>NZ_CP107734.1:5538418-11076837 GCF_045206895.1 Streptomyces sp. NBC_00631
AGATCCTGGCGACCGACGGTCCGAGCGCCGGCGAGCCCGTGCTCAAGATCCTCGCCTACCACCCCGACCTCGACCCGGACGCCTTCCTCACCCTCGCCCGCCTCGCCGTCGGCAACCGCGCCACCGTCACCCGGTCCAGCCCCAGCGCCCTGCTGGAGATCAGCGGCCCGGGCGTCTCCAAGGCCAGCACGCTCGCCCTGGAGTGCGCCGAGCGCGGCATCTCGCACGAGGAGGTCGTGGCCTTCGGTGACATGCCCAACGACGTCGAGATGCTGACCTGGGCCGGCCGGTCCTACGCCATGGGCAACGCCCACCCCGCCGCGGTCGCCGCCGCCTCCGGCCGTACGGGCGCCAACAACGAGGACGGGGTGGCCGTCGTGATCGAGCAGCTGCTGGCCGCCCGCGCCTGAGACCGCCCGCCGCGCCGGGCTACCGCGCTCCCACCAGCGACTCGGCCGCCGCCTCCCGCTGCGCCATGTCGCGCAGCGGTCCGGCCGCGGCGGCCAGTTCCGCGTAGGTCCCGCGCTGCACCACCCGGCCCGCGTCGAGGACGATCACCTCGTCCACTGCCTCCAGGCCCGCCAGCCGGTGCGTGATGAGCAGCGTCGTACGCCCCTCGGTGGCGGCCAGCAGATCCGCGGTGAGCGCGTCGGCCGTGGGCAGGTCGAGATGCTCGGCGGGCTCGTCCAGCACGAGTACCGGGAAGTCGGCGAGCAGCGCCCGGGCGAGGGCCAGCCGCTGCCGCTGCCCGCCGGACAACAGTGCCCCGTGCTCACCGACCAGGGTGTCGAGTCCGTCGGGCAGCCCGTCCACCCAGTCGAGCAGGCGGGCCCGGCCGAGCGCGTCCCGCAGCTCCTCCTCGGTCGCGTCCTTCCGGGCGAGCAGGAGGTTCTCGCGTACGGAACTGTCGAACAGGTGCGCGTCCTGAGCACACAGCCCGACCAGCCGCCGTACGTCGTCGCTGTCCATGCCGTACGCGTCCACGCCGGCGAGCGTGTAGGAGCCCGCGCCCGGGTCGAGGAACCGCAGCAGGACCTGCGCGAGGGTCGACTTGCCGGCGCCGGACGCCCCGACCACGGCGACCCTGCGCCCCTCGTGCAGGGCAAGGTCCACCCCGTCGAGCGTATCCCTCCGCTGCCCCGGGTACCGAGCCGTCAGGCCCTTCAGGACGACGGGGAAGGGCGCGGCGGGCGCCTGCCGCGGCCGCTCCGGCTCACGCACGGGTTCGGGCGCGTCCAGCACCTCATAGATGCGCTCGGCGCTCCTGCGCACCCGCTGCCGGTGCCGCACGGCCAACGGCAGCCCCAGTACGGCCTCGAAGGCGGCCAGCGGGGTGAGCACGACGACCGCCATCGTCACCCCGCTCAGCCGGCCGTCGGCGACGCCCTGGACGCCCAGCAGCGCGGTGGCCACGACGGTCAGGCCGGTCAGCAGTGCGGTCAGCCCGTCGCCGAGTGCGGTGGCGGTCGCTCCCCGCGAGGCGATCCGGGTGAGCGTGCCGTCGGCCCGCCGGGCCGCGTCGGTACGGGCGGGCAGCGCGCCGGCGACCGTCAGCTCGGCGGTGCCGGTGAGCAGGTCGGTCACCCGGGTCGCGAGCAGCCCGCGGGCGGGCGCCAGCCGGTGCTCGGCCCGCCGGGCCACGGCGGAGGTCACCAGCGGAACACCGACACCGGCCGTTAGCAGCCCCACCGCGAGCGCGGCCCCGGCCTCGGGCAGCAACCAGGCCGTGAACCCCACGGACCCCGCGGAGACGGCCACCGCGACCCCGACAGGCAGCAGCCACCGCAGCCAGTAGTCCTGCAGAGTGTCCACATCAGCGACCAGCCGGCTGAGCAGATCACCCCTCCTGGTCGTCCGCAGCCCGGCGGGCGCCAGCCGCTCCAGCCGCCGGTACACGGCAACCCGGGTCTCGGCCAGCATCCGCAGCACGGCATCGTGCGACACCAGCCGCTCGCCGTACCGGAACACCGCCCGCCCGATCCCGAAGGCCCGTGTCGCCGTCACGGCAACCATCAGATACAGCACCGGCGGCTCCTGCGAGGCCCGCGAGATCAGCCACCCGGAGGTCGCCATCAGCCCAACGGCACTACCAAGCGCGAGAGCCCCGAGCACCAGCGCAAGCAACAACCGCCCCCGCCGGGCCCCAGAAGCAGCACGAACCCGCCCAAGAACACTCCGCCGACCCTCGCCCACCGGCTCCACGGAACCCCCGACAGACCACCCAAGTCCCTCCGTGGGCTCACCGTCCAACCGATCGAGTCGGTCCACGGCCCGACTTCCCAACCGCCCGAGCCGACTCCCGCCCTCACCTTCCACCCCACCGAGCCGACCCGCAGCCCCGCCTCCCAACCCACCGAGCCGACCCGCGACCTCGCCTTCCAACTGACCGAGCCGACCCCCGCCCTCACCTTCCACCCCACCGAGCCGACCCCCGACCTCGCCTTCCAACCCACCGATCCGACCCCCGACCTCGCCTTCCAACCCACCGATCCGACCCCCGACCTCGCCTTCCAACCGACCGAGTCGGGCGGTGGGTGGGCAAAGGTTCTGGGGGTCCAGGGGGCGGAGCCCCCTGGGGGCCTCGCTGCCGGAGAGCCGCACGACTCGGGACGCCACCGAGAGCAACGCCGGCCGGTGCACCACCAGCAACACCGTCCGCCCCTCGGACAGCCGCCGTACCGCCGCCACCACCTCCCCCTCGGTCCCCCCGTCCAGCGCAGCCGTCGGCTCATCCAGCAACAGCACAGGCCGGTCTGCCAGAAACGCCCGAGCCAACGCCAGCCGCTGCCGCTGCCCCGCGGAAAGCCCGGCCCCGTCCTCCCCGAGAACCGTCTCCGCCCCCTCCGGCAGCGCATCCACGAACTCCAGCGCCCCGGCGTCCCGCAACGCCCTCCGGACGGCGTCGTCGTCCGCGTCGGGACGCGCAAGCCGTACGTTCTCGGCGATCGTCCCGGCGTACAGATGCGGCCGCTGCGGTACCCACGCGATCCACGACCGCCACTCCTCCAGGTCGAGGCCCGCAAGGTCGGCTCCCCCGATCCGCACCCGGCCCTCCACCGGCCGTACGAACCCCAGCACCACGCTCAGCAGCGTCGACTTGCCCACGCCACTCGGGCCGACCAGCGCGACGGTCTCCCCGGGTTCGACGGTGAACGAGACGTCGGTGACCGCGTCCGCCGACCGCCCCGGATAACGGACCGTCACTCCCTCAAAGGCCAGCGAAGCACCGGAAGGCACCGCACCGGCACCGGACACCGGCACCGGTGTCTCCAGCACCGCGAAGATCTCCTCCGCCGCCGACAGCCCCTCCGCCGCCGCGTGGAACTGGGCCCCCACCTGCCGCAACGGCAGATACGCCTCGGGCGCCAGCACCAGGATGACCAACCCGATGTACAGGTCCATGTCGCCATGCACCAGCCGCATGCCGATGGTCACGGCGACCAGCGCCACCGACAGTGTGGCGAGCAGCTCCAGCGCGAAGGAGGAGAGGAAGGCGATCCGCAGGGTCCGCATGGTCGCCTGCCGGTACTCGCCGGTGATCCGGCGGATGGACTCGGCCTGCGCCTTGGCCCGGCCGAACACCTTCAGCGTGGGCAGCCCGGCGACCACATCCAGGAAGTGGCCGGAGAGCCGGGACAGCAGCCGCCACTGACGGTCCGTCCGGGACTGGGTGGCCCAGCCGATCAACACCATGAAGAGCGGGATCAGCGGCAGGGTTCCGACGATGATCGCCGCGGACACCCAGTCCTCGGTGACGATCCGCGCCAGCACCGCGACCGGCACGATCACCGCCAGCCCCAACTGCGGCAGGTAACGCGAGAAGTAGTCGTCGAGGGCGTCGACACCGCGCGTGGCAAGGGTGACCAGCGACCCGGTCCGCTGGCCGCTCAGCCAGCCGGGACCGAGCGCCCCCGCCCGGTCGAGAAGCCGCCCTCGCAGCTCGGACTTGACCGCCGCGCTCGCCCGGTGCGCGGCGAGTTCGGTGAGCCAGGAGACCAGCGCCCGGCCGACCGCCACAGCCGCCAACAGCAGCAGAGGCGTGCGGAGTCCGGAGACCGAGTGACCGTGCTGGAAGGCGCCGACCACTACCTCGGCGATGAGCATGGCCTGAGCGATGACCAGTCCGGCACCGACGGCACCGAGGCCGAGGACGGCCACCAGAAAGACGCGGGTGGCACGGGCGTAACGCAGCAGACGGGGATCGATTGGTTTCACGTGAAACATGCCCTTCGGCCCGGAGAGGGTGTTTCACGTGAAACATCACAGATCGGCGTGATCATCGCCATGAGACACCCTCCCCTCGGACTCAATGCGCGGCTTCGGTCGCTATGTGCTGCGTACCGATCCGCTTGCGGAACACCCAATAGGTCCATCCCTGGTAGAGCAGGACGAGCGGGGTGGCGATCGCGGCCAGCCATGTCATGATCTTCAGGGTGTACGGACTCGACGAGGCGTTGGTGACCGTGAGGCTCCAGTCGCTGTTGAGCGACGACGGCATGACATTCGGGAAGAGCGACAGGAAGAGCATCGCCACGGCGGCCACGATCGTCGCGCCGGACAGGGCGAACGCCCACCCCTCGCGGCCCCGCAGGTTGGCCCCGAGGGCGGCCAGCAGGGCGGCGACCGCCACGACCAGCGCCACCAGACTCTTGCCGTCACCACTGTCGATCTGGGTCCACAGCAGGAAGACCAGCGCCAGTGCGGCAGTGAGGACACCGAGCTTGGTCGCCAGCTTCCGCGCCCGTACCCGGATGTCGCCGACCGTCTTGAGTGCGGTGAACACCGTGCCGTGGAAGGTGAACAGGGTCAGCGTCACCAGTCCGCCGAGCAGGGCGTACGGGTTGAGCAGGTCCCAGACGGTGCCGACGTACTCGAAATTCCGGTCGATCTTCACGCCGTGCGCGATGTTCCCGAAGGCCACGCCCCACAGGAACGCCGGGACCAGCGAGGTCCAGAAGATCGCGGTCTCCCAGTTGCGCTGCCACTTCTCCTCGGGCCGCTTCGCCCGGTACTCGAAGGCGACGCCCCGGACGATCAGGCAGACCAGGATGGCCAGGAGGGGCAGGTAGAAGCCGGAGAAGAGCGTGGCGTACCACTCGGGGAAGGCGGCGAAGGTCGCGCCGCCCGCGGTGAGCAGCCACACCTCGTTGCCGTCCCAGACCGGGCCGATCGTGTTGATCAGCACCCGCTTCTCCAGGCGGTCCCGGGCCAGCAGCTTGGTGAGGATGCCGACCCCGAAGTCGAAGCCCTCCAGGAAGAAGTAGCCGGTCCACAGGACGGCGATCAGGACGAACCAGACGTCGTGAAGTTCCATGACTGCGTCTCCCTCGGCCTAGTACGAGAAGGCCATCGGCTTGTCGGCGTCACGGGTCTCGCCGCCGATCTTCGTGGGCGGGTTGAGATCGTCCTCGGTGAGCTCCGGCGGGCCGGCCTTCACGTACTTGACGAGCAGCTTGACCTCGACGACGGCGAGGACGGCGTAGAGCGCGGTGAAGGTGATCATCGAGATGAGGATCTCGGCCTGGGAGACACCGGGGGAGACCGCGGCACTGGTCTTCAGGACGCCGTAGACGACCCAGGGCTGGCGGCCCATCTCGGTGAAGATCCAGCCCCAGGAGTTGGCGATCAGCGGGAAGCCGAGCGTCCAGATCGCCACCAGCCAGTACAGCCTGCCGAGCTTGGGGCTGAGCACCTTGTTCTTGAAGAGGACCAGGTTCGGCACCTCGTCCTCGCCGACCCTCAGATGCTGCGGCAGCATGAACTTCTTGCGGGTCAGCCAGAGTCCGGCCAGCCCTATGGCGAAGGACGCCATGCCGAAGCCGATCATCCAGCGGAACGCCCAGAAGGTGACGGGGATGATGGGCCGGTAGTCGCCGGCGCCGTACTTCTGCTGCTCGGCCTTGTTGGTGTCGTTGATGCCGGGGACATAGGAGTTGAAGTCGTCGTCGGCCAGGAACGACAGCAGGCCGGGGACGGACAGTTCGACGGTGTTGTGGCCCTTGCTGACGTCGCCGTAGGCGAAGATCGAGAAGGGCGCGGGGTGCTGGCCGTCCCACAGGGCCTCAGCGGCGGCCATCTTCATCGGCTGCTGCTTGAACATGACCTTGCCGAGGGTGTCACCGCTGATCGCGGTGAGCATGCCGGCGATGACCACGGTGATGAGCCCGAGCCGCAGCGAGGTCTTCATCACAGTGATGTGCTTCTTGCGGAACAGGTGGAAGGCGGCGATGCCGACCATGAACGCGCCGCCGGTCAGGAAGGACGCGGACAGCGTGTGGAAGGCCTGGGCCAGCGCGGTGTTCTGGGTGAGGACGGCCCAGAAGTCGGTGAGTTCGGCCCGCCCCTTCGCCTTGTCGATCTTGTAGCCGACGGGATGCTGCATCCACGAGTTGGCCGCGAGGATGAAGTACGCGGACAGGACGGTGCCGATGGAGACCATCCATATGCAGGCCAGGTGGATCTTCTTGGGCAGCTTGTCCCAGCCGAAGATCCACAGCCCGATGAAGGTGGACTCGAAGAAGAACGCGATCAGCGCCTCGAAGGCGAGCGGGGCACCGAAGATGTCGCCGACGAACCGCGAGTAGTCGGACCAGTTCATGCCGAACTGGAACTCCTGCACGATGCCCGTGACCACACCCATCGCGATGTTGATCAGGAAGAGCTTGCCCCAGAACTTGGTCGCCCTGAGGTACTTCTCCTTCTCCGTACGAACCCAGGCGGTCTGCAGGCCGGCCGTGAGCGCGGCCAGGGAGATCGTCAGCGGGACGAACAGGAAGTGGTAGACGGTGGTGATGCCGAACTGCCAGCGCGCCAGTGTCTCCGGCGCCAGAGCCAGGTACACGTCGTCAGTCTCCTTACGTCGCCGTGGTACAGCGGCACTCTGCCCCTTTTGTCGCGTACATCACGGGACTAATGGGACACGCTTGTGAATGCATTCACATTCACAAGCCATTATGACGCACCGATTGTCGAAGTTCGAAGGGGGGTCGCACTTGGGCCGTTCGGCACCTACTCGGACATGCGTACGGGGCCGCCCGGCCCTTTGTCGGCCGTGCGACCCCGTACACGTGGACGCGCTACAGCTCCTTGCGGAACGCCTCCGACACCTTCAGGAAGATGTCGTTCGCCTCGGTCTCGCCGACCGTCACCCGCACGCCCTCGCCCGGGAACGGCCGGACGACCACGCCGTGCCCCTCACAGAGCTGCGCGAAGGCGGTCGTACGCTCCCCCAGCCGCAGCCACACGAAGTTCGCCTGGGTCTCGGGCACCGTCCAGCCCTGGCCGCGCAGCCCTTCGACCACGCGCTGCCGCTCGCACACCAGCGAGCCGACCCGGCCGAGCAACTCGTCCTCGGCCCGTAGCGAGGCGATCGCCGCGTCCTGGGCGAGCTGGCTCACGCCGAAGGGGACAGCCGTCTTGCGCAGCGCCGCCGCCACCGGCTCATGTGCGATCGCGAAGCCGACGCGCAGCCCGGCGAGGCCGTAGGCCTTGGAGAAGGTCCGCAGCACGCAGACGTTGGGCCGCTCACGGTAGATCTCGACACCGTCGGGCACCTCGGGGTCACGGATGAACTCCCGGTAGGCCTCGTCGAGCACCACCAGCACATCACCCGGCACCCGGTCCAGGAACCGCTCCAGCTCGGCCCGCCTGACCACCGTACCGGTGGGGTTGTTGGGGTTGCAGACGAAGATCAGACGGGTGTGGTCCGTGATGGCGTCCGCCATCGCGTCCAGGTCATGCACATCACCGGGCGTGAGCGGCACCTGGACCGACCGGGCGCCGCTGATCTGCGTGATGATCGGGTAAGCCTCGAAGGACCGCCAGGCGTAGATCACCTCGTCGCCTGGGCCGCTGGTGGCCTGGACCAGCTGCTGGGCGACGCCGACCGAGCCGGTACCGGTGGCCAGATGGCCGAGCGGAACGCCGAAGCGGTCCGAGAGCTCGTTCATCAGCCCGGTGCACCCCATGTCCGGGTAGCGGTTGAAGGAAGAGGCGGCCGCCGTGACGGACTCCATCACGCCGGGCAGCGGGGGATACGGGTTCTCGTTGGAGGAGAGCTTGTAGGCGACAGGGCCGTCGGCCGCGGCAGGCTTGCCCGGCTTGTAGGTGGGGATACCCTCCAGCTCGGCGCGCAGCTTGGGGCTCGTCTCGCTCACCGCAGTCCTCCTCGCGACCACCGGCGGACCGTCCGCGCCGCCGGCATCCAATACTGCTCACCCTATGAGGATTCGGCCTCGCTGCGAACAGCGGGAGCGCGTGCACTGAGCCGGACCTGCGAACCTCATCCGTCCCACTGCCATCACGGGCATCACCGTACGAAGGCGCATTTATCGGGGGCGCGCCCTACATATATCTACGCGCCGGTGGCTCACGCCCTGGCGCGCATCACCCGTGCAGGTGAGTTGAGACCTCTTCGAAACATCGGGCACTTGGCAGGCCCATCCGCGCCGACAAGTCACGTCTCACTATTGGATCGTTCAACTGACTTTCTTTCTAAGGCAGTTGACCCTAATTGACCTTGCAGAAACGTGCCTGTCAACGCGTGCATATGCGTCCGCACTACCCCACCGCATGAGCCCTACTATCGGCTCGCCATGACAGCAGCAGGGAAGCACCAGGTGAGCCGCGCGGAAACCTCTCGGCGAGGCAGCCGGCCGGGCCGGGCGGGCATCAGAGACGTGGCCGCCGCCGCCGGAGTCTCCATCACGACCGTCTCCGACGCCCTGAACGGCAAGGGCCGGCTCCCGGATGCCACCCGGCGCCATGTCCGCGAGGTCGCCGACCGGCTGGGGTACCGTCCCTCGGCCGCCGCCCGCACCCTCCGTACCGGCAAGTCGGGACTCATCGGCCTGACCGTGACGACGTACGGGGATGAACCTTTCACCTTCACCGAGTTCGCGTACTTCGCCGAGATGGCACGGGCCGCCACCTCGGCCGCGCTCGCCCGCGGCTACGCCCTCGTGATCCTCCCCGCGACCTCACGCCACGACGTGTGGTCGAACGTCGCCCTGGACGGCACGGTCGTCATCGACCCCTCCGACCAGGACCCGGTGGTCAGCGAACTGGTCCGGCAGGGGCTGCCGGTGGTCTCCGACGGCCGCCCGGCCGGCCCGCTCCCGGTCACGGCCTGGGTGGACAACGACCACGAGGCCGCCGTCCTCGGCATCCTCGACCATCTCGCCGACGCGGGCGCCCGCCGGATCGGCCTGCTCACCGGCACCACGACGGACACGTACACGCACCTGTCGACCAGCGCCTACCTGCGCTGGTGCGAGCGCGTCGGCCAGGACCCGGTCTACGAGGCCTACCCGGCGCACGACCCGTGCGCCGGCGCCGTCGCCGCCGACCGCCTGCTCGCCCGCCCCGACCGCCCCGACGCCGTCTACGGCCTCTTCGACCCCAACGGCACCGACCTGCTGGCCGCCGCCCGCCGCTACGGGCTGCGCGTCCCCGACGACCTGCTCCTCGTGTGCTGCAGCGAGTCGACCGTGTACGCCAACACCGAGCCGCCCATCACCACGCTCTCCTTGAAGCCGCGCCGCATCGGCACGGCAGTGGTGCAACTGCTCATCGACGCGATCGAGGGCGTCGATTCGGACCAGCCGGTCGAGCAGGTGATACCGACCGAACTGATCGTGCGTACCTCCTCCCAGCGACGTCCGCAGCGCACCACGGTCAGCCCGCCGCGGGCACCGGAGGAGGAGTAGCACGAGCGCGCGGAGAGCGGGGCGGCTCGGCAGCCGGGCGTCGTCCGACGGCGGCCGGCAGCCGAACAGCGCGTGGTCGAACCCCTGCCCAACCGGGGCGAAAGCCACGCTGAACTGGAGTCCTGCCCGGATTCACCACCCCTGGGTCATCACACGGCGCGACGCGCATTCCTATGATGGGCCCACGACACCGCGGGCCGCTGCGACCAGGCAGTCCGAAGCGGTGCAGATGCGGCGCGATGGTGGAGGGGTCTGATGACTCAGGGGGCCGGTCAGGGACCCGAGGCGGAGCGGACGGCGACGTTGCGCGACTTCCGGGTGCCCGGGTACGTCAACGAGACCGGTCCGTACGCCTCCGGCACCCACCCCGGCGACGTCGTCCCGCCGCTCGACGACGTGTACCCCGAAGGGCATCCGGACGGCTACACGCCCACCCAGCGGGACCTGCCCGTCATCAACCGAGGCGACACGCTCCAGACGCCCGTCGAACCGGCCGCAGGCCCGGCCGCGCAGCCCGGAAACGGCCCCGGCCCGCTGTACGTCGTCGGTGACGTGCACGGCTACCTCGACGAGCTGGTCGCCGCGCTGCGGGAGCAGGGCCTGGTCGACGCTGACGGCCAATGGTGCGCGGGCACCGCCCGGCTGTGGTTCCTCGGCGACTTCACCGACCGGGGCCCGGACGGCATCGGCGTCATCGACCTGGTGATGCGGCTGTCCGCCGAGGCGGCCGCGGCCGGCGGCTACTGCAAGGCACTCATGGGCAACCACGAACTGCTGCTGCTCGGCGCCAAGCGGTTCGGCGACACGCCCGTCAACTCCGGCGCGGGCACCGCCACCTTTCAGGCGGCCTGGCTGCTCAACGGCGGCCAGAAGACCGACATGGACCGGCTCCAGGACCACCACCTCCAGTGGATGGCCCGCCTGGACGCCGTCGAGGAGGTCGACGGCTACCTGCTGGTCCACTCCGACACCACCTCCTACCTCGACTACGGCGACTCGATCGAGGCGGTCAACGACACGATCCGCGAGACCATCACGCGTAACGACGCGGACGAAGTGTGGGACCTGTTCCGGAAATTCACCAAGCGCTTCTCCTTCCGCGACGAGGGGGGTGCAGACGCCGTCCGTTCCCTTCTCGATACGTACGGCGGCACCCGCATCGTTCACGGGCACAGCCCGATTCCCTATCTGCTGGGGGAAGTCGGCTCCGAGGAGGGCGAAGAGGGCACCGGCCCGGTTGTGGAGGGACCGCACGTGTACGCCGACGGGCTGGCCATCGCCATGGACGGCGGCGTGACCATGGCCGGAAAGCTGCTGGTGAGGGAACTTCCGCTGGACAACTGAGCATTCGCGGAGCTGTTCCATCCCCGCGACGTCACACGCGGGCCACCCCCAATTTCCGGCAACCCCCTGTCACCGCGTGCCGTAACGGCTCTACCATCGGTTTATCCGTAGCAGGCTCCCCTCCGTTTCTGCCCGACGGCTCGCCGGCGTGCGAGCACAAGCCCTACGGAGCATCGGGGGATGCACATGAACAGCGTTCCGCAGCACCTGCACAGCGAGGACCGCCAGGAATACGAGCGGATCCTCGATGAGGCGCTGCGCTCCGCCCAGTACCGTTCCGAACTGGCCGGTATAGGCCAGCATTTGAACACCGAACAGCTGCGCACCATGGCGCTCAACGCCACCGCACTGATCACGGCGGCCGCGGCGACCGAGTACCAGCACTATGTGAAGGTCCGCGAGGAACTGCGCAATCCGGCGCGGTCCACCCCGGCCACCGTCCAGGATTCCGGCTCCGCGGAGCCGGGCACGGGCGGCGCGATGGGGCTCGCCACCACCCTCGGCGAGGCTGCCGAGACCACCGGCGCCGGAGGCTTCGCCCTCGCCCTGGTCCTGGCGCCCGTGCTCGCCGGCACCGCCGCGGCGATCTTCCTCCTCGTCGGCTACGTCCTGAAGATGCTGGACCCGGCTCCGGCGTTCGCCCAGACCATGCTCACCGCGGGCTGGGTGTTCGGCGCCGTGACCGCGGCGACCGTCGTCATGGCCGGCACGGGACTGCTGCTCACCGCACTGCGCAACAGCCCCTCGCTGGAGGCCGGAGCCTACGGCGAACCCGGCGGGGAGGTGGCCAAGGCCCGGGAGGCCTGGCGGGACGCCCTGCTGCAGCGGGGCATCCTGCCTTTCCTCCGAGAAGCCCTGGCCACCGAGACCGGCACGGCCGGGCTGCCCAGTACCGCTCCGTCGGGCCCGGCGGGCCGGATGCCGCGTCTCGGTTACGACCGTCCCGGCTTCAGCACCGACGACGGCACAGCCCCCGCCCCCCGCCCGAGCTTCACCAGCCCGGACTACACCAGCCCGGACTTCGGAGGCCCGGAACACCAGCCGGAATAGCCCGGCTTGCGCCCCTCCCAGGGGGCGCAGGCCGGACACCCGGTCTACGAGGCCGCACCGGGGGACTGACGGGCGGCGCGCCCGTCGAACTCCTCCCGTGCCTCCTGCATGGCGGCCATGTTCGCCTGCGACCAGTCGGTGATGCGCTGCACGAGCCCGCCCGCCTCCTGACCCAGCTCGGTCAGCCGGTACTCCACGCGCGGCGGCACCGTCGGATACACCGTGCGGGTCAGCAGTCCTTCCCGCTCCAGCGCGCGCAGGGTCTGCGTCAGCACCTTCGGCGTCACGCCGTCGAGCCGTCTGCGCAGTTCCGCGAAGCGCATGAGCCGGCCGTCCGCAAGGGCCACCAGCACCAGCATGGTCCACTTGCCGGCGATCACGTCCAGCACGGCACGGGTCGGGCAGTCGCGCAGGAAGACGTCCACGCCGCCGTGTTCTCTCAGGTCGAAGCCGGTATCCATGAGGAACCTCGATATCAGGAAAGTGCCTTCTTCCACAGGGCTGTCGTCCGGGCCGAGCATGGGACGCGACGCGCCCCACCGACGAGGAGTCCTGATGTCCGCCCGTATGCATGCTGTCGTCCAGTCCGTGTTCGGTGGCCCCGAGACGCTGGAGTACGCCGGGACCGGCATACCCGAGCCGGGGCCGGGCCAGGTGCTGGTGCGGGTCGCCGGGGCCGGGGTCAATCCCGGGGACGCGGTGCTCCGCTCCGGCCGGGTGCCGGAGCTGGTCGAACTGCCGTGGACGCCGGGCAACGATGTCGCCGGTGTCGTCGAGCAGGTCGGCGAGGGGGTGACACGGTTCGCCCCGGGCGACGGGGTGTACGGCATGCTGCCGGTCTCACGGCGCGGTGCCTACGCCGAGTTCACCGTCGCGCCGGCCGGGGCGCTGGCCCCCGCTCCGGGGAACCTGGAGCTCGCGCTCGCGGCTGCCGTGCCCCTGGTCGCGGTCACCGCCTGGCAGGCGCTGGCCGTACTGGCGCGGGTCCGGCCCGGTGACCGGGTGCTGATCCATGCGGCGGCCGGTGGCGTCGGCCATGTCGCGGTGCAACTGGCCAAGGAACTGGGGGCCTACGTCATCGGCACGGCACGGCCAGGCCGGCACGAACTGCTGCGCGGGCTGGGTGCCGACGAGCTGATCGACTACACGACCACGGCCTTCGAGTCCGCCGTGGCTCCGGTGGACACGGTTCTGGACCTGGTCGGCGGCTCCTACGGACCGCGCTCCCTCGACGTGCTTCGCCCCGGCGGTCTGCTCGTGGGCGCGTCGATCGACCCGGGAACGGACGAAGGCCAGGCGGCCGAGCGCGGGGTGCGCTATGTGTGGGTCACTGCTGCTCCCTCCGGTGAGCTGCTGGAACGGATCACGGAACGTATCGAGACGGGCCGGCTGCGGGTACTCGTCCAGGAGACCTACCCGCTGTCCGAGGCCGCGGAGGCCCATCGCGCGATCGAGGCCGGGCGCACCACCGGAAAACTCGTCCTGGTACCCTGAGACGCACTACCGTGCCCCCTGTGAAGGCCCGTCAATGAAGGCCCGTCACAAGGTGCGTGTCGTCCTGCTCGACAGTGACCACCTGGTTCTCCTGCGCCGGGGCTGGCCGTGCGGCTCCCCGTACTGGACGACCGTGGGCGGCAGCGTCGAACCCGATGACACCGGCCTCGAAGCGGCACTGCGCCGCGAGGTGATGGAGGAGATCGGCGCCACGATCGGTCCCGCCACCCCCCTTCCGACCGTGACCGAACCGGGCGAGACGCTCACCGTCACGCAGCACTTCTTCCTCGCCGATCTGCTGGACATGCGCCTGGACCGCCGCGACGGCCCCGAGCTCGCCGCCCCTGACACCGGCGACTTCGAGCCGGTCCGGATCCCGCTGGACCGGGCCGCCGTGAGCGCCCTCGCCCTGCACCCGCCCGAACTCGCCGCGTACGTCCTGGACCAGGCCGAGGCCTGGCGAGCCAGATAGCCGGGCCCGGGGCACGTGCCGGAAGCCGCTTCCCCGGACTCCGGCACGCTCCCGGGCCCGCGGTCACTCCGCGATCGGCAGATAGACCCGGTTGCCCGCAGCCGCGAACTCCTTGGACTTCTGCGCCATACCCGCCTCGACCTCGGCCCGGTTGCCGCCGTGCTCGCGGCGGATGTCCTGGGAGATCTTCATCGAGCAGAACTTCGGCCCGCACATCGAGCAGAAGTGGGCCGTCTTCGCCGGCTCCGCCGGAAGCGTCTCGTCGTGGAACTCGCGGGCCGTGTCCGGGTCCAGGGCGAGGTTGAACTGGTCCTCCCACCGGAACTCGAAGCGGGCGTCGGACAGCGCGTCGTCCCACTCCTGCGCGCCCGGGTGGCCCTTGGCGAGGTCGGCCGCATGGGCTGCGATCTTGTAGGTGATGACACCGGTCTTGACGTCGTCCCGGTTGGGCAGGCCCAGGTGCTCCTTGGGCGTGACGTAGCAGAGCATCGCCGTGCCCCACCAGGCGATCATCGCGGCACCGATGCCGGAGGTGATGTGGTCGTACGCCGGTGCGACGTCCGTGGTCAGCGGGCCGAGCGTATAGAACGGAGCTTCATCGCAGATCTCCTGCTGAAGGTCGATGTTCTCCTTGATCTTGTGCATCGGGACGTGGCCCGGGCCTTCGATCATGGTCTGTACATTGAAACGCTTGGCGATCCGGTTGAGTTCCCCGAGCGTGCGCAGTTCCGCGAACTGGGCCTCGTCGTTGGCGTCCGCGATGGAGCCGGGGCGCAGGCCGTCGCCCAGGGAGTACGTGACGTCGTAGGCGGCGAGGATCTCGCAGAGTTCCTCGAAGTTCTCGTACAGGAACGACTCCTTGTGGTGCGCGAGGCACCAGGCCGCCATGATCGAGCCGCCGCGCGAGACGATGCCGGTCTTGCGGTTGGCGGTGAGCGGCACGTACGGCAGGCGCACGCCCGCGTGGACGGTGATGTAGTCCACGCCCTGCTCGGCCTGTTCGACGACCGTGTCCTTGTAGATCTCCCAGGTCAGTTCCTCGGCCCTGCCGTCGACCTTCTCCAGGGCCTGGTAGAGCGGCACCGTGCCGATGGGGACGGGGGAGTTGCGCAGCACCCACTCGCGGGTGGTGTGGATGTTGCGGCCGGTGGAGAGGTCCATGACCGTGTCGGCACCCCAGCGGGTCGCCCAGGTCATCTTCTCGACCTCCTCCTCGATGGAGGAGGTGACCGCGGAGTTGCCGATGTTGGCGTTGACCTTCACCAGGAACCGCTTGCCGATGATCATCGGCTCGATCTCCGGGTGGTTGACGTTGGCGGGCAGTACGGCCCTGCCCGCCGCGATCTCCTCGCGGACCACCTCGGGAGAAACGTTCTCGCGGATGGCCACGTACTCCATCTCCGGGGTGATCTCGCCCCGGCGTGCGTACGCGAGCTGCGTCACCGCCTCGCCGTCCCGGCCACGCCGGGGCTGACGCGGGCGGCCCGGGAAGACAGCGTCCAGGTTGCGCAGGCCGCCGCGCGGCGAGGTGTGCTTGATCCCGTCGTCCTCGGGACGGACGGGCCGGCCCGCGTACTCCTCGGTGTCGCCGCGGGCGATGATCCAGTTCTCCCGCAGCGGCGGCAGGCCCCTGCGGACGTCGGTCTCGACAAGCGGATCGGTGTACGGCCCAGAGGTGTCGTAGAGGGTCACCGACTGCCCGTTGGTGAGATGCACCTGACGGACCGGCACCCGCAGATCGGGGCGCGTGCCCTCGACGTACCCCTTGTGCCAGCCGATGGACTTCCCGCCTTCCGGGGACGGTTCGTCCGCAATGGGCTGTTCGTCCTGGTTGGAGGCAGGCGTGCGTGCGTCCTTGTTGGTCATGAGACCTACTCCCTACGCCGGCATTACCCGGTAACAGGTTCGGCGGTCGACGCAGCGGCTTCCGTCGGGCGACGCTCCTGTGAAACATCACTCGTTCCACGTGAAACATCGCGAATACGGAGGTCAGCGCCCTCTCAGCCCGGTGCTCCGAGCTCCCGCGTGTGCAAAGGTGCCTCCACGCTAGCGTCAATTCGGGCGCGGTGAACAGAGGGCCCCGGTCGTTCTTGCGATGATCTGGCGGTGACCTCGACACAGCAGCACCCCTATCCGCCCCCCGAGCCGCGGCGCGGCAACGGCGCCTCGCAGGGCGGTGGACCCGGCCACGGGGGCCATGGTGCCGGTGACGGCCACATCCACGGGCAGGGCGAGCAGTACGACCACCGACACGCTCCCAGCCATGCCCACCATGACGACAACGGCCACGCTCACGCCCACGGCCCCCAACCCGGCCCCGGCCCTCGTCAGACCCATGACCACTCGGCCAACGGCCAGGCCCCAGGCCACTCACATGGGCACAGCCACAGCCACGGCCCCGCCGCACCCGTCTCCAAGCATTTGCGC
This sequence comes from Streptomyces sp. NBC_00631, assembly GCF_045206895.1. NCBI lineage: Bacteria > Bacillati > Actinomycetota > Actinomycetes > Kitasatosporales > Streptomycetaceae > Streptomyces > Streptomyces sp. NBC_00631. The sequence goes on from NZ_CP107734.1 coordinate 5,554,913, forward strand.
AAGGTCATCGCGGCGATCCTCATCCCTTTCACTGCTGCGGTCGTGGTCGGCCTGGTGGTGCTGTGGCCCGGCGGTGCCCCGCCGCACGAGCGCACCGGGGTCGGCTTCGACCGCCAGACACAGGCGGCGACGGTCACCAAGGTCGTCTCGGTCAGCTGCAAGTCGGTCAACGCCTCCGGAGGGGGCTCGACCGGCGACACCTCCACCGCCGAGGGCACTTCCTCGAAGCAGGAGGACGGCGGCACCTGCAAGAAGGCCACGGTCCGGGTCGACGCCGGCAAGGACGAGGGCCGTACCTTCACCGAGATCGTGCAGCCCGACCAGTCCCGGCAGTTGCACGAGGGCGAGAAGGTCGTGGCCGCGTACGAGCCCTCCGCGCCCAAGGACCTGCAGTACTCGGTCACCGACGTGAACCGGAAGTTCCCGATGGCACTGCTGGCCGGGATCTTCGCGCTCGCGGTCGTGGTGGTGGGCCGGCTGCGCGGTGTGATGGCGCTGGTCGCGCTGGCCGTCAGCTTCCTCGTGCTGACCCTGTTCATCCTGCCGGCCGTCCTGCAGGGCTCGAATCCGCTGCTGGTGGCGGTGGTCGGATCGAGCGCCATCATGCTGATCGCCCTGTACATGTGCCATGGGCTGTCCGCCCGGACCTCGGTGGCGGTGCTCGGCACGCTGGTCTCGCTGTGCCTGATCGGCCTGCTCGGCTCGGAGTTCATCGACTGGGCCGCGCTCACCGGCAACACCGACGACAACACCGGCCTGATCCACGGCCTGTATCCGTCGATCGACATGAGCGGACTGCTGCTGGCCGGTGTCATCATCGGTTCGCTGGGTGTCCTGGACGACGTGACGGTGACCCAGACCTCGGCCGTCTGGGAACTGCACGACGCCAACCCCACGATGGGTTGGCGCGGGCTGTACCGGGCGGGCATCCGCATCGGCCGCGACCACATCGCCTCCGTCGTCAACACCCTCGTGCTTGCCTACGCGGGCGCCGCACTGCCGCTGCTGCTGCTCTTCTCGATCGCGCAGAGCAGTGTGGCCACGGTTGCCAACAGCGAGCTGGTGGCCGAGGAGATCGTGCGCACGCTGGTCGGCTCGATCGGCCTGGTCGCCTCGGTGCCGGTCACCACGCTGCTCGCGGCCCTGGTGGTGTCGGCCGACCGGCCGGGCGCGGAGACGGCCGTGGCCATGGAGGCCGCGTCAACGGGGCCAACCGCATCGGCGTCGGCGCGCGGTGGACGGGGTCGGCGCCGGAAGCGGTGAGGCACGGACTACGGGGGTGAGCCGTGGACGGCGCGGGCGAGGACAACTGGCCCGGTAAGGGCCTCGTGGACGCGCAGAAGCGTTCCTGCGCGTCCACACGCGGCTCGGCGGAGCGGTGCGCGCACCGTGCCGTGACGCTTCAGCCTGCGCTCTGCTCCTCGGCCAGGATGCGGTCCAAAGCCTCGTCGAGATGGGCGTCGAAGTCGGCGAGCGAGCCCTCCTGACCAAGCGGCACCAGCTTGTCCGTGCGATCCAGGAAAGCCACCAGCGGCGGCGCGGAGGACCGGAACATCGCCTGGTCGCCGCCGACCTGAAGCCGGATCAGCACCTCGCCCAGCACCTCTGAGTCGGCGGGCGCGATGTGCACATCTCCCTCGCCGCACGGCCGCCCCACCCCGTCGATCAGCAGCTCCCGTCCGAAGGCCCAGGTCACCGGCGCGTCCCCGGGCAGGTGGAAGGTGAGCCGGACGGCATAGGGATCACAGGTCTCGTAGCGCAACTCCACGGGAATGCGGAAGGAGAGCTCCTCCGAGACGAGAAAGCTCATCATGACTTCTGCTTGTACGGACTCGCGCATTGCCTACCCCGTCATATGACACCGACTGGCCGGGATTTATCCCTTGATGGTGGTCAAATCTTGCTGAACGTACACGGGAGATCACAAGGAGTGAGTTTTCAGATACTGATAGCGATCGCCAGGGACCCCAGATGCCGGCCCACTCCGGCCTGCAACTGCTGGACCGCCGGCAGCAGCCGGTCGGCCTGGTGCAGGGGGAGGGAAATGGCGATCGTGGCGGCCGTGGTCCCGACGGTGAGGGGAATCGCGGCACAGACCGTCCCCAGCGCGTACTCCTGGCGTTCCACCACCGGGTCCATCCGCCGCGTCCGCTCCAGCCGTCGCAGCAGCGTCTGGCCGTCACGGACCGTGTACGGGGTGAGGGGCCGCACGGGATAGCGGCCGAGATGGTCGCGGCGGACGTCCTCGTCCAGCTGGGAGAGAAGACACTGGCCGATGGCGTGCGCGTGGCCGGTCTCGCGGAAGTCGGCCCACTCCTCGACCGCCGGGGTACCCGGGGAGTCGGAGACGCACATGACCTCGATCTCGCCGTCCCGGTACATGGCGAAGTACACCGGGACCCCGATCGAATCCCGCCAGTCGGCGAGGGTCTCGACGACCGCGCTGCGACGTTTCTGCTGCGCTCCACTGCTGCTCAGCCGCTCCGCCGCCTCACCGAGGAAGAACAACCCCTTCTCACGGCGCAGATAGCCCTCGTGGACCAGGGTGCGCAGCAGGTGGTAGGCGGTGGGCAGGGCGAGGCCGGTCTCCCGGGCCAGCTGTTTGGCGGGGGCGCCGTGTTCGTGCCCGGCGACGCACTCCAGCAGGCGCATCGCACGCTGCACGGAGCCGATCAGGGTGGCCGAATGCGGCTGTGCGGGGTCGGCCGGGGCGGCGGGCCGCTGTACGGGCGGTGTGCCGGAACGGCGTTGGGTCGGGGGTGGGGGATGTTCCGTGGGTGCGGAGGTGGCGTCAAGCGTGGCCAAGGGTCACTCCCGGAGCGCGAGGGGGTCAGCGACTCTAACCGTCCGCCGGCGCTTCCGGTCGGCCCGTGCGGGAAACTTCCCTCCCCCGAGGGAACCGGTGATTCCTGTTACCGGCCACCGATTCCCACTGATCTCACCAGTCGCTCTTCGACGAGGAGTTCGACATGAACTTCCGCACGATGTAGATCAGTCCGCCGACCAGCGCGACGAAGATCAGCAGCTTGAAGAGCAGGAAGACCACCCAGCTGATCACGGCGGTGATGAGACCGCCGAACACCACCAGCGCGATGACCGGCACCGCGATCCACTTCACCCACCACGGCAGACCCGTGAAGATCTCTCGCATTGCCCTGTCCTCCGCTTTCTCGTGCGCTCCGGCACGTACGGTCTCGTGCGTGCCGCACGATGCGATGTCCTGCACCCGATGCTAGAGCCGCGAAGGGGTCGTACGGGGGCCTTGGATCCCTTGTCCTCCCCTGACCCTTCCCCTAGGGAACCCCGAGGGGTGAGGTCAGGCCTCAGGGGGAGAGAAGACGACCAGAACCCGCAGATCCTCGCTGATGTGATGGAACTTGTGGGCCACCCCGGCCGGCACGTACACCACGCTGCCCCGCGCCACCTGGGTGGTCTCCAGACCGACGGTGATCGCGGCACGGCCGCTGACGACGAAGTAGACCTCGTCCTGGTTGTGCGGCTGCTGCGGGTCGTGCGAGCCCGCGTCGAGGGCGTACAGGCCGACCGACATGTTCCGCTCCCGCAGGAACTGCAGGTAGGCCCCGTCGTTGGCGGCCCGCTCCGCCTCCAGTTCGTCCAGCCGGAATGCCTTCATCGCCTTTGCCGCCCTCGCCCCACTGCTCGTATCCGATCTCGTCTGCCACGATCAGACACATGATGAATTTCGTAGTCAAGACGATCGCCAACGCGGGCGCCCTGGCGGTCGCCGTATGGCTGCTCGACAAGATCACCCTGACCGGCGACAGCACCGCCAAGAAGGTCTGGACGCTGATCCTGGTGGCCCTGGTCTTCGGCCTGGTGAACTTCCTGGTCAAGCCGATCGTCAAGATCCTGACCTTCCCGCTGTTCATCCTCACCCTCGGCCTGATCACCCTGGTGGTCAACGCGCTGATGCTGCTGCTGACGTCGTGGGTGTGCGACAAGCTCGACCTGAGCTTCCACGTGGAGGGGTTCTGGACGGCCGTCCTGGGCGGTCTGATCATCTCGATCGTGTCCTGGGCCCTCAACATGATCCTTCCCGACACGGACTGAGCGCCTGATGACCTATCGCGTCTGCTTCGTCTGCACCGGCAACATCTGCCGTTCCCCGATGGCCGAATCCGTCTTCCGTGCCCGCATGGCCGAGGCCGGGCTCGACGACCGTGTCGAGGCCGACAGCGCCGGCACCGGCGGCTGGCACGAGGGCGACGGCGCCGACCCGCGCGCCGTCCGTGTACTCACGGAGCACGGCTACGACAGCGACCACACCGCCCGTCAGTTCCAGGCGTCCTGGTTCGCCCGCCTCGACCTCGTGATCGCTCTCGACTCCGGCCACCTCAAGGCCCTGCGGCGCCTGGCCCCCACCGAGGAGGACGCGCGCAAGGTGCGCCTGCTGCGCTCGTACACGCGCCCGTCGCCGGCGGGCGACGACTTGGACGTACCGGATCCGTACTACGGCGGTCTGGACGGCTTCGAGGAATGTCTTGAGATGGTGGAGGCGGCGAGCGAGGGCCTGCTCGCCGCGGTACGGGACGAACTGGAGGGAACGGCGGCATGAGCGAGGCGGCCATGGGCGAGGGCACGCGCGCGGTGCGCGCGGGGCTGCCCGAGCCGGTCAAGAACGAGCCGGCCCTGCCCGGGCCGGTCTTCGCCGCGCACTTCCATCTGCCGGGGGAGGTGAGCGGACCGTACGCCTACGGGCGCGACGAGAACCCGACCTGGACCCATCTGGAACGGGCCATCGGCGAGCTGGAGGCACCCGGCGAGGAGGTCGAGACGCTGGTGTTCGCCTCCGGTGTGGCGGCCGTCTCGGCGGTGCTCTTCTCCCAGCTCGGCGCCGGGGACGCGGTCGTCCTGCCGTCCGACGGCTACCAGGTGCTGCCCCTGGTCCGCGCGCAGCTGGAGGCATACGGCATCGAGGTCCGCACCGCGCCCACCGCCGGCGACGCTCAGCTCGACGTCCTGGACGGGGCGAAGCTGCTGCTGATCGAGTCGCCGTGCAATCCCGGGCTCGACGTCTGCGACATCCGGCGCCTCGCCGGGGCGGCACACGCGCGTGGCGCCCTCGTCGCCGTCGACAACACCCTCGCCACCCCGCTCGGTCAGCGGCCGCTGGCGCTGGGCGCCGACTTCTCCCTGGCCAGCGGCACCAAGCAGCTCACCGGCCACGGGGACGTCCTGCTGGGGTACGTCACCGGGCGCGACGCGGCGGCCATGGCGGCCGTACGCCGCTGGCGCAAGATCATCGGGGCGATCTCCGGGCCCATGGAGGCGTGGCTGGCCCATCGCTCCCTGGCCACCCTCCAGTTGCGGGTGGACCGGCAGAACGCGACCGCCCTGCTGCTCGCGGAGGCGCTGCGCGAGCGGCCCGAGGTGACCGGGCTGCGCTACCCGGGACTGCCCGAAGACCCCGCACACAAGATCGCCGCGCAGCAGATGCGCCGCTACGGCTCGGTGATCTCCTTCACGCTGCCCACGCGCGCACGTGCTGAGCAGTTCCTCCGGGCGCTGCGGCTGGTCGACGACGCGACGAGCTTCGGCGGAGTGCGTTCCACGGCCGAGCGGCGCCGGCGCTGGGGCGGAGACGACGTACCCGAGGGCTTCATCCGGCTGTCGGTCGGGGCCGAGGATCCCGGAGATCTTGTGACCGATGTGCTGCGCGCGCTCGACGAGTCGGATCGGTGACCGGATTACGGACGGCCCCGCAGGCACTGCTACGCATAACGGACGGTCCGAGCCTCCCCCCTCGTGGCTCGAACCGTCCCGGTTCTCGCGCGCCAAGAACCACGCGACCAAGGCTAGTTGACTCTGCGTCAGTGTCCAATCACTGTAGCGGCAGAGACCTATCGACTTATTTATAGTTGGGGACCTGCCCGAGGGCCGGAAAGGGGCAGGGCGAAGGGAAGGGTGTGCGATGGATCTGGCCTTGCTGCGCACCTTCGTGACCGTGCACCGGGCCGGCTCCTTCACTCGCGCCGCCGCCCTGCTCGGACTCTCGCAGCCGGCCGTGACCTCCCAGATCCGGACCCTGGAACGACAGCTGGGCCGCCCGCTCTTCCTGCGCCAGGCCCGCGGGGTCACTCCCACTCCCATCGGCGACGAACTCGCCCACAAGGCCGCTCCGCATCTCGACGCCCTCGTGGAGATAGCGGAACGCGGCCTCGAAGACGACTCCCCGGTACGCACCCTCCATCTCGCCGGCCCGCCCGAGTTCACCGCCGAACGCGCCCTTCCCGCTCTCACCGAGCTCACCGGCGACGACGGCCGGCGCTTCGCGCTGCGCGCCTCGTTCGGGAACGCCGAGGAGACCCTGGAGGGGCTGTCCGCCGGCCACCATGACCTGGCCATCAGTACGGTCCGGCCGCGTGGCGCCCTGCTCACCGCCAGCGCGCTCTGCGACGAGGAGCATGTACTGGTGGCCGCTCCGCACTGGGCCGAGGAGACGGATGCCGGCAGGGTAAGCGGCAAGGGCGCGGCGGCCCTGGAGAACCTGCCGGTCGTCGAGGTCCATGAGTCGCTGCCGTTCGTCTCGCGCTACTGGGGTTCCGTCTTCGACACGCGTCCCGCCGCCTCGGGCACGGTCGTGGCGCCCGATCTGCGTGCGGTCCTCGCCTGTACGGTCGCGGGCGCCGGCCTCGCGGTGCTGCCCCGGTATCTGTGCACCGCTGCCCTGGAGCGTGGTGAGGTCGTGGCGCTGCACGATCCCGCGGTGCCCCCGCTGCGGACGTACTTCCTCGTGGTGCGCACCGGCACGCTCGCCATGCCGCACGTCGCGCGGGCGCACGAGTGGCTCCAGCACGTGGCCGCGGACTGGGGCTGACCATGGGGCAGTGCAAGAGCCGACCATGTTCGGCGGGGTTGACGCACTGCGTTCGCGCCGTGGCACTGCGCGATGTTTCACGTGGAACCAGCTGGGCCACATTTCTCCCATGACCGTCCGACCCGTGGTCAAGCGCACCGCCCGTGCCGTTCTCCTGGATGGCGACGACCTGATTCTGATCAAGCGCACCAAGCCTGGTGTCGATCCCTACTGGATCACCCCCGGTGGCGGGGTCGAGCCGGAGGACACCACCGTCGTCGACGCCCTGCACCGCGAGGTGGACGAGGAGCTCGGTGCCAAGATCACCGACGTGGTGCCCTGCTTCGTCGACACCGTGGAGCACATCGGCGACAGCGGCAGTGCGACCGGTGTGAAGGTGCAGCACTTCTTCGTCTGTCGGCTGGAGTCCATGGACCCTGCTCTGCGGCACGGTCCCGAAGTCGATGAACCCGCCGGTGAGTACGAGATCGTACGCGTCCCCTTCACCCGTGTGGGGATCGCCTCCGTGCATCTCGTACCGCTGTCGCTGCGGCACTACCTGGACGGCAACATCGAGGGTGTGCGGGCCATGCACGCACCGGATCTCGGCTGAGGGATCAGTCGCCGACGACGACCAGTTCCTCGACCGAGTCGTGCCGGATGCGGTGCGCCGGGATGCCGGCGTCCCGCAGCGCGGTGATCCCGTTGCGGATCATCCCGGGCGGGCCGGAGACATAGGCGTCGCACTCGGTCCACGGGCCGTACCCGCGGATGGCGTCGGGGAGCTGCAGCCGCGCCTGCCGGTCGACGACCGTACGGACCGCGAGCCAGGGATGGCTCTGCTGGAGCCGGAGCAGGGTGCCGATGTCGTACAGGTCGTGTTCGGTGCGGGCGCCGTAGAACACCTCGACCGGACGGCGCGAACCGTGTTCGGCGATGTCCTCGACCATCGCCTTGATCGGGGCGATGCCGGTGCCGCCGCCCAGGCAGAGCAGCCCGTTGTCCCTGGTGTGGTCCACGGTCATCGAACCGCCGGGCGGGCCGAGACGGACGACGTCACCGGGGCGGGCACGGTGCACCAGCGAGTTGGAGACCCAGCCCGCCGGGACGCCCTTCACATGGAACGTGAGCAGACCGTCCGAGCGGGGCGCGGAGGCGAAGGAGTAGTGCCGCCACACCCGTGGCCACCAGGGTGTCTCCAGGCTTGTGTACTGGCCGGCGAGGAAGGGGTAGGGCTGGTCCGGACGGACCGTGACCACCGCGATGTGCGCCGTCCTGAGGTCGTGGGCGACGATCTCCGCGTGCCACCAGGCCGGGGCGCGCAACTCGTCCTTGGCCGCCGCGTCGATCATGACCTGGGACATCGTCGTGTACGTCCGCACCCAGGCTGCCTCCGTCTCGCGGTCCCAGATGCCCGTGGCGTACTTGCTCAGTGCGCCGATCAGGCACTCGCCGACGGCCGGGTAGTACTCGGGCCGGGTGCCGTACTTGCGGTGGCCGCGACCCAGGTTCTGGAGGTACTCGACCAGGACGGGCTTGTTGTCGATGTGCTCGGCCGCGGTGAGCAACGCCTTGAGCAGCCGGTCCCGCTGGGTGTCCATGGCGGCCGGGAACAGAGAACGCAGTTCGGGGTGGCGGACGAAGAGCAGCGCATAGAAGTACGAGGTGACCCTGTCGGCGATCGGACCGATCTCGGCCATGGTGCCGCGGATACGGATCGCGTCCGGGGAGGCGTTCCGCGTCTGCTGTGCACCGCGCTGCGGCGGGACGCGCTGTTCGAAGGTGCCGGGGGCAGGGTGCTGCACGCCGAGCGGGGCCTGGGTGGCCGCGTGAAGGCGTGTCGGCTCTGCTGTGGGCCGTATTCGCTGCAAGGGCTCTGCGGGCACGGGAGGGCGATCCTGGGGCGTTTCCTGCCCGCCTCCCGGCGCCCCGGCCGGAGACTCTGAAGAGGGGGCGCCCGCGGGCCTGTCGTGGGACGTGAACCAGCCGTCTCCGCCGGCCCCGTCGTTGTTCGCCGACGTGGTGGTCGGAGCGTCCATGGTGTGCCCTCGCCTCGAACATCTTGCGGTCGGTCTGCGCGCTTCACTCGGAAGGTGCTTGCTTTCCCCCGCTGACGGCCAGCTCCCCCCGGTCAGGCCCCGTGGCCGACACGACCACATTCAACCCGCGATTCCCCCGTGTACGGACAAGTAAGGCGAGAGTGTGACATGGGCCGCAATCACTTCCGCGTGGGTGTCCCTTCCCGACCGTGAACCGGAGTCGACCCTACCGGCCGTCACCACGCGCACAAGTCGCCCCTGTCTTCGCCGGGAAACTGGCAACGAGCAAACCATCGGTTCCTTCAATTACCCCGCACCACACGCCAATTCATAGGCATCCCAGAGGTCCCTGCCCGTGTAGGAGTACGTCGCGAGACCGGCGAGATGTCCGTCCGCATTGACCGCCACGGACACCGGAACCGCAGCGAACAAGTCCCTGTCCGACATCCAGTCGCCACAGGCGACACAGTCCGTCCGGGCGACCCCGAACTGCTCGCACAGGCGGTCCGCGATCGTCACCTTGGCGGCCACAGTGAGCGCTCCCGCCGGGTCCACCGGTTCGATGAACGGCACGGCCGGAAAGCGCGACCCGAAGGGGCATGCGCTCCCCAGTCCAGCAGACGCTCCACGAAGAACGAGGGCGACAACGAGACCACCGCGCCGTAGTCCCCCGATGCTCTGATCTCGGCCCACACATCCCGGATACGGGCCAGCCACGGCGCGCCGTCGAATGCCGCCACCACATGCGCGTCGGTCAGCTCGGCCCAGAGGGTGTACACCCGCGACGTGTACTCCGGCGGATCTGTCCGTCCCGCCGACATCGCCCGATCGAGCTCCATGGTCTCTGCTTCCAGGCCGAGTTGACGGGATATCTCAACGGGTGCGGAAGTGCCGTGCAGCAAAGTGCCGTCAAGATCGAAGAGATGAAGTCTCGCCATGGGGGCGAGGCTGATGGGAGGCGGTCACAGCTCCTCGGCGTGGCCACGGACGGCGGCCTACGGCGATGTTTCACGTGAAACGTCCCGGGTCTGCCCAGGGGGCGGGCTCAGGGCTACGACATGGCCAAAAGCGCGTCGTCTGCTCTGAAAGCGGTGGACGTCGGGGGTGCCGGTCGGCAAGCCTGACCTGCGTGTCAACTCCTTCCGACGCCGCTCTGCCCATTCGCCGACTGACGCCACGCGATCTCAGCGCGTGCGCCGACCTGTCCGAGGATCGGGGGTGGCCCCGCGAGGAACACAAGTGGCGCTTGCTCCTCACGGCCGGGAAGGGATACGGCATCGACGATCCCGGCGGAGGCCTGGTCGCCGCCTGTGTCATCACGGAGTACGGCCCGAGGGAACGCCCGCATCTCGGTGCCGTCGGCATGGTCCTGGTCGCTGAACGGCACGCCCGTCAGGGCATCGGACGCGGGCTGATGCGGCACATCGTCTCGGCGATGGGAACGACTCCCCTGACCCTGTACGCGACGCCGCACGGACGTCCGCTCTATGAGGAGCTGGGGTTCAAGGTCACCGGTGGTTCGGAGATGCTGTCCGGGCTCTTCACACCGGGCGGGTCCGAGCCCGGGGTGGCGACCCGGGCGGCCACCGCGGAGGACCTCGGTTCCATCCTCAGGCTGGACGAGGAGGTGTTCGGCGCTGACCGGACCCCGCTCATCACTCGGCTGCCCGCCTTCTCTGACCTGCTGCGCGTCGCCGTGGACGACGGGCGGATCGTCGGGTACGCGGCCGTCTGGCCCAACATGGAGACGCATGTTGTCGGGCCGCTCATCGCCCGTGACACCGAGACCGCGAAGTCCCTGATCACCTCGCTCGCCGCCCACACCGATCGCCCGCTCCGCACCGATGTCGACGTCCGGCACGAGGAACTGCTGACCTGGGCGAAGGCGCGTGGGCTCGCCTCCGTCGCCATGAACTCCGTCATGACCTACGGCATCACGGAGCTGCCGGGAGACTGGACGCGGCGGTTCGCGCCCCTGACGGTCGCGGCGGGCTGAGAAGCCATCGACAACGGCGAACGCGGGCTCCCCGGGGGAGTCCGCGTTTCGCGTGGAGCGGGCTGCCGTCAGGAGAGTGCCTGTACGGCGGCGGAGGCGAAGCCATGATCCTGGTCGGGCGCACCGCCGCCCACGCCGATCGCCCCGATGAGCCGGCCGTCCCGCCGGACCGGGACCCCGCCGGCGATGAACAGCAACGGCCGGTCGAGGGCCGTGGGCAGGGTGTGGAAGAGGCCGCCGGGCTGGACGGCGTCGACAAGGTCGGCAGTGGGGGCGTTCAGCTGGAGCGCCGTGTAGGCCTTGCGAGTGCTGGTCTCGCCGGAGATCAGCACGGCGCTGTCGTCTCGCCGGAAGGCCAGCAGGTGGCCTCCGGCGTCCAGGACGGTCACGCTGACGGTTGCCCCGGCGGTCTCGGCGGCGCGGCTTGCCTCGGCGATCAGGAACTCGGCGTCCTGAATGGTGAGCGGGGCGAAAGTGGTGGTGCTCATGGTTCTCCTTGGATGCTGCTGACCTGTGCTGAGAAGTGGGGGGGGATCAGTGGTGGACCGACGCTCGCTGTCCGGCGGGCGTGCCGCCGGCGGCCACCGTGCTCGGGGCACTGCCGCGGCGCTCCAGGGCGGCCGACAGGAAAGCGAGGACCAGAGCGGCCGCGGCGAGGGCGGCGCCGACCCAGTTGGGTGAGGTGTAGCCGAAGCCCGCGGTGATCACGATGCCGCCGAGCCAGGCGGACAAGGCGTTGCCGAGGTTGAACGCGCCGATGTTCACGGCCGAGGCCAGGGTGGGGGCGCCATGGGCCTGGTCGAGGACGCGCTTCTGGAGCGGCGGGACGGTGGCGAAGCCCAGGGCGCCGATGAGGGCGACGGTCACAGCGGCCGTGATCTTGCTGTGCGCGGTGAGCGTGAAGAGAGCTAGGACCACGGCCAGGGCGCCCAGGGACGCGTACAGCATGGGCATCAGGGCACGGTCGGCGAACCTGCCGCCGATGAGGTTGCCGCCGACCATGCCGAGGCCGAAGAGCACCAGCAGCCAGGTGACGGAGCCGTCGGCGAAGCCGGTGACATGGGTCATCATCGGCGCGATGTAGGTGATGGCCGCGAAGACCCCGCCGAAGCCGAGGACGGTCATTGCCATGGCGAGCAGGACCTGGGTGTTCTTGAACGCGGCCAGCTCGTGCCGCAGGTGCACGCCCTGCGGCTTGGGCAGCTCGGGGACCAGCTTGGCGATACCGGCCAGGCCGACGAAGCCGAGGGCCGCGACAATGGCGAAGGTGACACGCCAGCCGACGTGCTGCCCCACGAGGGTGCCGAGTGGGACGCCGATGACGTTGGCGACGGTGAGGCCGGTGAACATCATCGCGATGGCTCCCGCCTTCTTGCTCGGGGCGACCAGCTCGGCCGCCACGACCGAGCCGATGCCGAAGAAGGCACCATGGGCGAGGGAGGCGACCACACGGCCGATCAACATGACGGCAAAGGAGGGAGCCACGGCGGACAGCAGATTGCCGGCGATGAACAGACCCATCAGCAGCATCAGCATCCGCTTGCGCGGGACCTTGGTGCCCAGGACGGTCATCAGCGGAGCGCCGATGACCACACCCAGCGCGTAGCCCGTCACGAGCAGGCCGGCGGTGGGGATGGGGACTCCGAAGTCACCGGCGACCTCGGGCAGCAAGCCCATGATCACGAATTCGGTCGTTCCGATTCCGAAGGCCCCGATCGCGAGGGCGAGAAGCGCGAGCGGCATGGGGATACGACCTTCCAGACGATTGCAGGTGCACTTTACGTGCGCCCACAATAGTTGCAGACGCTGGCTACATGCAAACGAGGGATATTGCACGCTTGCCCTATCCTGGGTTCAGCTGCTCCGGGACAGAGGAAGACGCCAATGACAGCGACAGACCCCGCGCTCACCGCCCTCGCCCAGGGCTGGTGCGCCCTCTCCCTGCTGCACGGGAGGATCGAGGCACACATCGAACGCGCACTGCAGTCCAGGCACGACCTGAGCGTGCGGGAGTACTCCCTGCTCGACGTCCTCAGCCGGCAGCACGACGGCGAAGGGGGCCACCTGCAGATGAAGCAGGTGGCCGATGCGGTCGTCCTCAGCCAGAGCGCCACCACTCGGCTGGTCACACGCCTGGAGGACCGCGGTCTTCTGGAGCGCTATCTCTGCCCGACCGACCGCCGTGGCATCTACACGAACGTCACCGAGGCGGGCCTCCTGCTACTGGAAGAGGCCCGCCCCACCAACGACACGGCGCTGCGCGAGGCCCTCGACGAGGCGGCCAGGAACCCGGAGCTTGCTCCCCTGGTCCGGGCCGTGGAGTCGCTGCACGTGCCCGCATAGGCTGCGGGTATGGGAGACCTTGACATACGCGCCGCGGTGGCCGACGACATCCCGGCGATCGTCGGCATGCTCGCCGACGACCCGCTGGGCGCCCAGCGGGAATCGCCGGACGACCTGACGCCCTATCTGAGCGCCCTGGAGCGGCTCAGCGCCGACCCCAACCAGCAGTTGGTCGTCGCCGTCCGCGAAGGCCGCGTCGTCGGCACGCTCCAGCTCACCGTCATCCCCGGACTGTCGAGGCGCGGTGCCACCCGGTCGATCATCGAGGCAGTGCGAATCCATGCCGATGAGCGCGGCAGCGGGCTGGGCACCCACTTCATCGAGTGGGCGATCGACGAATCCCGCCGCCAGGGCTGCCGGTTGGTCCAGCTGACCTCGGACGCGTCACGGATCGATGCCCATCGCTTCTACGAGCGTCTCGGCTTCACTGCCTCGCACGTGGGCTTCAAGCTCGAAATCTGACTCACAGCGGCTCGTAGCCGACTGGTGGGACATCTCACGGGGGGCGTTTCACGTGAAACACCCCCCGGTCTTCTCGTCCGCTAGCCGATCCCCCGCCATCCCTCGGGGTCCACTCCACCGGGTACGGCAGCCGTCTCGTCGTACGGCTGACGTGTGAACGCGAATGAACCGAGGTCCAGGTGGCTCACGGTGCCGTCCGGCCGTCGTACCGGCCGCAGCAGCTCCCCGGCGTAGTAGCCCTCCAGACCCGTCCAGGTGCCATCGCCGTTTGAACGGAGACGGGCCCGGCGGCCGGCGCCGGCCAGCGGCCCCAGCGAGATGAGCCCGTCGGCCGTCACCCGCAGCACAAAGGCGTGTGTGCCCCAGTACCACGGGCCCGCCAACTCCAGCACAGACGGCTCGACCTGGGTCAGAGGACGCCACGGCTCAGGGATGCGCGGCTCGGCCTCCGCGACGATACGGACGAGGTCGGCACCGGTGGCCGACAGCAACGGGCCCGAGGTGCAGTTCGCCAGCACCACGGCCGCCACGTCGTCATCCACACTGATGGTGAGGTTGGCCAGGAAGCCGGGCAGCGAGCCGGAGTGCCCGACGAGCAGCCTGCCGTCACGACGCTGGATCTGCAGGCCGAGGCCGTAGGTGGCACCGTCCAGTACGTCGGCGGACTCCGCGGGGGCGGCCGGAGTACGCATCTCCCGCACCGACTCGGCGCTCAGCACCCGGTCATCCCCTGCCGCCAGGAACACCGCGAAGCGGGCCAGGTCGCCGGTGGTCGACCAGAGCTGCCCGGCCGGTGCCATTCGGCCGAGGTCCTCCAACGGTTCCGGGAGCATGGCGTCAGCCCAGGGATGCACTGCCCAGCCACCGGCATGTGGCGCCCGCGGCTGGGCGCTCGTGCGGGCGAGGCCCAGAGGTTCGAGGACCTCCCGCCGCAGCACCTCCTCCCACGGGGCACCGCGGAGTTCCTCGACCAGCGCCCCGAGCAGGGTGTAGCCGGGGTTCGAGTAGTGGTGCCGCCGGCCGACGGGGTGCACCAAAGGCTGCTCACCGAGGACATCACTCAGCTCGGGCCGCAGCGAGCCCGGGGTGCGCTCCCACCAGGGAGCCGGCGACTCCGCCGCCAAGCCCCCGGTGTGCGCGAGGAGTTCGGCGATGGTCGCCTCCCCCGCACCGGTGCCCGGTAGGTGCTTCTCCAAGGGATCACCGAGGTCGAGCAGCCCTTCGTCACGCAGTCTCAGCACCAGAACGGCCGTGAACGTCTTGGTGATCGAGCCGATCCGGTACTGCACGTCCTCGTCCGGTCCGTGCCCGGCCACCGAGGTTCGCGCCCCGTGCCAGACGGCCCGCCCGCCTCGCACGACCGCCGCCACCAGCGACGGCGCCCGGCCTTCGGACTGAGCCACGGCGATTCGATGCAGCAGCGCCCGCCGGGTGGCGGGAAGCAGCTCTTCCTGGAATGTCGTCATGTGCCCAGTCCACCCGGTGGGCGGACCGGCGTCGAGTCCATTCGGGGTACCGCTGATCAGGTCAGCCCCGTCCCGGCGGGGATCAGGTCTGTGCCATGTCCACGAAGCGGGAGTAGTGGCCCTGGAAGGCCACGGTGATCGTCGCCGTAGGGCCGTTTCGGTGCTTGCCGACGATGATGTCCGCCTCGCCCGCGCGCGGCGACTCCTTCTCGTAGGCGTCCTCGCGGTGGAGCAGGATGACCATGTCGGCGTCCTGCTCGATGGACCCGGACTCACGGAGGTCGGACACCATTGGCTTCTTGTCCGTACGCTGCTCCGGACCACGGTTCAGCTGCGAGAGCGCGATCACCGGGACCTCCAGCTCCTTCGCCAGCAGCTTGAGGTTTCGGGACATGTCCGAGACCTCCTGCTGGCGGCTCTCGGAGCGCTTGCCGCCGGACTGCATCAGCTGGAGATAGTCGATGATCACGAGCTTGATGTCGTTGCGCTGCTTGAGCCGGCGGCACTTGGCACGGATCTCCATCATCGACAGGTTCGGGGAGTCGTCGATGTAGAGCGGCGCGGCCGAGACGTCAGGCATCCGGCGGGCCAGCCGGGTCCAGTCATCGTCCGTCATCGTGCCGGACCGCATGTGGTGCAGGGCGACCCGGGCCTCCGCGGACAGCAGACGCATCGCGATCTCGTTGCGGCCCATTTCGAGGGAGAAGATGACGCTGGGCAGGTTGTGCTTGATCGAGGCGGCCCGCGCGAAGTCCAGCGCGAGGGTGGACTTGCCCATGGCGGGACGGGCGGCGATGACGATCATCTGGCCGGGGTGCAGGCCGTTGGTGAGCGAGTCCAGGTCGGTGAAGCCGGTGGGGACGCCGGTCATCTCGCCGGTGCGGGAGCCGATCGCCTCGATCTCGTCGAGGGCGCCCTCCATGATGTCGCCGAGCGGCAGGTAGTCCTCGCTGGTCCGCTGCTCGGTGACGGCGTAGATCTCGGCCTGGGCGCTGTTGACGATCTCGTCGATGTCGCCGTCGGCCGCGTATCCCATCTGCGTGATGCGCGTTCCGGCCTCGACCAGGCGACGCAGTACGGCCCGCTCGTGGACGATCTCCGCGTAGTACTCGGCGTTGGCCGCCGTCGGCACCGTCTGGACGAGGGTGTGCAGATAGGAGGCGCCGCCGACCTTGTTGATCTCGCCGCGTTTGGTGAGCTCAGCGGCGATGGTGATGGGGTCGGCCGGCTCACCCTTCGCGTAGACGTCGAGGATCGCCTGGTAGATCGTCTCGTGCGCGGGCTTGTAGAAGTCGTGGCCCTTGAGGATCTCGACGACGTCGGCGATGGCGTCCTTGGAGAGCAGCATGCCGCCGAGCACGGACTGCTCGGCGTCCAGGTCCTGTGGGGGAACTCGCTCGAAGGTGGCGCCTCCGCCGTCCCATTCCCCGCTGTCCCGGCCCCGGTCGTGGCGGTCGTCCCGGCCGCGGCCGCCCTCGCCCCGGCGGCGGGAGGCGGGCAGACGATCACTGGGACCGGCGTCGGCCCACGGATCGTCCAAGGGCTCGGAAATGCTCACCGAGCCACCTCCTCCCGTCCGCACCGCGGACCTCGCCATGCCCTCTTTCTACGGCACGGCACTGACAACTGAGACGCCCCATTCCGGTTCTGGACGCGTCGGTTTTGTGAGGTTTCCGAGGCCGTGACAAGGAGCGGGTGCCGGACCACGGTAGGCCCGCGGGCACCGTCAGCCAATCTGGTTATCCACAGGCCATGTGGACGACCGCCCGTATGCTGTGGAGAACCCGCCAAAACCTGTGCACGACGCGGTGGACAGCCCTGTGAACAAGCCCTCGACTTTCGTCCACAACTGCTCCTGACCTGCACTTTTCCCATCCACCGGCTGTGCAGAAGAAAAACTTTCCCAGTCGGACCAAGATCGGTTCGAACAGCGCGCGACAGCGTGGGTCATGCAGGCAACTGTAAGGATCACTATCGGATTGCATCTCTTACCTGTGGACGATTAGATTAGCGCCCATGTCACAGGCTCCCGCGATCCCCAAGGCCACCCGGCGGCGGCACGATCGAGAGATCGTCGCACTGGCCGTCCCGGCCTTCGGCGCACTCGTCGCCGAGCCGCTTTTCGTCATGGCCGACAGCGCGATCATCGGCCATCTCGGCACCGCACAGCTCGCCGGTCTCGGGGTCGCCTCGGCCCTCCTCACCACCGCCGTGAGCGTCTTCGTCTTCCTCGCCTACGCCACCACGGCCGCCGTCGCCCGCAGAGTCGGCGCCGGCGATCTCCAGGCGGCGGTCCGCCAGGGCCTGGACGGCATCTGGCTGGCACTGCTGCTCGGCGCCGCGGTCATCGCCGTGGTTCTGCCTCTCGCGCCCGGCATCGTGAACGTCTTCGGCGCCTCGGCCACCGCAGCCCCCTATGCGACCACTTACCTGCGGATTTCCTCCCTGGGTATCCCGGCCATGCTGGTCGTACTCGCTGCCACGGGCGTCCTGCGCGGCCTACAGGACACCCGCACGCCGCTGTACGTCGCCGTGGCCGGGTTCGTCGCGAACGCCGGGCTCAACGCGACGCTCGTCTACGGTGCCGGGCTGGGTATCGCCGGCTCCGCCTGGGGCACGGTCATCGCCCAGTGCGGGATGGCGGCGGTCTATCTGACCGTCGTCGTGCGCGGCGCACGCAGACACGGGGCCTCGCTGCGTCCCGACACCGCCGGGATCCGGGCCTCGGCGCAGGCCGGCGCACCTCTGCTCGTCCGGACGCTCTCGCTGCGGGCCATCCTCGTGATTGCCACCGCCGTGGCAGCCAGGCTGGGTGATGCAGAGATCGCCGCCCATCAGATCGTGCTCTCCCTGTGGAGTCTGCTGGCCTTCGCCTTGGACGCGATCGCGATTGCGGGGCAGGCCGTCATCGGCCGCTACCTGGGGGCGGATGACGCTGTCGGCGCCCGCGAAGCCTGCCGTCGCATGGTCCAGTGGGGCATCGCCACCGGAGTGGCCCTGGGTCTGCTCGTGATCGCCACCCGGCCGCTCTTCCTTCCCCTGTTCACCGGTGACCCCATGGTGAAGGACACCGCCCTGCCCGCGCTGCTCATCGTGGCGTTCTCCCAGCCGATCTCCGGCGTGGTCTTCGTCCTTGACGGCGTACTGATGGGTGCTGGAGACGGGCGGTATCTCGCCGGGGCCATGGTCCTGACTCTCGCGGTCTTCGCGCCGGTGGCGCTGCTCGTGCCCGCCCTCGGCGGCGGGCTCACAGCGCTCTGGGGAGCCTTGACGCTGATGATGACCGTCCGGATGCTCACCCTCTGGCTACGCGCTCGCTCCGGACGCTGGATCGTGACCGGCGCGACGCGGTAACCGATATGCCCTGCTGCCGGTTTCACGTGAAACATCGCGGGCTGTCACGTTTCACGTGAAACACCAACGGCTCGCACCATCGGCGGTAAACCAAAGAGCCCAACCGAGGGGACAGGGTAAAGACGTCAAACCAAAGGGGCCGCACCCTCGCGGGTGCGGCCCCTTTCAGCTACTGCTCAATCCGAGCGCAGCGTCAGGCCGCGATGACCTCGATGTTGACCTTGGCGGCAACCTCGGGGTGCAGACGCACGGACGTCTCGTGAGCGCCCAGGGTCTTGATCGGCGAACCGACCTCGATGCGGCGCTTGTCGACCTCGGGGCCACCGGCAGCCTTGATCGCCGAAGCGATGTCGGCCTGGGTGACGGAACCGAAGAGGCGACCGGCGTCGCCGGCACGGACGGCCAGACGGACCTTGACGCCCTCAAGCTGGGCCTTCACCTGGTTGGCCTGCTCGATGGTCTGGATCTCGTGGATCTTGCGAGCACGACGGATCTGCTCGACGTCCTTCTCGCCACCCTTGGTCCAGCGGATTGCGAACTTCCGCGGGATCAGGTAGTTGCGAGCGTAGCCGTCCTTGACGTCGACGACGTCGCCGGCAGCGCCGAGGCCGGAGACCTCGTGGGTGAGGATGATCTTCATGAGTCGGTCACCCTTCCTTTAGCGCGCGGTGGACGTGTAGGGCAGCAGCGCCATCTCACGGCTGTTCTTGACGGCCGTGGCGACGTCACGCTGGTGCTGCGTGCAGTTGCCGGTCACGCGGCGGGCACGGATCTTGCCGCGGTCGGAAATGAACTTCCGCAGCATGTTCGTGTCCTTGTAGTCCACGTACGTGACCTTGTCCTTGCAGAAAGCGCAGACCTTCTTCTTCGGCTTGCGCACAGGCGGCTTCGCCATGGTGTCTCTCCTGTGTGATCAAGAAGTGGGGATACGAGCCACTGCCCCTTAGAAGGGAGGCTCGTCCGAGTAGCCGCCACCGCCGCCGGAGCCGCCGCCCCAGCCGCCGCCACCCTGGTTGCCGCCACCGGCGGGAGCGCCGGAAGCCCAGGGGTCGTCGTTGGGAGCGCCGCCGCCTTGCTGGCCGCCGCCGGAGCCGCCGCCCCAGGCGCCACCGCCCTGGCCGCCACCGCCGCCGTAACCGCCCTGGCCACCGCGGCCTGCACCACCGGCAGTCTTGGTGACCTTGGCCGTGGCGCTCCGCAGGCTGGCGCCGACTTCCTCGACGTCCAGCTCGTAGACCGTGCGCTTGACGCCCTCACGGTCCTCGTAGGACCGCTGCTTCAGCCGGCCCTGCACGATGACGCGCATGCCTCGCTGGAGCGACTCCGCGACGTTCTCCGCCGCTTGACGCCAGACCGAGCAGGTCAGGAACAGGCTCTCGCCGTCCTTCCACTCGTTCGTCTGACGGTCGAAGGTGCGGGGGGTGGACGCGACACGGAACTTCGCGACCGCCGCACCGGAGGGGGTGAAGCGCAGCTCGGGGTCATCGACAAGATTGCCGACGACCGTGATGACGGTCTCGCCTGCCATGGGGGAACCTCTCGGCGGGTTTGCTGCTGGCTGCTTGTGCTGCTACTCGAAATCCCGATATCGGCTGAGCGGTGAGCTCAGTGGGTCTCGGGACGGAGGACCTTGGTCCGGAGGACCGACTCGTTCAGGTTCATCTGGCGGTCGAGCTCCTTGACGACCGCAGGCTCGGCCTGCAGGTCGATGACCGAGTAGATGCCCTCGGGCTTCTTCTTGATCTCGTACGAGAGACGACGACGGCCCCAGGTGTCGACCTTCTCGACCTTTCCGTTGCCCTCACGGACGACGGAGAGGAAGTTCTCGATCAGGGGGGCGACAGCGCGCTCCTCCAGATCGGGGTCGAGGATGACCATCACCTCGTAGTGACGCATGTGGAACCCACCTCCTTTGGACTCAGCGGCCACGGTCGTTCCGTGGCAGGAGGGTTGTGATGCGTGCGCAACGGTATCGGCCGCCACTGACATTCGGGGGTTCCCGCTGGGATCCCGGTCAGGGCGTGGGCAGACACCGGTGCAGAGGGTACAGAGTACCCGCACACACGCTTCCGGTTGAAATCAGGCCGCCGGGACCCTCAATCTGTACGCATCGGGTGTGTACGGCGCTACGATGCGCCGCCTTCCGCAGGAGGTGCCCTATGGCACAGGCATTGCGACCCAACACCGCCGGATCCCTGTTCGCCACCGACGGCAAGACCCATCCGCTCCAGGACTCACTGATGGCAGTGACGCTCGTGCTCGGGCTGATCGCCTTCATCACCTGCTTCTTCGACAGCCTGCACCTGCTGAGCTCCTGGACCGGCCTGATCGGTATCTTCACCGGTCTGTACGGGCAGTGGATCTCGATCACCACGCGCGAGCGCTTCGGTCTGATCCTGGGTCTCGGTGCCTCGGGCATCGGTTTCTTCATCGGTATGGCGCACGGCGGCCTGTTCGGCTGAGTCCGGCGCCCTCAACAGCACCGTGGAGCGCCCCGGCCGGACAGGAGCCGGGGCGTAGGTGGTGTACGCCCAGTCGGGTCGTGGACAAGGCGCAGTAGGCTTCGGCGCGAGAGCCGGAGCCCCTGTACCCATGGGGACACACCAGCCCGAGGAGCGCCCCGACATGAGCCTGACCCTGAGGACCATCAGCCGCGAGCAGCATCTGGCGTACATCCAGAGTCTGCAGGCGGCGAGCCACATGCAGGTCCCGGCCTGGGCCGATGTCAAGGCGGAATGGCGTTCGGAGAACCTCGGCTG
Source organism: Streptomyces sp. NBC_00631 (assembly GCF_045206895.1). NCBI lineage: Bacteria > Bacillati > Actinomycetota > Actinomycetes > Kitasatosporales > Streptomycetaceae > Streptomyces > Streptomyces sp. NBC_00631. Next base: position 5,576,149 of record NZ_CP107734.1, read on the forward strand.
GTTCGACGACCGCACCGGCGAGATGGTCGGCGCGGGCCTGGTGCTGTACCGCCAGTTGCCGAAGATCAAGCGCTACCTCGCCTACCTGCCCGAAGGCCCGGTCATCAACTGGTTCGCGCCGAACCTCGACGAGTGGATCCAGCCGATGCTGGCCCACCTCAAGCAGCAGGGCGCGTTCTCGGTGAAGATGGGTCCGCCGGTGATCATCCGGCGCTGGGACGCCAACTCCATCAAGCAGGGCATCCAGAACCCGGACGTGAAGCGGCTGCGCGACATCGAGCCCGACTTCATCGAGCCGCGCGCCTTCGAAGTGGCCGACAAGCTGCGCCGGATGGGCTGGCAGCAGGGCGAGGACGGCGGCGCCGGCTTCGGTGACGTGCAGCCCCGCTACGTCTTCCAGGTGCCGCTGGCGAACCGTTCGCTGGAAGAGGTCCACAAGAACTTCAACCAGCTGTGGCGGCGCAACATCAAGAAGGCCGAGAAGGCCGGCGTCGATGTCGTCCAGGGCGGCTACCAGGACCTGGACGAGTGGCAGCGGCTGTATGAGATCACCGCTGTGCGCGACCACTTCCGGCCGCGCCCGCTCTCGTACTTCCAGCGCATGTGGTCGGCCCTCAACACCGAGGACCCCAACCGGATGCGGCTGTACTTCGCCCGGCACAACGGGGTCAACCTGTCCGCGGCGACCATGCTGATCGTCGGCGGGCATGTCTGGTACTCCTACGGCGCCTCCGACAACATCGGCCGTGAGGTGCGTCCCTCGAACGCCATGCAGTGGCGGATGCTGCGCGACGCCTACGCGCTCGGCGCCACCGTCTACGACCTGCGTGGCATCTCCGACTCGCTGGACGAGTCGGACCACCTCTTCGGCCTGATCCAGTTCAAGGTGGGCACCGGTGGACAGGCCGCCGAATACCTCGGCGAATGGGACTTCCCGCTGAACAAGCTGCTCCACAAGGCGCTCGACATCTACATGTCGCGCCGCTGACGTCACGCTCCGTGCTTCTATAGCCCTGACACACCGTTGTCCTCTGGCACAGCCCAGCCACCCAGAAAGGTTCCAGGTCCGGCCATGGCGCTCACGCTCTACGTCGACACCGCGCGCTGGCGGGCGCACCACAAGCACGTGCAGGAGCAGTTCCCGGGCCTGGTCCCGGTCTGCAAGGGCAACGGCTACGGCTTCGGGCACGAGCGACTGGCGGAGGAGGCCACGCGGCTCGGCTCGGACATCCTCGCCGTCGGCACGACGTACGAGGCCGCGCGCATCAAGGACTGGTTCGGCGGCGACCTGCTGGTGCTGACGCCGTACCGGCGCGGCGAGGAGCCGGTGCCGCTGCCCGACCGGGTCATCCGCTCGGTGTCGTCCATCGACGGTGTGTACGGCCTGGTGGGCGCCCGGGTGGTCATCGAGGTGATGTCCACGATGAAGCGGCACGGCATCAGCGAGCAGGACCTGCCGCAGCTGCACTCGGCCATAGAGAACGTCCGCCTGGAGGGCTTCGCCATCCATCTGCCGCTGGACCGCACCGACGGCTCGGACGCGGTCGAGGAGGTCATCGGCTGGATGGACCGGCTGCGCGCGGCCCGGCTGCCGCTGCACACGATGTTCGTCAGCCACCTCAAGGCCGACGAACTCGCCCGGTTGCAGCAGCAGTTCCCGCAGACCCGGTTCCGGGCCCGGATCGGTACCCGGCTGTGGCTCGGGGACCATGACGCGACCGAGTACCGCGGGGCTGTCCTGGACGTCACCCGGGTCGCCAAGGGCGACCGGTTCGGCTACCGGCAGCAGAAGGCAGCCTCTGACGGCTACCTGGTGGTCGTGGCGGGCGGTACGTCGCACGGGGTGGGCCTGGAGGCTCCCAAGGCCCTGCACGGCGTCATGCCGCGCGCCAAGGGCGTCGCACGGGCGGGCCTGGCCACGGTGAACCGGAACCTTTCTCCGTTCGTGTGGGGCGGCAAGCAGCGCTGGTTCGCCGAGCCGCCGCACATGCAGGTGTCGATCCTCTTCGTGCCCTCGGACGCCCCGGAACCGAAGGTCGGCGAGGAGCTGGTGGCCCATCTCCGGCACACCACGACCCAGTTCGACCGTCTCATGGACCGCTGACCGTTCGCAGGACCGCAGAAGGGCCGCACACGGAGTCCGTGTGCGGCCCTTCTCACGACCCAGACCTGCGCTGTTCGCTCAGAGCGAACCACCCGCGGAAGATCGGCTTCCCCATTCCACCTGCGGGCCCTCGAACTGGGAGGCGTGGCGCGGGGGATGAGCCGCCGCGCCGAGCACGAAGACGTCCTCGGCGCCGTCCAGAACCCCGCCAGAAGGATCGTCGTCCCCCGTGCGGCGCACCACGTCCCGCTCGGGCATGAGGATGTCACGCACGACCATGCCGCACAGGTAGAGCGTGCCCAAAAGGTGCACGGCGATGGACCAGTGGTAGCCGTCCGTCGGCAGGCCCTTGTGGGCGTCTCCGCTGGTCGTGTACGCGAGGTACATCCAGATGCCCAGGAAGTACGCCACCTCGCACGCCTGCCAGATCAGGAAGTCGCGCCACTTGGGGCGGGCGAGGACGGCCAGCGGCACCAGCCAGAGCACGTACTGCGGGGAGTAGACCTTGTTGGTGAGGATGAAGGCCGCCACCACCAGGAAGGCCAACTGGGCGAAGCGCGGCCGGCGCGGGGCGGTGAGGGCCAGGGCGGCGATGCCCAGGAAGCAGAGCAGCACCAGGACCGTGGCCGCGGTGTTCACGAAGTCGGTGCTGGGCGGGGTGGTGGTGTTCTGCGCCCAGATCAGCCAGAAGGAGCCGAAGTCGACGCCCCGCTCCTGGCTGAACGTGTAGAACTTCGACCAACCGTCAAAGGCGAAGATCATCACGGGCAGGTTGACGACGAGCCAGGCGGCCACCGCACCGCCCGCGGCGACGAAGAACTCCCGCCATTTGCCCGCGCGCCAGCACAGCAGGAACAGCGGTCCCAGCAGGAACACGGGATACAGCTTGGCGGCCGTGGCAAGCCCCAGGAGGACGCCGAAGGCAAGGGGACGGCTCCGGGACCACATCAGCATCGCCGCGGCCGTCAGAGCGACCGCCAGGAGGTCCCAATTGATGGTGGCGGTCAGGGCGAAGGCGGGTGCCAGCGCGACCAGCAGACCGTCCCAGGGGCGCCGGCGGTGGGTCCGGACCACGCACACCGCGATGACGGCGGCGCACAGCATCAGCATCCCGGCGTTGACGAACCAGTACACCTGCTCCTGGAGCATGATGCTGCCGCTGCCCGGCGTGAGCCATGCGGCCACCTCCATGAACACACCGGTCAGCACCGGGTATTCGAGGTAGTCCATGTCGCCCGGGAGCTTGTCGAAGTACGGCACCAGACCGTCGGCGAAACCGCGCCCCTGGTAGAGGTGCGGGATGTCCGAGTAGCAGGCGTGGGTGTACTGGGAACTCGCGCCGAAGAACCACCCGCTGTCGTAGCAGGGCATCTTCTGCACCATGCCAAGGGCGAACATCCCGACGGCCACGATGACGACCACCCGTAGCGGCGTCCACCACGACGTCCCGAGCAGGGCACGTCGCCCGATGGGGCCGCCGATCAGCTCACTTCCGGCCGCGGCGACCTCGTCTTCCCTGGTCGGCCGCACCGGCTCCGGCTCGCGCACGCCCGCGGGCGTCGTCTCTGCACTGGGCATGGGGCCCATCCTGCCGTACCTCTCTAGGAATACGCCGAGGGCCGCCGCACCTCGCCGGGTGCGGCGGCCCATGTTTCACGTGAAACAGACTTCGGCGGGTGAAATAGTCACCAACCGGTCAGAACGCGGCTAGCCGCCCGTTCCTCCGAAGAGGTTCCCTCCGCCGTTGGCATTGCCTCTGGTGTTGCCTTCGCCGGTCGTATCCGTGGCCGTCGGCGAGGACGTCGTACCCGATGTGCCGCCGGTGTTGCCGCCGTCGGTCGAGCAGTTCCAGGCGAACTGGCAGGTCTCCGTCGCCGTGGGCGACGGCGCGGTGACCGTCTCGCTGGGCGTGGCGCTCGGCGTATCGCTGGGCGTCTCACTCGGCGTGATGCTGACGGTCGGCGTCGGAGAGGGAGCCCCCGCCTCGTCGGCGATCTCGCCGACCTTGGTGGCCTCCGGGAAGCCCGGGTCGCTCTTGCCCTTCAGCGCGGACTTCATGTACTCGGTCCACACCGAGGTCGGGATGTCACCACCGTGGATGGACGCCACGCCGGCGGTGCCGTTCATGGAGAGCAGCTCGGCGTCCTTCGGGTTCTCACGGAACATCGCCACCGACGTGGCCAGCTGCTGGGTGTAGCCGACGAACCAGGCGGACTTGTTGCTGTCGGTGGTACCGGTCTTGCCCGCCGCCGTACGGCCCAGGGCCTTGGCGTTGGTACCCGTACCGTTCTGGATGACGTTCTCCAGGGTGTCCGTGACGTTGTTCGCGATGTTCTCGGGCATCGCGGTGGTGACCTTCGGCTTGCTGAAGCCCTGCAGGTCGGCTCCGTCTTGCTTGACCTCGGTCACCGAATACGGGTCCGCGTGCTTGCCTGAGGCGGCGAAGGTCGCGTAGGCGTCGGCCATGCGGATCGCGCTCGGAGTCGAGGTACCGAGGGCGAAGGACGGGTTGAGGGTCGCGAAGCTGCTGTCGAGGATGCCGGACCGGCTGGCCACGTCCCGCACGTGTGACATGCCGACGTCCCAGCCGAGCTGTACGAAGGGCGTGTTGATCGACTGCTCCATCGCCTTGCGCAGGGTGATGTATCCCCAGCGATAGTTGCTCTCGTTGTTCTGGAAGAACGTCGAGCCGTCCTTGTTCAGGACGGCGGTGCCGTCCTCGTTCATGACCTTGAGATGGTCGTTGCCGTTGTACTTGCTCAGCGGCGAGACGCCTTCGGGGGAGGACTTGTAGGTGCCGTACTGCATGGCGGCGGCCAGGACGAACGGCTTCCACGTCGAACCGACGGGGACACCGGAGGTGTCGGCGTTGTTGGTGAAGTGGTTGTTCTCGTAGCCGGCACCGCCGTACAGGGCGACGATCGCGCCGTCGTTGGGCACCACCGACGCGGCACCGAACTGGACGTACTTGTCCTTGTCCCGGTTCTTCGGATCCAGACGCGCCTTCTGGACCTTCTCCACGGCCGCGCTCAGCGCGTTGACCTTGTCCTTCTGGAAGGTCGTGTAGATCTGGAAGCCGCCCTGGTCGAACTGTGCCTCCGTGATGTTGGAGTGCGCGAGGACGTACTTCTTGGCCGTGTCGGCGAGGTAGCTGATCTGGCCGGTCATGCCCTTGATCGCCTTACGGCCCTGGGGCATCGGGTACTTCTTGACGGCTTCCTGGTACTGGGCGTCGGTGAGGTGCTGGTCCTTGTGCATCTCCTCAAGGATCCAGGACCAGCGGTCGTGCGAGCGCTGGTAGTTGGCCTCCTTGGTGGCCGCGGGGTCGATGTCCGGGTTGCCCGCGGGGTCGTAGTACGTGGCGCCCTTGAGCAGGGCCGCGAGAACCGCGCACTGGCTCGGCTGAAGGTCCTTCGCGTCCACGCCGTAGTAGGTCTGCGCGGCGGCCTGGATGCCGTAGGCGCCACGACCGAAGTACGAGGTGTTCAGATAGCCCTGGAGGATCTGCTGCTTGGTGAGCTTGGTGCCCACCTTGATGGAGATGAACATCTCCTTGAACTTCCGCGAGATCGTCTGGTCCTGGCTGAGGTAGGTGTTCTTGACGAACTGCTGGGTGATCGTCGAACCACCCTGCGTCTCACCACCCCGGGCCATGTTGACCAGCGCGCGGGCGATACCCATGGGGTCGACGCCCGAGTCCGAGTAGAAGCTCTTGTTCTCGGCCGAGATCACGGCGTTCTGCATGGCCTCCGGGATCTGGTCGATGGTGACGTTCTGCCGGTTCGCGCCCGTGCCCGTGGCGACCATCTGGTCGCCGTTGGACCAGTAGTAGACGTTGTTCTGGGACTTGGCCGCGTCGTTCTCGTTGGGGATGGTCACCATCGCGTAGCTGACGCCGACCAACGCCACCAGGCTGCCGAAGAAGGTGATGCACAGCCCGGAGACGAGCTTCCAGGACGGCACCCAGCGTCGCCAGCCGAATCTGTTCGCCCTGGGGTAGTCGATGAGGCGCTTTCTGCCGGGCGCGGTCGAAGCGCGGCCTCTGCCGCGCCCTGGCCCGGCGGGACCGCCCGGACCGCGACTCCCGTTGTCGGCCGTTCTGCGACGGCTGTTTCCCGTGCTTCTCTGCGCCGCCCGGCGTGCCTCGGCACGGCCACCGTACGGGCGCTCCTCACCTCCCGGGACCGAGTCCGACCCATAGGAGCTGGACCCATAGGAGTCGGAAAGAGACCCGGTGGCGCCTCGCGGTGCCGCACGGCGGCCGGAGGACGGTTCGGACTGGCCGCGTCGGGCCGCGGCACGTCCGCCTCCCTGCGGCGGCGGCGGTTTGCGACGGTGCTCGCTCATCGAACGATTACTCCTCGGGCAGGCGCACCCGTGGGCGCCTGGAACGGCGGCTGATTTCCGGTCCCCCCCAAATACGGATGTGGTCGGTCCTGCATTCACCCGTACTGCACCGGGGACGTGGACGCTCCCCAGGCGTCCCTTGGTTCCCGGTGGTGTGCATGCCGCACAGACTACGCACCGCCAAAACCCGCCGAGCCCTGAAGTTCACCCCAAATCAGGCAACTTACCTCCTACGAATCGGTGATGTGATCCCGTTCACCGTCGCTCCTCTTGTCGCACGGGGAAGGCCGATCTATCGTCGGGATGTATCGAGTCGATACATCAGAGCGACATAAGCGAGCCGCGGACGAGAGGAGGCGACCATGAGCCGGCGCTCCGGCATCCTTGAGTTCGCCGTCCTCGGCCTGCTGCGCGAGTCGCCGATGCACGGCTATGAGCTGCGGAAACGGCTCAACACGTCGCTGGGCGTGTTCCGTGCGTTCAGCTACGGGACGCTCTACCCCTGCCTCAAGACGCTGCTCGCCAACGGCTGGTTGATCGAGGAGCCGGGGAACACCGCCGAGGACGCCCTCGCCGCGCCGCTCGCCGGCCGCCGCGCCAAAATCGTCTACCGGTTGACGGCCGAAGGTAAGGAGCACTTCGAGGAGCTCCTGTCCCAGACCGGCCCCGACGCGTACGAGGACGAGCACTTCGCGGCGCGGTTCGCCTTCTTCGGGCAGACCTCGCGCGATGTGCGGATGCGGGTGCTGGAGGGCCGCCGCAGCCGGCTGGAGGAGCGTCTGGAGAAGATGCGCGTCTCGCTGGCACGCACCCGGGAGCGCCTCGACGACTACACGCTTGAGCTCCAGCGCCACGGGATGGAGTCCGTGGAGCGCGAAGTGCGCTGGCTGAACGAGCTCATCGAGAGCGAGCGGGCCGGGCGGGACCTGAAGGGTCCCGCTTCGGGGGGGGCCGCTCAGCAGAACACCACCAATGGAGCGCCGGGCGTCCTGCCCCGGTCCGGGGATCTCCCTGGACCGGATACGCCCGACGACACCGCCACGTGAGTCCCGTTCAGGGCCTCACTCGTACACACAGGGAGCAACCGGAATGGGTTCGGTTCGCGTAGCCGTCGTCGGCGTGGGCAACTGCGCCGCGTCGCTGGTACAGGGAGTCGAGTACTACAAGGACGCCGATCCGGCGTCCAAGGTCCCCGGCCTGATGCACGTGCAGTTCGGCGAGTACCACGTCAAGGACATCGAGTTCGTCGCCGCGTTCGACGTGGACGCCAAGAAGGTCGGCCTCGACCTCGCGGACGCCATCGGCGCCTCCGAGAACAACACCATCAAGATCTGCGACGTCCCCAACACCGGCGTGACCGTTCAGCGCGGCCACACCCTCGACGGCCTCGGCAAGTACTACCGCCTGACCATCGAGGAGTCCGAGGCCGAGCCGGTCGACGTCGTCCAGATCCTCAAGGACAAGCAGGTCGACGTCCTCGTCTGCTACCTGCCCGTCGGCTCCGAGGACGCGGCGAAGTTCTACGCCCAGTGCGCCATCGACGCCAAGGTCGCCTTCGTCAACGCCCTCCCGGTCTTCATCGCCGGCACCAAGGAGTGGGCGGACAAGTTCACCGAGGCCGGTGTGCCGATCGTCGGTGACGACATCAAGTCGCAGGTCGGCGCCACCATCACGCACCGCGTGATGGCGAAGCTGTTCGAGGACCGGGGCGTCATCCTGGACCGCACGATGCAGCTGAACGTCGGCGGCAACATGGACTTCAAGAACATGCTGGAGCGCGAGCGCCTGGAGTCCAAGAAGATCTCCAAGACGCAGGCCGTCACCTCCCAGATCCCCGACCGGGACCTCGGCGAGAAGAACGTCCACATCGGCCCGTCCGACTACGTCGCCTGGCTCGATGACCGCAAGTGGGCGTACGTCCGTCTGGAGGGCCGCGCCTTCGGTGACGTCCCGCTGAACCTGGAGTACAAGCTCGAAGTCTGGGACTCCCCGAACTCCGCGGGTGTCATCATCGACGCCGTGCGCGCCGCGAAGATCGCCAAGGACCGTGGCATCGGCGGACCGATCCTCTCCGCGTCCAGCTACTTCATGAAGTCCCCGCCGGTCCAGTACTTCGACGACGAGGCCCGCGAGAACGTGGAGAAGTTCATCCGCGGCGACGTCGAGCGCTGACCCGGCACACCGCCGGACGCTGAAGCTCCATAGATCAAGCTCGCCAAAAAACGCTCCTGCCAGGGCTCAAGGGGTCCCCGGGTCATACGATCCGGGGACCCTTCTCCTGCGCGCGGCCCCATATGTGAGGCTGTGCCCCATGCCCGTCGTCCGCGACCTGCGTGTCCTGCTGCGCCTGCGGAACTTCCGCCGTCTACTCGTCATACGCCTGCTCTCCCAGGGGGCCGACGGCGTCTACCAGGTCGCCCTCGCCGCCTACGTCGTCTTCTCCCCGGAGAAGCAGACCTCGCCGGCCGCCATCGCCTCGGCCATGGCCGTCCTGCTTCTCCCGTACTCCCTCGTGGGCCCCTTCGCCGGCGTCCTGCTGGACCGCTGGCGGCGGCGCCAGGTCTTCCTCTACGGCAATCTGCTGCGGGCCCTGCTGGCCGCGGCCACCGGCGTCCTCATGGTCAGCCACGTCCCCGACTGGCTCTTCTACGCCTCCGCCCTGTGCGTCACGGCCGTCAACCGCTTCGTACTTTCGGGTTTGTCCGCCGCGCTACCACGAGTGGTCGACACTGACCGGCTGGTGCTCGCCAACTCACTGTCCCCGACCGCCGGCACTCTCGCCGCGACTGCCGGCGGCGGCCTCGCCTTCGCTGTACGGCTGGTCGCCTCGGATTCCGATGCCGCGGTTGTAGTGCTGGGCGCCACGCTGTACCTGTGCGCGGCCCTCGCCTCCCTGACCATGGCCCCCGACCTTCTCGGCCCGGACCGGCATCCCAGTCAGCCGAGTCTGCGAATAGCCGTGATCAGCACCGCCCGTGACCTGCTGGAGGCGCTACGGCATCTCGCCGCGCCCCGGCGCCGTGAGGCGGCCTGGGCGCTGGCCAGCATGACCGCGATGCGCTTCTGCTACGGCGCACTGCTCGTCCTGGTGCTGATGCTGTGCCGGTACGCCCTCGCCTCCGACCCGGCCGACGGACTCGGACTGCTGGGGCTGGCTCTGGGGGTCTCCGGCGCGGGCTTCTTCGCCGCCGCCGTGGTGACGCCGTGGACGGCGGGGCGCTTCGGCCCCGGCCGCTGGATCGTCGTGTGCGCCGCGTCCGCCGCCGTACTGGAGCCCGCCCTCGGCCTCCCGTTCACGACCCTCCCCATGCTCATCGCCGCCTTCGTCCTGGGACTCATCACCCAGGGCGCGAAGATCGCCACGGACACCATCGTGCAGTCGTCCGTCGACGACGCTTTCCGCGGCCGGATCTTCTCCGTGTACGACGTGCTCTTCAACGTCGCCTTCGTCGGGGCCGCCGCCGTGGCCGCGCTGATGCTCCCGCCGGACGGCCGCTCCTCGGTCCTCGTCATCACGGTCGCCGTGGTCTACGCAGCCGTCGCTGTGGCCATGGCCCGCTTCGAGCACGATCGCCGGCCACAACAGAATCACCCAGCGCCACAGTGACCAAGAGAAAGAGGCGATGTTTCACGTGAAACATCGCCTCGTGCTGCTGCGTCGCGACCGGGTCATGTTTCACGTGAAACATGACCCCGCTCCGCGTCATCAGCTCTGCTCAGCCCACCACTCCTTGAGTGCGGCCACTGCGGCGTCGTGGTGCATCGGGCCGTTCTCCAGCCGCAGCTCCAGCATGTGCTTGTAGGCCTTGCCGACCTCCGGGCCGGGGCGGATACCCAGAATCTCCATGATCTGGTTGCCGTCGAGGTCCGGGCGGATCGCGTCGAGCTCCTCCTTCTCCTGGAGTTCGGCGATGCGCTCCTCCAAGCCGTCATAGGCACGGGAGAGCGCCACGGCCTTCCGCTTGTTGCGGGTGGTGCAGTCGGACCGGGTGAGCTTGTGCAGTCGGTCCAGCAGCGGACCCGCGTCGCGGACGTAGCGGCGGACCGCCGAGTCAGTCCACTCCCCGGTGCCGTAGCCGTGGAAGCGCAGATGGAGTTCGACCAGCTGCGAGACGTCCTTCACCAGCTCGTTGGAGTACTTCAACGCCGTCATGCGCTTCTTGGTCATCTTCGCTCCGACCACCTCGTGGTGGTGGAACGAGACCCGGCCGTCGTTCTCGAAGCGGCGAGTGCGCGGCTTGCCGATGTCGTGCAGCAGCGCGGCGAGGCGGAGGGTGAGGTCAGGCCCGTTCCCCTCCAGCGCCATGGCCTGCTCCAGGACGATCAGCGTGTGGTCGTAGACGTCCTTGTGCCGGTGGTGCTCGTCGCTCTCCAGGCGCAGGGCGGGCAGCTCGGGCAGGACATGGTCGGCGAGGCCGGTGTCGACGAGCAGGGTCAGTCCCTTACGGGGGTGGGCCGAGAGGACCAGCTTGTTCAGCTCGTCCCGGACCCGCTCGGCCGAGACGATCTCCAGCCGTCCGGCCATGTCCTTCATCGCCGCGACGACCTCGGGGGCCACCTCGAAGTCGAGCTGGGCGGCAAAGCGGGCGGCCCGCATCATCCGCAGTGGGTCGTCCGAGAAGGATTCCTCCGGAGTCCCCGGGGTGCGCAGCACCCGCTGTGCCAGGTCTTCCAGACCGCCGTGCGGATCGATGAACTCCTTCTCCGGCAGCGCCACCGCCATCGCGTTGACCGTGAAGTCACGGCGGACGAGGTCCTCCTCGATGGACTCCCCGTACGACACCTCGGGCTTGCGCGAGGTCCGGTCGTAGGCCTCGGACCGGTAGGTGGTCACCTCGATCTGGAAGTGCCTGGTGTCGTCTCCGACACGGGCCTCCTTCTGCACACCGACGGTGCCGAAGGCGATCCCGACCTCCCAGACGGCGTCCGCCCAGGGCCGGACGATCTTCAGCACGTCTTCGGGGCGGGCGTCGGTCGTGAAGTCCAGGTCGTTGCCGAGCCGGCCCAGCAGCGCGTCCCGGACCGAGCCGCCGACCAGGGCAAGCGAGAACCCGGCCTCCTGGAATCGGCGGGCGAGATCGTCGGCGACGGGCGCCACCCGCAGCAGTTCGCTCACCGCGCGCTGCTGCGCCTGGCTCAGGGCAGAGGGAGTGTCTTCGTTGGCGTTCGGCACAACAGAACAGGGTACGTGCCCCGGACGGTCCGAAGCGCCTCCATATTCCGGCAGCGCCCCAGGTGAGGCCTCGCCGCGGAGAGGGTGGGACAGCTCACTCCGTACCCGAACAAGCAGAGCGATCGCCGCTTAACAGAGTCTCACGGCAATACTGGATAAAGGGGACGGTCCGATCTGCTCTCCCGATCTTGTGAAGCGGACCGCGGCACTTCCGTTCAGCGCGCCTCGTTACCATGCGTGGACGCACATTCCGACGACCACTGACGACGACGAGGGACGGACGAGCGCGTGGCCGAGGCGGCAGACTTCCAGGGGACGCCCTCACCTGCCCGCCGCTGGCTGCGGCGCACCGGGGCACTGCTCGCGGGTGCGCCCCTGCTGGCCGGACTGATGCAGCTGCCGGCCGCGGCGCCGGCGCAGGCGGCCGGCTCGGACACCGTGTCCGTCGCCCTGGACTCGCTGAGCCCCAGCGCCCCCACCGACGGGGACACGCTGACGGTCTCCGGCACGGTGACCAACAACAGCAAGCAGGCGGTCACGGACGCACACGTGGACCTGCGGGTGGGCTCCCTGCTCAGCACGCGCTCCGAGATCGACACGGCCGCCCGGCACTCCGACGACCTCCAGTCGAGCCTGGGCACGGATGTCGGCGGCAAGTACACCGAGGACTTCGACTCGCTCGGCCCGGGGGTCGCGGAGCATTTCAGCATCGCCGTGCCGGTCGACAAGCTCGACCTCGGCCAGGACGGCGTGTACCAGTTCGGGGTCTCGCTGTCCGGCAAGACGTCCACGCAGCAGTGGGACCAGGTCCTCGGCATCCAGCGGACGTTCCTGCCGTGGCAGTCCTCCGAGGCCGACACGAAGACGAAGACGACATATCTGTGGCCGCTGATCTCCACCGTCCATGTGACGGCGAAGACCGGCGCGGGTGAGCTGCAGACGCCCGTCTTCGAGAACGACGACCTCGCCAAGGAGATCTCACCCGGCGGCCGGCTGGCCCAGATGCTGGCGCTCGGCAAGGACCTGGACGTCACCTGGGTGATCGACCCGGATCTGCTGGCCTCCGTGGACGCGATGACCGGCAACTACCGGATCCAGGGCAACGGCACCACCACCACGGCCGGCACCCACCAGGCGGCGGCCAAGCAGTTCCTGGACGACCTGCAGGACGCGGTGGCGGACAAGGAGGTGGTGGCCCTTCCCTTCGCCGACCCGGACCTGGCCTCCCTCGCTCACAACGGCACCAGCGTGACCGGCTCGCTGAGCCACCTCAAGGACGCCACCGACGTCGCCGCCACCACCGTCACGACCGTGCTCCATGTCACACCGAACACCGACTTCGCGTGGCCCGTGGAAGGCGCCGTCGACCCCTCGATCATCAAGGTCGCCACCTCGGGGGGCGCGGACAAGGTGATCGCCCGCAGCGACAGCCTCCAGGAGACGGGCGGGCTGACCTACACGCCTTCGGCGGCGCGCCCGATCGGCGGCGGCACGACGGCGGTGGTCGCCGACGCCCGCATGTCCACGGCGTTCGAGGGCGATCTGACCAACGCCGACTCGGCCACTCTCGCGGTGCAGCAGTTCCTCGCGCAGAGCCTGGCGCTGAACACCCAGACGGGCAAGCAGCGCAGCATCGTCGTCGCCCCGCAGCGGATGCCGTCGGCGAGCCAGGCCCAGGCGATGGCGACGGCGATCACGGCCCTGCAGGACAGCAACTGGTCGCAGTCCCAGGACCTCTCGGCGGCCGCCAAGGCCAAGCCCGACCCCGGCGCGACCACGAAGATCCCCTCGTCGTCCGCGTACCCGTCCTCGCTGCGCAAGCAGGAGCTGCCCCGGACGGCCTTCGAACAGATCGCCCGAACCCAGGACAAGCTCGACAACTTCCAGGTGATCCTCACCGACGAGTCCCGGGTGGTGACCCCCTTCGGGCGGGCCATAAACCGCGAGATGTCCACGTCGTGGCGGGGCCGGGGCAGCGCGGCGGACAGTTTCCGCACGAACGTGGAGTCCTGGCTGGACGACCTCATCGGCCAGGTCAAGCTGATCGACAAGTCCGAGACCAAGCTCTCCGGACGCAGCGCCACCATCCCGGTGACCGTCCAGAACAACCTGGTCCAGGGCGTCGGCCACCTCGTCCTGCGACTCACCTCGACCATGCCGACCCGACTGGAGATCGGCGGCAAGCCCTACTACGAGCAGCCCGTCGATGTCTCCGGCGGCCACAGCCAGTCCGTGAAGTTCTCCACTTCGGCCAATGCCAACGGCCGGGTGGAGGTCACCGCCCAGCTGTACACCGAGGACGGCCAGGAGTACGGCGCACCCGTCAGGTTCGACGTGAAGGTCACCGAGGTCACACCGACGGTGATGCTGGTCATCGGCGGCGGTGTGCTGCTGCTGGTGCTCGCCGGCTTCCGGATGTACACCCAGCGCAAGCGGGCGGCCGCCCGGCGGGCCGAGGAGGACGACGGCCCCGACGAGGCGGACGAGGACACCCCGGACGCTCCCGGCGCCCCCGGCACTCCGGCCGACCCCGAGACTCCCGGCACCCCCGAGACTCCCGATGGCCCGGAGACACCCGCCGCCCCGGAGACCAAGACCTCAGAGGGCACCGACGGGCCGGGGAACCCCGCTGCGCACGGGGATCGTCTCCAGGAGGAGTCCGTCGGCCGGTCCCGGGCAGACGACCCGGAGCAGCCGAGTGACCCGACACCGGACACCGCACCGGAAAGCGCCGACCCGTCCGAGACGGGTGAGAGAGTGGACCGTTGAGCGATGTCGTGGCCGGTGGGCCCGGGACGATGAGGTGGGGTAACCATGAACGCGCCGTACGACGGTGAACGCGGCCAGGGCGCGGCCGGTTCGGGCTACCCCGAGCCGCCGCCGGAGCCCGGCCAGGTCCCGCCGCAGCACGCGGCTGACATGTACCTCCAGGACGCCTACGACCAGGACCCCTACCGTGCGCGGGACCTCTCCGCCCAGGACCCGGTCGCCGAGGCGCTCTACGACCGTGCCGCGCACCCCCCGCCGGCTCCGGGCAGCTACCCGCAGCAGCCGCTGTACGGGCAGCCCGCCCAGTCTCCGTACGCCCCCGACCCGCATGTGTGGGCCCAGACGCCGGCGCCGGAGCCGGACGGCCCGAGCCAGTACCTGCCGTATGGCGACGATCCGCGCACGACCCAGTTCGTGGGCGTGGACGACCTGGTCTCGAACTCCGGTGAGGAGCGCCACGAGCCGGACGCCTTCGCACATCTCTTCCGCGATCAGCAGCAGAGCGGCTTCCGTGACCAGCAGCAGAGCGGGTACCGGGAGCCGCAGCAGAGCGGGTACCGGGAGCCGCAGCAGGGCGGCGGTCAGCTGCCGCCGGAGCCCCCGGCGGTGCCGGGTCCGGCGGCCGCCCCGGGTGGGCCGGCGCAGGTGCCGCCGTACCAGGCCCCGCCGGCTCCGGCTGCCGCGGTCGACCAGACGCTGAACCTCGGTGCCGTCCCCGCCGCGGCTGCGGTGCCCGTCCCCGCGAAGAAGGGCGGAAAGGCCGGGGGCCTGCTCAAGTCGAGCGCCGTGATGGCGGCGGGCACGATGGTCTCCCGCCTCACCGGCTTCGTCCGCTCCGCGCTGATCGTGTCCGCGCTCGGCGTCGGCCTGCTCGGTGACACCTTCCAGGTCGCCTACCAGCTGCCGACGATGATCTACATCCTGACCGTCGGCGGCGGCCTCAACTCGGTCTTCGTGCCGCAGCTGGTGCGCGCCATGAAGGAGGACGAGGACGGCGGCGAGGCCTTCGCCAACCGTCTGCTGACCCTCGTCATGGTGGCGCTGGGCCTGCTCACCGCGGCCACCATCGCGGCTGCGCCCTTCCTCATCCGTCTGCTGTCCGACTCGGTCGCCAGCGACCCGGCGGCCAACCAGGTCGGCATCACCTTCGTCCGCTACTTCCTGCCCTCGATCTTCTTCATGGGCATCCACGTGGTGATGGGTCAGATCCTCAACGCGCGGGGCAAGTTCGGCGCGATGATGTGGACCCCGGTCCTCAACAACATCGTCATCATCGTCACCCTCGGCCTGTTCATCTGGGTGTACGGCACGGCCGCGCACTCGGGTATGAAGGTCACCACGATCCCGCCGGAAGGCCAGCGGCTGCTCGGCCTCGGTGTACTGCTCGGCCTCATGGTCCAGGCCCTGGCGATGATCCCCTACCTGCGCGAGACCGGGTTCCGGCTGCGGCTGCGCTTCGACTGGAGGGGCCACGGCCTCGGCAAGGCCGCCACGCTCGCCAAGTGGACCGTGCTGTTCGTGCTCGCCAACCAGGCGGGCGCGCTCGTCGTCTCCCAGCTGTCGACCTCGGCCGGCAAGAGCTCCCCGGTCGACGGCACCGGCTTCGCCGCCTACGCCAACGCCCAGCTGATCTGGGGTCTGCCGCAGGCCATCATCACGGTCTCCCTCATGGCCGCCCTGCTGCCGCGGATCTCCCGCTCGGCCGCCGAGAACGACACGGGCGCCGTCCGCGACGACATCTCCCAGGGCCTCAGGACGACCGCCGTCGCGATCGTCCCCATCGCCTTCGGGTTCCTGGCCCTCGGCATCCCGATGTGCACCCTGATCTTCGGTTCCTCGGGCATCAGCGAGGCCACCAACATGGGATACATGCTGATGGCCTTCGCCCTCGGCCTGATCCCCTACTCGGTGCAGTACGTGGTCCTGCGCGCGTTCTACGCGTACGAAGACACCCGTACGCCCTTCTACAACACGGTGATCGTCGCGGCGGTCAACGCGGGTGCCTCGGTCACCTGTTACCTGCTGCTCCCGGCCCGCTGGGCGGTGGCCGGCATGGCCGCCTCCTACGGCCTGGCCTACGCGATCGGCGTGGGGGTCGCCTGGCGGCGGCTGCGCAAGCGGCTCGGCGGCGACCTGGACGGCTCCCGGGTCACCCGCACCTACGCGAGGCTCTGCATCGCCTCCGTACCGGCGGCGGTGCTCAGTGGTGCGGCCTGCTACGGCATCGGCCACACTCTGGGGCAGGGTGTGATCGGTTCCTTCGCCGCGCTGCTGGCCGGCGGAGCCGTACTGCTCGGCGTCTTCTACGTCGCCGCGCGCCGCATGCGCATCGAGGAGCTCAACTCCCTCGTGGGTATGGTGCGCGGGCGTCTGGGGCGCTGAGGCGGGGGTAAGCGCACAACCATCGTTCGCCGCCGCGTGTCGTGCATAGCGGGGGACTGTGGGCACAATTGGTTTCGGCGTCGGACAGCGTGCAACGGATGGGGAGGCAGGGAACGACGGTGGCGGAACGGAGCACGGCTGCCGTCGACGTGGCAGACAACAGCGGTGACGAGCCGCTGACCGCCAAGGCGGACCAGTCCACGGCCGACGGGGTGGCCCAGAACCCGGAGCGGGACACGGACAGCGACGAGGCACAGGGAAGCGGCACAAACGCGGGTGCTGAGAAGAAGCCCTCACCCCCGGAACTGCACAGCGGCCACAAGCTGGCCAGACGCTACCGCCTTGAGGAGTGCGTCACCCGTCTGGACGGATTCAGCAGTTGGCGCGCGGTCGACGAGAAACTTCGCCGTGCCGTCGGCGTCCACATCCTGCCCGCTGATCATCCGCGGACCCGTGCTGTGCTGGCTGCCGCCCGCTCGGCGGCGCTGCTGGGCGACCCCAGGTTCGTGCAGGTCCTGGACGCCGTCGAGGAGAACGACCTCGTCTACGTGGTGCACGAGTGGCTGCCGGACGCCACGGAGCTGACCGCGCTGCTCGCGGCCGGACCGCTGGAGCCGCACGACGCCTACCAGATGGTCAGTCAGATCGCCTCGGCCATGGCGGCCGCGCACCGCGAGGGCCTGGCCCATCTCCGCCTCAACCCGAACGCCGTGCTGCGCGCCTCCACCGGCCAGTGGCGCATCCGCGGCCTCGCGGTGAACGCGGCGCTGCGCGGCATCAGTTCGGACACCCCCCAGCGCACCGACACCGAGGCGATCGGCGCCCTGCTGTACGCGGCGCTGACCCAGCGCTGGCCGTACGAGAGCGACGCCTACGGTCTGGCCGGTCTGCCCAAGGACATCGGTCTGATCGCCCCCGACCAGGTGCGGGCCGGTGTCCACCGCGGCCTGTCCGAGCTCGCCATGCGGGCTCTGGTCAACGACGGCGCGACCGCCTCCCGCCACGAGTCCGCGTGCACCACGCCGGAGGAACTGGTGAAGGCGATCGGCGAGATGCCCCGCATCCGCCCGCCGGAGCCGGCGTTCACTGCACCGCCCGAGTACCAGCGCACCACGTACCAGCAGGGCACCTACGGCCGCCCCACGCCTCCCGGCGCGACGCAGCCCATCCAGGCCCCGCCGCTCCCGCTCCAGAGCCGCACCGGCAAGGCGCTGAAGTGGGCCGTCTCGGCCCTCCTCATCGCCGCCCTGGGCCTGGGCAGCTGGCAGCTCGCGGACGCCCTGATGGACCAGGGCGACAAGCCCGGCGACACCACCAACACCCAGACGACGGACGACGGCGACAAGAACAGCGCCAGCCCCGCGCCCGCCGCCACGATAAAGATCCAGAACGCACAGGAGTACGTCGCCGAGGGCGACGCCCAGCACCCGAACGACGTCAAGAAGACGTACGACGGCAGCACTTCGACGTACTGGAGGACCAACACCTTCGTGAGCGGTCCGAAGCTGGCGCCGTACAAGCCGGGTGTGGGAATCGTCTACGACCTGGGCTCCGCGAAGGAACTCGCCACGGGAACCATCTCCCTTCGCTACTCTGGCGATCACACAACGATCGCGCTGTACGCCGCCGACTCGCTGAACCCGGGGTCGATCAGCTCGATGACGCAGATCGGCAGTGTCACCACCACCGGGAACACCGCCACGGTGAAGGTCAGCAAGAAGCTGAAGAGCCAGTACGTGCTCGTGTGGATCACCGCCGTACCGCATTCGGGCGCGGACCCCGACGCGTACGCACAAGCCGGCTACAAGCAGGCCGTCACCGAAGTGAAGTTCACAGGCTGACGTCTCACCGGCGGCACCGAAGGCGGAGGGGGCAGATGGCGGAGGGCGCCGGATACGGCGGAGTGAGCGACCAGGATCTGCTCACCCGCCATGTGGAGGGCGACCCCGATGCCTTCGGTGAGATCGTGCGCCGGCACCGGGACCGGCTCTGGGCGGTCGCCCTGCGGACTCTGGGGGACCGCGAGGAGGCCGCTGACGCCGTCCAGGACGCTCTGGTCTCCGCCTACAGGGCCGCCCACACCTTCCGAGGGCAGTCGGCCGTCACAACGTGGCTGCATCGGATCACGGTCAACGCCTGCCTCGACCGTGCCCGCAAGGCGGCCTCCCGCAAGACCGCGCCCGTCGATGACACCGAGCGGCTGGAGCAGCTGCTGGAGCCGCACGAATCGGCCTCCGCTCCGGCCGAGCGGAACGATCTGCACCGCCAGCTCCTGGAAGCTCTCGGCACTCTGCCCCACGACCAGCGGGCCGCCCTCGTCCTGGTCGACATGCAGGGTTACCCGGTCGCCGAGGCGGCCCGGATCCTCGATGTGCCCACGGGGACGGTGAAGAGCCGCTGTGCCCGCGGCAGAGCCAGACTCCTGCCGCTGCTCACCCATCTGCGGCCGGAAAGCACCGGTGACGAAAAGGATCCGGACCCGGCACGGAACCGGGCGGAGGGGACATCCGTCCCACCCGCAGCGGGTCCTCAGGACGGGGGTCCACAGGACACCGGGCCGAGTGATTCAGCCGCAGTGAAGGGCGGAGGTGGGCGAGCGTGACTTCGACGACAGACACGACCGGGCACCCGGACGTCGCGGAGATCTCCGACCTCACCGAGGGCCTGCTGCCACCGGCCCGCACCGCGGAAGTACGACGGCACCTGGACGAGTGCGAGCTCTGTGCCGACGTCCACGCCTCGCTGGAGGAGATCCAGGGTCTGCTGGGCACACTGCCGGGGCCGCCACGCATGCCGGCCGATGTCGCAGGCCGGATCGACGCCGCACTCGCCGCCGAGGCCCTGCTGAACGCCACGGCACCCACGGCACATGTTTCACGTGAAACATCACCCCGGGAGGTGTCGTCCCCGGGGGAGCGCCCTGCCGGGCGGCCGAGTGCCTCCGCCGGTCCCGGCCGTAAGAACCGAGGACGGGACCGCGGCCGACGCCGCCGGACGGTCGTCCTCGGCGCTGTCTTCACCGCCGCCGTCCTGGGCGCCGGTTCCTTCTTTCTTCAGTCACTCGGCTCCAATGGGTCCACGACAGCTCAGGGCAAGCCGACGAAGTCCGCCGGGACCTTCTCCAAGAGCACCCTCCCAAGCCAGGTGAAGGACCTCCTCGGCACCAAGACGAGCACCCAGCGGGGCTCCCAGAAGCCCTTCAGCGTCGAGTCCCAGGCCACCGGCCAGCCGGGCTCGTCGCAAACCCCGAAGGTCCTGATCCAGCCCTCGGTACGGGTGCCTGCATGCGTCCGCCAGGGCATCAGTCAGACCGGCGATGCCCTCGGAGCGAAGGAGGGGACGTACCAAGGGAAGGACGTCTACCTTGTCGTCCTGGCCGACGCCTCCGACGCCTCCCGGGTGACGGCGTACGTCGTCGATGCGTCCTGCGTCGACAAGACGTCCGCCTCCCCCGGCAAGATCCTCCTCACGGAGTCTTTGGCTCACCCCTGAGCCTGCTTTCCGGATGGCCTCGGAGAAGGCTCGGAGAGAGAACGCATCGTCTCGCCCCCGCATGGAAATCCGTACGGTGAGGATGCCCGTGTGCCCGGACACACCGGGAATGCGCGCCCCTTAGGATCCGTTGGGTGGGGTGAGAGCTTCTGACAGAAGCTCTCACCGGTCGAATGACGTAGACCAGAGACGAGGAATCAAGCCGTGAGCGACGTCCGTAACGTGATCATCATCGGCTCCGGGCCCGCCGGCTACACGGCGGCGCTCTACACCGCGCGCGCGTCGCTGAAGCCCCTGGTGTTCGAGGGGGCCGTCACTGCGGGCGGCGCCCTGATGAACACCACCGAGGTGGAGAACTTCCCGGGCTTCCGCGACGGCATCATGGGCCCCGACCTCATGGACAACATGCGGGCGCAGGCCGAGCGCTTCGGCGCCGAGCTGATCCCGGACGACATCGTCTCCGTCGACCTGACCGGTGAGATCAAGACCGTCACCGACACCGCCGGTACGGTCCACAGGGCCAAGGCCGTCATCGTCACCACGGGCTCCCAGCACCGCAAGCTCGGCCTGCCGAACGAGGACGCCCTTTCCGGACGTGGCGTCTCCTGGTGCGCCACCTGTGACGGGTTCTTCTTCAAGGACCAGGACATCGCCGTGATCGGCGGCGGCGACACCGCTATGGAGGAGGCCACCTTCCTCTCCCGGTTCGCCAAGTCCGTGACGATCGTCCACCGCCGGGACACCCTGCGCGCCTCCAAGGCGATGCAGGAGCGCGCCTTTGCCGACCCGAAGATCAAGTTCGCCTGGGACAGCGAGATCGCCGAGGTCCAGGGCGAGCAGAAGCTGGCCGGCCTGAAGCTGCGCAACGTCAAGACCGGCGAACTCTCCGACCTGGCGGTGACCGGCCTGTTCATCGCGATCGGCCACGACCCGCGTACCGAGCTCTTCAAGGGCCAGCTGGACCTCGACGAGGAGGGCTACCTCAAGGTCGCCTCCCCCTCGACGCACACCAACGTGACGGGTGTGTTCGCCGCCGGTGACGTGGTGGACCACACCTACCGCCAGGCGATCACCGCGGCCGGCACCGGCTGTTCCGCCGCTCTCGACGCCGAGCGTTTCCTCTCCGCCCTGGCGGACGAGGAGAAGGCCGAGCCTGAGAAGACCGCCGTCTGAGCTTTCCCCTTCCGCCCCACCGCACGATCTAGTAAAGGAGCCCGCCGTGGCCGGCACCCTGAAGGCAGTAACCGACGCGACGTTCGACGAGGACGTCCTCAAGAGCGACAAGCCCGTCCTGGTGGACTTCTGGGCCGAGTGGTGCGGTCCGTGCCGCCAGATCGCCCCCTCGCTTGAGGCGATCGCCGCCGAGCACGGCGAGAAGATCGAGATCGTCAAGCTGAACATCGACGAGAACCCGAACACGGCGGCCAAGTACGGCGTCATGTCGATCCCGACCCTGAACGTCTACCAGGGTGGCGAGGTCGCCAAGACCATCGTCGGTGCCAAGCCGAAGGCCGCACTGCTCCGCGACCTTGAGGACTTCATCGCCGAGTGATGTTTCACGTGAAACACGAATGGGCCAGCCCCTCGGGGCTGGCCCATTCGCATTGAGGCACTCACAGCGGCCGCAGCGCCGGCTCCTTCTGTACGGCCCCCAGAAGCCGGTCGAGCGCCAGCTCCACGTCTTCCTTCCAGGAGAGCGTCGTCCGCAGCTCCAGCCGCAGCCGGGGGTACGAGGGATGCTGCCGGACCGTCTTGAAGCCCACGGCCAACAAGTGCTCGGCAGGGAGAAGGCAGGCTGGTTCCTTGTAGCGGGCGTCACCGAACGCCTCGATCGCCTTGAAGCCCCGACGCAGCAGGTCCTTGGCGACCGTCTGCACCATCACGCGTCCGAGCCCCTGCCCCTGATAGCCGGGCATGATGAAGCCCGTCATGAGCTGCACCGCGTCCGGTGAGACCGGACTCGTGGGAAACGCCGTGGAGCGCGGGACGTAGGCGGGCGGCGCGTAGAGCACAAAGCCCACCGGTACGTCGTCGACGTAGACCACGCGCCCGCACGACCCCCAGTCGAGCAGGACGGCGGAGATCCAGGATTCCTTCTCCAGCACGGATGTGCCTGCTCTCACCGCTGCTTCGCTGCTGACGGGGTCCAGTTCCCAGAAGACACACGAGCGACAGCGCTGGGGAAGGTCCTGAAGGTTGTCCAGCGTGAGCGGTACGAGCCGACGCCCCATGAAGGCTGTTCCTCGCTTCCTTCGCCCGCGGCGTCGCGAGCGGCTGTCAGAGCACTGCGTTCCCTGAGCAGACTGCCGAAGAATCCGACGGTCGCGCCCAGTCCCAGACCCGCGCTCACCAGTCCGGTGCGGCTCATCGATCGCATGGCCCCCGCCTCTCTCAGAGGTGCTGCCAGCTGCCAGGTGGATGCGCCATACCGTTCGCATCGTATCCACACAGCGATTACATCGACACCGCCTCAAAGCAAAGAGCGGACCGTGTTCCGAAACGTGCCGGAAACGATCCGCTCCGCTGTGAGCGAGGGTCAGTCCTCGGGCTCTTCGGAGGCCGAGGAGTCGCCGTCGTGGAGGCCCTGGTGCAGGACCGGCCCCTCGCCCGGGGCGAGCGTTCCGAGGATCCGCTCAAGGTCTTCCATCGAGGCGAACTCGACGGTGATCTTGCCCTTCTTCTGGCCCAGGTCGACCTTCACCCGTGTCTCGAAGCGGTCCGAGAGCCGGGTCGCGAGATCGGTCAGCGCCGGGGAGACCCGGGTGCCGGCCCGCGGTCCCTTGGCGCGCGTCGCCGTCTGGGGCCGCGAGCCCATGAGGGTCACGATCTCCTCGACGGCCCGTACCGACAGCCCCTCGGCCACGATGCGGTGAGCCAGCCGGTCCTGCTCCTCCGAGTCGTCGACGGAGAGCAGGGCGCGGGCGTGCCCGGCCGACAGGACTCCGGCGGCCACTCGTCGCTGGACCGCCGGGGAGAGCTTCAGCAGCCGCAGGGTGTTGGAGACCTGCGGGCGGGAGCGCCCGATACGGTCGGCCAGCTGGTCGTGCGTGCAGTTGAAGTCCTTCAGCAGCTGGTCGTAGGCGGCGGCCTCTTCCAGCGGGTTCAGCTGAGCACGGTGCAGGTTCTCCAGCAGCGCGTCCAGGAGAAGCTTCTCGTCGTCCGTCGCCCGGACGATCGCCGGGATCGCCTCCAGGCCGGCCTCACGGCAAGCCCGCCAGCGCCGCTCGCCCATGATGAGCTCATAGCGGGAGGGACCCAACTGCCGCACGACAACGGGCTGGAGCAGGCCGACCTCCTGGATGGAGGTGACCAGCTCCTGCAGAGCGTCCTCATCGAAGACCTCACGCGGCTGGCGCGGGTTCGGCGCGATGTCGTCGAGGGGGATCTCCGCGAAGTGAGCGCCCATCGGAGGAGCAGGCGTCTCCACGCCGCCTCCGACTCCGAACACCGACGTTTCCTCGGTCTCACGTGAGACGGCCGGCAGCGTCGTCACCTTCGCCGCGGCAACCCCACGGTCGGTCGTCAGCACCGGAACCGCCGCGGGGGACGGAGCTGCCGTTCCCCCCATGGCCGTCTGGGCCGGGGTCTTCTCGGTCGGGGCAGCTGGGATCAGTGCACCGAGCCCACGACCCAGCCCCCTCCGTCGCTCGCTCACTGGATCCCCTCCACCATGCTCGGGTTGGTCTGAGCGCCGATGTGGGCCTGCGTGGGATCGTAGCTGACCCCGACACCCCTCAGCGCGATTTCTCGGGCCGCCTCAAGGTAGGAGAGGGCACCGCTCGATCCAGGATCGTAGGTCAGTACCGTCTGCCCGTAGCTCGGCGCCTCGGAGATGCGGACCGAGCGGGGAATGCTCGTCCGCAGCACCTCGTCAGCGAAGTGGCTGCGCACCTCGTCCGCGACCTGGGAGGCAAGACGCGTCCGGCCGTCGTACATGGTGAGCAGGATGGTCGACACGTGCAGGTCGGGGTTGAGGTGCCCCCGCACCAGGTCGACATTGCGCAGCAGCTGGCCAAGGCCTTCCAGCGCGTAGTACTCGCACTGGATCGGGATGAGCACCTCGGCACCCGCGACGAGTGCGTTGACCGTCAGCAGGCCTAGCGAAGGCGGGCAGTCGATGAGGATGTAGTCCAGCGGCTGCTCGTACGCCTGGATCGCCCGCTGCAGCCGGCTCTCCCGGGCCACCAGGGAGACCAACTCGATCTCCGCACCGGCGAGATCGATCGTGGCAGGGGCACAGAAGAGACCTTCGACGTCCACCACCGGCTGGACGACCTCGGCCAGTGGCTTGCTCTCGACCAACACGTCGTAGATGGACGGGACTTCGGCGTGATGGTCGATCCCCAGCGCAGTGGACGCATTGCCCTGCGGGTCGAGGTCGATCACCAGGACGCGGCCACCGTGCAGGGCAAGGGACGCGGCAAGGTTGACGGTGGTCGTCGTCTTGCCTACGCCGCCCTTCTGGTTGGCGACCACGATGATTCTGGTCTGCTCCGGACGTGGCAGTCCTTCGCCGGCGCGGCCCAGAGCCTCCACCGCGAGTTGGGCAGCACGACCGATGGGAGTGTCGTCCATCGGAGGCGGTGTTTCACGTGAAACATCCGCCCCCATCGACTCGGTACGGGGACCGGGGACCGGATCGGTCATCGGTCCCGCGATGTTGGCGTCGGACCGCAAGGATTCACTCTCCTCGACTTCAGGCTCGCAATGAACAGAGCCTCCCATGTCTTC
Organism: Streptomyces sp. NBC_00631; assembly: GCF_045206895.1. Classification (NCBI taxonomy): domain Bacteria; kingdom Bacillati; phylum Actinomycetota; class Actinomycetes; order Kitasatosporales; family Streptomycetaceae; genus Streptomyces; species Streptomyces sp. NBC_00631. Next base: position 5,601,147 of record NZ_CP107734.1, read on the forward strand.
GGGGTCGTGAACCAGTGAGGCCTGGTGTTCTGTGGAGAAATCCACCTCTGTGGACAACTCCGTGCCCCGCAGGGAGGACGGAGTGTCACCAGATGCCCCCTCTCCGAGGGATCCAAGAGGCTTTCGGTCGCGCGGTTCGGCCGCGGCGCGGCCCCGACTGATGATGCCGTGCAGCAGTGAGCGACGTTTCACGTGAAACACGATGCACAGCGAGCAGTACCGAAAAGCCGCGACACTCCGTCATGCGTAGGTTTGGCAGCTTGTGTGGAGTACGTCTGGCCGTCAGGACGGATCAGCGGCGCCTACGTGTCCTCTCCGTACGAGCCGCCTTTGCCTTCTTGGCCGCGAAACGCACGCCGCCTGGGCTCTCCCCGACCTCCACACGGACGACGGTCGACAGCGGATCCACCACACCCTCACCCACATGCAGGATCGACGTGGAGACCGCACCAAGCTTGGCCAGGGCGGTGGCGGCCGCCTTCAGCTCCTCCTCCGCCGTGTCCCCCTTGAGGGCGAGCATCTCGCCGTAAGGACGCAGCAGCGGGATGCCCCAGGTGGCCAGCCGGTCCAGCGGGGCCACGGCACGGGCCGTCACCACATGCACCGGAGGCAGCTTGCCCATGACCTCTTCGGCACGACCACGCACCACGGTCACGTGGTCCAGGCCGAGCAGCTCGACCACCTCGGTGAGAAAGTTGGTGCGCCGCAGCAGGGGCTCCAGGAGGGTGATGTTGAGGTCCTCCCGGACCAGCGCCAGCGGAATCCCCGGCAAGCCGGCTCCGGAGCCCACATCGCACACGGTCACCCCCTCGGGGACGGCCTCCGAGAGCACCGCACAGTTCAGCAGGTGCCGCTCCCACAGGCGGGGCACTTCCCGCGGGCCGATCAGACCACGCTGCACGCCCGCCTCGGCGAGCAGCTCCGCGTAGCGGACCGCGTCGGCGAAGCGCTCGCCGAACACTTCCCGGGCCTGTTCGGGCGCCGGGGGGAGCTCCGCAGCCTCCGTCACGGGGGACCGTCCTTCCGTACAGCGCCGGCGCTTCGCGCACCGGCCACCAGAACTACCAGGCTGACAAAGTTCGGCCCCGCCTGCTCAACAGACGGGGCCGGTACAACGGGGAGGCCGCTCAGGCGGGCAGCACGACGACGAACCGCTGCGGCTCCTCGCCCTCCGACTCGCTGCGCAGCCCGGCGGACTTGACCGCGTCGTGCACGACCTTGCGCTCGAACGGGGTCATCGGCTTGAGCTTCACCGGCTCGCCGGTGTTCTTCACCTCGGCGGCGGCCTTGGCGCCCAGCTCGGAGAGCTCGGCACGCTTCTTGGCACGATAGCCCGCGATGTCGAGCATCAGCCGACTGCGGTCACCGGTCTCCCGGTGCACGGCCAGGCGGGTCAGCTCCTGGAGCGCCTCCAGCACCTCGCCGTCGCGGCCGACCAGCTTCTGCAGGTCCCGGGTGCCCGAGTCGCTGATGATCGACACGGCGGCGCGGTCGGCCTCGACATCCATGTCGATGTCGCCGTCGAGGTCGGCGATGTCCAGCAGACCTTCGAGGTAGTCCGCCGCGATCTCGCCCTCCTGCTCCAGGCGAGTCAGGGTGTCTGCACCCTCGGCAGCGGCGGAGGTGGTGCCTTCCGTCACGGGATGGGCTCCTTCTTACTTCTTGGACGGGGACTTGGGGCGCTGCGGACCGCCCTTGCGCTGACCGGACTGGGCCCTGCTGCGGCCGTTGGAGCCGCCCTTCGGGGCCTGCTGGGCAGCCGGCTTGGCGTCCTGCGGCTCGTCGGACTTCTCGAGCGAGGTCGTCGTGTCCGCCACGGCCGACGCGTCATCCGAATCCGACGAGTCCGACGTGGAGTCGCCGGCCGCCTTCGCTGCACCGGACTGCCGCTGAGCCTTGGTCTGACGCTTGGGCTGCTGACGCTTGGCGGCAGCGCTGGTGCTCGTGACGCCGTCCTCGGTCTGTACGTCGGCCTGGGCCTCGCCCTTCACCACGTTGCCGTCGGCCTGGGCCACGAGGCCCGCCTTGGTCAGCGCGTTGATGAACTTGCGCTCGAACTCGTTACGATCACGGCCCTTGGCGACGATCGCCTTGATGATGGTCTTCTCGCTGCGCCGACGGGTCTTGCCGTGGTGCGTGACGTGGTTGGTCAGGCGCTCCAGGTACGCGGCCTGGGCCTTGGAACCCGGAGTCGGGTTGTTGCGGATGACGTACATCTGCTGGCCCATGGTCCACACGTTGGTGGTCAGCCAGTAGACGAGGACACCGACCGGGAAGTTGATACCGAAGACGGCGAACATGACCGGGAAGACGTACATCAGCATCTTCTGCTGCTGCATGAACGGCGTCTTCACCGTGGTGTCGACGTTCTTCGTCATCAGCTGGCGCTGCGTGTAGAACTGCGACGCCGACATCAGGACGATCATGATCGCGGTGACGACCCGGACGTCCGTGAGGGAGGCACCGAGCGCCTCCACCTTCGCGGAACCGTCCGTGAACTTCGCGGCGAGCGGGGCACCGAAGATGTGGGCGTTACGGGCGCTGGCGAGCAGCGACTCGTTGATGACGCCGATCGTGGTGCCCGTCGCGATGCCGTTGAGCACGTGGTACAGGGCGAAGAAGAACGGGGACTGCGCCAGGATGGGAAGGCACGAGGAGAGCGGGTTGGTACCCGACTCCTTGTACAGCTTCATCATCTCTTCGGACTGGCGCTGCTTGTCGTTCTTGTAGCGCTCCTGGATCTTCTTCATCTCGGGCTGGAGCGTCTGCATGGCCCGGGTCGCCTTGATCTGCTTCACGAAAAGCGGGATCAGGCAGATACGGATCAGAATCACCAGGGACACGATGGACAAGCCCCAGGCCCAGCCCGTGTCGGGACCGAAGATCTTCCCGTACACCGAGTGGAACTGGACGATGACCCATGAGACGGGTGTCGTGATGAAGCTGAACAGACTGGCAATCGTGTCCACTAATCATGCTCCTTGGGCATGGGACGAAGTCTCTGCGGCCGGGCTCGAAGGAAGCTCGGAAGACTTCTCCTCGGTGGCCGGTTCGGCGGCGGAGGACCCGCCCCTGCGTGCACGCCAGGCGTCACGCAGCATTTCGTGCCACCGCGGGCGCTTGCGCGGCGGGACATGATCCACACCGCCGAGCGACCACGGATTGCACCGCAGGATGCGCCAGGCCGTGAGTGCCGTGCCCTTGATCGCACCGTGCCGGTCGATGGCCGTGTAGCCGTAGTGGGAGCACGACGGGTAGTACTTGCACACCGGACCCAGCAGCGGACTGATCGTCCACTGGTACAGCTTGATCAGAGCCAGCAGCGGGTACTTCATCGCGCGCCCCCTCCCAGCAGCCGCTCGATGGCGGCATCCAGGTCTCGGGCCAGCTGTGCATGGTCGGCGTCACCCGCTCCGGGCAGCGCTCGTACGACTACCAGGCTACCGGGGGGGAACAGGGCGACTCGTTCACGCATCAGATGACGCAGTCTGCGCTTCACTGTGTTGCGCACAACGGCACCACCCACGGCCTTGCTCACGACGAAACCCGCACGCGTCGGGGGAGCGCTCTCCCCAGGCGCGTGCGGGTCCGTGGCACCGCTACGAAGGTGGACGACGAGGGACGGGCGACCTGCCCGGCGCCCCCGTCGTACCGCGGTCGCGAAGTCCTCGCGCCGCCTCAGCCGATGCTCGGTAGGCAGCACGACGTCATGACCTGATCGGGATCAGGCGGACAGGCTGGCGCGACCCTTTGCGCGACGGTTCGCGAGAATCGCGCGGCCGGCACGGGTGCGCATCCGCAGGCGGAAGCCGTGGGTCTTCGCGCGACGACGGTTGTTCGGCTGGAAGGTGCGCTTGCTCACTCGGGGGCTCCAGAAATCAAATCGGGTGTGGCGGGTGCCGTCCTGGCTGTCACCGTGCGCCCACGAGTAGCTCGCATCACGCCCGAGTGCACCGCTTCCCGATCACCTTCAGCGATCTGTGCCCATCGGAGGCAGGCGGCAGCAGCCATCGACAACTCGACCTGGTTACGGTACGCGGGGCTACGCCATTCGGTCAAACCAGCAGTGACGGAGAGACACTATCCACAGGCTGGGGACAACAACTTGAACCGCACCCGCCACGCTGACTACCGTGGCTGAACTCCGATTCGTTCCTTTATCCCCGCCCGACCTGATATTCATCCCGACCCGTCCTCGAACCACACGTTCGTGGGACCTGTGAGAGAGCGTGCCCTGTGGCTGACGTACCTGCCGATCTTGCCGCAGTGTGGCCACGAGTACTGGAGCAGCTCCTCGGTGAGGGCCGCGGTCAGGGTGTGGAGGCGAAGGACGAACACTGGATCCGGCGCTGCCAGCCACTCGCGCTGGTCGCGGACACCGCCCTCCTCGCGGTACCGAACGAATTCGCGAAGAACGTACTGGAGGGCCGTCTCGCGCCGATCGTCAGTGAGACGCTGAGCCGCGAGTGCGGACGGCCGATCCGGATCGCGATCACCGTGGACGAGTCGGCGGGCGAGCCCCCGCCGACGCCGCCCGCGCAGCAGCAGCGTTATGAGGACCCGGAGCTCCCGCCGTCGCAGTACGACGGCGGGTACGGCCGTCACCGCGCCGACCCACTGCCCGACCAGGGCGGCCGCGACCAGCTCCCCACCGCCCGGCCCGCCTACCCCTCCGAGTACCAGCGCCCCGAACCCGGCGCCTGGCCGCGCCCGGGACAGGAGGAGTACAGCTGGCAGCAGCCGCGGCTCGGCTTCCCCGAGCGCGACCCGTATGCCTCGCCGTCCCAGGACACGTACCGCTCGGACGGTTACGGCGACTCGTACGGCCAGGAGTACCGCCCGCAACAGCCGCTGGACCGGCCGCTGTACGACCAGCAGCGCGCGGAGTACGAACCGCCGCGGTCCGACTACGACCGGTCCGACTACGAGCGACCCTCCCATGACCGGGCCGCCCATGACCGCGCCGCCCATGACCGCGCCGCCCATGACCGGGCCGACTACGACCGGGACTCCGGACGCCGTGAGCTGCCCGAGCCCCCCGGCGGGCCGGGCCCCGGGCACCGCGGCGGTCCCGGACGGCCGGACCTGCCGAATCTCCCGAACATGCCGAGCGCCGGCGGTCCCGGGCCGCTCGGCGCGAAGCCCGCGCCGGCCGGCGGCCCCGGTGAGCCGACCGCCCGACTGAACCCGAAGTACCTCTTCGACACGTTCGTCATCGGCGCGTCCAACCGCTTCGCGCACGCGGCGGCGGTCGCCGTCGCCGAGGCACCCGCGAAGGCCTACAACCCGCTCTTCATCTACGGGGAGTCGGGACTCGGCAAGACCCACCTGCTGCACGCGATCGGGCACTACGCGCGGAGCCTCTACCCGGGCACGCGCGTGCGCTACGTGAGCTCGGAGGAGTTCACCAACGAGTTCATCAACTCCATCCGCGACGGCAAGGGCGACAGCTTCCGCAAGCGCTACCGCGAGATGGACATCCTGCTCGTCGACGACATCCAGTTCCTCGCGGACAAGGAGTCGACGCAGGAGGAGTTCTTCCACACCTTCAACACGCTCCACAACGCCAACAAGCAGATCGTGCTCTCCAGCGACCGGCCGCCCAAGCAGCTGGTCACGCTGGAGGACCGGCTGCGCAACCGGTTCGAGTGGGGGCTGATCACCGACGTCCAGCCGCCGGAACTGGAGACGCGGATCGCGATCCTTCGCAAGAAGGCGGTGCAGGAGCAGCTGAACGCGCCGCCGGAGGTGCTGGAGTTCATCGCCTCCCGCATCTCGCGCAACATCCGTGAGCTGGAGGGCGCACTGATCCGGGTGACGGCGTTCGCTTCGCTCAACCGGCAGCCGGTCGATCTCGGGCTGACGGAGATCGTCCTCAAGGACCTGATCCCGGGCGGGCAGGACACGACGCCCGAGATCACCGCGACGGCCATCATGGCGTCGACCGCCGACTACTTCGGCCTCACCGTCGAGGACCTGTGCGGAAGCTCGCGGGGCCGGCAGCTGGTCACGGCGCGACAGATCGCCATGTACCTGTGCCGGGAGCTGACGGATCTGTCGCTGCCGAAGATCGGGGCGCAGTTCGGCAACCGCGACCACACGACCGTGATGCACGCCGACCGGAAGATCCGGGCGCTGATGGCCGAGCGGCGGTCGATCTACAACCAGGTGACGGAGCTGACCAACCGCATCAAGAACGGATAGCTGTACGACGCCTCAGGCGCCCTTGGGAGAGATCCCGAGGGCGCCTTTTGGCGTCCTGGGGTGGTTCGGAGGGGGGCCAGTGCCCGTCGGTGGGGGCTCGTCGCGCGGTTCCCCATGCCCCCTTCGGGACGCTGTGCTGTTCGATTACCGCCCCGGTTACGGCCGTCCTCCACAGATTTGCTGACTTTCTTGCGTCCACACCCTGGGGACTGTGAAGTTGTCCCGAACGCTGTCCACAGGCTGGCGGTCGAAAGAGCATCGTGGCAGCTCAGGTGCCTGTGGAATGGTGGACGACGGATCTCCACAGACTGTGGACGACGGAAGCTTCCACAGGCTGTGCATGAAGTTGTCCACCGGTACCCCACAGGCTGAGGGGCGGTTGTCCCCAGCAATCCCCAGCTTCTCCACATGGCTGTCCACTGTTCGGCAACACGACGCGCCCGCTCACCGAGTCGAGTGAAAGGCGTCACACAAAGGTGCCGGGTTGGCCTGTGGGAAAGGTGGGTAAAGCTGGGGACGGCGTTGGGGAGAACTCCCCTCAGGCTGTGCACGGTGTGTGCAGAACTTTCTGTTCTCCACAGCGACAGTCAGTTGTCCACCGGCTCCACCCACAGGGGCAGTGGACAAAATATTGGCCCTGAGCTGGGCAAACGAGGTTATCCACGGTATCCACAGGCCCTACTACTACTGACAACTAGAGAGAGCTCGGAATCCGTTTCGAAGAGGGCCCTGTGCACAACTCGCTCTCCGGCCTCTGACCGCGCCTCGTCACGACTTGACCCCGACGGGCACCAGCTGTCAGTGCGGTGCGTCAGACTGGTCCCCGGTGTTCTCCCCCTCCCCGGGGCCGGCGACACCGGGACAGACGACGAAGACGCAGCAGGGCGAGAAGCCCCGGCAACAGCAGGAGGCGGGCTTACGGTGAAGATCCGGGTGGAACGCGACGTACTCGCGGAGGCAGTGGCCTGGGCGGCACGCAGCCTCCCGGCCCGTCCGCCGGCGCCGGTCCTCGCCGGCCTGCTGCTGAAGGCCGAGGACGGCCAGCTGAGCCTGTCCAGCTTCGACTACGAGGTCTCCGCGCGGGTCAGCGTCGAGACCGAGGTCGAGGAGGAGGGCACCGTCCTCGTCTCCGGCCGGCTGCTCGCCGACATCTGCCGTGCGCTGCCCAACCGGCCGGTGGAGATTTCCACAGACGGTGTACGAGCGACGGTGGTCTGTGGATCGTCCCGGTTCACGCTGCACACCCTGCCGGTGGAGGAGTACCCGTCCCTGCCGCAGATGCCGAACGCGACGGGCACGGTCCCCGGCGAGGTCTTCGCCTCCGCGGTCTCCCAGGTGGCCATCGCCGCCGGGCGTGACGACACGCTGCCGGTGCTGACCGGTGTGCGGATCGAGATCGAGGGCGACACGGTCACCCTGGCCTCCACCGACCGCTACCGCTTCGCGGTGCGTGAGTTCCTGTGGAAGCCGGAGAACCCGGAGGCCTCCGCGGTCGCCCTGGTGCCCGCCAAGACGCTCCTGGACACCGCCAAGGCCCTCACGAGCGGCGACAGCGTCATCCTGGCCCTGTCCGGTTCCGGCGCGGGCGAGGGGCTGATCGGTTTCGAGGGCGCGGGCCGGCGTACGACCACGCGGCTGCTCGAAGGCGACCTGCCGAAGTACCGCACGCTGTTCCCGACCGAGTTCAACTCCGTGGCGGTGATCGAGACCGCCCCCTTCGTGGAGGCCGTCAAGCGCGTCGCCCTGGTCGCCGAGCGGAACACACCGGTGCGGCTCAGCTTCGAGCAGGGCGTGCTGATCCTGGAGGCCGGTTCCAGCGACGACGCACAGGCTGTGGAAAGGGTCGACGCGCAGCTGGACGGCGACGACATCTCGATCGCCTTCAACCCGACCTTCCTGCTCGACGGCCTGAGCGCCATCGACTCGCCGGTCGCCCAGCTGTCGTTCACGACGTCCACCAAGCCCGCGCTGCTCAGCGGCAAGCCGGCGCTGGACGCGGAGGCGGACGAGGCCTACAAGTACCTGATCATGCCGGTGCGCCTCAGCGGCTGAGTTGTCCACAGCTGTGCATGGTGCCGGGGCGCCCCCTGTGGGTACCCGGCATTGAGGCACGGTGGGTTTCCCCAGGTGAGCGGCTATGCCCACAACTGTGCGCAAGGGGTCGCGATTAGGCTCGGACGCGGGCACGAACGTGCCTCTCCTGCCACACCGCAACCTAAGGAACCAACTGATGGAGCTCGGTCTCGTCGGCCTCGGCAAGATGGGCGGCAACATGCGCGAGCGGATCCGCCGCGCGGGCCACACCGTCGTCGGATACGACCGCAACCCGGACCTCGCCGATGTCCACAGCCTGGAAGAGCTTGTGGGCAAGCTCAGCGGGCCGCGCGTGGTGTGGGTGATGGTCCCGGCCGGGGCGCCGACGCAGTCCACGATCGACGAGCTGGCCGAGCTCCTGGCCCCCGGTGACGTGGTCGTCGACGGCGGCAACTCGCGCTGGACGGACGACGAGAGGCACGCCGGGGAGCTGGCCGCCAAGGGCATCGGTTTCGTCGACTGCGGGGTCTCCGGCGGTGTCTGGGGCCTGGAGAACGGCTACGCGCTGATGTACGGCGGCGACGCCGAGCACGTCGAGAAGGTCCGTCCGGTCTTCGACGCGCTCAAGCCGGAGGGCGACTTCGGTTCGGTGCACGCCGGCAAGGTCGGCGCGGGCCACTTCGCGAAGATGGTCCACAACGGCATCGAGTACGCGATGATGCAGGCCTACGCTGAGGGCTGGGAGCTCCTGGAGAAGGTCGACTCCGTCACGGACGTGCGCGAGGTCTTCCGCTCCTGGCAGGAAGGGACGGTCATCCGTTCCTGGCTGCTCGACCTGGCGGTCAACGCCCTCGACGACGACGAGCACCTGGACAAGCTGAAGGGTTTTGCACAGGACTCCGGTGAGGGCCGGTGGACTGTGGAGGCCGCCATAGACAACGCGGTACCGCTGCCCGCGATCACCGCCTCGCTGTTCGCGCGGTTCGCCTCCCGGCAGGACGACTCGCCGCAGATGAAGATGATCGCCGCGCTGCGCAACCAGTTCGGCGGCCACGCCGTAGCGGCGAAGTAGCACCAGGCAGAGACGAAGTAGCAGGTCACGGGGAGGTCGGCGAAACACCTATGCACGTCACGCATCTGTCGCTGGCCGACTTCCGCTCCTACGCCCAGGTCGAGGTCCCGCTCGACCCGGGCGTCACCGCCTTCGTCGGCCCCAACGGCCAGGGCAAGACCAACCTCGTCGAGGCCGTCGGCTATCTGGCCACCCTCGGCAGCCACCGGGTCGCCTCCGACGCTCCCCTGGTCCGCATGGGCGCCGACCGGGCGATCATCCGGGCCCAGGTCCGGCAGGGCGACCGGCAGCAGCTGGTCGAGCTGGAGCTCAACCCCGGCAAGTCCAACCGCGCCCGCATCAACAGGTCCTCGCAGGTCAGGCCGCGTGACGTGCTGGGGATCGTACGGACCGTGCTGTTCGCGCCCGAGGACCTCGCGCTGGTGAAGGGCGATCCCGGTGAGCGGCGCCGCTTCCTGGACGAGCTGATCACCGCGCGGTCGCCGCGGATGGCCGGTGTGCGGTCGGACTACGAGCGTGTCCTCAAGCAGCGGAACACCCTGTTGAAGTCCGCGGCCCTCGCGCGGCGGCACGGCGGCCGCTCCATGGACCTGTCCACCCTCGACGTGTGGGACCAGCACCTCGCGCGGGCCGGTGCCGAGCTGCTCGCCCAGCGGCTCGACCTGATCGCCGCGATCCAGCCGCTGGCCGACAAGGCGTACGAGCAGCTGGCGCCGGGCGGTGGTCCGATCGCGCTGGAGTACAGGCCGTCGGCGCCCGGTGAGGCGCACACGCGCGAGGATCTGTACACCCAGGTGATGGCGGCCCTGGCGGACGCCCGCAAGCAGGAGATCGAGCGGGGTGTGACGCTGGTCGGTCCGCACCGCGACGACCTGGTTCTCAAGCTCGGGCAGCTGCCCGCCAAGGGGTACGCCTCGCACGGCGAGTCCTGGTCGTACGCGCTGGCGCTGCGCCTCGCGTCGTACGACCTGCTGCGGGCCGAGGGAAACGAGCCGGTGCTGGTGCTCGACGACGTGTTCGCCGAGCTGGACGCCCGGCGCCGGGAGCGGCTGGCGGAGCTGGTCGCCCCCGGGGAGCAGGTGCTGGTCACCGCTGCCGTGGACGACGACGTGCCGCACATCCTCACGGGGACGCGGTACGCGGTGGCCGACGGGACGGTGGAGCGCGCATGAGCACCGACGGACCCGGACCCGCGCCCAAGGACGAACCCTCCGGTGTCGACCTCGCGCGCGTGGCGCTCAGAGCGGCCAGAGAGGCGGCGCGCGCGCGTGGGGACGCGGCGCAGCAGAAGAAGCAGGCGCGGCGCGGCGGCCTCCGCTCCGGCGCGCGCGCCGACGGCCGTGATCCCATGGCGCTGGGTTCCGCGATCAACCGGCTGATCACCGAGCGCGGCTGGGAGACGCCGGCCGCGGTGGGCGGGGTGATGGGCCGCTGGCCGGAGATCGTCGGCGAGGATCTGGCGAAGCACTGTGTGCCCCAGCGGTACGACGAGGACGAGCGGGTGCTGGTAGTCCAGTGCGACTCCACGGCCTGGGCGACCCAGCTGCGCCACCTCGCGCCGGCGCTGGTCGCCCGCCTGAACGAGGACCTGGGGCACGGCACCGTACGTCTGATCAAGGTGCTCAATCCCGGGGGCCCGCCCCGGCGCTACGGTCCGCTGCGCGCCCCTGGGAGCACGGGTCCCGGGGACACCTACGGGTGACTTGAGGGTGACTTGCGTCACGATCGCAGCCGGGTGCGGTGCCGTTGTACGGCCGGCCCGGCTGATCGTCGTACGACCGCACGCGGCTGCGAATCGCGACCTGACCCCGGAGTAGCCAAGGGTTGACAGCCGGAAGCGCTGAGTGCCTCCGTGAGCCTCTTGGAGCCCCCATCCGCATATCGGGAGTCGGCACAGGCCGGTTCAGGGCGGCACATGCGGACTCAGGTACCGGCAAACCCCCATCACTGTCGGCGCTACCGGTAGACTGGGAGCCAATCCCGCCCCGACCGTGGGGACCGTCCGGGAAAAGCTGAGCAACGCTGATCAAGGCTTACCAACGCAACATGCCGCAGCCGCTCCGGCAACCCGCCGACGAGCCTGGCTCGTGCTGTGCCAGAAAGGGCGCTTCGTGGCCGATTCCGGCAACCCCAACGAGAACATCCCGTCCACCGACGCCGGCGCGCACGGTGAGGCCACCGCCTCCGCTTCGTACGACGCCAGTGCCATCACCGTGCTCGAAGGGCTGGACGCGGTCCGCAAGCGACCCGGTATGTACATCGGTTCGACCGGCGAGCGTGGCCTGCACCACCTGGTGCAGGAGGTTGTGGACAACTCTGTCGACGAGGCCCTGGCGGGCCACGCGGACACGATCGACGTGACGATCCTGGCCGACGGCGGCGTGCGCGTCGTCGACAACGGCCGTGGCATCCCCGTGGGCATCGTGGCGTCCGAGGGCAAGCCGGCCGTCGAGGTCGTGCTGACCGTGCTGCACGCGGGCGGCAAGTTCGGCGGTGGCGGTTACGCGGTCTCCGGCGGTCTGCACGGCGTCGGCGTCTCCGTCGTGAACGCCCTGTCGACCAAGGTGTCCGTCGAGATCAAGACCGACGGCCACCGCTGGACGCAGGACTACAAGCTGGGCGTCCCCACGGCGCCGCTGGCCAAACACGAGGAGACCGGCGAGACCGGTACCTCGGTCACGTTCTGGGCCGACCCGGACATCTTCGAGACCACCGAGTACTCCTTCGAGACGCTGTCGCGGCGCTTCCAGGAGATGGCGTTCCTCAACAAGGGCCTGACGATCCGGCTCACCGACGAGCGCGAGCAGGCGAAGGCCGTGGCCGGCGCGGACGAGGCGGGTGCCGACGAGAAGGCCGAGGTCAAGACCGTCACGTACCACTACGAGGGCGGCATCGTCGACTACGTGAAGTACCTCAACTCCCGCAAGGGAGACGTGGTGCACCCCACGATCATCGACCTGGAGGCCGAGGACAGGGACAAGAGCCTGTCCCTTGAGGTCGCCATGCAGTGGAACAGCGGCTACAGCGAGGGCGTGTACTCGTTCGCCAACATCATCCACACCCACGAGGGCGGCACCCACGAGGAGGGCTTCCGCGCGGCGCTCACCTCGTTGATCAACAAGTACGCGCGGGACAAGAAGCTGCTCCGCGAGAAGGACGACAACCTCACCGGTGACGACATCCGCGAGGGTCTGACCGCGATCATCTCGGTCAAGCTGAGCGAGCCGCAGTTCGAGGGTCAGACGAAGACCAAGCTGGGCAACACGGAGGCCAAGACCTTCGTGCAGAAGGCGGTCTACGAGCACCTGAACGACTGGCTGGACCGCAACCCGGTCGAGGCGGCGGACATCATCCGCAAGGGCATCCAGGCGGCCACCGCGCGCGTGGCGGCCCGCAAGGCCCGTGACCTGACCCGCCGCAAGGGCCTGCTTGAGTCGGCGTCCCTGCCGGGCAAGCTCTCCGACTGCCAGTCGAACGACCCCACCAAGTGCGAGATCTTCATCGTCGAGGGTGACTCCGCCGGCGGCTCGGCCAAGTCCGGCCGCAACCCGCAGTACCAGGCGATCCTCCCGATCCGCGGCAAGATCCTCAACGTCGAGAAGGCGCGGATCGACAAGATCCTGCAGAACCAGGAGATCCAGGCGCTGATCTCGGCGTTCGGCACGGGCGTGCACGAGGACTTCGACATCGAGAAGCTCCGCTATCACAAGATCATCCTGATGGCGGACGCCGACGTCGACGGCCAGCACATCAACACCCTGCTGCTGACGTTCCTGTTCCGTTTCATGCGCGACCTGGTGGAGCAGGGGCACGTGTACCTGTCGCGTCCGCCGCTCTACAAGATCAAGTGGGGCCGGGACGAGGTCGAGTACGCGTACTCCGACCGTGAGCGCGACGCGCTGCTGGAGCTCGGCCGTCAGCGCGGCAAGCGCGTCAGGGAGGACTCGATCCAGCGCTTCAAGGGTCTCGGCGAGATGAACGCCGAGGAGCTGCGCGTGACCACCATGGACGTCGACCACCGGGTCCTCGGCCAGGTCACCCTCGATGACGCCGCCCAGGCCGACGACCTGTTCTCGGTCCTGATGGGCGAGGACGTCGAGGCCCGCCGCCAGTTCATCCAGCGCAACGCCAAGGACGTCCGCTTCCTCGACATCTGAGTCGGTCTCAGCTGACCGCACCAGGAAGGATCCTCACCAGCTATGGCCGACGAGAACACCCCCGTCACCCCTGAAGAGGGCGGCGACGTCGTGATGCGTATCGAGCCCGTCGGGCTCGAAACGGAGATGCAGCGCTCGTACCTCGACTACGCGATGTCCGTCATCGTGTCCCGCGCGCTGCCCGACGTCCGTGACGGTCTCAAGCCCGTCCACCGCCGGGTGCTGTACGCGATGTACGACGGCGGCTACCGCCCCGAGCGCGGCTTCTACAAGTGCGCCCGTGTCGTCGGCGACGTCATGGGCAACTACCACCCGCACGGCGACTCCTCCATCTACGACGCCCTGGTCCGGCTCGCCCAGCCCTGGTCGATGCGGATGCCGCTCGTCGACTCCAACGGCAACTTCGGCTCCCCGGGCAACGACCCCGCGGCCGCCATGCGGTACACCGAGTGCAAGATGGCGCCGCTGTCGATGGAGATGGTCCGCGACATCGACGAGGAGACCGTCGACTTCACGGACAACTACGACGGCCGCTCCCAGGAGCCGACCGTCCTGCCGGCCCGTTTCCCGAACCTGCTGATCAACGGCTCGGCCGGGATCGCGGTCGGCATGGCGACCAACATCCCGCCGCACAACCTGCGCGAGGTCGCGGCCGGCGCCCAGTGGTGCCTGGAGAACCCGGAGGCCTCGCACGAGGAGCTCCTGGACGCGCTGATCGAGCGGATCAAGGGCCCCGACTTCCCGACCGGGGCGCTGGTCGTCGGCCGCAAGGGCATCGAGGAGGCCTACCGCACGGGCCGCGGCTCGATCACCATGCGTGCCGTCGTCGAGGTCGAGGAGATCCAGAACCGCCAGTGCCTGGTGGTGACGGAGCTGCCGTACCAGGTGAACCCCGACAACCTCGCGCAGAAGATCGCCGACCTGGTGAAGGACGGCAAGGTCGGCGGCATCGCGGACGTGCGGGACGAGACGTCGTCGCGTACGGGCCAGCGTCTGGTCATCGTGCTGAAGCGGGACGCGGTCGCCAAGGTCGTCCTGAACAACCTGTACAAGCACACCGACCTGCAGACGAACTTCGGCGCCAACATGCTGGCGCTGGTCGACGGCGTGCCGCGCACCCTGTCGCTGGACGCGTTCATCCGGCACTGGGTGACGCACCAGATCGAGGTCGTCGTCCGGCGGACGCGCTTCCGGCTGCGCAAGGCCGAGGAGCGGGCGCACATCCTGCGCGGTCTGCTGAAGGCGCTGGACGCGATCGACGAGGTCATCGCGCTGATCCGGGCCAGTGACACGGTCGAGATCGCGCGTACGGGCCTGATGGAGCTCCTGGAGATCGACGAGATCCAGGCCAACGCCATCCTGGAGATGCAGCTGCGGCGGCTGGCCGCTCTGGAGCGCCGGAAGATCATCCAGGAGCACGACGAACTCCAGGCGAAGATCACCGAGTACAACGCGATCCTCGCCTCGCCGGTGCGGCAGCGCGGCATCGTCAGCGAGGAACTGGCCGCGATCGTCGAGAAGTACGGCGACGACCGCAAGACCATGCTGGTGCCCTACGACGGTGACATGTCCATCGAGGACCTGATCGCCGAGGAGGACATCGTGGTCACCGTCACGCGCGGTGGCTACGTCAAGCGGACCAAGACGTACGACTACCGGGCGCAGAAGCGCGGCGGCAAGGGTGTGCGGGGCGCGAAGCTGAAGGAAGACGACATCGTCGACCACTTCTTCGTCTCCACCACGCACCACTGGCTGCTGTTCTTCACCAACAAGGGCCGGGTGTACCGGGCGAAGGCGTACGAGCTGCCGGACGCCGGCCGGGACGCGCGCGGTCAGCACGTGGCGAACCTGCTGGCCTTCCAGCCGGACGAGGCGATCGCCGAGATCCTCGCGATCCGGGACTATGACGCGGCGCCCTACCTGGTGCTGGCCACCAAGGCCGGTCTGGTCAAGAAGACGCCTCTGAAGGATTACGATTCGCCCCGCTCCGGCGGTGTCATCGCGATCAACCTGCGGGAGCGCGAGGACGGTTCCGACGACGAACTGATCGGTGCCGAGCTGGTTTCGGCAGACGATGATCTGCTTCTGATCAGCAAGAAGGCACAGTCGATCAGGTTCACCGCCTCCGACGACACTCTGCGTCCCATGGGCCGGGCCACCTCGGGTGTCAAGGGCATGAGTTTCCGTGAGGCGGATGAACTTCTGTCGATGAATGTTGTTCGACCCGGTACGTTCGTGTTCACTGCCACCGACGGGGGGTACGCGAAGCGGACCCGTGTCGACGAGTACCGCGTCCAGGGCCGCGGCGGCCTCGGTATCAAGGCCGCCAAGATCGTGGAAGACCGTGGCTCGCTCGTCGGCGCGCTGATCGTCGAGGAGAACGACGAGATCCTCGCCATCACCCTGTCCGGCGGTGTGATTCGTACGCGAGTCAGCGGGGTCAGGGAGACGGGCCGTGACACCATGGGCGTCCAACTGATCAACCTGGGCAAGCGCGATGCCGTCGTCGGCATCGCACGTAACGCCGAGGCCGGCAGCGAGGCGGAGGAAGTCGACGGCGAGGACGCCGTGGACGAGACCGTCGAGGGTGTCGCGACCAGCGGCACGGACGAGGGTGAGGCGCCCTCGGCCGAGTAGGCACGAGGAGTGAGTCATCGTGAGCGGAGCCACGGGCGCCGGATCGGCCGGTACCTCTACGGGTACGGATGCGGACGGCGGCGGCCGTGGCTCCGCCGCGTCCGACGGGGGCGGTGCGCCGCAGCAGGCGGACACGCACACGACCCAGCTGAAGGCGATCAAGGCGCCCGCGCCGGATGCGAAGGGATCGCAGGGGGGATCTGTGACCGACACCCGAGGGCAGGCCGCACCGGGCGACCGGCCGGCGCCCGCGCAGCCGCAGAGCGCTTCCCCGCTGCCCGGGGAACGGCACGCCGAGCAGCCCTCCGGGCCCTACCACCCGCCGCAGGCCTACCCGGCGGCGCAGGCCGCACAGGCGCCCCCCGCGGCAGGCGTACGACGGCCCCGCACCGGCGCCGGGACGCGCACCGCGCCGCGCACCCGCAAGGCCCGGCTGCGGGTCGCCAAGGCCGACCCCTGGTCGGTGATGAAGGTCAGCTTCCTGCTCTCCATCGCGCTGGGCATCTGCTCGATCGTGGCGGCGGCGGTGCTGTGGATGGTCCTGGACGCGATGGGCGTGTTCTCGACGGTCGGCGGCACGATCTCGGAGGCCACCGGTTCGAACGAGTCCAATGGCTTCGACCTCCAGTCGTTCCTCTCCCTGCCGCACGTCCTGATGTTCACGTCGATCATCGCGGTCATCGACGTCGTCCTCGCGACGGCGCTGGCGACCCTCGGCGCGTTCATCTACAACCTCTCCGCGGGCTTCGTCGGCGGCATCGAGCTGACCTTGGCCGAGGACGAGTGACCGGGGCTCAAACCTCTCCTGACGATCCCCCGACAACCGATTTTGGGACTGCCCCGGTCGTGCGCTAATCTTCAGGAGTCAGCGCGCGGCACACACACCGCAGAGCGCGGCGGGGCTATAGCTCAGTTGGTTAGAGCGCATCCCTGATAAGGATGAGGCCACAGGTTCAAATCCTGTTAGCCCCACCAGCACGAAGGCCCCCAGTCGATTCGGCTGGGGGCCTTCTGGCATCAACGGCCGACATCAGCCGGCGCCGGCGGGACTGCAGGCCGCGAGGGGGATCACTTGTGTGGGTCCTTGAGAGTGGCGCAGATGGCAAAAGCGGTGAGCCTCTGGCCGGTCTGGCCTTTGTTGACGGCAACTGCCCGCCACGCGTTCGGCGGCAGGCCGTCCGGCCCCGCGGCATAGGAGCCGGTCATCACCAGATCTGGGCTGACCGTTCCGAAGCCGCCGCCGGTGAGGGTGGTTCCGCGCGGGCAGGTGGCGTCAGCGCTGCCGAACGAGTTCGGCGCCACCAGGACGGCGGGTCCCTCGACCTGCTGCGTGGTGAAGCCGCCCCCGCCCTCTCCGGCGGCTGTGGCTCCGGCACTCGCGGCGAGTACGACGCCGACGGCGGCACCGACAGCGGCGATCCTGGGCATGCGGGACATGGTGACTCCCTCGCAGTGGGGCGGTTGGCGTGTCGTGACTGCAAGAGAATCGTGTGCGACCTGGTGACCAGCTGCTTGCTGGAAGATCTGTCCGGGTGACGGCACTGTTCACTGCGGCGGACGGCGGCGCGGCCGCGGACATGAAAAGACCCGGTCGCTGGCGACGGGGGATGCACCAGCGACCGGGTCGTGGTCAGACTAACAAGGTGGCCTGTGCGACGGGAGTCAACTTCTCGGCCGTCGTGAGCAGTTGTGATCGGGATCACTCAAAGGCGGTCAGGGGTGGGGTGGATCAGGCGTCGCAGGGCGGGTCGTAGGCGAGCCGGGGGAGGTACTCGCGCCACTTGGCGGGTGTCAGGACGTTGCGGGTGACCGAGCAGATGCGGTCGACCGCGTGGTCGGCGTCCAGGCTCCACAGCCGGACCGTGTCGGAGCCGCTGGAGACACCCAGCATGTTGCTGCGCGGGCTGAAGGAGAGGAAGTTGCCCGTCTTGGCGTTGGGGCTCATCGACTGGCCGATCGGATGCGCCGAGGAGGGGGACGCCACGTTCCACAGGCGGACCGTGTTGTCGTTGCCTCCGCTGGCCAGGGTCCTGCCGTCCCGGCTGAAGGTCAGGGAGACGACCGCCTCGGTGTGGCCGGTGAGGACCGCGCCCAGCCGGGTCGCGTGCGCGGGGTCGGAGACGTTCCACAGGCGGACCGTGTCGTCGTCGCTGCCGCTGGCCAGGGCGTGCCCGTCGGGGCTGTAGGCGAGGGTGTTGATGGGGCCGAGATGGCCCTTGAGGGGGGCGCCCAGCGGCCTGGCACGAGTCCGGTCGGAGACGTTCCAGAGGCGGACCGTGCCGTCCGCGCTGCCGCTGGCCAGGGTCCTGCCGTCCGGGCTGAAGACGAGCGCGTTGACGTAACCGGTGTGGCCCTTGAGGGGCTCGCCGAGGCGCCTGGGGTGCGCGGGGTCGCTGATGTCGAGGAGTTGCACGGTGCGGTCGTCGTAGTCGGCGGCCACGGTGCGTCCGTCGGGGCTCAGCGCCAGCGCCTCGGCGCCCGCGTACCGGGTGTTCAGCCGGACCGGAGCACCGTACTGGGCGGGGTGCGCGGGGTCGGAGACGTTCCACAGCTGCACCCAGTTGATGTTGTTCTCGCCGGTGAGGATGACGAGGGTGCGGTCGTCCCGGGTGAACACCATCGAGCGCAGGTCCCTTGAACCTGTGCGGAACGGTTCGCCGAGCGCGGTGGGCCGGCCCGGATCGGTGATGTTCCACAGCCGCATCCTGCTGTCGCCGCCCCCGGTGGCCAGGACGCGGCCGTCCGGGCTGAACGCCCCCGCCGCACCGATCATGTCCGCACCCGGGATCGACCACAGCCGCACCTTGCCGTCACCGCTGCCGGTGGCGAGGGTGTGCCCGTCGGGGCTCCAGCCGACGGCGTACATCTCGCCGCTGCTGCCTGCGAGCGGCTCGCCGACCTGGGAGGGGAAGGCCGGGTTGCCGACGTTCCACAGGCTGGCCGTGGAGTCCGCGCTGCCCGCGGCGAGCATGGATCCGTCGGGGCTGAAGGCCACCGACCAGACGGGTCCGGTGTGGCCGGTGAGCGGCCCGCCGAGCGCCTTGGCGTGCGCCCGGTCCGTGACGTCCCACAGCCGTACGGTGTCGTCCTTGCTGCCGCTGGCCAGGGTGCGGCCGTCCGGGCTGAAGGCCACCGAGTGCACGGTCGCGGTGTGCCCGGTCAGCGCAGCGCCGACGCGCTCGGGGTGCCGGGGGTCGGAGACGTCGTACAGGAGGATCGAGTTGTCGTCGCTGCCGGCCGCGAGGGTGCGGCCGTCGGGGCTGAACGCGATGGAGCGCACGGCCTCGGTGTGGCCGGTGAGGGTGCCCAGCGAAGCGGGGTGGCGCGGGTCGTGCACGTCCCACAGGCGGACGGTGTGGTCCTCGTCGGCGGCGGCCAGGGTACGGCCGTCCGGGCTGAACGCGACCAGGTAGACGGTGCCGTCGTGGCCGGCCAGCGGGGAGCCCAGGGAGACGGGGTGCCTCGGGTCGGAGACGTCCCACAGCCGTACGGTGCCGTCGTCGCCGGCGCTGGCCAGGGTCTTGCCGTCCGGGCTGAAGACCGCGCTGGAGACCCAGCTCGTGTGGCCGAGCAGGGGCTTGCCCAGGGCCTTCGGCCGGGTCGGGTCGCTCACGTCCCACAGCCGGACCGTGCGGTCGTAGGCGGCCGTGGCCAGGGTCCTGCCGTCGGGGCTGAAGGTGGTGAGGTAGACGGCGCCGGTGTGGCCGAGCAGCGGGGTGGCCAGCGGGGCGTTGACGATGGAGATCAGGCGGTTGCCGGCACCCTCGTCGTCCGGGCGCAGGTCGTGGGCCACCAAGTCGAGCTGGGCGGACAGTGACGGGTCCGAGTACTGGAATCGGTCGGCCTCCGCGACCACCCGCTCGAACACCGCGTCGTCCCGCTGCTGCCGGGCGATCACGGCGGAGCCGGCCGCCAGCACCGCGAGCACGACCAGCGCCGACACGGCGGCCCGGCTGATCCACACCGTGCGCCGGCGCAGCCGCACCGAGGCTGCCAGGAACTCCACCGCGCTGCGGGTCAGGGAGGTGTCACCGGCCGACTTCGCCCAGGCGTGGGCCTGTTCCAGTCGCGAACCCCGGTAGAGCAGCGCGGAGTCCTTGGACGACTCGTCCCAGGCCCGGCCGTCCTCCTCCAGGCGCTGGCGCAGCAGATTGCCCTTGCGGTCCTCGTCGAGCCACTCGCGCAGCCGGGGCCAGGCGTGCAGCAGCGCCTCGTGGGTGATCTCCACGGTGTCCGCGTCCAGCGTCACCAGTCGGGCCCGGACCAGCGTTTCGAGCGACTCCTCCGTCTTGTCCGGGTCGGTGGACTCGGCGGCCAGCTGGCGCCGTGTGCCGCGCCTGCGGGTCGCCTGGGTGTCCTCGCCGAGCCGTACCAGGCGGAGCAGCAGCAGCCGGGCGGCCCCGCGGGCGGCCGGGTCCAGGCTGGACCAGGCGCGCTCGGCGGTCGCGGCTACGGCGCCCTGGATGCCTCCGGCGGCCCGATAGCCGGCCAGCGTCAGCCGGCCGGCCTTGCGGCGCTGCCAGGTGGCGAGAAGGGCATGGGACAGGAGCGGGAGGACGCCCGCGTCATGGGCGCCGCGTGGACCGTCCGCGCTCACCTCCCGGACGATCAGCTCGGCGAGGCCGGGCTCCAGCTCCAGGCCCACCGCCTTCGCCGGGCCGGTCACGGCCTCACGCAGTTCGGTGGTGGACAGCGGGCCGAGCACCATGTGCCGGTGCTGGAGCGCGTCGGCCAGCTCCGGATAGCCGAGGCACTGCTCGTAGAAGTCGGCCCGGATGCCGAGTACGACCAGGGCGGGGGCCGGCTCGCCGGGGGCGGCGGGAGTGCTGGCCGAGTGCAGGAGCTGGACGAAGGTGCGCCGGTCCGTCTCGTCGGTATCGAGGGTGAAGGTCTCCTCGAACTGGTCGACGATCACGACCGGACGGGCTGGCTCGGGACCCGAAGGCGGCCATGTTTCACGTGAAACATCGGCTGGACCACCGACGGCTGACCCGGACTCGGTCTCGCGGCGGGCCCAGGACGTGATCGCTTTCCGTACGGCGTCCGGATCGTCCAGGTCCGCCAGTTCGGCCAGGTCGGGTATTCGGCGGGTCAGCTCCTTCACCGGGTCCGCGCCCGGGACGAGTTGCAGGATGTGCCGTGGGCGGGCCTTGTCGTCGTCCAGGGCGCCGCTCTGCAGCGCGGTGACCAGGCCGGCGTTCAGCAGTGAGGACTTTCCCGCTCCCGAGGCGCCGACCAGCATCACCAGGCCGCCGCCCGCCTTCGCGGAACGGAGCTGGGTGACCAGCGCGTCGGTGCTGCGCTCCCGGCCGAAGAACCAGCGGGCATCCTCGCGGCGGTAGGAGGCCAGACCACGGTACGGGCAGACGCTGTCGACCGATGGCGGCCGTTCCGTCTCCTCTGCCGTCTCCGGTGCGGGCAGCTCGCCGACCGGATCGGCCACGGCCCGCTCCCACAGTTTCTGCCACTGGGCCATGTCGTAGAGCCCGCTGGACACCGGCGCCGGCTGGACGCGGCGCGCCTGTGGGATCAGGACCTGCAGGACGGCGGAGAGGGCGACGAACTGGGCGGGCACGTTCTTCGCCCGCCGCCAGTCGCTGATCCGCTGGGCGGAGACCCGCACCGGACGGCCTCGCTCATCGACGCGATGCAGTCGGTCGACCGCTTCGGCGACGCGTTTGAGTGGAGGATTACCGGCCTCCTTGTACAGCAACGCGAGGCGTTCCGCGAAGGCTGTGCGTGCCCCTGCATCGGGACCCAAGGCTCTCCACCCCTTACTTCCCCCGCTGCTGGTCATCCGGACCGGAAAACTCACCTTATACGGCTGACCTGCGGCAAAGCTCCGGACCGGACGTCCTGCCCTCCTCAGACGGGCTCATCGGCTGGCAGGATTTCGCCGCAGCAACGCAGTCATCGGGTCTCGCCCCGACCGGCCGACCAGCTCAGCACTCGCAGAGACAGCTCACGGCACCGCACGTTCTCGGTCACCTTCGACCGGCGTCCTTCCGCCGCAGTGGCCGTATGACGCGAGCTGCTTCCGCACACCGAGCAGGTCTACGGGCTCAGTGCGCGGTCCGACACCACCCGCGCCGTTCGGCACCGGTCCCCACGTGGGGAGGGACCGGAGCCGAACGGCACGGGGGCACGGTGCCGGTACCGCACCGCACGGGATCACATCCAGCCCGCCGCCCGTGCCGCCTCGACCGCCCCTTCCTCCGCGTCGTCGGCGATCGCGTTCAGAGCCGTGTCCTGTCCCGCCGCCGTGCCGCCGGCCGCCTTCGCGGCCGCCTGGGACGCGGTGAGGGCGGCGCGCAGGGCCGTCGCCGCCCCGGAGCGGGCCATTTGTGCGGCCACCTGTGCGGCCAGTGCCGCCGTGGCGGCTGCGTTGCGGGCGCAGCGGGCGTCCGCCGCCGGGTCCGGCGCGGTGCCGGCCAGGGCGGTGAGGGACTGGGCCGACAGCCGGAGCGCGTTGGCGGCCCGGCCCACCGGAGTCGTCGGGACGGTCTGCGCCGCGTCGGGGGCGATCCCCGCGTGGCGACAGGCGGCCACCGCACGTTCGTACGCGCTGCGGGCGCGCGCCGAGTGCAGCTTTCTCAGGGTGTCCGCCGAAGGGGAGTCAGCCGAGGGGTTGGTCGTCATCTGTGCCTCCTTGTGGGGAGCGCCGTGACGGGGCTGAGGGTTGCTGCGGGTACGTGGGGGCTGGTCGCGCCCACGCGGCGGCAGCCGCATATCGGAGACAGTCCCGCGCCCCTGCGGGGCGCTCTCCAGGGGCCCGCCCCGACGGGACTGTCGGTCAGCCGAACAGGCCCAGTGCCGAGTCCACCGACCAGCTCTGCCAGCTGATCGCGAAGAGGCCGGCCAGGGAGATCAGGGCCATCATCAGGTTCTGCCCCTGTTCGGCCCAGTCGTGGATCATGAGGACCAGGTAGATCAGGTTGAGCAGGAACCCGGCCGCCAGCGCGATCGGCGTGAGGAAGCCGGAGACCAGGCCGAGGCCCAGGGCGAGCTCCGCGTACGCCACGACGTAGGCCATCAGCCGGGGGCGCGGCGCGACGACGGTGTCGAAGCCCCGCCGGACCACCGGCCAGCGGTGCTTCTCCGCGACACCGGCCGCCCACCGGATGCCCCCACCGCCGAACCACTGCTTCTTGTCCTTGTGCCGCCAGCTCTCCAGCCACCACAGACCGAGCCCGATGCGGAGCACCGCGAACCATTCGGCACCGCTCAGCAAGGCTGATCGCATCCCGCACCCTCCCCGGATCCCCGAACTCACCTGACGGACCGTCAGTTCAGCGGAAGGCGGCGCGTGCCGCAAGGGGCTGCGCGCCACGTGGTTCGCCCGAGTGGAGCGTGGTGGGCCTTGCTGGTGCAGGCTCCTGGGCCTAGCCTTAATGCCGACGGCTTATCTGATGGACCGTCAGATAAATTCGGAACTCCGCAGGCAGCAGGGGGTAGGCATGGCAGAGAACGCAACCGGCACCCAGGATCTGCCCAGGGTCATCAGCGTGGACGACCACGTGATCGAGCCCGCTCACCTCTTCGAGAAGTGGCTGCCGGGCAAGTACCGCGACAAGGGGCCCAAGCCCTTCACCGCCGGCATCGGCGAACTCGCCTACGTCGGCGGCAAGTACCGCTTCACCACCGACCCCGAGGGCCAGACCACCGACTGGTGGGAGTACGAGGGCCTGCTCTTCCCGTACAAGCGGATCATCGCCGCCGTCGGCTTCTCCCGGGACGAGATGACGCTCGACGGCATCACCCGGGAGCAGATGCGGCCCGGCTGCTGGGACCCCAGGGAACGGCTCAAGGACATGGACATCAACCATGTCGAGGCCTCCCTCTGCTTCCCCACCTTCCCCCGCTTCTGCGGGCAGACCTTCGCCGAGGCCGAGGACAAGGAGGTCGCGCTGGCCTGTGTCCGCGCCTACAACGACTGGATGGTCGAGGAGTGGTGCGGGGACAGCGGGGGCCGGCTGATCCCGCTGTGCCTGATCCCGCTGTGGGACATCGACCTGGCCGTCGCCGAGATCCGGCGCAACGCCCAGCGGGGCGTCCGGGCGGTCACCTTCAGCGAGATCCCCACCTACCTGGGCCTGCCGTCCATCCACTCCGGCTACTGGGACCCGTTCTTCGCGGCCTGCGAGGAGACCGGGACGGTCGTCAACATGCACATCGGGTCGAGCTCCCAGATGCCGGCCGCCTCCCCGGACGCCCCGCCCGCCGTCCAGGCCTCGCTCAGCTTCAACAACGCCATGGCCTCGATGATGGACTTCCTCTTCTCCGGCGTCCTGGTGAAGTTCCCCCGGCTGAAACTCGCGTACAGCGAGGGCCAGATGGGCTGGATCCCGTACGCCCTGGAACGCGCCGACGACGTCTGGGAGGAGCACCGCGCCTGGGGCGGGGTGAAGGACCTGATCCCCGAACCGCCCTCGACGTACTACTACCGGCAGATCTTCTGCTGCTTCTTCCGCGACCGGCACGGCATCGAGGCGATCGAGACGATCGGCGTGGACAACGCGACCTTCGAGACGGACTACCCGCACGTCGACTCGACCTGGCCGGATACCAAGCGGGTGGCCCAGGAGCATGTCGGCGGCCTGGCGCCGGAGGTGGCGTACAAGCTGCTGCGCGGCAACGCCATCCGGATGCTGGAGCTGCCGTTCAAGTAGCCGGTTCAGCGGGTCCCCTGCTGGGCAGGGGACCTTCCATGAAGGTCTCCGTCGACGCCGACGTCTGTTATGGGTCGGGTGAGTGTGCGTTCCGGGCACCCGCTGTGTTCGGTTTCGAGGACGGGTACGGTTTCGTCCTGCCCGGACGCGAGGAGCCCGGGGAGCCCGGCAACGACGACGAACTGATCCGGGACATCGCCGAGCGCTGCCCGTCGCAGGCGATCCGGATCGACGGCCGAAGGGTCACCGACTAGCGGATGAGCACCGCCCCCACCGAACTCACCGAACTTCTGGCCACCCTCGGCCGCCGCTACGTCCGCGACTTCCCCCGCCCGTGGGGCAAGACCCTCGCGGCCCGCGCGCTCAACCCGTACCTGCGCGACCACCCCCGGCGGCGCGTCGTCGAGACGCTCTCCGGCGACCGGTTCGCGGTCGACACCCAGGACCTCATCCAGCGCTACCTCTACCTCTTCGGGGTGTGGGAACCGCACATGACCCGCTGGCTGCGCGGCCGGCTGGCGCCGGGGGACTGCTTCGTCGACGTCGGCGCCAACATCGGCGTCTTCAGCGTCCTCGCCTCCCGGCTGGTCGGGGAGCAGGGCCGGGTCGTGGCCGTCGAGGCCTCCCCCGCCTTTCACCGCCGCCTCGAACAGCAGAGCGCGCTCAACGGCTGCCGGAACATCCGCGCGGTCAACGCCGCCGTCTCCGACGCCCACCGCACCCTGACCTTCGTGCTCGCCAGCTCCCGCAACATGGGCGCCAACAGCATCGTCCCGTGGGACGGACCGGCCGAGTCCAGCTTCGACATCGAGGCCGTGCCGCTGCCCGAACTGCTCGGGCCGGAGGAGATCGAGACCGCGCGGGTCATCAAGATCGACGTGGAGGGCGCCGAGGGCGCGGTGGTGCGCGGGCTCGCGCCGCTGCTGGAGAAGCTGCGCCCGGACGCCGAGCTCACCGTCGAGGTCACCCCCGACCGGATGGCCCAGCTCGGCGACCGTGCGGACGACCTGCTGCGCACCATGACCGACGCCGGCTACCACGTCTACCGGCTCGCCAACAGTTACGCGGCCGACAGCTACCCCCGCGCCCTGTACGGCGAACCGGTGGTCCCGGTCCGCTGGGACCGTCCGGTGACCGAGGAGAGCGACCTGGTGTTCTCACGAGTGGACGCGGCGACCTTGTGAGCGCCCCCGAAGGACGGTCGTATCGCTGGGGGAGACCGCCGCACCGCCCAGCGGGGCGGTCGGGCCGGGCAGGTCACCCGTAGCGCCAGCCGAGCTCGGCCAGTGCCCGTGCCCGGGCCGCCACGACCGCCATCCGGGCCTCCCGTTCCGCCGGGTCGGTATGGGCGGGGTGGCCGGTGACCTGGCCCTCCCACTTGCGGTACAGCAGCCCGACCTCCGCCGAGAACCAGCCCCGGCTCACGGCGTCGAGAGCGAGCAGCAGCCCGGTGTCCTCGGAGGCGGGCAGCGCCATCCAGCCGCCGAGGGCGAGCAGCAGCTCACGGCGGACGAAGAGGGTGGCCGGGTGGACCTGGGCGCGGAAGCCGTTCGCCGTCCAGTGGCCGAGCACTGTCCCGCGTTCGACCGGGCCCTCCTCCGGGTCGCCCGGGAAGTGGGCCGTGGAGCCGTCCGGCAGCAGGTCCAGGGCCCGTGAGGTGGCCCAGCCGAGGTCCGGGCGAGCCTCCAGCGCGGCCAGGTCACGGCCCAGGGCACCCGGTGAAAGCCGGTCGTCGGCGTCGAGGACCTTGACGTACGAGCCCTCCGCCCGGGCCAGCGCGATGGTGCGCGCGACCCCGGGACCGCCGGCGCGGCCCTGCCGGAACGACACCCGCGCGTCGTCGGGGACGTAGGGGCCGACCTCGTCGCCGTAGCCGTCCTCCTGGATCAGCCACTGCCACTCCCACCCGTCCGGCAGGGCCTGCCCGCACAGCGACTTGTAGGCCTCGGGCAGGAAGCGGGCCGACGGCGAGTGGACCGCGGTGACGACGGTGATGCGCCGGGTCACGGCAGCGCTCACCACCTTTCCAGGTGGGTGGTGAAGAGCAGCTCGGTGCGGTCGCCGGGGAGCGTGACCGCGGTGATGTCCACGATCCGGTCGTGGATGTCGTACGACCGCTTGCGCAGCAGGATCACCGAGGTGCCGGCCGGCAGGTCCAGCTCCCGGGCCTCCTCGGGCGTCGGCGGGCGGGCGGTGAAACGCTCCTCGACCCGGGCGAGCTCGATGCCGACGGTGTGCAGCTGGTTCTGGGTGCCGCCCGGCCAGGGTTCGTTGGTCTCGTCCAGGAGATCCGGGTTGGCCGCGATCATGTCGCGGACGAGGTACGAGGTCACCAGGCTGAAAGGGGCGGTCTCGGCGGAGTGCCGGGTCCGGTAGGTGCGCTCCAGGAGCGCGGTGCCCTCGGGCACGCCGAACGCGCCGGCGAGGTCGGCGGGCGCGGTCAGCTCGCGGTAGCGGGCGAAGAAGACCAGGTCGTCGATGACCAGGCCGGTCTCGCGTTCGGTCGCACCGGTCCTGGCCCGGGTGGCCTCCGGCATCAGGGCGCGGTCCTTCTCCCACTGGTGCCGTTCGTTGTCGCGGACCGCGCGGGTGCGCGGGCGGCGCACGAAGGTGCCGCTCCCGTGCCGCTTGTCGATCAGGCCCTCCGCGCTCAGCAGCCGCAGCGCGTTCTGGATCGTGGGCACGCTACGGCCGTGGTGCCGGGCCAGCTCCGCCTCGGAGGGCAGCCGCGCGCCGGGGCTGAGCTCGCCGTTACGGATGGCGCGACGGAGGTCGTCGGCGATCTCCTCGTAGGCCTTGGGCACACGATCAGCGTACGACTCCTCAAGAGGAGTTGATGAGTCGAGCCGCTTCGCCCCTGGGCGAAGCATGTCCGGACGTGCGGAGACCCGCGGCCGGATCGGTCCCGGTCACGGGTCTGTGTCGCAGTAGGCGCTGGTACGTACGCAAGTCGCCCTTGCGCCGTTGCGTCCGAGCCGTCTGTACCGGCGGGTTCAGCAGTCCAGCGGTGCCGCGGGGGGCTCGGCCGGGCTATCCGACTCGGTGTCCAGGGGGCGGTGGCGGCAGCTGGGGGTCTTGCCGTGGGCCTCGGCCCGGATGCGCTGCTTCATCGTGGGCGGCAGGGACCTTGCGTGGGACCAGAGCCAGTGGCTTTGTGCCGGGATCGTCACCCGGTCCGTGCTGTGGTCGTCGCCGGTGCTGTTGCGCGGGGTCTCGGTCTGCGGTACCGCGGCGGCGGTGGTGGCGGAGACGAATCCGAGCGCCGTGCACAGCGCGAGGAAGGCGGTGACGATGGCGGTCCACAGCGTCATGACCTTGGAGTTCCGGGCCATGGCCCCTCACTTTCGGGTTGGGCGATTTGCGTACTTTCCTCATGATGTGTATGGGGATCCCGAAGTGGGGGACGTCGGCCTGTGGCGCGTCGATGTTCTGATGAACACCACACGGATGGGTGCATGGCGTGGGAAAAATCCCAAGAAAGGCCCATGAAGGGAGTCGAGACGGAGCAAAGTCACCGTCCGTGGAGGTGTGATCACCCTCCGATCGGAGCGGCCGGACCTCGCGCAACGCCTTGTGGCGGACCGGAGTTGGGGTCGGATGCCAGGTCACCGATCGATATCGGTCGGTGTGTATAGTCGGGCGCCAGAGGTCCCCTACGTCAAGGAAGAGACGAGGTCGCGCGGTGAAGAAGCTTCTCCTGGTCGCACTGGCCGCCATCGGCGGGCTCCTCGTGTACCGCCAGATCCAGGCGGATCGCGCCGAGCAGGATCTGTGGACGGAGGCGACTGACTCCGTGCCCACGGGTTCGTGAGTACCGACCACAGACGAGACTGAGACCCCGGCCGCCGAGCGGTCGGGGTTTTGCGTTGCCGGGGGGCCGGGGGGCGTTGCCGGGGGGCTGGGACCGTGGCGCGACGGGGGCGTTTCGGACGGTCGTACGGATCGCCGGGTGGCGCACGGGCGCACGGGGCAGTATGGGCCCGGCCCGTCCGGGACTCGGGCGGCCGGCGGACGACGGCTGGGGGGCGCGCGTGATACGGCGGTGGTGCAATACGGCAGCACGGCGGGGCCTCGGAGGCACGGCCGCACTCGCACTGGCAGCACTGCTGACGGCACCGCTGCCGGCCTCCGCGGCCTCCGCGGCCTCCGCGTCCAGCGGCAGTGACAGCGGATACGCCTTCGCTCCCGACGCCCGTACGGTCACCGGAGCGACGGGCACCACGGACGCCGTACCGCTGGAGCCCGGCACGACCTACCGCAGCACCCTCCCGGACAAGGGCTCGCTGTACTTCCGCCTCGAACTCGCCGCCGACACCACGGCCTACGTCCCGGTCACCGCCATCCCGCCCGCCGACGCCACCGTCTCCGCCAGCGACGGCGTGGAGGTCTCGATCGAGGACGCCAACGGCACCGCCTGCGACTACGACAGCGGCCGCTTCGGCGCCGGGCTCAGCCCCCGGCCGGTCACAGCGGTGGGACGGCGGGACCCGGGCAGGGCGCTGTGCAAGGACGCCGGCACCTACTACGTGGTCGTCGAGCGGGCCGTGTCCGGCTCGACGACCACCTCCCCGGGCAGCTGGGACCTGGAGATCGCCCCCGTCACCGAACCGGCCCTGGCCGCGACCGGCGCCACCACCGCCCCCGGGACCTGGAACTCCGCGTCACCCGAGCCGCTCACCTCGGCCCCCCACCGCCGCGCCGCGGGCGCCGGCTTCACCACGGCCCGCCCCCTGGAACAGGGCATCTGGCAGACCGACATCACGCCAGGCCAGACCCTCTACTACGCCGTCCCGGTCGACTGGGGCCAGCAGCTCCACGCCACCGTCGACCTCGGCAGCACCAGCGGCGACCTCCACGGCTACGTCAGCGCCGCGCTCAACCTCTCCCTCTACAACCCGGTCCGCGGCTACGTCGACGACGTCTCCCTCGGCTATGACGGCACCCAGAAGTCGTCCTCCCTCGAACCCCTGCCACCCGTGGCGTACGCCAACCGGTACGCCGGCTCCGGCATGGAGAGCTCCGTCCGCTTCGCCGGCGCCTACTACCTCGTCGTCCACCTCACCGGGCAGACCGCGGCCACCTTCGGCAAGGGGCCGTACGGCGTCACGCTCCGGGTCCGCGTCGACGGCACCCCGAACTCCGGCCCCGGGTATGCCGGTTCGCCGGTCCCGAAGGGCGTCTTCGACGTGTCCTCGGCCGGGGCAGGCCTCGTGAGCGGGGCCGGCGACGACCACACGGCGATGCGGGCGCTCGCGGCCGGCGGCATCGGCACGGGCACGGCCCTGCTGCTCGTCCTCGGCGTGTGGACCCTGACCGCCCGGCGCGCTCAGATCCGGGCCAGCGCCCAGAAGCCGACGGCGTAACAGGCAAGCGCGAGGAGCAGGATGGGCACGGCCGCCCTGGCGGAAGGGCCGGGCCGGGGCGCCCGCCGCCGACGCCGGCCGTGGGTGCGGACCGACGGCGGTGGGGTCTGCGGGTCACGCGCGGTGTAGGTGGCGGTGGTGGTGTCGGTGTCCGGCCGGGCCGGGGGGAGCGGCTGCGCGGGGGACCACGGTGTGCGGGGCCGCGCGGCCGGGACGGCCTGCTGCTGGGCGTACGGGGGATACGGCGGTACCGGCTGGGGCCGCAGCGCAGCGGGGTCCGGGGCGACCGGCACCTGGGGCGGCGGGAGCCGGAAACTGCCGGTGTCGGACAGGGAGGCGGGGGCCGACGAGGTCCCGGCGCCGCCGGTCCGGTCGGTGGCGGAGACCGCCGAGGACCCGACGGCGCCGCCGGCCGCGGCCGCCGAGCCCGTACCTCGGCCTGTCCCGGCGCCCGGGCCCGTACTTCGGCCAGTCCCGGCACCATGGCCCACGCCTGGGCCCGTACCCGCACCCGGCCCCGCCACACCGGCTGATTCCCCGGCCGTCTCCGCAGCCTTCGCCGGGCCCGGAGCCGCCCCGGCCGCCCGCGCTTCTGCAACACTCGCCGCGCTGCCCGTACCGGGCGTTTCCGCTCCCGCTCCCGGTGCCGTTCCCGACCCCGGCACTCCTGGCTCTCCTGAGGTCCGTGTGTCGACCCCGGAAGCCAACCGCACCGGACCATCCGGCCCGAACCCCGTGGGCAAGGGGCCCAGTTGGTCGAAAATCTCGATCGAGTCGTCGTCAGTGCCCGTCTCCGGGAGGAGTTCCCTGGCCTGAGCGAGCGCTCTGCGGGCTCCGACGGCCGTACGGAAGCGGGCATGGGGGTCGGGCTGGAGGAGGCCGGCCACCACCTCCCAGAGCGGGTCCGGGATGCCTTTGGGCGCTCCCGGGGTGCCGTGTTCGGCGAAGTACTGGACGAGCGCCTTGGCGTCGGGCTTGGCGCCTTCCAGGAGATACAGGGCGACCAGACCGACGGCGAACAGGTCGGCCGTGAAGTCGGGCTCTGCGCCCAGGAGTTGCTCGGGAGCGATGTAACCCGGCGTACCGACCACGAGGTTGGTCTCGGTCAGCCGGGCCTCGCCGAGCCGCATGGCGATGCCGAAGTCGGAGAGGCGGAGGCGGGGCCGGGCGGTGCCGGTGGCCTCCAGGAGGATGTTGGCGGGTTTGATGTCGCGGTGCACCACCTCTTCGGCGTGCACCGCGGCGAGACCGGAGAGCAGTTGGTCGAGGAGCGTGCAGACGAACAGCGGGGGCAGCGGTCCGTAGTCCCCGACGAGATGGACCAGCGAGCCGCCGGCGACCAGGTCCATCGTGAACAGGACCTTGTCGTCGTCGGCGGCCCAGCTGGCCGGAGCCAGGACATGGGGATGATCGATGCGCAGCGCCTGCTCCCGCACGAAGCGCAGCAGCGCGTGGGCGTCGCTCTGCTGGAGCACCTTGGCCGCCACATAGCGCTTGCGCCGGTGGTCCCAGGCACGCCAGACGGCGCCCACTCCGCCATGACCGATCGGGTCGGCCAGTTCGTACCGGCCCGCGAAGACCTCACCCATGACTGCCCGTACCCCTCCCCCTCTGGTCCCCCCTGCCACCCCCTTGCCTGTTACCCCCCTTGCTTCCCCCGGATGAGCGATACGACCCCTCTCGCGTGCCCCCTGCTGCCAGGGCCTGACCCCGCCCGGTTCACCGGACCCCCTCCGGTGCGCCGGGCCGCGGCTCAGCTCTGGTGCGACTGGTAGTGCGTGACCGCGTCCGAGGTGCGGCCGGCACCGTAGACCCGGAGGAACTCCGCCAGCTCCGGGTGGGTCGGAGCGAGCGTGTCGGCCGCGTCGATGATGTCACCGGCGGCGGCCACCGAGCGCAGCAGTGACTGGATCTCGCGGACCACCCGCTTGACCGTCGGGGCCCCTGAGCCGCTCGTCGTCTGCGTGGTGTTGCTCAGCACCGAGCCCCCCTGGGACTTCTTGATCTCGTCCATCCGCTCGGTCGCCTCGGCCGCGCTCACGCTGCCGTCCGCGACCTGCTGCGCCAGGTCCTGGAGCAACTGCACCCGCTGGACCACGGCCGGGTTGCCGATCTTCGCCCGCTGGCCGCTCATCAGCTGCGACAGCATGGGCGCGGACAGTCCGAGGACCGCCGCGAGACGTGCCTGGTTGAGTCCCAGGTCGTCGATGAGCTTACGGAAGAGCGCCCCCAACGGCTCTCCGTACCAGTTCCGCTGCAGCTCCCGCGCTCTGGCGGTGGCTTCCTGCTGTGCGGCGTCCATTGCGTCTCCCCATCGCTTCCCCAAAAAAACCACGGTTCGCTACAGCGAACCCCGTCGAGCATCTTACGGAGAGTGGTCATCTGCGGGGACCCCCAATCTTTTTGCGAGGTACGGGGGGTGACCCGGTACTCTGGTCTGCGGCACCGACCCTGCGGACCTTTCGCTTGGCCGGTCGCTTCCCGTACGGGGCCTTAGCTCAGTTGGTAGAGCGCCGTCTTTGCATGGCGGATGTCAGGGGTTCGACTCCCCTAGGCTCCACAACAAACCCCTCTGACCTGCGTAAACGCGGGTCAGAGGGGTTTTTGTTCGCTCTCGCGGTCACGCCTTCGGTTTCACGTGAAACGGCCGAGAGGGGCGAGGGACCGCGGCCGTGGGGCGCGCCGGGCTCAGCCGTTCTTGTCATCCCGGGACCGGGATCCCTGCTCTTCCGCCTCCTTGGCCTGCACCTCCGGGTCAAGGGGGGAGCTGCCGTCCACCGAGTTCAGACGGCCCGGATCCGGGACCTCCGTGGCAGCCGGCGGCTCCACCAGCCAGTCGGGGTTGGCCTGCTTGTCCCACCACTTCCAGGCGGCGAAGGCCGCGCCGGCCACCGCACCGACCACGGCGAACGCCTTGAACGCGCGGCCGCACGCCGAGCGCCGCCGATTCCGGCGCGCCAGCCTCTCGATGTCCTCGGCCGAGACATTGCCGCGCAGCGCCGCCAGCGCGGCAGCACCCCGGGCGGTGGCCTCCTCGCGGACCGGACCGGCCGCCGCCACCGCCTGCTCGATCCTCGGACGCGAGTAGTCGGCGGCCTGCCGGGCCGCCTTACGGGTCAGATCGGCGGTGTCGTGCGCGGCCTGTTCCACCATCGGCGGCACATGGGTACGGGCCTGCTCCAAGCGCGGCACGAGACGGGCGTCGTACTGGACGCGGGCCTGCTCGGCGGCCTGCGACACCACGGGCGCGAGCCGTACGCGTGCCTCCTGTGCGTAGTACGCGGCACGCTCCTTGGCCGTGTCGGCGTAGGGCGCCACCGCTTCCGCGGCGTGCCGCACGCTGTCCTTCGCCGAACTGGTCGCGGCGCGCACGCTCTCTTTGCGGGTCACGGGTTTCCTCCTCCTCGGTGGCGTACGGTATTTCGACTTTCCACCCTTTTACGGATCATGCCTGCCAGCGGGCCGAGCGGCGCGCGAGGACGGGCATACGGGTGCAACCAGAGCTAAGAGGGGCTTGTCGACGACAATGCCACGGATCGGCGCCCGGCGCCCCCGCATGACAGATAGGGGTTCCGCAAGTGATTCGTGAGGATCCGGGCCCGGAGCCACCGGACGGGCGTCGGACCTGCCGTACCGTGCAAGGATCGGGGCACTGAAATACCAGCACAACGGAAGGCGGACCGTGGCCGAGCAGCTCTACGCCACTCTGAAGACCAGCCTCGGCGACATCGAGGTCCGGCTCTTCCCGAACCACGCTCCCAAGACGGTCAGGAACTTCGTCGAACTGGCACAGGGTGAGCGTGAGTGGACCCACCCCGCCACCGGCACCGTCTCCACCGACCCGCTGTACGACGGCACGGTCTTCCACCGCGTGATCAGCGGCTTCATGATCCAGGGCGGTGACCCGCTCGGCACCGGCATCGGCGGCCCCGGCTACAAGTTCGAGGACGAGTTCCACCCCGACCTGCGCTTCGACCGCCCCTACCTGCTCGCCATGGCCAACGCGGGCCCTCGCACCAACGGCTCCCAGTTCTTCATCACGGTCAACCCCGCTCCCCACCTCAACCGCAAGCACACCATCTTCGGTGAGGTCGTCGACCCGGCCGGCCAGAAGGTCGTGGACAGCATCGCCGCCGTCTCCGTCAGCGGCCCCAACAAGCGACCCGTGACCGACGTCGTCATCCAGACGATCGTCGTCGAAAAGCGCGCCGGCTGACCGGTCCGAAAGGGCAGCGCCCGAAGGGAACCAAACGCCCCGCTCGTCCGTAAGGATGAGCGGGGCCGAACACTGCCCACAACAAGCGAGGGGACCCCATGGAGGACCAGGCGACAGGCAGCGCGCGCGACGCCCACAGCCTGCCCAAGTGCTACCGGCACCCGGACCGGGAGACCGGCGTCCGCTGCACCCGCTGCGAGCGCCCCATCTGCCCCGAGTGCATGGTCAGCGCCTCCGTGGGCTTCCAGTGCCCCGAATGCGTCCGCGGCGCCACCGAGGGCCACAGCGGTCCGCCCCCGGCCGCCTCCCGGCCCCGCACCCTCGCCGGCGGCACCATGACCGCCGACCCACGACTGCTCACCAAGATCCTGATCGGCATCAACATCGCCGTCTTCCTGGTCGAGCTCTCCGTCGGGGACAGCTTCATCAACCGCTTCGACCTGATCGGCCAGGCCTGGTTCCCGCAGTACGGCGATGTCGAAGGCATCGCCCAGGGCCAGTACTACCGCATGCTGACCGCGATGTTCCTGCATGACAGCTCCAGCCCCATGCACATCGTGTTCAACATGCTCAGCCTGTGGTGGATCGGCGGCCCCCTGGAAACCGCCCTCGGCCGCGCCCGCTACATCACGCTCTACATGGTCTCCGGCCTTGCCGGCAGCGCCCTCACCTACCTGCTCGCCGCCCAGAACCAGCCCTCGCTCGGCGCGTCCGGCGCGATCTTCGGCCTCTTCGGCGCGACCGCGGTACTCATCCGCCGCCTCAACTACGACATGCGGCCGATCATCGCCCTGCTGGTGATCAACCTCATCTTCACCTTCAGCGGCGGTATCGCCTGGCAGGCCCACATCGGCGGCCTGGTCGCCGGTGTCGTCACCGGCTATGCGATGGTGCACGCCCCACGCGAGCGGCGGAACCTGATCCAGTACGGCACATGCGCGCTGGTGCTGGTCGTGGCCGTGGCGATCACGGTCATCCGGACCGCTCAGCTCACCTGAGCCCGATCACGGCGGCGCACCGCACCGATACCGAACCGTTGTCCACAGTCGGTGGCCGATCTTGTGCACAACGTGCGCGCACAACTGCGCCCCCTCTTACTCACCTGCGTTGTCGCAGGTCAGGGAGGGGGCGAGCGTTTTACGGCGGGTGTTGTGGTAGTCGTACCGGCGTCAACACTCGACGGGTTATCCACAGATCGTCGTCTTTTCCCCAGGAGGGTGTGGACAGCAGATCAGGCCTGTGGATAACTCAGCGAACAGCCCTGGGCAGAGCTGTCGGCCGGGTTACTTCCACTGCGTGGAGACGCCGAAGCCGGCCGCGATGAAGCCGAAGCCGACGACGATGTTCCAGTTGTCGAGGCTGTCGATCGGCAGCGAACCGTCGGTCACATAGAAGACGACGATCCAGGCCAGCCCGATGAGGAACATCGCCAGCATCACCGGCGCGACCCAGGCACGACTGTTGAGCTTGATGGCGGTCGCCTGCTTCGCCGGGGGCGGCGTGTAGTCGGCCTTCTTGCGGATACGTGACTTCGGCACGAGGGTCTCTCCTGTCGATGCGCTGCGTGGCCGCGCAGGTAACTGGGTCGGGCTCGGGGCAGCGTACAAGGGGACAGATAAGGGCACGCTGAGCGCTCCCCCGGGCGTCCGTTAGCGTAGTGCTTCCGCGGCGCCGAAGGAGATAAGGGTACGTTGAGCAATTCTGCCGACTCCCAGGGGACCGGATCAACGGGTGCCGGACCAGGCCGCAGGAACGGCTTCCGGCCGGTCCGGATTCTCACCGTGGCCGTCTTCGCCCTCGCCGGTCTCCTCTTCTTCACCAGCTTCAACACGGCCAAGGGCACCGACATCCGCTCGGACGACAACCTGCTGAAGCTCTCCGACCTGATCCAGGAGCGCAGCCGCAAGAACAAGGACCTCGACGAGTCCAACGCGAGCACGCGCGACCAGAACGAGAAGCTCGCCGAGCGCGACGACGGCTCCAGCAAGGCCCAGGACGACAAGCTCACCGGCCTGGAGAAGGACGCGGGCACCCAGAAGCTCACCGGCAAGGCGATCACCGTCACGCTCAACGACGCTCCGCCGAACGCCACCGCCAAGCTCCCCGGCTACCCCGAGCCGCAGCCGGACTACCTGGTCATCCACCAGCAGGACCTGCAGGCCGTGGTGAACGCCCTGTGGCAGGGCGGCGCCCAGGGCATCAAGGTCATGGACCAGCGGCTGATCTCCACCAGCGCCGTGCGCTGCGTCGGCAACACGCTGATCCTCCAGGGCCGGGTCTACTCACCGCCGTACAAGATCCAGGCGATCGGTGACCCCGCGAAGATGCAGAAGTCGCTCGCGGACTCCGAGGCCATCCAGAACTACATGGTGTACGTGAACGTGTACGGCCTCGGCTGGAAAGTGACCGAGGACGGGACGGTGACTCTGCCGGGCTACTCGGGCACAGTGGATCTGCACTACGCGAAGCCCGTGGGGTAAGCAGCTCGTCACTTTCTGGAGCCGCCGGTGCGCGTGATCGTCAGGACCGTCAGCGAGCTCTGCATCACGGTCGGCACGCTCATCGTGCTCTTCGTCGCGTACGTGCTGTTCTGGACCGGTGTGAAGGCCGACAGCGTGATGCACGACCAGATCGACCAGTTGCAGCGGCAGTGGTCGGCGAAGGCCACGGTGCACCCCTCCGCGCAGGCGACCGCTGCGGTCCCGGCCGAACCCGCCGCGTACCACTACGGCAGGGCCTTCGCGATCATGTACATCCCCCGGTTCGGTTTCACGTGGAACAAGCCGGTCCTGGAGGGCACCGGCACCGATGTGCTGCAGAAGGGCCTCGCCCACTACGCCCGGACCGCCCGGCTCGGGCAGGTGGGCAACTTCGCGGTCGCCGGGCACCGGCGTACCTACGGTGATCCGTTCCTCGACTTCCCGGAGCTGCGCAAGGGCGATGCGATCGTGCTGACGGACGGGACGACCTGGTTCACGTATCGGATCGACAAAGGCCCTTACAAAACAGTTCCGACGGACGTTGAAGTGATCGACCCTGTGCCACGTAAGTCGGGGTACACGCGTCCGGGGCGCTATCTCACGCTGACCACGTGCGATCCGGAGTGGGGGCACAGCCATCGGCTGATCGTCTGGGCGCACTTGGACTCCACACAGCCTGTGGAGTCAGGCAGACCTAAGGCGCTGCGCCGTTAGTCTGGTGCAGTACGGCGGGATTCTGGTGCCGTAGTGGAACGGAAGGGACGGCATGTACGGCTGGATCTGGCGGCATCTGCCGGGGAACGCGTGGGTGAAGGCGCTGGTCTCACTCCTGCTGGTCCTGGCCGTGGTCTACGTCCTCTTCCAGTACGTCTTCCCCTGGGCCGAACCGCTGCTGCCCTTCAACGATGTGACGGTGGACAACCAGTGAGCTCGCGGATTCTCGTCGTCGACAACTACGACAGCTTCGTCTTCAACCTGGTCCAGTACCTCTACCAGCTGGGCGCCGAGTGCGAGGTGCTGCGCAACGACGAGGTGTCGACGGCGCATGCCCAGGACGGTTTCGACGGCGTGCTGCTGTCGCCGGGCCCTGGCACGCCGGAGGAGGCCGGGGTCTGCGTGGACATGGTCCGGCACTGCGCCGCGACCGGTGTCCCGGTCTTCGGCGTCTGTCTCGGCATGCAGTCGATGCAGGTGGCGTACGGCGGTGTGGTGAACCGGGCGCCGGAGCTGCTGCACGGCAAGACCTCGCTGGTCGAGCACGGCGGCAGGGGTGTCTTCGCGGGACTGCCCTCGCCCTTCACGGCAACCCGGTACCACTCGCTCGCGGCCGAGCCGGCGACGGTCCCGGCCGAGCTGGAGGTGACCGCCCGTACCCACGACGGGATCATCATGGGGCTCAGGCACCGCGAACTCGCGGTGGAGGGCGTGCAGTTCCACCCCGAGTCGGTGCTGACCGAGCACGGGCACCGGATGCTGGCCAACTGGCTGGTGGAGTGCGGTGACCAGGGAGCCGTGGCGCGGTCGGCGGGGCTCGCCCCGGTGGTGGGCAGGGCCTCGGCGTGACCGCGCTGCGCCCCGAGCGCGAGACCGGTGCCTCGTACGGGGATCAGCCGTACGGGGGGTCGAGCGCGCTCGGGGAGACGGCGTTTCTCCCGCCGGTCGACGACCGGACGGCATATGTGCCGCCGATCGACGAGGAGACCGTGGCGTTGCGGATCCCGGATCCGCCGCCTGTATCGGCCTCTGCGGGCACAGCAGCCCCTTACGGCACCGGAACCCCGGGGGGTGGCCGCGCGGCCCGCAGAAAGGCTGCCAGGCGGCGTGGCGGGCGGCACGGCGGCGCAGCGGAGGCGGTGCCGCAGGAGGCGGTGTCGCAGGAGGCGGTGTCGCAGGAGCGCGCCGCTCCGGGCCGTTCGCTCTCCCGGGTCGAGGCTCGGCGGCAGGCGCGGTTGCGCAAGCCGAGCCCGGCGGTCGTGGCGAGCCGGGCGATCGGCGAGGTGTTCATCACCACCGGTGTGCTGATGCTGCTGTTCGTCACCTACCAGCTGTGGTGGACGAACGTCCGCGCCCACGCGCAGGCCGGCAAGGAGGCCAGCAGCCTCCAGCAGGACTGGGCGAGCGGCAAGCGTGCGCCGGGCGTCTTCGCGCCGGGGCAGGGCTTCGCGATCCTGCACATCCCGAAGCTGGACGTGGTGGCGCCGATCGCCGAGGGCGTCAGCAACAAGAAGGTCCTCGACAAGGGCATGGTCGGGCACTACGGCGAGGGTGCGCTGAAGACCGCGATGCCGCAGGACAAGGCGGGTAACTTCGGTCTGGCCGCGCACCGCAACACGCACGGCGAGCCGTTCCGGTACATCAACAAGCTGGTGCCCGGTGACGCGGTGGTCGTCGAGACGCAGGACGAGTACTTCGTGTACAAGGTGACGTCGATGCTGCCGGTGACGTCGCCCAGCAACGTGAGCGTGCTGGACCCGGTCCCGAAGGGTTCCGGCTTCACCAAGCCGGGCCGCTACATCACTCTGACCACCTGCACGCCGGAGTTCACCAGCAAGTACCGGTTGATCGTGTGGGGCAAGATGGTCGAGGAACGCCCGCGCAGCAAGGGCAAGCCGGACGCGCTCGTCGAGTAGGGGCAGAAGAACAGTGGCAGCGACCGCCGACGACACCGAAGAGCAGACCGACGCGCCTGACACGGCGCCCGTGCCGGGGCGGCGGCCGATCGGCCGGATCGCGACGGCGGTCAGCGTCTTCGGTGAACTCCTCATCACCGCGGGCCTGGTGCTGGGCCTGTTCGTCGTCTACTCGCTGTGGTGGACGAACGTCGTCGCGGACCGCAAGGCCGACCGGGAGGGCGACAAGGTCCGGGACACCTGGGCTCAGCAGGACACCGGCCCGGGCGCGCTGAACACGAAGAACGGCATCGGCTTCCTGCATGTGCCGTCGATGAAGAACGGCGAGGTCCTGGTCGAGAAGGGCACGTCGACGGATGTCCTGAACAACGGTGTGGCCGGCTACTACACGGACCCGGTCAAGGCCATGCTCCCCACCACCGGCAAGACCGGCAACTTCGCCGTCGCCGCCCACCGCGACGGCCACGGCGCGAAGTTCCACAACATCGACAAGGTGAAGGTCGGCGACCCGGTCGTCTTCGAGACCCGCGACGACTGGTACGTCTACAAGGTCTACGACATCCTCCCCGAGACCTCCAAGTACAACGTCAAGGTCCTCTCCCAGGTCCCCAAGGAGTCCGGCAAGACCAAGCCGGGCCACTACATCACCCTGACGACGTGCACGCCGGTGTACACGAGCCGCTACCGGTATGTGGTGTGGGGCGAGCTGGTGCGGGTGCAGAAGGTGGACAGCAAGCGGACGTTGCCGAAGGAACTGCGCTGACTGAGCTCCTTGCGGGAGCTCAGTCACCTAGCATGGCGAAGGCCCGAAGCCGCAACCAACCTTTGCGACTTCGGGCCCTTTCACGTCACGCCGTACTTACTCCAGAATCCTGAGGGGTTCCCCGGCGCTCCACTCCTCCAGCACTCCGCGGTGTACGGCGGTGATACCGGCCTCGGCGGCGATGCTCAGAGCCTCAGGGGTAAACGGGCAGGTCGCGACGTAGAGTGCCACGTCCGCGCTGTACAGAACCTTGGCCGACCCGACGAACTTCTGGATGTCCGGGCTGGTGATGTTGAGGTAAGGCGCGAACCTCTTGCACTGCACGACGAGGCGTCGTCCGTCGGCCGTCAGCCCGATGATGTCGACGCCCCGGTCGCCATGACCGCCCTGGACGACGACGTTGGTGCATCCGTCTCGGATCAGCAGTTTGGCGATATGGCGCTCGAAGGTGCGGCCGTTCATGGCGTCCATGGCGGCCATGACTCCGACGGCGGGCCGGTCGTCTCGTACCCCTTCGAGCCTCTGCAGGCGAGCGTGGTGCTGGTGGAGTCGTCGCTCGATGCGCTGCACTCCCGCCCGCAGCGCGATCAGTTCCTTACGGTGCTCGCCCGAGGTTTCGATCAGGGCGTTGAACATCGGCACGACGGTCTTGCCGAGGATGTGGGTGATGCGCTGGTCGATGCGGTCGTCCAGGCATTCGGACTCCTTGTGGACGGGGTTATCCACAGGCTGTGTCCGGGCCAGGTACTCCATGTCGAGGAGGTAGACACGTACTTGACGTGCGACTTCGCTGTCGCGGAGCAGCATGGCGACGTTGAGGACGGCTCGGCGTGGGTACAGTGCAAGGGATCGGGACCGTGACTGAAACCCACTGACCTCCTTGAAGGAGGTCAGTTCTGTACCTGCCAAAACGCGGTAGCCGTTGGTCACCAGTTCTTCGCGGTGATCGAGTACCAGTGACTCGATGGCTTTGCGGCTCACTTCGAAGTACGCCGCCACCATCGCCGTGGTCACGTGCATCCCGTCCGGCAGCAGCGACAGGGCCTTCACCCTGTCGAGGACGTCGGTGCGGTCCAGCACGCTGCTGCGCAGGGTCTGGGACTCCAGCAAGGCCGTTTGGTCGATCATGTTCTGCCCCTCATTCGTCTCGTGGCCACATGGCCCGGGGCAGCGAACAGAGTCCCCACCCCATCCGGTCAACGAGGGTTGGCATACGAGGACACGAGCGATGAGGGAACTCACGTACGGGATGGCGTGAGTGCCGACGACGGCGGAGCCCCGGCGCCCTTCCGTGGGAAGGGGGCCGGGGCTCCGCCGTGGTGACCGGGGTGTCAGCCGAAGGTACCGCCGAAGAAGTTGGTACCGCCGTTGTTGCCGCCGTTGTTTCCGTTGCCGGTGCTCACCGTGGTGAGGGTGATCGTCGTGTTGCCGGGATCGTCCTCGCCGGTGTTGGCCTGCGGGTCCTGGTTGGTGACGAGCGCGTTGTCGCTGGAGTCGCCGTTGAACTGGATGTTGGTGAAGCCGGCCGCCTGCAGGGTCTGCTTGGCCTGCTTGACGGTCTGGCCCAGGACGCTGGGCACGGGCGTCTGCTGCTGGGCCTTGCCGATCTGGATGTTCACCGTGGTGTTCTTGTCGACCTGACTGCCGGCCTGCGGGTCGGTCGAGACGACCTTGCCGACCAGGTTGGAGTCCGAGGTGTCGACCTCGGTGCAGTTGCCGGTCAGGTTGTTGGCCGTCATCTGGACCTTGGCCTCGTCACAGGTCTTGCCGCTGACGTCGGGGACCGTGGACTTCTCCTGGGCCTTGGCGACCGTGAGGGTGATCGTGGAGCCCTTCTGGACTTCCGCGCCGAGGGCCGGATCCTGGTCCAGGACGGTGCCCGGGTCCTCACCGGAGACCTGCTGCTTCGTCTTGACGACAAAGTTGTACTTGTCACCCTGAAGCGTGGTCTTGGCGTCGTCGATGTTCTGGCCGACGACGCTCGGCACGACCACCTTCGGGGCACCCGTGGACACCACCAGGTTGACCGTGGAGTCCTTCTTGACCTCGGTCTTGTAGGTCGGGTCCTGGTCGCAGATGCTGCCCTTGGGCTGGTTGGCACAGGTCTTCTGGGTGAAGGCCAGCTTCAGGCCGATGTTGTCGGCCATCTGTGTGGCCGTCGCCTTGGTCTGCCCGATGAAGTTCGGCGTGCTGACCGTGTCGTTCCCGGCCCCGCCCCCGCTGACCACCCATTTCCCGATCAGGACCGAGCCCACCAGCACCAGGATGCCCGCGACCACCAGCAGGATCGTGGAGGTGTTGCTCTTCTTCTGCTGGCGGCGGCGGTCGGGGCGTTCGTCGTAGCCGTAGCCGCCGTCGTCCGGGTTCATCGGGGGGAGCATGGTGGTGGCGCCGGCGTCGGAGCGCAGGGCCGTGGTCGGCATGTCGTCCGGGTAGCCGCCGTAGCCGACGGAGCCCATCGCCGCGGTGGCCGCGACCGGCTGGCCGTCCAGGCATGCCTCGATGTCGGCGCGCATCTCGTCGGCCGACTGGTAGCGGTAGTTCGGGTCCTTGACCAGGGCGCGCAGGACGATGGCGTCCATCTCGGGCGTGATCTCGGGGTCGAAGACCGAGGGAGGCTGGGGTTCCTCGCGGACGTGCTGGTAGGCGACGGCGACGGGCGAGTCGCCGACGAAGGGCGGCCGCACTGTCAGCAGCTCGTAGAGGAGGCAGCCCGTCGAGTAGAGGTCCGAGCGGGCGTCGACCTGCTCGCCCTTCGCCTGCTCCGGGGAGAGGTACTGGGCGGTGCCGATGACGGCCGCCGTCTGGGTCATGGTCATGCCGGCGTCGCCCATGGCACGGGCGATGCCGAAGTCCATGACCTTGACCTGGCCGTTGCGCGTGAGCATGACGTTCGCCGGCTTGATGTCCCGGTGGACGATGCCGCTGCGGTGGGCGTACTCCAGGCCCTGGAGGATGCCGATGGTCATCTCCATGGCGCGCTCGGGCAGGAGCTTGCGGCCGGAGTGGAGGAGTTCGCGCAGCGTCGAGCCGTCCACGTACTCCATGACGATGTACGGGATCGAGACCCCGTCGATGTAGTCCTCGCCCGTGTCGTAGACC
This sequence comes from Streptomyces sp. NBC_00631, assembly GCF_045206895.1. NCBI lineage: Bacteria > Bacillati > Actinomycetota > Actinomycetes > Kitasatosporales > Streptomycetaceae > Streptomyces > Streptomyces sp. NBC_00631. The sequence continues at coordinate 5,644,474 of NZ_CP107734.1, forward strand.
GCGACGATCGCGGGATGGTTGAGCGAGGCGGCCGACTGGGCCTCCCGGCGGAACCGGGCCTGGAAGGACGGGTCGCGCGCGAGGTCCGCGCGCAGCGTCTTCACCGCCACCGTGCGGCCGAGCCGCGTGTCATGGGCGAGGTAGACCTCCGCCATGCCACCACGGCCGAGCACGTGGCCCAGCTCGTACCGGCCGCCGAGGCGACGCGGCTCTTCCATAGTTCCCTACCAGCCCTCTCCGTCGGTCCCGACCGGCACGGGTGTGCGGTCGGAGGCTGCCGTCCGGGCCTACCGTACCCGGCTGTGTTTGTGTGACCTGGCCAAGCCCGTAACCCGATACAGGACCGGTATCGCAACGTGCACCGATGTGAGGGGAACGTGAGCGGGGTCACTTCTTGGAGTTGATGACTGCCTCCATCACGCTCTTCGCGATCGGGGCCGCGAGGCCGCCGCCGGAGATGTCGTCGCGGTTGGCCTGGTCGTCCTCGATCACGACGGCGACCGCGACCGGCTTGCTGCCGTCGGGGAGCTTGGCGTACGAGATGAACCAGGCGTAGGGGTTCTCGCTGTTCTCCACGCCGTGCTGGGCGGTGCCGGTCTTGCCACCGACGGTGACGCCGCTGATCCGTGCGTTCTTGCCGGTGCCGCCGTCCTCGTTGACGACCGTCTCCATCATCGACTGGAGGACCTGGGCGTTGGAGGAGGAGAGCGGCTGGCTCATCTCCTCGGGGTCGGTCTGCGAGATCGTGTCGAGGTTCGACGACTGCAGCTTGTCGATCATGTACGGCTTCATCAGCTTGCCGTCGTTGGCGACCGCGGAGGCGACCATGGCCATCTGGAGCGGGGTCGCGGCGGTGTTGTACTGGCCGATCGAGGACAGCGCGGTCTGCGACTGGTTCATGTTGTCGGAGAAGACCGAGGCGCTGGAGCGGACCGGGGTGAACTGTTCGGAGTCGAAGCCGAACTTCTTCGCCTCGGCGAGCATCTTGTCGTTGCCGAGGTCGGCGCCGATCTTGCCGAAGACGGTGTTGCAGGAGTACTTGAGCGCGTTCCGCATGGTCGCGTTCTTGCAGGGGATGCTGCCCTCGTTCTTCAGCTCGGTGGTGGTGCCGGGCATGACGTAGGGCAGCGGCGACTTCGTGGCCTGGTCCGCGGAGGTGTACAGCCCGTTCTGGAGGGCGGCCGCGGCGGTGACCACCTTGAAGGTGGAGCCCGGGGGGTAGGTCTCGCGCAGCGCCCGGTTCAGCATCGGGTCGTTCGGGTTGTACTTCTTCTGCAGCTTCTTCCAGGCCTCGGCGTCGGTGTCCGAGGTGCCGGCGAAGGCGGAGGGGTCGTACGACGGGTAGGAGGCGAGGGCCAGGATCTTGCCCGTGGAGGGCTCCAGGGCGACGACCGCGCCCTTGCCGCCCTGTGCCTTCAGGCCGTTGTACGCGGCCTTCTGCGCGGCCGCGCTGAGGGTGGTGACGACGTTGCCGCCCTGCTTCTGCTTGCCCGTGATCATGTCGAGGGTGTTGCGGAAGAAGAGCCGGTCGTCGTTGCCGGTGAGGATGCCGTCCTCAAGGCTCTCCAGCTGGTTGGCGCCGAAGGCCTGGGAGGCGTAGCCGGTGACCGGCGACCACATGGGGCCGTTCTTGTAGGTGCGCTTGTACTTCAGGTCGTTGAGACCGGAGGAGCCGGACGCCGTGGAGCCGGTGATCGGGTTGCCGTCGACGATGATGTCGCCGCGCGGGGTGGAGTAGCGGGCGATCGTGACGCGGCGGTTGGCGGGGTCCTCGCGGAGGGTGTCGGCCTTGACGTACTGGAGCCAGTTGTCGCGCAGCAGCAGGGTGAGGACCAGGAGGCCGCAGAAGATCGCGATCCGGCGCAGGGGCTTGTTCATGAGGGGCGGACCACCTGGGTCATCTCGGCGTCGGGGTTGCTGGCGGGGGCCGGGGCCGGGCGGCGGGCGGTGTCGCTGATGCGGATCAGCACACCGATGAGCGCCCAGTTGGCGATCACGGAGGAGCCGCCGTACGCGAGGAACGGCATCGTCATGCCGGTCAGCGGGATGAGGCCCATCACACCGCCGGCGACGACGAACACCTGGAGTGCGAAGGCGCCGGAGAGGCCGACGGCGAGCAGCTTGCCGAACGGGTCGCGGGCGGCGAGCGAGGTGCGGACACCGCGCTCCACGATCAGGCCGTAGATGAGCAGGATCGCCATGATGCCGGCCAGGCCGAGCTCCTCGCCGAAGGTGGCGAGGATGAAGTCGGAGTTGGCGGCGAACCGGATCAGGTCGGAGTGGCCCTGGCCGAGGCCGGTGCCGAGGGTGCCGCCGGAGCCGAACGCCCACAGGGCCTGCATCGCCTGCTCGGAGTGGCCGGCGACGCCCTGCCGGGAGAGGGTGTACTCCTTCATCGGGTCGAGCCAGGCCTGGACACGCTGCTGGACGTGCGGTTCGAAGCTGGCCACGCCGACCGCGCCGGCCGCGGACATCAGCAGACCGAAGACGATCCAGCTGGTCCGCTCGGTGGCGACGTACAGCATGATGATGAACATTCCGAAGAACAGCAGCGAGGTACCGAGGTCCGTCTCGAACACCAGGATGAGGATCGAGATGAACCAGACGACCAGGATCGGGCCCAGGTCGCGGCCGCGCGGCAGGTACAGGCCCATGAAGCGGCGGCTGGCGAGCGCGAGGGCGTCCCGCTTGACCATCAGGTAGCCGGCGAAGAACACCGCGAGGACGATCTTCGCGAACTCACCGGGCTGGATGGTGAAGCCGCCGATGGAGATCCAGATCTTGGCGCCGTAGACGTTCAGGCCGAGGCCCGGGACCAGCGGGAGCAGCAGCAGGAAGAGCGCGGCCACCATGGAGATGTAGGTGTAGCGCTGGAGCGCTCGGTGGTCCTTGAGGAAGATCAGGACGACGATGAACAGCGCGATGCCCATCGCGGTGTACAGCAGCTGGTTGGTGGCCTTGCCGCCCGAGACGTGGATCGACTGGAGCAGCTTGGACTGGTCGAGTCTCCAGATGACGACCAGGCCGAGGCCGTTGAGCAGGGTGGCCAGCGGCAGCAGCAGCGGGTCCGCGTACGGGGCGAACTTGCGGACGACGAGGTGGGCGACGCCGGCCAGGAGGCCGAGGCCCAGTCCGTAGCTCAGCAGGCCGGCGGGGACCTTGTCGTTGATGGCCAGGCCCACGTTGGCGTAGGCGAACACCGGGATGGCGACGGCGAACACCAGGAGCGCGAGCTCGGTGTTGCGCCGGCTCGGGGTGCCGATGGAGCCGATCGTGGACGTGTGGTTCGTCGACGTGTTGGTAGTACTGCTCATCGTGTGACGGGGCCTCTCACGGCTTGCCTATTGCTTACCGCACAGCGAGACGACCTTCTGCTCATCCTCCGAGAGGGTGGGGCCGGGGCTGGGGGTCGCTGAGGGGGACGGGGACGGTGACGCCGTGGCGGACGCCGACTTCGAAGGGCTTGGCGAGGCCTTGGACGTGAGAGAGGTCTTGGTGGTTCCCGTGGTGCCTCCGGCCTCGCCCTGGCCGGTCTTGGAGCTGGACTTGGACTCGGCGGCGGCGCGCTCCGACTCCTTCTTGCAGGCGGAGGCCTGCACGGCCAGCTCCTGGACCTTCGACCGGGCGTCCTTGAGACCGCCCTCGGCGATGGTGGCCTTGACCTGCTTCTGCTGGTACGGCGGCAGGTACTTGAGTTCGATCTCGGGGTGGTCGGTCTCCACCTTCGACAGCGACACCCAGGCCAGGTCCTGGCTGATGCCCTGGTACAGCGCGACGTGCTCGCCGTTGGCGCCGACGTAGTACTGGGTCTGCGTCCAGCGGTAGCCGCCGTACAGGCCCCCGCCGATGACGGCGAGGGCGAGCACGCCGTAGAAGGATCTCTTCAGCCACCTGCGCCCCCTGCGGGGCTTGACGAAGTCGTCGTCGGTGTAGTCGCCGAAGCTGCCGGCCGGGACGTAGCCGGTGGTGTCGCCGGAGCCGGGCGGGCCGAACTCGCCGCCGCCACCGTGCCGGGGGCCCTGGCGGCCGAGGTTGGCGGCGCGGCCCGCCGGGGTCTGCATGAAGCCGTTGTCGTGCAGGTGCTGCTGGTTCTCGGCGACGGCGCCGACCACGACCGGGGTGTCGGAGAGCTGGCCCGCGAGGGTGTCGCCGGTGTCCAGGTCGAGGACGTCCGCGATGATGACGGTGATGTTGTCGGGGCCGCCGCCGCGCAGCGCGAGCTGGATCAGCTCCTGCACGGTCTCCTGCGGCCCCTGGTAGCTGGCGAGGGTCTCTTCCAGGGTCTGGTGGGAGACGACCCCGGAGAGCCCGTCGGAGCAGATCAGATAGCGGTCGCCCGCACGCACCTCGCGGATCGACAGGTCCGGCTCGACGTGGTCGCCGCTGCCGAGGGCACGCATGAGCAGCGAGCGCTGCGGGTGGGTGGTGGCTTCCTCTTCGGTGATCCGGCCCTCGTCGACGAGCCGCTGCACCCAGGTGTGGTCCTGGGTGATCTGCGTGAGCACGCCGTCACGGAGCAGGTACGCGCGGGAGTCGCCGACATGTACGAGACCGAGCCGCTGCCCGGTCCACAGCAGGGCGGTGAGGGTGGTCCCCATGCCCTCCAGCTGCGGGTCCTCCTCCACCATGGCGCGCAGCTGGTCGTTGGCGCGCTGCACGGCGTGGCCGAGGGAGGTGAGGATGTCGGAGCCGGGCACGTCGTCGTCGAGCGTGACCAGGGTGGAGATCACCTCGGAGGAGGCGACCTCGCCGGCGGCCTGGCCGCCCATGCCGTCGGCGATGGCGAGCAGGCGGGGACCGGCGTAACCGGAGTCCTCGTTGCCCTCCCGGATCATGCCTTTGTGCGATCCGGCGGCGAAGCGCAGTGACAGACTCATGCGCACCTCGCCCGTCGGCTCCGGGTACATCCGCACGGTGCCCACCCTCCGGTCGGGAGCGCGCCGGGGACCGGCGTCCGGTCCGCCGCCGCGTGCTCGCTCCGCTCGCGCCTATCCATGATGTAGCACTACTTCCGCAGCTCGATGACGGTTTTGCCGATGCGGATCGGCGCGCCCAGCGGGATCGGCGTGGGGGTCGTCAGCCGGGACCGGTCCAGGTAGGTGCCGTTGGTCGAGCCGAGGTCCTCGACGATCCACTGGCCGTCGCGGTCCGGGTAGATCCTGGCATGACGGCTGGAGGCGTAGTCGTCGTCCAGCACGATCGTCGAGTCGTGGGCGCGGCCGAGGGTGATGGTCTGGCCCTGGAGGGCGACCGTCGTACCGGTGAGGGTGCCCTCGGAGACGACCAGCTTGGTGGGGGCGTTGCGGCGGCGGCCGCCGCCGGCGGCGGGCTGCTGGCCGCGCTGCTGCGGAGGCGCGGCCTGCTGCCGGGCGGCGGGCTGCTGCCGGCGCCCTTCTTCCCTACGCGATCCGCGCTGGGTGACGCGCGTACCGAACAGGTCGCTGCGGATGACCTGCACGGCCACGATCACGAACAGCCACAGTACGGCCAGGAAACCCAGCCGCATGACCGTGAGGGTCAGCTCTGACATTGCCCCCGCTTCACCCTTCGGCTTGCCGGTAAATGATGGTGGTGCTGCCCACGACGATCCGCGAGCCGTCGCGGAGCGTAGCGCGGGTGGTGTGCTGCCCGTCCACCACGATGCCGTTGGTGGACCCGAGATCCTGGATCGTCGAGGGCGTTCCGGTCCGGATCTCGCAGTGCCGGCGGGAGACGCCGGGGTCGTCGATCCGCACGTCGGCCTCGGTGCTGCGGCCCAGCACCAGCGTCGCGCGGGAGATCTGGTGGCGGGCGCCGTTGATCTCGATCCAGTAGCGGGTGCGGGAGCCGGGCGCGGAGGCGCCGACGGGACCCGAGGGCGGGCGCTGGGCGGCCGGCTGGGCCGGCTGCGGGTAGCCGTAGCCGCCGGGGCGGGCGCCGGGCGGCGGGGCGCTCGGCATCGGCGGGGCGGCCGCGCTCTGCTGCGGGTGGCCGTAGCCGCCCGGACGCTGCGGGGCACCGCCGGCGGGGGCGCGCTCGGGGGCCTGCTGGCTGCTGGAGGAGGCGAGCGTACGGCTGCGCACCCGGTACAGGCCGGTGTCGAGGTCCTCGGCCTTCTCCAGGTTGACCTTGATCGGCCCCATGAAGGTGTAGCGCTGCTGCTTGGCGTAGTCGCGGACCATCCCGGCGAGCTCGTCGCCGAGCTGTCCGGAGTAGGGGCTGAGCCGCTCGAAGTCGGGCGCGCTCAGCTCCACGATGAAGTCATTGGGTACGACGGTCCGGTCCCGGTTCCAGATGGTCGCGTTGTTGTCGCACTCGCGCTGCAGCGCGCCGGCGATCTCCACGGGCTGGACCTCGGACTTGAACACCTTGGCGAAGGTGCCGTTGACCAGACCTTCGAGACGCTGCTCGAACTTCTTCAGGACTCCCACAGGGCACCTCCTCTGTCGCCTTGCCCGTACTGCCTGCCGTTGCCGTTACCGCTCACTGATCGTATCTACGCGCCCGGCAATCAGCCGGTTCCCCCAGCGGCCCCCCTTCGAACTCCTCGGGGTGCTTCTCCCGTCCGGGATCGTCCGGGATCGGCGCTCCTTCTGCCATGGATCGTAGAGGTGGGCCACGACCAGTGTCCCGCACCTGACTGTGGACCCGATCCGTCTCCTGGACAGATGGCCACGACCGGTACGAGGTTGATACGTGATGGCCGACTGCTCGGTACGTGGCCGTCAGGTGAGCGCTGCCCCCGGAGAAGGGATGTGAACCCACCCTGTCCCACGTGCTAATGTTCTCGATGTCGGAAGGGGCCGTCCCAAGGAAAACAAGGGGCTGAAGCCGGAAGACACACCCAATGCGCGGGTGGCGGAATAGGCAGACGCGCTGGATTCAGGTTCCAGTGCCCGCAAGGGCGTGGGGGTTCAACTCCCCCCTCGCGCACAGAGAAGAACCGACGGAACGGGTCTTCACCAGTGACGAAAGTCACCGGTGGGGGCCCGTTCCTCGTTGTCGGGCCGGATCTGGCCCGGACAGGGACGTGGCAGGGCCCCGGCGGTGAGGTATCTCACGGTCGGGGCCCTGCTATTTGAGCTGCTGGTCGTTCTCCGGGTGGTGCTGTGGTGACCTCGGCCGGTTCATGCGGCCGACGACAGATGGCCGGTAGGTGTCCAGGTCCCGGGTTCCTTGGTCTTCCGCCTGTGGTGGGTGCGGCGCCGGGGGCGTTCGCCGCCGAGCGCGAGCGTCTCCAGCCATTTCTTGATCTTGCGGCGGTTGGCGTGGGCGAGTTGGAAGGCCAGGAGGATCGTCTGGGCTGCGATGCCGCGGATGCGTCGGGAGCCGGCGGCTTCGATGCCTTCGGCGAGTGGGTTCTTGGCGTAGCCGTTGTAGCCCTCGACGCTGTTGCGGAGCCGGAAGTAGATCTTCTGCCATTCCGGGCCGCCGTACTCCAGGGCTTGCCACTGCTTGGCGCCGGCTTCCGGGCTGACGGTGATGGTGTTCTGGCGGCAGATCTTGACCGGGCCCGCTGGGCTGGGTTCCGGGTCGATGAGGGGGAGGTGGATGCCGCGGCCCATGGTGTGGGGCTTGAGGGGGCACTGGGCTTTGCCCGCTTCGGCGGGGCACATCATCCGCTGGTAGCCGTCGGCGTCGGCATTCTGCTTCGGCATGAGGCGGTACCCGCGGCGGGCGGCGATAAGCCGGACCCACGTCTCCCGGTGGATGCGCTCGGCGTGCAGGTCTACGGTGGCGTTGACGAGGGGCTCCGGCATGGACGGGCAGTACCAGCGGCCCTCAACCAGGATCGCGCCCTGCGTTCCGTCCTGCTTGCCGAGCTGGTCCGCCCGGTAGTCGTAGACGGGCTTGTAGCCCATGGCTCGGACGGGGATCTGCCATTCCGCGGGCTCAGAGTTGTTGTAGGCGCGGTCACCGGCAAGGTAGCCGGGCTTGTATCCCCGTTTCTGGAGTCGGTTGAGGACCTTCATGCCGTTGTAGGCCGGGCGTTGCCCGGGCTTGTCGAGGGCGACACCGAGGACGAGGGCCGGGAGGACGTCGGGGTTCGGGGTGCCGTCGTCGAGGAGTACGGCGTCGTGCTCGGTGTCCCGGGCCACGACGAGGTGGGCGTCGTAGCCGTAGAGGTACTTCTTCTTGAGCGAGGTCTTCTTCCTGCGCTTGGAGGTCGGGTTTTTGCCTTTCCTGGCGGGCGGCGGAGGCGGGCGCATGGAGTCGGCGACCGCTGCGTCGGGGTCCCGGTGGTCGCCGTCGCGTACGTACCAGCCGGCGTCCGGGTCAGTGGCGAGCTCGGGTCCGTTCGTGCGGCGGCCTCGGGAGAACGTGCGGACAGGGGTGGCGTCGATGCCCAGGGAGACCTCTGCCAGTTCGGTCAGCAGGTCGTGGAGGGGGCGTACGGAGGCGTCCAGCACGAACTCGGTGAACAGCGCCAGCCGCCGTTCCCGCTCCGCCAGTTCGTCCACGTCGGCTGCCGCCGTCAGCGTGCTCGCCTCCGTGCGTGAGAGGTGCCCGTTGGGCGGCAGCGGGGACGGGTTCATCGCGTCCTTCATGGCGTGGAAGATGCGCCGGACCACGGCGTAGGCCGCCTCGAATCCCTGGTCGTGGTCCTCGTACTCGGCTATGTCGAGACGGGCGCGCAGCTGCGGGTTGACGCGGAAGTACAGGATGTCCGTGACTCGTTCCAGGACAATCTTCCCGCCGGTGTCCTGGGTGCAGAGGTGGAGGCCGACCAGGAGGCTTCGGAGGTGCAGGGTGCGGTGTCGGCCGCGTGGGAGGTGGACGAACTCCTCCAGCAGAGGGACGAGTTGGCTGTTGTCGACTTCCTCGATCGCGGCCTCGGCGTCGGCGTCGTCGATGAATCTGCGCTTGGCGCGCATCGCCAGGAGGCGCTCGTGGCGATCACTGGACAGGCTGCGGGGCGTGGTCATTGGCTGCCCCGCAACAGGCGGGCGGCTTCTTCGGCTGGGACGGCGCTCAGAAACGGCAGGATGCGGGAGAGGCCGTGGAGGGTGTCGACGCCGGCCGCCGCGACGATGACGGTGATGGGAAGCCGCTCTTCGAAGAGCTCCACCAACCACGTGGATCTGAGGCGGCCCATGACCAGGCGCGGGACGTTCGGGCTCGGCTGGGCGCGGGCCAGGAAGTTCGTGACGGTGTTGGTGCCGCGGCTGTAGGAGTTGGGGCGGAACAGGTACTGCGCGGCGCCCGTGTTGTCGAGACGGTCAGCAGCGGCGGCCAGAACTCCTTCCCAGGGACGGTGGCACAGGATCTCCCGTTTCCGGGATCCGCGAGTGACCACAACGACCGGGCCGCCACCTCCTGATGACCGGTGGATGTCATGGGCGCGGACCCGGATGATCTCCGGTGAGTCGAGGCCGACACCGAGCCCGAGTGCCATGAGCGTCTTGCAGCCCCAGCGAAGCTCGTCGGTGGGCAGTCCACCTACCCAGCCCCACAGGTCCGCGAGCTCGGTTCGGGTGTAGGGGCTGTTGGGAACCGAGGCTGACAGCTTGGCGGGCTTCCCGGTCCGGCATTTGCCGCCCAGCACGATTTCGCTGAGCCGCAGGAGCCTGGTCCGGTAGTTGCCGCGGGTGCTGTCCTTCAGCGTGGGGCAGCCGACCGCGATGAACCGCTCGATCACCTCTCGGGAAAGCCACACCTCGGCTGTTCCGGGAAGTCCCTCGCCGTTGCAGAAGAGCGCCAACTGGGCCAGTGCAGAAAGCAGTTCACGTGCTTGGTAGGGCAGCAGGGGGTCGGCGAGGCGGACGACACGGCGCACTTCGTCGCCGACGCGGCTCCACCCCGCGGGGGAGCCGGACGGGCCGTAGGAATCAATCCGCTGACTCATCACATGTCGCCAAACCAACACCCCAGCCGGAGGGGTGTTATTCGAATAACATGTAGCTGTGGCAGCAGCCGCGCGCGACCGGGGAGGACCGGATGGGGCAGACTTCACCTCATGCCCCAAGGAGATGCCCGCCGACTGCCGCCGCGCGCGTACTGCGCCAGCGGCGCGTGGCCTGAGGCCGTCATGGAGGAGCACCACGGGGCGCGGGTCGCCCAGGCCATGGCTGTCCGGCTCAGGGCTGCGCTCGACGGGCGGGGCTGGTCCGTCGCTCAACTGTCGCGCGAGAGTGGCGTGGCCCGCTTCACGATCGCCAAGGCGCTCGCCGGTGAGGCGTGGCCCGACCTGCTGACCATTGCCAATCTCGAAAAGGCGCTGGACTGCGATCTCTGGCCCGGCCGGGAAGTGTGAAGCGGGCCGCTGCGGGGAGCCGCCGGTATACGGACATGGGGCACGGAATGGCTGTTCGAAACCGAACATGCGGGCGGTCATCCCTTCGGGCGAAGGGCGGGACCATATTTCGTCGTGCGCTACCGGCGGCCTTCGACCGCTCGTAAAATGCAACGTGACGAACTGATCCGGCACTGTGGAAGGTTCTAGGTGGGTTCGTCGCCGTTGGCCGTCACCTTGGACTGGACTCCTTGGTGGCGGCCTTCTTTTGTTTAAGGCTGCTGGGGTGGTGCGTACTGGTAGAAGGCATTCGGCAGCTTGATCAGAGATCCGGCTCTTGCCAGTTCATCGGCTGCCACGCGAACGCTCTTGATCTTGTCGGCTTCGTTGAGTGCGTTGGCTACTTCCAGTGCTTTCCACTGTCGCAGTGGGTCTTGGGCCATGAGTCGCAGGATCCGGGTCTTGCGGGGCGCTGTCTGAAGGCCGCCGGCTGCTGTCGTCGGCTCGGCGTCGTCGATGTCTGTGTCGGAGTGTCGCTGTTCAGGGATGCCCGATGTCCGCCACTCGTCTGCGATCTGCATCTGCTTCTTCACCTGACGCACGAGGCGAAGCTCCTGGCGGACCTTGAACGTATCGCGCTGCAGTTCGACCTCCTTCTCCTCCAAGAGTTGGATGTACTTATCGGGATTACCGGCTACTTCTTCTCATGGAAGGGTTTCGATCATTGCAGAACCCTACCTATGAGAGTGCACAAGTTACCCCTCTCGCAAGGGTTGCTTCACTCGAAGTGGCGACAAGGTCAATTACCTGTCGGGTTACCTGGCCGAACGGTATCGAAAATTCCCGTTTTGTTATCCAGGGCCTGTCTGGGGTGGAGGAACGTTTCGCTGTCTCGCTTGAAAGGAAGGGCTGTTCAATCGGGCTTGTATTCCCTGCCCTGTGGTGCGGAGGTAATTTCTGGAAGGGGGGGGTGATGTTTTGCTTCATGGTTCTCTCTTCCTTGAGCCGGTAACCCCTGTTCGTTCCGTTGAGCATGGAGAGGTAGCCCTGTCGTGGGGGCTTGTGCCTTGAGCGCCGCCCGGGGGCAATTGCTCTGTCAGGCGATAGGGGCGTCGGATAGGGGCCTCTGCGCTTGTCTTGGCAATGGGTAGCTGATCAGGAGTCCTGGGTACGGAGGATTGGCGTCCGGGAACAGGTATGGGCGCTTCAGGGCAGGACCCGCTGGCGGCGCAGAGGTTCTGTGCTGAACCACACGTGTAGTCCTGGGTTGAACGGAGGGGGCAGAGCGTCCGAGGCGGCGACGGAACCGAGAGGGGCGCCGTAAGTCATGGCCTGGGGCCAGGGGACGCCCCGTTGGCGGGCAGTAGGTGGCGGACGACGGAGATAGGGCTGTGCAAGGAAGGCTGGTACGGATGGCGACGATTCTGAGGGGCGCCCTTGCCTGCAAGGCGGGGGAAATGGCAGGGCTCAGCAGCACAGGGATGGGTGTCGGTTGTGGTGCCGTCAAGTCCTCCGCAGTACCTCGTGGTGAGCGGGTTCTGCCCGTCTGGGGCGCCGCGGCAGGCACAGGGATAGTCGGCAAGGAGGCATACCGTGACACGAGGCCGGCATCCCCGTATTACCCCTGCCCGGGTTTGATGGCGGGGGAGGCGGACAGAGCGCCCGGCGATGGCGGCCGCCCGTGAACGTGGCACGCGAAAATGAGAGTGAGTGCCTCAAACGGAGGTTGCGGACCTGACGGGGCTGCGTTTTCGAGGCGTTTCTGCGGATGTCCGGCCCCCGGTGACCGGGGCGCGGTGCGACGAGGCGGCCCGGCAGGACCGTGTCCGCGGCGACAGGGGTCCCGGGCGGATGGTGGATGCGCTGGCACCCGTCGGTCTTTGAAGGCGGGTCGCTGAACGTGGGGGCGGTGCTCTCCACGGGGGCAAGGCGCAATCGTCCTCGGAGGCCAGGGAGTGGGTGGAGGCGTAAGGCAGCCGGGCGTGCCCGGGGCGCCTACTGGCATCGCGGGGACCGTGGCGGTTGGGGTGGCTAGTGAGTGGCTAGTTGTTTTGTGCCGCGAGCGCCGGGTGACGCTGCTGGAATTGAGCGCAGTTCTTCGCCTGCCCAGGCAACCGCTCGGCGGCGCGCAAACCCTCAGCGGCGTCGAAGTGGGCCGACCGCTCACAGATGCCTGTGCAACGAGGTCGGCCGTGTCCTTCTCAGGTGTGGCGTGGGCGGGGCAGCAGGGCGAACGCGCTCTCCGCTATCGAGGTCAGGCGGTCGGGGCTGTGGCCGTTGGCGCCTACGACCTCGCTGCCGCGGATGACGGTCAGCAGCAGGTACGCGAGGTTGTCGGGGTCCGCGTCGGGGTCGATGTCGCCGTTGCGCTGCGCCGCTCGCACGCACTCGGCCACCGCTGTGGCGACCACGGAGAAGCAGTCGTTGGCCAGGCGTTTCACCTCGGGGTCGGAGGCGCCGATCTCCAGGGCCATCTTGGCGGCGAAGCAGGCCGCCCCCGCCCGGTCGGAGGCGGGTACGTCGGCGGCGAGTGGCACCCCGTGGACGGCGCGGAGCAGGTACGCGTGCAGTCGCTCCAGGGCCCCCTCGTCCGGTCCGTCGAGCATCTTCCGCGGACCCTGCGCCAGCCGACCGAAGTAGCCGGACATCGCCTCCAGCAGCACGCCGTGCTTGCCGTCGAACGCGGCGTAGAGGCTGCCGCGGCCCAGGCCGGTGGCGGCGCTGATGTCGTCGACGCTCGTGCCGTTGTAGCCCGAGGTGCGGAACTGCCGCTCGGCGGCATGCAGGACGTGGTCGCGGTCGAAGTTTCGTGGTCTGGCCATGCGCCGAAGGTAAAGCCGATCCATCGTATTTGACAACCTAGTACAGAACTATCTAGATTTCGGACTGTTCAGTAAACAACCGTGCTGAGCTCACCGGACCGGCTTGGTCCGGGCGCGCGGGACCGTGACGCCGCGAAGGCGGCTTGGAGGTTGAACTCATGACGTTCGGGGCGTGGGACGCGGCTCGGCGCAAGAACGAGCCAGCCGGTGAAGGCTGCTTCAGAACCAATACTTCGGAGGACCTCATGACCGCGGTCGGTACGGACAACACCGCACCGGAAGGCGCGATATCCCGTGATTGCTGCTGACGAGACGTTCGACGGCACGTGGCCGTATCCCGCCCGCTTCAACGAGGCTGCCGGCTTCCGTCAGCACTATGTCGACGAGCGCCCATCACGGCCCGATCAGACGATCGTCATGCTGCATGGCGAGCCCACGTGGGGCTACGAGTGGCGCCACCTGATCGGGCCGCTGTCGCGTCACCATCGCGTGGTCGTTCCCGACCACATGGGCTTCGGCAAGAGTGAGACACCGCAGGATCGCATGTACGACGCGAGCGAACACATCCTGAATCTCGAATCGTTGCTCGTCGACACGCTCGACCTCACGGACATCACCCTGGTGCTCCGTGACTGGGGTGGCCCCATCGGCACCGGGTTCGCGCTGCGTCACCCCGACCGGATCTCCCGGATCTTCGCCACGAACACCGTGCTGCCGCTCGCAGACGACATCGCCCCTCTCATGAAGGCCAACGGCGTCGAGAGCCGATGGTTCCAGTGGGCCCACTCGGCGCTCTCGGACGGTTCGTTCGAGCAGATCCTGGGCAACGCGGGTCACACCATCGCCCACCTGATGATCGACCTGCAGCATGTCGCCCGGCCCGAGATCGCCACGCCGACCTGGATCCGCGCCTACTCCAGCCCCTTCCCGACCCCGGCGGAGTGCCGCGGTGTCATCGCTTTCCCCCGGCAGGTCCTGGAAGGCCCACAGGGCCCCCCGCCCGGACCACCGCCCATGGAGGCCGTCGCCGCGCTGCGCGCCGTGCCGGCGATGCTGGCGGTCGGGATGCGGGACACGGCGCTGCTACCCGAGTACGTCATCCCGTCGTTCAGGCTCAGCTACCCCGACGCACCTGTGGTTGAGATTCCGGGCGCCGGCCACTTCCCGACCGAGGACGCTCCCGAGACGCTGCTGGCACTCCTTGAGCTGTTCCTGCAGACGTCCGCGCGCACCTGAAGGCCGAACGGCCGGCTCCGCGGTGTGGGTGGCCGGCAACGCCGCCGATCTGGTCGTCCAGGTCGGGGCCTCCGCAGCGGCCGGCGCCGACATCAACAGGATGCCGGCCGCCGCGGACATCCGACGCGGCCCTCCAGGGGATCACCGGGGCAAGCCCACGAGGGGCCGCAGGGTGATCTTGAAGACCTGAGATCTCGGCCCGTCACCGCTCGCCTCACCTTCGTCGGCGAGGAAGCCGACCTGTTTCCTGCCTGAAAACCGATCAGTTTCCACCCGGTTTCAGCCATGCCCAGCAAGCAAGCAGCAGGAGCGTCCCGCCGAGGCAACGCCCCACTCCTCGACGCCCTCGCCCGCCACGACGACTCCACATCCTCGGCTTCCTGAACGGCCGCCCCCACCGCCCCCCACCAGATGGAGAACACGACCATGTCGGAGCGCAATCCCATGGACAAGAACACGACATCGCGACCGCGGGCCCTGGTGGTCGGCCTCGGGATCAGCGGGGCCGCCTCCGCGCTGCGACTGCATCGCGCGGGCTGGGACGTGGTGGTGCTGGAGAAGGCCCCCGAGCGGCGCCGCGGCGGATACTTCATCGCCGTGTTCGGGACCGGGCTCGCCGCCGCCGAACGGCTGGGCTTCGCCGATGCGATGCCGGATCGCCTCGCTCCGGATGGCGTGAACTACGACGTCGCCCGCACGGGCCGGCGCCGCCTCGGTGTGAGCTACGCCGATGTGTTCCCCGGGTCTCGACTGGTGGTGCGGGGCGACGTCGAAGAAGCGGCCTTCACCGCCCTGCCCGACGAGGTCGAGATCCGGTACTCGAACGTGCCGATCGGGCTAGACCAGGACCTCGACGGGGTGGACGTCGAGATCCGCGACCTGACGACGGAGACGACGACCGTCGAACGGTTCGACCTGGTGGTCGGGGCAGACGGACTGCGCTCGACGGTGCGCCGGCTTGCGTTCGAGCCCGAGCAGAGCCCGACCCGTCGGCTGAACTACATGGTCGCCGTGTGCAGCCTGCCCGAGCCGATACCCGGCTACCTCCCACAGGACGGGCTGACCATGGCCGAAGCGGGCCGATCGGTATGGGTGTTCCCCTTCGCCGACCGTCTGCCGACGGTGCTGTTCTCCTACCGCACCGACGACGTGGACGCCGAGTTCACCCGGCCGGCCATCGACTCGCTGCGCGCCGCCTACGGCCCCGAGCCCACCGGCTCCACGCTCGGTTGGCTGCTCGACCAGTTCGAGAAGGCCCCGGACCACCTGTTCGACTCCGCCGAGCAGGTGCACCTCGACCACTGGCACCGCGGCCGAGTCGTGCTCGTCGGCGACGCCGCGTGGTGCCTGACCGTTTACTCCGCCATGGGGGCATCCACCGGCCTGGCCGGGGCGGACCTGCTCGGCACCATGCTGGAACGCCACCCCCACGACGTGCCACGAGCGCTGCAGGACTGGGAGGACCACCTGCGCCCGTTCGTCGCCCACCACCTCGGCAACGCTGTGAGCATGCGCGCCTTCCTCACCCCGGGCAACCGCGCCGAGTTGCTGCTTCGGTCCATGATGATCCGCGTCGCCCGGCTGCCGATCGCCGGCCGGCTGCTCGCCAAGGTGATGGCCAACAGGGCGCGGATGAAAAGCCTGGATATCGCCGCCGCTGCGGCGTGAGTGGAGTTCCTCGGACACGAGCGGGAGAACGAGGTCGTCCGGTCCCGCACCTTCATCGAACGAATGCTCGGACGCAGGCCGCGGGGCTGGCAGGGAGGGTCATGTACCGGAGAACAGGCTGTTTTCCGGTACATCGGGGTTCACCCGAGCTGCTCGCTCCACGCGTCGTAGCAGCCGCGGTCGACGAGCCTGGTCCGGTCTGCGTCGAGGGTGGCGACTACCGTGGTCTGGCTACGGGTGCCGCACCGGCGGTGGCCTGGGCTTCTTGCAGGGCGGCCAGTGCTGGAGGGCCGATGTCGGCGAGAAGACGTCAGGCGGTGGGTGTGGAGGCGACCGGGCCGAACACCTCGCGCTGGTCACCCAGGACAGCGAGGTCAGTGCTGGTCTCGTCGGCGTCGGCGAGCATCACGGCCAGGTCGACCGCCACCCGGCCGGGGGCGTGCCCCGTGCCGTGCGGCCGCAGCCGACGCAACGCGCAGGTGACGGCGCTGGTCAGCCCGGTGACTTCGGCTGGATTCGGCCAGCAGACGGGATCCGGCATGGCTGACCACCCCGCGACCGTCGGCCGAGACGACAAGTCGGGAACGTGATCCGGCAGTGAGCACGCAGAAAGTGCCTTCCCCGCGAGACGACAGAAGCCTTGGACAAGCCCTATCGTCCCAGGTCGGAAGGCACTTTCTCGTTGTCGCCAATGATCCGGACACGACCCCAAGTGAAACGCGCAGGCCAGGGCGTGTTTCCGTGCCCGTTGCCGCGCCGCCGGGCTCAGAACCCGGGGAAGACCCTGCGCAGGTCGTCGAGGGTGACGGTGTCGCCGGTGAGTGTCACGGAGGGCGGGGTGTGGGCGGGGGCGTGCCGGCCGGTGACGAGTCGCAGCCACCACTCGGCGGGGGCCGTCAGCACGGCGTCGGCGTTCTCGGGTTCGCCGGTGAGTGCGACCGTCTCGCCGACCGAGAGACCGAAAGTGCGCTCGGGTGCGGTGGTGTGCACCGCGACGGCGACGGGGCGGTTCTCCAGGGCGTCCGCCTTGCCGATGAAGCCCAGCATCATGCCGGCCTGGTCGAGGAGCGGCCCGGTCGCGGCGGACGCCAGGGTCGTCGACGGGTCGAAGGCCGCCTCGACGTCCCACGAGTGGTGGGTGAACTCACTGAGCCGGAGCCCCGCCGCGGTCGCGACGTCCACTGGCGCGGGCAGAAAGCCGAGGTCGATCCGGAGGTCGCTGCGGGCCCCCGCGTCGAGGCCCTCGTAGCGTTCGACCAGCGCCTGGTTGGCGGTGACGAAGCCTTCGGCGCGCTCGGCCGGGGGCATCGCGTCCCAGCGGGCCCACACCGACTTGTTGAAGTCGCCGTCGGGGGCACCCGTACCGCCCGTCGCGCCCTCCAGTACGGCCAGGCCTATTTCGGCGCCGCTGCCCAGATGGCTGAGCACCTGGGAGACGTCCCACTCTGACGCGCCGGACGGGCGGGTGAGATCGGCTGCGGTGAGTCTGTGCACCACAGCGGCGAGGTGGTCGTGCCCGCTGCGCAGGGCCTCGATGATCCGGTCTGCGGCTTCGGTCATGTTCGTTTCCCCAATGAAGGCGATCTGATTCGGTGTTGTCGTCACAAGGCTGTCGGTGTCACACGGCGGTCTGGAACGAGCGCCTGGAGAAGCCGACCGTGTACCCCTCGACGGTGGTCCGCACCGACCGGTCGGGGTGCGCGGCGGTGGCGCCCAGGGTGATGAACAGCGGGATGTAGTGGCCGACGGTCGGATGGGCGTACGGCGTACCGGGCGCCCTCGTCCGGAACGCGGCGAGTTCGTCCACAGCGCCGCGCGCGAGGGCGTCGGCAGCCCAGGCGTCGAAGTCGGCGGACTAGCCCGGGACTTGGCTTTCGAGTATCGCACGGGTGATGAACGGCAGCCCGTGCGTCATAAAGCCGGAGCCGATCACCAGCACGCCCTCGTCGGTCAACGGCCTCAGCCGCGCGCCGACGTCGAGGAGCCGGTCGGGATCCTGGGTGGGCATGCTGAGCTGTAGTACGGGGATGTCGGCCAGCGGGTACATGACCATCAGCGGCACCCAGGCCCCGTGGTCGAGCCCTCGGCCGGCGTGCTGGTGGACCGGTTCGCCGTCCGGCATGGTTCCGGCGGGAGGCTGCCGCGGCCCAGGCCGGTGGCGGCGCTGATGTCGTCGACGCTCGTGCCGTTGTAGCCCGAGGTGCGGAACTGCCGCTCGGCGGCATGCAGGACGTGGTCGCGGTCGAAGCTGCGTGGTCTGGCCATGCGCCGAAGGTAAAGCCGACCCACCGTATTTGACAACCCAGTACAGAACTATCTAGGTTTCGGACTGTTCAGTAAACAATCGTGCTGAGCTCACCGGACCGGCTGCGTGCACGCCTGGCGCGATGGAGGGCAACCCATGTCTTTGAACTCCTCCGCGCCGCTCGGCGTTGCGACGCCTTCCAGATCGGCAAGGCCCGGTCTGATCCTCGCCATCCTGGCGACGGCGAGTTGCATCGCCGTACTGGATCTGTACCTCACGAACGTCGGGCTGTCCTCCGTCGGCCGCGGTGTCCGCGAGGCCTCGCTGTCGAACCTGAGCTGGGTGCTCAGCGCGTACGCGATCACCTACGCCGCTTACGTGCTACTTGGTCCGGGCTTGCCGGACCGCGACGCCGCGAAGGCGGCTTGGGGGTTGAACTCATGACACAGATGACCCAGCGACCGCCCTTTGGCGAGGACTCCCCGGCCAGGGGGTCCCAGACGACCGACCGCGTCCGGCATCGGACGGTTCAGGCAGGTGGACTGGAGGTGCCGATCCTTGAGGCCGGCAGCGGGCCGCTCGTTGTGTGCCTCCACGGGTTTCCCGACCATGCCGCCAGCTGGGCAGGGGTCCTCGACCGCCTTGCGCAGGAAGGGTACTGGGCGGTCGCGCCCGCACAGCGCGGATACTGGCCCGGCGGCGCGGCCCCCGACGGCTCCTACCGCATCGCCTCGACCGGCCAGGACGTCCTGACCCTGATCGAAGCGCTCGGGCGCGAGCAGGCGGATCTCATCGGCCACGACTTCGGAGCCGCGGCGGCGTACGGGGCTGCGAGCCTCGACGCGAGGCGTGTCCGCAAGCTTGTCACCGTGGCGGCTCCCCATGGCCGTCAACTGCTGAACGCGTTGGTTACCGACGGTGACCAGCAGCGACGCAGCTGGTACATGTTCTTCTTCCAGACAGCCCTGGCGGAGGCGGCCGTCGCGCACGACGACTTCGCCTTCATCGACCGGCTCTGGCGGGAATGGTCACCCGGCTACGAGCTGCCGGACGCGGAGCGTGCCGCGCTCAAGGAAACCCTGGGTGCTCCAGGAGTCCTGACCGAGATCCTGGGCTACTACCGCCAGTTGTTCACGCCCCCCGCGGACGAGGCGGCCCAATCCCTGCAAGCCCGGGCCTTCGGCGCCATCACCGTCCCGTCGCTCTACCTCCACGGTGCCGACGACAACTGCTTTTCCGTGGAGTTGAGCGACGGCATGGACGACCTGTTCACGAACGGCCTCGAACGCATCGTCATACCCGGCGCGGGGCACTTCCCGCACGTCGAACAGCCCACGACGGTCGCCGACCACATCCTCGGCTTCCTGAACAGCTGACCCTCCTCCGCCCGCCCAGGTCGGGGCCTCCGCAGCGGGCGGCGCACTGGCCGGCGCCGACATCAACAAGACGCTGGCCATCGCGGACACCGACGCGGCCCTCCAGAAGACCGCCGAGGCAAGCCCCAAAGCGGCCACACGATGATCTCGAAGCCCTGAGATCCCAGCCCGCCACCCACTCGCCTCACCTTCACCGGCGAGGAAACCCATCAGATTCCAGACGGCTTTCAGTCATGCCCAGCGAGCAGGCAGCAGGAGCGTCGCGCCGAGGTCAATGCCACACTCCTCGACTTCCTCGCCCGTCTGGGACGACTTCACATCTTCGGCTTCCTGAACGGCCGACCCACCCCAACCAGATGGAGGACACAACAATGTCGGAGCGCAATCCCATTCTGATCACCGGCGCCGGCGGTCATGTCGGTGGCGTGAGCAGGGTGATGATCGACATGCTGCTCGAACAGGGCCACCCGGTGCGCGCGTTCGTGCGACGGGACGACGAACGCGCGCAGTCGCTGCGCGAGGCCGGGGCCGAGGTCTTCGTCGGTGACCTGTTCAAACTCGCGGACGTGGCCGCCGCGCTGAAGGGTGTCAAGCGCATCTACTTCAGCATGACCCCGCAGCCGTACTACGTCGATGCCCTCACCTTGATGGCCACGGCGGCGCGAGCGCAGGGCGACATCGAGGCCTTCGTGCACATGTCCAACCAAGAGCAGTCGTACATGACGTTCGAGAAGATGACCGCACCGGATGAGGAGCGGCGTTCATGGCTCGGCGGACTGGTCACGGACTTTTCACCGCAGCAGCGGGCGCACTGGGTCTGCGAGCGGGTGCTGGAGTGGTCCGGCCTCCCGACCGTCAACGTGCGTGCGACCCTGTTCGCCGAGAACCCCCATCTGACCTGGATGCTGGCGGGCCCGCTGAGCAACGGTGAACTGCGCCTGCCCTTCGGCAACCAGCGGCTCGCGCCCATCGCCGTGCACGACGTGGCAGAGGTGTGCGTGAAGACGCTGGTCGACCCCGCACCGCACATCTCGAAGTCCTACACGCTCACCGGCCCGGAGCTGAAGGACATGTACGGGTTCGCTGAGGACTACGCAGCCGTGCTGGGACGCCAGGTCGCCTACATCCCTGAGGAATTGGAGGCCTGGCAAGATACCTTCCTCGACGAGACCGCCCTGCAGAAGGACCTGGGCGATCCGGGTACGGCCCGGCACGTGGCGGCGCACCTGAGGATCCAGACCAGTCTGATCGCCAGCGGGCGGTACGACGAAGTCTCCGACCAACTGGAAACCCTGCTCGGGCGCCCACCGCGGACCATGCGGTGGGTGCTGCAGAACAACACTCGCCTGCGCGAACTGGTGGGTGCCCCGAGCCAGTGAGCGCTCCGGAGCAGAACATGACGCCACACCGGAGTCCCCAGCCTGAGGGGTGGCTCTCAGGCGTCGGGGCGGGCGAACACGGGGCGCTGTTGACGTGCGGCGAACCAGGTGACAAATAAACCCCGAGTAACTTTCGGAGCCGGTTCTTCCTCGTGGGACTCGTCGTGGCCCTCCTCCTCGCGGGGATCGGGCCAGCGGCCGAACGGGCCGATCTGGCCAGGGCGTTCGGCTCCGAGTGCCCCCGGGGCCCTTCGCACGGTGCGACACCAAGGGGATCACGCGTGCTCCCCTTGGTGTCGGGTGTGCGCGAGCAGCGCGGCCGCGACGTCGTTCGCCTGGTCCTCGGTCTGTTCAACGACCGTGTTCACCGCGTCGGTGGCGCCGCTTCCGGACCGATGAGGTCCACGCGGGTCGGTCGGCGCGGGGCGATGATCTCCGGCCCGGCCGGGGCGCCGGTCTCCTCGGCTTCGGCGAGCGCGCGGCAGACGGAGGCGGCCGAGGGGTGCTGCCCGGCGTTCTTATCGGTCTTGATGGTCAGCTTCTTCGCGATCTCGAGGACGGGGACGCCTTTGTCCTTCACTGCGCGGGCGACGGTGATCAGTCGGCCGGAGTGACCACGCGGTACTCGTCGTCGGCGACCGGCGCGGACGCCAGGTCGCGCCACTGCTCGTGCGGATCGGGATCGTCGCCGTCGTACTCGACGACCAGGCGGAGGCCCGCCGTGAACTCGTCGAGCTGACCGGCTGTTCGACGGGGCCGGTGACGAGCACCGCGTTCTCCTCGGGCATCTGCTCGGCCCGGCCCTCGCCCGCTTCCACCGGAAAGCTCGTCGACCGGGCGAAACAGCACTTCAACCTGACCGTCAAGCCGGTCAGCCGCCCCAAGGACGCCTCTGGCTTCGTCATGCTGCCCCGCCGCCGGGGCGTCGACAGGTCGTCGCGTGGATGATGCACGCACGCCGCCATGCCCGGGACTGAGAACGGCTCATCCAGTACTGAGACCCTGAACACCTGGGCCGTCATCACCCTCATGCCCAGGCGTCTCGCACGGAAGGGGGCCACCCCCAGCCGGCCAAGGAAACCCGTATCGGCCACGAGTGCCTGACAGGCGTGGTCACCGTTCCCCGGTCAAGCGGATTCCCGCAGCCCGTGCTCCATCTGCTCTCTAGGCGGAGGCGGCAGCCACGAAGAACGGAATGGCGATGAGGAAGCGGCCGGCCTCGGCGCGTCGGCGCTGTTCGGCGACCCATTCATCGGCCTGGCCGCGGCCGACCGCACCGCTCGTGCAGGCCCCCTCGGAGAGCATGGTGGCCAACGACAGCATCGCAGGATCGGTGAACACGCTCGTGTGCACCTCGACGGTGACGTCGTTGAAGCCGCCGTCCAGGAGCAGGTTGCGGTACTGGCGGCCGGCGCGGGGCGTGCCCAGGAGGTCGGCACGGGCGTGCACGATCGTGCGGGTGAGCGCCGCGTCATCAGAGTCGACCATGATGGCGTCCCAGTCCTGCCCGACCAGGACGATCCTGCCGCCCGGGCAGAGGACGCGCCGCGCTTCCGCCACCGCGCGCCACGGCTCCTGAAGAAATTGGAAGACCTTGTCGGCACGGTAGCCGCGCACGCTTCCGTCGGCGAACGGCAGATCCTCCGCCCCCGCCTCCCAGAACTCGGCCCCCGGCCACCGTTCCCGGGCCGCGGCCAGAATCCACGGATCGGGATCCACGCCCACCGCGTGGACGCCACGCTCGGCCAGCTCGGCGACGGCCCGCCCGGCACCGCAGCCGATGTCCACGACAGACGAGCCCGGGACAAGAGACAACAGTTCGTAGGAGCGGGCCCGCAGCAGGCTTGCGCTCGGCATCTGGTCCATCGCGTCGAGGAGGGCCAGCATGGCCTCGGTGTCTCGGTGCTTTTCCACAGCTTCCTGGTTCTTGGACATGGACGCCAGGCTCCGACTTGATGTCAACATGAAGTCGAGCGGAGACAACGGCGCGAGGGCGATGAGTATCGGCGCTCTCGCGGCACGGTTGGGTCTCGCACGCACGTCCTGCGGTATTGGGAGTCGATGGGCCTGCTGCAGCCCGTACGGGACGCGGGCTGACGCCGTCGCTACGGCGCGGACGGCGCCGTGCCCTTGTCAGTGGTGGTGCGGGCGAGGCAGCAGGGCGAACGCGCTCTCCGCTATCGAGGTCAGGCGCTCGGGGCTGTGGCCGTACGCTCCCACGACATCGCTGCCGCGGATGACGGTCAGCAGCAGGTACGCGAGGTCGTCGGGGTCCGCGTCGGGGTCGAGGTCGCCGTTGCGCTGCGCCGCTCGCACGCACTCGGCCACCGCCGCCCGGACCACGGAGAAGCACTCTTTGGCCAGGCGTTTCACCTCGGGGTCGGAGGCGCCGATCTCCAGGGCCATCTTGGCGGCGAAGCAGGCCGCCCCCGCCCGGTCGGAGGCGGGGGCTACGTCGGGGGCGAGTGGCACCCCGTGGACGGCGCGGAGCAGGTATGCGTGCAGTCGTTCCAGGGCGCCCTCGTCCGGTCCGTCGAGCATCTTCCGCGGACCCTGCGCCAGCCGACCGAAGTAGCCGGACATCGCCTCCAGCAGCACGCCGTGTTTGCCGTCGAACGCTCCGTAGAGGCTGCCGCGGCCCAGGCCGGTGGCGGCGCTGATGTCGTCGACGCTCGTGCCGTTGTAGCCCGAGGTCCGGAACTGCCGCTCAGCGGCATGCAGGACGTGGTCGCGGTCAAAGCTTCGTGGTCTGGCCATACAAAGACGGTAAAGCCGACCCACCCTTATTGACAAGTCAGTACAGAACTGCGTAGGTTCCGGACTGTTCAGTAAACAACCGTCCTGAACTCACCGGACAGCGCCCGACGAAGCCATGCCCACAACCCAAGGAACCACCATGCAGACAGCTCACCGAGTGGCCCTCGTGACGGGCGCCTCCTCCGGGATCGGGCGGGCGGCGGCGCTCGCTCTCGTGGGCGCCGGCTTCACGGTGGTCGGCACGAGCCGCAACGCGGCGAAGGCCGAGCCGCTCGCCGGGGTGACGTTCCTCGATCTCGACGTGGCCGACGACAAGTCGGTCCGCGCGCTGGTCGGGGAGGTGATCGATCGGTTCGGCCGGATCGACGTCCTGGTCAACAACGCAGGCGTGGGCGCGGTCGGAGCCGGCGAGGAGAGTTCGACCAGCCAGGCCAAGGAGGTCTTCGACATCAACGTCTTCGGCGTGATGCGGATGACCAACGCAGTGTTGCCCCGCATGCGCACCCAGGGCGGTGGCCGCGTGATCAACGTCTCCTCGGTACTCGGTCTGATCCCCGCCCCCTTCATGGCCGTCTACGCCGCCACCAAGCATGCGGTCGAGGGCTACTCCGAGTCCGTCGACCACGAGCTTCGCGAGCATGGCGTCCGGGTGCTGCTGGTCGAGCCGGCCTACACAAAGACGAGTTTCGAGGCGAGCAGCATGGCCCCCGACTCGCCCCTGCCGGTCTACGCCGCACAGCGGGAGGTCTCCCGAGACGTGCTGGCCACGGCCGTGCGCAACGCCGACGGCCCGGACGTCGTCGCGAAGGTGATCGTCGCGGCCGCCACCGATTCCAGGCCCAAGCTCCGGTACACCGCCGGCTCGATGGCCAAACGCGTCAGCCTCCTGCGCCGGATCGTGCCCTCGCGCGCCTTCGACGGACAGATCCGCAAGCTCAACCGACTGGCCGGCTGACCCCTCAAGTACGGGGCGGCGCCCGAGGAGACGCACATGTTCGAACCAGAGACACCGAAGCCGGCATCCCCACCTCTCGTCCGACCGCTCTTGGAGGCCGCGCGGACCGTCATCATGACCGTGGACGACGATCCCGGGGTGTCCCGGGCCGTCGCCCGTGACCTGCGGCGGCGATACGGCGGTTCGTACAGGATCGTGCGTGCGGAGTCCGGCGAGTCCGCGCTGGAGGCGCTGCGGGAGCTGAAGCTGCGTGGCGATCTGGTCGCGGTGATCCTGGCCGACTACCGGATGCCGCAGATGAACGGCATCGAGTTCCTCGAACAGGCCATGGACGTCTACCCGGGTGCCCGGCGCGTGCTGCTGACCGCGTACGCGGACTCGGATGCGGCCATCGACGCGATCAACGTCGTCGACCTCGACCACTACCTCCTCAAGCCGTGGGACCCGCCGGAGGAGAAGCTCTACCCGGTGCTCGACGACCTGCTGGAGGCGTGGCGGTGCAGTGACTTCCGGCCGGTGCCGAGCACCAAGGTCGTCGGTCACCGGTGGTCGGCGCGCTCGTCGGACGTGCGGGAGTTCCTGGCCCGCAACCAGGTGCCCTACCGCTGGTACTCCACGGAGGAGCCCGAGGGGCAGCGGCTGCTGATGGCCGCGGGGCAGGACGGGCAGCGGCTGCCGGTGGTGATCACGGCGGACGGTACGGCGCTCGTCGAGCCGGAGGTGCCCGAACTGGCCGCGCACGTGGGGCTGGCGACCACACCCACGGCCGACTTCTACGACCTGGTCGTCATCGGCGGCGGACCGGCCGGGCTGGGCGCGGCCGTGTACGGGGCCTCGGAGGGGCTGCGTACGGTGCTCGTGGAGCGGTCGGCGACCGGCGGGCAGGCGGGGCAGAGTTCGCGGATCGAGAACTACCTGGGCTTCCCGGACGGGGTGTCCGGCGGCCAGCTCACCGACCGGGCGCGACGCCAGGCCACGAAGTTCGGCGCCGAGATCCTCACCGCCCGTGAGGTGACGGGACTGGAGAGCAGCGGGGCGGCACGGCTCGTACGGTTCGCGGACGGGTCGCAGATCTCGGCGCACAGCGTGATCCTGGCGACCGGTGTGTCGTACCGGCAGCTGGAGGCGCCGGGTGCCGACGAGTTGTCGGGCCGCGGGGTGTTCTACGGCTCGGCGCTCACCGAGGCCGCCGCCTGCCAGGGCCACGACGTGTACATCGTCGGCGGCGCCAACTCGGCCGGACAGGCGGCGATGTACCTGTCCAGGGGCGCCAAGTCGGTCACCCTGCTGGTGCGCGGAGCGGACCTCACCGCGTCGATGTCGCACTACCTGATCCAGCAGATCGCCCAGTCGCCGAACATCTCGGTGCGGGCCCACACGGTCGTCGAGGCCGCGCACGGCGACAACCAGCTGGAACAGCTGACGTTGCGCGACACGGTGAGCGGGCAGACCGAACTCGTGGACGCGCAGTGGCTGTTCGTGTTCATCGGTGCGGCTCCGCTGACCGACTGGCTGGAGGGCACCGTGTTGCGGGATGAGCGCGGGTTCATCCTCGCCGGGCCCGATCTGACCGCCGACGGGCGGCCACCGGCGGACTGGGAGCTGGACCGGCCGCCGTACCACCTGGAGACCAACATCCCCGGCGTGTTCGTCGCCGGGGACGCGCGCGCGGAGTCCGCCAAGCGGGTCGCGTCCGCCGTCGGAGAGGGAGCCATGGCCGTGATGCTCGTACACCGGTATCGGGAGCAGTCGTGAACGGGCAGGTGATGCCGTGCGACGCGGCGGAGATCAGTTCGCTGTTCCTGTTCGAGAAGCTCAGCGCCGAGCAGCTCGGCAGGCTGTGCGGGGAGGGACGGGTCGAACTGTTCGACCCCGGGCCGGTGTTCACCGAAGGTGACCCGGCGACCGACTTCTACGTGATGATCGAGGGCACGGTCGTCATGTCGCGCCGGGTGGGCAGCGACGACATCGAGGTGAGCCGCACGTCCCAGCCAGGGGTGTACGCGGGGGCCCTGCGGGCCTACGTCGGGGACGGGAAACCGCAGCGGTACATCAACTCGCTGCGGGTGTCGGAGCCGACGCGGTTCTTCGTGCTGCCCGCCGAAGCGTTCGCGAACTTCATGCACGAGTGGTTTCCGATGGCGATCCATCTCCTGGAGGGGCTCGTCCTCGGTTCGCAGACCTTTCAGCGGGCCGTCGGGCAGCGCGAACGGCTGCTGGCGCTGGGCTCGTTGTCCGCGGGTCTCACCCATGAGCTCAACAACCCGGCCGCGGCGGCCGTCCGGGCCACCTCCTCGCTCAGGGACCGGGTCGCGCACATGCGCAACAAGCTCGGCGCCATCGCCTCGGGCCCCTACGACGGCGATGCCCTGAAGACCCTGGTCGACCTCCAGGAGCGTACGGCCGAGCGGGTCTCCAAGGCGCCGGCACTGAGCCCGCTCGAAGCGTCCGACCGGGAGGACGAACTCGCCGACTGGCTGGACGACCACGGTGTGCCAAACGGCTGGCAGATCGCGCCGACCTTCGTGCAGGGCGGTCTCGACGTCGACTGGCTGGAGCAGATCGCGGCGGCCGTCGTCGAGCAGGAAATCTTGCCGAGTGCCATCGAGTGGCTCACCTACACGGTCGAGGCCGAGCTGTTGATGTCCGAGATCGAGGAATCCACCAACCGTATCTCGCACCTCGTCGACGCCGCCAAGCAGTACTCGCAGCTGGACCGCGCCCCCTATCAGGTCGCCGATGTCCACGAACTCCTCGACAGCACGCTGCTGATGCTGTCGGGCAAGATCGGTCCCCAGATCGAGGTCGTGAAGGAGTACGACCCTTCGGTGCCGAGGATTCCGGCCTACCCGGCCGAACTGAACCAGGTGTGGACCAACCTGATCGACAACGCCGTCTTCGCCATCAAGAGCGCGGGCGGCGAAGGGACATTGACCGTACGGACGGCCCTCGAACACGACCGGCTGCTCGTGGAGTTCCGCGACACGGGCCCGGGAGTGCCGGCCGACATCCGCGACCGGATCTTCGACCCGTTCTTCACCACCAAACCGGTGGGTGAGGGCACCGGGCTGGGGCTCGACATCTCCTGGCGGATCGTCGTCAACAAGCACCACGGTGACCTGAAAGTCGAGTCCGTACCCGGCGACACCCGATTCCAGGTGCTGCTCCCCCTCACCGCCACCGACCCCGACACCGAGCCCGATGCCGTCCCTGACCCGGCCCAGGAGCCCTCATGACCAAGGACACCGGAATCGACCCCAGCGTCCCGCCCAGCGGTACCGGCTGCGTCGAGTGCGACGCCAACGGCGGCTGGTGGTTCCATCTGCGGCGCTGCGCCCAGTGCGGTCACATCGGCTGCTGCGACGACTCACCCGCCAAGCACGCTTCCGGCCACTTCCGGGACACCGGCCATCCGGTGATCCGCAGTTACGAGCCGGGTGAGGCCTGGTTCTGGAACTACGAGACATCCGAGCTGTACGAGTCCGGTCCGGCCCTGGCTCCGCCGGACGCCCACCCTGCCGACCAGCCCTCCCCGGGACCGGCGGGGCGCGTGCCGGCGAACTGGGCGGACACGCTGCGCTGAGCCTGGCCGACCAGGGTCTCTTGCAGAACATCCGCGCCGGTCTGCGGGACATGGCCAAGACGTGCGACCGGCCGACGCCCCACCGGATCACCGACACGGCCCTCGCGGGCCGCTGAGACAGGACACTTCGGGCGACCGCACCTCTTTGCACTTGATCAACTTCACAGGTCGGCGAAATAAGGAGAATGCCCGTATTGAGGCATTCTCCTTACCTGAAAGGGCAGAACCATGGAACGCAACGAGTCTCCCGACGCGGCGTACGCGAGAACCTGGAGCAACGGCCGCGGCGGGGTGCGGTTCTTCACCCGGGCCGATGGCTCGCGGCTGCGCTACTACACGGTGGGCACCGGCCCCGCCCTCGTGCTGATGCACACCGTGCGCGGCCAGCTCGACTACTTCCAGCGCGTGATCCCGCTGCTGTGGGACCACTACACGATCTACGCGCTGGACCTGCCCGGGATGGGATGGTCCGACATCGTCCCCGGCGCCCAGTACGAGGAGCCGCAGCTGCGGGCCGCGGTTGTCGAGTTCGTCCGCGGACTGGACCTGCACGACGTCACCCTGTCGGGCGAATCGCTCGGGGGCGCCCTGTCCCTGTCGGCATCGGTCGACCTGAAGGACCGGGTCAGCCGGGTCGTGGCCTTCAACAGCTACGACTACCCCCAAGGAGGCGAACGCGGAAACTTGATCGCCCGCCTCATCATCTCCAGCGTGCGGATGCCCGTGCTGGGCCCCTTCTTCGCCACCCAGGAGCCCCGGCCGATCTTCCGGGCCATCCTGCAGGGCGGCTACGTCGACAAGACCAAGCTGCCCGAGGACTTCATCACCGAGCTGCTGAGGAGCGGCCGTCGCAAGGGCTACGACAAGGTGGGCCGAGGGATCTTCCGCAGCCTCAAGGGATTCGACCGGGCCCGCGAGCGCTACCCGCGCGTGTCGGCGCCCGTCACCCTCGTCTACAGCGAGAACGACTGGTCCAAGCCCGCCGAGCGAGACCGCGTGGCCAACGCGCTGACGGACGTCCACCGCATCACCGTGCCCCGCACCGGCCACTTCTCGGCACTGGAGCGCCCCGACGAGATGGCGCGGATCCTGCTCGGCGCGGCCTGACCCCAGACGACCGGCACCTCCGCCCATCCCCGTCAGGACATGAGGAAGCGCCATGACTCAGGCCGTCTCCCACGTGGTCAACCGCCTTGTCATCGACGCCGAGGACACCTTTGACGACGTCCGCCGGCGCTACGAATCGCTGATACCCGCCATCGACTTTGCCGAACTCGCCGAGGTGGCCGGCGCAGGCGACCTCGCGGCGTTGCAGGCCTACATCGCCACACACACGCCTCATTCGTTCGCCATCTACTGGACGCTGGATCCGATGCCGGTGATGCGACTGTCGGGACACCGGCTGCGCGCCGTGACTTACATGATGGGAAACAACGTCATCGCGGAAACCATGTTCCGCCACGACCCCGGCAGCATCCTGTACGCCCCGCTGCGCACCGCGATCTACGAGACCGCCTCCGGCCGCGTACAGATCAGCATCGACCAGCCGTCGAGCAAATTCGCCAGCTTCGGTGATCCCCGCATCGCCGAGGTCGGAGCACAACTCGACGCCAAAGTCGCTGAACTGCTCCGCCTCATGGCACTGCCGGTACCACCGGAGCTGATCACGGCCTGACCCTTGGCACTCCAGCACCGTTTCGCTGTCTGACCTGGTTAGAGACATCGGCCGGCCCATCGCGTTCACCACGGATGCCGCACGGTTGGCCTGCAGCAGCGGATGGCACGGATAGGTTTGCAGGACGGCGGTGCCGAGTTCGATCGACGATGTCGCTTGCCCGGCGAACGCCATGGCGACGAGGGGGTCGCCCGCAACACGCTGACGCGGTCGCGGTGACCGCGACCGCGTCAGCGTTCATGAGGGTGGCGTCTCCGTTCGGGGTGGGTAGCGCGCCGGCGGTGCGGCGGGCCGTGTCCCGCCCCGGCGCGAACGGTGGCGCATCTGCTCTGTGAGCCCGCGGCATCGGCGTATCGCCGACCGTCGTGTGAACTGTTTGCCGAGGTGTTCCCGGCTGACATCGGCCGTTCGGCTGGGCCTCTCACGCCGCAGCCGTCAGGAACCGCCCGTTCGGCCGCCCGACCGCCACACCGGCGGCCTCTCGCCATGCCCCGCGCCGGAGCCACTCGACCCCACAGCGGTAACCGCGTCACCACCGGACGGCACGGAAACCGGCGAACTCACCATGTTCTCCCCGGCCAGCACTGACACGGGCTCCTCATGCCCCACCCGGGCCGGCTCGACCCGCTCCCGCGCGGCGTGTACCTCCGCCTGAGCCTGCTCCAGGACCTCCGTCCAGGAGTCCAACTCCTGCCGCGCCCGCGCCTCACGCCGTTCCATCAACCCCAGCACCGACGGCATCGCATCCTCCTCGATCCACAACAAGCCGCCCCTGCCTGCCCCTACCCCGTCGCGATCACGCCCCGCACACGAAGAAGCCCCCGCTCGTCGAACAGGAACCCCCTTTCCCGCAACGCACTGAGTCTCGATCAGAGCGTGGCACTGCGGTCTTCTGCTGTTCGCCTCGCGAGGACTTCGCCGGCATCTACGGGCCCGGAACCATCGAGCCTTCCGGGCTGCTGCCCGGCGGCACGCTCACCGAATGGGCGTCGTGGCGGTGGGTGATGTACGTAACCGCCGCCTTCACGGCGCCGCCCTGGTCGGTGCCTTGCTGCTGGCCAAGCCCGTGATCGCCCGGAAGTCCAAACTTGACATTCCGGGCATCGTCGTAGTGAGCGAGGGTCGACCTGCCGCAGTTGACAACTCAGTACAGAACCGTCTACGTTTCTGACTGTTCAGTACACAACGGTCCTGAGCTCACCGGACAGGCTGCGTGCACGCTTGGCGCGATCGAGGGCAACCCATGCCTTTGAACTCCTCTGCGCAGCCCTCCACAACAGCCCAAGACGGTCGCCCGCCATTTCCTGGGCTTCCCGAACAGCTGCCCCCCCTGCAAACCACCCGGAACTCGAAGGGTTGAGCGAACCATGACTGACAAGGAAAAGCAGGAGGCGACAGCTGTGACGACTCCTGCGTATGCGAGCGACGCACTTGCCGAGGGGACCGTCGACGCGGTGGTGATCGGCGGGGGCGCCGCGGGCCTGAACGGTGCACTGATCCTCGCCCGCTCCCGCCGCTCGGTCGTCGTGATCGACAGCGGCTCCCCGCGCAACGCACCTGCGGACGCCGTGCACGGCCTCATCGCCCTGGACGGCACCCCGCCCTCCGAGATCCTTCGGCGGGGCCGGGAGCAGGTGCGCCAGTACGGCGGACGCGTCGTGTTCGGCAAGGTGGTCTCCGCCGAGCCTGCCGCCCCGTCTGCGGACGGGGACCTTCGGTTCACCGTCACCCTGGCCGACGGCCGCAGCATCACCGCCCGCCGCGTCCTGGTGGCCACCGGCCTGAAGGATGTGCTGCCGGAGGTGCCCGGGCTCGCCGAGCACTGGGGACACAGTGTCGTGCACTGCCCGTACTGCCACGGCTGGGAGGTGCGCGACGAGCCCATCGGCATCCTCGCCACCGGCCCCGCCTCCATCGGCCCCGCGTTGTTGTTCCGCCAGCTGACTGAGGACCTGACCTACTTCACCCACGGCACCGACCTGGACGAGGACACCCGCGCCCGCTTCGCCGCCCGCGGCATCCGCGTCATCGACACCCCGGTCACCGAGATCGTCGACGACGAGGACGGTGCCCTCGCCGGGGTGCGCCTGGCCGACGGCCAGGTCGTGGCCCGCCGCGTCCTCGCGGTCGTCCCGCAGATGCAGGCCCGAACCCAGGGCCTGGAAGGTCTGGGCCTGCCGGTGCGGGACCTGCCGAATGTGGGCCGCGCTTTCGCCTCCGGCCCGGACGGCGCCACCGAGGTGCCGGGCGTGTGGGTGGCCGGCAACGTCACCGATCCGGTCGCCCAGGTCGGGGCCTCCGCAGCGGCCGGCGCACTGGCCGGCATCGACATCAACAAGAAGCTGGCCATCGCGGACACCGACGCGGTCCTCCAGGGCTGAAATCCCCATCCACCACCCACCACCCTCACCTTCACCGGCGAGGAAGCCAATCAGATTCCAGACGGCGTTCAGTCATGCCCACCAAGCAAGGGAAGAAAATGAGTACCACCATCGACCGCGGGGCGCCCGCCCCCGGAAAGAAAGACGCGGGCCTTCGCGGCTCACATGCCGTGCGCTGGTGGGTGCTGGTCGTCATAGGCATGGCACAGCTCATGGTCATGCTCGACGCGACCGTCGTGAACATCGCGCTGCCCGAGGCGCAGCAAGCCCTCGGCTTCAGTGACGGCAGCCGGCAGTGGGTCATCACGGGGTACGCCCTGGCGTTCGGCAGCCTGCTGCTGCTCGGCGGCCGACTGGGTGACCTGTTGGGCCGACGTACCCTCTTCGTGATCGGCCTGGCAGGTTTCGGGGCCGCGTCCGTCGTCGGCGGCTCGGCCGGCAGCTTCGAGATCCTCGTCGCGGCACGTGTGGCCCAGGGTCTCTTCGCCGCACTGCTCGCGCCCGCGGCACTCTCCCTGCTCAGCGTGACCTTCACCGAACCGTCCGAAAGGGCGAAGGCCTTCGGTATCTTCAGTGCCTTGGGCGGGGCGGGCGGCGCGGTCGGGCTGCTGGTCGGCGGCATGCTCACCGAATGGGCGTCGTGGCGCTGGGTGATGTACGTGAACGTCGTCTTCGCGGTCCCCGCCCTGATCGGTGCCTTGCTGCTGCTGGCCAAGCCCGCGATCACCAAGAAGCCCAAACTCGACATTCCTGGCATCCTCGTGGTGAGTGCCGCGCTGTTCGCCGTCGTCTACGGGTTCGCGCACGTCGAGTCCACCAGCTGGACCGACCCGGTCGCCCTCGGCTCCATGATCACCGGCGCGGTGCTGCTCGCGGTGTTCGTCTGGCTGGAGACCAGGGTCGCGCATCCGCTGCTGCCGCTGCGCGTCGTGCTGGACCGGACCCGCGGTGGTTCGTTCATGGCGGTGTTCGTCATCGGCATGGGGATGTTCTCGATCTTCCTGTTCCTGACCTACTACTTCGCGGCCAGCCTCGGCTACTCGCCGATCAAGACCGGTCTGGTGTACCTGCCGATGGTCGCGGCCGTCGTCGCCTCGTCGACCACCATGCCTGTGCTGGTGCTGCCCAGGGTCGGCCCGAAGATCGTGATCACCGCCGGCTTCCTGGTCGCCGCAGTCGGTATGGCCATGCTGACCCAGATCGAGTTGGACAGCACCTACGCCGCCCACATCATGCCCGGCATGATCCTGATGGGTCTCGGCATCGGCGCGGTGATGACCACCGCGTTCCAGGGGGCGACCTCAGGCCTGCACCACGAGGACTCGGGTGTCGCCTCGGCGCTGATCAACACCGGTCAGCAGGTGGGCGGCTCGATCAGTACGGCCCTGCTGACCACCGTTGCCTCGTCGGCCGCGACCGACTACCTGACTTCGCACAAGCCCAGCGCGCTGGCCGCGGCGCAGGCCGGGGTCGAGGGCTACACGGCCACCCTGGCGTGGGGCTCCGGGTTCTTCGTGGTCGGTGCGGTGATCGCCGCGTTCCTGATCCCGAATCGGGCTCTGGAGCCGTCCGAGGGTGAGCCCGTGATGGCTCACTGAGCCTGGATCCGCCCAAGAGATGCCCCGCTAGCTGCGATGACTGTCGTTCTCAGGACACGAAACAGCGCAGGAAAGCAGGGCATCTCCATGCTTCCACCGCGACCGTCTCGCCCTGCGCATCCACGACGGGCCCTTCTCCGCGATCGACCTCACCGCCCGCCGCCCGCGCTCCGGAGAACTGCTGTCCACGGTGAAGTTCATGGTGCAGACCCTCGCCGCCGGCGACCTCCAGCGCGAGCTGACCTATGACGGACTGCGGGCCGTCGAGGCCAAGGGCAACAAGGGCGGGCGCCGCCCCGCCAGCGCGGCCGACAAGACCGACGCCGTGCACACCGCGTACCTGGAAGGCCGGTCCATCGCCACCCTCGCCCGCGACCACGACGTCAGCCGCGGCGCTATCCGCACCGCCGTCGCTGACCTCCTGCCCCAGTACACGGTCGCCGACCCGAGCACCCCAGCCCCGGAGCTGCCGGTCACCCTCGACATGTCAGGCAAGGTCGCCGACTTCCTCCGTGCCGCCGACCTGGACGAAGTCGAGCGGGCCGCGCTCGACCAGGGCGGGACCGTACGACGCGGCCAGGGCTGCACCCTGCGTGACAGCGCCACCCACACGGTCCACCGCCAGATCCTCGACTACTGCCAGCCCCCGGGCGTTCGGCTGTCCAAGCCGATGAATACCGCGGTCAACGGCTCCTGTCCGACCCTGGTCATCGAACTGATGCTGGCCGCCGACATCGCCGTCGCCGCGGAGTCAGCGACCTTCGCTCAACTGGAGATCAGCCGTGGCATCTTCCCCTTTGGCGGGGGCACCCTTCGCTTCCCGAAGGCCGTCGGCTGGGGCAACGCGATGCGGTGGATGCTTACCGCCGAGGTTACGTGCCCAGGCCGGAACCCGGTGCGCCCGCGCCGCCACCACCGGTCGGCAGCGGGGCGTACGACGACGTCCGGCCGCTGTACTGACAACCGTTCGCCGGAGCTGCGGCGCTGGTCCGATCAGAGCCAGCCGCCGAGAGTGATCAGCCCGCGGTGCACCAGCGGCTCGACGAAGGGATTGGGCCGGAGCGAAGGCCCGTACGCCAACTCCGTGACGTCCATGTGCCATGGCCTGCGCCGGTGATCCAGGAGCCGTAGGTCGACGATCCAGTCTGCGAGCTGGTCGGCGGAAAACCTGTGGCGTAGAAACGAATCCGCGGCATACACGGCGGCCGCCACCCGAAGTGAGTCGGTCCACGGCCTTCTGCGTTTCCTCAGCTCTTGCGAGGTGCCCCTCGGGGAGCGCACCGCATAGCGCAGGAGCGGGTCACCGTGCCGCACCATCGACGGTGACAGGAGCGGGATCAGCACGGCCGCCAGGGCCACGAGCTGCCTGTCCTCATGCGTGGGAGTCCCATCGAGCCATGCGTTGACACGCGCCTGCAAGGCCACAACAGAGTCGTCACTCACCGGCACCGGCTGACACATTTTCAGCGAGAAGCCGCATGGTTCTCTAAGGTCGTAAGTACTCCACTCGCCCTCGTCGGTCATGTTGTCGCAGGTTCGCTCAGGTGGGGTGTCGTGCCGGAAATGGACAGGATCCCAGCAGGCCTGGCACTCGGTCACCATGTACACGGCGTGGTCAACGCACGCGAACGACCAGGGAAGTTTCCAGCGCAGGAGCCAGCGGCTGTCGTTGCCGCGTAGGCACTTGGTGCACCAGCGTGCCTGTGACCGGTGGAACCACGCACCCTTGTGCCACTGCTGAACCGCCACATGATCAGATGAGAACATCGGCAGATGCGGGAGCGCGTTACCGGCGTAGCGCGCCAGGGTCGTCGCGTGCAGGCGCTCGGCGTCGATCCCGGTCAGTTTTTCCATCCGCCGAACCACGGGATCGGACAACCGCATTTCTGCCCCGGAAAGTCCGCCGACTCTGTCGAGGTGAAGCTCCCGCAGGAGCGGCTTCATCTCGAAATCCTGTTGATGGGCGAGTGTGCCGATCCAGCTGGTCAGTGACTCCCCGGGGACCGGTTGAACCACTGGTCCAGTCAGCGTGCGGCGCGGCGGGCGACGCTTCTGCGCGGTCTTCTTCACGGTGCTCACGCGCGAATCCTGTGACAGGTGCGCTCTGTCGAACCGTGGCTTGATGGCGGACCACCAGTGTGGGTGACCGAAGCACGTCGTCGTTTACTCACTGCCGGCCGGCGGCATGTCACCCGTCAGGACGCCTCCACTGTGTTATTCGAATAGCATCATGGAAGCGTTGGAGCATGAACGACCCCCACCTGGATGCCTACGACGTGGTACGCCCCGTCGTCATCGACTCCCCGAAGCGCATGCTCCTGCTGATCCCGTACGGGCCCGACGAGGACATCTGCTGGACCCTGCCGACAGTCCCCATGCGCTCCGGTGAGACCAGCCGCCGGGCGGCAACTCGCCATCTGCGAAAGGTTGCTCATCTCCCGGCAATGCGCATCTCGCCGATCATCGGCCGGCTCTCCCGCGAGGACCTACCACGAGGGGTCCAGTACATCCTCGTAGTCCGCCCCGCGGCGGGAAACTGGCCGCCATCCGTCCGCTTCGCACTCTCACCGGAAGCCTGTTGGTGGACAACGGCCGAGTTGCGGTCAGCCGGCGCGGTGGTTGATCCCGCTGAGCTGCTCGACTTCATGGACGGCTACTGGGAGGGATGGCTGCCGGACGGAGAGATCTCGCTGAAGTGACCAACCACGCCGCAGTTCTCGCTGTCAACTCACAGCCGTAGGAGGACAAGCAGTGACCTGGCATGCCATCGAGATCACCCTGACCCGCGCCGTGGACACCCTTGAGATAAGGGTCGCTCAACAGGAAAGCGACTTCCCGCTGGCATCCGCCGACGACCGCAGACGGCTCGTGGTCCTCGTGTCGGCCAAGAACGAAAGGCGGGCAATGCGGAAGATCTGGAAACGGCTGGAGGACGCGCTTCCGATCGACGTGCTCTGCAGTCTCTTTCCGGGGCCGGACGGCAAGTACTTGATGAGCATTCCCATGAGTGAGGAGACCCATGAGCGGATCCGGGCGGGTGCCGCCGCCGAGGGGGAGACCCCGGAGGAGTACCTGGGGGAGGCGATCGCGGAAGCGCTCGCACGTGACCGATCCGCGCGCCGCGCACAGTTGGAATGCTCGTTGAACGGGCTGCTGCGCAGATACAGCCCCGAGGAGGTCGCCGGGGCAGCCGCACGGCGGATCGGTGGGTGATCTCGGGTGCCGGTGCTCCTCGGGAGCATGGCACCGCTCCCTCTGTTCCCGTACTGACCTGCTGGCCCGTTCTGAATATCTCGCAGGGTTCTTGGCCGACCAACTCCTTTAGTCAGTATGGTGCCGTCACGTACCGTTTGCCCAGCTATTCAGGGTGCCGGCGGTTTCGTGAATGCAGATATCGACCAAGTTGCTCAGTTCTTCGAAATCGTATCCAGGAAAGTACTGCGGTACTAGACCAAAGACTGGCTGCGTCAGGTCTACCTTCGTGGTGTCGGCTCCCTTCAGCAAGTTGTAGTGCATCAAGGTGTTCCGGAATCCTCTCGCCGCACCATCCGTGACGACACGCACGGCATCAGTGTCCAGGATTATTTTTAGCATCGCGTTGGACGAAGGCGACAGTGGATAGCGCGCGTCACTCTTAAGAAGTTTGAGGCTCAGCAGCACCTGATATAGGGTGACGTAGCGAATCTTGAAAACCGAGTACTCAAGGTTGCGTATATCGGCGCCATTGGCGATCATCTTGTCGATGAAGTTCATCCTGACCTGGAAGTCGGTCAAGGTGCCGTTGATCGCCTGTGTGGCTGCTCCGTTAAAAGCCTGCGCGTAGTACGTTGAAGCCCGTACATCCGCAGACCTCAAATGTGCCCCGGAGAGGTGGCGTACGAACGTCGCACCTCCTTGGGTATCCATACAGGCGCCGAGTGCTCCGAAGCAGCGGCCTATTTGGCGCATAATGCCGAACATGTATGCGCCGTTATCCTCCTGAAGGAGTTTGTCTGCCTCAACTCCAAGGTGGAACGCAGCAGCATGTGAGGTCGTGACCAGCGTGCCTTCGTACGTGAACAGCCCAAGGTCCTTCTCGCGTCTCCAGGCGAGCCGGAGCCAGGTATTTCCTAGGAAGTCCTCGGAGTGCTTGTCCTCCTGTGCCTTGCGGGCGACCGGATCGCGGTCCCGCAGGCCGGCGACGATCGGGTTGTAGCCCTTCGTCTGCACCGCGCAGTTCCTCGCCCAGGACGACAAGGACGGCGCACTGCCGGCCCTGTATGCGGCGACGCAGGGCCTTCCGGGCCCGAGCCATGTCCTGCCGGTCGCGGCGAGTCGAAGGGCGCCCCGACCCGCGTGGGCCGCACGGTCGCGGCCGGCGACCCGGATGCCGCCCGCCGCCTGTGGACGCCGTTGGGGAGCCCACGGGGGCGAGCTTCCCGCAGGAGATCCAGGCCCTGAGTCGAGAGTCTGTTTGCAGGTGACAGCAGTGCAAGGCCGCTGAGCGTGGGGCTGAGGGCTGCTGCCGTCACCGCCTCCGCAGCCGACTCGAAAGCGGGACGTTCATCCCGTATAGTTAATCGGGATGGCTATCCCGCTTATGGGTGGCTGTCCATCCCCACAGGAGGTTTACGCCATGAGCAAGGTCTGGTTCATCACCGGTTCGTCGCGCGGCTTCGGCCGCGAGTTCGCCCTCGCGGCCCTGGAGCGCGGCGACCAGGTCGCGGCCACCGCCCGGGACGCCAAGGCGCTGGCCGACCTGGTCGAGCGGTTTGGTGACGCGGTGCTGCCGCTGCGTCTGGATGTCACCGACCGTGCGCAGGTGTTCGAGGCGGTCGCGGCGGCCAAGGAGCGGTTCGGTCGGCTGGACGTGGTGGTCAACAACGCCGGTTACGCGCTGGTCGGCGCCGTGGAGGAGCTGGGCGAGCAGGAACTGCGCGATGAGCTGGAGACCAATGTGTTCGGTGTCTTCCACGTCACGCAGGCGGTAGTGCCCGTCCTGCGTGCGCAGGGCAGCGGCCACATTGTCCAGATCTCCTCGGTCATGGGGCTGACCACCATGGGCGGCGCGGGCGGCTACAGCGCCTCCAAGTGGGCGCTGGAAGGCTTGAGCGAGGCACTCTCCCAGGAAGTCGCGCCCTTCGGGATCAAGGTCACGGTGATCGAGCCCGGCGGCTTCGCCACCGACTTCAAGAACTCGTCGGTCTTCACCGCGCACCGCCAGGACGCCTACGACCCCCTGCACGCGTCGCTGACCGAGATGAGCGCCACCGCCCAGATGCCCGGCCCCGAGGGTGTCGGCGGAGCGATCCTCCAGCTTGTCGACGCCGAGGAGCCGCCGCTGCGCGTGCTCTTCGGTGAGCAGCCCACGCAGTGGGTACCCGCAGTGTACGAGCAGCGCCTGGAGACCTGGGCCGAGTGGGCGCACGTGTCCAAGGCCGCGGAAGGCAAGTAAAGAACTTCCGGCCCTCGGGCCAGACACGCGCCCACTCCACGGCGTGCATCCGTACCGCCGGCGCCTGAGAGAGCCTGGGCGGCACACCCGCCCAGGCCCCCTCACCGGAAGGCGGCAGGTCCTTCTCCAGCGAAGCACCTTCGGACGCCTCTCGGCCGGCGGCCCAGGCAATTCGTCCCCGCACAACCAACAGCAATGCAATCAGGAGTGGGCCGGACGGGCTCACCCGTCCCACACCACCGAGGCTCGCTGAAGGAGCCCCCGCCATGCCCACTACCAAGCGTCGCGCACTGATCATCATCTCGTCCGGCCGCCAGCTGCCGCTGGCCAAGCCGGTCGAGGTCAAGTCGATCTCGACCGGGTTCTTCCTGGTCGAGATGGCTCAGATGCTCAAGGAGTTCGAGAACGACTACGAGTTCACCTTCGCCACCCCCGACGGCAACGCCCCGCAACTCGACATCAACGGCATGGCCCTGGGCATGCACTACATCGAGAAGATCGGCGCCAAGACCATCCCCCTGCGCAGGCAGCAGCGCCGCCGCTCGTTCGACGTCAACGGCTTCCGGGCGCGCCACCCGGAGCTGGTCGCCCGCCGCGAGCAGGAAGTGCGGCTGCTGGAGCGGCACATCGGCCGG
The DNA here is from genome assembly GCF_045206895.1 of Streptomyces sp. NBC_00631. Classification (NCBI taxonomy): domain Bacteria; kingdom Bacillati; phylum Actinomycetota; class Actinomycetes; order Kitasatosporales; family Streptomycetaceae; genus Streptomyces; species Streptomyces sp. NBC_00631. The sequence continues at coordinate 5,684,431 of NZ_CP107734.1, forward strand.
ATCCCAGTCTCCGAGCTACTGCCCAACAGCGAAACGGAGCTCGCCGAGTACCGCCCCGAACTGATCCGCCGCCTCGACAAGCTGCCCGAGGCCACCTTCCACTCACTGCAGGAACTCGTCCAGCGCCACCGCGATGCGTCCGATGCGTTCACCTTCGCCGACTTCGACTTCATCCACACCCCCGGCGGTCACGCTCCCATGGTCGACTTCCGCGACAACCCGTGGCTCGGCGAAACCCTCCACGTGGCCCGGGAGAACGGCGTCACCATCTCGTTGATCTGCCACGCGCCCATCGCGGTGACCTCCACCCGGCAGCGCATCGACGCGCAGGGCGCCGCCTACTCCGTGAAGGACAACCCGTTCCTCGCCGCCGCCATCGCGACCGTCCCCAAGATGGGCGAGCTGTTCGCGCTGAGTTTTCTCTACCCGCACGTCCCCGGCAGCAAGACCCGGCTCCCCTACTTCGTCGACGTGGCCATCAAGGAAGCCGGCTTCACCGTCGCGTCCTCCCTCAACATGTCCGCCCCGCAAACGGCCTACGAGCCGTCCGTGCGGCTGCTCACCGGCAACGGCCCCCAGGCCATCGACAAGCAGACCGCCGAACTCCGCAGCATCCTCACCCACAGCCCCGCTTCCCGCCCGACCAGCAGCGAGCAGGCGAGCGCGTAGCGGCGACCACACACTGTGCCGGCCAGGCGGCCGACGACACGGTCGAACAGACGGGACAGGTACGGAGGCGGGCCGATACGTCCCGCCTCCTGAGTTCCGCCAGCAGATACGCCTCGACGATCCGGACGTCCTGCGGCACCGTGCGATGCCGGGCTGTCGCTCCGGCAAGAAAGCCACCGTCCCGGACCCGGAAGCACACGACCAGTGGCGCGCCCTGCTGGAGGTCCGGCGCGACGAGCCACTGTGGACCTCACTGAGCAGTGTGCATCGTGACGTTTCTGGTCACGGGTGCGTGGGGTTCGGGGTACTCATGCTGGTCGTGGGCGGATGACTTCGGTGAAGATCGTCGGTCACCGGGAGATTTCGCGGTTCGTGAGGACTAGCAGGGGCCTGACCAGGGCAGTCGCCCACGCCGGGTCAGTGCGGACCTTGCCGAGCACGCGCCAGTTCTCGAGGTGCGCGAAGCCGTGCTCGACCGGGGCCCTCACGGCCGCCAGCGCCTTGTCGGACAGCCTCTGACCACGCGTCAGGGGCCTGTTCCGTGCCGCCTTGTAGCCGGTGATCACCGCCGGGCCGGTATCCGGGCGGTGTCGTCCCGTCCGACGAATCCCGGGTCGGCGACGGCTCCGGGTCTGGCCGTTCGCAGCTTCTACCTGAGCTGGCCGTGCCACGCACGTGGCCGAGCCCAGACTGTCGGCCTCATCGGCGGGATGCCGGGTGAGCGGCGGCAAGGGCGGTATCGATCAGGAGCTCCGCGATGGATCGGGCACAAGCAGCGGTCTGACCGCTGTTGAGCGCGGTGGCGCGGGCGGCCCCGCCGTCGTAGAGCAGGGCGAGCTGCTCGCCGAGGGTTTCCGGGGCAGCGATTCCGGCCTGTCGTGCGATGACCGCAAGGCGGCGGGCGAATTCCCTCTTGTGCGCCGCGGCCAGCTGGTGCACGGGGTGGTCGGGGTCGGGCACCTCGACGCTGGCGTTCAGGAACGGGCAGCCTCGCAGCGGAGCGGTCGGCTCCGGCGGCTCCCAGTCGAAGACGGCGAGGAGCTGCGCTCGCGGGTCCAGCGCCGGCCCGTCGGGAGGCCCAAGGGGCGGGAGGTCGCTGTCCTCCAGCGCCTGCAAGTACGCCTGGACGAGCTCATCCTTGCTGGGGAAGTGCGTGTACAGGGTGCGCTTGGAGACGTCGGCCACGGTCGACAGCTGGTCCATTCCGGTCGCGTTGATCCCCTGGGCGGTGAACAGCTCGGTCGCCGCTTTGAGGATCCGCTCGCGGGCGCCGCGACCGCGGCGCCGCCGTACGGGGATGGGTTCGGTCATGGCTTAAGGATACCGATCGTTTTACATAGCCCGACGCGCATGCTACGGTCCCCTTAAGTAAACCGATCGTCTTACTTAGTTGGTGGGCCGAGGATGCGCGATCGTCGCCGCGAGCGGACGACACCCCCTTCACCTCCACCGGCAAGTGCGCCAAACAGGAAAGAGAACCAGGTCATGAGCACGTTTCTGGCAGACAAGGCCGACGATCTGACCGTGGAGAGCTCCTCCGCGACGTTCACCTACCGGCGACTGGGCCCACAGGGGGGCACCCCGCTGGTCCTGCTGAACCGCTTCCGCGGCACCCTCGACTGGTGGGACCCGGAGTTCCTGGACCTCCTGGCCGCCGACCACGACGTGATCCTGTTCGACAACGTCGGCACCGGCTACACCGACGGCACCCCGAGTGACTCCATCGAGGGCTTCGCTGATGGTGCCATCGAGTTCATCGAGGCCCTCGGCCTCGCCCAGGCCGACCTGCTCGGCTGGTCCCTGGGCGGCATCGTCGCCCAGCACGTCGCCCTCAAGCGTCCCGACCTGGTGCGCAAGCTCATCGTCGCGAGCAGCACCCCCGGCGGCCAGGTGCCCGGCGTGCCGGAGCTGACCGAGAAGGTCCTCGGCATCGCGACCAAGCCGAAGGCTGACGCGGACGACATGATCTACCTGCTCTACCCGGAGACCGAGGCGGCTACCGCCGCCGGACGGCGGCACATCGCCCACGTCTCCACCCGGTTCCCCAACGGGCGCCCCTATGTATCCGAAGAGGCGGCCGCGGGCCAGCTCACCGCCCTAGCCAAGAGCGGGTCGACCCCGTGGGAGCAGGTGCAGGCCGGCCTGGAAGCCATCACGCAGCCCGTGCTGTACGCCAACGGAGTGGACGACGTGATGATCCCCGCCCTGGCCTCCTATGTCGCAGTCCAGCACCTGCAGAACGCCACCCTCGTCCTCTACGCCGGCGCAGGCCACGCCTTCCTCTTCCAGTACGCCAAGGAGTTCGTCACCCAGGTGACCAACTTCCTCGCCGATTGAGACCCGTGCCTCGTGAAGTTGCAGGTCACGGGTCTGGTGTGAGGGGCGGTCGGGATACTCGCGTCGTCTGACCTGTCGGTCGAAGCCGTTGTCGGGTTCTGCTGCGCCGACCGCCTGGCCGCTCCCACGAGGCCCAGGCCGAGCGGGAGGAACTGGTGATCGCCGAGCGGGTCCTGAACCGGCTGGCCCAGCAGGACCGGGTCGCGGCCGTAGCCCCGCCCCGGGTGGCGGGGCGGGCGGTGCTGCTGATCCCGCACCGCGGCGAGAATCCTGACGAGGCCGCGCTGCCCGAGGACTACCGCAAGATCCTGGTGCTGGTGCGGGAGGCCGACGGACCGGTGCAGGTCGGGGCAGTCGGCGAACGGCTGGGGCTGGACACCTCGGTGCGCGGCAAGCTGGAGCCCCTGCGCGCGAAGATGACCAAGCTCGCCGACCGCGGCTGGCTGCACAAACGACCCGACGGCCGCTTTGCCGCACGTCGGTGACGACGTCGCAGGCCGCTGCCAGCAGGACGTAACCAGCGGGCCCTCGGCGGCAGTTGAGTTTGGTGTGAAGAAAGCCAACAGTACCGTTGAGGGCCCTGACGGCCTTGTCTGCACCGCCCGCCTGCCCCTGCCGAGCGTCACTCTGAACTATCTCGCCGACCTGATACGCGGCCACTTGAAGAAGATCGGCTCGCGGTGGCGGGCCCTGCCCGCCGGGAAGATCGCGGGCATCGTGCTCGCAGTGCTGCGCTGTGACCAGCGGCCCGGCGATCTCGCCGGCGGCAACGGAGTGCACCGCACCACCGTCACCCGGTGGGTGCGGGAAGCCGTCGGCCTGCTCGCCGCCCGCGCCCCGCGCCTGGACCGCGCACTCACTGGACGGCACCCTGATACGGACCAGGCGGCCCACCGGCACGGCGAACCGGAAGAACTACAAGCACAAGTGCCATGGCTTGCTGGTGATCGCGCTCATCGACGACAGGGGCCGCCTGCTGTGGGTCTCGGTGGCCCGCCCCGGACGATCCTCGGAGATCACCGTCTGCCGCCACGACCAGCTCACCGCGAAACTGCGGGCGGCCGGGCTGGGCGCCATCGCCGACCTGGGCTTCGTCGGCCTCGACGACGGCGGCCCGGACGCCGACCTGGCGGTGATCACCGGCTACGAGGCCGCCCGCAACCGGCCCCTGACCCGAGGGCGGAAACTGTCCAATACGGCGCTCGCCGCCGTCCGCGCACCAGTCGAGCACGGCTTCGCCCATCTCAAGAACTGGCGGGTCCTCGGCAAGGTCCGTACCGACCCGAAGTGGGCGACCGCACTGGTCAGGGCCCTGCTGGTCCTGACGAACCGCGAAGTCTCCCGATGACCGACGATCTTCACCGAAGCCATCCACCCGCGACCGGCACGAGCATCGAGAACCCCGCGCACACCAGACCCGTGACCTGCAACTTCACGATGCACACTGGTCACTGACCGCCGTTCTGCTCGACTGCGTCGAGAGTCGGCGCGACAGCATGCCGCTGAACCACCGCTCAAGGCGCAGTCGACGACTCTCGCGCAGTCGGACGACGACACACTGATGGCACCCTGCAAGTGAAGCAAGCGGGCGCCGCTTCCCCGATCCTCGACGCGGTCGGCCGACGCCGCTACCGCTGGGCGCGCAGCCCCGCGCACGCCAGGTCGATCATGCGCTTGCGCGCCTCCGGGTCGGGGCCCTGCTGCTCCCGGGCCAGACAGCCGACCATGAGCGCCTTGACGTCGCCGGGCACGACGTCCGGCCGCACGGCGCCGGCCTTCTGCGCACCGACGAGCAGCTCCTCTTCCACGGCCAGCAGATTGTGCTCGGGGGCCAGGGCCACCGAGTGGACGTCGAAGCCCGTCCCGCTCATCGCCTGCGACAGACCGAGATTGACCGCGCTGTGCTCGACCAACAGGGCGAAGAACTCGAAGAACGCTGCGCCCGGATCGCGGGTCGCGGCCAGTTGCCGGGCCCGGTCGACGATTTCGGCCACCAGATGCATCACGATCGCCTCGTACAGCGAGTCCTTCGTCGGGAAATGCCGACTGACCGTCCCTGTGCCCACACCGGCCCGCCGGGCGATCTCCGCCACCGGCACCGACAGCCCCTCGGTGGCGAACGTCTCCAACGCCACTTCCAGGACACGCTTGCGGTTGCGCTCGGCATCAGCACGCATCAAAGACCCTCAGACTTCCGACCAAGCGGGACAACTGTCCCGATTGTAGTGGACCGGTCTTCCGGGATCATCACAGAAACGGGATTGTGGTCCCGTATAGTGAGTCGGGCAGGCATCCAGGTTGCGGGAGGCGCGTTGGGGCACTCCTCGTACCTGACACCCCCACACCAACGGTGCCCGGCCCACGCAACAGGGCCGCCGGGCACCACAGGTGGAAGAGGTATCTGCGACCGGAGCGGCGCCGTTGCCCCCGACGGCTTCTGTTTTCAGGGATTGACACCGCCGCACGAACCGGCTGGGCTTCGGCCGGACCGGAGACGATCTCCCCTGCCGAGGCCGTGCCGGGAACCGTGACGGTCTGCTCGGCCGGCGCGGTGCTGATCTGCTCGGCGAGGGTGTGGGCGCTGCCCATCCGTGGGCCCGCCTGGAGCATGACCTGCGTGATCTGCTCGGTGCCGGCCTGGGCGAGCTGGGCCGGGGAGCCGAAGGTCTGCAGCAGGGCCAGGACGGCCGGGTGCCGCAGACGGGATCCGAGGACGCGTTCGAGGGCGGGGTGGATGGAGGTGAGCAGTCCGCGCAGCCGGTTGGAGGTGCGGGTGGCCTCCTGGGCGAGGTCGTCGTCGTATCCCAGGACCATGGTCAGTTCTGCCCGCACGCTCTCGTCGGGGTCGATGGAGTGCAGTAGGTGGGGCGTGGTGCGGGCGGCATCGGCGATGACGTAGGCATCGCGGGCGTCGGTCCTGCCGGTGCCGGGGTGCGGATCGGCCAGCCGGCGCATCGACAGGCCTGGCCGGTAGGCGACTTCGCATCCGCAAGCGCGGGCGACGGTCCCCGTCAGGGTGCCGATGGAGGCCGGCTTGTCGACCACGACCAGGACCTTCCCCTTGCACCCCAGGCAGGCGAACAGCTCCCGCAGTTGCGGCTCACCGTTGGGCAGCGGCTTGTCGAAGGTCGTGCGGCCATCGCGTAGCAGGGCTGTGCCGTGATGGGTGGACTTGCCGACGTCCGGGGCGCAGAAGATATCGATCGAGGTGAAGTCGTTGCTGGTCACCGGGCTTTCTCTCCCCTCCCGGCACAACGGGCGGCCCGCCGGGGCACCGGGGATCGGCAGCCACATTACGCAGCCCTGCCCGTGGGCGGACACGCTTCCATCAGCGAGGGCAGGGGCAAAGAGTCATACCGGCCCCGGAGGCCACGGACCCGACTCTACGAACGAAGGTAATGGGCTCACCGGGGCGAACTTCCCCGCAGGAGATCCAGGCCCTGAGTCGAGAGTCCGGCTCCAGATGACAGCAGTGCAAGGCCGCTGACCGTGGAGCTGCGGGCCGCTGCCGCCGCCCACCCAAACAACGAACTCGAAAACGGGACGCTCATCCCGTATAGTTAATCGGGATAGCCGTCCCGCTTATGGGTGGCTGTCCATCCCCACAGGAGGTTTACGTCATGAGCAAGGTCTGGTTCATCACCGGTTCGTCGCGCGGCTTCGGCCGCGAGTTCGCCCTCGCCGCCCTGGAGCGCGGCGACCGGGTCGCGGCCACCGCCCGCAACACCGATTCCCTGAAGGACCTGGTCGCCGCCCACGGCGAGGCGATCCTTCCGCTGACCCTGGACGTGACGGACAAGGCCGCCGCCGCCGAGGCCGTCCAGCGGGCACACGCACACTTCGGCCGCCTGGACGTCGTCGTCAACAACGCCGGCTACGGCCTGTTCGGCACCGTCGAGGAACTGACCGAGCGGCAGATCCGCGACCAGATGGAGACCAACTTCTTCGGCGCCCTGTGGGTGACCCAGGCCGCGCTGTCCCTGCTGCGCGAGCAGGGCAGCGGCCACATCGTGCAGATCTCCACCATCGGCGGCGTGACCACCTACCCCCACCTCGGCGGCTACCACGCCTCCAAGTGGGCCCTGGAAGGACTGACCGAGGCCCTCGCCCAGGAAGTCGCCGCATTCGGGATCAAGGTCACCCTGGTCGAGCCCGGCGGCTACGCCACGGACTGGTCCGGTGCCTCCGCCAGCTTCGCCGAGCAGCTGCCCGTCTACGACGGGTTGCGCGCGGCCCTGGCCGAGGGCTGGCGCGACGTGAAGCTCGGCGACCCGACCGCGGTCGGACCGGCACTTCTGAAGGTCGTCGACGCCGACACCCCGCCCCTGCGTGTCTTCTTCGGCACCGCGGGACTGGACATGATCCCCCACGTCTACGCCGACCGCCTCAAGACCTGGCAGGACTGGGCCGGCGTCTCCGCCCTGGCCCAGGGCAACCCGGCGTGAAATGAGCGGCGGTACGCGTCTGCCCGTGGACCCTCAACGGTAGGGCACACCAGTCACAGCAGGGTCAGCGGCGCGCGTCGCCAGGCGCGAGCAGGCTGGTCAGCTCCGAGATCGCCTCGGGTGACGGCTTGGAGTAGCGGCGGACGTTTCCCGGCTTCTTGTGCCGTGACTTCGCCATCGGCATCAGCAGCTAGGTTCCATGCCCGCCGAGGTGGGGCAGGGCGGAATGGCGGTACTCGTGCAGGTCCCAGCCGGTGCCCGGCCCGCGTACGGCGGTGGGTGACGAACCCCGAGCGTTGGGTCCGGCCGCGCAGCAGGCGGGGCTTCCACCTGACTCCCACGGAGCCAGACTGATCACTTGATCACGGAAGGGGGTGATCATGCCGTGGACCCGGTCCGGGCGGCCCGCTCGATCCATGTCGCGGTGCCCCGACAGGGCACCGCGATCAAGCACAGCACCAGCGGCACCGAGCGGTCTCCGGCCCACCGGATCACCGCTCAGGGCCGGGCGGCTCACTCCCGTACCCCCGCGAGTTCCGCCGCCCTCCGGCGCAGGACCGGCCACGCGGGGGCGACGGCGGCTGCCGAGGCGAGGGCCGCGCAGGCGCCGGCCGCCGCGCCCATGGCCGTCCACGGCACCCGGACCGCGGCCGGCGCCGACAGCAGCCGCAAGGCGCCCCACATCCCCGCCAGGTCGAGCACCGCGACCAGCAGGCCCAGCAGCGCCCCGACCACGACCACCGTCAGCGCCTCGGCCCCGGCCAGCCGCAGTATCTGCCGGCGGGTGGCTCCGGCCAGCCGCAGCGCGGCGAACTCCGCCGCCCGGTCGGAGGTGGCCATCACCATGGTGTTGACCAGCGAGATCCCGGTGTAGAGGAGCGCGATGCCGAGGACGAGGAAGAGGCCGAGCCGGGTGGTCCGGTCGGTCTGCGGGAGACTCTCCGCGATCCACCGGTCCCTGGTCAGGACGTGCGCGCCGGACGCCCGGGTCGCCGCGCGCAGCCCGGCGGCCACCGTGCCCGCGTCCGCGCCGGGCCGCAGCGCCACGTCGACGCGGTCGACCGCCGCGCCCGAGGCGTTGGCCGGGGTGACGTACACGCCGTTGTCCCCGGTGCCGGTCCGCAGCACGGCGGCGATGCGCAGGGTCCGCCGGGTGCCGTCGCCGAGCCACACTCGGACCCGCTGGCCGACGCTGTGCCGCTCCCACTCCTCGTTGACGATGATCGAGCCGTCGTCCAGGCCGGCGGTGGTGCCGGCAGCGAGCGGGAGACGCGTGGTCGCGGCCAGCGCGGCGGGATCGGCGGCCCGGGCCTCGGACCTGATCAGGGCGACCCCGTCCTCCTGGACGTACACCGCGCTCGCCGACGTCGCGGAGACCTCGGCGCCGGGTACGGAACGCAGTGCCCTGAGGGTCGTCTGCCCGAACCCGGCGCCGCCCGCGGGCGTGACGACGAAGGCCGCCGTGGTCCGGTCGCGCATCTCCGCGGCCCGGGTCGCGTTCAGGGTCGCGGTGGCGCCGAGCAGCGAGCCCGTGAGGGCGACGGTGACCAGCACGGGCGCGGCGACGGCGGCCGTACGGCGGACCTGGGCGGCGGCGTTCTCGCGCACCAGCAGGCCGCCGGCGCCGGGGAGCCGGGCCGGAGCCCAGGTGAGCAGCCGGATCAGCGGGCGGACCAGGACGGGGGCGAGCAGCGCCACCGCCGTGATCAGCAGCATGGGGCGGCTCACGTACGTCTTGCGGTGCAGCAGGTCACCGGGGTCGCCGAGGTAGTCGAGGACCAGCAGGAGGACCGCGGTCAGCAGCAGGGCGCCTCCGGACAGCAGGCGGCCCCGGGTCAGCGGCCTGCCGTCGGCGGCCGCCGCGCGCAGCGCCTCCACCGGCCCGGTCCGGCCCGCCCGCCAGGACGCGGCGAGAGCTCCGCACAGGGCGACCAGCAGGCCGGCCGGGAAGGCCGCCCAGTACGGCCAGGTCTGGTCGCCGATCCGGAACCAGGCCGGGGCCAGTCCGCCGTCCACGGTCCAGCGGGCCAGGCGCGGTGCACCGTACCGGCCGAGCACGCAGCCCACCGCCGAGGCGAGCGCCCCGACCAGCAGGGCCTCGGCGGCCACCGTCCGGCGGAGCTGCCCGGGTGTCGCCCCGGCGGTGCGCAGCAGGCCGAACTCGCGGCGGCGCTGGGCGACCGCGAACGCGAACGTCGACGCCACCACGAACACCGACACGAAGGCGCAGACCCCGCCGGCCGTGCCGAACAGGGCGTTCAGCGCGGTCAGTGCCTCGCGGTCGCGGTCCGGGTCCGGATCGGCGAGGCGCCGGTCGGCACCGGTGAGGACCTGTACGCCGGGGATGCCGCGGACCGCCTTCCGTACGGCCGCCGGGCCCGCGGCCACCACCGCCTGGGTGCTGCGGGGCGCCAGCCGCGCCGCCCGCGCGTCGGTGTAGAAGACGGCGTGCTCGAAGCCGCGGTCGGCGACCGTGCCCACGACGGTCACGCTGCCGTGCTCCGTGCGCAGGGTGCGGCCGGGCTTCGCCCAGGTCCCGGTGACGACGACCTCGCGGGCGGCGCGGGGCGCCCGGCCCGAGGTGACCCTGTACGACGCGAAGGCGGCGACCGACCAGGGGTGGCCGACGAGATCACCGGGCCCGCTCTCCGCCTGCACGGGGAACGTGCGGTCGGGGGTGACCGTGCCGAGCTTTCTCAACTCGGCGACGGCGGCGGCGGGTACGGCGCGCGGCTGGGCGAGTCGCTGGGTGCGGGTGCCGGCCGGGGTGGAGACGCGCAGGGTGTCGGTGCCCCTGACGACGACCGGGGCCGCGGCGAACCGTTCCGGGGCGCGCTGCGGGGCGTGCAGGGAGGAGGCGAGCGCCAGACCCGACACGGTGAGCAGGCCGACGCCGACTGCGAGGGCGACGAAGCTGCCGGCGAAGGTGACCCAGCGGCTGCGCAGGGTGTGCACCGCGATGCTCAGCACGCCGGGGCCTCCAGCCTGGTCATGCGCGTGGCGATGTCGTCGGCGTGCGCGCCCGTCAGTTCGCCGCCGACGCGGCCGTCGACCAGGAAGACGACGCGGTCGGCGTAGGAGGCGGCGACCGGGTCGTGGGTGACCATGACGGTCGTACAGCCCTCGCCCTCGACCATGTCCCGCAGCAGCGTCAGCACCTCGTGGCCGCTCTGCGAGTCCAGGGCGCCGGTCGGCTCGTCGCCGAACAGCACCTCGGGGCGGGTGATCAGGGCGCGGGCCAGCGCCACCCGCTGCTGCTGGCCGCCGGAGAGCTCGCTCGGCCGGTGCCGGGCGCGGCCGGCGAGCCCGACCCGGTCGAGCACCTCGCGGACCCGGGCGCGCGGCGGACGGCGGCCCGCGAGGCGGAGCGGCAGCGCCACGTTCTGCTCGGCGGTGAGCGAGGGAAGGAGGTTGAACGCCTGGAAGACGAAGCCGATGCGCTCCCGGCGCAGCAAGGTCAGTCTCGTCTCGCTCAGCCCGGTCAGCTCGGTCCCGCCCAGCAGGACCGAGCCGGACGTCGGCCGGTCGAGGCCCGCCGCACACTGCAACAGGGTCGACTTGCCGGATCCGGACGGCCCCATGACGGCGGTGAACGTCCCCCTCGGGAAGTCCAGGGAGACCTCGTCGAGCGCGGTGACCGCGCGGTCGCCCGAGCCGTGGCGTCTGCTGACGGAACGCAAGGTGATGGCGGTCATGAAGCCTCGTTCTCCTGCCGTGTTCTCGGGTTCTCGGACACGGGGGTGGTGGGGTTCTCGTGCCGGCGTTCACCTGTGTCCTGTGTTCGCCGGTTTCACGAAACCGTCCGGGGGCGGGGTGGCGCAGTGCGGCAGGGCGGAGACCTGGGGTAGGGCCAGGCATACCCCGGCCACGGTGGCTGGACGGATGGCCGCCTCCCCGGCCGCCGCCTACGGTGACCGGCATGCAGCCCCCTCCGCGCACCGTCTGGCAGGCCATGGCGGCGCCCCGCTACCTGCTCTCCCCGTGGCCCTGGCGTGCCGTCGGCTATGTGGCGACCGGCGCGGTGACCGGTGCCGTGCTCCTTGCGGGGCTGGTCGTCGCGGTGGTGGCCGGCGGTGCGCTCGCCGTCGTACTGGTCGGGCTGCCGCTGCTGCTCCTCGTGGCGCTCGCGGGTCTTCCGGTGGCCTGGCTCGAACGGCACCGGCTGCGGCTGGTCGACCGGGAGCGGGTGTACGACCCCCATGTGCGGCCGGCCGCCGCGGGACTGCGGGCCTGGCTCGCGACCCGGCTGCGGGAGCGGGCCACCTGGCGCGAACTCGGCCACGCGCTGCTGTTCGCGGGCCTGTTGTGGCCGGTGGACGCGCTGGCCGTGGTGCTCGCCCTGCTCTGTCCGCTGTCGCTGGCCGCCGCCCCGCTGCTGCTGGCCACGGCCGACGGCCCCGGCCGGGAGACGAAGGTGCTGAAGATGTGGACGGTCACCGGCTGGCCGACCGCCTTCGGGGTCGCGCTGGCCGGGGTGTTCCTGCTGGCCCTCGGCGGTTATGCGCTGGGTGTGGTGGCCGGGGCGCGGGCCGGGCTGACCCGGCTGCTGATCGCGCCGCGCGAGGCCGGATTGGGGGACCGGGTGGTCGAACTGGCGCGGTCCCGGGCGCGGTTGGTGGACGCCTTCGAGGCGGAACGGCGGCGCATCGAACGCGATCTGCACGACGGGGCCCAACAGCGCCTGGTCGCCCTCTCGATGACCCTGGGTCTGGCTCGTCTGGACGCCCCGCCGGGACCGCTCGCCGACCAGCTCGCCAAGGCCCAGCGGGAGGCCGGTGAGGCGCTCGCCGAGCTGCGCGGGATCGTGCACGGGATCCATCCGAAGGTGCTCGCCGACCATGGTCTGGAGGCGGCTGTGGCGGATGCGGCGGATCGGACGGCCGTTCCGGTGGACGTCGGTTTCCGGTTGCCCGTGCGGCTGCCGGAGTCGGTCGAGGCGGCGGCGTACTTCGTGGTGCGCGAGGCGCTCGCCAACGTCGACCGGCACAGTGGCGCGGGCCGCGCCGAGGTGACCGGCGGGCACCGGGACGGCCGGCTGCACCTGGAGGTGCGCGACGACGGCCGGGGCGGCGCGGACGCCGCGGCGGGCACCGGCCTCACCGGGCTCGCGGACCGGGTGTCCGTCCTCGATGGCAGACTTTCCCTGTCCAGCCCGCCGGGTGGACCGACCCTGCTGCGTGTGGAGTTGCCGTGCGAGCCGATCGACCTCTGCGAGTAGTCCTGGCCGAGGACAGCGTGCTGCTGCGGGAGGGGATCGCGGGGCTGCTGAGCCGGTTCGGCCATGAGGTGGTCGCGGCGGTGGGGGACGCGCAGTCGCTGGTCACGGCGGTCGAGGAGGACGTGCCCGACGTCGTGGTGACGGATGTGCGGATGCCGCCGGGCTTCCAGGACGAGGGACTGCACGCGGCGGTGCGGTTGCGGGCGGCGCGGCCGACGTTGCCGATCCTGGTCCTCAGCCAGTACGTGCAGCGCAGTTACGTCGCCGAACTCCTCGACTCCGGCGACGGGTCGGGCGTCGGGTACCTGCTCAAGGACCGGGTGGGTCAGGTGACGGAGTTCGTCGCGGCGTTGGGGGAGGTGGCCGACGGGGGGACGGTGGTCGACCCCGAGGTCGTACGGCAACTGCTGCGCCGGCGCCGGGATCCGCTGGAGCGGCTGTCCCCCCGCGAGCGGGAGGTGCTGGCGCTGGTCGCCGAGGGCAGGTCGAACGGGGCCATCGCCAGAGAGCTGGTGGTCTCGGAGGCGGCGGTGGGCAAGCACATCGGGGGGATTCTCGCGAAGCTCGACCTGCCGCCGACGGAGGATTCGCACCGGCGGGTGCTGGCTGTGCTGGCGTATTTGAGGGCGTGAGGCGTCTTCACTTTGTTCTTTGGGGCGTCCCGTGGTGTTTCGGCCGCGGGTGCGTGGTGGTCGCTCGTGCAGTTCCCCGCGCCCCCATCGAGGTGGGACCAGTGGACCCACCTGTCTGGGGGCGCGGGGCTGTGTCGATGTGCGGCTGCCGCCGCGTGGACGCGAACAACCCCCACCGGCCGGCGGATATACGACGACGGGACCCTCCCTTCCCGCACCGCCCCGCAGTTGTCCACAGGGTCTGACGGGTTTCGGCCCCCACCTGTACCGTCTCCACGAGTTGATGTTCGTGCGTGTGCGTGCGTGGAGTGCGGGGGAGGCGGTCGACGTGACCGAACTGGAAGAGCCGAAGGCGCCGGGCGGGCGCAAGCTGCCCGCGCCGAAGGGCTTTGCGCAGTGGCCCTCGAAGGGTTCCCCCAAGGAAGAGGGCAAGGCGCTGCGTTCGGCGGTCCCGCGCCGCGGCCACGCCGCGCTGGACCTCGACGGCTCCCGTCCCGACGCGGTCCGCGCGGTCGAGGAGTCCAACCGGGACCGCATCCCGGAGCTGGTCCCGATAAGGGTCGGCAGGATGGCGGCCGGCCCCTTCGCGTTCCTGCGCGGCTCGGCCGGCCTGATGGCGCACGACCTGGCCCGCACCCCGATGACCAGGATCGCCACCCAGATCTGCGGCGACGCCCACGCGGCCAACTTCGGCCTGTACGGCGACCCGCGCGGCGACCTCGTCATCGACCTGAACGACTTCGACGAGACGGTGCTCGGCCCCTGGGAGTGGGACCTCAAGCGGCTCGCCGCCTCCCTGGTGCTGGCCGGCCGGGAGGCGGGCGCCGACGAGGACACCTGCCGCAAGGCCGCGGGTGACGCGGCCGGCGCCTACCGCCGCACCATGCGCCTGCTGGCCAAACTACCGGTGCTGGACGCGTGGAACGCGATCGCCGACGAGGAACTGGTCTCCCACTCCGACGCCCATGACATGATCGGCACCCTGCGCCGCGTCTCGGAGAAGGCCCGTGCCAACACCAGCGGCCGGTTCGCGGCCCGCTCCACCGAGCCCACCGAGGACGGCGGCCGCCGCTTCGTGGACGCCGTGCCGGTGCTGCGCCGGGTCCCGGACGCCGAGGCGGAGGCGGTCACCGCGGCTCTGGAGCACTACGTCAGCACGCTCTCCGAGGACCGCCATCCGCTGCTCGCCCGGCACACCCCGCACGACGTCGCCTTCCGGATCGTCGGCACCGGCAGCGTCGGCACCCGGTCCTACGTCGTCCTCCTCCTCGACCACCGCGGCGAGCCGCTGATCCTCCAGGTCAAGGAGGCCCGCCCGTCCGCGCTCGTCCCCCATCTCGCCACGGCAGGCTTCGAGACGCCGGCCGTCGACCACGAGGGCCGCCGGGTGGTCCTCGGCCAGAAGCGGATGCAGGTGGTCAGCGACATCCTGCTCGGCTGGACCACGGTGGACGGCCGCCCCTTCCAGGTCCGCCAGTTCCGCAACCGCAAGGGCAGCGTCGACCCGGCCGCCCTGTCCCCCGACCAGATCGACGACTACGGCAGGATGACCGGCGCCCTGCTGGCCCGCGCCCACTCCCACAGCGCCGACCCACGCCTGATCGCCGGCTACTGCGGCAAGAACGAGGAACTGGACGAGGCGATCGCCGCGTTCGCGGTGACCTACGCCGACCGCACGGAAGCGGACCACGAGGAACTGGTGACCGCGGTGCGGACCGGGCGGATAGCGGCGGAGCTCGGGGTGTGATCCGTGCCGGTTGCCGGTCCCGGGCTTTCGGAGAGGTGCTGATGTGAAGTACGTCGAGATCGACGAAGGAGCGACTGCGGTCACCGTCGACCCCGGCCCCTACCTGGCGCGGCTGCCGGAACTCGCCGCCGGCCTGCCGCCGGGCGCCCGCGCCTTCGCCACCGACCCGCGCCACTACGAGTTCGGCGACCGCCGCTGCGTGCAGGACCTGCGCCCGCTGGAGATGCGCCGCACGGCCCCCGCCGACGTGGAGATCCGCTTCCGCCACGACTGCTGCGCACACGACGAGGACCTGATCGTCCGCTACACGGGCGTCTCCCGTTTCCAGACGGACATCCTGGGCGCCTGCGACCTCACCTCGGTCGGCGAGGTGATCCTCGACGAGATCCTGCCGCACCCGGACGGCTGCACCCACGAGCTCGCCTGCCGGCCCGGCACCCTCGTCATGGCCTGCACCGATCTGGTCGCCGAGTGGATCCCGGCCACCGCCGACGGCGACAGGCCCTAGGCTGGTCGGGTGACGACCCCGGAAGCTGAGCAGTCCCAGGCACCGCGGCCCGAGGAACGGCTGGAGCGGGCCGTGCGGGCCGCCGAGCAGGCGTTGATCGAGTACGAGATCGCGGTAGAGACCTTCCGCGTCGAGGTGGAGAACTTCTCCCGCCTGCACGAACAGAAGCTCGGCCCCCTCTACCTCCGCATCGAGGAGCTGGACGCGCGGATCGCCGAGGCCAAGGCCGCCCGCACCGGCGACCCCGAGGACATCCGCGCCGCCGAGGAGGCCCGGGCCCGGGTCCTGCCCATCCCCGGTGTCGAGGAGCTGCTGCACGGCTGGATGGACGGCAACGGCCTGTTCCCGGAGGCCGTCGCGATGCTCACCGAGCAGGAGGTCCGGCCTCCGCAGCGGGTCCGCCCCAGCGAGGAGGCCCGCCGGCTCTACCGCGAGCTGGCCCGCAAGGCCCACCCCGACCTGGTGCAGGACCAGGCCGAGCAGGAGCGGCGCGAGGAGTTCCTCAGCCGGGTCAACGCGGCCTACGCCCGCGGCGACGAGGCCCTGCTGCGGGAGCTGGCCGAGGAGTGGGCGGCCGGCCCGGTCCCGCCGGAGCGCAGGCCGAGCCGCGCCGAAGAGCTCTACGCCCGCCTCGAATGGCTCTCCGAACGCAAGGAGCTGCTCGCCCTGGTCGCCAAGGAACTGGAGAACGGCCCCATCGCCGGCCTTCTCCGGCTGGCCCCGGACGACCCCGACGGCCTCCTCGAAGAGATCGCCGAACGGCTCCAGCAGGACGTCACCGAACGCGAGGCGGAACTGACGGCCCTGCTGACCCAGGAGTAGCGCCTGGCCCCGGTCGGGTAGCGTCGGGGACATGAACTTCGCAGCGCGTGTGCCCACGGTCGAGGTCTCGGACCTCAAGGACGGCGACTTCCTGCTGGACGTCCGCGAGGACGACGAGTGGCAGGCGGGCCACGCCGCCGGCGCCCTGCACATCCCGATCAGCGAGTTCGTGGCCCGCTACGGCGAGCTCACCGACGCGGCCCCCCAGGACGGCCGCGTCCACGTCATCTGCCGCTCCGGTGGCCGCTCGGCCCAGGTCACGATGTACCTGGTCCAGCAGGGCATCGACGCGGTGAACGTGGACGGCGGCATGCAGGTATGGCAGGCAGCGGGCCGAGAGGTGACCACAGACAGCGGCGAACCGGGCTTCGTCGTCTGAGGGGACCCCGCACTGAGCGCCCCGTAAGGGGCGCGGGGCTGTATTCGACAGGCGTCTTCCGCCGCGTGGGCGCGACCAGCCCGCCACCGCCCCGCAGATCCCCTACGACCGAGCCGCCCCCGCCTTTTCTCTCCCCTACCCCAGTGGATGCGCGGCGAGCAGATCCCCCAGCGCCTCCTCGTGCGCCCCGGCCCCTCCGAGCGCCAGCTCGATCTGCTTGGCCCAGGCGTGATACCGGTGCAACGCATACTCGGTGTCGGCCCCGAACCCTCCGTGCAGATGCTGCGCGGTCTGCACCACCCGCCGCACCCCCTCGGCCGCCCAGATCTTCGCCACCGCCACATCTCCGGCCGCCGGCAGCGCCCCGGCCGCTCCCGACGCGATCCGCCACGCCGCCTGCCAGAGCGTCGCCTCCATGGCCCGCAGGTCGATGTACCGGTCGGCGGCCTGCACGGCAACCGCCTGGAACGTGGCGATCGGATACCCGAACTGCTCCCGCTTCCCCGCGTACTCGCTGGTCATCCGCAGGACCCGCTCACCGATCCCGAGCGCCAGCGCACACGTCCCGGTCACCAGCAGCTCGTGCAGCCACTCCCAGGCCCCTTCCGCCACCACCACGTCCCGCCCCGCGACCCGCGCCGACTCCAGCCGCAGCTCCCCGAGCCGTTCCCCACTGGTCGACACCTGCTCGGCGACCGCAACCCCGCCCCCGACCTCGGCCGCGCCCGCCGTGCCCCCCTCGCCTTCCGGCGCCACCAGCGCCAGCACTATACGGTCCGCCTCCGTGCGCGCCGGTACGACGACGAGATCGGCGCCGTAGACCCACGGCACCGCCGTCTGCACCCCGTCCAGCACCCAGGTGTCACCGTCCCGCCGCGCGGTCACCGCCAGCTCGGCCGGGTCGTGCCCGGTGCGTCCGCTCGCGGCGACGGTCAGCACCAGCTCGCCCCGCCCGGCCCGCGCCGCCAGCCGGTCCCGCAACTCCGCCGCCCCATACCTCTGTACGGCCGCCAGAGCCGCGCTGTGCTCCAGCAACGGCACCCTGGCCAGCACCTTCGCCGACTCCCGCAGCACCAGGCAGAGCGCGATGGCGTCCAGGCCGGCTCCGCCGTACTCCTCGCCCAGCAGCAGACTCAGCAGATCCGCGCCCGCCAGCCTGTCCCACAGTTCCCGGTCGAAGCCCTCGGCCACGGCACCGGTGGTGAGCGCCGGGCTCGGCACCGCGTCCGGCGCCACCCCCGCGAACACCCCGCGCGCCGCCTCGGCCGCCGCCAACTGCTCCTCGGTGAAGGTGAAGTCCACGGTCCTGTCCTCCCGGCGGGTCCAGCTGATCTGACGGTCCGTCAAGATAGAACAGGTTCTAGAAGAAGGGAACCTAAAACCCCTGCGATCACCAGCTCCTCCCGTCGTAGGCTGACGGCCGCTGTCCGCCGATGGGGGACGGACACACGAGGGAGGACACATGGGGATCCGCAGCCTGACCCGTACCGAGGCCGAACGCCGGGCCGCACTGATCACGGTCGAGCGGTACGACGTCGACATCGACCTCACGGCCCTGCCCGCCGGGCCGGAGATCCGCTGCGTCTCCACGGTGACCTTCACCTGTTCCGAACCGGGCGCCGAGACCTTCGTCGACTGCGCGGCAGAGGTCCGCGCCGCCACCCTGAACGGCACCCCCCTCACCCCCTCCGGCGACGGCCGGATCCCGCTGCCCGGTCTGGCCGCGCACAACGTGCTGCGCGTCGAGAGCGTCCAGGCCGACACCGCCACCGGCGAGGGCGTGCACAAGGCCACCGACCCCGCCGACGGCGAGGTGTACGTCTGGACGAGCTTCGAGCCCGACGAGGCCCGCTTCGTCTGGGCCTGCTTCGACCAGCCCGACCTCAAGGCCCCGCACGCCTTCACGGTCACGGCCCCGGCCGCCTGGACCGTCCTCAGCAACTCCGGTGACCCGCGGATCGAGGAGCAGGGCACCGCCCGCCGCTGGAGCTTCCCGGACACCCCGCCGCTGTCCGTGTACAACACCGTCGTCAACGCCGGCCCCTTCCACGAGATCCGCCGCGAGGCCGACGGCCACGACCTCGGCATCTACGCCCGCCGCTCGCTCGCCGAGGTCCTGGAACGCGACGCCGACGAGATCTTCACCCTCACCCGTCAGGGTCTCGCCTTCTACGCCGAGGCCTTCGCGATGCCCTTCCCGCAGCGCAAGTACGACCAGGTCTTCATGCCCGAGTTCGGCGGCGCGATGGAGAACTACGGCTGTGTGACCTGGTCGGACGGCTTCCTGCGGCGGGCCACGCCGACGCCCGCCGAGCGCGAGCGGCTCGCGGTGGTGCTGCTGCACGAGATGGCGCACATGTGGTTCGGCAACATCGTCACCATGCGCTGGTGGGACGACCTCTGGCTGAACGAGGCCTTCGCCGAGTTCGCCTGCCACTGGGCCGCGGAGGGCGCCACCCGCTACACCGACGCCTGGGCCGGCCACCTCCTGGGCGGCAAGGTCAGGGCGTACCTCTCCGACCAGGGCCCGGTCTCGCACCCGATCCACCAGCCCATCCACGACGTCGCCCAGGCCGCGTCGATCTTCGACAACATCACCTATCCCAAGGGCGCCTCCGTCCTCCAGCAGCTGATGACCTACGTCGGCGAGGACCTCTTCCGCGCCGGCATGGCCGCCTACTTCGCCCGTCACGCCTGGAGCACCACCACCCTCCAGGACCTGATCGACGCCCTCGCCGAGGCCAGTGGCCGCGATCTGGCCGCCTGGCGCAAGGCCTGGCTGGAGACCGCCGGCACCGACCGCTTCACCCTGGAGCACGACGGCGACACCGTCACCCTGGTCGCCGACGGCGACCCGCGCCCCCAGGTCCTGGCGGTCGGCGCGTACGACCGAGCCGACGACGCCCTGCGACGCACCGCGCTGGTCCGCGTCGAGGTGACCGGGGCCCGTACCCCCGTCACCGGACTTCCCGCCACGTCGGGCCTCCTCCTGATCAACGACGACGACCTCACCTTCGCCACCACCCGCCCGGACCCCACCACCCGGGACACTCTCTTCCGCGCGGCGGCCCAGCTGCCCACGGCCATCTCCCGGGGCGCGGCCGCCGCCACCGTCTGGGACATGCTCACGGCCGGCGAGGCCACGGCCGCCGAGGCCGGACGCTGCCTCACCGCGGTCCTCGCGGCCGAGACCTCCGACGCCGTGATCGAGCCCTACCTCACGCTCGTCACCAACATCGCCGAGCTCTGGGCCCCCTCCACCGAACGCCCCGCGCTGACCGAGGCCGTGGCCGCGGCCTGCCGACGGCTCGCCGCCGACCCCGGCCGCCGCCAGGTCGCCCTGCGCGGCTTCGCCCGCACCGCGACCGGCGCCGAGGAGCTGGCCTGGCTCCGCGAGCAGGCCGGCGACGACGTCGACCTGCACTGGCGCGCCCTCGTCCGCGAGGCCGAACTCGGCGGCGACATCACCGCCGAGTCCGCCGCCCTGCTCGAACGCGACCCCGACCCCGACGCCTGGGTCCGCGCCCTCACCGTCCGTGCCGCCCTCCCCGACCCGGCCGCGAAGGCCGAGGTCTGGCAGCGGCTGGCCGTGGACCGCGAGGTGCCCGTCCACGCGGTCGCCCCGGTTGCGGCCGCCTTCTGGCGTCCCGGCCAGGAAGCCCACCTCGCCCCCTACGCCGACCGCTACCTGGCCGCGGTCCCCCAGCTGCACGTGGGCGGCATGATCCCGGCGATGACCTATGCCTCCCAGCTCTTCCCGCCGTACGCCATCGATCCCGCGTACATCGAGAAGGCCCGGCAGACGGCCCTGGAAGCGGCCCCCGTGGTCCGCACCACCCTTCTGGAACGCTCGGACGCCGTCCGCCGCATGCTCCACGCCCGGGCCGTGACCGCCTGACCCCGGACACCGCCCCGGCGTCCTGGTGTCCCGTTGCGTTCCTCGTCCTCCCGTCCGATCGTTCGGTCCTGGTGATTTCCATGGTGGCCGGGCCCGTACAAGCGATCAACCCCTGTGGAAAACGGCGGCCGCGGCCTGTGGAAAACTCCCGGGAGCGCGGCCGGGGGCCGGGCCCTGCCGCCGTATGACCTGGGACGCTCTCGCCCGCAGGGCACCGGTGCCCGAGGGCCGGGAGGCCGGCGGCCCCGACCGGAGTGGCGATGGCCACGCCGTCGGCCTCGTCCACGGGGCTGCGCCCGGTGGCCGGTGCTGAGTACCGTTCCGTGCGAGTGCCGGGCAGCGGCACACCGGGCGGTCCCGGATCGGCGGGCCGACGACGATGCGGGATCGGGGAACGGGGCGGCATGGACGACGCGTACGACGAGGGCGCGGACGCCCGGCACGGGCCGGGCGGCCCGAGCGGGACGCGTCCGGAGCCGGAGTCCGTCCCACCGTCGCCACCGATTCCACCGGCCCCCGCGGGGGAGTCACCCGGCCTCCCTCGCACCGGCGTCGCCGCCCTCTCCCCCCGCTATCAGGTCGGCGCGGCCCTGGCCCTCGCCCTGGTCGCGGTCGCCGCCTGCGTGCACCTGGGGATGGTGTTCCTGAGCGTGGCCCCGGCGAACACGGTGACCAAACAGCACGGCAAGGCGATCGAGGAGTGGGTGTACCCGGAGTTCGAACAGAACTGGAAGCTCTTCGCGCCGAACCCGCTGCAGCAGAACATCGCCGTGCAGGTGCGCGCCGAGGTGCTCATGCAGGACGGCACCACGACCACCACCGGCTGGAACGACCTGTCCGCACAGGACGGCAGGGCCATCGACGGCAGCCTGCTGCCCAGCCACACCGTGCAGAACGAGCTGCGCCGCGCCTGGGACTTCTTCGTCACCACGCACGGCGGCGACAACCGTCCGATCGGCCTGCGCGGCTCCCTGTCGGAGCAGTACCTGCGCCGGATCGTCGTGATGCGCATGTACGCGGGGGACGCCACGAGTCAGAAGGGCACCATCGAGCGGGTCCAGGTGCGCTCCAG
This sequence comes from Streptomyces sp. NBC_00631, assembly GCF_045206895.1. Classification (NCBI taxonomy): domain Bacteria; kingdom Bacillati; phylum Actinomycetota; class Actinomycetes; order Kitasatosporales; family Streptomycetaceae; genus Streptomyces; species Streptomyces sp. NBC_00631. The sequence goes on from NZ_CP107734.1 coordinate 5,706,158, forward strand.
CACCACCAACGTGGCGCCCCCGGACTGGAGCGGTGAGAAGGTCTCCGACACCCCCGTCTACCGGGTGCTGTCCTGGTGGACGGTCACGACGGACGAGGCGAACGGCGGTGTGCGGTGAACCGTCTCGCCCTGTGCCTGTCCCGTGCCATCGCCCGCGTCACCGAGGCGGCCCTCGGCCCGTACCAGACGGCCGTCGTCCGCATCGGCTTCGCCGCCACCTGGCTGCTGTTCCTGCTGCGCGAGTACCCGCACCGCCAGGAGCTGTACGGACCCGACGCCCCCTGGAGCTTCGACCTCGCCCAGCAGCTGACCGCCGACAACCACGCCTTCACGGCGCTGCTCTCCTCCGACAGCCGGACCTTCTTCGAGGTCGCCTACTTCCTCGCGGTGCTCTCCAGCGCCCTGCTCCTGCTGGGCTGGCGCACCCGGGCCACGTCCGTGCTGTTCATGATCGGCGTGCTGTCCCTGCAGAACCGCAGCGTCTTCGTGGGCGACGGCGGCGACAACGTGCTGCACCTGATGTCCATCTACCTGGTGTTCACGCGCTGCGGCCAGGTGTGGTCCCTGGACGCGCGCAGGGCGGCCCGCGCGAGCGCCGCACGCGCGCGTGCGGCGCGAGTGGTCCCCGACCGCGCGGGCCCCGCCCTGTGGGCGGTGTCGGGTCTCGTCCTGCTGACGGCGGCTCTCACCGGCCGCACCGGCGGCGGCTGGCTGGTCCCGGCCCTGATGTGGGCGACCTGGGCGGGCGCCGCCCTGTGGTGGGCCGCCGGCCGCTGGGCGCGCACGCCCGAGCCGCGGATCCTGCTCGACGTCATCGCCAACATCCTGCACAACGGCGCCCTGTTCGTGATCATGGCCGAGGCCTGCCTGATCTACGCCACCGCCGGCTGGTACAAGATCCAGGGATCCCGCTGGCAGGACGGCACCGCCGTCTACTACCCGCTCCACCTGGACTACTTCTCGCCCTGGCCGGCCCTCGCCGACCTGCTGTCCGCCAACGGCACGCTGGTGATGCTGGTGACCTACGGGACGGTCATCGTGCAGGTCGCCTTCCCGTTCACGCTGTTCAACCGTCGGGTCAAGAACGTGCTGCTGGCCGCGATGATGACCGAGCACGCGGTGATCGCGGTCGTCCTCGGCCTGCCCTTCTTCTCGCTGGCCATGATCGCGGCGGACTCCGTCTTCCTGCCGACGTCCTTCCTGTACCGGCTCGGCGGCTGGGCGGCACGCGCGCGTGGGCGCCTGTTCCGCCGGAGCGACCCCGAGCTGCCGGTGCAGCGCTTCCCGGAGGCCGACGAACAGCCCCGCGTAGGCTTCGGGGCATGACCGACCCCCTGGACCACTGGGCGCGGCTGGCCGGCTCCGCCGTCCTCCTCGACGGCTTCCACGCCCTCAAGCACGCGCTGCGCTTCGGCGCACAGGTGCCGGTGGCGGTCACGACGGACCGGGCGGCGGCGCTGACCCTGGCGCGGGAGCTGGCGCCGGACGTGGAGGAGGTGCTGGGCGCGCTGCTGACGGAGGTGCCGTCGCAGACGTACGCGTCCCTCGTCCCGCGCCCGCACCCCACGGCCGTGGCCGCCCTCGCCGTACGGCCGTCCCGCGAGACCAACCTGCGTGAGCTGGCGCGCGTCCCGCGCACGGCGCCGATCGTGGTCCTCGACGAGCCGCGCAACCTGGGCAACGCGGGCGCGGTGATCCGCCTGGCGGCGGGCTTCGGGGCGACCGGCGTCATCACGACCGGCACCCTCGACCCCTGGCACCCGACGGTCGTCCGCGGCGGCGCGGGCCTCCACTTCGCCACGGCGGTGGAGCGGATGGCCGTGGCGGACCTGCCGCAGGGCCCGCTGTACGCACTCGACCCGGAGGGCGAGGACATCAGAAGCGCGAAGCTTCCCGACGACGCGATCCTCGCCTTCGGCTCGGAACGGACGGGCCTGTCGAGGGAGCTACGCGCGCGTGCCGACCATCTCCTCCGCCTGCCGATGCGCCCCCAGGTGAGCAGCTACAACCTGGCAACGAGCGTGGCGATGGCGCTCTACCACTGGAGCGCCTCGCAGGGGGCGTGAGCCGATGCGCCCCGTCAGGGGCGCGGGGCTGTATTGAAACTGCGGCTACCGCCGCGTGGGCGCGACCAGCCACAACGGCGCTGCACCCGCCCCATGACCGTCCGCCCTACGGCGGCACCGCCCGGCTCGGCACCGCCGATCACCACCGTCGTGGCGGAACGCCGTTGCGGCGGCCGGAAGCGTGGCGGTGCCGGCCAGGATCGGCGCCTGCCGCTGATGTCGGCCGGTCGCCGGTCCCGCGCGCTATGCCTCCCTGCGCACCTCGATCACCCGGAACCGGTTCGCCACGAACGCCCCGTCGCACAGCGCGGCGTTCGCTGCCGGGTTGCCGCCCGAGCCGTGGAAGTCGGAGAAGGCCGCCGTCTGGTTCACGTACACCCCGCCCACCAGGTTCAGCGACAGCTGGGCCGCCTCCTCCAGGCAGACCTCCTCCACCGCGCGCTCCACGTCGGCGTCGACCGTGTACGCGCCGACCGTCATCGCACCCTTCTCGCGGACCGTCCGCCGCAGCAGTTCCACCGCGTCGGCGGCGGAGTCGACGGCGACGGCGAAGGACACCGGGCCGAAGCACTCGCCCATGTAGGCGGCCTCGTCGTCCGCCCCCTCCCAGTATTTCCGCGCCCCGTCCAGCTTCACGATCACCGGCGTCCGCACGACCGCGCCCGGGAACTCGGGATTGGCGATCTCGCGGGAGGCGAGGGCCACCTCGCCGAGCCCGGCCGCGGCCTCCAGGCGGGCCTTGACGTCGGGGTTGACGATCGCGCCGAGCAGCGCGTTCGCCCGGGCGTCGTCGCCGAGCAGGCCGTCGACCGCGCGGGCGATGTCGGCGACCACCTCGTCGTACGTCTTCGGGCCCGCGTCGGTGCGGATGCCGTCGCGGGGGATCAGCAGGTTCTGCGGGGTCGTGCACATCTGGCCGCTGTAGAGGGAGAGCGAGAAGGCCAGGTTGGAGAGCATCCCCTTGTAGTCGTCGGTCGACTCCACCAGGACCGTGTTGACGCCGGCCTTCTCCGTGTAGACCTGCGCCTGCCGGGCGTTGGCCTCCAGCCAGTCCCCGAAGGCGGTCGAGCCGGTGTAGTCGATGATCCGGATCTCCGGGCGGGTCGCGAGCGCCTTGGCGATGCCCTCGCCGGGGTGTTCCGTCGTCAGGGCCACCAGGTTCGGGTCGAAGCCGGCCTCGGCGAGGACCTGGCGGGCGACCTGCACGGTGAGGGCCAGCGGCAGCACCGCGCGCGGGTGCGGCTTCACGAGGACCGCGTTGCCGGTGGCGAGGGAGGCGAACAGGCCCGGGTAGCCGTTCCAGGTCGGGAACGTGTTGCAGCCGATGACCAGCGCGATGCCGCGCGGGACCGGCTTGAAGGTCTTCGTCAACGCGAGCGGGTCGCGCTTGCCCTGCGGCTTGGTCCACTCGGCCGTCTCGGGGGTGCGGACCTGCTCCGCGTAGGCGTAGGCCACCGCCTCCAGGCCGCGGTCCTGGGCGTGCGGGCCGCCCGCCTGGAACGCCATCATGAAGGCCTGGCCGCTGGTGTGCATGACCGCGTGCGCGAACTCGTGTGTCCGGTCGCTGATCCGCTTGAGGATCTCAAGACACACCACCGCGCGCGCCTCAGCGCCCGCGTCGCGCCACGCGCGCTGCCCGGCCCGCATCGCCGGCAGCAGTGTGTCGACGTCCGCATGCGGGTAGGTCACGCCCAGCTCGACGCCGTACGGGGAGACCTCGCCGCCGGTCCAGCCGTCGGTGCCGGGCTGGCCGAGGTCGATGCGGGTGCCGAGGAGGGCGTCGAAGGCGGCCTTGCCCGCCGCCGCGTCCAGACTGCCGTGCTCCCCGTAGGCCTTGGGGTGCTCGGGGTGGGGGGACCAGTACGCGCGCGTGCGGATCGCCTCCAGCGCCTGGTCAAGCGTGGGCCGGTGCTTGGCGATCAGCTCGTGCGCGGTGAGTTCGGCGGTCATGCGGGACCAACTCCTCGTCTGATGAGCTCCCTCGAAGCTCATGACCTGGGCGGAAACGGCCGGACAGAGTTAGAGTAACCGAACGATCGGTCGGGACAAGGGGGCCTGCCGCATCTGTGGAAAACCCCGTGCGGGAGGATCGCGCACATGACAGCACTCGACCTCAGCAGCACCGTGGGAGTCGTCGGCACCGGCACCATGGGCCAGGGCATCGCCCAGGTCGCACTCGTCGCGGGCCATCCCGTACGGCTGTACGACACCGTCCCCGGACGGGCCGGGGAGGCGGCCGCGGCGATCGTCGCCCGCCTCGACCGGCTCGTCGAGAAGGACCGGATGACGGCCGCCGCCCGGGACGCCGCCCGCGCCCGGCTGCTGCCCGCAGGCGAGCTCACCGAGTTCGCCGACTGCACGCTGGTCGTGGAAGCCGTCCTGGAGCGGCTGGAGGCCAAGCAGGAGCTGTTCCGTGCCCTGGAGGACATCGTCGGCGAGGACTGCCTGCTCGCCACCAACACCTCCTCCCTGTCGGTCACGGCCATCGGCGGCGCCCTGCGCAGCGCCTCCCGCCTGGTCGGCCTGCACTTCTTCAACCCGGCCCCGCTGCTGCCGCTGGTGGAGGTCGTCTCCGGGTTCGCCACCGACGTCACGTCGGCCACGCGCGCGTACGAGACCGCGCGCTCCTGGGGCAAGACACCGGTCGCCTGCGCCGACACCCCCGGCTTCATCGTCAACCGCATCGCCCGGCCCTTCTACGCCGAGGCGTTCGCGGTCTACGAGGCACAGGCCGCGGACCCGGCCACCATCGACGCGGTGCTGCGGGAGAGCGGCGGCTTCCGGATGGGCGCCTTCGAACTGACCGACCTGATCGGCCAGGACGTCAACGAGTCCGTCACGCACTCCGTGTGGCAGGCCTTCTTCCAGGACGTCCGCTTCACGCCCTCCCTGGCCCAGCGCAGGCTGGTCGAGGCCGGCAGGCTCGGCCGGAAGACCGGGCACGGCTGGTACGACTACGCGGACGACGCCGAGCCCGCCGAGCCGCACACCGCCGAGCCCGCCGACCGGCCCGCCTACGTCGTGGCCGAGGGCGACCTGGGCCCCGCGGCCGAGGTGCTCGCGATGATCCGCGAGGCGGGCATCCAGGTCCGCGAGGAGGACGAGGACCACGGCACCCGCCTGGTGCTGCCCAGCGGCGGCCAGCTGGTCCTCGCCGACGGCCAGACCTCGGTGGAGTTCCGGGACGTCGTCTACTTCGACCTCGCCCTCGACTACCGCCGCGCGACCCGGATCGCCCTGTCCGCCGGACACGACACCCTGCCCAGGACGCTCAGCGAGGCCATCGGCCTCTTCCAGGCGCTCGGCAAGCAGGTCAGCGTCATCGGTGACGTCCCCGGGATGATCGTCGCCCGCACGGTCGCCCGCATCGTGGACCTCGCGCACGACGCCGTCGCCAAGGGGGTGGCCACCGAGGAGGACATCGACACCGCGATGCGCCTGGGCGTCAACTATCCGCTCGGCCCCTTCGAGTGGAGCCGCCGCCTCGGCCGCGACTTCGCCTACGACCTCCTCGACGACCTGCACCTGCGCGACCCGAGCGGCCGTTACGCGCCGTCCCTGGCGCTCTACCGCCACGCCTACGCCACCGAGAAGCGGGAGGGCGCGTCATGACGACCGCCAAGCGGGACACCTACACCCCCGAGACCCTGCTCTCGGTGGCCGTCCAGGTCTTCAACGAGCGCGGCTACGACGGCACATCCATGGAGCACCTCTCCAAGGCCGCGGGCATCTCCAAGTCGTCGATCTACCACCACGTCTCCGGCAAGGAGGAGCTGCTGCGCCGCGCGGTCAGCCGCGCCCTGGACGGCCTGTTCGGAATCCTCGACGAGGAGCACGCGCGCGTGGGCCCCGCCGCCGACCGCCTGGAGCACGTCGTACGGCGCATGGTCGAGGTGCTGATCACCGAACTGCCGTACGTGACGCTGCTGCTGCGGGTGCGGGGAAACACCGACACCGAGCGCTGGGCGCTGGAGCGGCGCCGGGACTTCGACCACCGGGTGGCCGACCTGCTGAAGGCGGCCGCCGCCGAGGGGGACATACGCGGTGACGTCGAGGTGCGCCTCGCGACCCGGCTGGTCTTCGGCATGGTCAACTCGATCGTGGAGTGGTACCGCCCGGACGGGCGTGGCGCGAGCGCGCGCGAAGTCGCGGACGCGGTCGTCCGGATGGCCTTCTCCGGCCTGCGCGCGCACTGACCTCAGCCCTGCGGCTCCAGGTCCTCCTCCTCGAACACCAGCAGCGTGCGGGTGCTGAGCACCTCGGGGATGGCCTGGAGCCGGGTCAGCACCAGCTCGCGCAGTGCCCGGTTGTCGGGCGTGTGCACCAGGAGCAGCACGTCGAAGTCCCCGCCCACCAGGGCGATGTGGGAGGCGCCGGGCAGCTGCCGCAACTGCTCGCGGACCGTGCGCCAGCTGTTCTGGACGATCTTCAGGGTGATGTAGGCCGAGGTGCCCTGACCGGCCCGCTCATGGTCCACGCGGGCCCCGAAACCGCGGATCACCCCGTCCTCGATGAGCCGGTTGATACGCGCGTAGGCGTTGGCCCGCGAGACATGGACCCGTTCGGCGACCGACCGTATCGACGCCCGGCCGTCCGCCTGGAGGATCTGCAGGATGTCCTGATCAATGGCGTCCAACGGACGGGCGGGCGACAGTGCGGCGCGATCCTGCGGGCCCTCGGCCATTTGTTCAGGTGCCATGTCCCCCCGCCTCCCTACCATGGACGTACTGCGTTCATTCCAGGCTGTGGAGAACCGTTTGTCCACAGCGTGAAGCCGCCTGTAGCCAAAATGTGCCGACGACCGAACAATCGGTAGGTGGGACGGGTCACAGACGATCCGTCTCCCGTAGCCACCCCCACAAGGAGGTGCCGTCATGACGGTCATGGAGCAGCGCGGCGCATATCGTCCGTCGCCGCCGCCCGCCTGGCAGCCCCGGACGGACCCCGCGCCGCTGCTGCCCGACGAGCGCCCGTACCGCGTCCTCGGGACGGAGGCGGCCGCCGAGGCCGATCCGGAGCTGCTGCGCCGGCTGTACACCCAGCTCGTACGCGGCCGCAGGTACAACGCCCAGGCGACCGCCCTCACCAAACAGGGCCGCCTCGCCGTCTACCCCTCCAGCACCGGCCAGGAGGCCTGCGAGGTCGCCGCCGCACTCGCCCTCGAAGAGCGCGACTGGCTCTTCCCCAGCTACCGGGACACCCTCGCGGTGATCGCCCGGGGCGTCGACCCCGTCGAAGCGCTCACCCTGCTGCGCGGCGACTGGCACACCGGCTACGACCCCTACGCCCACCGGGTGGCCCCGCTCTCCACCCCCCTCGCCACCCAGCTCCCGCACGCCGTCGGCCTCGCCCACGCGGCTCGCCTCAAGGGCGACGACGTGGTCGCGCTCGCCATGGTCGGCGACGGCGGCACCAGCGAGGGCGACTTCCACGAGGCCCTGAACTTCGCCGCCGTCTGGCAGGCCCCGGTCGTCTTCCTGGTCCAGAACAACGGCTTCGCCATCTCCGTCCCGCTCGCCAAGCAGACCGCCGCCCCCTCCCTGGCCCACAAGGCCGTCGGATACGGCATGCCGGGCCGCCTGGTCGACGGCAACGACGCGGCAGCCGTGCACGAGGTCCTCACCGACGCCGTACGGCAGGCGCGCGAAGGCGGCGGCCCGACCCTGGTCGAGGCGGTGACCTACCGGATCGACGCCCACACCAACGCCGACGACGCCACCCGCTACCGCGGTGACACCGAGGTCGACGCCTGGCGCGACCACGACCCGGTCCTGCTCCTCGAGCGCGAACTGACCGACCGCGGACTCCTCGACGAGGACACCGTCCGGCGCGCCCGCGAGGACGCCGAGACCATGGCCGCCGACCTGCGCGCACGCATGAACCGCGACCCCGAACTCGACCCCATGCACCTCTTCGACCAGGTCTACGCGGAGACCACCACGCAACTGCGCGAACAGCGCGCCCTGCTCCGCGCCGAGCTGGAGGCCGAGCGCCAGGACCAGGAAGGCGGGCCGCGATGACGACCGTCGCCGTCAAGCCCGCCACCATGGCACAGGCCCTCACGCGCGCGCTGCGCGACGCCATGGCCGCCGATCCCGCCGTGCACGTCATGGGCGAGGACGTCGGCACCCTCGGCGGGGTCTTCCGGGTCACCGACGGTCTCGCCAAGGAGTTCGGCGAGACCCGCTGCACCGACACCCCCCTCGCCGAGGCCGGCATCCTCGGCACCGCCGTCGGCATGGCCATGTACGGGCTGCGCCCGGTCGTGGAGATGCAGTTCGACGCCTTCGCCTACCCCGCCTTCGAGCAGCTCATCAGCCACGTCTCCCGGATGCGCAACCGCACCCGGGGCCGGATGCCCCTCCCGATCACCGTCCGCGTCCCCTACGGCGGCGGCATCGGCGGCGTCGAGCACCACAGCGACTCCTCCGAGGCCTACTACATGGCCACCCCCGGCCTGCACGTCGTCACCCCCGCCACCGTCGCCGACGCCTACGGCCTGCTGCGCCGGGCGATCGCCTCCGACGACCCGGTCGTCTTCCTCGAACCCAAGCGCCTGTACTGGTCCAAGGACACCTGGAACCCCGAGCAGCCGACGGACGTTGAACCCATCGGCCGCGCGGTGGTGCGCCGAACCGGGCGCAGCGCCACGCTCATCACCTACGGCCCGTCCGTGCCGGTCTGCCTCGAAGCCGCCGAGGCCGCCCAGGCGGAGGGCTGGGACCTGGAAGTCGTCGACCTGCGCTCCCTGGTGCCGTTCGACGACGAGACGGTCTGTGCGTCGGTACGGCGCACCGGGCGCGCGGTCGTCGTACACGAGTCGGGCGGGTTCGGCGGCCCGGGCGGGGAGATCGCGGCACGCGTGACCGAGCGCTGCTTCCACCATCTGGAGGCGCCGGTGCTGCGCGTGGCCGGGTTCGACATTCCCTACCCGCCGCCGATGCTGGAGCGCCACCACCTGCCCGGCGTCGACCGCATCCTGGACGCGGTGGCGCGTCTGCAATGGGAGGCCGAAGGCTGATGGCACAGGTGCTGGAGTTCAAACTGCCCGACCTCGGGGAGGGGCTCACCGAGGCGGTGATCGTCACCTGGCTGGTCCAGGTCGGCGAGGTCGTCGCGATCGACCAGCCGGTCGTCGAGGTCGAGACGGCCAAGGCGATGGTCGAGGTCCCCTGCCCCTACGGCGGTGTGGTCACCGCCCGCTTCGGCGAGGAGGGCACCGAACTGCCCGTCGGCGCCCCGCTCCTGACGGTCGCCGTCGGCGAGGCCACCACGGTCCCCGAGGCGGAGGGCTCCGGCAACGTCCTGGTGGGATACGGCACGGGAACGCCTCCGGCGCGCCGCCGCCGGATCCGCAACGCCGCCCCGGACCGGGCCAACAGCACGGCCGACCGGAGCGCCGTGACGACCAAGGCGCCACCGACCGCCCACGCGCGCGTGCCCGCCCCGCACCCGGTCACCGAGAGCCCCGTCCCGGTGATCTCCCCGCTGGTCCGCCGCCTCGCCCGCGACAACGGCTTGGACCTGCGCCAGTTGGAGGGCTCCGGCCCCGAAGGACTCATCCTGCGCGCCGACGTCGAGGACGCCCTGCGCGCCCACGCGGCCCGCGTCACCGCCAGGACCGCTCCGGAGCCCGTCGGCACCCGCACCCCCCTCAAGGGCATCCGGGGCGCGGTCGCCGACAAGCTCTCCCGCAGCCGCCGGGAGATCCCCGACGCGACCTGCTGGGTGGACGCGGACGCGACCGAGCTGATGCGCGCGCGCACCGCGATGAACGCGGCGGCGGGCCCGAAGATCTCCCTCCTGGCACTCCTGGCCCGGATCTGCACCGCCGCACTGGCCCGCCACCCCGAGCTGAACTCCTACGTCGACGTCGAGGCCCGCGAGATCGTCCGACTCGACCACGTCCACCTGGGCTTCGCCGCCCAGACCGACCGGGGCCTGGTCGTCCCTGTCGTCAAGGACGCCCACACCCGCGACGCCGAGGCCCTGACCGCGGAGTTCGCCCGACTGACCGAGGCGGCCCACGCCGGCAGCCTCACCCCGGCCGAACTCACCGGCGGCACCTTCACGCTGAACAACTACGGCGTCTTCGGCGTCGACGGCTCCACCCCGATCATCAACCACCCCGAGGCAGCGATGCTGGGCGTGGGCCGCATCGTCCCGAAGCCCTGGGTCCACGAGGGCGAGCTGGCCATCCGCCAGGTCGTCCAGCTCTCCCTCACCTTCGACCACCGGGTCTGCGACGGCGGCACAGCGGGCGGCTTCCTGAGGTACGTGGCCGACTGCGTGGAAAACCCGGCGGTGCTTCTCAGGACGCTCTAGCGACAGCGGCCCGCAAGGGGCGCGGGGCCGTATCAATATGCGGCTCCGCCGCGTGGGCGCGACCAACCACGAACAACCCGCACTCGCCCACGGACGATCCGCCCCCGCCCCTCGGGCGCACGCAACCACACCCTGCGCATCACACACCGCCTCATCGGTTCCCCGTGATCAGAACGCCCCGCATACTCGAAAGGTGACCGCCACCGACCCCCCGCCCTACGACGCGATCGTGCTGGCCGGCGGCGCCGCCCGGCGCCTCGGCGGGGCCGACAAACCCTCCGTCCGGGTAGGCGGCCGCCCCCTCCTCGACCGCGTCCTCGCGGCCTGCGCCGGCGCACGGCGGACCGTCGTCGTGGCAGCCCCGCGCCCCACCTCCCGCCCGGTCCACTGGACCCGCGAGGACCCCCCGGGCGGCGGCCCGGTCGCCGCCCTCGACGCCGGCTTGCGCCACACCGCTGCCGACTGCGCGCTCGTACTCTCCGCCGACCTCCCGTTCCTCGAAGAGGCGACGGTGGGGCGCCTGTTGTCGGTACTGCACGCCTCCGGCGCGGACGCGGCGCTGCTCACCGATGCCGACGGCAGGGACCAACCCCTCGTGGCGGCCTACCGGACAGCGGCGCTGCGCCACGCACTGTCGGCTCTCGCCGAAGGCGACCGCGGCCTCACCGGCCTCCCCCTTCGGCGCCTCACCGCCGCACTGAACCTCACCCGTGTCCCGGGCCCCCTCGCGTCCTTCGACTGCGACACCTGGGACGACATCGCCGACGCCAGGGCACGCATCAGGGAGCATGGGCACGTGTTGGATGAATGGATCTCCGCAGTCAAGGACGAACTGGGCATCGACCTGGACGTCGACATCCGCCTTCTGCTCGACCTGGCCAGGGACGCCGCGCACGGCGTGGACCGCCCGGCCGCCCCGCTGACCACCTTCCTCGTCGGCTACGCGGCCGCACAGGCCAAGGGCGGCCCCGAGGCGGTCGTCGAGGCGGCCCACAAGGCCGCCGCGCTGGCCCTGCGCTGGGCGGAGGAGGCGAACCCTTCCGCCGGGCAGGCCGCCACCGAGGGACCGGGCTCCGCCGAACCGGGCCCCGGCACCCCCGCCGCCGGGCCCGGCCGGTGACCGCCCCCGGTACTCGGGCCGGCACCCCCGCCGCCGCGGACACCGACGACGATCTCGACGTCGAGGAGGCGCTCGCCCTCGTGAGAGAGCCCAGGGAGCCCAGGAAGCCCCGGCAGGGCACGACCCCCGCACCCACCCCCCACGCCGAGCACGACCCCGGAGGACCATCGGCGCACCGCCACCGCGCCACCCCCTGGCCCCAGGCCCGCGAGACCGCCGCCCGCGCCGCCCGGTCCGGCGGCCGCGGTGCCCCCGTCTCCGTGCCACTGGCCGACGCCCTCGGCCTGACCCTCGCCGCCCCCCTGGACGCCCTCACCGACCTTCCCTCCTTCGACACCTCCGCCATGGACGGCTGGGCGGTCGCCGGCCCCGGCCCCTGGGACGTACGCGAAAACGGCGTCCTGGCCGGGCACGCGCAGCCCGAGCCCCTCACCGACGGCGAGGCGGTCCGGATCGCCACCGGCGCCCGGATCCCGGCGGACACCACCGCGGTGCTGCGCAGCGAGCACGGACGTCTCGACACCCAGGGCCGGCTGCACCCCACCCGCGAGGTGGTCCACGGCCAGGACATCCGCCCGCGCGGCCAGGAGTGCCGTAGTGGCGACCAGTTGCTGCCCATCGGCACCCTGGCCACCCCGGCCGTTCTCGGCCTCGCCGCGGCCGCCGGATACGACACCGTCACCGCCGTCCCCCGCCCCCGCGCCGAAGTCCTGGTCCTGGGCGATGAACTGCTCACCCAAGGGCTCCCGCACGACGGACTCATCCGGGACGCGCTCGGTCCGATGCTGCCCCCCTGGCTGCGCGCGCTCGGCGCCGAGGTCACCGCCGTACGACGGCTCGGCGACGACGCCAAAGCCCTGCAGAAGGCGATCGCCTCCTCGACAGCGGATCTCGTCGTCACCACGGGCGGCACCGCCTCCGGCCCGGTCGACCACATCCACCCCACCCTGGAGCGCATCGGCGCCCAACTCCTCGTCGACGGCGTCAAGGTGCGCCCCGGCCACCCCATGCTGCTGGCCCGCACCAAGGAGAACCAGCACCTCGTCGGTCTCCCCGGCAACCCCCTCGCAGCCGTCTCCGGCCTGCTCACCCTCGCCGAACCCCTGCTGCGCACCCTCGCCGCCCGTCCGGCCCCCGAGCCGTACGCGCTGCCGCTGGCAGAAGCGACGCACGGTCACCCGTACGACACCCGGCTCATCCCGGTCGTCCTGCGTGGCGACACCGCGATCCCGCTCCACTACAACGGCCCCGCCATGCTCCGCGGCATCGCCGCCGCCGACGCGCTCGCGGTCGTACCGCCGGGCGGAGCCCGCCAGGGCGAGGAGACGGAGATGCTCGACCTGCCGTGGGCGGCCGCGGGCATCGAGGTGTGTTTCACGTGAAACTTCCGGGCCATGACGCCATCGCCCGCCAGGCGGACGAACACCTGGTGACCCATCGGGTGAAACTCCCGACCGAAGTGGTGGAGCGCCCGATCCGCCAGGTCGCCAAACGGCTCTCCATGGCCCTGCTGGTGCTGGTCGCCACCGCGTTGATCGTCTACGCCGACCGCGAGGGCTACAGCGACAACTCCGACGGCTCCGTCGACCTCCTCGATGCCTTCTACTACGCGACCGTCACCCTCTCCACCACCGGTTACGGCGACATCACACCCGTCAGTGACAGCGCACGGCTCACCAACATCTTCGTCATCACGCCCCTGCGGGTGCTGTTCCTGATCATCCTGGTCGGCACCACGCTGGAAGTCCTCACCGAACGCACCCGGGAGGAATGGCGCCTGAACCGCTGGAGGTCCACGTTGCGGGATCACACCGTCGTCGTCGGGTTCGGGACGAAGGGGCGGTCGGCGATCCAGACGGTCTGTGCGACCGGCCTGAAGAACGAGCAGGTGGTCGTGGTCGACCCGAGCTCCAAAGTGATCGACGCGGCCACCGCCGACGGATACGCGGGGGTCGTGGGCGACGCGACCCGCAGCGAGGTGCTGAAGCGGGCCGAGGTGCAGCGGGCGCGGCAGATCATCATCGCGACCCAACGGGACGACACGGCCGTGCTGGTGACGCTGACGGCACGGCAGCTCAACAAAGCCGCGAAGATCGTGGCAGCGGTCCGCGAGGAGGAGAACGCTCCCCTGCTCAAGCAGTCCGGCGCCGACGCCGTCATCACCAGCGCCAGCGCGGCCGGGCGGCTGCTCGGGCTGTCCGTGCTGAGCCCGGCCGCCGGCATGGTCATAGAGGACCTCATCCAGCAGGGCAGCGGTCTGGACCTGGTGGAACGCCCGGCGGTCAAGGCCGAGGTCGGCAAGACCCCGCGCGAGACGGCCGACCTGGTGGTGAGCGTCATACGCGGGCACCGGGTGCTCGGGTATGACGATCCGGCCGTCGGCACGATCGAGCCGACGGACCGGCTGATCACGATCGTGCGGGCCTCGCCGGGCAGCCGGGTCGCGCCGGACGTACGACCCCTGCCGCGTGCCTGACCGGGACTGACCTGGAGCGCGGCCGGGCGGGGAGTAGCGTCGGCCGCATGTATGCGATCACGATTCCCGAACCTGGTGGGCCCGAGGCGCTGGTGTGGGACGAGGTTCCCGATCCCGTGCCCGGAGAGGGCGAAGTTCTGGTCGAGGTGGTGGCCAGCGCCGTCAACCGTGCCGACATCCTGCAGCGACAGGGCAACTACAACCCGCCGCCGGGCGCCTCCCCGTACCCCGGTCTGGAGTGCTCCGGGCGGATCGCCGCGATCGGTCCCGCAGTCTCCGGCTGGTCGGTCGGCGACGAGGTGTGCGCACTGCTCGCGGGCGGCGGCTACGCCGAGAAGGTCGTCGTGCCGGCCGGGCAGCTGCTGCCGGTACCCGGGGGCCTGGACCTGAAGCAGGCCGCCGCGCTGCCCGAGGTGGCCTGTACGGTCTGGTCGAACGTCTTCATGATCGCCCACCTGCGCCCCGGCGAGACCCTCCTCGTGCACGGCGGCTCCAGCGGCATCGGCACCATGGCGATCCAGCTGGGCAAGGCGATCGGCGCCAAGGTCGCGGTCACCGCGGGCACGAAGGAGAAGCTGGACTTCTGCGCCGAGCTGGGTGCGGACATCCTCGTCAACTACCGCGAGCAGGACTTCGTCGCCGAGGTGAAGCAGGCCACCGACGGCGCGGGCGCCGACGTCATCCTGGACAACATGGGCGCCAAGTACCTGGACCGGAACGTGCAGGCACTCGCGGTCAACGGACGGCTCGCGATCATCGGTATGCAGGGCGGCGTCAAGGGCGAGCTGAACATCGGCGCGCTGCTCGGCAAGCGGGGCGCGATCAGCGCGGCCTCGCTGCGTGCCCGGCCGCTCGCCGAGAAGGCGGCCATCGTCGCCGCGGTGCGGGAGCACGTGTGGCCGTTGATCGCCCAGGAGCATGTCCGCCCGGTCGTCGACCGGGAGCTGCCGATGGCGGAGGCGGCGCAGGCCCAGCGGGTGGTCGAGGCCAGCGAGCACATCGGCAAGGTCCTGCTGGTCGCCGGATAGCGACCTATCCCCGCCGCACCCGCAGGCCGACGAAGGCCAGGCCGAGCCCGAGGCCGATCAGGACCAGTCCGCTGCCGAGCGGAAGAATGTGCAGCACGGGCTCGGTGTCGTCGTCCTGGCCCGGGCCGAGGGCCTGGCCCGTGGCAGGGTTCGGCTGGGGCGCGGTGGGGGCCAGGACGGCCTCCCGGGGCGGTTGCGAGGAGGTGGCCGCCGGGCTCTCGGCGCCGCTCACCGGCGACTCCGTCGCCGTCCCCTCGTCGGGATCGGCGGAGTCGGCGGGGCCTGTGGAGTCGTCCGGGTCGTCGGCGTCCTGGCCCTCGACCTTCGTCGCCGGGCCCTGGGGCCGCCCCGGTCGCATCCGGCCCTCGCCGGCCAGCGTGCCGGCCAGGGACGCTTCGGGGGTGGCCGAGGCGCTGGCGGAGTCCGAGGGCAGCGGCTCGGGGGCCTTCGCGACGGCCGTGCCGCACGGCAGCAGGACCGCCGCGAGGACGAGCAGCAGACGCACGAGCAGCGGACGCACGAGCAGCGGACGCACGGGCAGCGGACGCACGGGCAGCGGACGCACGGACGCGGGCCGCACCGGGCCGAGCGGCCGGGTATCGGCGCGGGGGAGTCGCAGCCTTGGAGTCACTTCGGTGACCTCCTGGAGCACAGTCGTCGTCAGGGCCGACGATCACCAGCCTCACATTCACCGACAAACCCGGCATTAATTGTTCGGCCGATGGGTCTACGGCCGGTCCCGAGCGGTTCGGAAAGGTGGATCAGCCCCGATGGGGGGCACCGCGGTGGTGAGGTCTACGGGTGCGAGAGAATGGCGGCATGGAGATGCCGAGGAACGAACGGTCGCCCGAGAATCCGCAGATCCTGGTCGTGGGCCAGGACGGGATGGCACTCGGTGGCGGCAACGGGGACGAGGACTCCCGCGAGATCCCGGTGACGGAGATGGTGGAGCAGCCCGCCAAGGTCATGCGGATCGGCAGCATGATCAAGCAGCTCCTTGAGGAGGTGCGCGCCGCTCCCCTCGACGAGGCCAGCCGGGTCCGGCTCAAGGAGATCCACGCCAGCTCGGTGAAGGAGCTGGAGGACGGTCTGGCGCCCGAGCTGGTGGAGGAGCTGGAGCGGCTCTCGCTGCCGTTCACCGACAACTCGACCCCCTCGGACGCGGAACTGCGCATCGCGCAGGCCCAGTTGGTGGGCTGGCTGGAGGGGCTGTTCCACGGGATCCAGACCACCCTGTTCGCCCAGCAGATGGCCGCCCGCGCCCAGCTTGAACAGATGCGGCGCGCGCTGCCGCCGGGCGTCGGCCACGAGGGCGAGGAGCACGGCCCGGGCGGCCGCTCCGGTGGGCCGTACCTCTAGACACTGCCTGGACCTCCAGATACTCCCTGGACCTCCAGACCCCCTGGATTCTCCCGAGACGGCGAAGGGCCCGGCGTACGACCGCCGGGCCCTCACTACGTCCTTAGCCTCAGCCGGTCGCCGGGTTCCCGGTCGACACCTTGAGCTCGATGGTCGGCATGTCCTTCGGGTCGACGTCGGTGCCCGAGGACGGGAACTGCTCCATGATCGTGCCGTCGCCGTAGGTGTTCTCGTCCACGGAGACGATCTTCATCTGCCATCCGGCGGCCTGGAAGCACTCCTTGACCGACTTGATGTACTTGAACCTGAAGTCCGGGACCTGGACCTTGTCCGGGTCGTCGTAGGACTCCTGCGGTTCGGTGCACTCGGTCTTCTCGATGGTCTTCGAGGTGTCGGGCCCGCGGTAGCCGGACGCGTGCGAGGCCGTGGCGCTCGCGGTGCCGCCCCCGCTGCCGCCGGTGCCGCCGGTGTTGTCGTCCTCACGGCCGTTGTTCAGCGCCAGCGCGACGATCAGGCCGACCACCGCGACCAGCGACACCGCGATCGACCCGATGACCACCGGCCGGTTGCTCTTCCCGCCGCCGACGGAGGGAGCCGAGGGCGTGAGGTTGTACGGCGGCGGAGTGGACGGCGCCTGCTGGGCGTAGCCGGCCGGCGTCTGGTAGCCCGCCTGCTGCGGATAGCCGTAGGCGGGGGAAGGCACCGGAGTGCCGTACGGGTTCGGGGCCGGAGCCGGCTGGTACGGCGTCTGCACCGGCCCGGGAGGCACCGGCGTCGCCTGGCCGACCGGCGGGAACACCGCGGAGCCGACTCCGGCGCCGCTCTGCGTCGGCGGCATGCCCGGGACGATGCTCGGCGCGGCCGGCTGGAGCGAGGCGGCGACCCGCAGGCACTCGTCGCGCATGGACTCGGCGGTCGGGAAGCGCTCGTTCGGGTTCTTCTTCAGCGCGCGGGCGACCAGCGCGTCCACGGCCGGGGGAAGGGCACGGTTGATCGAGGAGGGCGCGACCGGCTCCTCCTGGACATGCGCGTAGGCGATGGCCAGCGGCGAGTCCGCGTCGAACGGCAGCCGCCCGGTGACCAGCTGGAACAGCATGATGCCGACCGAGTAGAGGTCGGACCGGGCGTCCACGCCCCGGCCAAGGGCCTGCTCCGGCGAAAGATACTGCGGGGTGCCGACGACCATGCCGGTCTGGGTCATCGAGGTGACCCCGGACTGCATGGCGCGGGCGATGCCGAAGTCCATCACCTTGACGACCCCGCGCTTGGTCATCATCACGTTGCCGGGCTTGATGTCGCGGTGGACCAGCCCCTTCTCGTGGCTGATCTCCAGGGCGGCCAGTACGTCGGCGGTGATCCGCAGCGCCTTGTCGGCGGGCATCGCGCCGGCCTGCCGGACGTCCTCCTCCAGCACCGAGCCGAGCGGGCGGCCCTCGACGTACTCCATGACGATGTACGGCATGGTCGAACCGTCCGACTCGTCCTCGCCCGTGTCGAAGACGGAGACGATGTTGGTGTGCGTGAGCTTGGCCACTGCCTGGGCCTCGCGGCGGAAGCGCTCGCGGAAGGCCTGTTCCCGGCCGAGTTCGGTGTGCAGGGTCTTGATCGCGACCTGCCGGTCCAGGACCGCGTCGTACGCCAGGTGCACGGAGGCCATGCCGCCCTCGCCGAGCAGGTCGCGCAGCTGGTAGCGGCCACCGGCCAGCGCCCGCCCCGCGTAACGGCCGTGTGCGCCGTCCTGGCTCATTTTCCCCGTCCCCCGCCCGGCACTCAGGCACCCTTGTTGATCGAATGTCTCATTCCCGGCCAAGTCTGCCCGAGGGCACTGACACGTCAAGCACGGTGCCCGTTCCGTGACCGTACGGGAAAGAAGAGCCGCGGAAGCGTTACGGCTGCCGTACGTCCGGTACACAGAATTTGCAGGACAGTGCGTGGTAGGGGTTTGATGGCCGGTCCGTCCACGGGCCGGAACCCGGACCGACGGGTTGCGCGGAGGCTGTAGCGTGGCCGACGGAGACCGTGACAACACCGCGCGCACCGCGGGCAGAAACGACGGCGAGGACCGATGGCACAGACGCACAGCGCCCAGGGCCCGTCCGACCCCGAGGCGACTGGCGGCGGCATGTCAGACGCGCCGGAGATGTGGGGCAACCAGGGCCTGGTCGGCGACGGCCGGTACCGGCTGACCCACCGGCTCGGGCGGGGCGGCATGGCCGAGGTGTTCGCGGCCGAGGACGTACGGCTCGGCCGGACCGTGGCCGTGAAGCTGCTCCGTGCAGATCTCGCCGAGGACCCGGTCTCCAAGGCCCGTTTCACGCGTGAGGCACAGTCCGTCGCCGGGCTCAACCACCACGCGATCGTGGCGGTGTACGACTCCGGCGAGGACGTGGTCGGCGGCCAGTCCGTGCCGTACATCGTGATGGAGCTGGTCGAGGGCCGCACCATCCGCGACCTGCTGATCAACGCCGAGGCGCCCGGCCCCGAGCAGGCGCTGATCATCGTCTCCGGGGTGCTGGAGGCGCTGGCCTACTCGCACCAGCACGGCATCGTGCACCGCGACATCAAGCCCGCCAACGTGATCATCACGCACAACGGCGCCGTCAAGGTGATGGACTTCGGCATCGCCCGCGCCCTGCACGGCGCGTCCACGACGATGACGCAGACCGGCATGGTCATGGGCACGCCCCAGTACCTCTCCCCGGAGCAGGCGCTCGGCAAGGCCGTCGACCACCGCTCCGACCTGTACGCCACCGGCTGCCTGCTCTACGAACTCCTCGCCCTGCGGCCCCCGTTCATCGGCGAGACCCCGCTGGCGGTGGTCTACCAGCACGTCCAGGACATTCCGGTGCCGCCGTCCCAGACCTCCGAGGGCGCCGCCCCGCCGGAGCTGGACGGTCTGGTCATGCGCTCGCTCGCCAAGGAGCCCGACGACCGCTTCCAGACCGCCGAGGAGATGCGCGGCCTGGTCCAGTACGGCCTGCAGATGCTGTACGACCAGGGCGGCCACACCGGCACCTGGAACACCGGCCCGGTCAACGTGCACGACGGCCGGCACACCCCGGCGGCCGGCTTCGCCGGTACGACCGTGATGCCGCACCCGACGACCGGCGCCGGGACGACGCAGATCCCGCAGCCGATCCTGCCGGGCGGCTACGGGGGCGGCGACGACGGCGGCTTCGAGGGGCACGGCAACCGGGGCAGCGGCCGCGGCAAGCTGTGGATCCTCGCGGTCCTCGCGGTGATCGCCGTCGCGGCGGGCGTCGCGCTGGCGCTGAACAACGGCGGTGGCGGCGGCGACGGCGGCACCGGTACGACGCAGTCGCCGACGACCTCGCAGACCACCAAGGACGACACTGCCAGCGCGAGCCCCTCCGACGAGGACAGCGCCACGGCCACCGACACGGAGACCGACGACAGCGGCTCGGACACCAATAACAACAACGGCTACACGCCGTCGTCGACCCCGTCGTACACCCAGTCCCAGACGCAGAGCAGCGAGCCGAGCGACGAGCCGTCGGACACCGCGTCCGCCTCGCAGCCCACCGACACCGAGAGCTCCCCGGACGCGGAGCCCTCCGACACGACCGGCACCGACGGCGGCGACAGCGGCGGCGACGCCGGCAACACGATCTCCGGCGCCGGCCTCGGCGGCGGTTGAAGGACCCCGGCACCCCTCGGCTGACCGGCCGCTCCAAGCCGACCGGGGCCGCACCAGGCTCACCGGCCGCACCCGGCCGACCGGTCGGCACCGGCTCACCGGCCGTCACTCGACGAAGGCGTCGCACACCGCGTCGTACTCCCTGGTCCACCACACGGCGAGGGCCGAGGCGGCCGGGAACTGGGGGTCCGCGCGGGTGTCGCCGCGCTCGTAGTGCCAGCGCAGCATCCAGAAGTCGTTGAGCCGCTCCCACCACACGCGGTGCACGGCCGCCGCGAGCTCGGAGGGCGTGGCTCCGGCCGCGCGCCGGTACGCGCGCGCGTACGCCCGTACCTTCCGCAGGTCGAGCGCCCCCGCCGGGCGCACGAAGAAGATCACTGCGGCGCGTACGGCCTCCTCGGCGCGGGGCTGCACGCCGAGCCGGTCCCAGTCGACGATCGCGGCCGGCGCGTCGTCCTTGTAGAGCAGGTTGAACGGGTGGAAGTCGCCGTGCACCCAGCCCACCGAGGCGCCGCGCGGCGGGCGCCTCGCGGCGTGCTGTTCCAGGAGCGCACGGCGTTCGAGCAGCCGGTGGCGGGCGAGTTCGTCGAAGGCGTCGGCGGGGCGGTGCCGGCTGACGTGGGCGAGCAGGTCGTCGATGAGCGCGAAGGTGTCGGCGGGGTCGGCGCTCTCGACGGGATGGGGGCCGGTGGCCGGCCTGGTACGTCCTTTGGGTGGCATCACGCGCTCCAGACAGGCGTGCACGGCGCCCAGGAGCGCGCCGAGCCGCGCGCACTCCCCGCGTGTGAGCTGTCCGCCGTGCCGGTGCCGGCCGTCGATCCAGGGGTGCAGCGCGTAGGCGTGGCCGCCGACGACGGCGACCGTACGGCCGTCGCGGCCGGCGAGGGGCGGGGCGACCGGGACGCCGAGGGCGGCCAGCCGGAGGGTGGCCAGATGACGCCGTTCGATGGCGGCCGGGTCGGCGGTGTCCGGATCGAAGTGGTGCTTCAGGAAGTAGCGGCCGCGGGTGGTGCAGAGGCGGTAGCCGCGGTTGAGCAGGCCCTGTTCGACCGGCTCGCAGGCGAGCGCGGAACCGGCGGCGTACAGCCGGAGCAGGGTGCCCAGAGGGGGCGCGTGGGGCACTGGGGGTGGTACACATGGGCGCGGCACGCGCCAGATGCTAGGGCACGCATCACCCCTGTGAGCTGGGCGTTGTCACAGTCAGTCGCCGATGGTCGCCTTCGGTCACGCCATGGACCGTGGCGAATGCAAGTGCGAAAGTTTGGCCCCCGGGGCGGGGTGCGGGGCGTAGGCTCGCGGCGCCGCGCGCCGTGTCCGGCGCGCAGGCAGGACCCCGCGAAGTCTTCCCGTGGCCCCGGGCGGCGGGATAACGTGCCGTTGCTCCGGCCTCCTGCAAGGCTCTGACCAGCGACCTTCCGGCCCGCGTCGATCTCCTGGGGAACCCAAGTGGAAAGTACTTGGATTTCCAAGCAAAAACGCAGGTCAGGAGGGGTTTCACAGAAATGTGGAGCACTGGGTAACGTGCTTGTTGCAGGGCGCTCGCCGGGGCACCTGTCACGCCTGTTCCCGGCCGAGTGGCACCCACCCCGTGCCACGGGTGTCGGAAGCAGGTGAGCCGCACTGGTTCACCCGGCAACCCCGGGGGCCGGACCGACGGAGGAGCACACGTGACCGTGGACAGCAGTGCCGCGAGTGAACCGCGACGCAGCGCCGCAGGCAAGGCCGGTACCACCGGCAGCAAGACCGGCACCAAGCGCACCACTCGCACCGCCAGTCGCACCACCACCCGCACCGTCTCGAAGAAGAGCACCGAGCCCCAACTCGTGCAGCTGCTGACCCCCGAGGGCAAGCGGGTCAAGAACGCCGAGTACGACGCATACGTCGCCGGGATCACCCCCGAGGAGCTGCGCGGCCTGTACCGCGACATGGTGCTCACCCGCCGCTTCGACGCCGAGGCCACCGCCCTGCAGCGCCAGGGCGAGCTGGGCCTGTGGGCGTCCCTGCTCGGCCAGGAGGCCGCCCAGATCGGCTCCGGCCGGGCCACCCGCGAGGACGACTACGTCTTCCCGACCTACCGCGAGCACGGCGTCGCCTGGTGCCGCGGGGTCGACCCGACCAACCTGCTGGGCATGTTCCGCGGCGTCAACCACGGCGGATGGGACCCCAACAGCAACAACTTCCACCTCTACACGATCGTCATCGGCTCCCAGACGCTGCACGCCACCGGCTACGCGATGGGCATCGCCAAGGACGGCGCGGACAGCGCGGTGATCGCCTACTTCGGCGACGGCGCCTCCAGCCAGGGCGACGTCGCCGAATCGTTCACCTTCTCCGCGGTCTACAACGCCCCGGTCGTGTTCTTCTGCCAGAACAACCAGTGGGCGATCTCCGAGCCGACCGAGAAGCAGACCCGTGTCCCGCTCTACCAGCGCGCCCAGGGCTTCGGCTTCCCCGGCGTCCGCGTCGACGGCAACGACGTGCTGGCCTGCCTCGCGGTCACCAAGTGGGCGCTGGAGCGCGCCCGCAGCGGCGAGGGACCGACGCTCGTCGAGGCGTACACGTACCGGATGGGCGCCCACACCACCTCCGACGACCCGACCAAGTACCGGGCCGACGAGGAGCGCGAGGCCTGGGAGGCGAAGGACCCGATCCTGCGCCTTCGCCGGTACCTGGAGGCCTCAAACCACGCGGCCGAGGGATTCTTCGCGGAACTGGAGACCGAGTCCGAGGCGTTGGGCAGGCGAGTGCGCGAAGCGGTGCGGGCCATGCCGGACCCGGACAACTTCGCCGTCTTCGAGAACGTGTACGCCGACGGGCACGCGCTCGTCGACGAGGAGCGAGCCCAGTTCGCCGCCTACCAGGCGTCGTTCGCGGACGTAGAGGGGGTCTGACCATGGCAGCGGAAAAGATGGCTCTGGCCAAGGCGATCAACGAGTCGCTGCGCCGCGCGTTGGACTCGGACCCCAAGGTCCTCGTCATGGGCGAGGACGTCGGCAAGCTCGGCGGCGTCTTCCGGGTCACCGACGGCCTCCAGAAGGACTTCGGCGAGAGCCGCGTCATCGACACCCCCCTCGCCGAGTCCGGCATCGTCGGCACCGCGATCGGCCTCGCCCTGCGCGGCTACCGCCCCGTGGTGGAGATCCAGTTCGACGGCTTCGTCTTTCCGGCGTACGACCAGATCGTCACCCAGCTCGCCAAGATGCACGCACGCTCGCTGGGCAAGGTCAAGATGCCGGTCGTCGTGCGCATCCCCTACGGCGGCGGCATCGGTGCGGTCGAGCACCACTCCGAGTCCCCCGAGGCGCTGTTCGCGCACGTGGCCGGCCTGAAGATCGTCACCCCGGCCAACTCCTCGGACGCCTACTGGATGATGCAGCAGGCCATCCAGAGCGACGACCCGGTGATCTTCTTCGAGCCCAAGCGCCGCTACTGGGACAAGGGCGAGGTCAACACGGAGGCGATCCCCGGTCCGCTGCACAAGGCGCGCGTGGTCCGTGAGGGCACCGACCTGACCCTCGTCGCCTACGGCCCGATGGTGAAGCTCTGCCAGGAGGCGGCCGACGCCGCGGCCGAGGAGGGCAAGTCCCTGGAGGTCCTGGACCTCAGGTCCGTCTCCCCGCTCGACTTCGACTCCATCCAGGCCTCGGTCGAGAAGACCCGCCGCCTGGTCGTGGTCCACGAGGCGCCGGTGTTCTTCGGTTCGGGCGCGGAGATCGCCGCCCGCATCACCGAGCGCTGCTTCTACCACCTGGAGGCCCCGGTCCTCAGGGTCGGCGGCTACCACGCCCCCTACCCGCCGGCCCGCCTGGAGGAGGAGTACCTACCGGGCCTTGACCGGGTGCTCGACGCCGTCGACCGTGCCCTGGCGTACTGAGGAGAGGGTCGTGACGACGATGACGGAAGCGTCCGTACGCGAGTTCAAGATGCCGGACGTGGGCGAGGGGCTCACCGAGGCGGAGATCCTCAAGTGGTACGTCCAGCCCGGTGACACGGTCACCGACGGCCAGGTGGTGTGCGAGGTCGAGACGGCGAAGGCGGCCGTCGAACTCCCCATCCCCTACGACGGCGTGGTCCGCGAACTGCGCTTCGCCGAGGGCACCACGGTGGACGTGGGCACGGCGATCATCGCGGTGGACGTGACAGGCGGGGCGCCGGCCGACGAGCCCGCCGTGACTCCGGCCCCGGAGCCGGAGCCGGCGAAGAAGCCGGAGGGCCGCCAGCCGGTCCTCGTCGGCTACGGCGTGGCGGCCTCGTCCACCAAGCGCCGCCCGCGCAAGGGCCCGGAGGTCACGGTCGCGGAGACGGCGGTCCAGGCAGCGGTCCAGCACGAGCTGAACGGCCACGGCGCCGCCCCGGTCCCCGCCCCTGTCTCCACTCCCGCCCCGGCCGCGGAGGACCGCTCCCGCCCGCTGGCGAAGCCGCCGGTGCGCAAGCTGGCGAAGGACCTGGGCGTCGACCTGACCACGGTGACCCCGTCCGGCCCGGACGGCATCATCACCCGCGAGGACGTGCACGCGGCGGTGGCGGTGCCGGAACCGGTGGCGGCCCCACAGCCGGCGCCCGCCGCTCCCACGACAGCCCCCGCGGCAACGTCGTACGACACCGCGCGCGAGACCCGCGTCCCCATCAAGGGCGTCCGCAAGGCGACGGCGGCGGCCATGGTCGGCTCCGCGTTCACCGCACCCCACGTCACCGAGTTCGTCACGGTGGACGTGACCCGCACGATGAAGCTGGTGGAGGAGCTGAAGCAGGACAAGGACCTGCAGGGCCTTCGGGTCAACCCGCTCCTTCTCATCGCCAAGGCGTTGCTGGTCGCCATCAGGCGCAACCCGGACGTCAACGCCTCCTGGGACGAGGCGAACCAGGAGATCGTGCTCAAGCACTACGTCAACCTGGGCATCGCCGCGGCTACCCCGCGCGGCCTGATCGTCCCGAACATCAAGGACGCCCACGCGAAGACGCTCCCGCAACTGGCGGAGGCGCTCGGTGAGCTGGTCGTCACGGCCAGGGACGGCAAGACGTCACCCGCCGCGATGCAGGGCGGCACGGTGACCATCACCAACGTCGGCGTCTTCGGCATCGACACGGGCACGCCGATCCTCAACCCGGGTGAGGCGGCGATCCTGGCCGTCGGCGCCATCAAGCTCCAGCCGTGGGTCCACAAGGGCAAGGTGAAGCCGCGTCAGGTCACGACCCTGGCCCTGTCCTTCGACCACCGGTTGGTGGACGGAGAACTGGGCTCCAAGGTCCTGGCGGACATCGCCGCGATCCTGGAGCAGCCGAAGCGGTTGATCACCTGGGGGTGAGCCCCGGGAGAAGTGAGAGAAGGGCGAGAGAGTGACTTCCAGTCACGCTCTCGCCCTTCTTTGACCTGCGCAAACGCTGAGAGTGTAACTTCTGGTTACGGTCTCGCGGACACTCTCGGCCTGAGAGGAATAGGGTGACAGCGGGCGGCCGCAAGTTCCGATTGCGACCGCCCACTCCCTTTAGAGCTGGTTGAGCACGTAGACCGGCGCCCCCTCCTCCGTCCCACCCCGCGAGTGAATGCAGGCGTGCTTGCGCAGCAGACGGAGACACTCGTTGACCCGGTGCACCGTCAGGCCGGTACGCGCGGCGATCGATTCGAGCGGCTCTCGCAGCTCACCCTTCTCGACGAGGACAGGGGCGATCACGACGGCCACCGTCCATACGTCCTCGGTCACCGACAACCGCCGCCGCCAGTCGGCGAGTACGGACTCGGTGGTCGGCAGCGCCGTGGGCGGGCCGTACGGCTTACGCCTTTCGAGGACGAGGTCGTCGAGCCGGTCCGCGATGCGTTCCATGGCCCGGACCATGGCCTGCTGCACGGCGAGCGTGCTCCTCTACAGCTCGATCAGCTCGCGCTGCCCGCTCACCAGCTGCTCGTCCAGCTGAAGGTTGTGTGCCTCAAGCCGGACGATGGCATCCGCGACCTGCTCCGGCATGGCGTACGCGACGGGCGCGCCCGGTTCGGTCGGCTGCACCTCGGCCTCTTCGAGAGTGTAAGAACCCTCGCGCTGCACTGTCTCGATGACCTCCGCAACCCACTGCTTGAAGGGGGCGCAGGCGGGCTTCGTGCAGCCGTTGACGAGGATGATCAGGCCCTAGAGATCGATGAGATTCATGTCTCGGCGCCAGTCCCGACCTGCGGGAATGCTGAGAGCGTAACCTCCAGTTACGCTCTCAATACACTCTCGGTGCTCTTCTGGAACGTGGTCGGCGAGAGCCTTCCGAGAGTTGGCGTACCCCAGCTCCTTGCACACATCCACCGCCGGAAACCAGTGCCTCCCGTCCGGCATGGTCAGTCGTCGTACTCGCGCTCCGGTCGCCGCGTACACGAAGTCGCTGACGTCGATGGCCTCGTGGCGGCCGGCGGGTGTCGCCTTCTTGCTTGGTTCGTTCATCTGAACCACCTCCGCCGCGGAACCTAAGGCGGAGAAAATCGAATATGCCAGCTAAATACCGCAATGTTCATGAATGCGAGGGAAGAACCTGCGTTCTGCTGCGCTGGGCTGCTGGGGTATGTCAGACCCACCGGGAACTGGGAGGAGGCGAGAGAGTGACTTCCAGTCACTCTCTCGCCTTTCGCTGACCTGCGCGGAATCTCTCGGCGTTAGGATCAGGCAGCGGTACTGCCGACCATGAGGACCTTGACGGCGACAGTGGTTCCGTCGATCTCGTAGGTAGCCCGGTAGATGCCCATGCGCAACCGCCGGAGGCTGGTCCCACCAAGCTTGCTGCTGGCGGAGGGCTCAGGGTCGGTGGCAAGAGAATTGATCGCCTTCGCGAGCGGCTTCACGGCGTCGCCGTCTCGTGCTCGGAGCCGCTTGAGGCCTTCGGAAGCCATCCGTTTCCAGACGATGGTGTAGTTCAAGAGGCTTCCGCTCCGGTGACAAGGGCTTCGATCTCGGCCTGGGTGGCGGTAGAGCCGTCCGCAAACCGGGCGTACAGCGATACGGCCACGTCGGCGAAGTCGATCGCCTGCTCGCGTGTGTCCTCGTCCGGTGCCGAGTCGGCGAGGGACTGGGTCCACCAGTGGTTGAGGAAGGCCTCGAAACGGCCGGAGTCGGACAGGGTGCCGAGTTCTGTGTAGAAGTCGGCTCGATGGTCGAGGCGCAGCGCCGTCCCGATGCCGTCGACCGTGCGCTGGACGACGTCCCCCGTGAACCCGGTGGCTTGCCTGGCCTCCGTCACCGCGCCGTGCCATTCGGCTGCCATCTGTGTCTCCTTTCGCCGCGGGGCCACGGTACGGGCAGGACACCTTCGGAGACGGTTGAGCAAGTTACGCATCGGGGACCCTCGCGATGCCGAGTTCCGCCCAGACGCTCTTCCCGACAGCGGGTTTCTCCACGGACCAGCGGGAGGCAAGCGTGTGGACGATGAGCAGGCCACGGCCGGATTGATCACCGGGGCGGCGGAGACGGCGGCGTCAGGGAGCCGTTCGCCTCTCGGGTCGGTGACGGAGCCGCGGAGCGCGGTGCCGGTTGGTGACGTCTCGACGCGGAACAGGCGGTCCTGCAGGCACCCGTGCAATAAGGCGTTCGTGCACGACTCGCCGGCCAGTAGAGCTGCGTCACCAGCGACGCCGGGGTGTCCCCAGGCGACGGCGAATTGAGCGACGTGTCTGCGGGCGCGAGGGTGCCGTTCCTGGCAGGGGCCAATCCCGACATGATCGGGGCGTTCAGTATCGTCTCGTTCGCTGAACCCGCAGCACTGGACGTCGTACACATGGATGTACCTTCTTCCACCCTCTGGCTTGAGAGTGAAGAGGACGCCGCCCGTCATGGCCGGACCTTCGACCGCATCGCGCGGGTCGGGCTGGCGGAACGCAACGCCGTCGATCTGATTGAGACCATTCGCAAGGAGTTGGAGACCCAGTGAACGAGTTCGAGTTCGTCAAGTCCATCCGGGTCTCTCCGTCGGCCTGGGCATCGTTCGCGATATCCGCAGGACGCTCTCGGGTATGAGCGCTCGCCGCACACGGGTCGTAGAACCCGGCTCGGCAATCGAGTGGGGCGACCGTCACGCCGTTGATGGCGGCGCCGTGGAGCGGACGTTTCTTCTGGACAGACAGGCCGGCGCTGTGCCGGGCGTGCTCTGGCTGCCGTCCGCGTCGCTCTCGTCGCCGCCCGCCCTGGTCCTGCTGGGGCACGGTGGCAGCGGGCACAAGCGAAGTGAGCGCATCGTCAGCCTGGCCCGTTGGTTCGCCGCACGGGGCATCGCCGCTGTCGCGATCGACGGGCCGTACCACGGCGACCGAGTTCCCGGTCTGCTGAGCGTCGCGGAGTATCAGTCTCGCGTGGTCGAAGAAGGGATCGACGTCGTTCTCGACCGGATGGCCGAGGACTGGCAGGCGTGTGTGGACGCTCTCGCCGGCCTGGGTGTTACCGACGAAGACAACCTCGCCTACCTCGGGATGTCCATGGGAACCCGGTTCGGCCTCCCCTTGGCGGCTGCCCTGGGTGACCGGCTCCGCTGTGCGGTTCTGGGCAAGTTCGGCCTCAGCCAGGCCCCGGCCCTGCACAGCGGCCTGGCTGCCCCGGAACGCGTCGCGACGGACGCCGGACGGACAACCGCCCCCGTCCTGTTCCACGTCCAATGGGATGACGAGATCTTTCCCCGGGACGGGCAACTGGCCCTCTTCGACATGTTCGGGGCGAAGGAGAAGATGCTGATCGGGTTTACCGGTCGCCATGGCGAGACCCAGGATGTTGCTGTCGACTTGTGGCGTGACTTCGTGTGCCGCCATCTTCAGGCCGGGCGCGGCTGAACGGCGAAGGCCCGCCGCGCGAGGACAATCGCTGCGGCGGGCCTTCGTCGGATCGGTGTGCGGTGTATCAGATCGTCGAGAAGCCGTAGTTCAGAAGCTTCGTGGCGTCCGTCGCGCGCTGGGTGATCGAGGAGGAGGCGAGGACGGTGCCGATGACCGTCTTGCCGTTGCGGGTGGCGGCGAAGACCAGGCAGTACTTGGCCTCGGGGCCGGAGCCGGTCTTGATGCCGATGGCGCCGCTGTAGCTGCTGAGCAGCGTGTTGGTGTTGGTCCACGTGCCCATGGTGCGGGTGGAACCGGTCTTGGTGATCGTCTTCGCCGTGTACTTCTTCGTCTTGACGACCGTGCGGAAGGTGGAGTTCTTCATCGCGCTGCTGGCGATCTTCGTCAGGTCGCGCGGCGTCGAGTAGTTGTTGCCGTTGCCGATGCCGTCGAAGGAGTCGAAGTGGGTGTGGGTCAGACCCAGGTTCTTCGCCGCGGTGTTCATCTTGGAGATGAAGCTGGCGACGCGCTTGGCGCGGGTGGTGCCCGACCCGTACGTGTCCGCGAGCGCGTAGGCGGCGTCGCAGCCGGAGGGCAGCATCAACCCGTAGAGCAGCTGGCGGACGGTGACCTTGTCGCCGACGATGAGGTGCGCCTGGGAGGCGTTGTTGGCGACGACGTAGTCGCTGTACGCCTTCTGGATCGTGACCTTCTTGTCGAGGTTCAGGTTCGACTGCGCGAGGACGACCTTGGCGGTCATGACCTTCGTGGTCGAACCGGTGGACAGCTTGGTGTCCGCCGCCTTCGTGTACAGCGTCTTCGCGTTCGCGTTGTTCATCGCGTAGCCGCCCTTGGCCACGATCGAGGGCTTGGTGACGGCCTGCGCGGGCGCCGCGGTGAGGGCCCCGGTCGCGAGCATCGCGCCGGACGTGACGGCGATGGCGACGGCCTTGCGGAGGCGAGTGCCCTTAATACCGGTAATCAACTGAAATACCCCGAGTCGAGTCGAGTCGTAATGCCCCTGGCGTGCGGCCGAGTTGGGGGTGCCGAAGCAAGTGGGGCCGCACGTGTGTGACACGTAAGTAGCACAGATGGTTGTGCGGCTGCTGAGAGCGATTTACGTCACGTCCGGATGATGGACGCCCGTGCCGCTTGCGTACGTGTTGTATCTAAGCTGTGGGCATGAGCCTGGCCGTCAAGCAGCCCCCCGCCGCCGACCGCGTCTACTCCCACGTCAAGCAGGGCGTCCTGGACCGCCACTACGAAGGCGGCACCCTCCTCACCGAGGGCGAGCTGGCCGAGGCCGTGGGAGTCTCCCGCACCCCGGTACGGGAAGCGCTGCTGCGTCTCGAGGTCGAGGGCCTGATCAAGCTCTACCCGAAGAAGGGCGCCATGGTGCTGCCCGTCTCCGCGCAGGAGATCGCGGACGTGGTGGAGACGCGGATGCTGGTCGAGGAACACGCGATGCGCAAGGCCGTACCGGCGTCCGCGGGGCTGGTGGCCCGGCTTCAGGAACTGCTCGACCGGCAGAAGGCCGAGGCCGCCGCCGGCGACCTGGCCGCCGCGGCCGTCACCGACCGCTGCTTCCACGCCACGATCGTCCGCGACGGCGGCAACGAGATCCTCTCCCGCCTCTACGACCAGCTCCGCGACCGCCAGTTGCGGATGGGCGTCGCGATCATGCACGCACACCCCGACCGCATCGCCAAGTCGCTGACCGAGCACCAGGAGATCCTGGACGCGCTGCGCGCCGGGGACGCCGAGCGCGCGGTCGAGCTGGTGCACCGGCACGTCGACTGGTTCTCGCACCTGGCGCGGGGTGAGGTCCGATGAGCCGCGGCAGCGCGTCGTTGCCCGGTGATCCGCCGGGCGGCCGCCGGGCCGCCGCGATCTGGGGCATAGGCGTCTCGGTCTACTTCGTCGCCGTCATCTTCCGGACCTCCCTCGGGGTCGCCGGCCTCGACGCCGCCGACCGCTTCCACGTGGGCGCCTCGGCGCTGTCCACGTTCTCGATCCTCCAGCTGCTGGTCTACGCCGGCATGCAGATACCCGTCGGCCTGCTGGTCGACCGACTCGGCACGAAGAGGATGCTGACCATCGGCGCGGTGCTGTTCACCGTCGGTCAGCTGGGCTTCGCCTTCTCCCCGTCGTACGGCACCGCGCTCGCCTCCCGCGCGCTGCTCGGCTGCGGCGACGCGATGACGTTCATCAGCGTGCTGCGGCTCGGTACCCGCTGGTTCCCGGCCCGGCGCGGCCCGCTCGTCGCCCAGCTCGCCGGTCTGGTCGGCATGGCGGGCAACCTCGTCTCCACGCTGGTCCTGGCCCGGCTGCTGCACGGCGTCGGCTGGACACCGGCGTTCGCGGGCAGCGCCCTGGCCGGTGCGGTCGTCCTGGTCCTCGTGTTCCTGTTCCTGAAGGACCACCCCGAGGGGTACGAGCCGGAGCCCTTCCCGCATCAGGGGGCGGTGTACGTGCGCAGGCAGATCGCCGCGTCCTGGCGGGAGCCGGGGACCCGGCTCGGTCTGTGGGTGCACTTCACCACACAGTTCCCTGCGATGGTGTTCCTGCTGCTGTGGGGGCTGCCGTTCCTGGTCCAGGCGCAGGGGCTGTCCCGCGCCACGGCCGGTGAGCTGCTCACCCTGGTCGTCCTGTCCAACATGATGATCGGTCTCGTCTACGGTCAGATCGTCGCCCGGCACCACACGGCGCGGCTGCCGCTGGCGCTCGGCACGGTCGCGGCGACGGCCGTGGTGTGGGGGGCGACGCTGGTGTATCCGGCCGAGCATGCGCCGATGTGGCTGCTGGTGGTGTTGTGCGCGGTGCTGGGGGCGTGCGGGCCGGCGTCGATGATCGGGTTCGACTTCGCGCGTCCCGCCAACCCGCCCGAGCGACAGGGGACCGCGTCCGGGATCACCAACATGGGTGGTTTCGTGGCCTCGATGACGACGTTGTTCGCGGTGGGTGTGCTGCTGGATGCCACCGGCGACAACTACACGGTGGCCTTCTCGTGCGTGTTCGTGCTGCAGGCGCTGGGGGTGAGCCAGATTCTGCGGTTGCGGGGGCGGGCGGTTCGGCGGGAGCGGGAACGGTTGGTGGCGAGCCGGGTGGAGACCGTGCACGTGCCTGCGTGATTTCTTCTCCCACCCGCGCACCACCCGTTCACCGTCGGCGGAGAGGCCGGGCGACCTGCGGGGGCGATCGCCGTCGGCGGCTTTCCGGAAGTGCGACCGGTCAGCCGGGACTTGCGACCGGTCGGTCAGGGTGTGCGGCTGGTCGGTCGGGGTGTGCCGTCGGTCGGGGTGTGCGGTCGGTCAGCCTGGATGTGCGGTCCGTCAGCCCGGATGTGTGGCCGGTCGGTCAGCCGTCGGTGCGGCGGCCGCCTTGCGCGTCGGCGCGGAGGCCGGTGGGGTGCTGGCGGTGGGGTGGTCATTGCTGTGTCGGGGTCAGGGTCAGGTAGGCCAGGCCAAGTACGCCTCGGTACGTCAGCCAGGCCTTGCGGTGGGTGTCGAGGCGTTCGCGGGTCTCCGGGGCCAGGGGGTGGCCCGGGTTGGATGCCAGCCATACCTCGGTGTCCGCCTGGTACGCCGACTCGAACTCCTCCCACTCGTCCAGGCTCGCCGTCTCGATCCACTCCGGGCGGAAGCCGGCGGCCACCGCCAGGTCGACCAGGGTGGCCAGGTCGTGGTGGTCGGTGGCCGAGGCGCCCGGCCACATCGCGGCCAGCTCCGCCTCGGACGGGGTGCGCTGCCAGAAGCCCTCACCGAGCAGGACGCGCCCGCCGTCGGCCACCAGCCGCCGCAGCTCCCGCAGGGCCGGCACCAGGTCGTCGCTCAGCGCCTGGCTCGCCCCGAGGCACAGCACCACGGCGGAGGGCCCCCGGCCGGTGCCCACCGCCGACTCCTCAACGAACTCCACCCGGTCGGCCAGCCCCCGCGCCGCGGCGGCCCGCCGCCCCCGCAACAGGTCCGCCGCGTTCACGTCCACTCCGACGCCCCGCGCCTGCGGTACGGCCGTCAGCAGCCGGAGCATCAACTCGCCCCATCCGCAGCCGATGTCCAGCACGCTGCCGGGACGCGGGCCGGCGAGGCGCCGGACCATCGCGGCCGCGCGGGCCTCGGAGAGCGGGCCGTGGAAGGTGAGCCGGGTGAGGCGGGGCGGGAGGTCGTCCTGCGGTGCGGTGGCTGTGGTCATGCGGGGAAAGATAGGTCTCGGCAGCCGCTGCGGGCACCGCATTATCGGCACACCGGATCACCGGCGTACCTTCTCCCGTTTCTTTCCCGATTTTTACTGGGTGACCGCGAAGTTGCGCAGGATCGCCGCCGTCAGCTCCTGGTCGCCCTCCGCCTTCACCCGGTCCGCGACCGCGTCCGGGGTGGTGCGGCCACAGGCCAGGCGGACGTAGGTCTCCCAGTCGAGGGTGAAGATGGCGGCGGGGCCGAGGGCGGGGGTGGCCTCCAGGGTGCCGCGGCCCTGGATGTCGATGCGGATCGTGCGCAGGAACTCGATGGGGCCGTGCACGTCGAAGATGACGGACGAACTGCGCGGGGCGCCCGCGTCGTTGGCGACGACCCGGGGCAGCTCGCCGAGCAGCACGTCCCGGGCGACCTGCGCGCCCGGCGAGTCGAGGTTGCCCGGCCGCCCCAGCGCCGCCCGCAGGTCCTGCTCGTGCACCCACACGTCGAACGCGCGGTTGCGCATGGCCTCTTCGAGGGTGATCTCCTTGCCCATCGGCCCGCGCACGAGGTGCCCCGGCTCCCGCGACTCGTTGCGCAGCTGGCGGTTGCGGCGGATGACCGT
Source organism: Streptomyces sp. NBC_00631 (assembly GCF_045206895.1). Taxonomy (NCBI): domain Bacteria; kingdom Bacillati; phylum Actinomycetota; class Actinomycetes; order Kitasatosporales; family Streptomycetaceae; genus Streptomyces; species Streptomyces sp. NBC_00631. The sequence continues at coordinate 5,739,757 of NZ_CP107734.1, forward strand.
GTACTCCAGCTCCGAGGTCATCTCGGGTGCCGTGTGGTGGCGTCGGGCGTCGACCTGCATCTCCATGTAGCGCTGGTGCTCGTTGGTGATGTGGAAGAGGTCGCGCGGCAGGGTGTGGATGGGGCGCGGGTCGCCGAGCATCTCGCAGTCCAGGCCGATGACATGGGAGACCACGTCCCGCACCGACCAGCCCGGGCACGGTGTCCGCCGGTTCCACTCGCCCTCGACAAGCGGCGTCACCAGCTCGGATATCGCTTCGATGGAGTGGGTCCAAGCGTCGGCGTAGGGCTGGAGGGTGGGATGCAGACTCACGGAACGGGACCCCTCGGCGGTCGGTACTCGGGCAGGTGGTGGCGGCGCTGCCAGTGGGAGGTTGGCTGCTGTCGGCGGGTGTCTTGAGACGCTAAGTTACGCTGCTGTGAGGCACCCCGGCAGTGCTTTCGTGTGACGATCGTAGGCCCGTGTGAACGGCTCGAATGCCAGGACGGTGGTAGTGTGCGCGCCTCGCTCATCCAGATCGATGTAAACGAGGATGAATCGGTCGAATCTCGTCGGCAACGCGTGACCGCACTCGTGCGCGAGCAGGCGGATGCCGATCTGGTCGTACTGCCAGAGCTGTGGACGACGGGGGCGTTCGCCTACGAGCAGTTCGCGGCGGAGGCCGAGCCGCTCGAAGGCCCGACGTACGAGGCGATGGCGAAGGCGGCGAGCGACGCGGGCGTCTGGCTGCACGCCGGCTCGATCCCGGAACGGGACCCGGAGGGCCCCCTCTACAACACGGCTCTCGTCTTCTCCCCCTCCGGTGAGCTGGCCGCGGCCTACCGCAAGATCCACCGCTTCGGCTTCGACAAGGGCGAGGCGGTGCTGATGGGCGCGGGACAGGAGCTGGTGACGGTCCGGCTGCCCGGGACCACCCTTGGCGTGGCCACCTGCTACGACCTCCGTTTCCCCGAACTCTTCCGCGGACTCGTCGACGCCGGCGCCGAGACGCTGGTGCTCTCGGCGGGCTGGCCCGAGCGGCGACGCGCGCACTGGACGCTGCTGGCCCAGGCGCGGGCGGTCGAGAACCAGGCGTTCGTGCTCGCGTGTGGAACGGCCGGGACGCACGCCGGAGTTCCGCAGGCGGGTCACTCGATCGTGGTGGATCCGTGGGGCGAGGTGCTGGCCGAGGCGGGCGCCGGCGAGGAGATCCTCACCGTCGACCTGGACCCGTCCAAGGTCGCCGCGACCCGCGAACAGTTCCCGGCCCTCAAGGACCGCCTCCTGGGCCTTCAGCCCCCACGCCACCGCTAGTCCTCGTCCCGCTCCTTGTCGGCGAGGTGGATCACGCACACCGCCACCGCGATCAGCAGTGCCGGGTCCGCGTCGTCCCGGACGACGTCGACGCCGTAGGTCTCCCGCACGTGCAGCCAGCGCCGGGAGACCACGGCCAGCAGCTCACCGTCGTACTCCACGGCGAACTCCCGGTCGAGGATCTTGCCGCTGACGTCGAGTTCGGTGCCGTCGACCAGGTGGACCCGGTAGTGGTTGCGCAGCAGCGACAGCCGCTTGCGCCTGATGGTCGCCAGGGGCTCGCCCTCGCGTTCGATCACCATCGTGTCGCGCAGGGCGAACATCTTCTGGTGGAAGTCGACGAGCACGCGCCCGTGCCGGTCCTTCAGCTCGAACGTGTCGCGCACCCGCATGGCCTTGCCGTCGACGAGGAACACCTTGTCGCCGTGCTCGTCCTCGATCCAGTAGTCCTCGCCGAAGCCGAGGAGCCGGTCGCGTACCAGGAATCTCATATCGCTACCGTTCCCCGCCGGGCGCCGGACATCACCGTTCGGCCGGCCGAACTGCCGGGCGGGTGTCGCGCAGGTGAACTTTCCGCAGGGACGCGAATGCCGCCCAACCAGCGGCGGGGGTCCCGAGTCGAACGGTACGTAAGTCGTCACGAACGATCCGTGCGTTCCCGTTCCTCCCGGAGGTACCCCGTATGACACGTATATCCCGTGTGCGCGCGGCCGTCGCGGCCCTCGCCCTCGGCACGGCTGTGGCCGCACCGCTCACCTTGGCCGGTACCGCCGCCGCGGCCACGTCCTCCGCCACGGCCGCGGTCAACCAGTACGACTGGCAGCTCACCTACAGGGCCGCCGCCGGTCAGGCCAACAAGGCCACGGTCACCGCGTCCCTCACCGTGGACCGCGCGGGCATTGCCTACGTGATCGACGACGTCGTCCCGATCAGCGCGGGCCACGGCTGCGCCTATCCCGACAGCGCGGACCACACCAAGGTCTCCTGCCGGGTCGACTTCGTGGACAGCCAGGACCCGTACGCCGCGCTGATCGTGAGCCTCGGTGACCGGGACGACACGCTCGCCTACAAGAACGCCACCGACCAGGTCTACTCCTACGCGGAGATCTCCCTCGGCACCGGCAACGACAAGGCCACCGACTCCGGACGCCTCGACGGCGCGTACGTCTCGGGCGACGCGGGCAACGACACCGTCACCGTCGGCGCGGAGGGCTTGGCCTGGGGCGGCGACGGCAACGACACGATCAACGCGAGCGGCGGCGACAACATCGTCCAGGGCGGCAAGGGCGACGACAAGCTGCACGGCGGCAACGGGGCCCAGTACCTGTCCGGCGACGCCGGCAACGACACGATCACCGGCGGTACCGGGAACGACACCCTGTACGGCGGCACGGGCAACGACCTGCTGTATGGCAACAGCGGCAGCGACAAGCTGTACGGCAACAGCGGGAACGACAAGCTGTACGGCGGCGCCGGCAGGGACACGCTGTCCGGTGGCCCCGGCACGGATGTGGTCCACCAGGACTGAGGCCGCCCGTCGCAGGCGCCTGGCCGGCTTGTCCACAGGCGTCTGAACGGCTTGTCCACAGGCGTCTGAACGGCTGTCGGAGACAGGTGGCACCCTTGGAGCCATGACCCACTCCGCACCCCGACGCGTACGCGTCCGTGCCCCCGAGCTGATCGGCAAGGGCGGCTGGCTGAACACCGGTGACAAGCAGTACACCCTCGCGGACCTGCGGGGACGCATCGTCATCCTCGACTTCTGGACGTTCTGCTGCATCAACTGCCTGCACGTCCTGGACGAGCTGCGTGAGCTGGAGGAGCAGCACCGGGACACGGTGGTGATCATCGGGGTGCACTCGCCCAAGTTCGTGCACGAGGCCGAGCACCAGGCGGTCGTCGACGCCGTGGAGCGGTACGGCGTGGAGCACCCGGTGCTGGACGACCCGGAGCTCGCCACCTGGAAGCAGTACGCGGTCCGGGCCTGGCCGACACTGGTCGTCATCGACCCCGAGGGGTATGTCGTCGCCCAGCACGCCGGCGAGGGACACGCGCACGCGATCGCGCGGCTGGTGGCGGAGCTGGAGGCGGAGCACGAGGCGAAGGGCACCCTCCGGCGCGGCGACGGCCCGTACGTGCCGCCGGAGCCCGAGCCGACCGCCCTGCGCTTCCCCGGCAAGGCCCTGCTGCTGCCCTCGGGGAACTTCCTGGTCAGCGACACCACCCGGCACCAGCTGGTGGAGCTGGCCGAGGACGCGGAGACGGTCGTGCGGCGGATCGGCTCCGGCACGCGCGGTCTCACGGACGGCCCGGCGACGGAAGCCTCCTTCAACGAGCCGCAGGGCCTGGCGCTCCTCGACGACGGCTCGGTGGCCGTCGCCGACACCGTCAACCACGCCCTGCGCCGCCTCGACCTCGCCACCGGTCAGGTGACCACTCTCGCCGGCACCGGCCGCCAGTGGTGGCAGGGTTCGGCGACCTTTGGTCCGGCCCGCGAGATCGACCTGTCCTCCCCCTGGGACGTGGCGGTCTTCGGCGGCAGGGTGTGGATCGCCATGGCCGGAGTGCACCAGCTGTGGGCGTACGACCCGCAGGCGGGGACCGTGGCGGTCGCCGCGGGCACCACCAACGAAGGGCTGGTGGACGGCCCTGCCGCCGAGGCCTGGTTCGCGCAGCCGTCCGGCCTCGCGGCCACCGCCGACCGCCTCTGGCTCGCCGACTCCGAGACGAGCGCCCTGCGCTGGGTCGACCTGGACGGCCAGGTGCACACGGCCGTCGGGACCGGCCTCTTCGACTTCGGCCACCGGGACGGCGCGGCCGACCAGGCCCTGTTCCAGCACCCGCTGGGCGTGACCGCCCTGCCCGACGGCTCGGTCGCGGTCTCCGACACCTACAACCACGCGCTGCGCCGCTACGACCCCGCGACCGGCGAGGTCACCACGCTGGCGACGGACCTGAGAGAGCCGAGCGACGCGGTGCTGGCCGGCGACGACATCGTGGTGGTCGAGTCGGCCCGCCACCGTCTGACCCGGCTGCGGCTGCCCGAGGAGGCGGTCCGGGTGGCGTCGGTCGCCCACCGCACCCAGCGCGCGGCGACCGAGGTCGCTCCGGGCAGGCTCCGCCTGGACGTGATCTTCCAGGCCCCGGCGGGCCAGAAGCTCGACACGCGCTACGGCCCGTCGACCCGCCTCCTGGTCTCCTCGACCCCACCCGAGCTGCTGCTCAAGGGCGACGGCGCGGACACCGACCTGTCGAGAGACCTGGACCTGAACCCGGCCGTCGAGGACGGCGTCCTGCACGTCTCGGCGATGGCCGCGTCCTGCGACGACGACCCGGCGAACGAATACCCGGCCTGCCATGTGCACCAGCAGGACTGGGGAGTCCCGGTACGCATCACGGAGAGTGGGGCGGACCGGCTTCCGCTGGTCCTTGCAGGAATGGATCAGCAGCAGCCGACGTAAAGGGGCACGGGGCTGTGTCGATCTGCGGCTACCGCCGCGTGGGCGTGACCAGCCCCCCACGCACCCGCGGCCGAAGCCCAACCGGCGACCCGGCTACCGCCTCCGCGGAACCAACTTGAACAGCGCCACCCCGGCCGCCACCAGTGTCGTGGCCGCCACCACCATCGCCATGCTGTTGATCCACAGCCCGGTGGCGGCCAGGGTCGCTCCGCCCGCACCTGCCGTGCCCGCGCCGATCACTCTGCCGTACATCGCTTTTCTCCTACGAGGGTTGAGGGGATCTCACGTCGCCACCCACTTCTCCTCGCTGCGGCGCACCAGCCCCCACAGCGAGGTGAAGTAGACGGCGTGCTGGAAGAGGTCGTAGAGCATCTCCGGGAGCATCAGCGCGGCGACCAGGACGGCCTTCGGCCCTGCCCGCCGTACGGAGACGGTCTTCTCGACCACGAAGATCAGGCCGATCGCCGTCCAGAACGGCGAGAGCCCCGGCCAGCCGTACAGCGAGGTGTACGTGGCCATGTAGGTCAGGTAGACCAGGAAGGAGAGCGCACCGAAGCCCATCAGGAACTGCTGGAGGAAGTAGCGGGCGGTGACCTGGGTCCAGCCGTAGTCGCGGAGATTCTCCAGCGCGCCGCGCTGCCACCGCAGCCGCTGGTGCCACAGCTTGGGCAGGCTCGGCATGACCTCGGTGGTGACCGCGCAGCCCGCCGGGGACATCGCCCGGTAGCCGAGGGTCTTGACCGCCTTGGTCATCTCGTCGTCCTCGGTGAGCGAGGCGAGACTGTAGTAGCCGGTGCCGCCGCCGAGTTCGCCCGCCCGGCGTGCCGCGCGGACCTCGCGCAGCACGCGGGCGCGGAACATCGTGCCGGTGCCGGTGAGGACCTGGGCTTTGCCGCCGGTGCGTTCCAGTTCCCAGGCGTAGCGGTGGAACTCCATGCGCTGGAGCAGGCCGAGGAAGCCGCCGCCGTCCTCGCCGTAGAAGACCCCGCCGACGGCGCCGACCTTGCGGTTGAAGGTGGCGAGCGCGGTCTCGACGAACCAGGGGTTGAGGACGGTGTCGGCGTCCTGGACGAGCAGCAGGTCCCGGTCGTCCAGGTGCGGCAGCACCCAGGCGATGGCCTGGTTGAGGGCACCGGCCTTCTTGTGGGTGTTGTCCTGGGTGGGAAAGACCTGGGCGCCGTGGGCGGCGGCGACGGCCGCCGTGTCGTCGGTGCAGTTGTCGGTGACGACGACGATCAGGTCGGGTCGCCGGGTCTGCTCCCAGAGGCCGTCGACGGCGGCGGAGATACGTTCCTGCTCGTTGTGGGCCGGGATCAGGACGGCAAGCCTGGGTCTGCCGTCCGGTTCGTCCGGGGCGGCGTGGGCACGGCGCGTGGCATGACGGCGCACGGCTCGGTACCCCCTGTCGTGAAGGCCGTGGTGGATCCGGAAGTTGATGTTCCGGACCATCGGTGATCCACAGTCTCCACGAAATCCGTACAACTCCGATAGTTGAACGCTGTAACGGATTGCTCACGGTTGCCTGTGATGCCCCTGTGAGTGCGGCTCTGGACCCTCTGGCCGCTCTGTCCGTTACACGCCGTATCCATCGCTGTAGCCGTCACGGCCGTGATGGTGCCGTTCCTCCTCGACCACCGTCGTCGGCGGCACCATGACCCGCCGACGGCTGGCGATGCTGCTGAACGTGGCGACTCCGATGATGCCGACGGCCATCAGGATCAGGCCGACGACGTCGAGGTTGACGCCCTGCATGTGCCAGTCGGTCGCGAACGTGAGGATGGCCCCCACGGCGATGAGGATGATGCACCCGCCGAGCCCCATGAGCGTTGCCTCCCCTTCAGGTTCGGTGGTGGTTCCGGTCCACACCGGGTACCCAGGGGCGGGCGGGTCATGTGCAACTAGCCCTCCAGGAACGCCACCAGCGCGTTCGCCAGCAGGAACGGGTCGTCGGCACCACACAGTTCACGGGCGCTGTGCATGGAGAGGATGGCCGCGCCGATGTCGACGGTCCGGATGCCGTGGCGGGCCGCGGTGATCGGGCCGATCGTGGTGCCGCAGGGCATGGAGTTGTTGGAGACGAAATTCTGGAAGGGCACCCCGGCCCTCTCGCAGGCGGCGGCGAAGACGGCGCGCCCCGAACCGTCCGTGGCGTAGCGGTTGTTGACGTTGACCTTGAGGATCGGACCGCCGTTGACGCGGGGGTGGTGCGTCGGGTCGTGCCGCTCCGCGTAGTTGGGGTGGACGGCGTGACCGGTGTCGGAGGAGAGGCAGACGGTGCCCGCGAAGGCCCGCGCCCGGTCCTCGTACGACCCGCCGCGTGCCAGCACCGAGCGCTCCAGCACGCTGCCGAGCAGCGGCCCGTCCGCGCCGGTGTCGGACTGGGAGCCGGTCTCCTCGTGGTCGAAGGCGGCGAGGACGGGGATGTACGGCAGTTCCGCGCCGCCCGTCGCCACGGCCGCGAGGGCCGCCGTGCCGGCGTGCACGGAGAGCAGGTTGTCCATCCGGGGACCGGCCAGCAGTTCCTGGTCGCGGCCCAGGTAGGCGGGCGGTTCCACGGCGTAGGTCATCAGGTCCCAGCCGGTCACCGAGCCGGCCGGCAGGTCCGCCTCCTGCTCCAGGAAGGCGATCAGGTCGCCGTCGCGGACGTCGTCGCCGAGGCCCCAGATCGGCTGGAGGTGGCGCTGCTTGTCGAGCTTGAGGCCCTCGCTGCTGACCGAACGGTCCAGGTGGATGGCGAGCTGGGGCACCCGCAGCAGCGGCCGGTTCACGTCGACGAGGTGGGTGGAGCCGTCGCGCAGGGTGAGCCGGCCGGCCAGGCCCAGGTCCCGGTCGAGCCAGGAGTTCATCAGGGGGCCGCCGTAGATCTCCACGGCGACCTGGCGGAAGCCGTGCGCGCCGGTGTCCGGCCGGGGCTTGACCCGCAGGTTCGGGGAGTCGGTATGGGCGCCGACGATCCGGAACGGCGTGTGGGGCGCGGCGCCCTCCGGGACGTACCAGGCGATGATCGCGCCGCCGCGCAGCACGTACCTGCCGCCCGATGTGCCGTCCCAGGCGTCCGTCTCGGCGACCTGCCGGAAACCGGCCTTCTCCAGCCGGGCGCCGGCGTTCGCCACGGCGTGGTACGGCGTGGGACCGGCCGCGAGGAAGGACATCAGGTCGTCGGTGTGGCCGCGATCGAAGCGGGAGGGTTCGCTCATGTTCTTCACCTTAACGACGTACGGTGGCCCGCTCCCCGGCGAGGGAGCGGGCCACCGTGAGCGGAACTCCGGCCGGTCAGAAAGCCGACTCGTCAAGCTCCATCAGGTCGAGGTCCACGTCGGCCGCGATCTTGCGGGCCAGGGTGACACCCGGCAGCACGTTGGCCGCGAAGAACTTCGCCGCCGCGATCTTTCCGATGTAGAACGGTTTGTCCTTGCTCGACGCCGTCTCCAGCTTCTCGGCGGCGATCGCGGCGCCCTTGAGCAGCAGGTAGCCGACGATCACGTCACCGGAGGCGAGCAGCAGGCGGGAGGTGTTCAGGCCCACCTTGTAGATGTTCTTGACGTCCTGCTCGGTGGCCGCGAGGTCGGTCAGCATCAGGCCGACGATCGCCTCCAGCTCGACGGCCGCCTTCGCGAGGTGCTCGCGGGCGCCCGCCAGCTCCTCGCCGCCGGTGCCGAGCGCCAGGAACTTCTTGATGTCCTCGGCGAGCGAGTTCAGCGCCGCGCCCTGGTTGCGGACGATCTTCCGGAAGAAGAAGTCCTGGCCCTGGATGGCGGTGGTGCCCTCGTACAGGGTGTCGATCTTGGCGTCGCGGATGTACTGCTCGATCGGGTACTCCTGCAGGAAGCCGGAGCCGCCGAAGGTCTGCAGCGACTGGGCGAGCTGCTCGTAGCCCTTCTCGGAGCCGTAGCCCTTGACGATCGGCAGGAGCAGGTCGTTGAGCGCGTGCTCGGCCTTCGCGTCCTCGCCGGTCGCCTCCTTGACCGCGATGGCGTCCTGGATGGAGGCGGTGTAGAGGACCAGGGCGCGCATGCCCTCGGCGTACGCCTTCTGCGTGATCAGCGAGCGGCGGACGTCGGGGTGGTGGGTGATGGTGACCTTGGGCGCGGTCTTGTCCATGAAGTTCGCGAGGTCCGGACCCTGGACGCGCTCCTTGGCGTACTCAAGGGCGTTCAGGTAGCCGGTGGAGAGCGTCGAGATGGCCTTCGTCCCGACCATCATGCGGGCGAACTCGATGATCCGGAACATCTGGCGGATGCCGTCGTGCCTGTCGCCGATCAGCCAGCCCTTGGCCGGGTGGCGGTCGCCGAAGGTCATCTCGCAGGTGTTGGAGGCCTTCAGGCCCATCTTGTGCTCGACGTTCGTGGCGTAGACGCCGTTGCGCTCGCCCAGCTCGCCGGTCTCGAAGTCGAACAGGTACTTCGGGACGAGGAAGAGGGACAGGCCCTTGGTGCCCGGACCGGCACCCTCGGGGCGGGCCAGCACGTAGTGGAGGATGTTCTCCTCCATGTCGTGCTCACCCGAGGTGATGAAGCGCTTCACGCCCTCGATGTGCCAGGAGCCGTCCTCCTGCTGGACCGCCTTGGTACGGCCGGCGCCGACGTCCGAACCCGCGTCGGGCTCGGTGAGCACCATGGTCGAACCCCAGGTCCGGTCCACGGCGAGCTGCGCCCACTTCTTCTGCTCCTCGGTGCCCTCCTCGAAGAGGATGCGGGCGAACGCCGGGCCGGAGGAGTACATCCACACCGCCGGGTTGGCGCCGAGCACCAGCTCCGCGTACGACCAGATGAGCGACGGCGGGGCGGTGGTGCCGCCGATCTCCTCGGGCAGGCCCAGGCGCCAGTACTCGGAGTCCATGAAGGCCTTGTAGCTCTTCTTGAAGGACGCCGGGACCGGGGCGGTGTTGGTCTCCGGGTCGAAGACCGGCGGGTTGCGGTCGGCGTCGGCGAAGGACTCCGCGAGCTCGTTCTCGGCGAGCCGGGTCAGCTCCTCCAGGACGCTCTTCGCGGTGTCGGTGTCCATCTCGGCGAACGGGCCGGTGCCGTACAGCTTGTCGCGCCCGAGCACTTCGAACAGGTTGAATTCGATGTCGCGGAGGTTGGACTTGTAGTGCCCCATGGTGACGGCTCCGTATCCGGATCGGCGAGGCACTGAATCCTCGCGCAAGCTTTCACATACCAACGAGTAGCTCCGATGATGCTACCCGTCGGTAATAAGACGCAACCCCCATCGGTTAAGTGTGAGAAGGGTCTACCTTCTCGCGGACGCCGCGTGTCTCGGTAGGCTTGCGCGCATGTATGGATACGGCCAGCCCATGGACGGTGGGGCCGCTCAGCAGCAGTACGCCCAGCCGCAGCAGCAGATGCCGGGCGGCTACGGCCAGCAGGCGCCGCTCTACCCCGAGCCGTCCCCGCCGTCCCTCGCGGACGCGGTCCGTGCCTTCACCACCGGTCAGGTCACCGCCGAGGACTTCCAGCAGGTCTTCGCCACCTCCAAGGTGTACTGCCCGCGCGGCGACAACCCCGGCTTCCTGGCCCTGCACAACACCCAGCAGCCGGTGATCCCGATGTTCACCTCGCTGAAGGAGCTGCGCCGGTACGCGGGCAAGGAGTCCAAGTACTTCGTGATCACCGGCGCGGAGGTCATCGACCTCCTCCCGACCGGCTACGGCTTCGTCCTGGACATGGAGGGCGAACACCGGATGGTCTTCGACGCGAAGGCGGTCGAGCAGATGGTCGACTTCGCGATGCGGCGGATGTACGGCTAGTCGCCGAACGCCGGGCACCCACCCGGACATCCCGGCCGGGCACCCCCGGGCATCCCGGCCGGGCAGCGCACCCGCTGGAAACCCACCCCCTGTTTGTCACAGCCATGCCATAGGCTGCCCGGTGGCAGCCGCGCCCCGCGCGCAACCGCTCGTTCCGCGGTCGTGCTCGGGCGCCGCGCGGCGCTCTCATCCACCCGGCGAACCCGGGTTCTCACTGGGGGTCTCATCACTGTGCGCATGCGCAGCACTTCGGTCGCGACGGCGCTCGCGGTCCTGCTCGGCTCGGCGGCCCTGGGCGTCGTCTCGGCCGGCACCGCTTCGGCCGCCTCGGCCGTTCTCACCACGCCCGTCGGTCTGGTCGCGGACGGTGCCGTGAAGCGTGTCTTCGTCGCCGACGAGGCCAACGGCCGCATCCTGGCGACCGACTACAACGGCACCCTCGTCGACCTGAACGTCGGCTTCGGTGACGTCAGCGGTCTGGCGCTGTCGGACGACGGCGCCACCCTGTACGCGGCCCTGCCCTCCGGCCACGAGATCGTGGCGCTCGACGCGGCCACCCTGGAGGTCACGTCCCGCTACGACGTCGGGGCCGGCGTCGCTCCGCACGAGGTCGCGTTCTCGGGCGGCCGGCTCTGGTTCTCCTACCGGACCCAGGCCGAGGACGGCATGCACGGCAATCTGGGCTCCGTCGACCCGGCCGCGGCCGACCCGGCCGCCGCGGTGACGCTGGGGCAACTGCCGGACGAGGTCGCCCCCTACTACAACTCGGGACTCCTCGACGCCGACCCGGCCGCCCCCGGCCTGCTCACCTACACCGACAGCGGGACCAGCCCGGGCGCGATCAACCTCCTCGACGTCTCCGGCGCCACTCCGAAGCTGGTCGCCAAGACGGACAGCGGACGCTACTCCAACGACATCGACCTCGTGCCCGGCACCTCCCAGGTGCTGTGGAACGGCTACCGGAAGCTGGACTACGCCGACGGAACCTTCACGGAGGGCTCGGGCCTCACCGAGACCGGCTGGTTCGGCGACGTCTCGCCGACCGGCCAGATCGCCGAGGTCTACGACCGCCATGTGAACGTCTACCGGACGGGCTCCAGCACGCCGGTGCGCCGCTTCGACGCCGGAAGCTCCACCATGGGCGCGGTCGCCTGGGCACCGGACTCCTCCCGGCTGTTCGCCCTGGCCGGCAACGCGGACAACACCTACACCCTGAAGGCGTTCGCGGACCCGGCGCTCAGCGTCCCGGCCCTCACCGTCAACGCGCCGTCGTCCGCGCCCCGCGCCAAGAAGCTCACGGTCACCGGAAAGGTCACCGCGACCGTCCCCCTCCCGGCCGGCACACCGCTCGCGGTCACCCGGACCGACCTGGAGTCCCCGAACGGCAAGGCGCTGCCCGCCGTCACGGTCAAGGGGGACGGCACCTACTCCTTCGCCGACACCCCGCCGGCCGGCGGCACGGTCACCTACAAGGTCGGCTACGCGGGCGACGCCGGCCACACCGCGGCCACCGCCTCCGACAAGGTCACGGTCTCCCGCGCGGCGACCGGCCTGAGCCTGAACAACAACGGCAAGCTCTACGACTACGGCGCCGACGTGAAGTTCACCGCGCACCTGGGCACGACGTACAAGAACCGCTCGGTCAGGATCTACGCGGACCCCTTCGGCGGCGACAAGCCGAAGAAGCTGATCAAGACCGGCAAGGTGGACTCGCACGGGAACATCGCCGCCTGGGTGGACATGACCCGCGACACGGCCGTCTCCGCGGTCTTCGACGGGGACGCCCGCTACGCGCCGAAGACCGTGAAGGCCACGGCGTACGCGCGGGTCAAGGTCTCCACCGCCGTCTCCAAGCACTACCGGACGGCGAAGATCGGGTCGACGTCGTACTACTGGTTCCACAAGAACACCGACCCGGTCCTGACCACGACCATGACCTACTACCCGGGCCGCAAGCAGCGTCTGGACGTGCAGGTCTACTACCAGGGCACGTGGTACGCCACGGACTCCGAGTACTTCCCGGTCGCCTCGAACGGCAAGTCCGGCGTGCGCCTCGGGGCGCCGGGTGAGTCCGGGATCCGGGCGCGGGTGCGTTCGGTGTACGTCAACGGCTCGTCCGGCGACACCGTGAACTCCACGACGTACGGCGCGTGGAAGTACCTCTACTTCAGCAACTGATCCCCCGTTCGGGGATGACCGGGCCCGGAGGGAATGTCCTCCGGGCCTTCTCCGTTAAGGGTGGCAGAAAGTTCAACGCTCAACTAAACTGGGCGCACAAGGAGGAGCCAACATGCCTGCAGTGACTGTCGAGAACCCGCTCACCCTGCCTCGGGTGGCCGCCCCGGCCGACGCGGTGTCCCGTCCCGTGCGCGCCGTCACGACCGCGCCGAGTGGTTTCGAGGGCGAGGGTTTCCCGGTGCGCCGGGCGTTTGCGGGGATCAACTACCGCCATCTCGACCCGTTCATCATGATGGACCAGATGGGGGAGGTGGAGTACGCGCCGGGCGAGCCCAAGGGCACCCCCTGGCACCCCCACCGCGGCTTCGAGACCGTCACCTACATCATCGACGGCGTCTTCGACCACCAGGACAGCAACGGCGGCGGTGGCACGATCACCAACGGTGACACCCAGTGGATGACGGCGGGCGCAGGTCTCCTCCACATCGAGGCCCCGCCGGAGTCCCTGGTGGTGTCCGGCGGCCTCTTCCACGGCCTGCAGCTGTGGGTGAACCTGCCGGCCAAGGACAAGATGATGGCGCCGCGCTACCAGGACATCCGCGGTGGCTCGGTCCAGCTGCTCACCACCCCGGACGGTGGTGCCCTGCTGCGGGTCATCGCCGGTGAGCTCGGCGGTCACAAGGGTCCCGGTATCACCCATACTCCGATCAGCATGGTTCACGCGACGCTGGCGCCGGGCGCGGAGATCACGCTGCCCTGGCGTGAGGACTTCAACGCCCTCGCGTACGTCCTCGCCGGAAAGGGCTCCGTGGGCGCGGATCGCCGGCCGATCCACCTGGGTCAGACGGCGGTCTTCGGCGCGGGCTCGTCGCTGACGGTTCGGGCCGATGAAAAGCAGGACTCGCACACGCCGGACCTGGAGGTCGTGCTCCTCGGCGGGCAGCCGATCCGTGAGCCGATGGCCCACTACGGCCCGTTCGTCATGAACACCCAGGACGAGCTCGTGCAGGCCTTCGAGGACTTCCAGAAGGGCCGCCTGGGCACGATCCCGGCCGTACACGGCATGACCGAAACGGGCCCGCAGGCGTAGCCGACAGAACCCCAGAGAGGCCCGGCACAACCACCCGCCGGGCCTCCCGCCTTCCCACCTCGCCCACTCGGCAACCGAGCCCCCTTCCCGCCTTTCCGTCGACCTCGCCTTCTCGCCGGCCGAGCCGCCCCCCTCCTGTCCTTCCTTCTGTCTTTCCTTCGGCCTCGCCTTGTCAGCGACCGAGTCGCCCCCCTCCTGTCGTTCCTTCTGTCTTTTCTTCGGCCTCGCCTTGTCGGCCGCCGAGTCGCCCCCCTCCTGTCGTTCCTTCTGTCTTTTCTTCGGCCTTGCCTTGTCAGCGACCGAGTCGCCCCCCTCCTGTCGTTCCTTCTGTCTTTCCTTCGGCCTCGCCTTGTCAGCGACCGAGTCGGGTGGCGGGTGGGCGGAGGTTTTGGGGGTCCAGGGGGCGGACCCCCCCCCCGGTACGGCGGCTGGAGGGTGCGTTCACTCGGCAGGGGGTGTACGGCGCGGCGTTGGTCGGCCTCGCGTGGTCCGCTAGGACCTGTGCAGCTGTTGCCCGAGCCCGTGCGCCGTTTCGCCGCGTGGTGTGCCGTACTGCTGCTGGCCGCCGGAGTCGGATACGTCGGCATCCAGCTCTGCTCGGAGTTCCGCACCGCGGTGATCCCGGTGCTGCTCGCCCTGCTCGGCACCGCACTGCTCGGCCCCCTGTACCGACGGCTCGTCCAGGTCGGCGTGCACCGCTCCGTCGCCGCCGGACTCACCTGCGTCGCCGTGGTCGCCGTGGTCGGCGGTGCCGTCTACATCGTCGTCGCGGCCCTCGTCGACACCGGCGACCAGATCGTCGCCTCCCTCAAGTCGGCCGCGAAGTCCCTCGCCAAGCACTTCGGGGCCGCCGGGACCTCGGTCGGCGACCTGGCCGGCAACGCCCGCAACCTGCTGGGCAAGTTCGCCGGGACCGCCGCCTCCAACGTCATCAGCGGGGTGAGCGTGGTCGGCGAGGGCATCGCCATGGCCGTCCTCGCACTGCTGCTCGTCTTCTTCTTCCTGCGCGACTCGGACCGGGTCGTCGGCGCCATCCGGGCCCTCGCGCCCGCCTCCGTTGCCGACATGGTCGAGGCCATGGCCCGCCGTGCCTTCGAGGGCATCGAGGGGTTCATGCGCGGCACCACCGTCATCGCGTTCATCGACGCCGTCTGCATCACCGTCGGCCTGCTGGTCCTCCGCGTACCAGGGGCCGTCGGACTCGGCGCACTCGTCCTCGTCGGCGCCTACATCCCCTACCTCGGCGCCTTCATCTCCGGCGCCGTCGCCGTCCTGGTCGCCCTCGCCGACCGCGGCTTCGTCATCGCGCTGTGGGCGCTGGGCGTCGTGCTCGCCGTGCAGGTGCTGGAGGGGCATGTGCTGCAGCCCATGATCCAGAGCCGCACCATGCAGATGCACCCGGCGGTGGTGATGCTGGCCATCACCGGCGGCGCCTCCGTCGCCGGGATCCTCGGCATGCTGCTGGCCGTACCGCTCACCTCGGCCGCCTTCGGGGTCGTACACGAGCTGCGCGCCCGCTACGCCACCGGCCCGACGGGACCGGCCGACGCCACCCGCTAGGACCTGTCGCTCTCGTACAGCTCGAACCAGATGCTCTTGCCCTGCCCGCGCGGGTCGACGCCCCAGGCGTCCGCCAGGATCTCGATCAGCACCAGACCGCGGCCGGAGGAGGCCAGTTCGCCGGGGCGGCGCTTGTGCGGGAGGTCGTCGCCGGCGTCCGTGACCTCGACCCGCAGCCGGCGTTCGGGGGCCCGGCCGGAGACCTCGGCGAGCAGCAGCGCGTCCGCGTCCGTGTGGACGAGGACGTTCGTGAGCATCTCGGAGACCAGGAGGACCGCGGAGTCGACCTGGTCGGGTGAGCCCCAGTCGTGCAGCAGCTCGCGCACGTGCTGGCGGGCCTCGGCGATCCGCTCGGGCTCGTCCTGGGCCACCGACAGCAGGGTGCGGCGGATC
The DNA here is from genome assembly GCF_045206895.1 of Streptomyces sp. NBC_00631. Taxonomy (NCBI): domain Bacteria; kingdom Bacillati; phylum Actinomycetota; class Actinomycetes; order Kitasatosporales; family Streptomycetaceae; genus Streptomyces; species Streptomyces sp. NBC_00631. The sequence continues at coordinate 5,755,481 of NZ_CP107734.1, forward strand.
CGCGGCCGTACCGCCAGGCGTTCGTCGCCTGGCAGGCCGGTGCCCGGCCGGGACAGCAGCAGGACCGCTATGTCGTCCTCGCGGCGGTCGGCCAGCGGCCCGGTGGTGTGGTGGGAGGAAGGACCGTGCACGGCCTGGACCAGCCCGTCGGCCAGTTTCTCCAGGTCGCCGTCGGCGTGCTCCTCCATGATCGTCCGGATCCGCTGCCAGCCGCTCTCCATGTCGTGGCCGCCGGTCTCGATCAGACCGTCGGTGCAGATCATCATGGTCTCGCCGGGCTCCAGGGCGAACCGCGTCGTCGGATAGTCGGCGTCCGGGTCGATGCCGAGCGGCAGCCCGCCCGCCGTCGGACGCCGCAGCACCGTGCCGTCGGCCATCCGGATCGTCGGGTCCGGATGCCCCGCACGGGCGATCTCCAGCACCCCGCTCACCGGATCCGCCTCGACGTACAGGCAGGTCGCGAAGCGCAGGTCGGCGTCGTCCTCGGCGTAGGTGATCCCGTGCAGGAAACGGGAGGCCCGGGAGAGCACCGCGTCCGGGCGGTGACCCTCGGCGGCGTAGGCGCGCAGCGCGATCCGCAGCTGGCCCATCAGGCCCGCGGCCCGTACGTCATGGCCCTGGACGTCGCCGATGACCAGGGCGTGCCGGCCGGACGGCAGCGGGATCATGTCGTACCAGTCGCCGCCCACCTGGAGGCCGCCACCGGTCGGTATGTAGCGGGCGGCCGTGTCCATGCCGGGTATCTCGGGGCCCAGCGTCGGCAGCATGGAGCGCTGCAGGCCGTCCGTCAGCTCCCGCTCCGAGTCCGCGATCCCGGCCCGGGACAGGGCCTGCGCCAGCATCCGGGCCACCGTGGTGAGCACGGACCGCTCGTCGGGGGTGAACGAGACCGGGTAGGTGAAGCCCGCCATCCAGGCACCCATGGTCCGCCCGGCCACCGTCAGCGGCAGGAAGGCCCAGGACCGGCGGCCGAAGCGCTCGGCGAGCGGCCAGGTCACCGGGTAGCGGGACTGGTACTGCTCGGCGGAGGAGAGATAGACGGCCCGCCCGGTGCGCACCACCTCGGCGGCCGGGTAGTCCGTGTCCAGCGGCATGCTGGTGAAGGGGCTGTCCTCGTCGATGTCCTGGCCGTGGTGGCCGATCATCATCAGCCGGTCGCCCTTGACCCCGAAGACCACCAGCCCGTCCGGGGAGAACCCGGGCATGGACAGGCCCGCGGCGACCCGCAGCACCTCCTCGGTGGACCGTGCCTCGGCCAGCGCCCGGCCCGCGTCCAGCAGGAACGCCTCCCGGGAGCGCCGCCAGTCACCGGTGACCGGGTGCTGGGCGGCGGTGCCGGGGGACGGCTCCGAGACCTCCTGGATGGTGCCCGTCACCCGGTACACGCGCTCCTCGGAGTCGTACACCGGCCGGAAACGGCTGCGTACGGTTCGGATCAGCCGGCCCCGCTCGTCCATGACCCGCAGCCGGACCTCCCCGAGGGTGCCCTCGACCGCGGCCAGCCGGGTGATGCTGGTGTTCTCGTTCCAGTCCACCGGGTGGAAACGGGACCGGACCAGGGCCTCCGACATGACGGACGCCTCGGCGGGCAGCCCGATCAGCCGGGCCGCCTCCGCGTCCGCGGTGACCAGCCCGGTGGCGGTGTCCCAGTGCCACAGCCCGGTCGCGAGGGCGGCGAGCACGTCCTCCACGGCGGGCAGGGGCTCGCCAGTTCGCATTGCCCCACTTTAGGAAGATGAGATCGCAGAGTGCCACTGTTTCTGCACCGGATTAATGGTGGGGAGGCGATCTTTGGGTGCCCGGTACCCTTGATGGGTCCGGGCCCCGTGGCCCGTCCCGGTCGAGGAGAGCACCTCGGCAGAACCCGAAGAAGAGGAACATCCGACGATGCATCGGTACAGGTCCCACACCTGCGGCCAGCTCCGCGCCTCTGACGTCGGCACCGACGTCCGGCTGAGCGGCTGGCTGCACAATCGGCGCGACCTGGGCGGCATCCTCTTCATCGATCTGCGCGACCACTACGGCATCACGCAGCTCGTCGCCCGCCCGGGCACCCCGGCGTACGAGGCCCTGGACAAGCTCTCCAAGGAGTCCACGGTCCGCGTCGACGGCCGCGTTGTTTCACGTGGAACCGAGAACATCAACGCCGACCTGCCCACCGGCGAGGTCGAGGTCGAGGTCGGCGAGGTCGAGCTGCTCGGCGCGGCCGCCCCGCTGCCGTTCACGATCAACACCGAGGACGGGGTCAACGAGGAGCGGCGCCTGGAGTACCGCTTCCTGGACCTGCGCCGCGAGCGCATGCACCGCAACATCATGCTGCGTACGGCCGTGATCTCGGCCATCCGTCACAAGATGGTCGCCCTCGGCTTCAACGAGATGGCCACGCCGATCCTCACCGCGACCTCTCCCGAGGGCGCCCGTGACTTCGTCGTCCCGTCCCGCCTGAACGCGGGCAAGTTCTACGCCCTGCCGCAGGCCCCGCAGCAGTTCAAGCAACTGCTGATGATCTCCGGCTTCGACCGCTACTTCCAGATCGCGCCCTGCTTCCGCGACGAGGACGCCCGCGCCGACCGCTCGCCCGGCGAGTTCTACCAGCTCGACGTCGAGATGAGCTTCGTCGAGCAGGAGGACGTCTTCCGCCCGATCGAGCAGCTGATGACCGAGCTCTTCGAGGAGTTCGGGGGCGGCCGTCATGTCACGTCCCCCTTCCCGCGGATCCCGTTCCGCGAGGCGATGCTGAAGTACGGCTCCGACAAGCCGGACCTCCGCGCCCAGCTGGAGCTCGTCGACATCACCGACATCTTCGAGGGCTCGGAGTTCAAGGCCTTCGCCGGCAAGCACGTCCGCGCCCTGCCCGTCCCGGCGGTCCAGGACCAACCCCGCAAGTTCTTCGACCAGCTCGGCGACTTCGCCGTCTCGCAGGGCGCCAAGGGCCTGGCGTGGGTGCGCGTCGCCGAGGACGGCTCCCTCTCCGGCCCGATCGCCAAGTTCCTCACCGAGGAGAACGTCGCCGAGCTGACCAAGCGGCTCTCGCTGGCCGCCGGGCACGCCGTCTTCTTCGGCGCGGGCGAGTTCGACGAGGTCTCCAAGATCATGGGCGCGGTCCGGGTCGAGGCCGCGCGTCGCGCCGGGCACTTCGAGGAGGACGTCTTCCGGTTCTGCTGGATCGTCGACTTCCCGATGTTCGAGAAGGACGAGGAGACCGGGAAGATCGACTTCTCGCACAACCCGTTCTCGATGCCCCAGGGCGGCATGGAGGCCCTGGAGACCCAGGACCCGCTGGACATCCTTGCCTGGCAGTACGACATCGTCTGCAACGGCGTCGAGCTGTCCTCCGGCGCCATCCGGAACCACGAGCCCGACATCATGCTCAAGGCCTTCGGCATCGCGGGCTACGACGAGGAGACCGTCGAGCGCGAGTTCGCCGGCATGCTGCGCGCGTTCCGCTTCGGCGCCCCGCCGCACGGCGGCATCGCCCCGGGCGTCGACCGCATCGTCATGCTCCTCGCCGACGAGCCGAACATCCGCGAGACCATCGCCTTCCCGCTCAACGGCAACGCCCAGGACCTGATGATGGGCGCTCCGACCGAGCTGGACGAGGCCCGCCTGCGCGAGCTGCACCTTTCCATCCGGAAGCCGCAGCCGAAGTAAGGCACGAGGGAACGGCACAGCTGAACGAAAGGCTCGAAACCGGCGTCGGTTTCGAGCCTTTCGCCTGTCCACCGCGCATTCACAGCTCTCTCCGATGTTCGCACCGGCCCGGCCTTGTCTACGGTCCCTGACCATGACAGACACCCACACCCCCACAGGGGCTCAATCCCCCGAAGAAAGAAGGAAGTTGGCCCGTCGTTCGGTTCTCGCGGCGGGCAGCGTGGCCGTGACCGCGGTGGGCGTCGGCAGCGCCTTCGCCGCGAGCGGCGGTACCGCCACGGAGGCGGCCACCGGAGCCGCGACCTCGGCTTCGGCCTCGGAGGGCGCCTGCTACACGCTCACCTCCGAACTGGTCGAGGGCCCCTACTACATCGACGCGGACAAGCTCCGCCAGGACGTCACCGAGGACCAGGCGGGCATCCCCCTGCACCTCACCCTCAAGGTGATCGACGCGGAGACCTGCAAGCCGCTCAGGAACGCGGCCGTGGACATCTGGCACTGCAACGCCTCGGGCGTCTACTCGGGGTACGAGGCGGTGGGCAGCGGCGGAGGCGGCACCCCGCCGACCGGCACCCCGCCGACCGACGCGCCCACCGGTACCCCCACCGGGCCCCCGCCCGGCGGTGGCGGCGGCCACCAGGAGCCGACCGACGACACGCGTTACCTGCGCGGCACCTGGCACACCGACCGGCACGGGCAGGTCAGCTTCAGGACCGTCTTCCCCGGCTGGTACCAGGGCCGCTGCGTCCACATCCACGTCAAGGTCCACGTGGACGGCGAGTGGACGGACGCCGGCTACGAGGGCGGGCACACCTGCCACACCGGCCAGCTCTTCTTCGACGAGAAGTCGGTACTGCTGTCGGCCGAGGTGGAGCCGTACGCGAGCAACGCCACCACCCGCACCACCCTTGACGAGGACTCCATCTACCCGGACAACGGCCACGAGGGCGGCCTGCTCTACCTCAGGTACGACCGCCACCACATCGCCCGGGGCGTCCGCGCCCACCTGACCCTGGGCGTGGAGCCGGACGAGACGAACGACGGCTGACCCCGACATCCGTGACACGGGCGCCCGGGACTCGGATGGCAGACCCCGGGCGCCTTCGGCGTGTTCAGATCACCGGGAGCAGTCCGTCGCCGCATGGTGCCCCCCCACCCCTGGGTGAGGCCGGCGCCGTTCGGCGTGATGGCGCGGCTGCCCGTGGCCGTCGGCCTGGCCGAGCCGCCGGGGAGGCCCCAGACGGCTCCGGTGGAGTTGTTCTCGCCCGCCGCGCCGACGAACAGCTCCGGCCTGCCGTTCTTGTCGACGTCCCCGACCGAGACCGTCGTACCGAAGAAGCCGTCGGCTCGGAGGCACCTGGGACGCCCGCGGTGTTCTGGGTGATGGTCCTACGGCGGCTCGCCGACAGCCCCGAGGCGGAGCCCTACAGCACGACGACCGCGTCCGCGCCCTGGGGCCACGTGGACTCCCGTCCGCGCCCTCCCCCGCCCTCGCACAGGTGAACGGGCTTTACCAGTGCTTGGGCGGGCCCATGCCGGTCAGGTGTCGTACCGGCCGTCCCAGGGCTCGCCGAAGCCCAGGTGGTCCGGGTAGAGCTCGGCCCAGCCGCCGTCCTCGTCCTCCTTCGCCACCAGACCGAAGAACACGCCGTCCACGACGAGCTGGAACGGGCGTATCGCGATGTCCTTGTACGTCCGCCTCGGCAGGCTGCGGAGCATGCCCGCCAGGTGGGCGCGGGCCCGCGCCAGCACCGACCCGGCGCCGTCCGGATCGCGCTGCTGTTCGGCCCAGCTGCCCGCGCACCAGATCTGCGAGTCGTGGTAGTGCCCCTCGGCGTCGAAGAGATGCAGCACCGAGTAGAGCCGCTTCTGCTCCTCCCAGCCCTCGTCGAGCCGGAACCCCTCGGGGAACGCGTAGGTGACCGACGCCAGGAACTGCCCGCCGGTGTAGTGACCGATGGCCTCGGTACGGCCGTGCGGCTCGTAGGCGATCGGGATGAGCTCAGGTGCCATGGCGAAACCATACGGATGTGTTGTGGACATGCGGATGTCGGGGCGTCGGGGAAAGGCTGCCCGCGTCAACTTTCGCCGCTCTCTTCCGGGATGGGCACCACACCGCAGAAAAATTCACGGCAACCTTTTCGATCTCCACAACCACAGAGGAGTGAAGCCCGCCCCGGCGGGCCCGTCCCCAGCACTTCGGAAGTACGTAAGGACTCCTCCGTGGCCTCTGTCTCTCACCGCCGGTCTCTTCGCAAGCGCCGTACCCTCGTCGTCTCGGCCGCCGTCGTGGCCGCCGGGGTCGGTGCCGGTGCGCTCGTGCTCAGCGCGAACGCCACGTCGGCCGTCGACCTCTACCACCAGACGCTCGCCGCCAAGGACGGCTGGGCGTCGTCCGGTTCCGGTACGACCGGTGGTGCGAAGGCCGACACCGCGCACACCTTCACCGTCTCCACCCGCGCCCAGCTGGTGAAGGCGCTGGGTTCGGCGAGCGACACCACGCCGCGCATCATCAAGATCAAGGGAACCATCGACGCCAACACCGACGCCAGTGGCAAGAAGCTGACCTGCGCCGACTACGCGGCCGGCACCGGCTACTCGCTGAGCGCCTACCTGAAGGCGTTCGACCCGTCGACGTACGGCCGCTCCAAGCTGCCCTCCGGCACCCAGGAGAAGGCCCGCGCCGCCGCTCAGGCCAAGCAGGCGCAGAACATCGTCTTCAAGGTGCCCGCCAACACCACGGTCGTCGGCGTCCCCGGCACCAAGGCCGGTATCACCGGCGGCATGCTCCAGATCCAGAAGGTCGGCAACGTCATCGTCCGCAACCTGACGTTCTCCGACGCCGAGGACTGCTTCCCGCAGTGGGACCCGACCGACGGCGACAGCGGCAACTGGAACTCCGAGTACGACGCGGTCACGCTGCGCGGCGCCACGCACGTCTGGGCCGACCACAACACGTTCACCGACGCCGGGCACTTCGACGGCCTCAACCCGAAGTACTACGGCCGTGAGTACCAGGTCCACGACGGTGAACTCGACATCACCAAGAGCTCGGACCTGGTGACCGTCGAGCACAACCAGTTCACCAGCCACGACAAGACGATGCTGATCGGCAGCAGCGACAGCGAGCCGAGCGGCAAGCTGCGCGTCACCCTCCACCACAACATCTGGAAGGGCATCGTCCAGCGCGCCCCGCTCACCCGTGTCGGCCAGGTGCACATCTACAACAACGTCTACGACGTGACGCCCCTCAACGGCTACGCGCTGCAGTACAGCATCAACTCGCGCGCCAAGGCCCAGGTCGTGGCCCAGGACAACTACTGGACCGTGCCGAGCTCCATCAAGGTCTCCAAGCTCCTCAGCGGCGACGGCACCGGTTCCGTCGCCGGCAGCGGCAACCTCGTCAACGGCACGACGACCAACCTGGTCGCCGCCTACAACGCCGCGAACTCCAAGAAGATCAAGCCGACCGTCAACTGGACGCCGACCCTGACGGCCGGCCTGGAGTCGAGCGCCAAGAACCTGCCGGCGGAGCTGGCGAAGACGGCCGGCGCGGGCGTGCTGACGGCGAGCTGAGCCGTCCCGCACCGCGGAAAGCGGCGCGGTCGGCCTGCTGGTCGGGCTGGTCGTGCCGGTCGCCGGGGTGCCGACCGCGGTGGGTCTGCTGCTCTACTTCACCGGGGCCGCGATCACCGTGGCCCGGGCGAAGTGGTACTCGCACATCCCGTTCCCGCTGGTGTACGCCGCCCCGGTCGCCGGAGCGCTGGTGCTGGACCTGGTGAGCCGACGCCCGGTCGCGGGACTCAGCTGTGGGGTGTCTGGGGCTTCGAGCGGCGGACGCGGCGGCGCAGGGCCGGGCCCACCCGGACCAGGAGGCGCTTGTCGATGCCCGTGACCCGGCGTTCCACCGCGGAGAGCTGTTTGGAGAGCTGCTTGGTGGCGGCGGTCAGTTCCTTGCGGACGGCTTCGAGCTGGCGGGTGGTCTCGGCGGCGCGCTTCTCGGCGGTGGCCAGGCGGCTGCGCAGCTCCCCGTTCTCCTTGGCGTGCCGGTCGGCCCTGGCGTCGGCCGCGGTGATCCGCTCGCGGAGGCGGCTGATCCGGTAGCGCATCTGGCCGTCGTCGCCGCCGTCCCAGACCGGCATCGACGCGGGCAGGTCAAGCGCGGCCAGCCGGGCCTCGAAGGCGGCGCCGCCGTCGCCGTGGGTGTAGGTGTTCCGCAGGTCGTTGCGGTCGAGGAAGGCGACGATGCGCTCGAAGCGCTCGCCGTGGCCCTTGGCCATCGCGGAGAAGTCGGCGTCCTCGTACAGGTCACGCGGGTCGGTGCCGGCGTCCAGCTCGGTGAGCGAGCGGTGCGGGATGTCGAAGTAGCGGCACAGTTCGAGGGTGCGCGAGTCGTGGGTGAGGACGACGCTCGGGGTACCGGCCAGCAGGGCGGCGACATTGCCGTGGATCCGGGTGCCGTACGCGAAGTCGAAGCCGCGCAGTTCGTCGATCCAGGTGGCCGGGTCCAGCGGCATGCGGACCTTGTTCTCCTGGAACAGGGCGTGGCTGAGCTGGAGCGGGAAGGGGTCCGTGTGCCCGGACTCCGGCGAGGTGTCGCCCCACATCAGCACTTCCGCGTCGACGGTGTTCTGCGCGTAGTAGGCGAGGTGGGGGTAGCGCTCCCAGGCGTGCCGGGCGATCCCCGCTATGTCGCCGACGGGTATCGCGTCCGGCGACAGGTTGAGGGCGATGCGTGAGGCGGCGGTCAGCTCCGTGGCCCGCATCTCCGGGAAGGTCTCGCCGTACAGGAACATCGACGGGCAACCGATGATGTCGACGTCGTGGAAGCCGAGGCCCTTGAGGTAGTCCGAGGTCAGCTCGCCGCGTACGCCGATGGAGGCGGAGCGCTCCAGGACCGCGCGGGCGAAGCGGCGGACCGAGTCGGCCATCGGGTTCAGCCACGCGGTGTCGTAGTCCGCGGGGGCCTGGGCGCCGACGCCGAACACCACGACCGGGATGGTGAGCTGCTCGATCAGCGTCGTCAGCCGGTCCAGGGAGGCGTGGAAGGTGGGCCGGAAGGCGTTGGCGAGCGGGACGACGAAGACGTCGTACTGCTCGTTGATCTCCGCGGCCCGGCGGGCCGAGGGGTCGGTGCGGATGCCGTTGGACGTCACCTCGGTGTCCGGGGTGGTCAGCATCTTGTGTGCCGAGTCGCTGAAGAGCAGGTTCCCGGTGTTCGTCCCGATCAGGTCCTGGTGGATGAACTCCGCAGGAGTGGCGACATGGAACGGGCTCTTCCCGGAGCGGATCAGGATTCGTTTCACGAAGGGCACACTAACCTGAAGGTAAATGCAGAGTGAAGGATCGGTAAGAGACTGATCGGTCTCTTGCCTGGGATTTACCTCACGTCGAAGGGCCGGCGGAGGGGGTCCTCCCGCCGGCCCTTCGGTGGTGCTGAGTGCTTGCGCGGCGGTCTCGCCGCCGAAGCGGGTCCTGTACGTCTCCAGGTCCTCGTCCGTGAGCTTGGCGAACAGGACCGGCGGGACGGTGAAGGGGGTGCCGGCGGGGACCGCGGTCAGTGACTTCGCATCGTCGGCGGTGATCCAGGTCGCGGTGTCGGCGGGAAGGGCGAACGCCTCGCGCATCGTCTTCGCCGTCGCCGGGATGAAGGGTTCCGACGCGTAAAGTCCTCACCATCCTGGACGACGATGCCGGATCGCCCTGACGGCGATCCGGCATCCCCTGCCCTGCTCAGCGGTTCACCCCTGCCCTGAAGCTAGGCGGTCGGCTTCTCTTCGAGGCGGGGGAAGAGGATCGCTCCCTTGGTGACGAACGAACCGGCTGGCAGCCGGCCCCAGGCGCTGGCCTCTCGGACCCTCTGGTCTGCGAGAGTGCCGAGGCCCGACTCCGCGCCCAAGGAGTCCCAGAGCTTCTGGGAGGTGTCCGGCATGATCGGGTTCAGGAGTACCGCCACCGCGCGGAGCGACTCCGCGGCGGTGTAGAGGATCGTCGCGAGACGGGCCCTGCCCTCGGCGGAGTCGTCCTTGGCGACCTTCCACGGCTCCTGCTCGGTGAGGTAGCCGTTGACCTGCTTGACGAAGTCGAAGACGGCCAGGATGCCGCCCTGGAAGTCCAGCTCGTCTCCGATACGGCGATCCGCTTCGGTGACGGCCTTTGCCAGGCCGTCGTGGACGGCCTTCTCGGCCTCGCCGTCAGCCGTGGCTGCCGGCAGTTCGCCGCCGAAGTACTTGCCGACCATGGCCGCTACCCGGGAGGCGAGGTTGCCGTAGTCGTTCGCCAACTCGCTGGTGTAGCGGGCGGAGAAATCCTCCCAGGAGAACGACCCGTCCTGGCCGAAGGCGATCGCACGCAGGAAGTACCAGCGGTACGCGTCCACGCCGAAGTGCGAGGTCAGGTCCTGCGGTTTGATACCGGTCAGGTTCGACTTCGACATCTTCTCGCCGCCGACCATCAGCCAGCCGTTCGCGGCGATCCTGCCCGGCAGCGGAAGGCCCTGGGCCATCAGCATGGCCGGCCAGATCACCGCGTGGAAGCGCAGGATGTCCTTGCCGACGAGGTGCACGTCGGCCGGGAAGGTGTCCTCGAACTTCGCCTGGTTCTCGTTGTAACCAACCGCCGTGGCGTAGTTCAGCAGCGCGTCGACCCACACGTAGATCACGTGCTTCGCGTCCCACGGGATCGGGATGCCCCAGTCGAAGGTCGAGCGGGAGATGGAGAGGTCCTGGAGGCCCTGGCGGACGAAGTTGACGACCTCGTTGCGCGCCGACTCGGGCTGGATGAAGTCCGGGTTCGCCTCGTAGTGGGCGAGGAGTTTCTCGCCGTACTCGCTCAGCTTGAAGAAGTAGTTCTCCTCGCTGAGGATCTCCACGGGCGTCTTGTGGATCGGGCAGAGCTTCTGACCCGCGAAGTCACCTTCGCCGTCGAGGAGCTCACCGGGGAGCTTGTACTCCTCGCAGCCGACGCAGTACGGCCCTTCGTAGCCGCCCTTGTAGATCTCGTCCTTGTCGTACAGGTCCTGCACGAATTCCTGGACGCGGTCCGTGTGCCGCTTCTGCGTGGTGCGGATGAAATCGTCGTTCGCGATCTCCAGGTGCTCCCACAGGGGCTTCCAGGCCTCCGTGACGAGCTTGTCGGCCCAGGCCTGCGGGGTGACCCCGTTGGTCTCGGCGGTGCGCATGATCTTCTGACCGTGCTCATCCGTGCCGGTGAGGAACCACACCTTCTCGCCACGCTGACGGTGCCAGCGGGAGAGCACGTCGCCTGCGACGGTCGTGTAGGCGTGGCCCAGGTGAGGAGCGTCGTTGACGTAATAGATGGGGGTGGTGACGTAGTACGCCTTTCCACCCTGCTTCTCGGATCCAGTGGCCGCCATGAGTCGAAATCCTACTTGGCCCGAGGAGATCGACTCACACGCGTTTCGGGGGGTGGACCGGCAGCTTCCGGTCCACCCCCCGGGGTGCGTTGCGTGCCGCTGCGGCCCTTACGGGCGCCAGTCGATCAGGAGGCCGTCGTAGAGCTCCGCGTCCGTGAGCTCCAGGGGGGTCGGGCCCGCGTGGAAGAAGGCCGCGTTGCCGGTCTTCAGCTTGCGGAGGTAGTCGAAGGCCTTGTTCTCGTGGTCGCCGAAGGCGACGAAGGAGAAGAAGACGGAGGGGTGGGACTCCGCGGCTCCCGTGAGGGACTGGGTGGCGGGGGTCTTGGCGTCCGGGGCGCCGTCGGTCTGGAAGACGACGAGGGCGGGGGTGCCGGGGGCCTGGGTCTTGTCGTAGTGCGCGAGTACGGCTTCCACGGCGGCGTGGTAGCTGGTACGGCCCATGCGGCCGAGGCCGGCGTGGGCCTCGTCGATCGCGTTCTCCGGGGAGGCGGGGGTGAGGTCGGTGGTGCCGTCGACCTCGGTGGAGAAGAAGACGACGTGGACGGAGGGGGTCCCGCCGGGCGGGGTGAGGCGGGTGGCGAGGGCGAGGGTCTGGTCGGCGAGGGCCGCGGCGGAGCCGTCCTTGTAGTACGGGCGCATGCTCGCGGAGCGGTCGAGGACGAGGTAGGTGACGGCGTGGGTGCCGGTGAGGCCGGCCTTGGCGAGAGCCGCCTCGGCTTCGCCTTCGGCGGGAGTGTTCCCGGGTGCGGGTGGCCCCTGTGGGGCGGACTCGCCGTCGGCGGCTGTGGCGGCAGCGGCGGGTTCCGGGGCGGTGGTCTCGGCCGGCGCCTCGACCGCTTCGGGGGCGGTTTCGGGCTCGACCGCCGCGGCCGGTTCGTCATCCGCCGCAGGGGCGGACGAGGGCTCGGGCGTAGGTTCGGCAGCCACCTCGGCGACCGCCTCCGGCGCCACCTCGGCGTCGGCTCCGGACGTCGCGACCGGCTCGGTCTCGGGCTCCGGAGTGGGTTCGGCAGCCACCTCGGTGACCGGCTCCGGCGTCACCTCGGCGTCGGCGCCGGACGTCGCGACCGGCTCGGTCCCCTGAGTGGGTTCGGCCTCGCCGGTCTCCGGTTCCGGCGTCGGCTCGGCCTCAGCGACCGGCTCGGCCACCGGCTCCGCGGCCACTTCGGCGACCGGCTCGACCTCGACCTCGGTCTCCGGCTCCACGGCCGCTTCCTCGGCCACCTCTGCTGCCTGCTCCGGCTCGACTGCCGCCTCGGCCTCGGCTTCCGCCACCGGCGCGGCCGCAGCCCCAGCGACCGGCTCGGCCTCAGCGACCGGCTCCGCTGTCGGCGCGTCCTCGGTCGCCGTCGCCTCAGCCTCGGCGGCAGCCTCCGCCTCCGCCGTCACCTCAGCCGCAGCCCCAGCCGCGACCTCAGCCGCAGTCTCGGGCGCCGGCTCGGCCTCAACCTCGGGCGCCGCCTCAGCCTCAGCCTCAGCCACCGCCTCGGTCTCGGCCGCAGCCGCAGGCGCCGCGTCGGCCTCAGCCGCAGGCGCCGTCTCGGACTCGGTCGTTGCCGTCGGGGCGGCTTCGGGCTCGGGGACCGGCTTCGGCGTGGCGTCCGTCGTGAGGTCCACCTCTGGTTCGATGAGGCGGGTCGCCTGCTTCGGAACCGTTACGTTGTCGAAGGCCGCTGAGACCAGATCGTGCTCGTCGGTCGTAGCCGGGCGGGGCTCCGGGACCGCCGCCGGGGCTTCCGGCTCCGGTGTCGGCGCTTCCTGCTTCGACTGCGAAGGGAGCTGGTCCGCACCCTCTGCCTCGGCGGGGCGCGGCTTTCGCGACCTGCCGAATGCGTTCCGCAGGAGAGTGAGAATGCCCATGTGCGCAACCCTTCGCGTCAGTTGATACCCGTCAACCGCTGGCCAGGACGGACACGTAAGGTTAGCGGCCCCAGGTTGCGATCTTGGGGAGGGTCGATGACTCCTGTCGGGCGTACGGCGGTCGAGTTCCGAGCCGCTCTCAATTACCTTCCGGGCGCGTCCAGTTAATCTTCCGTTCGGTCGGCCTGCCCTCGTGCGCACAGTCATGCGCATGACGCCACCATCGCGGCAGTAGCCGTAATCGGGGAGTTAAGGGCGCAAACTGTCGTTATTGCCGTGTGGCGGGGCGTCAGCGTGGGGAGGCGATCGCTCTGGCCGCCGCCACCTCCTGGCGCAGCGGTTCCAGGACGCTGTCCGGTGGGCCGGTGAGGTCCGTGCGGACCGCGACGAGGGTCTCCGAGCGGCGGACGCCCTCCGCCAGCTCGCGCAGTTGCAGGGCCACCTGATCGACCTCCGCCCGGTCCGGGGGCGGTGCCCCGTGCCGTACCCGGACCCGGGCCGCCGTCGTCGCGTCGACGATGCGTTCCACGGCGACGACCAGCGGCCACCAGGCCGCCGCCCGGCGGCCGGTGGGCGGCGGTTCGGTCAGGGCGCGCTGGAACTCGGTGCGGATGACGGACAGGTCGCGGTAGAGACGGCGGCGCATCCGGGCGCGGGCGGCGGGGTCCGCGTCCGGCGTGAAGGCCAGCTCGACATAGGCCGCCGTGTCCGCCACCGCGTCGGCCAGCCGGTCGCCGACCCGGGTGCGCCAGCTCTCCGGCCAGAGCAGGTACCCGGCGATCAGCGCGATCGCGCAGCCCATCAGGGAGTCGAGGAGGCGGGGCAGGAGCAGGGCCGTGCCCTGGTGGTTCAGGACGTCGGAGAGGAGCAGGATGACCGGGGTGATGGCGGCGGTCTGGAAGCCGTAGCCCCGTGGGGTCAGCGCCGGGACCAGCGGGGCCAGGATCATCATCACCGGTACGTCCCACCAGCCGCGCGGCACCACGGTGAGGACCGTCGCCGCCACCACCAGCCCCGCGACCGTGCCCACCGCGCGCAGCAGGGCGCGGGAGAAGACCGAGCCGAAGTCGGGCTTGAGGACGAAGGTGATGGTGAGGGCGACCCAGTAGGAGCGCGGGACCGGGACGAGGGAGACCAGGGCCTGGGCGATGCCGATGCACAGGGCGAGGCGGATGCCGTAGCGCCAGGAGTTGGCGGACAGGATCACGTTGCGGGCGGCTCGGGCGGTGCGGATGCCGAGGGCGGCGGGGCGGCCGAGGCGGTCGTCGATACCGCGGGGGTCGACGTCGGGGGTGGTGGCGACCTCGGCCACGTGCCGCAGGGCGTGGTCGACGGCGCGCCCGGTCTCGTTGGCCGGCTCGGGCAGGTTCAGCCCGGTCGGGCCGGTGTAGCCGGTCTCGATGGCGTCGGCGATGTGCAGCACCGCCGCCGGTACCTCGGGTGGCAGCGGCTTTCCGGAGAGGCGGGCGAACCGGACGGCGGGGGCGGCCTCCACCACCGGGGTGATCGCGTTCAACTGGGCCAGCAGCCGCGCGAGTTCGCGGCTGCGGCCGTGGTACCGGGCGCGCCGGGCCAGGATCAGGTCGTACGCCTGGTTCAGGGACTGGGTGACGGTGTGCCGGGCGCGGTCGTACGCCTCGCCGTCGTCGGAGTCGCTGACGGACAGCAGGTCGGCGACGGTGCGGTAGGCGGCGGCGACCGCCGAGCGTTCCGGTACGCCCGAGCGCAGCGGCCAGGCCAGCAGGGCGAGAAGCAGGACCAGCAGGCCGCCGCCGGTCATCAGCACGGGGGTGAGCCACCAGGCGCCGGGCAGTGGCAGGCCCGCGCCGATCACGGAGTTGAGCAGGAGGAGGAGGCCGGAGACGGAGGACACCGCCCCGATCGTCGAGATCATCCCGGAGAGCAGCGCGACGCCGGTGACGACGGCCACCGTCAGCCAGCCCTGGCCGTAGACCAGGGAGCCGGCGGTGACACCGACGGCGCCGAAGAGCTGCGGGACCGCGATGTTGAGGATCCGCATCCGGTAGGCGTCGGCGGTGTCGCCGATGACCCCGGACAGGGCGCCCATCGAGGCCAGCGCCCCGTACGCGGGCTGTCCGGCCGCGAGCCCGACGGTGAGCGGAAGGCTCATGGCGAGGGCGGCGCGGGCGAGGGCGGGCCAGTTGAGAGGGGCGGCCTGCTGGGGCCGGAGGTTCCTTACCAGCCAGTCGGGAGGGGTGAGGCCGATGGGAAGCTCGCGGGACATGAGCCCATTATCGGGGGGTCAGGGGATCACGGACGCTGCTGGTGGAGGGTGATGTCCACGAGGAGGGCACGGTGGTCGGTGTGGCTCAGGCGGAGGAATCGGGCGCCGCTCGCCGAGAAGTCCGGGGAGACCAGGACATGGTCGATCTGGGTGCCGAAGACGGCCGCGGTCGGCGCGGGCCAGCTGGCGGTGCGGGCGGCGCCGCTGAGCCGGGCGCTGTCCCGCAGGTCTCCGGCGGCGAGGATGCGGCGGAAGGCAGCGTGGTCCTGGGAGGCGTTGAAGTCGCCGGCGAGGACGGTGGGGGTCCGGGTGTCGGCGGCGGCGAAGTCCCGGAGCCGGCCCAGCTCCCGGCGCCACAGGGCGACCTGGCCGGGCAGCGGGGGCATGGGGTGGGCGAGCTGCAGCCGTACGGGGTGCCCGTCCACGTCGGCGACGGCGCCGGGCATGCCCATCGTGCCGGGGACGCCGTCGGTGGCGCGGAGCGGGAAGCGGGAGAGCAGGAGCGAACCGGTCGAGCCGCCGGCGACGACGGCCGTGCGGTAGGGGTAGTCGGTCTCCTTCTTCAGGGTGGCCTGGCAGGTGTACTCGCACTCCTCCACGAACACGAGGTCCGGCTTCCAGTGACGGATCTGCGGGACCAGGGAGGGGGCGCCGCCACCGAACTCGACGTTCGAGGTCAGGACGCGGAGTTCGGCGAGCGGGGCGCCGGTCGGTGCGCCGCCGTAGCCGTGCGGCACGGTGAACCAGCCGAGCACGGCGAGCACGGCCGTACCCCAGAAGAGGCCGGGCCACCAGCGGCTGAGAAGGGTGAGGAGCAGGCCGAGGGAGGTGGGGACGAGCAGCCAGGGGAGGAAGGCGAGGAGTTGGGGGACCGGGGTGACGCCGTCGGTGCCGGCGACCCGGCAGGCGGCCACGCCGGTGATGCCGAGGAGCAGCAGGGCGGCCACGCCGGCAGCGAGGCCGCGGGCACCGCTTCGGGGGCTGCCGCCCCCGGACCCCCGCTTCGGCCTGAACGGCCTCGTCCTCAAACGGCGGGCGGGCTGAAACAGGTGGTGCTGACCGGCCTTCGGGTTCGGGGCATCGGTGGACTGGTGCGTCACTTGCCCGAGATTACGAGGCTTCGTCCACCTGTGCCAGGAACTCCCGCAACACCCGGTTGAACTGCTCGGGGCGTTCCAGGTTGGGCATGTGGGCCGCGTTGTCGATGACGTGCAGGGTCGAGTCGGGGAGGAGGCCGTGCATCGCCTCGGCGTCGGAGACGGGGGTGTACTCGTCGTCCGCGCCCACCACGACCAGGGCGGGGACCGTGACCCTGGGCAGCAGGGGGCGGTAGTCGGGGCGTTCGGCGCGGCCGCGGAGGGCTGCTGCCGCGCCCTCGGGGGCGGTGGCCGTCATCATGCGGTGGACGTGGGCCTTCACGTCGGGGTGGGCGTGCCGGGCGACCATCTTCTCCAGGACCTCGTCGGCGTAGCCGCGCATGCCTTCGCGGAGGAGGCGGTCGGCCATGGCGTTCCGGGTGCGTCTGCCCTCCGGGGTCTCCGGGTCGGGGAACGTGTCCGCCAGGACCAGGCCCCGGATCCGGGCGGGGCCGAGGCGGTCGTAGCACTCCATCGCGATCTGGCCGCCCATGGAGAGGCCGGCGAGGACGCAGGCCGTCACGCCCAGCGCGTCGAGGAGTTCCTCCAGGTCCGCCGCGAAGCGGGAGAGCGGGGTGAGGCCCGGGGTGACCGGGGAGGCGCCGTAGCCGCGCAGGTCGGGGGCGATGACCCGGCGGGTGCGGGCGAAGGCCCTTTGTTGGGGGTGCCACATCGTGCGGTCGAACGGGTGGCCGTGGACGAGGAGGAGAGGAGTGCGGGTGGTTTGTGAGTTGTTGTCGTCATATGCGAGGAAGGGCGGCATGTGATCGACCCTAGGGAGCCTCGACTCCTCGGTGCAATAGAATCTTTGCCCTCGGTGCAATGAGGGGACGGGGACCGTGGACGACTTCCGGGGGATCGCGGACAGGATCGCGCTGGACATCGCGCGGGGGCGGCTGCGGGCCGGGCAACGGCTGCCTCCGCAGCGGGCGTTCGCACGGCGGCACGGGATCGCCGCCTCGACCGCCGGGCGGGTCTACGCCGAACTCGTGCGGCGCGGGCTGGTGGTGGGCGAGGTCGGGCGGGGCACCTTCGTGCGGGCCGCACAGGCGGCGCCGCAGGGACGGGCGTTGGTCGAGGACGGCGCGGCCCGGGTCAATCTTGAGCTCAACTACCCCTCCGTACCAGGGCAGTCGGAGCTGCTCGCGCCGGCTCTCGGTGCCCTGCTCCGGCCCGACGCGCTCACCGACGCCCTGCGGCCGGCCGCCGCCGACGGCACCGCGCACGCCCGGGAGGCTGCCGCCGCGCTGCTCGCCACCGGCGACTGGCGGCCCGACCCCGGCCGCGTCCTCTTCACCGGCAACGCCCGGCAGGCCATCGCCGCCACCCTGGGGTCCCTGGTACGGCCGGGCGGCCGGGTCGGGGTCGAGCCGCTGACGTATCCGCTGGTCAAGGAGATCGCGGGGCGGCTCGGCGTGACGCTCGTCCCGGTGCGGGCGGACGAGGAGGGGCCGGTCGTCGAGTCCGTCCTGGCCGTGCACCGGTCCGCGCCGCTCTCCGCGCTCTACCTCCAGCCGACCCTGCACAACCCGACCTCGGTGACCGTCCCGGCCGAGCGCCGGCTCCGACTGGCCCGTGCGGTGAGCGACGTGGGGCTGCCGGTCGTGGAGGACCGGATCTGGTCGTTCCTGCGCGACGGCCCCGAGCCGCCGCTCGCCGCCCTCGCGCCCCGGCTCGTCCATCTCGTCGACGGGCTCTCCAAGCGGGTCGCGCCCGGTCTCACCGCGGGGTTCGCGGTCGTACCGGAGGACCGGGTGGACGCGGTGGCGGCCGCCGTCCGGGCCGGGGGATGGAGCGCGGGGGCGTTCGCGCTGGAGGCCGCCGTGCGGTGGATCGGCGACGGGACCGTGGGCCGGCTGGTGACGGCCAAGCGGGAGCAGGCCGCGCGGCGGCAGCGGCTGGTCCGCGAGGCGCTGGCGGGGTTCGCCGTACGGGCCGATCCCTCAGGGTATTTCGCCTGGTGGGAGCTGCCCGAGCCATGGCGGGCCGACGGTTTCACGGCGGCCGCGGCCGCCCGCGGGATCGCGGTCACGCCCGGTACCGCGTTCCGCGTCGACCCGAAGCGGACGCCGGACGCGGTACGGCTCGGGCTCGCGTCGGCGAGGGAGCCGGAACTGGTGGGGGCGCTGCGGACGCTGGCCGGACTCGCGGCGCACGGCCCGCGGCACCCCCCGGCGGACGGTCAGTCCAGCAGGCCGTCGTAGTCCGGCAGCTTGTAGGTGGTGTCGGCGTAACCGCCGGTCAGGTCTGTCGTGTTGTTGCCGACGTTGGCGATGATGTCGTAGCCGTTCGCCTCGATCGCCTTGCGCTGCGAGGTCTTGAAGTCCGCGACGGACTCGGTCAGCAGCTGTGCGACCGTGCGTGCGGAGAGGCCGTCGACGGTGTAGCCGACCGACTTCAGGTTCGCCTTGGTCACCACGTTGTACAGGTCGCTGCGGGCGCTGACGAAGAACACGCTGATGCCCTTGGCGTGCGCGTCCTGGGCGAGGGCGAGCACCGGCGGGGTGGCGGGGATGGTGATGCCGCCCTCGAAGTGGGTCTCCAGCGAGGTGTTGTCGATGTCGAGGACGATCGCCAGCTTGGCCCCGGAGGTGTTGGCGGCGGCGCGGCCGTCGATGTAGGTCTGCGCGGGGCCGGTGACGGCGGCGACGTCGGACAGCCACTGGGCCTCGGTGACGGTCGAGTCCGCGGCCTGTGCGGGCAGGGCGGCGGCGAACGACAGGGCGAGGCCGGCCGTGGCGGCGACGGCGGCACGGCGCGCGGTGAGACGGTTCATCGGGTGGGGGCTCCTCAGGTCACGTCGGCCGCCGGTGTTCCGTACCGGTGGCCGTCGTTCCGCCACGGTGGTCGGCCGGTGCGCCCGCCGGGTGACACCCGGACGAGCAGCCGGTTACATGACTGGCATGTTCTGGTCAGGAGTCTGTGAATCGGCTCTGTAGGACGCGGAATCGGCTGTGCCGGCAGCCGGCGGCCGCGCCTCCCGCCGCCCGGACCGGCGCAGCCTGCCGCCGGCCCAGGCCACCGCGGCCACCGTCAGGCCGAGCGCCAGCAGCAGCCAGGAGACCGTGCGCAGCGTGGACGTCAGGGCGTCGTAGACGGCGGCCGCGGCCGGGTGCGAGACGTCCGGCGGCAGGTCGGCCAGGGTGAGCCGGCGGCCGAT
The DNA here is from genome assembly GCF_045206895.1 of Streptomyces sp. NBC_00631. NCBI lineage: Bacteria > Bacillati > Actinomycetota > Actinomycetes > Kitasatosporales > Streptomycetaceae > Streptomyces > Streptomyces sp. NBC_00631. The sequence goes on from NZ_CP107734.1 coordinate 5,774,908, forward strand.
GGTCAGGGCGAGGCCGAGCAGGGCGCCGCCCAGAGCCGTGCCCAGCGCGGTCGCCATGACGGCGCGGCGGCGGCGGACGGCGAGGGCGATGCCGCAGACCGCGAAGACCACGGCCGCGACGGGAAGCCAGAAGCCGGCGACTTCGAGCACGTGGAACCCCTTCCGGAGCCGGTCCAGTTCGGCGGCCGGCAGTACCGCGACGGCCGTGTGCTGGACCGGGATACGGGCCGCGAGCGGCACATGGTCCTGGGTGAGCTGGTCCCTGACCTGGGCGGTGACCGGAGCGAGGTCGACGGTCACGGGCTCCTCGCGCTCACCCTCAAGCGCGCGCAGCACGGCGTCATGGGTGGCCCGGTTGCCGGCGTCCCAGGCCAGCCGGAACGCCCGGGTCTGGGTGAAGGACCGGACCGCCTCGCGCACGAACGGCGCCACCGTGCCACGCATCGGCCGGCCGACGTCCACCTCGCGCATGATGCCGTCGCCGACGGTGTCCGCCACGGCGTCCCGGACATCCGGGTCGTCGGCCAGCGGTGCCATCGTGCTGACGTACTGTCCGCTGTCCGCCAGCCCGTACGCCGCCCAGGCCGCGAGCGCGCCGAACGGCAGCAGCAGGCAGGCCAGCGCGATCAGCAGGGCCGACAGGGCGCGCCGAAGACGTGCGGACGGCGCGGGCCAGGAGGACCCTGGCGACGCCGGGGGCACGGAGGGCACGGAGGGCACGCCTCAAGGCAAGCCCCTGAACGCCGGTCGGGCGAGCGGGGCGACTGCATTCGGGGCATGGCGGGGGCCGGGTCGGGCCGAACGGGCGGTACGACGGTCCTGGCGCGCGCGGCCCTTGGGGCGCCGCGCTCCGGTGGAGGGCTGGGCCGAACGGGTGTTTCCTGGCCTGGGAGCGTCGCCGGGCGCCCGCGGTGGCCCCGGCGGCCGGTGAGGGGAACAAAGGGGAACACGTGGGCCCCGGTCGTGGGACCGGGGCCCGCGCGTACACCGGGGTGAGCGGCTAGCGGATACGGTGTCCGGCCGCGTCCTCGTGTGTGTAGAACCGGTAGAACATCAAGATGAACGTCACCAGCGCGACCGCTACCGACATGCCGATGGACCGGATGATCGCCTCGCCGGTCTGGCTGTACAGGAAGCCGAAGGCGATACCCATGAACGCCGTCCACACCACCGCGTGCAGTTCGCGCGGCAGCCGTGGGGAGTAGGTCAGCACGGCGAACAGCACCACCGCGAAGACGAACGCCGTCACGAAGCCGAACAGCAGGTTCCAGCCGGTGATGGGCCCGCCGCTGCGACGGTTGGCCGCGGCCCAGTCGCCGTAGATCAGCCCGGTCACGATCGGTATCGCCACCCGGGCCCTGGCGTGCATCCGTGCGCTGAACACGTCGGGCGTACGGCCGCTCCGGGGCATCCCGCCGGACGTGGGTGCCGCTTGAGCCATGAGCGTGCTCCTCTCTCCTCACCCCGCACCTTCCAGGGCACACCTGCGGGTACCCCCTGGCAAGTCGGTCAGCACATCCCGTACGACATGCGATGTGTCCCCGCCCGTGCTTCCCTGACTCTCGTGACCGACCACCAGGCGCAGCGGCGGCGGAAGGAGCTGCTGCGGGCCCGGGGGCGGAGCATCTCCTGGGCGGCGCCGCTGTTGCTGCTCGCCGGGATCACGGCGGTCGACCTGAACACCACGGAGCGGTTCCGGATCGTCTCCTGGATCGTCCTGGTCCCCGGTATCGCGGCGGCGCTCTGCGGGGTCTGGACGACGGCGGTCTTCGCGGCGCTGTCGCTCCTCGACTACGTCGCCGTGGACCGGGCCTGGCCACGCGAGTACCAGGCCACGCTGCCCGACTTCATACTGGTCGCCTTCGCGGGGCTGCTGGCCCTTCTCGCGTGCGTGGTCCGCAGGAACGGCGAACGGCGGATGCTGCACATGCGGGACATCGCCGAGACGACCCGGCGTACCGTGCTGCGGCCGCTGCCGCAGGGGTGGGCCGGGCTGGACCATGCGGCGGTGTATCTGGCCGCCGACACCCAGGCCCGGGTGGGCGGCGACTTCTACGACATCCAGCCGGGACCGCACGGCACACGGGTGCTGGTCGGGGACGTCCAGGGCAAGGGGCTGGGAGCGGTGGAGACGGCGGCGGCGCTGCTGGGGACGTTCCGGGAGGCGGGGTACCACGAACGGGACCTGGCGACGGTGGCCGACCGGCTGGAGACTCGGATGATCCGGCACCGGGGCCACACGGTGGCGCTGGGCCGGGATGACGGCGACCGCTTCGCGACGGCGGTGCTGCTGGGCTTCCCGCCGGACGCCCCGGACGTCGTGGAACTCATCAACTTCGGCCACGAGCCGCCGCTGGCGGTGGGGCCGACGGGGGTGGTACGACCGCTGCCCCCGGGCGGCGGACTCCCCCTCGGCATGACCGACCTGACGACGACCGGCCCGCCACCGGCCCGTACCGTCACCCTCGCCGCCGACGAGACCCTCCTCATCACCACGGACGGCGTGACCGAGGCGAGAGACGCCGACGGCGACTTCTACCGCCTCCCCGAGGAGGCCGCCCACGCCCCCACCTCCGACCCGGCCCCCCTCGTCGCCCACATCCGCGACGGCGTACTCCGCCACACCCACGGCCGCCTCTCCGACGACACCACAATCTTCGCGGTACGCCGCACCGCAACTCCCTAGGGACCGCGCAGAGCGACCCCGGCTACCGGCAGTTCAACACCACCGAGCCCCAACGCCGTGGCTGAGCGCCGCCGCGACGGAGAGTGATGGCGGCGAAAGGGGGGTGCGGTGGAGAGGTGGGCGGTGGGGGTGCGATGGAGAGGTGGGCGATGGCGGGTGCGGTGGAGAGGTGGGCGGTGGGGGGTGCGGTGGAGAGGTGGGCGGTGGGGGGGTGCGGTGGAGGGGGTTGCGGTGGAGCGGGGTTGCGGTGGAGCGGGGTTGCGGTGGAGGGGGTTTTGGCGGGTAGGGGGGACGGCGGAGAGTGATAGGGGCGGTGAGATGGCAGCATGCCGGACCGCAACTCCCTAGGGGCGCGGGGAACTGCGCGACCAGCCACGATGGTGCTGCACTCCGCAACGGGTCGGCGGACCGATGGCGGGTGGCCGGCGGTTGGGCACCGCCGGACCGCAACGCCGTGGCTGAGCGCCGTCGCGGCGGGAAGGGGGTGGCGGCGGGGAGGGGGTGCCGGCGGCGGAGAGTGGCGGCAGAGAGGGGATGGTGGTGAGAAGGAAGGGTCGGGTGTCAAGGGGAGTGGGGGCAGAGGGGGTGGGGCCGGTGGACGCCTGGGGTGGGCGTACCGGTCGTTACCCGGCCCAAAGCTCCTTCGTGGGCCCCGCTTTGCAAGCGCAGCGGTTACCGTGCTGGGCGTAAGTGAAACCGGGGAACAAAGGGGGAGGGCCCGATGCCCGGAACCGTGCTGCTGCTCGCGGCCTCGCCGACCGGCAAAGGTCGTCTGGTGGACGCGGCCTCCGTGCTCCCCGTGCTCGCGGCCGTGCCCCCGGCGATACTCTCCGGCACCGAGACCGCCAACGTCGTCGAACTCGCCGACCCCCTGGAGCCGCAGGCCGTGCTGACACGGCTGCGGGCCGCCGCGGCCGCGCCCGGTCCGCTGACCGTGTTCGTCGCGGGCCAGCTGCACCTGGACCGCAAGCAGCGGCTGCCGCATCTCGCGCTGGCCCGGACCACGCCCGCCACCGTCCGGTACACCGGCCTGCCCTGGCACTGGGTCCGGGAGGAGCTGCGGTTGCGGCCGGCCGGGGCGACGACCCTGGTGCTCGATCTGCACGCGGATCCGGAGACCTGGGAGCAGTTGCGCACCGTGCCGCTCGACTCCGGGCGGAACAACGCCGTGCACGGGCGGATCGCCCCGCCGCCCGCCCGGCGGGAGGTCGGCGCACCGTCGTACATGAAGGCCGTGGCGACCTTGCTCAGGAGCGGGCACCGGCCGGCGATGGCGGAGCTGCACCGGCAGGTGCTCGCGCGGCTAGGGGCGGACGTCGCCGCCGACATGCTGCTCAGCACGCACACGCAGGACAGCGGGGATCCCCATGACGCCATCAGCGCGGCCGTGCGGGACGGGCGGTACGCCGAGGCGGACGTGCTCGCCGCCCGCTGGGAGGAGGCGGCCGCGCGGGCGCACGGGCCGGCCTGCGAGGACGCCCTGCACTGGTCCGAGGTACGGGCCGACCTGGCGATGTTCGCGGGCGACGCGGCGCGCAGCTGCCGTACCTGGCTGACCGTGGCGCACGCCCGGCTGGCCGCGGGGCAGCCGGCCGACGCCCCGGCCGTCGAGGCGGCCGTGGACCGCGCCCACCACCAGTGGGGCGCCATCAAGGACACGGCGCGGGCCCGTGAACTCGGGCCCGCGCTGGCGGAGTTGAGACTGAGGGTGCCGGGTCGCCGGGAGGGCGCGCTGGAGAACGTCCAGCAGCACCTGCGGCAGCTTCAGACGAACTAGAGGTTCGGCCCGGGGCCCGGATCCGGTGCCCGGGTCAGGCGTACGGGTCGAACGTGATCGCGCTCGGCTTGGCCTTGTTGAGGTGGTCGTCGAACTTGGCGTCCTGGAGCGGGAAGTTCGCGTCGCCCCAGTCGGAGGCGTTCAGGATGTCGCGCAGGTTGGACGCCATGTTGTCCCAGGTCAGCAGGTTCTCCTGGTGCCAGGCGGCGTCGTCGTTCTCCGGGGTCTCGCCCCACTTGGCGAACCGGAAGTCGTGGGTGCTCAGGCCGTCCTTCTGGTAGACGACCTGGACGCGCTGGCTGCTCATCGGCACGTCGGCGACGGCCTCGGTCTCGAAGTCGCCGTGCTGGGAGGCGGACAGGTACGACGGGTAGTCCGCGCCCTGCTGGACCCAGACGACGATGCACTCCCAGTCGTGGCGGTGGCCGATGCCCGGGGAGGCCTCGTCCTTCTCGAAGTAGCTCGCGTAGATGATTCCGCACCAGCCGTTGTTGCACTTCGCCCGCGAGTAGGTGTTGGCGTGGTCGAGGTGGCCGGTGCGGCAGCTGCCGGTGACGGAGCCGGTCGGCTTCAGGCCGCCGTTGAGGTTGCCGCTCGGGTCGATGGCGGCGGCGGGGTAGCAGGCGTCCGTGTCGTAGTCGTACAGCGGCTCGAAGAACTTCTGGAACGTGGTCGCGTTCTCGGGGAGGTTCTGCAGCACGCTCGCGGAGGCGCTGAAGGGGAGGGCGAGGGTGAGCGCGGCGGCGCTGCCCACGACGGCGGCGGCTCGGCCGAGGCGGCGGGTCCTGGTTCGGGACATCGGGGGCTCCAGTCGACAGTGCACACGACAATCGCCCCGGACATGACATCCGGGGGTGTGGAGACAGAGCCTGGCGCCTGTTGAGCGTTCAATGGAAGGGCTTTCCGTGAAACTCGCGACGGCTTTTCGCGGAACTGATCAACGACGGTCCGCTGCGGCCGCCCTCCGGATGCCTGTGTCCGCAGGTGGCGGACCGTTCGAGGACACCCGTCCGTCACCTGGGGTCAACCCTCCTGTTCTCCGCTGACCCGTATGGTCGTCGCTCCTGATACCGCTTTCACCGGGTGTACGGAGGTACGACGGTATGGGGCGTCCCGCGAGACCGCTCGACCCGACCTCCGGTCCGGTGCAGCGGTTCGCCCACGAGCTGCGCCGGACGGCGGGCGGCCCCTCGTACCGGACGATGGCGAGTCGGACGACAAGGTGGTCCAGGTGGCCCGGTCCATCACGGCGAAACTGCCTACCGGCAAGTGAACCGGCTGTCATCCTGTGACCCGACGGGTGTCCTGCTCGCCGACGGGATCACGGGCCAGTCCCTAGTGACCGACGGCGTGCTGTGCCGTGGCCGGAGCCGGGGAACCGGGGGAGCCGTCCGTCGCCCGTGCCGGGCCGGCGTTGGCGGCTGTGATCAGCGCCCCCACGGCGATCACCGCTGCCACGACACTGCGGGCGGTGGGGGTCCCCCCGAGGGAGCGGATCCGGGACCGGCGGAGCGCGGTGGGGCGTGCGGATGTGCGTCCGGGCACGGCGACCTCGCAACAACAGGGGCGGGTTAAGCACGTTTAATTCGCGGTTTAACCTAGGGGTGTCAGAGCGCAACGGCAAGGGGTACTGGGGGAGTTGGGGGGAATGGCAGGATGCAGGAACGGGACGATCCGGAGACCATAGGGCGGCGGGTGCAGCAACTGCGCACCGGACGTGGTCTGACCCAGCGGCAGTTGGCCGAACCGGCCTACACGCCGGCGTACATCTCCACGCTGGAGGCCGGGCGGGTGCGGGCCTCCGACGAGGCGCTGCGGCACATCGCGGGCCGGCTCGGCGTCGGCTTCGAGGAGCTGGCCAGCGGGCGCCCCGCCCACCTCGCCACCGACCTGAGGCTGCGGCTCACCGAGGCCCAGCGCACCCTGGCCACCGGCGCGGCCGAGGCGGCCGCCGCCCAGTACGCGGCCCTCTTCGAGGAGGCGGAGGCGCACGGGCTCGCGGTCGAGCAGGCGACCGCGCTGCTCGGGATGGGCGAATGCGCCCTGGACACCGGCGAGCTGGGGCAGGCCAGGGAGTACTTCGAGCGGGCCGAGCTGTGGACGGCCGAGGAGCCGCTGCCGGTGCGGGTACCAGCGATCCGCGGCCGGGCGGTCAGCCACTACCTCGCGGGTGAGCTTCGTTATGCCGTCTACCTCCTTGAGTCCACGCTCGACGAACTGAACCGCAGCGGCCTGCACGACCCCGACGCGCTGCTGCTGCTGTACGCCTCCGCCATCGGCCCGTACATGGACATGGGCGCCCACGCCCGCGCCGCCCAGGCCGCCGAACTCGCCCTCGCCCTCGCCCCGCAGGCCGGCGACCCCGCGCTGATCGCCCGGATGCACCGCTCCGTCGCCCGCACCCTGCTCGCCGAGGGCCGGGTCGCCGAGGCCGACGCCTCCCTGGCCAAGGCCGCCGAGCTGTACCGCCAGCTCCAGCTCCGTACCGAACTCGCCAACTGCCACTGGATGCGCGGCTACGTCTACGCCCAGAACGGCGAACTGGAGCGTGCGGAAGGGGAGTTGCGGGACGCCCTCGCGATGCTGTCCGAGACCCGCGCCGCCCTGTACCGCAGTCAGGCGGCGGTCGAACTGGCCGACGTCCTGCACCGCCGCGGCAAGTCCGACGAGGCCGCCGAGCTGCTGCACGACGTGCTCGGCGACTTCAGCTCCGAGCGCGGCGCGGTCCACTCGGCCGCCGCGCACCGCCTCCTCGGCATCATCGCCGAGGACGCCCGGGACACGGAGGCGGCGGAGGAGCACTACGTACGGGCGCTGAGCCTGCTGGAACGGGCGGGCGCGGCGGGTGACCTGGCGGACCTGTGCCGCCTGCTGGGCGACCTGCTGCGCCGCACCGGCCGGGTGGAGGCGGCACTGGACGCGTACCGCACCGGCCTCGGCCACCGTACGGCCCCGGGCACCACGACCCTGGGACCGGCACCGGCCCAGCCACCGCTGTAGCGAGGGCCGCCCCCGCGCCGGACCTCGCGGGGGTGGCACACACCGGCACCTGGCACCCCAAGGGCACACTCGGCTCGGACGCGGCGTGGCCGCCGGTGCTGGACGCGAGGTCGGCGAGGACGGTGCAGCAGCCGTCCGACCCGTACGAGACCCCGTGACCCGTTCTAGGCCTGCGCGCGCCCCTGTTCCCGTACCTGGGCGAGGCGGCGGACGCCGATGTCGAGGGCCTGCTCGGTGGTGTCGTCGGGGAGGGTGCCCAGGGCGCCGGCGGTCAGGACGATCGCGTCGTCGCCGACGCGGACGACGGCGACGTCGAGGGTCAGGATGGTGGGGTCGTCGGCGGCGGAGGGCTGCGCGGTGAGGGTGATCCGCAGCCCCTGCCGCGCGTCGCCGAAGTCCCGCAGCCCGGCGTCGGCGACCCGCACGGCCGCGGTGCCGGCCGCGGTCGTCTGCGCGGTGAACTGCGCGCAGATCCGGGGCAGGGCCCGCAGCCAGGCCAGGGTCCGGTCGACGTCGGCGGAGTGGCTCGCGTCGACCTGGTAGCGGAGCTGGGCCGCGTCGTCGCCGTCGTCGAGGGCGGTGGCGGCCTGCGGGCCGGCCGGGGCGCCGAGCAGTTCGTCGGTGTAGAGGGCCTCAAGGAGACGCTGGCAGTCCGGCTGTCCGGTGGCCGCCTTGAGCAGCCCGTCGTGCCAGGTGGCGGTGCCGTCGGTCGCCGTCCACGGCACGCCCAGGTCGCTCTCGCCGATCAGTGCGGCCTGCGCCTGCTCGACGGTGAGCGCCGGGGTGCCGGCCGCGGCGCCGGGGCTGGCCGGGGCGGCCCGTTCGGCGGTGGTCGCGTTGCCGGCCGGGGCGGAGGCGGGAGCGTCGGCCTGCGGCGGCTCGGTGGCCGTACAGGCGCCGGCGGCGAGGAGGCCGGCCACGACAAGGCCGCAGGCGGTGACTCTCATGACGGGGCCTCCCCGGGAACCAGGAACAGCGGAACGCGTGCTCCCACGCCACCATCCCTCGCCCCCGCCCACCACCGCTCCGGTCCGTCCGGGTGAGGGGGGTCCGCCGGTCGGCCGCCGAACGAGGCTCGGACCGGCCGCCGGGGAGGTTCACCACGCCCGTGCCAGGTGAGGGTGGTCGCCGCCTGGTGGAGTTCGGTGAGGCCGTGGCGGGCCAGGGTGGGGAAGGGCTGGTCGTTCGCGGGGGCGATCCACTGGGTGAAGGCCGTGGCGAACGCGCGGACGCCCAGGCCGGCGGCGAGGCTCGCGGCCGGGTCGGGCACCCCGCGCTGCCGGAGGGCGCCGGTCAGGGCCGCGGCGAGGGTGAACTCCTTGAACGCGGAGCGCTCCCGCAGTTCGGCGTGGCCGGCGACGACACTCCGGAAGCGGGGGCCGAACTCCCGCTGCTCGGATGGCCGCCGGGGACATGGCCGGGGCGGCGGCGACCGACCTGACCGCGGCGCGGGCGTTCGGCGAGGCGCTCGCCGGGACCGGCAAGGCGCTCCTGGGCGTCGGCATGGGGCACGGCGACGGCAACGAGCATCCCGGCGCGGCGTACGGCGCCAATCCGCGGTCGGCCACGGGGCGGCTGTTCGGCGAGTTCGCCGAGCAGGGGGTACGGACCGTGCTCGTCGGGATGCCGCCGGTCGTGCACAGCGCGCGGGACCGGAGCGGGTTCCTGCCGATGCTGATCCGGATCGCCCGGGCCACGGGGGTCTCCGGCCATGTCGGGGACGGCGCGAACCAGTGGTCCGCCGTGCACACGCTGGACCTCGCGCGGCTCTACCGGCCGGCGCTGGAGAAGGCGCCGCCGGGGAGCCGTGTGCAGGCACCGGTGCGCGGCCTTGTGGGCGGCTGCCGTGCCGTCGGCCACAAGGCCCCGTCCGGTGAGGGGTGCACGCCGGCGATTAGAGTCGGGGCCGACGGAAGGAGCCCCCGTGGCCGGTCAGCGCATCCCCGTGATTGTCGACTGCGACACCGGTGTCGACGACGCCCTCGCCCTGCTGTTCGCCGTTCGCCATCCGGGGCTGGAGTTGCGGGCGGTGACCTGTGTCGCCGGGAACACGGACGTGGACGGGGTGGTCCGGAACACCCTGACCGTGCTGGAGCGGGCCGGGGCCGGGGACGTTCCCGTCGCCCGGGGTGCCGAGCGGCCGTTGATCGAGCCGGCGCGGTCGGCGCGGCATGTGCACGGGACGGACGGGATGGGGGACCTCGGGCTGCCCGCGCCCACCCGGCGCCCCGCCGACGTCGACGCCGTCACCCTGCTGCGCGGCGAGATCCTCCGCTCGCCCCGCCCGGTCACCCTCGTCCCCACCGCCCCGCTCACCAACATCGCCCTGCTGCTGCGCACCCACCCGGAGGTGACCCGGAACATCGAGCGGATCGTGTTCATGGGGGGCGCGGTCGCCACCGGGAACGCCACCCCGGTCGCCGAGTTCAACGTCTGGCACGACCCCGAGGCGGCCGCCGTCCTGCTCACCGCCGACGTGCCGATCACGATGTACGGCCTGGACGTCTTCCAGCGGGTCGTGGTGCCAGGGGAAGAGGTACGACGGCTGCGCGCGAGCGCGGAACCGGGGGCCCGGCTCGCCGGGGAACTGCTCGCACACCGGCCGGCCACCCCCGGCTCGGACGCGGAAGCCGAGGCCGCCGGCGGCCTCGGCGACGCGGGCGCGGTGTGCGCCGTGGCCGATCCGGCCGGTCTGACCACCCGGCTCCTTCCGGTCGAGGTCTCCCTCGCCCCCGGGCCGACCCGGGGCCAGACCGTCGTCGACCGCCGCCCCCGCCCCGGCGAGGCCGAGATCCACGGCGGTGCCCGCGAACAGGCCATGGTGGACGTGGGGTTGGACGTCGACGTGGCACGGTACGTGAAGCTGTACCTGGAGACCGTCACGGGCGGGCGGCCCCAAGCCAACTGAAAACACCCTTGTCCGGATCGAATGGGACGGGTGACTCTCATGGGGCGATCCCGTGGTCATCGCCGTGACCACCACCCCCGATGACCGACCACCATCGGAGAGAACCCCCCATGTTGCGCGTGCACTTCACGCCCGACGACATCGCGCGGGTGCGCGTCGCCGCCGGGCCGGACCATCTCTGGGAGATCGTCAACAGCTTCCAGGGCCTGTTCGACGGCGGCGACGCCCCGACCTTCGGGCAGTGGCGGCACCTGGTGCGGCCCCGTCTCGGCGGACCGGCGGACCGGCTGCTCGCCGGACTGCTGCCCGGGCGCGGCTACCTGCCCGACTTCCTCACCCCCGCCCCGGGCACCGGCCGCGAACTGGCCGCCGCCCTCGACACCGTGCTCGGCACGCCCCGTACCGCCCTGCGCCGCGACCTCACGCTGCTCGCCGCCTCCCCCCAGCGGCGCCGCCCGTTACCGGACCTGGCCCGGTCGCTCGCCGACGGCGAACCCGAGGCCCTGCGCCGGCTGGGCACCGCCCTGCACGGCCACCACCGGCGGGCCCTCGCCCCGTTCTGGCCGCAGATCCGCGCCCAGATCGACGCCGACCGGGCCGCCCGCGCCCGCGCCGTCCTGGCGGGCGGTACCGACGGGCTGCTGGCGAGCTTCGGTCCCGTGCTGCGCTGGCGCCCGCCGGTGCTGGAGGCCGACTACCCCGTCGACCGTGAAGTCCGCCTGAACGGGCGAGGGGTGGTGCTGCAGCCCTCCTTCTTCTGCACCCGCAGACCCGTCACCCTGGCCTTCCCCGCGCCCGACTGGACGCCGGTGGTGGTCTACCCGATCGAGCACACCCCGGACTGGGCGGGCGCAGGGAACCCGCGCGGTACGGAGCTGGGCGCGCTGCTCGGCAGGACCCGCGCCGCGATCCTGGAGGACGTCGTCACCGGCCGGACCACCGGCGAGCTCGCCGCGCGGTTCGGCATCTCCGGCGCCGCCGCCAGCCAGCACACCGCCGTACTGCGCCGGGCGGGGCTGCTGCTCAGCGTCCGGCACAGCAAGTACGTCGTCCACACCATCACCCCGGCCGGTATCACCCTGCTCGAAGCCCGGCCCCGGCCGCCCGGCGCGCCGGGCACCGGCCGACCCTGAAGCCACGGCTTAAACGTGTGGTGGGGCAACGGCGGCCGCGGACAGCCTGATGGTGTCCAAGTCGCCGTTTCTCACAGGGGGTTGAAGACAGAATGCGCGACAAACGATTCATCGCCGGGCTCATCGGCGCGCTGGCGGTGGCGCTGGCGGTGCTGTTCGTCACGGGTCCGGCCCAGGCCGCTCCGCGGCAGGCCACCGCCAAGGGCGCCCACACGCTGGTGCTGCCCGCGGCACCGGCCGGGGTGACGCCCAGGTCCGCCGCGGCGAACTCACCGACCACCTCGCCGGCCGCGAGCACGGTCGTCCACGTGGCCGCCGGCTCCACGGTCAGCTGCACCAGCGGCAGCCTCTGCACCGCGGCGTGGGACCCCACGACGGGTGACTGGAAGGTCTTCTTCCTCTACAACTGCGCCCGGTACTCGCTGTCGTACTGGAACGGCGGCGGCTACTACGTCGACTCGCAGACCGGCGGGGTCACCTCGTACTTCTACGGGCAGAGCGGCAACGTGCTCAAGCAGTTCACGCCGGACAACACCGTGTACAGCTACGACTGGACGCCGGTCTGGTCCATCCGCAACTGCTGACCCACGGGGAACGCGCGTACGCCCCGGCCGTCCACGACGGCCGGGGCGTACGTCTGCGCTCGAAGCGACCCGAGGAGACCCGAAGGGATCAGGCGCGGGTCGCCTTGCGGCGCCGGGTCGCGACGACGATCGCGCCGCCGCCGGCCAGCAGCAGGGCCGCGCCGCCGGCGATGTAACCGGTGCTGGAGCTGGCGCCGGTGTGGGCGAGGTCGCCGCCACCACCGGAGTCGGTGCTGGGGGCCGACGCCGGGGAGGTCGTCGAGTCGGACGGGGAGGGAGACGCGCTGGCCGTGCCGGTCGCCGAGCTCTCCGAGGGCGCCGGGGCGGTGGTCTCCGCGGCCGGCGGGGTGGACGGCTGGGCCGGGGTCGACTCCGACTCCGAGGCGGAGGGAGACGGGGACGGCGAGGACGACTCGGTGGTCGAGCAGTCCTTCGTACCGCCGTTCCAGGAGGCGATCAGCTTGTCCTTGATGACCGCGTGGTCCGGGCCGGCCGGCAGGTCACCGTGGTCGAAGCCGTCGTTCGCGTCCGTCTTCCCGTCGAACTTCGTCGCGCCCCGGTAGAGGTCGATCTGCGCGAAGCAGCCGGCGTCCGGGACCGCGATGTCGAGGGAGTCGGTCTGGCCCTGCTTGACCGTCACCGAGTCGAAGTCGACGAAGATCTGCTGCCCCGAGGTGGCGAAGGTGGGGCCGTGGGCGATGTAGGAGGCGAGCGAGGCGGTGCAGGAGGCGGCGTCGGCGGCGGCGCGGACCTTGAGGTGGACCTTGCCGTCGTCGGTGACCTTCAGGTTCTGGTCGTCGACCTTCACCGAGTCGAAGAAGTTCGAGCCGTCGATCGAGAACTGGCACTTGTCGGTGCCGGTCTCCGTGCCGGCGCCGGTGCCGGGGCTGTAGTGGCCGCCCGACTTCCAGCCGTCACCGCCGGAAGCGCCGTGCGCCCAGGCGCCGGACGCGCCGGCGACGGAGGCGGCGCACAGGGCGAACGACGCGACGCCCGTCCCCAGCAGGCGACGCGCGGTGACATGTCTGGCTATGGACATGGATATCCCATCCGTGGGGTGCTCATCTCTCGCCGGCCCGGCGCCGCTCGTCGTGAGAAGCGGACGGGCGGCGGGCGGGCGGCGGAAGGGCAGTGGAAAGCGAAGAGACACCGGGCTCATTGGTCACATGCGCCACAGTGTGCGGCCCATGGTGGTTGGCCTTGCCGAACCCTGTCAACCTGCGGCGGATCAAGGGCTGTTCGGGCGCCATCACAACTCCCTCACACAGGGAACGATCCGCTCCGGCCGGTGTGAAGTTTCGCTTTCTCGGCAATATGGACAGACTTCCCTTCGGTGTCTCTCCGTCCGATCGGTGTGTGTCCCGTCCGAAAGCCCGAAAGGAACGCGCGTGGTCGACCTCTCCTCCAGGAACCCCGACTGGTGGCGTCAGGCCGTGATCTACCAGGTGTACCCGCGCAGCTTCGCCGACGCGGACGGTGACGGCCTCGGCGACCTCAGGGGCGTCACCGAGCGGCTGTCCCATCTGGGCGCGCTCGGCGTGGACGCCCTGTGGCTGAGCCCGTTCTACCCGTCCGAGCTCGCCGACGGCGGCTACGACGTCGCCGACCACCGGGACGTCGACCCGCGCCTGGGCACCCTGGACGACTTCGACGCGATGGTCGCCGAGGCGCACCGGCTGGGCCTGAAGGTGATCGTCGACATCGTCCCGAACCACACCTCGCACCTGCATCCGTGGTTCCGGGAGGCGCTGCTGTCCGGCCCTGGCTCCGCGGCCCGGGAACGCTACGTCTTCCGGGCCGGCCGCGGCGCGCACGGCGAACTCCCGCCCTCCGACTGGCAGTCGGTGTTCGGCGGCAGCGCCTGGCGCCGGGTCCCGGACGGCGAGTGGTACCTGCACCTCTTCGCCCCCGAGCAGCCCGACCTGAACTGGGAGCACGAGGAGGTCCGTGCCGACTTCCGCACCACCCTGCGCTTCTGGTCCGACCGGGGCGTGGACGGCTTCCGCGTCGACGTGGCGCATGCCCTGGTGAAGGACCTCGCCGAACCGCTGCGGGACGTGGCGGAGTTCGGCCCGACCGGTGAGGAGGCGCTGGAGCGGGTACCGCCCGGCCACCACCCCTACTGGGACCGCGACGAGGTGCATGAGATCTACCGCGACTGGCGCAAGATCTTCGACACCTACAGCCCGCCCCGCACCGCCGTCGCCGAGGCCTGGGTACCGGACACCCGCCGGGCCCTGTACGCCCGCCCGGACGAACTCGGCCAGGCCTTCAACTTCGAGTACCTCCAGACCCCTTGGGACGCCGACGCGCTCCGCGAGGTCATCACCGGCTCGCTCGCCACCGCCCACGCGGCCGGCGCGTCCGCCACCTGGGTGCTCTCCAACCACGACGTCGTACGGCACGCCTCCCGGCTGACGCTGCCGCCGGGCACGGACGAGAACGCCTGGCTGCTGTCCGGCGGCCGCACCCCGCCCGTCGACGACTCCCACGGCCTGCGGCGCGCCCGCGCGGCCACCCTGCTCATGCTCGCGCTGCCCGGCTCGTCGTACGTCTACCAGGGTGAGGAACTCGGCCTGCCCGAGGCCGCCGACCTGCCCGTCTCGGTCCTCCAGGATCCGATCTGGGAACAGACCGGCCATGCCCGCAAGGGCCGCGACGGCTGCCGGGTGCCGCTGCCGTGGACGGCGGACGGTCCCTCGTACGGCTTCGGGCCGGGCGGTGCCTGGCTGCCGCAGCCGGAGTGGTTCGGGTCGTACGCCGTCGAGGCGCAGGCCGGTGCGGCCGGCTCCACCCTGGAGCTCTACCGCACCGCCCTGCGGCTGCGCCGCAAGCTGCTGGAGGGCGAGAGGCTGACCTGGGCCGAGGCGCCGGTGGGGGTGCTGCACTTCGCCCGGACGGAGGGCTGGCGGTGCGTCACGAACGTGTCGGACGCGCCGGTGCCGCTGCCGCCGGGCGAAGTACTGCTGGCAAGCGTGCCGTTGCCGCATGACGGCACGCTGCCGCCCGACACCACCGTGTGGCTGGGCGCCTGATGTGACTCAGCCGGCGGTGGGGGTGGCGCCCGGCGTCACGTTCACTCCGCTGGTCTGGCTGCTCGCACCGCCGCCGACACCGGCACCGCTGCCCGTGAAGCCGCTCTCGCCCGGCAGTGCGGGCGGGCTGGTCGTGCTGTTGACCGGCGGGGTGAGGACGACCTCGGGCTGGCCCGCGGCCGGGGGCGGCGGGGTCAGGTCGGTGGCGGGCAGCTTCGGCGCGGTCGTCTCCTGGAAGAGGACCGAGGGGAAGTCGACCAGGCCGGTCTGCTCCATCACCGTGATGTGGTCGAGGACCGTGGCGTTGGCCTGGTCGGCCAGGATCCGCACCAGGGTGTTCTCGGTCGTCGAGCGGATCTTCGCGATCGTGTTGAAGATCGAACCGTGCGTCACGCGCAGGATGTTGGCGAAGTCGGTGTCGAACTTCTTGCCGGTGTCCGCGCTCAGGGTGTTGACGAAGCCCTGCTGCTGGGGGGAGGCCAGGTTCGGGATGGTGATGTTGAGCATGGGCGCGATCTTGCGGACGGTGCTGTCCAGCGCCGCGTGGCCGTCGACCAGGTGCTTGCTCGCCGTGATGACCGCCTGGGACTGGCCCTTCTTCAGGCCGAGCTGGCCCACGGGGTACTCCCAGAGTCCGGCCGCGCGCACCTTCACCACGAAGTCCCGGTCGCCCTCGGTCAAGGGCCCCCACTGGGTGTTGGCGATGACCCGTGTGGCCGAGCTGGAGGTGGTGTTCACACCCAGCATGCTCGGGTAGGCGAGCGCGGCGAGAGTGAAGCTCAGCGCACCGCCCACGAAGAGCGTTCCCGTCGCGTTCCGCGAAAAGCGCACCAGTGCCTCCTGACCGGTCGGGGGTCCCGCGCGAGGCGGGGTCGGTTCCCAGGGAAATACGGACGGGGAAGCGCCGGAAACCTTTTGATTTGGCAAAGAACTTGTGAGGGTCGGCCCTGTCCGGGGCGTCGCCTTCCCATGTCTTGGCCAGGAGAGGGTGATGATTTCCCCTGATGAGAGTGGTCATGACAAAGTCGGGGGCAGGCTTCGCCGCATGCCCCCACACTCATCCCCCCGAGTCCCCCGGCTGCCCAACGGAGCGGCCACGCGGGGCCCTGCCGCGCTTCCCGTCCTGCCCTACCGCAAGCCCACCAAGGGCCGCGACTACTGGGTGTTCGACGACGTCCTGCCGGACGTGGACGCCGTACGGGAGCGGTGCCTGGCCAAGGACGACTGGGTCCAGGGATACCCGTACACCTCGGAGACCTGGCCCGGCCTGCGCACCATGCCGGGCCTGGAACCCGCCGAACTGGCCGTCGTGGAAGAGCTGGTGAGGAAGGCGACCGGGGCCGGGAAGCTGTGGGTGCAGCAGGCGCCCGGCGGCGGCACCCTCAACCACAACTGCGTGCAGGTGGTCGGCGAGGGCGAGAGCGAGCCGCGCCCGCACACCGACTCGCGGGCGCTGTGCCGGTACGCGGCGGTGCTGTACCTCAACCCCGGGGTGGCCAAGGACTGCGGCACCGCGTTCTACCGCCAGTCGCTGCCCGGCGGCCGGCTCGGCGGCAACATCGTGCAGGCACCGCACAACAACCTCGTCGAGGCGCTCGGGACGCGGTTCGTCCCGGGCGACCACTTCGAGGAGGACGTCCGGGTCCCGCACAGGTACAACCGGCTGCTCCTCTACAACGCCAACCTGGTGCACAGCGCGACCGGTTACGCCGGCAGGACGCTGGAGGAGAAGCGGATGACGGCGGTGTTCTTCTGGATGGCGTGAGCGGACGCGTCTGTAACGACGCGTGTGACACGACCACGACGGGCCCGTGACGGCGATCCCCGAACTTCCCTTCCGGGGGCGGCATCGAAAGAGGTGTCCGGCAGAGAGCCGGGCAGATCGACCGCCACCGCTGGGGGACCCCATGTCGAAGCTTCGCACCCGTCGCACGAACGTCCGCCGTACCGCCGTCACCGTGACCGGAGCCGCCGCGCTGCTGGCCCTGCTGACCGCGTGCAACGGCACCGCGAGCGGCTCCCTCAGCGCCGACGGCGGTACGGCGGCCCCGGCCTCCGGCGACGTCACCACGGCCCCAGGCTCGACGGGCGGCTCGGGCGCCGGTTCCTCGGGCAGCGGCTCCTCCGGCACGGGGAGCAGCGGGACCACCTCGGGCTCGTCCACGTCCGGCTCCGCTTCCTCCGGCGGCTCCTCCGCTTCCGGCGGCAGCTCCTTTGGCGGTTCCTCCGCCACCGGCTCGGTGCCCGCCTGCCAGGCGTCCCAGCTCGGCTACTCCTGGGCCGACCCCGGCAGCGGCACCGGCCAGCAGAAGCACGCGGTCGTGGCGTTCACCAACAAGAGCGGCCACTCCTGCACGATGTACGGCTTCGCGGGCGTCGACCTCGTCAACAGCGGTCAGAAGTGGTCGCTCCAGCGCACGAACGCCACCCCGAAGCGGGTCACCCTGGCGAACGGCGCCTCCGCCAACTTCGCCATCACCTTCCTGGTGCCGGCGCAGGGCGACTCCGGCACGTTCACCCCGACCACGGTCGTCGTCACCGCGCCGAACCAGCGCACGTCGTTCGACCTGCCCTGGCACGGCGGTGCCGTGGTGCTCCAGGACGGCGCCACCCACCCGGGTACGTTCATCGGCCCGGTCGGCGAGTGACTTCGGCCCCCTTGGTTCAGCCCGCGTCGCGTACGCACCGGAAGCCGGTGTGGCCGGTGGAGCTGTCGGGGGTGTTGGCGGTGCGGGCGGCGACCCGGTAGCGGTTGCAGTAGGAGGCGTGGCAGAGGTGGGAGCCGCCCCGCATGACGCGGGCGGTGCCGTGACCCGTACCGCCGCCGGTACCGCTGTGCTCGGTCGTCCACCAGTCGGCGCACCACTCCCACACGTTGCCGGAGGTGTTGTGGAGGCCGTAGCCGTTGGGTGCGAAGGCGTCGACGGGCGCGGTCCCGCGGTATCCGTCGGCGGCGGTGTTCCGGGTCGGAAAGGTCCCGCGCCAGATGTTGCACCGGTACTCCCCGTCCGGGTCCAGCTCGTCACCCCACGGGAAGCGGGCCTGCTCCAGGCCGCCCCGGGCGGCGTACTCCCACTCCGCCTCGGTGGGCAGCCGCTTGCCGGCCCAGGAGGCGTAGGCGGCGGCGTCGTACCAGGAGACGTGGACGACGGGATGGTCGCCGAGTCCCTCCAGCCCGCTGCCCGGCCCGGCCGGCTGATGCCAGGTGGCCCCCGCGACCGCACACCACCACGGCGTCTCCGGAGGCCGCGGCGCGTCCCGGCGCAGTGCGGCGGGCAGGAACCCGGCGAAGACGTACGACCAGCCCAGCCGTTCGGCGTCGGTGACGTGACCGGTGGCGGCGACGAACGCGGCGTACTCGTCGTTGCGCACCGCGCAGGCGTCGACGAGGAACGGCGCCACGCGCACGGTCCGTACCGGCCCCTCCCCGTCCGCCGGGAAACCGTCTGCGTCCTCGGCGCCCATCAGGAACTCACCGCCGGGCAGCGCCACCATGCCGGTGCGCCCGGGGGCGGTGCCGTCGGCGACGGGCAGGGCCCGCACCGAATCGCCGGGGCCCGCGGGGGCGGAGGGTGCGCAGCAGGCGGAGGGCGGCGGCTGGGTGGGCTCCATGCCCGGAGTGTGCCGCAGCCGCCTGTGACACCGGCCAGGGGGGCGTCCCGGGACCCGGTCCCGGCGCCGTGCGGGCCGCACCGGCCCCACGGCGCGGCGCCGGGCGGCGCGTAGTCGTGGCACCGCACGCCACCGGCCAGCGATAATCGCCCCATGGCACCACCCTCGGCGGCCGCCGCGTGAACATCACTCACCTGCACCGCCGCCTGCTGCCCGATCTGCTGTCGGTCGGGGCCGGGTACCCCCTGGCGCTGACCGGTGACTACGCGGCCCAGGCGCACGGCCTGTTCGACCGCGCCGGCCGGACCGTGGACGCGGCCACGCAGAGTCCGGAGCCCCTGCGGACGATCGCCGGGACGATCGCGTCCGGCCTCCGGGAACGCGGCTGGCAGGTCGTCGCCCGCGAGACGGACCCCCTCTCCGCGCAGCTCGTCGTCACCGAAGCGGTCTCGGCGGAGGACGCCGAGGTCAACCTCCTCAAGGAGGCCCTCTGGCACCCGCCGGTCCGGACGGAACTCGGCCTGACCCTCGCCCTCGACGACGTGGTCGGCATGCGGGTCTGGGCCCTGGCCGACCGCGGTCTGCCCCGCGACCTCCTGGTCGTGCACGCCGCCGCGGACCGCTGGACCCTCCCCGACCTCGAAGACCTCGGCCGCCGGCACGCCCGCGACACCTTCGACCTCACCGACCTCCAGGCCCGCCTGACCGGCACGGAGTGGATCGACGACCGGGAGTTCGCCGTCTGCGGTCTGGACGACGAGGCCATCACCGCGCTGCGCCGGTGGGCCCTGTCCTGGGCCGACGACATCGCGGAACGCCTGATGGAGGCCCAGCCGCCACAGGACTGACCTCTGGCGGGGCGGTGCCGGGGAGGGGGCCGCGTGGGTGGGGGGTGGCACGCTTTCGTCGCGTGCCCGTGGGGGGGGGGCCGATGCGGCGGATCACAGCGGCCGCGAGTGTCGCGCCGGGGCGCCCGGCGGCTCGGACACCGTGGTCGGGAACCGGACGGCGGGAAGGCCTTCCGCGGCCTGCGGTGGCGGGCGCCCCGAGGGGGAAACCGGCAGATCGCGGATGACCGCTGTCGTCGCCCGGCACCCGGATTCACCCGGTCGTGCGAGACACCGAAGTGGCTGGATCACTGCGTTCCGTGGCCACGTGTTGCGCAAAGTAATGCTTCCAGGCCGCGGCGGGTGACATCATCTCCGGTACTCGCTGCAGCCGACTCACCTTGGGGTCTGCCGTGAGAGGGCTGGGCGCACACGCCGAGGGGGAGCCCGGCTCGCCTTCTGCTCGCCTGCGACGGTCCTTCCTGACCATGCACGACTTGGGGCCGTTCATGACTTGGTACCACCACGGCTGGCTCGCCGGTTACGCGTTACCGGCCATGCTGAGCGCCGGCCTGGCGTGGATCGGCCTGGTCCGCCATTCCGTCGGCAAGGGCTGGCTGCTGGGCAGCTGGAGATCGGCCGGCCTCACCCTTCTGGTGCTCGCCCTGACGGGTGCGGTCGGGATCGCCGCCGGCCTGGCACTTCCCCACCTGGCCGAGCTGCCGCCGGTGGCCGCGGGCCTGGCGACGGGTGTCACCGCCATGCCCCGCAAGAGGCAGGGCGAGACGAGCCAGCCCTACGTCAGGTTCATGACGCTGGGCATCGCCTGGTTCAGGGAACGGCTCGAATACCGCATGTGGCTCGACGCCCACAGCTGGACCGCCGAGTTCCTGGACGGTTTCGAGAAGTCGACACAGCTACGCGTCTTCGTGCACGACCTCAGGAACTACCTCGCGGACCGGCATCCCACCCTCGGCAAGACGATCACCAACCTGTTCGACGCGGCCGACAAGGCCATGATCCACGCGCTGGATGTGCAGACGAGGACCGATGAGGCCCGCCGTGACATCGACGGCTGGATGCGCGAGCCGACCGACGAGGAGGTCTACCAGTGCCGCAGTGCGTTCGGTGAAGCCGTCAACCGCTGCGGGGACCTGCTGCTCTGCGCCTATGTGCACGGCCGCCGCACGGAACAGACCGAGCTTGAGACACTGCGCACCAAGGCGCTGCCCAACGACGCCTTCCACAGTCCGGCGCTGCCCGCCCCACGGCGACGCTTCGGCCTGCACCGCGATCGCACCTAGCGGCGGCTGTCGGCACGCTCACCGATGTGAGGGGACGCCGCTCTTGCGCGGGGACAACGGCTCTGGGGTGCTCGCGGGCAGGGGCTGCGCGGAGTGCGGCCTGCGGGGAGAGAACTTGATCTCGACGTCGACTCCCAGCGCTTCCGCCGCGGCCGCCAACGTCCGTATCGTCAGGTTCGCATCACCCGACATGATCTGACTGACCCGGCCGGGGCTGACACCCATGGCCTTGGCGAGGTCGGCGCGTGACGTGCCGAGCCCTGCCAGCAGGCCGGCGAGAGAGGCCGACGCCTGCCGCGCCAATTGGGCTCCGGCTAACTCGACGTTGTTTTCGCCGCGGGCGAAGAAGCTCATGGAACGACCCCCAACTCATGCTGCGGCAGCGGATGTTGCCGCTGCTCCAAGAATGCCACCTTTAGGTCTAGCTAAACACTCGATTCCGCCGGCAACTCCGGCCGCGTGGGCCCGAGCCGTCCCGAAGAAACGTCTGTGACCTGCGGGTATGAGTTCTCCGGGCAACCGGTGTGCGGCTGCTTGGACGTCACTCCAACGGGGGTCAGGCCGGCTGCCACAGCTCGATGCGGTTGCCGTCGGGGTCGGTGACCCAGCCGAAGCGGCCGACGCCGGCCATCTCCTGAATCTCCTCGGCGACGTCCGCGCCCCTGGTCCGCAGTTGGGCGAGCATCGCGTCCAGGTCGCGGACGCGGAAGTCGAGCATGGTCTGCTGGGTGCGGGAGCCGAAGTAGTCGGTCCCGGACTCGAAGGCCGCGAACACCGTCGGCCCGGCCGCCGGCTGCCACAGGCCGTTGTCGTCGGCGTCCAGGCCCAGGCAGTCGCGGTACCACGCGCTCAGGGCCGCCGGGTCCGCGGACCGCAGGAAGTACCCGCCGATGCCAAGCACACGTTCCATGCCGCCATGGTGCCAGGGCGGAGCCGGCCTGGACGTGTGAAGTCGCGGGACGCGCGGTACGGACGTAGGGGCAAGCGTGTCGGGACAGCCGTCGGGAGTCGTCGTGAGCAGTGTTGCCATCGTGGGGGCCGGGCCCGGGCTGGGGGCCGCGGTCGCCCGGCGGTTCGGGCGGGAGGGGTACGGGGTCGCGCTCGTGGCGCGGGACGGGAAGCGGCTCGGGGCGCTGGCCGGGGAGCTCGCCGCGGAAGGGGTGCGCGCTCGCGGGTACTCCGCCGACGTCAGGGATCCGCTCGCCCTCGCGGGGGCGCTGGCGCGGGCCGCCGAGGAGCTCGGGACCGTCGAGGTCCTGCAGTACAGCCCCGTACCGCAGCGGGACTTCATGCGGCCCGTCCTTGAGACCACCCACGCGGACCTGCTCGGGCCGGTCGAGTTCTCGGTGTACGGGCCGGTCGCCGCCGTGCAGCAGGTGCTGCCGGGGATGCGGGAGCTGGGGCGGGGGACGATCCTGTTCGTCAACGGCGGTACGGCCGTCATCCCGCACCCCGACCGGGCCGGGACCTCCATCGCCTTCGCCGCCGAGAGTGCGTACGGGCATCTGCTGCACGACCGGCTCGCGGGGGAGGGCATCCACGTGGCGCAGCTGGTCATCCCGGGGGCCATCGTGGCCGGGCACGCCCGCAAGGATCCCGCCGTGCTCGCCGACACGCTGTGGGGGATGCACCGCGACCGGCACGGGTTCCGGCACTACGCCGACGACCTGGAGAGCTGAGCGGTCACGGCCGCCCCACCCGGGCTCCGATATGCGCAAAAGGGTCGATCTGCGCGAACATCATGTGTGGGACAAAATGGTGTTCGCCTGATTGCTCCCCGCAGGGAGCCAGGGTTGGCTAAGGGGGCCAGCGATGGCTGTGGAAATAACTCCTCTCCTCAAGCCCTCCAAGCTCAGAAGTCGTGGAGGCCTGCTCGGCGAGTGCCTGGCAGAGTTCCTGGGGACCTTCGTCCTCATTTCCTTCGGGTGCGGTGTCGTTGCGATGGCCGTCGCGGCGTTGCCCGGCTCCGGGCGCGCGGCGACGCCCACCACGATCTTCCTCGCCGCCGGTGACTGGCTCCTGATCACCTGGGGCTGGGCCATGGCCGTGACCTTCGGCATCTACGTGGCCGGCGGCGTCAGCGGCGCCCATCTGAACCCGGCGGTGACGCTGGCGTTCGCCGCGCGCCGCAGGTTCCCGTGGGTGAAGGTGGTGCCCTACTGGGTGTCCCAGGTGCTCGGCGCGCTCGCCGGCGCCGCCCTCGTCTACCTCGTCTACCACGACGCGATCAACGCGTTCGACGCCGCCTCGAAGCCGCCCAAGGTCGGCGGGCACACCGAGGCCACCTTCTCGATCTTCGCCACCTTCCCGGCGCCGTTCTTCCACGGCGGGACCTGGGGGCCGCTGATCGACCAGATCGTCGGTACGGCCTTCCTCGTCATGTTCGTCGTCGCGGTGATCGACCTGCGCAACACGGCCGTGGGGTCCAACCTCGGCCCGTTCGTCATCGGCCTCGCCGTCGCCGCCATCGGTATGTCCTACGGTGCGAACGCCGGCTACGCCATCAACCCCGCCCGCGACTTCGGACCGCGGCTGCTCACCTGGCTCGCCGGGTGGAAGAGCTACGCGTTCCCGGGGAACGGGGCGTGGTTCAGCGGGTACTGGTGGATCCCGATCGTCGGACCGCTGATCGGCGGCGTGATCGGGGTGCTGATCTACGACCTGTTCATCGGCGACATCCTGCACGCCCGGCTCAAGCTGGGCGAGTTGCCGGAGCCGGGCCGGACCCGCCCGACCACCGACGACTAGCGGCCGCCGCTGACACTGCGGCCGCCGCTACCGGCGGCCGCCGTGGCCGTCACGGCTTCTCGGTGCCCTGCTCGCCCAGGCGCCGCACCAGTCGCTGCGCCTGGGAGACCCCGGTGTCGATCTGCTCGGTGTACTTGCCGTCGGTCCGTTCGTCGACCAGGTCGCCCGCCTTCTCCAGCCCGGTGCCGATCGCGTCACCGTGCTCCTCGGCGATGTCCTTCGCCTTGTCCGCCAGGTTCCTGAGCCCGTCGATTCCCTCGAACATGCGGGAATCGTCCCCGGCGGCGGCCGGCGGCCACAAGACGGCGCCCGGGGCGTTCGGCGGGGCGTGCGAGGGGCGTCGTCGTTTTCCCGCGTTTCCGCGCGAACTCCGGACGCGAGGCATCCTGATCCTTGACTCGGCAGCCACACGACGCACACACCCCGGGAGACGACGTCATGAGCACCAGCCCCCTCCTGACCGGCCTGAGCGACAGGCTCCCCGAGCTGCGCGCGCTGTACGAGGATCTGCACGCGCATCCGGAGCTGTCCTTCGCGGAGGAGCGGACCGCGGGCGTCGTCGCGGGGCGGCTGCGGGAGCAGGGCTGGGAGGTCACCGAGGGGGTCGGCGGCACCGGGGTGGTCGGGGTGCTGGCCAACGGGGACGGGCCGGTCGTGCTGTTGCGGGCCGACATGGACGCGCTGCCGGTCCAGGAGGAGACCGGGCTGCCGTACGCCTCGAAGACCGACGGGGTGATGCACGCCTGCGGACACGACATTCATGTCGCCTGTCTGCTGGGGGCCACCGGGCAGCTGGCCGGCGCCCGGGACGGCTGGCACGGGACGGTGGTCGCGGTGTTCCAGCCGGCCGAGGAGGTGGGCGGGGCGCCGAAGATGCTCGCGGACGGGTTCGCCGAGCGGTTCCCGAGGCCTCAGGTGTGCCTGGCCCAGCATGTGGCGGCGGCGCCGGCCGGGCTGGTCGGGACCCGGGCGGGGGCGCTGATGGCGGGCGCCGACAGCATGCGGGTCACGCTGTTCGGGCGGGGCGGGCACGGGTCCACGCCGGAGGCGACCGTCGACCCCGTGGTGCTGGCCGCCGCCGTGGTGCTGCGGCTGCAGACGGTCGTCTCCCGGGAGGTCGCCGCGGGCCAGCAGGCCGTCGTCACGGTCGGCTCGATCCACGGCGGGACCAAGGAGAACATCATCCCGGACACCGTCGAACTGAAGATCAACGTACGGTCCACCACGGCGGCCGTCAGGGAGCGGGTGCTGGCCGCGGTCGAGCGGATCATACGGGCCGAGGCCGCCGCCTCCGCCGCGCCCAGGGAGCCGGAGATCGTCCCCATCGACTCCTTCCCGGTCACCCACAACGACCCCGCCGCGACCGAGGCCGTCCAGGCCGCGCTGGACGGGGAGTTCCCGGGTCTCACCTTCGAGTTGACCTCCCCGGTGCCCAACAGCGAGGACTTCGGGGCCTTCGGTACGGCGCTCGGGGTGCCCTCGGTCTTCTGGTTCGTCGGCGGCGCCGACCACAAGCTCTACGAGGGCGTCGACCTGGAGGCCCTGATCCGCGACGGCATCCCCCCGCAGATCCCCTCCAACCACTCCCCGCGCTTCGCCCCCGTCCCCGCGCCGACCCTCGAGACGGGCGTACGGGCGCTGCTCGCGGCGGCGGCCCACTGGCTCGCCCCCTGACGGGCCAGGCTCCGCGCGGCGCGCCCCGGGCGGCCGGTGGCGGCGGGCCTCGTCCGCTACGGACGGGCGGCGGGCTGGTCCAGGGCCGGGCGCAGATCCGTGCGGCGGCGGATGCCCAGCTTGCGGTAGGTGTGCGTGAGATGGGTCTCCACGGTGCGGCGGGCCAGATGGAGCAGGGCCGCGATCTCCACGTTCGTGCGGCCCTCGGCGGCGAGTTCGGCGATCCGCCGCTCGCTGCCGGTGAGCGACGCGGCGCCCGTCCGGCGTCGCGGGGAGCGGGCGCCCCCCTTCCGCAGGATCCCCTCGGTCAGCTCCGACAGCCGTACCGCGCCGAGCCGTTCGGCGTGCTCGGCGGCCTCCCGCAGGCAGTCGCGGGCGCGGGCCGCCTCACCGGCGGCGGTCAGTCGGCGGCCCAGCGCGATCAGGGCCAGCACCGGCTCGGTACCGGCCGGCCCGCCGTCCCGCAGCAGCCGTACCGCCTGCTCGGTGAGGTCCAGGCCGCGGCGGCCGCCGACCGCCGTACCGAGGACACGCAGCGCCCGGCCGACCGTGCGCGGGGTGTCCCAGACGCGGGCCAGCCGCAGCTCCTCCTCGGCCAGGGCGATGGCCTCCAGCGGGCGGTCCAGGGCCAGTCGGCACTCGGCGGCGGCCGTCCGCCAGGGGGTGACCACCGGGCTGATCACCTCACGGGCCGTCTGGCGACGGCCGCACTCCAGGAAGTCGTGCAGCGCGGCGGCCGGGTCACCGGCGGCGGCCCGCACCACGCCCCGCGCGTACAGGAACCGGTTCAGCTCCCAGGAGTCGGGTGCCTCCCGCAGGTCGATCCCGGCGACCAGGCCCGCGGCCTGCGCGGTGCGGCCGGTCTCCACGAGCGCGATCAGCGCGTGCGCGTGGGCGTTGGACGGCGCGACCACGTCGGGCACGTCGGCCAGGCGGGCGTAGTCGGCGCGGGCCGCCGCGATGTCCGTACGGCTGTTGAGCAGGGCCTGGTGCATGGGGTGCAGCAGATCGGGGCGCTGTCCGGCCAGGCCCCGGTCCACCAGCCGGTCCGCCTCGTCGAGTTCGTCGGCCCACTGGGCGACGGTGGCGGCCGTGCCCACGAGGAACGGCTCGGTGAGCGGGTCGGCGGGCTCGGCGAGCAGGCCGCGCAGCCGCCGCATGGCGTCCCGGGCCGAGGTGAGACCCGCGGAGGCCGCGTGCCGCACCAGCAGGGCCTGGCCGGCCGTACCGACCAGCTCCGGGGAGCGGTCGGCGGTCTCGGACAGCCGCCGGTAGACCTCCTGGCGCACCTCCTGGTCCTGGTCGGACAGGAGCACCGAGGCGGTGTGCAGGGTGCGGACCAGGTCGGGGTGGCCGTCCAGCTCGCCGTCCACGGAGCGCAGCAGCTCGACGGCCTTGCGGGTACGGCCCCGGCCGGTCAGCGCGGTGCCCAGGGCGACGGCCGCGCGCACCCGGTCCTGCGGGGCGGCCGGCAGCCGGACCGCCTCGGCGAGCCGCGGGATCGCGGCGGTCGAGCGGGGCGCCGCGTACTCCAGTGAGCCCAGCTCGGTCAGCAGCCGCTGCCGGCGGTCGTCGGAGAGGGGCTCCTCCAGGGCGCGGCGCAGATAGGCGACGGCGTCCTCGGCGCGGTCCTCGTACAGGGCGACGGCGGCCGCGTCCTGGAGCAGGGGCAGCGCCCAGGGGGCGTCCACCGGGCCGGTCGCGAGTAACTGGCGGGCCACGGCCTCGGCGGGGGCGTCCTGGTGCAGCATCGCCTCGGCGATCGCCCGGTGGGCGGTGCGGCGGCGGGCCGCGGGGACACCGGTGAGGATCGCGTCGCGCAGCAGGGGGTGCGGGAAGTGCGGGCGGCCGTCGGCGCCCAGGGTGAGCAGGCCGAGGTTGGTCATGGCGGTGAGCCAGCCGGCCACCCGGGTGGGGTCGGCGTCGGCGAGTTCGGCGAGGAGCGGGGTGATCTCGTTCTCCGGCAGGCCGGTGCCGGGATCCTCCTCCAGGACGGCGAGGGCACGGGCGACCTCGGTGGTGGCCGGTCCCGCACTGTCCAGCCACCACTGGACGGCGGCCGGGTAGGCGCCCGGGTAGAGGGCGGCGGTCGTCTCGGGCACGCTCGGGTGGCGGCTCTCGTCGAGGTCGTCGAGGAGGGCGCCCAGCAGCAGGGGGCTGCCGGCCGCGGCCTGGACACAGGCGTCGGTCCAGGACCGGGACGCGGTGGGGAACCTGGCGAGCACGCGGGCGGTGGCGGCCGGCGGGGCGAGGGGAGCGAGGGTGTGGGTGCGCACCAGCGCCGGCGGGAGGGTGTGGGCGAAGCCGGGGGCGGGCGGATCGAGGTCGTACTGGCTGCGTTCGCTGACGACGAGGAGGATCGGTAAGCGGTCTATGTGCCGGGCGGACTCCACGAGCCAGCGGCGCGAGGGGGCGTCGGCGAGGTGGACATCGTCCACGGCGACGAGCAGGGGCGAGTCCTCGGCGTAGGCGCGCAGTACCCGCCAGAGCCCCGCGGCGGTGGCCCGCTCGTCGCCGTCCACCGCGATGTCGGCGAACTCGGGTACCGGGCCCAGGATTTGCAGGACGGTCGCGAAGGAGATGGCGGTGTCGCCGGGTGAGCAGCGGGCGCGCAGGACCTTCAGGCCGAGGGTGACCGCCTGATCGGCGGCGGCCTCCAGGACGGTGGTGCGTCCGGTTCCGGTGGCGCCCCGCAGCAGCACGAGCCGACCGCCGCCGGTTCGCGTGCGCTCGGCTTCCTCGGCCAACAGGTGTGTGACGGCGGCGAGTTCAGGGGACGGACGGGTCATGCCTGGCTCCTCGCGGTGCGCTGGTGGGTTCGGGGGGTTAGAGCGGGCGGGGGTGGGAGAGGTTGTGAGGCGGTGGGGGTGCGGCGGTTTTTGTTGCGTGGGTGGCACATTTGGTGCGGGGTTGTGGATCTGGGGGTGCCTGGGGTTGTGGGTGCGCTGCGGATGCGTCGTGGCTGGTCGCGCAGTTCCCCGCGCCCCCGAGAAGGGCGGGCCCAGTGGACCCACCTTCTTGGGGGCGCGGGGAACTGCGCGAGCAACCCCCACCGGCCCGCAGCGCGCCCACAACCCCAGGCACACCCCCGGCGCCCGAACATCTCGTGGTCCTTCTCGTGGTGGTCCACGATTGTGCTTGCCCCTTCGGCCACAGCAGGCTGGTTACTCCCGTCCGTCACTGTTCCCTCAGGGGTGACGGGCACGTGGACATAGGGGAAGCGGTTGGTCAGCAACAGCTCATTCGCGTCGGGCGGCCGCACGCCCGTCGCGGTGTACGCACCCGACCCGATCTCCCGCGAGGGCGCGCTCAGCCAGTTGCGGCGCCACCCGGAGGTCGAGGTGCGGGACGAGTCCGAGACCGGCCCCGGCACGGTGGCGCTGCTCATCAGCGACAGCCTGGACGAACCGGAACTGACCCGGCTGCGCCGGGTGGTGCGCAGCGAGGGGGCGCGGGCCGTACTCGTGGTCGGGGCGCTGCGCGAGACCGAGTTGCTCGATGTGATCGAGTGCGGGGTCGGGGCCATCGTATGGCGCCACGAGGCCACCGAACTCCGGCTTGTACAGGCTGTGTTGGCGGCCGCCCGGGGCGACGGCGACCTGCCGGCCGACCTGCTCGGCCGGCTCATCAACCAGGTCGGCACCCTGCACCGCAGTGCGGCCGGCCGCCCGGGTGCCCCGGCCGCCGGGCTGTCCGCCCGCGAGGTGGACGTACTGCGGCTGGTCGCCGAGGGACTCGACACCGGTGAGATCGCCAGCAAGCTGTCCTACTCCGAGCGCACCGTCAAGAACGTGATGCACGGGCTGACGACCCGACTGCATCTGCGCAATCGGGCGCACGCCGTCGCCCATGCCCTCCGGGAAGGCTACATCTGACCGATCGGGCAGCGGGCACCGGTTCCGGGGCAGGCCGGTCTGCCCGGCCGTGCCTGCGGGGGCGGCCGGGGCGAAGGGCAGGATGGGTGTGAGTGCCGAGGGGTCCGCGCGGGGCCATGGGGTGGTGAGTACGGCGTGATCCACGAGGTGGACCAGGTGTTGCGGAGCCTGCTGACCGGCGGTGCGCTGGAGGGTTCCGGCATCGAGGTCTCCTTCGACGCCCCGACCCGTGACTGGGCGGCCCGCCGCAACGGGCCCGTGATCAACAGCTACCTGTACGACATCCGGGAGGACGTCAACCGGCGCCAGCGCGGGCACGTCGACATCCGGGACGAGCGGGACATCGTGGTCAAGCGCCGCCAGCCGCCCCGGTGGTTCCGGCTGTCGTACCTGGTGACGGCGTGGACCAAGCGGCCCGAGGACGAGCACCGCCTGATCAGCGCGGTGCTCGCGACCCTGATCCCGCGCGAGCTGATCCACCCGGCCGAACTCCCCGGCTCACTGGGCGCGTTGGGTCTGACGGTCCCCCTCTCGTGCGCCGGCATCCAGACCGAGGCCCGCTCCCTCGCCGAGATCTGGTCGGCGCTCGGCGGCGAGCTCAAGCCGTCCCTGGACGTCGTGATCACGGCGCCGTTCCCGGCCTACCCCGAGTACGACGCCGGTCCGCCGGTCACCGAGGGTGCCGCCGTGCGGGTACGCGACGGGCTGGACGACACCGCTCCGGTGCTGGAGGAGCGGGCCCACCGGCCCGGCCAGATCGCCGAGGCCGCGGCCGCCCGCAGGGGCCGGGCGTGACCCTGGACGTCTCCCTGGAGCCGGCCGCCCCGCTCCTCGTCCGGCTGTCCGCGCTGCGCGACCGGGTTGCCGCCCTCGTCGCCCACCGCTCGGCCGACGACCCGACGGCCACCGACCCGCTGCGCGGCCTCTACCTCTCCGAGGAAGCGGTACGGCACCTGCTGCGCCCGCCCTCGGAACCGGCCGAACTCCCCGCCCTGGACGACGACTTCACCGACCAGCTCGCCGCCCTCGCGACCCGGCTGCGCCTCACCCCGCTCGACACCGGCCTCCTCCTCATCGCCCTCGCCCCCGACCTCGACCGCACCTTCGAGCCGCTGTACGGCTACCTCAACGACGACGTCGGCCGCCGCCGCGCCACCGTCGGCCTCGCCCTCGACCTGTACGGCGCCCCCGCACACCTCGCGGCGGCCCGCGCCCGCTTCCACCCCACCGCCCCGCTCCCCGCGCTCGGCCTGCTCACCGTCGAGGAGCCCGAACGCCCCTTCCTCAGCCGCTCGTTGCGCGTCCCCGACCGGGTCCTGGCCCACCTCCTCGGCGACGACACGCCGGACCCGGCGCTGACCGGATGCCTGCGGGTGCCGTCGCACGACGGCGAACCCGCCGACGCGGAGTTCGTGCGCCGGCTGGCCGCGCGGATCGCGGCCGGCCCGCTCTTCGCCTTCCTGCGGGAGCGGCGGGAGGGCGAGGGCCTCGGCTGTGCCACGGCCGCGCTGCGGCTCGCGGGCCGGGCGGCGCTGCACTACACCGGGCCCGAGGAGCGGATCCCGGAACTGCTGCGGGAGGCCCGCCTGAGCGGCCGTGCGGTAGTCGTCGACAGCGATCAACCAGGCGCTCTCGTCGAGGCGTTGAGCATCGGCGTCGCCACCGCGGACGTCACCGTGCTGGTCACGACCGCCCGCCCGTACGACCCCCAGTGGTGCGACCACCGCGACCCGCTGGTGCTGGAGGTGCCCTCCCGGCGCGCCGCCGCCCTGGACGCCTGGGCGGCCGTCCTGCCCGGCGAGCCCGGCTTCGACCTCGCGGCCACCGTCGCCCCGTACCACCTCGGCGGCGAGCGCCTCACCCGGGCGGCCCGCGCCGCGCAGGCCCTCGCCGCCTTCGACGGCACCCCGCTCACCGCCGCTCATCTGCGGCTCGGCGCCCGCCTGCAGTCCGCCTCCGGCCTGGAGCAGCACGCCCGCCGGATCCGGCCCGCCGTCGACTGGCGGGACCTGGTGCTGCCCGAACGGCCGCTCACGGAACTGCGCGAACTGGCGCTGCGCGCCCGGCACCGCGACAGGGTGCTCGGCGACTGGCGGCTGAGCGCGGGCGGCGGCAGGGGACGCGGGGTGCTCGGCCTCTTCGCGGGCGAGTCCGGCACCGGCAAGACTCTCTCCGCGGAGGTCGTCGCCGCCGAACTGGGCCTGGACCTCTACGTCGTGCAGCTCTCCTCCGTGGTCGACAAGTACGTCGGCGAGACCGAGAAGAACCTCGAACGCATCTTCACCGAGGCCGACCGCACCGACGCCGTGCTGCTCTTCGACGAGGCCGACGCGGTCTTCGGCAGGCGCTCCGAGGTCAAGGACGCCCACGACCGGTACGCCAACCTGGAGTCGGCCTACCTCCTCCAGCGCCTGGAAGCCTTCGACGGCATCGCGCTGCTCACCACCAACCTGCGCGCCAACATCGACGAGGCCTTCACCCGCCGCCTCGACCTGGTGATCGACTTCCCGTTCCCGGACGAGGAGCAGCGGCTGGCCCTGTGGCGGCACGGCCTGGTGCACGTGCCGAGCGACGAGGGCCTCGAACTCCGCCCGTTGGCAGCGGAGTTCGAGCTCGCCGGCGGTTCCATCCGGAGCGCGGTGGTGACTGCGGCGTACCTCGCGGCAGGCCGGGGCGAATCCGTGGGCGCGGCGGACCTGCTCGAAGGGGCGCGGCGCGAGTACCGGAAGGCGGGGCGCCTGGTGCCGGGCACGTGGGGGTGAGCGCCGTCGGTTGTCTGCGGTGCCGTCGTGGCTGGTCGCGCCCGTGCGGCGGCAGCCGCAGATCACATACGGTCCCGCGCCCCTGGCGGGGCGGTCAGTCCCCGGACGGGTGGACGATCTGCCATTCCTGGTCGTCGGTGTTCGAGCAGTAGTACAGGGTCAGGTTGGTGTCGTTGCCTCCGGTGCTGAAGCCCGCCACGTCCAGGCAGAGGTTGTCGCTGGCGAAGTTGCGGATCCAGTAGGCGCCGCTGGGCTGCTTGTCGATCCACCACAGCTGGTTGTCGGCCTTCGTGCCGTCGCACTTGTACTCGGTGATCGGCGAGGACAGCTTGGCCGAACCGTAGTTGGGCAGGTCCATGCACAACTGGTCCTTGGCGTTGCGGATCTGGAAGAGCGCGGCCGAGCCGGGGCCGCCCTTCGCGTACCGCACCTCCAGGTTCCACAGCTGGTTGTCGTTGGTGGTCTCGTCGCAGGTGTACTCGCGCACCGGCCCGTTGCTGGTGCCGTTGCCGTAGCCCGGGACGTCCGCGCACTTCTTGGTGGTCGTGTTGCGGAGCAGGATGTTCGTCGCCGGGACGACCGGTTTCGCGGTCTTCTTCTTCGTGGCCTGCGGGGTCGGCTGGGACTGGCCGCCGCTTCCGCCCGCCTGGGTGTCGGACGAGCCGTCGCCGTCGTTCGCCGGCTGCTGCTCCACCGGGGTCGGGGAGGGTGCCGGCGCGGCCGCCAGGGGTGCGCTCACCGAGGGACTGGGCGCGATGCTGCTCACCCCGGCCTCCTGGACCTGTTCCTGGGCGAGGGTTCCGACCTTGGGTTTGTAGTTGAACCAGATCAGGGCGAAGGCGAGGGCGAGGGCCAGCAGGGTGCCGAAGAGGGTGGCGAGCCAGCGGGGCAGGAAGCCGCGCTGGACGTAGGTGCCGTCCACAGGCTGTGGATTGACGCCCGACCGCTGGACGGTGAGGGCGTACGGCCGCTGCTCCTTGGGCCCGAACCAGATGATCCGCCGGGGTTTGAGGGTGGCCTTGACGAAGGCGGCGCGGCCCGGCTCGATCTGGACGTTGCTGGGGTGCAGGTCGTAGACGAGCTGGTCGCCGTTGTCGCTGCCGCTGACGGAGGCGGTGAGCCTGGTGTTGCCGAGGTTGTCGATGGCGAGCTGGGGGCGGCCCCGGAAACGCCCCTTGACCGTCGGCGGCACGAGTTCGGCGCGGACCTCGGTGAAGGGCGTGATGGTGAGGTTGCCCTCGGGGACGGTGACCGCCTCGGGATGCTCGGTCGGCGTGATGCGAATGGCGTACGGGTTGGGACCGGCGGTCGCGTCGGGGGTGCGGGGCGGGGCGAAGGTCAGCTCGACCGTGCCGGTGGTGCCCGGGTAGAGCCGGAGCGTCTGGGGCTCGACGGTCGTCCAGGGCGCGATGGGGCCCACCGGTTCGAAGCGGTACTCGTCGACGACGTCACCGGTGTTGCGCAGCCGCAGGCGCACCCGGGTCGAGGCGCCCGGGTCGACCGTCGCGGAGGCGGGTTCGAGGGAGGTCCAGAGAGTCATGGGTTCACACCGTCAGTTTGAAGGCTTCGAGCCAGAGCGTGTTGTCCCACGTGCCCAGGGTGAGCAGGGCCGGTCGGGCGTCACTGCATGCCTGGTTGCCCCAGCCCACGTTGCGGACATGGGCGTAACCGCAGATCTGGCCGTTGCCGACGTTGACGGTGAAGGTCTCCAGGTAGGGGTCGGCCGGCTTGGTGCTGCCGATGTAGTTGTCCTTGCCGTCACCGACGATCTTGGTCCAGGTCATCCACTTGCCCTGCCCGTTGGTGGACTGGGAGTCGTAGACGAAGGAGTTGCCGGCGGAGCCGTCGACGCCGTACACCGCGACGTTGATGTCCTTGATCGGGGTGTTCTTGCCGATGGTGCCGGCGATGGTGCCGTCGCAGACGGGCTTCGACCAGCCGGTGCCCTGGATGTAGGCGCGGTAGCAGATGTGCCGGCCGCCCGGGTCGGCGGCGGCGAGCCGGTTCACGGCGGTCGCGGCCGTGTCCTGCTTGGGTTTGGCCGTGACGGTGGCCGTCGCGCCCCCTCCCCCTCCGCCGCCGCCGTTGTCGTTTCCGGCCTCGGTGGACGGAGCGGCGGGCGCGGCGGCCGCTGTCTGGCTGGGCGCCGGGGGCGGGGTCGGGGTCGTCGAGGGGCTGGGCGCGATGCTGGTCACCCCGGCGGCCACGGGCTGTTCCTGGGCGAGGCTCTGGACGTGGGGTTTGTAGTTGAACCAGATCAGGGCGAAGGTGAGGGCGAGGGCCATCAGGGTGCCGAAGAGGGTCGCCAGCCAGCGGGGCAGGAAGCCGCGCTGGATGTACGTCCCGTCGACGGGCTCCGGCTGCACCCCCGACCGCTGCACGGTGAGCCGGTAGGGCCGCTGCTCCTTCGGCCCGAACCAGATGATCTTCCGGGGCTTCAGTGTCGCGTCGACGAAGGCGGCGCGGCCCGGCTCGATCTGGACGTTGCTGGGGTGCAGGTCGTAGACGAGCTGGTCGCCGTTGTCGCTGCCGCTGACCGAGGCCGTCAGCTTCGTGTTGCCGAGGTTGTCGATCGCCAGCTTCGGGCGGCCCCGGAAACGCCCCTTGACCGTCGGCGGGACCAGCTCCGCACGCAGCTCGGTGAAGGGCGTGATGGTGAGGTTGCCCTCGGGGACGGTGACCGCCTCGGGGTGCTCGGTGGGCGTGATGCGGACCGCGTAGGGGTTCGGTCCGGCCGTCGCGTCCGGGGTGCGGGGCGGGGCGAAGGTCAGCTCCACCGTGCCCGTCGTCCCCGGGTAGAGCCGGAGCGTCCGGGGCTCGACGGTCGTCCAGGGCGCGATGGGGCCCACCGGTTCGAAGCGGTACTCGTCGACCACGTCACCGGTGTTGCGAAGCCGCAGACCGACACGGGTGGAGGACCCCGGGTCGACGGTCGCGGAGGCGGGTTCGAGGGAGGTCCACAGGCTCACACGGCAACGCTAGGGGAACCACGGCGACCGGTCAGCGGACCACGGGGCAGGCCAGGTTGCCCCGGCCCGCGCCCGTGTTGCCCCGGGGGGCATCGTCAGAGTTCGTCGTCCGAGTCGAGGATCACGTTCCGGCGCCGCCGGCTCCGGAAGCGCGGCGTCAGGGGAGCGTCGTACTCGTCCTCGAACACCTGCTGGCTGCTCACCGGCTCGTCGTAGTCGGAGGGCGGGGCCGCGTAGTTGGGGCGTCGCGAGGCCGCCCGGCTGCGGTGGCGCGAGGCACGGCTCTGGCTGCGGGCGCGACGGGAACCGCGCGAGGGGCGGGACTCCTCCTCCAGGTAGTCCTCACCACCGCCGTACTCGACATAGGCGTCGAGGTCGGCCTGGGTCAGGACGGCGGGACCCCGGTTCCGGCTGCGCTCGACCCGCCGCCGGCTGCGACTGCGCTGCCGGGGTGTCGGCGGGGCGTACAGGTCGTCGTCGCGGTACGGGTCGACCTCCGCCGGGCGCCGCCGGCTCCGGCTGCGGGCGGGCTCGGCCACTCCGGCGGCCATGTCCTCCTCGTAGAGGCTGCCCCGGTTGTGCCGCCGGCCGCGTGGCTGCTCGTCCTCGTAGTACTCGGTGTCCGCACGGCTCGGAGCCAGGCTCGGAGCCCTGCTCGCCGCCCGCCGGCGGCTCCGGGAGCGCCTGCGGGACGCACGGTCGTCCTCGCGCTCGCGGTAGTTCGACGGGCCACCGCGCTCCTCGGGGCTGTCGCTGCGCCGGTCGGCCTCCACGTAGTACGTCCTGCGCCGGGTGGCCACGTCGGCGCTCTTGTCCTTGCCGGAGATCCGGTGCGAGTAGCCGTACTCCTCCAGGTCCCCTTCGGGGTCGGGACCCGACCTGACCCGCATCCCGGGGGGCACGGCCTTCTTGTTCTCCAGGCCGTAGAAGCTGTCGTGCGTGCTGCGCTTCTTGTACTGGCGCGGGTCCGGAGCCGTGATGCTCACGGAGACGTCGTCGCGGTTCATTCGCCCGGGCAGCCGGTTGGTGTCGCCGACCAGCTTCTGGGTGGAGTAGCCCTTCATCCGCCCCGTGCGCGGCATCTGGAAGTGCAGCTTGGCGCCTTCGTCGACGTGGCGCAGCCGCTCCGCGGCGTCCGGCCGGCTCAGGTCCATGTTGTTCAGGATCGGCACTCCGAGACGGCGCAGGGCCTCGCTGTTGCCCTGGTACTCCTGGTACTCGTCCTCGGGGTGTTCCTCGAACGTCGTGATGCCGATCTCGTCCGCCCTGCTGGGGTCCTTGCGCAGCCGCGCGCGGGCCGCGGAGGCGTCGGCCTCGGACAGATAGACCGTGCTGCGGCCCTCCAGCCGCTCCTCGGCCGTACGGGCCCGGCCCGGCGGATGGAGACCGCCCACCCGGGCGCGAGGTCCGAGGACGTCCTCCGGGTGGACCTCGACCCGGCCGAAGCGCTCGGTGTCGAAGACCTCGTAGCCGCCCGAAGTGGCACGGACGTACCGCCCGACCACGTTGTGGCCGTCGAAGAGGAACTCGAAGGACTGCCCGGCGTCCCGTGGGTGCATCCGCACGGCCGGGGGCCTGCTCCGGCCGCGCCCCCTGGGCATCCGGGCCACCACCGGAGCGGCGCCCGCGGGCGCGGCGGCCGCCGCGGGCTGCGGCGGTGCGGCCGGCCCGCTGCCGCCGTTCCTGATCCGGTGGGCGATCGACTCGGCCTCCTGCTCGTGCCGGTCGCTCGGGTCGGAGAGGTGCACCCCGCCGGTGCTGGTGCCCTCCACCGGGCCGCGCTGCTGCTGCCAGGTGTGCGCCAGCTCGTGCAGCATGGTGTGTTCGTCCGCGCCGCCCGCACCGACGACGATGTGCCGGCCGGAGGTGTACGCACGGGCCCCGAACTCGGCCGCCGAGCGTTCCGCCTCGGGTCCGGTGTGCATGACCACGTCGCTGAGGTCGGTGTTCAGACCCCGCTCCGCCTTGCCGCGGATCACCGGGTCGACCGGGCGGCCGGGCGTGGCCAGCACCCCGAGCACCGACGAACGCTGTACGGCGGTGTCCTTCCCGCCGTGCCCGCAGTTCGCGTCGTGCTCGTGCCGCTCCTCCTCGAAGGCCCGGGACAGGGCCGCGTTGCCCACCCGGCGCTGGAGTGCGAGCATCCGTCGCGCGGTGGTGTCCATGGGCGCCTGGGCACCGCGGTTCTGCCGCTGTTTCGGGTTCTGCCGGTCCTGGGACTCCTGTGCGCGCACGCTGCTCCCCTCACGATGAGCGTCCCAGCCTTAACCGCCCCGGTGCGGGAGCGGGAGGGCCGCCGGGGCAGACCCGGGGGCAGAACCGTCCGGCCGCAGGGCAGAGCGAACGGCTCACCTGCCCTTGGGGGCAACGAGGTTGCCCGCGGACAGGCACCGGAGGACGTTTCGGCGGACGCGCTTCGCGCGTGAGGGTGGGAAGCGTTCCTGTCTCGTACCCCGAGGAGAGCAGAGCATGCCGTCCTACCTGTCGCCCGGCGTCTACGTCGAGGAGGTGGCCAGCGGCTCGCGCCCCATCGAGGGGGTGGGCACGTCGGTGGCGGCCTTTGTGGGCCTGGCCCCGACCGGTCCGCTGAACGAGCCGACGCTGGTGACCAACTGGACGCAGTACGTCGCGTCCTTCGGTGAGTTCACCGACGGGTACTACCTCGCGCACTCCGTCTACGGCTTCTTCAACAACGGCGGCACGGCGGCGTACGTCGTCCGCGTCGGCGGCTCCGTCGAGGGCGCCGAAGCCTCCGTCAACGCACCCGCCGCGGTGGGGAGTTCGGCCGCCCCGGCCGCGCTGCCGCCCGGCGAGGCCAAGCAGCTCGGCACCTTCACCGTCAGCGCCATCGCCTCCGGCGATCTGAGCGTCGAGGTCGCCGACCCCGAGGGCGAGGGCCCCGTCGAACGCTTCCGGCTGCTCGTCAAGGACGGCGGCAAGACCGCCGAGACCTTCGACGTGACCGCGAAGAAGGGCGGCCGCAACTACGTGGTCACCCAGGTCAAGGAGCGCTCCAGGCTCATCACGGTGACCGAGGCCGCGCCCGCCGCGCAGCTGGCCCGTCCGGAGAACCAGACGGTGGCCCTCGCGGCCCCGACCCAGGCGCCGGCGTCCGCGTCCCCCGTCGCGGGCGCCGGCTCGCACCCCGGCCCCGCCGAGTACCTCGGCGACTCGGCCGACCGCACCGGCTTCGGCGGCCTGGAGGCCGTCGACGAGGTGTCCATGGTGGCCGTCCCCGACCTGATGGCCGCCTACCAGCGTGGCGCGATCGACCTGGAGCAGGTCAAGGCCGTCCAGCTCGGTCTGATCGCGCACTGCGAGCTGATGGGCGACCGGGTCGCGGTCATCGACCCGCCGCCGGGCCTCAACGCCCGCCAGATCCGCGTCTGGCGCCAGGAGACGGCCGGCTACGACTCCAAGTACGCGGCTCTGTACTACCCCTGGATCAAGACCTTCGACCCGTCCTCCGGTCAGTCCCGGCTGATCCCGCCGTCCGGCCACGTGTCCGGCGTCTGGGCTCGCAACGACGCCGAGCGCGGCGTCCACAAGGCCCCCGCGAACGAGGTCATCCGCGGCGCGGTCGACCTGGAGCTCCAGATCACCCGCGGCGAGCAGGACCTGCTCAACCCGATCGGCGTGAACTGCATCCGCGCCTTCCCGGGCCGCGGCATCCGGATCTGGGGCGCCCGCACCCTCTCCTCCGACCCGGCCTGGCGCTACCTCAACATCCGCCGGTACTTCAACTACCTGGAGGAGTCGATCCTGATCGGCACCCAGTGGGTGGTCTTCGAGCCCAACGACCACAACCTCTGGGCCCGGATCCGGCGCAACATCTCCGCGTTCCTGGTCAACGAGTGGCGCAGCGGCGCCCTGTTCGGGCAGCGGCCCGAGGAGGCGTACTACGTCAAGTGCGACGAGGAGACCAACCCGCCGGAGTCGGTCGACGTCGGCCGCGTGATCTGCGAGATCGGCATCGCACCGGTCAAGCCCGCCGAGTTCGTGATCTTCCGGCTGGCCCAGTTCTCCAGCGGCAGCGGCGAGCTCCAGGAGTAGCGGACCCCCGGGTCCCAACCCACTTGTTTTCCAGGCACCTTGAGAAGAACGGGCAGTAACACATGAGTCTCCAGCCGGGTGACGCCCTCACATCGCACAATTTCGGCCTGCAGATCGACGGCGTGATGGTCGAGTACCTCGCCGAGGTCAGCGGCATGACGATGGAACAGGACGTCATCACCTACCAGCAGAACACGCCGGACGGGAAGAACCACGTCCGCAACCTGCCGGGCGTGAAGAAGAACGGCACCTGCACGGTCGTACGCGGTATGACCCAGTCCTCGTCGTTCACCCAGTGGATCAACGAGTCGATCAACGGCCAGATGGCCACGGCCCGCAAGAACGCCTCCATCATCATGATGGACTTCGAGAACAACCCGGTGAAGCGCTACAACCTGCGCAACGCCTGGTGCAGCAAGATCGACACCAGCACGGTCAAGGCGGGCGAGGCGTCCGCGCTGACCGAGTCGGTGACCATCACGTTCGAAGAACTGGTCATCGAGTAATGAGGCGTTCGGCTGTCAGGGCCGGAGGCGTGGGGGCGCCGCTCGCACCGGAGGCTGCGGCGCCCCAGGCCCCTCAGCAACCGGAGACGCCCGTCGAGGTGCTGCGCACGGAGTTCCCGTTCCAGCTCCCGCGCGGGTACGTCGACGAGCAGGGCACCGTCCACCGCGACGGCGTGATGCGCCTGTCGACGGCCCGGGACGAGCTGATCCCGCTGCGGGACGTCCGCGTCCAGGAGAACCCCGCGTTCCTGTCGGTGGTGCTGCTGGGCCGGGTCATCACCCGCCTCGGCACGCTCCCCCTCGTCCACGACGGGATCGTGGAGAACATGTTCGCCTCCGACCTGGCGTTCCTGCAGGACTTCTACCGCCAGATCAACGCCGAGGGACACACCCGGGCCGCGGTCAACTGCCCGCACTGCTCGGAGCCCTTCGAGGTGGAACTCGGCGGGAGCCGCCTGGGGGAATCGTGACGTACGCGACCGACCGGCTGCACGAGGAGATCGCGTACGTCGCCTACCACTTCCACTGGAACCTGGAGGACATCCTGGACCTGGAGCACGCCGACCGCCGCCGCTACACGGCGGAGATCGCGTCCCTGGTGACCAGGGCGGCCTCCGCAGGCGCGGAGGGCTGACGGGTGGGGCTGTGGGATCGGATACGGGGGCGCGGACGGGGACCCGGGGCCGAGGAGTCCGGGAACGGGCCTGAGGTCCCGGCGCAGATGCCGCGTCCCGCGGAGGCGCCGCGTCCCGTGGTGGCGGCGGCCTGGTCCGGGCTGCCGCCGATCCAGCGTGCGCTGGGAGCGGGCGGGCCGGTCGCGGACGCCGGGTTCGGCGGCCGGTTGCCGACCTGGCAGAACCCGTCGTTCATGGGCACCCGCTCGCACGCGGTCCTGGACGGCGCGTCGAGCGCGGGGCTCACCGGTGGCGGCCTTGCGGGCACCACGACGGGTGCGGGGGCCGTGTCCGGCCTCGAACGCCCGGTGCAGTCACTGCCGTTGGCGGGGCCGACGGCAGCGGCGGGACAGACGGGACCGCCGGCCGGCCGCAGGCCGTCGGTCCCGGTGGTGCCGTTGCGGACGGTCGGGGGCGGCCCGGCCGGGTCTGCGGGATCTGCTGGATCGGTGGGATCGGGCGGGTCGGCTGGTTCGGCTGGGTCTGTGGGACGTGCCGGTTCGGCCGGTTCGGGTGGTTCGGTGGCGCCGGCGGTGCAGCGCGTGCCGTTGGCGGGGCGGCGCGGTGGTGGTGCGGCCGCGCAGCCGCCAGGGGCGACGGCAGGAACGGCACGGAACGCGAAGGGCGCGCCGAGCCCGGCGCTCCCGTCGACTCCGTCGGCCGCCTCGGCGGCCTCGACCGTCCCGGCCGCCTCGGCCGAGGGAGCGGCGCCCTCCGTGGCGGGGGCGGGGCGGCGGGCGACGCCTGCTGTCCAGCGGTCGGTCACGCCGACGACCGCGGCCTCGGCCTTTGCTGCTCCTGCCGCTTCGAGCGCGGTGCCCGTGGCATGGGCGCCGCAGCCGACCCCCGTCGTGCCGGCTCCGGCCACCGGTCCGCGCGTCGCGCCGGCACCTCCCGTCGCGCCGCGCCGCGGCGCGCTGACGCAGGCGCCGGCCGGCACCTCGGTGACGGCCGTGCAGCGGCGTACGTTGCCGTCGGCGCCGAGGGCGACGGCCGCCGAGGGCGCGGTGACGGCGTCGGGTGAGGGTGACCGAGCCGGTGGCGAGACGGCGGCGGACGGGCTCGTACAGCGGGCGGTCGAGGGCGGCGGCGGGGATCCGGTGCGGGTGAGCGGGGGCTGGCCGCGCCCGCGCGGTGACGGCCGTACCTCCTCGGGCGGCGCCCCGCGCGCTCCTCGGGGCGCTGCCTCCGGACGGGCGCCCGCACCTGCCGTCGTACAGCGGAACGCGTCCGGCGGCGGACCGGCACCGGCCCGGCCGAGCACGGCTGGTCCGGGTCCGGCCAGGGTGTCCTCGGGCGGTGGCGGCGGTGGTACGGCCGCGGTACCCATGTCGCCCGGGGCCACGGCTCGTACGGCTCCCGCGTCGCCCGCGACGACACCCCCTTCTGTCCCTTCCACGGCCCCTGTGCCGCCCTCGGTGTCCGCCGCGCCCCCGGGCTACGGCGGGTCTTCCGGTGTTTCCGGCGCCGGCGCGCGGACCCCTGTGCAACGGCAGGCGGTGAGCGGGGGCCGCGCCCCGGTCTCTCCGACCGTGCCCGGCGAGTCGGCGGCGGTCCCGGAGCAGCCGCCCGGCAGCCCCGGGACGCCTGCCGTACAACGCGGTACCGTCCCGGGCCCGGCCGCCCGGCACACGCCGCCGTCGCAGGAAAGCGGTCGTACGGAGACGCGTTCGGCGCCGACGCCGATGACGGCCACAGCCGGATCGCCCGGTGCGGGAGCCGCGGGAGCAACGCCCCGTGCCCCACGCCCGTCTGCCGCGCGGAGCGCCGGACCCACGGCGCCTGCGGCCGCGAGCGGTGGCCGCGAGGTGGCTTTGCAGCGAAGGGCGGCAGAGAGTGCGGGCGCGACCGACGCCGTGCGGGAAGCGCCCCGTCCGGCAGGGAGGGGAGCCGTACCGGCGGCCGTGCCGACGCCACCGGCTGAGCCCGGCCAGGCCGCTGCGGCCGGCCCCTCGCCGACGGCGGCGGCCAAGCCCGTTCGCGTTCCCGCTCCCACGCCCGCTCCCGTTCAGCGTGCCGCGACGACCTCGGACGCCCCTCGCCTCGGCCTCGGCGCTCCGCTTGCGCGCGCTGCCCGTAACGGTGGTCGTGAGGTGTCCGTACAGCGGCGGACGGCCGCGGGGATGACGGAGGGGCCGCAGGCCTCCTCCGCTGCCGCCGTGCCGGGAGTCGCCGTGCCGGGAGTCGTCGGGCCGGGAGCGGCCGGGCCGGGAGCGGCCGGGCCAGGGGCCGTCGGGCCGGGAGCGGCCGGGCCAGGGGCCGTCGGGCCGGGAGTCGTCGGGCCGGATGTGCCGGCACCGCCAGGGCCGCGCGAGCAGGGACCCGCCCCGTCGTCCTCCGGTCCGGCCGGTCCGGCCGGTCCGGCCATGGCGGCCCGGCCCGCTCCGACGCCGGCTCCCGCCTCCGCCTCCCCCTCCGTACAGCGTGCCGCCGGTACGACCAACACCCCCGGCGCCCCCCGCCTCGGCCTCGGCGCCCCCTTCACGGGCCCGGCTGCCGTGAGGTCCGCCGGCCGTCAGGCGGCGGTGCCGTCCGTGCAGCGGCAGCGGGCATCGAGTGCTTCGGCGAGTGCTTCAGCGAGCGGTACGTCGAGTGGTTCTGCGGCAGACCGGCCGGCCGCCTCTTCCCGTCCGGCGCCCGAAGCGCCCCGGCCGGTACAGCGCGCTTCGGCACCCGACCTGCCGGCGACGGCGGCCGAGCGTGCCCAGCCCGCCCCGACCGACCCTGCGCCGACGCCGTCACCGGTACTTCCCGGCCCCGCTCCGGCGGGCCCTCCGGCGTCGGCCGTACCTCCTTCCCCCGTCCCTCCCTTCGTCCAGCGAACTGGTGCCCCCACCCCTCCCGGCCCCGGAGGCCGCGCGGCAGCCGTCGTGCAGCGCCGGGCACAGGCGCCCCTCCCCGCGAACGCCCCGTCGTCCACCGGACCGGTGGCACCCCTGCCTCTCTTCGTGCAGCGAGCCGCGACCGCGCCTGCCGCCCTGCCGGTCAATCCGGTCAAGCCGCTCCGGCCGGCCGGCGCCACCTCCGCGCCCGCTCGGCCCGTCCCCCTGCACCCCACCACCCCGATCTCCGCCAGCACCCCTCTTCCCGTGGTGCCCACGGGCCGCCTCACCGTCCAGCGCGACGCTCTCACCACCGCGCTCCCCGTCAGCCACCCCACGACCTCCCTGGAAAAGGCGCCGGCCGCCCACACCGCTCGCGCCGTGGCGCCCCGGA
The DNA here is from genome assembly GCF_045206895.1 of Streptomyces sp. NBC_00631. Classification (NCBI taxonomy): domain Bacteria; kingdom Bacillati; phylum Actinomycetota; class Actinomycetes; order Kitasatosporales; family Streptomycetaceae; genus Streptomyces; species Streptomyces sp. NBC_00631. Next base: position 5,818,251 of record NZ_CP107734.1, read on the forward strand.
CCCGGACCCCCAGGCAGCCACCGCCCCCCGACGACCCGCCGCCACCCGGGTACTCCGCCTCCGCCTCGGCCGCCGACGATCCGCCGCCCGGCTACACGGCGGTCGAGGGCGGCGGGTTCGACCCCCGTGCCCTCACCGAGTTCCAGGTGGACGCCCTCGTCCACCGGATCATCGACCGGATCACCCGGCACGTCCGTACCGAGCTCCGCCGCGACCGCGAACGCGTGGGAAAACTCCGCGACTTCCGCCCCTGATCACGACGACCACGCACCACCCCACAGAAAGGCCTCCCGATGGATCGCCAGGACCCGGGAACCACAGTCTGGTTCAGCCTCTCCATCGACGGCGAGGACCTCGGTTACTTCAACGGGTGCGAGGGACTGTCGTCGCAGGTGGAGATCGAGCAGCGGCAGGAGGGCGGGAACAACGGGTTCGTGTGGCAGCTGCCGACCCGGGTCACCTTCTCCCACATCCGGCTGACCCGCCCGCTCACCCCGGACACCTCGAAGGTCGCGAAGTGGATCTCGTCCGTGCAGACGGGGATCGAGCGGCCCACCGGGCAGATCACGGCGCTGCGCGCGGACGGCTCGGAGGTGGCCCGGTGGGGGCTGCTGGACGTCCTGCCGGTGAGCTGGCAGGGGCCCTCCCTGGACGCGGGCAGTCCGTCCGTGGCCACGGAGGTCCTGGAGATCGCCCACCACGGTTTCACCGACTGAGCGGCCAGAGCGAGCAGAGCGGACTGAGAGGCAGATCAGATCATGGCCAGGAGCAGCCGGGGCGCCGGCAAGAGCCTCGTGCGGGCCACCCTCGCGATTCACGAACCGCCCGTGGGCACCAGCACCAGCCCGGGCGGCATCATCAAGACGTTCGGCTTCGAGTTCAACCCGGCACAGCTGTCGATCACCCGCCGGGCGGACTGGAAGTCGTCGGCGGCGCCGATCGAACGGGACGGCGCGCTCCCGGAGTTCCTCGGCACCCATCCGCGTGAGATGAGCGTGGAGATCTTCCTGGACCGGTCCGACGACCCGGACAGCAACGACGTGATGAAGAAGGTGGAGTCGCTGCTGGCCTGCTGCGAGGTGACCAGCAAGAGCATCGCCGCCAAGCAGCCGTCGCCGCCCTGGGTGGTCTTCCAGTGGGGTTCGTTCTCGACGGCCAACTTCACGGCGTACGTCGCCTCCGCAGACGTCTCCTACTCCCTCTTCGGAACGAGCGGGATGCCGATCCGGGCCAGCTGCCGGCTCCAGCTGCACGAGATCCCGAGCAAGACCGCCGGGCAGAACCCGACGTCCGGCGCGCTCACCGCGCAGCGCGTGCACCGGGTCGTCGCCGGGGACTCGCTGCAGTCGCTGGCCTGGCGGGAGTACGGCAACGCGGCCGCCTGGCGGGCGATCGCGGACGCGAACGACATCGACGACCCCGGGTGGCTGCCCGCGGGGACGGAACTGGTGTTGCCGGCCGCCGAGGAGGTGCGGTCCTGATGGTGAAGCATGCCTTCTCGAACGTCGTCAAGGTCGTCATCGGCGGCAAGGAGCTGACCGCCACCTCGGAGTACGGGCGGTATCTCGTCGACGCACACGTGGACCAGGGTGTCGGGGTGCCCGCCGCCTTCCAGCTGACCTTCCGCGACCCGGCCCGCAAGCTGCTCGGCAAACTGGGCGTCCAGTTCGGCACCCCGGTGGTGATCACGCCCGTCTCCGACGGCCAGGGCACCGGCGACCCGCTGCTCACCGGCGAGGTCACGGGGATGGAGGCCGAGTACGACGGCACCGGCAGCTACGCGGTCGTCCGGGGGTACGACTACGGGTTCCGGCTGATGCGGCAGCGCCGTGTCGTCGCGTACCGCAACCAGACCGCCTCGGACATCGCCCGCAAGCTGGCCGCCCAGGACGGCGTGCCGATCGGCCGGATCCAGGCCACCAAGACCGTCTACGAGTTCATCAGCCAGTCGAACATCACCGACTGGGACTTCCTGTCCCGGCTCGCCGACGAGAACGAGATGGTCATGTCGGTGGACGCGGACGGCAAGTTCCAGTTCGTGAAGCCGAAGAGCGCCTCGGGGGCGCCCTCGCCGCAGACCGACGGCGACAAGAGCCCGTTCGTGCTGGAGGCCGGCCACGACATCCTGCGGCTGCGTACCGCGGTCACCGCCTCCGACCAGGTGAACAAGGTCGAGTCGCGCGGCTGGGACGTACGGACGAAGAAGACGCTCACGGCGACCGTGACCCCCGCCGACAACACCGGCTACAGCATCGGCACCACCCCGGGCGCGGCGGCCGGCGAGTTCAAGACGTCGAAGCTGGTCGAGACGCGTACGCCGTACGACAAGCAGACCGAGGTGAAGTTCGCGGCCGACGCCCTCTCCGACGACGTCACGTCGACGTTCGCCGAGGTGGAGGTGGTCGTGCGGGGCAATCCCAAGCTGCGGCCCGGGGTTCCGGTGGCGCTCGCGGACGTCGGGGACCCCTTCGAGGGGAAGTACACGGTCACCTCGGTACGGCACGTCTTCGGCGACGCCAAGCACTACGAGACCTGGGTGACCGTCAGCGGCCGCCAGTGGCGGTCGCTCTACGGCGTCGCCTCGGGCGGCGGCGGGGACGCCGGCGGGGACCGGCAGCTCAGCGTGGCGCAGGCCCTCGTCACCGACGTGCAGGATCCGCTCCAGCAGGGGCGGGTGAAGCTCAAGTTCCCGTGGCTGGACGACACCTACGTCAGCGACTGGACCCGGACCATGCAGTGGGGCGGGGTCCGCGGCGGCGGGGTCTTCCCGATGGACGTCGGTGACGAGGTGCTCGTCGCCTTCGACCGGGGCGCCCTGGACCACGCGTACGTCATCGGCGGCCTCTACAACGGCAAGGACAAGCCGACCCGGGTCAAGGACGTACCGCTGCACGACGGCATGCGCGGCCGGGCCACCCGGCACACCGTCTCCGACCGGGTCGGCAACCGGATGGACCTGCTCGACCAGCGGGGCCGCAAACAGGGCGTCCGGCTGGCCAGCGGCGACGACAAGCTCACCGTCTTCCTGGACCGGCAGAAGACCGAGATCACCGTGGACAGCAAGGGCAGCGTCTCCATCAAGGGCAGCAGGTCGGTGTCGGTCGAGGCCGGCGCCAACCTGTCCCTGAAGGCGGCGGGCGCGCTCAGCATCAGGAGCGGGGGGCCGCTGTCCCTGCAGAGCGCGGAACTCGTCGACATCAAGTCCCCCGCGGGCGCGGTCTCCGTGAACGCCGCCGCCGTGAACGTGATGGCGAACGCCGCGCTGTCGCTGCGCGGCAACGCCGCCGTCGCGATCAGCTCCTTCACCACGGTGGGCATCCAGGCCCCCGAGGTGCCGGTCCTGGGCAACCTGATGATGGGCGGACTGACGGTGATGGTGATCCCGGCATGAGCGGGCGGCAGGGCTTCCCCGAGAGGCGGGTGCGGGGCTGATGGCGGAGCAGTTCGTCGGCGCCGGCTGGTCGTTCCCGCTGCGCATCGGCCCCACCGGCGGCATCGCCCTGGTCAGCGGCGAGAAGGAGGTGGAGGAGGCCATCCGCCTCATCCTCTCCACGGCCCCCGGCGAGCGACCGATGCGGCCGGAGTTCGGCTGCGCCATCCACGACCTCGTCTTCGCCCCGGTCAACGAGCAGACCGCCGGCCGCATCCAGCACGAGGTGTACGCCAGCCTCGACCGCTGGGAACCGCGGATCGAGGTCGAGGACGTCGAGGTCTCCACCGGCGCCGACCCGAGCGTGCTGATGATCGACGTCCGCTACTCGATCCGCGGCACCAACAACCCGCGCAGCCTGGTCTTCCCCTTCTACGTCATCCCCTCCCACGACGAGCCGGACCTGCCCCCCGCCTCCCCGGACTCCTCCGAAAGCGACCGCTGATCCCGATGGCCCTGCCCTCCCCGAACCTCGACGACCGCCGCTTCCAGCAGTTCGTCGACGACGCCAAGCGTTACATCCAGCAACGCGCCCCGGAGTGGACCGACCACAACGTCTCCGACCCCGGCATCACGCTGGTGGAGACGGTCGCGCACATGGCCGACCAGATCGTGTACCGCCTCAACCGGGTCCCGGAGAAGAACCACCTGGCCTTCCTGGACCTGGTCGGCATCACGCTGTTCCCGCCGTCCGCGGCCCGTACGGACGTGACGTTCTGGCTGTCGGCTGCCCAGGAGGACCCGGTCCCGGTGCCGGTCGGCACGGAGGTGGCGACCCGCCGTACCGAGACGCAGGAGGCGGTCGTCTTCGCGACCGAGCGCGAACTGACCATCGTGCCGAGCGAGCTGCGGCACCTGCTGCGGCAGCAGCAGGGCTCGGCCGTCGTCGACCTCACCCATGAACTCGCCGAGGGCAAGGACCTGTTGTGCTTCACGGAGTCCCCGAACCCCGGTGACTGCATGCTGCTCGGTCTCTCCGCCGCCGTCCCGCACTGCGCGGTCGCCCTGGACCTGGACAGCCGGGTCGACGGTGTCGGCGTGGACCCGCGGCAGCCGCCGCTGGTGTGGGAGGCGTGGACGGAGGACGGCTGGCGGGAGTGCGAGGTCGACCGGGACGGCACCGGTGGCCTCAACCGCCCCGGTGAGGTCGTCCTGCACGTCCCCGGCGGTCACGTGCTGTCCCGCAACGGCGGCCTGGAGGCGAGCTGGCTGCGCTGCCGGGTCACCGAACCACGCGCCGACCAGCCCTTCTACACCACCTCCCCGACGGTCCGGTTCGCCGAGGCCTGCACCGTGGGCGGCACCACCGGCGCCGTGCACGCGGAGACCGTGGAGGACGAGGCGCTCGGCGAGTCGACGGGCCTGCCCGGCCAGCGCCTGCGGCTCGCCCACGCCCCCGTCGTCGGGGACACCCCGCCGCTGCTCCTGCAGACCGCCGAGCACGACGGCGACGGCGGCTGGGTGGACTGGCAGGTCGTCCCGCACTTCGCGGCCTCGGGACCGTACGACCGGCACCTCACTCTCGACGCGACCACCGGCGAGATCGCCTTCGGCCCCGCGGTCCGTGAACCGGACGGCTCCCTGCGCCAGTACGGCGCGGTGGCCCCGAAGGGCGCGGTCGTCCGGGCCCGCCGCTACCGCACCGGCGGCGGCCGGGACGGCAACGTGGCCCGGGGGGCCGTACAGATCCTGCGCTCCTCCATCCCGTACGTGGCGGAGGTCGTCAACCGGGAGGCAGCGCGCGGCGGAGTGGACGGCGAGACGGTCGCCGAGGCGAAGGTCCGCGCCCCGATCACGCTGCGCGCCCAGGAGCGGGCGGTGACCCTGCGCGACTACGAGGAGCTGGCCCGCCGCGCCGCTCCCGAGACGGCCCGGATCACCTGCCTGGAGGGCGAGGAGGGCGAGCACGGGGCGTACGCGGTACGGGTCCTGGTGGTGCCGCAGGCCGTGTCCGACCCGGGCGGCCGGCTCCGCTTCGAGCAACTCGTCCCCGGCGACGCGCTGCTGGACCGCATCACCCGCTACCTGGACGAACGCCGGCTGATCGGCACCCGGTTGGCGGTCGGGCCGCCCTTCTACCAGGGCGTCACGGTCGTCGCCACCGTGCACGCCTTCCGTGGTGTGGACGTCGACCGGGTGCGCCGCCAGGCCCACGACGCCCTCTACCGCCACCTGGACCCGCTGACCGGCGGCGCGGACGGCAAGGGCTGGCCGTTCGGGCGCCCGGTGCAGTCCGGTGAGGTCTTCGCGGTACTGCAACGCGTCCCCGGCGTCGAACTCGTCGACGAGGTCGTCCTGCACCCCGCCGACCCGCTGACCGGCAAGCGCGGCGACCCGACCGACCGTATCGACCTGGACGCCCCGTCCCTGGTCTTCTCCTTCGACCACCGGGTCCGGGTGATCGGCGAATGACCGTCAACGACCCGACAGGAGGCGTCCGTTGAGAGGTTCCATCGACGGCCTCGGTTCCTCCGTCCCCATCGGCCCGATGCTTCCCGCGGTCTTCGCCGACGACGACCTGGCGCTGCGCTTCGTCGCCGGCCTGGACGACGTGATCGCCCCGATCCCGAACGTCCTCGACTGCCTGCCCAGCTACTTCGACCCGGCCCTGGCCCCGCTGGACTTCGCGGAGTGGCTCGGCACCTGGGTCGGCGCCGAGACCGACGGCACGGAACCGGAGCCCCTGCTCCGCGCGGCCGTGGCCGCGGCCGCCTACCTGCACCGCATCCGGGGCACCCGCTGGGGCCTGTCCGAGGCGGTCCGCCTGGCCTTCGGCGTGGCACCGGAGATCACGGAGAGCGGCGGCGCCGACTGGAGCGCCCGCCCGCTGGGCCCGTTCCCCGGCGAACCCCGCCCCCGCCTGCACGTCCACCTCACGCTCCCCGCCCCCACCCCGGCCGACGAGGTCCGCCTGGAACACCTCGTGGCCGTCGCCCGCCCCGCTCACATGCCCTACACGGTCCAGGTGACCGCGTCCGCCGAGAGGACCCCGCAGCGATGACGACCAACCGGAACTGCACGGAGTGCGGCACGGTCGCGGACCCGGGCCAGTCCTTCTGCGACGCGTGCGGCGCGGTCCTGAGCTGGACCGCCACCAACGAGGAGCCCGCACAGCCGACACCCTCAACCGCCCCCGGCTGGGACGCCTTCACCCGCCGAGACGGCGGCACCGGCCTCCCCGAACGAGCCCCCCGGGCAACGACAGCGACAGCCCCGACAGCACCGCCCACAACAGCGCCCCTCCCAAGCCACGACGACCTGTCAACTCCGCCCACAACAGCGCCCCGCCAGGGCCACGGCGACCTGTCAACTCCGGCCCCAACAGCGCCCCGTCCGGGCCACGGCGACCTGTCAACTCCGGCCCCAACAGCGCCCCGTCCGGGCCACGGCGACCTGTCAACTCCGCCCACGACAGCGCCCCACCAGGGGCGCGGGGAACTGCGCGACCAGCCCCCACTCACCGCCACGTCCCCCACAGCCGAAACCACCCCCCTCCCCACCCCCCACCCGCAGATCGCCGCTGACGTCGGCACCGCACCCACCCCCACCCCCACGCCCACCTCCGATCAGGACCGAGCCCGCCGCCTCCTCATCCCGGTGAGTGAGCCCACCCCCACCCCGGCCCCCCAACCCGTCGCTCCCGTCCTCCCCGGCCGCCCCACCCCCCAACGCCCCGCCACCGTCCGCGCCCCCGGCGAGGACCTCGGCGCCCACGGCGGCACCCCCTGCCCCTGGTGCGCCACCCCCAACCGCCCCGACCGCCACTTCTGCACCCGCTGCGCCATGCCCATGGCCGGCCACCCCGGCACCGCCGCCGCGGCCCACCGCCCCTGGTGGCGCCGCATCTTCGACTTCCGCCGCAGAGAGACCCCCTGGGCAGGCGACCGCCCCCGCCTCCGCCGCACCTTCGACCGCGTCCTCACCTGGATCGTCGCCGCCGTCGTCCTCACCGCCGTCACGGTCCTGGCGATCAACACGCCCAAGGCGATCAGCGCCACCCGCGACCACTTCGCCAAACGCGCCCAGGTCTCCCCGGACAGCTACCGCGCCTCCCGCTCGTACGCGGGCCACAAGCCGGAGCTGCTCTTCGACAAGCTGAACAACACCTGGTGGGGCCCCGGCATCGCCGGGGGCGGCGAGGGCGAGTGGGTCGAGGCGCACTTCGACGAGCCGACCCGCCTGCTGAACGTCGTCATCACGTCCGGCGAGTCGACCCACAACGACCAGCTGACGAAGTCGGCCCTGCCGCACCGCATGACGGCGACCATCAAGACCGCCGACGGCAAGACCGTGACCCGCGAAGTGACCCTCGACCAGTCGGCCGGCGGCCAGACCCGCGACTTCCGGGCGGCGGACGTCGTCTCCGTCCGCTTCACGATCGACTCGTCGTACCAGACGTCGGGCCGCACCCAGGTGGCCATCGCCGAGATCGAGTTCTTCGGCCCGTCCAGCGCGAACTCCTAGTGACGGCGGAGGCCGGCCAAGCGGGTCCGGTGAAGTCCGCGGTGCGGGCGCGACCGGCCACGACGGCGCCGCGGCCGGCAGCCGGCATGTCGCGGCGCTTCCGGCGGGGCGCTCAGTTCCTCATCAGGGACCGGTACACGGCCGTGGACCTGGGGTTGCCGCGGCATCGCCACACACCGTGCGGGCAGTAGTCGGTGATCGTCTGGTACAGCGGGCGGCTGTCCGCGAACCAGTCCAGCATGCCCCGCAGATACGCCGGATCGTCGCCGTTCTCGTACAGCCCCCACTCGGGGTAGGAGACCGGTTTGCCGTGGGCCCGGGCGAAGTCGACCTGGGCCCGCAGCCCGTACGGCTCGGTGACCTGCTCCTGGAAGGACATCCCCCGCGGGGCGTCGTACGCGTCCATCCCCAGCACGTCCACGACGTCGTCCCCCGGATAGCACGCGGTCCAGGGGATGGCGTCCCGGCCCCGGTTGGGCGCGAAGTCGAACCGGAACCGGGCCCCCGGCACCGACCGCATGGCCGTCACGATCCGCCGCCAGTACGCCCGCCAGGAGGCCGGGTCCGGTCCGCAGCGATGGGTGTACGTGTCGCCGTTCATCTCCCAGCCGAGCACGACGACCGTGTCCGGCGCGCCGACCGCGACCAGCCGGCGGGCCAGGGCGCGGAAGTGGACGTCGTACGAGCCGGCCGCCCCGAGGCGGAGTCGGCGGCGCACCTCGGCGTCCGGGACGTGCGCCTCGGTGTGTTCCAGCATCGGCACGTTGAGGACGAGGAGCCGGCCGGGTTCGGCCCGCCGCCAACGGGCCCACAGCCGTACGAAGTCCGGGGCGCCCTCGATGTTCCGCCACACGTCGCCGGGCAGGTAGGTGTGCCCGACCCGGGGCTGGTCCCGCAGCCAGCTCCCGAGCGCCGCCACCCGCCGTACCCCGTCCGCGCCGTACCCGACGTACGCCCCGAACGGCCCGGGCACGGCGGGCCGTGGGGTCTCCGGTCGTGAGACGGGCAGCAGCAGCAGGGCGGCCAGCGCGGCGACCCACAGGAACCTCAGACGTGCCATGGGAGGCAGTCTGGCCGTTCCGCGCACCGTGGCCACGCTATGTGTTCATACCGTGACCCTGTGCGCTGCTGTCGTGATACGACCGGGCCGGCCGTGTCACCGTGCCGACAGGTCCCACACTGTCGTCGGATCCCACATTCCGGTCGGGACCCACTGTCTCGCCGGGGCCCGGACCGGTGCCGGGGTGCCGGCCGGCACCGGGGTCGCGTGCGGCCTCGCGTGGGCGGCCGGTTTGACGGGTCTCGGCGACGGTGTGGATGTCGGTCTGTCCGTCGGCGGCGCCGCGCTCCTGGTGGGGGTGGCCGAGGCGGTCGGGGTGGGCGAGGCGCTCGCGGCCGGGTGGTGGTGTGCCGGGGTCGGCGTTCCTGGCACGCTCACGCCGTGGTGCCGCAGCCACGGCAGCGGCGGTACCTCGGAGCCCAGGTGCCGGGTGGTGCGGACCTCGAAGTGGAGGTGGGGGCCGTCCGCGTTGCCGGTGGCGCCTGCCGCGCCGATCCGCTGGCCCGCCGAGACCCGCTGGCCGCGGCGGACGTTGATGACGGACAGGTGGGCGTACTGGGTGTAGTAGCCGTCGGGGTGGTGTAACACGACCTGGTTGCCGAAGGCGTCGCCGCAGGTCGCGGCCACGACGCGGCCCGGGCCGACGGCGTACACGGGGGTCCCGGTGTGTACGGCGAAGTCCTGGCCGGTGTGCCGGTGTCTCCAGAGGCGGCCCCTGGCGGCGTAACGGGCCGAGAGCCGGTAGCGGACGGTGGGCGCCGTCCAGTGGGCGGTGCGATCGGTGTGACCGGTGCGACGGCTGCCGTGGGCGCGCTCGGGGCCGTCCTTCCGGGCGGTGCCGTTCTTGTGAGGGGCGCCGTTCTTGTGCGCGGCGGTGGGCCGGCTGCTGTGCGGGCCGAAGGCGCAGTGGGCCGGGCGCTCGTCGGCCTTGGCGGGCGTGGTGAGGAACGCGCCGGTCAGGAGGAGCACCAGCGCGGCGGTGAGGAGCCGTAGATCATCCGTTCGCATCTTCGGATCCTCTGACGACCGGCTCGCCGGGAGGCGGCCCCACGCGCCCGGCGCCGCGACTTTCGCCTGTTCGGATGATCGGCCCGGCTCAGAGCGGGGCGTGGTGGCCGACCAGTGCGCTCGCGAGCTGCGAGAGACGGGCGCGCTGGCTCTCGGTGAGGTGGGCCGTGAGGTCCCGGATCTGCCGGTCGGCGAGTGCCTCGCACTCCCGGGCCAGCTGCTGTCCCTGCGGGGTGATCGACACCAGGAAGCTGCGCCGGTCGTGCGGTGAGGGGGTGCGGCGGACCAGGACCCGGCGCTCGGCGCGGTCGACGAGGCCGGTCATGCTGGACTTGTCCAGGCCGAGGTGGTGGGCGAGCTCCTGCATGCCGGGCGTCCGGTCGCGCAGTACGCCGAGCAGCCGCAACTGGACGACCGACAGCCCGTGTTCCGCCGCGACCTTCCCGAGCGCGCCCTGCACCAGGAACGACAACTGGGCGAGGCTGTCCACGAGTCCCAGGTCCTCGACGGCCTGGTCCGTCCGCGGCGCGGGCGCGGTGTGCGATGTCTCGGCGGCGGTCGCCGGTTTGTTCTGCATGACCCCATCCTACGGCTTTAGTACGCGCCCCCAACTACTTGACTTGGTACGTGGCACCAACTAATTTAATTGGTGCCACGAACTAAGGAGACGTCATGCATGCTGCTGTGGTCCGTTCGTTCGACCGCCCGCCGCGTTTCGAGGAGTTCGCCGCCCCCGAGCCGGGCGAGGGCAGGCTGCCGGTGGAGATGATCGCCGTCGGTCTGCACCCGCGGGTCCGCTCCGGTGCCGACGGCACGCACTACACCAGCGACGGCCGCCTTCCCCTGATCCCCGGCGTCGACGGGGTGGGCCGGCTGCCCGACGGGCGGATCGTGTACTTCGTGGCCGGCGACGGGGACCCCGGCACCATGGCCGAGCGGACGGTCGCCGACCCGCGCCGGGCCGTCCCGCTGCCCGAGGGCGCCGACCCGGTGACCATCGCCGCGGCCATGAACCCGGCCATGTCCTCATGGGTGGCGCTGCGCCGCCGGATCACCTTCCAGCCCGGCCAGAGCGTCCTCGTCCTCGGCGCCACCGGCAACGCCGGACGGATGGCCGTACAGATCGCCCGGCACCTCGGCGCCGGCCGGATCGTGGCCGCCGGCCGCGACCCCGAGCGCCTGGAGCTGCTCGGCGGCCTCGGCGCCACCGACGTGGTCTCCCTGGCCGGTGAGCCGGAGAAGGCCGACGCCCGGCTCGGGGAGGCCGCCGCGGACGTCGACGTCGTCCTCGACTACACCTGGGGCACGCCCACCGAGCGGGCCCTCCCGGCCGTCCTCACCCGCCGCACCGACCGCAGCGCCCCGCTGGCTTGGATCCAGATCGGCTCCATGGCAGGCCTGGAGATCACCCTTCCCTCCGCCGTGCTGCGCGCGGCCGACCTGCGGCTCATGGGCAGCGGCCAGGGCTCGGTCACCGCCCGCGGCATCGTCGCCGAACTGCCGTCCCTGATGGCCGAACTGACCCGGGGCACCCTCACCGCCGACGCGTGGCCGGTGCCGCTCGCCGACGTCGAGGCGGCCTGGACCGCCCCCGCCGAGCCCGGCCGGCGCCTGGTCCTCACCGCATCCCCCAGGTGATCGTCCTGGAACTGAACGCCCGGCCGCGGTCCGCCCGTACCTCCGGGCACAGCACGCGTCCGCAGAACGGAGTCCTCCCGTGAACGCATCCGCAGCCATCGGCGTGACCGGCCTGGGCGTGATGGGCCGCAACCTGGCCCGGAACTTCGCCCGGCACGGCTACCCGGTCGCCGTCCACAACCGCACCCCCGCACGCACCCGCGCGCTGATCGAGGAGTACGGCAGCGAGGGTGACTTCGTCGGCGCCGAGACCGCCGCCGATTTCGTCGCCGCCCTGGAACGCCCCCGCCGGCTCATGATCATGGTCCAGGCGGGCGCCGCCACCGACGCCGTCATCGACGAGTTCGTGCCGCTCCTCGAACCCGGTGACATCGTCATCGACGGCGGCAACGCCCACTTCGCCGACACCCGCCGCCGCGAGGCCGCCCTGCGTGAGAAGGGCCTGCACTTCGTCGGGGTGGGCGTCTCCGGCGGCGAGGAGGGCGCGCTCCACGGGCCGTCCGTCATGCCGGGCGGGTCCGCGGAGTCGTACGCCGTGCTCGGGCCGATGTTCGAGGACATCAGCGCGAAGGTGGGCGGCGAGCCGTGCGCCACGCACGTCGGCGCGGACGGCGCCGGGCACTTCGTGAAGATGGTCCACAACGGCATCGAGTACGCCGACATGCAGCTCATCGCGGAGGCCTACGACCTGCTGCGCCAGGTCGGCGGGTACGGCCCGGCCGAGATAGCCGGCGTCTTCCGGGAGTGGAACGGCGGCCGCCTCGGCTCCTACCTCATCGAGATCACGGCGGAGGTGCTCTCGCACGTCGACGCCGACACCGGCGCGCCCTTCGTCGACATCGTCACCGACGCGGCCGGGCAGAAGGGCACCGGCCGCTGGACCGTGCAGACCGCGCTGGACCTGGCCTCGCCGGTCACCGCGATCGCCCAGGCGACGTTCGCCCGTGCCGCCTCCGGCCGCGGCGCGCTGCGCGCCGCCTACGCCGGTCTGCCCGGCGGCACGACCCCACCACTCAGCGCCACCGAGGCCGACCGCTTCGCCTCCCGCGTCGAACACGCCCTGTACGCCTCGAAGGTCATCGCCTACGACCAGGGCTGGACGATGATCCAGGACGCGGCCGCCGAGTACGGCTGGAAGATCGACCTCGGCGCGGTGGCGCGGATCTGGCGGGGCGGCTGCATCATCCGCGCGTCCTTCCTGGACCGCATCCGCGCGGCCTACCGGGCCGACCCGGACCTCGTCAGCCTGCTCGCCCAGGAGGAGTTCGCGAAGGAGATCGCGGACGCGCAGGTGCCGTGGCGGGAGACCGTCGCGTCCGCGGCCCGCCGGGGCATTCCCGTCCCCGCGTTCTCGGCGGCCCTCGCCCACTACGACACGCTCCGCGCCGACCGACTCCCGGCGGCCCTCCTCCAGGGCCAGCGCGACTACTTCGGCGCCCACACCTACGCCCGCATCGACCGCCCCGGCACCTTCCACACCCACTGGGCGACGGCGGGCCGCCCGGAAACAGAGGACTGAGCAGGTCTTTAGGGGCGCGGGGAACTGCGCGACAAGCCACGAAGGACTCGCAGCGGGCCACGCTCCGACACCCACCGGACGGTGGCACGACCTGGAGTGCCGCGAGACGCCGTCAGCGGCCCGACGCCTCGTCGTGGCTGATCGCGCAGTTCCCCGCGCCCCTTACGGGGCGCTGCGGACGGGCAGGTCAGACGCGGACGCCGAACATGAACGGCCCGCCGATGGTGCTCATCGACTCGTAGCGGACGACGGTGCCGGTGCGCGGGGCGTGCAGGATCTGGCCGTTGCCCGCGTACAGGCCCACGTGGTGCAGGTCGTTGAAGAAGAAGACCAGGTCGCCGACCTGGAGGTCCGAGGTCGAGTAGATCCTGGTGCCGATCGTCGACTGGGACTCGGAGGTACGGGGTATGGAGACGCCGGCCTGCGCGTAGGCCCAGGAGGTCAGGCCCGAGCAGTCGAAGGAGGACGGGCCGGTGGCGCCGTAGACGTACGGGGTGCCGAGCCTGGTCTTGGCGGCGGCGAAGGCGGCGGCGGCCCTGCCGGTCGCGGAGGTGTCGTTGCCGAGGTCCACGCGGGCGCTGGACGAGCGGCTGGCGCGGTCCTGTTCGGCGGTGAGGGCGGCCTTCTCGGCGGCGGTGAGGCTGTTGAGCAGCTTCTGCGCCTCGGCCAGCCTGGCCTGGACTTCCTTCTTCTTCGCGCCGAGTTCGGTGCGGGTGGCGGCCAGGTCCTTGAGCTTGCCGGTGGCCTCCGCCCGCTCCTGCGCCAGTTCGCGCTGTTTGGCCTGGATCTTCTTCAGCGTCTCGACCTGCTGGCCGCTGAGCTGGTCGAGCGTGGCGGCCTTGTCCAGGTAGCTGTCCGGGTCGGAGGAGAGGAACAGCTGGAGGGAGGGGTCGAGGCCGCCGCTGCGGTACTGGGCGGTGGCCATGGAGCCGATGCCGTCCCGGAGTTCGTTCAGCTCGTCCTGTCCGCGTGCGACGGAGTCCTGCAGCGCGGAGATCTGCTTCTGGAGCTTCTCCTGCTTCTCCTTGGCCCCGTTGAACTTCTCGGTGGCCTGTTCGGCCTGCTCGTACAGCTTGTCGACCCGGGACTTGACCTCGTCCTTGCTCGGCTTCTCGCTGGGCGCGGCGTTGGCTGCCTGGGAACTGAGTGCCACGGCGGCAGCGGCGGCGGAGGTGAGCACGGTGACACGGGCACGGCCCGGCTGCTTGGCACGACGATGGGACGCCACGGAGGCGAGCTCCTTCCGAGCAGGGGTTCGGGCAACAGACCCTAATGACTCTCTTATGGTCAGTTCAAATCTTCGCATGAAAATTCTTGGCTGGAACTGACTGGATGGAGCCGCCTTCTGATGGCGCATCGAACAAAAGGGTCTGGTGGTTGTAAAGAACCTTGACAGTTAATTGGTCTAGTCCAAATATGGGCGTCCATGAGACGCACTCGTGCCCTGCACGCCCTGCCCGCAACCGCCCTGTCCGCCGCGCTCGTCGCCCTCGGGGCAGGCGCCGCGCACGCCGAACCACACGCCGCCTCGCACCATGTGAAGCCCATGCCCGCCCATGTCGCGGCGCCCTACTTCGAGGCCTGGACCGGTGAGAGCCCCGCCGCGCTCGCCGCCGAGTCCGGCAACAGGTACCTCACCCTGGCCTTCCTCCAGACACCCACCGCGGGCTCCTGCACGGCCGACTGGAACGGCGACGCCACCCAGCCCGTCGCCCCGGGCACCTTCGGCGCCGACATCGCCGCCCTCCAGGCCCGTGGCGGCAACGCCATACCCTCCTTCGGCGGCTACAGCGCCGACACCACCGGCACCGAACTCGCCGACAGCTGCACCGACGTGGACGCCATCGCCGGGGTCTACGAGAAGCTCGTCACGACGTACGGCATCAGCCGCATCGACCTCGACGTCGAGGCGGACTCCCTGGCCAACACGGCCGGAATCGACCGCCGCAACAAGGCGATCGCCAAGGCCGAGCGCTGGGCCGAACGCACCGGCCGCCCCCTCCAGTTCTCCTACACCCTGCCGACCACCACCAAGGGCCTGGAGGACAACGCACTGGCCGTCCTCCAGAACGCCGTCGCCGACCACGCGCGCGTGGACGTCGTCAACATCATGACCTTCGACTACTACGACGGCGCCGCCCACGACATGGCCGCCGACACCGAGACCGCGGCCGACGGTCTGCACGCCCAACTGCACGCCCTCTACCCGCACAAGAGCGCCAAGGAGCTGTGGGGCATGGTCGGCGTCACCGAGATGCCCGGCATCGACGACTTCGGGCCCGCGGAGACGTTCACCACCCAGAACGCCGCGACGGTCGAGCGCTGGGCCGCCGCCCAGGGCATCGACACCCTCTCCTTCTGGGCCCTCCAGCGCGACAACGGCGACTGCGTCGGCACCGGCGGCGCCAACGCCTGCTCCGGAATCGCCCAGGACCCCTGGTACTTCAGCCACACCTTCGCCAGGTTCGGCGGCCCACGCCACTGACCTCCCGGCGCGGTGGCCGTCGTCGGGGCACGCGCCGGGGCGGCCCCGGCCGGCCGGCGGGACCCGCCGGGCCGAGTCTTTGCCGGATCATGGTGAAGATCAGGTTTTCGGACAACGATCCGGCCGCCGGGCCCGGTTATGGTCCGCACAGCCACCTCACACACTGACCACCCCGTTCCCGGAGCTTCATGCGCCTCAAGCAGGTCTCGCTCTCGGCGGCGATATCCGTCGTCGCCGGGCTGACCACCGCCACCGTCGGCCTCGCCGGCCCCGCCGCCCGGGCCGACAGCACGGCGTCACTGCCGCTGTCGCACTACGCGCACATGGTGGCCGACACCGCCCACCAGCACCTCTTCTTCAGCCAGGGCGCCGGTTCGAACGGCATCCTGGTGACCGACCTGTCCGGCACCCCGGTCACCACCCTCACGGACGAGCAGGGTGCCAATGGCCTCGCGCTCTCCGCCGACGGCTCGACCCTCTACGCGGCCCTCGCCGACGGCGACGCGGTCGCCGCCATCGACACCGCGACCCTGACCGAGTCCGCCCGCTACGCGACCGGCTCCGGCAGCGCGCCCGTCTCCGTCGCCGTGGCGGGCGGCAAGGTCTGGTACGGCTACGAGACGGCCGACGGCAAGGGTGCGATCGGCTCGGTCGACGCGTCCGGCACGGTGGCCACGCCCTCGCTGTCCCACTGGTCGGTCCCGCCGCTGCTCGCGGCCGGCGGCGGGGTGCTCGCGGCCGAGGAGCCGCTGCAGAGCCTCAGCCATGTGGCGACCTTCGACGTCTCCTCGGGCACCGCGACCGCCGTGGCCGACACGGACGTCGGCGGCGGCACCGCGACCGGGTTCCGGGTCACCGCCGACGGTGCCAGGGTCCTGCTCGCCGCCACCCAGCAGGCCGCCCTGGAGGTCTACCGCACCTCGGACCTGCTGAGCGCCGAACCCGCCCCGTACTACACCGGCGCCGTGGGCCCGGCCTCGCTCGCGCTCGACACCGACGGCACGATCGCCTCTGCCAGTACCGCGGGCCTGTACCTCTACGCCGGTTCCAAGCTGGCGGAGAACCACGTCACCTTCCCCTCCGGCACCACCGTCGCCCCCGACGGCCTGACCTGGGGCGGCGACGGCACCACCCTCTACGCCGTCACCCGGGACTCCTCCGGGGCCTACACCCTCGACGTGCTCGGCTCCGCGAAGCTCAGCGACACCACCCTCACCCTGAACCCGCCGCGGTACGCGGCCCCCACCGAGCAGTTCACCGTCACGGGCGCCCTCGCCACCAGGGGCTTCCTCCCGGCCGGTGCCGCCCTGCAGGTCACCCGCGACGGCGCGGCCCTGCCAGACGCCACGGTCGGCGCCGACGGCACGTTCAGCATCAGCGACACCCGGCCGGACGCGGGGACGTACACGTACCAGGTGTCGTACGCCGGTGACGCCACCCACCGCCCCACCACCGCCACCCTGACGCTCTACGTGGCCCGGCTGTCCACGGACATCGCGTTCCCGGAGATCGACTCCGCCACCCCGCACTCGGTCGTCCTCAAGGACACGCTCACGACCGAACTGCGCCTCGGCAGCCTGAAGGAGGGCACCGAGGTCGACGTCACCCGCACGAACGAGGACACCCAGGAGACCGTCCAGCTCCCGTCGGTGACCGTCGACCCGGACACCACCGAGTTCACGGTGACCGACGACCCGGGGGCCGCCGGACGCTTCACCTACCACCTCTCCTTCGCGGGCGACGCCACCCACGCGCCGACCACCAGCGACGCGAGCATCCAGGTCTCCCCCTACGCCCCGGCCCTCACCCTGAAGGCCCCCGCCGCCGCCACCCGCGCCGCCGCCCTCTCCTTCACCGGCACCCTCGGCGACGCGCCCTACCCGGCCGGCGAGACGGTCACCGTCACCCGCACCGACGCCGCCCACACCACCACCCCGGCGACCTGGACCGCGCCGGTCGCCGCCGACGGCACGGTCACGGTCAAGGACACCCCGGCCATCGGCGGCGCCAACACCTACACCGTGAGCTACCCGGGCGACGCGGCCCACCAGGCGGCCACCGCCTCGGCGATCGTCCAGGTGTCCCGCGCCAAGTCGACGGTGACCGTCACCACCGACAAGGCCACCTACGCGTACGACGGCACGGCGACCGTCACGGCCCACCTCGGCACGACCTACAACGGCCGCACGGTCTCGGTCTACGCCACGCCCGTCGGCGGCAAGAAGACGCTCCTGAAGACCGGCACGGTCGACAGCAAGGGCAACCTGAAGGCGACGTACAAGCTCACGCACAACACGACCTTCACGGCGTCCTTCGCGGGCGACTACCGCTACGCCCCCGCGACGGCCACCCACTCCGCCGCCGCCCAGGTGAAGATCGCGGAGAAGCTGGGGAGTTACTACACCAGCACCACCTACAACGGGGTCACCTACCGCGTCTACCACCACACCGTGCAGCCGCAGGTGGTCGGCACGGTGACCCCGGACAAGTCCGGGCAGTGCATGAAGTTCCAGGCCCAGGAGTACTACAGCGGCGCCTGGCACACCATCGGCACGTCCTCGTGCTTCTCCATGGCCCCCGGCAGCACCGGCGTGACCCACCTGGTCCTCACCCACGCGGTGAACCAGCGGTTCCGGGTGCGGACGGAGTACGTCCACAGCTCCAAGGACACGAGCAACGCGGACACCTGGGGCGGCTGGCTGTACCTGACGGTACGCAACTGAGCCCCGCCCACGACCCGCTCGGCCCGGGCGTCCACACCCTGTGGACACCCGGGCCGAGTCATCCGCGGGACCGGATCAGGGGTTCACGACCGTTCCGCCGAAGGTGACGTTCAGCTTGCCCGACGAGGCGAAGGACCAGCCGAGGGCGCCCGAGTAGGAGGAGCACCGGGAGCCGTTGGTACCCGTCCAGAACTGGTTGGAGCTGTCGGCGTCGCCGACCGTCTTGTCGTTGGAGCCGCTGACGGCGAACCGGCACGAGGTGTTGGTCCGGAACACCGAAGTCCCCGTGTCGAAGGAGAAGTTGCGCTCGGCGTTGTCGATGCCCACGTTGTTCGAGACGGTCATCGTGCCGGGGTTGCTGTTGTAGGTGAACCCGTGGTGCCCGTTGCCGTAGGCGATGTCGTGCCGGACGACGTGGTTGACGGCGATGTCGTCGCCGCCGAGCTTGTAGCCGTTGCGGTCGCCGTCCCCGCTCTGGCTGCCGTCGCTCAGCGTGCCGTTGCCGTAGGAGAGCGAGTACTCGATGGTGACCGGGCCGATCGCGCCGGTGTCGGTCTTGGTGTACAGGTCCCAGCCGTCGTCGATGTTGTTGTGCGAGACGTCGTACCGGAAGACGTTCCCGGTGCCGGTGGTCAGCTTGGCCGCGAACCCGTCCGCGTCCTCGCCGTCGCTGTCGGCGTTGTCGTGCGACTCGGAGCTGACGATCAGGTTGTTCGAGGGCCATGCGCTGCTGGACGTGCTGGAGGAGATCCGGCCGAGCTGCAGCCCCGTGTCGCGGTTGTACGCGGTCACGGCACGCTCGACGACGTTGTTGCTGCCGCCGACGTAGATGCCGTTGTCCCCGGCGTGCTCGACCGTGAGGCCGTACAGATGCCAGTAGTTGGCATAGAGCTGGATCCCCCGGTTCGACGAACTCTCGCTCTGCGCCGAGAAGTTCAGGACCGGGCTCTCGCCGGGGTAGGCGGAGAGGGTGGTGAGCGCGCCGGAGGTGCCGTTGGCGCCGGCCGGGATGGTCACGGTGGACGAGTAGTTGTACGTCCCGCCGCGCAGGTAGATCGTGCCGCCCGCGGCGATACGGCTGATCGCCGAGGTGAGCGTGGTCGGCGCCGACTGGGTGCCGGCCGCGCTGTCGGTGCCGCTCGGCGACACGTACAGCACCGTGGACGCGGCCTGGGCGGGGCCGCCGGACAGTGCGACGAGCGTGCCGGCGAGCAGGCCGACGGCCGCGATGACTGGCCTCACGTGCATTGTTCGTCTCCGTTCGTCTCCATGCGGGACATTGCGGAAAGCGCTTTCTCTGCGAAGCTAGGAGGGTGGCGTGAGCGCGTCAATAGTCATGTATGTAAAACCAGTTCATGAGTGTGATCGACAGTCGTGGTCGCGGACGCTTCGGCAGGGCGCCTGGCCGGCGGCCGCACGGCGGCCGCGCACCCCTGCCTCGTCACCCCCGAGCACACCCGCCGGGCCCCCGACCTCCTCGGCGCCGGTCCGCTCCTCGCCCCCGAACAGAAGGTGGTCCTGGAGACGGACCCCGCCCGGCCACGCGCCATCGGGTACGCCACCCTCGGCTTCCACCTGGGCCTTACCAACCACGTCGGCCACCTCCACCTGGGCGTCGACGACTCCGACTTCGCGGACGGCGGCGGCGACCGCCTCTTCGACGCGCTGATCGTGCACGGTGACACGGCCCGGGTGGCGGAGGGTGCCCGGACCCACCTGGACGCGGGCGCCGACCATGTGGCGCTCCAGGTGCTGCACGCCGACGGCACCGACCCGGAGGCGCCGCACCTGAAGGGCGCGTGGGCCGAGGGGCTCAGAGCGCCGTGAGCAGGGCGTCCAGCGGTGCTGGTGCGTGGTCGGGGTCCAGGGCCTCGACGAGGACCCGGCCGTAGTGGATCTTGCGGCCGGATGTCGTACCGAGGAAGCGGCGCACCTGCTGCTGCGCGGCGCGGCCACGCTGGGCGGGCTGGTTCAGGAAGGCGCGCAGGGCGCGCTCGTCGCCCTCGGTGCGGGCGAGTTCGGCGACCCGGGCCGGTCCGAGGGCGCGGATCAGCTCGTCCTCCAGGTCGGCCGCGCAGACGAAGACGCCGTGCCGCGCTGCGCCGGCCCGCTCCAGGCCGCGGGTGCAGTAGGGGCATTCGCGTGCGTCGGAGAGCCCCGCCAGGCGCAGGCCGAGGCCGGGCGGTCCGAGGAGACGGGCGAACCGGCCGACGTCCATCGCCCCGTCGGCTCCGTCATGGGGTGAGTCTGCGCCCGGCACCGGCGGTGCCACGGAATGTCCGTGGCACCGCCGGGCGAGGGCCGGTGGTTCACGCGATGCGCGCTCCGGTGCCGCCGACGTGGACGCGTGGGTCGCCCGCGCGCAGGGTCACCGTGAGTTCGCCGGGGCGGCCCAGGTCCTCGCCCTGGTGCAGGGTGAGGACGGCGTCCTCGGGGACCAGGCCGAGCTCACGGGCGTACGCGCCGAACGCGGCGGCCGCGGCTCCGGTCGCCGGGTCCTCGACGACACCGCCGACCGGGAACGGGTCACGGACGTGGAAGACGGTGGCCGACTCCCGCCACACCAGCTGGACCGTGGTCAGGTCGAGGCGGTGCATCAGCGCTTCGAGGCGCGCGAAGTCGTACGCGAGATCCGCGAGGCGGGCGCGGGTCGCCGCCGCGAGCACGAGATGGCGGGCGCCGGCGAAGGCGATGCGGGGCGGGAAGGCCGGGTCGAGATCGGCGGCCGGCCAGTCGAGCGCGGCCAGCGCCTCCGCGAGGTCCGCGTCGGCGATCTCCCCGGTGTGCGGCTCGACGCTGGTGAGCGTCGCCCGGACCGCCCCGCCCTCCTCGGTCACCGCCACCGGCACCGTGCCCGCGCGGGTGGCGAAGACCAGCTCCCCGGGGCCGGTCCGCTCGGCGAGCGCGACGGCGGTCGCGATGGTGGCGTGTCCGCAGAACGGCACCTCGGCCTTGGGGCTGAAGTACCGGATGGTGTACGCCCGTCCGGCCTGGCCGCCGAGACCCGCCGGGGGCGCGGTGAGGAACGCGGACTCGGAGTAGCCGAGCTCGGCGGCGATGGCGAGCATGTCGCCGTCGTCCAGACCGGTGGCGTCGAGTACGACGCCGGCGGGGTTGCCGCCGTCGGGGGAGCCGGAGAAGGCGGTGTAGCGCAGGATCTCGGGCCGTGGCGCGTTCGTCGTCATGGTCACGGCAACGGTGCCCCGGCCGGCGGCTATTCCTGGCCGCGGGCGGGGTCCGGGTGGTCCGGGTGGTCCGGATGGTGCGGGTGGTCCTGCCGGTGGGGGTGGGTGGCGGTGATGCCGGCGAGGACGAGATCGACGCCGGCGAGGAACTGCTCGCGGTCGTCGTGCCCGCGTATCTGCTCCGCGACGGCCCGGGTGAACGGGTACTCGTCGGGGTCGAGTTCCTCCCACGCCGTCGACACGGTGTCCAGGAACTCGGCGCGGTCCACGCCGGGTGCGAGCGCGCGGGCGCTCGCGCTGTTCACGGCGTTCTGGCCGGCGGCGCCGAGGATGTAGTGCACCAGGGCGGAGGTCACCGTGAACCAGCTGCTCTCGGGCACGTCGAGGGCGCGCACCCGACGGCCGATGCTCTCGAAGATCCGCGGCGTCACCGTCCCCCAGGGGCTGCGGGAGAGCTGTGCGGCGAGCTGCGTCGCGAGCCACGGATGCCGCACGATCGCGTCGAACAGCCTGAGCGCCACGACCCGGATCCCGGCCTGCGGCGAGGCCGGGCTCCTGGGCTCCGCGGACGGCGACGGCGGCGACAGCGACGGCGACAGCGACGGCGACAGCGACGGCGACAGCGGGGCTTCGGCGGCGGACCCGGTGGTCCCGGTGGTTCCGGCGGACGGGGTGGTCGTGGTGGCGGGGACGGCCGGGGTGGTGGGTTCGATGGCCACGGCGGCGGCGACGACCGCGTCCGTGGCCGCGCCGAGCAGCTCTTCCTTGTTCGCCACGTGCCAGTAGATCGCCCCGGGCCCGGTGGCGAGGCGTTCGGTCAGTGCCCGGAACGTCAGCCCGCTCTCGCCGGCCATGTCGAGCAGCTCGACGGCGGCCTCGACGATGCGCTCGCGGGAGAGCGCCTCTGTGCGCCGTTGTGACCGGCGTGTCCGCGTTGCCATGGCGCCATCTTGACATGACTGGAGCGTCGTTCCAACATGGAGCGGCATTCCAGACTGGAATGTCGTTCCAGAGTGCCGGTCTCGAAGGACCGGCCCCGCCACTCCTTGAGGAGTCCCATGCGCACGCCTGTCACGATCATCGGAGCCGGACTCGGTGGCCTCACGCTCGCCCGCGTCCTGCATGTCCACGGCATCCCGGCCACCGTCTACGAGGCGGACGCCTCCCCGACGGCACGCGCACAGGGCGGGATGCTCGACATCCACGAGCACAACGGCCAGCCGGCGCTCCGGGAGGCAGGCCTGTACGAGGAGTTCCGCGACCTCATCCTGGAAGGGCGCGAGGCGACCCGGGCCCTCGCCGCCGACGGCACCGTTCTGTTCGAGGAGGCCGACGACGGCACGGGCGGCCGACCCGAGGTGCTGCGCGGCGAGCTGCGCCGGATCCTGCTCGAATCACTTCCGGCCGGCACCGTCCGGTGGGGCCACAAGGCCGGCGCCGTCCGCGCCCTCGGCGAGGGCCGCCACGAGGTGACGTTCGCCGACGGGACCGCCGTCACCACGAGCCTGCTGGTCGGTGCGGACGGCGCCTGGTCACGGGTGCGGCCGCTGCTGTCCGCGGCCGTACCGGAGTACACCGGCACCTCGTTCGTCGAGACCTACCTGTTCGACGCGGACACCCGGCACCCGGCCGCCGCGAAGGCGGTCGGCGGCGGGGCGATGTTCGCGCTCGCGCCGGGCAGGGGGATCCAGGCCCACCGGGAGGCCGGCGGGACCCTCCACACCTACGTGGCGCTGCGCCGGTCGCAGGAGTGGTTCGCCGACGCCGGCTTCACCGGTCCCGCCGAGCCCTTCGATCCCGCCGGGGCTGCGGCGGTCGCCGCGCGGATCGCGGGCGAGTTCGCCGGCTGGGCTCCCGAGCTCACCGCGCTGATCACCGACGCCGACACCACTCCGGTGCTGCGCCCCCTGCACACCCTGCCCGCCGGGCACCGATGGGACCGGGTGCCGGGGGTGACCCTGCTCGGCGACGCGGCCCACCTCATGATCCCGAACGGCGAAGGCGCCAACCTGGCGATGTACGACGGCGCCGAACTCGGCAAGGCGCTCGCCGCGCACTCCGACGACACCGAGGCCGCGCTCGCCGCGTACGAGCAGGCCATGTTCCCGCGCAGCGCCGCGGAGGCCGCCGACGCCGCCGACCTCCACGAGCACATGTTCGGCGACGACTCCCCGCACGGCCTGATCGCCATGTTCACCGGAGCCGGATCCGGTTCAGACTGACTTCCTGATCGCCCGGGGCCGGGGTCAGCCCTCGCCCGCGCCGCCTTCACCCCGCACGAAGACCGGCTTGAGGTGCTTCTCCGGCAGGGCCTCGGGGAGCTGTTCCCAGTCGAGGACGTGGGAGACGACGCGGGCCGGATCGACCTTGCCGGAACGGGCCAGGGCGAGGGCGTCGGGGATGTGGGCGCGGACGTTGTCGCGGGCGATGCGGAGGGTCACACCGGTGAGGTACATGTCGAGGAGGGGGAGTTCGCCGGGGCGGAAGTGGTTGCCGGCCGACTCGCAGACGCCCTCCGGCGCCAGCGACCGCAGCGCCAGGGCCAGTTGGTCGACCCGGCCCGTCGCCTCCACCGCGATGTCGAAGCCGTGGTGGACGGGCGGGTCGAGGGTCTCGGCCGTGGCGGCGCCGAACTCCCGGGCGAGCTCCCGGTGTCCGGGGTCGGGGTCGACGTGGAGGACGGTGGACGCGCCCAGCGCGCGGGCGATGTCGGCGACGTACAGACCGATGCTGCCCCGGGCCACCACCAGGACCCGCGCGCCCGGCCGGTTCCTCAGGTGCGGGGCCACCAGGCGCCAGGCCAGCGACCAGTTGTCGCTCGCCGAGGCCATCGCCACCGGGTCGAGACCGGCGGGGAGCGGTACGAGCATGGCGTCGGCGTACGGCACCCGGACCAGGTCGGAGAAGAGGCCGCCCCAGGTACCGCCGATGGGGGCGCCGTACATCGCCATGTGCGGTACGGCCGTGCAGTGCGCGGTGAGACCGGAGCGACAGTGGTCGCAGGCACCGCAGTTGATCGACCAGGGGACGACCACCAGGTCACCCGGGGCCACGGAGGTCACTCCGTCGCCGGTCTCCACGACCCGTGCCACGCACTCGTGCCCGAGGGCGAACGGCGGGTCCAGGCTGAACCGAATGTGCGGCTGCCGCCGCGTGGCGTGCCCCGCCAGGATCGCGGTGTCCACATCACAGGAGGTCGCCGCCACGGGAGTCACGATCGCCTCCCCGTCGCCGCGCAGCTTCGGGTCCGGGGCCTCGCGCCACTCGACGGTGTCGCGGGCGACGTAGGTCAGTTCACGCACCGGCCCGCGCACCCTTCGCCAGCGCCGCCAGGTCGGCGTACCGGACGACCGAGCCGCCCGCACCCCAGGTCCCGTCCGGCTGCTCGTGCACCAGCACCCACACCCGCGGCGCGTCGTCGGCGGTGAGCCCGGCCGCCGCCAGGACGGTCCGGGTGGCGTCCTCGACCAGCCCGGCCCTGCGGCGCTCGGACAGCGCGCCCGCGGGGACGGTCACCTCCACCAGGAAGCGCGGCGCGTCGTCCTCGGCGGTGGTCTGGGCGCCGTCGGGCAGTTCGACGAGGTAACTCCAGGCCTGCGCACGGAAGAAGGCGGTGTCGGGGGCGCCCTCCCAGCGCAGCAGTACGGCGGCCAGGTCGCGTCGCACGGTCCTGCTGCCCTCGTCGGTCAGGGCGCCGGACGGGACGGTGAGCCGGATCATCGGCATGGGTGCCTCCTCGGGAGAACGGACTTTATGACAGTCGTTATAAAGCGAGGCCACGCTAGACTATGACGAGCGTTATAACCAGAGGGGAGCACCAGCATGGCCAGGTCGGGTCCGCCGTCGCGCGAACGCATCGTGGCCGGTGCCGCCGACCTCATCAGCAGACGCGGACTGAACGCCACGAGCATCCGTGAGCTGGCCAAACACGCCGAGGCGCCGCTCGGTTCGACGTACCACTACTTCCCCGACGGCAAGCAGCAGCTCGCGACGGAGGCGGTGCGGTACGCGGGTACGGCCGTCGAGCGGCTGCTGACCAGGGAGCTGGACGCGGGGCCGGTCGCCGGGCTGCGCGCCTTCCTCGACCTGTGGCGCGGGATCGTCGTGCGGAGCGACTTCCGGGCCGGCTGCCCCGTGCTGGCGGTCTCCGTGGAGGAGCCGCCGCCTGGTGGGGAGATCCCGCCCGCGCTTCTCGCGGCGGCCGAGGCGTTCCAGGACTGGGAGCGGCTGCTCACCGGATCCCTGCGGGACCACGGAGCCGATCCGGACGGGGCCCCCGAGGTGGCGACCCTCGTCGTGGCCTCGGTGGAGGGCGCCATCGCCATGTGCCGCGCCCGGCGCGACATGGAGCCGCTGGAGCGGGTGGCACGCCGGCTCGAGGCACTGCTCGAAGCCGAACTCGCCCGCCCCGCCTGACGCCTCCCGACCGATACCGCGCCGCTCGCCCCACTGCTGAACACGTCGACGCCCTTGCTTCACCGCCAACGCGGCTCAGGTGTGGCGCTCGGGTGCGGTGCCCGGGTGCGACGACCGGGTGCGACGCTCGTCCGTGGTGCTCGGGCGTGGTGCTCGGGCGTGGTGCTCGTCCGTGGTGCCCGGACGCGGTGCCCGTCCGTGGCGCTCGTCCGTGGTGCCCGGGCGTCGGCCTGGTTCACGACGTTGCCCGTCTCGGCTGCTCGCTGCCTCCCGGCCGCCTTCGGGGACGCCGCCGTCACCCTGGCCCGGGAGCACGTCCGCACCCGGCGACCGCGCCGGCCGTCCGGCGCGGGTCGGTCGGCGCGGTCGGGGCGGTCGGGGCGGTCAAGGCGTGGCCGGTGCCGGTGCCGGTGCCGGTGCCGGTGCGGGCTCGGGCCGGGAGCGCAGGGTGAGGATCCGTTCGGCGTGGTGTTCCTCGTGATGGTCTATGCGGCGGGCGGTCAGCAGGTCGCGGAGGCTGATGATGCCTTCCAGCCGCCGGTGCTCGCCGTCCGCGGCGCGGCTGACCACGAGGAGGCGGGTCACCTCGTGCCGGGCCATGCGGTTGGCCAGCGTGCGCAGGGTCTCGTCGGGATGGGCGGTGACGGGTACGGCGGCCAGTTCGCCGAGGGGCGTGCGGTCGTCGGGGACGGCGTGCACCAACTGGCTCCGGGTCACCACGCCGGCCGGTGCGCCGTCCGCGTCCAGCACCGGGTACAGGCGCTGGGCCAGCAGCCGGTCGGGGTCACCCGCCTCGTGCGCGGCGCGGAACAGCGCGGTGATCTCGCCTGCCGGGTCGTCGGTGCGGAAGGTGACCGCAGCCGGGGTCTCCAACTGCCGTACGAGATGCACCTCCAGCGGGTCGACGCTGTACTCGCGGGTGAGGTGCAGCCCTCGGCGGGCCAGCTTCTCGGTCAGCACCGAGCGCTTGAGCAGGACGACCGACAGCAGGTACGCCGCCGTCGCGGTGATCACCATCGGGATCAGGGCGTTGACCTCGTGTGTCAGCTCCAGGCAGAAGACGATGCCGGTGAGCGGGGAGCGCATCACACCGCCGAGCACGCCGGCCAGCGAGACCAGCGCCCAGAAGCCGGGGCTGACGTGTGGGAAGACCAGGGCCTCGGCGGCTCCCAGCGCCCCGCCGACCATGAACATCGGCGCGAGGACTCCTCCGGAGGTGCCCGAGCCCAGCGACAGCCCCCAGATCAGGGTCTTGACGACCAGGATGCCGATGATCAGGCCGACCGTGGCGTGACCGGTGAGGAGCGCGCCGATGACGTCGTAGCCGACGCCGAGCGCGCGCGGTTCGACCAGGCCGCCGGTGCCGATGATCGCCCCGCCGATCGCCGGCCACCACATCCAGTGGATGCGCAGGCGGGCGAAGAAGTCCTCGGAGAAGTAGACGAGGGCGGTGGCGAGCAGCGCGAGCAGGCCGGCCGCGGCACCGGCGACCACGCACAGGCCGTAGGCGGAGAGGGAGATGCGCGTCGGTACGTGGGCGCCGCCGAAGAGGGGGGCCGTGCCGAGCAGCGGGCCGCGGACCAGGGTGGCCGTGACGGCGGCCACCGCGACCGGGAGGTAGGAGCGCGGGCGCCACTCGAACAGCAGCAGTTCGACGGCGAGGAGGATCGAGGCGAGCGGGGCGTTGAAGGTGGCGGCCATGCCGGCGGCGGAACCGGCGACCAGCAGAGCCTTGCGTTCGTCGGTGGTGACCCGCAGGAACTGGGCGAACAGGGAGCCGACCGCGCCCCCGGTCATGATGATCGGCCCCTCCGCGCCGAACGGTCCGCCGGTGCCTATGGAGATCGCGGCCGACGCGGGCTTCAGCACGGCCACCCGGGGCTGCACCCGGCTGCCGCCGACCAGGATCGACTCGATGGCCTCCGGCATCCCGTGGCCCCGGATCTTCTCGGAGCCGTAGCGGGCCATCACCCCGATCACCAGCCCGCCGACGACCGGCATCGCCAGCAGCAGCCAGCGGTGCGGGGTGTCGCCGGGGACGGCCGTACCGAAACCGAACCGCCAGTGGAAGGCGAGGTTGGTGATCGACGCGATCAGCTTGAGCAGCCCGGCGGCCACGAGCGCGGCGACGACGCCGACGGGGACGGCGAGAAGCGAGATCAGGAGAACGCGGGGCGGGACGTGGAAGTCACCCAGGTGCGGGATCTTGAGGGGGGAGGAGGGGGCGCGGTCGGGGTCGGCGCTGGACTCGGTTGACGGTGCGAGCGTCGGCTCAGAGGGCACGGTGGCTCCGGGGATGGGGATGGGGATGGGGCAGGGCGGGGCGGGGGTACGAGGGCGCGGCGGCCTCGGGGTATAGGCACGGGTGCGGGTGCGGGTGCGGGTGCGGCCTGGGCCCGGCTGTGGGCCCCGGGCGGCGCATGCGCATGAGGCATGGCGCAGTTCACGGGCGCCGTTGCCCGTGCGGGAAGGGAGGAAGACGCGGTCTTCGTGCGAGCCGGACCCTCAGGCGAGCCGAACTCTCAAGCGGGTCTGTGAGTCAGGGGAGTTGCGTGGGCGTGGGGCGGGCCGAGTCGACGCGGCCCTGGCGCAGGATGCGGATGCGGCGCCCGGCGCACACCCGGCAGGCGTTGTCCGTGAGCGGGGACGGCACCTTCATGCCGCCGCGGACGTAGTAGTCGGCGCGGAGCCGTCCGGAGCCGTCCCGGCAGTGCCGGATCTCGTAGGTGCCCTCCCATGCGTGCCCGCAGCGCAGGCACACGAAGGAATAGGCTTCGTGGATCGGTTCGGTTCTCATGGTCATCACCCTCATCGCCGGAGCGTCGCGCCCGCACGTCTCCGGTATGGCGACCATATTATCATTGCACTCTGCAATGGTCACCCCGGGTGATGGGTGAAATTCGGTTCGTTGGGAAGAATGGCCGGAATGCGGCCGGAGTGAGGGGTCCATGAGCGAGCAGCGCAACGGCCGTGCCGCCGAGGACGCGCTGGACAGCGAGGCCGAGGAGGTCACCCTCGCGGTGATGGCGGCCTCCCGGCTGGTCGTCGCCCTCTCCGCGCGCGCCCTGGCCGCGGTGGACGTACCGCTGACGCTGCCGCAACTGCGCTCCCTGGTGGCCCTGCACGGCTGCGGCCCCATCAAGCTCGTCGCCATGGCCGCCACCCTCGGTGTCACCCCCTCCACCGCCCTGCGCATGGCCGAACGGCTGGAGTCGCTGGCGCTCATCGACCGCAAGGTCAACCCCGACAACCGGCGTGAGGTGGTGCTGAGCCTGACCCCCGCCGGACAGCGGCTGGTCGAGGAGGTCCTCGGGCACCGGCGGGCCGAGATCCGCACCTTGGTCGAGCGGCTGCCCGCCCAGCAGCGAGCCGCCCTCGTCCCCGCCCTCCGTGCCCTGACCGAGGCCGCCGACACCCTCGACCTGGGCATCAACCCGACCGAGGAGTCCGACCGCCTCGCCGGCATCCTCGACGACCCCCTCAATCCGACACCGTGACGCGACGCCGTGACCCGGCACTGTGACCCGGCGCCCGCCGTAAGCCGAGGTCGTGGCCGACGCGCTGGCCCGGGGCGATGGTCCGGCGTCGTAGTCCGAGTCGTGGCCGCCGCCGTGGCCCGAGACCGACGTTCGGCGTCCGAGGTCCGGCGTTCGAGGTCGTGGTCGGCACTGTGGCCCGGGGCGGTAGCCCGGCGTCGTTACCCGGCCCGAGGTCGTATCCCTGGCGCGTTACCCGACCCGAGGTCGTAGCCCTGGCGCAGTAGCCCGATCCGAGTTCGAAGCCCCGGCGCAGTAGCCGGCCCGAGTTCGAAGCCCCGGCGCAGTAGCCCGATCCGAGTTCGAAGCCCCGGCGCAGTAGCCCGGCCCGAGGTCGTAGCCCGGCGCCGTAACCCGAGGCCCGGTGGTGCGGGCGCCCGTCGGCGGGTCGATGTGGCTCCCGCTCCTGCCGTCCCCTGGGCCGGACGCGTCCCGGCAGGGTGCCGCGACATCCCCGGCCGCCCCCCGCCACGGTCTCCGGCAACCGCCTCAGCGTGGCACCCGCAACCCCGTGACCAGGAGACCCACCAGCCGGCGGGCGTCGTAGCAGGGGTCGTTCTCCGCGCCGATGCAGAGGTTGCCGACGCCGCGCATCAGCTCGTACCCGGTCAGGTCCGAGCGGATCTCGCCGGAATCGGCCGCCGCGCCGAGGAGCCGGTCGCAGACCGGGAGGAGCCGGTCCAGGAAGTACTCGTGGAGGGCGTCGAAGCCCGCCTGGTCGGAGTGCAGGGCGGCGGCGAGGCCGTGCTTGGTGGCCAGGAAGTCCACGAAGAGGTCGATCCACTCGCGCAACGCCGCGTACGCGGTCGGAGCACTGCCCAGCAGGGCCGGGCCGGCCTCGGCACAGGCCTCCACCTGGTGCCGGTAGACGGCGATGATCAGGTCGGCGCGGGTCGGGAAGTGCCGGTAGATCGTCGCGGTGCCGACGCCCGCCCGGGCCGCGATGTCGCGCACCGGCGCCTCCACGCCCGCGGCGACGAACGCCGCCGCGGCCGCCTCCAGCAGCGTCGTCTCGTTGCGCCGCGCGTCCGCCCGCCGGGGCCGGACCGCCCGCTCCTCGTCCTTCATCGCGTGTCCTTCATCGGGAGTCCCTCGGCCGTCACTCTATCGGGGCGTTGCGAAACGGGACAGTGTTCCGTATCGTCGAAGACGTGAAGCGGGACGTCGTTCCGTTTATGTCGGGTGAGGAGAACCAACCATGCAGTACCGCACCTTGGGCCGTACCGGCGTGCAGGTCAGCGCGCTCGGGCTCGGCGCGATGAACTTCGGGGCCATCGGGCGGACCACCCAGGAGGAGGCGACCGCGATCGTCGACGCCGCCCTGGACGCCGGGATCAATCTGATCGACACCGCCGACATGTACGGGCAGGGCGAGTCGGAGGAGATGGTCGGCAAGGCGATCGCCGGCCGCCGTGACGACATCGTGCTGGCCACGAAGGCCGGCATGCCGATGGGGGACGAGCGCAACCACCGGGGCGGTTCACGGCGGTGGCTGGTCACCGAGCTGGAGAACAGCCTGCGGCGGCTCGGCGTCGACCACGTCGACCTCTATCAGATACACCGCTGGGACCCGGCCACGAGTGACGAGGAGACCCTGTCGGCACTGACCGATCTGCAACGCGCCGGGAAGATCCGCCACTTCGGCTCCTCGACCTACCCGGCGTACCGGATCGTGCAGGCCCAGTGGGCCGCCCGTGAGCACCACGTGGGCCGGTATGTCACCGAACAGCCCAGCTACTCCCTCCTCCAGCGGGGCGTCGAGGCCCATGTCCTGCCGGTGACGGAGGAGTACGGGATGGGCGTGCTGGTGTGGAGCCCGCTGGCCTCCGGCTGGCTGTCGGGTGCCGTGCGCAGGGGGCAGGCCATCGCCACCAGCCGCGCCAGGATGCTGCCCGACCTCTTCGACCTCGCCCTCCCGGCCAACCAGGCCCGGCTCGACGCGGTGGAGCGACTGGCGGCTGTCGCCGACGGAGCCGGGCTGACCCTGATCCAGCTCGCCCTCGGCTTCGTGACCGCGCACCCCGCCGTCACCAGCGCCCTCATAGGGCCCCGCACCGTGGACCATCTGCGCTCCCAGCTGGCCGCCGCCGACACCGTGCTCTCCGCCGACGTCCTGGACGCGATCGACGCGATCGTCGCCCCCGGCACCGACCTGGCCGCACACGAGAAGTTCGACACCCCGCCCGCCCTGCTCGATGCGGCCCTGCGCCGCCGTTGACGGCTCAGGGGCAGACCGGCCCGGTCCGGCCCCCGGTCACCCGCCTTCGCCGAAGCGTGCGATCGCCGCCAGCACCGCCCGCCGCAGCGCCGGACTGCCGGTGTGACCGGAATCGTCGATCACCTTCAGCTCCGCGTCCGGCCAGACCTTCGCCAGCTCCCACGCCGTCTTCAGCGGGCTGCCGATGTCCAGCCGGCCATGGACCAGGACCCCTGGAATGCCCGCCAGCCGATGGGCGTCCCGCAGCAGTTGGCCGTCCTCCAGCCAGGCATCGTGGGCGAAATAGTGCGCGCAGATGCGGACGAAGGCCATGAGAGCGTCGTCGGGCCGGTCGCTGTAGGCGCCGGGACTGCCCAGCACCTCGTGGGCGATGACGGCGTCCTCCCAGGTTACCCAGGCACGCGCCGCCGCGACCCGGACCGCGTCGTCGGGGCTGTTCAGCAGCCTGTTGTAGGCGGCGACGAGGCTGCCGTCGCGGTCGGCGGGCGGCAGGGCGTCGCGGAAGGCCTCCCAGGGGCCGGGAAGCAGGCGGCCCACGCCGTGGTAGAGCCAGTCGGTCTCCTCGGGGCGGGTCATGGTGACACCGGAGATGACGATCTCGGAGACCCGCTCCGGGTGGCGTTCGGCGTAGGCGAGGATCAGCGTGGAGCCCCAGGAGCCGCCGTAGAGAAGCCAGCGTTCGATGCCGAGGTGCTCGCGCAGCCGTTCCATGTCGGCGATCAGATGGTCGGTGGTGTTGTGCGCGAGGCCGACCGACGGGTCGGAGGTGTGCGGCCGGCTCTCGCCGCAGCCACGCTGGTCGAAGAGGACGATCCGGTAGACCTCGGGGTCGAACAGCCGACGGCTGCCGCGCCGCCCCCCGCTGCCGGGGCCGCCGTGCACGCACAGGGCGGCCTTTCCCCCGGGGTTGCCGCTGGTCTCCCAGTAGACCCGCTGCCCGTCCCCGACATCGAGAAGGCCATGGGCGTAGGGCTCGACGGGCGGGAACTCCTCGGGACCGGAGCTCTGCTCGGACACAGGGCTCTCCTTCCGGAAAGTGGGAGGGAACGGCCCTCCATCCTCCCCGAGTCGGACCGGCCCCACCCTGCGTTTCCCGTCTTCGCGCAGGCCGAAGCGGCAACCTGCGCGAAGACGGGTCCTGTACCGTCACCGCCATGACCGGGCCGAGCAGGCGGAGCGGGCAGGGAAGCGGGCAGCGGAAAGGGCCGATGTGGCCGCTGTACGCGGCCGGGTTCACCACCGCCTTCGGCGCGCACGGCATCGCCGCCAACCTCGGCGGTCACAGTGCGGACGCGGTCACCTCGCTGCTGGTGCTGGGCGGCCTGCTCGCGCTGTACGACGGCGCCGAGGTGGTGCTGAAGCCGGTGTTCGGCAGCCTCGCCGACCGGATCGGGGCGCGGCCCGTCCTGCTCGGCGGGCTGGTCGCCTTCGCCCTCGCCTCCGGGCTGTACGCCGTCGCCGGCAGCCCCGGCTGGCTGTGGGCCGCCCGCCTCGGCCAGGGCGCCGCGGCCTCCGCCTTCTCCCCGGCGGCCTCCGCCCTGGTCGCCCGCCTCAACCCGGCCGCCGGACACGGCCGAGCCTTCGGCAGTTACGGCTTCTGCAAGTCCGTCGGCTACACCCTCGGCCCCCTGCTCGGCGGTGTGTTGGTGTGGGCCGGCGGCCTGCGCCTGCTGTTCACCGTCCTTGCGGTGCTCGGCGCGACGGTCGCCGTCTGGGCCGCGCTCGCCGTCCCCGTCGTACCGCCGTTGCCCAAGGCCCGGCAGACGCTCCTCGACCTCGCCCGCCGGCTCACCGACCCGGTGTTCCTCGCACCGACCGCCGCGCTGGCCGCCGCGACCGCCGCGCTGTCGGTCGGAGTGGGCTTCCTGCCCGTGTCCGGCCGCGTGGCAGGGCTGGGCACGGTCGCCACCGGCGCCGCCGTGTCGCTGCTCGCCGCGACCGCCGCGCTGGTCCAGCCGCGCGCCGGACACGCCCTGGACGCCGGACGCCTGACGACACGCACCGGCCTCACCGCCGGACTGCTGCTCACCGCGGCCGGCCTGGCCTGCGCCATGCTGCCCGGCCTGACCGGCATCCTCACCGCCGCCGTTCTGACCGGCGCCGGCACCGGCCTGATCACCCCGCTCGGCTTCGCCGCCCTGGCCACGAGCACCCCCGCCGAACGCCTCGGCCAGACCATGGGCGCCGCCGAGCTCGGCCGTGAACTCGGCGACGCGGGCGGCCCGTTGCTGGTCGCCGCGGTCGCCTCCGGCACCACCCTCGCCCACGGCTACGGCGCCCTGGCCGTGCTCGTCGCGCTCGCCGCCGCCGCTGTCGCCGCCGCGGTGTCGGTCTGAGTATCCGTACTCTGTTCGGCGCCCGGCCCGGCCGGAACGCTTGAGGCATGGGACTTCACAGGCCCGTTCTCCGGGCGATGGGGCCGGCGCTCGTGGTGGCCGGAGTGGCGGTGGCGGCCTGGGCCGCCTGGCTGGGCTGGGACACGGGGTACGACGTGCGGGGCGACGGGTCGGTGAGCGGGCCGTACCAGGTGTGGCAGGTGGCCGGGCTGGCCGTGACCCTGTTCGCGGCGGTGTGCCAGGCGGCCGCCCGGGGTCACTGTGCCGCGGCCGTGGGCGGTACGACCGTGGGGCTGACCCTCGCCGCCTACGTCGACTGGTCGGACGACGCCAGTGGGCTGTTCATGGTCGGCGTGGTGCTGGTCATGGTGGGGAGTTTCGTCGCCTCCGCGGTGGTGTCCGCCGTGATCGACACGCTGCGGCGGGACCGGCCGCTCACCCGGTAGGTCACGCGGGCAGCGGCTGTTCCGCCCAGATCGTCTTGCCGGTGGCTGTCTGGCGGCTGCCCCAGCGTTCCGAGATCTGCGCGACCAGCAGCAGGCCCCGGCCGCCCTCGTCGTAGACGCGGGCCCGGCGCAGGTGCGGGGCGGTGCTGCTGCCGTCGGAGACCTCGCAGATGAGGGACGCGTCGCGGATCAGGCGGAGGGAGATCGGGCCGTCGCCGTAGCGGACCGCGTTCGTGACCAGTTCGCTGACGATCAGTTCGGTGGCGAAGGCCGCGTCCGTCAGGCCCCAGACCGCCAGCTGTTCGCAGGCCATCTTGCGGGCCCCGGCGACGGCGGACGGGTGCTGGGGGAGCTGCCAGGTGCGGACGCTCGCGGTGTCCAGGGCCGAGGTGCGGGCGAGCAACAGGACGATGTCGTCGGCCGGGCGGTCGGTCAGGACCGTGCGCAGGACGTGGTCGCAGGTCTCCTCAAGGGGCGCGGCCGGATCGGCCAGGGCCCGGCGCAGCAGCCCGAGGCCCACCTCGATGTCGTGGTCGGCGGTCTCCACCAGGCCGTCGGTGTAGAGGGCGAGCAGGCTGCCCTCGGCCAGTTCCACCTCGACGGACTCGAAGGGCAGCCCGCCGAGGCCGAGCGGCGGGCCGGCCGGGAGGTCGAGGAAGCGCACGTCGCCGCCGGGGGTGACCAGGGCCGGCGGCGGATGGCCGGCGCGGGCCATGGTGCAGCGGCGGGTCACCGGGTCGTACACGGCGTACAGGCAGGTCGCGCCGACCTCGCCGGAGGACGCCGTCTCCGCCCGGCCGGGCACCTCCGGGCCCTCCTCGCGGTCGAGGCGGATGACCAGGTCGTCGAGCTGGGTGAGGAGTTCGTCGGGGGCGAGGTCGACGTCGGCCAGCGTCCGTACCGCGGTGCGCAGGCGGCCCATGGTGGCCGAGGCGCGGATGCCGTGGCCGACGACGTCGCCGACGACCAGGGCGACCCGGGCGCCGGAGAGCGGGATCACGTCGAACCAGTCGCCACCGACGTCCGCGCCGGACCCGGTGGGCAGGTAGCGGTAGGCCACCTCGGTCGCCGCCAGGCCCGGCGGCCGGCCGGGCAGCAGGCTGCGCTGCAGGGCGAGGGCGGTGCGGCGCTCGCGGGTGTAGCGGCGGGCGTTGTCCACGCTCACCGCGGCCCTGGCGACGATCTCCTCGGCGAGCCGCTGGTCGTCCTCGGTGAACGACTCGGCCGTGCGGTGCCGCAGGAAGTGGGCGAGGCCGAGGGTGACGCCGCGGGCCCGCAGCGGGACCAGCAGCACCGAGTGGATCATGTGCCGGGCGACGGACTCGGCGCGGGCCTGGGAGGCCCGGAGCCACTCCTGCATGCCGGGGTCGCCGGGCCGGTGGCGGGTGCCGCGGCCGGCGAGCAGGGTCCACATCGGGGGCGTCTCCACCGGGTAGCGGAACGCGTCCCCGGGGTCGGCCACCGCCTCGGGGCAGCCCGCCAGCACCGACCGCTGCGCGGCCCGGCGGACGGCGACCGGCTCGCCCGGCCGCAGCGGTTCCGGCTCGTCGCCGAGGACGACGGACTCCAGCAGGTCGACGGTGACGAAGTCCGCGAACCGGCCCACGGCCACCTCGGCGAGTTCCTCGGCGGTGCGGGTCACGTCCAGGGTGGTGCCGATGCGCATGCTCGCGTCGTTGAGGACGGCCAGGTGGCGGCGGGCCCAGTACTGCTCCGTGGTGTCGAAGACGACCGCGGACAGGCCCTGCACCGTGCCGTTCTCGTCCTTCAGCGGGGAGAAGTACATCGACCAGGAGTGCTCCCGGATCTCGCCGGGCGCCTGGCCGTGCTGTTCGTGGAAGACCGTCCGCCCGGTGCGCAGGACCTGCCGCTGGAGGCGGTCGTACTCGTCGAAGGGCGGGCTGGACTCGATCTCCCACAGGGTCTTGCCGCGCATCTCCGCGACGGGCAGGCCCATGATCCGGGTCATGCTCTCGTTGGCGGCGACGAACCGGGCCTGCCGGTCGTAGATCGCCACCGGCATCGGCAGCTGGGCGAGTGTGTAGTCCCACAGGGTGGCCGCCCCGGGCTGCTCGCTTCCGGACAGGGGCGCCCGCGCGGCACCGGTCACCAGCCACAGCGGCCGGCCGCCGCCGGCCTCCAGCGGGGTGCCCTGGAGGTGCACGACGATCCGGTCGCCGTTGCGGTGCCGCAGCGCCACCTCGCTGGACCACCCCTGCCCGTCGGCGAGGTGCCGGCGCGCGGACGCGGGCAGTTCGGCGGCGAGCAGCAGCTGGGCGGAACGGCCGACGACCTCGGCGGGCTCGTACCCGAGCAGCCGCCGGGCGCCCGCGCTCCACACCAGGACCGCTCCGCCGGCGTCCACGACGACGGCCAAATCCTCCGGTACGCGTCCCGTCATGGTGCCTCCGGACGTCCGTGTACCCCGCTCCGTCCCAGGATCCCGCCCCGCCGTACTCCGCTCAACCGACACCGGCCGGCACTTCGCCGCTACTGACCGCGCCGGTGCCATGACGGTTCCCTGGGTCGTACGCCCCGTTCCACCCCTTGTCGGGGCCGGTATCAGGCTGGTGGAGCCGTCACCCGGTGCCCTCGCGGAGCGCCCGGTCTGTCGCGGCCAGCGCGGAGTGCTCCCGCGCGGGTGCCGCGGCGGCGGCCCTGTGGCTCACCTTCCGGCTGGCCGGAGTCCGAGTGCCACGTCGAGCACCTGCACGAGCGGGTGGAGCAGCCGGCCAGGAGAGCGACGCCCACCGCCTGACGGCCGCCCCCCCGCTGCCGCGGCGGGGCCGGGGACTACGGGTGTCCGGCGCGCAGCAGGAGCACGGCGAGGTCGTCGGTGTGGCCGCCGGCCGGCCAGGCCTGGTGGACGAGGCTGTCGACGAGGTGCTCCAGGTCGTCGGCGTCGGCGTGCGCGAGGTGCTCGGTGAGGGCGGCGGTGGCGCCGCCGACGTCGGTCCCGGGGCGTTCGACGAGGCCGTCGGTGTAGAGGGCGAGGACGGCACCCGCGGGGAGCGCGCCGCGGGTGACGGGGTAGCGGGCGCAGGCGTCGACGCCGAGCGGCGGGCCGGGGTCGAGGTGGAGGGGGTGGGCCAGGCCGGGTGCCGGACGCAGCAGCGGCGGCACGTGGCCCGCGCCGGCCAGGGTCAGCTCCCGGCGGGCCAGGTCGAGGTGGACGTAGAGGCAGGTCACCAGGAGGTCCGGGGCGAGGTCGGTGAGCAGCCGGTTGGTGCGGGCGATGACCTGGTCCGGGGCGGCTCCGGCGGTGGCGTGCGCGTGGATGGCGGTGCGGACCTGGCCCATCAGGGCGGCCGCGGCCATGCTGTGGCCCTCCACGTCGCCGATGACGGCGGCCACGCAGGTGTCGTCCAGGCGCAGCAGGTCGTAGAAGTCGCCGCCGACGTCGATGCCGTGCCCGGCCGGCAGGTAGCGGACGGCGATGTCGAGACCGGGCACGGTGGGGAGGCTGCGCGGCAGGAGCGCCTGCTGGAGCTGGTGGACGAGGTGGTGCTGGGTGTCGTAGAGGTGGGCCCGGTCCAGGGCCTGGGCGAGCAGACCGGCCAGCGGGGTGAGGACGGCGCGTTCGTCGGCGGTGAAGGTGTGGGGCTGTTCGTAGGAGAGGACGCAGCAGCCCACCGGGCGTCCCGAGATGACCAGGGGCAGGAAGGCCCACGCCTGCTTCCCGCTGAGCCGCGGTGCCCGGGGGTAGCTGTGGGCCAGCTCGGCCGGGCTGCCGAAGAAGGCGGGGACCCCGCTCGCGAGGACCTGCCCGGCCGGGGTGAGGCCGGTGCCGAGGGGGAGGGCGTCGAGGTGCTCGACGACGTCGGCGGGATAGCCGTGCTGGCCGGCGATCCGCAGGCGGCCCGCCTCGGCGATGCTCAGCACGAGTCCCTGGGCGCCGAACGCGGGCAGGACCTGGTCCGCCATGAGCGCGACGAGGTCCTGGGTGGTCACCGTCTCCGTGAGCGCGGCGGCCAGGTGGACCAGCTGGTAGAGGCGTCCGGGCGCGGTCGGCGCCGGCTCCACGCGCCCGCTCGCCGCGGCCGCCGTCTCCTCGCCGGGGGTGATGCGCACGCTGATGCCGCTGGCGTCGGGGTGGAGGTGGAAGGTCAGCCACTGGTCCGGCGGGCGCTGCGCGCTGAAGGACACCGGCGCCCGGGAGATGACCGCCAGCCGGTACCGCTCCTCGTACCTGAGGTCGTCCAGCCACGGCAGCGACTGCCAGGGCCGCGTCCCCAGCATCCGGTCGGCGTCCCGGCCGAGCAGCCGCGCGGCCGTCGTGGACATGAACGTGACCCTGCCCTCCAGGTCCAGGGCCAGGGCGCCCTCCGGGAGCCGGTCCAGGTAGTCGACGGCGGCCAGCGCGGTCTGGGCGGGGTGGCGCCGGGAGTCCGCGGGGATGATGCGCGGCCGGTCGGGGAGGGCGGGCGGCACCGGTGAGTCGTCCAGCAGCCGGGCCAGCCGGCGGACGCTCGCGCTGATGTGGTGGCGTTCGCGGGTGGCGGCCCGGGGCGCATGATCGGCGGGCCACATCAGCACCACCCCGCCCCAGCGGCGGCGCACCCCGCGCAGCGGGGCCGCGGCGAGCGCGAAGGGATACGGCAGGACGGTCGCCGCCCGTGGATAGCGGCGCGCCATCTCGTCCTGCGAGCCGATCCAGACCAGGCGGTCCTCCTCGATCGCGTCGGCCACCGGGACGGGGGCGGACAGCGGCATCCGCTGCCAGGGCGCGGTGAAGCCGAGGGGCAGGCCGCACACCGCCACCAGACGCAGCAGCGCGGCCGGCTCGTCGATGAGATACACGCCGCCCATCGCCGCCCCCGTCCCGCGCACCATGTCGGCCAGCGCCACCCCCAGGGCATCGTCGACCGAGAGGCCGCCCCTGGGCCGGGGCCGGGCACGGAGCCGCATGACGTTCGTCCTCCGGTCGTGTGCGAGGGGCGGCAGACGCCACCCGGAGCCCGTCCCGGGCCCGCTACGCGGCGTATACCACTCATTCCCGACAATATGCGCATACGTTCTTATGGCAACAGTGGCGCGGGGCACCACTCCCCGGCTTGTCGGTTTCATGCCAAGCTGGGTGGGCCGTGAGAGGCAGGGGGAGCGGATGTGAGCGCAGGGCGCCGGAGAGCGGTTCTACTCCTCGCGACACTGGCGACGTTCGGCACGGCGCTGGCCGGGTCGTACGCGCTGACGGGCCTGTGGACGGCCCAGGACTCCGCCGACCGGTGGGCGATCGCCATCGCCTTCGCCGTCGCGGCGTCCGGGGCGGTGGACAAGGCGGTGTCACCGTGGGCCGACCAGGCCGTCCCGCCCGGAGAGCCGCCGGGCGCCCTGGCCGGGGGCCCGGCGCGAGCCCCGTCCGGCCCCGCACCGTCCGGGGACCCCTCCGCAAGCCCGGCCGGGGATCCGGCGGGAGCCCCTTCCGGCCCCCCACCGGCCGGGGACCTGTCCGGCAGTCCGGGTGGGGAACCCCAGGCCGGGGACCTGTCCGGCAGTCCGGGTGGGGAACCCCAGGCCGGGGACCCGTCCGGCAGTCCGGGTGGAGCCCCTTCCGGTCGTACGCCGGAGCCGTCCGGTCCCAGGCGTCGGGTACTGGCCCGGGACCGGGTCACCACCGCCGTGGTGGCGGTGGCCCTCACGGCCACGGCGAGCGGGATCGTCTACGGGGCTGTGGCACCGGACAAGGGCCACGCCGACACGGCTTCCTCGGTCTCGAAGGGCTACACGCGGGTGTACGCCGACCGGAGGCTGTTCCTGAAGGACTACCACTACTACTTCGACCTGCGCGCAGGTCGGTCCAGCCGCTCGGAGACCGAGTGGAGCATCAGCACCAACGCCGGCGGCGACGGCGACGGCGCCTTCGAGATCCCGCCGCTCACCGACGCCTACGTCGTGCCCGGCAAGGCGGCACCGTCCGCGGCGCAGTGCGCAGCCAAGGCCGTCCACCACCCCGCCGAGGACCGCCTGCACTTCCGCGACTCCCCGCCCGGCCGGGCCTTCTGCCTGCGCGACACGGTCAACGGCGACATCGCGGTGGTCAAGGTCCTCGACGTCGACACCGGCAACTACTCGACGACGGACACGGTCACCTACTACCGCCACGACGGTCGAGCCCTCGCAGACCACCCGGACTAGGATCCGGCCCATGGCCCTGACCGTGAGCGACGTCGACCGGTTCGAGGCGGCCCGGCCGCGCCTGGCGGCCATCGCCTACCGTCTCCTCGGTTCCGCGAGCGAGGCCGAGGACGCCGTGCAGGAGACGTATCTGCGCTGGCAGGCCGCCGACACCGGCCGCGTCGAGGTCCCCGAGGCCTGGCTGACGAAGGTGCTCACCAACCTCTGCCTCAACCAGCTCACCTCGGCCCGTGCCCGACGCGAGACCTACGTCGGCCAGTGGCTGCCCGAACCGCTGCTCGCCGGCGACCCGATGCTCGGCCCCGCCGACACCGCGGAACGGCGGGAGTCGGTGTCGTACGCGGTCCTGGTCCTGCTGGAACGCCTCACCCCGGCCGAACGCGCGGTGTACGTGCTGCGGGAGGCCTTCGACTACCCGCACCGCGAGATCGCCCGGATCCTCGGCCTCACCGAGGCCGCCAGCCAGCAGATCCTGCACCGGGCCAGGAAGCACGTCGCGGACGGCCGGGCCCGCACCGAGGTCGACGAGGCCGCCGCCCGGCAGATCATCGAGGAGTTCCTCGCGGCCGCCACCAGCGGCCGGACCGAGCCACTCGTCCGGCTGCTCACCGAGGACGCCGTCGCGGTCGGCGACGGCGGCGGGAAGGTCCCGGCCGCCGCCAGGGCGTTCGAGGGTGCCCTCGCGGTCGCGAAGTTCATGCGGGGCCTGTTCAAACAGGGCCCCGCCCAGCGCGCCCTGGCCGGCGGCACCGTCGAGCTGTACCTCACCACAGCCAACGGCGGCCCCGCCCTGGTGGCGGTCGTCGACGGCCGGGTCTTCGGCGTGATGTGCCTGGAGATCACCGCCGACGGCATCGCCGCGTTCCGCAACCAGCTCAACCCCGACAAGCTGGAGCGCGCGACCGCACGGTGGGCGGCGACCGGCCACGGC
This sequence comes from Streptomyces sp. NBC_00631, assembly GCF_045206895.1. Taxonomy (NCBI): domain Bacteria; kingdom Bacillati; phylum Actinomycetota; class Actinomycetes; order Kitasatosporales; family Streptomycetaceae; genus Streptomyces; species Streptomyces sp. NBC_00631. Next base: position 5,859,781 of record NZ_CP107734.1, read on the forward strand.
GATCCCCTGCTCCGCCTCTTCTGACCCCGTCCGCATCCCGGTGTGAGCCACATCCCGGTGTGAGCCACAGTCCGGCGTGAGCCACAGTCCGATGTGACCCGCTTCACACCGCTCCCCTGTCAGGAAACGGCGGGCCGCCCGGTTCAGGGGGCGAACCGCTGAAGAGCTGGATGACAGGAGCACGGACATGCAGCACCGCATCGTCGTCCTCGGCGCCGGATACGCCGGAGCCGTCGCCGCCGGCCGCCTCGCCCGGCGGCTGCGCCGCGAGGACGTCGCCCTCACCCTCGTCAACGCCGAACCCGACTTCGTCGAGCGCGTCCGGATGCATCAGCTCGCGACCGGCCAGGAGCTCAGGCCCCGGCCCTTCGCCGAGATGTTCGCGGGAACCGGCGTGGAGCTGAGGCTCGCGAGGGTCACCGCCGTGGACGTCGACCGGAAGACGGTCACCACCACCGCGGTGGACGGCGCCGGCACCGGCGACGACGCCGTACCGGAACTGGAGTACGACACCCTCGTGTACGCCCTCGGCAGCGACTGGCACGACCAGGGCGTCCCCGGTGCCGCCGAGCACGCCGACCAGATCGCGAGCCGGCCCGGAGCGCTCCGGCTGCGCGAGCGCCTCGCCGCTCTGGCGGCCGGAGCGCCCGTGGTCGTGGTCGGCGGCGGACTCACCGGCCTGGAGGCCGTGACCGAGATCGCCGAGGCCCGCCCGGACCTCGACGTCGCCCTCGCCGCCCGTGGCGCCCTCGGCGACCGGCTCTCACCGAAGGGCCGCCGGCACCTGCGGAAGGTCCTCGACGGGCTCGGCGTCACCGTGCACGAGCACACCGCCGTCACCGCCGTGGCGCCCGGCCATGTCACCACGGCCGAGGGCGCGGCCCTCCCCGCCGAAGTCACCGTGTGGACCACCGGCTTCGCCACCCACCCCATCGCACGGGCCACCGCCCTGGAGGTCACCGGCGCCGGCCGGATCGTCGTCGACCGGACCATGCGCTCGGTCTCGCACCCGGACGTGTACGCCATCGGCGACGCGGCCTCGGCGACCGGCGCGGGCGGCAAACCGCTCCGTATGTCCTGCGCCTCGGGCCTCCCGATGGCCTGGCAGGCCGCCGACGCCGTCGCGGCCCGCCTGACCGGCGGGAAACTCCCCAACACACCGCTGCGCTACGTCAACCAGTGCGTGTCGCTGGGCCGCCGGGAGGGCCTGATCCAGTACGTCACGGCCGACGACCGCGCCGTACGGGCGGCCCTGACGGGCCGGACCGCCGCCCGCTACAAGGAACTGATCTGCAGGGGCGCGGCCTGGGCCGTCGCCCACCCGATGCTCGGCCTCCCGGCCCGGCGCCGCCGCGTCGTACCGGAACCAGCCCGTGCGGAGGCGCCCCTGACGGCCACGACCCCGGCCTGACCACGCGCGCGGGGGAGCCTGTCAGCCCTTCGGCCCCGCCGACTGCACCACCTCGAAGGACCACAGCGTCGACCCGCAAGCCGCGGGCTTCGGCCACGCCTGCTCACCAAGGAACGCTACTTCGCCAGGCTCCAGGAACTCACTGCTCAAGAACGGCGGTTGACGCGAGACCGAAACCGGTGGATCAAGCAGCAGTCTGCCGCGCACGGAAAGCCGGTCGACCTACGCGCGGAGTGGGAGGGGCTCACCCTGGCGGAACAGCGGGCGTACGTGGAGCAGACGCTCACAGCGGTACTGGTCAGCCCGGCAGCCGGTCGCCGTAAGCCAGTCCGGACGAGGTTGACCCCGCTCTTCCGGACGGAGGACGACGCCTGGTTAGGCCGCCAGTACGTAATGATCCCGCAAAGATCATTGACGGCAGGCCGCGGTCACTGTGCCATCGAGGCGATGAGGAGGAGATGTTGAACACCACTATGCGCCACGGCGCGGTTCTCGCCGCCACCGCCGGCGTCCTCAGCGCGCTCGCCGCCCACGGTGCCGCGGCTGCCGTTCGGCCCAAGGACGCCGCCACCGGGTACAACTGCCGGTACGGAGCGGTATCGGTCTCGGACGCGGCCGGATCGGTTGTACCCACCGCACGGAAGCCCGGCGTGCCGCTCTACGCCACGCTCCGGCTCCACAACACCGAGAACACAGCGCTCACCAAGGCCTCGTATGTCTTCGCCATCGGCAACCTCATGAAGAACCGGGGTCCCGCGCCGCATGTTCGGTGGCGCGTCGGCAAGGGCGCTTGGCACGCGATGGCGCTGCACTGGAACAGCAAGACCAACGGCACGCTGCCCCTGTGGAACTCCCAGGCTCTGGCCGTGGGCACGATCCCCTCGCGCGGCACCGTCACCACGGAGATCTCCGTGACCTTCCCCAAGAAGTCCATCAAGGCTGTCGACTACGACTTCCTCGACGTGCACAGCGGTGCTTGCGGCAACACCCGCCTGGACTGGTACACCGGCAACGGCTTCTCCTACTGGCCGTGGAAGGGGACCCCGGGCAAGCCCGCCTAGATGATCAATTCCAAGGTGTGCCTGCGGAGGGTGTGGGGGTGGGCGGTCAGGCGTCGGGGTCGACTTCGGGGTGAGTGAACCGCACGGGCTTGCCCAGCGACCGGGCGTAGGCGATTTCGGCTCGGGTGCTGTCTCCGATGTAGTCGCCGACTATGAGCACCTCATCAGCGAGCCGGATCTTCGCCCGGTGCAGATCGTCGAGTCGAACCTTCAGCGCCTCAGCCTCGACAGGATCGGACCAGAGTTCGTGCGGCGACTTCATGTCGCAACCCGGTTTGACGACAATCTTTCCGGTTTCGGCCTCCCGCAGATCGGCCTCGGTCACCTCGGTCATGAAGCGGGTGGAGCCGCATGCCTGGAATCGAGGTCCTGCCGAGCGGCCGCCGACGGCGTGGACACGATGGAACGACTACGACGGCGCTCCGGTTCGCTTTACAAGCCGTGGTTCCGCGTCGGCCACCACGTGATAATCGACAAGGGCCTCTAGCCCCTTGGCCTGCAACTCTTCGGGGATTGTGACTTCGTGTAGCGACTCGCCACTTCCTGACTTCACCTCGATCGTTTTTGGCGAATACTTGTTTTCCGGATTGACTTTCGCGGCGGCTTTGATGTGGCCGTTCTTGTCGGCGACGACAATCAGTCTGGTCATATCGCTCGAACCTCTCATTCAAAAAATACGACGGTGTTGATCCTGAATGGCGTAGGAATCTGAGGATCGGCGACTTGAACGGTCACCCAGTGCGTAATCTTGTCGTGTTCGCGAAATTCGCCTCCGCCAACGACTCCGTCGGTCTCGATCCCGTGCGCGATTGTCCACAGGGACTGCTTACCTGACTGCGGCCTAGTTGGGAACGCCTCGGAAAAAAAGGCAGTCCCCTCCGCACCACCCATACCAAAAGCGAAGGCGCGAGGTTCTCCTGGAGCCAAGAAAAGCTCCTCAGATCCAAGCTTTTCCATCGTCAACGCCATTACACCCTCCAGCGATGATGTTCGAAGGCCGAAGCGTTTCCGGCAATCTCCTTTTCCAGGAAATTGCTATAGAGGAAATGCCGTATTGCGCAGGTTGAATAATTGCGCGTTTTCAGTATGCCGCAGGGATAGATCGATGTAACGGCGCGCTCAATAAAGCCACCCGCATAGCGTATCTGCAGTGTCAGCGCTCTTCTCGCCTTGCGTAAACCGCCCAGCCGCCTCTATCCGTTCTCCTCTGTGTAGCGGTAGGCCGTAGCCGTCAATGTCCCCACGCGCAGCCCGGCTATGCAAGCAGGACGCACTGGGAGTTGTGGTACATCCATGAAAGCGTTGACTCCAGCGGTTCAGGCACCGCAGCTCAACTTGAGGGACCGGCACCGGCGGGCATGCCCTCAATACGTGGAGTCCGGCCGTATTCTGCGGCTGTTCAGGCCCGACACGACTGGGCCCCTTCCCTTGGCGAGGAAGAGGCCCTGCTGCATGCGCTCCATCCTCGACCGAGGACAGGCTCAGACCCACTCACATCTCTGAGGCGATCCGCAGGGCGCCTCCAGAGCTTGGCCGCGGCGTATGAGGGGAGCCGACAGATGGCGCAGTCGGAGAACTCATGGTCTATGTCAACGTGCACCCGGTCGGTGATGAAGGCTGGGTGGCCTCTGGTCTAGGCGTTCTTTGGTTCGGCCTGCTGAACCACCTCGAAGGACCACAGGGTCGAACCCGACGCTGCTGGCTTCGGCTTCTCGCCGCCTTCCTCGCCGCCGCCCTGGTGCGCCGCCTTCATGGGCCCCTCCATCCACGCCTGGAACGACTCCTCGTCGCGCCACCGCGTGTAGACGAGGTAGCTGTCAGTTCCTTCGACCGGACGGAGAAGTTCGAACCACTCGAACCCGTCGGAGCTCTCCACGGCATGGGCGCGATGGGCGAACCGCTTCTCCAGCGTCTCCCGCTGCTCCGCCGGCACTTCCAGTACGTTGATCTTGACTACGCTCATGCTCCCATCCTGCCGGAGGCGTGATCAGAAGCGCGTGAGCGACTAGTGCTACATCAGCCCACCCGTTGCGGCCGCAGCAGCTCGAACCACTCGAGCCCGTCCGAGTTCTCCACCGCATGCGGCCAGCACGTTGATCTTGACTACGCTCATGGGCCCCTCCTGCATCAGCGGCGACCGAACTCCCCGTAAGTCACAGCCGCCCCGGAGAATTCACCGAACTCATGCACAACCCTTACTCCTTGGCGCGGGTCTCCTGATCGCTGGACATCACTGACTCCGGCCGTCCGCCGGGTGCGGGCGGCCCCCGCATGCCGCAGGAGACGACCCGCATGCACACGTTCCCGCGCCTCGCCCTCGCGACGGCCACCGCTGCCGCTCTGACGGGCGGTCTGCTCACCTTCTCCGCCGCCTCGGCGTCGGCCGCGGACTCCGTCAAGGTCGCCCGCGCCGACTTCAACGGCGACGGCATCGGCGACATCGCCACCTCGGCCACCACCGCCTACGTCAACGGGCACAAGGGCGCCGGCCAGGTCATCGCCCTCTACGGCTCCGCCACCGGTGTCACCACCGCCAAGCGCACCACCCTCAGCCAGAACAGCGCCGGTGTCCCCGGCACCGCCGAGGCGGGTGACCACTTCGGCGAGACCCTGGCGTACGCCGACTTCAACGCCGACGGTTACGACGACCTCGCCGTCGGCTCGCCGTCGGAGAAGGTCGGCACCGACACCGACGGCGGTACCGTCACCCTCCTGTGGGGCTCCAAGAGCGGCCTCACCGGCAAGGGCGTCGACATCAAGGACCCGTCGCCGAGCAGCCACGACTACTGGGGGCTGCAGCTCGCTGCCGGCGACTTCGACGGCGACGGCAAGGCGGACCTCGCCGTCGGCAGCTCCGCCGCCACCCTGTGGGTCTTCAAGGGCGGCTTCTCCACCAGCGGCACGCCCGGCGGCCGGTACACCGTCAAGCCGCCGATCCAGCCGGGCACCGGCTCCTACCCCTACGGCCCGATGAAGCTCACCGCCGGTGACGTCAACGGCGACGGCCGTACCGACCTCGTCGTCGACGGGTACGAGACGAAGACCAGCGACCACTGGAACACCAACTACTGGCTGCCGGGCAGCTCCAAGGGCCTGACCGTCACCGGCGCCAAGACGCTGAAGAGCGGCATCGTCACCGGCGTCGGCGACATCAACGGCGACGGCTACGGCGACATCGTCAGCGGCGCCGCCTGGGACGCCAGCAGCGGCGGGACCGTCTTCCCGGACTCCGCCAACGGGGGCAGGGTGGCCATCACCTACGGCAGCGCCTCCGGCCCGGCCAAGGCCACCATGTTCAACCAGAACAGCAGCAACGTCCCCGGCACCTCCGAGAAGGGCGACGGTTTCGGCTGGGAGATCGACCTCGGTGACGTCAACGGCGACGGCTACGCCGACCTGGTCGTCTCCGCCCCGAACGAGGACATCGGCAGCAACACCAACACCGGCCAGGTGGCCGTCCTCTACGGCTCGAAGACCGGGATCAACCTCGCCTCCGGCGCCCAGTCCTTCGCACAGAGCACGGCCGGCGTCCCCGGCGACGACGAGAAGAACGACCTGTTCGGCGCCGACGTCAAGCTCGACGACGTCAACGGCGACGGCAAGGCCGACCTGATCGTCGGCTCGTACGAGAACGGTGGCGACGGCGCGGTCACCTACCTGCCGTCCAACGGCTCGAAGATCACCACGACCGGTTCCCGGGCCCTCGCCGCGAGCAAGCTGGGCGTGTCCACGACCGGCGAGCCGCAGCTCGGCGCGATCTTCGCCGAGTGACCCACAGGCCCGGACGGGCCAGGACAGGTCGGGACACCTCATTCCTCCGTGTGCCCGACCTGTCCGACCTGCTTGACCTGCCTGACGTGCCTTGACGTTCCTTGTCGCCGATCCCAGGAGCTCCCTCCCCGTGAACGCACATCACCGCCGCCGCCTCGCCCTCGCGACAGCCACCGCCGCCGCGCTGACCGGCGGTCTGCTGACCCTCTCGGCCCCCGTCGCGTCCGCCGCCACGGCCCGTGCCTACAAGGCCGACTTCAACCACGACGGCTACGGCGACGTCGCCTTCGCCGCCCCCTACGCCAAGGTCGGCGGCAAGAGCATGGCCGGGTACGTCGCCGTGGTCTACGGCAGCGCCTCCGGACTCAACACCGCAAAGCGCACGATCGTCAGCCAGAACACCGCGGGCGTCCCCGGCACCGCCGAGACCGAGGACTTCTTCGGCGACGCGCTCGCCGTGGCCGACTTCAACAAGGACGGCTACACCGACCTCGCCGTCGGCACCCCCGGCGAGGACAGCGGCACGGACACCGACGGCGGTTCGGTCACGATCCTGTGGGGTTCGGCGAGCGGCCTGAAGAACGGCACGACGGTCAAGGACCCCTCGGCGGCCAAGCACGAGGCCTGGGGCTCGGTGCTGGCCGCCGGTGACTTCAACGGCGACGGCAAGGCCGACCTGGCGTCCGGCACGGCCGCGTCGTACGCCTACATCGTCAAGGGCGGCTTCACCAAGTCCGGCACCACCGGCGGCACCCAGAAGGTCCCCACGCCGGAGAAGGCGGAGTTCGGCATCGACGCGCTCGCCGCGGGCGACACCAACGGCGACAAGAAGGCCGACCTCGTCCTCACCTACCGCACCGCGCTCACCTCGGACCCCTCGGGCAGCTGGTCCAAGGGCGCCGCCTACCTCGGCGCGTCCACGGGCGTGGTCACGACCCAGCCGCGCCCGCTGAACGGCGGTACCTCCCTCGCCCTGGGCGACATCGACGGCGACGGCTACGACGAGATCGCCATCGGCAACGTCTTCTCGAAGGACGACGACCACACCGGCACCCTCGGCGGCCAGGTCGTCGTCATCCGCGGCAGCAGGGGCGGCCCGGTCAACGGCGACGCCCCCATGGCCGAGCTCACCCAGTCCGCCACGGGCGTCCCCGGCACCGACAAGGCCGGCGACGGCTTCGGCGGCGCCGTCTCCATCGGGGACACCAACGGCGACGGCTACGGCGACCTCGCCATCGGCGTCGTCTTCAAGGACATCGGCGCGGCCGAGGACACCGGCCTCGTCGTGCTGATGAACGGCTCCGGCGACGGCGTCTCCCGTACCGGCGCCCGTACGATCTCCCAGAACACCGCAGGTGTCCCCGGCACCGCCGAGTCCATGGACTACTTCGGCTCGGACCTGGTGCTCTCGGACGTCAACAAGGACGGCAAGGCGGACCTGACCGTCGCGGCCGGCTTCGAGGACGAGGGGGTCGGCGCGGTCACCGCCCTGCGCGGCAGCGCCTCCGGCATCACCACCACGGGTGCCAAGTCCTTCGGCCCGGGCACGTTCGGACTCTCCCGCACGTACGGCGCGTTCGGCACGGGCCTGACCGGCTGACACACCCTCATCCGGCGTCACGCCACCTCACCACTTCACGGGGGACATCCATGCCAAAGCGGACCACCCTGCTCCTCGCCGCACTCCTCACCGCGGGCCTCGTCCCGCTCGCCACCCCCGCCTCGGCCGCCCCCGCCCGCTACGCGGACGACTTCAACGGCGACGGCTACCACGACCTCGCCACCGCCGCCCCGGGCGCCACGGTCGGCGGCAGGGCGGACGCCGGCGCGGTGGTCGTCAATTACGGCTCCAGGTCCGGGATCAGGGCGTCGAACCGTACGGTCGTCACCCAGAACTCGGCGGGCGTCCCCGGCACCGCCGAGAAGGACGACGAGTTCGGCTCGGCGCTCGCCTTCGGCGACCTGAACCGGGACGGGTACGCCGACCTGGTCGTCGGCTCCGAGGGCGAGGACGGCGAGGCCGGGTCGGTGACGATCCTCTGGGGGAGCAAGAAGGGCCTGTCCGGGGGCCGTATCGCCTCCGACCCGGCCCGCTCCTCCCACCACCGGTTCGGCATGTCCCTGGCCGTCGGAGACTTCACCGCGGACGGCCGGGCCGACCTGGCCGTCGGCAGCACCGGCGCCGACGTGCAGATCTTCCGGGGCGGATTCACCAAGACCGCCGGGGCCGCGTCCCGGACCTGGGTGGTGCCCTCCCTGGCCACCGGTGACAGCTACGGCTCCCGGTCCCTGGCCGCCGGCGACATCAACGGCAACGGGGTCGACGACCTGGTGATCAGCGGCAGGTTCCGGACGGGGAGCGGCGAGTACGTCGACGGCAACCTGGTGTACCTGGGCGCGGACTCCCGGCCGAAGGCTCTGCGGATGCTGGTGGACGGCGGCAAGCAGCGGGCGGTCCTCGGTGACGTCAACGGGGACGGCTACGACGACATCGTCACGTCCGACGTCCTCGTCTACGGCGACACGGTCGGGCCCGGCGAGGTCCTCGCCTACCTGGGCGGCGCCCACGGCGTGAGCCCCACCCCGCAGGCGGCCCTCACCCAGGACAGCCCCGGCGTCCCCGGCGCCACCCGGGCGCCGGGCACCTCCTCGTTCGGCGCCGCGCTCTCCGTCGGCGACGTCGACGGCGACGGCTACGCGGACGTGGCGGTCGGCACGCCCTACGAAGGGGTCACCTCGGCCCGGCAGACCGGCACCGTCACGCTGCTGCGCGGCTCCGCGGCCGGCCTGACGGGCGCGGGCGCGACCCGCTGGACCCAGAACACGCCCGGGGTACCGGACACGAACGAGGACAACGACTTCTGGGGCACCGCCGTCCACCTGGCCGACCTCGACGGCGACGACAAGGCCGACCTGGCGGTCGGCGCACGGCACGAGAACGGCGGGCGGGGTGCCGTGTGGGCCCTGCGCGGCTCCTCCTCGGGCCTGACGACGACGGGCGCGGTGAGCTTCACCGCGGCGCAGGCGGGCCTGCCGGGCACCTGGTCGCAGCTGGGCTTCCTGTTCGCGCAGTGAGCCGCACCGAGCGGCCCTGAGTCGCCCCCTAGGGGATGTCACAGCTCTGCCGCAATGGCGGGCTCGGGTGCCCGAGCCCGCCACACGGATCTCCGGGACCGGGTACGTTCGATGACGTGGCTGGATTCAGGAACGGACGCGGCGGCCGGTACGACCGTGCCCCGCAAGCGCGACCGCAACAACCCGCGTACGGGCAGCAGGCACCGCCGCAGAGCTTCGGCGGGCAGCCGGCGGGACCGTCGTACGGGTACCCGTCGGCCCCGCAGCCGTACCCGCAGCGCGGCGGCGGGTCCGGCTGGCCGCAGGCGCAGGCGCGCGGCGGCCAGCCGGGACAGGGCGGCGGCGACGGCCCGGAGTACTTCGGCGACGACCACGGCTACGGCGGGGGATCCGGCTCAGGCGGCCCCGATCCGTACGCGGCGAACCAGCCGGGCCACACCCAGGCCTTCTCGGTGGACGAGGCCGGCGCCTACACGCAGGGCGCCACCTACCACGCCGGCTCGGCGGCGCCGTCCGGCCCGATCGGCCCGCGCCTGCACTGGAAGGACCTGCTGAAGGGGATCGTCCTCGCCCCGAACCGGACGTTCCTCCAGATGCGGGACTACGCGATGTGGGGCCCCGCCCTCATCGTGACGTTCCTCTACGGCCTGCTCGCCGTCTTCGGCTTCGACGGCGCCCGCGCGGACGCCATAAACGCCACCCTCAGCAACGCGGTCCCGATCGTCCTGGTGACCGCGATCGCGATGGTGCTCGCCGCCTTCGTCCTGGGCGTGGTGACCCACACCCTGGCCCGCCAGCTCGGCGGCGACGGCGCCTGGCAGCCGACGGTCGGCCTCTCCATGCTGATCATGTCGATCACCGACGCCCCCCGTCTCCTGTTCGCCATGTTCTTCGGCGGCAACGCGGGCTTCGTCCAGCTCCTCGGCTGGGCCACCTGGGTCGCGGCGGGTATCCTCCTCACCCTGATGGTCGGCAAGTCCCACGACCTGCCCTGGCCGAAGGCCCTGGGCGCCTCGGCGATCCAGCTGATCGCCCTGCTGTCGATCGTGAAGCTCGGCACGTTCTGACACCGACCGCACACGAGAAGGGCCCCGGCTGCCACGCCGGGGCCCTTCTCGTCTTCTCGGATGCGGGGGCATCCTCAGGCGTCGAGAACCTGCCCGGGCTTCTTCACCACGGGCGTCAGGACGCTCCACGGGAAGTTGATCCAGTCGTCCGTCCGCTTCCACACGTACTCGCACTTCACGAGTGACTGGGACTTCTCGTAGATCACGGCGGACCGGACCTCGGCCACGTGGTCGAGGCAGAAGTCGCGGACGAGCTTCAACGTCTTGCCGGTGTCGGCGACGTCGTCGGTGACGAGGACCTTCTTGTCGCTGAAGTCGATGACGTTGGGGACGGGCGCGAGCATCACCGGCATCTCCAGCGTGGTCCCCACCCCGGTGTAGAAGGCCACGTTGACCAGGTGCACGTTCTTGCAGTCGAGGGCATAGGCCAGCCCGCCGGCGACGAACACCCCGCCGCGGGCGATGGAGAGCACTATGTCCGGCTCGTACCCGTCGTCGGCGATGCTCTGGGCGAGCTCGCGGACGGCGACGCCGAACTGCTCGTAGCTGAGATTCTCCCGGACGTCGCTACCGCTGCTCATGCCTGATCCCTCACACCTGGGTCCGATGGAAATTGAGGTAGGAGCGGGAGGCGGTGGGCCCGCGCTGCCCCTGGTAGCGGGAGCCGTAGCGCTCACTGCCGTAGGAGTGCTCGGCGGGGGAGGAGAGCCGGAACATGCAGAGCTGCCCGATCTTCATGCCCGGCCACAGCTTGATGGGGAGGGTCGCGAGATTCGACAGCTCAAGGGTCACGTGACCGCTGAACCCGGGATCGATGAACCCGGCGGTGGAGTGCGTGACCAGCCCGAGCCGCCCCAGCGAGGACTTCCCCTCCAGCCGCGAGGCGAGATCGTCGGGCAGCGTGATGACCTCGTACGTCGAGGCGAGGACGAACTCACCGGGGTGGAGGATGAAGGGCTCGTCGCCCTCGGGCTCCACGAGCCGGGTGAGGTCCGGTTGCTCGACGGAGGGGTCGATGTGCGGGTACCGGTGGTTCTCGAACACCCGGAAGAGGCGGTCCAGCCGGACGTCGATACTCGACGGCTGCACCATGAATTCGTCGTATGGATCGATCCGTACCCGCCCGGCGTCGATCTCGGCCCGGATGTCCTTGTCTGAGAGAAGCACGCCCCGAGGATACGCAAGGCGCGCGGACCGACGAAAACCATGACGAGTCCACGCGCCCAGCTGGTGCCGTTCTCTGCTGCTGCTCTCTACCGCTGTTCTCTACTGTTGCTTCTCCAGAGCGACCGGCACGACGCTGCGCAGCCGGGCGCACTTGGGACACCGGACGAGCCGACCGGGGCCGAGCCGCTCGGCCTGCTGCATCGGGAACGAAGCGGTGCTGAACACGTGCCCTTCGGCACAGCGGACGACGGTGCGTTCCATCAAGTCCCTTAAGTCCCTTCCCCAGGAGCCGCGTCGGGCTTACTGCCGTGACGACGGAAAGCCACATTACGGGATCAAAGGGACGGCTCTCCAGGCGGCACTCCGACCTCGCCCGGACCCTCTCCCACACCTCCACGGTACGCCCCAACTCCCGCCGCCCGCACCCGGATCCCACTCCCCGGCCCACCCCGGAAACGCACGCGAACCCCACGGTCCGAGCACCGGGGGTCCGTCATGAGGTACAGTGAGCGAGCGTTCGGACACCGACTCCGTCGGCGTCTTACGCGGGTGTAGTTTAATGGTAGAACATCAGCTTCCCAAGCTGAGAGCGCGAGTTCGATTCTCGTCACCCGCTCCAGAGTGAAACCCCAGGTCAACGGCCTGGGGTTTGTTTGTTGTCTAGTCCAATTCGGGGGCTCCGTGCCCTCCGCGTGCCCTAAGTCGCCCCCAGGTGGGCGCGACGGCGGCCCCAAGTCGCCACTCTGGCAACACTGACGCCGAGTCATCTCGAATGGCGAGACGCATTTTCTGTGCCCTGCGTCACTGTATTGCGGGGTGCGTGTGAAGTCGCCATAGCAAATGGCGAGTTCGCGGCCAAGGGGCGGCCGGACTGTGGACGGGGCTCGTTGGGCTTCGCTCACCGGAAGTGCTCACCCGACGGGATGCAGTGCTGCGGGCTCCGGCCGGGTCGCTGCCCTGGAGTCGCAGCGATCTTCCCGAAGGGCTTCGCCATCGGGATTCCATGGGCCTGGTGGTGGAGTGGGGAACTGGTCAGGATGCGGCCGTTGAACTCGGGAGACGCGAGGCCGGCGGTCCTGCGGATCGGCTGGCGGGTCAGGCTCCACGCGGCCGGGGCGCCGCTCGCTCACCGAGGCTTCCGGCTGCACTTCACCGCTCGGCTGCTGTCGTGGACGGGCTCGGCGGTCGCTCCCCTTGCTCTCGGTGATGGTGTGGTCGAACCTCGCCTGCGCGCTCGCCGAGGCGCTGGCCGTCGTATTGCTGGTGTCCGGTGCGGCCCAGGTGTGGCAGCTGCCACTGATGGCCGGGGTGTGCGGGCCGCGGGCGGGTTCTTCGCCCCGGCGGCCGACGGTGCCGTCGCCGAGGTCGTATCCGCCGGGCAACGGCACACCGCCAACGCACTGCTGAAGTTCGGGCAGAACACGGGGAAGGCGGCGAGCCCGGCATTGGGCGGTGTGCTGGACGCGGCGGCTGGCCGGCGTGGGCGATCGGCTGGGACGCGGTCACCTTCGTTGCGTCGGCGCTCTTGTTCGCGCGGGCCGGGACACTGCCCCGTCCCGCGCGGCCCCGGACGCGCTTGGCCGTCGACGACCTACGCCAGGGCTGGTACGAGGTGCGCTGTCGACGGTGGCTGGGTGTGCTGGTGTGCCAGGCCGCGTTGACCGGGCCCGCAGGGCTGCCGGCTACCAGTTGCTCGGCCCGCTGTACGGGCAGCGTTTCCTCGGTGGGGCAGGGCTCTGGAGGCCGGCACGGTAGAGGTCGACGGCCGCGGTGGCCACGCCCAGGTCGTGGCTGCCGAGGCCGATCGCCGCCGAGCAGGGCCGCTGTTCGTGCCCCATCTGGTGGAAGTTCCAGATCAGCGTCGCGTCGCGGAACTGCTCGTCGGTGCTCTGGCGCTGCTCGTGCTCCGGCACTGGCACTCCCTGGCTCATCCCTGCTGGCCCTTTCGGATGCCCTCGATGCTGCGCAGCTGGTGGCTCAGCCCGTACTGGCGTGCCATCTGTGCCGCCTGGTCGAGGACGGACAGCCCATCATTCCGGGTCGCCGCGTCCGACAGAAGGATGTGCCCTTACGCGGTGTCCAACCCGCACCCGCTGCATGGGGGAGTCGACCGTGCCGGTGGTGCGTGCGATGTCGATGCAGTGCAGGGCTTGCGTCAGGTTGCCGGCGCCGCGATGGGCCAGGGCCAGTTCCTGGTGGGCGACCGACCAGTCCTCCGGTTCGCCGAGTTCCTCGAACTCGCGGGTGGCGGCTGTCATGACCGTGGTGGCGTAGGCGTTGTTGCCCTCCTTGCTCAGGGCCGTCCCGATCCACAGGCGTGCCCGGGCCCGGTCACGCCTGCTGAGGCGCTCGTCTGCGGCGAGCTGCTCGTACCAGCGGGCGGACGCGTCGAGCCGGCCCGACATCTCCTGTACGACGGCGAGGGACAGCTCGATCTGGGCCAGTCGGCGCGGGATGTCGAGTTCGGAGAACATGGCGCGCGCGGTCAGGTAGGACTGGCGTGCGGACAGCGGACCGAGGATCGCTCCTTGGTCACGCTGCACATCACCGAGCAGCACGAGGGAACGCCCGTACAGGTAGAGGCCCGTGTCGTCGAGGTCGCGCGGGTCGTGACTGCCCAGCCAGCGGTTCAGCAGGGTCGAGGCGAACGGGAAGTCCTGGCGGCTGACGCAGACCACGGCGCGCTCTATGTCCTCGGTCCAGGTCTCGTAGTCCGCCGGCCGCGCGGCCCTCCGCCCGGGGAACAGCAGCGCTTCGAAGCGAGCATGGGCGGCGGCGTCCCCGCGGGACAGCGCGGTGTCGAGAATGGCCTGCGTATCCGGTCGGGGCTCTGGGTCTCCGTGCCGAGGCTTTCCCACTTGGCCACGGTGCGCAGCGCGACACCGAGGTGCTCGGCGAAGGCACGGGTGCTCATGCGCCGGGCGGCGCGCAAGGCGCTTGCCTCCCGGCCTGTCCACTGCTGCACGCTGACCACGGACGACCTCCCTCTGTCACGTACGGAAGCACTCTCAGTGATGGCCTGGGGCGCGAAGTGCTGGGGCCGTGTCAGTGCCGACGCCGACGTGTTCCGCCGCGGATCGTCGCCGGGCCTCGCACCGTACGTACAAGGTCATGCCACGCGCGGACGATGGACCCAACATCCAACAGGAGTCCCCGGATCTGCCGAAGCAACAAGCGAGCAGCACCCAGCCCCAAGACAGCAGCGCATCGTACCTGCGACCGGATCCTGCACGACCTACTCCCTCAGCCCCAGACGGACGACGTCGCTCTCCTTCTGACCCGGACCAGGACCTTTGGCACCAGCCAGGTCGCCACCTGGGAACTGCCCGCCGAACCCTCCGTCGTGGCCCTGGCCCGTGAACTCGCCTGCAGCGAGGGCCGGGAGCGGCCATCAGGCGTTCGCCACCGCCGACGTCAGCCGTGCCGCACTCCGCAGCGAACGGGAAGCGGTCAAGGCGAAAGAGAATTCTGTGGCTCTTCGCGGCAACCTTTTCGGCCTCTCGGACCACTCAGCGTTGTCCGGCCAGGTGGTCCGGTCAGATGCAACGGCTGAAAGAGAGCACAGGCATGTCCCTGGAACGAGAGCACAGACATGTCCCCGGCCCACCCACGTCATCAGTGGCGTCCCGCGTCGGCGGCCACCGTGCCGACGGCGGCGCGCGCGGTGGCCGCCCGAAGCATCGTGGCCGGCGGTTGCTCGCGCGTCGGGGCCTCTGGGCGGGTCTCACCATGGTGGTCGTGGCCGGCTCGGCTGTCGCGGTCAGCCAGGCTTCGGCGCAGCAAAAGACCCTGGATCTGAAGAAGTGGTACGTGCTGGTCAACCGCAACAGCGGCAAGGTGCTGGACGACCGCGCCTCCGCCAAGAACGACGGCGCGGCGGTGGTGCAGTGGAGCCGTCACGGCGGCCCCAACCAGCAGTGGCGGTTCATCGACGCCGGTGACGGGTACTACCGGCTGCAGAACCGGAACTCCGGCAAGGTCCTGGACGACCTCGGCTGGTCGAAGACCGCCGGCTCCGCCATCGTGCAGTGGAAAGACCTGAACGGCACCAACCAGCAGTTCAAACTGGCCAAGTCGGCGGACGGCTACGTGCGTTTGGTCAATCGCTTCAGTGGGATGGCCGTCGATGTCCACAACGCCGCCAAAGCCAACGGGAGCGGTGTCGTCCAGAACCGCGACCGGGGCGGCGCCGATCAGCAGTGGCAGCTCGTCCCGGCCGGGAGCGTCGGCGGCTCCGGTACACCCACCGCGCCGAGCAGCAGCGTTCCCACCAGCCAGGCTCCGAGCGGCTCGCACCCGTCGTCCACGCCGTCGTCCACCCCGTCTCCCGTGGCCGGTGGCGGCAGCTCGACGACACGTTTCATGGGCAGCGGCACGGTGCTCATCGGCGGCTCGATGTCCGACGCCTCTGCGGCCGCCGCGCCGTTCGACGTGCGGTACGCCTACGTGCACAGCCAGCCCGCGCCCTCTTCGGACTACTACACGGCAGCGAAATGCCAGGACGGGTGGTCGGGTTGGTGGGGCTGCTGGAACGGCAGCACCACGGCGCCCGGCACGTATGTGACCTGGCGGGACGACGTGGTGTCCCAGGCGACGTACAAGGGCAAATCGCGTCCACAGAAGATGCTCTGGACCTGGTACTCGTTGCGCGACCTCGGCGATGCGGCGGGCGAGGGCGACGGTCCGGGCGAGGTCAAGGCCATCAACCGGGTCGACCTGCTCACCCGGTACCTGAACGACTACCGTTTCTTCCTCCAGAAGATCGGCACGTCGCAGGAAGCGATCGACCTCGAGCCCGACTTCTGGGGCTACGTCCGGTCGCTCGGCGATCCGCACCAGGTTCCCGCACAGGTCAAGAGCGCGAATTCGAAGGACTGCGGATCGCAGGAGAACAGCGCCACCGGGCTCGCCCAGTGCCTGATCTCGATGGCGCACAAGTACGCGCCGAACACCGAAGTCGGGATGCACCTCTCCTGCTTCGACTGGGAGACCAACACGCAGGCTTGCGTCAAGTCCTACGAGAGCTTCGGGGCCAAGAACGCCGACTTCCTGGCCACCGACGTGTCGGACCGCGACGCGGGCTGGTACGCACAGCCGGCCCACGGCGGCAGTGACCACTTCTGGAACGACCAGAAGGCCGCCGCCACGCTGAAGTTCTACAAGACGATGGCCGAGTCCGTGGGCAAGCCGGTGGTCCTGTGGCAGATCCCCGTGGGCAACATGGCGCAGAACAACACCCTCAACCACTACAAGGACGACAAGGTGGACTGGTTCTTCGCCCACATGGACCAGGTGGCGAACGCCCATGTCGCCGGGCTGCTGTTCGGTCCGGGGCAGCAGGAGCAGACATCGGTCGAGACCGACGGCGGAAACCTGATCAACAAGACGATCGCGTACCACAACTCGGGCGGTACAGCGCTCAAGTAGGCGAAGGCACGAATGCGCCCCCATCTCCCCGATGGGGGGCGCTTTCGTCGTCTTCGCCGGGCTGCGGACAAGGGATTCCCCAGCCGGCGCACGGCTGGGGTTCCTCGACGAGGCAGTGAGCAGCGGTCAGCGCTGCAGGGTGAGGACGCCCGGCCGCCACGGCAGTCGGTCGTAGGGGCCGGTCCCGGTGGGGGACTTGCCCTGGTAGAGGAACTGCAGGTGGCAGGGGTCGATGGTCATGGTCTGGTCGGGGTCGGTGCGGACCAGGTCACCGTGGCTGATGTCGTTGGTCCAGGTGGCACCGCTGTTGGCCTTGCCCGCGAACGGGCTGCTCTCGGTGGCGGCCTGCGGGGCCCACGGACCGTTCAGGCCGGTGGCGGTGAAAGAGCGGAATTGACTTGCTCCTCGGGCTGAGGCCCGAGGATTCTGGCCTTCTCGACTGGAGGCTGTGCCGCTACGCGGCACGGTTTCCGGTCGGGAATCCGCGGCTTCCTGTTTCTTCGCGCTGTGCCGGGACTGCTCCTGGTCTTACCGGCGCTCCGCAGGCCGATACCACCAGTCCGGCGGCCGTCTTCACGTTGATCGCGGCGTTGTGGTCCCGGTCGTGGACCGCGCCGCAGGCGGCACACGTCCACTCCCGGACATCGAGGGGCTTGGGTCCGTCCTTGACGCCGCAGGTGGAGCAGGTCTGGGAGGTCGGCTCGAACCGGCCGATCTTCACCAGGGTGCGTCCGTACCGCTCCGCCTTGTACTGGAGCATGTTGATGAAGGATGACCATCCGGCGTCGTGGACGGACTTGGCCAGCCTGGTGCGAGCCAGTCCCGCCACCGCCAGGTCCTCCACGGCGATCCCTTGGTTCTCGGAGATCAGCCTGGTGGAGAGCTGGTGGTGGAACTCGTGGCGGGCGTCGGTGACCTTGGCGTGGGCGCGGGCAACCTTCAGGCGGGCCTTGGACCGGTTCTTGGATCCCTTCTGCTTGCGGGACAGTTCCCGCTGGGCCTTCTTCAGTTTCTTCTCCGCGCGGCGCAGGAACCTGGGGGAGCCGATTTTCGTGCCGTCGGACAGGACCGCGAAATGTGCTAGGCCGAGATCGATGCCCATGGTGCGGTCGGTGTCGGGCATCCGGGCCTGGTCGGCGGCGGGATCGGTGTCGATGACGAAGGAGGCGAAGAACCTGCCGGCCGCGTCCTTGACGACGGTGACCGAGGAGGGCGTGGCGGGCAGGGCACGGGACCACTTCACCTTCACCGGACCGATCTTCGGCAGGTTCAGCCGGCCACTGTCGGTGATGTTCCAGCGGGCGTTGGCGGTGAACCGGATCGACTGCCGGGCGCCCTTGCGGGACTTGAAGCGGGGCGGGCCGGTCCTGGGGCCCTTGCGGGTGCCCTTGATGGAGGCGAAGAAGTTGCGGTACGCGGTCTCGGCGTCCCGCAGGGACTGCTGCAGGACGACCGCGGAGACCTCGCTCAGCCAGGACCGCTCCACCGTCTGCTTCGCCTCGGTGATCAGCCTCTTCGACAGCTCTGCGGCCGTGGGGAACGGCTGCCCGGCCGCTCTGGCGTCCTCACGGGTGCGGACCGCGTCGTTGAACACGACACGGGCGCACCCGAACGCCTTCGCCAACGCGGTCTGCTGGCCAGGGTCCGGGTACAGGCGGAAGCTGTGACCAAGTTCCGGCACAAGGTGTTCACCGATGCCCACTTGAGGCGGATGGAGGAGATCATGCGGTCGGTGTGCGCGGACTTCGAGTGCGATCTGGTGGAGTTCAACGGCGAGGACAACCACGTCCACCTGCTGGTGAACTTCCCGCCCAAGGTCGCCGTGACCAAGCTGGTCAACGCCCTCAAGGGTGTCTCCTCGCGCCGTCTGCGCCAGGAGTTCCCCGACCTGGTACGCCACTACTGGCGGGCCAACAAGCTGTGGTCCGGCTCCTACTTCGCCGGAACCGTCGGTGGCGCCCCGCTCTCCGTGGTCAGGCAGTACATCGAACGGCAGAACCGGCCGGTATGAGCGTTCTCCGGCTCCGCCAAAGGAGATGCGGCGACGCTGCGCGTCGCCACCATCAGATCCGCTTCACCCCCGGCGTGCACGCCGGGGCACTTCGAATGAATCCCGGTAGCGGCCGCTGCCGGACGCCGCGGCGGCGAGGACCACGGCGGCGGCGAGCACGCGGCGGGTGGCCGGCCGGCGGCGATGAGAGCGGTTCTGATCTGACAACGGCATGTCCTTCTGGCACAGCGGGCCCTGATCCGGACCCGGTTACCTGCCAGTTGCCGCCACGCACACGAACGTTGCCGCGATCGAGGAAGATTTTCACGGCCGCCGTCACCGTCCCCACCCGGTGCCACGGCGGCCCGCCTGCGTTCACCGGGTCCGGACGAACCCTCCCCGGACCGACGCGGAGCCGCCCGAACCCTGCCCGTCGACGCGGTAGCCGTCGCCCGCGGCACTGCGGACACTGGTGCCGTTGTTGAACTGCGCGGCGAACTCATGGCTCCCGGCCGGCACGGTCAGGCCCGGCTTGAGGACCCAGCGGTAGACCAGCGTGCCGTCGGCCTCCTGGACGGTGACGGTGAAGTCACCACTCGGCAGGGTCTGCCAGGTGCCGGTGTTCTTCACCCCGCCGGTCTGCACGATCCGCATCTCGACCGTGAGCGAGGTGAGCGGCTGGGTCGTCTTGAGGGCGAGGTTGCTCTGCGTCCAGTAGACGGTGCTGCCCGGGTCCACCGAGCCGGCCGCCCACAGCGGCCCGTGCTGGCTCTCGCCGGCGGCCGGCGATGGACTGGGGGCCGGCGGAGTCGGGCGCGCGCTGCTCGGGGTGGTGGCCGGGGCCGGCGCGACGGGGGTGGGGCGGGCCGATGTCGGATGGGGGGAGCCGGCGGTCGGGGACGGGGTGGCAGGCGTGGTCACGGTGGGCGACGGCGACGAGGTGGCGACGATGGCGGCGACGGCTAGGCCGCCGGTCGCCAGGATGCCGGTGGCGGCGAGCCCGGCGAGCGCGATCCTGATCCCGGACCTCGCGAACGGCCGTGCGCGGTGACGGACGGCGGGGCCGGCCATGCCGCGTTGCACCCGGGCCAGCATCCTGGCACGGTCGGGCCGGTGAGCCTCGGCGGCCTCGCGCAGCCGACGGTCGATCTCCTCGTTCACCGGTTCCTCCTTCCTGCCACCAGGTCCCCGGCCGCTCGTGCGCCCAGTGTCCTTTCCAGCTCGGCCATTCCCTTCGAGGTCTGGCTCTTCACCGTGCCGACCGAGATGCCCAGCGCCACCGCGGTGTCCTTCTCCGACAGGTCGAATGCGTGCCGCAGCACCACGCAGGCGCGTTTGCGGAACGGCAGCCGCGCGAGCGCCGCGCGGACGTCCAGCACGGCCGCCGTGTCCGGCCCCTCCACCTTCTCGGGGCTGCGGGACCAGAACAGCGTGATCCGACGTCGCTCCCGCACCGCGCTGCGGATCCGTCCGCGCGCCAGGTTGGCCACCACACCGCGGGCGTAGGCGAGCGGGTGGTCGGCCTGCCGCAACCGGTCCCAGCGCTGCCACAGGGCGACCAGGGCATCCGCCGCGAGGTCGTCCGCCGCGTCGGTCTCGCCGGTCAGCAGGTAAGCCAGACGGGCGAGTTCGGCATAGTGGCGTTCGAAGAATTCGTGGAACTCCGCGGACGCGTCATCGAGGACCATCCCTCGGTCGCCCTCTCCTGGCAATGATGTGCGCGTTGGTTGCGCGTTCAACAACGGGGAGCGCAGCCTAACAGTGGCCAGCCCTGGATTCGAACGGCGGTCGTGCTCGGTTGCGGGGCGGTGAAGGCGGACCGGTGGGCTGGTCATGTGGGCTGGTCAATGTTGGGCGAACTGGACGTCGGCCGGCTGCACGGCGGTGCCGTCGACGGTCAGCCGCTCCCTGTAGATGTCGGTGATCCTTACACCGGTTCCGCTCCCGGTGGGACGGCACGCCGGCACGCCGACGACCAGCAGCCCCGAGGGAATGCCCGGGACCGGTCCGCGCCTGCGCCACGGTTGCGGCGCGGCGTGCTTCGTTTCCCTCATGCCCGTCCATCCGGTAGTTCGACTCGGCCTTCCGGCTCCCAGTTGCCGCAGAGGACGAGAAGGTTGCCGCCCCCGACGCGACGCGGTCGTGCGCGTCCCGCAGGGAACCCACACGTACATCGGCGTGATCAGCGGTGAAGGAGCCCTTCGCGTGTCCGGCACCGGCACGCTGGTCCTCACCAAGGACAGCACCTTCACCCTGCCGCACTCCCGGCAGCACCAGAGGGTCCGGATCCCGGGCGGCAACCACCTGTTGACCACCTAGCCCACGGCTTCGAGTGCGCCCCAGGCAAGCGCGTCGAGGAGGGGCAAGGAACGCCGAGGGGCGGCAAAGGCGGTTGACATGGACTGCTCCATGGTGGTTATCTGCCGATGCAGAGTTTGAAACTTCAAGCTACTTCCCGGTTTGGCACGCATGAGACGTTTGGAGCGCACCATGCCCCCTACTGCCCCCACCACCCCCGCCCGCAGGGCCGTCGTCGCCTTCCTCGCCGCCGCCGCGGTCCTGGGCGCGACCGCCGTACCCGCCGTGGCGGCCCCGCACGGCCCGGCCGCCGGGCACGCGGCGCACGGCCAGGGCGGCTACGGCGATGCCGCCCGCCTCGGTTACCAGAAGACCGTCGCCATCACCGTCACCAAGAGGGTGTTCGAGCACGGTGACACCGCGGTCGTCGACCGCTTCGTACGGCCCGACTACATCCAGCACAACCCGACCGCGGCCGACGGGGCGGCGGGCCTCAAGGCCCTGGCCACCTCGATCCACCAGCAGT
Source organism: Streptomyces sp. NBC_00631 (assembly GCF_045206895.1). Taxonomy (NCBI): domain Bacteria; kingdom Bacillati; phylum Actinomycetota; class Actinomycetes; order Kitasatosporales; family Streptomycetaceae; genus Streptomyces; species Streptomyces sp. NBC_00631. The sequence continues at coordinate 5,881,574 of NZ_CP107734.1, forward strand.
TCCCCGACGCCCGCTACAACGTCAAGCGGGTCATCTCCCAGGGCGACCTCGTGATGCTCCACTCCAACGTGGTGCTGGTCCCGGGCACCAAGGGCGCGGCCGTCATCGACATCTTCCGCTTCCAGGGCGGGAAGATCGCCGAGCACTGGGACGTGATCCAGAACGTGCCGGACACGACGGCCAGTGGCAACGACATGTTCTCGACGCTGAGTTCACCGCAGGTCTCGCAGCCCCTGGACCACCGGCTCACCCAGGCCAACGAGGCACTGGTCGTCAAGGCCTTCGACGAGCTCATAGTCCACAAGGACCTGACCGCCCTCGACCGCTACTGGGACCCCGGCTACCTCCAGCACAACACGCAGATGCAGAGCGGCGTGCCCGCCGCGAAGGTCGGCCTCGGCGGTTACTTCGCCTCGGCACCGCAGCTGACGGTCACCCCGAAGCGGATCATCGCCGAGGGCGACCTGGTGGCCATCCACAGCGACTACGTCAACTATCCGGGAGACCGGGGCACGGCGATCCTGGACCTGTTCCGGGTGCGGAACGGCAAGATCGTCGAGCACTGGGATGTCATCCAGAACGTCCCGGAGACCTCCGCCAACGGCAACGGCATGTTCTAGAGGCCGAGGCCCCGCCCGTCAGCCCCGTGCCGGTCCGTCGATGCGCGCGGTGGCGAACACCGCCCGGGCGCGGGTGCCGTCGGCCGCCTCCCAGGCGCCGCTGACCTGGCCGGCCGCCGTCTCGGGGCGGGTGCCGGGTGCGGTGGGGTCCAGGACGGGGTGCAAGCGCAGGGCCCTGCCGTCCGCGGCGGTCAGGACGGTGCTCCGCTCGTCGTCGGTGACCTCGACGGGCCACGGCGGGGAGGGGAGAGCGGCGCCCGCGCGGGAACGGGTGACCTCGTGGTCGGGGGTGTCGGTGAGGCTCTGGGTCTGGGCCTGGACGCGGCCCTCGATCAGCGCGAGGAGCTGGGCGTACAGCACCGGGTCGTGACAGCCGCCTAGGCCCAGCGGGGCCCAGCGGGACCCAGGACGCCGGGAAGCAGCTGACCGCAGCGTGCTCGCCGAGATCGGTCGCCGGCTGGACGCCGAACACCCAGTCAGTGGACCCGCCAGACCTGCGCGTCCTGGGCCGCCGCGGTGGACCGGATGGCTGTCGGCGACTTCTCGCAGTGGACGCACGGCATGCGCTCTCAAGGACGCCTGGGCAAGCCGCTCACGCCTGAGCCGAAGTCCGATTACGTCAAGGTGCCTCGCGCGTTCTTCCGCGACCGGGGTGCTCGAAGCACCCGTCAGTCGTCCCCAACTGCCCTGCAGAACAGCGGGTGTTCAAGGTGTTCGCGAGGCGTTCGGCCGCGGCGTTTCCGTGACGCCGTTCCGCGACGCACGTCGCTGACGGCATGCCCGCACCCGGCAACGGTCCGAGCGGTACACAGCCGTCCTCGACCGCTCCACCCGCACCGTCCACGACCTGCCACATACCGGGCACTCCGCTTGCTCACCACGCTGCGTCGCGATGACTCGCTCACGGGTCTGCTGACGCCTCCGCCGCCATCGTCTGCGGCAGCGGACCACCGCACTCCCGGCAATACCGCCGAGCGTCCGAAGCCCGCGACGGTGATCCGGATCAAGGGCAGGAACTTACGCGTTCGCGTCGCGGAGCGTGCGCAGGATGCGCCCGAGGTGGCGGCGGTCCTCGGCTGAGAGTGGTCCGGCGAGGTGGTTGCGCAGGTGGGAGACGTGGGTGGTCAGTGCGCGGTCGAGCGCCTGACCGCCCTTGTCGGTCAGTACGGCGAGTGCGGCTCGTCGGTCGGCAGGATCGGGGTCGCGGCGGATGAGTCCTTCCTTTTCCATGCGGTCGGCGAGCCGGGTGAAGCCGCCCGAGCTGAAGGACACGGCCTCTGCCAGGTCCGTCATGCGGAGCTGGTGGCCGGGGGTGCGGCCCAGTCGCAGCAGCACTTCGAACCAGGTGTGCGGTATATCGAGATCGCGGTTCACCAGGGGCTTGATGCGGCTGTGGGCCTCCACGAAGAGACCGAAGAGTGTCACGTCGTCGTCGTTCAGCAGTTGCTCGTTCACTCCTCAAGGATGACAGAAGGACATGAGCGGAAGAATCTGCCGTTGCAATATCTGTTGCAGCAGATATATTGTCTGCGTCGGCAGATACTTCGCCGTGTCCACCCCACAGATGTGGAGTCCCCCCATGGGAAAGCGCGTCCTGGCCGCCTTCGGCGTCGTAGCTCCCATGGACGGCGTCCTCGCGTCCGGCCTGTCTGCGGCGCGCCCACTTCGGCCGACGCCGCCACCTCCTCCACCGCCGAGCGGACCGGCTCAAACGAGGAGGCCCGGTTGCGGGCGCTGTACCGGCAGGCCGTGGCCGAAGGCGGCCGGCACGTCGTCTTCACCGGTGGTGACAGGTCCGGGCAGGACGACTACCTCAAGAACGCGTTCGAGAAGAAGCCGCGCTGCCCTCGACCGTTACAAGGCCCGCCTCAGCCTCTGCATCGGCGATGTACACGGCGCCAACTCGTCCGACCCCACGTCCTCAGCCTCCACCCGATCGACCAGCAGGGCACCCAAGGCTGAACCCCCGCTCGACACGGGCTGCCCGCCTCGACCCGGTTCACGCCGTACACCTCGCCGCGAGGCGATTTCCCCGACCATCACCCTTCACCCGAGGAAGCACGCATGAGCACTCTCTCCTTCAAAGTCCTCGACCTCGACTTCCCGGCCGGCAGCAAGAACAAGACGGCCACCCTCGTCACAGGCGAGAGCGAGGCCCTGCTGGTGGACGCCGCCTTCACCCGCGCCGACGGCCACCGCCTGGTCGCCGAGATTCTCGACTCCGGCAAGACGCTGACCACCGTCTTCGTCTCCCACGGCGACCCCGACTTCTACTTCGGCGCCGAGGTGATCGCCGACGCCTTCCCCGAGGCGAGGTTCGTCGCCACCCCGATCGTCATCGAGCACATCGCCCACTCCTACGAGGGCAAGCTCAAGGCCTGGGCGGCGCTCGGCCCGAACCTCCCCACCCGCCTGGTCGACCTGGAGCCGCTGACCGGCGACCTCACCCTGGAGGGCCACCGCTTCGAGCTCAAGGGAGGCCCGGCCGGCCTGCCCGACCGCCACTACCTCTGGCAGGCCGAGCACCGCGCCCTGCTCGGCGGCGTCCTCCTCTTCCAGCAGGAGCACGTCTGGGTCGCCGACACCCCCACCCCCGGCGACCGCGCCGCCTGGATCGACCTCCTCGACGAGATGGCCGCCCTCGACCCGCAGTTGGTCGTCCCCGGCCACCGCCTCCCCGGCACCGCGGCGGACGTCTCCGCCATCACCGCCACCCGCGACTACCTGATCGCCTTCGAGGAGGAGCTGGGCAAGGCCGCCGACGGCGCCGCGCTGAACGACGCCCTCGTCAAGCGCTTCCCGGACAACGGCATGCTGATCGCCGCCCAGATCGGCTCGAAGGTCGCCAAGGGCGAGATGAAGTGGGGCTGACCATGAGCGAGTTCGCCTCGTCGACGGCTCCCGCCGACGTCGTCCGCCGCCAGTACCTGGCCTCGGCCGCCGGCGACCTGGACGCCCTGCGCGCCACCCTCGCCCCGGACGTGGAGTGGACGGAGATGGCGGGCTTGCCGCTGGCCGGGACCTATCGCACGCCCGAGGGCGTCACCTCGAACGTCATGGAGCAGCTCGGCAAGGAGTGGGACGGCTGGACCGCCCACGACGACACCTACGTCGTCGACGGCGAGAACGTCGTCGTCCTCGCCCGCTACACCGCGACCAACAAGGCCACGGGCAAGCCGATCGACGTTCGGGTCGCGCACCACTTCGTCGTCCGGGGCGGACTCATCGTCCGCTTCGAACAGTTCGTCGACACGGCGCTCGTCCGCGAGGCCATGAACGACTGAGTCGTACCGCACCCACCGTGAGGCAGGAGACAGACATGTCCGCTGCGGACAACAAGGCACTCGTGACCGCCTTCTACGAGCAGGCATTCAACGACTACGAGCCCGAGGCGGCCGCCACCGCACACCTCGGCGAGAGCTACACCCAGCACAACCCCGAGGCGCAGGACGGCCCGGGTGCCTTCGTCGGCTATGTGCACTGGCTGCGCGGGCAGTTCCCCGACCTGCGCCTGGACATCAAGCGCGTGATCGCCGAAGGGGACTTGGTGGTCACCCACAGCAACCTGCACCTCAAGCCCGGCGACCGGGGCATGGCCGTCGCGGACTTCTGGCGCGTCGCCGACGGAAAGATCGTCGAGCACTGGGACGTGATCCAGGAGGTGCCCGAGAAGAGCGCCAACGACAACACCATGTTCTGACCCCACAGCAGCAGCACGGCATCCGTGCCGTACCCGGGCGCCGTGCTGCTCCGCTGCCGTGGTCCAGCCGCACCACACAGACAACCGAACAGAACAGACAGAGAGGCTCCCCCCACCATGACCAGCCTTCCCAGCCGACGCCGCCTGCTTGCCACCGGAGCGGGCGCCGCTCTCGGTCTCGGTGTCGCCGCTGCCTCCGTCACCCCCGCTCAGGCCGCCACCGGCCAAGCCTCCGCGGGGCGCGTGGCGACGGGCGGCGCCGAGGAGAAGCGGACTCTTGACGAGCTCTACCAGGCAGCCCTCGCGGAGGGCGGCAAGCTCGTGCTCTACGCCGGTGGTGACATCTCCAGCCAGGCGGACGGAATCCGCAACGGCTTCAAGAGCCGGTTCCCGGACATCGACCTGACGGTGGTCGTCGACTACAGCAAGTACCACGACGTCCGCGTCGACAACCAGTTCGCGACCGACACCCTGATACCCGACGTCGTACAGCTCCAGACCGTGCAGGACTTCGTGCGCTGGAAGGAGCAGGGCCGCCTGCTCGCCTACAAGCCGGCCGGCTTCTCCAAGCTCTACGCTCCCTTCAAGGACCCGCACGGCGCATGGGTCGCCGTCCAGGTCAGTGCCTTCAGCTACATGTACGGTCCCGCCGCGGTCGGCTCCGACATCCCCAGCGGTCCCCTCGACCTGGCCGACGCCCGCTGGAAGGGGAAGATCGCCTCCTCCTACCCGCACGACGACGACGCGGTCCTCTACCTCTACACCCTCTACGTGGAGAAGTACGGCTGGGACTGGCTGGCTCGACTGGCCACCCAGGACCTTCAGTTCGCCCGCGGCAGCTACACCCCGAGCGCGGCCGTCACCAGCGGCCAGAAGGCCATCGGCATCGGCGGCTCCGGCGCGCCGCTGTCCACCGGGCCGGTCAAGTGGGTGCTGCCCGAGGAGGCGCCGTTCATGTCCTGGGGACAGCGGGCCGCGATCCTCAAGCAGGCCAAGAACCCCACCGCCGCCAAGCTGTACCTGAACTGGCGGCTCTCCGTCGAGCAGCAGAAGGCCGCCACCAACGGCTGGTCGGTCCGCACCGATGTCACCCCGCCGAGCGGGCTGAAGCCCGTCTGGGAGTACCCCAACGGCAACCTCGACGGCTTCCCCAAGTTCATGGCCGACCGCGCGGCCATCGAGCGCTGGAAGCAGACCTTCGCCCTGTACTTCGGCGAGGTCAAGGGAGACCCGTCACCGGGCTGGCTCGGACTGCACCCCGGAGCCTGACCGCCGACCGGTGCCGCCCGGCCCCGCACTCCCCGCGCGATGGGCCGGCGGCCCGGCAACTCCTGGCCGCCTTACAGGCGACGGACAGACTCAGCGACTCCGGCCCTGCCGACGCTCCTCCCCAGTACTCCGGTGCGGTTTCATGATCTGTCTGGCGAGTTCGTCGGCGGATCGTCGTTGGTAGTGGCAGCGCCGGGCTGTGGCCTGGTGTTGTCTGCGCCGGTTGGACCAGTGCAGCAGCCTCACTGGGACAGGTGTGTTGGTGCAGCTGGGGTGGAGTGGCCGGTGGGCCGGTCCTGGTCGGCGCCGGCGGCAAGACGGCCAGGAAGGCCGGGGCGAGCATGGCGAGTGTGATGTGCGGTGCCATGAGGTCCGGTGTCTGACCGGGTTGAGCTGTCCCAGCCGCACGGCGGCTGGGACAGCTTCTTTCGTGGACTTTCACTGTGGGTCCGGGGCGACGCACTACGACGCCGCTGCGGATACTCGGGGCCGCAGGCTGTTGTGCCTGCGGCCCCGCTCGGGTGTCGGGGTCAGGACGGGTCGCCGTACTGCAGACCGCGTCCGTTGGTGCCGATGTAGACGCGCCCGAAGGTGTCGGGGTCGCCGGTGATGACGCCGACGCTTCCGATGGCGCCCCACTGGTGGGCGTCGTCGTTGATGCGGAGCCAGGTGGCGCCCTTGTCGGTGGAGCGGAAGACTCCGGTGACGTCCTTGACGGTGCCGATCAGGTACAGGGCCTGGTAGTTGGCGCCCGGTGCGGCCTTGCCGAAGCCGAGGGCGGAGGCGGACTTCACCGTGGCGAGTGTGGTGAAGGTGCGGCCGCCGTCGGTGGAGTGCAGCATCCCCCTGTCACCGCCGGCGATCCACAGGTCCCCGGCGATGCCGGGGACGGCCTTGAGCCGGCCGGAGGGCAGGTTGCCGGCCCGGGCGGTGAAGGTCGCGCCGCCGTCGGTGCTGGCGTAGAGGGTGCCGCCGGACAGGGAGTAGAAGGTGTTGCCCGAGGAGCGGTCGGCGACGACCTCGGCGTCGGTGCCCAGGCCGCTGACCCTCGACCAGCTCGAACCCTTGTCGGTCGAGCGGTACGGGACCTGACCGTCCTCGGTCCAGACGATGGTGGAGCCGTCCGCCGCAAGCGCGACATGGCCCATCTGGGAGCTGCTGACCGGCTCCGCCTTGAAGCCGTTCCAGGTGCTGCCGCCGTCGGTGGAGTAGGCGCCGTCCTGTTCGCCGCCACGGCCGACGCGGACCATCATCGAGGGGTTGGACTGGGCGAAGTCGATGTCGGTGCTGCTGCTCATCAGCGGGTTCTTCAGCCTCCCGGCGGGTACCTCGGTCAGGGAGCCGCCGTACCGGAAACCGCCTTGGTCGCCCATGGAGGTGATGAGGGTGGCGCCGCCGGGCGGGGCGATCGCGTCCGCCAGCGAGGTCTCCTCCAGCCCGCGGGCCCCGGAGACCCAATGACTGGTGCCACCGCTGTCGGAGGCATTGGCGTCCTTGCTGCTCCAGATGCCGTTGCCGGTGCCGTACAGCGCGTGCCCGGAGTCGAAGGGGTCGATGGCCAGCGCGGTCATCCAGTGCCCGGTGTGGTCGCCGACGTACGGCGCGCCGGAGGCGTCCCGCGCCGACTTGTCCGCCAGCGCCTTCCAGGTCGTACCGCCGTCGGTGGTGCGGTAGATCTCGTCCTCGGGCCACCAGCGGTCGAGGGTGGTGACCATCACCGTGGACGGCTTCTGCGGGTCGACGGCCAGACCGGAGAACCCGTAGCCGCCCTGCGAGGGGGAGATGTTCCTCCACGCGCCACTGGTCGGGGTGTACTTCCACACCGAGCCCGCCGTCGCGTCCATGGGGCCGATGCTGTTGCTGTAGGACAGGTACAGCGACCCGTCAGCGGTGACCACACCGTGCTGCGGCATCTGGCCGGTGGGCTGCCCGGCAACAGCCTGCCAGCTGCTGCCGCCGTCGGTGGAGCGGTACAGGGGTGTGGACGTGTCGTTGACGCCGACGTAGACCGTTTTGCTGCCGGCCGGGCCGTACGTCACGAAGGAGATGCCCGCGCCACTGCCCGCCCCGTCCTTGACGGGGAACGAGGAGACCTGACTCCATGTCACGCCGTAGTCGGTGCTGCGCCACAGGCCGTTCTTGCGGGTGCCCAGCAGCAGGGTGGAGTGGTCGGCGGGGTCGATCGCGAGCCGCTCGCCCGCCCCCCGGCCGGATTCGTTGCCGCCCAGCTTGAACGGCAGGTCGGTCCGCTGGAAGGTACGGCCCCGGTCGGTGGAGCGCAGGATCGCGCCGTTGCCCGCCCAGTCGTTGGTGTAGGTGCCCGTCGCGAGGTAGAGCCGGCCCGGGTCGACGGGATCGGTGGCCAGCGAGTCGATGCCCAGCAGGTTCCAGTCCTTCTCGCCGAGCCAGTCGGTCAGCGGGATCCACTGCTCGGCCCCGGTGTCCCAGCGGTAGGCGCCGCCCATGTCGGTGCGGGCGTACAGCAGACCCTTCTCCTTCTGGTTGAACACCAGCCCGGTGACGTAACCGCCGCCCACCACCTGGGCGTTCTTCCACACATACGGTCCGGACGCGGCCGTGGTCTGCGCGCTGCCGGTCCCGGACGCCTGGCTCTCGGCCATCTTCACCAGCTTCCACTGCTGGTTGGTGCCGCCGTGGCCCGGATACTGGATGATTGGCGCGCCCTCGGCCGTGGAGCCTCCGGAGACGTCCAGGACCTGGCCGCTCCTGCGGGAGGTGAGGGTGACGGCGTCGGAACCGCTCACATCGTCGATCCGCCACTCCTGGGAGGTGGCGGAGCTGTCGGTCTGCTGCTCGGCGGCGGCCGCCTGGGCGGTCGATGCGCCGGCTACGCCCAGCACCTTGCCGCTGTTGCGGTTCACCAGCTCGTAGTAGCCGTCCCCGGCGGGCTTCAGCTTCCACTGCTGGTTGGCGGTGTGCTGGTCGGTCCACTGCTGGATCCGGGTGCCGTCGGCGGTGGAGAAGCCGTTGACGTCCAGCACCTTGCCGCTGCGCACGGAAACCAACTCGTAGTAGGCACTGCCGTCGACCGTCGCGGCCTGCGAGTCCTCCTGCACGAACAGGAGGTACGGCACGACGGCGAGGGGCGCGCCGAGCAGCACAGCGGTGACAGTCCAGCGACGGCGGTGACGCCCGCGGCGCCCGCCGTGCGTGGGGTTGTTCATGGGGAGGTGCTCTCCTTGCATACCGATCACGGAGGAAAAGCGGATCGCGGCCACCGGGACTGGCCGGATCCGACTCCTTGTGGTCACAGGCACCGCAAAGGTTGCCGCGAGCCGGAAACCTTTCACTGTCTGACGCTGTCGGGGATGCTTCGGCGGGACAGGGCATGTGCTGGCGGAGGTTCCGAAACGTCCGGCGGACCCGGGCCGGGAGAGCCGGCCGGGGACGGCCGGCTCTCCCACGGGTGGTGCAGGTCCTTGGCCAGGGGAGGGCGGGCGAGTCGGAGCTGTGTGCGGGCGGCGGTGATCAGCCAGGCCCACCGGTCGACCGTTTCCGGCCATCGCAGCAGGGAGAACAAGTGTCGGCTGCACCGCCGACGCGCGACAGCTTCCTCGACTGGCATGCCTCTTGGCCGGGTGCCTTAGACGTCATTTCAGTTGGTGAGCCGACGGTGGCTTATGAGGGTCGCGGCGATGGCGGTGAAGGCCAGGAAGTGTTCGGGCTTGCCTTCGTAGCGGCGGTGGAGGCGTCGGCAGCCGGACAGCCAGGACACGGTCCGTTCCACGGCCCAGCGGTGCCGGCCCAGGTGCCGGGATGACTCGATGCCCTTGCGGGCGAGGCGGTGCCGGATGCCGCGGGAGGATAGCCAACGCCGCAGGTGCTGGTAGTCGTAGCCCTTGTCCCCGTGCGGCTTGCCGGGCCTGCGGCGTCGGGGGCCGCGGCGTGAACGGATGGGCGGGATGCCGCGGACCAGCGGGATCAGGGCCTGGCTGTCGTGGAGGTTCGCCGCGGAGATGCCGATCGACAGGGGCAGACCACGGCGGTCCACGATGAGGTGGATTTTCGATCCCTTCTTGCCGCGGTCGGTCGGATTCGGTCCTGTCAGCTGCCCCCTTTGAGGGCCCGGACGCTGACGAGGTCGATGGCGCACCGCGACCAGTCCAGCTCCCCGCGGGAACCGAGTTCGTCCAGGACCAGGCGGTGGAGCTTGGCCCACACCCGGGCCTGGCTCCATTCGGTGAACCGGCGGAAGGCGGTCACGCCCGACAGCCCGAAGCCCGGCGGTAGTTGGTTCCAGGTGCAGCCCGAGGTGGCCACGAAGATGATCGCGGCCAGCACCTCACGGTCCCCTCGCCGACGATGCCCTCTGCCCTGCGGGCGTTCCGGAGCCGGCGGGACCACCCGCTGGAACAGCTCCCACAGGTCTTCCGGCGCCAACCGTTCGACAAGCGCGGCAGTCATCACCCCAGACTGCCGCAAGATCACACCAACTGAAATGACGTCTATATGGCGCATCGCCAGAACGCGGGCTATCGAACGAGAAATTCTCCTCACTCTCCGCCGTGACCAGGATGTGCACGATGCGCCGAATGGGGAACGGCCGTCACTAAACCGGACCGGATCGACTGGTGTCAAACAGTGACTGCTTATCGAGCCGATATCCGTAAGGGATCACAGTGTCGGTCAATCAGCTCCGCTGATTCCTTGTGCGCCGACTGTGAATCACAGTGCCGGGGGTACGCGCGGACCCGTCTTTGCAGCATCTGACGCACAGACGGCCTGGCCGTAGGGCGCCGCTCCATCTGGTTGCGGAATCGTGCGGACTTCCCGCGAGGTCACATCGCAGCCTCTGCCCGCGGCGGCACAATCACCAGAGCGCCTACCGCTCCATTCCGGAAACCTAAGCTTGCATGCTGCGCACCTCCGCAGGATGCACCCATCGGAATATGCCTGACCCGGACGCGACGGCCGTACGGTCGATTATCGGCCATCGAACGTCATCCTGTGAACTTGTTATCGATGGCCTGAGAATTGCATATGTCCAATGCATTCCGCTTGCTCAAAATCGCCGACCGATACTACCGTCCAGGAAAGCGTTACGACCGACCAGTCCATTCACTCGGTCCGAGTTACCCGGAGAGAAGTGGTCCGGAAGTCGAGGCCCCTGCGCCCCGTTCACTCCGACCGGTGATCCCACTACCTGGAGGATGCCTTGACCTCGGAGAAAACACAGCGCCCCCGCGGGGGACCGGTGAGCCGGCGCGGATTCCTCGGCGGCACGCTGGCCGCCGCCGCGGGGGTGGGCGCCCTGGCCGGCGGCGCGAACCCGGCCTTCGCCGCCACCTCCGCGTCGTCGTCCACCACGTCGAGCAAGGCCGGACCGCTGCCCGGGCCCGTACGGGTCGACACCGGTCTGCTCGCCGGGACCGCCGCCAAGCTCTCCGGTGTCACCGCCTACCTGGGCATCCCCTACGCGGCCTCCACCGCCGGAGAGAACCGCTGGCGGCCGCCGCAGCCCGCCGCGTCCTGGTCGGGCGTGCGCAAGGCCGACGCCTTCGGTGACATCCCCCCGCAGCCGTCGATGGGACCCGGAGGTTCCTCGACCACCCCGGCGCAGAGCGAGGACTGCCTCAACCTCAACGTGTGGACCGCGGCGACCTCCTCGCACGAGCGCCGCCCGGTCCTCGTCTGGATCTACGGCGGCCGTTTCTCCATGGGCTCCGGAGCGGACCCCACCTTCGACGGAGCGGGCCTGGCCGCCAAGGGCCTGGTCGTGGTCACCCTCAACTACCGCGAGGGTGCCCTCGGTTTCCTGTCCACCCCCGAACTGACCGCTGAGGACCCGCACGGCTCCTCCGGGAACTACGGGCTGCTGGACCAGATCGCGGCGCTGAAGTGGGTGCGGCGCAACATCCACGCCTTCGGCGGCAACCCGGACCAGGTGACCATCGCCGGACAGTCCGCCGGCTCCGCCTCCGTCCTGGAGCTGGTGTACTCCCCGCTGGGCAGGGGACTGTTCCACGGAGCCATCGCGGAGAGCGGGGCACGCTACCCGCGCGACCCCGAGACCGCCGGACTGGCCACCTCCTACCGCCCGACCCTCTCCGGGGCCGAGACGCAGGGCACCGCCTACCTCACGGCGCTCGGCGTCAGCACCGTCGCCGAGGCCCGCGCCCTGGACTACACGAAGGTGATAGCGGGCGAGAACGCCAACGACACCACGGTGTCCGCGCCGATGAACGGCAACCCCCCGCTGTTCCGCCCGGTGCTGGACGGCTATGTGCAGCCCCGCAGCTACCAGGAGGCGCTCGCCCTCGGCCGCCACAACGACGTCCCGATCATCACCGGCAACAACAAGGACGAGAGCGGCGCCACCCCCACCGCGGACACCACACTGGCCGCATACGAGGCGATGGCCAAGACCAAGTACGGCTCACTGGAGTCGCAGTTCCTCGCGCTCTACCCGGCGAGCAGCGACACCGAGGCATGGGAGCAGACCAACGCCTCCGCCCGGGACAGCTCCCGGATCTCCACCACACTGTGGGCCACGGAGTGGCAGAGCAAGGCCAAGAGCCCGGTCTTCACCTACTTCTGGACGCATGCCCCGCCCGGACAGGACCGGGGCGCCTTCCACGGCTCGGAGATCCAGTACGTCTTCGACAACCTCTACTCCAGCGGCAGCGGGTGGACCGACACCGACCAGGAGATCGCCGACACCCTCTCCGCCTACGTGGTCAACTTCGCCACCCACGGCGACCCCAACGGCAAAGGCCTGACCCACTGGGCGCCCGCCCGTCCGCGCACCTACACAACCATGGAACTCGGCGACGGCTGGGGCCCCATCGCCGACGCCACCGGGGACCGGTTGGACTTCTACGTCAGGGACTACTTCCCCAGCCAACCAGCGTGGTGATCCCCGTCGCGGGTACGGCCTTCCCACCAGCGGCCGTACCCGCGACAGCACTCGTCCTGTAGGGCTGGTTCCCTGGCGGACATGTGCGGTGGAGCCGGGTCCTCGTGTGATCGTGACGGGCCAGACGTTCTCCGATCCCCACGTCCTGTCACTCGACCGGATACCTGAGGCCGGGCGGGCAGGGAACGCTCTGCTCGCCCCCGTCGACACGGCTGTGACACGAGCCGTGAGCAACGCCGTACGGGCGGTGGAGCTCCGACGGCACCGGCTTCCGGCCGCGGCACCCGCCTCGTGGACACCCAACGGGACGTACCCACGCCGCGCGGATGGTGGCTCGGTGCCGATGACGCCTCCACGACGGACGGCATTTTCGACGTCCCCCGGATCGACCGCCCGGGCAGCGGACCGGCCGATCGGCATACTCGTGAAATACGTCGTGCGGTGGTTCTTTGATGAACGACTCGGTGAAAGCAAGCGGCGAACGCCGGAGCCACCGCGGACCTCGCAACCGCCGACCGCAACAAGCGAGGGCGCGATGCCACTTTTCTGAATTACAGGCGGCCGGCGACCGAGCTCCGCATCTCATGGGGGTCCGGTTCGCGAGGATAACCGTCCAGGGCAGCGAACACATCAGCACCGACGTCCCAGCACTGTCACCATGCCTGCCGACGCCACCAGCGCCTCGGACCTCCTACCGGAACGGGCACATGCATGGCAGTCGCCTCAAGCAATGCGATGAGCCCGGCCCAGACCGCGGCCACGCGACTCGTGGAGATCCTTCGAGCGCTCTGAGCGCATGACCCACCACAGCAGAATCGACCGTTCGGTCGGAAACACGGAAAAACAAGATCACTCATCCGCCCCAGAGGCCCACATCATAGGAAATTCAGAGGGGTTGGAGAGCGCGGATCCTGATTTCGGCGTGATAGACAGGCAAGCCCCAATGCGTCTTTCCCCTCCCGACCAGAGGAGATTTCTCCGACCATGCGCAAAAACCTTGCCCTCACAACCGGCGCTGTCCTGTCGGCGGCTCTCGTCGTCAGCGGCTGCGGCTCCAGTGATTCCACGACGTCGTCGTCGAGTCCTTCGACGCAGCAGAGTGGCGGCCAGGGGGGCCCAGGGGGCACTGGTATGCAGCAGGTCACGGAGGTCAACCTCAACACCGACGGAGCCAGCCCCGGCGGCGCCAACACCGCGGCGGTCGTCACGGCGGTGAAGGCGTTCCTGGCCACGCTGGACGACACCGAGCGGGACAAGGTCGAGTACGACTTCTCGGACAACAAGGAGCGGCAGACCTGGTCGAACTTCCCCGCGACCACGGTGCCCCGCGAAGGCATCGAGATGTCCGCACTCACCACCGCGCAGCAGAAGGCCGCCGACGCGGTTCTCCAGGTGGCGCTGAGCCCCAGCGGTGCGCAGGAGGACGCCGACATCCGGAAGGCCGACAACGATCTGAACAGCCTCGGGGGTCAGGGCGCGGACGGTTTCGGCAGCCTGAAGGACTACTACTTCGCCGTGTACGGGACACCGTCGACGACGCAGCCGTTCATGGTCCAGTTCGGCGGGCACCACCTGGCCCGCAACCTCACCTACAACGGCGACAAGGTCAGCGAGACCCCGCAGTTCGTGGGCTCCGAGCCGACGTCGTTCAAGGTCGGCGGCACCACGGTCGAGCCGGTCAAGGCCGAGTCGACGGCCATGTTCGCCATGCTGGCGGGGCTCACCGCCGCGCAGAAGAAGACCGCGGAGATCACCTCCGGGACGTTCGACGACCTGGTCATGGGCCCCGGCAAGGACTCAGGAACCTTCCCCACCTCCGAGGGGCTGCTGGGGTCGCAGCTGACCGCCGCTCAGAAGAAGCTGGTCACCGCGGCGATCGAGACGTACGTCGGCGACCTCAACCGCACGGCCGCCGACAAGCTGCTGGCCAAGTACGAGTCCGAGTTGGACAAGACGCGTATCGGCTGGTCCAACAACACCGGCCCGACCGACGAGAACAGCTACATCCGCATCGACGGCCCCAGCGTGTGGATCGAGTTCATCAACACCCGCAGCCAGAGCACGCCCAACATCCACTACCACTCGGTGTACCGGGACAAGACCAACGACTACGGCAGCAGCAAGCCGAAGTGACCATGCACGCCATCACACCTCTCCGAGCGGCGCCCCGCACGAGGCAGCGCCTCCGGCACGACCCGCTCGGCAGGTGGGCGGCCCGTGTCGGAACACTGCTCGCCTGTCTCGCGGCCCTGACGGCCACGGTAACGGTCATGGCCCCGACCCGCGCCGACGCCCACCCCCTCAGCACCACCGCGATCCTGCTCGACGCGGCACCGGACCGGGTGACCGGCAAGGTGGAACTGCCCATCGACCGGCTCGCCCTCGCCCTCGACCAGCCCCTCACCGCGAAGACCGTCGTCCAACCGGCCAAGCTCGAAGAACTGCGTCGCTACGTGCTCAGCCACACCTCCGCGGCCGACCCCGACGGCACACGCTGGACCACCGCCGTCAGCGGCGGCCGTGTCGAGAAGATCGACGGTGTCGACCACCTGGTCTTCGATCTGGTGCTGCGTCCGCCGAGCGGCACGGTCCACGACTTCCGGCTCACCTACGACGCGATCGTCCACCACCTGCTGTCCCACCAGATCCTCGTCTCACTGCGCCCGGGCGCATCCGGCAGCTACACCACCCTGGGTGTGCTCGACTGGCAGTCGCACACCATCGCGGTACCTGCCGCAGGCGCCTCCACCGAGCACGGCTTCGCCGCCGCCGTACGTCTGGGCATCCGGCACATCGCCTCGGGCGCCGACCACCTGCTGTTCCTGCTCATGCTCCTCCTCCCCGCACCGCTCCTCGCCCGACGCGGTCGATGGGTCCGCGCCGACGACCTGCGCCGAAACTCCTGGCGCGTCGTGCACGTCGTCACCGCGTTCGCAGTCGGGCATTCCATCACTCTCGCCCTGGCCGCCCTCGGCTACATCAGCGCTCCCACGCGCGTGGTGGAGAGCCTGATCGCCCTGTCCATCCTGGTGTCCGGCATCCATGCCGTCCGGCCGCTCGTCCCCGGCGGCGAGACATGGATCGCCGCCGGATTCGGGCTGATGCACGGCCTCGCCTTCGCCGCACTGCTCAACGGTCTCGACCTGGGCCGCGGATCCCTGGTCGTGACCCTGCTCGGCTTCAACCTCGGCATCGAGCTGACCCAACTCATGGTCGTCGCCCTGCTCATGCCGTCGCTGCTGGTCCTCAGCCGTACCCGGATCTACCCGGTGGCTCGCCTCACCGTCGCGGCGATCGGCATCGTGCTGGCCGCGGCATGGCTCGCCGAACGCACCACCCTGCTCCCGAACAACCCGCTCAACCACGTCTCCGACGCGCTCATCGCCCATCCGTTCCTCGTCGCCGGCGCCCTCGCGGCCGTAGCAGCAGCCAGCTGGTCCGTACCCGACCTACGCACAGCCAAGACCTGAGGGACAGCGTCCGACGGCAGGTACTCGATCATCGGATCAAGCCGCACCGATGGACGACATCGCCGCCGCGACCACGCCTGTGCCCGGGGCTCAGCCGTGCAGTGTCCCCGCCCGACCAGGGCCGCACGCGTCCCGCGCGGGCACGGCCCGGCAAGGCATCGTGCCCATGGCGTGCAGATAGGACATCGCTTCTTGTGGTGGTTCTTGGGACGCCCGACCGGTGCAGGGATCTGCTGTGGTGCTGTTGACGTGAGCCGCTGAGGGGGCGAACGAGCCCCTGGTGCTCTTCGACGTGTGGTTTCCGTGGGCTCACAAGTGGAGTCGACCGGCGAGCATCGCCATGGCGAGTTCGACGCGTGAGCCGTGCCCCGTGCGGGCGAACAGCCGCGACAGCCGTCCCTCGACGCTCTTCTCGCTGGTCCGGAGGACCTTGGCGATCTGCTTGTTCGTCAGTCCCTCGGAGACGAGCACGGCGAGCAGCCGTTCGTTCTCCTCCGCGGTGGCCTGTCGGCCCGGCACGGCCACTCCGTGCGTGCGCATCAGGAGGCGCAGCCAGAACCGGGGCATCAGAGCGTCGAGTTCGCCGAGCAGGGCGTAGGTGTCCCGCAGTATCGCCGGTTCACCCATGCCGTAGCGGATCAGCTGATACAGCACGGCGCTCTCCTCCAGAGGCTGCTGCCGCTGCTGGGCCAGCCGCCTCGCGGCCCGTGCCGCGCCGTGGTCGACGTGTACGGCCGCGTACAGGACGAGCCGGGCCATCTCGGACCGCTCGGTGCCCAGCCTGCGGGCGACTCCCTCGACCTTCGCCAGGCACTCCTTCAGGACCTCGGGCCGCCCGGCGTGCATCGCGACGTCGGCCACCCGCAGCCACAACAGGTCGGTCCCCGCCACGACGCCGTCCGACTCGGCGCGGTGTACGGCCGCTCGTAGCAGGTCCTCCGCCCGTTCGACTTCTCCGTACACCAGTTCGCACAGAGCCTGGGCGGAAGCGAGCAGGTGGGGCAGCATGGGCTGCCTGGCGCGGGCCAGTCCGAGAAGTTCGCCGGCGCGGGTGAGCCTGCCGCCGCTCACCAGCAGGACCGCCGCGTGGTGGTACATCTCGCTCTGGACGGCGTCGCAGGTGCGCACGCCGGTGACGGCGCTTCTGCGAGCCAGGTCCATCGCTTCCCGCAGACGCCCCCGGTGGAGGGCGATGAGCATCCGGCTGGGCAGGCCCAACTGCCGCAGGTTTCTCCCGGTGTCGGCGAGCAGTTGTTCAGCCTGACGGATCTCGCCCAGCGTCAGCAGCTCGCCGACCCGGCAGTGCACCTCGGCGGCCGTCGCCTCGCCGGCGCGATGACGAGCGGGAAGGGTCGCCCGGCTGCGCTCCACCCCTTCCGTGGTACCCAGCCACAACTCCGCCGTCGCGATGAGGAAGTCGGCCTTCCACTCGACCAGTCCGCTCATGTCGCGTCGCCGGACCGCCCCCAGCAGGTCACGGACCTCATGCCAACGGCCGAGCAGCAGCAGGGCACACCCGCGTGTGACGGCTCGTTCCAGCGGCCCGTCCGGGCCGGGGTGCTGGAGCGAGCCGTAAGCCGCGATCTCTTCCAGCTTGGAGAGTTCACCCGCCCGGTACAGAGCGGTCAGGTGGGCGAAGCAGACGTCGAGCAGTTGGTCCGGACGCAGGTGTTCGCGGTGGGCCCGCTGCAGGAGCCGCAGGGAGCCCAGGCCCTCTTCGGGCTTGCCCTGCGCCAGGCAGATCTTCGCGTGCTCCAGCAGGAGACGGGGCCGCTCCACCGGGTCGGAGGTCAGCTCGGCGACCACCCGCAGCCACCGGGCGCCGCGAGGGTCGTCGTACGCGTCGTCGTCGTTGTGGTGGTCCAACCGCTCTACCGCGGCGAGCAGTTCGGTTCTCGCCCGCTCAGGGTCCACCAGTTTCCCTGCTGCCGCGAGTTGCTCGGGGAGGTAGGAGGGATCGGCGCAGCGGGCGGTGCCCTGCCACAGCGCGGACACGGCGATCCGGGCCAGGTTCCGCCGCTCGTAGGGGCCCAGCGAGGCCGTGACCGCGGCCCCGGCCAGTGGCAGTCGGTACTCCCAGGCGCAGTCCGACCGGCGGTAGCGCAGGACGCCTGCTTCCTCCAGCCGTGCGAGCAGAACACGGGCCTCCTCTTCGGTGACGGCGACGGCCTCGGCCGTCAGTCTTGGCACGGCCTCGCCCAACGGGCCAAGGACGGCCACCGCCTTCGCAACCTCCCAGGCCGGGCCGTCCGTCTCGCGGACGGGCAGCACCAGTTCGTCGATGGCGAACGGAAGCGTGCAGGAGTCGCCGCCGACGAGATGGGCGTGCCGGTCGACCACCCTGACGAGGTCCTGTTCCCGGGCGGTCCGCAGTACCGCGCGGGCCGCGGCGGGCCAGCCGCGGGTGAGGCGCCACAGCCAGGAGACCAGGGCCGGTTCGGCCCGGGCCTCGATCTCGGCGGCGATCATGTCCCCGAGCCGGCGCGGCGAGAGGGGGCGCAGGTTCACGTGGTGGACCAGCCCGTCCTGCCGCAGCCGAGTGAACACGGCGGCGAACGCGGCGCGGGACGCCCAGGGCAGGGGCAGCGTCACGGTGCACACACAGCGTGTGTCAGTCCCGCCCAACTGCCGGATCGCGCCTTCCAGCGAGGCCAGTTCGTCCGGGGGGAGGTGCTGGAGATGTTCGAACACCAGCACCGTTCCCTGCTTTCCGTCGGCGACAGCGCGCGGGACCAGCCAGTCGGAAAGTTGAAATTTTGGTGAAGAATCGGCGAAGGAAATCCGCACCGTTTGTGGAGCTGTGCCGAGTGCCTCCGCCCCGTATCCCCTGTCGTGTGCCGCCAATTCACCGAGAACGGCCCCGAGTTCCATGCCGGTGGGACTGCTCAGCACGACGAGTCTCGGGGAGCCGGGCGCGCGGATCGCTTCGAGCGTGTCGACCGCGACACGTGCGTAGGGCGGGACGCTATGCGCTGCATGCATGGATCCTCGCAGGGTGACAGGGGTCAACCAGATGTTAACCGGCCGCGTCTGTCCAGCGAGGGGAGCCGATACGACAGCGGGGAGAACGGGAGCTGTGGCACAGAGAGGGGGTCGACCCGTGTCCGGCAGGGAGACCGAGCTGTCGGCCGTCGAAGAGGCATACGGCCGTCCGCTGCTGTTCATCGTCCGTGGACAGCCCGGCATGGGGAAAACAACCCTGCTGCGGGAAGTCCACCGAACCTGGCGCACACGCGGCCCCGGAATCGTACGGATTCACTGCTCTGCCGCCATTCCGCGCTGGGATCTGTTCGGCGCACGTGCGGTGGTGAAAGGGTTCCGCGGTTCTTTCCCCGACATCGGGAATTCGCCGTCGGCCGATGCGGTGGCCGCTGTGAACCGGCTCTGCCTACCGGAAAGCTACGGCTCGGCCCGCGCGCGATCCGCCCTCTTCGCCGAACTGGTACGGCTTTTCACGCATCTCGCCGAGAGCGCGCCCGGCGCCGTACTGATCGACGACCTGCACGCCGCCCCCGACCCCGCGCTCGTCGTGGCCGCTGCCCATCGCGTCGGCTGCACGGTCGTGGCGACGTACCACGAGGACGGCTGGGCCGCCCTGCCGACCGCTTCGGCCTCACCGCGCACGTTCGCGGATCGCGTCATCGACCTGGGCCCCCTGCCGGACGATCGAATCGACGAGTTGGTGGCCGCCGTCGCCCGCGAGCCGGTGGACGAGGCCGTGGTACATGCGCTGCGCGCCGCCCTGGGACCACTGGCCGGAAACCCGGGCACCGTGCTGGACACCTTCGAGGCACTGCGGCGCGAAGGCCGTCTCGTACGGTTCCAGGGCCATCTGTGTCTGAGCGATCCGGCGACCGGGCCGGCGCTGCCCGACGACCATGCCCTGGTGCGGCGGGTCGCGGAGTGCGGCGCCACCGGCAGGCAGTTGCTCGCGCTGACCGCCTCGGCCGGCCGCTTCGCCCTGGATGACCTGTCTGACTTCGCGGTGGCCGTCGGCCGCGATCTCGCAGCCTGCGGCCGCACCGTCGACCGGCTCGTCGCCGCCGGAGCCCTGGTGTGTGACGACTACGGCGTGCTGCGTGTCTCCTGCCCCGCGCTGGTCCCCGCCGTGCTGCCCGGCACGTATCGGGACGAGGCGGCCCAGGCGCATCGCGCCCTCGCCG
The DNA here is from genome assembly GCF_045206895.1 of Streptomyces sp. NBC_00631. Taxonomy (NCBI): domain Bacteria; kingdom Bacillati; phylum Actinomycetota; class Actinomycetes; order Kitasatosporales; family Streptomycetaceae; genus Streptomyces; species Streptomyces sp. NBC_00631. The sequence continues at coordinate 5,901,673 of NZ_CP107734.1, forward strand.
AACACGTCCTGTGCGGCGACCGCACATCGTCACCGGACCCGACTGTGGCGCTCGACCACATCGTGCTCGCAGGCTCCGCGCTGCCGCCCATCCCCTCCGTCGTGCCGCTCCTGGAGCGCGAGGCCGCCCTGGCCCTCGGGACCTGCCCCATCCGGGCCGCACGCCGGTACCGGGCCGCCTTGCGCCACTGCGAGCCCGGTGGCACCGCGTACTCCCGCATCCTGGCCACCCTGTTGCCGCTGCTGGTGCGGACGGGTGACTACGAGGGCCTCGCCGAGGCAGTGGCCGAGGGAGTGCGCGTCGGCTCCCCGGCAGAAGCAGCACGCGCCGACGGTGGCCACCCCCGGCGCACAGAGTTCGCGGCTTACGCGGCACTGGCCGCCGTCCACACCGGCTGTCCGGTGCCGGTCCCGGTGCGCGAGGCCCTGGCCGACGACCCGACGGTCACCGGTGCGCTGGAGTTCGCCGCCCACTGGTTCACCGGCCGGGAACCGCTCCGGGTGGGCGAGGTCGTATCTGCCTTCACCTGCCTCCGCCTCGACGGCCGCTCCGGGGCCTTGCCGCCCGACACCGAGGTAACCAGCGCTGACGCGGCCCATGGCGATACGGCTCCTGCCAACGCGACCAATGACGACGGCGACTGCTTCGCCCCGGTGGCACTCTTTCGGCGGGTGCTCGGCACGGCGGGCTACGGCGAACCGGTCACCGGCCCGCTGGCGGCCCACGCCCGCATCATGCGCGACTATCGGGACGGGAACTGGGCCGGCATCCCGTCCGGGGCCCGGGCACTCGAACTGGCGGGCCCGCCCCACATCGCCGTCCACCACGCCGTCCGCCTGATCGCCGCCGAGGTGCACTCGACCCTGGGCGACTTCGAGCGGAGCGCCGCATGGTTGGAGCTGACGGACGAGGACTGCCCGTTCCCCGCGTTGCGGTCCTGGGCCTCCATGGGCCTCGCCTACCGGACCGGGGACTGGGAACGGGCCCGACAACTGGGCTGGGCCCACTGCGCAAGGCCGGCGGAACAGGCCGGTGAGGGGAGCGTGGTGGGCATCGGCTGGCTGCTCGTCCGGCTCGCGTTCGCCGAGTGGGGGCAGGACGGTCGACGGGAACTGCTGCCTCGCCTGCGAGACCAGACCGAACAGTGGTACGCCCGACTGGGAGGGCCCGGGCTACGAGCGGCAGCGCTCATCACCCGCGCCTTCGCCGAGCACGACGTCGTCAGCGCGTACAAGGCGGTGGATGTCCTGCGCGAGCGCGGCGGCCGGAGCGAGTTGCTGCGGGCGTGCATGACCGTCGCGCTCCTGGCCGACGACCCGCGTCCCTGGTACCAAGAGGCCCACGAGATCGCCCGGAGTGTCGGCGATGGCCTCCATCGGACGACGATCGCGGAGTCGATGCGGGCGTCCGGCATGACTCCACCCCGCGACGACACCGACCGTCACAGCCCCGCCGCCCTGTCCGGACTCGAAGGGCGCATCGCCATCCTGGTCGGACGGGGCCTGACCAACCGGCAGATCGCGAAAGAACTCGGGGTGAGCGAGAAGACCATCGAGAACAACCTCACCCAGGTGTTCGCCAAGACGGGCTGCCGGTCACGGCTGGACCTGGCGCTGGCTGTGATGGAGGGCCGCCTCGGCGCGCTCCTCCCGCGTTCGTGAGGGATTCCCCCCGGGAACAGGCCGTGCTCTCTGACCAGAAGGTCCAGTCCACCAAGATGTCTCACAGAGGCGCCCCAGCGACCTCATAGGACTTCCAGCACACAGCACGGAGGTACTACCCCCACACAGCACGGAGGTACTACCCCCACACGCACAGCACGACTCCGAAGCGGGCACCCGTGAAGTAGCGCGGACCGCGGGCCGCGCGTCATGTTCGCCGACCTGACGGCCACCCCCGTACACCCCACCGACTCGATGCGCCCAGGAGCCGACGGTGAAGACCGGCGGCCGGGCGAAGCCGGCGACAGGCTCATCGGCGTCGCCGATCCGATGACCACGCGGTCACCTGAATCCCCATGCCGGTCGGCCGGTCCGCGCACGGTCGAGCCAGCGGATCCGACCCGGCGATCACCTTCTGCACCCCGACGGAGAGTTCCCCGCCGGAGCGGAGCTCTGCCCCGCTCCGGTGACGTACGGCTCTTCGCTCAAACCTTCCCCCTTTCCCCCACACCTCCGAGGCCCCCGTCCGCCAGAAGGGAAGATCATGAAGGACCGGACCAAAGGTCGAGGACCTGCTCGTAGCGTCGGACCTGCAGGTGCAGTCCTCGAAGACCGTCGGTCGAGGAGGGCAAGGAACTTCCGACCCAGCGCATCGTCACCACGTTCGACGAGATCGCCGCGTCCTACCGTGGCATGCACCGGTACGCCGCCGTGGGGGCAATCCGCCCCATGGCGGAGATCAACTCCCCCTCGTACACCTTCGTCCTCCGGGATCCTGCCCGAGAGGCACACCAGGGACGACCTGCGGGCCAACCTCGAAACCCGCTACGAGGAGTACTCCGTCCGTTCGATCGAGGTCGTCAACCGGCACTTCGACGACTGGTTCTTCTTCCCTGAGCTCCGGTGGACGGTCGAGGCCCGCCAGGACGCGAACGCCGGACAGAGCTTCCACGACCACACCGCCGAATACGCCGAGGTGTCAGCCGCCGGACTCGTCGTCGCGCACATCGGCCACGGCACGGACCAGAGCAAGTTCGGCTGACTCGCGTCCTGACCGCAGTACGTCAGGCAACACCTTCACCGACCAGCAGACCGGGACGCCTTGAGCGGAGGCGTCCCCGCAGCGCCGCACCCGTGGGGACGGGGATCGGCGCTCTCCTCGGACCCGGTGGCGGACGGGGTGCCCCGTCCGCCACCGGGTCCGAGTCACCGACGACACCGCGGCCGGGCGCACCGGCCATCCCTTACGCATACGGAACACCCCACATCCAGCTGGATGAGAAGGAGCACTCGCCATGAGCACCGGTCTTGAAGGGCGCAGCGTGATCGTCACCGGCGCCGGGTCCGGCACCGGCCGGGCCACGGCCGTCCGGTTCGCGCGCGAGGGCGCGTACGTGCTGGTCGCGGACCTGAGACGGGCGGGTGCCGAAGAGACCGCCAAGGCCGTCGCGGAGGTGGGAGGCACCGCCCTCGCGGTCGTCGGCGACCTCAGCGACCAGCAGGTCGTGGACCAGGTCGTCGACACCGCCGTCGAAGTCTTCGGGGGTGTGGACGTCCTCGTGCACAACGCCGCGATCATGGACCGGATGTCGGTCGTCAGCGAGACCGGCGACGCCGAGTGGCACCGCGTCATCGAGGTCAACCTGACGGCACCGTTCCTGCTGACCCGCGCGGTGCTGCCGCACATGATGGCCGAGGAGCGCGGCTCGATCGTCTTCACCGCGGCAGAGGCCGGCCTGCGCGGCAGCATCGCCGGGGCCGCCTGCACCGCCTCCAAGCACGGCGTCATCGGTCTGGTCAGGTCGCTCGCCGTGACCTACGTCGGCGTTGGCATCCGTGCCAACGCCATCGCCCCAGGGGGCACCGGGACCGACCTTCCGATCGTCGCCCTGGCCAAGACGCACGGCCACAACATCTTTGCTCCCTGTTTCGGCGGTACCAGCCGTGTCGCCACCGCCGAGGAGCAGGCCGCCGCCATCGTCTTCCTCGCCTCCGACGCCGCCGCCCACATCAACGGCACCGTGCTGCCTGTCGACGACGGCTGGTCCGACGCCTGACGAGCCATCTGCCCCACGACTCCCCTGTCCAGCAGCTCGAGAAAGAGAGATCCCCATGGCCACGATGAAGTCGGTACGGACCGGTGGCGTCGGCAAGATCGAGACGGTCGACGTCGAGCGACCGGCGCCCGGCCCCAAGGACGTGCTGCTGAAGATCCGCGCGGGCGGCATCTGCGGCACCGACGTCACCTTCATCCACATGGGCGGCATGCCGGCCCGGGCGCATCTGGGCGGGGACATGGTCCCCGTGCCGCTGGGCCACGAGCCGGCCGGTGAGATCGTCGAGGTCGGCGCCGAGGTGACGGACCTCAAGGTCGGCGACCGGGTGGTCGTGAACCCGCAGGACGCCCCGACCGGGATCATCGGCTGCGGCGGGAAGTTCGGCGGGATGAGCGAGTACCTCCTCATCGAGAACGCCGTCGTCGGCAGGAGCCTCGCGGTCTTCCCCGACACCGTGCCCTTCGCCGTCGCCTCGCTCAACGAGCCGATGGCCGTGGCCCGGCACGCCGTCAACCGCTCCCAGGCGGGGCCCGGTGACAAGGTGGTCGTCTTCGGTGCCGGGCCCATCGGTCTGGGCGCGGCGATCTGGCTGAAGCTGCGCGGGGTCGAGCACGTCGTCGTCGCCGACGTCATCCCGTCCCGGCTGGACACCGCGCTCTCCGTGGGTGCGGACGCGGTTCTCAATCCGGCCGAGGAGGACGTCACCGCCCGGCTGACGGAACTGCACGGACAGGCCGCCAACGCGCTCGGCCAGCCCCGCGCCGGCACCGACATCTACATCGACGCCGCCGGTGCGCCCGCCGTCTTCCAGACCGCCGTCGACTCCGCGAAGTGGGGCGCCAAGCTGGTCATGGTCGCCGTACAGAAGAAGGGTTCGGACATCGATCTGGGCGGCATGCTCCGCAGCGAACTGACCCTCGTCGCCTCTCAGGGCTACCCCACGGAGATCTTCGAGGTCACCCCGGAGATCGTGGAGCACCACGAGCGCTTCGAAAAACTGATCAGCCACCGCGTCCCGTTCGCCGAGGCCGACCGCGCCTTCGAGCTCGCGCTGACGCCGGGCGCCGCGGAGAAGGTCGTCGTCGTCTTCGACGAATAGCCCAGGACGGCGGAAGACGTACCGAGTTCCCGCCGTCACGTCCCCCTCTGCTCTCTTCCCCTTCTTCTTCTCCATGGAGGCCGTTTCATGTCCGACGCTCCTGCCCGGCCCTCAGCCGCCGGGCGCTCCGACCCGCTGAAGTCGAACACCGTGGTGGTGGTGCTGGCCTTCGCCGGCATCGTCGTCTCGCTGATGCAGACGCTCGTCATCCCGATCGTCCCCGAACTGCCCCGGCTCCTCGACGCTTCTGCGTCGGACACCGCCTGGGCGGTCACCGCCACCCTGCTCGCCGCCGCCGTCGCCACGCCGGTGATCGGCCGCCTCGGCGACATGTACGGCAAACGCCGCATGCTGCTGGTCAGCATCGTCCTGCTGATCGCCGGCTCGGTCGTCTGCGCGCTGAGCGACTCCGTGATCCCGATGATCGCCGGACGGGCTCTGCAGGGCCTGGCCGCCGGTGTCATCCCGCTCGGCATCAGCATCATGCGGGACGTGCTGCCCGCCGAGCGGCTGGCCGGTGCCACCGCGCTGATGAGCGCTTCCCTCGGTGTCGGCGGCGCCCTCGGCCTGCCCTCGTCCGCCTTCATCGCCGACAACTTCAGCTGGCACGTACTGTTCTGGACCTCGGCTGCCCTCGGCGCCGTCGCCCTCGTGCTCGTCCTGGTCCTCGTACCCGAGTCGGAGGTCCGCACCGGCGGGCGCTTCGACCTGATCGGCGCCTTCGGCATGGCGGTCGGCCTGGTCTGCCTGCTGCTGGCCGTCTCCAAGGGCAGCGACTGGGGCTGGACGAGCACCCCCACAATCGGTCTGTTCGCCACCACGATCGTCGTACTGCCGGTCTGGGGCTACTACGAACTGCGCACCAGCCGGCCACTGGTGGACCTGCGCACCACCGCCCGCCGCCAGGTGCTGGTCACCAACCTGGCCTCGGTGGCGATCGGCTTCTCGATGTTCGCGATGTCCCTGGTGCTGCCGCAGGTGCTCCAGCTGCCCGAGGCGACCGGCTACGGCCTCGGCAAGTCCATGCTGGCCGTCGGCCTGGTCCTGGCGCCGCAGGGCCTGGTGATGATGACGATGTCCGCCGTGTCGGCGCGCCTCACCAAGGCGAAAGGCCCGAAGATCACCCTGATGTGCGGTGCCGTCATCGTCGCCGCCGGCTACGGCCTGAGCCTCGTGCTGATGTCCGAGGTCTGGCACATCACGCTGATCGCCTGCACCATCGGCGCCGGCATCGGCTTCGCCTACGGCGCCATGCCCGCCCTCATCATGGACGCGGTGCCGGCCTCCGAGACGGCTGCCGCCAACAGTCTCAACACCCTCATGCGGTCCATCGGCACCTCCTTCGCCGGCGCCATCGCCGGCGTCATCCTCGCCCAGATGACCACCGACTTCGGCGGCCACCCGCTGCCCGCCGAGAACGGCTTCAAGGTGGTCATGGGCATCGGAGCGGGCGCGGCCCTCCTCGCCTTCGTCATCGCCTCCTTCATCCCACGCCGGCAAACCACCGCCCAGGAGGCACCGGCCGCCGGCGGCCCGACGGACGCCGCGAAGTTCACCGAGGCCAATGTCTAGGCACGCGAACACCGACTCCGCGTCGTCGCAGCCGCTCGCCCGGCCACTCACCACCGAACGCACGGCTCCAGTGCCGCCGCCAGTACGTCTCGGCACTCAGGCAGACAAGCAGTTTCCCGAAAGGAAAGTCCCATGAAGGCGCTCCTCTCCTCCCGTCCCGTCCTGTGGTTCCTGTTCCTGTTCAACCTCACCGTCGCCGCGGTCGCACCCTTCGCCGTCGACGGCAGCCGAGGCATCCTCACCGGCGTCGGCATGGGCGTCGTAGCCCTCGGCGCGGGCAGTGGTCTCCTCCGGAGCCGCAGTCGGCATGCCTGACTCATGGAGGAGACACACCATCACCGCCACCACCGAAGCAGCCCAGCTCCGGCCGGTCCACGTCCGGGGCGGTGGCGCCGGCGTTGTGCCGTTTCGGGTCGGCCGACCGCCCGAACGCGGCCCACTTGGCGGAGTCCACCCCGAGCAGGCCCGGGTTGCGCAGGCCGCTCCAAGCGACCTCCGGACGCGGACGACGTTCTTGGCACCGGCCGACTCCCATGCCTGGCAGGCGTTGCGGTTGCCGTCGCTGCGCACTCGACGACTCGTGAGCCCTTTGCGAAGCGCTCGTCGAGTTTGAGTCAGAAGGACGCCGCTAGGGCGACTCCCATGGAGAGGGCGCGCAGATCGTGCGTCCTCAAGGCCCTTACCCGTCGCGGAGTGCTCGTCAGACGGTGGTGAGGTGAGTGGTGTAGAAGTCGGTGAGCTTGTCGATGGCGGGGTCGGTGTACTCCTTCTTGTCGTAGAGGTCGACGTGGCTGGCGCCCTTGATCCAGTGGATCTCCTTGGGGCCGGCGGCGCGCTGGTGGGCCTCGATGGCCATCCAGGCGGTGACGGCGCGTTCGCCGATGATCTGGAGGATGGGGCGGGGGCCGATCAGCGGGACGGCGGAGAAGGCGTCGTGGAAGGCCATCCGGTCGATGCTCTCCCAGGCGAGGGTCTTCGCGGAGCGTTCGTGCCGGCCGCGCGGGGTGCAGTAGTACTCGAAGCCTTCGACGCCGTGCTGGCCGCCGAGCGCGCGGGCCTGCTCGGCGGTCTCCGGGAACATGGTCATCGCGCCGGGGTCATCGCCGCGGGCGGCCGCGCTGCGGGCTGCGGCGGCGGCGTCCAGCAGGGTCTGGAAGACGGCCGGGTCCTGGGTGCCATCGGCGCCGAGACGGAACTGACGGGCGGGCTCGGCGGTGGACACGGTGGCCACGGCCTTGACGCGGTGGTCGCCGCCGGTGGCGGCCAGCGAATAGCTGCCGGAGGCGCAGATGCCCAGCAGACCGATCCGGTCGGCGTCGACGTCGTCGCGGGTGGTGAGGTAGGAGACGGCGGCCTTGAAGTCCTCCACCCGCTGGGCGGGGTCCTCCAGGCCACGGGGCAGGCCGCCGGACTCGCCCTGGTAGGCGGCGTCGAAGGCGAGGGTGACGAACCCGCGCTCGGCCATCCGCCGCGCGTATGTGCCGGAGGTCTGTTCCTTCACGCTGGTGCCGGGGTGACCGACCACGAGCGCCGGGCGCGGACCCGACGCCGGCGTGTCGGGGGTGTAGAGGTGGGCGGCGAGCGGGATGCCGGCGCTGTCGAAGCTGACGGTGGTCCGTGCCATGAGGAACTCTCCCTGAGACAGTGATGACGTGTCGTAACGCACCGGCGCGGCGGACCTGGGGCCCGCACCCTGCCGGGCGCACATCCACGTTCTGTCAGTCTCCGCACGAGCGGGAGAGCCAGGTTTCTGCCTGGGAAAGAACTTGCCCCCTCACACATGTGCCGGGGCCATCGCGGCGCGACGACACTTGAGGGCATGACTGCAGACTCCGACTCCCGGGCGCTGGGCGCCTTCCTCAAGGCCCGCCGTGCCCAACTGACACCGCAGGAGTGCGGTCTTCCCGAGACGGACGCCACTCGCAGAGTCGCCGGACTGCGCCGCGAGGAGGCCGCGCAGCTCGCCGCCATCAGCGTGGACTACTACACGCGACTGGAACAGGGCCGCGTCCGGGCATCCGTACCCGTGCTGACCACCCTGGCACGCGCCCTGCGCCTCGATGACGACCAGCAGAAGTACCTCTACGAACTCGCCGGCCGAAGCGACGCCCACCCGCGCCGCCGCCGCCCCGCCCAACGGCCGCGTCCGGCCATGCGACGTCTGCTCGACCAGCTCACCGAAACACCCGCGCTCGTCCTCGGCAAACGCCTGGACGTCCTGGCCTGGAACCCCGCCGCCACAGCCCTCTACACCGACTTCGCCGCCCTCCCGGCGAACCGGCGCAACTACCTGCGGCTGCTGTTCACGAACCCTGTGGTCCGGCAGTTGCACCGGGACTGGGCCCACGACGCCCGGGAAGCCGTCGCCGCGCTGCGCATGGAGGCCGCGGCCGACCCCGACGATCCCGACCTCGCCCAGCTCGTCGGCGAACTGTCCCTCCAGGACCCCGACTTCCGCACCTGGTGGGCCGAACACCGCGTCAGCAGCGACAGTTACGGCACCAAGCACTACCGCCACCACCTGGTGGGCGACCTCACCCTCGACTGCGATACCTGGACCAGCCCCGACGGCTCCGGACAGCGACTGATGATCCTGACCGCGGAACCCGGCAGCCCCTCCCACGACGCGCTGCGCATCCTCACCTCATGGACCACCCGGCAACCGGGCGCCGACCGGACGGGAGACCGGACGCGATGACCGCATGGGCACACGAAGATCTCGCCCCTCGCCGGAGCTCCGGGCAACGTCGGCGCGCAGCAGCACACGACCACCCCCGACCGGCGCCCCCTCGTCCCCGCCCCCTCGTCCCCGCCCTCTGAACCACGATCTCCTCGCCCGTCTCGGCCGACCTGGGGGTGAGGGGCAGGTCGCCCGAGACCGCGCGAGTGCTCGTCATGGCCAAACGTTGGCCTGTGCCCGGAAAGTGTCGGTGTCGCTCTCCACAGGCAGGACGCACAGCAGATGACCGCCAGGGACTCGCAGCACGCGGCACTCCTGCCACTGCGAAACCTGCTCGGCGCCCAGGGCGATCAAGCGCGCGGTTTCCGATTCGACGTCGTCGGTCTCGATGTCGAGGTGGATACGAGGTGCGTCGTCGACCGCCTGGACTGCGGTGATCAGCCCTGGCAGGGCCTGGTGGAGCGTGGTGAACTGCGGTGCCGGCGGAAACGGTCGGGCGGTCGCACCGAGAGCGGCCGACCAGAAGTCCGCTGCCCGGCCGGCCTCGGCCTGGGGTGTGTCGATCAGTACGGCGTATACGCGGCTTCTGTGCGTCACCGTGTCACCGGGGCGGCCGGATTGCCGTAGTAGGCGTCGGGGCCGTGCTTGCGGGTGTAGTGGCGGTTCAGGAGGTGGGGAGGGGGCGGACTCGTCGGTGAGAGGGACATGGTGTGCAGGGCGATGTCGGCGACGGCCTCGCAGATGATCGCGTGTTCCAGGGACTTGCGAGCGGTGGCGCCCCAGGTGAAGGGGCCGTGTCCCGCGACGAGGGCGGCGGGGACCTCGACGGCCCGCCGGTCGTCGCCGTCGAGGAGGTCCACGATCACGTGGCCGGTGTTGTACTCGTAGTCCTTCGCGCACTCCTCCTTCGTGAGGTCGCGGGTGACGGGCACGGGGCCGTTGAAGGTGTCGGCGTGGGTGGTGCCGAGGACGGGGATGTCCCGGCGGGCCTGGGCGAAGGCGACCGCGTGGGTGGAGTGGGTGTGGGTCACGCCGCCGAGGGACGGGAACGCCAGGTACAGGCAGCGATGGGTCTCGGTGTCGGTGGACGGGCGCAGGTGGCCCCCGACCACCGCGCCGTCGGACAGGCGGACCGTCACCAGGTCGTCGATGGTGAGGGCCTCGTAGGGGACCCCGGAGGGCTTGATGACGAACACGCCCGCCTCGCGGTCGACCCCGCTGACGTTTCCCCAGGTCAGGGTCGCCAGGCCGACCTGGGGGATGGCAAGGTTCGCCTCCAGTACCTCCTGGCGCAGGCCCTCCCGGACAACTGTGGTCATCGTGGTCTCCTTCGTCACAGGGCCTGGGCGAGGCGGTGGTAGGCGGCGTTCCAGCGGATTTCCTTGGCGAACTGCTCGGTGGCGGTGTTCTCGTCGATGGTGAGCAGCTCGACGCCGGTCATGGAGGCGTAGTCGGTCAGGGTCTCGACGTCGACCGCCGAGCTGAGCACGGTGTGGTGCGGGGCGCCGGCCAGCAGCCAGCTCTCCGCCGACTCCGCCAGGGACGGACGTGGCTTCCACACGGCCCGGGCGACCGGCAGGCGGCGCAGGGGTTCGCTGGGGGCGACGACGTCGACGGCGTTGGCGGTGAGGCGGAAGCGGTCGCCGAGGTCGGAGAGGCCGACGACCACGGCGGGCCCTTCGGAGGCGTTGAAGACCAGGCGGACCGGGTCCTCGCGGCCGCCGATGGACAGGGGGTGGATCTCGCAGCTGGGGCGGCCGGAGGCCACCGAGGGGCAGACCTCCAGCATGTGGGCGCCGAGGACACGCGGGGTGCCGGGGCCGAGGTGGTAGGTGTAGTCCTCCATGAACGTGGTGCCGCCGGGCAGCCCCGCGCCCATGACCTTCATCGTGCGCAGCAGCGCGGAGGTCTTCCAGTCGCCCTCGCCACCGAAGCCGTAGCCGTCGGCCATCAGCCGCTGCACGGCCAGGCCGGGGAGCTGGCGCAGGCCGCCGAGGTCCTCGAAGTTGGTGGTGAAGGCGGTGAAGCCGCCGTCGGTGAGGAAGGCGCGCAGGCCGAGTTCGAGGCGGGCGGCGTAGAGCAGCGAGTCGTGGCGGATGCCGCCGGGGCGCAGGGCCGGGACGACGTCGTACGACTGGACGTACTCGTCGGCGAGTTCGGCGGCCGCCTTGTCCTCGACGTCGTCGACCACGGCGACCAGGTCGTTGACGGCATAGGTGTTCACGGAGAAGCCGAACCGCAGCTGGGCCTCCACCTTGTCGCCCTCGGTGACCGCGACGTCGCGCATGTTGTCGCCGAAGCGGGCGAGCCGCAGCGTGCGCGAGGCGTGGCGGCCGACGGCGGCCCGGGCCCAGGCGGCGACGCGCCCGATCACCCTCGGGTCGGTCGCGTGACCGGCGACGATCTTGCGGTCGACGCCGACGCGGGACTCGATGTGCCCGAACTCCCGGTCGCCGTGAGCGGCCTGGTTGAGGTTCATGAAGTCCATGTCGATGCTCGGCCAGGGCAGCGACAGGTTGTACTGGGTGTGCAGGTGCAGCAACGGCCGGTCCAGGGCACTGAGTCCGGCGATCCACATCTTCGCAGGGGAGAAGGTGTGCATCCAGACGATCACGCCCACGCAGGCGTCGGAGGCGCTCGCCTCCTGGCACATCCGGCGGATCGACTCGGCATCGGTCAGGACCGGCTTCCACACGATCCTGACCGGGACCTTCCCGGGGCGGCCGAGGGTCTCGGAGATGCTGCGGGACTGGTCGGCGACCTGGCGCAGCACATCGTCGCCGTACAGGCCCTGGCTTCCGGTGAGGAACCAGATCTCCTGGCTGTCGTAGGGCCTTTCGGAAGTGGTCATGAGGGTTCCTTTCACGAAGAAGGCAGTGAGGCTTCCGTGCGGATGCGGCGCAGGCGGTGCATGACGTCGTTGGTGCCGCGGCCGAAGTAGTCGTGCAGGGTGCGGTATTCGGCGTAGAGGCGCTCGTAGGCCGCCGCTCGCTGCGGGTCCGGCAGGTAGACCCGGCGGTGGACCTTGCCCATGGCGTGGGCCGCGGTGCGGATGTCCTGGTACGCCCCGGCGGCGACGGCGGCGTGCATCGCGGCGCCGAGGGCCGGGCCCTGGGTGGAGCCGATGATGCTCAGGGGGCGGCGGGTGACGTCGGCGTAGATCTGCATGAGCAGGGCGTTCTTCGTCAGGCCGCCCGCGATGATCAGTTCCGTCACCGGTACGGCGGCGGACTCGAAGGCGTCGATGATGGTGCGGGTGCCGAAGGCGGTGGCCTCCAGCAGGGCGCGGTAGACGTCCTCCGGGCGCGTGGAGAGCGTCTGGCCGATCAGCAGGCCGCTGAGGTCGTGGTCGACCAGGACGGACCGGTTGCCGCTGTGCCAGTCGAGGGCGAGGAGGCCGTGTTCGCCCACTTTCTGCCCGGCCGCGAGGGCGGTCAGGTACTCGTGCGGGGTCTGGCCGGCCGCGGCGGCGCGCTCCGCGTACTCGGCGGGCAGGCCCGTGCGGACGAACCAGCCGAAGATGTCGCCGACGCCGCTCTGCCCGGCCTCGTAGCCCCAGAGCCCGGGGAGGATGCCGCCGTCCACGACCCCGCACATGCCGGGCACGGCACCCTGCTGGTCGGAGCTCATCACGTGGCAGGTGGAGGTGCCCATGATGGCGACCATCCGGCCGGGTTCCACGGCGACCGCCGCCGGGGCGGTGACATGGGCGTCCACGTTGCCGACGCAGACGGTGATGCCCTCCGGCAGCCCGGTCCAGGCGGCCGCCTCGGCCGTCAACGCCCCTGCTGCGTCGCCCAGTTGGCCGATCGGGTGGTCCAGCTTGTCGGTCACGAAGCCGGTGAAGTCCGGGTGCAGCGCCGCCAGATACTCGGACGAGGGGTAACTCCCGTCCTGGTACTGGCCCTTGTAGCCCGCCGTGCAGGCGTTGCGGACGTACGTCCCGCACAGCCGCCACACGATCCAGTCGGCCGCCTCCAGCCACCGCTCGGTGCGCCGGTAGATCTCGGGGTCCTCCTCCAGCACCTGGAGGGCCTTGGCGAACTCCCACTCCGAGGAGATCTTCCCGCCGTACCGCTCCAGCCACGGCTCCTTCATCTCGGCGGCCAGCGCGTTGATCCGGTCGGCCTGGCCCTGGGCGGCGTGGTGGCGCCACAGCTTGACGTAGGCGTGCGGACGGTTCTCCAGGCCGGACAGTTCGCACAGCGGCGTGCCGTCGGCGAGGACCGGCAGCACCGTGCAGGCGGTGAAGTCGGTGCCGATGCCGATGACGTGCTCCGGCCGCACCCCGGCGCGGGCGAGAGCCTCGGGTACGGCGTTGCGGAGTACGTCGATGTAGTCCGAGGGGACCTGGAGGGCCCAGTCGGGGGGCAGCCGGGTGCCGTCGGGCAGCGTCCGGTCGAGGACGGCGTGGGGGTAGACGTGCTCCGCCGACGCCAGTTCCGCGCCGTCGCTGACCCGTACCACCACGGCACGGCCGGACAGGGTGCCGAAGTCGACGCCCACGACACAGGGTTCTTCAGACACGGGGCGACCCACCTCTCTCGTTCGGTATGACAGTCATCGTTCGGGATGCTGGACAGAAGGGTGGGGGCCCGGCCGCGGCCGGGCCCCCTGGCGGGTCAGTTGACCCGCACGACCTGCCACAGTTCGTCATCGGCGCCGTTGTCCGCCGACTGGACGATCAGCGCGCCGTTGGCGGTGGAGGCGGACGCGACGTCCGCGACCAGGCCGCTCGCGGAGTTGACGAGCTTGAAGTAGCCGCCTCCCGCGTCCGTGAGCGTCCACTTCTGGGAGCTCGCGCCCGACGACGAGTTCTGGACGACCGCCGCCCCCGACGAGGTCGAGCCGTTGTTGTCGAGGAACAGACCGCTGTTGACGTTCTTCACGGTCCACGCCCCGCCGCTCTGCGACTGGAACGTCCACAGCTGGCAGTTGTTGGCGGTGTTCACCCACTGGCCGGCCTGCTTGCCCGCCGTGGTGGAGGCGCCGGGGATCTCCAGGAACTTGCCGCTGTTCTTGTTGACCAGCCGGTACTGGCCGGTGGACAGGGTGGGCAGCGCGGTCTGGGTGAGGTTCCAGCGCTGGCAGGCGCAGCCGGTGTCGGACCACTGCCCGGCTGCGGTGCCGACGGTGGTGGAGGCGCTGGGGATCTCCAGGAACTTGCTGCTGATCCGGTTGGTGGCCGTGAAGCCGCCCGCCGGGTTCGGGGCGATCGCCCACTCGTGGTCGAGGGTGCCGTTGTCGTCCCACTGCAGGACCTTGGCGCCGTTGGCGGTGGACTGGTTCTGCACGCCCAGGACCTTGCCGCTGGCCACGTTGAAGATCTTGAAGTAGCCGGACGTCTGCTGGACGAACTTCCACTGCTGGTCGGTGGCGTTGTCGGCGTTCTGCTGGGTGGCGTTGACGCCGTTGGTCGTCGAGCCGCCCGCGATGGCCAGCATCAGATGGCTGTTGGCGTTGGACATGGTGTAGGTGGCCCCGTCCGAGATGCCGCCGCCCAGGTCGATCGTGCCGTAGCTGACCGGGTTGAGGCCGGTGCTGGTCAGGTGGCCGCCGCTGAGGACCAGCAGGCTGTGGCCGTCGGCCAGCGGGAGCAGGCCGCGGCTGTAGCCGCCCGGGACGGTGGAGGCGACGCGCGTCCACTGGCCGGACGCGCCGTTCTGCGTGTTCAGGAACAGGTCGTCGGTGCTGTTGGCGCTGACCACCAGGGTGCCGTTGGCGCCGCCGGTCGGCAGCCAGGTGATGTACGGGGAGCTGGTGGGCACCGTTCCGTCGGTCGCCTTGAGGGCGATGCCGGTCGCCGAGCCGAAGGCCTCCGGGTCGGAGGAGATCTTGTAGTAGACGGCGAAGCCGCCCTCGGGGGCGCCCCAGAACTCGTACGTCATCACGTAGTTGCCGTTGGGGAGCTTCGCGACCACCGGCATGCCCGGGCGGTCGCCGTAGGTCGAGGTGGCGACGTCGTTCACCACGGAGCCCCAGGTCAGGCCGTCCGTGCTGACCTGGTGCACGATCTTCTGGCCGTTGTTGGGGTCACGCTGGTCGGAGTAGTACACGATCAGCTTGGAGCCGGAGACCATCAGGAACGGCTCCCACACGGGCGTCTGGCCGTTGGTGGGGTCGGCCTTGCCGCCGGTGGCGATGGTGCTCACGTAGGACCAGCTGGTGCCGTGGTCGGTGCTGGCGTACAGGTCCAGCTCGGTCGAGGAAAGGTCGCCGGGGATGGAGTTGCCGGCGGCGAGGATCGTGCCGGCCGGGAAGTTGCCGACGGCGGTGGGGAGTTCGTAGAGGAACGGCTGGTAGCGCATGCCGAAGCCGTTGTGCGTGTCGGTGATGCTGGAGATCTGCGTCCAGCTGTTGCCGTTGTCGGTGCTGCGGTAGATCGGGAAGACCGGGGTGCCCGAGCTGTACTGCTCGAACGTGGCCAGCAGGGTGCCGTTGGACGAACCGCTGTACTGCAGGCGCACGGCGCGCGGGTAGAGCGAGCCGGGCGACGGGGCGTTCGACGGCGGGGTGTACATCGTCTGCGAGGCGCGCGAGATGGCGTGCGCCTGGCCGGCGGCGGGGAGGACGAGGGCGACGGCGGCTGCGAGCAGGGCCAGCAGCAGGGTGATCGCCTGGGTGCGGGGTACGGCGCGGAGTCTGGCGCCTTCCCTGGTGGTGGACATGGGCGGCTCCCAAGGAATGTCCGGGAAGAGGGGGTGGTGCGGGGCCCGCCGTTCTTCAGGGAGAACAAGGAACGGCGGGTGTCCGAGGGGGTGGGTCAGCCGGCGCGGCGCAGCCGGATGACGTTCCAGGAGACCGGCGGCAGGCTCGCGGTGAGGCGGCCGTCGGTGACGGAACCGGTGCCGGCGGTGTACGGCCGTACCCGGTCGGGGTCGTCCTGGGTGTTGGTCGCGCGGATGTCGGGGTCGCTCAGCACCGAGTGCTCGACCGGCGTGTAGCCGGGGAACGCCCGCAGGTCGAGGGCGAGTTCGACGTCCTCGCTCTGGTGCCGGTTGACGGCGAAGACGGTGAGCTCGTCGGCGCCGTCCGCCTCCGCGAGGTGCGTGGCCACTGCGTCGACGACGGAGACCTCGCCGAAACGTTTCGTCTCATACGTCGGCGCCACCGGCTCCACGCGCAGGACCGTGCCGCGGGCGTGCCGGGCGGCCTGGGCGAAGGGGTGGAAGGTGGTCTGCCGCCAGCTGGGGCCGCCGGCCTCGCTGCGGATGGGGGCGATGACGTTGACGAGCTGGGCGAGGCAGGCGGCGGTGACGCGGTCGCTGTGCCGCAGCAGGCTGATCAGCAGTCCGCCGACGACGACGGCGTCGGCGACGTTGTACTCGTCCTCGATCACGCGCGGGGCGACGGCCCACTCGGTGGGCTTCTCCGCCGCCTCGAACCGGGAGTTGTACCAGACGTTCCACTCGTCGAAGGAGAGGTTGATCCGCTTCTTGCGGCGCAGCTTGGCCCGGATGTGGTCGGCGGTGGCGACCACCGAGTCGACGAAGTGGTCCATGTCGACACCGGAGGCCAGGAAGCTGCCGAGGTCGCCGTCGAGTTCCTCGTAGTAGGCGTGGCAGGAGATGTAGTCGACCTGGTCGTACGCCTCCTCCAGGACCGTGGCCTCCCAGGCGCCGAAGGTCGGCATCGCGGAGCTGGAGCTGCCGCACGCGACCAGTTCGAGCTTCGGGTCGATCATGCGCATGGCCCGGGCGGCTTCGGCGGCGATACGGCCGTACTCCTGGGCGGTCTTGTGGCCGGTCTGCCAGGGGCCGTCCATCTCGTTGCCCAGGCACCACATGCGGATGCCGAAGGGGTCGGGGGCGCCGTTCTTGATCCGCTGGTCGGACCAGGCGGTGCCGCCCGGGTGGTTGCAGTACTCCAGCAGGTCCAGGGCCTCGGCGACGCCCCGGGTGCCGAGGTTGAGGGCCATCATCGGCTCCACGCCGGCCTTCTCGGCCCAGCGGTGGAACTCGTGCAGGCCAAACGCGTTGGTCTCGGTGCTGTGCCAGGCCAGGTCGAGACGGGTGGGCCGTTCGGCCACCGGGCCGACGCTGTCCTCCCAGCGGAAGCCGGAGACGAAGTTGCCGCCGGGATAGCGCACGGCGGTCACGCCCAGCTCGCGCACCAGGTCCAGGACGTCACGGCGCAGGCCGTCCTCGTCGGCGAGGGGATGGCCGGGCTCGTAGATGCCGGTGTAGACGCAGCGGCCCATGTGCTCGACGAACGAGCCGAAGGTACGGGGACTCACGTCGGCGACGCGGAAGGCGGGGTCGACGGTCAGGGAGGCGTGCAGCATGAAGGTCGCTCCGGGAGGTGCGCGAAGAAGAGGGGAGAACGGGCGGGCCCGTCAGGTCACTTGAGGCTTCCGACGGTCAGACCGCCTCGCCAGTACCGCTGGAGGAGCAGGAAGGTGACGATCAGCGGCAGGATCGCCACCAGGGAACCCGCGATGACCAGGGTGAACAGCGCGTTGGCGCCGGACTGGATCATCGCCCCCTCGTACCAGGACTGCAGGCCGACGGTGAGCGGGAACAGCTTGTCGTTGTTGAGCATCACCAACGGCAGGAAGAAGTTGTTCCAGGTGCCGACCATGGAGAACAGCAGCACGGTGACGAGCGCCGGCTTCAGGGTCGGCAGTGCCACCGACCACAGCACGCGCAGCTCGCCGGCCCCGTCCATGCGGGCCGCCTCCAGCAGCTCGTCCGGCAGGGACTCCTGGACGTAGACCCGTACGAGGTAGACGCCGAAGGGGTTGAGCAGTTGGGGCAGGATGACCGCCCACATGGTGTTGGTCAGCGCCACCTTGCTCAGCAGCAGATAGGTGGGGATGGCCAGCGTGGTGGCGGGCACCATGATGGCGCCGAGGAGGCTGGAGAAGAGCAGGTTGCGGCCGGGGAAGCGGTACTTGGCGAAGGCGTAGCCCGCGAGGGTCGCCACGGCGGTGGCACCGACGCCGCTGACACCGGCGTAGATCGCGGTGTTGCCCATCCAGCGCAGGTACTCGCCGTCGTTGTACGTGAACAGCTGCTGGAGGTTGGTGAAGAAGGAGCCCGGCGAGTGGAACCAGAGGGCGGCGGTGGAGAACAGCGCGTCGTTGCCCTTGGTGGCGGCGACGACCAGCCACCAGAACGGCAGCAGGAAGTACAGGATCATCGCCACCATCACCACGTTGACGGTGACGCGTCCACGGGCGGCGGACGGGCGACGGCCGGTGGCCGGGGCGGCGGTTACGGCGGGTGCGGCGACGGTGGTCACTTCAGTCCGCTCCTCTTGCGCGTGGCGAACAGGAAGAAGTAGGAGCCGATGAAGACCACCGCTCCGAGGGAGAAGGAGATGGCGGCGGAGTAGTTGAACTCCGAGTACTGGAACGCCAGGTTGTAGGCGTACAGGTTCGGCGTGTAGTCCGGCGTGATCACCGAGGAGGCGCTGTGCTCCAGGACCCGCGGTTCGGTGAAGAACTGCAGGGTGCCGATGAGGGTGAACATCAGGGTGAGCACCAGTGCCGAGGAGATCATCGGGATCTTGATGCGCAGGGCCGTCTGGAGCTGGCCGGCGCCGTCGAGCTTCGCCGCCTCGTAGACCTCGCGGGGCAGGCCCTGCAGGGCGGCGTACAGGACGATCATGTTGTAGCCGGTCCACTGCCAGGTCACGATGTTGCCGAGCGAGGTCAGCATCAGACCGTGCGACAGGAGGTCTACCTTGCCGAGGCCGAGCGAGTTGCTGATCGAGTTCACCGGGCCGAAGGTCGGGCTGTAGAGGAAGCCCCACATCAGGGCGCCGATCACCGCGGGCACGGCGTACGGCATGAACAGCGTCATCCGGAAGACCCTGGCGAGCCTGCTGGTCACCTCGTCGATGATCAGCGCGCCCAGCAGAGCGAGGCCGAGCATCAGCGGGATCTGGACCACACCGAAGACGACGACTCTGCGCACGCCGGACAGGAACTGCGGGTCGGTGAAGGTCTGCTGGTAGTTGGCGAACCAGCTGAAGTGGTCGCCGCCGACCAGGGTGGAGGTCCTCAGGCTCAGCCAGAAGGCGTAAGCCAGCGGGGCCACCAGAAAGGCCAGGAAGAGCAGGAGGAACGGGCTGACCAGCAGCAGGCCCATGCCCTTGTGCCGGGTGCGGGCGGACAGCCCGCCGGGGCGCCGGCCCGCCACGGGAGTGCGAAGTCCCCTCGCGGGGACGGCACGTGGCGGTGCCGTCGCGGTGGATCCCTGCTGTCGGAGCAGGCTCATCACTTCTCCTTGCGCGTGGTGCGGGCCCCCGCCGGCGGCGGAGCTGTCGGGCGCGGGTGCGCCGGCGGGGGCGGTGGGGAGTCGGGACTCGGGCCGGTTACTTGCTGACCTTGAATCCCTGCTTGCTCGCGTAGGAGGTCACCTGCTGCTGGACGTTGTCGTTGACGGACGACCAGGCGGTCTGGCCCTGGAGGGCCTTGCCCACCTCACTGGTGTCGGTGTTGTAGGCGTAGTCCTGGAACGGGCTCCAGTCGAAGGTCGAGATGCCGTTCGCGGCGGGCACGAACACCGAGTTGATCTGCTGGCCGCCGAAGAAGTCGTACTTCTTGGACTTGAAGTACGCCCCGTTGAGGATCGGGCTGGACAGCGGGAAGAGGTAGGCCTGGTCGATGCCGATCTTCCAGGCCGCCTGGGAGGTGCCGAACAGCTCCCGGGCGACCTCGGTGGCCTCCTTGGGGTGCTTGGTCTGCGAGGTCACCGAGAAGCTCGAACCGCCCCAGTCGCCCTGGGCGTTGTCGCCGGCCGTCCACTGCGGCAGCGGGGCGACGCGCCACTTGCCGGAGGTCTTCGCGGCGACGCTGGAGAGGTAGCCCGGGCCCCAGCCGGCCGCGATGTAGGTGGCGTACTTGCCGGTGCTGAGGCCGTTGTAGAAGTCGGTGGTGGCGTATGAGGCGGTGTCGACCAGCTTGTTCTTGACCAGGTCGCCCCAGTACTCGTACACCTTCTTGGCGTTGTCGTCGTTGAGCTTCACCCCGATGTTCGGCAGCTTGCTCGCCGAGTAGGTGTAGGGGCGGGAGCCGGCCTGCCACGTGAGGCCCTGGCGCCAGCCGGCGGCCGTCTCGTCGCTGCCGAAGTCGGTCATGTAGGCGCTGGGGTCGGCCTTGTGCAGCTTGGCCGCCTCCTCCTTGTACTCCGCCCAGGTCGTCGGGACCTTCAGGCCGTACTTCTTGAAGAGGTCGGCCCGGTACATCATCGCCATCGGGCCGCCGTCGACCGGGATGGCGTAGACGTGGTCGCCGTCGGAGGCCTGGTTCCAGGCCCAGGACACGTAGTTGCCCTTGTCGGCGTTCGCGCCGTACTTGCCCATGTCGAGCAGGCCCTTGGTGAGCTGGATGGTGGGCAGCTCCTGGAACTCCAGCATGACGACGTCCGGGGCGCCCTGGCCGGCCTTCAGCGCGGTCTTCAGTTTGGTGTACTCGTCCTGGCCGACGCCGGCCTGCACCCAGTCGACCTGGACGTCCTTGTGGGTCTTGTTGAACTGGGCCACGATCTGCTTGAACTGCGGGTACCAGGCCCACACCTTGATGTGCACGGGGCCGCTCTGCGCGCCGCCGGCGCTGCCGCCCCCGCCGCCGCAGGCCGCGAGGAGCACACCGGCGAGGGCGGCGGAGGTCGCCGCGACCGCGGTCCGCCGGACGGAACGGAGCTGGGGCTTTCTGCTGGACGACATGAGCGATCTCCTGGGTGTGGTGCCCGAGGGCAGGACGGAGTACGGGAGGTGCGGGGGTGCGGGGAGGCGCGCCGGGCATACGGAGGACCGGCGTGAAGGCGGTGAAGGGGGCGAGGGCGTGCGGGCACGCCGGCTCGGGTGAAGGGCGGGCGCTTCAGGCGCGAAGCGCTCAGGGGGTTGCCCGCCTACGGATGCCGGCGGGCGGACGTCGGTCGACGCGGGAGGGTGGGCGTGCGTGACGTCGGTGAGGGGGGAGAGACGGCTCGGTGATCAGCGCGGCGGGTGCGCCGGGCAGCGGCTCAGACCGCGGTGAGTAAAGAGTGATGCCCGGTCAGGACGGGGTGCGGCTCCCGGCCCGTGTGAGGTTGCTGGTCCCACTGCGGCTCCTACTGTTCATCCCCGTGATCGCTCTCGGGGATCCGGTCCGTGGCGCGGCGACGTCACGGTCCCTGGGCACTTGATCCGACCGGATCAGGCCCTTCTGCTACGCTCTGCAGCGCTGCAAAAGTGTTAACCGAGAAGTTGCCGCGCTGCAAGAGGCGCAGGGGGCCTCTTCGAGGAAAATTTCAGCGCTGAAACCGACATCCGGGATGAAGGTGGCATATGGCAAAGGGCGTCACACTCCGCGACGTCGCGGAGCTCGCCGGCGTCTCCAGCCGGACCGTCTCCAACGTGGTCAACGGCTACGCGCCCGTCGCCGAGGCCACCCGCCTCCGGGTTCAGCAGGCCGTGGACAAGCTCGGTTACCGGCCCAACGTCCTGGCCCGCAACCTCGCCGCAGGGCGCTCGGGCCAGATCGCCGTGGTGGTGCCGTACCTGGACACGCCGTACTTCGCCGAACTGCTGCAGGGCATCATCCGCGCGGCCCGCGTACAGGGCTACAACGTCCTGATCGACCAGACGGACGGCGACGCCGAGCACGAGAAGCTGTTCCTCAGCCGCGGCTCCCAGCACCTGCTCTTCGACGGCGTCATCTTCAGCCCTCTCGGCCTCGCCCAGTCCGACCTGACCGAACGCGACCCGAGCCTGCCGCTCGTCGTGCTCGGCGAGCGGGTCAGCGACGGCAGTTTCGACCACATCGGCATCGACGACGTCGCCGCCTCCCTGGAGGCGACCGAGCACCTGCTCGGCCTCGGCCGACGCCACGTCGCCGCGATCGGCGACCAGCCCTACCGCACCGGCGAGGCGGCCCAACTGCGCACCCGGGGCTACCGGTTGGCCCACGAGCGGGCCGGTCTGCCCGTCCGCGAGGAACTGGTCGTCTCCACCCCACGCTTCAACCGCGCCGACGGCGCGACGGCCATGGCCCACCTGCTCGACCTGGAGGAACCGCCCGACGCGGTCTTCTGCTACAGCGACCTGGTCGCCCTGGGCGCTCTGCACACCCTGGCCTCCCGCGGACTGCGCGTCCCCGAGGACGTCGCCGTCGTCGGTTACGACGACATCGAGGACGGCCGCTACTCCAACCCTTCCGTCACCACGGTCTCCCCGGACAAGAGGGTGATCGCGGAGACGGCGGTGGAGCGACTGCTCAAGCGGATCGGCAGCTCGACCCCCGTCCCGGGCATGGAGATCCGGGCGCCGCACCGGCTGATCCCACGAGCCAGCACCATCGGCCGACAGGCGGCGGCAGCTGACGGATCATGAGCATGGGGGCGGATGCGGAGGCCGGTACTTCGCGCACCGGCCCCGGTCGACGACGGCGCCTACGACCGCGCTCGGTTCTCGTCACCCGCTCCAGAGAGAAACCCCAGGTCAGTGGCCTGGGGTTTGGGGTGTTGTCTGGTCCGATTTGGTGGTGGCGCGCCCTCTGCGTGCCCTCCAGGCAGGGCAGTCGCCCAGGAGGTGCTCGGATGCACCACCCGGTGCCTGCCGGCTCTTCTCCGCAGAGCTTCCTCTCCCGCCCTGCGCGACTGCCTCGGCACAACGGCCGGTAGCGACCCCCGAGCCTCGGCCAGAAGAACGACGGCCGTTTCGAGGATCGCCCCGCCGGTCCGGTGTCAGCCGATCTTGTCCGTGAAGCCCACCGACAGGTACGTCTGATGGGTGACCTTGCCCTTGCTGGCTCCCGCCGTCCACGTGAAGGTGTACTCCAGAATGGAGCTCGTCTTCGGGTCGACGATCACCCGGCCGACGCTCTTGGCCTCCGCGAACTCCAGGGCGGTGCCGCCGCGCCCGGTGCTGTCCTTGACGGTCCCGACGAGCTTGACGCCCTTCAGTCCAGCCATCGCCTTGAACAGCCCTGCCCGCAGCTTCGGGCTCGCCGGGGACTCGCCGAGCAGGGTGACCGCCTGGTCGAAGGGGGAGATGCTGTCGGGCCTCGGCGGAGTCCGGAGCAGCTGGAGCAGCTTCGCCGGGTCCGTGGTCAGCTGGTCCAGGGACTTCCAGTCGAGGTCCTTCGGCCCCAGCTGCCAGTCGGGCCGGCGCCCCTTCTTGTACGCCTTGCCGTCGTTGACGACGTAGAAGTCCATGGACTGCGAGAGGTACGAGTCGCCGACCGTCAGGTGCGTCTTCCAGTACTTCCCCGAGGAGACCGACCGGGTGGCGGCCACCGTGGCGACGTCGTCGAGGAAGACGGACGCGGTGTCCGCGCGGGCCTCGCTCCGCGTGCCCGTGTCCGTGGGTGTCTCACCGGTGTTCGCGTACGTCACCGCGCCGACCGCGACCGCGGCGGCGGTGAACAGGCCGACGAGGACCCGGCGGCGCCCCGACATCCCCCGCAGCGGTGCGGTCACCACGGCGCCCCGCTCGCGCTGGGCGGCGTGCCCGGCCTCCTGCACGGCCACCGCCGCCTCGATCCCCTCCAGCGCCCTGGCCAGCGCCTGTGCCGACGGTGGCTCGACCCGCCCTGCGGCCACCAGTTCATCGGCGCCGGGGAAGTCCAGCAACACCGCCCGCTCGGTCATGCCGGTCTCCTCCACGTCCTGCGTGCTCATGCCGGTCCGCTCCACGTCGTCGTACGTACTCATGCCATGTCTCCCGTCACGCTCAGGTGCCGTCCGGCGGGGCGCGTCGGTGTGAGCCGGTCGCGCAGCCGGCCCCGTGCCCGGTGCAGCCGCGAGCGGGCGGTGCCCGCCGGGATGCCCACGGCGGCGGCCGCCTCGGCGGGGGTGAGCTGCTCCCAGCTGACGAGCAGCAGCACCTCCCGCTCCTCGACGGGCAGTTCGGCCAGCGCCCGGCGCAGCGCGGGAGCCAGCGCGGCCGCGTCGAGCCGCTGGTCCACCGCTTGCCAGGGATCGGTGATCTCCACTCCCGGTACGGCCTCCTGCCGCCCCGCCCGCCGCAGGTGCTGGGCCAGTACGTTGCGGGCCACCCCGAACAGCCAGCCCCGCGCCGAGCCGCGCGCGGGGTCGAACGTGCGCCGCGCGGCGAACGCCTGCAACCACGCCTCGGCCAGCAGATCGTCCGCCGCGCCGGGCACGCGCCGGGCGAAGTAGCCGTGCAGGGCGGGCGAGTACGCCTCCACCAGCGGGGTGAACGCCGCCGCGTCCCCTGCCGCCGACCGTGTCAGCTGGGCGTCGCTGCCGACGTCACGGTCGGGGGCGCCGTCGCCGCGTTTCTCGTGTTGCCGGGTATCCGGTTTCACGGAATCTCCGTCTCCGACCGCCGGACGACGGTCTCACCCTGTACTTGTCATCAAGTCGCGGATCCGTTCGCACCCCTTGCCAGAGCGGCTCCCCGTCGGAGTGGCCCCGTCTTTCGCCGGCGCGGGTCGCCGCTGACGGCGATGCCCCGTGCGGGCACTCTGAACCCAGCGGTCCGGGCGGACACCGCCGCCACGTGGTGCCGACAGACCGCATACCGACAGCCGCGGCCCACCTTCGATGAGGCCAACTCACGCTTGACGGCGGGACTGCCGTCACGAATCCTGCCTGCTGCTCGGCCGTCGTCCTTTCGGCCGGGTCCGGGGGGTCACAACCGGCCGTTGTGCCGAGGCAGTTGAGCTAGCGGGAGAGGAATCTCTGAGGGGAGCAGCCGGTAGGGTCCGGCCGTCACGGGAATCGAAGGAGCACCCCATGAAGCGCATCGTCATAGCCCTGGCAGCGGCTGCCGTACTGGCGGCAGGCGTGGTGACGGCGTGGAACGTCTTCGACAACTCGTCGGTCGCCACCGCGGGGGGAGCGGATCACACGGTTTCGCGCGCGGAGGTCGAGAGGCTGGCCAAGGAGAACTACGGCATCCCCTTCGTCCAGGACGGCCCGCAGTCCGTGAGCTGTCCGAGCGGGCTGCACGCGAAGATGGACTACACCGTGAAGTGCACCGCCGTCTTCAAGGGCGAGACGAAGACGATGCTGATCTCCGTGACCGGGGTGAACGGCGACCGGGTGAGCTTCGACTACGGCCTGGAGAAGTAAGCAGGGTTCAGCGGTCGCCGACCACGCCGCGGCGCCATGCCCAGGCGGCGATCTCCACGCGGTTCCGTACCCCCAACTTGGTCTGGATGTTGGTCAGATGGGACTTGACGGTGGAGAGTGAGACGCAGAGCTCGGCGCAGAGCTCCTGATTGGTCCGTCCGTCGGCGACCAGCCGGGCCACATCCAACTCCCGTTCCGTCAGCGGGCCGGAAGACACCTCGTCGGCGGCGGGCCGCTGCTCGCCGATCCGCTTCAGGAGCCGTACGGTCACGGAGGGGGAGATCAGCGCGTCGCCGCGCGCCGCCGCGCGGACGGCCTCCACCAGCAGTCCGGGGCCCGCGTCCTTCAACAGGAACCCGCAGGCACCGTTGCTCAACGCCCCGTACACGTAGTCGTCCTGGTCGAAGGTGGTCACGACCACCACGCGCAGCGGGTCGACGGCCCTCGGGCCCGCGAGCAGCCGGGTCACTTCCAGCCCGTCGAGTTTCGGCATCCGAATGTCGACCAGGCACACGTCGGGGCGCAGCTTCCTGGCCATCTCCACGCACTCCGCGCCGTCGGCCGACTCGCCCACGACCTCGATGCCAGGCTGTGTCTGGAGGATCAACCGGAAGCCCGTGCGCACCATTTCCTGGTCGTCGGCGATCAGGACCCGTATCGCTGATCCGCTTGATCCGCCTGACGCGCTTGATCCGCTGGCGTTGGTCATGCGGGGGATCCTGCCACAGCCCCTCTCACCGGGAATTCCGCCGTCAGCCTCCAGCCGCCGTCCTCGGCCCGGCTCGCGTGGAGCGTGCCGCCGACCGCCTCGGCGCGTTCGGTCAGCCCGATGAGGCCGAGGCCGCCGCGCCCGCCGAGAGGTTCGGCGTTCGGTGCCGCCTGCCGCGGTGGTGGTGCGTTGTGCACTTCGACCCGAAGCCGCCGGGCAGCCGCACGGTCGACATCGCCGCCGCCGTCGTCGTACGACAGCGCGACCCGCACGGAGACGGACGGTGATCCCGGCGCGTGACGGCGTACGTTCGTCAGTGCCTCGCGCACGACGTTCCGCACGGAGGTCTCCACCTCGGGGGCCGGCCGCGCCTGCCGGGCCTCGGCCGCGACCTGGAGGGTGGCGGGGACGTCGCGTTCGGAGAACGTGGCGACCAGTTCACCCAGTTCGGCGTACAGCTCCCCCGGCCGCACCGCCCGTGTGGTGTCGTCGCGCAGCACGCGCACCAGCTTGCGCATCGACTGCAGGGTCTCGCCCCCGGCCTGCTCGATGCCCCGCAGCAGCGGCTCCACCTGCTCGGGTGCGATCTCGCGGACCGTACGGGCCGCCTGGGCCTGGACGACGATGCCCGTGACGTGGTGGGCGACGAAGTCGTGCAGTTCGCGGGCGAGTTCCAGGCGTTCGTTCTGACGCGTCTCGGCGACGGCACGGCTTCTGCGGTCGTCGAGGCCGCGGAGGTAGGAGCCGATGCCTACGGCACCGCCCGTGAAGAAGATCAGGAGGAAGGAGAAGTAGATGTTGCCGCTGCCATGCATCCGCATCGGTGCCGCGATCACGGCGGAGGCGAGTGCGGTGCCCAGCGTGGCGGCCAGCCAGGGCTGCGGTGTGTCCCTCGCGGTGCGCACCAGCAGGAGCAGCAGACACAGCGTCTCCAGCACACCCCAGTCGGCGATCAGCCACGGCTTCACGGACGTGAAGAGGAGCAGCGTCACCGTCCAGGAGACGAGCACCGCGGCCACCGCGCCCCAGGCCGGCGCGAGACGTCTGCCCGGCAGCAGCAGTGCGACGGCCGCCACGAGGCCCGGGGCCGGCCTCAACCATGCGCTGCCGCCTTCGAGTCCGGCATCGGACGCGACGCCGGCCACGTCGACGACCCACAACAGCGCCATGAGCACCCCCAGTGCGGTGAGGGCGGTGCGGTGGGGCAGCGGGGAGTTCGGGGTGTGATCGTCTGTGTCTCTCGCGTCTCGCACATCTCGCAGCGTAGGGGCGGCCCCGCCGAGCGGCCTCGGCCAAAAGGACGACGCGGTGGCTCCCAACCGGTCGGCCGGCCGAGGCGACGGGCCGTACCGGGCGCGGATGTTGGAGCACATGACCAACAACACCTCAGCTCCGCCAACCGTGTTGAGCGGCATCGGACTGTCCAAGTCCTTCGGATCCACCCACGCGCTCGACGGCGTGGACATCGCCGTGCGAGCGGGCGAGTCGCTGGCCGTGATGGGCCCCTCCGGGTCCGGCAAGTCGACGTTGCTGCACTGCCTCGCGAACATCGAGCGCCCGGACGGCGGCCAGGTGCTGCTGAACGGGGAGCGCATCGACCAGTTGCGCGAGCCGCACCGCAGCGAGCTGCGCCGTACCCGCTTCGGCTTCGTCTTCCAGTTCGGGCAGCTGCTGCCCGAACTGCCGGCAGTGGAGAACGTGGCGCTCCCGCTGATGCTCGGCGGTACCCCGCGCCGCGAGGCGGAGCGGCGCGCGCGGCAGTGGTTCGCGCCGCTGGGCCTGGAGGGCAAGGAGGACAGCCGCCCCGGCCGGCTGTCCGGAGGGCAGGCTCAACGGGTGGCGATCGCACGGGCGATGGTCGCGGGCGCCCAGGTCGTCTTCGCCGACGAGCCTACGGGCGCGCTCGACCAGGCCACCGGGCAGGACGTGATCCGGATGCTGACGGAGGTCACCAGGACGCAGAACACGGCGTTGGTCGTGGTCACCCACGACCGCACGGTGGCCCGCTGGTGCGACCGTACGGTGCAGGTGCGGGACGGCCGGATCGTACGGGAGGCGGAAGCGCCGCCCGAGTCGGTCCGGACCGGCGTGACCGGTGCGGCTGCCGGAGGTGTGCGATGAGGACCCTGGACCGCACCACCTGGACGCTGACCTGGCGGCTGCTCCGCGGCGGCGGCAGGCACGGCCGTCTCGGCGCCGGACTGTCCGTCGCCGCCTCGGCGATCTGCACCACCCTGCTCCTCCTGTGCGTCGGCGCCAACCTCGGCTTCGGTGCACGCGCCGCGCACGCCGACTGGCGTACCCCCGCCAGGGCCGGGCTCTCGCGCGCGGTGGCCGTCGAGACGGTGGGCACCACTTTCGTCGGCGGTGAGCCCGTGACCGTCGTCGATGTCGCGGCGTTGCGGGGCCGGAGCGGCGAGCCGCCCGCGCCTCCCGGTATGCCGCACTTCCCCGAGCCGGGCGAGGTGTGGACGTCGCCCGCGCTCGGCAGACTGCCCGGCACCACGAACACCTCCGGCACGCTCGGCCGCGCCGCGCTGGTCCGGCCCGGTGAGAAGGTCGCCGTCGTCGGGCACCGCGCCGAAGACCAGGCGATGACGGTGAAGCGCGGCTCCGACCCGCGCCGTCCGGGGGACATCGTCACGCCCACGCCCGTCGCGGACTTCGGGGGGAAACGCACGGCGGACGGCCTCGGTGCGCAGTACCAGGCCCTGGTGAAGATCGCCACGGTCCTGCTCATCGTGCCGCTGCTCGTGCTCGGCGCCTCCTCGGCCCGGCTGTCCGTCTCGCGTCGCGACACCCGGCTGGCCACGCTGCGGCTGCTGGGCGCGGCGCCGGGCCGGATCGCGGGGATCGCGGTGGCCGAGGCGGCGCTGACCGGTACGGCGGGGGCCGTAGCGGGCGCCTTGGGCTACACGCTCCTGCTGCCCCTCGCGGCCGAAGTCCCCCTGGCGGGCGGTAGCTGGTACGTCTCCGATCTCTGGGTCGGTACGGGAGTCCTGCTCGCCGTACTCGCCGGCGTGGTGCTGATGGTGGCGGCCAGCGCGCTGGCCGGACTGCGACAGGTGGTCGTGGGCCCGCTCGGCGTCGTACGCCGCTCGCGCACCCCCCGTCCGAGGGCCGTACGCGCCCTGCTGTTCGTCGCGGTACTGCTCGGCTACGGGCAACTGTCCAAGGGCAAGCCGATGGACATCGACGCGGTGGTGTACTGCTGCGCCGCCGTCTTCGCCGCGCTGTCCGTCATCGGTCCCTGGGTGGTCGGCGTGCTCGGCGCTCTCGTCGCCGGGTCGGCGCGGCGACCGGCGACGCTGCTCGCGGGGCGCCGGCTGCTCGGCGACCCCAAGTCCGTGTGGCGTGCGGTGTCGGCGCTGACGCTGGCGGCCTTCGTGGCCGGTTTCTTCGCGCTGTTCAGCCTCGGCGGCGACTCGCCGTGGGGCAGCGCGGACCAGCTCGCGCTGTCCGTGCCGAAGGAGCGCGTCGCCGCCGTACGGCAGCAGGCCACCAAACGCCTGGAGCACGCGGGCATCCGCGCCACCGTCGGCACGGACGACGACTGGGTCGCCACCGGCGCGGGCGGAGCCGGCGAGCGCCAGGTCACCGCGACCGTCGCGGACCCGGGCCGACTGGACGCGGCGCGCGCTGTGCTCACCGGCCTCGTGCCCGGCCAGTACCCGGTCACGGGCCCCGATGTCGCCTGGCAGTCACGGCAGTTCGACCGCGACTTCCACCTCGTGACACTGGCCGTGCTCGGTGCGAGCTTCGCCGTCGCCATCGCCGCCACGGGCATCACGGCCGCCTCGTCCGTCCTGGACCGCCGCCGCACATACGGCCTGCTGCACCTCGCGGGCACCCCGCTGCGGATCCTGGACGCGGCCAGGCGTACGGAGGCGGTGCTGCCCGCCGCCGTGCTCGCGGGCGGCGCGGTGCTCACGGGGCTGTTCTGCGCGGCGCCGCTGACGCTCGCCGGGGGTGCTCCGCAGTTCGACGGGCCCGGCACCGCGCTCCTCGCCGGCTGCCTGGCGCTGGGCTTCGCGGGCCTGGCCGGCGCGAGTGCGGCGAGCCGCCCGCTGCTGCGTTCGGTCACGAGAGAAGCGGGCCCGCGCCCGGACTAGCCGGACCTGTATCGCGGACCTCGACCTCGCTCAAGCCAATCCACCTGTCATGGGCAGGTGTTGAACCCCCTATCGCAAGAAGGTTCCCCCGCGCCATGCGCACCAGGCTCGATGTCATCTCCCTCACCGCCGTGGTGGTGACGGTCGGCGCGTTCTCCGCGACCGCGCCGCTCACCGCGTTCGCCACCGGCTCCGCGCTCGCGCTGGTGCTGGGCCGCAACGCGCTGGGGCTCCTGACGCTCGGACCGGTGGTCGCGCTGATCCGCCGGCGCGAGTTCAGGAAGGTCTTCCGCAGCGAGCGTTTTCTCGTACGCAAGGAGCAACGCCGAGGTGCTCTCCTGGGCGCTCTCGCCGGTACGGCGCTGGCCGCGCACTTCGCCACGTTCATGTCCAGCACCCGGATGACGAGTGTCGCCATGGCGACCGCCCTGGTCGCCACCCAGCCCGTCTGGCAGGCCCTCATCTCGACGTTCCAGGGCCACCGGCTGCCGCGCGCGACCTGGGCCGGCCTCGGCGTCTCCGTGGCCGGCGCGGCGATCGCCGGCGGTATGGACGGGCGGGCACCGAAGCGCTTCTTCCTCGGCAAGTCCTTCACTGACGTCGCCGCCCTCTACGAGGAGCGTCTGAGCACCTGGCGCCGGTGGCAGCCGGTCTCCCTGGCCGCGTTCGGTTGAGTGGCGGCGCCGGGTGCCGGTGGTGGGCGGTCATGCGGGCGAGGGCCTGCTCGGCGCCTCCGGGGGCGAAGGCAATTGAGTGCTTGCACCGGGAAGAGTCGGCGCCGGGGCGTGGCTGCTGGGCTTATTTGCCCGAGCCGACGTGGTAGCCGACGGGGTCGACGACGACGTCCGGAACGCTGCTGCTGGCGGCGGTGACGGTGATGCTCAGACCGTTGAGGTTCACGATCTCCGAGACCTTCTCGTTGGGCGGGGTGACGGAGAGCCGGGTGTAGGTCTTGCCGGAGCCGCTGGTGTCCGGGCTGTACTGCAGCAGGAAGCGGGTCTCCTCGCCGGGCCCGATGGTGACGGTGGACGCCGAGGCGTCGGCGCGGGCGGCGTCGGGGCCGGTGTCGCCCAGTCCGTCGGGGCCCACGAGTTGGACGCCCGGGAAGCCGTGCGTGCTGCACTTGCTGGAACCGGTGTTCTTCAGGTTGACGACTATCTCGTTCTTGGTCCCGGTGGAGGAGGCGCTGAGGGCGAGATTGTCGGTCTTGCACATGGAGCCCGACGTCGAGGACTGGGTCTTGGCGGAGAGTGCGCTGCCCTTGCTGGAGCCGCTGGAGCCGCTGGAGCCGCTGGAGCCGCTGGAGCCGCTGGAGCCGGACGAGGAGGACGAGGAGGAACCCGAGGTCGAGCCCTGGCCGCCGGTGGAGGTGCCGCCGGTGGTGGAGCTGCTCGTGCCGGTGGAGCTGCTCGCGGCGGTGGACGCGCTGGTGTTGGCGGAACCGCTCGATCCGTCGCTGCTGCTGCATGCGCTCAGTGAGAGGGCGGCGGCAGCGACGACGAGGGCGAGGGCGGGCATCTTCTTGACGCGCATCGATACTCCTGGGAAGCGGTGTGGTATCGGTCGCTCGCTCCGGCTGAGCGGCCACGGTTGTTTCATAGGAGGCCGATACCGGGGCATGCGTTGCCGTAGGAGTTGCACCAAGACCCCGCTGTGACAGGCGAGTTGATGCGCCGTTACGGGGAAGCGGAGAAACGCGGACAGAACGTGCCCATGGCGACGGGTGCCGGGACCCGAGGGCACACGTGGTGATTCGTCGGGCAGGGTGGTCAGTACCGCGGGGCGACGTCGTGTCCACCCCTCGGCAGAGACGTCAGGACCAGTGCCACACCTGGTTGACGCTGCCCGCGCATCCCCAGCCCTGTACCTGCTGACCGTCCTGCCCGGAGGTGGAGGCTTCCGCGTCCAGACAGAGGCCGTCCGGGACGCTGACCAGCGTTCCGCCGCCGCCCAGCCGCCACGTCTGGGCGCTCAGCCCGTCGCAGCTCGCGGCCTGTATCTCCTGGCCGTTCCGGCCGGTCGTGCCGGCGTCGGCGTCCAGGCAGAGATGGCTGCCCCGATTGACCACGCGGTACCGGGAGTCCTGGCCGGACACGCGGTACAGGGCCCACTTCTGGGCGTCCGTGCCGTTGCACCCCCACACCTGGACGTCCGAGCCGCGGTTGTCGAGACACCGGGCGACCGAGATGGCGTTGACACTCTCGGTCACCGTGACCGAGCCGGCCCGGACGGTTCCGCGGGGCAGGGCGTACAGGAGCTTCTTGGTCTGGGCGTCGACCTTGCCGTCGGCGGTGAGGCCGGCCTCGGTCTGGAAGGCCCTGACCGCGGCGACGGTCGCGGCGTCGAAGTCCCCGCTGACCGGGACGTAGAGGCCGTGGCCGTCGAGGAGGAGTTGCAGGGCCTTGACGCAGGCGCCGGTGGCTCCCGACGCGAGCTCGGCGGGGCACGCGGCGGTGCGGAGGTCCGGTGTGCCGGAACCCTGAGCCTGCGTGGTGGGGTCCTTCGTCGCTGCCGCACTCGGCGACTCTTTCGCCGCCTGGTCCGCCTGCGACGGGGAGGACGCCGACGCCTTCTGCGCACTGCTGGGCGTGGCGGCCGGGTCGGCCGTCGCGGTCGCCGGCGTGTCCGGCCCGGGGGCGGCGGTCGCGGAGGAGTGGCTCTGCGGCAACAGCGCCACGGTGACGGCCGCGGCGACCGCGACACATACCGTGGCGGCTGCGCCCACGATCAGCTTCCTGCGCCTTCTGGGAGCGGGGGTGGCAGGGGAGTCGGAGGCGACGGAGCCGGCGGGAGGGTCCGCGGGTGGCGCGGGGGCGGCGGTGGGTCGTCCACCGAGGAGCGGTGCCTTTTTCGGCGCGGACCGTGACGGCCGCCCGGTCGGCGCGGGCAACTGGTGTCCGATGGCCGTCCGGAACACGGTCTCCGGTGACGGGCGCGATTCGGGTTCCTTGTCCAGGCAGGTGCGGATGAACGCGGCCAGTTCCGTGTCGACGGCCGCGACCTTGTCGAGGACTTCCTCCTTCGGCGGTTCGAAGGCGACCCGGTGCAGGACGTCGACACCCGTGCCGTCGCCGAACGGTGCCTGCCCCGTGACGGCGTAGGCGAGGGCGGAGCCCAGCGCGAAGATGTCGGAGGCAGCGGTCACCTCCTTGCCCCTGACCTGCTCGGGGGACATGAAGGCGGGCGTTCCCACGTTCTGGCCCGTGACGGTGATCGAGGTGCCGTCGGTGGCCTGGACGACACCGAAGTCGATGACGCGGGCGCCGTCGGACGCCAGGATCACATTGGACGGCTTGAGGTCACGGTGGACGATCCCCGCGCGCCAGATGGCCTCGACCGCACGCCCCAGGTCGGCCAGCAGCCGCCAGGCGGCCGGCGCGTCGACCGGCCCCCGCGCGTCGACGAGTTCCGCGAGTGTCGGCCCGGGTACGTACTCGGTGGCCACCCACACCAGGTCCTCGTCGCAGCCGCTGCCCAGCAGCCGCACGATGTGCGCCCCCTGGACGCGGTCGAGCGCGCCGACCTCCCGCTCGAAACGCTTCCGGAACTGGGGGTCCTCCGCGTATTCGGGCCGGATCACCTTGACCGCCGCAAGGCCCGACCCGCCGGTCGTGTCCTGGCCCAGATAGACCCGGCCCATCCCCCCGCTGCCGAGCACCGACACCAGCACATACGGGCCGACCCGAGTGGGGTCGGTCTTCTTGAGCGGGCGCGGAGGCGGGGGCTCCATGCCGGCCGCCTCGTAGGCGAGCGCGCTGGACCGGCTGTGGTGGGGGACAGACATGGGAATCCCGGTCTCTCGCGTGACATGTGCGACGTGCGCGACTGACGTCGGTCAGCGGGGAGACTATCGCAACATCATTTCGATAAAGGCGAGTTGGTGTTCGATTCGACCGGGTCCCGCGTCGCCTGGCAGGGATGTACACCATCTCGCCTGCGCCGGCGCGGTAGTACGTCGTCTCGGGGAAGCCGAAGAGCAGCAAGTGACCGTCGACCGGCAGCGGAAGGACCGTCACCTCCTGGGCGGGGCTGCGCAGTCGAGGGTGGCGAGCACGGGGTACCAGAGGTCGGGGACATCGACGGGCAGCATCAACGACCGCTGAACCGGCCGACGACCGGCCCCTGCCCACGCGTGACGAGTGTCCCGGACGGACGTGCGGTGGCTGTCCACCGTTCGATGTCCTGGGGTGCTATGCCGCGCCTCAGTGCTTCCTCACGGAACGGCGTGAGTTCGGCCGAACAGGCCAGGAGTCATGGGCGAAACATATGCCCGAGGGCCACCCGCCACCGCGGGCCGGCCCGGCAACGGGGTGCGGTCGTCTCACCCGCCCGCGGGAATCGCCATGTGGCCTTCGCCTGCCTCCCAGGGTCCCGGCGCGCGCTCGTCGGCGTCCCGGACCGTCGTGGCAGGTCACAGCGCTGCGAGCGGAAACACTCAACGGCAGTACTGCACCCCCGGGAACCAATATCTGTGGTCGCGACATAAGAAATCGGCGCGGCGCATGATTAATATTCCTGTGACCACAGGCGGCACAGAATTATCTGCCGCGCAGGGCCGAAGTCGACGTGCTACTGTCGTCATCAGTTGCAGGTGTGGTTGCCAGAAGGTTTTTCCGACGGCTGATCATCACGGCGACACGGAATGCACACAGTATTCCTGACACCGTCTCCGAAGGAGAAACAAAATGGCTACTGGCACTGTGAAGTGGTTCAACGCGGAAAAGGGCTTCGGCTTCATCGAGCAGGACGGCGGCGGCCCGGACGTCTTCGCCCACTACTCGAACATCGCCGCCCAGGGTTTCCGCGAGCTGCAGGAAGGCCAGAAGGTGTCGTTCGACATCGCGCAGGGCCAGAAGGGCCCGACGGCCGAGAACATCGTTCCCGCCTGACACGCCGGCACTGACACATACTCCGCAGCTGGGGCCCGCACCATGGGGTGCGGGCCCCAGCTCGCTTTCTTTCCAGGGTGATTCGACCCCGCTGACGGCCCGTTCTCGCGATTCTCTGCGCGGCTCATTCTGCTGCGGAAATTCCTTGATACGTGCCCGCATCAAGGAAGGTTCCTCATGAACCGCACACGTGCCACTGGTGCACGCGCCAATCGCGCATACGACCGCTTCGGAGGAAGTGCCGCGGCGGGCCGCCCCGGCGTTCCGCGCCGCTCTGGCGGACGCGGCAACCGACAGCCCGCGCAGGGCGAGTTCGCGCTGCCCAGGACGGCTACGCCCGCGTTGCCCGCCGTCGAGTCGTTCGCCGGTCTCGCCATGCCGGCGCCGCTGCTGACCACGCTCCGCCAAGAAGGGCTGACCGTACCGTTTCCGATCCAGGCGGCGACTCTGCCGAACTCCCTGGCCGGCCGTGACGTACTCGGTCGTGGGCGCACCGGTTCGGGCAAGACCCTCGCCTTCGGCCTCGCGGTACTGGCCCGCACGGCCGGCAGGCGAGCCGAGCCGCGCCGGCCCCTGGCCCTGATCCTCGTCCCCACCCGTGAGCTGGCCCAGCAGGTCGCCGACGCGCTCGCTCCCTACGCCCGGTCCGTGAACCTGCGGCTCGCCACCGTCGTCGGCGGGATGTCCATCGGCAGGCAGGCCGGTGCGCTGCGCGCCGGCGCGGAGGTGGTCGTCGCGACACCCGGCCGGCTCAAGGACCTCATCGACCGGGGCGACTGCCGGCTCGCCGACGTCGGCATCACGGTTCTCGACGAGGCCGACCAGATGACCGACATGGGCTTCATGCCCCAGGTCACCGCCCTGCTCGACCAGGTGCGTCCCGAGGGTCAGCGGATGCTGTTCTCAGCCACCCTGGACCGCAACGTCGATCTGCTGGTCCGCCGCTACCTGACCGACCCGGTGGTTCACTCCGTCGACCCGTCGGCCGGTGCCGTCACCACGATGGAGCACCACGTACTCCACGTGCACGACGCGGACAAGCACCGCACGACCACTGAGATCGCGGCCCGGGAGGGCCGCGTCATCATGTTCCTGGACACCAAGCACGCGGTGGACCGGCTGACCGAGCACCTGCTGAACAGCGGTGTCCGCGCCGCGGCCCTGCATGGCGGCCGGTCCCAGCCGCAGCGCACCCGGACCCTGGCACAGTTCAAGGACGGTCACGTCACCGTCCTGGTGGCCACCAACGTCGCGGCCCGCGGCATCCACGTCGACAGCCTCGACCTGGTCGTCAACGTGGATCCGCCCAGCGACCAGAAGGACTACCTGCACCGCGGCGGCCGCACGGCCCGCGCCGGGGAGTCCGGCAGCGTCGTCACCCTGGTGACCCCCGGCCAGCGCCGCGGCATGGCCCGGCTGATGGCCTCGGCCGGCATCACCCCGCACATCACCCCGGTCCGCTCGGGGGAGGCGGAGCTGAGCCGCATCACGGGTGCCCAGGCGCCCTCCGGCGTCCCGGTGGTCATCACCGCGCCTGTCGTGGAACGCCCCCGCCGTGCGTCTTCGCCGTCCCGGGACCGCCGGGCCCGCACCGGCCAGGGCCGACCCGTCGGCGCGGGGGTGCGCCGCAGGCCGCAGCGGCGGCCCGCCAACGACTCGGCTGCTTAGGCCGGCGCCGTCCCGGCAGCCGTAGTGAGCTGCCGGGGCCGCAAGGGCCGCCGAGCCGACCACCAGCCCGCTCCGAAGGAGACACCCTTGACGCCAGTGCGGACGCAGTACCGCATGCCGGACCCCGCCCCGGTGACCGTGGTCGACGACATCGAAGGGCAGGGGCCTCGGGTTGGTGACGACATGACCGTCGAGGTGGCTCTGGCCGTCATGGCGGGTGCTCGTGTCCAGTACCTGACCGTGTGCGACGCGGACGACCAGAGCACGGGTCTGATCACCCTGGTCCGGCTCGCCGTTCTTCGCGACAGCGCCACGTACACGGACCGGATCCGGCTGCGGGACGTCCTCGACGGATCGCTGTCCTCGCCCCGTGACCGCCCCGGTGGCGTTGGTGAGTACGGCCGGGTTCCGGGCATCCTCACCCTCTCGCGCTGATCCGCCTCACCCCCGGGCGGCGCGCTCTCCCGCGGCTTCTCCCCTGCGGGGCATCATGCGCCGTGTCGCCGCCCGGTATCCGTGCATCCTGCCCAGGGCGGGATTGCCGGCCGCGATGAAGAGCGTCGGGTCCGAACTCGTCCACGGGTGGGTCCGTGACCGTCGGCCGCCGCCGCTGCCCTGTCGACCAGGTGGGCCAGGGCATTACGCGGCAGGACCGCAGTGACCTCACCGTCGGCGAAGTCCCGGACCATGACGCGCCGCGCTGCTCCAGGTCGCTCGGCACTGCCCGGCGGCCCCACCGCTGTGTCGCCCGTCCGCTCGGAGACCGCCGGCCGGGCGACCGGCCGGAGACAGCGGCTCACTGGTCGAAGTAGCTGAGATCGCCTACGGTCCAAGCGCTGACGTCCTTGATCGCGACTCGGTACATGCCGCCCGTCTCCGGGATGCCCACGTTTCCCTGCAGGATCCGGGCGAGATGAAAGTGCAGATGCGTGGGTGCGGCGTCGCTACCGGGCCCGTTCCCTCGCGAGCCGCGGGCGAAGACATCCGAGAACGGGCCGAGACGGTCCGAGTCCTTCAGGACCTCCGCCACCCGCTCCCGCCATACGGCCTCAGGAGCCAGCCGGCCGGTGATGACGGCACCGCCGACGACCACGGTCAGTGACATCTGATTGCTTGGCTCGGACTCCACTGCGGCAGAGATGGCGACGAGCAGCTCATCAGGGTTCGACATGACATCAGAGTTTATTCGGCCCCCCGTCTCCGAACCGCCCGCGGGGCGTGAAGCGGCTGCGCGGGCGACAGGAGACGGACCCCGGCCAACCGGTGAGGGCAGACCGCGGCAAGACTACCCCTCCGCCAGAAGGAGTAAAGCTACTTCTGTAAGAGTAGATTTTGGTTCCCGGCATGGGTACGCTTCCTCTCGTAGACACGGTCCAACGAGACCTGCCAGACACGAACTGGCGGGTGACTGAGTACCAGGTAATGGTTGGTTCGGAGAGGAACGGAGGAGCAGACGCCATCAGGATCGCCCGGCCCGAGAGGCACTCGGACCGGGTACCGCAAGACCCCGGAATGGATGGTGGTCCCCGGTCACGCAGCTGCGATCCCCCGCTCCGCCCTGCCGGGCCGGTTGGCGGAAAACAGGTCGGCACAGCAGTAGGGCCGACAGATGGTGTTGAATTCCCTTCGGGGCCCTGGTGCCGTACGGCACCAGGGCCCCTCGACGCGTTGCACAGCGAGGTGACATGACATCGGACAACCCCCTCAATGATCGTCTGGACGACGACGACTATCCCGCGTACACGATGGGCCGGGCCGCCGAGATGCTCGGCACCACCCCAGCCTTCCTCCGGGCCCTCGGCGAGGCTCGTCTGATCACCCCGCTCCGCTCGGAGG
Organism: Streptomyces sp. NBC_00631; assembly: GCF_045206895.1. Lineage (NCBI taxonomy): Bacteria > Bacillati > Actinomycetota > Actinomycetes > Kitasatosporales > Streptomycetaceae > Streptomyces > Streptomyces sp. NBC_00631. The sequence goes on from NZ_CP107734.1 coordinate 5,939,984, forward strand.
GAGGCCACCGCCGCTACTCCCGGTACCAGCTGCGGATCGCTGCTCGTGCCCGCGAACTCGTCGACAAGGGGACCCCGATCGAGGCCGCGTGCCGCATCGTCATCCTTGAGGACCAGCTTGAGGAAGCGCAGCGCATCAACTCCGAGTACCGCCGCGCTGCCAGCGAATCGGCGAGCAGTCCCGGATCCGGCTGAAACACGCGGACGCGAGCCGTATCCGGAACGCCCTCGGAGTGCACACCGACCCGCATCGCCGCGAAGAGGCCCCCCACCAGATCCGCCGCACCAACCGGTGTCTGTTCTCTGCGCGTCGACGACGTCGGACACCGGAGTGCCGAGCAAGCGCGCAGGCCATTCGCGTGGGTGGGGACGCACGCCGCCGGTAGGGCCGTGCGCTCGCCAAGGTCCACTGGGCCGGTCGGCGGAGGCAGCGGCGCCGAGCGCTTTCCCGTGGGCCCCGTGTCGCCGGGAATCCGCGTGAGCCGGCGGCCCGGACGGGCCGCACTCGCAGCGAGCGCTACGCATACCACTCGCGTGAGCGCCCCCGACGCCGACGGCTCCGGGACCTGAAAAATGCCTGTCACATGTCGGGCCTCGTCGCCGGGCCGCCGGGTGTGGGGCTCATACCGTGTGGTGCCGAGCGACGATGCGGGTGACCGTGACGGTGACGGTGACCGCTTCCGTGGCGCCGTGTGCGGCGAGGTGGGAGACGACAGCGGCCTGTACCTGGTCGTGGACGTTCCGGGCGGTGTCCAATGCTCTGTGTCCTTCGGTCAGGATGCAGCGCACCTCGACGTGCCACCCCGAGCCGTCCGGCGCCCGGTCGGTGCGAACGCCTGCCTCGGGCGGGGTGCGTGCGGCTGTCGTCCCTGGTCGCCTGGGCAAGGCGGCTGCCGCGAGGCGGTGGGCGAGGCGGGGTTGCAGGCCGGCCACGCCGGGAACCGCGAGGGCGGCCTCGGCCGCGATGCCGAGGGGAGGGGGCGTGCTGGTGGCCGCCATCACGTACCACCGCCTGTGCTGTGCCCGGAGCCCACAGGGCCGAGGGGCAGGGACGGCTCCAGTACGTCGACCACGATGATGTCGACGGCCGTCACGGCCAACCCCAGGGCGTGTCCGGCGGCGTGGACGATCGCTCGGCGAACCTGATCGACCCTCTCGGGCAGCGGACGGTCGAGGTCGACGGCCAGGGTCATGGTCACCTCCACGCCGCTGCCCTCACCTGCGCATACGATCCGACAGGCTGCGGCTCTCGCACCGGGGACCGTGTCCGCAGCCTGTCGCAGCACCTTCGCCGCGGCGCTCTCGGCGATCTGCAGATCCAGCTCCGTTTCGGCCAGTGGCAGCAACCGTCCGAGCCGGACCTCGGCCCTGACGATGCGCATGACGCGGTCGGCGAGCGCCTGCAGGCCGGGAGGGTCCTTGGCACGCAGCGCCGACGTCGCCGCGTTCAACGTGGCCAGTCCCTCGACGGCCTCGCGGCACTGCGGACATGACACGGTGTGCGGATCCGCAGCCGGTGTGGCGTCCTGTGCCTGTTCCCAGACCTGGCTGAGCAGGCGGCCGCAGGTCAGTACCTCGTCCCCTGCGAGCGCGAGCGGGGCCGCCTCATCGAGGGCCGGGTCGTCGGGAGGCTCAGCGTCTCCGGGCGGTTCGGGAGGCTGCGCGTGCGGGTCGTCTAGCGCCATGGGGCCATCGCCTCCTTCAGCGACCGGCGTGCCCTGAACAGTCTGCCGCGCACCGTCTGCTCACTGGCACGCGTCACGTGCGCGATCTCCTTGTAGGACAGGCCCTGCAGCTCCCGCAGGATCCAGCAGACACGCTGTTCGGCGTCCAGCTCGCCGAGCGCGCACGCCAGGGCGGCCGCGGCCGCGTCCTGCTCAGCGGCTCGGGCGGGCGAGCTCCGCCCGTCGCCCGTCGCGGGTTCGGCGACGGCGTCCAGCGGGAGGGGCGGCAGACGGCGGCGGCGTGTGTTCAGGCAACGGTTGACCGTGATCCGGTACATCCACGTGCGGAACTCCGCGCCGTGGCGGTATTCCGGCAGTCGCCGCCAGGCACTGACGAAGGCGTCCTGAACGGCCTCCTCGGCGTCCTGGGCGTTGCCGAGCAGGTGGCAGGCCAGGGCGAGGAGGGGACGGCTGTGCCGCTGGACCAGAACAGCGAAGGAGTCCTCGTCCCCCTCGGCGGCCCGCACGGCAAGCAGCCCGTCCGGCAGGTCGCGTCCCAGTAGTGAAGAACCCTTCCATTCGCTCATGCCACTCCTGCTCACGGCTCACTACGAGCGCGTACCCGCCTCCATGAATGTGATGCACCTCACATGGGATTCGCGTGAGAAACCGAATGTCCGATATGTCCAACCTTCCGGCGGGCATCACACCGGTGCCCGAGTGACCGACCGATCGAGGCGACCGTCATGACGGACATCAGCACCAGCGCCGGCGGAGACACTCGGCCCGGTGGAGGCGAGACCGCCCTGAAGGGCCGTACCGGCGGCGCCGGGGCTTTGGCAGGGACAAGGGGGAAGACCACCATCGCGGACAGTGTGGTGGCCAAGATCGCGGGCATGGCCGCCCGCGAGGTACCGGGCATCCACAACCTCGGCGCGGGGATGGCCCGCGCCATCGGCGCCATGCGGGAACGTGTCCCCGGCGCGGGCGGCGGCGTCACCCGCGGGGTGAAGGTGGAGGTGGGGGAGAGCCAGGCCGCCGTGGACCTGGACGTCGTCGTCGAGTACGGCGTGTCGATCGTCGATGTCGCCGGCGACGTGCGCACCGACGTGATCAGCGCCGTGGAGCGGATGACCGGACTGGAGGTCGTCGAGGTGAACATCGCCGTCGACGACGTCCACCTCCCCGACGAGGAGGAGGAACCGGAGGACGGCCGCGTGAGGTGACCCACCATGATCCGCCGCCGCGTACTGGCGCGAACGGTGTCATTCGGATGGCGCTCGCGAGATGGGTGAGTGAGTGATGAACACAGCGACTACGGGCCTCGGGGCCGGCATGGCCCTGGGCTTCGCCGGTTACTTCGGCGGTTTCTGGGCCTTCCTGCTGGTTCTCGTCCTGGGCGCGGCGGGTCTGGTCGTCGGCCTCGTCCTGCAGGGCGACCTCGACCTCCGTGCACGGAGGCAGCGGTGAATGCCCGGCCCGGCTCCGTCGGCCCTCCCGACGCCGGGCCCGGCCCACCGGCGCGGGCCGTAGGGCTGCCGCCCCCGGCCGAGCGAGGCGCCACCGTCATTCCCGACAAGGTGGTCGCCCGTATAGCAGCTCAGGCCGCGCGTACGGCTCAGTCCCGGCGGGCCGCCCTACCGTCCGACCGGAGCGGATCGGCAGCGCCCAGCGCCTCTGCCGCCACCCACACCGGATCGGTGCGCCTGCACCTGACCCTGGACCTGCCCTATCCCACCGACATCCCCCACGTCTGCGAGCGGATTCAGCGCGACGTCGCCGAGCGGGTGGCTCAGCTGACCGGCCTGCACGTGGGAGAAGTCTCCCTCACCGTCCGTCGGCTGGTGACCGTCCCCGGCGCGAACCGGGGACGCGTCCGGTGAGCCGCCGCGCTCGGCCGCCCGGCATGCCGCACATGAAGGAGGACCGGAATGACACCCGACCCGAGCCCTCCCGTCCCAAGCCCCGAACGGTTCGCGCACCGTGACCCGGGGCCGCCGAAGGAGCCGACCGAGCCCCCACCGCCCGAACGCGGCGCGCTCCCGCCGGGCACCGCAGCGGCCGGCCACAAACGGGGGCACACCACCCACCGCCCGTGGTCCGCGCGCCGCCTTCCGGCCGCGCTCGTCGCCGCGGTGATTCTCGCGGCGGCAGGCGCGGCGCTGGTCGATGTCGTCGCCGTACGAGCGGGACGCCAGGCAGCAGCTTGGCGAAGGCAGCTGGCCGACGAACTCGCCACCCGTCCGGTGGGCGATGTGTGGATGCTCACCGGAGCCGCCGTGACGGCCGCCCTCGGCGTCTGGCTGATCGCCCTGGCGCTCACACCCGGCCTACGCCGCCGACTGCCGTTGCGCTCCCCGGCCGACTGTCCCCCGTCCCAGCTGCGGGCCTCACTGGACCGCGACGGCGCCGCCGCCCTGCTCCGCGACGCCGCCATGCGGGTCTCGGGCGTGAGCAGAGCACGTGTCCGGGTGCGCCGCCACCGCATCAAAGCCCGCGTGGACGTCCGCTTCCGCGATCCGCAGCAGGTGAAGGACGACCTCGTTACCGTCCTCAGCGAAGAACGCGGCAGGCTCGGCCTCTCCCGTCCCCCACGAATCGTTGTACGAGTGCGGCAACGCACCGTCTGACCGACACCCAGCCGGAGCCCACACCATGACGCCGCGATCCGTACTCAACCGCATTCTGCTGGCCCTCACCGGACTGGTACTGCTCGGCGGAGGCCTGCTGACCGTCGCCGCCGGGCTGGACCTCTACCGGCGCCAAGACCTGGCGCCACCCGCCGGCTGGCCCCTGACCACCCCGGACGACGTGCTGCTCAGCTCCGCGGACCGGGCCCGCTGGAGCAGCCAGGGCTGGTGGTGGTGGCCCGCGGTCATCGCCGGCCTCACCCTGATCACCGTCCTGGCCTTGTGGTGGCTGCTGGCCCAACTGCGCCGACGGCACCCCGGCGGGGTACCCGTCGGCGGTACGCCCCCGCAGGAGAGCGTCGAACTCCGCGACCGCGCACTCAGCGACGCGATCGCCACCGAGGCCGGCGCCCTGCCCGGCGTCCAGGAGGCGAACGTCCGCATCACGGGTCGCCCCGCCCACCCGCGCGCCCACATCGCCCTGACCCTCGCCCCTCGGGGAACACCCGACGCCGCCCTCAACGCCCTCTACCAAGGCCCGCTGCGCACCGCCCACCAGTCCACCGGCTCCCCGGCCATGCCCGCCGAGGCCCGCTTGCGCGTCGCCCGTCACCGACCCCACCGCGCGCTGTAGACCCGAGGCGACCGATGGGAGGCCCTCCCGGTGACCGGTCGGAACCGAACGGCGGCAGGCGCGAACGTCGGCTCGCTGGAACCGGGCCACGGCACCGTCACCCGTGTCACCGAGGAACCCGCCGCTCGGCGCGCCGCCGTCATCGAGGTGGCCCAGGGCACCCTGGAATGCGGCACCGTCGAGCATGCCGGACCCGGAGGCCGACGGTCCTCTTGCACGAACGCGGAAACATGACGGGGGAGGGGACCCGTCATCCTGACGGCTTGCCCGGTTCGGGCGCGGGGACCACGGCAGCGGGCATACGCTTCCGGAAAGGGGGACGTGCGCGTGAGCGCGCCGCTGCGGTCGTACCCGCACGTGCGAAGCGGCAACCGCGCTCGTTGCCGGCGCCGCCGTGCCAGGAGGTACGCCATGGACCATGAGCCATTGCCCTCCGCGGGCCACGCCGAGGTCCGCATCGTCGCAGCGACGCCGGAGGTCGCCCGTCGCGTCGCCGAAGTGCTCCGCCGCTGCTTCGCCTCGGCCGAGCAGCGCAGCTACCCCGCCGGCCGCGAAGGAGCGACCCGCCTCCATCTCACCATCGACACCGCGCACATCGCGGAGCCGGCACGCTCCTGGCTGACAACCAGCGAACCGTCATTCGAGGACCAGGCGCACGCGGACGAGGTGTGACCGGACAGGACGAGGTGTGACCGGACCGTACGAGCCGCGAAGCCCCGCCACCGCCTCCGCGCCCGCCGGGCACGTCCCGGAGAGGTGCAGCCATGACGACACTGCAGGTGGCTTTGTCATCGCCTCCAGTATGTGCCCGCGAACTGCGCCGGTGGCCGCCTCGCTCGCCGTCGGATCCCACTCCGGCAAGAGCTGAGCCTGCCGACCGGTCGGCAGGCAGAAGGGCGGGGTAGGGCGGTTCGGCTTCGTAGGCGGCCGCAACCCCCGTACCCTTCGGGGACCACGGCGTCAGATTGCGGGCGCCAGACACTGGAGGCAATACCTCGTGCTGATCGCTCAGCGTCCCTCGTTGACCGAAGAGGTCGTCGACGAGTTCCGCTCCCGGTTCGTGATCGAACCGCTGGAGCCGGGCTTCGGCTACACCCTCGGCAACTCGCTCCGCCGTACCCTCCTGTCCTCGATCCCCGGCGCGGCTGTCACGTCGATCCGGATCGACGGCGTCCTGCACGAGTTCACCACCGTGCCGGGCGTCAAGGAGGACATCACCGACCTGATCCTCAACATCAAGCAGCTGGTCGTCTCCTCGGAGCACGACGAGCCGGTGGTGATGTACCTGCGCAAGCAGGGCCCGGGTCTGGTCACCGCCGCCGACATCGCGCCGCCGGCCGGTGTCGAGGTGCACAACCCCGACCTCGTCCTCGCCACGCTCAACGGCAAGGGCAAGCTGGAGATGGAGCTGACGGTCGAGCGTGGCCGCGGTTACGTCTCCGCCGTGCAGAACAAGCAGGTGGGCCAGGAGATCGGCCGTATCCCGGTCGACTCCATCTACTCGCCGGTGCTCAAGGTCACGTACAAGGTCGAGGCGACCCGTGTCGAGCAGCGCACCGACTTCGACAAGCTGATCGTCGACGTCGAGACCAAGCAGGCCATGCGTCCGCGTGACGCCATGGCGTCGGCCGGCAAGACCCTGGTCGAGCTGTTCGGTCTGGCGCGTGAGCTCAACATCGACGCCGAGGGCATCGACATGGGCCCGTCCCCCACGGACGCCGCCCTGGCCGCCGACCTCGCGCTGCCGATCGAGGAGCTCGAGCTCACCGTCCGTTCCTACAACTGCCTCAAGCGCGAGGGCGTCCACTCGGTGGGCGAACTCCTGGCGCGTTCCGAGGCGGACCTCCTGGACATCCGCAACTTCGGTGCGAAGTCCATCGACGAGGTCAAGGCGAAGCTGGCCGGCATGGGCCTGGCCCTCAAGGACAGCCCGCCCGGATTCGACCCCACCGCCGCCGCCTTCGACGCGGACGACAGCGGGAGCACGGGTTTCATGGAGACCGAGCAGTACTGAACGCTGCGCCGGACCGGGTCGCGGGGGGCCAGAAGGCAGCGGAGTCGGCGATGAGCACCGCCGGCCGCCTCGCTCCCCGATGGCCCCCCGGGGTCCGTCAACCCCGCGGATCCGCCGTCGCACCCGTCATCAGGCCGTCGACCTCGGGGAACGGCGACCGCCTCGAAACCTCGGGAACACGAGGGCGACCGGGATGCGGGCCGAGGTCCCTTCGCGGAGCCGTCGGGCACACACCCCCCGCGCAGAGCGACGGCCGGCGTTCGGTGGTGGATGAGCCGGAGGAGCAGAAGTCGTGCGAGAGGGCAGAGCGGACACGACCGTCCGACGCCTCGCCCGCTCCACCCCGATCAGAGGTAGCCTGACCGTACCGAGAGCTTTTCGCGCAACGCGACCGGCGGTGCCGTTCCCGGCGAGTGACGAACGGGCAGTCGCCCGGCGACTCCCGGAACGGACCGCGCGATGGGACCCGCCGGAACACCGGCCGAAAGCGTGTCCACGGCCGATGAACACACGTACCGCATGCCCCCGCCCCGCCTGTCCCTCACGCCGGACGTCAGCCACGGGCCGCTGGACGGGGCCTGGTGGCCGCACTGCGACGCGCTGGAACTCGAACTTCCCGCTCTCATAGGCATGCTGGAGCCGGACCCGGGTGCCGAGGTACGGGTTGCCGTGGCCCCCGACGAATGGCCCGACACCCCGTACACGGTCATGGCGCCCGGCCGCGTGATCGCGGTGGAGCCGGCCGGACCGGGAAGCGAGGCACACGTCATCACGCTGGACTGCGGCACCGTGGGGCGCTGGGTGCTCATGGTCGTCCCGCCCGAGGAGCCCGCCGGAACGGCGGGCCGGCTGCTGGCCGCCGCGGCCGACCCCGAGAACCCGCTGACCGCCTCGCGGATGCTGGCGCTCGCCGAGAGCGGTCGCCTCGGGAGCGCGGCAGGGGAGGCGGAATGAGGTGTGTCACCCCGGGTGCGCTTACGGCCGGGAGTGACAGACGACCGCAAGTCCGCGCTCCCCGCGGACCGTTGACCGCTCGGGGTGAGGCGCCCGCGCTCTTCGAGGAGTGCCGCATCGTCCACGGGTACGGAGAACTGGACACGCAGACCGTGGTGCCGCTGGCCCGCGCTCTGGCCGAGGCCCGTGCGGCTCGGCACGGACGGCTCTTCCTCATCGTGAACCTGAGCAGGGTGACTTTCACCGACTGCAGCATCCTGACGCCGCTGTGCGCGGCGTGGGCCGACTGCCGTGCCCGGGGCGGCTGGACACGCATCGTCCACGACCACCACACGACGGACCTGGTCCTCCGCTGCAGCGGTCTTCTCGACCGCTTTCCCGCGTACGCCAGCGCCCAGGACGCCTGGGAGGGACGAACTGCCGGCAACGGCACATCGGAGCGGCCGGGACAGCCCCGGTGACCGCACCGGCGAACCGCGCCGACGCGCTCCCGGCGGCCGAGGACGACGTACCGCGCCGAACCACTCGACAGGACACGTTCATGACGAACGACCGCCTACGCCGCCTGCCGGCCCCGCCCCTCCTCCGTCTGTACCTGGCGCCCGAGAGCGCCCTGCCCCGCCGTATCGACGGGGCGTGGTGGCCGCACACATCCGGTCCCACGGCAGAACTCACGCAGTTGCTCTGCGGTCTGCCGCGGGGCTGGGGCCGGATCGTCCGTGTCCTGGTGAACGGCACGGTGTGGCCCGGAGCGTCGGGCAGCATGCTCGTCTGCGACCGGGTCGTCCGGCTGCGCGGGGCCGCCACGGCACTGCCGGACACCATCGTCCTGATGGCACCCGGCCATGGGCGCAGGGACCTGCTGGTCCTGCCGCCGCAGGCGACCGAACGGGTCGCCGCATCGCTTCTCTCCGCCGCCGGCCTGACACCGGAACCGTGCCGCTCCACGAGCTGAGCGCTGCCGGAGGAGAGAGGAAATCTGTGCCGGCAAGCCCACATCTCCATGCCTGCCGGAGTCAGGGTTGCCGCTCGACGCGGACGGCGCCGGATCCTTCGGAGAACGGTGCCAGGCCCGGCCGGGTCCCTTGCCGAGGCGGGCCGCCGACGTTCTCGGCACCACCCCCGCCTTCCTCCGGACCGCCGGCGAAGCCGGGCTGATCACCCCCTTGCGCTCGGACGGGGGCCACTGCCGGTATTCCCGCCGCCAGTTGCGCGTCGCCGTCCGCGCAACGAGCGCGACGCGGATACCTGGTCTCGTCACCACAGAAATACACACCGGAGCGGGATGAGAATTACCGGACGCTCCGCCAAGGCGCCCGCCCTTTTTCATCAGGCCTGTGTTAACCTGATAGCAGTTGCAGTTTTGGTTGCCAGGGATTTCTCTTTGCAGAGCTCTCCGGGATCTTTTCCGGAGAGGTGATCACCGCGGCGACCCGACTCCGTAGAGCGCGGAGTCCGGCACTGCCCCAAGGGAGATTCAATATGGCATCTGGCACCGTGAAGTGGTTCAACGCGGAAAAGGGCTTCGGCTTCATCGAGCAGGAGGGCGGCGGCGCGGACGTCTTCGCCCACTACTCGAACATCATCAGCAACGGCGGCTTCCGCGAGCTTCGGGAAGGCCAGAAGGTCAGCTTCGACGTCACGCAGGGCCAGAAGGGCCCGCAGGCCGAGAACATCGTCGCCGCCTAACACCGACGCGAATCGTCGCGAGCCAGTGGCTCGCGCATGACGGACTGGGGCCCGCACTCTTGGGGTGCGGGCCCCAGTCCATGTGTTCTGCCCGCTTTTCGAATTCTCCGGACCGCGGGAAACTCCGGCTTCAGCACAGGGAAGACCGACTCTTCGCGCTTTTTTCTTCGGCATTCTTGCGAATCCGCGTGCGGCCATCAATGCCGGACGGAATTCCTCGATACGCCGCATCGAGGAAGGTTCCTCCATGAACCGCACCCGTCGTACCGACGGTGTTTCCGGCAGCCGCTTCCGTGTACAGGGGACAAGCGTCCAGGGTCCCCGTCCGGGCACCGGACGAACGACCGGCCCAGGCGCCCGCCCCACCCCGCGCCGACAGGAGTTCGCCCTGCCGGTCACCCTCACCGAGCCGCTGCCGACGGCTCGGACATTCGCCGAACTGGCCATGCCCGCACCGTTGTCGGCCGCTCTCGGCGCCGAGGGCGTGACCGTGCCCTTCCCGATCCAGGCGGCCACGCTGCCGAACGCGCTGGCGGGCCGTGACGTCCTGGGCCGCGGTCGTACGGGCTCGGGCAAGACCCTCGCCTTCGGCCTGCCGGTGCTGGCCCGGCTGGACGGGCAGCGGGCCCAGCCCCGGCAGCCGCTCGCCCTGGTCCTCGTGCCGACCCGTGAACTGGCCCAGCAGGTCAGGGACGCGCTCGCGCCGTACGCCCGTGCCCTGCGCCTGCGGCTCGCCACCGTGGTGGGCGGCGTGTCGATCGGCCGTCAGGCGAGTGTGCTGCGCGGCGGCGCGGAGGTCGTCGTCGCCACGCCCGGACGCCTCAAGGACCTGATCGAGCGAGGAGCCTGCCGCCTGGACCAGGTCGCCGTCACCGTTCTGGACGAGGCCGACCAGATGGCCGACATGGGGTTCATGCCCCAGGTGACCGCCCTGCTCGACCAGGTCCCTTCCAGCGGGCAGCGGTTGCTGTTCTCCGCCACCCTGGACCGCAACATCGACCTCCTGGTGCGCCGTTACCTCCACGACCCCGTCGTGCACTCGGTCGACCCGTCCGCGGGAGCGGTCACCACGATGGAGCACCATCTGCTGCACGTACGCGACGCCGACAAGGACACCGCCGCGACCGAGATCGCCGCCCGCGACGGACGCGTGCTGATGTTCCTGGACACGAAGCACGCGGTGGACCGGCTCGTCACACACCTGCTGTCCGTCGGGGTGCCTGCGGCGGCCCTGCACGGCGGCAAGTCACAGCCGCAGCGCGACCGGACACTCGCCCGGTTCAAGGACGGCCACGTCACGGTCCTGGTCGCCACCAACGTCGCCGCCCGAGGGATCCACGTCGCCGGCCTGGACCTCGTCGTGAACGTCGACCCTCCCGGCGACCACAAGGACTACCTCCACCGCGGCGGCCGTACGGCACGCGCCGGGGAGTCGGGCACGGTCGTCACCCTGGTCCTTCCGCACCAGCGTCGCGCGGTCGACCGCTTGATGTCCGACGCCGGCATCGCTCCGCGTACCGTCCGAATCCGGCCGGGCGAGGCCGAGCTGCAGCGCATCACCGGCGCCCGGCCCCCTTCCGGCGTGCCCGTGGCCCTCGCCGAACCGGTCGACGGACGACGCGAGGGCAAAGGATCCGCAGGACGGCATCACCGGGGCAGCGTGGCCGCCCGGGGCCGCCGGCCTGCTCGGGGGAACCACCCGTAGCCCGAACCCGGGGATGCGCTCCCTGCGGTCGGGGCGGGCTGTCAGCCGTCCTGCCCGCCCCGACGACGAGGAGAAGCCCTTGACGCCGTTTCCGCCCCGAACGCAGCAGGCCGACAACGCCCACGGCACCGGTCTGACCGCCCGCGACGCCATGCACGCTCCCGGGCCGCAGGTGGACGACCACATGGCGGTCGACGTGGCCCTGTCCGTGCTCATCGGTGCACGCGTCCCGCACCTGCTCCTCCAGGACGAGGACGGGCGGTGCACGGGACTGGTCACCCGGGCCCAGCTCGCCGCGCACCGCGGCGGCTCGTGGTACATCGATCGGACGCGGCTGCGGGACATCCCGCTCGACCGCGGACCGTTCACCCCGTCCATGACCCGACTCGGCGATGCGCAAGCCGCCATGCGGGGCCGGACCCTGGACGTGTCCCCCGTGATCGACGAGCACGGCTACGCCCTGGGCGTGCTCGCTCTCACCCCCTGACCGACGTCGTACGGCCGATCGCTCCGGCGTTCTTCTTCCCCACCCCTGTGGAGGCATTCATGCGCTGTGTCATCGCCCGCTTCCCCTTCGATCTGACCAAGGGAGAGGTCGAACAGTCCATGAGCGGCATCACGCCCGAACCCGTCACCGGCGTGTCCGTGACCATCGGCCGTCGCCTCTACCCGGTGATGCAGGTCGGAGAAGTGATCACCAGGCAGAACCGCCGGGACTTCACAGCGGCCGAGATGCGCCGGGCACTGACCCGGCTCGGCTTCACCTGCCACGACGCGCCCCCGGTCGCGCCGCCCCGGTACGCGCAGGACGAACAGGACGCGCCCCGCTGGTGAGGCCCTCGACCGGGAAGCTGATGACGTGGCCGCTGCGGGTTCGGACACCGAAGGATGTGGTACCCGGATCCTGGCGGGCCGGAGGCGCGAACCGCGTCCCGTGAGGCCGACGGTTCGGCAATGAGCCGTAAGCCGCGAGAGGCTCGGTACGACCCGCCCCCCGGTTGTCGCCGCGAGGCTGCCGGCGACAACCGGTGTGTTCCGAGCCGCACCCGGCAGTCCCGCACATGTGCGAACGCGACCGGGCGTTGCCGCACGGCTCCGTAACCGCCGACAACCAGACGGCACCGGCCGGCGCGCGCCGCCGCAGCACGCCACCGACGCCGCCGTGCCCAGACAGCCGCCGGGGCCCGCTCGCCCAGGGGACGGGTCGGGGGCTCTCCGGCTGCGCCGGCCGCAGACGCGGGGGAGGATGGCCGCTGGGGGGACTGACCACGCGGCCGAGGTCCGGAAACCCCGCCCTCGGCACTGTCGAGTGAAGTGGTGTTGACATGTCCGAACCCTCACAGAGCCGCGCCTGGCGGCGGATACCCGAGGATGTGGCCGGCGCGGCGGTCACGATGGCACGGGCCGCCGGCCATGTGGTCCTCCACCCGAAGTCCACGGTCGAGCGCGCACGCCGGCTGCCGGACATCGTGCCCGTGCTGGGGCATGCGGTGAAGCCGCTCCTGACCGGGCGCATGGACGACTGGCGCGGCGAGTACGCCTACACGCTGGGGCAGCAGGCGTTCGTCTACGGGTTTCCGTACATCTACAACGCCAGACTGCGGCACGACTGGGTGACGCAGCCGCGGAACCCCTCGACGACGCCGTACGCGCCCGTCAACCACTTCTGGCACGCCGAGCGGCTGCTGGACGCGACCTACCGCGACGGCGGCTGCCCCAACAACGACACCCTGTACTCGGCGGCCTGGGTGAACGTCGGCGGCGAGCCGGTCGTCCTCTCCCATCCCGACATGGGTGACCGGTACTTCACCTTCGAGCTGGTGGGGATCACGTCCGACAACTTCGACTACGTCGGCCAGCGCACCACCGGCCCCGGCGCGGGCAGCTTCGCCCTGGTCGGCCCGGAATGGCAGGGAGAGCTTCCCGCTGCGGTGCGGCGCCTGAAGAAGGCCCCCAGCCCCTGGGTTCTCGTCCTCGGCCGCACCCTCGTCAACGGCCCCGACGACGTGCCACGCGTCCGGGAACTCCAGGAGCAGTACCGGCTCACCCCGCTCAGCCTGTTCGGCAAGCCGGACGCGAAGGTCCCCGAAAGCCGTGACGTCCTGACGCCGGTCCTGGCGGAGGAGGATCCCCTGGGCCCGTGGAAGACGCTGAACGCGATGCTGGCCGAGAACCCGCCGCCGTCCCATCACCACGTGCTCCTCCAGCAGTTCGCCCAGATCGGGGTGGGCCCCGGACTCGACGTCGAGGCTCAGCCGGACTCGGTGAAACGAAGTCTGATCCGGGCCGCCGCCGTCGGCGTGCCCCTGCTCAGACAGCAGATCCTGAGCGGCGACTGGGCGCACCTCGTCCACGGCTGGCGCTACCCTCCCCCGCAGATGGGACGCTTCGGCGACGACTTCCTCAAACGCGCCGCCGACCAGTCGCTGATCGGCGTCGCCGCCAACGACCCCGCCGAAGCGGTCTACCTGCTCAACTTCGACGACGCGGACGGCAACAAGCTCACCGCCGAGGGCCGGTACGAACTGCGCTTCCCCGGCGGCGCCCTGCCACCGGTCGACGCCTTCTGGTCCCTGACCGCCTACGGAGAGGACATGAACCTCCTCCCGAACCCTGCCGACCGCTACTCGGTGGGCGACCGCAGCGCCGACCTGCGGTGGGACGAGGACGGCGGACTGACCATCCACCTGCAGAACGAGCCGCCCGACCAGGGCAGGGAAGCCAACTGGCTGCCCACCGCGAAGGAAGGCACCTGGTTCGTGGCCCTTCGCATGTACCGGCCCCGCCCGGAGGTGATCGACGCGACCTGGGAGTGTCCCCCTCTGACCCGCGTCGCCTGATACTTCGGCACGTCGGCAGAGCCGCCGCCCGGCGACCGCTCGGGGAAGACCTGTCGCGGAGTGCACGGGCTTCTCATGATCATGCTCGACGGCCTCACCGGCGAGCGTCTCGACGTGACCAGCAAGAGCGCGAACGGCTGGCTCAGTGATCCGGCGTTCTGGGACATCGACTACGACACGACTCCCACCGTCGCTTCCGACGTCTACCCCGAGAACGGTTTTGGCGGCGGTGTGGGTGTCCCCGGCGCCTTCACGTTCACGCCGAAGGCGCGGGGGGTCGTGAGCTACACGTACTCCTTCAACGGGGGACCGGAGGTCACGGTCGCCGCGGGAGCCGACGGCGCCGCGCGCATCGACTGGACCCCGGACTCGGACGGCTCCTGCGACCTCCAGGTCTACGCGACGTCCCGTACCGGCATCCAACTGGCCACCTATGACTACTCCTTCACCGTGAACTGACTCCGCGCACCGGCTGCCGACCGCTTTCGGCCACGAAACAGGCATGCCTTGCCGGGCTTGCTCCTGCTCGGCTTAAACACCACCCGGTCTCTCTTTGTCAGAGCTTGATCAGGAGCAGCTCCTTGCTTGATCTGTCATGTCCGTGGCGCGCCTATGATTGGCCGACTTCGGGGGTTCGAGGGGGAGTTGTCGATGGCACGACGGAGATCGCTCGCTTTCGTCGGTGTGGCCGCGCTGGTACCGCTGGTCGCGTCGGCCGCGTCCGCGCAGGCGGCGTCGGCCTCACTGACCGTCACCACACTGGGGCGGCACGGCGGCAAGGTCTCGACGACGGTCACCGTCGTCGCCGTGCCGTCCGGTCAGACGTACAGCGTCAAGTCCGGCAAGCGGATCAGCCTGCCGTCGGGGCGCTACCTCGCGATGACCGACATCTACGAGAGCGCCGCCGACGGTCTGGGCACCGACACCATCGGCGCACAGGTCGTGAAGGTGTCGGGCAGCAAGTCGGTGACGCTCGACGCGCGTAAGGGCAAGGCCGTCAAGGTGTCGCTCGACACGCCCGCCGACGTGACCGACCCGCCGCGGATCAGCGCGCAGGTGTGCGCCGCCAGCATGGACATGCCCTCCGCCTTCAGCGCGGGCGGCTGGAACGACGAGGGATCCCTCTACGCCATCCCGAACGCCTCCAAGCTGCTGCAGTTCGGGTATCTCGCGCAGTGGTCGGGCAACGACAGCTATGTCGCCGTGAAGAACACCACGGGCATCCCGGCCGCGCCCGGCGGGTCGTTCAAGCGGTCGGGGCTGGCCACGGTCCACTTCTCGGTGCGCAGCGGAACGGAGATGGGCAGTCAGGTCTACACCGCACTCCAGGCAGAGCCGAAGGTCGACGACTGCACGACCGACCTGATGGCCGGCGTGCGCGACGAGGACGCCCCGTACGGCGCCACCGTCCATGTGGCTCCCGGGACCTGGCAGCCGCGCGACGACATCTTCGGCAGCAACGGCGACGACGTCGGCGGCGGTTTCCCGAAGCTCCGGACGCTGAAGGCGGGGCAGAGCCTCACCCAGTCCTTCGGCCGGGCCGTATGGGGCCCTATGGGCAATCTGCCGTTGCTCGGGCAGAAGTCCGTCACCCTCTCTGCGGACGCCCTGATCGGCGACCTCGACATCGGCGGCGACTGGGGGGACATAACGAAGGAGACGGTGGTCCTGTCCAAGGGCGGCACCACCGTCAAGAAGCAGACGCTGACCGACTGGCGCACCGGGCCCGCCGAGTTCTCCGCCGGGATCCGCTCGGCCGGCTGGTACCGGCTGACCGTCGACGCCCATCGTTACCGTCCGGGCATCACCTTTCCCGCCGGCATGCTCTCGCCGCGCGCCACCCTCGACTGGCACTTCAAGGTGGCCGACCCGGCCAAGGCGCTGGTCGCGCCCGTCTTCCTGACCCGCTTCCTGCCCACCGGGCTGAACAGCCACAACCAGGCCGCGCCGGACAGCACCACGACGGTCGACGTGAGCGCCGGGCGGGCCTCCCAGGGCCCCGACATCAAGCTCACCAAGGTGACCGCCAAGTCCGTCCGGGTCTGGTCGTCCGCCGACGGCGGCAGGACCTGGAAGGCGGCGACCGTCAAGCGCTCCGGATCGGCCTGGCAGGCGTCCGTCCACAACCCGGCATCCGGCGCCGTCGCCCTGCGCTCGGAGGTGACGGACTCCGCCGGGGACCGCTCGGTGGAGACGGTGTACCGCGCGTACGCCATCGGCTGAGGCCGTTGCCCCCTGATGGTCCGATGGCCCGGAGGAATCCCACCTCCGGGCCGCACCCGACCGACGAAGCGGGCCGGCTCTGCCGCTGCTTCGTGTGCTCCTGCACGGCCATCTGGTCGGCCGACGCTCCTTGCGGACCCGGTCACGCATCAGCCGCAGAGGAAGGCTCGCGGCGACTCCTTCCAGCTCGGCGGAGAAGGACCGGATTCAGGGGTGTCCAGGTAGAGGCGGCACATTGCCCGGGCGAGAGGGAGGAACCGGCACAGCCGCAGTTCCGGGGGCTCTTCCGGCTCCGGGGGAGGGAGAACGCGGCGGGCGGATGCGTCGATCACCGGCCGCGGTACCGTGTGGTGCAGATGCCGGACAAGTCGTACCGAACGGGTGGACGGTCCGCGGACCGCGGCTGGGTCCTCGTGCCGCTCAGCGCCGGACCTACGGGATCGTGGATGACGATGACGGAAGACCAGGCAGGGCGTGAACCAGCGGGCTCGGCCTCCCCCGCGCCAACGGCGCGTGCGCAGGGCAGGAACCTCTTCCCATGGGTGAACCCGGTCGTCGCCGCAGCCGCTCGGCTCCGCGTGCTGACGCTCTGGTGGGGGTCGCGCCCCGCCGCCGCCAGGGACCGCGAGTTCGCGCTTGTCTTCACGGTGCTGTCGTTCGTGGCGCCGCTGTCGCGGATCGGGGCGCAGTTCGGCGGTCTTCCCGTCCATGGCGCCACCGCCGCGGGCGTGCTGCTGACCCTGGGGCAGACCCTGCCGCTTGCGGTGCGCACCCGGTGGCCGGCTGCCTGCCTCGCGGTGACGGGGACCTCGTTCGCGGTGTACGAGTGCCTGGGCCGGCCGCCGACCTTCGGCAGCCTGGGGCTGTACATCGCGCTGTACTCCGTGGGTGCCCACCAGGACCGCTTCCGGCATGTCGTACCGCTGGCGGCGACAGGCGGGTACGTGGTCTTCGGCGTCGCGCTGTACGCGCTGGACTCGCCCGAGAGCCTGACCGACTACCTGCTCTATTACATGGTCCTGGCGGTGGTGTGGGGTCTGGGGGTCCTGGTCCGCGGGCGGCGGGAGCAGGAGGCCGAGCGACGGCGCCTGTCCGCGCAGGTGGCCATCGTGGCGGAACGCAGCCGACTGGCCCGGGAGTTGCACGACGTGGTGACCCACCATGTGACCGCGATGGTGGTGCAGGCCGGCGCGGCACAGTACCTCACCGAGTCGCCGGACCGCCTGCACGAGGCCCTCGACGCCATCAACGGCACCGGGCGTCGCGCGCTGGCCGAGCTCCGGTTCCTGCTCGGTGTGCTGGAGGCGACCGGTGATTCGGCGCCCCGGGAGCGGACACCGCTGCCGGGCCGGGTGCCTGATCTGGTGGAGCAGACACGAGCGGGCGGCCAGCCGGTCGAGCTGGTCGAGGACGGAGAGCAGTCGGCCATGGCCGTAGGTGCCCAGCTCACGGCGTATCGCGTCGTGCAGGAATCCCTGACGAACGCCGTGAAGTATGCCGAGGGCCGGCCGACGCTGGTCCGGCTTGCCCACACCCCCGGCTGGACGGATGTGGAGGTCACCACCGCTGGGACGGCCGACGGCGCTCCCGTGTCCGCCGCCCTGCCGGGTGGCGGCCCGTACACCTCGGGCGGCCGGGGCCTGACCGGGCTGCGGGAACGGGTGGAGATGCTGGGAGGCGAGTTCGCGGCAGGGCCCCGCCCGCAGGGCGGTTTCCGCGTACACGCACGGATCCCCTCGGGAGGTGCCGCGTGAGTGTTCCGCCCGCTGCGATCAGGGTGCTGGTCTGCGAGGACCAGGCCCTCGTGCGCGCCGGCTTCGTCACGATCCTCTCCGCCCAGCCCGACATGGTGGTCGTGGGGGAGGCCGTGGACGGCCGAGCGGCGATCCGGAGCGCGCAGGAGCTGAAGCCGGACGTCGTCGTCATGGACATCCGCATGCCCCTGCTCGACGGAATCGAGGCCACCCGCCGCCTGGCGGGCCCCGACTCCCTCAGCCCCGCCAGGATCCTTGTCGTCACCACCTTCAACGTCGACGAGTACGTGTACGAGGCCCTCCGCGCCGGCGCCAGCGGCTTCCTGCTGAAGGACGCCCCACCGCCCGAACTGATCAACGCGGTACGCGTCGTCGCTCGTGGCGAGTCCCTCCTGGCCCCCGCCGTGACCCGCACCCTGATCGGCCGCTTCGCCGAACGCGTACGCCCCTCCGCCGCCCCCGCCTCTCCCGAGCGCGAGCGCCTCAAGGTCCTCACCCCTCGCGAACACGAGGTCCTCCTCCTCATCAGCGAGGGCCTGTCGAACGCCGAAATAGCCGCCGAGCTGGTCATCAGCCACGAGACCGTGAAGACCTACGTCTCTCGCATCCTCACCAAGCTGGACCTCCGCGACCGTGTCCAGGCGGTGGTCCTGGCGTATCGGGCGGGGTTGACGGGGGACGGCGACCGCGCCTGACGGCACTGTGATGCCGGCCGGGTCCGGCGAGCGCGCCACGGCCGCGATCGCCTCCTGCCCGGACGTCCGGGCGCCGCCGCCCCGGGTGATCCGTGCGGGGTGGCGCAACCGGCGGCAACGGCTCGGTCCGCGCCCACAGCTCGCCCCCCGAACCACTGGGGCCGCTCACCCCTGCTCAGGTTCGGCCGGGCATCCCCCGAGCGAGCTACCTGATGTGTCCTCTCCGCGGTGACGCGCGCGACCGGTGGCCTCTTGTTGACTCGAACCGTCAACGCAACGGCCTGACCAGGCAGGTCCGGCCAGCCGAGTAGGTGAGGACAACGCCATGACCACGACGCGCAGTTCCGCGAAGTACGGTTTCCCCGGCGGCCGCCGGCTCGCCGCGGCCCTGCTGGTCTCCACGGTGGCAGGGACCGCGCTGGTCGCGTGCGGTGCCGATGCCCAGGGCGCGCAACCGGACCAGGTCGCCGGTAAGAGCGCCGGCGAGACCGCGGGGGACGCCAAGATCACCTGGGGAAGGTGCCCGGCCTTGGCCAAGGGACAGACCCGTAGCCCCCACCTGACCTGCGGCACATTGAAAGTCCCCCTGGACTACCAGCACCCGGGCGGCACGGAGATCGATGTGGCGGTCTCCCGGCTGTCCACCGCCAAACCCGGGAAGCGGCGTGGCGTCCTGCTGCTGAACCCCGGCGGGCCCGCCCTGGGCGGTCTCGACATGCCCGAAACCATGGCGTCCACCCTGCCGAAGACCGTGCTGGACCGCTACGACCTGATCGGCTTCGACCCGCGCGGCGTCGAACACAGCACCCCGCAAAGTTGCGGTCTGGACGACCCCAGCGTGTCCGGGCTCTTCCCCTATCCCGCCGCGGACGGCTCGATCACGAAGAACGTGGCCCTCGCCAAAGCCGACGCCAGGCAGTGCGCGGACACGGTGGGCAAGAACCTGCGGTACTACAACACGGCCAACACCGCCCGCGACATGGACGGCATCCGCCAGGCGCTCGGTGAGAAGAAGATCTCCTACTGGGGTCAGTCCTACGGCACCTACCTCGGCGCCGTCTACCGGTCTCTCTTCCAGGACCACACCGACCGGATGATCCTGGAAGGCAACGTCGACCCCACCAAGGTCTGGGCCGACCAGGTCGCGGACACCTGGGGCAAGGGCATGGCCGACCGGTTCCCCGACGCCGCCCGCGTCGCCGCGGCACAGGACAGCACCCTCAAGCTGGGCACGAGCGTCGCGCAGGTGACCCACACCTACCTCACCCTCGCCGACCGGCTCGACCGCACGCCCGCGGCGATTCCCGGCGCAGCGGTGTCGCTGGACGGGGCGCTGCTGCGGAACATGACCTACGCACTGCTTCTGCACAACGACACGCTTCCCGTGCTCGCCAAGTTCTGGAAGGCCGCCGACGACCTGTCCCACGACAGCACCACGGCCGCCGACACCGCGGTTCTCAAGGAGGTGTTCGCCGACACACCGACGTCCCCGGGCATCCCCGCGGACAACCAGGCCACCATGTTCATGGCTCTCACCTGCGGCGACGCCGAATGGCCGCACGACGTCGACGGCTACGCCACCCGCACCACCGCGGACCGTGAGAAGTGGCCGCTCACCGCGGGCATGCCCGCCAACATCTGGGCGTGCGCCTTCTGGAACAAGCCGGCTGAGGCGGCTGTCAAGGTCGTGAAGGGCGGCCCGCGCAACACCCTGATCCTGCAGAACCGCAGGGACAACGCCACCCCGTGGGAAAGCGGAGTCGGACTGCACAGGACCCTCGGCGACGGCTCCGTCTTCGTCGGCGTCGACAACGGCGGGCACTACGTCTACGACGAAGGCTCCGCCTGCGCCGACAAGGCCACCGTCGGCTTCCTGGCCACCGGCCACCTGCCGGACAAGGATCTCTACTGCACCGACGTCATACAGAAGTAACCCGCCGGTGCGCGGTGTTCCCGGCAGCGGGCCGGACAGGATCCCCCTCCGGCCCGTCACGTACGTCGCCACGTGGTGGGGTGCGTCAGGCGGCCCTGGCCTGCGCACCGAGGTCGGCGAGCAGGCCGCGGACGCGGATCTCGATCTCGTCGCGGGTGGGGCGTACGGCGTCGATGCCCTGCCGGGCCGGGTCGTCCAACTGTAGGTCCGGGCGGGCCTTGCCGGATGGTGAAGCGGGCGCCGGGTTCGGCTTCCCGCCGGAAGCAGCCGGCGGCAGCCTCCGGGGGCGCCGGTTCGCCACAAGGCCGACGTCGTCCGTCAGGAGGGACGGGCCGGCCGACGATCGGTGGGGGAAACCGCCCTTGCGGGCAGGGCAGTCCAGCGATCGTCGGGATCACATGGCGGCCGACGGAAGGCTGAAGTCGCGCGTGGCGATCGTGTGCGGGAGGCGGAAGTCCATGGCCCGGCCGACCTCTCGCCAGGTCGCCTCTGCCGTCCTGCGCGCATCGGCGGCTACATCGCCCCGTTCGCGTATGAGCCGCTCGTATATCGGGGCGTCGCTTTGCGCCGTTGCACTCACCGTACTGGTCCCTTCCTGGTGACGGCACCCGCTTGGCCTCCAGGCCGCAGGCGGGGGCAGAGTCTACGGCGCCCGTTCCGCCGGCATCGTCCGGTTCCGCCAGGCGGGACGCGAGGTGCCCCAGCGCCTGCCACCGCACTGCCCCTCGGCGCCTGCCTCGCGAGGGAACTCCATGCCACCGTCTCTCCGTCGGTTTCCGGCCGTCTCTGGCCACTCACCCGGTTGATCGCCGCTGGAAGGCACCCGATCGGCAGCCGTGGACAAGTCCTCGGGCTCAGGGCGGGCGAGAGACGACCGGCTCAGCTCCCAGCTCCCGGCCGCGAGTCGCCGGAGGACCGTCCCGGAAGCCCGGCGCCGGGCCAAGGACGCCGCAGCGCACGCCCGCAAGCTCGCCGAACAGACGCAGCACCGGGCATGAAGCAGAAAGGGCAGGGACGAGCGACGGCGCGAGCGATCTGGAGCGGGGTTGCTGACGTTCGGGCTCGTGACTTCTCTGAACTGGCGCGTCGTGGAGCCTCGCGGGGTCACACGGCGATGGGGATGCCGAGCTCGGCGAGGAGACCGCGTACACGCTGTTCGATCTCGTTGCGGATCGGCCGCACGGCGTCGACGCCCTGGCCGGCCGGGTCTTCGAGCTGCCAGTCGAGGTACCGCTTGCCGGGGAAGACGGGGCAGGTGTCCCCGCAGCCCATGGTGATGACCACGTCGGAGGCTTGGACCGCCGCGGTGGTGAGGACCTTGGGGATCTCGGCCGAGATGTCGATCCCGGACTCCTTCATGGCTTCCACGACGGCCGGGTTCACGGTGGCGGCGGGAGCCGACCCGGCCGAGCGGACTTCGACCGCGTCGCCGGCGAGGTGGGTGAGGAAGGCGGCGGCCATCTGGGAGCGGCCGGCGTTGTGGACGCAGACGAACAGCACGGATGGACGCGGGATGGCAGTGCTCATGGTGGGTGTCCTCGCGGATGGGGTCGGTGATCAGGAGGAGGCGAGTTCGGGTTCGCTGTGGGGTACGACGGCGTCTGCGGTGCGGGCCGGGCGTCCGTACAGGAGCGTCACCGTCCCCACTCCGAGTACGGCGCCGAGCAGTTGGGCCGCGATGAACGGGGCGAGGGATGCGGGGGCGATGCCGGCGAAGGTGTCGGTGAAGGCGCGGCCGACGGTCACCGCGGGGTTCGCGAAGGAGGTGGAGGAGGTGAACCAGTAGGCGGCCCCGATGTAGCAGGCTATGGCGGCCGGGGCCAGAGTGGTGCGTCCGATCCGCTCCAGGCCGAAGACGAGCAGGACCAGCCCGGCGGTGGCGACGACCTCGCCCAGCCACAGGTGCCCGGCGGACCGGTCGTGGGCGGAGAACTTCACCAGGGGCTCGGCGAACATGGCGTTGGCCAGGACTGCGCCGCCGATCGCCCCGCCCGCCTGTGCGAGCACATACGCGAGGACCTCCCGCGGGCTCGGGCCGTCACCCCCGCGGCGGCCGGCGACCCAGGCCGCGAGGGTGACGGCGGGGTTGAAGTGCGCGCCGGAGACCGGCCCGAGCAGCAGGATGAGCACGCCCAGGCCGAAGACGGTGGCGAGGGAGTTGGCGAGCAACTGCACGCCGACGTCTCGCGACAGCTCGGCGGCCTGGATTCCGGAGCCGACCACCACCGCCACGAGCAGCCCGGTCCCGATCGCCTCGGCGGCGACCCGGCGGCCGAGGGACGCGGTCACGCGGTGGCCCCGGCGGGCTGCGCGGTGGTCAGAAACGCGGCGAGCCGGTCCAGGACGCCGGGCAGCACCCAGTAGTACACCCAGGTGCCGCGGCGCTCGCAGTCGATGAGGCCGGCCTGCCGCAGGAGCTTGAGATGGTGGGAGATCGTCGGCTGGGACAGCTCGAAGGCCGGGGTCAGCTCGCACACGCAGACCTCGCCGCCCTCGCCGCGCGAGGCGATCATCGACATCAGCCGCAGCCGCACCGGGTCGCCCAGGGCCTTGAAGACCTTCGCCAGGTCGGCCGCCTGGTCCTCGTCCAGCGGCGCGGCGGACAGGCCCGGACAGCACGCGGCGTCCTGGCCGATCACCTCAAGCTCTTGTTTCGACATGCCTCTATGTTGACGTTTTTCGATTCAAGGCGCAAGGTTGCATCAATGAACGTCAATACAGGCCGTTCCGGGCCCCTGCCGTGGCCCGTCACCTGGGAGTGAGACATGAGCGAGCACACCACCGACCTGCGCGAAACCGTCCGCCGGCGGTACGCGGCGGCGGCCGTGAAGGTCGCGGAGGGCGCCACCTCCTGCTGCGGGCCCCAGCCGGTCGAGGCCGACGAGAGCTTCGGCTCCACGCTGTACGCCGCCGACCAGCGCGACGCCCTGCCCGCCGAAGCGGTGGCCGCCTCGCTCGGCTGCGGCAATCCCACCGCCGTGGCCGAACTCCGCGAAGGCGAACGCGTCCTCGACGTCGGCTCCGGCGGCGGCATCGACGTCCTGCTCTCCGCCCGCCGCGTGGGGCCGACCGGCAAGGCGTACGGGCTGGACATGACCGAGGAGATGCTCGCGCTGGCCCTGGCCAACGCGGCGAAGGCGGGCGCGACGAACATCGAGTTCCTCAAGGGCACCATCGAGGCGATCCCGCTGCCCGCGAACACGATCGACGTGGTGATCTCCAACTGCGTGATCAACCTGTCCACCGACAAGCCAGCGGTGTTCACCGAGACCTTCCGCGTTCTGAAGCCCGGCGGCCGGATCGGCGTCTCCGACGTCGTCGCCGACGACGCCCTCACACCGGACCAGCGGGCCGAGCGTGGCGACTACGTCGGCTGCATCGCCGGCGCGCTGTCCTTCACGGAGTACCGTGCGGGCCTTCGGGCCGCCGGGTTCACCGATGTCGAGATCACCCCGACGCATGCAGTCGCCGACGGCATGCACTCCGCGCTCGTCCGCGCCACCAAGCCCCAGGCCGTCACGTCCCCTTCCGCCGCCGGGCAGCCGGAGAGCGCATGCTGTGGGGTCAACGCGTGCTGCACCCCGGCCGAGACCCCGCAGGACCCAGCCCTGACCGTCACCGAGGCCAAGACGGCCTCGGGGTGCGGCTGCCAGGGCTGACAGGAGTTCTCGCCCGGGCCCCGGAACAGCCTGCGGCCCGGGGAGGGACGGACAGCTTGGGGCGCTCGAAGTGCCCGAGGAAGGCATCCCACTCCTGCGCGGTGGGAGTGCGGTGTTCCTCGCTGGGGCGCAGCGAGCGCCGGCGGGCGATGAACGCACGGCGGCCGATGAACGCACGGTGGGCTTCGACGGCCTCGGCCGGGTAGATGGCGTTGTAGCCCATGGCCGGCTTCCCTCGCGGCGGAGCCCACCCCGGCCGAGCACGGCTTCTGCGTCGGGGGTTTCCAGTCCTGCGGCCGGCCGCCGACTTGATGCTGTACGTCCCGGCGCGGGGCGTCGGTGCCGGGCACGAACTTCACCTCAGTGCGGACTCCACCAAGGAGGCCGCGGCCTTCATGCCGGCCTCGTTCGGGTGGTATGCGGTCCGGCCCGAGGCCGGCTTGTACTTCTCCACCCACGGGGCGGCCGCGCAGGCGTCGTGGCCGTGGCTGGCGGTGGCGAAGCGGACCAGGGGCGCCCGCTGCGACCTGTAAGCAACTCACCGTCGGCGGGGGAGGGTTCAGGTCGTGTGGTCGCGGCGGATGACTCCTGCCTCCGCCGCGAGGCGGCCTGTGCTGCCCATGACGACGACCTGGAAGGCCGCGCCGAAGTAGGCGGTGACGAAGCGGGAGATCCTGCGGGTGCTGTTGCGCATGCCGGGTTGCCTGCCTTCCGGGTCGGTGAGGTGCTGGTCGTCGTACGGGCGCTGAGGTGTCACCAGTTGGTGGCGTCGCTCATCGACTGCTGCCAGTACGTGACCTTGATCGAGTCGTCGATGTAGGCGCCCTCGGCAGGCAGCGACGGGTGGGCGGCGGCGCCGACGTTCCCGCTCATGGAGCGGCCGTAGAAGTAGACGGTCAGGGACTTCGCGGTGCGGCCGTCCGCGCTGCTGCCGTCCGTGGCGGACAGGCTGATGGCCGCGTATCCGGACTGGCCCGGCTCCAGCGTGACGACGGCCTGCGGCTGCGAGTCCTCGATGACCGGGGGCTCGGACTGGGCGTCGGTGAACTGGACGCTCGGGTAGCCGTAGAGGAAGCAGGTCTTGCTGCCGGTGTTGGTGACCGTGAGCAGCATGTGGTTCACGGGGCGGTTCAGCGGGGCCGCGACCGTCCTGGTGTTGGACCCCTCGCAGGTGACCGGCTTGCCGGCCGAGCCGGGCGCCTTCGACGCGGCGGCACCGGTGACGGGCTTCGAACCGCTGGTGGTGGACCCGGTGGACTTCCCGCCGGAGGAGCCCGTGGAGCCCGTGGAGCCCGTGGAGCTTGTCGAACCCGTCGAGCCCGTGGAGTTGGAGTCCGCCCCCGTGCCGGAGGCCGCGTCGGACGACGGGCTCGTGGAGGTGGCGGCCGCCGCACCCTCGTCGTTGGCACCCGTTCCGTCGTTGCACGCGGTCAGGGAGAGCGCGGCGAGGACGGTGGTCGCGGCGGCGGCGACGAGACGGGTGCGGGAGGTGCGGAACTTCGACATGGTGCGGTGCCCCTTCGGTCTTCGGGTGGCGGCGGTGATCGGATGACCGAAGACTGCGACGTGATTCGTCCCAACCGCCACGCCCGGCCGGGTGTTGGGGACGCTGGAACGCCGAAACGCACTCTGACCAGGTAGAACACAGAGTCTCTGGAACGGCTGAATGGGACGCCGTGGTTGAGGGGAACGGGTGTGAGGGGCACCAGGGGCAGGTTTCGCCGGCTCGGCCGACCGCTGTCGGGTTCGGTCAGCCGACGTAGCCCGCCAGGCAGGCGACGATGTCGCCTGCGGCTCATGAACGTGCTCCCCTGGGCCGTGAAGGACGTCGCGGGTCAGCCCGCACAGCCGTTCAGATCCAGTCACCTGTCAGCTGGAGTCGGCGGGACGGTACGGCCGATGTGCGGGCCGGATCATGGCACTGCGGATGCGCTGCTGCCGGCGAGGCCCTTGAAGGAAGAACTTCATCACCGGAAGGGCATCGCACGGCAGATGCTTGCCCCTTCCATTGCCTCAGGACCGGTCGCCGCGCAGGGGGTGTCGCGGGCGGACTTCCGCCGGGCCTGCCGTGCTGTCGCGGCCTGCGGGGCAAGCGGGCAGCTCCGCGCGTGCCTGGCTGTACGAGATCGCCACCGATGAGGCCGTTGCCCCTTGCCGCCTGCCCGGCCGACAGCGGCGGGCTGCGCGCCGGGCGTGGTTCACCTCGCCGTGCCCAGTGCCTGATCGGTTCCCACCCGCCTGCCCCGGGACGGGGAGTGCCGCCGGCGCCGGTCTCGTACCGGCCAGAGCAGGACATACGCGGTGGAGACGATGACGAAGCCCAGGCGGATCAGGCCGCGGGCCGCGTCATCGGGAACGACGAAGACCGTGCCGTACAGGGTGATCAGGCCGATCCAGCTCCACCAGGGCACCAGGCGCCGCTGTCCGATCACATCCCACAGCAGCGTGCCCAGCAGGACGGAGGCGGTGTAGTACGTGTAGACGCTGGGGTCCAAGGCGATCCGGGCGTTGGCGCCGAGGAGGACGACGGCGGGCCAGCGGCCTCGCAGGACCGCGAGGCAACCCAGCGCCAGCCCCGCCGTGGCCTGCGCCGGCCGGTCCCAGGGAGGGGTGCGCGGATCGTCGACGCCGAGCCAGTGCAGCGCGGACGCGGGCTGGTTGGGGATGGTGAACTCGGCTGCGGTCAACGACTGCGGGGCGTTGAGGAGGAACGGCAGCCAGGCGAGCGCGACCAGAGCCGCGCACCACAGCCCCGCGCGCAGCCACTGTCCTCTCGGCAGGGCGAGCAGCAGCGGCAGGAAGGCCAGCGCGGTCGGTTTGGAGTCCATGGCCAGGGCCAGGAAGACGCCCGTCGCGGCGGGGTTGCCGCGGGTGAGAGCACACACGGCAAGGGTCGTGAAGAAGAGTGCCAGCACGTCGTCGAGATGGCCGAAGCGGACGGCGACCTCGATCCACATCGGGATGAAGGCCAGGCCCGCGATCAGCACCCGCTGGCGCAGTCGCCGGTGATTGGTGCCCGTGCCCAGGAGGTGCCAGGCGGCGCTGCGTCCGACCACCACCAGGATCAGCAGACCGAGCAGGGACATCACAGCGGCGGCCAGCAACTGCCCGACGGACTCGGGGAGAGGGTTGAACAGGCCCGCCGCCAGGAAACTGACGGGACCCATCTGGAGTTCGGGGTGGTGGGCGTACAGATTCAGACCGCCGTCCGCCCTGCCCGAGCCCGCGTAGAGCAACTCGCCACCGGTACGCAGGTAGTGCCAGGAGAACCCGCCGTGCGGCTGGACCACGGCGAACCAGAGGGTCGTCCAGGCGGTGAGCAGCAGCAGGTGCACCCGCTGGCTGATGGCCGACACGCTTTCTCACTTTCGGTTCTTGTCGCCTCGCTCGGTTCCCCTGCGTCATGCGCCCCTCTCTGAGATGGCCGGAAGACAGGACAGGTTCTCGGCGCGAGGTAAGAAGCGGAATTTCCGGCCGCGTACGGTGGAGGCATGGCGCCGCCTCTGCCGGGCCCGCTGGCTCACCTGTCCCCGCTGCTCACCCACTACGGCTACTGGGCCGTCGGCGCCGTGGTCCTTGTGGAGGACTTCGGCGTCCCCGCGCCGGGAGAGACCATCCTGATCGCCGCCGGAATCTACGCGGGGGCGGGACAGCTGAACATCGTGGCCGTGGCGGTCATCGCGTTCGCCGCCGCCGTGATCGGGGACAACATCGGCTATCTGATCGGCCACACCGGTGGACGGGCCGTCGTACACCGCTGGGGCCGGTACGTGTTCCTGACCCCGGACCGCTTCCGGGCGGCCGAGGAGTTCTTCACCCGACACGGCGGCAAGATCGTGGTCGTCGCCCGCTTCGTCGAGGGACTGCGCCAGGTCAACGGCATCATCGCGGGCACCAGCGGTATGCCCTGGCGCCGCTTCCTCGTCTTCAATGCCATCGGTGCCGCGCTCTGGGTCGGCCTGTGGGCGAGTGTGGCCTATGCGGCCGGCGCCCACATCACGGCCATCTATGACGAGATCGCCCGCTATCAGCTCTACGCACTCGTCGCCCTCGGTGTCCTGATCGCCGCCTTCGTCGTGCGGCGCGCGCTGCGCCGCCGGCACCGGGACTGACCCGGCGCGGCAGACCGTTCACCCCTCCGGCGCCTCGCCGCACCCGGGCCGAGGCGACAGCGACCGCGCTCCGTCACCGACGGCTGCCCGCGAGGCCGACCACGATGCGCGGGAGCGCGCACGTCGTGATCACGTCGTCGGCCTGCGCGGATCCGGGTCGCCCGGCACCGTGCGCCGCCCGTTCCGGCCGGGTTCGCGGGCCGGGGGTGGGCGAAACCGCGTGCTGTCGGCTTCGGCCTGAAAGGGGGCGGGCGGCCTTCCGTCCGGCGCTTGGCAGCCCGGTGGCTGACCACCCTTCCACCGGGAGCCGACCGGAACGCACTCTCAGCGGATATACACTCGGAGTATATCCGCGGTGTATGGTCCTCGCATGAGTGTTCCTCTCACCCTGTTGGGGCTGCTGGAGCGGGAGCCGAGCCACGGCTACGACCTCAAGCGCGACTAC
This sequence comes from Streptomyces sp. NBC_00631, assembly GCF_045206895.1. Classification (NCBI taxonomy): domain Bacteria; kingdom Bacillati; phylum Actinomycetota; class Actinomycetes; order Kitasatosporales; family Streptomycetaceae; genus Streptomyces; species Streptomyces sp. NBC_00631. The sequence goes on from NZ_CP107734.1 coordinate 5,968,934, forward strand.
GACGCCTTCTTCAACCGCGGCAAGCCGCTGCCGTACGGGCAGGTCTACACAACCCTTGGCCGGTTGGCGCGGGACGGGAAGGTCATCGCCGGCGAGGCGGAGCCCGGCGTCGGCCCCGAGCGCAAGCGCTACGTGATCACCGAGGCGGGGGCGACGGAGTTCGAGACCTGGCTCACCGAGCCGGTGGCCCCCGAGCCCAACCTGCAGACCGTGCTGTTCACCAAAGTCGTGCTGGCCCTGATGCTCGGCCGCGACGCCCAGCAGTATCTCGACACCCAGCGGGCCGCCCACCTGCAACGGATGCACGAGCTGACCCAGCTGCGCCGCACCGGCCCGATCATCGACGCCCTGCTCGCCGACCACGGCCTGTTCCACCTGGAGGCCGACCTGCGGTGGATCGAGCTGACCGCGGCCCGGATGGACACGCTGGCGGCGGCGGTGCGCACATGACCGCCCTCATCGAGGCTCGCGACCTCACCCTCTCCTTCGGCGAGACCCCCGCCCTGCGCGGCGCCAGCCTGGCCGTCGAGGCCGGCGAGGTGTTCGCCGTGATGGGTCCGAGCGGCTCGGGCAAGTCCACCCTGCTGCACTGCCTGGCCGGCATCCTCACCCCCGACTCGGGCGAGGTGCACTTCGACGGACGCCGCATCGACACCCTGAACGAGGCCGAGCGCAGTGCCCTGCGCCGCGACACCTTCGGCTTTGTCTTCCAGTTCGGCCAGCTCGTCCCGGAGTTGACCGCCGAGGAGAACGTGGCCCTGCCGCTGCTGTTCTCCGGCGTGCGCCGGGCGGCCGCGCTCGCCGAGGCCCGTCCCTGGTTCGCCCGGCTGGGCCTGGACGGCCTGGAGCGGCGCCGCTCCGGGGAGTTGTCGGGTGGGCAGGCGCAGCGGGTGGCGCTGGCCCGGGGTCTGGTGGCCCGGCCCAAGGTGCTGTTCGCCGACGAGCCGACCGGGGCGCTGGACTCGCTGACCGGCGAGCAGGTGATGGACCTGATGGTGGACGCGGCCCAGGAGGCGGGCACGACCGTCGTCCTGGTGACCCACGAGCCCCGGGTCGCCGCGCATGCCGACCGGGAGGCCATCGTGCGGGACGGCAAGGCCAGCCTGCTCACCACCGGACGGATCGCCTCGTGACCGGCTTCGCGCTCCGCCTCGCGGTCAGCGGCGGCCGGGAGGCGGTCGCCAGGCTGCTCATGATCGCCGCCGCGGTGGCCGTCGGGGTCGGACTGCTGCTGTCGACCTTCGCCAGCATGAACGCCGTCGAGCGGACGAACCAGCGGCAGGTGTGGCTCGACACCGGCGCCGCGAGCCGTACCGAGCGGGCGTCGGCGGCCCCGCTGTGGTGGTGGCCGCACGGCGACTACTACGACGGCAGGTCCCTCACCGAGGTCGACGTCGCCGCGACCGGCCCGAACTCGCCCGTCCCGCCCGGCCTCACGCGCCTGCCCGCGCCGGGCGAGTACTACGCCTCACCCGCGCTGGCCGAGCTGATCCGCGACACCCCGGCCGACCAGTTGGGCGACCGCTTCCCCGGGCGGCTCGCCGGCACGATCGGCGACGCCGCCCTGGCCTCCCCGGACTCGCTGATCGCTGTCATCGGCCGTACCCCCGCCCAGGTCAAGAGCGCACCAGGGGCGAGAGCGGTCACCACCATCGCCGGCACCCGGCCGGCCGCCTGCGACAACCAGTGCTGGGACAACGCCGTGCGCGGCGACGCACTGACGCTCATCTCCTCCGTGGTGGCCGGGGCCCTGATCTTCCCGGTGCTGATCTTCATCGCCACCGCCACCCGGCTGTCCGCCGCCGCGCGCGAACAGCGCTACGCGGCGATGCGGCTGGTCGGCGCCACTCCCCGGCAGGTGTCGGTGATCTCGGCGGTGGAGTCCGCGCTGGCGGCGGCCCTCGGGACGGCGGTCGGCTTCGGGCTCTACGCCGCGCTGCGCCCGCTGGTCGCCACCATTCCGCTCACCGGGCAGCAGCGGTTCTTCCTCTCGGATCTGACGCTCAGCGCCCCGCAGATCCTCGGCGTCCTCGTCGGCGTGCCGGTGGCGGCGGCGATCGCGGCGCGCCTCGCGCTGCGCCGGGTCACCGTCTCCCCGCTCGGCGTGACCCGCCGGGTGACCCCGCGCCCGCCGCGCGCCTGGCGGCTGATCCCACTGCTGGCGGGCCTGGCCGAACTGGCGTACTTCGTCTTCGTCGGCCGCCGCCCGGCGACCGGGAACGGCCAGACGGCGGCCTACCTTCCCGGCTTCCTGGTGGTGATGCTGGGCCTGGTGATCGCCGGACCGTGGCTGACCATGATCGTCGCCCGGGCGGTGGCCCGGCGCACCCGGCGCCCGGCCGCCCTGATCGCGGTGCGGCGGCTCGCCGACGACCCGAGGGCCGGCTTCCGCGCGGTCAGCGGCCTCGTCCTGGCCCTTTTCGTGACCACCGCGACAGTCAGCATCATCGGCACCATCAACGACCACCGCGGCACGCTGGGCGGCGACCGGCAGACCCGGACCGTGGTGGAGGCCGGCGGCGACGGCGCAGCGCCGCTGGCCGGAACCATCCCGAAACGGCTGCTCGCCGAGGTGCGCGCGATCCCGGGCGTGCGGGGCGCGGCGGTCGTCCACGCCAACCCCGGCGGCGTCGGCGAGGTGGTGCACCGGCGAGTCCACCCGGGCGATCCGCCCCCTGCGGCGCCGGCCCTGGTGACCTGCTCCGACCTGGCGCAGACTCCCATGGTGGGCCACTGCCCGGCCGGCGCGAGCGTCACGGCCGTCGACTTCTACGCCTTCGACAGCCTGCAGTCGCACCCGAACCTGCCGTGGCCCGCCGCCGCGATCAGCACCGCAGCCGTCGCCAAGCTGCCCGTACAACTGGTCTACGTGGCCACCGACGGGTCGACAGCCGCCATGGAACGCGTACGGACCCTGCTCACCACCGCCTACCCGCACCAACAGGCCCGCACCGTGGGCGACTGGGGCACCGACCTGCAGCAGGAGCTGGCCGGCTGGCGGCAGCTGGCCGACGTGGTGCTGCTGACCACCCTGCCGATAGCAGGCTGCAGCCTGGCGGTGAGCGTGGTCGCCGGCCTGTCGGATCGCCGACGCCCCTTCGCGTTGCTGCGGCTCACGGGCGCGCCCCTGCGGTTGCTGCAGCGGGTGATCGGCCTGGAGAGCACACTGCCGCTGCTGGCAGTGGCCGCGATCTCGATCGGTACGGCCTTCGCCGCCTCGGCCCTGTTCCTGAAATCGCAGATGCACTACGACCTGGTGTCGCCGGGCGTGGCCTACTACGCGTTCGTCGCCCTCGGCCTCGTCGCCTCGCTGGGCATCATCGCCTCCACTCTCCCCCTCCTCGAACGCATCACCGGCCCGGAGGCCGCCCGCAACGGCTGACACGTCAACTCCCCGCCACGGCCCCGGACGCCCCGTTCAGGAGGAGCCACGTCGAAGACCTGACGCGAGGCCATGACCGTGCCGCCCCACACCCGGCGGCACGGGCTGAGAGCCCGGTTCCGACCCAGAAACCCAGACTCGGGAGGCTTCATGACCGTCACGGCGTCCAACAGCCGAACACCCATGACGCGCCGTCGCATGCTCGGGGCAGCGCTGATCGCCGGGCTCGGGAGTGCTGTGCCGCTGGGCGTCGCATCCCGCGGGTGGGCGGCTCCGGCCGCCTCCGGCCCGGCGCGACTCACCCTGCCCCCGCCCACCGGACCGCACCCGGTGGGCATGGTGCCGCTCCACCTCGTCGACACCGGCCGGGTGGTCACCCCGGACGACGTCCCGATGTACCCGAGGGACTTCGCCGCCGACCTCCGGTTCCTGCTCCGTGGCTCGTTCGGCGGCCCGCTGCCAGGCCGCCTCGCGCCGCAGGCGCTATCCGTTGAGGCCGACGATGACCGTGGACCCCCCGTGGCCGGCCACGCCGAGTGGCAGTGGCAGGGTGCCGACCAGGTCCCAGGCGGCCAGGCCGGCGATGAAGACGCCCGCGATCACCAAGTTCTGCACGACCAGCTCGCGGGCGCGCCGGGACAGCGCGATCACGGCGGGGACCGTGCGGAGTTCGTCGCGCACGATGACGGCGTCGGCGGTCTCCAGCGCCAGGTCGGAGCCCGCCCGGCCCATGGCGATGCCGGTGTGGGCGGCGAGCGCCGGGGAGTCGTCGACCCCGTCGCCGACGACCAGGACCTCGCGGCCGGCGTCTTCCAGTTCCCGCACGGCGGTCGCCTTGTGCTCGGCGGGACGGCTACCAGGAGAGGGCGTCCTTCGCGTTGTCCTGCCAGTACGTGACGGTGGCGGCGCTGTTGAAGAAGATGCCGCCCTTCGGCAGCTTCAGGGTCTTCTCCTTGTTGGTGGCGTTGCCCTTCCGGTCGGCGAAGAACACGCCCAGGGTCTTCACCTTGGCGCCCCCTTCGCCTTCGGGGGTGGAGGTCGTGATGCCCGCGTACGCGGACCGGCCGGGCCTGAGCGTCACCACGGCCTGCGGCGTGGTCTCCTCGGCCCACGGCAGCGGGGCCTGGGCGTCGGCGCCGGCCCTCAGGTAGGGGGCGATGTACGCGTAGCAGGGCTTGCTGCCGGTGTTGGTGGCCTTGAGCAGCAGGTGGTTGATCGGGCGGGACGCCCTGGTGACGGTCAGCTTGGCGTTCGCCGTGGTGCAGGTGACGACCGAGGGGGCCTTCTTGGTGGCGGCGGAGGCGGTCTGCTCGGTGGCCTGGAGGCCGACGAGCGCGAGGGCGGCGGCGACGACCATGGAGGAGGCGGCGGCGCGGGAGGCGAAGCGAGGGGCGATACGCATGAGCGGACTGCTTTCTGATTATCCGGAAGGTGATCTTCCGGTGGTGGGCGCGCTGAAACGCGGGCCGTGGACATGGAGTTGAACGGGTCCGATCACCGTGGCCGGCGAAGCGCCGCGTTCGGATGACCCAAGCCTGTGCCAGGCGGCGTTCCATTCGCCATTCACCTCGGGAGTTTCGGGATGCTGGAATGCTCGCACCGGCTCTGAGCTGCAGAAACGTGGCCTTCCTGGAACGCCGGATGGGATGGCGGGCTCGGCGCGCTTCGAGGTCGGCTCGGATCGCCGGGAGTCGAGCCCCTGGCTGGACGTACTGTGATCCCCGTGAGGCAGGCAGGCGCTGGGAAGGGTGATCGGCGATGACTCCCCTGAGCACCGGGGACCCGGAGTTCATAGGTGGGTACACCCTTCTCGGCCGGCTAGGGACCGGCGGCATGGGAGTCGTCTATCTGGGCGTCTCCGCCTCGGGACGGCAGGTCGCGGTCAAGCTCGTGCACGGGCCGTATGCCCAGGAGGAGGAGTTCCGGACGCGCTTCCGGCAGGAGATCGCGGCAGCGCGCAGAGTGAGCGGCGCCTTCACCGCGCCTGTCGTGGACGCCGACCCGGACGCCGACCGGCCATGGATGGCGACGCTCTACGTGCCGGGGCTCAACCTCGCCGAGGCCGTGGAGAAGGACGGTCCGCTGAGTCAGCGGGAACTGCGCGCGCTGGGGCTGGGGCTCACCGAGGCACTGCGCGACATCCACCGGGCGGGCCTGGTGCACCGGGACCTCAAACCGGGCAACGTCCTGATGACCGAGGACGGACCGCGCGTCATCGACTTCGGCATATCGCGCGCATCCGACCACCAGAGCCTCACCACGACCGGGCGGATGATCGGCACTCCGCCCTTCATGTCGCCGGAACAACTGGCCTCTCCCCGCGACGTCACCCCGGCCTCGGACGTCTTCTCGCTGGGGTCACTGCTGGTGTTCGCGGCCGTCGGCACGGGACCGTTCGACGCCGACAGCCCGTACATAACCGGCTATCAGGTGGTGTTCGGGACCCCGGACCTCGGTGGGGTCCCCGAGGCCCTTCTGGGCGTCGTCGAGCGCTGTCTTGACAAGGACCCGGCCGCACGGCCGGAACTGACGGACATACAGCGCATGCTCCAGGCGCTGCCGGAATCCGACGCCCCCGGGCCCCTGAAAACCGGGCAGCCCCTGAAAACCGGGCAGCCCGCGAAAACCGGGCAGTCACCGACACCGCGGCGCCGCCCCGCTTCCCGGAACGCGGCCACCTCCTCCGCGGCCACGACCTCCGCGGGTGACCCGCCCGGCACCGGCACCGGCACCGGCACCGGCACCGGCACCGGCACCGGCACCGGCACCGGCACCGGTCGGCGGCGCCGAGCCCGGATGCTGCTCACCGGCCTCGGCGCTGTGCTGGCCGTCACGGGGCTGGGTGTCGGGGTGGCGGCCTTCGTGTCCGATCCGGACACCACCGCCTCCGGCGCCACCGCCAGGGCCACCGCCCGTGCCGCGTCCCTGCCGGACGGCTGGCGGCCGTGGCGGAAGCAGCTGCGGTACGACGTGAAGGGCGTCCCTCTCGACTACGACAGCCCCGGATGCGTGGCAGAGGGAACCGCCCTGTTCTGCGGCGGCACGGGCTTCACGGCCGCCCGGATCGACGCGGCCTCCGGCCGCACCCTGTGGCGGACCGGCACCCGCCCCCAGGGAGCCCAGCCGATCGGTGTCCGCGACGGGCTGGTCTACGTCTACGAGGAACCGGACGACAGGACCAGGCGCGTGGTCGCCCTCGACACCGGTACCGGGCACCGGCGGTGGCAACGCGACATCAACCCGTCGGAGGAGGCGGTCCTGTACGACGGCGGACTGCTCACCCTGTCTCCCGACTACTCGTCGTTCGTGGCCTACGGCCCGTCCGGCAAGGAACTGTGGCGGGCGCCCTCGTTGGACGAGTACTGCACTCCGTCGGCACTGGGCGGCGCCCCGTACGCCCTGTGCTCCAAGGGCACCGAGCCCGGGCAGGCCCCGGTCGAGCTGATGAAGCTCAAACCCGGCAGCCTGACCGAGACCGCCACGCTGCCGAGGAAGGCGGAAGCGCTCGGCGCTGTCGGCGGGCAACCCCTCTTCCTCGCCCCCCAGACCGCGAAGGACGTGTACGAATCCGGGTACGAACGGCCGTACAACGCGCTGCTGCGGGTGGTTCCGGAGACCGGGCAGGTCAGACGGATACCGCTGGCCCGTCCGCTGAGCGGCGCGGCCACTCTCGTGGACGGCGTCGTCTACTTCGTCCGGTCCGACGGGTCGGTCACCGCGGTGTCGGCGGACAGCGGCAGACAGCTCTGGCAGCAGGTGACGGACGTGGAGAGCCTGTCGGCGCCCGTGGTGTCAGCGACCTACCGGCGGGTCTACTTCTCCAACCGCTTCGGCCGTCTGCTGGCCCTGGACAGCCGCACCGGAGCGGAGGTCTGGCGCACCTCCGCGCTGGCGGACCCCGGTGACAAGGCGCAGGACTGTCCGCCGAGCGTGCTGCTCATCAAGGACGCGATCGTGGCGATGGCCGGCGACACGGCCTTCTCCCGGAGCCCGGACCAGGCGTGACGCGATCAGTTCCAGGGTGTGATCTGGAGCAGACTCCCCGTGGTCTGGCCCGGTGTCAGGGTCGGTACCTGCGGTACGGTGCTCAGCCGGCCGGAGGGCTGGTTCACCGTGCCCGGGGCCTGCGCGAGTCCGGTGGCCCACAGCTGGTCGACACGGGAGCGTTCGGCGGCGTCCGGGTAGCGGTTGGTGCAGGACGTGCCCGCGGTGCCGCCCGACATCAGCTCACTGCACGGCCCGCCGTAGTCGTCCGGCAGGCCCAGCACGTGCCCGGTCTCGTGGGTGACGACGCGGACCGCGTCGTACCGCCGGCTCTGGGAGTAGTCAAGGAAGATGTAGCCGCTTCCGTGGCCGTCGGTGGAGGCGTAGGAGCCGCGCGCGTCGTTGCCCTCGTAGTAGGAGAAGTCGGCACCACCGCCCGAAGCCTCCTGGAGCTTGACGTTGGACTCGGAGCTGTTCCAGATCGAGGCCGCGCTCGATATCTGCGAGCGGAAGCTCGGTGCCTGGGAGTCGTTGTAGTAGACGGTCACCGCCTGCGCGCCGGGCTGGGCGGCGCGCTTCTCGGCGACCGACCTGAGCACGGCCTCGAAGAACGCCTTGGTGTTCGCGGCCTCATCGGCCGACCCGTCGTACCGCGCCACGGAGGCGCCGGCGGAAGCGGTCGGGGCGGTGGCCGACTGGGCGCTCGCCGGCACCGCCGTGCCCAGCAGGCCGGAGGCCAGACCCAGGCCGAGAGCGAGGAGTCTCGGGGACGTTCGGGGGGACTTCATGTGGGGGCTCCTACTCACTGGGTGACGCCGAGCGCCCGGTGCGCGGTCGACTCCGCGGCGACACCCGTTCCGAACTGCGGCGACGTCCTGTGGGTCGACATTCTTAGAACGGCTCCACAGGGAGCGCAAAGGGTCCCTTCCACTACGCCGCCTCGTAGCTCCCAGGACCGCGCCGGAACGGCGCGCGAGTCTCCGGTCCGCGGCCGGCGGCGGGAGAAAAAGCTGTCACGACGTCAGAAACCTTGCTCCGCAGGGCAGCGGGCGCGTGGGCCGGCCCGGCGGAACTCCGGGACGCGCGCCGGGGTCCGCATCCGACCCAAGACGGACAAATACCTAGATGTCCGCCACGTCGCGTCTACTAAGCGCACTGGTTGATTGGCGGAACGCTGTGACCGACGTCATAGCACGCCATTCCGCACGCACACGGGGCGCCCAGCCGCCTCGGCAGGATCACCGGTCCTGCACGAGTGCGCGTGCCCGCCCGCTCGTTCGGAAGAGGCTCTCCGCCGGCGAAGGGGAAGCCCAGCCCGTGTCGGTGAGTCAGGCCTGCCGAAGGCGCCCGGCGACCTGATGTCGCCGGGCGCCTGTGCGTGCGGCCGTCGTCGCAGGTAGGCGCTACGACGCGGTGGGCTCCGCCACCGGGCCCGTGCCGCGCAGTTGCCGGATGGTGCCGCCGAGCTTGTCGCGGAACCCGTCGAGCATCTGCGGCTGCGCGCTGACGATCCACCGGGTGCCGACCAGGTACTTGCCGCCGTACCCGGAGGCGGAGTCCAGCCACGTCTCCTTGAGTTCGTCGCTGGGGAAGGTGGTGACGAGGTAGTCGGCCTGCTTCGTGTGACAGATGCCCTGGCGCAGCTCCGCCGCGTTGATGCGGATCTTCGGCTCGCAGCCGACCAGGGCGGCGATCACCTCGACCCTGGCCGGGGCCACCACACCGTTCGCGGGGGCGTCCGACACGGAGACCTTCGACCGCTTGCGCTCCGCGTCCGCGTCGTCGCCGCCACCGCCGCAGGCCGTGGTCAACGGGACGAACGCCAGGCTCGCGCCGACGGCGGCGCCGCGCATCAGGCGGGCGGTGTGCTGCGCTCGTGGCTGCTGTGGCACGTTGCCTCTCCGTTTTTGGGTGCTTCCTGCCCGCGGCCGGGCCGGCTGGGCGGACGCCAAGGGGTACGGGCGAACATCAGTGGCTGTTCACGCCGGCGATGGTGACGGCGAAGCCGGTCATGATGAGCGTCCGCTGGGCGTGCCGGCCGGCGAGCCGCTCGGGCCTGAGAGACGTGGCCGGCAGACCCAGGGTGGCCGCCGTGACCTGCACGCCGAGAGTTCGGCATCGCCGTGGCCGTCGCCTCACCCATGACGGGTGAAACCCGGACCGGGCCCTCCCGTTCGTCCCGACGCGCGCCGGCAGTGGTGGGCCGCCCACGACGTCGCCCCGCGGACGGCTGGGACCAAGCGGCTGCGCCATCCCGTCGTCGGCGACCTCACCCTCGACTGGCACACCCTGGCCTGCACCACCGACCCCGACCAGCACATCATCGTCTGGACCGCCCCGCCCGGCTCCCCGTCCCACGACGGACCGCGGCTCCTGGCGTCCTGGGCCGCCGACCGGAACCTGACCCCGTCCGGCGCGGCACCACCAGGTAGGGGCTCTCCCGGGGGTCTCCGCGGACGCGGCCCACGACCCCAGCCCGGTGACGGCGCACGGGCAGGTGCTGGTCGGTCCCCCGGACAGCGGCTCCTCCGTCGTTACCGAAGCCGTTGGGCCGTTCGGAGGAGGCGAGGCGGGGACAGGTCGAGGTGCAGGCCCCTTCCCGGCATCCATGGCCCATACAAGGGAGCGTTACGGATATATCTGCATTTTGTAACGTGAATAATTCCCGCGGTCCGGTGCCGCCGTGGAGAGCGACAGTGTGGGGCCTCGGCATCGAGCCGGGAATCTCGGACTGCTCGCCCGGCCCCGACCAGGGCCGGTCCGCACGAACGTGAGGTGACAGATTCATGTCTGTTTCTCGTACGATGGCCCGCCTGATCGCCACCTGTGTGGCCTCCGGCGCACTCGTCGGCGCGGCCGCCATTCCCGCCCTGGCCGCCGGCCCCGGCCATGACCGCGACCACGGGAGGCGCTACTCGCACAGCCACCGGGGCGACGACCACGACGGCCGCTTCGGTGACCACGACCGCTACCGCGACCGGGGTTGGCACCACGGCTGGGACCATGACCGCGACCGCGACCGCGACCGTGACCGCGACTGGCGTGGGCACCACGGCTGGGACCGTGACCGGATCGGGCACCCCGGCTCGTACGACGGCCGGCACGCGGATCACGATCGCTACCACGGCCACCGCTAGCCGCAGTTGAAGGCTGCCGCCGCGGCCGGCAGGGAACGATGCCGGCACGCGCGGTGGCCCGGCGGCCGGCATCGGACAGGTGTAGGGCGGAATTCCGCGGGTAGTCGACGCGCGCTGGTGGGGGAGCGGCGCGGCACCTGGGGAGGTCGAGCGCCGCTCCCTGCCGGCAGCGCGTCCCGGCAAGACGCCGGCCGGCGGCCAGGATGGCATCGCCCTTCGGGGGCATCCGGTAGGACATGGCTACTGGATCGGCATCGGCAACGACAGGCGGACTGGGGCAGGTTCACCGTGCGGCGAACGGCAGAGCGGTCGCGGCGGCGGCCCGTGCGGGCTTCGTCGGCCGCGGGGTCATCTACGCACTGATCGGCGTTCTCTCACTGCGGATCGCGTTCACCGGCGGGGGCAGACAGGCCGACCGGGGCGGCGCGGTCGCCGAAATCGCTCAGAAGCCCTTCGGGACCGTACTGCTGTGGTTGCTCGGCATCGCCCTGGCCGGGATGGCTCTGTGGCGGCTGTCCGAGGCTGTCTTCGGGCAGGCGGGCCCCGACGGCGGGAAGCCGGGCAGAAGGGCGATGGCCGCGGGCCGTTTCTGCTTCTACGGATTCGTCGCGTACTCCGTGCTCTCCTACGCGGCCGGGGACAAGGGCAGCGGCAGTGGCAGTTCCGACAAGAACTCCCAGGACGTCACGGCGAAGGCGCTGGCCTGGCCAGGCGGACAGTGGATCGTCGGCGTGGCGGGCGCCGCGGTGGCCGCCGCCGGCATATGGATCGCCGTCCGGGCCCTCCTGCGCAGGTTCGAGAAGCACCTCAGGATGTCCGCCATGTCGCAGAGGACGCGCAAAGTCGTGTCCTTCTTCGGCATGTTCGGCGGTACGGCCCGGGGCGTCGTCTTCGCCACCGCGGGCTGCTTCGCCATCGCCGCGGCCGTCCGCCACAGGCCCGGCAAGGCCAAGGGGATGGACGACACCCTGCGCACGTTCGCCGACACCCCTGCGGGCCCCTGGCTGCTGGCGCTGATAGCGGTCGGCCTCATGTCCTTCGGGGCCTTCTCCTGGGCCAGCGCGCGCTGGCGCGACGTCTGACGGCGGCCGGCGCCCCGAGCGACCGCGTCCCGCCCCAACCGGAGAAGCCGGGCTGCTGAGGCCGGGTCGGCCGGTGGGCGGCGTCAGAGCTGGGTGGCGGCGTGGCTGTCGGGAAGGATGGGGAAGATCTGGTCGAGGCCGACGATTCGCAGCACGCGCAGGGTGTGGGCCGGGACGGCGGCGAGCGCGATGTCGGCCTCGGCCGCGTGGGCGTGGTTGCGGGCGACGATCAGGGCGGTGATGCCACTGGAGTCGCAGAACTCCATGCCGGCCAGGTCCAGCACGAGGCGTTGACGCGGCTGGAGGGCGAGGGCGGTGACCACGTCGCGCAGCTGTGCCGCGGTGGTGTGGTCGAGTTCGCCGAGGACCTTCAGAACGGGGCCGGTCGTCGCGGAGCGGGTGGTGATCTGCAGCGGGCTCATTTCGTGTTCTTCGTCGTAGACCCGGCGGCGGGGACGCCGAGGGCGAGCAGGGCGGTGTCGTCGTCGAGTCCGTCGCCGAAGCTGTCCAGCAGGCCGGTCAGGGCCTGGATGACGGCGCGCGGGGGCCGGCCGGCGTGCTCGGCGGCGAAGGCGCGGAGCTGGTCGTCGCCGTACAGGGTGGTGCGGTCGGCACCGGTACGGGCCTCGGTGACGCCGTCGCTGTACAGCAGGAGGGTGTCGCCGGGACCGAGGGTGGTGGCGACGGTGGTGAAGGGCGCGGCGGGCAGGATGCCGACGAGGAGACCGCCGGGGGTGTGCAGGAAGTCGGCCGTGCCGTCCGCGCGCAGGACGAGGGCCGGGGGGTGGCCGCCGGCGGCGAGCGTGATGCCGGCCTGTCCGGTGACGGGGTCGTGCTCGGCGATCCCGAAGATGGTGGTGCAGTAGCGCGGGTCGCCGCCGGTGTAACGCTCGTGGAGCACCTTGTTGAGGGTGGACAGGGCGGAGACCGGGTCGGGGTCGTGCAGGGCGGCGGCGCGCAGGGTGTAGCGGGTCAGTGAGGTGAGGGCCGCGGCCTGCGGGCCTTTGCCGCACACGTCGCCGAGGAAGAAGGCGAAGCGCTTGCCGTCGACGGGGAAGAGGTCGTAGAAGTCGCCGCCGAGCCGGTCCGGGGAGGCGGTGCGGTAGTGGGCGGCCGCCTCCATCCCGGGCACCGGCGGCAGGGAGTCGGGCAGCAGCGACTGCTGGAGGACGGCGAGGGCGTCCTGCAGCCGGGCGCGGTCGGCCTCGGCCTGTGCGCGTGCCTCCTCCGCTGCCCGGCGGGCGCGCAGGAGCTCCTCTTCGTAGGCGCGGCGGTCCCGGGCGTCGAAGACGGTGGTCCGGATCAGCAGCGGTTCGCCGCCCCGGCCGTGTTTGACCGCAGAGGAGACCAGCACCGGCATCCGCGCGCCGTCGGCCTGCCTGATCTCCAGGGCGATGCCGCCGATCTCGCCCCGCATCCGCAGCAGCGGCGCGAAGTGCGTCTCGTGGTACAGCTTGCCGCCCACGGTCAGCAGGTCGGTGAACCGCATCCGGCCCACCACCGAGGCCCGGTCCAGGCCGAGCCAGCCCAGCAGCGTCGAGTTGATCTTGGCGATGGTGCCGTCCATCAGCGTGGACAGATACCCGCACGGCGCGTTCTCGTAGAGTTCCTCGGCGCTGTCCTCCAGCAGTGCGGCGAAGGCGGCGTTCGCGGTGTCCTCGTCGCCCGCGTCCTGCGGGTCGGGCTGCTGCCCGGTGCGGCACATCATCGCAGGCCCGCCAGGAAGGCGGTGATCGCCTGGTTGGTGGCCTCCGGCGCGGACAGGTGCGGGCAGTGCCCGGTGGCGTCGAGGGTGACCAGCGTCGAGCCGGGGATCGCCTGGTGGACGAAGGCGCCGACCTCGCGGGGGGCGATGGCGTCCTGGGTGCACTCCAGCACCAGCGTCGGCACGGTCACGGTCTTCAGGTCGTCCCTTGAGTCCGACAGGAACGTGGTCCGGGCGAAGACCCGCGCCATGTCCGGGTGGGTGGCGCAGAAGCTGTTGGTCAGCTCCGCCGCCAGCTCCGGCCGTTCCGCGTTCCCCATGATCACCGGGGCCATCGCCGCCGACCAGCCCAGATAGTTCGAATCCAGCGACTCCAGCAGTTCGTCGATGTCCTCGGCGCGGAACCCGCCGCGGTAGCCGTCGTCGTCGAGGTACCGCGGAGAGGGAGCGACCATCACCAGGGCGCCGATGCGCTCCGGAGCCATGCCTGCGGCCAGGACCCCGATCATCGCGCTGACCGAGTGCCCCACGAACACCGCGTCGCGCAGGTCGAGCGCCGCACAGACCTCGACCGCGTCCCGGGCGTAGCCGCCCAGCGAGGCGTAACGCTCCTCCGAGAACGCGGCCGGATCCGAACGGCCCGAACCCACGTAGTCGAAGAGCACCACCCGGTAGTCCTCGGCCAGGGCCGGCACCGTCAGCCGCCACATGTTCTGATCGCAGCCGAACCCGTGAGCCAGCACCACCGCCGGCCCCTGCGGGTTGCCGAGGACGGTGACGTTGTTCCTGCGATCGACATCCATGACTTCACCCTTTCAGACCCCACTCACCACTCCATCAGATGCCCGCACACGGGCACACCCGAAGGGACCGGCCGTCACGACGGCCGGTCCCTTCGGGTGGTATGCACGAAGTCAGCTCACCATCGATACCAACGTCCCCGGCCACCGCCGGCGCTGGTGGAGCGCGCCACGAATCCGAGCAGCCACAGCACAAGAACGGCCAGGGCCACCCACCACAGAATCTTGACGGCGAAGCCGGCACCGAACAGGATCACCGCGAGAAGCAGTACAAGAAGAAGTGGAACCATAGTTATCGACCTCCTGCCGCTCCGTGTGCCCAGCCTTTGCATCGTCATTCACGATCGGTGCCTTGTTTGTGAAGGGAAGGTGTGGGCACTAGCGGGGTTACCGCGACAGCGGCCCCGAGAGCATTGAGGAGGCTCGTTCCATGACTGCTGGTGAGAAGGCCAAGGCGAAGACCGAGCAGGCCGAGGGAAAGGCCAAGGAGGCCCTGGGAGAGGCCATCGGCAACGACCGAATGGCCGCCGAGGGACAGGCGAAGAAGTCCAAGGGCGACGCTCGCGAGGCCAAGGAGAAGGCCAAGGACGCTTTCAAACGCTGACACGTCTCCTTTCCAGGCGGAGGGCCTTCCCGGAAACCATCCGGGAAGGCCCTTTCTCACTTGTGTCTTCGTCGCGCCGATGTGCCGGATGTCCTCATGAAAAAGGAGACGGCGGGTAGGCGGAATTGCACGACGGCGACGACGGAAAGAACAGGTCGACCAACGGGAAGAGTTCTATGGTCACCCCGCTGAAGAACCGGGCTTCGGACGAACACGAACCGGGGGCGCCCCTTCGGTACAGCGTCACCTGGGACACCACGGACACATCGATCGCTGACGCCCGAAGGGCCGTACGCGCCCTGCTGGCCCGGGCCGGCCACCACCGCGACCACCGGCCCAGCCAGGACGCCCAACTCATCGTCAGTGAACTGGTCACCAACGCGGTACGGCACGCACCCGGCCCTGTCGGCCTGGCGCTGGAGGTGTCGCCCGACGCCGACCTGCTGCGCATCACCGTGAGCGACACGTCTCCCCGCCCGCCCGAACTGCTCGCACCCGACGCCGGCCGCGTCGGCGGACACGGTCTGCGCCTGGTCGTGCGGCTGTGCGGCCGGTTGCGCACCGTTTCACGTGAAACGGGCAAACAGGTCGTCGTCCAGCTCCGCCTGCGTGGACCTGTCACCCACCGTGAAGTCAGGTGAGCATGCCGTCGCGCAGGCGGGCGAGGGTGCGGGAGAGGAGCCGGGAGACGTGCATCTGGGAGACCCCCAGGCGTTCGCCGATCTGGGCCTGGGTGAGCTCCTCCACGAACCGCAGGTGGATGATCTGCCGGTCACGTTCGGGGAGTTCGGCGATCAGCGGGGCCAGGGTGTGGAAGTCCTCCACGAGTTCCAGGGCGGTGTCCTCGGCGCCGATGAAGTCCTGAAGGGCGCTCTCGCCGTCCTCGCTGCTGTTGATCGTGGCGTCCAGCGAGGAGGAGTTGTAGCCGTTGGCGGCCAGGCGCGCCTCGCGCACCTCGTCCTCGGGCAGGCTCATCAGGTCGGACAGTTCCTTGACCGTGGGGGTACGGCCGAGGCGGCTGCGGAGTTCGTCGGTGGCGCGGGCGAGCTGGACGCGGGCTTCCTGGAGCCGGCGCGGGACGTGCACGGCCCAGGTGGTGTCGCGGAAGAACCGCTTGATCTCGCCGACGATGTAGGGCACGGCGAAGGAGGTGAACTCGACCTCGCGGGAGAGTTCGAAGCGGTCGATCGCCTTGATGAGCCCGATCATGCCGACCTGGACGATGTCCTCCATCTCGTCCGGTTCGCGGCTGCGGAACCGGCCGGCCGCGAACCGGACCAGGGACATGTTCATCTCGATCAGTGTGTTGCGCGCGTACTGGTGCTCGGGCGTGCCCTCCTCCAGAACCGTCAGCTGGTCGAAGAACAGCTTCGACAGCTCACGCGCGTCCTTGGGCGCGACCTTGGCAGGGTCCGCGATCTCCGGAACGCCCACCATCTGCCCGGCAGTCTGAACGGTCGTCATCGGCACGATGCCCCTCCCACTCGCTCGCACTCGTCGTCGCGCCGGTCGTCGTCCGGCAAGCCGCGCCTACCCCGGCCGCCGGGCCGCATTCCCCCCGCCGCTGTGATTCTTCGCCGGGATGGTCCTGGAAACTCAGGCCGATGCCGGGGCGGCCGGTGTAGTCCTCGGTGCGGGCGACGACCGAGACGCCCGGGATCTTCGCGGCCGCCCGGTACAGCGCGGCGTCCAGGTGCCATACAGCCAGGGGCGCAGTCCGTCGCCCTCGTCCCTGTGGCACCGATCACACCACGACGGGTGCCAGGCGTCAGGCGTACGGACTCACAGCCCTCGGCCTTGCCGTTCACCCGGGGTCACGACAGGGTGCCCTCTTTGCAGACGCGGCGGGCTACCTCGCGGAGTTTGACGTTGTTCGCCTGGGAGTAGCGGCGCAGCACGTGGAACGCCTCCTCCTCGGTGACGCGGTGGCTGCCCATGATGATGCCCATCGCCTCGCCGATGGTGTGGCGGGTGGAGAGGGCCTCTTCCAGCTGGGCATGGGTGCGGGCGCTGGAGAAGGCGACCGCCGCGTGCGAGGCCAGCAGCCATCCGGCCAGCTCGCTGGCCTCGGTGAACGCTCCCGGCTTGTGGGAGTAGAAGTTCAGCGCCCCGAAGTCCTCGTCCTCGGTGTACAGCCGGAAGCCCATCATGCTGCCGATGCCGAGCCGGTGGGCCTCGGGAGCGAAGGCGGGCCAGCGCTGCTGCTCGCCGGTGAGGTCGGCGATCCGGAACACCCGCTCGTCCCGCGAGCTGTGAGCCGTGTCGAAGCACGGCCCTTCCCCCAGCCGCTGCTGCAGCCGGTCGCTGTCCGAGACCAGCTGGTGGGTGGGGGCGAGCGTCTCCACCCGCGCCTCGTGCAGCACGAGGATGCCAGCCGCGTCACAGCCTTCGACCAGTTCGGTGGCCGACGCGGTGATCCGCGCCAGGGTGGTGCTCACCGAGTCCTGTGCCAGAAGTTCCCGCGCCATCGATGCCATCTGCTCCGCGAACCGATCCCAGTCCACGTCGTCCTCCGTCACTCGTCCCGTCCGGACAAGCCTCGTCGTCAGCTTTTCACGCGAGGCTCACGATCACCTCGCAAGCGGATACCCGTGGCGGGTGTGGAGACGGCTGCGGGTGCGGCCGGAATCCGGCGGCGGCAGGCTCCGGGAATCAGCTGCTCGGGCGGCTGCGCAGCAGGGCCTTTCGGTGCGGCGGCGGTGCCGCACCGCATGCTTCCCCGGGGCAGGGGGACCCGTCCCGGGTTCATGCCACCGGGCCGCGAGCGGATCACGCGGGACGGGTCCCCGGGGCCGCCTCGGCGGTCTGGTCCCGCCCGGGTGGCTGTGACAGGCTGGACAGGTAAGCAGCCTGGTCCGGTGGGAGATCCCGCGCTGCCGAGCGGTCATAGGGGAGAACGTGGCCGGTGGTGGGTGCGGGCGGTCTCGCTCGGCTGTGAGCGGCGCCCTGTTGCCGCGCCCTGGACGGCCTTCTTCCGGCAGTGGGAGCCGACCGTGACGGTCTTCGACCCCGACCGGTGGTTTGCTCCATGCCGGTTTTCGATGTACGGATCAGCGA
Organism: Streptomyces sp. NBC_00631; assembly: GCF_045206895.1. Classification (NCBI taxonomy): domain Bacteria; kingdom Bacillati; phylum Actinomycetota; class Actinomycetes; order Kitasatosporales; family Streptomycetaceae; genus Streptomyces; species Streptomyces sp. NBC_00631. The sequence continues at coordinate 5,986,685 of NZ_CP107734.1, forward strand.
CTCTCCCACCCAAATCGTGCTCGCGCTGAGCGGAGAACTGGACTTCCCCGCCTGCTCGCGGGCCGTGGCGGTCACCGGTCCGCTGGCGCTCGGCGGCCGGGACCTCACGGCCGACCTGACGCAGGTGTGGTTCATGGACGCCGGCGGTCTCGGGATGCTGATGCGGCTGCGACAGCGCGTCGTCGCGGGCGGCGGAGCGATGGACCTGCGCGGTGCACGGCCCCAGGTGCAGCGCGTCCTCGAACTGACCGGCGCCGACGGACGGTTCGGCTCGGCCCTGACCGACTCCGCCGACGGCGCGGTGGCGCTGCCGCACGGCGGCTGAGGCGGGCGGTCGGGGTGCGTCAACCGATCAGGGCGACCACCATCGCGATGAGGCCGATCGCCACCAGCAGTACCACGGCCATGATGAGGACGAGTGGCATCGCCGCCCATCCCTTGCGCAGCTCGGGCGGCTCGGGATGGGAGATGCCGGAGGTGCTCCCCTCCGCGGGGGGAGTGTCGCCAGGCGGCACCCCGCCACCTGGTTCGAGTCCAGGGGTTCGGCCCGGCTCAGGATCAGGAGTCGTCATGACACGGACTCCTCTCGGTTCTCGATCGACCGCGGCCTGCGGGCCTTCGTCCGCCCGATCGGCAGCGCGGTGACGTGCCTGGTCTCGGGTTTCCCGTGCCCGTGCCGCTAAACGGCGGACCGCTACGGCCCACCGCTACGGCCCACCGCTACGGCGGACCGCTCGGCCCTCCGTGATCACGGCTGGTGACCGTGGTGCCGACCTGCGTGAGGGGCGGCCCCGGAGTGCCGGGGCCGCCCCTCAGCGTTCTCGCGCGGGGTGTGTCAGCGCAGATCGCGCACCTTGATCGTGTAGATGCCGCGGCCGTGGGTGGCGGCGTACAGGGTGCGGCCGTCGGGGCTCGGCTTCAGCTGGAGCACGGCGACGGCCGGGAGCGAGCCGACGCGCTGCCACCGCGTGCGGCCGGGCGCGCGGTAGACGACGCCGAGGTCGGTGGCGACGGCGAGGCCGCCGTTCGACAGGACGAGCGCGGCGTTGGTCGGCACGTCGGGAAGGTTCGCCGAGATGTCCTTCCAGGTGGTGCCGCCGTCGGTGGACTCGAAGACGTGGCCGACGCCGGCGCCGGGGCCCTCGGTCCAGTGCCGGGAGAAGCCGTTGACGGCGAGGAAGACGTGGTCGGCGTTCTTCGGGTCGATGGCGAAGCCGCTGAGGTAGCGGTTCGGAACCGTCCCGTCGGCGGGCAGGCTGATGTCGTGCCAGCCGGTGCCGTCCGCGTTGCCCACCGAGATACCGCGGGCGAAGCCCTGGTTGTTGCAGGGCCCGCACCAGGCCGCGTACACCTTGCCGCCCGAGGCCGCGACGGCGGTCGCGGTGCGGCCGGCGCCGAGGTCGTACACGCTCTTCCACTCGGAGCCGCTGCGGATGGCGTAGCCGTGGGTCTGCACCCAGACGTGCCGGCCGCCGGCGATCCAGGTGTTGCTGTCCTTCGCGTCCGTGGCGAGCGGGGCGATGAAGCGGGCCTCGCTGGTGGCGTTGTCGGCCGGGGCGACGTTGTACGAGGTCGCCTTGCTCGCGTCGGTGACCCAACTGCCGTCGTTGACCGCGCAGTTCTGGGTCACCTGGACGGACAGGTAGACGTACTCCTCGGCTGTGTCGCAGCCGTTCGCGGGATCGGTGAGCGTGTCACCGCCGTCGCCGCCGAAGTCGGAGCCCATGACGGTGTCGTTGCTGCGCAGGACGGACTGGCCGTTGTCCTGGAGGCCGCCGGTGACGGAGACCCCGCCGTGGTCGAGGTCCTTGCCGACGCCCACCGAGTAGTACTGCAGGGTGTCGATGGTGCCGTCGTTGAGGGAGGTCCAGTCGGTGGCGTGGCCGGAGGTGTCCTGGGCGCCGTCGACCGGCCGCTTGTAGACGCCGCCGTCGTTGCCGACGTACACGAAGCTCTTGCCGTGGTAGCGGCCGATGGCGACGCCGTGCTGGTCGGAGTGGGTGGTCTGGTTGCAGTCACCGGTCTGCTTGGCCGGGTCGATGCTCCAGCAGGAGAAGCCGAAGTTCCAGTACGGGCCGACGGTCGACCAGGTGGCGCCGCCGTCCCTGGACTCGTAGACCTCCTCCAGGCCCGCGTACACGTGCTTCGGGTTCGCCGGGTCGACGGTCAGGAACTGGTTGTACCAGGCCTGCACGCCGGGCATGTAGCCGCTGGAGGTCAGCGCCGAGCCGTCCGCGGCCAGCTGCTTGTAGTCGGCGACCTTCGTCCACGGCCCGAACGGCGAGGCGGCGCTGTAGATGCCCTCCAGACCGCTGTCCGGGTTGGACGCCATCTGCTCGGGCGACTCGTCGATGGCGTAGTAGCGCGAGCCGTCGGCGGCGCGGGCGAAGGTCACCGTGCCGACGTTGTCCGCGTCGGTCGGCAGGTCGCCGAAGCCGCTGGTGATCCGCGTCCAGGTGCCCTTGGAGCTCTTGGTGTAGAAGCCGTTGTAGTCGTCACCGCTGCGCCAGCCGACCGCGAGGACCACCTTCGAGGGGTCCTTGGGGTCGAAGGCGATGTCGTTGGTGATGTTCTTGTACGCGGCCGAGTCGTCGTGCGCCTTCGAACCGCCCGGCAGATAGTCGGGGTTGGGTGCGAACTCCAGCTTCCAGGCACCGGTGAGCCTCTTGGTGGAGTGGCTCCACACACCCTCACTGGTCGCCGCCCACACCTTGCCGCCGGCGAACCGGAGTTGGCGGATGGTGGTGGACTCCAGCTCGTCACCGCCGACCCTGCTGCGGGTGGAGAAGCTGCCGTGGTGGGGGTCGGAGAGCACGTACACGCCGCTGCCGAGGTAGGCGTCCGCGTTGGTGTTCGCCTCGCCGGTGCCCAGCCACAGCCGCCCCGCGCCGTCGAGCGCGAGCGCGCCGGTGGACTGCGAGGGCAGCTTGTCACTGATGGGTTTCCAGTTCCCACCGCCCCGCTTGGACCGCCAGACTCCGCCGCCCGCGCTGCCCGCGTACACGTACCCGTCGTCGTCCGCGGCGATCGCGGCCATGCGGCCGGTGACATCGCCCGAGCCGCCGCTGGAGTTGGAGTCGATGTCGCGGTAGCGGGAGTCGTCGGAGTCGTACGGAAGATCGGTGATGTTGCGCCAGCTCCCGCCGGTGGCAGGCAGGTTCGTCAGACTTGTCCAGGCGGCGCCGTACGCGCCGGGGGCGACGATGCCGGGCGAGGTGCGGGCCTCGGCGTACTGGTCCGCACCCTCGGCGATCTCGTCGGCCTCGTTGCCGTCGTCGTCGTCCGCCTTCGCCTTGGGGGTGAGGGCACCCACCGAATGCTCCCGGTCGGCGGCGAGCCGGGCGAGCGCACGGGCTCCGAAGGGGCTGCCGCTCCCCCCGGGCGCGGCGCCCGCGGGTATCGCGACGAGCGCGGCGGACGCGGTGATGGCCCAGATCGTGAGCCACCGTCTCTTACGGGTTGATGCTGACACCAGATCCTCCCAAACGGGCAGTTGCACAGCCGTCGCACAGCACCCGATCACCGGTGGCGGGGAGTATCCGGGATTTGGACAGTTATTGACCAGAACCTGTCATCCCTGGCGGATCGGACCCGGCATCGACCCGAAGCGGAGGAAGTCGACGTCGGTCACGGTGCGCAGGGTCAGGGCACGTCGAATTCGCCAACAACCCCACCGTAACCACCCATACGGAGCACCGTGCGGACGCGTTCTCAACGTCCTGTAGTTTCAGGGAAGTTGGCCAGTCCCTGAGATACGGCCCGGCGCCGGACGACGGAGAACGGAACAGCATGACCTTCTACAGACGGAAGTCCACACGGTGGCTGGCATCTGCCGTCGCCGGAAGCGTCGTGGCGGCCGGGGCGCTGGCGCTCCTGCCGTCGGCGGCGCAGGCGCAGACCGGCACCGCCCAGTCGCCCGGCGCGCAGGCCGACTTCGCGGCCGCCGCGGCGAAGTACGACGTCCCCGTGTCCGTGCTCATGGGGGTCACGCGCGAGGAGTCCGGCTGGCAGGCCCACCCGGGCTACAGCGACAAGGGCGGCTACGGCCTCGGCAACCTCACCGACGTGACGACGAGCATGCTCGTCGACGGCGCGGCCGGTGCCGGTGGCCGCTCGGACCTGTCCGCCCTGGTGAACCGGCCCGGCATGCACACCCTGCGGACGGCGTCGGAGCTGACGGGCATACCCGCGGCCCGGCTGAAGAGCGACCGCCGGGCCAACCTGGAGGGCACGGCCGCTCTGCTGGCGTCCTATCAGAAGTCCCTCACCGGCGGCCTGTCGGCCAACCCGTCCGAGTGGACCGCCGCAGTGGCCCGGTACAGCCAGGTCACGGACAAGAAGGCCGCCACCCGGTACGTCGACGACGTCTTCGGGGCCATCGCGTCCGGCGCCCAGCAGCAGACCGCCCAGGGAACGCTGCGGCTGGCCGCGGACCAGGACGCGCGGCCCGAGTTGTCCCAGCTGGGCGAGCTCAAGCTGACGAGCGCGACCGCCACCGACGGCGCCGAGTGCCCGGCCACGATGGACTGCACCTACGCGCCGGTCTCCGTCACGGGCAGCAACGGCCAGGTGTCCGACCGGCCCGCCAACGGCATCCAGATCGACCGGATCGTCATCCACACCGCCGAGGGCACCTTCGCCAGTGCGCTGGCGACCCTGTCGGCCCCCGGCGCGGTCGCGTCCGCCCACTACCTGATGGACACGGACGGCAGCACCACGCAGCTGATGCCGGTCGAGGACATCGCGTACGCCGTCGGCAACTACCACTACAACCTGCACTCGGTCTCGATCGAGCACGCGGGCTTCACCGCGCAGGGCGCGCAGTGGTACACCGACGCCACCTACCGGCAGACCGCCGAGCTGGTGAAGTACCTCGCCGAGCAGTACGACGTGCCGCTGGACCGGCAGCACATCCTGGGCCATGACAACGTTCCCGGCTCGCTCGACTCGAACCTCGCCAAGCAGCACTGGGACCCGGGCACGGCCTGGGACTGGAACCGCTTCATGAAGCTGCTCGGCGCGCCCACGGCCACCGGCCCGCACGGGGTGGGCCAGGTCGGCTCGGTGGTGACCATCGCGCCGAGGTTCGAGAAGAACACCCAGTCCTACACGGTCTGCCCGGCCGACGACCCGTCCGGCGTGACGACGGCCTGCGGCGAGGTCGCGCAGGCGTCGAACTCGCTGTTCGTGCGCCAGGCCCCCGCCGCGGACGCGCCGCTGCTCCTCGACCCGGACGTGCACCCCGGCCTGACGGCGGGCACCGACCAGATCAGCGACTGGAGCGACCGGGTGCAGGCCGGTCAGCAGTTCGTGGTGGCCGACCGCCAGGGCGACTGGACGGCGATCTGGTACGACGGCCAGGAGGGCTGGATCTACAACCCGTGCGGGCGCAACACCGTGCCGACCACGGGCGTGACGGTCATCCGGGCCGTGGGTCCGGACGCCGCGCCGCTGTACGGCCAGGCGTACCCGGCGGCGTCCGAGTACCCGGCCGGTCTTTCGCCGTCGAGGCAGGTCGCGCTCACCGCACCCGGCTACCGGATCCCGGTCGGCCAGGCCTACGTCGTGGACCAGCCGGCCGCGGCCGCCGACGACTTCTTCACCTCCGGCGCCGTGGTGAAGGGCGCGCAGAAGTACTACCAGGCCCAGTTCAACAACCGGACCATCTACGTGAACGCGGCCGACGTGACGGCCACCGAGGCCGGGTGACCCCGGACCCCGCACACCGAGGAACCTGAACACCTGGACGTGCCCGGAGCTTTCGGCTCCGGGCACGTCCAGGTTCGAGGGCCGGCCGGCCGGTGGGCCGGGTCACCCCTCCGGGGCGGCCGCGGTCCGGCGCAGGGGCAGGCGGCTGACGGGCGCGCCGTCGAGGGGCCGTCCGCCGGGGTACGGGTGCGTGCCGGTCTCGATGTCGGTCCACCAGTCGGCGCCGTCCTCCAGGTAGCGCAGCAGGATGCCCTCGCGCAGCGCCCAGGGGCAGATGGCGACGGTCTTCACGCCGCTCAGCTTCATCGCGGTGTGGCCGACGATCGCGCCGGCCAGGCTCTGCCGCGCCCGGGGCGCGGAGATGCCGGGCAGCCCGGAGCGTTCGGCCGCCGGCAGGGCGGCCAGCCGGCCGATGGCGCGGCGCAGATCACCGCGGTGCAGGACCCGTTCGGCGAACGGCCCGTGCCGTCCGGGCACGGCGCCGCACAGCCGGGCGAGCTGCTGGAAGGTGCGGGAGGTGGCGACGGCGGTGTGCGGATGCTCCCAGCGGATCCGGGCGGTGGCATCCCGCAGCTGGTGGCGCACCGCGCGCCGCAGGGCCTGGAGCGCGGCCTCCGACGGCGGGCCGTCCTGGTCGAGGTACTCCAGGGTCAGCCTGCCCGCGCCGAGCGGCAGGGAGGCGGCGAACTCCGGCATCCGGCCCCGCCCGAAGGCCACCTCCAGGGAGCCGCCGCCGATGTCGAAGACGGCCAGCGGCCCGGCGCGCCAGCCCATCCAGCGCCGGACGCCGAGGAAGGTGAGTTCGGCCTCCGTCTCGCCCGGCAGCACACACAGCCGTACACCCGTCTCCTGGTGCACGGCCCGCAGGACGGCGACGCGGTCGGGAGCGTTGCGTACGACGGCGGTCGCGAACGCCAACGGCTCCGGGGCACCCCAGCGGGCGGCGACCTCCGAGGCTTTGCGGAGCGCCTTGACCAGGTGTTCCGTGGCCTGTTCCCCGAACCGGCCGTCGGACGCGACCTGCTCGGACAGCCGCAGCTTCCATTTGGCGGTGTGCACCGGCAGCGGCACCCCGTTCGCCACGTCGGTCACCACCAGCCGCACCGTGTTCGAACCGGCGTCCACCACACTCAACCTCATCAGGGCGGAGTACCCACGGTAGCCGGGATGATGCGGCCCGTACGGAGCGCGGTACCGCTTTCGCGCCAGTCGGCCAGCAGCCGGGCCGCCAGCCGGTCCTCCAGGTGTCCGGTCGCGCGGATCCCGAAGACCACGTCGGCCTCCAGCGACGGCTCGTCCGCCAGCAGCCCGGCGACGACCTCGTGCCGTACGACCTGCTCGTGCACCGCGTCCGCCTCGACATGCTCGGTGTAGAAGCGGACGGCCGCCGGTCCCGCGCCCATCCGGCGCAGTGCCTCGGCCAGGCGCCGGGAGGCCGGGGAGGACGTCACCTCGACGGTCGCGAAGTGGCCGACGAGCGCGCCGCGCAGGGCCCGGTGCAGGCCGAACAGGGACATCATGTTGACGGTGGCCAGGGCCTCGGCCGGCGCGGCGTCGACGTAGCGGCCGTACGACGCGTCCAGGTCCAGGTCCGTCATCAGGTCGGCGAACAGCCGCGCGTGGATCTGGTCGGCACGGCCCGCGCCGAACTCGTCGAACTCCACCGCGACCATGGCGGCCTTGGCCCGGCCGCGCAGCCGGGGGATCACCCAGGCGTGCGGGTCCGCCTCCTTGAGGTGGTACAGCGAACGCAGAGCCGCGTACTCCCGGAACTGTTCGAGGGTGCCGTGGTCGCGCAGGAAGTACGAGAGGCCGCCGTCGTCGCCGACGGGTTCCAGCTGGAGCGCGTCCAGGGCCCGCTCGGCGGTCTCGGCCGCGTCGACCGGCACGTCCGCGCGCAGCGCGCTCAGGAAGCGGTCCTCCAGCGCGGCGCGCAGGGCGAGCAGCCGAGGGTCCCATTCGCGGTCGTCGGGCACACCCGTGAAGCCGAGGTAGTGGAGTTCGTAGAGCACGTACAGGGCGAGCTGGAGGTCGTCGCCGTAGGCGTCGGCGGGCAGCGGGGGCGGAGCGGAGCCCGCTCCCCGCACCAGGTCGATCAGCGCGGCCGAGAACGGGCCGCGCGGCTGGGGCAGGCGCACGTCGGTCATGAGATCTCGTCCTGTTTCGTACGGCGGCGGTGGCTGGTGTCGCACCAGGGCGGTGTCCGGGTACGGCGGCAGGTGCAGACGGCGACCACGAAACGGTGGGAGACCGTCACCCGGCCGTTCTCGTCCACGACTTCGACAGGGCCCTCGATCAGGAGCGGCCCGTCGCGCTGGACGCGGATGCGGCGGGGGCGTTCAGGTGTGTGCGGCACGGATCACCACCAGTTCCTCCGTGGTCCGGTCGGCCACCAGTCCGCGTTCGCGCAGCCAGGTGAGCCGGGAGTGCAGGACGTGCCCGAACGGCAGCCGTACCCGGTCGACGACCTCGGCGCGCAGACCGGCGGCACCGAACCGGTCCAGGGTCTCCTCGACGCCGCTCAGGTGCGAGTGCACCATCAGCAGCGTCCCGGCCGGGCGCAGCACCGCGGGGGCCACCGCGCAGATGCGGTCGATCAGCAGCCGGCCGTCCGGGCCCGCGTCCCAGGCCCGGGCGGGGCCCCGGGGCGGGCCGTCGGCGGGCGGGGCGGGGACGTACGGCGGGTTGGTGATCACGAGGTCGAAACGACGGCCGCGGACCGCGTCCGCCAGGTCGCCGTGGCGGATCCGCACCGTCCGCCCGTTCAGCAGGGCGTTGCACCAGGCCGCGGCGAGGGCCCGCCAGGATATGTCCACCGCCGTTACGCGGGCGCCGTGCCGGGCCGCCTCCACCGCGAGCGCGCCGCTGCCGGTGCCGAGGTCCAGGACCTCGGTGCGGCTGGTGATGCGCTCCCGGCGCAGCGCCCGGCTCAGCAGCGCGGTGTCGGTCTGCGGCCGGTAGACGCCCGGCGGGGTCCAGCAGCGGAACCGGGGAGGGGAGACGAGGGAGTCGGCGGTCATCGCGGTACCTCGCTCAGCTCGACGCCTTCAGCGGCCGGTCGGCGAGCGCTCGCGCGACCCCGTGGAGGTTGTCGGTCATGGCGCGCCCGGTACTGTGCGCCCGGTCGCGCCCCTTCTGTTCCTCCAGGCAGTCGGGGCCCGGGCCGGGACCGAGGTGCCAGTACGGCCACGCCCGGCCGGGGATGGTGCAGCCGATGTCCGCGAGCGCTCCGGAGATCTCGCTGATGACGTGGTGGGCGCCGTCCTCGTTGCCGGTGAGGGCCACGCCGGCCACGCGGTTGCAGGCGGCGGGGCGGTCCTCGTCGTCCGTCTCGGACATCATGGCGTCCATCCGCTCCAGCCCCCGCTGCGCCACCGAGGACGGCCTGCCCGGCCAGGTCGGCGAGGCGACGACCAGGATCTCGGAGTCCGGCAACCGTTCGTGGACCCGCGGCCAGGCGTCGCCGTCGCCCGCGTCGGTGACCACACCGGGGGCGCTGGGCAGGTCCACGGCGCGCACGGACTCCGTCCGCACGTCGGGCTCGGACAGCCGCGCGGCGACCACGGAGGCCAGTGCCTCCGTGGCGGAGGGCTCGGGGGACTTCTTGAGCGTGCAGTTGATGACGAGGGCTTTCACAGGTCTGCTCCACAGGCCGGGGGGGCTGACGGGTGCGCGGACCTAGCGCGCCACACGGGTACCCCTGCGAAGCAGACGTAACGGCCGGGCGCCGCCGCCGGCCCGTCCGGCCCCTAGATGTCGCGCTTCTCCAGCGGTCGCACGGCCGGGCCCTGGAGGATGCGGCCGTCCGGGGCGAAGCGGGAGCCGTGGCAGGGGCACTCCCAGGCCTGCTCCGCGCGGTTGAAGGCGACGAGACAGCCGAGGTGGGTGCAGCGGGCCGAGACGGCGTGCAGCTGGCCGCTGTCGTCCCGATGGACGGCGCACTGGTGCCCGCCGACCCGTACGACGGCTCCGTCTCCCGGGGCGAGGTCCTCGGCGGCGGGTGCCGTGACGGACGGCAGCCGGTCGCCGACGAAGTGCCTGGCCACCTGCGCCTGGTGCTTGAGGAACGACCCGCCCTCGCGGACCACGGAGGCCAGCCGGCGCGGGTCGTAGAGCCCCGCCCACGCGCTGTCGCGGCCCTCGACGAGGTCGCTGATCAGGCCCCCCGCCATGATGCCGCCGCTCAGGCCCCAGCCGCCGAAGCCGGTGGCCACCCAGGTGTGGCGGCTGCCGGGGTGGAGCGGGCCGACCAGGGGCACGGAGTCGGTGGAGTCGTTGTCCTGGGTGGCCCAGCGGTGGGTGACCGTCAGCCCCGGGAAGCGGCTGTCGGCCCAGGCGGTCAGCCGGGCGAAGCCCTCCTCGACGTCGGCGGTGCCGGGGGTGAAGTGCTCTCCGGTGACGACCAGCAGCCGGGTGCCGTCGGCATGGGGAGCGCTGCGCACGGACCGGGTGTTCTGTTCGGGCGTGATGTACATGTCGCGCGGTGCCCGGTCCGCGTCGATGGTCCCCGCGACGACCAGCTCACGGCGCGGGGAGAGCCGGGTGAACAGCAGCGCCCGGTCGAAGACGGGGTAGTGCGTGGCGACGACGACCTCGCGCGCCCGCACCGTCGCGCCCACGTCGGTCGACAGCACGCAGGGCGCGCCCTCGGAGAGGCCGGTGACGCGCGTCCCCTCGTACACGGCACCGCCGCGCCGGCGCAGGTCGTCGGCGAGGGCGCGCAGGTACTTCACGGGATGGAACTGTGCCTGGCCGGTGACCCGGACCGCGCCGGCCACCGGGTACGGCAGCTCGGTCCCGGTGACGAACTCGGCCGGCAGGCCCGCCTCGCGCGCCGCCTCGGCCTCCGCGCGCAACTGCTCGACGTGGTCCGGACGCTCGGCGTACGTACAGGCCGCCGCCTCCTCCCACTCGCAGTCGATGCCGAGGTCGGCGACGATCTCGGCGGCCCGGCGGATCGCCGCCGACTGCGACTCGGCGTACAGCCGCGCGCCCTCCCGGCCGCGGGTGCGGCGCAGGTGGTCGTAGACGAGGGTGTGCAGCGCGGTCAGCTTCGCCGTGGTGTGGCCGGTGACCCCGGCGGCGAGCCGGTCCGCCTCCAGCACGGCCACCTCGTGGCCACGCCGGGCCAGCTCCCACGCCGTGCTGAGCCCCGCGATCCCGCCGCCGACCACCGCGACGTCCACCGTGACGTCCCCGTCCGGCGGGGGAGCGGGCGCCCCGTCCGGTGCGGTCTCGATCCAGTACGACCCCCGGAGTCCCTGAGCGTTCATGACCGCCGGGTTCCCGCCCTGCGCGGGCGACACGCACGACCCTGTGGGAACAGGAGTTTGCGTGGGCCGCGGCGGGCAACCCGGCGGGCGGACGACGAGCAGAGAGAAGATGAACCGCCGTGACCAGGCGAACCACAGAGAAGTCCGCCCTCCGAGTGGCAGAGACCGGCTGGGCGAAGGCACACCACCTCCCACGTGAACGCATGCGGACATGGGTGGCCGCCGTCGAGAGCGAGAGCCCCTCGGTCGCCGTGCCCACGAGCGGCGACGGGAACATCGTCCGAGGCGACGACTGAGTCCGTGGGGAGCAGCCCGCCGTCGCATGCGCCCTTGTGCCCCTTGTCCCTCCTGCGCCTCCTGTGCCCCGGTGCTCCTGTGCTCCTGGCGGCACATGTCTCCCGCACGGCTCCCCGCGCGGGATACGGGCTGTCCGGGCCGGCTCAGCCGTGCAGGGTGTCGGCGGGGCCGGTGGCGTACGCGGCCCGGTAGAGGGCGGCGAAGCGGCCCGGGTGGGCGAAACCCCAGCGGGCGGCGATGCCGGCGACCGTGGCCCCGGCGGCGGGGTCGGCCACGAGCAGGTCGTGGTGCGCCTGCGCCAGGCGGACCCGGCGGAGGTAGGCCATCGGCGTGGTGCCGAGATGCCGGCGGAAGGCGTACTGGAGCGTGCGGATGGTGACGTGGACGGCGCCCGCGATGTCGGCGACGGTGATCGGCTGGTCGGCGTGGTCGTCGATGTAGGCGATGGCCCGTCTCAGGGTGGCGGGGTGGGCGTCGCCGCGGTCCTGTCCGGTGGGGTCGGTCCGGGCGGTGTTGGGGAAGGCCGCGAGGACACTGGCGGCGAGCAGTTGGCTGCCGGCCGAGACGATCAGCGGCTGTGCCGCGGTCTCGGGGTCGGCCAGGACATGGTCGCGCAGGTAGAAGATGGTGCTCTTCAGCTGGTCGCCGGCGGCCCGGGACCGTGGCCGGTGCCCGGTCAGCCGCACCGGCTCGCTCGGCCGTGATCCGGCGGAGGCGGCCACCTGGTCCAGCAGACCGGGATCGAGCATCGTGATGTTGTAGCGGGCGTTGCAGATACGCCCCGCGTACGGCAGGTCGTGGGGCGCGAACAGCACGGTGTCACCGGTGCCGAAGGAGTCCCGGACGCCCTGGTAGCCGTGGTCCTGGATGGTTCCCTCGTGGACGACGCAGAGACAGATCCTGCCGAGCGGGGTGACCGAGTACGACATCTCGAAGTCCAGGTCGATCTCGTCCACGCTGAACGACGTCGTCGCGTCGCGGCGGACACGCGCGGTGCTGGCGGCGGGAGTGGTGCTCCCGATGCGCATGCGCGCGTAGGCCTGAGAGAGGAACTCCTCCGTCAGGCCGAGATCGTCGCTTTCGAACACCAGCGAGTCCATGTCCTCCTTCTGCCCCGGCGCAGGCAATGCAACGGGAGACGGACATCACGGCGCCCGCGCCCCGGCGAGGCGGCGTTTCGTTTTGTGGACAGCGGGGGCGTGGACGGTGCGTATTCGGTCCCCCTTCCGGGGGCCGGACGCGGGCAGCAGTAAGAGAGACCGGCATTCCAGCCCGACCAGAAAGTCCTCCTCACGATGCCCGAAGACGTGGAATCCCTTGCTCGGATCGCGGCCCTTGAGACAGAGATCGCCCAGCTCCGGCACGCCGTCACCGCCCGTGCGACGGTCGATCAGGCCATGGGTGTCGTGATCGCCTACGCCGGGGTGACCCCCGAGACGGCCTGGGAGATCCTCAGGGACGTCTCGCAGCACACCAACACCAAGCTGCGGGAGATCGCCGAGCACATCAGACAGTGGCCGCACTGCGAATGGCTCCCGGACGAGGTACGCCACGCCCTGGACGCGGCGGTGCCGGCAAGGGCCGCGTCGGCCCCTGCCACCGGGCACGTGCCGGACCGGTGACCGCCGTCCGCGCCGTCCGCGCGCGCCGCGGCTCCCGCCCGACGGGCCCGGGCGGGAGCCGCGGCATACGCTGATCGAGGGGGGCGCGTTCGGGTGAATCGCACGCCGGAAGGGGCGCCCCGATGGACGACTACCCGCTGATCGAGAACCACGGGCTGATCGGCGATCTGCAGACCGCCGCGCTGGTGACCACCGAGGGAGCGGTCGACTGGTTCTGTTCCCCGAGGTTCGACTCGCCGAGTGTGTTCGGGGCACTGCTGGACAAGGGGAACGGCGGAAACTGCACGGTCCGGCCGGCCCACCCGACCCATTCGACCAAGCAGCTGTACCTGCCCGACACCGCGATCCTGGTGACCCGGTTCATGACCGAGGCGGGCGCCGGCGAGGTGGTCGACTTCATGCCGGTCACGGGGACGACGGCCACGGACCGGCACCGGCTGGTCCGCCTGGTCCGCTGTGTGCGCGGCACCATGACCTTCGACGTGGAGGTCGCCCCGCGGTTCGACTACGGGCTCATGAAACACGAGGTGCACATCACCCCGCACGGAGCGGTCTTCGCCGCGGAGGACGGCACGCAGCTCACCGTGCATCCCATCCGGGAGCCGGAGGACGAGCGGCTCACGGACATCCTGACGCACCGGGACGCCGACCTGCAGGTCTCGCTGACCCTGGCGGCGGGTGAACAGCGCGGGCTGATCCTGGAGATGGGGGCCGACGGGCCGCCGAGGGAGATCCGCCGGGAGGAACACGAACAGCTCTTCGAGGAGACGGCGGCGTTCTGGCGGACCTGGCTGGCGCAGTCGCGCTACACCGGGCGCTGGCGCGAGGTGGTGGAGCGGTCCGCGATCACGCTGAAGCTCATGACCTTCGCCCCCAGCGGTGCCGTGGTCGCCGCACCCACGGCGGCGCTCCCGGAGCAGCTGGGCGGCGAACGCAACTGGGACTACCGCTTCACCTGGATCCGGGACGCCTCGTTCTCCGTGTACGCCCTGCTGGGGCTGGGTTTCACGGAGGAGGCCAGGGCGTTCATCATCTGGCTGGGCGACCGGGTCAAGGAGCGGGCCGGCCGGCACGGGGACACGGGCCCGCTCAACATCATGTACAAGGTCGACGGCTCCTCCGACCTGACCGAGCAGATCCTCGACCACTGGGAGGGGTACGAGGGTTCCGCCCCGGTCCGGATCGGCAACGGCGCCGCCACCCAGCTCCAGCTGGACATCTACGGCGAGGCGCTGGACAGCATCTACTTCGCGCACCGGCACGGCTTCACGCTCGGGCACGGCGGCTGGACCTCGCTGCGCACGGACCTGGAGTGGCTGGCCGACCACTGGGACCAGGCCGAGGAGGGGATCTGGGAGACCCGCGGCGGCCGCCAGGACTTCACGTACGGCCGGGTGATGTCCTGGGTGGCGTTCGACCGGGCGCTGCGCCTCGCCGAGGCGACGGGGTGGCCGTCCTCGCCCGGCCGCTGGCAGGCCGAACGGGACGCCGCCTACGAGCAGGTCATGGCCAAGGGCTGGAGCGAGAAACGGCAGGCCTTCGTGCAGCACTACGGCAGCGAGGTCCTGGACTCCTCGCTGCTGCGCATGGCGACGGTCGGCTTCGTCACCCCCGGGGATCCGATGTGGTCGGCGACCCTGGACGCCATGGAGGAGGAACTGGTCAGCGACAGCCTCGTCTACCGCTACAACCCCAGTGCCTCGCCCGACGGCCTGCGCGGCTCGGAGGGCACCTTCTCGCTGTGCACGTTCATGTACGTCGACGCCCTGGCGCGCGCGGGCCGGACGACCCGGGCCAGGCTCGTGTTCGAGAAGATGATGGGGTACGCCAACCACCTGGGCCTGTACTCCGAGGAGATCGACCCCACGGGCCGTCAACTCGGCAACTTCCCACAGGCGTTCACCCATCTCGCCCTCATCGACTCGGCGATCACCCTGAACGCGGCACTGGACGCGCGCTGAGCATGCCGAGCGATCTGGCCGACGGCCCATCAACGCGCCCCAAAGGGGCGCGGGGAACTGCGCGACCGGCCCCCACCGGCCCGCGGCCGACCGGCGGCCCGGCGCTCACCGCGGAGCACTGTCGTCGTTCGGTTGCGGCGCCATCGTGGCTGGTCGCGCCCACGCGGCGGCAGCCGCATATCGATACAGCCCCGCGCCCCTATCGAGGCGTTGGTGACGGCCCCTGCCGCAGGTCAGCGTCCGTGAGGCCCTCCAGTTCGCCGTGGGTGTCCAGCCAGTACAGGAAGACGACCGCGGGGACGACGAGGACGACGGCGACCAGGGTGACGAGCGCCAGCCAGCGCAGGGTGGTGTGGGCGCCCGCGCCCTCGGCGACGGTCAGCGAGGTCGGCACGAGGTAGGGGCGCTGCGCCATGCCCCAGCCGATGACGGCCGAGGCGACCACACCGACCGCCGTCACCCGGGACCAGGCCGCGGAGGGCCGGGTCAGCAGCCATGCGGTGGCGAGCGTGGCCAGCACCGCCACGACGACGAAGACGAGCCCGACGCCGTGGGTGAGACCGTGCCAGACGTGGGGCGCGTCGGAGTGGGTGACGACGAGGGTGACGACGGCGAGCACGGCGACGGCGGCCAGGGCGCCCAGCGCCCTGCGGCGGAAGTAGCGGTCCAGGTCCGGGGCGCCGAAGCGGCGGGCGTCCGCGGCGAGGAAGACCGCGCCGAGCGTCGCCGCGGCCGCGATGGCGAGCAGGCCGAAGAGCAGGGAGGTGGGGTTGGCCCAGGCGTCCGTGGACGCCGTCGTCGTGGCGGTGACCCGGCCGGAGGCCACCCCGCCGGCGGCGGCGCCGAGGAAGAACGGCGTCAGCAGCGAGGAGATGGCGAAGACCGCCCCGTACAGGCGCCTGCCGGCCAGCCGCCGGACGGGTTTGCGCAGGGCGAAGCCGGCGCCGCGCAGCACGATGCCCACGGCGGCCAGCGCCAGGGGCAGCCACATCGTGGTGAAGACCCGCTGGAAGAGGACCGGGAAACCCGTCCACATGATCACCAGCACGAAGATCAGCCAGACGTTGTTGACCTCCCAGACGGGCGCCATCGCGTGGTCGATCAGCCATCGCGGGCGCTTGCCGCGCTCGGCGCCGCCCGCGGTCAGGTCCCAGAAACCGGCGCCGTAGTCGGTGCCGCCGCCGCAGGCGTAGGCGGCGATCGCCAGGAGCAGGACGACGGCGATGACCCCGGCGATCACAGCCGGCTCCCGGCGGAGCGCGGCCCGTACGGCGTGTCCGTCTCCGGCAGTTCCGTCTCGGGTGTCTCCTCCGGCGGCCGCGGCCCGCCCCGCTCGTCGGCTAGCCGCCAGCGGGAGCGCATCTTCAGCAGCACCACGAGGAACGACCCGAAGACGAAGACGTACACGACGACGACCAGCGCGAACATGATCCACAGACTGGTGGAGCGGGTCGCCGTCACCGCCTCGGCCACCCGCATGTTCTGGTAGACGATCCACGGCTGGCGGCCCACCTCGGTGGTGATCCAGCCGCATTCGACGGCGGCCACGGAGGCCACGCCCGCGCACGCCGCGGCGCGGAAGAACCACGGGGAGACGGGCAGCCGGCGGCGCCAGAGCCACAGGACGCCGTACCAGAGCGCGAGCAGGAGCAGCAGGGAGCCGATCCCGACCATGGTGTCGAAGGCGAAGTGGGCGATGGTGGCCTGGGTGGCCGTCGGCCGGTCGTCCGCCGGGACCGAGGTCAGCCCGGTGACCTGGGTGTCCGGGCGGAAGCCGGCCAGGATCGAGTCGAGCTGCGGGATCCGGACGCCGCCGGAAATGGTGCCGTCCGGGTGCAGCCGGCCGAACAGGTACTCCGGCTGGTGGGTGGCGGTCTTCCAGACGATCTCCATGCCGGCGAACTTCACCGGCTGCTTGTGGAAGACCTGCCGGGCGATGGAGTCGCCGAGCATGAACTGCACCGGCGTGCACACCGCGGCGAGCGTGAAGGGGATCGTGAAGCCGAGCCGGTGGTAGCGGTCCCGGCGGCCGCGCAGCCACCCGACGGCGTAGACGCCGGCCACGACATAGCCCGCGGTCACGAACATCGCGAAGACGAAGTGCCAGTACTCCGGGCCGAACATGGGGGTGAAGACGGCCTTCCAGATCTTCACGTCGACCGGGTTGCCGGTGGCGTCCAGAGTGAAGCCGCGCGGGGTGTTCATCCACGAGTTGGCCGCCAGGATGCCGAAGGCACCGAGCAGCGCGACGAGCGGCAGGGGCAGGCCGAGCAGGAAGTGGGTGCGGGAGGGAAGTCTCCGCCAGCCGTAGAGGTAGATGGCGATGAGCACGGCCTCCAGGAAGAACGCCCACGCCTCGACGCCGAAGCCGATGCCGAAGACATCGCCCCAGCGGCCCATCATGCCCGGCCACAGCAGTCCGAACTCGAAGGACAGCACGGTGCCGGTGACCACGCCGATCGCGAACTGCACCGCCATGACGGCCGACCACCGCCGGGCGAGCAGCAGGGCGGTGGCGTCGCCGCGGCGCAGGCCGTGGCCGTGCATGACGAGCGTGATCACCGGCAGCGCGACGCCCAGGGGCACCAGGATGATGTGCGAGGCCAGCGTGAAGGCCATCATCGACCGGGCCGGCAGCGTCTGCGGCGGCGCGTCCGCGAGCCAGCTGAGTGTCGTGTGCATGCGTGTCTCCCCGGGAACCGGTGCGAGGGTCGGTCAGCCGCCGGTGGCGAAGCCCGGGAAGAGAGTCATCCCGCCGTCGACGTAGAGAGTCGCGCCGACGACGTAGTCCATGAGGTCGGAGGCGAGGCCGACGGCCGCGTAGCCGATGTCCTCGGGGTCGCCGACCCGGTCGTAGGGGATCAGCTTCAGCAGGTCCTGCTGGGCCTGGGGGGTGTCCCAGGCGCTGCGGTTGATGGGGGTCCTGATGGCCCCGGGGGCGATCGCGTTGACGCGGATCTTCTTCGGGGCGAGCTCCTGGGCCAGCGTCTCCATCATCATCTGCACGCCGCCCTTGGAGGAGGCGTAGTTGACGTGCCCGGCCCACGGGATGATCTGGTGCACCGAGCTCATGCAGATGATCTTCCCGGCCGCGCGCGACACCTCGGGCACGACACCGCGCCGCAGGAACTCCTTGGTCGCCTCGCGGGCGCACAGGAACTGCCCGGTGAGGTTGACGTCCAGGACCTTCTGCCACTGGGCGAGGGTCATCTCGGTGAACGGCGCGTCGCGCTGGAGTCCGGCGTTGGCGACCAGGATGTCGATCGTGCCGAACTCCTGGACCATCCGGTCCATCATGGCGACGACCTGCTGCTCGTCGGAGACGTCCGCCTCGTGGGCGGCCGCCTTCACCCCGAAGCCGGTGATCTCCGCGACCACCTTCTCGGCCTCGTCGCCGCCGGCCACGTAGTTGACCACGACATCGGCCCCGGCCCGGCCCAGGGCGATGGCCGTCGCCTTGCCGATACCGGAGTTCGCGCCGGTGACCAGTGCCTTCTGGCCCTTCAGCAGATGCGCGGGGATCACGTCCCGGGGTGCGCCCTCGGTGGAACTCACGATGTCCTGCTCCTCCACTGCCGGCCCGCTCCACCGGGCCCGTCGCCCGGAGGTCCGGGCATCAGACAAGCACCGGCGGGGAGCGGCGGCACGTCCCGGCGGACGGCGTTGCGCTGCCCGGCGCAGGATCTTCGCCCGGTCGGGGGCCGGGTGCCCGCGCGGGCTCAGCCCAGTCGCTCCAGCAGGTGGTCACCGACACGCAGGGCGTTCGCGATGGCCGTCAGGGACGGGTTCACCGCGCCGATGCTCGGGAAGAAGCTGGTGTCGACGACGTAGAGGTTGTCCAGGTCGTGCGCCTTGCAGTTGACGTCCAGGGCCGAGGACGCCGGGTCGGTGCCGAACCGCACCGTGCCGGCCTGGTGGGCGGTGGCACCGATCGGCATGCCCTTGTGCAGGTAGATGCTGTGGGACAGCAGACGGTGCTCGTGCATGCCCAGATGGCCGAGTATGTGCTGGAGTTTGTGGCGCAGGCGCTGGAGACCGGCGATGTTGTTGCCCTCGTCGAGGGTGAGCCGGATCCGGCCGTCCTCCTCCAGGGTCACCCGGTTGTCCGGCTGCGGCAGGTCCTCCCCGCACAGCCAGAAGTCGACGGCGTGATGGGCCAGCACCTCGAACGGCATGTCCGGCGCGACCGCCCCGGCCCAGCGCGGGGCCTCGCCGTGGATCTGCTCGGCGTCCGACTTGCCGAGCATCTGGATCCCGCCGAGCGGGTACTCCCAGTCGTCCGCGCCCAGGTACCAGTCGTGCAGGGCGAGGGTCTTCTGGAACTGGGTGTCGTTGGGCTCCTTGGAGATGGCCATCAGCGCCAGGTTGTTGTGGCGCATGTAGTGCCGCCCGACCACGTCCGAGCTGTTCGCGAGACCGCGTGGATGCCGGTCGTTCGCCGAAGCCAGCAGCAGCGCCGCCGAGTTGACGGCCCCGCAGGCCACGACGACGACGTCGGCCGAGAACCGGGCCTCCCGCTCGCCCGGCAGCTCGGCGACGACGGAGGTGACGGTGCGTCCGCCGGCGTCGGTCTCCAGGCGGGTCACCCGGGCGTTGGTGACCAGGTCCACGTTCGGGTGCTCAAGGGCCGGCTCCACACAGATGACCTGGGCGTCCGACTTGGCGCGCACCAGACAGGGGAAGCCGTCCACGCGGTTGCAGCGGATGCAGACGCTGGAGTGGGTGGCCCGGCCGTCCTCGTCCTGGGTGAGGTTGACCCCGATCGGCAGGTGGAAGGGGTGCAGCCCCTGCTTCTCCAGGTCCATGCTCAACTGCTCGATGCGCGGCTCGTGTTCGACCGGGGGGTAGGCGTACTGGGCGCTGCACGGCCCTTCCAGCGGGTCCTCGCCGTGCCTGCCGTGCACCAGGTAGAGGTGCTCGGCCTGCGTGTAGTACGGCTCCAGCTCGTCGTAACCGAGGGGCCAGGCCGGGGAGATGCCGTCGTGGTGGCGCAGTTCGCCGAAGTCCTCGGGGCGCAGCCGGAACAGCGCCGCGCCGTAGAACTTGGTGTTCCCGCCCACGTAGTAGTTCACCTCGGGCGGGAACTCGTTGCCGTGCCGGTCCAGCCAGAACTCCGGGGCCCGGTACTTGGCCTTCACGAACACGGCCGTGGAGTCCCAGTTGTCGCGTTCGCGTGGCAGGTAGTCACCGCGTTCGAGGACGAGTACCCGTCTGCCGGACGGGGCCAGGCGGTGCGCCAGGGTGCCGCCGCCGGCACCGGTGCCGATCACGATGACGTCGTACGGGGGCAGGGTGTCCATGGCAACCACCGTCCTGTTCGTTTCCTCCGCGGCCGGTGCGGGCCTCCCCTCCTCGAACGTACGCGCGGTACGGGGGAGCGGCACCCCGGGCGCCCCCCCCGTGGCGCGGTCACAGCACGGCGATCGGGTTCACCGGGGAGCCGGTCGCCGCCGGGAGCCGCAGGGGGGCGATCACGCACAGGAAGTGCCAGCGCCCCTGCTCCTCGCAGACCGGTACCAGGTCCTCGAAGTCCAGCCAGTCCAGCAGGTGCAGCCCCATGGCGTTGACGGCCAGCACGTGCACCGGAAACCCGACTCCGGCGACCGCGCTGGGCGCGGCGTCGCTGTTGCCGTCCGAGCCGAGGACCGAAACGCCCCGCTCGGCGAGGAAGTCCATGGCCGTCGGGTGCAGGCCCGCGCGGGCCCGTGTCACGTCCCAGGGCCCGAGGGCCCGGCGCCGCAGCCGGTGCCCCACCCGTACGAACAGCAGGTCGCCCGGCCCGACCGCGGTCCGCTGGGCGGCCTCGGCCGCACCGAGGTCCTCGGCCGTCACCTGCTCGCCGGGCTCCAGCCACCGCGCCCCGCGCAGGCGCGGGATGTCCAGGAGGACGCCCCGGCCGACGATTCCGTCCCGCACCAGGTCGAGCGAGAGCGCCCCGGCACCGTCGGGTGTCAGGGTGCTCGCCGGGACGCCGCCGTACAGTTCGCCGTCGAAGAGCACGTGGCAGAGCGCGTCGAGGTGGCTGTCGACGTCGTTGTGCACGTTCATGGCGAACCGGTCGCGGGCGAACACGAGCCCGGGTGCGCCGGTCTCGCCGGGCGCGGGAGCGGTCATCCGGTGGGTCGCGGGCTCCGGACTGTCCGGAGCGCTCCGCGTCTCGACGGTCGCGGCCAGCGACACGGTGCGCCCGCACCCGACCTCGGCGGCGGCCGCCACGACCCGGTCCGGCGTCAGCCGCTCCAGCGCGCCACGCCGCCCCGGCCCGCCATCCCGGGCCCGGTCCCGCAGCCTGCGGTACAGATCGCGGAAGGCCGCTTCGGAGAGGTCCCGCGGTGGTTCGGGAGTGGAGGGGGCGGGCTGGTCCGAGGCCATCGGGCACCTCCTGCTCCGGTCCTGCTCGGGTCCTGTTCCGGTCGGCACCGGTCCTGTTCCGGTCGGCACCGGTCCTGTTCCGGTCGGCACTCCTGTGGACACCGAACCACCCAGGAGGCCGGACCACCCGCCGGACGCGGGTGCCGGACGCCCCTGGCGCGGCCGTTTCCGGGTCCCGGACACCCGGCTTCCCGGCGTGCGGGCGATGAGGGCGCGGCATACGCTGATCGGGTGACGTCGCAGGATCTGTAGGCCGTCTCACCGCCGCCGTTCGCACTTGGCGGGACGGCTGATCTTTGCCCGCGTTCTTTCTCGCGACCACAAAAATCCTTCTGCGGAGACCCGACGAGCGCGGTGCGCCGTCTCCCAGTACGGCTCCGCAGCCTGCAGCCCCAGTGGAGGCCGGGATGCGAGTCGTCGTTGATCTCTCCCGATGTGAAGGCTATGCGCAGTGCGCGTTCCTGGCTCCGGAGGCGTTCCGGATGCACGGCGAGGAAGCGCTGATGTACGACCCGGGTCCCGATGACGCCCTGCGCGAGCGGGTGCTGCGCGCGGCGGCGGCCTGCCCGGTCCAGGCGATTCTCGTCGACCGGCTGGAGGGCCGGCGGACACCCGTGGAGGCGGCGAGGTCATGACCAGTGCCGACAACCTGCGGGCGTTCCGACGTGACGGCCGCATCGTGATCGTCGGGGCTTCGCTGGCGGGTCTGCGGGCCGCGGAGTCGCTGCGCGAGGAGGGTTTCACCGGTTCGCTGACGATGATCGGCGACGAGCTGGGCGAGCCCTACGACCGTCCTCCTCTGTCCAAGCAGGTCCTGACCGGGTGGGTGCCCGCGGACGGCACCACGCTGCCGCGCCGGCGTGACATCGACGCGGAGTGGCTGCTGGGCACGCCCGCGAGCGGGCTGGACCTGGCCACCGACCACGTGCGGCTCGCCGACGGACGCGAGGTGCCCTTCGACCGGGTGCTGATCGCCACCGGGGTACGGGCCCGGCCCTGGTTCGTGGCGGACGAGGCGGAGCTGGACGGCGTGTTCGTCGTACGCACCCGCGAGCACGCCGAAGGCCTGCAGCGGGCCCTCGCCGCCGGGCCCTCCCGGGTGCTGGTGATCGGCGCGGGGTTCACCGGCTCCGAGATCGCCTCCATCTGCCGGGAGCGGGACATCGCGGTGACGGTCGCCGAACTGGCGCCGTATCCGCTGGTCGGGGCGCTCGGCGCCATGGTCGGCGAGGTGGCGGCGGACATGCAGCGCGCCCACGGTGTCGACCTGCGGTGCGGGGTCAAGGTCACCCGGCTGGAGGGCGACGCCCAGGGGCGGCTGCGCCGGGCCCACTTCGACGACGGCAGCACCCTCGACACCGACGTGGCCGTGGTCGCACTCGGAGGCATCCGCAACACCGAATGGCTGCGGGGCTCCGGTCTGGCGGCGGGCGTCTGGGGCGTCGCCTGCGACACGGGCTGCCGCGCCATGGACCTCAACGGCCTGATCACCGACGACGTCTTCGTCGCCGGGGACGTGGCGCGCTGTCCCAACCCGGTCTACGAGTACCGGCTGATCTCGCTGGAGCACTGGGCCAACGCGGTGGAGCAGGCCGAGGTCGCGGCCCACAACATGGTCCACGGCCAGGCGGAGCGCTGGCCCCACCTGTCCATCCCGCGGTTCTGGTCGATCCAGTTCGGCGTGAACATCAAGTCCGTCGGTGTGCCGACCTTCGCCGACGAGGTGGTCGTCACCCAGGGCTCGGTCTCCGACCACCGCTTCGTCGCCGCGTACGGCTACCAGGGCCGGGTCACCGCGGCGGTGACGTTCGACAACGCGAAGTGGCTGGACCACTACCGGCATCTCATCGAGACGGCCGCGCCCTTCCCACCGCCCTGCCCCACCCCCGACCAGCCCGTCGACACGAAACCGGTGCCCGTCGACTTCCCCGGCCCCACCCTGCTCGCCCAGGGCGCCACCGTGGTCGTCACCGGTCACGACCCGGGTGAGCGCCGCGTCACGGCCGCGCACCAGTACCACCGGTAGGAGGGAAGAGGACAGCGAGATGACCACCACCGAGACGCCCGACACGCTGCACCGGATCCTCGACTACTCCTCCCGGCCCGACCCCTACCCCCTCTACGCCGAGCTGCGCAGGACGCCGGTGGCCCGGCAGGAGGACGGCAGCTACGTCATCAGCACGTACCGCGAGCTCGCGGACATCCTGCACAACCCGCACCTGAGCTCCGACGTCCGCAATCTGGCGCATCAGATGCCCTCCAGAGAGGGAGTGACCACGCCGGCGTTCATCAACATGGACCCGCCCGAGCACGACCGGCTGCGGCGGATGGCGATGCGCCACTTCGGCCCCCCGCACACCCCGGGGCTGGTGACCGGCCTGGAACCCGCCCTGGCCGACACCGTCGGCGGCCTGATCGACGACCTCGCGGACAAGGAGCGGATCGACATCGTCGACGACCTCGCCTACCCGTTCCCCGTCACGGTGATCTGCCACCTGCTCGGTGTGCCGCGCGAGGACGAGCCGCGGTTCCGGGGGTGGGTCAACGACATCATCAACTCGATCGACTACGACCCGAGGACCGACCCCAAGGAGCAACTCGACGACGGCGTGCGGGCCCGCCACGACCTGCGCGAGTACCTCGGCGGACTGGTGGAGCGACGCCACGGGCACCCGAGCGACGACCTGCTGTCGCGGCTGGCCGACGACGACGGGCCGGACGGGCGGATGACCGACGAGGAGATCATCAGCACCGCCGTCCTGCTGCTGATCGCCGGCCACGAGACCACCGTCAACCTCATCGCCAACGGCATGCTGACGCTGCTGCGCCACCCGGAGGTGCTGCGACGTCTGCGCGACGAACCGGACCTGGTGGTGCCGCTGGTCGAGGAACTGCTGCGCTACGAGCCCCCCGTGCACATCATTCCCTGGCGGGCGGCGTACAGCGACATCACCGTCGCGGACACCGTCATCCCCAAGGGCTCGCAGATCATGCTGATGCTGGCCTCGGGCAGCCGCGATCCGGAGCGGTTCCACGACCCCGACCGCTTCGACCCGGACCGGCGGGACAACCAGCACCTCGGCTTCGGCAGCGGCATCCACCTGTGCTTCGGCGGCCCGCTGGCCCGACGGGAGGCCCAGATCGCGCTCGGCGAGCTGGCCCGCCGCCTGGACGGCCCCAGGCTGGTCGCCGACCCGCCCCCGTACCGGCGCAGCCCCGTGCTGCGCGGGCCGATCCATCTGCAGGTCGAGCAGAACGGCGGTTAGCGCGCCGGCCGGCTGTCTCAGGTGAGGATGCTGATGCCGTCCCCGAGGAGCTTGAGGCCGAGCACGAGGAACAGGGCGGCCATGACGGCGACATTGTGCCGGGCCGCCCACTCCCGCCAGTCGGCGAGGATGGTCTTGGCGCGTTCGCCCATGACCAGGTAGACGGCGAGGGGTGCGAGCACTCCGACGGACGCGATGGCGACGAAGATCGCGAGTGTGCCGATCTGCTGCGGCACGGAGATCCCGGCGGAGCTGATCGAGGCGGCCGCGGCGATGGTCAGGGGCGCGTTCTTGAGATTGCCCGCGGAGAGCAGCAGCCCCAGGCCGAGGATCTTGCCAGGGGTGAAGCGGTCGATCGCCGCCATCCACTTCGGGAGCTGTGCCTGGGAGGCGTCCCTGGGGCGGCGCCGCCACTGGCGGGCGCCGAAGAGGGCGAGGAGCGCGCCCAGCGCGAGTTTGAGGACGCCGACCCAGGTGGCGGGGTGCTTGTGGACCGAGGCGCCGCCCGCTCCGCCCACGGCCAGCATGATCGCGCCGAGCCCCGCCAGCCCCAGCACCCACCCGAGGGCGAACAGCGGTCCGTTGAGGCGGCCCCGCGGGGTGGCCAGGATGAGGATGATCGCCACGATCGGCAGCGGGCTGACCGCGACGCCCGCGGCCAGGCCCAGCACATCACCGACAGCGTGTCCCACTGTGGCCTCCGGGGGAGAGACGCGGCGTGCCCGGCCCTGGTAGGGGCACAGCCCTCTGCGCCATCGTGGCGCCCCCCACCCCCAGCGGCCATCAGCGGCGGGTGAACGGGTGACCGCCGCCGTGCCGGCGGGTCCGGCATGACTCCACCGCTTCGGGGAACACGGCAACCGAAGAGGAGTCATGGGACCTGGTAGGAGGTACGGTCATGATCGCCCTCGGCATCATCCTGCTCATCGTCGGGTTCGTCACGGGCATATCGATCCTGTGGACCATCGGCATCATTCTGCTCGTGATCGGAGCCGTTTTCTGGATCCTGGGATCCATGGGGCACGCCGTCGCCGGCCGACGCCACTATTGGTGAGCGTGACGCGCGGCCTCACTTCGTGAAGGTGAAGTACTTCCAGGCGCCGTACGTCGTCGTGTTCACGCTGTCGCCCGAGCCGCTGACGTAGGAGTCGCGGACCCGGAACCGGTAGCCGGTGGGCGGCGTGCCCGTGAGCGTGACGACGGACCTGCCCGAGGAGTCGAGCTTGAAGTACTCCTTGGCCGTGGTCTGCCAGACGCCGTCGGCGTGGATCTGGATCTGCAGCAACTGCTTGCGGCCCGGGTACGCCGTCATCGTGGTGGTGACGACCGGGTCCTTGGACTGCTTGAAGTAGTAGTACGTGCGGCTCCACGCGTACTTGTTCCTGTACTGGCCGGCGAGGGCCGTGGAGACCTTCACACGGGCGCCGGCCGTGCTGGCCGTCGTCCGCGGCGCGTACCGCGCGTCGCCCGCGAACTTGGCCGTGAGCTTGGTCTTGCGCTTCAGGGTGAGGGTGACCGAGAGGTTGCCGCCGCAGACGCACGGTGTCGATCCCCCCGGAACGAAGACGAGCGAAGTGAACGAAGGGTAAACGATGGTGCGGGGCACCGGCGCACCGGCGTCCGCTCAGCTCCGGGAACCGTCGCAGAGGTCGAGGATCCTGGTGAACGGCCTGCGCAGCACCACCGGCATGGGTGCTGTGTCCTCCTCGGCGTACCGGGCCAGTCCGGCGCGCGCGGCGTCCGTGTCCGCGCGCGGGTCCCGCCCCGCGAGGACCGCCGCCAGGGCGCGTCCGGTGGCCTCGGCGACCGGGAGGAGAGAGGTCCGGGCCCGGGAGAGCGCCGGGGTGGCCCCGTCGCGGACGGTGAAGAACTCGGCCTCGGCCGCCAGGGTCAGGAGCTGGGGCACCGCCTGGACGGCGTGGCCGATCCGGGCGGCCAGGTCGGTCACCTGGCCGCGATGGCGGCGCCGCAGCGGATTGAACCGCATGGCCTGCTCCGCCTCCCGGGCCAGCGCCCCGCAGCGGCGCAGCCGGTCCGCCCGGGCCAGCGCCGCCACCCGGTTCGGGCGCGCCGCGTCCGGCACCCCGATCGCCTCCGTGGTGCGGACCAGGCCCTCCGCGAGGCCGGCCGCGCACTCCCGCGCCAGTGCCTCTGCCTCCCTGCGCGGGTCCCGCGGCCAGAGCAGCGGGGCGAGGACGGCGGTGACCGCGCCGCCCAGCGCGTTCTCCCACAGCCGGGCGAAGCCGTACGCGTCCGGCGACGGATTGGCGAAGACCAGCAGCGAGCTCACCGCGACCTGCACGTTCAGTGCCGTCCCGGAACTGATGACGGTCCCGCAGAGCAGGGCCAGCCCCGTCACCACGGCGAGGACGAGGGTGCTCGGCCGGAAGAGCGTGACCACCGTGACGCCCAGCGCCACTCCGGCCATCACCCCGAGGATCCGCAGCAGCAGTGCCGCGAGGGAGGAGGCGGAGTCGCCGCGCAGGCACAGCACCGGCACGATGGCGGCGAACACCGGTGGCTGATCGGCACCGGCCCACAGCGCCGTCTGCCAGCACAGCACCGCGATCACCAGAATCCGGGCCGCCGTCGGCCCCTGCACCCGGAGCCTGCGGCACACCTGCGGCCACAGGGAGACACCCGTCACCGGCCCACCATAGGCACACACCACGGTCCGCCGCCCTCCGGACACGAGGCGTCACCGGACGGGCTGTCCGCTCCCGCACCGGCGGTCTCTCACTCGGTGGCGTGAACTTGTTCCCGTATGGCCACAGTTGCCGGGGCCACGGAGACCCGTCTCCGCGCCGCCTTCGACGTCCTGCAGACGTACCACCCGAAAACCGAGCGGGAGCAGGTCTTCTGCGAGCAGACCGTCGGCCGTCTCGACGACGCCGCCTCCCAGCGGCGCGCCCGCATCACCATGGCAGGCCGGGAACTCCCGGTGCTGCTCCTGGTGTTGGCCATCGGCGGCGCCGTCGTCCTGGTCCCGCTCACGTTCCTCTGCGGCATGCGCAAGCTGAGAGTCCAGATCCTCCTCGTCGCCTCGGTCGCCGGGCTCGTCGAGTTCAGCCTGCTCCTGGTCTTCGTCCTGGACCGCCCCTTCGCCGGCGACCTCAGCGTCAGCCCCGCCCCGTGCCGGGAAGGAGCCCTCGCCCAGTAGCGCCGGCCGCCGCGACGCTCTCGGCGTGGACGCCCGTGCCGTCGTCGCACGCGGTCAGGGACAGCGCGGCGAGTACGACGGTGGTGGCGGCGCCGGCGAGACGGGTGCGGGAGGTGCGGAGGACGGACATGTGGCTGTGCCCCTTCGGTGTTCGGGTGGCGGTGGTGATTGGATGACCGAAGCCTGCGAGGCGATCTGTCCCAACCGCCAGGCACAGCGGGCAGTTGGGGACACCGGAACGCCGGAACACGCTCTGTACGGGGAGAACGCGGGGGCCCTGGAACGCGGGACTGGAATGCGAGGGGATGGGGGCACGGGTGTCAGGGGCAACAGAGGCCGACGCGACGGAGGCGTTCGCGCTGCTGCTGCGGGAGCTCAAGGACCGCTCGGGACTCAGCTACGGGGCGCTTGCCAAGCGGCTGCACATGAGTACGTCGACGCTGCACCGCTACTGCAACGGCACCGCGGTGCCCGTCGAGTACGCACCGGTGGAGCGCCTCGCGCGGGTCTGCAGGGCGACGCCGCAGGAGCTCGTGGAGCTGCACCGGCGCTGGATCCTGGCGGACGCCGCACGAGGGAGCCGGGGGGAGACCGGAACGGCGGACACCGTCGCCGCGGCGGATCCGGGACCGTCGGCACCGAAGGAGCGGGACGACGGCGACGGCGGGCTCGGTGGCGAGACCGACGGCGAGGGCGATGAGCCCGTCGTCCTCGACGTGCCGCGCGAGCCCGTGGCACGGCCGCGTCGGCGTCGTACCGTGCTGATCGCCTCCGCCGCCGCGGCCGCCGTGCTCGGGGCCGCCGTGCTCGCCGTGGGGCTGCCGTTCGGCGACGCCGGTGACCAGCGGGCGGTCGGTGACGTCGGTACGGCCACGACCACCGGCGCGGCGGGCGCCCGGCAGACGTCCGCCGCCCCGTCCCCGCGGGCGACGGGACACCGGCAGTCCGCGTCGGCCTCCGCCGCACCCACCGAGTCCGCGTCGGCCGGGTCGGGAAGCGCGCAGGACGACAGCGAGCAGGCGGGCGGCGCCCAGGGCGACGGCAGCGCCACCACCGGCGCCGCCGTCCCGCTGACCGTCCACACCCGGCCCTACGTCTACGACGACCCGTGCAGCCAGCACTTCCTCGTCGACAGCGAACCGGCGCAGGTCGGCCCGCCGGCGAGCGAGCAGGACGCCCCGCGCTGGGCCGCGGCGTACGGGGCGGTGTCCTCGGGCGAACAGGAGATCGCCCTCACCGTCCAGGGCACCGGCGAGGAGACCGTCGTCCTGGAGGCGCTGCACGTGCGTGTCCTCAGCAAGGGCGCGCCGCTCGCCTGGAACGACTACTCGATGGGCGTCGGCTGCGGCGGTGGCGTCGGGACCAAGTCGTTCGGCATCGACCTCGACAACGGCAGCCCCACGGTCACCGTCCAGAACGGGCAGCGCGACTTCCCGTACAAGGTCAGCGAGTCCGACCCGGAGGTCTTCTACGTCTTCGCCCGCACCAAGGCGCACGACGTCCGCTGGGATCTGACCCTGGACTGGTCCAGCGGGAGCCGCCGCGGCACGGTCCGCGTCGACAACGCCGGCACCGCGTTCCGCACCAGCGCCGACGTGGACCGCCCGGGCTACGACTACCCGCTGGGCGGCAGCGAGTGGATCGAACGGGAGGGCTGACGGGCCCGGGAGAGGGCGGCACCTGCCCCGCGGCCGGACCGGCGGGCGCGCTCACGTGTCGTGCGTGACCGGACGCGGAGCGCGCCGCCGGCCGCGGGCGGAGGTGCCTGGGGCCGCTTCGGGCTGCTCCAAGGGGTGATGAAGATGTCCGGTTTTGGTGTTATATGATCCGTATGCATCACATACCCCGGCAGGCGCGGTCCCGGTACGGGATACGCAGCGTTGCCGGCCAGATGTTCCTTCTGCAGGTCGGAGTCGTCCTGGTGCTCGCGGCGACGGCGGTCGCCGCTCTTCTCCTGCAGTCGCGGGCCGACGCCGAGCGGGACGCCCGGAACCACACGCAGGCCGTGGCCGCCGCCGTCGCCTCCGATCCCACCGTGCGGCAGGCACTGGCCGGTGCCCGTCCGAGCGCCGTGCTCCAGCAGCTGGCCGAGGAGACCCGGCAACGCTCCCACGTGGACTTCGTCGTCGTGATGAGCCCCACGGGCCTCCGCTACACCCATCCGAACTCCGCCCAGATCGGCCGTCACTACATCGGCAGCATCGCGGGGGCGCAGCGCGGCGGCACCGTCACCGAGACGACGACCGGGACCCTGGGCCCCTCCGTCCGGACCGTCGTGCCCGTGACCACGGCCGGGGGCAAGGTCGTCGGGCTGGTCTCCGCGGGCATCACCGTCCACCAGGTGAGCCTGGCGGCCGCCCGGCAGGTGCCGCTCTTCCTGGGGGGCACCGGGCTGGCGCTCGCGGCCGCCACCGGCGGCACGGCACTCGTCGGCAGACGGCTGAACCGGCAGACGCGCGGGCTGGGGCCGGTGCAGATCACGCGCATGTACGAGCATCACGACGCCGTTCTGCACTCGGTGCGCGAAGGTGTCCTGATCGTCGATCCGGGGGGCCGGCTGCTCCTGGCCAACGACGAGGCACGGCGCCTGCTGGGTCTCGGGGCGGACGTGGAGGGCCGGCCCGTCACGGAGCTGCGCCTGGACCCGAGGGCCGAGGAACTCCTCGCGTCGGGCCGGGCGGCCACGGACGAGGTGATCCAGGTCGGCGACCGGCTGCTGGCCGTCAGCCAGTGCCCCATGGACGGGCCGCCCGGCCCGGGAGGCTCGGTCGCCACCCTGCGGGACACCACCGAACTCACCGCGCTGACCGGCCGGATCCAGGTGGTCCAGGAACGGCTCAGGCTGCTGTACGACGCCGGACTGCGCATCGGCACCACCCTCGACGTGACACGCACCGCCGAGGAACTGGCCCGGTTCGCCGTGCCCAGGTTCGCCGACTACGTCACCGTCGACCTGGCCGACGCCGTGCTCGGCGGCGAGGAACCGGACGAGGGGGCCGCGGCCCGGCTGCGCCGGATCGCCCTGCACGGCATCCGGGAGGGCGTTCCGCTCTACCCGGCCGGTGAGCTCATCCACTTCGACCCCTTCACCCCGCAGGCCGAGGGCTTCGGTTCCGGGCGGATGGTGCTGGAGGCCGACATGGCGGCCTTCTCCGGCTGGCAGGGCCAGGACCCCGACCGGGCCCGGCAACTGGTGGCCTACGGCATCCACTCCATGATCGCCGCTCCGCTGCGGGCCCGCGGCGCGATCCTCGGCGTGGCGACCTTCTGGCGCTCCAAGGAGCCGACCCCCTTCACCGCGGAGGACCTCTCGGTCGCGGAGGAGCTGGTCGCCCGCGCGGCGACCAGCATCGACAACGCGCGCCGCTTCACGCGCGAGCGCGCCATGGCGGTCACGCTCCAGCGAAGCCTGCTGCCGCACGCGCTGCCGGAGCAGAACGCTGTCGACGTGGCGCACCGCTACGTTCCGGCGGGGGCGGGGCTCGGCGGCGTCGGCGGCGACTGGTTCGACGTGATCCCGCTGCCCGGAGCGCGCGTCGCCATCGTGGTGGGCGACGTCGTGGGACACGGTCTGCACGCCGCCGCCACCATGGGCCAACTGCGCACCGCCGTACACAACTTCTCGACGCTCGATCTGCCGCCCGACGAACTCCTGTGGCATCTGGACGAGTTGGTGACCCGCATCGACCAGGACCGGGACAGCGGCACCGGCACCGGCACCCGCACGCTCACGGGCGCCACCTGCCTGTACGCGATCTACGATCCGGTCTCACGCGTGTGCACCATGGCCAGGGCGGGCCACCTGGAACCCATCATCGTGCCGCCGGACGGCGACGCCCGGCTGCCCGGCGTGCCGGCCGGTCCGCCGCTGGGGCTGGGCGGGATGCCGTACGAGACGAGCGAGGTGGTGCTGGCCGAGGGCAGCGGCATCGTGCTCTACACCGACGGCCTGATCGAGGACCGGCGCGAGGACATCGACGAGGGCATCGAGCGCCTGCGCCGGGCCCTCGCGGTGGCGGGGCGCACGCCGGACCAGATGTGCCAGGCGGCCATGGACGCCATGGTGCCCGGGGCGTCCCGGGACGACGTGGCCCTGATCGTCGCCCGCACGCGGACCCTGGACGACCGGCACACCGCGTCCTGGACCGTGCCCTCCGATCCCTCGGCCGTGGCCGGTGTCCGGGCCGCGGCCACCGGGCTGCTGCGGGACTGGGGTCTGAAGGAGGAGGCGTTCACCCTGGAGCTGATCCTGAGCGAGCTGGTCACCAACGCCATCCGGCACGCGACGGGCCCCGTCGGGGTACGCCTGATCCACGACCGCAGCCTCATCTGCGAGGTCTCCGACGGCTCCACCGTCTCCCCGCACCTGCGCCGGGCCACCACCATGGACGAGGGCGGCCGCGGACTGTTCCTGGTGGCCCAGTTCGCCGACCGCTGGGGGACCCGCTACACCGCCGCCGGCAAGGTCATCTGGACCGAGCAGTGGCTCGGCGCACCGCTGTGAACCGGCACGGCGCCGTCAGCCGACGGGGGCCGGCGGGGACCGGTGCCACGACCAGCGCCCACTCCGCCTCGCCGGAGGTGCGCTCGCGCTGCGCGTGGACGCGGTCGGTCTGCTGGGCGAGGCAGGGGGCTGTGGGGTAGAGGGCCGGCGTCACGGCGGGGCCGGGCACGCCCTGCTCGGCCGGCTCGGCGACGTGTGCGGCGACGTCCTCCTGGCTGCGTCCCGCGTACCCGGCGTCGAGGACCTGGACGACGTCGACCTCGCGCCTCGATCCGTCGGGCGGTTCGAAGGTCAGCACGGCCATGGAGCACTCCCGGGGAGGGGCCGGACGGCAGGCCTCGGGGCGGTGATCCCGCGCGATTCGCCGAAGGGCTTGCGCATACGACCTGTATACAAGAAGTATGCGCAAAGGTCGATGTCCCCGATCGAGACCGGAGGTGGGGCGGTGGGCAAGCCCGAGCTGGAGTTCCATGTTCCCGACGGACCGTGGCGGACCCCGCCCGGGGCAGGGCCGGGGGTCGAGGAGCGCGTCCTGGCCGACGACCCCGGGCACGGCTCCCGTACCGCGCTGGTCCGCTGGGCGCCGGGCACCGACACCTCGGCGGACGGCGTGACGCGCCACGACTTCTGGGAGGAGGTCTACCTGGTCGAGGGCGCCCTGCACGACCTGACCCTCGACCGGACCTTCACCGCCGGCATGTACGCCTGCCGCCCGCCCGGCATGCCGCACGGCCCCTGGACCTCCCCGGACGGCGTCACCATGCTGGTGATCACCTACCCGGCGGTCTAACCCGCGAGCAGCACCTGGAGCGTCGACTCCAGATGGTGGTCGATGGCGGCACAGGCGGCCCGGGCGTCGCCGGCGGTCAGGGCGTCCAGGATGGCCTCGTGCTCCTTGAGCACCGCCTCCTGGCGGCCCTGCCGGTTGAAGAGGGCGACCACCCCGGCGCGGACCTGGCGGCTGCGCAGGCCCTCGTAGTGCCGGTCGAGGAGGGCGTTGCCGACGGCGGACACCAGGGCCGAGTGGAAGCGGTGGTCCACGGCGATGAACTCCCGGGCCCGGTCGGCGCCGGTGAGCTCGCGCTGGCGGGCCAGCAGGGACCGCAGCTCTCCCACCGGGACCTCACCGGAGGCGACGAGCTGCTGGGCGGCGTACCGCTCGACGACGCCCCGCACCTCCATGAGCTCGCGGATCTCCCGTCCCGTCAGCGGAGAGACCCGGGCGCCCCGCTTGGGCACCAGCTCGACCAGGTCCTCGGCGGCGAGCTGCAGCAGCGCTTCCCGGACGGGGGTGCGGGAGACGCCGACCCGGTCGGCGAGCTCCTGCTCCGACAGGTAGGCGCCCTGCATGCCGGGATCCGTCAGCACCGTGTCCCTGAGAAACGCGTACGCCTTCTCCCGACCGGACGTCACGGCAGCCCCCAGCGCTCGCATACACCTTGTATACGGACGCTACCACGCGCTGTTCCGCCTGCCGGGCGGCCGCTACCGGGGCGTGTGCCGTACCACCAGCAGAGCCACGTCGTCG
The DNA here is from genome assembly GCF_045206895.1 of Streptomyces sp. NBC_00631. Classification (NCBI taxonomy): domain Bacteria; kingdom Bacillati; phylum Actinomycetota; class Actinomycetes; order Kitasatosporales; family Streptomycetaceae; genus Streptomyces; species Streptomyces sp. NBC_00631. Next base: position 6,020,377 of record NZ_CP107734.1, read on the forward strand.
TCGTTGTCCCGTGGCCGGGCGCGGGCCAGCAGCTGGTCCGTGAAGGACTCAAGGGGGCGCTGGGCCAGCGACGCGGCATGGCGGCGCAGCCGGTTCATGCCCTCGTCCAGGCCGTGCCGGGGGGACTCCACGAGGCCGTCGGTGTAGAGGAGCAGGGTCGCGCCGGGCGGTATCTCCACCGTCGCGTCGGGGCGGACCTGGCCGGGCATGACCCCCAGCAGGATGCCGTGGCCGTCGGTCAGGTACCGGGCCACGCCCTCGCGGGTGACCAGCAGCGGGGGCGGATGCCCGGCGTTGGTCCAGGACAGCTCGCACCGGCCGGCGCCGTCCTCCGTCATCCGGGCGAAGACCAGCGTGGCGATGGAGACCTCCGCGATGTCCCCCGTCGCCTGGTCGAGCCACTCCACGATCTTGCTGGGCGGCTTCTGCTGGGACAGGGCGTACGCGCGGAGCATGTTGCGCAACTGCGCCATGCCGGCCGCCGCGTCCAGGTCGTGGCCGACGACGTCGCCGATGGCGAGCGCGGTGGCGCCGTCGCTCAGGGTGAACGCGTCGTACCAGTCACCGCCGACCTCGGAGGCGTCCGGCGCGGGCAGGTAGCGGGCGGTCATGCCGCGGCCCGGAGTGTGCGGGAGCTTCGGCAGCAGGTGGCGCTGCATGGTCTCGGCGACCTTGCGCTGACGCTGGTAGAGGCGGGCGTTCTCCAGGGCGAGGCTGGCCCGGCGGGCGATGTCCTCCAGCAGGGCGACCTCGCTCGCGGTGAACCGCTCCGGCTGGTCGGCGCGGCCGAGGGTGAGGGCGCCCAGCACCTCGTGCACGCTGCGCAGCGGGACCACGACCGCCGCGTGCATACCGGTCACGTCGAACAGGTGCCGCTGCTCCACCGCGATGCCGGAGTCGGGCGGGCCCTGGTAGGTCTCCGGACCGGCGAGGGAGGACGCGACGCCGCGCAGCGCGCGGGACAGCGGCATCGGCGACTCCTGCGGCACCGGCGGCATGGGTCCCTGGAGGTCCTCCCGGAACATGACGGTGCCGCCCTCGGCGTGGGCGACGGCGAAGCGCCACACCTCGCCCTGCTCGTGGATCAGGTCGATGACGGCCCAGTCGGCGAGACGGGGCAGCACCAGGTGGATCAGGCGGCGCAGCGCCTCGTGGATGTCCAGGGTGGAGGTGAGCAGGGTCGTCGTCTCGGCGAGCAGCGCGAGCCGTTCCAGTTCGGAGAGCCGCCCGCCCGCCGGCGACCGCTGGGCGGGACGCCCGCAGCGGCCGGAGGGGTGGAAGAGGACGAGCGTGGCCGAGGGGCTGATGCCGATGTCACAGGGGGTGGTCAGCCACTCCACCGGCAGCAGCGTCCCGTCGCCGCGCTCCAGCCACTCGTCGCCGCCCTGCTGCGTGTGGCCGGCGAGGATGCCGGCCCGGATCCGGCACTGGGTTCTCGGCACGGGTTCCCCGCAGCTGTTGCGGTGCAGCAGGTCGTGGGCGTCCTGGCCGACCAGCTCCGCGGCGGGCCGGGCCAGGAGCTCTTCGCCGCGCGTGTTGACGGCGACGATCGAACCCTGCTCGTCCGCCAGATAGGCGCCCGCGTCGAGCGCGTCCAGCGCCCTGGCCACCGCCTCCCGGGCACCGCTCGACCTGGCCATCACCTGCCTCCGCTCACCGGAGAAACCGCCTCGGCGGCCCCTGCTGCCCGCCGAGTTCCCCCGGGGCCCGCGCTGATGCCCGCGAGCGGCCATGGCCGAGGCCGATCTGGACGACCCCGAGACGGCTCGCCCGCACATGCGCCGCCCGCCCGGTGCCGGTGCCGGAGGCGGCCACGCCCTGCGTCGGCCGCCTCGGACCAGTCCGGCTGGCCTGCTCGTGCGTCGGCGGCGTGTCTCGGCCGCCCGTGCCCGGTGCCGGCGGCGGAGGCGACCCGGCCGCGTCGGCCGTCTCAGACCAGTTCGGCCTGTGGTGCCGGGTGCCGGGTCGTCGGGGCGGTGTGCGGTTCCCAGCGGGTGGCGGTCCGTACGTAGTGGTGGATCACCGAGGCCGTCGCCAGGACGAGCAGAGGTCCTGACACCCAGGGGCGCGTGGCCATCTCCAGCGGCAGCCAGCGGTAGGACAGCAGGAGCGCGGCGAAGACCGCCGTACCGTGGGCGACCAGCCGGATCCCGGAGCGGTCCCAGCCGCGGTCGTGCGCGCACAGGCCCGCCTCGACCGTGAGTGCGAACACCGCGCCGGCGAGGAGGTCCGCGCCGTAGTGGTAGCCGAAGCCCAGCGTCGCGGTGAGCGTGGCGACCAGCCAGAACGCGCCCGCCCAGCGCAGCGCCCGGGGACCCCTGCGGGAGTGCACGAAGATCGTGGTGGCCCACGCCGTGTGCAGGCTGGGCATGCAGTTGCGCGGGGTGAACCCGTCGTACCGGACGTGGTGCGGGGCGGTGACCGGCGGCGTCGTGCGCGGCCAGAGGTCGGCCACCGGCCAGTGTCCGCCGTGCGGCGCGTGCTCGGGCCAGAGGCTGACCGCTGCCCAGTGATCGGCGCCGGTGCCGTAGGCGAAGACCGGTCCGACCACCGGGAAGATCATGTAGACGGCCGGTCCGAGCAGGCCGATGACCAGGAAGGTGCGCACCAGGTGGTGGCGCGGGAAGCGGCGCTCGGCCGCCACGCCGCGCAGCTGGTACAGCGCGACGGCGACCGCGGCGACGGCGAGCTGGCCGTAGACGATGTCGAGGAGGTTGAAGCCGATCGGGCCGGTGGCCGTGACGATCCGCCCGACCAGCCACGACGGGTTGCCCAGGGCGTGGTCGGCGGTGGCCACGTACGGATCGAGCACCGTCGGGCGGGTCTTCGAGGTGATGAGCAGCCAGGTGTCGCCGGTCTTGCGGCCGGTCACCAGCAGCAGGCCCAGCCCGACGCCCTTCAGCAGCAGCACGCGTTCCGGGCCGGTGCGCCGGGTCACGGCGACGACCGCGCAGCCGAGCAGCACCCAGAGCGCGCCGTTGCCGAACGGCTGGCCGCGGGTCACCTCCACACCTGACGCCCACCGGACCGCCGCGAAGGCGAGGTCGATGCCGACCGCGGCGGCGAGGGCGACGAGCCGTTGCCGCCAGGTGAGCACCACCATCGTCAACGCCAGGCCGGCGTAGAGCAGGAAGCCGGACTTGGGGGCGCACACCACCTCTCGTGCCTGGTTGGTGATCGGCCCCGGCAGACCGTAGTGACGTGCGGCGATCTCCAGTACGACGAGGAACGCGAAGGCCGTGGCAGCAGCCGCCACGGCCCAGGGTCTCAGTGGTGTGTGTCTCAAGTTCCGGCCGATTGGTAGAGGTTGTGGGAGCTGGGGTCCTGTTCAACGAGGGAAGACGGAAAGACCGCGACCGGGGTTCCGGCTTTGTTCTCGACAGCGCGACGTTAATGGCGGGACAACGCACGGTAAAGGGTTCGGCATCGTCGGTTCAACGTACTTGATCTGTGCATGACCTGTCCGGTGTGATGCGCGATGACCACGTCGAGATCACTTCGTGAGACTCCGAACCACAGGGGGATCCATGCACATAGCCCGTACCGGGCGGGGCGTCGCGGCTGCCACGTCCGTGGCCGCGCTCGCGGTCACCGCACTCGCGAACGCCGCCCCCGCCGCCGTACCGCACACCCTCGCGGTACCGGCCGTCGTCGGGCACACCCTGACGCACGAGGTGAGCAGCCCGCTCTCCAACGCGCAGTGCCAGGCCAAGTGGCAGATCAACTGCTACACCCCGCTCCAGTACCGCACCGCCTACGACCTGAACGCCCTCTACCGCAAGGGCGTCACGGGCAAGGGACGCACCATCGTCATCGTCGACTCGTACGGCTCGCCGACCGTGCAGCACGACCTCGACGTCTACAGCAAGCAGTTCGGGCTGCCCAGCACCAAGGTGAAGGTCGTCAAGTGGGGGCACGTGCCCGCCTTCGACCCCAAGAACTCGGACATGACCGGCTGGGCCGGCGAGACCACCCTGGACGTCGAGATGGCGCACGCGGTGGCGCCCGCCGCGAAGATCGTCGTGGTGGAGACGGCCGTCTCCGAGACCGAGGGCACCACCGGTCTGCCGGAGATGATGGACGCCGAGAAGTACCTGATCGACCACAACGTCGGTGACGTCATCAGCCAGAGCTTCGGCGCCACCGAGAACACCTTCCCCGGCTTCGCCAAGGGCGACTTCTCCAGCATCAGGAAGCTGCGCTACGCCTTCCAGGACGCCAACCGCAAGCACGTCACCGTGCTCGCCGCCTCCGGTGACGGCGGCGCCACCGACCTCCAGGCCGACGGGAAGACGTACTACGGCAAGCGCGTCAACTCCTGGCCGTCCTCGGACCCGTTGGTCACCTCGATCGGCGGCACCCAGCTCCACCTGAACACCAAGGGCGACCGCGTCAAGCCGGACAGCGTCTACAACGACTACGGCTCCGGCGGTGGCGGCCAGTCCCACGTGTTCACCCGGCCGTCCTTCCAGAACGGCGTGAAGAGCAAGGTCGGCACCCGCCGCGGCACCCCCGACATCTCGATGTCCGCCGCGGTCGACGGCGGCGCCTGGATCTACTCCAGCTTCGACCCGACCGCCACCGGCTGGGACGTCAGCGGCGGCACCAGCGAGGCCACCCCGCTCTTCGCGGGCATCGTCGCCCTCGCCGACCAGGCGGCCGGCCACCGGCTGGGCAACATCCAGCAGCGGCTGTACGGCCTCTACAGGCTCCACTCCAAGAGCACCGGCATCGTCGACGTCAACGACGGCACGAACAACAGCTACGAGGGTGTGACCGGCTACAAGGCGGTCAACGGCTACGACCTCGCCACCGGCGTCGGCACCGTGGACGCCCTCCGCTTCGTCCCGGCCCTCGCCAAGCAGAAGCCCTGACGCTCCCCGCACCACACGGACGACGGCCCGGGTCCCGCACCCGGGCCGTCTCCGTACCGGCTGTGCCGCCGGGCGGCAGGGGCGGCCGGCCCGAGACCGGCCTCAGCGGCCCGGGGCGGCGCCGTCGGCGCGGCCGACCGTCAACCGCCCCGGCCGGTACGGCACATAGGCCGCCCCGTCCAGGCCGAGCGCGGTCGCGGACCGCTGCAGCGCGGCGGGGCTCGCGGCGTCGTCCCAGCGGCCGGTGTCCACGCGGTGTTCGAGGGCGTGCAGGGCGGCCACGGTCTCGGCGGTGGTGAACGCGCAGTGGCCCTGCCGCTCGACGTACGCCTGCCGCAGCAGCGCCCCGTCGCCGGCGGCGCGCACCCGGGCGGCGAAGCGGTTCTCCTGCTCCACCGGGACCAGGTTGTCGGCGGTGGTGTGGACGTCGAGCAACGGCACCTCAAGTCCCTGTCCCGCGGAGGACGTCCGCCGCGCGGTACGCACCGCGGCGGGATCGGCGGTGACCGCGGCACCGGAGGTCAGCGTGCGCAGGTCGGCGCCCAGGTCGAGCCCGGCCGCCCGGTACAGGGCCCGGACCTGGGGCGCGTGTTCGGAACCGGCGAGCAGGCGGGCGTAGTCGACGCCCCGGTTCCAGGAGTTGTTGCCGCCGACGGACTGCTCGACGGCGTAACGGCCGCCCTCGACGAAGGCGAGGATGCCCTGCGCGAACCAGTCGTACTGCTGCGCCTCCTGGCCCGCCCAGTCGGTCGCGGCGGGCCGGTCCTTTCCGGGTGACCAGGCGGGCAGGTTGAGGAAGGCGGCGGCGAGCGCGATCCGGGCCCGGCCCTCCGGGGTCGCCTGCGCGGCGCTGACCGCGTCGGTGAGCCGCTGCGCGGAGGCGGCGGCCGCGTCGGCGGACCCGAACCGCACCAGCCGCACGTCCTGGGCCGGCAACAGCAGCCGGGCGATGGCGTACTCGGCGTCCAGCTGGTAGTTGTCCAGGTCCGTCCCGCCGGCCACCAGGCCGCACTGGCCGAGCGCGCCGTCGATGCGGCCGGCGCCGTCGCGGGCCAGTTGCGCGTTCACGAGCCCGCCCATGGACTGCCCCATGGCGAGCGTGCGCCGCGGCGCGCCGATCTTCGCCGTGACCGCGTCGAGGGTGCCGAACTGGTCGCGTTCGGCGCTGTTCAGGGCCCACATGGAGCCATGGGGGTCGTACGACGATCCCGCCAGCGCATAGCCCTCGGCGAGCAGCTCGCTGCGAACGGCGTCGGTGGGGGCGTCCCTGGCGACGGTGGGGCCGAAGCCGTGGCTGAACAGCACCAGGGTGCCGTTCCACTGCGCGGGCACGTCCGCGACCCAGGTGGCGCCGTCGGCGAGGGTACCGGTGAGACTGCCGGCGCCCACCGGGTCCGTCTGGGCGGCGGGCGCGGGGACGGCGCTGAGAGCGGTGACGGCCGTGGTGGCCAGCGAGGCCAGGGCGATGCGCATCCGGGTGCTGACAGGCATGGAGACGGCTCCTTGTGCGTGGGGGACGACGGGTGGGGGAGCGGTGCTCGGTGCGCGGAACGAGGCAGGGAGGAATGTAGGGCTTATTTGTTACGGCGGTCAATACAATGCACAACATGAGCCACCGATGCTGACGGCATCTCAGGGGCCAGTCCCGCGCGCCGGGGTCGCGACAGCGAAGACAGCGAAGGCGACAGGGGCGGCGGCGAAGGCGGTGCGGTCGGCCGCGGCTCGGACGCGAGCGGCCCGCACCCGCCTCGCCGCCCCGCTCCGGCCGTTCCGCAGGCCCTGTTCCGCAGGCCGGCCAACTCCCGCCACACCGGCCTGACCTGGGGATACGGTCCCCCGCCCCGGTGTCTCGGGACGGCATGCCGGGGACACCCCAACTGCCGCGTTGTCCTTACGTCTTGACGTACAAGGTCGCAGCGCGTTTGCTTCCCTTCGCATCATCGGTCGCGCATGACCCTCCCCCCACTCGGAAGGCGCCTGATGTGAGCGTTCCTACCCTCCGCGGGACCCCCCTGCCCCGCCTCGCGATAACCCTGGCCGCCTCCGCGTCCGCTCTCACGCTCACCGCGTGCGGCGTCGTCGACGGCATCAGCGGGAGCGGCGACTCCGCGTCCGCGAAGAAGGGCGACGACATCACGGTCGGGCTGCTCCTGCCCGACAAGGACACGGCACGGTTCGAGAACTTCGACCACCCCATCATCGAGAAGGAGGTCGCCACCCTCACCCACGGCAAGGGCAAGGTCGACTACGCCAACGCCGAGGCGAACCCGGCCACACAGAGCCGGCAGTTCCGGCAGATGGTGGACCGGAAGGTCGACGTCATCCTGGTCGACGCGCTGGACGCCAAGGCCATCGCCCCGGACGTGCGCAGGGCGAAGGACGCCGGCATCCCGGTCATCGCCTACGACCGGCTCGCGCGGGGCCCGATCGACGCCTACGTCTCGCACGACAACGAACTCGTCGGCGAGGTCCAGGGCCGCGCCATCGTCGAGGCGCTCGGCAGCAAGGCCGCGACCAGCAAGATCGTCATGATGAACGGCGACCCCGCGGACCCCAACACGGCGAGTTTCAAGGAGGGCGCCCTCGCCGAGCTCAAGGACAAGGTCCGCATCGCCGAGGAGTACGACACCGACAAGTGGTCGCCCGCGGTCGCCGAGGCCAACATGAAGAAGGCGATCCGGGCCGTCGGCCTGAAGAACATCGCCGCCGTCTACTCGGCCAACGACGGCATGGCGGGCGCCGTCATCGACACGCTGAAGCAGGCGGGCGCCACCACGATCCCCCCGGTCACCGGGCAGGACGCCAACCTGGACGCGGTGCAGCGGGTCGTCTCGGGCGAGCAGTACATGACCGTGTACAAGTCGTTCCTGGACGAGGCAACCGACGCCGCGGAGATGGCGGTGTACAAGGTGCAGGGCCGCGACATCCAGTACGACGCGCTGGCCCAGGACAAGGTCGACAGCCCGACCGAGAAGGACATCCCCGCCACGCTGGTGCCGGTGGTCGCCCTCACGAAGGACAACATCAAGGACACGGTGATCGCGGACGGCGTCTACACCGTCGCCGACATCTGCACGCCGAAGTACCGGTCGGCGTGCGCCGCGATCGGCCTGACGTAGCCGCGGAGAGGTCGGTCAGGCCGCGGCGCCCCCGCTGCCCCGCACCCCCGTGCGGAACCGCCCCGGAGTCGCTCCGGACTCCCGCTTGAAGGCGGGCGAGAGGACGTGGGGAGTGCCGTAGCCGACGCGGCGGGCGACCGCGCCGTCTTCGCCGGCGATCTGCCGCACAGCCCGGTACAGGTCCTCCAGCCGCACTGGAACAGCTGCCTCTGCCTCGGCCCCGCGCGGGCGGCGGCCGGCCGCCGCCGGGTTCTGGAACGGGCCGCCGCCACCCGCGAACTGGTCCTCCCCGCGCACTTCGACGGAGCGGGCGGGGTGGGAGGCTCGCAAGGAGGGCGGACGGTCCACGCTCGGCCCCTGGGCGGCCTTCGCGCAGTCCTGACCGTCCGCAGCCTCCAGGCCTCCAGGTCCGCACGGCGTCACGGCGTCACCAGGAACTCCACCACGGCCAGCACGAACAGCAGGCACAGGGCGATGCCCACCACCACCCAGCCGGTGGGGTACGACCACAGCAGGTAGACCAGCACCGCCACGGCCACCAGGACCCAGGTGATCCAGGTGCGGTACCGGCGTACGAAGGGGCCGACCGGCCCGGTGCGCAGTCCGGCGTGGTCGGCGGTGCCGCGTACCGCTCCGATCCCGGACGTCCACAGGCCCCGGACCAGCCCGGCGTACCGGCCGGGTCCGCTGAGCCAGGCGGCCAGGGCGACGACGACGGCCAGCGCCACGACCATGCGCACGCCGGTCAGCAGGAAGTGGGTCAGCGCGTCGTAGACGGCGGCCGCCGCGCCCGGGGAGACGCCCGCGGGCAGCCGGTCCAGGTAGAAGACCCGGAACACGCGGAGCCCGATGCCGAGCAGCCCCGTGGTGACGGCCACCGCGAGGCAGCCGGTCACCAGGGCCCGGCGCCGCCGTACCGCGAGCAGCACTCCGGCGGCGACCAGCAGCACGGCCAGTACGGGCAGCCAGTCGCCGGCGAGCTGGAGCAGCCGTACGTAGGTCTTGACCTTGCCGGCCTGGTCGGACCTCGCGAGGGTGAAGTCGGTGTGCACGGCGGGGATGTGCTCGGCGGGGGTCAGTCCGGCGTCGACGAGACGCTGCTTGACCTGGTCCACGAGGGGGCCGATGTCGAGGGTGACCGAGTCGCCGGTGAGCTGCACCGCGCCGCCGCCGCTGCCGGTGAGGGCCTTGTCGAGGCTGCTGTGGATCCGGCGGTTGGCGTCGATCCAGAAGGTCCGGAACGCGTCGGACGCGGCGACCTGGCGGGCCTTGTCGTGGACGAAGCTGCGTACGGCCCCTTCGAGCGCGTCGCCGAGTCTGCCGCCCAGCGCCTGCTGGAGCCGGGGCCGGTCCGCGGGCGCCACGTCGGCGAGCAGGGCGGGCAGGTCGAGGTGGCTCATGAGGGCGTCGGTGGCCCGGTTGGCCACGGCGTTCTGCACGTCGGTGTCGGAGGCGAGCGGGGCGACCGTGCTGACGTATCGGTCGGTGTCGCCCACCTGGTCGGCAGCCCACGAGGCGACCACGGCGAGCGGGGCGAGCAGGCAGCCGAGGAGGATCAGGAGGATGGCGAGGAGGCTGCGGACATGGTGCCGGGGCGGCCGGGCCCGTTCGCTCTCCAGGGCCGCGACCCGGGCCCGCAGCTCCCTGACGTCGTCGGACCCGTTCTTTTCGCCGTCCGCGTGCGCGCTGTCCTCCGTCACCCGTACCTCCCGCTCGATCCGGTCCTCCTCCAGCCGAACCGCCGTGGCGCGCGCACGCGAGCAGGAGTAGGCCGTCCGGGTCATCGGGGCGCGGTACGCCGGAGAAGACGGAACGCCCCCGGCCCGCGAGGGCCGGGGGCGTTCCCCCACGAACGTGGTGCTCGGGTTACTTCACCGGCTCCGGCTCCGGAGCGCTCTCCTGCTCCGCCTCGCCCGCCGGGTCCACCGGGGTCCGGACCGAGTCGAGGAGCAGCTGGGCCACGTCAACCACCTGGATGGACTCCTTGGCCTTGCCGCCCGCGGCGGACCCGCTGTCGGCTGCAGCCTTCTTGCCGTTGACGGAGTCCGTGAGCATCACGAGGCAGAAGGGGCAGGCGGTCGAAATGATGTCGGGATTGAGGGAAAGGGCCTCGTCGACGCGCTCGTTGTTGATGCGCTTGCCGATCCGCTCCTCCATCCACATCCGGGCGCCACCGGCGCCACAGCAGAAGCCGCGCTCCTTGTGGCGGTGCATCTCCTCGTTGCGCAGACCCGGGACCTTGCCGATGATCTCGCGCGGGGGCGTGTAGATCTTGTTGTGGCGGCCCAGGTAGCAGGGGTCGTGGTAGGTGACGATGCCCTCGACCGGGGTGACCGGGACCAGCTTGCCCTCGTCCACCAGGTGCTGGAGCAGCTGGGTGTGGTGGATGACCTCGTAGTCGCCGCCGAGCTGCGGGTACTCGTTGCCGATGGTGTTGAGGCAGTGCGGGCAGGTGGCGACGATCTTCTTGGCGGACCTGGGCTTCTTCGACTCGGGCGTGACCTTGCCGTCGTCGTCCAGCTCCTCGCCGAACGCCGTGTTCAGCGCCATGACGTTCTCCATGCCGAGCTCCTGGAACAGGGGCTCGTTGCCCAGGCGGCGGGCGGAGTCGCCGGTGCACTTCTCGTCGCCACCCATGATCGCGAACTTGACGCCCGCGATGTGGAGGAGTTCCGCGAAGGCCTTGGTGGTCTTCTTGGCGCGGTCCTCGAGCGAGCCCGCGCAGCCGACCCAGTACAGGTACTCGACCTCGGTGAGGTCCTCGATGTCCTTGCCGACGACCGGGACCTCGAAGTCGACCTCCTTGAGCCACTCCAGGCGCTGCTTCTTCGCCAGGCCCCAGGGGTTGCCCTTCTTCTCCAGGTTCTTGAGCATCGTGCCCGCCTCGGACGGGAACGCGGACTCGATCATCACCTGGTAGCGGCGCATGTCGACGATGTGGTCGACGTGCTCGATGTCCACCGGGCACTGCTCGACGCAGGCGCCGCAGGTGGTGCAGGACCACAGGACGTCCGGGTCGATGACGCCGTTCTCCTCGGCGGTGCCGATCAGCGGCCGCTCGGCCTCCGCGAGGGCCGCGGCGGGCACCTGGGCGAGCTGCTGCTCTGAGCCCTTCTCCTCGCCCTCGGCGGTCTTGCCGCCGCCGGCCAGCAGGTAGGGCGCCTTGGCGTGCGCGTTGTCCCGCAGGGACATGATCAGCAGCTTCGGGGAGAGCGGCTTGCCGGTGTTCCAGGCCGGGCACTGCGACTGGCAGCGACCGCACTCGGTGCAGGTCGAGAAGTCGAGGAGGCCCTTCCAGGAGAACTGCTCCACCTGCGAGACGCCGAAGACGTCGTCCTCGCCCGGGTCGGTGAAGTCGATCGGCTTGCCGCCCGAGGTCATCGGGAGCAGCGCGCCCAGCGAGGTCTCACCCGTCGCGTTCCGCTTGAACCAGATGTTCGGGAAGGCGAGGAAGCGGTGCCAGGCGACGCCCATGTCGGTCTTGAGGGCGACCACGATCATCCAGATGAAGGAGGTCGCGATCTTCAGGCCGGCGAAGAAGTAGGTGAGGTTCTGGAGCGTGGAGACGTCCATGCCCCGGAACCAGGACACCACCGGGTACGAGATGAAGAACGACGCCTCGTAGGAGTCCACGTGGTGCTGGGCGCCCTCCAGCGCGTGCAGTGTGAAGATGCAGACGCCGACGATCAGGATGACCGTCTCGACGAAGTACGCCTGGCCGAAGTTGGAGCCGGCGAAGCGGGACTTGCGGCCCGGCCGGTTCGGCTTGCTCAGCTGGCGGATCGCGATCAGCACCAGGATGCCGAGCACCGTCATGGTGCCGATGAACTCGACGAAGACGTTGTACGGCGCCCAGTCACCGATGACCGGCAGGATCCAGTCGGCCTGGAACAACTGGCCGACGGCGTTGACGATCGTCAGGAGAAGAGAGAAGAAGCCGACCGCGACGAACCAGTGCGCCACGCCCACGATGCCCCAGCGGTTCATCCGGGTGTGGCCGAGGAACTCCCTGACCACCGTGACGGTCCGCTGGACGGGCTCGTCGGTACGGGTGCCGGCGGGCACGCTCTGGCCGAGCCGCATGAAGTTGTAGATCTGCAGGATGGCGCGGGCGAACAACGCCACACCAACCACGATCAGAACCAGCGACACGATGATCGCGGCGAGTTGCATGGGGGCTCCTCGGGCCTGCGAGGGGTCTCTTCGGGTCTCTTTCGCAGAGGGTTCCCGAAATTACTAAGCGGTAACTTATGCAGTCGGTTCGAGACTACCCGCATCTTTACTCGCACTGTAGCCAGGTGCGGGGTGATCTGGATCGCTGAGGGGTGCCTGGGTGGTACGCCCGAACCGGATCGTGTTATTCGTACATAATGGTTACATTCAGGTCTAATTTGGACCTGTGCTCTACGGGATCGTCGCCGCCACCACCGCCTTCCTGCTCGCCGCCTTCCTCGCCGCGCTGGTCCGGCCGTGTGCCCTGCGGCTCGGGCTCGTCGACCGGAGGCGGGCGCGGCGGGTGCCCGCGCTGGGTGGCCTCGCCGTGGTCGGCGCCACCTGCCTGGTCGCCTTCGCCGGCGACTGGACCGGCGTCGCCCCGCTCGGCACCGGCGTCGGGGAGCTGCTGGCCGCCGGGGGAGCCGTGGCGCTGCTCGGGGTCGTCGCCGACGTGTGGCGGCTCAAGACGCGGTTCCTGCTCGTCGGTACGGCGGTGGCGGCCGCCTGCGTGGTGCCGTACGGCGAGTTCGGGGTGGCCGGCGGGCTGCTCGGCGCCGGGTGGATCGCCTTCGTCGCCGTCGCCTTCAAGGGGCTCGACCACGCGGACGGACTGGCCGGGACCGTCGGGGTGGTGACCGCCTTCGGGGCCGGGGCCTGTGCCGCCGCGGAGGTGATGGACGGGCTCGCCGCGCTGCTGAGCGTGCTCGCGGCGGCGCTCACCGGGTTCCTGATGCACAACTGGGCTCCCGCGCGGATCGCCCTCGGTGCCACCGGCTCGCTGTTCACCGGGTTCGTGCTCGCCGCGGCCGCGCTCGTCACCCGGACCGGATACGACCCCGCCGCCAGCGCGGGCGTGCTGTTCGCGCTCACCGCCGTCGCGAGCGCCGACGTCCTGCTCGTCGTGCTGTCACGGCTGCTCGCCGGGCGGCCGGTACTGCGGCGCGGGCCCGACCATCTCGCGCACCGGCTGCGGCGCCTCGGGCTCACCTCGCAGGGGGCGACCGTCGTCCTCGGTGTCGCGTCCTTCGCGGGGGTGCTCGTCGCGGTGCTCGTGCACGGCGGCTGGGTCGGCCGGACCGGCGCCACCTGCGTCGCCTGCGTCACCTTCAGTCTTGTGCTGCTACTCCTTCGGGTTCCCGTGTACGGGCCCCGACCCACCGTATCGACCCAGGTCAGCGGGCACTTGCGTGTAAGGAACGGATAAGACTTGAGTCCGCTCCACTCAGGTCTGTTGACCCAGGGCGAGGCTTCATGCACACTTGAGTCCGTTCCACTCAAGTCAGCTGGAGGAAATCACCATGGCACGTGCGGTCGGCATCGACCTGGGCACGACTAACTCCGTCGTCAGCGTTCTTGAAGGCGGCGAGCCCACCGTCATCACCAACGCCGAGGGTGCCCGGACCACGCCGTCCGTCGTCGCCTTCGCGAAGAACGGCGAGGTACTCGTCGGCGAGGTGGCCAAGCGTCAGGCGGTCACCAACGTGGACCGGACGATCCGGTCCGTGAAGCGTCACATGGGCACCGACTGGAAGATCCAGCTGGACGGGAAGGACTTCAACCCGCAGCAGATCTCCGCGTTCATCCTGCAGAAGCTGAAGCGGGACGCCGAGGCCTACCTGGGCGAGAAGGTGACCGACGCGGTCATCACCGTCCCGGCGTACTTCAACGACTCCGAGCGCCAGGCGACCAAGGAGGCCGGCGAGATCGCGGGCCTGAACGTCCTGCGCATCGTCAACGAGCCCACCGCCGCCGCGCTGGCGTACGGCCTCGACAAGGACGACCAGACGATCCTCGTCTTCGACCTCGGTGGCGGCACCTTCGACGTGTCCCTCCTGGAGATCGGCGACGGCGTCGTCGAGGTGAAGGCCACCAACGGCGACAACCACCTCGGCGGTGACGACTGGGACCAGCGCGTCGTCGACTACCTGGTCAAGCAGTTCGCGGCCGGCCACGGCGTGGACCTCGGCAAGGACAAGATGGCCCTGCAGCGCCTCCGCGAGGCCGCCGAGAAGGCCAAGATCGAGCTGTCGTCCTCCACGGAGACCTCGATCAACCTGCCCTACATCACCGCCTCCGCCGAGGGCCCCCTGCACCTCGACGAGAAGCTCACCCGCGCCCAGTTCCAGCAGCTGACCGCGGACCTCCTGGAGCGCTGCAAGACGCCGTTCCACAACGTCATCAAGGACGCCGGCATCCAGCTCGGCGAGATCGACCACGTCGTTCTCGTCGGCGGCTCCACCCGCATGCCCGCCGTCGCCGAGCTCGTCAAGGAGCTGACCGGCGGCAAGGACGCCAACAAGGGCGTCAACCCGGACGAGGTCGTCGCCATCGGCGCCGCCCTCCAGGCCGGTGTCCTCAAGGGTGAGGTCAAGGACGTCCTGCTCCTCGACGTGACCCCGCTGTCCCTCGGTATCGAGACCAAGGGCGGCATCATGACCAAGCTCATCGAGCGGAACACCACGATCCCGACCAAGCGGTCCGAGATCTTCACCACCGCCGAGGACAACCAGCCGTCCGTCCAGATCCAGGTCTACCAGGGCGAGCGCGAGATCGCGGCGTACAACAAGAAGCTCGGCATGTTCGAGCTGACCGGTCTGCCGCCGGCCCCGCGCGGTGTCCCGCAGATCGAGGTCGCCTTCGACATCGACGCCAACGGCATCATGCACGTGACCGCGAAGGACCTCGGCACGGGCAAGGAGCAGAAGATGACCGTCACCGGCGGCTCCTCGCTGCCGAAGGACGAGGTCGACCGGATGCGCCAGGAGGCCGAGCAGTACGCGGAGGAGGACCACCGCCGCCGCGAGGCCGCCGAGACCCGCAACCAGGGCGAGCAGCTCGTCTACCAGACCGAGAAGTTCCTCAAGGACAACGAGGACAAGGTCCCGGGCGAGATCAAGACCGAGGTCGAGGAGTCCCTCACCGAGCTGAAGGAGAAGCTCAAGGGCGAGGACACCGCCGAGATCCGCACCGCCACCGAGAAGGTCGCGGCCGTCTCCCAGAAGCTGGGCCAGGCCATGTACGCCGACGCCCAGGCCTCGGGGGCCACCGCCGGCGCCACGCCTGCCGGTGACGCCGCCGACGACGTGGTGGACGCCGAGATCGTCGACGACGAGCGCAAGGACGGTGCCGCGTGACGGAGGAGACCCCGGGCTTCGAAGAGAAGCCCGACGTCCCCTCCGGCGCCACCCCCGACGACGCCGAGCCGAAGGCCGCTCCCGCACAGGGGGCGGCCCCGGCCGGGGACTCAAGCGCACAGCTCGCCGGCCTGACGGCACAGCTGGACCAGGTACGCACCGCGCTCGGTGAGCGCACCGCGGACCTCCAGCGCCTGCAGGCCGAGTACCAGAACTACCGCCGCCGCGTGGAGCGGGACCGGATCACGGTCCGGGAGATCGCCATCGCGAACCTCCTGACGGAACTCCTGCCCGTGCTCGACGACATCGGCCGCGCCCGGGAACACGGCGAACTGGTCGGCGGTTTCAAGTCGGTGGCCGAGTCGCTGGAGACGGTCGCGGCGAAGATGGGCCTGCAGCAGTTCGGCAAGGAGGGCGAGCCCTTCGACCCGACGATCCACGAGGCGCTGATGCACAGCTACGCGCCGGACGTCACCGAGACGACGTGCGTGGCGATCCTGCAGCCCGGGTATCGCATCGGCGAGCGCACCATCCGCCCCGCGCGGGTGGCGGTCGCCGAACCGCAGCCGGGGGCGGCGCCGGCGAAGGCCGAGGGGACCGACGAGGCCCCCGCGGCGGGAGACGAGAAGGACAACGGCCCTGAGGAGGGCTGAAGTCGTAGGTAACACGTGGAAGGAGGGGCGTCGGGGATGAGCACCAAGGACTTCATCGAGAAGGACTACTACAAGGTCCTCGGCGTCCCCAAGGACGCCACCGAGGCCGAGATCAAGAAGGCGTACCGGAAACTCGCCCGCGAGTTCCACCCGGACGCCAACAAGGGCAACGCCAGGGCCGAGGAGCGCTTCAAGGAGATCTCCGAGGCGAACGACATACTCGGCGACCCCAAGAAGCGCAAGGAGTACGACGAGGCGCGCGCCCTCTTCGGCAACGGCGGCTTCCGCCCCGGGCCGGGCGCGGGCGGCGGCAACTTCAACTTCGACCTGGGCGACCTCTTCGGGGGCAACGCCCAGGGCGGGGGCGGCGGCGGTTTCGGCGGCGGTTTCGGTGACGTCCTGGGGGGCCTGTTCAACCGGGGCGGCGGCACGGCCGGCCGGACCCAGCCGCGGCGCGGCCAGGACATCGAGTCCGAGGTCACGCTCAGTTTCACGGAGGCCATCGAGGGCGCCACGGTCCCGCTGCGGATGTCCTCGCAGGCCCCCTGCAAGGCCTGTTCGGGCACCGGCGACAAGAACGGCACCCCCCGGGTGTGCCCGACCTGTGTCGGCACCGGCCAGGTGGCGCGAGGATCCGGAGGCGGCTTCTCGCTCACCGACCCCTGCCCGGACTGCAAGGGCCGCGGCCTGATCGCCGAGCACCCCTGCCTGGACTGCAAGGGCAGCGGCCGCGCCAAGTCGTCGCGCACCATGCAGGTCCGCATCCCGGCCGGGGTGACCGACGGCCAGCGCATCCGGCTGCGCGGCAAGGGCGCACCGGGCGAACGCGGCGGTCCCGCGGGCGACCTGTACGTGGGTGTCCACGTGGACACCCACCCGGTGTTCGGCCGCAAGGACGACAACCTCACGGTGACCGTCCCGGTGACCTTCACCGAGGCGGCGCTCGGCGGCGAGGTCAGGGTGCCCACCCTCGGCGGCCCGCCGGTCACCCTGAAGCTGCCCCCGGGCACGCCCAACGGCCGCACCATGCGCGCCCGTGGCAAGGGCGCGGTCCGTAAGGACGGCACCCGCGGCGACCTGCTGGTCACCGTCGAGGTGAGTGTCCCGAAGGACCTGCCGGGGAAGGCTCGTGACGCACTGGAGGCGTATCGCGAGGCGACCGCGGGCGAGGACCCGCGGGCCGAGCTGTTCGAGGCCGCGAAGGGAGCATGACAGAGATGGACGGCCGTCGACGCAACCCGTACGAACTGACCGAGGAGACCCCGGTCTACGTCATCTCGGTGGCGGCCCAGCTCTCCGGCCTGCACCCGCAGACCCTTCGCCAGTACGACCGCCTCGGCCTGGTCTCCCCGGACCGCACGGCCGGGCGGGGCCGGCGCTACTCGGCCCGCGACATCGAACTGCTCCGTCAGGTGCAGGCGCTGTCGCAGGACGAGGGCATCAACCTGGCCGGCATCAAGCGCATCATCGAACTGGAGAACCAGGTCATCGCGCTCCAGCAGCGGGTCGCCGAACTCCAGGCGGCGGTCGACGGTGCGGCGGCCGCGATGCAGCAGCGCGAGGCCGCGGTCCACGCCTCCTACCGCCGCGACCTGGTCCCGTACCAGGAGGTCCAGCAGACCAGCGCGCTGGTGGTGTGGCGGCCGAAGAAGGCCAAGGACTAGCAGTACCCGCGCACAGCAGGGGCCCCGGCCGGCAGGCCGGGGCCCCTGCTCGTGTCCACGGCAGATGCGGTAGACCGCTTACCGCTTCAGGTCGGGTTCGGTGTTGTCGTCCCGGTCCAGCTCGACGCCGTACTCGGTGGCCGTCGCGGTCAGCCCGGTCACCTGGGCGGGCGGCTCGTCCGGGACCAGTGTGGTGACGGTCGCGGTATTGGAGAGCGAGGACACCTGGGGCCACTGCACGTTCGCCACCGCGTAGTGGTACGTCGTGCCCTCCTCGGCCGGGAGGTCGCCGCGGCTGTACCGGCGGGACCCGTCGGAGAGGGTGGTGAAGCTGGTCGTACAGGTGACCCACTGGGCCGTCGAGGTGTTCACGGGCAGCGTGGTCGAGCGGTAGACCCGGAACTCGCCGTACGGGGCGTCCTGGGGCTTCGTCGTCCACTGGAGGGTGGCGCTGCCGATGCCCGCGGTCGCCGTGAGCTCGCGGGGCGCGGCCAGCGGGCGGGTCACCGCCTGGAGGTCGGTGAACGGCGACACGTGGCCGGAGCCGTCCACGGACGCGACCCGGTACTTGACGGTCTCGCCCCGTGTGAGCGTGTCGTCGGTGAGGCTCACCGTGTAGGCGAGGTCCCAGGACTTGGTGACGGTGCCGTAGAAGTCGGTCCGCTCCACCCGGTACTTCACCGCGGCGTGCACACCCGACCAGCTCAGCTCGGCGCCGGTGTCGGTGGCGGACGCGGCGAACCGGGCGGGTGTCTGCAGCACGGTGCTGGTGACCAGGGCGTCGGCGGTGCCGGTCGACTCGTTGCCGGCCTTGTCGTAGGCGCGGATCTCGTAGTAGTAGAGGGCACCGGTCGCGGGCGGGGCGTCGGTCAGGGACGTCGCCGTCGTCGTCCCCGCCTTCGTCCAGCTCAGCCTCGTCGTGTTGGCGTCGCTGTCGTAGGACACCAGCGGATCCAGCGGGGTGAGCGGCTTGACCTTGTCGACGGCGGCCGAAGTCCTCGGGGCGTACGTGAACTTGACCCTGGCGGCGCCGGTGAAGTCGGCGTAGTCGACGCGGAGGGTGTGCCTGCCCTTGGGGGCGGTCACGTTGACGGTCTTGCTCACCGACTTGGCGGTGTTCTTCCACGGGTCGATCCTGACGCCGTCGACGTATACGCGGATCCCGTCGACGCCGGACGCGGCGAGGGCGAAGGGGCCGCCGGAGCCGAAGTCGCGGGTGACGGTCCAGCGGACGCCGAAGTTGTCCTTGGGCAGTCCGGAGGCGGGGGCGCCGGTCCAGCTCTCGTCGACCAGGGTGTCGCACGCCGTCTTCTTCGGGGTGCCCTTGAACGTGGTGTTCGCGAACAACTCCCGCTTGTGGACGGGGGAGGCGCAGGTCGTGGCGGCCGAGGCGGTCACGGCGGCGCCGCCGAGCAGGGTGCCGGTCGTGGCGAACACCACGGCGACGGCCGCGGTGCCTCTGGCTGAGTTCATTCGATCCCCTGGTCGTATGGCCGCGCCGGGGGCGGCTGTCGTCGATCACGACTCGTGAGGAAACGACGTGGTTGTACCGATCTTTGCCTTCTCGTGAACTCCCTTTGGATGGAGGGTCCGTAAAGAGTGTTTGGAGGGGGTTCCGCCAGCCCTTCACAGGGGCAGCGGAGCGTGGTGTTGCGCACTCGTTAAGTAGTTCCGCTTGACGCCGGGTGTGGCGTACGCGTTGGCTTTTCAGACATCTGGGCCGCAATACAGCCCCACGTTCGGAACGCACCTGAAGTGAGCCCCCGTATGCGTCGTATAGCCATGTCCGTGGCCGCGTCCACGATGACCCTCTCGCTCGCCGGCTGCGGCGTGCTCAACGCGACGGGATCGTCGACCACCGCGACTCCGACCAAGGGCAACGACATCACGGTGGGTGTGCTGATGCCGGACAAGATCAACACCCGGTACACCAACTTCGACTACCCGATCATGAAGTCGAAGATCGCCGAGCTCACGAACAAGCAGGGCCAGGTCGACTACCAGAACGCCGCGTCGTCCGCCCCCACGCAGACGAAGCAGATGCAGAAGATGATCGACGACAAGGTCGACGTGATCATCCTGGACTCGGTCGACTCGCACGCCATCGCCGACACGGTGAAGAAGGCCAAGGACGCCGGCATCCCGGTCATCGCCTACGACCGCCTCGCCGAGGGTCCCATCGACGCCTACGTCTCCTTCGACAACGAGCTGGTCGGCGAGGTCCAGGCCCGTACCCTCCTTGAGGGCCTCGGCAGCAACGTCGACACCTCCGACAAGGTCGTCATGGTCAACGGCTCGCCGACCGACCCCAACGCCAAGCAGTTCAAGACGGGCGCCGTGTCCGAGCTGACCGGCAAGGTGACGATCGCGGACTCGTACGACACCAAGGACTGGGACCCGGTGATGGCCCAGAAGGAGGTCACCACGGCGATCAACAAGATCGGCAGGGACAACATCGCCGCCGTCTACTCCGCCAACGACGCCATGGCGGGCGGCGTCGTCAAGGCCCTCAAGGCGGCGGGCGTCACCAGCATGCCGCCGATCACCGGCCAGGACGCGGACCTCGACGCCATCCAGCGGATCCTCAGCGGCGAGCAGTACATGACCGTCTACAAGCCGTACCCCGACGAGGCCACCGCCGCCGCCGAGATGGCCGTCTACAAGGTGCAGGGCAAGGACATCCAGTTCGACGCCCTCACCCAGGACACCGTCGACAGCCCGACCACCAAGGACATCCCGTCCCAGCTGGTGCAGGTCAACGCCGTCACCAAGAGCAAGATCAAGGACACCGTCGTCGCGGACGGCATCTACAAGGTCTCCCAGATCTGCACCGCCGCCTACAAGACGGCCTGCGCGGAGGCCGGCCTCAAGTAGGCCCTGCCGACAGCCCCCGTTCCCCAGACGGGGAACGGGGCTGCTGTACTCGCGCCCAAAGGGCGGGGTCTCACTTACCGGCGCTCGCAGGGTGCCTCCCCCAGAAGGGGGGACCCCCAGCGGCACGACTGTCCGCGGCTGGAAAGGGGCGCCGGCTACAGCGCCCCGTAAGGGGCGCGGGGAACTGCGCGACCAGCCCCCACCGGCCCGCAGGCGACTGCGCGACCAGCCCCCACCGGCCCGCGGTCGACGTGACTACGCGACCCTCGTGAACTCCACGGTCACCTCCGGAGCTCCGCCCGGAACCCCCCGGTAGATCCCCTTGTGCGGCGTGACGTCGTCGTAGTCCCGGCCCCGGCCCACCACCACGTGGTCCTCCCCGGCCCGCACCCGGTTCGTCGGGTCGTACCCGCACCACTCCCCGGCCCAGTACTCGATCCACGCGTGGCTCTCCCCGGCCACCGGCCGGTTCAGCTCGGCCTCCCGCTCCGGGTGCAGGTACCCGGAGACGTACCGGGCCGGCAGCCCCAGCCCCCGCAGCAGGGCGATCGTGAGATGGGTGATGTCCTGGCAGACGCCTGCCCGCTGCGCCCACGCCTGAGCGGGGGACGTGTTCACCCCGGTCGTCCCCGGAAGGTACGCCACCCGGTCGGCGACCATCCCGGAGACGGCCACCGCGGCCTCGTGCGGCCCCAGCCCCGCCGCCGCGCCCCGCGCCTTCTTCACCAGCTTCCCCGGCACCGACGTACGTCCCGTCGGCGTCACGAACTCCAGCAGCCGTGACCCCGCCGCCCGTTCGGCCAGCTCCGGCCACCCCGGCGCGGCCGGCAGCGGCCCCGGCGCCGCCGTCTCCACCAGGCTGGACGCGGTGATCGTCAGATCCTCGTGCGGCTCCAGCAGGTCGAAGCCGGTGACCTGGGTGCCCCAGTAGTCCCAGTACGACCAGACGGCGGTGGCCGGCTGCACCGTGACCCGCGCGTCCAGCGTGGTCTGCCCCGGCAGGGTCAGCGGGGTCATCCGGACCTCGTTGTGCGAGGAGGCCGCGGGCTGTGCGTAGGAGACCCGGGTGGTGTGCCGGATGCGGAGGCGACGAGCCATCTCAGGCTCCTTCCTGGGCCCACTGAACGGGCCCCTGGTACGGGAAGAACCGCTCCGCCACCGCGTCGGCGGACGCCACGCAGGCCTGCTGGAGGTCCCGCAGCAGGACGGGCAGCTGCTCCTCCAGAGCGGCGGTTTCCAGGTATTCGAGGCGGGTACGGGCCCGGCCGACGGGGGAGCGGGCCGGATCCTGGCGGGGCCGGCCGAGCGCGGCCAGGCACTCCTCGGCCGTGGTCAGCGCGTGCAGCGCCGAACGCGGGAAGTCCCGGTCCAGCAGCAGGAACTCGGCCACTCGCGGGGTGTCCCCGAACCCGCTGTGCACCCGCGCGTACGCCTCGTCGGCGCCGCTCGCGCTGAGCAGCGTCGGCCAGTCCGGCGCGTGCGCCGCGTCCAGCACGCGCACGGAGAGCAGTCGTACGGTCATGTCCACCCGCTCCAGGCTCCGCCCGAGGACGACGAACCGCCAGCTGTCGTCCCGGCTCATGGTGGAGTCGGCCAGCCCGAAGAAGAGCGCGGCCCGGCTGCGGACCAGCTCCAGGTAGGCGTAGGGGCCGGTGCGGCGGGCCGCGCGCCGCTGGTCGCCGAGGGCGTGCCAGGTGGAGTTGAGGCACTCCCACATCTCCGAGGAGACGGCCTCGCGGGCGCTGCGCGCGTTCAGCCGGGCGGCACCCAGCGCGCCCTCGATGGAGCACGTGGAGCGGGCGTCGAAGGCGAGCTGGTCCAGCACCTGCTGCATGTCCACCTGTTCCGCGCCGGCGTCCACACCGAGGATCGCGTACAGCGACCGGCAGGCCACGTCCTCGTCGCGCCAGGGGTCCTCCAGCAGCCGGTGCAGATAGGCGTCGAGGATCCGGCCGGTGGCGTCCGCCCGTTCGACGTACCGCCCGGTCCAGGTCAGCGACTCGGCGATACGGGAGAGGATCACGTCGTTCACTGCTGTTGCGCTCCTTCCGGTACCACGGCACGGGTCCCGTCGGGGCCGAGGCGGCGCGGGACGATCGCGGGGATGGCGCCCGTGCCGGCCGGCACGGTGCGCTCGGCGGGGCCCTCGGCGAGCACCCAGGTGTCCTTGGAGCCGCCGCCCTGGCTGGAGTTGACGATCAGGTTGCCCTCCTGGAGGGCGACCCGGGTGAGGCCGCCGGGCAGTACCCAGATGTCGTCGCCGTCGTTCACGGCGAACGGCCGCAGGTCAATGTGGCGCGGTGCCATCCGTTCACCCGAGAGGGTGGGGGAGGTGGAGAGGGCGACCGGACGCTGGGCGATGAAGCCGCGCGGGTCGGCGGCGACGGCTTTGCGAGTGCGTTCCAGAGTCTTCTTGTCGGCCTTCGGGCCGATCACGATGCCCTGCCCGCCGGCCCCGTCGACGGGCTTCACCACCAGCTGGTCCAGCTGGTCGAGGACCGCCGCCAACTGACCCGGCTCATCAGGGCGGTAGGACTCGACATTGGGGAGGACCGGCTCCTCGCCGAGGTAGTAGCGGATCAGGTCCGGGACGTAGGTGTAGAGGAGTTTGTCGTCGGCGATGCCGTTCCCCACGGCGTTCGCGAGTGTGACGTTCCCGGCCATGGCGGCGCCCAGGATGCCGGGGCAGCCGATCACCGAGTCGGGCCGGAAGTGCAGCGGATCGAGGAAGTCGTCGTCGAGGCGCCGGTACACCACGTGCACGGGCACCTCGCCGCGCGTCGTCCGCATCCACACCCGGTTGCTCCGGCAGACCAGGTCGTGCCCCTCCACCAGCTGCACGCCCATCAGGCGGGCGAGCAGGGCGTGTTCGAAGTAGGCCGCGTTGCTGGGCCCGGGGGTGAGGACGACGACCCGGGGATCGCTCGCCGCACCGCCGGGCGCTGCGGCGCGCAGGGCGGCGAGGAGCCGCCCCGCGTACCCGTCCACCGGGAGCACATGCTGCTCGGTGAAGAGCGAGGGGAAGACCCGGGTCATCGCCCGCCGGTTCTCGATGACGTACGACACCCCGCTCGGCACCCGCACGTTGTCCTCAAGCACCCGGAACGCGCCGGCCTCGTCCCGGACCAGGTCGATTCCGGCCACATGGATGCGCACCCCACCGGGCGGCTCCACCGCGTGCGCCGCCCGGTGGAAGTGCGGCGAGCCCAGCAGCAGCCGCCAGGGCACCACGCCGTCCTCGAAGGCCCGCGCGGGTCCGTAGGCGTCGGCCAGATAGGCCTCCAGGGCCCGGACCCGCTGGGCCACGCCTCTTCGTATGAGATCCCATTCCAGGGCGTCGAGGATTCTCGGCACCAGGTCCAGTGGCCAGGGCCGTTCCTCGCCCGCGAAGGCGTAGGTCACCCCTCGGTCGGTGAAGGCCCGGGCCATCTGGTCGGCCCGGAACCGCAGTTCACTCGGTTCGATCGGCTGGAGCGCCGCCAGTACCGGCTCATAGGCGGTCCTGACCTCACCCGGCCGCACAAACATCTCGTCCCACGCGTCGGCCAGCGCGTACGCGTCGAATATGTCCGCCATGCAGGGACGTTAGAGCGGGTACGTAACGCGGCGATCACCGGCGGATTTCGGGGATTCGCCTGGTCCGCCGCGTCACGTGCCCGCGAGCGGCCCTCCCGGCAACGCGCCTCCCCCGCGGACGCGTTCCCCGGGGCCCCGGCCCGTACGGGGGTGCCGGTCCGGGGCCCTTTCGGGTGTCCGGCGAACACCCGTGGGAAGCGACTCCAACGATGCTCCCGGTGCCCTCCCGCCGCCACCGTCATCTTGTTGCAACGGGGGCTGCGGAGGCCTGACGATACGCGGTCGTACCGGTGCATTACGACGCCCGGTGGGAGGGGAGCCGTGTTGCGGACCCGGTCCGGACCGCTCATAGTTGCGCTGCGGAAGAGGCAGCAAATCGGGGGTGGAATGGGCGATGGCCGGGCACGGGACGGAGGAGCATCCACACGGTGCCGACCGGCTCTGCGCCGTCGGGGACCGCGTGTACTCCCGGGCCGTGCGCCGGGGCCGGGTGCCGCGCACGGACGCCGACGCGGTGCCCTGCCTGCTGGAACTGGCGCTGCTCCACCCCGACCCCGATGACATGGACTGGCTGGTGCCGACCGCCCCGCAGGAGGTCATGACCCGGCTGCTGCGCGGCGTGTACGACGAGGTGACGGGCAGTCAGCGACGGGTGGGGTCGGCGGTCGCGGCGTTCGAGTGGTATGCCGGTCTGGGAAGCCAGGTACAGGCCGTGTCGGCCGCCGCGGAGGGCACGGCGGCCATCAGGGTGCTCGACGGGCTGTCACGGATCCAGGCGGCCATGGACGAGGCGACCCAGGCGTGCACGCAGGAGGTGCTGACCGTGCAGCCGGGCGGTATCCGCCGCGAGTCGGAGCTGACCGAGGGGCTGCACCGGGCCGTCGCCCTGCGCGGCCGGGGCGTGCGGATGCGCGACCTGTACACGCATGTCGCGCGGCACGGCCAGGGCCTGCTCAACTACCTGGAGCTGATGGGCGACGCGGTCGAGGCCCGCACGCTCGACGAGGTCATCGACCGCCTCATCCTCTTCGACCGCACGGTGGCGTTCATCCCCGCGAACGCGGACCGCACGATGGCCCTGGAGCTGCGCCACCCCGCGCTCGTCGAGTACTTCGTCACGGTCTTCGAGCGCCTGTGGCGCCTCGCGATCCCGCTCACCGCCCCGCTCCCCGACACCGGCATCGAGGGCATCTCGCACCGCGAGCAGTCCATCGCGGCGCTCCTGGCGGAGGGCCACCAGGACGCGGTGATCGCCGAACGCCTCGGCATCAGCGTCCGCACCTGCCGCGCCCACATCGCCCGCCTCTCCGAGACCCTCGGCGCGGCCAGCCGTACCCAACTGGGCGTGCGGATAGCGCAGGTGGGCCTGGACGGCCCACCGGGCGGCACGAGCGCGGCCCGGGCCGCGATCAGCCTTCCTGATCAAGGATCCCCGAGCGTCCGATGAGGTAGCCGAGCTGGGCCCGGCTCTCGCTGCCGAGGGTGGTGGCGAGCTTGGCGATGTGGTCGCGGGCGGTGCGGATGTTCATGCCGAGGCGGTCGGCGATGACGGCGTCGGTGTGGCCTTCGACGAGGAGGGCGGCGATGGCCCGCCGGCGGGGAGTGATGCCTGGTTGATCCGGCGGGTGCCGCTGAGCAGCCGCGGGTCAGGGGGGCCGTCGTCGCGTCGGGCCGGCGTTCGGCCCGGGTCAGCGGCGCGAGGGGTTCGACCAGCTGTTCGGTGCGCCGCCATTCGCCGGCGATGCGCGCCCGCGGCCCGGACAGCAGCCGTGCGGGGCGACGACCGGGGCGACGGGCTCCAGCCGGGCGGCGTCGTCCGGCGCCGGGCGCAGCGGTCCCAGGCCGGTGAGACAGGGGGCGTCGGTGGCGTCCGGGGCGGCCATGTGGCCCTCCCGGAGGGCACTTTCGTGGAGTCTCGTCCCCGCGGGGCACAGGTCCTCGGCGCCGTGCTCGGTGTGCGGGGCGGAGGTCACGGGGCGCCGCTCTCCTCGGGAAGCGTCTGGTCCAGGATCCCGGACTGGGCGATCAGGTAGCCGAGTTGTGCGCGGCTGCCGCTGCCGAGCACCTGCGCCAGTTTGGCGATGTGCGCTCGGCAGGTGCGGACGTTCATGCCCAGCCGGCGCGCGATGGCCTCGTCCACATGGCCCTCGACGAGCAGCTTCGCGATGGAGTGCTGGATCTCGGTGATCCCGTGCGACGCGACCTCGTAGTGCCCGCCCGTGCTCAGCGGGACCGAGCGGTTCCACATGAACTCGAAGACCCTGATGAGGTAGCGCACCAGGCCCGGCTGGCGCAGTTCCAGGGCGACCTGCTGGTCGTCGCGGATCGGGATGAAGGCGACCGTCTCGTCGCAGATGATGAGCCGCTCCACGAGTTCGTCGATGGTGCGGTACTCCGCCTTGCCGTCGGCGAGATGGGCGGCGTACGCCAGCTTCTCCGGGCTGTAGCGTGCGGTGTGCTGGTACAGGGTCCGGATCCGGACACCCCGTTCGTTCAGCGGCCGGTCCCGTTCCAGGGCCCGCTGCATGCTCTGGTCGGAGAGGCGGTCGCTCGGCTGGATCGTGAGCACCTCGGTCTGGCACTGCTCGGTGGCGAGATTGAGCGCGGCGTTGATCCGCTCGCTGCCCTCCAGGACGGTGACCGAGTCGCTGTTCGTCATGGTGGGGACGCCCAGTGCCATGAAAGGCTCGAAGGCGGAGGCGAGTTGCGTGGACAGCCGGCGGCGCTCCGTGATCTCGCGCTCGATCGGGCCGAGCCGGTGGACCAGGGCGAGTGCCGGGGGGACCGGCAGCAGCCAGTTCGGGTCGCCCGGATCCGGCTGGAGCAGAGCGAACTCCATCAGACAGGGCGCGTCCGCGACATCCGTGCGGGCGACGCGTCCCGCACGCAGCGCGGCGGCATACAGACGGCTGCCTTCCTCGCACAGATCCGCCATAGCATGGGGATGTGTCGCTTTCGCCCTATTTGCCACTGAATCTCCACCCCCCAGGGTCCTGAACATGCAGGAACATGATGCACCGATCGTGTGGCCATGACGTGCCCGAATGAGCCATCGTCTTATCCGAACGGGGGAAGAGGGGACCTTCAAGTGAGGACGAAGCCGAACATGCGCAAGAAAATGCTTCGCTCGGTGCTGGTGGCCGCCTTCTCCGTCGTAGCGCTTGGCGGCGTGTTGGGCGGCCTGTCCGACGCGAAGGGTGATGTCCAAGCCAACACGGGCTGGCCCAACACCGTAGAGGCCATCAACACCGGCTGGCCGAGCGTGGTGGCGACGGACACAGCTGACAGCAGCACCACCGATGGGCTTGTCTCGACCGATGGAGCCGGGAGCTGAAGTGACCACCCCACCCGACGACCGATCCTTCCGCCGTGAAATGGCCACCGCCTATCGCTCCGGCTGGCACTTCATCGACCTGGTCACCGCCATCCCCCACAGTGGTGACTCGTTGATGGTGACCGTCTTCGGTGAGCCGGTCGTCGTCACGCGGGACGAGGACGAGGACGTACGGGCGTACCGGTGCCTGCGCAAGCCCCGGGGTGCGCCGCAGCCCGTGCGGTGTGCGATCCGGTACGGAATGATCTTTGTGAACCTGGACCAACGGGACCACCGGCTGGCTGAGCCGGACGTCCCGGACGTGAGGACCATCTCGGCCACCCCCCGCAGTGCCTGACGCGATTCCCCCGTCGTAAAAAGATCGCTCAGGTGCTTCCCCCCGCAGCGGCGTCACCGTGACCTGAACACGGTGACGCCGCTGCAGTTTTGGGGGGACATTTCGCTGTATCGATCGGTTTCGGCCATACCCCACGGTGGCTGAAACCAGCCGCCGGAACGGGTCGGCCACCCGGGTCCCGCGCCCTCGCCCGTCACCCCCGCCCCAGCGCCCGCTCCACCGTGATCTCGACGACCACCCGGGACGGGTTCACCCCGGGCGTCCGGCCGTACCGCTCGGCGTACCGCCGCTCCGCCTCCGTCACCCTCTCCGGGTCGGTCCGGACCCGCGCCCGCCCCTCCAGCGTCGCCCACCGCCGGCCGGCCACCTGGCACACCGCCACCCGTGCCCCGTCCGGCCCCGCGGCCAGCACGTGGGACACCTTCGCGCTCGACCTGTTCGTGATCACCCGGGCCAGTCCCGCCTCCGGGTCATAGGTCACCCCCACCGGGACGACGTGCGGGCTGCCGTCGGGGCGCAGGGTGGTGAGGGTGCACAAGTGCCGTTCCTGCCAGAAGCGCAGATATGCCTCGTCCGGTGCGGCAGGGTTCACGCGGTACGTACTCATGGCTCGGAAGGTAGTCCCCGGAAGGACTCCCGATCGCACCTTGAGTGGAATAGACTCAACTTTGTGTACGTTGGCTGAGTCAGCCGTACGACGCCGAGGAGGAGAACGCGAACGTGGACGCCGAGCTGACCAACAGGAGCCGGGACGCGATCAACGCGGCCAGCAACCGGGCCGTGACCGAGGGGCACGCGGACCTCACCCCTGCCCACCTGCTGCTGGCTCTGCTGGCGGGCCAGGACAACGAGAACATCACCGACCTGCTCTCGGCGGTCGACGCCGACCAGGCCGCCGTACGCCAGGGCGCCGAGCGCGCGCTGGCCGCGCTGCCCAGCGTGACCGGTTCCACGGTCGCGCCCCCGCAGCCCAACCGCGACCTGCTCGCGGTCATCGCCGACGCCGGCGAACGCGCCAAGGACCTCGGCGACGACTACCTCTCCACCGAGCACCTGCTCATCGGCATCGCCGCGAAGGGCGGCGCGGCCGGCGAGGTGCTCGACCGGCAGGGCGCCACCGCGAAGAAGCTGGCCGAGGCCTTCCAGAAGGCGCGCGGCGGACGCCGGGTGACCACCGCCGACCCCGAGGGGCAGTACAAGGCGCTGGAGAAGTTCGGCACCGACTTCACGGCCGCCGCGCGAGACGGGAAGCTCGACCCGGTCATCGGGCGGGACCAGGAGATCCGGCGGGTCGTGCAGGTGCTCTCCCGCCGCACGAAGAACAACCCCGTCCTCATCGGTGAGCCCGGCGTCGGCAAGACCGCCGTCGTCGAGGGGCTCGCGCAGCGGATCGTGAAGGGGGACGTCCCCGAGTCGCTGAAGGAGAAGCGGCTGGTCTCGCTGGACCTGGGGGCCATGGTCGCCGGGGCCAAGTACCGGGGTGAGTTCGAGGAGCGGCTGAAGACCGTCCTCGCCGAGATCAAGGACTCCGACGGGCAGATCATCACCTTCATCGACGAGCTGCACACCGTCGTCGGCGCGGGCGCCGGCGGCGACTCCGCGATGGACGCCGGCAACATGCTCAAGCCGATGCTCGCGCGCGGCGAACTGCGCATGGTCGGCGCCACCACCCTCGACGAGTACCGCGAACGCATCGAGAAGGACCCGGCGTTGGAGCGCCGCTTCCAGCAGGTACTGGTGGCGGAACCCACGGTCGAGGACACCATCGCCATCCTCCGTGGACTGAAGGGCCGTTACGAGGCGCACCACAAGGTCCAGATCGCGGACGCCGCGCTGGTCGCCTCCGCGACCCTCTCCGACCGCTACATCACCTCCCGCTTCCTGCCCGACAAGGCCATCGACCTCGTCGACGAGGCGGCCTCCCGGCTCCGCATGGAGATCGACTCCTCCCCCGTCGAGATCGACGAACTCCAGCGCTCCGTCGACCGGTTGAAGATGGAGGAGCTCGCGCTGGAGAAGGAGACCGACCCGGCCTCCCGGGAGCGCCTGGAGAAGCTGCGCCGCGACCTCGCCGACAAGGAGGAGGACCTGCGCGGCCTCAACGCCCGCTGGGAGCGCGAGAAGCAGTCCCTGAACCGGGTGGGCGAGCTGAAGGAGAAGCTCGACGAACTCCGCGGCACCGCCGAACGCGCCCAGCGCGACGGCGACTTCGACACCGCCTCCAAGCTGCTCTACGGCGAGATCCCGCAGCTGGAGAAGGAGCTGGAGGCCGCGTCCGAGGCCGAGGAGGAGACGGCCCGGGACACCATGGTCAAGGACGAGGTCGGCTCCGACGACATCGCCGACGTCGTGGCCGCCTGGACCGGAATCCCGGCCGGGCGCCTGCTGGAGGGCGAGA
This sequence comes from Streptomyces sp. NBC_00631, assembly GCF_045206895.1. Taxonomy (NCBI): domain Bacteria; kingdom Bacillati; phylum Actinomycetota; class Actinomycetes; order Kitasatosporales; family Streptomycetaceae; genus Streptomyces; species Streptomyces sp. NBC_00631. The sequence continues at coordinate 6,050,555 of NZ_CP107734.1, forward strand.
CCCAGAAGCTGCTCCGCATGGAGGACGAGCTGGGCCGCCGTCTGATCGGCCAGACCGAGGCCGTACGCGCGGTCTCCGACGCCGTCCGCCGCTCCCGCGCGGGCATCGCCGACCCGGACCGCCCCACCGGCTCCTTCCTCTTCCTCGGCCCGACGGGCGTCGGCAAGACGGAGCTCGCGAAGGCCCTCGCCGACTTCCTCTTCGACGACGAGCGGGCGATGGTCCGCATCGACATGTCGGAGTACAGCGAGAAGCACAGCGTGGCCCGGCTGGTCGGCGCCCCGCCCGGCTACGTCGGCTACGAGGAGGGCGGCCAGCTCACCGAAGCCGTCCGCCGCAGGCCCTACACCGTGGTCCTCCTCGACGAGGTGGAGAAGGCCCACCCCGAGGTCTTCGACATCCTCCTCCAGGTGCTGGACGACGGCCGCCTCACCGACGGCCAGGGCCGCACCGTCGACTTCCGCAACACCATCCTGGTCCTCACCTCGAACCTGGGCAGCCAGTACCTGGTCGACCCGGTCCTCGGCGAGGAGGAGAAGAAGCGGCAGGTCATGGAGGCGGTCCGGCATTCCTTCAAACCGGAGTTCCTGAACCGTCTGGACGACCTGGTGGTCTTCTCGGCCCTGGCCAAGGACGAACTGGCCCGGATCGCCCGCCTCCAGATCGACCGGCTGGCGAAGCGCCTCGCCGACCGCCGCCTCGCCCTGGAGATCACCCCCGAGGCCCTGGCCTGGCTCGCCGAGGAGGGCAACGACCCGGCCTACGGCGCCCGCCCGCTGCGCCGCCTGGTCCAGACCGCCATCGGTGACCGCCTCGCCAGGGAGATCCTCTCCGGCGAGATCAAGGACGGCGACACGGTCCGCGTGGACGCCTTCGGGGAGGGGCTGATCGTGGGACCGGCGACGGCGGAGGAGGCCGTGGAAAACGCCGGTCAGGAGCCCGGAAAAACGCTCTGAGCGGAATTCCGCCAACGGGAGACGAACCCGCCGGGGCGGGGGTTGCCACCCCCCTCCCCGGATGGGGGAGGATGGCGGGATCCGCATGAAGGGAAAAACACGGTGACCATCGACCCGTCCTCGATTCCGAACTTCGGGGGCCAGCCCGAGCCGCAGCCCCAAGGACCGGCGGGCCCCGTCGTCCCGGATCAGGATCTTGTGAAGCAGCTCCTCGACCAGATGGAGCTCAAGTACGTCGTCGACGACGAGGGCGACCTCGCGGCGCCGTGGGAGCAGTTCCGTACGTACTTCATGTTCCGCGGCGAGGACGAGCAGGCCGTCTTCTCGGTGCGGACGTTCTACGACCGCCCCCACAAGATCGACGAGAAGCCGCAGCTGCTTGAGTCCATCGACGACTGGAACCGGCGGACCCTGTGGCCCAAGGTCTACACCCACACCCACGACGACGGCACCGTCCGTCTCATCGGTGAGGCCCAGATGCTGATCGGCACGGGTGTCGACATCAACCACTTCGTCTCGTCCACGGTCAGCTGGGTGCGGGCCGCGATCGAGTTCGACAAGTGGCTGGTCGAGCAGCTCGGCCTGGAGGAGGCCGTCAACGAGGCCGACAAGCCCGAAGACGGCGACGAGTAAGCAGCAGACCTACAGCGGTGTGCGCGCGTACAGGACCAGGTACGTGCCGTAGCCGAACGAGAGCCCGGCCAGGGCCGTGACCACCACCGTCGCGTGCCAGGGCCGGGCTCTCGCCGTGCGGACCAGCGCCCGGGCCAGCGGGAGGAGCAGGGGGAAGGCCGGGAGCAGGAACCGCGGCTTGGACTCGAAGAAGCCCGAGCCGCCGACGGCGATCAGCAGGAGCACGGCGGTGTAGGCGAGCAGTGGGAGCGGGGCCCGGTCCAGGGCCAGCAGGGCGAAGAGGACGACCGCCGCCGCCACGATCACCAGCGCCATCGGGAAGACGAAGCGGTCGCCGCGCAGGAGCAGTGTGCGGACGAAGGCCAGCGACCCCCGGCCGAAGTCGAAGCGCGAGCCCCACAGCCGCTGTACGCCGAAGTAGCCGCCCAGCGCGTCGCCGGTGCGGCGGCCGACCCACACGACGTACCCGGTCCAGCCGAGCGGGGCCAGCGCCGCGCCCGTCCACAGCCTGTGGGTAACCCGGCCGCGGGCGCGGTACAGCTCACGGGCCGCGGCCAGCAGCACGGCCGCCGCGACCGCGAAGCCGTTCGGCCGGGAGAGCCCGGCCAGGGCGGCGAGGGAGCCCGCCCACAGCCAGTTCCCGGCCAGGACCGCGTACAGCGACCAGGCGGCGAGGGCGGTCAGAACCGGTTCCGTGTACGCCATGGACAGCACCACGGAGTGCGGGAGCAGCCCCCACAGCAGCACCAGGGCGGTGCCCACCGCCCGCCCGTGCAGCCGGGCGCCCACCGCGTAGACACCGGCCGCGGCGACGGCTGCCGCGGCCCAGGACACCAGCAGCCCGGCGCCCGCCCCGCTGAGCGGGGTCACGGCCGTCAGGGTCCGGATCAGCGCCGGATAGAGCGGGAAGAACGCCAGGTCGCTGTGGATGATGTCGGCGCGGAAGTACAGGGTCCGGCCGTAGCCGTGCGCCGCGATCCCCAGGTACCAGGCCGCGTCCCACGACCTCCCCAGCAGGCTCAGGGGATGCCGGCCGGCCGCCCGGGCCGCCAGCGCCAGCACGGCCATGCCGGTGAGCCGCGCCGCCGCGAACAGCCCCACGGCGACCCCGCCGGCGGTGACGACGGACAGCCGGGTACCGGGCTGCGGTGCGACGGACGGGGCGAGGGCGGTGGCGGTGGTGCTGACGTGGCTCACATTCGCACACTGCCGGGGGATCGGGGCCGGTGCGAGAAATGTGCGGCCGATGGGGGAGTCGCCCCTTGAGAAGCGCGAGCTGCTGCGCCCTCTTGGGGGCGCCGGGCTGTAATCGACATGCGGCTCCACCGCGTGGGCGCGACCAGCCCCCCACGCACCCGCAGCCCGGGTCGCCCCGAACAACCCACCGCCTGCGGGATTCCTCACCGCCCGGACCTACGACAGGCGCTGAGACGACGGCCCCCGGATCAGCTGACCTTGACCGTCCAGGACGAGGAGTACGTACCCGTCAGATCGGTGGTACCCGGGCGGTAGACCCGTAGCGTCCACGTCCCCGCACGCGAGAAGGTGATCTTCGCAGTGGCGCTGCCGCCGGTGGAGAGCCCGGCACTGGTGAGGGTCAGCCAGGTGCCGTCCTTCTGCCGGGCCTGGAAGCGCAGTGCGGTCCCCTTGACGTAGGGGGAGCTGAGCGCGGTGAAGGACACGGGCTTGCCGTGGACCGCCGTGGCGGCCGGCTTGCTGACCGTGAGTACGGCCTTGACGTGCGACGTCAGGGTCTTGCTGGTCGAGGACGCCCAGGTCAGGTTCTTGGCCGCCGTGACGGCGCGCCAGGTGCCGTTGTACTTGGCCGTCGCTGTGTACGAGGCCTTGCCGGTGCTGTCCGCGGTGACCGTCGCCTGGGTCTTCCAGGTGGTGCTCCCCGCCCGCTTGTACTGGAAACCGACCTTGGCGCCTGCCGCGGGCTTGGCGCCGGTCTGGGCCACGGTGGCGGTGAAGGTCGCCCTGCTGCCGTAGGCGCTGCCGGCCGGGCCGGTCAGCTGGGTGGTCGTGGCGGCCAGGACGCGCATCGGCACGGTGCTGACGGTGGTGTCGCCGTACTGGGAGACGACGGTCAGCGTGACGTAGTGCACCCCGGTGGTCGTGGCCTTCCAGGTGCCGGAGGGCTGCGCGGGGTAGCTGCCGGTGGCGAACGTCGTGCCGTCGACGTCCAGGGTCCAGTGCTCGGCCCGGCTGACGCCGTCGGCGGCCGATGTCGTGGCGGCGTACGTCCGGCTGCTGCCCGCCACGGGAAAGTCCTGGAAGCCGTCCGTCCAGGTCGGCGTGACCTCGGACACCACCCGGACCGGCAGGGCCACCCGGCCGTGGGCACCGCGGTTGTCGACCGTGTCGAACGTCAGCGTGTGGCTGCCGTAGGTGAGCTTGCCGAGGCCGGCGAGGAAGCCCTCGGTGTTTCCCTCGTAGGTGGAGGCGTTGACCGGTGTCGTCGCCTGTGCCGTGCCGTCGAGCGACACGGTGGTGCTGACCGGGTAGGCGTAGTTGAGGTTGGCCGGGAACGCCTTGTTGAGCGCCGACGGGTAGGCGTAGGTGACGCTCGCCGTCGTCTGGTCCGGGCGGATGACGGTGTCGAGCTTCGGCGTGATGGTGAAGCCGTGGTCGACCAGGGTGTCGGCCCGGACCGGGGAACCCGCGCGGCCGTCCTTGTCGTACGCCACGACGTAGACGCCTCCGGAGTACAGGCCGGCCGGGACCGCGCTCGTGTCCAGCGTGGCGGTCCAGGTCGCGCCGCTTTCCGGGGTGGTCAGGTCGACGGGGGCGGGCCAGGCGCTACCGGAGCTGAAGTACCGCACGCGCGACACGCCGTCGTCGCCGGTCGCGGTGGCACGCAGCGACAACTCGTCGTCCGCGGACAGGCCCACGGGCTCGTGGGAGGTCCATGCGTCGGGGCCGGGCAGATCGGGCAGGGTGACGACCGGCCGACCGTTGTCGACGGTGACGGCGGTGTCGGCCATGACGGTCCGCGGGCGGGGGCTGTCCACGTCGACGTGGATGGTGTTCGCGCCGTCGTTCACCAGTGGCGCGGCCACCCCGTTCGTGGCGCCTCCGAACTGCCGGGTGGCGGCGGTGTCCAGGGTCGCGTGCAGGGTGCAGGAGGGCAGGCAGTCACCCGGGTTCAGCGCGATGGTCTGCTTGACGGTACCGGTGCCCTGGTACTCGCCGCTGCCGGTGATGCTGACGACGGCCTCGGTCGGCTCGTCGTCCGGGTCCCCCTGCACGGTGAACGTGACATCCGTCGTGCCGGTGATCGTCTGTCCGGCGCTGACCGTGCCGTCCCCTCCGGCGTCCGAGGAAACGCCGTCGAACGTGATCACGGCACCGGTGTCGTCCGCCACAGCGGTCGGCGCGGGCGCGACGGCGCACAGCACGGCGGCGCTCGCCGCAACGGTGAGCGACCTGACAGATCGGGATATACCCACGACTCTCCTCCTGCGCCTGCCCCTGGCTCGGCGGAGGGCGCCTGGTGCGGTCCGCGCGCTGCCTCCGCTCGGAGCCCGGTCAAGGGCGGGAGTGGGTGGCCGGTGGGCAGCAGCCTGAAGATCTTGGATGGACCCCGACCGTGTGTCAAGAGCCGCGCCGACGTCACGCCAGGCGCCGCAAGCGGTCGGCTGTCTCCTGGAGGACGTCGTCCTTGTTCGGGGAGCGCTCGGCAGAAGGCGCAGGCGTCCTTCTCGCCGAGAGGGGTGAGGTCGGTGGTGATGAAGTACGTGCCCTGCGGCTGGTAGACCTCGAACCCGGCCCGCCCGCAGGCCGTCGCCTAGCAGCTCGCGCTTGCGGCGGAGGCCGGCGCGGGGGCTGTCGAAGTAACGTGTCCGGGAGCGCGAGGGCCTCCGCGACCGCGTACTGGAAGGGGCCCGAGGCCACGTACGTCAGGAACTGCTTCGCCGACCGCACCGCCGTGACCAGCTCCGGCGTCGACGTCACCCAGGCCACGCCTCGTCCGTACACCCATTCACACGTGGCGCACCGGGCCCACCAGGGTCAGCTGTCGCCGGCCGAGGCGCGGGCTGAGAAGTCCGCCGCTCTCCGCCGCACGACTGAAAGCACCGTGCGGATGGATCGGGACCGCAGGCCATGTCCGCCTCTGGCTGGCCCACATCCGTGAAGCTCGTCCCGTTCGGCGACCTCGACGGCGACCGGCGCAACGACATCCTCGTCCGGTTCAGCAGCGGCGAACTGCGGGTGTACCGGACCATGCTCGGTCAGGCGTTCCTCACCAACACCCCCCACACCTCGCTGGGCAAGGGCTGGAACCAGTACGACGTCCTGACCTCGCCCGGCGACATCAGCGGCGACGGCCGTCCCGACCTCATCGCCCGCAACTCCGCCACCGGCGCGGTCTACCTCTACAAGGGGACGAGCACCGGAAAGCTCTCCGCGAGAGTGAAGCTCTACGCCGACTGGAAGACGTACAAGAAGATCGCGGGCGTCGGCGACCTCACCGGCGACGGCATCGGCGACCTGGTCGCCCAGGACAAGTCCAACAACCTGTACCGCTGTCTCGGCACGGGCAAGGGCACCTTCTCCGCACGCGTGAAGCTGTTCTCCGCCTGGGGCGGCTCGTACAACACCGTCATCGGCGTCGGCGACCTCACCGGCGACGGCAAGGCCGACCTCCTGTCCCGCGACACCTCCGGCAACCTGTGGCGCAACAACGGCAACGGCAAGGGGACTTTCGGCGCCCGCACGAAGGTCGCCACCGGGTGGCGGGGGTACAAGGGGATCTTCTGAGTGGTGACGAAAAACGCGCCACGGAGCTGGTCGACCTCGAACCCGGCTGCCCGCAGGCCTTTGCCGAGCAGGTCGCACCTGCGGCGGAGGCCGACGCCGACGTACGTCAGGTGCTGCTCCGCCGTCGGGACGAGGGAGCCGAGCGGGCCGTTGGCCGTGACCCGGCCCGCACCGTGTTCACGCACCCGCTCGCGTGCCGCGCGGCAGGCCCCGCCGAGGGAGGCCGGCGAGGTCGGTCGACCGGGCAGTCGCTCCCGCCGGTCGTGCAGCTCCGCGTCAGCAGTCGCGCTGGTCCATCCACCGCGCCCCTCTATGACCTGCGTCATCTACGCGCTGTGCCGCCAGTCGGGCCGGGACCCTTGCTGGTACGGCTGTCGGCTGTCAGCCGGCCAGCGTCTTGAGCCGGGTGGCGGCCTCCTCCAGCACCCCCGTGCGCTTGCAGAAGGCGAACCGTACGAAGGGCGCACCCTGCTCGCGGTGGTCGTAGAAGACCGCGTTGGGGATCGCGACCACCCCGCAGCGCTCCGGCAGGGAACGGCAGAAGGCGAAGCCGTCGGTCTCCCCGAGGGGGCGGATGTCGGTGGTGATGAAGTACGTGCCGGCGGTGTCGTAGACCTCGAAGCCCGCCTCCGTCAGGCCCGCCGCGAGGATGTCCCGCTTGGTCTGCATGTCCCGGCGGAACGCCTCGAAGTACGAGTCGGGGAGCGCGAGGGCCTCCGCGACCGCGTACTGGAAGGGGCCCGAGGCCACGTACGTCAGGAACTGCTTCGCCGACCGCACCGCCGTGACCAGCTCCGGCGTCGACGTCACCCAGGCCACTCCCCGTTCACATACTCATTCGCATGCGGGCTCACAGATCCGCACCGCGCGCCGTTGTGTACACACGAGACACTCGGTACCCTTGGGCGCATGACACAGCCGCTGCCCATAGAGTCCATCCGCGATGTCCGGGCACATCTGGCCGAGGTCGTTGAGCGGGCCGACCGGGATGATGTACCTACCGTCATCACCCGGCGCGGCAAGCAGGTCGCCGCCGTGGTGTCCATCGAGGTGCTGCGCAAATACCAGGAGTGGGAAGAGCGCGAGATCAACCGGATCATCGACGAGCGCATGACCAACCCGGCACCCGGCATCCCGATCGAGGACATCATGAGGGAGACGCTGGCGCGCAGTGAGTGAGTACCGCACCGTCTTCCGGGCCGAGGCTCAGGCCGAACTCCGCAAGGTCCCGCGAGACATGGCCCTCCGCATTCTGGCCAAGCTGACTGAGCTGGAGAGCGACCCGATGGGGTTCAACACGACGGCCCTCGTCTCTCAGCCAGACCGGCGCCGCCTACGGGTGGGCGACTACCGTGTGATCTACACCATCGACAACGGCGAGCTGGTGGTGTGGGTCGTCCACGTCGGGCATCGCTCCACCGTCTACGACGCCTGAGCACTCCTGACATCGGGTCAGCATGTTCAGCACCGATCCAGGAGGCGGAGCGGACCTGGCGCCCGCACCGCAGAGGACGCAGGCGCCAGGCCGACCGGAGTGAGAGTGGAGACCGTGCCACGGGAGGGGCGATGCGCGGTTTCGTGTCGCCGGAGCGCTTGGCGTCGTGGCCATGCGCCGCGATGGTGTCTGCTGGCACGTGACTCCTCCGAAGCGGGGGTGAGGTCTGCGGAGGAGCCCAGACCGTACGGCTGTTACGCGGCCAGCGACTTGAGCCGCGAGACGGCCTCCTCCAGCACCGCCGTCTGCTTGCAGAACGCGAACCGTACGAAGGGCGCGCCCGCCTCGCGGTGGTCGTAGAAGACGGCGTTCGGGATGGCGACCACGCCCGCGCGCTCCGGCAGCGAGCGGCAGAAGGCGAAGCCGTCGCTCTCGCCGAGGGGGCGGATGTCGGTGGTGACGAAGTACGTGCCGGCCGGGCGGAAGACCGCGAAGCCCGCGTCCGTGAGCCCCGCCGCCAGCAGGTCGCGCTTGGCCAGCATGTCCGCGCGGAACGCGTCGAAGTAGCTGTCGGGCAGGGCCAGGGCCTCGGCGACCGCGTACTGGAACGGGCCGGAGGAGACGTACGTCAGGAACTGCTTCGCCGAGCGGACCGCCGAGACCAGACCGGGCGCCGCCGTGATCCAGGCGACTCCTCGTTGGCTTGCCTATTCCCATGTCGTGCGACAGGCCCGGCACCGGCGGTGACCGGGCCGTACAACCTGTCCGGACCGGTCTGCCGGCCGTACCGACGCGCTCGGTGACGCGGCACTGTCCGCCGTATCCTGACCACACACGGGAAGGAGCCGTCCATGAGCGTCGACGCGATCGTGCACACCGAGTTCCCCAAGGGGTACACGGTCCTGTTCGGGGCCGACGGAAAGGTGATCATGACCCCGCGGAGCGAAGAGCACTCCAGCACCATCAGGTCGATGCAGATCGACTCCGCTCTCGCCCTCGGCCGTCACGCGAAGGTCACCTCAGATGTCTACATCGACTTCCCCGCCGACGAGAACTCCGCCCCCGGTCTGGCGATCCTGCGCGAGGACGCACGCAAGGAAGGCAAGCGCTACAGCTTCGAGGACGTCCTGCTGATCTCCGAGGTCGTCTCGACCACCTCCGCGCGCAAGGACTACGACGACTGCACCGCGAAGTACGGCCGCTACGGCATCCCGATCTACCTGGTCGTGGACCCCTACGCCCAGGAAGTCGTCCTCCACACCCAGCCGACCGGCACCGGTTACATCGCCGCGCACACCCACAAGTACGGCACGGGCAAGCTCCCCATCCCCCTGGCCGACGGCCGGACCTTCACCCTCGACCTCGACGAACTCCCGCGCCCGGAACCCGAGGCGGACGCCCGCTGACGAGCGGCTCCCGGTGCGGCCGTGCCGTCGGCACCCCCATTGCCGGGCGTGGTCGGGCTTGATCGGCGGCGGCCGTGGATCGCGGCCTGCCGCACCCGGTCGGGCAGGGGGCGTCCACCCACCAGCGAGCCGCTCGGCGACCCGCGCGGCCGAATCCGTTCTCGTCCCGTTCTGCTCACGGAACCCGAGGACCATCCGAACGGTGCGCTCCTCATAGTTCCGCGGGCCACGGGGGCGCCGTGGACTGTCGGGGGACGCGCTTGACCGACGGACGGCCCGGACTCGTTCGGCAGCAGGCAGCAGGCAGCAGGCAGCAGGCAGCAGGCAGCAGGCAGCAGGCAGCAGGCAGCAGGCAGCAGGCAGCATGGGACAGCGCGCGGCGCGAACCGTGGGCCTTCGGCCGCCGGACGCGTGAGGGCGCGCGCGGAAGCAGCTGTTCCGCGCGCTTGCGCTACGGGTGTGGAGTCGAGCCCCCGCGCTCGCCCGTTCGGGTGAGCAATGATCATCTCTTGTCCACGGCACTCTGGCGGCCCCTATCCAGGACGTATGGATGAACTCCGCACCACCGCCAGCCAACCGCCGTTGTCCCGGCGGGGGTTCACGGTCGCCGCCGGCACAGCCGTCGGCGTCACCGTCCTCGGATCGGGCACCGCCGACCTGGCCACCGCGGCACCGGCCGCCCCTGCCGCTCCCGCAGTACCGGGGCAGCCCCCCTGTCCGTCCCGCTCCACCGCCGACTGGGACACCTGTCTTTCCGTCGCCCGCGCGCTGCTGGTCGTCGATGCCCACGACAGGCCCCTCGTACCGACGTACGAGAAGATTCTCGGTTCCGGGCTGCCCCGCACCCGGACCAAGGCCGCCAAGAAGGTGCTGGTCGTGGGCGCCGGTCCGGCCGGCCTCGTCGCCGCCTGGCTGCTCAAGCGCGCAGGACATCACGTGACGCTGCTGGAGGCCAACGGCAACCGGGTCGGCGGACGTATCAAGACCTTCCGTACCGGTGGTCACGAGCACGCCGCGCAGCCGTTCGCGGATCCGCGGCAGTACGCGGAGGCCGGCGCCATGCGCATCCCCGGCAGCCACGCGTTGGTCATGCATCTCATCGAGCAACTCGGTCTCGAGAAACGCCCGTTCCACCTCATCGACGTCGACGGATCCGGCAAACCCGTCAACCACGCATGGCTGCACGTCAACGGCATCCGCGTACGCCGCTCCGATTACTCCCGATCCCCCCGCCGCGTCAACCAGTCCTTCGGAGTACCCCGCAAGTACTGGGACACACCCTCCTCCAAGATCCTCGGCGATGCCCTCGACCCCGTACGCGACGAGTTCAGCATGGTCGGGCCGGACGGCAAGCGCGTCGACAAACCCATGCCGGAGCGGGTGCGGGGCTGGGCACGGGTCGTCCAACGCTACGGCGACTGGTCCATGTACCGGTTCCTGACCGAACAGGCCGGTTTCGACGAGCGCACCATCGATTTGGTCGGCACCCTGGAGAACCTGACCTCGCGGCTGCCGCTGTCCTTCATCCACAGCTTCATCAGCCAGTCCCTGATCAGCCCGGGCACCGCCTTCTGGGAGCTGGTCGGCGGCACGGCGACACTCCCGGACGCGCTGCTGCGGCAGGTGTCCGACGTGCTGCGCCCCGACCGGCGCGCCACCCACATCGAGTACTGGGACGCCGACCGGCAGCACGCCGGTGCCGACGACACCTCGCACGTGCGCCGGGACGGTGCGCACGTGTGGATCGACACCGTGTCGGAGGGCCGCGACGGCAAGGTGGTGCGCGAGCAGTTCACCGGTGACCTGGCGATCGTCACCGTGCCGTTCTCCGGGCTGCGACAGGTGCAGATCAGCCCGCTGATGGCCTACGGCAAGCGCCGTGCCGTCGCCGAGCTGCACTACGACAGCGCGACCAAGGTTTTGCTGGAGTTCAGCCGCCGCTGGTGGGAGTTCACCGAGGCCGACTGGAAACGCGAACTCGACGGCGTACGGCCTGGGTTGTACGACGACTATCTGCGCGGCAAGGCGCCCGCCGACGGCAGCCTGCTCGGGGCGCACCCCTCGGTGCCGCGCGGCCACGTCAGCCCGGCACAACGCGCGCACTACGCCGCCAACCGCTGGTTCGGCCGCGACCAGCCCGAGGCTGCTCACATCATCGGCGGCGGATCTGTCTCCGACAACTCGAACCGTTTCATGATCAACCCGTCGCATCCTGTCCCCGGCAGCAAGGGAGGCGTCGTCCTGGCCTCCTACTGCTGGGCTGACGACGCCTCCCGCTGGGACTCCTTCGACGACGAGGCCCGTTACCCGTACGCCCTGCGCGGCCTGCAACAGGTTTACGGACAGCGGGTGGAGGTCTTCTACACCGGTGCAGGCCGCACCCAGAGCTGGCTGCGCGATCCGTACGCGTACGGTGAGGCGTCCGTTCTGCTCCCCGGCCAGCACACCGAACTCCTCGGGCACATCCGTGCCCCCGAGGGCTCGCTGCACTTCGCCGGGGACCACACCTCGGTCAAGCCGTCGTGGATCGAGGGGGCCGTCGAGTCCGGTGTACGGGCGGCACTGGAGGTGCACCTGGCCTAGGCCGAAGACGACCGGCCCTCTATGGCGGTGGTCAGCGCGCGAATGCCTTGTGGAGCCGTTCCGTCGCGTCCGCCAGCACCTCGGCGCGTTTGCAGAACGCGAACCGTACGAAGGGGGCACCCTCGTCGCGGTGGTCGTAGAAGACCGCGTTCGGGATGGCGACGACACCCGCCCGTTCGGGGAGGGCGCGGCAGAAGGCGAAGCCGTCGCTCTCGCCGAGGGGGCGGATGTCGGTGGTGATGAAGTAGGTGCCGGCCGGCCGGAACACCTTGAAGCCCGCCCGCTCCAGCCCGTCCGCGAGCAGCTCCCTCTTGCCCCGCATATCGGCGCGGAACTCCTCGAAGTAGCTGTCCGGCAGGCGCAGCGCCTCCGCGACCGCGTACTGGAAGGGCCCGGAGGCCACGTACGTCAGGAACTGCTTCGCCGAGCGGACCGCCGAGACCAGTCCCGGCGCCGCGGTGATCCAGCCGACCTTCCAGCCGGTGAAGGAGAAGGTCTTGCCGGCCGAGCCGATGGTGACCGTGCGCTCGCGCATGCCGGGCAGGGTCGCGAGGGGCACGTGTTCCGCCCCGTCGTAGACCAGGTGCTCGTACACCTCGTCCGTCACCACCAGCAGGTCCCGCTCCACCGCCAGTTCCGCGATCGCGGTCAGCTCGGCGCGGGTGAGGACCGTGCCGGTCGGGTTGTGCGGGGTGTTGACGAGGAGGAGCCGGGTGCGCGGGGTGACGGCGGCACGCAGTTCGTCGAGGTCGAGGCGGAAGGCACCGGCGTCGGGGCGCAGGGTGACCGGGACCCGGGTGCCGCCGGCCATGGCGATGCAGGCCGCGTAGGAGTCGTAGTACGGCTCCAGCGCGACGACCTCGTCACCGGGCTCCAGGAGGGCGAGCAGGGCGGCGGCGATCGCCTCCGTCGCGCCCGCCGTGACCAGGACCTCGGCGTCCGGGTCGTACGACAGCCCGTACCGGCGCTGCTGATGTGCGGCGATCGCGTCGCGCAGCTCGGGCACGCCCGGCCCCGGCGGGTACTGGTTGCCGCGTCCCTCGCGCAGCGCCCGCACGGCCGCCTCCCTGACCTCCTCGGGGCCGTCGGTGTCCGGGAAGCCCTGCCCCAGGTTGATGGAGCCGGTGCGCAGCGCCAGGGCGGACATCTCGGCGAAGATCGTGGTCCCGAACTCGGCCAGCCGACGGTTCAGGAGCGGGCGTTCGCTGGAGGTCATGCCGGCCATCCTGCGCCCAAGCTCTGGAGTTCCTCAACTCCGCTTTGGCCGCCGTGCCGGCCGGGCATCCCCCGTCCACGTCGCGTTCTCGCGGCGGCCGGGGCGCCCACGGGGGGTCGCCTTCGGGGGAACGGAAAGAAGGTGACGTCATGGGCACCGTCTTCATCGTGGTGGTGGCCGCGATCATCTGCCTGGCGGTCCTCGTGTCGGCGGTCCGCAGGGGCGGCCGGGTCAAGGGGGCACGCGGGGGCGGGTCTTCCTACGACAGCTCCGGCAGCTGGTGGGCCGGGGACTCGGGCTCGTCGTCCTCGCACGGCGGGAGTCACGGCGGGAGTCACGGCGGCGGCCACTCCTGTGGCGGCGGGCACTCCTCTTGCGGCGGCGGGTCGTCCTGCGGGGGCGGGTCGTCGTGCGGCGGCGGGGGTGGCTGCGGCGGCGGGGGCAACTGAGCCGCCCCGCGGGGGCGGGAGGCCGGGCGTCCGGGCGGAGCGTGGGGGAGCTCTCGCCGGGCGCCCCGGCGTGCGCCGGAAGGAGTGGGGCGCACAACTTGGTTGAACAGTTGAACGCTGGAGCCCTCTGAGGGATGGAAACCCCACGAAGTTGGGTAAAAACGCTGTGGCAGCGCCACAGTTCATGATTCCCTCTAAATCACGAAAGCAGCGCCTCGGACGTCCTGACGACACCCTCCCCCGGCTGGGCCGGCCGGGCCGATCTCCTGGTGTCGACCGAGGTGCGCCGGACCACACTCCTCCCCTTTTGCGTGTTAGCGGAGCCGACCCATGCTCACGACCCTGAACACCACCTACACCGATACGCGCGCGGCCGACCTCGCCTGGGCCCTGGGGCGCGAGCCGCTGCCCGCCCTGGCCACCCTCGACCTGGAGCTGACCGGGGCGAAGCTGCAGTTGAGACTGCTCGGCGCGTCCCACCAGGTGCTCCTGGAGGAGGAGCGGGGCGGCTGTTCGGAGACGGTGGCGTGCATCCCGGGTTCCAGCACCCCCCTGCCCCTCGGGGTCGCCAAGCGCGTCGGCGACTGGGAGTACGAGTTCGCGGCGCGCGTCGAGGTGCTGTCACCGGGCTCCTTCGCGGGCCGCGCCCAGGAGTTGCTGGCCCTCGTCTCCGAGCATCCGCGCGGCCTCGCCGGGGTCTTCCCGGGCAGCCCGCACGCGTTCACGGCGATGCTCGCCCAGCGGCACGAGGGCCAGGTGCACTGGCGTACCTGGCACGCGTATCCGCAGGACGGCCAGCTGGTGGCGACCCGGACCCGGGTCGGCGTACGGGCTCCGGTGCCCCAAGCCGCGGCCGGATGACATAACCGGATGACATAAACCAACAGTGCGTCAAAGGGCCCCGAGTTCCACACGTGTGGGTGACGAAGCGTACCGAGTGAGTGACGTAACGTCGCAGAGTGATCGATCCGCACGCACCCGCCCCTCCCGGCACACCGCCGCCCTGGGGCGCCCCCGCGCCGCTGCCCGTGCGGCCGGGGACGGGCCGGTTCCTGGTCCTGGTGTGCGTGTTCGTCTGCGCGGCCTGCGGATTGGTGTACGAACTCGAACTGGTCGCCCTCGCCTCGTACCTGATCGGTGACTCGGTCACCCAGGCCTCCGTCGTGCTGTCCGTGATGGTCTTCGCGATGGGCGTCGGCTCACTGGCCGCGAAACGCCTGCGCTGGCACGCGGCGGCCGGGTTCGCCGCGGTGGAGGCCGCGCTGGCGCTGGTCGGGGGCTGCAGCGCGATGGCGTTGTACGCCGTCTTCGCCTGGACCGGCGGCTGGGGCGGCCTGTGGGCCGTCGGCCCGCGCTGTCTCCTGGTCGCCTTCTCCCTCGCCATCGGCCTGCTCATCGGCGCCGAGGTGCCGCTGCTGATGGAGCTCATCCAGCGCATCCGCCGCCAGGACGCGGGCGGCGCGGTGGCCGACCTGTTCGCGGCCGACTACGTGGGCGCGCTCGTCGGCGGCCTCGCCTTCCCGTTCCTGCTCCTGCCCTTCCTCGGCCAGCTGACGGGCACACTGCTCACCGGCACCGTGAACGTCGTCGCCGGAGGCGCCCTGGTCCTCGGCCTGTTCCGCCGCGACCTGTCCTGCCGGGCCCGCTGCACCCTCCTCGTCGTCAACCTGGTCGTCCTCGGCATCCTCGGCTCCGCCGCCGCCCTCGTCGGCGACTTCGAACGGGCCGCACGGCACGCCGTCTACGGCGCCGACGTCCGCGTCGCCCTGCAGACCGGCGTCCAGGAGATCGTCCTCACCGGCGGCACCCACGGCCGCCCCCTCGACCTCTTCCTGGACGGCCGGCTGCGGGTCGGCGGCCGCGACGAACGCCGGTACCACGAAGCCCTCGTCCACCCCGCGATGACCGGCCCGCACGCGCGCGTGCTGATCCTCGGCGGCGGCGACGGCATGGCCGCGCGCGAGGTGCTGCGCCACACCGGCGTCGACCGCGTCGACATCGTCGAACTCGACGCGGGCCTGGTCCGCCTCGCCCGCCACGACCCCGCCCTCGCCACGCTCAACGGCCACGTGTACGACGACCCCCACGTCCATGTGTTCCCCACCGACGCCTTCCACTGGCTGCGCGAGGCACCCCGCGCCGGCCACTCCGGTTACGACGTCGTCATCGCCGACCTGCCGGACCCCGGCATCACCGCCAGCACCAAGCTGTACTCCCAGGAGTTCTACGGCCTCGCCCGCCGCGCCCTCGCCCCCGGCGGCCGCCTGGTCGTCCACGCGGGGCCGGTCCAGGCCCGCCCCCGCGCCTTCTGGACGGTCGCCGCGACGATGCGCGCGGCGGGCCTCGCCACCACTGCCTACCGGGTCCTCGGCCAGGACGCCGGCTTCACCCCGGGCCCCGACCGCTCGGCGGGCGAGTCCAGGGCCCCGCACGACTGGGGCTTCATCCTGGCGGCGGCGGGTTCCCGCGGACCGCCCCTACGGCTCCCGGCCGACGGTCCGCGGCTGCGGACGCTGACGCAGGAGGCACTGCGGAGGGACGTACTGCCGGCTCCGGCGGCCGGGCTGCCGCCGTCGACGCTGGTGCACCCGCGGTACTGAGGTACTGAGCGGACACCGGCCGTCAAGGAGGCTCGCAGCGTGCCGTGGGTCGGGGGAGGGTATGCCGGACCGACTCGTGGGTAGGCTCAGTCGGCATGGAGCACCTGGTGTACGTCCCGGCCCCGGCCTCGCGGCTCAGGGAGGCGCTGGCCGACCCCGCGCGGGTCGCCCGGGCGGTCCCCGGCCTCCAGCAGGACGCGGGCGCCGCCCCCGGCACCGGCCGCCTCAAGGTCCGCATCGGCAGCCACTCGATCACCTACCGGGGCTCCCTGCGTGTCAGCGCCCACGACGACGGTTCGTACGCTGTCGACGGTGACGCCACCGAGGCCCGCGGCACCGGCACGGTGAAGCTGGCGCTCACGTTCCGCCTCGCGGACACGGACGACGGGTGCGCGGTCTCGGTGAGCGGTACGGCCTCCGCCGGCGGGCGGGTCGCGGAGCTGCCGGCGGAGGCGGTGGAGTCGGCGGCGGCGAGGCTGCTCAGCCGTTTCGTGGAAGGGCTGGGGGAGGCCGCGGACGAACCGGAACCGGCCTCGATCTTCGAGACGGAGGTCCCGCCTCCGTCCCTGGCGGCCGAGCCGGAACCGGAGCCGGAGCCGGTGAGTGAGCCGGTGAGCGAGTCGGTGGTGGAGCCGCTTCCCGAGATCTTCGCCGAGGCGGCGCACGCGCGTCGGACGATGATCGGGCGCAGTGCGGAGGAGGTCGACCACGCGCCACCGCGGGGGCGGTACGCGCCGGTTCCGGCGCCGCAGACGGTGGCCGGGGGTTCGGCGCTGCGGTGGGCCGCACCGGCGGCGGCACTGGCCCTGGCATCGGCGATCGTGGTGACGAGGGCGTTGCGACGCCGGCGTTGAGCGGGGCCGGGGGTTTCGCTTACCGGCGCTCGCAGGGTGCCGCCGCGCCCACCCGTGCCGCCCCAGCGGCACGACTGCCCGCAGCTAAGACGTGCCCCGTAAGGGGCGCGGGGAACTGCGCGACCAACCCCCACCCACCCGCACCCGACACTCAACGTGGCTACCCCGGCTACTGTCATCCCGTGAGTAACGAAGACATCACGCTGACCGCAGGCGACGCCATCCTCCACCTGCACCCCGGTAACGGCGGCCGGATCGCCGGTCTCGAAGTCGGCTCCCTCCAACTCCTCCGCCAGGGCGACCGCTTCGGCTGCTTCCCGATGGTGCCGTGGTGCGGCCGGATCCGGGACGGCCGCTTCCTCGACGGCGCCACCGTCGTCCAGATGCCCCTCAACTCCCCGCCGCACGCCATCCACGGCACCGCCCGCGACGGCGCCTGGCGCACCGCACGCGTCTCGGCGAGCGAGGCCGTGATCACGTGCGAACTCGGCGCCCCCTGGCCGCACCCCGCCCGCGTCACCCACGTCGTCCAGCTCGCCGAGGACTCGCTGACCCTGACGATGTCCGTGGAGACGTACGACAACTCCTTCCCGGCGCAGATCGGCTGGCACCCGTGGTTCAACCGGAACCTCGGCGGCCAGGACGTCCAGGTCGACTTCACGCCCGCCTGGCAGGAGGAGCGCGGCGAGGACCACCTGCCCACCGGCAACCGCATCGACCCGAAGCCCGGCCCCTGGGACGACTGCTTCGGCATGCCCGACGGCGTCGACGTCACCCTCACCTGGCCGGGACAGCTGGAGCTGAAGGTCGCCAGCCGCGAGCAGTGGGTCGTGGTCTACGACGAGCAGGAGGCGGCGGTGTGCGTGGAGCCGCAGACCGGTCCGCCGAACGGGCTCAACACGCTGCCGCGGCTCGTCACCCCGCTGGAGCCGCTGGAAGCCGCGACCACCTGGACGTGGGCGCGCCTCTAAGCTGGTCGGCATGACGGACGTACGCGCTGAGCTGCTGCAACAGATCAAGGACAAGGCCGTGGTGCACGGCAGGGTGACCCTGTCGTCGGGCAAGGAAGCCGACTACTACATCGACCTTCGCCGAATCACGCTGGACGGCCAGGCCGCCCCGCTGGTCGGTCAGGTCATGCTCGACCTGACCGCCGAGCTGGACTTCGAGGCCGTCGGCGGGCTCACCCTGGGCGCGGACCCGGTGGCCACCGCGATGCTGCACGCCTCCCACGCGCGCGGAAGGACGCTGGACGCCTTCGTGGTGCGCAAGGCGGGCAAGGCGCACGGTCTGCAGCGTCGTATCGAGGGCGCGGAGGTCAAGGGCCGCCGCGTCCTCGCCGTCGAGGACACCTCCACCACCGGCGGCTCCGTGCTGACCGCGGTGGAGGCGCTGCGCGAGGCCGGCGCCGAGGTCGTCGCCGTCGCGACGATCGTGGACCGGGCGACGGGCGCGGCCGAGGCGATCGCGGAGCAGGCCGGCGTGCCGTACGTGTTCGCCTTCTCGAAGGATGAACTGGGTCTGGACTGACGCCCCGGTCGACGAGTGGGATTGACCCGGATTTGACCGGTGCCGGGAGCATCGGTTCAGGTCTGGAAAGATGGGGCCGACGATGACGTCGCCCCCACACAGGTCTAGGTCAGGGCCGTAGAGAACAGCAGTACCCGACCCGCACACCCAAGGAGCGGACAGATGCCCATCGCAACCCCCGAGGTCTACAACGAGATGCTCGACCGGGCGAAGGCAGGCAAGTTCGCCTACCCGGCCATCAACGTCACCTCGACCCAGACCCTGCACGCGGCGCTGCGCGGCTTCGCGGAGGCGGAGAGCGACGGCATCGTCCAGATCTCGACCGGCGGTGCCGAGTTCCTGGGCGGCCAGTACAAGAAGGACATGGTCTCCGGCTCGGTGGCGCTCGCCGAGTTCGCGCACATCGTCGCCGAGAAGTACCCGGTGAACATCGCGCTGCACACGGACCACTGCCCCAAGGACAAGCTCGACGGATACGTCCGTCCGCTGCTCGCGATCTCCGAGGAGCGGGTGAAGAACGGCCGTAACCCGCTCTTCCAGTCGCACATGTGGGACGGCTCCGCCGAGACCCTCGCCGACAACCTGGCCATCGCTCAGGAGCTCCTTGAGCAGGCCCGCCGCGCCAACATCATCCTTGAGGTCGAGATCACCCCGACCGGTGGCGAGGAGGACGGCGTCTCCCACGAGATCAACGACTCGCTCTACACGACCGTCGAGGACGCGATCCGCACCGCCGAGGCCCTCGGTCTCGGGGAGAAGGGCCGCTACCTGCTGGCCGCCTCCTTCGGCAACGTGCACGGCGTCTACAAGCCGGGCAACGTCGTGCTCCGTCCCGACCTGCTGAAGGAGCTGAGCGACGGCGTGGCCGCCAAGTTCGGCAAGCAGTCGCCGTTCGACTTCGTCTTCCACGGCGGCTCCGGCTCCACCGAGCAGGAGATCCGCACCGCGCTGGAGAACGGCGTCGTGAAGATGAACCTCGACACGGACACCCAGTACGCCTTCACCCGTCCGGTCGCCGACCACATGTTCAGGAACTACGACGGCGTCCTGAAGGTCGACGGCGAGGTCGGCTCCAAGAAGACGTACGACCCGCGCACCTGGGGCAAGCTGGCCGAGGCCGGCATGGCCGCGCGTGTCGTCGAGGCCACGCAGAACCTGCGCTCCGCGGGCAACAAGATCAAGTAGCCGTATCACGGTCCGGACCCGGCGTCTGTCCGCATCTGTCGACAGCGCCGGGTCCGCTGTATACCTGGACCCATGTCCGACGTCCGGCTGGCCTCCCCCCAGGGCAAGTGGATCCTGCTCACCACCGTCCTCGGTTCCAGCATGGCGATGCTGGACTCGACGGTCGTCAACGTCGCCCTGCCCCGCATCGGGCAGGACCTGGACGCGAGCCTGTCCGCACTCCAGTGGACGATCAACGCGTACATGCTGACGCTGGCCGGTCTGATCCTGCTCGGCGGCTCGCTCGGCGACCAGTACGGCCGCCGGAAGATCTTCGTGCTGGGTGTCGTCTGGTTCGCGGCCGCGTCCCTGATGTGCGGCCTGGCCCCGACCGACACCGTGCTGATCGCCGCCCGCGCCCTCCAGGGCATCGGCGGCGCCCTTCTCACACCGGGCTCCCTCGCCCTCATCCAGGCCTCCTTCCACCCCGACGACCGGGCCCGCGCGGTCGGCCTGTGGTCCGGCTTCGGCGGCATCGGCGCGGCCGTCGGCCCCTTCCTGGGCGGCTGGCTGGTGGACGGCCCCGGCTGGCGCTGGGTCTTCCTCCTCAACGTCCCGCTGGCCCTGCTCTGCGTCCCCGTCGCCCTGCGCCATGTCCCCGAGTCAGCCGACGGCCGCGCCCACGGCCGCTTCGACGTCCTCGGCGCGGTGCTCGCCGCCCTGGCCCTCGGCCTGGTCACCTACGCGCTGATCGAGGCCGGGGCCGCGTCCCTGCTCGCGGTGGCGGGAGTCGCGGCCGGCGTGGCCTTCGTGTACGTCGAGAAGCGCCGCCAGGACCCGATGCTCCCGCTGGACATCTTCGGCTCCCGCCAGTTCACGGCACTCAACATCGTCACCCTGTGCGTGTACGGCGCCTTCGGCGGCTACTTCTTCCTCACCGCGCTCCAACTCCAGGTGGTGGCGGGCTACTCGGCCCTGGCCGCCGGCACGGCCCTGCTCCCGACGACGGCCCTGATGCTGTTCTTCTCGGCCCGCTCGGGCGCCCTCGCCGACCGCATCGGCCCCCGCATCCCCCTCACGGTGGGGCCCCTGCTCTGTGCCACCGCCATGCTCCTGATGCTGCGCGTCGGCGAGCACGCGAACTACCTGACCGACGTCCTCCCGGCGGTCCTGGTCCAGGGCGTCGGCATGGTCACCCTGGTGGCCCCGCTCACCGCCTCCGTCCTCGCCTCCGTGGACACGACCCGTGCGGGCATCGCCAGCGGCATCAACAACGCGGCGGCCCGCGCCGCCAGCCTGCTCGCGGTGGCGGCGCTGCCGCTGCTGGCGGGGATGGGCCCGGAGGCGTACCGGTCGGCCACGGCGTTCGACGCGGCGTTCGACCGGGCGATGCCGATCTGTGCGGGGGTCCTGGTGGTCGGCGCGGCGCTGGCCTTCGGCCTCGTACGCCGACCGGCTCCGGGCTGCGTACGCCCGGAGTGCCGTACCCACGGGAACGTGACGTCGCCGCCGATCGAGGCGAAGGGCCGCTAGGGGAGGGGCTACTCCTGGCGGCGGGCCAGGGCGGTCCGCAGGTCGTGTTCGGTGATCTGGTCGGCGGGGCGGTGGAGTGTCCAGCGGTGAGGCTCGCCGCCCTCCATGGGCAGTATCTCGACGACGGTTTCCAGCGGTGGGCAGCCGTGTGCGTCACAGCCGAGCTGGCGGATCACGACGGCGGTGTCGTCGTCCAGGCCGAGCAGGACGCGCACGGTGTCCCTCAGTTCGCGCAGACGCGGGCTCGGCCAGGCGCTTCCCGGGCGTGGTTCCAGGCGCCCGGGAGGTGCCTCTTGTCGCCTGCCCGCGGCCACGGCCAGCTGCCAGGCTGCGAGGAACAGCAGCGTGCCGGTTTCGGCGAGGAGGCTGAGGGCGGCCTGCGGCGCGGGCTGCAGACCGTGTTCGGTGAACCCGAACACTCCGACCGTGCGCGAGGCGGCGAAGCCGCCGAGGGCGCCGAGCGCGACGCCGGCCACGGCGGCCCGCAGCAGCAGGGGCGGCGTCCCCGTCGCCAGCAGGGCGGCGACGGCGAAGGCCGCACCGGCCTGGAGGAGGAACAGAGGGCCGATGACGTGGACGAAGCGGTACCCGTCGACATACAGCAGGGCGTGGACGTATCCGCCGGCGGCGAGGGTGCCGGCAGTCGCCCACCTCAGGGCGGGGACGAGGAGTCTTCGGCCGTTCATGCCAGCCTCTGATCCTTGACGGCCAGTTCGCGGTCGCCCTGGCGGTAGCCGACGCTGCGGATGCCGAGTGCGTCCTTGAGCTGCCGGGCGGGGACGACCTGTGGGGTGGGGGCGGGGGCACGACCCGGTTTCGGCAGGGGGTAGGCGGTGGTGGTGGCGGAGTGGAAGGTGATGTTGCCCTCGGTCTTGGTGAACAGCTGGTGGACGTGCCCGTTGAGGCAGGTGACGGAGGAGAAGCGGCGCAGCAGGGCGATGACCTTGAGGGCGTCGTCGGTGCTCCAGCCCCACTTCGGGTACATGGCGAACAGCGGGATGTGACTGAAGACCACGACGGGGGTGTCCGAGGGCAGGCCGGCGAGGTCCTTGCGGACGAAGTCGATCTGGTCATTGCCGAGGTGGCCGAGCTTCTCCAGGCTCAGGGTGTTGACCAGGGCGATGAAGTGCACGCCGTGGGTGTCGAAGCTGTACCAGCCGTCGCCGAGCGTGCCTGTGCCGAAGGTGCGCCGGTAGGCGCGGCCCGCGTCGCCGATGGAGTCGTGCTCGCCCGGCACGGTGAAGACCCGGTCGGTCTTCAGCCCGGACATCATCTGCTTGACCTGGTCGAACTGCCCGGCCGTGGACAGGTGGGTCAGGTCGCCGCTGTGCATGACGAAGTCGGGCCTGAATCCGAGCGTGTTGACCTGGTCGACCGCTTCGGTGAAGGAGCCGGCCACGTCCATGTTGGCCGGGCCCTGGAACCCGATGTGGCTGTCGGAGACCTGCACGAACCGCAGCGTGCCGCTTCCCGCCGCGGCGGCACCGGCGGCGGCCTCGGCGGTGGAGCCCCGGGAGCCGGCGATCTGGCTGATCACCTCTCCACCGGCCACGGTCAGCGCCACCGCGCCGCCGAACCACCCCGCGTGCCGCATCAGTTGGCGACGCGTCATGCCGTGCTCCCGGTCGGTCCGGTCGGCCTCACCGGCCGGCGCTCCGTCGTGACCGTCGTGGCGGTCGTCGTAGTAGGCGTCGTAGTCGGTCATCGGGTCACCTCGACGGTGGCGGTCATGAAGGGATGGACGGTGCAGAGGTAGGCGTAGGTGCCGGGCTCGGTGAACGTGTAGCTGTAGGTGGCGTGGGTGGCCAGGGCGGCGGAACGCAGCGGGCCGCCGGACCCGTCGCTGGTGACGGTGTGGGCGTCGGTGTCCTGGTTGGTCCAGGTCACCGTCGTACCGACCGGCACCTTCAGCGTGGCCGGCGCGAAGGCGAAGTTCTTGATCGCGACGGTGTGCCCGGTCACCGGAGTGCCCTTGCCCGGGTGGTTCGTCGGCATCGGCATGCTCATGCTGGGCATCGGGGATGCGCCGGGACGGCCGGGTGTGACGGCACCGGCCGCGATGGCCGCGGAGTGCGGCGACGGGCCGCACGAGGTGAGGAGTCCCAGCGTGCCGGCGGTGGCGAGGGCGGCGAGGGCCAGCCCGACCGCGGTGCGTGAGCGTCGGCCTGGCGTGTGGGGGTTCGGGGGGTGGTGTGTCGCGGTCACGTCTGATCCGTCCTTTGCCGTGTGGGGGTTCTTGTCCGGCTCCACGGACGGCGACGGCCGTACGGTTCGGCTTATATGCACTTTTCTGTGATTTAGTCCCTCGGATGCGGAACGCTACCTGCACCGCGCCCTGCGTTACAGGACAAAGAAGTACATGTGCGCGATCATCGACTTATGCCCCGGAGTTTCCGAAAGCGTGAGCAAAGGGTTGATCCGGATCGCTCCGCGCGCCGTGTCTCCGGTAGAGGAACGCTTTCGACCGCGGATGAGGAGCTGCTGCGCACTCTGTACGCGGAGCACGCAGGGCCCCTGTTCCACTACGTGCTGCGACTGACCTCAGGAGATCGGCAATGGGCGGAGGACGTGGTGCAGGAGACGCTGCTGCGGGCGTGGCAGCACCCCGCCGCGTTCGAGCCCGCACGCGGCCCGGCTCGGGCGTGGCTGTGTACGGTCGCCCGGCATGTGGTCATCGACGCCCACCGGGCCCGGCGGGCCAGGCCGGCCGAGGTCGGCGGCGAGGCGCTGGAGCGGGCCGCCGAGCAGACCCCGGGCGAGGACGAGATCGAGCAGGCACTGCAGAGCTGGGCGGTCGCCGACGCCCTCCGGGCGCTGTCCCCGGACCACCGCGCGGTGCTGCTGGAGACCTACTACCGGGGGCGGACCATGGCGGAGGCCGCACAGGTGCTGGGCATCCCGCTGGGCACCGTGAAGTCGCGGACGTACTACGCCCTGCACGCCCTGCGGCTGGCGCTCCAGGAACGGGGGATGGAGCCATGACCGTGATGTGCGGGAGGTGGCGACCGTGAGCGCGGAGCACGATGCCCTCCGGCTGGCGCTGGGTGGATACGTCCTGGGCACACTGCCCTCGGCGGAGATGGAACAGATGCGCGTCCACCTCGCGGAATGCGACGAGTGCCGGGCCGAACACGTCCGGCTGGCGGGACTGCCCGCGCTGCTGGAGACGGTGACCGAGGCCGAAGCCGCGGGCCGGACGATTCCGACGGCCGACGGCGACCTGGCCGACCGGCTGGTGGCCCATGCGGCCGAGAGTGCGCAGGTCTCCTCGCCGGCGCCGCCTGTGGTGGCGACACCACCACGGACGGGTGTGCTGGAGAGCCTGCTGCAGCGGGCCGCGTCCCGGCGGCGCAAAACCCGGCGGCTGCAACTGGCCGGTGCCGCCGCCTCTCTGGCGTTCACCGCGGCAGCGGTCGGCGGCACTTGGCTGGCGACGGTCGGATCCGTGACCAGTCAGGCGACGCCGCCCGGGGCGACCGCGCCGACCGCCTGGCGCACGTTCTCCGGAAGCGATCCCGCCACCGGTGTCACCGCCTCGGTGCAGGTCTACCCCTCCGCCTGGGGGAGTGTCCTACAGGTCCACGCCAAGGGGGCACCGGCCGGAATCACCTGTCGGCTCCAGGCCGTTGGGCCAGGTGGCGCCAGGGTGGACGGCGCCACCTGGCAGGCAGGCGAATACCCTCGCGGCACCACGGTCCCAGGGGCGGTCGCCATGTCCCCGGGGGACATCCAGCACTTCGAGATCCTCGCGGGCGACGGCCAGAAGCTGGTCACCGTCCGGGCTTGATGTGCTGCACCGTCGTGGGGCGTTCTCCGGTCGTGAGGTGCGGTCCGATCGCGCGGCACCGAGATCGATGCCACTACGGCGTGCCGCCAACCAGCCCGTTCCGTAGGAGACTTGCCGTCGGTCATGACGTGACTCGCGAGAGTGCCGACAAAAGGTGCGAACGCCTCGAACCATCGGGCACGTGCCATCCGTGGAACTGAATGAGCGCACCCATGCAGGACCGGTACACCGACCCCCCGGCACTGTCGGCGGTCCCCCCGTTCCGGTCTCCGCACCTCCACGGAAGAGCCAGAAGACCATGTTCGTGAACGATTCGCCCGGCCCGGGGCCACTGCCCGGCCAGCCTTGCCGCTACCAGGCGCTGCTCACCCTGCCCGCGCAGGAGGCGCACGTCTCCGCCGCCCGTCACTTCGCGGCCGATCTGCTGGAGACCTGGAGCGTGCCCGAGAGCGAGCGGGACTCCGCCGTTCTCATCGTCGACGAACTCGCCGCCAACGCCGCCCAGTACGGCCGCGAGCACATGACCCTGTCGCTCGCCCTCGACCACGGCACTCTGCACATCGTGGTCACCGACTCCGGCACGACGGTGGAGCGCCGTCGCCGCGGCGCGGCTCCCGACGAACACGGCCGCGGCACCGGCATCGTCCAGTACCTCGCCCAGTCGACCGAGGTCCACCAGACCCGCGGCGGCCGCGAGGTCCGCGCCTGCCTGAGGTGTTCGGCGTGACCGGCCCGGGCGCTCCGGGCGAGCCGCGGCACCGGGTCGCCGCACGACCCCGCGAGTGGGCCCTCGCGACCCACAAGCCGTGCACCTTCGACGGCTGCCCGGGACCGGCCCGCGTTCCCACACGGTCCACGGCGCCTTCAACGGCCCTCGACCACGGCGAGCCCGGCCACGACACGGTGCCGTGCCGACGCTGCGGCACCGGCCCTCGCGCCTACGCGGACGCGCCCGATCTGCGCCGCGAGATGCACCGGCTGCTGGCGCTCGGGGCCGAACGCGACGGCCGCCGGGCCGGGCCGGTCACCGGCCCCCCGGTCGACCCGACGGCCGCCGAACGGGCCTGGCTGCTGCGCAGGGCTGCCCTCATGGACCGGATGGCCCTGGGCGGCGGCTCCGGCCCGGCCGAGGCCGCCGCGGAGACCGCCGAGCGGCTCGTCCGGTATGACCGCCGCCATCCCGACCTGGTGGCCGGTCCGTACCGTCCCGACACGGTAACGCTCGCCCGCAGACGCCGGCTGTACGTCCGCCAGGAGTACGCCGCCTGGACGGCTGCCGGGTGCCCCGGAAGCTGAACCGCCCCCTGCTATCCGTGCAGCTCGGCGTACGCCTCCGCGCTGCTGTCCTTCAGGAACTGCCAGCAGCGCTCGTTCTCGTCCTTCTCGCCGATCTCGCCGGCGGCGCGGGCGAGCGCGGCGAGGCAGCGCAGGAAGCCCCGGTTGGCCTGGTGCTCCCAGGGCACGGGGCCGTGCCCCTTCCACCCGGCGCGGCGCAGGGCGTCCAGCCCGCGGTGGTAGCCGGTGCGCGCGTAGGCGTACGACTCGACGACCGCGCCGCGCTCGAACGCCTCGTCGGCGAGCAGCGCCCAGGCCAGCGAGAAGGTCGGGAACTTCGCCGCCACCTCGACGGGAGCCAGCGACTCCTCGCCCAGCAGGCGGTACGCCTCTTCGTTCTCCGGCAGATGCGTCGGCTCCGGGCCGCCGAGCAGGTTCGTGTGCGTCGTCATGGCGCAAGTCTGCCACCCGCTGCCGGGGACCCGGTCAGAACACCGTCTGTACCTGGAATCCCGTCCCCGGTTCCGCCGCGGGGCCGAGGCACTGCCCGCCTTGTGGCAGCGGTGCCCGCTCGAGGGGCGGGGGCCCGTCGGGTACGTCCACGACGAGCCGTCCGGCGGGACCGTCAGGCGCGGACGACTCGACGCTCACCTCGATACGGGCGCCCGCCGCATGGCGCACCGCGTTGGTCAGGGCCTCCTGGACGACGCGGCAGGCGGCGCCCTGCACCGGTGCGGGCCACTGGCCGGGTTCCCAGACGACGGTGGGTTGCGGCGGCACGTCCGCAGCCGCCCCGGCGCGTCCGCAGCCGCCCCGGCCGACCGCCGTCGTCCGTGACATGGGCCCGGACGTCGGAACGTACCGTTACCTCCTGTACACCCTGGGCCAGGGCCAGGGCCCCTCGCGACCGATGGTTACGACCTCTCCTCCGGACCGGGCTCGCCCGGAACGTCGTACCTCACCTGATGTCAGCGGCACGGAACGCTCGGCCGGCAGGGTGATGTGGTTCCCGGGCGAGGCTGATGCGGCCGGTCCGGCGGCGGGCGGCCTTGCCGTATCCGGGTTACGTTGCGGAAGATGCGGGTGGGGACCGGGGCCCCCGTGTCGGCATCGGCAGGGGCGGACCGCTACCCGGAGTACTACAGGAGACAGCGATGTCCCAAGAGGCTCTCGAACACCACGAGCCCGAGACCCCGCATCTCGACTTCGCCGGCACCACGCCGTACGAGGACTACGTCAAGGCCGACGTGCTCACCCATCTCCAGCACACCCTCTCCGACGATCCCGGAGAGATGGTCTTCCTGGTCACGACCCAGGTGATGGAGCTGTGGTTCACCGTCATCGTCCACGAGTGGGAGACGGCCGCGGCGGCCCTGCGCCGCGACGACATCCCCACCGCGATCGCCGCGCTGAAGCGTTCCACCCGCGAGCTGGAGGCGCTGAACGCCTCCTGGAAGCCGCTCGGCCAGCTCACCCCCGCCCAGTTCAACTCCTACCGCTCCGCGCTCGGCGAGGGCTCCGGCTTCCAGTCGGCGATGTACCGGCGGATGGAGTTCCTGCTCGGCGAGAAGTCCGCGTCCATGCTCGTCCCGCACCGCGGCGCGCCCCGCGTCCACGCGGAGCTGGAGAAGGCGCTGCACGAGCCGAGCCTGTACGACGAGGTGGTACGGCTGCTCGCGCGCCGCGGCCACGCCGTCCCGGACGCCGTGCTGCGGCGTGACGTCTCCGAGCGTTATGAGTCCGACGACGCCGTCGAGGCCGCCTGGACCGCCGTCTACTCCGGCGCCGAGGACGCCGAACTCGCCCGCCTCGGCGAGGCACTGACCGACGTCGCCGAGCTCGTCTGGCGCTGGCGCAACGACCACCTGGTCGCCACCCGCCGCGCCATGGGCGCCAAGCCCGGCACCGGCGGCTCGGCCGGGGTCGCCTGGCTGGAGAAGCGCGCCCGCAAGAACGTGTTCCCGGAGCTGTGGACGGCGAGGTCCCATGTCTGAGCTCGCGCTGAGGGCGGAGAAGGCGGACGCGGCGGACGAACTGGCCGGTGTGCGGGACCGCTTCGTCCTCGATACGGTGTCCGATCATGCGGCTGGCGCCGCTGGCGTCTATCTCGACGGCAACTCCCTGGGCGCCCTGCCCGCGCACGTCCCCGGCCGCGTCGAGGACGTCGTCCGGCGGCAGTGGGGCGAGCTGCGGATCCGGTCCTGGGACGAGAGCGGCTGGTGGACGGCGCCGGAGCGGATCGGCGACCGGATCGCCCCGCTGGTCGGCGCGGCGGCCGGGCAGATCGTGGTCGGCGACTCCACAAGTGTCAACGTCTTCAAGGCACTTGTCGGTGCGGTACGGCTGGCGGGGGAGGGGCGTGACGAGATCCTCGTCGACGCGACCACCTTCCCCACCGACGGCTACATCGCCGAGTCGGCGGCCCGCCTGACCGGCTGCGTGCTGCGTCCGGTCACCCCGGCCGGGGTGCCTGACGCCCTCGGCGACCGCACGGCCGCCGTCCTCCTCAACCACGTCGACTACCGCACGGGCCGGCTGCACGACCTCCCCGCCCTCACCGCCGCGATCCACGCGGCCGGTGCCGTGGCCGTCTGGGACCTGTGCCACAGCGCGGGCGCGCTGCCGGTCGGCCTCGACGAGCACGGCGTGGACCTGGCGGTCGGCTGCACCTACAAGTACCTGAACGGCGGCCCGGGTTCACCCGCGTACCTGTACGTCCGCCGCGAGCTTCAGGACCTCTTCGACTCCCCGCTGCCCGGCTGGAACTCGCACGCCGAGCCCTTCGGCATGAGCCCGTCCTACGCACCGGCACCGGGCGCGGTACGCGGTCGCGTCGGCACCCCGGACATCCTCTCCATGCTGGCCCTGGAGGCGGCGCTGGACGTCTGGGAGGGCGTCCGGATCGAGGCGGTCCGCGCCAAGTCCCTCGCCCTGACGGACTTCTTCCTGGAGTGCGTGGAGGCCTACCTTCCGGCGGGCCGCGTCGACTGTCTGACCCCGGTGGCCCACGAGGAGCGCGGCAGCCAGATCGCGCTGCGCTGTGCCGACGCCGGGGACGTGATGAAGCGGCTGATCGAGCGGGGCGTGGTCGGCGACTTCCGGCACCCCGACGTCCTCCGCTTCGGCTTCACCCCGCTGTACGTCGGCTTCGCGGACGTGGAGCGGGCGGCACGGGTGCTGGGGGAGGTCGTAGACGGGTCGTAGGACCCTTCCGCGGAGTCGACTTGAAGATACGACGACCCCGGCGGAAATTGCCGGGACGGTACAGATCCGTTTAATCCTCACCGTGCGTGACATCCGCGTGTCCCCGCACGTCACCGGCCTGATACCGTCCCGGCCAACGGGCGAATTCCCCACCTGGTCCGCCAACATCATTACGTGCCTGAGAGGTTGGAGCATGCCGGACGACGCCGCAGCAGCCCGGGCCGCCGCCGAGGAGGAGTCGGCCTTCTCGCACCCGCACGTCGCGCCCGACGCCACAGCCGCGTACGGCGACCACCCCGACCAGGTGATCGACTTCTACGCCCCGCGTACCGACGAGCCCCTGGCCCCCCTGGTCGTCGTCCTGCACGGCGGCGCGTGGCGTGCGGCGTACGACCGCGGCCACATCACCCCGTTCGCCGACTACCTGGCCCGGCGCGGTTTCGCGGTGGCCAACGTCGAGTACCGGCGCGGCGCGGTGCTGCCCGCGCAGGGCGGTACGGCCCCGGTGGCGGGCCGCTGGCCGGACACCTTCGACGACGTGGCGGCGGCGCTGGACGCCCTGCCGAACCTGGTCCGCGAGGCGGTACCGCGGGCGGACCTGCGCCGCACGGTCCTCACCGGCCACTCGGCGGGCGGCCACCTGGCACTGTGGGCGGCGGCCCGGCACGTCCTCCCGGCGGACGCCGCGTGGCGCACCTCCGGACCGGCGCCGCTGCGGGGTGTGGTGGCCCTGGCCCCGATCGCGGACTTCGCGATGGCCGAGAAGCTGGACGTCTGCGGCAACGCGGCCCTGCAACTCCTGGGCGGCGAGGACAAGTTCACCGAACGGCAGCGTTGTGCCGACCCGGCGCTGCTGCTTCCGACCGGCATCGCGACCACCCTGGTCCAGGGCCGCACTGACGTGGTCGTCCCCCAGGCCGTCGCCGAGTCCTACGCGGACGCGGCGGCCAGGGCGGGCGAGGTGGTGGGCCTGACGCTCCTGGAGGAGGTCGGCCACTTCCCCCTCATCGACCCGGCGGCGGACGCCTGCGCGGTGGTGGCGGAGGAGATCGCCCAACTGGCTTGGTGAGGCCGGCTGGTGTGGTGAGGCCGGCTGGTGTGCGGCCGAGCGGTGTGGTGGGGCCGGCTGGTGTGGTGAGGCCGGTTGGTGTGCGGCCGAGCGGTGTGGTGGGGCCGGCCGGCGCGGCGGGCCGAACTGCCCGGCGGGCCCTACCGTCTTGGGGGGGCGTACCCGGCCTGGTGGCGGGGCGTCCCTGAGTCTTCCCCCGTATACCCGTAGTACCTGAGAGCTAGCTCGCAGGTGAGCTCTCAGGCGGGACGCGAACGACACGGTCCGCTCCGTAATTTCCCGATCAGACGAGCCCGATGGCCGGGCGACTGAACGGGGGGCTGACGATGTCGGCGACGGGGGAGCGGAAGAGGCCGGGCCGGTGGCGCGAGGGCTGGGGCGGCGGCTGGGGCCCGCGTCGGGACGGGCGTCGGCGCGGGAGGGTGCGCCGCACCCTCCTCGCCACGCTCCTCACCGCCGCAGTGGTCCTTCCCCTCTCCGCCGCCGTCCGGCCCCGGATCCCCGCCCCGTCGCCCGCCGCTCTCCCCGCCCGACTCTCTCCGGCCACCCTCGCCACCGCCTACGAGGCGAACCGCGAGAACGCCGCCGAAGCCGCCCGTATGGCCGCCGCCGACGGCGACGCCTCCCGGGCCGCCGCGGACGCTGCCCTCGCGTCCCCCGCCCGGCACCTCCTCCGCTACGACGCAAGAGGCGACGGTCAAGTCACCGAGATCTTCGGCGACTTGCCGCACGCGACGCGCATCGCCGTCCTGGTCCCCGGCTCGGACACCACCCTCGACACCTACGCCCGCTTCCACGCGGCGGCCGAGTCCCTGTACCGACGCCTCACCCATGTGGCACCCGGCGGCACCCGTACCGCGGTCATCGCCTGGCTCGGCTACCGGCCCCCGGCCACGATCAGCGCCACGGTCCTCACCCCGGGCCGGGCCGGCCAGGCGGCCCCGCGTCTGCGCGAGTTCGTCCGTGAACTGCGCACCCTCACCGCCCCAGGCCCGGCGGCCGTCGCCCTTCTCTGTCACTCCTACGGCACGGTGGTCTGCGCCCGCACCGCCCCCACCCTCACCGGCCTCGGTGTCACCGACATCGCCCTGGTCGGCAGCCCCGGCACCGGCGCCGACTCGGCCGCGGCCCTGCACACCTCCGCCCGTATCTGGGCGGCCCGGGGAGCCGACGACTGGATAGCCGAGGTCCCGCACGTCCACGCCGACCTCTTCGGCACGACCGTCGGCTTCGGCACCGACCCCGTCTCCCCGGCCTTCGGCGCCCGCGTCTTCGCGGCGGGCCCCGGCGGCCACAGCGACTACTTCACCCCGGGCTCGGCCTCCCTGGCCAACCTCGCCCGGATCGTCCTCGGCGAGACAACGGAGGTCACCCGTGCGTAAGCCGCCGACACCCCGCAATGGGAAGGCCGAACAGCCCACAGCGCGACCCCTGGCAGCGATACGGCGCCTCGCCCACCGCGTCGACGCGGCCACCCCACCCGACCGGGACCGTGCCGTGGACGCCCTGCGCGCGTTCGCCGTGCTCGGTGTGGTGCTGGGCCACTGGCTGGTCACGGCGCTGGTGGCGGACGGCGGCGAACTGCACACCAGCAGCCCCCTCCAGCACCTGCCGTGGCTGGCCCCGGTCTCCTGGCTCTTCCAGACCCTCGCCGTGTTCTTCCTGGTCGGTGGCCACGTCGCCACCCGCAGCTACGCCACCGCCCAGGCCCAGGGCACCCCTTACCACCGCTGGCTGACCGCCCGTCTGTCCCGGCTCTTCACACCGGTCGCCGCGCTGCTCATCCTCTGGACGCTCGCGACCACCGCCCTGCTCCTGTCCGGCACCGACCTCACCACCGTCCGCACCCTCGCCAAACTGGCCCTGTCGCCCCTCTGGTTCCTGGTGGTCTTCGCGGCGCTGACGGCGGCGACTCCCCTCGTCACCCGGCTCAACCCTTTGTGGCCGCTGGCCGTCGTCCTCCACGTGGACCTGCTCCGTTTCGGCCTCGGCGCCCCGCCCGCCGTCGGCTGGGTGAACCTGGCGGCGGGCTGGCTGGTGCCCTACACCCTGGGCGCCGCCTGGACCCGCGGCGAGCTCGACCGCCCGCGCGCCGGCTGGGTCCTGCTCGTCGGCGGTGCGGCGGCGACGGCCGGACTCGTCGTGTGGGCGGGCTACCCGGCGTCGATGGTCGGCGTCCCCGGATCCACCGTGTCCAACCTGGACCCGCCCACGCTGGCCGCCGTCACCTTCGGGCTGGCCCAGTGCGGCCTGGCCCTGCTGCTGCGCGAGCGGCTGCGCGAGGCGATGCGCCGCCCTCTCGCCTGGGCGGCGGTGGCCTTCGTGAACCTCTCCGTGATGACGATCTTCCTCTGGCACCAGACGGCCATGATGGCGACCACGGCCATGGGCCTCCTGCTCGGCCGCCTCCCCGGCCTGCACACACCCCCCGGCGGTCTCACCTGGATCGCCGCCCGCCTGCTCTGGCTCCCGGCCTTCGCCCTGATGCTCGGCGTCTGCTGGGCGGCGTTCCACGCGTACGAACGCGGGCGGCCCCGGACCCGCTCGCGGGTCGTGCGGACGCAGCCCTCGTCCGATCGGGCGGCACCGGCCGGGGCCCGCCATGTCTAGGCTGATCGCTGTGATGGACACGGGGACCCGGCGGGCTAAGCGGACCGGCCGCCTGCCGCGCTGGCTGCGGATACTCCGCGACGACCTGTGCACGGCCCGCCTGGACCCGCTGCCCCCCTCCGTATGGCTGCGCTGGCTGCCGCACGGTGTGCTGTGCCTGGCGGCCTTCGGCATCACGATCGGCGGCATCGCACAGCTCCAGCACAACGGGCATCTGGGTGCCGGTCTCGCCTCTCTGCTCGGGTTCGCCCCGGGCGGCGCCGTGCTCCTCGCGATGTGGCGGCCCGTCCCGGCCTGGTGGCTGTCGACGGGGGCCATGCTGGTGGCCGCCATCACACTGCACGGCCGGCTGGGCACGACCCCCGTGGTCCTGTTCACGTGGCCCTGGACCGTGGCCGGGATCATCGCGCAGCTGCTGGTCCTGCTGCTGCTCACGCTGCGGGTCCGTGCCCGCGTGGCCGCCGAGGCACTCGCCCTGACCGTAGTGGTCACCTGGCTCCTCGACGGCGTCTGGGGAGCGCTGCCGCACCAGTCCACGTCGGTGATCACCGTCGTCCTGGCCGTGATCGTCGTGGCGCTCGGCACGGCGCTGCGGGGCCGCCGCGAGGCGCGCGCGGAACTCGACCACCAGGCCTCGCTCACCGAGGAGGAGCGGGCCCGGCGCACCCTGCTGGAGGAGCGCAGCAGGATCGCGCGCGAGCTGCACGACGTGGTCGCCCACCACATGTCGGTCATCTCCATCCAGGCACAGGTCGCCCCGCACCTGGTGGAGAACCCGTCGGACGAGCTGCGCGAGAACCTCGACGGCATCCGGTACAACGCGCTGGAGGCGCTGACCGAACTGCGCCGGGTGCTGGGTGTCCTGCGCTCCGAGAGCCCCGACGAGGACGCGCCGGTCGACCCCGGCACCGGCCCGCACAGCCCGCAGCCCACCCTGGACCGGCTGGACGCGCTGGTCGAGAACACCAGGGCGGCCGGTCTGACCGTCACCGCCCGGGTCAACGGCGAGCGCCGCCCCATGCAGTCGGGCGTGGAGCTGTCGGCGTACCGGATCGTGCAGGAGGCGCTGAGCAACGTCCTGCGGCACGCGCCGGGAGCGACCGCTCATGTCGAGATCGAGTACATCCCCTACGGACTCCTGGTGTCCGTCGCGAACTCCCGGCCGACCCGGCCGGCGCCGCCGTCGCCGGGCGCCGGCCACGGACTGCTCGGGATGCGGGAGCGGGCCGCGATGCTCGGCGGGTCGCTGACGGCGGCGCCCCGGACGGACGGCGGCTACCGGGTCTTCGCGGAGCTCCCGGCCGCCGGGCCCGGCACCGGCCTGGTGCCCCGTCACCCGGCGGACCCCGCCACCGGCACGGACCGTGCCGCCCCCGATCCGAAGGACGACCGCGTATGACGAGCAGCAGTGGCGACCCGATCCGCGTGGTCATCGCCGACGACCAGCAGATGGTCCGGCAGGGCTTCACCGTGCTGCTGAACGCCCAGCCCGGCATCGAGGTGGTCGGCCAGGCGGTGGACGGTCTGGAGGCCGTGGCCAAGGTCGCCGAACTCACCCCGGACGTCGTCCTCATGGACATCCGCATGCCCGAGCTGGGCGGCATCGAGGCCACTCGCCGGATCGTCGGTGAACGCCCGCACATCAAGGTGCTGGTGCTCACCACCTTCGACCTGGACGAGTACGTGTACGAGGCGTTGCGCTCCGGCGCGTCCGGGTTCCTGCTCAAGGACGCGTCCGCGGACAAGCTCGCCGAGGCGGTCCGGGTGGTGGCGGCCGGTGACGCGCTGCTCGCGCCCGGCATCACCCGGCGGCTGATCACCCAGTTCTCCCGGCTGGACGGCGGCGGGGTGCGCGCCCCGCTGAAGGCCCGCGTCGGCGAGCTGACCGAGCGCGAGACGGAGGTCCTCACGCTGATCGCGCAGGGCCTGTCGAACGCGGAGATCGCCGAGCGGCTGGTCGTCGCCGAGCAGACCGTGAAGACGCATGTGGGCCGGATCCTGGTGAAGCTGGGCCTCAGGGACCGCACCCAGGCCGCGGTGTTCGCCTACGAGTCCGGGCTGGTACGGCCCTCCGGTTACTGAGCCGTGCGGTTGCTGACCGGAGGGCTCCCGCTGCTCCTTGACGCACCCGTAGTACCTGAGAGGGATGCCCGAGGACCAGCCTCACTGGTGACGACGGCTACCCCGGCCTCCGCCTACGGTCGTGTACGTGACCGAGACGACCCCTTCGCAGCCGATGCCGCCGCAGCCGCCGGACGGCTCGTTCGAACCGTACAAGCCGCGCAGCCCGGAGGTCCGGGCGGTGCTGGACGCCCTGGGCAGGCTGCGACAGGACCTGTTCCAGGACGCCTTCGCCTACCGGCCGCTGCCGCCGCTGAGCACCGAGCGTCCGTTCGCCCGCCGGCTGCCCGGCCGGCTGCGCGAGTACGCGGCCTGGAGCACGCATCTGGCAGTGGCCGCGGCCGGCGTGCTGGCGCTGCTGGTGTCCGTCGCGGAACGGCAACCGGAGGGACCGGCCGTGGCCCTGCTGGCCGGGCTGCTCGTCCTGGCGCCGGTGCTGCTCACGCTGGTGCGTCCGGTCGCCGCCTTCTGGCTGTCCCTCGTCGTGTCCTGGCTCGGCGCCGTGCTGAGCAACGCCTGGGACGAATGGCCCTGGGCGCCTGGCAACTTCCTCTCCCACCTGGTGGTGCTCACGGTCGTCGCGGTCCGCACCCGTCCGCGCACCGCGGCCTGGATGTGGGCGATCACCGCGTTCTACGGTGTCGTGAACGTCCAGCTCCTCGGCGCGGGCCACTACGACAACGACGTCGGCTCGATGCTGGTCGCCTCCGCGATAGCCCTGCTGGCGCTCACCATCCGGCAGATCCGCCGGGAGGCCGAGCAGACGGTGACCGCGCAGCAGACGCAGACGGCACACGAGCGTTCCCGGCGCACGCTCCTCGAAGAGCGCACCACGATCGCCCGCGAACTGCACGACGTGGTCGCCCACCACATGTCCGTCGTCGCGATCCAGGCGGAAGCCGCCCCCTACCGGGTGGAGAACCCGCCGCCGGAGCTGGAGAAGGCGTTCGTCACGATCCGGGAGAACGCGGTGGCGGCGCTCACCGAACTGCGCCGGGTGCTGGGCGTGGTCCGCGCCGAGGACTACGAGGCGCCGGACGCCCCGCAGCCCACCCTCGCCGACCTGGACGCGCTGCTGGACAACGTGCGGGAGGCGGGGACGGCCGTCGACAAGGGGGTGACAGGCGCGGTGCGTGAACTCCCGCAGGGCGTGGAGCTGTCGGCGTACCGCATCGTCCAGGAGGCGCTGAGCAACACCCTGCGCCATGCGCCCGGAGCGAGCGCCCGTGTCGAGATCGGCTACGTCATCGGCGGCCTGGGCCTGCGCATAGTCAACGGTCCGCCGCCGCGGCCCGCCCTCATCAAACCGTCCCCGGGCGCCGGTCACGGCATCACGGGCATGCGGGAGCGCGTCTCCATGCTGAACGGCGAGATGACGGCGGCCCCGACGCCCGAGGGAGGCTACGAGGTGACGGTCTTCCTTCCCGTCGCCACCACCCGCGAAGGTGACGCATGACCGACCGCACCATCCGCGTACTGATCGCCGACGACCAGATGATGGTGCGCGAGGGCTTCTCGGTCCTGCTGAACGCGATGCCGGACATCGAGGTCGTCGGCGAGGCGGTCAACGGCCGGGAGGCGGTGGACCGTGTCCGTGAACTCGCCCCTGACGTGGTCCTGATGGACATCCGCATGCCCGAGCTGAACGGCATCGAGGCGACCCGCGAGATAGTCGCCGCCGACACCGCGGCCAAGGTCCTCGTCCTGACCACCTTCGACCTCGACGAGTACGTCTACCAGGCCCTGCGCGCCGGAGCCTCCGGCTTCCTCCTCAAGGACGCCTCCGCCCGCCAGCTGGCCGAAGGCGTGAGGGTGGTGGCGTCGGGCGAGGCCCTTCTCGCCCCCTCGGTCACCAGACGCCTGATCACCGAGTTCTCCAAGCTCTCCGACAGCCCGCGCCTGATGCGCACGGCCCACGCGGCCTACGGCGACCTCACCGACCGTGAGACGGAGGTCCTGGTCCTCATCGCCCACGGCCTGTCCAACGCGGAGATGGCGGAACGCCTGGTGGTGGCCGAGTCGACCGTGAAGACCCACGTCAGCCGGATCCTGGTGAAGCTGGGCCTCAGGGACCGCACCCAGGCGGCGGTGTTCGCGTACGAGGCACGGCTGGTGACGCCGAGGTAGGTGGCGGGGTGGCGCACATGCCATGAGCACAGGCGTTGTTGCGATTCGATCGCAGGCGGTACAGGTGTGGACGCAGTGTGCTCAAGTTGTGTTTGGATGGTGAAGGAATCGGCCAGGTGGCTGATTCCGGCCACCCCCGTCCCCGCATCCTCCCCTCCTGACCCGACTCCCGTTTTCCCGCGGGAGCCGTCGCCGTCCCCTTCTCCGCTCCCTTCCCCGTCCCCGTTTCGCGTGAAGAAAGTTGCCGCGATGACCGCTGACGTGTCCGAGTTCCACTACGGCCTGATCACCCCGATCGCCGCGTATCTGATGGCATGTCTGGGCGCCGTGCTGGCCCTGCGCTGCACGACCCGTTCGCTAGGCCGCGGGCGCGGAGAGAAACGTTTCGGCTGGCTCGCTCTGGGCGCGGTGTCCCTCGGCTGCGGCATCTGGACCATGCACTTCATCGCGATGATCGGCTTCAGCGTGGACGGCACCCTGGTCAGCTACGACGCCGACCGGACGGTGCTGAGCCTCGTCGTCTGCATCGCGGTCGTCGCCGTCGGCGTCTTCCTGGTCGGCTACCGGGGCTCGGGCCCGGCGACCCTGGGCGCCGCGGGCCTTCTCACCGGTCTCGGTGTCGCGGCGATGCACTACCTGGGCATGACCGCGATGAACACCGGCGGCACCGTGCGCTACGGCACCACGGTCGTCGTCCTCTCTGTGGTGATCGCCGTGGTCGCCGCGACCGCCGCGCTCTGGGCGGCGGTGTCGATCAGCGCGGTCTGGGCGACCGTCGGCGCCAGCCTGGTGATGGGCGCGGCGGTGTCGGCCATGCACTACACCGGAATGTCCGCGGTGAGCGTCCACGTCGCCCAGACGCAGACGAACGCCGAGTCCTCGACCAGCCTCCTGGCCTTCCTGCTGGTCATGCTGGCCGGCCCGGTGGCGGCCCTGATCCTGGCGGCGGCGATCGTCATGTTCGACCCGGAGGTCGTGGGCGGCCAACGCGACCGGACGGCCACGCCGTCCCCCGCCGCCGCCCCGGCCATGCAGTCCTGGCAGCCCACCGACTATCCGCGATCGGCGGCGGAACGGCGTTACATGTCCTGATCCCGAGCTCAGCCGGGTGTTGGCCGGGCCATGCCGCGGCACGCGCCCGGCATCCACGAGACGGCGCTGCGGTACCGCGTCTCCAACGGTTTCCTCGGTCACCTCAAGGCCGCGTCGGACGGGTGAGCGCCGAGACCCCCTGGTCAGAAGAGGTACCGGCGGTCTAACGTCCGTCCATGGCAGCCTTCGACCCGTGGGACCCGGACTTTCTGGCCGACCCGTACCCCTCCTACGCCGAGCTCCGGGCCGGCGGTCGGGTGCGGTACTTCGAGCCCACCGACCAGTGGCTGGTTCCACGGCACGCCGATGTCTCGGCGCTGCTGCGGGACCGGCGGCTGGGGCGGACGTACCAGCACCGGTTCACGCACGAGGACTTCGGGCGGAGTGCGCCCCCGCCGGAGCACGAGCCGTTCCACACGCTCAACGACCACGGCATGCTCGACCTCGAACCGCCGGACCACACCCGCATCCGCCGCCTGGTGTCGAAGGCGTTCACCCCGCGCACGGTCGAGCGGCTCAAGCCGTACGTGGCGCGGCTCGCCGGAGAGCTCGTCGACGGGCTGGTGGCGAAGGGCGGGGGCGACCTGCTCACCGATGTCGCCGAGCCCCTCCCCGTCGCCGTCATCGCCGAGATGCTCGGCATCCCGGAGGCGGACCGCGCCCCCCTGCGCCCCTGGTCGGCGGACATCTGCGGGATGTACGAGCTGAACCCGTCGCAGGAGACGGCCGCGAGGGCGGTGCGGGCGTCCGTCGAGTTCTCCGACTACCTGCGGGAACTGATCGCCGAGCGGCGCAAGGAGCCCGGCGACGACCTGATCTCCGGGCTCATCGAGGCGCACGACGAGGGCGACCGCCTCACCGAGCAGGAGATGATCTCCACCGCCGTACTCCTGCTGAACGCCGGTCACGAGGCCACCGTCAACGCCACGGTCAACGGCTGGTACGCCCTCTTCCGCAACCCCGCCCAGCTCGCCGCCCTCCGCGCCGACCACTCCCTGATCCCCACCGCGATCGAGGAGCTGATGCGCTACGACACCCCGCTCCAGCTCTTCGAACGCTGGGTGCTGGACGAGATCGAGATCGACGGGAGCACGATCCCGCGCGGTGCGGAGATCGCCATGCTCTTCGGCTCCGCCAACCACGACCCCGACGTGTTCCACCGGCCCGGGGAACTCGACCTCACCCGCCGCGACAACCCGCACATCTCCTTCAGCGCCGGCATCCACTACTGCATCGGCGCACCGCTGGCCCGCATCGAGCTGGCCGCGTCCATGACCGCGTTGCTGGAACGGGCGCCGGCGCTGAGCCTGGCGGCGGAGCCGCGACGGAAGCCGAACTTCGTGATCCGGGGCCTTGAGGGGCTCGCCGTCACGCTCTGAGCCGGTGGACCAGGGCCCGGACGGCGAGTGCGACGGCGGTCCCGCCGAGGACGGCTGGGGGCACCTCCCAGGCTTTCGGCACTGGGGAGGCAGTTCGGCGTAGAGGACCCTCCGGTCCGGGGCCTGTTCGAAGCGCCACAGCCGTGAGCGTACGTCGATCGTCCGTACGGCGAGTCCGGTGGCCGCGCCGACGGCCGCGGTCAGGCAGCCCGCCGCGGCCTGCGTACGTTGTCGCATGTCCGGGAGGGACGTGTGCGGCCGCGCGCGGGTTCCCGGCTCCCGCCGGTCAGGTCGTCAGGTCCCGGCGCCGCAGCCCCGCCAGGCCGCCGGCCGTCAGTGCCGTGGCCAGGGTCAGCAGGGTCAGCACCGGTCCCCACGCCATCTCCCCGCCCGGCAGCTTCGGCAGGTGGCCGAAGGGGGACAGGTCCAGGACGAGTTGTGGGGCGTCGAGCGCCGGGCCCACCCAGCCGATCAGCAGCACCGCCACCGCGACACCCCAGGCCGCCGGGGCGAACCGGGGCGCGACCCCGTACAACAGCACGGTCACCCCGCCGATCACCCACACCGCCGGGAGCTGCACCAGGCAGGCGCCCAGGATCGGGGCCGCCTGCCTGCCGTAGCCGACGGCGAAGCCCGCCCCCGCGAGGAGCATGATCAGGGCCGGGCCGCCGAAGGCGATCGTCAGATGGCCGGCCGCCCAGCGCAGGCGGCTCACGGGGGCGGCGAGGAGGGGTTCGGCGCGCGCCGAGGTCTCCTCGCCGTGCAGCCGGAGTACCGACGCCACGACGTACAGCGCGGCGACCAGGCCCAGCATGCCGACCATCGAGGCGAGGAACGCGTCCGTCAGCCCGCTCTGGCCGCCCATCCGTTCGAAGATCTGGCGGGCGCTCCTGTTGTCGCCGACCAGGTCGGCCGCGCCCTGCGTCAGGCCGCCGTAGACCACGCCGGCCAGGAAGAAGCCGAGCGACCAGCCGAGCACACCGCCCCGCTGCAGCCGCCAGGCCAGGGCGGCGGTGGAGCCGAGGCGGCCGGTGGCCGGGCCGGGGCGGGCCGGGAAGAAGCTCATGCCGAGGTCCCGGCGGCCGGCCAGCACATACGCCGTGAGGCCCTGCGCCAGCACCGCCGCCGCGAAGAGCAGGAGCACCCACCAGCGTTCGGCGGCGAAGGGGCGCAGGTTCTCCAGCCAGCCCAGTGGGGAGAGCCACGTCCACACCGACCCTCCTCCCCCAGTGCCGAAAGCCTGGGAGGTGCCCCCAGCCGTCGCCGAGTCGCCCGCCGCGCGCAGCACGAAGGCCGCGCCCAGGACGGCGGACGTCAGGCCCCGCGCCAGGCGGGCGCTCTCCGTGAGCTGGGCGACGATCGCCGCCGTCGTCGCGAAGACCATGCCGGTCGCGGCCAGGCCGAGGCCGAGGCAGAGCGCACCGGCCGTGCCCTGACCCGCCAGGCCGGCGGTGATGAGCAGGGCCACCACCCCGTTGGCCACCGCCGCCGCCAGCAGGGCCGCGGTCAGCGGCGCCCGGCGGCCCACCGCGCCCGACGCCACGAGTTCCGCACGGCCGCTCTCCTCCTCGTCGCGGGTGTGCCGTACGACGATGAGCAGGCTGGTCACGGCCGTGAGGAGCCCGGCGTACACGCCCACCCGCCAGGCGGTCAGACCTCCGAGGGAGGTGTCGTGGAGCGGGCCGATCAGGGCGCGGAAGGAGGCGTTGGTCTGCAACTGGCGGACCAGGTCGGCGCGTTCGGCCGCCGTGCCGTACAGGCTCTTCAGCGTGTCCGGCATGGAGAGGACCATCAGGGCGTTCACCGCGATCCACACCGGGGTCGTCACGCGGTCGCGGCGGAGCGCGAAGCGCAGCAGGGTGCCGGTGCCGGCGAGGGTCGTCATCGCACGACCGCCTCGTCCTGGTAGTGGCGGAGGAAGAGCTCCTCCAGGGTGGGGGGCGTGGAGGTGAGGGAGCGGACACCGGTCTCGGACAGCGCGCGGAGTACGGCGGTGAGCTGGTCGGTGTCCACCTGGAGACGGATCCGGCGGCCCTGGACGTCGAGGTCGTGGACGCCGGGAAGGTGCGCCAACCCGTTGGGGGGACCGGCGAGTTCGGCGGTCACGCTGGTGCGGGTGAGGTGGCGCAGGTCGGCCAGGGAGCCGGACTCGACGGTCCGGCCGCCGCGGATGATGCTGACGCGGTCGCAGAGCTCCTCGACCTCGCTCAGGATGTGGGACGACAACAGGACCGTCCTGCCCCGGTCGCGCTCCTCCTCCACGCAGCGCTGGAAGACCTCCTCCATCAGGGGGTCGAGGCCGGAGGTCGGTTCGTCGAGGATCAGCAGGTCGACGTCGGAGGCGAAGGCGGCCACCAGGGCGACCTTCTGCCGGTTGCCCTTGGAGTACGTGCGGCCCTTTTTCGTCGGGTCGAGTTCGAACCGGTCGAGCAGTTCGGCCCGGCGGTGGGCGTCGAGGCCTCCGCGCAGGCGGCCGTAGAGGTCGATGACCTCGCCGCCGGAGAGGTTGCGCCAGAGGGTCACGTCCCCGGGGACGTAGGCGATCCGGCGGTGCACCTCCACGGCGTCCGTCCAGGGGTCGCGGCCCAGGATCCGCGCGGCGCCCGAGTCGGCGCGCAGCAGGCCGAGCAGCACCCGGATCGTGGTCGACTTCCCGGCGCCGTTGGGGCCGAGGAAGCCGTGCACCTCGCCGGCCTCGACGGTCAGGTCGAGGCCGTCCAGGGCGCGGGTGCGGCCGAAGGACTTCTGCAGCCCGGCGACCGTGATTGCCTTCGTCATGGTTCAGAACGTACGCTTCTTTCAGAAAATTGTGAAGTTAAGGAAGGGTCTGAAGCTCGGATAGGGTGAGTCCATGACGGAAACAGCCGGTGGCCGGGACGCGGAGGCCGTGTCGAAGTTCGTCGAGTCCTTCGCGGCGCAGCTCGTCGAGGCCGGGATGCAGCGCATGCCCGCCCGGGTCTTCGCCGCGCTGCTCTCCTCCGACGAGGGCGCGCTGACCTCCGCCGAGCTGGGCGAACGGCTGCGGATCAGCCCCGCCGCGGTGTCGGGCGCGGTGCGCTACCTGGCCCAGACGCACATGGTCTCGCGCGAGCGGGAGCCCGGTTCGCGGCGGGAGCGGTACCGGGTGCACGGCGACCAGTGGTACGAGGCGCTGACCAACCGCGAGACCCTCATCAAGCGGTGGGAGGGGGCGCTGCGAGAGGGGGTTACCAGCCTC
Source organism: Streptomyces sp. NBC_00631 (assembly GCF_045206895.1). NCBI lineage: Bacteria > Bacillati > Actinomycetota > Actinomycetes > Kitasatosporales > Streptomycetaceae > Streptomyces > Streptomyces sp. NBC_00631. The sequence continues at coordinate 6,093,559 of NZ_CP107734.1, forward strand.
GGCGAGCACACTCCGGCCGGCCGCCGGATGGCGGAGACGCTCGCCTTCTTCGAGTTCGTCGAGGGGGAGGTCGCGGCCATGATGGAGCGGTGGCGGGTGCACCGGGAGAAGACCTTCGGGCCGGCCTGAGCGGCAGGCGGCAGCGCCCCGGACGGCGCGACAGGCCGACGCCTCGAAGCTGTTCGCAGCCGGAAGAACGGCGACATTACTATCCCTTCTGGGGCGCGGAGGCGCGAGGCGCCCCACCCGGCTTCGAAACAGGGGGCGGACGTGGCGCGTTGGAAAGCGTTGCCGGCCGGGCTCGACCCGGCTGTCGTCGAATTCGTCGCGGAATTACGGCGGTTGAAAGACGCATCCGGGCTGAGTCTGCGGGACCTCGCCACCGGCACGGGCTACAGCTCCTCGTCCTGGGAGCGTTATCTCGGCGGCCGGCTGCTGCCGCCGCGCGAGGCGGTGGAGTCGATGGCCACGATGGTGGCGGCGGACACGGCCCGGCTGCTCGCACGGTACGACAGGGCGAGCGACGCATGGCGCCGTGACCATCTCGGCGACGCTGGGGCGGGCGAGGAGCCGCTGCGGGAGCATGCGGACGCCTTCGTGTCCTCGGGGGAACTCGGCGAGGGCGGGGGCGAGGGCGGGTACGACGGTGCCGCCGTGGCCGGGAAGGAGACCGGTTCCCGGGCCCGGAGGCTGCTGCGGCAGTTGGCGACGGTCGGTCTCTCGGCCGCGGCGGGCGCGGTGATCGCGGTGCTGGTGATGGAACCGGGGCACAGCGCGTCAGCGACAGCCAAGCCCGGTACGACCGTGGCGGCGGCGAAACCGGTGACGTACACCTGCCACTTCGTCCGCAAGGCGGGGCTGTGGTACGCGGGCAACAGCGCGACCCGCACCGATCATCTTCAGGTCGACATGTGGGGGCCCGAGGTCGCCGAGTTGCAGTGTCTGCTGCAGCACGCGGGGGAATCGCCGGGCGGCGTCGACGGCAACTTCGGCCCGCTCACCGAGGCCGCGGTGATCAGTGCGCAGAAGGCGTTCCACCTGGATGTCGACGGCCAGGTGGGCCCGCGGACTTGGGCGGCGCTGAGACGATGACCCCGACACCGCCGGAGTGCGCCCGCCTCGCCGCGGAACTGCGCCTGCTGCGTGCGCGTTCAGGGCTGAGCCTGTCCGCGCTGGCCGTCGAGTCGGCGTACAGCAAGTCGTCCTGGCAGCGGTACCTGACGGGCCGTGCGCTGCCGCCGTGGCTCGCCGTACGCGCGCTGTGCGTCCTCGCGAACGAGCCCGAGCCGCGGCTTCGGGCCCTGTGGGAGCTGGCCGAGTCCGACTGGAGCCGCCGCGGCGCGATCGCGACGACGGAGCCCACGAGGCCGGCGGAGAGACCGTCGACGGGGGACGGCCGTGTGGCAGTGGCCGCGGCCACGACCACGTCCGGACCGCAATCAACGCTCCCGTCCGGGCCTTCCGCGTCCGGGCCTTCCGCGTCCGGGCCTTCCGCGTCCGGGTCCTCCGGGTCCAGGTCATCTGTGTCTGAGGCGTCCGCGTCCGGGTCTTCCGGGTCTGGGTCGTCCGCGTCCGGGCCTTCCGGGTCTGAGGCGTCAGCGTCCGGGCCTTCCGGGTCTGGGTCGTCCGCGTCCGGGTCCTCCGGGTCCAGGTCGTCCGCGTCCAGGTCATCTGCGACTGAGGCGTCCGCGTCCGGGGCGTCCGCGTCCGGGGCGTCCGCGTCCGGGCCATCCGTCTCCAGGGCGCCCGTGCCCGAGCCTCCCGTGTCCGAGCCACCCGTGTCCGGCCCGCGGAGGTCGTCGCGATGGCGTCTCGGGGTGGCCGGTGGCGTTGCCGTGATGCTGCTTGCCGCGCTTCTGGCGGTCACCGGTCACGGGTGGACCGCCTCCGGGCCCGGCGCGGTCGCCGCGCTGTCCGCGCCCTCGGCCGCGGCCTTCCACGTCGGCTGCACCGGGAGCGCCTGCGACGGGCTGGACCCGGGAGTGGAGAAGTGCGGTGTGGAGCCGAAGACGCTGCTCCACACGCAGATCCGGTCCGGCTTCGGCCTGGAGATCCGCTACAGCCCGATGTGCCGTGCCGCCTGGGCCAGGGTCTGGAGCACCTCCCTCGGGGACATCCTCAGTTTCACGGTTCCCGGCGGGCCGACGCAGAGCGTCACCGTCGCCCGCCCGAGCGACACCACCGGGTTCGTCTACACGGACCTGGTCGCCGTCGTCGGCCGTGCCTCCCGGCTCACCGCATGTCTGAGGGGACCGGCGCAGGCTCCGAGGTGTTTCTCCGCCCCGGCGCCCTGAGTCGGTACGACCCGCGAATCCGTCATCCGGCACCGAATCGGCGCAGGTCAGAGCCGGTACGGTTCCGTCGTTCCAGCAGATTTCCGCCAGTCGTCGACACCTGGATCCGGTCCACCGGAGCATCGTCGGCGGCGGGGTGGTCCCCCGTTCCGGTGCGCCGGACCGGGTGGCCCCGCCCGCCACCGCGATGTGATCCACGGCTCCAGGAGGAGATGAAGTGCGACCGAATACTGTTCCGAGGACATGTGCCGCCCTCGCCACCGCCGTCGCGATAGCCGCCGGGACCCTGGCGGGCGCGAGCACCAGCTTCGCGGCCACGCCGGCTTCCGCACGGGTTTCGACGCAGGCGGTCAGTTCCCGGACCGTCGCCCCGCGCGCCACGGTGAACCTGGGGCTGAGCACGACCCAGGCCAAGTACGTCCAGTGCTGGCTGCGGAACTACTGGGGCTACACCGACGGGATCGACGGGCAGCTCGGCACCGACAGCTGGAAGGCCTTCCAGCGCAACCTGCAGGAGTACTGGGGTTACACCGGCGCGATCGACGGCGACGTCGGCGGCGGCACGGTCTCGGCGTTGCAGCGCCTGCTGCAGGCGTTCTGGGGCTACGACAGCAGCATCGACGGAATCGCCGGACCGGCCACCCAGGCCGCGTTCAAGCGGTTCGCCGACAACCGCAGCGGCGAGTGCTGAGCGGCCCGCCGCCGAACTGACCGTCCGCACGCCCCGCGCCCGCCACCTGCATCGCCAGGCGGCGGGCGCGGGGCGCGACCGGCGTTCCTAGCGCTCCCTGGTCTCCTCCAGGACCGTCCGTCCCAGCAGCGCGTACCGCTCGGGGGAGCGGTGCTTGAGGTACTGCGCGCAGCCGACGCCCGTCGCCGCGACTAGGGCCACCAGCCACGGTGTCGCCTTCAGCAGCAGGGAGCCGGACTCGGCGCCTGCCGCGGCGCCCATGTTGGACACCAGCAGGGCGACCACGCCGAGCATCGCGACGCCGCCGACGAGGGGGGCGGTGAAGGTCCGGAACCAGTGCCGGCTCTCGGGGTGGTTGCGGCGGAAGTAGACCAGCACCGCGAACGAGCAGACCGCCTGCACGACCAGGATCGCCATGGTGCCGAGGATGGCGAGGAGGACGTACAGGGCGTTGTACGGGTCCTTGCCCGCGATCCAGAACGCGGCGATCAGGACGGCGGAGACCACTGTCTGCACCAGGCCGGCGATGTGCGGGGAGCCGTGCCGGGCATGGGTGCGGCCGATGGTGCGCTGGAGCGAGGGGAGGACACCCTCCCGGCCCAGCGCGTACATGTAGCGGGCCGCGCAGTTGTGGAAGGCCATGCCGCAGGCGAGCGAGCCGGTGATCATCAGCCACTGCATGAGGACGACCGCCCAGTGGCCGACGTAGTGCTCGGTCGGGTCGAAGAAGAGCGCGAGCGGGTTCGCGGAGGAGGCCGCCTTCACGGCCGCCGCCTCGCCGTTGCCGGTGATGGCCATCCAGGAGACGAAGACGTAGAAGACGCCGACGCCGAGGACCGAGATCATCGTCGCCTTGGGGATGATCTTCTTCGGGTCGCGGGACTCCTCGCCGTACATCGCCGTCGACTCGAAGCCGACCCAGGACCAGAAGGCGAAGAAGAGGCCGAGACCGGCCGAGGTGCCCTTGAAGGCGTTGACCGGGTTGACCGGGGCGAAGGTGAAGCCGTGTGGGCCGCCGCCGTGCAGGGCGACCGAGATCGCCATCGCCGCGAGGACGGTCACCTCGGTGCCGAGGAGGACGACGAGGAGCTTCTCGGCGACGCTGACGCCGAACCAGGTGCCGGTCGCGTTGATGGCGAGCATCAGGATCGCGAACGCCCACCACGGGATGTCGAGTCCTGTCTGGTCCTTGAGCGTCGTGTTGGCGAAGACCGAGAAGATGCCGATCAGCGCCGGTTCGAAGACGACGTACGCGAAGGTGGCGAGCAGCCCCGAGGCCAGGCCCGCGGTGCGGCCCAGGCCGTAGGAGATGAAGCCGTAGAAGGCGCCCGTCGAGGTGATGTGCTTCGCCATCGACGTGAAACCGACGGAAAAGATTGCCAGGATGACCATTGCGACGAGATAGCTCGCCGGGGCGCCGATGCCGTTGCCGGACGACACCATGAAGGGCACGTTGCCGGTCATCGCGGTGATCGGCGCGGCGGTCGCGACGGCCATGAAGACCACGCCGAGCAGGCCGATCGCGTTGGGCTTCAGCCGGTGGACCGTGCCGTCCCCCCCTGCCTGCCCTGCTGTCTCCGTCGCCGGGGCGACTCCCTCGTCCACTGCCATCGGGGTGGCCCCTCTCCTGCTGTTCGCCGGCTGTACTGGACCGGAACTCTGTAGGCCGAATGAGTCGGCAGAGGGTCTCGGAGTGTTAAATATCTGTCAACCAGACCTTTAGAAATCTGGCGCAATCTGTCGGCAACACCCGGCTCGTACGGTCGCCGCCATGAGTACGTACACGGCCACCCTCGGCGGCGAACGCCACCGCTTCGGCTCCCTGGCCCGCCTGCTGGCCGCCGCGAGCCCCGAACGCTCCGGCGACCGGCTGGCCGGCCTCGCCGCCGCGAGCGCCCGGGAGCGGGTCGCGGCGCGCTGGACGCTCGCCGAGGTGCCGCTCGCGACCTTCCTGACCGAGCCGGTGATCCCGTACGAGGACGACGACGTGACCCGGCTGATCCTGGACACGCACGACGTGGCCGCCTTCGCCCCCGTCGCCGGGCTGACGGTCGGCGAGTTCCGGGAGTGGCTGCTGACGGCGGACACCGGGGCGCTGGCCGCGGTCGCGCCGGGGATCACGCCGGAGATGGCCGCCGCCGTGTCCAAGCTGATGGGGAACGCGGACCTGGTGGCCGTGGCCCGCAAGGTGCGGGTGGTCACCGCGTTCCGCTCGACGATCGGCCTGCCGGGCCGGCTGGCGACACGGTTGCAGCCGAACCATCCGACCGACGACCCGGCGGGAGTGGCGGCCGCCCTCCTGGACGGCCTCCTCCTCGGCTCCGGCGACGCGGTGATCGGCATCAACCCGGCGACCGACAGCCCGAAGGCGGTCCGTGACCTGCTGAACCTCCTGGACGGCGTGATCACCCGCTACGCCATCCCCACCCAGTCCTGCGTGCTCTGCCATGTAACGACGAGCGTGGACCTGATGGCGCGCGGTGCCCCCGTCGACCTGGTCTTCCAGTCGATCGCCGGAACGCAGGCCGCGAACGCCTCCTTCGGGGTGACCCTCGGTCTGCTGGACGAGGCGTACGAGGCGGCGCTCGCGCTCGGCCGCGGCACCGTCGGCGACAACGTCATGTACTTCGAGACCGGGCAGGGCAGCGCCCTGTCGGCGGACGCGCACCACGGCGTGGACCAGCAGACGGTGGAGGCACGGGCGTACGCGGTGGCCCGACGCTACCGTCCGCTGCTGGTCAACACCGTCGTCGGCTTCATCGGCCCCGAGTACCTCTACGACGGCCGCCAGATCCTCCGGGCCGCTCTGGAGGACCACTTCTGCGGCAAGCTCCTCGGCCTGCCGATGGGCCTGGACATCTGCTACACGAACCACGCCGACGCCGATGACGACGACATCGCCACCATGCTGACCATGCTCGCCGTCGCGGGCGCGTCCTTCGTGATCTGCACACCGGGCGGTGACGACATCATGCTCAACTACCAGTCCGCCTCCTACCACGACGCGCTCTACCTACGAGAGGTGCTGGGCCTGCGCCCGGCCCCGGAGTTCGAGAGGTGGCTGGAGTCGACCGGCCTCCTGGACGAGACCGGCACCCTGCGCGAGACCGACAGCCACCCCCTGACAGCGATCGGAAGGGAACTGGCCGCATGACGGAGCCGACCGAGGCGACTGGTCCCGCCGACACGGCCCAGACGGCGGAGACGGCCCAGACGGCGGAGACGGCGGAGGTGGCCGAGGTCGGTGGGGATGGCGAAAGTGGTTGAGACATCCGAGGCGGTCCAGGTGGTGGGGACGGCGGAGACCGCTGAGACACCCGAGTCGGCCCAGGCGGCGGAGGCGGCGGAGATGGGCGAGATGGCTGGAATGGCTGAGACGGTCGGGAAGGTCGCGGTGGCGGAGACGGGCGAGAGGGTTGGCGTGGCCGCGGTGGCGGAGACGGGCGAGGCGGTTGGTGTGGCCGCGGTGGCCTCCCCCGGAGGGGAGGAGCTGTGGCCGTTGTTGCGCCGCCACACCCAGGCCAGGATCGGGCTCGGGCGGTTCGGGGCGGGGCTTCCCACCCGGCACCGGCTGGAGCTGCAGGCCGCGCACGCGGCCGCGCGGGACGCGGTGCACTCGGCGTTCGAGCCGGACGTGGTGGCGGCGGGGCTGACGGGCTTGCCGACGGTACGGGTGCGCAGTGCCGCCGGGGATCGGCTGACGTTTCTCCAGCGCCCCGACCTGGGCCGTCGGCTCCACCCCGTGGACCGGGCGCACTTGCCGGCCGGTGACGGCTGGGACGTCGTCTTCGTGGTCGCCGACGGGCTGTCGAGCCGGGCCGTGCACGAACACGCGGCGGCGGTGCTGCGGGCCACGGCGGCCCGCCTCGCCGGCTGGCGCATCGCCCCGGTCGTCCTCGCCGAACAGGCGCGGGTGGCCCTCGGCGACGACATCGCCCACGCCATGGGTACGGCACTGGTGGTCGTCCTCATCGGCGAACGCCCCGGCATGTCGGCGGCGGACTCCCTGGGCGCGTACCTGACGTACCGGCCGGTGCCGGGCGTGACCACGGACGCCGACCGCAACTGCCTGAGCAACATCCGCCCGCCGCGAGGTCTGACGTACCAGACGGCGGCGGAGAAGCTGGCGGCGCTGATGAGGAGGGGACGGGAGCTGGGGCGGACGGGGGTGGGTCTCAAAGACGAAAGCGACGACGGAGCGGTGATCGGTCGGACGCCCTGAGTGGTGGCCGGTCCGTGTCACCTCGACCCTGACACCACGGGCTTCCCTCCCCCCGTCACGGCGCCCCCGGCACCGTGAGCCCCCAGGCCCCCTCCACCACCCGCCACGTCCGCCGTCGTACCGGTCCCGCCACGCCGCCGTCGGCCCGGTAGCGGAAGTCGGCGCCGGTCACCGTGACCGTGCGGCCCGCGGCCCGTACCGGGGTCGCCTCCGCGCCCACCGACAGGGGCCGTATCTCGACGTCGGCGAGGCCGTGGCGGCCGCCCGGGGTCACCGAGATGTTCTCCACCGGCTGGTCCAGGTCCACCACCGTCTCCCCGTCGACCTCCACCCGCAGCCTCGCCGGCGGGCGGGGCACGGCCGGGACCGGGCGGGCGACCGACAGGGACCGTACGAGGTGCTGGTACGGCCGCAGCCACCCGCGCGCCGCCGCCGGTTCCGCGGCCTGGGCCACGGCCGTCACCCCCGGGATCCGCAGCGCGCCCAGCACCACCCCGTCGCTGTCGTCGACGAGGAGGTCCATCCGGCGCTCCACCCCGTCCAGGACCGCCCGTGCCGCCGCCACCGTGCCGGCGGGCACCCCCAGCGTGTGCGCGACGTTCAGCGCGCCCCCGACCGGGACCATGGACAGCACGCATCCGGTCAGCTCCCGGCGGCGGTGCAGCAGCGTCACCGCACGGATCAGGGCGCTGTCGTCGCCGATGACCACCGGCCGGCGCGCGCCCCGGCGGGCCAGTACGCGGGCGAATTCCTCGGGCCCGTCCGGCATGCACACCTTCGCGGCCGCACCCGCGCTGAGCACGTCTTTCGCGATCCGGACGGATTCGCCGTCCGTTTCCCGTGCCGCCGGATCGATGATCACCAGCAGCTGATCGGACGTCGCGAAAGTCGCCACCTCGGTCCTGCCTCGCTTCCTCGGGTAGCATCACTGTGCAAGAGCCCCTTGCGCTATTGCGCCAGGGGCTTCGTCTATTCCGGGGCATCCGGGTCCGACGGTTGTGCGGCCGACGACGGTCGCGGTGGTACGCGGCGACGAACCTTACGCGTACGCCCCTGACCTTGGACATGCCCCGCCCGGAAGGGGTGTACGCGCGTGCCCGCACTTGTGCTGCTCGGTGCTCAGTGGGGTGACGAAGGCAAGGGAAAGGCGACGGACCTGCTAGGTGGCTCCGTCGATTATGTGGTGCGCTACCAGGGCGGCAACAACGCCGGCCACACGGTCGTCGTCGGCGACCAGAAGTACGCGCTCCACCTCCTCCCTTCCGGAATCCTCTCGCCCACGTGTGTCCCGGTCATCGGCAACGGTGTCGTCGTCGACCCGTCGGTCCTGCTCTCCGAGCTGAGCGGTCTGAACGAGCGTGGCGTCGACACGTCCAAGCTCCTGATCAGCGGTAACGCGCATATCATCACGCCGTACAACGTGACCGTCGACAAGGTGACGGAACGCTTCCTCGGAAAGCGGAAGATCGGTACGACCGGGCGCGGTATCGGGCCGACCTACGCCGACAAGATCAACCGGGTCGGCATCCGGGTCCAGGACCTCTACGACGAGTCGATCCTGACCCAGAAGGTCGAGGCGGCCCTCGACGCCAAGAACCAGATGCTCACCAAGCTCTACAACCGGCGCGCCATCGCCATCGAGCAGGTCGTCGAGGAGCTGCTCGGCTACGCGGAGAAGCTCGCTCCGTACGTCGCCGACACGGTCCTGGTCCTCAACCAGGCCCTGGAGGAGGACAAGGTCGTCCTCTTCGAGGGTGGCCAGGGCACGCTCCTGGACATCGACCACGGCACGTATCCGTTCGTCACGTCCTCGAACCCGACCGCGGGCGGTGCCTGCACCGGTTCCGGTGTCGGCCCGACGAAGATCAGCCGGGTCATCGGCATCCTGAAGGCGTACACGACCCGCGTCGGCGCCGGACCGTTCCCGACCGAGCTCTTCGACGAGGACGGCGACGCGCTGCGCCGGATCGGCGGCGAGCGCGGTGTGACGACGGGCCGGGACCGCCGCTGCGGCTGGTTCGACGCCGTCATCGCCCGCTACGCGACCCGCGTGAACGGCCTGACCGACTTCTTCCTCACCAAGCTCGACGTGCTGACCGGCTGGGAGCAGATCCCGGTCTGCGTCGCGTATGAGATCGACGGCAAGCGCGTCGAGGAACTCCCGTACTCCCAGAGCGACTTCCACCACGCGAAGCCGGTCTACGAGACGCTGCCCGGCTGGTCCGAGGACATCACCAAGGCCAAGTCGTTCTCCGATCTGCCGAAGAACGCCCAGAACTACGTCAAGGCGCTGGAGGAGATGTCCGGTGCCCCGATCTCCGCGATCGGCGTGGGTCCGGGCCGGGACGAGACGATCGAGATCAACTCGTTCCTGTAGGTCGTGAAGTCGTGTGTACGCGCGTCCACTTGGGCCGGTCTTGGGAATCCTTGACCGGCCCTTGGGCTTTCCGTGGTTACGCCGGTAACGGGCGGGGGTCAGCATCTACGCGGGTAGCCCGCCGCCTCCCGCATGCCACACCCGCCCTCTCCGCCTTTCAGGAGCCCTGAATGCCCGTCAATCCCATGAACCGCCGTGAGTTCGTGCAGAAGTCGGCCGTCACCGGCGCCGCCGTGGCCGTCGCGGGAACGGTCGGTACCGGCAGCGCCGAGGCCGCCGAGGCCGGCCACGGCCACGCCAAGCCGCCGAAGGCGCCCAAGACCTGGAGCTTCTCCATCCTGGGCACCACCGACCTGCACAGCCACGTCTTCAACTGGGACTACTACACCAACGCCGTCCCGGTGGACTCCAAGGGCAACACGTACGGCATCGCGCGCATCGCCACCCTGGTGAAGAACATCCGCAAGGAGAAGGGCGCGGACCGGGTCCTCCTCGTCGACGCGGGCGACATCATCCAGGGCACCTCGCTCGCCTCCTACTTCGCGAACGTCGACCCGATCACCGGCAAGGACGGCAAGCGCGGCCCGAAGCACCCCATGGCGATCGCCATGAACGAGATGCGGTACGACGCGGCCGCCCTCGGCAACCACGAGTTCAACTACGGCATCGAGGTCGTCCGCACCTTCGAGAAGCAGTGCGACTTCCCGCTGCTCGGCGCCAACGCCCTGGACGCCAAGACGCTCAAGCCCGCCTTCCGGCCCTACACCGTCAAGCACATCAAGGTCCCGCACGGCCCGGACATCAAGGTCGGCATCCTCGGCCTCACCAACCCGGGCATCGCCCTGTGGGACAAGGACAACGTCTCCGGGAAGATGGCCTTCACGGGCCTGGTCGAGCAGGCGAAGAAGTACGTGCCGCGGCTGCGCGCCCTCGGCTGTGACGTCGTCTTCCTCACCGACCACTCGGGCCTGGACGGCTCGACGTCGTGGGGCGACGAACTCCCCTACGTGGAGAACGCGTCGAACCTGGTCGCCGAGCAGGTCCCCGGCATCGACGCGATCCTCGTCGGCCACACCCACGTCGACGTCCCGACGTACACGGTGAAGAACGCGGAGACCGGTGAGGACGTCCTCCTCTCCGAGCCGTACTGCTACGGCTACCGCCTCTCCGTCTTCGACTTCGAGCTGGAGCACGTGCACGGCTCCTGGAAGATCACCAAGAAGACCGCCACCACGCTGAACAGCAACACGGTCGCGGAGGACCCGCGGATCACCGAACTCCTCACGGCCGACCACCAGTTGGTGGTCAAGTACGTCAACACGGCGATCGGCACCAGCACCGCGGCGATGTCGACGGCGGAGGCCTGCTGGAAGGACGTGCCCGCCATCGACTTCATCCAGCAGGTCCAGATGGACGCGGTGAAGGCGGGCCTGTCGGCGGCGGACGCCGCGCTGCCGCTGATCTCGGTGGCCGCGTGCTTCAGCCGCACGGCCACCATCCCGGCCGGTGACGTGACGATCCGCGACGTCGCGGGCCTCTACGTCTACGAGAACACCCTGTACGGCAAGAAGCTCACCGGCGCCCAGCTCAAGGACTACCTGGAGTACGCGGCGAAGTACTACCACCAGGTGCCCAGCGGCACGAAGGTGGACACCGCCACCCTCACCAACGCCAACAGCTTCTGGGACTACATGTACGACATGGCGGCCGGCGTCGACTACGAGATCGACATCGCGGCGGCCGAGGGCTCGCGCATCAAGAACCTCACCTACAACGGCGCGGCGGTCGCCGACGACCAGGTCTTCGTCGTCGCCGTCAACAACTACCGCGCCAACGGCGGCTCCGGCTACCCGCACATCGCCGCCGCGGAGACCGCCTACAGCTCCACCAACCAGGTCCGCGACCTGATGATCGCCTACGCCACGGCCAAGGGCACCATCGACCCGTCGGCCTTCGCCGCCACCAACTGGAAGCTGACGCAGGACGGCACGCCCGTCTTCTAGCGCCTCCCAGCCACATGTGTGGTGGCCCCACCCTCGGGTGGGGCCACCACTTTTTGTTTTCCCCGGCTATGCGGATCCTGTCGATTTCATTGGCGGATTTCATTGTTTCTGTGAATCCTGAAAATCTTGTTCCGGTCCCAATTCGGAGCCGTTATCCGGTCGGGTTTTCGCATTGAGTACCAACAATGTTGTTGGTAATGTCCGCGGTGCGTTCCCGCGATCTCCTGACCAAGCCAACGTGTGTCCTCGTATGGCTAGTTCGGCATGCCGAAGGAGTATTTTGTGAGCAAAGACAGAACCCGCCTGGTCCGCTCCAGGCGGACTCGTCGGACCATAGTCGGGGCCGCTGCGGCTCTGGCGCTGGTGGGCGGTGGTTTCGCCGTCGCAAATGCCGCGACGGCCAGCAGCGAGAAATCGGCCGCGGGTGTCCAGCGCCCGGTCGACAAGCATGCGAAGGGCACCGCGGCCGTGGTCAGCGCCGCCAACGCCTTCCTGAACACCCTGACCTCCGACCAGCAGGCCTCGACCCTGCTGGCCTTCTCCCAGGCGAACGCGACCGCCTGGTCGAACCTGCCGTGCGGCTCCTCCTGCCGGGTCGGCATCGAGTTCAGCTCGCTGACGACCGACCAGATCGCCGCCGCCGAGGCCGTGCTGAAGGAGGCTCTGGGCACCGGCGAGGACACGGGCTACCAGCACGTCCTGCAGACGCTCGCGGCCGACGACGTGCTCGCCTCGGCGCAGGCCACCAGCACCGCCGGCGCGCCGACGGACGCGCCCACCGGCTCCGCCTCGGCGGACCCGAGCGCGACGTCCACCGACACCGCCGTGCCCACGGACGCCCCCACGGGCGCCCCGCCGTCCGGCGGTACCGGTGGCGGTGGCGGCGGGTACGGCAGCAGCCAGTACTTCCTGGCGTTCCTCGGCACCCCGTCGGCGACCGGCACCTGGCAACTGCACTTCGGCGGTCACCACCTCGCCGTGAACATCACGTACAAGGACGGCAAGGTCGCCGGTGCCAGCCCGTACTTCACGGGCGTCGAGCCGTCCAGCTGGACCACGACCGACGGCACCACGGTCGCGCCGCTGAACAGGTTCCGCGACGGCATGCTCAAGCTGACCGCAAGCCTGAGCACGGCGGAGCTGGCCAAGGCCAAGCTGTCCGAGTCGTTCAGCGACGTGCTGCTCGGCCCGAACAAGGACGGCGACTTCCCGGAGACCAAGGAAGGCATCAAGGTCAGCGAGCTGTCGGCGAAGCAGAAGAAGCTGGTCCTCGCCGCGATGCGCCCCTGGGTGGCCGACGCGGACGACGCCACGGCCAAGAAGCTCATGAAGACGTACGCCAAGGAGCTCGACCAGACCTACATCTCCTACTCCGGAGGCACGGGCCTGGACACCCAGGGCGACTACGTCCGCATCGACGGCCCCAGCGTCTGGATCGAGTTCGTCTGCCAGAACGGCGTGGTCTTCCAGAACCAGGTCCACTACCACACCGTGTACCGGGACCACACCCGCGACTACGGGAGCGAGTTCTCCTTCTCATGACCGGACCGCGAAACTGGCTGACCACCGTCCTGACACGCCTGGTGGCCGGGATCGCGATCGTGGTGCCGGCGGCGCTCCTGCTCGGGGCGTCGCCGGCCGCCGCGCATCCGATGCCGCACTCGGTGGTGCAGCTCGACGTGTACCGGTCCTCCGTCTCCGCACGGCTGGAACTGCCGGTCTCCGACTTCTCCCGGGCCAGCGGCATCGACCTCGACGACATCACCGGCAAGGCCGTCCCGGCCGCGCGCGCCAAGGTGATCCGCACCTACCTCGCCCAGCACATCCACCCGACCACGACCGGCGGCACGGCATGGCGGGTCGGCATCGGCGCGATGCACCTGACCGCCACCCAGCAGACGTCCACCGGCCCCTACCGCGAACTGGTCGTCGCCGCGGTCCTGACCCCGCCGGCCGGCGCCGACGTACGCCGCTTCACCTTCCGCTACGACGTGATCGTGCACCAGGTCGTCACCCACGTCACCCTGGTGACCGTCCGCCAGGACTGGGCGAACGGGCAGGTCGACGGCGAGGGCACCACCCAGGTCGGCACGATAGAGCTCGACATCCGGCACATGAAGGTCCCGGCCCTGAAGGTCGACCTCGGCCCCGGCAGCGCGTGGCGCGGCTTCGTCGCCATGGTCGAACTCGGCGGCAACCACATCCTGACCGGCACCGACCACCTTCTCTTCCTGCTGATCCTGCTCCTGCCGGCCCCCCTGGCCGCGACCGGCGGCCGCTGGACCGGTCTGGTCGGCCCCCGCAAGGCGCTGGCCCGCATCGGCGGCATCACCCTCGCCTTCACCGCCGGCCACTCGGTCGCCCTGGCCGCCACCGCGCTGGGCCGCCTGCAGATTCCCTCCTGGCCGGTGGAGGCGTTCATCGCAGCGAGCATCCTGGTCGGCGCGATCCACGCGATCCGCCCCCTCTTCCCCGGCAGGGAAGCCGTCGTGGCCGGCGTCTTCGGCCTGGGCCACGGCATGGCGTTCTCCTTCGTGCTGGCCGAGATGCACCTCTCCACCGGCCAGCTGGTGACCAGCCTCCTCGGCTTCAACCTCGGCATCGAACTGGTCCAGCTCCTGCTGGTCTGCCTCGCCCTGCCCTCGCTCCTGGTCATGGCCCGCCTGCGCGTCCAGCCCGCGCTCCGCCTGACCGGCGCGGTGCTCACCGGGATTGCGGCCCTCGGCTGGCTGGCCGACCGCCTCGGCCTGCCCAACCCGGTCGCCCGCGCGGCCGACAGCGCCGGCTCCCACACCACCCTGCTGCTGATCACCCTCACCCTGGCCGCGCTCATCAGCACGGCGTGGGCCCTCGCCGCGCGGCTGCGTGCCCGGGGAGGTACGGCGCCTGGACTCAGGTCCGGATGGCGTGCGGACCTGGGCCGACGCGCCTGACGGCGGCCCGGTCTCAGAGACGGGTGGCGGCCCGGACCAGGTCGGCGACGGCCCGGGAGCGGCTGTGCGGCGGCCACGCGATCACGGTGGTCACCGGCGGTGCGTCCAGCACCGGTACGGCGGCCAGGTCCTCGCGCAGTTGGACCCGGCAGGACTCGGGCGCGATCCAGCAGGCGCGGCCCAGCGCGATCAGCTGGTAGAGCTGCGCGTGGTCCCGGGCCTGCGGGCCGGGCCCCTCCGGGTAGGTGCCGTCGGGGCCGGGCCAGCGCGGCAGCGGCAGGCCGGGCAGGCCGGTGACATCGGCCAGCCGTACCTGGGCCCGGGTGGTGAGGGGGTGCCCGGCGGGCAGGATCACGACCTGGTTCTCGGTGCGCAGTTCCTCGGTGTCGAAGCCGGCCGTGGAGTCGAACGGCAGATGCAGCAGCGCCACGTCGGCGCGCCCGTCGCGCAGCATGCGTTCCTGCTCGCCGATCCCGCACAGCAGCAGGTCGACGGTGACGGCACCCGGTTCGGCGGCGTAGGCGTCGAGCATTTTCGCCAGCAGTTCACCGGACGCGCCGGCCTTCGTGGCCAGGACCACGCAGGCCCGGCCGGTCGCGGCGAGTGCGGCGCGGCGGGTGCGCTGCTCGGCGGCCTCGACGGCGTCCAGCGCCGCCCGGGCCTCCCGCAGCAGCACGGACCCGGCCTCGGTCAGGGTGACCGCACGGCTGGTGCGTTCCAGCAGCGTCGCTCCGAGCCGCCGTTCGAGCAGGCTGATCGCCCGCGACAGCGGGGGCTGCGCCATCCCGAGCCGCTGTGCCGCCCGCCCGAAGTGCAGCTCCTCGGCGACGGCCACGAAGTACCTCAACTCCCGCGTCTCCACACCGCCATGCTACCGGCCCGACCGGGATCGATACCCGTGCGGTATCGATGCCCACCCGATCGGTGTTGGCCTGTCCGGCCCCGGCCCGGACACGATCGACGTATGACCGAACAGAAGAGGACCGCGCTGGTCACCGGCGCGAACAAGGGCATCGGACACGAGATCGCGGCGGGCCTCGGCGCCCTCGGCCTGAGCGTCGGGATCGGCGCCCGGGACGAGGCGCGCCGGGAGACGGCCGTGGCGAAGCTGCGGGCGGCCGGTGTCGACGCGTTCGGCGTACCGCTCGACGTCACCGACGACGCGAGCGTGACGGCCGCCGCCGGGCTGGTCGAGGACCGCGCGGGCCGCCTCGACGTGCTCGTCAACAACGCCGGGATCACCGGCGGCATGGCGCAGACGCCCACCACCGCGGATGTCGCGACGGTCCGGGCGGCCGTGGAGACCAACGTGATCGGCGTCATCCGCGTCACCAACGCGATGCTGCCGCTGCTGCGCCGCTCACCGTCCCCGCGGATCGTGAACATGTCCAGCACGGTCGGCTCCCTCACCCTGCAGAGCAGTCCCGGCGCGGAGACGGGCCCGATCGCCGTCGCCTACGCGCCGTCGAAGACGTTCCTGAACGCCGTCACCGTCCAGTACGCCAAGGAGCTGGCCGGCACGAACGTCCTGATCAACGCCGCCTGCCCCGGCTTCTGCGCCACCGACCTCAACGGCTTCCGCGGGGTCCGCACCCCGGAGCAGGGTGCGGCGATCGCGATCCGCCTCGCGACCCTCCCCGACGACGGCCCGACCGGCGGCTACTTCGACGAGAACGGCGAGCTGCCCTGGTGACGTAGGAAGCGCGCCCAGGTCACGGGGGAGACGGTGAGGTGGGGGCCGGCGGGGGCCGTCTTGGAGTCGCGGATGTGGACGGTGCCCGGGCAGGGGGATATTTCGAGGCAGTCCCCGCCGCTGGCGTTGCTGCGGCTCGATTTGAACCAATGCAGGGTGTTCGTCATGTCCGCTCTTCTCCCGCCAACTTCCGGATGATGCCTAGCGAGTCGTCCGGGCTCAGTGCCTGGGTCCGGATCTTTGCATACCGATGGGCGAGGAGAGCGACCTTCGCGGGATCGCTGACCAGGAGGCTTTCATCCTGGGCTTCGAGGTGAACGACGTCGTGGTGGTCATTGGTCTTCACCAGTTTCATGTCGCCGTGAGCACCCGCATGCCCGCTCCTCAACCCCCGTTCCTGTGAGATCACTTGGATACTCACATTGTCCCTCTCGGCGTCCTCCGCAAGCGACCGCAATTGGTCGCGCAGTACCTCCCAGCTCCCGAACGGCCGCCGCAGTACAGACTCTTCCAGGATCACCTCGATCATGGCGGTCGGGTCTGCCCGGTCGAGCAGCGCTCGCCGTGCCATCCGCGCCTCGACCAGCTCCTCCACCTTCTCCCCCGGCAGCTTCGGAAAACCGCCGCCGATCAATGCCCGCGCGTACTCCGGTGTCTGGAATAGGCCGTCGACCACGAACGTCTGGTACGACGACAGCGTCACCGCCTCCTGCTCCACCAGCGCGAAGTTCTTGAACTGGGCCGGATACTTGTCCAGCAATACGAACCTGCGTGCCTTCTCGAAGATGCCCAGCCCGCCACCGATCGCCTCCTCCAGCATGGCGAGCATCTTGTCGCCGGCAGGCTGCGCTCCCGTCTCCATTGCGCTGATCGCGGACCCGGTGTAGCCGATGCGTTTGCCCAACTCCTCCTGCGTCAGCTTCTGTTGCTCGCGAAAGGCCTTCGCGAGGGCGGCTAGAGCTGTGCCGTGCTGCCCGCCTCCGCCTTGTTCTCGGCCCGCGCCATTGCGGTCACCCCCGAACTCAACCGAACTCAACCGAACTCAACCGGTCACAACCGACGCCCTCTGGTTTCTGACCGTATTCGGTGGTCAACTCAGAGTTATGGAAAAGCTAGCCGCGTCTGCCGACACTGGTCCCATGAACACGCGAAGCGACCCCTTAAACCTCGGCTGGCTTCCCGCCGCTGGCGTTCAACTCCGCAAGGCCGGCGTCCAGTTCGACGCGGTGCGGGTGGACGACGGGGAGTGGGGGCGGCGGCTCGCCGACCGGCTCGCGGAGATGACCGGGGGTGACCCCGGCCCCGTCATCGAGGTCGCCAGTGGGCGGCGGTGCGTGTACTTCCTGGTCCCGGCCGGGAGTACGGACCACCTGCCCTGGCCCGCGGAGGTGACCAGACTGACCGCCGTCCCGGCCCGGGAGTCGTACATCCCGATTCCGGCGCTGGACGACATGACCTGGCCGTTGTCGTGGCGCTATCGGCCGTCCGCGCACGGCCGTCTCGTGCACACGCGATTGCTGCGGACCGCACTTCACTCGGCGGAGTGAATTGCGTCGACACGGCGGTACGAAAAAGGGATTGTGACTTGCGCTCGGCTCTTTGTGTGGCTCTGGAGTCACGATCAACAGATCGCCCCCGCGGTGCGCCAACACCCGGGGGCTCGGCACAAGGAGCTAACCCTCCCGTGCGCGTTCATCGTACGGCGCCCGTGCGCGCCCTCGCAGCCCTCGCCGACTCCCGTTCCCGGGACCGACGTCTGTCCTGGGGCGCGGTGGGCGTACTGACGTACCTCTTGGGGCTGCCCGACGGCGCCTGGATCACGGAGCGCGTCCTCGCGGCGCAGCGTGGGGAAGGGTGTATGTCGATCGTCGCCTCCCTGCGTGACCTGGAGGAACGGCGGTATCTGCGGCGGGTTGTGCGGCGGGACCCGGTGACCCGGCCGTACTCGACGGATGGCCTCCCGGCTGGTCGTCGAGGCGGAGAGATGCCGCGCTGCGGGTGTACATCCCCGCGGTGAGCCTGGCCGCAGCGGAGCGGGAGCGGGCCGGGGTCGCCGAGCACGTCGGTGCGCTGCCGTCCGTCAACATCGAAGGGTTCGACTTCGCGGCGGCCACCGCCGTCGGCAAGCGCCTGCGTGCCGCGGACGGCGAGCCGGAGAACGGGAAGGACGAGCCGGACTGGAGCGGTGCCCATGTGCTGCACCTCGCCCTGCCGACCGTCGAGTGGCCGCGCGGCCGTCCGGTCCTGACCAGGACACCGATGCGGTACGGGGGCACGGGCATCCGCACCATCCGGATCTCGAACAGGGCTGACCACGCACCCCAAGGCTCCGGACCGGGAACGGTCCGGAGCCTTTTTCACTCACACAGAGATGAATACGCGGCTCAAGGCCGCTTCAGTGGTGCGTGCCGGCCTACCAGCCGCCGCGATCGCAGTCGGAACCGAGGTCGGTGATCTGCGCGCCCGGGCTTCCTTCACCGTTCAGAAGGTTGCCGGCGAGCCCGTTGGCGATGCCCACGTTGCCGAGGATGTCGAGGTTGAAGTCGTGGGACCGGCAGCCACCGTGGCCACCCCCGTACGCGTGCTGCTGCGTCGTCAGGGCGGTCGCTGGGACGGCGCCCATGAAGCCGACGCCACCGATGACGGCGATCACGGCGGCTGCCTTGTGAAGCTTGCGCATGTTCTCCTCCTTGATCTGACGAGAGCGCAGTCATATGAACTGATAAGCGCTCATTTCGGAGGCTAGATCGACATCTCGCGCCGCGCTCTTCGGAGGAGCCATATGGGGACACCGGTATCCGGGTGATCGGTCGTCAGCATGACCTGCCGTCAGCGTGACCGGCCATCAGCTGAAGACGATCATCGACCCCTGGGCCAGGCTCCGGGTCGCCGCCGCGTGCAGGCCCAGCCAGACGTGGCGTTCGCGGGCGAAGGGGCTCGGGTCGTAGGGGGCCGGGACAGCCGGTTCTTCGAGGTCGGTGGGGGCGGCGGGGGGCTGCGGCGGGGCCGGGGGGTTCGCCGGGTCGATGCCGATGGAGGGGGCGACGTACTCCAGCTCGCGCAGCAGGGCGTGGGAGGAGCCCAGGGGGCCGCCGCTGGCGAGGAGTTCGTCGCTGGAGAGCGGGTTCGGGAAGTCGACCGGGACGTACGCGCCCGCGTGGTCGTAGTGCCAGACCAGATGCGACTGCTGGGCCGTCGACTCGAACATCTCCAGGAGCTGCTCGTAGTCGCCGCCGAGGTCGTCCACGGGGGAGACGGGCAGGCCGCAGACCTGGAGGAGATAGGCGCGGCGGAGGAAATGGAGAGCGTCGTAGTCGAAGCCGGCCACGGGCGCGACCTCGCCGGACAGACCCGGCATGTACTGGTACACCGGCACCGGCGGCAGCCCGGCCTCGGCGAGCACCTTGTTGTACTGCGCGAGTTCGTCGGCGAACGGATTGTCGGGGGTGTGGCACAACACGTCCACGAGCGGTACCAGCCAGAGGTCACAGGCCAAAGAGGGCTCCTAGTATCAGCGCGTTCACAGCAAGTGCTCAGCCAGGTGGTCAGGGAAGAGTAGTCCGTGCGTCGGCGGTCAGCTCCCCTCGTGCAGGTCCCATACCCAGACCCCACCGGTCCACTTACCGGGTTCTTGGGTCAGGGCCTCCACCGCCTGCCGTAGTTTGTCGTCATTGGGTTGCGGGGCGACCACCAGGACCCCCGCCTTCCAGTACGCGAAGTCCTTCTTGGCCTGCGCCCGCCAGTTCTTGCCGATCACCGGCACCTTCCCGGTGTAGCGGACGTCCCGGAGCATGTCGGAGGTGTAGCGGGGGACGGCGCCGTAGATGCCGGTGCGGTCCGCGCCGTAGGGGCCGTTGAAGTATCCGCCGGGGAGCTTGAAGCCGAGGTCGGCCGCCGTCTGCCAGTGCAGGGCCTCGGCGGCGCCGGGGTCGGGGAGCGGGAGCGGGACGAGGGACTCGCCCTTGCCCAGGTACGACTTCCACATCCCGCTCGTGATGAACTCCGGGACCGCCTCCCGCTGCTCGGACTTGAGCGGTGCGGGGACGATCGGGAGCAGGGCGAGCGCGACGGCCAGCAGGCCGAAGTACTGGGCGCCGACGCTGCGGGTGGCGAGGACCTTCTCCAGGGCCAGGGCGAGCAGTACGCCCAGCGCGGGGGCGCAGATCATCGCCACCCGGCCCTCGATGACGGACTCGAAGAGCGGGAACTTCCGCACCAGCGCCCAGGGGCCCGGATACACCGCCTCCGTCAGCGGGATGCGGATCTTCGGGCCCATGGACAGGACGGCCGCGGCCACCGACGTGAACGCCAGCGCCCTGACCAGCGGCCGTTCCCACAGCCGTACGACGATCCCGAAGGCGACCAGGACCAGCGGCCAGCCGTAGAAGGCGTTCTGCTCGGTGGGGTTGAGGGAGAGCTCGTTGGCACGGCCCGCGTTCCCGAAGAGCATCGAGCGCTCGGCGAAGGCGAGCAGGGAGAGCGGGCTGTTTCCGGCGTCGTCGCCGTGCAGGACGCTGTGGTAGCTCTGCGGCCCCGTGAACTGCCAGTACAACGGGTAGACCACGAGGGGGAGGCAGACCGCCCCGGCGATCAGCAGGCCCTTGGCCAGGGGGCGCCAGGCCTCCTTCGCCACCTGCGGGCGTACGACCGCGTACGCCAGGGCGAACAGGGTCATCCCCAGCGCCGCCAGCAGGAACGGCTCCTCGCCCAGGAAGACCTGGTACGCCGCCATCAGGCCGAGCACGATCCCGTCCCGCCGGACCCGCTCGCCGGTGGCGAGACGCAGGGCACGGTCGATGATCAGCGGGACCATGAAGAGGATCACGAAGTTGGGGTGCGCGTTGGCGTGGCTGACCATCGGCGGCGCGAAGGCCGCGAGGGCCGCGCCGACGAAGGCCGCGCCCCGGTGCCGTACCACCCGCTTCACGATCAGCCAGTACCAGGCGACGGCGGTCGCGGCGAGCCCGAGCGCCATGCAGACGGAGAGCGAGACGGCCGGACCGGCCAGCAGCGTCAGCGGGGCGAAGGGCACCGACAGGCCCAGCATGACCGTGTTGGCCATGAGGTTGACGCCGTCGGGGAAGTTCTGGAGGTCCGAGAAGAGCGGGTTGCGGAAGTGCGCGAGGTTGTCCGCGGTCACCGCGAAGAACCACTCCCACTGGTTCTGGTCCTGGATGGAGTCGGTGAGATAGCGGTGGCCGGGGTCGAAGAAGCGGCCCGAGTAGAGGGCGACGGACAGGGCGAGGAAGAGGACCGGGACCAGCAGGTCCGCCGGGCGCAGGCGGCGCAGCCGCAGCCGGGCCAGGTCGGCGAGGACCCTCGGGTAGTCCAGCGGGCCCACCTTGGAGCCGGGCTGGTGGCTCCAGTGGACCGGGACCTCGGTGATCGGGTGGCCGCCGCGGTGCAGGTGCTGGAGGACCTCGACGTCGATGCCCCAGCCGTCCAGCCGGGAACCGGCGAAGGCCTCACGGGCCAGGTCGCCGTCGAAGAGCTTGAAACCGCACTGGGTGTCGCGGATACCGGGCACGGCTGTCGCACGTATCAGCAGGTTCCCCGCCCGGCCGAGCAGCTCGCGCAGCCGGCTCTGGTGGTCGGCTATCTGCGCGCCCGGCACCGCGCGCGAGCCGATCGCCGCCGCGCTGCCCTCGCTGAGCGCCTTGTCCAGCCGCTCCAGCTCCTCGATCGGCGCCGCGAGATCGGCGTCGGTGACGAGCACGCGGCTGCCGCCGGTCGCGGCGACGCCGAGCCGCAGGGCGTTGCCCTTGCCCCGGTTGCGGTCGGCGGCGACCAGCCGGACATGCGGGTGCCGTAAGGCGGCGACCTCGCGTGTCCCGTCCGTCGAACCGTCGTCGGAGACGATCACTTCCCAGGAGCCGAAGCGGCTCTCGTTGTCGGCGAGGTAGTGGGTGACGGCGTCGAGCGTCGGGCCGAGCCGTGCCTCCTCGTTGTACGCCGGGATGACGACGGAAAGGTCGACGGTCTCCCTGGTCTGCGGGGTCTCCGTGGTCTCCGGGGGCGTGGTCATCCGTTCTTCTCCGCCAGTCGCTCGATCAGGGCGAGGGAGTGCGTGTTGTACGCGGCGACGATCCCCCGGGCGGCCTCGGTGTCCCGGCGGGACAGCGCGTCGACCAACTCGGTGTGCCGGGACCACAGATACCCGCGTAGATCGGGCAGCCGGCGCAGATGCTGCACCGCGCACACCCAGGACTGCACGCGCAGCCGGTGCAGGAAGTCGGCGAGGTAGGGGTTGCCGAACAGGGCGGACAGCTCCCGCCAGAACCGGAGGTCGTAGCCGATGAGTATGGTCAGGTCACCGGCGATCGCCGCGCGCTGCGCCTCCTCGCCGCGGCGCCGGACCGTCGCCAGGGCGGCGGCGACCCGCGGCTCCTCGACCTCCTTGAGGGCGGGGTGGAGGCCGTCGTCGACCGCCTGGAACATGCCGTCGGTGACGAGGCTGCGGGCCTCGATCATGACCCGGTAGTCGGCGAGTGTGTACTCCGGCACCCGGAAGCCGCGGTGCTGGTCGGCGTCGAGGATGCCCTGCGCGGACAGGTCCACCAGCGCCTCACGGACGGGCGTGGCGGAGACCCCGTACTGCTCGGCGATCTCCTTGACCGTGAACTCCTGCCCCGGCTGGAGCCGCCCGGCGAGGACCTCGTCGCGGAGCGCGTCCGCGATCTGCTGGCGCAGGGTACTGCGGGTCACAGCGCCGTTGCCGGGCATCGTCGGGTGCCTCTCCTCACGCGTTCGGGTGACGTGCTCGCTCACAGATACATGTACGAGCACGCCACCTTACGCGTTCGGGTTCCGGCTGTACTCCTCCCGTACCCGCGAAGCTACCCGTCGGTCGTTTCTACGGCTCCCATGAGCCCCCTGTGAGAACCGGCCCTCCACCACGCCCCTTCCCGGCAGCCGATGGAAGGGACGCAGGACCGTATCCGATCACCGACCGCCACCGCCCGGCCGCGACGGCGCGCCGCGGAACAGCCGACGTGCGGGCGGCCGGCGTGGGGGCGCGGGGCTGTATCCGATCTGCGACTGCCGCCGGGCGGGCGGTGCGGGACAGGTGACGTGCGGGTGGCCGGCGTGGGGGCGCGGGGAACTGCGCGACCAGCCCTCACGCACCCGCGGCCGAAACGCGGCCTCAGCCCACCGTGTACTCGTCGGCCAGGCTCAGCGCAGCGTCCAGCGCAGCGAAACCTTCCTTCAGCTCGGCCTCACTCACGTTGCACGGCGGCACGACATGCGTCCGGTTCATGTTCACGAACGGCCACAGACCGTGCTTCTTCGCGGCCGCCCCGAACGCGGCCATCGGCGCGTTCGCCTCCCCGGCCGCGTTGTACGGCACCAGCGGCTCCCGGGTCTCCCGGTTCCGCACCAGGTCCAGCGCCCAGAACATGCCGACCCCGCGCACCTCACCCACACTCGGGTGCCGCTCGGCGAGCGCGGCGAGCGCGGGCCCCACCACCTCGGCCCCCAGCCGCTTCGCGTTCTCGACGACCCCTTCCTCCGCCATCACGTCGATCGTCGCGACGGCGGCGGCACAGGCCAGCGGATGCCCGGAGTACGTGAGACCGCCCGGGTAGGGCCGCCTGGCGAACGTCTCGGCGATCTCCGGACCGATGGCCACCCCACCGAGCGGCACATACCCGCTGTTCACGCCCTTGGCGAAGGTCATCAGATCGGGTACGACCCCGAACAGGTCGGCGGCGAACCACTCCCCGGTCCGCCCGAACCCGGCCATCACCTCGTCCAGGACGAAGACGATCCCGTACTTGTCGCAGATCTCCCGGACCCCCGCCAGATACCCGGCCGGCGGAACCATGATCCCGGCGGTCCCCGGGATGGTCTCCAGCACGATGGCCGCGACCGTCCCGGGCCCCTCGAACGCGATCGTGGTCTCCAGGTGCTCCAGCGCCCGCGCGCACTCCTGCTCCTCCGTCTCGGCGTAGAAACGGGAGCGGTAGAGGAAGGGCGCCCAGAAGTGCACGACCCCGGCGGCCGCGCCGTCGGAGGCCCAGCGGCGCGGATCGCCGGTGATGTTGATCGCCTGCTGGGTGCCGCCGTGGTACGAGCGGTAGGCGGACAGCACCTTCGGGCGCCCCGTGTGCAGCCGGGCCATCCGCACGGCGTGCTCGATCGCGTCCGCCCCGCCGTTGGTGAAGAAGATCTTGTCCAGGTCGCCGGGCGTCCGCTCGGCGATCAGCCGGGCCGCCTCCGACCGCGCCTCGACGGCGAAGGCCGGCGCGAAGGTCGTCATCTTCGCGGCCTGCTCCTGGACGGCGGCGACGACCTTCGGGTGCTGGTACCCGATGTTGGTGAAGACGAGCCCGCTGGTGAAGTCCAGATAGCGCCGGCCGTCGTAGTCCCAGAAGTACGACCCTTCGGCGCCGGCCACGGCGAGCGGGTCGATGAGGTCCTGCGCGGACCAGGAGTGGAAGACATGCGCACGATCGGCCGCCTTCACGGCGGCTCCGGCCTGGGGATTGGGCTGAGGGGTCATGGCGGGGAGCGTAGGAGTGCCCGGCGCGGGAGCGATATCGGCGACATGTTCCGTGGTCCGGGGGATTCCGCGACAGGTTGTCCACAACCTGGGGACATGGCCGGCCGACCGCGACGGGTGCCTGTTACGTAACCGTAGACATGGCGCAGCGCGAACCCAGGAACGGCCGCATTATTCTCGGCTCGATCACAAGTGTGAGCGAGGAGCGGATCTGCCATGGAGAAGCTGGGGCCGGGGGATCCGCAGCACATCGGGAGCTACCGGCTGCTGGCGCGGCTGGGCGCGGGCGGCATGGGGCATGTGTATCTCGCCCGGTCGGAGCGGGGCCGTACGGTCGCCGTGAAGCTGGTGCGGGCGGAGCTGGCCGCGCAGGAGGAGTTCCGGGCGCGCTTCCGGCAGGAGGTCCGCAACGCCCAGCGGGTCGGCGGGTTCTGGACCGCGCCCGTCCTCGACGCCGACACCGAGGCCGCGGTGCCCTGGGTGGCCACCGGCTATGTGGCCGGGCCGAGCCTGCAGCGGGTCGTCGAGCACGACCACGGGCCACTGCCCGAGCGGTCGGTGCGCATCCTCGCCGCCGGGCTGGCGCACGCGCTCGGCAACATCCACGCGGCCGGGATCGTCCACCGTGACCTGAAGCCGTCCAACGTGATGCTCACCATAGAGGGGCCGCGGGTCATCGACTTCGGCATCGCGCGGGCGCTGGAGACACTGCCCGGCGAACGGCTCACCCAGACCGGCTCGCTCCTCGGCTCGCCCGGGTTCATGGCCCCCGAGCAGGTGCGCGGCGACCGGATCACCCCGGCCTGCGACATCTTCTGCCTGGGCTCGGTGCTGGCCTACGCGGCCACCGGCCGGCTTCCCTTCGGCTCCACGGAGGGCGGTGCGCACGCCCTGATGTTCCGCATCGCCCAGGAGGACCCCGACCTCTCCGGCCTCCCCGAGGACATCGCCGACGTGGTCCGCGACTGCCTGCGCAAGGACCCGGCGGCCCGCCCGTCGCTGGACGCGATCCTGTCCCGCACGGGAGCGGGCGACACGGTCTGGGAGGGCCGCTCGAAAGACCCCTGGCTCCCCGGCGCCCTGGTGGCCCAACTGGGCCGCCACGCCGTGGAGTTGCTGGAGGTGGAGGACCCGACGATCCACGGGGCCTTGAACGAGGCATCCGCATCCGCGGCAACCAGTCAATGGGCGCAGGGGCCGACTCCCCGAGGGGCGCGGGGCGGTGCTGGATCTGCGGCGGCCGCCACGGGGGCGCGACCATCCCCCACTCACCCGCACCCGCCCCACAACGATCCCTCCCCCGAACACGCCCCCGCCCACCCGGCCTACGGTTACTCGCAACCGCACCCGCAGTCTTCGCCGTACAACCCGTACACCGCCACCGCACCCGTCCCCACCCCCGCCCCCACCCAGGTCTACCCGCCCGTCCCCCCACCCCCGCTCTACGACCCCCTCCCCACCGAAGAGCCCCGCCGCACCCCCCGCTCCACCGCGCTCCTCGTCACCATCGCGCTGATCGTGCTGCTGGCCGCGGGCGGCTCGGTGTATGCGCTCATGAAGAGCGGCGGCGACAGCGCGGACGGCAAGGCGGCCGGCGGGACCACCCCCACCCCGTCGGCCACCGCCCCCACCACCACGGGCGAGCCGACGCCCACGGAGTCACCCTCTTCCTCGGCCGACCCGAAAGGCACCGGCACCGTCCCCACCGGCTTCCTCGGCACCTGGGCCACGTCGGTGGACAACGACACCGGCCACAACACCCGCGAACTGACCATCCGTCAGGGCGCCGTGGGCGACACGGTCCTCACCCTGGTCGCGGACGGCCCCGGCTACCACTGCGAGTTCACCGGGAAGCTCGCCGAGAAGCCCGGCTCCGCCGGCCCGTTGGAGATCGGCCCCTCCAAGGTCACGACCGGCAAGCCGCTTTCGTCCTGCACCGCCGGCAAGGCCACCGAGGTGACCCTGCTGCCGAACGGCAAGCTGAAGCGGGTGCAGAAGGACGGCGCCGAGAGCCTGACCTACAGCAAGGAGTGAAGTCCCGCTCCCTACGAGACAGTTGAACGTTCGGCGAACTTCGGTTCATGTGCCCGGATTGTCCGTTGAGATCCCCTCTCCGCCCCTTACGGCGACCCCACCATCCGGCTCCGGGGAGTGGCGGGGGCACCCACATGGAGTGGCTGAGCGCGGAGAACATCGTCGCCGTGGGCACCGCGGTGCTCTCTCGGACGGCCCCAAGCCCTCCGACATGCCCGAGCTGACGGAGAACCGGGTCGCCCTGGTGGTCTTCGCGCTGGTCGTGAACGACGACGTGACGCTGCGGAACCTCACCACGGCCGGCGTACGGCGGCTGTACCGGGGCGAGATCACCGACTGGAAGCAGCTGGGCGGCCCGGACCTGCCGGTGCGCCTCGTCAGCGGGGACGCCAACTCCGGTACCCGGCAGGTGTTCCAGCGGCGGGTGCTGGGGCGCGGCGAGATCGCCAACTCCTCTGTCGACTGCGTGCACAAGGACGACCCGACGGCGAGGGTGATCCGCTGCGAGCTGGACTCGACCGACCAGGTGCTGTCGGAGGTGGCCCGGCTGACGGGGGCGGTCGGCTACGCCGAGCTGAACGTGGCTCAGGGGGCGACGGGCCTGCACATCCTCTCCCTGGACGCCGACGCCCCGTCGGTGGAGGCGATCGAGCGGGGTGTCAGCCCGTACCCGTACCGGGAGATCGAGTACGCGTACACCTACCGCAGGCCGGCGGCCGACTCCCTGACGTCGAGCTTCCTGTCGTACGTCGTGAAGGGGAACGGCGAGGACGTGATCCGCTCGTACGGGCATGTGCCCTGTTACACGCCGGTGGGGATGAAACTGTGCGCGTGACGCCCCGGCCCCGGCCCTCGCCGGTCAGCCCAGGCTCACCCAGGTGCCCTGCTCGGCCGAGCGGCTCATCGCGTCCAGGGCGGTGGCGCTGTGCACGGCGTCTTCGAGGGTCGGGCCGTAGGAGGTGCCCTCGGCGACGGACCGCAGGAAGTTGGCGGCCTCGATCACCTTGAGGTCGTCGTAGCCCATGGCGTTGGCCGCGCCGGGCTGGAAGGCGGCGTACTCGCCGTGGCCGGGGCCGACGAACACCGTGCTGACCGGCTGGTCCTGGTACGCCGTGCCGCGGCTGACGCCCAGCTCGCCCATCCGCCGGTAGTCCCAGAGGACGGCGCCCTTGGTGCCGTGCACCTCGAAGCCGTAGTTGTTCTGTTCGCCGACCGAGACCCGGCAGGCCTCCAGGACACCCCGGGCGCCGGAGGCGAACCGCAGCAGGCAGTTGACGTAGTCCTCGTTCTCGACGGGGCCGAGTTCGCCGCCGGTGGCGAGGGTGTGGCCGGCGGTGGCGCCGGTGGGCCGGGCGCGCTCCGGGATGAACACGGCCGTGTCGGCGGCCAGCGACTCGATGTCGCCGAGCAGGAACCGGGCCAGGTCGACACCGTGCGAGGCGAGGTCGCCGAGCACCCCGCCACCGCCCCGGGCCCGCTCGTACCGCCAGGTCAGAGCGGAGTCCGGGTGCGCCGCGTAGTCGCTGAACAGCCGGATGCGGACATGCGTCACGACCCCCAGCTCACCGGAGGCGATCAGCTCACGGGCGTACGCGACGGCGGGCGCGTTGCGGTAGTTGAAGCCGACGGTGCCCCGCACGCCTGCCTTGGCGACGGCGTCGGACACGGTCCGGGCGTCCTCGGAGGTCAGTCCGACCGGCTTCTCGATCCATATGTGCTTGCCGGCCTCGGCCATCGCGACGCCGATCTCGCGGTGCAGGAAGTTCGGCGCGGTGATGCTGACCGCCTGGATCCGCGGGTCGGTGGCGACCTCGCGCCAGTCCCGGGTGGTGGACGCGAACCCGAATTGGTCGGCGGCCTCCTCGGCCCGCCCCGGCACCTCCTCGGCGACGGCCACCAGCTCCGGTCGTACGGGCAGCTGCGGGAAGTGGTGCGCGACCCGCTGGTAGGCCTGGGTGTGCACCCGCCCCATCCAGCCGAATCCGACGACGGCGACGCCGAGCGTACTCACCATGGGGCTGCCCCTCCTTGGACCGTCCAGAGCCTGCGTGCTCACGATGCGGCGCCGCTTCTCAAGATGTCAAGACATTCGGGCGTCTGTACAAGGTCGAGCGCACCGCCATCGTGGTTGCTCGCGCGGTTCCCCGCGCCCCTTACGGGGCGCGTCTACGGCGCCGTGCACTTCAGCGCCCCGTCAGGGGCGCGGGGAACCGCGCGACCAGCCCCCACGGCGCGAAGCCCCCGCCCCTAGGGGCGCGGGGAACTGCGCGAACACCCCGACGGCGCCGCACCGCCCCGCGGCGCGAAGCCACCCCTTCAGGGGCGCGGGGAACTGCGCGAACGCCCCCGCGGCGCCTCACCGAACCGGTGGTGCGCACCCCCCTCACCGGGGTTCCGGCGGTCTCTGTCTGGGCATGTTCGGCCGAGCCCCGTTGGGGCCCGGCGGCAGCGGGAAGCGGCCGTTCAGATGCCCCGCGTCCGCCCGCGGCCCCGCCGCCACCGTCGCCTGCATGCCCAGCGGCGTCGGCCCCGTCCGGAACTCCACCATCCAGTCGGCCGTCTCCGTACGCACCAGCTCGGTCACGTCCTCCGAGAACCTCCGCAGCACCCCCAGACACCGCTCGGTCGCCTCGCTCGCCGTACCCTCCGCCGGCCCCAGCACCTCCCGCACACTCTCCGAGGCCCAGTCGAACTGCAGCACCTGCAACCGCCGCTGCACGGCCTGCGCGGTGGCCATGTCCCTTATCCAGCCGGACGTCACCCCGAAGAACCGGTCGATGCCGACACAGGACACCGCCATCAGCAGCGCGAGATACCCCCAGGGCGCGACCCCGCCGACCACCCCGGTCAGGTCCAGGAGCGGCAGCGCCGCCCCCAGCACCGCCCCGACGGCCGCCCCGCACCGCAGCGCCCGCGCCCCCCGCCGCTTCCACACCCGGTCCGCCAGATACCACCCGGCCGTCTCCAGAGCCCCCCGCTCCACCCACCGGTACAGCTCGTCGAGCCGCTCGGCCGGCTCACCCCAGTCCCCGAGCGGGAACGCCCGCCCGGTCAGATCACCCGGCCGCAGTCCGGCCGCACCCTCGCCGCCCCGCCCCTCCTGAGGCGGTCCCTCGGGCTGCATCTCCGGCTGACCCACCCGGCACTCCCTAACTGATCCCGGCCGGTCACACTCCGTGACCTCGGACCTGACATCGGACCTGACGTTGGACCTGGCACTGGACCTGACAATGGATGCTGACGTCGGGAACCCTTCCTACCGCCCAATGGGTGGCGAAGGCTGTGCTTTCGTCTCTTTTCCGCCCGGAAGGGGGGCTTGATCAGGTATAGGCTCGCCGGGAATCTCACTCGAAAGAGTGGCGGGGCGATGGCTGCGTCGACCACGTAGGCTCATGCACAACAGAGAAAGTCCGGACCCGACGCAGGAGCTGATCGTGATCCCCGGTGGTGGCCAGCCCAACATGCAGCAGCTGCTCCAGCAGGCCCAGAAGATGCAGCAGGATCTGGCACGGGCCCAGGAGGAACTCGCGAGCACGGAGGTCGACGGACAGGCGGGCGGCGGCCTGGTGAGGGCCACCGTGACCGGCTCCGGCGAGCTGCGCGCGCTGAAGATCGACCCGAAGGCGGTGGACCCGGAGGACACCGAGACCCTCGCCGACCTGATCGTCGCGGCGGTCCAGGCGGCCAACGAGAACGCCCAGACGCTCCAGCAGCAGAAGCTGGGCCCGCTGGCGCAGGGCCTGGGCGGCGGCAGCGGCATCCCCGGCCTGCCGTTCTGATGTTCGTCGCCCGCGCGTCACCCGTACCGCCTTCCTAGGACAGGCGGCAGCCAACTACCGTACGTACCGATAAGTCTCCAGGAAGGGCAGTCCGTTGTACGAAGGCGTGGTCCAGGACCTCATCGACGAACTGGGGCGGCTGCCCGGCGTCGGTCCGAAGAGCGCGCAGCGGATCGCCTTCCACATCCTGCAGGCGGAGCCGACGGACGTACGGCGTCTCGCGCAGGCTCTCCTGGAGGTGAAGGCGAAGGTCCGCTTCTGCGCGACCTGCGGCAACGTGGCACAGGAGGAACTGTGCAACATCTGCCGCGACACCCGCCGCGACCTCACCGTCATCTGCGTGGTGGAGGAGCCGAAGGACGTCGTCGCTATCGAGCGTACGCGCGAGTTCCGCGGCCGTTACCACGTGCTCGGCGGCGCGATCAGTCCGATCGAGGGCGTCGGCCCCGACGACCTGCGGATAAGAGAGCTGCTCGCCCGGCTGGCGGACGGCACGGTCACCGAGCTGATCCTCGCCACGGACCCGAACCTGGAGGGCGAGGCGACCGCCACCTACCTCGCCCGCATGATCAAACCCATGGGCCTGAAGGTCACCCGCCTGGCCAGCGGCCTCCCGGTGGGTGGCGACCTGGAATACGCGGACGAGGTCACCCTCGGCCGCGCCTTCGAGGGGAGACGACTCCTAGATGTCTGACGCCACGCTGCACGCGACCTCGCAGAACCCGGACGACTTCGCGGTCCAGATCGCGGACCAGGTGGAGAGCTTCCTGGTGGCCGTGACGGAGGTGTCGAAGGGCGACGAGCCGGACTCGGCGGTGCCCTTCCTCCTCCTGGAGGTCTCCCAGCTCCTGCTGGCCGGCGGCCGTCTCGGCGCGCACGAGGACATCGTCCCCGACGAGCGCTACGAGCCGGACCCGGGCCCGGAGCCGGACGTCGACCAGCTCCGTGAGAACTTCGCACGGCTCCTCGACCCGATCGACGTCTACTCCGAGGTCTTCGACCCCTACGAGCCCCGCAAGGCGCCCGTCCCGGCCCGCGTCTCGGACGACCTGGCCGACATCATCACCGACCTCCGCCACGGCATGGTCCACTACCGCGCGGGCCGCACCACGGAGGCCCTGTGGTGGTGGCAGTTCTCCTACTTCTCCAACTGGGGCCCCACGGCCTCCGCCGTCCTGCGAGCCCTCCAGTCCGTCCTGATCCACGTCCGCCTCAACCAGCCCCTGGAGGAACTGGACGGCCTGGACACGGACCAGGACACGATGGGCGACGAGACCCTGGAGTTCGAAGCGGGCCGGGTCATGGAGCAGGAGATCGGCGGGGCACTGGGAGCGCGGTCGGTCAAGTAGCCGTCTTCGGGAACCGTCCTACCTGGCCCAGCAGGACGAACAACTCGGCCGGGGACTGGGTGACACCGTTACCCCCGGCGTCGGCCACCTGATCCCGGCGGGCGGCCGCACCGGCGCCTCCGTAGACGAACACCGGGGTCATGGCGTCGGTCTCGCGGATCTTCCGGATCAGCTTGAGGCCGGCGTCGGGGTCGAACCCGTCGGCCTCGGCGCGGCCCATGTCGGTGATCACTACGTCGAAGGGCGGCGCTGCCCTCCGCAGGGCCCGCAGGCCCTCGTCCGTGGACTCGGCCTGCACGACCTCCATGCCCATCGCCTGTAACTGGGCGGTCTGGTAAGCGTTGTTGGCGGGCGTGTCATCGACCCACAGGATCCTGTGCACGACGCGTTGCGACTGCGGCGACGGCTCCTGTCCGGGCCGGCCACGATCTGTCTGGGCCGTGACTTGCTGCTGGAGCTCCGCAGTGGTCTCGATCACCTGGTCCGTGAACTGCTGGACCGTCAGTTCGTTGTTGCCGACCTTGAGGCTGAAGGCCCGGTTCCTGACGACGTTCCGGATCTCCGGAAGCAACTTCCACACCACCCAGGCAGCGAACAGGGGCCAGGCCAGCCCGGTCAGCGCCCGGATCAGCTCTGTCGCGTCCTTCACCACAGACCCCCCGGCCCCCGCCACCCGTCCGGTCCGTTGTCTGGGCCGTCCAGGTCCGGTCCATCCTGGTCCGGTTCATCCAGGTCTATGCCGCTCGGGTCTATTCTGTCTGGGGGCAGGTCGTCCAGTTCGGGTCGGTTCAGGTTCGGTCTGCCGTCCGGTGGAGGTGGTGCCACCTGCATGCCGAGGTCCAGCGGTACCAGAGCGACGGCGGGAAGTTCGGTGGCGTCCAGCAGGTCCCGCATCCGGCCTCGGCCGAAGTGCTGTATGCCCATCGCCATCGTGCCGATCACGTCCAGGTCCGCCACGTCGATGGGGGCCGCTCCGTTGAACCAGGTCAGGGTGTTGGCCATGGCGAGGTCGACCGTCCTGGCGTAGGCGCGGGACAGTTCGGTGAGTGTGTCGGCGTACGTGCGGGCGGCCGGTTCGTCGTCGGGTGAGAGCATGTTCAGCGCTAGGCCCCAGAAAGTCCGCACCGGCACCCCCATCGACCCCATGGGGACGACGCCGTCCCGGTGCGGTGACCGGCTCGCGAAGGACCTGAGCTCCTCCGCCTGTCCGCTCCCGGGTGTGGTGAGCGCGGCGCAGGCCAGCAGCAGATAGGTCTGCTGCTGGACGTGACCGAGGAACTTGTCCGCCTGGTGTTCCTCGAACGCGGGGTCGGCCGCGCGCTGTGGCTGCCCGTCGGTGCGTAGGAGCAGGGCCGTCCAGGCATCGAGGCGGTCGCGCACCCTGTCCGGGGCCAGTGAGGCTTCGAGGTAGGCGCCGTACATGAGTCCGACCCGGGAGAACAGCGCGGCGGCGCGGAGCAGCAGAGCGACTCCGCCCTTGCGGTCGACCAGTAATCGCCACTGGCCTGCGAGGCGGTAAGCCGACGCGGCCTCGATGAGGGCGGCCTCAAGGTCACCGTCCGCCGCCTCCGCGTCGCGCATCACGAAGTGCGCGTACGCCTCGTGGAAGTCGGCGGCGTTCCGCACCTGGTCGGCATCGAGTTGCAGCGGGTCGAGCGGTGGAGAGGTCATCTCAGAGCATCTCCCTGACGTTGCTCAGCGCTTCGGGCCGCACGAAATGGGGGTTGGAGTGAGTCCACGCCTGCCGGATCGTCTTGCTCTCGCGGTTCCACTCCCATCTTTCGCATCGACTGATCTGGTTCGCGGGCACGAGGATCTTCGCGGCCACCTCGCCCTCGACCTGGTAGGCGGAGTATCTGCGGTAGGTGTTGAGGTCCCGGATCTCTTCGGCGACGCCCTGTACGGCCACCGCGGAGCGGGGGGCCAGGATGACCCAGCAGAAGTAGAGATAGGCGACCGGCTCCTGGCCGAAGCGAGTTCCGAACCACAGGGCCGTGTGCCGGGCGGTGTGCACGAAGTTGGTCTTCGCGGCCGTGTCCCGCTCCACCGTCCCGCACGACAGGGAGATGAACGGGGTCTCCTCGCAGAATGGCAGTCCCGTGGCCGGGTCCGTGCTCTCGAAATGGTTCACGTGCAGATCGAGATTCTGGGCGGTCAGTTTCGCGGCGATGTCACCGTGCGGCAGAGGATCGATCCGCTGCCACCAGCGGCAGGAGATCCCGAACCTGTTGTCGATCACTTCCCTGGCGACGCCGTCGCCGGGGAGTGCCATCCCCTTCACACACCACTGCACGATCAATGTTCGTCCCCCGACTTCCCGTGCGTGCCGGACCCATCAGCCTAGGCGCAACCAGTCGCGTTGGATCCGGAGCCGGCGTCACAACCCCAAGATTCGGCGCGCACGGGCCGCTGCCGCGCGGAGGGGGAACCATCGCGGTCGGGCGTACCGGCGCCGGCCGACCGCCAGGCCCGGGGCTTGAGCCCCGGGCTTCGAGCTCTTCCATGGGTGTTTGGGCTGGTTTGATCCGACCCAACCGACCAAGCCTGCAGGTGAGTTGAAGCCGCCTACCTCGAAAGATTGACGTTCCGTGATCGGCTTGCGCCCGAATGTAAAGGGCCTCTAGGTTCGCGGCAAATAGATCGGCCCCGGTCGGTGCGGGAACACCGGCTCCGGGGCCTCGCCCTACTCGTCGAAGGAAAAGTTCGATGGTGGCTTACGCCCAGCCTAGCCCTGCTCTGCCGTCCCCGTCGCACCCCATGGCCAGAACGGGTTACGGCAAGCGCTCGGCGGGTGACGAAGACCCGCACGCCGACCCGGACTTCGCACACCTGGGCGATCGTGAGCGCGAGCTCGCCGTCCTCATCGACCACCTCCATGAGGGCCACGCGATGGGCTACAAGGCGATCGCCGCCGAGCACCCCCGCTACGGCCAGCAGGCCTGCCGTACCTCGCTGCGCCGCATCACACTCGCCGGCCACCTGCGCTGGATCAAGGAGCACATCACCGTCGAGGACAACTCGATGCGCTGGGTGACCCGGACGTACCTGGTCGCGTACCCGCAGGTCGGCCGAGTGGTGGGCGGAGTTCGCGCGGAAGCTGGACGGCAAGGACGTCACCGAGGAGTACCAACCGGGGCTGGCCCGCGTCGAGGAGGCTCGGGCGGCCGAGGACATCGATGTCGTGGACGCCGAGCCGGAACCCGACACCGCCCAGCAGGTCCTCGCCTAACTGCGTGCCTCCGACTCCCGCATGGTCCTGTCCGACGCCGACTGCCGTTCCCTCGCGTCCCTGGCCGAGGAGTGGCTGTCACGTGGCGCGACCCCGGACGACATCACCAAGGCCCTGACCGACGGGCTCCCGGCCGCCGTCAGCAACCCGGGCGGACTCGCCCGCAAACGATCGGAGAGCCAGATGCCCCCGAAGAAGTCCAAGGCGAAGATCCGGCAGAAGGCCGCCCGGCGGGCTCGCGTCACCCGCGTGATCATGGCCTGCGGTCTGTGCGACGCGGACGAGCGGACGACCGAGATCGTGAACGGGCTGTGCCGGGAGTGTCTGGAGGGCGTCGACGAGGACGAGTACACGGACGGCTATGTCCCGGAGACCTTCCTTCCCGTCCCGCGCGGCAGCGGCTACCTGCCCGGTGCCGACGAGGTCGTCGACGTGACCGAACGCGTCGAGGCCCTGCGGCGCGCGGCGGGGCTGCGGTGAGCGTGCAGGAGCCCGGCGCGGCGCTGATGGCTGTGGAGGTCACCTCGTGGGACTCCGACGCCGCTCAGCGCGACCGTGTGGACAAGCCGGATGGTTACGCGGCTGCGGGTATCCCTGTCTACGTGCTTGTCGACCGGGACGACTGCACTGTCACCGTCTTCACCCATCCCGAGGACGGACGCTATCGCCAACAGCTGAACCAGCCCTTCGGCGCAACGCTCGACATTCCGGAACCCGTGAACATCACCCTGGACACCGAGCCCCTCAAGGAGTTCGTGGACTGAGCGGTCGTACCGCGAAGGTCACAGCGTCCACGCCCCCTTCGCCACCGCCGTGACCCCGCCCGTCAGGGCGAGGAGGAGGACCAGGCGGCGGGCGTGGTGTTCGGGGAGGCGGTCGCCCACCTTCCTGCCGATGATCCCGCCTGCCGTCATCGCCGCGGCCACCGCCGCCCACTCCGTGCCGCTCAGTCCCGGTATCCCGTTCGCCGTCACCGAGAAGGCGTTGACGATCACGCCGTAGAACTGGGCGTTGGGGACGAACTCCCGTACCGTCCAGCCCGCGTTGAGGGCGTAGAGGGAGATCGGGGGGCCGCCGACGCCCGCCGCCGAGTTCATGAAGCCGCCGACCGCGCCGGCCGTCAGTGCGCCGCCCCGGCCGCGCAGGGCGGGGAGGCGGGCGCCGCGCATCACCAGGAGCACGGCCGCTGTCACCAGGGCGCCCATGGCCAGGAGGAGGAGCGGCGGCGGGAGCTGGTGGGTGATCCAGGTGCCCGCCGGGACCGTGCAGGCCGCCGCCGCGCACAGCGGGACCATCGCGGCCGGGCGGACCCGGCGCCAGCCGCCCGCCAGGCCCACCACGCTGATCGCGCCCGCCGCGCAGTTGGCGAGCGCGACGCCCTCGGCGGGGCCGAGCAGGAGGATCAGGGCCGGTACGGCGACCAGCGCGAAACCCATGCCGGTCAGCCACTGCACGCTCGCGCCCAGCAGCACGATGCCGGTGAGAAGGATCAACGCCGTCATGGTGTACCTGCCTACACCAACGGTTCGGCAGTGCGCTTCCTCGTTGCGGGACGCGGGAGACGGGATCGTTGATCTCACCAGGTCAGCCAGCCCCCGACACCCAAGGATCCCGCCGTGAAGCCGCTGCTCTCCTCCCGTCCCGTCCTGTGGTTCCTCTTCCTCTTCAACCTCGTCGTCGCCGCCGTCGCGCCCTTCGTCGTCGACGGCACGCAGGGGGTGATGACCGCCGTCGGGATGGGCGTCGTCTCGCTCGGTGCCGGGGTCAGCCTGCTGCGCACCTGAGGAAGCTGGAGCAGCCGCCCACCAAGGCACAGCGGGTCGTCGAGGCCCGTCACACCTACGACTACGAGAAGCGCGGGGGGGAAGTGGCTGATCGTCAACCACTACTCCTCGGCGATGCCCGAAGGGTGATCAGCACCCACAGACCGCGCCCCGGCGCGTCCCGCAGGGTCACCGTGCGGCTCGTCCGGACCACCTCCGCCGTCGCCTGTTCCACGTCCTCGAGGACGAGTTGGTGCGAGGCGTCGGCGACGAGTACGACGTCACAGGGGCCGGTGTGGGTGAGCGCGGCGGCGCCCGTGGTGACCCGGTCGGCCTCGAAGCCGTACCGCTTCAGGCCGCGCCGGAGGGATTCCGCGACCGGCTCGTCGTCTTCCACCAGAAGTACGCGCACGCCGCGTACCTAATTCTTGAAACTTCATTCACACGATGAACTGTGAGGCAGGGCACTTTCCGCGTGGGGTGCCGTTCGCTGGGCAGGTTCCGGTCGCGAGCGACGAGGCCAGGTCAGTCTCACCATGCGGGAGCAGGCCGGTGGAATTCGGACGCTCGTTAGACTGAGCCGACACAAACGAACCGAGCGAGGAGCGCACGTGGGCCTTGTCGTGCAGAAGTACGGAGGCTCCTCCGTTGCCGATGCCGAGGGCATCAAGCGCGTCGCCAAGCGAATCGTGGAAGCGAAGAAGAACGGCAACCAGGTGGTTGTCGTCGTTTCCGCGATGGGCGACACGACGGACGAGCTGATCGATCTCGCCGAGCAGGTATCCCCGATGCCTGCCGGGCGTGAGTTCGACATGCTACTGACCGCCGGAGAGCGTATCTCCATGGCACTGCTGGCCATGGCGATCAAAAACCTGGGTCACGAGGCCCAGTCGTTCACCGGCAGCCAGGCAGGCGTCATCACCGACTCGGTCCACAACAAAGCCCGGATCATCGACGTCACGCCGGGACGGATCAGGACGGCGCTGGACGAGGGCAACATCGCCATCGTCGCCGGCTTCCAGGGCGTGAGCCAGGACAAGAAGGACATCACCACGCTGGGGCGCGGTGGGTCCGACACGACGGCCGTGGCGCTGGCCGCCGCGCTGGACGCCGAGGTCTGCGAGATCTACACCGACGTCGACGGCGTGTTCACCGCCGACCCGCGCGTGGTGAAGAAGGCGCGGAAGATCGACTGGATCTCGTTCGAGGACATGCTGGAGCTCGCCGCCTCCGGTTCC
Source organism: Streptomyces sp. NBC_00631 (assembly GCF_045206895.1). NCBI lineage: Bacteria > Bacillati > Actinomycetota > Actinomycetes > Kitasatosporales > Streptomycetaceae > Streptomyces > Streptomyces sp. NBC_00631. The sequence continues at coordinate 6,131,667 of NZ_CP107734.1, forward strand.
AAGGTGCTGCTCCACCGCTGTGTGGAGTACGCCCGCCGCTACAACATCCCGATCCACGTCCGGTCCAGCTTCAGCGGACTGCAGGGCACGTGGGTCAGCAGCAAGCCGATTGGGGACAAGAAGGTGGAGCAGGCCATCATCTCCGGTGTCGCGCACGACACCTCCGAGGCCAAGGTCACGGTCGTCGGGGTCCCCGACAAGCCGGGCGAGGCCGCCGCCATCTTCCGGGCCATCGCCGATGCCGAGATCAACATCGACATGGTCGTGCAGAACGTGTCCGCCGCCGCCACCGGGCTGACGGACATCTCCTTCACGCTCCCGAAGACCGAGGGCCGCAAGGCCATCGACGCGCTGGAGCGCAACCGGTCGGGCATCGGCTTCGACTCGCTGCGCTACGACGACCAGATCGGCAAGATCTCGCTGGTCGGCGCCGGCATGAAGACCAACCCGGGGGTCACCGCGTCCTTCTTCGAGGCGCTCAGCGACGCCGGGGTCAACATCGAGCTGATCTCGACCTCCGAGATCCGCATCTCGGTCGTCACCCGCGCCGACGACGTGCCGGAGGCCGTGCGGGCCGTGCACACCGCCTTCGGGCTGGACTCCGACAGCGACGAGGCCGTGGTCTACGGAGGCACCGGCCGATGACTGCCAAGCCGGCGCTCGCGGTCGTGGGAGCGACCGGGGCCGTCGGCACGGTCATGCTCCAGATCCTGTCCCAGCGGGCGGACGTCTGGGGCGAGATCCGCCTGATCGCCACGCCGCGCTCGGCCGGTCGCAAGCTGACCGTGCGCGGGGTCGAGGTCGAGGTCGTCGCGCTCTCGGAGGAGGCCTTCGACGGGATCGACGTCGCGATGTTCGACGTGCCCGACGAGGTGTCCGCGCGCTGGGCGCCGATCGCCGCCGCCAAGGGCGTCGTCGTGGTCGACAACTCCGGGGCCTTCCGGATGGACTCCGAGGTGCCGCTGGTCGTCCCCGAGGTCAATCCGCACTGCGCCCGCAACCGGCCGCGCGGGATCATCGCCAACCCCAACTGCACCACCCTGTCGATGATCGTCGCCCTGGGCGCGCTGCACGCCGAGTTCGGGCTGCGCGAGCTGGTGGTGTCGTCGTACCAGGCGGTGAGCGGGGCCGGGCGGGCCGGCGTGGAGACGCTCCGGGCCCAGCTGTCGATGGTCGCGGGTACGGAGCTGGGCACCAAGCCCGGTGACGTACGCCGGGCGGTCGGGGAGAACACCGGGCCGTTCCCGGAGCCGGTCGCGCTCAACGTCGTGCCGTGGGCCGGGTCGCTGCGGGAGGACGGCTGGTCGTCGGAGGAGATGAAGGTGCGGGACGAGTCCCGCAAGATCCTCGGGCTGCCGAAGCTGCCGGTCGCGGTGACGTGTGTGCGGGTCCCGGTGGTCACCACGCACTCCCTGACCGTGCACGCCCGTTTCCAGGCCGAGGTCACGGTCGACAGGGCCCGGGAGATCCTGGACACGGCCCCGGGCGTCGTCCTCTGCGACAACCCGGCCGCCGGTGAGTTCCCGACCCCCGCCGACGTGGTGGGCACCGACCCGACCTGGGTCGGGCGGGTGCGGCGGGCGCTCGACGACCCGACCGCGCTGGAACTCTTCGTGTGCGGGGACAACCTTCGCAAAGGGGCCGCGCTGAACACCGCGCAGATCGCCGAGCTGGTGGCCGCGGAACTGACCGGCCGTTCAGGTATGGCGGATTTTGCGTGAAGGGCCGGTGACCACGGCAGATGTCCCGGAAACGGCCTGAATGGGAGCGCGCCCACAGGTAGGATCAACGTAAGAAATGTGGCCGGGAGCATGGTCCAAACCTCTTGAACCCCGGCCCCTCGGCGTTCGAAGATTTTCCTCCCCGTCCTCCGCAACCATGCGGGCGGCGGGGAGCGTCTTTGCGGTCGCCCTCTTACCGGGCGCTTACGTGGCCGGGCCTTCGGGTCGGGGGACGCATGATCCTGGCGTGGGGACGCCGTGATCGGGGCGTGGGGACGCCCGTTCATATGGGACATAAGGGAAGAGCGGGACGCATGGCGGCAATTGAGGCACCGTCCGGCAGGATCGGCGTGCGCGCGTCCGGCATGCCCGACGTAAAAGTGATGCCCGGCACGTACAACCCCGGCGGGGGCAGACGTGTCCAACTTGCGTGGCAGAGGTACTCGAACTCAGTGCGCCCCGCGGCGCGACGGCCCTGCGGCCGCCCCGCGCGGGCCTGCGCCCCCGCGTGCCCGGCGTGCCCGGCGGCATGCCGGTGATCGCCCCCATGCCCGCAGCGCGGCCCACCCGCATACCCAGCCAGCGCGACGGCGCCGAGGAGACGACGACGGCCGCGGCCGGTACCACCGTCGACCACCTCACCGAGACCTACCGGGCGCACTACCGCTCGCTCCTCGGCCTCGCCGCGCTCCTCCTCGACGACACCGCCTCCTGCGAGGACGTCGTCCAGGAGGCGTTCATCCGCGTCCATTCCGCCCGCAAACGCGTCCGGGACCCGGAGAAGACCCTGGCCTACCTGCGCCAGACGGTCGTCAACCTCTCCCGCTCCGCGCTGCGCCGTCGCATCCTCGGCCTCAAGCTCCTCTCCAAGCCGATGCCGGACGCGGCCAGCGCCGAGGAGGGCGCCTACGACCAGCTGGAGCGGCGCGACCTGATCAAGGCGATGAAGGGACTGCAGCGCCGCCAGCGCGAGGTCCTCGTCCTGCGCTACTTCGCCGACATGACCGAGGCCCAGGTCGCCGAGACGCTCGGCATCTCGCTGGGCTCGGTGAAGGCGTACGGTTCGCGCGGTATCGCGGCCCTGCGGGTGGCGATGGAGTCGCAGGCATGACGGACAGCCCCGAGGGAGGCGACTCGCATGATCGCCACGAGCCCTACGCCTGGCACGAGCCGACACGTGATCACGAGCCCGGTTCAGGGCCCGGCTCGGGGGAGCCGACGCGGTCCGGTTCGGGGGAGCCGGCGCGGTCCGGTTCGGGGGAGCCGGCGCCACGACAGCACGAGCAAGAGCACACGCAATCGCACGCTGGGAACGGAACTGTGAACCACGGCCCCGACGAAAAGGGCCCCGAAGGCCTGGGACCGGGCCCTGAAGGGCTCCGGAGCGGGCTCGGCGGCGGCTTCGGATCCGATGCCGACGGCCCCGACACCCTGGACGGGCTCGACGCGGACGAGCTGGCCCTGCGCCGGCTGCTGCACTCCGCGGTCGACGACGTCGCACCGCGCGACGGTGCCCTCGACCACCTGCGCCGCGCGGTGCCCGCCCGCCGGGCCCGCAAGCGCCAGGCCGCCGTCGGCATGGCGGCCGCGGCCCTGTTCATCGGCACCGCGGTCCCCGCCCTCATACACGTCTCCAACTCCGGCGGCACCGACCCCAATACCTCCATGGCCGGCCAGGCCTCCCAGGCGCAGGGCGGCTCCACCGGCGGCAAGAACCCGGACGGCGGCGCCAGCACCGCGGGCGGCACCAGCGGCCGGACCACCGGCGAGAGCCCCGGCGGCGGCAAGGACGGCGGCAGGAGCGAGAGCACCGGAGCCGGCGGCGGCACCAAGGTCGTCCCCACCGCCAGCGCCGCCAGCAGCGCCCCGGTCTGCACCTCCGCCCAGCTCGGCACCCCGACGTCCACCGTCGACGCCCCCGACTCGACGGGTGTCGTCTACGGCACCTTCCGCGTCGTCAACGTCTCGACGACGAGCTGCACCGTCGGCGGCCCCGGCAGCGTGGGCCTCCTCGCGCAGGGCGCGGCCGACTCCACCAAGATCAACGCCCTCCGGCACGCCTCCGGTGACGCGGCGGCCGGGCTGCCCGACCCGACCACCGAACTCACCGGCCTGGTCCTGGCGCCTGGCGCGGCCTACGAGGAGAAGTTCGGCTTCGTCCCCTCGGAGACCTGCCCGACCAGCGGCTCCAGCACCGGTGGTACCACCGACACCGGCGGCACCGGCGGTACCACGGCCTCCCCGAGCCCCTCCGAGGGCGCCAGCAGCAGCGCCGGTACGACCACGTCCGGGTCGGACGGGACCACCACCCAGCTGCTCACCGAGGACGGCACGGCCGACGGCAGCATCGCGGTCTCGTACACCCCGCAGGCGGGGTCCCCGACCGGCTCGGCGACGGTGACGAACGCGTGCGCCGGCACGGTCTACTGGACCGGAGTCCTGCCGGCGGTGTGACGGGCGGGGTCCGTGCGACCTGCGGAGTCCGTCATACGGCGGTCGGCTGCTGGGCTTCCTCGTCCGGGACCAGGCCGAGCGCCGCGTCCCGGGCGAACTCCACCTCGCGGCGGAGCAGCCGGAACCACATGAACACCACGAAGCCCGCGAACACGAACCACTCGCCGGTGTAGCCGAGGTTCTGGAACGCCTTCAGGTCGAGCCCCGAGTTGTCCGGCGCGGTCGCCGGCACGGCCGTCATCCCCGAGTCGGCCTTGTCCAGGGTGATCCAGGCGTCGTACACCGGGTACGGCACCAGGTTCACCAGCGAGGCCGCGCTGATCGCCGCCGTCTGCCCCGACGGCAGCCCGCCCTGGTTGCTGACGCCGTCGTCCCCCGGTGTCTCGGAGGCCTGCAGCGCGCCGGTGACGGTGACCTCGCCGGTGGGCGGGGCGGGCGCCTCGGCGGCATCCGCCTTGCCGGGCAGCCAGCCGCGGACGACGGGCAGGGCCTTGCCGGAGCCGGTGCGCAGCAGCGTCAGGACGTAGAAGCCGTTCTTCCCGTCGAGCTGACGGTCGGGCACGAGCAGCTGCTTGCCGTACCGCCCGCTGACGGTGGCCCGCTTGCCCGACGTCGCCTGGTTCACGGGGAGCAGACCGGCCAGCGGCCGGGCCGCCTCCGTCTTCGCCGTCTCGACCTGCTCGTCCGCGCTGCGATGCGCCTCGACACGCGCCTCGAAGCGGCTCAGCTGCCACGACCCCATGAAGATGCAGAACGGGATGGCGAGCAGCACGAAGACGTTGATGCCCCACCAGCGGGGTGTCAGCAGAAAGCGGTACACGCCGTCCACGGTACGGGGCGGTTCATGACGGTTTACGGGCGGGGTGGGCGCACACGACGGCCTTCGGCCGCCGCGCCAGGCCGTGGGACGGCCTGTCGGGGGGTGGTCGGCGAGGCCGCCGAGCGGCTGTCGGCCCGGACGTCTACCTGGTGGTTCGCAAAGTTATCCACAGGCTGCGGGTACTCCTCGACGCATTGTGGGTGGGGACGGGCACTATGGGGCCATGACTGCGGCCATGAGTGAGAGCGACATGCCGGACTGGGAGAAGCGCTTCCGCGCCCCTCGGGTCTCCCTGCCGGACTGGGCGGAGGACGCCCCCGACCGTTCCCTGTTCGTCTCGAACGCGACGGGGACGTACGAGCTGTACGCCTGGGACCGCGCGAGCGGTGAGCAGCGCCAGGCGACGAACCGGCCGAACGGCACGACGGACGGGCTGCTCTCCCCGGACGGCGCGTGGATCTGGTGGTTCGACGACAAGGACGGCGACGAGTTCGGCGTCTGGCGCCGCCAGCCCTTCGGCGGTGGCGCGGACGAGGAGGCGACGCCGGGCCTGGAGCCGTCGTACCCCTCCGGTCTGGCGCTCGGCCGGGACGGCCGTACGGCCGTCGTGGGCCGCTCCACGGACGACGAGGGTACGACGATCTACCTGGTCAGAACGGGGCAGGAGCCGCTGGAGATCTACCGGCACGCCGAGTCGGCGGGCGTCGGCGACCTCTCCCACGACGGCTCGCTGATCGCGATCGAGCACACCGAGCACGGCGACGCGATGCACTCGGCGCTGCGCGTGCTCCGCCCGGACGGCACGACGGTCGCCGAGCTCGACGACACCGACGGCGGCACCGAGGAACTGGGCCTGGAGGTGCTGGGCTTCGCCCCGGTGGACGGCGACCCGCGCCTGCTCATCGGCCATCAGCGGCGCGGCCGCTGGGAGCCCCTGGTCTGGGACGTCGTCTCCGGCGAGCAGACCGACCTGACCCTCGACCTGCCGGGCGACGTGAGCGCGGAGTGGTATCCGGACGGCGGCGCGCTGCTCATCGCGCACAGCCACAAGGCCCGCAGCGACCTGTTCCGCTACGACCTGGCCACGCGTGAGCTGGAGCGCATCCCGACCCCGCCGGGCTCCGTGTCCGGGGCCACCGCCCGCCCCGACGGCACCGTCGAGTACCTCTGGTCGTCGGCCGCCGAGCCGCCGGTGGTCCGCTCGACGACCGGCGAGGTGGTCCTGGACCCGCCCGGCATGACGTGCCCGCCGTCGGTCCCGGTCTCGGACGCCTGGGTGGAGGGCCCCGGCGGCCTGATCCACGCCCTGATCCAGAAGCCGGCCGGGGCCGTCGGGCCCCTCCCCACCGTCTTCGACCTGCACGGCGGCCCGACCTGGCACGACAGCGACAGCTTCGCGGCCGGCCCCGCGGCCTGGGTCGACCACGGGTACGCGGTGGTCCGCATCAACTACCGCGGCTCCACGGGTTACGGCCGGGCCTGGACGGACGCGCTGAAGCACCGGGTGGGCCTGATCGAGCTGGAGGACGTCGCGGCGGTCCGGGACTGGGCGATCGAGTCCGGGCTCGCCGACCCCGACCGCCTCGTCCTGACCGGCGGCTCCTGGGGCGGCTACCTCACGCTCCTCGGCCTGGGCACCCAGCCCGGGTCCTGGACGGTGGGCATCGCCGTCGTGCCCGTCGCCGACTACGTCACGGCGTACCACGACGAGATGGAGTCACTGAAGGCGATGGACCGCACGCTGCTGGGCGGCACCCCGGAAGAGGTCCCCGACCGCTTCGCCGCGTCCTCCCCCCTCACCTACGTGGACGACGTCAAGGCCCCGGTCTACATCTCGGCCGGCCTCAACGACCCCCGCTGCCCCATCCGCCAGATCGACAACTACGTCAACCGTCTGGCAGCCCGCTCGGCCCCCCACGAGGTCTACCGATACGACGCGGGCCACGGCTCCCTGGTGGTCGACGAGCGCATCAAGCAACTCCGCCTGGAAATGGAGTTCGCGGAACGCCACCTGACGCCTACGGCGGTGACGCCGACAGACTGAACCCTTTCCCACCCACCCACCCGACTCGGTTCGCAAGAAGGCGAGGCCGCACCCGAGCTGGGCCACGCCCGGAGGCGCACCGCCCCGCCGAGCCCACCGCGCTCAAGCGCCCCGTAAGGGGCGCGAGCAACCACCACGGCGCGGCACCGAACCACGGCGTGGTGCGCCCCGTGAGGGGCGCGAGCAACCACCACGGCGCGGCACTGAACCACGGCGCGGTGCGCCCCGTGAGGGGCGCGGGGAACTGCGCGAGCAACCACGACGGCGCGTTACCAAACCACGGCGCGGTGCGCCCCGTAAGGGGCGCGGGGAACTGCGCGAGCAACCACGACGGCGCGTTACCGAACCACGGGGCGGTGCGCCCCGTGAGGGGCGCGGGGCTGTAGCCGATGTGCGGCTCCGCCGCGTGGGCGCGATCAGCCACAGCGCACCCGCGCGCACCCACACCACCGCGGCCCACCCACCCCCACCTCTCAGCCGAGCGAGTCGGGTGAGTGGGTGGGCGGGACCCGGCCCGACAGCTCCGCCAGCCCCCGGCGAGTGGCGGCCACCACCACCCGATCCCCACCCCGCAACACGTACTCCCCAGCGGCAACCCCCTGCCGGCCCTCGATCGCCAGCACCCGCCACGCCCCCGCCCGGAACGCCCCCTGCACCGTCCGCCCCTCCAACTGGGGATGCCCGCCCACCTCCACCACCGCCACCAGCAGCACCTTCCGCTCCACCGGAATGGCCCCGAGGATCTGCCGCCCCAGCATCGCCCCCGCGAAGGACGGCGCCGCCAGATAGGACACGCTCCGGCTCCGGGTCACCGCATGCGGATGCGCCGCCCGCAGCGTCCGGTACACGGCGGTCGCGAAGTCGTCGTCGTACAGCCGCAGCACCGCCGTCAGATCGGGCCGCACGGACCGCGCGTACAGCACGGCCTCCAGATTCGTGGTGTCGGCGCTGGTCACCGCGAGCAGCGCCTGCGCCCGATGGATCTTGGCGGACTCCAGGACACCCTCCTGGGTCACGTCCCCGAACACCACCGGCACCCGCAGCCGCCGTGCCACCGCCAGCCCGCGCGCCTCGGGATCCGACTCGACGCACACCACGGGCACATGCAGTTCCCGCAGCCGCGTCAGCACCCGAGTACCGATCTTCCCCAGCCCGAGGAGCACCACATGCCCACTGAGCCCCCGAGGCGGCTTGCGCAGCGCGGAGGCGGTCCGGAAGGTCCCGAGCGCCTCCAGCACCGCCGCCAGCAGCACCGGCAGCAGCAGCAACCCGACCAGCCCCGACAGCAGCTGCAGGATCTGCCGGCCCAGCGGGGCCCCGATCGCGGGATTGTCGATGGCGAACAGGTCGAGGAGCGTGTAGTAGAAGGCCCGTACCGGATGGATGCCCGTCACCACCGACAACGCGACCGCGAGCGCGACCACACAGGCCACGCTCCCGGCCAGCGACCACCTGAGCCGCCGCGAGAACAGCGAGGCGAGCGGCGGTACCACCCCGACCCCGCGCCCGGCCGGCTCCGCCGCCCCCGCGGACGACGACACCTGCTCCAGCACCATCACGCCACGCTCCGGCGCGGCCCCCACCTGCTCCGCGTCCGGCAGCAGCCGCGGCCCCCGCTCCCGGCCGCCGTCGGCCGGCTCGGGCCCGGTGCCGTTCGGCGAGAGCAGCGCCAGCGGGAACAGCCCCCGCTCGGCGGCGTCCTGCCGGGCATCGGTGCCCGGCGGCAGTTCCACCGCGCGCAGCACCAGGCCCTCCGTGTGGATGACCTTGCCCCGCCCGGCGAGCGCGGTGGCGGCGAGCGCGGGCGCGGCGGTGTCGGCGTCGGACAGCACGGTCGTGGAGGCGTCCCCCACCGCACCGGCGTCGCCGCCCGTGTCCCCGATCGCCAACGCGGCCGCCTGGTCGAGGAGTTCCTCGATGTGCTGTCCCAACCTGCGGTTGTACAACCGCAGCACGAGCCGCAGCCGCGGATTCAGCCGGCGGGCGGTGAGGGCGGCCCGGATGTTGGTCTCGTCGTCGTCGTACACGAGCGCGAGCGCGGCGGCCCGCTCCACACCCGCCTCGGCGAGCACCGCCTCAGTGGCCTCCACGGCCTCCAGCACCCGCTCCCCGCGCGACCCGTCGCCCGCACCGGAGCCGGAGCCGGAGCCCGAACCGGCGACCGAACCGCCCGCACCAGAACCACCGTTGCCGCCCCCGCCGCCACCGTTCCCGCCGCCCGCCCGGCCCACGGCCGCGCTGACCACCCGGTCGAACAGCGCGGCCGAGGCGGCCCGGGCGCGTCCGACGACCGGCGGCCGCGCGATGCGCACGTTCGGCGGTACCACGAGGGTGACCTCTTCGCGGTAGACCGTGCGCAACTCGGCCGCCAGCCGGTGCGCCAGTCCGTCGTCCCCGCACACCACCATGGGCGCCGGGGCCCCACCACCCTGATACGGAACGCTCGCCACGAGGGAAAGACTGCCTCAACCGGACGCATGGTTCCAGCAACGAATTGACTGCTCGCTTCCCTGAAAGGGAGGATTCCTGGCTCAGGCCGCCTCCTGGAGCATCGCTCCAGGAGGTCTTGTGCCCTCGGCACCAGCCGGGTTCAGACCAGCCCGGACGAGCATCACGCGGGCGGAGTTCTTGTCCCCGGGAGTGTGCGCCTTCGCACGCGACCTGCCGAAGTCCCGGATGATCTGCTGCTGCGGCACCGAACTGCCCGCGCGCAGCCACGGCGTACGCCCACGGGCCCCGGTCAGCATCCGGTCGAGCTGCGCCGGACCGCACGACACCTCGTCCTCGGGGTGCGCCGTGTTGTGCGCGTGCACGGCCCTGGACTTGGCCACGCACTCGTTCCACACCCACCGGCAGCGGTCCCACTCGGCGAGCAGCGCCGAGTGGGCGGTCGACGACACACACAGCCGGTACGTGTACCGGGCATGCCCTCCGTCACCACCCACACACCCTTCAACGTCTCGCCCGCCCGGCCTCCCTGACAAGACCGTACGTGCGATACACGCACCATTCCCGCAAGAATCAGGTGAACGGCAGCCCCTGACCGACCGTAGGGAAGGTGAGGGAGCATAATCCCGGATCTGACCGAAGTGCCGGAGGTATCCGACCCGTGGCCATCACCGAGAAAGCCGCCCCGCCCGGCGCCGTGCCCGAGGACGGGACCCCCGGCGGCGACGGTACCCCCGACCCGCCCGACCAGGAAGGCGGGTGGCACTTCAGCTCACCACTGGCCCTGACCCTGCTTCTCCTCCTGGTCGTGGTGTTCCAGGGCCCGGTGCGCGGAGCACTGTCGAAGCCGGTGATGCAGAGCTGGATGACGGTGTTCGTGGCGGTGGTCGTCCAGGCGCTCCCGTTCCTCGTCCTCGGCGTGCTCCTGTCCGCCGCGATCGCGGTCTTCGTCCCGCCCTCCTTCTTCGCCCGCGCCCTGCCCGGTCACCCCGCCCTGGCGGTACCGGTCGCGGGGCTGGCCGGGGTGATCCTGCCCGGCTGCGAGTGCGCGTCGGTCCCGGTGGCCGGCGCCCTGGTCCGGCGGGGCGTCACCCCGGCCGCGGCGATCGCCTTCCTGCTCGCCGCGCCCGCGATCAACCCGATCGTGCTGACGGCGACGGCGGTGGCGTTCCCGCGCGACCCCGAGATGGTGGTGGGCCGGTTCGCCGGCAGTCTGCTGGTGGCGTGCGCGATGGGCTGGCTGTGGCAGCGGCTCGGCCGTACCGACTGGCTGCGCCTGCCGGCGCACGCGCACCACGAGGGCGAGACCAGGGGCGAGGCGTTCTGGTCCTCGGTCCGGCACGACACCATGCAGGCGGGCGGCTTCCTGGTGCTCGGCGCGATGGCGGCGGCGACGCTGAAGGCGGTGGCCCCGGCGGAGTGGCTGCGCACGGCGGCCGCCAACCCGGTGGTCGCGATCTTCGCCCTGTCGATCCTGGCCGTGCTCCTGTCCATCTGCTCGGAGGCGGACGCGTTCGTGGCGGCTTCCCTGACCCAGTTCTCGCTCACCGCGAAGCTGGCCTTCCTGATCGTGGGCCCGATGATCGACCTCAAGCTCTTCGCGATGCAGGCGGGCACCTTCGGCCGCGGCTTCGCCCTGCGCTTCGCCCCGGCCACCTTCGTGGCGGCGATCGCGGGCGCGGTCCTGACCGGGGCGGTGCTGCTGTGAACCGGCAGGCGCAGGCCGCCGTGATGTTCCTGGTGGGCGCGGCCCTGCTGCACGCGGGCGCCACCAATCTCTACCTGCGCTACGTCAAGGCGGGCCTTCAGCCGCTGGTGCTGGCCGCGGGCGCCGTCCTGATCGCCTCGGCGCTGGCGACGGCGTGGTACGAGTGGAAGCGCGCCCGCAGCCGGAAGGCCGCGCAGGAAGCCGTTCCGGCAGCCGCGCCCGAGGCGCATGTCCACCCGGAGCCCCGCATCTCCTGGCTGCTGGTCTTCCCCATCCTCGCCCTGATCCTCATCGCACCGCCCGCGCTCGGCTCCTACAGCGCGGTGCGCACCGGCACGGCCCTGCAACAGCCGTACGGCTACCTGAAGTTGCCCAAGTCCGACCCGATCCCGCTCAACCTGGTCGACTACGCGGGACGCGCGGTGTACGACCACGGGCGCTCGTTCGACGGCCACCGCGTCCGCATCGCCGGCTTCGTGGCCCTGGACGGCAAGGGCACCCCGTATCTGGTCCGCATGGCCCTCAACTGCTGCGCGGCGGACGCCCAGCCGGTGAAGGTGGCACTGACCGGCAAGATCCCCCCGGTCCTCCAGCCGGACGCCTGGCTCCAGGTGACGGGCACGTACACCGCCCGACTGACCCACGACCCGGTGAACAACGGCCCGATCCCCTACCTGAAGGTCACGGACGCCAAGCCGATCCCGGTGCCGGCCGATCCGTACGACGAGAGCTGGAACAACTGACGAGCCTGTCACGGGCTGTGGTCGCGTCCGGCCCGTGGGGCGAAGGTCCCGAGGGCGTCGGCGTGGGTCGCGCGTGCGTGCAGGAAGGTCGGGCAGGGGGCCGCCACCCGCATCGTCGCGGCCGTCGCCCCCCCCAGTTCGCTCGCCCCGGAGGCCACTACCTCGACGATGCACAAGAGGCCTACACCGTGCCGAACGACGCCGACCTCGCCCAGCACCCGCACGGTGTCAAGGAATGGGCGCTCGATCCCGCCATCGCCAAGCTCCTCTGGACGGTCTCGACCGACCTGCTCCGCGCCTGATCTCTCCAGGTCCCGCAGGTTCTCGCTGTTGCCGAGCTCGACAGGTCAGAGGCTTTGGTCAGCCGTCGGTCTCCGGCCCGACCTGTCCCTGCGGTGGGGCTGGACGCCACGCTGAAAGGGCCGCGTCCTGGTTTCCGTCTTTCGGGCCCGGCCATTTCGTGCCCGTGTGCTGTTCCCCGCCTGTGCTGTTCCCTCTGGATCACACCCGGCCGGCCGTGTCCTGGTCGGTCGCGTCGGCTTCGGCGGGTACGAGGGCGACGCGGTCCGTCGGCTCGGACCGGCCGGTGAGGCGGCGGGCCAGGGGTTCGGTGTAGCGGGCGGTGAGAGGGCCGAGGATGACGAGGATGAGGACGTAGGCGGTGGCCAGGGGGCCGAGCGAGGGTTCTATGCCCGCCGTGACCGCGAGGCCGGCTATGACGATCGAGAACTCGCCGCGGGCCACCAGGGTGCCGCCCGCCCGCCAGCGGCCCCGCACCGAGATCCCGGCGCGTTTCGCGGCCCAGTAGCCGGTGGCGATCTTCGTCAGCGTGGTGACGGCCGCCAGGGCGAGCGCGGGCAGCAGCACCGGCGGGATGCTCGACGGGTCGGTGTGCAGGCCGAAGAAGACGAAGAAGACGGCGGCGAACAGGTCGCGGAGCGGGGCGAGGAGGTGGTGGGTGCCCTCGGCCACCTCGCCGGACAGGGCTATGCCGACCAGGAACGCGCCCACCGCGGCGGAGACCTGCAGCTTCTGTGCGATGCCCGCGACCAGCAGGGTCAGGCCGAGGACCACCAGCAGCAGCTTCTCGGGGTCGTCGCTGGAGACGAAACGCGAGATGTGCCTGCCGTAGCGGACCGCGATCAGCAGGACCAGTCCGGCGACCCCGAGGGCGACCGCCAGCGTGAGGCTGCCCGCCGCGAGGCCGACGCCGGCCAGCAGCGCGGTGATGATCGGCAGGTAGACGGCCATGGAGAGGTCCTCCAGGACCAGGATGCTCAGTATCACCGGGGTCTCCCGGTTGCCGAGCCGCCCCAGGTCCCCGAGGACCTTGGCTATGACCCCGGAGGAGGAGATCCAGGTGACGCCGGCCAGCACCACGGCCGCCACCGGGCCCCAGCCCAGCAACAGGGCCATGGCGGCGCCGGGCAGCGCGTTCAGCGCGGCGTCCACCAGCCCGGCCGGGTACTGCGTCTTGAGGTTGGAGACGAGATCGCTGGCCGTGTACTCCAGGCCGAGCATGAGCAGCAGGAGGACGACGCCGATCTCGGCGCCGATCGCGACGAACTCCTCGCTCGTGCCGAGCGGGTAGAGCCCGCCCTTGCCGAAGGCGAGCCCGGCCAGCAGGTAGAGGGGGATGGGCGAGAAGCGGAGGCGCCCGGCCAGCCGGCCGAGCAGGCCGAGACCGAGGATGATCGCACCGAACTCGATCAGGAACACGGCGGAGTCGTGCACGGCGGCCTCACTCCCGCCCGAGTATCGCGGCGGCCGCGTCGACGCCCTCACGGGTGCCGATCACGATGAGCGTGTCACCGCCGGCCAGGCGGAAGCCGGGCGTGGGGGAGGGGACCGCCTCGGCGCGGCGCAGCACGGCGACGATGGACACGCCGGTCTCGGTCCGCATCCGCGTCTCGCCCAGCAGCCGGCCGTTCCAGTACGAGGTGGCGGAGAGCTCGATCCGCTCGGCCACCAGCCCGAGGTCGGTGGTGGACAGCAGGTTCGGGCTGTGGTGCGTCGGCATCAGCGCGTCGATGAGCGCCGCCGTCTCACCCGAGGACAGTCGCAGCGACAGGGCGCAGGCATCCGGATCGTCCTGGTGGTAGGCGCTCAGAATCCGTGAACCGTCCCGGTGCGCGACCACGGACACCCGGCCCTGCTCGCGCGTGGCGAGGTCGTAGCGGACCCCGATTCCCGGCAACGGCGTCCTGCTCAGGCGTGGAGCCCCCAAGGTTGTCTCCCCTGTCTCGTCGTCTCGTCCCGCTGGTTCTTTGCGTTTTCTTTAACAACACCCTAACGGGGCGGCGGGGGAAGGCGGAGCGACGGGCCGGGGAGGGCGGTCAGGACGGGTAGGGGACGTAACAGTCCAGGGCAGGGTGGTACAGCACGTGCCAGGTGCGGCCCTCGACCACGCCGCTCGCCGGCAGGCCGTGGCAGGTCTGGATCCACTCGATCTTCCGCTGCGTGACCGTGCCGTAGACCCCGTCGGGGGCGAGCTTGGGCGGCTGCCCGCCCCACACGTTGCTGAGGCACTGCACCTGCCTGACCGCCGCTCCGGTGTCCCCGTACGCGAGCGTCGGCCGGTAGCCCGACGCCACGTAGGAGCAGTTCCGGCCGGAGGCGGCCACCGCGGTGTGGGGCACCGCCGGGCCCAGGACGACGGCCGCGCCCAGTACCGCGGCCGAGGTGAGCAGTCGGTTCCGTCTCATGCCCGCTCCTTCAAGAGCGACTCGACTTCTGCCCATGGTCGCGCGCGAGCGGCAACGCCCGCGAGTCGAGCGCCGGCGCCGGCGGCCGTGACGGCGACGGCGACGGCGAGGAGCCCTCGGCCGCCCGCCGGTCGCGTACGGCGGTGAGCGTGCCGAGCAGCGCCATGCCCAGGCAGCCGAGCAGGATGACGGTGGACGACGCCTTCAGCATCGACAGTCCGGACCCGGTGAGCAGCACGACCAGGGCCCAGCGCACCGCGGAGCCCGCGACCCGGCTGGAGACGAGGGAGCCGAGCAGCACCCCGGGGATCGCGCCGATCAGGAGCGTGGCCGCGAGCCCCAGGTCGGCGTCGCCGACGAGCAGGTGGCCCAGGGCGGCGGCGGCCACCATGGGGATGGCCTGCACCAGGTCCGTACCGACGAGGTGGTTGGCCTTGAGCCGCGGGTGGGCGAGCATCAGCATCACGATGATCAGGGAGCCCGAGCCGACCGAGGTCATCCCGACGATCACCCCGCCCACCAGGCCGATGAGCAGCGTGGCCGCGGGCCGCACGGGAACACGGGCGTCCTCGCCGTCCTCGCCGCCCTCGCCGTCCGTGGCGGCGCGGCGGCGGTCGAGCCACATGCGGGCGAGCATGCCGACGACGGCCAGCATCAGCGCCGTACCGACGACGTACTTGACGCGTTGCTGCAGGTCGTCGCCGTCGCCCAGGGCGCGGAGCAGGAAGACACCGCCGAAGGCGGCGGGGACGGCGGTCGGCAGCAGCCAGCGGACGATGTCCCAGCGCACGGTGCCGGCCCGCTGGTGGACCAGCGCGCCGAACGGCTTCATGAAGACGGACGCGGCCAGGTCGCTGCCGATGGCCGCGGTGGGGTTCACCCCGAACACCATGACCATGATCGGTGTCATGAGCGCCCCGCCGCCCATGCCGGTGAGCCCTACGGCGAAACCGACCAGGGCTCCCGCGATGACGATCGGAACGGTGGAATCCATGGAGCGGGACCTTAGCCACCATTCCTATGGGAAATGTAGGGAAGGTGCTCGGTTTCAGCGCCCCGAGGCCGTCCCGCCCGGCTGAAACCGGGCTGAAGCCCGGTTGAATCCCCGTGGCCGCACGCTCTGCGGCATGACGACGAACACACACGGACCCGAACCCGAACTCGCGATCGCGGCCACCGGGCTGCGCAAGGCCTACGGGGACAAGACCGTCCTCGACGGCATCGACATCCGCGTCCCCGCCGGCACGATCTTCTCGCTCCTCGGGCCGAACGGCGCCGGCAAGACCACCGCGGTGAACATCCTGTCCACGCTCATCTGCGCCGACGGCGGCGCGGCCCGGATCGCCGGGCACGACCTCACCGCCGAGGCCCAGAAGGTACGGGCCGCGATCGGGGTCACCGGCCAGTTCTCCGCCGTGGACGGACTGATCACCGGCGAGGAGAACATGCTCCTCATGGCCGACCTGCACCACCTGTCCAAGCGGGACGGACGGCAGGTCACCGCCGACCTGCTGGAGCGGTTCGACCTCACCGAGGCCGCGAAGAGGCCCGCCTCCACCTACTCCGGCGGCATGAAGCGCCGGCTCGACATCGCCATGACCCTGGTCGGCAGCCCGCGGATCATCTTCCTCGACGAGCCGACCACCGGCCTCGACCCGCGCTCCCGCCACACCATGTGGCAGATCATCCGCGAACTCGTCTCCGGCGGCACCACCGTCTTCCTCACCACCCAGTACCTGGAGGAGGCCGACCAGCTCGCCGACCGCATCGCGGTGCTCGACGGCGGCCGGCTCGTCGCCGAGGGCAGCGCCGAGGAGCTCAAGCGGCTCGTCCCGGGTGGCCACGTCCGGCTGCGGTTCTCCGACCCGGGCTCGTACGAGCGGGCGGCGACCGCGCTGCGCGAGACCACCCGCGACGACGAGGCCCTCGCCCTGCAGATCCCCAGCGGCGGCACCCAGCGCGAGCTGCGCGCCATCCTCGACTGGCTCGACGCCGCCGGCATCGAGGCCGACGAACTCTCCGTGCACACCCCCGACCTGGACGACGTGTTCTTCGCCCTGACCGCCACCACGGCCACCACGGCCACCACCAGCACCACCGGCAACGAGAACGCCGCCGCCACCGACAAGAAGGAGACCGTCCGATGAGCACCGCCGGCTACGCGTTCCGCGACAACCTCACGATGCTGCGGCGCAACCTCCTGCACGCCCGCCGCTACCCCTCCCTCACCCTGAACCTCCTGCTCACCCCGGTCATCCTGCTGCTGCTGTTCGTGTACGTCTTCGGCAACGTGATGAGCGCCGGCATCACCGGCGGCCACGCCGACCGGTCCGAGTACGTCGCCTACCTCGTCCCCGGCATCCTCTTCCTGACCGTGGCCATGACCTCGCTCGGCACCGCGGTGGCCGTGTGCACCGACATGACCGAGGGCATCATGGCCCGGTTCCGCACGATGGCGATCTCCCGCGCCTCGGTGCTGATCGGCCACGTGATCGGCAGCGTGATCCAGACGATGATGGCCCTGGTCCTGGTCCTGGGCATCGGACTCGCCATCGGGTTCCGGCCCGACGCGTCGCCGGTGGAGTGGCTCGCGGCGGCCGGGCTGATGGCCCTGGTCAGCCTCGCGCTGACCTGGCTCGCCGTCGGCATCGGTCTGATCAGCCCCAACCCCGAGGGCGCCAGCAACATCGGGACGCCGCTGGTGATGCTGCCCTTCCTGTCCAGCGCGTTCGTGCCGGTGGACGCCATGCCGGGCTGGTTCCGCTGGTTCGCCGAGTACCAGCCGTTCTCGCCCTTCATCGAGACCCTGCGCGGGCTGCTGCTGGGCAGCGAGATCGGCACGAGGAACGCGGTGCTGGCCATCGGCTGGGGACTCGGGCTGACCGTGCTCGGCTACCTGTGGTCCAAGGCGCGGTTCAGCCGTGAGCCCCGGCAGTGAGCTCGTGCAGAGCCTGCCGGGCCGCCGCCCGCAACTGATCCCGCCCCAGGGCCGCGTACTCCGACCTCGCGTCGGCGTAGGCGGCCCCGTCCGCGTTCCCGGCCGCCTGCCGGGACCGGGCCGAGGAGAGGGTCGGCAGGTCCCGCATCACCGGCAGCACCTCCGCCAGCGCCAGCAGCCGTACCGCCGCCGTGTCGCCCCGGGCCAGCCCGGCGTACCCGAGCGCGAGCAGCACCGAGCCGTAGACCGGCAGTTCCAGCAGGTCCCCGGCGGCGGGACCGTCGCCGGACAGCATCCCGAGCAGCCGCTCCCGCAGGTGCCCGGACAGCCCGGCCACCGGCTCCAGCCGGCCGTGCTGCGCGTGCGCGGCGAGCGCGGCCGCCTGCACATGGAGGGACCAGGAGTCGAGGAAAGGGTCGTCCGGGGCCAGCGCGCCGGCCGCCCGGATCCCGGCCGCCGCCTGCCGCCAGAGACCGAGGCCGACCTCCGTCAACCCCCGGGCCAGCGCGATCTCGGCCCGGGCCTGCAGCAGTTCGGGGCTGAAGGCCTCGACGGACTCCGGCTGCCGGTCCGGGGCGGCGCGGCCCAGCCAGTACTCCGCCTCCGCGACCTCCCCGCGCTGCAGACAGGCGGACACCAGCCCGTAGCGCACCCCGATCGCGTCCGACCAGGCACCGGCCTCACCGAGCGTGTCCGCGGCCCGGAGATGGTCGTACGCCTCCGCGCCGCGCTCCGTCTTGAGGCACAGCTCGCCGATCCGCCCATGGCTGAGCAGCATCGTGATCGGATTGCCGAGCGGCGCCACCGCGGCGAGCATCCGCCGGGCGTAGCGCAGCGCGCGCTCCGTCTCGTACGCGGCTTCCCACAGGTAGCTGGCGACGCTCGCCGCGAGGCCCGCCAGCAGGGGCTCGCCCGCGTCGCACAGCTCCTCCAGGCGTGCGTACTCCGGCGGGCGCATGTCCGGGACCGCGCAGAGCACGGCGGCCAGGGCCCGCGGCACGGTGTCCGCAGGGGCGGGCGGCAGGCGGCGCAGCGTGACGAGCTGGCGTACGGCGTGCGGGCCGTAGCCCATGAAGAGGCCGGCCGCGCACACCGCCGCCGCGCTCCGGGCCGTCTCCACGTCCTCGGGGTGCCCGGGTCCCGGGCGGAAATGGGACAGCGGCCCGCCGGTCTCGGCGGCGAGGGTGACGAACCGGGCGTAGCTGTTGCCGACGGACCACAGGGAGGCCAGTACGGCGGTGACGGCGGCGGTGGCCGGCCCGTCGGCGCGGGCCAGGGCGTGCCGCAGCGCGAGGACGAGGTTGTCCTGCTCGGCACGGATGCGGTCGAAGGAGGCCGGCGCGTCGGTGCCGTACATCCCGGCGTGGTGGGCCCGACCGAAGTCCCGGGCCCAGGCGAGGAACCGGCCGGTCACGGCCTCGGTCTCACCCGCCTCCTCCCGTCGGGCGGCGCCGAACTCCCGCAGTGTCTCCAGCATGTGGAAGCGCACCCCGGCCGGGCTCTCCCCGACCTTGATCAGGGACTGACCGGCCAGCTGCTCCAGCAGATCCATCGCGTCCCCGGCACCGGCCCCGGTGTCGCCGAGCACGCACTCCGCCGCGTCCGCGTCGAAGCCCCCGGGGAACACCGACAGTGCGCGGAGCGCCGCCCTGCCCTCGGGCTCCAGCAGGTTCCAGCTCCACTCGACCACGGCCCGCAGCGTGCGATGCCGTTCGGGCGCGTCCCGGGCGCCGCCGCGCAGCAGCGCGAAACGGTCCCGCAGCCGGTGCGCGATGTCGGCCACGGAGAGCACCCGCACCCGGGCCGCGGCCAGCTCCACGGCCAGCGGCAGCCCGTCCAGGTGCCGGCAGATCTCGGCGACCCGGTCGGCCGGCAGGTCCGCACCGGGCCGGGCGGCCCGCGCCCGCTGCGCGAAGAGCTCGACGGAGGTCGCCAGGGACAGCTCAGGCAGCGCGTACACGGACTCCGAGGTCAGGCCGAGCGGGGCCCGGCTGGTGGCCAGCACCCGCAGCTCCTTGGACCGCGACACCAGCGCCTGTACGAGAGCGGACGCGCCCGCGATCACGTGCTCGCAGTTGTCAAGGACCAGCAGCGCGGGGCCGGGCCCCAGCGCGGCGACGATCGCGCTCACCGTGTCCTTGCCCCCGCCCGGGAGCTGGCGGCCCTCCCCGCCGCCGACGGCCGAGGCGACCTCGTCCGCCACGTCGTCGTCGGTGACACCGGCCAGGGTGACGTAGTGGACGAGGGGCTGTTCGACCGCCCGGCTCACCGCGTGCGAGAGACGGGTCTTGCCCAGGCCGCCGGGACCGACGACGGTGACCACCCGGGCGCCGCGCAGCAGCCCGGCCACGGCGGCGATGTCGGCGTCCCGCCCCAGCAGCGGGTTCGGTTCGTGCGGCACCCCGTGCCGGACCGGCGCCGCGTCCGCGCGCAGCAACTCCTGGTGGACGGCACGGAGTCCGGCCCCCGGATCACTTCCCAGCTCGTCCCGGAGCCGGCGCCGGTAGCCGTCGTACCGGGTGAGCGCCGCGGCCCGCCCGGCACCGGCGGCCTCGCAGCGCAGCAGCTCCGCCAGCACCTCCTCGTCCCGGGGCAGCTCCCGGTGCAGCTCGGCCAGCGGCGCGGTGGCCTCCGCCCGCCGTCCCAGCCGGGCGAGCGCGAGGGCGTGGGAGCGCACCAGCGCCCGGTACGCCCGCACCCGCTCGGTCCGCAGTGCCGCCACCGGGTCGTGCAGCTCCTCGTCCGCCCCGGCGGCCACGCTCCCGTCCCACAGCGCCAGCCCGGCCTCGGCCTCGGCCAGGGAGCCCTCGTGATCCCCCGCCCGCGCCCGCTCGGCACCGGCCGCCTCGTGCAGCAGCAGCGCGGAACTGTCGACGCGCGTCTCGTCCAGCCCCAGCCGGTATCCCGTCGGCGTGCTCAGGATCAGCTCGGCGCCCAGCTGCGACCTGAGCCGGGAGACCAGGACCTGCACCGCCTTGCCCGGCCGCTCCGGCAGCTCGTCCGGCCACAGCCCCTCCACCAGCCGCCCCGTACTGCAGCCGGTACGCAGGTCCCGCGCGAGCAGCGCCAGCAGCCCACGCAGCCGGGGCGCGGTGATCTCCCGTCCGCGGCAGGCGACTTGGGGTAGCAGGATCAGCTCGGGGGTCTCGGTCGTCACCCGTGCAGACTAAGGGGGTCCGGCAGCGCCCCAAAGAGGCGCGGGGCTGTATCGATGTGCGGCTACCGCCGCGCGGGCGCGACCAGCCACCATGGCGCCGCAGTCGACATACGGCGCATCGCGACCTGCTTTTCAAGGCCGGGTGGCTGCCCGGCCGAAGGTCCGTTCGAAGGACACGGAGGCCGCCTCCTCGCGCCACTGGACGGCGGCCTTCGGGCTGGCGTCGAGCAGGGCCCGGCACTCCGCGCCCGGCGGACGGCCGCTGCCGGGGAGCCGCCCGGCGCAGGCGGCGACCGGACGGTAGCCGTCGCGGGTGGGGTTGCCCCGCCACAGGCTCCGGCCGGGCAGGAAGGCGTACTGCAGGGAGGCGCGGGCCAGGTCCTTGAGCTCCGGGTAGGACAGGCCGTAGGTCCCGGCGGCGTACTGGTACTCGTGGCTGATGTCGGTGCGCGAGACACCGGGGTCGTCCGTGGCCAGGACGACCGGCACCCCGTACGACCGGTAGGTGTCGAAGGGGTGGGCGGCGCCGCGCACCCCGAGGATCTGCGCGTTGCTGGTGAAGGGCACCTCCACGGCGGTCTGCCGGGCGGCCATCGTCCGGGCCGTCCGCTGCCAGTCGTCCTCGTGGCGGAGGTCGACGCCGTGGCCGACGCGCTCGGCGCCGGCGATGCCGACGGCCTGCCGGACGTGGAACCGCAGGTCCTCCGGCGGGACCAGCCCCGGCCGCAACTCGCCGGCGTGCAGGGTGACATGGGCCCTCGGATAGACCGTGTGCAGGAACCTCACCATGCGCATCTGGAGGGTGTAGTCGGCCAGTGCGACGGGCCCGTCCTCGGGCTGGACGAGGCTGACGGCGAGGAAACGGGGGTCGCGTTCGGCGAGCCGCATACCGAGGGCCAGCTCGGTGAAGACGCGTTCGCGGGACTCGCCGCGGAAGGCCTGGTAGACGAAGCGCACGGTGAGCCGGCAGCCGGGGCGGGGGCGGTCGGTGCCGCAGCGGGCGGCGGCCCGGAACTCGGCGTCGGCGTCGTCCGTCGCCCTGCGCGCCGCGGCGACCACCTCGTCGAGCCGGCCGCCCTGGATCAGCCGGGCGTGCAGCGCGGCGAGGTCGGGGTCCCAGCCGACCTCGCCGGCGAGCCGCTCGGCGCGGTCGGAGGCCGGGTCGACCATGGTCTCCAGATAGGACTGGTGCTGTGCCGCGACCGAGTCGGCGACCTCCGCGAGCACCTTGCCCGGGTGCCGTGCGGCCACCAGCCCGAACTTCTCGAACGTGGCGAAGAAGTGGTCGTGGCCGCTCCGGTCGGGCGGGAAGTCCCGCATGGACCAGGCCCCCAGGATCGCCTCGCGGAAGCCGGGGTCGCTGCGGGCGTCGGCGGCCGGCCGGGTACCGGGACCGCAGGGCGGTACGACGGCGGTCAGCGTCGCGGTGTCGACACACAGCCCGTCCCCGGCGGCGAGCGCGATCAGGTACTCGGTCCTGACCGCACCGAAGAGGTGGTTGTGCAGGTCGCCGCCCTTGGGCAGCTGCAGAAAGAACCTGCGCAGCGCCCGGGGGGCGTCCGGGGCCGCCGTCCGCAGCGACGTCAGGTAGGCGTCGGTGCGGGCTTCGGCGTCCGTCGAGGGGCGAGGGAGCGCGCGGGGTCGCGGGAGGGCGGCCGCGGGCGGCGCGGCTGACAGACAGGTCAGCACGGTCAGCAGGCAGCAACAGAGCAGGGCCCGGGCGGCGGCCAGGGGGCGGGCGGGAGTGCGGGCGACGGGCGTGCGGCGGGGGGTGGCTGCGAGGGCGGGCGCGGTGCGGCGGGGGGTGGCTGCGTCGGCGGGCGCGGTGCGGCGGGGGGTGGCTGCGTCGGCGGGCGCCGTGCGGCGGGGGTGGCCGGCGGTGCGGGCGCCGTCGTGGGTCGTCACGGACCGATGATCATCAAGTCGGTCCGGCCGCGACCGGACAGCCACGCGGCACGCACCGCAGAGCCACCCGAGCGGGCGCAGCCGGTGCGAGGGGCCCGCCCGAGGGCCGCGGGTCAGGCGTCGGACAGCGGGCGGTCCGCCGTGACGACGTAGTAGTCCAGCAGGCCGTCGCGATACGCCGGCAGGAAGTTGCGCGGCCACCGCACGGGCATCTCGACACCGGCGAGGAAATGGTCCAGGCCCGGCCAGACATGGTCGCCGATCGACTCGGCCCGTACACCGGTCAGACCGGCGGAGCCGAGGGCGTCGAGCAGGGACACCAGCGGGTGGGCCAGGTCCAGGCCGGACGCGAAGCTCTCCAGCCGCGCGGCCAGTTCGGCGCCCGCGTCCTCGGCGCCGGCCGGCAGGAAGAAGCTGGTGACGGCCAGCCGGCCGCCGGGCCGCAGCACCCGCGCGGCCTCCCGGGCGAACGCGGCCAGGTCACGGAAGTGCTGGGCGGCCTCCACCGAGTACAGCCGGTCGAAACCGCTGTCCTCGAACGGCATCCCCTCCGCCGCCCCGTGTGCGAAACCGAGCCGCTCCGGCGCGCGGGCGAGCAGCGTGGCGTTGGCCCGGCGGGCCCGCTCCAGTTGCTCGGGGTGGATGTCCAGACCGGTCACGGCGGCGAAACCGAACTCCTCCAGCGCGAGCGCGGCGCCGATCCCCAGCCCGCAGCCGACCTCGACCGCGTGGGCGTCCGCCCCGTCGAGGGTGCCCAGCACGTGCCGGTAGAGGTCGCGCTGGCTGCGGACCCGGTCCTCGACGGTCAGCGGACGGTCGAGCGGGATCCCGGCCCAGTGGCCGAAGTTGATGAACCCGCCCGCGAACGCCGGTGCGGAGCTCAGGTCCTGGGGCCCGTAGACGGCACGCACGGCGGGCGCCACGGCGAGGTCGCGGCTGCGGTCCACGTGAGCTCCTTCTCGACGGCGGGTGTGCCCGACCCGGACGTTCTCCCCCGGTTCACGCCCGCTCAGTCCGCGCGGGCTCAGGGACTGTGCTCGCCGTGCATGTGACCGTGGCCGTGTTCGTGCCCCTCCTGCTGCTCGTCCCCGTCCGGCGAACCGCTCATCATCCGCAGCATCGCCGGGCCGCCGGTACGCAGGAACCGTACGATCAGCGCGGCGGCCAGCAGCAGGAAGGCGATGTTGAGCCAGGTGGTGTAGTTCCAGCTGATCCCCTCGTCGGGGATCTTCGCGTCGGCCTGGTCGGGGATCAGCCCCAGGCCCCCGAAGACGAGCTCCACGGCATAGCCGGCCACCACCATCGAGGCGTAGAAGGTGCCCAGCAGGAACAGGGTCATCCGGGTGCCGTAGTACTTCCGGTAGATGTTCAGGATCGGCAGGATCAGCAGGTCGGCGTAGATGAACGCGATGACGCCGCCGAAGCTGATGCCGCCCTTCCAGAGCACCACCGCCAGCGGCACGTTGCCGATGGAGCAGACGAACGAGGCGATGGCCACCAGCGGCCCGATCAGCGGCCCGGTCAGCTTGGCCGCGAGCGGGTGGCCGGCCAGGAAGAGGCTCTGCCAGAAGTCGTCCGGCACCCAGGCGGCGATCGCCCCGGCGATCAGCAGCCCCGCCACCAGGTCGCGCAGGATCGCCGCCCACTCCATGACGAAGATGTGGGAGACGGACGTGAACCCGTTCCGGGAGAGCAGCCGGCGTACGAAACCGCCCTCGCCGCCGACGGACATGTCCATCGCCGCGTGCCCCTCCATGGAGCCCGCCACTCCGCGCTCGGCCTGCTCCCGCGCCCGGCGCAGCAGCCGCTCCCGCAGCAGGACGCGGAACAGCACGGCGAGGACGACGATCATGATCGGGCCGCCGACGAACTCCGCGGCGGTGAACTGCCAGCCCATCAGCAGGGCGAGGATGACGCCCAGTTCGATCACGAGGTTGGTGGAGGCGATCTCGAAGGCCATGGCCGCGGTGAAGTCCGCGCCCTTGCGGAACAGGGAGCGGGCGAGGGCGACGGCGGCGTAGGAGCAGGACGAGGAGGCGGCGCCGAGCCCCGCGGACAGCGTGAGCGTACGGGGCCGGTCGTCCCCGAGCAGCCGTACGACCGTCTCCCGGCGCACCACGGCCTGCACGACCGCGGAGAGCGCGAAGCCGAGGATCAGCGCCCAGGTGATCTCCCAGGTCATCGACCCGGCGATGGAGAGCGCGTGCCCGACCGCATGCATGGTGTCCACCTTTCGCAGCCGACCGCGACGATCAGTTTATATACCCCCGTAGGGTATGAGGTCCAGGGATTCAGGGGCGCCACGGGGTCCGGGTGGTAGCTGGTACCCCCCTCCGGCCCGCCGTACCCGGCCGTCCGTACGCGGCTTCTGCACTCGGTCGAGGCCGGTGTTCGTGGCCGTGGACTCCCGCTGCCTTCCGGGTACGGCGGGCCGTCCACCGCCGCGGGCGGATCAGCCGTGTCGACCGCATCACCGGCATCAGCTGCCTCGGCTGCCTCGGTTGCCTCGGTTGCCTCGGCTGTGAGGGGTCTCGGGGGGAGTCGCATGGTCTGGCCACGGTCGCGCCGCGGGCGGGCCGCGCCGCCGCTCCCGCTGCCCGGCCCGTGCCGGCACCGGGCTGACGTGGGCGGCCGATGGACCGGGCCGCTACCTGCGTGAGCCGCATCCCGGACAGAAGGCCGCCCCGTCCGGCACCACCGCGGAGCACGAGGAACACCGTGCGGACTGGGCCAGTTGATGCCCGCAGCCCGGGCAGAAGGCGGCGCCGTGCGTCTCGGTCCGGCAGTGCGGGCAGACCAACTGGCGGGGTGTGTGGGGGTCGTAGCCCTGCCCGGCCTGCTGCCCCGCCGCGTACGCCCGCTGCGAGGCCATGTCGTTGAGGCCGCGCTGCTGGGCCGCCATCGCCTCGGCCGCCGTGTCCGGAGCGCAGCGCAGACACAGCCCCTGCGCCGCGTTCCAGCAGCGGCCGCACACGTAGTCGGTGCAGCGCGCGCAGCGGTTGAAGTGCCCCTGCGCGTTGCTGATCGCCCGCTGGAACGCCTCGTCGCGGGCGCGCCCGTAGCCGGCCCCCGCCAGGCCGTCGGCCGCCGACGTCAGCCCGGTACCGGTACGGCCGAGCAGCCCCCAGGCCACGTCGACGCCCTTGCGGAGCCAGGTGGCGGCCCGCTCTCCGGCGTACGGTTCGAACGGCGAGCGCCAGGTGTCGTAACAGCGCGAGCAGGAGAACTCGAACTGGAACCCGGCACCGGTCCCGTTGCGCTCGCACAGGTCCCGGTAGTTGTTGCTGAAGTAGATCTCGGCGCTCATGTGGTCCCCCCACAGTTCGGGCCATCGGCACACATGCCGTACGACGCTGGGGAAACGGTACTGGTTCTGGCCAAAGGCGCGGAGTTCAGGCCATGTGGTCGGAACCGCCCGAAAGCCGGATCCCGAAGCCGGTCAGTGGTGGAGTCCGTGTGATTCGGCCGCGTCTGGGCAGGCGCCGATTTCATGAGCACCCTCTATCGGAGCACGGCGGCCGAGACCGCGGAGCAGCGCCCGGACGCGCGAGCGGCCCCTGAGGCCGTCCCCTCGTCGGCGGACGGGCCCAGAGGCGGCGGGCGGGCCTTCGCCTCGGCGCTGCGCGGTGGGGGGCGGGTGGCGGGGCTGGACGGGCTGCGCACGGTCGCGGTGGTGCTGGTGATCGTGTACCACGTGGAGCCGCACCTGGTACCCGGCGGCTCGGTGGGCGTGGACGTGTTCTTCACCATCAGCGGTTTCGTCATCACCCGGCTGCTGGTCGCCGAGTACGCCCGTACCGGCCGGATCGGGCTCTGGTCGTTCTACCGGCGGCGGTGGCGGCGGCTGATGCCGGCCCTGCTGGTGATGTGCGTGGTTGCCGCCCTGCTGGCCGTCGCGTTCCCGTTGCCGCTGTTCGACGGGGCGTGGGTGACGGCGGCGCTGGCCGCGGGTTCGGTGGTCAATCTCGTACGGGCCGCGGACCCCGGGACGTACTCGGATCTCACCGCGCCCCTCGGCCACACCTGGTCCCTGGGGGTGGAGGAGCAGTTCTACCTGGTCTGGCCGATCCTGCTGCTGGCGCTGCTGAGGCACGCGACGGCGCGGGCGGTGCTGGGCTGGGTCGCGGCGCTGTGCGTCCTGCCGGTGCTCTGGCGGACGGTGCTCTGGGATCCCACGGCGGCGCACCGCATCTACAACGGCCCCGACACCCGCGCCGACCAGCTCCTCGTCGGCGCTCTGCTGGCCCTCGTCCTGGCCCGGCTCCGCGCCGACGACCCCCGCCTGGCACTGCTGCGCCGCTGGGCGGGACGGCTCTGCGGGCCCGCCCTCGCGCTGCTGGCACTGATCGCCTGGCGGATCCCGATCACCGAGGCGAGCGGGTGGCGTCCCCTCTGGTACACGGCCGGGTTCCTGGCCGCCGCCGTGCTGTCGGCCTGTGTGGTGGCCGCTCTTGAGCTGTGCCCCCAGGCGTGGCCCTCACGTCTGCTGTCACCGGCGGTGCCGGTCTGGATCGGGCGCAACCTCAGCTACGGGATGTACCTGTGGCACTACCCCGTCATCCGGCTGCTCTCCGACCTCGGTGTGCGCGGTGACCGGCTCCTCCCCGCCGGCCTCGCTGCGACACTCGTCGCGGCCCTCGCCTCGTACGCCCTCGTCGAACGGCCCCTGCTGCGACGCAGCCGGATCCTTGTGCGCCGCCCGGAACCGGCGGTCGCCGCCGCGGCAACACCGGCCCTGTGACCAGCGTCCCGGCGTCGAGCGGTGTGAGCTGATCCGGGACGTGAAAAGGCCGCCGAGACTTCCGGGATCATGCACTGCGCGGCCGTCACCACGGTGTCACCCTTGCGCGTGCGGCACACGAAGCGTGGCCGCCGGGGGATCTGCAGAGGCGGGCGAGCGCAGTGGGTGACTTTCTGGGGGCGGTCACGGCGTTTCCGACCGTGGTCTTCACCTTCGCGCTCGTCGTGGTGGCGGTCTACTGGCTGCTGGTGCTCCTGGGGGGCGCCCACTTCCATGGCGCGCGCGGTGGGCATCACGGGCACGGGCACGGGCCCGCGAACACGCCTGGGCACGGCCACGCGCACGGACGTGGCGGGGGGCACGGGCACGGCGGGGGGCACCTTGGCCACGGGGGGCTGCGGAAGGTGCTGGGCCTCGGCGGAGTGCCGATCACCGTGGCGGTGTCGCTGGTGGTCGCCTTCGCCTGGTTCGGCGCGCTCAGCGGCCGGGTCGTGCTCGGCAGCGGACACGGGGGAGTCCTGCTGCCGGTCGCCCTGGCCGGCGGGTGGGCGGGAGCGCGGGTGCTGGCGTGGCCCCTGCGGCGGCTGATGCCGGCCCCCGCCCCGCCGCCGTCGCGCCGGGACTTCGTCGGTCTCGGCTGCGTGATCCGCACCGGACGGGTCGGCCCCGACTTCGGGCAGGCCGAGGTCCGTGCGGCCGACGGTTCCTCCGCCGTCGTACAGGTCCGGCAGAGCCTCGATGACGCGGCAGGGCCGGGGGGCGTGCTCCGCGCCGGAGCGTCGGCGCTCATCTACGACTACGACGACACCGGCGAGTACTTCTGGGTCATGCCCGCCCTGCCGGCCACCGGCTGACGCCACCTCACGTCGCCCGTTCGTCAGGGCGTTCGGCGCGCCCGTCGTTCACTCATCCATCCACGGCAAGGTCGTCCAAGGGAACCGCCATGTCTGTCGTCACTATCGGAATCGGCGTACTCGTCGCCGTCCTGCTGCTCATCGGCCTGGGCACGCTGCTGCTCTTCGGCCGGCTGTTCCGCAAGGTGGTCCAGGGCGAGGCGCTGATCGTCTCCCGGCCCAAGAGCGTCGATGTCACCTTCACCGGCGCCCTGGTGCTGCCGATGCTGCACCGGGCGGAGGTCATGGACATCTCGGTGAAGACCATCGAGATCTCCCGCACCGGGCGGGAGGGCATGATCTGCAAGGACAACATCCGCGCCGACATCCAGATCACGTTCTTCGTCCGGGTCAACAAGACGGTGGAGGACGTCGTCAAGGTGGCCCAGGCGATCGGCACGGAGCGGGCCAGCCATCAGGAGACCCTCCAGAACCTGTTCAGCGCGAAGTTCGCCGAGGCGCTGCGGACGGTGGGCAAGCAGCTCGACTTCGCCGACCTCTACACCAAGCGCGAGGAGTTCAGGGACCGCATCGTCGCGGCCATAGGCACCGATCTGAACGGCTACCACCTGGAAGACGCCGCGATCGACCACCTGGAGCAGACCCCGCTGGAGCAGCTCGACGCGTCCAACATCCTGGACGCCCAGGGCATCCGGAAGATCACCGAACTGACGGCGCTGGAGCACATCCGCACCAACGACTTCCAGCGCAACGAGGAGATGGAGATCACCCGCCAGAACGTGGACGCGCGCGAGGCCGTGCTGGAGCTGGAACGGCGGCGCGCGGAAGCGGAGATCCGGCAGCGCAAGGGGATCGAGACCCTGCGCGCGCAGGAGGAGGCGGCCACCGCGCAGGTCCAGGAGGAGGAGCGGCTCAAGGCGCACGGCGCGCTGCTGCGGACCGAGGAACTGCTCGGCGTCCAGCGGGAGAACCAGGTGCGGGAGATCGCGGTCGCCGAGAAGAACCGGGAACGGGTCCTCGCGGTGGAGAGCGAGCGCATCGAGAAGGACCGGCTGCTGGAGGTCGTCAACCGGGAGCGGGAGGTGGAACTCGCCAGGGCCGAGAAGGACAAGCAGGTCGAGGTGGAGCGCCGGAGCGTGGCCGACGTGGTGCGTGAGCGCATCGCGGTGGACCGCACGGTCGCGGAGCAGGAAGAGGAGATCAAGCGGGTCCGGGTGGTGCAGGAGGCCGAGCGCACCCGGCAGACCGTGATCATCGCCGCCGAGGCGGAGGCGCAGGAGCAGCTGGTCAAGGACATCAAGGCGGCCGAGGCCGCCGAGCAGGCCGCACACCTGCGGGCGAAGGAGCAGCTGGTGCTGGCCGAGGCCGGGCAGAAGCGCGCGGAGCTGGAGGCCGCCGCCAACGTGCGCCGGGCGGAGGGCGAACGCGCCCTCGCCGGGGCGGCCGGACTGGCCCAGGCCGAGGTGGCCGAGCGGCAGGCCATGGCGGAGGCGGCCGGCGTGCGGGCCCGGCTGGAGGGCGAGGCCGCCGGCCTGAAGGAGAAGGCGGCGGCCGTCGAGAAGGTCGGGCTCGCCGAGGCCGCGGTCGCCAAGAGCAAGGCGAACGCGGAGGCAGTGGGCATCCGGGAGCGGCTGCTCGGCGAGGCCGCCGGTCTCAAGGAGAAGGCGGCGGCGATGGCCGCGCTGGACGAGGTGTCCCGGGGCCACGAGGAGTTCCGGCTGCGCCTGGCCGCGGACAAGGAGGTCCGGATGGCCGCGCTGGAGGTCCAGAGCAAGGTGGCGGAGGCCCAGGCGGCGGTGCTGGCCGCCGGCCTGGAGAGCGCTGACATCGACATCGTCGGCGGCGACAGCGTGTTCCTGGAGCGGCTGGTCGGCGCGGTGTCCTTCGGCAAGGCCGTCGACGGCGCGGTGCAGGGCTCCCAGACGATGCAGGCCCTCGGGGCGGACTGGCTGAACGGCGAGAAGAGCTTCAGCGACGACGCGACGGAGGTGCTGCGCGGCCTGGCAGCGGGCGGCCCGTGGAACCTGGCCCTGCTGATGAAGCTGCTCGGCGGCCAGACGGACGGCAACACCGTCCCGGCCGACCCGGTGCAGCTCGCCAACGGCACTGCCAAGTAGCGACGACGAAAGCGCCCCCGAAGGGGCGCGGGGAACTGCGCGACCAGCCACGACGGCGCGGCAGACGAACGACGACGACGAGGAGGAACGGGGACAGCCATGGGCGTCGAGGACGGCACCTACCAGATCCTGCGGGCACGCCTGTCCGACCGCGCGGCAGAACTGGGGCGACGTGCAGCCGAGTTGAACTCCCGTCGACAGGAGGCATTCGGCTCACGCCCCCTGGAGCTGGTCGGCTCGGCCCGCCCCCGCACCGCCGGGGAAGGCACCGCCCGCGGCATCGTCGCGATACGGCCCGACGTCCTCCTGCTCGGGACCTCGGCGCCCGGCCTCGACGCGGGCCTGCTGTCGCTGCACGCCCTGGACGGCTCGCGGCTGGGGCCCGAGGAGGTCCCCGGGCTGCTCGACGACGAGCGGTTCCACCGCGACCTGGCCGAGCTGCTGCGCTACTACCGGGGCGCACGCCTCACCGACCTGAGGCGTACGGCGTCGGGGCGGCTGCTCGCCGTGTTCCGCACCGGCGAGAACGAGGGCGATCTGCGCGTCCTGAGCTGGCAGTCGGCGGCGGACGGGGCCGACCGGGTCGAGTACCTGGGCAACCACGGTGAACGCGACCTGCCGCAGCCGCCCGGCTCCGAGCTGCCGTGGACGACGACCGGACGCGAGTACCACGCAGACGGCAGGATCCTGATCGAAGGCGGCGAGGGGGCGGTCTCGGTCGCCACCACCGGCGGCAGCCTCACGGTCCGGGCCCACCCCGGCGACCGCCCGCTGTTCGAGGAGGCGGTCGACGAGCCGCTGCAGAGTCTGGCCGACGCCACGGTCGCCTACGCGGCGACCGGTCCCCTGCTGCTCCTGCGGGTCCGCCCCTACAACGAGGCGGCGGACCGCTACCTGGTCGTCAACACCCGTACCGGTTCGGTGCGTCGACAGGACTCCCTCGGCCGCGGTGCCAGGCTGCTGCCCGCCGAACAGGGCCTGATCTTCCCCGGCGGCTACGAGCTGGCGGACGGGAGCCATCGGGCGTTCCGTATCGGCGGCGGTGCGTCCGCCGCGGACGAGCTGCGCTTCGACGCGGTGCTCCCCTCACCCAACGGCGAGGACCTGCTGTACGTCCTGTGCCGGCCGGGCCGGGCCCAGGTCCTGCTGCTGCCGTGGAACACCGTCCGCCGCGAGGCCGCGAGCGCCCTGCACGGCGCGGCGTACGCCCTGCTGCCGGACGGCACCCTCATCCTGCTCAGACCGGACCACGAGCCCGTGCGCACGCACGAACTCCAGCTGTGGCAGACCCCTTTCCAGTCCGCCGAGCACGCCGCCGCCCAGCCGGTCGGGGACGGCCCGCTGGCGCGGATCGGCAACGCCGACCTGGTCGCGGGGATCGCCGACTGCCTCGACGTGGTCCGCGGCGCGACCGCCGTCGCACAGGAGAACCAACGGGAGAACCACCAGGGGAGCCAAGAGGAGAAGCAAGGGGAGAACCACCAGGAGAGCCAACCGGAGAACCAGCAGGGGAACCCGGCGACGGCCTCCCCCGAGCTGATCCTCGACGCCTGCGCCAAGGCAGCGGACCGCCACTACTGGCTGGCCGACACCGGCCTGCTCGAACCGCTCACCGAACTGCGGGGCGCTGCCGAGCAGTTGGTCGCCGAGCAGGCCAGGGTCCGGAAGCTCGCCGCGCGCGCCGCGCAGGCGCTGGACCGGGCGCGTGCGGAGGCCGCCGCGCTGGTCCGCCGTTCCCACGGCGAACCGCCCGCCGACGCGGACGCCTGGACCGTCCTCCTCACCGAACTGCGCCGGGCCCAGGGCCGCACCCGCACACTGCGCGAACTGCCCCAGCTCGACCTGGCCGCACTCGACCGGGTCGAGGCGGACCTGGCCGCCGAGCTCGCGGCGGCGACCGAGCGCGCCTTCGCCTTCTTCGCCGGTCCCGACGCCTTCGGCGCCCCCCTCGCGGCCGCGCGGCTCGCCGCCGAGGAAGCAGCCTCGATCGCCACCGCCGCCGAGGCCGCCAGGCTCGCCGACCGCCTCACCGAGCAGGCGGACGCCCTGGCCACCGTCACCGACCTGGTCACCGGCGCGGCCGATGCCGACCCGAGCGCGGGCACGGCCGTGCTGCTGGCCATCGGCGAGGTCCTCGCGGCGGTCAACCGGGCCCGGGCGGTGCTGACCACCCGCCGCCGTGCCCTGCTCGACGCCGAGCACCGCGCCGCGCACGCCGCCGAGTCGGCGCTGCTCGCCCAGGCGACGACCGCCGCCCTGTCCGCCGCCGACACCCCGGCCGCCTGCGACGACCAGCTCGCCCGCCTGCTGCTGCGGGTGGACGCGCTGGAGGCCCGCTTCGCCGAGGCCGAGGACCTCGCCGCCGACCTGGCGCTGCGCCGGGAGGAGATCCGGCAGGCGTTCGCGGCCCGGCGGCAGACCCTGCTGGACGAGGCCGCCGCCCGCGCCGACCGGGCCGTCGCCTCCGCCCGGCGGGCCCTGGAGGCACTGCGCCGCAGGCTCGCCGGGCTCGGCTCGGCAGCCGACATCCACGCCGCGCAGGCCGCCGACCCGATGGCGCTGCGCGTCCGCGCCGCCGCCGGGGAACTGCGTGCCCTCGACGACCAGGTGCGCGCCCAGGAGCTGGAGGACGGCCTGCTCGGTGCCGTCCGCACCGCCCTGCGCGAGCTGCGCGACCGCGCCGACCTGTCCGAGGACGGCGGCGCCACCGTCCGCCTTGGCCGCCACCGCTTCGCCGTCCGCCGCGAACCGGTGGAACTCACCCTCCAGCCGGACGGTGACGACGGTCTGGCCTTTGTCGTCACCGGAACCGGCTACCGCCGGTCCGCCGACCTCCCCGAGCTGCTGACCGGCCGCGAGTTCTGGACGCAGCCCCTGGTCAGCGAGTCGCCGACGCTGTACCGCGCCGAGTACCTGGCCGCCTCGCTGCTGTCCACGGCCGCCGGTGCACCGGGAGAACCGCTGCTCGACCAGGTCCGCCGCGCCGCCGAGCGGGGCTACGACGAGGGGTACGAGCGCGGCGTCCACGACCACGACGCCGCGGCCATCCTCGGTGCGCTGCTCCGACTGCGGGCGGACGCAGGGCTGTTGCGGCACCCCGCCGAGGTGCGCGCGATCGCCCAGCTGTTCTGGGCGCACGGCGCGACCGACGCCCAGCGGGCCGCCTGGCAGCGCCGCGCCCGCTCGCTGGCGCTGGCCCGCGTCCACTTCGGCCCCGACGGCGCGGCGCCGACGACCGCCGCGTCCGATCTGGCGGCCGAACTCTCGGACGCGGTCACCGCGTTCACCGCCGCCGCCGGACTGCCGCCGGTGCCACGGGTGGGCGACTACCTCCAGGAGGAACTCGCCGACGCGCACGAGGGATTCGCCACCGGCGTCGCCGCACGCACCCTCCTGGACGGTTTCCGCCACACCGACGCCGCCCCCGTCCTCACCGCGGACCTGGGCGTGCTCGGCCCCGACCTGCCCGCCCGGCACCAACTCGCCGCCGCGTGGCTGGGCTCGTACGCGGCCATGCATGTGGACGGCGCCGACGGCGAGGGCGTGCCGGAGGCCGTGGCGCACCTGTGCGCACCCGACCTGCCGCGCTACGAGATCACCGCTCCCGTCGGCGAGACCGTCGACGGTCTGCTCGGCACCCACCCGCGCGTCCGCGCGGGCAAGCTGACCGTACGCATCGACGAACTTCCGCACCACGCAAGGGTGTTCAGGGAGGAGCGCGTCCCGGCCTTCCGGGCCTTCCAGCGCCGGCGCGCGGATGTCCTGGCCGCCGAGCGGGCCCGGTTGCGCCTGGACGACCACCGCCCCCGTCCGCTCGCCGGCTTCGTCCGCAACCAGCTCATCGACCAGGTGTATCTGCCGCTCGTCGGCGACAACCTGGCCAAGCAGCTCGGCACGCTCGACACCACCGGCCCCACCGACCGCAGCGGCCTGCTGCTCCTCCTCTCCCCGCCCGGCTACGGCAAGACCAGCCTGCTGGAGTACGTCGCCGACCGCCTGGGCCTGCTCATGGTCCGCGCCGACGGCCCCGCGCTCGGCGCCGGCACCACCTCGCTCGACCCCGACCGCGCCCCCGACGCGGCCGCCCGCCGCGAGGTCGAGAAGATCGTGTTCGCCCTGGAGGCGGGCAGCAACGTCCTGCTGCACGTGGACGACATCCAGCACGTCTCCGCGGAACTGCTGCAGAAGTTCATCCCGCTGTGCGACGCGCAGCGCCGCGTCGAGGCCGTCAGCGGCGGCGTCGCCCGCAGCTTCGACCTGCGCGGGCGCCGGTTCGCCGTCTGCCTCGCGGGAAACCCCCACACCGCGAACGGGCAGCGCTTCCAGATCCCCGACATGCTCGCCAACCGTGCCGACGTCTGGAACCTCGGCGAGGTGCTCACCGGCCACCAGGAACTGTTCGCGCTCTCCTTCCTGGAGAACGCCCTCGCCGCCAACCCGGTGCTGGCCCCCCTCGCCGGAGCCGCCCCGGCCGACCTCGCCCTGCTGGCCGCTCTCGCCGACGGCGACCCGGGCGCACAGGCCGACCAGCTCACCCACCCCGTACCGGACCTGGACCGGGTGCTGGCCACGCTCACCCGTCTGCGCCGCGTCCAGCGGACCGTCCTCGCCGTCAACAGCGCCTACATCGCCTCCGCCGCCCAGGAGGACGCCGCCCGCCGCGAACCGCCTTTCCTGCTCCAGGGCTCCTACCGCACCATGGCCCAGCTCGCCGCCCGGATCGACCCCGTCCAGAGCGACGCCGAGGTCGAGGCCCTGCTCGACGACCACTACCTCGCCGAGGCCCGGACCCTGGGCAGCGCCGCGGAGGCCAACCTGCTCGGACTCGCCCGGCTCCGCGGCCGGTCCACCCCCGAACAGACGGCCCGCTGGCACGCGTTGTGCGCCGCCTATCCGGCGTCCGTCTGTCCGGCGACCGCCTATCCGTCCGCCGACTGATCCGGCCACCCCAGCAGCCGTGCGCCGAACACCGCCGTCTCCAGGGTGTACCGCTGCAGCGCGTCGTCCGGGTCCAGTCCCGTGAGCCGGACGATGTGCGCGATGCGGTACGCAAGGGCGCGCACACTCACCCCCAGCCGCCGGGCCGCCTCCGCCGCGACGTAGCGCGACTCCGCGTAGGCGATCAGGGTCTCCAGCAGCAGCTGAGCTCCGCCCCGCGCCCTCCGCAACGGGCCCAGCACCCCGCGCACCAACTCCTCCAGGGCCTCCCGGTCCCGCAGCAGCACCGGCAGGACCAGCAGGTCGGCCGCGTTCAGCAGCTGCCCCTCCAGTCCCAGCTGGGCCGCCTGCTCCAACGCGTGCCGCGCCTCCTCGTAGGAGTGCACGACACCGCCGGGCCCGCTGTGCGGACGGCCCACGACGACCCGTCGGCCCAGCGTCAGCTCCGTGAAGGCCTTGACCGCCGCGGCCTCGGCCGGGCCGGCGGGCACGATGCACACCAGCCGCCCGTGCTTCACCGCCAGCAGGACCTCCGCCTCGCCGAAGCGGCCGAGCAACTGCCGCTCCAGCGCCCGCACCTGGGGGTCCTCCAGGTCGTAGCCGTCGCCCTCGGCGACCGCGACGACATGGGCGCAGGCCAGATTGAGCCCGAACCGCTCGGCGTGTTCGGCCAGCCGTCCCAGGTCGCTGCGGCTGCTCAGCAGGTCGGCCACGAACTCCCGCCGCCCGGCCTCCTCCCGGTGCAGCCGTTCGCGGTAGGCCCGGCCGTGACCCGCGGCGAGCGCCGCCACCGCCGCCCGCAGCGCCGCCATCGACGCCGCGTCCACCGGCTGCCCCTCCCAGACCCTGCCGGTCGCCGCCAGCCGTTCGTCGACCAGCTCGGCAAGACCCCGCCCCGCCTCGGCGGCCCGATCGCCGTACTCGCGAAGCGACTCCAGCTCCGCGCGCCGCAGCCGCCGCCCGCTCCTGGCCACGTCCGCCAGCAACCGCCCCCATGAACCGTCCTCGGATGAAGCGGACACGTCCGAAGCCGCTCTGCCCGTAGCCAACTCCCGCTTCCTCCCCCGCGCACTGCGACAGCGACCTGCCAGCGTACGCCGCACCGCGGACACAGCACACCCGAGGTCGCGTTCTCGAATGCGGGCGCGGCCCCCCGCGACCGCCCGACACGGCCCACACGAGCGGCCGGAGACGGTCGTCCGGACACGGCAGTCCGCACACGTCCCTGGGGACACGCTGACCGTCGGCCCCCGCCCGGTGAGACCGCAGTCGCAGCGGCGCGTAGTACCGCGGTACGACCCGGGGGGCGTGGATCAGTCCCCGGTACCACCGAGTCGGGGCGTTTCGCCTCCTAGCGTGGACGGTGAGGCGTCGAGGGCGACAGACGGGCGCCGGTTCCGACAGGAAGAGACGCGCATGATCGACGCACAGCAGCTGACCAAGAGGTACGGCGAGAAGACGGCCGTCGACGGGCTGGACTTCGCCGTGCAGCCGGGTACGGTGACCGGGTTCCTGGGGCCCAACGGCGCCGGCAAGTCCACGACCATGCGCATGATCGTCGGGCTCGACGCCCCGACCAGCGGGTCGGTGACCGTCAACGGGCAGCACTACGCCCGTCACCAGGCGCCGTTGCAGGAGGTGGGGGCGCTTCTGGAGGCGAAGTCGATCCACCCGGGCCGCTCGGCCTACAACCACCTGCTGGCGCTCGCGCTGACCCACGGCATTCCGCGCCGCCGGGTCGACGAAGTGATCGAACTGGCCGGGCTGGGCAGCGTGGCGAAGAAGCGGGCCGGCGCGTTCTCCCTCGGCATGGGGCAGCGGCTCGGTATCGCGGCGGCGCTGCTGGGCGATCCGCAGACGGTGATGCTGGACGAGCCCGTCAACGGCCTCGACCCGGAGGGCGTGCTCTGGATCCGCAACCTGCTCAAGGCCCTCGCCGCCGAGGGCCGGACGGTGTTCGTGTCGTCGCACCTGATGAGCGAGATGGCCCTGGTCGCGGACCATCTGATCATCGTGGGGCGCGGGCGGCTGCTGGCCGACACCACCGTGGCGGACCTCGTCCGGGAGGCGGGCGGCGACACGGTGCAGGTGGCCACCCAGGAGCCGGCCCGGCTGCGGGAGGCACTGGCAGGTCCCGGCGTCGACATCACCGGACGCGCCGGCTCCGAGGAGCTTCAGGTGACCGGGCTCAGCGCCCGGGAGATCGGCCTGAAGGCGGCCGAGCACGGGATCGCGCTGTTCGAGCTGACCGCGCGCACGGTGTCGTTGGAGGAGGCGTTCATGAACCTGACCAGGGATGCCGTGGAGTACCACGGCTCGACGACCGGCATCGAGACCCGCGTGACCGAGGGGAGTGCGGCATGAGCACCCTGACCGCGCCCGTCGAGGCGCCCCCGGCCACCCCGGCCCGCCCCGCCTACCGGGTGACCGGCCGGCGCGTGCTCGCCTCGGAGTGGGCCAAGCTGTGGTCGCTGCGCTCGACCTGGATCACCCTGGGCCTCGGCCTGCTCTTCCTCGTCGCCTTCGGCCTGATCGCCGCGAACCACTACAAGTCCGGCATCGGCTCCGGCCACCAGGACCGTGACTTCGCCACCGCGACCGCCGTGAGCCTGTCCCTCTTCGGCACCAACTTCGCCCAGCTCGCCCTCGGCGTGCTCGGCGTGCTGGTCACGGCGGGGGAGTACTCCACCGGAATGATCCGCTCCACGCTCACGGCCGTACCGCGCCGGCTGCCCGTGCTGTGGTCCAAGGCGGCCGTGTTCGGGCTGGTCGCGCTGGTGGTGGCAACCCTGGGCGTGTTCGTCGCCTTCCTGTTCGGCAGCCAGCTCGTGTCGGGCACGCCCGCGGCCATGGGCCTCTCGCACGCGGGCGTCGTACGCAGCCTGCTGGGCGCCGGGCTCTACCTCGGCCTGGTCGGCGTCATCGGCACCGCCCTGGGCGCCCTGCTGCGGTCGGTGGCCGGCGGCATCTCGGTACTGGTCGCCAGCCTGATGCTGATCCCGGGCCTGATCTCCCTGCTGCCCAGCTCCTGGCAGGACAACATCAGCCCCTACCTGCCGTCCAACGCGGGCGAGTCGATGTTCGCCCTCACGCACGACGCCACGACCCTGTCGCCGGGCGCCGGACTGCTGGTGTTCCTCGGCTGGACGGTGCTCGCGCTGGCGGGGGCGGCGTACCGGCTGGTGCGCAGCGACGTCTGACGGCCCGCACCATGGGCAGGTGACCACTTTGACGACGCCCACCCCCGCCGGGGACATCGGGGCAACGGGACCGCTGGCCGCCCGGCTCGCCCGGGCCGGCCAGCGGCTGCGGCAGGCGGACCGCGCCCGTCCGTGGATGCTGGACACCGCGGTCGCGGCGCTGGTCTTCCTCATGTTCTGCCTGCCGGACCTGCTGCACCACGGTGGCTCGGGGGCCGGGGACGGCGACGGGGACGGCCGGAACAGGTTCCAGTTCGCCTTCACCCAGCTCCCCCTGGCGGCCGTGCTGGCCCTGCAGGCCGGTCTGGTGCTGCCGCTGCTGTGGCGGCGGCGCCGGCCCATGGCGGCCTTCGTCGCCATCGCCGCCGTCTTCGTCCTGCAGTGGTCGCTGGATGCCGCGCTGCGCGCGGACGTCGCCCTGTTCGTCGCCCTGTACAGCCTGGCCCTGCACGGGCGGCTGCGCAGGCTGCCATGGGCCGCCGCGGTGATGGCGGCGGGGATGGTGCTGGTCGCGGTGCGGGTCTCGCCGGCCATCTCCGTCTGGGACGCCCTGTTCTTCCTGCTGAGCACGGCGACCGCGGCCCTGGCCGTCGGCCTGATGGTGCGGACCCGGCGGGCGCAGCTCGCGGGGCTGCGGGAGCGGGCGGCGCGGCTGGAGACGGAGCGCGACCAGCGGATCAGGCTCGCGACCGCCACGGAACGCGCCCGGGTGGCCCGCGAGATGCACGACATCGTCGGCCACAACCTCTCCGTCATCATCACCCTCGCCGACGCCGGTGCGTACGCCACCGACACCGCTCCCGAGCGAGGCAAGGAGGCCCTGCAGCTCATCGGCGACACCGGCAGGACGGCCCTCGGCGAGCTGCGCCGCGTGCTCGGCGTCCTGCGCGAGGCGTCGGACGGCACCCGCCGGACGCCCGAACTCAGCCCCCAGCCCGGCCTCGCGGACATCGAGACGCTGTGCGACGGCGTACGCACCGCCGGCCTGGAGATCGTCTACCGGACCGTCGGCGAGGTGGACGCCCTGGACCGGGGAGTGCAGCTCACGGTCTACCGCATCGTCCAGGAAGCTCTGACGAACACCCTGAAGCACGCCGGCGCCGGCACCCGGGTGAACCTGTCGGTCGTCGTCGGGGACGAACGGCTGGTCCTCCGGATCCGCGACAACGGACCGGCCAAGGATCCCGGACCATGGAACGAGGAAGGACACGGACTGGTGGGCATGCGCGAACGAGCGGCGCTGTACGGAGGGACCGTGAGCGCCGGACCGGCGGCCGGCGGGGGGTGGGCCGTGGAGGCCGCCCTCGACCTGGCACCGCAGGGAGGCACCCGGTGACCACGGTGCTCGTCGTCGACGACCAGCAATTGCAGCGCTACGGCTTCCGGGTGCTGCTCGACTCCATGCCCGACACGGAGGTGGTCGGTGAGGCCGCGAACGGCGTGGAGGCCGTCCGCAGGACCGCCGAACTCCGTCCCGACGTCGTGCTGATGGACGTACGGATGCCCGGTATGGACGGCATCGAGGCGACCCGCCGGATCGCCGAGGCCGGGGGGCGCTCCCGTGTCCTCGTGCTGACCACCTTCGACGTCGACGAGTACGTGCATGCCGCCCTGCGGGCCGGAGCCAGCGGCTTCCTCCTCAAGGACGCGCGCCCGGAGGAACTCCTCGCCGGGATCCGCGCGGTCGCCGGGGGCGACGCGGTGATCGCGCCGGCCCTCACCCGCCGCATCCTGGACGAGTACGCCCGGCTCGTGCCCACCAGAAGAGGTGACCCGGGCGAGGACCCGCGACTGGCCTCCCTCACCGACCGCGAGCGCGAGATCCTCGTCGCCATCGGCAAGGGCTGGACCAACGGCGAGATCGCCGCCCGCTTCGTCGTGTCCGAGTCCACCGTGAAGACCCATGTGGGCCGCGTCCTGGCCAAGATCGGCGCCCGCGACCGCGTCCAGGCCGTGATCTTCGCCTACGACCAGGGAATCGCCCGACCCGGTACCGGCTGACCGAAAGGTGCCTTGCGTCGGCCGTCGTCCGCCATACGGACTTTACGGAGAAGCGCGCAGGCGTCTTCTCACCCGGCTCTCACCCTACAAGACGTAGGGTGGACTGTTCTCCTACGCGCTGTAGGAGGATCCGGCTCCGTGGCGGGTGACGACGAGAGGTGCCAGATGGCCGACGGCTCCAACGCCACTACGACCGGTGCGCCCCGCACCGGCCTCCCCGCGCAGGCCGTCCGGCCTCGCCGTGCGCGGGGCGAGGCCGGGCTCGGGGCGGTCGCGGCCGCCTTCACGCTCGCTCAACTCGTCCTCGTCGTACGGCCGGATCTCGGCCTCGGCTGGGACGAGACCGTCTACGTCAGCCAGGTCAGCGGCCATGTGCCCGCCGCCTACTTCAGCGCGCCCCGCTCCCGCGGCATCTCGCTCCTCGTCGCCCCGATCGCATCGTGGTCCGACTCCACCGACCTGCTCCGGAGCTACCTGGCCGTCCTCTCCGGCCTGGCCCTCTACCTCGCCCTGCGCGTGTGGCGGAGCCACCTCGGGCCCGGCGTCCTGGCCATGGCCGGCGCCCTGTTCGCCTCGCTGTGGGTCACGCTGTTCTACGGCCCCCAGGCCATGCCCAACTACTGGGTCGCCATCGGAGCCCTGGCCTGCGCCGGCTGCTTCCTGCGCGCCCGCGCGAACGCACGGGACCGGGCGGCCTGGTGGGGTGTGTTCGCGGGCGCGGCGCTGATGGCGGGGA
This sequence comes from Streptomyces sp. NBC_00631, assembly GCF_045206895.1. Lineage (NCBI taxonomy): Bacteria > Bacillati > Actinomycetota > Actinomycetes > Kitasatosporales > Streptomycetaceae > Streptomyces > Streptomyces sp. NBC_00631. The sequence goes on from NZ_CP107734.1 coordinate 6,172,897, forward strand.
TGCGTCCGACGGACGCGGTCTACGTCGTGCTGCCCCTGCTCGCGCTCTCCCTGCTCTCCCCGCGCCGCCCGCGTCTGCTCGTCGTGCTGGTCATGGGGCTGGTGGCGGGTGCCGGCGAGTGGGTGATCGAGGCGTACACGAGCTACGGCGGCCTCGCGCAGCGCCTGTCCGACGCCTCCGCCGTCCAGGGCGGCCTCGGCTGGCACCTCGCCGTCCTCGACCAGCTGCGCAGTCTCGGCGGACGCACCCTGTGCCGGCCCTGCACCGGAGCCGCCCCCAGCCCCCTGGTGACCCTGTGGTGGTTCGCGCTGCCCGTCCTCGCGGTCCTCGGCGCGGTGGTCGCCGTCCGCGCCCGGCGCGCGCTGCCCGTCCTGCTCCCCCTGGTCTGCGCCGTCACGGCCGCGGTCCCCTACCTGTTCCTCATCGGCTACGCGGCCCCCCGCTTCCTGCTGCCCGCCTACGCCCTGCTCGCCCTCCCCGTCGCCCACGGCCTCGTCCACCTGGTCACCGCCCCGGCGCGCCGGGCCGGGCGGATCCTGGTCACCGGCCTGGTGGCGGTCGGCCTGGCAGGCCATCTGGCCGTGCAGTACGTCGTCCTGGACCACACCGTGCACAGCTCGGCCGCCTCCCGCGCCGACTGGGCCCGCACCGCCGCCGCCCTCCACGCACTCGGCGTACGGCAACCGTGCCTGCTCAGCGGCTACGAGGCGGTCCCCGTCGCCTTCTACACCGGCTGCGGCTCCGCCCAGACGAAGGGGCACGACGCCAGCACCACCGTGGCCGAGCTGACCCGCGCCGCCCGCCGCACGACCTTCGCCGTCCTCACCGCGCCGGGTGGCCGTCCGCCGGCGTACGCGCGCGCCTGGCCCGAGGAGCGGGTCGGCGTGCTCCGGGCGTACCTGGCACCCGGGGTGCGGCAGGGCGGGTGACCGTCGGGGTGGTTCCGGAGGCCGGCCGAACAGCAGCCGCGTCGGGGCGTCGCCCGCGCTGGGACAAGTCATCGCACTGAGCCGCTCGCGGACCTCGGCGCCGACCTCCTGCGACGGCCACGTACGCGTCGTCCGCTGGCGGCTCGGCGGCCCTGCGGGGCCGCCCGGGTGGCTGTCACCTGGGCGGCCCCGTGTGGGGCGGGGTCAGCCGGTCGGTCCTGCCGGGGTGGTGGTGGTCTTGAATCCCTCGGTCTTGTTGGCCTGGACGGCGAAGTCGTTGGTGAACGTCTTGCTGAGGTCCACCGAACCCTTCACGTTGCCGACGAGCTGCTCCGTGGCCAGGGAGGTCTTCGGACCACCGGCCGGCATGATGCCGTCGGGGAGGAACTGGCCCTTGTCCTCGGTCAGGGCGGTGATGTAGTCGGCCTTGGTCACCAACTGGTTCGACACGAACGACGTCGGCAGCTTGTTCGCTATGTCGGCCGCGCTGTGCGTGTTGATCCAGTGCATGGTGGCGACGAGTGCGTCGACGACCTTCTGCACCGTGTCCTTGTGCGAGTTCACCCAGTCGGTGCGGGCGAGCACACTGGCCGCGGGGTAGGCGCCGCCCATGGCCGCCTTGGCCCCCTGGGTGGTGGCCAGGTCGATCGCGGAGGTGCCGACACCCTTCTTCTGGATCGCGGCGACCGTCGGCTGTGTCGTCATCACACAGTCGACCTTGCCGTTCTGCAGGGCGGCGATGGCGGTGGAACCCGCGCCGACCCCGATCCGGTGGAACTGGCTGGTCTTGACGCCCTTCTTGGCGGCCAGGAACTGGGTGAGCGTGTCGGTGCCCGAGCCCAGGTCGGTGACGCCGAGGGTCTTGCCCTTGAAGTCGGCGCCCGAGGTGACGCCCGACTTCTTGGTGCACATCTCCCGCTCGCCCGGCGCGCCGGACAGCTGGACGACGTCCTCGACCGCCTTGCCCTTCGCCTGGAACTCGATCGTGTGGTTGTACCAGGCGCCGGCCATGTCGACCTGCCCCGAGGCCATCGCCTCCTCGGCGCCGACACCGCCGTCCTGCTCGGTGCTGAGCTGGACGTCGACGCCGTACTTCTTGTAGAAGCCGAGGTTCTGGGCGAGCTGGTAGGGCAGGTAGATCTGCTTGTCGATGCCGCCGACCATGAGCTTGACGGTCGGTGTGGAGCCGGAGCCGCTGCTCGCGGTGGTGCTGCCGGAGCTGCCGGAACAGGCGCTGACCGCGCCGAGGGTGAGAACGGCGAGAAGCGACGCGGCGACGGTGGCGGGTCGTCTGGACATGGCTGGCCACATTCCTTTTCTGAGGTCGAACAGGGAAGAGCAGGGGAGGTGAGGGAAGGTGAGGGAAGGTGAGGCGAGATGAGGTGAGATGAGGTGAGATGAGGTGAGATGAGGTGAGGGACCGCGTCAGAGCGCGTTGGACGCCTCGGAGGGGGCCGGCGGTCGCCAGGACAGCAGCCGGTGCTCCAGCTTGCCGATCACCCACTCGGCGCCGAGCACGATGACCGAGATGACGAGCATCGTGGCGAACACGCCGTTGGGGTCGAAGTTGTTCTGCGCGGTCTTGATGACCAGACCGAGGCCGCTCTGCGCGCCCAGCACCTCGCCGACCAGGGCGCCGACGATGGCGAAACCGAAGGCGCTGTGCAGGCTGGCGATGATCCAGGTGAGCGCGGAGGGCACGGTGACGTGCCGGATGATCTGCAGCTGGGAGGCGCCGAGCACCTTGGCGTTGGCGAGGATGTTGCGGTCGACCTCGCGTACGCCCTGGAAGGCGTTGAAGAAGACGATGAAGAACACCAGCACCGCGGCGAGCAGGATCTTCGGCAGCACGCCGATGCCGAACGCGACGATGAAGATCGAGCCGAGGACGATCCGCGGGATCGCGTTGACCATCTTGATGTAGGGGCCGAGGACGTCGGCGAGGAAGCGGCTCTGGCCCAGCGCGACACCGAAGATCACGCCGGTGAGGGCCCCGACGGCGAAGCCGGCGAGTGCCTCCTGGATCGTCGTCCAGATGTTCGCGTAGAAGGATCCGAACTCGGTTCCGTGCCGGAGCAGGTCGACCAGCCGCCTGGCGATGCCGGAGGGCTGCCCGAAGAAGAACGGGTCGACGATCCCCCAGGTGGTGAACGCCTGCCAGCCACCGATGACGAGAACCGCGAGGCCGACACGGCCGGCCCACACCAGGGCGACGCGCCGCCGGCGGGCGCTTCTGGCGGCGGCCGCGGCCGAAAGCTGTGCGCCGTCCTTGACGGACGCGGGGGAAACTGCGGACGCCGTGCTCATGCCGTACCTCCTGCGGTGCGTGCGTAGGCGCGCTCCACCTCCTCGCGCAGCGAGTCCCAGATCTGGTGCTGAAGTTCGATGAAGCGGGGCTGGAAGCGGATCTCCTGGACCGAGCCGCGCGGGCGGGGCAGGTCGATGTCGAAGACCGCCTTGACCGAACCGGGGCTGGACGTCATGACGACGACCCGGTCGGCGAGGGCCACGGCCTCGTCGAGGTCGTGGGTGATGAAGATGACCGATGGCCGGATCTGCTCCCACAAACCGAGCAGTTCGGTCGACATGATCGCCTTGGTCTGCACGTCCAGAGCGCCGAACGGCTCGTCCATGATCAGGATCCGGGGTTCGTTGATCAGTGCCGCGGCCATCGCCACGCGCTTGCGCATCCCGCCGGAGAGCTGGTGCGGGTAGCGGTCCTCGAACCCGGTGAGGCCCACCCGGCGCAGCCAGTCGCGCGCCGAGGCCTGCGCCTGCTGCTTGGGCACCCCGCGGAAGACGGGGCCCATCAGCACGTTGCCGAGCACGGTCTTCCAGGGCAGCAGAGCGTCGGCCTGGAACATGAAGCTGACGCCGTCGGTGACACCGTCCACCTCACGGCCGCCGACCCTGACCGAGCCCTCGCTGGGCCGGTCGAGCCCGGACACCATGCCCAGCGTCGTCGACTTGCCACAGCCGGTCGGGCCCACCACCGCGCAGAACTGCCCGGGCTCCACGGTGAACGAAACGTCCTGCAGCGCGGTGAACACCTCACCCGCAGGGGTCAGAAATCGTTTGGTGAGCCCTGAAATCTCGACTCGCGCGCTGTCCTGGCCGCCCTTCTCGGCGACCGGGCTCACCGCGGCGTAGTTGCGTGAAGCCATCTGCGGCTGTCTCCTTCCTGACCTCGGGGGTCGAACCTCGGGGGTCGAGGAAGGCAGACGCTAGGGGCCACCGGGTGTTACGTCGCTGTTTCACCCGTATCCCGCGTTAGCCGTGTTAGCCGGACTTCTGCTCGTTCTGCTCAGTGAGCCGGGGGTGGGCAGAAGGCCGAGGACGGGGGCACAATCACGCCACCACGGGTACGGCACACAGGCCGCGCCCGGCAGCCGTACGACAGGCGAGAGACACCGGTGAAACCCATCCGTATCCCGGTCGGCCGTGGCGGGAAGGGGCGGCTCTCCGCGCGGATCCTGGCCAACCAGCTGGTCATCCTGGCGCTGACCGGGCTGATCGGTTTCGTGCTGTTCGCCTTCGCGCAGCGGGGCGAGATCGACCGCGCCTACGAGCAGCGGGCGCTCGACATCGCGCAGACCACGGCCGCCGAGCCGCAGATCCGGCACGCCATGCAGTACGGGGGTGGCGGCGATGTGGTGCAGACCGTGGCCGAACGGATCCGCAAGGCGTCGGGGGCGTCGTACGTGGTCGTACTCGATCTGCGCGGTGTCCGGCACTCCCACCCCGACCCGGCGCTGGTCGGCGAACCGACGGGCGATCCGATCGTGGTGCTGGACGGCAGGCCCCAGGTCGGTACCGACCAGGGCGCGACCGGGCGTTCCGCCAACGGCAAGGCTCCGCTGTACGGGCCCACCGGCAAGCTGGTCGGCGAGGTGTCCGCGGGCATACCCGAGCACTACGTGCTGGGCGAGCTGTGGCGTGAGCTGCCCACCTTCGGCCTGTACAGCGCCATCGCCGTCGCGCTGGGCTCTGCGGCCGCGTTCCTGCTGGCCAGGCGGCTCAAGCGGACGACGTTCGGGCTGGAACTGGAGGAGATCGCCGGGCTGCTGCAGGACCGGGAGGCGATGCTGCACGGCATCCGTGAGGGAGTCGTCGCCTTCGACCCCGACGGCAGGATCACGGTGGTCAACGACGAGGCCCGCGACCTGCTCGGCCTCGGTACCGCGCTCGGCAGCACGCTGGAGGAGGTGCTGCCGGACGGACGTCTGCGCCGGGCCCTGGACGGCACCGTGGCGGGCAGCGACATCAGCGTGCTCACCGACGACCACTGCCTGGTCGTCAACCGGATGCCGGTGGCCCTGCACGGCCGTGAACTGGGCGCCGTGGTCACCGTGCGCGACCGCACCGAGCTCATCGGGCTGCTGCGGGAACTGGACTCGGTGCGCGGGCTCACCGACGCGCTCCGCGCCCAGCAGCACGAGTTCACCAACCGGATGCACACGATGGCCGGGCTGCTGGACATCGGCGACCACGACGCCGCCTACGAGTTCGCCGTCGAGACGGCCGGCGCCGAGCAGGCGCTGACCGAATCCGTACGGGAGAGGATCGGCAATCCGCTGCTCGTGGGGCTGATCGTCGCCAAGATCACGGTGGCCGCGGAACGCGGGGTGCGGATCGTCCTCAGCGACGACTCCGCCCTCGGTGAGGACCCGCCGCATCTGCGCCGGCTGCTGACCATCGTCGGCAACCTGCTGGACAACGCGATCGACGCGTCCGCGTCCGGACCGGCGCGGCCGGGCGTTCCCGAGGTGCGGCTGTCGTTGGTCGAGGCCGTCGACGTGGTGCGGGTGGAGGTGGCCGACACCGGGCCGGGCATCCCGCCGGGCACCACCGAGTCGATCTTCGAGGACGGCTGGTCGACCCGTCCGGACCGGGGCACCGCGCGGCGCGGCCTCGGACTCGCACTCGTCCACCGGCTGGTGCAGCGGCACGGCGGCACGATCACGGTCAGCGAGGGGCCGGGTGCGGTCTTCACCCTGACCCTGCCCGTGCCCGACACCGCCCCGCCCCCACAGGGCGCTCTCTTCACGACGGCTCCGCCGGTGCCGGTCGGCGCGCCGGACGGCACCGCGGGAGGTGACCGCTGGTGATCCGGACCCTGGTGGTGGACGACGACTTCCGGGTCAGCCGCATCCACTGCGACTACGCGTCCCGCGTCAAGGGCTTCGAGGTGGTCGGCCAGGCGGCGACCGTGGACGCGGCGCTGGACGCGGTGCACGATCTCCACCCGGACCTGCTGCTGCTCGACATCTTCCTGCCGGACGGCAGCGGACTCGACGTGCTGCGCCGGCTGAGCGGAGACGAGGGCGGGGACCGCCCCGACGCCATCATGATCACCGCCGACCGGGACATCACCTCGGTGCGGATCGCGATGAAACTCGGTGCTGTCGGCTACCTGGTCAAGCCCTTCGGCGCGCCCGACCTCGCCGAACGGCTCACCGCCTACCGCGAGCTCCAGCACCGTATGGACGCGCTCGGGGCGGTCCCGGAGACCGACCAGGCCGATGTGGACGCGCTGTTCAGCGCCGCCCGCCCGCCGGCCGTGCCCCGCGTCCCCGCCAAGGGCCACTCCGCGCCGACCCTCGCCCTGCTGCACCAGACCCTGCGCGCCGCGCACGACGCCCTGTCGGCCGCGGAAGCCGCCGAACGCACCGGTGTCTCCCGCGCCACGGCCCAGCGTTATCTCTCCTACCTGGTCAAGGAGGGCATGGTCCGGCTCGAACTGCGCTACGGAGCCACCGGACGCCCCGAGCACCGCTACCGCGCCGTGCACTGACCGCGCTCCGGGCGCGGGCGGACGGCCGGGCGATCGCGGGGGCGCCGACGGGTGAACAACGCTCGACAGGGGCGCTGACCAGGGAAAATGGAGAAGTTTCGGGGGAGTACCTAGGGTCTGCGTGTGGCTTTTATTATGGTGTGCGAAGACGACGCAGCGGTCCGCGACGTCCTCAGGCGCGCACTGGAGCATGACGGCCACACGATCGCAGTCGCTTCCACGGCGGACGGCCTGCTGCGGCAGCTCGCGCCGGTCCCGCAACTGATCGTCCTGGATCTGGGGCTCCCGGACGCCGACGGCCGCGATGTCTGCCTGGCGTTGCGGGCACGCGGCGTCGACGCCCCGGTGCTGATGCTCACCGCTCTGGACGGCATGCATCACAAGGTGGGCGGCTTCGAGGCGGGAGCCGACGACTACATGACGAAACCGTTCGACGTCCCGGAGCTGCTGGTGCGGGTCCGCGCCCTGCTGCGCAGAACAACCGCGACGATCCCACCGAGGGGCGTCGTTCTCGATCCGGCGAGACATGTCGTGACCTGCGGTTCGACAAGCGAGAGCCTGACGCCGACCGAGTTCCGGCTGCTGGGCAGGCTGATCGCCTCGCAGGGCGACGCCGTACGCCGCCACGCCCTCGTCGCCGCCGGCTGGCCGCATGGCGCGCAGGTGAGCGACAACACCCTTGACTCCTTCGTTCGCCGGCTGCGGACCAAACTCGGCGCGCTGGGCGTGGCCGAGCGCCTGGCGACGGTCCGCGGGGTGGGCTATCGATGGGAGTGACGGGCTTCCGTGGGCGGGTCGTCGCGCTCGCGGTTCTGATCGCGACAGCGGTGGTCGCGGTGCTGGTGGTGGTCTCCCACGTGCTGCTGAGCCGGGTGACCGACGCCGACGCGAACGCCCTGGCGCATACGCGTGCGGAGTCGGTGGCGGCGAACGTGACCGTACGCGGCGGCCACGTCGTGCTGATCGAGAGCGGCAACGAGGCGCTGGACACGGTCTCGTGGGTGTATGCCGACGGGAACCTCGTCGACGGGATCGTGCCGGGCAGCCTCCGTGACCGCGTCGAGGCGCTTGCCGGTTCCGGGCGGTCCCGGACCACCACGGCCGGCGGCTACCTTCTGTACGCCCAGCCGATCCGGCTCGAAGGCCACCGCGTCATGGCCGTCGTCAGGGTGGATCTGGCGCCGTACGAGACGTCGGAGCAGCGCAGCCTGGCGATGTCGCTCATGTTGGGTGGCATCTCGATCCTGCTCGCGGGCGTCGTCGCACATCTCGTGGTGGGCCGTGCGTTGCGGGTGGTTCACGACATGGCCGCTCTCGCCGACGACTGGAGCGATCACGAACCCGGGCGCCGATTCGACCTCGGCGTTCCCCGCGATGAATTCGGGGAGCTCGGACGAACGCTCGACCGCCTGCTCGACCGCGTGGACAACGCGCTCGCGGACGAGCGTCGGCTCACCGACGAGATCGCCCACGAGTTGCGGACGCCCTTGACGGTCCTGCGCGGCGAGGCGCAGTTGGCGCAACTCTCCGGTCATCATCTGGCACCGGAGACCGTTCTGACCGAGGTCGACCGCCTGAACACGGCGATCACGACGATTCTGGGTGCCGCCAGGACACGGATCGACGGCGGTAGCCGCTGCGATCTCAGGGCGGCGGCGCGACAGGCGATCGCCGGCCGCTCCATCGAGCTCGCCGTCCCGGCCGACGTCGATGTCGCCGTGGCAGCCGAACTCGTCGTGGCGGTGTTGTCGCCCCTGCTGGAGAACGGCCTGCGACATGCGAGTTCGCGCGTCTGGGTCACGTCGCGCATCCAGCCCCAGGGCGTCGTGATCGATGTCCTCGACGACGGCCCGGGATTCGATCCTGCGGAGGTCGACCGGGTCTTCGAAGCGGGTGTGACCGGCGGCGACAGGAACGGGTTGGGGCTGGCCGTGGTGAGGCGTCTCGCCGCGTCCGCGGGAGTGGCGGTCCGGGCGATCGCGGATGGCCACGGTCGGGTCGAGGTGACCTTCCCCATGCCGGAGGCGGTCGCGTAGTCAGGTTGTGTGCAGGTTGGCCGGGCCAGCCTCGCCGCATGACAACGACGAGCGAAGCCCGCACGCGCCGCAGTGGGCGGCTGATGCTGAACAAGGTTCCCGAGGTCACCGTCTGGTTCTGGGTGATCAAGATCCTGTGCACGACCGTCGGTGAGAGTTTCGCCGACTGGATCAACATGAAGCTGGGCGTCGGCCTGGTGAACACGGCATGGATCTTCACCGCGGTGTTCGTGGTCGTTCTGGGGGTCCAGCTGCGGCTGAAGCGGTACGTCCCGTTCCCGTACTGGCTGACCGTGGTCGTTGTCAGTGTCACGGGCACGCTGTACACCGACATCCTGACCGACCAGCTCAACGTACCGCTGTGGATCAGCTCCGCGGTGTTCTCGGTCCTGCTCGCCGTGGTCTTCGGCGTGTGGTGGCTGCGCGAGCGCACCCTCTCGATCCACTCGGTCACGACGCCGTCGCGCGAGTCGTTCTACTGGCTCACCGTTCTCGTCACCTTCGCGCTCGGCACCGCGACCGGCGACTGGACCCTGGAGCTCACCGGCTGGACCCCGGGAGTCTCGGTCCTTCTGCCGCTCGGCCTCATCGCGTCGATCACGCTGCTGCGGAAGTCCGGCGCCAACCCGGTGCTGTCCTTCTGGCTCGCCTACATCCTGACCCGCCCGCTGGGCGCCAACATCGGTGACTGGCTCGCCTCCCCGAAGGTCGCTCAGCCGGGCGAGCCGACCGGCCTCGCGCTGGGCACCTTCACCACCAGCCTGATCTTCCTCGGCCTGATCCTGGCGACTGTCGTCTACCTGACGGTGACGCGCTCCGACGTGACCGAGACCTACGACGCCGCGCACACCCCGCAGATCGCCGGCGACCCGCGCAGGGAGCGCATCGCGCTGGCGGGCTTCGGCCTCCTCGCCGTCGCCACCGGGGCCCTTCTGGGCTGGGCGCACAGCCGGCCGCACGTCGGGCCGGCGCCGGAGACCGACGCCACCTCCACCGTCCAGCTCGCCCCTGGCCAGGCCGTGAAGAAATTCCCGTCCACGAAGGTCGACGCGCTGAGGACACTCGCATCGACCTCGCTCAAGGACGCACAGTCGGGGAACGCGACCGGGGCCCACGCGGCCGCCCAGTCGCTGCGAGACCTCTGGGATGCCGACCAGGCATCGTTGCAGCCGCTGGACAACACCGGCTGGACGTTCCTCGACGCCCAGATGGACCAGGTCCTGAAGACCTTCGGCATCGACCACTCGAACCCGCCGATGGCGCCGGCCCGCCAGGAGGCCGAACTCCGCACCCTCCTCACGGATATGCGCCGAGGGACCTGATCGGCGGCGGTTCCGGCGTCCGGCGGTGCCCCGGAAGGACGTGGCGTCGCCGCGCCGGACCGCGCGCCACGCCGCCTGAACAGGCACGCCGTAGGCATTCAGGATGTGTTCAGGTCGGCGCTGCGAAGGTCGTTGACCGGTGATCGCTTCGTCGCGGTCGCCCATCCGGCGAGGCGCCCGCCCCCGACGCGGGGCGGGCGCCCTGCCGTTCGACCACACAAGGAGCCCCCCACCTTGCACAAGCAGGAAGTCCTCACCGACCTCGACGCCGCGAGCGCCACCAAGTCGGTGATGAAGAAGCTGCCGGAAGTCACCCTCGCGTTCTGGATCATGAAGATCGCCGCGACGACGCTGGGCGAGACCGCCGGAGACCTCTTCTCCCAGACCCTGAAGCTCGGCTACTTCGTCACCACGGTCGTCCTGTTCCTGGTCTTCGTGGTGACGCTCGTCGTCCAGCTCCGCTCCAGCCGGTACAACCCGTTCTTCTACTGGACGGTCATCCTGTCGACCAGCATGGCCGGCACCACGATGTCCGACTTCATGAACCGCGACGCCAGCGCCGAGTACCTGTCCAAAGGCGCCACTTCGCTCGGCTGGGGACCGCAGGGTCTCGGCCTCGGCTATCCGGCCGGCGCGGCGATCCTGCTCTCGATCCTGATGGTCATCTTCGCCGTCTGGCGGCTGAGCGGGATGACCTTCCAGATCCGTGACATCGTCACCTTCCGTGGCGAGGCCCTGTTCTGGTCGGCGATCCTCGTCTCCAACACGCTCGGCACCTCCATGGGCGACTTCCTCTCGGACAGCTCCGGCCTCGGCTACGCGGGCGGCGCGCTGCTCGTGACCGGGCTGCTCGCCGTGCTGGCCGTCCTGATGAAGGTGCCCGTGGTGCCGAACGTCCTGCTGTTCTGGATCGCGTTCGTCCTCACCCGTCCGCTCGGTGCCACGGCGGGCGACTTCCTGACCAAGCCGGTCGCCAAGGGCGGTCTGAACCTCGGTACCGCCGGGTCCTCGGCCGTCCTGCTGGCCGTCCTGCTCGGCCTCATGGCCTATGCGCACGTCCAGGAAGGCAGGAACCGCAGCGCACGGGCGTAGCCGCTCGGCCGGACGCCATGCGAGCGGCGGTCCGAGGCCCGCGCACCACGCCTCCGGCTGGTGGACCGTCACGGCCGGCCCCGTCACCCTCGCCCCGCACGCCTCCGCCGACTGCGTCGTCACACCCCTGGGCGGCTTCCGTGCGGTGCGGTCACGGACGTCTCTCATCGCGGTCACCGGCACCCCGATGACGATCACGACAGCGGGCGTGCCGTCCATATCACCCTCTTGACCGTCTTGACCAGGGACTTCGACGAGGCGTTCAGGTTGTGGTCAGGTTCGCCGCCCGGCGGTGAAATTCATGCACCAGAAGTCCCCAAGCGACGGCAAAGGCGCCGGGGGCACCGGGATATGGCCATGTCATCGTGCGGACCATGACCACAGAGCGTCTCCTCGACGACCGGCCCCTGGCCCCCCTGCGCACCATGGCGAACAAGGTGCCCGAAGTCACCGCCTACTTCTGGATCATCAAGGTGCTCACCACCGGGATGGGCGAGACCGCGTCGGACCTGCTGGCCAAGGTCCTCGGCCCGATACCGGCCGTCGGGCTCGGCGCACTCGCCCTGGTGGCCTCCCTGGCCGTGCAGTTCACCGTCCGCCGGTACGTCGCCTGGATCTACTGGACCGCCGTCGTCATGGTCAGCGTCTTCGGCACGATGGCAGCCGACGTGCTGCACGTCGGCCTCGGCGTGCCCTACACCGTGTCCACGCCGCTCTTCCTCGTCGCGCTGGCCGCGGTGTTCGCCCTCTGGTACGCCGTCGAGCGGACCCTGTCCATCCACAGCATCACCACCCGCAGCCGCGAGCTCTTCTACTGGGCGGCCGTCCTGGCCACCTTCGCCCTCGGCACCGCCGCCGGCGACCTCACCGCGACCGCCGGATTCGGCTACCTCGGGTCGGTCGTCCTCTTCGCCGTCGCGATCTGCCTGCCCGCGCTCGCCCATCGCTTCGGCGCCCTGGCCGCGGTACCCGCCTTCTGGACGGCCTACGTCATCACGCGCCCCCTCGGCGCCTCCCTCGCCGACTGGATGGCACTCGGGCACGCCCGCGGCGGACTCGGATTCGGCCTCGGACCGGTCACCGCCGCATGGACGCTCGCCATCGCCTGCTTCGTCGGCTACCTGGCGGTCTCCCGCAAGGACACGTCCTACGACAAGTAGGAGGTGAGCGGGTAGCCTGTCCGCACCGACGGCGAGGGAAGGCGGACGGTGCGGTGACAGGCCGGGGAGACGAGGAAACGGAAGCGCACGAGGCATCCGGCAGGCGGGCGCGCGGCGAACTGGAGAGCGATGTGCTCGCCGCGCTCTGGGCCGCCGACGGCCCGCTGACCGCGCGGGACGTCCGGGAACGGCTGCCCGGCGACCTCGCCTACACGACCGTCCTGACGATCCTGTCCCGGCTGCACGACAAGGGCATGCTGGTACGGCACCGCGAGGGCCGTGGCTACGCCTACGAGCCGGCCCGTGACGAGGCGTCGCACACCGCCCAGCGCATGCACTCCCTGCTGCAGGGCGGGTCCGACCGCGAGGCGGTGCTGGCCCGTTTCGTCTCGGAGCTGTCCGCGCAGGACGAGCACCTGCTGCACCAGCTGCTCTCCGGGCACGGCGACACACCCCCCGAGAGCCCGCGCCCACGCGGGAAGCGGTGAGCCGGTGCTGATCAGCGTCTACATCCCGTTTCTCGTCTCGGTGGCGCTCGCCGTCCTCGCGCCCCCCGTGGCCCGTCGGCTGCCGCCGCGCCCGGCCGCCTGGGCGCTGGCCTGCGCCGCGCTGGTGACGGCGGCCGGATGGGCGGGGTCACTCGCCCTGCTGGCCTTCACCGGCGTGGCGCAGATTCCGCAGATCGCGGCGGAGGGCCGGTGGTCCGCGTCCGCGCTGCGCTCCGAGGACCCGGTCTATGCCACCGTCGCGGCGGTCAGCACCCTGGTGCTCGCCGTGGGCGTCGCCGCGCTCGGTGTGGCCGCCGTCCGGCAGGGGCGCCACCTGGTACAGGCCCGGCGGGAGTGCGCCGAACTGCCCGGGCGGACGGAGCTGGCCGTCCTCGACGACGCCGTCCCACGGGCCTTCGCACTGCCCGGGGCGCCGGGACGGATCGTGGTCTCCCGGGGGATGCTGCGCTGTCTCGGCGCCGCCGAGCGCGAGGCCCTGCTCGCCCATGAGCGGGCCCATCTGCGCGGCCGTCACCACGTCTTCCAGAGCGTGTGGCGGCTCACCGCCGCTCTGAACCCGTTGCTGAGGCCCGTGGCCGTCGCGGGCAACTTCGTCCTGGAACGCTGGGCCGACGAGGAGGCCGCCGAACGGGTCGGTGACCGCACGGTCGTCGCCCACGCCGTGGGCCGTGCGGCCCTGGCATCCGCCGGCGCACCCCGTTCCGCCGCGCTGGCCGTGACCGGCGGGGCGGTACCCCAGCGGGTACGGGCCCTGCTGGCCCCGCCGCCCACCCGGCGCAGCCTGCCCCTGCTGGCGGGCGGCCTGTTGCTCGCGATCTGCTGCGCGAGCCTGGCCAACGCCGCCTCCGACAGCGACCGGATGCTGGACAGCGCGCAGTGGGCACTGTGCGCGGCACACGCTGACACCGCCACCGCTGCGCCGACCGGCCAGGACGACGACCATGGGCACGGGCCGGACGCCTGCTGCGTCGGCCATGACCGCCCGGACCCCGGAGAACAGCACTTCTGATCACTTCTGGTGCCGGTCCTTCTGGCACGGCGCAAGATGCTGTGAGGCCGGCTGCCGACGATCCGGCGCCCGGGCCCCTCCTTCAGGCGTGGTGGGTCATCGCGGATCACCTGTCGACGCGGCCTGCCGGGCGGGCCGCGTGACGATGGCGGGTTCCGCCGTCAGCAACGGACGCAGCGCCCCTTGGCCCAGGTGGCCGACGAGCGGGGTGGCCCAGCGGCGCAGCGCCAGGCTGACGAGGAAGGCGACCGGGAGGGCGAGGACGGCGGAGCCGAGGACGTCGTGCGGGTAGTGGGCGCCGACGTAGACGCGGCTGAAGCCCTCCAGCACGGCGAACGCGGCGGCGACGGCGGTCAGGCGGCGGTCGAGGAGAAACAGCGCCGCCACGGTCGCCGCGGCCACGGTGGCGTGCCCGCTGGGGAACGCGTAATCGGAGGGCGCGGGGCAGCTGTCGACGAGGTAGGCGTGGGGCATCGACCGGCAGGGCCGTACCTCGGCCACGATCTTCTTGACGACCTCGGCGGCGGCGAAGGCGGTCAGCACGGCGACCGGCGCGGCCAGCGCCAGCGTCATCGCCTGTGCGCCGCGGCGCCGCGCGGACCACCAGCCCATGACCATGAGGATCGCGAAGACCCCGAGGCCGAGGTTGGTCCACAGCTCCATCGGGGTGTTGAGCCACTTGGTGTCACGGGCGAAGTCGGTGACCGAGGTGAACCACGAGCCGTCGACACCGGATCCGTCGAAGGCCAGTTGCGCGGTGGCGGCCGCGGTCATAGCGAGACGTCCTTCCGTCTGAGTACGTCGAACGCGTACCGGATGAGCACGGGGCGACGGCGTCGGGGCCCGCACCGGCCACGCGGCCGGTGTCCGTGCGTTGCGTGCTGGTGTCCCTGCGGTGACGCCAGGGTGATCGCACGGCAAATCTACTACATCTTGTAGGTGCCGAGCCGTGGGGGTGCTGCCCCACCGTGTGTGCCGGATCGGCGTTTGTCCTGACGGGCGGCGCGCGGGAAGCGTCGACGCTGCGCCCGGACAGTGTGGTGGGGCGGCGCCTGAGCGGGGCGGTGCGGGGGCGATCGAGCTCGGCCCGGGCGGCCGGACAGTGTGGTGGGGCGGCGCCTGAGCGGGGCGGTGCGGGGGCGATCGAGCTCGGCCCGGGCGGCCGGTGAAGGGCGCGGCGGCGATTCCGCGGCGGACGCGGCCTCTGTTGCCTACTCGCGGTGTCGCGGTGCGGTCACCGCTCGGCCCGGCCGCCGACGGTCACCGGCGCCTTGCCCGCCCGCGGTTCGGCGGGAAGGTGGTCCGCGCGTCCGCCGCAGGCGCGTCAGGGGACGTTCCGGCCGGGGTGCGGCCGGCCCGGCGGGTGCGGAGCCACTCGACGGCGGGAGGCAGCAACCCGGCGGCGACGACCGCGACGACGGCGGGGGCCAGGTACGCCACTCCGTGCCGCCCGCTCTCGCCGAGGACGTAACCGGCGAGCACCAGCGACTGCGACCAGGCGAGTCCGGCCACGGACTGCCACAGGGTGAAGGAGGCCGTCGGCATGCCCAGCAGCCCGGCCGCCGGATGGACCAGTGTGCGCACCACCGGCACGAAACGCCCCAGCAGCACCGCCCGCCGCGGCCCGTAGCGGGTGAACAGCACCTCGGCCCGCCGCATCCGGGCCTCGGCCCGGCTCCCCGGCCGGCGCAGCCGCGTCGACCGGCCGCCGCGCCGCCCGAGCCAGAAACCGGTCTGCGCGCCGGCGAGCGAACCCGCGCCCGCGCACACCAGCACCAGGGGCAGGGACAGCCGGGCCGCACCGAGTGTGCTGAGCGAGCACGCCAGTCCGGCGGGCAGGAGCAGTGTGTCGCCGGGCAGGAAGACACCCACGGCGGGCAGGGCGGTCTCGGCGAAGACCACGGCCAGTACGGCCCAGGCGCCGAACGCCGTCAGCATGGACTGCGGATCCAGCGCTCCTGCCATGGTCGTGAGACCTGCTGCCATCGGCGGGCCCCTCCCCTCGGTTCTCCACCACTGTCTTCTACTTCTTGTAGTAGCTTGACCGGCATTCGCCCCGGGATGCCGGTGCCGGAACGGTGTCCGGGCCCCCTGCCGGGATTGCCATTCCCTAAGTTCTACATCATGTAGTAGCTTCACCTCACGGCGCCACCGCGGTCGAGTCGTGGCCCGAGTGCGCGCATCCGCGCGGCTCTGGCCTGCCCGCGGCGCCGTCCGGCCCGGAGCACGCCCGGCCGTGCCCCGTATCCCGTCAGGAGGCTGATCGGCCGTGCCCCACCGTGACGACCTGGTGCCGGAGCAGGTGGCCGCCCTGTCCACCGCACCGCCGCAGAGCCCGTCCGCCGGGCGGATCGCGATCATCTCCGCCGGCGTCGGCGCGGGCCACGACGGCGCCGCCGCAGGACTGGCCGACAGGCTGGCCGATCAGGGGTTCCTGGTGGACCGGCACGACTTCCTCGACCTGCTGCCCGCCTGTGCGGGCCGGCTGCTGTGCGGTGCCTACCACCGCATGCTGACCTGGGCACCGGAGGGCTATCAGCGCCTGTATGCGGCCACCGACCGGGCGGCACGCCCCGGCGTGGTGTGGCGGGCCCTGTTCCGCGCCGCCGAGCAGCGCATGCTGCGGTCGCTCGCGCCGGACACCTGCGCGGTCGTCTCGACCTACCCCGGGGCCGGTCAGGTCCTTGGCGCGCTGCGCCGGCGCGGCCTGCTGACGGTTCCGGCCTTCACCTACCTGACCGACTTCTCCGTCCACACCCTGTGGGTGGCGCCCGGCATCGACGCACACCTGGCCGTGCACCCGGTGCCGGCGGCGCAGGCACACGCCCAGGGGGCCGCCGCCGTCACCGTCGTCGGCCCTGTCACCCATCCGCGCTTCACCCCGCCCCGCACCGGGCAACGGGCCGCCGCCCGCGAGCGGTTCGGCCTGCCTGCCGGCGCGCCGCTGGCCCTGCTGGTGGCCGGCTCGTGGGGAGTCGGCCCGGTGCGGCGCGCCGCCGCCGAGATACGGCAGACCGGGGTGGCGGTGCCGGTGGTGGTGTGCGGACGCAACCAGGCCCTCGCGGAGCAGCTGCGCCAGGACGGCATCGAGCACGCCTTCGGCTGGGTGGAGGACATGCCCGGCCTGATGCACGCCTGCGACGTCCTGGTGCAGAACGCCGGGGGTCTGACCTCGCTGGAGGCGTTCGCCGCCGGGCTGCCGGTGGCCAGCTACCGCTGCATCCCCGGCCACGGCCAGACCAACGCCGCCGCCCTGGAGGAGGCGGGCCTGGCGGCCTGGATACGCGACCCGGCGGAGCTCGGCCCGGTGCTGGCCGAGCTCCTGCACGGACCGCGCGGCCGGACCCAGCGCGCGGTGGGGCTGGAACTGCACCGCTCGGCCCCGGGGCCGGTGCCCGCCATCGCCGCCAGAACCGGGCACCGTCCCACGCCGACCGCGCGGCCCGCGCCGACGCGCCTGCGGGGCGGGCGGCGGATCGCCCTGACGGCCGCCACCGTGGCGGCCACGGTCTCGCTGGGCGTCGCCACCCCGCTCGCCTACGCCTACAGCGAGACGCCCGCCCGCTTCACCGCCGTAGCCCACTACCTGGACGGAGACGGACGATGACCCCGGCCCGTCTCGCCCGTGCCACCGCGCTCGCCTCGGCCGCGGCGCTGCCCGCGCTGGCCGCCCTGAACGCCGCACCCGTGATCTCCACGTTCGGGCCGCTGCGCAACAGGGCCATGCCCCGGCTGGCCGGGCAGGGCCCGGCGGACCACGTCGCCCTCACTTTCGACGACGGCCCCGACCACCTCTCGACCCCGCGTTTCCTCGCCCTGCTGGACGCGCGAGGGGTGCGTGCCACCTTCTTCCTGCTCGGCTCGATGCTGGTCCGCTCACCCGGGCTGGCGAAGGAGATGGCCGCCGCCGGGCACGAGATCGCCGTCCACGGCTGGCACCACCGCCCCCTGCTGCTCCGCGGGCCCCGCGCCACCTACGACGACCTCGCCCGCGCCCGCGACGCCGTGGCCGACGCCACCGGCAGGCCCCCGACGCTCTTCCGGCCGCCGTACGGGGTGATGACCACCGCCGCCCATCTCGCCTGTCGCCGCCTCGGTCTGACCCCCGTGCTGTGGACCTGCTGGGGCGAGGACTGGCGCCGCCGGGCCACCCCCCGGTCCGTCCAGGAGACCGTCCTGCGCGACCTCCGCGGCGGCGGCACCATCCTGCTGCACGACTCCGACTGCACCTCCGCCACCGGCTCCTGGCGCACCACCCTCGCGGCCCTGCCCCGCATCCTCGACACCTGCCAGGCACACGGCTGGCAGGTCGGCCCCCTGCACGAGCACGGCGTCACGTGAGGCGGATCGCGACGCCTCACGGCGGCCGTCGCCGAAGCAGGTGACGGGCGCCGGGAACAGCGCCGACGGAGCCCGTGAGCCCGGCACGGTCATGGGTCTCCACCCGAGACGGTCCCGGCGTTCGGCCGGTCGCCTGCCGCGCCGCTGTTACGCAGTGGCGGAATCTTGCGATGGGCCGTGAGGTGAGGGCGAGCGCGGACCGCCGACGCCGGCCGCAGCCTGACGACCGCGTCCAGGCCGCCGCCCGGCGCCGCGTTCAAGGAGACGTCCCCACCGCTCGCCTCGGTGAGCCGCTGAACCATGGAAAGGCCCAGGCCGGTGCCGTCGTGGTGGGCGTCAGCGGCACGCCAGAAGCGGTCGAAGGCCCGCTGCCGGTCAGTTTCGGTCATACCCGGGCCCTGGTCGATCACATGCAGCTCGACCGTGCAGCCGTCGGCTGCCGTCGCGGTGGTGGTCGTCAGGGTGATCGTGGTGCCGGGCGGGGAGACGCACAGCGCGTTCGACAGCAGATTGTCGAGGATCTGTTCGAGTGCGCCCGCGACCGTCCACACCTGGCCGACCTTCGTACCGGCCACCGCGATGCCGACCCGCTGATCGCCGGCGAACGCGGTCCAGATGGCCGCGCGGTCCGCGACGACGGCGTCGAGGTCCACGATCTCCGGGGTGATCGCCGAGTTCTCCAGCCGGGCCAGGGCGAGCAGCCCCTGGACCATGCGGCTGAGGCGGGCGACTTCGTCGATCGCGTCGCCGAGACTGTCCTGCGCGCAGGCGGCGAGGTGGGGTTCGAAGTTCTCCAGACGCAGGCGCAGGGAGGTCAGGGGGGTTTTGAGCTGGTGCGACGCCTCGGAGGCGAAGGCCTGCTGGGTGTGGAGCAGGTGCTGGAGCCGGGTTGCCGTGCGGGTGAACGAGGCCGTCACCCGGCGCAGTTCGGGCGGGCCGCGGTCGGTGGCCGGAGGGTCGGTCAGGCGGCCGTCGGCGAGCTGCGCCGTGGCGCGTTCCAGAGCCCGGAGCGGGCGCGTGATCCAGCGGGCGAGCGCGAAGCCGATCAGCGCGACCACCGCCAGCACGCCCAGGCCGACGACACCGAGTGCGGCCCAGGTGGCATGGACCTTCTCGGCGATCGGGGTCAGCGGGTAGAGGGTTCGAACGACGCACGGGGCGGTGTCGCCGGACCCGCCCGGCACGGTCGCGAACAGGACCTTGACGCCCGGGACGAGATCGTCGCGGATGCCGGTGGCGGGCCGGTCGCGGAGGGCGGTGGCGATGTCCGGCTGGGAGGAGAGGTCCTTGCCCACCGCGGTGACGCCGGCGGAGTCGGTGAGGACCGTGCCGCCTCGGTCGGTGATCACCACACTGCTGCCGGTGCGCCGAGCGTAGTCGCGGGCGAATTCCGGCAGGTCCGACGCCCGCCCGTGTTCGAGCTTCTCCTCGCACACGGAGGCGAGCGTGACCGCGCCCAGCTCCGCGGTGTGGGAGAAGCGGTTCAGCTCGTTGCGGGCATAGACGAAACCGAAGGGAACTTCCAGGGCCAGCAGGACGAGTGCCATGAGGCTGAGGTAGCTGAGCAGCAGACGGCGGGTCATCGGGCGGCTCTGCGGGCCTGATCCGGGGTGTCCGGGGTCGGGTCGGCGCCTGCGGGCGGAACAAGACGGAACCCGATGCCGCGGATGTTCTCGATCCAGGAGGGATCACCGAGTTTGCGGCGCAGGGCGGCGATGTGCACATCGAGGGTCTTCGTGGGACCGAAATAGTCCGGCTCCCACACCGTGTCGAGGATCTGCTGGCGGGAGAAGACGGCTCCGGGATCCTCGGCGAGGCAGACGAGCAGGGAGAACTCCTTGGGAGCCAGGGCGATCGGCACCTGGGCCACGCGGACCTGGCGGGTTCGCCGGTCGACGCTGAGGGGACCGATCCGCTGGGCGCCGGACGCGGAAGCCAGGACCCGGCCGTCGGAGGCTGCCGTGGCCGGATCCACCGCGTCGCCGGGCACGGCCCGGGTCCGTCGGGCCACGGCCCGGATCCGAGCCACCAGCTCCCGGACCCCGAACGGCTTCGACACGTAGTCGTCCGCGCCCAGTTCCAGACCGAGCACCCGGTCTGTCTCGGAGTCCCGGGCGGTGATCATGATGATCGGGACCGAGGAGCGGGCCCGCAGTTCCCGGCAGACGTCGATGCCGTCCATGTCGGGGAGCCCCAGGTCCAGGAGCACCATCGCCGGCTCCGCGGCGGACAGGCCGTCGGCACCAGTTCTCGCGTGTTCCACGGTGAACCCGAAACGGCCCAGTCCCTCCAGCAGGGGCCCGGCCACCCGGTCGTCGTCCTCGATCAGCAGCAGATGCATGCCGACAGGCTCACAAACAGCAGCCGTGTCGCGTTGTGCAACCGCCGCGCTGTTCCCTCGTATCAGTGACCCTTCGGGTTCCTCGTATGACGGCGGAACGCGCCGGGCCGTCGGCCGGCCGACGAGGAATTCAGCCGGATGGCGGCCGCGCGGGCGAGGGGTGTGCCGGGACATCCAACGTGTTGCCAGCTTGTGGCCAGGAGATGGTCAGGAAACAGGACGTCGTGATCGCCTCGACTCTGTGTCATTGCCTTTTCGTGGGCGGATGCGAGCAGTGCATGACCTGCGGGTTTCCGTGTTGCAGGCGTAGCCGCTCCGCACTGTGCGCAAGTGTTTGTGCGGCCGTCGCAGGGTCACGGCAAGACTCGTGTGCGACCCGGATTCTCTGGAGCTTCGTGGTATTCGCCGCGGAATTCCTGAGAATCACCTGCATTCCTGCTTGATCGACGCTTACCCGCCTTCCCCTAGTGTCCGACGTGCGGTCTGAGTCAGGTGCGCCGCGTACTGGAGAAACCACTCGACTTCCGGGAATCCGCCATGCCCTCAGGTACCCCCGACACGTCCATGAGTCCCTCCTTCCCGCCGGGAAGGGGGGATGCGATGCCCGGGAGGACGGTCGACGAACTGCGGCGGGTGCGCCCGGATCTGGTCGAGCCGTTCGCGGCGGCCTTACCCGGGGCCCGGGCCACCGTCCTGGCGCGGCTGTGGGGCGCCCTCGCGCGGGAGCCGCTGCCCGGCGTGCGGACCCGGCGGCGTGAGGCGGACGCACTGGTGGTGACGCTGCG
Source organism: Streptomyces sp. NBC_00631 (assembly GCF_045206895.1). Lineage (NCBI taxonomy): Bacteria > Bacillati > Actinomycetota > Actinomycetes > Kitasatosporales > Streptomycetaceae > Streptomyces > Streptomyces sp. NBC_00631. The sequence goes on from NZ_CP107734.1 coordinate 6,194,215, forward strand.
GAACGGTGACCGGCTCGCGGCGCCCGATGTGTGCGCCCAGCGGTTCGCCCGGGCGCCCGGGGACTTCACCGTGTCGGGACCCGCGGGGCCGGTTCGCGGACCGGCGCAACTCCTCGCCCTGCTGGGGCAGTCCGGCTCGGCGGTGCGTCGCCTCGCCGCCGAACTGGACAACAGTGTCGTCAACCTCGCCCTGGCCCGCGCCGCGAATCCCGGGAGGCCGGGCCGGTTGCGTGATTCGGCCGATGCGGAGCAGGCGGTGGTCGACGGCCATCCGCAGCACCCGTGCTGCCGTACCCGTTCCGGCATGTCCGTCGCCGAGGTCCTGGCCTACGCGCCCGAGCACCACCCGCTGATCGAGCTGGCCCTGCTGGCCGTCCCGGCCGAACGCTGGCAGGGCGCGGGCACATGGCCTGCGGAACTGCGGGACGGCGACACGTTCCTGGTCCCGGTCCACCCCTGGCAGCGGGACCACGTGCTGGCGGCCCATCGCGACCTCGCCGTGACGGGGCGGACGATCCCTGCCCGGCCGCTGCTGTCGCTGCGTACGCTCGCACCGGTGGCCGATCTGCCCGGCCACCACATCAAGACCGCCCTGGACGTGCAGGTCACCAACTACCGGAGGACCATCTCACCGGCGGAGGTGGCCGACGGACCGGCCCTGTCGGACCTGGTCGCGGCAGTCGTCGACAAAGCCGGGTTCGGTGAGAGCCTGCGGGTGCTCCGGGAGCTGGGCGGCGGCGCGGTCCGGGTGGGCGGGCGAGCCTCCGACAGCCTGGCCGCGATGCTCAGGGAGTCCACCGACTCCCACCTCGGCGAGGGTGGGATCGCCGTCCCACTGACGGCGGTGCACGCGACCGGCGCCGCTGTCGTGGCGGGTGATCCGGTGCGCTGGCTGCGGGACTTCGCCACGCTGGTACTGCCGCCCGCGTTGACCCTGCTGTCCATGGGGGTCGCGCTGGAGGCCCACGGCCAGAACACCCTGGTCGTCCTGCGGGACGGGAAGCCGGTACGCGTGCTCTACCGGGACCTGGACGGGGTCCGGATCAGCCCGCGCAGGCTGGCCGCCTGGGGGGGCACCCTGCCACCCCTGGCCGGCACCAGGGCAGGCGACGACATGGACGCGCTGCGCACCAAACTGTTCGGCGCGCTTCTCAGCGGGGTCTTCAGCGAGCTGGTCGACGTCCTCTCCCGCACCCGCGCCATCGACCCCGGGACGCTGTGGGAGACGGTGGCCGACGCCGGCCGCCGTGCATACGCCGAACTGCCGGACCACGGGGACGAGGCCGTCTTCTTCGGCGACACCCTGCCGTTGAAGGCCACCATCGCGATGCGTCTGGCCGAGGAACCCGGCAAGGCCCAGTGGGTCCCCATCCCCAATCCCCTCAGCCGGTACCGCCACCTCTGACGCACTGGAGCACCCCATGACCACCTCCGCCATCGCGCCCGCCGCCACAACCGCGGCACAGACCGGCCTGCCGAACGCGACCGCCGACGCCGTCACCGCCCACACCCTGCTCAACTGCCTCGTCCGCGAGGTGTCCGCCCCCGAGCACCAGGTGACCGTCGACCACGACCACCTCCTGCTGCGCCTGCCCCACCTGGACCTTCTGCTGCGGGCCCGGCTTCGCCGGGTCTCGATGATCGGTGCCCACCGCTTCCAGGGCCCCGTCCAAAGACTCCACGACGCCGCATGGGTCACTGTGGACTGGCGGGAACTGGCCGGCTACGTCCAGGAGGAACTGGAACTGCGCACCGGCACGGCCAACGAGGAGTTCCAGGACCAGGTCGCCGACAGCCACGCGACCATCCGCACCACCTTGGAACACCGCGCCGCCCTGGACCATCGGGCCCGTCCGGCACCGGGACCGGATCTCTGTCCGGACCTCTATCCGGCTTCGGAGCAGGCGCTGGTGTTCGGACACCGCTTCCACCCCACGCCCAAGGCCCGCAGCGGGGACACAGCGGACTGGCTGGCGTACGGACCGGAGGCCGGAGCCCGCATCCGCCTGCGCCACCTGGCCGTACGCCGCGAACTCGTACGGGAAGAGGGCGAGTCGGGCGAGCTGGACAGGCTCTGCCCGTCGGCCGACCCGGGATACGTGACGCTCCCCGTCCACCCCTGGCAGTTCCGGTTGCTGCGCGGCCACGAGGGGCTGCGAGCGGCGATGGCAGCAGGCGCCGTCGTGGATGCCGGTGACAGCGGGCCCGAATGGGTGCCCACCGCGTCCGTGCGTACGCTCTACCAGCCGGACGCGGACACCTTCCTGAAGTTCAGCCTGAACGTCCGCATCACCAACTGCCTCCGCAAGAACGCCGGTTACGAACTGTCGGGTGCGGTCGCCCTGAACCGGCTGGTCCAGCCCGTCATGGCCCGGCTCGCCGGCCGCTTCCCCGGCTGCGCGCTGCTCGCCGAGCCCGGCTACCGCACACTCGCCGCCGACGGCGACACCGACCTGATCGAGGGGTTCGGCGTCATCGTCCGCTCCGGCCTGCGGCCCCACCTCCGTCCGGGCGTGACCCCCCTGCTCGCCGCCGCGATCGCGGACGAGTACCCCACCAGCCAGGCCCACGTCTCCCACCTGCTGGCCCGGGGCGACGGCGACCTCCTGGCCTGGTGGGAGGCGTATCTCGGACTGCTGCTGCCACCCGTGCTGGCCGCGTACTTCGAACACGGCATCGTCCTGGAACCCCACCTGCAGAACGTCGTCGTCGGCGTGACCTCGGACGGCATGCCCGCGCAGATGCTGTTCCGCGACCTGGAGGGCACCAAGCTCCTGTCCCGTCACCATGAGCGTTTCCTGTCCACCCTGCCGGAGGACGTCCGCGGGCCCTTGACCTACGACGCCGAGCGCGGCTGGAACCGGGTCGCGTACTGCCTGCTGGTCAACCACGCCGCCGAGGTGCTCGGCGCCCTGGCCGACCTTCGGCCGGCGCTGGAACCCGCGCTGTGGGGCCTGGTCCGTGACCGCGTCGACGCGTACGCCCGCACCGCCGGTGAACCGCCCCGCCTGCGTGCCCTGCTCTCCGGTGTCCCACTGCCCGCCAAGGCCAACCTCCTGCTGCGCTGGGCCCGCCAGGCCGACCGGCACGCCCGCTACGTCCCCCTGCCCAGCCCGCTCGGCGCGGACTTCCCCCGCGCGGTGATGCCGTGAGGCCCGCACTTCTGCACCACGTCCGCCAGTTGGCCGACGAGGACCTGCCCGCCTACCTCTACGACCTGCCCGGTCTGCGCGCACACGTCCGAGCCATCCGGGCGGCGCTGCCCCACCGCGTCGAACTGCTGTATGCGGCCAAGGCCAACTCCGACCCCCGCCTGCTGCAGACCCTCGCCGAGCACGTCGACGGGTTCGAGGTCGCCTCCGGCGGCGAGATCCGCCATGTCCGCGGCCTCCTTCCCGAAGCGCGGATCGACTTCGGCGGCCCCGGCAAGACCCCGGCGGAACTGGCCGAGGCCCTGGACGCGGGCGTGGAGCGCCTGCATGTCGAGAGCGAACACGAACTGCGCACGCTCACGACCGTGCTGGGCGACCGCACGGTCGACGTGCTGCTGCGCGTCAACGTGCCGGTGATGCTCCGTTCGGTCGCACTGGTCATGGGCGGCTGCCCCAGCCCCTTCGGCCTGGACCCCGGTCAGCTGGACCGATGCCTGGAGATCATCACGGCCGACGGCCGTATCCGGCTGCGCGGGCTGCACGTCCACGTGGCCAGCGGCCTCGACGCGCGCGCTCACCTGGCCCTCGTCGCCCAGGTCATGGGCTGGGCGGACCGCTGGGCGCAGCAACAGGGGACCGCCCTCGCCGAGGTCAACATCGGCGGCGGGATGGGCGTCGACTACGGCCGTCCCCACGAGCTCTTCGACTGGGCCGGGTTCGGTGTCGGGCTGTGCCGGACGCTGGAGCGCCACCCCCGCGTCACGCTGCGGATCGAACCGGGCCGCTCGGTCACGGCCTACTGCGGCTGGTACGTCACCCAGGTCCTGGACATCAAACGCAGCCGCAGCCAGGCGTTCGCCGTCCTGCGCGGCGGAACCCACCACCTGCGCACCCCGGCCGCGAAACAGCACGACCAGCCCTTCGAGGTCGTCCCCGACCAGACCTGGCACCACTCCTGGGACCGGCCAGAGGTCCGCGGCGAACCGGTGACACTGGTCGGGCAACTCTGCACGCCCAAGGACGTCCTGGCCCGCCGCGTCATGGTCGACCGGCTACGGATCGGCGACCGGATCGCGTTCGCCATGGCCGGTGCGTACGCGTGGAACATCTCCCACCACGCGTTCCTCATGCACCCCCACCCGACCTTCCACCACATCGACGACCTGGACGCGCCCGTCACGGACACGTACGCGGGCCGACCGGCATGAGCCCGCAGCGTCGCCCATCACGCGGCAGAGAGCACGGTCCGGTCCTCGCCACCCTCACCGCCCGCGCCTTCCGCCGTTACCTGCTCGGCCAACTGACCTCCAACATCGGCACCTGGATGCAGCGAGCGGCTCAGGACCTACTGGTCCTTCAGCTCACCGACAACCGCGGCAGTGCGGTCGGCATCGTGACCGCACTGCAGTTCCTGCCCCAGACCCTGTTCGGTCTCACCGGGGGAGCCCTCGCCGACCGCTGGCCCGGACGCCGGCTCCTGCTGATCACCCAGACATGCATGGCGGCCCAGTCCCTGCTGCTCGGCGTCCTGACCGTCACCGGCACGGTGAGCCTGCCGTCCGTCTACGCCCTGGCCGTGGCCCTCGGCACCGCCACCGCTGTGGACAGCCCCGCCCGCAACGCCCTCATACCGGAACTGGTCGCCCGCGAGCAGGTGGCCGCAGCGGTCAGCCTGAACTCCGCCCAGTTCAACGTCGCCCGCATCCTGGGACCCGCCGCCGCGGGCCTGACCGTGGCCGCTGCCGGTACCGGCCCGGTGTTCCTGATCAACGCGGTCTCCTACCTGGCAGTCCTGTACGGGCTGATCACGATTCCGTCCGGTGAACTCGGGCCCCGCGGCCGACGCCACCCCGGTGACAAGCGCCTGACCGACGCCTTCCGCCACATCGCCACCACCCCGGAACTGCTCCTGCCGATCACGCTCATCGCCTTCGTCGGCACCTTCGGGCTCAACTTCCAGGTCACCATCTCCCTCGTCGCCATCACCGTCTTCCACTCCGGCGCGGCGGCCTTCGGCTGCCTCTCCGCCGCCTATGCGGCGGGCAGCCTCGTCGGCGCGCTCCTCGCGGCCAACGGGAGGCAACCGCCCACCGCACGACGTCTGAGCACGGCCACGATCGCCTTCGGCGTACTGGAGGCCGCGCTGGGCCTGATGCCCGGCTACGGCGCGTTCATGGCACTGCTGGTCCCCGTCGGCTTCGCCGCGGTGACCGTCACCACGACCGCCAACGCCCTGACGCAGCTGCACGTCGATCCGCACCTGCGTGGGCGTGTCCTGTCCGTCTACTTCCTCGTGCTCCTGGGCGGCACCCCCGTCGGCGCCCCCCTCGTCGGCGTCGTCTCCGACGCCCTCGGCCCCCGCTCCGCCCTGATCCTCGGCGGCGCGATCTCGGCGGCCTCCGCGCTCGCTCTCATGGCCTGGACCACCGAGCGGCACCGCCTGAACCAGCGGCGAAGGACGACGGGCCCGTCCGGTGCACCACTCGCTGAGTCTCACGACACGTCGGCCGGCACCGTCGGCAAGGCCCTGACCAGCCCGTACCAGAGCCGAGGCGGCAGAAGCGGAACGTAGCCGAGGTGAGGGCCACGGTGGGATCGCCGAAGGCCGCGGCGACGTCGTCAGAGGACGTCGTAGGTCAGGTGCGTCGCGGTCGACGTGGAGGTCGTGGTCCGTTGTACCAGTGCGCGTGACGCCGCTCCGTTGAACAGGGGTGTCCCGGTGCCCAGCACGACGGGCGCGAGGTTCAGGGACAGCACGTCGGCCAGGCCGGCGTCGAGAGCCGAGCCGATCGTGGCGCCGCCGCCCATGAGGATGACGTCGAGGTCCTTGCCACTGCCCGACGACGCCGCCTCGGCGCGCTCACGCGCGGAGGTGACGGCGTCGTGCAGACCGGTGGTGACGAACGTCCAGTCGAGGCCGGTGAGCCGCACCGACTGCGGCGGCGACCTGGTCACGACGACGAACGCGGGCTTGCCGACCTCGCCCTGTCCGCGTGCGCGTCGGCTCCACCGCAGGGCGCGGCACTGACACCAGCGGTGGCGCGTGCAGCCGAGCGGCGGCAATGGCGAAGGGCGCCCCGGAGGTTCGCGGGGCGCCCTTGGTGGTCGTCAGAGAAGACTGCTCAGCGCACGTCCACGTAGTCGTGGTAGCTCTCGGCGTCCACGTAGGAGCCGGACGCGAGGTAGACCCCGACCCAGGTGCCGTCTTGCCTCGCGGTGAAGCGGGCGGTGAAGTGACCGTGCGAGTCGGCCTTGACGGATCCCAACTGCGTCCAGGACTTCTTGCCCTTGGCCTGGAAGAGGATGTAGACACGCTGCTTGCCGAACGCCACCCACTTCGTGCCGCTCAGCCTCTGCAAGGTGCCGGTGGTGGTCACGGTGTGGCCCTTGCGCACCGGCTCGGGACCGGCGTTGAAGCCGGCGATCCTGGTGGCGGTGCGGTTGAAGTGCACGGAGTTGGAGTAACCGGGCTGGTAGTCCGAGGAACCCGCCGAGTACAGCCGCCAGTAACCCTTCGGCACGGCCACGTACCCGTCGAGGTTGAAGGTGCCGTCGGACTTCGTGGTGAACCAGCCGAGCGACTTCCAGCCGGTCTTGCCGTCGGCCGACTGCTGGAGGTACAGCTTCCGGTTCGGCGGCACCTTGCCGTTGCTGGCGGTCATGCTGCCCTGGATGTGCAGGTCGGAGTACTCGTCGATCCAGCTCGAACAGAAGCAGATGCTCGTCTTGTTGATGACGTCGACCTTGAACTGCGCGTGCGAGGCGGTCAGATACGGGTCGGCCAGGTAGCTGTCGGAGCTGGTCTCGACCGTGAACGTGGTGTCGTCGTACGGGATGTACGGGTCGGTGAGCGTGAAACGCCCGCCGGCACCGCTGGTCGTCGTGGCGTAGTAACCCATGTCGAGCGCGACGCCCTTGGCCGGGCGCCAGGTGCCGTCGTACAGATACTCCACGACACCGGACGAGGACGCCTTGGCGCCGAACTTGATCTGGACGCTGGAGTGGTCCAGCCGGATCCGGCTCGGGCTGACCACGACCGGCAGGGTCTTGCTGTCAACGAGCACATAGGTGTTCGTGCCGTCGGGGTTGGCGATCCAGAACGAGAGGGAGACCGGCACGGACGTGGCGTTGTCGCCGTTCAACTTCGGTGCCACGTCGATCGCGTAACTGCCGTCGGCGGCGGTGACGGCGCTGTAGGCGTACTCGGCCACCACACTCAGCGTCTGGCCGGCCAGCGGCGAGGTGTCGCCGGTGATCGGGTCGAAGAGCGAGATACGGCCGCTGAGCGTGACGTGCGTGTGCTCCACGTCCAGCGCGGCGGGACTGATGCTGCGGTCGGCGAAGACCGGCTCCGGCTCGACGTCCACGGTGGTGGCGTGCGCCGCCGAGGTGCTGTCGCCGTCGCTGTCCTGGGCGCTGACCGTCACGTCGTAGCTGCCGTACGAAGGCAGTTGCGACATGCGCGGCGAGCGCCAGACGCCGTCCTGCGGCGTGCCGGAGACGAGCGTGAAGCCGGTGACCGCGACGGTCGACGGGTCCGCGCCGTGCAGCTCCGTCAGGTCGGCGGACACCTCGGTGATCGCCGAGTCGGAGGAGACGGCGACCGTCAGGAAGCCGGCGTCGGAAGGGTCGGAGCCGACGGTGCCGAACACCGGGGCACCGGTGCCGTCGGCAGGCGCGCTGCTGCTCGGGTCGGGCGTCGGCGTGTCCGACGGAGTGTCGGACGAGGTCGGATCGGCGGGCGTCGGGGTGTCCGACGGAGTGTCGGACGCGGTCGGATCGGCGGGAGCCGGGGTGTCCGACGGAGTGTCGGACGCGGTGCTGGTGGGCGTGTCCGACGGCGTCGAATCGGCCGCCGGGTTCATGGTCACGGTGGCGGCCGGGTCCTGCCCGGGTGTGCCGCCGTCGGCCGCGTACGCCAGCGCGGGCGCGGCGAGGAGTGCGGCGCCCAGTGCGGCGGACACAGCCGCCGACACCAAAGAGCGTGTTCTCACTGCTGGATTCCCCCCACGGGAATGGCGCGGCTTCGTCGCCTCTGAGATCCGAAGGCCGACCGCGCTCTTTGTACGGTTGCTGTGAACATCACGCAACACATCGAACTCTAGTGCCTGCCTCGGACACGGGAGCAAGGGATTTGCGGAACCGTGCCCGGAGCGGTCCGCCGGTGTCAGGACGACCCGAGTGGTTCCCGCACCCCGGTGCCTGGGCTGCCGGCGCCGTACTCGGTCCGCACTTCCCACACCCCGCCGCTGACCAGATGGCGGAAGGGGCAGGCGGGCGTGGTCCCGCGCGGTGGACCGTACTCCGCCAGCAGCTGCGTCAGATCGGCCTCCACCGCGGCGCCCGCACCCCGTCCCGGCTCCACTGCCTCAGCTTCGCGGCCCGCTCCAGCCAGCCCATGACGGCGGTCGTAGTGATGCCTGGCCGCACCTCATGCTGTCCGGGCGGCAACTCCTCCTGCGCCCGCGGCAGGCGCACCGGCTTCGCCGCCCGTGCGCCTGCCGGCCCGCCATTCCAGCGCCTGGGGTTCCTCGGTGAACTCGATCAGATGCTGTCCGGCGAACCGTTGCAGTGCGTCGCGCACCTCCGCCGGGGTGGCGTGGAAGAACTCCTTCCGGCTGTTGACCTGGTTGACCCGCTGCGAGGCGAACTGCCGGTGGAGTTCCGTCTCCAGGCCGACCGCGTCCTTGCTGAAGATCAGCGCGTGCAAGTCGAACCGGAAAGGCACGGCCGCGCCGCTCAACTCGTAGACCTGCTCCAGAGGTTCGAGTCGGCGCGTCATGCCGATCTTGACCATATTCCCCGGCAGGGCGGACGGATCAGCGCAGTCCGGCGAAGAGATCATTCTCGGGTATGGCCGCGCCCGTGGCGTCCTGGACACGTACGAAGGTCTCGATGCCCATCAACTCGCCGAACCTCTCCTTGCCCATCTTGAGGAAGAAGATGTTCTCGCCCTGACTGGCGTGCGCGGCCAAGGCGTCGAACTTCTGACCGCTGAACGCGGTGGTGTCCACCCACGTGGTGATCTCGTCGTCGGGGAGGCCGATCTTGGCCATCGCGGCGGCCTCGGCAGGATCCGGCTCCGGCATGTCCTCATGAAACTCGCGCATGGTCTCGCCGAACCGCTGCATCATCGAGCGGGGCATCGTGGTCCAGTACACCTTCGGTGCCAGCGAGGTCATCTCCAGCGCCGCCATGGTGATGCGGTGGGCCTGGATGTGGTCGGGGTGGCCGTAGAAGCCGTTCTCGTCATAGGTGACGACCACATCAGGTCGGTAGTGCCGCATGAGTTCCGCGAGCCGGGCCGCGCCTTCCTGCACAGGGGTCTGCCAGAAGGATCCGGGGGCGTCGTTGCTCGGCCAGCCCATCATCCCGGAGTCGGCGTAGTCCAGCGTCTCCAGATGGCTGATCTTCAGGACGTCACAGCTCGCCTGGAGTTCTTGACGGCGCATCAAGGCGACCGCCGCCGGTTCATGTCCGGGGTCGCCCGGCTTGACGCCCCCCGGTCCGTCACCGCAACCGCCGTCGGTACACGTCACGAGAACCGTGCGGACGCCTTCCGCCGCGTACCGCGCCAGGACCCCTCCGGTTCCGGTGGCCTCGTCGTCGGGGTGGGCGTGTACCGCCATCAGCGTCAAGGGCCGGTCAGTCATGGAACAGTCCTCCTGCAGAAATACGTCGTGGTCCGAGGTCGCGATGGGCCTACCGCGATCTTGGGGCCCGGATCCCGGTGAGGCGGACGACCTTGTGGCCTCCGCGTTCCCCGCCCGTGCGGCGCCGGTCCCTCGGTCGATGCAACCGTGCAGGCCGGCCCGACTGTTCCCGGCGCGGCCGCTCGGCCGTCCAGGCGTCGGCGATCACGCGAACGAGGTACGGGCGCGACCTGCTGTCCTGCCGAAGTGCATCTGTCAGACAGCGAGCCGTCGACCTGCTGGGATACTAGGTCGTTCGAGCGTTTGAGAAGAAAAGGCGGCAGCGAGCGAGGTGTGCGTGCCGAATCCCCCGGCACGCCGGCGCAACCGGTTGTCAGTGCTGTTCGGCAGTGTATGCATGTGACGGATCGAGACGAGGAACGTGGCGCCCCCCATGTGGTCCGGACTGCTTCCGACGGCCAGAGAGCTGCTCATGGCAACCAAATGGGACGCCCTACAGCACGCGTATGGAAGCGCCGAGGACACCCCGCCGTACCGGCACCGCGTCCTTGTTGCGCCGCGCCGGTTCGGCTCCCCGAAGTCGGCTCCCCAATGGCTCCCAAAACGGAGCCACACAACAGATCAGGCCCGGCACTGATCTCTCAGTACCGGACCTGACCTGCTGTTTTGGCTGTCGGGGTGGCGGGATTTGAACCCACGACCTCTTCGTCCCGAACGAAGCGCGCTGCCAAGCTGCGCTACACCCCGGTGTCGCTGCTGTGGTGCTTGTCGCGGCGACCTCGTTTACTTTAGCCCACCGGTGGCTGGAGACGAAATCCGGTTTAGGGGCGGCGGCCGACCGGGTTCGGGCGGGTGTGGTCCAGGGCTACCAGGAGGACCGCCAGGGCGTAGAAGGAGAGGCCCAGGAGGAGGGCGTTGGCGAGGGTGGCGCGGTAGCTGTGCTGCTCGGCGTCGAGGAAGGGGTAGAGGTAGCGGCCCGGTGTCTTGGGGAGGAGCAGTTCGGCTCGGGTGAGGTAGAAGGCCAGGTAGGCCAGGGGGTACAGCATCCACGCGGCCGTCTGGCGGAGGTGCAGCCGGGCCGGCGGTGTGAGCAGCAGCCAGTCCAGGAGCGCGGCCGCGGGGGCCGCCGTGTAGAGGAGCTGCAGCGCCAGCCACTGGCCGTGCCAGGCCACCGGGGGGTGCGTCGCGCCCGTCATCGAGAACGGCGGGGTCGTGTGGCCCAGGAGCAGGTGGTAGGCCAGGGACGAGATCACCGCGTAGAGCAGCGCCGCGCCCGTCAGGGCCGAGGGCACGGGGCGGGCCGCCTGCCAGGCGCGGCGGGCCGAGGCGAGGCTGACCAGGGCCAGCAGCACCGCCGCCTGGACTCCGAAGTAACTCATGATCCGGTCGGGACTGCCCAGCAGCAGTTCCAGGGCCACGCCCGCCGACGCCAGTACTGCCGTCGCGAGGCGGAACACCGCGGTCAGGGGGCGGCGGACAGGGGCGACCACCGCCGTCGCCGGGACGTGTCCGGGCATCAGTACGGGCGTGCCCGGGACCGCGGGGAGGTCGGGTATGTCCCTGGGTATCGGAGGAGTCGTCATGCCCTCAAAGTAGAGAGAAAGGGGCATGTGCGGCATTTTGGTCTACGCCGGGTGGGTTATTCCCCGGTCCGGCCTCCGGCGGCCCGTCCTCCCCTGCCCGTCTCCGCGGCCCGGTCTCCGCAGTCCGGTCTCCCCGGGCTACTCCCGTCCCACCAGTGTCAGCAGCGTCGCCTCCGGCGGGCAGGCGAAGCGGACCGGGGTGTAGCGGCTGGTGCCGCAGCCGGCCGAGACATGGAGGTAGGAGGTACGGCCCTCCGCCGTGTGGCGGGAGAGGCCCTTCACCCGGTCCGTGTCCAGGTCACAGTTGGTGACCAGGGCGCCGTAGAAGGGGACGCAGACCTGGCCGCCGTGGGTGTGGCCGGCCAGGACCAGGGGGTAGCCGTCGGCCGTGAAGGCGTCCAGGACACGCAGGTACGGCGCGTGTACGACGCCCATCGAGAAGTCCGCCGTACCGGACGGGCCGCCCGCCACCTGCGGATAGCGGTCTCGCTTGATGTGCGGGTCGTCCAGGCCCGTCAGCTCCACCGAGACGCCCTCGATCTTCAGGACGCCCCGCGTGTTCGTCAGGTTCAGCCAGCCCGCCCCGTCGAAGCCGTCCCGCAGGTCCTCCCACGGGTTGTGGATCGCGCCGACCACCGGCGGGTTGCCGTTCAGGCCGTGCCTGCCGCTCGTCTTCTCCAGCAAGTAGCGGGCGGGGTTGCGGGGTTTGGGGCCGTAGTAGTCATTGGAGCCGAAGACGTACGCGCCCGGGAACTCCATCAGCGGGCCCAGCGCGTCGAGCACCTCCGGGACGCCCTCCGGGTCGGACAGGTTGTCGCCCGTGTTGATCACGAAGTCCGGGCGGAGGCCCGCCAGCGACCGCAGCCACCGCTGCTTCTTGCGCTGGCCGCCGACCATGTGGATGTCGGAGACCTGGAGTACCCGCAGCGGGCGCATGCCCGGCGGGAGGACCGGGACCGTCACCCGGCGCAGCCGGAACGAACGGACCTCGAAACCGGCCGAGTACAACACACCGGCGGCGCCGAACGCCGCGATTCCCAGGGGTACTCCGTAACGAGCGCGCATAAGACCATCGTGTCAGACGCGGGGAGGGGGCTGAGACCGGCCACTGCGGAGAGGAGCCCGCCACTGCGAAGGGGACCGCGAAGGGAACCGCGAAGGGGGGAGAGGCTGGGACGGGGGCGGGGAGAGGCTGGGACGGGGGGCGGGGAAAACGGTGGACGGTCCGGGTGCGGCACCTGCGACAATCGGTGCCATGACCACCATGCTCAAGTCGAAGCTGCAGGACGACCTCAACGCCGCGATCAAGGGGCGCGACGAGCTCCGCTCGGCCACCCTCCGGATGACGCTGGCCGCGATCACCACCGAAGAGGTCGCGGGCAAGGAGAAGCGTCAGCTCTCCGACGACGAGGTGCTCAAGGTGATCGCCAAGGAGGCGAAGAAGCGCCGGGAGGCGGCCGAGGCCTTCACCCAGGGCGGCCGTGCCGAGAGCGCCGAGCGGGAGAAGGCGGAGGGCGAGGTCCTCGCCGAGTACCTGCCCAAGCAGCTCAGCGACGAGGAGCTGGAGGGCATCGTCGCCGAGGCCGTCGAGGAGGCGAAGGCGGCGGGCGCCGAGGGGCCGCGGGCCATGGGTGCCGTGATGAAGATCGTCAACCCGAAGGTGGCCGGCCTGGCCGAGGGCGGCCGCGTCGCCGCCGCGGTGAAGAAGCGGCTCCAGGGCTGAGTGAGCGGAGAGCGGACCAGGCAGTACGGCGGTACGACGGTGGGGCCGCACCTCTGAGGAAGAGGTGCGGCCCCACCGTCGTGGAAGGCAGTGCCATGCCGTGCGGGGTAGTGCGGGAAACCTCCCTGGGGGAGATCAGCCCCGGTTCCCGCCGTTCCCGTTGTTCCCGCCGTTGCCGTTCCCCTGGATGAAGCCGTCGGGGAGGGAGAAGGTCGGGGTCGGGGTGGAGCCGCCGTTCGTCGAGCCGTCCGTCGTGCCGCCGTTCGTCGTCAGGCCGCCGATGAGACCGCCGATCAGGCCGCCCGTGTCGTCGCCCCCGTTGCCGTTGCCGTTGCCGTTGCCCTTGTCGTGGTCGTTCTCGTCCGGGATGTCGACGAGGTTGAAGGACTCGGACGACTTGCCCTCAAGGGCGCCGGTCATGGCGTCCTTCCAGATCGGGCCCGGGGTGTCGGCGCCGAAGACCTCGGAGTGGTAGACGCCACCGATGGTGATGTTGGTCATCTCGATGTTCTGCTTGGCGCTGCCGACCCAGACCGCGCCCGCGAGGTTGGGGGTGTAGCCGACGAACCAGGCGTTCTTGCGGGAGTCCGTCGTACCCGTCTTGCCGGCGCTCTCCCGGTCGTCCAGGCCGGCCTGCTGACCGGTACCGGAGTCGATCACACCGCGCAGCAGGGTGTTGATCGTGTCCGCGGTCTTCTGGCTCATCGCGCGCGAGCAGGTCGACTTCGGGACGGCCAGGGACTTCTGCTCGTTGCCGACCTTCTGGGTGATCGACTCGATGGCGACCGGCGTGCAGTACATGCCCCGGTCCGCGAAGGCGGCGTACGCGCTCGCCATGGTCAGCGGGGAGAGGCCGATCGCACCGAGGGCGATGGACGGGGTCTCGGGGAGCTTCGAGCCGTCGCCCTGGTGGACGTGGAGCGAGTCGGTCATCTTGACCACCGGGCACAGGCCGATGTCCGAGATCAGCTGGACGAAGTAGGTGTTGATGGACTTCGCCATCGCCCTCTTCATCTGGTACGGCCCGACCTCGGACTCGTTCTCGTTCTCGACCTGCTCGTTGTCCGTGTTGACCCACTGCTTGCCGTTGCACTGCTGCACAGGGCTCGGGTAGTTCATCTTGTACGGCGACGAGTACTCCTGTGTCGCCGACTTGCCGCCCTCGATGGCGGCCGCGGCCACGAACGGCTTGAAGGTCGAACCCGTCGGGAAGCCGTAGTTGGAGCCGCCGTAGTCGCGGTCGACCGAGAAGTTGTACTCGGTCTCGTTCTTGTTGTAGCCGTACGGCTTCGACTGGCCCATCCCCAGGATCTTGCCGGTGCCGGGCTCCACGAGGGTGGCGGCGGCCGCGACCGAGTCGGACTTGTAGACGTGGTCCTTGATCGAGCTCTGCACGGAGTCCTGCGCCTGCGGGTCCAGGGTCGTACGGATGGTCAGGCCGCCCTGGTTCCAGAGCTTGGCGCGCTCCGCGGAGGTCTTGCCGAAGACCGGGTCGTTGAGGAAGACGTTCTCGACGTACTTGCAGAAGAACCCGGCGCCCTTGACGGCGGTGATGCAGCCGTTCTTCGGCTGGGTGACGTGCAGGCCGAGCGGGGCCTCCTTGGCCTTGTCGGCCTCCGCCTGGGAGATGTCGCCGAGTTGCGCCATGCGTTCGAGCACGACGTTGCGCCGCTTGGTCGCCTCGGCCTCGTCGTTGACCGGGTCGTAGCGGCTCGGCGACTGCACGATGCCCGCGAGCAGGGCCGACTGCTGGAGGTTCAGATCCTTGGCGTGCTGGGAGAAGTAGCGCTGGGAGGCGGCCTCGATGCCGTAGGCCTGCTCGCCGAAGAAGGTGATGTTCAGGTAGTTCTCAAGGATCTTCTTCTTGCCGAGCTTCTCCTCCAGCTGGATCGCGTACTTCAGCTCCTTGACCTTGCGGCCGAGGGTCTGCTGGGTGGCCTCGGCGACCTTCGTCGGGTCGTCGCCGGCCTCCTCGATGAAGTAGTTCTTCACCAGCTGCTGGGTGAGCGTGGAAGCGCCCTGGGCGACTCCGCCGCTCTGCGCGTTCTTGTTCAGCGCGCGCAGCACGCCCTTCAGGTCGATGGCGCCGTGCTGGTAGTAGCGCGAGTCCTCGATCGCGACGATCGCCTTCTGCATGTACGGCGAGATGTCCTTGAGGTCCACCACCGTGCGGTCACGCGAGTAGACCTGGGCGATCTGGTTGCCCTTGCTGTCGAGGATCCTGGTGCGCTGGCTGAGCTGCGGGCTCTTCAGGTTGGCCGGGATGTCGTCGAAGCCCTGGACCGAACCCTTGGCCGCGAGGCCCAGGGCCCCGGCCGCGGGCAGCGCGATGCCCGCCATCACGGCTCCCGCGAGCACACTGACACCGAGGAACTTGGCGGCCTGCTGCGTGGTCGACAGACCACCGCCCGAGCGCTTCTTTGGCATGGGGGCAGCCTAATCCGTAGTCCTGGCCGTTCCGCGGGAGCGGTGGCTCTCGGGATGTTCGAGTGCCGGATCGTGACATAGAGGGCGACCCGGCCGGGCGCAGGGGGCGACACCGCCGACGCCGCCTGACGGCACGACGACATGAACGGTCTACCTTGCCATTCGCCGGACACGCGGACAGGCCTTGGCCTAAGCTGCTCTCAACTGTCACAGCAGTGCGGCCATGTATCAATACGTCCGGCGACCCCGAATCGTTTCGGAATCCACCCACTTTTTTTCGGGTGATGTGTTGATGGCGTGTCCGAATCCGCCTTGTGTGTCAGCTGGCGTCCGTTGTGGTGCACCGTAGCTGTCCCGGTTTGCCGCGATCATCACGCATGTCGTCAGCTCACTCCCGCGGGTGATCTGCCGCTTACCCATAGTCCGTTCGGGCCATTCAAGATTGGGCCCGAAGGGGGTGTTGCGCTGTGCCCACCTTCCGTAACGTCCTCAACTGGCGGCGGTGAATATGCCGCTGCCGCCGTGGGGGAGCCTCGATTCGGGAGAGGACGGCGCCGGTATGGGCTGGGTAACCGACTGGAGTGCGCAGGCTGCCTGCCGCACTACCGATCCGGATGAACTGTTCGTTCAAGGAGCAGCGCAGAACAGGGCCAAGGCGGTGTGCACCGGATGTCCGGTACGCACTGAATGCCTGGCCGATGCGCTGGACAATCGCGTCGAGTTCGGCGTGTGGGGAGGCATGACGGAGCGGGAGCGCCGCGCACTGCTGCGCCGGCGGCCCACCGTGACCTCCTGGCGCAGGCTCCTGGAGACAGCGCGCTCGGAGTACGAGCGGGGGACCGGGATCGTCCCCCTCGACAGCGACGAGGTGTACGAGAACTACGCAGCGGTGAGCTAGACCGGACCGGACTGACTGTTCTGGCTGGTCTACGGCAGCTCCGGCCGGCCGGCCGCGAGCCGGTCGCCGATGTCCCGCAGCCCCGCGAGGTCATGCACATCGCCGGGAAGCGCGGCCACTTCCACCACGGCCACCTCGGGATGGCGCGCGGTGAAGCGGTCACGCGTGCGCTGCTCGCGGGAGAGCAGCTGCATGCGCTCGGCGTGCAGCCTCAGCAGGCCTGTGGTGAGCTGGTCGACAGTGCGGTCCGGGCTTTCTGGCGAGGGGGATTCGTCAGTCATGTCCGCAGTCGTGTCCTCAGGCCCTGACGAGGGGGATTCGTCGGTCCGGGACTTGGACGGCACAGACGCGGGTGATTCTGAACTGCCGTACGTGTCGGGAGAGTTACGAAGTCCAGCTTTCCCGCCATCCTGATCCACAATGCGGGGCTCCTCAAGATTTTCCGCGGCGGCGAGCGCACGCTCGGCCGACAGTCGGTCGGCGCCGCTGCCGTGGACCCGGTTGAGGACCAGACCGACCAGCGGCATGTCCTCCGCGGCCAGCCGCTCCACGAAGTAGGCGGCCTCCCGCAGCGCGTCCCGCTCCGGAGCCGCCACCACCAGGAACGCCGTACCGGGCGCCTGAAGCAGCTTGTACGTCGCGTCCGCGCGCGTGCGGAACCCGCCGAACGTCGTGTCCATCGCGGACACGAACGTCTGTACGTCCTTCAGCAGCTGCCCGCCGAGCAGCTTGCCGAGGGTGCCGGTCATCATCGACATGCCGACGTTCAGGAAGGCCATGCCCGCCCGGCCGCCCAGTTTCGCGGGGGCGGTGAGGAGACGGATGAGCCGGCCGTCCAGGAAGGAACCAAGGCGTTTCGGCGCATCGAGGAAGTCCAGCGCGGAACGCGAGGGCGGGGTGTCGACCACAATCAGGTCCCACTCGTCCCGGGCCCGCAACTGGCCCAGCTTCTCCATCGCCATGTACTCCTGCGTGCCCGCGAAGCCCGCCGAGAGCGACTGGTAGAAGGGGTTCGCCAGGATGGCGGCCGCCCGTTCGGCGTCCGCGTGCGCCTCCACGACCTCGTCGAAGGTGCGCTTCATGTCGAGCATCATGGCGTGCAGTTCGCCGCCGCCCTCGGTGCCCTTCACCTTCCGCGGCACGTTGTCCAGCGAGTCGATGCCCATGGACTGCGCCAGCCGCCTGGCCGGGTCGATGGTCAGCACCACCACCTTGCGGCCGCGTTCGGCCGCCCGCAGGCCGAGGGCCGCCGCGGTGGTGGTCTTCCCGACACCGCCCGAGCCGCAGCACACCACGATCCGGGTGTCCGGGTCGTCGAGCAGCGGATCGACGTCGAGTGCGGGCGCGTGGGCCAGTCGGCGTGCGCCGTCCTGTGCCGGGTCCTTGGCCGGCTCCTTGGCAGGGTCCTTGGCCGGGTCCGGAGTCATGACATCCCCTGTTTCCGCAGCTCGGTGGCGAGTTCGTACAGGCCCGCGAGGTCCATCCCCTCGGCGAGCAGCGGCAGTTCGTGCCGCTCCAGGTCCAGCTCGGCGAGGACCGCGCGCTGCTCGTGCTCCAGCGCGTACCGCTCGGCGTACTCGGCGGCCTGCCCGAGCAGCGGGTCCACCAGCTGCTCGGCCTTGCCGCCGCGCCGCGCCCCGCCGAGCCCGGCCGCCGACAGCGCCTGTGCCACGGCCGTGCGCGGGACCGTCCGTACGAGTTCCAGGTCGGTCGCGTCCAACACCTCCGGGCGGACCATGTTCACGATGACCCGGCCCACCGGCAGCCGCGCGGACCGCAGTTCGGCGATGCCGTCGGCGGTCTCCTGGACCGGCATCTCCTCCAGGAGCGTGACCAGGTGCACGGCCGTCTCCTTGGACTTCAGCACCCGCATCACGGCCTGCGCCTGGTTGTGTATCGGGCCGATCTTGGCCAGCCCGGCCACCTCGTCGTTGACGTTCAGGAAGCGGGTGATGCGGCCGGTCGGCGGGGCGTCCATCACGACGTAGTCGTAGACGAACCGCCCGGCCTTGTCCTTCCTGCGCACCGCCTCGCACGCCTTGCCGGTCAGGAGGACGTCCCTGAGGCCGGGCGCGACGGTGGTGGCGAAGTCGATCGCGCCCAGCTTCTTCAGCGCCCGGCCCGCCCCGCCGAGCTTGTAGAACATCTGGAGGTAGTCCAGAAGGGCCAGTTCGGGATCGATGGCGAGCGCGTAGACCTCACCGCCTCCCGGCGCTACGGCGATCTTCCGCTCTTCGTAGGGCAACGCCTCCGTCTCGAAGAGCTGGGCGATGCCCTGCCGACCCTCGACCTCCACGAGAAGCGTCCGCTTCCCCTCGGTGGCGAGGGCCAGCGCGAGTGCGGCGGCGACCGTCGTCTTTCCGGTCCCGCCCTTGCCGCTGACGACCTGGAGCCTGCTCACGTCTTCGAGACTAACCAGTCGGCCGGACACTCACGCGGGAGGCTGTGGACAACCGGGCGTGCGGTGGCCCACGTGTCCCGTTCGTCACAGCGGATACAGTCGCCCCCATGACCAAGTGGGAATACGCAACCGTGCCGCTGCTCGTCCATGTCACGAAGCAGATTCTGGACACCTGGGGCGAGGACGGCTGGGAGCTCGTCCAGGTGGTGCCCGGGCCCAACCCCGAGCAGCTCGTGGCCTACCTGAAGCGGGAGAAGCCCTGATGAGCACCGTCGAGGCCAAGCTGGCCGAACTCGGTCTCACGCTGCCGGCGGTCGTCCCGCCGCTCGCCGCCTACCAGCCGGCCGTGCGGTCCGGCGTGTACGTGTACACCTCCGGCCAGCTGCCGATGGTGGACGGCAAGCTCCCGGTCACCGGCAAGGTCGGCGCCGAGGTCACCGCCGAGGAGGCCAAGGAGCTGGCTCGCGTCTGCGCGCTGAACGCCCTGGCCGCCGTGAAGTCCGTCGCCGGTGACCTGGACCGGATCGCGCGCGTGGTGAAGGTCGTGGGCTTCGTCGCGTCCGCCACCGACTTCACCGGGCAGCCGGGTGTGATCAACGGCGCCAGCGAACTGCTCGGCGAGGTCCTCGGCGACAAGGGCGTGCACGCGCGCAGCGCGGTGGGCGTCGCGGTGCTGCCGCTGGACGCGCCGGTCGAGGTCGAGGTCCAGGTCGAGCTGGAGCCGTAGCCGTAGCCGTAGCCGTAGCCGTAGCCGTAGCCGTAGCCGTAGCCGTAGCCGGTGTCGGTGTCGGTGTCGGTGTCGGTGTCGGTGGCGGTGGCGGGGCCGTAGCTGTGGCCAGGGCCGCAGCTGTGGCCGGGGCCCGCTGAAGCCCCCCCTCGAACATTCGCTCCCTACGGGATAGCCTCCGGTAATGGCCGATGGACAGTGGTATCCCCCGGAGTGGCCGGACCGCATCCGCGCACACGCGGCGGGCACCCTCGTGCCGGTGCCCCCGAAACGCGCGGCCACCGTGCTGCTCCTGAAGGACACCCCGGACGGTCCCGTCGTCCACATGCTGCGCAGACGCGCCTCCATGGCCTTCGCCGGAGGCGCGTACGCGTATCCCGGCGGCGGTGTCGATCCGCGCGACGACGACCACCATGTCCGCTGGGCGGGACCCACGCGCGCGTGGTGGGCCGACCGGCTCGGCGTCGACGAGGCGGGCGCCCAGGCCGTCGTGTGCGCGGCCGTGCGGGAGACGTACGAGGAGGCGGGCGTCCTGCTCGCCGGACCGGCCCCGGACGCCGTCGTCGGCGACACCACCGGGGACGACTGGGAGGCCGACCGCGCCGCCCTGGTCGCCCGTGAGCTGTCCTTCGCCGAGTTCCTGGACCGGCGGGGCCTGGTCCTGCGCTCGGACCTGCTGGGCGCCTGGACGCGCTGGATCACCCCGGAGTTCGAGAGCCGCCGCTACGACACCTGGTTCTTCGTCGCCGCCCTGCCCGCGGGCCAGCGCACCCGCAACGCCTCCACGGAGGCCGACCGCACGGTGTGGATCCGCCCGGCCGAGGCGGCCGTCGGCTACGACAAGGGCGAGCTGCTGATGATGCCGCCCACCATCGCCACCCTGCGCCAGTTGCTGCCGTACGCCACGGCCGCGGAGACGCTCGCGGCGGCGCCGGCGCGGGACATGACCCCGGTGCTGGCCCGCGCCCGCCTGGCGGACGGCGCGATCGTCCTGACCTGGCCGGGCCACGACGAGTTCACCAAGCACATACCGACCGACCTGACGAGCGGCGGAGCCTGACCATGACGGACGCAGCAGCCCTGCCCGGCCAGCCGCGCGGCGGAGTCCTCCCGGGGCCCGCCACCGCGCGGGCCGTCAACGTGCTGGCGCCCAACGCCTCCGCGATGACCCTGGACGGCACCAACACCTGGATCGTCGCCGAGCCCGACTCCGACCTGGCCGTGGTGATCGACCCGGGCCCGCTGGACGACGGCCACCTCAGGAACGTCGTCGACACCGCCGAGAAGGCCGGCAAACGCGTCGCGCTGACCCTCCTGACCCACGGCCACCCGGACCACGCCGAGGGGGCCGTGCGCTTCGCGGAACTGACCGGCACGCGCGTGCGTGCCCTCGACCCGGCGCTGCGGCTCGGCGACGAGGGACTGGCCGCCGGTGACGTGATCACGACCGGCGGGCTGGAGCTGCGGGTCGTACCGACCCCGGGGCACACCGCCGACTCCCTGTGCTTCCACCTCCCGGCCGACCGTGCGGTCCTGACCGGCGACACCATCCTGGGGCGCGGTACGACGGTCGTGGCGCACCCGGACGGCCGTCTGGGCGACTACCTGGACTCGCTGCGGCGGCTGCGCTCGCTGACGGTCGACGACGGCGTCCACACCGTCCTGCCGGGCCACGGACCGGTCCTGGAGGACGCCCAGGGCGCCGTCGAGTTCTACCTGGCCCACCGCGCCCACCGGCTCGCCCAGGTCGAGACGGCCGTCGAGAACGGCCACCGCAGCCCCGTCGAGGTCGTCGCCCACGTGTACGCCGACGTGGACCGCTCCCTGTGGCCGGCGGCGGAACTGTCGGTACGGGCCCAGATGGACTACCTGACCGAGCACGGGCTGATCCAGTCCGAGTTCTAGTTCCCGCTCCGGTCCCGGTCCTGCCCTAGTCCCAGCCCTCGGGCCTGGGCGCCTTCACGCCGTGCACGCGCGCGTACTCGGCGGCGAGCCACGGGCCCAGGTCGTCGACGTACGACCGCAGCACCGCGCCGTCGCCGACCGGCTCGTACCCCGCCTCGGCCGCGCGGCGCAGTTGCCCGGCCCGCTCCGGGTAGTAGCCGGCGAACACCTCGGCCATCTCGCGCAGATCGCTGGTCCAGCCGTTCCAGCGGGGCATGACGAGGGTGAAGCCGGTGCGGACCAGATGCCGTGACATGAAGCGCACCAGGGGCCGCAGGGCCTCCTCGGTGTCGGCGGCGGCGGCGATCCGCTCCCGCCAGCGCGGCAGCCGCCGGGCCAGGTCGCCGTTGGTCTCGCGGGCCAGCAGGGAGTCGGGGCGGTAGCGGGGCAGGAACTCGGCGAGGTCCTCCCCGAGCAGCGGGGTGCACAAGCAGGCCACGAACCAGCCGATGTCGTACCGCTCCAGCTCGCTGAGCACCCGTGCGCGGGAGTACAGCAGGGTCCCGACCCCGTCGATCTGCGGGAACTCCTTGTCGACGGCCTCGCCGAGGGCACGGGCCGCGTCCCGGTCGGCGTCGGCCGGCTCCTCGCACAGCACGACCACCACGTCCAGGTCGCTGAGCCCCGCACGCGCGGTGCCACGCGGGATCGATCCGTAGAGGTAGGCGCTGTCCAGGCGCGCCCCGAAGACGTCCAGCAGCCGGTCGCGGGCGGCAGCGACCACGGGACGGAAAACGTGCGGCACGCGCGCGTACGAGCCCTCGCGCTCGATGAAGCCCAGAGGGTCGAGACCTCTGGACGGGACCGTTCCAGGCATGGACCAACCACATCTGAGCCCGTCCGGCGATCGAGGACGAGGCCGCAGGCCGACAAACGGGGGGCCGGGGGCAGCGCCCCCGGAGACGGCGACTACCGCGAACGCTTGGCCAGCCGCTCGACGTCCAGCAGGATCACGGCCCGCGCCTCCAGACGCAGCCAGCCGCGCTGGGCGAAGTCCGCCAGCGCCTTGTTCACGGTCTCTCGGGACGCGCCGACCAGCTGGGCCAGCTCTTCCTGCGTCAGGTCGTGGACGACGTGGATGCCCTCCTCGGACTGCACGCCGAAGCGGCGGGAGAGGTCCAGCAGGGCGCGCGCGACGCGGCCCGGCACATCGGAGAAGACCAGGTCGGACATGGCGTCGTTGGTCTTGCGCAGTCGGCGGGCGACGGCACGCAGCAGGGCGGTGGCGACCTCCGGGCGGGCGTTCAGCCAGGGCTGGAGGTCACCGTGTCCGAGGCCCAGCAGCTTGACCTCGGTCAGCGCGGTCGCGGTCGCCGTACGCGGGCCGGGGTCGAACAACGACAGCTCGCCGATCAGCTCGCCGGGGCCGACGACGGCGAGCATGTTCTCGCGGCCGTCGGGGGAGGTGCGGTGGAGCTTGACCTTGCCCTCGGTGACGACGTACAGCCGGTCGCCCGGGTCTCCCTCGTGGAACAGGGAGTCGCCACGCGCGAGGGTCACCTCACTCATGGAGGCACGCAGCTCCGCGGACTGCTCGTCATCGAGCGCCGCGAAGAGCGGGTTGCGCCGCAGAACGTCGTCCACGAGTTCTCTCCTTGTCGACCTGCTCAGGGGATCTTGCTCCCCCTTGGTACCAGGGGACCGTGTTCCCCATTTTGCCGGACGGTCCAAACAGTGTGATCTGTCACAAGGATGCCGCACAGGTGTGCCGAGGTAAGCGGCAGGGGTCCAATCGGGGGCTGATCTTCCGGGTCCGGGGCGGATGTCGGTGCCGGGCTTTAGGCTGGCCGGGTGTCCAAATCGCCGGTGAGAGCACAGGCCAAGGGGGCTGGGCGGGTGGTTGTACGAGGTGATTCCGCTGTGGGCGAACAAGGGTCCGATGCCGCTGCCGCTGAGTCGAAAAAGACACCAAAAGCGGTGAAAGCCGTGAAGAAGGCGGCCGTGAAGGAGACGGCGGCGAAGGAGGCGGCGGCCAGGAAGGCGGCAGCCAAGAAGACCGCGGCCAAGAAGACGGCGGCCAAGAAGACGGCGGCTGCGAAGAAGGCTGCCGTCGAGAAGCCGCAGCCGGCCGGGAAGCCGGAGTCGCCGACCGCGCTCGTCCGCCGGGCCCGCCGGATCAACCGCGAGCTCGGCGAGGTGTACCCGTACGCCCACCCCGAGCTGGACTTCGAGAACCCCTTCCAGCTCCTGGTGGCCACGGTGCTCTCCGCCCAGACCACCGACCTCAGGGTCAACCAGACCACCCCGACGCTGTTCGCGAAGTACCCCACCCCCGAGGACCTGGCCGCCGCCAACCCGGAGGAGGTCGAGGAGATCCTGCGGCCGTGCGGGTTCTTCCGGGCCAAGACGAAGTCGGTGACAGGGCTCTCCAAGGGGCTGGTGGAGCAGTTCGGCGGGGAGGTCCCGGGGCGGCTCGAAGACCTGGTCAAGCTGCCCGGCGTGGGCCGCAAGACCGCGTTCGTCGTGCTCGGCAACGCCTTCGGGCGGCCCGGCATCACCGTGGACACGCACTTCCAGCGACTGGTCCGCCGCTGGCGGTGGACCGCGGAGACCGACCCCGACAAGATTGAGGCGGCCGTCGGCGCACTGTTCCCCAAGAGCGACTGGACCGACCTCTCGCACCACGTGATCTGGCACGGCCGCCGGATGTGCCACGCCCGCAAGCCCGCCTGCGGCGTCTGTCCCATCGCCCCGCTCTGCCCGGCCTACGGCGAGGGCGAGACCGACCCGGAGAAGGCGAGGAAGCTGCTCAAGTACGAGAAGGGCGGTTTCCCCGGCCAGCGGCTCAAGCCACCGCAGGCGTATCTGGACGCCGGCGGCCGGCCGGCGCCGCCGCTGGGCGCCGTATCAGGGACATGACCCAGGGGTCCGCTCGGGGACGGAGAACGGAACGATCAAGGAGACTGCGGGCGTTGGAAAGGGCAGGACGGGGGAGCAGGGTCGGACGGGGGATGCCGTGACACAGAGCAGCAAGGCGCAGACGGGCGGGCCGCGCGAGGGCGTGGCGCTCAGCAAGGAGGGGCTGCCCGACTGGCTGGACCCGGTGGTGCGGGCCGCCGAGACGGTCCAGCCGCTCCAGCTGAGCCGCTTCCTGCCGCCGGAGAACGGCGCGGGGCGGCAGTCGGCCGTGCTGATCCTGTTCGGTGAGGGGGAGCGCGGGCAGGGGCCCGAGCTGCTGCTGATGGAGCGGGCCGGTTCGCTGCGCTCGCACGCCGGGCAGATCTCCTTCCCCGGCGGCTCCCTCGACCCCGAGGACGGCGACCCGAAGGCCGACGGGCCGCTGCGGGCCGCTCTCCGCGAGGCCGAGGAGGAGACCGGGCTCGATCCGGCCGGTGTCCAGCTGTTCGGGGTGCTGCCCAGGCTGTACATCCCGGTGAGCGAGTTCGTGGTCACCCCGGTGGTGGGCTGGTGGCGCGAGCCGAGCCCGGTGGGGGTGGTCGATCCGAACGAGACGGCGCGGGTGTTCACGGTTCCCGTGGCGGATCTCACGAATCCGGCCAACCGGGCCACCACCGTGCACCCCAGCGGCCACCGAGGTCCGGCATTTTTGGTCGAATCAACCCTGGTGTGGGGGTTCACGGCCGGGGTGATCGACCGCCTGCTGCACTACGCGGGATGGGAGCGCTCCTGGGACCGCGAGAAGCTGGTCCCGCTCGACTGGCGGTCATGACAGGGTGTCGTTCGTGAATGTGCTGGACATCCTGTTGCTGGTCGCCGCCGTGTGGTTCGCGATCGTCGGCTACCGCCAGGGGTTCGTGGTCGGCATCCTGTCGGTGATCGGCTTCCTGGGCGGCGGACTTGTCGCCGTCTACGTCCTGCCGGTGATCTGGGACGCGGTGACCGACAACGCCGAGGTGGGCACCACCGCCGCGGTCGTCGCCGTGGTCGTCGTCATCGTCTGCGCCTCCGTCGGCCAGGCCCTGACCACTCACCTGGGCAACAAGCTGCGCCGGTACATCACCTGGTCCCCGGCCCGCGCCCTGGACGCCACCGGCGGCGCGCTGGTCAACGTGGTCGCGATGCTGCTGGTCGCCTGGCTGATCGGCTCCGCCCTGGCCGGCACCACCCTGCCGACGCTGGGCAAGGAGGTGCGCAACTCCAAGGTGCTGCTCGGGGTGTCCAGAGCCCTGCCCAACCAGGCCGACACCTGGTTCGCGGACTTCTCCGCGGTCCTCGCGCAGAACGGCTTCCCGCAGGTCTTCAGCCCCTTCGCCAACGAGCCGATCACCGACGTCTCGCCGCCCGACCCGGCCCTCGCGAACAGCTCGGTGGCCACCAGCGCCCAGCAGTCCATCGTCAAGGTGACGGGCACCGCCCAGAGCTGCGGCAAGATCCTTGAGGGCACCGGCTTCGTCTTCTCCGACCGCCGCGTGATGACCAACGCCCACGTGGTCGGCGGCGTCGACGAACCCACCGTCCAGATCGGCGGCGAGGGCCGCAAGTACGACGCCAAGGTCGTCCTCTACGACTGGCAGCGCGACATCGCCGTACTGGACGTGCCGGACCTGCGGGCCAAGTCGCTGAAGTTCTCCGCCAAGGACGCGGCGACCACCGACAGCGCGATCGTCGCCGGGTTCCCGGAGAACGGGTCGTACGACGTCCGGCCCGCCCGGGTGCGCGGCCGTATCACCGCCAACGGCCCGGACATCTACCACCGCGGCACCGTCCGCCGTGACGTCTACTCGCTGTACGCGACCGTCCGCCAGGGCAACTCCGGCGGCCCGCTGCTCACCCCCGAGGGCAGGGTGTACGGGGTCGTCTTCGCGAAGTCGCTGGACGACGCCGACACCGGGTACGCCCTCACGGCCGACGAGATCCAGCCGGACATCGCCAGGGGCCGTACCGCGAGCGGGCAGGTGGGCACCGACAGCTGCGCTCTCTAGAGCCCCTGGGGGCCCTCGGAGGGATCAGCCGCGGGTGTGGCGCAGACGTACCGAGACCCAGCGGGCCCGACGGCGCAGGATGTGCGGAATCCCCACCCTGAGGTCCGAGCCCGGCAGTTGCGGGGCCGCTCCTCGATGGGTGTTCGGGCCGCCTGTCGTACGGCGGCTGCGGGGTGCGTCACTGTAGTCGTGCGTCCAGCCCATACCCCGACGTCTGCCCCTGCCCCAAGGTCGATAACCTCCCGCACGCCCCTCAATCGGCCTATGCGCCGGGCATGTGGCCGTTCGTAGAACAGGTGTCCAGATCCGGATACCGGGCGCATCGGCGCGGTCACCGATCGGGTTCGGGGTCTTTCAGCCAGTTGACCAGCTCGGTGGAGAAGCCCACCGGGTCCTCCTCGTGCGGGAAGTGGCCGAGGCCGTCGAACAGCCGCCAGCGGTACGGGGCTTCGACGTACTCGCCGGAGCCGGCCGCGCTGCGGGTGCGGGTGACCGGGTCCAGGGAGCCGTGCAGATGGAGGGTCGGGACGCGGACCGGGCGTTTCATCCGGCGGTTGAACTGGATGCCGTCCGGCCGCGCGAGCGAGCGCACCATCCAGCGGTACGGCTCGATGGCGCAGTGCGCGGTGGAGGGGATGCACATGGCCTGCTGGTACGTCTCCACCGCCTTGTCGTCGGGCAGCCGCGGCCCGGACCAGTCCCGGATCAGCCGTCCGACCAGCGCGCCGTCGTCGGCGGTGAGCTGCCGCTCGGGGATCCAGGGCCGCTGGAAGCCCCAGATGTAGGAGGCGGCGGCGGTCTGCCGGCGGTCCCGGAGCATCGCCGAGCGCCAGCGCCGCGGGTGCGGCATGGACACCACCGCGAGCCGTCGTACCAGCTTCGGGCGCATCGCGGCCGCGGTCCACGCCAGGTAGGCGCCCAGGTCGTGACCGACCAGCGCCGCGTCCGGCTCGCCCAGGGAACGGATCACACCGGTGATGTCGAGCGCGAGGTTCGCCGGGTCGTAACCGCGCGGGGTGCGGTCGCTGCCGCCGACGCCGCGCAGGTCCATGGCGACGGCCCGGAAGCCCGCGTCGGCGAGCGCGACCAGCTGGTGCCGCCAGGTCCACCAGAACTGGGGGAAGCCGTGCACCAGCATGACCAGCGGTCCGTCGCCGAGCTCGGCGATGTGGAAGCGGGCGCCGTTCGCGGCGACGTCCCGGTGCGTCCAGGGGCCCTCCGGCCGTACGGCCGAGGGAGCGGGGTCCGTCATGAGGTCGAGCGTGCCACAGCCTCGATGGCCGGCACCTCGTCCCGGGGGAGTTCCGGGCGCGGATGCGGCTTGGCGTTCTGCAGTACGCCCGCCGTCTCCTTCATCGACGCGGCCACCTTCTGCGGGCCCTGGCCCTTCTTGGCCTTCTTCGCGAACACCACGCCGACCAGTGCGAGGACGACGGCCACCAGGACGTTCGCCGCGAAGGAGAGCAGGAAGCAGATCGCTAGATTCCAGTGGCTCCAGGTCCGAATGCCGTACGCCAGCGCGAAGTTGAGCATGGGCAGGGAGAACAGCAGCAGCACCCCGGCCGCCGAGAAGGCACCGCCGCTCGTCGCGCCCTTCTTGACGTCCTGCTTCAGCTGGGCCTTGGCCAGCGCGATCTCGTCGTGCACCAGCGCCGACATCTCGGCCGTGGCCGAGGCGAACAGCTGGCCGATGCTGCGTTCGGCACCGACCGGGCTGCCGTCGGGTGCGCTCATCGCGGTCTCCCTCTGCGTCTTCGTCGTCGTCTTCTCACACCGGCCTTGAACACCGGTCTTTTTTGTACCGTCTCGTCAGATCATGCCGGACGCTCGCCCTGCTCGCCTGCCCCGCCCGGCACTTCGGCAAGCGCGTCCCGCCCGCGGGCCCCTACGAGGCGGCCTTCTCCGCGGCGATCCTGCGGTGTTCGGCGGCCTTCCGCTCGTAGATCTCCGCCATCCGCAGGTGGTAGGCCGGGTTGTCCTCCTCGTAGACGTCCGGGATCCCGTCGAGGTCCTCGTCCCGCTCCTCGGCCTCGACCAGCCCGCGGTAGCGGTTGTTCCGTATCTTCAGCAGCACCGTGGCGCACAGGGCCGCGATGAGCGAGCCGGTGAGCACGGCGGCCTTGACCTCGTCCGTGAGCACGGCGTCGCCGGCGAAGGCGAGTTCGCCGATGAGCAGCGACACGGTGAAGCCGATGCCGGCCAGCGAGGCCACCGCGAAGAGGTCGGCCCATTCGAGGTCCTCGCTGAGCGAGGCCCGGGTGAAGCGGGCGGTCAGCCAGGTCCCGCCGAAGATCCCGGCCGCCTTGCCGACGACCAGGCCGAGGACGACTCCCAGCGTCTCCGGCTTGGTGAAGACGTCGCCGAGCGTCCCTCCGGACACCGTCACGCCGGCGCTGAAGAGCGCGAACAGGGGCACGGCCAGCCCCGCCGACAACGGCCGCACGAGATGCTCGACGTGCTCGCCGGGAGAGTGCTCCTCACCCTTTCGGGTGGTGCAGCGCAGCATCAGGCCCATGGCGACACCGGCGATGGTCGCGTGCACGCCGCTGTTGTACATCAGCGCCCAGATCACGACCGCGAGCGGCACATACACGTACCAGCCGCGGACGCCCCTGCGCAGCAGCAGCCAGAAGACGGCGAGGCCGAGGACCGCGCCGCCGAGCGCGGCGAAGTCGATCCGCTCGGTGAAGAAGATCGCGATGATCAGGATGGCGAACAGGTCGTCGACGACCGCGAGGGTGAGCAGGAAGGCACGCAGGGCGCTCGGCAGCGAGGTGCCGATCACCGCCAGCACGGCCAGCGCGAAGGCGATGTCGGTGGCCGTGGGCACCGCCCAGCCGTGTGTGGAACCGCCGCCGGTGAGGTTGGTGAGGGTGTAGACGAGCGCTGGTACGGCCATTCCGCACAGCGCGGCGACCACCGGGAGGACGGCCGCCTTCGGGTCGCGCAGGTCCCCGGCCACCAGCTCGCGCTTGAGCTCGATGCCGGCGACGAAGAAGAAGACCGCGAGCAGGCCGTCGGCGGCCCAGTGGGCGACGGAGAGGTTCAGGCCGAGGGCCCCGGGGCCGAAGTGGAAGTCGGCGACGCTCTCGTAGCTGTGGTGGAGTGCGGGGATGTTCGCCCAGAGCAGCGCGGCTGTCGCGGCGACGAGCAGCAGCACACCGCCGACGGTCTCGGTCCGCAGCGCGTCCGCCACGATGGTCCGCTCGGGCAGCGAGAGCCGGCCGAGGACCTTCCGGACGGGGGTGGTGCGGGGCGCGGACACGGGGACCTCCGGTCGGTGGGCAGGACGGGACTACTTGCCGACCAGACTTCCCGGCACACCTTTGGGATCACACTCTCTTTGCTTAGTTTACCTAAGGTGTGGTGGAGGTTGCCAGGTGGGGTTCACGGTAGGTGCAAAGAGGGCGCCCCCGGCGCGTTTCGCGCCGGGGGCGCCCTCTTGGGCCGTGCCGGTCATGGCTGTGCCGACCGGGGTCAGTCCTCGCTGGGCGACGCGGGCAGCTTCGCCTGGATGAGGTCCATGACCGTGGAGTCGGTCAGCGTCGTCACGTCACCGAGCTGCCGGTTCTCGGCGACATCGCGCAGCAGCCGGCGCATGATCTTGCCGGAGCGGGTCTTCGGCAGCTCCGCCACCGGCAGGATCCGCTTCGGCTTCGCGATCGGGCCGAGCGTGGCGCCGACGTGGTTGCGCAACTCGTTGACCAGCCCCTCGTCCTCCGCGTTCGCCGTGCCGCGCAGGATCACGAAGGCGACGATCGCCTGCCCGGTCGTCTCGTCCGCGGCGCCGACGACGGCCGCCTCGGCGACCGACGGGTGGGACACCAGCGCCGACTCCACCTCGGTCGTCGAGATGTTGTGCCCGGAGACGAGCATGACGTCGTCCACCCGGCCGAGCAGCCAGATGTCGCCGTCGTGGTCCTTCTTCGCGCCGTCACCGGCGAAGTACCTGCCCTCGAACCGCGACCAGTACGTGTCCAGGAACCGCTGGTCGTCGCCCCAGATCGTGCGCAGCATCGACGGCCAGGGCTCGGTCAGCACCAGGTAGCCGCCGCCGCCGTCGGGGACCTCGTTCGCCTCGTCGTCGACGACGGTGGCCGAGATGCCGGGCAGCGGGGTCTGCGCGGAGCCGGGCTTGGCCGCGGTGACACCCGGCAGCGGGCTGATCATCATCGCGCCGGTCTCGGTCTGCCACCAGGTGTCCACGACGGGAGTGCGGTCGGCGCCGATGTGCTTGCGGTACCAGATCCACGCCTCGGGGTTGATCGGCTCACCGACCGAACCGAGCACCCGCAGGCTGCTCAGGTCGAACTTCGCGGGGATGTCGTCGCCCCACTTCATGAACGTGCGGATCGCCGTCGGCGCCGTGTACAGGATCGTCACCCCGTACTTCTGCACGATCTCCCAGAACCGGCCCTGGTGCGGGGTGTCCGGGGTGCCCTCGTACATCACCTGCGTCGCGCCGTTGGCCAGCGGGCCGTACACGATGTACGAGTGGCCGGTCACCCAGCCGACGTCGGCCGTGCACCAGTACACGTCGGTCTCCGGCTTGAGGTCGAAGACCGCCCAGTGCGTGTACGACGTCTGGGTGAGGTAGCCGCCCGAGGTGTGCAGGATGCCCTTCGGCTTACCCGTCGTACCGGACGTGTAGAGGATGAAGAGCGGGTGTTCGGCGTCGAAGGGCTCCGGTGTGTGCTCGGCCGACTGCCGCTCGACGATCTCGTGCCACCACACGTCCCGCGTGTCGTCCCAGGCCACTTCCTGCCCGGTGCGGCGCACGACCAGCACGTGCTCGACGTTGCCCGCCTTGCCGACCGCCTCGTCCACGGCCGGCTTGAGCGCGGACGGCTTGCCACGCCGGTAGCCGCCGTCGGAGGTGATGACGACCCTGGCGTCCGCGTCCTGGATACGGGTGGCCAGGGCGTCCGCCGAGAAGCCGCCGAAGACCACGGAGTGCGCGGCGCCGATCCGGGCACAGGCGAGCATCGCGATCGCCGTCTCCGGGATCATCGGCATGTAGACCGCGACCCGGTCACCCTTCTGAACTCCCAGCTCCAGCAGGGCGTTGGCCGCCCTGGAGACCTCGTCCTTCAGCTCGGCGTAGGTGATCGCGCGGCCGTCGCCGGGCTCACCCTCGAAGTGGATGGCGACCCGGTCGCCGTTGCCGGCCTCCACATGCCGGTCCACGCAGTTGTACGCGACGTTGAGCTCGCCGTCCTTGAACCACTTGGCGAACGGCGGGTTCGACCAGTCCAGCGTCTCGGTCGGCTCCTTGGCCCAGGTCAGCCGGCGGGCCTGCTCGGCCCAGAAGCCGAGCCTGTCAGCCTTGGCCTGTTCGTACGCCTCGGCCGTGACATTGGCGTTCTCGGCCAGGTCAGCGGGCGGCGCGAAGCGTCGCTCCTCCCTCAAGAGGTTGGCCAGGCTTTCGTTGCTCACGACATCTCCCTTTCGAAGGGTGTCCGTTGTGTCCCAGGCCACAGCTCATCAGACCTGAGGCCCCGGTGACAAGGGCCGCCGAATAATTGGTTTAGACCTATCAGGTGCGGTGGGGCGCGGTGCGGTGAGGGGTGCCGCGGCCGGGCGTGGCCGAGCCTGCCAGTTCCGGGTGTGCCGTGGCACGCCGGACCCGCCGTCGCCGTCCCGTGCGGTGCAGACGGCCCCGAGCGCCCGTGGCTCACACCGGGCTGGGCAGCTCCTCCGTACCGGGTACTCCCTGGAACACCCCTCCCTCCGTGTCCGCGATGCCCCGGCTCAGTAGATACGCCTGCGCCTCGCCCACGTGGAAGTACATCCCGTGCAGCTCAAGCTCGCCCGCCGCAAGCGCCCGCGCCACCGGGTCGTGCGCCCGCAGGTGCTCCAGCTGCTGGACCACGTTGGTCAGGCACAGCCGCTCCACCGTGTCCGCCGGCGGCTGTCCGGCCAGCCGGGCTCCCGTACGGCCCTCGTCGGCCAGCAGCGCCAGACTCGGCAGCCCGTGCCGCAGCCACCGCCCGAGCGGGGTCGCCGCGCCCCCGGTCCCGGAGCCGAGCAGCGCCTGCATCGCCCCGCACCCGGAGTGCCCGCACACGGTGATGGACCGCACCCTCAGCATGTCCACCGCGTACTCGATCGCGGCCGCCACCGAGTCGTCCCCGTTCTCCTCACCCGGAAGAGGGACCAGGTTGCCCACGTTGCGGACCACGAACAGATCACCCGGGCCACTGGACGTGATCATCGAGGGGACGAGCCGGGAGTCGGCGCAGGTCAGGAAGAGCTGCGACGGCCGCTGCCCCTCGCGCGCCAGCCGGGCCAGTTCCTCCCGCACCAGGGGCGCTGTGTCACGCTGGAACGCGCTGATTCCGCGGGCGAGTTCATGCCCTGCCCCGGCAGATCTCCCGAGCCGGCGGCCGGGACCATGACCGAGACCTTCGTGGGGGCCGGGACCGTGAGCCACGTGCGGTCCGAGACCCTGACCCGCGTGCGCCCCGGGGCGGTGGCCCATGTGCGGTCCGGGGCCGTGCCCGTGCTCCGGTCCGTGGCCTTGCTCCGGTGAGCGGACGCCCGCGCGGCAGCCGGTCAGTTCGGCGGAGCCGCCCTGCGCGGTGTGGGCGCTGCGCCAGTCCCGCAGGGACTCGTACGCCGCGTGGTCCATGAACGAACCGTGCAGCTGCACCACGGCGTGGACGCCCCGGGGTACGAGATGCAGGACTCTGCTGAGCCGGGGCACCGCGAGGAACGTCAGCTGTCCTCTTACGTGTACGTGATGGACTCCTTCCTTCTCTTCGTGGGTGATGCGGGTGCGGGCGAGGCGGTGCAGGGCGACGGCGACGGCCACGGCGACCCCGAGGAGCACGCCCTCCAGGACCCCGAGGAGGACCACCCCGAGTGTGGTGACGGCGTACACCGGCACTTCGCGGTGGCGGGTCACCGTGCGGATGTGGTGCAGAGACACCATCTGGATGCCGACTGCCATCACCAGGGCGGCGAGCGAGGCGAGCGGGATGAGATCCAGGACCGGGACCATCAGTAGCGCGGCGACTACTACGAAAACGCCGTGCAGCATCGTGGAGTTCCGGCTCACGGCACCGGATCGCACATTCGCCGAACTGCGCACCGCGACCCCCGCGACCGGCAGGCCGCCGAGCGCCCCCGACACGATGTTGGCAGCGCCCTGACCGAGGAGCTCCCGGTCCAGGTCGGAGCGGCCTAGGCGGGACTGGGGCCCGGTGCGGCCGGCCACCAGCTTGTCCACGGCGACCGCGCCCAGCAGCGACTGCACGCTGCACACCAGCGTGGTGGTGAGCACGGCGGCGACAAGGCCGAGCACCGGCCCATCGGGCAGCCCCGCCAGGGCATGGCTGCTCCAGGAGGGCAGGTCGACCCGGGGGAGGGTGAGCCCGGTGAGCGAGGCGGTCGCGGTGGCACCGGCGACGGCGGCCAGGGCGGCCGGGACCGTACGCAGCGGACGGCCTGCTCTGCCCGGGACCCGGGGCCAGCCGAACAGCAGCGCCAGAGTCAGCGCGCTCATCGCCACGGCGGCCGGGTGCAGGTTCGCCAACTGGGCGGGCAGCGCCTTGACGTTGGCGAGGACCGAGCTCTGCGGGGTGCCGCCGAGCACGATGTGCAGCTGGGCGACGGCGATGGTGACGCCGATGCCGGCGAGCATGCCGTGCACGACGGCCGGGCTGACGGCGAGCGCGGTCCGGGCCACGCGCAGGCAGCCCAGGCCCAGCTGGGCCAGCCCGGCGAGGACGGTGATGCCGCAGGTGGCCCGCCAGCCGTACCGGTGGATCAGGTCGGCGGTCACCACGGTGAGTCCGGCGGCGGGGCCGCTGACCTGGAGCGGGCAGCCGCCGAGCCGCCCGGCGACCAGTCCGCCCACGGCCGCCGCCACCAGGCCGGCCTGGAGCGGGGCGCCGGTGGCGAGGGCGATGCCGAGGGACAGCGGCAGAGCGATCAGGAACACCGCGACGGACGCGGACAGGTCGGCCCCCGTGACGGGGGAGCGGCGGCGCGGGGGCACGGCCGGATGCTGTGGCCGGTCAGCGCCGGTGCCGGACTTGGGAGTTGTGGCTCGGGCGAGGCCGAGGCCTTCGGAGTGCGTGGGTACGCGGGCTGATGACATGTTTCCCGTCTCCTCCGGGGCAGCGCGGTCGCGGATCGTGGCGGGATGAATCAACACTCGGTAAACGAATCGTAATGCAGAGTAAAGACCAGGCATGGATTTTATGCGCAAATGGGGCACCCCCTCACCTCCATGGGTGAAGTGAGCAGTTCATCGGCTTGTCGTATTAATCCCTCTCTCGGTCCTATGCGACCTTGGCCGCGCTGTCGGCAGATACCCGGCACATCGCCATAAAACGCCGTCACCGGCGTTCGCCGAGAGAAGGAAGAAGGTGAGCGGAATTGGCCGCCACCCAGAGGATTGCGGTCGGCGCCGTGGCCGCCGCGGCCTGTGCCGCGTCGGTCGCCGGTTGTGCGACCGGTACCAACTCCGAGCAAGGGGCGTCCGGGCCGCAGAAGGGAGCACCGGCGCCCCAGAGCGTGATCCGTCTGATCGGCGACGGGTCCACCGCGTACACCGGGGCGCAGCCGCATCTGCCCCGGCCCGAGCGGCTCAAGGCCGGTGAGAAACCGCCGCAGTTCGTGGTGTTCTCCTGGGACGGTGCGGGCGAGGACAGTCAGAAGCTGTTCTCGCACTTCCGCAAGGTCTCCAAGGAGAACCACGCGAACATGACGTTCTTCCTCAGCGGTGTCTACATGCTGCCCGAGGAGAAGCGTGACCTCTACCGGCCCCCGCAGCACTCGCCCGGCAGCTCCGAGATCGGCTTCAACGACGAGCAGGGCATCGCCGACACCGTCAAGCAGCTACGGCTGGCCTGGCTGGAGGGCAACGAGATCGGCACCCACTTCAACGGGCACTTCTGCGGCCCCGACGGCGGGGTCGGCGAGTGGTCGGTGGCCGAGTGGAAGAGCGAGATCGCCCAGGCCAAGCAGTTCGTGAAGACCTGGAAGACCAACACCGGCATGAAGGACGCCGCGCCGCTGCCCTTCGACTACGACAAGGAGCTCATCGGCGCCCGCACCCCCTGCCTGGAGGGGCAGAAGAACTTCGTCAAGGCGGCGAGCCAGCTGGGCTTCCGCTACGACACCAGTGGTGTCAACAACCAGGTCTGGCCCAAGAAGAGGGAAGGGCTGTGGGATCTGTCGATGCAGCTCGTTCCCTTCCCGGGCCACTCCTACGAGCAGTTGACCATGGACTACAACTTCATGGTCAACCAGTCCGGCACGTCGACCCAGGGCGACCCCGACAAGTACGAATACTGGGGCGACCAGATGCGCGACGGGCTGCTCCAGGGCTTCAACCGCGCCTACAACGGCAACCGGGCACCGCTCGTCATCGGCAACCACTTCGAGTCCTGGAACGGCGGCACCTACATGCGCGCCCTCGACGACGTCGTCGCGAACGTCTGCAACAAGCCCGAGGTGCGCTGTGTCTCCTTCCGTCAGCTGGCCGACTGGCTGGACGCCCAGGACCCGCAGGTCCTGGCGAGGCTGCGCACCCTGAACGTGGGCGAGGCCCCGCGGCAGGGCTGGGAGACCTTCCTGTCCGGGCGTTCCGCCCCGGCACCGAAGGGGGTGCCCGGGGCGCCGGCGGTCAGGCAGTAGGGGCAGGTCCGGGGTGGCTGCCCCTCATACGGAGGCGGCCACCCCTTCGCCGAGCACGAAACCGGGGTCGATCTGCGCGGCCAGGTCGGCCCCGGTGCGCTCGTTGCCCCACGACAGGGCGTTCTTCAGGTGGAAGTGGACCATCTGCCGGGTGTAGCGCTCCCAGTCCCGCAGCTCGTACGTCGCGTCGGTGGCAACCTTGAGGGTCTGCAGGGCACGGGAGTTGGGGCCCTCCAGGAGGTCGAACCGGGGTGGGCGGCCCTTCTCCATGGCACGCACCCAGTCCGAGTGCCCGACCGTGACCAGCAGGTCGTCCCCGACCTCCGAGCGCAGGAAGTCGATGTCCTCCTGCCCCTGCACCTTGTTGCCGACGACCTTCAGGGCGACGCCGAAGTCCCGGGCGTACTCCCTGTACTGGCGGTAGACGGAGACCCCCTTCCGGGTCGGCTCGGCGACGAGGAACGTGATGTCGAAGCGGGTGAACATGCCGGAGGCGAAGGAGTCCGAACCCGCCGTCATGTCGACCACGACGTACTCGTCGGCACCGTCGACGAGGTGGTTCAGGAACAGCTCCACCGCTCCCGTCTTGGAGTGGTAGCAGGAGACCCCGAGGTCCGCTTCCGTGAAGGACCCGGTGACCATCAAACGGACGGCACCGCCGTCGAGTTCCACCG
Organism: Streptomyces sp. NBC_00631; assembly: GCF_045206895.1. Classification (NCBI taxonomy): domain Bacteria; kingdom Bacillati; phylum Actinomycetota; class Actinomycetes; order Kitasatosporales; family Streptomycetaceae; genus Streptomyces; species Streptomyces sp. NBC_00631. The sequence continues at coordinate 6,230,928 of NZ_CP107734.1, forward strand.
GCCGCGCACAGGCGTCGTACACCGGGTTGGGTTCCCGCACCCGGACCAGCCGCGAGCCCTCGCCGGGCGGGGTGGTCTTGATCATCGTCGCGGCGGAGGCGATGCGCGGGTTGTGGCCGCGCAGGTAGTCCTTGATCAGGGAGAGTCGCTCGCCCATCGCGGGCAGCGCCTCCGCCTCCGTCTCGTCGAGGCCGAGCGCGGGGCCCAGGTGCTGGTTGATATCGGCGTCGACGGCGACGACCGGTGCGCCGGCGGCCGCGAGATGGCGGATGAACAGGGAGGAGAGCGTGGTCTTGCCGCTGCCGCCCTTTCCGACGAAAGCAATTTTCATGTTCACGAAGGGTAGTCGCGCGATAGCTGTACGTGTCACGCGAAGTGAAGAAGACCACTCCTTCGTGGAGTCCCGGGGCGGGGTGCGTACTGTCGTACTCATGAGTACGACAGGTGCGACCGCCGACCCGCTCGCGGCCCTGGGCGCGCTGCCCGGGGTACCCGAGTCCGTGGAGTCCGTGCGCAAGGCCGTGGACCGGGTCTACGGGCACCGGATCATGCGGCGCCGCAGCAACGCCGTCACCTCGGAGGCCGCGCTGCGCGCCGCCCGGGGCAGCGCCGCGCTGTCCGGTGCCGACTGGGCGCTGGAGGAGGTGCGGCGGCGCTCCGACTTCGGTGTGGACGACGACGCGCGCGTGGTGGGCGCCGCCCTTCGGCTGACCGCGGAGGCGGGCCAACTGCTCTCCATCTGGCGGCAGTCGCCGCTGCGGGTGCTGGCCCGGCTGCACCTGGTGGCGGCCGCGACGGGTGACGACGAGGTCGGTCGGCCGCGCCGGGCCGGCGAGAGTGTCCACGAGCCGCTGGTGGAACTGCCGCTGCCGGAATCCGACGAGGTGTCCGGGCGTCTGGACGGGCTTGCCGAGCTGATCGTCGCGGGGAGCGAGGCGCCCGCGCTGGTGACCGCCGCCGTGGTGCACGGCGAACTGCTCGCGCTGCGGCCCTTCACCTCGTGCAACGGGCTGGTCGCGCGCGCGGCCGAGCGGATCGTGCTGATCGGCAGCGGCCTCGACCCCAAGGCGATCTGCCCCGCCGAGGTCGGCCACGCGGAACTGGGCCGCGCCTCCTACCTGGCGGCCCTGGACGGCTACGTCTCCGGCACCCCGGAAGGGATGGCGGCCTGGATCGCCCATTGCGGGCGCGCGGTGGAACTGGGCGTGCGCGAGTCGACGGCGGTGTGCGAGGCGCTGCAGCGCGGGGCGGCGTAGGTCCCGTCCGTAAGGCGGCGCAAGGCCCGGAAAAGGGTTGCGGCGGTACGAGGACTCGTACCGCCGCTGGCATGCTCACCGGGTTACCAGGCGTCCTCGATATGTCGCCCATCAGGTCGGGTGCTTTGCCCGTCACCTGGTGCGGCTGGCCCGTAATCGACGGGTCGACGTCGCGTGGGTGCCCAGTGTTCATGCTCGGTCCGTGGGGCCAAATGCGTTTTAAAGGTGATCCTCTCGGATGTCCTTCGGTCTCGCGGGCCGCTAACCCCTTTGTACTGCAAGCCCGGAGCAAGCGGAAGTCCTGCCTACAGTTCTTTACTTTTAGGTTCAAAGACGCTCTAAAGGGGCGGCAGTGCGCCGAACGGGTGAATGGGCTCGCGGGTGGGCCGGTTCAGGCGACCGTGCTCCGGCGCCGGCTCGCGTACCAGACCAGGCCGGCGGTCGCGGCCGCCGCTCCTATGGCCGCCGCGGCGACCAGGGCCGGGCGTGGGGGCGCGGAGATCCGCTGCTTGAGCCGTACCGGCCGGTGGAAGTCCAGGATCGGCCAGCCGCGGGCGAGGGCCTCGCGGCGCAGCGCGCGGTCCGGGTTCACGGCGTGGGGATGCCCGACTGCCCGGAGCATCGGCACGTCGGTCGCCGAGTCGCTGTAGGCGTAGCAGCGGTCGAGGTCGTACCCCTCGGAGGCGGCCAGCTCCCGGATGGCGTCGGCCTTGGTGGGGCCGTACGCGTAGTACTCCACCTCGCCGGTGTAGCAGCCGTCGTCGCCGACGACCATGCGGGTGGCCACCACCCGGTCGGCGCCCAGGAGCTCGCCGATCGGCTCGACCACCTCGGCGCCCGACGTGGAGACGATGACGACGTCCCGGCCGGCCTGGTGGTGCTCCTCGATGAGGGAGGCGGCCTCGTCGTAGATGATCGGGTCGATCAGGTCGTGCAGGGTCTCGGCGACGATCTCCTTGACCTGCTGGACGTTCCAGCCACGGACGAGGCCGGACAGGTACGCGCGCGTGCGCTCCATCTGGTCGTGGTCCATACCGCCGACCAGGAACACGAACTGGGAGTACGCGCTGCGCAGTGCCGCCCTGCGGTTCATCAGGCCGCCTTGGTAGAACGACTTGCTGAAGGTGAGCGTGCTCGACTTCGCAATGACCGTCTTGTCCAGGTCAAAGAAGGCCGCTGTGCGGGGCAAGGAGTGGTTTTCCACGACCCCGAGCATAGGCGCCCACCATTCGGCGTAAGGTGGGGCGCGTGGGTTTGCCTGAGAGGGCTCTCGGGTACACCATGGAAGTCACGGATCGTTCGCGACCGTGCTAACCCGGCCCGACTCCTCCCCCCCCGAGTCGGCCGTGGAGACGACCCCCACTCTCCCCCCCGGTGGGGGTCGTCGCATGTCCGGGTGCGTTTTCCTCCTCTCTCGCGGGCCGTGAGGCCTGGGCCGGGCGGCTTTGGTCGCCCTTCTCGCACACCCATGATTCATCACGCTGTGTAGTCGTGGCGCTGCGCTGTGGAAGTCGCACAGACCCCAGAACGGGCCTCACCGGTATGGGTGACGGCGATATTCACAACCACTGGGTTGTCCACAGTTTTGGACCAAGATCCACACGATTTCCGGGTTCGCTGCACCGTGATTCCAGCGCGCTCCGGCGGCGGCGAGTTCATGGCCGGTTCCGTTTGTCGGGCGCCAATGGCCGGTTTCTGTCGGCCGTGCATATGGAGCCGCTTGCCGGTGCTCCGCACGTTTGGGAATCGCGTGGCCGCAGGGGCCACGCGGGGGAAGCAGCCAAGGGGGAAGCTCACGTGGCCAAAACCGTCACCCAGGACCCGCCGTCCGCCGCCTCGGGACGGCCCGGACGCCCGATGATCGTCACCGAGGACGCCGAACTCCTCGACGACCTGCTGCGCCTGTGCGCGGCGGCCGGTGCCAAACCGGAGGTCCACCACCGCCCGCCGGAACGCGGCGGCGGCTGGGAGTCCGCCCCGCTCGTCCTGGTCGGAGACGACGCCGCACGACGGGTGCGCGGCGCGGCGCGCCGGCGCGGGGTGGTGCTGGTCGGCCTCGACCAGGACGACCCCGATGTGTGGAAACGGGCCGTGGAGATCGGCGCGGACCACGTCCTGATGCTGCCCGACGGCGAGCAGTGGCTCGTGGACCGGATCGCCGACGTCGTCGAGGGCGTCGGCCGCCCGGCCCTCACCGTCGGCGTCATCGGCGGCCGGGGCGGGGCCGGCGCCTCCACGCTGGCCTGCGCGCTCGCCGTCACCTCCGCGCGGGAGGGACTGCGCACCCTGCTGGTGGACGCGGATCCGCTGGGCGGCGGAATCGACGTACTCCTCGGCGGCGAGACGGCCGAGGGCCTGCGCTGGCCCGCCTTCGCCGCCTCCCGCGGCCGGCTGGGCAGCGGCGCCCTGGAGGAGTCGCTGCCCGAGCTGCACTCGCTGCGGATCCTCAGCTGGGACCGCGGTGACTGCGTGGCGATCCCGCCGCCCGCCGTCCGCGCGGTGCTCGCGGCCGCCCGGCGGCGCGGCGGCACGGTCGTCGTCGACCTGCCGCGCCGCCTGGACGACGAGGTCGCCGAGGTCCTCACCCAGCTCGACCTCGCCGTCCTGGTGGTCCCCGCCGAACTCCGCGCGATCGCGGCGGCCGGACGGGTGGCGGCCACCGTCGGCATGGTCGTGCGCGATCTCAGGGTGGCGGTACGGGGGCCGTACGCGCCGGGGCTGGACGACCGAGAGGTGGCCCGGCTGCTCGGCCTGCCGCTGGCCGGCGAGGTACCCGACGAACCCGGGCTCACCCGTCCGAACCGGAAACCGCCGGGATCGGCCGCGCGCGGACCGCTGGCCCGCTTCTGCAAGGGCTTCTGGGAGCGCACGCTCGTCGAGGCCGGTGGTGTCGCATGAGGACGGATGCCACGGCCGGTGACGGTCCGGCCCTGCTCGACGGCGTACGGCGCTGGCTCGCCGAGAGCGGTGCCGAACCGACGCCCGCGCGGGTGGCGCAGGCGCTGCGCGCCCAGGGGCGGGTCCTCGGCGACGCCGAAGTCCTCGGCGCGGCCGAGCGGCTGCGCTCCGAACTGGTCGGCAGCGGCCCGCTGGAGCCTCTGCTCGCCGACCCCACGGTCACCGACGTCCTGGTGACCGCCCCGGACCGGGTCTGGGTGGACCGCGGCGGCGGCCTGGAACTCACCCCGGTCGCCTTCCCGGACGCGGCGGCGGTACGACGCCTCGCGCAGCGGCTGGCCGCGGTGGCCGGCCGGCGCCTGGACGACGCGCGTCCCTGGGCGGACGCCCGGCTGCCCGACGGCACCCGCCTGCACGCGGTCCTGCCCCCGGTGGCCGTCGGCTGCACCTGCCTGTCCCTGCGGGTGGTCCGGCCCCGCGCGTTCACGCTCGACGAACTCGTCGCGGCCGCGACCGTGCCGCCGGGCGGCGACCGGATCCTGCGGGCGCTCATCGCCGCCCGGCTCTCCTTCCTCGTCAGCGGCGGCACGGGCACCGGCAAGACGACCCTGCTGAGCGCCTTGCTCGGCCTGGTCGGACCGGGGGAGCGGATCGTGCTCGCCGAGGATTCGGCGGAACTCAGGCCCGAACACCCGCATGTCGTACGGCTGGAGACCAGACCCGCCAACCAGGAGGGCGCGGGCCTCGTCACCCTGGAGGACCTGGTCCGGCAGGCCCTGCGGATGCGGCCCGACCGGCTCGTCGTCGGCGAGGTCCGCGGGCCCGAGGTGGTCCACCTGCTGGCCGCGCTCAACACCGGCCACGAGGGCGGCTGCGGCACCGTGCACGCCAACGCGGCCGCGGACGTACCGGCCCGCCTGGAGGCGCTCGGCACGGCGGCCGGGCTCGACCGGGCCGCCCTGCACAGCCAGCTGGCGGCCGCGCTGTCGGTGGTGCTGCACCTCGTACGGGACCACGCGGGCCGGCGGCGGATCGCCGAGGTGCATGTCCTGGAGCGGGACCCCTCCGGGCTGGTGCGGACGGTACCGGCACTGCGCTGGGAAGCGGAGGCGTTCGCGCGCGAGCGGGGGTGGGAGCGGCTGCGGGGGCTGCTCGGCGGCGACGTGGGTGAGCTGTGAGCTCGAAGCGACCCAAGCGGCCTGCGAGTTCGAAGCGGCTGGCTGGTTCCGGTCTGAAGTGACTTCTGGCTCAGGTCCGAAGCGACTTCTGGATCCGGCCCGAAGTGACCTCAGTGATCCATGACTTGAAAGGGATGTGTGTGATGGGTGAGACGACGGCCGGTGCGGCCCTGGTGTGCGGTGGGGTCATGGCCTGGCTCCTGGCCGAGCGGCAGCGCGAGGTACGGCGGACGCGGCTGCTGCTCGCCGGTGGCGGAGTGGTGGCCACCGGGCCGCCCTCCTGGGAGCGGGCGCTCGCGGAACTACGGCGGCTGCACGGCCGTTGGCGGGGTGAGTGGTGGGCCCTGGCCGCCGGTGTCACGCTCGCGCTCCTCACCGCCTCGGTCCTTCCGGTCCTCGCGGGGGCGGCCGGGGTGCCGGTACTGCGCCGGATGCGACTGGCCCGGCAGGCGCGGCGGACGCGGCAGACGCGCGCCGACGCGGTGATCGCGCTGTGCGGGGCGCTCGCCGGCGAGGTGCGCGCCGGACGGCAGCCGGGTGAAGCCCTCTTGCGGGCCGCGCGGGACTCCGGTGGTCTCGGCGAGGCCCGGCCGACAGTGGTCGCGGCGGCACGCTTCGGCGGAGACGTGCCGGGCGCCCTGGCGGTGGCGGCGCGGCAGCCCGGCGCCGACGGCCTGCTGGGGCTCGCGGCCTGCTGGCGGGTGGCCGTCGACCAGGGCGCCGGTCTCGCGGCCGGCCTCGACCGCCTGGACGCCGCCCTGCGTGCGGAACGGGACCAACGCGCTGATCTGCGCGCCCAGTTGTCGGGCGCGCGGGCCACGGCGGTGCTGCTCGCCGCCCTGCCCGCCCTCGGCCTGCTGCTCGGCTCGGCCATGGGCGCCGACCCGCTGCGGGTACTGCTGCACACCGGGGCCGGCCTGGGCTGCCTGGTCGTCGGCGCCGTGTTCGAGGGTGCCGGAATGTGGTGGGCGGGCCGGATCGTGCGGGGAGCTGAGGCGGCGTGAGCGCGGAGGTTGTCCACAGGCTGGGGGTGACGGCTGCGGTGCTGGTGTCCCTGGGCTGGTCGGCATGGCGGCTGGAGCGGGCCAGGCGCGGCCGCCGCGCCCGGCGGAAGGCGGCCGAACTGCTCGGTTCGCGGAGGCTGGCGCGGGCGGAGAGCCGCTCCGGCGTCAGCGATGCCGTCCGCAGGTGGCTGCCGGTCGTCGGTGCGCTGTGCGGCGGCTGGGTGCTGGTCGGCGGGGTGGCCGGCGCACTGCTGGGGCTGGGCGTCGCCGTGGTGCTGTGGCGGTGGCGGAGCCGGACCGGCGACGCGGACCGGGCGGCCGAGGCGGAGGCGGCCGAGGCCGCGCGCCAACTTCCGCTCGCCGCCGACCTCCTGGCGGCCTGTATCGCCGCCGGGGCCGGTCCGGTGGACGCCGCCCTGGCCGTCGGGGACGCCCTCGGTGGACCCGTCGGGGAGGGGCTGGCGCGGGGCGCGGCGGAGGTACGGCTCGGCGGTGAGCCGGCGGCTGCCTGGCGGCGGTTGGCCGGGCTGCCGGGCGCCGCCGCCCTGGCCCGGCTGCTGGAGCGTGCCGACGAGTCCGGACTGCCGGCGGCCGTGCCCGTCGCCCGGCTCGCCTCGGACGCCCGCGCCGAGTGGGCGAGAAGCGCGACCGAGCGGGCGCGACGGGCGGCCGTGCTGATCTCGGCGCCGGTCGGGCTGTGCTTTCTGCCCGCGTTCATCGCGATGGGCGTGCTCCCCGTGGTGATCGGACTCGCGGGCGGGGTGCTGCGAGGGGGAGGTGGATGAAGGACGCGATAGCGGAGCCGTCGACAGGAACTGACGTCGATTTCAAGCAAGTTCATGCGAGACATGTGAGCCATGCGGGTTCAAGGGAGTCGAGATGTACCGGAAGATGCGGATGTTGTTGCGCCGGGACGCGGGAATGGTCACGTCCGAGTACGCGATGGGGATCATCGCCGCCGTCGGGTTCGCGGCGGTCCTCTACGCGGTCGTGACGAGCGGGGAGGTCAGTGCGGAGCTCCAGGACATCGTGAAGCGAGCCCTCAGTGCGCGGATGTGAGCGAGGGCGCGGGGCGGACCGGGGGTTCGTGACCGCGGAGGCGGCCGTCGTGCTGCCGGTGCTGGTGGCGTTCACGATGGCGCTGGTCTGGGGGCTGCTCGTGGTGGCCGCCCAGATCCGCTGCGTGGACGCCGCCCGCACCGGGGCGCGGGCCGCGGCGCGGCAGGACGCCGAGGAGGCGGTGATCGCGGTGACGAAGGAGGCGGCGCCGGACGGGGCGACGGTGGCCGTCGGCCGGGAGGGTGACGAGGTACGGGTCACGGTGGTGGCGAGGCCGCCGGTGCTGGGCGCGCTGCCGTTCGAGGTGCGGGAGTCGGCGGTCGCTTGGGCGGAGGGGCCGACGGGGGCGGGGCCGTGAGGGGGCGTGCGGCGGTCGGGTGGCTGCGGGCCGGTGGGGGCTGGTCGCGCCCACGCGGCGGAGCCGCAGATGTCACAGCCCCGCGCCCCTTTGGGGCACGTTGCAGCGGGGCGCGTGATCAAGGCTCTGCCACTGTCTGGAGCGTCGGGGCGATTGCTGTGCTGTGCGTGGTGTTCGGGGTGGTGCTCGGCCTTGGGCATGTCGTCGTGGTCCGGCATCGCGCGGCCGGTGGCGCCGACATGGCCGCCCTCGCGGCGGCGGACCACTGGGCTGAAGGCACAACGGCGGCCTGCGCCCAGGCCGACCGGGTGGCACGAGCACAGGGTGCGCGGCTGACGCGGTGCGTGATCGTCGGGGACGTCTCGGATGTGTCGGCGGCATCAGGCGGTGGGCCGTTCACAGCAGAGGTCCGGGCCAGAGCCGGCCCCGCCGCGACGCCCTGAAGGGGCGCGGGGCTGAGACATCCGCGACTCCGCCGCGTGGCCGCGACCAGCCCCCACGCACCCGCAGCCGAACGACTACCCCGGCGCCCCCTTCAGCAGCACCGTGAGGAGCCGCACGGCCCCCCGCTTGTGCAACGGCTCGTTCCCGTTGCCGCACTTGGGGGACTGGATGCAGGACGGGCACCCGGCGTCGCACTCGCACGCGGCGATCGCCTCCCGGGTGGCCGTCAGCCAGGTGCGGGCCGTGTGGAAGGCGCGTTCCGCGAAGCCGGCGCCGCCGGGGTGGCCGTCGTAGACGAAGACCGTCGGCAGGAGCGTGTCGGGGTGCAGCGGGATCGACACGCCGCCGATGTCCCAGCGGTCGCAGGTCGCGAAGAGCGGGAGCAGGCCGATGGAGGCGTGCTCGGCGGCGTGCAGGGCACCCCCGAGGATCTCGGGGTTGATCCGGGCCTCGTCGAGCTGGTCCTCGGTGACGGTCCACCACACCGCACGGGTGCGCAGCGTACGAGGAGGGAGGTCGAGTTTCGTCTCGCCCAGGACCTCGCCGGTGATGAGCCGGCGGCGCAGGAAGGAGACCACCTGGTTGGTGACCTCGACGGAGCCGTAGCAGAGGCGGCCGTCCCCCCAGGGGACCTCGATGTCCGTCTCCAGGACGGAGATGGCCGTGGTGTCGCGGGCGACCGTGGAGTACGGCGGCTCGGCCTGTTCGACGAGAGCCACGGAGTCCTCCAGGTCGAGGGAGCGCACGAGGTAGGTGCGGCCCTGGTGGAGGTGGACCGCGCCCTCGTGGACCGTGGAGTGCGCGGCGCTCGCGTCCACCGTGCCGAGCAGGCGCCCCGTGCCCGCCTCGACGACCTGCACCGGCCGCCCGCCCTCGCCGCGGATGTCGGTCAGGTCGGCGGCCCGCTCCCGGCGGGTCCAGTGCCAGGCCTTGGTCCGGCGGCGCAGCAGCTTCGCGGCCTCCAGCTGCGGCAGCAGCTCCTTGCAGGCGGGGCCGAAGAGATCGAGGTCTTCCTCGGTGAGGGGGATCTCGGCCGCGGCGGCGCACAGGTGCGGGGCGAGGACGTACGGGTTGTCGGGGTCGAGGACGGTGGATTCCACCGGTTGGTCGAACAGGGCCTCGGGATGGTGGACGAGGAAGGTGTCCAGCGGATCGTCGCGGGCGACCAGGACGGCCAGGGCGCCCTGCCCGGCGCGGCCCGCCCGGCCCGCCTGCTGCCACACAGAGGCCCTCGTACCCGGGTACCCGGCGATCAGTACGGCGTCGAGCCCGGAGACGTCCACACCCAGCTCCAGGGCCGTTGTGGCGGCAAGCCCGAGGAGTTCCCCGGAGTGCAGCGCGCGTTCCAGGGCGCGCCGCTCCTCGGGGAGGTAGCCGCCGCGATAGGCCGCGACACGCCGGGCGAGGGAACGGTCCACCTCGGCCAGCCGTTCCTGGGTGATCACGGAGATCAGCTCCGCGCCCCGTCTGGAGCGCACGAAGGCGACCGAGCGCACGCCCTGCACGGCGAGATCGGTCAGCAGGTCGGCGGTCTCGGCGGTGGCGGTACGGCGGACGGGGGCGCCCTTCTCGCCGTGCAGCTCGGTCAGCGGCGGCTCCCACAGGGCGAAGACCAGCTCGCCGCGCGGGGAGGCGTCGTCGGCGATCTCCACGACCGGCAGGCCGGTGAGGCGGCCGGCGGCCACGGCCGGCTCGGCGGCGGTGGCCGACGCCAGCAGGAAGACCGGGGAGGCGCCGTAGCGGGCGCACAGGCGGCGCAGCCGGCGCAGCACCTGGGCGACGTGCGAGCCGAAGACACCCCGGTAGGTGTGGCACTCGTCGACGACGACGTACTTCAGCGACTTCAGGAAGGAGGACCAGCGGGGGTGCCCGGGCAGGATGCCGCGGTGCAGCATGTCCGGGTTGGTGAGCACGTAGTTGGCGTACTGGCGGACCCACTCGCGTTCCTCGTACGGGGTGTCGCCGTCGTACACCGCGGGACGCACGGCCGTGCCCAGCGGTTGTGAAAGTTCCTTCACGGAACGGCACTGGTCCGCCGCCAGCGCTTTGGTGGGCGCGAGATAGAGGGCGGTGGCGCCGCGGCCGTTGGCGGCCTCGGAGCCGTCCAGGAGGGTGGACAGGACCGGTACGAGATACGCCAGGGACTTGCCGGAGGCGGTGCCGGTGGCGACCACCACGGAGTCGCCGTCCAGGGCGTGCTCGGCGGCCAGCGCCTGGTGTTCCCAGGGATGCTCGATGCCGCAGTCCCGCACGGCCGCCACGACCTCCGAACGAATCCGGTCAGGCCAGACGGCATGCCGACCCGCACGCGGGGGCAAGTGCTCCGTATGAGTGATGCGCGAAGCCCGGCTCGGCCCGGAGGCGAGCCGGTCCAGGACCGTGCCCGGAGAGAACCCGGACGCGTCCGGAACCGGCGGTCGATCGGATCGGTGATTTATGGCCATCGGGACCGAGTGTGTCACTGGCATGACGGACAATGGGGCCAAGGCGTCGTGCACGCCTGCCGGTAAGTGATTGAATGCCATCGCGGCTGGCGAACCGTCCCGGGGGCCGCAAGTCGAGTCCCAAGGGGCGACCGCTCGATAGCAAGGTGCTGGAGGATCCGTGGACCTGTCCCTGTCGACCCGTACAGTCGGCGATCGTACGGTCGTCGAGGTCGGTGGCGAAATCGACGTATATACCGCGCCCAAGTTGCGCGAGCAGCTGGTCGAGCTGGTGAACGACGGGAATTTCCACCTCGTCGTCGACATGGAGGGCGTGGACTTCCTCGACTCCACCGGTCTCGGCGTACTGGTCGGCGGCCTGAAGCGGGTGCGTGCCCATGAGGGCTCGCTGCGCCTGGTCTGCAACCAGGAGCGCATTCTGAAGATCTTCCGTATCACCGGCCTCACCAAGGTGTTCCCGATCCACACCTCGGTCGAGGAAGCGGTGGCGGCCACCGACTGACCCCGGGCCGGCCGACGTTCCCGGACCGCCCGTCGGTTCGTGCCGTCCGGCCGGCCCTCGGCACGGGCTCGTGCGCGCCGTACGCGCGTCCGTGCCGCCCCGCCCGTCCGGGCCCGCGGGTCCGTGCCGGCAGCCGTTCACGGGCCGCAGTGCCCGTGGCGGAGGCAATTCATCGGGGGCCCGGGTTCTTCGGCGGCCCGGACCCCTACCGCACGCCCGTAGTTCCGAGGGGGACGTATGGCCACCGTTGAACTCCGCTTCAGCGCGCTGCCCGAGCACGTCCGCACCGCCCGACTGGTGGCGGCGGCGGTGGCTCGCAGGGCCGGAGTGGACGAGGCCGTCCTGGACGAGGTCCGGCTGGCCGTCGGCGAGGCCTGTTCCCGTGCCGTGGGTCTGCACCAGACCGCCGGCATCGCCGAACCGGTCCGGGTGGCGCTGATCGAAGAGGAGAAACAGTTCTCCATCGAGGTCGGCGACGAGGCACCCCGTTCCGTTCCCGGTGACCGGGCGCCCGGCGGCGCGGCGGACGCCGATGTGGAGGCCGAGGAGGACGAGATGGGCCTCGCGGTCATCAGCGGCCTCGTCGACGACGTGGAGGTCACCGCCGGGGAGCACGGCGGGCTGATCCGCATGACCTGGCCGACGACCCCGCCCGGAGTCGCGCTCACCTGAGCGTCACCCTGTCACCACCCTCTCTGTGTACCGAAGGGCCCTACTCGTAGGGCCCTTCGGCATGTGCGCGTCACCTGTGGCCGGTCGTACAGTGATCTCGTGCGATGGATCAAGTGAATTCATTCACGATCAATCAGGCGATAATTCGATCAAGTAAACGCCGCCGTCAATGCTTTTGGGGCATTACCGCTTTCGGGTTCACCGGCGTGACCTCGATCATTTGCTGAAGAGCACGAGAAGGCTAATTCCGTTTACCGTCCCCTGTTTAGATCACTCGCGGGTACCTAGAATCCGTCCACATCTTGAGCTCAGTCCAAGCGTCAAGGAGGACGAATGGCGGGGCTTTCTACCCCTCATCAGTTTGGCCACCCCACAACCATCGCGGCCGCAGTCCTGACCGACGACAACCGGGTCCTGGTGGCGGTCATCGCCGCCGTGGCGCTGGCCGCGCTCGTGGTCGCGTGGATCCTGGTGCGCCAGGTGCTCGCGGCGGGCGAGGGCACCGACAGCATGAAGAAGATCGCGGCGGCGGTCCAGGAAGGCGCGAACGCCTATCTGGGCCGGCAGTTGCGCACGCTCGGCGTATTCGCCGTCGTGGTGTTCTTCCTGCTCCTGCTGCTGCCCGCGGACGACTGGAATCAGCGCGCCGGCCGATCGATCTTCTTCCTGATCGGCGCGGTCTTCTCGGCGACCACCGGTTATATCGGCATGTGGCTCGCCGTACGCAGCAATGTGCGCGTCGCCGCGGCGGCCCGCGAAGCCACTCCGGCGGAAGGTGAGCCGGAAAAGGATCTCACCGCCGTCTCGCACAAAGCCATGAAGATCGCTTTCCGCACGGGCGGCGTGGTCGGCATGTTCACGGTGGGGCTCGGCCTGCTCGGCGCCTCCTGTGTGGTGCTGGTCTACGCGGCCGACGCACCGAAGGTGCTCGAAGGCTTCGGCCTCGGCGCCGCACTGATCGCCATGTTCATGCGTGTCGGCGGCGGCATCTTCACCAAGGCCGCCGACGTCGGCGCCGACCTGGTCGGCAAGGTCGAACAGGGCATTCCGGAGGACGACCCGCGCAATGCCGCGACCATCGCCGACAACGTGGGCGACAACGTCGGCGACTGCGCGGGCATGGCGGCCGACCTCTTCGAGTCGTACGCCGTGACCCTGGTGGCCGCGCTGATCCTCGGCAAGGCGGCCTTCGGCGACTCCGGACTGGCCTTCCCGCTCCTGGTACCGGCCATCGGTGTGCTCACCGCGATGATCGGCATCTTCGCGGTCGCCCCGCGCCGCAGCGACCGCAGCGGCATGAGCGCCATCAACCGCGGGTTCTTCATCTCCGCGGTGATCTCGCTGGTGCTGGTCGCGATCGCGGTCTTCGTCTATCTGCCGGGGAAGTACTCCGACCTCGACGGCATCACCGACGCGGCCATCCGGGCCAAGGACGGCGACCCGCGGATCCTCGCGCTCGTCGCGGTGGCGATCGGCATCCTGCTCGCGGCGGTCATCCAGCAGCTGACCGGCTACTTCACCGAGACCAACCGGCGTCCGGTCATGGACATCGGCAAGACCTCGCTCACCGGCCCGGCCACCGTCGTCCTCGCCGGTATCTCGGTCGGCCTCGAATCGGCCGTCTACACCGCCCTGCTGATCGGCCTGAGTGTCTACGGGGCGTTCCTGCTCGGCGGCACGTCGATCATGCTCGCGCTGTTCGCGGTGGCGCTGGCCGGCACCGGCCTGCTCACCACGGTCGGCGTCATCGTCGCCATGGACACCTTCGGGCCGGTCTCCGACAACGCCCAGGGCATCGCCGAGATGTCCGGCGACGTCGAGGGCGCGGGCGCTCAGGTGCTCACCAACCTGGACGCCGTCGGCAACACGACCAAGGCCATCACCAAGGGCATCGCCATCGCCACCGCCGTCCTCGCGGCGTCGGCGCTCTTCGGGTCGTACCGGGACGCGATCACCACGAACGTGCAGGACGTGGGGGCGAAACTGTCCGGCCCGGGCTCGCCGTTGACCCTGTCCATGGACATCTCGCAGCCCAACAACCTCGTCGGCCTCATCGCCGGCGCGGCGGTCGTCTTCCTCTTCTCCGGACTGGCCATCAACGCAGTGTCGCGGTCGGCGGGCGCGGTGGTCTTCGAGGTGCGGCGGCAGTTCCGCGAGCACCCCGGGATCATGGACTACACGGAGACGCCCGAGTACGGCAAGGTCGTCGACATCTGCACCAAGGACGCCCTGCGGGAGCTGGCCACGCCGGGACTGCTCGCCGTGATGGCGCCCATCTTCATCGGGTTCACGCTCGGGGTCGGTGCCCTCGGCTCCTACCTCGCGGGCGCGATCGGCGCGGGCACCCTGATGGCCGTCTTCCTGGCCAACTCCGGTGGTGCCTGGGACAACGCCAAGAAACTCGTCGAGGACGGCCACCACGGCGGCAAGGGCAGCGAGGCCCACGCCGCCACGGTCATCGGCGACACGGTCGGCGACCCCTTCAAGGACACCGCGGGCCCCGCGATCAACCCGCTGCTCAAGGTCATGAACCTGGTCTCCCTGCTCATCGCCCCCGCGGTGATCAAGTTCTCCTACGGCCATGACAAGAGCATCGGCATCCGGATCCTGATCGCGGTCCTCGCGCTGGTCGTGATCGTCGGCGCGGTGTACGTCTCCAAGCGGCGCGGAATCGCCGTCGGCGACGACGAGGGCAGTGCCGAACGGGTGGCCAAGCCGGCGGATCCCGCGGTGGTTTCGTAGGCGGTCTTACGGCGCCCACCGGGGCCCTCACCGGGGGAACCGGTCAACGAGCGGGCGGATGGCGTGTGCTGACACGCCGTCCGCCCGTTTCGCGTGCTCTCGCATGCTGCGGGCGCCCCCCTTCGCACGACACGGCGCTCGCCGCGCTTCGGGTGCCGGAGGGGTCCCGGGGCGGGGTGTGCGCGTCGTCTCGTCGTGAGCCTTCTCTCTCTGGTGCAAATTCACCTAAAAGCATACTTAGTGGGTGCTCTCCATGGGGGTGCTGTCCGTCCGCCGTGTAGATTCCGGGGGCCGAGAGCCATGGAAGGGACCGATCCGGTGAACAAGAAGCTCGCGGCCGCACTGTCCGGCGGTGCGGTACTGGTAGTGGCGCTGTCCGGGTGCAGCAGCAACAAGGGCACCGACCCGAAGTTGATCGCCTGGGCCAAGACCGTGTGTGACGCGGTGCCGGCACAGGACGCGAAGATCAAGGCGGCGAACGAGGCGATCTCCACGGCGGTCTCGGACACCACGAGCTCGCCCGTGAACATCCAGAGGACCGACTCCAAGGCCTTCCAGGACATGTCCGACGCCTACAAGGCGCTCGCCTCCGCCATCAGTGGCGCCGGCGCGCCCCCCGGGGTCGACGAGGGCGCCAAGCGCCAGCAGAACGTCGTCACGACCCTCAACAGCCTCTCCGCGTCCTACGCCGACCTGAAGAAGAAGGTCGACGCGCTCGACACCAAGGACCAGGCGAAGTTCGCCTCCGGTCTGCAGGACATCGCCTCCCAGACGACGCAGCTGGAGACCCAGAGCAAGAGCGGCACCGCGGCGCTGAACGCCCTGGAGCAGGGCGAGGTCAAGGACGCGATCGCCGAACAGGCCAGCTGCAAGAAGGTCTCCGCGACCACGTCGACCGCAGAGTCTTCTCCGGCGTCGACGCCGACTTCGTCAGCGTCGTCGTCCGCGACGTCGTCGACCGCGGGCTGAGGCGGGGGCCGAGTGCCGCGGGCCGGGGCGGTGTGCTGAGTCCCGGTGGCAGAGGCCGAGGCCGTGGGCTGAGCGGAGTTCGGCGGTCCGCGGCTGTGTGCTGAGCCCGCGGGCGGGCGGGAGCGCGGGCCACAATGGAGGGCGTGACTGACTCCGGCCTCACCACCCTGCCCGCCTCCGACCGCCCCGACGTCGCCGCCCGGCTGCGCACCGCCCTGTTGGGCGCCTCCTTCACCGCCGACGGCCTGCTCGACCTGCTCGGCGCCCCCGCGTACGCGGCGCTGGCCCGCAGCGAGACGGTGCCGGCGCTCCGGGCCACCCGCGGGGACACGCCCCTGGAGACGCTCGTCCGGCTGTTCCTGCTCCAGCAGCCCGTGCCGCACGCGCGCGTGGCCGACTTCCTGCCCGTCGACGACCTCCTGGACAGCGGCTGGCTGACCCGCGTGGGCGGCGACGAGGTCGCGGCCACCGTGGACGTACGGCCGTACGGCGGGCCGGACGGCGAGGACTGGTTCATCGTGTCCGACCTCGGGTGTGCCGTCGGCGGCGCCGGTGGCATCGGCCAGCGGCACGAGGGAGTCGTCCTCGGGGTCGGCGGCGCGTCCACGACCCTCGCCGGAATCACCGTCCGTACGCCCGTCACCGCCGCCCTCGACCTCGGCACCGGTTCCGGGATCCAGGCACTGCACGCCGCCCAGCACGCCACGCGTGTGACCGCGACCGACCTCAACCCCCGCGCGCTGCACATCACGGCGCTCACGCTGGCACTCTCCGGCGCGCCGGCGGCCGAACTGCGCGAGGGCTCGCTGTTCGAGCCGGTCAAGGACGGTGAGACGTTCGACCTGATCGTGTCCAACCCGCCGTTCGTGATCTCGCCGGGCGCCCGGCTGACGTACCGGGACGGCGGGATGAGCGGGGACGATCTGTGCCGCTCGCTCGTTCAACAGGCCGGGGAGCGGCTGACCGAGGGCGGGTTCGCGCAGTTCCTCGCCAACTGGCAGCACGTCGCGGGGGAGGACTGGCAGGACAGGGTCAGGTCGTGGGTGCCGCGCGGCTGCGACGCGTGGATCGTGCAGCGCGAGGTGCAGGACGTCAACCAGTACGCCGAGCTGTGGCTCCGGGACTCCGGCGACCACCGCGGGGACCCGGCGGAGTACCAGGCGCGGTACGACGCGTGGCTCGACGAGTTCGAGGCGCGCAAGGTGAAGGGGGTGGGATTCGGCTGGATCACGCTGCGGAGGACGGGCGCCGCCGTGCCCTCGGTCACCGTGGAGGAGTGGCCGCATCCGATCGAACAGCCGCTCGGTGAGGCGATCCGCGCGCACTTCGACCGTCTCGACTACCTCCGTGACCATGACGACGCGGATCTCCTCGAAGGCCGCTTCAGGCTCGCCGTCGAGGTGGTCCAGGAGCAGGTCGGACTGCCCGGCGCCGAGGACCCGGAGCACGTGGTGCTGCGCCAGCACCGCGGGATGCGTCGCGCCACCAAGGTGGACACGGTGGGCGCCGGGTTCGCAGGGGTGTGCGACGGCACGCTGAGCGCGGGGCGGATTCTCGACGCCATCGCGCAACTGATGGGCGAGGACCCCGTCTTGCTGCGCGACCGCACACCGGCGCAGATCCGGCTGCTGGTGGAGCAGGGGTTCCTGGAACCCGCGGTCTGACGGTCCGGCAGGCGCGCCCGGCGGCCCGGGCGACCGCGGGAGTACCGGTGGGAAAGCTGGTCGGCTTCGCCGGAAGGGCCGGCACGCCGGGGGAGGACCCGCCGGGACGCGCCGCGTGAGCGGCCGGAGGAATCTCCGGGACACGCCGGGAGAAAAGAGGCCGGAAAATCTGGCTGGAACGTTCGCCCCCGTGGTCCGTCGCCCGTCCGCACCGGCCCCTCGCTGCTTGCCACCGGCCCGCGGCCGCTGTGTCGCTAGTCCGTCGACCGGATGTTCGAGATGCTCGCGGCCGCTCGTTCACCTCGATTTCGCCCGTCGTCCGCCCACCCGCCGCCCGTACGTGCCAGTCTCCGGGCGCTGGGCAGTCGCGGGCGGCAGGGAAGGGGTGCGCGGGCCATGGAGAGCGGACCGGCGATCTTCGCGGGGGTGGCGTTCGCCCTGTTCGGAGGCGCGCTGCTGGTGTGGACCGGCACCCGGCTCCGGCGTGGCGAACCGGTCGCCCAGGGTGTGAGTCAGATCGCATCCGCGACCCTCGCGAGCCTCGCCGCGGTGATCTCGCTGGGCCTTGGGGCGTACTGCCTGACCCGCCTCTGAAGGTGCTCCGCCGGTAATCGGAGCATCACGCTCCGGGCAGGGCCGGAAGGGCTACCGGGGACTCCGGGCGGCAGGAATGGCGGTAGTCGGGTTACCGTTCGAGTGGCCGTTGTGAGCTTTTCCCGTTTGACACGGGGGCGGGATGTACCGTCACACTCCGCAGCGTCACCAAGTGAGCGGGCGCCACTGCCCGTGCCACGACCCCGGGAGCAAGGCCTGGGGAGGCCCCAGCGTCGACCGGAGAGAAGAGCGAAGTTGTCCCCGACCAGCGAGACCGCACAGGGCGGCCGCCGACTCGTCATCGTCGAGTCGCCTGCCAAGGCGAAGACGATCAAGGGCTATCTGGGCCCCGGATACGTCGTCGAAGCGAGCGTCGGGCACATCCGTGACCTCCCCAACGGCGCCGCGGAGGTGCCCGAGAAGTACACCGGCGAGGTCCGCCGCCTCGGCGTGGACGTCGAGCACGACTTCGAGCCGATCTATGTGGTCAACGCCGACAAGCGGGCCCAGGTCAAGAAGCTCAAGGAGCTGCTGAAGGACTCCGACGAGCTCTACCTCGCCACCGATGAGGACCGCGAGGGCGAGGCGATCGCCTGGCACCTCCAGGAGGTGCTCAAGCCCAAGGTCCCGGTCAAGCGGATGGTCTTCCACGAGATCACCAAGTCCGCGATCCAGGCCGCCGTGGCCAACCCGCGCCAGCTCAACCAGAAGCTCGTCGACGCCCAGGAGACCCGCCGCATCCTCGACCGCCTCTACGGCTACGAGGTCTCGCCGGTCCTGTGGAAGAAGGTCATGCCGCGCCTGTCGGCCGGCCGTGTCCAGTCCGTGGCGACCCGCCTCGTGGTGGAGCGGGAACGCGAGCGCATCGCGTTCCGTTCCGCGGAGTACTGGGACCTGACGGGCACCTTCGCGACCGGCCGCGCGGGCGATCCGTCGGACCCGTCGTCGCTGGTGGCCCGCCTGCAGGCCGTCGACGGCAGGCGCGTCGCCCAGGGCCGTGACTTCGACTCGCTCGGCCGGCTCAAGACCGCGAACACCCTGCACCTCGACGAGGCGAACGCCCGCGCCCTCGCCGCCGCCCTGGAGAACACCCGGTTCTCGGTCCGCTCGGTCGAGTCCAAGCCGTACCGCCGCTCGCCGTACGCCCCGTTCCGTACGACGACCCTCCAGCAGGAGGCCTCGCGCAAGCTCGGCTTCGGCGCGAAGGCCACCATGCAGGTGGCCCAGAAGCTGTACGAGAACGGCTACATCACGTACATGCGTACGGACTCCACGACGCTGAGCGACACCGCGATCGCGGCCGCCCGCGCCCAGGTCACCCAGCTGTACGGCGCCGACTACCTGCCCTCGGCCCCGCGGACGTACGCCGCGAAGGTCAAGAACGCGCAGGAGGCGCACGAGGCGATCCGCCCCTCGGGTGATCGTTTCCGCACGCCCGCCGAGACCGGCCTGACCGGCGACCAGTTCAAGCTCTACGAGCTGATCTGGAAGCGGACCGTCGCCTCCCAGATGAAGGACGCCACCGGCAACAGCGTGACCGTCAAGATCGGTGGCACCGCCGCCGACGGCCGGGACGTCGAGTTCAGCGCCTCCGGCAAGACGATCACCTTCCACGGCTTCCTCAAGGCCTATGTCGAGGGCGCCGACGACCCGAACGCCGAGCTGGACGACCGCGAGCGCCGGCTGCCCCAGGTCGGCGAGGGCGACGCGCTCAGCGCCGAGGAGATCACGGTCGACGGGCACGCCACCAAGCCCCCGGCCCGCTACACCGAGGCCTCGCTGGTCAAGGAGCTGGAAGAGCGCGAGATCGGCCGCCCGTCGACGTACGCGTCGATCATCGGCACGATCCTCGACCGGGGATACGTGTTCAAGAAGGGGACGGCCCTGGTGCCCTCCTTCCTGAGCTTCGCCGTGGTCAACCTCCTGGAGAAGCACTTCGGCCGGCTGGTCGACTACGACTTCACCGCCAGGATGGAGGACGACCTCGACCGCATCGCCGCCGGTCAGGCCCAGGCGGTGCCGTGGCTGAAGCGCTTCTACTTCGGCGAGGGCGGCGAGGGCACGGCCCCCGGTGGCGCGGCCGACGCCGGCAACGGCGACGGGGACCACCTCGGCGGCCTCAAGGAACTGGTGACCGACCTGGGCGCGATCGACGCGCGCGAGGTGTCGTCGTTCCCGGTGGGCAACGGCATCGTGCTGCGGGTCGGCCGCTACGGCCCGTACGTCGAGCGCGGCGAGAAGGACTCCGAGGGCCACCAGCGGGCGGACGTCCCGGAGGACCTGGCCCCCGACGAGCTCTCCGTCGAGCTCGCGGAGGAACTGCTCGCCAAGCCGAGCGGCGACTTCGAGCTGGGCGCCGACCCGGAGACGGGCCACCAGATCATCGCCCGTGACGGCCGCTACGGCCCCTACGTCACCGAGGTGCTCCCCGAGGGCACCCCGAAGACCGGCAAGAACGCGGTCAAGCCGCGCACGGCCTCGCTCTTCAAGACCATGTCCCTGGACACGGTCACGCTTGCGGACGCGCTGAAGCTGATGTCGCTGCCGCGAGTCGTCGGCACCGACGCCGAGGGCCAGGAGATCACCGCGCAGAACGGGCGCTACGGGCCGTACCTGAAGAAGGGCACGGACTCGCGCTCGCTCACCTCCGAGGACCAGCTCTTCACGATCACCCTCGAAGAGGCGCTGCAGATCTACTCCCAGCCCAAGCAGCGCGGCCGGGCCGCCGCCAAGCCGCCGCTGAAGGAGCTGGGCACCGACCCGGTCAGCGAGAAGCCGGTCGTGGTCAAGGACGGCCGCTTCGGGCCGTACGTCACCGACGGGGAGACCAACGCGACCCTGCGCTCCGGCGACAGCGTCGAGACCATCACCCCGGAGCGCGGCTACGAGCTGCTCGCCGAGAAGCGGGCCAAGGCGCCTGCCAAGAAGACGGCGAAGAAGGCGCCCGCGAAGAAGACGGCGGCCGCCAAGAAGGCCGCGCCGGCGAAGAAGGCGGCGGCCAAGAAGACCGCCGCGAAGAAGACGACGACCACGGCGAAGACGGCGGCCAAGAAGGCGACGGCCTCCCGGACGGCGACCGCGGAGGACTGACCGCACAGGACGGACGCGGAGTGCCGACCACGGAGGGCCGAGACGCCCTCAGGTCCTCACATCGGCTTCGCATTGTGCACGCCCCGGCATCAACTTGGTGTCGGGGCGTGTGTACCTGTGGACGGTCGCGTCAGGGTGTCGGTGGCTGCCGATAGGCTGAAAGCATGACGCGAGCCGAGCAGCCAACGGCCCCCCAGACAGATCCGGACGACGCGCTGGTAGCGGATTCCCGCGAGCGCGCCGTCCGCTCGCTGCTGCGCCGACCAGAGCTGAGGCGGTTGTGGAGCGCCCAGCTCGTGAGCGGGATCGGCGACAGCCTGGCACTGCTGGTGCTTGTCGTGCTCACGCTCCAGGCGGCCGTCGCCCAGGGCTCGTTCGGCGGCGGTTACCGCGGCGCGGCGCTCGCGGTGACGATCGTCTTCGGGGTGCGCATTCTCGCCACTCTGCTCTTCGGCGCCGTCCTGCTGGGCCCGCTCACCGCGCTGACCGCGCAGGACGGTCCGCTCGACCGCCGCTGGACCATGGTCGGCGCCGACGGCCTGCGGACCGTCCTGCTGATCATCGCGCCCCTGTGGATCGACTGGACGCCGGCGAACGCCCTGACGCTCCTCCTGGTGACGGCCTTCGCCACCGGAGCCGCCGAGCGCCTGTGGACCGTCTGCCGGGAGGGCGCGGCCCCCGCGCTGCTGCCCGCCCCGCCCCCGGAGGGCGCGACGGTACGACCGCTGCCCGACCACCTGGACGCCCTGCGCCGTCTGTCGCTGCGGACGACGTTCGTGGCGATCCCGCTCGCGGCCGCCGCCCTGGTCGTCGCGTCTCTGATCAACAACCTGCTGGGCACCGGCATCGCCTGGTTCGCCCAGCACCAGGCGGCCCTCGGGTCGTACGTGGCGGCGGGCCTGTTCGCCGCCTCCCTCTCGGTGCTGGTCTACCTGGAGGTGCCCGGCACCCGCACCCCCCGCGCGCGGTCGCCGCTGGAGGGCCTGCGCCGCCCCAAGACCGCCGCGGGCGCCGACACGGGCCGCACCGGCGCCATCCCGCTCCTGGTGCTGGCCTGTGCCGCCGTCGCCGGGGCGATCTCCGCCGCCGTCGCCGTCTCCGTGCTGCACGCCAGGGACCTGGGCGGCGGCCCGGTGCTGTACGGCCTGCTGGTGCTCGCCCTGACCGGCGGGGTCGCCGTCGGCATCCGTACGGCTCCCTCGCTGCTGCCGACCCTCTCGCGCCGCCGGCTGCTGTCGCTGGCGATCGCCTTCACCGGCATCGCGCTGCTGGCCGCGGGCCTGGTCCCGGATGTCACCACCGTGCTGCTGATCGTCGCGCTGGCCGGCATCGGCGCGGGTGTGGCCGCCAACACCGGCCACACCCTGCTCGACCAGGAGACCGAGGACTTCCGCCGGGCGCGGACGACCGAGCACCTGCACGCGGTGGTCCGGGTCGCCATAGCGCTCGGCGCGCTGATCGCCCCCCTGGTCGCCGCGCTGATCGGACCGCACCGGCTGGAGAACGGCAAGTTCGTGTTCGCGCACGGCGGCGCCGCGTTCACCCTGATGCTGGTCGGCGCGCTGCTGCTGCCGGTGGCCGCACTGGTGCTCGCCAAGGTCGACGACCGCGCGGGCGTACCGCTCCGTCACGACCTGCGGGACGCGCTGCTCGGCGGCGACGACCCGGCGCAGGCACCCACGGCCAACGGCTTCTTCATCGCCCTGGAGGGCGGCGACGGCGCCGGGAAGTCCACCCAGGCCGAGGCCCTCGCCGAGTGGATCCGCGCCAAGGGCCACGAGGTCGTCCTCACCCGCGAGCCGGGCGCCACCCCGGTCGGCAAGCGGCTGCGCTCCATCCTGCTCGACGTCTCGTCCGCCGGTCTGTCGCACCGCGCGGAGGCGCTGCTGTACGCCGCCGACCGCGCGGAGCACGTCGACACCGTGGTCCGGCCCGCCCTGGAGCGGGGCGCGGTCGTCATCTCCGACCGGTACATCGACTCCTCCGTCGCCTACCAGGGCGCGGGCCGCGACCTGTCCCCGACCGAGGTCGCCCGCATCAACCGCTGGGCGACCGCCGGGCTCGTCCCGCATCTGACCGTCCTGCTGGACGTGGAGCCGGAGACCGCCCGCGAGCGGTTCACCGAGGCGCCCGACCGGCTGGAGTCCGAGCCCGCCGAGTTCCACGCGCGCGTACGGGCCGGTTTCCTGACGCTGGCCGCCTCCGACCCCGGCCGTTACCTGGTGGTCGACGCCGGCCAGGAGCCCGAGTCGGTCACCACCGTCATCCGGGCCCGGCTCGACACCGTTCTGCCGCTGTCCGAGGCCGAGATCAAGGCCGCCGAGGAGGCGCGCAAGAAGGCCGAGGAAGAGGCCCGCCGCAAGGCCGAGGAAGAGGCCGCCCGCAAGGCCGAGGAGGAGCGCCTGGAGCGCGAGCGCCAGGAACAGCTCGCCAAGCTGCGCGCCGAGGAGGAGGAGCGCAAGCGCCGCGAGCTGGAGGAGGCGCAGCGCCGCGAGGCCGAACGGCAGGCGGAGGAGGCCCGGCTGCGGGCCGAGGAGGCGCGTAAGCGGGCCGAGGAGGAGCAGGCCCGGCTGCTCGCCGAGGAGAAGGCCCGCGCGGAGGCCGAGGCCCGCCGCAAGGCCGAGGAGGATCGGCGCCGCCAGCAGGCCGAGGAAGAGGCCCGGCTGCGCGCCGAGGCCGAGGAACGGCGCCTGGAGAAGCAGCGCAAGGCCGAGGAGGCCCTGGTCAAGGCCGAGCAGGCGCGGCGTGCCGCGGCGGAGGCGGCGGCGGCGGCCGACGCAGCCGCCCAGCAGTCCGCCGCACCGAAGCCGACGGCTCCGGGTGTCACACCGGAGGCGACGACCATGCCGACGCCGGTGGTGCGGCCACAGGCCCGGGACGACGAGACGAAGGTGCTGCGCCCGGTGCGGGACGAGCAGCGGCCCGCGGCCCGGGAGTCCGACTCCGAGGTGACGGCCCAGCTGCCGCAGCCGCCGGTGCAGCCCGCGGGGGCGGCCGACGAGACGGCGGTGCTGCCGCCGGTGACGCCGGGCGCGGCGGACGAGACGGCGGTGCTGCCTGCCGTGGGGGCGGCCGATGAGACGGCCGTGCTGCCGCCGGTGCAGCCTGCGGGGGCGGCCGACGAGACCGCCGTACTGCCTCACGTGCGCGACGATGCCGGCGCTCCCGCCGACACCCCGGCGGAGCGGATGCCGCCCGGGTTCTTCCGGGACGAGCGGGCCGGCGGGAACCCCGACGGCTCCGATGACCGCACCCGCGAGCTGCCGCAGGTCGACGCCGACGGCCAGGCTCCGCGCCGGCGCCCCCGGCCCGACTGGGCCGAGGAGACCCCGCTGGACGACCTGCCGTCGCTGGCGGACGAACTGCTGGGTTCGTACGAGGAGCCGGAGCACGACGACGAGCGGGGCCGCCGGGGTCGCGGTCGACGCGGCTGAGAGCCCTGTACGGGGGCGGCGCGGGCCTGGGTACCGGCCGGTGCCGCCCCCGTTGTCAGTGGGCACCCGCACAATGGAGTCCGGCCCACGAACCGGCGGGCTCCGGGCCGCGGAGCGAGTGGGCTCCGGGCCACTGAGCCGGTGGAGTTCGGAGCCGCTGGAATCCGAAGCGTTGGAATCCGGAGCCGGTCGAGTCCGGAGCCGGTGGTGGACGGACCATCAGACCGGCGGTGTCCGGACCGGTACGTATGACGAAAGGGCGGCGTGACCCATGACCGTGTGGGACGACCTCGTCGGGCAGGAGCGGGTGAGTGAGGTGCTCACCGCCGCCGCCCGGGACGCCGACGCCCTCGTCACCGCCGCCGCCACCGGGCAGCCGCTGCCGGAGTCGTCGAAGATGACCCATGCCTGGCTGTTCACCGGCCCGCCCGGCGCCGGCCGCAACCAGGTGGCGCGGGCCTTCGCCGCCGCTCTCCAGTGCGTGAGCCCCGACCGCGCGCTGGGCGGCGTCCCCGGCTGCGGTTTCTGCGACGGCTGCCACACCGCCCTGGTCGGCACCCACGCCGATGTCACCACGGTCGCCGCCGTCGGCGCCGAGATCCTGGTCAAGGACATGCGCGACACGGTCCGCAAGTCGTACACGGCCCCGGCGACCGGCCGTTGGCAGATCATCCTGGTCGAGGACGCCGAGCGGCTGAACGAGAAGTCGGCCAACGCCGTCCTCAAGGCCGTCGAGGAGCCCGCCCCCCGCACGGTCTGGCTTCTCTGCGCCCCCTCCGTGGAGGACGTGCTGCCCACGATCCGCTCCCGCTGCCGCCACCTGAACCTGCGCACGCCCTCGGTGGAGGCGGTCGCCGACATGCTCGTCCGGCGTGACGGCATCGAGCCCCAGGTGGCCGCGGCCGCCGCCCGCGCCACCCAGGGCCACGTCGACCGGGCCCGCCGGCTGGCCACCGACCCGGCCGCCCGCGAGCGCCGCGCGGCCGTGCTGAAGCTGCCACTGCGGCTGGACGAGATCGGGTCGTGCCTGAAGGCGGCCCAGGAGCTGGTGGACGCCGCGGCGGAGGACGCCAAGCAGCTCGCCGAGGAGATGGACGGCAAGGAGACCGAGGAGCTGAAGACGGCGCTCGGCGCGGCCCAGGGCGGGCGGCTGCCGCGCGGCACCGCGGGCGTGATGAAGGACCTGGAGGACATGCAGAAGCGCCGCCGCACCAGGACCCAGCGGGACAGCCTCGATGTGGCCCTCACCGACCTCACCGGCTTCTACCGCGACGTCCTCGCCCTCCAGCTGGGGTCCAGAGTCGCGATCGCCAACGAGGACGCCGAGGACGCCCTGGAGCGGCTGGCCCGCGCCGGATCGCCCGAGGCCACGCTGCGCCGGATCGAGGCGATCGCCGCCTGCCGGGAGGCTCTCGACCGCAATGTGGCGCCGCTGCTGGCGGTGGAGGCGATGACGATGGCGCTCAGAGCGGGCTGACGGCGCCACTCCAGGGCCGCGGGCGGATGCACGGCGTTGACCGGCGTCACCCGTACGAGCCACAGTCCGCACGCACGGCGCGGAGATCATTTCTCGGCGTTACGCTCGATTGATGCACATCAGGCGAATCCCCCGCCGGACCACAATTCGACCCATGGCCCGCACCCGGGCCATGGCGGCCGCCCTGCTCTCGGCCACCGCCCTGCTCGCCTCCGCCTGTTCCTCCGTGGGAAGCGCGTCGACGTCGACATCGGCGTCCACGTCGGCCGGCACCGCCGAGCTGGCCGCGCTGCCCCGTTCGACACCGTCCGCGCTGGCGCCGTACTACGACCAGAAGCTCACCTGGCGCGAGTGCGGCGTCCCCGGATTCCAGTGCGCGACGATGAGGGCCCCGCTGGACTACGCCAGGCCCGGCGCGGGCGACGTCCGGCTGGCGGTCGCCCGGAAGCAGGCGACCGGCAAGACGAAGCCGCTCGGTTCGCTGCTGGTCAACCCGGGCGGGCCGGGCGGCTCGGCGGTGGACTACCTCCAGCAGTACGCGGGCATCGGCTACCCGGCCGAGGTGCGGGCGCGCTACGACATGGTCGCCGTGGACCCGCGCGGAGTCGCCCGCAGTGAGCCCGTCCAGTGCCTGAACGGGCGGCAGATGGACGCGTTCACCGAGACCGACATGACCCCCGACGACCAGAAGGAGGCGGACCGGCTGGTCGGGGAGTACAAGACCTTCGCGGAAGCCTGCGGGACGCATTCGGCACAGCTGCTGCGCCATGTCTCCACCGTCGACTCGGCCCGGGACATGGACATCCTGCGGGCGGTGCTCGGCGACCCGAAGCTGAACTACCTGGGGGCGTCGTACGGCACCTTCCTCGGCGCGACCTATGCGGGCCTGTTCCCGGAACGTGTCGGCCGGATGGTCCTGGACGGCGCGATGGACCCGTCACTGTCCGCGCGCCGGCTGAACCTGGAGCAGACGGCGGGGTTCGAGACGGCGTTCCAGTCCTTCGCCAGGGACTGCGCGAAGCGCGCCGACTGCCCGCTCGGTGCCAAGGGCAGCACGCCGGCGCAGATCGCGGACGACCTCAGGGCGTTCTTCCAGAAGCTGGACGCGCACCCCATCCCGACCGGCGACCCGGACGGCCGCAAGCTGACCGAGTCCCTCGCGACGACCGGCGTGATCGCGGCGATGTACGACCAGACGGAGTGGGAGCAACTGCGCGACGCCCTGCACACGGCGATGAAGGACAACGACGGCGCGGGTCTGCTCGCGCTCTCCGACAGCTACTACGAGCGGGACGCCGACGGCCGCTACTCGAACCTGATGTCCGCCAACGCCGCGGTGAACTGCCTGGACCTGCCGCCGGCCTTCACCGGCCCCGAGCAGGTCGAG
The DNA here is from genome assembly GCF_045206895.1 of Streptomyces sp. NBC_00631. Taxonomy (NCBI): domain Bacteria; kingdom Bacillati; phylum Actinomycetota; class Actinomycetes; order Kitasatosporales; family Streptomycetaceae; genus Streptomyces; species Streptomyces sp. NBC_00631. The sequence goes on from NZ_CP107734.1 coordinate 6,258,100, forward strand.
AAAGCTCTGCCCGAGTTCGAGAAGGCATCCCCGGTGTTCGGCCCGAACCTGGCGTGGGCGTCGCTGAACTGCGCGTACTGGCCGGTGCGGGCCACGGGGGAGCCGCATCGGATCGAGGCGAAGGGCGCCGCCCCCATCGTCGTGGTCGGCACCACCCGCGACCCGGCGACCCCCTACCCGTGGGCCCAGTCCCTGGCCCGCCAGCTCTCCTCGGGCCGCCTCCTCACCTACGTCGGCGACGGCCACACCGCCTACGGCCGGGGCAGCGCCTGCATCGACTCCGCGATCGACACCTACCTCCTCAACGGCACCCCTCCGACAGCGGGAAAGCGCTGCTCATAGCCCTGCTACGGGCCCCGGCGCCCCCCGCTCCGGGGCGTGTACGGAGCACCCCGGAAACTGTGTAGACTTACCGACGTCGCTGATCGCACCATAGTGCGGGCGACGCGCCGCTTTAGCTCAGATGGCCAGAGCAACGCACTCGTAATGCGTAGGTCTCGGGTTCGAATCCCGAAAGCGGCTCCATGGTGAACCCCAGGTCAGGCCTCTGACCTGGGGTTTCTTTGTTTCATTGACCTTGGAATCCGGCTAATCGGACACTCGTGGTCTACGCGTCGCAATGCGTAGGTTGCGGTTCCACGAGATGTCGCCAGTGGCCAATCATAAGGCGTTGACCTGCGGTTTTAGTGTACTGCTCCCTCGGAAGGGTCTCCGTGGCGGTGGTTCCGGTGGACGGTCGGTGGACGAGCGTGCTTGATGCTCCGTCAGGAGAGCATCACTGACTTTCGGACTGCGCCGGGAGCTTCCGCGGCCGGGGAGGAGGACGGGCGTCGTCCTGGTTGTAGCTTTGTGACAGACGTCGACATCAGCGCGGGCTGGATTGTTCGGAGCGTCGTCTGTTGCAGCCGCGATCGTGGTTGGCAGGTCTACCTGGACGCGTCCAGCAGAAGACTGATCGCGGCCAGGGCATCCGGAACCGTCCGGTCGGCATGCGGCTCGCCGGTCGGCCAAGCCTGTTGCCTGCCGATCCACATCGTCCGCAGCCCAGCCGCCCGTCCACCCGCGACGTCGTGCTCGGGACTGTCGCCGATCATCCATCCGCCGGCAGCCAGATTCGTCCCGCACCGTTCGGCGGCCAGCTCGAAGATCCGGACATCGGGCTTGCGGATGCCCACCTCACCGGAGACGCAGCAGGCGTCCACTCTCTCGCCCACACCCGACCGCTCGATCTTCGCCAGCTGATTGTCGGCCATCCCGTTGCTGACGATGCCCACCCGCCAGCCCGACGCCCGGAGCTGCGACAGGCCCTCCAGCACCTCCGGGTCGCACCGAACCAGTTCCGGCATCCGGGCCCGGAACCCTGCCCACAACTCCTCGGCGGGCTCTGCCAGCCCGAAGTGTTCCCGGACCGCACGGAAGAACTGATCACGAGGTCCGTGGCCTTGCCCGTCAGCGGCCTTCAGCCAGGGCACGGCCTCGTGTCCGAGCCCGCGCTCCTCTGCGAACTCCGTCACCCACGCCGCGAACGCCGCCTGCCGGTCCACCAGGGTGTTGTCCAGGTCGAAGAACACCAACCGCTGCACTGACGCCGACCGTGGCCCGGCGTGATACGCCGTCAGCTGGGAACTCATCCCCTACCTCGCACCGGACACCATCCCAACGTCCAAGATCCATGCATCGTAGGCGAGGTCTGCCGCTCCCTTACCGGGCTTGGAGGAACTCTCGCGCTCCACGCAGCCGTGTGCGCAGGCGTCCCTGGGTGGCGCTGCTGTCGAGGCGGACGTCCAGGGCCCCGGGCATGGGGGTGTCGGCTCGGCGTCCGGCAGGCAGCCGGGTTGCGTCGAGTCCATCGCGTCGGGCGATGAGAACGCCGAGTTCGTGTCGGCTGAGGGCGTCCGCTCCGGCAAGGTGGAACATCCCGGCCTGGTCGGACAGGGCGAGTTCCCGCAAAGCGGAGGCGAGGTCTTCGACGTGCACCGGGCAGCGGATGTCGTCGGTGAACAGGACGCCATCGCGGGTGCCGGCAACCAGGGCGTGGACCATGCGCTCGTGTACTCCGCCCTGTCCGATGAGCAACGAGGTGCGTGCGACCGCAGCGGTCGGCGCGAGCAGCCGCACAGCGGTCTCGGCGGTGGCTTTTGCCGCACCGTAAGGGGTGAGGGGATCCGGCAGGCAGGTCTCGTCGTAGTGGATCCGGGAACCCGAGAACACGGCGTCGCTGGAGACGTGGACCAGGCGGCAACCGAGCTTCGTCACGGCTGCCGCCACGCGGAACGAGCCGTCGGCGGTGACCGTCCAGTCGCTCCCTCCGCTCGTCGCATTGATGACGGCAGTGGGAGCTGCCGCTGCCAGTACCTCATCGATCTGCCCGGGGGCGCGAAGGTCGAGCTGGTACCACGAGGCTCCGGGCATGCTGCCCGGGCGGGAACAGTACGTCGCCGCCGTCTCCCAGCCTGCGCCAGCCGCCTGGCGCACAAGCTCCGTTCCCAGAAACCCGCTGCCGCCGATGATCAAGACCCTCATGGCGCCCCACGATAGGGCAGCCCAGTACCTCCCAGGCAGGTCGCCCGGGTCTCGGGGAACTTGCCACCGGGGTGCTTCAGCCACAGCTTCTGACTCCCAGGTGAGTGACACGGTTCGGGACGTTGTTCGAGCTGTTGTCACCGGATGCCTGAAGCTGCAGAGAAGTTCGACACCGCGATGACCGCCTGGCAGGAGTGGCAGGACGCCCCCTGGGGCCGTCTGCGCTACGCGATCGCCGAGGCAAACCTGGCCCGTCATCTCGACGGCGACGGCGGGCCGTTGCGCATACTCGACCTCGCCGGCGGTGACGCCGTGCGCCTCGCAGCCCGCGGGCACCACGTCACCATCGTCGACTACGCCCCCGCCATGCTCGCCGCCGCGACTGAGCGGGCTTCGACGGCCGGCCTGACGCGGTTGATCACCTGCGTGCAGGCCGACGTGACGGCTCTGCCTGCCGATCTCGCCGATGGGGAGTTCGACGTGGTGCTGTGCCACAACCTCCTCCCGTACGTGGACGATGTGCCGGGCACCCTTGCCACGGCCCTCGCCCCACTGAAGTACGGCGGGCTGTTCTCACCAGGCCCGGACCCAGATGTTCGATTCGGCGCTGACCCTTCACACGGCCGAGGAGATCATCCCCGTCCTACGAAGCCTTGGCTGCCAGGACGTGCACCACTACGGCGTCCGCAGCTTCTGCGACTACATCACCGACGACGCGCGAAAACACGACCCGGTGTTCTACGCCGACCTTGAGCAACTGGAACTCGCCACCACAGCACGTCCGCCCTACATGCACACGGCTCGACTCTTCCAACTGACGGCACGGAAACAGGACAGGTGAGGCCAGACCACAAAGATCAAGCTGAGATTGAATCGTCTGTGGCAGGTGGGCGACCGTAGGGTGCGGCGATGGATTGGAATGCCTGGCACGACAAGTACGCCCTGGCCGACTCCTGGATGGCACGGCGGCTGCGGACCGTTCAGGAGCAAATCCGCCTTGCCCTGAACGATGCCCCGGCCGGACCGCTGAAGGCGATCAGCTTGTGCGCCGGAGACGGCAGGGACCTCCTCCACGTCCTTGCCGATCACCCCAGGCGCCACGATGTGCGAGCGAGGCTTGTCGAACTGGACCGCCGCAACACCGTCGCGGCCTCGGCGACGGCTCGCGGGGCCCGCCTGGATCATGTCGAGGTGGTGCCGGGCGACGCGTCACTCATCGACCAGTACCAGGACCTGGCGCCCGCAGATCTCGTGCTGGTCTGCGGAGTTTTCGGGAACATCTCCGACGCCGACATCGAGCGCACCATCAAGGCCTGCGCGCAACTGTGCAAGACCGGCGGCACCGTCATCTGGACTCGGCACCGTGCTGAGCCCGACCGAGTGCCGCTGATCTGCGAATGGTTCGACGGGCAGGGGTTTGAACTGCAGTGGTTGTCCGAACCGGACGCAGGCTTCGGCGTTGGCGTGCACCGGTTCGCCGACGCGCCTGGGCCCCTGCGCGTCGGCACCCGCATGTTCGAGTTCGTCGGCTACGACGTGCTGCGCCAGAGCGCGGCGGCACAATCCCTCTGACCCCGGCCGAGGCGAGCTGATCCATCTCACCAGCCGCAGTTGCCCTCGCCAACATCGTCAGCCGGCGCCCATCGCCGCATTCACCGGAGAAGAGCATCGCCGACGAGTCCTCCACCCGCGGCGCCATCGCCGAGACACACGCGACCGAGCGACCTCCAACCCCGCCGTCGATCAAGCGGTGGCGGCCCGCAGATCCCCGGCCGTCAGCAGCGACAACAGCGCGATGCCCTCGGCCGCGAGGGCACCGGCGCCGCCTTGCTCACGGTCAATCACGCACAGGGCCTCCTGGAGCCCCCATGCCCCGCAAGTCCGCAGTGGACAGGACGATCTGTCCACCACTGGTGACCGCATCCCCAACCACCAGCACCCGTCGGCCCGCGACCTCGGCGCCCCTCGGCGAGACGACAAGTGCCATACGGCTTGGCCTGCTTGCGCACGGACGCGCAGGGCGACCCGTGTGTCGGCCGAGCGCGGTCACCACCGGGATCCCGCCCATCTCCAGGCCGGACAGCACCTCGGTGCCTGAGGGCAACAGCGGGACCATCCGCCGGGCGATCTCGTCCAGCAGTACCGGTACCGGGTCGCCCTCGAACCGGTACTTGTCGAAGGCGCTGAACCCGGCTTGGCAGGTACGTTCGTGTGACCCCGGCCGCGAGACCGGCCCCAGTCGCAAGCCGCGTACGGCTGAGTCGAAGCACGGCAGGTGTCACATGGGCAGCGTGTTGTCACAAGGGCTGTCGGCCTCTGCCAGCGGTCAGGCGGAGAGTGCCGTGCGCAGGGTGGTGGCCATCAGATCGATGGCTTCCTTCCCGGCCGGTACCGGGCCGGTGTGGGTGAAGTAATGGTCGACACCCTCGAAGCAATGGTGGATGACCGGAACGCCAGCGGCCTCCAAGGCTTTGGCGTAGGCGTCGCCCTCGTCGCGCAGGCGGTCGTTCTCCGCGGTGATGACCAGGGCGGGCGGCAGTCCGGCGAGGTCGTCGGCCAGTCCGGGCGACACCAGCGGATGGGCAAGGTCGGCGGGATCAGGGACGTAGGCGGCGGTGAAGACCCGCATGAGCTGAGGGGTGAGCAGGGGTTTGGCGATGGGTGACCGCTTGGTGGCCGGGTCGGCGAGCTGGTCGAGCGGTGCCGAGTCGATGATCTGGAGGCGGGGCGTGGAGGTGCCGCGGTCCCGAGCGGTGCGGCAGACCGCGGCGGTCAGGTTGGCCCCGGCGCTGTGTCCGCCCACGGCGAGTCGCGAGCCGTCCCAGTTGTTGGCGGTACCGTTCTCGGCCACCCAGGCGGTGACGTCGTACGCCTGGGTGACGGGTACGGGGTACGGCCGCTGCGGGGCGACGGCGTAGTCCACGTTGATCACGACGCAGCCGGCCGTGGCGGCTATGTAGCGACAGATGTGGTCGTCCTGCTGGGGGCGGGCGATCACGAACCCGCCGCCGTGGAAGTTGACGTACACGGGGGCAGGGGCTGGGGTGGCGGCCGGCGGGCGGTAGACGGTACAGGTCACCGGTCCGGCGCCGGTCTCCACCTGGATGGATTCCGTGCGCCTTGGGATGTCGGTGAAGCGCAGATCCTTGTGCACGCGGCTCATCACTCCGCCGAGCAACAGCTGGACACCTCTGGCCTTGATTCTGGGCTTGAACGACATGACCCGTCCCATTGCTGCAAATTTAAAGTATCAGGATTCCTGATGATGGAGGATCGTCGCTGATCACACAAGGGGGAACCGTGAGGAGGCTGCGAGTGGATGGACGCTCCAGATGTAGCGCCTCGCCTGTGCCGCTCGGCGAGCGCCTCGAGCAGCCACAGGCCGTTCACGGATTGTGGAACCCTGCGCGTTGGTGTCGACGGTCAGGTCCTGGACGCCTCGAAGGTCTCGATCCTGCAGCGCGCAGTGCCGCTGCGCTCGATTCTGGCGTCACTGGTGATCAGCGGGACACCAAGGCTTTCGGCGAGGGCCACGTAGTGCGCGTCGTAGACGGAGAGGTTGTTCGACAGTTCGCGTACGCGCTGCCACAGGACCAGCGTGGGGTGCAGGTCGAGGGCGAGAGCCTGGTAGTCGGTGATCGCCTTCTGTGCTTCCTTTCCCGTGATCTTCGGTTCGTCCCCTCGACGGCCGCGGGCCAGCCCGAAGACGGCCGAGGTGATCTCGTAGTCCAGCAGTCCTGGCGCCGCGAGGCTCTCGGCGCGGCCCACCCGCTCACGGATCGCGCTGCCGGTCTTGCCGTGATCGAGGAGGAAGTGGACGAGGCTGGAGCAGTCAACGACGATCAACGTCGGTTCCGCCCGTCCTCGATGGCGTCGAGGATGTCGTTCGTGCTGAGCTCGGTGCGGGTTTCGCGCTCCAGGCGGGTGGCCATCTCGGCGAGGGTGGGCTTGGCGGCTTCCCGAGAGAGAACGTCGAGGGCGTACGCCTGGAGCGACTTGCCCGCCTGTGCGGCGCGTACCTTCAGGGCGTTGACTGTGTCCTCCGGGACATCCCGGATCGTGATCGCGGTCATGCCTTCACTTTAGCAGCGGCGCAGGCAATATGCATGGGCCGCTGCTGGTCGTGCTGCACACTGGTGCCGCCCCCACCGTGCGGCGTGCGACACGGCCGAGAGCGCCGGCCGCTACGTAGGCGGCCCCCCATAGGCGCTAGTCGTCATCAGGCCGACAGCGACGAAGGTGGTTTGGTCGGGGTCGGCCAAGCGCTCTCATGCATCGCCTGGCCTAGTCAGGGGCTATGTTGCAGCCTCGCAATGCCAGCCACCGACCCACTTCCGGCTGCACCGTTCGGTGGACAGCACGTGGACAGACGCCTTCGGACCGTGCAGCACGGGGCGGCGCAGGTCAACCTGCCGTACGTCCTCTGATCAGGAAAAACGTCACCGGACAGCATGACGAGGCACCACGCAACATGACCGGGTCAACCACGGCCGCCAAGGACCGGCTGACCCCCAGCTGGACGAGAGCCCCCCGGCGGCAGCCGGCTCATCGGCCTGCTCCTGCCGCACAAGCCGTCAACGACACCGACCCTGCCCGGCCCCGGCCCCGCCTGCCGTCCTCAGGCGCCGGCCCAGGGGCGCCGGGCCGACGCCACGATCAGGACACTGTCGCCGCCGCTCACCAGCCTGGGAAACCAGGCTGTGAGGACGCGCGGCATCGGGAAACTCTGGGTGCCATGGAGAGAACAGGCAAGCAGGCAAAGACGGCTGACGGTGGCTGTCCGCCGTGGGTGCTGCGCGGCTACGCGGTCCTCGCCGACGGGGAACGGGGAGCCCTGGTGGATCCGGAGGGGCGCGTCGTCTGGCTGTGCGCGCCCCGGTGGCACAGTGACGCGGTGTTCTCCGCGCTCATCGGCGGCGGTGGCCACTTCGGGATCCAGCCCGAAGACCCTTGGCACGTGTGGGGCGGCTACTACGAGGACGGCACCCTCATCCATGTGAGCCGCTGGCTGACCGCCGACGCCGTGATCGAGTGCCGCGACGCCCTGGCGATGCCCGCGTCCACCGATCGGCTCGTGCTGCTGCGCCGCATGCGCGTGGAGCGCGGCGAGGCACGCTTCGCGCTCACGCTCGACCCGCGTCCCGGATTCGGTGCCGACCGCGTGTCGAACCCCCGGCTGGAGGGGGAGCTGTGGACCGCGAAGGCCGGCGACCTGCACATGCGGCTGACCGGTGCCCCGACGGCCGCCTGGGATCCGGGGCCCGGTCTGAGCGGCCGGTTCCGGCTGCGCGAGGGCGAGCAGCACGACGTCGTCCTGGAGCTGTCGTCCGGCGACGGGGGGCCCGCGCCGGACCCGCACCGGCTGTGGGCCCGGACGGAGGAGGCATGGCGGCAAGCCGTCCCCGACTGCTCCGGGCTCGCGGCACCGCGTGACGCCCGGCACGCCTACGCGGTCCTGCGCGGCCTGACCAGCTCCGCCGGAGGCATGGTCGCCGCCGCCACCACGTCGCTGCCGGAACGCGCCAACAGCGGACGCAGTTACGACTACCGGTTCGCGTGGTTGCGCGACCAGTGCTACGCGGGCCTCGCCGTCGCCGCCCACGGCCCGCACGAACTGCTCGACACCGCCGTACGGTTCACCGCGGAACGGATGCTCGCCGACGGCGAGGGTCTGCACCCGGCGTACACCGTCGACGGCGGCCCGGTGCCGCAGGAGCGCCGACTGCCGCTCACCGGCTATCCCGGCGGCAGCGACCGCATCGGGAACAAGGCCGGCAGGCAGTTCCAGCTCGACGTGTTCGGGGAAGCGCTCCAGCTGTTCGCCGCGGCCGCTCACCACGGCGTGCTGACACCCGAGGCGGAGCGAGCGGCCGCCGTCGCGCTCGACGCCGTGGAGCGGAACTGGACACGCCCGGACGCCGGGCTGTGGGAGCTGGACGACCGCTGGTGGACCCAGTCACGGCTGAGCGTCGTGTGCGGGCTGCGGCGCCTGGCCGCGGCGCTGCCGGGCGGCCCGACGGCGCGACGCTGTGCGGCGACCGCCGAGGTGATCCTCGCCGAGACCCGGCGCCGCTGTCTGCGCCCCGACGGGCGGTGGCGCAGGGCCCCGGACGACGACGGCCCGGAAGCCGCCCTGCTCACCCCGCTGGCCCGCGGTTGCCTGCCCGCCGACGATCCCAGCAACGCGCTCACTCGGCGGTTCATCGAGGAGCAGCTGGCCGAGGACGGCTACCTCTACCGCTTCGTCCCCTCGGACGCTCCCCTGGGGGAAGCGGAGGGGGCGTTCCTGCTCTGCGGGTTCACCATGGCGCTGGCCACCGACCACCTCGGCGACCGGGCCAGCGCGCTGCGCTGGTTCGAACGGTCCCGGGCCGCGTGCGGACCGACCGGGCTGTTCGCGGAGGAGTACGACGTGCGTCAGCGCCAGCTGCGCGGCAACCTTCCCCAGGCGTTCGTCCACGCCCTGCTGCTGGAGTGCGCGGTCCGTCTCAACGACGCCTCGACGCTCCCGCTGTGAAGGGGGGCCGAAGGCCGGCTCGCCCCGAAGGGCCTGGCCGGCCGGCTCCCCGCCCTGGAGTCACTCCCGCGCGACCACCCGGGCGCACGGCTGCTGTGCCGCGCGAGCCGGGACCGTGGAGCCTTCGGCCGGGGCGGACCACGCACCTGAGAACCGGCGACCCGCCCCCGCCGGACACAGACCGAGAAGGACTTTTGCACCTGGCATGCCACCGTCCTCGCGGCCGTCGCCCTCGCCGTCTCGGCCCCGGCGGCCGAAAAGGCCGTGACCGCCCGAAAGCGGGCCTCGCTGCGGGCAGTTCGGGAGGGGCCTACCACCTCGGCAAGACCCCGGCCGTCTGCCGCGCCTCGTACATCAACCCGCGCGTCATCGAACACTTCGAGCAGGGCCGCACCATCGCCCCTGCCCTCGACTCCCTGCGCACCGACGCCACTTCGGGCAGTCCGGCCAGGCGGGGCGCCGTCGAGGAGGCGGTGGTGCGCTCCTCGCCTGGTTCCGTTCCAGAAGCCGCGAGCCGGACCTGATGCCGGGCGTCGGCCCGGCAGGCAGGGTGTCGCAACGCGCGGCCGGGGCAGAGGTTCGTCCTGCCCAATAAAAATCACCGTAAAAGGGCCGCAAACAAAACCGAAGTCAGGACTACCACCGCACCTGGGGCAACATCGTGGTTAACGGTGAGTGTCGCGCGGTCAGGGCGCCGGCACCGTCGTCGGCCGGATGAGGTGAAGGGCATGGCGGAGCCGAGGCTGGGAGTTGCCGTGGTGACCATGGGGAACCGGCCCGACGAAGTCGACGCCCTGCTCAGGTCCGTTGCCAAGCAGGACCTGGCTCCCGGCCGCATCGTGATCGTCGGCAACGGCTGCCGGCTGCCCGAGTTCGCCCGCCGCCTCGACCTGCCCGGCGAGGTCACCACCGTCGACGTCGAGGACAACCTCGGCTGCCCCGGCGGCCGCAACGTCGCCCTCGCCGCCCTGCGCGCGTTCGGTGACGTGGACGTCGTCGTCGAACTGGACGACGACGGCCTGCTCGTCGACGTCGAGGTGTTCCGGCAGGTCCGGGATCTGTTCGCCGCCGACTCCCGGCTCGGCATCGTCGGCTTCCGGATCGCGGACGAGGACGGCGTGACACAGCGACGACACGTGCCCCGCGTCGGCAACGCCGACCCGATGCGCGGCGGTTACGTCACCGGGTTCCTCGGTGGCGGGCACGCCCTGCGCATGGACATGCTCGCCGAAACCGGTGACTGGCCCGCCGAGTTCTTCTTCGCGCACGAGGAGACCGACCTCGCCTGGCGGGCCGCCGACACCGGCTGGAAGATCCTCTACGCGCCCGAGCTGCTCCTCCAGCATCCCCGGACCTCACCCGCCCGGCACGCCGTCTACTACCGGGTCACCGCCCGCAACCGCGTCTGGCTGACCCGCCGTCGGCTGCCCCTGCCGCTGATCCCGGTCCACCTGGGCGTCTGGATACTGATCACGCTTTTGCGCACCCGTTCGACGGGCGGGCTGCGGGCCTGGTTCGCGGGCTTCGCCGAGGGGCTGCGCGAACCGGCCGGGGAGCGCCGGCCCATGCGCTGGCGCACGGTCTGGCAGCTCACGCGACTGGGCCGCCCACCAGTCATCTGACCACGAAAACCCGGCAATCCGGCAATCCGGCAAAGGGGGAAGCGGGGGATGGGGGAATCCGTTCCGGAGACGGGACGAGGGCCCCGGTCGTTCACCTCCGCCGACCGGAACCCTCTCGCGTCCCCGGAGCCGGGCCTGCGGCGACACTCCCCCGAGTTACGCGATCTACGCGTGCGCCGTCGAACCCGGTCCGATGCGAAGATCACATCAGGGCTCGCCAACGAATCGCTAACATGTGGCCAGTGGTTCTCCCGGCGGTCGCCAACCGGTTGGCGCGAAGCTGTCGTACGACTCCGGGAGTGGGCCGGAAACCCAGCGTTTCCTGCTCCGACCGGCACAGAGAAGGTGGCCGGAACTCGTCCCCTACGGGATGGAATTCCGCCAGGATCCAGGACCGGCGGGCACGTCCGCCGTGCGGGAAGGCGATGGGCGGAGTGATGCGGCGGTACGAGCTGCGGTTCGGACTGCTGGGACCGCCGGTCCTCTACGACGCGGCCGACGTACGCTCCATCGGCAGCCCCAAGGTGCGCACGCTGCTCGCCGCGCTACTGCTTGAGGCCGGGCGGGTCGTCTCCGTCGAGTCGCTCAGGGAGGCGCTGTGGGGCGGGGCGCCCCCGGTGTCGGCGCGCGCCTCGCTGCACAACCACGTCGCCCGGCTGCGCCGGCTCCTGGACGACCCGGAGCGGCTGCGGGCCGTACCGCCCGGGTACCTGCTGCGTGTCGACGACGGTGAACTGGACGTCGACGTGTTCGACGCCCTGGTGGCCCAGGCACGCGCGGCGCACGGGCGGCGGGAGTGGGCGCCGGTGCTGCGCGCCTGCGCCGACGCCCTCGCGCTCTGGCGGGGCAGCCCGCTCGGCGGCCTCCCCGCCGAACTGGGCGGCTTCGCCTTCGTGCAGCGCCTGGAGGAGGCCCGGCTGCTCGTGCTGGAGTGGCGCTACGACGCGGAGCTCGCCCTCGGCGGACCCCGACTGAGCGGTCTCGTACCGGAATTGGCGGCACTCGTCGCGGAGCACCCGTTCCGCGAGGCCTATCACCGTCAGCTCATGCTCGCCCTCCACCACACCGGCCGCCAGGCCGAGGCCCTCGCCGTCCACCGCGACCTGCGCAACCGCCTCCGAGACGAACTCGGCATCGAACCGGGCCCAGCGGTACGCCGTACCCATCTGGAGGTACTGCGGGGAAGCGGCGGCATGGTGGGGGAGGGGACACGGCACGAGGGCGCGTCCGGCGGGGTTGTGCGGCACGAGGGCGCGTCGGACGGGGGCGTGCGGTACGAGGGTGCGTCCGGCGGGGGCATTCGGCACCAGGGTGCGTCGGACGAGGGCATGCCGGGCGCGGCCGTCGCCGGTGACGGGGTGGGTGACGAGGGTGGTGCGGGTGCGGGCGCGTTGTGGCCGGTCGCGCAGTTCCCCCCGGCCCTGAGGGGTGCGTCGACGGGCCGTCAGCCGGAAGCCGAAGGCGCCGACGAACGAGCGGAGCCCGACCAGCCCGTGGCCGGACCAGTCGCCCCTGGTTCTACGCGCGACGATTTCCCGTTCCCCCGGCCCGCGCAACTCCCCCCGCCCCCCGCCCACTTCACCGGCCGCACCACCACCCGAGAACAACTGACCCACACCCTCACCCCGCCACCGCCCGCCTCCGCAGCCGCCGACGGCGATCTCGCCCCACAGGGGCCACCCGCACCCGACGACGAAACCGTCACGAGTGGTGCGGGTGGGAACACTCCCGCCGAAGCCGAGGCCCCGGCCCCGGCCCCGGCCCCGGCCCCGGCCCCGGCCCCGGCCCCGGCCCCGGCCCCGGCCCCGGCCCCGGCCCCGGCCCCGGCCCCGGCCCCGGCCCCGGCCCCGGCCCCGGCCCCGGCCCCGGCCCCCGCCCTCGCGGCTGCGCCCACGCCCGCGCCCGTCGCCGTGATCACCGGTATGGCCGGCATCGGCAAGAGCGCCCTCGCGCTGCACGTGGCGCATCAGGTGCGGGATCGTTTCCCCGACGGTCAGCTCTACGTCAACCTGCACGGCGCCACCCCGGGCGTGCCCCCGCTCACCCCCGGCCAGGCCCTCGCCGCGCTGCTGAGAGACCTCGGCGCCGACCCCCGGCACATCCCCGAACACCCGGACGCCGCCGCCGCGCTGCTGCGCTCCCTGCTGGCGCCGACCCGCACCCTGCTGCTGCTCGACGACGCCGCGAACGCCGCCCAGGTGCGGCCGTTGCTCCCCGGCGGCCCCGGCTGCGCGGTGATCGTCACCAGCCGTTCCCCGCTCACCGCGCTCGACGGCGCCCGCCGCTTCCCACTCGGCCCGCTCACCGGCGAGGACAGTGCGGCCCTGCTGCGCGCGGTCAGCGGGCGTGCGGAGATCGACGACTCCCACCCGCTCGTCGGCCTCACCGGCCGGCTCCCGCTCGCGCTGCGCGTCGTGGCCGCCCGCCTCGCCGCCCGCCGCGCGCTCACCCCCGACGTGCTGGCCGGTCAACTGGCCGCTGCCCAGGGCAGGTTGCGGCATCTCGAATACGACGACCTGAGTGTCCGGCGCTCCCTCGCCGTCGCCCATGACGCCCTCGCCGCCGCCGACCGCGCCACGGACCGCGACGCCGCCCGCGCCCTGCGCCACATCGGCGCGCTCGACCTGCCCACCTACGGCGCCCCCCTGATCGCCCGGCTCTCCGGCACCGACGAGCGCCGTGCCGAGGCCGCCCTGGACCGGCTGGTCGACGTGGCCCTCCTGGAGGAGACCGCCTACGGCCGCTACACCCCGCACGACCTGGTGCGCGACTTCGCCCGCGAGCTGGCCGGGGCGGCCGGCGGCCCCGACCGCCCCGATCGCACGGAGGCCGCGCTCACCGCCCTGCGCTGGTTCGCCGCCGTCGCCGAACGCGCCCTCGTCGCGATCCTCGAACCCGGCCTCGACCAGGGCGACCGCCGCCGGCCCACCACCGCCCAGCCCCTCGAACACCAGCCGTACGCAGATGCCCTGCCCCGCTTCGAGTGCGCCGAACACGCCTTCGCCTGGGGCGACATGGAGCTGGAGAACATCGTCGCCCTGGTGGAGCGGTACGCCGACACCGCCGACACCCGGATCAGTGCCTACCTCTCCACACTCGTCCGGCTCCTCTACCCCTACGTCCTGCGCAGCGGCCGGGTCGCCGAGATGGAGGTGCTCGGCACCGCCGCCCTGGCCGCCGCCCGCCGCCTCGGTGACGAGCCCGCCGAGGCCTACGCCCTGGGCGACCTCGCCGGGCTGCGCTTCCTCACCGGCCGTCAGCGGGAGGCCCTCGCCCTGACCGACGGCGCGCTGGCCCTCTGGCGGCGGCTGGGCGCGGTGTCCCGGATCCGGCGCGGCCTGAACAACCGGGGCTTGCTGCTGGAGGGGCTCGGCCGGTACGACGAGTCGGGCGAGGCGCTGCGGCAGAGCCTGGACTACTCCCGGCAGCTGAACGACCCCTACGGCGAGGCCGTCACCCACAGCCATCTCGGCAACCTCTACGAGCACACCGACCCGCGCGCCGCCATCGAGCAGCACCGGCGCTCACTGGCGATCGGGGACGCGATCGGCGCCGTCATCGTCCAGCACTCGGCGCACTGCAACATCGGGTACGCCCATCTCAGTCTGGGCGAACCGACGGCCGCCGCCGCGCACTTCGAGGAGAGCCTGCGCATCCTCGGCGGCCACGGCGACTGGCACGGCGAGTCCCAGACCCGCCTCGGCCTGGTCCGCGCACTGCGCGCCCTCGGCCGCACCGACCGCGCCCACCGCGAGTGCGCCGAACTCCTGCGCCGCGCCGACGCCCGTGCCGACCGCTACAGCGGCGGTCTGGCCCGCCACCAACTCGGTCTGCTCCTGCGTGAGCAGGGGCGTACCGGCGAGGCGTACGGCGTCCTGCGCGAGGCTCTCGCGGCCCTGGACGGCACGGACGAGCCGGACGTCCTCGCGGAGCTGCGCGGCCTGCTGGGATCCGGTGGCTGATCACTTCGCGTCGGCATAGCACTCCACCACCGCCGTCGTGAACGGGAAACGCACCGGTGTCTGCCCGAACGTCAGCCGCCCGGCCAGGTCCGCCGCGTCCCGTATCGCCGTCACGACCACCTCGGTCTCCTCCTTCGGGCAGTGCACGATCACCTCGTCGTGCTGGAAGAAGACCAGCTCGGCCGCCAGGTCGGCGCAGGTGCGGCGGAGCGCCGCGAGCATCAGCAGGGCCCAGTCGGCGGCGCTGCCCTGCACCACGAAGTTGCGCGCGAAGCGGCCTCTGGCACGGGAGTTGGTGGAGGCATAACCCGGCACCCAGCCCTCGGCCGTCTGCTCCTCCGGCTCCTCCTGGGGCATCCCCGCCTCCTCCGTGCCCTCGCCGGCGCCGGTCGCCGGCGGGCAGGTGCGGCCCAGCCAGGTGCGCACCAGCCGGCCCTCCTCGCCCGCCCGCGCCGCCTCGTCGACGTAGGCCACCGCCTTGGGGAACCGGCGGCGGAGCGCGGCCAGGTTCTTCAGGCCGTCTCCCGAGGTCTGGCCGTAGACCGCGCCGAGGACGGCGATCTTGGCCTGCTGGCGGTCGCCGGAGAAGGCACGGTCGGAGACGGACTGGTAGAGGTCGCTCTCCCGCCCGGCGACCTCCATCAGCCCGGGGTCGCGGGAGATCGCCGCCAGCACGCGCGGTTCCATCTGGTCGGCATCGGCCACGACCAGCCGCCAGCCGGGGTCGGCGACCGCGGCCCGCCGGATCACCTTGGGGATCTGCAGCGCGCCCCCGCCGTTGGTCACCCAGCGCCCGGTGACCGTGCCGCCCGCGTGGAACTCGGGCCGGAACCGGCCGTCGCGCACCCAGTCCTGGAGCCAGGTCCAGCCGTGCGCCACCCAGATCCGGTACAGCTTCTTGTACTCCAGGAGCGGTTTCACCGCCGGGTGGTCCACGGACGAGAGCTCCCAGCGGCGGGTGGACTTCACCTTGATCCCGGCCTGGGCGAAGGCCTTGATCACGTCGGCCGGCAGATCCGGCCGCACCCGCCTGCCGAACGCGGCCGAGACCTCGTCGGCCAGCTCGGCCAGGCGGCGCGGCTCGCCGCCGCCGGCGTACCGCTCGCCGAGCAGTTCGCGCAGCACCTCGCGGTGGACGTCGGCGCTCCAGGGCACGCCCGCGCGGTTCATCTCGGCGGCGATCAGCATCCCCGCCGACTCGGCGGCGGTCAGCAGCCGCATCCGGTCCGGGTGCTCGGCCCGGTCGTGCCGGCGCTGCTGCTCGGCGTAGACGGCGAGCAGCTCGTCGAGCGTCAGGCGGCCGGTGCCCTCCGGCTCGAACAGCGGGGACTGCGCGCCCGGCTCGGCCGCGCGCTGCGGCGGGTCGGGCGGTACGGGGCCGCCGCGGAGGCGGGCCAGGGCGGCGGCGGCCGAACGCGGCTCGCCGGACCGCCCCTCGTGGCCCAGCAGAAGTGTCTCGGCGTCCTCGATGTCGTAGCACCGCTCCACTCGCACCCCCGTGGCGAGCAGGCGCGGGTAGACCTCGGTGGTCGACCGCCACACCCAGCGTGTCACCTCCGGGCGGCCCCTGACCGCCCCGGCGAGATCGGGCTCCCGCCGCACCGGCCCGGCGAGCAGCCCGTCCGGGCCGAGGGGGGCGACGTCCACGCCACCGTCCTCGGCCGGAGCGAGAGCCCACCGGTCGGTCATGCCGCGAGTCTGGCACCCGCCACTGACAATCGCCCTGACCTGGGAGTTCAGCCCGCCACCGGGTTCTTCAGTCGCCCTCCTCCGAGTCGCTCGCCGCCTCCGCCGCGCCCGCTGCCTCGGCCGCCGCGTTCTTCTGTTCCAGCAGCAGCGACAGCACCTTGATCATGTACTCCTCGGTCGCCGGCTTGGTGATGCCCAGCCCGCTGAGGACGCCGTCGCCGTTCTCGTGCTCCAGGAGGGCCAGCAGCAGGTGTTCGGTGCCGATGTAGTTGTGGCCGAGGCGCAGGGCCTCCCGGAAGGTGAGTTCGAGGGCCTTCTTGGCCTCCGGGCCGTAGGGGACGAGGTCGGGGACGTCGTCGGCGGCCGGCGGGAGCGCGGCCGTGGCCGCCTGGCGCACGGTGTCCAGCGGGACGCCCTGCGCGAGGATCGCCTTGGCCGCGATGCCGTCCGGCTCGGCCAGCAGGCCGAGGACCAGGTGCTCGGGGCGGCCCTCGGGGTTGCGGGCCGCGAGCGCTTCGTTGTGGGCCGCCATCACCACGTTCCTCGCGCGCGGGGTGTAGCGGTCGAAGCCCTGGCCGGGATCGAGGGCGGCGGACTCCTTCGGCACGAAGCGTTTCTGCGCCGCCTGCCGGGTCACCCCCATGCTCTTGCCGATCTCGGTCCAGGACGCGCCCGAGCGCCGGGCCTGGTCGACGAAGTGGCCGATCAGGTGGTCGGCCACGTCGCCCAGGTGGTCGGCGGCGATCACCGCGTCCTGGAGCTGGTCGAGGGGTTCGGGGTGCACCTTCTTGATCGAGGCGATGAGGTCGTCGAGGCGTACGGATGCCGTGATGTTCGGGTTGGTAGCCATGTGTCAACCCTAGGTTGACGCCCCTTCGCTGTCAACCCTCGGTTGACACTCGAACCCTCGCCGTCTCGGACAGTTGTCCACAGGGTGTGGACGGCCGCAGCCCGTTGTCGGCGCCGCGTGGCACGATCGACACGTGACCAGCAGCCGACCCAGCACCGTCCACCGAGCCTTCCAGAGCGCCCTGTACGGCGACACCGACTCCGGCCTCGACACGGGCGCGTCCCTCCTCGCGGCCGACTCCGGCGCGGACGTGGAACTCGCACAGCGTGGCCGGGAGTTCGTCGCGGCCGCCTGGCGGCGCGGCTGGCAGCCCGCCGACGTCGTACGACTGGTGCGGCGCGAACTGGACGGCGCGCACGTCCGGCTGGCCGCCGGGCTGATCCGCGCGCAGGTGCCGGACGACCGGCCGCGCGGCCCCCGCTGGCAGGCGCAGCTCGACGCGCTGCCCGAGGGGGACGGCGACGCGCGCGTGGGCGACCGTTTCTCGCACGCCACCGCCGTCCTGGAGCTGTACCGGCTGCTGCTGCGGCTGCCCGCCCTGGAGCCCCTCGACGAACCCGGCCCCGGCGCCGCCGCGCACCGGCCCGCGTCCCGCATGCTCACCCGGATCCGCGCGCTGCTCGCCAAGGCCGAGGCGACGGGTTACCCGGAGGAGGCGGAGGCGCTCAGCGCCAAGGCGCAGGAACTGATGGCCCGGCACAGCGTCGACGAGGCGCTGCTCGCCGCCGGGGCGCCCGCGCCGGACACCCCCGGTGCCTGCCGGATCGGGGTCGAGCCGCCGTACGAGCAGGCCAAGGCGGTGCTGCTGGACGCGGTCGCCACGGCCAACCACTGCCGCGCGGTGTGGAACGAGCCGCTGGCCTTCTCCACGGTCGTCGGTTTCGAGGCGGACCTGGAGGCGGTCGAGCTGCTCCACACCTCGCTGCTGGTGCAGGCCACACACGCGATGACGAAGGCGGAGGCGGCGCAGCGGGCGGGCGGCCGCAAGCGCACGAAGACCTTCCGCCAGTCCTTCCTGGCGGCCTACGCCCACCGGGTCGGCGACCGCCTCAGAGCAGCCGCGCAGTCGGCGGTGGCCGAGACCGAGGCACCTCAGGCCCTGCTCCCGGTCCTGGCCACGCGGGAGATAGCCGTGACCGACCGGCTGAACCAGATGTTCCCCGCCACCACCACGACCCGCCTGCGCGGAACCACCGACGAAGCGGGCTGGACAGAGGGCACAAGAGCGGCAGACCGGGCCCAGGTCCACGCCCACACCCCACTGCCCTGACCCACACCCCATCCCGAGGAAGGACGCTCAACCCCCACCGGCGCAATGCCGAATCCCGACCGGTAGCGCCCCGTCAGGGGCGCGGGGCTGTATCCGATATGCGGCTTCGCCGCGCGGGCGCGGCACGCCCCCACCGGCGGAAAGCCGAATCCCGACCCGCCGGTCCCCCCGAATCAGTCCCCCGCCTGCTGAAACGCCCCCACCGCGGCGTTCACCTTCTCCGCCGATCCCTTACCTGCCACCGCCCCGTACTTCCACGGAAAGCTCTGGGTCGCGTCGCTCCCCGGCAGGGACACCGTCATCGACGTGGCCGCGAGGCTCGCCTGGTCGCCGTCCTTGCCGCGCACGTAGCTGACCGAGAACGTCGCGGAGTCGCCCTTGGCGAGCTTGAGCTTCTCGGTCTTCGCCCCGGACTGCGCGGCGACCACCGCCGACGTACCGCCCGCCTTCAGCGTGACCCCCGCGAAGCCGTCCAGCGTGCACGGCGCGCTCTGGTTGGTGATGCTCACCGGAACCTCACCGGTGTCCCCCGCCGCCGGTGCGACGCTCGCGGATCCGACCTGGACGGATACCTTGCCGATCTCGCAGGTCGAGCTGTTCTTGCCGCTGGAGCCCGAGCCGCCGCCACCGCAGGCGGTCAGGGCGAGGGCGGCGGCGAGAGCGGTGACGGTGAGCGGAATGACGCGCATGAGCAGTTCCCCATCGAGGTCGTGACGGTGTCCCAGCATCATCACGCCCCGGCCCGGGCCACGCGCGCCCGCCCCCGCCCTGGACGTGTGAACGATGCGCACACGTGGACCCGCGCGGGCGGGCGGGAGCCCACCTCGCGGCGGTCGGACAGGGCCTTACTGCCCAAGGCCCGCGGTTGGCAGCCCCGACGGCAGCTTGCCGCCCTCGGCCTTGGTGTAGGTCTCCTCGCCCGATTTTCCGGACCAGGTGACTTTCATGCCGCTCTTGCTGACCGAGTCGACCATTCCGGTGACCCGGTCCTTGCTGCCGTCCGTGCAGGTGAGATGGATCATCCGCATCCCGGCCTCCTCACCGGCGGTCCCGCTGCACACGGACCCGCCGGTCTCGAAGAGCCCGGCCTCCTTGCCGGTGACGACCAGCGCGACGATCTTGCCGCCGCTCGTGGTGATCCAGCTGCCCTGGAGCGCGTCGGAGGAGGCCGTGGAGCTGCCCGAACCGGCCGTGGCGGTGGCGGCAGCGGACGACGTGGCCGACGGGGTGGCCGAGGAGCCGCCGGAGCCGCCGCTGCACGCGGTCAGCGCGAGCGCGCCCACCAGCCCCGCCGCGGCGGCCACGAGCCGCAGAGCCGGCCGCGTGGTCGCTGTGGCCGTCCCCGCCGCGGCAGTCCGGGCCGAAGCCGTCTCCCTGTGCGTCGTAGCCGTACTCGCCGTAGCCGTGGTCACCGCAACGCTCCCAAGCTCTAGGGGGGTCGGCCGGCCCGGCCGCCCGAACGACAGCGGCAAGCTACCAGGACTCACCTGGAGGACTTGCGTACGCCAGGTAGGCATCCGCTGTGGGCTTGCTCCGGCGGATACCCCGGGACGAACCGAATCGATCCCCAGGTCCCGCGCACGGACGTACGCACCGTTCCCCGCCGCTCCCCACCTGCTGGTTCGGCGTCCCGCCCCGGCCGCTGTGCCGACTGCACCCGGATTCGGCCGATCTCACTCATCGGACCGTCACACGGACGGTGGAACACGCGGGCCGAAGTACGCGTCTTTCCTTAGTGCATGAAGAATTCGATCCGGTCGATCCCGTGCGGATGACAGTGCACGGGATCATGGACGGGGGCTGGCGGTCGCATGTCCTGCGAAGACTGGGGCAGACGCTGGAACGGGTTGAGTAAAGCGGACGTCAAAGCTGTAACCGCAGGAACACCCCCCGTGCACGTGCATCTGCTCATGCATCTGCACGTGAACAAGGTTATGATCCGGGTCAGTTGACCGCTGCATCAATGGCATCAATGGTCACATCAGCCAGTTAGTGCACCACCGGGGAGCGACCTGTGGACCTCGACGTTGACGGCGGGTACGGGGGGTTTGACGTGTACAACGGCATGGCTGCCACGCAGCTGGACGGAGTGGCCTGGCAGAAGAGCAGGCACAGCAACTCGCAGGGCTCCTGCGTGGAGTTCGCCCGGCTGCCGGGCGGCGACGTGGCGGTCCGCAACTCGCGCTTCCCGGACGGGCCCGCGCTCGTCTACACGCGCGCCGAGATCGAGGCGATGCTCCTCGGGGTCAAGGACGGCGAGTTCGACCACCTGATCACGAGCTGACGGGGCCCTACCTCGGGCAACTCGTGCATTCGGCGCACAATGCACAGTAACGCGCGTAGAAACCCGGCGTCCGAAGACGCCGGGTCCGTCATTCGGCGGACTGCAGCCGGAACAGCGCCCACACGACCTTGCCGCTGAGGGTGCCGGCCAGCGGGTGCCAGCCCCAGCTGTCGCTGAAGGAGTCGACCAGGAACAGCCCGCGGCCCGACTCCGCCGAGAAGTCGTCGGAGTCGCGGGGGGCGGGCGTCTCGTGGCTGGGGTCGCGCACCGCGCACACCAGCCGTCCGGTCCACCGCATCAGGTGCAGCCGCACCGCCGGCCCCTGTGGCGCGGCGATGCAGTCGGTCTCACCGGGCACCGCGTGCCGCAGGGCGTTGGTGACGAGCTCCGAGACGACGAGACAGACGTCGTCGAAGCGGTCGCCGACGTCCCACTGGCCGAGGGTTCTCCGGGTGAACAGCCGGGCTTCGCGCACCGCTTCGTAGCGGGCGGGCAGGGCGCAGGAGGCGGCGTTGGACACGGCCGCTGGATCAAGCGGCGGAAGGCCCTGCCGTAACGGCTTGAGCATGGTCGATCCATTCGTCCCCATGCGAGGCACTCCCGGGAATTCGCGGTCGTTGCGATGCAGCGGTGGCGCGGGACCATGGTTTCGGATGCGTACAGCAGATGCAAGGGCAGATGCACGTGCACGCGACCGAATTGGGCCCTCCCGTACCGCTTCTTGGCCATTTTTTCCGCCAAGTTGCTCTCCTTGGCTCACTACCTGCTTGCAACTTCCTGTGCTTAAACTTTGGCCGCTTTCCGTTTCCGTAACCGGACGAGTACTGCTCGAAGTGTTTTAGTGGCAGACTGCGGGCCCTGAAGACGGTTGGGGAGGCTGGCGAACGTGAGCGCGGGAGAGCCCGGATCGGTGGTGCGGCGAATGCTGCTCGGCTCGCAACTCAGGCGGCTGCGCGAGGCCCGGGGGATCACCCGTGAGGCCGCGGGGTACTCGATCCGCGCCTCCGAGTCGAAGATCAGCCGCATGGAGCTGGGCCGGGTGAGCTTCAAGACGAGGGACGTGGAAGACCTGCTGACGCTGTACGGCATCACCGACGAGGCCGAACGCGAACAGCTCATCTCCCTCGCCCGCGAGGCCAACGTGGCCGGCTGGTGGCACAGTTACTCCGACGTCCTGCCGACATGGTTCCCCACCTATGTCGGGCTGGAGGGCGCGGCCCATCTGATCCGCGCCTACGAGGTGCAGTTCATCCACGGTCTGCTGCAGACCGAGGAGTACGCGCGCGAGGTGGTGCGGCGCGGTATGAAGGGGGCCGGCGAGGCCGACGTCGAACGGCGGGTCACACTCCGCCTGGAGCGGCAGAAGTACCTGGTGGCCGAGAACGCACCCGACTTCCACATCGTCCTCGACGAGGCCGCCCTGCGCCGTCCCTACGGCGACCGCGAGGTGATGCGCGGCCAGCTCCAGCACCTGGTCGAGATCTCCGAGCGGCCCAACGTGCGGCTGCAGATCATGCCGTTCAGCTTCGGCGGGCACTCGGGGGAGGGCGGCTCGTTCACCATCCTGAGCTTCCCCGAGTCGGACCTGTCCGACGTGGTCTACCTGGAGCAGCTCACCAGCGCCCTCTACCTCGACAAGCGCGAGGACGTCGCCCAGTACGAGCAGGCGCTGAAGGAACTCCAGCAGGACAGCCCGGGACCGGACGAGAGCCGGGATCTTCTGCGGGGTCTCCTCCAGCTTTCCTAGGGCTCTCCCCAGAAGTTCGCTCTCCGTCCCCAACTTCATTGTGGCGCAAGTACGATGACGCGTGATCAGACCGTGATGTCGATCATGTGTCTGCTACTGATTTGGGGTTCACATGTCGTCGTACTTCACTGAACTGGCCCAGCAGTACATCGACGGTGAGTGGCGCCAGGGGACCGGTTCCTGGGACATCATCGACTTCAACCCGTACGACGGTGAGAAGCTCGCGTCGATCACGATAGCCGCGGTCGAGGAGATAGATCAGGCCTACCAGGCCGCCGCGCGCGCGCAGAAACAGTGGGCCGCCACCAACCCCTACGCCCGCCGCGCCGTCTTCGAGAAGGCCCTGCGCCTCATCGAGGAGCGCGACGCGGAGATCACCGAGGCGATCATCGCCGAGCTCGGCGGCACGCGCCTGAAGGCCGCCTTCGAGCTGCACCTCGCCAAGGAGTTCCTGCGCGAGTCGATCCAGTGGTCGCTGCGCCCCGAAGGCAGAATCCTGCCCTCCCCGGTGGACGGCAAGGAGAACCGCGTCTACCGCGTGCCGGTCGGTGTGGTGGGCGTGATCAGCCCCTTCAACTTCCCGTTCCTCCTGTCGATCAAGTCGGTCGCCCCGGCGCTCGCGCTCGGCAACGCCGTGGTCCTCAAGCCGCACCAGAACACCCCGATCGTCGGCGGCACCCTGGTCGCGAAGATCTTCGAGGACGCGGGCCTGCCCGGCGGCCTGCTCAACGTCGTCGTCACCGACATCGCGGAGATCGGCGACGCCTTCATCGAGCACCCGGTCCCGAAGGTCATCTCCTTCACCGGCTCCGACAAGGTCGGCCGCCATGTGGCCACCGTCTGCGCCTCCCTCTTCAAGCGCTCGGTGCTCGAACTGGGCGGCAACAGCGCGCTCGTGGTCCTCGACGACGCCGACATCGACTACGCGGTGGACGCCGCGGTCTTCAGCCGGTACGTCCACCAGGGCCAGGTCTGCATGGCCGCCAACCGTGTCCTCGTCGACCGCTCGATCGCGGACGAGTTCACCGAGAAGTTCGTCGCCAAGGTCAGGACCCTCAAGACCGGCGACCCGAGCGACCCGCAGACCGTCATCGGCCCCCTGATCAACTCCCAGCAGGCGGAGTCGGTCTCGGCCACGGTCCAGCAGGCCGTCGCCGAGGGCGCCACGGCCCTGGTACACGGCACGACCACCGACAACCTGGTCGAGCCCTCGGTCCTCACCGGCATCCCGGCCGACTCCGACCTGCTCCGCCAGGAGATCTTCGGCCCGGTCGCCTTCCTCATCCCGTTCGACGGCGAGGAGGAGGCCGTACGCCTGGTCAACGACACCCCCTACGGCCTCAGCGGCGCTGTCCACACCGGGGACATCGAGCGGGGCGTGGCCTTCGCCAAGCAGATCGACACCGGGATGTTCCACGTCAACGACGGCACCGTCCACGACGAGCCCGTCGTCCCCTTCGGCGGCGAGAAGCACTCCGGGATCGGCCGCCTGAACGGCGAGACGACCGTGGAGTCCTTCACCACGCTGAAGTGGATCTCGGTGCAGCACGGCCGGAGCGGCTTCCCGTTCTAGAAACCCGTGAGAACAGCTCGCTGCCCCGGGCCCTTTAGGACGCGATCTGTCCTACAGGGCCCGTAGCTTCGGTCAGGTCAGGGAAACACGACCCGAGGAAAGGCGGCCGGACATGGTCACTCACGTTCCCGCGGAAGCACAGGGCGACGAGCGCGGAGCACTGCTCTCCTTCATCGAGGAGCAGCGCGGTGGCATCCGCCGGGCGCTGCTCGGCCTGACCGACGAGCAGGCGGCGAGCAGGCCCAGCGCGAGCGAGCTGTCCCTGGCGGGTCTCCTCAAGCACGCCGCCGAGGTCGAGCAGAGCTGGATCGCCCGCGCCAAGCAGGAGCCGCCGGCGATCGAGCGCGACCAGACCAACTGGCACGAGACCTTCCAGCTGGTCGGTGACGAGACGGTGGCCTCCCAGCTCGCCCAATGGGAGCAGGTCGCCGCCGAGACCGAGAA
Organism: Streptomyces sp. NBC_00631; assembly: GCF_045206895.1. Classification (NCBI taxonomy): domain Bacteria; kingdom Bacillati; phylum Actinomycetota; class Actinomycetes; order Kitasatosporales; family Streptomycetaceae; genus Streptomyces; species Streptomyces sp. NBC_00631. The sequence continues at coordinate 6,282,581 of NZ_CP107734.1, forward strand.
GTTCATCCGCTCGGTCCCCAGCCTCGACGACACCTTCCCGCTCCCGCCGCAGCCCTGGTTCCCGCCGGAGGGCCGCGTCTCCATGCGCTGGGTCTGCCTCCACCTGATCCGGGAGACCGCCCGCCACGCGGGCCACGCCGACATCATCCGCGAGTCCCTGGACGGCAAGACGGCCTTCGAACTGGTGGCGCTGGAACAGGCCGGCTGAGTCCGGTCAGTGGTGGAAGCCGGTGGCCGCGCCCTTGTCATGGGTCAGTGGATGCGGCTGCCGGCCCAGTCCGGGCAGCAGCCGGGAGAGGTCCTCGACGAACAGGTCCGCCAGGTCCTTCGAGAAGCCGTTGCGGCAGACCACCCGCAGCACGGACAGGTCCTCCCGGTTGGCCGGGAAGGTGTACGCCGGCACCAGCCAGCCGTTCTCGCGCAGCCGCCGGGAGACGTCGAAGACGTCGTACGCCGTCACGTGGTCGGCGGTGGTGAAGGCGAACACGGGCAGCTCGTCGCCCCGGGTGAGCAGCCGGAAGTCGCCGAGCTGCCCGATGCGTTCGGCGAGGCCGGTCGCCACGTCCCGGGACGCCTGCTGCACCGCGCGGTAGCCGTCCCGGCCGAGGCGCAGGAACGTGTAGTACTGCGCGACCACCTGGGCGCCGGGGCGGGAGAAGTTGAGGGCGAAGGTGGGCATGTCGCCGCCCAGGTAGTTGACCCGGAAGACCAGTTCCTCGGGCAGCGCCTCCTTGTCCCGCCACAGCGCCCAGCCGACGCCCGGGTAGACCAGCCCGTACTTGTGCCCCGAGGTGTTGATCGACGCCACGCGCGGGAGGCGGAAGTCCCACACCAGGTCCTCGTCGAGGAAGGGGGCGACCATCGCGCCGGACGCACCGTCCACATGGACGGGGACGTCGATTCCGGTGCGCTCCTGGAGGGCGTCGAGGGCGGCGCACAGGTCGGCGATCGGCTCGTACGACCCGTCGAAGGTGGAGCCGAGGATGCCGACCACTCCGATCGTGTTCTCGTCGCAGAGGTCGGCGGCGGCCTGCGGGTCCAGGTGGTAGCGGTCGCCCTCCATGTTGACGAACCGGGGCTCCACCTCCCAGAAGTTGCAGAACTTCTCCCAGCAGACCTGGACGTTGATGCCCATGATCAGGTTCGGCCGCCCGGTGCCCGGGTAGCGGTCGGCGTTGCGCTGCGTCCAGCGCCGCTTCAGGGCCATCCCGGCCAGCATGCAGGCCTCGCTGGAACCGGTCGTCGAACAGCCGATGGTGTTGGCCGGATCCGGCGCGTTCCACAGGTCGGCGAGCATCGCCACGCAGCGCCGCTCCAGCTCGGCGGTGCGCGGGTACTCGTCCTTGTCGATCATGTTCTTGTCGTCGCACTCCGCCATCAGGATCCCGGCCTGGGGCTCCATCCACGTGGTGACGAAAGTGGCCAGATTCAGCCGGGCGTTGCCGTCCAGCATCAACTCGTCGTGAACCAGCTGGTAGGCGGTCGAGGGCGGCAGCGGGCCGTCCGGCAGCCGGTGGGTGGGCGGGGCCTCGGTCATGCCGGCGACCGGGTTCGCCTCACCGAAGAACGGGTTGACGGACATGGATCGCTCTTGGTGCTTCTGGGGACCTTTGTGCAGCGGCATGAGGAGTGCCTCCTGGACGACATGAACGACATGAACGACACGAACGATATGAACGACACGAACGGCTTACGGGAGTTCACCAGGGTCAGCGCAGAGCCGCACCGTCCGCCCGCAACTGCATTCTCGGCCGCCCGGTCACCAGCAGCCACGCGGGCAGCGACGCGATGCACAGCAACACGATGACGCTCTGCGAGGCCACGAGCACCGCGGCCGTGAACAGGCTCACCCAGCCCTGCCGGGTGATCGCCAACAGCATGCCCAGGACACCCGCCGCCACGCCCACCGACGGCTGGACGGCGGGCACCAGGGCATGGGCACACAGTCCGAAGGCGGCGCCGATGAACACCGACGGAAAGATCCGGCCACCGCGGAAACCGCAGGCGGCGGCCACCGTCAGCGCGGCCAGCTTGACGACCGTCATCAGGGCGAACTGTCCCGCCGACCAGCCCTCCGGGTCCTTCGCCAGCTCCGCGACCTGGTCCAGCCCCTTGAAGAGCGTCAGATGACCGCCCAGCGCCCCCAGCAGACCCAGCACGAGCCCGCCGACCGGAAGCGCCACCATGGGGTGCCCGAGGCGCTGGAAGGCGCCGTGGAGGTACGGGAAGGCGCAGACGGCACACATGCCGAGCAGAGCGGCCGCGGGGGCGACCACCAGGGCCGCCAGCAGATCGGGCCAGCGGGTCCGGCTGAGCGCGGGCAGTCCGAGGTCCAGGGTCGGGCGGGCCAGCAGGTCGGTCGTCATCGCGCCCGCCGCCGCGGCCATCAGCGGCCCGAAGAGGTTGTCCCACAGGGCCCCCTTCAGCGGTTTCCCGGCCAGCGCCTCGGAGATCACCAGCGCCGCCGCCACCGGCGTCCCGAACAGCGCCCCGAGGGTCGCCGCGTCGGCCAGCGCGGGCCACAGCGAACCCGGCAGCCGGGGCATCGCGAGCCGGCCCAGCCAGAGCGCGAGCCCGACGTTGACCGCGATGATCGGGTTCTCCGGACCGAGACTCGGCCCGCCCGCCAGCATCAGCGCGGTCGCCAGCAGCAGCCCCGGCAGCACGACGGGCGGCAGCGCCACCGCCTCCAGGCCCAGGGTGGCCGGATCGGGCCCCGCGTGCCCGGGCACCTTCCAGACCACCAGTCCCACCGCGATCCCGGTGGCGGTGAGCATCACCAGCATCCACAGCACCGAGTACCGTCCGATGCCCAGCGCGTCCGGCAGGTTGTTCCACAGCACGTGCTGCAGCCGTTCGGCCAGCGAACTCACCAGCAGGAAGAGCAGGCTGCTGCCGACGCCGACGACGATCGCGGGCAGGATCAGCGGCAGCAGGGCGCGCGCGGGGGCCGAGGGCGGGGTGGGGAGCGCCTGCTGCGCGGTGTCCTGGGCCACGGGCCCACCATAAGCGGGCAGAACCGACACAACATCCGGAACGGAAACGGGCTTGCACCTCACGTGGCGTGAGGACCCAGGGTGGAGCGCGGAAAGGAGCGGAAGTGAGCTACTCAGTAGGGCAGGTCGCCGGGTTCGCCGGCGTCACCGTGCGCACCCTGCACCACTACGACGAGATCGGCCTTCTGGTCCCGGGCGAGCGCAGCACCGCGGGTCACCGGCGCTACGGCGACCCCGACCTCGACCGGCTCCAGAAGATCCTGTTCTACCGGGAGCTCGGCTTCCCGCTCGACGAGGTCGCGGCCCTGCTCGACGACCCGGACGCGGACCCGCGCGCACACCTGCGCCGGCAGCACGAGCTGCTCACCGCCCGGATCGAGAAGCTGCAGAAGATGGCCGCGGCCGTGGAGCACGCCATGGAGGCACGCAGGATGGGCATCAACCTCACCCCCGAAGAACGCTTCGAGGTCTTCGGCGACAAGGACCCCGAGCAGTACGCCGAGGAGGCCGAGCAGCGCTGGGGCGGCACCGAGGCGTACGCCGAGTCGCAGCGCCGCGCCGCCACGTACACCAAGGAGGACTGGAGGCGCATCCAGGCCCAGGTCGACGACTGGGGCGAGCGGTACGCCGCCCTGGTCGCCGCCGGTGAGCGGCCGGCCGGCGAGGCGGCCATGGACCTGGCCGAGGAACACCGGCAGCACATCAGCAGGTACTACTTCGACGTCCCGTACGAGATGCACCGGTGTTTCGGGGAGATGTACGTCTCGGACGAACGCTTCAAGGCGTTCTACGACTCCATGCGCCCCGGGCTCGCAGAACACCTGCGCGACGCGATCCTCGCCAACGCCGACCGGCACACGGCATGACTACTCCTTGTCGAGGATGACGGCCGTGCCGTACGCGCAGACCTCCGTCCCCGCGTCCGCCGCCTCCGTCACGTCGAACCGGAAGGCCAGCACGGCGTTGGCACCACGCGCGCGTGCCTGCTCCACCAGCCGGTCCATGGCCTGGTTGCGGGTCTGTACGAGCGTTTTCGTCAGCCCCTTGAGCTCACCGCCGATCATCGACTTCAGACCCGCGCCGATCTGACTGCCCAGGTGCCGGGAGCGCACGGTCAGCCCGAAGACCTCGCCGATGACCTCCCGCACCCGGTAACCGGGGACGTCGTTCGTGGTGACGACCAGCACATCGGCCTGCGGTGCCTGACCGCCGCCGTACTCTTCGATACCCATGTCCACAGCCATTCCCCAGGCCGGGCACAGTGCATCCTGGTTCCACCGGTGGAACCTGGGGCGGACACATTACGTTGATAGCTTTGTGCGCCCGCACCAGGAAGCCGTAGTGCCTTCACCCCTCAGGAGCCCGGAACCGTGATGACGCTCGCCCTCGGCCCGAGCTGGCTGGATCCGAACAACCTGCTCGACTCGTTCGGCATCTGGGGCCTGCTCCTGGTCGTCTTCGCCGAGTCCGGGCTGCTGATCGGCTTCTTCCTGCCAGGTGACTCCCTCCTGTTCACCTGCGGCCTGCTGATCACCTCGCACCAGCTGGACTTCCCGCTGTGGGGCGCCATCGCCCTGATCTGCCTCGCCGCGGTCCTCGGCGACCAGGCGGGCTACATGTTCGGCAAGAAGGTCGGCCCGACGCTCTTCAACCGCCCGGACTCCCGCCTCTTCAAGCAGGAGAACGTCGCCAAGGCGCACGAGTTCTTCGAGAAGCACGGCCCGAAGTCCCTGATCCTGGCCCGCTTCGTGCCGGTGATCCGCACGTTCACGCCGATCATCGCCGGCGTCAGCGGCATGGCGTACCGCTCGTTCCTGACGTTCAACGTCATCGGCGGCGTCCTGTGGGGCGCCGGCGTCACCCTGCTCGGCTCCTGGCTTGGCAAGATCGACGTCGTCAAGAACAACATCGAGGCGATCCTGATCCTGATCGTCCTCATCTCGGTGGTCCCGATCATCATCGAGTTCCTCCGGGCCCGCGCGAAGGCGAAGAAGGAGGCCGCGGCGACCCCGCCCGAGCAGCCGTTCCAGCCGTTCCAGCAGCACCCCGCGGCCCCGGTGATGGACGACGCCACGACCCAGCTCCGCAGGATCGAGCCGACGTACACCCCGCAGCAGCCCCAACCCCCGCAGCAGCCCCAGCCCCAGCCCCTGCCTCAGCAGCAGCCCCAGCAGCAGTACGGATACGGCCAGCAGCAGCCGTACTACGACCAGAACGGCTACTACCACCAGGGCGGGTACGGCCAGCAGCAGAACCCGTACACCGAGGACCACTACCAAGCGCCCTGAGCGGCACCGCCCTGTCTTCAAGGGGCGCGGGGCCGGATAAACGTGCGGCTTCGCCGCGTGGGCGCGATCAGCCCCCACGCACCCGCAGCCGCCGTCCGTCCCGAGCCCTCACCCCACTGGGCGCTCAGAACCCCCTCGTCCGCTTCGCAGCCCGACGCTTCCCGGCCGACCCCACCCGCAGGGTCAGCCGGGAGATCTCCGACCCCAGATTGACCCCGATGGCGATCGCCATGGCGAGCGACGCCGCCTTGGCCAGCGACACCAGCCCCTTGTCGACCTCGTTCTGAGCCATCGACAGCAGCCCGAAATAGGTCGCCGACCCCGGCAGCAGCGGCCCGATCGCCGCCGTCGTGTACGGCAGCGCGGACGCGAACCGGAACCGCGACAGCAGCTGCCCGAACAGCCCCACCAGCCCCGCCGCGACGGCCGTGGAGGCGACCGGCGAGATCCCTCCGGCGTAGTGCATCGCACCGTAGACCGACCATGCGACACCCCCGTTGAGGGTGACGGCCGGCACGGTGGAGCGTTCCTGCTGGAGCAGCACGGCGAAGGTCAGCGACAGCACCATCGACGCGGCGATCTGCAGCAGCGGCCGTGCGGAGCTGCCCAGTGCCGCGTCGGGATTGAGCCGGCCGCCCAGCTTCACGCCGAAGTACAGGATCGTCAGCACCCCGATGACGATGCCGACGAAGAAGTACATGACCTCCAGCAGGCGCGCGGAGGCGGTGATGTAGAAGCCTGTGAGCCCGTCCTGGACGCCCGCGACGAGGGCCCGTCCGGGCAGCAGCGCGAACAGTCCACCGGTGACGACGGCGGACGCCGCCACGTCGACGTGGGCGAGCGAGAAGGCGACCCCGATCGCGGCCGGCGGCATCGCGGCGATCATGAACTGGTAGAACTCCGGCAGCCCCCGGCCCGCGCACAGCCACGCCAGCCGGTCGCCGAGCATCGCGCCGACCGCGGCCGCCACGAACATCAGCAGGTCACCGCCGACGAGCACGGAGGCGGCCCCGGCGAGCAGCCCGCTCGCCGCGGTCAGCGCCCAGCCGGGGTACGGGTGCCGGTTGCGGCGGATCTCCGCGAGCCGCCGGTAGGCCTCCTCCAGGGAGACATGGGTCTCGGGGTCGGTGAGGTCGTCCACGAGCCGGAAGACGGCGGACAGGCGTGTGTAGTCGGTCCCACGCCGGCGCACCGTCCGGGACGCCGTCACCGGGTCGTCGACCAGTGACGGCTGATACGAGATGGCCAGCAGCGTGAAGGTGACGTTCGGCTCGCAGCGGTCCAGGCCGTACGACCGGCAGACCGCGAACATGGCGGCTTCCACGTCCTCCGCGCCCTCGCCCCCGGCCAGCAGCAACTCCCCGATACGCAGGGTCAGGTCGAGCACGCGGGGGACTGCGGGGCCGCCGTCATCGGCCTTCTGCACCGGCTCCGGCGCCGGCCGCTCGGCCACCGGCATCCGCAGCATCGTGCGCATCCGGTCCTGCCAGGGCGCGTCCTTGACGAGGCTGACCGCGGGGAATCCGGAGGCGGGCGTGAAGACGGGCGGGGCGTCCTGGGCGCTGTAGGTGCTCGGCGGGCTGAACGCCGACCCCTCCGGCTCGGCACTCACCGGCTGGGGCGCCGCCAGCCCCTGGGGCACCGAGAACTCGGAGGTCGTCTCCGGCTCACCGCCGCCGCCCTCGGGGACCTCGATGCCCCGGGGGACGGCGAACTCGGATGTCAACTCCGGGTCGTACCGCGCTTCGTCCGACCTGGGCTTGCGGTCCTCCGCCTCCGTCACCGTCGTAACGCTCCCTGAACGACATCTGCACGTGAGCCTCAGTATGCGGGTGACCGCACAGCGGACACGAAAAACGGGCCCCACGCGTGCGTGCGGCCCGTTTCCCGGTGCCGGTCTACCGGGCTGCCGGGGTGGTCTCAGTGACCGCCGGTCTCCTTGAAGCGCTTGTAGGACCGCTCGATCTCCACCTCGGCGTCCGTGCGGCCGACCCAGTTGGCGCCCTCGACGGACTTGCCGGGCTCCAGGTCCTTGTAGACCTCGAAGAAGTGCTGGATCTCCAGGCGGTCGAACTCCGACACGTGGTGGATGTCGCGCAGGTGCTCCACGCGCGGGTCGGTGGCCGGAACGCACAGCAGCTTGTCGTCGCCGCCGGCCTCGTCCGTCATCCGGAACATGCCGATCGCGCGGCAGCGGATCAGGCAGCCCGGGAAGGTGGGCTCGTCCAGGATGACCAGCGCGTCCAGCGGGTCGCCGTCCTCGCCGAGAGTGTTCTCGACGAAGCCGTAGTCGGTCGGGTAGGCGGTCGAGGTGAAGAGACGACGGTCCAGGCGGATCCGACCGGTCTCGTGGTCCACCTCGTACTTGTTCCGCGAACCCTTCGGGATCTCGATCGTGACGTCGAACTCCACCGGTGGCTCCTCCATGATCAACACATAGTTCTGGTGGTTAAGTGTCCCTCACGCAGGTGTGTGATCGCGAAAGGGGCTGGTGGTCGTGCCAGAGCTGAGGCCTTGGCAGTCCGCGAAACCGCGTGTGCGGAAGATCGCGGGCGCCCTGCGACCGCGTCTGGCCCGCCTCGCGACCGCCACGAAACCGCAGGTCGCGCGGTTGCGGCAGGCCGTGGGACCGCAGCTCGCACGCGTCACGCACGCGACGGGACCCCGGCTGGCCACCCTGGTCCGCCCCTCTCGGCCTCGGTCCCGGACCCTCAGGACCTGGCAGTACACCGCGGGCGCCGCCACGGCCGGGCTCGCCCTGGCCGCCGGTGTGGTGACCGCGGCGGGCCCCTGGGACGCCGACGGTCAGCGTACGGCCGAGCGGGACCGGGCCGCCGCCCTGGAGCGGACGGGTGGCACAGATCACGGCTCCGGTGCCGACTTCGTCACAGCCGACGGCGAGCCAGGCCCCGCACCCAGCGCCGGATCCGTCCTGACGGGCCTGGGCGCCGCCATGAACACCGTGAAGTCGGCGCCCGCCGGAAAGTCCGCCGGCATCTCCACGACTGCCGTCACGGACCTCCTGCGGCCCCTGCTGGCCTCCACGGCGCTCGGCAGCACCCGCACGGCCGTGGTCGTCGACGTGGCCGGCGGGACGCGCCTGTACGGCGCCGGCGCCGACACGGCGCTCACTCCCGCCTCCACCACCAAGATCGCCACGGCCGTCGCCGCCCTCTCCGCGCTCGGCCCCGACCACCGCATCACCACGCGCGTGGCCCTGGAACCCGGCACCCGGGAGGTCGTCCTGGTCGGCGGCGGCGACCCCACCCTGACCGCCCGCAAGGACGCGGCCGGCTGGGCAGACCTGCGCACCCTCGCCACCGAGACGGCGACATCGCTGACCGCGCGGGGCATCAGGCAGATCACCCTCTCGTACGACACCACGCTCTACTCCGGCCCCGACCTGCACCCCATCGGCGTCAACGACAACCTCGCGCGCGTGAGCCCCCTGATGGCCGACGAGGGCCGCACCGGCGACTCCACCGAGGGACCGGTGACCCGGGTGAGCGACCCGGCGGCCGACGCCGCCCGGAAGTTCGCCGGTTTCCTGAGGGACGCCGGCATCAGGACCTCGTCACCCGGCACCTCCAAGGCCGGCAGCCGGGCCGACACCCTCGCCACGGTCTCCTCGCCTCCGCTCTCCTCGCTCGTCGAGCGCATGCTGACCAACAGCGACAACGACATCGCCGAGGCGCTGGCCCGCCAGACCGCGCTGGCGAGCGGCCAGCCGGCGAGCTTCGACGGGGGAGCGGCCGCCATCGACGCCCAACTCACCAAGCTGGGCCTGCCGATGACCGGCGCCTCCTTCCACGACGGCAGCGGTCTGAACCGCGACGACCGGCTGACCGCGAACCTCCTCACCGCCCTGCTCGTGAAGGCCGCCGACGCCAACCGGCCGGGCCTGCGCGCGGTCCTCACCGGCCTCCCCGTCGCCGGCTTCACGGGTACCCTCACCAGCCGCTACACGGACGGCGCGGCAGGCGTCGTACGCGCCAAGACCGGCACCCTCACCGGCGTCAACACCCTCGCCGGCACAGTCGTCGACAAGGACGGCCGCCTCCTGGCCTTCGCCTTCCTGACCTCCAACACCACCAGCCCGACAGAGGCCCAGGCAGCCCTGGACAGAACGGCGACGGCCCTGGCGGGCCTGTAACCGCCGTCCGCCGCGCCCGTCGTCTCTCAACCACCGTGGGCAGTCGTTCCGCAGGGCGATGGGGTCCCCCCGCGCGAGCGAAGCCGAGCGTGGGGGAGGGCGGGCGCGGCCGGCAGCGCCGGGCAGCCGAAAACCGACCCCGGACCCCGCCCACGTAACCCTCCGCCCCGCCCCACCACACAAGTCACGCCAACCTCACCAACCCCCACGGCCTGCCCCAAGGGGGAGCGCTAACGTACGGTTGACGCATGACGAGCATCGGTGGCGCTGCTTCTTCTGGGATGGTCGACTGGAATCTCGCGGTGGCGACCGCGACCCGGCTCGTGCGGCCGGGCCCCGAGGTGAGCCGCGACGAGGCCCGGGCCATCGTCGCGGAGCTGCGGCGGCACGCGAAAGCCTCGGAGGAGCACGTCCGGGGCTTCACTCGTATGGGCACCGACGACATCCACGACACCCCCGTTCTGGTGGTGGACCGGCCCGGCTGGGTGAAGGCGAACGTCGCCGGGTTCCGGGAGCTCCTCAAGCCGCTGCTGGAGAAGATGCAGGAGCGCCGGTCCGGTACCCCCGGCGGCGCGGTCCTCGGCGCGGTCGGCGGCAAGGTCACCGGCGTGGAGCTCGGCATGCTCCTGTCGTTCCTGTCGTCCAGGGTCCTCGGCCAGTACGAGACCTTCGCCCCCTCCTCCCGCGACCTCCCGGCGGACCAGAACGGCGGCGGCCGGCTGCTGCTCGTCGCCCCGAACATCGTCCACGTGGAACGCGAACTCGACGTGCAGTCCCACGACTTCCGCCTGTGGGTGTGCCTGCACGAGGAGACGCACCGCACCCAGTTCACGGCGGTGCCCTGGCTGCGCGCCCATCTGGAGGGCGAGATCCAGTCGTTCCTGTCGGAGACCGACGTCGATCCGATGACCGTCCTCGAACGCGTCCGGGACGCGGCCCAGTCCCTCGCCGGCGGCCGCCCCGAGGCCGAGGAGGACGACGGCGGACGGTCGTTCGTCGAACTGGTGCAGACCCCCGCGCAGCGCGAGATCCTCGGCCGGCTCACCGCCGTCATGTCCCTTCTGGAGGGCCACGCCGACTTCGTGATGGACGGCGTCGGACCCGCGGTCGTGCCGACCGTCGCCGAGATCCGTGAGAAGTTCCAGCAGCGGCGCGCCAAGGGCGCCTCCCGCCTCGACATGACCCTGCGCAAGCTGCTCGGCCTGGACGCCAAACTCCGCCAGTACCGGGACGGCGAACGCTTCGTGCGGGCCGTCGTCGAGCAGGTCGGCATGGACGGCTTCAACCGGGTGTGGACCTCCCCGAACACCCTGCCCACCAAGGCGGAGATCGCCAAACCGGCGGACTGGGTCGCGCGGGTGCACCGCAAGACCGAGTCGTGAACCAGCGGATGTGTGGTGAACCGAATCCGGCCGACGGCAGGCGAACGCCCTTCCAATCACCCGTCCGAGGGACCGTGAGCGATGGGTAGGCGTGCGATGCTCGGGGAACGGCCCGTTTCTGTCACCATCTACACACTCTGAGTGACCGATCTCGGGTTCACCCCCCGAAACTTCATGAAGGGAACCGGACATGGGTCCCCATCCTGCGGTCGCGGCGATACGCCTGGCGGTCCGCCGCGTCCTCCACGACATCCTCACCGACCAGAGCCGCCTCAGCCGTACCACCGGCGAACGCACCGGCGGTCGCATCACCGCGCGCCTCGCCCGCCCCTTCGGAGACATCCCGGAGCAGACACCGAACGAGCGGACCCCCTCCCCGCTCGTCCTCGTCGCGTGCTCCGGCGGTGCCGACTCCATGGCGCTCGCCTCCGCCCTCGCCTTCGAGGCCCCCAAGCTCGGCATCCGCGCGGGCGGCATCACCGTCGACCACGGCCTGCAGCCGGGCTCCGACCTGCGCGCCGAGGAAGTCGTCCTGCGGTTGCGCGAACTCGGCCTCGACCCGGTCGAGTCCATCACCGTGACCGTCGGCCGCGACGGCGGGCCCGAGGCCGCCGCCCGTGACGCCCGCTACGCCGCCCTCGACGCGGCGCTCGAACGGCACGGCGGCACCGCGGTCCTGCTCGGCCACACCAGAGACGACCAGGCCGAGACCGTCCTGCTCGGCCTCGCCCGCGGCTCCGGCATCCGCTCCCTGTCCGGAATGGCCGCGGTCTCGGGGGCCGGCGGCCGTTACCGCCGGCCGTTCCTCCAGCTGGACCGGCAGACCGCCCGCAAGGCCTGCATGGTCCAGGCACTCCCCGTTTGGGACGATCCTCACAACGCGGACCCGGCGTACACCCGCTCCCGGCTCCGCCACGAGGGCCTGCCCGCCCTGGAGAAAGCCCTCGGCAAGGGCGTCGTCGAAGCGCTCGCCCGCACCGCACAGCTCTCCCGCGACGACGCCGACGCCCTCGACACCTGGGCCAGCCAGGCCGAGGCCTCGGTACGCGACGCCGCGGGCCTGCTGGAGTGCGCCAAGCTCTACGCCCTGCCTCCCGCGGTACGCCGCCGGATCCTGCGCCGGGCCGCCATCGAGGCGGGCGCACCGGCGGGTTCCCTGTTCGCCCGGCACATCGAGGAAGTCGACCGTCTCATCACCGGCTGGCGCGGTCAGGGGGCCATCAATCTCCCCGGCAAAGTCGTCGCCCAGCGCCAGGGTGGCAGACTGGTGATTCGGCAAGGCTGAATCCCGAGCTCCCGGAGTGCTCCTCCGAAGGGCTGGGTAGGCCGGTGGGACGACCGACCGAAAGTGATGCGGGTGGACGCGAAAGACATGGGTGCCGACCTCCAGCAGGTGCTCATCACCAAAGAAGAGATCGACGCGAAGCTGGCCGAGCTGGCCGCGAAGATCGACGCGGAGTACGCGGGCAAGGACCTGCTCATCGTCGGCGTCCTCAAGGGCGCCGTGATGGTCATGGCGGACCTCGCCCGGGCTCTGTCCACCCCCGTCACCATGGACTGGATGGCCGTGTCCTCGTACGGCGCGGGTACTCAGTCCTCCGGTGTGGTGCGGATCCTCAAGGACCTCGACACCGACATCAAGGGCAGGCACGTCCTGATCGTCGAGGACATCATCGACTCGGGCCTGACCCTGTCCTGGCTGATCAACAACCTCGGCTCCCGCGAGCCCGAGACACTGAAGATCTGCACGCTGCTACGCAAGCCGGACGCGGCCAAGGTCGCCATCGACGTCGAGTGGGTCGGCTTCGACATCCCCAACGAGTTCGTCGTCGGCTACGGCCTCGACTACGCCGAGAAGTACCGCAATCTCCCGTTCGTCGGTACGCTCGCGCCTCACGTCTACGGCGGCTGACTCCCCGGCTGATACGCCGGAGGGTCCACTTATGTAAGACGATCGGGAACCCCAGCGGGTTTCGCGCCGTTGGAGCATGCAGAGACGGGTTCACCAGCCGTCCGAGCAGCTTCGTGCGGCTTCGGGCCACAATGCTGGGGTACCGTCAGAAGAACTGTCTTATCAAACTCACTATGGCAGGAGGGACGGGGCGACACCGCTCCGTATGGATGGACGTGAAGCGATACTTCCGTGGGCCGGTCATGTGGATCGTGCTGGCCGTCCTTGCCGTGGTCGTGTTGATGCAGGTCGTCGGCTCGTCCGGCGGCTACAAGACGGTGGACACCGGCCAGGTCGTGGCGGCGATCAATGACAACAAGGTGGAGTCGGCGAAGCTGACCACCGGTGACGAGCAGACCATCAAGGTCACGCTCAAGAACGGCGAGAAGGTCGGCGGCAGCTCGAAGATCCAGGCGAGCTACATCGGCGACCAGGGCGTCACCATCGCCAACACGCTGCAGACCAAGTACCAGGACAAGCAGATCCCCGACGGGTACACCGTCGCGCCGACCAAGCAGAACGCGTTCGTCAGCGTCCTGCTGTCCCTGCTGCCCTTCGTCCTCATCGTGGTCGTCTTCCTGTTCCTGATGAACCAGATGCAGGGCGGCGGCTCCCGGGTCATGAACTTCGGCAAGTCCAAGGCGAAGCTCATCACCAAGGACACCCCGAAGACGACCTTCGCGGACGTCGCGGGCTGCGACGAGGCCGTCGAGGAACTCCACGAGATCAAGGAGTTCCTGCAGGAGCCGGCCAAGTTCCAGGCCGTCGGCGCCAAGATTCCCAAGGGTGTGCTCCTCTACGGCCGTCCCGGCACCGGCAAGACGCTGCTCGCGCGTGCCGTCGCCGGCGAGGCAGGGGTCCCCTTCTACTCGATCTCCGGTTCCGACTTCGTCGAGATGTTCGTCGGTGTCGGTGCCTCCCGAGTGCGTGACCTCTTCGAGCAGGCCAAGGCGAACGCCCCGGCGATCGTCTTCGTCGACGAGATCGACGCGGTCGGCCGCCACCGCGGCGCCGGCCTCGGCGGCGGTCACGACGAGCGCGAGCAGACGCTGAACCAGCTGCTCGTCGAGATGGACGGCTTCGACGTCAAGGGCGGTGTGATTCTCATCGCCGCGACGAACCGGCCCGACATCCTCGACCCGGCGCTGTTGCGCCCCGGCCGTTTCGACCGCCAGATCGCGGTCGACCCGCCGGACCTGCAGGGCCGTCTGGAGATCCTCAAGGTCCACCAGAAGGGCAAGCCGGTCGCGCCCGACGTCGACCTCGCGGCGGTCGCCCGCCGTACGCCGGGCTTCACCGGCGCCGACCTGTCGAACGTGCTGAACGAGGCGGCCCTGCTCACGGCCCGCAGCGACCGCAAGCTCATCGACAACCAGATGCTCGACGAGGCGATCGACCGTGTGGTCGCGGGCCCGCAGAAGCGGACCCGGATCATGTCGGACAAGGAGAAGAAGATCACCGCGTACCACGAGGGCGGCCACGCCCTGGTCGCGGCGGCGTCTCCGAACTCCGACCCGGTCCACAAGATCACCATCTTGTCCCGCGGCCGCGCCCTCGGCTACACGATGGTCCTGCCGGACGAGGACAAGTACTCGACCACGCGCAACGAGATGCTCGACCAGCTCGCCTACATGCTGGGCGGCCGCGCGGCCGAGGAACTGGTCTTCCACGACCCGACCACGGGCGCCGCGAACGACATCGAGAAGGCCACGGCCACCGCTCGCGCGATGGTCACGCAGTACGGCATGACCGAGCGTCTCGGCGCGATCAAGTTCGGCGGCGACAACACCGAGCCCTTCCTCGGCCGTGAGATGTCCCACCAGCGCGACTACTCGGAAGAGGTCGCCGCCCTGGTGGACGAGGAAGTCAAGAAGCTGATCGAGAACGCGCACAACGAGGCCTGGGAGATCCTGGTCGAGAACCGTGACGTCCTCGACAACCTGGTGCTCCAGCTCCTGGAGAAGGAGACGCTGGGCAAGGAGGAGATCGCCGAGATCTTCTCGGCGCTCCACAAGCGGCCCGCCCGGCCCGCCTGGACCGGCTCCTCCCGTCGTACGCCGTCCACCCGCCCGCCGGTGCTCTCCCCGAGGGAGCTCGCACTGACCAACGGGGCGAACGGCTCGACGCCGGCGATCAGCACGGTGAAGTCCACGGCGGCCGAGTCCGCCCCGGCGGTCGAGAAGGCCCCGGAGGACCGTCCCGAGAGCTGATTCACACCGGTCTCACCTGGCTCGGAATGGATGCCGCGCCCCCCAGGATCTAGCCTGGGGGGCGCGGCATTTCGGTATGCCCGCACATGAGGCGCGCGGCCCACACGCGCTCACCCGAAGGAACGAGGCACCTCAGATGACCGACCCCGTGACCCTGGACGGCGACGGCGCCATCGGCGAGTTCGACGAGAAACGCGCCGAGAACGCCGTACGCGAACTCCTCATCGCGGTCGGCGAGGACCCGGACCGCGAGGGTCTGAGGGAGACTCCGGCGCGGGTGGCGCGGGCCTATCGCGAGCTGCTGGCCGGGAACCACCAGCAGCCCGAAGAGGTCCTGACGACGACGTTCGATCTCGGCCATGACGAGATGGTCCTGGTCAAGGACATCGAGATCGTCAGTCTCTGCGAGCATCACATGCTGCCGTTCCACGGGGTGGCCCATGTCGGCTACATCCCGGCGGATTCCGGCAAGATCACGGGTCTGTCGAAGCTCGCGCGCCTGGTCGAGGTGTTCGCCCGCCGGCTGCAGGTGCAGGAACGACTCACCACGCAGGTCGCGGACTCGCTCATGCGGATCCTTGAGGCCCGGGGCGTGATCGTCGTGGTCGAGGCCGAGCACATGTGCATGTCGGTGCGCGGAATCCGCAAGCCGGGAGCCAAGACGACGACGTCGGCGGTCCGTGGCCAGCTCCGGGACGCGACGACCCGCGCCGAGGCGATGAGCCTGATACTGGCGCGCTGACCCGCCGGGGCGGCGGGGCTCAGGCCACCGGCTCGGCCCCGCTGTGGTTGTCGTCGTCGTCCTCAGGGAGCCTGCACACCCGTTCCAGGAAGAGGGCCGCCGCTATCACGGCGATGCCGGCGACGACCGAGAAGGCCGCGTAGAGGGCCTGGTCGCGGCGGGTGGGGAGGTCGAGGAGTTCCAGCAGGAAGACGCCCGTGCCGCCGTACATGCCGGCGACCAGGGCCGCGACCAGGGCGCTCGCCTGACCGAAGACGACCGCGCGGGCCGCCATCAGGGGGTCGACGCCCTTGGCGCCGGGACGGCGCTCGCGCTGGGCCCTGAGCCGGGCGCGCAGGGAGAGTGCCGTGGAGAGCAGGACCACGGCGATCAGGGCGAGGACGATCGGGGCGGCCACCGGCACGCTCGGCAGGGTCCCCACCGCGTTCCACAGGCGGGCGCCTGCCCAGGACAGCACTCCGGCCACGACGAAGACGCCGGCCAGCACCCTGATCCGCAGCTCTTTCACTGTGTTCCTTCAGCTCCCCCGCAGCGATGTGGTCGTCTCGACCTTAACGACTACTCGGGCAGTCGGAGTTCCAGGTCCCCGCGGGCTTCCACGCCGTGCCGGGTGACGGCGGCCAGCAGCTCCGCGACCGTGCCGCGGCCGGGCAGCAGGGCCTCGGGGTCGACGTCGTACCAGGGCGCGAGCACGAAGGCGCGCTCGTGGGCGCGCGGGTGCGGGAGGGTGAGCCGCGGGTCGTCGGAGACGACGTCGGCGTAGGCGACGATGTCGACGTCGAGGGTGCGCGGGCCCCAGCGCTCGTCCCGCACCCGGTTGAACGCCTCCTCGACCGCGTGCGCCCGCTCCAGCAGGGAGGACGGCGGAAGGGTGGTCTTGAGCACCACGACCGCGTTGTAGTACGTCGGCTGGCTGCCGGGCTCGACGCCCCACGGCTCCGTCTCGTACACCGGCGACACGGCCTTGATGCGGACGCCCGGGGTGTCCTCCAGGGCGTCGATGGCGCCCTGGAGGGTCTCCAGGCGGTTGCCGAGGTTGGAGCCGAGGGCGACCACGGCGCGTTTGGGATTGGACAGGGTGGTGTCGGCGGCGTCCACCTGCTCGACGACGGAGGCGGGCACCGGCTGTACGGTCGGGTCGCTGGGACCCCGCAGGGAGGATGCGGTCATACTCGGCTCCGGGTGATGGTGACGGTGACGTCGTCGAAGGGGACGGTGATGGGCGCGTCCGGCTTGTGGACCTGGACCTCGACCTCTCTTACCCCTTCGTGCTTGAGGCAGACCTGGGCGATCCGCTCGGCGAGCGTCTCGATCAGGTTCACCGGCTCCCCCTCGACCACGGCGACGACCTCCTCGGCCACGATGCCGTAGTGCACGGTCTTCGCCAGGTCGTCGTCGGCGGCCGCCGGCCGGGTGTCCAGGCCGAGGACGAGGTCCACGATGAAGGTCTGGCCCTCCTCGCGCTCCTTGGGGAAGACACCGTGGTGCCCACGGGCCCTCAGGCCGCGCAGCGCGACACGATCCACGCGAATCACTCCTGCAATCGTCGGTGTGGCGGCCGGGCGGCATCGCGTGCGGGCGATCGACCGGCTTCACATGAATCTACCTGCGGGCACTGACGGAGCCGGGGTACGGGGCGCGCGGGCCCGGCGGGGTGCGCCAGGGTTCATCGCGTGTTTCCCCTGGAGAACCCGGCGGCTCATGGGCCGGTCGCCGTACCTACTCGCGAGTTCGTGATTCCAGCCACTTCTTGCTCCGCGAGGGGCAGCGGGGCACCCGCGGGGCTTCCCGACGGGGTTCCCGCGCTCAGGAGGGCGTGGCGTCAGGAGGGCGTGTCGTCCTCCTCGTCCTCGTCGGTCTCGGAGAGCACCGGGGAGGCGTGATGGGACCAGAGCTTCCAGCCGTCCTGGGTGCGCCGGAACACGTTCGTCGCGACGACCAGCTGTCCCACCAGCGGGCCGAGCTCCTGGCCGCCCTCGGGGGCCGGGCCGCCGCTGAGGATGTTCTCGGTGCAGGTCACCAGGGCGGTGTCGCCGGTCACGGAGACGTGCACGTCGGTGAGGAAGAACTGGATGTAGTCGGTGTTCGCCATGATCAGCGCGTAGGACCGCAGGACTTCGCCGCGGCCGGTCAGCACCGGCCAGCCCGGGTGCACGCAGGAGATCACGCCGCTGTCGGCCGGGTCGTGGTACTGCTCGTCGACGCCCAGGTCGGCGGGGGTGAGCCAGAGGGAGGAGACCGTCTCGAAGTCGCCGTTCTCCAGTGCCTCGTAGAAGGCGGTGTTGGCGGCCTCGACGTGCTCGACGTCGGTATGGGGGGCGCTCACCGGGCTCCTTCTGCACGGTGGGAAGCGTGCTGCGCGGCCTGCGCGCCCGGCGCGTTCGTCCCGGCGCGTGCCTCCTCTATGGCGCGCGCGACCCGCACCGCGTCCGCAGTGGCGCGTACCTCGTGCACGCGCACCGCCCACGCGCCGGCGTGCGCCGCGAGCGCCGAGACGGCGGCCGTCGCCGCGTCGCGCTCCCGGGCAGGCGGGGGCGCCCCCTCGGGTCCGGCCAGGACCCGGCCGAGGAACCGCTTGCGGGAGGCGGCGACGAGCAGCGGGTGGCCCAGGGCGTGCAGCCGGTCGAGGTGGGCGAGCAGGGTCAGGTCGTGCTCGGAGTTCTTGGAGAAGCCGAGGCCGGGGTCGACGACGACCCGGTCCGGGGAGATGCCGCCGGCCAGGACGGCTTCCACGCGCGCGTGCAGTTCGTCGAGGACCTCGCCGACGACGTCGTCGTACACGCCCTTGACGTTGCCGCCCTCCAGGAAGCCGCGCCAGTGCATGACGACGAAGGGGGCGCCGGAGTCGGCGACGACGGGGATCATGTCGGGGTCGGCGAGGCCGCCGCTGACGTCGTTGACGAGGGCGGCGCCGGCGGCGAGCGCCTGCCGGGCGACGGAGGCGCGCACGGTGTCGACGGAGACGACGACGCCTTCGGCGGCGAGGCCGCGGACGACCGGGACGACCCGGCGCAGTTCCTCGTCCTCGTCGACGCGGGTGGCGCCGGGGCGGGTGGACTCGCCGCCGACGTCGACGAGGTCGGCGCCCTCGGCGACCAGGACGAGACCGTGCTTGACGGCGGCGGTCGTGTCGAACCAGCGGCCGCCGTCGGAGAAGGAGTCGGGGGTGACGTTCACGACCCCCATGACGGCGCACCGGTCCCATGCCGGAAGCCCTGTCACCTGGCCACGTCCGCTGTGGTTGCTCATACGTTCAGCGTAGGCCCAGGGTCCCGCGGTCAGCCCCCGTGGCCCGAGCGGCGCCCCCGGGCTGGAGGGGGAGGGGCGTCCGCTCGGGCCGGTCATGGGGTCAGGCCGCTCGTATCTCCTGTTCGGCGAGGCTGTGGGCGCACGGGCGGGAGACGGGCGGCCGGCGGCGCAGGAAGCGCGGCAGCGGCAGGGCGAGGCTGACGAAGCCCTCGGCCTGCATGGCGGCGAGACCGATGCGCGGGAGGTCGCCGGAGGCCCGGTAGACCACGAAGCGCGGCTCCCAGCGCGGCTGGAACTTCGCGTTGAACTTGTACAGCGACTCGATCTGGAACCAGCGCGAGAGGAACACCAGCAGTCCGCGCCAGGCGCGCAGCACCGGTCCCGCGCCGATCTTCTCGCCGCGTGCGAGCGCCGAGCGGAACATCGCGAAGTTGAGCGAGATCCGGGTGATGCCGAGCTTCGGGGCGCCCTGGAGGGCGGCCACGATGAGCAGTTCGTTCATCCCGGGGTCGGCCGAGCGGTCGCGGCGCATCAGGTCGAGGGAGACGCCGTCGGTGCCCCAGGGCACGAAGTGCAGGATCGCCTTGAGGTCGCCGTAGGGACCGGGCGTCTCGTCCGCCTTGTGGGCGGTGGCGATCAGGCAGTCGCCGTCGGCGGGGTCGCCGATGCGGCCGAGCGCCATCGAGAAGCCGCGCTCGGTGTCGGTGCCGCGCCAGTCCTCGGCGGCCCGGCGGATGCGGTCGAGCTCTGCCTCGCCGACGTCACGGATGCGCCGTACCCGGGTTTCGTAGCCGGCCCGCTCGA
Organism: Streptomyces sp. NBC_00631; assembly: GCF_045206895.1. NCBI lineage: Bacteria > Bacillati > Actinomycetota > Actinomycetes > Kitasatosporales > Streptomycetaceae > Streptomyces > Streptomyces sp. NBC_00631. Next base: position 6,302,356 of record NZ_CP107734.1, read on the forward strand.
TGCGCTTGACCATCTGGCGCACGTTGCGCATCGCGCGTCCGGCGAGCGAGAAATCCGCCACGTCCACCACCGCCTCGTCGCCCAGTTCGAGGGCGTCCAGGCCGGTCTCACGGGTCCACACCTCGCCGCCCGTCTCCGAGCAGCCCATGACGGCGGGGGTCCAGGAGTGGGCCTTGGCCTCGTCCATGAAGCGTTCGATGGCGCCGGGCCAGGCCTCGACGTCGCCGATCGGGTCGCCGCTGGCGAGCATCACGCCGGAGACGACGCGGTAGGTGACCGCCGCCTTGCTGCTGGGGGAGAAGACGACCGCCTTGTCGCGGCGGAGCGCGAAGTGGCCGAGGGAGTCGCGCGCGCCGTGCTTCTCCAGGAGGGCGCGCAGCCGCGACTCGTCCTCCTCGGTGAGGCGTGCGGCGGGGTGTTCGGGGCGGAAGGCCAGGTAGACGGTGGTGACCGCGGTGATCAGACCGAGGGCGCCGAGCGAGAAGGCGACCGTCCAGGAGGTGGACCCCTCGTAGTCGACGGGACCCTCGAAGCCGAACAGGCCGTACAGGACGTGCGTGATCCGGTCGGCCAGGCTCGGGTCGCCGATGGTGCGCTTCGGGTGGGCGCTGACGACGACCAGGCCGAGCGCGAGCGAACCGGCGCTCATGAGCACGAAGTTGGCGAGCGCGCGCCACCGGCTGCGCGGGTCGGGCAGCGCCTTGAACTCGTCGCGGTGGATCACCAGCGGCACGAACAGCGCCAGTGAGATCAGCGCGCCGATGACCGAGTGCCGGTACACGAACTGCGACACGGCGCCGGCCGGCAGCAGCGCGACCGCGGCCCGCCAGGCCCGGCGCTTGCGCCGCTTGAGCCCGTGCGCGAGCAGCAGCAACAGCACGCCGACGCTGAGCGAGAGCGCGGCGGCGAACGGGCCGAGCGAGCCGGGCAGTACCTCCGCCATGGCGTGCATACGGCTGTGCCGGAAGCGTGGGAACACCCCCGCCGCGATGTCCAGGACGCCTACGACCGCGCACGCCCTGCCCACCAGAGCGGGGACGGCATCGGGGCGCGGGCCACGGACTATGCGCCGCGCCCGGCCTGATCGGCTCGGAACCTCGCCCGACATTTCCCCATCTATCCTGACAGACATCGCATCCCGTAGTTCTGCGAGAGACCTTGAATCCGGGCCCGATTGGGGCATCCGGCGACATTGCGCCCTCTAGGACGGTGTCTCGGGGGGAGAGGTTCACTCCCCACCGGAAAGCCGGTTAAAAGGCCAGGGAAAGCCCGGGGCAAGACTCGCTCAAAGCGGCGGGGGTCACGGGGGAAAGCGCAGGCAGGAAGCACCTCATGGGTCTCACGAGCGATAAAATGCTGGCGTTGGCGATCTTGTTCGCCGTACTGCTGTTCGTAGGCACGCTGTGGCTGTGGCCCCGGCTGGCCCGCCGGAACTGGCGGGCCGTCAGCGGCCGCGCCGGCCTTTTGCTGGCCACCCAGTTGGCGCTCTTCGCGTGCCTGGGGATAGCCGTCAACCAGGCTTTCGGTTTCTACGCGAGCTGGGGGGACCTGCTCGGCACGGAGACCGACCAGGGCGTCGTCGTCGACCACACGGCGGGCGCCCCGGCCGGTGCTCCGCTCCACGTGGTGTCCATCTCCGAGGTGCACGGCATGGGCGGCTCGCTGCCCCGTACAGCCGGTCAGATCCAGCAGGTCGACATCGTCGGCCGTACGACGCACATCGCCACGCCCGCGTACGTGTACCTGCCGCCGGAGTACTTCCAGCAGCAGTACCGCACGCGTACGTTCCCGGTGGTGGTCGTCCTCAGCGGCTATCCGGGCACCGCGCGGGCGCTGGTCGACAAGCTGCACTACCCGCGCACCGCCCAGCACCTGGTCCGGGACGGGAAGATGCGGCCGGCGATCCTGGTGATGCTGCGGCCCACGGTCGCGCCGCCCAGGGACACCGAGTGCGTGGACGTCCCGCACGGCCCGCAGACCGAGACCTTCTTCGCCAGGGACCTGCCCGACGCCGTACGCGCGCACTACCGGGCCACCGTGAAGCGGGGCGGCTGGGGGATCGTCGGCGACTCGACGGGCGGCTACTGCGCACTCAAGCTCGCGATGCACCACCCCGGCGTCTACGGGGCCGGCGCCGGACTCTCCCCGTCGTACAAGGCGCCCCTGGACGCCACGACCGGCGACCTCTTCCAGGGCGACCGGAATCTCCAGAACCGCGCGGACCTCTGGTGGTTCCTCGCGCACGAGCCCGCCCCGGACACCTCCCTGCTGGTCACCAGCAGCAAGGTCGGAGAAACCAACTACAAGGCAACGCTGAAATTCATCGCGAGCGTGGAGGCCACGAAGCTGACCCGGATCTCCTCGATCATCCTCGACAGCGGCGGCCACAACTTCAATACCTGGCGCCGCGAGATCCCCGCGACGCTCCAGTGGATCAGCGGCCGATTGGGCGATCACTGAGTCCCTGCCCTGCCGATACCGGGTGAAGGCTTCGTTGTCGCTGTGTTTTTACGGCCCGGGGCACCACGATTCGCCTACGCGCGGTAAGTTTCTGGCCATGCCACGTGGACGCCACCGTCATTCCCCGCCTTTGCACAGGCTGTTGCCTCCTTCGGCGATCGCCGGTGTCTCCCTCGTCTGCGCCCTGGGCCCCTGGCTGTTCTCCCAACCGACGGCGCTGCGCACCCTGGCCGCGATAGCCGCGGCCACCGCGGTCGTCGGTGCCGCCGTCATGCGGCGCTGGGACAGCGAGGCGGGCAAGCAGGTGGCCGACCTGTCACGCGCGCGTGCGAGCGACGAGTGGCGCCACGAGGAGCGGATCGCCGAGCTGGAGACCGACCTGGAGGAGTCGCGGGAGCTGCGCGCCAAGCTGGAGCAGCGGCTGCGCGCGAAGCGGGCGGAACTGGCGGGACTGCGCAACGAGCACGCGTCCCTGCTGCGCCGCTACGCCACGGCCGAGACCGAGCGGGCGAGCGCCCTGGAGGGCCGCCGCCTGCTGGAGATCGAGGCCGGCGCGCCGTCGAACGCCCTGCCGGCCGCCCGGAGCGCCCAAGAGGCGGAGAAGCCGGCGGCCGTCGAGGAGAAGGCCGAGGAGCTGACGGTCGAGGAGACGGCTCCCGCCATCTTCTCGCCGGAGGGTTCCAAGCTGTTCCTGCGGGCCAAGGTGGCACTGGCCCGGTTCGACGAGAAGGACGCTTCGGCGGCCGGGGCCGACGCGTCCACCGCGTCCACCGAGGGCACGGCGGGGACGGCCGCCGGGCCCGAGACCCCGAAGGGCGAGACCGCGCCGGAGGACGAGGCGCAGGGGCAGCCCGAGGCGGCCGACGGGCACGCGCGCGCGGCCGCCGCCACCACGGCCGAGCCGGAGGACACCGCCCCGGCAGCACCGGAGCAGGACGCCCACCCCACGACGGCACCGTCCGCCAACTCCGTGAAGCCCTCGGGCCATTTCACGGTCCCGACCGCGGTGGCCGTCCTGCCGGCCGCGCCGATCCCGCGCCCGCTGGTCACCGGCGGCTTCGACTTCTTCGGCACCCAGAAGGGCTCGCCGGAAGGCGGCCTGGACTCCATGCACAACGAGGACCTCGCGGACGTCGTCGGCCAGGAGGCCCTCGCGCTCCACAAGGCCGAGTCCGAGGCCGAGTTCAAGCCCGCCGACGCACGCGCGCGGGGCGCCGGCCAGGTCATCGACCTCACCGCGCACGACGAGACGGAGCAGATCAACCTCGGCGGCCTGCGCAGCGCCGCCTCCTGAGGCACCGCCGCCTCCTGAACACGAGGCGATCCTGGGCCGGGGCACCTCGCGGGGTGCCCCGGCCCAAGCCGTTCCGAGGCCGCGCAGCCGTCGGTCGGGTGCGACGCGGTCGTGGCTGAGCGCGCAGTTCCCCGCGCCCCTTCGGGGGCGCCTCGCGCAGCGCCCCTTTAGCGGGGAACAGCGCGACCAGCTCCCGCGCAGCCGCACCCGGCCGACGGCCCGCCGGTCCCCGAACCGTGGCCGGAGGCGTCGCCCCGAGTCGGCCGTCGGGTCATCCGGCCATCCAGCGGTCCGGCCGCGCGGTCCGGCGCCCCGTCCGGGACCGCTCCGCCTGCTCCCGCAGCAGCGACGCGGCCTCCTCGGCGCCCCGTAGACGGGCCGTCACGGTCTTGTCGGCTCCCGTGTCCACGTGAACGTCCGCGAGCCGCCACAGCCGCCCCCAGGGGCCCTGGGTCAGCCGTACGCTCTGCACCTTGGCGTGCGGGACGAGCACGAGGCGCCGGCGCAGCAGCCCGTGCCGCGCCGCGAACACCGCGTCCGTGACCGCGAGCCCGTACCCGCGCCACCACAGGGGCACGCACCACCGGGCCCGCCCCGGCGGCCGCAGCAGCTCACCGGGCACGGTGACGCCGGGCAGCACGCGCGCGACGACCGACTCGGCGACCGCACGCGGGGCGACCGGCACCAGCACCGAGTTCGCCGACCCGGCCACGTCCAGCTCCACCCGCACCCAGCGCAGCGGCCGCCACAGCAGCGGCTCCACGATCCGCACGGTCTGCACCCGCCCCGGCGGCACCGTCTCGTGCGTGCGGTCGAGCAGCCCGTGGTCGATGCGCAGCCCGTCCGGGGACTCGCCCACCGTCCAGTCGTACTCGCCGACGAACCGCCCCACACTGGTCGTGGCCGCCGCGCCGAGCAGCGGCACGGCGGTGGCGAGGACCGTCCACACACTGTGGGTGGCCAGCCAGAGGAACGGCGGAGCGAGGAGGGCGGCGGCCAGGGAGCCCCAGGTGGCGCCCGTCAGCACGATCGAGATCGCGAGCTTGTTCGGGGGCACGCGCATCAGCTCGTGCGCCGGCGCCTCCCCGACCTCGTGCGCCGTCTCGGGCGCGAACCCGGCGGCGCGTGCCAGCAGCTCCGCGCGCAGCCGACGGGCCTCACCCTGGCCCAGGAAGGCGAGCTCGTCCTTCTTGTCGGTGCCCACGACGTCTATGCGCAGCTTGGCGACGCCCGCCACGCGCGCGAGGAGCGGCTGGGTGACGTCGACGGCCTGGATCCGCTCCAGCCGGATGTGCGCGGTGCGCCGGAACAACAGGCCGGTGCGTATGCGCAGTTCGCTGTCGGTCACCGCGAAGTAGGTGAACCACCAGGTGAGGAAGCCGTAGAGAGCCCCCGCCGTGACCAGGACGGCGAGCCCGCCCAGGACCATGGTCGTGGTCAGTTTCGTCAGCTGCTCCTGCGCCTGGTTCGGGTCGTGCACCGCCCAGCCGGTGAGCACCGCGACCGGCGCCCACGCACGCCGGAACGGCGTCACCGGGTGCAGCCGCCGCTCGCCCACGGCCTTGCCCGCGCCGACGGCGCTTTCGACGCCCGGCGTGGTCACAGCCCCGCCGATCGGGCCTCGCCGAGCTCGGTGAGCCGGTCGCGCAGCCGTTCCGCCTCGGCCGGGTCGAGGCCGGGGATCGTCGCGTCGGTGGCCGCGGCCGCGGTGTGCAGCTGCACGCTGGCGAGCCCGAAGTGCCGCTCGACGGGCCCCGAGGTCACCTCCACCAGCTGCATCCGCCCGTACGGCACCACGGTCTCCTCGCGCCACAGCACCCCGCGGGTGATCAGCAGGTCGTCGGCGCGCTCGGCGTACCGCCAGGACCGCCAGTTGCGGCCCAGCAGCACCCAGCCCCACGCCAGCGCGGCCAGCGGCAGCAGCGCGAAGGCCGCCCATCCCGGGCCGGCCAGCAGGCCGAGCAGCAGACCCACGCCGAGAGCGGCCGGCCCCAGCCACACGACGAGCAGCAGCCGGCGCATCCGCAGCAGTCCGGACGGCAGCCCCGTCCAGAACGGTTCGGTCCCCTTCGTCCCGGCGCCGGCCGGGCTCCCCGTCTCCATGACGCCAGCGTACGTAGGAGAGACTGGATCCATGACTCCTACGACGGAGACCACGGTCGGGATCGGCGGCGCCGCGGAGAGCACCGACATGGTGCTCAACATCGGTCCCCAGCACCCCTCCACGCACGGCGTGCTGCGGCTGAAGCTGGTGCTGGACGGCGAGCGGATCATCTCCGCGGAGCCGGTGATCGGCTACATGCACCGGGGCGCGGAGAAGCTCTTCGAGGCCCGCGACTACCGGCAGATCATCATGCTCGCCAACCGCCACGACTGGCTGTCGGCCTTCTCGAACGAGCTGGGCGTGGTCCTCGCCGTGGAGCGCATGCTCGGCATGGAGGTGCCCGTCCGCGCGGTGTGGACGCGCACCCTGCTCGCCGAGCTGAACCGGGTCCTCAACCACCTGATGTTCCTCGGCTCCTATCCGCTGGAGCTCGGCGGGATCACCCCGGTCTTCTACGCGTTCCGCGAGCGCGAGGTGCTGCAGAACGTCATGGAGGAGGTCTCCGGCGGGCGCATGCACTACATGTTCAACCGCGTCGGCGGCCTCAAGGAGGATCTGCCGGCCGGCTGGACCGCACGCGCGCGTGGCGCCGTCTCCGCCGTGCGCTCCCGGATGGACGTCTTCGACGACCTGGTCCTCGGCAACGAGATCTTCCGCGGCCGCACCCGCGGCGTCGGCGCCCTCACGCCGGAGGCCGTGCACGCGTACGGCGTGAGCGGGCCCATCGCCCGCGCCTCGGGCGTCGACTTCGATCTGCGCCGCGACGAGCCCTACCTGGCCTACGACGAGCTCCAGGACACCCTGAAGGTCGTCACCCGCGCCGAGGGCGACTGCCTGGCCCGCTTCGAGTGCCTTCTGGAGCAGACCCACAACGCCCTGGAGCTGGCCGACGCCTGCCTGGACCGCCTCGCCGACCTGCCGCCGGGACCGATCAACCAGCGGCTCCCCAAGGTCCTCAAGGCACCCGAGGGCCACACCTACGCCTGGACCGAGAACCCCCTCGGCATCAACGGCTACTACCTCGTCAGCAAGGGCGAGAAGACCCCGTACCGGCTGAAACTGCGCTCGGCGTCCTACAACAACATCCAGGTCCTGACCGAACTGCTGCCGGGAACGCTGGTGGCGGACATGGTCGCGATCCTCGGGTCGATGTTCTTCGTGGTGGGGGACATCGACAAGTAGGTGGGCGACATCGTCAAGTGGCCGACATCGTCAAGCAGCTGCCGGCAGGCAGTCAGAGCAGTGCGTCCTTGATGCCCACCGGCTGGAGCAGCCAGAGGAAGTCGCCCAGGCCGCCGGGGGCGGTCAGTTCGGCGGCCTCTCCCGCGATCGTGAGGGCGCGCACGTATCCGGCGGGGTGTGTGGAGGCGAGCGTGAGCGGTGGGCGTGCGCCCACCAGGCCGAGGGCGCGCAGGGCGTCGCGCTGTGTGCACAGGAGCGCCTCGGGCAGCCTGAGCGCCGGGTCGAGCGCCGTGCACGCGTCCAGCGCGACGTGCGCCGTGATGTCGCACGCCCCGTCCGGCACGGGAGCCGTGGGCCGTCCCTGGCGGAAGCCGGTCAGCGTCCCGAACGGGGGGCGCGTGGTCAGCGTGTGCGCGTAGTCCACGGCCACCGCGAGCCCCCTCTGGATGCTGGTGACGGCCGACGCCCAGGCCCGGTCCCGCGGCAGCCCGACCTCCGCGCGCTGTCCCGGCTCCGTACCCAGCGGCCACCACCGCGCGAGCCACTGCGCCTCCGCGCCCGCCACGCGCTCGCCGAGCAGCTCGGTGCCGTCCGGCCGGACCAGCACCAGCCGGGGCACCCCGGCCGCGTCCACCTCGGCGACCTCGACCGGCACGTTGTCCAGCCACTCGTTGGCGAAGAGCAGCCCGGTGACCGTGCGCGGGAGCTCGGTCAGCCAGGTGATCCGGTCGGGCAGGCCCGGCGGGCGGTCGGCGAGCTCGACGGCGTACGCACGCACGCGTGCCGCCACGTCCGCGGGCAGCGCCGCGAGCACACCGGTGACCAGCTCGCCCCGGCCGGCGCCCATGTCGACGAAGTCCAGCGTCTCGGGGCGGCCCAGGGCCTCGTCCACCCGGCACAGCAGCTCGGCCACGGCCTCGGCGAACAGCGGCGAGGCGTGCACCGACGTACGGAAGTGCCCGGCGGGGCCCTCCGGGCGCCGGTAGAAGCCGCCGGGGCCGTACAGGGCCGCCTCGGTGGCCGCACGCCAGCCACGTGCGTCATCGGCCGTCTCTCGCGTCGCCTCATCCGTCACCGGCCCAGACTAGGCGCACAGGTGATCACCTTCTCCACCTTGCGGAGTACGCGTGCGTAACAGGGATCGGCCCTCCGGTTGACCCCTGCACCTGTCGCGCTTCCCTACGCTGGGTTACGTGCAGCGCCTCTATGACTTCCTCCGCAGGCACCCGACATGGGTCGACAGCTTCTGGGCTGTCGTCCTGTTCGGGATTTCCGCCGCGAGCACCTGGAAGCTCGGGGCGGATCAGGGGCACCACGGACCAAGGGCCGCCATGCTGGCCGTGTCCGTCGTGATGAGCGTCGTCATCGCGCTGCGCCGTCGTTTCCCCGAGCAGATGCTGATGCTGGCCGCGGCCACCGGCCTGGCCCAGCTGGTGCTGGACGTGGAGACGACCGCCGCCAACTTCGCCATGCTGGTGATCGTCTGCACGAACGCCGCCGTCGGCGCACGCTGGGCGTCCCGGTTCGGCCTCTACGCCGGGCTGTGCGCGGCGCCCCTGGCCCAGATCCGGTGGCCTCAGGAGGAGGCGAGTCTCCCGGGGAACCTCGCGATCGTGCTGTTCCAGACGGTGCCGTTCGTGCTCGCCTGGGTGCTCGGCGACTCCATGCGCACCCGCCGCGCCTACTTCGCGCAGCTTGAGGAGCGCGCCGCCCGGCTGGAGAAGGAGCGCGAGGCGCAGGCCAAGGTCGCGGTCGCCGCCGAGCGCGCCCGGATCGCGCGCGAGCTGCACGACGTGGTCGCGCACAACGTCTCCGTGATGGTGGTCCAGGCCGACGGCGCGGCCTACGTCCTCGACGCCGCACCCGACCAGGCGAAGAAGGCCCTGGAGACGATCTCCTCCACCGGCCGCCAGGCCCTCGCCGAGATGCGCCGCCTGCTGGGCGTGCTGCGCACCGGCGAGCACAAGGAGGTCGGCGAGTACGTCCCCCAGCCCGACGTCGAGCAGATCGACGATCTGGTCGAGCAGTGCCGCAGCTCCGGCCTGCCCGTCGACTTCAAGGTCGAGGGCACCCCGCGCCCGCTGCCCAGCGGCGTCGAGCTCACGGCGTACCGGATCGTGCAGGAGGCGCTCACCAACACCCGCAAGCACGGCGGCCCCAACACGGGCGCCAGCGTGCGGCTGGTCTACTTCGACGACGGACTCGGCCTGCTGGTGGAGGACGACGGCAAGGGCGCCCCGCACGAGATGTACGAGGAGGGCGGCGCCGACGGCCAGGGACACGGCCTGATCGGCATGCGCGAACGGGTCGGCATGGTGGGCGGCACCCTCGACGCCGGCCCCCGCCCTGGCGGAGGATTCCGCATCAGTGCCCTGCTGCCGCTCAAACCGGCGCACTGACCCAGACGCACGCCCCCGGTTGACACCTGTCACGCCCCCGGAAAATCCGCGGGAAACCCCTGACAGACGGACGAAAACGGCAACGGAAGAGGACCCGATGACGATCCGCGTGATGCTCGTCGACGACCAGGTGCTGCTGCGCACCGGGTTCCGGATGGTGCTCGCGGCCCAGCCGGACATGGAGGTCGTCGCGGAGGCGGGCGACGGCGTCGAGGCCCTCCAGGTGCTGAAGGCCACCGCCGTGGACGTCGTCCTGATGGACGTGCGCATGCCCAAGCTGGACGGCGTGGAGGCCACCCGGCGCATCTGCGCGGAGCCCGACGCGCCCAAGGTGCTCATCCTGACCACCTTCGACCTCGACGAGTACGCCTTCTCCGGGCTGAAGGCGGGCGCCTCCGGCTTCATGCTCAAGGACGTGCCCCCGGGCGAGCTGCTGGCCGCCATCCGCTCCGTGCACAGCGGCGACGCCGTGGTCGCGCCCTCCACCACCCGGCGCCTGCTCGACCGGTTCGCGCCGATGCTGCCCTCCGCCGGCAAGGAGCACCGGCACCAGGAACTGGACCGGCTCACCGACCGCGAGCGCGAGGTGATGGTGCTGGTCGCGCAGGGCCTGTCGAACGGCGAGATCGCGAGCCGGCTGGTGCTGTCCGAGGCGACCGTGAAGACCCATGTGGGCCGCATCCTGACCAAGCTGGGGCTCCGCGACCGCGTGCAGGTGGTCGTGCTGGCCTACGAGACGGGGCTGGTGCGGGCGGGCGGCGGACACGGTTGAGGTGGGGCCGGGCGCCTGGTGGGGTGCCGGGTGCGGTGAGGGTGCGGGTGCCGGCGGAGTGTGGTTGCTCGCGCCCACGGGGCGGCAGCCGCGCAGTGAACACAGCCCCGCGCCCCTAACGGGGCGCTGAAGGCAACCGCGTTGCGAAGTCCGCGGCCGCTGTTCTCACGTCCTGGGCCGTCCACTTCAGGCCCGCCTCCGTCACCGTCACCTCGGTCATGGACAGGCCTGGGCCCTTGGTCTCCCAGAAGCCGGGGAAGAGGTAGGTGCCGGTATCCTCGGCCTGGCGTACCGCCGTCTCCATCAGCACATCGGGCTCGTACGGCAGCCAGAGCTGGAACTGGTGGGTGTGCGGTTGCTCGGGGTGGACGCGGGACCAGGAGAGCCCGGCCTCGGCGAAGCCCTCGCGCAGGGCCGCGGCGACCACGCGCGCGTGGTGGACGTAGTCCGGGAGGCGGGGCAGCTCGCGCTCCAGGCCGGCGAGGGCGGCCAGGGCGGTCGGGAACTGCTGGAAGATCATTCCGCCGTAGCGGTGGCGCCAGGTCTTCGCCTCCTCGATCAAGGGCTTCGGGCCGGCCAGCGCGGCACCGCCGAAGCCGTCGAGGGACTTGTAGAACGACACGTAGACGCTGTCCGCCAGATCCGCGATCTCGGGCAGGGAGCGCCCGAAGTGGACGGTGGACTCCCACAGGCGCGCACCGTCGAAATGCACCACCGCGTCGCGCTCCCGCGCCGCCTCCACCAGCTCCGTGAGCTCCTCCCAGGAGGGCAGCACGAAACCGGCGTCCCTCAGGGGCAGCTCCAGCATCAGCGCCCCGAAGGGTTCTTCGAAGTCGCGTATCTCCTGGGCGGTGGGGAGCTGGGGCTCGCCGGTGACGCGCACGGTGCGCAGGCCGGCCACCTCGCGCAGGGCGTTGCGTTCGTGCACCTCGGGGTGGGCGAGGGCGTGCAGGGCGACCGTGGGGTTGCCGGTGCGGGCCGCCCAGCAGCGCAGGGCGACCTGCTGGGCCATCGTGCCGGTCGGGAAGAACGCGGCGGCCTCCGTGCCCAGCAGGGCCGCGACGCGCCGCTCCAGGGCCTCGACGATCCCGTTGCCGTAGATGTCCGACGGCTCGTCCAGGTCGTACACCTCGGGGGCCGCCTCCTGGAGCCGCGCGAGGCGTTCGCGCAGCGAGGCCCGCATACCCGCGCGCGAGAGGACGCGGTCGGCCCGCCGGTAGGCGGCGGCGCGCCGCTCTCGCAACTGCTCTTGCGCCGACCGGGGTTCGGTCGGCTGCTCGTCCTGGGCCGTCGCCGTATCACTCATGCCGTGGATGATGCCGTGGCGCGTCGGCCGGGGCACGCGCATTTTCCGGTCCGCCGATGTGACCGGCCACCCACAGCCTGTGGACGACCGATCGGGCCCGGACCGGATAGCGTTAACATGACGAGAAATCGTCCGGTACCCAGAGCGGACTGGAACGGGAAGGCCACCCTCGCGTGAGTACAGTCCAACAGCCAGACCCGAGTGACCGCCCCGCGCGGCTCACCGTCGGTGTCGTCGGCGCCGGCCGGGTCGGTCCCGCGCTGGCCGCGTCCCTGCAGCTCGCCGGGCATCGCCCGGTGGCCGTCTCGGGAGTCTCCGACGCATCCCGGCGGCGCGCCGAGGCGCTGCTGCCCGACGTCCCGCTGGTAGCCCCCGCCGAGGTCCTCCAGCGCGCCGACCTGGTCCTGCTGACCATCCCCGACGACGCCCTGCCCGGCCTGGTCGCCGGCCTCGCCGAGACCGGCGCCGTACGGCCCGGCCAGCTGCTCGTGCACACCTCCGGGCGGTACGGAGCCAAGGTCCTGGACCCGGCCCTGCGCGCCGGCGCCCTGCCGCTGGCCCTGCACCCGGCGATGACCTTCACCGGGACCCCGGTGGACGTGCAGCGGCTCGCGGGCTGCTCGTTCGGGGTGACCGCACCCGAGGAGCTGCGGCTGGCCGCCGAGGCCCTCGTCATCGAGATGGGCGGCGAGCCGGAGTGGATCTCCGAGGAGAGCCGCCCGCTCTACCACGCGGCCCTCGCCCTCGGCGCCAACCACCTGGTCACCCTCGTCGCCCAGTCCATGGAGCTGCTGCGCACCGCCGGAGTCGAGGCCCCCGACCGGATGCTCGGCCCGCTGCTGGGCGCCGCCCTGGACAACGCCCTGCGCTCCGGCGACGCGGCGCTGACCGGACCGGTCGCGCGCGGGGACGCGGGCACCGTAGCCGCGCACGTCATGGAGTTGCGCAGGCACGCCCCGCAGGCCGTCGACGGCTACCTGGCGATGGCCCGCGCGACGGCCGACCGGGCGCTCGCGCACGGCCTGCTGAAGCCGGAGCTCGCCGAGGACCTCCTCGTCGTCCTGGCCGACAGCGCCAGCGACGCCGACGGCACGACCGGCACTGACGACGGCACCGACGGCACCGACGGCACCGAGGGGAACCCCCTATGAACACCGCTCTGCTGCGCACCGCCGAGGAACTGCACGCGCGCGTCCGGCACGGACGCCGCGCCGTCGTGATGACCATGGGCGCCCTGCACGAGGGCCACGCCACCCTGGTCCGCGCCGCGCGCGAGATCGCCGGACCGGACGGCGAGGTCGTCGTCACGGTCTTCGTCAACCCGCTCCAGTTCGGCGCCGGCGAGGACCTGGACCGCTACCCGCGCACCCTGGAGGCCGACCTCAAGATCGCCGAAGAGGCCGGCGCCGACGTGGTCTTCGCCCCGTCGGTCGACGAGGTCTACCCGGGCGGGCAGCCCCAGGTGCGGGTCACCGCGGGGCCGATGGGCACGCTCCTGGAGGGCGCCTCCCGCCCCGGGCACTTCGACGGCGTCCTCACCGTCGTCGCGAAGCTGCTGCATCTCACGCGGCCCGACGTGGCCCTGTTCGGGCAGAAGGACGCCCAGCAGCTCGCCGTGATCCGGCGTATGGTCCGCGACCTGAACTTCGGCATCGAGATCGTCGGCGTGCCGACCGTCCGCGAGGCCGACGGGCTCGCGCTGTCCAGCCGCAACCGCTATCTCTCCGCCGACGAGCGGCGCACCGCGCTCGCGCTGTCCCGCGCGCTGTTCGCCGGCCGCGACCGGCACGCGGCCCAGGAGGCGCTGCGCGCGCGGGCGCGTGAGGTGCCGTCCTCGCGGGCGCGTGCCGAGGCGCTCAGCGCCATAGGCGAATCCCGCGCGGCCGCCGACGCGCACGCCGTCGCCAAGGCCGTGCCGAACGCCGCCGCCGCGGTCCGCGCGGCCGCCCGCCAGGTCCTGGACGAGGCGGCCCACTACGACCCGCCGGTCGAACTGGACTACCTCGCCCTGGTCGACCCCTCCGACTTCACCGAGATCGACGACGACTTCACCGGAGAGGCCGTCCTCGCCGTCGCCGCCCGGGTCGGGACGACCCGGCTGATCGACAACATCCCTCTCACCTTCGGAACCCTCGGAGCCGCCTCGTGACCAGCACAGGCACCAGCACAGGCATACGACTGCACGCGCCCGCCCCGGGATGGAGCATCTCGGCGGACGTGGTCGTCGTCGGGTCCGGGGTGGCCGGCCTGACCGCGGCCCTGCGCTGCCAGGCCGCCGGGCTCACCACCGTCGTCGTCACCAAGGCCCGCCTGGACGACGGCTCCACGCGCTGGGCGCAGGGCGGCATCGCCGCGGCCCTCGGCGAGGGCGACACCCCCGAACAGCACCTCGCGGACACCCTGGTGGCCGGCGCCGGCCTCTGTGACGAGGAGGCGGTACGGATCCTCGTCACCGAGGGCCCCGGCGCGGTACGGCGGCTCATCGACACCGGCGCCATCTTCGACGAGTCCTCCGAAGGCGGACTCGACCTCACCCGTGAGGGCGGCCACCACCGGCGCCGGATCGCGCACGCGGGCGGCGACGCCACCGGCGCCGAGGTCTCCCGGGCCCTCGTGGAAGCGGTACGCGCACGTGGACTGCGCGCCATCGAGAACGCGCTCGTCCTGGACCTGCTGACCGACGCCGAGGGCCGTACGGCCGGTGTCACCCTGCACGTCATGGGCGAGGGCCAGCACGACGGCGTGGGCGCCGTGCACGCCCCCGCGGTCGTCCTCGCCACCGGCGGCATGGGCCAGGTGTTCGCCGCGACCACCAACCCGTCGGTGTCGACCGGCGACGGCGTGGCGCTGGCACTGCGCGCGGGCGCGGAGATCAGCGACCTGGAATTCGTGCAGTTCCACCCGACCGTGCTCTTCCTCGGCCCGGACGCGGAGGGCCAGCAGCCGCTGGTCTCCGAGGCGGTGCGCGGCGAAGGCGCCCACCTGGTCGACGCGGACGGCACGCGCTTCATGGTGGGCCAGCACGAACTGGCCGAGCTGGCGCCCCGGGACATCGTCGCCAAGGGCATTCTGCGCCGGATGCTGCAGCAGGGCGCCGAGCACATGTACCTCGACGCCCGGCACTTCGGCGCCGACATGTGGGAACACCGCTTCCCGACCATCCTGGCCGCCTGCCGGGCCAACGGCATCGACCCGGTCACCGAGCCCATCCCGATCGCCCCGGCCGCCCACTACGCCTCCGGCGGCGTCCGCACCGACGCGCGGGGGCGCACGACCGTCCCCGGGCTGTACGCGTGCGGCGAGGTCGCCTGCACCGGCGTGCACGGCGCGAACCGGCTCGCCTCCAACTCCCTCCTCGAAGGCCTCGTCTACGCCGAGCGCATCGCCGCCGACATCGTGGCGGCCCGCGCGGAGCACGGCCTCCACGCGCGCGTGCCCGCACCGGTTCCGCACCCCGAGAAGCCCGCGCACCCGCTGCTCGCCCCCGAGACCCGCTTCGCCATCCAGCGGACAATGAGCGAGGGCGCCGGTGTGCTGCGCTCCGAGGAGTCCCTGGCCAGGGCCGCCGAACAGCTGCAGCGGCTGCACACGGACGCCCGTGACGCCCTGGCCGAGAACGGCAAGACCGCCGAGCCCGGCGTCGACACCTGGGAGGCCACCAACCTCCTGTGCGTCGCGCGGGTGCTCGTCGAGGCGGCCCGCCGCCGCGAGGAGACCCGCGGCTGCCACTGGCGTGAGGACCACGCCGACCGTGACGACGCCACCTGGGGCCGCCACATCGTCGTACGGCTGAATCCGGACCGTTCACTGGCCGTGCGCACCACCGAGACCGCAGACTTCCCCCCTACCCGGCCGCACCAGCCACACCAGGAGCAGTGACAGACGTGAGCACCAACGACCTTCCCCTCGCCGACGGCGGCGGCTGCGGCGACGGCTGTGCCTGTGGAGCCGAGGGCGACGAGGAGTACCTGGAGTGCGGGCTCGACCCCGCGCTCGCCGAGCTGCTGGCCGCCGCCGGACTCGACCCCATCGAGGTCGAGGACATCGCCACCGTGGCCATCCAGGAGGACCTGGACAACGGCGTGGACGTGACGACCGTCGCGACGATCCCCGAGGAGGCCGTGGCGACCGGCGACTTCGTGGCGCGCGAGGCCGGGGTCGTCGCGGGCCTCCGGGTCGCCGAGGCCGTGGTCTCCGTGGTCTGCACCGACGAGTTCGAGGTCGAGCGGCACGTCGAGGACGGCGACCGGGTCGAGGCCGGGCAGAAACTGCTCTCGGTCACCACCCGCACCCGCGACCTGCTCACCGCCGAGCGCAGCGCGCTGAACATCCTGAACCGGCTCTCCGGCATCGCGACCGCCACGCGCGCGTGGGCGGACGCCCTGGAGGGCACCCAGACACGCGTGCGTGACACCCGGAAGACCACTCCGGGGCTCAGGTCGCTGGAGAAGTTCGCGGTGCGCTGCGGCGGTGGCGTCAACCACCGCATGTCGCTCTCCGACGCGGCTCTGGTCAAGGACAACCACGTGGTCGCCGCCGGCGGCGTCGCCCAGGCCTTCAAGGCCGTCCGCGAGGCCTTCCCGGAGCTCGCGATCGAGGTCGAGGTCGACACCCTGCACCAGCTGCGTGAGGTCGTCGACGCGGGCGCCGACCTGATCCTGCTGGACAACTTCACGCCGGGGGAGTGCGAGGAGGCCGTCGCGATCGTCGGCGGGCGCGCGCTCCTGGAGGCGTCCGGGCGGCTCACGCTGGACAACGCGCGGGCGTACGCCGAAACGGGCGTGGACTTCCTGGCCGTCGGCGCCCTCACCCACTCCTCGCCGATCCTGGACATCGGCCTGGATCTGCGCGAGGCGGAGTGACGTCATGCTCCTCACGATCGACGTCGGCAACACGCATACCGTCCTCGGGCTCTTCGACGGCGAGGACATCGTCGAGCACTGGCGCATCTCCACGGACGCGCGCCGTACCGCCGACGAGCTGGCGGTGCTCCTCCAGGGCCTGATGGGCATGCACCCGCTGCTCGGCGACGAGCTCGGCGACGGCATCGACGGGATCGCGATCTGCGCGACCGTGCCGAGCGTGCTGCACGAGCTGCGCGAGGTCACCCGGCGGTACTACGGCGATGTGCCGGCGGTGCTGGTGGAGCCCGGGGTGAAGACCGGGGTGCCGATCCTCACCGACAACCCCAAGGAGGTCGGCGCCGACCGGATCATCAACGCGGTCGCCGCCGTCGAGCTGTTCGGGGGGCCGGCGATCGTCGTCGACTTCGGTACGGCGACGACCTTCGACGCGGTGTCCGCGCGCGGGGAGTACGTGGGCGGTGTGATCGCGCCCGGGATCGAGATCTCGGTGGAGGCGCTGGGGGTCAAGGGCGCGCAGCTGCGGAAGATCGAGGTGGCGCGGCCGCGGAGCGTGATCGGGAAGAACACGGTGGAGGCGATGCAGGCGGGCATCGTGTACGGGTTCGCCGGGCAGGTCGACGGGGTGGTCGGGCGGATGGCGCGGGAGCTGGCGGATGATCCGGACGATGTGACGGTGATCGCGACGGGTGGGTTGGCGCCGATGGTGCTGGGGGAGTCGTCGGTGATCGACGAGCATGAGCCGTGGCTGACGCTGGTGGGGCTGCGGTTGGTGTACGAGCGGAACGTGTCGCGGATGTGAGCGGCCGGCGGGGGCGGACCGCGGGTTCTTCGCCCCCGCCGCCCCTACCCGTCCCGTCCTCCTGGGGGTGGCCCCCTTCGCTCCCCCGCCCCGGGGGGCTGCCGCCCCCGGCCCCCGCATCGGCCTGAACGGCCTCGTCCTCAAACGCCGGACGGGCTGGAAAGTGTGGGTTGGCGGGCTGGAAGGTGAGGTGCGGACCGGTCTCAGTCCTCAGGCGCCGGATGGGCCGGAGGGTGGGGGTGCGGACTGGTCTTGGTCCTCACGGCGGGCGGACCGGTCTTCGGCCTCAGGCGCCGGATGGGCGGGAAGGGGGCGGGCCGGTCTTCGTCCTCGGCATCAGATGGGCTGGGGGGAGTGGGGGCCGGGCTTCGTGGTCAGGGGTTGTGCTGTGGCGGCGGCCAGGTGGGTGGCCGTGTGGCGCCACACCCGGGGGTTGTGTCGAGTTTGTCTGATTTACGCGTATCTTCGGTTCATGCCCACGCCATACGGATCCCGCGGCGGCATGGCGTTCGGTGCGGAGGAGCTGCGTGTGCTCCGCCGTGCTCTCGCCCTCGCCCTTCACCCCGGTCCCGTCTCCGCCGATGACGTCAAGGACTGTCATCGGCTCGCCGAGTCGCTCGACGAGGCGTTGTGCGAGGGGGCCCGGCTGCGTGCCTTCCTGGTGGCCGATCTGGCGCGGTACCGCGCCGCGCTGCCGGGGACCGCCGCCGGTTATCTCGCCCTCCTGGAGGAGGTGCTGGAGGCCGGGCACCGCCCCACCCCGGACGATCTCGCCGCGCTGCGCGCGCTGCGGGGGAACACCACCGCCGCCGCTCTGCTCGGCCGCTGCCAGGATCTCGCCGAGCGCGATGTACGGGCCCGGCTCGCCCAGGGAGCCCGGAAGGTGCCGGCGCCCGCCGTTCCGGCCGCCAGGGTCCGGCTGACGGCCCTGCCGGGGGGCGTGGCCAAGGAGCCGGAGAAGAAGCCCAAGGAGAAGCCCGCCGAACGGCCCGCCCCGCGGCCCGCGGCTCCCGAGCCCGCCCTGCCGAAGCGGCCCATTCCCACCCCGGGCGAGGTCTTCCCCCGGCGCCGCCCCACCTCGCCGCCGGCCGCGCCCCCGCAGCAGCTCGCCGCCGGCTGAGCGGCCGCCCGGAGAAGCGGCGGGCGGCAGGGGCGGGGGAGCGGTTCGCCCACCCCGCCCCTTTCGCCCGATCCCCCGTGGCTACTCTGGACCCATGGACTACGTCTCCGCGCTCGTGCCCCCGGTCGTCATGGCCGCCTTCTTCATCGGTCTGGTCCGGGTGATCGTGAAGACCCAGGGGGGCGCCGCCAAGGCCAAGGAGGACGCCGCGGTGGACGCCGCCCTCGCGCGCGCGGAGAGCGCCGGCCAGGCCGCCGCCAAGGCCGACGGCGTCTGAACCGCGCGCGCCCTCCCGGGCGTACGACTCGCCGGGCATCCCCCTACCCCGCCCGCGCTTTCCGAGTCGTACGCCCTTTTTGTTCGCGTTTGCTGGTGAAAGTGCACGTCCGGCACGCCATTGGCGGGATCTCCCACTATTGTTCTGAGCTGTGCCTCGCCCATTGGGAGAACTCGAAGACGCGGTCATGACGCGGGTGTGGAAGTGGAACCGCCCGGTGACCGTTCGGGAAGTCCTGGAAGACCTTCAGCAGGAACGGTCCATCGCGTACACCACGGTGATGACCGTTTTGGACAATCTCCATCAGAAGGGCTGGGTCCGGCGGGAGGCCGAAGGACGTGCCTATCGATATGAGGCCGTCTCCACCCGGCCCGCCTACGCCGCAGCTCTGATGAACGACGCCTGGTCGCAGAGTGACAACCCCGCAGCCGCACTCGTCGCCTTCTTCGGGATGATGAGCGACGAACAGCGACAGGCCCTGCGGGACGCCGTACGCATCGTGCAGGGTCCGGATAGGGAGAGGGAAGACCGGGAGGCTCCGCAAGAGGAGAACCCCGGCTCCGTGGCGGACACCGACGGGCGATAGCGTCCGCTCATGTCAGCGATGCGCCCCGAAGTCACCGCAAAAGCCATCACCGTCCGGCGGGCCCGCACCGGCGATGTCCCGGCCGTGCGCCGCCTCCTCGACGCGTACGTTCGCGACCGCATCCTGCTCGACAAAGCCACGGTGACGCTTTACGAGGACATCCAGGAGTTCTGGGTCGCCGAACGCGACGACAACGCCGAGGTGGTCGGCTGTGGCGCACTGCACGTGATGTGGGAAGACCTCGCGGAAGTACGCACTCTCGCGGTGAACCGGAGCCTCAAGGGCGCCGGCGTCGGTCATCAGTTGCTGGAGAAGTTGCTGGAGACCGCGCGTTGGCTCGGTGTTCGCCGCGTTTTCTGTCTGACCTTCGAAGTCGAGTTCTTCGGGAAGCACGGCTTCGTGGAGATCGGCGAGACCCCCGTCGACACCGATGTCTACGCGGAGCTGCTGCGTTCCTATGACGAGGGCGTCGCGGAGTTCCTCGGACTCGAACGAGTGAAACCGAACACCTTGGGCAACAGCCGGATGCTTCTGCATCTGTGATCGTCAAGAGGGATCGGGGCGGACAAGGCTCGACAAGGGACATCGGGGCAGAGATGGGCGGGGATCGGCCCGCTATTCCGGGCAACCCGCCTTGCCCGGGTGCCCTATGTCCGAAACGCGCATGTTTCCGGGCGGGGGCGGGCCCCTCGGTCTCTCCCAGGGGTTTGTGTTTTTCCCGCAAAAGCGGTTTGCTTTCCGACGTACTGCAGTACTGCATATAACAGGGGGGGCGGCGAAACGGCGGACGCCGCAGACCCCCGGCCCTGAAGTTTTCGATGAAAGGAAATCCGGTGGCACAGAAGGTTCAGGTCCTTCTTGTCGACGACCTCGACGGCGGCGAGGCGGACGAGACCGTGACGTTCGCGTTGGACGGCAAGACGTACGAGATTGATCTCACGACCGCCAATGCGGACAAGCTGCGCGGCCTTCTCGACCCCTATGTCAAGGGCGGCCGGCGTACCGGTGGCCGTGCTTCGGGCGGACGTGGAAAGGCCCGTGCGGCTGCCGGCGGCAGCCAGGACACCGCGCAGATTCGCGCGTGGGCCAAGGAGAACGGTTACGAGGTCAACGACCGCGGCCGTGTTCCCGCGACGATTCGCCAGGCCTACGAGGACGCCAACGCCTGACTGTTTTGCGGCCCGTGCTCCGCGCGCCGCAGCCGGATGCGGTGGCACTCCGTGGCCACCGTGTTCACCAGCCGTACGAGATCGGGGGCGCCTCCGACGCCCCCCATGGCCGACAGCGTCGGCAGCGAGGCCTCGACCTCGCACCCGGACTCGGGGGGCCGCAACCAGGCGGCGGCCCCCTGCACGGGCCTGCCCGGCCCGGGCCGGGCAGGCGCGTCCATCGCGCCTCCGGCGCCCAGCGCCCGCAGATCGAGATCCAGGGCCGCCGCGCCCCACTCCAGCCAGTCGAGCAGCCCCGGCAGCTCCTCCGCGCCGCCCGCGGCCACCAGCAGCCGCATCCGGCCGCCCTGGACAGCCACCGGAGAGCCCGGCGCCAGGTGCCTGAGCGCCCGCAGCCCCGCCCGCGCCGGCACCTCCAGCACGTCGAAACGCACGCCCGTGACCAGCCGCAACGGCTCTCCGGGCGCCACGGGCACCGTTGCCCATCCCAGATCGTTCTCGTACCAGTGCCGCAGCCGGCCAGGCTGCGGGGCGCCCGACTGGAACGGACGACGGGGGTGAGGGACCGTGGAAGCGGCCAGAGGCGCTGTGCCAGCCATGCCTGGTCAACCTTCCCGAGACCGCCCGGGTTACGCTGGGTGTGCGTGCGACCGCGCAGAGTGCCGGAAAAGCGAGCGTGTAGAGGTCCGGAGAGACGCAAGGTTGTTCGCCCATAGCGGAGGGACCGGGGGGCCACGGCATGGACTGTCCGTCGCTGCGGGTAAGACATCCCTAGTGGGAGGGGGCGACACGCAGGCGAGGCCGTCTCACGTTCGCCATCGGCGTACTGACGGAAGGGGTAACTGTCTGGCCTGCGGGAACATCGTCTCGCACCATCGGGTTGGAGCAGATGTCGGCGTTCGGGGTCAGGAGGCCATCGACGGTGTCGGCAGTTGGAATGAGCGGTCCCCGCTTGCGGGACTAAGCTGCGGAAGGACAGGGAGGGGAAGTTCCCCCCACTGCCTGACCGCTCTGAGGAGCGATTAACGATGTTCGAGAGGTTCACCGACCGCGCGCGGCGGGTTGTCGTCCTGGCTCAGGAAGAAGCCCGGATGCTCAACCACAACTACATCGGCACCGAGCACATCCTCCTGGGCCTGATCCACGAGGGTGAGGGTGTCGCCGCAAAGGCCCTGGAGAGCCTCGGCATTTCGCTTGAGGCGGTCCGTCAGCAGGTCGAGGAGATCATCGGCCAGGGCCAGCAGGCCCCGTCCGGGCACATCCCCTTCACCCCCCGTGCCAAGAAGGTCCTGGAGCTGTCGCTCCGCGAGGCCCTTCAGCTGGGCCACAACTACATCGGCACGGAGCACATCCTGCTCGGCCTGATCCGTGAGGGCGAGGGCGTCGCCGCCCAGGTCCTGGTCAAGCTGGGCGCCGATCTCAACCGGGTGCGGCAGCAGGTCATCCAGCTGCTCTCCGGCTACCAGGGCAAGGAGACCGCCACCGCCGGCGGCCCTGCCGAGGGCACCCCCTCGACGTCCCTGGTCCTCGACCAGTTCGGCCGGAACCTCACCCAGGCCGCTCGTGAGTCCAAGCTCGACCCGGTCATCGGGCGCGAGAAGGAGATCGAGCGGGTCATGCAGGTGCTGTCCCGCCGTACCAAGAACAACCCGGTCCTGATCGGTGAGCCCGGCGTCGGCAAGACCGCCGTCGTCGAGGGCCTCGCCCAGGCCATCGTCAAGGGCGAGGTGCCCGAGACCCTCAAGGACAAGCACCTCTACACCCTGGACCTCGGCGCCCTGGTCGCCGGCTCCCGCTACCGCGGTGACTTCGAGGAGCGCCTGAAGAAGGTGCTCAAGGAGATCCGCACCCGCGGCGACATCATCCTGTTCATCGACGAGCTGCACACGCTGGTCGGTGCGGGTGCCGCCGAGGGCGCCATCGACGCCGCTTCGATCCTGAAGCCGATGCTGGCCCGCGGTGAGCTGCAGACCATCGGTGCCACCACCCTGGACGAGTACCGCAAGCACCTGGAGAAGGACGCGGCCCTGGAGCGCCGCTTCCAGCCCATCCAGGTCGCCGAGCCGTCCCTGCCGCACACGATCGAGATCCTCAAGGGTCTGCGTGACCGGTACGAGGCCCACCACCGGGTCTCCATCACGGACGAGGCACTGGTCCAGGCGGCCACCCTGGCCGACCGCTACATCTCGGACCGCTTCCTGCCGGACAAGGCGATCGACCTGATCGACGAGGCCGGTTCCCGGATGCGTATCCGCCGGATGACCGCGCCGCCGGACCTCCGCGAGTTCGACGAGAAGATCGCCGCCGTCCGCCGGGACAAGGAGTCCGCGATCGACTCGCAGGACTTCGAGAAGGCCGCCTCCCTGCGCGACAAGGAGAAGCAGCTCCTGGCCGCCAAGGCCAAGCGGGAGAAGGAGTGGAAGGCCGGCGACATGGACGTCGTCGCCGAGGTCGACGGCGAGCTGATCGCCGAGGTCCTCGCCACGGCCACCGGCATCCCGGTCTTCAAGCTCACCGAGGAGGAGTCGTCCCGCCTGCTCCGCATGGAGGACGAGCTCCACAAGCGGGTCATCGGCCAGGTCGACGCCGTCAAGGCGCTGTCGAAGGCGATCCGCCGTACGCGTGCCGGTCTGAAGGACCCGAAGCGCCCCGGTGGCTCGTTCATCTTCGCCGGCCCGTCCGGTGTCGGTAAGACCGAGCTGTCCAAGGCCCTGGCCGAGTTCCTCTTCGGTGACGAGGACGCGCTGATCTCCCTCGACATGTCGGAGTTCAGCGAGAAGCACACGGTGTCGCGTCTCTTCGGTTCGCCCCCCGGCTACGTGGGCTACGAAGAGGGCGGCCAGCTGACCGAGAAGGTCCGCCGCAAGCCGTTCTCCGTCGTCCTCTTCGACGAGGTGGAGAAGGCTCACCCGGACATCTTCAACAGCCTGCTGCAGATCCTGGAGGACGGTCGTCTGACCGACTCCCAGGGCCGGGTCGTGGACTTCAAGAACACGGTCATCATCATGACGACCAACCTCGGCACCCGGGACATCTCCAAGGGCTTCAACCTGGGCTTCGCGGCCTCGGGTGACACGAAGACCAACTACGAGCGCATGAAGAACAAGGTCCAGGACGAGCTCAAGCAGCACTTCCGGCCCGAGTTCCTCAACCGCGTCGACGACGTGGTCGTCTTCCCGCAGCTCACGCAGGAGGACATCCTGCGGATCGTCGACCTCATGGTCGGCAAGGTGGACGAGCGCCTCAAGGACCGGGACATGGGCATCGAGCTCTCCCAGTCCGCCAAGGAGCTGCTGTCCAAGAAGGGCTACGACCCGGTGCTGGGCGCGCGGCCGCTGCGTCGCACGATCCAGCGCGAGATCGAGGACACGCTCTCGGAGAAGATCCTCTTCGGCGAGCTGCGTCCCGGTCACATCGTGGTCGTCGACACGGAGGGCGAGGGCGACACCGCGACCTTCACCTTCCGCGGCGAGGAGAAGTCGGCCCTCCCCGACGTCCCGCCGATCGAGCAGGCGGCCGGCGGAGCGGGGCCGAACCTGAGCAAGGAGGCGTAGCCCTTCGCGGGTGAGCCGATGACAGGGGCCGGTGCTTTTCGAAGCGCCGGCCCCTTTCGCCTGTCAGCTCGTCCGTCAGCGCGGTTCGAGGCTTGTTTCCACGCCGGGGAAGAGGCCCGCGAAGCGTGAGACCGGGAAGGTGTGCCCCGGCCGATTGGTCAGGATCACCGAACGGAGCCCCGGAAGCCGGGGTACCAGCGGAGCGAGGTCTTCGGCGCCCTGCATGGACGCGATCCGCAGCTCCTCCACACCCGGCAGCTCGGGCATCAACTCGATGGAGTGCGGGAGGTCCTGGATGATCCTCGCGTTCAGATACAGGTGGGTGAGTTCCGGCAGTTCGGTGACCGCCCGCCAGTCGGCGTCTGTCAGCTCCTTGGTCAGCGGTCCCAGGCTGAGTGTGTGCAAGGTGGTCCAGTGCTGCAGCCCGCGCAGTCCCGTGCTCTCCGTGGTGTGCGCGCCGAGGAAGAGGAACTCCAGGGCCGCCTCCGACGGCAGGGTCTCCGTGAGATCGGCGCCCGGCAGCTCTTGGCTCAGGGTGATGCGGGTCAGGGACCGCAGGTACCGCATCCCCGTCAGGTCGGCGACGCCGTTGCAACCGAGCAGTTCGAGCGGCAGATCGGTGAGTCGCTCCAGGCCGGTGGCTGCCGGGCACTCGTCGATCCACAGGCTCCCGAGCGATCCGAGGGGCGACAGCACCCCCAGATCGGTGAGGTGAGGGTTGTCCGACAGATTGAGCGACGTCACCAGGCCGGGTGCGGGCATCGCGGCAAGGATGCTCTCCACCGGGTGTGCGCCGGCGAAGGAGAGCGCGGGCCAGGGCCGCATGCGTGCCAGTGCCCTCAGCTCCCCGGCGGAATCGCCGCGGAGGAAGAGGTCCGTCCGCTGCAGATGGTCCAGTACCTCCAGCGCGTACTCGTCGACGTCGAACCGGCTCCAGGTGCCCGCCAGTTGCCGCCGGACATCCAGGTCCTGATGGTCCCGGAACCGTCGCAGCACCCCCAGTGCCCCCGTCGGCTCCTCCGCGCCCAGTACCGATGCCGTCACCGTGACCGCCAGAGCCTCCTCGTCACTCAGGTCCTCCGGTCCCGGTAGCAGCTCCAGCACCAGGGGGCCGGCCTCCGCCAGGAGTTTCGCGTCCTCCTTTGTACGGGGTGGGATCAGCGCCGCGGCCCGTGACTCCGCCTCCGCCCGCACCTCCGGGTCCAGTGCCGTCGCGTGCTCCAGACAGGCCAGTGCCAGCAGGGTGAGCCGCGGCTTCTCCCCGGCCAGCAACTGCCGTAGCAGCCAGGCCCGCTCCCGAGGACGCGCATGGGCCACCGCCATGCGGATCACGTCCTCCCACTGGGTGTCGTCCGCGTGGCCGGCGAGGACGTCCAGGTGGCCCTCCTCCACCGCGTACCGGGCGCCCAGGTAGTCCTGGAAGGTCCGGTGGACGAAGTCCAGCACGCCGACGGCAGGTTGGCGGATCAGGCCGCTGCGCAGGAGCAGAGTGCGGAGAACGGCCGACGCGTTCCACTGCCCTCGCGGCAGCGCGACGGACGGCAGGCAGCGGTCCACGATCGCCTCGGCGGTCTCCACGTCCATCTCCGTACGGCCGCTCAGCACCAGCGCATAGGCGAGGCGCTGCAGCAGTTCCAACTGTGCGTCCTCCCCCAGTTCCACCTCGTCCACCACTGCCATGCCCCGCTCCCGGTCCCGGCGGGCGAGCAGCATCGCCAGGGCGGCGTCGTACAACTCCTTGCGGCCAGTGGGAAGATAACCGCGCCGCTCCCGGTGCAGGGCGCAGATCAGGCCGCACATCAGGGGGTTGGTGGCGAGGCGGGCCAGGTCGCGTTTGGTGCGCAGGGAGTCGAGGAGGGGGCCCTCGAACTCCGGGGCTTGGGCCGCCGTGTGCCAGCGTTGGACGAAGGTCGCCACGTCCGTCCGGCGCATGGGGGCGAGGGTCAGTTCACCGAAGCCCTCCGGGGCGAGCCAGTCGGAGCGGACCGCAGTGGGGCGGGAGGTCAGGAGCCAGCGGTTGCCCGGGAAGGCGTGGATGAGAGAGCGGAGCCAGTCACGGGCGCGGTTGCGGTCGGCGTCGGGGATCTCGTCCAGACCGTCGACGAGGATCAGGCCGCGGCCCGCCGACAGGACGCGTTCCGCCCAGCCCTCCGGGGCGGACAGCGGACAGTCGACCGCGGTCAGGAAGGTGGCGGGCGCGGGAAAGGCACTGGCACCACGGATCAAGGTGCGCAGCGGAAGGACGTACGGGATGTGCGCGCCCTCGCGGCCCGCCGTCACCGCCAGCCACTGGACCAGCGTCGTCTTGCCCGAGCCCGCGTCGCCGCGCAGCAGGACGCGGTCGTGGGCGAGGAGGGCTTCGTCGGCGGGGAGCTGGAGGGTGACGGGGGCCGGACCGGGGCCGTCCCCGGGGAGGGCGCGGTCCTCGGCGACGGTCGCTTCCAGGCTCAGATAGGCCACTTCGAGCGGCCAGCGGTCGGGGGAGTCGCGCAGGTCGATGCCGTAGATGGTGATGTGGTTGTGGCGGTCGGTGACGTAGGAGCGGTAGCGGCGTTCGAAGGCGGTGTCGCGGCTGTCGGGGCGCGGCGAGCGGGCGAGCAGCTCATCGATCCTGGCCATGAGTTCGGTCTGCGCCCGGGTCTGTTCCACGAGGGTGCGGGCTACGAAGGTGGAGCGGCGGGTGAAGAACTCCAGGATCTGGAGGCAGGCCCACTCCGTCGCGGAGTCGAGGAAGTAGCAGGCGTCGGAGGAGAGGCCGTCGGGCGCGGGTGCCGCGTGCCCCAGTTTCGCGGCCAGCGCGCGGTGGCCCAGCCGTACGGCCTGGACGTCGTCCATGTCGAGATCGCCGAGGGCGAGCAGTCTGCGGGCCAGTGCGTCGGCGACCGCGAGCTGTTCCCTGGCCCGGAACGGCGGCTCACCGGGCGACTCGAACGCCTGCCGGACCAGGTGCTCGGCGAGCTTGTGGACGTCCTTCTCGACCAGCGCGCGTTTCTCGCCGCGGAAGGACACCAGGCTCTTGAGCCGCACCGGCCTGTCCACCAGGCCCGCGCCAGGCCCGTCCGCCACGAACAGCTTCTTCAGGAGCGGGCCCATCAGGCTCGACGCCAGCTTTCCGCCCAGTACCGTCGGCTCCATCCGCCACCCCCGTGAGTTCCGCCAGCGGATGGAGCCTATCGGCGTGTTACGACAACTGGCCGTCGTAGTCCGGCAGCTTGAACGTCCTGTCGGCGTGGCCGCCCGAGAGGTCGGAGGCGCTGTTGCCGATGTTCGCGATGATGTCGTAGCCCTTGTTCTCGATGTCGACGCGCTGGGCGGTCTTGTAGGTGGCGACGTCCTTGAAGAGGTCGAGGAAGCCGCGGACGTAGAGACCGGAGACCTGGTAGCCGTCGTGTTCGAGGTTGTACTCGGTGGGCAGGTAGATGATGCCCGGGCGCGCGGTGACGAAGAACAGGGAGACGCCGTGCTGCTGGGCGTACTCGGCGACGTTCAGGACCGGCTTGTTGGCCGGCTGGGGGTAGCTGAAGCCGAAGTCGGTCTCCAGCGTGGTGTTGTCGATGTCGAAGACGATCGCCTGCTTCTCGCCCGGCTCGGCGGCGGCGATGCGCTGCTTCAGGTAGGGCAGGGCCTGGTCCATCACGGACTGGCAGTCCTGCTGCCAGGTGGCGTAGTCGACCGTGGTGGAGCTGCTCTCCGTCGCGGCCTGGGCCGGCGCGGCCAGTCCGGCGAGCGCGGCCACGGATACGGCGGTGACGGACATGCGGCGGGTCCAGGTGCCTCTGGTCATCGGGGCGGGGTGTCCTCTCACGTCACTCTTGCTATGTCAGGGGCATGGTGAGTGGGGCAGATGGCGCGAGGGGAACCGTAGGGTTACCGGCGGGTAGGAGGCTAGGGGTGTGCGCCGGATTTCCTCTGGATCCGGGCGGACGGCGCGCTCCGCGGGTGACATACCGCACGGGTGAAATGTCCGTTACTAGCGCGGGTAGTGGATCCGCCCGTCCGGAACGACGGGGATTTTTGCCTGGACGTTACGACCAGGGAGCGACGTCGGGGCGGGATTGCCTGGTCAGGCGTCTTCTGTCAAGAAATGGTCAATTCTGGCGATGGATACTATGAGATGTCGTAGACGGGTGGCTTGAGCGGTTTCCGGGCTCCGGGTTACCAAGGGACGGCCCGTTCGGCGGCCGCCCCTGTGGGCCGGTGCCGCGGAGGGGTCCCTGCTGTCTACTTCATGAGGTTCCGATGTCCCTGCGCGCTGCTCTCCGTGCCCCCCGTCCGTCCTCGCTCCGCAAGCGGGCCGCCGTTCTGGCCGCCGGCGTCGGAGTCGCGGCCGTGGCGGGGTCGGGGGTCGCGTCGGCCGCCACCTCCGGTGCCGCCGCCTGGGTCGACCCGGTGAAGAAGTACACGCTCTCCGCGAGCTTCGCCCAGGCCGGGGGCCTGTGGAGCGCCAAGCACAGCGGGCAGGACTTCGCGGTGCCGAGCGGCACCGAGGTCGTCGCCGCGCACGGCGGCACCGTCGCCAAGGCCGGCGGCAACGGCGCCGGTGACGGTCCCGCGTACGGCAACGCCATCGTCGTCAGGCACGGGAACGGCCAGTACTCGCAGTACGCGCATCTCTCCCGCGTCGACGTCAGGCCCGGGCAGATCGTCAGGACCGGTCAGCACATCGGCCTGTCCGGCAGCACCGGCAACTCCACCGGACCCCACCTGCACTTCGAGATCCGCACGACCCCGAACTACGGCTCCGCGGTCGACCCCGTCACCTTCCTGCGCGCCAAGGGCGTCATCGTCTGACGGCGCGAGGCGGGCCGGTGTCCGAGGTGTGTCCGGCGGGCTGGGCCGGCGTCTCGCTCCGGGCTTCGGACGGGGAGCCGTCCGGTCGTTCGTCGCGGCGCGTCCTAGGCCGGGTGTGAGCCCCGGTGGGCCTGGGTGACCAGGTCCACGGCGACCTCCAGGACGGCCTCGCGCTTCTCCCGGGGGTCGCCTTCGACGTCCTGCATGACGAACATGCCGGCGTGCAGGGTGAAGAGCGCGCTGATGCAGCGGATCTGGTCGGTCAGGGCCGCGTCCGGGTCGATGATGATGTTCCGCAGGCCGCGCATCCGGTCCTTGAAGGTGTCGCCGATCCGCAGCTCCCGGACCGTCGCCTGGTTCTCCTGCATGAACCGGAACAGGGGCTCGGCCTCGGTCAGCGCCTGGTGGTAGCGCCGTACGATCTCCTGCTTGGTCTCCAGGGTGTGCGGCTGGCCCTTGCCCCACTCGATCAGGTCCTGGATCGGCCGCGTCAGGTCCTCGAAGACGCTGACCAGGATCTCTTCCTTGGTCTTGAAGTGGTAGTACAGGGCCGCCTTGGTCACGTCGAGGCGCTCGGCGATCTCCCGCAGGGAGGTCTTCTCGTAGCCCTGCTCGGCGAAGAGTTCGAGCGCGACGTCCTGGATGCGCTGGCGGGTGTTTCCGCGGCGCTGCTGCTTGGTGCCGTCCATGGTGACGCTCATCCTCTGACTCCTCGTATCCCCGCGAAAACTTGCTTGCCGCCCGGCTAGTAAACTTACTTGACGCCCGGCTAGTGACGGGTCTAACTTCCAGTGTAGTGAACTAGCCGGGCGGCAAGTAAGTACCTGTCGCCAGGGGGAGTGGGAGAGATGGCGGACACCCAGGCGGCCGAGACCGGCCAGGAGACTCCGAAGACACCGGAAGCGGCCGGGCAGCCGGAGGAAAAGCCGGAGAAAGAGCCGAAGAGCGTACGGGTCGTGATGCTCGCGCTCATGGTCGCGATGATGCTCGCGATGCTCGACAACATGATCGTGGGCACGGCGATGCCGACGATCGTGGGCGAGCTGGGCGGTCTGGAGCATCTGTCGTGGGTCGTGACCGCGTACACCCTCGCGACCGCGGCGGCCACCCCGCTCTGGGGCAAGCTCGGTGACATGTACGGGCGCAAGGGCGCCTTCATGACCTCCATAGTCATCTTCCTGATCGGCTCCGCGCTCAGCGGCATGGCCCAGGACATGGGCCAGCTGATCGGGTTCCGGGCCGTCCAGGGCCTCGGCGCCGGCGGTCTGATGGTCGGCGTCATGGCGATCATCGGTGACCTGGTGCCGCCCCGCGAGCGCGGCAAGTACCAGGGCATGATGGCCGGCGTGATGGCGCTCGCCATGATCGGCGGCCCGCTGGTCGGCGGCACCATCACCGACAACTGGGGCTGGCGCTGGGCCTTCTACATCAACCTGCCGCTCGGCGTGGTCGCGCTGGCCGCCATCAGTGCCGTACTGCACCTGCCGAAGAAGCGGAACAAGACGCGCATCGACTACCTGGGTGCCGCTCTGCTGACCCTCGGCATCACCTCGATCGTGCTGGTCACCACCTGGGGCGGCTCCGAGTACGCCTGGACGTCCGCGCGGATCATGGAACTGATCGGCATCGGCGTCGTCGCGCTGATCGGCTTCGTCTTCTGGCAGACCAAGGCCGCCGAGCCGGTCCTGCCGCTGCACATCTTCCGCAGCCGCAACTTCACCCTGATGTCGATCATCGGCTTCATCGTGGGCTTCGTGATGTTCGGCGCCACCCTGTTCCTGCCGCTGTACCAGCAGGCCGTGCAGGGCGCCTCCGCGACCAACTCCGGTCTGCTGCTGCTCCCGATGCTCGGCGCGATGCTGGTGACCTCGATGGTCGCCGGGCGGGTCACCACCAGCACCGGCCGCTACAAGATCTTCCCCCTCGTGGGCGGTGTGCTGCTCTCCATCGGCCTGTACCTGCTGTCCACCATGGACACCGACACCACCCGGTTCACCTCCGGGGTGTACATGGCCGTCGTCGGCCTCGGCATGGGCTGCCTGATGCAGATCACCATGCTGGTCGCGCAGAACAGCGTGGAGATGCGGGACATGGGTGTCGCGTCCTCGTCCACCACCCTGTTCCGTACGCTCGGCTCCTCCTTCGGTGTCGCCATCATGGGCGCGCTCTTCAACAACCGGGTCAAGGACGTCATGGCCGAGCGGGCCGGCTCGCTGGGCTCCAAGATCACGGAGCAGTCGGCGCAGCTGGACGCGAAGAGCCTGGCGAAGCTGCCGGTGGCGGCGCGCGAGGCGTACCAGCACGCGGTGTCGGCCGGTACCCACTCCGCCTTCCTGCTCGGCGCCGTGATCGCCGTGCTGGTGCTGGCGGCGGCGGTCTTCGTGAAGGAGGTCCCGCTGCGGGGCGGTCCGCAGAAGACGGGCGAGTCCGACGAGGCGGCGCCGATGCCGGTGGTCGAGGCCGTCTGAGCGAGGCCGTGGTGGCCGGGGCCGGGTGAGCAAGGTCGCCGAGGCCGGCTGAGCACCGTGCGGGAGTTCTGGGGAGTACCGCTCCCGGAGCTCCCGCTTCGGCGTTTCGGGCCGAAGATCGTCGGCGTGGGCAGACTGCGGCAGCCACGCCTCGCCAGGGACGCCATGGACCGGGACTGGACCGGGCCGACCCGGCCCTGGACCTCGACGCGGTCGCCGCGCACGACTGCTACCCGCGGTGTCACTTCCTGCGCGCCTTCAAGGAGGCGTACGGCGAGACCCCCGGCCAGTAACTGACGCACCGCAGGATCGAGCGGGCGGAGGAGATGCTCCGCGGCGCCGACCTCACCGTTGACCCGAAGGCCCACCGGAGAGTGGCTCACCGGTTCGTGCCCGGCGGGGTCTCGGACGGCAGGGCTGGGTGGCATGGTGATCTGCGGGCCGGTGGGGCTTGTCGCGCCCACGCGGCGATAGCCGCACATCGCGTACAGCCCCGCGCCCCTGACGGGGCGCCCACCGCAGAGCAGCTCAGCGGCTGCCCGCCTGGGCGCCCACCGCAGAGCAGCTCAGCGGCTGCCCGCCTGGGCCGGGCCCGGCAGCATCGGATAGCTGCCGGTGGCCGTCGGGGCATGCTCCGGGAGCCAGAGGACGGCCACCGCGCCCTCCGCCGGGATGTGCTCGGGCGCGCCCGCCGCGCGGACGTTGCGGAAGGTCAGGCGGGCGCCCAGGACACGTGCCTGGCCCGCCGCGATGGTCAGGCCCAGACCGTGGCCCTGGCCGGCCCGGTCCGCGCTGCCGGTGCGGAAGCGGCTGGGACCCTCGGCGAGGAGTTCCTCCGGGAAGCCGGGACCGTGGTCGCGGACCCGGATGACCCGGCCCTCGACGGTCACCTCGATCGGCGGCCTGCCGTGCCGGGCCGCGTTGGCGAGCAGGTTGAACAGCACCCGTTCCAGCCGGCGCGGATCCGTGGTGACCTCCGACTCGTGCACCACCCGCACCTCGATCCGCGGGTCCTTCGCGGCCACCCGCCGGGCGACGAACTCGCCCAGCATGATGTCCTGCAGCTCGGCCCGCTCCGAGGCACTGTCGAGACGGGCGACCTCCAGCACGTCCTCGACGAGGGTGCGCATCGCCTTCGCCCGGTCGAGGACCAGCTCGGTCGGCCGGCCGGGCGGCAGCAGCTCGGCCGCCGTGAGCAGGCCGGTCACCGGCGTACGCAGCTCGTGCGCGATGTCCGCCGTCACCCGCCGTTCGGCCTCAAGGCGCTGCTGCAACGCGTCCGCCATGGCGTCCACCGCCCGCGCCAGGTCGTCGGTCTCGTCCCGTACGACCCCGCCGATCGCCTCCCGCACCCGTACGTTCGGCTCGCCCTGGGCGACCTGGTTGGCCGCGGCCGCCGCCTTGCGCAGCCGCCGCGAGAGCTGCCCGCCGATCAGCACCCCGAGAGCGCTGCCACCGAGGACGACCGCGATGGAGCCGATGACGAGGGCCTGGTCCAGGTCCTTCAGGACATCGCTGCTGCGGTTCGCGAAGGTGCTGTGCAGGGACAGCACCCGCCCGTCCTTGGCCTGCACCGCCGCCCAGATGTCCGGCGCGCCGGTGCCGTGGTCGATGACGTCGGTCGCCCGGCGGCCCGCGTCGACCCGCTCGCGCAGGGCCGGCGGCAGCCGGGGGTCGTCGACCTTGACGTCGGGGAAGTTCGCCCTCCCGTACAGCTCGTAGTTGCGCTGCGCGATCTGCAGCCGCTCGTTGGCCAGGTCGCGCGCGTTGTCCAGCATCGAGACCCGGGCGGCGTTGTGCACCACCAGGCTCAGCGCGATCGCGACCAGTGCGCCGACCAGCGCGATCGCCGCGCTCAGCTTCCATCTCAGCCCGGTGCGCAGTCCCGGACTCCGGTACCTGACGAAGAACCCCCGCATGACCGCCTCGCTCAGGCCTTCAACTTGTAGCCGAAACCGCGGACCGTCTCGATCCGGTCCTGGCCGATCTTGGTGCGCAGCCGCTGCACATGGACGTCGACGACCCGGGTGTCCCCGCCCCAGCCGTAGTCCCAGACGCGTTCGAGCAGCTTGTCGCGGGAGAGCACGGTCCCCGGCGCCGAGGAGAACTCAAGCAGCAGCCGCATCTCGGTAGGGGTGAGCGCGACCGGCTGCCCGGACCGGCGCACCTCCATGCCCTCGGTGTCGATCTCCAGTTCGCCGAAGGTGAGCATGGAGCCGGTCACCTCCGCCGTGTCCCCGTGCGGCTTTTCGCCGCCGCTCGCGTGCCCGAAGCGGCGCAGCACAGCCCGGATCCTGGCGACCAGCACGGCGCCGTCGAACGGCTTGGTGACGTAGTCGTCGGCGCCCGCCTCCAGGCCCAGCACCACGTCGATCGAGTCGGCGCGCGCCGAAAGCATGATCACCGGGACGGTCGACTCGTCACGGATGCGCCGGCACAGGCTCACCCCGTCCAGGCCCGGGACCATCACGTCCAGCAGGGCGATGTCGGGCCGGTCCGCGCGGAAGGCCTCCAGTCCCGACACGCCGTCGGGCATGGCGGTCACCGCGAAGCCGTCCCGCTCCAGGGCGAGCTGGGTGGCCTCGCGGATGACGTCGTCGTCCTCGACGAACAGGACGTGGGTCTGGTCTGCCATCCCGGCTCTCTCGGTGGTCGGTGGGGTGGGTTCAGTTGGCGACGGAGGGCTCCGGCGTGGCGTCGCCGCTGCCGGCCGCGTTGCCGTAGTCGGTGTGGTGGAAGTCCTCCTGGACGAAGCGTCCCGCGGTCCAGCTGTAGGTGATCACGTTCTCACCCGACGGACTCGACACCGGGTCGCCCTTCTCGTACACCTGCTTGGTCACGCTCAGGTCGCCCCGGTCTATCTCCGCGTAGACCGGGGACTCCTCGGCCTTGAAGACATTCTTGTACGCGCCGCTCTCCCTGCGGTACACGTACGCCCCGACCCCGACCGCGTCCCCGCAGGTCAGCACGTTGACGACGATGTCCTCGGCCGGGCCCCCGGTCAGATCGCCGTACGTCACGTCGACGGGGTACTCGTCGCCCGAGCACGGCTTGAGGTCCCGCTTCACCGTGGCCGAGACCACCGGGTCGGCCTTCACCAGGGCGACCGCGTCGACCTTCTCGTAGGTCTGGGACGGGTTGGGCGAGGGGGCCTTGGCGGCCGGGGCGTTCCCGACCGAGTCTGCGTGCGCCGGGCCCTCGTCCCGGGCTCCGGTGCCGCCGGTGCCGCAGGCCGCGGCGAAAAGGGCGAGGGCGGCGAGCACGGCCGTCGCCGTGATCACCGCCTGTGCACTCGCCGGGCCCCTGCTGGGCCCCGTGCCGGTCAGGCCGCGCAACGCTCCCGCTCCTCACGCTCCAGCGCGCGTGCGTCGAGGTCGCGTGACTCCAGCTCCTCGCGGAGCCGGGCGAGCGCCCGGTGCAGCGTGCTCTTGACCGTTCCGGCCGACATGCCGAGGGCGGCGGCCGTCTCCTCCGTGGACATCTGCTCCCAGTGTCGCAGCACCACGACACTGCGCTGTTTCGGAGCCAGAACCTTCATGATGTCCATAAGGAGAGCGCGGTCCGCGTGCTGCTCGGTGGAGTCCTCCACACAGGCGTCGGGCAGCTGCTCGGTGGGGACCTCCTCCAGCTTCCGGGCCCGCCACCACTCGGTCCGCGTGTTGATCATGACCCGGCGCAGGTAGGCGTCCGCGAGCTTCTTGTCGGCGATGCC
Source organism: Streptomyces sp. NBC_00631 (assembly GCF_045206895.1). NCBI lineage: Bacteria > Bacillati > Actinomycetota > Actinomycetes > Kitasatosporales > Streptomycetaceae > Streptomyces > Streptomyces sp. NBC_00631. Next base: position 6,337,214 of record NZ_CP107734.1, read on the forward strand.
CTCCCAGCGGCCGTACGTCCGTACCAGCGCGGTCTGCAGCAGGTCCTGGGCGTCGGTCGGGTCCGGGACCAGCCGGCGGGCGCTGCGCAGCAGCGCGTCCTGCCGGGTGCGGACGTACTCCTCGAATTCGAGCACCTCGCCCTGCGCCATGATCAACCGCCTCCCGATCCCCGTTTTCCCCGGCCCTGTGCCTGAGTTACTGCCGTCCCGCGGTCGTGGCGGGCACAGAAACGAAGCTACGGACCCGTTGTCACGGGGCTGTGCGGAGCAGCCTGCGGGTAGCAATCGGCTGTCCGTCGGTTGTGTAACGGAAGTAGGCGCGGGGTAAGCAGGCACACGCTTATGCCTGGTTGTGCGGCGATTTGACGCGCGGTCGGGTCCGTAACAGAGCCCCTGGCACTGTGATGCGGCTGTGCGTCCGCGGTGGATTCAGCCCAGCGGAAGCCGGTACAGGCCGCCCGCGAGCGGCTCCACCAGCCCGTCCGAGACCAGCCCGTCCAGCGCGCGGGCCCGCTGCACCGGCTCGTGCCACACCCGGTCGAGCGCCGTCTGCGGCACCGGGGCGTGCGCCTCGCGCAGGACGGCGAGCAGCTTGCCGCGCACCTGGCGGTCGGTACCGGCGTACGTCTGCCCCCGCCGGGGCGGTCCCTCGTGCTCCGGCTTGCCGGCCAGCCGCCAGGCGCACTCCCCCGCGATCGGACACCGCTGGCACGTCTCGTTCTTCGCCGTGCACACCAGCGCGCCCAGCTCCATGGAGGCGGCGGCCCAGCGGGCGGCGGTCTTCTCGTCCGCCGGCAGCAGCTCGCGGGCGAGTTTGCGCTCGGCGGCGGTGGTGGCGTTCGGCGGGTACCGCACGCCGCTCACGGCCCGCGCGAACACCCGCCGCACATTGGTGTCGAGCACGGCGTGGCGCTGCCCGTACGCGAACGAGGCGACGGCCGCGGCGGTGTACTCACCGATACCCGGCAGCGCGAGCAGCTGCGCGTGATCCGTCGGTACGTCGCCGTCGTGCCGTTCCGTTATGGCGACGGCGGCGCCGTGCAGCCGCAGGGCGCGGCGCGGGTAGCCGAGCCGGCCCCAGGCGCGGACCGCCTCGCCGGGCGCCTCGGCGGCGAGGTCGGCGGGGCGTGGCCAGCGGGCCAGCCACTGCTCGTAGACGGGCTGCACCCGGCTCACCGGGGTCTGCTGCAGCATGAACTCGCTGACCATCACCCCCCACGGGCCCGCCTCCGGGCGGCGCCAGGGGAGGTCACGGGCATGGGCGTCGAACCAGGCGATCACGGGGGTGTGGAGCTTCTCAGTCATGGCCCTTCCGATCCTGCCACGTCCGGCGGCGGCTCGGGTGGACGTGGTTCGCGGCGAGGCCGGGGTTGACGCCCCCGCGACGAAGGGGGGCCGGGCCGACGGGAGTTACCGGAATGATGATCAGGAAAAGTTGAGGTTTGGGCGGCGGGTGGGGCGAGGAACTGCACGGATCTCTCGTACAGTTTGCGCCGTGGGATCTCTGCGCAATCCGGTCGGGCCGCTTCCCTCCTCCATCTACTGGCGACGGAGGGTCCTCATGCTGTCGGCGCTCGTCGTCCTGGCGCTGCTGATCGCGTGGATCGTGACGTCGAACGGCGGAGGCGGCAAGAAGAACGACGGCGGGTCGGACGGCAAGAATCCCGTGTCCACCATCACGCCGGGGCCCTCCGAGAGCGGGCCGGCGATCAGCCAGGCACCGGGCGGCCGGGACGAGTCGAGCGGCGGCGGTTCGGGTTCGAGCTCCGGTTCCGGCTCCACCGGCGGCAGTTCGAGCGGGACGGGCGGTGACTCGTCGTCCGGATCCGCCGGTTCGGCGGGCTCCTCGGGCTCCTCGGGTTCCTCGTCCGGCTCGGGCGGTGACGACGTCACGTCGGGTTCCGGCGGTACGGTCGCCTCGCTGCCGGGGTCCTCCACGCTGCCCGACTGCACCGCCGGGTCGGTGGCGTTGAGCCTGAAGAGCCTGCACAACTCGTACTCGCCGGAGCAGACGCCGACCTTCGAACTCACCGCGAAGAACACGTCGTCGAGCGACTGCAAGATCGACCTCGGGCCGAAGACCGCGGTGTTGACCATCACGCAGGCCAGTTCGGACGACAGCTACTGGTCGTCGGCGGACTGCCCGAAGGTGTCGGGCAGCCGCTGGTACCGGGTGCCGGCCGGCAGCAGCATCACATACACCCTGAAGTGGGACCGGAAGCCGAGCGCTCCCCAGTGCGCGACGCCTGCGGCGGGCTCGGCCGGGGCGGGCACGTACCTGCTGGAGGCGGAGGCCCCGGGGTACACCAAGGCCCAGGCGTCTTTCGTACTGGCGGCGGACTAGCCGGGGCGGGGGTGGGGACGCTCACCCGGCGCCGGCAGGGTGCCTCCCCCAGAGGGGGGACCCCCAGCGCCCACCCGTGCCGCCCAGCGGCACGACTGCCCGCCGCTAGATGAGGCACGGCTGGGCAGCGCCCCGTAAGGGGCGCGGGGAACTGCGCGATCGGCCCCCACTCGCCCGCAGCCGCCGTACAACGTGGCAACCCGAGCTACTAGGCGAAATCAGACATACCGCTCAAGAATCGAAGACTCGGCCAGCCGCGACAGACCCTCGCGCACACTGCGTGCCCGCGCCTCGCCGACCCCGTCCACGGTCTGGAGGTCATCGACGCTCGCGGCGAGCAGCTTCTGCAGGCCCCCGAAGTGCTCCACCAGCCGGTCGATGATCGCCCCCGGCAGCCTCGGCACCTTCGCCAGCAGCCGGAACCCGCGCGGCGACACCGCGGAGTCCAGCGCCTCAGGCGACCCCGTGTACCCCAACGCCCGCGCCACCGTCGACAGTTCCAGCAGCTCCGCGTGGCTGAGGGCGTCCAGCTCGGACAGCGCCTCGTCGACCGTACGGGAGCGTTTCGCCGTCGGCTCGGGCACGTAGTCCCGGACCGCGAGCTCGCGCTCCGGCTCGACCCCGGCGATCAGCTCGTCCAGCTGGAGGGCGAGAAGCCGCCCGTCGGTGCCCAGTTCGACCACGTACTCGGCGATCTCCGTGGCGATCCGGCGGACCATCTCCAGGCGCTGGGCGACCGCCGACACGTCACGCACCGTCACCAGGTCCTCGATCTCCAGCGCCGACAACGTTCCCGCGACCTCGTCCAGGCGGAGCTTGTACCGCTCCAGCGTCGCCAGCGCCTGGTTCGCGCGGGAGAGGATCGCCGCCGAGTCCTCCAGGACGCGGCGCTGACCGTCGACGTACAGCGCGATCAGCCGCATCGACTGGGAGACCGAGACCACCGGGAACCCGACCTGCTTGGAGACGCGGTCCGCCGTGCGGTGGCGGGTGCCCGTCTCCTCCGTGGGGATCGTCGCGTCGGGCACGAACTGCACGCCCGCCCGCAGGATCTTCGACAGGTCGGAGGAGATCACGATGCCGCCGTCGAGTTTGCACAGCTCCCGCAGCCGCGTCGCCGTGAACTCGACATCCAGCACGAAACCGCCCGTGCACATCGCCTCGACCGTCTTGTCGAAGCCGAGGACGATGAGCCCGCCGGTGTTGCCGCGGAGGACCCGCTCCAGGCCGTCCCGCATGGACGTGCCCGGAGCCACGGCGCTCAGCGAGGCGCGCATCAGGCCATCGGAACCGGCACTCCCACCGGACTTCCCGGGAGCTCCTGCCCGGTCGTTGGCTGCCACTGCACTCCTCCGGTCGCAGGTTCTGAGGCGCTGCCGTCCCCGCACTCGGTTCGTACGGACGGGCGAGACCAGGGCAAAGTCTACCGGCGCTCCTCCGCCTCCCGTGGGGCCTCTCGGCGACGGGAGCGCGGCAGCACCCGCAGCGCGTCCCCCATGTCGGCGACTTCGAGGACCTTCATGCCCGCCGGGACCTTGCCGGGATCGCCCGGTACGAGCGCGTGCGTGAAGCCGAGCCGGTGCGCCTCCGCGAGCCTGCGCTGGACCCCGGTGACCCGTCTGACCTCGCCCGCGAGGCCGACCTCACCGATGGCGACCAGGTTCTTCGGGAGCGGGGTGTCGCTGGCGGCGGAGGCCAGGGCGAGGGCGATGGCCAGGTCGGCCGCGGGCTCGGAGAGCTTCACGCCGCCGACGGTCGCCGAGTAGATGTCCCGCTTGCCGAGCGCGCTGATCCGGCCCCGCTGCTCCAGGACGGCCAGCATCATCGAGACCCGGGAGGTCTCCAGGCCGGACGTGGTGCGGCGCGGCGAGGGGATCTGGGAGTCGACCGTCAGCGCCTGCACCTCGGCGACCAGGGGGCGGCGGCCCTCCAGGGTGACGGTCAGGCAGGTGCCCGGGACCGGCTCGGCACGTCGGGTCAGGAAGAGCCCGCTCGGGTCGGCGAGCCCCGTGATGCCCTCGTCGTGCAGTTCGAAGCAGCCGACCTCGTCGGTGGCGCCGTAGCGGTTCTTGACGCCCCGGACCAGGCGCAGGCGCGCGTGCCGGTCGCCCTCGAAGTGGAGGACGACGTCCACCAGGTGTTCCAGCAGGCGGGGGCCGGCGATCGTGCCGTCCTTGGTGACATGGCCCACGAGGAGGGTGGACATGCCCCGATCCTTGGACGCGCGGATGAGCGCCCCGGCCACCTCGCGGACCTGGGCCATGCCGCCGGGGGCGCCGTCGATCTCGGGGGAGGCGACCGTCTGCACGGAGTCCAGGATCAGCAGCGACGGCTTCACCGCGTCCAGGTGGCCGAGGACGGCGGCCAGATCGGTCTCGGCGGCGAGGTAGAGGTGGTCGTCGATGGCGCCGATGCGGTCGGCGCGCAGCCGGACCTGGCTCGCCGACTCCTCGCCGGTGACATAGAGCGTGCGGTGCTCGTCACTGGCCGACTTGGCCGCCACGTCGAGGAGGAGGGTGGACTTGCCGACGCCGGGCTCGCCGGCGAGCAGCACCACCGCGCCGGGGACCAGGCCACCGCCGAGGACCCGGTCCAGCTCGGGCACGCCGGTGGTGCGGGCGGTGGCCTGACGGCCGTCGACCTGGCCGATGGGCACCGCGGAGGTGGTGACACGGCCGGGTGCCGTCGTCCGGACGGCGGGCGTGCCGTACTCCTCGATCGTCCCCCACGCCTGGCACTCGGCGCACCGGCCGAGCCACTTGGCCGTCTGCCAGCCGCACTCGGTGCAGCGGTAGGACGGACGGTCCTTCGAGGTCTTGGTACGGGCAGCCATGCGGAAACCGTAGCCGCCGCCACTGACAGTGGGTCGACGGTGGCCTGTGTGACAGGTGTGGGTGGACCGGTCCCGGCCACCCGGAGACGGGAACGAGCCACGGAAGAACAGGTTCCTGTCCCCTATTGAGGGATCGTTTCACCCGTACGGATTAAAAGTGCTCAAGCCTCAGGAAGGGGCCATACAGGGCCGCCTACGGTCGCACGGGTGATGAGCAGCAGTGCGGAGACCTCGGCCCGAACGACCGGCGCGCACCGGGCACACCGGGAGGCGCGCGTGGCGCGTGATCGAGCGGCGGCGCGTGCGCTGGCGCAGCGACCGCCGGCTCGCTACGAACCGTACCTGGACGGGCTGTTCACCTACTGCCTCTCGGTGCTGTGCGACCACGACGCGGCCACCGCCGCGCTCGGGGACGTCCTCGCCCTCGCCGAGCGGCGCGGCCAGCGCGTCCCGGAGGCCGCCGGGGACCGCAGGGCCTGGCTGTACGCGCTGGCCCGCTGGGCCTGTCTGCGCGGCCTGGCCCAGGCCAAGCAGAAACGTCAGGCCACCCACGCGGCAGGCCGGCACACCGCCCCCGACCCCGTGGTCCCCGCCGACATCCAGGAGCAGCGGCGCCACGAACTCGCCCAGCTCGCCTGGCCCGAGGCCGCCGGCACCACCCCCGAGCAGCGCGAGGCGCTCGAACTCGCCGTCCGCCACCACCTCGCCGCCCACGAGGTCGCCGCCGTCCTCGGCATGGACCTGGCCGGCGCCCGGGAACTGCTCGCCTCCGCCGCCTGCGAGGTCGAACGCACCCGCGCGGCCCTCGCCGTCGTCGAGACCGGCGGCTGCCCGAGCGTGTCCCACCTCACCGGCGACAGCCAGCTGGTGCTCAGCAGCGCCCTGCGCCGGGAACTGGTCCGGCACGTCGACGACTGCCCGCGCTGCCGCCGTACCGCCGAGCGCGCGGCTCCCGGCCGGTGGCCCGGCGCGATGACCACGCCCGCCGAGCTGCCTGTCCTGGAGGCGCCCCGCGCGGCCCTGCACATGGCCATGGCGCACCAGCCACGCGCGCGTGGTGCCGCCGCCCCGCGCTTCGACCGGCGCGGCTTCCCGATGGACCCCAAGGACCACGCGGCCCGCCGCGACCGGCTACGCGCGCGTGCCGTCACGACGACCGTCGTCGCCACGGTGGTGGCGGCGCCGGTGCTGGCCCTGTGGGCGGCATACCGGGGCTCGCCGGCGGGGGAGGGCCGCGACGGGACGTCCGCCGCGAGCGCGCGGGAGGCCGCCGGCCCCGACGCGCTCGGCGGCGACACACCCGGGGGTTACGAGAACGCCGGCAACGCCGGGACCAGACCCGGACCGCGCGTCGGCAAGGACGGCAAGGCCGACGTGTCGGTGGAGGTGATCAGCGTGAGCGGAGCCGACCGGAAGGCGGTCGGCGCGGGACACCTCGCGGTGACGGCCGCGAACGACGGCGACACGACGCTGATCACGCTCGCGGCGTCCGGGGACGCGGCGGTGCGGTGGTCGGTGACCACCCCGGCGAGCTGGCTGTACTTCTCCCGGCCGACGGGGACGTTGCGGCCGGGAGAGTCGGTCACGATCAAGGTGTATGTCGATCATCTGCGGGAACCGGCCGGACACTGGAGCGCACGGGTGGCGGTGGCGCCGGCGGGGGCGGTGGTGTCGATCGGCGGGTACGGGACGGCTCCGCCGTCCCGCCGGGGACCGAAACCACCCCCTGCGGGGAGACCGACGCCGACAGCGACCGACTCGGCGTCCACCGAGCCGACACCGCCGGCCAGCGACCCGCCGACGTCGCCCACGCCCACGCCCACCGAATCGGATACCGCGAGCCCGACGGGGTCACCTTCGCCGACAGACCCCGGCAGCGAGGGCCCACCACCGCCCCCGTGAGCCCCGTCACCGGCCGACCTTGTTCCGCGGACGCCTCCCCGCTCACCGGTCTGTCCCGCCTGCCGGTCTCCCCGCTCCCGGTCTGTCGCGCTCACCGGTCTGTCCCGCCCGCAGGCCTCTTCCTGCCGCGGGTCTCGTGGGTCTACCGGTCGCGTTCGTCTGCCGGTCTCTTGCTGCTGGCAGTTCTTCCGCCTGCCGGTCGCGCGTTTCCGTCAGCCATTCCTGCCGCCGGTCTCCTCTTTCCGCCGCGACGGTGCTCGGCCACGACGGTGGAGTTCGGCGGTGCCGAGCCGGGCGGTACCCGCCCTGCGGATGCGGCCGCGTTGTGGCTGGTCGCGCCCACGCGGCGGAAGCCGCAAAGCACCTACAGCCCCGCGCCCCTGAGGGGCGCTGCCGTGCGCGTCAGTTGTGAGGGTCCGCCGGATGCGGTGCCAGCAGCGGCAGCTGGGAGGCGAGGCGCTCCTCACACAGTTCCACCAGGCGGTCGTAGCCGGCCTTGCCCATCAGTTCGGTCAGTTCGGGCCGGTAGGAGATGTACACCGGGTCGCCCGCGCCGTGTGCGGAGGTCGCCGAGGTGCACCACCAGTGCAGGTCGTGGCCGCCCGGGCCCCAGCCCCTGCGGTCGTACTCGCCGATCGAGATCTGCAGGACGCGCGTGTCGTCGGGGCGGTCGATCCAGTCGTACGTGCGCCGGATCGGGAGCTGCCAGCAGACGTCCGGCTTGGTCTCCAGCGGCTCGCGGCCCTCCCGCAGCGCCAGGATGTGCAGCGAGCAGCCCGCGCCGCCCGCGAAACCCGGCCGGTTCTGGAAGATGCACGAGCCGTTGAAGGGGCGGGTCTGACGGGAGCCCTCCTCGTCCTCCGAGATCCAGCCGTGCTCGGTGCCCTCGGCGTGGTGCTGCCAGATGTCCGGCGTGAGCCGCGCCACATGCTCCGCGACCCGCTTCTCGTCGTCCTCGTCGGAGAAGTGCGCGCCCAGCGTGCAGCAGCCGTCGTCCGCGCGGCCCGCCTGGATGCCCTGGCAGCCGCTGCCGAAGATGCAGTTCCAGCGGGAGGTCAGCCATGTCAGATCACAGCGGAACACCTGCTCGTCGTCCGCCGGATCCGGGAATTCCACCCATGCGCGTGCGAAGTCGAGGCCCTTCTCGTCCGCAGCCAGAGCCTTCTTCGACAGCGTCGCCGCCTTCGGCTGCTTGGGCGGCTTCACGCGCGAAGAACCTTCGGCTGATGTGGCGGCCTTGTGGTCCTTCGTCTTCTTCGTCTTTGGCACGCGTCCAGGGTAAGTCGCCGAGGGCGGCTCCGGGGACCGCTCAGGGCCCGCCGTCAGCAGTGTTCCGTACAGTTCCGTACATGAGACTCGGTGTCCTCGACGTGGGATCCAACACGGTGCATCTGCTGGTGGTGGATGCGCACCCCGGCGCGCGCCCGCTGCCGGCGCACTCGCACAAGGCGGAGTTGCGCCTCGCCCAACTCCTCGACGGCAACGGCGCGATCGGCCCCGACGGCGTCGAGAAACTGGTCGGTGTCGTCAAGGACGCCCTCCAGGCCGCGGAGGACAAGGGCGTCGAGGACCTGGTGCCGTTCGCCACCTCCGCCGTGCGTGAGGCAAGCAACGCCGACGACGTCCTCGCGCGTGTGAAGGCCGACACCGGTGTCGAGCTCCAGGTCCTCAGCGGCGCCGAGGAGGCCCGGCTGACCTTCCTCGCGGTCCGCCGCTGGTTCGGCTGGTCCGCCGGAAAGCTGCTGGTCCTGGACATCGGGGGCGGCTCTCTGGAGATCGCGTACGGCATCGACGAGGAGCCGGACACGGCCGTCTCGCTGCCGCTCGGCGCCGGCCGGCTCACCGCGGGATGGCTCCCAGGCGACCCGCCGTCCGCCGAGGACATACGGGCGCTGCGTCGCCATGTACGCGCCGAGATCGCCCGTACGGTCGGCGAGTTCAGCCGCTTCGGCGCCCCCGACCACGTGGTCGCCACGTCCAAGACCTTCAAGCAGCTGGCCCGCATCGCCGGCGCGGCCCGCTCCGCCGACGGTCTCTATGTCCAGCGCGAACTCAAACGGGACTCCCTGGAGGCCTGGGTTCCCAGGCTGGGCGCCATGACCACGGCCCAGCGCTCCGCACTGCCGGGAGTGTCGGAGGGCCGGTCGGGCCAGCTGGTGGCGGGTGCCCTGGTGGCGGAGGCCGCGATGGACCTCTTCGAGGTGGAGAACCTGGAGGTGTGCCCGTGGGCGCTCAGGGAGGGAGTCATCCTGCGGCGCCTCGATCACATGGGTTCGGCCTGAGCGCCCCGTCGCCGGCGCGACCCCGGTCACACCGACGGGCAGGCGCCCACTGTTCACCCGACCCCACCCCGTAACCTGTCCCTCGTGGCAATTCCAAGGGACGTCGTCCGCATCCCGGATGCGAAGGTCGCGCTCTCCACGGCCTCCGTCTATCCGGAGTCGACGGCGACGGCCTTCGAGATCGCCGCGCGCCTCGGTTACGACGGTGTCGAGGTCATGGTGTGGACCGACCCGGTCAGCCAGGACATCGAGGCCCTGCGGCGGCTGAGCGACTACCACCGCATCCCGATCCTCGCCGTCCACGCGCCTTGTCTGCTGATCACCCAGCGGGTCTGGTCCACCGACCCATGGGTCAAGCTCCAGCGGGCCCGGTCCGCCGCCGAGAAGCTGGGCGCGAGCACGGTCGTCGTGCACCCCCCGTTCCGCTGGCAGCGCCAGTACGCCCGCGACTTCGTCGAGGGGATCTGGCGCATGGCGAACGAGACGGATGTGCGGTTCGCGGTGGAGAACATGTACCCCTGGCGCTACCGCGACCGCGAGATGCTCGCCTACGCCCCCGACTGGGACGTCACCAAGGACGACTACCGGCACTTCACGATCGACCTCAGCCACGCCTCGACGTCCCGCGTCGACGCGCTCGCCATGCTCGACCGGATGGGCGACCGGCTCGGCCATGTCCACCTCGCCGACGGCCGCGGCTCCGCCAAGGACGAGCACCTGGTGCCCGGCCGCGGCACCCAGCCGTGCGCCGAGCTGCTGGAGCGGCTCGCGGTCACCGGGTTCGACGGCCATGTCGTCATCGAGGTCAACACCCGGCGCGCGATGTCCGGCGCGGAGCGCGAGGCCGACCTCGCGGAGGCCCTCGCCTTCACCCGCCTCCACCTGGCCTCGGCGGTGCGGGTGCCCCGCCGATGACGGACGCCGACCACAGCGCGGGCACCCGGCGCCGCGGCCGGCCGCCGCGTACCGAGGCCGCCGACACCCGGGACCGTATCCTCGTCGCCGCCCGCGAGGAGTTCTCCGAACGCGGGTACGAGAAGACGTCCGTGCGGGGGATCGCCAAGGCCGCCGGGGTCGACTCCGCCCTGATCCACCACTACTTCGGCACCAAGGAGCAGGTCTTCGAGGCCGCCATCTCGGTCGCCTTCGCCCCCGCGCTGAACGCGCCCGCCGCGATCGCCGAGGGCCCGCTGGACGGTGTCGGCGAGCGTCTGACCCGGTTCATCTTCGGCATCTGGGAGAACCCCACCACCCGTACGCCCCTCCTCGCGATCGTCCGCTCCGCCGTCAACAACGACACGGCCGCAGCCGTCTTCCGCCGCCTGATCTCCTCGCAGCTGCTGCGCCGGATCGCGGGACAGCTGGACCTCCCGGACGCGGAGCTGCGCGCCGAACTGGCGGCGGCGCAGCTGATCGGCTGCGCGATGCTGCGCTATGTGATCAAGGTGGAGCCGCTGGCCTCGGCGGACCTGGAGCAGATCATCACCCGGGTCTCCCCGGTGGTGCAGGGGCACCTGACCGGGCCCTGACCAGCCCCACTGAGACATACGTCCCGCATTCCGGACACCCCGTCCCGAGGCCTGAACAACGGGCGTACGCTCAATAGCAGCCCTATCTGTCTGAAGGAGCGAGCGACGATGCCCGAGCTGAGGTCCCGCACAGTCACCCACGGCCGCAACATGGCGGGCGCCCGCGCCCTTATGCGCGCCTCCGGTGTACCCGGTGCGGACATCGGCCGCAAGCCGATCATCGCCGTCGCGAACTCCTTCACGGAGTTCGTGCCGGGCCACACCCACCTGCAGCCGGTCGGCCGGATCGTCTCCGAGGCGATCAAGGAGGCCGGCGGCATCCCGCGCGAGTTCAACACGATCGCCGTGGACGACGGCATCGCGATGGGCCACGGCGGCATGCTGTACTCCCTGCCCTCCCGCGACCTGATCGCGGACTCGGTCGAGTACATGGTCGAGGCGCACTGCGCCGACGCCCTGGTCTGCATCTCCAACTGCGACAAGATCACCCCCGGCATGCTCATGGCCGCCCTGCGCCTGAACATCCCGACGGTCTTCGTCTCCGGCGGCCCCATGGAGGCCGGCCGGGCGACCCTCGTGGACGGCACGGTCCGCACCCTCGACCTGATCGACGCCATGGTCGACGCGGCGAACGAGAACGTCTCCGACGAGGACGTCCTCAAGATCGAGGAGAACGCCTGTCCGACCTGCGGCTCCTGTTCCGGCATGTTCACCGCCAACTCGATGAACTGCCTGACGGAGGCGATCGGCCTCTCCCTCCCCGGCAACGGCTCGGTCCTCGCCACGCACACGGCCCGTAAGCAGCTCTACGTCGACGCCGCCACCACGGTCATGGACATCACCCGCCGCTACTACGAGCAGGACGACGAGACGGTCCTGCCGCTGAACATCGCGACCTTCGCCGCGTTCGAGAACGCGATGGCGCTGGACATCGCGATGGGTGGCTCCACCAACACGATCCTGCACCTGCTGGCCGCGGCCCAGGAGGCGGGCGTCCCCTTCGGCCTCCCCGAGATCGACGCGGTCTCCCGTCGCGTCCCCTGCCTGGCCAAGGTCGCCCCGAACGTCGCCAAGACCCGCACGTACTACATGGAGGACGTGCACCGCGCCGGCGGCATCCCCGCCCTCCTCGGCGAACTGCACCGCGGCGGCCTCCTCAACGAGGACGTCCACTCCGTCCACAGCCCGTCCCTGGCCGACTGGCTGAAGACGTGGGACGTGCGCGGCGGCTCCCCGTCCCCCGAGGCCGTGGAACTCTGGCACGCCGCCCCCGGCTGCGTCCGCTCCGCCGAGGCCTTCTCCCAGTCCGAGCGCTGGGAGGCCCTGGACGAGGACGCGGCGGAGGGCTGCATCCGCAGCGTCGAGCACGCCTACTCCAAGGACGGCGGCCTCGCGGTCCTCAAGGGCAACCTCGCCGTCGACGGCTGCGTGGTGAAGACGGCCGGCGTCGACGAGTCCATCTGGACCTTCGAAGGCCCCGCGGTCGTCTGCGAGTCGCAGGAAGAGGCCGTCGAGAAGATCCTCAACAAGCAGGTCACGGACGGCGACGTGGTCGTCATCCGCTACGAGGGCCCCAAGGGCGGCCCCGGCATGCAGGAGATGCTCTACCCCACGTCCTTCCTCAAGGGCCGCGGCCTCGGCAAGTCCTGCGCCCTGATCACCGACGGCCGCTTCTCCGGCGGCACGTCCGGGCTCTCCATCGGCCACGCCTCCCCGGAGGCGGCCTCCGGCGGCACCATCGCCCTCGTCGAGAACGGCGACCGCATCCGCATCGACATCCCGAACCGCACCATCGAGCTCCTCGTCGACGAGGCCGAGCTGTCCCGCCGCGCGCAGGCCCTGAACGGCGTGTACGCCCCGGAGAACCGCGAGCGCAAGGTCTCGGCCGCACTGCGCGCCTACGCCGCGATGGCCACCAGCGCCGACAAGGGCGCGGTGCGCGACGTGTCCAAACTCGGCTGAGCCGCCCGCGCAACCCCCGAAGGGGCCGCCTCCCGCACGGAGGCGGCCCCTTCGTCGTCGCCAGCCATCACCAGCGAGCGGGATCCTCCGCGTCCACGGCGAAGACGGTGCCGTCGGGGGCTGCGGCGTAGAGGTGGCCGCCGAGGAGCAGGGGGGCGGGCAGGGCGGCAGTGACCTGGCCCGCGTTCGTGCCGAGGCGCGCCGAGGTCTGGCCGACGAGGATTCCCTTACGTCTGTCGACGGCGAGCAGGCGTCCGTCGGCGGCGGTGAAGTAGACGTGCCGGTCGTCGGCCACGGGCGCCGAGCCCCGGCTCACCGACGTCTGGAGCTCCCAGAGCTGTGTGCCGCTCTCCAGGTCGACGGCCTCCAGCGAGCCGCCGGCGGACAGCAGATAGACGACATCGCCGCGCACGGTGGCACCCGGAGCCACCCGGGGGACGGGCAGCGCCACCCGCCGGGTCGCCCTCGCGTCCGGTGTGTAGCGCACCACCGCGTCCGTCTCCCCGGCGGTGGTGTCCACGGACAGCAGGAAGAGGGACCCGCCCGCGCTCCCGACCGGCCGCAGATCCCCCGTCAGCCCGACTCTCCAGCGCTTGGCACCGGTGACCGGATCCAGCGCAGTGACCAGGGTGCCCGTCCCGTCGGCGGCGGTGCTGGCCGTGTACACCAAGGGATCCCCGGCGAACGAACTCAGGGACGGCGTGCCGCCCCCCGAGCCGGGCACGGTCCACCTGGTGTGGCCGGACTTGCTGTCCATGCCGGTGATCATCCCGTTGGCCCCCACGGCCAGCAGCATGCTCTTGGTGACCTCCATGACCTGGTTCGCGGGCATGTCCTGCTGCCAGCGTGACCCACCCGAGGCGGGGTCGAGTGCCTCCACCTTCCGACCGCCGTGCGTCGGCAACAGCAGGAGGCCGCCGGACAGGTACGGGGAGCCGCTCGTACGTTCGTCCGCGACCCTGTGCCGCCACAGCACACGGCCGTCCGCCGGATCAAGGGCGAAGGCCAGGCCGGACCGGAAGCACAGCAACTTCCCCGTGCCGGCGACGCATTGGGCCATCCCCGAACCGCCCTTCGCCACCGCTTCCGTCTGCCACGCCTCGAACACGGCCGCGGAGCCGTGCACCGTGCTGCCCACCGGCGTCGGATCGCCACTCCCGAGCCACAGCGCCGACGTGAGCACGCCACCCAGGACCAGGACGCCCGCCCCGGCCGCCACGACGACGCGCCGCCGCGTCGTCGCCCGCGTCTTCCTCGCCTTCTGCGCCTGCCGCTCCGGTACGGCGGTAGGCGACTCCTCTTCCTGCGGAGGGCCGTCGCCGTTGCCGCCGTCGACCATGACCCGCTGCGCCGGTATGAATGCCTGCGTGTCGTACGACGCCGCCAACGACCGCAGCCCGCGCATCAGTTCGTCGGGCGTCGGCCGGTCCTCGGGTTCCTTGGCGAGGCAGCGCAGCACCAGCGGAGCGACCTCCTCCGGTACGCCGGTGAGGTCGGGCTCGTCATGGACGACCTGATAGGCGACGACATAGGGACTGTCGGAGTCGAACGGCCCCCGCCCCGTCGACGCGTGCACCAGTACCGACCCGAGCGCGAAGATGTCGGCGGCGGGCCCCACTTCACGCGGCCGCCGGAACTGCTCCGGCGCCATGAACGGCGGGGTTCCGATCAACTTTCCCGTCTCGGTCCGCAGTTCGCTGTCTTTCGGCCGGGAGATCCCGAAGTCGATGACCTTGGGACCGTCCTCGGCGAGCAGCACATTGCTCGGCTTCAGATCCCGATGCACCACGCCGACCCTGTGAATGTCGCGCAGCGCCTCCGCCAGTCCGGCCATCAGCCGGCGCAACTGGGCGGGAGGCATGGGCCCGTTCCGCTTCACGTGCTCGGAGAGGGTTGGGCCAGGGATGAAGAGAGTGGCCATCCAGGGCCGTTCGGCCTCGGGATCGGCGTCCACGACGGGTGCGGTGAAGGCGCCGCTGACCTTGCGTGCGGCGGCCACCTCCTGCCGGAAACGGCCCCTGAACTCACGGTCCTTGGCGTACTCGGCGTGCACGACCTTCACCGCGAGCTTCAGCCCCGAGGTGCTGCGGGCCAGGTGCACCACGCCCATGCCACCGGAGCCTAGGCAGGACTCCAGGCGGTAGTGCCCGGCGTACTCGGGAAGTTCCGCTTCCGCGCCCGCTCCGGTGTTGCGCTGTGGCGTCAAGGGACCACCCCCGTGCTGTTTCCGCGGCGCGCGACTCACGGAGCCTAGTCGATGACTCGTTCGGGACAGAGGCGGCTTGCTAGCCTCCGCGTGCGAGTTACGTACATGTGTTTCGTGGCTCGAATGAGGGGAATCAACGGGACTCCATGGCACTCATGGGTCCAGTGGGGGGAGCACCACATGTCTGTCGATCACGCACAGGAAGCCGAGAGCAGCGGCGAGGAGCAGGCCGTCTCGACGCTGGCGGCATCCGTGAAGACGTACGCGGTCGCCCCGGGCGTCCGCCTCAACGTCCGCAGCGGCCCGGGCACCAGCTACGGCATCACGCGGACCCTCCCCGAGGGCACCCGCGTCCCGATCTTCTGCCAGACACCCGGCACGACGGTGTCCGGCTATTACGGCACGTCCAACATCTGGGACAACATCGACAACGGCGAATTCGTCTCGGACGCCTACGTCCACACCGGCAGCGACGGCTACGTGGCCGACCGCTGCGCCTGATCCGGTTTCGCGACCCGCTCTTCGGACTCCGGAGGACTCGTATGACATCGCTCAGACGCAGATCCACCCTCTTGTTGGCGGCAACCACCGGCAGCGCCTTCCTCATGCTCCTCGGCTCCGCCGCCACGGCGAACGCCGCCGCCAGTGTCCGCTACTACGCTGTCGCCCCGGGCGTCCGTCTGAACGTCCACGACGGTCCGGGCACCAGCTACAGCATCACCCGTGTCCTGCCTGAGGGCGCCCAGGTGCCCATCTACTGCCAGACCCCGGGTTCAACGGTGTCCGGCTACTACGGCACCTCGAACATCTGGGACAACATCAGCAACGGCGAATTCGTCTCGGACGCCTACGTCCACACGGGCAGCGACGGCTACGTGGCCGACCGCTGCGCCTGACCCCGTACACCACCCCGACCCGGAGCCCGCGGCCCCCGGCGCCATAATCGTCCCGTGAGCGACGAACCAGGCACCCCGGACACCCCCGCGGGCTCCACCGGCGAGCCCCGCCCCGAGTCCCTCCGTTTCTTCGGCACGTCCTGGGTGAACCACGACGACGGCTACACCGTCCGCCGGATCGGCGTGGCCGCGGGCTCGCTCGCCGCCGCCGTCGTCTCCTGCCTGATCCTGCGCCTCGCCTACGAGGGCGTGCAGCTCGCCGACACCGGCGCCTTCGTGACCGTCCTCGTCGTCGCGATGTTCGCGATCTGCAGTGCCCTGGCCTTCCGCCACACCTGGGAGTCCTTCGGCAAGCGCCCCGACCCCGAACGCCAGGCCTCCCTGCGCGGCCTCCTCGCCATCGGCTTCGTCGGCTCGCTCCTCGCGTACTTCTTCCGCTCCCTCACCGAGGCCCCCGGCGAGAAACTCCACCGCGCCGAGTACGACACCGCCGTCCAGGAACACGAACACCGCACCACCCGCCGCTCGGGCAACCCTTCCAAGAAGAAGCGCAGGCGCTGAGGCCGAGGCGCGGGCAGAGGGCCGTCATATCCGGCCTGCCCGCGGAAATCCCTGTCGCCCCCGCCCCACCCCCCGGGACCATGGCCGCATGACCACAGGCCAGTCGCAGTCGCAGCACCGGAACTCACCCCCGACCCCCGCTCATCCCTCCCACGCCGTACGCGCCCGCTCCTTCGACGCCGCCGCGGCCCAGTACGCCGCGAACCGCCCCTCCTACCCGCCCGCCCTCCTCGACGCCGTCGAGGAGGAAGCCGGACGCCCCCTCACCGGGGCCCGGGTGGTCGACGTCGGTGCCGGCACCGGCATCGCGACCGCCCTCCTGCACGCGCGCGGCGCCGACGTGGTCGCGGTGGAACCGGGGGAGGGCATGGCGGCGCAGTTCCACGCCACCCTCCCGGCCGTCCCGATCGTCCGCGGCAACGGCAACGCCCTCCCGCTCGCCACCGCCACCGCCGACTTCCTCACCTACGCCCAGGCATGGCACTGGACCGACCCGGCCCGTTCCGTGCCGGAGGCGCTCCGCGTGCTGCGTCCCGGCGGGGCGCTGGCGCTGTGGTGGAACACCGACGCGCTCGACGTCGACTGGATCGCCGACTCCGCCGACCGCATCAGCAGGTTCTTCGGCATCGACGTCAGAGCGGAGCAGAGCAAGTCCGCCGACCGCACCGACCTCGCCGACCCCAGCGGCCGACTCCGGTTCGCCCGCCGCGAGGTCCGCTGGAGCCGCCGGGTCCCGGTCGACACCCACGTCGCCAACATCGGCAGCCACTCGGCGTTCCTCGTCACCCCCGAGGCCCGCCGCACCGCCTTTCTCGCCGAGGAACGCGCCCACCTCCTCAGGACCTTCCCCGACGGCGTCGTCGAGGAGACGTACGACGTCCTGCTGCTCGTCGCCCTCAACGCCTGAGCGCGCGCCCGGAAGCACCGGCCTGCGGCCGTGACTCGGCCGCGGGCCGGTGGGGATTGCTCGCGCCCACGCGGCGGCAGCCGCACATCGATACAGCCCCGCGCCCCAGTCCTCCTCCCCTTGACGCCCTCACCCGCTCCGGCGCATTATTCATCACATGGTGAATTACTCGCCGGAGCCCGCCCAGGCCCCCGGCAACTCAGCCCTGCCCCCCGCCATCCAGGCCGCCGGACTCACCGCGGTCCGCGGCCCCCGCACCGTCCTCCGCGGCCTCGACTTCACCGTCCCGCCCGGTCAGATCACCGGCCTCCTCGGCCCCTCCGGATGCGGCAAGTCCACCCTGATGCGCTCCATCGTCGGCACCCAGGCCAAGGTCACCGGCACTCTGAACGTCCTCGGCCGCCCCGCCGGCCACCCCTCCCTGCGCAGCCGCATCGGCTACGTCACCCAAGCCGCCTCCGTCTACAACGACCTGACCATCCGCCAGAACCTCGACTACTTCGGATCGATCCTCGACCCCACCCGCACCACCGCCGACCGCCGCGCCGACACCGACCGGGTCCTCGGCGAAGTCGACCTCACCAGCCACGCCGACGCCCTCGCCGGCAACCTCTCCGGCGGCCAGCGCAGCCGCGTCTCCCTCGCCGTCGCCCTGCTCGGCAGCCCCGAACTGCTCGTCCTCGACGAGCCAACCGTCGGCCTCGACCCCGTTCTGCGCCGCGACCTCTGGAACCTCTTCCACTCCATCGCCGCCACCCGCGGCGCCACCCTCCTCATCTCCTCCCACGTCATGGACGAGGCCGAGCGCTGCCACCGCCTCCTCCTCATGCGCGAGGGCGAGATCCTCGCCGACGACACCCCCGAGGCGCTGCGCACCCGCACCGGCTCCGACACCGTCGAGGCCGCCTTCCTCCACCTCGTCGACGAAGCCGACGCCAACTCCCGCACGAAGGAAACGGCACGATGACCACTCAGCCGGCCACCACGGGAACCACCGCGGCCATCCCCGTCAGCGCCCTGAACCTCTCCCGCACCACCGCCACCGCCGCCCGTGTCCTGCGCCAGCTCCGGCACGACCCCCGCACCATCGCGCTGCTGATCCTCATCCCCTGCCTGATGCTGGTCCTGCTCCGCTACGTCTTCGACGGCAGCCCGCAGACCTTCGACAACATCGGCGCCTCACTCCTCGGCATCTTCCCGCTCATCACGATGTTCCTGGTGACCTCCATCGCCACCCTCCGCGAACGCACCTCCGGCACCCTCGAACGCCTCCTCGCCATGCCCCTGGGCAAAGCCGACCTCATCGCCGGCTACGCCCTCGCCTTCGGCATCCTCGCGATCATCCAGTCCGCCCTCGCCACCGGCCTCGCCGTCTGGTTCCTGGGCCTCGACGTCACCGGCTCGCCCTGGCTGCTGCTCCTGGTCGCCCTGCTCGACGCCCTGCTCGGCACGGCCCTCGGTCTCTTCGTGTCGGCCTTCGCGGCCTCGGAATTCCAGGCGGTCCAGTTCATGCCCGCGGTGATCTTCCCCCAGCTCCTCCTCTGCGGACTCTTCACCCCGCGCTCCGAGATGCACCCCGCCCTCGAAGCCATCTCCGACGTCCTCCCCATGTCCTACGCCGTCGACGGCATGAACGAGGTCCTCCACCACACCGCCATGACCGCCACCTTCGTCCGGGACGTCCTGATCGTCGCCGGCTGCGCCCTGCTGGTCCTGGGCCTCGGAGCGGCCACCCTGAGGCGACGGACCGCCTGATCCACCGGCTGGTCCACCCCCTGATCCACCGCCGACGTCCGCCCAGCGGACAACCGGACCCCGCCCTCACCGCCCGGTGCCAGACTGAACCGCATGAGCCAGAAAGTCGCAGTCCTCGGCACCGGCAAGATCGGCGAAGCCCTGCTCAGCGGAATGATCCGCGCCGGCTGGGCCCCTGCCGACCTCCTGGTCACCGCCCGCCGCCCCGAACGAGCCGAAGAACTCCGGGCCCGCTACGGAGTCACCCCGGTCACCAACCCCGAGGCCGCGAAGACCGCCGACACCCTGATCCTCACGGTCAAACCCCAGGACATGGGCACCCTCCTCGACGAACTCGCCCCGCACCTCCCGGCCGACCGCCTCGTCATCAGCGGCGCCGCGGGCATCCCCACCTCCTTCTTCGAGGAGCGCCTCGCCACCGGCACCCCGGTCGTCCGTGTCATGACGAACACCCCCGCGCTTGTCGACGAGGCGATGTCCGTCATCTCCGCCGGCAGCCACGCGACCGCCGGCCACCTCGCCCACGCCGAGGAGATCTTCGGCGCCGTCGGCAAGACCCTCCGGGTTCCCGAGTCCCAGCAGGACGCCTGCACCGCCCTCTCCGGTTCGGGCCCGGCGTACTTCTTCTACCTGGTCGAGGCCATGACGGACGCAGGCATCCTGCTCGGCCTGCCTCGCGACAAGGCCCACGACCTCATCGTCCAGTCCGCGATCGGCGCCGCCGTGATGCTCCGCGACAGCGGCGAACATCCCGTCAAGCTTCGCGAGAACGTCACCTCGCCCGCCGGCACCACCATCAACGCCATCCGCGAACTGGAGAACCACGGCGTCCGCGCCGCCCTCATCGCCGCTCTCGAAGCCGCCCGTGACCGCAGCCGGGAACTCGCCTCCGGCAAGAAGGACTGACGAACCGCCCGGGGGTGGTCACCGCGCCGCCTCGAACGCCGGCTCGGCCGTCACCGGCCCCGAGCCGGCGAAGGCGCCGGGCGGCAACAGCCCGATCGCCCGGTAGGCGGTATCGACGATCGGCCGGGCGATCGCCCGAGCCTTCTCCGCCCCATGCCGCAGCACCCCCTCCACATATCCCGGATCGGCACACAACTCCTTGTGCCTGGCCCGCACGGGCCTGAGCGTCTCCAGCACCGCCTCCGCGGTGGCCTGCTTCAGAGCGCCGTACGAATCGTGAACGGCTGCCAGTGACTCAGGGTTCCCGCCAGTGCACGCAGCGAGAATTTCCAGCAGGTTCGCGACCCCGGGGCGCTCCTCCGGGTCGTACACGACCTCCCGCCCGCTGTCGGTGACGGCCCGCATGATCTTCTTCCGGATCACGTCCGGCTCGTCGAGGAGGTAGACGATCCCCGGCCCGGAGTCGTCCGACTTCCCCATCTTCGACGTCGGGTCCTGCAGGTTCATCACCCGGGCCGCCACCGTCGGCACGGTCGCCTTCGGCACCACGAAGGTGTGCCCGTACCGCTGGTTGAACCGCACCGCGAGATCGCGCGTCAGCTCCACGTGCTGTGCCTGATCGTCCCCGACCGGTACCTCGTCCGCCCCGTAGGCCAGGATGTCCGCCGCCATCAGCGCCGGGTACGTCAGCAAGGACAGCCGCACACCCCGCCCCCGCGCGCCCTCGCTCGCGACCTTCTCCCTGTACTGGATCATCCGCCGCATCTCACCGTCGGTCGCCACGCACTCCATGACGTACGACAGCCGGGTGTGCTCGTCGACATGGCTCTGCACGAACACGGTGCACAGCTCCGGATCCAGTCCCGCCGCCAGCAGCAGCGTCGCCGCCTGCCGGGTGAGTCTGCACAGCCGGGCGGGATCGTGGTCCACGGTCATCCCGTGCAGATCGACGACGCAGAACAGGGCGTCGGACCGATGCTGGTCGACGGCGGCCCACTGCCGCATCGCTCCCAGGTAGTTCCCCAGTGTCAGGTGCCCGGTCGGCTTGATGCCGCTGAAGACCCGTGTCATTCCCTCTCCGTCCCCTGGCCGAGGCCGCCGTCCCCGGCGGCCGGCCCTCGGAGGTTCCGGAGGGAGATACGCGAACGGCCGCCGAAGCGGCGGCCGTTGAATACGTACGTGAGCGCGGCCGCCGTCAGGCGGGCCACCACTGATGGGTACACGTACGCGTAGTCATGCGGTCCACCATACGCCTCCGCGGGGCCGTACCGCTGCGAGTTGACACGCCCCGACGGCATACGTACTGTTCTCCGGGTTGTCCGACGTGAGCGCCGACCTCGGTCGGTCCCCGGGCAGCCATTCCGCAAGTACCTGCCAGCAATCGGCGACACGTCGTCGAGGGCTTTGGTGTGCGTATTCACGGAATGAGGAATCCACGTTCGAAAGGACGCGGCCCCCGATTAGCTCGGAGGCCGGGAATCCGCTAAAGTCTCACTCGCTGGAACGGCCCAACGGCCGGGAAGGCAACTCCCGCTGACTGGGAATCAGACACCGAGAAGGATCTGGTAGAGTCGGAGCCGCCGGAAAGGGAAACGCGAGAGCGGGAACCTGGAAAGCACCGAGGAAATCGGGTCGAGAAAAGATCTGATAGAGTCGGAAACGCAAGACCGAAGGGAAGCCCGGAGGAAAGCCCGAGAGGGTGAGTACAAAGGAAGCGACCGTTCCTTGAGAACTCAACAGCGTGCCAAAAGTCAACGCCAGATATGTTGATACCCCGTCCGTCGGACACTGTCCGATGGTCGAGGTTCCTTTGAAGAAAAATACAGCGAGGACGCTGTGAACGGTCGGATTATTCCTCCGGCCTGTTCCGCTCCCGTGAGAAGCATTCACGGAGAGTTTGATCCTGGCTCAGGACGAACGCTGGCGGCGTGCTTAACACATGCAAGTCGAACGATGAACCACTTCGGTGGGGATTAGTGGCGAACGGGTGAGTAACACGTGGGCAATCTGCCCTGCACTCTGGGACAAGCCCTGGAAACGGGGTCTAATACCGGATATGAGCCTGGGAGGCATCTCCCGGGTTGTAAAGCTCCGGCGGTGCAGGATGAGCCCGCGGCCTATCAGCTTGTTGGTGAGGTAGTGGCTCACCAAGGCGACGACGGGTAGCCGGCCTGAGAGGGCGACCGGCCACACTGGGACTGAGACACGGCCCAGACTCCTACGGGAGGCAGCAGTGGGGAATATTGCACAATGGGCGAAAGCCTGATGCAGCGACGCCGCGTGAGGGATGACGGCCTTCGGGTTGTAAACCTCTTTCAGCAGGGAAGAAGCGAAAGTGACGGTACCTGCAGAAGAAGCGCCGGCTAACTACGTGCCAGCAGCCGCGGTAATACGTAGGGCGCAAGCGTTGTCCGGAATTATTGGGCGTAAAGAGCTCGTAGGCGGCTTGTCACGTCGATTGTGAAAGCCCGAGGCTTAACCTCGGGTCTGCAGTCGATACGGGCTAGCTAGAGTGTGGTAGGGGAGATCGGAATTCCTGGTGTAGCGGTGAAATGCGCAGATATCAGGAGGAACACCGGTGGCGAAGGCGGATCTCTGGGCCATTACTGACGCTGAGGAGCGAAAGCGTGGGGAGCGAACAGGATTAGATACCCTGGTAGTCCACGCCGTAAACGGTGGGAACTAGGTGTTGGCGACATTCCACGTCGTCGGTGCCGCAGCTAACGCATTAAGTTCCCCGCCTGGGGAGTACGGCCGCAAGGCTAAAACTCAAAGGAATTGACGGGGGCCCGCACAAGCGGCGGAGCATGTGGCTTAATTCGACGCAACGCGAAGAACCTTACCAAGGCTTGACATACACCGGAAACGTTCAGAGATGGGCGCCCCCTTGTGGTCGGTGTACAGGTGGTGCATGGCTGTCGTCAGCTCGTGTCGTGAGATGTTGGGTTAAGTCCCGCAACGAGCGCAACCCTTGTCCCGTGTTGCCAGCAGGCCCTTGTGGTGCTGGGGACTCACGGGAGACCGCCGGGGTCAACTCGGAGGAAGGTGGGGACGACGTCAAGTCATCATGCCCCTTATGTCTTGGGCTGCACACGTGCTACAATGGCCGGTACAATGAGCTGCGATACCGTGAGGTGGAGCGAATCTCAAAAAGCCGGTCTCAGTTCGGATTGGGGTCTGCAACTCGACCCCATGAAGTCGGAGTCGCTAGTAATCGCAGATCAGCATTGCTGCGGTGAATACGTTCCCGGGCCTTGTACACACCGCCCGTCACGTCACGAAAGTCGGTAACACCCGAAGCCGGTGGCCCAACCCCTTGTGGGAGGGAGCTGTCGAAGGTGGGACTGGCGATTGGGACGAAGTCGTAACAAGGTAGCCGTACCGGAAGGTGCGGCTGGATCACCTCCTTTCTAAGGAGCATCTAGCTGCCGTAAGGCAGTCAGAGCCACTACGTCGGCGAATGATCGACGGTGGTCAGCTCATGGGTGGAACGTTGACTACTCGGCACACTCTCAATATCTCCTGTTAGTACTGCTTCGGCGTGGAACACGGGTGGACGGTGAGAGAGTGTCGGGCACGCTGTTGGGTGTCTGAGGGAATGAATTCCCTCGATGCCGGCCCCAGTGAACTCGCCGAGTGTGGCGGGGTGATGGGTGGCTGGTCGTTGTTTGAGAACTGCACAGTGGACGCGAGCATCTGTGGCCAAGTTTTTAAGGGCGCACGGTGGATGCCTTGGCACCAGGAACCGATGAAGGACGTGGGAGGCCACGATAGTCCCCGGGGAGTCGTCAACCAGGCTTTGATCCGGGGGTTTCCGAATGGGGAAACCCGGCAGTCGTCATGGGCTGTCACCCGCTGCTGAACACATAGGCAGTGTGGAGGGAACGAGGGGAAGTGAAACATCTCAGTACCCTCAGGAAGAGAAAACAACCGTGATTCCGGGAGTAGTGGCGAGCGAAACCGGATGAGGCCAAACCGTATGCGTGTGAGACCCGGCAGGGGTTGCGTATACGGGGTTGTGGGATCTCTCTTCTGTCGTCTGCCGGCGGCAGGGCGAGTCAGAAACCGTTGATGTAGGCGAAGGACATGCGAAAGGTCCGGCGTAGAGGGTAAGACCCCCGTAGCTGAAATATCAACGGCTCGTTTGAGAGACACCCAAGTAGCACGGGGCCCGAGAAATCCCGTGTGAATCTGGCGGGACCACCCGCTAAGCCTAAATATTCCCTGGTGACCGATAGCGGATAGTACCGTGAGGGAATGGTGAAAAGTACCCCGGGAGGGGAGTGAAATAGTACCTGAAACCGTGTGCCTACAAGCCGTGGGAGCATCCTTGTGGTGTGACTGCGTGCCTTTTGAAGAATGAGCCTGCGAGTTTGCGGTGTGTTGCGAGGTTAACCCGTGTGGGGTAGCCGTAGCGAAAGCGAGTCCGAACAGGGCGTTTCAGTAGCACGCTCAAGACCCGAAGCGGAGTGATCTAGCCATGGGCAGGTTGAAGCGGAGGTAAGACTTCGTGGAGGACCGAACCCACCAGGGTTGAAAACCTGGGGGATGACCTGTGGTTAGGGGTGAAAGGCCAATCAAACTCCGTGATAGCTGGTTCTCCCCGAAATGCATTTAGGTGCAGCGTCGTGTGTTTCTTGCCGGAGGTAGAGCACTGGATAGGCGATGGGCCCTACCGGGTTACTGACCTTAGCCAAACTCCGAATGCCGGTAAGTGAGAGCGCGGCAGTGAGACTGTGGGGGATAAGCTCCATGGTCGAGAGGGAAACAGCCCAGAGCATCGACTAAGGCCCCTAAGCGTACGCTAAGTGGGAAAGGATGTGGAGTCGCACAGACAACCAGGAGGTTGGCTTAGAAGCAGCCACCCTTGAAAGAGTGCGTAATAGCTCACTGGTCTAGTGATTCCGCGCCGACAATGTAGCGGGGCTCAAGCGTACCGCCGAAGTCGTGTCATTGCAGCAATACTCCCAACGGAGGCTGTGATGGGTAGGGGAGCGTCGTCTGCCGGGTGAAGCAGCCGCGTAAGCGAGTTGTGGACGGTTGACGAGTGAGAATGCAGGCATGAGTAGCGATTCACACGTGGGAAACGTGTGCGCCGATTGACTAAGGGTTCCTGGGTCAAGCTGATCTGCCCAGGGTAAGTCGGGACCTAAGGCGAGGCCGACAGGCGTAGTCGATGGATAACCGGTTGATATTCCGGTACCCGCTGTGAAGCGTCAAACATCGAACCAGGCGATGCTAAGTCCGTGAAGCCGCCCCGGAGCCTTCGGGCAAAGGGGAGTGGTGGAGCCGGCGAACCAGACTTGCAGTAGGTGAGTGATGGGGTGACGCAGGAAGGTAGTCCAGCCCGGGCGGTGGTTGTCCCGGGGTAAGGGTGTAGGCCGTGCGGTAGGTAAATCCGTCGCACATCAAGGCTGAGACCTGATGCCGAGCCGATTGTGGTGAAGTGGATGATCCTATGCTGTCGAGAAAAGCCTCTAGCGAGTTTCATGGCGGCCCGTACCCTAAACCGACTCAGGTGGTCAGGTAGAGAATACCGAGGCGTTCGGGTGAACTATGGTTAAGGAACTCGGCAAAATGCCCCCGTAACTTCGGGAGAAGGGGGGCCACACCTGGTGAGAACACTTGCTGTTCGAGCTGGGGGTGGCCGCAGAGACCAGCGAGAAGCGACTGTTTACTAAAAACACAGGTCCGTGCGAAGCCGTAAGGCGATGTATACGGACTGACGCCTGCCCGGTGCTGGAACGTTAAGGGGACCGGTTAGCTCCATTTCGGTGGGGCGAAGCTGAGAACTTAAGCGCCAGTAAACGGCGGTGGTAACTATAACCATCCTAAGGTAGCGAAATTCCTTGTCGGGTAAGTTCCGACCTGCACGAATGGCGTAACGACTTCTCGACTGTCTCAACCATAGGCCCGGTGAAATTGCACTACGAGTAAAGATGCTCGTTTCGCGCAGCAGGACGGAAAGACCCCGGGACCTTTACTACAGTTTGATATTGGTGTTCGGTTCGGCTTGTGTAGGATAGCTGGGAGACTTTGAAACGCGGACGCCAGTTCGTGTGGAGTCGTCGTTGAAATACCAGTCTGGTCGTGCTGGATGTCTAACCTGGGTCCGTGATCCGGATCAGGGACAGTGTCTGATGGGTAGTTTAACTGGGGCGGTTGCCTCCTAAAGAGTAACGGAGGCGCCCAAAGGTTCCCTCAGCCTGGTTGGCAATCAGGTGTTGAGTGTAAGTGCACAAGGGAGCTTGACTGTGAGACCGACGGGTCGAGCAGGGACGAAAGTCGGGACTAGTGATCCGGCGGTGGCTTGTGGAAGCGCCGTCGCTCAACGGATAAAAGGTACCCCGGGGATAACAGGCTGATCTTCCCCAAGAGTCCATATCGACGGGATGGTTTGGCACCTCGATGTCGGCTCGTCGCATCCTGGGGCTGGAGTCGGTCCCAAGGGTTGGGCTGTTCGCCCATTAAAGCGGTACGCGAGCTGGGTTTAGAACGTCGTGAGACAGTTCGGTCCCTATCCGCTGTGCGCGTAGGAGTCTTGAGAAGGGCTGTCCCTAGTACGAGAGGACCGGGACGGACGAACCTCTGGTGTGCCAGTTGTTCTGCCAAGGGCATGGCTGGTTGGCTACGTTCGGGAGGGATAACCGCTGAAAGCATCTAAGCGGGAAGCCTGCTTCGAGATGAGGACTCCCACCCACTTGATGGGGTAAGGCTCCCAGTAGACGACTGGGTTGATAGGCCGGATCTGGAAGCCAGGTAACTGGTGGAGGTGACCGGTACTAATAGGCCGAGGGCTTGTCCTCAGTTGCTCGCGTCCACTGTGTTGGTTCTGAAACCACGAACAGCCCCATGCCCCTTTTTTTGGGGTGTGGTGCGGCTGAGAGTTTCATAGTGTTTCGGTGGTCATAGCGTGAGGGAAACGCCCGGTTACATTCCGAACCCGGAAGCTAAGCCTTACAGCGCCGATGGTACTGCAGGGGGGACCCTGTGGGAGAGTAGGACGCCGCCGAACAAATATTGAGAAAGGCCCACGCCGACATGGCGTGGGCCTTTCTGCGTTCGAGGCGGCGTTTAAGCTCTGTGGCATGCGCTACGACCTGGTTATCTTCGACAACGACGGCGTCCTCGTCGACAGTGAGCCCATCTCCAACCGGCTCCTGGCGGCCTATCTCACCGAGCTGGGTCACCGGACCTCCTACGAGGACTCCATACGGGACTACATGGGATCCGCGATGCACCGGGTCCATGAGCTCGTCCTGGAACGTACGGGGCAGCGGCTGCCGGAGGACTTCGACGATGTCTTCCATGCGCGTGTCTTCGCCGCTTTCGAGGAGGAGCTGAAGCCCGTGGCGGGTGCGGCCGGGGTGCTGGAGCAGTTGGCGGCGGCCGGGGTGCCGTACTGCGTGGCGTCGTCGGGGAGCCATGAGCGGATTCGGGTGGGGCATCGGACGACCGGGCTCGACCGGTGGTTCGACGAGTCGCGGATCTTCAGCTCGCAGGACGTGGGGCGCGGGAAGCCGGCGCCGGATCTCTTCCTGTACGCGGCAGAGCGGATGGGGGTCGTGCCGGGGCGGTGTGCCGTCGTCGAGGACAGTCCGCTGGGGGTGCAGGCGGCTGTGGCGGCCGGCATGGACGTGTACGGGTTCACCGCGATGACACCAGCCGACAGACTGCAGGGGGCCACCCAACTCTTCTCTGACCTGGGGCAGTTGGCTGACCTGCTGGAATGACCGGGAGCATGACGGTGGGGCTGACAATTGTCATGCCGAGCTCCGGACGATCGTTTCTACTGGGGGACCCGCTCCGCGCGCGAAGCTGAGGGCATGACGAAGACGACGAACACCGGGTCCCAGAGCAAGCAGCAGCCCAGCGTGCTGAAGAACCTCCGGCCGCTGGTCGTGGATGTGGCGGTGCCCCTCGGGTCGTACTACTTCTTCAAGGGGGCCTTCGGGATGAGCACCTTCGCGGCGCTCGCCTGGAGCAGCGTGGTGCCGGCCGTGCGGACGGTCTGGAGCGTGGTGAAGGAGCGCCGGGTCAACGGGCTGGCGGCGCTGATCCTGGTCGTGAACGTGGTCGGGCTGGCGCTCAGTTTCGTCTCCGGTGACCCGCGGCTCATGCTCGCCAAGGACGGCGCGGTCAGCAGCACCGTCGGGATCGGGATCCTGGTGTCGGTGGCGCTGGGCAGGCCGATGATGACCGCGGGTCTGAAGCCCTTCCTGCTGAAGGGCGACGCGGCCCGCGAGGCCGCCTGGGAGCGGCTGGCGTCCGGGACCGCGGTCCGGTCCGCGGAGTTCCTGCGCAAGGAGCGGGTCTTCTCCGTGATCTGGGGTCTGGTGCTGGTGGTGGAGTGCGTCGCCCGGGTCGTCGGCGCCTACACGATCCCCGTGGCCACCATGGTCTGGCTGAGCTCGCTCCTCCTGGTCGTCGCGATCGGCCTCGGAATGGTGCTCTGCGGAGGAGCGGCCGCCGAGCCGATGGCGTGCCTGATCACCGACGAGGTGAAGCGTCAGGAAGCCGCACAGACGCAGGAGCAGAAGCCGGAGCAGGAGTTGGCGGTCGCCGCCTGAGCGACACCAAAGTAAAGCTGAAGGAAATTCATCTTTGGCTGGATCTACCCACGAGTACGCCGGGGCCCTACGCTCGCCGCCATGACAGATGTGCTGCGGCGCGGTAGGGCCTCGCTGGCGTTCAGCTTCTTCACTCAGGGTGCCACCTTCGCGCTGCTGGTGACGCGCATCCCCGCCATCCAGGACCGGTACGGCGTCTCCGACGCGCTGCTGCCGGCCTTTCTGGCCGCCGTGCCCATCCTGGCCGGCGTCGGCAGTGTCACCACCGAGCAGCTGGTGAAGCGGATACGGCCCAGTCGGCTGCTGCGCTGGACCCAGCCGGTGGTGATGCTGGCGCTGCTCGGGGTCGGGTCCGGCGGGGTGATGGCCGAGCTGGCGGTGGCGCTGGCCGCGTTCGGGCTGGCCGTGGGTGCGCTGGACGCCTCGATGAACATGCTCGGGGTGAGCCTGCAGCGGACGTACGGGCGCAGCATCATGCTCAGCTTCCATGCCGCGTACAGCCTGGGCGGGATCCTCGGGGCGTCGCTGGCCTGGGTGGGGGCGCACTGGCATCTCGCGCTGTGGGTGTCGTACCTGCCGGTGGTCGCGGTGCTGCTGCCTGCGGCGCTGGTGGGGAGCCGGTGGTACGTGGACGGTGATCCCGCGCCGGTGGAGGACGGGGCGGACGGGGCGTCCAGTGGGGGCGGGGGCGCCGGTGGCGTCGTCTTCAAGATGCTGCTGCCGCTGTGTCTGGTGATGACCTTCGCCTACATCGGGGACTCCACCGTCTCCAACTGGAGTGCGAAGTACCTGAAGGACGTGCTGGGCAGCAGCGAGCAGCTCGCCACCGTGCCGTACAACGTCTACATGGTGACCACGCTGGTCGGGCGGGCCATCGGGGACTTCGGGGTACGGCGGTTCGGTGCCGTGCCGGTCGTACGGCTGGGAGCAGTGGTGGCCGCCGCCGGGTTCGCGGTGGTGGCGGCGGCGCCGGGGGCCTGGATCGGTATGGCCGGGTTCACGCTGCTGGGGCTGGGGCTGTGTGTACTGGTGCCGCAGACCTTCGCGGCGGCGGGGAGGCTGTTCCCCGGGGCTTCGGACGCGGCCATCGCCCGGCTGAACATCTTCAACTACGTCGGGTTTCTGATCGGTTCGCCGTTGGTCGGGGCGCTGGGTGACGCGTGGAGTTATCGCGGGGCGATGCTGGTGCCGATGGTGTTGGTGCTGGTGACGTTGGTGTATGCCCGTTCGTTCGCGACCAGGTCGGACCGATACGGTGGCGGGCATGAGCGGCCGCGCACAGCTGATGTGGGACGAGGCAGTAACGGGCTATGACTTCGGTCCGGGCCATCCGATGGATCCGGTCCGGCTGGCGTTGACCCGGAGTCTGGTCGACGCCTTCGGGCTGGACCGGGTGGTGGATGTCGTCGCGGCCAAGCCCGCCGGGGAGTCGACGCTGCGGCTGGTGCACCGGGAGGACTACATCGAGGCCGTGAAGGCGGCCTCGGCGGATCCGGGGGCGGCCGACCAGTCGTACGGGCTGGGGACGATGGACGATCCCGCCTTCGCCGGGATGCACGAGGTGTCCGCGCTGATCGCCGGGCAGTCGGTGGGGGCGGCGGAGGCGGTGTGGCGGGGGGACGTCGATCACGCCGTGAACTTCGCGGGTGGGTTGCACCATGCGATGCCGGGGGCCGCGTCGGGGTTCTGCATCTACAACGATGCCTCGCTGGCCATTGCGCGGCTGCTGGAGCTGGGTGCCGAGCGGGTCGCCTATGTGGATGTGGACGTGCATCACGGGGACGGGGTGCAGGCCGCGTTCTGGGAGGATCCGCGGGTTCTGACGATCTCGCTGCACGAGCATCCTCGTACGTTGTTCCCGCAGACCGGGTGGCCGGAGGAGGTCGGCGCCGGGGCGGGGGAGGGGGCCGCGGTGAATGTGGCGTTGCCGGCGGGGACCGGGGACGCGGGGTGGCTGCGGGCGTTTCACGCCGTCGTGCCGGAGCTGATCGCCGACTTTCGGCCGCAGGTGCTGGTGACGCAGCACGGCGCCGATACGCATTTCGAGGATCCGCTGGCTCATCTGGCCGTTTCGCTGGATGCGCAGCGGGCGGTGCAGGTCGCGTGTCATGAGCTGGCGCACGAGTACGCCGGGGGGAAGTGGGTCGCGTTGGGTGGGGGTGGCTACGAGGTGGTGGATGTCGTGCCTCGGTCGTGGACGCATCTGGTGGGGGTTGCGGCGGGGCGGGAGGTTGCGCCTGAGGCGTTGGTGCCGGAGGGGTGGCGGCAGGAAGTGTTTGCCCGGACTCGGCAGTTGGGGCCTGGGCGGATGACGGATGGGCGGTGGCCGGTGGGGTGGGCCAGGTGGGAGGCGGGGTACGACCCCGCTGATCGCTTGGATCAGGCCGTGCTGGCTACGCGGCGGGCGGTGTTTCCGCTGCGGGGGTTGCTGGCGTAGGGGTTTTCTCGCCCCCGCCGCCCCTACCCGTCCCATCCTCCAGGGGGTGCCCCCCCTTCGACCGCCCGCATCGGGGGCTGCCGCCCCCGGACCCCCGCACCGGCCTGAACGGCCTCGTCCTCAAACGCCGGACGGGCTGGAGAGTGGGGGTGCGGGGCCGGCCTCGTCCTCAAACGCCGGACGGGCTGGAGAGTGGGGGTGCGGGCCGGCCTTCGTCTTCATGCGCTGGATGGGCGGGAGGGTGGGGGGTGCGGGCCGGCCTTCGTCTTCATGCGCTGGATGGGCGGGAGGGTGGGGGGTGCGGGTCGGCCTTCGTCTTCGGGCGCTGGGCGGGCTGGAGGGTGGGGTGTGCACCGGTCTTCGGCTTCAGGAGCCGGATGGGCGGGTGGGGGTGCGGGTTGGTCTTCGGCTTTGGGCGCTGGGAGGGCTAGGGGGTGGTGTGGGCCGGGCTTTGGCCTCGGGCGCTGCGGGGGTGGGCTGGGGGTTAGGCCGATTGTGGGGTGTTTGGGGGTTCGGGGGGGATGGTGGGGTGGGGGGCGGCAGAATTTTTGGGGTGGGCAGTAGTGGTGGTGGGCTTCGGGGTTATTTGGTGGGGGCCGGGCTGGCGGGGGTGGTGGGGACGTCGCGGGAGCGGAGTCTTCGGAGTTATCGGCTGTTCGCTGCTCGGGATCCTCGGGTGTTGATCGGGATTGATCCGCAAGGGGGGTGGAGCGAGCAGGAGTTGGTTCGGTTGATGGCTGCCAAGTGCGGGGTTTCGGACGATCCTCGGTGTGTTTCAGGGCATGATGTGATCGATCCTGACTTGACGGTCGCCCGGCTGGACGCGTTTGCCGAGCGGGTGGGGGCCGTGGCCCGGCGGCGGGCTCCCGTGTTGTTCGGTACCGGGCATCCGCACCGGCTGATCGGGTTCTACGCCGGTCTCGCGGACGCCCTGTCGGCGGTGGGATGTGAGATTCTCACCCCCGCGCAGGGTCGCTGTGTCGACATAACGACCCGGTTCGGCCTACGTACGTGCAGTCTCGATTACGTACGAGGAGTCGGCTACGTGCGAGAAGTGGGCCGTGAACGCCCCGGTTGTGCGCCGGGTGCGCATACGCATTCGCCGCTGCCGGTTCGGGTGGCGCTGGCTGCGGCGGCGGAGGGTGGAGGGCCCTTGCCCGAGCTGGTGGTCGGAGACCATGGGTGGGTCTGCGGTGCAGGTCAGCTGGGGTTTGAGGCCATCGGGCTGGCGGATACGGATGACCCTGCGCTCTTCGTGGGGGAGGCCGAGGGGGTGGTGGCCGTCGCCGTTCCGGTTGATGACGGCGTGCGGTCTGGTTACTACACGCCGCTCACCCGCTACGTACTCAATCGAGCGTGTCTGTCACAGTAGGCCGCCGATGGGTGCACCTCTTCCCCACTCGCATCACCCGCCCCTACATTGGGGAGTGAGCACGCAACGACGAAGAGTCACCGGAAGGGGAAGCCGGTGGCCCGTCGAGTGCGGAAGGTTCAGGTGTGTCATGGCAGCTGGCGAGAGGCCTCTGAACGAGGTCGTGTTCCTGACCGTGGCGGAGGTCGCCGCGGTGATGCGAGTGTCGAAGATGACCGTGTACCGGCTGGTGCACAGCGGTCATCTGCCCGCGATTCGGGTGGGGCGGTCCTTCCGCGTCCCCGAGCAAGCGGTACACGAGTACCTTCGCGAGAGCTATGTGGGGGTGGAGACCGCCTGACGACGGTTTCGGGATAGCCGGAGCACCTCGATTACGAGCTCGGCGCTCGGGCGGGTAGGCTAGCCCCTCGTAGGTCGTATGGGCCCATGATGCCCAGCACCGAGTGATGAGAAGTGAGCGAGGGTAGTCGTGGGCTCTGTTATCAAGAAGCGGCGCAAGCGGATGGCCAAGAAGAAGCACCGCAAGCTGCTCAAGCGCACGCGCGTTCAGCGCCGTAACAAGAAGTAATTACGGCGCCGAGCCGCGAGAGCTTGTGTGTGGCCCCCCACCAGTACGGTGGGGGGCCACTGCGTTTTCCGGCCGTTGCGGCTTGCCGTGGCCCGCCGGGGGTCATGCCGGCGCAACATCGACCCGCTAAGTTGGCCCGCATACGGGAACACGGAAGAAAGGCGCTGATCTTGGGGAAGGTCGTGCTCGTGACCGGAGTCGCCCGTCAACTCGGAGGCCGTTTC
This sequence comes from Streptomyces sp. NBC_00631, assembly GCF_045206895.1. Taxonomy (NCBI): domain Bacteria; kingdom Bacillati; phylum Actinomycetota; class Actinomycetes; order Kitasatosporales; family Streptomycetaceae; genus Streptomyces; species Streptomyces sp. NBC_00631. Next base: position 6,370,468 of record NZ_CP107734.1, read on the forward strand.
GTACGGCGGATCCAGCGTGATCCCGAAGTGGAGCGGGTGGTCGCCGTGGACGCGGTGCCGCCCGAGCATCATCTGGGCGGGGCGGACTTCATCCAGACCGACATCCGGCAGCCGTCCATCGCCCGGGTCCTCGCCGAGAGCGGCGCCGACACCGTCGTCCACATGGACGTGACCGGCACACCGCTGGGGAGCGGGAGCCGGACCACCGTCAAAGAGACCAATGTCATCGGGACGATGCAGCTGCTCGGTGCCTGCCAGAAGTCGCCGAACGTCAAGCGGCTGGTGATCAAGTCCAGTACGAACGTGTACGGCTCCGCGCCGAAGGACCCGGCCGTCTTCACCGAGACCACCCCGCCGAAGTCCCTGCCCAGTGGCGGGTTCGCGAAAGACACGGTGGAGGTGGAGGGGTATGTGCGCGGGTTCGCCAGGAGGCGGCCCGACGTGGCGGTGTGCGTGCTGCGGTTCGCCAATATCCTCGGGCCGACCGCGGACACTCCGCTCGCCTCCTATTTCGCGCTGCCTGTGCTGCCCACCGTCTTCGGGTACGACCCGCGGCTCCAGTTCGTGCACGAGGACGATGTCATCGAGGTCCTGCGGATCGCCTCGCGCGAGCCGGAACGGGGGACGCTGAACAGCGGCACGTTCAACATCGCGGGCGACGGGTTGTTGCTGCTCTCGCAGTGTTCGCGAAGGCTGGGGCGGCCCATCGTGCCGTTGCTGCTGCCGGCGGTCACCTGGGCCGGGTCCCTGATGCGGACGCTCGGCATGAGCGACTTCTCGCCCGAGCAGATCCGGCTGCTGACGCACGGCCGGGTGGTGGACACCGTCCAGATGCGCGAGACGCTGGGATTCCGGCCGAAGTACACGACGGCGGAGACCTTCGCGGACTTCGTGCGCGCCCAGGTCCCGGGGCTGCTGCCGCCCCAGGCCGTGGCCGCGGCCGTCGACCGGATCGCCGCGTTGCCGGCCCTGAGCGGCGGGCACACGTCGACGAGGACCCCGACGCAGAACCCGACCCAGAGCGCCAACTGAGGAGCGCAGCAACGATGGCGGACGCCAAGGTCATTCCGTTCGACGACGACCGCTCCCGCGGGGCTGCCGTGCAGCGGCCGGCCCGGCGCCGGGCCGCGGGGAGCCGGCGCAAGGGCGGCGGCGAGCAGGCGGCGGTGCGCGAGCCCGCGGCGGCGGTACGTGAATCCGCCGTGGTGCGTGAGGTCCAGCCTCTCGCCGGGCGGATCCCCGCGCAGGAAGATGTGCATGTGACCCGGGAGAACCCTGAGACGGGCGTGAAGCAGCCGCCGCACGACGAGGCCGGCCTGGAGCAGCGTGTGGCGCGCGGACTCGCGTTTCTGCGGCGGCGGCTGACCGGAGAGTACGAGGTCGACGACTTCGGGTACGACGAGGAGCTGACCGACCAGGTCCTGATGTCACTGCTGCGGCCGGTGTACGAGAAGTACTTCCGCGTCGATGTGAAGGGCATGGAGAACATCCCGGCCGAGGGTGGTGCGCTGATCGTCGCCAACCACTCCGGGACGCTGCCGCTGGACGGGCTGATGATGCAGGTCGCCGTGCACGACCGGCATCCGGCGAATCGTCACCTCAGGCTGCTCGCGGCGGACCTGGTGTTCGTGCTGCCGGTGGTGAACGAGCTGGCGCGGAAGCTCGGGCACACGCTCGCGTGCGCGGAGGACGCCGAGCGGCTGCTGGGGCAGGGGGAGCTGGTGGGGGTGATGCCGGAGGGGTTCAAGGGCATCGGGAAGCCCTTCAGCGAGCGGTACAAGCTCCAGCGGTTCGGGCGGGGCGGGTTCGTGTCCACGGCGCTGCGGCAGGGGGTGCCGATCATTCCGTGCTCGATCGTGGGGGCCGAGGAGATCTACCCGATGATCGGCAACGCGAAGACGCTGGCCCGGGTGCTGGGGATTCCGTATTTTCCGCTGACGCCGACGTTTCCGTGGCTGGGGCCGCTGGGAGCGGTGCCGTTGCCGACGAAGTGGACGATCCAGTTCGGGGAGCCGATCCTGACGGATGGCTATCCGCCGGAGGCGGCCGAGGATCCGATGCTGATGTTCAACCTGACGGATCAGGTGCGGGAGCAGATTCAGCACACGCTGTACAAGTTGCTTGTGCAGCGGAGGTCGGTGTTTTTCTGAGTCGCGATGCGTTGAGTGTCGCGTGCGGGCCGGTGGGGGGCTGGTCGCGCCCACGCGGCGGAGCCGCACATCGACAGAGCCCCGCGCCCCTTCAGGGGCGCTGAGGGCGCCCCTCGGATGAAGGGCGCCCTTGGTTGCGCTGGCTAGTTGCTGCTGTCCTCGCTGTCGATGCCCAGGCCCGGTAGCAGGCCTGGCAGGAGCGGGGGCAGGGTGACGTCCGGTTCGCTGGAGGGGCTCTTCGACGGGGACTCGCTGGTGCCCGAGCCTCCCGTCTTCGGCGGATCCAGCAGGCCGCCCGCGGTGCCGCCGATCAGGCCGTTGTCCGCGCTGCCGGAGGCGGAGCCGCTGGGGCTGCCGGTGCCGGACTCGTGGCCCGAGGAGGAGCTGCCGGAGGACGACGACGGGGCCGTCGCGCGGTGGCTGCCGGAGGAGCCGGTGGATGCCGTGCTGGAGCCCTGTCTGCCGGTGCCGCCGCCGGTGTTCTGGGACGGCTGGGGGAGCAGGGACTGCAGCGGGCCGACCTCCTGGTCTATGGCGTCGAAGACCGACGACACCTGCTGGCTGACGTCCCCGAGCTGGACCGGGAGCTTCTCGCGCAGGGCGCCCCAGGCCTGGCGGTGGGACTGGGCGAAGGCGGACAGGGCCTGGATGGGGCCCAGTGAGTTCGGGTCGCGCTCGTACGCCTCGTGGAGCAGGCGATGGCCCTCGGTGACGTCCTGTTGCATCCCGGACAGGGTGCGCCGGATCTCACCGATCGACTCGTGGTCGAGGTGGCCGCCGCGGCCCCGCTCCATCAGCCGGCGGGCCTCCATCAGCCGGGTCGAGGCCTGGTCGAGGTAGGTCTGACCGCGCTGGTCGTCGCCGTCGGTCAGGTAGTTGAGCTTGAAGTCCTCGATGCCGCGTTTGAGGCCGTACAGCGAGTCGCCTGGCAGGGCGTCGGAGCTGGCGGCTGCGACCCCGCCGAAGGCTCCGGCGGCCACGCCGACGCTCAGGCCGCCCGCGGCGAGCCCCTTGGTGAGCCGGGAACGCGGTCGCAACTTGCCCAGTGGGCTCGCCCGATGCGCACCCTTGGCACGGGATGCGCGTTGCTCGGGTACCGAAGCCTCCGCCGCCCCGCCCAGGGTGCCCTCCGCCAGCATGGCCTCCATCGCGGCCACCAGCTGGGCCCGCTGGACGACCTTGACCTCAGGGTCGAGCTCGGGCTTGGGCAGTGCGGCCAGCCCTGTCGCCAGGGCCAACAGCGTGCCCTGCCCGGTCCGTTCGGCACGGTCCGGGGCGGCCGGTGGATCGCCCGCCGGTTCTCCGGACCGCTCGGCCGCCGGTTCCCGGTCGGGCTGCTCCTCCAGGGCCTGGGCGAAGGCGTCCGCCCGCCGGTGGGCCGATACGTTCGCGATCACTGGCGGCACCTCCTCTCGTCATGACGGTCGACTCCCCAGGGGGTCCTGAGGGTTGCACGCCGTCGACCAAACCACACGATCGTGTGATCGGGGTCTGGTCGGACGTGACCACAGGGAGCCTGTATCCCGCACAACGAGCGGCTCGGCACTTGGGTTACGGACGGCCGGTGATCGGCTGAGAAAGGCAACACGCTTTGACAGAGCGTGAGTTGACTGTCGCCCAGGGTGGCCGGTTCAGCGGACGTCGTCCGGGAGGAGCCGGGCGAGCGTGCGCACGGCCCGGTACTGGAGGGTCTTGATGGCGCCCTCGTTCTTTCCCATCACGCGGGCGGTCTCGGCGACCGAGAGGCCCTGGAGGAAGCGGAGTGTCACACACTCCTGCTGCTGGGGATTGAGGCGTCGCACGGCGTCGAGCAGGGCCGCGTTGGAGAGGGACTCCAGGACGGAGTCCTCGGGAGAGCGCTCGACCTCGTTGGCGTCGAGCATCTCGCCGGTGGTGACCTCCAGGCGGAAGCGGCTCGACTTGAAGTGGTCGGCGACCAGGTTGCGGGCGATGGTGACCAGCCAGGCCCCGAAGTCCCGGCCCTGCCAGGTGAAGGTGCCGATCCTTCTGAGGGCGCGCAGGAACGTCTCGCTGGTCAGGTCCTCGGCGGTCGCTCTGCCGCCGACGCGGTAGTAGATGTAGCGGTACACGGTGTCGCTGTACTGGTCGTAGAGGCGGCCGAAGGCGTCGGCCTCGCCGGCCTGGGCGCGCTCCACGAGGTCCATCATCCGGGCGCTGTCGCTGTCCGCGGCCGGGCGACGGGCGGTGGTGGCGGCGCCGGTGGCGCGGCCGCGTCTGCCCACGCCCCGTCCGTCGCCGGATCGGCGGCCCTCGGCGACGGCGCCGCGCGCCGGCACCTGTTCCATGCCGTCGGCCAGTGCGTAGCACGGGCCGACGGGGGCGGTGGCGAAGGCGGGGACGGCGTACGCGGTCGGGACAAGGCCGCGCAGCGTCTCTTTGACCGTCGCGACTGTTGCGCGCAGCGTAGCCAGGCCCGAGGCGTCAACCCCGACGTGTGGGTACACGGGACTCCCAGAGGCAGAGCTTCCATCACGTGCAGTACGGAACCTTTCACCCGTCGTAGCGACGGAGGGGTACCGGTTTGCGTCTGAGGAGAATAACGCTTCGTACAGGCACTGCTACACCGAGTTGCTCAAATCATCGGTTGCGTCGCTTCTGTAACCGTTTGGCGGCGTCTCAAGAGCCTTAGCCTGACCGGTTGTTGAACGGAAACGTGCGGGTTTCGGCGAAGTGCGGGGCGTGTTGGGGTGACGGAGCGATAATTCGGGGCGCACGGAGGGTGGTGTAGGGCACTGGGGGAGGCACGGCTGCCCGCGGCTGAGGAGAAACGGCTGAGGAGCGCCCCGTCAGGGGCGCGGGGAACTGCGCGGTCAGCCGCATCGGACCCGCAGCCGGAATCCGGTCCGCAGCCATACGGCGCCGCCCCGTCGGTCAAGGCCCGAAGGGCTACCGGCGCCGTCGGCTCAACGCGATCGCGGCCGCAGTGCCACCGGCAACCGCCCCCACGCCCGCCGCCGCCGGGATGCCCACCTTCGCCGCCTTGCGCCCCGTGCGGTAGTCGCGCAGGCGCCAGTCCAGTTCGCGGGCGTGCTTGCGCAGCTTCGTGTCCGGGTTGATGGCGTAGGGGTGGCCGACCAGGGAGAGCATCGGGATGTCGTTGTGGGAGTCGCTGTAGGCGGCGCAGCGGGAGAGGTCGAGGCCCTCCGCGGCGGCCAGGGCGCGTACCGCCTCCGCCTTGGCCGGGCCGTGCAGGGGCTCGCCGACCAGCTTGCCCGTGTAGACGCCGTCCACCGACTCGGCGACCGTGCCCAGCGCGCCCGTCAGGCCGAGCCTGCGGGCGATCACGCCGGCGATCTCCACCGGGGCGGCCGTGACGAGCCACACCTTCTGGCCCGCGTCCAGGTGGGCCTGGGCGAGGGCGCGGGTGCCGGGCCAGATGCGCTCGGCCATGTACTCGTCGTAGATCTCCTCGCCGATGGTCTGGAGCTCCGCGACGCGGTGGCCCTTGACGATGGAGAGGGCCGAGTCGCGGGCGTCCTGCATGTGCTCGGGGTCCTCGACGCCGGCCAGCCGGAACCACGCCTGCTGCCAGGCGAACCTGGCGAGGTCGCGGGTCTCGAAGAACTTCCGTTTGTACAGGCCCCGGCCGAAGTGGAAGATGGCGGCGCCCTGCATGACGGTGTTGTCCAGGTCGAAGAACGCGGCGGCCTTGTCGTCGCCGAGCACCGGGAAGTCCGGTTCCGCGGCGTCCTCAAGCGGCGCCGTCACTTCCTGGTTCTTGCGCGCTGCCTCCGCCGAGGCCTCGCCTGCCAACACGCTCCGCGCCGTGGCGGAGCGCCTACGGGGAGTGAGCCATCCGAGAGCGGCCATGTCGTGAGCATAGCCAGTCTGTTCGGGGGTTCCGGAGTCACGTGAGTTGGATGGGTGTGAACTCTCCGCGACCGGGTCGTTAAACAAAGCGAAGAACCCGTGCAGAAGGCGGCGGACATGCCCTGCCAGGGGCGGGACAATGGGCGTCATGAGTCCCCTCTTTGGCCGGAAGGCGCCCGCGCCGAGTGCGCGATCGGTCACCCTCATCCGTAAACCCGGCTGCCATCTGTGTGATGACGCACAGGTCGTGGTCGAGAAGGTGTGCGGCGACCTCGGAGTGTCCTGGGAGCAGAAGGACATCACCCAGGATTCACAACTGCACGATCTGTACTGGGAGCAGATCCCGGTGGTACTCGTCGACGGTGCGCAGCACACCTTCTGGCGCGTGAACGAGGAACGGCTCCGCAAGGCACTGACCGACTAGTCCAAACCGGCTGGAAAGTCGCTTAGGATCGACGGCGGCTTGGTCTCGGGGGCGGGATTCGTAAGGAGCGTGTACGGTTTTGCCCCCATCGGAGAGGGAGCGCGGGCGCTTGTGCGCCGGCTCCGCACGGCTGCGCCGGGGGCGCGTGACCCCGGTCACGTTGGCCGGGCAAATCGGACACCATCTTTGTGCACGCGTTCACAAAGACATAGCCTGCTGTCGACGGGGCGGTCTGGGTACGTGTGACCGTCCGCAGCCCCGCTCAACCCGTTGGAGCACCGTGGCAACTGGCCGAACTCATCGACCGGCGACCCGCAGCCGAGGGATCCCCGAGGCCACCGTCGCCCGGCTTCCGCTGTACCTCCGTGCCCTGACCGCACTGTCGGAGCGCTCGGTCCCCACGGTCTCCTCCGAGGAGCTGGCCGCGGCCGCGGGGGTCAACTCCGCGAAGCTGCGCAAGGACTTCTCGTACCTGGGTTCGTACGGAACGCGCGGTGTCGGCTACGACGTCGAGTATCTCGTCTACCAGATCTCCCGCGAGCTGGGCCTGACCCAGGACTGGCCGGTTGTGATCGTCGGTATCGGAAATCTGGGAGCAGCCCTCGCCAACTACGGCGGGTTCGCCTCCCGTGGCTTCCGGGTCGCGGCGCTCATCGACGCCGATCCGGCGATGGCCGGCCGGCAGGTCGCCGGGATCGTCGTGCAGCACAGCGACGACCTGGAGAAGATCATCTCCGGCAACGGCGTCTCCATCGGCGTGATCACCACCCCGCCGGGCGTCGCCCAGCAGGTCTGCGACCGGCTGGTGGCCGCCGGGGTCACCTCCATCCTGAACTTCGCGCCGACCGTGCTGTCCGTCCCGGACGGCGTCGACGTGCGCAAGGTCGACCTCTCCATCGAGCTGCAGATCCTCGCCTTCCACGAGCAGCGCAAGGCCGGCGAGGAGCACGAGGGCACGGCCGCGCCCGTCGCCCCGCACCAGGACGCCAGTGAGCAGGGGCCCGACGGGGACGTACCCGCCGTGATGCCGGCATGAGTCTCCTCGTCGTCGGGCTGAGCCACCGCAGTGCCCCGGTCAGCGTCCTGGAGCGGGCCGCACTGACCGCGGACGCCCAGGTCAAGCTGGTCCAGGACACGGTCGCCGCCGAGCCGGCCACCGAGGCGGCGGTGCTCGCCACCTGCAACCGCATCGAGCTCTACGCCGACGTCGACAAGTTCCACGCCGGGGTCGCCGAGCTTTCCACGCTGCTCGCCCAGCACAGCGGGGTCGGGCTGGACGAGCTCACCCCTTATCTCTACGTGCACTACGAGGACCGCGCGGTCCACCACCTGTTCTCGGTGGCCTGCGGGCTCGACTCGATGGTCGTCGGCGAGGGGCAGATCCTCGCGCAGCTCAAGGACTCCCTGGCCCGCGCGCAGGAGCTGCACAGCGCCGGGCGGCTGATGAACGACCTGTTCCAGCAGGGGCTCCGGGTCGGCAAGCGGGCGCACTCCGAGACCGGGATCGACCGGGCCGGACAGTCCCTGGTCACCTTCGGGCTCGAACAGCTGGCCGCCGGTGGCGATGTGCAGACCTGGGCCCGGGGCAAGAAGGCGCTGGTCATCGGTGCCGGTTCGATGTCCTCGCTGGCCGCGGCCACGCTCGCGCGGACGGGGGTCACGGAGATCGTCGTGGCGAACCGGACGTTCGACCGCGCCGAGCGGCTCGCCCAGATCCTCAACGAGGGCGATGACACGCACGTGGTGGCCCGCGCGGTACCGATGGATGCGGTGCCGGGCGAGCTGACACGTGCAGACGTCGCCATCTCCTGTACCGGGGCGACAGGGCTGGTGCTCACCGCCGACGCGGTCGCCGCGGCGGTCGAGGGCCGGACCGGTGAGCCCGTCGCCGAGATCGACGTACCGCCGGTGACCAGGCCGTCTTCCGCGGCCGGCTTCGGCACCGAGGAGAACTGCCCGCTCGACCTCACCGCCGCGCAGAGCGGTTTCTCCGTGATGGGGGAGGCCGCCGTCGCCGGGATGGCCGCCGCCGAGCTGGAGCAGCACGCGGCCTGGGTGGACAACGGGACCGTGGATCGCCGGGAGGCCGGCCGTCGTACCCCCGAGGCCGAGGCCGAGCTGATCGGGGCGCTCGCCGCGGCGGCCGCCCGGGTCGGGCGGATCCCGGAGCGGCGCAGGCCGGAGCCGGTCGCCGGGTTCGGGCGGCCCGCCCCCGCGCTCTTCCTCCTCGACCTCGCCATGCCCCGTGACATCGACGCGGGCGTGCACCGGCTGCCCGGGGTGCGGCTGGTGGACATCGAGTCGCTGGCGGAGGCGTCCGCGGACGCCCCGATGGCGGCCGACGTGGACCAGGTGCGGCGGATCGTTTCTGACGAGGTGGCCGCCTTCGGCGCGGCCCAGCGGGCGGCGCACATCACGCCCACCGTGGTGGCCCTGCGGACGATGGCCGCCGACGTCGTCGCGGGCGAGATCGCCCGCCTCGACGGGCGCCTGCCCGACCTGGACGAACGGCAGCGCGGAGAGATCCGGCAGGCCGTGCACCGGGTCGTCGACAAGCTGCTGCACGCGCCGACCGTACGGGTCAAGCAGCTCGCGGCCGAGCCCGGCGGCGCCGGGTACGCGGACGCGCTGCGGACCCTGTTCGACCTCGACCCCGAGACGGTGGCCGCCGTCTCCCGGGCCGTGGACAGCACAGACACGAAGGACCGACCGGCATGAGTGACAATCCACTGCGACTGGGGACCAGGCGATCCAGACTCGCCATGGCCCAGTCCGGGCAGGTGGCGGAAGCCGTGAGCCGGGTGACCGGGCGGCCCGTCGAGCTGGTGGAGATCACCACCTACGGCGACACCTCCCGCGAGCATCTCGCCCAGATCGGCGGCACGGGCGTCTTCGTGACCGCCCTGCGGGACGCGCTGCTGCGCGGCGAGGTCGACTTCGCGGTTCACTCGCTCAAGGACCTCCCGACCACCCAGCCCGAAGAGCTGGTGCTGGCCGCCGTACCGGTACGCGAGGACCCGCGGGACGTGATCGTCGCCCGGGACGCGCTGAAGTTCACCGACCTGCCGCGCGGGGCCCGCATCGGCACCGGTTCGCCGCGCCGGACGGCGCAGCTGAACGCGTACGCGCGGACCCACGGCCTGGACATCGAGACGGTGCCGATACGCGGAAACGTCGACACCCGCATCGGGTACGTCCGGGACGGCGAGCTGGACGCCGTCATACTGGCGGCGGCCGGCCTCAGCCGGATCGGCCGCATCGACGAGGTGACCGACTTCCTGTCGGTCGACACGGTTCTGCCCGCCCCCGGCCAGGGGGCACTGGCGATCGAGTGCGCCGCGGACCACGCGGAGCTGATCGCCCTGCTCGGGGAACTCGACGACCCGTTCACGCGGGTCGCCGTGACCGCCGAGCGCTCACTGCTCGCCGCCCTGGAGGCCGGCTGCTCCGCCCCTGTGGGCGCGCTTGCCGACCTGCTGGCCGACGGGCAGATTGTCAAGGAAATGCGCCTGCGGGCAGTCGTCGGCACCACCGACGGCACCCGGATGGTGCAGTTGTCCACCACCGGTCCCGTGCCCGAGACATACGACCAGGCGACGGCGCTCGGTCGCGAACTCGCCACCGAGATGCTTGCCCAGGGCGCGGCCGGTCTGATGGGGGAGCGAGCACAGTGAGCCCCACCAACCTTCCCGCCGGCCTCGATCACGGGCACGTCACCTTCCTGGGTGCCGGACCCGGGGATCCGGGACTGCTGACCTTGCGTGCCGTGGAGGCACTGTCCAGCGCGGACGTCCTGGTCGCCGAGCACGACGTGCTCGACGTGATCAGAACCCACGCCAGGCAGGGCGTCTCCGTCGTGACCACGAATCCGGATCCCTCGTCGGACCCGTATCCGGGCACAGGCACGCCTCAACTCACGGTTGTTGACGGCGCGTCAACAACCGCTTCCCTCCCGCCCGTGCGGGATGCGGCTCATCTTGTCATGGAGGCCGCGCGGGGTGGCAGGCGGGTCGTCCGTGCGGTGTCCGGGGACCCGGGACTTGATACGTACGCGACCGAGGAAATGCTCGCCTGCGTCGCCGCGGGTGTGCCCTTCGAGGTCGTGCCGGGTGTGGCGGCCGCGGTCGGGGTGCCGGCGTATGCCGGTGTGCCGCTGCGGGACGCGCAGGGCGCGGACGTCCGGTTCGTGGACGCCCGTACCGCCTCGGACCGGTGCTGGACCGAGGTCGGTGCCTCGGACGGCACGGTCGTCGTGTCGACGTCGCTCGACTCGGTGGCCGCGGCCGCCGGCGAGCTGGTCGCCGCCGGCCGCAAACCGGACACCCCGCTGACGGTCACCGTCGCCGGTACGACGACCCGGCAGCGGACCTGGACCGCCACCCTCGGCACCATCGCGCAGACGCTGAAGCAGGCGAAGGTGCTGCCCTCGCCGGACGGCGGCCGGCCGGTGATAGCCGTGGTCGGTGAGCGGTCCGCCGCCGCCCAGCGCGACCAGCTGTCGTGGTTCGAGTCCAAGCCGCTGTTCGGCTGGAAGGTGCTCGTGCCGCGTACGAAGGAGCAGGCGGCGTCCCTCTCCGACCAGCTGCGCTCCTACGGGGCCGTGCCGCACGAGGTGCCGACGATCGCCGTCGAGCCGCCGCGCACGCCCCAGCAGATGGAGCGGGCCGTGAAGGGGCTCGTCACCGGGCGGTACGAGTGGATCGCCTTCACGTCGGTCAACGCGGTGAAGGCGGTCCGGGAGAAGTTCGAGGAGTACGGGCTCGACGCGCGCGCCTTCGCGGGCATCAAGGTCGCGGCGGTCGGGGAGCAGACCGCCAGGGCGCTGGTCGCCTTCGGCGTGAAGCCGGATCTGGTGCCGTCGGGTGAGCAGTCGGCCGCCGGGCTCCTTGAGGACTGGCCGCCCTACGACCCCGTCTTCGACCCGATCGACCGGGTGTTCCTGCCGCGCGCCGACATCGCCACGGAGACGCTGGTCGCCGGGCTGATCGAGCTCGGGTGGGAGGTGGACGACGTGACCGCCTACCGGACGGTGCGGGCGTCGCCGCCGCCGGCCGAGACCCGGGAGGCGATCAAGGGCGGCGGCTTCGACGCGGTGCTCTTCACGTCGTCGTCCACCGTGCGGAACCTGGTGGGTATCGCCGGGAAGCCGCACAACGTGACGGTGATCGCCTGTATCGGGCCCGCCACGGCCAAGACGGCCGAGGAGCACGGGCTGCGGGTGGACGTGATGGCGCCGGAGCCGTCGGCCGCGAAGCTGGCGGAGGCGCTGGCGGAGTTCGGCCTGCGCAGGCGCGCGAGCGCGCTGGAGGCCGGGGATCCGGTGACGCGGCCGAGCGAGCGGCGGCCGGGGGCGCGACGGAGGCGTACCACTACGTGAGGTGAGGCGAGAGGGGGGTCCGGGGCTGCGCCCAGGGCCCCCTTGCCGTGGGTGGGCGCCGCGGGCCGGTGGGGGCCTGTCGCGCAGTTCCCCACGCCCCTCACGGGGTGCCTTTGCTCACGCGGTGTCATGGGCGACCAACTCCAGGGCCGGCACAGCCTGAAGAAGCTGGAGTCCGAGCTGGAGGTCTGACCTGCCGGCGCCGACGCCGAGTCGGTAAGCGCGCCCATGTGGCGGGCGTAGCGTAGAGGGCATGACGAAGTACGGCTCCTTCCCCGGAACGCGGCCGCGGCGGCTGCGGACCACCCCCGTCATGCGGCGCATGGTCGCCGAGACCCGGCTGCATCCCGCGGACTTCATCCTCCCGGCGTTCGTCCGCGAGGGCGTGAGCGAGCCCGTGCCGATCGCCGCCATGCCCGGCGTCGTGCAGCACACCCGGGACAGCCTGAAGAAGGCGGCCGCGGAGGCCGTCGAGGCGGGCATCTCCGGAATCATGCTGTTCGGGGTGCCCGAGGAGAGCAAGAAGGACGCCCTCGGCACGCCCGGCACCGACCCCGACGGGATCCTGCAGGTCGCGTTGCGCGATGTACGGGCCGAGGTCGGGGACGACCTGCTCGTGATGTCCGACCTGTGCCTCGACGAGACGATCGACCACGGCCACTGCGGTGTGCTCGACGCCCAGGGGCGCGTCGACAACGACGCCACCCTGGAGCGGTACGCCGAGATGGCCCAGGTACAGGCCGACGCCGGAGCGCATGTCGTCGGACCCAGCGGGATGATGGACGGGCAGATCGGCGTCGTCCGCGACGCGCTCGACCAGATCGGGCGCGAGGACGTCGCGATCCTCGCCTACACCGCGAAGTACGCCTCCGCCTTCTACGGCCCCTTCCGCGAGGCCGTCGGGTCCTCGCTGAAGGGCGACCGCAAGACCTACCAGCAGGACCCCGCCAACGCGCGGGAGTCGCTGCGGGAGCTGGCCCTCGACCTGGAGGAGGGCGCCGACATGGTGATGGTCAAGCCGGCCGGGCCCTACCTCGACATCCTCGCCCGGGTCGCGGACTCCGTGGACGTCCCGGTCGCCGCCTACCAGATCTCCGGCGAGTACTCGATGATCGAGGCCGCCGCGGAGAAGGGCTGGATCGACCGCGACCGGGCGATCCTGGAGACCCTCACCGGCATCAGGCGGGCCGGCGCGCAGAACATCCTCACCTACTGGGCGGTGGAGGCCGCCCGGATGCTGGACTGAGCCGACACCCGAGGCGCACGATCAAGTCGCCTTCGGCGTTAGGTTGTTGAGCAGCGGTGGTTGATCGTTTGAGGACGACTTCCGCCGCTCTTCCTCCGCCGACCGTCCAGGAGACGCCGATGTCCGGTGACGCCCTCAGCCAGGACCCCGCCGAGTCGCGCAGGAGGATCGACAACACCAGGGCCCACCCGGCCCGGGTGTACGACGTCTTCCTCTGCGGCAAGGACCACTACCCCGTGGACCGCGCCGCCGCGGCGGCCGCGCTCGCCGCCAACCCTCGCGGCTACCTCGATGTCCGGCACAACCGCGACTTCCTGCGCAGGGCGGTGACCAGACTCGTCGGCGGGGACGGCATCCGCCAGTTCCTCGACATCGGCAGCGGTCTGCCCACCGCGCAGAACGTCCACCAGATCGCCCAGCGGATCAGCCCCGACTCGCGGGTCGTCTACGTCGACAACGACCCGGTCGTCCTCGCCCACGCCCGCGCCCTGCTCACCAGCGGGCCCGAGGGCCGCACCGACTACATCGACGCCGACTTCATGAACCCGGCGGAGATCCTCGAACAGGCCGCGAAGACACTGGACTTCGACCGGCCCGTCGCCCTGTGCCTGGTCGCGATCCTGCACTTCGTGGAGGACGAGCAGGCGTACCCGATCGTGCGCGAGCTCCTCGACGCCCTGCCGTCGGGCAGCCGGCTGGTGCTCAGCCACCTCACCGAGGACCTCAACCCGGAGAACGTCCGCGCGGTCCAGCGGACCTACACCGAGCGGGGCTTCACCTTCGTGCTGCGTTCCCGGGCCGAGGTCGAGCGCTTCTTCACGGAGAACGGTCTGGAGCAGGCCGACCCGGGTGTGGTCCCCGTCCACCACTGGCACGCGGACAACGCGGCCCCGGTCCCCGAGCAGCCGGAGGCCGCCTACCTGGAGTCCCTCGACGACATCGAGAAGGTCCGGTACGCCGGCATCAACGACGTCACCGACGCCGACATCAACGTCTACGCGGGCGTCGGCGTCAAGGCCTGAGCCGTGCCACCGGCCGGTCCGGCGGCGGGCTGGGAACGGGCGGCGGAGGGGCCCTCGTCGCGTACGCCCTCGCCGTCCCGGCACCCGCTGAGCACGGTCGCGGCGACCAGCGCCAGGGCGGCCGCCGCCAGGAGACGGCGGCGGCCGGCGGCCGGGGTGCGGTGCGTGACGGACATACGAGGGCTCCCTTGACGATCTCGGCGCGGTCGGCGGCGGTGGGGGAAGGGGGCGGGGGCGGGGTGCGACGGTCTTGAGGTGCCCTCAGCCTGCGGGCGGGCCCGCCCGTCCCACCAGACCTGTCAGGAGATCCGGGACGCCTGGTCCCGGTCCACCCCTGTGACCTGTGCGGATCCCATCCCGTGGGACGACGGCACGGGACGGTCCGGCCTGGCGACAGGGCCCGGCGGCAGGGGCTGGCGACCCTGCGGCGACGCCGCGCCGACCCTGCGTCGGTGCTGCGGCGACTCCGCGTCGGTGCTGCGTCGGTGCTGCGTCGGTGCTGCGGCGACCCCGCGGCGGTCGACGTCAGACCCCGCACCGTCCGTCCGGATCGCGGAATTACCGGTGTAGGCGGCACGTACTTCTCTACGCTCCCGCCAAGACGAGGATCAGCCCAAGGAGCCGTCCATGACCCTCAGCACTGCCCCCGCCGCCCCGCTGCCCCCGCTCGCGGCCCGGGCCCGCGCCGTCGGCGGATCGCCCGTGCGGGAGATACTCGCGGTGACCGCCCGCCCCGAGGTCATCAACTTCGCGGGCGGGCTGCCCGCCCCCGAACTTTTCGACCGGGAGGGCATCGCCGCCGCCTTCCGCGCGGTGCTGGAGGAGGAGCCGGAGCGGGCGTTGCAGTACTCGACGACCGAGGGCGAGCCGGCCCTGCGGCAGCGGCTGGCGGCGCGCGTCTCCGGGCGGGGCCTGCCCACCGACCCCGCCGACCTGCTCGTCACCACCGGCTCCCAGCAGGCGCTCTCCCTTCTCGCGAGCGCGCTCATCGACCCCGGGGACACGATCCTCGTCGAAAGCCCCTGCTACCTGGCCGCACTTCAGGTGTTCGGGCTGGCCGGAGCGCGGGTGCTGCCAGTGCCCTGCGACGCGGACGGCGTGGACCCCGCCGCCCTGGAGGAGCTGATCCGCGCCGAGCGGCCCAAACTCCTCTACCTCGTCCCGACCTTCCAGAACCCCACCGGCCGCACCATGCCCGCCGCCCGCCGCGCCGCCCTCGCCACGGCCGCCGCCCGGCACGGCCTGTGGATCGTCGAGGACGACCCCTACGGCGAACTGCGCTACGACGGCGACCACGTCCCCTGGATCGCCTCCTTCCCCGGCGCCGAGGACCGGACGGTCCTGCTCGGCTCCCTCTCCAAGGTCATGGCCCCCGGCCTGCGCCTCGGCTGGCTCCGCGCCCCGGACGCCCTGCGGCGCGCCTGCGCGGTCGCCAAACAAGCCGCCGACCTGCACACCCCGACCCTCAACCAGCTTGCCGCGGCCCGCTACCTGGATGTCCTGGACGCCCATGTCGCCAAGGTGCGCGCGGTGTACGGCGAACGCCGGGACGCCATGCTCGCCGGACTGGCCGACGCCCTCCCGGCCGGCTCCGCCTGGGACCGGCCCGAGGGCGGCATGTTCCTCTGGGCCCGGCTCCCGGAGCCGTACGACACCACCGCGCTGCTCCGCCGGGCGGTGGACCACAACGTCGCCTACGTCCCCGGCGAGCCGTTCTACGCCGCCGACCCGGACCGCTCGACCCTGCGCCTGTGCTTCGTGACGCAGACACCGGAGGAGATCGGGGAGGGGCTGCGCAGGCTGGCGAAGGGGCTGGGCGGCTGAGCACTCTGCTGGAAGCGCTGCGATGTGCCGTCGATCGTCTGCGGCGCTGTCGTGGCTGGTCGCGCAGTTCCCCGCGCCCCTTCGGGGCGCTGCCGAACCGCAGTGGACTTCGTCTCAGTCCCACCAGAAGTGCCACAGCCGTTCGCCGACCAGTTGCTCGGCGTACGACGAGAGGGTGTCGTCGGCGCCGGGCAGTACGGTGTACGGGCAGAACGCGAAGTGCTCGGCGGCGACCGCCTCCGCCTCGTCGAGGTCGGCGGGCGGGGCGGCGACGGAGAGCGCGAGGTGGTCGAAGCCGAGGGCCACCACCCGGATGCCGAAGCGGTCCTCCCAGGAGCGCAGCACCGCGCACAGCCGGGCCACGTCCTCCTCGTAGTTCACCGGGCCGCTCCAGCCGATGGCCGCAGGTATGTCCGCGCTGCGCCGGGCGGACACCAGCGCCAGATGCGGCTCCTTGAGCCAGGGCCGCCCCTGGCTCAGCGCGTCGGCGACATCGGCCGCCCGCGCGTCGGGGTCGGCTATCAGCGCCGGGGCGGCGGCGAGCCCCGGCCACTCCTCGCCGTCCGGCGCGTCCTCCTCCCAGAAGTCCTCCAGCACCTCGTCGGCTTCGTGATCCCCCGGGTACGACGTCTCACCGGGAGCGAAGTCCCAGTCGTCGACCTCGGACACGTCGATGAGCACCGGCAGCAGCCCCGCGCGGGCGGCCGGCGCGCCCAGCGCGGTCCACGTCCCGGGCCCGGCGGGCTGCCCGGCGTACCACAGCAACGGCTCGTGCCACGGGCCGTCGAGCGTGTCGTCGAGCAGCGTCCCGGGCGGGAGTTGAAGCCCCAGGGACCGACCACTCGGGTCGGTCGCCAGCTTGGGCAGCGGGTTGGGAAGAGTCGCCATGGCAGTGAACTGTAAGGGGCGGCACTGACAACGCCGGACGCGGTTGTCCCACAGAGGCGGTGAAGGCGGGACCGGTGAGCGAGCTGGCCACGAATGCTCTCCTGCGGGCTGCTGCTGGTCGCGGCGCTCGCCGGCAATCGGGGGTGGGCGGAGCGGGCGCTCGGCAAGGTGGTGTGGGCCGAGTTCGAGCGCTCGGTCGGGACGGGTGCGGGCGCTAGGGCAGGTAGTGGCTGGCTCCTGCTCCCAGGACGTTCAGCAGGGCCAGGGCCTCGGCGCCGGGGGATCCCGGCGGGGCGGTGTAGAGCACGAGGTGCTGGTCGCAGTCGGTGAGGGCGAGGGTGTCGCAGTCGACGGTGACCTCGCCGACGGCCGGGTGGTGGAAGGTCTTGGTGAGCATCGGCGCCGCCTGTACGTCGTGTTGTTCCCAGAGCCGGGCGAAGTCGGGGCTGGTGGCGCGGAGTTCCTCGACGAGGCCGGTCACCGCGGGATCGGTGGGGTAGCGGGCGAGGGTGGTGCGGAGCTGGGTCACGACGCTCAGCCGGAAGTCGGCGGCGTCCGAGACTCCGTAGAGGGTCCCGTCGGTGTGCTGTGGTCCGGGGAAGGCCCGGCGGGCGAGATTGCGGTCCGCGGGGGTGAGCGGGGCGAAGTCCTCCATGAGCGCGGCGGCGAGGTCGTTCCAGGCGAGGACCTCGCACGCGGCGGACATCACGAAGCCGGCGGTCTGCGGCAGCCGCTCCAGGAGCGCGAGGATGCTGGGGCGGACGTCGCGCCGGTGCACTCCGGTCCGGTTCGGCGCGGTGCCCGCCAGGACGTGGAGGTGGTCGGACTCCGCGTCGGTGAGCCGCAGCGCTCCCGCGATCGCGGCCAGGACGTCGCCCGAGGGGCGGGGCGCCCTGCCCTGCTCCAGGCGGATGTAGTACTCGGTGGAGATGTGCGCGAGGACCGCCACTTCCTCGCGGCGCAGACCAGGGGTGCGCCGTCGTGGGCCGCGGGGGAGGCCGACGTCCTGGGGGCGGAGCCGCTCGCGGCGGCTGCGGAGGAACGCCCCGAGCTCCTGTTTGTCCATACGGCCAGTGTGCGCGCGGCGCGGCGGCGGATCCTGGTACAGCCTGTGCCTGTATCCGGTCCGCGTGCGGCCGGAGGCTGTCTGGCATGACGAACCACACGAACACCACTGACATTGCACCTGTCGGCCTGCTCACCGGCAAGGTCATGTTCATCACCGGCGCCAGCCGCGGCATCGGCGAGGCCGCGGCCCGGCTCTTCGCCGCCGAGGGCGCCGCCGTCGTGCTCGCCGCCCGCAGCACCGGCGCCCTGGAGCGGATCGTGAAGGAGATCCGTGCCGACGGCGGCACCGCCGACGCGGTCACTCTGGACCTCGCCGACAGCGCGAGCATCCGCGCCGCCGTCGACCGGGTCGAGGAACTGCACGGCCGCCTGGACGGCGCCTTCAACAACGGCGCGGTGATCCAGCGGCCCGGCCCGTTCGACGCCACCAGCGACGAGGACATCGACAGGCAGTTCACCGTGAACTTCCGCGCTCACTGGACCGCCATGAACGCCGAGGCCGCACTCATGCGGAGGGGCGGCGGCGGGGCCATCGTCAACACCTCCAGCATCGGCAGCCGCCGTGCCAATCCCAGCCTGCCCGCCTACGGGGCCATGAAGCGCGCGCTCAACAGCCTCACCGAGACCGCCGCGGTCGACCTGGCCCCCGCCGGCATCCGGGTGAACGGCATCACCCCCGGCGGCACCGCCACCGAAATGATCGACGAATGGGAAGCGGCGACTCCCGGCATCAAGGAGGGGATGAGCGCGAGGATCCCGCTGGGCCGGATGGGCGAGCCCCGGGAGATCGCCGAGGCGGCCGCCTGGCTGCTCAGCGACCGTGCCTCGTACGTGACCGGCGCGATCGTCCCGGTCGACGGCGGCGCCGGCGCCTGAGCAGGACCGGGCGGCAGGAAGCGGCCCGGTCCCGATCACGGACCGGTCAGAGGCGCTCGGGCGTCCTGATGCCCAGCAGGGCCATGCCCTGGTGGAGGGTGCGGGCCGTCAGGTCGCACAGCAGGAGGCGGTTCTCCACCTGCTCCGGGGTGTCGGCCTTCAGGACCGGGCACTTGTCGTAGAACGACGTGTACAGGGACGCCAGCTGGTACAGGTACGCGGCCAGCTTGTGCGGGGCGTACTCCGCGGCCGCCTCGAAGACGGTGTCGCCGAAGGCGTCCAGGTGCAGGCCCAACGCCCGCTCCGCCGCGTGCAGTTCCAGCTCCGGGTGCGCGGCGGGCCGTACCCCTCCCGCCTTGCGGAGGATCGACTGGATACGGGCGTACGCGTACTGGAGGTAGACGGAGGTGTCGCCGTTCAGCGAGACCATCTGGTCCAGGTCGAACTTGTAGTCCCGGCTGGGCGAAGTCGACAGGTCCGCGTACTTCACGGCACCGATGCCGACCTGCTGGGCCCGCTCCTTGATCTCGTCCTCGGTCAGGTCCTGCGCCTTCTCCCGGACGACCTCGGCGGCCCGCTGCACCGCCTCGTCCAGCAGGTCCTCCAGCCGTACGGTCTCGCCCTCACGCGTCTTGAACGGCTTGCCGTCCGCGCCCAGCACCGTGCCGTAGCCCATGTTGTGCGCGGTGACGTCGTCGGTGAGCCAGCCGGCGCGGCGGGCCGCCTCGAAGACCATCTTGAAGTGCAGGGACTGACGCACGTCCACGACGTAGATCAGGGACGCGGCGTGCAGGTCCTGGACCCGGTTGCGGATCGCGGTCAGGTCGGAGGCCGCGTAGCCGAAGCCGCCGTCGGCCTTCTGCACGATCAGCGGGACCGGCTGGTCGTCCTTGCCCCGGATGTCGTCGAAGAAGACCACGAGTGCGCCTTCGGAGCGGACCGCTACGCCCATCTCCTCCAGGAGCCGGGCGGTCTCGGGCATGCCGTCGTTGTACGCCGACTCGCCCACGATCTCGTCGTCCCGGATCTCCATGTCCAGCTTCTCGAAGACCGAGTAGAAGTAGACCTTCGACTCGTCCACGAACCGCTGCCACAGGTCGAGGGTCTCCTTGTCGCCGGACTGGAGGGCGACCACCCGCTTCCGGGCCCGCTCCTTGAACTCCTCGTCCGCGTCGAAGACCGCCCGGGACGCCTTGTAGACCCGGTTCAGGTTCGACATGGCCTGCTCGCCGTCCGTGTCGGTCTCCGCGGACAGCTCGTCCGGGTTCTCGATCAGGTACTGGATGAGCATGCCGAACTGGGTGCCCCAGTCGCCGATGTGGTGCCGGCCGATCGTCCGCTCGCCGGTGAAGTCGAGCATGCCGCGCAGGGCGTCGCCGATCACCGCGGAGCGCAGGTGGCCGACGTGCATCTCCTTCGCCACGTTCGGCTGGGCGTAGTCGATGACCGTGATGCCCGGGTCCGCCTTCGCGGGTACGCCGAGCCGGTCGCCGTCCGCGTACCGCGCGGCCAGGTTCTCGGTGATCGCCCTGTCGGAGAGGGTGATGTTGAGGAAGCCGGGGCCGGAGACCTCGACGTCCTGGATCAGGTCCGCGCCGGTGGTGATCCGGGAGACGACCTGCGTCGCCAGCTCCCGCGGGTTCGCCTTGGCCTTCTTGGCGAGGGCGAGGATGCCGTTCGCCTGGTAGTCGGCCCGGTCGCTGCGTCGCAGCAGCGGATCGACGGAGGCCTCCGGCAGGGTTGCCGAGAGGGCGTCGGTGAGCTGCTGGTTGACGGAGTCGCTGAGGGACGTGACCGGGGCCATGGGGTGGGAGCCGTTCTCCTCGGGGGGCGTGGTAGACGGGTCCAGTATTTCACGGGGGGTAAAGGGGTTTTTGCGGCTACGAGCTCGGGTGGTGTGCGATGAGCGGCCGGGTGCGGCGCCGTGGGGGCTGGTCGCGCAGTTCCCCGCGCCCCCAGGCGGCGGCTGCGCCGCCCCAGGCGGCGGCTGCGTCGCCGGACAGGGGCAACCTCGGGGCCCTTACGGGGCTCTTGTGTTATGGCGTTTTCATGGAAGGGGTGGTCCCTGGGACAATGGAGCCGCCAGCCGTGCGACCGTACCGGCTGCCCCGTGTCAGAAAGAAGGACGTGCCGACGTGGCTCAGAGCACCGAGACCACCGACTGGGTCTCCCGTTTCGCGGATGAGGTCATCGAGGAGTCGGAGCGTCGGGCCCCGGGCAAACCGGTCGTCGTCGCGTCCGGACTCTCGCCCTCGGGCCCCATCCACCTCGGCAACCTCCGCGAGGTCATGACCCCGCACCTGGTCGCCGACGAGATCCGGCGGCGTGGGTACCAGGTCCGGCACCTGATCTCGTGGGACGACTACGACCGCTACCGCAAGGTGCCCCAGGGCATCGCCGGCGTCGACGACTCCTGGGCGGAGCACATCGGCAGGCCGCTCACCTCCGTGCCCGCCCCGAAGGGCTCCGCGTACCCGAACTGGGCCGAGCACTTCAAGGCCGCGATGGTCGAGTCGCTGGCCGAGCTCGGCGTCGAGTTCGACGGGATCAGCCAGACCGCGCAGTACACCTCCGGGGTGTACCGCGAGCAGGTCCTGCACGCCATGAAGCACCGCGGCGACATCGACGCCGTCCTCGCCCAGTACCGGACCAAGCCGAAGACCGGCAAGAAGCCCCAGCAGAAGGCCGTGGACGAGGCCGAGCTGGAGGCCGAGGAGGGCTCGGGCGCGGCGAGCGAGGACGACGGGTCGTCCGGCTCCGCCGGGTACTTCCCGTACAAGCCGTACTGCGGCGGCTGCGGCAAGGACCTGACGACCGTCACGGCGTACGACGACGACAGCACCGAGCTGACGTACACCTGCACCGAGTGCGGGTTCTCCGAGACGGTCCGGCTCAGCGAGTTCAACCGCGGCAAGCTGGTCTGGAAGGTCGACTGGCCGATGCGCTGGGCCTACGAGGGCGTCGTCTTCGAGCCGAGCGGGGTCGACCACTCCTCCCCGGGGTCGAGCTTCCAGGTCGGCGGGCAGATCGTCGGGATCTTCGGCGGGAAGCGGCCCATCGGGCCCATGTACGCCTTCGTGGGCATCAGCGGGATGGCGAAGATGTCCTCCTCGCGCGGTGGCGTGCCCACGCCCGCCGACGCGCTGAAGATCATGGAGCCGCAGCTCCTGCGCTGGCTGTACGCCCGGCGCAGGCCCAACCAGTCCTTCAAGATCGCCTTCGACCAGGAGATCCAGCGTCTCTACGACGAGTGGGACAAGCTGGACGGCAAGGTGGCCGAGGGGTCCGCACTGCCCGGCGACATCGCCGCGCACTCGCGTGCCGTCCGTACGGCCGGCGGCGAGCTGCCCCGGACGCCGCGGCCGCTGCCGTACCGGACTCTCGCCTCCGTCGCCGACATCACCGCCGGGCACGCGGACCAGGCGCTGCGCATCCTGAGCGAGCTGGACCCGGAGCAGCCGCTGGGCTCGCTGGACGAGGTGCGGCCCCGGCTCGACAAGGCCGAGGCCTGGATCAACACCCAGGTGCCGGCCGACCAGCGGACCATCGTCCGCGAGGAGCCGGACGCCGAGCTGCTGAAGTCGCTCGACGAGGCGTCCCTGCAGTCGGTCCGACTGCTGCTCGACGGGCTTGCCGAGCACTGGTCGCTGGACGGGCTGACCCACCTCGTCTACGGCGTGCCCAAGGTGCAGGCCGGGTTCTCCGCGGACGCGACGCCGAAGGAACTGCCGCCGGAGATCAAGACCGCCCAGCGTTCGTTCTTCGCGCTGCTGTACCACCTGCTGGTCGGGCGGGACACGGGACCGCGGCTGCCCACGCTGCTCCTTGCCGTCGGGCAGGAGCGGGTGCGGGCCCTGCTCGGGGCGTAGCGCTGATACGCAGAAGGGGGCCCTCCTCGCGGAGGGCCCCCTTCTGCGTGCCATGTGCCTGCGTCACTTACGCGATGTGGTCTTCCTGGAGCTCCGCCGTGTGGCGGTTGGTGAAGCGGTTGACCATGCGGTCCGCGTCGCGCTGCGCGAGCGTGATGCCGTAGGTCGCCTCCACGTCGTCCCTGAGCTGACCGGAGGTGGGGTAGCTGCCGTCTATCGACTTCTTGAAGACCAGGTAGAAGTCCTCCTCGGTCGGCTCCGGCGGGCCCCCGCCCTCGCCCAGCTCGCGGGTGCGGCCCGGGCCGGACGGGATGGGGAAGCTGCCGGTCGTCTCCGACGGGGACTCCGCCGGGACGGGCTGCTGCTCCGGGGGGAACTGGTCCGCCGGGAACTGCTGCTGGAACCGGAGCCGGTCGTACTGCTCCTGCTGCCGCTGGTACTGCTCCTGCTCCTGCTGGTACTGCCAGGCCGCGTACTGCTCCTCGGTGTACTGGGGCTCGTACGTCGGGTCGTAGTCGCCGTGGTACTCGATCTGCTGAGGGTCCCGGGAGTGCAACCAGGGGTTGACGTTCGCATCGGGTTCCGGCTCGGGCCGCCTGGCCGGGGTCTCCAGCTGCCCCTCGTCGGGGCCGGGGGCGAGTTGGGGGCGCTGCTCGCTGAGAGGCGCCGCCTGCTGCGGGACGGGCGCCGCCGCAGCGGCACGACTGCCCACGGCCATGGAGGGTGGCGGCAGCAGTGCCGGAAGGTCGATGCCCGCCGCCGCCAGGCCCTCCGGGGCCGTGTCCGCCAGGGGGACGCCGTACTTGGCGAGCCGCAGGGGCATCAGGGACTCCACGGGAGCCTTCCTGCGCCAGGCCCGGCCGAAACGGGAACGCAGCCTCGCCTGGTAGACGAGACGTTCCTGCTCCAGCTTGATGACCTGGTCGTAGGAGCGCAGCTCCCACAGCTTCATCCGGCGCCAGAGAAGGAAGGTCGGGACCGGGGAGAGCAGCCAGCGGGTGAGGCGGACTCCCTCCATGTGCTTGTCCGCCGTGATGTCGGCGATCCGGCCGATCGCGTGGCGGGCGGCTTCGACGGCCACGACGAACAGGACCGGGATCACCGCGTGCATGCCCACACCCAGCGGGTCCGGCCAGGCCGCCGCGCCGTTGAAGGCGATCGTCGCGACGGTCAGCAGCCAGGCCGTCTGCCGCAGCAGCGGGAAGGGGATGCGGATCCAGGTCAGCAGCAGGTCCAGGGCGAGCAGGACGCAGATGCCCGCGTCGATGCCGATCGGGAACACATAGGAGAAGTTCCCGAAGCCCTTCTTGATGGCCAGCTCACGGACGGCCGCGTACGAACCGGCGAAGCCGATGCCGGCGATGATCATCGCGCCGGTCACGACCACGCCGATGAGAACGCGGTGCATCCGGGTCAGCTGCATTGGCGCGGCCACCGGTACTCCCCTCCCCTTGCGTGTTGTTGCGCGCAACAGGGTGGCACATCAGTGCGGCGCACGTACGGCCGGTCAGCTCTTCTTGGCTGACGACTTGGACGGCGAAGCGGAGGGCGAGGCCGACTTGGAGGCCGACTGCGAGGGCGTCGCGGCAGGTGAACTCGGCGCCGCACCCGAGCCGTTGGCGGTCGAGACCGACGCCACCGCCTCCGCGGCCGCGTTCTCCGCCGCCTTCGTCAGGGTGTCCGCGTCCGGAGTTTTCTCACCCGCGAGACCCGCGCCGTTGTAGTCGACGGTGACGACGACGTTCGCGACGCGTGCCACGACCGTCTGCTGCTTGAAGGACCCCTCCTTCTTCTTCAGGTCGTAGCGCACGGCCGTCGCCTGGTCGCCCTCCCCCGACACCGGCACCGACTTGGTGTTCTTGGCGCCGGCCACGGACCGGGCCTCCTGCACCTGGCTCGTGTAGTACGCCTGGGCCTGCTGGTCGCCGGAGCCGCGGCCGGCATCCGAGTCGAAGCGGAGGAAGGAGATGTTGAGCCAGCGGAACTGAGAACCCTTCACACCGTTGTTGTCCAGGCTGCTCCAGGAGCAGCTGCCCCGCGTGGCCACGTCGTTCGACGTGCCCTCCTTGCCCGACTTCACGCCCTTCGGCACGAGCGCGGTGAGCGTCTTCTTCGACAGCACCGCGCACGGCTCGGGCAGCTTCTGGTACTTGGCCGCCTGCACGGTGGCGGAAGGGGCCGCCGAGCCGCCCGGAGCGGTGACGGAGTTCGAGGCGCCGCCCGTCTGCTGCGCCCCGCTGTCCGAGTCCGAGGAGCAGGCCGCCGCGAACAGCGCCACGGCGGGGACGGCGGTCGCGCAGACGAGGCCGCGGCGCAGGCGCCCTGCCCGCCGCTGTACGTTCCGCTCGTTCCGGGCACGCTGGTCGTCTCGCTGGACTGCTACTCGCTGCATGGTTCCTTCACTCATACGTTCGGGGTTCCTGCGGTCGGATCGGGTCCGAGGGGCCACGGTACGCGGTGAGGAAGCTGTGCGGTTTCGGTTCGCGGGCTTTGCGGGCGGGGTGCGGAAGGCGTGCCGGGGGCCTCAGCCGTTGAGGGCCTCGGCCAGTTGGGCGGCCAGATTCTGCGCGCTGTCCTGCATTTCCTTGCTGTCCGGAACCGTACCGGTGGCCATCGGCTGCTCCTCGTACACGATGGTCACGACGACGTTGGACGTGCGGAACACCACAGTCACCGTCCGCTGCTCGGCCGTCGAACCGGAGCCGCTGAGCTGGTCGTCGAGATACGCCTCGTCGCCGAGGTCGGAGAGAGTACGGGGCTGGAGACCGGCCGGAGTGGTGGAGGGAGAGGCGGAGGAGGTGGAGGTGGAGGTGGAGGTGGAGGAAGCAGAGGAGGACGGGTCGGCGGATCCGGAGGCGGAGGTGGAGGTGGACGCGGACGGTGACGGTGAGGCCGTCGCCGACTCCGACTCCGACGCCGACGGCGACTCCGTCTCGGCGGGGCTCGGGGGCGCGGACTCGGGGATGTCGGCCGCCGACTCCAGCTGCGTGTAGATCGTCTGCGCCTCGCTGTCGTCGCTGACCGCGTTGTCGTACGACACCACGCGCTCGAAGTCGACGGACAGCCGGTCCGTGGCGTCGGTGGACTCGATCTTCCAGTGGCAGCCGACCTTGCGATCGGTGTCGTAGGTGAGCGTGGCCTCGCCCTCGTACGCCTTCTCGCGCTGCTCCTCGTCGGTGATCTGGGCGATGCCGGGGAGCAGGGAGTCGAGGGTGTCGTGGCTGACCGCGCCGCAGGCCTCCGGGAGAGTGCGGTACTTGCCGGGCTGCGCGGCGACGGTGGAGGTGCCGGTGTCCGCGTTCTTGTCGCTGGTGTCGTCGCCACCGCTGGAACCGCTCGTGCAGCCGGCCAGCAGGGCCGCGAGAAGGGCGGCGATGCCGGTTACGTACGCCTTCCGCTGCACGGTCAGGCTCCTTCCGTTCACTGGTCCGCTCGGTCCTGCTCCAGCGTCCCCGCTGGTTAATCGCTTGCCGCAGTGGGGCGCCCGCTGGAGACAATGTCTACCGCACGCACTGCCGTGAACGCCGGTCCCTTGTCTGGTTCGTGGATCTCTGGCGCCGTATTTGCGTTTTGTTTGATTTAAGGCTTTTTGTCCTTTTTGATGCGCTGTTCCCGGGGGAATGAGGAAGACATGTCGTACGTGGAGATGCCGGGCGCGAAGGTGCCGATCCGGATGTGGACCGACCCGGCGACGGTCGAGGACGTGGCACTCCAGCAGCTGCGCAACGTCGCGACCCTGCCGTGGATCAAGGGCCTGGCGGTCATGCCGGACGTCCACTACGGGAAGGGTGCGACGGTCGGGTCGGTCATCGCCATGAGCGGTGCGGTCTGCCCGGCGGCGGTCGGGGTCGACATCGGGTGCGGGATGTCCGCGGTGAGGACGTCGCTCACGGCCAACGACCTGCCCGGGGACCTGTCGCGGCTGCGGTCGAAGATCGAGGCGGCGATTCCGGTGGGCCGGGGGATGCACGCGGAACCCGTGGAGCCGGGGGACTTCCATGGACTGGCCACGGCCGGGTGGGGGGAGTTCTGGGGGCGGTTCGACGGGGTCGCGGATGCGGTGAAGTTCCGTCAGGAGCGGGCGCATCAGCAGATGGGAACGCTCGGGTCCGGCAACCACTTCGTCGAAGTCTGCACGGACACGACCGGCTCTGTGTGGCTGATGCTGCACTCCGGCTCCCGCAACATCGGCAAGGAACTCGCAGAGCACCACATCGGTGTGGCCCAGAAGCTCCCGCACAACCAGGGGCTGGTCGACAGGGACCTCGCCGTCTTCGTCGCGGACACCCCGCAGATGGCGGCGTACCGCAACGACCTGTTCTGGGCGCAGGAGTACGCGAAGTACAACCGCACGCTGATGATGGCGCTCCTGAAGGACGTGATCCGCAAGGAGTTCAAGAAGGCGAAGCCGGTCTTCGAGCCGGAGATCTCCTGTCACCACAACTACGTGGCGGAGGAGCGGTACGAGGGCATGGACCTCCTCGTGACCCGCAAGGGCGCGATCCGGGCCGGCTCCGGGGACTACGGGATCATCCCGGGCTCCATGGGCACCGGTTCGTACATCGTGAAGGGTCTCGGAAACGAGAAGGCCTTCAACTCGGCTTCGCACGGCGCGGGTCGGCGCATGAGCCGGAACGCGGCCAAGCGCCGTTTCTCGACCAAGGACCTGGAGGACCAGACCCGGGGCGTGGAGTGCCGCAAGGACTCCGGTGTCGTGGACGAGATCCCCGGCGCCTACAAGTCGATCGACCAGGTCATCGACCAGCAGCGCGACTTGGTGGAGGTCGTCGCGAAGCTGAAGCAGGTTGTCTGCGTGAAGGGCTGAGACGGGGGCACGCGAAGGGTCACTTCGCGTGCCGTACCGCGTAGATCATCACGAAGGCGATGACGTGGATGCCGAAGAGGAAGTAGCCCAGGAAGTACCAGACCTGGCGTTCGTTCCTCGTCTCCTGCGCCAGGCGGGACTTCTCCAGCTCCGTCTCCAGAGCTTTCGCGGCGTCCTCCTCCGGCATCACAGCTCCCGGTGGACCTTGGTGTTGGAGGCCTGGGCGCGGGGGCGGACGACCAGGAGGTCGATGTTGACGTGGCTGGGGCGGGTCACCGTCCAGGCGATGGTGTCCGCCACGTCGTCCGCGGTCAGGGGCTCGGCGACGCCCTGGTAGACCTTGGCCGCCTTCTCCTCGTCGCCGCCGAAGCGGGTCAGCGCGAACTCGTCCGTCCTGACCATGCCGGGGGCGATCTCGATGACCCGGACCGGCCGGCCGACGATCTCCAGGCGGAGGGTCTCGGCGAGGACGTGCGCGCCGTGCTTGGCGGCGACATAGCCGGCGCCGCCCTCGTAGGTGCCGTGGCCGGCGGTGGAGGAGACCACGACCACCGTGCCGTCGCCGCTCGCCTCCAGCTTGGGGAGCAGGGCCTGGGTGAGGTTCAGGGTGCCGATGACGTTCGTCTCGTACATCGTGCGCCAGTCGGCCGGGTCGCCGGTGGCCACCGGGTCGGCGCCGAGGGCTCCGCCGGCGTTGTTCACGAGGACGGCGACGGTCTGGAAGGCGGTCGCGAACTCGTCGACGGCCGCGCGGTCCGTCACGTCCAGCGGGTAGGCGGTGGCCTGGTGGCCCGCCTCGTTGATCTCCTTGGCCAGCGCCTCGATGCGGTCCTCGCGGCGGGCGGTGAGGACCACGCGGTAGCCGGCCTCGGCGAGCCGTCGGGCCGTGGCGGCGCCGATGCCGCTGCTGGCGCCGGTGACTACCGCTATGCGGGAGGGAGGCATGGGTTGCTCCTCGGCGGGGTGTGCTGGTGCGGGTTGCCTTGGAGAGTCTAGGCGCCGTGGTGGGGGCGGGGCGGCCGGCGGCCGGTGGGGGTCGTTCGCGCCCGCGCGGCGGAGCCGCATATCGGATACAGCCCCGCGCTCCTGACGGGGTGCTGCGCATCGAGTGGGGAGTCTGGGTTCAGTTTCTCGGGGCCCACATGATCAGGGCCATTCCGGCCAGGCACACCGCCGCCCCCGTGAGGTCCCAGCGGTCCGGGCGGTAGCCGTCCGCCACCACGCCCCACAGGATCGAGCCGGCCACGAAGATGCCGCCGTACGCCGCCAGGATGCGGCCGAAGTGGGCGTCGGGCTGGAAGGTGGCGACGAAGCCGTAGGCGCCGAGGGAGAGGATGCCGCCGGCCACCCAGAGCCAGCCGCGGTGCTCGCGCACGCCCTGCCAGACCAGCCAGGCGCCGCCGATCTCGAAGAACGCGGCGACGACGAACAGCGCGGCGGAGCGGAGGATCAGCATGCCTGCAGCGTGGCACGCCGGGCGGGTGTCACCTGATGGGGGGCGCCTGTGGCGGGGCTGGAGTGGCATACATCCGTACGAATGCCGGAGACGGCCGGGATGCAGGGACGGACGGGACGGGTGGCATGGCGATGCGTCGTGGTGGGCCGGCGGTGGCCGGCGCGGTGGCGGTGGGAGTGCTGGTCGTGGGCGGCGGCGGTACGGCCTGGGCCGGGGACGCAGACCTTGAGGTACACGGGTCCGCCGTGCTGAGCGGGGACCTGGTGGAGGTCCGGGTGGCCCCGCGCAACCACGGACCGGACGCCGTGACGGGCGCCGGCGTGCGGCTGGTGTCGTCGGCGGCGCTGGCGGACACGCAGCAGCTGCCGGGCGGATGCGCGCGCACCGGCGACCGGGAGGTGGTGTGCGACACCGGACCGCTGCCGGTCGAGGCGCCCGGCGAGCAGCTGGTGATTCCGGTACGGCTGCGGGAGCAGCCGGCGGAGGTGACGCTGAAGGTGGACGTGGTGTGGGGCGGGGGCGCGGTGGACCAGGACCGTACGAACGACAGGCAGCAGGTGCTGGTGCTGGCGACGGGGGATCCGTACGCGTTCTGACGGGCGGCGGGGGCGCCGGTGCGCCGTTTGTGGCGCCGATGGTCGTCGGGGGCGTAGGGGTAGCCGGGTGCGGTCGACCGGTCGTTCGGAGGGGGCGCGGTTGTCGCGGCCTGCCCAGGCGCAGGGGCGGCAGGGGCGCGGTGCGCGGCGTGCCTCAGTGGTGCGGGTGACCTTTGGCCGGCCGCGGAGCTGACCGTTCATGTCGGGGGTGGCGGGGAAGGGGGGCCGGGTCACGCGCTGATCGACTTCGGGCAGGGGTCTCGGTGCGGTCCGGCGAAGCCGAGCAGGGGGCGGTTCACGAACGGTACGACGGCCCCGGTGGCGGGCCGGGCCTTGACGCGCCCCTTTGCACACCGCGGCGGAGTCAGAAGGGGGGCGTCGGACGTCGGGGAATAGGTGGTGGTGGAGTCTCGTTCTGCAGGTATAGTTGAATCGTAAACAACCTGGAGGGTGAGCGAGCATGCAGTTCGGGATCTTCACGGTCGGCGACGTCACGCCGGACCCCACCACGGGCCGGACGCCGAGCGAGCGGGAGCGCATCAAGGCGATGGTCGCGATCGCGCTGAAGGCCGAGGAGGTCGGCCTGGACGTCTTCGCGACCGGTGAGCACCACAACCCGCCGTTCGTGCCGTCGTCGCCGACCACCATGCTCGGCTACGTCGCCGCGCGGACGGAGAAGCTGATCCTCTCCACCTCCACCACCCTCATCACCACCAACGACCCGGTGAAGATCGCCGAGGACTTCGCGATGCTCCAGCACCTGGCCGACGGCCGGGTGGACCTGATGATGGGCCGCGGCAACACCGGGCCGGTCTACCCGTGGTTCGGGCAGGACATCCGCGAGGGCATCAACCTCGCCATCGAGAACTACGCCCTGCTGCGCCGGCTGTGGCGCGAGGACGTCGTCGACTGGGAGGGCAAGTTCCGCACGCCGCTGCAGGGCTTCACCTCCACCCCGCGGCCGATGGACGACGTGCCGCCGTTCGTCTGGCACGGCTCGATCCGCTCGCCCGAGATAGCCGAGCAGGCCGCCTACTACGGCGACGGCTTCTTCCACAACAACATCTTCTGGCCCGCCGACCACACCAAGCGGATGGTCGAGTTCTACCGGAAGCGGTTCGCGCACTACGGGCACGGCACGCCCGAGCAGGCGATCGTCGGCCTCGGCGGCCAGGTGTTCATGCGGAAGAACTCGCAGGACGCGGTGCGTGAGTTCCGGCCGTACTTCGACAACGCGCCGGTCTACGGGCACGGGCCCTCCCTGGAGGACTTCACCGACCAGACCCCGCTGACGGTGGGCTCGCCGCAGCAGGTGATCGAGAAGACGCTGAGCTTCCGCGAGTACGCGGGCGACTACCAGCGCCAGCTGTTCCTGATGGACCACGCGGGGCTGCCGCTGAAGACGGTCCTGGAGCAGCTCGACATGCTCGGCGAGGAGGTCGTCCCCGTCCTGCGCAAGGAGTTCGCGAAGGGCCGTCCGGCGGACGTTCCCGAGGCGCCGACGCACGCGTCGCTGCTGGCCGCCGCCCCTGCGGAGAAGGCTGCGGAGAAGGCTGCGGAGAAGGCTCTGGAGAAGGCCACGGAGAAGGAGGAGGCCGAGGTATGAAGCTCGTCGTCGTCTCGGCGGGGCTGAGCGTGCCGTCGTCCACGCGGCTGCTGGCGGACCGGCTGGCAGCGGCCGTGGGCCGGCAGGCCCAGGTCGAGCTTGAGGTGGTGGAGCTGCGTGACCTCGCGGTCGAGATCGCGCACAACTTCACGAACGGTTTCCCCGGGCGCAGGCTCGCGGCGGCCCTGGAGGCGGTGACCGAGGCGGACGGCCTGATCGCGGTCACCCCGGTGTTCACGGCCTCCTACAGCGGGCTGTTCAAGTCGTTCTTCGACGTGCTCGACAAGGACGCGCTGGCGGGCAAGCCGGTGCTGATCGCGGCGACCGGCGGTACGGCACGGCACTCGCTGGTGCTGGAGCACGCGCTGCGGCCGATGTTCGCGTACCTGCGGGCGGTGGTCGTGCCGACGGGGGTGTACGCGGCGTCGGAGGACTGGGGCGCGGAGGGCCTGGAGAGCCGGGTCGAGCGGGCGGCGGGGGAGCTGGCGGGGCTGATGCAGGGGCTGAGCTCGGTCGGCCGGGGCAAGCCGGAGGAGTTGCCGGTGGTCCCCTTCGCGGAGCAGCTGGCGAGGTTGGCCGCGAGCTGAGGTGGGCCGGGGCGGGGGGTGGGGACGCTTACCGGCGCCCGCAGGGTGCCTCCCTCAGAGGGGGGACCCTCAGAGGGGGGACCCCCAGCGCCCACCCGTGCCGCCCCAGCGGCACGACTGCCCGCGGCTGAGAAGAGGCGGCGGGCGGAGCGCCCCGTAAGGGGCGCGGGGCTGTATCCGATACGCGGCTCCGCCGCGTGGGCGCGGCCGGCCCCCACCGGTCCGCGCCCGGCACTCTTCGGCGCTCCACCCACCCGCAGCCGGATCTCGGCGCCCGGTTGCCTCTGTGACGGTGAGAGGCAGGTAAAAAGGGTGATCGTAGGCCCGCTCACCACGGCAGAACCGCCGGAGGCCTTGGCAGACTGGGGACGTGCCCCAGACTGTGCTGCTCGCCGAAGACGACCGCGCCATCCGCCACGCCCTGGAGCGGGCCCTCACCCTGGAGGGTTATGAGGTGACGGCGGTCGCGGACGGTGTGGAAGCCCTGGCGCACGCCCACCGCACCGCCCCCGACGTCCTCCTCCTCGACGTGATGATGCCCGGCATCGACGGCCTCCAGGTCTGCCGCGTCCTGCGCGCGGAAGGGGACCGCACCCCGATCCTGATGCTGACCGCGCTGGTCGAGACCGCCGACCGGATCGCGGGCCTGGACGCCGGCGCCGACGACTACGTCGTCAAGCCCTTCGACGTCGAAGAGGTCTTCGCCCGGCTGCGGGCACTGCTGCGCCGTACCTTGCCGGTGACCACCGGCGGCGGCAGCGCCACCGCCCCCGGCGCTGCCACGGCCGTCGAGCCCGGCCGGGAGCCGCTGGTCTCCGACCGGCAGATCGAGGCGGCCGGACTGCGGATGGACCTCCAGGCCCGCCGGGCCTGGCGGGGCAGGCGCGAGCTGGAGCTGACCCGCACCGAGTTCGAACTGCTGGAGCTGCTCGCGCGCAACGCGGGCATCGTCCTCGACCACTCCACGATCTACGACCGCATCTGGGGTTACGACTTCGGCCCCGGTTCCAAGAACCTCGCCGTCTACGTCGGCTACCTGCGCCGCAAGCTCGACGAGCCCGGCGCCCCGCAGCTGATCCACACCGTCCGTGGCGTGGGTTACGTGCTGCGGGAGGACTGAGTGGGCCCTCTCCAGCGGCTGGAGCGGTTCACGCGGGTCCTGGCCCGGCGCCGGCCGGGCCTGGTCTCCCTGCGCACCACCTTCGTCGTCTCCTTCGCGGCGGTCACGGCCGCCGTCACCATCGTCGTCGGCATCCTGTCGTACAACGCCGCCGCCCGGCTGGTCCGCGTCGACCAGCAGTCGGTGTTCACGCAGGTCGTCTCCGACGTCCAGGACGAGGTCAAGCAGCACAGGATGGCGCCGGAGGACTTCTCCTCCTCCCAGCCCGGCCATGATCTGGTCCGGCCCGCGCGCACCGACGTCCAGGTGCTCGGCGCACAGGGCGAGATCGTCGACCGCGGCAGCCCGGTGCTGCCCGTCACCGCGGCGGACCGGGCGGCCGCCACCGCCGCGCAGGCCGGGAAGACGGTCCAGCACAAGGACGTCCCGGCCGGCGAGGACCTGTTCCGGATCGCCACGGTCGCGCTCGGCGGCGGCCGGGGCGCGGTGCAGGTGGCGCAGGAGTTCAGCGACACCGAGGACCTGCTGCAGGCGCTCCAGCAGCGGACGCTGCTGCTGATGTCGGCCGTGGTGGTGGCCGCCGGGCTGTTCGGCTGGTGGCTGGCGAGGCGGATCACCCGCCGGCTGGTGATCCTGACGTCGGCGGCGGAGGACGTGGCCCGCACCCGGCAGCTCGGCATCCAGGTCCCGGTGACCGGACTGGACGAGGTGGGCCGGCTGGGCCGCGCGTTCGACCGGATGCTCGGCCGGCTCGCGCAGTCGGAGGAGGACCAGCGGCGCCTGGTCCAGGACGCGGGCCACGAGCTGCGCACCCCGCTGACCTCCCTCCGTACGAACATCTCCCTGCTCCGCCGGATCGACGAGCTCCCGCCCGCGAGCCGTGACGAGCTCGTCGCCGACCTCGGGCAGGAGGCGCGCGAGCTGACCGACCTGGTCAACGAGCTGGTCGACCTCGCCGCCGGGCAGTCCGACAGCGAGCCGCCGCAGCACGTGGACCTGGCCGACATCGCGGAGGACGTGGCGGGGCTGGCCCGGCGCCGTACCGGCCGCGAGATCGTCCTGCGCGTCGCCGGGGACACGACCACCGACGGCCGCCCGGGGATGCTCCAGCGGGCCGTCTCCAACCTCGTCGAGAACGCGGCCAAGTTCGACCGGGACGGCAAGGCGCCCATCGAGATCAGCGTCACCGGCCCCGCCCGGCCGGGCACCGTCCGCGTCGAGGTCCTCGACCGCGGGCCCGGTATCGCCGAAGGCGACCTGATCCGTATCTTCGACCGCTTCTACCGCGCCGCCGACGCCCGCTCCCTGCCCGGCTCCGGCCTCGGCCTCTCCATCGTCCGCGAGGTGGCCATGGCCCACGGCGGCGCCCCCTTCGCCTTCCGCCGGGAGGGCGGCGGCGCGGTGATCGGCTTCACGGTGGGCGGTGGTCTCGCGGGCGGCACACCCCGAGGCTGAACCCGCAGGGCGGGCCCCGGCCGACCGCTTCCGGTCAACAGCGTTCATCCGGTCGGTCACGACGCGGACGACAAACCCCTGTACAACATCGCGGTACGGGTGATGAACGGTCAGGCCGAGACAGTCCACCCGGAGCAGTGAGGGGTGTCCGGTGATCAGTTTTCAGGCGCCAGGGGAGACCGGCGACATCGTGGTGCGCCGTTCGTCGGTCACTGATGCCCGGTGTCAAGACCCCCAGGGAACCGTGAGGAACCCCTCCGCCCGAGCACTTGCCAATCCGATCCTCGGGAGGTCGCTGGACTTCGCGAAGAGGATGTAGCGCGGCTCCCACACCGGGCGGTACTTCGCGTTCGCGCGGTACAGGGACTCGATCTGCCACCAGCGGGAGAAGAAGGTGAGGGTGGTGTGCCAGAGGCGCAGGACCGGGCCCGCGCCGAGGCGGGAGCCGCGTTCGAAGACCGAGCGGAACATCGCGAAGTTCAGGGAGACCCGGTCGACCTGCAACTCGGCGGCGCGGAGGAGGAGTTCGACGACCATGAACTCCATCAGGCCGTTCTCGGAGTCGCGGTCGCGGCGCATCAGGTCCAGGGAGAGGCCCTGCTCGCCCCAGGGGACGAAGCTGAGGAGGGCGCGGGGGGTGTCGTTCGCGTCCCGGCACTCCAGCATCACGCAGCGGCCGTCCGCAGGGTCGCCGAGGCGGCCGAGGGCCATGGAGAAGCCGCGTTCGGTGGCGCCGTCGCGCCAGTGGTCGGCCCGTTCCATGAGCATGGCCATCTCGTCGGCCGGAATGTCCTCGTGGCGGCGGATGCGGACCGTGTAACCGGCCCTGCGGACCCGGTTGTGGGCCTGGCGGACGACGCGCATCGCGCGGCCCTCCAGGGTGAAGTCGGCGATGTCGACGAGCGCCTCGTCGCCCAGTTCCAGGGCGTCCAGGCCGTGCCGGGCGTAGACGGTGCCCGCCTCCTCGCTCGCGCCCATGACGGCCGGCGTCCACGCGTGGCGCCGCGCCTCCGTCAGCCACGCGTCGATCGCGCCGGGCCACGCCTCCGGGTCGCCGATCGGATCGCCGGAGGCGAGGCTGACGCCGCCGACGACGCGGTAGGTGACCGCGGACTTCCCGGTGGGGGAGAAGATCGCCATCTTGTCGCGGCGCAGCGCGAAGTAGCCGAGGGAGTCGCGGGCGCCGTGCTTGTCCAGCAGGCCGCGCAGCCGTGACTCGTCCTCCGCGCTGAGCAGGCGGCGGCCGCGCGGGGAGCGGAACCCGGCGTACAGGACCAGGCAGAAGGCGGCCGCGAGGAGGACGTTGACGATGATGTCGGTCCAGCGGGGAGCGTGGACCGCGGTGACGTGGTCGGCGAGCGGACCGACGCTGACGCCTCGCAGGAGGGTGTAGGCGATCTCGTCGGGCAGGGTGGCGCCGGGCAGCTTGTTCGTGGCGTGCACGAGGAGGGTGCCCAGCCCGCCGGTGACCAGGATGCCGCCGGCCGCCACCGCCAGTGCCGTCTTCGGGTTCGACGGGTCGCCGACCGCGTTGAACTCCCGGCGGCTGATCAGCAGCGCGGCCACGAAGAGGCCGGTGACGGCGGCCGAGACCCAGTTGAAGGCGTGGGCCCGGTACTCGTGCTGGGTGAGAGCGAGGACGTAGAGGGCGAAGAGCGGGGCGGACAGGAGCAGGTTGACCACCCAGGCCGCGCGCTTGCGGCGGCGCATCACCAGGACGAAGAAGATGGCGAGGGCGGCCGAGACCAGGCCCGCCGTGGCCAGGTACGGAGTGAAGAACTGGCCGGAGTGGTGCGCGTGCTGCCGGTGCAGGTGCAGGGTGAGGCGGCCGTTGTTGTGTTCGTCGACCTCCTGGCGGAAGGGGAGCGACATCACCGCCACTATGTTCAGTACGGCGATCACGCGCAGATACCAGACGGTGAAGTCGGCGGCCCGCCTGCGCAGGGCGCCGCCGGAGGCGCCGGCGGGGGCGCGGAGGGCGGCGGACATGCGGGGCGGGATCAGGGTCGACAGCTGTGCGGGCATGGGGACCGGTCACCTTGGGGGACGGGGAGCGGGTTGACGGAGGGCTGACCCTACAGTCCGTAGGGTAACTGTGGGAGACAGGCGGACGATCCGCCGCGGTACGGAATACGGTGTGAAAGCACCGCCGCTTCTTACGGCCGCTCGCGCTCCGCCCGGCGCCGGGCCGCCAGCATCCACGCCAGGTTGCCGATCGCCGCCCCGGCCGCCACCGCCGCCACGATCACCCCGCCGGTCGCCAGCCCGTCGCTGAACAGGTGCGGGCGCCGGTCGAGGCTGTGCAGCCCGAAGCCGGACAGCTCGTACACGCCCACCGCGGCGACCAGCAGACTCGCCACCAGCACCGCCACCGTGGGGGCGAGGCTGCGCCGTGCCTCCTGTGTGTCCGTGCCCTGCATGAGTACCCCCGTGAGCTGACGAGCCGCCGTGGCCGATGGGGAACCTACAATACGTAGGGTCCGGACAGCCTCAGGACGTGCGTGTTCACGTCCGCGGGGACACCGGTGTCGACACCGGGGCGGCAGGGGGTTCGGCGCCGCGTTCGGCGGTCTTTGCCGTGGCCCGCACGGGTGACGACGTGGCGTGCGCCGGGGTGACGGGTGACGGCAGGGCCTGGCCCCGGTCGTCGCCGTGCCCTGCCCGTTCCCGTGGCCGGGCTCAGCCGAACCGGCCCGCCACGTAGTCGGCCGTGCGCTGGTCCTGCGGGGAGTTGAAGACGGCCGTCGTGTCGCCGTGCTCGACGATGCCGCCGGGGGTGCCCTGCTCGGCCAGGAAGAAGGCGCACTGCTGGGAGACGCGGGCCGCCTGCTGCATGTTGTGGGTGACGATCACGATGGTCACCTGGCCGGCCAGGTCCTGGATGGTCTCCTCGACCCGGCGGGTGGAGGTGGGGTCAAGGGCCGAGCACGGCTCGTCCATGAGCAGGACCCGGGGGCGGACCGCGAGGGCCCGCGCGATGCACAGGCGCTGCTGCTGGCCGCCGGACAGGGCGCCGCCGGGCTGGCGGAGCCGGTCGCGGACCTCCTTCCACAGGCCGGCGCGGGTCAGGGACTCCTCGACCAGCACGTCCTTCTCCCGGCGGTTCGCCTTGGTGCCGGTCAGCTTCAGGCCCGCCACCACGTTGTCGTAGATCGACATCGCCGGGAACGGGTTGGGCTTCTGGAAGACCATGCCGATCCTGCGGCGGGCGTCGGTCAGCCGCCACGACGGGTCGTAGATGTCCTCGCCCTCGAAGAGCACCTCGCCGCCGAACTGGGCGGAGGGGATCAGCTCGTGCATCCGGTTGAGGGTGCGCAGGAACGTCGACTTGCCGCAGCCGGACGGGCCGATCAGCGCGGTCACCTCGCCCGCGGGCATGGTCAGCGACACCTGGCTCAGCACCTGGTGGGAGCCGAACCAGGCGGAGACGGCCCGGGCTTCGAGCACGGCCGGTGCGGGACCGTCCACCACGGCGGCGGGGAGTACGGCGGTGTCGGTCATCACGGCGGTCATGGCGGTCCCGGCAGTCTCGGTCGGTTCAGTCACATCGGTTGCTACGGTCACTTCGGTCGCTTGGGTCACTTCAGACACTCCACTCACCTCGGTCACAGCAGGTTCGGCAGCAGTTCGGTGGTCCGCGTCGCGACCTGGAGGCCGAGCACCGCGACGACCGGGGCGAAGACGATCCACGTCTGGTGGCGGCCCCAGCGGTGCCAGGTCCAGACGGCGGCCACGGCGGTGAGGAGCAGCGCCTGCAGCCACATCACCAGCGGCCACGGCACCCCGGAGGGGCGGGCCAGCGGTTCCTCCGAGCCCGGCAGGGTGCCGGCCCGGATCACGGCCGACGGGGTCTGGAACGGCGCCGAGACCAGGTCGGCGTCGACGCGCAGGACCCCGGAGGGCATGTACTTCGGACCGGTGGCGGTGATGAGCACGATCCGGCTCTTGCCCGAGGCCAGCGCCGTCGGCGCCGGGTCACCGGCCCGCCGTACGTCGATGACCTGGAACTTCGCCCTGCCCTGGCCGGTGGTGACGGTGAACGTGTCGCCGGTGGCGAGCTGGGAGAGCCTGCCGAACGGGCCGCCGTACGCCGCCGCCCGGCCCATCAGCACGCTGGTGCCGGCCTGGCCGGGCATCGGGGTGTCCCGGCGGTGCCCGGGGCCGTCCGTCATCACGGACGAGTCGGTGCCCTCCAGGACGACCTGGCTCAGACCCAGCTTCGGTACGTCGACGATCGCGACCGGCGTGCCGGGTGCGAGCAGCCTGCCGTCCTGCCCGGTCTGCGCCACCGGGGCGGTACCGAGGGCGAGTTGCTCGCGGAGCTGGTCGAAGTCGGAATGCTGGGCGGAGTGTTCCTGGGCGCCGCTGAACACCAGCAGCTGGGCGGTGATGCCGAGCAGCAGGGCGGCGAGGCTGAGCAGTCCGCCGCGGGAGAGGTGGCGGACGAAGGTGAGGCTGCGGACGGGCCTGCGGGGCACGGCCGGAGTCAGAGCTTTCGGTGTCGGTACGGCGACGGTCATGGCGGCCCGCCTCCTTCGAGGAGTGAGTGAGGGGCCGCCGGGAGCCCGACGAGGCTCCCGGCGGGCCCGTCAGACGGTCACTTGCTGGTGATGGTGAAGCTGGCGCCGGTCTTCGAGTTCACGGTCGAGGAACCGACGTAGAAGGCGTGCAGGGTGTGCTTGCCCTTGGCCAGCTTCGGCAGGGTGATGGTGACCTTGCCGCTGCTCAGGGTGCCGGTCGCGATGACCTTGGAGCCCTGGTAGATGCGGACGGTGCCGGTCGGGGTGGTGCCGGTCGCGGTGACCTTGACGGTGACCTTGGCCTTGGCGGTGTGGCTCACCGAGGTCGGGTGCGAGGTGGAGACCGACGCCGTCGCCTTGGTGATCTTCAGGGAGACCGTCGTCGACGACGCGTTCAGGCTGGAGCTGCCCGCGTAGGAGACCGACAGGGAGTGCGTGGCGACCTTGAGGTGGTTCGACAGGCCGATGGTGACCTTGCCGGACGAGTCCAGGGTGCCGGTGCCGAGGACGGTGGTGCCGTCCTTGATGGTGACCTTGCCGGTCGGCTTCACGCCGTGCGAGCCGGTGACGGTGACGGCGACCTTCGGGGTCTTGCCGTAGGCGGTGGTGGCGGTGGTGGCGACCGTCTTGCTCGTGTACTTGACCGCGCCGGTCCAGGTGGCCGCGGCACCGGTGCCGTTGAGGTTGTTGGCGGTGACCGTGGCGCTGTAGGTGCCGTTGGTCAGGCCGGTGAAGGAGTACGACGTGGCGGAGGCCGCGACGTCCTTGACCGCGACGACGCCGCCGTCCGCGTCGGTCAGCGTGATCCGGTAGTCGGTGACCGGCAGCGCGGTGGCGGCCGGGGCGGTCCAGGACAGCTTCAGGCTCGCGTCGCCGACGGTGGCCTT
Organism: Streptomyces sp. NBC_00631; assembly: GCF_045206895.1. NCBI lineage: Bacteria > Bacillati > Actinomycetota > Actinomycetes > Kitasatosporales > Streptomycetaceae > Streptomyces > Streptomyces sp. NBC_00631. The sequence continues at coordinate 6,410,095 of NZ_CP107734.1, forward strand.
CACCGTGGGGGCGCCGGGCACCGAGGCGTCGACGCCGGACTCCTCCAGGCCGCCGACCTTGGCGTGCTTGGTCTGCAAGATGGAGCCGTTGTAGGACTCGTTGACGAAGCCGAACTTGGCGATGACCGCCTCGGCGGCGTCCGACGCCAGCTCGGCGGTGTGGCTGCCGCTGGTGACGAAGACGTCGTACAGGTCCTTGTCGAAGAAGATGCTGTTGGTGTCGATCGCGCGGCTGGGGACGACGTTGTAGACGTCACGGCCGAAGGTGGAGTTGTCGTAGTAGGCGGTGACCGGGGCCAGCTTGCCGTTGACGGTCGTGACCGGGCTGGTGGCGCCGCCGGTGTCGCCGGGCAGCTGGACGGAGGCCAGGTGGCCGCCGGCCGCGGCCGCCGTCTTGCTGTAGTCGGGGGAGACGCCGTTGATCTGGGCGATCCAGGAACCGACCGAGAACGGGACGAGGGCGCCGTCCTCGGTGAGGGCCGCGTTGGCCTGGTTCTCCTGGACGGTGGTGACGTTCGGGGAGAGCGTCGCGTCGCTCAGGCCGATCGCCGCGAGGAAGAACTTGCGGGTGCCGGAGCCGGCCTGCGGGATCTTCGGGTGCACGGTCTGGCCGTTCACCGTGGTGAGCGTGCCCGAGTAGATGTCGTGCAGCTGGTCCGCGGTCAGCGTGTCCAGGGCCGAGCCCTTGACCGCGACACCGACCGCGTCACGCGCCATCGGGATGTAGGTCAGCGCGCTGCCGAAGACGGACGGGCCGCCGGAGGAACGGGCGAAGTCGACCTGGCCGCTGATGGAGACGCCGGCGCTGGTCGGGAACTTGTCGCCGGTCAGCGCCTCGCTCAGGGCGAGACGGCCGTTTCCGGAGCCGTTCGGGCGCAGGAACGACGGACCGTCGGTGCGGGTCTTGATGTTCGAGGTGGTGGAGCCGGTGCCGGGCTCGATCGCGTCGTACGACGCGATGCCCGCGCCGTTCGCCGACTTCACCGCGGTGGCGGAGTAGCTGGTGCCGTTGACGGTGTCACCGGCCAGGGCGTTGAGCACGTCCTGGGTGGTGTCCGAGCCCACGCCGACCAGCTGGCGGAAGGCACCGGCATCCGGGTCGGCGACCGCCGGGGTGGCGAGGGCGAGGCCGCCGGCCACCACGGCAGCGGCGACGAACGCCGCCGAAGAGCGCATTCTGCGCATCGAGAGTCTCCTGACAAGAGCTAGCTAGCTGGGTGTTGCCAGAGGATCTGGCAGGGTGGTGCGAACCGTCCGCCCCGACTGCCTTTCGGGGCGGGCGGCCGTCTGTGGGGGAGCACTGGGCTCCCGTTGAGCGCTCCTTCAGGGGCGCGGGGCGTTATCGATTTGCGGCTCCGCCGCGTGGGCGCGACCAGCCACGACGAGCCCGCAGCCGACGTACCGCCGTCGTCACGGAAGCCATCGACAGCCGCCGCCCGCCCGCGAAGGGCGCCCCGACCCCGGCGACCGCCCCGAGCGCGGCCCCCGCCGGAACGGCGTACCGCAGCGGGTTGGCCGGGTCTGCCGGGGTGTCGCCGGCCGCGGTCGTCTCCAGCGCCGTACCGCCGCCGAACGACGCCTTCGCGCTGGGCGTGGCACTGGCGCCATCGGCCGCCGTACCCGTGCCGGCGCCGCCGGCAGTGCCTCCGGTGACCCCGGTGTCGCTGGGGGCGCCGCCCCCGCCCGTATCGGTGCCGCCGCCGTCGGCCGAGCCGCTGCCGGTGGAGGTCGGTCCGGTGTAGTCGAGCAGTGCGTTCGCCGCCTTGACGGTCTGGGCGCGCAGCTTCGAGGAGAGCGGGGCGTAGCCGTCGGGCAGCTTGCCCGGGTCGGCGCCCGGGGTCTGGCCGGTCGCGGCGGCGTAGTGCAGCAGGGCCGCGTAGTCCTGGCGGGCCGCCTTGCTCACCTTGCCGGGCCGGACCGCCGCGTAGACCAGCTCGGCGAGCGGGTAGGCGCCCTTCGCCGTGGCGTTGGCCGGGGTGATCTCGGCGACGCCGGAGCCGGTGGCGGTCGCGGCGGCCGCGGTCAGGCCGGCCGCGCTCGGGGCCACGTACGTGCCGGCGGTGTTCTTCAGCTCGGCGGTCTGCAGGCCGTACCGGGCCGCGGAGGCCGTGTCCGTGATCGTGATGATGAAGCGCGAGCCGACCGTCTGCGGGCCCGGGCTCTTGTACGCCTGCGGGCTGGACAGCGCGTCCCAGCTGGACTTCCACAAGGTGTCCGCGCGCCGGGTGTGCAGGGCGCCGGAGTGCATGTCGTCCACGTAGGGGTGGAAGTCGGTCATGCACTGGGTGGCCGTGGACGGCGCGTCCGAGCCGGGCGGCACCGTGCACCACGGGTCGCTCTTCGGGTAGTCGTCGGTGCTCGACGGGTCGAAGGCGATACCGGTCGGGTTCAGGTCGGCGTTGGTGCTGTAGTACGGGTTGACCCGCATGCCGTCGTCGTCGGGGACACCGGCGAGGAACTGCCGGGCGTCCTTGTCGGCGAGAATCCACTGCCAGATCGCGCGGGCGGTGTCGGAGTGGCCGAGCGAGGTGATCAGGTCGGTGTCGGTGGCCGGCGTCTCGGCCACGGAGAGGTACTGGAACTCCGGGTTCAGGGCGATGAACTCGGGGTCGGAGGCGATACCGGCCGGGTTGTTCTTCGTCCAGCCGTACCCCTTGGCCGCCGTGCCGTTGATGACCGAACCCCAGGTGGAGTTGCGGTACGACTCGGTGAGCAGCTTGGCGACCAGGCGCTGGTCGAGCTTGATGGATTCGACCTTGGTGCCGGCGAGTTTCCTGATGTCGTCCGGCGCCCCGGACTTGGGTCTGCGCTCGATCGTGAATCCGATGACGGCTCCGGAGAGCGCGACCGGTGCGTAGGTCGTCGTCCCCGACGGTGCGGTGGTGCCGGCGTCCGCGCCCAGTTTCCGGGTGGTGAAGGCCAGGCCCGTGGAGGAGGCGTCGGAGATCAGCCGGGATCGGGTGTCGGGCTCACCGAGCTCGGTGTAGCCGTAGACCTTGCCGACCGAGCAGAGCTGGGCCTGCCAGCTGGTCATCGCGTCCGCCGCCAGCTCGCTGCCGGTGGTGGGGCGTTCGTCGGCGCCGAGGGCGCAGTTGCTGCCGACGCTGTTGAAGTCCAGCTTGACCGCGATCCGGTTCTTCCAGTTGGTGGAGGAGACCGGCGAGCCCGCGTTGACCTGGCTCTGGTCGGCGTACGGCTTGCCGTCCAGGTCGAGGTGGCCCTGCGGGACGATCACCAGCCAGCAGGAGCGGGGCTTGGCCACGCCGTCGGTGGTGACCGGGACGCCGCAGCCGAGGTGGGGTGCCTCGTTGGCGGTCTGGACCTCGAAGAACTCCTTGCCGGTGCCGTTGGTGCTGGTGCGGGCGAAGTCGATCTCGTTGGTGGTGTTGTAGTTGAACAGCGCGTTGTTCTGGGTGTTGGTGGTGATCGTGGTGCCGTCCACCGACTTGAAGGGGACCTCGCCCGGGGCGTTCGGGTTGGCGGCGCCGTACCGGTTGTCCTGGCCGTAGTTGGTCGGGTCGGCGCTGTAGAAGATCTGCCGGGTGTCGTCCTGGCCGTTGCCCGGCCAGCTGGTGCGGTTGGTGGTCGGGGAGGCGCCGTACTGGCACTGGGTGCGCGACGGGCCCGGGTCGGACGGGACCGTGCCGTCGTCGTCGCCCCAGCACTGCATGATCTGCACGAAGTCGGTGTCGAACTGCGTGCCCGCGAAGGTGGTCGGGGTACCGCCGGTCCAGCTGACCGTGACGGCCTGGCTGGTGAGGTCCTTGGTCTGCGAGACCGTGAACTTCATGTCCCTGAACTCACCGCGGCCGGAGACGGTCACGGCGGAGTCGGTGGCCGCGGCGGCCGGCGGGGCGGTCTGAGCGACGGCGAGCCCGGCGAGGGCGCCTACGGTGGCGCCGGCCAGCAGGCGTATCAGCGCGTTGCGTATCCGGGTGCGTCTCATCACGAAGTCCCGTCGTCGGAGCGGCTGGTGCCGTTACCACCGGTGCCGGTGCCGGTGCCGCCGTTGCCGCCCGCCCTGCTGCCGACCAGGCGGGAGACCAGCGAAGGCAGCAGGAGCAGGCCGAAGACCAGGACCGCGGCCAGCAGCATCAGCGTCTGGGTGCCGGTCCAGCCGTGTGCGGTGGCCACGGCGACGGGCTGGGCCAGGGCCACCGTGCCGTCGGCGCCCGCGCCGGTGCCGCCGGAGGCCGTACCCGTGGTGCCGCCGGGGGAGATGGTCTGGCCGGTGTCGGGATCGACGGAGGGCTGGGCGCTGTTCCCGCCGGCCGAGCCGGAGCCGCCGCCGGTGGAGCCGCCGGCGGTGCCGGTGCCGGTGGAGCCGGTCGAACCGCCGGAGGAACCGCCGCCGCCGTTGCTGGAACCGGTGGCGCCGCCGCTGCCGCTGGTGCAGGGCGCCGCACCCTTCTTGTCACAGGCGGCCGGGTAGGGCGCGGTCTGCGCGAGCCTGTTCTGGCCGTTGGCCGTGAAGGTCGGGTTGTTGCAGTTCCTGATGTTGATGTTCTGCGTCTGCACGCCCGGGATCCGGCGGATCTGGGCGAAACCGGCCTGCACGAGGTTGATCGGGAGCGGCGAGTAGCCGAGGTTCGGCGCCTGTTGCTGGCCCTGGCACATGAAGTAGTACGAGAACGCGCCGAGCGTCTTGCCCTTGGCCTCGGTGAAGGTGCCCTGCACCTTCAGGGGCAGGATCATGTACGAGTAGCTGGACAGCGGGTAGTTGCGCCTGTCGGAGTCGTTGTAGACGCCGTCGAGCTGCTGGGTGAGGTAGTCCGCCGAGTTCTTGTCGGTGTTGATCTTCGCCTTGAGAAGGGAGACCGCCACGTTCTGCGGGGTCGGCTCGGTGTAGTAGCCCGCGTGGTTCAGGACCTTGGCGACCGGGTAGTGCGCGTTGAGCGCGTACGAGTAGTTGACGTACCCGATCGCGCCCTCGCCGTAGTTCTGGGCGACGTAGCCCGCGACACCGAGGTCACCGGACTGGGCGATCATGCCGGAGACGGTGGGGTAGTACGACGTCTGCCCGCACGATCCCGAGCGGCCGACCTTGGCGCAGTAGGCGTTCCACAGGGCCTTGTGCTGGTTCGCCATCCACATCGTGAACTGGGCGGTGGAGCCGGAGCCGTCGGAGCGGACGACGGGGACGACGGTGCGGTGGGGGAGCTGCAGCCCCGGGTTGTCGGCCTTGATCGCCGGGTCGTCCCAGCTCTTGATGACCCCGGTGAAGATCTTGGTGACCACGTCGCCGGAGAGACGGAGGTTGGTGACCTTCTTGCCGTTGACCGTGAGGTGGTACATGAACACCGTGCCGCCGGCGACGATCGGCATGTAGGCGTACGAGCCCTTCGCGGGGCGTTCGGCCGCGCTGCCGTCGGTGGGGTTCGTCTGGAACGGGATGTCGGAGACGGCGAAGTCGACGGTGCCGGAGAGGAACTGGCGGCGGCCGTCCGACGAACCGGTACCGGCGTAGCTGATGCGCATGCCGTTCTTGTTGACGTCACGCCGCCACTGGTCGACGGCGTTCTCGGCCCAGGTGGAGCCGGCGCCGGCGATGGGGGTGTAGCTGTCGGCCACGGCCGGGGTGCCGGCGATGGTGCCGAGGATGCCTATGAGCGCGGCCAGGATGCCCAGCCGTCGGAGGGCGTTGATGACTTGGCTGGACATCAGTGACTGTCTCCTGTAGCGGGGTCGGTGTTCCCACCCGCACCACCCGTGCGGATTTCGTCGTCGGGTGCGGGTGGCCCCTGTGGGGCGTAATCGCCGTCGGCGGCTGGGGGCCCCTGCGGGGCGCCTTCGCCGGGTTCGCGCGCGGGTGCGTTGTCTTCGGGGGCGCCTTCGCCGTTTTCGGCTTCGTGGCTGGTCGCGCAGTTCCCCGCGCCCCTTTCGGGGCGCTCGGCCTCGTCGCTGCCTTCCGAGGAACCGGTGTCGAACAACTCCGGCCCCGATGTGTGGAGTTCGGTGAATCTCGTCGCGTCGCGACGGGACGCTCTCGCCGCCCGCCTCGCCTGGCGCTTGTTCTGGTGGCCCGGGCCGCGGCCGCCGATCACGCGGGCGATCACGAAGAGGACCAGGACCAGCGCCATCAGGACCGCCGCCGCGCCGAAGCCGCGGGCGATCATCGTGGGCTCGGGGGACTTGACGAAGTTGAAGACGGCCAGCGGGAGGGAGATCATCGGGCCGCTGGTCGGGTCGGCGTTGAGCGCTGCCGTGAAGCCCGCCGTGAGCAGGACCGGGGAGGTCTCGCCGATGCCGCGGGCGGTGCCGAGGATGACGGCGGTGGCGAGGCCCGAGCGGGCCGTCGGCAGGACCACGTGCCAGACCGTCCGCCAGCGCGGCGCGCCGAGCGCCTCGGACGCCTCCGTGAGGTTGCCGGGGACCAGGCGCAGCACGACGTCCGCCGCGCGGATCACGATCGGCAGCATCATCACGCTGATCGCGAAGCCGGCCGCCAGTCCCGACTTCTGCATCCCGAGGTTGAGGATCCAGACGGCGTACACCATCAGGCCGGCCACGATGGAGGGCAGCGCGGTCATCGCCTCGACGATCGTGCGGACGAACCGGGAGAAGCGGCCCGGTATCTGGTTCAGGTACACCGCGCAGGCCAGGCCCAGCGGGACCGTGATCGCCAGCGCGATGGCGATCATGATGAGCGTGCCGAGCATGGCGTGCGCGATGCCGCCGTGGGTCAGCGGGTCGAGCGGGCCCGCCGCCTGCATGTCCTGGGTGAAGAAGTTGGCGTGCGGCAGGGCCTCCCGGCCGCGCCAGGCGGTGAAGCCCACGACCATGGTGAGCGCGGCGAACATCAGCCCGCCCGCCGACCACAGGACGACGGTCATCACCCGGTCCCGTACCGCCTGCCCGTCCTCCTCAAGCCCTGTCAACACCGCGTAGATGCCGAGGAACGAGAGGTACGCGGTGACGAAGAATCCCAATGCGCCGGAGAACGGGGCGAGTTCGCCGAAGAGGAGGACGGCGACGCACAACCCGGACGCGGCTGCGCCGAACACCGACAGCACACCGGAGCGGGTGAGCCCGCCGATCCGGCGCGGCACGTCGGGGACCGCGGCGGGCACGGTGTCAGTGGCGGTGCGAGTGGCGGTGTCTGCGGGAGTGCCCTCGGCGGCCTTCCCCGGGGCGTCCTGCGGGGCGCCCTTCTCAAGGTCCACGACGGTCATCGTCACGCCTCGCTCTGTGCGCCGGACCGTGACCGCGCCACGATCGAGGAGGCGGTGAAGTTGACCGCCAGGGTGAGCAGGAACAGCGCCAGGCCCGCGGCCATCAGCGCCGACATGCCGAAGGTGGAGGCATCGCCGTAGTGCAGGGCGATGAGGGAGGAGACGGAGTTCGCGCCGGTCTGCAGGATGTGCGGCTGGATGGTGAAGACCGGGGAGATGATCAGGTAGACCGCGATGGTCTCGCCGAGGGCGCGGCCCAGGCCCAGCATGGTGCCGCCGATGATCCCGCCCATGCCGTACGGCAGCACGACCGCGCGGATCATGCCCCAGCGGGTGGCGCCGAGCGCGTAGGCGCCCTCCCGTTCACCGGCCGGCGCCTGCGCGAACACCTCGCGCATCACCGAGCACTGGATCGGCGCGACCATCAGCGCCACGACGATGCCGGCGACGAAGGTGGAGGCGGTGTAGACGCTCTGGGAGGCGAGCGGCTCGCCCGGCTGGGTGCCGTCGACATGCAGGAAGGGGATCCACCCGAACCAGTCCGACAGCCACCGGGACAGCCCGATGACGTGCTGCTGGAGGAAGAAGAGGCCCCACAGGCCGTAGACCACGGACGGCACGGCGGCCATCAGGTCGACCATGGAGACGAGGGTGCGGCGCAGCGGGCGAGGGGCGATGTCAGAGATGAACAGCGCGGTCCCGAGGGCCAGCGGCACGCTGATCGTGACGGCCACGGCGGCGATGAGCAGGGTGCCGGTGAGCACGGCCGCGATGCCGAAGCGGTGCACGTCCGGCTGCCATTCGGCGGTGCTGAGGAAGCCCCAGACTCCTCTGGTCCGCAGGGCCTGCCCGGCCCGGAGCAGCAGGAACAGCCCCACGGCGGCCATGATGGCGAGGACGATGACCCCGGAGGCCGTCAACTGGACCCGGAAGACCCGGTCCCCGAGTCCTCGGGCGGCCGACAGCCGCCTGGGCACGGGTCTTTCGGATTCCGCTCCGGCGGAACCCTCTAGCGCGGACACCACTGTGCCCCCCTATACGGAAACAGTTCTCCCCAAGCGGCTCCGAATCGGGGTGCCGCGCCGCAGAGTCAATGGCCGGTTCCTTGCGTCTCGACGCGTCGAAAGTGGAGAACGTGTGAACAGCCCATGCCATTTCGGTGGGGGAGATGTGGGTGCCTGTGTACTGGAGGGTCGGGCGGGGCGAGTCCCACGCACCGCGCAGCGCTCAGGAGGCGGGCGGGCGGGGCGAGTTCGGCCGGCTCGCGCGCGGCCGGACGGGACGTGGACGATCATGCAACCACCCGGCCGGACCTGGCCGGATGTCAACGGGTGGGGGCGGGGTTCAGCCGCCGCCCGCGCGGTCCAGGGCGCTCCTGGCGGCCTGCTCGTCCTGTCCCAGCAGCGCCTTCTCCAGGCTGTGGTCGTCGTGCCGGGAGAACCGCTCGCCCTCCGCGACGTCCTCCTTGCTCAGCACGCGTCCGCACCACTCGCCCTGATCGCCGGTGTGGTCGTCGAAGGGCACGGCCGCGCCCTCGCCGAGGACCGCCCAGCCGCCCTCGTGCCAGCGCAGGGCGAGCAGATAGGTGTGGCCGACCTGGAGGCGGGGCGCGTCGGTGGCCGTCTCGGCGACCCGGGTGCCGCTGGACCGGTAGACCTCCCAGCCGGGGGCGACCATGTCGAAGGCGGAGCCCAGGGCGTGCCGGGGCGAGGTGCGCGACCACAGCCTGCTGTCGGTGCGGAAGCTCACCAGCCGGTCCGTCGCGTACGCCACGGCCCCCTTGGCGTAGGTCCGCCGGTTCGTCTCCCGCTCCCCGGTCGGACTGGCGACGACGACGTGGTCCGCGTACGACACCCAGTCCTTGGCGGTCTGCGACGGATACAGGTCCGCCGAGGTCCCGCACCCCGCCACCGACTCCAGCCCCGGCCTGCCGACCAGCACCCCGGCGACGACCCCGACGGCGGCCAGCAGCGCGGCGACCGGCCGTGCCGGCACGCGCCGAGGCATGGCGAATCGTTCCCCCATGATGACGAAGCCCCCCGTGTTTCCCGTCTCCCCGATGCGGCGGCGGAGGTGGTCATGATCCGCAGGCCGCGTTGATCACTTTAAGTACGATCGAACGAAAGCGAACAAGGATCACCTTGGCCCGGCACAGAACTGTGACGCGGGACGAGTGGCTCAGCAGCCCTCGGCGACCGGGGCGAACTCCAGCCGGGCATGGTCGTCCGCGGTGCGGGCGTCGCCGTAGACCGAGCTGCTGACCTGGTACCAGACGTCGTCCCGCCGCTCGTCGCCGTTCACGTCGTCCAGTTCCACGCACCACTTCTCGGTGCGGACGGTCTTCCGGTAGATCTCGGTGCCGCTGCGGACCTTGGTGCAGGACCGGTACCGCTCGGTCGTGTACCAGGTACGGGTCCTGCGTCTGCTGCCGGTACCGCTGCTGGAGGTGTGCCGGACCCGGTGCGTGGTGCTGGAGCATCTCCGGACCAGGCGGGGCCGGGTGGCCCGGGTGGTCTTCGCCGTGACGTGCCGGACGGTGTCCTTCAGCCCGCGCACGGTGTCGTCCTGAGCGGAGGAGGCCCCACCGGAGCCGGTCTCCCTGGCTGTCGCTGTGCCGGTGTCGTCCTGTCCGTGACTGACGCCGTTGTCGACGCTGTCGCCGCCCCCGGAGCACGCACCGAGCGTGCCGATCAGAATCGCGATGGCTCCGCTCACCAACAGTCGCTTTCCGAACATGTATCCCCACCCTGAGAACCGTGCCGATGTCCGGCCGATCATCGTTCGACCACCGGTCGGTGATCCCGCCGATTCTGCACGGAACCCCGATGCGGGGGCGGGGCAGGCCGGGTATAGCGTCGCGGAGTGGACGAAGGAGGGCGAGCCGGATGGCCGAGCTGACCGTGGGCCGGCTGTTGACGTCGTGGCAGCTGGACGTGCCGGCGTTGCTGCTGGTCGTGGCCCTGGGCGGGCTGTACGGCTGGGGCGTGCGGCGCGTGCGCGGCCGGGGCGGGTCCTGGTCGACGGGCAGGAGCGCCGTCTTCGCGGTGCTGGGCCTGGGCGGGCTCGTCGCCGCGACGATGTCGGGACTGGCCGTCTACGACCACGTGCTGTTCTGGCCCGCGGCCGTACAGAACATCCTGCTCGACCTGGTGGTCCCGCTCGGCCTGGCCCTGGGCGACCCGCTGCGGCTGGCGGCGGAGGCGCTGCCGGAGCCCGCGGCGGCTCGGCTGCGCCGCGCGATGACCGGCCGCCTGGTACGCCTGCTGACCTTCCCCCTGGTCAGCACGGCGCTGGTGCTGGCCACCGAGCTGACGATCTACTTCACCCCGTACTTCGCCACCGCCCTGCGGGTGGGCTGGCTGCACGAGCTGATGTACCTGCACCTGCTGGTGGCGGGCTGCCTCTTCGTCGTACCGGTCCTGACCCGTGAGGAGACCCTGCCGGCCTGGTGCACCCATCCGGTGCGGGCGGCCCTGGTCTTCCTGGACGGCGTGATCGACGCGGTCCCCGGGGTCGTCGTGCTGACGCACGGCACGCTGATCGCCGGCGCGTGGTACCTGCACCACCATCCGTCCTGGGCCCCCGACGTCCAGCAGGACCAGCAGATCGGCGGCGGCGCGATGCTGAGCATCGCCGAGCTGGTCGCCCTGCCGTTCCTGCTGGCGATCCTGTTCCAGTGGGCGCGCGCGGAACGCGTCCAGACGGCGGCCCTCGACCGCCACCTGGACGAGCAGCTCGCCGCGGCCTCCGAGGCCGCCCCCGCCTCCGCCCCGGTACCCGCGTCCGCCCCGGTCTCCGCCGCAGCGTCCGCGCCCATCCCCGCGTCCGCGCCCGCCCCCGTCGCCGAGCGGGTCCGCCCCTGGTGGGAGACGGAGGAGAACGAGGTGGCCGCGCGGATCCGCCGGCAGCACGGCGAGAAGTGACCGGGGCCCTCGGCGACGGTTGCCACGTCACGCGGTGGCGAGGGACACCTCGGTCGCCTTGATCAGCGCCACGACCGGCACGCCGGTCGTCAGGCCGAGGTCGCCGACCGCGTCCTTGGTGATCGCCGCGGTGAGGTCCTGACCCCCGTCCACGGCGACCTTGACCGTGGCCATCGCCCCGCCGGTGGCCACGTCGCTGACCGTGCCGGGCAGCTGGTTGCGGATGGACACGCCCGGCAGGCGGCCGGTGGCGAGCGCGACCTCGGTGGACTTCACCATCGCCCGAACCGCCGAACCCTCGGCGAGCCCCAGCTCCCGGACCGCCTCCAGGGTGATCGCGGCCGTGAGTTCCTGACCGCCCTCGAGACGGACCTTCACGGTCGCCATCACCTCGCCCGGGGTGACGGCGGTGACGGTGCCGGGGATCTGGTTGCGCATGCTCAGGCTCATGAAAGGCCGCCTCAGGGGAGGGGAAAGGTATGGATTGTCAGAGTTTGCGACGACTCCGTTTCTCCAAGTTAGCGGCTTCGGCGCCGGATCGGCTCAGCGGCGCAGGCCCAGTGCCTCGGTACCGGCGTAGCGGGCCTGCGGGCCCAGGTCCTGTTCGACGCGGACGAGTCGGTTGGATCCTGGAGTTCCATCTCCTCAGCCCGCAACGGCGGTTCGGCGGCTTCCACGAGGAACTCCTCACCCTCCGACGGCCCGGCCACGCTCTCCCTCATGGCTCGGGTGCACTTCATCAGCGGCGACGAGGGCGCCCACGACGTCGTGCGCGCCCTCGTCCACACCCTCAGCGCCCCGGAGGGCAGAGGTATCCACGCGGGAGTGGCCCGCCTTCGCTGAACCGTCCGCCCGGCCTCACCTCAGGTGCCGGCCGAAGAACCGGTTCCCGTCGTCCAGCTCGAACCACGGGGTGCCGGTGTGCCCGCCCAGGTTGGCGTGCAGCGTCTTCTCCTTGCTGCCGAAGGCGTCGAACAGGTCCAGGGCCCGCTGCCGGGGATTGCCCTCGTCGTCCCACTGCAGCAGGAGCAGCAGCGGAACGGTGACCTGCCGGGCCTCCTCGCGCTGGGCGCGGGGCACGTAGCCCCCGGCGAAGAAGCCGGCGGCGGAGATGCGCGGTTCGAGCATCGCCAGCCGGACGCCGAGGGCGGTCCACCCGGAGTAGCCGACCGGGCCGCCGATCCCGGGCAGCGCAAGGAGGGCGTCCAGGGTGGTCCGCCACTCCGGGGCCGCGTTCTCGACCAGCGGGCCGATGAACGACTCGAAGATCTCGTCGACCGGCTCGCCGGCCCGCATCGCCCGGCGGAGGTCGGCGCGGGCCTGCTCGTCGGCGGCGGAACGGGGCCGGTCACCGCACCCGGCGGCGTCGATGGTGGCCACCGCGTAGCCGTACGCCGCGGTTTTCCGAGCCCGGGCCACCAGCCGGGCCTCCCTCCTGGGCAGGCCGTTGTTGTGTGCCATCAGGATCAGCGGGGCCGGGGCGGCGGATTCCGGCGTCCACAGGGTGCCGGGGATCTCGCCGAGGGTGAACTCGCGTTCGAGGACGCCGTCGTCGAGACGCTGTTCGGAAGTGAAGTCCATGGTCGTGCCTTTCGGGAGTGCGCGTGAACGGCGCTCCCGGACGACCTATCGCCCGACCGCGACCCCGGAGGGGAGCACCCATGTCGATACTGCGTTCACGGGTACCACCTCCTCATGCTCCGCACGGCCACCGGAAAAGTAACAGTGGCCGCCGCGGACCGCCAACGGCTTTTCCCCGCGACACGGGTCACGGCCACACCAGGCAGCACGGCTGACGCCCCGCCTCATGCAACCGACGGCTGGAGCCCGGCCACGCGTGCAGCGACTTGCTGTCACTGGCGGTGTCAGCTCAGGTCCGACTCGTCGCGGCGGGGTAGGGCGGCGGAGCGGGAGCCGACCAGGAGCAGGCACAGCACCGCGACCCCGGCGACGACGCCTGTGAGGATGAGCAACGGATTGAGGGGACGGGCCGTGGCGGCGGTGGCCTGTGTGTCCACGGTGGTCGGTGCTCCGGTGGCGGCGGTGGCGGGAGAGGACGAGGGGGAGGACCGGTCGTCCGTGGCGGGCGCGGCGGCCTTGCCGCTGTGGCCGGCGTGAGTGGCCGGTGCGGCGGGGGCCGTGGACCGGGGCACGGTGCGCCCGGCGGCCGGGGCGGAGGCGGTGTGCTGATGGGTGGTGGGGTGGACCCTGGGGGCGGGGGCGGGGGCAGCCGCGGGCTTGACGACGAGCACGGCGGTCATGCCGGGGTGCACCGTGCATTCGTAGTCGTACGTCCCCGGTGTGCTGAACGTGTGGCTGAAGACGCCGCCCTTGTTCAGCATCGAGGACTGGAACGAGGCGGGGCCGGAGTCGGTCTTCACGTCGTGCGGGGCCTGGTCCTGGTTGACCCAGGTGACGGTGTCCCCTGCGGTGATGGTGAGGGAGCGGGGGCTGAAGGCGTAGCCGGACATGACGATCCGGTGCGTCGTGGCCGCCTGCGCCGTGGCGGCGGGCAGAACGACGCCCGCTGCCGTGAGGAGCAGGCCGGTCAGGACGGCGCGCAGGGCGTTCCGGGCGGTCGAGGCGGTCAGGCGGGGCATGTGAACTCCGCGGCGACGAGCAGACGGACGCGGTCTGCGGGGCGGGTGCGGGGGAGGGTCAGGCCGGTCGCGCGGTGCAGCGGACGGTACGGCAGGCGGAGGACGCCGAGGACGAGGAGCTCGTCGTCCGTGCGCTCGACGACGCGCAGGGCCAGCACGGCCGGGGTGGGCGGCCCGTCGCGCAGGGCGAGATCGCCGGCCGCTGTCAGCCGGGAACCGTGGTCCTCCGACGCGATGGCCGTGCTGACGAAGGTGAACCGCGCTCCGTGCAGCGGGCGCCCGGTCAGCTCCAGGCTCAGCGCGCAGTGTTCGGGCTCCGGCGTGACGGTGAGGGAGGCGTCCGCGGCGACGAGCCGGCGGCGCAGGGTGACCAGCGGGCCGATCCTGCCGGTCAGTTCGACGATGCAGCGGTCGGGTGCGGCGGTGTAGGCGCCGGGGCGCGGCAACCAGTCGGGGCCGGCCGGTGGCGGGGGCGGGGGCAGAGCGGCGGCGGGCAGGGCTTTGGTGGTCATCTCGGGCACCTCGGTGGGCGGGCGGAGCGACGGGAAGGACAATGGAGGGGTGGCGGGCCGGCCGACTGCGACTCGGCCGGCCCGCCACGCCCTGCCGACCGGGGTCAGCAGGAGTTGGTGACGTAGTCCTCGGTCGGGGCGAGCAGGTGCTCGGCCCACACGGTGTGCATCTTCACGTAGGCGTCCGGGTTGAGGAGGTCCGTGACCTGCTGGCCCAGCGACTCCTCCAGATGGGCGGAGTTGATGTGCTGCAGGAGCACGGTGAGGGTGTCGTCGCCGACGGAACCCACTCCGTTGACGGCCGGAGTGAGGATGGATTCGACCCACACGGTGTGCATCTTGAGGTAGCTGTCGAGCTGGAGTGCGTCCTGGACCTGCTGGCCCGGCGACTCCTCCAGGTGTGCTTTGTCGATGTGCTGGAGGATCGGCAGCAGGACCTGCTGGATGCTGACGCACTGCTCGGAGCCGCCGTCACCGCTTCCGCCGCTGCTCCCGCCGCTGGAGCCGCCCGAGCTGCTGCTTCCGCCGCTGGAACCGCTGCTGGAACCGCCGGAGGTCGAGCCGCCCGTACTGCCCCCTGTGGAACCGCCGGTCGAGCCCCCGGTGGAGCCGCCCGTGGAGCCGCCCGTGGAGCCGCCGGTCGAACCTCCGGTGGAGCCCCCCGTGCTGCCCCCGTTGTCGGCGACCACGGTGATGGAGGCGGTCATGTCGGGGTGGACGGCGCAGTAGTACTCGTAGGTGCCCGCCTTGGTGAAGGTGTACGACCAGCTGTCGCCCTTGTTCAGCGTGCCGGAGTCGAACTTCGCCGGGCCACTGGTGGTGGTGACCGTGTGCGGAACGGAGTCCTCGTTGATCCACTCCACGGTCTGGCCGACCTTGACGGTCAGGGACGGCTGGGCGAACTTGTAGCCCGTGATCTTGATGGTGTAGTCCGCGGCCTTGGCCGCCGTGGTCTTGGCCGTGGTGGACTGGTCCATCGCCATCGAGTGTGCCTCGGCCGCGGGCGCGGCGGTCTGCGGAGCCGCGGCCCTGGCGGATGCCTGTAGCAGGCCGAGGCAGGCGACCGCGGCTACGCCCGCGCCCACGCCGGTGGCCAGCAGTACCCGGCTGCCGACCCGGGAGCGCCGGTGACGCGGCGGGGGAGCAGTGGTGGTGCTGTCAGTGCTGTCAGTGGTGTCAGTGCCCATGGTGGTGCGTCTCCTTGCGAGATGAGGGGCGGAAACAGCGGGTTGTGCGGGGGAATGCCGATCAGCGCCCGGGGGCGGATGTGACCAGCACACTCGTCGCGGCGAGGACGACGAGGACGAGCCCCGTCTCGGCCACGACCGAGTAGACGAAGGGCCGTACGGTGGCGCGGTCGCCACGCAGCAGGACGGCGACGTCCAGCCGGGTTCGCACCCAGGCGCGGCTGCTCTGGGCGATCAGCAGCACCACGGCCAGGACGGCGAGTTTCAGCAGCAGCAGGCGCCCGTACCCGGTGTCGACGAGTGCGCCGAAGGAACCGACGATCTGCCAGGTCAGCACCGACCCGGCCGCCAGGATCGCGGCGACCGACACGCCTGCCAGCGTGGAGTAGCCGGAGACGGCGGCGGACAGCTCCTCCGGGCGGCGGCGGGGCAGCACGCCGAACACCAGGAGGGCCAGGCCGCCCAGCCAGAGCGAGACGCCGAGCAGATGGATCAGGTCGGCGACCTCCCCCCAACCCGGGTGCGTGCCCTCGGCGTTGTGCCCGGTCATGCCCGTCGTGCGCAGCAGGCCCAGGGCGACGGCGAGGAATCCGACGCGCCAGCCCGGGGAACGGGCGGCCCGCTCACCGCCCTGGAGCAGGGCGGCCAGGACGATCGCGGCCAGCACCCACATCAGGACCCGGCAGGCGGCCACGATGCCGATCTCGGAGCCCAGCAGGTCGGTGTAGGTGGCCGACCTGAGCACGTCACCGAGCGTGCCCATGGCCCCGTAGGCGCCCTGCAGCCCCGGCCCGAGCAGGCCCGCCGCGAGTCCGGCCGCCCAGGAGAGGGTGAGGAGCCGGCGGGTACGGCGGTCCTGCGCGCCCTGGGGCCACAGCAGCGCGCAGAAGGCGAGGCCGCCGACGTAGAGGGCGAGCGAGAGGTAGCCGACCCAGCGGGTCACGGTCCAGGCGGTGTACACGGCCTCCGAGGGGCGCGGAGCGGTCTGGACGCCGGTTGCGTCGGCCTTGTCGGCTCCGGACGCGGCGGAGTTCCCGGGCTTCGCCACGAGCGGGAAGGACAGGCTCCCCGACGTGGGATGACCGTCCTCCATGTCATGCACCTGCCATATAAGGGTGAGCCGGTCCTCACCGGTGGTCCTCGGGACGGTCACCTCGACGACATTGCCCTCGGCGTCGCCGTGGGCCGGCCGGGACAGGGTCAGCTGCTTCCGGTCCGCGGTGATGCGGACGTCGGCGAGGTCGACCTGCTCGCTGAAGGTCAGCCGGACCGTGGCGGGAGTGTGCGTGATCCGGGCGCCGTTCTTCGGTGCGGAGGACGTCAGTTCGGTGTGGGCGGAGGCGGCGGGGGCGGCGAACAGCAGGGCCGCGAACGCCAGGAGAGCGGCGAGGGCGAGTCGGGGACCGCGTCGGCCTCTCACGGGAGCACCTCCGACAGCACCGAGGGTGACGGCGCCAGGCCCACGCACACCGACGACGGATCCCTGGTCGAGGGCGACGACGGCGACGGCGATGGTGAGGCGGCCGTGCCGAGCAGGCCGTCCAGCAGGCCGGTGACCTGGCCGACGGTGCCGGTCAACAATGGCTGCAACAGCCGCACCTCGCCCGTCGTGCAGCCGTTGGACGAGGACGGAACCGGGGACGGGGCGGGCGTGGGGGAGGCCGAGGCCGACCCGGAGGGGGCAGGGGTGGGCATCGGCATGCCGCCGGTGGTGCCGGTGGTGCCCGCACCGCCGGTGCCGGGACCGTCGTGAGCGCCGGTGGAGCTGGTGCCGTCGCTCACCGGAAGGACGTAACCGCCGCCTCCTGGCAGGCTGTTGCCTCCCGAGGCTGCGCCCGAGTCCGCACCGGAACCGGAGCCGCTGTCCACCGGACCGGAGCCGCTCGCCGCGGATCCCCCCGAGGGACCGGCCGACGGCGGCGCGGCGGTGTCGACGGTTGTGGGCTGAGGTGTGCCGATGCCGGAGGCGTACCCGAGGACGACGATCACCGCGGCGACGAGCGTCCCTGCGACGATCTCGTCGCGATGGTCTCCCGGCCAGGCCGCTCTGGCGAACAAGGGCATGAGCCCCTCCTGACGCTGTGTGTGTACGGCAGTGACCAGGAGTGCACCAGAGTCGACGATTCCCGTCGGCTACGCGTCAGTTAATCACTCGTTTCCATGCCTCTCATTCGATCAGGTGTGACCTGTGAGGACGGACGTTCCCGCCTCAATGTGCGCATTGCATTCCGTGAAGAAAGCGAAGACACCGTGAATGCGAACACGCTTGGCATTTCTTTCCTTCGCCGAACGGGACTCCGGCGCATCTGCCGTAGAAGGCGGGTGGCGGTCCGGCCGGGTCCCTCGCGAAGGTCTGCGCACTCGCCGCTGCCGGGCGCCAAGGATGCCGAGGAACACCATGCCGGCGGCCGGAGGGCGACCCTGCTCGGGCGACGGACGGGTGGAGGGTGACGTCGTCGCCGGCCTCACGCAGCTGCCGGACGGCCTCGATCACTTGGCCGGGCCGGGGCGGTTTCCATGGTTCGCCCGTCGGACGCTTCCGGTTCGAATTCGAGATCAAGCATCTGCTGCCAGTGCCCTGCGCCCGCCTGGAGCCGCGAACACCACTGAGACCGGAGAGGGTATTGGCAATGAGTGAAATTCACAGGGAAGAATTTTTACGCCCTAAATATGTTCGACGTGGCTGATGCGCGCACCCGAGAAAGGTGGGGAGATCTCTCCTGCCTGGCGCGGCACTACGTCATCACAACGCCGAACCGGGCCACCGTTCTGCGGCTGTTCCCTGCCCATCGGGCTTCCCTCGGGTGCCGGGAGGTGGGGGAGTGCTCTGGGCGTGTGATGCGTCAGCGCACGCCTGCCGCGTCGAGCAGGGTGATCACGGTGGGTGCGATGAGCCCGGTGAGGTTGTCGGCCTGGATTCCCGCGCGGGCACTGGCGCCATCGAAGACCAGGCTGAGCTGCCGGGCCAGCAGCTCGGGATCGCCCGCCCCGCCCTGCGCGGCCTCGGTGCGGAAGAAGGCGGTCAGGTCCGCCTTGACCTGATGGGCGACCCGGCTCGCGGGGTGACTCTGGTCCTTGAGTTCGACCTGCACGGCCAGGTACCGGCAGCCGCGGAACTCGGGGGCGCCGGCCTGTGATTCCACCTGCGCGAAGATGTGCAGGATCCGCTCGCGGGGTGACCGGCCGTCGTCCGCCACAGGCAGGAGGGTTGCCACATAGGCGGAGGCGCGCTCCTTCAGGCTTGCTGCCAGGAGTTCGTCCTTGCTCTCGAACAGCTGGTACATGGAGCGCTTGGACACCCCCGCCGCCTTGCACAGGGCCTCGACGCCGATGTTGACGCCGTCCCGGTAGGTGAGGGTGGCCGCCGCCTCCAGCAGCCGTTGCCTGGGGCTCAGCTTCACTTCGGTGGTCATACCGCGAGGTTAACCCGGAGTGGACGAAATAAAAACCGATCGGTTTTCAGCTGGTTCCGGGCAGAGGCTCGGCGACAGCCTGGGGGAAGGACCGTCGCCGAGCCATGTGGTGTGCGCACCTGTCGTCCCCGGCACGGCGACACACACCGGGGCCACTCCGAGTGATGGCCCCGTCCTGGGTGACCTGCCGCTACGCCGGGACGGCGGTCTTGTCGGGCGTCGTCTCCGCCGGGATGCGGTGCAGTCCCCTGCGGTCGTACCACCTAAGTACGCCGAAGCCGAACAGTGCGGCCGCCGCGAGTCCGGCCGCCATCATGACCCAGCCCCGCGTCAGACCCGCGTCGCCCTGGGCGTCGTAGTAGAGGATCGAGCGGATGCCGCCGGTGATCTGCCGCAGGGGCTCGAACTCGGCGAGGAAGCGGTAGAAGGCGGGCAGTGCCGCGATGGGGGTGGTGGCACCGGCTGTCGGCACCGCCATCCCGATGAAGACGAGCGTGACCACCAGCATGCCGGGTGTGCCGAACACGGCGAGGAGGGTGAGCGCACCGACCCGGAAACCGCGATGGCGCACACCGAGTACAGCCACAGCAGGGGCAGGTGGGCGGCGTCCATGCCCATGATGCCGACCGCGCCGGCCATGACCAGGGTGCCCAACAGCAGGGACAGCCCGGCCATGAGGGTGGTGCTGATGGCGAGGGTCTGGACGCGGGTCGCCCGGATCAGCGGGCGGTGCAGGCGCAGGGGGCCCATGTCGTTGTGGGTGTAGCCGAGGGCGTGGTCGACCTGGCCGCTGAGGACGTTGGCGGAGAGCATGCCGACGACCACGAGGGTGAGCGCGTAGTAGAACGCCGTCAGGCCCAGGCCGCTGTGCGAGTCGAGGGGGTGGCCGTCCTCGACGGTGACGGCGGCAGGGTCGGCCAGCAGGACGCGCGCTGCGACGGGCAGCTTCGCCTGCCCTGCACCGCCCTGCGCGGTCAGCTCCTTGCCCACCTGGAGCGAGGCGTTCTCGGCCGCCGTCGTCGTCGCCGTCCGGGCCAGGCTGGAGCCGATGCTGCCGGCGGACTGGTTGGTCAGCACCGTCAGCGTCGGGCGGAGCGGATTCTGGTCGGCCGTGGTGCCGGTCAGCGCGGTGACGGAGGAGGTGAAGTCGGCGGGTACCACGAGCGCGCCGAACAGCTTGCCCTTGCCGAGCTCCTCCTTCGCCTTCGCCGCGTCCATCACCTTCCAGTCGATCCTGTCCCCGCCCGCGGTGGACTTCTTGATCGACCCGGTGATCTGCGCCCCCAGGTTGACCTGCTTGCCGGCGACAGTGGCCCCCTTGTCGGCGTTGACCAGGCCGACGGGCAGGTGCTTCATGTGGCCGACCGGGTCGATGTTGGCGCCGACGTAGAACACGGTGAACAGCAGCGCCAGGATGCCCGTGATGAGGCCGTTGGCGATCCACAGGGGTTTGGCGCGCACTATGCGGAAGGGATGAAGCCCGCTCATGATTCACTCCGGTCTCGACAACACAGAACGGCGGGCCTCCTGACTCGGCGGGCGCTGCCTGGCGAGCGCTCACAGCTCCATCGAGGCCCCGGCTGCCGAGGTGACGGCACCCAGATCGCACTCGGACGGCCTCCCTGCGGGAAACCGGTCGGTTTCACCACCGTAAACCGATCGGTTTCCACGCGCAAGTCCGAGCGGCGTGCCTCTCCTTCGGGATGTCGGCCAACTTCCTCGCCGATGGTGGCGATCGATCACCCGGCGACCAGGGCCCGGTCCAGCGAGTTCGTCCGGCCGGCAGGGTGTCTGGGAGGCTGTGCGCCTGCCGCCGGGCGCCGATGTCAACGAGACCATGGCTCCTCCTGGCTCACGGCATGCTCATGAACACCCCTGCGGCCATCGGGCTCCCCCGTCGGGTGCCGGGAGGTGAAGGGCGTGACGCCATGGAGGTGCTCCGGTCACCGGAGGTCAGTAGCGGCTTGCCGAGCACATCCGTCGCCGGGACTGGTCGTAAAACGCGATGCTTCAGCGCATGCCCGCCGCATCGAGCAGGACGGTCACAGTGGGGGTGACGAGCCCTGTCGGCGTGTCGGCTTTGATCCCCGCACGGGCACTGGCGCCGTCGAAGACCAGGATCAGCTGCCGGGCCAGCAGATCTGGGTCGCTCGCCCCGCCTTGTTCGGCCTCGGCACGGAAGAAGGCTGTCAGGTTCGCCTTGACCCGGTGCGCCACCCGGCTTGCGGGGTGGCTCTGATCCTTGAGCTCGATCTGCACGGCCAGGTATCGACAGCCCTGGAAGTCGGGCGCACCCGCCTGCGACGCCAGCTGGTCGAAGACGTGCAGGATCCGCTCGCGGGGTGACCGGCCGTCGTCCGCTGCGGGCAGGAGTGTCGCCACGTAGGCGGAGGTGCGTTCCTCCAGGCTCGCCGCCAGCAGTTCGCCTTTGCTCTCGAACAGCTGGTACATGGAACGCTTCGAAACCCCCGCCGCCTTGCACAGCGCGTCGACGCCGATGCCGACGCCGTCTCGGTAGGTGAGTGTGGCCGCCGCCTCCAGCAGCCGCTCTCGGGGACTTGGCTTCGCCTCGGTGGTCATATTCCGAGGTTAACTCGATTCCGGCCGATTGAAAACCGATCGGTTTACGGTGCTTGCCGGGGCGCTCTTCGAGCCGCCCACATTCAGCCCACACCGCGGGTGCCCGCTACCTGCGGTGATCAGTTTGCTGAAGATCGCGCGGTACGAGGTGGGCCCCATCCTGGAGATGCTCCTGGCTCCCTTCGCCGATTTGTGCCTTGAGAACACCAACCACCGCAGGCAGCAGGGCATTTCTCGCTGTCCACTCGTGGGGATCGACCGCATGTCCTCGGTGGACTCGGGTTCAGTGGGCGATCACGGGTTCGCCCTCCGACGGCGCCAGAGGCGCGTTCGGTATCAGGATCGCTGCGAGCACCGCACCGACCACGAAGAACCCGGCGCCCCATGCCAGGGTGGCCGTGTAGCCCTCGACCCCGGCCTGCGCCGCGGTCGGTGCGCCCGGCTTGTGCGAGGAAAGCCCCGGTGAAGCCGGGAGTCAGTCGGGGCGCGTCGAACTCGCGCGGTGGGCTTGCGCCTGGAAACCGATCGGTTTACCGTGGTGGAAACCGATCGGTTCCCTCGTTGTGCGGAGGCCGCCATGGTCCTCGTCGGCGACCTGGTCGGCCGCTACGCCCAGTTGGCCGAGTAAGCCCCTGCACACAGAGAGAGACGGCGACATGCCCACCCAGCACTCACGTCCCACGATTCGCATTCCGGGGACCACCAGCCACACCCTCGCCCCTCGTGCAGGCCGCGGCGGCGAGGGGACGCTGCGCTATCTCAAGGCCGGCACAGGTGCCCCCCTGGTCCTGCTGCACACCGTGCGCACCCAGGCCGAGCACTTCCGTCTCCTCGTCCCACTGATCGCGGACCACTACACCGTCCACGCCCTCGACCTGCCGGGCATGGGCTACTCCGAGATCGTGCCCGGCGCGTCCTACGACGAGCCGGCCATGCGTGCGGGCGTCGAGCGGCTCCTCACCGAACTCGACCTCCACGACGTGACGTTGGTCGGTGAGTCGATGGGGGCGGTGCTGGCCCTGACCACCGCCGCCGATCTGCCGGAGCGGGTACGGCGCGTCGTCGCGGTCAACGCGTACGACTTCCGCGACGGGATCGCCCGCTCCAGCCTCCTCGCCCGCGTCGTGGTCAGCGGCGCCCTGATGCCCGGAGTGGGCAAGTTGATCGCCGGTGTGGAACCCAAGCCCGCCCTCCGCGCGATCCTGCACGGCGGACTCGGCGACAAGAGCGCTTTGCGGGCGGACTACGTGGACGAACTCCTCCAGGTGGGCAGGCGCCCCGGCTACCCGGCCGTCGCCCGAGCCGTGTACCAGGCCCTGCCCAGTCTCATCGCGGCCCGCTCGCGCTACCCCGAGGTCAAGGCGCCCGTCCACCTCGTCTACGGCGAGAACGACTGGTCCCGCCCCTCCGACCGGGAAGCCAACAAGCAACTGCTGCCCGCCGCCGACTTCACGCAGGTCCCGAAGGCCGGCCACTTCATCGCACTGGAACGGCCCGACGTACTGGCCGGCCTGTTGAACGCGGCGGCCTGACCGCCCCGAGAGAGCCGTGGCCACCCCCGCTCGGGTGTGGTGCGTCCCGGGGACCAGGTTCGACCATGTCGCGTGACAGCGCCGTGGCGCGCAGCAGCACATGCCGGAGATGCGGATCGAGTTCGTTGTTCCGGCGGAGATGCGTGACGGCACCGTGCTGTGCGCGGACGTCTGTCGCCCCGGCGGTACGGAGCCGTGGCCGGTGCTGCTGAGCCGGCGGTGCGTGCGTCCGCCATCACCGTCAAGCGGGCTGCTCAGCTCAAGCAGCACCCCCCACAGCGACCCCAGTGAACAGCGACGCGCAGAGGGTTCAGGCTCCGCGCGGGGGACCTCCGGCTGGACGGGTTCAGCTCGGGGCAGGCCGCGTCCGAGTCTCCGCCCGCGGCGGCTCACCTTCCGGATCGTCATCAGTGACGGCCCCGCGGTGAGCCGCTCGGAGGCCGGCGTTGTTCGGGAAGATCTCGATCTTCACGCCGACTGCGCGCCGGTGCCGATCTGCTGGATGAGCTTGAGCATTTCTTCGACGTGGTAGATCTCGGTGATCTTGCCGTCCACGACGCGCATGATGTCCTGGCCGTCGATATCGACCGGGTTGCCGCTGGCGGCGAACCCGAAGGCATCTCCGTGTGGGTCGTGGTCATCCGCCAGTGGAGGACCACCCAGCCGCCGGGAAGCTCCTGCTGGAACAGGATCCGGTGCTGCGTGCCGGTGAATCCGTCGCGGACCGCGGCGATCAGTGCTCGCATCCCGTCGATGCCCGAAGGGGCGCCGGCGGCGGGGTTGTGGTCGATCACGGCCGGGGCGAACACCTCGTCCGCCCCGGCGACGTCGCCGGTGTCGTAGAGCTCCAGCTCGCGCGCGGCGACCCGCAACGCGGTGGTCGTGGCGGAGCGCACCATCTCGCTCGCGGTGTTGGCCGTACTGAACGCAGGTATGAGGTCCTCCGTGGTACGTGGCGTGGGCTGTTCCAGCAACAGGGCCCTGACGGAACCAGTTGCTTCAAATGAACTAATGGAGGGAGCACGAGTGATCCGGATCAATGGGCTGTAGCCCGTCGGCCGTTGGCGGCCAGCGTTTACAACTTGCCCGTCCTGAAATCCGCGCTGCTCTTGAGGACGGCGGAGTCCATACTCCAGTTCTCCGGCTGGACTCGCTCCCAGAGACTCCCCTTGCCGAGTTCCCTGCCCAGCCGGTCTTCTCGGCGGAACCACTCCTCCGCGCTTCTGATCCTGGTGGGGTGAATTTCGTCGAGCAGAGCGTAGTCCCTCGTGATGATTCCGTGTTTCCACACGTTCCAGAAGCCCGTGAAGTTGTCTCGGAAGCTCATGGTGCTCTTGTCGTCGGGATCAGCGTTGTATCCGGCGGGGTGATCAGCGATCCCCTTCAGGTCCGGACTGTTCCAATACGTGTCCAGATCGGTGTCGATGTACTGTGCCGGATGTCCGGTGACCTTCTCGAACGCCGCAGCCATATCTGTGTAGGTCATGTGCTCGATGGCGACTTCGAGGTCCATGCCGTTGGCCCGTTCCGGATGGTCGAAGAGCCAGCGGACATAGAATCCGCAGTCTTCGAGGGCGACATGCGGTACGGATCCCTCGCCGAGCGGGACTCGCCAGGTGACGACACCGTCCTCAATGCCGGGCGTCATAGGCGTGAGCGGCGAGATCACCATCTCGATGTAGGGGCCCGACGTGAAGACCGCCGCTCCCATCCGGTCCCTGTTCTCGTTGTTCTGGAACAGTACCCATTCGGCCATGCGCCCCTTGCCGTCGTAGTGGCCGGTACGGAACCGGGAGTCGTAGCCTGACTTCTTCAGGGCATAGTCGAGGTTTCCGTAGACGAAGAACTTGATTCCCTCTTCGATCGCCAGCTCGTAACTGCGGATAGCCCAGTACGTCTCGGTCTTCTCGCCGGTGTTGAATCCGTCGATGTTGATGAACGCCCCGTCACAGCCGCGAAAACCCTCGCGCAGCACGTCCTCGTCGGCGAATGACCCTTCGAGGACGGAGACGTTGCCGAGGGCGAGGAGGGCCTGGGCCCGGGCGGAGGTGGCATCCCGGGTGAGGACCCGGACGGAATACTTCTTGTCGGCGACGAGAGCGCGGACGATGGGTATTCCTTGGGCCCCCGTGCCGCCTATGACGAAGATGGTGGAGGTGTCGTGAGAAGGCATGGTTTTCGACTCCAGGGTTGAATGAGGGTGGCGCGGAGCCCGCGCTCCACAGAGGCGCTCGAGTCAGACCGTCGCGTGCACCAGGTCGGCCACCACCTCGGGCCGCTCCAGTGCGATGAAGTGGTCCGCTCCCGGCACCTGCGTGAAGTCGGCGGCGGGAAGCAACCTCTTGTTGGCTTCCCGGTCGGAGGGGCGGGACCAGTCGTTCTCGCCGTAGACGAGGTGGACGGGCGCCTTGACCTCGGGGTAGCGCGAGCGGGCCGCGATGAGACTGGGCATGTTCCGGTACAGAGCTCGGGCGACGGTGGGGAAGCCGGGGCGCCTGCCCGACTGGAGGAGTTCGTCCAGATAGTCCTCCCGGAAAGCGGCCTTGTCGCCGACACCGCCCTGGAGGATCCTGCGCAGGACGGGCCTGGGCTCCTGCGCGGCGATCAACTTGCCCACCCCCGGAGCGATGATCCCGCCGATCACCACGCGGGCGAGGAGACTGGAGCGGGCGATCCCGTCGCGGTAGTCGTACGGGTTCACCGCGACGACGCGCCGTACCCGCTCCGGCAGATCGGCCGCGGTGGTCAGGGCGAGCACTCCCCCCAGGGATTCCCCGACCAACGTCACGTCGTGGAGGTCGAGTTCGGTGAGGAGCCGCTCGACGCCCGCGCGCAGCGCCGGCTCGTCGTAGGACGCGCCGGGCACGATCTCGGAGTAGCCCATGCCCGGCAGGTCGAGGGCGTAGACGGTGTAGTGGTCCGCGATCAGTGGGACGAGGAGACGGAAGTGCTCGGCCTGGGTGCGCAGAGTGTGCAGCAGGACCAGGGGGGCACCATTGCCCGCCTTGAGATGGCGCAGCGTCCCCTCGCGGCCGCGGCGCCCCGCGCGGGGGGCGAGGGTGTGGCTGGTGGTCCCCGGAATGCGAATCGTGGGACGCGGGTCCTGGGCGGGCATGTCGCCGTCTCTCTCTGTGTACAGCGGCTTACTTGGCCAACTGGGCGTAGAGGTCGGCCAGTTCGCCGGCGAGGCCCGCCTTGACCTGGCGGGAGACGTCGTCGGCGAGGACCTCGTACGCGCCGGTCTCGATGCCGTCGAGTGCGAGTGCGGCGACGTCACGGGCATCGGACTTGGGTGCGTCGACGCCTGCGGTCAGGTCGGTGTCGACGTAGCCGACGTGCAGTCCGGTGACGGTGATGCCGCGCGGCTCAAGTTCCAGGCGCAGGGAGTTGGTCTGTGACCACAGGGCGGCCTTGGACGCGCTGTAGGAGCCGCCGAGCGCGATCCAGGAGAGCACGGAGTGCACGTTGAGGAGGTGGCCGCCGCCGTTGCGCTCGATGACCGGCACGAAGGCCCGGGTGAGAAGCAGCGGGCCGTAGAAGTTGGTCTCGAATTCGCGGCGGACGTCGTCGACCGGGGAGCCGAGGAAGGACGCGCCGACCGAGGCGCCGGCGTTGTTGATCAGCACCGTGACGTCCTGTGCCCGTGCGGCGGCCGCGGCCACGGAGGCCGGGTCGGTGACCTCCAGGGCCACCGGGACGGCGTCGGGGTGCGTCACGCTGCGCGGATCACGGGCCGTGGCGTAGACCTTCCCGGCACCGCGCGCGTAGAGCTCCTCCACCAGCGCCTTGCCGATGCCACGGCTGCCGCCGGTGACGAAGACGTGTGCGCCCTTCAATGCGGTCATGACTGCCTCCACAGAATGGTAAACCGATCGGTTTTCCCCAACGGTAAACCGATCGGTTTCAAGGTGCAAGTCCAAGCGGGGACGACTCGCGGGTCTCAATGGGTGCGCGCTGCCGCCGTCCGGCAAGCCGCTGCAACGCCGGCGGGGCCGACGCTGCGACGGGAGTGAAGTCGCTTGACCGGATGCTGCCTCCGCTTTACGGTGGGATCACTGCGGAGGTGGCCTCCGTTTTATCGGGGTGCCAGGGTCGCGCGAGCCAGGAGAGCGTATGGGTGCCAGTGGACAGCAGGGGCGCAGGCCTCGTGCGGATGTCCAGCGCAACCGTGCCGCCCTCCTGGAAGCGGCGCAGTGTCACTTCCTGAAGTACGGGGTCGGTACGTCCCTGGAGGCGGTGGCCAAGGAGGCGGGTGTGGGCCCCGGCACCCTGTACCGGCACTTCCCCACCCGGGAAGCGCTGCTGGCGGCCGTGCTGCAGACGCGCTCCGAAGAACTGGTGGCGCGCCAGGAGGAGATCGCGCGGCTCGGCGACGCCGACGAGGCGCTGGAGCAGTGGTTGCGCGCGCTGGAGGAGTACTTCAGCGCGTTCAGCGGACTGCCGGAGCCGCTCATGGCCGCGGCCAGGGCGCATGATCCGGACAACCCGCTCACGCTCCCCTGCGACACCGTCATCACCGCCACCGAGGAGTACGTGCGTGCCGCCCAGCGGGCGGGGCGTGTGCGCGAGTCGGTGCAGGGGTACGACCTGTTCCTCGCGGCCATCTCCGTCGCCTGGCTCAAGGGCGCCGGTGCCGCGGAGGAGGAGTCGCTGGACCGCGTTCGCGCGCTCGTCGTCGCCGGCTACCGCGAACGGAACACCGAGGCGTAAGCCCCTGCTGGGCGATCACGGAGCGTCCAGGGATCTGCGGACTCCGGACGGAGTCCCGCGCCCTTCTTCCACCGTCCCACAGTGATCACATCCCGCCGCCCTGGGGCGGTGCTTCTTCCGAAAGGACAATTCATGAAAATCTCTGTTATCGGTGCCGGAGCAATCGGCGGCAACCTCGCTCGCAAGCTCGGCGAAGCCGGTCACGACGTCCAGGTGGCCGACGCCCGCGGGCCCGAGGCCGTCGCGCCCGACGTGCTGGGAACCGGCGCCCGCGCCGTGGCGCTTGAGGACGCCGTCAAGGACAGGAACGCCGTAATCCTGGCCATTCCCTTCGGAGTGGCGGGACAGCTGGCCGATCTGTTCGCTTCCGTCCCCGCCGAGACGGTGGTCATCGACACCTCCAACTACTACCCGCACCTCAACGGGTGGATCGAGGCAGTGGAGGACGGTGTGGTGGAGAGCGTGTACACCTCCGAACTCCTGGGGCGCCCCGTGGTCAAGGCATGGAACGCCGCCCTGGCCGAAACCCAGCGAACGAAGGGTGTCCCGGCGGGCACTCCTGGCCGCATCGCCATCCCGGTCGCCGGCGATTCCGAGGAAGCGAAGCGCGTGGCCATGCGTCTGGTGGACGACACCGGATTCGACCCCTACGACGCGGGAGCACTGGCCGACTCCTGGCGTCAGCAGCCGATGGGCCCCGCCTACTGCACGGAGCTGACCCTGGATGAGCTGCCGGCAGCCCTGGCCGCGGCCGATCGCGTCAAGGACGCGGCTGTCCGGGAGAGCATGGCGGAGCGCTTCGCCGCCCTCGGTGCCGATCCCACTCTGGAGGACGTCGTCGAGATGAACCGCGCCGCCCACAGGTGACCACGCCTTT
The DNA here is from genome assembly GCF_045206895.1 of Streptomyces sp. NBC_00631. Lineage (NCBI taxonomy): Bacteria > Bacillati > Actinomycetota > Actinomycetes > Kitasatosporales > Streptomycetaceae > Streptomyces > Streptomyces sp. NBC_00631. The sequence goes on from NZ_CP107734.1 coordinate 6,438,601, forward strand.
CGTCGGCCCGCGGCGCACACCCCGTACGAGAAGCCCCCGACAACTCCTCTCGCACGGAGCGCCGGGGCCGGGTTCCACGGCACGCCGGCTCTCGACCGATGTGCCCTGGCCCCCTGACGGCCCATCCCGGCACATGACAGGGGCGGGGTCCGAAAACCCCGCATACCAAGCAACAGGGCTGGTGCACCGCCTCATGCAGCCGTGGCTGAAGTCCTACCACTCGTGCAGTGATTGGTGGCGGGAGCGCGCTGACCTGGGGTTTCGCAGGAGAATGCGTGTTGACCTGGGGAAACTCCTCTCGGTGGTTCTCACAGGTCAACGCCGTTTCCCTGGCTCACCTTCATCACCCTCATGGTCCGCCGAATCACCCGCCCTCCCCGGTCACCCCGCACGTCACCGCATCCTGTCGAGCCGCTGAAAGCAGCCGACAAGCCCAAGCCCATACGCATCCGGATGCAGCAGCCACTGACGATCCGGCTGGCCCCCGCCACCTTGCGCTGACCTCGGGTTACCTTTCGCTCGCTGGCAGCAGCGCGGAGCGGTCCGGGCACGGCACTCGCGCGGCCGGGCACGCTGCCGCCCCATTCCTGCGACCGCCGGTGGCGGGTCATCGAGCGGTGAGGACGCGCGCCCACGGTTCATCGATGTCGGCCAGACCCAGCACGGCGACCACGTTGTCGAGCATTCCGGCGCCGAACCATCGCCGCACGGCGTCGTCGTCGCCCAGCAGCTGCCGCACGGTGTCGACCTGCTTGGCGTAGCACCGGCGCACGGCCTGTGCCACCAGCGGTTCGCCGACGGCACAGTTCGCGTGCATGAGGAAACGCAGGATGCTCCGGTCCGCGACGAGCGCGGCGTAGGCGCCGCGCGCGGCATCCAACGCCGCCTCGGGAGCCAAACCCGCCCCACCCGACGCCGGCGAGTGCGCGAGCAGGGTCTCGGTCATGACGACGGACACGTGGTCCACCGCGGCCGCGAACAGTGCTTCCTTGTTCGGGTACAGGCGGTAGAGATACGGCTGAGAGATACCGACCCACTCTGCGATCTCGTGCGTCGTCGTACCGTAGAAACCCTTTTGCGCGAAGCAGTCGACCGCGGCGGCCATGATGGCCCGACGGCGTTCGTCGCTCTTCGTGCTGGTACCGGCGGCAGGCATGGGCGTCAGTCAAACACGGCTCCCCTCAGCCCCCAAAAGTCACGCTGCGCTCAGAGCCGGACGGCACGTCGGAGGGCGTGAGCGCCTCGATCGCCACCAGCGGGTTCCAGTAGTCCAGGTAGTGGGTGATGCGCGCGTCGTCGTCGGTCCGGACGACGGAGATGCACGTCTGCTCGTACGGCTTGCCGGTCGGCAGCGCCGTGCCCTTCGAACGGAATTCAGCGATCACCAGACTCGGATCGACCGTGTCGTGGAACACCAGGTCGACGAACTCCACGTCGAAGGTCTCGGGAAAGTTGCTCATGTGCGCGACCAGCGCGTCTCGCCCCGTCACCCGCTGGGGCACGCCGGCCGGCGCGTACGGGAACTCAAGCACCGCGTCCGGGGCGAACAGCTCCACCCATTCGTCGACGCGTCCTGCCGCGGTAAGGCGCAGGTGCTCGGCCAGGGCGTGCTGGGCAGCGGCGCGGCGGTTGGCATCGTCTTCATTGACCGTAATCGCGACTCCTATGTTAGTGGTCGACCTATAACCTACCGCGCCGACAGCCGTTGCGGGTAGTCGAGCAGGAGGGACGCCAGGAGATCCGGATCCGGTTCACCTGGAGGACGGCGTCCAGAAAACGCCCCACAGGCGGCTGGCGACGGCCCGGCACCATCGGCACCCGTCACGCAGCGTCACGGATCATCGGGTCGTGCCACAGCTTCTGAACTGGCGACGCAGGTATCCGAACCAGGCATGGAAGTATGCGGCGCTCAACGCGGCTTCGGGAGCGAAGAGGTCCCAGGCGTGATAAGCACCGGGGTACAGGTGCAGTTCGACGGGGACGCCGTTTGCCTGGAGCCGCGTCGCATAGCTCAGGTCCTCGTCGCGGAAGACGTCGAGTTCGGCGACTGCCATGAACGTCGGTGGCAACCCGGTGAGTTCCGTCGCGCGTGCGGGTGCGCAGTACGGCGGCACGTCGTCGGTGCCTGCGCGGTCTCCGAGGATCGAGGTCCAGGCCAGGATGTTGGTCGCGCGGTCCCAGATGCCGATGTCGGTGATCTCGTGGCTCGAAGCGGTTGTGTTGCGGTCATCGAGCATCGGGTAGCTCAGCGCCTGGAAGAGGGGCGCCGGCTCGCCCTGGTCGCGGATCATGAGCGCTGTGGCTGCGGTGATGCCCCCGCCGCCGCTCTGTCCTGCCAGGGCGACGCGGCTGTCGTCGATGTCGAGCGCGGCTGCCTCGCGGCGAAGCCAGCGGTAGGCGAGCAGTCCGTCCTCCGCGGCGGCCGGGGCGGGAGCCTCCGGCGCGAGCCGGTAGTCGACCGAGGCGACGACACAGCCGACCTCCAGGCACAGGCGCTTGAGGTTGGGATCGTCTTGGGCCGCGTACCCGAGGACCTGGCCGCCGCCGTGGAACCAGAGCAGCACTGGGAGGGGCCCGGCTTCCGCGGTGGGCCGCAGCAGCCGGATGGAGAGGGTGGATCCGTCCGGGCGGGGCACCTCGGCCTGTTCGACCGACACGGACGGCTCATCAGGCATCTGAGCCGCGATCGCCTCGGCGAAAGCGCGGACGCCGGCTCGCGTGCCCTCCAGGTCGCTGAGATCGAACACCCCCGCCGGCGTCATCGGCACCGACTTCAGGGCCTCGGCGAGTTCGGGATCGATCCGCTCGCGTGCCTCTTTTACGTTCATGTCATTCGTCTCCTTGCGCCGCGATGCGGCACGGCGGTGTGCACAGCAGCAGGTCGCGTGGGTGTGATGGTGGTCGTGAGGACCCCTTCGGCCGCGCCGCCTGGATGCGGTGCGGGGAACGAGCGGGATGGAACTGGAGCGGCCTCAGGGTGTGAGGGTTGCCGGGACGTCGAAGTAGTGACCCTGGCGGAGGTCGTCGATGAGGCCGGGCTGGACGGGCTTCCAGCCGAGGAGCTCCTGGGTCAGAGTGCTTGAGGACAGGTTGTCGGCCGTGGCGTGGGCGCTGAGGAAGCCGAAGTGGGCGTCGGCCTGCGCCGCCGGGATGCTGACCACGGGCACGTTCAGCCCGCGGCCTATGGCCTCCGTGATCTCCCGGAAGGAAATCCCCTGGTCGTCGACGGCGTGCAGCCGGGATCCCGCCGGCGCGGATTCCAGCGCCAGCCGGTACAGGCGTGCCGCGTCGAGCGTGTGCACGGCGGGCCAGCGGTTGTCCCCGTCGCCGACGTAGGCGGCGACGCCCTTGGCGCGGGCGAGGGAGATCAGGGTCGGGACGAAGCCGTTGTGGTCGAGCGTGCTGTGCACGGTCGGAGCGAGCCGGACGACGGACGAGCGGATGCCGCGTTCCGCGAGTTTGACCACCGCGTTCTCGGCGTCGATCCGGGGCCCCGCGTCGATCACGTCGGCTTCGGTGGCGGCGTCTTCCAGCCCCGCGAAGGCGAGCAGCATGGTTCCCGACGTGGTCACCAGAGGCTTGCCGGTGCCGGCGAGCGTGTTTCCGAGCGTGTCGATGGCGCGCAGGTCCGCTGTGACCGCGCTGTCGAAGTCGCCGGCGAACATGGCGTCGTGCTTGAAGGCCAGGTGGATGACGCCGTCGGCCGCGGCGGCGGCCGAGGCGAGGCCGTCGAGATCGTCGAGGTCGCCTCGGTGCACCTGGGCACCGGCGGCCGTCAACGCGTTGGCGGACTTGTCCGAGCGGGCCAGGCCGACGACCTCGTGTCCCGCTTCGAGGAGTTCGGGGATGACGGCGGAGCCGACGTGTCCGGAGGCTCCGGTGACGAATACGCGCATGGTGCGCCCTTCCTGCTGCGGCATCCCCGCCCGGGGCGGGGCACCTGATGTCAGTTCGTGACATCACCGTAGCATCGATGTCAGGCACTGTCATCACTCTGATGTCAGCTTCTGTCGTCGATGTGTAGGGTCGGAGTATGAGCCGATGGAAACCCGACGCACGAGGCCGTCTGGAGAAGGCGGCGCTGGAGCTCTACAACCACCAGGGCTTCGACGCCACCACCGTGGCGGAGATCGCCACCCGCGCCGGCGTCACCGAACGGACCTTCTACCGGCACTTCGCCGACAAACGGGAAGTCCTCTTCCTCGCCAACCCCCTCGCCGACATCCTCGCGACCGCCGCGGCCGCCGCCCCTGTCGCGCTCCCGCCGCTCCAGGTGATCACCCATGCCCTGACCGAAGCGGCTCCCGTTTTCGAAGATCGCGGGGACCTGGCACGACAACGCCACGCCGTCATCTCTGCCAACCCCGAACTCCAGGAACGCGAACTGGCCAAACTCGCCGCACTCGCTTCCACGCTCACCCACGCGCTGCGTGAACGCGGTTTGGAGACCACCACCGCAACACTCGCGGCCGAAATCGGGATCGCCACGTTCAAGGTCGCCTACGAACGCTGGGTCAACGACCCCGACCGACACCCCCTCGCTCAGCGCATCCGGGAAACCCTGGACACCGTCAGGCACCTCACCGCACCTGCCGAACATGTCGCCGCGACCGACGACGTGAGCTTCACGGGCCAGGAGGGAGCGGCGTAAAGGCGTGCCCCCCCTGAGCAAGGGGCCCGCGGGCTATCAGCGTTCCGATACTCCCGAGGGCCTCACGCACCCACCACGTCCGCCGTGGCGGGATACTCAAACAGAGCCAGTCGATCGGCGACGAGAAGCTCGTTGTCGACATGCTCGTCGGTGATCTGCAACGGGTGATCGAGTACCCGAAGCTCGGGTTCGCTGTCGAGCAGGACGTACCGGGGGAGGTGTATGACGCTTACGAGCGCCTCCTGGGCGCCGGTTTCGACAGCCGCCTCATCAGCAGCTGAACCACTCCACGTCGGGCCGCCGGGCGGGGTGTGCGCGATCCACCAACCGAACCTGTTCCCGCGGCTTTCCACGCTTGCCAAGATGTACGCCGCCGACCGGTACATCGTCCTCGACGACGCCCAGTTCGCCCGACGCGACTAGCGGCACCGGGCTCGTCCGGCGGCCCTGGACGAGGCGTCGACGGTCGCCCCGCTCACCGCGTTGGGCTGGAGCGGCGAGGTACTGGACAGCAGCGCGATTCCGACCCGACCTCGGCCACTCGGACCCGGGGTTCACGCTGCGGACGTACACGAGCCTGCTGCCGTCCCGTGAGACCCGCACCCGTAAGGCGATCGATGATGCCTTCACGGAACCGGAGACCCAGGAAACCGGCGAAGCCCAGGGCACATCAGCGCCCCCAGCGAAACCCATGTGCCCTCAATGTGCCCTGGCCGCCTGACGGCCCCTTCCGGCACATGACAAAGGCGGGACCCGGAAGCCCCGCCCACACCAAACGAAATCCCAGGTCAGGGCCACACCAAGCAGTACGGCTGATGCCCGGCCTCATGCAAGCGATGGCTGAAGTCCTGCCACTCGTGCAGCAGTTGGTAGACGTTGAACGCGTCCCTCGGGCCGCCTCGGTCCGGGACCGTCGACCAGATGAAGGCGGCCGCGCCGACCGCTTCCTCGCCTACGCCGCGCAGGGGGTCGACCACCGTCATGGGGAGCTTCACGACCGCGTAGTCGGGGTGCAGCACCACCAGCTCCAGCGGCGGCACCTTGTGCAGAGGCACGCCTTCGATGCCCGTCAGCACCATCGCGGCCATCGTCTCCGGCTTGATCTTCGTGAACATGCCGTTCATGCCGAGCTCGTCGCCGCCGAGTTCCTCGGGGCGCATCGAGATCGGGACGCGGGCCGCCGTCGCGCCGTCCGGTGCGCCGAAGTATTTGTACGTCACCCCCACCCGACCACCATTCCTGCTCCCGGTCTGAAGACGGTCGATCCGCCGATCGCTCCGCTGGTCCCGATCCGTCTGATCGCGGTCCCGCTGATCGATACGTCGGTCGCGCCGCTCCGACTCACTCGGTACGCCCTGTTCCTGACGTGCTGCTTCGGTCGCTTCCTCCGCGTCGCGCCGGTGCCTTCCCCGATGGGCACGCCGAGGACCCAGGTCATCGGTCCCCTCGCCCAGCCCGCCACCGCGATGCATATCTCCACCCGACTGCTTTTCTAGGACGCGTGGCCCCCGCCGCGCAACCCGATCATCGTGTCAGTGACCTCCCCCACGGCCGCCCGCCGAAACGTGCGTCGAAACATCAGTCCGCAGGATCTTTACAGCCTCCGGCCGGCTACCTGCCGGATGAGCTGCGTGTATCGGGTCACAGTCTCGCAGATGACCCGGCCGCCGCGCCGGGACCGCCGTCCTCCACCGCGAGGACACCGCCGCCCTGCGCCCGAAGGCAGGCCCTACCCTGAGAAGGTCACCAAGCAACCGGAGTCCGAGAAGTCGGAGAAGCCGCACGTCATGAGCGCCCAGAGCGAAACGCCCTATCCCTACGACGCGCCCGCCTCCCAGGCGCTCTTCGACCGCGCCTCCGCTGTCACGCCCGGCGGTGTGAACTCCCCGGTGCGCGCCTTCCGCGCCGTCGGCGGCACCCCCCGTTTCATGGTCTCCGGCAAGGGGGCCTACCTGACGGACGCGGACGGGCGCGAGTACGTCGACCTCGTCTGCTCCTGGGGCCCCATGATCCTCGGGCACTCGCACCCCGAGGTCATCGCCGCCGTCCAGGAAGCCGTCTCGCGCGGTACCTCCTTCGGCACCCCCGGTGAGGGCGAGGTCGCCCTCGCGGAGGAGATGGTCGCCCGGATCGAGCCGCTGGAGCAGGTCCGGCTCGTCAGCAGCGGGACGGAGGCGACCATGTCCGCCATCCGGCTCGCCCGCGGGTTCACCCGGCGCACCAAGGTGATCAAGTTCGCCGGGTGCTACCACGGGCATGTCGACAGCCTCCTGGCCGCCGCCGGGTCCGGGGTCGCCACCTTCGCGCTGCCCGACACCCCCGGTGTCACCGGCGCCCAGGCCGGCGACACGATCGTGCTCCCGTACAACGACCTCGAAGCCGTGCAGGAGGCCTTCCACCGGCATCCCGGGGAGATCGCCTGCGTGATCACCGAGGCCGTGCCGGGCAACATGGGCGTGGTGCCGCCCGGCCCCGGGTTCAACCAGGGGCTCAAGAACGCCTGCCGCGAGAACGGCGCCCTGTACATCTCCGACGAGGTCATGACCGGGTTCCGGACCAGCCGGGCCGGCTGGTTCGGCATCGACGGGGTGGTGCCCGACCTGATGACCTTCGGCAAGGTGATGGGGGGCGGGTTCCCCGCGGCCGCGTTCGGCGGACGGGCGGACGTCATGGCGCACCTCGCCCCGGCCGGGCCCGTCTACCAGGCCGGCACCCTCTCCGGTAACCCCGTCGCCACCGCCGCCGGACTCGCCCAGCTGCGGCTGCTCGACGACGCGGCGTACGACAAGGTCGACGCCGTCTCCGCGCAGATCCAGGGGCTCGTCAGCGAGGCGCTGAACAAGGAGGGCGTCGCGCACCAGGTGCAGACCGCCTCCAACATGTTCTCCGTCTTCTTCACCAACCGCCCGGTGCGGAACTACGAGGGCGCGCGGGGCCAGGAGTCCTTCCGGTTCACCGCCTTCTTCCACTCCCTCCTCTCCGACGGCGTCTACCTGCCGCCGTCGTCCTTCGAGTCCTGGTTCGTGTCCACGGCCCACGACGAGCGGGCCATCCAGAAGATCGCCGACGCCCTCCCGGCGGCGGCCCGAGCGGCCGCGGAGGCCACGGCAGCATGAGCGAGCAGCAGGACATCACCGTCGTCCATGTGATGCGGCACGGGGAAGTGGCCAATCCGGAGGGGGTGCTGTACGGGAGACTTCCCGGTTACCACCTCTCCGAGCTGGGGCGGCAGATGGCCGACCGGGTCGCCGAGCACCTCTCGTCCCGGGACGTCACCCACGTGGTCGCCTCCCCGCTGGAGCGCGCGCAGGAGACCGCGACCCCGATCGCCAAGGCGCACGGACTCGACCTCGCCACCGACGAGCGGCTCATCGAGGCGGAGAACATCTTCCAGGGCAAGACCTTCGGGGTCGGCGACGGGGCGCTGAAGAAGCCCGCCAACTGGAAGTACCTGGTCAACCCGTTCAAGCCGTCCTGGGGTGAGCCCTACGTCGAGCAGGTCGTGCGGATGAAGGGTGCGCTGGACGCGGCCAGGGACCAGGCGCGCGGCCACGAGGCCGTGCTGGTCAGCCATCAGCTGCCGATCTGGATCCTGCGGTCGTACGTGGAGAAGCGCCGGCTGTGGCACGACCCGCGCAAGCGGCAGTGCACCCTGGCGTCCCTGACGACTTTCACGTACGAGGGCGACAGGATCATCTCCGTCGGGTACAGCGAGCCCGCGATCGATCTGGTGCCGGTGCATCTGCGGGCCGGTGCCCAGCCGGGGCAGGGGCAGGGCAAGGCCTTCGGCGCGTAAACCCCTGCTTCATGAGATTCATCTGAAAATATGCGGTTCCTTGCGGAACCTCCCCGTTCGTCCCGCCCTCTCAGTGGGTGACCACCAGAGGACGTGACGAATCGGGGAACCATGCGGACCTTCACCCGAAGGGGACTACTCGGCGCCGGCGCGGGCGCCGCGGCCGGAATCGGCCTCGCCGGCTGCGGCACGCACACACCGTCGGACGGTACGAACCATGCCGGCGGTTCCGGCAAGCAGCCCTCCAAGAAGCCGACCGCGAGCGCCCGCCCCCTCGGTGACGGCTCCACCTCCCGCACCGGCAGGCAGCCCCACCAGCCCGCCGCCCCCGAGCCCCTGGAGCCCGGCCAGACCCCGCCGCAGTTCGTGATCTTCTCCTGGGACGGCGCCGGCGAGGTCGGCACCGGTCTCTTCCCGCGCTTCCTGGACCTCGCCAAGGAGCACGGCGCGTCCATGACCTTCTTCCTCTCGGGGCTCTACCTCCTGCCCGAGTCGAAGAAGCGGCTCTACAACCCCCCGAACAACCCCCGTGGCGCCTCCGACATCGGCTACCTCACCGACGAGCACATCAAGGCGACGCTCACCAACGTCCGCCGGGCCTGGCTCGAAGGCCACGAGATAGGCACCCACTTCAACGGCCACTTCTGCGGCGGCTACGGCACCGTCGGCAACTGGACGCCCAAGCAGTGGCTCAGCGAGATACAGCAGGCGAAGGCGTTCGTGAAGGAGTGGCGGACCAACACCGGCTGGACCGACCTGCCCGCGCTCCCCTTCGACTACGACAAGGAACTGGTCGGCGGCCGCACGCCCTGCCTCCTCGGCCAGAACCACCTGCTGCCCACCGCCCGCGAGCTCGGCTGGCGTTACGACGCCTCCTCACCCGGCGGCCGTCAGGTCTGGCCCGGGAAGAGGCTCGGCATCTGGGACCTGCCGCTGCAGCAGGTGCCATTCCCCGGCCGCTCCTTCGAGGTCCTGTCCATGGACTACAACATGCTCGCCAACCAGTCCGTCAACTCGACCAAGGCCCCCGCCTACAACTACCCGGGCTGGCGGACCCAGTCGGCCCAGGCATACATAGCGGGATTCGAGCGGGCATACACGACAAACCGGGCGCCGTTCTTCATAGGCAACCACTTCGAGCAGTGGAACGGCGGTATCTACATGGACGCCGTCGAGCAGGCCTTCAAGCACATCGCCCGTGAGAAGGAGAAGGGCGCCGACGTCCGGCTGGTCTCCTTCCGGCAGTTCGTGGACTGGATGGACGTACAGAAGCCGGAGGTCCTGGCGAAGCTGCGCACCCTGGACGTGGGACAGCGGCCCGCCGCCGGCTGGAAGACCTTCCTCAAGCAGGGCGCGGCGGCCTGAAAACGGGCGCATCCCGGACGGAGGGGGGTGCGCAAGATCCTCAGAACGGGCATGCGAAACTTTTCACATGAGTACCCGTAGCCGCGCCCTCCTGCTCGGCGCCACGGCCGCCGCGGCGGCCCTGACCCTGTCCGCGTGCGGCAACGGCGGCACCTCCGGCGGAGGCGGCAACACCAACTTCGTCTCCGGCAAGGACGGCATCGACACGGTCGCTCAGGGCCATCGCGCGGCGGCCCCCGACCTGTCCGGCAAGACCATCGACGGCGGCACCCTGGACATCGCGGACTACAAGGGCAAGGTCGTGGTCATCAACGTCTGGGGCTCCTGGTGCAGCCCCTGCCGGGCCGAGGCGCCCAACTTCGCCTCCGTCGCCAAGGAGTACGCGGGCAAGGGCGTCCAGTTCATCGGCATCAACACCCGTGACACCAGCACCGGTTCCGCGGTCGCCTTCGAGAAGCAGAACGGCATCGACTATCCGAGCCTGTACGACCCGACGGGCAAGCTGATGCTCCGCTTCAAGAAGGGCACGCTCAACCCGCAGGCCATCCCCTCCACCCTGGTACTCGACCGGCAGGGGAAGATCGCGGCGCGCTCGCTGGCGGCGCTCAGCGAGGAGAACCTGCTGAAGATGATCAAGCCGGTTGTCGCGGAGAAGTGACGTGAGCGCACTCCTCACGGTCGCGGCCGCGACAGACGGACCGAACGCGACCGTCATGAACGGCGCGCTGCTGCTCGCCCTGCCGATCGCCCTGCTCGGCGGGCTCGTCTCCTTCTTCTCCCCGTGCGTGTTGCCCTTGGTCCCCGGCTACCTCTCGTACGTCACGGGCGTCGCCGGCACCGACCTGGCCGAGGCCCGGCGCGGCCGGATGGCCACCGGCGCCGCGCTCTTCGTGCTCGGCTTCACCGTCGTCTTCGTGTCGAGCGGGGCCCTCTTCGGCTACTTCGGCCAGGACCTCCAGGAGCAGTCCGGCACTCTCAACAAGGTTCTCGGCGTCCTGATGATCGCCATGGGCCTGTTCTTCATGGGCCTCATGCCCTGGTTCACCCAGCGCGAGTTCCGCTTCCACAGGCGGCCGGTGGCAGGTCTGGTCGGGGCGCCCCTGCTCGGCGCGCTCTTCGGGATCGGCTGGACCCCGTGCATCGGCCCCACGCTCGCCGCCGTGCTGAGCCTCTCCTCCCAGCAGGGCAGCGCGGGCCGCGGTGCCATACTGACCGTCGCCTACTGCCTGGGCCTCGGTGTGCCCTTCGTGCTCACTGCGATCGCCTTCCGCAAAGCGCTCGGCGCCTTCGGCTGGGTCAAGCGTCATTACGTGTGGGTGATGCGGATCGGCGGCACGATGATGATCGTGACCGGTCTGCTGCTGCTGACGGGTGCCTGGGACCGTCTCGTGCAGGACATGCAGTCCTGGTCCGCCGGCTTCACTGTGGGGATCTGATCAATGAGCAAGACCGAAACCGAGAACACCGAGCAGGACCTCGGCGCGGCGGGCTCCCAGCTCTCCACCGCGCCCGCCGAGCCGCCGATCGCCCCCGGGCTCGGCGTGATCGGCTGGGCCCGCTGGTTCTGGCGGCAGCTCACCTCGATGCGGGTCGCGCTGCTGCTGCTCCTGCTGCTGTCGCTGGGCGCGATCCCCGGCTCGCTGATCCCGCAGTCCGGCGCCGACATCAACAAGGTCGCCGACTTCCAGAAGGCCCACAAGACGCTGTCGCCGATCTACGACAAGCTCGGCCTGTTCCACGTCTACAGCTCGGTGTGGTTCTCGGCGATCTACATCCTGCTCTTCGTCTCGCTCGTCGGCTGCATCATCCCGCGCGCCTGGCAGTTCGTGGGTCAGCTGCGCGGCCGTCCGCCGGGCGCCCCCAAGCGCCTGGACCGGCTCCCCGCGTACACGACCTGGCGGACGACGGCCGAGCCGGAGGAGGTCCGCGAGGCGGCGCTGAAGCTGCTGAAGAAGCGGCACTTCCGCGCGCACCTCGCCGGGGACGCGGTCGCCGCCGAGAAGGGCTACGTCCGCGAGTTCGGCAACCTCGCCTTCCACATCGCGCTGATCGTGCTGCTGATCGCCTTCGCCTCCGGCCAGATGTACAAGTCGGACGGCACCAAGCTGGTCGTCGAGGGCGACGGGTTCGCCAACTCGATCCTCCAGTACGACGACTTCAAGTCCGGCTCCATGTTCAGCACCGACGACCTGGTGCCGTTCAGCTTCGACCTGAAGAACTTCCACGCCACCTACCAGACCAGCGGCCCCAGCAAGGGCACCCCGGTCACCTTCACCGCGGACATCGACTACAGCGAGGGGGCCTACGGCAAGTCGAAGCGGACCACCATCAAGGTGAACGAGCCGCTGAAGATCGACGACGCCAAGGTCTACCTCGTCAGCCACGGCTACGCGCCCGTCATCACCGTTCGCGACAGCAAGGGCAAGGTCGTCTACCACGACGCCGTCCCGCTGCTCCCGCTCGACAGCAACGTCACGTCCCAGGGCGTGGTGAAGGTGATGGACGGCTACGCGAACGCCAAGGGCGTCAGCGAACAGCTCGGCATCTCGCTGTTCTTCCTGCCGACGTACGCCGGCGGTTCCTCGGTGCTCTCCAGCTTCCCGGCGCTGGACAACCCGGTGCTGAACCTGACGCCGTACCACGGTGACCTGGGGGTCGACTCGGGCATCCCGCAGAGCGTCTACCAGCTCGACAAGACCCACATGAAGGAGTTCAAGGACTCCAAGGGCCAGCAGTTCCGGGACAACCTGAAGCCCGGCCAGACCATGCAGCTGCCGAACGGCGCCGGGTCCGTGACGTTCGAGAAGGACGTCAAGGAATGGGCCGGCTTCGAGATCGTCCAGGAGCCCGGCAGCGGCTGGGCGCTGGGCGGCGCCTTCGCCGCGATCTTCGGCCTGGCCGCCTCGCTGTTCATCCAGCGCCGCCGCGTCTGGGTGCGCGCGGTGCAGGGCGCCGACGGCGTCACGGTGGTCGAGATGGCCGGGCTGGGCCGCAGCGAGTCCGCGAAGGTGCCGGAGGAACTCGGCGACCTCGCGAGCATCATCTACGACCGGGCGCCGGGCGCCCCCGACCCGGGCGACACCACCGACGACCCCGCAGAATCCCCCGACCCCGAAGTCGTACCTGCCGAAGGGGCTGAGAAGCGATGACTTCCGCCGCCGCAACGACCCTCGCCGCGACCAACGAGCATCTGGCGAGCATGAGCAACACGCTCGTCTACTCCTCGATGGCCGTCTACACGCTGGCGTTCTTCGCCTACATCTTCGAGTGGCTGCTCGGCAGCCGCAGCCGGGTGGCGCGCACCGCCAACGCGCTCACCACGGACGGCGCGGCGAAGAAGGCGCCCGCCGTCACGGTCAAGAAGGCCGGCGGCACCGCCGTACTGGAGCGCCCGCAGGTCGTCGTCCGCTCCGCGGCGGGCGCGCGTGACGTGCCGGACGGCCCCGGCGCCCACGGCGGCGACGAGCAGGGCGACCTCTACGGCCGGATCGCGATCTCCCTCACGGTCCTCGCCTTCCTCGTGGAGCTGGCGGGCGTGGTCACCCGCGCGGCCTCCGTGCAGCGGGCGCCGTGGGGCAACATGTACGAGTTCAACATCACGTTCTCCACGGTCGCGGTCGCCGTCTACCTGACCCTGCTGGCCCTGAAGAAGAACGTCCGCTGGCTCGGCCTCTTCCTGATCACCACGGTCCTGCTCGACCTCGGTCTCGCGGTCACGGTCCTCTACACGGCGAGCGAGCCGCTGGTCCCGGCCCTGCACTCGTACTGGCTGTACATCCACGTCTCGACGGCGATCTTCTGCGGCGCGGTCTTCTACGTCGGCGCGGTGGCGACCATCCTCTACCTCTTCAAGGACGCGTACGAGAGCAAGCTGGAGAACGGCGGCAGGCCCGGCAGCTTCGCCACCTCGGTCCTGGAGCGCCTGCCCGCCTCGGCGTCGCTCGACAAGTTCGCCTACCGCGTCAACGCGGCGGTCTTCCCGCTGTGGACCTTCACGATCATCGCGGGCGCGATCTGGGCGGGCAGCGCCTGGGGCCGCTACTGGAACTGGGACCCCAAGGAGACCTGGTCCTTCATCACCTGGGTCGCCTACGCCTGCTACCTGCACGCCCGCGCCACCGCCGGCTGGAAGGGCCGCAAGGCCGCCTACCTGGCGATGATCGCCTTCGGCTGCTGGCTCTTCAACTACTACGGCGTCAACATCTTCGTGACCGGCAAGCACTCCTACGCGGGCGTCTGAGCCGGCAAGGGGCGACACTGGTGCCATGGCCGGTTCCATAGAACAGGGCACCAGTCAGACCCACGGGAGAACGCACATCCTCCACTTCCTGGTGCGGCTCACGAAACCGACGGACCAGGTCTGGCCGAGTCTCTCCACCCCGGAGGGCCTGGCCGCCTGGTTCATCCCCGTCGACGTCCTGCAACCGAGACTCGGCGGCACGGTCACCCTGGGTGACCTGGGCACGGGCACGGTGACCGCCTGGGACGTCGACCGCATCGCGGAGTACACGGTGGAGGCCGGCGGCCGGATCCGCTTCCACCTGGAGCGGGACGGGACCACCGGCAGCACGCTGCGCTTCACGCACGAGTTCAAGGGCGAGGGCGAGACGGAGCCGGCGTGGCGGGCCAGATTCGAGCGTCTGATCGACTCCCTGAGCTCTTGAGGAGCTCAGGCTGAGGCGCCCCGAAAGGAGCGCGGGGAACTACGCTCAGCCCCACCCATCCGCACCCGCCTACGAAGGCGGCAGACACTCCCCACTCGGCGGTTTCCCCTCCGGCCACGCAATGGTCACGAACCTGGACCCACCCTCCGGCCGCAGCTCCACGATCGGCACCGCCTTGTCGTACGGATTCCCGTGCGCGTCCAGGCAGATCCACCCGCTCGCCCCGTCCACCCGCAGCGACCCCTTCACCTGCGGCCACTGCAGCCCCACGTCGGCCGGCGCCGGCACGGACTTCCCCTCCGGCACCGCCTCGCGGATCCCGTGCACCGCGAGCCGCATCGCGTCGTAGGAGATGATCAGCTGCCCGTCCTCCAGGGCCACCGACCCGATCGGTCCCACCGGTGCCTTCCGCGCGCTCGCCAGCAGCCCGGTCAGCGTCGCCATGTCCGCCGCCGAACCGCCCGTTCTCGGACTGCCCTCGCCCCACGCGTCCGGATGGGCGAGGGCGGTGTAGCGGACGGAGAGGTTGTGCCGCAGGGCGCTGCGGTCGAGCTTCTTCTCGCCGGTCAGATACGACCCCTCGTCCCCGGTCAGCACCGTGAACTTCCGCTCCTGGCAGCCCCGTGCGCCCAGCGCGTTGATGAACTGCCGCAACTGGGTGTGGCGGCCGGCGAAGAGAATCGTGTCGGTCGACCGCGAGGTGTCGCAGACCAGGTTGGTGATCTGCCGGAACGTGTTCGCCGTCGTCCCCTCCTGGCTGCGGTCGGCCGGCGGCGTGAACGGCTGCGGCTCGTACGGTGAGCCCTTGATCAGCGCGGCGAACGACGTCTGGAGGGTCCGCGTGTACGGGTCGCCCGGCTTGTCGTAGACCAGCAGCGCCCGGCCCGCGCCGACCTTCGCGAAGGAGGCGAGGGCGCGGGCCTCGTCGGTGTTGGTGGGGGAGACCCGGGCCAGGCCGGGGAAGGGGTCCTTGCCGTGCTGCCCGTTGGCGAGGTCGTCGGCGGTGATCGACGACCCCACCACCGGAATGCCCAGCCGGGTCAGCTCCTTGACGGCCTTCTTGTTGTCGTCGGTGCTCTGCCCGACTCCGGCGACCGCCCGCAGCCGGTCCGTGCCGCCGGTCATGCCCGCCAGCTGCGTGACCATCCGCTGCCAGTACTGGCTGGTCGCACCGGGGTTGGCCAGGACCAGCCGGATCGCGGGGGACTGCCCGTTGGAGTCGTGGTTGGCCTGGTACTGGGCGAGGTAGGCGCCCTGGAGCTCGTGCTGGATGTCGGCGAGGCTGGCCGCCGCCGTCGAGGTGTAGGGCAGCATCACCGCGACCGTCACATAACTCCCGGCTTTCAGGCGGGCGTTCTCCCGGGCGATCGCCCGGACGGTGTTCCGCAACTGCGGATGCCCGAAGTCGAACGCCGTCGTCGCCACGCCCACGCACTCGTCGCTGCCCTCGGGCCGGGCCACCCCCGGCGCGCAGGACCGGTCGTCATGGACGGCCGCCCGCACCCCGACGACCACCCCGGCGATCACCGCGGCCGTCACCAGCAGGGCGATGTAACGGCGCAGCGGAATCTCCCAGACGCCCTCACGCAACCACGTGCCCACGCCCCGCCCCGCCGCCATCACGCCACCCCGCTCCGCTCGTCGTCGCCCTCGTCGCTCTCGTCGCTCTCGTCGTCCTCCGGGTCCGCCGGCGGGCGGCCGGCCAGCGCGGCGGCCGGCCAGTCCCGGGAGGCCCGCCACAGCAGCGCGTTGCCGGCCGGCCGCAGGTTGGACAGCTGCTCCAGCTCGAAGCGCAGCCGGTCGCCCACCTTCGGGTCGGGCAGCACCAGCGGGTCGGTCAGCAGCCACACCGCGTGCAGCAACCGCCGTATCCGCAGATGCAGTACGGCGTCCACGCCGTCCGGCACCCGCTGCTGCGCGTCCGTGCGGCCGAGCGCCACCGCCGCCCGCCGGTCGCCGTGGCCGCCGAAGTCGCGGCCCTCGGCGTCGTGGGCGTGGAAGTAGGGCGCGGCGGCGATGAACCGCAGGGTGTGCAGCCAGCCGCGGGTGTCCAGGACCGGGAAGCTGTCGCGCAGGTGGGCGACGGCCGGTCCGGTCCGGCCCAGGGCCAGCTGGTGGTGCAGCCGGAAGCGGGCCTGCCCGTCCGGCCGGTCCCGCGTGTAGTACGAGATCAGCGTCTCGTGCGCGGTGCGCCAGCCGCTGTGGTCGGCGTCCCGCAGATGCAGCCGGAGCAGCAGCAGGGTCCGTACGAAGGGATCCCCGACGAACTGGCCGGGCACGACGGGCAGCCCCTCCTGGGCGAGCCGGTTCTGCAGGGCGCGTACGTCGGCCGGGCCGAAGTCGTCCGGGAGGAGCGCGGCGGCCAGGGCGCACGCCGAGTCGTGGTCGTGGGCGGCGGCCAGGACGGTCAGCTCGTCGAGGCGGTCGGCGGGCACCAGCCGGTCGAGGAGCCGGAGGTAGGCGGGTGCGGCGGGGCCGTCCTCGGCCGGCCGGACGTCGGCGGTGAGCAGGGTGCCCAGTGAGCCGGCCCGCTCCGGATGCTGCGCCGCCGACTCGGCGAGCAGGGCGATGCCCAGCGGGTTGCCGCCGGTCAGCCGGTGGACCGCGTGCGGAAGCTGGGGGGCGGCCGGGGCGCCGACCAGGTGCAGGGTGTCGTCGGGGGTCAGCGGCGGGAGCGCGACCAGCAGCGCCCGTGAGGAGGGTACGGCCGGGTCCGGCGTCCACTCGCTGCGCCGGGCGACCCCGGCCAGCTCCCGCCGCACCCCGCCGCGCAGCAGCTCGCGCCCGTCGCCGCGCAGCCCGGCGACGAACGCCACCTGGTCGGCGATGCCCTCGGCGCGGTCCCTGAGCACCGCGTCCACCAGGCCGGGTCCCGGCCCGGTCTGCACGTTGTCGGCCAGCACCAGCGGCCGGCCGAGCCGCTGCATCCGCGGCAGCACACCCGCGTACGCCTCGGTCAGGTCGGTGAGCAGGGCCCGCACGAGGTACCGCTCGGCGTGCTCACGGGAGGTGCCGCCCGCGCGGAAGTGCCCGGAGAGCAGGATCAGCCCGCGCTGGGCGTGCCCGCCCGCGTTGGGATAGGTCCGGTACCAGATCGACGCCTTCTGGTGCCGGCGGCTGGTGAAGCCCTCGGCGATCGACTCCAGCGTGGCCTCGATGGCCCCGGAGACCAGCGGTCCGGTGCCGGTCGCGGCGGCGACCACCTTCGCCGCCACCTTCCCGGCCCACCGCCCGGCGAACCCGCTGATCCACGAACCGCTCTCGTTCAGCAGCAGGATCCGCTCCACCTCGCGCCGGATCCGCTCCGAGTCCGCGTCGCCCCAGCCGCCCGCGGCCACCGCGACCAGGCCCGACATCAGCCGCGGGAAGGTGATCCGCCCGGCGCCGGTGACCGGTTCGGCGAGCTGCTCGGCGACGACCAGCAGCGCCTGCGCGACCGGCGACCAGGACTCGGCGGGCCGCTCGGGCGGCGGGGCCGCGAACTGCGCCTCCGCACAGTCGACGAGCGCCACCGGCGTGTGCCCCTTGTAGGCGTCCCGCAACTCGCCGAGCACCGCGCTCTTGCCGAGTCCCCGGGCCCCGGTCAGCACGACGAACGGCAGCTCACCGGGGTGTTCGAGGGGAAGGGAACGATGCTGGTACGGCCGTAATCCGACGATTCTCGGCATGAGCCCGGCCGGCTCGACGTCGAACAGCGCCCCACGCCCGTGCAACCGTCTGTGCAAGGCAGTCCCCCCTCAACACAAGTGTAGGAAGGGGAAGTTGCTTCAGGCCAGATCGAGTGATGACTGTTGCGTTACGAATCCTGACTCTGTGAGATCAGCCGACGGTGATGGAGTCCAGTTTCTCCCGCAGGTAGACGTGCGAGTCGACCGGCGGATACGCGACCCTGCCGACCGGTGCCGGGACGGACTCGACGGTCGTGCCCGGGGTGCACTCGCCGAAGTAGACCAGGGACATCAGCTCCTCGGCGGGCGCGTCCGTGGGCGGCGGCAGCACCCGGTGCCGGCCGGAGCGCCACCGGTCGCCGGTCCAACGGGCCATCAGATCACCGATGTTGATGGTGAACGCGGCCGGGTCGAAGGGCGCGTCCTCCCAGCCGCCGTCGTCCGTGTACACCTGCAGCCCGCCCTTGCCGGCCTGCCGGTCCAGGATGGTCACCGTCCCGAAGTCGGTGTGCGGCCCGATCCGGAACTGGCCTGGCTCGGGCTCGCCGAGCACCTCGGTCCCGGGATACCAGTTGATGTTGAAGCCGTACGTCGGATGGTCCATGTGCCGGGAGAAGAAGTCCCGTTCGAGCCCGAGCGCGTACCCGAGGAGGGACAGCAGCTCCTTCTCCAGATCGGCCATCCGCGCCAGGTACTCCTCGCACAGGGTGCGCAGCTCCGGCACTTCCGCCGGCCACACGTTGGGCGCGTACCACTCCGCGTCGACCACCGGGTCGTCGAACGGCTCGTGGGTCGCGAAGGTCAGCGACTCCTTCAGGTCGGGCGGGGTCTCGGTGCCCTCCGAGTAGCCGTTGGCCTCCGCGCCGGGCCCCAGCCAGCCACGCCCGCCGACCTTCACCTCGTACGCCTGCTTGACCTCGGTGGGGAGGGCGAAGAAACGGCGCGCGGCCTCCCGTACGGCGGTGCGCAGCTCCGCGTCGACCCCGTGCCCGGTGACGAGCAGGAAGCCGGCGGTCTGCAGGGCGCCGTCGACGGTCCTGGCGACCGCCCGCCGCTCGCCCTCGGCACCGTCGAGCCAGGGGCGCAGGTCTACGGTGGGGATACGCGGGCTGCTCATGTCATTCACCGATGTCCTCGTTCCACAGGGCCGGGTTGTTCCTGATGAAGTCGCGCATCATCGCGACGCACTCCGCGTCGTCCAGCAGGACGATCTCCACGCCGTGCTCGGCGAGCCAGTCGTGGCCGCCGTGGAAGGTGGCCGCCTCGCCGATCACGACCCGGGAGATGCCGAACTGCCGGACCAGGCCGGAGCAGTACCAGCACGGCGACAGGGTCGTCACCATGGTGGTGCCGCGGTACGTCCGCTGCCGGCCCGCCGCGCGGAAGGCGGCCGTCTCCGCGTGCATGGAGGGGTCGTCGTCCTGCACCCGCCGGTTGTGCCCGCTGCCGAGCAGTACGCCGTCGGCGCCGTAGAGCGCGGCGCCGATCGGGATGCCCCCCTCGGCGAGTCCGGCACGGGCCTCGGCGACGGCGGTGGCGAGCCGGGCCCGCGCTTGCGACTGATCCATGTCTTCACTCTCCTGTGGCCGAAACACGAGGGCAACGTGCGGAAAGTACCCTCCGGGCAACCCCCGGCCGGACGAAATGTCAGCGGCCGTGCCCGTCCCCTGGAGGTCACCGTGCCCGCACTCACCCTCCGCGAAGTCCTTGCCCTCGACCCGGTGCGGGCGGCCCGCCCCGAACTGCTCGCGGGCGAAGGCGCCCTGGACCGCCCCGTCCGCTGGGTTCACTCCAGCGAGGTCTACGAGGGCGCCAACTTCCTCGACGGCGGCGAACTGCTCCTCACCAACGGCTTCGGGCTGACCGACGCCGGCGACGAGGTCCGCCGCCGGTACGTACGGGAACTGGCGGCGCGCGGCGCGGCCGGGCTCGCGGTGGAGGTGGGGCGCGCCCTGCCCGGCATGCCGCCCGAGGTGACCGACGAGGCCTGCCGCCTCGGCCTGCCCCTCCTCGCCCTGCACCGGGTGGTGCCCTTCGTGCGGATCGCCGAGGCCGCCAACCGGGCGATCGTGGCCCGGGGCCTGTCCGGCCGCCGTACGGTCGTCCGGCCCTGGGGCGACGACCACGCGGCGGCGCTGCTCGCCGACCTGGCCGACGGGCAGGCGCTCAACCAGCCCGAGGTGGAGGCGCGGGCCGCCCTCGCCGGTTTCCACCCCGGCCCCGGCGCCCGGCTCCTCGGCGTCTCGCTGCACGGCAGCCGGGGCGTGGGCGCGGTGGACCGGGCGGTACGGGCGCTGGGCGGGGCCGGGGTGCTGCGGGCCGCGTTCCCGGGGGACGTCCTCGCGCTGCTCGCGGTGCCGGCCGCGGTCCCCGGCGATCCCGTGCGAGCCGTGCAGGAGGCGTTCCGGGGTGCCGCCGAGCCGGGGGCCACGGTCGCCGTCGGCCACGCGGTCGGCCCCGGCGGCTGGCTGCACTGGAGCGAGACGCTGCGAGCGGCCCGGACCACCCTCGAACTCGCGCTGACCGTGCCGTCGGCCGAACCGGCCGTGCCCGAGGGCCCGCTGGTGACCTCCGCCCGCGCCCTCGCCCTGGAGCGCGAGCTGACCCGGGGCGGGGTCGCCGCCAACCGCGAACGCCTCGCCGCCCTCGTCCAGCACACCCTCGGCGCGCTGCTCGCCTGGGAGGCGGCCCACTCCAGCGACCTGGTCCGCACCCTGGAGGTGCACCTGCGGCACGGCTGCTCCCCGACCCGCACCGCCGCCCTCCTGCACATCGGCCGCCAGTCCCTCTACCAGCGCCTGGAGCGCATCGAGTCCCTCCTCGGCCTGGAGATCGACGACCCGGACCTGCTCGGCGAACTGCTGACGGCGGCCTGCGCGCACCGGGTGGTGCGGGGGACGGGGGCGACCCGGGTGCGGGGGCTGCGGACGGTGGCCTAGCCGCGGGTCCGGGCCCGGTCGCGGAACCAGGAGGCCGTTCCCAGCAGCAGGGCCGCGGCCACTCCGTACAGCGGCAGCCACAGGGTGGTCGTGGCCGCGAGGCACTCGGCGACGGCCTTGCGGGCCTGGAGCTGCTGGGTGAACGAGAGGGCGGTGCTGTCGGCGCCGGCCAGGTTCCCGAGGGCGGCCTTCACCTGCAGGGCCTGGTACCGGCCCGTCAGTTCGCAGTCGTCGCGGGTTGCGGGCATCGGGAAGAGCCAGGCCTGCCGTTGCAGCAGGGGGGCGAGTGCGATCGCCACGCACAGGCCGACGACCAGCGCGTACGCGACCAGTCCGCGCAGGTAGGGCGAGCGGAGGTCCGGCGACCAGGCCGCCCGGCGCTGGAAGGCGGCCAGCACGGCGAGGAGGGTCACCCCGATGAACGTGGCGAACCACTGCCACGAGCCCTGGGCGAGCGCGAACGTCAGCACCGCGGCGAGCCCGATGCCGATGACCCCGGGGGCGGGAAGGTCGGCGCCCGCCGTGCCGGGGGCCGGCCTCGTGGTCACGCGAGGGCTGGGACGAGTCACGGGCGGCCTCTCCTGCGAGGGGGAGACCTCAGCATCCGGTACCGGACGGCGCGCCCTCGGCCACCATGCCGTACCGGGCCGTCGCCTCGCCCGGACGGCCCGCACCTGGTCGGCGGCAGCGGGTGCGCGCCCGGCGGTCCGCACGCACGCTGGGAGCGTGGTGATGATCGTGACGGTGGTGTCGGTGCCGGACGGGGGCACGACGACGGTGTCCGTGCCGGAGGCGCGTCGGCGGCTCGCCACGGATCCGTTCCTGCTCCTCGGTGTCGAACTGCCCGAGGAGGAGTGCCCTGCGGAGGAGCCGGTGGTCCGGCAGCTCGGGCTGGACGACGAGGACCTGGAGTGGTTCGCCAGACCGGACGCGGGCCCGCGGGCCGAGTTCCTGGGCGAGACCGCCGGGTTCGTCGTGCCGGTGGTCCGTGACGGCCGGGTCGCCGAGGTGCACGCCCTGGCCTCCGAGCGCTTCCTGGTGGTCGTCCACTGGGGCCGCCGGGCCGGCCTGGCGGGTGGCATCACGGCACTGGTACGGCGGGAGCGGCCGCGCGACGCCGTGGCCGCGCTGTTCCTGGTGCTCCAGGAGGCGCTCTCGACGTTCCGCCGGGCCGCGGTGGACGCGCTGCTCCAGGTGGAGGAGCTGGAGGACGACATGTTCGAGGAGCGGCGCCCCGAGCAGATCTACCGGCTGTCCCAGCTGCGCCGCCACTCCGCCGTCCTGCACCACGCGCTGCTGCCCTACCTCCAGGGGGTCGACGAGGTGATCACCCGCAGGATGATGAGCAGCGACTTCCCGCTGGAGCGGCAGCGGCTCGCCCAGGAGTTCCAGCGGGCGGCGCGCCTGGTCCTCGCGGACATCGAGTCCCTCCAGGACGCCACCCGCCGGGCCTTCGCCAGTTACGGCTCCCTGGTCGCGGGCGAACAGAACGGCGTGATCAACCGGCTGGCCATCGTGTCGGTGATCTTCCTGCCGCTGTCGTTCCTGACCGGCTTCTTCGGCATGAACTTCGAGTTCCTGACGAACAGACTGGAGACCAAGGACGAGTTCTGGCTGCTCGCCGTGGGGCTCCAGCTGGTCGCGGTGGTCGGCTCGCTGTTCCTGCTGCACCGCAGCCGGATCTGGCGGCGGCTGCGGGACGACGACTGAGCGCTCCGCTGGAAGGGCCGCGCCGGGCCGTCGGTTGTCTGCGGCTCCGTCGGGGCTGGTCGCGCCCACGCCGCGGAGCCGCATATTGACACAGCCCCGCGCCCCTTTGGGCGCTTCCAGAGAGGGCGCTGTCAGCGAGTGCGCTTGCGCAGGGCCGCGTACAGCAGGGCACTGACCGCGAAGCCGGCCAGGGGGGTGATGTCGCCGAAGGCGGGGTGGTGCTTGGGTACCCAGCCCACGAAGTCCTCCTGGTTGGAGAAGAGCGGGACGGAGACCGCGACGCCGGTCAACAGGGCGGCGAGACCGGGCCAGTTGGTGAAGGAGCGGTCGGTGAGGCGGGCGGCCAGCTCCTCGTCCGTGGCGGTACGGCCCTGGAGCCACCGCTCCACCACTACGACCCCCAGCCAGGGCGCCACCCAGTACGCGATGACCAGCAGGAACGCCTCGTAGGCCGCGCCCGCGTCGTCCAGCGAGGCCCAGGCCGCCGCCGTACCGGCGATGCCCGACACCACGACCAGGGCGCTGCGGCTGAGCCAGGTGGGGAGCTTCAGGCCGAAGGAGGCGATGGAGATCGCGCCGGAGTACACGTTGAGGGCGTTCGCCGAGACCCCGCCGAGCATGATGGCGAGCAGGACGAGGTCACCGAGCCAGCCGGGCAGGTGGCCGGTGAAGGCGGCCGTCGGGGTGGCGTCCTTCGGGGCGACGATCGTCGCCGAGGCCGCGCCGATGACCGCGACGATCGAGACGGACACGAACAGGCCCACGGCCGGCCACAGGACCGTCTTCACCTTGTTCGCGGTGCGCGGCAGATAGCGGGAGTAGTCGGTGGCGTACGGGTTCCAGCCGGCCGCGTAGCCCCAGGCCGCGCTGAACGCGAGCAGGAAGCCGCCGACACCGCCGCCCGAGCCGCCCCCGCCGAGGTCCGCGTCCTTGAAGGTCCACGCCCCGGCCAGCAGGAAGATCACCGCGAGCGCCGGGAACGCGTACTTCTCGAAGGTGTGCACGAAGTTGTGGCCGATGAAGCCGATCAGGATCTCGGCGACGACCACGAGGAGGAGGGAGGGCAGCGGCCGCAGGCCGGTCAGCGTGTTCAGGGCGAAGGCGGCGCTCACGCTGTTCACCGCGAACCAGCCGACGCCCGCCAGCAGGCCGTTGGCGGCGGAGGGCAGGATGTTGCCGAGGAAGCCGAAGGAGAAGCGGCCGATCACCATCTGCGGGACGCCGAACCGCGGCCCGTCCAGCGACAGCACGCCCTGGGTGACCGCGCCGATCGCGGTGCCCAGCAGGATCGCGGCGGTCGCCGTCCAGAAGTCCAGGCCGAAGAAGAGGACCGCGATCACGCCGATGTAGACGGTCGCGAACTCGATGTTGGGGGACGCCCAGGTCCACAGCAACTGGAGCGGGCTGCCGTGGCGTTCGGCGTCGGGGATCGGTTCCGAGCCCGCCGCCTCCACGGCGATGACCCGGTCGCCGTACTCGGGCGCGATACTGGTGGTGGATCCGGCGGGAGCAGTCGTCATACGAGGTAAGTGTCGGGATCGCTCCCGGTGCGGCCCAGGGGCGCACTGTCCGCTTCGGTCGGCTCACCGGCGTACAACCTGCACGCAGGCGAGGCTTCCGGGAGGCGTGGAGCCTCCGGAAGCCTCGGAAGAATCCTGCGGGCGGGCCTGGGTCAGCCGTTCTTGCAGGTGTTGCCGATCGCCGGGTTCAGCAGACCGATCACGCTGATGGTGTTGCCGCACACGTTGATCGGGATGTTGATCGGGACCTGGACGACGTTGCCCGACAGCAGACCGGGGCTGCCGATCGCCTGACCGTTCGCCTCGGCGCCGTTGTCGGCGAACGCGGCGGTGGTGCCGGTGAGGGCGAGGGTGGCGGCGAGTGCGCCGGTGACGGCGAGGGAACGAATGCGCATGACGGCCTCCGAGATGTCGGGATGTCAGAACGCGTCCATCACAACCGGTCGCCACCGGACCCGCATGTGCTGCTGGGCCGATCGGCGCAACCGGCCCCGCCTCCCGGAGGACCGGCGGCCGGCGCTCACGTCACGCGGCGAGACGGTCCGCCAGTTCCTTCGCCTTGCCGGCCGCGTCCTGGAGGGCGCGGTCACGGGAGGCCTCGTAGAGCGGCACGAGCTCGGCCATGGCCGGGTTCTGCGGGGCCAGGGTCAGCTCCGGCACGATGAAGTCGACGTCCAGGCCGAGACCGTTGGAGAGCAGCGCGGTCAGGTAGTTCTGGACGTACTCGAACGGCTCCCGGGGGGTGCCCGGCGCGTACGAGCCGCCGCGGCTGGCCACCACGGTGACGGGGGTGCCCTTGGCGGAGGGGTTCTCGCCCATCGTGCGGTTGAACAGGACCACGTTGTCCAGCCACGCCTTGAGCGTCGACGGGATCGTGTAGTTGTACATCGGGGCGCCTATGAGCACCGCGTCCGCCTGCTCCAGCTCCTCGATCAGCTTCAGCCGGGCCGCGAAGGCGTCCGCCTGCTCGGGGGTGCGCGTGGCGGGGTCGGTGAAACCGGCGGTGTGGGCGGCCGCGGTGAGGTGCGGTACCGGGTCGGCCGCCAGGTCCCGGTAGATCACCGTGCCCGCGGGGTGCTGGGCCAGCCAGGCGGTACGGAAGGCGCCGGTGACGGTACGGGAGGAGGAGGCCCCGCCGGGGAGGAGGGACGAGTCGATGTGAAGCAGGGTGGCCATGAGAGGTCTCCGGATACACGGGCCCGAGGCCGGGCCGCAGGGCTAAGGATTCGTACCCAGCTATAGATAACACAGGTGCTTACTTTTTTTTAGCCCCTTCCCGGGGGGCTGTACCCTGATCCCATGGCGGTGGAGCAGGCCCATGACCCGGAAGCGTGCAAAGGTGTCGACGTCGGCATCACGCGCGTCTTCCAAGTGCTCGGCAAACGCTGGAACGGCCCGATCCTGTCGGTCCTGATGGACCGGCCCGCGCACTTCACCACCCTGCGCCGGGCCATCCCCGGCATCAGCGAACGCATGCTGTCCGACCGGCTCGCCGAACTCGGTGCGGCGGGGCTCGTGGTGCGCGAGGTCGACGAGGGCCCGCCGCTGCGGGTCTCGTACCGGTTGACCGCGGCGGGTGCCGCGCTGGAGCCGGCACTGAAGACGCTCGGCGAGTGGGCGCGGGACCACCTGCCGGACTCGCCCTGCTAGCCGTGGCGCTCGGCAGGGCGTCCCATGCCCCTTCGGGGCGCTCCTCCGGTCAGTCGGGGAGCCGGTCGAGGATCCAGAAGCCGAGTTCCTCGGTCATCAGCCCGTGCGCGTTGTTGTCCGAGGAGAGCCGGAAGTCGTCGAACTCCGACTGCTCCGGCGGGAGTTCCGCGATGTCGGCGTAGAGGTCGGCCTGCTGGTCGAGGTCGCCGATGGCGACCGCGCTGACGGACGGGACGAAGCACACGCGGCGGTGGGTGACGCCGGTGTTCTCGCCGGCGGCGGCGAGCGCGTCGGCGAGGAGGCCGAAGGACCCCAGGGTGCTGCCCGGTGCCCCGTCGAGTTCGGGGAAGCCGTCCGTGGTGATGGTGCGGGGGCCGCCGAGGACGCCGTTCAGGGCGGCCACCTCCGTCTTCCGGCCCTGCGCCTGGGCGAGGAAGCGGGTGCCGTCGAAGAGCGGTCCGGCGCAGCTCAGCGCCTTGGCCCCGGCGCGGACGCCGTTGCCGGTCCCGTCACCGCGGCCGCTGGACACGGCGAGGAGGCGCGGGAGGCGTGGCCAGTCGCCGACGTCCCGGAGCCGCTGCTTGAACTCGGTCCGCAGCGGGCTCTCCCCGGGGGTGCCCTCGACGCTGTCGAGATGGCGCCAGAGGAACTGCCGGGCCGCGGGACTGTCGATCTGCCGGAGGCAGGTGTCGTCGTACGGGGCGAGGTGGTGCGCGAGTGCCTGGAGGCCGATCGGCAGCCAGGCGCCCCGGTGCGGGCTGTCGAAGGACAGGTAGACACCGGTCCGGTGGTCCACGCGCTGCGTCTCCATCCTGGCCAGCGCGTACCGGGCGACCAGGCCGCCCACGCCGAACCCGCCGACCAGCAGCTGGGCTTCGCCTGGTTGAACGGAGACGGTCCGCAGGAGCGCCGAGGTCATCGTCTCGGCGTTCCCGAGGATCGACGCGCCGCGTTCGGCGAACCCGACGAGGACCAGCGTGCGTCCACGGCGGCGCAGTTCGCTGACGAACGGGAACGGGCCGGTCTCCATGCCGTTCCAGAGCCGGTCGAAGTCGGTCGGCCCGAGGCCGAACCCGTCGGCCAGGACGACCGGCCGGACCATGCCCTTGGGGCCCGCCCCGTAGTACACCCGGGCTCTGCCGCCGGGCAGTTCCCACTCCTCGTCCACCGGGGTCACCAGTCCGAACGACCCGGCGGCCCGCTTCGCCTTCTCGACCATGCTGTCGGCCACAGACATCCCTCTCCACGCTGCCGGCAACGGTTCAGGGAGGATCTTTCGCGAGCGGACCCGACACCACGCGCTTTCGCCATGTTTTCACCAATGTGTGTTAAATGGTGCGATTTGTGGGTCGCGGCGGGCTGCGGTGGGCTGCGGTGTCCGGAAGGGGTCCTGAAGGGCAGACGAGGGGGCAACTTGCCGTACAGGGGCGGGATCTGGTCATCCGCCGCGCGTCCCGGTCCTGTGCTGACCGCGTCCTGGGAGCAGACGCCACCGCGTTCCTGGCTCGACCCGGCACCCTGGGCTCCGCCGCTTCAGCCGGTTCCGCCGGGGGGTGTGCGCCGCCGCGCACTGCTCCTCTCCGGCGGGGTCCTCGCGGTCGCCGCGCTCGGCGCCGTACCGGTCGCGCACGTCCTCAACCGGACCGGGAGCCGGAAGTCCACGCAGCGCTCCGCCGGTGCCGGTGCCGGTGCCGTATCCGTGCCTTCGCCGCTCGCCGCTCGCCGCGTGGCCGCTGGACGAGACCTCCGGGACGGTCGCCGCCGACGACACCGGCCACTACGACGCCACCGCGACCTCGGTCGGCTGGGGACAGGGCAAGGACGGGACCGCGCTCTCCGACGGCGGTTCCAGCCAGATCGTGACCGAGGGACCCGTGCTCAGGACCGGCAAGGGGCATGGCTTCACCGTCTCGGCATGGGTGTGCCTGACCCGACGGCCGGCGTCCTTCGCCACCGCCGTCGCGCAGGACGCGGGCGACGCCAGCGGCTTCTACCTCCCGTACTCGCCCGCCGAGAACCGCTGGGCCTTCGCCCGCCCCGGCCGGCGCGCCCTGTCGTACAGCGTCCCCGAGCCCGGGACCTGGGCCCACCTGGTCGGCGTCTACGAGGACCTGCGCAACCAGCTCGTCCTCCACGTCGGCGGCACCCAGGAGGCCGGCATCAACGACACCGCCCCCACCGCCGCCCACGGCCCCTCACCATCGGCCGCGCCACCGGCACCACCGGTCCCACCGACTGGTTCCCCGGCTCCATCAAGCAGGTCCAGGTGTTCCAACGGGCCCTGACGGCGGCGCAGGTCACATCACTTCTCCAGGAGACGTTCTGGCCATCAGTCGGTGCGTGGATCGTCCGGTTTCAGGGACTTCAAAAACTCCGGGTTGTCGTCCGGTGCGACCCATCGTTCGCGCGGTTGCCGGGTCCTGCCCGCGATCAGCCAGGCGACCGGGCCGACCAGAACCTCGCCGAAGAGCAGGATGACGAACACCCACGCCAGCTTCGGCAGGGCACGGACCTCGTCCTCGGGGGTGTTCAGGCAGTCCACGAAGGCGTAGATCCACAGCGCGAGGACCAGCAAGTAGGGCAGATACCTGAGCATGGCGGCCAGACTAGCGGGTGACCGACGCCCCGGATCGGCACCCGGGCATCATGGTTCCCGCTGACGGGAGGGGAGCGGTGGGGATGCGCGGGTGGTCTCGCAGGAGCCGGGTGGCGGCCGGGCTGGCCGGGGTGGGGCTGGTGGCCGGCGGCGGGCTGGTGGCCGGTGAACTGGGCTCGCCGGTGTTCGGGCTGACGCAGGGGCCGTTCGCGCAGGACCCGGCGTGTGCGCGGCTAGCCGACCGGTACCCCGACCGGCTCGGGGGCGCCACGCGGGACCGGGTCACCTTCCAGGGGCTCGCGGTGTGGGGGCACGGAGCGGTGGATCTGCGCTGCGGCGTGAATCCGCCGGCACCGACCACGGACGCGTGCGTCAGCGTGGACGGGACCGACTGGGTGTGGCGCCAGACGGCGGGGGACGGCCGCAAGAAGCTGGTCACCTACGGCCGCAGCCCTGCCGTGGAGGTCTCGATCGCCGGCTCCGTGGCGAGCCCGGACGCGGTCCTGGTGGACCTGAGCCATCTGGTGTCGCCCATCCCGGAACGGGACAAGTGCCTGGCCGGCAGCGGGAGTTGACGAGACCTGCTACTCCGCCAGCAGCGGTCGGGTGATGGTGCGGACGTCGGCCTCCGTCAGGGGGCTCAGGTACTTCGCGGCGATCTTCCCGTCCCGGTCGATGAAGAGGGTGTACGGCAGCGCCTGCGGCATGTACCCCTTGGGCAGCCGGACGAGCTTGCGGCTGCCGGCGTCGTGCAGGCTCGGATACACCAGGTGGTGCTCGTCCTGGAACGCCCGCCCCTTCTCCTGCCGGGCGTCCGTGTCCACCCCGAGCACCTGAACGCCCTGCGCCGCCAGCGCCTGCTGCGCCTTGGACAGTTCGGGCGCCTCGGCCCGGCAGGGCCCGCACCAGGACGCCCAGACGTTCAGGACGACGACCTTGCCCCGGTAGCCGGCGAGACTGACCGCCTTGCCGTCGAGGCTGCTGCCCGCGAGGTCGGGTGCCGTCTTCCGGTCGGCGGCCGGCACCCGGGTCAGCGGGGAGACGGGCGAGGCGCCGGCCTCCCGCGGCGGCGCACAGGCCGCGGCGAGCACGAGCAGCGGGACGAGCGGCAGTAACCAGCGATGACTTCTCACGGCCGACGAGTATGCAGGGGGCGGTGACCGGCCCCGGACCCCGGGTGGCCGATACTGGGACACATGGCTTACGACGATCTTCGCTCCCTGCTCCGGGCACTGGAGCGCGAGGGAGACCTCAAGCGTGTCAAGGCCGAGGTCGACCCGTATCTGGAGGTCGGGGAGATCGTCGACCGGGTGCAGAAGTCCGGCGGACCGGCCCTGCTCTTCGAGAACGTGAAGGGGTCGAGCATGCCCCTCGCGATGAACGTGTTCGGCACCGACCGGCGGCTGCTGAAGGCCCTGGGCCTGAAGTCGTACGGCGAGATCTCCGAGAAGATCGGCGGACTGCTCCGCCCCGAACTGCCGCACGGCTTCGTCGGCGTGCGCGAGGCGTTCGGGAAGCTCGGCGCGATGACGCACGTACCGCCGAAGAAGGTGAAGTCCGACCACGCGCCGGTCCAGGAGGTGGTCCTCACCGGCGACGACGTCGACCTCGGCCAGCTCCCGGCGCTGTTCACCTGGCCGCAGGACGGCGGCTCCTTCTTCAACCTGGGCCTCACCCACACCAAGGACCCCGAGACCGGCATCCGCAACCTCGGCCTGTACCGCCTGCAGCGCCACGACCGACGCACCATCGGCATGCACTGGCAGATCCACAAGGACAGCCGCAACCACTACCAGGTGGCCGCCCGGCGCGGCGAGCGCCTCCCGGTCGCGATCGCCTTCGGCTGCCCGCCGGCTGTCACCTACGCCTCCACGGCCCCGCTCCCCGGCGACATCGACGAGTACCTGTTCGCCGGGTTCATCGCGGGCAGGCGGATCGAGATGGTCGACTGCAAGACCGTCCCGCTCCAGGTCCCGGCGAACGCCGAGGTCGTCCTGGAGGGCTGGCTGGAGCCGGGCGAGATGCTGCCCGAGGGCCCGTTCGGCGACCACACCGGCTTCTACACCCCCCAGGAGCCGTTCCCGGCGCTGACCATCGACTGCGTGACGATGCGCCGCCGCCCCCTGCTCCAGTCGATCGTCGTCGGCCGCCCCCCGACGGAGGACGGCCCGCTCGGCCGGGCCACGGAACGCTTCTTCCTCCCGCTGCTGAAGATCATCGTCCCGGACATCGTGGACTACCACCTCCCCGAGGCCGGCGGCTTCCACAACTGCGCGATCGTCTCGATCGACAAGAAGTACCCGAAGCACGCGCAGAAGGTCATGCACGCGGTCTGGGGGGCGCACATGATGTCCCTCACCAAGCTGATCGTGGTCGTGGACTCCGACTGCGACGTCCACGACCTGCACGAGGTCGCCTGGCGGGCCCTCGGCAACACCGACTACGCCCGTGACCTCACGGTCGTCGAAGGTCCCGTCGACCACCTCGACCACGCCTCCTACCAGCAGTTCTGGGGCGGCAAGGCGGGCATCGACGCGACGAAGAAGTGGCCCGAGGAGGGCTACACACGCGACGGGGGCTGGCCGGACATGGTCCTGTCGGACCCGGACACGGCCGAACGGGTGACGCGGCGTTGGAAGGAATACGGACTGTGAGGGCCAGGACGATGAGGGTACGCGGCAGCGCGGCGGCGGGGCTTCTCCGCCGCGGCGGAGGTGGTCCGGTCGGTCGCCGGCGGACGGAGTCCGGCCTGTGAGCGCCTCCGCCGCCGCGGTGCCCCAGCCCGGCAGGGCCCGCGCCTTCCTGCGCCTGGTGATGATCGAGCACTCGGTCTTCGCGCTGCCCTTCGCCTACATCGCCGCGCTGACCGCGATGTTCGAGCTGGACAAGAACATCCACTGGGGGCGGCTGCTCCTGGTCACCGTCTGCATGGTCGGCCTGCGCACGTTCGCCATGGCCGTCAACCGGATCATCGACCGCGAGATCGACGCCCGGAACCCGCGCACCGCCCACCGTGAGCTGGTCACCGGCGCGATGAGCGTGAAGCACGCCTGGACGGGCGCGCTGATCGCGGTGGCGGTCTTCCTGGGCTCGGCGGCCCTGCTCAACCCGCTCTGTCTGGCGCTCGCCCCGATCGCCGTGATCCCGATGGTGGTCTACCCCTACGGCAAGCGGTTCACGAACTTCCCCCAGGCCATCCTGGGCCTCGCCCAGGCCATGGGCCCGATCGGCGGCTGGCTGGCGATCACCGGCGAGTGGTCCTGGGACGCGGTGATCCTCGGCCTCGCCGTCGGCATCTGGATCGGCGGCTTCGACCTGATCTACGCCTGCCAGGACGTCGAGACCGACCGCGAGATCGGCGTCCTGTCGGTCCCGGCCCGCTTCGGCATCCCGGCGGCGATCTGGGGAGCGCGGGTCTGCCACGCGGTGACGACGGGGTTGTTCGTCTGGTACGCGGTCGTCACCGGCGCGGGCGCGTTCTTCTGGCTGGGGCTGGTGATCGTGGCGGGCGCGTTCGTCTACGAGCACAACATCGTCCGCCCGCACGACCTCTCCCGTCTGAACAGGGCCTTCTTCTCCGTCAACGGCTTCATCGGGATTGCCCTGTTCGGGTGCGCGCTGCTGGACCTTCTGGTTCGGGGGCTCTCCGTCTGAACAACGAGTTCCGCGGCCGGGGGCTGTCGTACGGCCCCGAGCTGATCGTCGTCGGCCCGAAGGCCCCCCACCCGGCCTGAACCTCGGTCGGCGCGCCGGTACGCTCAAGATGTGAACGCAGGAGAAACGCAGCGCGTGCCTTGGATCGTGGGGGTGTCCGGGGCGTCCGGAACGCCGTATGCCGCTGCTGTGCTGCGTGCCCTGCTGGACGCGGGGGAGAGCGTGGACCTGGTGGTCAGCCGGGCCTCGCGGCTCACCCTGCTGGACGAGACCGGGATCTCCTTCCGGGACGCGCACTGGCGGGACGACCTGGGGGAATGGCTGGCACGGGGGGCCGACGGCAAGCCGGGGACCTTCGAGGCGGACCTCGCCCGGGTGCGGTACTGGAGTGCCGGGGACCTGGCCGCCGGGCCGTCCTCCGGGTCGTATCCGGCGAAGGGCATGCTGGTCGTGCCGGCGTCCACCGCCGCCGTCGCCGGGGTCGCGCTCGGCCTCTCCAAGGACCTGCTCCAGCGGGCCGCCAGTGTCACCCTGAAGGAGCGCCGGCCGCTCGTCGTCGCCGTCCGCGAGACCCCGCTGAACGGCCAGACCCTGCGCCACCTGGTGGCCCTGGACGACCTGGGGGCGGTCGTCGTACCCGCCTCACCCGCCTTCTACGCGGGCGCGACCCATATCCAGGACCTCGTCGACTTCGTCGCCGGGCGGGTGCTGGACGCGGCCGGTGTGGGACACCGGCTCTACCGCCGCTGGGAAGGGGATCTCGGCGGCGCGAGCGCGAACAGGTAGCACCCTGGGGCACCACCTGAGCACCACCTGAGCACCACCTCTCATCTACTTCGGGAATCTTCAGCGGAAGGCTTCGATCGCATGGACGCCGTGGACAGGCAGCTCATCCAGGCCCTGAGGGAGAACGGCCGGGCCTCGTACGCTGAGCTGGGCCGTCTCGTCGGACTGTCGGGACCCAGTGTCACCGACCGCATCAACCGGCTGGAGGCGGCCGGCGTCATCACCGGCTACCGCGCCACCGTCAACGCGGCCTCGCTCGGCCTCGGCGTCATCGCCCTGATCGGCATCTCCCTGTCCGACGCGGCCGACCACGAGGACGTGGCACAGCGGCTGCGGGACCTGCCGGAGATCGAGGACTGCTGGTTCATCGCCGGTGACGACTCGTTCATGCTCAAGGTGCGTTCGACGGACGTGGACGGGCTGGAGAAGACCATCCGGCGGCTCTCCGGGACGAAGGGCGTCTCCCGGACCCGTACCACGATCGTGCTGTCCACGAAGTGGGAGAACCGGGTCGGGGAACTGCCCGAAGAGGTCTAGCCGTACGGTTGTCGAAGTCTTCGGAGAAAGGTGTCGGAATGGACGTCGGGCTCAAGCGTGAGCTGGAGGAGAAGGTCAGGGCCGGTGAGCGGCTGACCCGCGAGGACGGTATCGCGCTGTACGAGTCGGACGACCTGGCCTGGCTGGGCGGCCTCGCCCACGAGGTGCGCACCCGCAAGAACGGTGACGTCGTCCACTTCAACGTCAACCGCCACCTCAACATGACGAACGTGTGCACCGCGTCCTGCGCGTACTGCTCGTTCCAGCGCAAGCCGGGCGAGAAGGACGCGTACACGATGCGCATCGAGGAGGCGGTGAAGCTCGCCAGGGCGATGGAGGGGGAGAACCTCACCGAGCTGCACATCGTCAACGGCCTGCACCCCAACCTGCCGTGGCGGTACTACCCGCGCTCGCTCCGCGAACTGAAGGCGGCCCTCCCGCACGTCTCCCTCAAGGCCTTCACGGCGACGGAGATCCACCACTTCGAGACGATCTCCGGTCTGTCGGCCTCCGAGATCCTCGACGAGCTGATCGACGCGGGGCTTGAGTCCCTGACCGGCGGCGGCGCGGAGATCTTCGACTGGGAGGTCCGGCAGCACATCGTGGACCACCGCACCCACTGGGAGGACTGGTCCCGGATCCACCGCCTGGCGCACGAGAAGGGGCTCAAGACCCCGTGCACCATGCTGTACGGCCACATCGAGGAGCCGAAGCACAGGGTGGACCACGTCCTGCGGCTGCGTGAGCTCCAGGACGAGACCGGCGGCTTCCAGGTCTTCATCCCGCTCCGCTACCAGCACGACTTCGTGGACATGAAGGACGGCAAGGTACGGAACCGGCTCCAGGCCCGCACCCAGATGGCGACCGGCGCGGAGGCCCTGAAGACCTTCGCGGTGTCGCGGCTGCTGTTCGACAACGTGCCGCACGTCAAGGTCTTCTGGGTGATGCACGGCGTCCAGACCGCCCAGCTCGCCCTCCAGCACGGCGCCGACGACATGGACGGCTCGGTGGTCGAGTACAAGATCACCCACGACGCGGACAACTACGGCACGCCGAACAAGCTCACCCGCGAGGACCTGCTGGACCTCATCCGCGACGCGGGCTTCCGCCCGGTGGAACGGAACACGCGGTACGAGATCATCCGCGAGTACGACGGCCCGGACCCGGCGCGCAGGGAGTCCCCGCAGCCGATGCGGGTGTGAGCGGGCCGGCGGTGCGGGTGTGAGCGGGCCGGCGGTGCGTTTTCGGGTGCGGGTGCGGCGTGGGTTGTCGCGCAGTTCCCCGCGCCCCTAAAGGAAGGGGCGCTGCAGTGCGCCCCTTTGGGGGCGCGGGGAACTGCGCGATCAGCCCCCACCCGCCCGCGGCCGGGACGGGTCCGCAGCCCCACGGTGGGTACCCGCCAACCATGTCCACCACCGGCGCTCCGGAGGAGGCGTACACCGCGGCCCCCTTCCTCCCCGGCGGCCGGCCGAGCCTCGGCGCCCTCCGGCGGGCCGCCGCCGGCTGCCGTGGCTGCCCCCTGCACCGCGACGCCACCCAGACCGTCTTCGGGAAGGGCAAGGCGCACGCGCGGCTCATGCTCGTCGGTGAGCAGCCCGGCGACCAGGAGGACCGGCAGGGCGAGCCCTTCGTCGGGCCCGCCGGGCGGCTGCTCGGCAAGGCTCTGGAAGAGGCCGGTCTCGACCCGGCCGACGCCTACGTGACCAACGCCGTCAAGCACTTCAAGTTCACCTGGGCCGAGACCCGTAAGCGGCGCATCCACAAGCCCCCCACCCTGCGCGAGATGTCGGCCTGCGGACCCTGGCTCGCCGCCGAGCTGAGCGTCGTCGCGCCGGAGCTGATCGTCGTCCTCGGCGCCACCGCCGGAAAGGCGCTGCTCGGGTCGTCGTTCCGGGTGGGCGAGGTGCGCGGGACCGTGCTGGAGCGGGAGATCCACGGGCGGCCGGAGCGGCTCGTGCCCACCGTGCACCCCTCCTCCGTCCTGCGCGCGGACGACCGGGAGCAGGCCTACCGGGGCCTCGTCGCGGATCTGGAAGTGGCCGCACAAGAACTGTCGTAATCGCTGCCGTCATCGTGGTCGTAATAGATACGATGCGGCCATGCCCCTTACCTTCACCCTCGACCCCGCCGTCACCCCCGCGCTCCGCGACGGTGTCCTCGGCCTGTGGACGGACGTGTCCAACGCCGGTGGCGCCGTCGGTTTCGTCGCCCCCGTGACCGCGGAGGACATCCGGCCGGAGCTGGTCAGGCACTTCGTCGCGATGGCCGAGGGGCGCCACCGCCTCCTCGTCGGGCACGACGAGACCGGGGAGGTCGCCGCCACCGCCTTCTTCTCCTTCAACACGCACCGGCTGATGACGCACTGGGTGTGGCTGTACACGGTGATGGTGCACCCGAGGCACCAGGGGCGGGGACACGGCCGTGACCTGCTCTCGGCCGCCGCCGACGCCGCCCGCGGCTTCGAGGGCATCGACGCCGTACGGCTCAGCTGCCGCGGCGGCCTCGGCCTGGAGAACTTCTACGGCTCCTGCGGATACAAGGAGGTCGGCCGGGTCCCCGCCGCGGTCCGTGTCGCACCCGGCGACGACCGCGACGACATCACCATGCTGCTCCCCCTGGCCTGACCGGACCCCGCTGCAAGATCGGCCCCACGGCGTGCTTCACTGGACGGTGCCCCTTTTCGTCATCGGAAGACTGGATTGAGATGCTCCGCTACACGCTGATGCGCCTCGGTATCTTCGCGGGCTGCCTCCTCGTCGTCTGGGGCCTCGTCTACGCCGGCGCGTTCCCGCGTGGCTTCGGCGACTCCAACCTTCTGTGGGTCCTGCTGCTCTCCCTCGTCCTGTCGGCGCCGATCAGCTTCGTCGTGCTGCGCAAGGAGCGGGACCGTGCCTCGGTGCAGGTCTCGCAGCGGGTGGACCGGATGAAGGCCAACATCGAGGCCAACCGCAGCCAGGAGGACGAGGCGGTCGACCAGGCGGCGCAGGCCCAGGCCCCGGAGCAGACCCAGGCACCCGAGCAGGCCCCGGCCTCTTCCTGAGCGACTCCCTCGCCTCCGGCCCCAACTAGGCTTGGCCTCATGGGGACCGTCAGGACCAAGCGGATGCCGCGCGCGGTACGTGAGCAGCAGATGCTCGACGCCGCCGTGCGGACCTTCGGCCAGCGCGGCTACATGGCCGCGTCGATGGACGAGATCGCCGAACTCGCCGGTGTCTCCAAGCCGTTGGTGTATCTGTACCTCAACTCGAAGGAAGACCTGTTCACGGCCTGCATCCGCCGTGAGGCCGGCGCGCTGACCGACGCGGTCCGCACCGGCGTCGACCGCGAACTGCCGGCCGACCGGCAACTGTGGGACGGGCTGCGGGCGTTCTTCACGTACACCGCCGAACACCCCGACGGCTGGTCGGTGCTGCACATCCAGGCCCGTACGCACGGCGAGCGGTTCGCCGCCGAGGTCGCGGCGATGCGCGAGGAGATCGTCGCGTTCGTGACCCAGCTCATCGTCGCCGCCGCCCGTGCGGCACACCCCCACTCTCGAACGTGCTCGCGCGGGGGGACCCCCAGCGACCCCGACCTGGGCGAGGGCGAGGTCGCCGGCCTCGCCGAGGCCCTGGTGGGCGCCGCCGAGTCCCTCGCGGCCTGGGCCAACGCCACCCCGGGAGTAACGGCCCGGCAGACGGCGGCGACCCTGATGAACTTCGCCTGGGCGGGCCTGGGCAACCTGATGGAGGGCCGGCCGTGGTCCGCGCCGTGACCGGCCCGGTCCGTCACACGGCGCCCCAGCGGCGCAGGGCGGGCGCGAGTCGCTGGTGGCCCACCCGGTACAGCTTCTTGGCACCGCGCCTGGTGACCGCCCGTACGGCGTTCTTCACCCGCCCCGTGCCGTCGGCGCCCAGCGGCACGGGCAGCGGGCGGCCCTGTTCGTCGAAACCGTTGTTGCGGAGGATACCGGCGAGGTAGACGCCGGCGTTGTGCGATGTGTAGTAGGGGCGCAGCGGTGGCAACGGCTGCAGCGGATCGGCGGCGCGCAGTTCGGCGATGCGGGTCCGGGCCGCGGTGTACGGGTCGCTCTTGCCGATGCCGTGTGCCGCCGCCCATTCCGGGTCGGGCCGCGGGAGCGCGCCCGCGTCGATGTCGTCCCAGGAGGCGAGGCAGCCGGAGTGCACGAAGTAGTGGTTGCCGTGGGCCTCGCGGACACCGAAGTCGGTGAGGATCACGGTGGGTATCCGCCGGTGCATCGACTCCAGGGCGGCCGTCGAACTGACCGTGACCAGCAGGTCGGTGCCGTCCAGCACGTCGGCCATGTTGCCGTGGACGAGCTGCAGGTTCGCGGGCACGGGGTCGGCGAGGGTCTCGACCAGCACCTGGTACAGGTCCGACTCCACGTGGGTGGTCTGCTCGCCGGGCAGGCTGCGCAGCTTGATCAGCACGAGCCGTTCCGGATGCAGGCGGGCGTGGCCGGCGGCGCGCTCCAGGAGTCCGAGCCGGGACACGCGGTCCTTGGGCACGGACGGCTGGGCCGCGAAGGTGACGGTGAACGGCCGGTCGGCGGAGGGCCGGTAGGGGGCGCCGCCGAGGAAGGGCAGGGCGCACTCGACCACCGAGTCGGGGGCGACGTCCACACTCGCGAGGACGGAGCGGAAACGCCGCGCGTCATGGCCGGAGTTGGCGAGCACGAGATCCGTGCCGGCGCGGGTCATGAGACCGTCGACCATCTTCTCGTAGACCACGCCGACGTATCCGCTGACCGTGATCGGCCGGCGCCGCCGCCCCTCCCAGGCGAGCCCCAGGCTGTGGGTGAGCGCCAGGACCGTGCCGCCGAGGACCGCGAACACGACGATGTCGGCGTCGGCCAGCTCCTCGTCGTCGACCAGTTCGGCGGCGCGTACCTCGCGCCGGGTGTCGGGTTCGATGCCGACCTCGGCGAGCTGCCGTTCGGTGGGCGTGGACCGGCCCCGCAGGAAGTACGCGTCCAGCGCGTGCTCCGGGGCGATCTGCCGGGCCACCGACGCCCCCCATTTCCAACGGGTGTCCGAGTCGGCGACTACTGCGACGCGTCTGGGAGGCATGCTCAGTGCCCTTCGTGCCATGGTTCACACAATTGAGCAGAGGCTAAGGACGCATTCTTAGGACCGCATGGGTGATTCCTGCGCGGAGCCTTGGACAGGCTGGGCGCCCCGTGTGTGGAGAGCTGCGGCCGACCCTGTCACCTGCGGATTCCTCCCGGCATGACAGGATCCGCACAGAAAGGCGAAACACACTTTTTGTACGGCGTTGGCAGATCAACGGGCAACGCGCGGGCGCACACTGCCCTCCACATGCACCCGGTCCCCGCTCCGCAGCTGAAAGCGGCCGTTCTCGGCGGCGTACCCGACCGTTCCCGGCAGCAGTACCGGCGCCCGGAACTCGGCCCGCACGTCCGCCGCGGCCGGCACCCCGTGCGCGGCGAGACACCGGGCCACCGTCCACATGCCGTGCGCGATGGCCCGGGGGAAGCCGAAGAGGCGGGCGGTCAGCGGGTGCAGGTGGATCGGGTTGCGGTCCCCGGAGGCGGCCCCGTAGCGCCGGCCGACATCCCCGGCGATCCGCCACTCCTCGACGACGGGCAGCGGGGGGCCGGGCTCGGTCCGGGCCGTCTCACCGGAGTGCGGCGTCCGGTGCCGCGCCAGGTACGTGCTCCGCGACTCCCATACGACGTCCTCACCGATCCGCACCCCGGTCACGACGGTGGCCTCGGTGCCCCGCCGATGCGGACTCAGCTTCTCGACGTGCACGGAGACGTCGTACGTCCCGTCCCCGGGAAGTTCGGCGTACCGCTCGATCTCGATGGAGGTGTGCACCAGCCCCAGCAACGGCAACGGGAACTCCCGCGCACTCAACAGCCGCATCGCCAGCGGAAACCCGAGCACGTGAGGGTACGTGACCGGCAACCCGTCGTCTCCGGTGCCGAATCCGCAGACCCGCTCGTAGGCGGCGAGCTTTTCGAGGTCGGGGCGGAGGTGGGGGAGGAGGAGACGGGTGCGTGGGAATTCGGCGTCGGGGGCGGGCCGCTTGAAGGGAGACCGCAATGCACCACGGGCGAGCAGAGGCCCGAGGGAGGGTGCGCTGTCAAGGACAATCACGAGGTTTGCCTTTCCATGCCGGTGGTGGAAGTGCCCTGCATTTGGGGGCGCGGGGCGCTGCCTGATGTGCGGCTGCCGCCGCGCGGGCGCGACCAGCCACAACGCACCCGCACGTGCCCCGCAACCGTCACGCCCCCAAAAAGCTCTGCCCACACACCCGCACCACCTGCCCGTTCACCGCCCCCGACCCCGGCTCCGCCAACCACCCCACCGTCTCCGCCACATCCCCCGGCACCCCGCCCTGCGCCAGCGAGTTCATCCGCCGCCCCGCCTCCCGGATGAGGAAGGGAACCGTGGCCGTCATCCGCGTCTCGATGAACCCGGGCGCCACCGCGTTCACGGTCACCCCGAACTCCGCGAGCGCCCGCGGCGCAAGGCTCCGCACCAGCCCCACGATCCCGGCCTTGCTCGCCGCGTAGTTCGTCTGCCCCGCGTTCCCGGCGATGCCCGCGATGGACGCGGTGCCCACGATCCGCCCGCCGGGCTTCAAAACCCCCCGCTCCAGCAGCGCGTCCGTGGTGCGCAGCACACTCCCGAGGTTCACCTCCAGCACCGAACTCCACCGCTCGGCAGCCATGTTGACCAGCCGCCGGTCGCGGGTGATCCCCGCGTTGTGGACGAGGACGTCCAGCCCCTGCGGCAGCGCGTCCGCGATCCGAGCCCCCGCGTCCGCGTCGGTGATGTCGAGCGTGAGCGCACTCCCGTCAAGCCGCTCCGCCACCGCGCGCGCGTCGGCCGCCGCGGCCGGTACGTCGAGGACGACGACCCGCGCCCCGCCGCGTGCCAGCGTCCCGGCGACGGCGGCGCCGATCCCGCGCGCGGCCCCGGTGACCAGCGCGGTGCGTCCGGCGAGGGGCTGGGCCGGGTCGTCCGGTGCGGCGAAGGCGCCCGCCCCGACCTCGACGACCTGCCCGCTGACGTACGCCGACCGGGGGGAGAGGAGAAAGCGGAGCGTGGACTCGGCGGCCGCCGGGTCCCCGGCGAGCCGGACCAGGTTGACGGTCCTGCCGCGCCCGATCTCCTTGCCCAGGGACCGGGTGAACCCCTCCAACGCCTGCTGCGCGGCGCACTGGTGATGGTCGGCGGGATCCGGCGGCGCGCCCAGCACGACCACCCGGCCGCTCGCGGCGACGGACCGTACGACGGGATGGAGGGCGGCGTGCACCTCGGCCAGTGAGTCGACGTCCCGTACCCCGGTGGCGTCGAGGACGACGGCGGCCGGGGTGCCCGACTCGTCCGGGGTGAGCCCGGTCCGGGCCAGGACCGGCGCCAGGTCGAGGTCGGACTTGCCGGCGGTGAGGTGCAGCAACTCACCGGCCGGGGAGGGCGCTTGTCCGGGCCGCACCAGCCGGGCCGGCTGCGGCAGCCCGAGCCGGCGGGTGAGGAGACGGCCGGGTGCCGTGCCGGTGAAGCTCAGATAGCGGTCCGTCATGTGCGTCCCCCATGTCGCCCGATTCCTGACTCTGGAGTAAGGTTACCGTAGGTAAGGCTATGTCACAGCTGTCAAGTATCGGGAAACGGGCCTAACGTGAAGGACCCTCACGTAACCTCCGGGATTGCACAGGCCCGTCCCCGGACAACCCCCGAATACCCACAAGCCCGCCACAGCGGCCCCGTACGATCTCCAGCCTGAACCGCCGGTAACCCCTTTCCGAGGGCCGGTGCCGGTGAACGCCTCGGTGCGCGAGGCACGTACGTCATGCAGCAAGCAGTTCACCGCTGCACGCCTGAGGAGCCGCCCCGTGTCCACGTCCTCTTATCCGAACGCCGTCCCCGTCTCCTCCGGCGCGGCGATCCAGGCCACGGACTACGACGGGAACCCGATCCTGGTCGAGCCCTTCGTGCAGCGGCTGGACGGGGCGGTGCGGGAGGCGTACGTACCGCCGTTCGCGCCGCCGGTGCGGCACGGGTCGCTGGCCGACCTGCCGTTCGAGAACGCGGAGGCGGAGCCGGGTGCCGTGGTGCTCAGCCGCAAGCAGGCCGAGAGCGACGGGCACTGGGAGCATGTGACGGCGGCGGAGTTCGCCGAGCAGGTGCTGGCGGTGGCCAAGGGCCTGATCGCCGAGGGGCTGATGCCGGGCGACCGGATCGCGATCATGGCCCGGACGACGTACGAGTGGACGCTGCTCGACTTCGGCGCCTGGGCGGCCGGCCTGGTGACCGTGCCGATCTACCCGACCTCCTCGGTCTTCCAGACCCGCTGGATCATGCACGACTCGGGTGCCGTCGCCCTGGTCACGGAGAGCTCCGCACAGGCCGCCGCGCTCGGCCCCGAACTCGACCGGCTGCCCGACCTCAGGCATCTGTGGGTCATGGAGAAGGGGCACGTGGACCGGCTCGCCGAGGCGGGGGCCCAGGTGCCCGACGCCGAGGTGGGCGTACGGCGGGGCATGCTGGGCCCCGACACCCTCGCCACCCTCATCTACACCTCGGGCACCACCGGCCGCCCCAAGGGCTGCGCCCTGTCGCACGGCAACTTCTTCGCCGAGGTCGACAACGCGATCGAACTCCTCTACCCGATCTTCAAGGCGCGCAACGACGAGGAGGTCTCCATCCTCCTCTTCCTCCCCATGTCCCACGTCTTCGGCCGCATGGTGGCGATCGCCTGTATCCGTGCCGGGGTCCGCCTCGGCCACGCCCCCAGCCTCAAGGCCGAGGACCTGCTCCCGGACCTCGCCGCCTTCAGACCGACCTGTCTGCTCACCATCCCCTACATGCTGGAGAAGGTCTTCAACACCGCCCGCGCCAAGGCGGAGGCGGGCGGCCGGGTCTCGGTCTTCGACCGGGCCACCGGGGTCGCACAGCGCTACGGCGAGGCGCTGGAGGCGAAACAGACCGGCACCGGCGGCGGCCCCGGCCGCGCCCTGAAGACGGCCCGCACCTTCTACGACCCGCTCGTCTACCGCCGTATCCGCACCGCCATGGGCGGCCGCGTCCGTCACATCATCTGCGGCGGCTCCCCGCTGGGCCGCCGCCTCGCCGCGTTCTACGCCGGGGCCGGCATCGAGATCTACGAGGGCTACGGCCTGACCGAGACCACCGCGGCCACCACCTGCACCCCGCCCCTCAAGCCCCGCCTCGGCACGGTGGGCTGGCCGATGCCCGGCACCAAGGTCCGGATCGCCGCCGACGGCGAGATCCTGATCGCCGGTGACCATGTCCTGCGCGGTTACTGGGACCCGCAGGCCGGCGGGGTCGTCCCGGCGACCCGGGACGGCTGGCTGGCCACCGGCGACCTCGGCGAACTGGACGACGAGGGCTACCTCACCATCACCGGCCGCAAGAAGGAGATGCTCATCACGGCCGGCGGCAAGTCCGTCGCCCCCGCCCCGCTGGAGAACTGGCTGCGCTCGCACCCCCTCATCTCCCAGGTGATGCTGGTCGGCGACGGGCTGCCCTACGTCAGCGCCCTGATCACCCTCGACCGGGACGGCCTCACCCACTGGCGTCAGATGAACGGCAAGCATCCGGTGCCGCCGGAACTCCTCCTGGACGACGCCGAGTTGCGGGCCGTCCTGCAACGCGCCGTGGACGAGGCCAACAAACTGGTGTCCCGCCCCGAGTCCATCCGCCGCTTCGAGATGCTCCCCGTCGACTTCACCGAGGAGGCCGGGCACCTGACCCCC
Source organism: Streptomyces sp. NBC_00631 (assembly GCF_045206895.1). Lineage (NCBI taxonomy): Bacteria > Bacillati > Actinomycetota > Actinomycetes > Kitasatosporales > Streptomycetaceae > Streptomyces > Streptomyces sp. NBC_00631. The sequence goes on from NZ_CP107734.1 coordinate 6,481,885, forward strand.
TCGATGAAGCTGCGCCGCGAGGCGGTCATGAAGGACTTCGCGGCCGAGATCGCGAGCCTCTACCCGAAGTAGGGCGCACGGCCGCGCAGGTGACACGGCGTCGGCTGTGGTTAGGCCAGCTGGCCTCACTGACGGGCGGAATCACAGGTCCCGGATATCCCCCGTGCTTCCATCGCGGATGGAGGTACACCATGGCTGACAACCGACAGCGGACCATCCTCACCCGCCCCACCGCCACCAGGCGCGGCCTGCTCGCCGCGGGCGCCGCGGCCCCCGTGCTCGCGGGCGCGGCGACCCCGGCCGCCCGCGCGCTGCCCCGGGAACGCCCGCGCGCCCTGATCAAACCGGCGATGACCAAGCTCTCCGACTGGACCGAGGTCACCAAGGCACTGGGCCGGCCGGGTGACATGAAGCGGTACATGTACCACACCGGCCTGCCCCGCCGGGACCTCGACGTGGTCTCCCAGGGGGTGCGGATCGACACCGCACTGGCCCTCGGCACCCACGTGTCCTTCGTGCGGTACGAGGACGGCGCCCATCTGCTGATGGGCGACGCCGTGATCACCGAGCAGGAGCTGCAGAGCTTCAGCGACGCCCTCCTGGACCACGGCATCGGGATCACCGCCCTGCACAAGCATCTGCTCGCCCACAGACCCGCCGTCTGGTGGCTGCACCTGCACGCCCACGCCCACGACCCGGTACCGGTCGCCAAGGGGCTGCGCGCCGCCTTCGACCGCACCGGCACCCCGCCCGACCGGCCGTCCACCACCCTGCCGCGCCTGGACCTGGACACCAAGGCCATCGACGGCGTGTTCGGCGCCGCCGGCTTCCAGGACGAGGGCATCTACAAGAGCACCTGGGTCCGCGCCGAGCAGATCCTCGACGGCGACATGATCCTGCCGCCCGGCCTCGGCGCGACCACCACGGTCAACTTCCAGCCGGTGGGCGGCGGGAGGGCCGTGACCAACGGGGACTTCGTGATGACCGCGAGCGAGGTCCAGGCGGTCCTGAGGATCCTGCGCAAGGGCGGGATCGAGCTCGTGGAACTGCACCACCACAACCTGACCGACGAGCCGCGCCTGTTCTTCCTGCACTACTGGGGCAAGGGCGACGCCGTACGGCTCGCGAAGGTCCTGCGCGACGCCGTGCACGCCACCGGCGTGGTCCCGATGGCGGGGGTGACCGGCTGATGACGGCTCACCGCGACCAGACGGTCACCTGCCCCTTCCAGTTCAGCGAGGCCCTCGACTTCGACCCGGTGCTCGCCGACCTGATGGAGCGCGAGTCCCTCACCAGGATCCGGCTGCCGTACGGCCGGCCGGACGCCTGGCTGGTCACCGGATTCGAGTCGGTGCAGCAGGTGACCACCGACCACCGCTTCAGCCGGGCCGGGATCATCCGGCACGACTATCCGCGCCTCACGGCGGAGCCGATCGTCTCCCCCGAGTCCATCAACGTGATGGACCCGCCGCACAGCAGCCGGATCCGGCATCTGGCCACCCAGGCCTTCACCCAGCGCCATGTGGACCACATGCGCGAGCGGATCACCCTCCTCGCGGACCGGCTGCTCGACGAGATGGAGTCCGAGGGCCCGCCGGCCGACCTGGTCCGCCACCTGTCCGACACCCTTCCCCAGCACACGATCCTGGACCTGCTCGGCATCGAACGCGCCGAGTGGCCGCGGATGCAGGAGGGTGTGCACCGCCTGCTGGTGCTGGGCGCGGGCAACCGGGACGTCGCGCGCGCGGCGAAGGAGGACCTGACGGACTACTTCATGGAGCTGGTCGCCGAACGCCGCGACAGCCCCGGCACGGACCTCATCAGCGTGCTCGCCGAGGCACGGGACGGCGAGGACCAGCTCGACGACAGGGAACTGGCCGTCCTCGCCCTGACGTTCACACTCAGCGGTCAGGACACCGCGACCTGCCAGATCAGCAACATCGTGTATCTGCTGCTGACCCGGCCGGAACTGGCGGGGTACGCCCGCGCGCACCGCGAGAACCTGACGGACTTCCTGCACGAGCTGCTCCGCTACATCCCCTTCCGCAAGGGGGTGGGCATTCCCCGGGTGGCGCTGGAGGACGTCGAGATGGACGGGGTGCTCATCCGGCGCGGCGACTTCGTCCACGTGTCGTACCTGGCGGCCAACCGTGACCCGGCCCGCTTCCCGGATCCCCACGAGATCGTGCCCGGCCGTCTCGGCGCCCACCACATGACGTTCGGCTGGGGCGGCCACCGGTGCATCGCGGTGCCGCTGGCGATGGCCGAACTGGAGGTCGCCGTGGGCCGCCTCCTGGACCGCTTCCCGGCACTGCGCCTCGCGGTACCGCCCGAGGAGGTCCGCTGGGACACCAAGACCATCCGCCGCTTCCCGCTGGAGCTGCCGGTCGCCTGGTAGGCGCCGGAACTCCCGCTCGCCTCAGCTCTCGTCGGCCAGACGGTCCAGCCACTCGCGCAGCAGGCGCTGCTCCGCGCCGCTGAGAACCGTCTGGTCGGGGAGGGCGGCGCGCAGCGCCCGGGCCGACCCGGCCGGGCCCGGGGTCTGTACGGCCGGACTCTCGGTGGTGACGGCCGTGACCATCGCCTCGCGGAGGGTGGTCAGCAGGGCCGGGTCGCGGTCGGCGCCCGGCATGGAGAGCCAGGTGAGGACCGCGCCGCGGGCCGTGGCGTGGATGACGTTGGCCGCGAGGGCCTCGCCGACCCGCAGCCGGCCCCCGGCGGCCAGCCGCCGCACCCGGCCCCGCAGGATCCCGAGCCCGGTCCGGAAGGCGGCCGAGTCGCTGCGCGAGGTGTCGCCGTACATCAGCGCGTAGAGCGCGGGGTTCTCCAGGCCGAACTGCACGGCGAGGTCCCAGCCGTCCCGCAGGTCCTGGATCGGGTCCTCGGGATCCGGAACGATCCGCTTGCTCGCGAGAAACGTGGCGAACCCGTACTCCGCCACGGCCTCCAGCAGTCCCTCCTTGTCCCCGAACAGCCGGTAGATGGCGGGGGGTTGCAGCCCCGCGGCGACGGCGACCGCGCGGGTGGTGACGGCATCCCGTCCGTCCCGCTCCAGCAGCCCGATGGCGGCGTCGATGACGCGCTGCCGGGTGTCGGCGGAGGCCGCGGAGGCGGTCGTGTCACGTGGTCCCGATGGCATGTATCAACGATACCGCGCACTTGATTCCACCGTTAGTATCGGTGTTACTGTTCTGCTGTTTCCATCGATATCAACCGTGGGGGTACATCGTGATCGTCGTGACCGGAGCCACCGGACAGCTCGGCGGCCGGATCGTGGAGTCCCTGCTGACCCGCGTGCCGGCGGACCGCGTCGGCGTCAGCGTCCGCGACCCGAAGAAGGCACAGGCCCTCGCGGACCGGGGCGTCCGGGTGCGGCGGGGCAGCTTCACCGAGCCGGACAGCCTGGCGCACGCCTTCGAGGGCGCCACCCGGATACTGATCGTCTCCGTCGACCGGATGGGCGAGGAGACCGTACGGCAGCACCGCACCGCCATCGACGCGGCCGCCGCCGCCGGCGCCCGCCGCATCCTCTACACGGCCCAGATGGGCGCGAGCCCCACCTCCCGCTTCCAGGCCTGCCGCGACCACGCGGCCACGGAGTCGGCCCTCGCCGCCTCGGGCGTCCCCTGGACCTCCCTGCGCAACGGCTTCCACGCCTCCAGCGGCCTCGACTTCCTCGCCCCGGGCCTGGCCTCCGGCGAGGTGGCCCTGCCGGCCGACGGCCCGGTCTGCTGGACTGCCCACGCCGACCTGGCGGAGGCGGCGGCGGTGATCCTCGCGGACGAGAGCCCCCGCTTCGAGGGGCCGACGCCCCCGCTCACCGGCACCGAGGCGCTCACCTTCGCCGACCTCGCCGCCCTCGCGGGCGAGCTCACCGGCCGCACCATCACCCGGACCACCGCCCCGGACGACACCTTCCGCGCCCACCTGGTCGCCACCGGCGTCCGCACCGAGACGGCCGGCCACCTGCTGTCCATCTTCACCGCGGCCCGCGCGGGGGAGTTCGCGACCGCCGACCCCACGCTGGCCCGGCTGCTCGGCCGTCAACCCGTCTCCGCGCGCACGCTGCTGCGCGAGCGGCAGGCCTAGGGGCTGTCCGGCGGATCAGGTCGCAGGAAAGCGGCGGCGGCGGTCAGCCGACGTGGGCGTGCGCGGCCCTCGCGTCTGCACGGTCCGCCGACAGCCCCTGGACCGGCGGGCGGCGTCGGTCGGTCAGGAGGTGGCGATCAGATACGCCTGCGGACTCGTCTCCTCCAGCCACGCGTCGGCCTCCCGGACCGTGCTGGAGTGGAGCCGGAAGCCGGTCTCGGCCAGCAGCCTCGCCATCTCCTCCGGTCGCCGCCGCTGGAAGTCCAGTGTCACCGGATGCCCCCAGGGCTCCTCGAACCGGCGTGCCACGTCCCCCACCTGGAAGGCGAGGAGCAGGTGACCTCCCGGCCGCAGCACCCTGCGGAACTCCCCGAACAGGGACGGCAGGTGGTCGTCCGGGGTGTGGATGGACGAGTACCAGCACACCACCCCGTCCAACGAGCGGTCCGCCACGGCGAGTTCCAGCATCGAGCCCTGGACGAAACGCAGGCCGGGGTTCTCGCGGCGGGCGATGGCGAGCATCGACGCGGACAGGTCCAGCCCGAAGACGGACAGTCCGAGCCCGGCCAGGCGGCCCGTGACGCGGCCGGGGCCGCAACCGAGGTCGGCCACCTCGCCGCCCGGGCCGACGAGCTCGGCGTAGGTGGCCAACAGGGCACGGTCCAAAGGCCGGTTGGAGACGTCTTCGCGGAAGCGCTCGGCGTAGTCGTCGGCGATCGCGTCGTAGAAGGTACGGGTGGCGGTGAGGAAGTCGGCGGTCATGCCCGCGGACCCTAGTGGGCGGCACTGACAACGCCCGAGCTACGCGACTCCCGCCGCCCGCAGCAGCGCCGTCACCGTCGCGGCCGCCAGGACCACGGCCACGAACGGGGCCCGGAGCCAGGCGAGTACGCCCGCCGCCAGCACTCCGGCCGGGCGGGCCCAGCCCGCGAAGCCGCCGTTCTCGGTCAGCGCGCCGGTGGCCAGCAGGGCCACCAGGAGCACCATCGCTCCCGCGGCCGCCAGCTCCTGGACCCGCGCCGGGATCTCCACCCGGCCGTGCAGCGCCGGGCCCACCAGGCGGAAGGCGTACGTGCCGAGGGCGAGCGCCAGGACCATGACGACCGTCGCGTTCATCGTCGTACCCCCGGCAGCGTGCACAGGCCCAGGAGGGCGAGGAGGACCGGGATCCCGGCCGGGACGGCGGGGGTCACCGCGAGGGCGATCGCCGCGCCGAGCAGGGCCGCGCGCCGTACGCGCCGCTCCGCGCGGAGGGCGGGCAGGACCAGGGCGGCCAGTACCGCCGGGAACGCCGCGTCCAGGCCGTAGCGGCCGGTGTCGCCGAGGGCGGTGCCCGCGAGGGCGCCGGCCGACACCCCGAGGTTCCAGGCGGCGAACAGGCCGAGACCCGAGATCCAGAACGCGGCACGGCGGCGGGCCGGGTCCGGCTGGGCCAGGGCGAAGGCGACCGTCTCGTCGGTGACCAGGTGGGCGCCGAGCAGGCGGGTGGCGCGGCCGGGGCCGAGGAGGCCGGCGACGGCGAGACTGAAGGCCGCCGTGCGGGTGTTGAGGAGCAGGCCGGTGGCTGCCGCCGCCAGCGGGCCGCCGCCGGCGAGCAGCACGCCGACCGCGCTGAACTGGGCCGAGCCCGCGTAGACCACGAGCGACATCAGGACCGGGACCCACACCGGCAGACCGCCGGCCACGCTGACCGCGCCGAAGGAGACGCCGACGATCCCGCCGGCCAGCCAGACGAGTGAACTGTCCCGGACCAGGGAGGCGGTCCTCCCCGACGCGGTTGTTCGGTTTGGCGAACGCATGTTCTTTACAGTGAACGACTAGAGTGGTGTTCGTCAAGGTGAACGGTCGTACCGATGGAGCGAACGAGCAGATGTCCGAGACACCCGACCGGCCCGGCCGGCTTCCGATGGAGTGGATCGCCGGGGCGTTGAAGCGTGAGCGGTCCCGGGTCGGGCTCTCCCTGTCCGAGCTGGCCAAGCGGGCCGGAGTCGCGAAGTCCACGCTGTCCCAGCTGGAGGCGGGCGGCGGGAACCCGAGCGTGGAGACGCTGTGGTCGCTGGGGGTGGCGCTGGGCGTGCCGTTCAGCGCGCTGGTCGAGCCGCCGGTGTCCGGAGTCCAGGTGATCCGGGCGGGGGAGGGCCCCACGGTCGCGTCGGAGCGGGCCGACTTCGCCGCCACCCTGCTGTCGTCCTGCCCGCCCGGCGCCCGGCGGGACATCTACCACCTGCGGATGGAGCCGGGCGCGCCGCGCGAGTCCGAGCCGCACATTCCCGGAACGGTCGAGCACCTCGTCGTATGCGGCGGGAAGGTTAAGGCGGGGCCACGCGGAGAAACCGTCGAATTGAACCCCGGGGATTATCTGACCTGTCGCGGCGATGTTCCGCATATGTACGAGGCGCTGGTGCCCGGCACCACGTTCGTGCTGGTGATGCAGCACGTGTGAGCGGGGCGCAGGAGCCGGGGCGGAAAAGGCAGGAGCCCCGTCGCCTGACGGCGCGGGGCTCCTTGGGTACTGCACTCAGTCTGCGATCAGACTTGGTTTGTCTGGGATCAGACGGGGGTGACGTTCTCCGCCTGCGGACCCTTCGGGCCCTGCGTGACGTCGAAGCTCACCTGCTGGTTCTCCTCCAGGGAGCGGAACCCGCTGGCGTTGATCGCGGAGTAGTGAACGAACACGTCGGGGCCGCCGCCTTCCTGGGCGATGAAACCAAAGCCCTTTTCGGCGTTGAACCACTTCACGGTTCCGGTAGCCATAAGCCCTCCTTGGGCTCAAAGGGTCGCCCTGCTCCAGAACCTGCAAGTGTGAAAACAAACTAAGTGCCGCACAACTGCATTCGTCTGAAAACGACGAGAGCCCGCGGTTACATGCTCCGCAGGCTCTGTACTGCAAGGGAAACCAAACTGCAACTTGCGGCGAGCCTAGCATGTGGGCAGCCGAATGCAACAGAGGCCAAGATCACGTCACCCGGACGTTTGAATGACTTCGCGGGTGGGTTGACCCTACGGACGATCGGGACACCGAGGGTGGGGGCGGTCCCAGCACCGTACCCCATGGGGTCTAGTCTCGCGATGTGGACAATTCTCGCACCCGGCCGCGCGTCGGACACATCCAGTTCCTGAACTGCCTCCCCCTCTACTGGGGGCTCGCGAGAACCGGCACCCTCCTCGACTTCGAGCTGACCAAGGACACCCCTGAGAAGCTCAGCGAGCAGCTGGTGCGCGGCGACCTCGACATCGGGCCCATCACCCTCGTCGAGTTCCTGCGCAACGCCGGCGACCTGGTCGCCTTCCCGGACATCGCCGTCGGCTGCGACGGCCCGGTGATGTCCTGCGTGATCGTCTCGCAGGTGCCGCTGGACCAGCTGGACGGCCGCCGGGTCGCCCTCGGCTCCACCTCGCGCACCTCGGTCCGCCTCGCCCAGCTGCTGCTCGCCGACCGCTACGGCGTCCAGCCCGACTACTACACCTGCCCGCCGGACCTCAGCCTGATGATGCAGGAGGCGGAGGCGGCGGTGCTGATCGGCGACGCGGCCCTGCGCGCCAACCTGCTGGACGGCCCGCGCTACGGCCTCCAGGTCCACGACCTCGGTGCCCTGTGGAAGGAGTGGACGGGTCTGCCGTTCGTCTTCGCGGTGTGGGCGGCGCGCCGGGACTACCTGGAGCGCGAACCCCGCATCACCCGCGAGGTGCACAGCGCCTTCCTCGACTCCCGCAACCTCTCCCTGGAGGAGGTCGCCAAGGTCGCCGAACAGGCCGCCCGCTGGGAGTCCTTCGACGAGGCCACCCTCGCCCAGTACTTCACCACCCTCGACTTCAGCTTCGGCGCGCCGCAGCTGGCGGCCGTGGCGGAGTTCGCCCGCCGGGTCGGCCCGACGACCGGGTTCGCGGCGGACGTGAAGGTCGACCTTCTGGAGGCCTGACAGGCAATAGGCTGCTGCCCGGACTGACTGGGGGGTGGGGGCGCATGCAGCCGCTCGCGGGCGACGAACCTGCGGCCGTCGGGCCGTACCGGCTGCTCGGCCGGCTCGGCTCCGGCGGCATGGGCCGCGTCTATCTGGGCCGTTCGGCCGGCGGCCGGACGGTCGCCGTGAAGATCGTGCACCCGCATCTCGCGCTGGACGAGGAGTTCCGCAGCCGCTTCCGCCGCGAGGTGGCGGCCGCCCGGCGGGTGGGTGGTGCCTGGACGGCACCCGTCCTGGACGCCGACCCGGACGCGCCCGTGCCCTGGGTCGCCACGGCCTACGCGGCCGGTCCCTCCCTGACCGCCGCCGTGACCGACGGCGGCCCACTGCCCGCGCACACGGTACGGGCGCTGGGCGCTGGGTTGGCCGAGGCGCTGGCGGCGGTCCACGAACTGGGGCTGGTGCACCGGGACGTGAAGCCGTCGAACGTGCTCCTGACCCTCGACGGCCCGCTCCTCATCGACTTCGGCATCGCCCGGGCCACGGACGGCACGGCCTCGCTGACGTCGTCCGGGGTGTCGATCGGCTCGCCCGGATACATGTCCCCGGAGCAGATCCTCAGCAAGGGCGTCACCGGCGCGGCGGACGTCTTCTCGCTGGGCGCGGTGCTGGCGTACGCGGCGAACGGGGAGCCGCCGTTCCCGGGTGACTCCTCGGCCGCCCTGCTCTACAAGGTCGTCCACGAGGAGCCCGAACTCGGCACGCTGAGCGGCGAGTTGCGGGAGGTGGCGGAGGCGTGTCTCGCGAAGGAGGCGGGGCGGCGGCCCGGCCCTGCGGAGGTGGCCCGGCGGCTGGCGCCCCAGGGAGCGGCGCGGATGGTGACGGGCGGGTGGCTGCCGGGGGCGCTGGTGGAGCGGGTGAGCCGGAGCGCGGTGGAGGTGCTGAACCTGGAGGCGACGGAGGCCGTACCGGCGTCCGGGCCGCCGTCCACGCCACCGTCCGTACCGGCGTCCGGGCCGGCGTCCGTACCGGCGTCCGGGCCGGCGTCCGTACCGGCGTCCGGGCCGGTGGAGTTCAGCACCCCCGCCGTGGCCGGGGAGTTCGGGCCGCCGCCGACGGTGCCGCCCGTGGCCGTACCGGAGCCGCCCGCGGTCCTGCCGGAGCCGCGTGACGCCGTGCCGGCGTCGCCCGGGAAGGTGTCGGTGAGCGTCGCCGCGACCGCCGTACCGGGAGAGGGCGGACGCGGGCGCCGGGTGAGCTGCACGGTCGTGCTCGCGGTGGCCACGGCGCTGGCGGTGGTCACCGTCGGGGTGGGCTTCCTGGTGAAGCCGTTCCTCGGGACCGACGGTGACGGGCCGAGCAGTGACGCGGGCGCCGCACCCAAGTCGCCCTCGGTGTCCGCCGCTTCCGGCGGCGGAAGGATCCCGGCCGCCTATCTCGGCACCTGGCAGGGCTCGGCGACCGCCCTGTCCGGCAACCTGCCCATCGGCACCTTCCGGGTCACCGTCGAACAGGCCGCCGTCGGCCAGGAGCTGGGCCGCCTGCGGCAGACCGACCAGCTGGGCGGGGTCTGCACGGACATCCTGACCCTGAGGTCGGTGACGGCCACCAGGCTCGTCGCCTCCTCGACGGGCGACCAGGGCAACCACGACGGCTGCGACCCCGGCACCAACACGGTCTACCTGACCCCGAGCCACGACGACCTCGTCTACACGTCGGACAGCTCGGCGGAAGGGAACCCGGTGGCGGTGATGTCGAGGTCGGGAGACTGAGGACCTCAGGCCCCCTGCCTCCTTCCGCTCCTACCGGGGCGCTCCGGCCGGTGCGCTACTGCGGGGTCGTCACCGTGACGTGCTCCCCGCTGCCCAGGTGCAGCATGCCCTTGCCGGGCTGGATCGGTCCGCCCACCATGGCCCGGGTGGTCCGGATGCCGATCAGCTCGCCGGAGCCGGACTCCTGCGGGGAGAGCAGGATGCCCCGGCGGGCCTTCTTGGCGTCCACCTGCCAGCCGGAGAAGCCGTCGCAGATCTCGTCCTCGTCACCGGCGATGACGACGGCGAGCCCCTCCTCGCCGCCGCGCTCCACGATCCGCTTGAAGACGTCCTCGGCGTCGCAGTCGTCGAGCACCTCGGCGTCGTCGACCAGGACGACGATCGGCTCGGCCACGGACGCCGACGCGAGGACCTCCGTCAGCTCGTCCTCGTCCACGTCCCGGCCGGTGAAGACCTTCAGCACGCCTTCCTGGCCGTCGAGTGCACGCAGCGGCGACTGCCGGGGCGCGGCGACGACGATCCGCACGCCGTTGGCGAGGTAGGAGCGGGCGAAGCCCAACAGGGCCGTGGAACGGCCGGACTTGGCGGGCCCGCCGATCACGAAGGCGGGCACGCCCTGCGCCAGGTCGGGCCCGAAGGCGCTGAGTTCGTCGCCGCCGACACCGACAAGCGCCCACAGCGGAGAGGCCGCCGCAGCCGGATCCCGCATCGCCCAGGCCTCCTCGAAGGAGATCCGGCTGGGGAGCACGTCCACCCGGAACGGCCGCCGGGAGCGCTCCACCCCGGCGTCCCTGGCCTCGGCCGCCTCGCCGATCGCGACGATCGCCGCGGCCTGACCCTGCCCTGTGGTGTCCGCGGCGAGCAGCGCGAACTGCGTCTCGGCGGCCGTCTCACTGCGGAAGGCGCGGCCGGGCGGGATCTCCTCGGGCACCTTGCGGGAGTTGATGTCCAGCATCGAGAAGTCGGCGCGGTCGGCGAGCCGCAGACCGTACTTGTCCTCGGTCAGCGAGGAGATCCGGCCGGCCAGGATCTGCCGGTCACCGGTGAGCACGAGATGGATGCCGACGCTGGCGCCCTCCCGCATCATCACCATGATCTGGTCGGTGAGGTCACCGTGGTTGAGCTCGCCGAGGGTGGGCAGCCAGCCCTCCCAGCGGTCCAGCAGCAGCACGATGTGCGGCAGCCGCTCCGCCTCCGGAACGGCCGCACGCTGCTCGCCGATGTCCGCGAACCCCCGGTCGGCGAGCAGCTCCTGGCGACGGCTCAGTTCGCCGGAGAGGCGGGCCATGAGCCGCTCCACCCGCTCGGTCTGGTTACGGCCGACGACGGCACCGCAGTGCGGCAGCCGGGTCAGCGCGTTCAGCGCGCCGTTGCCGCAGTCGATGCCGTACAGGTGCACGTCGGCACAGGAGTTGGTGCGGGCCAGCGAACCGGCGATGGTGCGCAGCACCTGGGACCGGCCGGTGCGCGGGGCACCGGCGACGATGAGGTGCCCGAAGGTCGCGAAGTCGACGGCGACCGCGCGCCGGGCCTGGTCGGCGGGCAGGTCCTCGACACCGTACGGGGCGGCGGGCAGTGCGCCCTGCGCCTGGACGGCCGGCACGTCGTCGAGGAGCAGCATGTCGTCGAGGGCGGGCAGCCACGGCGAGTGCTGGGCCGGGATCCGCAGCGCGGTGTTGGCCTCGCGGACGGCGTCGACCAGCACCTTCAGGTCGGTGATCTCGTCGTCCTCCTTCACCTCGGACTTCGGCTTGCGCAGCGCGGCCCGCCCGAGGTCCTGCCAGGACAGCGCCCCGGCCCAGGGCGCGAGCGTGGCCGGGTCCGCGGCCCCCGGCCGCCGCCCTCCGACCCGCCCCGACTGGAAGGGGACCAGCGAGGCATGCCCGAGCCGGACGTAGGCCCGTCCCGGCGTGCTCTTCGCGATGTGCCCGGCGTCGGGCGCGTCGATGACGTCGGTCGACTCACCGGCGTCGGTCACCCGCAGCGCGATCCGCAGGTTGGTGTTGGCGCGGATCTCGGGAGACACGACACCGGAGGGCCGCTGCGTGGCGAGCAGCAGGTGAATCCCGAGGGACCGGCCGCGCTGGGCGATGTTCACAAGTCCCGTGACGAAGTCCGGCAGATCACGCACCATGGACGCGAACTCGTCGATGACGATGAGCAGTCGGGGAACCGGGGCGCGGGAGGGGTCCCTTCTGACGAGGTCCTGGTAGTCCTCGATGTCCTTGGCGTCGGCGGCGGCGAGGATGTGCTCGCGCCGCTTCAGCTCCGCACCCAGCGACTCCAGGGCCCGCTCCACGAGGTGGGCGTCGAGGTCGGTGACCATACCCACCGTGTGCGGCAGCTTCACACAGTCCTTGAACGCCGAGCCGCCCTTGTAGTCGACGAGGACGAAGGTCATGTTCTCGGGGGTGTTGGCGACGGCCAGCGCGGCCACGATGGTCTGGAGCAGCTCGGACTTACCGGAACCGGTGGTACCGGCGATGAGCCCGTGCGGGCCGTCCCGCCGCAGGTCGATGCCGAACGGTCCGTCGTACGACTCCCCGATGACGGCCGTCGTCGACTGCCCGCCCATCCGCCAGCGCGCGGCGATGGCATCGCGCGTGGGCGGCTCCAGCTGGAGCACGTCGAGCAGCCGGCTCGCGGCGGGCAGGGCGGAGTCCTCGCTCTCGCCGCTGATGTCCCGGAGCGGGGAGAGCGAGCGGGCGAGCCGCCCGCACCAGGCGGCGGAGACGAAGTCGGGCCGTACGTCCCGCTTGCGCAGCGCCCCGCTCTGCTCGACGCGCAGCCGCAACTCCAGGTCCTGCGGGGCCTGTTCCTCGCCGCCGCCCTGCTGGGGATGCCAGGCCTGGAAGGACGGGAAGCCGCCGGCCGCCTGCTGCGGTACCTGTGCGGCGGGGGCGTCCTTGGTGGCTCGCGGTTCGGCGACGACCACGCCCTGGCACTCACCCGGCAGGAAACGCTCCTCCTCGTCGAGGCAGATGGAGCGGATGGCGACGCCCGGCCCTTCCTTCAGCAGCCGTACGACACCCGGCATGGACCGCAGCCGCCGCGAGCCGTCCCACACCACCACGATGTCCGGGTCGGAGAAGGCAGGCCCGTCGATCTTGCTGCGGCCGCCCTGCTGCAGCGCCTTCTGGCGGCCGTCGAGGAGCTGGGTGAGCTCGCCGACCCGGGCACCGACGGTCTCGGAGTCGGTGCCGATGAGGACGTTCACGTCCTGGCCGCCGCTCGGGCGGGCGTGCGGCAGCCAGCGCACCCAGTCCCAGCGGGCACCGGCGTCGTTGTCGGTGAGCACGTAGAACTGCACGTCCATGGGGCTGTGCAGTACGGCGGTCTGAGCGACGGCCCAACGCCCCAGCGCATGCGCCGAATCCCCCGGCCCGGCGACCCCGATCACCCCGAGGTCGCGCAGCGAAAGCCCCACCGGGGCGTCCTCGATGTACCAGCGGACCTTGCGCTTGTGCTCGTCCTGCTCGGGGTCGTCGAGTTCGACCTCGGAGGGCACGCGCCCGGTGCCGAAGCGGATCAGCAGGTGGTCGGCGTCGGTGCGCCGCCGTTCCCACAGGCGGGTACGCGGCCCGGTGCCGTACGTCAGTACGGCGGCCGGATCCGGCACCGCCGCCCGCCGCTCCGTTCTCTCCGCGACCAGCGCCTCCTGCGCCTCCCCCTCGATCCGCGCCTTGTGCTCCTTGTACTCCTTGAGCTGCTTGGCATGGGACTTGCGCCCGTGCTTCTTGTCCATGAAGTAGTTGCCGAAGAGCATGAGGGGGCTCATCAGCGCCATGATCAGGTAGTACCAGCGCCCGAACATCAGCACGGAGACGACGGCGCCGACGAGCGGCAGCAGCGCCATCAGCCAGGGCAGCGGCCGCGCCTCGTAGTCGCCGGGCGGGTTGGGCAGCGAGAAGTGCGTCTGCCGGTCGGCGGGGCGCAGCCGCGGGGGCCGGTTGTAGTCGAGCCCGGCACCGTCGTCGGACCACTTGAGAGCGGCGTTGGGCGGGGCGTACCCGGTGATTTCCAGGAGGGTGTTCCCGAGGGCGAGTTGGGAGTTCAGCGGCCACTCCCCGCCGCTCGGCGCCTCCTCCCCGTCCAGCCGGGCTCCTTCGGTGTGTATCTCGGCTTTGCAGGTGCCGTCGATGGCGATGGTGAGGGTGGCGGCGCGGGCGGGCAGCTCGGGGTCCTCGACGCGGAGGTGGGAGGCGGGGCCGGTGCCGATGTCGTACCGCCCGACTCCGAGCCGGTGCACGGCGCCGGCGGCGGGGCCGCCGGCGACCCGGAACTCCACGACACCGGTGGGCTCGCCGAGCAGGCACCCGGCGGGGTCGTGCAGGCTGACGACGACACCGTCCCGCAGGGGCGAGCCGACGACGGTGGCGGCGGGGTCGAGGGCGTAGCCGTCGACGTAGGCGTGCGGGCCGGAGAACTGGACGGCGGGGGCCTGTTGACGGTGCGCGCCGATGGGGATGACCTGGGCGCCGCCGTTCCCGCCGCCGTCCGCGTACCCCGGACCGACTTGCCGTGCCAGCTCCCTGGCGACGTCACCGACGGTCGACTCGGGATCTGCGTCGAGCACCACGTCGGCGGTGGCACCGCCGACCGGATCCACGACGGTCAGACTCAGGCGCACGTTCCGTCCCCCCACACACACCGAGAACACCCAACACAGTGGAAGTGACCTTAGCCGCCCGCTCTTTCCCGGGTGCAACGGGATGTGCACGGTTCACGATTCCGCCGCAGAAGGACCGTGCGGTCGCACGCGTCACCCCCGTAGGATCTTTGCTCGTGCGGACGGCCATGCCATGGCCAAGGATCCGCGCGAACGGTGCCACGGGGGAAGGCCCTGCGGCCGCATCAACGGGAGGGAGCCGTCATGGCCGGCAAAGACACGGATCTCACATATGCCGAGATGGAGAAGGTCGCGGGCGACCTGATCAAGGACATGCACGAGCTTGAGGACAAGATCAAGAACGTGGAGAAGCGGGTCAGCGCCCTGGTGGAGAACGGCTTCACCACCCAGAAGGCCTCGGGAGCGTACGACGACTCCATGAAGGACTTCACCAAGGGCGCGACCAAGACGATCCAGGGCCTGCACGGCCTCTCGGACTTCCTGAAGAAGGCCAAGGAAGCGTACGAGCAGCTGGACGAGCAGCTGGCGAAGCAGGCCAAGGGTTAGTAAAGTCCGAGGTCATTGAACGATCGGGTGCGACGGAGCGCGGCAGTGCTCCGTCGCACCCGGCTGTCAGGCCTCGGCGGCTCTGGCGTCGCCCGGCTGCTGTTGGCGCGCCAGGTACGTGTGCAGCTCGCTGCGCCACTCCTCGGTCGTCAGCGTGAGCCATGAGCCGTCCTGGAACCGCAGGAGCAGCCTGTCGTTCTCGAACTCGGGGAGCGGGTCCGCAAGGACGGCGTCCCCGGCCGGAATCTCGGCGACGACCTGCATGAGGGCGTCCCGTCGGACGGAGACGCGCTTGGGCGGAGCGGCGAGCAGAATGCGGTTCCCGGCGAGTGCGACCAGGCGTTGGTGGTGGGAGGAATGGCTGTACCACTGCAGGAGGAGGCGGCCGGCCGCCCCGTTCCAGTCGCCGTCGAAGGCCTTGTCCAGGCCGAGTTCGACGACGGCCTCGTCCCGCCGCTTCCTGTCGAGCTGCGCGGCACGGTGACGTTCTTGTTCTCCGGTGGTCGACAGCGCTCGTTTGACGGCCTCTTCGGCGCGGCCGATGAGACTCAGCACCTTTCCGATCCACAGCAGGGGTGTCCCGAGAGCGACACCGAGCATGCCGAGCGGCCTCATGGTGGCCGGGCGCAAGGGCCCCGATCCGGCTGTCCGGTGGACATCGGCGGGTGGCTCGGGAATCTTGCCGATCGTGCACCAGGCTGCTGCGTCGGGCGTGACGCCGAGTCGGTCCCGTATGGTGCGGTCGGTGCTCGTGGACAAAACCCGTCCTACCTTCCAAGTCGTTTGCCGAAGGAAGTCTCGCGGCAGTGTCTCATGTCCATGATGGGGGATTTTTCAATGGCGGACAGAATCAGGTACGACCTCGACATGATCAAGGGGTGCTCGCGCAAGCTGGGCAAGCTCCACAATGAGTTTGATCAGCACGGGAACCCTGCAGACGGCTATGAGGACGAACTGGGGCACGGCGGCCTGAAGGACGCTTTCGACGAGTTCAGTACCACTTGGAAGAAGACGCGCAAGAAACTGTCGAAGGAACTCAAGAAGCTGGCCGACTACACCGGAGCCGCGGCCCAGAAGTACGAAGAGGTCGACCACGAGTTGGCCAAGGCAATTGCCGAGAACACGGGGAGAGGCAAGAAGTGAGCAGGCGCTCCAGTGATTGGCCGCCGCTGTGGGACGGGGATCCCACTCCGGGCGATCCTGACGAAGTCGCGGCCCTTGGGCGGAAGCTGCGGCAGATGGCGGACATGATCGACGAGCAGGCGCGCGTCATCAAGGCACTGTCATCGGTCGAGGGCTGGGACAGCGAGGCCGGTCGCGCCTTCAACGAGATCGCCGACGGTGCGGGAGACCGGCTCAAGAAGGCGTTCGAGCGGTACGACGAGGCGTCCAAGGCTGTGGGTACCAAGGTGGCCGAAGGCGAATCGAGTGAATTTGCAGGCGAGTTGCACCGAGCCCAGAAGAAGGCCGACAAGGCTTTGGCGGATTACCGGGAGGCCAAGTCCGATCACGACCTGGCCGAACGGGAAGTGAAGAAGTTCACGGACAAGTACCTCGTCAGCGAGATACCCGAGGCAGACAAGCCCGAGTATGAACGCTGGGAGAGGAAGCGCGACGAGGCGCTGCACCGTATCGGCCAGGCACGCAAGGAAGTCAAGGACGCCCGGGACATCTTCGACGACGCCGGGGACCGCGCCGCCCGCCGTATCAAGGACGTGGTCCACCACGACGCGGTGCGCGACCCGGGCGGATTCATGAACTGGCTCGCCGACTGGGCGGACATGTTCTCCAACATCTCCGCGATCCTCTCTGTTCTGGCGGTCGTCTGCGCATTCATCCCCCCGCTGCAGTTCCTGGTTCCCATCTTCGCCACCCTCGCGGTGCTCTCCAGCGCGGCGGCCCTGGCCGGACATGCCTACGACATGTCGGTGCGCGGAGCGAAGGTCAACTGGCTGAAGTTGGGGACCGACTTTCTCGGAGTCCTGCCCGGGCTCGGCGCACTCAAGGGTTTCAAGGCCGTAAGCAAGCTCAAGGGGCTGGCCAAGCTCAAGGCTTTCGGCAAGGTCGGTACCTGGGGCGAAGCCAGCCTTCGCGGGCTCGACGGCGTCGGTCACAACTTCCTCAACGGTATGAGCGTGAGCTTGACGAACAAGGTCCTCTCCCAGGGCCTCAAACTGGGACAGCGGCTCAACATCGCAGGTCTGCCGGAGAGATTCGCGCCCATCGGGGGAAAGCAGATCACCGGGGTCATCAAGGGCAATGGCCTGGCTAGCGCGCTGCACCGGATGTTCAGTGGTGAGAACGGCGGGACCACCGGTTACCAGGAGCCGGAGCCCGCCAAGTCAACGCCGGCCCCTTCGCCGACTCCCTCACCGTCGCCGCAGCCCTCGCCGAAGCCGTTCCACGCGGCTCTGGCCGCCTGACCGCAGCGCTGTGCCAGTGACGGACACCCCGGGAAAGGAGGGCGACACAAGTGGATGACACGACCGACCTCGGCGAATGGGAATTCGTCGGCCGCCGAGGTACGGACCCCGTGCGCCTGGTCCCCGGTGACGTGATCGCCGAAGTTCCCCGAGCCAGGACGGAAGCGCAGCGGCTGGGCGAGGAACTGCGTTTCGACTTTCTGGACGACCGCTCGGTTCTGCGGATGCTTCGGCGCCGTCATCAGGACGAGGTCGCGATGTTCAACGCGGGGTTCAGAACCGGCGTCCCCCTGGCACTCGTCGGCTTCGGCGCAGCGGTGTACTGGGGCGGCGTGGCCCAGTACTGGGCATCGGGAGCCTCCCGTCTCACCTTCGCTGGCGCGGCGGTCGTCGTCGTACTGGCCCTGTTCGCCGTATACGTGCGAACCGCCGCGGTGCAATGGGGCGATCCGGTTCGCCAGAACCTACGGGCCCGCGCAAGGGGATACCGCGAACTGGCGCATCTCGCACGGGAGGAAGGGGCAGACATTCCCGCTCACTATCCGCACTACGGCCCTTACCCGTTCGCCGCCACCTTCCGCCCCGAAGCGGACCGAGCAGAAACCACCGATGGAGAAGGCTTGTCGTGAGCGCCGTAGCAGCAGAGCAGAACGTTCAGGGGGCTGTCGGCGGCCCGGGCATCGATGTCCGCTGGATCATGCCGGAGGGATTCTTCGAGATCCCGATGGACGCGGAGAGCCTGGACGAGACTGCCGAGCAACTCGTCGAGCTGGCCCGTGCCGTGATGCCCGAGGCCACCTTCGAAGTGCAACTGGAGTGGGCGGTCATGGTCGCGGCGCATTATGACTCGTTCGCCGAGGCCGGGATCCAGTACTCCGGGTTCGTCATGACCGAGGTGGACGGCGCGCGCTGCACGGCCACGGTCGCCGTGAGCATGACCGACTTGGACGAGAGGGCAGGCACCCGTCCCGTCGGTTTCCTCGGCTCGACGATGCGTCACCTCGACATGGGACAGGTCAGCGAGATCGAGCTGCCCTGCGGTCCGGCCGTGTCCTGCATCGGGACCCGGAAGGGGAGCCTGCCGGGCAGTCTTACCGCGTCCGGTACAGACGAGCCGGTGGTGACCTCCTTCATCCAGGTCCAGATACCGCTGAGCAATGGAACAGTCCTGGTCCTGGAGATGGGCACACCTACGCCCCAGGCCTGGGACGTCTTCTCGGCCATGTTCGCCGGCGTCGTGAAGAGCGTCCGTCTGTTCAACGAGTCGGGCAAACCGATGGTGATGCCGCGATGACTACGGAGCCCGACGCCACGGCACCGCCCAAGGACTACCGGCTTCTGGTCCCGCGGGACTGGTTCCGTATCGATCTCACCCAGGAACGCTGGCGCGCACAGCTGAAGACGTTCGTGGACCACCAGGCCGAGGGGAAGACCGTTCCGGCCGAGGTCAAGCAGGAGACCTGGGCGACCCTGCGTAACACCGCTGAGGCCGGAGTCAGGACCGGGGCGCTGGAGTTCTTCCTCAGACCGGAGCTGGAAGGCGGCGGCATCCTGCCTGCTTCGCTCATCGTCTCCCTGATTCCCCGACCTGGCCGGCTGACTCCCCAGGACCTTCGGGAGTTGCTTCGAGCGAAGCAATCGCAGAACCCGGCCGCGGCGGAGGTCTCGACCGTCGTACTTCCGGCGGGGGAGGCGGTGCGAGTTATAGGTCCGACGACGCTGGATCTGTACGTCCAGATGCCCGGTGCCGTCGGTTATCTGGCCCTGTCGTTCTCGGTACCGCTCAGCGGAGTGACTGGTCCCATGCGCAGGCTCTGTGACTCGATCGCGGAGTCGTTGCGGTGGATCGTGTGAAGGAACTGGCTCTCTGCGCTCCCCGCCATGGCAGGCTTCGTCCTGCTCATGCCGTGCGGAACACCGTTTGACCTGCCTGCCGCGCCCCGTCACACAGCTTCGATGTGAACGTCGGCCGGGTTGAGCACGGCCAGATACGCCTCGATGTCAGCCGGATCACTCGTGAAGATCACCGCACTGCCGTGTTTGACAGCGGACAGGGTCACCCAGGCGTCCACCGCGTCCGCCCTCTTTTTGGCAGGAAGCCCCGCTTCGCCGAGTGCCGCACCGATCCGGCGCCAGTCGATGAGGTCAGGGCCGGTGGCGCACGCGATGCATTCCGGTCGCCCCGCCGACGTGTCCCGCATGGGAGGCTCCGATGCCCGGGCCTGCGGCACGGTGCAGTCCTTCAGGACACCGGCCAGCGCATGGATGACCCACGGACGCGGGCGCCACACCTGGGCCAGCACGGGACCGAGGACGAGTGCGCGATGCGGTGTGTTCCTTAGGCCGTTGTGCAGGGCCACGGCCTTGGCCTTGCGGTCTGCCAGGGCGATCAGCATGCCCGAGTCGTAGACCGGGACGCGCACGGTCACGCGACCTGCCCGGGGCGGGCCGCCTTGCGGTCTTCGCCGTACACGAGGTTCAACGCGGCTTCGACGTCCCGTCGCTCCTGCTCGGACAGCTCCTGCGTCGCCTCATGGGCCTCGGCCGGCAGCCCCTCCGCTTCGGCCTCCGCCCGCGCGATCAGGGCATCGACTCCCGAGAACTGTTCCTCTATGGCCTCGGTCTCCGTCATCTGCCGGGTGGCGGCGTGCACCAGGTAGGCCGAGATGTCCATCCCCGCCCGCACCGCATGCTGCCTGATCCGCTCGGCCTGATCCTGGTCGAGGCTGATGCTGATCCTGGTCTTGGCCACGCCTAGAGCGTATGACGCGTATTACGGGAAGTGCAACTGCTCACGAGAGTGTTGGGCCGACGTCGGCACGGCAGATGTGCCCCTCGCCGGGAAGCCGAGGCGACATGTCAACCGCTTGTAACGGGTCCGCTGCAACGGAACGACCGGCGGTGATCTCGCCAGCCATGAGCAGTAGGATCCGACAGCCGCATTGCAAAAGTGACGTGTGCAATGTCGGCTCAATCACCTTGTTGTCATCGGGTTCTCCGAACCGTTTGCCGCGAGACGGTCAGCGGGCGATTCCAGCCGTCTGCGCCTGCCGCAAGAGGCTTCGTCCACTCCGTTCGGGCGTCCGCTGGTGAGCGGCGGGTGCTTGGGCTGCACGGCGATGAACTCACGTTGTCCTCGTGGTGAGAGCACGACGCCGAAGCGCGGGTCACCCACGAGTGTTCAAGGCGTCCGGATCGGGAAGCTGGAAGTGTGCGCCGTCCCCTGGATGAACGCTCGGACACGTCGTTCCAACGCGCTGGTCGCACTGCGATGTCTCCTCGTCCCGCGAACGCGCTGTTCCTACCCGTGATCGGGGTTCTGTCGCCGAGGAGTCCGGCGTCGGGTTCGACGGCTGGTATCCGGGCCACGGACCGTCGTCTCCAGCCGAGGGAGCCGAGGGCTGTCACATATCGCGACTCCAGCTTGTCTCTACACCGAAAGAACTTCTTGATTGCCAACACAAGGTGAGGTCGCCCATGAGCGCCGAACACTCGCACCACATCGAGAACCCCAACTCGACCACGCCGCCGCCCCAGATCGACATGATCGGCTCTGTACCCGGCGCACCGCAGATACCCGAGGGCGCCGAGGCGATGACGCTCCTGGTCACCCTCCCGCCGGGCTGCGAGGGTGCCCCGCCGCACCGTCACTCCGGGCCGGCCTATGGCTATGTCATCAAGGGGTCGATGGTATTCGAGCTGGAGGGCGAGCCGGCACGCGTCCTCAAGGCGGGCGAGACGTTCTGGGAGCCGGGCGGCGACGTCATCCACTACCAGGACGGCAACGCCCTCACCGACGCTGAGTCCCAGTTCGTCGTGACGATGTTCTGCGCCCCCGGCCAGCCGATGCTCATCCCGGTCAGCGCTGAGGAACTGGAAGAGCGTAAGGATCGTCGAGCGCCTCGCGCCTGACCGCAGCGGAGGCGCGGGATCCTGCCGATTCTGTATCAGGCGGCCGACTCGGCGAGGCCGCCGAGTCGGCTCCGCATGCGTCCAGCCAGGCTCTCCATGTCTCGGTGTCGTCCCGCCCAGCCGGTCCGAGGTGGTCGATGTCGGGTAGAGCTGTTCGTCGCAGCTCCCGTTCGGGTGCTCTACCCCACGAGTCCCTGACTGACTGATCTGCCGTCTGCCGAACCGTCCACGCCGGTCGCCCGTGGGACACCCTTCAGCCATGTCCCTACGCGCCACCTCCCACTGGGCCGGCTGGCCGGCGGTACTTGTCGGACCGGGATCGCATTTCAGAGGGGGCCTGCCCTTCGCATTCCTCCGCATCGTCCGGTACGACCAAGCGCATGCCCCGAGACTCTGCGACGCGCAGTACGTCGGTGAGGCACTCGGCGAGACGGATGCCTGCGTAGCGGATCTCGGTGTACGGCGACATCGGGTCGCCCAGTACCTGGCGGGCACGGCCGAGTACGTCGGTGCCGGTGGCGAGCTGGGCGGACTCCAGGTCGTCGGCGAGACGGGAGAGATAGCCGCCGTTGTTGTCCGTGACCAGGTAGCAGGGCTTGCCTTCGGGGGTGGGCCAGGGGAGGAGGCGTGGGCAGGCGGGGGTGGGTGCGTTGCTGCTTGGCTGCCCCGTCACGCGGCCACCTCCGGCGCGCCGATCACGTGCTGGTCGAGGGCGATCCCGAAGTCGGCGGCGAGTACGAGGGCGAGACGGCGGCGCTGCTGGAGGGCGGCCTCGTGTTCGTGCGCGGTGAGGTACGGGCGGACCGTGGCGGAGTCGGCGCCGTCGAGAAAGGTGGCCAGGCCGTACGGCGACCGGTGGCGTGGGAGGCGCGGAGGCTCGGTGGTGAGGGGGCAGCGTACGAGGGTGAGGTGGACGTGGGGAGAGGGAGGGCGGTGAGGACGGCGCCGCCGCTTCCCGGTGCCGGGGGTGAAGAGGAGGCGCAGCCAGTGGAGGGCGCGGGGGATAAGGTCGTACATGTCGACGCTCCTTGAAAGCGTTGGCCATGCCCCGGGAGGTCTAGCCACCTCGCCGGGGTCTGTCGTCTTCGACGCTATACCTGGCTATATCCCTCTGCATACAAGTAGAGAGGGATCCACACGATTGTGTAGGTCAACACCGCTCTACGTTGGACGTATGAGCGATACGGAAGAACCGACGACCCCACTGGACCCGATGAGCGCCAGACCGCTCTACGTACAGTTGGCTGACGTCATCGCCGGGAAGATCGCGTCTGGAGATCTGGCGCCGGACAGGCCCATCCCCTCCGAAAACCACCTCGCCGACGAGTACGGCGTGGCACGCCTCACCGCACGCCGCGCCGCACAGGAACTGCGAGAGCGTGGCCTGATCGTCACGGTGCGCGGCAAGGGGTCCTTCGTCGTCGAACAGCCAGCTGTTGACGCACCGGCGGAGAACGAATCGAACACCTGAAGAGGCCGTGCGTCGTGTCGCGCGGCCTCTTCGGCTGTCTTTGAGACTCGGCGGCTACAACTCCGCGGGCCGTTCGCGTCTCGTCAGCGGTTGACCGCCTGGATTTCCTTCACGGTCACGTCCTGTTCGTACGTCGACAGGCCGTCGGGCAGGCCGGGCTGCTGGGCGGGCCCGTCCGGGTCGGCCGAGTTCGTCCACGTGACTTTCCAGGTGATCGACGCCTTGAAGGGGTAGGTGCCAGCTCCCGACGAGCGGCGGTACGTGACGTTGCAGGCCGCGTCCTTGCTGTCGACTGCGTAGCCGCTGTCGCTCTTCACCAGGTTGTATGTGCACGTTTGCGGGTCGGCGTCCGTGGTGCCCGCGTCGACCTTGAGGGCCATGGGAGTCGCGACGGTTGTCGCGGCCATCTCGACACCCTTGTAGTTGATGCTGGCCGTCGTCCAGACCCGGTCGAAGTCGCTGTCCAGTTTCACGCGAGTACCGAGGTTCACCTTGAGCCGGTCACCGCTTGGGCTCAGCACCACCTGTGGCTTCGGCAACTTCGTCGAGTTGTAGGCGAGTTCGGAGAGGATCTCCGGGGTCAGCTGGTTGGGATCCGCTTTCGGCTGGGCCGGCGGAACCCAGATCTCCCAGTTGTCGGTGGTGACGGGGCAGGCCTCGGTGTAGTCGTCGTTCCGGAACTGCACCTGCCACCACAATCCCTTGTCGCCCTTGTGGTAGTCCTCGTCGGCGCGCTTCTTGGCATAGCTGGCCGCAGGTTCCTGCGCGCCCTTGTACGAGGACTTGATGAATTCCTCGTACTCGTCCGGCGTGTACATCGGCTCGTACCAGCAGACCGGGGGCTTCCAGTTGGCGTTGGAAGAGGTCGCGGTGGTGGAATCACTCGAAGCCGCTTTGCTCTGTTTGACGCGGATATGGGCGCCGATGGAGCCGGGGCCGGAATCGCCGCCGGAGTCGGTCGGTGAACCGGAGGGCGAGCCGGAGGAAGGGGTGTCGGAGTTGCCTCCGCTGCCGCCCCACGAGCCGTCACCGGCTCGTGCCGGAGAGAGTGTGCCCAGAGCCAGCACGAGGCCGACGGCCGTCACGGTTGCCAGGGGTAGGCGTACGGGCCTCATCCCTGTACGCATTCCGCCGTAGCCTTCTTCCAGCTCACGCGCCGCACCTGCCAGTCACCGCGTGAGTCCTTCGCCGTCTGGACCGAGACCTGGATGAAGTCGTTGTTGCTCGGTGTTGTGCGGTGCACCGTGTTGGACTTGATCTCCTTGGCGAACGCCTGCCGTTGGTCCTCGCAATAACGAGCCGTCGCGACCGAGCCGTTGAGATCGAGCACCTTGAAGTCGTAGTAGCGGTAGGTGCCGGTACTGGTGAGCCCCTTCTGCCGGGTCTCGGTGATCTGCTTGTCGAAGTAGACCAGGGCGTCCGCGGCGTAGTACCGACTCATGTTCGCCGTCTGTCCGTCTCCCTTGACCAAGCCCTCCAGCCGTGCCTGCGCCGCGTACGCCAGGTCTCGCAGAACGGCGTCCTTTGTCGCGTCCCCTGTCGGCTCCTTGTCGACCGTCACCTTGATGTCGGACGGAAAGGCGAAGCTCGGCGCGTTCTTGTCGGCCGAGGCTGAGGCAGAAGTCGAAGGTGACGGAGAGCCCGCCCCTCCCGTACCGGCCCCCGCGATCTTGTCGTTGCCCTTGGAGCTGTCGTCCCCGCCTCCGCACGCCGTCAGCAGCAGAGCTGCTGTCGCGGTGAGCGCGGCGGCAACGGGCAAGGTACGGCGCTTCACTGTGGACTCCCCCGTGAGAATGAAGTTCGGCAAGACTGCAAACCGTATCCGTGAGATCACGGGTTTCGCCACCGCGAACTTCGCTGTAAATGTGATGCTCGGGGACATTCCAGGTGTCCTTCGGGGCTGGGGCTCCATGGTGGTGGCACGGCCTTGCCCCGGCTCCGGGCCAGTCGCATGGGCATTGTGAAGGTTGCGGGGGCATAAGGTGGACGCCTGGATCGCCTGCTGGGCGCCAGCCCCTCCTTTGGTCTCCCTTTGCGGTCCGTTGGTTGTGGCCCCCAAAACCCTCGACACACAGTGACCCTGGCCCTCTGCGTCTCGTGGGGTGGCTGGGTAGGCAGGTGTTCACGGGGGTTAGTGGTGGCGGATCACGTCAGGGTGTCCACGAGCGAGTTGCGGGAGATCAGCCGGTCTGTCGCGAAGCTGAAGTCCAGCTTTGAGCATGCGAAGGATCTCGTCGACTCGTACGGCTCCGAGATCGGGTCCGGTGATGTGGCCGGCGCGCTCGGGGATTTCGCGGACGACTGGAGGAAGAAGCGCAAGCAGCTCTGTGACGGGCTGGAGTTTCTCGGGAAGACCGCGGGTGAGGCGGCCAAGGCGTACGACGGGGTCGATCAGCATCTCGCCGACGCGCTGCTCAAGGCGCAGTCGGGGGACAAGTGAGCGATCACGATTTCTCCGGCGTCGACTGGCAGACGGCTCGGTACGACGACAAGGAGTTCACGCCGGGCGATCCGTATGAGGTGGCCCGGCTCGGCAAGCGGATCTCCGACACCGCCAAGCTGATCGAGGAGCAGGCCGGGAAGCTGCGCAATCTCGTCGACGGGAACGGGTGGGACTCGGACGCCGGGAAGGCGTTCACCGCGAAGACCGGGGACACCGTCAAGCTGCTCGGTCAGTCTCATCAGCGGTACGCGGCGGCGGGGGCGGCGCTCGGTTCCTCCGTGCCGTACGAGCCCATCGCCGACCAGGTGCGGGAGAACTGGGCGACCGCCCTCAACCACGCGCAGAACCGGGTGCGGGCGGCGCTGAAGAAGGCCGCCGCCGCCGATACCGACAGCAGCAACTACCAGAAGCAGATCGATCAGCATCCGTCCGGTGACGACAACCACCCGGACAAACAGAAACTCAAGCGGCAGAAAGAGGCCTCCGACGGGGAGCTCGACGCCGCCAAGCGGGAGCTCCGGGCCGCGCTCGACTACCGGGACACGCAGGCCGGTTACGCCGCCAAGGCGATACGGGACGCCATCGACCACGACGGGTTGAAGGATCCCAAGCACCACTGGTGGGACGACTGGAAGGACTGGGTCGCCACGATCGGCCACTGGGCGGGGGCCATCGCCGGCGTGCTCTGCCTACTGGCGCTGGTGCTGAGCTGGGTCCCCATCCTCGGCGAGGTGCTGGGGGCTCTTGCTCTGATCGCTTCCGTCGTCGCCCTCGTCTGCGACACCGTCTCCGCCCTGGACGGCAAGGGCACCTGGCTGGACGTCGCCATCGACGTGGTCGGCGTGCTGTCCTTCGGCGCCGGCCGGGTCCTCGGGACGACGTTCAAGGAGGCGGCAACCGCCGCACGAGGCTCGTCGGCACTCCGGGAGTTCCTGAATCTGCGGGGGCTGGGTGTGGGCGAGAAACTGGCCGGGGAGATCGCCCAGGCGAACTCGGGGGTCAAGGCGGGCAAGATCGCCGAAGCCCTCGCGAAGGGGCCGGACAGCGTCCTGCCCAGGATGAAGTCGATCGTGAAGGAGTCCGTCAACTTCAAGGCGTACTTCAGCGACATCCGCACGGCCGTCGCCGAACGAGGAGCCGAGGACCCGATCCTCACCAAGGACCTGCCCAAGTGGCGCGGTCTCTCCGACTCGGTGTTCAAGGGCAAGGCATGGTCGGCCGGCGGCCTGTACGCCGCGAGTCAGGTACTGCCCCTGGGCGCGGGCATCGTGAACCTGGCACCCGCGGCGGGCTGGGAACCGACCTCCATCGAACGCAACCAGTTCGACGGTCTCAAGCACACCGCCCCCGCCGGGGCGAACGGCATTCCCTTCTACAACTGGAACTGGAAGGTCACCGGGGGCTGACTGCGTACGTCGGCACCGGATCACGGCGAGGCCCGCAAGGGCGAGGAGAGAACGAGGAAAGTGGCACCTGGAGACGGACAGACCGTCGACGAACAGTTCGCCCGGCTCCCGAGAAGCAGACAGCGCGAACTCGAAGCGAAAGGGCTCGGCCTGTCGAGGCTGCGCGAGATCGCCCTTGAGGAGGGCGGTGAGCAGGCCGTGCGGCACATCCTCGCGGAGCACGCCCGCCCGTCCAGCGGGTGGGATTTCGACGGCGATCGGCGCACGGACGAGAGCAGAGCGGTATGGCCGTGGATGCGGCTGCTTCTGGCAGCCGTCATCGGCGTGGTCCTGTGCCTGCTGTCCACGTATGTCCTCAACTCCTCGGCGCTCTTCGTCGGTGCGGCCTGCGGCGTGGCCGTGGCCTGGGCGGGGTTCAGGACCCGCAGGTCCTTCGGAGGTCTCGTGGCCTGCGGCCTCGTCGCGGTCGCCTATGTCGCCCTGATCTGGATCGGCTCGTACGCCGCCGACGAGTGGTACCTGCACATGCGCGGGCAGGAGACCACGGTCACTTACGCGAAGCCACTGCACGAGCAGGCGTCGCACGGTGTTCGTGTCACGTACTGCCGTGTCACGCTCCCGGACGGAACTGTCCGGCGTGTGTTCAGGAACGACACGCGGTGCACGGACGAGAGCTCGGCCGGCGCCAGGACTCTCGCGGTCGTCGACCCGTCGGATCACTACCGGCCGGTCCTCGGAGGCAAGTCCGCCATCGGCGGGATCGCCGCCGCGTACGGCTGTCTCGGTGCCGCCGCCGTCCTCGTCCTCGCGCCCCTGACCGCCGCGGTGATGAGCCGGTCGAACGAGCGGTTCGGTCGGCAGGGCGAGACGGGCGGCCTTGTGAGCGGAACCGACGTATGACGGACCGTACGGAATCCCCCGTTGTGGCAGCCCCCGTCCCGCCCCCCTCCGACTACCGCCTGGCCGTCCCCGACGGCTGGGACCGGATCGTGCTGGACAGTCCGGAGCGCTGGGCCCACCGCATCGACAAGCTGGTCAAGCGGGGGCTGCGGCGGACGCAGGCCACCCCGCAGCTGGAGGCCGCGCTCGCGGAGCGCATGCGGGCGCAGGCAGAGGCCGCGCAG
This sequence comes from Streptomyces sp. NBC_00631, assembly GCF_045206895.1. Taxonomy (NCBI): domain Bacteria; kingdom Bacillati; phylum Actinomycetota; class Actinomycetes; order Kitasatosporales; family Streptomycetaceae; genus Streptomyces; species Streptomyces sp. NBC_00631. The sequence goes on from NZ_CP107734.1 coordinate 6,509,603, forward strand.
GCCAACGGTGGCGTGGAGATGTACGTCGTCAACCAGGTACTCGGCCAGGTGCCGGTCTCCGCCGGTCTCGTCGTGACCGTCCTGCGGCCCTCGCCCGGCACCGAGGCCGGCGACCTCGGCGACATCGCCCGCTCTCTCGCCCTGCGCGCCGACGCCGCGGCCGACGACGTCACCCTCGTGGACCTCCCCGCCGGCCCCGCCGTACGCCACCGCTACCTCCGCCGACCCGCAGCCGACGACCCGGACGGCAACAAGCTCGCCGTCGCCCACCTGGACGTCTACCTCGCCGTCCCGCACAGCGACCAGCGGCTGCTGCTCTCCTTCTCGACGCCGACCGCGCCGCCGCTGGAGCCACTGGTGGAGGCCCTGGTCACGCTGTTCGACTCCGTCGCCCGCACTCTGCAATGGATGGCCTGATGCCCGAGTTCGCCGCCGCCACGGTCCACCTGCGGACGCCGGAGGACGCCGTCGCGCTGCCCGTGCGCGGCGCCGTCGAGCTGGGCGCCTGGGCCGGGGAGGCCGCCCGGCGGCTCGTCGAATCGGACGACGACGAGCCGAAGCTGCTCGACGCCCTCGCCACCGAACTCCGCGAAGCCGCCCTCGACTCCCGTGAGCGTGGCCCGATCACCGCGCTGTCGTACGTTCCCGAGCCGCGCCTCGGGGAGCTCGCTCGGATCGAGTTGTCCGCGCTGGTCGCCGACGACACCCATCCGGTGCTGACCGTCGAACTCCTCCAGCGCTACCTCGCCGCGCCGACCCCGGTCTCCTACCGGCCGCCCGAGGCCGAGCTGCGGACCCTTCCCGCGGGCCCGGCGGTGCGTGTGCGGCACGCGTACGTGCAGGACGTCGGGCGGGACGGGCTGGGGACGGTGCTGGAGACGTGCGCGTACGGCATCCGGGCCGACGAGACTTGGGGGCTCGTCCTGCTCACGTCCTGGAAGGCGCTGGCCCGGACAGATGAACTGTGCGCGCTGACGGACGAGTTGGCGGGGACCGTCCGGGTCACGGCTTAGCCGGCGGGCCGCCCGCGGTCAGGTGCCGGACGAGGGGCTCACCCTCCAGCGACGTCAGCCGGCACCAGGAGCCGTCCGTGAAGGTGATCCTGAAGTCCCGCCTGCCGACACTGAACGGGCGTCGCGCCACTGCGGCGACCGTGCTCAGGTCCGTCTCCCAGAGGACTTCCTCCCAGGGTTCCCTGGGGTCCCGCAGTCCGCCGAGGACCAGGAGCCGGCGGTCGGTCAGGACCAGGTGCGTGAGGTCCGTGTCGGGGCGGCGGGCCGGGTCGAGCTCCCAGGGGAGGGTACGGGCGATCGTGCCCGGGGCGGCCCACAGCACCGGGAAGTCGGTCTCCTCGTTCTCCGGGTCCTCGCTCCTGCCCAGGGGGTCCCCGCCGTTGGGGCCGCCCCCCGTCGGGCCGTTGCCTCCGGAGATCACGGTCAGGACGAAGAGGCCGAGGAGGAACGCGGCCGTCAGTACCGTCCACACCACGGGGCCGACCCGTGATCTGAGCCGGTAGGCCGGGCCTGTCGGCCAGCCCGCCAAATCACCCTGTATGTCACGCCGTTCGGTGTCCCGGAACCAGCGCCTGCCCTGCACCCGGTGTGCCGCGCCGGTGGCGAAGGACACCGGGGCACGCGCCACGAGCTCCTCACCCGCCGGGGGCTGCCAGGAACGGCGCTGCGGCACGGTCACGGTCCGCCCCCCTCACGGTCGGTCATCACGGTTGGTCGTGGCGGTCGTTCACGGCGGCGAATCCTTCGCCCGGCCGGGTGATCCGTGATCCTACTCGGGGCGCCGTCCGGGAACCGGTGGGCGGCCGGGCCGACGTGAGCGCTTCGTGCAGGCCTCATGGGTGCGCGGTGAGGGTGTCGGGGGCGGGCCGGCCGCGAGCGGGGTGTTCCGGATTCGCCGGTGCGCGGTTCGGGGCCCCTGCCCGTCCCCTCTCCCAACCGCCGTGCAGGCCACCGACGTTGCAGATCGCAACGACGATTTCAGTGAGGTCAAGGAGTCCGGGCGCGCCTTGAGGGGCTTATGTGTGGCTGATACGGTGCGATCGCTTGACACTCACCCCGCGGCCGAGTATTTGGCCGGGTCGGGGTGTTTCGTGTGGAGTGTCCGCTTTCGCTGTACCGGCAGGCACGGCGACAGGCGTTGACAGGTTTTCAGAGTTCTCGACAGAGACTGTCTTGGCTGTAACGGGGAGCGGTTGCGTGAAGATCCAAGAGCGTACGGGGGCGGGCGCCGGTCGTTCCGCGGGTCCGGCTCAGCCTTCGGTCGGTGACCGGCTTCCCACCGCGCCTCGTGAGCGCAAGCCCGCGCTGGCCGCGCTCGCGGTGCTGCTGATCCTGCTGGGTGCGCTGGGCGCGACGACGCTCGTGCTGCAGGCCGGCAAGCGGATCGAGGTCATAAAGATCACGCAGGAGATCCCGGCCGGCTCGTCCGTGACCGGAAGCAACGTGACCTCCGTCATGGTCGCCGACGACTCCAGCATCCACTACGTCAGGTGGTCCCAGCTGGAAAGCCTGAAGCGGCTGAAGGCCATCAGCACCATCCCGGCCGGTGCCGTCGCCGTCGGCGAGATGTTCGGCAGCGGCAGCAAGCTTCCCGCCGGCAAGTCCACCGTCGGTCTGGCCCTCAAGGAGGGGCAGTACCCGAGCGGTATCGAGGTGGGCGACACCGTCGCCGCCTACCGCGTCAGCAGCTCCTCCTCCTCCGGCGGCTCTTCCTCCGGCGGTTCGTCCTCCTCCGGCGGCGACTCGCTCATCACGGGCAGCGCCAAGGTCAGTGCCGTACCGGACGACAAGAGCAGCTCGGAGCTGGTCAGCAGCACCAACTACGCCATCACGCTCACCGTCGACAGCGACAAGGCCGCCGAGCTGGCCGAGGCCGCGTCCAACGGCGAGGTCGCCCTCGTCCTCGTACCCGGCAACGGCAACTAGAAGGCGGCTCCCACCCCATGGCGCTCATCGCAATCGCCGCCGACAAGGGTTCCCCCGGCGTCACCACCGCGGCCGTCGCGCTGGCCGCGGTCTGGCCGCGCCGGGTCCTGCTCGCCGAGGCCGACCCGGCCGGCGGTGACCTCGTCTACCGCAGCGCCGCCGCGCACGGCGGACCGCTCAACCCCAACACCGGCATGCTGTCCATCGCCGCCACCGCGCGACGCGGGCTCGTACCGGACCAACTCTGGGATCACGTGCAGCCGTTGAGCGGCGGCCTGGAGGTGCTCGTCGGGCTCGGGATAGCCGAGCACGCCGCCGGGCTCGCCGGGCTGTGGCCCACCCTCGGTCACGCCTTCGCCGCCCTCGCCGACTCCCCGAACGCGCCGGCCGACGTCATCGCCGACTGCGGACGGATCAGCGGCGACACCCCGGCCGTGGAGATGTTCCCGCACGCGGCCCTCGTCCTGCTCGTCTCGCGGACCGAACCCGAGGCGCTGGCCCGGGTCCGGGACCGGGCCGCCGCCCTCGCGCAGAAGCTGCACGGCGGCCCGCGCGGTGCCGCCGCCCTCGCCACCCCGCTGATCGGTGTCGTCCTGGTCGCCGACCCGGCCGGCGCCGGCAAGCTGGTCAACCAGGTCAACGACATGCTCGTGCACGCCCAGACCGGCGCCCGGGTCGTGGGCACCATCGCCGACGACCCGGCCGGCGCCGACCAGCTGGCCGGCCGCAAGCGCGGGCGTCTCGACAAGTCCCTGCTCATCCGCTCCGCCCGCAAGGTCACCGCCGACCTCCACCAGCAGTACGGCGCCGCCTGGTCCGTACCGGCGCAGCCGCCCCACGCGGGGGCCGGCCGATGACCGCTGTCGACCACCAGTTGGTCAAGCGGTTCCGGCAGGACGCCGGCGACCGCATCGCCGAGCAGCGCCGCCAGGACCAGGCGTCCGGCGTGACGCCGATGTCCACCGAGGACGAACGCCAGTACGCCCGCGCGGTCATAGCCCAGATCCTGGAGGAGTACGCCCGCGCGGAGATCAACGCCGGACGCACCCCGCTGGACGCGGAGACCGAGGAGCAGTACGCGGCCGCCGTGCACGCGGCACTGTTCGGCGTGGGGCGGCTGCAGCCGCTGCTCGACGATCCGGACGTCGAGAACATCGACATCAACGGGTGCGACCAGGTCTTCGTCGGGTACAGCGACGGGCGGGAGGCCGTCGGGGATCCCGTCGCGGAGACGGACGAGGAGCTCATCGAGCTCATCCAGGTGCTCGGCGCCTACTCCGGTCTGTCGTCCCGGCCCTTCGACTCCGCCAACCCGCAGCTCGACCTACGGCTTCCCGACGGCTCCCGGCTCTCCGCCGTCATGGACGTCACCCGGCGGCCCGCGCTGTCCATCCGGCGCGCCCGCATGGGCAAGGTCTTCATCTCCGATCTCGTCGGCAACGGCACGCTGACACCCGAGGTCGCGCACTTCATGGCGTGCGCCGTCCGCGCCCGCAAGAACATCATGATCGCGGGGGCGACGAACGCGGGCAAGACGACCCTGCTGCGTGCCCTCGCCAACGAGATCCCGCCGCACGAGCGGCTCATCACCGTCGAACGCGCCCTGGAACTGGGGCTCGACACCTTCCCCGACCTGCATCCGAACGTCGTGGCGTTCGAGGAGCGGCTGCCCAACTCCGAGGGGCAGGGCACCATCAGCATGGCGGAGCTGGTCCGGCGCTCCCTCCGTATGAACCCCTCCCGCGTCATCGTCGGTGAGGTCCTCGGCGACGAGATCGTCACCATGCTGAACGCCATGTCGCAGGGTAACGACGGCTCCCTCTCCACGATCCACGCCAACAGCTCCAGCGAGGTCTTCAACCGCATCTCGACCTACGCGCTCCAGGCCTCCGAGCGGCTGCCCATCGAGGCCAGCCAGATGCTGATCGCGGGCGCGGTGAACTTCGTCGTCTTCATCCAGCGGCGCAACAACTACCAGACCGGCGGCCGTCTCCAGCGCATGGTCACCTCGGTCCGTGAGGTCAACGGCGTCGACGGCCGGGTGCTGTCCAGCGAGGTGTTCGCGGAGGCCCCCGACGGCCGGATCGTGCCGCATGCGCCCATAGCCTGCCTGGAGGACCTGATGGCCTACGGCTACCAGCCGCACGGGGCGTGGGGGTGACGTGACGTGAACCTGGATTCCCTGGGCTCCATGGGCGGCCTCTTCTCCACCTCGGTCCTCTACGCGCTCGGCAGCGGCGTCGCGGTCGGCGGCGGACTCGCGCTGCTGATCCTGGCGATCCGCGGCCTGCCCGCCAAGCCCGACCACGAGAAGCAGAAGGCCAACGAACGGGCCGCCGAGCTCATCCGGTTCGCCGGGCAGCGCGGCTCCCTCGCCGCCATCATCGGCCTCGTCGTCCTGCTGCTGACCCGCTGGGCGGTGGCCGGTATCGCCGCCGGCGTCCTCGTCTTCTTCTGGGACAAGCTGTTCGGCGGCGCCGCCGAGGAGCGGGCCGCGATGAAGCGTGTGGAGGCCCTCGCCTCCTGGACCGAGTCGCTGCGCGACACCATCGCCGGCGCGGTCGGCCTGGAGCAGGCCATCCCGGCCTCGGCCCGCGCCGCCGCGCCGATCCTGCGGCCGCACCTCGACGCCCTCGTCGACCGGCTGCGCGCCCGCACCCCGCTGCCGGAAGCGCTCCAGCACCTCGCCGACGAGATCGACGACGCGTCGGCGGACATCATCGTGGCGGCTCTCATCCTGAACGCGCGACTGCGCGGGCCCGGTCTGCGCCAAGTGCTGGGCGCGCTCGCGAAGTCGGCCCGCGAGGAGGTCGACATGCGGCAGCGCGTGATGGCCCAGCGGGCGTCCACGCGGCGCTCCGTCCAGATCGTCGTCGCCGTGTCGGTCGCGTTCGTCCTCGGCCTCGCCGTCTTCAACCGCGACTTCGTGGCGCCGTACGGCACCGCTGTCGGCCAGCTCGTACTCGCCCTGGTCTGCGGCCTGTTCGCGCTCGGCTTCTGGTGGCTGCGCAAGCTGTCCACCATCGAGACCCCGGAACGGTTCCTGGTCCGCGACCAGTCCTCCGTGCAGTTCGTACGACCGCCCCGCACCGCTCCCGGCGCCCCGGGCGCCCCGGGTGCTTCGGGCCAGCAGCAGCTCCCCACCGAGGAAGGGGTCCGCCGGTGAACCTCACGATGCCGATCCTCGTCGGCGTGATCCTGGGGCTCGGCGTCTACGCCCTGATCCGCGCCCTGATGCCGTCCCGGCGCAGTGCGGTCTCGCAGGTCGCCCGGATCGACGCGATGCGGGCGCGCGGCGCGGCCTACGAGTCGGCCCGGCCGACGCAGGACACCGGCCGGTTCGGCTCGCTGCGCGCCGAAGTCGGCGAGCGCGTCGCCGAGTTCTACCGGCAGCAGGGCTGGGAACAGCGCTCGCTCCGTGCCGACCTCGCCGTCCTCGACCGCAGCTGGGAGAGGTTCCTCGCGACCAAGGTGCTGCTCGCGGCGGCCGGGCTGATGTTCGGCCCCTTCCTCTTCGCCGTCGTCTACACCATGGGCTTCGGGCGCAGCCCGGTCGTCCCGGTCTGGCTGGCCCTGGCCTGCGCGGCCCTGTTCTTCTTCCTGCCCGACCTGGAGGTACGACGGGACGCGGCCGAGAAGCGCCGGGACCTCAGGCGGGTCATCGGGGCGTACCTCGACCTGGTGTCGATGAGCCTCGCCGGTGGCCGTGGCCTCCCCGAGGCGCTGATGGCGGCCGCCGAGGTCTCCGACGGCTGGGCCAACCAGCGCATCCGCAACGCCCTCGCCGACGCCCGGATCACCGGCGTCAGCCAGTGGCAGGCGCTGGGCGCGCTCGGTGAGGAGCTGGGTGTCGAGGAGCTGAAGGACCTGTCGGCCTCCCTCGCCCTGGTCGCGGACGACGGCGCCAAGGTCCGCGAGTCCCTCGCCTCCCGCGCCGAGACCATGCGCCACCGCGAACTCGCCGAGATCGAGGGCAGCGCGGGCGAGAAGTCCCAGTCGATGCTCGTCGCCCAGCTGCTGCTCTGCGCCGGCTTCCTGGTTTTCCTGATCTTCCCGGCGGCGATGCGGGTGTTCCAGGTGTGAACTGAAGCGTGAACCTTCGCCAACTGCTGTTTCGAGAGGACAATTCATCATGAACGGACGGAACTTCAGCACCGGGATCCCGGCGATGGACTTCCTGGTCACCTTCCTGCAGGCCCGCGTGGAGCGGGCCCGCTCCGGCGAACTCGACCGCGGTGCCTCCGCCGTCGAGTGGGTCATCATCTCCGCGGTCGTCGTGGCGATCGTCGGCGTGGTCGCCGCGATCATCAACGCCGCGTTGAGCGACGGCGCCAACAAGGTCGGCAACTGCATCAAGGGTGCCAACGCGAGCGGGACCTGCTGAGCGGGCGTACGGGTACGGCTACGGGGTGACGGGGGTGACGGGGATGTCTGTGGGCGTGGGCAGAGGCCTGGGCGGCTGGGTACGCCGCCGGGCGGCCGCCGCGCGCGGCGACTCGGCCGACTCGGGCATGACCGCGATCGAGTTCGTGTTTCTCACCCCCGTTCTCTTCTTCATGATCTTCGCGACGGTGCAGTTCGCGCTGTACTTCTTCGCCGACCACGTGGCGCAGGCGGCCGCCCAGGCCGGTGCCCGCAAGGCCCGCGCCACCGCCGACGCGGAACCCGGCGCCTGGCGCGGCGAGGCCCGGGACGTGGTCGACTCCTACATCAGGCAACTCGGCCCGCAGCTGGTCCTGTCGCCCGACGTGCAGACGGTGCAGCCGGAACAGCACACGGTCGGCGTCGAGATCACGGCCCGCATCCCGACGGTGTTCCCGGGCCTGGACCTGACGGTGCACGCACGGTCCGCGGGGCCGGTGGAGCGTTTCGTGGAGGATCAGAACTAGATGTCCTCCGCAGCGGAAAGAGTCCGGTACGACGACCGGGGGCTGTCGACCGTCGAGGTCGTCATTCTCGCCCCGGTCATGATCCTGTTCATTCTGGTCCTGGTCGCCTTCGGTCAACTCGTCGACGGGCGAGGGGCGGTGGACGGCGCCGCGCGGGACGCGGCCCGCGCCGGGTCCATCCAGAAGGACCACGCCACGGCCATGACGGAGGCCCAGAAGGCCGCCGAGGCGGACCTCTCGGACGTCTGCTCCGGGCCGGTCTCCGTCGTCCAGACCAGCGCGGGCTTCGCGCCCGACTCCATCTTCACGGTCGAGGTGAGCTGCCAGGTGCGGGGCCTGGCCATGCTCGGCCTGGACATCCCGACGAGGCTCACGGCGAGCTTCTCCTCACCACTGGACCCGTTCCGGAGGGCGGCATGAGCCTCGCGGTGCTGCGCAGTTGGTGGACCGCGCGCCGGCTCCGCCTCGACGACCGGGGCTCGGGCGCGGGGGCGGTCATCATCTTCGCCCTGGTCTTCCTCACCCTGTCCGCGTTCGTCATCGACGGCGGCCTGTCCATCTCCAAGCGCGAGCGCGCCGCCGACATCGCGGAACAGGCGGCCCGTTACGCGGCCCAGGACATCGACCTGGACAAGCTGTACGAGAACCAGGGCGGCGCTCCGATCAACTTCCAGGACTGCGACGCCCGGGTGAAGACCTTCGCCCGCGAGATGGACATGTCCACCGCCGACATCGCCGGCACCCACTGCGTCTCCGCCGACGAACAACAGGTCCAGGTCGAGGTCCAGTTGACCTACGACCCCGTCTTCACCGGCATGTTCTACGGCGGCGCGATCGTGGTGCACGGCGAGGCGACGGCCGAGAACGAGGTCGGCTAGGCCTCGGGGGCGCTGCGGCCGCGGTGGCCGTTGCCGTCGCTGTCGTCACCGGCGTCGCTTTTGTGGCCGCTGCTCCCGTGGGAGCTGCCGTTGCCGTCGTTGCCGTCGTTGCCATGGCCGTGCCGGGGCGGGCAGTCGTCGTCGGGCGGAGTGACCGGATCCGGGTCGGCCGGTGCCGGGTCGGGGTCGGTGACGGGCGGGGTGCCCACGGGGTCCGGGTCCGCCGGGTCCGTTGGGTCCGCGGGGTCCGTCGGGGGAGTGGGGTCGGCCGGCTGGGTCGGGGGAGTGGGGTCGGGGTCCGTGGGTTCGGTGGGCGGCGTCGGCTCCGTGGTCACCGGCGGAGTGCTGCCCCTGTCGCCGTTGCCGTCCCCGTCCCCGCCGCTCCCTGGCGTCGTCCCACCGGGGTCCGCCGTCGAGCCGCCGCCGCTGTTCGACGGTGACTGCGTCGTGGTCCCGGGCCCGGGGACGACCGCCGTGGTACTGCCGTCGCCCGCGCCGTCGTTGCTCGCGCCCTGCCGTCGTACCGGCTCCCCGCCGTCCTGTCCGGGTGGCACCGTCGGCCGCGCGGCGGGTGTGTCCGCCGGGGTGCCCGGCTGTTCGGCCACCGGTACCTGCGCCACCGGCGCGTCGGCGACGGGTGTCCGCTGGGCGGGGACCGAGTCGGACCGGCCGGGGCCGAGTATGAGCACCAGCGCCGCCGCACCGGCCGCCATCGCCCCCGCCGCGACCACCACCGGCGCCTTCGTGCCGCCGACGCCGGTGGCCCGCCGTACGCCGTGCAGCAACCCGCTTCCGCCGCCGCCCGCGTGACCGCCCGCCGAGGCCCCGGCGGCGGTCAGGGTCAGCAGGAACCTGCCGGCCGTACCGCCCACCGCGAACACCAGCAGGGCCGGGCCGACCAGGGCCGGGAGCCGGTCGTTCGCGCTCATCAGGGCGGCGAGCCGGATCCGGCAGTCCTCGCAGGCGTCCACGTGGCCGAGCAGCCGGTCGGACTGACGTTCCGTCGCGGCGCCGCGCACGTACGCGGGCATCCGGCTCCAGTGGACCTGGCAGGCGGGGTCGTCCGGGGCGCCGGTCTGGGTGCGCAGGAAGGCCTGCCGCATCCCCTCCCGGGCGCGGTGCAGCAGTACGGCGGTGGCGCCCTCCTTGGTGCCCAGTTGGGGCCCGATCTGCGCCAGCGGCTGGCCCTCCGCCTCGGCCAGCCAGAGGGCCTTGACCCAGCGTTCGGGCAACTGGGCCAGGACGCGGACGAGCAGATCGACGGAGGAGACCTGCTCGGCCGGGTCGTCGCCGTGCCGGCCGGACTCGGCCTGCTCGTCGTCGTGCGGGTCGCGGGGCGTCTCGCGGGGGGCCCCGTTCGCGGCGTACGCGAGATGCCGGACGGTCGTGGTCAGGTAGGCCGACACGTTGTCGATCTCGTGCCCCTCGGCCAGCCGCCGCCAGACCCGGAAGTGCGCCTCGGCGACGAGGTCTTCGGCCACCCAGGCGTTGCGGGTGAGGGAGCGGGCGTACGCGACGAGACGCGGCTGCTGTTCCTCGTAGATCCGGGCGTAGGCGGTGGTGCTGATCACTGCAGAGGAACCGTCGTGCATGGCGGAACGCTCCAGTTGCCGGCATAGGGGCGGGAGAAGGGTTTGTCAGAGTAGATGACGAAACTTTCAAGCAAAGTTTCAAGCGCATTGGAAAGTGACACATGTCACTCAAGTCGCTTGTGTTTCCCGCGTAATCAGGCCCGGCGCCAGGCGCTCTCACTAGCACGACGGCCCACCACCGCACCCCGGAGAAGACCCGTGCCCATCACGCTCGAACAGCCCACCGGCGCCCGCCTGCTCACCGCCGACGAACAGGAGGTCGCGGTCCCCGCGACGCTCCGCTACACCTCGGCCGACCCGCGGGCCGTGCACTTCGTCTTCCCGCCGTGGATCTCCCTGGACGGCGAGGAGGTCACCTGGACCTTCGCGCGGGCCCTCCTTGAGGAGGGCCTGGCGACCCCGGCCGCCGTCGGCAACGTGCACGTACGCCCGTACGGCCCCTCCCGCACGGTGGTGGAACTGCGGGCGCAGGAGGGCGTGGCGGCGATCGCCTTCCCCACCTCGGCCCTCACCCGCTTCCTGCTGTCCTCGCTGCGGGTCGGCGGTTGACGGGGCGCCGGCCGAATCGTCAGGAGCGTGTGCGACTGAGAACGAGGGTGTCGTGTGAGGTGTGTGGAGAGGGCGTGTGCGGGCGCGGGCGGCGATAACTCCGGCCAATCGGGAACCGCTTGACGAAAGGGCGGAATTCGGGCGGTCGTTCGCCGTTCTCCCCCTTCGACGCTGTCGGTGCCAGTCAATAGGATCGGCAAGGGGACCTCGGCAGGCTCGATGCGCCCCCGGTCCACTCCTTCCACACACGACCACGGGGCACCCGCCATGGCGCGACGCAGCACATCAAGCTCGACGGGAAGACCGACGGGGACCGGTCCGTCCGGTCCGCGCAACCGGACCCCGCAGCCGGTGCGGCTGCGCCGGCGCACGTTCGGGGACGTCGTCAAGGCGTTCCTCGCCTTCGTGGTGCTGGTCGTTCTCGTCGTCGGCGTCCCCGGCGCCCTCGCCGTGACCGTCGGCTGGCCTCTGCCGCGCAGCGCGCCCGGCATGGACTGGCTGTCGCAGCCGATCGACGTCGAGACGTTCCTGAACGCGCTGACGGTCGTCGTCTGGCTGGCCTGGGCCCAGTTCACGGCCTGCGTGCTCGTGGAGGTCAAGGCCGCCGTCTCGGGCGTCGGCCTGCCCGGCCGGGTCCCCGGCGCCGGCCCCAGCCAGCTGCTGGCCCGTCAGCTCGTCGCCGCGCTGCTGCTGGTGGGCGCCACCGCCGCCAGCCTCACCCCGGGCCTCTCGCAGCTCGGCCACAGCCTTGAGGGCAACCAGAAGGGCACGGTGGCCACCGCGCAGGCCACCCCCGGGATCCTCGCCCAGCAGCAGGAGCAGGCCAAGAGCACCGCCGCCGCCCTCGCCGAACAGGCCGGCCATGCCGCGGCCCACGCCGAGCACGGCTCCACCGCCACGCACGGCGCGACGAAGTACTACCGGATCCAGCCGCCCGAGGGCCGCCACCACGACTCCCTGTGGGAGATAGCGCAGCGCCACCTCGGCGACGGCCGCCGGTACAAGGAGATCTACGAGCTCAACAAGGACCGCATCCAGCCCGACGGCTCCCGGCTCTCGGAGGCCAGCCTCATCCGGCCCGGCTGGATCATGGAGATGCCCGGCGACGCGCACGGCGGCGAACTCGTCGAGAACCCCGACGCGCATGTCTCGCCGGAGGTCCAGCAGCAGATCGGCGACTACGCGAAGACCGGCGACCACGCCCAGCAGCACCAGGAGCAGGGCGGCGGTCGGCACGCGGGTGAGGACGGTGCCACCGCCCAGATCACCGTGCCCAGCGCACGGCAGACCGGCGACGCCGCCGGCCCCGCCACCCCCGCCGCACACGCCCAGGAGAGCTCCGGCCACTCCTCCTTCGGCCTCCCCGAGGCTCTCCTCGGCGCTCCCCTCCTTGCCGCGGGCCTGCTCGCCGCCCTCGGCCGCCGGCGCCGGCAGGCCCTGTGGCAGTCGGCGCTCGGTGCCGTCGGGGGCCGCCGCGGCATGGAGCCGCCGATCCCGACCGGTGACGCCCAGGACGTGCAGGACGCGCTGCTGGTAGGCGCGGACCCGGACGGCGTACGCCTGCTCGACCGGTCGCTGCGCGGACTCGCCGCCGCCCTCACCGCCGAGTCCCGCTCCCTGCCCGTCGTCTACGCGGCCTGGCTCAGCCACGGCGATCTGCATCTGCAGCTGGCCCAGCCGGCCGGCAAACCCCCGGCGCCCTGGCAGCTCGGCCAGGACCAGACGTTCTGGACGCTGTCCCGCGCGGACGCCGAGCGCTACGAGGACACCGACGCCGCGGCGCCGTACCCGGGGCTCGTCAGCCTCGGCACGATGGACGACTCGCGGCTGCTGCTCAACCTGGAGGCCGTGCCCGGTATCGTCTCGCTGAGCGGCCGCGAGGCCGACCGGGCCGCCGTCTTCGCCTCGGTCGCCGCCGAACTCGCCACCAACGGCTGGTCGGACCGTATGACCATCACCCTGGTCGGCTTCGGTGCGGAGCTCACCCCGCTCGCACCCAACCGGCTGCGCCATCTCGACGACGTGGACGCGCTGTTCGAGACCATGGAGGCCGAGACCCGGCAGCGCCGGGGCGCGCTCGGCGCCGCCGACCACCACTCGGTCCTCACCGGCCGGACCGGCCCCGCCCAGCACACCCGCTGGGCGCCGAACCTCGTCCTGCTCGCCACCCAGCCGTCCGCCGAGGACGCGGTGCGCCTCGCCGAACTCGCCGCCGACGCCGCCCGGCTGGGCATCGGCTACCTGGTCGGCACCGAGAGCGGCGACCTGCCCGGCGCCGCCTGGGCGATGGAGATCACCCCGGACGGCAGGCTCCTCGCCCCGCTCCTAGGCCTCGAACTCCAGGCCCAGCTGCTGCCCGCCGTCCAGCAGCGCGCGGTCGTCGAACTCTTCGTGGAGGCCGACCCCGAGCGCGACCCGGACGGGCCCACCACCACCCCGCCGTTCCTCGTCGACATCAGCGAACAGGGCCGTCCGGCGGTGTACGCGCGGCTCGTCGGACCGTACGAGATCATCGGCCTGGAGACCCCCGACGGGGAGCGCAGCCCCCTCCTCCACGAGGCCCTTGCCCTTCTCCTGCTGCACCGCGAGGGCGTGCACCCGCGCGTGCTGTCGTCCGCGCTGTGGCCGCGGGGCGTGACGGAGGACGTCCGCGACGCCCTCCTGGAGCGGCTGCGCGGCTGGCTCGGCACCGACCCCGACGGCAGCCCCCGGCTGCGCGCCGACGCGGCCGGCCGTCTCACGCTCGCCAAGTCGGTCGTCTCCGACCTGGACGTGCTGCGCTCCCTCTACCACGAGGCCACCCAGGGCAAGGGCGTCGACAGCCGCGCGGTCCGCGGCCGTCTGCTCACCGACGCGCTCGTCCTGGTCCGCGGCCCGCTGCTCGCCGACCGCGCGGAGGGCCGCTACCGATGGCTCACCCACGAGATCATCGACGCCCAGCTCCCGCTCCTGGTCGCCGACATCGGCCTCGCGCTGTCCGCGTTCCACCTGGAGAAGGACCGCGCGGAGAAGGCGATCGAGGCGCTGGGCGCGGCGCTGAGGACGGCCCCGGCGGACGAGCGCCTCTGGCACGAGCTGCTGCGCGCCACGCACGCCACCGGCGACCCGGACCGGCTGCGCGCCCTCGCCGCCGACCTCATCGCCCGCAGCGGGGCGCGCGGCCTGCCCCCGCGTACCGAGGCACTCCTGGACGAACTCCTCCCGACCTGGCGCGACGACGCCGCCGCGACCGGATGACCGCCCTGGACCTCGCCCTCCCGGCCGTCGCCGCCCTCTGGGGCGCGACGGCCGGCGCCCTGCTGCCCCGCGCCGCGTACCGCTTCTCGGCGCCGGCGGGGGAGGAGTGGCGGACGGCCTGCCCCGCCGGGCATCCGGTCAGGGGGTGGCTGGGCCGCGAGGTGTGCGCGCGGTGCGCGCGGGGCGCGGATCCACAGAACGCGTGCGGGGTGCCGTCCGACGGTGTGGCGGCGGGGGGTGCGAGGGCCCTGCCGGCGGACGGCGGGACGGCTCCACCGGCGCACGGGACCGACTCCGCGGCTCCCGCGTCCGAACCGGTCGAGGCCTCCGCGCCCGCACCCGACGGCGGAGACGCTGCCGCCGACGGCGAGGACGGCCGGCCGGAGCCACCCGCACCTGCCCCCCGCGCATCCTTTCTCGGCCTCGCCACCGCCCTCGTCTGCGCGGCGCTCGCCCTGGCCACCGGGACCCGTCCGGAGCTGGCCGTCTGGCTGCTCCTGGCGCCGGTCGCCGTACTGCTCGCGCGGGTGGACTTCCGGGTGCAGCGGCTCCCCGACCCGCTCACGCTCCCCTTCGCGGCCGCCTCCCTCGCGCTCCTCGGGGTCGTCGCCCTGCTCCCCGAGCACGCCGGCGACTGGCTCACCTCCCTCTACGCGGCCCTCGCCCTCGGCGGCGGCTACTTCGTCCTCTTCCTCGTCAACCCCGGCGGCATGGGCTTCGGCGACGTGAAGCTGGCCCTCGGCACGGGCGCCGTCCTCGGCTGGTACGGCTGGCCCACCGTGCTGCTCGGCACCTTCGCCGGATTCCTGTTCGGCGCCCTGTACGGCGGCGCGCTCGTCGTCGCACGGCGGGCCGGGCGCAAGACGGCGATCGCGTTCGGGCCGTTCCTGATCGCCGGGGCGTTCGCGGGAGTGCTGGTGGGCGCGTACACGGCCTGAGGCCGGGCCGTCCGAAAGGCGGACGCGGGGCTGGCGTAGGCTGGTTCGGTCCGTCCACAAGCCATTACGAAAGGGACGCGCCCGGTGACCGAGAAGGCCGACCTTCAGTCCGTCCTCGACCGTGCCGCTGCCGGTGGGCGGATCACCCCGGAAGAGGCGCTCGACCTCTACCGCGACGCACCGCTGCACGCGCTGGGCGCCGCCGCCGACGCGGTACGCCGCCGCCGGTACGCGGGCACCGAGCACATCGCGACGTACATCATCGAGCGGAACATCAACTACACCAACGTGTGCGTCACGGCGTGCAAGTTCTGCGCCTTCTACGCGGCCCCCAAGGACACCGCCAAGGGCTGGACCCGCGACCTCGACGACATCCTGCGCCGCTGCGCGGAGACGGTCGAGCTGGGCGGCACCCAGATCATGTTCCAGGGCGGCCACCACCCGGACTTCGGCGTCGAGTACTACGAGAAGCACTTCAAGGCGATCAAGGACGCGTTCCCGCAGCTGGTGATCCACTCCCTCGGCGCCTCCGAGGTCGAGCACATGGCGAGGATCTCCGGCGTGCCGGTCGAAGAGGCCATCACCCGTATCCACGAGGCCGGCCTGGACTCCTTCGCGGGCGCCGGCGCGGAGCTCCTTCCCGCGCGCCCCCGCAAGGCCATCGCGCCCCTCAAGGAGAGCGGCGAACGCTGGCTGGAGATCATGGAGACCGCGCACCGGCTGGGCGTGGAGTCCACCTCCACGATGCTCATGGGCACCGGCGAGACCAACGCCGAGCGCATCGAGCACCTGCGCATGATCCGGGACGTCCAGGACCGCACGGGCGGCTTCCGGGCCTTCATCCCGTACACCTACCAGCCCGAGAACAACCACCTGAAGGGCCGCACCCAGGCCACGCTCTTCGAGTACCTGCGGATGATCGCGATCGCGCGCCTGTTCATGGACAACGTCGCGCACATCCAGGGCTCCTGGCTGACCACGGGCAAGGAGGTCGGTCAGCTCTCGCTCCACTACGGCGCGGACGACCTCGGCTCGATCATGCTGGAGGAGAACGTCGTCTCCTCGGCCGGCGCCAAGCACCGCTCCAACCGGCTGGAGATCATCGACCTGATCCGCAAGGCGGGCCGCGTCCCGGCGCAGCGCGCCACGACGTACGAGCACCTCGTGGTCCACGACGACCCGGCGAACGACCCGGTCGACGAGCGGGTGATGTCCCACATCTCCTCGACGGCGATCGAGGGCGGCACCGCGCACCCCGAGCTGAAGCTGCTCGCCTCCAACTGAGGCACGGGTGGAGACGATTCACACGGCGGACCGGGTCTTCGTCACCTGGGACGCCGAGCCGATCGAGAACGGCGCCGTGGCCGTCGTGCAGGACCGGATCGCCGCCGTGGGCGCGTACGAGGACCTGCGTGAGCGCTTCCCGCGGGCGCGGGTCCGCACCTGGCCAGGCGCAGTGGGCCCCGCCCGCCTCCATGACGGGCCCCTCCCGGCCGCTCCCAGCCCGCGGGAGCGCGTGCACGCCGTGCTGAAGCGGGGGGCGGCGGCGGTCCTGGAGCGGTACGCGGACTCGCCCGAACTGCGGGCGGCGGCGGAGCGCAACGACGTCATGGTCGTGCCGAGTTCGTGGCGCGAACCGGCGCTCGTCCAGACCGGCCGAGCGGACCTGGCGGTCTTCGACGCTGCGGGGGAGTGCCTCGCGACGGTATGCGCCGGCCGACTGGTTCACCGGCGAAGGTGATTTCTCAACGTCCTTCAGGAACGCGCCCTTTCAGGGGCGCCGGGCTGTGTCACTATGCGGCTCCGCCGCGTGGGCGCGACCAGCCCCCACCGTCCTGCAGACGACACTCAGCCGGCGAACGCCTCCCCGAACGCCCCCGAACTCTGAGTCACCCCACTGCAATCGGTCGCCGCGTCATCCTGTGAAGCAGTCCCGCTCCCGCACTGCACATCCCGGAACGTCGACCACATCGACACCCACGCGATCCCCTCCTCCTCCGCGAACGCCCGCACGTCCTTCGCGTCGGACAGCGAGAACGTCTCCCCGTCCACGTCGTTCACCCCGATCATCGAGGTCAGCGCCATCCCGCCCCACGCGCCCGCGTCCGACAGCCCGAACACCTTCTTCAGCTGTGTGTGCGTGGCCTTCGCCGAGGTGACCGCGTAGTCGCCCATGTCACCGTCGTACGACTCGCCGTAGTTCATGGTCATGATGTCGACCGTCGAGACCTGCACGTCGTACTTGTTCGCGGACTCCAGCAGCGCGAGGCTGTCGGAGTCGAGCCCGGACGGCATCACGGGCAGCGTGAAGGAGACCTTGAGGTCCGGCCGTTCCTTCTGGAGCTGCGCGATCGCCTCCGACCGCAGGGCGACCGAGTCCGAGTCGGTCAGCGTGTCGCCCTCGATGTCGAAGTCGGCCTGGGAGGAGCCCGCGGCGTCCAGCGCGGCGCCGTACGCGGCGGCGAGTTCCGACGCGCTGGAGCATGTCGTCGCCAGCTCCTTCCCGGAGGCCCCGCCGAAGGACACCCGGACCGTCGCACCGTTCTCCTTCAGCTTGGAGATCCGCGACTTCACGGCCGAACTGCCGATGGCGTCCGTTCCGTTCCAGGCCGGTGTGCAGCTGCTGCCACTGGCGATCACGAAGGCCAGGTTGTACGTCGAGGGTGACCCCGCGTCGTCCGTGCCGGCAGCCTCCGTCGCGCTGACGTAGGGCGCGTACGCCGTGCTGGATCCGTCCGAGCTGTTCGAGCTGTCCGACCCGTCGGCGTCGCTCGCCGAGGCCGACGCCTTCTTCGACGGCGCGGGCGCAGCGTCCGACGTGCCGTCGGAGCCCGAGGAGCACCCCGTCACTGCCATGGCAAACAGGCAGGTAAGCCCGGCAGCCGGCCTGAGGAAACTCCGCATTAAGATGCACCCGCTCTCGTGATTTGTGTCTCAGGCTCGAAACAAAGCCTGATTCAAAAGGAAAACGTCTCACACGCTCATTGTGTTCAACGGTTCGATCAATACATAGAAACCTCATGGAATGAAGGGTGTGAAGAGGGCGAAAGGTGCAGCGCAAAAGGGGTGTTCAGGTGGTTTCCCCTCCCTGGTGGCCGCCGCAGGTGTTCACAGAATCTCTCAGCAAAAAGACAGGTTAAGGGGTTTCTCATGGGCGCTTCACAAGAATCCCGAAGGCGATCACATAAAGGCTCCCTAATATCCGGGGAATGCAATCCGAGCCTGCAATCGAAAGCCGCGCCGCGGGGCGTGGTCGCCGCCGCAAACAAGGCAACGGGTCTGCCGAAGGGCCCGTCTTCGTCGACTCCTCCGGGCGCCGGTCCAAGGTGCTGCGGCGTGTCGGCCTCCTCCTCGGCGTCGTCTGCCTCGCCTACACGGGAGTGCTCGGCGCCGCCTTCATGGGCTGGGGAACCTCGCTCACCCCGGACTCGCTGGTCCCGAACTTCGCACGCGCCGGCAACGCCCCCGGCGGTGAGCGCCCGCAGGGCGGCGTCGGCCGTCAGGCCGGGCTGCCCAGCGGCCGCCCGTCGGCGCCGCCCTCGACCACCGCCACGCCGTCCGCGTCCGCGTCCGCCTCCGCCACTGCCGACTGACCGGAAACGCAGGCCCTTCCCATGACTACACCGACGTCCTCACGCGGCCGCAGGCGCGCCCCCTCCCGCATCGAGCGGGCGGCGGGCAGGGCCGCGGCGCTGCAGAAACCACGTGTCATCCTCGCCCTGCTGCTCCTGCTGGCGCTGACCTGCGTGATGCTGCTCGACGGCTATCTGCGCGCAGAGGTCGGCGGCGACCAGCGGGTCCGCAGCGGCGCCAGCTCCAGCAAGGTGCCGGACAAGGTCCTCGACGGCGGCCCGATCCTCACCTTCAGGGGCGGCCGGGCGACCGCCGTCTCGGTCCCCTCCAAGACCATCGCCCTCACCTTCGACGACGGTCCGAACCCGACGTACACCCCGCAGGTCCTCAAGATCCTCAAGCAGTACGACGTGCCCGCCACGTTCTTCCTGGTCGGCTCGATGGTGTCGCGCTACCCGAACATCGTGAAGACGATGGTCCAGCAGGGCAACGAGGTCGGCGTCCACACGTTCACGCACGTCGACCTGTCGTACCAGAGCGACGCCCGGATCAACCGCGAGATGCAGCAGACGCAACTCGCGCTGGCGGGCGCGGCCGGGATCACCACGACCCTCTTCCGCGCGCCGTACTCCTCCGAGACCGACGCCATCGACAACTACAGCTGGCCGGTCTACAAGAAGCTCGGCGACGAGGGCTACACCAGCGTCTTCGTCGACACCGACAGCGACGACTGGAAGAAGCCGGGCGTCTCGAAGATCGTCAAGTGGGCCACGCCGAGCGGCACCAAGGGTGCGGCGGTCCTCTTCCACGACGCGGGTGGTGAGCGCTCGCAGACGATCAAGGCACTGCCCCAGTACATCAAGAAGATGAAGGCGAAGGGCTACACCTTCACCACCGTCAGCGGTGTCATCGAGAAGCGGAACGCCGCCGAGCGGCAGGCCGCCGCCGCGAGCACCGGCTCCGACAGCCAGACCTCCACCACGCTCACCGAGGCCGGCGTGACGGGCACCGCCGCCGGCACGGGCACCGGCTCCCAGCCCGGCGGCACCGGCCTGAACGGCGAGGGCGGCAGCGCGCCCAGCAGCGGCACCGGCACCGGGACGGGCACCGGAGCCACCACCGTCTCCCGCCTCCAGGCCGCCCACCGCACGGCCACCGGCATGACCCTCTACGAGGGCAAGGCGCTCATCGTGGCGGTCGCGATAGCCGAGTGGGGCCTCCCCGTCCTCTCCGGCCTGCTGTTCGTCGTCGGCGTCGCGGTGATGGGCCGCTTCGGGATGATGCTGCTCGTCGCCCGCCGTCACTACAGACAGCGCAACAAACGCCGCTTCAGCTGGGGCCCGACGGTCACCCGGCCGGTGAGCGTGATCGTCCCGGCGTACAACGAGAAGGAGTGCATCGCCAACACCCTGGAGTCGCTGGCGCGGAGCACCCACCCGATCGAGATCATCGTCGTCGACGACGGTTCCACGGACGGCACCTCGGAGATCGCCCGCACCGCCGCCGACAAGCTCGGCATGACCAACGTCCGGGTCGTCCGGCAGGAGAACGCGGGTAAGCCGGCCGCCCTCAACAACGGAGTGCGCAACGCCAGTTACGACATCGTCGTGATGATGGACGGCGACACGGTCTTCGAACCGGAGACGGTACGGCACCTCGTGCAGCCGTTCGCCGACCCCGAGGTCGGCGCGGTCGCAGGCAACGCCAAGGTCGGCAACCGCAACACGATCATCGGCGCCTGGCAGCACATCGAGTACGTGATGGGCTTCAACCTCGACCGGCGCATGTACGACCTGCTGCGCTGCATGCCCACCATCCCCGGCGCCATCGGCGCGTTCCGCCGCGACGCGGTGCTCCAGGTGGGCGGCATGAGCGAGGACACCCTCGCCGAGGACACCGACATCACCATCGCCATGCACCGCGCGGGCTGGCGGGTCGTCTACCAGGAGCACGCCAAGGCCTGGACCGAGGCGCCCGGTTCGTTCAAGCAGCTGTGGTCCCAGCGCTACCGCTGGTCCTACGGCACCATGCAGGCCCTGTGGAAGCACCGCAAGTCCCTCACGGACAAGGGCGCTTCGGGCCGCTTCGGCCGCGTCGGCATGCCCCTGGTGGTCCTCTTCCAGATCGTCACACCGGTCTTCGCCCCGCTCATCGACGTCTTCACGGTCTACTCGATGATCTTCGTCGACTTCGGGGCGGCCCTGTTGGCCTGGCTCGCCGTCCTCGGCATCCAACTGGCTTGCGCCGCCTACGCGTTCCGCCTCGACAAGGAGAAGTACCGCTACCTCGCGATGATGCCGCTGCAGCAACTCGCCTACCGCCAGATGATGTACCTCGTCCTCATCCACTCCTGCATCACCGCCCTCACCGGCGGCCGCCTGCGCTGGCAGAAACTCAAGCGCACCGGCGAGGTCGGCACCCCGGCGGGGGTGAGCGGCTGATGACCTGGGACCAGCAGAATCCGTACCAGCAGGGCTACAACGGCTACGACTACGGCCCCTACGCCGACCAGCAGCAGTACGCCCAGCAGCCGTACCCCCAGCAACAGCAGTACGTCGACTACGGCTACCCCCCGGCGCCCGAGCAGACGGCCCCCCTACCCCTGGTGGAACCGGAACCGGAACCGGAACCGGAGCCCACTGCTGTGGGCAGTCGTTCCGCAAGGCGATGGCAGTCCCCCCGCGCGAGCGAAGCCGAGCGTGGGGGAGGGCGGGCGCAGCCGACAGGTCCGGGCGGCGCCGAACCAGCAGACGCCCACGAGTCCGACCCGAACCCGCAGCCCAAGCCCCCTGCAAGGGACCGCTACTTCGACACCCTCCGCGCCGTCGCCCTCATCCGCGTCGTCACCTACCACACCTTCGGCTGGGCCTGGTGCGGCATGGTGTTCCCCTCCATGGGCATCATGTTCGGCCTCGCCGGCACCCTCATGGCGAAGTCCCTGGAGCGCCCGGCGCCGAAGGTGGTCAAGAGCCGCCTCCGCCGCCTGCTGCCCCCCTTCTGGTTCTGGGGCTTCTTCGTCGTCCTGGCGATGCTGATCCACGACTGGATGCCGGGCTGGCAGATCGTCTACTGGATCGTGCCGCTCGGCGACCCGCCGGGCAACGCGTGGGGCATGCAGGCCTGGGAGATCCTCTGGTACCTGCGCACCTACCTCTGGTTCGTCCTCCTCTCCCCGGCCCTGCTGTGGATCTTCCGCAAGGCTCCGATCCCGGTCCTCCTCCTCTCCCTTGCTCCGATCCTGGTCCTGAACTTCGTCTGGTCGGGCCCGGACAACCGGTTCGGCTCCGCCCTGTGGGACCTGTCGACGTACCTCTTCTGCTGGATCCTGGGCTTCGCGCACCGCGACGGCGTGCTCCAGCGGATGAAGCCGGCCCTGGTGGTCGTGGGCTCGCTCGCCGCCGTCGGCTACGGCGGCTGGTACGCCTTCTCGCACCAGGCCGACTTCGGCACCTACGACCTGGACGAGAACCCCCTCGCTCAGGCCTTCTGGTCGGCCGGGTTCGTGATGCTGCTGATGTGGGCGAAGGCCTACTTCAAGATCGACTTTGCCTGGCTGAGCCGCTTCAGGAAGCTCGACCGGACGGTCACGATCTTCAACGCCCGGGCGGTGACGATCTACCTCTGGCACGAGATCGCCCTCGTCCTGGCGGTCCCGCTGATCGACCAGATGTGGAACGTGCCCGCCTTCGAGAAATGGCTCCCCCTGGAGAGCCAGTGGTTCATGTTCGGAGTCGGCTGGATCCTGATCGCGGTGTTCATCGTGGCGTGCGGCTGGGTGGAGGACGTGGCCGCGAAGAAGAAGCCGAAGCTCGTCCCCTGAGGGCGTGCTGCAAGAATGGCGAGCGTGACCCGCGCTTCCCTGAACAAGCAGCCGCACGAAGTCGCCTCGATGTTCGACGACGTGGCGGAACGGTACGACCTGACCAACGACGTCCTGTCGCTCGGTCAGGACCGGCAGTGGCGGAAGGAGGTCGCCAAGGCGGTCGACGCGCGCCCCGCGCAGAAGATCCTGGACCTGGCGGCCGGCACGGGCACCTCCTCCCAGCCGTTCGTCCGGGCCGGTGCCTACGTCGTGCCCTGCGACTTCTCCCTGGGGATGCTCCAGGTCGGCAAGCGGCGCAACGCCTGGATGCCCTTCACCGCGGGCGACGCCACCCGGCTGCCGTTCGGGGACGGCACCTTCGACGCCGTGACGATCTCCTTCGGGCTGCGCAACGTCCAGGACACCGACGCGGCCCTGCGCGAGATGTACCGGGTGACGCGGCCCGGCGGCCGGGTCGTGATCTGCGAGTTCTCGCACCCGACCTGGGCGCCCCTGCGGACCGTCTACACCGAGTACCTGATGCGCGCACTGCCGCCGGTCGCCCGCGCGGTCTCCTCCAATCCGGACGCCTACGTCTACCTCGCCGAGTCCATCCGCGCCTGGCCCGACCAGCCGGCCCTGGCCGGACGGCTGCGTGAGGCGGGCTGGTCGAAGGTGGCCTGGCGCAACCTCACCGGCGGGATCGTCGCCCTGCACCGGGGCTTCAAGGAGGCCTGAGCCCCGGCCGGTGACTCACAGGCTGCTCACCTCGAAGGCGTCCCCGGGCTGGTCCAGCTCCCGTTGCAGGCCGCCCTTCGGCGGCCGCGGGATGCGGGGCTCGCGCACGCCCCCGCCGCCCTCCCCCTCACCGAAGTCGAACCACACGTACACCATCGAGTCCCGCGGCACCTCGGCACCGGCCTGCGGGAACTGGCGTACGACGTAGTCGACAACTGTGAGATGGAATTCCGGCCGGTCCGGCGCGTTGAGGAACAGACCCCGCGCCCGGGCGGTCTCGCGCGCGTCCACGGCCATCAGTCCGACCAGTCGTGGCACGCGCACTTCGGGTGTTTTGGGTGTTATATGCACAGATGTCACCCCCAGCGGTACTGGAAGGGTAACCCCCGGCACATGGCGGCCGGAAGCACCGGGTGTCTTTCTGTAACAGATCGCTACTCTCTGTAACTATCGGCGTCGACGCCCTGCAGGTCGAGCCGGTAGCAGAGCGCCTCCTCCGGGAGCCGCGGGTGCGGGAACGTCTCCGCCAGCTCCATCCCGAGGCGCCGGGTGACCGCGACCGACCGCTCGTTCCCCGGCCGCACCATCGCCACCACCTTCGGCACACCCACCGCCCGCAGCCGCCCCAGCGTCATGTGCGCCGCCGCCGTCACGTACCCCTTGCCCCAGTGGTCCCGCCCGAGCCGCCAGCCGATCTCGATCTCACCCCTGGGCCCCCAGTCCGGCACCCACGGCTGGGCACCGGTGAAGCCGATGACCTGGCCCGACTCGTCGGTCATCGTCCACAGGCAGAAACCGAGCTCCGCGTCGTGCCGGCGCTGGCGGGCGGTGAGCTCCTCGTAGACGGACAGCTCCGCGGACCTCCCGCCGTAGAACTCCATGACCTCCGGGTGGTCGAAGACCCGATGCCAGGCGAACGCGTCCTCGTGCGTGGGTACACGCAGCCGTACCGCGGGGAGAGCTCGGTTCACAGGGGCAGCCCTTCAGCAGGGTGATCAGTACCGCTGAATAGACTGCCCATGTCCAGTGCCGGTCGGCACGCAGATTTCGAGCCTTGGGGAGCCCCCGCCGTGACCGAGCCCCTCTCCGAAAACACCGCCGATGTCATCGTCGTCGGCGCGGGGCCAGCCGGCTCCACGACCGCCTACCACCTCGCCAAGGCCGGCCTTGACGTCCTCCTCCTGGAGAAGACCGAGTTCCCGCGCGAGAAGGTGTGCGGCGACGGACTCACCCCGCGCGCGGTGAAGCAGCTGGTCGCCATGGGCATCGACATCTCCGAGGAGGCCGGCTGGCTGCGCAACAAGGGCCTGCGCATCATCGGCGGCGGCACCCGCCTCCAGCTGGACTGGCCGGATCTCGCCTCCTTCCCCGACTACGGCCTGGTCCGCAAGCGCGACGACTTCGACGAACAGCTCGCCCGCCAGGCGCAGAAGGCGGGCGCCCGCCTCTTCGAGCGCTGCAACGTCGGCGCCCCGATCGTCGACGACCGCACCGGCCGGATCACCGGCGTGCACGCCAAGCTCGGCGAGGAGAAGCGCGAAGTCACCTTCCGCGCCCCGCTCGTCGTGGCCGCCGACGGCAACTCCACCCGGCTCTCCCTCGCGATGGGCCTGCACCGCCGCGAGGACCGCCCGATGGGCGTGGCCGTGCGGACCTACTTCACCTCCCCCCGTCATGACGACGACTACCTGGAGTCCTGGCTGGAACTCTGGGACCGCCGGGGCCCCCAGGAGCGCCTCCTGCCCGGCTACGGCTGGATCTTCGGCATGGGCGACGGCACCTCCAACGTGGGTCTGGGCGTCCTGAACACCTCCGACTCCTTCAAGGAACTGGACTGGCGCGAGGTCCTCAAGGCCTGGTGCGCCTCCATGCCCGAGGACTGGGGCTACACCCCCGAGAACATGACCGGCCCGATCCGCGGCGCCGCCCTTCCCATGGCCTTCAACCGCCAGCCCCACTACACGCGCGGCCTCCTCCTCGTCGGCGACGCCGGCGGCCTGGTGAACCCCTTCAACGGCGAGGGCATCGCCTACGCCATGGAGTCCGGCCAGATCGCCGCCGACGTCATCGTCCAGGCCCACGCGCGGGCCACCGCCGGCGGGCGCGAGCTGGCCCTGCAGCGCTACCCGCGCGTCCTCAAGGACACCTACGGCGGCTACTACACGCTGGGCCGCGCCTTCGTGAAGCTCATCGGCAACCCGAAGGTCATGCAGATCGCCGCCCAGCGCGGCCTGACCCACCCGCTGCTGATGAGGTTCACCCTGAAACTCCTGGCGAACCTCACCGACCCGACCGGCGGCGACGCGATGGACCGCATCATCAACGGCCTGAGCAAGGTGGCCCCGAAGGCCTGACCGCTCCTACGAACGGATCGCCTCGATGTTGGCGGCCCGGCGGGCGTAGACGTCCTCCCGCCGGTCCGCCACCTGTCGCAGCGCTTCCTTCCGCTCCCGCTTGGAGAGCCGGTCGAGATACACGCGCCCGTTCACATGGTCGGTCTCGTGCGCCAGGCAGCGGGCGAAATACCCCGTTCCCTCAACGGTGAGCGGATTGCCGTCCTTGTCCTGCCCGCGCACGACCGCCCGGTCCGGCCGCGGTACGTCCATCACGGCACCCGGCACCGACAGGCATCCCTCGCTGTCGTCCAGCAGTCGCCGCCCGGCCGGGCCCTGGGCCTCCAGTACGGGGTTGATGATGTGTCCGACATGCCGGACACCGTCGTCGTCGGGGCAGTCGTACACGAACAGCCGCAGGTCGACTCCGACCTGGTTGGCCGCGAGACCGGCTCCGTCGGCGATGTACATGGTGAGGAACATGTCGTCGATGAGCGCGGCGAGGTCGGGGCCGAACTCGGTGACGTCCCGGCACGGCTTGTGCAGGACGTCCTCACCGGTCTCGGTGATCCGGCGCACCGAACCGCGCCGGGCCTCGGGGGCGTGCCGGGGGTAGTAGTCCATGGGGTTTCCCTGGACGAAGACGCGTGGCATCGCGGTGTCTCCTTCTCGGATCTCGGGCCGCCGCCGTGTGCGAGCGGCCTGCGTCGAGCATCCCAGGAGTCACCGGATCACGTGCGGGCCTGTGGAAAACCCTCGCGCTCCCCTGCGGCCTGTGGACAACCGGGAGAAGGGCGGGCACGCCGGAAGGGCCGCTGCCCCCGAGCGGCTGCGGCCCTACCGTGCTTGTGCGATGCCCGAGTTGTCGTTGTTGCCGGTGATGTCAGAGCACCCGCACCGCACCGGTCGGCGGGTCGTACGACAGCGGGTGCTCACCGACACCGCTGGAGGGGTTCTGCGCGCCGACGAACATGCCGTCACCCACGTACACCGCCACGTGGTACGCGCTGCCGGCGCTGCCCCAGTAGAGGATGTCGCCGGGCTGGAGGTTGCTCAGCGAGACCTGGGTGCCCTGCGTCGACTGGTCCTGGGAGACGCGCGGCAGGCTGACGCCCACGGACTTGAAGGCGGCCTGGACGAGACCCGAGCAGTCCCACGAGTTGGGGCCCGTGCCGCCGGAGACGTAGGCGTCGCCGATCTGCGCCTTCACGAAGGCGACCACCGCGGCGGCGGAACCGGTCGCCGTGGACGTGCTCGTGGAGGTGCTCGTGGCGGCGCTGGCGCCCGTGGAGGCGCTGAGGGTGGTCCGCTCGGCGCTGCGGGAGGCGGCGCGC
This sequence comes from Streptomyces sp. NBC_00631, assembly GCF_045206895.1. Taxonomy (NCBI): domain Bacteria; kingdom Bacillati; phylum Actinomycetota; class Actinomycetes; order Kitasatosporales; family Streptomycetaceae; genus Streptomyces; species Streptomyces sp. NBC_00631. The sequence goes on from NZ_CP107734.1 coordinate 6,536,405, forward strand.
TCGGCGGCGGCCTTGCGGGCCTCCTCGGCCTTCTTCTTCGCCTCGGCCTTCTTCTTCGCCTGGGCGAGGTCCGCCTTTGCCTGCTTCGCGGCATTTGCGGCGGCCGTGTCGCGCTCGGCCTGGAGGGTGTAGTTCGCCGCGGCCTGCTGCGTGGCGTCGGCGGACTGGGCCACCTGGGTGGCCAGATCGGCCGTCAGCGTGGGCAGTTCGAGCGTCTGCGTCACGGGTTCGGCGGCACTCGCCGAGGCCGCGCCCGCCGCTGCCATGCCGAGGACGCCACTGGCAACTCCGGCGCGCACGGCGATGTTTGTCGTCGCGCTGCGGCGGGGCTTCCGGTGGCTGCGTATGTGAGCGGTGTGGGACATGGGAACAACCGGTATCAGGGGCTCCTTCATATCTTCAAGAAACGTGTGCTGCGCCACAGTTGCTCAATCGAGACCGTGAATCCCTCGAATGTCTTTCTTTATTGACGCCGTAACGGACATAGCGGACGCTCATGATCAAGCCCGTGATCACGTTCTTTCGCTGTTACGTCCGAATTGCCCGCGACCTACCATCGGTTGCGATGGTTGGCCAAGCCCGGTTCTCAGACGCCTCTCATCGATGTGGTGCAGGTCACGGAACGGTCACCGGGAGGGGTGCGTCTCGCGCGGGGGCCGGGCCGGTGGTGAGTCCCTCCGGGTTCGTGAACGCGTGCACGCGTCCACATCGCGTCCAGCGCCTCCCTCTGATGTGTGAATGCGGCCCTCTATCAAGGAGCCCTGTCCATCACCAATTTGCATGCAGAGGAACTCTCTTGATATAGAGACGCCCGCCCGAAACCCCCTCCTGTCTGCATCAACGGTCGTAAATGTCACTTCTGGTGATCAGGTGAACGCTTCGCGTACGAAGATCACTACTCATCCGACTTCATGATCGATCGTCAGGTGGTGGAGATCACAAAGCTTGTGTAATACCCCGTGTCGCAGATCACAGAGCGGCGGGCATAAGATGCGAGGCAGTTGGGCTTGTGACCTGCTTCACATGTTCGCGATCTTCGCCCGGGACGCGCGAGGTTCGCGTGACGGATGAGGCAGGTGGGGAGCCCGATCCGAACCGCCACCAGTCAGTGCCGACTGAGAGGAGCGAGGAGCGGTGAACGCCTATGCGCCCATCCTCGTACTGGGAGCCCTCGGGGCAGGCTTTGCGATCTTCTCCGTGGTCATGGCCACGCTGATCGGTCCGAAGCGGTACAACCGCGCCAAGCTCGAAGCCTACGAGTGCGGAATCGAGCCGACCCCCACGCCGGCCGGCGGCGGGCGTTTCCCGATCAAGTACTACCTGACGGCGATGCTCTTCATCGTCTTCGACATCGAGATCGTCTTCCTCTACCCCTGGGCCGTCACCTTCGACGCCCTGGGTGTTTTCGGGCTCGTGGAGATGCTGCTCTTCGTGCTCACCGTCTTCGTCGCCTACGCGTACGTGTGGCGGCGCGGCGGCCTGGAATGGGACTGAGGGGTCTTTGGACATGGGACTCGAAGAAAAGCTGCCGAGCGGATTCCTGCTGACCACCGTCGAGCAGGCCGCGGGCTGGGTGCGCAAGGCGTCCGTCTTCCCCGCCACCTTCGGCCTCGCCTGCTGCGCCATCGAGATGATGACCACGGGTGCGGGCCGCTACGACCTGGCGCGCTTCGGCATGGAGGTCTTCCGCGGCTCACCCCGCCAGGCCGACCTCATGATCGTCGCCGGCCGGGTCAGCCAGAAGATGGCGCCGGTGCTCAGGCAGGTCTACGACCAGATGCCCAACCCCAAGTGGGTGATCTCCATGGGCGTCTGCGCGTCCTCGGGCGGCATGTTCAACAACTACGCGATCGTCCAGGGCGTCGACCACATCGTCCCCGTCGACATCTACCTGCCCGGCTGCCCGCCGCGCCCCGAGATGCTGATGGACGCGATCCTCAAGCTCCACCAGAAGATCCAGACCTCCAAGCTCGGCGTCAACGCGAGGGAAGCGGCCCGGGAGGCGGAGGAGGCGGCGCTCAAGGCCCTGCCCACGATCGAGATGAAGGGGCTGCTGCGGTGAGCGACGCGAACGGCCACAACGGGGTCAACCCCGAGAAGGACCTGGCCGCCGACAACCTTCCGGGCCAGCGCGGCCAGGGCGGTGAGGAGATCCGCGTCCAGCGCGGCATGTTCGGCGCCAACAACGGCGGCGACACCTCCGGCTACGGCGGCCTGGTCCGCTCGGTCCGACTCCCGGGGCCGGCGGCCCGCCCCTACGGCGGCTGGTTCGACGAGGTCGCCGACGAGCTGGAGGGCGCCCTTGAGGAACAAGGCCTCCTCCCCGAGAACGCCATCGAGAAGACGGTCGTCGACCGCGGCGAGCTCACCTTCCACATCGAACGCGAGCACCTGCCGCGCGTCGCCCGCACCCTGCGCGACGACCCGGCCCTGCGCTTCGAACTGTGCACCGGCGTCAGCGGCGTCCACTACCTCCATGACAAGGGCCGCGAGCTGCACGCCGTCTACCACCTGCGCTCGATCACCCACAACCGGCTGATCCGCCTGGAGGTCAGCGCCCCGGACGCCGACCCGCACATCCCGTCCCTGGTCTCCGTCTACCCGACCAACGACTGGCACGAGCGCGAGACCTACGACTTCTTCGGGATCGTCTTCGACGGTCATCCGGCCCTGACGCGGATCATGATGCCGGACGACTGGCAGGGCCATCCGCAGCGCAAGGACTACCCCCTCGGCGGCATCCCCGTCGAGTACAAGGGCGCCCAGATCCCGGCTCCGGACCAGCGGAGGTCGTACTCATGAGCACGCAGCACGCAACTCCGCGGGAGACCACCGAGGGCACCGTGTACACGGTCACCGGCGGCGACTGGGACGAGGTCGTCCGGTCCGCGGCCCGCGCCGACGACGAACGCATCGTCGTCAACATGGGTCCCCAGCATCCGTCCACCCATGGAGTGCTCCGTCTCATCCTGGAGATCGACGGCGAGACGGTCACCGAGGCCCGCTGCGGCATCGGCTATCTCCACACCGGGATCGAGAAGAACCTCGAATTCCGCACGTGGACGCAGGGCACCACGTTCGTGACGCGCATGGACTACCTGACGTCCTTCTTCAACGAGACCGCCTACTGTCTCGCCGTCGAGAAACTCCTCGGCATCGAGGACCAGATCTCCGAGCGCGCCACGATCATCCGGGTGCTCCTGATGGAGCTGAACCGGCTCTCCTCCCACCTGGTGTGCATCGCCACCGGCGGCATGGAACTCGGCGCCACCACGATCATGATCTACGGCTTCCGTGATCGTGAAATGATTCTCGATCTCTACGAACTCATCACCGGCCTGCGGATGAACCACGCGTACATCCGCCCCGGCGGCCTCGCGCAGGACCTGCCGCCCGGCGCGGTCGACCAGATCCGCGAGTTCGTGAAGAAGATGCGCAAGAACCTCCCGGAGTACGACAAGCTCGCCACCGGGAACCCCATCTTCAAGGCCCGCATGCAGGACATCGGCTACCTCGACCTGGCGGGCTGCATGGCCCTCGGCGCCACCGGCCCGATCCTGCGCTCCGCCGGCCTGCCGCACGACCTGCGCAAGGCCCAGCCGTACTGCGGCTACGAGACGTACGACTTCGAGATCCCGACCGCCGACACCTGCGACGCCTACGGCCGCTTCCTGGTCCGCCTGGAGGAGATGCGCCAGTCGCTCGGGATCGTCGAGCAGTGCCTGGACCGGCTTCAGCCCGGACCGGTCATGGTCGCCGACAAGAAGATCGCCTGGCCCGCCCAGCTCGCCCTCGGGCCGGACGGACTCGGCAACTCCCTCGACCACATCAAGAAGATCATGGGCACCTCCATGGAGGCCCTGATCCACCACTTCAAGCTGGTCACCGAGGGGTTCCGGGTGCCGCCCGGGCAGGCCTACGCGGCCGTCGAGTCACCCAAGGGCGAACTCGGCGTGCACGCCGTCTCCGACGGCGGCACCCGCCCCTACCGGGTCCACTTCCGTGACCCGTCCTTCACCAACCTGCAGGCCATGGCGGCGATGTGCGAGGGCGGCCAGGTCGCCGACGTCATCGTCGCCGTCGCGTCCATCGACCCCGTGATGGGAGGCGTCGACCGGTGACCACCTCTTCCTCGGAGCGCGGTGTCAGCCTGGGCATGCCCGAGCTGCCCGCGCCCGCGTACCCGGACGACGTCCGGGCCCGCCTGGAGGCGGACGCGCGCGACGTCGTCGCCCGCTACCCCGACTCCCGGTCCGCCCTGCTGCCGCTGCTGCATCTCGTACAGGCGGAGGAGGGACACGTCACCCGCACCGGGATGCAGTTCTGCGCGGACATCCTGAAGCTGACCACGGCCGAGGTCACCGCCGTCGCCACCTTCTACACCATGTACCGGCGCAAGCCCTCCGGCGACTACCAGGTGGGCGTCTGCACCAACACCCTGTGCGCGGTCATGGGCGGCGACGCGATCTTCGAGACCCTCCAGGAGCACCTCGGCGTCGGCAACGGCGAGACCACCGGCGACGGCAAGGTCACCCTGGAGCACATCGAGTGCAACGCGGCCTGCGACTTCGCGCCCGTCGTGATGGTCAACTGGGAGTTCTTCGACAACCAGACCCCGGCCAGCGCCAAACGCCTCGTCGACGACCTGCGCGCGGGCCGGGACGTCGAGCCCACGCGCGGCGCCCGGCTGTGCACCTTCAAGGAGACCGCGCGGATCCTGGCCGGTTTCCCCGACGAGCGGCCCGGGGCCGTCGAGGAGAGCGGCAGTGCGGGACCCGCGTCGCTGGCCGGCCTCCGCCTGGCAAGGGGTGAGGCCGCACCCGCGCGCGTGGTCCATCCGCGCGGAGGCCCGCAGGAGCAGACACCGGGCCGGCAGGACCGGCCGGTGCACGAGCCGTCGCCGACCGAGCACCTCAGTTCCCATGACGCACCGCAGGAGACCTCGGCCTCCGACCCGTCGCACCCGGCAGGGCCTGCCGCCGAGGAGGGGGAGTGATGACGGTGGTACCCGACCTCAAGGACACCAGCCCCGAGAAGCTGCTCGCACCCGTGCTGTCGGCCTTCTGGGACGAGGACCGGTCCTGGACGCTCGACGTCTACCGAAGGCACGAAGGATACGAGGGGCTCCGCAAGGCGCTCGCCATGTCACCGGACGACCTGATCGCGTACGTCAAGGAGTCCGGACTGCGCGGCCGCGGCGGCGCTGGATTCCCCACCGGGATGAAGTGGCAGTTCATTCCGCAGGGAGACGGCAAACCGCACTATCTAGTTGTCAACGCCGACGAATCGGAGCCCGGGACCTGCAAGGACATCCCGCTCCTCTTCGCCAACTCGCACAGCCTCATCGAGGGCATCGTGATCGCGTGCCACGCCATCCGGTCGTCGCATGCCTTCATCTATCTGCGTGGAGAAGTCGTCCCCGTCCTGCGGCGGTTGCACGAGGCCGTGCGCGAGGCCTACGCGGCCGGCTACCTCGGCGAGAACATCCTCGGCAGCGGACTCGACCTGCAACTCACCGTGCACGCCGGCGCCGGCGCGTACATCTGCGGTGAGGAGACCGCACTGCTCGACTCGCTCGAAGGCCGCCGCGGCCAACCGCGGCTGCGTCCCCCCTTCCCGGCTGTCGAAGGGCTCTATGCCTGCCCGACTGTTGTGAACAACGTCGAGTCCATCGCCTCGGTTCCCGCCATCCTGCACAAGGGCAAGGAATGGTTCAGGTCGATGGGGAGCGAGAAGTCACCCGGCTTCACGCTCTACTCCCTCAGCGGCCATGTCGCGAGCCCCGGCCAGTACGAGGCACCGCTCGGCATCACCCTGCGCCAGCTCCTCGACATGAGCGGCGGGATGCGCCCCGGCCACCGCCTGAAGTTCTGGACCCCGGGCGGCTCCTCGACGCCGATGTTCACCGACGAGCACCTCGACGTCCCTCTTGACTACGAAGGAGTGGGCGCCGCCGGTTCCATGCTCGGCACGAAAGCACTCCAGTGCTTCGACGAGACCACCTGCGTGGTGCGCGCCGTCACCCGCTGGACCGAGTTCTACGCCCACGAGTCCTGCGGCAAGTGCACCCCCTGCCGCGAAGGTACCTACTGGCTCGTGCAGCTGCTGCGCGACATCGAGGCCGGCAAGGGCGTCATGTCCGACCTCGACAAGCTGAACGACATCGCCGACAACATCAACGGCAAGTCCTTCTGCGCCCTCGGCGACGGCGCAGCGTCCCCGATCTTCTCCTCGCTGAAGTACTTCCGCGAGGAGTACGAGCAGCACATCACGGGCCGGGGCTGCCCCTTCGACCCGGCCAAGTCGACGGCCTGGGCGGACCGCCCGGAGGTGAACGCATGACCGTGACCACGAGTTCCCCCTCCTCGGGGGGAACGGCGGCGGTCCCGCCGGAGGACCTCGTCACGCTGACGATCGACGGCATCGAGATCAGCGTGCCCAAGGGCACCCTGGTCATCCGTGCCGCCGAGCAACTCGGCATCGAGATCCCGCGCTTCTGCGACCACCCCCTGCTGGACCCGGTCGGCGCATGCCGGCAGTGCATCGTCGAGGTCGAGGGCCAGCGCAAGCCCATGGCGTCCTGCACGATCACGTGCACGGACGGCATGGTGGTGAAGACCCACCTCACCTCACCCGTGGCCGAGAAAGCCCAGCACGGCGTGATGGAGCTGCTGCTCATCAACCACCCGCTGGACTGCCCCGTCTGCGACAAGGGCGGCGAGTGCCCGCTGCAGAACCAGGCGATGTCGCACGGCAACGCGGAGTCCCGCTTCGACGGCAGGAAGCGCACCTACGAGAAGCCCGTCCCCATCTCCACCCAGGTGCTCCTCGACCGCGAGCGCTGCGTGCTGTGCGCGCGCTGCACCCGCTTCTCCGACCAGGTCGCCGGCGACCCGATGATCGAGCTCCTGGAGCGCGGCGCACTGCAGCAGGTCGGCACCGGCGAGGGCGACCCGTTCGAGTCGTACTTCTCCGGCAACACCATCCAGATCTGCCCGGTCGGCGCGCTGACCTCGGCGGCGTATCGCTTCCGTTCCCGCCCCTTCGACCTGATCTCCTCGCCGTCCGTGTGCGAGCACTGCTCGGGCGGCTGCGCCACCCGCACCGACCACCGGCGCGGCAAGGTCATGCGGCGGCTCGCCGCCAACGACCCCGAGGTCAACGAGGAGTGGATGTGCGACAAGGGACGCTTCGCGTTCCGGTACACGCAGCACAAGGACCGCCTGGAGACCCCGCTGGTCCGCAATGACCAGGGCGTGCTCGAACCCGCCTCCTGGCCGGAGGCCCTCGAAGCGGCCGCGCGGGGACTGGCCGCCGCCCGCTCCCGGGCCGGCGTCCTGACCGGCGGCCGGCTCACCGTCGAGGACGCCTACGCGTACAGCAAGTTCGCGCGCGTGGCCCTCGACACCAACGACATCGACTTCCGCGCGCGTGTGCACAGCAGCGAGGAGGCCGACTTCCTGGCCGCCCGGATCGCCGGCCGCGGCCACGACCTCGACGGCACGGGCGTCACCTACACCTCCCTGGAGAAGGCGCCCGCCGTCCTGCTCGTCGGGTTCGAGTCGGAGGAGGAGGCGCCCGGCGTCTTCCTGCGGCTGCGCAAGGCCTGGCGCAAACGCAAGCAGCAGGTGTACTCCGTCGCCACGTACCCCACACGCGGGCTGGAGAAAGCCGGTGGCACGCTGCTGCCGGCCGCTCCCGGCACCGAGACCGAGTGGCTGGACGCCCTCGCGAGCGGCGTCGGCCTCGAAGAGCCCGGCACCCGGGCCGCCGAGGCGCTGCGCGCCGACGGCGCGGTGATCGTCGCAGGAGAGCGGCTGGCATCGGTCGCCGGCGGCCTCACCGCCGCCGTACGGGCCGCCACCGCCACCGGCGCCCGGCTGGTGTGGATCCCGCGCCGGGCCGGTGAGCGCGGTGCGATCGAGGCGGGTGCGCTGCCGTCGCTGCTGCCGGGCGGCCGTCCGGCCACCGACCCACGCGCGCGTGCGGAGGTCGCCGCCGCCTGGGGCGTCTCCGAACTCCCGCTCCGCTACGGCCGCGACACCGGACAGATCATCGAGGCCGCCGCCCGCGGCGAGCTCTCCGCCCTGCTGGTCGCCGGCGTCGAGGTCGCCGACCTGCCCGACCCGGCACGCGCGCGTGCGGCACTCGAAGCCGTCGGCTTCCTGGTCTCGCTGGAGCTGCGGCCCAGTGAGGTCACCGAACACGCCGACGTCGTCCTGCCGGTCGCCGCGGTCGCCGAGAAGGCCGGCACCTTCCTCAACTGGGAGGGCCGGGCGCGTCTCTTCGAGGCCGCCCTCAAGCCCGACCAGATGGCCCGGCGGCTCCCACCCACCGACGCGCGCGTGCTCCAGATGCTCGCCGACGCCATGGACGTCCACCTGGGCCTGCCCGACCTGCGCACCGCGCGGGCGGAGCTGGACCGGCTCGGCGCCTGGGACGGGGCGAAGGCCTCCGAACCGCTGGAGACGTCGACACCGCTGCCCAGGCCGGCGGCCGGGGAGGCGGTGCTCGCCGGGCACCGGCTCCTCCTCGACCAGGGCGTCCTCCAGGAGGGCGACGAGGCACTGGCGGGCACCCGGCACGCCGCCCACGCGCGCGTGTCCGCGGCGACCGCCGCCGAGGCGGGCGTCGAGAACGGCGGACTCATCGCCGTCACCGGGAGTTCCGGCACCGTCGAACTCCCGCTCCGGATCACCGAGATGCCCGACCGGGTGGTCTGGCTCCCGCTGAACTCGGTCGGCGGCGGCGTCGCCTCCGACACCGGAGCCCTGCCCGGCTCCCTCGTCCGCATCGGCCCGGCGGCCACCGCCGGTGAGGCACCCAAGGAGGTGGAGGCATGAGCCCGTACCTCGCCGCTGAAGACCTCTCCATGTTCGGCCGCGACCCCTGGTGGCTGGTCGTCCTCAAGGCGGTCTTCTGCTTCGCCTTCCTGATGGTGACCGTGCTGATCTCCATCGTCATGGAGCGCAAGGTCGTCGCCTGGATGCAGCTGCGCGTCGGCCCCAACCGGCACGGCCCCTGGGGCATGCTCCAGTCGCTCGCCGACGGCATCAAGCTGATGCTCAAGGAAGACGTCGTCGTCAAACGCGCGGACAAGGCCGTCTACATCCTCGCGCCGATCGTCGCGGCGATCCCGGCGTTCATGGCCATCGCGGTCATCCCGTTCGGCCCGGCCGACAACGAGATCTCCATCTTCGGCCACCGCACCACGATGCAGCTCACCGACCTGCCGATCGCGATGCTCTACATCCTCGCGGTCGCCTCCGTCGGCATCTACGGCATCGTCCTCGCCGGCTGGAGCTCCGGCTCCACCTACCCGCTCCTCGGCGGCCTGCGCTCCTGCGCCCAGATGATCTCCTACGAGATCGCCATGGGTGCCGCGTTCGCCTCCGTGTTCCTCTACTCCGGCTCGATGTCGACGTCCACGATCGTCGCCCAGCAGCAGGACCGCTGGTACATCCTGCTGCTGCCGGTCTCGTTCATCCTCTACGTCGTCACCATGATCGGCGAGACCAACCGCGCCCCGTTCGACATGCCCGAGTCCGAGGGCGACCTGGTCGGCGGCTTCAACACCGAGTACTCGTCGATCAAGTTCGCGATGTTCATGCTCGCCGAGTACGTCAACATGGTGACCGTCTCCGCCGTGTCGACCACCCTGTTCCTCGGCGGCTGGCGGGCCCCGTGGCCGATCAGCACCGTCTGGGCGGGCGCCAACCACGGCTGGTGGCCGATGCTCTGGTTCATGGCCAAGGTCGTCCTGCTGCTGTTCGGCTTCGTCTGGGTGCGCGGCACACTCCCGCGCGTGCGCTACGACCAGCTGATGAAGCTCGGCTGGAAGGTCCTCATCCCGGTCTCCGTCGTCTGGCTGATGCTCGTCGCGACCGTCCGGACCCTGCGCAACCAGAACTACGACTTCGCCGACATCGCCCTCTACGTCATCGGCGGAGTCCTCGCCCTGCTGCTCCTCTCCTTCGTCGTGGACATCTTCCGCGACAAGGGCAAGGAGGCCGCGCAGCCCGCCGCCGAGCCGGCCGCGTTCGACCCGATGGCGGGCGGCTTCCCCGTCCCGCCGCTGCCCGGACAGGAACTGCCGCCGGTGCCCCGGCGCAGCCCCCGCCGGGAGCGGGAGCTGATTGTCAGTGGCGGACCGGACACTGTCAGTGACGGATCTACGGATGGAAAGGAGGCGTCCGATGGCTGAGGAGCCCAAGGAGACCAAGCCCGGTTTCCAGAACCCCGTGGCCGGCTTCGGCGTGACCTTCAAGGCCATGTTCAAGAAGCGGCTGACCGAGCAGTACCCGGAGCAGCAGAAGACCACGGCCCCGCGGTTCCACGGACGGCACCAGCTCAACCGCCATCCGGACGGCCTGGAGAAGTGCGTCGGCTGCGAGCTGTGCGCCTGGGCCTGCCCCGCCGACGCCATCTACGTGGAGGGCGCCGACAACACCGACGAGGAGCGCTACTCGCCGGGCGAACGCTACGGCCGCGTCTACCAGATCAACTACGCCCGCTGCATCCTGTGCGGTCTGTGCATCGAAGCGTGCCCCACGCGCGCGCTCACGATGACCAACGAGTTCGAACTGGCCGACAGCAGCCGCGCCAACCTCATCTACACCAAGGAACAGCTCCTCGCCGGCCTCGAAGAGGGCATGGTCGACTCACCGCACGCGATCTTCCCGGGGACCGACGAACAGGACTACTACCGGGGCCTGGTCACCGAGGCCGCGCCCGGGACCGTACGCCAGGTGGCCGTCTCCAAGGGCGAGAAGCCCGACGAGCAGGAGCGGGAGGTGGACGTATGAGCCCGCAGCTCGCCGCCTACGCCACCTCCACCGGCGAGGCCTTCCAGTTCTGGGTCCTCGGCACCGTCGCCGTGATCGGCGCCCTGTCCACCGTCTTCATGAAGCGGGCCGTGCACAGCGCGCTGTCGCTCGCCGGAACCATGATCATCCTGGCGGTGTTCTACCTCGCCAACGGCGCCTACTTCCTCGGCATCGTCCAGATCGTCGTCTACACCGGCGCGATCATGATGCTGTTCCTCTTCGTGGTGATGCTGGTCGGCGTGACCGCCGCCGATTCCCTGAAGGAGACCATCAAGGGTCAGCGCTGGCTGGCCCTTCTCTGCGGGGTCGGCTTCGGCGTGCTGCTCCTCGCAGGCATCGCCAACGCCTCCCTGAAGAATTTCCAAGGCACCGGCCAGGCCAACGCCAACGGCAACGTGGAGGGTCTCGCCGCCCTCATCTTCACCAAGTACGTCTTCGCCTTCGAAATCACCGGCGCCCTGCTCATCACCGCCGCCGTCGGAGCCATGGTGCTCACCCACAGGGAGCGCACCGAACGCCCCAAGACCCAGCGCGAGCAGTCCGAACAGCGCGTCCGCGAGGGCAAGCACCTGCCGCCCCTGCCCGCCCCCGGCGTCTACGCCCGGCACAACGCCGTTGACATCGCCGGCCTGCTCCCCGACGGCACCCCGTCCGAGCTCACCGTCAGCAAGACACTCCGCGACCGCGGTCAGATCCGTGACGTGTCCGCGGAGGCGCTCGGCGATCTGCGGGCCCTGGAACAGCGCTCCGAGGAACGGCTGGAGCGGACCCCGACCGAGCCCGCGAACTTCAAGCGCAGCGAGGAGGCGTCGAAGTGAACCCCGTCTACTACCTCTACCTCGCCGCCCTGCTGTTCACGATCGGCGCCACCGGTGTGCTGATCAGACGCAACGCGATCGTCGTCTTCATGTGCATCGAGCTGATGCTGAATGCCTGCAACCTCGCGTTCGTCGTCTTCTCCCGGATGCACGGCAATCTCGACGGCCAGATCATCGCCTTCTTCACGATGGTCGTCGCCGCCGCGGAGGTCGTGGTCGGGCTCGCGATCATCGTGTCGCTGTTCCGTACCCGCCACTCGGCCTCGGTCGACGACGCCAGCCTGATGAAGCTGTAAGGGGTCGCTGAATCGTGGAGAACCTGATCGCGCTGCTGATCGCGGCGCCTCTGCTCGGAGCGGCCGTCCTCCTGGTCGGCGGCCGCCGCCTGGACGCCGTAGGCCACTGGATCGGCACGCTCCTGTCGACGACGTCCTTCGTGTTCGGCGTCATCCTCTTCGCCGACCTGCTCGGCAGGAACGCCGACGACCGCACCCTGATGCAGCACCTGTTCACCTGGGTCCCGGTGGCCGGCTTCCAGGCGGACGTCACCTTCCGCCTCGACCAGCTGTCGATGACGTTCGTCCTGCTGATCACCGGCGTCGGCTCGCTCATCCACCTGTACTCGGTCGGGTACATGGAGCACGACGAGCGCCGCCGCCGCTTCTTCGGCTACCTCAACCTGTTCCTCGCGGCGATGCTGCTGCTCGTCCTCGCCGACAACTACCTGCTGCTGTACGTCGGCTGGGAGGGCGTCGGCCTCGCCTCCTACCTGCTGATCGGCTTCTGGCAGCACAAGCCCAGCGCGGCGACGGCGGCCAAGAAGGCCTTCCTCGTCAACCGAGTCGGCGACATGGGCCTGTCCATCGCGATCATGCTGATGTTCACCACGTTCGGCACATTCGCCTTCGGCCCGGTCCTCAGCCACGCCACCGACGCCTCCGAGGGCAGGCTCACCGCGATCGGCCTGATGCTGCTCCTCGCCGCCTGCGGCAAGTCCGCCCAGGTTCCGCTGCAGTCCTGGCTCGGGGACGCCATGGAAGGCCCCACCCCGGTCTCCGCCCTCATCCACGCGGCGACCATGGTGACCGCCGGCGTCTACCTCATCGTCCGCTCCGGAGCCATCTTCAACGCGGCCCCCGACGCACAGCTCGTCGTCACCGTCGTCGGTGCCGTCACCCTCCTCTTCGGTGCGATCGTCGGTTGCGCCAAGGACGACATCAAGAAGGCTCTCGCCGGCTCGACCATGTCGCAGATCGGCTACATGGTGCTCGCGGCCGGCCTCGGCCCGATCGGCTACGTCTTCGCGATCATGCACCTGGTGACGCACGGCTTCTTCAAGGCCGGTCTGTTCCTCGGCGCCGGTTCCGTCATGCACGGCATGAACGACGAGGTCGACATGCGCAAGTACGGCGGCCTCCGCAAGTACATGCCGGTCACCTTCATCACCTTCGGCCTCGGCTACCTCGCCATCATCGGCTTCCCGGGCCTGTCCGGCTTCTTCTCCAAGGACAAGATCATCGAGGCGGCGTTCGCCAAGGGCGGCACCGAGGGCTGGATCCTCGGCACCTGCGCCCTGCTCGGTGCGGCCATCACCGCCTTCTACATGACGCGCGTGATGCTGATGACGTTCTTCGGCGAGGAACGCTGGCGCAACCAGCCCACCCGCTCCCCGGAGGCGCCGAGCGCCGAGCCCGCCGCAGAACACCACGGCGAGCACGCCGAACCGCACCCGCACGAATCCCCGAAGATCATGACCATCCCGATGATCGCTCTGGCGATCGGCTCGGTCTTCGCGGGCGGCTTCTTCAGCATCGGCGACCGCTTCCTGCACTGGCTGGAGCCGATCACCGGGCACAGCGAGGGCGACTCCCCGCTCAGCGCGGGCGCGGTCACCGGCGCCACCATGGTCTGCCTGATCATCGGAGTCGGCATCGCCTACCTGCAGTACGGCCACCGGCCCGTGCCCGCCATCGCCCCGCGCGGTTCGCTGCTCACCCGCGCGGCCCGCCGCGACCTCCTCCAGGACGACTTCAACCACGTCGTCCTGGTCCGCGGCGGCGAACACCTCACCCGCTCCCTGGTGTATGTCGATCACACCCTGGTCGACGGCGTCGTCAACGGCACGGCGGCCGGCTTCGGCGGCCTCTCCGGCCGGCTGCGCAAACTGCAGAACGGCTACGCGCGCTCGTACGCGGTCTCGATGTTCGGCGGCGCTGCCCTCCTGGTCGCCGCGACCCTGCTGATGAGGGCGGTCTGATACCGATGTCCTTTCCCCTGCTGACAGCGACGGCGGTCCTCCCGGCCGTCGGCGCGGTCGCCACGGCCGCCGTACCGGCCGCCCGGCGCACCGCCGCCAAATGGCTCGCGCTGCTGGTCTCGCTCGCCACGCTCGTCCTGGCGACCGTCGTCATGGTCCGCTTCGACCCCGGCGGCGCCCGCTACCAGCTCACCGAATCCCACGCCTGGATCGCCGACTTCGGAGTCAGGTACGAGCTGGGTGTCGACGGCATCGCGGTCGCCCTGCTCGGCCTGACGGCCCTGCTGATGCCGTTCATCATCCTGGCAGGCTGGCACGACGCCGACCCGCTGGAGACCGGCAGCAAGCGGTGGCGTCCCACCCAGGGCTTCTTCGCCCTGATCCTGGCCGTCGAGGCGATGGTGATCATCTCCTTCGAAGCCACCGACGTCTTCCTCTTCTACATCTTCTTCGAAGCCATGCTCATCCCGATGTACTTCCTCATCGGCGGCTTCGGGGACCGGGCCCACGCACAGGGCGAGGAAGCCGCGTCGACGCAACGGTCGTACGCCGCCGTGAAGTTCCTCCTCTACAACCTGGTCGGCGGCCTGATCATGCTGGCCGCGGTCATCGGCCTGTACACGGTCGCGGGGAACTTCTCCCTCACCGAGATCGCGCAGGCCCGCGCGAACGGCACCCTGCACATGGCCACCAGCACCGAACGCTGGCTGTTCCTCGGCTTCTTCTTCGCCTTCGCGGTGAAGGCGCCGCTGTGGCCGCTGCACACCTGGCTGCCCAACGCCATGCAGGAGTCCACCGCCCCCGTCGCCGTCCTCATCACCGCGGTCGTCGACAAGGTGGGCACGTTCGCGATGCTCCGCTTCTGCCTCCAGCTCTTCCCGGAGGCGTCGAAGTGGGCGACGCCCACCATCCTCGTCCTCGCCCTGATCAGCATCATCTACGGCGCACTGCTCGCCGTCGGGCAGCGCGACATCAAGCGTCTGGTCGCCTACGCGTCCATCTCCCACTTCGGGTTCATCATCCTCGGCATCTTCGCGATGACCAGCCAGGGACAGTCCGGCGCCACCCTCTACATGGTCAACCACGGCATCTCCACCGCCGCACTGATGCTGGTCGCCGGCTTCCTGATCTCCCGGCGCGGCTCCCGGCTCATCGCCGACTACGGCGGTGTGCAGAAGGTCGCCCCGGTACTCGCCGGCACCTTCCTGATCGGCGGCCTGGCCACCCTGTCCCTGCCGGGCCTCGCCCCCTTCGTGAGCGAGTTCCTGGTCCTGGTCGGCACGTTCACGCGCTACCCGGCGATCGGGATCATCGCCACCTTCGGCATCGTCCTCGCCGCGCTCTACACCCTCGTCCTCTACCAGCGGACGATGACGGGCCCGGTGAAACCGGCGGTCTCCACGATGCCCGACCTGAAGGTACGCGAGCTCGTCGTGGTCGCCCCGCTGATCGTCCTGCTGATCTTCCTGGGCGTCTATCCGAAGCCCGTCACCGACATCGTCAACCCGGCGGTCAAGCAGACCATGTCGGACGTACACAAGACCGACCCCAAGCCAGCAGTGGAGGCGGCCAAGTGAGCGCAGCAGCCGTCCACAGCCTGTGGACAACCGCGGCCGAACCAATCTCGAAGATCGACACGCCGAAGATCGAATACGGGCAGTTGTCGCCCACCCTGATCGTCATCGGCGCGGCGATCGTCGGCGTACTGGTCGAGGCGTTCCTCCCGCGCAAGTCCCGCTACTACGCGCAGGTGTTCGTCTCCGCCGTCGCCCTGTGCGCCGCCTTCGCGGCAGTCGTCGCCCTCGCCGCCGACGGATACGGCACCACCAAGGCGCGCGTCGCCGCCATGGGCGCCATCGCCGTCGACGGACCCTCCCTGTTCCTCCAGGGGACAATCCTGCTCGCCGGCCTCGTCGGCCTGTTCACCTTCGCCGAACGCCGCCTCGACCCCGCCGCCCACGGCAACCGAGTCGACTCCTTCGCCGCCCAGGCCGCCTCCGTGCCCGGCAGCGACAGCGAGCAGGCCGCCGTGAAGGCCGGCTTCACCACCACCGAGGTCTTCCCGCTCCTGCTCTTCGCCATCGCAGGCATGCTGGTCTTCCCCTCGGCCAACGACCTGCTGACGCTCTTCGTGGCCCTGGAGGTCTTCTCCCTCCCGCTCTACCTGATGTGCGCCCTGGCCCGCCGCAAGCGCCTCATGTCGCAGGAAGCCGCCGTCAAGTACTTCCTGCTCGGCGCCTTCGCCTCCGCGTTCACCCTGTTCGGCATCGCCATGCTCTACGGCTACGCCGGCTCGGTGTCGTACGCCACCATCGCCCAGGTCGTCGACGGCACCGTCACCAACGTCGACCCGGCCCTCGCCAACACCATGGGCAACGACGCGCTGCTCCTGATCGGCACCGCCATGGTCGTCATGGGGCTCCTCTTCAAGGTCGGCGCCGTCCCCTTCCACATGTGGACGCCCGACGTCTACCAGGGCGCGCCCACCCCGGTCACCGGCTTCATGGCGGCCGCCACCAAGGTCGCCGCCTTCGGTGCCCTGCTGCGGCTGCTGTACGTCGTCCTGCCCGGCATGCGGTGGGACTGGCGGCCGGTCATGTGGGGCGTCGCCATCATCACCATGCTGGGCGGCGCGATCGTCGCGATCACCCAGACGGACATCAAGCGGCTCCTCGCGTACTCGTCGATCGCACACGCCGGGTTCATCCTCGCCGGTGTCATCGCGACGTCGAAGGACGGCGTGTCGTCGGTCCTCTTCTACCTGGCCGCGTACTCCTTCGTGACCATCGGCGCGTTCGCCGTGGTCACCCTGGTCCGCGACGCGGGCGGCGAGGCGACCCACCTGTCCAAATGGGCAGGCCTCGGCCGCCGCTCGCCCCTGGTCGCAGCCGTCTTCGCCGTGTTCCTGCTGGCCTTCGCGGGCATCCCGCTGACCTCGGGCTTCGCCGGGAAGTTCGCCGTGTTCAAGGCGGCGGCCGAGGGCGGGGCGGTCCCGCTGGTCGTGATCGGTGTGATCTCGTCGGCGATCGCCGCGTTCTTCTACATCCGCGTGATCGTGCTGATGTTCTTCAGCGAGCCGAGCCCCGAGGGACCGACAGTCGCCGTGCCGTCACCGCTCACCATGGCGGCGATCGGCCTCGGCGTGGCAGTCACCCTGGTACTCGGTGTGGCACCGCAGTACTTCCTGAACCTCGCCAGCCAGGCGGGCGTGTTCGTGCGCTGAGACATCCCGTACGGCCCCGGGCCCCGGTTCCCCGCACAGGAGCCGGGGCCCACGCGCGCGTGCGGCCCCGCGGGCGCGCGTCCGCGTCACAGGAGCACGGACACTACGAGCACGGACACTACGAGCACGGACACTACGGGCACGGACACTACGGGCACGTCACCGTCGGGTTCCCCAGCGCGAACAGGCCACTCGGATTGTCCTTCCAGATCCAGGCCCGCAACGTGTACACGGACCCCTTGACCCCGGGAACCGTCGTCGGCCCCTCGAACGACTGCCCGAACAAGGTCGGCGGGGTGCCGCCGCTCACCGCCCGCACGATCCACTCCACGCCGACCAGGGCACGCCCGCCGTCGACGTCGGTCTCGTAGAGGAGACCCGCGGGATCGGCCGGGTCCAGACTGCCGACGCTCGCGTCCTTGACGTAGTGGTAGCCCGCGCCTCCCCGACTGGTCCGGTCGCAGGTGTCGGTCCGGGCATACCCGTCCGTGACCGCGAACGGCTCGTACTGGTAGTCCGCCGTCGCCGTGTACGTAGGAGTCAGATCCGTCCACACGAACGGGTCGGCTTCGGGGACCGGAGCCGCGTCGGCGGGCACCGCGGCCAGAGCGAACGGCACAGCCAGCGCCAGAGCGGCACCGGCGGCGCGGGACCTGAGAGACATCCTGATGCTCCTTGGGGCGGAAGAGGCACGCGAACGCGACGCCTCCGTACAACGCGGGCCTCCCCGGTCCCGCCCGTGCAGCATGGCCCGCGCCGATTCCGGGCCGCCACGCGAAGACCGCCAAAGGACTGAGGACACCGCCGGACGGGGGAACCCCCACCCACACCCCCTTCTCAGGCGGCCAGCCTGTGGACAACTCCGGCGCTGTCGGTCCGGACCCCTATCGTGGAGGCAGTGGTCGAAGGACGACGTACGGGGGACACGACGATGGGCGGGACAGGCGGAACCGACGAGATGCCAGGGACGACCGAGACGCCGGGGGCGCCACAGGCGCACGGACCGGCGGACAGCGAGGCACTGGCCACGCTGCACCGGGTCTTCGGGTACGACGCCTTCCGGGGCGAACAGGAAGCGATCATCGAGCACGTGGTGGCGGGCGGCGACGCCGTCGTCCTCATGCCGACCGGCGGCGGAAAATCGCTGTGCTACCAGATCCCCGCCCTGGTCAGACCTGGTACGGGCGTCGTGGTATCACCACTCATCGCCCTCATGCAGGACCAGGTGGACGCCCTGCGCGCCCTCGGCGTCAACGCCGGGTTCATCAACTCCACCCAGGACTTCGACGAGCGGCGCGTGGTCGAGGCCCAGTTCCTCGCGGGCGAGCTCGACCTGCTCTACCTCGCCCCCGAGCGGCTCCGCGTGGACTCCACCCTCGACCTGCTCGCCCGCGGCAAGATCGCCGTCTTCGCCATCGACGAGGCGCACTGCGTCTCCCAGTGGGGCCACGACTTCCGCCCCGACTACCTCGCCCTCTCCCTCCTCGGCGAACGCTGGCCCGACGTCCCGCGCATCGCGCTCACGGCCACCGCCACCCACGCCACCCACCAGGAGATCACCGGGCGGCTGCACATGCCGACCGCCCGGCACTTCGTGGCCAGCTTCGACCGGCCCAACATCCAGTACCGGATCGTCCCCAAGGCCGACCCCAAGAAACAGCTCCTCACCTTCCTCCGCCAGGAACACGAAGGCGACGCGGGCATCGTCTACTGCCTCTCCCGCAAGTCCGTCGAAGCCACGGCCGAATTCCTGACCCGCAACGGCATCGACGCCGTCCCCTACCACGCCGGCCTCGACGCGGGCACCCGCGCCGCCCACCAGTCCCGTTTCCTGCGCGAGGACGGCCTGGTCGTCGTCGCCACCATCGCCTTCGGTATGGGCATCGACAAACCCGACGTCCGCTTCGTCGCCCACCTCGACCTGCCCAAATCAGTCGAGGGCTACTACCAGGAGACCGGCCGCGCCGGCCGCGACAGCCTGCCCTCCACCGCCTGGATGGCCTACGGCCTCAACGACGTCATACAGCAGCGCAAACTCATCCAGTCCGGCGAGGGCGACGAGGCCTTCCGACGCCGCGCCCAGGCCCACCTCGACTCCATGCTCGCCCTGTGCGAGACCGCCCAGTGCCGCCGCGGGCAACTCCTCAACTACTTCGGCCAGGAACCCGACCCGGCGGGCTGCGGCAACTGCGACACCTGCCTCACCCCGCCCGAGACCTGGGACGGCACCGTCGCCGCCCAGAAGGTCCTCTCCACCGTCGTACGACTCCAGCGCGAACGCGGGCAGAAGTTCGGCGCCGTCCAGATCGTCGACATCCTGCTCGGCAAGCGCACCGCCAAGGTCATACAGTTCGACCACGACCAGCTGTCCGTCTTCGGTATCGGCACCGACCTCGACGAAGGCGAATGGCGAGGCGTCGTCCGGCAGCTGCTCGCCCAGGGGCTGCTCGCGGTCGAGGGCGAGTACGGCACCCTCGTGCTCACCGAAGCCAGCGGGACGGTACTGCGGCGCGAGCGGGAGGTCCCGCTGCGCAAGGAGCCGAAGAAGCCGGCGGCCACACGCGCGTCCGGTTCCTCCGGTTCCTCCGGCAAGAGCAAGGCGAAGGCGGCTGTGGCAGAGCTGCCCGAGGAACTGCTCCCCGCCTTCGAGGCCCTGCGCGCCTGGCGTGCCGAGCAGGCCCGCGATCAGGGCGTACCCGCGTACGTGATCTTCCACGACGCCACCCTGCGGGAGATCGTCGGCCGGTGGCCCGAGTCCATCGCCGAACTCGCCACCGTCGGCGGCGTCGGCGAGAAGAAGCTCATGACGTACGGAGAGGGCGTACTCGGGGTGCTGGCCGCCCTGAAGACACCCGCCGCCCCGGCCCCCGCGGAGCCGGGGACCAGGGACGAGGACGACCACTGGCCCGAGATGGACGCGGAGCCGGAACCGGAGGACTGGATATAGGGCGGCGGTACAGGGCCTGCGGTAGCAAAGCCGCCTACAGCCCCCTCGCCGCATACGCCCTGACATCCGCGTCCGGATCGGCCGTCGCCGTGGCCAGAGCCGCACGGGCCTCCTCGGCACCGGCATGCCGGGTCAGAGCGAGGACGGCAGCCTTGCGCACGTCGGCGTTCCGGTCGGCGAGGGACTCGGCGAGGGCCGGCACCGCCACCGCGGCACCGGCGGCGCCCAGCGCCCTGGCGGCACCTACACGCACCTGCCAGGCCGGGTCGGCCAGCGCGGCCACGGCGGCGTCGGCCAGCGGCGGCGGACAGCCGACACCGGCGAGGGCCTCGTAAGCCGCCCCCCGGACCAGCACATCGGCGTCGCCGACGAGCGCGGTCAGGGC
Organism: Streptomyces sp. NBC_00631; assembly: GCF_045206895.1. Taxonomy (NCBI): domain Bacteria; kingdom Bacillati; phylum Actinomycetota; class Actinomycetes; order Kitasatosporales; family Streptomycetaceae; genus Streptomyces; species Streptomyces sp. NBC_00631. Next base: position 6,556,861 of record NZ_CP107734.1, read on the forward strand.
CTCCACCACACTGTCCACCTGCCGGGCGGCACCGGCGGCCCCCACCGTCCCGAGGGCCTTCGCCACCGTCACCCGCACCTCACGGGACGGGTCGGCGACCGCACCCGCGAGGGCATCGGCGGCGTCCACCGAGACCAGCGCCCGCACCGCCTCGATCCGCACCGCCGGATCGACGTCGGCCAGGAAACCGGCGAACAGCCCTGCGTCGCCCAGGTGCAGCGCCCGCAGCACATCGAGCGCCGCCGCCCGGACCACGCAGTCGGTCACACCGAGCGCGTCGACGAGCGCGTCGCCCAGCGCCGGCTCGGACGGAAGCGTCTCGACCAGCTCGCGCAGCGAGGCCGCGGCAACCGAACGGACCCCGGCATCGGGATCCGCCAGCGCACCCGCCAGCGCCAGCCCGACCCCCGCCGGAGCCGTCTCCGTCAGAACCGACACGGCGGTACGGCGCACCGAAGCATCAAGGTCGGTCAAGTACGGCTCAAGAGCAGCAAGTTCGGGCTCCTCCTCGGCGAGGGCGAGGAGCCCCAGAAGACGGGGCGAGGCCGGCTCGGCCCGGTCGACCTTCACCGACCGTGCGGCGGCGGCCGCCACCGGCCCCGCGGCCACCGGCGGCACATCCCGGGCACCCGCCGTGGCCACGTCCAGCGGACGCACCTCGCCGATGTACCGGGACGGACCGCCGACCGGGGTGAACTCCTCGACCGGCACCAGATACGGAGCCACGGGACGAGCCGTGAACTCCATCGCACCAGAGGGGGACTTGTGCAGATCGAGATGATGGAACCAGGAGGCGTCGTCACGCTCGGGGTGATCCAGCCGGTCGTGGTAGAGACCCCAACGGGACTCGGTACGGGCCAGGGAGGCACGCGCGGCCATCTCCGCACAGTCGCGGATGAAACTCACCTCGGCGCAGCGCATCAGTTCATGCGGGGTCCGGGCACCCATGGCGGCGATGTCGTCCCGCATCCGCTCGAAGGACTCCAGAGCGAGGGACAGCCGCGCCCCGGACTTCGGCGGCGCCACGTAGTCGTTGACGAAACGACGCAGCTTGTACTCGACCTGGGGCTGCGGCGGGCCCTCCGGATTGCGCAGCGGACGATAGATCAACTCGTGCGCCTCACGCACCTGGCCGGCCGGCAACTCCCCCTCGTACGCCGAGTACTGGGCGCCATCCGCACCCGCGAGGTCACCGAAGACGAACGCGCCGATCATGTAGTTGTGGGGGACACAGGCCAGGTCACCGGCGGCGTAGAGCCGGGGGACGGTCGTACGGGCATGGTCGTCGACCCGCACCCCGGAGGCGGAGTGACCGCCGCACAGCCCGATCTCGGAGATGTGCATCTCGACATCATGGGTCCGGTAGTCGTGCCCCCGCCCGGAATGGAAGGTGCCCCGGGTGGGCCGCTCGGTGGAGTGCAGGATCGACTCCAGAGCGGAGACCGACTCCTCGGGGAGATGGCTCAGCTTCAGGTAGACCGGGCCACGGTCGGAGGCCACCTCGGCGGCGAACTCCGCCATCATCTGCCCCGACCAGTAGTCGGAGTCGACGAACCGCTCACCGTGCCGGTTGACCTGGTAACCCCCGAACGGGTTGGCGACGTACGCGCAGGCAGGCCCGTTGTAGTCCTTGATCAGGGGATTGATCTGGAAACACTCGATGCCCGTCAGCTCCGCCCCGGCGTGGTAGGCCATGGCGTAACCGTCACCGGCATTGGTCGGATTCTCGTACGTCCCGTACAGGTACCCGGAGGCGGGCAGCCCGAGCCGCCCCGCTGCACCGGTCGCAAGGATCACCGCGCCCGCGCGGACGGTGACAAAAGCTCCCGTACGCGTGTTGAACCCCGCCGCACCCACCGCACGACCGTCCGCCGTCAGCACCCGAACCGGCATCACCCGGTTCTCGATACGGATCCGCTCCCGCATCTCACGACGCCGCAACTGCCGGTACAGGACCTTCTTGACATCCTTGCCTTCCGGCATCGGCAGTACGTACGAACCGGAGCGATGCACCTGGCGAACCGCGTACGCGCCATGCTCGTCCTTCTCGAACTTGACCCCGTACGACTCCAGGCGCTGGACCATGGCGAAACCGCGCGTCGCCGTCTGCCGGACCGTGGACTGGTCGACGATCCCGTCGTTGGCACGGGTGATCTCGGCGACGTAGTCGTCGGGCTCGGCACGGCCCGGGACGACCGCGTTGTTGACACCGTCCATGCCCATGGCGAGCGCACCGGAGTGCCGGACATGGGCCTTCTCCAGGAGCAGCACGTTCGCACCGTGCTCGGCGGCGGTCAGGGCGGCCATGGTGCCGGCGGTGCCACCGCCGATGACCAGGACGTCACAGATCAGCTCCTCGGCGTCGGTGACGGCGGGAATCTCCAGAGGGGCGGGCGCGGGGGCGTCAGCGGGGGTGGTCACCGGGATGCCTTTCAGATGCCGAGCGAAGAGAGGACGGTACGGCGCAAGGCCGCGCGGGCCGGGTCGTCGAGGGCGCCACGCTCACGCGGACGCGGCACGTCCCGCACGGACGCCACCCGGCCGGCGGTGAGCAGGGCGACCCGGTCACCGAGGAACAGCGCCTCGTCCACGTCATGGGTGACGAAGACGACAGTCGCCCCCGTGCCGCGCAACACCTCCACCAGCAGGTCCTGCATGCCGGAACGGGTCTGGGCGTCCAGCGCCCCGAACGGCTCGTCCATCAGCACGGCACGCGGCGAACCGGCCAGCGCCCGCGCCAGCTGCGCCCGCTGGCGCTGCCCGCCGGACACCCGGTGCGGCAACTGCCCGGCCTGCGCGGCCAGCCCGACCCGGCCCAGCCACGACTCCGCCTGGGCACGACGCGCCGAACGGGCGACCCCCTTGATGGCCAGCGGCAGTTCGACATTGCCGCGCAGCGTGCGCCAGGGCAGCAACGCGTCCTCCTGGAAGACCAGCGCCCGGTCGGCCGACGGCCCGGTCACCACCGTGCCGTCCTGCGACACCGTCCCCGCCAGCGGGGACAGCAGCCCCGCGAACGTCCGCAGCAACGTCGACTTGCCGCACCCCGACGGCCCGACCACCGTGAGGATCTCCCCGGGCCGGACGTCCAGCGCCACATCGTGCAGCACCGGTGCGTCCGGACGGCCGAGCACGACCGCACTGAACGTGAGCCGGGCCCCGCGTGTCGCCGCTGGTGCGGCGACCTCAGACGTAGTGCTCATCGCGCGCCTCCTGGCCGGTGTCATCGCGGCCCTGCTGCTGGGAATCGGACTGCTTCTGGGACTCGCCGTCGGCCCGCACTGCGACCGCAGCGGCGGCGACAGCGGGCACCACAGCGCGGGGCCGGCCACCGGGGACGTACGACGTGCGAGGCAGCCAGCGGGTCAGCCACCGGCCGAGGAGTTCCACCGCCGTGGAAGTGACCCAGCCGAGCACACCGATCGTGACCATCCCGACGAAAACCCCCGGGTAGTTGACGACCGTGTAGTCCTGCCAGGTGCGGTAACCGACGCCGTACTGGCCGGAGATCATCTCGGCGGAGATCACACAGATCCACGAAACGCCGATACCGACCGACAGTCCGCCGAAGATGCCCGGCAGCGCGCCCGGCAGCACGACCGAACCCAGGATCCGCCACCTGCCGCCGCCCATCGTGCGCACCGCCTCCTCCCACACGGGAGTGAGAGCGCGCACCGCATGCCGGGTGGAGACCATCACCGGGAAGAAGGCCGCGGTACAGGTGATGAAGACGATGCCCTGCTCATTGGAGGGGAACAGCAGGATCGCGACCGGCACGAGAGCGATCGCCGGGATCGGGCGGAGCACCTCCAGGACAGGACCGAGCAGGTCCTCGGCGAGACGCGAGCGAGCCACGAGCACACCCGTTGCCACACCCAGCACCGCCGCCAGCGCGAAACCGGTCAGGATGCGGGTGAGACTGTCGGTGAGATCCGTCCAGTAGTCGCCACCGGAGACCCGGTCGGCGAAGGCACGGGCGACATCCGCGACCGTCGGGAACTGCGAGAAACGCAGCCACAGGTCGACCTTCAGGCTGGTCAGCAACTGCCACAGCCCCAGGGCGGCGGCCAGCGACGCCGTCCGCAGGACATACCGGCTCACGACGCCCGCCGCAGCGCGTCGGCATAACTGACGACCTGCGCACCACCGTGCGCGTCGACATACGTCTGTGCGATCGCCTGCGTCACGAACGGCAGCAACTGCTCACCGTCGGCCACCCACACCGCCTTGTCGGCGAACCAGAGAGTGCGGGTGGTGGTGTCGGGGACGTAGGCGGCGCGGACGCCACCGCTGTGCTTGGCGACGTAGGCCAGCAGTTCCTTGGGGGAGCCGAAACTCGTCGTCTTCTCGCTCCCCTTGGGCCACACCTCGCTAGCTGACGCCGGCGGTGCGGTTGCGAGCCGCTTGGCGTAGTCGGAGCTGCCCAGCGCCTTCTTCACGTACTGGTCGTCGACGAACTGGTCCACGTCGACGTCACCGGTCAGTTTGGCGGCCTTCAGGACCGAAACGTCCTGCTTCAGCGCGGAGACCAGCGCAGGCTTGACAGCAGGGTCGAAAGTGGCGATGCCATGGGCGCCGTTGTAGAGGTAGACGACCTCTGCGGGCAGGCCGGTGGCCTTGGCGACCTTCTCGGCGGCGGTCACCGGATGGGCGTTGAGGTAGTCGGTGGCCTCTGCCTGCGCCTTGAGGAAGGCCTCCAGGACGGCGGGCCGCTGCTGGGCGAAGCCCTCACGGGCGGTCACGCCGTGGAAGGTGGGAAGGTCCAGCTGCGCGCCGTCGTAGAGCGCCTTCGCCTTGCCCTGGTAGGCGAGCAGGCCCGGCCAGGCCACGAACTGCGACAGCGCGTCCACACTCCCCGCCGACAGCGCCGACGCGCCCACCGCGGGCTGCTGGTTGAGCTTGGAGATGCCCTTGTCCGGGTCGATGCCGGCGCGCTGCAGCGCGCGGACCAGGGTGCCGTCGGCGGCGGACCCGATGCTTGTCGAGACCTTCTTGCCCTTCAGGTCCGCCAAGGACGTCAGCTTGGAGTCGGGTCCGGTGACCACGGTGTTGAGGCCGCCGCGGAGGTTGTAGCCCGTGACGGAGACCAGGCGGGTGGGCTGGCCGAGCTGCTTGCCGCGGGCGGCGTTGAGCAGCAGTGGGAAGTCACCCATCGAACCGATGTCGATCTTCCCGGCGGTCATCTGGGCGGTGATCGGGGCGCCCGTGGCGTAGTCCTGCCAGTCGACCTTGTAGGTGTGGCCGTCGTGGAGGGCGTTGAGCTGCTGCTCGAAATAGCCGAGGGAGCGCAGCAGAGTGCCCGCCGTGACGGTGTTGATGGTCTTGGACTGGTAGCCGACGGTGATGGTGACCGTGTTGCCGTCGCCGGCCTGGGCGCTGCCGCCGCAGGCGGAGAGCGGCAGTAGCAGGAGGGCTGCGGAGGCGGCGATCGCTGTGCGTTTCATGGAAGTTCTGGGCCTCTCACCGGAGCAGATAGGGCATGTTGACCGTGACGGCTCCGGTGGGACAGCGGGCCGCGCACGGGCCGCAGTACCAGCACTCGTCGACGTGCATGTAGGCCTTGCCGTTGCTTTCGTCGATGGCGAGGGAGTCCAGCGGGCACATGTCCACGCAGAGGGTGCAGCCGTCGATGCACTTCGACTCGTCGATGGTCACGGGCACGTCGGCCCGCTGGGGTGCCAAGGGCATGGCTGTCTCCAGGAAACGGGTCAGGCGGGGGTCACAGGAAGCGGTGCAGGAGGCCGCTCATGGTGATGCGGTCGCCGCGGAAGCGGATGAACTCCAGGTCGACGGGGCGGCCGTCGGCGAGGTGGCTGAGGCGTTCCAGCATGAGCACCGCCGCGCCGCGCGGGGCCTGGAGCACGGCTGCGGAGTGTGCGTCCGCGTTCACCGCTTCCAGGGTGATCTCGGCGTGGCCCAGGGGCTGTCCGGTGATCGACTCCAGGAGCCTGAAGACGTCGTTGTTCTCCAGGTCGGCGCCGAGGAGGGCGGTGCCGATGTCGAGAGGGATGTAGGTGAGGTCGAGGGAGAGGGGGAGGCCGTTCAGGCGGCGCAGGCGTTCGATGTAGAGGACGTCTGCGCCGGGCAGGACGCGGAGGCGTTCGGCGACGGGGGCCGGTGCCGGGGCGGGGCCCATGGTGCGGACCTCGTTGGTGACCTGGCCGTGTTCGCGGAGGGTTTCCGCGAGGCCCATCAGGCGGTCGAGCCCGTGCGGGTACTTGCGGGCGACGACCACGGTGCCCACGCCGGGCAGCCGGTCCACCAGCCCTTCCGCCCGCAGCAGGTCCAGGGCCTGGCGGACGGTGTTGCGAGTGGCGCGGTAGTCGTCGGCGAGGACGGTTTCGTGCGGGAGGGCGCCGTCCGGGAACGCTCCGGTGAGGATCTGGTGGCGCAGGAGGTCGGCGAGCTGCCGGGCCTGGTCCGCACGCAGCCGACGACGCGTCCGGTGGGCGGCGACCGTGGTCGCGGCGCCCTGACCGGAGTGGTCGCGGATGCGTTCGGCGGGTGGCATGGCTGGAACCATACCTATGCGGTAGGGAAGGGGGTGTTGCGGGAATGTTGCGCCACTTGAGGACCCGTCTGATGCGCCGCTGAGCTGTGTTTTTTGCGGCGGCGTGAGGAAGATCTGCCACCCAGGAGGGGTGTGCTGACAGAGCAGCCCGATCCGAGCCCTTGGCGTACCGGCCCACTGCGCACCCGGACATTTCGCCGGTCCGGATGAAACGACTAGCCGAGCGCCGTCAGCCCCGGCACGAGCGTGATCAGGAGTGGGAGCAGCGGGACCAGGGCGGCCACCGTAGTTGTGAGGGCCCGCTGGCGGCGCAGCAGCCGTGGCGGCGGTTCCAGCAGGCGGTCGACCCGTTCCCCCAGCAGTCGGCGGCTCGACGCGCAGGACAGGACCCCGCGGTGCTGGTTCAGCTCGATCAGGGCCATCGCGGTGGTGAGGTGGCCGCAGCGGCGGGACGCCGTGTCGTCCGCGGCGAGTTCGACGAGCCGGTGGGTCTGGTCGCAGAAGTGGGAGAAGAGCGGCACACGCGGGAAGCCCGTGGCCAGTGCGCTGGACAGGTGGAGCGGCCAGTCGTGGTGGGCGCGGGCGTGGCCTCGTTCGTGGGTGAGTACGGCGTCCAGCTGGTGGTCGGTGAGGCGGTGCAGCGCCCCCGTCGTGACGACCAGCTGTGGCGGATGGCCCGGCATCCACCAGGCGTCCGGGTATTCGTCCTCCAGCACCAGCATCGGTCCGCGTGCGGCGGGCAGCCCCGCCGGCAGCTCGGGTGCCCGCTCGCGCAGGTGTGCGCGGGTCCGGTCGCGGCGCCGCCGGGCCTCTACCAGTTCGCGGGCGAGCATCGCCGTCGTCCACGCGGCCCCGCACGCCAGCAGGAATGTCAGAGTGACCGCCCACAGAGGCGCCACGGAGAGGTCGTACGCGGCGGCGACCGCCGGTGGCGCCGGCGCGAACACCCGGTCGCGCACGGTGTGGAAGACGGCCGCCGCGCCCAGGGTCAGCGCGGCCACGCAGCACATCAGCACGGTGGCGACCAGGCACTGCCACACCCACAGCGCGACCACCGGTTCCCGCTCCGGCCACAGGGACCGCACCAGGGTGCGCGGCGCAGGTACGGCGGCCGTCAGGGCGACGGCGGTCAGCAGGAGCAGGCAGACGGTCATGCCGGGGCTCCGTTTCCTGATCGGAGATGTGTGCGGGTGGTGCGGGGGTGATACGCCGTCGCGTGACATGGCGCGTGCGCCGGCGCGTCATGTGATACGCGCGCCGACGCCTCGCATGGTGCGCGTGCGGGCGCATCGCATGGTGCGTGTCCGGTCAGTATGACGGTGCCGGGTGCCCCGAGTCAGGTGTCGACGACGATCCGGGCGCCCGCCTCGCGGTTCGTGATGGAGTCCTGCTCCCGCGACTCCTCACCCCGGCTCCCGCCGCCCGCGCCCGGGTTCCGAAGTCCCGGCTCACCTCGGTGAGCCGGGCTGTCCGGGCCGTCTCCCTCACCCCGCCACGATCCGCCCCCCGACCAGCCCGAGCCCCACCCGGCTGCCGCCCGGCCCCGGAGCCCACCCCGAGAGCGTCACCACGTCGCCGTCTTCCAGGTACGTCCGCTTTCCGTCCGGTAGTTCGAGCGGATCGCGTCCGTTCCAGGTCAGCTCCAGCAGCGACCCGCGCTGCCCGGGCTCCGCACCGCTCACCGTGCCGGAGCCGTACAGATCTCCGGTGCGCAGGGAGGCGCCGTTCACCGTGAGGTGGGCGAGTTGCTGGGCGGCGGTCCAGTACATGGTGGAGAACGGCGGCTCGGACACCGTGTGCCCGTTGATCGCGATCGAGATCCGCAGGTCGTAACCGGCGGGCTCCTCCGTGGCGTCGTCGAGGTACGGCAGCAGCGGGTGCGTCCGCCTCGGCGGGGCGATCCGTGCCTCCTCCAGTGCGTCCAGCGGGGTGATCCACGCCGAGACGGAGGTGGCGAACGACTTGCCGAGGAACGGACCGAGCGGGACGTACTCCCAGGCCTGGATGTCCCGCGCCGACCAGTCGTTCAGCAGGCACAGGCCGAACACGTGCTCCCTGAAGTCGCCCAGCGCCACCGGCCGGCCCTGTTCCGACGGCGTGCCGACGACGAAGCCGACCTCGGCTTCGATGTCCAGCCGTACCGACGGGCCGAACACCGGTTCCGGTTCCGACGGCGCCTTCCGTTGTCCCGACGGCCGTACGACGTCCGTCCCCGACACCACTACCGTGCCCGCGCGGCCGTGGTAACCGATCGGCAGATGTTTCCAGTTGGGGGTGAGCGGTTCGGCGGCGTCCGGGCGGAAGATGCGCCCGGCGTTTCGGGCGTGGTTCTCGGAGGCGTAGAAGTCGACGTAGTCGGCGACCTCGAAGGGCAGGTGCAGGTCCACCTCGGGCAGCGGGTGGAAAAGCGGGGTGAGCGTCTCGCGGTGCGCGGGCACGGTCACCCAGGCGGTCAGTGCGCGCCGTACGTCCGACCAGGCGGTGCGGCCCGCGGCCAGGAGCGGGTTGAGGGTCGGGCGGGCGAGCAGGGAGGCGTACGGGGAGCCGAGTGCGAGGGCCGCGGCGCCGGCGTCGAGGACGTGGTCGCCGAGACGGACGCCGACCCTCCGTTCCGTGCTCCCGGAGGTCGAGAACACGCCATACGGAAGGTTGTGTGGGCCGAAGGGGTCACCCTCGGGGACCTCGAAGGGGGGCAAGGGGGGCATGGGGTGACTGCCTCGCTCTCATCCGTGCCGCGTGGGGCCTGCCATGTGGCGACGTCGCTATGGCGTTGCGCGGCATTCCATGTGGTCGCGCCACACGTTACGGGTGAGTTGGTTGTCGTGGCAGTGTCTAAAGAGTTCGCAATGTCCCAATAGGCCTTGTCGGAGTAGGCAATTCCGGCTTAGCGTCCTTTGGGGGACACGGACGGGGTGGGTCCGGTCCGTAGGGGGGACACGTGGGGGGACCCGTGGCCAGGAATGCCGTCAGCGTGCCGTTCGAGGCGGACCGTGACGTGCCGGGCCTGATCGTCAAGTTCGGCGACTATCCGCTGCACCACGGCGGGGTCGGCGCGATTCGCAGTCTGGGCCGCCTGGGCGTCCCCATGTACGCGATCACGGAGGACGCCTACACGCCGGCAGCCTCCTCCCGTTATCTCAGGCGGGCGTTCGTGTGGCCGACGACAGGCGCCGAGGAACCGGATCATCTCGTCGAGGGACTGCTGCGCGTCGCACGCCGTATCGGCCGTCCGACCGTGCTGATCCCCACCGACGAGGAGGCGGCCGTCCTGATCGCCGAGCACCAGGACGCGCTCGGGGACCGTTTCCTCTTCCCGCGCGTGGACGCGGAACTGCCGCGCCGGCTGGCGAGCAAGCAGGGCCTGCACGAACTGTGCGTGGAACACGGCGTTCCGAGCCCGGCGGCCGCCTTCCCTGACTCGTACGACGAGATCGTCGACTTCGCGGAGAAGGCCCGCTTCCCGATCGTGGCCAAGAATCGCGAGGCGTTCGTCCGGCGCAAGCAGCCCGCCGTCAACGGGACGACGCGGATCGCCACCCGCGAAGGACTGCTCGCTCTCGCCCGTGACTGGGGCACCCATCCGGGTGTCATCCTCCAGGAGTACCTCCCGAGGGAGGAGGCCGAGGACTGGATCGTGCACGCCTACTTCGACGCCGACTCCAATCCGCGCGCCCTGTTCACCGGCGTCAAGGTCCGCTCCTGGCCACCGCACGCCGGCATGACCGCCAACGCCTACGTCGTCGACAACCCGGAACTCGCCGACGTCGCCGCGCGTTTCATCAAACAGATCGGATTCACCGGCATCATCGATCTCGACCTGCGCTTCGACCGGCGCGACGGGCAGTACAAGCTGCTCGACTTCAACCCCCGCATGGGCGCCCAGTTCCGGCTCTTCGAGAGCGAGTCGGGGGTGGACGTCGTCCGCGCCATGCATCTGGACCTGACCGGCCGCCGCGTTCCGGATGGGGAACAGCGCGCCGGCCACCGGTACGTCGTGGAGAACATCGATCTGCCCGCTCTCCTCGCCTACCGCCGCAGCGGCTATACGACGCCGCATGCACCGAAGCGGCCGAGCGGGACCGAGCTGGCCTGGCTGGCGGGTGACGACCCGCTGCCGTTCGTCACGATGCTCGCCCGCTTCGTGCGTCCGGGCGCGAAGCACCTCTATCAGCTGTGGCGCACCAACCGCCGCGGCTCAAGCACCTCCACGACGTAGGCGCCGCGTCTCCTGGGGAGGGACTTCGTGATCCACCGGTCGCAGTCATCGGCGCCGGGCCCTTCGGTTTGTCGACCGCCGCCCATCTGCGGGCGCGCGGGCATCCCCGTCCGGGTCGGTGACCCCATGGTCAGCTGGCGCGACCACATGCCGGCCGGGATGATCCTGAAGTCCACCCCGCCCGCCTCCAGCCTGGACTGCCCGCAGCGCGGGCACACCCTCGCCGACTACTGCGACGCGGAGGGCATCCGCCGGCTGGTGACCGACGAGGACGTCGTCCCGGTGGAGACCTTCATCGATTACGGCGAGTGGTTCAGGGTCGCATTCGGCGCCCCGCCCTGGGACCAGCCGAAGCTGCGACCGCAGTCGCCGTTCGGCCGGGCCTGGTCCCTGTGGGCTCTCAGTTACTACCCGCACCCCTACTGCCACCTCCGGCACGGATCCGCCCCTACCTGGTCCGCCGGGTGCTGGGGCCGCTCGGCGCCTGGTGGCTGCGCGACCGCTTCGAGGGCAAGGTCCAGGTCCGCGAGGTAGCCGCTGTGACCGGCGCCGGTACCTGGGACAGCGCCGCGGTCCTCACCGTACGCACCCACGACGGCGGCACCGAGCGTCTCGCCGCCGACCACGTGATAGCCGCCACCGGCTACCGCGTGGACCTCGCCGCGATGGACTTCCTCGGCCCCGAGCTGCGCACCCGCGTCGCGGTCGGTCGCGGAGCCCCGAGACTCGGCGCGGGATACGTCTCCTCCGTGCCCGGCCTGTACTTCACGGGCCTCGCGGCGGCCGCGTCGTACGGGCCGGTGATGCGGTTCGTGTGCGGTACGGAGTTCGCCTCACCGCGCCTGGCCAAGCACCTGGCGGCAGCCCACGCCTGACACCCCCGGGGCCGGACCGTCACCCGCCCCGAGGCCTACGCCTCCTCCTCGGCCGCCCACTGCCAGGCCAGGAACTCCTCGATCAGCTCCGGCGGGTTGGCCGCCCGGGTGGCCTCGACCTCCCAGCCCGGGCAGTACATGTCGAAGACAACCACCGGCAGTGGCCGCCCGAGGACCTTCTCGATCCGGCCGCTGTCGTGCAGATCCCGGGCCAGCCGGACGCACGCGTCGGCGAAGTGCCGCCCCAACAACTCGCGCGCGGCGTCCAGTTCGGCGGCGTCCTCGTCCCCGTCGAACCAGAGTCCGAGCCGCCGGACCTCCTCCACGTAGAGCGCGCTGCCGGCCGGGTCCTCAGGGCAGTTGCCGAGCATCTCGAAGCCGTCGAGGAGCCAGCACGCGTAGTTCCAGCGGGCCTCGTCCGGGTCCTCGCGGCGTCTTTCGGCCGCGTACTGGCTCTCCGTGTTGTAGCCGATCGCCACATAAGGTCTGCGCTTGTCGTCGTCGACCCGCCAGACACGGAACGACAGCGCGTAGATCTCAGGCCGCGACTCCTCCGGGAACCGCTCCAGCACCCCGGTCGCCGCTGCCAGCAGATACTCCCGGAAGTCCCCCCACCCGTCCGTCACCACCAACACCCCCGCCGGATCGGTACAACCGCCTCACCGACAACGTAACGCCCGTCACTGACAACGGCCCCATCACGGCGGGGGCGGGCGCCACTTGAGGCCGAAACGCACAGTGAGTCGCAGGGGCGTGCTGTCCGTATTCTCTGATCATGGTCGCACCCTCCCCGTACTCACTGATCGCCACCGACCTGGACGGCACGCTGCTGCGCGCCGACGACACCCTCTCGGAACGGTCGCTCACCGCGCTCGCGCGGGCCGGCCGGTCCGGTGCCCGGCACCTCGTGGTGACCGGCCGCCCCGCGCCGAGAGTGCGCCCGCTCCTCGACGACCTCGGCTGCACGGGACTCGCGGTCTGCGGCCAGGGCGCGCAGGTGTACGACGCCGGCGCGGACCGGCTGCTGTGGTCGGTCACCCTGGACCGGGAGCTGGCGGAGACCGCGCTCGGCAAGATCGAGGCCGAGGTCGGCCAGGTGTACGCGGCGGTCGACCAGGACGGCGTGGACGGGCTCACGCTCATCGAGCCCGGCTATCTGATGCCCCACCCCACATTGCCCGCACTGCGCGTCGCCCGCCGCGACGACCTGTGGTGCGCGCCCATCAGCAAGGTACTGCTGCGCCACCACACCCTGTCCGACGACGAACTGGCGGCGACCGCCCGCTCGGTGGTCGGATCGCTGGCGACGGTCACCATGTCGGGGCCCGGGACCGTCGAACTACAGCCGTGCGGGGTGACCAAGGCGACCGGGCTCGCGCTGGCCGCCGACCATCTGGGACTGAGCTCCGGACAGGCCATCGCCTTCGGCGACATGCCCAACGACATCCCGATGTTCGAGTGGGCCGCCTACGGAGTGGCGATGGCCAACGCCCATCCCGAACTCAAGGCGCGGGCCGACGAGATCACCACGTCGAACGAGGACGACGGCATCGCCGTCGTCCTCGAAAGACTCTTCGACTGACCCGGGGCGTCGATCAGTACGCGCCGTGGACGTTGTCCATCGAGCCGTACCGCGCGGCGGCGTAGTTGCAGGCGGCGGTGATGTTGGCGACCGGGTCGTAGATGTCGAACGACGTGCCGGCCACGTGGTAGGTGTTGAACGTCGGGTCGATCACCTGGAGCAGGCCCTTGGAGGGGATGCCGGCGGCCGCGTTGGAGTCCCAGAGGTTGATGGCCTTCGGGTTGCCCGAGGACTCCCGCATCACGTTGCGGTAGATGCCGTTGTAGGTGCCCGGGATGTGCTTCTCCGACATGATCGCGAGCGACTCGCGGATCCAGCCGTCGAGGTTGTTCGGGTACCCGGCGAGGGTCGTCGAGGCCGTCGTGCTGGAGGACCCGGCGGCGGAGGCGGCGGTCGCCCCGATCAGCGGAAGGGCGAGGACGGCGGCGCCGGTGCAGGCGACGGCGAGCGTGCGGACAATGCGGTTACGGCGGGGACGGCAGTGCTGAACGGCAGCGGGCATGGCGAAGTTCCTCTCCGTCGCCTGCGAGGTGAGCTGTCGGGTTCGGGCTCGGGGAGTGCCCGGCCGCACCGCCCGAAGACGATGCGACTTCACCCCTAGCCGTTCCGGAACGACGTCTGTTGGGTGACGTCGGCCGCCCGGTCCGGCGACTTACCTGGATCCCCCGCTCCTGCCGTGCGAATGGACTCGTCGATGGGTCACGACGGGCGGCGGCAGGATTCGGCGTCCGCCCGGCGAGCGGGAACGTATGCGAGAGCACATGTCCGGAACAAGTAGTCCATTCACACAACACACCGATTGACCTTCGCCTGAGGCGTATGTGGTGCTTGATCCTTTGCGATCGCCAAGCCTCAACTGGCCCGCAGGAAAAGGAAAGGAAGGGGCGCCACCTGCCTTGCGGTACCGGGGCCCATGTGACCTACTTCACGAAATCGCAATAACCGCAAATCGGACATGAGGGATTCATGGAATCCACCTTTTTCCTGGTTCGACGGAAAAACTTCCCACCCGCATTCACATGAATCGCCTCCACTGGGTGACGGAGTGGGCGTCGATGTGGGTGATTCAAACGGAAAGTCCAAATTGTCGGATTGTGGGGTATTCGGGGTGAATGGCGTGGACTGAATGGCGAGGTGGCTGTGCGCCGGCAGTGGGTCCTGCTCGCTCGATCGGGTGTCTCTCCGGCGTGCCCCTCGTCAACTTCGGAAGCTCCGGTACGCGCGCGTGCCGCCGTCCGGACATGGCTGGGACGTTGGGAAGGTGATCGCTGAGCCGTGACGCTCGTCACGTTGAGGATGGAGTGGCGGGCTCCGGGACCTCCCGGGTGAGTGTCCGCCGGGAGGGTGGAACCTCCGCTGTGATGCGCATCGTTGTCAATGCTGTCGTCCGCGAAGTGGGCCGGTCGGCGGCTGCTGTGGGCGGTCGGCGAGGTGCCACGGGCGTGGGAGGCCGTTCCGCCGGTCAAGGAGATGTGGGTCAAGGGGGGCGGAGGGTGTCGCGCGTGGTCTCGTGGAGGTGGCGCGTACGGATGTGCGGGAGGTGGCGCCGTTCGTGCACCAGCTGCCCTCGTCGGCTTCGGCAAGCAGGGGAGGGGGTACCTCCGGGCAGGTGATGTCGCTCGGGAGGGAAGGGACGGTTTCGGGGTAGCAGTCAGTCGGGAGACTCGCCGCCGGACAGACCCTCACGCCCGGACCCGGACCCGAACCCGGCGCTGGCCCCGGTGTCGGTCCTGGTGCGGGACACGGCCTGGGCCATGGTTCGGGACAACTGTCTGCACTTGCTGTTAAGTCAGTGGATGTCAGGTCGTATCGGCTGATCAAAAACATAACGGTCGTGATCCGATAGCGCCCGGGGTGTAACCGTGGGCGCTATCGGTGATCGAAACCTGACCGGATACGCTGACTTGAGTGATGGCAGCGACCTATCGACAAACCGCGTAATCGCCAGTAGACACCAGCAGACAGGAGACCCCTCGTGACCGTCGTCGGGCCGTTCGGGCTGAGCGTGCGGGACCAGGCTCTGGAAGCCGATGTCCAGGCCGGATTGACGGCTGTCGAGGAAGGCTTGCTAGAAGCTACCAAGAGCGAGGTCCCGTTCATCACGGAGGCCGCACAGCACCTCGTGCGGGCCGGGGGGAAGCGGTTCCGGCCGCTGCTGGTGATGCTCGCCGCGCAGTTCGGCGACCCGTACGCGCCGGGTGTCGTGCCGTCGGCCGTGGTCGTCGAGCTCACCCACCTGGCCACGCTGTACCACGACGACGTCATGGACGAGGCCTCCGTGCGGCGCGGTGTCGACAGCGCCAACACCCGCTGGGGCAATTCGCTCGCCGTCCTCACCGGCGACTTCCTCTTCGCCCGTGCCTCCCAGATCCTCGCCGACCTCGGCCCCGAGGCGGTCCGGGTCCAGGCCCTCGCGTTCGAACGGCTGGTGACCGGCCAGATCCTGGAGACGGCAGGCCCGACGGACGGGCGTGACCCGGTCGAGCACTACCTCGACGTGCTCGGCGGCAAGACCGGCTCGCTGGTCGCTGTCTCCTGCCGCTTCGGCGCGATGCTGTCCGGTGCCGACGAGACGGTCGTCGACGTCCTCACCCAGTACGGCGAACGGCTCGGTGTCGCCTTCCAGCTGGCCGACGACGTCCTGGACATCGCCTCCGACTCCCATGAGTCCGGGAAGACCCCGGGAACCGACCTCCGCGAGGGGGTGCCCACGCTTCCGGTGCTGCGGCTGCGGGAACGCGCAGCCCGGCTGGGGCTGGCCGAGGACATCGCCCTGTGCGAGCTGCTCGACTCCGACCTGACGGACGACACGCGGCACGCGGAGGCCCTGACGGCGCTCCGGGCCCATCCCGCGCTGGAGCTGGCCCGCCGGGACGCGGTCCGCTACGCGGAGGAGGCGCGGGCCGCGCTGGCTCCGCTGCCGGAGTGCGACCCGAAGGCCGCACTGGTGGAGCTGTGCGACGCGGTGGTGCACCGCGCCGGATAGGCTCCGCCGAGCCTCCGAGGGCATCCTCATGTGACCTGGGTCATATTGCTGGACTGAGTCCAATCCGGGACGCGTTCCGTACTCCTCCCCGGAAAGCCGACGCAGGGGGCGTCGGCTGACACAGGGGGAGAAAACGGAATCATGGTCATCGACGCAACGCGCCGCAAGAGCCTCGTCGCCGCCGCCATCACCGTCATCGTCACCGCTCTCGGCGGTGCCGCCGCCCCGGCATCCGCCGCAACCGGCCACAGCTCCGCCGGCCACAGCTCCACCGCCTCCGTCGTTCTCGCCGCCGGCCTGCGCGGTGCCAACGAGGTGCCCGTCGCCGGCGGGCCCGCCGGCGGGGACAAGGACGGTGCCGCCCTGGAGTTCATCCAGATCAAGGGGGACAAGGTGACCGTCGCCGTGACCTGGCGCGGCACCGGCAAGCCCACCGACCTGCACATCCACCAGGGCGCCAAGGGCACCAACGGCGCCGTCAGGATCGACTTCGGCAAACTGCTGAAGAAGGCCAGGGGTCACACCGTCACCGGCAGCGTCAAGGTCACCGACAAGGCCCTGCTCACCCAGCTCACCACCGACCCCGGAGCTTTCTACGCCAACCTGCACACCGCGGAGTTCCCCGGCGGCGCTCTCCGCGGCCAGCTGCACGCCGTCACCACCGTCTCCGACCTCAAGGGCGGTGGCTTCCAGGCCTCCGTCGTCACCGGCAAGCAGATCTACGAGTGCAAGCCCGCCGACGGCGGCTACGCCTTCGCCCAGCGGGACGTCAGCGCCGAGCTCGGCGGAGGCATCCGCCACTCCTTCGTCGCACCGAACTCCGGCACCCCGCAGTGGGTCGCACCCGACGGGAGCGCGGTCACCGGAGCCGTCCTGACCAAGACGGCGAACGGCGCGGGCAACATCCCCGAGCTGGACCTCAAGGCCACCCGGTCCGGCAAGAACCACGGACTGCTCGCCCACACCGGCGAGATCCTGCGCCTCAACACCGTCGGCGGCGTGGCCCCGGCCGGCTCCTGCACCCCGGGCGCCGTCGTCGGCGTCCCCTACCGGGCGGACTACGTGTTCGTGCAGTACTGAGCCGGCCACGGCACGTGAGCCGAGCGGACCCGGCACGGTGAGAGGAGGCGCCTTCGCAGCACGACCCCTACGGGTCGGGGAAGGCGCCTCCACCCTTGTGTCATACCGCAGGTGTACACGGAGTTGGCTCCGTGGTCTGACGCTTCTCCGCCCCCGATTTGGTGAGATGGAAACCACGGAAATCACCACCGCTCACCGATTCGGGTGAGAATGGCGGCTCAGGGTGGGACACGTGCGAGGACGGCCGCCGCCGACGACGGAGGTAAGGCACACATGGCACCGTACGAATCCGACGACAGCACGGCGGCCGCGCAGGCCGGCGACGAGCTGCGCGCCGAGTTGCGCGCCGAGCGGCGGCGCAAGGCCGCACGATACGTCGTCCCGGTCGCGGTGGTGGGGGTGGCCGCGGCCACCATCGGCCTGGTCCCGGCGCTCGCCGACTCCGGTGACCCCGACCTGCCGAAGATCACCGCGCAGGAACTCATCGACAAGATCGCCAAGTCGGACGTGCAGCAGCTGTCCGGCACCGTGAAGATCAGCACTGACCTCGGCCTGCCCGACCTCGGCGGTCTGGAGAGCAGCCTGCTGTCCGGGGCCACTCAGGGCAGCGGCGACGACTCGTCCGCCGACCCGACCGGCAAGCTCACCGAGCTGGCCTCCGGTACGCACACCCTGCGGGTGGCCGCCGACGGCCCCGAGAAGCAGAAGGTGTCGGTGCTGGAGAGCGGCGCCGAGTACAGCCTCATCCACAACGGCACCGACGTGTGGGGCTACGACAGCAAGTCCAACGAGGTCTACCACTCCGCCGTCGCCGACTCCGGCAAGGCCGAGCAGCACGAAGTACCGGCCACGCCCAAGGACTTCGCCGACGAGTTCCTCAAGTCGGTCGACAGCACCACTTCGGTGACGGTCGACGGCACCGCCCAGGTGGCCGGCCGCGACGCCTACCGGCTCGTCATCAAGCCCAAGCAGTCCGGTACGACGGTCGGCGCGATCAGTATCGCGGTGGACGCCAAGACCGGCACCCCGCTGAAGTTCACGCTCACCCCGTCGAGCGGCGGCGCGGCCGTGGTCGACGCCGGCTACACCCAGGTCAGCTTCGCGAAGCCGGCCGCATCCACCTTCGACTTCACCCCGCCCAAGGGCGCCAAGGTCACCGAGGGCGACAAGGCCGGCAAGGCCGGCAAGGCCGGTGAGACCGGCAAGGGCGACGGGACGGATCAGGGCGGCAAGGCCTCCGAGGCGCCCGGCCACGGCTCCGCCAAGGGCCTCGACAAGTCCGGGTTCGACGTCCTCGGCAAGGGCTGGAACTCCATAGCTGTCCTCGACACCGGCAGCAAGGGCGGTCTGCCCACGGGCTCCGCCTCCGGTGGCGGCGACCTGGGCGGCTTCCTCGGCTCGCTCGGCGACCCCGTCTCCGGCAAGTTCGGCAAGGGCACCGTCTTCTCCACACGGCTGATCAACGCCCTGATGACGGACGACGGCAAGGTGTACGTCGGCGCCGTGGACAAGGCGGCGCTGGTGAAGGCGGCGAACGCGGGATAATTCGGGGCCGTGCGGGTGCGGTAAGTACCCTTTGCCGCACGAGGAACGAGGGAGCTGATGGACCGACCGTCCGCCACGGAACGGCAGCCGGAGTACCCGGAGGACCTTGGGGAGCCCGAGGACTCCGGAGATGACTCCGGAGACGCCGGGAAGCCGGAGGCCGACGGTCCGGTGGGAGCGAGTGTCATCGACACTCGCGGCCTCACCAAGCGCTACCGCGGCGGACAGCTCGCCGTGGACGGTCTCGACCTGACCGTCCCCGCGGGCAGCGTCTTCGGCTTCCTCGGCCCCAACGGCTCCGGCAAGACCACCACCATCCGCATGCTGATGGGCCTGATCGAGCCCACCTCGGGCACGGCCCGCGTCCTCGGCCATCCGATGCCGCGCGGCTCCCGCGTCGTACTGCCCCAGGTCGGCGCCCTCATCGAGGGCCCGGCGCTGTACGGCTTCCTCTCCGGCCGCGACAACCTGCTGCGGTACGACGCCGCCGACCCCACCGCCGACCCCCGCACCCGGCGCGCCCGCGTCGAGGCCGCGCTGGACCGGGTGGGCCTGGCGGCCGCCGCGGCGAAGAAGGCGAAGGCCTACTCCCTCGGCATGAAGCAGCGCCTGGGCCTCGCCGCCGCGCTGCTCCAGCCCCGCAAGCTGCTGGTCCTGGACGAGCCGACCAACGGCCTCGACCCCCAGGGCATGCGGGAGATCCGCACCCTGGTGCGGGAACTGGCGGGGGACGGCACGACCGTGTTCCTCTCCTCCCACCTCCTCGACGAGATCGAGCAGGTCTGCACCCATGCGGCCGTGATGGCCCAGGGCAGGCTGATCGCCCAGGGCGCGGTGGCCGACCTGGCGGCCGGGGCCCGTGGCCGGCTCGTGGTGATCACCCCGGACCCCGTGGAGGCGGCCCGGGTGCTCAAGGAGCAGGGTGTCGCGGACGTCGTCGTCGGCGAGGACCGGGTGACCGGCGAGCCGCCCGAACGCGACCTCGCCGAGGTGAACGCGGCGCTCGTCGGGGCGGCTGTCCGGGTCCGCGGATTCACCGTGGAAAGGGCCTCGCTTGAGGACGCGTTCGTGGCACTGACCGGGGAGGGCTTCGATGTCGCAGGCTGACCTGGCCGTCGTGGACACAGCGGCCGTGCGGCCGAGTCCGTTGTGGAGCCTCGGTCTGCTGCGCAGTGAGCTCGTCACCACGTTCCGGCGCTGGCGTACCCTCGCACTGCTGGGCGTACTGGCGGCGGTGCCGATCCTCGTCGGTGTGTCGGTCAGGATCGAGACGCGGGGCGGCGGGCAGGTCGGCCGCGGCGGCGGCGAGGGCCCGGCCTTCATTACCCAGGTCACCAACAACGGACTGTTTCTGGTGTTCACGGCACTGGCCGCGACCCTCCCGTTCTTCCTGCCGATGGCCGTCGGAGTGGTGGCCGGGGACGCGATCGCGGGCGAGGCCGACGCGGGCACCCTGCGCTATCTGCTGGTCGCCCCGGCCGGCCGCACCCGACTGCTGCTGACCAAGTACGCGACGACGATGGCCTTCTGCCTGGTCGCGACCCTGGTGGTGGCCACCTCCGCGCTGGTGGTCGGTGCGCTGCTCTTCCCGTTGGGCGACCTGACGACGATCTCCGGTACCCGGATCTCCTTCGCCGACGGCCTCGGCCGCGCCCTGCTGATCGCCCTGGTGGTCGCCGCGTCCCTGGCCGGCGTCGCCGCCCTCGGCCTGTTCGTGTCCACCCTGACCAACAGCGGCATCGCGGCGATGGCGACGACCGTGGGCCTGCTCATCACCGTCCAGATCCTCGACCAGATCCCCCAGCTGCACGCGCTCCAGCCGTACTTCTTCTCCCACTACTGGCTGTCCTTCGCCGACCTGATACGCGACCCCGTCTACTGGGACGACCTGGTCAAGAACCTGGAGCTGCAGGCCCTGTACACGGCGGTGTTCGGATCGGCGGCCTGGGCGCGGTTCACGACGAGGGACATCACCGCCTAGCCGGGCCCGTGCGGTCCGGGTCCGCCGGCGCCCCGCCGGGTGCTCCTTCCTGGTGCGAGGCTGTGACGTCGTGGTGACGTGGGAGCCGTGCCGAGCGGCGAGACTGGACCGTACGCACGAGTACGACCGAAGCACGACCGGGCACGACCGGACGGTGACGCCGGGGGAATGAGGGCCGATGTCCCGACTCAGCCGCGAGGAGAAGCGGGAAGTCCAGCAGGAGGGGCGCCTGGTACCGGTCGACGTCCGGGTGGCCGGCGCGGCCGCGTCCGTGGACGGCGTACCGCTGCTGCCGGGCCCCGGTGAGGAACCCCAGCAGGCGGTCCTCAATCACCTCCAGCGCCTCGCCCGCGCCACCGGCCGCCCGGTGCTCGCCACCGTCCACGACACCCGCATCGGCTACGTCGTCCCCCTTCAGGTGAACCTGGACGGCTCCAGCAGTTTCACCGGCGACCCGGTACGACTGGCGGCACCGGCCGCCGAGCCGAAGGACCACCCCGCGGCGAAGGAACCCGCGCCGGCGTTCCCCCAGCAGGCAGCGCCACAACCGCCCGCCGTCCCGGCGACACCGCCCGTACCGCCCGTACCGCCGGCCGTGGTCCCGCCCCTGCCGCCCGCCCCGGGCACCGTCCAGCCCCCCACCGGAGTCTTCGGCCCGCCGCCCGTGATGACCCCTGTCCCGGCCCTGGAGACAGCCCCTGTCCCCGCCCCCGAAGAGCCGATGGCCGACCGGGATCCGGACCCCGACCCCCGTTCCACCCCCACCCCCGCCCGCGGCTTCGACGCGGTCGCCGAGGAAGTGCTCGGGGACGAGCCCGTGACGCTGACGGCGGAGGGGGCCGCGCTGCTCACCGAGCCGGTGGCGCGGATCAACGAGGCGGTCCGCACGGGCCGTATCGAAGCGGCGGCCGAGCTCGCGGAGCGCACCGTCGCCGAGGCCACCGCGGTCCTCGGCGACAGCCACACCGAGGTGCTGCACCTGGGCGAGCTGACCGCGTACATCTCCTACCTGGCGGGCGACCCGGTGCGGGCCTTCCACCTCTCCCTGGACCTGGCCCGGCAGCACCGGCAGGCACGGGACGGCGAGGCGGCGTACGGGAACGTGCGGAGCGCGGCGACCGCCTGGCGCGCGGTGCGCGACCCCGAGCACGGGCTGCGCCTCGGGGACGAGCTGATCGACCTGTGGACGGGGCTCACTGCCGAGGACGGCCCGGCGGCCGACGACGTCGAGGAACTGGAGTCGGCCCGCGCCCGGATGGCCCGCCTGACGGAACGCGCCCGCCGCGCGGCCCAGAACGCCTGAGCGCCGTCGTCACTGCACGCAGAACTCGTTGCCCTCCGGATCGGCCATCACGGTCCACGCCCCGGCGGGCTCCGAGACATGGCGTACCACGGTCGCGCCCAGCGCCTCCAGGCGTGCCACCTCGTCCGCCCGCTGCCCCTCGCCGGCGTGCAGGTCGATGTGGAGCCGGTTCTTGCCGGACCTCGCCTCCGGCACCCGCTGGAACAGCAGCCGCCTGCCCAGCCCGGTGCCGCGCTCCTCGTCGTACGGGTCGTCCGGGTGCCGTACGGCGATCAGGTCACGGAAGGCGGCACGGCCGTGGTACTCCAGGGTGGCCGCGCCCGGCAGTGCGCCCACTTCCAGCAGGTGTTCGACGAGCGCGCTGTTGTCCTCGGTCACGTAGTGCAGCGCGGCGGCCCAGAAGTCGGCCTGCGCGTGCGGGTCGCGGGCGTCGATGACGAGCTTCCAGTGCAGGGGTGCGGGCGTCTGCGTCATGGCGCCCACTTATAGCCGACGGCTGTGACGGTCACACCTGACTTGCGGGAGTCTCCGCCACCGGGGTCGCCGGCCGTGGTACGGGCGCCGCCGCGAGCACCCGGGCGGTCCGGCGGGCGGTGCGCAGCGCGTCCCAGGTGAGCAGGGCGAGGGCGAGCCAGACCAGGGCGAAGCCGGCCCAGCGCTCGGCGGGCATGGCCTCGTGGAAGTAGAGGATGCCGCAGAGGAACTGGAAGACCGGCGCCAGGTACTGCAGCAGGCCGAGCGTGGAGAGTGGGACGCGGATCGCGGCGGCGCCGAAGCAGACCAGCGGGACGGCGGTGACGATGCCCGTGGAGGCCAGCAGGGCCGCGTGCCCGGCGCCGTCGTCGAGGAAGCTGGACTCGCCGTGGCCGGCCAGCCACAGCAGATAGCCGAGTGCCGGCAGGAACTGGATCGCGGTCTCCGCCGCGAGTGACTCGATGCCGCCGAGGTTGACCTTCTTCTTGACGAGTCCGTAGGTGGCGAAGGAGAAGGCGAGGACGAGGGAGATCCACGGCGGCTGACCGTAGCCGACGGTCAGCACGGCGACGGCGGCGAAACCGACGCCCACCGCCGCCCACTGCGCGGGCCGCAGCCGTTCCTTCAGCAGGAGCACGCCCATGGCGATGGTGACGAGGGGGTTGATGAAGTAGCCCAGGGAGGCCTCGACCACGTGTCCGGCGTTCACCGACCAGATGTAGACGCCCCAGTTGACGGTGATCACGGCGGCGGCGACCGCCACCAGGGCCAGCCGCCGCGGCTGCCGCAGCAGTTCGCCCACCCAGGCCCAGCGCCGTACGAAGACGAGTGCGACGGCGACGAAGGCGAGGGACCACACCATCCGGTGGGCCAGGATCTCCACCGACCCGGCGGGCTTCAGCAGCGGCCAGAACAGGGGGACCAGCCCCCACATCCCGTAGGCCGCGAAGCCGTTCACCAGTCCTGTCCGCCGCTCACCCTTCGACATGTCCGCCACCGGCCCTCCTCACGCCCCGCTTCAGCACACCGCCGGGACGAAGGTAGCGCCGAGCACCCCGGTCTGTCATGGCCGTATCGGTATACGGTCCTGACAGGCCGGGGTGCTGTCTTCCGGGGGGCTTACTTGAGCGCGGCGGTGATCGCCTCGGAGATCGGGGAGGTCGGCCGGCCGGCCAGACGGGCGAGGTCGCCGGAGTCGACGACCAGCTCGCCCTTGGCGATCGACGCGTCGACGTCGACCAGAATCGCGGCGAACATCTCCGGCACGCCGGCGCCCGTCAGGATGCCCTGGAGCACCTCGCCGGGCACGGCGTTGTAGGCGATCTCCTTGCCGGTCTGCGCGCTCAGCTCGGCCGCGTACTCGGCGAAGCTCCAGGCGACATCGCCGCCCAGCTCGTACGTCTGGTTCTCGTGGCCCTCGCCGGTCAGCACGGCGACCGCGGCGGCCGCGTAGTCGGCGCGGGAGGCGGAGGAGACGCGGCCCTCACCGGCGGCCGCGACGACGGCGTCGTGCGCCAGGACCGGGGCGAGGTTCTCGGTGTAGTTCTCGTGGTACCAGCCGTTGCGCAGCAGGGTGTACGGCAGGCCGGAGGCGAGCAGGGCCTCCTCGGTGGCGCGGTGGTCGTCCACCAGCGACGCCTTCAGGCTGCCCGGGGCGCTGGTGTAGGCCAGCAGAGCCACGCCGGCCGCCTTGGCGGCGTCGATGACGACCTTGTGCTGGGCGGGGCGACCCTTGTCGAACTCGTTGCCGGAGATCAGCAGCACCTTGTCACCGGCGGCGAAGAGGCCGGCGAAGGTCTCGGGGGTGTTGTAGTCCGCGACGGCGATCCTCACGCCCCGGGCGGCGAAGTCGGCGGCCTTGGCCTCGTCGCGCACGACGGCGGTGATCTGCTCGGCCGGGACCTTCTCCAGCAGCTGCGCCACGACGTGACGGCCGAGGTGTCCGGTGGCTCCGGTGACAACGATGCTCATGGTGTGCGATCTCCTTGTGGGGTGCGGATGTCACTAACCCTAGGAGGTGCGCTAACCAAATGAAAGTACCCACTTTGAAGTAAGGTACTTGCATGACCGTAAGTACCCCGGAAGCCGGTCCCGCCGCCGCGAAGTACGTCGTCGGCGCGGAGATGTGCCCCTACCGCCTCGTCCTGGAGCACGTCACCAGCCGCTGGGGCGTCCTGGTCCTCATCCAGCTCCTGGACCGCCCCCACCGCTTCAGTGAGCTGCGACGCGCGATCGGCCGGGTCAGCGAGAAGATGCTCACCCAGACCCTCCAGACCCTGGAACGCGACGGCCTCGTCCACCGGGACGCCAAGCCCGTCATCCCGCCCCGCGTCGACTACTCCCTCACCGACCTCGGCGACGAGGCCGCCCGGCAGGTACGGGATCTGGCGCTGTGGACCGAGCGGCGGATGGCGGACGTGGAGCGGGCCCGGAAGGCGTACGACGACGCGAAGCGCGCCTGAGGGTCTGAAACCCGGCGCCCTGAGCCCTGAGGACGCGAGCGGGGCCCGGACGCACCGTCCGGGCCCCACCCTGTCCTCAGGGTCTCAGCCCACGACCGTCCAGGTGTCCCCGCCGGCCAGCAGCGCCGCCAGGTCGCCCTTGCCGTGCTGCTCCACGGCGGTGTCCAGCTGCTCGGACATCTGCACGTCGTAGACGGGCCGTGCCACCGAGCGGAAGACGCCGAGGGGCGTGTGGTGCAGGGTGTCGGGATCGGCCAGCCGGGACAGCGCGAAGGCCGTGGTGGGGGAGGGGGAGTGGGCGTCGTGGACGAGGATCTCGGACTCGTTGTCCGCGGTCACGTCGACCACCTTCAGGTCGCCGGTGAGCCGGTCGCGCACGACACCGCGCGAGCCGTCCGCGCCGAACCGGATGGGCTGCCCGTGCTCCAGGCGGATCACCGCTTCCTCGGCGGACTGCTTGTCCTTGAGGGCGTCGAAGGCGCCGTCGTTGAAGATGTTGCAGTTCTGGTAGATCTCGATCAGGGCAGTGCCCGGGTGGGCGGCGGCCGCGCGCAGCACTTCGGTGAGGTGCTTGCGGTCGGAGTCGATGGTGCGGGCGACGAAGGACGCCTCCGCGCCGATCGCCAGCGACACCGGGTTGAACGGGGCGTCCAGCGAACCCATCGGTGTCGACTTGGTGATTTTGCCGACCTCCGACGTCGGCGAGTACTGCCCCTTCGTCAACCCGTAGATGCGGTTGTTGAAGAGAAGGATCTTCAGGTTGACGTTGCGGCGCAGCGCGTGGATGAGGTGGTTGCCACCGATGGACAGCGCGTCACCGTCACCGGTCACCACCCACACGGACAGGTCCCGCCGGCTGGTGGCGAGCCCGGTCGCGATCGCGGGGGCGCGGCCGTGGATGGAGTGCATGCCGTACGTGTTCATGTAGTACGGGAAGCGGGACGAGCAGCCGATCCCGGAGACGAAGACGATGTTCTCCTTCGCCAGCCCCAGCTCGGGCATGAATCCCTGCACGGCCGCCAGGATCGCGTAGTCACCGCAGCCCGGGCACCAGCGCACCTCCTGATCGGACTTGAAGTCCTTCATGGACTGCTTCGCCTCGGCCTTGGGGACGAGTTGCAGCAGTCCGTCCGTGGCGTCGGTCATGGCGTCAGTCATGAATGGCCTCCTTGAGCGCCGTGGCGAGCTGCTCGGCCTTGAACGGCATGCCGTTGACCTGGTTGTACGAATGCGCGTCCACCAGGTACTTCGCCCGGACGAGGGTGGCGAGCTGACCAAGGTTCATCTCGGGGATCACCACCTTGTCGTAACCCTTCAGCACGGCGCCGAGATTCCGCGGGAACGGGTTGAGGTGACGCAGATGCGCCTGCGCGATCGGCTCCCCGGCCGCGCGCAGTCGCCGTACCGCCGCCGTGATCGGCCCGTACGTGGAGCCCCAGCCCAGCACCAGGGTCCTGGCGCCGTCCGGGTCGTCGACCTCGATGTCGGGGACGTCGATGCCGTCGATCTTGGCCTGCCGGGTGCGGACCATGAAGTCGTGGTTGGCCGGGTCGTAGGAGATGTTGCCCGTGCCGTCCTGCTTCTCGATGCCGCCGATGCGGTGTTCGAGGCCGGGCGTGCCGGGGACCGCCCATGGGCGGGCGAGGCTCTGCGGGTCGCGTTTGTACGGCCAGAAGACCTCGGTGCCGTCCTCCAGGGTGTGGTTGGGGCCGCTCGCGAACCGCACCCGCAGCTCGGGAAGCTCCTCCAGCTCCGGGATCCGCCAGGGCTCGCTGCCGTTGGCCAGGTAGCCGTCGGACAGCAGCATCACGGGGGTCCGGTAGGTCAGCGCGATCCGGGCCGCCTCCAGCGCCGCGTCGAAGCAGTCGGCCGGAGTCCTGGGGGCGATGACCGGGACCGGTGCCTCGCCGTTGCGGCCGTACATCGCCTGCAGCAGGTCGGCCTGCTCGGTCTTGGTCGGCAGCCCGGTGGACGGCCCGCCCCGCTGGATGTCGAGGACCAGCAGCGGCAGCTCCAGCGAGACCGCGAGCCCGACCGTCTCCGACTTCAGGGCCACCCCGGGACCGGAGGTCGTCGTCACGGCCAGCGAGCCGCCGAACGCCGCGCCCAGGGCCGCGCCGATGCCGGCGATCTCGTCCTCCGCCTGGAAGGTGCGCACCCCGAAGTTCTTGTGCTTGCTCAGCTCGTGCAGGATGTCGGAGGCCGGGGTGATCGGGTACGAGCCGAGGAACAGCGGCAGATCCGCCTGCCGGCTCGCGGCGACCAGGCCGTACGCCAGGGCCAGGTTCCCGGAGATGTTGCGGTAGGTGCCCACCGGGAACGCGGTGGTCGCCGGGGCGATCTCGTACGAGACCGCGAAGTCCTCGGTCGTCTCACCGAAGTTCCAGCCCGCCCGGAAGGCCGCCAGGTTGGCGTTCATGACCTCCGGCTTGCGGGCGAACTTCTGCTTCAGGAATCGCTCCGTGCCCTCGGTCGGCCGGTGGTACATCCACGACAGGAGGCCGAGCGCGAACATGTTCTTGCTGCGCTCGGCCTCCTTGCGGCTGAGGTCGAACTGCTTCAGTGCCTCCACGGTCAGCGTGGTCAACGGCACCGGATGGAGGCTGTAGCCGTCCAGCGACCCGTCCTCCAGGGGCGAGGTGCCGTAGCCGACCTTCTGCATCGCCCGTTTGGTGAACTCGTCCGTGTTGACGATGATCTCCGCGCCCCGCGGCAGATCCCCGATGTTCGCCTTCAACGCGGCCGGGTTCATCGCGACCAGTACGTTGGGCGCATCACCCGGCGTGAGGATGTCGTGGTCGGCGAAGTGCAACTGGAACGAGGAAACCCCCGGCAGAGTGCCTGCGGGGGCCCGGATCTCGGCCGGAAAATTGGGAAGGGTCGACAGATCATTACCGAAGGACGCGGTCTCCGATGTGAACCGGTCACCGGTGAGTTGCATACCGTCACCCGAGTCCCCCGCGAACCGGATGATCACCCGATCCAGGCGCCGGACGGCCTTCACACCGCCCGGCTTGCGCTGCTCTCCCACGACGGTTCCGTCGGCCTGTTCCGTTGTCCTGCTGACCTGGCTGGTCACTGAACTGGACCTCCTTCGAGGCGGCTGCCCGGGCGTGGTCGTCTCACGGACCATCCCGCAACCAACCCTACGTCGGTTAGGGTCGCCTTCCCGTGCCAGCTCGCATGCTGGACAGAGTTCCGAGACGACCTGTCGCCCTGACTTGTCATGATTTTCCCTCCCCCTGGCCGCCTTCCGGTGCCGACACGGTGCCGTCGGCCCGTCAGGAGTTCAGATACGTCAGAACGGCCAGAACGCGCCGGTGGTCACCGTCGCTCTGGGAGAGTCCGAGCTTGAGGAAAATGTTGCTGACATGCTTCTCGACGGCTCCGTCGCTCACGACCAGCTGCCGCGCGATCGCCGAGTTCGTCCGCCCCTCGGCCATCAGCCCCAGGACCTCCCGCTCCCGCGGGGTGAGGCCTGCAAGGACGTCCTGCTTACGACTCCGGCCCAGCAGCTGGGCGACGACCTCCGGATCGAGCGCCGTACCTCCCGCGGCGACCCGCACCACGGCGTCCACGAACTCCCGGACATCGGCGACCCGGTCCTTCAGCAGATACCCCACGCCCCGGCTGGAACCGGCCAGCAGTTCGGTGGCGTAACGCTCCTCCACGTACTGCGACAGCACCAGCACCCCGAGCCCCGGATGCGCCTTCCGCAGCCGTACGGCGGCCCGCACGCCCTCGTCGGTGTGCGTCGGCGGCATCCGCACATCCGCGACGACGACGTCCGGCAGCGCGTCCTGCCCGTCCAGTTCGGCGATGGTCTTGACCAGCGCCTCCGCATCCCCGACGCCCGCGACGACGTCATGCCCCCGGTCGGTCAACAGCCGGGTCAGCCCCTCCCGGAGCAGCACGGAATCCTCGGCGATGACCACCCGCACCCTGTCCTCCACGATCTCCCGGCCCCCCACACCCCGTCCGGCGTACATGCCTGCCCTGTCCGAAAGTCCAGCATTCCAGCATTCGGATCGGAGTGCGTGCGGGTAAGGAGAGGTACCGAACCAAATCAGGCCGCACGGTCCGCACCCCCCCTCCAGCCTGTCCGGCGTCCGAGGACGAGGCCGTTCAGGCCGAAGCGGGGGGACGAGGGCGGCAGGCCTCCGAGTGGGGGGTGCGGACACGGCGCGGGGGTAGGGGCGGCGGCGGGGGCGAGAGTCCGTCCTCAGCCACGCCAGGGCAGCTCCGCCGTCACCCGCGTAGGCCCACCCACCGGCGAGTCCACCACCAGGATCCCGTCGACCGCGTCCAGCCGCTCGGCGAGCCCCGCCAGCCCCGACCCCCGCGCCGTGTCCGCACCCCCCACCCCGTCGTCCACGACCTGCAGCATCAACCGGTCCGCACTTCGCCACACATCCACCGCCGCCCCACTCGCCCGCGCATGCTTGCTGATGTTCTGCAGCAACTCGGACACCGTGAAGTACGCGATCCCCTCGATCGCCGCCGCCGGCCGCTCCGTCAGGTCGACCTCCACCCGTACCGGCACCGAGCACCGCGAGCCCACCGCGGACAGGGCCGCGTCCAGCCCCCGGTCGGTCAGCACTGCCGGATGGATCCCGCGCGCCAGGTCCCGCAACTCCTGCAGCGCGGTCTTCACCTCACCGTGCGCCTCGTCCACCATCCGCGCCGCGGCCTGCGGATCCTCCCGCAGTTTCTCCTTCGCCAGCCCCAGATCCATGGCCAGCGCCACCAGCCGCGCCTGTGCCCCGTCGTGCAGATCCCGCTCGATCCGCCGCAGGTCGGCGGCTGCCGCGTCCACGACGATCCCCCGGTCCGACTCCAGCTCCACCACTCGCGACGCCAGCTTCGACGGCCCCAGCAGCCCCTGCACCATCACCCGGTCCACCAGCGTCAGCGCCCGTACGATCCACGGCGTGGCCAA
The DNA here is from genome assembly GCF_045206895.1 of Streptomyces sp. NBC_00631. Lineage (NCBI taxonomy): Bacteria > Bacillati > Actinomycetota > Actinomycetes > Kitasatosporales > Streptomycetaceae > Streptomyces > Streptomyces sp. NBC_00631. The sequence goes on from NZ_CP107734.1 coordinate 6,586,815, forward strand.
CGTGAACAGCAGCCCCACCAGCGCGGTCACGGTGATCTCGAACGGGTTGTCGAGGTAGACGCTGTGGTGCGCGTCGCCGTACAGCTGGAGCCCGCCCTGCCCGGCCCAGACCGGGAACACCCAGAACCACAGCGGATACGTCAGCAGGGCCCAGCCGTACGCCCAGAAGTTGAGGGCGACGACGAAGGAGAACATCGACCAGGGGAACTGCAGGACCGCGTACAGCAGATGACGCCAGGACGTGCCGCTCTTCAGTACCGCGCCGACCCAGGAGAAGAAACCCGGCTTGCGCATCCGCAGCGGCTCCGGGTCGGCCACCTCCAGCTTCAGCAGCCCACGCGCGCGTGCCCGTTCCAGCGCCCCGAAGCCACGGCAGCCGGCGAGGGCCACCGCCAGCAGCGGGATCCCGATGAAGGTCACCAGGAGACCGATGCCGAGGGACAGCATCGTCACGGTCCACACGAACAGCGTGACGCCGACCGGAAGACCCAGCAGGACATAGCCGAACTCGCGCCAACTGCGCCCCTCGAACGGCGCCCGCAGCACGGCCGGCACCCGATGGCGACGCTCACCGTACGGCTCGTGGCCGTATCCGTGGTCCTGCCCGTACCCGTACCCGTACTCGTGTCCGTATTCCGCGGCCATCGGCGCCGTCCCCTCCTGTCCTGTCCAGCCCTGCCTCATCGGCTGCACGGGCTTCACCGGCCTGTCCTGCCGTACCTCCACCCTGCTGCGCCGCAGGTCCACGGACCATGGAGTCCGTCGGCCTCTTGGAAGGGGGGTTTTCCCCACCCCCTTCCTGTTCCGCCCGTCCCGCTCCCCGGCTACGCCCGGTCGCGCCAGGGCAGCTCCGCGGTCACCGTCGTGGGGCCCCCGGCCGGTGAGTCCACGACGAACAGGCCGTCGACGGCGCCCAGCCGGTCCGCGAGCCCGCGCATCCCGGAGCCGCCGTCCAGACTCGCCCCGCCGCGCCCGTCGTCCCGCACCTGGATCAACAGCCGGTCGTCGGCCCGCCACACGTCCACCGCGGCGGTACGCGCCCCACTGTGCTTGCTGATGTTCTGCAGCAGCTCGGAGACGGTGAAGTAGGCGATGCCCTCGATCGCGGGCGCCGGTCTGGACGGCAGGTCGGCGGTCACCTGGACCGGTACCGTGCAGCGCGAGGCGACCGACGACAGCGCCGCGTCCAGCCCCCGGTCGGTCAGCACCGCCGGATGGATGCCCCGGGCGAGATCCCTGAGCTCCTGCAGCGCCAGCTTCACCTCGCCGTGCGCCTCCTCGACCATCGCGGCGGCCGCGTCGGGATCCTCCAGCAGCTTCTCCTTCGCCAGGCCCAGCCCCATCGCCAGATTGACGAGCCGGGCCTGCGCCCCGTCGTGCAGATCCCGCTCGATGCGCCGCAGGTCGGCGGCGGCCGTGTCGACGACCACCCCCCGGTCCGACTCCAGCTCGGCGATACGGCGCTCCAGCTCGTCGGAGGGCGACAGCAGCCCGCGCACCATCGCCCGGTCCACGTTCGCCAGCCCGCGCGCGATGAACGGCAGCACCGGCCACAGCACGAACAGCGAGGTCAGCGTGGTGCAGAAGGTGAGGATGCCCCACGGCAGCCGGATGAAGTCGTACAGCAGGGTCCGCCAGCCCACCGGGTCCTTCAGCGTCATCCACAGCCGCTGGGTGCCCGCGCCGCGCCTGGCCCACGGCAGCGGCGTCGGCTCCTCCACCCGGACCCCGAGCAACGCACGCGCGCGTGACCGCTCCAGCTTCCCCAGCTGCCGGGCGCCCAGCAGGGTCGCGGCGAGCAGGGGTATGCCGATCACCGTCAGCGTCAGTACACCGCTCACCCACACCGTCGTGGCGACATAGACGAAACCGAACAACGACATCGGCAGGTTCAGCAGGAGGTGCGCGATCTCCTTCCAGGTGTGACCGTCGTAGGCGAAGCGCACGGGTGGCAGTCGCTCGCGGTCTTCTCCGCGGTCGGCGAAGCTGAGGGATCGGGGTGCGGGTGCGGTCATATGCGCCAGCGTGCCGTGTGCCGTGGCGCGACGCCATGGAGTTCGCCGCCCGGCCCGCCCTGGGGAAAACCCCACCAGCCGGCCCCGGTCTCGTGTCTCCACCATGTCTCACCGTGTGACGGGCTGCTTACCCTGTCTTTATCAGGGCCTAGACTCCCGTGCGTACAGATCGTCGAATCAAGAGTTGACTGAGGTCACGGCACCGGGCCGGGTCGGGCCTGGGGTCTGTCGAGGGAATGAGGGACGGGCGATGCGGGAGACGGTGGGTGGTGAGCCGACCGTGGCCGTCGCGGCGGACTACTTCGCGTCCTACTCGGTCGTGGGACTGCTGGCGCTGGTCGGTGTGGTCTTCGTCGCCGTCGCCTTCGGTGCCGGCCGGCTGCTGCGCCCGGTGGTCCCCACCCCCGAGAAACTCCTCACCTACGAGTGCGGGGTCGACCCCGTGGGCGAGGGCTGGGCCCACACCCAGGTCCGCTACTACGTCTACGCCTTCCTCTACGTCATCTTCGCCGTCGACTCGATCTTCCTGTTCCCCTGGGCGACGGTCTTCGCCGCCCCCGGCTACGGCGCGACCACGCTCGTGGAGATGTTCATCTTCCTGGGCTTCCTCGCAGTCGGCCTGTTGTACGCATACAAGAAGGGCGTCCTGACATGGACGTGACGCCGTCGGAGCCCGTCCTGCTCCCCGAGCCGAAGAGGCTGGGCGCGCTCGCCCGCCTCGCCCCCGAGCCGATGAAGATCGTCCTCAACTGGGGACGCCGCTACTCGCTCTGGGTCTTCAACTTCGGCCTCGCCTGCTGTGCGATCGAGTTCATCGCCGCGTCGATGGCCCGCCACGACTTCATCCGCCTCGGCGTGATCCCCTTCGCGCCGGGCCCCCGCCAGGCCGACCTGATGGTGGTCTCGGGCACGGTCACGGACAAGATGGCCCCGGCGGTCAAGCGCCTGTACGAGCAGATGCCCGAACCGAAGTACGTCATCTCCTTCGGCGCCTGCTCGAACTGCGGCGGCCCCTACTGGGACTCCTACTCCGTCACCAAGGGCGTCGACCAGATCATCCCCGTCGACGTCTACGTCCCCGGCTGCCCGCCGCGCCCCGAGGCGCTCCTCCAGGGCATCCTCAAACTCCAGGAGAAGATCGCGGCGGAGTCCCTGGGCGAGCGCTACGGCACCTCTCGCCCGTCCGCCGCGGCCCTTCAGAGCGGCCTGGTCCGGCCCCCGGCACCCACGGCGAACGAGGGCGAAGGGGACCCGCGATGACGGCCCCGGTCGGCTGGCTCCCGGCCCCCGTCGAGGAACTCTTCGGCACGGACGCCACAGCCGACGAGTCCTACGGCGTGCTGACCGTCGACGTTCCTCCCTCCTCCTGGCTCGCCGCCCTGGAGATCGCCCGTACGACCCTCTCCTGCACCTACTTCGACTGGCTGAGCGCGGTCGACGAACCCGGCACCGGCTTCCGCGTCTCGACCCACGTCGTCGCCCTCGCCCCGGTCCGCCGCCTGCTCCTTCGTACGACCGTCCCGCACGCCGCCCCCGAACTCCCGTCCGCCGTCGGCGTCTACGCGGGCGCCCGCTGGCACGAACGCGAGACCCACGAGATGTTCGGCGTCCGCTTCACCGGACACCCCGGCCTCGACCACCTCCTCCTCCCGGAAACCTTCGAAGGCCACCCCCTGCGCAAGGACTTCGTCCTCGCCGCCCGCGTCGCCAAGGCCTGGCCCGGCGCCAAGGAACCGGGCGAGTCCGACCACGGCGGCCCCAAGCGCCGCCAGATGCTTCCCCCAGGCGTCCCTGACCCCAACGAGTGGGGCCCCCTCAAAGGCCAACTCCCGCCCGCCCCCGCCCGCCCCACCCGCACCGCGACCGCCCGCCCGGCCGGCGACCGCCCGGTACGCCGCACCCGCACGGCCGCGGAGGGCTCCGCGAGCCAGGCGTCCGGGGCGGCCGAGGCGACCCCGACCGCGGAGGGTGCGGAGGACGCGGCAGGCGCACCGGCCGTTCCACGCCGGGCACGGAGTGCGAGTGAGGGATCCGCCTCGCAGCGGACAGCCTCCGGTGCGGAAGAAGCACCCGCCGGAGAGCCCGCCGCGGAAGCCGCCGGCGCACAGGCGACCACTCCCGCTCCCGCGACAGGGCCGTCGGCTGCTCCGCGAGGGCCGCGCCGGTCACGTACGGCCTCGGGCGGCTCCGCTTCACAGCATGCGCAGGAGACGGACACGCCGGTGGTACCGGCCACCCCGGGCCGCCCCGCGACCCCCCGCGGCTCGGACGCGCCGTGGCACCACGCCCGTCCGGCCTTCGACGAACCGGAGGCGGGGACGCCACGCGAGACGTCGGCCGACTCGACCGAGGTGGCCGAGGCCGGGACCGGGGCCAAGGCCGAAGAGCCGGGTACGGGGGAGCCGACGGCACCGGAGCCGGCCGCGTCGGGCCCTGCCGCTTCCCAGCAGCCCGAACCGGATCCTGTCGAGCCTCAGGCGCCGGAGGACTCCGGCCCACAGCCAACCTCGGAGGATGTGGCTTCCGAGGTCCCGACCCCCGAAGCCCACCCCGCCAAGGCCCCGCCCGACCCCCAGGCCCCGGCTCCCGACCACGCCGCCCCCGACGACGCTCCCCACGACGACTCCCCAGGAGGCCCGCAGTGAACGACGCTCTGGACGTCGCCCTGCGACTCCTCGTCGTGTTCGTCGTCTTCCTCACCTTCCCTCTGATCGTCGGTCAGACCGAGCACAAGGTGATGGCCCACATGCAGGGCCGCCTCGGCCCGATGTACGCCGGTGGCTTCCACGGCTGGGCCCAGCTGATCGCCGACGGCGTGAAGTTCGCGCAGAAGGAGGACGTGGTCCCGGCGGGCGCGGACCGCCGTGTCTTCCAGCTGGCCCCCGCGGTGGCCCTCCTCCCGTATCTGCTCGTGCTGCTCGCCATCCCGATCGGGCCCGGTGAGGGCGCGGTGGGCCAGGTCCTGGACGCGGGTGTGTTCTTCGTGCTGGCCGTGATGGGCGTCGGCGTCCTCGGCTCGCTCATGGCCGGCTGGGCCAGCGCCAACAAGTTCTCCCTCCTCGGCGGTCTGCGTACCGCCGCCCAGCTCCTCGCCTACGAACTTCCGATGCTGCTCGCCGCCGCCTCCGTGGCGATGGCGGCGGGCACCGTCTCCCTGCCGGGCATCGTCGCCTCCTTCCACTGGTGGTGGCTGCCCTGGCAGATCACCGGCGGCCTGGTCTTCTTCACCGCCGGCCTCGCGGAACTCCAACGGCCCCCGTTCGACATGCCGGTCGCCGACTCGGAGATCATCTTCGGCGCGTACACCGAGTACACCGGCCTGCGCTTCGCCCTGTTCCTGCTCGCCGAGTACGCCGGGATCGTCGTCCTGTGCGGCCTGACCACCGTCCTCTTCCTCGGTGGCTGGCATGGTCCGTGGGGCGCCGACGGCCTCGGCTGGCTGTGGACCCTCCTGAAGACCGCGCTCCTCGCCTTCGTCGTGATCTGGCTCCGCGTGACCTATCCCCGGCTGCGCGAGGACCAGTTGCAGAAGTTCTCCTGGACTCTCCTCGTCCCCCTTTCTCTCGCCCAGATCGCCCTCACCGGCATCGTCAAGGTGGTGATCTCCTAGTGGCCCCCATCCCTGGCTCCGGCCTCGCCAAGGGCCTGGCCGTCACCCTGCGCACGATGACCCGGAAGTCGGTCACCGAGCAGTACCCGGACGCCCTTCCCGATCTCCCGCCCCGCACCCGGGGTGTGATCGGCCTGTTCGAGGAGAACTGCACGGTCTGCATGCTCTGCGCCCGTGAGTGCCCCGACTGGTGCATCTACATCGACTCCCACAAGGAGACCGTCCCGCCGGTGGCCCCGGGCGGCCGCGAACGCAGCCGCAACGTCCTGGACCGCTTCGCCATCGACTTCTCCCTGTGCATGTACTGCGGTATCTGCATCGAGGTCTGTCCTTTCGACGCGCTGTTCTGGTCACCGGAGTTCGAGTACGCCGAGACCGACATCCGCGAACTCACCCATGAACGCGACAAGCTGCGCGAGTGGATGTGGACGGTCCCGGCCCCGCCCGCCCTCGACCCCGGCGCGGAGGAACCGAAGGAGATCGCCGCCGCCCGTAAGACCGCCGAGAAGCTCGCGGCCGCCCAGGCCGAGCCGGTCACCGACCGAACCGAGCCGGGGGAGGGGGAAGCGTGAGCTCGCTCGCCCAAGCGCCGCAGGGCTTCCTGTCCCCGACCGGCGTGGAGATCGCCTTCCTCCTCGTCGGCCTGGTCACCTTCGGCGCTGCCCTCGTCACCGTCACCACCCGCCAGCTGGTGCACGCCGCACTGTGGCTCGTGGTCGCCCTCGGCGGGCTCGCCGTCGAATACCTGCTGCTCACCGCAGAGTTCATCGCCTGGGTGCAGGTCCTCATCTATGTGGGTTCCGTCGTCGTCCTCCTGCTCTTCGGTCTGATGCTCACCAAGGCCCCGATCGGCCGCTCCCCGGACGCCGACTCCGGAAACCGCTGGGTCGCGCTGGCCGTCGCCGTCGTCGCCGCGGCCGCTCTGGTCTGGGTGGTCGTGGACGCCTTCCGCACCACCTGGATCGACCTGGACGGCGCCGCCGCCGGCTCGACGAAGGTCACCGGCGCGAGCCTCTTCCAGAACTGGGTCCTGCCCTTCGAGGCCCTCTCCGTCCTCCTCCTCGCGGCCCTGGTCGGAGCGATCGTCCTGTCCCGGAAGGCGAAGGCGGAGTCGGCCCCGCCCCCTGTGAACGGCCGGACCGTCACGCAGAGTTCCCCATCCGTCACAGGTTCCGGGATTCACCCGATCGAGCAAGAGGCCGAGCAAGAGGCCGGGCAGGAACCCGGGCCGGCATCCACGCAGGGATCCGAGCAGCAGTCCGAGCAGGAAGGCGCCCGCTGATGCACCTCGCCTATCCCGCCGTTCTCTCCGCGCTCCTCTTCTGCACCGGCCTGTACGGCGTCCTCGCCCGTCGCAACGCGATCCTGGTCCTGATGTCCGTCGAGCTGATGCTCAACGCCGTCAACCTCAACCTCGTCGCCTTCGACGTCTGGCTGAGCAAGGCCGCCCGGGACACCCTGCACTCCGGTCAGGCCCTCACCCTGTTCACCATCGCCATCGCCGCCGCCGAGATCGGCATCGGCCTGGCGATCGTCCTCGCCGTCCACCGCAGCCGCGGCACCTCCGACATCGACCGGCTCCGCGAAACCGCCGAGGGCCACGAGGACGGCACGCCCACGGACGGGACGGCCGACGAGAAGGCTGAGGCCACCGCGTGACCACGACCACCCTCGCCGTCCTCGTCCCCCTCCTGCCGTTCCTCGGCGCCGTCGCCGGTCTGCTTCTGGGACGCGCCGCCCCCGGATTCGTCCGCCCGCTCGCGGTCCTGCCGACGCTCGCCGCGCTGGCTCTCGCCTGCACGGTCGCCGCCGACCAGGGCGGCAGCCGCGCCATGGACGCCCACACCGAGCTCACCCCGACCGGCTCGGTCCCCATCGAACTCGCCCTGTACATCGACGGCTTCGCCGCCCTCGTCGCCGTCCTGGTCGCCTTCGTCGCCACCTGCGTGCAGATCTACTCGACCGGCTACCTGCGCGACGACCCGCGCTACCCGTCGTACGCCGCCCTCGTCTCCCTGTTCACTTCCGCGATGCTGCTGGTCGTCTACTCCGGCGACCTGATCGTGCTGCTCGTCGGCTGGGAGGTCATGGGCATCTGCTCCTACTTCCTGGTCGGCCACTACTGGGAGACCCCCGAGGCGCGCGCCGCCTCGATCAAGGCCTTCCTGGTCACCAAGCTCGGCGACGTGCCGTTCCTGATCGGCCTGTTCGCACTCGCCACCGACGCCGGGTCCTTCCGTATCACCACGGTCCTGGGCACCGTCGCGCACGGCGGGCTGCACCATCCCACCCTGGTCGGCCTGCTGCTCCTGTGCGGTGTGGCCGGCAAGTCCGCGCAGTTCCCGCTGCACACCTGGCTCCCCGACGCCATGGCCGGCCCGACCCCGGTCTCCGCGCTGATCCACGCCGCGACGATGGTCGCCGCCGGTGTCTACTTCGTCGCCCGTCTCCTTCCGGTCTTCGAGGCCAGCGCGGCCGTGATGGTCGTCCTCGCCGTCATGGGCGCCGTCACGATGGTCGGCTCGGCCCTCGCCGCGCTGGCCCAGGACGACATCAAGCGCGTCCTCGCCTACTCGACGATCGGTCAGCTCGGCTACATGACGGGCGCCCTCGCCGTCGGCGACCGCGGTGCCGCCGTCTTCCACCTCCTGTCCCACGGCGCCTTCAAGGCGCTGCTGTTCCTCGCGGCCGGCGTGATCATCCACGCTGCCGGCACCAACTCGCTGGCCGTCATGTCCCGGACCTCCGGCCTGCGCGACCGCGTCCCGGACGCCTACTGGACGATGACCGTGGCCCTGCTCGCGCTCGCCGCGATCCCTCCCTTCAGCGGCTTCTTCTCCAAGGAGTCCGTCCTCGGAGCCGCCGAACACGTCGCCACCGGTCACACCGCGCAGGCCCCCGGCAGCGCCGGCTGGATCGTCCTCGTCGCAGGCCTGGCCACCGCCCTGCTCACCGCCGCGTACGCGACCCGGCTGTGGCTGCTGGCCTTCCGGGGCCGCGGGGCCGAGGCGGCCGACCACGGCAGGCAGCCGCTGTCCATGACCGTGGTCCTGTGGGTGCTGGCCGTGCCGTCCCTCGCGTTCGGCGGGTTCGCCTACCGCTCGCTGCCCGGCTGGTTCGACGGCCGCGCCCTCACCCCGACCCTCACCACTTCGGTCCTCGGCACCGGCCTCGCGCTCGTCGGCGCACTCGCCACCTACGGCGCCTGGCAGCGCACCAGAATGCTGGCCGCCCGCGCCCCGCTGGGCGCCGTCGCCGCCCACCCGGAGGGCGACGCGGGACTGGTCGAGGCCGAGGCCATCGCCGCCCACGAACCCGCGTTCGGCGACGTGGCCTACGCACCCGACCCGGCGGACCCCGGCCGGCTGATGCTGGGCCCGCTGCACCGGCACGCGGCCGAAGGCTTCCATCTGGACGCCGTGTACGACACCCTCTTCGTCCGCCCGGTGCTGGCCGCGGCGAGCCTCGTCCAGTTCCTCGACCGCGAGGTCGTCGACACCTACGTGCGCGGGGCGGGCGCTCTGCCCCGCCTGCTCGGCGCCGCCGTACGGCGAGCCCAGACCGGCAACGTGCAGACCTATGTGAGCGCGCTGCTCGCCGGCACCGTCGTCCTGGCGGTCGCCGTCCTCCTCGTCGCCACGGGAGCGTGAGCAGACGTGATCGATATCAGCGAGTCCGTGATGCAGTTCCTTCTGGCGTTGATCGTCGCCGGCCCGCTTCTCGGTGCCGTCGCCGCCCTGCTGCCCGCCCCGCCCGGGCTGAAGGGAAAGTCGCCCGAGCAGGCCGTGCTCCGGCACGGTGTGACCGTGACCGGCGTGCTCCTCATCGCCGCGATCGTCCTCGCGCTCGGCTTCGACCGCAGCCATCCGTCGAAGATGCAGGCCACGACCGACATCAGCTGGATCCCCGCACTCGACGTGCGCATCCACCTCGGCATCGACGGCATCTCCCTCCCCCTCGTGGTCCTGACCGCGCTGCTGACCTTCCTCTGCGCGCTCTACTCGTACTTCAACCCGCCCGCGGGCGGGTCCCCGAAGGCCTTCGTCGCGCTGCTGCTCGTCCTGGAGTCCGGCACCCTCGCGAGCTTCGCCGTCCTCGACCTGCTGCTGTTCTTCCTCGCGTTCGAAACGGTGCTCATCCCGATGTACTTCCTCATCGCCCGCTGGGGCGGCGAGGGGCGCACCCGGGCCGCCTCGAAGTTCATCCTCTTCACGCTGCTCGGATCCGTCGTCATGCTGCTCGGCCTGCTCCTGATCGGAATCAAGGCGGGCACGTTCGACATGGTGGCACTCGCCACTGACAACGGCCGGTCGCTGACCGCATCCGTGCAGGTCATCGCCGTTCTGACGATCGGGATCGGGCTCGCGGTCAAGACCCCGATGTGGCCCCTGCACAGCTGGCTTCCGGACGCCCACACCGCCGCGCCGACCGTCGGCTCGGTCCTGCTGGCCGGTGTCCTGCTCAAGATGGGCACGTACGGGTTCGTCCGGATCCTGCTGCCGGTCGCGCCGGACGGAGTCCGCACCTTCGCGCCGTACCTCGCCGCCTTCGCGGTCGTCGGGATCATCTACGGATCCCTGGCCTGCTTGAACCTGGCCAAACGGGGCGCGCAGGGCGACCTCAAACGCCTGATCGCCTACTCCTCCGTCGGCCACATGGGCTTCGTCCTGCTCGGCATCGCCACCATGACCCCGACCGGTGTGAACGGCGCCCTGTTCGCCAACATCGCCCACGGCCTCATCACCGGCCTGCTGTTCTTCCTGGTCGGCGGCCTGAAGGACCGCACCGGCACGACCGACCTGGACGCCCTGGCCGAGGAGACAGGAGCTGCGCTGTACGGCAAGGCACCGCGCCTGGGCGGCCTGCTCGCCTTCGCCGCCGTCGCCTCGCTCGGGTTGCCCGGACTCGCCGGATTCTGGGGCGAGATGCTGGCCCTGTTCGGCGCGTTCAAGCCCGCCACCGACCTCAGCCGCCCGGCCTTCCTGACCTTCATGGCGATCGCCGCCTTCGGCACCCTGCTGACGGCCGCGTACATGCTGGCCGTGGTCCGCCGCGTCTGCATGGGCGCCGCGTCACAGGAGATGCCGAAGCTCACCGACGTCCGCACCTACGAGTTCGCGGCCTGGACCCCGCTCGTCGCCCTCACCGTCGTCGCCGGACTGTGGCCGAGGGCCCTGCTCGGCCTGACCGACCCGGCCGTGCAGCAGCTCCTCGCAGGAGGCATCCGATGAGCGCCCTGGCCCAGCCACTGGCCGCGAACCTCGTCCAGTCCGTCGACTGGCTCGCCATCGCCCCGCCCACCCTCACCGCGGTCATCGGACTGGTCGTCCTGGTCGCCGACCTGTTCGTGCCCGAGGCCAGGAAACCGCTCCTCGGCTGGGTCTCGGTCGCCGGACTCACCGCGGCAGCCCTCCTGCTGCTCCCGCTCCTCGGCCACGACCGCAGCACCTTCTGCCTGACGGGCACCACGCGCGCGTGCAGCTACACGGCCGACCGGTTCACCCTGGTCGTGCAGTTCCTCGTCCTGGGCGGCGCCCTGCTCACGGCCCTGCTGTCCGTCACCACCCTCAAGGACGGCAACCGCCGCTACCCGCAGGGCGAGTTCTGGTTCCTGCTGCTCTCCTCGGCCGCCGGCGCAGCCCTGCTGCCCGCCTCCCGCGACCTCGCCACCCTGATCGTCGCCCTGGAAGTCGCCTCCCTGCCCGCCTTCGCCCTCGTAGGCATCCGGCACGGCGACAAAAGGTCCTCCGAAGCGGCCCTGAAGTTCTTCCTGTCCTCGGTGACCGCGACCGCCGTCAGCCTCATGGGCATCAGCTTCGTGTACGCCACCACCGGCAGCCTCTACCTCACCCAGGTCGCCGACCGGATCCAGCACGTCGACGGGCAACTGCACACACTCGCCCAGACGGGTGTCGTCCTCACCCTCGTGGGTTTCGCGTTCAAGACGGCCGCCGCCCCCTTCCACTTCTGGGTGCCCGACACCTACGTCGGCGCGCCGCTCCCGATCGCCGCCTACCTGTCTGTCGTCGGCAAGGCCGTCGGCTTCTCCGGCCTGATCCTGGTCACGGTTGTCGCCTTCCCGTCGTACGCCGACGTCTGGGGACCCGCACTCGCCGCCCTGGCCGCCCTCACCATGACCGTCGGCAACGTGGCGGCCCTGCGTCAGCAGGCCACGCGCGCGTACAGCGCGGTACGGCTGCTCGCCTGGTCGTCGGTGGGCCAGGCCGGCTACCTGCTGGTGCCGATCGCCGCCGCCGGATATACCCGGGACGCCCAGAAGGCCGTGGGCTCCACCGTCGCCTACGCCCTCATGTACGCGGCCGTGAACCTCGGCGCGTTCGCGGTGGCCGCCGCCGTCGCCCGTACCGAGCGGCTCAACCGGATCTCCGACTACCGCGGCCTGTACGCAAGGAACCCGCTCACCGCGCTGCTCCTGGCGTTCTTCCTGCTGTGCCTCGCCGGACTCCCGCCCGGCGTCATCGGCCTGTTCGCGAAGGTCACCGTCTTCTCCGCGGCCGTCGACGCGGGTCTCGGCTGGCTCGCCGTCGTCATGGCCGTCAACGTCGTGATCGCCCTCTACTACTACCTCCAGTGGACCGCCCTGCTGTTCCGCGCCCCCGAGGGCGAGCCCGCACGGCACCGGCTCCCGGCCCCCCTCACGGCCGCGCTCGCCCTCACCGGCACTCTCGGGGTCGTCCTCTCCGGGGCGCCGCAACTGGTGCTCCGCTTCGCCGCCACCGGCCTGTTCTGACGCCCTCCACGCGCGCGTACGGGCCATCACGCGCGCCCGGTGCGGCTCTCACCCGGACGGCTCACGCGGCACACACCGGACACAAGGGAACTAGAGGCCGTCGCCTGGCGTTGACCAGTGCGGGAGGGGCCACTGGACGTGACACCACGACACCGGTGGCATCGCAGATCGGAAGGCAGCACCGCAGGCAAAGGGTTCCCCTGCCGCACGACTTGGAGGGCGTACCGTGCACCGCCGGCACAACGGGCTCAGGACCGCAGTTCTCCTCGGAGGACTGTCGGCACTCATCATCGTCATCGGCAGTTTCTTCGGCCGAACGGGTCTGATCGTCGCGGTCCTCGTCGCCCTCGGCACGAACGCGTACGCGTACTGGAACAGCGACAAACTGGCGCTACGCGCGATGCGCGCGCGCCCGGTGAGCGAGTTCGAGGCCCCGGCCCTGTACCGGATGGTCCGTGACCTCTCCACCCAGGCCCGCCAGCCCATGCCCCGCCTGTACATCTCACCGACAGAGGCACCGAACGCCTTCGCCACGGGCCGCAATCCGCGCAATGCGGCCGTGTGCTGCACCGAGGGCATCCTGCGGATCCTGGACGAGCGCGAACTGCGCGGCGTCATCGGCCACGAGCTCAGCCACGTCTACAACCGCGACATCCTCGTCTCGTCGGTCGCCGGCGCCCTCGCCTCGGTGATCATGTTCCTCGTCAACTTCGCCTGGCTGATCCCGGTCGGCCGCTCGGACGACGACGACGGCCCCGGCTTCCTCGGCCTGCTGCTGATCATGATCCTGGGCCCGCTCGCCGCCAGCCTCATCCAGCTCGCCATCAGCCGCTCCCGGGAGTACGAGGCGGACGCCTCCGGGGCCCAGCTCACCGGTGACCCGCTCGCCCTCGCCGGCGCCCTGCGCAAGCTGGACGCCGGCACCAAGCAGCTCCCGCTGCCTCCCGAGCCCCGGATCGAGACCGCGAGCCACATGATGATCGCGAACCCCTTCCGTCCTGGCCAGGGACTGTCCAAAATGTTCTCGACGCACCCGCCCATGGCGGAACGGATCGCCCGGCTAGAGAAAATGGCAGGTCGCCCGCAGTGAAGACCATCCTGAACATCATTTGGCTCGTCCTGAGCGGCTTCTGGCTGTTCCTCGGCTACCTGCTGGCCGGCGTGATCCTCTGCGTCACGATCATCGGCATTCCGTTCGGCATAGCTGCTTTCCGTATCGGCGTGTACGCCCTGTGGCCCTTCGGGTACACGACGGTGGACCGGCGCGACGCGGGCGCTCCCTCCTGCGTGGGCAATGTCCTGTGGCTGGTTCTGGCGGGCTGGTGGCTGGCCCTCGCCCATATCGTCACCGGTATCGCGATGTGCCTGACGATCATCGGCATCCCGTTCGGTATCGCCAATTTCAAGCTGATCCCGGTCTCCCTGCTCCCGCTCGGACGCGAGATCGTCCCCACGGACCAGCCGTTCGCGACCCGCTGACCGCACGTCATCCCGCGATTCGACGCCTCCGGCCCACGAGTCGTCCACAGGCCGGAGCGTCGGCGGGAGGTTGTCCACAGGGCCGCCGCGCCTGTCAGTGGCTGCCTGCATCATGAAGCCATGACCGAGATCGAGCAGTTGCTGACACGGGTGACCGCACAGGCCCGCAACACCCGCCCATGGGGCTGGCCTTCGCTTCCCGCACCCGTCGACGCCGCCACGCTCGACCACGCCGCAAGGGCCCTCGGCTTCCCCCTGCCCCCACTCCTCGCCGCGCTCTACGGGAGGGTGGGCGACGGCGGTTTCGGCCCGTCCTACGGCCTGCTGCCCCTGCTGGACGCGGCGCCCTCGGGGGAACCGGCCGCCGTCTCCCAGTACCTCACGAACCGCGAGTACGGCCGGAAGAACCCGGACTGGCCCTGGCCCGAGGGCGTCCTGCCGATATCCCACTGGGGCTGCGGGATGTACGCGTGCGTGGACTGCCGAACCCCGCAGGCCACGGTCCTGCTCTACGAGCCGAACGCCCACGACGTCGAGGGCGCCTGGTTCGTCGACGCGCCCAGCCTCACCGACTGGCTGCGCGTCTGGCTGGAGGGCACGGGCTGGTACGAGGAGACCGACGAGGGCACGGATCTGGCGCCCTGGGACGGCTTCCGGAGCCGCACTGCCCCGGAGCAGACCTGCTGAGAGCCGGGGCCTCCCGAGCGCAGCAGCCACCGTCCCATGCCGAGGGGAACGGTGGCGGTCGAGGTCACCGTGCCCTTCGGGCCGCTGCCCAACGCCGTACGGCGTACGCCGCCGCACCGGCCGCCAGTACGGCCGCCCCTGCGGCCACCGACGTCACCGGCAGCGCGAACGCGAGGATCACGCACCCCAGCAGTCCCACCACCGGAACCAGCCGCGCTCGCGGCGCCGGATCCAGCGTCCACGCCGACGCGTTGGCCACCGCGTAGTACGCCAGCACACCGAAGGAGGAGAAACCGATGGCGCCCCGGACGTCCGCCGTCGCCGCCGCCACGGCGACGACCGCGCCGACGGCCAGTTCCGCCCGGTGCGGGACCTGGAAGCGCGGGTGCACGGCGGCCAGCGCAGGAGGCAGGTGACCGTCGCGGGCCATGGCCAGCGTCGTCCGCGACACACCCAGGATCAGGGCCAGCAGCGAGCCGAGCGCGGCCACCGCGGCCCCCACCCGCACCACGGGCACCAGCCCCGGCGCCCCCGCCGCCCGCACCGCGTCGGCCAGCGGCGCGGCCGCCCGCCCGAGCCCGTCCGCACCCAGCACCGAGAGCGCGGCCACCGCCACGCACGCGTACACCACCAGAGTGATCCCCAGGGAGAGTGGGATCGCACGCGGGATGGTGCGCGCCGGGTCCCGCACCTCCTCGCCGAGCGTGGCGATCCGCGCGTACCCGGCGAACGCGAAGAACAGCAGGCCGGCCGCCTGAAGCACCCCGCCCACTCCCGACGACAGCCCGATCTCCAGCCGCCCCGCGTCCGCCGCCCCGGACGTCAGGCACACGACGACCACGGAAGCGAGGACCGCCAGCACCACGGCCACGATCACGCGCGTCAGCCAGGCCGACTTCTGGATGCCGCCGTAGTTCACGGCGGTCAGCGCCACCACGGCCGCGACCGCCACCGCATGCGCCTGCTCCGGCCAGACGTACGCGCCCACGGTGAGCGCCATAGCGGCGCAGGACGCCGTCTTGCCGACGACGAAGGCCCAGCCCGCGAGATATCCCCAGAAGGCGCCGAGCCGCTCCCGCCCGTACACATAGGTGCCGCCCGACTGCGGATACCGGGCCGCCAGACGCGCCGAGGACATGGCGTTGCAGTAGGCGACCAGGGCGGCGACGGCCAGTCCGGGAAGCAGCCCCGACCCGGCCGCGCGGGCCGCGGGGCCCAGAGCGGAGAACACGCCGGCCCCGACCATCGAGCCGAGGCCGACGATCACGGCGTCGCGCACGCCCAGCGTGCGGCGCAGACCGGGAGGGGAGGAAGTCACGGGCCGCACCCTACTGATCACCGCAACCGTGCGGTATCGCCCAGGCGTCCTCGTCATCGACAAGGCACGAACACACGCGCGGCGGACACGAATGGACGGCCCGGACAGCCTGTCCGGCACCACCTGTCCCGCACAGCCGGCCCGGACCGAAATCACAGGGCCAGAACAGTGCGAACACAGCGCGGAAGGGCAGATTCAGGTCATGGGCATCATCAGCTGGATCATCCTGGGACTGTTGGCCGGCGCCATCGCCAAATTCCTGCTGCCGGGACGCGACCCGGGCGGCTTCATCGGCACGACCCTCATCGGCGTCGTGGGCGCGTTCCTCGGCGGCTGGATATCGGCGCGCTGGCTGGACCACCCGATCACCAAGAACTTCTACGACGGCGCGACCTGGGCGGCGGCGATCGGCGGCTCGCTGGTCCTGCTGATCGCCTACCGCATCCTGTTCGGCAACTCGCGCGACTGAGAACCCCTGGCGGGGGCCGGGACCCCTGGCGGGGGCCGGCGCACGAGAAGGGCGGGCACCGCGCGGTGCCCGCCCTTCTCGTGCTTCGACGACGCTGCCTAGCGGTAGTTCACGAACTGGAGCGCGAAGTCGAAGTCCTGGCCCTTCAGGAGCGCGATCACGGCCTGGAGGTCGTCGCGGCTCTTGGAGCTGACGCGCAGTTCGTCGCCCTGGACCTGGGCCTTCACGCCCTTGGGGCCCTCGTCGCGGATGATCTTCGCGACCTTCTTCGCGTTCTCCTGGGAGATGCCCTCCTCGATCGACGCGAAGATCTTGTACTCCTTGCCGGAGAGCTGCGGCTCTCCCGCGTCCAGCGCCTTCAGCGAGATACCACGCTTGATCAGCTTCGACTGGAAGACGTCGAGGATCGCCTTGACCCGTTCCTCGGAGTTCGCCTGCATCAGGATCTTCTCGCCGGACCAGGCGATCGAGGCGCCCACACCCTTGAAGTCGTAGCGCTGCGAGACCTCCTTGGCGGCCTGGTTGAGGGCGTTGTCGACCTCCTGCCGCTCGACCTTCGAGACGATGTCGAAACTGGAGTCGGCCATGTCCTGTGGCTCCTTGTATCAGGGGGCGTAACGGGATGCGTTCCGGCGCGCGGCGGCGGCCGCGCCCGGTGGGGGAACCGGGCCGCATCCGCACCAGCCTAGCCATCCCGCGTCCCGCGGGCGGCGATCAATCGGGTGGCGGAGCACCCCTGTGGATCGGGTATTGTTTACGTCGTTGCCAGGGAGCACCGCCGACAAGCGGTTCGATCTGGTGGCAAACCCCCGGCGGTGTGCCCGAGCGGCCAAAGGGAGCAGACTGTAAATCTGCCGGCTCAGCCTTCCCAGGTTCGAATCCTGGCGCCGCCACACGGGAACGAAGAGCCCGTGACCTGCTTTCGAGCAGGTCACGGGCTCTTCGCCATAGGCCTGTGCGTACGCCTTCAGGTGCGCTGCATCGCGTGGACGCGGTGGCGTGATGAAGATCATGTGGGTGCTTCGTCGGTGGTGCGGCGGGGGCGGTGGCCCGTCGTGTGTGCCGCGCCCCGGGGCACACTGAACGCATGTCCTCCCGACGTAGAACCTGCCCGGTGTGCCGCCGTGAAATCGCCGTCGTGGCGGGCCGCTTCGCGCGGCACGACCCGCCCGGAGCGCGCGAGACCGGGGAACTGGTCTCCTGTTCCGGCTCGCGGCAGCAGGCCCAGATCGGGGCCGTACAGCCCTCGTTGGACGGTTACGTCGTGCCCGAGTTCCCCGGTCAGCTGCCGCTGTTCTGAGAACTCAGTTCCCGGCCACCGACTTCACGGCCACACCGACCGGCGTCGAGCCGCCGATCAGCTCCAGGGTGAGGCCGGCCGTCGCCGAGGTGTCCACCAACTCCGCCAGCACGGCGGCCACGTCGCCGCGGCTGACCTCACCCCGGCCCGTGTGCGCCTCCAGACGCACCAGGCCGGTGGCGGGTGCGTCCGTCAACGCACCGGGGCGCAGGATCGTCCAGTCCAGCGCACTCTGCCCGGTCACGTACGCGTCGGCCGCGCCCTTGGCCCGCAGATACACGTCGAAGACCCCGCCACCCTGGTGCGCCGGGTCCGCTCCCATCGAGGAGACGACCACGAAACGGCGTACGCCCGCGCGCACGGCCGCGTCCGCGAACAACACCGCCGCACCCTTGTCCACCGTCTCCTTGCGCGCCGTGCCACTGCCCGGTCCCGCGCCCGCCGCGAACACCGCAGCGTCCGCCCCCCGCAGATGCGCCGCGACCTCCTCGACAGAGGCCGACTCCAGGTCAAGCAGCACCGGTTCGGCACCGGCCGCCCGCAGGTCGTCGCCCTGCTCGGCCTTCCGGATGATCCCTGCGACCTCGTCCCCGCGCGCGGAGAGCAGCCGCTCCAGCCGCAACGCGATCTGACCATGACCACCAGCGATGACAATGCGCATGTCTCAGACCGTACGCCCGAAGCCCCGCATCCGCCGCACGACTTCATGCGCCCCACACGCACGTGGTGTTCCACCGGGCGGGCCGGTCCGGTTCGGGCTTTCCGGGGGCGGACGCCGCACTCCTGCCGCGCGCTCCCGCGCCCCCGCCTGCCCGCCGGCGCCCGCGCCTCCGCCACGCGCCCGTACCGCTCAGGACACCTCCCCTCGTCCCTGCCGCGGCAGCCCCAGTTCGGCCGACACCGCCGAGTTGCAGTACTCGCGGACCGCGCTCGTGCGTGCCACCACGCGCCCCCGGTGCACCACGATCCGGCTGTAGGCGAGGGAGAGCGCGCCGGCCAGGTGGTCGCCGCGTACGGCGAGGAGCTCGGCGGGGAAACCGGCCTCGACGCGGACCTCGGCGAGGCCGAGGGCGGCGCGGGAGGCGGCGCTCACGGTGTCGTAGGCGTCCTCGGGGCGCAGGCCGTGGCGGGAGGCCAGGAGGTAGGCCGCCTCCAGGGGGTCACCGCGGCCGACGGGGTTCGACAGGTCGCGCAGGGCGCCGCTGCCTGCGGCGACCCGCACCCCGGCCGCGCGCAGCAGCCGTACCGGAGCCGTGCCGCGGCGGTCGACGGAGCCGCAGCCGCCCTGGGGCAGGCACACCACCGTGACGCCGGCGGCGGCGAGCCGGTCCGCGATCCGCGCGGCAACCTCGGCGGGCAGGCGCGCGAGCCCGGCGCACGGGCCGAGGGTCACGCCGGGGCGCATGCCGCCCGCCATCGCCGCGAGCCTGGCCAGCCGGGCCGGGTCGGTGGCGTCCGTGTGCAGGTCGACCGGGCAGCCGTGTTCGGAGGCCACCTCCAGGACCGCCTCCGCGTAGCCCGCGGGATCGGGGTCCAGGTCCGGGCAGCCGCCCACCACGGACGCGCCCATCTTCGCGGCGTCCCGCAGTATGGCGAGCCCGTCGGCGCCGGCGATCCCGGTCAGGACCCGCGGCATCGCGACCGCCGTGAGCTCCGCGAGCCCGCGCAGTGAGCGGCGCGCCTGCAGGACGGCGGCGAGGGCGCCGAGGCCTTGGACGTCGCCAACGCGCACGTGTGCGCGTACCGCGGTCGCGCCGTGCCCGAGCTGCAGCAGGGCCGCTTCGGTGGCGCGGCGCTGGACGTCCTCGGGTTCGTACGAGACGGGGCCGCCGTGTTCGGCCGAGAGGGCGGTGTCGCCGTGGGCGTGCGGTTCGGCAGGGGCCGGGAGGAGGAGGTAGCCGGTCAGGTCCACGCGCGTGCCGCCCGCGCGGGCCGGGCCCGGCGCCAGGCTGCCGGCCGTACCCACCGCCTCGATGCGCCCGCAGCCCAGCCGTACGTCCACGGTCCGGCCGTCGGTGAGCCGGGCGCCGGACAGCAGGAGCGCGGCCGGGTCGGAGGAGCCCGAAGAACCCTGCGGGTTGGACGACGACGAGGGCGGCTGCGGCTGGCTGTCGGGCATCGCGCTCCATGAGGGTCGGTCCAGGCATGGGACTCAAGATCACGCAGAGTGAGTCGAGCCTAGGGCGGCGAGCCGCGTGGGGCGGGGAGGAGCGCAATAGTCGTACCGGAGCCGTCGGACCTGCGGGGAACGGTTCGGCACGCGCGCGTGGAGAGTGCCGGAAGGGGCCCGGGAGGCTGTCGTGAGCCGCGTGGAAGGGGCCGGGAGGGCGGCGGGAAACGGATTTGGGTGAACGGCGGCCGAGCGTGTAATGTCTTCATCGCTCGCCCCAATAGCTCAGTCGGCAGAGCGTCTCCATGGTAAGGAGAAGGTCTACGGTTCGATTCCGTATTGGGGCTCTGGTGTGAGAGGTCCCGCCGCGAGGCGGGGCTGATCTCATCAAAGCGGTGTAGCTCAGTCGGTAGAGCAAGCGGCTCATAATCGCTGTGTCACCGGTTCAAGTCCGGTCACCGCTACTGACAGTAGCCGATTGCGGGGTCGGTCCTTCGATCGGCTACTCTTTTATGCGTTAAACCATCCCATCCGTTCGTCAAGGAGCACTCACGTGGCTGCCACCGACGTCCGCCCGAAGATCACGCTGGCCTGCGTGGAGTGCAAGGAGCGGAACTACATCACCAAGAAGAACCGGCGTAACAACCCGGACCGTCTTGAGATGAAGAAGCACTGCCCGCGTTGCAACGCGCACACCGCGCACCGCGAGACGCGATAACAAACAGGCTCGTCCGTGAGGCCGTCCCCACCCGGGGGCGGCCTCACGGCGTTTCGGGGGACGGCTTTCCCGCTAGTTTGTGGGGCATCACAGCAGACATCAGGAGGTGCCGGGCCAATGGCGCTCGACCAGTCCTTCGTGGGACGGACCTACCCACCCACCGAGCCCTACGAGGTGGGCCGGGAGAAGATCCGTGAGTTCGCCGAGGCGGTGGGCGACACCAACGCCGTGTACACGGACCCGGAGGCCGCCAAGGCGCTCGGCTATTCCGATGTGATCGCGCCGCCGACCTTTGTCTTCTCGATCACTTTCCGCGCCGCCGGACACGTCGTCGAGGACCCGCAGCTCGGCCTGGACTACAGCCGGGTGGTGCACGGCGACCAGAAGTTCGCCTACCGGCGACCGGTGCGCGCCGGCGACCGGCTGACCGTGACCTCGACCATCGAGGCCATCAAGTCCCTCGCCGGCAACGACGTCATCGACATCCGCGGCGATGTGCACGACGAGGCGGGTGAGCTCGTGGTGAGCGCCCTGACCAAGCTGGTGGCCCGCGCGGCGGACACCGAAGAAGGCGAGGCGTGAGGATCCGATGACGTCGAAGATCGCGTACGAGGACGTCGAGGTCGGCACCGAACTGCCGACGCGGACCTTCCCCGTGACCCGCGCCACGCTGGTGCGGTACGCGGGCGCCTCCGGGGACTTCAACCCGATCCACTGGAACGAGAAGTTCGCCAAGGAGGTCGGCCTGCCGGACGTCATCGCGCACGGCATGTTCACCATGGCCGAGGCGATCCGTGTGGTCACCGACTGGACCGGCGACCCCGGTGCGGTCGTCGACTACGGTGTTCGCTTCACCAAGCCCGTCGTCGTCCCGAACGACGACCAGGGCGCCCTGATCGAGGTCAGCGGCAAGGTCGCGGCCAAACTCGACGACAACACCGTGCGCGTCGACCTGACGGCGATGAGCGCCGGGCAGAAGGTGCTGGGCATGTCGCGGGCGGTCGTACGGCTGGGCTGAGCCCGACGAGCCGGTAAGGGGCGTCCTCTATTGCAGGGCGCCCCTTACGCGTATGTGCCCGCCCGTGGTGCAGCGTTCCGGACTCCCTTGACTTAGTTAGTGATTGAGTACTAACTTTCTCGCATGGTCAGGATGAGTGCAGAGGAGCGACGCGAGAGCGTCGTCCGCGCGGCGATCGCGGAGTTCTCGCAGAAGGGCTACTACGGCACCTCCACCGAGGCGATCGCCAAGCGGGTCGGAGTCTCGCAGCCGTACCTCTTCCGGCTCTTTCCTGGCAAGAAGGCGATCTTCGCCGCCGCCTCGCAGCGCTGCATCGACGAGATGCGCGAGCTCTTCGAGGAGGTGGCCGAGGGGTTGCGGGGCGAAGAGGCCCTGCATGCCATGGGTGACGCGTATGTGCGGCTCATCCAGGAGCGGCCGGAGCGTCTCCAGATGCAGATGCAGACGTACATCACGGTCGCGGCCGCCGAGGCGGAGGGTGAGCGCGAGTTCGGCGAGCTCGTGCGTGCCGGCTGGGGGCGGCTGTGGGACACCGTCCATCTGCTCTCGGGGGCGGACGTCGACCGCACCACGACCTTCCTGGCCAAAGGGATGCTCATCAACACCTACGCGGCCATGGGGTTTCCGCCTGGGCACCGGGTCTGGCAGGGGATGTACCCGGACGCCGGGGCCACCGGGCGGCTGGAGAAGTGTGACGGGTGACGGGGCGGGCCGCCGTCTCCTGCCCTGGCCTTTTCATGAGCCAGAAACTTAGTGATTGCTAACTATATTCATTCACGCTCTGGGGGAGCGATGTCACAACAGACCGCACGTCGCGGGGGCGCCGGATGGGCGCTCGTCATCACCAGCGTCGCCGGATTCATGGCGGCCCTCGACAACCTCGTCGTCACCACCGCCCTGCCGTCCATCCGCAAGGACCTCGGCGGAGCCCTGGACGACCTCGAATGGACCGTGAGCGCCTACACGCTCACCTTCGCCGTCCTGCTGATGTTCGGCGCCGCCCTCGGCGACCGCTTCGGCCGGCGCCGGCTCTTCCTCGCCGGGCTCACCGTCTTCACGGGCGCCTCCGCCGCCGCGGCCATGGCGCCCGGCATCGACTCCCTGATCGCCGCCCGCGCGGTGCAGGGCGTCGGCGCGGCGATCATGATGCCGCTCACCCTCACCCTGCTGACGGCGGCCGTGCCCGAGGCCAGGCGCGGGATGGCGTACGGCATCTGGGGGGCCGTCAACGGGCTCGCGGTCGCCTCCGGGCCGCTCATCGGCGGCAGTCTCACCGAACACGTGTCCTGGCATTGGATCTTCTGGCTGAACGTGCCGCTCGGCCTCGCCCTGCTGCCGCTCGCCCGCCTCCGCCTCGCCGAGTCGTACGGCACCGGCGCCCCGCTCGACGTCCCCGGCACCCTGCTCGCCAGCGGCGGCCTCTTCGGGATCGTCTACGGCCTGGTGCGCGGCCCCGCCGACGGCTGGACCGGCCCGTTCGTGCTCACCGGGCTGTTCGCGGGCGCCGCCCTGCTCGTCGGCTTCGTCGTCCACGGCAGCCGCGCCAAGAACCCCATGCTGCCGATGCGGCTCTTCCGCTCCCGCGCCTTCGCCGGGATCAACGCGGCCAGCCTGCTGATGTTCCTCGGGATGTTCGGGTCGATCTTCCTGCTCAGCCAGTACATGCAGGGCGTGCTCGGTTACTCGCCCACCGAGGCGGGCCTCAGGATGCTGCCCTGGACCGGCATGCCGATGATCGTCGCGCCGATCGCGGGCATCCTGTCCGACCGGATCGGCGGCCGCCCGGTCGTCGCGGCCGGGCTCTTCCTGCAGGCCGCCGGGCTCGGCTGTCTGGCCTCCGTCGTCACCGCCGACGCCTCCTACGCCGCCCAGCTACCCGGTCTGATCATCAGCGGCACCGGCATGGCCCTGTACTTCGCCCCGGCCGCCAACCTGGTGATGTCCGCCGTGCGCCCGCGGGAACAGGGCATCGCCTCCGGCGCCAACAACGCGCTGCGCGAGGTCGGCGGCGCACTCGGTGTCGCGGTCATGTCGTCCATCTTCTCCGCCCAGGGCGGCTACGAGAGCGCCCAGAGCTTCGTGGACGGACTGCGCCCCGCCCTGGTCACCGGCGCGGCCGTGGTGGCCCTCGCGGGGATCGCCGCCCTGGTCATACCCGGCCGGCGGCGCGCCGCACGGCTGGTCGCCGACGGGGAGCCGGCCCCGGCGCTGGGGACCGTCGGCGGCTGACGACCGCCGACGGCACGCACGCGTGAGGCCCCGTTCCCGGTGCGGACGGGGCCTCACGCGCGCGTGCCGCTCGGGGCGGCCGGACTGCCGGCGGCGTCTCGTAGTCTTGGGCCCGTGCAGGAACTCCACGACGCCCCCCTCGCCCCCCTCACCACCTTCCGGCTCGGCGGCCCCGCCCACCGGCTGGCCACCGCGACCACCGACGCCGAGGTGGTCGCCGCCGTCCGCGCGGCCGACGACAGCGGGACCCCGCTGCTGGTCATCGGCGGCGGATCCAACCTGGTCATCGGCGACAAGGGCTTCGACGGCACCGCCCTGCGCATCGCCACCACCGGCTTCGAACTGCGCGGCACGACGCTGGAGCTGGCGGCCGGCGAGGTGTGGACCGACGCGGTCGCCCGCACCGTCGAGGCGGGCCTCGCGGGCATCGAGTGCCTCGCCGGGATCCCGGGATCCGCCGGAGCCACACCCATCCAGAACGTGGGTGCGTACGGGCAGGAGGTCTCCTCGACCGTCACCGAGGTCGTCGCGTACGACCGGCGGTCCGGCGAGACGGTGACGCTGACCGATGAGGAATGCGCGTTCTCGTACCGGCACAGCCGGTTCAAGGCCGACCCCGAGCGCTACGTCGTCCTGCGCGTCCGGTTCGCGCTGGAGGACGCCGGCGGGCTGTCGGCGCCGGTGCGGTACGCGGAGGCCGCGCGGACACTCGGGGTGGAGCCGGGGGACCGGGTGCCGCTCGCCGACGCCCGCGAGGCCGTGCTCAAGCTGCGTGCCGGGAAGGGGATGGTGCTCGATCCCGAGGACCACGACACCTGGTCGGCGGGGTCCTTCTTCACCAACCCGATCCTCACGGACGAGCAGTTCGCCGCCTTCCACGCGCGCGTGCGGGAGCGGCTGGGCGACACCGCCCAGCCGCCGGCCTACCCCGCGGGGGACGGGCGTACCAAGACCTCGGCGGCCTGGCTGATCGACAAGGCCGGGTTCGCCAAGGGGTACGGCAGCGGCGCGGCCCGGATCTCCACGAAACACACGCTGGCGCTGACCAACCGGGGCGGGGCCACGACGGAGGATCTGCTGGAACTGGCCCGGGAGGTCGTCGCCGGGGTCCGGGAGGCCTTCGGCGTGACCCTGGTCAACGAGCCGGTGACCGTCGGCGTGAGCCTCTAGAGGCAGACGTCCGCCTCCGGTTCGCCACGGGCTCAGTACGCCACGCCCACCCCCTGCTTCACCGTCCCCGCGTCCTCGGTCATCGCCAGCATCGCGTGGGCCACGTCCGCCCGGGAGATGAAGCGGCCCTTGGGCGGGAAGCCGCCCACCACCGTGCGGTAGGTGCCGGTCAGCGGCTTGTCCTGGAGGCGCGGCGGGCGTACGGAGGTCCAGTTGGTGCCGCTGCGGGACAGTTCGGCCTCCATCTCGCGCAGATCGTCGTAGACGGGTTTGAGGATGGTGGCGACCAGACCGCGCGCGGTGCGGTCCAGGAGGCCGTCGTCCGGTTCCGGGCCCACCGGCGCGGCGCTGACCACCACCAGCCGTCGTACGCCCTCCGCCTCCATGGCGGCCAGGACCGTGCGGGTCAGACGGGCCGCGACGCCGGCGTCCCCCCGGCGGCGCGGGCCCAGGCCGGACAGGACCGCGTCCCGGCCGGTCACCGCCGGGCGGATCACCTCGGAGTCCGTGAGGTCCGCGCGGACCACCTCCAGGCCCGCGCCGGTCACGGTCAGCCGGGCGGGGTCGCGGACGACCGCCGTGACCCGGTGGCCGGACGCCAGCGCCTGACGGACGATCTCCCGGCCGATGCCGCCGGTCGCTCCGAACACAGTGAGATTCATGACTGCTCCCGTTATCCGTTCCCGCACAGCACGTGTGTGGTGGGTGAGTATTCACTCACCCCTGCCTCCTCTAGAGTGGGTAAGCACTCACTCACCCGTCAAGGGCCTTCGAAGAAGTCCCGCGAATCCGCTGGAAGGGACATGTGATCCTTGGATGCCATGGAGCAGAAACCGGCCCGCGTCCGCATCCTCGACGCCGCCCACGAGCTGATGCGCACCGTCGGGCTCGCCCGTGCCACCACCAAGGAGATCGCCAGGGCGGCCGGCTGCTCCGAGGCGGCCCTCTACAAGTACTTCCCCAGCAAGGAAGAGCTGTTCGTGCACGTGCTCACCGAGCGGCTGCCGCGGCTTCTCCCGCTCCTCGGCGAGCTCACCGTCGAACCCGGCCGCGGCAGCCTTGAGGACAACCTCACTCGGATCGCCCGTCAGGCCGCCCTCTTCTACGAGGAGAGCTTCCCGATCACCGCGTCCCTGTACGCCGAACACCAGCTCAAGCGGAAGCTCGACGACACACTCCGCACCATCGGCGCGGGACCGCACGTGCCGATGAGAGCCCTCGGCGCCTACCTGCGCGCCGAGAAGGCGGCCGGCCGGATCCGCCCCGACGCCGACACCACCGCGGCCGCCACCCTGCTGCTCGGCGCCTGCGTCCAGCGCGTCTTCGCCTACGACGCGACCCCGACCGGCGAACGCCCGCCGGTCGACACGTTCGCCGCCCGTGTCGCCCGCACCCTGCTGGGCGGGCTGGCCGTCGCCGAGGAGCCCGCCCGCCCGTGAGCGGGTATCAGGCCACCGGGGCGACCAGCCAGGCGTCGATGTCCGCCAGGAGCTTGGCCTTCACGTCCTGCGGCGCCGCCGAGCCCCGGACCGACTGGCGGGCCAGTTCGGCCAGCTCGGCGTCCGTGAAGGCGTGGTGCACGCGCGCGATGTCGTACTGCGCCGCCAGCCGGGAGCCGAACAGGAGCGGGTCGTCGGCGCCCAGGGCCATCGGGACGCCCGCCTCGAAGAGGGTGCGCAGCGGCACGTCCTCGGGCTTCTCGTAGACGCCCAGGGCCACGTTGGAGGCCGGGCACACCTCGCAGGTGATCTCCCGGTCCGCCAGGCGCTTGAGCAGCCTCGGGTCCTCCGCCGCGCGCACGCCGTGCCCGATCCGGGAGGCGTGCAGGTCGTCCAAACAGTCCCGGACCGACGCCGGGCCGGTCAGCTCGCCGCCGTGCGGGGCCGCCAGCAGGCCGCCCTCGCGCGCGATGTGGAACGCCCGGTCGAAGTCCCGCGCCATGCCCCGCCGCTCGTCGTTCGAGAGGCCGAAGCCGACCACGCCGCGGTCCGCGTACCGCACCGCGAGGCGGGCGAGCGTGCGCGCGTCCAGAGGGTGCTTCATGCGGTTCGCGGCCACCAGGACGCGCATGCCGAGGCCGGTCTCCCGGGAGGTCGTCTCCACCGCGTCCAGGATGATCTCCAGGGCCGGGATCAGACCGCCCAGACGCGGGGCGTACGACGTCGGGTCCACCTGGATCTCCAGCCAGCCCGAGCCGTCCTTCACGTCCTCCTCGGCCGCCTCCCTGACCAGCCGCCGGATGTCGTCGGGCTCCCTGAGGCAGGAGCGCGCAGCGTCGTACAGCCGCTGGAAGCGGAACCAGCCCCGCTCGTCGGTGGCCCGCAGTCTCGGTGGTTCGCCGCTGGTCAGGGCGTCGGTCAGCGCCTCGGGAAGGCGTACGCCGTACTTGTCGGCCAGTTCCAGGACGGTTGCCGGCCGCATCGAACCGGTGAAGTGCAGATGCAGATGAGCTTTCGGCAGCTCAGAGACATCACGTACGTGCTCCATTCCAGGATCCTGCCGTACGTACCTGTCGTACCGGAAGCGGATTCCCCGTTAGTGGCCTTGCTCGCACGGGCGAGCGGGTGCACGAGAACGGGCCGCCTCCCCGGAGGGAGACGGCCCGCACGCGCGCGTGGAGCGCGAAAAGGCGTCAGTCCTTCGCCTCGGCCAGCAGCTTCTGCATCCGGCTCACGCCCTCGACGAGGTCCTCGTCACCGAGCGCGTACGACAGACGCAGGTAGCCGGGCGTGCCGAAGGCCTCGCCGGGGACGACCGCGACCTCGGCCTCCTCCAGGATCAGCGCGGCCAGCTCGACCGAGTCCTGCGGGCGCTTGCCGCGGATCTCCTTGCCGAGCAGTGCCTTGACCGACGGGTAGGCGTAGAAGGCGCCCTCGGGCTCGGGGCAGAGCACGCCGTCGATCTCGTTGAGCATCCGCACGATCGTCTGGCGGCGCCGGTCGAAGGCCTCGCGCATCGTCGCCACGGCCTCCAGGTCGCCGGTGACGGCGGCCAGGGCGGCGACCTGCGCCACGTTGGAGACGTTGGACGTGGCGTGCGACTGGAGGTTCGTGGCCGCCTTCACGACGTCCTTGGGGCCGATGACCCAGCCGACCCGCCAGCCGGTCATGGCGTACGTCTTCGCCACGCCGTTGACCACGATGCACTTGTCGCGCAGCTCGGGCAGGATCGCCGGCAGCGAGGTGAACTTCGCGTCCCCGTAGACCAGGTGCTCGTAGATCTCGTCCGTGAGGACCCACAGACCGTGCTCCACGGCCCAGCGGCCGATCGCCTCGGTCTCGGCCTCGCTGTAGACCGCGCCGGTCGGGTTGGACGGGGAGACGAAGAGGACGACCTTCGTCTTCTCGGTGCGGGCCGCCTCCAGCTGCTCCACCGAGACGCGGTAGCCGGTGGTCTCGTCCGCGACGACCTCGACCGGGACACCGCCGGCGAGACGGATGGACTCCGGATACGTCGTCCAGTACGGGGCGGGGACGATGACCTCGTCGCCCGGGTCGAGGACCGCGGCGAAGGCCTCGTAGATGGCCTGCTTGCCGCCGTTGGTGACGAGGACCTGGGAGGCGTCGACCTCGTAGCCGGAGTCGCGCAGCGTCTTCGCGGCGATCGCGGCCTTCAGCTCGGGCAGACCGCCGGCCGGGGTGTAGCGGTGGTACTTCGGGTTCTTGCAGGCCTCGATGGCGGCCTCGACGATGTAGTCCGGCGTCGGGAAGTCGGGCTCACCGGCGCCGAAGCCGATCACCGGGCGCCCGGCGGCCTTGAGGGCCTTGGCCTTGGCGTCCACGGCGAGGGTGGCGGACTCGGAGATCGCGCCGACTCGGGCGGAGACCCGGCGCTCGGTGGGAGGGGTTGCAGCGCTCATGGGGCCCATCGTTTCAGACCGGAAACCTGCCCGGCACGCCGGTTTCACGGACTGAACAACTTCGGGCCGAACCATGAACAGGCGTGCGGATCCGGCCCCCGGCCAGGACGATCTTCCGTACGGCCCCCCGGGCTTGCCACTTTCTGTTCGACGCGGCGCCGCGGACCACGTACACTCTCACCTCGTTGGCCTTCGACAGCCGTGCCTGAGCGGGTGCACACCGAGCACCCGGCCGGATGCGGTACGTTGGGGGACACACAAAGGGTCGTAGCTCAATTGGTAGAGCACCGGTCTCCAAAACCGGCGGTTGGGGGTTCAAGTCCCTCCGGCCCTGCTACACACACCGCCAGGATGTGTGCGCATGTACGTACAAGCATTGCACCGCCGTGCGGCTCCAGAAACCGGGCGCGGCACGGCCATGACCCGGGACCAGGTGAGGACGAATGACGGACGCCGTGGGCTCCATCGACACGCCTGATGCCGATGAGGTGCAGGAGTCCAAGAAGGGCCGCAAGGGCGGCAAGCGTGCCAAGAAGGGCCCGCTGAAGCGCCTCGCCACCTTCTACCGCCAGATCATCGCGGAGCTCCGCAAGGTGGTCTGGCCGACTCGAAACCAGCTGACGTCGTACACCACCGTGGTGATCTTCTTCGTCGCCATCATGATCGCTCTGGTGACCGTGATTGACTATGGGCTCAACCACGCGGCCAAGTACGTCTTCGGCTGAGCACAGAGCGAAGGGCGCCGTGGTACCGGCGCCCGTTTTCGCATGTTCCACCCCTATGTATCCAGGAAGAAGCAGCCATCGTGTCTGACCCGAACCTGAACGACGCCGTCGAGCCCGAAGAGGCCGTCGAGGACGAGCTGGACATCGTCGAGGGCGCGGACGAGCAGGACGAGTTCGAGGCTGCCGAGGCCGAACTGGGGGAGCCGGCCGAGGAGACCGCGGTCCACGTCGAGGACGAGGACGAGGCGGACGACGAGGACGCCGACGAAGCCGAAGAGCTCGAAGAGGCCGTCGAGGAAGAGCCGGCCGAGCCGGTCGACCCCGTCCAGGCGCTGCGCGAGGAGCTGCGCGTGCTCCCCGGCGAGTGGTACGTCATCCACACCTACGCCGGCTACGAGAACCGCGTGAAGACCAACCTGGAGCAGCGCGCCGTCTCGCTGAACGTCGAGGACTACATCTTCCAGGCCGAGGTGCCGCAGGAAGAGGTCGTCCAGATCAAGAACGGCGACCGCAAGACCATCAAGCAGAACAAGCTGCCGGGTTACGTGCTCGTCCGGATGGACCTGACCAACGAGTCGTGGGGTGTCGTCCGCAACACCCCCGGCGTCACCGGCTTCGTCGGCAACGCGTACGACCCCTACCCGCTGACCCTGGACGAGATCGTCAAGATGCTCGCGCCGGAGGCCGAGGAGAAGGCGGCACGCGAGGCGGCGGAGGCCGAGGGCAAGCCGGCGCCGCAGCGCAAGGTCGAGGTCCAGGTGCTGGACTTCGAGGTGGGCGACTCGGTGACGGTGACCGACGGTCCGTTCGCCACGCTGCAGGCGACGATCAACGAGATCAACCCGGACTCCAAGAAGGTCAAGGGTCTGGTGGAGATCTTCGGGCGTGAGACGCCGGTGGAGCTTTCGTTCGACCAGATTCAGAAGAACTAGCGGTAGCACCTCAGCTGCGGGCCGGTGGGGGCTGGTCGGGCCCGCGCGGCGGCAGCCGCTGGTTCACCACGACCCCGCGCCCCTTTCGGGGCGCCCGAGTGGACGTCCGTGCCAGGTCAGGCGCCTTTCCTTGGCCCCTGACCTGCTCGGTTTTTGGCCGCGCATCTATACCCGTTATCGTTGTGCGGTATGCCTGCGTTCGGGTTGGTCCCCTCGCGCAGGCAGGACCCGAAATGAAAGGACCCGGAGAGCTATGCCTCCCAAGAAGAAGAAGGTCACGGGGCTCATCAAGCTCCAGATCAACGCCGGTGCGGCGAACCCGGCCCCGCCGGTCGGCCCCGCGCTCGGCCAGCACGGCGTCAACATCATGGAGTTCTGCAAGGCCTACAACGCCGCGACCGAGTCGCAGCGCGGTTGGGTCATCCCGGTCGAGATCACGGTCTACGAGGACCGCTCCTTCACCTTCATCACCAAGACCCCGCCGGCCGCGAAGATGATCCTCAAGGCCGCTGGTGTCGAGAAGGGTTCCGGCGAGCCGCACAAGACCAAGGTCGCCAAGATCACCGAGGCGCAGGTCCGCGAGATCGCCCAGACCAAGCTTCCCGACCTGAACGCCAACGACCTGGACGCCGCGTCGAAGATCATCGCCGGCACCGCCCGCTCCATGGGCATCACGGTCGAGGGCTGAACCCCACCTTCGTAGAACCACCGTGGTAGGGCCTGCTCGGCCCGTACACCACGACTCCTTCAGAACACACAGGAGCAAGTTGTGAGCAAGCGCAGCAAGGCCCTTCGCGCTGCGGACGAGAAGATCGACCGGGAGAAGCTGTACGCCCCGCTCGAAGCCGTCCGTCTCGCCAAGGAGACCTCCACGACCAAGTTCGACGGCACCGTCGAGGTCGCCTTCCGCCTGGGTGTCGACCCGCGCAAGGCCGACCAGATGGTCCGTGGCACCGTGAACCTCCCGCACGGCACCGGTAAGACCGCCCGGGTCCTGGTCTTCGCGACCGGTGACCGTGCCGAGGCCGCGCGTGCCGCGGGCGCCGACATCGTCGGCGCCGACGAGCTGATCGACGAGGTGGCGAAGGGCCGTCTGGACTTCGACGCCGTCGTCGCCACCCCGGACCTCATGGGCAAGGTCGGCCGCCTCGGCCGCGTCCTCGGCCCGCGTGGTCTGATGCCGAACCCGAAGACCGGCACCGTGACCCCGGACACCGCCAAGGCTGTGACCGAGATCAAGGGCGGCAAGATCGAGTTCCGCGTCGACAAGCACTCGAACCTGCACTTCATCATCGGCAAGACGTCCTTCGAGGACGACAAGCTGGTGGAGAACTACGGCGCGGCGCTGGAGGAGATCCTCCGTCTGAAGCCGTCCGCCGCCAAGGGCCGCTACATCAAGAAGGCCGCGGTCAGCACCACCATGGGCCCCGGCATCCCGGTCGACCCGAACCGCACCCGCAACCTCCTCGTCGAGGAGGACCCGGCCGCCGTCTGAGCCACGCGCTCGGTCCGGTAGCCGCGTCAGGGACGCGACACCACCAGGACGGGCCTCGCAGCCGAAAGGCTGTGGGGCCCGTCCTGTTGTTCGTGCGACTTCCGGCGCCCTGTCAGTGCCCTGGGTTAGCGTCGAGGGAGACGGGACCTTCACGGGGGGTGAGGCGGGATGAAGAGCCGGGGAGCGCGTCGTACGGCCGTCTCGATCGCGGTGGTGGCCGCGCTGACCGGGGTGGCCGCCTGCTCCGCCGGGGCCTCGCAGAGCTCCGGCAAGGAGGACCGGGCCGGCGCCCGCGCCGCGACCCGGGTCAGTCCCGTCGCCGCGCTGCGCTCCGCGGAGAAGTCCACGAACAGCGCCGACTCCGCCCGGGTCCGCTCCACCACGACCATGGGATCCCTGCTGTCCATGACCACGCACGGCAGCCTCGCCTGGGACGCCGGCATCACCGGCACGGTCACCATCACCTACACCGGCGGCAGCACGGCCGAGCTGATGCGCCGGCTCGGCACGACGTCGATGGAGGCCCGCTATCTGCCCGACGCCTACTACGCGAGGATGAGCGACACGTTCGCCGCGCAGACGGGCGGCAGGCACTGGATCCGGTACGGGTACGGCGACCTGTCCTCGCTCGCCGGCGGGTCCGGCGCGCTGCTCCAGGACCAGATGCAGAACACCACGCCCAACAAGTCGGTACAGATGCTGCTGGCCGCCGGCGACGTGCGGAAGGCCGGCGAGGAGAAGGTCGACGGCCAGGCCACCACCCACTACACGGGCACGGTGAACGTGGCCGACCTGGCCGGGCGGAACAGCAGCCTCACGGCGAGCCAGCTGGCCGGTCTGAAGAAGCAGCTCACCCAGGCCGGCGTCAGCACCGAGACCGTCGACATCTGGGTCAACGACC
This sequence comes from Streptomyces sp. NBC_00631, assembly GCF_045206895.1. Taxonomy (NCBI): domain Bacteria; kingdom Bacillati; phylum Actinomycetota; class Actinomycetes; order Kitasatosporales; family Streptomycetaceae; genus Streptomyces; species Streptomyces sp. NBC_00631. The sequence goes on from NZ_CP107734.1 coordinate 6,619,601, forward strand.
GCAACCTGCTGGTCAAGAAGACCGAGAAGGCCGACACGGCGACGGGCACGATGACCCAGACCGCGCACTACAGCGACTACGGCGTGAAGGTCAGCGCGCAGCAACCCCCGGCCGGCGACACCGCGGACTTCGAGACGCTGCTCAAGAGGCAGGGCGCGAGCGGGCTGACCTCCTGAGCCGCCCCCCTTCAGCCGCCCGGGCGGGGCCGATTTGCTTGACAGTGCATCGGTCCCGTACTCTCCTAACGAAGCCAAAGACCGCTGGTCGTTGCCGTGTGCTCGCAAGAGCGTGCGGTGGCCGAAGGATCCGCTGAACCGCGGACGACCCGCGCAGGTGACTGTGGAAGTGCTCCCGGAGACGCGCGCATCGCGTGTGTGACTTCGGTCGAGCTACGCCCCGTGCGCCTGCGCCGGGGCGTTTCGTTTCCCCAGCCCCTTCTGAGCGGTCCTCATCACCCGGAAGGAGGCCGACGCTCTATGGCAAGGCCCGACAAGGCTGCCGCGGTAGCCGAGCTGACGGAGCAGTTCCGCAGCTCGAACGCCGCCGTGCTGACCGAGTACCGGGGTCTCACCGTGGCGCAGCTCAAGACGCTGCGCCGGTCGCTCGGTGAGAACGCCCAGTACGCCGTGGTGAAGAACACGCTGACCAAGATTGCGGCCAACGAGGCCGGGATCACGACGCTCGACGACCTGTTCAACGGTCCGACGGCGGTCGCCTTCGTCACCGGTGACCCGGTGGAGTCGGCGAAGGGTCTTCGTGACTTCGCCAAGGACAACCCGAACCTCGTCATCAAGGGCGGTGTCCTTGACGGCAAGGCGCTGTCCGCCGACGAGATCAAGAAGCTTGCGGACCTTGAGTCCCGCGAGGTTCTGCTCGCCAAGCTGGCGGGCGCCCTGAAGGGCAAGCAGACGCAGGCTGCTCAGGTCTTCCAGGCGCTCCCGTCGAAGCTCGTCCGCACCGTGGACGCGCTTCGCGCCAAGCAGGACGAGCAGGGCGGTGCCGAGTAACTCGGCTCGCGAAATGACCGCCGCCTGAAGCCAGTGCCCGAGGCACGGCGCCGAGGGAGCGGTCGTAGCGGGCCGAACGTACGCCCGCCAGACATGTACATCCGGCACCCGCCGATTTAGTGGAAGGAAAGCCATCGTGGCTCTCACCCAGGAAGAACTGCTCGCCGAGTTCGAGACCATGACCCTGATCCAGCTCTCCGAGTTCGTGAAGGCGTTCGAGGAGAAGTTCGACGTCACCGCCGCCGCCGCGGTTGCCGTCGCGGGCCCGGCCGGTCCGGCCGCCCCCGCCGAGGCCGTCGAGGAGAAGGACGAGTTCGACGTCATCCTCACCGGTGCCGGCGACAAGAAGATCCAGGTCATCAAGGTCGTGCGCGAGCTGACCTCCCTCGGTCTGAAGGAGGCCAAGGACCTGGTGGACGGCGCCCCGAAGCCCGTCCTGGAGAAGGTCGCCAAGGACGCCGCCGAGAAGGCCGCCGAGTCCCTCAAGGGCGCCGGCGCCTCCGTCGAGGTCAAGTAAGGCCCCTGAGGTCGAGCAGACCTCTGTGCGCTGAAACACGTCCCCCGGGGCTGTAACGCGCAGACCGCGAAGAGCGATCATCCATCCGGGTGGTCGCTCTTCGGCGTTCCCGGAAGGCCGACCACGGTTGCCTTGCACCCGTGACGGCGGGGGGTATGGTGATCTTCGTCGTGTCTCCGGCGCACCGGGTTTGCGCAGCGGGGCCTTGACGAACCGCACGCAGCGCGCAATTCTCAGGACGCGTCGCCAGAACGGTCCGAATCCGAGGCATGGATCGGCGACGAAGAGGGCAGTATCAACGTGCGTTGAGGGCAGGCAGGACGCAGGCGTTGACGATGGCGAGGGTCTCAGAAAATGGGGACTGGACATCAGTGTGCCAAGTGGCTACACTGACCCTTTGCGCTGCCTGTTAACTATCCCCTGCCCGTCACCAGGGGTCTGCCCTCACCCGAATGCCGACGACCGAGCCTCTCTGAACTGGGGTTTCTGTCTCTGTGTCCGGGAAGGGACCGGGGAGCGCGTAGTGAGTCCGAGCCCTCGGAAGGACCCCCTCTTGGCCGCCTCGCGCACTGCCTCGAACGCGAATATGAACAACGGCGCCAGCACCGCCCCGCTGCGCATCTCTTTTGCAAAGATCAAGGAGCCTCTTGAGGTTCCCAACCTGCTCGCGCTGCAGACCGAGAGCTTTGACTGGCTGCTCGGGAACACCGCTTGGCAGAGTCGGGTCGAGGAGGCTCTGGAGTCCGGTCAGGACGTCCCCACCAAGTCCGGTCTGGAGGAGATCTTCGAGGAGATCTCCCCGATCGAGGACTTCTCCGGGTCGATGTCGCTGACGTTCCGCGACCACCGCTTCGAGCCGCCGAAGAACAGCATCGACGAGTGCAAGGAGCGCGACTTCACGTACGCGGCCCCGCTCTTCGTCACGGCCGAGTTCACCAACAACGAGACCGGTGAGATCAAGTCCCAGACGGTCTTCATGGGCGACTTCCCGCTCATGACGAACAAGGGCACCTTCGTCATCAACGGCACCGAGCGTGTCGTGGTGTCGCAGCTGGTCCGTTCGCCCGGTGTCTACTTCGACTCCTCGATCGACAAGACGTCCGACAAGGACATCTTCTCCGCCAAGATCATCCCGTCCCGGGGTGCCTGGCTGGAGATGGAGATCGACAAGCGCGACATGGTCGGTGTCCGTATCGACCGCAAGCGCAAGCAGTCGGTCACCGTGCTGCTCAAGGCGCTCGGCTGGACGACCGAGCAGATCCTTGAGGAGTTCGGCGAGTACGAGTCGATGCGCGCCACCCTGGAGAAGGACCACACCCAGGGCCAGGACGACGCGCTGCTCGACATCTACCGCAAGCTGCGTCCGGGCGAGCCCCCCACGCGTGAGGCCGCGCAGACGCTCCTGGAGAACCTGTACTTCAACCCGAAGCGCTACGACCTCGCCAAGGTCGGCCGCTACAAGGTCAACAAGAAGCTGGGCGCGGACGCCCCGCTCGACGCCGGCATCCTGACCGTCGAGGACATCATCTCGACGATCAAGTACCTGGTGAAGCTGCACGCCGGCGAGACCGAGACGGTCGGCGACAGCGGCGGCTCCATCGTCGTCGAGACCGATGACATCGACCACTTCGGCAACCGTCGTCTGCGCAGCGTCGGCGAGCTCATCCAGAACCAGGTCCGCACCGGTCTGGCCCGTATGGAGCGCGTCGTCCGCGAGCGTATGACCACCCAGGACGTCGAGGCGATCACGCCGCAGACCCTGATCAACATCCGGCCTGTCGTCGCCTCCATCAAGGAGTTCTTCGGCACCAGCCAGCTGTCCCAGTTCATGGACCAGAACAACCCGCTGTCGGGTCTCACCCACAAGCGCCGTCTGTCGGCTCTTGGCCCGGGTGGTCTCTCCCGTGAGCGGGCCGGCTTCGAGGTCCGTGACGTGCACCCGTCGCACTACGGCCGCATGTGCCCGATCGAGACCCCCGAAGGCCCGAACATCGGCCTGATCGGCTCGCTCGCCTCCTACGGCCGGGTCAACGCGTTCGGTTTCGTCGAGACCCCGTACCGCAAGGTCGTCGACGGCCAGGTCACCGACGAGGTGGACTACCTGACCGCCGACGAGGAGGACCGCTTCGTCATCGCGCAGGCAAACGCCGGCCTCACCGACGAGCTGCGTTTCTCCGAGGCCCGGGTGCTCGTCCGCCGCCGTGGCGGCGAGGTCGACTACGTCGCCGGTGACGACGTGGACTACATGGACGTCTCGCCGCGCCAGATGGTGTCGGTCGCGACCGCCATGATCCCGTTCCTTGAGCACGACGACGCCAACCGTGCCCTCATGGGCGCGAACATGATGCGCCAGGCCGTGCCGCTGATCAAGAGCGAGTCCCCGCTCGTCGGCACCGGCATGGAGTACCGCTCCGCGGTCGACGCCGGCGACGTGGTCAAGGCCGAGAAGGCCGGTGTGGTCCAGGAGGTCTCCGCGGACTACATCACCACCGCCAACGACGACGGCACGTACATCACCTACCGGCTGGCCAAGTTCGCCCGTTCCAACCAGGGCACCTCGGTCAACCAGAAGGTCATCGTGCTGGAGGGCGACCGGGTCATCGAGGGCCAGGTCCTCGCCGACGGTCCCGCCACCCAGAACGGCGAGATGGCGCTCGGCAAGAACCTGCTCGTGGCGTTCATGCCGTGGGAGGGTCACAACTACGAGGACGCGATCATCCTGTCGCAGCGCCTCGTGCAGGACGACGTCCTCTCCTCGATCCACATCGAGGAGCACGAGGTCGACGCCCGTGACACCAAGCTCGGCCCGGAGGAGATCACCCGGGACATCCCGAACGTCTCCGAGGAGGTCCTCGCCGACCTCGACGAGCGCGGCATCATCCGCATCGGCGCCGAGGTCATCGCCGGTGACATCCTCGTCGGCAAGGTCACCCCGAAGGGCGAGACCGAGCTGACCCCCGAGGAGCGGCTGCTGCGCGCGATCTTCGGTGAGAAGGCCCGTGAGGTCCGTGACACCTCGCTGAAGGTGCCGCACGGCGAGACCGGCAAGGTCATCGGCGTGCGCGTCTTCGACCGCGAGGAGGGCGACGAGCTGCCGCCGGGCGTGAACCAGCTGGTCCGCGTCTACGTCGCGCAGAAGCGCAAGATCACCGACGGTGACAAGCTCGCCGGCCGCCACGGCAACAAGGGTGTCATCTCGAAGATCCTTCCCATCGAGGACATGCCGTTCCTTGAGGACGGAACTCCGGTCGACATCATCCTCAACCCGCTCGGCGTCCCGTCCCGAATGAACCCGGGACAGGTCCTGGAGATCCACCTCGGCTGGCTCGCCAGCCGCGGCTGGGACGTCTCCGGCCTCGCCGACGAGTGGGCCCAGCGTCTCCAGGCCATCGGTGCCGACCAGGTCGCCCCGCGCACCAACGTCGCCACCCCGGTCTTCGACGGTGCCCGCGAGGACGAGCTGGCGGGTCTGCTGCAGCACACCATCCCGAACCGCGACGGCGACCGCCTGGTCCTCCCGTCCGGCAAGGCGCGGCTGTTCGACGGCCGCAGCGGTGAGCCGTTCCCGGACCCGATCTCGGTCGGCTACATGTACATCCTGAAGCTGCACCACCTGGTCGACGACAAGCTGCACGCCCGTTCGACCGGCCCCTACTCGATGATCACCCAGCAGCCGCTGGGTGGTAAGGCCCAGTTCGGTGGCCAGCGGTTCGGCGAGATGGAGGTGTGGGCGCTGGAGGCGTACGGCGCCGCTTACGCCCTCCAGGAGCTGCTGACCATCAAGTCCGACGACGTCACCGGCCGCGTGAAGGTCTACGAGGCCATCGTCAAGGGCGAGAACATCCCCGAGCCCGGCATCCCCGAGTCCTTCAAGGTCCTCATCAAGGAGATGCAGTCGCTCTGCCTGAACGTGGAGGTGCTGTCCAGCGACGGTATGTCCATCGAGATGCGTGACACCGACGAGGACGTCTTCCGCGCTGCGGAGGAGCTCGGCATCGACCTGTCCCGGCGCGAGCCGAGCAGCGTCGAAGAGGTCTGACGGGAGTCCGGCGGGCCCTGAGCCATCAGGGCCCCGCCGACCCCCAGGCCCCCGTTTCAGACCAAAGACTCACAACCCTGAGAGGGATTGACGCATAGTGCTCGACGTCAACTTCTTCGACGAGCTCCGGATCGGTCTGGCCACCGCTGACGACATCCGTCAGTGGAGCCACGGCGAGGTCAAGAAGCCCGAGACCATCAACTACCGCACCCTCAAGCCGGAAAAGGACGGGCTCTTCTGCGAGAAGATCTTCGGCCCCACCCGGGACTGGGAGTGCTACTGCGGCAAGTACAAGCGCGTCCGCTTCAAGGGCATCATCTGCGAGCGCTGTGGCGTCGAGGTCACGCGCGCCAAGGTGCGCCGTGAGCGGATGGGCCACATTGAGCTGGCCGCGCCCGTCACGCACATCTGGTACTTCAAGGGTGTCCCGAGCCGGCTGGGCTACCTGCTCGACCTGGCTCCCAAGGACCTTGAGAAGGTCATCTACTTCGCGGCGTACATGATCACGTTCGTCGACGAGGAGCGTCGTACCCGTGACCTGCCCTCCCTGGAGGCGCATGTCTCCGTGGAGCGCCAGCAGGTCGAGAACCGCCGGGACGCCGACCTGGAGGCCCGCGCCAAGAAGCTGGAAAGCGACCTGGCCGAGCTGGAGGCCGAGGGTGCCAAGGCCGACGTGCGCCGCAAGGTGCGCGAGGGCGCCGAGCGTGAGATGAAGCAGCTGCGCGACCGTTCGCAGCGCGAGATCGACCGCCTCGACGAGGTGTGGACCCGCTTCAAGAACCTCAAGGTCCAGGACCTGGAGGGCGACGAGCTGCTCTACCGCGAGCTGCGCGACCGCTTCGGCACGTACTTCGACGGCTCGATGGGTGCCGCGGCGCTGCAGAAGCGCCTGGAGTCCTTCGACCTCGACGAGGAGGCCGAGAAGCTCCGCGAGATCATCCGCACCGGCAAGGGCCAGAAGAAGACCCGTGCGCTCAAGCGCCTGAAGGTCGTCTCCGCGTTCCTGCAGACCAGCAACAGCCCCAAGGGCATGGTCCTGGACTGCGTGCCGGTCATCCCGCCGGACCTCCGCCCGATGGTGCAGCTGGACGGTGGCCGCTTCGCGACCTCCGACCTGAACGACCTGTACCGCCGTGTGATCAACCGGAACAACCGACTGAAGCGCCTTCTCGACCTCGGTGCGCCCGAGATCATCGTGAACAACGAGAAGCGCATGCTCCAGGAGGCCGTGGACGCCCTCTTCGACAACGGTCGGCGTGGTCGCCCGGTCACCGGTCCCGGTAACCGCCCGCTGAAGTCCCTGAGCGACATGCTCAAGGGCAAGCAGGGTCGCTTCCGTCAGAACCTGCTCGGCAAGCGAGTCGACTACTCGGCGCGTTCCGTGATCGTCGTCGGCCCGCAGCTGAAGCTGCACCAGTGCGGTCTGCCCAAGGCCATGGCGCTGGAGCTCTTCAAGCCGTTCGTGATGAAGCGCCTGGTCGACCTGAACCACGCGCAGAACATCAAGTCCGCCAAGCGCATGGTGGAGCGCGGCCGCACCGTCGTGTACGACGTCCTCGAAGAGGTCATCGCCGAGCACCCGGTGCTGCTGAACCGTGCGCCCACCCTGCACCGCCTCGGCATCCAGGCCTTCGAGCCGCAGCTGGTCGAGGGCAAGGCCATCCAGATCCACCCGCTCGTCTGCACCGCGTTCAACGCGGACTTCGACGGTGACCAGATGGCCGTGCACCTGCCGCTGTCCGCGGAGGCGCAGGCCGAGGCCCGCATCCTGATGCTGTCCTCGAACAACATCCTCAAGCCCGCCGACGGCCGTCCGGTGACGATGCCGACCCAGGACATGGTCCTCGGTCTGTTCTTCCTCACCACCGACGGCGAGCTGCGCGACACCAAGGGCGAGGGCCGTGCGTTCGGCTCCACGGCCGAGGCGACCATGGCGTTCGACGCCGGCGAGCTGGCGCTGCAGTCGGCGATCGACATCCGCTTCCCGGTGGGCACCATCCCGCCGCGCGGCTGGACCCCGCCGGCCGTCGAGGAGGGCGAGCCGGAGTACCAGACCGGTGACACCTTCCGGCTGCGCACCACCCTGGGCCGCGCGCTCTTCAACGAGCTGCTGCCCGAGGACTACCCGTTCGTCGACTACTCGGTGGGCAAGAAGCAGCTCGGCGAGATCGTCAACGACCTGGCCGAGCGCTACCCCAAGGTCATCGTGGCGGCGACGCTCGACAACCTGAAGGCGGCCGGCTTCTACTGGGGCACCCGCTCCGGTGTCACCGTGGCCATCTCCGACGTCGTCGTCCCCGAGGCGAAGAAGGCGATCGTCGCGGGCTACGAGGCGCAGGACGAGAAGGTCCAGAAGCAGTACGAGCGCGGTCTGATCACCAAGGAAGAGCGCACGCAGGAGCTCATCGCGATCTGGACCAAGGCGACCAACGAGGTCGCCGAGGCGATGAACGAGAACTTCCCCAAGACGAACCCCATCTTCATGATGGTTGACTCGGGTGCCCGAGGAAACATGATGCAGATGCGGCAGATCGCCGGTATGCGTGGTCTGGTGTCGAACGCCAAGAACGAGACCATTCCGCGTCCGATCAAGGCGTCCTTCCGTGAGGGTCTGTCCGTGCTGGAGTACTTCATCTCCACGCACGGTGCCCGTAAGGGTCTCGCCGACACCGCCCTGCGTACCGCCGACTCGGGTTACCTGACCCGTCGTCTGGTGGACGTCTCGCAGGACGTCATCATCCGCGAGGAGGACTGCGGCACCGAGCGCGGCCTTAAGCTGCACATCGCGGAGGTCGGCGCGGACGGCGTGCTGCGCAAGGCGGAGAACGTCGAGACGTCCGTGTACGCGCGCTGCCTCGCCGAGGACATCGTGGTCGACGGTCAGGTCCTGGCCCCGGCCGGCACCGACCTCGGTGACGTCCTCATCGAGGAACTGGTGGCCCGTGGCGTCGCTGAGGTCAAGACCCGCTCGGTCCTGACCTGCGAGTCCGCCGTCGGCACCTGCGCCATGTGCTACGGCCGTTCGCTGGCCACCGGCAAGCTGGTCGACATCGGTGAGGCGGTCGGCATCATCGCCGCCCAGTCCATCGGTGAGCCCGGTACCCAGCTGACGATGCGTACCTTCCACACCGGTGGTGTGGCCGGTGACGACATCACCCAGGGTCTGCCGCGTGTCGTCGAGCTCTTCGAGGCCCGTACCCCGAAGGGCGTCGCCCCGATCTCCGAGGCCGAGGGCCGGGTGCGGATCGAGGAGACCGAGAAGACCAAGAAGATCGTCATCACCCCGGACGACGGCAGCGACGAGACGGCGTTCCCGATCTCGAAGCGCGCCCGGCTCCTGGTCAGCGAGGGCGAGCACGTCTCGGTGGGCCAGAAGCTCACCGTGGGTGCCACCAACCCGCACGACGTGCTGCGCATCCTGGGCCAGCGTGCCGTCCAGGTCCACCTGGTCGGCGAGGTCCAGAAGGTGTACAACTCGCAGGGTGTGTCGATCCACGACAAGCACATCGAGATCATCATCCGGCAGATGCTGCGCCGCGTGACGATCATCGAGTCCGGCGACGCCGAGCTGCTGCCCGGCGAGCTGGTCGAGCGCTCGAAGTTCGAGCACGAGAACCGTCGTGTGGTCCAGGAGGGCGGTCACCCGGCCTCCGGCCGTCCGCAGCTGATGGGTATCACGAAGGCGTCGCTGGCGACGGAGTCGTGGCTGTCCGCGGCCTCCTTCCAGGAGACGACCCGAGTCCTGACGGACGCGGCGATCAACGCCAAGTCCGACAGCCTCATCGGTCTGAAGGAGAACGTCATCATCGGTAAGCTCATCCCGGCCGGTACGGGTCTGTCCCGCTACCGCAACATCCGGGTCGAGCCGACCGAGGAGGCGAAGGCCGCGATGTACTCGGCCGTCGGCTACGACGACATCGACTACTCGCCGTTCGGCACCGGCTCCGGCCAGGCCGTCCCGCTGGAGGACTACGACTACGGTCCCTACAACCAGTAGTAGTTGGTTCTGAAGGGCGGTCACCCCGTTTCGTACGGGGTGACCGCCCTTCGGCGTTTCAGCGAGCGGTGAGCTCCAGCGCCGTCACCACCACCGTGGCCAGGGCGGCCAGCGCGCCGATGCTGGCGAGTGGCCACCGCGTCCGTTCCAGGGCGTCCAGGCGCTGCTCGTGCTCGGCGAGCTGCCTGTCGGTCTGGTCGCTGCGCTGGACGAGCAGCGCGAGCGAGCCGTCGACCCGGGCGAACCCGGCCTCGACGGTCCCGCGCAGCCGCTCCAGCTCGACGGCGACGGCGGTCGGGTCGGAGAGGTAGTGCACCGCGGACGGTTCGGTCATGCGTCCCTCCGTTCCGTGTCCGGCCTGGCCAGTTTCAGGAGGGTGGCGTCGGTGTTCGTCGCCACGTCCGTCCGCAGCCAGCCCGGCAGCAGCGCCTGTACGGCCGACAGGGCCATGACCCTGGTGACCCCGGCCGCGACGGCCAGCGCGCCGGCGGCCCAGGGGAGGGTGTCCGGGATGCCGGCGGCGTCGACGACCGTCGGCAGCAGGACGCACAGGCCGACAGCGGTTTGTACGACGGTACGGAGGGTGCGCTTGGCGGCCTCTGACATCGTGAACCTCGTTTCTTCGGACGGCGGTCGGACGGCGGTCAGGAGCTGTACGGGACCTTCAGCGCCGCCCAGGACTTCGCGCCCGGCCAGCCGTCGGCGGAGGAGCCGGTGTAGCCGAGCTTGCGCTGCCACTTGGCGTACGACGCCCGGTCGGCCTCGGTCCACTGCGGGCCGGGCCCGGCGGAGTAGGCCGAACAGCCGTTGGCCACCAGCCGCTTGCCCATCGCGGTGACGATCGCCGACTTCGGGTTCTTCCGGAACCACGCGGCGCCCGGGAAGGGCTGGTAGGCGGTGGTGCCGGGGGAGGTCTTTGTCTGCAGCCGGGCGGCGACCCGGCTCCGGAAGTCGGCCATCGCGAAACCGCGGGGGTCGATCTTCGTGTTCGTCCACTCCTTGTGGCCGATGACCGACCGCGCGCTCCAGCCGTGCGCCCGGCACAGCGCGGCCGACGCCCGGACCATGGCGTCCAGCTGGACGTCGGGCCAGGGGTCCTTGCCGTCGCCGAGGTTGACGCACTCGAAGCCGTAGAAGTGGACGTTGCCGTCGGTGTTGTTCTGGTTCGGTGCCGGGAGGGCGGCGCTCTCGGCGATGACGGCGGCCAGGACGTCGCCGTCGCCGCTGCCGGCGTGGTTGGCGCGGCCGTTGCCGACGAGGTGGACCGTGCCGTCCTTGGCGATGACGCCGTGGCAGAGCGGGCCGGGCAGGTCGGAGCGGCCGGCGAAGCACATGCTGACGGAGGTGCTGGTGCCGGAGGTCACGGTGTGGTGGATGATCACGCCGTTCACCGGGCCCCAGGCTCCGTGACCCGCACGGTTGTGGGTGCGCCAGCCGTCGTGCTCGACGACGGCGACGCCCTCGGCACGCAGGGCGGACACGAGGGCGTCGGCGGAGAGGGGTGTGGCCATGGGCGGTTCCTTCGAGGAGATGCGGACATGAAAAAACCCCGGCCGGCGGGTACGGCTCGGGGCGTGCGTGCGATGGAGGGGGAGGACTCAGGCGGATCCGGTGTCGGTGGCCGCGGCCGTCGTATCCGAAGTGCCGTCGGCCGAGCCGCCGTCGACCGAAGTGTCGTCGGCCGAGCTGCTGTCGACCGAACTGCCGTCGGTCGAGCCGCCGTCGCCCGAACCGGTGTTGCCCGAAGCGCCGGCGTCCGAACCGTCCCCGGTGGTCGTCCACTTCGCGCACAGGGCCGTGTAAGCGGCCGTGCTGTCCGCGAAGTTGGCGAGGGCGGCGGCCACCGCGCGCTGGATCGCGGTCTGGTCCGGGACGACCGGGTCCGTGCCGACGGGCTGGACGGTGACCCGGCCGATGCCGCGCAGGACGGCGCCGTTGGTGCCGGTCTCCGTGAACTGGGCGGAGATGTTCACGGGCGAGTAGGTGCCCGTGATCGAGTCCGGGCCGATCACGGTGCTCAGGCTGGTGTCGGAGACGTTGACGTAGACCGTGTGGCCGGCCTCGGTGATGGTGGCCCGGCCGGCGAAGTCGATGGCCAGGCCCCAGGGCTGGGTGGTGTCGATGTCCATGAGGTCCTCTCTCAGGTCTGACGGCCGTACATGAGCACGGGGTTGGCGTAGACGGTGCCGGAGGTGCTGGTGACCATGGCCTGGATCTCCACCTTGAGCAGGGTGTTGTAGACGGAGGCGAAGTCGGAGCTGATCGGGCCCGAGTAGTCGAAGTCCGCCGGAGTGCCGGCGACACCGCCCCACTGGACGCCGTTGACCAGCACCTGGACCTGACCGGTGGCGCCGGAGCTGGCCCGGGTGTTGATCAGCAGCCGCATGTTCGGCTGCCAGACGACGTTGTACGACATCGCGATCGTCGTGAAGCCGCTGGTCGTGGTGGTCTGCGGCCAGCGGGCCACGGCCGTGTCCTGGGGCGGCAGCATGTTCAGCCAGGGCCGGGCGAGGCCGCCGGTGGCCACGTCGTCGGAGATCAGCTCACGGTTGGCCGAGTCGTAGATGCGCAGCGGTTGCAGCCCGGTGGCGGTGCTGTCGCCGTTGTACAGGCTCAGGGCCAGCTGGCCGGTCTGGCGGCGCATCGCCAGGCCGTACTCGGCGCCGGTCCACTTGCCGACCGCGAAGATGGCGGGGCCGCCGGACGGTGGCCGGACGGCCAGCGAGCCGCCGCCGGTGATCTCCACCGCGCCGCCCGTGACCGTGTTCTGGGCGGGCCGGGTGTTGACGGCGGTGGACAGCTGCTGGATCCGGCGTTCCATCTGGGTGAGCCGGTCGATGATGTCTTCGGGGAGCTGGGGCATCAGGCGGCCTCCTCCAGGTAGAGCTCGGCGGTGTCCGGGCGGCCGCGCTGGGCCGGGCTGACCTTGACGCCGATGATCCGGTAGCGGACGTCCAGGCCCTCGGTGAACCACTCGTCGGTGATCCGGACCCGCGCGGTGCGGCCGAGCAGCGCGGTCGGCACCAGGTCGTCGAGGCGGATGCTGATCTCGGGGATCACCACCGCACCGGTCGCCGCGGCCAGTTCGGCGCGGGCGAGGGCGTCCAGGGTGGCCTGGTCGGAGATGTCGTTGTGGTCGGAGGTCAGGTCGATACGCGGATAGCCGGCCTGTTCGATCAGCTGGTCGGCGACCGCGATCGCGGAGGCCAGCGGCCGGGACTCGCTGGCCTGGTCGGAGTTGATGGACGCGCCGCGCGCCCGGGCGGTGGTGCCGCCGCGGGTGGCGTCGCGCGGGAAGGAGTACGACAGGATCGTGCCGGGCCGGTCCAGGACCAGGTCGGTGGAGCCGGTCCCGATCCTCGGGTGGCCCAGCACCAGGCGGCGCACCCGGCTCCCGGAGACCGGGTCGGTGTAGACGGTGACGTGGTACTCGAAGCCGTCCTCCAGGGCGGCCAGCGAGTCCAGCGCGTCCTGGTAGGAGGTCTCGTCGCCGTCCCGGTAGCTGACCGTGCGGTGGACACCGGAGGTCTCGGCGCCGGGGGTGACGAGGATGTTCCCGCCGTCCAGGCCCGTCTGCATGTCGGCCCACAGCCCCCGGGCGATGTCCAGTTGGTCGTTGTCGGGGAAGGAGAGCGTCTTGTCGGCGGTGTTCACGGGCCGGATCATCCGTCGTCCCGCGTACGACTCGAAGGTCGCCGCCTGGATGCCGAGGGTGAGGATCCCCTGGTCGTCGCTCTGCAGGGTGCTGGTCCAGATGATTCCGCCCCACCACAGGTCGGTACCGCGCTGGAGGTAGACCGAGGTGCGGCCCTCCTCGATGCGCCGGACCCGTGCGGCCATCTCCGCGTTGGGGACGGGGACGGTGCCCGAGAGCGAGCCGGCCTTGCCGATGTAGTCGTCGACGGTGACGTCGCGCAGCGGCAGGATGTCGATGGTGTTGTCGGTGAGCAGGTCGCAGAAGATCGCCCGGTAGGGCGTGTTCGTGGGCATGGGCTGTCAGCTCCTTGGCCGGCCGGCGGTCACAGCACGAAGGACGTGCAGACACGCACGTTGTTGCCGACCTGGATCACTCCGCTGGTCGCCCACGTGACGAGGGAGACGGAGCCGTCGACGGCGATCCGGGCCGCGCCGCTGGCGAATCCGTCGGTCGCGATCGCGTAGCTGTCGACCGCGGGCCGCCAGCCGGACGGCAGTGTGGCCATCAGCTCGTCGGTGACGTTGCCCGGGTTGGTGGTGCCGGCGGCCGTGGCGGTGAGGCTGCTCGTCGTCCGGTTCAGGGCGAGGGTGAACGAGCAGACGCCGCGCGTGCGCCGGGCGCTGAAGGATGTCAGGCTCCAGTTGCCCGTGGCGGTGGCGCCGGTCGTGGTGGTCTCCACGACGAGGGGCGGCTGGTAGTCGGCCCAGGCGGTGCCGGACCAGCGCTGGAGCACTCCGTCGACGTCCCGGTACTGGCCCGGGTAGGAGCCGATGCTGGTGTCGGTGCTGACGGGCAGGATGCCGCCGATCGCGACGGTGGCCGTGCGCAGGCCGGTCAGGGCCGTGGTCCAGGCGATGGCGCTGGTTCCCGCGCTCGCGTTGGCCTGGACGGCGACCTGGTACAGCGGCAGGGCCAGGTCCGGGGCGGTGGGCGCGACCGGGGTGGCGGCCGGCGTGCCCTTGATGATCTCGACGACGGCCTCGGTGCGGCCGGAGCCGTCGTAGGTGTCGTCGTAGACGCGCAGCACGACCAGGTCCACCCGGCCGTACTGGGCGTCGCCGTTGTCGAAGGCGATCGTCACGTAGTCGGGCAGCGCGACCGGGTAGGCACCCCGGGTGCTGGGCGTGGTCTGGGAGTCGGGGGCCTGGATGACGGCCCGGCCCGGACTGACCGTGGCGGTCATGGTGTTGGTGATGCCGGTCAGGGTGAAGCCGGACAGGCGGTACTGGCCGTTGTAGGAGCCCGGCAGGACGCCGGAGCGGGTGCCCACCGGCGAGGTCGGGGAGAGGGCGCCGAGCGGGACGAGCCGGGTGTCCTCGCGGGTCTGGCTGTCCGGGGACAGCCAGCCGGAGCGTACGGGCATGGTGAACTCCTTTGTGTGGGGGCGCGACGCCTGCGGTCAGGAAGCGGATTCGTAGGTGCCGTAGACGGACAGCACGTCACCGGCGGCCCAGGTGATGGGCGCCGACTTGTCCCAGATCGCGGTGGTGGCGGCGACCCCGTCGCGCAGCGACCGGACGACGCCGCCGTTGGCCGTCGCGAGCAGGCCGGTGCCCTGGTAGAAGAGCTGGGCCGACGCGTCGTAGGCGACCGCCGTCAGCACCCGCCCGTCCAGCTTCCACGCGGTGGAGACCGGCGCGACCGGCAGCGAGAACGTCCAGTTGGCGTTGGCGTCCTGTGCGGAGAGGTTGGTCGTCGACCCGATCAGCAGATAGATCCGGACGTGGACGACGGTGCCCGTCTTCACGTACGACCCGGTGAGCGTGCCGTTGCCGATCGTGGGCGCGGTACCGGTCTCGGCGCGCCACACCGGCGTGTAGTCGGTCCAGGCCGGCACCGGCTGGTACGACACCCACGTCGAGCCGTTCCAGCGCTGCAGCAGCCCGGCCGAGGAGTCCCGGTACTGCCCGGTGTAGCTGGCGGTGGTGACGGCGCCGGCCGGGGCGATGCCGCCGAGCGCGCTCGGGTACGACACCCACGCCGAGCCGTCCCAGCGCTGCAGCGCGCCGCCGGAGTCGCGGTACTGGCCGGGATAGGCGCCGTTGCCGGTCTCGCCGTACGCCGGCAGGATGCCGCCCACCGCGACGGTGGGGGTGCGCAGGTCGGTGAGGGCGGTGCTCCAGTCGAGGCCGCCCTTGCCGGCGCTGGCTCCGGCGGGGACGGCGACCTGGTAGATCGGCAGCGCGATGGCCGGGGCGGCCGGCGCGACCGGGGTGGTGGCCGGGGTGCCCTGGACGATCTCCAGGGCGGCCTTGGTCTGCCCGGAGTTGTCGTACAGCGAGTCGTAGATCCTGAGGACGACGAGGTCGATGCGCGGGTTGGAGGCGTCGCCGTCGGCGAAGGTGAGGGTCGCCGGTTCCGGCAGTGTGACCGGGTAGGCGCCCTGGCCGGCGCCGGCCGCGATGACGGCCCGGCCCTCGTGGACGGTGGCCTTCATGGAGCCGGTGGTGCCGTCCATCCAGTAGCCGGACATCCGGTACAGGCCGTCGTACGACCCGGGCAGGATGCCGGAGCGGACTTCGAGCGGGTTGGCCGGTGTGGTCGCGCCCAGCTGGGTCAGCCGGGTGTCCTCGCGGGTCTGGCCGGTCTCGGCCACCCATGAGCTGCGCAGGTTCATCTGCAGGTCTCCTGTGGTGTGGTGCGGGCGGAGGTCAGGAACGGAGCCATTCGGCCGTGAGGTTGGTGGCGTAGCCGGAGCCGCCGAGAGTGGTGAGCGTCGAGCCCGAGTTCTGCAGCCCGTACAGCGCGAGCTTGTCGCCGGCCGCGCACTTGATCAGCGCGCTGCCGCCGACGCTGGTCGCGCCCGGCCCGGCGCCGACCAGCCAGGTGGCGCGCGGTACCCCGGCACCGTTCTGGTAGATCCGGGCACCGCGCGAACCGCTGGTCGACTCGGTGAACCAGGTGATGGCCGCGGTGACCCGCCACCACCCGGCGCGGGGCACGGTGTAGGTGTTCGACCCGGACCATCCGCTGACGTCGTCCACATCGGTGGTGGCCATGGTGATCTGGGTCCAGCTGCCGGTGGCGACGGACTGGGCGGTGCCCTGTTCGACGCTGAGCAGGATTTTGGACCGGCCTTCGGCGTACTGCCAGGCGCTGCCGTCCCAGCGCTGCAGCAGCCCGCTCGCGTTCTCCTGGTACTGGCCGACGTAACTGCCGGTGCTGAGCGCGCCGACGGGGGCGATCCCGCCGACCGCTTTGGGATAGGACACCCACGCCGAGCCGTCCCAGCGCTGGAGCGTGCCCGGGGTGTCGCGGTACTGGCCGGCGTAGGCGCCGTTGAAGCCGCTGGCCGGGACGATGCCGCCGAGGGCGGCGGTCGCGTAGCGCAGGCTGGTGACCGCCGTGTCCCAGGCGATCCCGCCGTTACCGGCCGAGGCGCCGGCGGGCACCAGGATCTGGTAGAGCGGCAGGGCCTGGCCGTCGGGGGTGCCGGGCGCGACGGGGGTGGCGGCGGGGGTGCCCCGGACCAGGCGGACCACGGCCCGGTCGACCCCCGTGGCGTCGAACTCGTCGTCGAGTACGGCGAGTTCGACGAGGTCGATCCGGGCGTACTGGGCGTCGCCGTCCGGGACGGTCAGGTTCTCCGGGTCGGTGACGGCCACCGGGTAGGCGCCTTGCAGGATCCGCCCGCTCTGCACGAAGGCCCGGCCGGTGCCGATCGTGAACGCCATCGTTCCGGTGCCGCCGGTGAGGGTGAACCCGCCGGGAACGATGCCGCCGCGCCCCTTGAGGGGGACGTTCTCGGCCGCGCTGGCGTTGATCGTGAGCAGGCCGGAGAGGGTGAGCCGGGTGTCCTGCCGGGTCTGGCCGGTGGGGCTGAGCCAGGACGCGGTGACGGTCATGTGATCACCACTCCGCCGAGCGCCAGCGGACGGAGAGCTGGGCGCCGGTGCCGTAGGTGTCGGGGCGGAACGCCAGCTGGGCGCGGCCCGGTTCGAAGGCGAACAGCTCCTCGGGGCCGCTGTCGGCGGCGGCCGTGTGCCGGCGGGAGGCGGTGGCGTTGAGGGTGACCGTCCCTTCCGCGGTGTCGACGACCAGCTCGTCACCCGCCGCGAGCCCGATCTCGTAGCGGAGCCTGCGGCCCGAAGTGCGGTCGGTGACGGTCGGGTTGGTGCAGGGGCCGGTGAAGGTGAGCACGGGGTGGGTCGGGGCCGAGCCGTTGTTGTCGGCGCTGACGTCACCGGTCGAGGCAGCCTGGCCCCAGTACAGCGGCCAGGTCAGCGGCCAGGTGAGCCCGCTCTCCGGCTGCGGGGCACCGGTCACGGCGGCCTGCTCGTCGACGGCGTAACGGCGCGGATCGGTGGCGTACCACTGCACGGACGCCCTGGAGACGCCCTGGGTGGTGTACGTCCGGTCGGTGGTGAGCACGCGCTGGCTGACGCGGGCCCGGACGGCGAGGGTCTCGCCGTGCAGCCGCACCGCCAGCCACCGCTCGTCGTCGCCGAGCAGCAGGGCCTGGCGCAGGGCGCGCATCGCGGCGAGGGAGGAGTCGGTGTCGTCGGCCGTCGGTACGGTCCACACCGTGCCGCCGACCTTGCGGGGCTTGGCGTAGCGCGCGCCCGGCCAGGCGCCGTGCGCGGTGGGGTGGTCGGCGTCGGTGGTGTCGTAGTCGGGCAGGTCCTCCCAGCCGCTGAGCCCGTCGCTGCCGATCTCGTACGGTGTACCGGCGCCCATCAGCAGTCCGGCCCACTGCATCTGCCCGTCGCGGGTGATGAGTGAGCCGGGGGGAACGTCGTCGGTGTATGCGGTTGTGGTCAGGTCGGCCATCGGGCCTTCACCTCACAGTGGTCACGGGCAGGCGTGGGCGGAGGCCAGGAAGAGCAGGTCGGTCGCGGTGGCATGGGCGCCGGCGCCGTGGCTCTCGTGGAACTCCTTGATGCGGTGGCGGGGCTGGGCCTTCGCGCCGTCGCGGCGGGCGAGGGCCCGCTGGCGCTCCAGGGCGGTGAGGGAGAGCACCTTGCCCGTCCGGGTGGCGCCGGGGACGGCGACCCCGCCCTCCGCGAGCATCGGGATCTTGCTGAGATGGACGCCGAACTTCTTGCCGAAGAAGCTGAAGCTGAGCTTGTTCAGCCCGTCGATCACCCAGTTCGCGAAGGCGACGAGCCCCTGGATCGGGCCCTTGATCACCCCGGCGACGGTCTGCGCGCCGGTGGTGACGAACTGGCCCATGGCGTGCAGGGTGTTGGAGGTGGCGTCCTTGATGCGGCCGAACCCCTTGGGGATGTCCTTCGTGATCCAGTCCAGGACCGGCCGGACGGCGTTCTTGAACCCGCTCCAGACCGCCGACACCTTGCCGCTCAGCGCCCGGGTGTCGCCGGTGGTGAGCGCCTTGAGGAGGGCGAAGCCGGTGCCGATGAGGGTGGAGAGGGCGGTGAGGACTCCGGTGATGAGGGTGAGGTAGCCGGTGACGTACGTGCCGACCACGGTCGCGATGGCCTTGAGGAGCGGGGTGAGGACGGCCAGGTAGCTCTGGACGTAGTGGAGGATCAGCTTGGCGAGCTGCTGCATCAGGCGCCGGCCGGTCTCGGAGTTGAGGGCCAGGTCGATCAGGTAGCCGGCCAGGGGTACCAACAGCGCGAGCACGAACCCGAACGGGTTGGCCCGCATGCCGACGTTGATGGCGTCCATGGCGATCGAGCCGACGGTCATGGCGACCCCGAGGGCGGTCATCAGCTTGGCGACCGGACCGGTGACGGTGACCAGACCCCCGAGCAGGGTCAGAGCACCCCCCACGCCCAGTGCCAGCCTTCCCAGGGAGCCCTTGCCGCCCCCCGCCTTGTCGGCCGCTGCCTTGACGCCGGTGGCGGCGGCGGAAGCGGTGCGGCCCGCCCCGGCCAGCGCGGCGTCGGCGGACTGGGCGCGGGTCCTGGTCTCGCGGAGCGCGGCGGTGTCCGCCTCGGCGGCCGAGCGGATGCGGTCGGCGGCGGTGGTGGCGTCCTTGAACCCGGTGACGGACGCCTTGAGGGCGCGTGCGGTCGCCTCGGCCGCGCTCCGCATACGGCTCAGCGCTCCCGCGGTCCCCTCCAGCCCCGTCCGGGTCCCCGCGCTGCTCATCCGCGCGCCTTCGCCAGGAACATCAGCGCGTCGGCGGTCCGCTGCGGGCTGCTGGTCTCGGCCGCGTAGTAGTGCTCGATGTGCAGCGCGCTGCCGTCCGGGCCGGAGACCCCGGCATACGCCCGCCCGCGCGCGGCCGCCCGCTTCAGCAGCCGGTCGAGCTTGCTGAGCGGCAGCACGGCCTCCGCCTCACCGGCCTCGGCGAGCAGCGCGGGGACACCGCCGGAGCGAGGCATGACGACACCACCGGTGGCCAGCGCGGGGATCCTCGGCAGGCTGACGCCGAACGTCTTGCCGCCGACCATCGGCACCCAGCCCGGGATGGAGACGTGGATGCCGTTGAGGGCGCCGATCGCGGAGTTGATGATGCCGATGACCGCGTTGATCGGGCCGCGGACCGCGCCCTTGATGCCGTCGAAGGCGCGGCCCGCGATGCCCTTGAGCCCGCCCCAGATGCTGGACAGCCGGTCCTTGACGGCCTGGAAGGCGTTCGGGATCGCGGACCTGACCCAGCTGACGACCGGCGAGATGACGGCCTTGATGCCCTTCCACACGTTGGAGACGACCGAGCGGATCGCGTTGAGCACGCCGGTGATGATCGACTTCCACATGTTGACGTACGTGCGGATGACGGTGGCGACGGCCTTGACGATGTTGGTGATGGCCGTCTTGATGCCGTTCCAGACCGACTTGATCAGCGTGCCCGCGTTCTTCATGATCGGCCCGACGGCCTTCATGACGTTGCTGATCACGGTGTGGATGACCTCGAAGGCCTGCTTCATGATCTTCTGCATGGTCTTCGACCGGAGGGCCATGTCGACGACCATGCTGATCAGCGGGGCGAGCAGGCCGAGCAGCACGCCGATGACATTGCCCTTCATCGACTTGTTCAGCCCGTTCATTCCCGTCCCGGCCTTGTCGGCTCCGGACTTGAATCTGCCGAGCAGTCCGCCGCTCTTCTCTCCGGTCTTGCCCGCCTTGCCTACGGACCGCTCCGCCTGGTCGGCCGCGGTCTTGAGCCCCTTCAATTCCCGAGCGGACCCCTCGGTCGCACTCTTGAGCCGTTTGAGGTCACCCTCACCGGTCCGCGCCTTGTCCCCGATGTTTTTCGCGGCGCCTGCTGCGCCTTCGGCCTGTGTCCTGAACCGCTGGAGCGCGGTCGCAGATCTGCCGAACGCTGCGACAAGAGACACGTGCTGCTCCTCTTCTCGTTGCTTTCGTTTGTCGGCCTGACCGGCATGCGTCAGGCGCTGCCGAGAGTCCTTTCAAGGGCCTCGGCCCTTTCCTTGATCACGTCCAGTTCGCCGGCCAGCCTGTTCAGTCCCTCTGCCGTTTGCCGGTACTGTTCCGCGTTCTCCGGCCTGAGGCGCCGGTCGCCCGAGCGTCGCTGCGCCTCGTTGGCCTGCCCGGTCGCGCTCACGCGGGCGGTCTCGGCGAGGTGCGCCTGTCCGCCCAGCACCTGCCTGACCACGCCTTCGAGGTGTCCGATGCGCCGACCGTGCGTGTCGCTCGTGTCCTTCAGCGCTTTCGTGTCGACGGATTCACGACCCAGCATCCGCTCGATGTGCTTGACCCACGGGAACTGGATCTGGGCGCCGAGGACGCTGATTCCGCCTTCTGTGACGGCGATGGCGCTGGGGTTCCATGTGAGCCACTGGTTGCTTGCGTAGATGGCCTGATCGGTTGCCGCGATGTCTTTTCCGAAGAACGAGCTGAGCACCGACTCAAGGTGGTCGACCGGGGACTGGTCGGCCTTCTTCGCCAAGTCGTTCTTGAGGCCGGCGATTTGTTTGGAGAACTGACCTTTCAAACCCTCGGAGGTTTTTTCTGAGTCCTTCGAAAAATCGGATTCGACGTCGGTCAGCCGGTGTTCCAGTTCCTCATGCGTGACGTATTTGCTCATATTCTCACCTTCTTCTGGGGGGAGAACGGCATCGAAAGCCTGCGAAAGCTGTCCGAGTGTTGTAGATTGCCGCCGTGAAAGCGGGAACGATAGTCCTTAATGTCCTTCTTCTGGCGATTTGGATTGTTGTGGTGTGGGTGAGTTTCCTGCCCGCATGGCGTATGTACGTGCTTGGCCGCAAAGGCGTGAAGAGTGACGCCGAGTGCGTCGGGCACGCCCGTGGACAGGTGGGCAAGGTGTTCGCCGTCTACGAGTTCGCGGATGCCACCGGTTCGCGTCACCGGCTGACCGTGGTGAACGGATCGTCGGTCCGCACGGGGGATCGGCATGACGTGGTCTACAACCCGGGGAAGCCGAATGTCGCCTTCCTGTGGCCGGTGTCGATGAAGGACGTCCGGAACCGTGTGCTGGGTGGGACGGTGCTGACGCTCATGCTCGCCCTCACCGCCTTCAGCATCTCCGGAGGGACGCTTTGAGTGCCGGCCCCCGTGCGGACGGCCGCGACCGGTACGGCGACGGAACCGGGGGGACGCCGGAACGGTCCTCGTCGGTCTGTCGGCTCACCGCAGCCGGAGGCGGACTCTGGGATGTCGCGCCGGGCATGGGTTCCTCGGGTGCGGCGGGAGTCCGGTTCGGTGCCCCAACTGGCCGTCGGCAGCGACCCGTTGATGGAGCGCGGGAGGGGGCTGCGGCTGGTCGAGGCGGTGGCGCGGCGGTGGGGGTGGCACCGGGCGGGGTGCGGCGAGAAGCCGGTGTGGTGCACGTTCGCCGTAGGAGTCAGCGGTGGCTTCGGCGCGCTTGCGTCAGCGCGTCCGTCCAGCCGGCCGCGTAGGCGCGGGACTCGCGGGTGAGCAGTTCCTCGTACAGCCGGTCGAGCAGTGCCTCGCGATCGGGCGCGGGGGAGTGCAGGAGGTGGGCGAGGCGGGAGTAGGTGTCGATCGGCTGCTGCGGGAAGTTGCTCGTGCCAGTCGCCATGTCGTCGTCCTGCTTTCCGGTCTGTCCGCTGGGCTGGTGGTACAGGTGTGCGCTCCTGACGCGTTCGAAGCGTCTGTTCGAACTAGTGTACGAGTAATCCGGTGGTGTCGCTCCGTGTTTGCGGAAGGCGGTTAATTTCACTCTCCGTTGCCACCCGGGCCGGACCTGCGGTGATGCCGGGGGTGCGGTGGAGGTTGTGCCGGAAGTGTGGAGTAGGATCCCGCCGTTCTCCCGTCGGTGAATCGAAAGTGAACGGTGTGGCCTCACAACGGACCTGAGGGCCTGTCATACGACGGCGGACGGCCAACGGGCGGCCGTCCTCGCGCGGGGGGCGCGATGGGGGCAGGGACGAGAGCAAGGCCTATGGGGTGGACGGGGACGGGGACGCGGGCAACGCGCGGCAACGGCATGCGGTCGACTGGCTCGAACAGGCCGCCGATCTGCCACATCTCATCGCTCGTCTCTCCGAGCTGGTCCTGAGCCTCGGGTACGACCCCGGGGATCTGGTGATCCTGCCGCGAGGTGAGCTCGACCGGCGTGAGACGGCCGCGTACAGCGCAGGCTGGGCCGACGTGGTGGACGAGCGGATTCCGGCGGTACGACAGGCGTACGAGCAGCGGATCACCGCCGCCTATCTGCAAGGGCAGGAGGACGCCCGGACGGGGCGGCGGCCTCGGCGGGCGCGCAGGCCCGCAGGGCAGTCCGACGGGGACGGCGCGGTCATTCCGCTGCCGTATGTGCAGCTTCTGCGGCCGCCGCCCGAATTGACGCGGGTAGAGCGGCGCGGGGAGCGGGAGCGGTCCGTCGCGGACGGGACGCCGTGGGAGGGCGGCGGGGATGCCGACGACGGAACGGACGCCGGGCCCGGCGCCGACACCCTGCTGTCCGCCCGTGAGGTGCGGGAGAGACGGGTGGTGCCGGCCGCCGCCGAACGGCGTTCGGTGGTACGGCGGAACGGGCGGCCCAGTGTGCCGCCGTTGCAGCGGGACGCTTCCGGCGGTGGCCGGGACAAGGGGCGGGGGGCGGGCGGCGCGGAGCGGGGGCAGCAGGAGCAGGGCGACCAGTCCGGCGCCCGGCTCTCCGAAAAGGCCCGGGCCCTCGCGGACGAGCTGGAGGGCCGGGCCCCGAGTCGGCGCCGGGACGAGTAGAGCGCCGTACAGCGTGGTCAGCCGAAGAAGCGGGCCAGCTGTCCGGCCGACGGTGTCGCATCGGAGGGGGCCGGGTCCGGCTCCGGGTCCGGTTCGGCCGGGGGTGCCTCGTCGTCGTACGACGGCCTCGGCACCGGCGCCGGTGGCTCCGGCTGGTCGCCCTCCTCCGAGTTGACGCTCGCGAACATCCAGTTCGCCGCAGCCAGATGGTCCACGGCGGCAGCCAGGAGATGGTCGGACACCGACCACTCGGCGGCCTCGCCGTGCAGTTCCCTGTTCAGCGCGCTGTCGCGCGGCAGGTGCTTGACGAGCAGCGCGAGACGGCGTGCGGTCAGCGTCTCGCGGTGCCAGTCGAGCAGGTCGATGCCGTAGTAGCGGAGCAGGTCCGCTTCGAGCGCCTCGGCGTGTTCGTCGACGAACCCGACGAGGCTCAGCCTTCCCCCAGGCCGAGCCCGGTCTCCTTGCCGTAGGCCTCCAGGATGGCGGCGATGTCCTGCATGGTGACCTCGTGCTGTTCGAAGCGGGTGAACTGCTTCTCGCCGAGCAGTAGGCGCAGCAGTCCGTCCACGTCGTTGTCGTCGAGCCTGCGCAGTGCCTTGGCGGTGGCGCGGGTCAGCTCGGTGGGCAGGGTGTAGCTCTCGCCGTCCAGCTCGAACGACCAGGTACGGCCGAGGGCTTCGAGGCGCTGGGCGCGCGCCGCGTTGACGTCGAAACGGGCCATGGAGACTCCTTGGGCAGAGAAAGAAGGAGGGGGAGGAAGGGGTGGGGCGGACCGGGGTCCGCCCCACCCCGGTGGGTCAGGACGCGGCGTAAGCGGCGTCCTTCATCACGAAGCTGGCCAGCGCCGAGCCGTCGGCGGCGGCCATCGCCGTGAAGGTGATGCCGAGCTGGGCCGCCGACTTGCGGGCCAGCTTGATGTCGTCGGCCGCGGTGACCTGGCCGCGCGGGATGCCGAACCGGTAGGTGACGGTGGTGCCGTCGCTCGCCTTGACGTCCGTGAACTCCAGGCCGAGGGCGCGCACGTCGGCGAACGGGCGGTCGGCGATGTCGTACTTGTAGACGCCGGTCGAACCGGTCACCGCGTCCACCGTGCCGCCGCCCATGAAGAACGGCAGCGTGTCCTCGTTGAACTGCATCAGCGAGAACTTCAGGGTCAGGTCGCGGTCCGAGTACACGAAGTGCACCGGGCTGACGGCCTGCCACACGTCGACCGGCTCCAGCTTGTCCTTCTTGGAGAAGGTGACGCCGTCACCGGAGGTGAAGCCGAGGTTCTTCCAGCTCGCCCAGTCGGTGGAGGTGTCGGAGGAGAAGGTCGTCGGGACCTTGGTGTCGGCGGTGGCGACGTAGAGGCGGCCTACGCCGGCGATGCGGATCTCGGAGGAGTTGGTTCCTGCCATGGTGGTCTCTCCTTGTGGATATCGGGGTGGGTCGGTGCCGCACCCGGTGGTGTCCGGGTACGACGAAGGCCCCGCCGGGTGGCGGGGCCTTCGGTCTGTGGGGTGCGGAGGGTCGCGTCCGTCAGTAGACGTCCACGGACACCTTCATCAAGGTGACGTAGCGGTTGGCCGCGGAGTAGAGGTAGTCGGGCAGCCAGCGCGGGCCGTCCTGTTCCTCCACGTCCGTGACGAGGTTCGTGCCGTACCGGTTGTTCGCCATCGACAGCAGAGCCTGACGGGCGTCGTTGGCCAGGACGTGGGCGGCCTGCTTCGTCGGGCCGTACACCTCCAGCTCGATCACTGGATGGTCGACGTGGAGTTCGCCGACCCAGGCGCCGCCGCGGCGGTTCACGAAGACGGCGGCGGTCGTGCCGTCGAAGCCGGACGGCGCCTGCACGGCGACGGCGGCGCCGGAGAGCCGCGAGTCGTCCTTCAGGACGTCGACGATCATGGCCTCCACGTCGGGGAACGAGGCCGGTGGGGTGGGTGTGGTCATGCCGGATCACCTCGGGCAGCGTTGGGATGTGTGCGGCCGGCCTGCGGGCACAGCTCCGCCGCTGCACCAACTGTGACAGATGTGCGTGCGCGCACGCAACTAAATCGGTGAGGTGATCGAAAGGGGGCGGAGGGAGGATCCGGGGTGGTTGATTGCGAGTGTGGTGGGGGGTGTGAGGAACACCCGTCGGCCCACGGGCGTCTCGATGGCGCGTCCGGCGACAAGAGCGGCGAGCGCTGGAGCTCAGTCGGCGGTCGCCGCCGCGGCCGTCAGGGGGCGGGGCTCCTCCTGGTCGTGCGTGTCGTTCGGCAGGAACTGTTCCACCACTCGCACGAACATCTCCCGTCGGTCGGCCGGCACTCCCAGCAGGTCGGCCACCTCCTCCAGCGTGGGGCGGCGGGTGAACTCCGCGCCGGGCGCCGGTGAGGCCAAGTAGTCGTGCGGGTCGGCCAGTTCCTCCGCCGTGAGACGGCCGGAACGGATGAGCATCTCGCGGACCGGGACGCCCAGCACGCGCGCGAGCCTGCGGGTCGTTTCGAGGTCCGGCATGCTCTGCCGCTGCAGCAGACGGGTGACGGCGGCGCGATGGACCCCCGCCTCGTCCGCTATCCGCGACTTGCCGCCGCCGCGTGGGCTGTCGATGTCGTAGCCGCGGCCGCGCATCAGGTCTTCGACCCACGCGGCGAACGCGTCCAGATCCTGGCTGGTCATCTGAGGGCTCGCTTCCTTCGGGGAGCAGCAAGTTTAGCTTGCTTGCGCGCACGGAATTACGTGCTCTTGCGCAAGCACCGGGGAAGTCCCGTGCAGCAGGGGGGATTTCGCGAGGATGCATGCCCGGATCATCCCGTTCTTTCCATGATCTCCCGAAAGGGCCACTGGCATATTTGTTGCGAGCGCGCGCGCAATCTGTAAGTCTGGACGGCGCTCGCCTCACACCAGCCACACAGGGCGACGTCACCAGCCACACCGGAACCACACTGGGAGGCCCCATGTCCGTCACCGGCTCATGCCCACCACCCGCCTGGCAGGCCGCGGCCGCCTGCGCGGGGCTCCCGCCCCGGGTCGTCTTCTCGAAGAAGGTGAAGGAGGCCGCCCCCGCGCTGCGGGCCTGCGCCCGCTGCCCGGTCCGGCGCCACTGCGAGGAGGCCGTCGCCCCCGCCGACAACTGGTTCGACGGCGTCTGCGGCGGCCGCCTCTGGCGCCGCGGCCGCCCGGTCGAGATCCCCGCGCATCTCCTGCCGGCCCTGCGGAACCCGGTCGTCCAGGGCGCCCCGCGCCGCGGAGGCTCCGTTGCCTGACCGTCGTACCGGCCCCGCACATCCGCCTTCCGAAGACCGCCCCGCCGACAGCGCCGCCCTCTGGATCGGCCTGCTTCTCCAGCAGTTCCCCGAGCTGGCCGTCGAGCTCGCCCCCGGCCGCACCACCCCGTCCCCCCGCCCGGCGCCCGCCCCGCCCTCCGCGGACCTCGCCGCCCGGCTCCGCGAGGAGCGCGCCGAGGCCCTGCTTCTCCAGCAGGCCCACGGACTCGTGGCCCCCGGTCACAGCGCCGCGCCCCTGCGGCTGCACATCTCCGACACCATCCGCGACATCACCGACGGGGTCATGGAGCTGGAAGAAGCGATACGGGACCGGCTCGGGCTGCCGCGCGTCCGCCGGGCCTCCGTGCCCGAGCGGCTGCGCCGGATCGTCGGTCTCCTCGACGGCATCGCCGCCGACCCCGTCCTCGCCGCCCACGTCCGGGACGAGACCCGTCGGATGGCCCGGCGCTGCGCCCGCGCCCTGGGCGACACCGAGACCGTCGTCCGCGTCTCCGGGCGCTGCCCCTGGTGCGACTCCGTCTCCCTGCGGGCCTTCCCGGACCGCGCCGCCGTCCTCTGTGTGAACCCCGCCTGCCGCTGCGCGGACCCGGACTGCGGCTGCCACGACGACCCGGCCTACCGGCACACCTGGGACGAGGGGGAGTGGAGCCACCGATGACGAGCCCGGGTTCGCCCACCCTCATCCCCGGGCCGCTCGCCGCCCAGGAGGCCGGGGTCGCCCCGGCGACCATCAGGAAATGGGTCCAGCTGGGCCACCTCAAGGCCGCCGGAAAGGCCGGCCGGGCCGCCCTCTTCCGCCTGGAGGACGTCTTCGCGGCGGAACGCACGGCCGCCCGGCGCCGCACGTAGCGCATCCCGACGCGACCACGGCGCGGGCCCCGGCGGGGAATCCGGCGCGACCACGGCGTGGATCCCGGCGCGACCACGGCGCGACCACGGCGCGACCACAGCGTGGATCCCGACGCGACCACGGCGCGGGCCCCGGCGGGGATCCCGGCACGACCACGGCGCGACCACGGCGCGACCATGGCGTGGATCCCGGCGCGACCACGGCGCGACCACAGCGTGGATCCCGGCGCGACCACGGCGCGACCATGGCGTGGATCCCGGCGCGACCACGGCGCGACCATGGCGTGGATCCCGACGCGACCACGGCGCGGGCCCCGGCGTGGACCACGGCGGGCCCCGGCGGGGAATCCAGCGCCGACCACCGCGCGGAATCCGGCGCGGGATCCGGCGCGGATCCCGGCCCGGGCCCCGGCGGTGGACGACACCCGGCCCCGCGCCCGGCTCGGCTCGGTCCCCGCGCCCGGCTCTCCCCATTACCTTCTTCGTCGCCCCGCAATGGGGCTCCCGGCGTCTGGACCCACGCGGCGGAGCCGCACGTTTACCCAGCCCCGCGGCCCTGAAGGGACACTGCAGGGGACCGGCGAGCGGAAGATCGGATAAGCGTCGCACACCCGCTCAATCGAACCCCGGCACCTCGCGCCGCGCTTCGTTCGCATGTCGTTCGCTTCTGTGGTATATCGGAACCCGCCCTCAAAACCCCAGCTCACACCCCCCGCAAGCGGTCCCGCTCCTTTTGTTTTGACCGGAGTGATTGCGCTGGGTACGCTCAGACCTTGTGCCTGGGGTGTGCCCTGACCCTCGTGCGTGCCTTCAAACCGCACCGGAGTGACGAAGGGGCCACCGTGATCCGTGCCCCCTTCTGCCTTGCGGCAGGGGTCCGCAGGGTCCGACACACCCGACCGCGTGGGTCGGCGACGTTCCAGGTTAGCTTCACCATTCGGCACACAGAAACCGGAGAAGTAGTGCCTACGATCCAGCAGCTGGTCCGCAAGGGCCGGCAGGACAAGGTCGAGAAGAACAAGACGCCCGCACTTGAGGGTTCCCCTCAGCGTCGCGGCGTCTGCACGCGCGTGTTCACGACCACCCCGAAGAAGCCGAACTCGGCCCTGCGTAAGGTCGCGCGTGTGCGTCTGACCAGCGGGATCGAGGTCACCGCTTACATTCCGGGTGAGGGACACAACCTGCAGGAGCACTCCATCGTGCTCGTGCGCGGCGGCCGTGTGAAGGACCTGCCGGGTGTTCGCTACAAGATCATCCGCGGCTCGCTCGACACCCAGGGTGTCAAGAACCGCAAGCAGGCCCGCAGCCGCTACGGCGCCAAGAAGGAGAAGTAAGAATGCCTCGTAAGGGCCCCGCCCCGAAGCGCCCGGTCATCATCGACCCGGTTTACGGCTCCCCTCTGGTGACCTCCCTGATCAACAAGGTGCTGCTGAACGGCAAGCGCTCCACCGCCGAGCGCATCGTCTACGGCGCCATGGAGGGTCTGCGTGAGAAGACGGGCAACGACCCGATCATCACGCTGAAGCGCGCGCTGGAGAACATCAAGCCGACCCTTGAGGTCAAGTCCCGCCGTGTCGGTGGTGCGACGTACCAGGTTCCGATCGAGGTCAAGCCCGGTCGCGCCAACACCCTCGCGCTGCGCTGGCTCGTCGGCTACTCCCGCGCCCGTCGCGAGAAGACCATGACCGAGCGTCTGCTCAACGAGCTTCTCGACGCTTCGAACGGCCTCGGTGCGGCCGTCAAGAAGCGCGAGGACACGCACAAGATGGCCGAGTCCAACAAGGCCTTCGCGCACTACCGCTGGTAGTCGCTACCCACATCGAGACCGAGAGAAGACCGAAGCCTTATGGCTACCACTTCACTTGACCTGGCCAAGGTCCGCAACATCGGGATCATGGCCCACATCGACGCGGGCAAGACGACCACCACCGAGCGGATCCTGTTCTACACCGGTGTGTCGTACAAGATCGGTGAGGTCCACGACGGCGCCGCCACCATGGACTGGATGGAGCAGGAGCAGGAGCGTGGCATCACGATCACCTCTGCTGCCACCACCTGTCACTGGCCGCTGGAGGACGTCGACCACACCATCAACATCATCGACACCCCGGGCCACGTCGACTTCACCGTCGAGGTGGAGCGTTCCCTGCGCGTGCTCGACGGTGCCGTGACGGTGTTCGACGGCGTCGCCGGCGTGGAGCCGCAGTCCGAGACGGTGTGGCGTCAGGCGGACCGCTACGGCGTGCCGCGTATCTGCTTCGTCAACAAGCTCGACCGGACCGGTGCCGAGTTCCACCGCTGCGTCGACATGATCAGCGACCGCCTGGGCGCGCAGCCGATCGTCATGCAGCTCCCGATCGGTGCCGAGGCCGACTTCCAGGGCGTCGTGGACCTCGTCCGCATGAAGGCGCTCGTGTGGTCCGCCGAGGCCACCAAGGGCGAGATGTACGACGTCGTCGACATCCCGGCCACCCACACCGAGGCTGCCGAGGAGTACCGCGGCAAGCTTCTGGAGGCCGTGGCCGAGAACGACGAAGAGATCATGGAGCTGTACCTGGAGGGCGAGGAGCCCTCCGAGGAGCAGCTGTACGCCGCGATCCGTCGTATCACCATCGCGTCCGGCAAGTCCGACGGCACCACGGTCACCCCGGTGTTCTGTGGCACCGCGTTCAAGAACAAGGGTGTTCAGCCCCTGCTCGACGCGGTCGTGCGCTACCTCCCCTCCCCGCTCGACGTCGAGGCCATCGAGGGCCACGCCGTCAACGACCCGGAGGAGGTCGTCAAGCGCAAGCCGTCCGACGACGAGCCGCTGTCCGCGCTGGCGTTCAAGATCATGAGCGACCCGCACCTCGGCAAGCTCACCTTCGTCCGGGTCTACTCGGGCCGCCTGGAGTCCGGCACCGCCGTGCTGAACTCCGTCAAGGGCAAGAAGGAGCGCATCGGCAAGATCTACCGCATGCACGCGAACAAGCGTGAGGAGATCGACTCGGTGGGCGCCGGCGACATCATCGCCGTCATGGGTCTGAAGCAGACCACGACCGGTGAGACGCTGTGCGACGACAAGGCCCCGGTGATCCTGGAGTCCATGGACTTCCCGGCGCCGGTCATCCAGGTCGCCATCGAGCCCAAGTCGAAGGGCGACCAGGAGAAGCTGGGCGTCGCGATCCAGCGCCTGGCCGAGGAGGACCCGTCCTTCCAGGTCCACTCGGACGAGGAGACCGGCCAGACCATCATCGGTGGTATGGGCGAGCTGCACCTTGAGGTGCTGGTCGACCGTATGCGCCGTGAGTTCAAGGTCGAGGCCAACGTCGGCAAGCCGCAGGTGGCGTACCGCGAGACGATCCGCAAGGCCGTCGAGCGCGTCGACTACACGCACAAGAAGCAGACCGGTGGTACGGGTCAGTTCGCCAAGGTCCAGATCGGCATCGAGCCGATCGAGGGCGGCGACGCCTCGTACGAGTTCATCAACAAGGTGACTGGTGGCCGCATCCCGAAGGAGTACATCCCTTCGGTGGACGCGGGTGCGCAGGAGGCCATGCAGTTCGGCATCCTCGCCGGTTACGAGATGACCGGTGTGCGTGTGATCCTGCACGACGGTGGCTACCACGAGGTCGACTCCTCCGAGCTCGCCTTCAAGATCGCCGGTTCGCAGGCCTTCAAGGAGGCCGCGCGCAAGGCGTCCCCCGTGCTCCTTGAGCCGATGATGGCCGTCGAGGTCACCACGCCCGAGGACTACATGGGTGAGGTCATCGGCGACATCAACTCCCGCCGTGGTCAGATCCAGGCCATGGAGGAGCGGGCCGGTGCCCGCGTCGTGAAGGGCCTCGTGCCCCTCTCGGAGATGTTCGGTTACGTCGGCGACCTGCGCAGCAAGACGTCCGGCCGGGCCAGCTACTCCATGCAGTTCGACTCCTACGCCGAGGTTCCGCGGAACGTCGCCGAGGAGATCATCGCGAAGGCCAAGGGCGAGTAGCGCACCGCGTTCAACGCACCGCGCGTACACGCTTTAGGCTTGACCCTGGAGCCTCACGGGTCGTTCCTCCGCATTCGTGGCGGGATGACCCGGGGCCCGGGACCCAACAGCAAAGATCACCTGGCGCCGATCGAATCAAGGCGTACAGAACCACTCCCAGGAGGACCCCAGTGGCGAAGGCGAAGTTCGAGCGGACTAAGCCGCACGTCAACATCGGCACCATCGGTCACATCGACCACGGTAAGACGACCCTCACGGCCGCCATTACCAAGGTGCTGCACGACGCGTACCCGGACCTGAACGAGGCGACCGCGTTCGACAACATCGACAAGGCGCCCGAGGAGCGTCAGCGCGGTATCACCATCTCCATCGCGCACGTCGAGTACCAGACGGAGACCCGTCACTACGCGCACGTCGACTGCCCGGGTCACGCGGACTACATCAAGAACATGATCACCGGTGCCGCGCAGATGGACGGCGCGATCCTCGTGGTCGCCGCCACCGACGGCCCGATGCCGCAGACCAAGGAGCACGTGCTCCTGGCCCGCCAGGTCGGCGTTCCGTACATCGTCGTCGCCCTGAACAAGGCCGACATGGTGGACGACGAGGAGATCATGGAGCTCGTCGAGCTCGAGGTCCGTGAGCTCCTCTCCGAGTACGAGTTCCCGGGCGACGACCTGCCGGTCGTCAAGGTCTCCGCGCTGAAGGCGCTGGAGGGCGACCCCGAGTGGACCCAGTCCGTCCTGGACCTGATGTCCGCTGTCGACGAGGCCATCCCGCAGCCCGAGCGTGACGTCGACAAGCCGTTCCTGATGCCGATCGAGGACGTCTTCACGATCACCGGTCGTGGCACCGTCGTCACCGGCCGTATCGAGCGTGGCGTCCTCAAGGTCAACGAGACCGTCGACATCATCGGCATCAAGACCGAGAAGACCACCACCACGGTCACCGGTATCGAGATGTTCCGCAAGCTGCTCGACGAGGGCCAGGCCGGTGAGAACGTCGGTCTGCTGCTCCGCGGCATCAAGCGCGAGGACGTCGAGCGCGGCCAGGTCATCATCAAGCCGGGCTCGGTCACCCCGCACACCGAGTTCGAGGCGCAGGCCTACATCCTCTCCAAGGACGAGGGTGGCCGCCACACGCCGTTCTTCAACAACTACCGTCCGCAGTTCTACTTCCGTACCACGGACGTGACCGGCGTCGTGACCCTCCCCGAGGGCACCGAGATGGTCATGCCGGGCGACAACACTGAGATGAAGGTCGAGCTCATCCAGCCCATCGCCATGGAAGAGGGCCTGAAGTTCGCCATCCGCGAGGGTGGCCGCACGGTCGGCGCCGGCCAGGTCACCAAGATCAACAAGTGATCTCGGCCCGCAAGGGCTGACCTGACAGGTCTGAGGAGGCCCGTACGACTTCGGTCGTACGGGCCTCTTCGCTGCTTCGGCAGGGACTCACTGCATGTTCTGCACGGGTGGATGGTCGTACGACGCCTCGCACACGTACACCTGGAGGCTGTAGCTGCGCCCGATGGTGATCTGCGTTTCCAGCGCCGGTCCGAGGAAGTGGTAGCCGGTGTATCCCGCGTCCTCCACCGGCGCCCAGCTGCCGCTGCCGCCGTCCCACTCGGCGCCGTCGATCGTGAGCAGGGGCCGCACCCCGGCGCCGCACTCGGCGCAGGCCATGGGGAACGGGTCGGAGAAACTCCAGGGCGCGTGTCCCCCGAGCTTCCACCCCGGG
Source organism: Streptomyces sp. NBC_00631 (assembly GCF_045206895.1). Lineage (NCBI taxonomy): Bacteria > Bacillati > Actinomycetota > Actinomycetes > Kitasatosporales > Streptomycetaceae > Streptomyces > Streptomyces sp. NBC_00631. The sequence goes on from NZ_CP107734.1 coordinate 6,652,751, forward strand.
GCGACGGCCAGGTCGTACTGATAGCAGACCTCCGGCTCCTCGTCCTCGCCCTCGATGCCCTCCTCCCACCCGTGGATCCGGTCCGCCAGCTCCTCGGGCAGCTCGTGCGGGGCCGGGTACTCGATGACGGTCTCGGGGTGCAGCACACAAGGCTCGGGCAGATAGTCGTCGCTGCCGATGACGGCGGGCCGTGGGGGAGCGGCGAGCGGGGTCACGACATCGGCGGCCCGGCGCCAGCGCAGCTCGACCCTCGGCGAGTAGTCGTCCTCGGGATGGTCGAAGGCGCACCACAGCACCTGGAGCAGATCCGTGCCCTCGGGCCGGGGCAGCGCCGGCACATCAGCGGCACGTATCTGCGCGACCGGCACCAGCGGCACCGGCCCGTCCAGGGCTGCCCGGTACGGCGTGGTCCCCCGGTCGACCAGCGCGCGCTCCTCCTCGGTCAACAGGTCGGCGCCCTCGGCGCGCGGCCGGGCCCAGGCCTCGCGCAGGACACGCCGGCCGACGTGGACATCGTCCGGCGCCACACCGTGCTGCCAGGGACCGGCATGCTCCGGGCAGGTCGGCCACGGCTCCGCGGCCGGCCACAGCAGGGGGCCGCCGACGGAACTGCCGGCCGCGGTGGGCGCACCGGCGCGGGGATGCAGGCGTACGGCGGTGCGGGCGAGCGGGGCCAGTTCGGGGAAGACCGCGGTGATGTCCAGGGGGCGGGGCGGCGTCGTACGGGTCGTCATGGCCGGAGGCTACCGGCCCGGTCTGACAGCACCGCTTCGAAAGTATTCGGCGCGTACGACCCGTTCCCCCCAGGGGCCCCTCGCCCCACTATTTGTCATGCCGCTGACCAAATTCGGGTGGAGGGGTGAGGCATGTCCGTGCGTCGTAGGACCGTCCTGGGGGCGGGGCTGGCCGCCGTGCCCGTACTGTCGTCGGGCGTCGCGTGGGCCGGGGGCGACGGCGCGCCGCGGGCGACCGACCCCGGCGCGTACATCTCCTTCACCGGCGGGGCGTTCTCGCTGGTCGGCGCCCCGGTCGTGGTGAGCGCCGACGACCACCCCGGAGTCGTCCGGGTGGCGGGCGACCTCCGTGACGACATCGAGCGGGTGACGGGCGTACGGCCGGCCGCGACGATCGCCCGCCGAGCGGTCCTCGTCGGCACGATCGGCCGCAGCCCGCTGATCGACGCCCTGGTGGCGTCCGGCAAGCTGGACGTGACGGGGATCCGGGGCCGTTGGGAGACCTCGCTCCAGACGGTCGTCGACCACCCCATGCCCGGTGTGGAGAAGGCGTTCGTCATCGCGGGCAGCGACCCGCGCGGCACGATCTTCGGGGCCTACGACGTCTCGTACGGCATCGGCGTCTCGCCCTGGCACTGGTGGGACGACGTGGAGCCGGTCCACCGCGACGAGGTGTGGGTGCTGCCGGGCCGCCACACCCAGGGCACCCCCGCGGTGAAGTACCGCGGCTTCTTCCTCAACGACGAGAACCCGGCGCTCGGCACCTGGGCCCCGGCGTACTTCGGACCCGGCAAGGCCCCCGGCTACCCCGGCGGCTTCAACGCGGACTTCTACGCCCGGGTCTTCGAGGTGCTGCTGCGCCTGAAGGGCAACTACCTCTGGCCGGCGGTGTGGGGACGGGCGTTCGCGGAGGACGACCCGGAGAACCACCGCAGGGCGTCCGCCTACGGCGTTGTCATGGGCACGTCTCACGAGGCGCCGATGATGCGCGGAATCGAGGAGTGGAACCGCCACGCGGCCGGCGGCACCGACCCCTACGGAGGCACGGGCGAGTGGTCCTACCTCCGCAACGCCGAGGCGATCCGGGCCTATTGGCGGGCCGGTATCCAGCGCATGGTCGACGAGGGCTTCGAGGGCGTGGTCACCCTCGGCATGCGCGGCAACGGCGACACCGGCCTCCCCGACGGCGACGGCATCGAACTGATGCAGGAGATCATCGCGGCCCAACGGAAGATCATCGAGGAGGTGACCGGTAAGCCGGCCGCCGAGACCCCCCAGGTGTGGACCCTCTACAAGGAGGTCCAGCGCTACTGGGACCGCGGGCTGCGCGCCCCCGACGACGTCACGGTGGTCCTGACGGACGACAACTGGGGCAACATCCGCAAGCACCCGTCCCCGCAGGAGCCGCGCGGCGGCGGATACGGCCTCTACTACCACTTCGACTACGTGGGGGCCGGCCGCAACTACAAGTGGGTCGACACCGCGAACCTCCGCAACGTCTGGGACCAGCTCCACCAGGCGCACGCCTACGGCAACCACGGCCTGTGGGTGGCCAACGTGGGCGACCTGAAGGGCAACGAACTCCCGACGGAGTTCTTCCTCGACTACGCCTGGAACCCGGACCGCTGGAGCTTCGACCGGCTGGGGGAGTGGGAGCGCAGGTACGCCCGCCAGAACTTCGGCGTGGCGGTGGCCCGCGAGATTGCCGAACTGCTCGCCCGGTACGGCCAGTTGCAGGCGCGCCGCAAGCCGGAGCTGCTCAACCGCCGCATCACCCTCTCCGACACCGGCCAGGTGGTCTACGACGATCAGCAGACACCCTTCTCCTTCGGCCACCGTGAGCTGGAGCGGGTGACACAGGAGTGGCGGGAACTGGGCAGAAAGGCCGCACGGATCGCCCGCCGGCTGCCGGCGGCGGCCCAGGACGCGTGGTTCGAACTGGTCGGCTACGAGGTGACGGCGACCGCCAACCTGTACGCGCTGCGCGAGGCCGAGTTCACGAACCTGCTCTACGCCCGCCAGGGCAGGGCCGCGACGAACGCCCTGGCGGCGCAGGCGGAACAGGGCCTGGCGGCCGATCTCGCCCTTGCCGAGCGCTTCAGCACCCAGGTGGCGGGCGGCAAATGGCAGGGCTTCCAGACCCAGCCGCACATCGACTACGGGGACGTGGACCGGTACGGCCCCAACGCGCCCTGGCAGCAACCGGAGAAGGACAACGTGGCCCTCCCGGACGTGCTCTTCCCGGCGGTACGGCGGATCGAGGTACCGGAGGCGGCCGGGCTGGGAGTGTCGGTGGACCCCGACGAGGGATCCACGACCCTGCCGCCGTTCAGCCCGTACCAGACCCGGCCGCAGCAGTACGTCGAGATCTTCAACCGGGGCCGTACGCCCTTCGACTACCGGGTGTCGGTGTCGGCGCCCTGGCTGACGGTGGACCGCCCCCGTGGCCGGGTGGCGGACCAGGTGCGGGTGGTGGTGCGGGTGGACTGGTCCCGGGCCCCGGCCGGCCGCGCGGAGGGGACGCTGACGGTGAGCGGGGCGGGGGAGTCGGTGACGGTGGGATGCGTCGCCGAGCGGCCGTCTCCTCGTGGGCTGCGGGGGTTCGTGGAGGCGGGCGGCTATGTGGCGATCGACGCGGAGCACTACGACCGCGCGGTCGGCGAATGGCGCCGGCTGGACGGGATCGGCCGCACCGGGGCGGGGATGACGGCGTGGCCGGTGACGGGAGGCTGGGGCGACTCCCCGGACTCCTGGCCCCGGCTGGAGTACCAGGTAAGCCTGGTGTCGGACGGCGAGGTGACGGCGTGGGCGTACCTGTCCCCCCGCAACCCGGCGCTGCCGACGGGCACCGGTCTGCGCTACGCCCTGTCCTTCGACGACGAGGAGCCCCGGCCCGTCGACATCACCGCCGGCGCGGACGACGGCCTCCTGAACGCGGTCTGGGCCCGCAACACCTCCGACAACGTGAACCGGACGGCGACGCGCCACACACTGCGATCCGGGACCCACCGCCTGACGTTCTGGTCGGTGGACCCCACGGTGGTGGTGCAGCGACTGGTACTCGACACCGGCGGGCTGACGCCGACGTATCTGGGGCCGCTGGAGAGCCGGCGGCTCTAGGCGAGGGGCACCGGGCGGGCGGTCGGTGCCGTGCAGCTCAGTCCGGCGGAGCTCAGGCCTGGGGCGCGAAGAGCAGGTTGCGGGTGTGCGGCGGGCGGGGTTCGTTCCAGGGCACCAGGGTGCCGTCGTGCTCGGCGATCCAGTGGACGTCGTAGCCGAGCGGTTCGAACTCGGCGATGAGGTCGTCGAGGGAGGCGTCGACCAGGGCCTCCATCACCAGGGTCGGCCGGTCGCGCTTCAGCACCTGCCGGGCGCCGCGGAGCACCGACATCTCGTGCCCTTCCACGTCGATCTTGACGAGGTCCAGCCTGGTCTCGGCGAACACCTCGTCGAGGGTGAGCAGTTGGATGCGCTTCTGCTGGGCGTCGGGGGCGGCGCCGCCCTCCAGGGTCGAGCCGGTGGAGAGCAGGTTCCCGGAGAAACGGACGCTGATGTCGGCCCAGCCGGGCTCGCTGGAGACGCCCGCCTGGTACAGCTTGACGTTCTGGACGCCGTTCGACCGCACATTCACGGACAGCCGGGCGTGGATCTGGTCGACCGGCTCGAAGGAATGCACCTTCGCCTTCGGATTGGTATGCGCGGCGATCATCGAGAAGTAGCCGACGTGGGCGCCGACATCCGCGATCGTCGTGCTCCGCGCGGCCAGCCGGGACCAGGTGGCGAGCGTACCGGGCTCGTAGCCGAACGTGCCGTTCCACAGCGTGTCCATGGCCACCGCATCGTCGTTCACGCAGAACATCACGAACGGCGGACAGTACGGCGACTCGATCTCCACGTAGCCCCGGTACGGGAACTTCTTGCGGTGCACGCGGATGATGTCCCCGGTGACGACCGGCCTGACCGACGGTGCGTGGGCCAGCATGCGGGCGTTGGCGGCTTCGACCTCGGAAATACGCATTGGGCGATGGTAAAGCCGAGGTCAGAAAATGTCACAGGGTTTGGAAATGATCGGAAAGGGCAGCGCACAGGTTATTGCGGGCGGCATTTCCTGAGGTTGTTCATTTCGAATAACCTGGAATTAACCCGTCCTTTCGCTCGGGCTGCCTACCCCTCTGTGCCTGCGAAGAGTTCGGCCGTGGTGGTGGCCGTGGCGGCGCGGGTCAGCCACGTGGTGAGGGTGTCGTGGTCGTCGCAGGTGGTGACGCGGTCGCGGGCTTCCTCGCTGACCTCGATGCCGCGGCCGCTGAGGACGACGAGCAGGGCTTCGGAGAGGCCCTCGGCGCGCAGGGCCTGGGCCGTCTGGGACTGGAAGATGGAGAGGTCGACTGCCATGAGGTGCCTCCAGAGGTCCGCGGCCGGCGTCTTGCCCAGGCCTTGTTCGGTGAGCTCGATGGAGATGCTCGCGGTGTCTTCGTCGTCGGCCTGCAGGCCCTTCAGGGCGGCTGCCAGTGCTTTCAGTATGGCATCGGACTCCGGGGCACGGCTGTGCAGCGCGGAGGACAGCACCGCGAGGGAGATGTCTTGGCGGCCGCTTCCGGCGTGTCGATGACGGGCACGGTGTCCGGGCCCAGGACGAGCGGGCGCAGGGTAAGGGTGGGCCACTGCGGGGGACCGAGGCTGACCTGCCGTGCCGCCCAGGCGGCCGTGTGCCTGTCCTGGCAGACGACCAGCAGTACCGCCGGCATCTTGTACCTGGCGTAGAGATACGCCAGGTAGTAGGCCCAGCTCGCGGGCTTGTCGGCGTCCTGCCCTCCCTGGGCCTCCACGGCGAGCAGGAAGCTGCCGTCCTTCACCGTGTCGAGACGGAGGAGGGTGTCGACGCGGCGTTCCAGGGGGCGGGTCTCCGTCAGGTCCGTGGGAAACGGCGACGCTGAGACCGGATCGCTGAAGGAGACGCCGAGCGCCTTAACTACTTGGCGGCGGGCGTCACCGTCTCGCGGCGGACCGCGTGACGGTCAGTTCGGCCCAGACGGTCTTGCGGGGGCGGGGCCCGAGGGAGACGCCCCAGCGGTCGGCGAGGGCCTCGACGATCACCAGTCCGCGACCGTTCTCGTCCTCCCCGGAGGGGAGTTGCAGGCGAGGGTGGCGCTCCTCGCAGGTGTCCGTCACCTCGATGCGGACCGTGTTCCCGACGACGTACATCAACAGCCGGAAACCACGGCCCGCCGTCCGCCCGTGCGTCGCCGCGTTGGCCGCGAGTTCCGCGACGACGTGCGCCGCGTCCTCCGACGGCAGCCCCCACGACCGCAGTTGCTCGGTCGCCAGCAGCCGCGCCAGCCGGGCTCCTCTGCGTGTGGGCGACAGCAGCACGCCGAAGTTGCGGATCGGGCAGTCGAGGGGGGTGGAGATTTCCTGGTTCACGTCACTCAGCGTGGCCGCCTGTGCCTACCGTGAACAGTGACGGAGCCGTTGCGTACGGTCACTGTCCGCTGCTTGTCCGGCGCTGTCCGGGCTGTCGGACGCGGTCGTACGGGTAGGGCGTCGTCGAGGCACGGTCGTACGACGGAGGGGTGGCGGGATGAGCGTGGACGGTGCGGTGGGGCGGCTCAGGAGCGAGGCGGACGAGCCGGGTTGGGAGGTGGATCCCGATGACGAGTGGGGCGTCGCGGTCATCGCGACCGTCGGGCGGCAGCTGAAGCTGCGGCGGGAGGCGGTGGGGATGCGGGCCGCCGAGTTCGGGGTGGAGGTCGGATACGGGGAGGACATGGTCTACAAGATCGAAGGCGGGAAGCGGATTCCCCGGCCGGAGTACCTGGACAGGGCGGACGAGGTGCTGGGGGCGGGTGGGCTGCTCTCGGCGATGAAGGAGGACGTGCGGCGGGTTCGGTACCCCAAGAAGGTGCGTGACCTGGCGCAGCTGGAGGCGAGGGCGGTCGAGCTCCAGCTCTACGACCCGCTCCACATCCACGGGTTGTTGCAGACACCCGAATACGCGCGCGGGCTGCTCCTGATGCGTCGCCCGGCCTACACCGGGGACGAGGTGGAGCGGTTCATCGCCGCGCGCGTGGCCCGTAAGACCGTCTTCGAGCGGGACCCGGCGCCCGAACTCAGCTTCGTTCTGGAGGAGTGGACGCTTCGCCGTCCGCTCGGTGGGCGGGCGGTGCTCCGTCAACAGCTGGAACACCTGCTGGAGGCCGGACAGTTGCGGAACGTCGAGCTTCAGGTGATGCCGATGGATCGTGAGGAGCACGCCGGAGTCGACGGCGGAATCGAGGTGCTGAAGTCCGAGGACGGCTCGGCGGTGGGGCGTTCGCCTGCAGTGGCCAACGGCCGACCGGTGTCCGATGCGAAGCAGCTCCGTATCCTTGAACTGCGGTACGGCATCATCCGGGCGCAGGCGCTCACGCCACGTGAGTCGACGGCCTTCATCGAACAACTGCTGGGGGAGAAATGATCCGCAGGACCTCGGCCGAGGACGCCTCCGGTCTGACGTGGTTCAAGAGCAGCTACAGCAGTGGCAGTGAAGGCGACTCCTGCGTCGAAGTCGCCATCAGTCCCTCCACCGTCCACGTCCGCGACTCCAAGAACACCGCGACCCCCTCCCGCGGCCCCCACCTCGCCTTCCCGCCCGCCACCTGGACGGCCTTCCTCTCCCACGCGGCCGCCGTCGGCGAGTGAGGTACGCCCGCGAGATGTCGGATGGACTTCGAGCCACTCGGCGGGCCCGTCGGTGAACCGCCGGCGCAGGCAGACGACCGGCACCCCGGCCGCGCGGGCCCGCTCCGCGAGGCCGGCGACCCTGCCCAGACAGGCCTCGCCGTCGTGGGCGTCCTGCAACATGGCGCGCTGCATGTCGATGATGAGCAGTGCGGGGTCCGGCATGCCGTGAGCCTGTCGGCGGCGACGGCGGACTACTCCGCCTTGTTCCCGCCACCACCCTGTGGCTGCTGCTGTCCCTCCGGCCGTACCGCGTCCTTCGCCTTCTTCGCGAGGTCGTCGTCCAGCTTCTTGAACTCGCGGACCACGGTGTCGGACATGTCGGCCAGCGAGTCGATCTGCTTGGTGATGTCCTCGCGGCCGTCGTGCCAGTTGGACTCGAAGTCGTCGAGGGCGTCGTAGACCGTGCCGCTGCCGACGTCGTCCTTGTAGGACTCGAACATCTTCTTGGTGTGGTTGAGGCGCTCCTTGATGGAGCGCAGCTTGCGGCCGTAGTCCTCCAGCTCGCTCAGCGGTATGGCGAGATCGCTCTTGCCGTTGCCCACGTGACCGTCCCCCGTTCGCGCGTCTCGTAGTCTGGGCCGCACCGTATATCAGATCATCGGGGGAGGGGTGGCGTACAGCATGGCGCGCTACATGGAGACGCTCACCATCGAGCGCGGCGGTTTCCGGATCAAGGTGCCGGAGTCGTGGTGGGAGTTCGACGTGCGGCCGGAGTCGCGGGACGACTCGATCCGGCGGATGGTGAACGAACGCGTCGCCCAGTACCCGGAGCTGGCGCAGTACCGGGACACGTACGTCGGCTTCCTGCGCAAGTCCGCGGCGGACGCCTGGAAGTCGGGCGCGATGTACTGCGGCTGCATGGCGGAGAGCTTCGGCGGGGACACCCCGATCACCGGCTCGGTCACGGTGTCGCTGGTCGGCGGCCGTACCCGAGAGGGCGCGCCCCTCTCCAACGACCCGGCCGCCATCGCCGCCCAGCTCGCCCCGAAGGAGGCCCACCGGGAGGGCGACTCCTGGCGCAAGGTGACGACCGTCGACATCCCCGGCGTCGGCTCCGCCGCCCGCACCTACGGCATCGAGGACATCCCGATCCCCGAGGACAGCCTCAACCGCACGATCCGCGCGGTCCTGATGCAGACCTTCATCCCGGTCCCCGGCCAGGAGGGCAAGGTCGCCCTGGTGGCCGGCAGCAGCCAGGTCCTCGACCTCGCCGACTCCTTCTTCGACATCTTCGACGCGATCACGTCGACGTTCCGGTTCGCGGACTGACCCTTTGCGCTCGGAGACCGGTGAGGGTTTGCTGGGGCTCGCCGACCCCGCGGAGTGGGACGCCGCGTTCGAGCGCGGCGAGGATCATCTCGGTACGGCGGTGATCGGGCCGGCTCTCAACTGCCCGTTGGAGGAGGCGTCCCCCCGGATCGTGAGGGCGATGGAACTCCCGGACCAGGGGGAGCGGGGGTACGCCTGCACCGCGGCGGGCACCGCGGCTCGCCTCAACGGCCGGCTGACCGCGGAGCTGTTCGCGGCCCTGCGGGCCGAAGGCCTCGGCGGTGTCGCGGAGCACCCGATCAGGGACACGCTCACCTTCGTGCCGTACCGGGACCTGCCGCCCTGGTTCAAGCGTCGGTGGGTGTACGCGACCGTGCGCGGCACGCTGGAGTGCTGGTGGCTGCGGTGCACGGACGCGGTCGAGGCCGGTCGGCGGATCCTGTGTGGACGCCGCCTTCGCTGAACAATTCGGCTGAGCCGAGAGGATGCTTACGTGCCTTCGAAAACCCGTGACGAACTCATTCGGCTGGTCCAGCAGATCATGGACGCGCGCCTCCCCGAGCGGGGACATGACGCTCTGCTGGAGGGGCTGAAGCAGAGTGTCCTGCATCCCCGGGTAAGCGATTTGATCTACTACTCGGACCCGGAACTCACGGCCGAGGAAGTGGTGGACCAGGCTCTGGCCTACCGCCCGATCGCGTTGTGAGCCTGACCCGTTGGGCTTCACCTCGAACGGCCGTTCCTAGTAAGTTCGCGTGTGCACAGGTGTGTTGACGGGGCGTACGCGACGGGGGTTGCGGGGACATGGCGGGCTATCGACCGGCGGACTGGCATCCACTCGACCTCGACCAGGACCCCACCCCCGGTGACCCGCAACGGGTCCGCACCCTCGCTCAGCAGCTGCACACCTTCGCCGACGACGTCTCCGACGCGCTGCGTCTGGTCAAGGGCATGGCCGGTGAGGACACCCTCCTGCAGTGGGCGGGCAAGTCGGCGGAGGTGTTCAAGGAACAGTTCAAGGACGTTCCGAAGAACCTGAAGAAGCTGAAGAAGTCGTACGAGATGTGCGGCGACGCCCTCGTGGACTACTGGCCGAAGCTGGAGCGGGCGCAGGCGCTGGCGGACAAGGCCCTGGCCAAGGCGAAGGAAGCGCAGTCGGACCTGTCCTCCGCCAAGTCCCGTCTGTCCTCGGCCGATTCTTGGGTCACGCGGGCGACGAAGGAGTCCGACAAGTACAAGGACGACCCCACCGGCAGCAAATCGGACGCCGACAAGCCCGACGAGGGGAAGGTCCGGGCCGCCACCCGGGACGTGCAGAGCGCGAAGTCCGCGCACACCCAGGCGCAGTCGGACGTCACGACCGCCCAGAACGCCCTCGACGCCGCGAAGAAGATGGCCGAGGACGCCCGCAAGATGCGGGACGACGCGGCGGGTGAGGCGAAGCGGAAGATCGACGAGGCCTCCGATGCCGGTATTCCGAACCGGCACTGGTGGCAGGACGTCGGGCACTGGTTCGAGGACAACTGGGACACCATCGTCACGGTCTGCAAGGTCGTCGTCGCGGTCGTCGGGATCATCGCGATGATCATCGGCGGGCGGACCGAGGTGCCTTCTAGATATGGGGCGAGTGACTTTGGCAGAGCGAGCATTCCCGGTGCCGGAGAGTGTGCTCGCTCGTGAGGTGTTCGGGCCGCTCGGCGGGGTCGTGGAGGTAGGTGCAGTGAACTCCACGGGTACCTGGGCTCTTTCGGATGCGTCGATGGCCGATTTCCTGGACCGCAGCGGCGATCGGGTGCAGGTCCTGCTCGAAGGTGTCAGAGCGGTCTGCGGATTCGGTGACGGGGCCATGGCCATCGCGGACGAACTGGGGTACTTCCGCGACCACGAGGTGTCCGCGGCGTCGCTGCTTCTGTGGTCGGCCGGTGTCACCGGGGTCCCGCAGCCGCTGGAGAGGCTGGAGGAGCCGGCCATGGTGCGGCGCATGTGCCGTATGGCCGCCGACCTGCAGCTCGTCAACCTTCTCCAGGCCCTGGTGAACGCGGCCCTCGCGGCCGGTACGGACACGGGCACCGGTGCGGGACGAATCGCCCGACTTCTCGGCATCGCCTCCGAGCTGGCGGACCCGACCGGTGCGGCTACGCCTGAGCTGGTCCACCGCATGTGGCGTGTCGGTCACCTCCCGGCCATCCTCCATCCCCAGTCCGGCGCGCCAGAGGCCGGGAAAGCGGGTTACCGGGCGTACGACCAGGAACTTGAGCAGTTGCTGGAGTCCGTCTGACGGACACGGCTCGGACAGCCGAGGCGCGAAGGCTCAGGCCGCTGTGTCGATGCCCAGACCGCCTGCGTCACGGCATTCACGACAGTAGGACCCGGGTGCGGGTGTGCGGATCGCGCGCTCGCAGCCCTCGCAGCTGTGGAGTGGGGGAGGGGCAGCGTGGCTCTGGCCCGATGACCGGGGGGTCGGTGCCTGTGGTGCCGAGGGTGGCAGGAACTCGGTGAGGCGGTGGGCCAGCAAGGCTGCTGGGTGACGAGGCCTGGGCGGGAGGTTCGCCGTGAGGGTGTGGCGTACGGCCTCGGTGGAAACGCCGCGTTCCAGCCAGGCGGCAACAGCGGGGGTGAGACAGCGGACGTCGCGTTCGGACAGGACGAGGCGGCGGTCGTCGTGGTGGAGCGTGGCGAGGAGGGTGGCGGCGGTGCGGTGGCGTTCCAGGTCGGGGGTTTGCGGTCCGGGGAGCGGGGGTTTGACCACGGCGACGTTCTCCGGGGTGGGCTCTGGGGCGGTTTCACGCTCGGCTCCGGGGGTGGCCCGCACTTCGGGTGGCTGCGGCGGGGGTGCGTCTTGCCGCGGAGCCGGGCGAGAGGGAGGGGGCTGGGGAGGCCGGTTGACACTCGCCTCGGCATGCGGTGCCCCGGTCGTCGCCAGGGGCTGGTTGTACGACACCGTGTGCGTGACGAAGCGGCCGTTGGGCAGCTGCTTGCGGACTTGTGCCAGGTAGCCGTGGGCCTTGAGCTCGCGCAGGGCGGCGGCGATACGGGTCTCGCCCTCGGTGAAGCGGTCGGCGAGGGTCTTGATGTCGACGGGGGCCTGCTCGGGCAGCGACTGGATGTGGACGGCGAGGCCGATCGCGGTGAGGGAGAGCTTCCGGTGCTGGGCGAGGTGGTTGCCGACGACCGTGAAGCGGGTGGTGTGCGGGGTGTTGATGTGGGTGACGCCACGGGGATTGAGCGGCCGGGCGAAGGCGGGCGCGCTACAGTGCTGGGTATCCATCGGGAAGCTCCAGACTTCCTCGGTGGTCAGGCCCTCGCACTGGGATTGCCGTCCCGGCGGGGGCCGTCGCATGTCTGCGGTGGTGTGGTTTGCGGTGAGCATATGGCAGCGAACCGGGCTGAAATCCAGTCGAGTTGAGGATCACCACTCTTCCGGGTGACCAGGGTTGCTGTGGGGGATCGGTGGGGTGGGGTTGGGTCGGTATTTCCCCCCGGGTCATGGAAAAGCTTTGATCACGCGCCGGGCCGGGCGGTGGGGCACCGGGACGTGACGGACCGCGATCCGGTGGGGCGGACCCCGACTTCGGCCCAGACGGTCTTGCGCGGAGCCGGGCCGTGGGCCACGCCCCAGCGGTCGGCGAGCGCGTCCACGAGGAGGAGGCCGCGGCCGGACTCGCCGTCCGGGGCGGTCTCTCGGGCGTACGGCAGCCGGTCCCCGCGTGTGTCGGTGACTTCGACGCGGAGCGTGTCACCGATGACGTAGAGGGTGAGACGGAAGTCGCGGCCGGGGACGCGGCCGTGCGTGACGGCGTTGGCGGCGAGTTCGGCCACGAGGTGGTCCGCCGGATGCGTGGGCAGTCCCCAGTCGCGCAGTTGCTCGTTGGCGAGGAGACGGGCGAGGCGGGCGCCGCACGGGGTGGAGGACAGCGGCACGCTGAAGTTGCGGACGGGGCTGTTGAGTTGTACTTCGGAGGTGGCGGTTTCCTGATTCACGTCACTCAGCGTGGCGGGTTGCGCTTACCTTGGTGAGCGACGAGGCCGTTGCGTACGGTGACTGTCCAGGGCTTGTCCGGTCGTGTCCGGGCCTGTCGGAGCGGGCCTCGCGGGCAGGGAGTGCGGTCGAGGAGTCGGTTGAGCTGCTCCCGTTCCTGCTTGGAGAGGCTGAACAGTTCCTCGGCGATGCGCAGCACGTCCGAGGGCTCGTGCGCGAGCACGGACCGGAGAAAGGCGAAGGTGGTCCTGCGGGTACCGGTGGATTTGGGAAGGTGCCGGAAGACGGTCGTGGCCACCGCGTCGAACGTCTCGCGTTCGGTGCGTTCGAGTGCGTCGGCAGGCTGCCCCGTGTAGGGGTAGATGCCTTCCCGTCGCCATTGGGCTACCTGCTCCCGCCGACGCTCGTCCACCCGGGCCCGGAAGTGGACCTTGAGCTGTTCACGTGCGGCTGCGAGCACCTCGGCGTGAGGTCCGTTCGACGCCCAGTCGGTGAAGGCGAGCTCCTCGGCGTCGACGTCATCGAACCCGGCCCAGGTCAGATGGGCGGTGAACTCGAAGGCGGGAGCCTGGATCCCTGGCTTGAGGTGAGCCCGGGACATGCCCTGGCCGTCGCACAGGAACAGTGCCCGAGTGACGGGCCTGCGCCATTCCACGATCTTCAGGCGCGCGGGCTCGCCGTTCCAGTCCGAAGGCGACGGCAGGACGTAGTCACGGACGTGGATCTGCTCTGCGGCCGGGTCGAGGTTCTGGCCGTCGTATTCGATGCGGACGTCCGGATACTTCTCCAGGTACGTGGCGAAAGCCGTGGTGAGTGACGATCTGGCCCGCTCGTCGGCCAGCAGGTCCAGCTGTTCGTCACCGCCGAATGCTTCGAACAGCGTGCCAGTGGGATCGTCGGTGGGTTCCGGGTCGCCGATGTCGAACTCGTCCATGGAACGCCGGTCCGCCTCTATCACCAGCTGCTGCCGGCCTCCCAGGGCGTCGCTGACGCTGGTCCAGCGCACCCGGGGGCCGAGGGCGAAGGCGCGTACCCGCCCGCGTCCGTTCTTCCCGTGCAGCGCGCGCTTCTTCACCGGGCTTCCCTGCGCGCGCTTCTTCCAGGAGGCGCCGATGGGCCGGAAATACTCCTCGCAGTGCTCGGCCGACATCCCGCTGCCGTCGTCCTGGAGGCGAACCCTGTCCACGCCGCCCAGGTCGTTGCGCTCCAGCGTGACGGCCACGTGTGCGGCGTCGGCGTCGACGCTGTTCCAGATCAGCTCCTCGATCGCGCCGACGGGATCGCGGAGCCGAGCCAGCTCGGCGACGTGCTCCCGGCTTGTCCCCAGCCGCACCTTGACCATGACGTGGGACCTCCCGGCGTACGTGCCCTGATCAAGAGCGAAAATTAGCCTGTCCTGCGACAAGGCGAGTATGGAATCGCGGGGAATCACCCGGTCGGGACCGGCGGCGAGACGGCCACGGCCCGGGTGGGTGTTTGACCTGCGTCACTCCGGGGGTATGCTCCCCGGCCCGATTGGCCAGCCCCCCGGCCCGTATGGCAGACTGTCCGAGTTGCTCGGTCGAGTGTTGATGCTGTGCGCCTCCCGCCGGGAGGACCGGAAGCGAGTCCCACAGTACTCGTCGTCCTAACTGCCACTACGGCAGCACTGGGGCGGACGTACGGGAATCTTTCGGGAAGTGTGGTGCGGCACCGGCCAGGCGCCCGGTGGGCCTTCAGCCCCCGGCTTGCGGTTCCGGAAGGGCCGTGTGCATTCCCCGCAGGGATGTTCGAACAAGGGGCATCTGTGTCAGCGGGAGCGCGACACGCCCGACCGCGTGGGTCGGAGGAGAAGGCGGAACGGAACCGCCGGGTTCCAGAGCGTTGAACAGAGACAGGACTACTGAGTAGCCATGGCGGGACAGAAGATCCGCATCCGGCTCAAGGCCTACGACCACGAGGTCATCGACTCCTCGGCGAAGAAGATCGTCGAGACGGTGACCCGCACTGGTGCGTCGGTCGCGGGCCCGGTGCCGCTGCCCACTGAGAAGAACGTGTACTGCGTCATCAAGTCGCCGCACAAGTACAAGGACTCGCGCGAGCACTTCGAGATGCGCACCCACAAGCGCCTGATCGACATTCTCGACCCCACCCCCAAGACCGTTGACTCTCTGATGCGACTCGACCTCCCGGCCGGTGTCGACATCGAGATCAAGCTCTGAGGGTCGGTGAGCTGAGAATGGCTAAGCAGATCAAGGGCATCCTGGGCGAGAAGCTCGGCATGACGCAGGTGTGGGACGAGAACAACCGCGTTGTTCCGGTCACCGTCGTCAAGGCCGGCCCCAACGTCGTCACCCAGGTCCGTACCAACGACGTCGACGGCTACGAGTCGGTCCAGATCGCCTTCGGCGAGATCGACCCGCGCAAGGTGAACAAGCCCCTCAAGGGCCACTTCGCGAAGGCCGACGTCACCCCCCGTCGTCACCTCGTCGAGATCCGGACGGCTGACGCCGCCGAGTACACGCTCGGTCAGGAAGTCACCGCCGAGGTCTTCGAGGCCGGCGTGAAGGTCGACGTCACCGGCAAGAGCAAGGGCAAGGGCTTCGCCGGTGTCATGAAGCGTCACAACTTCAAGGGCCTCGGCGCCGGCCACGGCACCCAGCGCAAGCACCGCTCGCCCGGTTCCATCGGTGGCTGCGCCACCCCGGGCCGCGTGTTCAAGGGCCTCCGCATGGCGGGTCGCATGGGCAACGAGCGTGTCACCACCCAGAACCTGACCGTCCACGCCGTTGACGCGGAGAAGGGTCTGCTGCTCATCAAGGGCGCGGTTCCCGGTCCGAACGGCGGCCTCGTCCTGGTCCGCACCGCGGCCAAGGGGGCCTGAGGTACCGATGAGCACTGTTGACATCCTTTCGCCTGCCGGCGAGAAGACCGGAACCGTCGAGCTCCCCGCGGAGATCTTCGGCGTGGAGAAGGTCAGCATCCCGCTGATCCACCAGGTCGTCGTCGCGCAGAACGCGGCTGCCCGCCAGGGCACGCACAAGACGAAGACCCGTGGCGAGGTCCGTGGTGGTGGCAAGAAGCCTTACCGCCAGAAGGGCACCGGCCGCGCCCGTCAGGGCTCGACCCGCGCGCCGCAGTTCGCCGGCGGTGGCGTCGTCCACGGCCCGCAGCCGCGTGACTACTCGCAGCGCACCCCCAAGAAGATGAAGGCTGCCGCTCTGCGTCACGCCCTCACCGACCGGGCGCGTCACAACCGCATCCACGTCGTCTCCGGCGTGATCGAGGGCGAGACCCCCAGCACCAAGGCCGCTCGCACGCTGTTCGGCAAGATCTCGGAGCGCAAGAACCTGCTCCTGGTCGTCGACCGCGCCGACGAGGCCGCGTGGCTGTCCGCCCGCAACCTGCCCCAGGTCCACATCCTGGAGCCGGGCCAGCTGAACACGTACGACGTGATCGTCTCGGACGACGTGGTCTTCACCCAGACCGCCTTCGAGTCCTTCGTCGCCGGCCCGAAGGCCAACGACACCGAAGGGACCGAGGTCTGATGGCCATCCGTCACCCGAGCATCGCCTCGAAGGCCGCCAAGGCCGCCAAGGCCGCCCGCGTCGCGAAGGCGCGCCGCCACGAGGCCGAGGGCAAGAACACCGTCGAGACCCCGCTGAGCAAGTCGTACACGGACCCCCGTGACGTCCTGCTGAAGCCGGTCGTCTCGGAGAAGAGCTACGCGCTCCTCGACGAGAACAAGTACACGTTCATCGTTGCCCCGAACGCCAACAAGACCCAGATCAAGCAGGCCGTCCAGGCGGTCTTCTCGGTCACGGTCACCGGGGTCAACACGCTCAACCGCCAGGGCAAGCGCAAGCGCACGAAGACCGGTTTCGGTCAGCGTGCCGGCAGCAAGCGCGCGATCGTGACCCTTGCCGAGGGCGACCGTATCGACATCTTCGGCGGTCCGACCGCGTAAGCGGGTCGGATCGTCCGATATCGGACGAGGACTGAGAAATGGGAATCCGCAAGTACAAGCCGACTACGCCGGGCCGTCGTGGCGCCAGCGTCGCCGACTTCGTCGAGGTCACGCGGTCCACGCCGGAGAAGTCGCTGGTCCGCCCCCTGCACAGCAAGGGCGGCCGTAACAACGCCGGTCGTGTGACCGTTCGCCACCAGGGTGGCGGACACAAGCGCGCCTACCGCGTGATCGACTTCCGTCGTCACGACAAGGACGGCGTGCCGGCGAAGGTCGCGCACATCGAGTACGACCCCAACCGCACCGCGCGCATCGCGCTGCTGCACTACGCGGACGGCGAGAAGCGCTACATCCTCGCCCCGCGCAACCTGCAGCAGGGCGACACCGTGGAGAACGGTCCCGGGGCCGACATCAAGCCGGGCAACAACCTGGCCCTCCGTAACATCCCGGTCGGTACCACGGTCCACGCGATCGAGCTCCGTCCCGGCGGTGGCGCCAAGTTCGCCCGTTCCGCGGGTGCCTCGGTGCAGCTGCTCGCCCGTGAGGGCGCCATGGCGACCCTCCGTATGCCGTCCGGCGAGATCCGCATGGTGGACGCGCGCTGCCGCGCCACCGTCGGTGAGGTCGGCAACGCCGAGCAGTCGAACATCAACTGGGGCAAGGCCGGCCGCAAGCGGTGGCTGGGCGTTCGCCCGACCGTCCGTGGTGTCGTCATGAACCCGGTCGACCACCCGCACGGTGGTGGTGAGGGCCGGACGTCCGGTGGTCGTCACCCCGTCTCCCCGTGGGGCAAGAAGGAAGGTCGTACTCGTTCGCCCAAGAAGGCGTCGAACAAGTACATCGTCCGCCGCCGCAAGACGAACAAGAAGCGTTAAGGACTGGTTGAGATGCCTCGTAGCTTGAAGAAGGGGCCCTTCGTCGACGACCACCTGATCAAGAAGGTGGACGCCCAGAACGAAGCCGGCACCAAGAACGTCATCAAGACCTGGTCCCGCCGCTCGATGATCGTCCCGGCCATGCTGGGTCACACCCTCGCGGTGCACAACGGCAAGACCCACATCCCGGTGTTCGTCACCGAGTCGATGGTCGGCCACAAGCTCGGCGAGTTCTCGCCGACGCGCACCTTCCGGGGCCACGTCAAGGACGACCGGAAGTCGAAGCGCCGCTAGTAGCGGATCGCATTCAGACACGTAAGTAACTGAGAGGGACAACCATGGAAGCCAGGGCCCAGGCGCGGTACATCCGCGTTACGCCCATGAAGGCCCGCCGCGTGGTGGACCTTATCCGTGGCATGGACGCCACGGAGGCTCAGGCTGTTCTGCGATTCGCTCCGCAGGCAGCCTCCGTGCCCGTCGGCAAGGTGCTCGACAGCGCCATCGCCAACGCCGCGCACAACTACGACCACACCGACGCCGACAGCCTCTTCATCTCCGAGGCGTACGTCGACGAGGGCCCGACCCTGAAGCGGTTCCGGCCGCGTGCCCAGGGCCGTGCCTACCGGATCCGCAAGCGGACCAGCCACATCACCGTGGTCGTCAGCAGCAAGGAAGGAACCCGGTAATGGGCCAGAAGGTTAACCCGCATGGGTTCCGGCTCGGCATCACCACGGACTTCAAGTCCCGGTGGTACGCCGACAAGCTGTACAAGGACTACGTCAAGGAAGACGTCGCCATCCGTCGGATGATGACGTCCGGCATGGAGCGCGCCGGTATCTCGAAGGTGGAGATCGAGCGCACCCGTGACCGTGTGCGTGTGGACATCCACACCGCGCGTCCGGGCATCGTCATCGGCCGCCGTGGCGCCGAGGCCGACCGCATCCGCGGTGACCTCGAGAAGCTGACCGGCAAGCAGGTCCAGCTGAACATCCTTGAGGTCAAGAACCCGGAGACGGACGCTCAGCTGGTTGCTCAGGCCGTCGCCGAGCAGCTCTCCTCCCGCGTCTCCTTCCGCCGTGCCATGCGCAAGAGCATGCAGTCGGCGATGAAGGCCGGCGCCAAGGGCATCAAGATCCAGTGCGGCGGCCGCCTCGGCGGCGCCGAGATGTCCCGCTCGGAGTTCTACCGCGAGGGCCGCGTGCCCCTGCACACGCTCCGCGCGAACGTGGACTACGGCTTCTTCGAGGCCAAGACGACCTTCGGCCGCATCGGTGTGAAGGTCTGGATCTACAAGGGCGACGTCAAGAACATCGCCGAGGTCCGCGCCGAGAACGCCGCAGCCCGTGCCGGCAACCGCCCGGCCCGTGGTGGCGGCGCTGCCGACCGCCCGGCCCGTGGTGGCCGCGGTGGCGAGCGGCGCGGTCGCAAGCCGCAGCAGGCTGCCGGCGCCGAGGCCCCCAAGGCCGAGGCCCCCGCCGCCGCTCCGGCTGAGAGCACCGGAACGGAGGCCTGACCGACATGCTGATCCCCCGTAGGGTCAAGCACCGCAAGCAGCACCACCCGAAGCGCGACGGCGCTGCCAAGGGCGGTACCCAGGTTGCGTTCGGCGAGTACGGCATCCAGGCGCTCACCCCGGCGTATGTGACGAACCGTCAGATCGAGGCCGCTCGTATCGCCATGACGCGTCACATCAAGCGTGGTGGCAAGGTCTGGATCAACATCTACCCGGACCGTCCGCTCACCAAGAAGCCCGCCGAGACCCGCATGGGTTCCGGTAAGGGTTCTCCGGAGT
Organism: Streptomyces sp. NBC_00631; assembly: GCF_045206895.1. NCBI lineage: Bacteria > Bacillati > Actinomycetota > Actinomycetes > Kitasatosporales > Streptomycetaceae > Streptomyces > Streptomyces sp. NBC_00631. The sequence goes on from NZ_CP107734.1 coordinate 6,672,066, forward strand.
GGTGGATCGCCAACGTCAAGCCCGGACGCGTGATGTTCGAGCTGTCGTACCCCAACGAGAAGATTGCGCGTGAGGCCCTCACTCGCGCAGCCCACAAGCTGCCGATGAAGTGCCGGATCGTCAAGCGCGAGGCAGGTGAAGCGTGATGTCGGCCGGTACCAAGGCGTCCGAGCTGCGCGAGCTGGGCAACGAGGAGCTGCTGGGCAAGCTCCGCGAGGCCAAGGAAGAGCTGTTCAACCTCCGCTTCCAGGCGGCCACGGGTCAGCTCGAAAACCACGGTCGGCTCAAGGCCGTCCGTAAGGACATCGCGCGGATCTACACCCTGATGCGCGAGCGTGAGCTGGGCATCGAAACGGTGGAGAGCGCCTGATGAGCGAGAGCAATGTGAACGAGAACACCGAGGCGCGCGGTTTCCGCAAGACCCGTGAGGGTCTCGTCGTCAGCGACAAGATGGACAAGACCGTCGTCGTCGCCGTCGAGGACCGCGTCAAGCACGCGCTGTACGGCAAGGTCATCCGCCGTACGAACAAGCTGAAGGCGCACGACGAGCAGAACGCCGCGGGCGTCGGCGACCGTGTCCTCCTCATGGAGACCCGGCCGCTGTCCGCGACGAAGCGCTGGCGCGTCGTCGAGATCCTCGAAAAGGCCAAGTAAGTCTCCTGCGGGGCATCCCTCGCAGGACAGTTCCGCCAGGCTCCGGGAGCCGCTTCGCTGAGCGGCTCCCGGGGAACCGGCAGACACACAGGAGATAGACGTGATCCAGCAGGAGTCGCGACTGCGCGTCGCCGACAACACTGGTGCGAAGGAGATCCTTTGCATCCGTGTGCTCGGTGGCTCCGGTCGCCGCTACGCGGGCATCGGTGACGTCATCGTCGCCACGGTCAAGGACGCGATCCCCGGCGGCAACGTGAAGAAGGGTGACGTCGTCAAGGCGGTCATCGTTCGCACCGTCAAGGAGCGCCGCCGTCCGGACGGCTCGTACATCCGCTTCGACGAGAACGCCGCTGTCATTCTGAAGAACGACGGCGACCCTCGCGGCACCCGCATCTTCGGCCCGGTCGGCCGGGAGCTGCGCGAGAAGAAGTTCATGAAGATCATCTCGCTCGCGCCGGAGGTGCTGTAAGCATGAAGATCAAGAAGGGCGACCTGGTCCAGGTCATCACCGGTAAGGACAAGGGCAAGCAGGGCAAGGTCATCGCGGCCTACCCCCGCGAGGACCGCGTCCTGGTCGAGGGTGTCAACCGGGTCAAGAAGCACACCAAGGCCGGCCCGACCGCTCGCGGTTCGCAGGCCGGCGGCATCGTCACGACCGAGGCGCCGGTCCACGTCTCCAACGTCCAGCTGGTCGTTGAGAAGGACGGCAACAAGGTCGTCACGCGTGTCGGTTACCGCTTCGACGACGAAGGCAACAAGATCCGCGTTGCCAAGCGGACGGGTGAGGACATCTGATGGCTACCACCACCACTCCGCGTCTGAAGCAGAAGTACCGCGAGGAGATCGCGGGCAAGATGCGTGACGAGTTCAAGTACGAGAACGTCATGCAGATTCCCGGCCTCGTCAAGATCGTGGTCAACATGGGTGTCGGCGACGCCGCCCGTGACTCCAAGCTGATCGAGGGCGCCATCCGCGACCTCACCACGATCACCGGTCAGAAGCCGCAGGTCACCAAGGCCCGCAAGTCCATCGCGCAGTTCAAGCTGCGTGAGGGCCAGCCGATCGGTGCCCACGTCACGCTCCGTGGCGACCGCATGTGGGAGTTCCTGGACCGCACCCTGTCGCTCGCGCTGCCGCGCATCCGCGACTTCCGTGGTCTGTCCCCCAAGCAGTTCGACGGCCGTGGCAACTACACCTTCGGTCTCACGGAGCAGGTCATGTTCCACGAGATCGACCAGGACAAGATCGACCGTACCCGGGGCATGGACATCACCGTGGTCACCACGGCGACCAACGACGCTGAGGGCCGCGCGCTCCTTCGTCACCTCGGCTTCCCGTTCAAGGAGGCGTGAGCGAGATGGCGAAGAAGGCTCTGATTGCCAAGGCTGCTCGCAAGCCCAAGTTCGGGGTGCGTGGCTACACGCGCTGCCAGCGCTGCGGCCGTCCGCACTCCGTGTACCGCAAGTTCGGCCTGTGCCGCGTCTGCCTTCGTGAGATGGCTCACCGTGGCGAGCTGCCGGGCGTGACCAAGAGCTCCTGGTAATCCTGCCTTTTAGGGATTCCCGAAGCTCTCGGTAAGCAATGGGCGTGTCAGGCGCCCACCTCTTCATGGCTTAGGCTTGGAGGGTTGGGCGCCTGATGGTCGCCCGTACGCCCGCGGGCAGGCCCGCAAATGTTTGCTTACTACGCCGTAGGTCCACCGCACCGCACCCGCCTCGTCTCGGATCGAGGAGAGGGATGGGCACCTGGAAACCCCGGCGAGAGAGGCCGAAGGCCAATTCATGACCATGACTGATCCGATCGCAGACATGCTTACGCGTCTGCGGAACGCGAACTCGGCATACCACGACTCCGTGACGATGCCGGCGTCCAAGATCAAGTCTCACATCGCGGAGATCCTCCAGCAGGAGGGCTTCATCACGGGCTGGAAGGTCGAGGACGCCGAGGTCGGCAAGAACCTCGTCCTGGACCTGAAGTTCGGTCCCAACCGTGAGCGCTCCATCGCGGGCATCAAGCGGATCTCCAAGCCCGGTCTCCGGGTGTACGCGAAGTCCACCAACCTGCCGAAGGTGCTCGGCGGCCTGGGCGTGGCGATCATCTCCACGTCGCACGGGCTCCTCACCGACAAGCAGGCCGGCAAGAAGGGCGTGGGTGGGGAAGTCCTCGCCTACGTCTGGTAGCAGAAGGGAACGGAGGAAACAGCTATGTCGCGCATCGGCAAGCTCCCCATCGCGGTTCCCGCCGGCGTGGACGTCACCATCGACGGCCGCACGGTGAAGGTCAAGGGCCCCAAGGGCGAGCTGACCCACACCGTCGTGGCACCGATCGACATCGCCAAGGGCGAGGACGGCACTCTCGCGGTGACCCGCCCCAACGACGAGCGTCAGAGCAAGGCCCTGCACGGCCTGTCCCGCACGCTGGTGGCGAACATGATCACCGGCGTGACCCAGGGTTACGTGAAGAAGCTCGAAATCAGCGGTGTCGGTTACCGCGTGACCGCCAAGGGCTCGAACCTCGAGTTCGCGCTCGGTTACAGCCACCCGATCCTGGTCGAGGCCCCCGAGGGCATCACCTTCAAGGTCGAGGCTCCGACCCGTTTCTCGGTCGAGGGCATCGACAAGCAGAAGGTCGGCGAGGTCGCGGCCAACATCCGCAAGCTGCGCAAGCCCGACCCGTACAAGGCCAAGGGCGTCAAGTACGAGGGCGAAGTCATCCGCCGCAAGGTCGGAAAGGCGGGTAAGTAAGCCATGGCATACGGGCAGAAGATCCTCAAGGGCGACGCTTACAAGCGCGCCGCGATCAAGCGCCGTCACATCCGGATCCGCAAGAACCTTTCCGGTACGGCGGAGCGTCCCCGTCTGGTCGTGACCCGCTCCAACCGCCACATCGTGGCGCAGGTGATCGACGACCTGAAGGGCCACACCCTGGCTTCCGCGTCCACTCTGGACGTGTCGGTCCGCGGTGGCGAGGGCGACAAGTCCGCGCAGGCCAAGCAGGTCGGCGCCCTGGTCGCCGAGCGTGCCAAGGCCGCCGGTGTCGAGGCCGTGGTGTTCGACCGTGGTGGCAACCAGTACGCCGGGCGCATCGCCGCCCTGGCGGACGCCGCCCGCGAAGCCGGGCTCAAGTTCTGAGCCGCTTGTAGCTAGCGGAAAGAGAGAGGTAATCCAATGGCTGGACCCCAGCGCCGCGGTGGCGGTGCCGGTGGCGGCGAGCGGCGGGACCGGAAGGGCCGTGACGGCGGCGCTGCTGCCGCCGAGAAGACCGCGTACGTTGAGCGCGTTGTCGCGATCAACCGCGTCGCCAAGGTTGTGAAGGGTGGTCGTCGCTTCAGCTTCACCGCGCTGGTCGTGGTGGGCGACGGTGACGGCACCGTGGGTGTCGGTTACGGCAAGGCCAAGGAGGTGCCGGCCGCCATCGCCAAGGGCGTTGAGGAGGCCAAGAAGCACTTCTTCAAGGTCCCGCGTATCCAGGGCACCATCCCGCACCCGATCCAGGGTGAGAAGGCTGCCGGCGTCGTTCTCCTCAAGCCGGCTTCGCCGGGTACCGGTGTTATCGCCGGTGGTCCCGTGCGTGCCGTCCTGGAGTGCGCCGGTATCCACGACGTGCTGTCGAAGTCGCTCGGCTCCGACAACGCGATCAACATCGTGCACGCGACCGTGGCGGCCCTGAAGGGCCTGCAGCGTCCCGAGGAGATCGCGGCCCGCCGCGGTCTGCCCCTTGAGGACGTCGCCCCCGCGGCCCTGCTGCGTGCGCGTGCCGGGGCGGGTGCGTGATGGCTCAGCTCAAGATCACGCAGGTCAAGTCCTACATCGGCAGCAAGCAGAACCACCGTGACACCCTGCGTTCCCTTGGTCTCAAGGGCATCAACACGCAGGTCGTCAAGGAGGACCGCCCCGAGTTCCGCGGCATGGTGCACACCGTCCGCCACCTCGTGACGGTCGAGGAGGTCGACTGATCATGGCGGAGCAGAACCCGCTCAAGATCCACAACCTCCGTCCGGCCCCCGGCGCCAAGACCGCCAAGACCCGTGTCGGTCGTGGTGAGGCGTCGAAGGGTAAGACGGCCGGTCGTGGTACCAAGGGTACGAAGGCCCGTTACCAGGTTCCGGAGCGCTTCGAGGGTGGCCAGATGCCCCTCCACATGCGTCTTCCGAAGCTGAAGGGCTTCAAGAACCCGTTCAAGACCGAGTACCAGGTCGTGAACCTCGACAAGCTGGCCGCGCTGTACCCGGAGGGTGGCGAGGTCACCGTCGAGGGCCTGGTGGCCAAGGGTGCCGTTCGCAAGAACGCGCTGGTCAAGGTCCTCGGCCAGGGTGAGGTCTCCGTGGCGCTGCAGGTGACGGTCGACGCCGTCTCCGGCTCCGCCAAGGAGAAGATCACCGCCGCCGGCGGCACCGTCACCGAGCTCGTCTGATTTTTTCGGACGTCTCGATGACGTAAGCAATCCCGACCGGGGATACCTCACAATGAGGTATCCCCGGTTGGTCGTTCCTAGGGGGGCAGTGCGGCCGGTAAGGTGGCCAGCACTGTTCTTTTCTCATTCGTCGAACCTCAAGACCGTCACCCTTGACGCAGTTGCGCGGGGGTCGCAGGAGGCACCGTGCTCACCGCGTTCGCCCGGGCGTTCAGGACGCCCGACCTGCGCAAGAAGCTGCTCTTCACGCTCGGCATCATCGTGGTGTACCGGGTCGGTACCCACATCCCGATCCCCGGCGTCAACTACAAAGCCGTCCAGACGTGTGTCAGCGAGGCGTCCGGCAACCAGGGCCTGTTCGGTCTGGTGAACATGTTCAGCGGCGGCGCGCTGCTGCAGATCACGGTCTTCGCGCTCGGCATCATGCCGTACATCACCGCCAGCATCATCCTTCAGCTGCTGACCGTGGTCATCCCGCGTCTGGAAGCCCTGAAGAAGGAGGGCCAGGCGGGTACGGCGAAGATCACGCAGTACACCCGGTACCTGACGGTGGCGCTCGCCATCCTGCAGGGCACCGGCCTGGTGGCCACCGCCCGCAGCGGCGCCCTGTTCTCCGGCTGCACGGTCGCCTCCAGCATCGTCCCGGACCAGGCGATCTTCACGACCATCACCATGGTCATCTGCATGACCGCCGGCACGGCCGTGGTCATGTGGCTCGGTGAGCTGATCACCGACCGCGGCATCGGCAACGGCATGTCGATCCTGATGTTCATCTCGATCGCCGCGACCTTCCCGTCGGCGCTGTGGACCATCAAGAAGCAGGGGACCCTGGCCGACGGCTGGATCGAGTTCGGCTCGGTCATCGCGGTGGGTCTGGTCATGGTCGCGCTGGTGGTCTTCGTCGAGCAGGCTCAGCGCCGCATTCCGGTGCAGTACGCGAAGCGCATGATCGGCCGCCGTTCCTACGGTGGTACCTCGACGTACATCCCGCTCAAGGTGAACCAGGCCGGTGTGATTCCGGTCATCTTCGCCTCCTCGCTGCTCTACATTCCGGCGCTCGTGGCGCAGTTCGCCGGCGGCAACTCGGGCTGGAAGGAGTGGGTCACCCAGAACCTGACCAAGGGTGACCACCCGATTTACATCGTTTCGTACTTCTTGCTCATCGTTTTCTTCGCGTTCTTCTACGTCGCTATTTCCTTCAACCCCGAGGAAGTAGCCGACAACATGAAGAAGTATGGTGGCTTCATCCCGGGCATCCGGGCTGGCCGACCGACCGCTGAGTACCTGTCGTACGTGCTCAACCGGATCACCTGGCCGGGTTCGCTGTATCTGGGGCTGATCGCTCTCGTGCCGACGATGGCGTTGGTGGGCTTTGGGGCAAGCAACAACTTCCCGTTCGGTGGCACCAGCATCCTGATCATCGTGGGTGTCGGCCTCGAAACGGTGAAGCAGATCGAGAGCCAGCTCCAGCAGCGCAATTACGAAGGGTTCCTCCGCTGATGCGAATCGTCCTCGTCGGGCCGCCTGGCGCCGGTAAGGGAACGCAAGCCGTTCGCCTTGCCAAGGAGCTGCAGATCCCGCACATCTCCACGGGCGACCTGTTCCGCGCCAACATCAGCCAGGAGACGGAGCTCGGGAAACTCGCGAAGTCCTACATGGACGCCGGCAACCTGGTCCCCGACGAGGTCACCATCGCCATGGCCAAGGACCGCATGGAGCAGCAGGACGCCGTGAACGGCTTCCTGCTGGACGGTTTCCCGCGCAACGTCTCGCAGGCCGAGGCGCTCGACGAACTGCTGAAGGCCGAGAAGATCAAGCTGGACGCCGTGCTCGACCTCGAAGTCCCCGAGGAAGAGGTCGTCAAGCGGATCGCCGGGCGCCGCCTGTGCCGCAACAAGGCGGAGCACGTCTTCCACGTGACGTACAGCCCGCCGAAGGCGGAGGGCGTCTGCGACCTGTGCGGCGGCGAGCTCTACCAGCGCGACGACGACTCCGAGGACACCGTCCGCACGCGGCTTGAGGTCTACCACACGCAGACCGAGCCGATCATCGACTACTACAAGGCGCAGGGCCTGGTCGCGACGATCTCCGCCCTGGGGCCGGTGGACGAGGTCACCAAGCGCGCGCTGGACGCGCTCAAGCGTGACGAGGGCGACGAGAAGTAGTCCCTCGGCGGTTCCGGCCGCGGTGCCCCCAGGGGTGCCGCGGCCGTACTGTTGTGTTCGTGTTCGGCTGACGCCGACGTTGACGTTGTCGCGAGTGATGGAGAGCGCAGGCCACCCATGGTGCAGATCAAGACCCCCGAGCAGATCGCCAGGATGCGGGCGGCGGGCCTGGTCGTGGCGGCGATCCACGCGGCCACCCGCGAGGCGGCGGTCCCCGGCGCCAGCACCAAGGACCTGGACGAGGTGGCCCGCAAGGTCCTCGCGGAGCACGGCGCCAAGCCGAACTTCCTCGGCTACGGCGGCTTCCCCGCCACCATCTGCACGTCCGTCAACGAGGTGGTCGTCCATGGCATCCCCTCGGAGGATGTCGTGCTCAAGGACGGCGACATCATCTCCATCGACTGCGGCGCGATCGTCGACGGCTGGCACGGCGACGCGGCCTACACCGCCTTCGTGGGCTCCGGTCACGCCCCGGAGCTGATCGAGCTCTCCCGGGTCACCGAGGAGTCGATGTGGGCCGGTATCGCGGCGATGAAGCAGGGCAACCGCCTGGTCGACGTCTCCCGGGCGATCGAGACGTACATCCGCCGGCAGCCGAAGCCGGGCGGCGGCAAGTACGGGATCATCGAGGACTACGGCGGCCACGGCATCGGCACCGAGATGCACATGGACCCGCACCTGCTGAACTATGTCGACCGGCGGCGGGGCAAGGGGCCGAAGCTGGTGCCCGGGTTCTGCCTGGCCATCGAGCCGATGGTGTCGCTGGGGACGCCCCGCACCGAAGTCCTGTCGGACGACTGGACCGTGATCACCACGGACGGTACGTGGTCGTCGCACTGGGAGCACAGCGTCGCGCTGACCGAGGAGGGTCCGCTGGTGCTGACGTCTCCTGACGGGGGCAGGGCGAAGCTGGCGGAGCACGGCATCGTTGCCGCTCCGGATCCGTTGGGCTGAGTGCGCCTTCCGGGCTGCCGCCTTGTGTCGTCGGGCGGCCGCCGGTGCGTGGGGGCTGCTCGCGCAGTTCCCCGCGCCCCTGAGGGGGCGCTCCGGTCCCGTCCGCTTAATGATCTGTCTTCCTGGGCAGGCTTTCTCGATTCGTCTTTCCGGGTGCGCTGACGTAGACTGACTCGTCGGCTCTCGTGCATCCGCATGTCCGCATGCGCTCGTAGCGATGTGAGTGAGTCGATCAAGGTAGTCGATTCGAAGGGCGAAGCGTGGCCAAGAAGCAAGGTGCCATCGAGATCGAGGGCACTGTCGTCGAGTCTCTTCCGAACGCCATGTTCAAGGTCGAGCTCCAGAACGGCCACCAGGTCCTGGCACACATCAGCGGCAAGATGCGTATGCACTACATCCGCATCCTCCCTGACGACCGGGTCGTGGTGGAGCTGTCTCCGTACGACCTGACGCGTGGCCGGATCGTCTACCGCTACAAGTAGATCTTGCCCACGTCCCGCGCGAGCGGGGCCGCCGGCAACTGACCCGGAGAACCTCAATCCCATGAAGGTCAAGCCGAGCGTCAAGAAGATCTGCGACAAGTGCAGGGTGATCCGCCGTCACGGTCGGGTCATGGTCATCTGCGAGAACCCGCGCCACAAGCAGCGCCAGGGCTGACGCACGACCGATCCCTCTGCATCCATCGCAGAGATTCGCGCGACGCAAGCTGAATTGTTCATACGCAGAATCCAGGCGCTGTGCTGCCTGACACCCCCGGTTCGGAGGCCGGGGACCCAGTTCGTACCTGATACGGCGGCTGGGAACCGGTTCTGCGGAAGACCTCCGACGATCACCAGGAGCCATTGAATGGCACGCGTTTCCGGTGTTGACATCCCGCGCGAAAAGCGCGTGGAGGTCGCCCTCACCTACGTGTTCGGCATCGGCCGGACACTCTCCCAGCAGACGCTGGCCGAGACCGGCATCGACCCGAACACCCGCGTTCGCGACCTGACCGAAGAGCAGCTGGTCGCCATCCGCGAGTACGTCGACAACAACATCAAGACCGAGGGTGACCTCCGTCGCGAGATCCAGGCCGACATCCGCCGCAAGGTCGAGATCGGCTGCTACCAGGGTCTGCGTCACCGCCGTGGGCTGCCCGTCCGGGGTCAGCGCACCAGCACCAACGCCCGCACCCGCAAGGGCCCGCGTCGCGCCATCGCCGGCAAGAAGAAGCCGGGCAAGAAGTAGTCCTCAGCGGACAACGCTTCATCAGCGGTCTTCGCTGTAGGACCGACCACCTCCCCGTAGGAGTTACTAGATGCCCCCCAAGGGTCGTCAGGGCGCTGCCAAGAAGGTGCGCCGCAAGGAAAAGAAGAACGTCGCTCACGGCCACGCGCACATCAAGAGCACGTTCAACAACACGATCGTCTCGATCACGGACCCGTCCGGCAACGTGATCTCCTGGGCCTCCGCCGGCCACGTCGGCTTCAAGGGCTCCCGGAAGTCCACGCCGTTCGCCGCGCAGATGGCGGCCGAGTCGGCTGCCCGCCGCGCCCAGGAGCACGGCATGCGCAAGGTCGACGTGTTCGTGAAGGGCCCGGGTTCCGGTCGCGAGACCGCGATCCGCTCCCTGCAGGCCACGGGTCTTGAGGTCGGCTCCATCCAGGACGTCACCCCGACCCCGCACAACGGCTGCCGTCCGCCGAAGCGCCGTCGCGTCTGACCTCGCTTCGCAGGGCTGCTCGGGCGGTACGGCTCCGTAAGGGTCGTGCCGCCCGTACCCTTGCAGTACCCCGGGCCTTTCACGGGCGCGGTTCCGTCGGGCGTCAAATAGCGGGCGTCCACGAAAGAAGGATCTGATCCACACATGCTGATCGCTCAGCGTCCCTCGTTGACCGAAGAGGTCGTCGACGAGTTCCGCTCCCGGTTCGTGATCGAACCGCTGGAGCCGGGCTTCGGCTACACCCTCGGCAACTCGCTCCGCCGTACCCTCCTGTCCTCGATCCCCGGCGCGGCTGTCACGTCGATCCGGATCGACGGCGTCCTGCACGAGTTCACCACCGTGCCGGGCGTCAAGGAGGACGTCACCGACCTGATCCTCAACATCAAGCAGCTGGTCGTCTCCTCGGAGCACGACGAGCCGGTGGTGATGTACCTGCGCAAGCAGGGCCCGGGTCTGGTCACCGCCGCCGACATCGCGCCGCCGGCCGGTGTCGAGGTGCACAACCCCGACCTCGTCCTCGCCACGCTCAACGGCAAGGGCAAGCTGGAGATGGAGCTGACGGTCGAGCGTGGCCGCGGTTACGTCTCCGCCGTGCAGAACAAGCAGGTGGGCCAGGAGATCGGCCGTATCCCGGTCGACTCCATCTACTCGCCGGTGCTCAAGGTCACGTACAAGGTCGAGGCGACCCGTGTCGAGCAGCGCACCGACTTCGACAAGCTGATCGTCGACGTCGAGACCAAGCAGGCCATGCGTCCGCGTGACGCCATGGCGTCGGCCGGCAAGACCCTGGTCGAGCTGTTCGGTCTGGCGCGTGAGCTCAACATCGACGCCGAGGGCATCGACATGGGCCCGTCCCCCACGGACGCCGCCCTGGCCGCCGACCTCGCGCTGCCGATCGAGGAGCTGGAGCTCACCGTCCGTTCCTACAACTGCCTCAAGCGCGAGGGCATCCACTCCGTGGGTGAGCTCGTTGCGCGTTCCGAGGCGGACCTCCTGGACATCCGCAACTTCGGTGCGAAGTCCATCGACGAGGTCAAGGCGAAGCTGGCCGGCATGGGCCTGGCCCTCAAGGACAGCCCGCCCGGATTCGACCCCACCGCTGCGGCTGACGCCTTCGGGGCCGATGACGACGCGGACGCCGGGTTCGTGGAGACCGAGCAGTACTAAGAGCTCGGGCCTTCCGGTCCGTACTCGGGTGCGGGTGCGCTGTGGCTTGTCGCGCCCACGCGACGGAGTCGCATATCGACACCGCCCCGCGCCCCTTCCGAGCAGGACCCTTCGGGGCTCTGCTCGGATCTCCGACGGGCGACCGCCCGCTCGGATACTGACTCCGGTACCTGACACGGCCGGGGCAGACACACAGGAGAAGAACCATGCCGAAGCCCACCAAGGGTGCCCGTCTGGGCGGCAGTGCCGCGCACGAGAAGCTGCTCCTCGCGAACCTCGCGAAGTCGCTCTTCGAGCACGGCCGTATCACCACCACCGAGGCGAAGGCCCGCCGCCTGCGCCCGTACGCCGAGCGTCTGGTCACCAAGGCGAAGAAGGGCGACCTTCACAACCGCCGTCAGGTGCTCCAGGTCATCACGGACAAGAGCATCGTGCACACGCTCTTCACCGAGATCGGCCCGCGGTACGAGAACCGTCCCGGTGGCTACACCCGCATCACCAAGATCGGTAACCGTCGTGGCGACAACGCGCCCATGGCTGTCATCGAGCTGGTCGAGGCGCTGACGGTCGCCCAGCAGGCGACGGGTGAGGCCGAGGCCGCCACCAAGCGTGCCGCCAAGGACGCCGAGGAGACCAAGGCTGCCGAGACCGTCGAGGTCGAGGACGCCAAGGTCGACGTGACCAAGGCCGACGAGGCCGAGGACGCTGCCGAGGAGTCGAAGGAGGCGTAAGCCGTCCTTTGGCTGCCGGTCCGTTGTGGTGGTCGCGCAGTTCCCCGCGCCCCTTCGGGGGCGCGTCAGTGGGCCCGTTCCTATTCAGGGACGGGCCCGCTTTCTTGCCCTGAGAGGATTCTCCTGTGAGTGACGAAGTTCAGCCCGGCCGCGTACGGGTCCGTCTCGACCTGTCCTACGACGGCACCCACTTTCACGGCTGGGCCAAGCAGGCCGGTGGGAAGCGGACCGTGCAGGGGGAGATCGAGGACGCGCTGCGGATCGTCACGCGGTCCCAGGGCACGACGTACGAGCTGACCGTGGCCGGGCGGACGGATGCCGGGGTGCACGCGCGGGGGCAGGTGGCACATGTCGACCTGCCGGCCGGGGTGTGGGAGGAACAGCGGGAGAAGCTGCTGAAGCGGCTCGCGGGGCGGCTGCCGAAGGACGTGCGGGTGTGGGCGGTCGGCGAGGCGCCGACGGGGTTCAACGCGCGGTTCGCGGCGCTGTGGCGGCGGTACGTGTACCGGGTGGGGGACCGGCCGGGAGGCGTGGACCCGCTGCTGCGCAACCATGTGCTGTGGCACGACTGGGAGCTGGACGTCGATGTCATGGACGCCGCCGCGAAGTCCCTGGTCGGGGAGCACGACTTCGCCGCGTACGCGAAGAAGCGCGAGGGTGCGACGACGATCCGGGAGATCCTCGGCTTCGGGGTGAGCCGGCGCGCCGACGGGGTCGTCGAGATCGAGGTCCGGGCCGACGCCTTCTGCCACAACCAGGTGCGGTCGATGGTCGGCGCGCTGCTCTTCGTGGGGGACGGGCACCGGGGGGTGGAGTGGCCGCGGAAGGTGCTGGACGCGGGGGTGCGGGACAGCGCCGTGCATGTCGTACGGCCGCACGGGCTGACCCTGGAGGAGGTCGCGTACCCGGCGCCCGACCAGCTGCTGGAACGGCAGCGGCAGGCACGCCGGGTACGGGTGCGGACGGTCTGAGGGGTCAGCCGGCCAGGGCCTTCTTGACGGTCGGCTTGAGGAAGGGCGCCAGCGACTTGGCGTAGCTGCCCGTCATGTGGCTGTTGTCGAAGTAGACGATCTGGTCGGCGATCACTGTCGGGCACACGTTGTTCGCGCAGAACGCGGGCAGTGAGTCGATGACCGTGGCGCCGTGGCGTTGCGCCACCTTCTGCTCGACGACGCGGAAGTCGGGGTACTCGACGGCCGTCTTCTCGTCGGGACTGCAGGCGGTGACGTCGTGGATGTGGGTGGCGAGGCAGTCCGGGACGTTCCGGCCGGGCTGCGGAGTGTCGGTGATGTAGACGAGCTTCGCGCCGGAGGCCTCGAACTTCTTGAACGCCGTCTCGGCGCCGGCCTCGGTCACCTCGCGCCGGATGCGGCTGGTGACGACGATGACGTCCGGCTTGAGGTCCGCGATGGTCCTGAACGCCGATTCCCGCCAGCTGTCGCACTCGGAGTACTCGCGGTTCAGCTCGGGGTTCTTGATGGCGTAGACCTCGGGGGAGCAACCGCCCTTCGCCATGGTCACCACCTTGGTGTGCAGGGACTGCCCGAGCTCGTTGAAGGCGTCACCCCACTGCCAGGCGTGTGAGTCGCCGATGACGACGAGGGTGCGCTTGCCCGTCTTGTCGCCGATGACGCAGTTGTCGCGCATGACGAACTTCTCGACGTCGGTGTTGTCGATGCAGCCGTAGTGGGTCGTGTCCTTGGGGGCGGTCGCCAGCGCGTTGAGCGCGGTGGCCGACAGCTCGTCCTGGCTCACGGCGCTCTTCACCGACGCCTCGCCGGCATACCCGGTGGCGCCCCCGTTCACGGCGGCGGCCGAGGTGGCGAGGTTGAGCGGGATGAACAGGGCGCAGGCCGTGGCCGCGGCGGCGCTCGCGGTGGCCGTGCCGCCGGCGAAGATGCCCTTCCAGGGGGTCGCCACCAGCTGCGGGTTGTTCCGGAACCGGGCCTCCACGACGTAGTACATGAGGACGGCCAGGATGAAGGACAGCGACAGCACGCGGAAGCGGTCCGAGTAGGTGATGTCCCGTCCCACGACGTCGGGCCAGAGGACCAGGATCGGCCAGTGCCACAGGTACCAGCCGTAGCTCACGTTGCCGACGTAGTCGGTGACCGGGTTGTGCAGGATCCGCTCCACGCCGAGGCTGGGGTTGGCGCACCCGCCGGCGATGATCATGCAGGCGCCCAGCACGGGACCGGCCACCGCGTAGCCCGGCAGCGGGGTCTCCTTGGTGATGAGGAGCGCGGTGCCGATGGTGGTCACCAGGCCCAGCCAGGAGATGACGGCGGCCACGCCCCGGTTCATGCGGGAGAGCAGCGGGGCGCCCAGGGCCAGCAGGATGCCGGAGGCGAGTTCCCAGATACGGGTCTGGGTGCCGAAGTAGGCGAGGGGCTGGTTCTCGGCGGTCTGCTTGACCGACAGGTACAGCGACCCGGCGATCACGGCGGCCAGGAAGAGCGCCAGCAGGGCGCGATTGCGGAAGATCCTGCGGGACAGCCAGACCACGGCGACGAGGACGATCGGGGCGGCCACATAGAACTGCTCCTCGATGCCCAGCGACCAGAAGTGCTGGTACGGGGACTGCGTCCCGTCGTTCGCGAAGTAGTCCGTGCCGGTCTCGACGAGGCGCCAGTTCATGAAGCTGAGCGCCGCGCTGAGACCGTCCTTCATGGTCTCGCGGAACCTGAGCGGGCTGGCGTAGAGCCAGGCCACGGCCGCCGTGGTGATGACGACGACGGCCATGCCCGGGGCCAGTCGCCGCATCCGGCGCGCCCAGAACTTGCTCAGCGACACCTTGCCGGTCTTGTCGATCTCCGCGAGGAGCTGGCTGCCGATGAGGAAGCCGCTCAGCACGAAGCTGACGTCCACGCCGCCGTGGATGTCGAGCAGGCCGACGTGCATCGTGACCACCATCATGATGGCTACGGCACGCAGGCCCTGGATGTCCGGCCGGTACTTGCGCAGACGTTCCCTCTGCGTGGCCGGTGAGCGATGGCGGGTCAACGGTTCTCCAGTAACTGTGTCCGGTCGGACCGGCGGCTTCAGTGGGCCGTCAGGCAGGCGGCAGCCGTACCGCTGACGCGCACCCCTTGGCTGGGAATGCGGATGCCGCACGACAACCGCAGCTGGGCGGGCAGCTCGTTCTCGGCGCCGACGTGCGCGTGGCAGCCCACGACGACCTCGCGGAGAACCGACTCGTCGCCGATCGAGGAGTCGTGGTCGACCACGGACTCGTGGATCCGGGCGCCCTCGGCCACGGTGACGTGCGCGCCGATGATGGAGCGGTCGACGACCACGCGCGGGCCGATGACCGCGTGCGGGCCGATCGTCGAGCCGCCCCTGACGCGGGCGCTCGGGTGCACGCTGGCCGTGGGATGGATCAGCGCTTCGGCCGGCGGCCCCACCAGAGGCGAGGTCGCCCGGCCGGTGACCAGGTCGGCCGACCCCTGGACGAAGGCCAGCGGGGTGCCGAGGTCGCGCCAGTAGTCGTCCGTGGTGTGGCCGAAGACCCGTCCGCCGTCCGCGACGAGCCGGGGGAAGGTCTCCTGTTCGACGGAGACCTCCCGGTCGCCCGGGACGGCGTCCAGGACGGACCGGCGGAAGACGTAGCAGCCGGCGTTGATCTGGTCGGTGACGCACTCCTCCTGGGTCTTGGGCTTCTCCAGGAAGGACAGCACCCGGCCGGACCCGTCGGTGGGCACCAGGCCGAAGGCGCGGGGGTCGGCGACGCGGGTGAGGTGCAGCGTCACGTCCGCCTCGTTGGCCTCGTGGTACGCGAGGACGTCGCGCAGGTCCACGCCGGACAGGATGTCGCCGTTGAGGACGAGCACCGGCGCGTCGGCCGGGCCGCGCAGCAGCCGTCCGGCGTTGCGGATCGCGCCGCCCGTGCCGAGCGGGACCTCCTCGACGGCGTAGGAGATGTCCAGGTCCCGGGAGAAGCCCCGGAACTCCTCCTCGAAGAGGCCGGCCAGGTAGGACGTGGCGAACACCAGGTGCTCGACACCGGCGTCCATCAGCTTGGCCACCTGGTGGCGGATGAAGGAGGAGCCCGCGACGCCGAGCAGCGGCTTCGGGGTGTGGTTGGTCAGTGGGCGCAGGCGGGTTCCCTTGCCGCCCACCAGAATGATGGCTTCCTGCATGAGTGCCTCGCTGGTCAGCTAGCGGTCGTGGTTCCGGGGCCTGCGTAGTCCGAGGTGAAGCAGGTCTTGATCGCCTTCTCGGACTGGGGGCGGCCGGCGAAGTCGAGCCGGGAGGCGACCTTGTCGTCGGGCTTGGTGTCGGGGTCGTCGTCGAAGTAGATCGACCACCAGTAGACGCCGCTCATCTTCCGTTCCTGGACGACCTTGCAGACGGCGGTGTACCAGTTGGCCTGCACCTCGGTGTTGACGGCCCGCTTGGTGTAGAAGTCGCCCGGGGCGTGGTAGGCGCCGTTCATGGCGCCGATGCCGGCCTCGGCGACGGTGATCTTGGGGAGGGGGCCGGTGGCCTTGCGGTCCAGCCACTTGTCCCAGCCGTCGACCAGGTCCTGCACCGAGGCGTCGTCGTCGACCTTGACCGGGAAGTAGGCGTCGATGCCGAGATGGGTGACCGGCATGGTGATCGGGCCCTCGACGTAGTTGTCCCAGTTCGCGTCGTAGGCGACCTCGCCGCTGAACACCTTCTCGGCGTCGTCCACGACGGTCTCCCAGTGCGGGTCGCCCTCCAGGGAGTTCAGCTCGGTGCCGATGACGAAGGTGGCGGCCTTCTCGCTCTCGGCCGCCTTCAGGTACGGGGTGACGAACTTCTCGTACGAGGCGAACCAGGCGCTGCGGTCGGCGGGCTTGATGCTGCCGCGCCAGCCCTTCTCGGCCTTCAGGGAGTGCTCGTCCATCAGCGGCCGGATGGTGGTGCGCAGCCCGGCCTCGTGGAAGATCTCCAGGACGCGGGCGAGCCGGTCGGGGGTCGGGGTCTTGCCGCCCCGGCTGACGGCCGTCGAGGCGAGCTTCCCGGTGAAGAACGGGAAGGAGACGCTGACGGAGTTCGCGTGCAGACCGACCAGATAGTTCGCGTGGAGCCGGGCCTGCTTCTCGATGTAGCCGAGAGAATGCTTGGGGTTGTCCTCCCAGTAGAGCTGGGCGCCCCACTGCGGCATGCCCTTCTTCCACTCCTTGTCCACCCTGGCGACCTCGGTGGTCGGCGAGGGTGCGGCGGAGGTGTCGCCTTCTGCGCCCTTGGAGCCCGTCCCGCGGTTCTGTTCCCTGCCGTCGAGCACCAGGTGGGGCACGAGCGAGCCGGACGACCACTGCAGCGGGTGGTCGCCGACCACGAAGGGAGCCGCGACCACGAGGGAGATGACGGTGACGGGGAGCACGGCGAGCAGGGGCAGGCGTGCGCGCTTCATGAGTGTGACGTCTCTTCCGGGTCAGGCGGGCTTGGCGATGACGACGAACTTGTTCTCCTCGCGGCGGACGAACTTCCACAGGCCCTTGATGCCGCCGATCCCCTCGATGAGGGAGAAGTAGGGCAGCAGGACGAGGACGGCGAGGGGTTCCCACCACTTGCGTCGGCCGTTGACGGAGGCGATCGCGTTGAGCCGCAGTCCTTCCCAGTACGCCCAGATCACATAGGCGAAGCTGATCGACCAGAGCAGGACGACGGACTGGGTCACGGGAGAGGTGTTCATGTCGCCGATGAACCAGGCGACGAACAGGATCGTGCCGACGTGCTGCAGCGGCCCGAGGATCCAGCTGGTCACGCAGATGGTCAGGAACCAGCGGTAGCGCAGCGGGACCTTGCGGTTGAAGCAGAGGGCGACCAGGCCCCAGGCCCAGCGCTCGCGCTGCTTGATGAAGTCCTGGGTGTTGGCGGGGGAGGCGCCGTAGCAGCGGCCGTTGAACCAGTCGCTGCGGCCGGGGTAGATGCGGCAGAAGGTCAGGGCCAGCCGGGCGTCCTCGACGATCTCCTTGGGGCCGAAGTCCCAGCCGATCTCCGCCTCGATGGAGGCGCGGATGACGAGCAGCTCGCCGTGCACGCCGGCGGCCGGGGTGCCGAGGCCGGTGAAGGCGCGGAACCGGGCGATGTCGTCGGCGGGGCGGATGGCGTCGGCGAACCAGGTGAGCAGGGAGACCGCGTTCTCGCGCGGGTAGGTCAGGATGCCCTGCGCCATGTGCTTGACCTCTTCGGGGGTCGCGCGGCGCTGCCGGTTGATGAACTGGGCGAGGGAGGCCGAGGTGTCGGGGCCGACGCCGGTGTCGTCGTCCATGTGCAGCACCCACACGTGGTCGAGGGCCTCGCCCTCCTCGATGCGCAGCTCGTGGGCGTAGTTGTTGGCGCGGGCCTTGAAGCGGGTGCCGTTCTTGGTCTGGTACGCCTTCGGAACGGTGACCACGCGGATCAGGTGGCTGGTCGCGGCCAGCGCGTCGATCCGCTCGGCGGCCTCGCAGCCCTCCTCGGTGAGCACGTCCACGCGCATGTACGGGAACCACTCCGGCAGGTGCTCCACGTAGGAGAGGACGGAGCGCTCCAGGGCCGGATAGGTGTCGTGGCGCCCGATCGTCGGCACCAGCACGATCATGAAGTCCTGCTCGACCAGGGCCGGCGGGGTCATCAGATGGGACTTGCGGATCCGGCGGCGGATGAGCACGAAGCCCTGGATCGAGACGAGCACCCCGGGCACCGGCAGCGCCCAGCAGACGGTGATCAGCCAGGCCAGCGGCGAGTCGCTGGGCGTGTAGGACCACAGGCTGAAGAGAGTCAGGAACACCAGCGGGATGAGGAACGGCAGGAGTCCCGGTTTCCACTCAGCGGTGCGCTTGGCCAGCTTCGCGGTATGCCGCGAATGCGGGTTTCCCCCGTCGACCACTGTCGATGCCATACGGCTACATGCTCTTCCGTGAGATCGGCGGCCGCCGGGGGGCATGGCTCGGTGACGGGTGCGGTTGACACGAGAAACCTCGTCTCATCCGCCCCGTTCCGGGCTGTGATGGTGCCCCCCGGCGCCTTCTTCGGCGTTCTGCGGCCGGCTCAGATGCCCCCCCGGGCGACCTGCGCCCCGGCCATAGCAAGAAGTCAAATCCTGCCACGTAAGAATCAGCTATGAAACCTTGGTGAGCAAGATGTAGTGGGAACGTAATCAACCTATGGGTTGTGCAACGTGGTCCAGGTGAAGCCTGTGTGGCCGTCGCCAGGGCCCGTGATGACCCGTGAAGACGAATATGTGGCTTTCACGTCTTCTGTGGTGTTCTTGCCGGTCGGGCCGGAGACATTGGCGTATGTCAGCGACTGTCCCCATACGGTCCAGAGCACCCAGGGGGTGTCGGAAAGTGTTCGCCGCTGAGCGGAGCCGAGCGGAACGTAGAAGGACTCGGCCATGACGCGGGGCCGGTCGTAGCGTTCCAGGCTCCGGTACCAGACGCCGGTCCAGGGCCGGCCCCGGAACGGCCGCCGTGGGGTGTCGCTGTAGTCGTCCACGCCGACGACGTCGACGTACCGCCCGCCCGGGTAGTAGTCACCGGGTTCCCGGGCGAAGGTGCCCTCCCAGGCGCTGGGCGCCCATACGAAGATCAGGTTGTGCAGGCCGCGGCTGCCCACGAGGTAGTCGTGTGTGACATGCCACAGCTTCCGGTAGGCGGCCGGATCCTGCCCCGCCCACCAGAACCCGTGCCCCGGCCTGGCGTTCATCTCGTGGTACGGCCGCAGCAGGACCGGAACCCCGCGCTCCGCGAGGTACCGCAGATGGTCGGCGAGATAGCCGAGGTCCAGGAGCAGGGCCTGATGCTCGGCGGTGCCCGGGCTGACCACCCGGCCGAACCAGCCGCTGTCCCGCGCCGCGGGGGAGTTCTGGTAGCGGGTCTGCTCGAAGCCCTTGACGGTGCTGCCCGGGTACGGCTGGTGGAAGGAGAAACCGACGATGCCCGCCGGTCCGCCCCCGTTCTGCGGCAGGCTCACCCGGGTTCCGGAGGCGCAGTCGAGGTGCGTGCCCGAGGGGTGGTACGACCCGTCCGCCGGCCGCGGCAGCCCCGCCCACACCCCGAGCGCCAGGTCCACCGCGTCCTCGGCGTACCCCCAGTACGTGCGGCAGGTCGGCCACGAGGAGCGGGAGTACGAGCGCGGCTCGCCCACCGCCCAGCCCGGCTGCCCGTATCCGGGCCCCAGGTCCAGCTCCACGAACCCCGGGAACCTGCCGGTGATGTCGTGGGCCTTCTTGTAGTAGTAGCCGGGCTGCTTGGTGCCCCGGTAGTCGCCGTACGACGCGTTGTAACGCTCGTTGTGGAGCTCGACGTGCTGGCCGATCACCGTCCGGGACGGCTCGCCGCGCCGCGCCCGGTTCTCCAGGCCGGCGAGCAGGGCGTAGACCCGGCGGGCGGCGGGTGTCGCAGCGGGATCACGGTTGCGTAGTTCGGTGGGGACGAGCCGGGGGGGCCGTGCGGTGTCCTCGGCGTCCCGCCAGGCCCACCACACCGCCGGCGGACCCAGCAGCCCGGCGGCACCCGCCCCTATGAGCGCAACCCGTCCCCGCATGCGCATGACCCCCGCCCGCCCCCGTTCCTCTTCCCGACGGGCCCCCGGCCCTGGTCGGGGGCCATTCTGCCCCGCCCCGGGCCGGGGGGCGGCACGCGCTTCCCGCACCGGGCACCATCGGCCGCGTCCCCCACCTCGCAGGGCGGTACGGCTAGGCGGGCTCGACGATGAGCCAGGCGACGGTCGAGGTGTCGCCTGCCACGCCCTTGACGGTGAAGGACGTGCCGGCAGTGCGTCCCGCGACGTAGGCCACGCCCGCCGGGGTGCCGCCGGGTGCCTGCACCGTGAGGAAGATGCGGCTCGACGCGGTCACCGCCGTCGTGGTCACCGTCACCGCCGTCGCGCCGTTGAGCGTCAGGGTGCCCATCTTCGCGTTGGTGCCCTCCTTGACCCTGAGACCCTTGCCGGCCAGGCCCGCCACGAGGTCCGAGTCGGTGCTGCCCACCTGTGCCGCCGCCAGCCGTCCCCAGCTGGTGTCCCGGCCCGTCGAGCCGCCGGGGCCGAAGGTCTGGGTGCCGTTCACCTCGATGGCGAACCGGTTGACCGAGTCGCCGCTCACCCCGGCCTGGAAGACCCGCGAGGAGGTGTCCGCGCTGGTCACCGCATATCCCTGACCGGCCGGCCGGGCCTGGACGAGGCTGATGCCCGGGCTCGCCGAGGCGTTCACGACGACACCCGGGGTGGTGAACGTGACGCGGCCGGAGCTGCGGCGGACACTGATCGGCGTGTCCAGGGCCGTACCGTCGTCGGCGTACCGGACGAGGACGAAGTCCGAGCCGTCGTCCGCGCCCGACTCCGTCGCGTCCGTGGTCCGCAGGGCCCACCGGCGGTTCTTGCCGCGGGACCAGAACTGCACGTCACGGTTGGTGCCGGCGGCCCCGGAGAGCATGTGGACATCGGACTTGTCCCACGTGATGCCCGAGGCGTCCTGGACGCCCGCGGTCACACCGCTGTGGCGTACGACCGCCACGCCGACGTCGTTGAAGGCGGCCGTCGTGCCGACGTACTCACCGCCGACCACCGAGACCACGCTCGCGGTGTTCAGGGCAGACGTCGTGATGCCGTACGACGGTGACTGGTCACCTGTGTTGTCGTCGTCACGGCCGGTCGTGGTGGAGCAGGCGGTGAGGACCACGCCCTCCGCCGAGGTGCCGGTGACGCTGAAGCCCGAGTAGCCGGTGCCGGACTTGCCGTCGCGCTTGGCCAGGCAGCCTACGAACTGGATGAAACGGCCGCCGGCCGAGGTGGCGACGTGGAAGCCGTCCTGGCCGCTGCGGTCGGTGTTGCAACCGACGACGACCATCGAGTAATTGATGCCGGTGATGCGGTAGCCGTGCTGGGCGTTCCATTCGGAGCGGCAGTCGACCATGGTCACGGCGTTGGGGTTGAGGATGTCGTAGCCGTGGCCCTTGTTGCCCTGGGAGTAGCACTGGAAGAGGTCGGCGTCGACCAGGCCGCCGCCGGTGCCCGCCGCGTCGCCGAAGGTGAAGCCGTGGCCGTCGTTGTCGACGCAGTGCACCTGGTTGAGCTGGAAGCCGGCCGCGTTCTGGGCGTTCAGGCCATGGCCGGTGCAGCGCCAGACCGTCACCTTGTCCATGCCGACGTCCTTGACGCCCGGGTTGATCCGGACGCCGTCGATCGCGGCACCGGTGGCGTCCTTCTGGTCGCGGCCGTCCAGGGCGAGGCCGTGGAGGCGGGGGCCGCCGCGGTAGGCGGAGCCGGTGTAGTCGCCGTTCACCGGGGCCGGGTCGATGACGATCAGGGCCTCGCCGGTGAAGTTGCCGATGCCGGGCCGGAGGAAGGAGTCGGCCATGTCGGTGCGCACCGGGAAGTGGGGGTTCCAGTCGCCGCGCAGGGTCACGCCCAGCGAGAGCCTGAGGGGTGCGGCGATGCGGTACTTGCCGGGCGGGAAGTAGACCGTGCCGCCCTGGCCGGCCGCGTCGATGGCCTTCTGGATGGCCGGCTGGTCGTCGGTGGAGTCGTCGCCGAGAGCGCCGTACGCGGTGTCCCGCACGTTCAGCCAGCCCGCGCCGGTGCCGGAGGCGGCCGCCGCCGGGGCCGCGGCGGCGACCGTGGTGGCCAGGGCCGTGCCGCCGAGACCGGCCGCGCCGGCGAGCAGTCTGCGTCTGGACGTGTCCGTCATGAGTCCCCCCAAGGGCTCGGCGACCGGCGATGTCCTTGATCGCCGGTCAGGTACGGGGGAGACTCTCACGCGCCGCGCGGACGGATCACCGGTTGGCCGCCGCCGAGGCCTGGGCCTCGCCGCGGCGACGGATCTGGCGGAAGGTGAACTCCGCCAGGTCGTCACCGGTCTGGAAGACCTTGGTGTCCTTGGTGGTGACGTCCTTGCCGTTGAGGAAGCCCGCGGTGGTGAAGTAGGCGTAGCGGCCGTACGAGTTCGTCGTCGTACGGCAGACGCCGGAGTCGCAGAAGGCCTTCGCGCCGGAGCCGGCCAGGGTGCTGACGAAGCCCTTCTTGTCGGCCTCGGTCTTGGCCTTGCTCGCCTGCGCCTCGGTGTCGAAGACGGCCACGCCGACCGTGACCGCGACGCCGTCCCTGAAGTAGGTGACCCGCAGCAGGCGGGTGCAGTCGTTCTTGGTGAGGACGGCCGGGAGGGTGCCCTTGGCGGCCGTGGCGCAGTTCTTGGTGTCGGCCGTGGCGCCCTTCTTGTAGACCGCCTCGCCCATGGTCAGCTGGGTGCCCGGGAAGAGGGTCTCGGCGCTCAGCGGCGCCGTGTCCTTCTTCACGTTGCCTATGAAGTCCTCCGGGTCCAGCGGCGGCGGCGCGCTGGTCGGCTCGAAGGACGGCACCGAGCCGGCCGAGTCGCTGGGCAGCGAGGCGCTCGCGGGCAGGTTGGTGGGCGTGCCGGAGGCGTTGTCGTCGCCGTTGGCGGACACCACGGCCATGGCCACAGCGGTGCCGATCGCCAGCGTGGCGACCACGCCGCCGCCGATGAACAGCACTCTGCGCCGCTTGTTACGTGTTTCCGACGCCTCGGCGAGCGACGCCCAGTCCGGCGTCTGGCCGGTACCGCTGCTCCAGGGCTGCTGAGACTGCGGTTTCCACGGATCCCACTGGGACTGAGGTCCCCCCTGCCCATAACTCATGGGGCGCATCTTAGACGGGGGCCGGGCGGTACCGGTGCGACTGTACGAACGGGAACAGGGGACCTTTGGGGGCAGGACGGCGCATCCCGGTACGGCGGCGCGCCCCGGGTTTCCGCCAATGCCGTGGCGGGCGCGGCGCGATCCCGGCGGGAGCTCGTTTTGACCCGTCAGGGGCCATCCTTGTACGCTTGCTCTTCGTTGTGTATTGGCTTGCTCATTCTCACGGGACGGGCCCTTACACCGGTCCACCGGGCCGATGACCAGCAACCCCACGTACGCGGTATGCGTCGCCGCAGTGGCTCAGGCTGTCGTGATCGTTTCGGTGACCTGTTCAGGACCATTCACTCGAAGCGAAGGCTACGAACCGTGCGTACGTACAGCCCCAAGCCCGGCGATGTGACGCGCCAGTGGCACGTCATCGACGCCCAGGACATCGTCCTGGGCCGTCTCGCCACCACTGCGGCGTCCCTCCTGCGGGGCAAGCACAAGCCGATCTACGCCCCTCACGTCGACACCGGTGACTTCGTCATCATCATCAACGCCGACAAGGTGCACCTGTCCGGCAACAAGCGGACCCAGAAGATGGCGTACCGCCACTCCGGCTACCCGGGTGGTCTGCGCTCCGTCCGCTACGACGAGCTGCTGGACAAGAACCCCGAGAAGGCCATCGAGAAGGCCGTCAAGGGCATGCTCCCCAAGAACACCCTGGGCCGTCAGATGCTCTCCAAGCTGAAGGTCTACCGAGGCGAGAACCACCCGCACGCTGCGCAGCAGCCGGTTCCGTTCGAGATCACCCAGGTCGCGCAGTAAGTCCGGCCACCCCCTAAGACTGAAGAGAATCTGAGGAGCATCGTGGCCGAGACCACTGCCGAGCAGCCGCTCGAAGAGATTGACATCGACAGCTACACCACGGAGTCGGACGTCCCCGTCGAGGGCGAGTACACCTCCGAGTCCCTCGCGTCCCGTTTCGGCGACCCGCAGCCGGCCGCCGGCCTGGGCCGTCGCAAGAACGCCATCGCCCGCGTCCGGATCGTCCCGGGCACCGGCAAGTGGAAGATCAACGGCCGCACCCTTGAGGACTACTTCCCCAACAAGGTGCACCAGCAGGAAGTCAACGAGCCCTTCAAGGTGCTGGAGCTCGAAGGCCGTTACGACGTCATCGCCCGTATCGCGGGTGGCGGCGTCTCCGGTCAGGCCGGTGCGCTCCGTCTCGGTGTCGCCCGCGCGCTGAACGAGGCCGACGTCGACAACAACCGCGGCCCGCTCAAGAAGGCCGGCTTCCTCAAGCGCGACGACCGTGCGGTCGAGCGCAAGAAGGCCGGTCTGAAGAAGGCCCGCAAGGCCCCGCAGTACAGCAAGCGCTAATCACCAGCTGCCTGCACGTACTCCGAACGCCCCGGCGGCACGCCACATGTGCCGTCGGGGCGTTCGTTTATCCCAGCCAAGGGCGTATAACGACACAAGACGCTCAAAGGCTGGTGTGATCGCATGACTAAGCGCCTGCCATCATTTCCTGGCAGCAAGGACGCTTCTTCAGGAGGACAAGTGGGACGACTCTTCGGCACGGACGGCGTGCGCGGTGTCGCCAACGCGGGCCTGACCGCCGAGATGGCGCTCGGGCTGTCCGTCGCGGCAGCGCACGTGCTGGCCGAGGCGGGCACGTTCGAGGGCCACCGGCCGACGGCGGTCGTCGGACGGGACCCGCGCGCGTCCGGGGAGTTCCTGGAGGCGGCCGTGGTCGCGGGCCTGGCCAGCGCCGGTGTCGACGTCCTGACCGTGGGGGTCCTGCCGACGCCGGCCGTCGCGTTCCTGACCGGCGCGCTCGGCGCCGACCTCGGTGTCATGCTCTCCGCCAGCCACAACGCCATGCCCGACAACGGCATCAAGTTCCTCGCCCGCGGCGGTCACAAGCTCGACGACGAGCTGGAGGAGCGGATCGAGGCGGTGTACGAGTCCCACCGGCACGGCGAGCCCTGGGAGCGGCCCACCGGTGCGGGCGTCGGCCGGGTCCGGTCCTACGGCGAGGGCTCCGAGCAGTACGTCACCCATCTCCTCGGCGTGCTCCCGAACCGGCTCGACGGGCTGAAGATCGTCCTGGACGAAGCGCACGGCGCGGCCGCGGGGGTCTCGCCGGAGGCGTTCCGCCGGGCCGGCGCCGAGATCGTCACCATCGGCGCGGAGCCGGACGGGCTCAACATCAACGACGGCTGCGGGTCGACCCACCTCGGCCCGCTGAAGGCCGCGGTCGTCGAGCACGGGGCCGACTTCGGCATCGCGCACGACGGCGACGCGGACCGCTGCCTGGCCGTCGACCACACCGGCGAGGAGGTCGACGGCGATCAGATCATGGCCGTACTCGCCCTCGCCATGCGGGCGCGGGGCGCGCTGCGCGCCGACACCGTCGTCGCCACCGTCATGTCCAACCTCGGCTTCAAGCTGGCGCTGGAGCGGGAGGGGCTGCACCTCGTGCAGACCGCGGTCGGCGACCGGTATGTGCTGGAGGAGATGAAGGAGCACGGGTACGCCCTCGGCGGCGAGCAGTCCGGCCACGTCATCATCCTCGACCACGCCACGACCGGTGACGGCACGCTCACCGGGCTGCTGCTGGCGGCGCGGGTCGCCGGGACCGGGCGGTCGCTGCGGGAGCTGGCGGGCGTGATGGAGCGGCTGCCGCAGGTGCTGATCAACGTGCCCGACGTCGACAGGTCCCGGGTGCGGACGTCGGGCGACCTCGCGGCGGCGGTCGCGGAGGCGGAGCGGGAACTGGGGGAGACGGGGCGGGTACTGCTTCGTCCCTCGGGGACCGAGCCGTTGGTGCGGGTGATGGTCGAGGCGGCCGACATCGAGCAGGCGCGGTCGGTGGCGGGGCGGCTGGCTGACGCCGTGAAATCTGCTTTGGGGTGACGCCGTTCCGGGTTCGGGGTTGCCGGGGAGGGCGCGTCGCGGGCCGCAGGCCGGTGGTGGCTTGTCGCGCCGTTCCCCGCGCTCCTAAAGGGGCGCGTTGTCGGGACGCTTCTTCCAAGTGGGCTTTTTCCAGAGCCATTTCTGGGTCATCAGCGTCAGCGTTCCCGCCAGCACGATGCCCAGCAGGTTCAGCAGCAGCTGTTCCGTCGAGCCCCATGCCTGCCGGTACTCGCTGTAGGTGAAGGCCACCGCCGCGTTCGCCGCCGCCGGGACCGTCGTCACCGAGATCGCCACGCCCACCAGGGCGCCCGATTTGGCCGACGTCAGGGAGAGTATGCCGGCGATGCCGGCCAGCACCGCGACCACGAACGAGAACGCGTCGGGCCGGTAGATGAAGTTGGTGTTCGGGCGTTCCGCCTCCAGCTGCACCTTGGTGAACAGGCCGACGCCGTCCATGAGGTAGCTGAACCCCACCGTCACCAGCATCGCCACGGCGAAGCCGACGAGGAGCGCGGTCAGGGAGCGCAGCGCCAGCCGCGGCCGGCGCTGCACCAGTGCCGTGCAGATGCCGGCCAGCGGGCCGAACTCCGGCCCCACCGCCATCGCCCCCACGATCAGGATCGCGTTGTCCAGGACGACACCGCAGGCCGCGATCATCGTGGCCAGGGTGATGAAGGCGACGTAGGTGACCGACAGCGTCGACTCCTCGTGGGTCGCCTCGGTCAGCCCCTCCCACAGCACCGCGTCGGCGCCCTCGCCCGGTGCCTCCTCCTCGGCCGCGTCCGCCCGGCGGGACAGGGACAGGTCGATGTTCTCGACGGCGATCGAACCGGTGTGGTCGAGGTCCAACGCCCGTAGCCCGCGGATGAGTTCGTCGCCGGCCTCGCGGGCGACGTCGCACGTCACGACGTCCCCGGCGGGGTCGCGGGCGACGCCCGGCAGCACGACCAGATGCGTGGTGCCCACCGTCGTCTCGATCAGGCGGACCACGTCGCCGGTCCGGTCGGCCGGCGTGATCAGGCGCAGATGCAGCATGTCGTCCTTGTAGCAGGCGGGGGTGTCACAGCTTGCGGAGCCGCAGGCGCTGCACCTTGTGGTCCGGGCCCTTGCGGACGACCAGGGTGGCCCGGCCGCGGGTCGGGGCGATGTTCTCCACCAGGTTGGGCTTGTTGATGGTCCGCCAGAGGCCACGGGCGTAGTCGACCGCCTCGTCCTCGGAGACCTGGGTGTACTTCCTGAAGTACGAGTCCGGGTTCTGGAAGGCGGTCGCGCGCAGCTTGCGGAACCGGTTGAGATACCAGCGCTCGATGTCCTCGGTGCTCGCGTCGACGTAGACGCTGAAGTCGAAGTAGTCGGCGAGTCCGACCCGGGTGCGGCCGTCCTTGCCGGGGAGGGCGGGCTGCAGGACGTTCAGTCCCTCGACGATCAGGATGTCCGGGCGGCGGACCGTGAGCCTGCGCTCCGGGACGATGTCGTAGATGAGGTGGGAGTAGACGGGGGCGGTGACCTCGTCCTTGCCGGCCTTGATGTCGGCGACGAAGCGGGTCAGGGCCCGGCGGTCGTACGACTCGGGGAAGCCCTTGCGTGACATCAGGCCGCGGGCTTCCAGCTCCTTGGTCGGGAGCAGGAAGCCGTCCGTCGTCACCAGCTCGACGTGAGGGTGCTCGGGCCAGCGGGAGAGCAGGGCCTGCAGGAGCCGGGCGACGGTGGACTTCCCGACCGCCACCGAGCCGGCGACACCTATGACGAACGGGGTGCCGGACTGGGAGCCCTGTTCGCCGAGGAAGGTGTTCAGGGCGCCTCGGAGACCGTCCGTGGCACCGACGTACAGATTGAGCAGGCGGGACAGCGGGAGATAGATGTCCCGCACCTCGTCGAGGTCGATGACGTCACCGAGGCCGCGCAGCTTCTCGACCTCCTCGGCGGTGAGTGGCAACGGCGTCTTGTCGCGCAGCGCGCTCCACTCGGAACGGGTGAGGTCGACGTAGGGAGTCACCTCCGGCCGGTGCCGGTGGGCGCTCCTGGAGATCGGGGAGACCGGAGAGATCACATTCCATTGTTAACGGAGTTTGAACGGGGCGGGGGGTGGGGTCGGTCACGTGCCCCCCTCGCTGTCGGGCACGGCTCCGGAGGCCGCACGCAGCGCGAGGCACCGGCCTGCCAGCCGCGCGAGCGACTTGGCGCGCGCGACGAAGATCTCCGGGGTGTCCATCCTGGCGGTCACCCGCGGAGGATAGATGTCGGAATCGACGTGGCCGGGAAACGTGTCGCGCAACGCGGTCAGGACGTTCGTCCGATCGGGCTCCGGCAGGTCGCCGACGAACACACAGCCCGACGCGACACCCGCGGTGAGGTCACGCCTGGCCTGGTCATCCACCACATGTCGGAGAATGAAGGCGGCCACGTCCTCGAAGAGCGCGGACGTGGCGAACCAGTCGAGGTCCTCGCCCGGTTCGCCGGACGGGAGTGACACGAGCTTTGTCATCGCTCTCTTCCCCTGTTGCGAGAGTCCGTTGCACAGGTCATGCTCCCTGTGCGGCGGCCGGTTCCCAACCCCATTCTGATTTCCGATTTCGGGCACGCTGAGCCGTGTTCGGGCGGGGTCCGGGTCTTAGGCTGCCGCTCATGTGTGGAATCGTGGGATACGTGGGGGCGCAGTCGGCGCTCGATGTGGTGCTCGCCGGGCTCAAGCGGCTGGAGTACCGGGGGTACGACTCGGCGGGCGTCGCCGTGCTCGCGGACGGGGGGCTGGCCTCGGCGAAGAAGGCCGGGAAGCTGGTCAACCTGGAGAAGGAACTGACGGAGCGGCCGCTGCCGACCGGCGCCACCGGTATCGGGCACACCCGCTGGGCCACCCACGGCGGGCCGACGGACGCCAACGCGCATCCGCATCTCGACAACGCGGGCCGGGTCGCCGTCGTCCACAACGGGATCATCGAGAACTTCGCCGCGCTGCGGGGGGAGTTGGCCGAGCGCGGGCACGACCTGGCCTCCGAGACGGACACCGAGGTGGTCGCGCACCTGCTCGCCGAGGAGTTCTCCGGCACCGCCGATCTCGCCGAGGCGATGCGGCTGGTGTGCCGGCGTCTGGAGGGCGCGTTCACGCTGGTCGCGGTGCACGCCGACGAGCCGGACGTGGTCGTGGGCGCGCGCCGGAACTCCCCGCTCGTGGTGGGCGTCGGAGAGGGCGAGGCCTTTCTCGCCTCGGACGTCGCCGCGTTCATCGCCCACACGCGGTCGGCGATCGAGCTGGGCCAGGACCAGGTGGTGGAGCTCCGCCGGGACGGCGTGACGGTGACGGGCTTCGACGGCGCTCCGGCGGACGTCCGCTCCTACCACGTCGACTGGGACGCGTCGGCAGCGGAAAAGGGCGGTTATGACTACTTCATGCTCAAGGAGATCGCCGAGCAGCCCAAGGCGGTCGCCGACACGCTCCTGGGCCGCATCGACGCGGGCGGCTCGCTGACCCTGGACGAGGTCCGCATCGGCGCGGCCGAGCTCCGGGAGGTCGACAAGGTCGTCATCGTCGCGTGCGGTACGGCCTTCCACGCCGGTCTGATCGCCAAGTACGCCATCGAGCACTGGACGCGCATCCCGTGCGAGGTGGAGCTGGCGAGCGAGTTCCGGTACCGGGACCCGATCCTGGACTCGCGCTCGCTGGTCATCGCCATCTCCCAGTCCGGCGAGACCATGGACACGCTGATGGCCCTCAGGCACGCCCGTGAGCAGGGCTCGAAGGTCCTCGCGATCTGCAACACCAACGGCTCGACGATCCCGCGCGAGTCGGACGCGGTGCTGTACACCCACGCCGGGCCGGAGGTCGCGGTCGCCTCGACCAAGGCGTTCCTGACCCAGCTGGTGGCCTGCTACCTGGTGGCGCTGTACCTCGGCCAGGTACGGGGCACCAAGTGGGGCGACGAGATCAGCGCGGTGATCCGGGACCTGTCCCACATCTCCGGCGAGGTCGAGAGCGTCCTGGAGACCATGGAGCCGGTACGGGCGCTGGCGCGGTCGCTGGCGGACAAGAAGACCGTGCTCTTCCTCGGCCGGCACGTCGGCTACCCGGTCGCCCTCGAAGGCGCCCTGAAGCTCAAGGAGCTGGCGTACATGCACGCCGAGGGCTTCGCGGCGGGCGAGCTGAAGCACGGGCCGATCGCGCTGATCGAGGAGGACCTGCCGGTCGTGGTCGTGGTCCCGTCCCCGCGCGGGCGCTCCGTCCTGCACGACAAGATCGTCTCCAACATCCAGGAGATCCGGGCCCGGGGCGCCCGCACGATCGTGATCGCGGAGGAGGGCGACGAGGCGGTCGTACCGTACGCCGACCACCTGATCCGGATCCCGGTCACCCCGACCCTGCTGCAGCCGCTGGTGGCCACGGTCCCGCTCCAGGTCTTCGCCTGCGAACTGGCCACCGCCCGGGGCAACGAGGTGGACCAGCCGCGCAATCTGGCGAAGTCGGTCACCGTGGAGTGACCTTAGGGTCTGACCATGAGCATCATCGGGGTTGGCATCGACGTCGCCGAGATCGACCGGTTCCGGGAGTCGCTGGAGCGGACTCCCGGGCTGGCCGGGCGGCTGTTCATCGAGCGGGAGTTGTACCTGCCGAGCGGCGAGCGGCGCGGTGTCGCCTCGCTCGCGGCGCGGTTCGCGGCCAAGGAGGCGTTGGCCAAGGCGCTGGGCGCGCCGCCCGGGCTGCTCTGGACGGACGCGGAGGTGTACGTCGAGGACAACGGACGGCCGCGGCTGCGCGTGAAGGGCAGCGTGGCCGCCTGCGCGGCGGAACTCGGCGTGCGGTCGTGGCATGTGTCGCTCAGTCACGACGCGGGGGTGGCGTCGGCGGTGGTGATCGCGGAGGGGTGAGGGGGACGGGAGGGGTGACACGGCCGGGGCTGGGCGGGTGCGTGTCCCACCGGTTCCGGGGGAGACTCGGGGCATGCGGACTGCTTACAGCGTGGAGACGGTACGGGCGGCCGAGCGGGAGCTGATGGCGCGGCTGCCGGAGGGGGCGCTGATGCAGCGGGCCGCGGCCGGGCTGGCCGCCGCCTGCGCCGACCTGCTCGGCCGGGTGTACGGCAGCCGGGTGGTGCTGCTGGTCGGCAGCGGGGACAACGGCGGGGACGCGCTGTACGCCGGGGCGCGGCTCGCGCGCAGAGGGGCGGGGGTCGCGGCGGTGCTGCTCGCACCGGAGCGCGTGCACGGGGGCGGGCTGGCGGCGCTGCGCCGGGCCGGCGGGACGGTCGTGCGTGACGGTGGCGCCGAGGAGTTGATCCTGCGGGCCGATCTCGTCGTCGACGGGATCGTGGGGATCGGCGGGAAGGGCGGGCTGCGGCCCGGGGCGGCGGAGCTGGTGGCGGTCGTGGAGCGGTCGCGGGCCGCCGTCGTCGCCGTGGACCTGCCGAGCGGGGTGGAGGCGGACACCGGTGAGGTGCGGGGGGCGGCCGTACGGGCGGACCTGACCGTGACCTTCGGGACG
Source organism: Streptomyces sp. NBC_00631 (assembly GCF_045206895.1). Taxonomy (NCBI): domain Bacteria; kingdom Bacillati; phylum Actinomycetota; class Actinomycetes; order Kitasatosporales; family Streptomycetaceae; genus Streptomyces; species Streptomyces sp. NBC_00631. The sequence continues at coordinate 6,703,835 of NZ_CP107734.1, forward strand.
CACAAGCCGGGGCTGCTGATCGACCCGGCACGGGAGTACGCCGGTTCGGTACGGCTGGTCGACATCGGGCTGGAACTGCCCGAGGAGGCCGGGCTGGAGGCGTTGCAGGACGTGGACGTGGCGCGGCTGCTGCCGGCGCCGTCGGCGGAGAGCGACAAGTACCGGCGGGGGGTGGTCGGCATCGTGGCCGGCTCGGCGCGTTATCCCGGGGCCGCGGTGCTCGCCGTCGCCGGGGCGTTGCGGGGCGGGGCCGGGGCCGTACGGTACGTCGGGCCGGCCAAGGACGCGGTGCTGGCCCGCTTTCCCGAGACGCTGGTGTCGGACGGGGGGCCGCGGAAGGCCGGGCGGGTGCAGGCGTGGGTGGCCGGGCCGGGGGTCGGGGACGATGCCGAGGCCGTCGCCGAGGTGCTGGCGGAGGACGTGCCGGTGCTGGTCGACGCCGACGGGCTGCGGCTCGCCGACCGGGACGCGGTACGCGGTCGTACGGCGCCGACCCTGATGACGCCGCATGCCGGGGAGGCGGCGGCCCTGCTCGGGGTACGGCGGGAGGAGGTCGAGGGCGGCCGGCTCGCGGCGGTGCGGGAGCTGGCGGCGGTCTATCGGGCGACGGTGCTGCTGAAGGGGTCGACGACGTTGGTGGCGGCGCCGGGGGGAGGATCCGCTGTCCGGGTGAACGCGACCGGGACACCCTGGCTTGCCACCGCCGGGAGCGGGGACGTGCTGTCCGGGCTGGCGGGGTCGTTGCTGGCGGCGGGGTTGGACGGGCGGGACGCGGGGAGTGTGGCCGCGTATCTGCACGGGCTCGCGGGGCGGTTCGCGGCGGAGGGGGCGCCGACGGTCGCCCATGCGGTGGCTGCGGAGTTGCCGTCGGCCTGGCGGGGGGTCTACCCACCCGCCCACCCGACTCGGTAGGCCAGGACCGCACCGTCACGGGGCTCCGCCCCGGACCCCGTCGGCCTGAACGGCCTCGTCCTCAAACGCCGGACGGGCTGGAGGGGAGGGCGGGCGCGGAGTTGGGGGAGGGGTGGGCGGTTCGGACGTAGGGCGGGTGCGGGTGCGGGTGCGGTTGCGTGGGGGCTGGGCGCGCCCGCGCGGCGGCAGCCGCACATCGGTACAGCCCCGCCCCCCTTGCGGGGCGCAGTTCCCGTCCCTCCTTGCGGGCCGCAGCTCAGCCGTAGCCCCCAGGGGGTCGCGGCGTGGGCGTGAGTTGTCCCCCGTAGCGCTGGAGGCCCCTGCATCCCTCGGGTGACCTCGCCGCGCGGCTCCCTGGAATTCCGGCCCCTGAGGGGTTGTCTGATCGCATGATTAGTGGACGATTTGTGCGTTATCGGTGTGGCCGGGTGCGGGGGATCGCAGGAGGCCTCGTCGTCGCCATGGCCGTGCTCTGCCTCGGTGCCGGGACCGGGTTCGCGGACACCGCCGCCCCCAAGCCACCCGCCGCCGTCCCCGAGTCGGAGCTGGTGCCGGGGGTCACGCCGGGGCCCTCGCAGCCATGGCAGATCGACACCCCCGACCAGATGCTGGCACCCAAGGTGTACACGCCCAGCGTCAAGGAGGACGCCGTCGAGCCGAAGGCGGCCGCGCCGGGGACGTACGACCTCATCGAGTACGTGCCGCTCAGCGACGCCGTCTCCAAGGTGAGCTGCTCCAAGCTGACCGGGCCGTACCAGAAGCAGATCGAGCAGTGGCTGAAGCTGAAGGTGGACGGGAAGCAGTCCACCGCCGACTGCAAGGCCATCCAGAAGTTCCAGAAGACGTACCGGATCAAGCCGGCGATCGGGTTCGCGGGGCCCGTGACCTGGTACCAGATGATGCTCCTGTCGGCGAAGAAGAACCCGAACGCCAAGAAGAACTGCCCCGTGAAGTCGTACCGGGTCGCCTGTGTCGACCTCAACCGGCAGGTCACCTGGGTCCAGAAGGGCAACAAGGTGGTCTACGGGCCGGTGCAGATGCGCAGCGGGCGCAAGGGGTACGCGACCAGGGCCGGGTGGCACACCGTCTACTGGCGGCACAAGAACCACTGGTCGACCCTGTACAACTCGCCCATGCCGTACGCCCAGTTCTTCGACGGCGGGCAGGCCTTCCACGCCGTCTACGGTTCCATCTACACCACCGTCGGCTCCTGGGGCTGTGTGAACCTCAAGCTCGGCGACGCGAAGAAGCTCTGGAGCGTGCTGAAGAAGGGCGACAGGGTGTACGTCTGGGGGCACCGGACCGGTACCTGACCCGGTGTGTCACCCGGTGCGCGGTCAGGCACGTGATTCCGTGTCCGGCGGGTACCCGAGGACGGTCGGGTAGCCGTACCGGGGGCTGTACCGGAGGGCTGTCGGAGGCCTCTGAGACACTGGGGGCGCGATGAGAGAGACAGCGACTGCACCGACCGCGCCCCTGCGCGCCCGCGCCGAGATCGATCTGGCCGCCCTGCGGGCCAACGCGCGCACCCTGCGTGCCCTCGCGCCGGGGGCGGCCCTGATGGCCGTGGTGAAGTCCGACGCGTACGGCCACGGCGCCGTCCGGTGTGCCCGCGCGGCCGTCGAGGCGGGCGCGAGCTGGCTCGGTACGGCCACCCCGGAGGAGGCGCTGGCACTGCGCGCGGATGCCGGGCTGCCGGCGGACGTGCGGATCATGTGCTGGCTGTGGACCCCGGGCGGGCCGTGGCGGGAGGCGGTCGAGGCCGGTCTCGACGTGTCGGTGAGCGGGCTGTGGGCACTGCGGGAGGTGACCGAGGCCGCTCGCGCGGCCGGACGGCACGCGCGCGTGCAGCTCAAGGCCGACACCGGGCTCGGGCGCAACGGCTGCCAGCCCGCCGACTGGCCCGAGCTGGTCCGCGAGGCGCTGCGCGCCGAGGCGGCCGGGCTGGTCCGGATCACCGGACTGTGGTCGCACTTCGCCTGCGCCGACGAGCCCGGCCATCCCTCCATCGCCGCCCAGCTCACCCTCTTCCACGAGATGCTCGGGTACGCCGAGGAGCAGGGCGTGCGCCCCGAGGTGCGGCACATCGCCAACTCGCCGGCCACCCTCACCCTCCCCGAGGCCCACTTCGACCTCGTCCGCACCGGCATCGCGCTCTACGGCCTCTCGCCCAGCCCCGAGCTGGGCAGCGCGGCCGACTTCGGTCTGCGCCCCGTGATGACGCTGTCCGCCTCCCTCGCCCTGGTGAAGCACGTACCGGGCGGGCACGGTGTCAGCTATGGGCACCACTACGTCACGCCCGGCGAGACCACCCTCGGGCTCGTCCCCGTCGGCTACGCGGACGGCATCCCGCGGCACGCCTCCGGCACCGGCCCCGTCCTGGTCGGCGGCAAGTGGCGGACAGCCGCCGGGCGCATCGCCATGGACCAGTTCGTCGTGGACCTCGGCGGCGACGAACCCGAAGTCGGCGCGGAAGCCGTGCTGTTCGGCCCGGGCGACCGGGGCGAGCCCACCGCCGAGGACTGGGCCCAGGCCGCGGGCACGATCGCATACGAAATCGTCACCCGCATCGGAACCCGGGTTCCCCGCGTCTATGTGAACGAGGAACCGAGTGGGCAAGAACCAGGGGACGGACCGGAAGCCGGCGACTGACCTCCGGGGTTCGGCGGCGGCACAACCCGGTTACACCTGTATCAACAGAAACAGCGATCTCGTCGGTACCACCCGTGTCACCTGACCGGCGAACTGCAGTACGGCGAAGAGGAGCGGTACGTGAGCGAGAGCAGTGCGGAGGCCGTAGCGGAAGCCGCCGCGGCGGCCGTCGTCGCCTCGGCCACGGAGGCGGCCTCCGGCAGCTGGCGCAAGGTGACGGGCGTCGCCGGAGCCGCCATAGGAGTGCTCGCCGCGGGGGCGGCCGCCGGGGTCGCCCTGGAGCGGATGACCGTCGGCCGCGGGATGCGGCGCAAGGCCCGGCTGGCGCTGGACTCGGCGGGCCCCTACGGCACCCTGCGCGGCGCGCCCGGCAAGGCGTACGCCGACGACGGCACCGAGCTGTACTACGAGGTCGACGAGGTGGAACCCGACCTCGGCGCGGCCGTGTCACCGCGCCGCCGCCGGCTCTTCGGCCGCAAGACGCCCGCGCCCGTCACCGTCGTCTTCAGCCACGGCTACTGCCTCAACCAGGACTCCTGGCACTTCCAGCGGGCGGCCCTGCGCGGGGTCGTCCGCACCGTGCACTGGGACCAGCGCAGCCACGGCCGCTCCGGGCGCGGCGTCGCCCAGCACGAGCGCGGCGTGGAGCTCACCATCGACCAGCTGGGCCGGGACCTGAAGGCCGTCCTGGACGCGGCCGCGCCGGAGGGGCCGATCGTGCTGGTCGGGCACTCCATGGGCGGGATGACGGTGATGGCGCTGGCCGCGCAGTATCCCGACCTGATCCGGCAGCGGGTGGTCGCCACCGCTTTCGTCGGTACCTCGTCCGGGCGGCTCGGCGAGGTCAACTTCGGGCTGCCGGTCGCCGGAGTCGCGGCCGTGCGCCGGGTGCTGCCGGGCGTGCTGAAGGCGCTGGGCACGCAGGCCGCGCTGGTGGAGAAGGGGCGGCGGGTCACCGCCGATCTCTTCGCCGGGATCATCAAGCGGTACTCGTTCGCGTCCAAGGACGTCGACCCGGCGGTGGAGCGGTTCGCGGAGCGGATGATCGAGTCGACGCCGATCGACGTGGTCGCCGAGTTCTACCCGGCCTTCACCGACCACGACAAGACCGCCGCCCTCGCCTACTTCCAGGATCTGCCGGTGCTGGTGCTGGCCGGGGTGCAGGACCTCGTCACGCCCAGCGAGCACAGCGAGGTCATCGCCGACCTGCTGCCCGACGCCGAACTGGTGCTCGTCGCGGACGCCGGGCACCTGGTCATGCTGGAACACCCGGAAGTGGTCACCGACCGCCTCGCCGACCTGCTCACCCGCGCGGGTGCCGTGCCGGCAGGGGCTACCGTAAGTGGCTATGGAAGCACCAGCAGCACGGCACAGCCAGGCTGAGATCGAGTTGACCGTCACCTCCCCCGAGCAGATGGGGGAGCTGGGCCGCCGACTGGCGAAATTGCTGCGCGCCGGTGACCTCGTGATGCTCAGCGGGGAGCTCGGCGCCGGCAAGACGACGCTGACGCGCGGGCTGGGCGAGGGGCTCGGCGTGCGCGGGGCCGTCACCTCCCCGACCTTCGTGATCGCCCGCGTCCATCCGTCCCTGGGGGGCGGGCCGCCGCTCGTCCACGTCGACGCGTACCGCCTGGGCGGCGGGCTCGACGAGATGGAGGACCTGGACCTCGACGTCTCGCTGCCCGAGTCCGTGATCGTCGTCGAGTGGGGCGAGGGCAAGGTCGAGGAGCTGACCGACGACCGGCTCATGGTCGGCATCCACCGGGCGGTCGGGGACACCACCGACGAGGTACGGCACGTGACCCTGGCGGGGCTGGGGGAGCGGTGGGACGGGCTGGATCTCGGGGTGCTGTCGGCCTGAGGAGCGTGTGAACGTTCCGACAAGGCGTCGGCAAGATGTTGCGCCGGGCGTATCGGGCGTGGTCACATGGTATCCAGTCCGTAGTTAGGGCTACCTAACTACGTCCGCCCCCGCACCTCAGGAGGCGCCAGTGTCCGTGTCCCAGTCCGAGGAGCGGCGACCGGTCGCGGTCGCCGTGGTCCCCGGGGTCTCCATGCGTGAGCTTCTGGCGTCCTGTGCGGCTGCTGACGCGGTGTCTCGGCCGCCGAGAGTGCCGGAGCCGGTGATTTCGAGGCCGGTCGAGCGCAGGCGCAAAGCCGCCTAGGCCGGTTCGGTCGGTGGGTCCGTGCGGGTTGCGTGGGGGCTGGTCGCGCAGTTTCCCGCGCCCCTTACGGGTCGCGTCCCTGAGGGCGTTGCAGAGATCTGCTCAGCGGATCACGACCACCTTGACCCCGATCGTCGCGAAGTTCCACATCGCGTAGCCGTCGGGGCGGGTCTCGCGGATGCCGCCTGTCCTGACCGTCGGGTCGGGGGGTGCGGCGGCGCGTTGGGCGGTGACGGCGCTGAAGCCGATGGCCGAGCCGTCCTTCGTGGTGGTGAAGCGGACCACGTGTTCGATGGGGAGGCCGTCGGTGCCCGTGACGGCCTTCGAGCGGGACGTCACCCAGTAGGCGCCCAGGGGCGGATCGATGGTGCCGGGGTTCACCTTGAAGGTGCGCTCGACGCGGCCCCGCTCGTTGACGAGCCAGACCCGGTCGTCGTCCACCGAGTACACCACCCGTTCACCCGTCCCGGAACTGTTCGGCAGGGCGGTGGGGTGGCGGTGGTCCCGGGGCGCCTTGGCGGCCGGCGCGCCGGGTGCGGGGCTCGCAGACGATCGGCCGCCGAGGCCGGGCGGTACGGTGGCCGAGGCCTGGTAGGCGAGGAATCCGACCACCCCGACGGCCGCCGCCGTGAGGCCGGCCACGACTCCCGAGCTGGTCCCTGCCACGTGCGCCACCTCTGCCTTGCCGTAGAGCATCGCCGTATATGTCGTACTTCGTACAGACCGTAGCAGTCAGTGACCGTCCGACCCGGCCGGGCGTGCTCGCGGCGCCGGAGCCGTAGGCTGTTCGCGTGCTCTTGCTCGCTCTGGATACCGCCACCCCCGCCGTCACCGTCGCCCTGCACGACGGTACGGCCGTCATCGCCTCGTCGAGCCAGGTGGACGCGCGCCGGCACGGCGAGCTGCTGCTGCCGGCCGTCGACCGCGTCCTCGCCGAGGCGGGGGTCAAGCTGGACGCCGTCACCGGGATCGTCACAGGCATCGGTCCCGGCCCCTACACCGGCCTGCGGGTCGGACTGATGACCGCGGACACCTTCGGGCTCGCGCTCGGCGTGCCCGTCCACGGCCTGTGCACGCTCGACGGGCTCGCCTACGCGGCCGACATCGAGAAGGGCCCGTTCGTCGTCGCCACCGACGCCCGCCGCAAAGAGGTCTACTGGGCGGTGTACGAGGACTCGCGGACCCGGCTCACGGAGCCTGCCGTCGACCGGCCCGCCGACATCGCCGAGAAGGTGGCCGGGCTGCCCGCCGTCGGCGCCGGGGCGCTGCTCTACCCCGAGACCTTCCCGGTCGCGCACGAGCCCGAGCACGTCTCCGCCGCGGCCCTGGCGTCGCTGGCCGTCGAGAAGCTGGCCGCGGGCGAGGAGCTGCCCGCGCCCCGGCCGCTGTATCTGCGCCGGCCGGACGCCCAGGTGCCCAAGAACTACAAGGTGGTCACCCCGAAGTGACCGCACAACTGCGCGAGATGCGCTGGTGGGACATCGACCCGGTCCTGGAGCTGGAGAAGGACCTGTTCCCCGAGGACGCCTGGTCGCGGGGGATGTTCTGGTCCGAACTGGCGCACGCCAGGGGCCCCGCTGCGACCCGGCGGTACGTGGTGGCCCTGGAGGGCGACCGGATCATCGGGTACGGGGGGCTCGCCGCCCAGGGCGCCGCGTCCGACAGCGGCGCCTCCGCCGTGGGCGACATCCAGACCATCGCCGTACGCCGGGACCAGTGGGGCAGCGGGCTCGGCGGAGAGCTGCTCACCGAGCTGCTGCGGGCCGCGACCGCCTTCGAGTGCGCCGAGGTCATGCTCGAATGCCGGGTCGACAACATCCGCGCCCAGAAGCTCTACGAGCGGTTCGGCTTCGAGCCCATCGGGTTCAGGCGCGGCTACTACCAGCCGGGGAACGTGGACGCCCTGGTGATGCGCCTGACGACCGGGCAGCCCGGCAGTGGCTCCGCCACCGGGCCCACCTCCGAACAAGGAACCGAGATCAATGGCTGACGAACCCCTGGTTCTGGGGATCGAGACCTCCTGCGACGAGACCGGCGTCGGCATCGTCCGGGGCACCACCCTGCTCGCCGACGCCATCGCCTCGTCCGTCGACGAGCACGCCCGCTTCGGCGGGGTCGTGCCCGAGGTGGCGTCGAGGGCGCATCTGGAGGCGATGGTCCCGACCATCGACCGCGCGCTGAAGGAAGCGGGCGTGAGCGCGAAGGACCTGGACGGCATCGCCGTCACGGCCGGGCCCGGCCTGGCCGGTGCGCTGCTGGTCGGCGTCTCGGCGGCGAAGGCGTACGCGTACGCGCTCGGCAAGCCGCTCTACGGCGTCAACCACCTCGCCTCCCACATCTGCGTCGACCAGCTGGAACACGGCCCGCTCCCCGAGCCGACGATGGCCCTCCTGGTCTCCGGCGGCCACTCCTCCCTCCTCCTCTCCTCGGACATCACCTCCGACGTACGGCCGCTCGGCGCGACCATCGACGACGCGGCCGGCGAGGCCTTCGACAAGATCGCCCGCGTGCTGAACCTGGGCTTCCCCGGCGGCCCGGTCATCGACCGGTACGCGAAGGAGGGGGACCCGCAGGCGATCGCCTTCCCGCGCGGCCTCACCGGCCCCCGCGACCCCGCCTACGACTTCTCCTTCTCCGGTCTGAAGACGGCCGTGGCCCGCTGGATCGAGGCCAGGCGGGCGGCCGGCGAGGAGGTGCCGGTCCGTGATGTGTCCGCCTCCTTCCAGGAGGCGGTCGTGGACGTCCTGACCCGCAAGGCCGTCCGGGCCTGCCGGGACGAGGGCGTCGACCACCTGATGATCGGCGGCGGGGTCGCTGCCAACTCGCGGCTGCGGGCCCTCGCGCAGGAGCGCTGCGAGGCGGCCGGTATCCAACTTCGGGTGCCGCGCATGAAGTTGTGCACGGACAACGGCGCGATGGTGGCCGCGCTCGGCGCGGAGATGGTCGCGCGCAACCGAACCCCGTCCGGCTGGGACCTCTCGGCTGACAGCTCCCTCCCGGTGACGGACCCGCACGTCCCGGGCAACCACGACCACGTGCACGAGGTGAGCAGGGAGAACCTCTACTCGTGACGGTCGCGTTGATGTGGGAGGCGCGGGCGGTCGCCGACCGGGGTGCGGAACTGCTCGTATGGGCGCAGCAGCAGGGGCTCGCGCAGGAGCCGTCGCGCCGAGAGACCTTCCGGGCACCGCAGGACCGGGTGCTGGTCATCACGTGGTGGCAGGCGCCGTACGACGCCCCGGACCTGCCCGAACTCCCGGACCCGCCGGGCGACCTGGTCACCCGTCCGGTGCACCGTTGGCGGTTCGAGTCGGTGGCGGAGAGCTAGCTCCCGGGTTCCCGGACGCCGTCGGCGGACGCGGCCCGACGGTCAGCCCACCTCCGTCTCGCAGCGGAGCACCCGGTCCGGGCCCAGACGGCGTGCCGGGCCTGTCAGCCGGAGGCGGGTCACGGCCCGTACCTCCGCGCTCGACGCCGCCACCCGCAGTTCCAGGGCGCCCGGCTCCACCACCCGCGCCCCGTCCCGGTCGGTGAACGCCGACAGGTCCGCGTGGAAGTGGAAGGCAAGGCTTCGGGATTCGCCGGGGGCGAGGTCCACCCGCCGGTAGCCGATCAGCCGGACGTCCGGGCGGGTCACCGAGGCCACCGGGTCGTGCAGGTAGAGCTGGACGACCTCGGTGCCCGGTCGTTCGCCGGTGTTGCGGACGGTGAGGGTCACGTCGTGGGAGCCGTCCGTGGGGAGCTCGGCCGACGGGGGTGACGTCGGCTCCCAGGCGAAGCTCGTGTACGAGCGGCCGTGGCCGAAGGCGTACAGCGGGGTCGGGTCCAGGTTGCTGACCTCGCCCGCGAGGCCCAGCGGGGGCTGGAGGTAGGTCCAGGGCTGGCCCCCCGGCACGCGGGGCACGCTCACCGGCAGGCGGCCCGACGGGTTGACGCGGCCCGACAGCACTCCCGCGACCGCCGGGCCGCCCTCCTCTCCGGGGAAGAACGCCTGCACCACCGCGCCGAGCCGGCCGTGCCAGCGGCCCAGTGCGTAGGGGCGCCCGGTGAGGAGGACCAGGACCACCGGGACGCCGGTCGTGAGGAGGGCGTCCAGCAGGTCGGCCTGGACGCCCGGCAGGCCCAGGTCCGTCACGTCGCAGCCCTCGCCCGACGTGCCCCGCCCGAAAAGGCCCGCGCGGTCGCCCAGTACCGCCACGCACACGTCCGCCTCCGCGGCGCGGGCCACCGCCTCCTCGAAGCCGGAGGTGTCCGGGTCCGAGACGTCGCAGCCCTCGGCGAACGTCACCTTCGCGTCGGGGAGTTCGGTGCGCAGCGACTCCAGGACCGTGGGGATGGAGATGCCCAGGTCCGCCTCGGGGTGGTGGGTGAGGACGTGGGAGGGGAAGGAGTAGCAGCCGAGCATGGCGAGGGCGTCGGCGGCCCGGGGGCCGACCACGGCCATGCGGGTGTCGGGGGCCAGGGGGAGTAGGCCGTCGGGGTTGTCCAGCAGGACCACCGACTCCTCGGCGAGGCGGCGGGCCAGGGCGCGGTTCGCCGTCGAGTCGAGGTCGATCGGCCCTTCCCGCGAAGGCTCCCAGTCCTCGTCCAGCAGGCCCAGCTCGCACTTCTGGAGCAGGACCCGGCGGGCCGCCCGGTCGACCAGTGACTCCGGGACCGTGCCTTCACGGACCGCCGCCACCAGCGGACGCCCGTAGCACTTCAGCGTCGGCAGCTCGACGTCGATGCCCGCCGCGAGGGCGAGATGGGCCGCCTCCGCCTCCGTACCGGCCACCCGGTGGAGGGACTGGAGGAAACCGATGCCGAAGTAGTCGGCGACCACTGTTCCCTCGAAGTCCCATTCGTCCCGCAGGAGTTCGGTCAGCAGGCGGGGGTCCGCGGAGGCCGGGACGCCGTCCGTCTCGTTGTACGCGGCCATCACCGAGCGGGCCCCGCCCTCCCGGAGCGCCATCTCGAACGGGGGAAGGGTGACGTCCGCGAACTCCCGTACTCCGGCGCGGACCGGGGCGAGGTTGCGGGCGCCGACCGAGGAGGCGTAGCCGGCGAAGTGCTTGAGGGTGGCGATCACTCCGGCCGACTCCAGGCCCCGGACGTAGGCGGAGCCGACCGTGCCGACCAGGTACGGGTCCTCGCCGATCGTCTCCTCGACCCGTCCCCAGCGCGGGTCGCGGACCACGTCCAGGACGGGGGCCAGGCCCTGGTGGACGCCGACCGAGCGCAGGTCGTGGCCGATGTGCCGGCCCAGCTCCTCGACCAGCGGCGGGTCGAAGGCGGCGCCCCAGGCGAGCGGGACCGGATAGGCCGTCGCCTGCCAGGCCGTGAAGCCGGCCAGGCACTCCTCGTGGGCGATCGCGGGGATGCCGAAGCGGCCGGCCGCGATGATCCGGCGCTGGGCGCGGGCCAGTGCTCGCGCGCCCAGCGCCGGGTCCACGGGGGCGGTGCCGAAGGAGCGGGTCAACTGGCCGAGGCCAAGGGTGATCAGTTCGTCCCAGTCGTAGTCGGCGGTCATCTCGCGTTGCAGCGGTGCGACCCCGTCGCCGTCCGTGGCGGCGCCCACCCACACGCCGTACAGCTGGGCTGTCTTCTCCTCCAGCGTCATCCGGGCGAGCAGGTCGTCGACGCGGGTGGCGGCGGGCAGTGCGGGGTCGCGCCAAGGAGCGGTGGTCATGAAACTCCCGTCTCTGCTCTCTGCTGCGCGGCTCCGCGGTGAAGCCCGCTGCGAGGTTCTCTGCTACGGACGCTGCTACGAATGTTTCGTACCACACACCGAATGTTCCGGGAACCTATGGCGTGCGAAGGTCTTCGTCAAGGGGGAGCGCAGGGATACGATCGCGGTCATGACGCCTCCGAAGCCCGCAGAAACGCAGACGGCGACCCTCGCCGAAATCGCCCGTGAGGCCGGCGTGTCCGCTCCGACTGTTTCGAAGGTCCTGAACGGGCGTGCCGATGTCGCCCCGGCGACCCGCACCCGTGTCGAGGAGCTGCTGCGTGCCTACGGCTACCGGCGGCGCCGGGCCGAGGCCTCCCGCTCCCCGCTGATCGACCTGGTCTTCCACGAGCTGGAGAGCGCCTGGGCGATGGAGGTCATCCGCGGGGTGGAGAACGTGGCCAGGGACGCCGGCCTGAGCGTCGTGCTCAGCGAGAGCGCCGGGCGGCTCACCCCCGGGCGGACCTGGGCCGACCAGGTGGCGGCGCGCCGGCCGCACGGGGTGGTGCTGGTGCTGTCGGGGCTCGACGAGTCGCAGCGGGCGCTGCTGATGAGCCGGTCGATCCCGTTCGTGGTGATGGACCCGGCGGGGGACCCGGGGCCCGACGTGCCGTCCATCGGGGCCACCAACTGGCAGGGCGGGCTCGCCGCCACCCGGCACCTGGTCGAGCTGGGGCACCGGCGCATCGGGGCGATCAGCGGGCCGTCCCGGATGATGTGCAGCAGGGCCCGGGTGGACGGGTACCGGGCCGCGCTGGAGACCGCCGGGCTCCCCGTCGACCCGGCCCTGATCAAGGCCGGCGACTTCCACCACGACGCCGGCTACCGGCTCGGCCTGGAACTGCTGCGCATGCCCGACCGGCCGACGGCGGTCTTCACCGGCAACGACCTCCAGGCGCTCGGACTCTACGAGGCCGCGCGCGAGCTGGGGCTGCGCATCCCGGAGGACGTCAGCGTCGTCGGGTTCGACGATCTGCCGGTGGCCCGCTGGGTGGGGCCGCCGCTGACGACCGTACGGCAGCCGCTGACCGAGATGGCCGAGGCGGCGGCGCGGCTGGTCCTTGAGATGGGGCGGGCGGAGGCGGCGACGACCGCGACCCGGGTGGAGCTGGCGACCAGCCTGGTGGTGCGGTCGAGTACGGCGGCTCCCGCGTCCGGCTGAGGCGGACCTGGCCAGAAGTTGACGTATTGACGGGTGATGTGCCCGCCCCCACACTCCTCCGAAGCCAATCGGTTGTACGGCCGAAACTTTCGGAGGTACCCGCAATGAGATCTCTGAGAACAGGCTTGTCCCTGGCGGCACTCGTCACCGGCGCCGCCCTGCTGTTCACGGCGCCTGCGGCGCACGCCGCCGACACCCCGCTGCGCGACCTGGCCGCCGCGAAGGGCAAGGTCATCGGCACCGCGGTCACCGGCTCCAAGCTCACCGGCACCTACGGCGACCTGGCCGGCAGCCAGTTCAGCTCGCTGACCCCGGGCAACGCCATGAAGTGGGGGACGGTCGAGCCCACCCAGGGCACCTTCAACTGGACCGAGGCCGACCAGATCGTGGCCTTCGCCCAGGCCCACAACCAGCAGGTGCGCGGCCACACCCTGGTCTGGCACAGCCAGAACCCCAGCTGGCTGACGAACGGCACCTGGACCTCGGCCCAGCTCGGCAGCCTGCTGCAGAACCACATCAGCACCGAGGTCGGCCGCTACAAGGGGAAGATCGCCGCCTGGGACGTCGTCAACGAACCCTTCAACGAGGACGGTTCCTACCGGTCGACGATCTGGTACAACGGCCTCGGTTCCGACTACATCGCCGACGCTCTGACCTGGGCGCACGCGGCCGACCCGGCCGCCAAGCTGTACATCAACGACTACAACGTCGAGGGCGTCGACGCGAAGAGCACGGCCCTGTACAACCTCGTCAAGGACCTGAAGAGCCGGGGTGTGCCGATCGACGGAGTCGGGCTCCAGGCCCACCTCGTCCTCGGCCAGGTGCCGGCCACTCTCCAGCAGAACATCCAGCGCTTCGCCGACCTGGGCGTCGACGTGGCGATCACCGAGCTGGACATCCGGATGGCGCTGCCCTCCGACAGCACCAAACTCGCCCAGCAGAAGGCCGACTTCAAGTCGGTGGTGGCCGCGTGCGTGGCAGTGAGCCGCTGCGTCAACGTCACCGTGTGGGGCTTCACCGACTCCGACTCCTGGGTGGACAGCACCTTCCCGGGCTACGGCGCGGCGACGCCGTACGACGCGAACTACGCGCCGAAACCGGCGTACTACGGCATCGCGGAGGCGCTTGGCGGCACCACGACGACCCCGCCGCCGACCGGCGCCTGCACCGCCGCCTACAGCGTGAGCAGCCAGTGGAACACCGGGTTCACGGGCCAGGTGACGATCTCCTGTTCCGGGGCCGCACTGAGCTCCTGGAACGTGAGCTGGACGTACGGCGCGGGACAGCAGATCACGCAGGCCTGGAACGCCGGCTGCACCCAGTCGGGCGCGGCGGTGTCCTGTGCCAACGCCTCCTACAACGGGACCGTGGCGGACGGGAGTTCGGTGACCTTCGGGTTCAACGCGTCCTGGAACGGGAGCAATCCGGTACCCGCCGTCACCCTGGGCTGAACCCGGAGTGAGAAGGGTGAGATTTTCCGAAGAAAACCCCTTCGCGGCGCTCGCGCTAACAGTCCCCTAATAATTCGGACTTACGTTCCTGCCTTGTGACGGGACACGAGGAGCAAGGCGAAGCGGGCAGACGGGTGGGCCGGCGGTCGAGAGCGCTGAAGATCGTCGGCCTCACCCTGGCGGGGGTCATGACGCTCGGCATCGCCGGCGCGGGGTGGGTCTACTGGCACCTCAACGACAACATCAAGAGCGTCGACATCGACAGCGCGCTCGGCGACGACCGCCCGGCGAAGGCGGTGACGACGCCGACGGCCACCGCGTCCGCGTCCGCCTCCCCGCTGCCCACCGGCTCGGTCAACATTTTGGTGCTGGGCTCGGACTCGCGCAGCGGCAAGGAGAACAAGAAGCTCGGTGGCGGCAGCAGCTCGGGCGCCCGCTCCGACACCGCGATGGTCGTCCACATCGACGCAGGCCGGACGTCGGCCACCGTCGTCAGCATCCCGCGCGACACCCTGGTCACCCGGCCCTCCTGCCCGCTGTCCTCCGGCGGCTCGACCTCCGTCGCCTACAACGCGATGTTCAACAGCGCCTACTCGGTGGGCGGGGCGGTGTGCGCGGTCAAGACGGTCGAGTCCCTCACCGGCGTCCGCATGGACCACTACCTGGAGATCGACTTCTCGGGCTTCGCGAAACTGGTCGACGCGCTCGGCGGGGTGACCGTGACCACCGACCAGGACATCGACGACGACGACAGCCACCTGCACCTGAAGAAGGGCACCCACCACCTGGACGGCACCCAGGCCCTGGCGCTCGCCCGCACCCGGCACGGGATAGGCGACGGCAGCGACCTGGGCCGGATAGGCCTCCAGCAGAAACTGGTGAAAGCCCTCCTCGACCAGATGGCCTCCAGCAGCCTGCTGACCGATCCGGCCAAGCTCTACGAGGTCGCCGACGCGGTCACCTCCAGCCTCACCACCGACACCGGCCTGGACTCGCTCAGCGAACTGATGCGCCTGGGCCAGAGCCTCAAGGGCCTGACCTCGGACCACGTCAAGACGGTGATGATGCCCGTGGTGACCGCGCCCTCCGACCCCAACCGGGTGATCGCGAAGGAGCCGGCGGCGAGGGACCTGTGGGCGTCCTTGCGGTAGGCACCCCGCCGCCCGCTGCTACCCGCTTGGCCGCCCCGGACGGGCCGTCGGGCAACCATCCGGGCACCCGGTGGGTCTGACGCGGTGACCAGTTCACCGTAAACGGGGGTTCCACCGGTGTTCTCCATTCGTTCGCACGCCCGCTGGGCGGTCCCGCTCGCGCTGACTTTGACGGCTCTCGGCACGGCCGTCCCCGTCGCCACCGCCAACGCCACCGGCCGGGCGGCACCGGCCGCACCCGTCCGGGAAGACTTCGACGGCGACGGCTACGCCGACCTCGCCGTCGGCTCTCCGGGTGCCACGGTGGCCGGACAGGCCAAGGCCGGTGCCGTGACCGTGATGTACGGCGGGCCGCACGGCCTGTCCACCGCTCGCCGTACCGTCGTCACCCGGGCCACCACCGGCGTCCCGGGCGGCCCCGCCAAGGGCCAGGGCTTCGGCGCCCAGCTCGCCAAGGGCGACCTGGACGGCGACGGCTACGCCGACCTCGTCGTCTCGGACACCGATGCCACCGCCGGCGCGGTGGTGCTCTGGGGCGGGCCGCACGGGCTGTCCGGCGGTACCGCGCTCCCGGCCAGCGACACCCAGACCGGCGACTTCGACGGGGACGGCCGGCTCGACCTGGCCCTGTTCCGCACGGGCAACGCCGTCGGCGACGACCCGGTGGGCACGACGGTCAGGATCTGGACCGGGCCGATCAGCCGGCAGGGCACCCCGGCCGCCGTGGCCGCCCTCCCCGACCTCGCCGAGGACGTGCGGGACGGCGTCGCCGGAGACGTGAACGGCGACGGCCGCACGGACCTGGCGGTCACCGCGTACTGCGGCGACGGGAACGACTGCTCCTACCTCTACCTCAGCGGGCCCTCGGGCCTCACCCGGGTCGCCGACACCCCCGGCGGCTCCGCCGTCGCGCTCGGTGACTTCGACGGGGACGGCTACGACGACCTCGTCTCCGGCTCTCCCTTCGGCGAGCGGATCCAGCTGGCGTACGGCTCGGCGCGCGGGATCGGCGGGCCGTCGACGTGGCGGACGTACTCGCAGGACACCGCCGGGGTGCCCGGCGCCACCGAGGAGGGAGACCTGTTCGGCTGGTCACTCGCCGCCGGGGACATCACCGGTGACGGCGTCGACGACCTGGTGGTCGGGGTGCCCGGCGAGAACGGCTCCCAGGGAATGGTCGACGTCCTGCGCGGCAGCCGCTCGGGCCTGACCGGTGCCGGTGCCCAGGGCTTCACCCAGAACACCAAGGGCGTGCCCGGCACGGCCGAGGCGAACGACTCCTTCGGCGCCACGGTCCGCCTCCTCGACATCAACGGCAACGGCTACGCCGACCTGGCCGCGGGGGCGCCGGGCGAGGACGCCGGGAACGGCGCGGTGTGGGAGCTGCGCGGCCGGCCGACGGGCCTGGTCACCGACGCGGCACTGGTCTTCGGGCCGCGCGCGGTGGGGGCGCCGTACGCGAAGGCGAGGTTCGGGGACGCGCTGCGCTGACGCCCGCGGCGGGGGCGGCCGACGCCCGCGGGGGAGCGGCGGAAAAAAAACTTCGGGGAATTCCGGCGGGCGTGTCGATCCCGGCGTTCCCCGTTCGACGCCAGGGTGAGATGCGGGGAGAGACCCCGCCAGAACCCGAGGAGTCACCATGCCCCGTTACCTGTCGCTCGTGCGGATCGACGAGACCGCCGCCCCCGCCGAGGGGCCCAGCGAGGCGCTGATGCAGCGGATGGGCGAGCTGATCGAGGAGATCACCAAGGCCGGCGTGATGCTGGACACCGCGGGGCTCACGCCGACCTCCCAGGGCACTCGGGTGCACTGGGAGGGCGGGAAGATCTCCGTCACCGACGGGCCGTTCACCGAGGCCAAGGAGGTCGTCGGCGGGTACGCGATCATGCAGTGCAAGGACAAGGCGGAGGCCCTGGAGTGGACCAAGCGGTTTCTCAAGGTCCACGAGGAGTTCTGGACGGTGACCTGCGAGGTCCGGGAGATCGCGGAGGGCTGATCCTCCTGGCGTACGTCCGGCGGTGGGTGTTGCATGGGGGGCTGTGAGCACACAGCCCCCCGCCGAGGCCGACCCCCGCCACGCCATCGAGACCGTCTTCCGGCTCGAATCGCCCCGCGTGATCGCCGGCGTCGCCCGGATCGTCCGGGACGTCGGCATCGCGGAGGAACTGGCGCAGGACGCGCTCGTCGCCGCCCTGGAGCAGTGGCCCCGGGACGGCGTGCCCGACAACCCGGGCGCCTGGCTCATGGCCACCGCCCGCCACCGCGCCGTCGACCTCGTCCGGCGCCGGGAGAACTACGCCCGCAAGCTCGCGGAGATCGGCCGCAGCGCGCGGACGGCGGCGCCGCCCGAGGAGCCCGCCGACCCGGACGACATCGACGACGACCTGCTCCGCCTGGTCTTCACCAGCTGTCACCCGGTGCTGTCGCCCGAGGCCCGCACGGCCCTCACCCTGCGCCTGCTCGGCGGCCTGAGCACGGCCGAGATCGCCCGCGCCTTCCTCGTCCCCGAGCCGACGATCGCCCAGCGCATCGTCCGCGCCAAGCGCACCCTCGCGACGAGGGACATCGCCTTCGAGGTGCCGTACGGCCCCGACCGCGAGGCCCGGCTCGGCTCGGTCCTCGACGTCATCTACCTGATCTACAACGAGGGGTACGCGGCCACGACGGGCGACGACTGGCTGCGTCCGTCACTGTGCGAGGACGCGCTGCGGCTGGCCCGGGTGCTGTCGGGGCTGATGCCGAAGGAGCCCGAGGTGCACGCCCTCACCGCCCTCCTCGAATTCCAGTCCTCCCGTACGGCCGCCCGCACCGGCCCCGACGGCGAACCGGTCCTCCTGCGGGACCAGAACCGCCGCCGCTGGAACCGGATGCTCATCGCCCGCGGCATCAGAGCCCTGGCCCGCGCGGACGCCACGGCGACCGGCGCCCCGGGGCCGTACGCCCTCCAGGCGGCCATCGCGGCCTGCCACGCGCACGCCTACACGTACGAGGAGACCGACTGGACGGCCATCGCCACCCTGTACGGCCTGCTGGCCGCCCGGTCCCCGTCCCCGGTCGTCGAGCTGAACCGCGCGGTGGCCGTGTCGATGGCCGAGGGCCCCGCGGCCGCCCTGGCGATCGTGGACCCGCTGACCGCCGAACCCGCCCTGCGCGACTACCACCTGCTGCCGAGCGTGCGCGGCGACCTGCTGGCCCGCCTCGGGCGTACGGACGAGGCCCGCGCGGAGTTCGAACGGGCCGCGGGGCTGGCGCGCAACGAGCGGGAACGGGAGCTGCTGCTGGCCAGGGCGCGGGAGTGCGCCGCGTAGCCGGCCTCAGGACGGCCCGGCAGCCGGCCGGGCGGGGCGGCCGACGAGCATGGTGGGCGCCCCCGCCACCCGCGTCAGGAACACGGTCGCCGCGTTCGGGCCCTGCGGCTTGACCTTCCTGCGCAGCTCCTCCGGCTCCACGGCCGAGCCGCGCTTCTTCACGGTCAGGTTCCCGACCTCGCGCTCGCGCAGCAGCGCCTTCAGCTTCTTGACGTTGAAGGGGAGTTCGTCGGTGATCTCGTACGGTGTCGCGTAGGCGGAGGGCCGCAGGGTGTCGGCCGTGACGTAGGCGATCGTCGGGTCGATCAGGCCGCCGGCGAGTTCCTCGGCCGCCTCGGCGACCAGGTGGGCGCGGATGACGGCGCCGTCCGGCTCGTAGAGGTAGCGGCCGACCGGGCGGACGGCGGGGTCGGGCAGGCCCCGGCCGAGCAGGGTGCGGGGGCCGGGGAGGAGGGTGGCGCGGACCGCCCCGGGGGCACCGGTGCCGAACCAGAGGACGGCTTCCTTCACGTCCCCCGCGTCCGAGATCCACTCCGCCTCGGCGTCCGCCGGGACCGCTTCGTGCGGGATGCCGGGGGCGATCTTCAGCGCGGCCACCCGGGCGGTCGCCGCGGTTGCCACCGCCCAGGACAGGGGCGGTGAGTAGGCCTCCGGGTCGAAGATGCGGCCCCGGCCGCCGCGCCGGGCCGGGTCGACGAAGACGGCGTCGTGGCCGGCCGTGTCCACCTCCTGGACGTCCCCCTCCCGGACCTCGATCAGCTCGGCGAGCCCGAGCGCGTCGGCGTTCGCCCGGGCGGTGGCCGCCGTCACCGGATCCCGGTCCACGGCGAGGACCCGGATCCCGGCCCGTGCGAGCGCGATCGCGTCCCCCCCGATCCCGCAGCACAGGTCGGCCACCGAGGCCACCCCGAGCGCCCTGAGCCGCTGAGCCCGGTACATGGCGACACTCGCCCGCGTCGACTGCTCCACCCCGTTCGGGGTGAAGAACATGCGGCCCGCGTCCGCCTCCCCGAACTTCGCCGCCGCCCGCTGCCGCAGCCGGGCCTGGGCCAGCGCCGCCGACACCAGCTCGGCGGGGTGCTCGCGGCGCAGCCGGGTGGCGACCGCGAGCTCGTCGGCGGGCGCGGTGCCGCGCACCTCGTCGAGGAGGGCGCGGCCCTCGGGGGTGAGGAGGGGGGAGAGGTGGTCGTTCACCGGGTCATTGTCGGCCAGTCGGTGGATGGTTCGCCGCCGGCCGCGGTTTCTGCCGGGGTTGCGGGGAGGGGGCTGGAAAGATCCGACACCATGCGAGCAGTCGTACAAAATGACAAAAATAGGGTGGTTTTGGCCATGGCTGCCCTCACCGCCGCGGCCGCTGTCGCCGTCGTCTCCGGCTGCGCCGGACCGGTGGACGAGGCCGAGGTCCGCCCCGCCGCGGGCCAGCAGGCCCACCGGGCCGCCGTCCCGGACTCGCACGCCGCCCTGGCCGCCGCCGCCCGGCGCTGGGGGCTGGACGCGGTCCCGCTGCGGCCCCCGGCCCCGCCGAAGCACAAGCCGAGGATCACCGCTCGCGACGGCTTCGAGGTGGACGGCCAGGTGGAGGACGACCTGCCCCCGGTCTTCACCACCGTCCCCACCAGGAAGAAGGTCGTCTTCCTCACCATCGACGACGGCGCCGAGAAGGACCCGGACTTCCTGCGGATGATGAGCGAGCTGCGGATCCCCTACACCGCGTTCCTCAGCAACTACCTGGTCAAGGACGACTACGCCTACTTCCGCCGGATGCAGGCCGAGGGCCACACCCTCAACAACCACACCCTCACCCACCCCTACCTGCCCGGTCTGACCTACGAAGAGCAGAAGCACGAGATCTGCGGCATGCAGGACATCATGAGGAGGGAGTTCGGCAAGGCGCCGACGGTCTTCCGGCCGCCCTACGGCAACTACAACGGCGACACCCTGCGGGCCGCCAAGACCTGCGGCATCAGGTACGCGCCGATCTGGGACGAGGAGGTGTTCGTCGACCACTGGGAGTACCGCGAGTGGGACCGCAGCCTGCACCCCGGTGACATCGTCCTCACGCACTTCCGGGGCCGTGACGACTGGGACGGCACCATGGTCGACGACATGCGCCGCTTCCTGAACAAGGTCACCCGCGACGGCTACGCGGTGGCGCGCCTGGAGGACTACCTGTGAGCCGACCGAGGGCGACGGCCGCTTTCCCGGCCGCCGCCCTCCTGGCCGCCGCCCTCCTCATGTCGGCCTGCGCCCCGTCCGTCGACCCCATCGAACGGCTCGGCAGGAAGGCGGCCGACCGGGTGCACCCGCACGGCCCGGCCGGCGAGCCGACGTACCGCCAGTGGGGGCTGGCCGCGCCCCTTCCCCCGGCCCCGCGCCCGCCGCTGCACCCGCTGTCCTTCCGCACCGTCCTCCCCCCGGTCGTCGACCACATCCCCACGTCCGACCGGGTCGTCTTCCTGACCTACGACGACGGCGCCGAGAAGGACCCCCGCTTCGTCGACATGGTCCGCGAACTGCGCCTGCCGGTGAGCATGTTCCTCACGGACAGCGTGGTCGGCCCCGGCTACGGCCACTTCGCCCGCCTCCAGTCGGTCGGCGCGAGCGTCCAGAACCACACCCTCGACCACCCGGCCATGCCCGGCCTGCCGTACGCGGGCCAGCGCGCCGAGATCTGCGGCCAGCAGGAGAAGCTGAAGTCCCGCTTCGGCATCCGCCCCCGCCTCTTCCGCCCGCCCTACGGCACCTACGACACCACCACCCTGCGCGCGGCGGCCGACTGCGGTGTCACGGCGGTGGTGCTGTGGCGGGCGGCGATGACCCCCGACGGCATCACCTACCGGAGCGGGGACAAGCAGCTCCACCCCGGCGACATCATCCTGGTGGGCCCCGACGAGGCCCTCGGCCCGCCCCTCAGAGAGCGCACCGCCAGGCTGCTGCGCAGGGTGCAGGCGGCCGGTCTGACGGTGGGCCGGCTTGAGGACTACCTGTAGGCAGTTTTCCGGCCGACGACGCCGCTCAGCCACACATCCAGCCCGTCCGGCCGCCCGCCGACGACGGCCTCGCCACCAAATCCAGCCCGTCCGGCGCCTGAGGACGAGGCCGAAGGCCGAAGGGGGGCCGGGGGCGCAGCCCCCAGGGACGGCCACCACAACTCCGGTCACCCCGGATTTTTTCGGCGCCGCGCCGCAGGCAATTGGCACTCCGCTTGACCGAGTGCTAATCGCGGTCATAGTCTCGGCACTGGCACTCGGCAGATGAGAGTGCCAACAACGCGACGGGCAGGTCCGGCACCCGCGACGACGGATCCACCTGGTCGCCACCTCAGACAGTTAACCCCGTGAGATCTCCGAAGGGGGAGGTCGGATCGTGACGACCGCCAGCTCCAAGGTTGCCATCAAGCCGCTTGAGGACCGCATTGTGGTCCAGCCGCTCGACGCCGAGCAGACCACGGCCTCCGGCCTGGTCATCCCGGACACCGCGAAGGAGAAGCCCCAGGAGGGCGCCGTCCTCGCCGTGGGCCCGGGCCGTTTCGAGAACGGCGAGCGCCTGCCGCTCGACGTCAAGGTCGGCGACGTCGTGCTCTACAGCAAGTACGGCGGCACCGAGGTGAAGTACAACGGCGACGAGTACCTCGTCCTCTCGGCTCGCGACGTGCTCGCGATCATCGAGAAGTAGTTCACCTCAAGCACATCCTGCTTTGAGCTGCGCCCCTGGCCCCCGCGACCTTGTGAAGCCGGGCGTCAGGGGCGCGGTTCGTTTCACCCACGCTTTCCGAGAGGGCTGAACCGCTCCCATGGCGAAGATCCTGAAGTTCGACGAGGACGCCCGTCGCGCCCTTGAGCGCGGCGTCAACAAGCTTGCCGACACGGTGAAGGTGACGATCGGCCCCAAGGGCCGCAACGTCGTCATCGACAAGAAGTTCGGCGCCCCCACCATCACCAACGACGGTGTCACGATCGCCCGCGAGGTCGAGATCGAGGACCCGTACGAGAACCTCGGCGCCCAGCTGGTGAAGGAGGTGGCGACCAAGACCAACGACATCGCGGGTGACGGTACGACCACCGCCACCGTGCTGGCCCAGGCGCTCGTCCGCGAGGGACTGAAGAACGTCGCCGCCGGTGCCTCCCCGGCCGCCCTGAAGAAGGGCATCGACGCCGCGGTCGCCGCCGTCTCCGAGGACCTCCTCGCGTCGGCCCGCCCGATCGAAGAGAAGTCCGACATCGCCGCCGTCGCCGCGCTGTCCGCCCAGGACCAGCAGGTCGGCGAGCTCATCGCCGAGGCGATGGACAAGGTCGGCAAGGACGGTGTCATCACCGTCGAGGAGTCCAACACCTTCGGCCTGGAGCTGGACTTCACCGAGGGCATGGCCTTCGACAAGGGCTACCTGTCCCCGTACTTCGTGACGGACCAGGAGCGCATGGAGGCCGTCCTGGAGGACCCCTACATCCTCATCAACCAGGGCAAGATCGCCTCCATCGCCGACCTGCTCCCGCTGCTGGAGAAGGTCATCCAGGCGGGCGCCTCCAAGCCGCTGCTGATCATCGCCGAGGACGTCGAGGGTGAGGCCCTCTCCACTCTCGTCGTCAACAAGATCCGCGGCACCTTCAACGCGGTCGCGGTCAAGGCCCCCGGCTTCGGCGACCGCCGCAAGGCGATGCTGGAGGACCTGGCGATCCTCACCGGCGGCACGGTCATCTCCGAGGAGGTCGGCCTCAAGCTCGACCAGGTCGGCCTGGACGTGCTGGGCTCCGCCCGCCGTGTCACGGTCACCAAGGACGACACCACGGTCGTCGACGGTGCCGGCGACTCCTCGGCCGTCACCGGCCGCGTCGCCCAGATCAAGGCCGAGATCGAGAACACCGACTCCGACTGGGACCGCGAGAAGCTCCAGGAGCGCCTCGCCAAGCTGGCCGGCGGCGTGTGCGTGATCAAGGTCGGCGCCGCCACCGAGGTGGAGCTGAAGGAGAAGAAGCACCGTCTGGAGGACGCCATCTCCGCGACCCGCGCCGCGGTCGAGGAGGGCATCGTCTCCGGTGGTGGCTCCGCGCTCGTCCACGCCGTGAAGGTCCTGGAGGACAACCTCGGCAAGACCGGCGACGAGGCCACCGGTGTCTCCGTGGTCCGCAAGGCCGCCGTCGAGCCGCTGCGCTGGATCGCCGAGAACGCCGGCCTGGAGGGCTACGTCATCGTCTCCAAGGTCGCCGACCTGGAGAAGGGCAACGGCTACAACGCCGCCACCGGCGAGTACGGCGACCTGGTCAAGGCCGGCGTCATCGACCCGGTCAAGGTCACCCGCTCCGCCCTGGAGAACGCCGCCTCCATCGCCTCCCTGCTGCTGACGACCGAGACCCTGGTCGTCGAGAAGAAGGAAGAGGAAGAGGGCGCCGCCGCGGGCCACTCCCACAGCCACGCCCACTGAGCAGTCTCTGAGACTGCAGTCCCTGAGGCAGCAGTCTTGAGGAAGCCCCCGTCCCCGGTCGTCCGCCGGGAACGGGGGCTTCGCCCCTCGCGGGCTTTCACTGTGGGCTCAGTTCTCCAGCTCGTCCAGTGCTCCGAGCTGACCCATCAGCCCCAGCCGGTCGTACTGCCACCAGCCCTCGGCGATCTTTCCGCCGGCGTCGAAGCGGTGGACGGTGGTGCCGGTCATGGTGGCCTGCCGGCCGGTGTTCGGCAGCCCCAGGAACTCCGCCTTCTGCACGCCCGTCCAGAGCCACCGGGTGCACACCCGGTCGTCCTGGGCGATCTGGTCCTCGATGAGGAACGCGAAGTCGAAGGCGGCCCGCCACATCCCCACCTCGCGCCGCATCGCGTCCATGCCGATGGTGTCCTGCTCATTGGCCGGATCATGGTCGTGGTAGCCCTCAGCGAGCAGACCGTCCAGCGGAGCCAGCGGGCCGGCCGCGGCGAGCGTCCCGAAGAACCGCCGCGAGGTGTCGGCGAACAGCCGCTCGTCGCGCACCACGTCCAGATCGGTGAAGGTCGGCGTCCCCTCGCAGAGCGCCAGCAGCTCGTGGAACACCTTGTCGGTCTCCGGGAGACGCGAGTTCCGCATCGCCTCCTCGTACGACGGGAACTCCACGATCTCCACGACGTGCTCAGCGTCGGTGCGGTCCTTGCCGACCAGCGTGTGCGTCGCCGTCCGCTTCCCCTTGGTCTGCTCGACCCACCTGTCCATCAGGCGGTCCATCTCGTCGAACCGCCTGGTCCTGCACTCGATGAGCTGCACGAACGTCATGAAACCGCCTCCGGCCCCCCTGCGGGCGCGACCGAACGACACCATCGTCTCACCGGGCCGGTCCGCACCGCGCGCGGTGCGGACCGGGGCCCTACCGCGGCCCGTACTTGCGCCCCGTCTTCGAGCTGATCCCGCCCACCAGGCCGCGCGGGGCCATCTTCGCCAGGCCCGTGAGCACCTTGTACCGCGGGTCCGGGATCGACAGCGTCTTCCCGCGCCCGAGGTCGGCCAGCGCCGCGGCGACCAGCTTGTCGGCGTCCAGCCACATCCAGCCCGGGATGTTGTCCGTGCCCATCCCGGCCCGCTGATGGAACTCCGTACGCACGAAACCCGGCGCCAGCGCCATCAGCCGGACGCCGCTGCCCGCGAGATCGCGCGCCGCGCCCTGGGTGAACTGCACGACCCACGCCTTGGAGGCGCCGTACGTCCCGCGCGGCACGAAGGCCGCCACCGACGCCACGTTGACGACCCCGCCGCGGCCGCGTTCCCGCATCGCCTCGGCCGCCGCCGCGGTCAGCCGCAGCACCGCCTCGCAGTGGACCTTGAGCATGCGCAGCTCGTCGGCCATCGGCACATCGAGAAATTGGCCCTTGTTGCCGAAGCCGGCGTTGTTGACCAGCAGGTCGACCGGGTTTTTGCGGTCGCCGAGCCGGGCGGCGACCGACTCGATGCCGGCCTCCTCGGCCAGGTCGGCGGTGAGCACCTCCGCCTCGATGCCGTGCCGGTCGTGAAGCTCGGTCGCCTGCTCGCGCAGCCGTTTGGTGTCCCGCGCCACCAGGACGAGGTTGTGCCCGTCAGCAGCCAGCCGCCGCGCGAACGCGGCACCGATCCCCGCGGTCGATCCCGTAATCAGAGCCGTTGTCATGGACCAAGGGTAGTTACCCGGACTGACGGCGTCCGCTGTGCGCACCGGCTCTCCCGAAGGGTGAAGCACCGGTGAACGGCGTGCGCGTGACGGCCGTTCAGCCGCCCTGTGCCGCGACGTACTTCCGCGCCTGTGCCAGCGCCTCCGGATGCAGCGCCGCGCCCGCCGCGAGCAACCGGGGCAGCAGCTCGCGCTCGGTGGTGATCGCACGGAACTGTATCGCCGCCGTCACCCCGTGCTCCGGCCGGTGGATGATCTCGACCGGGTCCCCGGCCCGGATCTCACCCGGTTCGATCACCCGGAGGTAGGCACCGGTCGCACCCTTCCGCGTGAACCTCTTCACCCATCCCCGCTCGCCCAGATGGCCCTGAAAAGTGCGGCACGGGATGCGCCCGGAGGTGACCTCCAGTACGAGCCCGGAGCCGATCCGCCAGCGCTCGCCGATCAGCGCATCCGACACGTTCAGCCCGTTTGTCGTGAGGTTCTCACCGAAACAGCCGCTCGGCAGCGGGCGGCCGAGCTTCCTCTCCCAGACGTCGAGGTCCTCGCGCGCGTACGCGTACACGGCCTGGTCGTCGCCGCCGTGATGACGCAGGTCGCAGACCGCGTCCCCGGCCAGACCGCTGCCCGCGACACCCTTGGGGCCCGGCGCCGCCACCCGCACCGGGCCGTCCACCGGCCGCTTGTCGATGCCGGTCACGCCGTCCACCTGGTCCGAGTAGGGCACGGCACGCGCGCGTCCCAGGTTCACCGAGAGAAGCTCCATGCTCCGACGGTAGGGGACACCTCTCAAAGCGTCGACCCATTATCGAGCGGTACATCCAAGGTCGCCTTATGCTCGAAGGGTGATCGAGGCACGTCATCTCCGCGTCCTGCGCGCCGTCGCCACCACCGGGTCCTTCTCGGCGGCGGGACGCGAGCTGGGCTGCACCCAGCCGGCCGTCAGCCAGCAGATGAAGGCTCTGGAGACCTCGGTGGGCACCCCGCTGCTGGTCCGCAACGGCCGCGAGATGCGTCTGACCCAGGCCGGCGAGGCCCTGGTCAGGCACGCCTCCGGGATCCTCGCCGGGCTCACCGCCGCCGAGGAGGAGGTCGCCGCGATCGCCGGGCTGCGCGCGGGCCGGGTGCGCCTGGTCTCCTTCCCGAGCGGCAGCTCCACCCTGGTGCCGACGGCGCTCGCCGCGCTGCGCGCCGCCCATCCCGGCACCCGCGTCTCCCTGGAGGAGGCCGAGCCGCCGAAGTCCGTGGAGCTGCTGCGCGCGGGAGACTGCGACATCGCGCTGGCCTTCCGCTACGAGGGCGCGGCGGACACCGGGGAGTGGGACGACCTGGTGGTACGGCCGCTGCTCACCGACCGGCTCGTCGGCCTGCTCCCCGAACGGCACCGGCTCGCCCGCGCGGACTCCGTCGCCCTCGGTGAACTCGCCGACGAGCCCTGGATCGCGGGCTGCCCGCGCTGCCGGGGGCAGCTCGTCCAGGCATGCGAGAGCGCGGGCTTCACGCCCCGCATCGACTTCGCCACCGACGACTACCCGGCCGTGGTCGGCCTGGTCGGCGCGGGTCTGGGTGTCGCCGTCCTGCCCCGGCTGGCGATCGACTCGGTACGGCCCAGAGGCGCGCGCACGGTGGCGCTGGAGCCCGCGGTACGGCGGGAGATCGTCGCCCTCACCCTGCCGGACCTGGCACAGGTGCCGGCTGTGGCGGCGACGCTGGAACAGCTGGGCCGGGCGGCCCGGCGGACATGACGAAAAGTGCGGGCACGCCTGCGTGCCCGAGCGTCAGGCACGCGTGCGTGCCCGGGCGTCGGCAGATCACCAATAGATTGTCAACGAATTGCAGAAACGTTCTTTCATGTGTCGGAGGCGGGGTCGCCGCTGGTTGTCGACGCCGACACCAGCCTGTTGCGCGCCCGCCCCATGAGCTCTTCGCGCTCGTCCTCGGTCAGGCCGCCCCACACGCCGTACGGTTCGCGGACCGCCAGCGCGTGCGCCGCGCACTCCGCGCGGACCGGGCACCTCATGCAGACTTCCTTGGCCGAGTTCTCACGGGCACTCCGAGCCGCCCCGCGCTCGCCCTCGGGATGGAAGAAGAGCGAGCTGTCGACCCCACGGCAGGCAGCCAGGAGCTGCCAGTCCCACAGGTCCGCGTTCGGTCCGGGAAGGCGGGAGAAATCTGCCATTACGTGACCCCTTGTAGCCGTTCTGGGCGGATACGGTGCCAACGACCGTACATCTCCGGTCTAGAGAGATGAAAATATGACTCATTGGCAATCTAGCCCCAGACACTGAGAAACAGGAAGAAAAAGGGCTAAATGGGGCATTGCTTGTGATGAAAAGTTGAGGGTCTGACGTCCATGTCTGCACCGTGTCCGTCCCCTCACGTAGAGTGCCGAAGACGGCATGCAGCCCCGTAACTCTTTCGAGTGACCGTCGTTGAGAGTGCGGTGGCGGTTGAAGCAACAAGCCCTCGGGCAGGCGTCCGAGACGTTCGACCGCACAGGTGACGAATCCGTACCAGCCTGGAGGCTCAAGGTGACGCGCATCAGCTGCGGAGGGCGGTCATGACATCCGTCCTCGTCTGCGACGACTCCCCGCTTGCCCGAGAAGCGCTGCGCCGCGCGGTGGCGACCGTGCCCGGTGTCGAGCGCGTGACCACGGCGGCCAACGGCGAGGAAGTCCTCCGCCGCTGGGGCGCCGACCGATCCGACCTGATCCTGATGGACGTGCGCATGCCCGGACTGGGCGGCGTCGAGACCGTGCGCCGGCTGCTGTCCGCCGACCCCGGCGCGCGCATCATCATGCTCACGGTCGCCGAGGACCTGGACGGCGTGGCCCTCGCCGTCGCCGCCGGCGCCCGCGGCTACCTGCACAAGGACGCCTCGCGCGCCGAGCTGCGGGCCACCGTGACCCAGGCCCTCGCCGACCCGACCTGGCGACTGGCCCCGCGCCGCCTCCGCTCGGCCGAGATGGGCGCCGCGCCCACCCTCACCGCACGCGAGATCCAGGTCCTGGAGGGCATGAGCCACGGCCGCTCCAACGCAGAGATCGGCCGCGAGCTGTTCCTCTCCGAGGACACCGTGAAGACCCACGCCCGGCGCCTGTTCAAGAAGCTCGGAGCCTCCGACCGCGCCCACGCGGTGGCCCTCGGCTTCCGCTGGGGACTGGTCCGTTAGTACGGCGGTGAGCTGCGCCGCAGCGCGGAAGCGGACCGACCGGACGCCCCCGCCTACCTCACGGTGGGCGGGGTCCGCAAGGCGGAGTGCCAAAGGCCCGCTGCTCGTTTCGGCGCGGATGCCGCATCCTTGAGGTGTGGAGTCTCTCGGGGACGAGTCGTTCGAGCGGAAGGGGAGGGCGCAGGAGATGAGTTCCAGCGCACCTGCTCATAACGCTTCGGTGCACAAGGACGGACGCGATGCCACGCCGCCGACGGCAGCAGGGCACCATGGACCGATGCGCGACGACGAGGCGGTCACTGCCGTAGGGACCATCGGTGCTCTCGTCCATCGCGCCGTGGACGGGGACGAGCAGGCCACGCACGACCTGCTCGCCCATGTCCACCCCCTCGCGCTGCGCTACTGCCGTACCCGCCTGTCCCGCCTCCCGGGCGATGCCAGGCACTTCGTCGAGGACCTCGCCCAGGAAGTCTGCGTCGCGGTCCTGCTGGCCCTGCCCCGCTACCGCGACACCGGCCGCCCCTTCGAGGCCTTCGTCTTCGCGATCGCCTCCCACAAGGTCGCCGACCTGCAGCGCGCCGCGATGCGCCACCCGGGCTCCACGGCCGTCCCCTCGGACGAGATGCCGGAACGCCCCGACGACTCGCTCGGCCCCGAGGAGCGCGCGCTGCTCAGCAGCGACGCCGAATGGGCCAAGAAACTCCTGGCCAACCTCCCGGAGAACCAGCGCGAGCTGCTGCTGCTCCGCATCGCCGTGGGCCTCACGGCCGAGGAGACCGGCCAGATGTTGGGAATGTCACCGGGCGCGGTGCGCGTCGCCCAGCACCGGGCGCTGAGCCGGCTGCGGGCGCTGGCGGAACAGTAGGCGGCAGCGGCCGGACACCAAGTGGCAGGGGCCGAACGGGTTCAGCCACCCCCGATGAACAGGCGCACCCCCGTTTCCGTACGAACATACGAAGCCCGCAGCTGAGTCGTACCGTGGAATTTGGGGCCCATGCTTCCCGTTAGCATGGACATCCGCACCGTTCAAGGCCATTTGGGGAAGGTGTCATGACTGCCAACGTCGACGGAGTGCCCGGAAAATTCGCGACACTCGGGCTGACCTACGACGACGTGCTGCTGCTGCCGGGTGCATCCGAGGTGCTCCCCAACGCGGTCGACACCTCGTCCCGTATCTCCCGCAACGTCCGGGTCAACATCCCGCTGCTCTCCGCGGCGATGGACAAGGTGACCGAGTCCCGCATGGCCATCGCGATGGCCCGCCTCGGCGGTGTCGGCGTGCTGCACCGCAACCTCTCCGTCGAGGACCAGGTCAACCAGGTCGACCTGGTCAAGCGGTCCGAGTCCGGCATGGTCACCGACCCCATCACGGTGCGCCCGGAGGCGACCCTCGCCGAGGCCGACGCGCTGTGCGCCAAGTTCCGCATCAGCGGCGTGCCCGTCACCGACCCGGCCGGCAAGCTGCTCGGTATCGTCACCAACCGTGACATGGCCTTCGAGTCCGACCGCAGCCGCCAGGTGCGCGAGGTCATGACTCCGATGCCGCTGATCACCGGCAAGGTCGGCACCTCCGGCGTCGAGGCCATGGAGCTGCTGCGCAAGCACAAGATCGAGAAGCTGCCGCTCGTCGACGACCAGGGCATCCTCCGGGGTCTGATCACCGTCAAGGACTTCGTCAAGGCCGAGAAGTACCCGAACGCGGCCAAGGACGCCGAGGGCCGCCTCCTCGTCGGTGCCGCCGTGGGCGCCAGCCCCGAGGCCCTGGAGCGCGCCCAGGCGCTCGCCGAGGCCGGTGTGGACTTCCTGGTCGTCGACACCTCGCACGGCCACAACAGCAACGCCCTCAGCTGGATGGCGAAGATCAAGTCGAGCGTGGACGTCGACGTGATCGGCGGCAACGTCGCCACCCGCGACGGCGCGCAGGCCCTCGTCGACGCCGGTGTCGACGGCATCAAGGTCGGCGTGGGCCCCGGTTCGATCTGCACCACCCGGGTGGTCGCCGGTATCGGCGTCCCGCAGGTCACCGCCATCTACGAGGCCTCCCTCGCCGCCCGCCCCGCCGGCATCCCGCTCATCGGCGACGGCGGCCTGCAGTACTCCGGCGACATCGGCAAGGCCCTCGCGGCCGGCGCCGACACCGTGATGCTCGGCAGCCTGCTCGCCGGCTGTGAGGAGTCCCCCGGCGAGCTGCAGTTCATCAACGGCAAGCAGTTCAAGTCGTACCGCGGCATGGGCTCGCTCGGTGCCATGCAGTCCCGGGGCCAGGGCAAGTCGTACTCGAAGGACCGCTACTTCCAGGCCGAGGTCGCCTCCGACGACAAGCTCGTGCCCGAGGGCATCGAGGGCCAGGTGCCCTACCGCGGCCCGCTGGCCAGCGTCCTGCACCAGCTCGTCGGCGGTCTGCGCCAGACCATGGGCTATGTGGGCGCGGCCACGGTCGACGAGATGGAGTCCAAGGGCCGCTTCGTCCGCATCACCTCCGCGGGCCTCAAGGAGAGCCACCCGCACGACATCCAGATGACGGTCGAGGCGCCGAACTACAGCAGCAAGTGACCCGCACGCGCGAGCCGTGAGTGACCCGCACGCGCGCGTGAAGCTCTTCCAGGGCGGTCCCGGACGTACCGGGGCCGCCCTTGTCGTACCCGTCGGCGATACTGGAAGACGCTGAAACGCAGAGGGAAAGGCCACAGACGTGACTGAGATCGAGATCGGGCGCGGCAAGCGCGGCCGCCGGGCGTACGCCTTCGACGACATCGCCGTCGTCCCCAGCCGCCGTACGCGGGACCCGAAGGAGGTCTCGATCACCTGGCAGATCGACGCCTACCGCTTTGAGCTGCCGTTCCTGGCCGCCCCCATGGACTCGGTCGTCTCCCCGGCCACCGCGATCCGTATCGGCGAGCTCGGCGGCCTGGGCGTCCTCAACCTGGAAGGCCTCTGGACGCGGTACGAGGACCCGCAGCCGCTGCTCGACGAGATCACCGAGCTGGACGCCGACGCCGCCACCCGCCGCCTCCAGGAGATCTACTCCGCCCCCATCAAGGAGGAGCTGATCGGCGCGCGCATCAAGGAGGTGCGCGACTCCGGCGTGGTCACGGCGGCCGCGCTCTCCCCGCAGCGCACCGCGCAGTTCTCCAAGGCGGTCGTGGACGCGGGCGTGGACATCTTCGTCATCCGCGGTACGACGGTCTCCGCGGAGCACGTCTCGTCCTCGCACGAGCCGCTGAACCTGAAGCAGTTCATCTACGAGCTCGACGTCCCGGTGATCGTCGGTGGCTGTGCCACCTACACGGCGGCTCTGCACCTGATGCGCACGGGCGCGGCGGGCGTGCTCGTCGGCTTCGGCGGCGGCGCCGCCCACACCACGCGCAACGTCCTCGGTATCCAGGTCCCCATGGCCACCGCGGTCGCGGACGTGGCCGCGGCCCGCCGCGACTACATGGACGAGTCCGGCGGCCGCTACGTGCACGTGATCGCCGACGGCGGCGTCGGCTGGTCCGGCGACCTGCCCAAGGCGATCGCCTGCGGCGCCGACTCGGTGATGATGGGCTCCCCGCTGGCCCGTGCGACCGACGGTCCGGGCAAGGGCCACCACTGGGGCATGGAGGCCGTCAACGAGGAGCTTCCGCGCGGCAAGAAGGTCGACCTCGGCACGGTCGGCACCATCGAGGAGATCCTCACCGGACCGTCCCACACCCCCGACGGCTCGATGAACCTCTTCGGCGCCCTGCGCCGCGCGATGGCCACCACCGGCTACAGCGAGCTGAAGGAGTTCCAGCGCGTCGAGGTGACGGTGGCGGACTCGCAGCACAAGCGTTGACTTGCTCCTCGGGCTGAAGCCCGAGGATTCTGGCCTTCTCGACTGGAGGCTGTGCCGCATGCGGCACGGTTTCCGGTCGGGAATCCGTGGCTTCCTGTTTCTGCGCGCTGTGCCGGGATCACTCCCGGTCTTGCCGCGCTCCGCAGGCCGGCACCGCCCATCCGGCGGCCGTCTTCAGGTTGATCGCGGCGTTGTGGCCCCGGTCATGGACGCTGCCGCAGGCGCTACAGGTCCACTCCCGCACGTTCAGGGGTTTGGGCCCGTCCACGGCGCCGCAGGCGGAGCAGGTCCGGGAGGTCGGTTCGAACCGGCCGACCTTCACCAGGGTGCGGCCGTACCGTTCCGCCTTGTACGCCAGCATTCTGATGAACGCCGACCACCCGGCGTCGTGCACGGACTGGCCAGCCTCGTACGGGCCAGTCCCACCACCGACAGGTCCTCCACGGTGATCCCTTGGTTCTCGGAGATCAGCTTCGTGGAGAGCTGGTGCCGGTCTGAAGGCCGGAGCACGGCGAATGAATCCCGGTAGCCGCCGCGCGACGGACGAACGAAGGGCCGGTCGTCCCGGGTGGGTGACCGGCCTTTTCGCCCACGCGTCCCCTTCACCCCCGCGCGCCGGTCAGCGAGCCGCCTTCTGTGCTCCCGAGAACGCCGCCCAGGCCGCGATCGCGAAGAAGACGAAGGTCAGCGGGTCGGCCTCCGCCTTCCACGCCTGCTGGACGATGTCGAGGTGCTGGAAGAACAGCTCCGAGAAGGACATGCCGATCTGGTCGGCGCCGATCATCGCCTCGCCGACCAGCTGGCCGAGGTAGACGGAGCCGAGGGCGAGGACGGTCGCGGCGATGGCGAGTACCGGGCTGCGGCCGCCGCGCTTTCCGGCGGCCACGCCGATGACGAAGCCGACACCGACGGCCGCCCAGCCGATCTCGTGCTTGGTGAGGCCGATGACCACGCCGTAGAGCGCGGCGGCGGCCACGCCCGCGAGGGCGGCGGCGACCAGGCCGAGCCCCGTGTTGCCCCGGGCCGGCGCGGGCGCCTGCTGCTGGGCGGCCATATCCGAATCTGACTGGCTCATGACAGAAATCCCCCCTGATGAACCACTGGCACAACAGTGAAACAAAGAGACGTGCGCACATCTGCGCGACGAGTGAGGGGAGACTAACAGGCGCCTGTGACAACGCCGTTGGGGTTTCCGCGGGCGCCGGGCCCGGCCCGCTCAGAGCCGGTGCGCGGCCCCCGTCGGGGTCGCCCCGCGCGTGTCCAGCAGCAACTGGGCCTTCACCGACAGGCCCTGCAGGTCGTACGTGCGGTGCTGCTGGACCAGGATCGTCAGATCGGCGTCGGCGGCCGCCTCGTAGAGGGAGTCCGCGCGCGGGACCGGACGGTCCAGGACGCTCCAGGACGCGAGGTGCGGGTCGTGGTAGCTGACCGAGGCGCCGAGCTCCATGAGACGGGTCGCGACCTCCTGGGCGGGGCTGTTCTGCTGGTCGGCGAGGTCCGCCTTGTAGGTGACCCCGAGCAGCAGCACGCGCGCGCCGCGCGCCGACTTGCCGTGCTCGTTGAGGAGGGCGGCGGCGCGCTGGACGACGTACCCCGGCATCCGGCTGTTGACCTGCTGGGCGAGTTCCACCATGCGCAGGCCGCGGCTCGTGCGGCCGGACAGGTCCTGGGCGACGCCGTGGCCGCCGACGCCGGGGCCGGGACGGAAGGCCTGGAAGCCGAACGGCTTGGTCTCCGCGCAGCGGATGACGTCCCACAGGTCGACGCCCAGGTCGTGGCAGAGGACGGCCATCTCGTTGACGAGGGCGATGTTGACGTGCCGGAAGTTGGTCTCCAGAAGCTGCACGGTCTCGGCCTCACGTGGGCCACGCGCGCGTACCACCTTGTCGGTGAGCCGGCCGTAGAACGTGGCGGCCGACTCCGTGCACGCGGGCGTGAGGCCGCCGATGACCTTCGGGGTGTTGGCCGGCGTGAAGTCGCGGTTGCCCGGATCCACCCGACTGGGCGAATAGGCGAGGTGGAAGTCGCGGCCGGCGCGCAGGCCCGAGCCCTTCTCCAGCAGGGGCTGCAGAAAGTCCTCCGTCGTCCCCGGATGGACCGGGGACTCCAGGATCACCGTCGTGTGCGGACGCAGCCGCTCGGCCAGGGTGCGCGCGGCGGCCTCCACCTGGCCCAGATCGAGCCCGCCGTCGGCGCCGCGCGGGGTCGGCGCGCAGATCACGGCGGTACGCACCCGCCCCAGCTGGACCGGGTCCTCGGCCACCCGGAAGCCCTTCGCGAGCATCCGGCGCAGCTCGGCGGGGCTCAGTGAGCCCGCCTCGGGGCCGGTGGCGTAGCCGATCGTGGACACGCCGGCGGCCACGGCGGCCTGGGCGAGGGGCAGGCCGTAGGGACCGAGTCCGATGACGGCGAGGTCTGCGGGCATGGCGTGGGCCGTCCTTCCCAGTAACCGAAGCGGGACAGGTGCGCAAGCCCTGTGGACAGGATGAGCGAGGCGCACTGTCAGACTAGGAGTAAATATGACCGTTATGCGGGATTGTGTTCATGTGTCTTCCGTGGGTTCGGTGACCGTTGTCCACGGGCTGGGGGTGAGTGGTGGCTGAAGTCGGGCAAGCCGGTCAGAATTTGGGCAGGGGCCACGCCCGCCGGGGCGCGGCCGACGCGACCGATGACCGACGAACGATCGGCGGCGGACGACGCGATCGATGACGCGATCGACGGCCGACGACGACCAGTGACCGACATCGACCCATGACTGACGGGTACCGGTGACCGACGGCGACTGATGGCCGAGGCTGCCCGATGACCCCCGGCGGTCGACGGCCGATGGCGGACGACGACCCACGGCGAGCGATGGCCGATGGCGAGCGATGACCGATGGCGGCAGAGCGGGAGGCAGCGGTGAGGACAGCGACACTGGGGCCGGAGCAGCGTGCGGAGTCCCTGGCGGCGATGGCCGAGCGCGAGTTGGACGTGCTGGTGGTCGGCGGCGGAGTGGTCGGCACGGGCACCGCGCTGGACGCGGTCACAAGGGGCCTGAACACCGGCATCGTCGAGGCCCGCGACTGGGCCTCCGGCACCTCCAGCAGGTCCAGCAAGCTGATCCACGGCGGCCTGCGCTATCTGGAGATGCTCGACTTCGCCCTGGTCCGCGAGGCACTCAAGGAGCGCGGCCTGCTTCTGGAGCGCCTCGCCCCGCACCTGGTCAAGCCGGTGCCCTTCCTCTATCCGCTCCAGCACCAGGGCTGGGAGCGCCTGTACGCCGGTTCGGGCGTCGCGCTCTACGACGCGATGTCGATGGCCCGCGGCCACGGCCGGGGCCTGCCCGCCCACCGTCACCTGAGCCGCCGTCACGCCCTGCGGGTCGCACCCGCGCTGCGCAAGGACGCGCTGGTCGGCGCCATCCAGTACTACGACGCCCAGATGGACGACGCCCGCTATGTGGCGACCCTGGTGCGCACGGCGGTGTCGTACGGCGCGAAGGCGGCCAACCACGCGCGGGTGACCGGGTTCCTGCGCGAGGGCGAGCGCGTCGTCGGGGCCCGGGTGCAGGACGTCGAGGGCGGCGGGGAGTACGAGATCCGCGCCCGGCAGGTCGTCAACGCGACCGGGGTGTGGACCGACGACACGCAGGCGCTGGTCGGCGAGCGCGGCCAGTTCCACGTCCGCGCGTCCAAGGGCATCCACCTGGTCGTCCCCAGGGACCGCATCCACTCCACGACCGGCCTGATCCTGCGCACCGAGAAGTCGGTCCTGTTCGTCATCCCGTGGGGCCGGCACTGGATCGTCGGCACCACCGACACCGGCTGGGACCTGGACAAGGCCCACCCGGCCGCCTCCAGCGCCGACATCGACTACCTGCTCAACCACGTGAACTCGGTGCTCGCGGTGCCGCTGTCGCGCGACGACGTCCAAGGCGTCTACGCAGGCCTGCGTCCACTGCTGGCCGGCGAGTCCGACGCCACCAGCAAGCTCTCGCGCGAGCACACGGTCGCGCATCCGGTGCCGGGACTCGTGGTCGTCGCGGGCGGCAAGTACACGACGTACCGGGTGATGGCCAAGGACGCCGTCGACGAGGCGGTGCACGGGCTCGACATGCGGGTCGCGGAGTGCGTCACCGAGGACATCCCGCTGCTCGGCGCGGAGGGCTACCGGGCGTTGTGGAACGCCCGGGCCCGGATCGCCGCCCGCACCGGCCTGCACGTGGTGCGTGTCGAGCACCTGCTGAACCGGTACGGCTCGATGGCGGAGGAGGTCCTCGACCTCATCGCCGCCGACCCCGGCCTGGCCGAGCCGCTCTCGGCCGCCGACGACTACCTGCGCGCCGAGGTCGTCTACGCCGCCTCCCACGAGGGCGCCCGCCACCTCGACGACGTCCTGACCCGCCGCACCCGCATCTCCTTCGAGACCTTCGACCGCGGCACCCGCAGCGCCCGCGAGGCCGCCGAGCTGATGGCCCCGGTCCTCCGCTGGGACAAGGACCAGATCGAGCGGGAGGTCGAGCACTACGAGAAGCGCGTGGAGGCGGAACGCGAATCCCAGCTCCAGCCCGACGACCAGACAGCCGACGCGGCAAGGCTGGGAGCCCCGGACATCGTCCCGCGGTGAGCCACGACGGCGGTTCCGGCGCTGCCGGGCCGCCCGCGCCGGCCGGCCTTCGGACATCACCCGATCGAGCGACCGGGCCTCGGGATCTCCCTGCGATCCCCGGCCGTTCTACCCATTGCGAGGGCAGAACTCGGCGGCGAGCAGTGCGGGTTCGAGGGCCGGGTCTGCGATCGCCGTCGTGTTCACACGGAACGTGAGGACATGCCGGCCGCCGATCGAGGCAGCGCTCCGCACATAGCTGCCCGCGATCCGGCCGTTGTGCCCCCACACCGTGGTCCCGCACGGCAGCTTCACAGGAAAGATCCCCAGGCCGTACGCGCCGTGTGCGGCACGGGTGTCGAGCATCTCGCGCAGCCGGCGCGGGGGCAGCAGCTCGCCGTCCAGCAGTGCCGCGTAGAAGCGGTCCAGGTCGTCGAGCGTGGTCACCAGCTCACCCGCCGCGCCGGCCACGCGCGGGTCGAGCTCGGTGACGTCGGAGCCGTCGGCCGTGTAGGCGCGACCGTGCGGGGAGGGCAGCGTGGTGCGGGCGCCCGGGAGGGACGTGCCCGTCAGACGGAGGGGAGTGATGATGCGGCGCCGGATCTCGGTGGCGTACGAGTGGCCGGTGACCTGACGGATGACCATGCCGAGCACGACGTAGTCGGTGCTGGAGTACGCGTAGTGACCCAGCCGGGGCGAAGGGAGGGCGAGCGAGATGCGTACGGCCTGAAGCGGGGTCAGGGGGACGGCCCCAAGGGTGACCGTGGTGAAGTCGGCGAGCCCGCCGGTGTGGCTGAGCAGGGCCCGCAGGGTGATCCGCCGCCCGTCGACGCCGCGTCCGCGCAGCAGACCCGGCAGATGCCGCTCCACGGTGTCGGAGAGGGAGAGCCGGTGTTCCGCGGCCAGTTGCAGGACGACGGTGGCGATGAAGGTCTTCGTGATGCTGCCGGCGCGGAAGTGGTCGTCACGGGCGATGCCCTGGCCGGCGGCCGAGAAGTGGACGTCGTCGCCGTCGCGGTCCAGCAGGGCGGCGGCGGGTGTCCTGCCTTTGGTGACGAACTGTGACAGGAGCGGGTCGGTGGCCTCCGCCGAGGACGCGGAACCGGCCATCAGCGGGGCGAAGAGCAGGGCAAGAGAGACCGGTATGGCCACCAGTGTCCGAAGCGACGGCATCCGGGATCCTCCCTTCTCACGGCCCATCATCCCCACCCGCGTGACGCCCTCGTCACCGGGGGTTCCGGTCGGCCGGCCCCGATGTGCGGTCAGGGGGCCCCAGGGCGTTGGGCACTTGTCGGGTGGGGGACAATGAAGGCTCTGTCAGGGCGGGTTGCATGAGGGGACGCATGTCGGAGGCGGAGCAGGCGGGCACTTCTCGTCAGGAGACTCGTCAGGACAACAGCGAGCGTCTTCTCGCCGGGCGGTACCGGCTGGGAGGAGTGCTCGGCCGCGGCGGCATGGGCACGGTGTGGCGGGCCGAGGACGAGACCCTCGGCCGGACGGTGGCCGTCAAGGAACTGCGGTTCCCGTCGAACATCGACGAGGAGGAGAAACGGCGCCTGATCACGCGCACCCTGCGTGAGGCCAAGGCGATCGCCCGGATCCGCAACAACAGCGCGGTGACGGTCTTCGACGTGGTCGACGAGGACGACCGGCCCTGGATCGTGATGGAGCTGGTCGAGGGCAAGTCGCTGGCCGAGGCCATCCGGGAGGACGGCCTGCTGGACCCGAAGCGGGCGGCCGAGGTCGGGCTGGCGATCCTGGACGTGCTGCGGTCGGCGCACCGCGAGGGCATCCTGCACCGGGACGTGAAGCCGTCCAACGTGCTGATCTCCGAGCACGACGGCCGGGTCGTGCTCACCGACTTCGGCATCGCCCAGGTCGAGGGCGACCCGTCCATCACCTCCACCGGCATGCTCGTCGGCGCCCCTTCCTACATCTCCCCGGAGCGGGCCCGCGGTCACAAGCCCGGCCCGGCGGCCGACCTGTGGTCGCTCGGCGGCCTGCTGTACGCGGCGGTCGAGGGCGCCCCGCCCTACGACAAGGGGTCGGCCATCGCCACGCTGACGGCGGTGATGACCGAGCAGCTGGAGGAGCCCAAGAACGCGGGGCCGCTGAAGGACGTCATCTACGGGCTGCTCACCAAGGACCCGGCCAAGCGGCTGGACGACGCGGGTGCCCGGGCGATGCTCAACGCGGTCATCAACGCGCCGGAGGAGGCGCCCGCGGACGCCACCCGCGTGGTGCCGCTGCCTCCGCAGCCGGAGGAGCCGCAGGCGGAGAAGGAGGCGGGGGCCAAGCGGGGCGAGGAGGCCGGGGAGAAGCTGCGCGGGGCGCTGCGGTCGGTGCGGAAGGCGGCGGGGGCGGCGAGTGCCGCGGCCGTGACCCGGACGAAGAGCACCGGCGTGAGTGCGAGCGCGAGCACGGGTGCGGGCGCCGCCGAGGCGGCCACGGCCGTGGCCCCGGTCGCTTCCGCTTCGGCCTCGGCGCCGGTCGGAGGCGCGCGTCCGGCCGGCACGGGCGGCGGGTCCGGTGCTGCCACCGCCTCGGCGGGGACCAAGCCCGCGGCCGGCAAGGCCAGTTCGGGGTGGCCCCTGATGCCGCCACCGGATCTGGACCTGGCGCCCCGGCCCGTGCCCAAGGCTCCGCTCACCGACGTGGTGCCCAAGCGCACCCTGGTGATCATCGCCGTGGTCGTGGTGCTCGCGGTGCTCGGTACCGTGCTCGCCCTCACGTTGAACGGCGACGACGCGGACAGCAAGGGGAGCGGCAAGAGCGGCGGTTCCAAGGCGGTGGCGACCTCGGGGGCGAGCGCGAGCACCGGTTCCGGTTCCGGTTCGAAGTCCGGTTCCGGGGCCTCCACCAAGGAGGACACGAGCGGCGGCACGCAGGCGGACGGGGACTCGTCGGTGGCCGGCTCCTCCGGCAGCGACGACTCGGACGCGTCCGACGACAACGCGTCCCCGGCGTCGAACTCCAGTGGCACTGACAGCGGCAGTGCGCCGGTGGTGTCGACGCACAAGGGCGCTCAGGGGTACTCGATCGGGTTGCCCAAGGGCTGGAAGTTCCAGACCAGCAGTTCCGCGGGGGACCGGTACACCGGGCCTGACGGGCAGAAGCTGCTGGTCGCATGGACGAGCACGCCGAAGGACGACCCGGTGGCGGACTGGGAGAACCAGGAGCGTTACATGGTGCGCCCCCAGTACCAGAAGATCCGCATAGCGCAGGTGAGCTACCGCGGCTGGAACACGGCCGACTGGGAGTTCACCTACGTGGAGAGCGGCACCGAGTACCGGACCATCGACCGGGGGTTCGTCGTCAGCTCCAAGCAGGGGTACGCGCTGATGTACACCGCGAAGGCCGCCGACTGGAGCAGTGAGCTGCGCAAGGACACCTGGAAGACGCTGACCGGGTCCTTCGAGCCGAAGTGACAAATTCGCATCCCCACAATGCGAATTGCCTCCGGCACGTATCGTGAGTGGTTGCGGACCGTACGCATCCAGGTATGCATACAGAACGGGCCGCGAAACGAACGGATTTGACCAACCGGACGGCCGGGGGAGGCAACGTGGACGACTACGCGGGTCGGGTGCTCGCCGACCGCTACCGCCTGCCGCTTCCCCCCTCCGACGAGTACGAACACACCGAGACGCGGGCCTTCGACACCTACAGCGGGCAGGAGGTGTTCGTCCGGCAGGTGCCGTTGCCGGAGGTCGTCGAGGCGGAGGTGCTGGACGCCGAGGGGCTGCCGGAGGGTTTCACGGCGCGTGACCGTGGTGCGCGTCGGCCGCCGACGGCGCGGACCGCGACGCGCCGGCCCAGCGACCCGGTGGTGCGGCGCGCCGTGGAGGCCGCGCAGGCCGCCGCCCGGATCCCCGACCACCCCCGGCTGGACCAGGTCTTCGACGTGTTCGCCGAGGGCGGTTCGCTGTGGATCGTCAGTGAGTCGGTCGCCGCGCGTTCGCTGGCGGCGGTCCTCGCCGAGCAGCCGCTGAGCCCGTACCGGGCGGCGGAGGTCGCCTCCGACGTACTGATGGCGCTGCGCGTGCTGCACGCCCACGGCTGGGTGCACCGCAACATCACCGCCCGCACGGTCCTCGTCTGCGACGACGGCCGGGTGATGCTGACCGGCCTCGCGGTCGGCGCGGCCGAGGAGGCGCTGTGCGGGTACGACCCGGTACCGGCGCAGGAGGGCGAGACCGGCGGGGGCGGCGAGACGGTCGTCGGCCGCGGGCGGGGCGCGGAGGCGGAAGGTTCCACCACACCCGGTGCCCTGCCGGGGAACGCGCCCGTTTCGCCCGGTTCGGGTGGTTCCGTCGGTCCGGGTGCCGTCGCTGTCGGAGGCATCGGGAGCGTCGGTGGTGTGTCCGGTGGTACAGCCGGCGCGCAGGGCGCGCCCGGCGCGCCGGAGATCGACCCCGAAGCCGCTCGGCGTGCCGCCATTCAGGCGCGGGCTGCCGGCGGGCTGCCGGGCGCCGGTCTGGAGGAAGGTTCCGGCGGCACCGGCTCGGGTGCCGTGGAGCGGCGGGCGTTGGAGACCGGCGCGGACGTCCGCGCCGCGCGGGCCGGGGCGATCGCCGCGTACCGGGCGGGAGCAAGGGCCGCCGCCCGGGTCCAGGAGGCCCAGCAGAGCGGGCGGGCCGCGCTGCCCGGCGCCCGGCCGCCGGCCGAGGACGACACCGAGGCGCCCGCATCACAGACGCCGTACGGCCCGGGACAGGCCAACGGGGCGGCCCAGCAGCCGTACGCCAACGGCGTGACGCAAGCGCCGTACGCGCATGGGCAGGCGCAGGCACCGGGCGGGGAGCAGCGGGCCGCCGGCGGTGCGCCGCCCGGCCGGACAGCCGACCCGTACGGAGTGCGCGGCGCGCCGTCGCCCTGGCACGGCGCCGCCCCCCGCCCCCGCACCGGCACGCCCCCCGCGGTGGTCCCCGGCCAGGAACGCACCGCGCTCCAGGCCGCAGGACCCGGCGCGGTCGCGCCCCCGGCCGGTACCGGCGCGACCGACCCGCTGACCGGCGCCGGATTTCAGGGCGGTCAGGGACAGCCGCACGCCGTCGTGCCCGCGCAGGGCGCCGGACCCGCCGCCCGCTGGGGCGAGCCCGCCGTCGTACCCGGGCGGCGCGGGCCCGCCACCGCGCTGGCCGCCGAGCGGGCGCGGCAGGTGCGGATGACCGTGGTGGGACCGGTGACCGAGCGCTGGGCGCCGGAGCAGGCCGTTCCCGTGCACGAGAACTGGCAGCTGGCGGCGCCCATCGGCCCGGCCACCGACCTGTGGGCGCTCGGGGCGCTGCTGTTCCGGTCGGTGCAGGGGCACGCGCCGTATCCGGAGGAGTCGACGGCCGAGCTGGTGCAGCTGGTGTGCTCGGAACCGCCCGCCTTCGCGGAGGAGTGCGGGTCGCTCAGGCCGGTCGTGGAGTCGCTGCTGCGTCAGGATCCCACCGAGCGGCTGGACTTCGAGGAGCTGCGCGGCTGGCTGCGCTCACTGGTGCGGTCGGCGCCCGAGCCGGACGCCGGTACGCATGTCGTGGCCGCCCCGCCCACCGACCCCCGGCGGCTGCCGATCGTCCGGCGCCGCGGTGAGCTGGTGCGCAGGCGCCGGGCCGGGCTGCCGGCGCCGCACGGCCGGCACAAGCGGGCCCGCCAGGAGGCCAGGTCCCCGCGTCGGCTGGGCCGTACGTTGCTTCTGCTGGTCCTGCTCCTGCTGGCCGCGGCGGTCGCGTACGCCATGCTGTTCCTGCCGAAGAAGGACAGCGCGGACGACGGTGGCGCGGCGACCGGCGACCGGACGGGCACGGCCGGCGAGGCGAGTTCCGCGCCGAGCCGGCGGCCGACGCCCACGCCGACACCGACCGCCACCTCGACTCCGTCCACCGAGACGCAGACCACCGCCGGTTCGACCGGCGGCTCCACCGTCCCCGACGGGTTCACCCTGCGCAACGACCCGAACGGCTTCCAGATCGCCGTGGCCAAGGGCTGGAGCCGTACCCCGAAGAACGGCAGCGGCCAGGTGATCTACTCGCACGGGAAGTTCGAGCTGATCGTCGTGGCCGGACGGGACAGCGCGGCGACCTACGGCAGCGACCCGATGACGTACCAGCGGGACAAAGAGCCGGAGCTGCAGCCGTACCGGGACTCCAGCTGGGCCACCGCCGGCGGGCTGCGGACCATCACCGTGGGTCAGCAGGTGTCGGCCGAGGGACAGTTCACCTGGACGGACAGCCAGGAGGGCGACCTGTTCGTGCGCAACATGGTCTTCCTGATCAACGGGAGGTACCACATCGTGCAGGTGCGCGGCCCGGAGTCCGCACGGGACGAGGTCACCACGCTGTACGAACAGGCGTCGGCGACGTACAAGTACACGGGCTGAGACACGCGAGCGGTCGGGCTGGGCGAGGCGGAGCGGAATTCAACGCGTCCTCGGGGTGGTTGGTTCCCGTTCAGTGCGGGGATTTCGTTCACATCCGGTCACGAAAGCGAGAACCGTCACAGAGCTGTCTCCGTGGGACCCCGCTTGTTCCCTGACCGGGGGGCGGTCCTTAGTCTGACCCTGACAAGAGCATTGCGGGGCAACGTGAATCAGATGCAGGGCCTGCTCATAGCGGGCCGCTACCGGCTGGCCGACGTCATCGGCAGCGGCGGCATGGGCCGGGTGTGGCGCGCCCATGACGAAGTGCTGCACCGTGCGGTCGCCATCAAGGAGTTGACGGCCGCGCTCTACGTCTCCGAGGGCGACCAGGCCATCCTGCTCGCCCGCACCCGGGCGGAGGCCCGGGCCGCGGCGCGCATCAACCACTCCGCCGTCGTCACCGTCCATGACGTACTCGAACACGACGGCCGCCCGTGGATCGTCATGGAGCTGGTCGAGGGGCACTCGCTGGCCGACGAGGTCAAGGAGCGCGGGCGGGTCGAGCCGCGGGAGGCCGCCCGGATCGGGCTGTGGGTGCTGCGCGCGCTGCGCGCCGCGCACAGCGCCGGGGTGCTGCACCGGGACGTCAAGCCGGGCAACGTGCTGCTGGGCCTGGACGGCCGGGTCCTGCTCACCGACTTCGGCATCGCGCAGATCGAGGGCGACACGACGATCACCCGAACCGGGGAAGTCGTCGGATCCGTCGACTACCTCGCGCCGGAGCGCGTGCGCGGGCACGATCCGGGGCCGTCCTCCGACCTGTGGGCGCTGGGCGCGACGCTGTACACGGCGGTGGAGGGGCGCTCGCCGTTCCGCCGCACCTCGCCGCTGACCACCATGCAGGCCGTCGTCGAGGACGAGGCCGGCGAGCCGCTGAACGCGGGCCCGCTGGAGCCGGTCATCACGGCCCTGCTGCGCAAGGAACCGGCACATCGGCCGAGCCCCGAAGAGGTCGAGCAGATGCTCGCGGAGGCCGCGGAGGGACGGCGGCCGAGCACGGCACAGGCGTACGTACCGACGCAGTCGCAGCGGGGCGGGGGGACGCGGCTTGACTCGGGCTCGTACGAGAGTTCCCACGACGGCTTGCCGAAGGGAGCGTACGGGAGCTCGTCCGGCGGTTCCCCCCGCAGCTCCTTCAGCGATCCC
The DNA here is from genome assembly GCF_045206895.1 of Streptomyces sp. NBC_00631. NCBI lineage: Bacteria > Bacillati > Actinomycetota > Actinomycetes > Kitasatosporales > Streptomycetaceae > Streptomyces > Streptomyces sp. NBC_00631. The sequence continues at coordinate 6,748,571 of NZ_CP107734.1, forward strand.
CACAGCGGTTCCTACGGCGGCTCTTACGGCGGCTCGTACGAAGGGCAGCGTTCCTCCGGCGGTTCCACGGGCGCGCCGACCGCCGTCGCCGGGGCGTCCGCGCCGGTCCAGCCGAGGCGGCGCCGGCTGCGCACGCTCGCGCTCGTCGTCGCCGTCGCCGCGCTGCTGGGCGGCGGTGCGGCCGTGGCGCTGCAGAAGTGGGACTCGGGGCAGCAGGACGACACCGGCAGCACGGCCTCGCCGGTCACGTCCAGCTCTTCCTCGCAGGGCGCGACCACGGCCCCGGACGGCACGATTCCCGCGGGCTGGACGCAGTACGACGACCCGGCGGGCTTCACGCTGTACCTTCCGGCGGGCTGGAAGCGCTCGGTGTCCATCAAGAAGACGGCAGGCCTGGAGCAGATCGACTACTCACCCGACGGGGGCACCCACCTCGTACGCGTCGCCGTCGACACTTCATCCGACTTCAGCAACGCATACGACCACTTGCGCAACCTGGAGGAGCAGCTCGCCCGGAAGCTGGTGGACTTCAAGACGGTGAGCCTGACGAAGGACACGTACCGAGATCTGCCGAGCTCCCGCTGGGAGTACACGTGGACCGCGCTGCCGAAGGACGCGAAGGTCCCGGGGCCGTACCGGGCCCTCGACGTCGGCTACTTCAACGGCGACGGGGTCGAGTACGCGATCTACACCGCCTCACCGGTCGGCGACTGGGCCGCCACCAGCAAGCAGTTCACCTCCGTCCTCCAGGGCTGGCGGGAGGGCGAAGCCAAGTGACGAGAGCATCGAGCGGTGCTCGGCATGTCGGCCGGATTCTCTGCCGACATGCTATTCACGTATTCGAGGAGATTGTCGTGCGGAGGCTCAGGCCCAGTCCGAGCAGGTGAGCCCGCCGACTATCTTGTCCCCTTCCCAGACCGCCACGTGCACGCCGACATAGCGAAGGAAATTGTCGGTGGTCGACGCGTGAGTGCTGATGGGGAGAGTCGATCCGTTTCCGTCGTATTCGTGATGCCAGGACCAGTCCCTGACGGAATCACTGCCGTCGGAGGAGATGAGTTGAATGGCCACGTGGTGGCCGTCGGCAGCGGTGTCCTTGACCCAGCCGCTGATGTCCACGTAATTGCTCGACCAGTTGGTGAAGGTGAGACTCCCCGTGGCGCCGGTCGTAGAGCATGATGCGCCGCCACTCGCCGCGCTGGCATCGGTGACCGTGGTCGCGGCGAATATCGCCACCGCCGCGACCCCCGTGACGGAAAGGCGCTTCAAAGTGTTTCCCATAAAGGAACGATAAGGCTTCTCATGTGTCACATGACAGCAGGCGTTCAGCCACCCGCTTTACCTTGCCTGGAGCGTATTGCCGGGTGTTTTGCCATGCTTTGAATCCGTTTCAAAGTCGGTTATGGCTGAAAATCATCGCCCCCTGATCGGTGGCCGGGGCGGCGGCACGCTTGGCCGGTCGCCGCCCCGAGAGGGGGCCCGCCCGGCGCGGCATGATGGGGCCCATGGCGACCGATGGGGATCAGAGGGACGGCCTCCGTGTCATTGCCGGGCGTTACCGGCTGGAGAAACGGCTCGGGCGGGGCGGAATGGGTGTCGTATGGCGCGCGACCGACCAGCTGCTGGGGCGGCAGGTCGCCGTCAAGGAGCTCACCGTCGACGACTCCCTGTCCGACGACGACGCCCGGCTGCGCCGCGAGCGCACCCTGCGTGAGGCGCAGGCCGTCGCCCAGCTGCACCACCCGCACATCATCGTCGTGCACGACGTGGTCGAGGACGACGGACGGCCGTACATCGTCATGGAGTTGATCGACGGCGGTTCGCTCGCCGACCGGATCGGGCGGCGCGGGCCGGTGGACGCCGGTGAGGCCGCGCGGATCGGGATCGCTCTGCTGAGCGCGCTGCGGACGGCACACGAGGCCGGGGTGCTGCACCGGGACATCAAACCGGCGAACGTGCTCGTCGAGGCCGGCAGCGGGCGGGTCGTCCTCACCGACTTCGGCATCGCCCAGGTCGCTGGCGCCACCACGCTCACCGAGACCGGTTCCTTCGTCGGCTCGCCCGAGTACACCGCGCCCGAGCGGATGTCAGGCGTCCGGACCGGCCCGGCGTCCGACCTGTGGTCGCTGGGGGCGCTGCTGTGCGCGACGCTCAGCGGTGAGTCGCCGTTCCGGCGCGACTCGCTCGGCGGGATCCTGCACGCCGTGGTCTCCGACGAGATCCGGCCACCGGTCCAGGCCGAGCCGCTGCTGCCGGTCGTACGGGGGCTGCTGGAGCGGGATCCCGAGCGGCGGCTGGGCGCTGCGGAGGCCGAACTGATGCTGCGCGGGTTCCTGGAGACGGGAGCCGTGACGGGCGGCGCCGGTACGGCGCAGGGAACGGGCGTCGCGTCGTACACGCCGACGCAGCGGGACGTCCCGTGGCCGCCGCCCCCGGAACCGGCCGCGCCGCCCCGGCCCTCCACCACCCGCGGGGTGCTGGTCGCCGCGCTGCTGGTCGCCGCGATGGCCGGGGCGGGCGTGTCGGCGGCCACGCTGCTGTTCCACGGGGGCGGGAGCGGTACCGCCCCGGGTCCCGGGGGCACGACGGCCGTCTCCGCGTCGAACCTGGAGACCCCCTCGGCCACCCCGTCCCGCTCGGCCACCACGTCGCCCCCCTCGGCCACCCCGCCGACCGCCACCGGCCACTCCCGCACCGCGCCCTCCGGCTACCGCCTCGCGCAGGACCAGGCCGGCTTCACGCTGGCCGTCCCGGAGGGCTTCACCCGCGACCCGCAGGGCGAGCGCGTCTTCTACGTGTCACCGGGGCAGACCTTCCGGCTCGGCATCAAGGTCTCCGAGCCGCAGCCGGGCGGACCGGGCGGGGTCATGCGGCGGGCGGCGGCCGAGGGGCCGAGCACCAACCCCGGGTACCACGACGGCCGGGTCACCGACACCACCCACGCCGGACACCCCGCCGCGTTCTGGGAGTTCACCTGGAAGGGCTTCAGCGCGGCGGAGGGGCCGCGGCACACCTACGACCTCTGCTGGGAGGAGAGCGGACAGCTGTACGACGTGTGGGTGTCGGCGCCGGTCGGGAAGGTGCGGGAGGCGCGGGAGTACTTCGACGTCGCGGTGGACACGTTCACGGCCAACAAGGCCTGACACCCCTCGACATGGGGCGGCCGGGCGCGTCCACAGGAAGCGGGCCGCGGTCGGCGGACCTCTGACCGCGCCGCTTCGACAAGGGCATGGTGCGCAAGGTACTCATGTGACATGAGCGAAGACGGCGAACAGCCGGTCGAGGGACGTCTGATCGGTGGACGCTATCGACTGGCCGAGCGCATCGGCTCCGGGCCGGCCGGCACGGTGTGGCGTGCCCGTGACGAGCACGACGGCCGGAACGACCGGGACCCGGCGGACGACCGGGCGTCGTCGGACGACCGGGCTCCGGCGGACGACCGGGTGTCGGTGGGTCGCCGTGACGATCGTGGCGCGCGGTACGTCGCCCTCAAGGAGCTGCGGCTGACCGGTGAGCCGACGGACGAGGAGCGGCAACGGGCCGCGCACCGGCTGCTGCACGAGGCCCGCGCCGCCGCCCGCGTCGACCATCCGGCCGCCGTCGCCATCCATGACGTCCTCCTGGACGGCGAACGCCCCTGGATCGTCATGGAGCTGGTGCCGGGGGAGTCCTTGCGGGCCGCCCTCGCCGCGCGCGGCCCGCTGCCGCCCGCCGAGGCCGCCCGTGTCGGGCTCGCCGTCCTCGGCGCGCTGCACGCCGCCCACTGCGTCGGCATCGTCCACCGTGACCTCAAGCCCTCCAACATCCTGCTCGAAACCGGCGGCGAGCGCGTCGTCGTCACCGACTTCGGCATCGGCGCGGCGCGACAGGAGCCGTGCAGCGGTGACTTCGTGGCACCGGAGTGCGGTGAGGGGCGCGGCGCCGGGCCCGCCTCCGACCTGTGGGCCCTGGGCGCCCTGCTCAGTACGTCCATGGCGGGCGCGGAGGGCCCCCTCGCGCCGCTGCTCGCACAGCTGGGCGCCCCCGAACCGGAGGCCCGGCCGGCGGCCGCCGACGTCGCCGAGGCGCTGGCCGAGGCCGCCGGCGTGAGCCTTCCGGAATGGGTGACCGCACCCCCGGCTCCCGCTCCCGCCCCGGCCGCCTCCGGCCCCGCCTTGGCCCCGGCATCCCCGGCGGCCCCCGAACCCCGCCGTCTCACCCCGCTCGCAGCCCTCGGACTGCTCCTCGCCAAGAAACCCGAACGCGGCTGACCGGCGCTGATCGTCCCCGTGCGCTCCCCTGATCAGCGCATTCTCTGCCAGTGAACACTGGCGGTGTGTGTGCGGTCCGTGAAACCGGGTTACCCACGGGTACCCAAAGGCCCCGCGCCCGAATACCCTGCGGCTCATGACGGACTCGCAGGCCCCGGCCCACGCACCGGCCCCCACCGGCACGAACCCGCTCGCCCCCGCCCCCGCTGGGGCCCGAACCGCGGCCGACGTGGTCACGCCCGAGCTGGTCGCCCAGCTCACCAAGGGTGTCGTCGGCTCCGGACGCACCGCCAACCACACGCCCTTCACCGGCGAGAAGCTGGCCGACCTGCCCGAGTCCACCCCCGAGGACGTGGCGAAGGCCTTCGACGCGGCCCGTGCCGCCCAGGCCGTGTGGGCGAAGGTGCCGGTACGGCAGCGCGCCGCGGTCCTGCTCCGCTTCCACGACCTGATCCTGGAGCGCCAGGCCGAGGTCCTCGACCTCATCCAGCTGGAGACCGGCAAGGCCCGCCTGCACGCCCACGAAGAGGTCCAGGCCGTCGCGGTCGCCTCCCGGCACTACGGCCGCAGGGCCCCCGCCTACCTCCGCCCCAAGCGGCACGCCGGCGCCATGCCCACCCTCACCCGGGTGACCGAACTGCGCCACCCACGGGGCGTGGTGGGTCAGATCGCCCCCTGGAACTACCCCCTCGAACTCTCCGTCGGCGACGCGCTTCCCGCCTTCGCCGCGGGCAACGCGGTCGTCATGAAGCCGGACACCGAGACCTGCCTGACCGCCCTGTGGGCCCGTGACCTCCTCGTCGAGGCGGGGCTGCCCGCCGGCGTCTTCCAGGTCGTCCTCGGCGAGGGCCCGGTCGTCGGCCCCGAGGTCGTCCGGCACGCCGACTACGTCTCCTTCACCGGCTCCACCCGCACCGGGCGCGAGGTCGCGCAGGGCGCGGCGGCCCGCCTGGTCGGCGTGTCCCTCGAACTCGGCGGCAAGAACGCCATGCTCGTCCTCGACGACGCCGACATCGAGAAGGCCGCCGCGGGTGCGGTCCGCGCCTGCTTCTCCTCGGCCGGCCAGCTGTGCATCTCCATCGAGCGGCTGTACGTCCACGAGTCGATCGCCGACGCCTTCGTCGAGCGCTTCGCCGCCCGCACCAAGGCCATGCGCCTGGGCAGGTCCCTCGCCTACGGCGCCGACATGGGGTCCCTGGTCGGCGAACGGCAGCTGGAGACCGTCAAGCGGCATGTCGAGGAGGCCGTCGAGAAGGGCGCGACCGTCGTCGCCGGCGGCACCGCCCGCCCCGACATCGGCCCCTACTTCTACGAGCCCACGATCCTCGACGGCGTCGAGGACGCGATGGCCGTCTGCACGGAGGAGACCTTCGGCCCGGTCGTCTCCATCTACCGCTTCAAGACGGAGGAGGAGGCCATCGAACACGCCAACGGCACCCCGTACGGCCTCAACTCCTCGGTCTGGACGAAGAACGGCAGCCGCGGCCGCGCCGTCGCCGCCCAGCTCCGCACCGGCACGGTCAACGTCAACGAGGGCTACGCCCCCGCCTACGGCAGCGTCCAGTCCCCGATGGGCGGCATGAAGGACTCGGGCCTGGGCCGCCGCCACGGCTCGGAGGGCATCCTCAAGTACACGGAGGCCCAGACGGTCGCCCAGCAGCGCCTGCTGCCGATGGCCCCCTCGCTGGGCATGGACGACGAGAAGTACGCCCAGTTCATGAGCACCAGCCTGAAGGTGATGAAGGCACTGAGGCTGCGCTGAGCGCCCCGTGAGGGGCGCGGGGCTATCTGATGTGCGGCTCCGCCGCGTGGGCGCGAGCAACGACCGAGCACCCGCAGTGCACACTCAAAGGGGAGATGGCACGTTGTCTCAGGACACCTATGACTACGACGTCCTGGTCGTCGGCTCCGGCTTCGGCGGCTCCGTGACCGCCCTGCGCCTCACCGAGAAGGGTTACCGCGTAGGTGTCCTGGAAGCCGGCCGCCGCTTCACCCGCGAAGCCCTCCCCAAGAACTCGTGGGACATCAAGAACTACCTCTGGGCCCCGCAACTCGGCTGCTACGGCATCCAGCGCATCCACCTCCTCGGCAACGTGATGGTGCTGGCCGGAGCGGGCGTCGGCGGCGGCTCGCTCAACTACGCCAACACCCTCTACGTCCCGCCGAAGCCGTTCTTCGACGACCCGCAGTGGCGTGACATCACGGACTGGGAAGAGGAGCTGAGGCCGTACTACGACCAGGCCCGGCGCATGCTCGGTGTACGGCTCAACCCGACGATGACCCCGTCCGACGTCCACCTGAAGGCGGCGGCGGAGAAGCTGGGCGTCGGCGACACCTTCCACCTCGCCCCGGTCGGCGTCTTCTTCGGCGACGGCAAGGACGCCGACGGCGAGTCGAAGGCGGCGCCCGGCGACCGGGTCGCCGACCCCTACTTCGGCGGCGCGGGCCCCGCCCGCAACGCCTGCACCGAGTGCGGCGAGTGCATGACCGGCTGCCGGCACGGCGCGAAGAACACCCTCAACGAGAACTACCTCCACCTCGCCGAGCAGGCGGGCGCGGTGGTCCACCCGATGACCACCGTCGTCTCCGTCACCGACGACTCGCAGGGCGGCTACGCGGTCGCCACCCTGCCCACCGACGACCGCCGCAAGGCCAAGGGACGGATCTTCAAGGCCCGCCGGGTCGTCATCGCCGCCGGCACCTACGGCACCCAGACCCTCCTGCACCGCATGAAAGCCGGCGGCCAGCTGCCGTATCTCTCCGACCGCCTGGGCGACCTCACCCGCACCAACTCCGAGGCACTGGTCGGCGCCCAGACCGACAACCGCCGTTACCGCAAGGCGCACGGCATCCCGAAGGCCGACTTCACCCGGGGCGTCGCGATCACGTCCTCCGTCCACCCGGACGAGAACACGCACATCGAGCCGGTCCGCTACGGCAAGGGGTCGAACGCGATGGGCGGACTGTCGATCCTCCAGGTGCCGTACGCGGAAGGCTCCTCCCGCGTCCTCGGCTGGCTGGCGAACGCGGCCCGCCACCCCCTCCTGGTGCTGCGCTCGCTCTCCAACCGGCGCTGGTCGGAGCGGACCATCATCGGCCTGGTGATGCAGTCGCTGGACAACTCCCTGACGACGTACCTGAAACCGGACGGCGTCGGCAAGGGCCTGCTCACCGCCCGGCAGGGCCACGGCGCCCCCAACCCCAAGCAGATAAGGGCCGCCTCGGAGGCGGCCACCGCGCTCGCCGCCGAGATCAACGGCTTCGCCGGCAGCAACGTCGGCGAGCTGATGGGCACCCCGCTCACCGCCCACTTCCTCGGCGGCTGCCCGATCGGCGCCTCCCGCGAGACCGGGGTCATCGACCCGTACCACCGGCTGTACGGCCACCCCGGCATCTCGGTCGTGGACGGCGCCGCAGTCTCCGCCAACCTGGGCGTGAACCCGTCCCTCACCATCACGGCGCAGGCCGAGCGCGCGATGTCGTACTGGCCCAACAAGGGCGAGGCGGACCCGCGTCCGCGGCAGGGCGAGCCCTACCAGCGCCTCCGGCCGGTCGAGCCGCACCGTCCGGCAGTCCCGGCCGAGGCCTTCGGCGCACTGCGGCTGCCGTTCCTCGGGATTCCGGCCGTGCCACCGAAGAAGTAGGCCGGGGAAACAGGCCGAAGGGGGCCGAAGAAGCGGCCTGAAGGGGGCCGAAGAAGCGGCCGGACACCGAAGAGGGACCTGTGCCCCCCTCCGAGCCCAGGTCCCTCTTCGATCGGTGCGCGGCCGCCGCCGTACGACGGTCCGTGCGACCTTGCTCTGTGCGGCTCAGGCCTCCGTGCCCGCGCCGGCCTTCCGTCGCCGTACCAGGAACACCGCACCGGCGCCGGCCACGACGGCTGCGCCGCCGACCAGACCGACGACCGGGAGCGCCGAGCTGGAGCCGGTGTCGGCGAGGTTGCCGGTCGGCAGGTCGGAGATGTCGCCCTGCGGCTTCTTCATGGAGTCCTTGCCGCCGTCGTCGCTCGGCGTGGCCGTACCCGGGTCCGGGTTGGACGAGCCGGCCTTGAGGACCGTGAAGTCGTACTGGGCCCAGCCCTCGGCGATGCAGTCCTGGCCGTCGACCTTGTCGAGGTAGGCGCCGGAGCCGAAGGAGTAGGCGTCACCGGCCGGCGCCTTGGCGTCGATGGAGACCCGCAGGTCGATCGACCTGCTTGCCCCGGACTTGAGCTCGGCCACGTAGAAGAAGTAGTCGCCGGCCCAGTCGTCGCTGCCGATCCGGTCCCAGGAGCCGCTCTCCGGGTTCTTGAACTCCAGGTCGACGTACGGGCTGAGGTACTTCGACTCGTCGAACTCGTAGTTCTCGATCTCGGCGTAGAAGGCGACGCCCTCGACGTCCGTCTTGGAGTCGTTCGTCACGACCAGCTTGAAGCCGTGGAAGCCGTCACCCGCGACGATCTTGCCGGGCAGGCCCTTGATGTCGGCGGACACCTTGGCGTCGCCGAAGTTCTCGTCGAGGTCCTCGCAGTACGGCACGTCCGGGTCGGACGGGTCCTCGCTGGGCTCGGCCGACTCGGACGGCTCGGCGGAGGCGGACGCACTGGCGCTGGCGCTGGGGCTCGCGCTCGCGCTGTCGCTGGGCGAGGCGGAGGCGGGCGCGGACTGGGACGCCGAGGCGCTGTCGCTCGGCGCGGCGGAGTCGGACGGCGAGGCGGACACCGTGTCGCTGGGGATCTCGCTCGGCGCGCTCTCGGACGCCGACGCGGACGGCGTGTCCTGCGCGAACGCGACGACCGGTGCGGACAGCAGGGCGACCGGTGCGATGACGGCCGCGACGGCCGTCGCGGCCATGACCCGGCGAAGTTTCATGAGGACCCCCGTCAATCAGCTGCGGTGGACGGATGTCACCGCTGGTTCCGCTGATGTGACCGGTGAGTCCTGTGAATGGTTGTCTCCGCATTCACCGAATTCTTATGTGACGTGGATCACTCGGTTTATGAGGTTGCTGGGTGGCATGGACACAGCCGATTCCAAGGCTATTCTCGCCCCGTCGAGCGGCCGAGCGAGAGAGTGTCATGTCTGACAGACGGTCCGAAGAATCGTCGGGGGACGAGCCGTCGTCCTCCTCCATATCCGACGAGGTGTGGGAGCAGTTCCTCCGCGACAGCGAACGGGACATCCGCAGGTCCGCCCCCAAGGAGCCCTCCGCCCGGGCCCGTGAGGTGACCGAACGGCTCAAGGGGCAGAAGGGGGAGCCCGAGGGGTGGCGGACCGGGCCCGCCTGGCAGGAGATGAACGGGCGGGCCGCCCGCCGCCGCAGGGCATGGGCGGTCATCGGGGTTCCGCTGACGATCGCGGTGGTGGTCGTGGCGATGCGGCCCTCCCTGATCCCGGGCGATCCCTTCGGCTCGTCCGCCGGCACGGACACCGCGACCACGCCCCTCCCGGACGAGACCGCCACCCCGACCGCGCCGCCCTCCGCGGTCGCTGCGGACACCCCCACGCTCGCCCGCCCGTTCGCCGGTTCCCCGGCGCTGCGCTGGGCCGACGGCGCGGCCGGCATCGTGCTGCCGAAGGCCACCGCGCTCGGTGCGATAGGGAAGGACCGTGTCGAACTGGCCCTGAAGCAGACCAGGAAGCTGCTGGTCGACGCCAACCTGAACCCCGACGTGGTGGCCGGCGGCCGTCCTGAGGCCGCCCTCTCGGTGCTCGACCCGAAGCAGCCCGACGTGCTCGACGACCTCAACGCCTCGCTGCGCAGCCCCAGCAAGACCCACGACCCGCTGTTCCTCTTCAGCCGCTTCGACCCGAAGGACGTGAAGCAGGCCGGGAAGGTCATCAAGGTGCGCGGCCGGATCACCTTCGCGAAGGGCAAGTTCGAGGGCGTGGCCGTGCACGCCGACTACACCTTCGTCTACCCGGTGGTCCGCACCGACGGCTCCACCGAGGTCACCCGCACGATCGTGCGCCGCGTCATCGACACCGAACTCCCCGACCCCGCGCGGTACCAGGTCACCCCCGGCCGCCTGACCCTGCTGCGCTACGACGAGGACGCCGGCAACTCGTCCTGCGGCATCAACGACGGCTATCTGCACCCCCAGTTCCCCTCCCAGGCTCCGACCGCCGGTGCCGCCCCGACCGGGCCGTCCGTCGACCCGTACGACCGCAGCCGCGACATCGGCAAGGAACAGGCCTGCGGCACGGTCAGCCGTACCTAGCCTGCTGCGCGTCTGTCTCTGTCAGGCAGGCGATCTGATGAGAGGCGGTCTGCAGACAGGCGAAGGGCCCCGCGGGACGGAGCCGCGGGGCCCTTCTTTCGTCAGCACCGACGTCAGGGCAGCGTCGGTGCCTGGAAGCGGCGCCGGGGGGTTGCGCCGCTGGTCTCTGTGCCCTGTACCACCGTCCGTGCCCGGGTCGGCGCCCCGGCGCGCTCGGGACGTACGGCAGGTCTCGACCTTTGGCGGACGGTCGGCACACGGCAATACCGTTGCCTGAACTGGGACTTGGGAACTCAGAAGGCCTTGCGGGCCTTCTACGCATCGTGCTGGACGTACGCGGCCTCCGCAACCGTTTGACCCAGCCCTTGTGCATTTTTGCAATTTTCCGCCGGTCGGCCCCGGGCGTCCCCGGAGCCGGCCGTCTCTTGGGTGACCGGGCTGCTGTCCCCTGCCGTCCGGTCACTTGACTGGAGCGAGGTCCCACGACGCACGGCACGTTCCGTACGTCTCATCGCCCCAGTGAGCCACGCGTGGTTCTTTCGGGCCCGCCCCTGGCTGGCACGGACACCCCTCCCAACGAAACGGTTCGCGGGCCGGTCACGCGCCGTACGGGTGAGAAGGGCCCCGAACTCAGATCCGCCCGACTCAGATGCGACCCCGGCACAGTTCCAGGAGTGTCATGGCGAGGGCGGTACCGGGCTTGCCGAGCGCCGCGCTGTAGTGGCCGAGGATCTCCATCTCGCGGGAGAGGTTCACCCGGCGGCCGCCGGAGGTGATCCGCGCCTCCTGGACGACGGCGGAAACGGCCATCCGTTCCTGGATCAGACCGATGATCCGGTCGTCGAGCGCGTCGATGCGCTCCCGCGCGCCGGCGATCACCTCGGCGGCCTCGGGGGTACGGGCACCGGTCACATCGAGCGTGGTCATGTCGGGGCTCCTCATCTGGAGGGATGCGGTGCGCCGGAGCGACACGATCCGGGGAAACACCAGGCGCCCCGGACCTTGTCGGCCCGGGGCGCCTGGGGAAGTCGCTTGTCAGTGTCTCAAGCAGCACGACCATGGCAGCCGGTGGGCCGGTTGCCATAGGTAAAGAGGAAGGTCGTCTGGGTGAGCATGGGGGCGAGTATGCCACAGAACCCTCTCGCCCGACGGGGCGACCTCTCGACGGGCCGGGCCGGGCCGGGGGCAGGCAGGGACGGCCACTTTCGGTATGCCGGATCGGGCGGGGGGCGGCCACTTTATGGTCTGCCGGGCCGGGCTGGGCGGTCACTTTCTGGTTCGCCGGGCCGGGCGGTCGGTGGGCTGGGTTTCGGGGGTCCGGGGGCGGAGTCCCCAGGGACGGGAGCCGTCCCGGCGCACCCCGTTAGAATCGGTAGTCACAGACCCCGCCCACACCGCCGGAAGGCACCTCGTGTCATCAGCCAATCCCGACACCGTCCTGGTCGTCGACTTCGGCGCGCAGTACGCCCAGCTCATCGCCCGCCGCGTCCGCGAGGCCCGGGTCTACAGCGAGATCGTGCCCAGCACCACGCCGGTCGCCGAGATGCTCGCCAAGAACCCGGCGGCGATCATCCTCTCCGGCGGCCCCTCGTCCGTGTACGAGGAGGGCGCCCCCCGCCTGGACCGCGAGCTCTTCGAGGCCGGCGTCCCGGTCTTCGGCATGTGCTACGGCTTCCAGCTGATGGCACAGGCCCTCGGCGGCACGGTCGACAACACCGGCGCCCGCGAGTACGGCCGTACCGACCTGCACGTCTCCAAGCCGGCCTCCACCCTGTTCGAGGGCACCCCCGCCGAGCAGCACGTGTGGATGTCGCACGGCGACGCCTGCTCCGCCGCCCCCGAGGGCTTCACCGTGACCGCGTCCACGGACGTCGTCCCGGTCGCCGCCTTCGAGGACGACGAGAAGAAGCTCTACGGCGTCCAGTACCACCCCGAGGTCATGCACTCCACGCACGGCCAGCAGGTCCTGGAGCACTTCCTGTACCGGGGCGCGGGCCTCAAGCCGACCTGGACCACCGGCAACGTCATCGACGAGCAGGTCGCCGCGATCCGCGAGCTGGTCGGCGACAAGCGCGCCATCTGCGGTCTGTCCGGCGGCGTCGACTCCGCGGTGGCCGCCGCCCTCGTCCAGAAGGCCATCGGCTCCCAGCTGACCTGCGTGTACGTCGACCACGGCCTGATGCGCAAGGGTGAGACCGAGCAGGTCGAGAAGGACTTCGTCGCCGCGACCGGCGTCCAGCTGAAGGTCGTCGACGCTCAGGCCCGCTTCCTCGGCGCCCTCGCCGGGGTCTCCGACCCGGAGCAGAAGCGGAAGATCATCGGCCGCGAGTTCATCCGGGTCTTCGAGCAGGCCCAGGCCGAGATCATCGCCGACGCGGGCCCGGCCGTGGAGTTCCTGGTCCAGGGCACCCTCTACCCGGACGTGGTGGAGTCCGGCGGCGGCACCGGCACCGCGAACATCAAGTCGCACCACAACGTCGGCGGCCTGCCGGAAGACCTCGAATTCAAGCTGGTCGAACCGCTTCGCAAGCTCTTCAAGGACGAGGTCCGGATGGTCGGCCAGGAGCTCGGCCTGCCGGAGGAGATCGTCCAGCGCCAGCCGTTCCCGGGTCCGGGTCTCGGCATCCGGATCGTCGGCGAGGTCACCAAGGAGCGCCTGGACCTGCTCCGCGAGGCCGACGCGATCGCCCGCGAGGAGCTGACCGCGGCCGGCCTGGACCGTGACATCTGGCAGTGCCCGGTGGTCCTGCTCGCGGACGTCCGCAGCGTCGGCGTCCAGGGCGACGGCCGCACCTACGGCCACCCGATCGTGCTGCGCCCGGTCTCCTCCGAGGACGCCATGACGGCCGACTGGTCCCGCCTCCCGTACGACGTCCTCGCGAAGATCTCCACCCGCATCACCAACGAGGTCCGCGACGTCAACCGGGTCGTGCTCGACGTCACCTCGAAGCCGCCGGGCACCATCGAGTGGGAGTAGTCCCGGGCGCGTCCCGGTGAGGAGGTGGCACGGCTCCGGCGGTGCCACCTCTTCGGCGTGTGCCGTACGCGCCACTCGGCTGTCGATTCCCGACATCTTCCGTCGCGATGTGCTCGCGTGCGTCATCTTTACAGAACAGCTCTGTTTTCCTGCGCTGACCGGCGGTAACTTCCGGCCGTAACACAAACCCAGTGCTGGAGGACCTATGCACGGGCCGACCCCGCCCCTGCCGCTGCCCACCGATCAGCTCCAGTTCGCGATGCCGCCGATGTACGACTCGCTCGACGACGAGCGCCGGCATCGCAAGGAGCGGCTCGCCGGCGCGCTGCGCATCTTCGGCCGGGCCGGACTGGAGGACGGGGTGTCCGGGCACATCACCGCCCGCGACCCGGAGTACTCGAACTGCTTCTGGGTCAACCCGTTCGGCATGCCGTTCAAGCACGTCACCGTGAGCGACCTCGTCCTCGCCAACCAGGACGGCCAGGTGATCGAGGGCGGCTACCACGTCAACCAGGCCGCCTTCACCGTTCACGCCCAGGTGCACGCGGCCCGCCCGGACGTCGTGGCCGTCGCCCACTGCCACTCCGTGCACGGCCGCGCCCTGTCCGCCCTCGGCGACCTGCTCGACCCGATCAGCCAGGAGAGCTGCGCCTTCTACGAGGACCACGCCCTCTACGACGCCTACACCGGCGTCGCCGTCGACGCCGAGGAGGGCCGCCGGATCGCCGCCGCCCTCGGCTCCCGCAAGGCGCTGGTGCTGCGCAACCACGGACTGCTGACCGTCGGCGACTCGGTGGACGCGGCCGCCTGGTGGTTCCTGTCGATGGAGAAGTCCGCGCAGGTCCAGCTGACCGCCAAGGCGGCCGGCCGCCCACTGCTCATCGACCACAAACTCGCCGTCGCCACCCGGGAACAGCTCGGCGGCGACCTGGTGGCCTGGATCAACTACCAGCCCCTGTGGCGGGACATCAGCCGCAGCGAACCGGACCTGCTGAGCTAGCTCCCGGCTCACAGGCTCCGCAGCACGGCCGCCTTCGTCAGCGCGAACTCCTCGTCGGTGAGCACCCCGTCCCGGTGCAGCTCGCCCAGCTCCCGCAGCCTGCGCAACAGGACGTCGTGGTGGTCGGCCGACTGACGCGGCACGGTGACCGGGGGTCGGTCCCGGTCGGCGTACTCCGGGCCCGGCCGGGTCGACGGATGCGGCAGCCGGGCCGTTACCGCCGCCGCGACCAGCGCCGTCAGCAGGTCGCGGCGGACACTTCCCCACAGGTCGAGGGCGTACGGGTCGCGCTCGGCCGGCAGCTTCGAGAACACCGTCTCCCGGGTCACGAACCGCAGGAAGCCGTCCGCGTAGCCGGAGTTGGGCAGCCACTCCACCCGCACCAGATCGCCGACGCCGATGATCCGGGGCCCGGTCGCCCGCTTGACCCGGCCTGAGGTGTCGGCCCAGTCGATGCGCACCTGCGTACCGTCGAACGACACCGTGCCGTCCGAGGACCGCACCGACACCGGTACCGGCGGCCCCGGCAGCAGATACGTCTTCGTCGGCTCCTTCGGGACCTGGTCCAGCAGCAGCGACTGCCGGATCTCCGCCGCGACGTACTCGGCCACCCCGGACCGGTCCCCGTCCACCGTCAGCCGGTACGGATCCGCCGCCTCCGGCAGCCGCCCGCCCGTCGCCTGCAACAACGGGTCCGCACCCTCGCGCAGCCGCATCCTCAGCCGCCCCCGCCTGCGCTCCGGCTCGTACACCACCCCCGCCACCGCTTCCAGGGGTACGGCGATCTCCCCGTAGGTCTGCCGGAACAGCGGTACGCAACGGTGGCGTCCCGGTGTGATCCGGAGGATGCTGCCGTCGAAGGCCCAGGTCCCGTCCCGCTGGATGATCTCGGCCATGGGGAAATTCTCGCAGCCGGGTCAACATGTCTGCCGTACCTTCACTCGTCGTGACCGGCCCACTGAACGCGAAGGGCGTGGCGTAGGGCACAATTCGCTCTCGACACAAGGGAGTTGCACGACGCCGTCCGGCCCCGGGGAGGGCCCTGCGGGTCGTGCCCCGGGCGTGGGGAAGGCAGGCGTCGGGCGTGGCGGTGCAGGAGGCGAGGCAGGGCACCGGTTCGGGTGTCCACAGGGGCGGCTGCGCGTGCGGGGACTGTCCGCACGGGGCACGCGAGGGACACCGGCGGGCGATGGCCGAATTCCTCCTCAAACGCGAAGAGTTCGCGGCCGGCCAGGGGCTGCCCGCGGCGGTGGCCCACTCGGTCTCCGCCTCCCGCCAGTGGGTCTCCGAGGAACTCACCCAGTCCGCCGACCTGGTCGCCGAACGCGGCCGCGCCGAGGGCGAGGCCTGGCTCGCCCGCCTCTGGCTGCGCACCGCGTGCACCGTCTGGGCAGCCGTCGTGATCATGCTCCTCACCCAGTCCCTCACCGCCGTCGGAGCGGGCTGGACCAGCGCCCGCACCGCCGGCCTGCTCGCGGCCCTGATCACGGCCCTCGCCCTCACCGCCGCCTCCTGGTTCCACCGCTCGCGCGGCGGGGTCCTCGCCCCCGTCATCGGCGAGGACAACCGCCTGTCCACCTCCCGCACCGTCGCCGCCTCCTGGGTCCTCTTCGTCGTCTACGCCGTCCTCGTCCTGGCCGGCCGCCTGGCCGCCGCCTCCTCGCCCGCCGAACGCGACGCCCTGATCTCCGGCCTGGACCTCGCGCGCGGCGCCGGTGTGGTGACCGTTCTCGCCGTGGTCTGCGGCATCGCGGTCCTGGTGCGCCGGGTGGTCGGCCTGCGCGTCGCCGGCCAGCGCCTGCAGAAGGTGCGCGCCCACCGCCCCCGCGCCGCGGACCTGCTCACCGACGACGCCGGCCGCGGCACCTTCGCCGACATCCAGTACGTCGTCATCGGCGCCGTCGCCCTGCTCTTCGCCGCCGTACGGCTCGCCCGCCGCCCCGATCAGCTCCCCGACCTGCCCTGGGGCCTCGCGACGGTGGTCCTGATCTCCGCCGCGACCTACCTGGCCGGCAAGTACGCCGAGGGCGGCCGCCCGGTGATCCTCTCCGTCGTCCGCGCCCGCGAGGCCGGTGACCTGGACGCCCCGATCCGTACGGGCGACGACATCGAGATCCGCGGCACCGGCTTCGTCCCGCCCGGCGCCCAGAGCGCCGACCGTCTCTCCCGCATGGTCGTCCGCATCGGCGCCGTCCACGTCCACGTCCCGCTGGTCCCCGTCACCGGCGGCTTCAGCAACCCCACGGACCACGTCCTCACCGTCCCGGTCCCGGCCGACGTGGAGCCCGGCTCCGTCGAGGTCCAGGTGGTGACGGCGGCCGGCGTGGCGACCAACCGGTGCGTGGTCGAGGTGACGGACTGACGCGCGGGTCGGGTCCCGTCCGGCCCTCCTCGCCCTTCTTTCGCCGCCCTCACGGGTGTCTCGGTCCGGCCGAAATTCGGAAAAACGTCCGGGAGAGGGTTGAGCGGGGCGCGGTTGTCGTACGTATGGTCTGTTGAGGGGCCTGGGCACAGCGGCGAGAGGCGGCTACTGACGATGACTCACAGCACTCGTTCGGACACGCACACCCCGTATCTCGACGGCGACCGCGGACTGCGCGACACCGCCACCCGATACGCCCTCCTCCCTCTGCGGATCTTCCTGGGCGTCACCTTCATCTACGCCGGCCTGGACAAGCTGACCGACAGCGCCTTCCTGAAATCCGGCGGGTCCGGGTCCATCGGCGACACCATGCGCGCGGTCCATGACTCCGCCGCGATCCCGGCCCTGGTCGACCTGGCCCTGAAGAACCCCGTCGGCTTCGGCACCGCGATCGCCATCGGCGAGCTCGCCGTGGGCCTCGGCACCTTCTTCGGCCTGCTGGCCCGCCTGGCCGCACTCGGGGGCGCGCTCATCTCGCTCAGCCTCTGGCTGACCGTGAGCTGGGCCAATTCCCCGTACTACTACGGCAACGACCTCGCCTACCTGATGGCCTGGCTGCCCCTGGTCCTCGCCGGCGCCCCCTACCTCTCCCTGGACGCTATGCTCCGCGCCCGACGCCGACACCGCTCCGCACGGTCTTCGCTGGGCCTCTAGCGGCCTCCTGACCCTCTCCTAGCCCTCCGGTGTGCCGCGGCGCCTGCGTATCGCCCGGGTCAGGGCCGCGGTCACACCTGCGAGGAAGAGGCCGACCACCATCACGGGGATGACCGCGAACCACTCGGTGTCCCACCAGCCGCCCGCGTCCCCGGCGTAGGCGATCCCCGCCCCCGTCAGGAAGACGCCGACGACCAGCCGTCCGGGCTGGAACTCATGCCGCAGCACGGGTCACCTCCACCTGTCCCGCGCCGACCTGGAGATCCAGGTCGAGCGTCCCCGCGTTCTTCGCACCGCTCGTCGGCGGCAGCGTCACGTCCTTGTGCCTGCCCGGCTCCACGTCCACGTCCTTCTTGTCGTCACCGGGCAACTGGATGTCGCCCACCCCCACGTCGATGCTCATCCACACGGTCACGTCCGCGGGGACGACGATCTTCAACTGGCCCGCGCCCACCTCGGCCGACGTCGCCACCGTCTGTTCCTTGGCGATGCGTATGTGCCTCAGGTCCAGCGTGGCCACGCCCGTCCCGAGGTCGTACTTCGGCGACACGTCCGCCGCCGTGGCGGGGGTCCAGGACGCCCGTGTCCAGTGGGTGCTGATGTCCGACGGCAGGGCGGTCGCGCCGGCCAGCAGGGCCGCGGTGACCAGCGCCAGGAACAGCGAGCCGGCCCCGGTGCGGCCGAGGAACGAGCTGAGCGCCGTCCCCAGCCCGAACACGATCAGCGCGCAGGCCAGACCGGCCTGCAGGGTGGTCCCCAACGGGTGCGTGTTCCACGACAGGCCCGTGCCCAGACCGCCCGCCAGCAGGGCGCACAGAAAGATCCAGCCGCCGATCCAGCGCGGTCCGCGCGGCTTGGGGGGCGGGCTCTGCCGGGCGCGGACGTCCTGGCCGTGGACCCATGGGGTACTCAGCCGGAAGTCGAGTCCCGGGGCGTCCGGGCCGCGGGTGTCGGCCGGGCCCCACAGATAGCCGGTGCCGCCGACATGCGTGCCGTCCTTGACGATCGGGTCACGCCACCACGACGGGTAGGAGACCGGGATCGGTGGTGCCTGGGCCTCCGGCGGGGCGTCGGCGACCGCCTGCGCGGAGAGCGGGTCGGGGTCCGGGGCGCCGCGGTGCCGCGACCAGTACCCGGCACCGGCCAGCAGCAGGGAGAGGACGACGGCGAACGCCAGCACCTGGCCGTTCTTGATCATCGTCAGCAGCACTCCGCAGCCGACCAGCGCGAACAGCACGGCCGCCAGGGCCTGGCCGTCGACCCGGCCGGTCAGCAGCTTGCGGACCTCGTTCTCCTCGTCGTCCTCGTACGGCACGAAGAGCCAGGCGAAGCCGTAGAAGAGGAGGCCGATGCCGCCGGTCGCGGCCAGTACGGCCAGCGTGATGCGGAAGATCACCGGGTCCAGGTCGGTGTGGCGCCCGAGCCCCGCGCACACACCCGCGATCATCTTGTGCCGGCGGTCGCGCCGGAACCGGGCGGAGGCCGCGTCGACGGCTTCCGCACCGGCGCCGGGGGCGTCGGCCCCCGCCGCGGCCGTCTCCGTCGCGGCGGGCGCGGCATCCGACGGCCCGGCGCCCGCTGCGGGCCGCGGGCCGGGGCCGGGTCCCGGACCCGTCGCGGCGTGCTCGTGATCAGTCATGAGTCAATGGTGACGGCCGTGCCGCCGCAACGGCAGTCGGGATGACCCTGGCCGAACCCTGAAATCGGCCCCGAGACCGGACCGGGAACCGTTCGAACGGCACCGCGGCGCCCCAGAGCCGGGGAAAAACCGAAGATCAGGGGAGTCTCGGGGGTCGACCCTGATGCTCCGCAACTCCGGGCGTGTGAACATCGATGGCATGCCGGAAGCCGCAGCAGCGCCCCTCGACGACCCGCGGCCGCCGCGCAAGCTCTACCGCAGCAGCGACGGTCGCTGGCTCGGCGGAGTGGCGCGGGGCCTCGCCGGGCATCTCGGGCTGCCCGTGGTCTGGGTGCGGCTCGTCTTCGTCGGCCTGTTCATGGCCAACGGCCTCGGAGCACTGCTGTACGCCGCGTTCTGGTTCTTCGTGCCCCTCGGCGTCGGCGGGGTCGGTGGCCAGAAGCCGCCGTCCCTGGTCGCCACCGAGACCCTGGCGGACGGCCGACGCAGGCTGGTCGCCCGCAGACCGGACCGGGGTCAGATCGTCGCCCTTCTCCTCATGGTCGTCGTGTCCATGGTGTTCGTGGGCAGCGTCAACCTGACCAGCGGCGCCAAGGCCTATCTCGTTCCCGCGGTCCTGGTCGCCGCCGGTGTCGCCCTCGTCTGGCGCCAGGCGGACAACGCCCGCCGGGCCCGCTGGGTCGAGGTCGGCAGCCGGCGCCGTACGCTCACCCTGCTGCGCGCGGGCGTCGGCGTCCTGCTCGTCACCGCGGGCGTCTCGGGCGTCTTCGTCATGCAGGGCTCCGCCGCGCACATCGGCGCGGTGCTCCAGGCCGCCCTCGCCGTGCTCGTCGGCATCACGCTGCTCGCCGGTCCCTATCTCGTGCGGATGACCCAGGACCTGTCCGAGGAGCGGCTGATGCGCATCCGCGCACAGGAGCGCGCCGAGGTCGCCGCCCATGTCCACGACTCCGTGCTGCACACCCTCACTCTGATCCAGCGCAACGCGGAGAACGCGGGCGAGGTGCGCCGCCTCGCCCGCGCCCAGGAGCGCGACCTGCGCACCTGGCTCTACAAGCCCGAGGGCACCGGCAAGGAGGAGGCCGACGAACCCGCCACCCTCGCCGACGCGGTCCGGCGCAACGCGGCGGAGGTGGAGGACAAGCACGGCGTCCCCATCGAGGTCGTGGTCGTCGGGGACTGCCCGCTCGACGAGCGGACGAGCGCGCAGATGCAGGCCGCGCGCGAGGCGATGGTCAACGCGGCCAAGTACGGTGGCGAGGGCGGCGCCGTCCAGGTCTACGCCGAAGTCGAGGGCAGGACGGTCTTCGTGTCCGTCCGCGACCGCGGTCCCGGCTTCGACCTGGAGTCGATACCCGCCGACCGCATGGGTGTCAGAGAATCGGTCATCGGCCGCATGGAGCGCCACGGCGGCACCGCACGGCTGCGGTCCGTGCCGGGCGGCGGCACGGAGGTCGAGCTGGAGATGGAGAGGGCGGAGAAGACGTCATGAGCGACGCGACCGAGGCGAACGGCCCGGCGGAAGGCGCGGAGAAGGCCGGGCGTCGGGTGCGCGTGGTCCTCGTCGACGACCACCGGATGTTCCGGACCGGCGTCCAGGCCGAGATCGGCCAGACCGAGCAGACCGGCGTCGAGGTGGTCGGCGAGGCCGCCGACGTCGACCAGGCGGTCTCGGTGATCACCGCGACCCGCCCCGAGGTGGTCCTGCTGGACGTGCACCTGCCGGGCGGCGGCGGGGTCGAAGTGCTGCGCCGGTGCGCCCCGTTGATGGCGGACGCCGAGCAGCCGGTGCGCTTCCTCGCGCTGTCCGTGTCGGACGCGGCCGAGGACGTGATCGGCGTGATCCGCGGCGGCGCCCGCGGCTATGTCACCAAGACGATCACCGGCACCGACCTGGTCGACTCGATCTTCCGGGTCCAGGAGGGCGACGCCGTCTTCTCCCCGCGGCTCGCCGGGTTCGTGCTGGACGCGTTCGCCTCCACCGACGCCCCGCCGGTCGACGAGGACCTCGACCGCCTCACCCAGCGCGAGCGTGAGGTGCTGCGCCTGATCGCCCGCGGCTACGCCTACAAGGAGATCGCAAAGCAGCTGTTCATCTCCGTCAAGACGGTCGAGTCCCATGTGTCGGCGGTGCTGCGGAAGTTGCAGCTGTCGAACCGGCACGAGCTGACCCGCTGGGCGACGGCGCGCCGCCTGGTCTGAGACCGGGCCGCGCGGACGCCCGCCGCGCCGCCGGCTGACCGGGACTCGGGTGGGGCTCACACGACCCGCGTGGCCCCCGCGAACGGCATCTCGTCGATCGGGGCGATCCGCACCGGCGCCGACGGGTTGGGCGCGTGGATCATCTCGCCGTTGCCGATGTAGATGCCGACGTGACTGATGCCGGAGTAGAAGAACACCAGGTCGCCCGGCTGGAGTTCGGAGCGCGAGACGCGGCGGCCGGCGTTGATCTGGGCATAGGTGGTGCGGGGGATGGAGACGCCGGCGGAGCGGTAGGCGGCCTGGGCGAGGCCCGAGCAGTCGAAGGCGTCGGGGCCGGTCGCGCCCCAGACGTAAGGGCTGCCGAGCTTGGCGTAGGCGTAGGCGACGGCGGCCGCCGCGCGGGAGTCGGTGGCGGCGACGCTGCCGGCGGTCAGCGGGGCGCGGGCGTCCGACGCCGAGCGTGAGGCGCGTCCGGTGCCGTCGTCCGCCGCCCGCTGCCCCGGCGACAGCCGGTCCAGCAGTCGCCGGGCCTCGCCGAGCCTGCCGTTGATGGCGGCCTTCTGCCGCTTCAGCTCGGCCTGCCGGGACCGTAGCGAGGTCAGCTCCACGTGCGCCGCGCCGCGCAGTTGCTCGATCTCCCGCAGCTGCCCGCGTACCCGCGCCACCGCACCGGCCTGCCGGTCGCCGGCCCGCTCGGCGAACGCCGCGTCGTCCAGGTACTGGTCGGGGTCGCTGGACAGCGCCAGCTGCCAGGACGGATCGATGCCGCCGTCGCGGTACTGCGCGGCCGCAACGGAACCGAGCGCGTCCCGGGCGGAGTTGAGCTTCTCCTGCGCGCGGGCGGCCTCGTCCTGCAGCGACTTCAGCCGCCGCTGTGCCGTGTCCGCCTTGTCCTTCGCTCCGTCGTACTTCTGAGTGGCCGCCTCGGCCTCCTGGTACAGCTGGTCCACCTTGGCCTTCACCTGCGCCGGTGTCAGTTGCGGCTCGGCGTTCCCGGTCCCGTCGAAAGCCGTCGCGGTGGCCGCGCCCGCCAGGGCGAGGGTGGCGGCCGCGCGGGCCGTGTTGCCGCTGAGCGAGCGCTGTCGGGGCTTGCGGTGCGCTGCCACCTGTACTGTCCCGTCCTTTCGTACGACCGCCGTCTCGTCCGCGCGAACGCCAGGGGAGCGCCCGTACGGCCGCGGGGGAGTGCGGAGTGCGCGTCCGGCGGCGGCCCGCGCAGGGGAAGCGGACCGCCGCCGGACCTTCTCGGTGGTGGCGTCCGACTGCCGCCCCTGGCCCGGGCGGCGGTGGGGAGTCGGTCACCTGGGGGAGGACGCTAGGCCCGAGTGTGTCCGCTTGGTAATGCGATGCACGGAATTGGCGTGACCGGATCGTTACCCGACGGTATGTGGACGGGATTCCGGTCCGGAGCCGTCGGCTTCTCGGGGCGGGATGACCGAAGCGGCAGTTCCGGGGCTGGCGGGGGACACGGAGTGCTATGGGGTGCATATATGCGGTGCGGGCGAGCGCCGAGGGAGGGGCCGGTGCCCGGTGCCCCGGACGGCCCTGATTAGGCTCCGGGGCCATGGACGTACTCATCCATCTCTTCGTCGGCCTGCACATCATCGGCATCGCCGCGCTCCTCGGCGGCTTCCTCACCCAGATGAAGGCGATGGGCCAGGGCACCGCCCGGTTCGTCCCCGGGATGCTGCACGGCGCGTTCACCATGCTCGCGACCGGCGTGATCCTGGTCGGCCTCAACGAGGCGGACGACCACCACGTCAACACCGTCAAGATCGGTGTGAAGCTCGCCCTGCTGATCGTCATCCTCGGTCTCGTCTACGTGAAACGGGACGACGAGAAGGTGGAAAAGGGCGCCTTCGGCCTGGTGGGCCTGCTCACCATGGTGAACATCTTCATCGCCGTCCTGTGGACGTGAGCCCCGTCGCTTGCGTGCTCCTCAGCGGGTCTTCCTGAGGGTGGCGCGGGCGGCCGTCACCGCGCCGGCCGCCACCGCCAGCCAGGCCGCCACCGTGACCCACACCAGCACCCGCCCGGGCCACTTCAGCCACGCTCCGCCGACGGCGGTCGCGACCGACAGTGTCGCCGTGGCCGTCATGCCCATCGGGAACACCGTCGCCCAGCGGCGCATGTCGTAGCGGGGCCGGGGCCACGCCACCTCCGCGGCCAGCAGGACGACGTACCAGGCCAGGTCCAGGACCAGCAGCGCCACCGTCACCGTGCGCAGGACACCGCTGTCGTCGTCGTTCCACAGGTACAGCCGCGCGCTGTCGGCGGCCAGCAGGCGCGCCCCGGCCAGCGCGGAGATGGCGAGCGCACCGCCCGCCACCCACTGGTCGCCGGGCCCCTCGGCGATCTGCCGCCACGCGAACCGGGGCACGGCGAGCCCGTACATCGCCAGGCCCAGCCAGAAGAGGACCAGCGAGAGGTGCGCGAGCCACGCCGTCGTGACGGCCGCCGCCAGCGTCGCTCCCAGCACGGCCGGTCCCTGCGTGGCCACACAGGCGAGGAAGACGGCACCGGGCATGCGCGGCTTCCAGTTGTTCACGACCGGGATCAGCAACGGCAGCCACAGCACCATCGACAGCGCCAGCAGAGCCTCGGCGGGGAGCTGCCACCCGAGCGCCGAGAACCGCGTCCCCAGCACCGCCGTCGCGGCCACGGCGGTGAGCGCGCCCGGCGTCCGCGCCTGAGCCGCCCACTGCCGACGGTCGAGCACCAGCCGTGCGACGAAGTCCGCGGCCAGCGCCAGCCACATCGCGCAGGCCAGCACCAGCGCCACCCTGGACACGCTCTCCGCGCCCACCAGGTGCAACCCCATCGACATGATGCCGGTGGCCATCACAGCGGCCCCGGCGGCCGGCGGACGCTGCGCCCACCAGGCGCGGAAGGGCGAGATGCCGGACATGTCCCTGATGCTAGGGAGAGTCGGCCATCGGGTGAACGGGGCACGCGCGCGTGCGGTCCGAAAACCGCGCGGTCGCGGGACGGGAGCGCTGAAGGCCGGTGGGCGACCCCTCGGGTCAGGCCGTCCGGTCAGGCCGGGCGTACCACGCTGTGGATGATCGACTCGCCCCCGTAGTAGATCGACTCCTCCCGGACGTACGCGCCGGGCTTCGGGGCGTGGATCATCATGCCGTTGCCGATGTAGATGCCGACGTGGCTGACGTCGTCGTAGAAGAAGACCAGGTCGCCGGGCTGGGCTTCGGCGAGGGGGACGGTGGTGCCGGCGTTCACCTGGTCGTAGGTGGTACGCGGCAGGGAGACGCCCGCGGCCTTCCAGGCGGCCTGGGAGAGCCCGGAGCAGTCGTAGGAGCCGGGACCGGTGGCGCCCCAGACGTACGGCTTGCCGATCTGCGCGCGGGCGAAGGCGATCGCCTTGGCGGCCTTCGTGGCATAAGCGGAGTCGGATCCGGAAGAGGAACCGCCCGACGTCGAGGCCGAGGACGTTTCCTGGTCGGCGGTCGCGGCCTGCTGCTTCGCCAGTTCCGCCGCCTTGCGGGCCGCCTCCTCCTGCCGGCGCTTCTCGATCGCCGCCAGCCGTGCCTTCTCCGCGGCCGTCAGCTGCGACAGCAGCTCCCGCGCGGAGGTCAGCTTCGCCTGGACGGTGGTCTTGGCGGTCTTGAGGTCGTCCTGCGTCTCGGTGAGCGTCTGGAGGCTCTTGGCGGCTTCCTGCCGCTTCTTCATGGTCGCGGACTGCTGTGTGACGTAATCGTCGACCGCGTCCTTCTGGCGCGAGGTCAGTCGGCCCATCAGCTGCGACTGGTCGAAGTAGTCCTGCGGATCGTTCGCGAGCAGGAAGGTCGCCGTCTGGGGGACCTCGGTCCCGGTCCGGTACTGGGCGGCGGCGAACGAGCCCAGCTCCTCACGCGCCTTGTTGAGCCGGTCCGTGCGCTTGGCGACGTCGTCGAGCAGGGTGTCGACGTGCTTGCGCTGCTTGCCGGTCTTCTCCTTGGCCGCGTCGTACTTCTCGGTGGCCGACTCCGCCTGCCGGTACAGATCGTCGACCTTCTTCTCGACCTCCTCCAGGCTGGGCTTGCCGTCCGCGGACGGCGCGGCGTTGGCCGTCTGGGAGAGCAGGGCCACGGAAGTGAGGGCGGCGGTGGCCAGGGCGGGGGTGCGTATGCCTGCTACGCGCGTTGCGGACGGGCGGGACTTGCGGTGCGACGCCAACTGAGGCGACTCCTTCCACGCTCCGCCTACCGAGTTAGCTGTCGGGTTCGGGCGGGTGGTTCGGAAGGGTTGCCCTACGGTGTTCTCCCCGGTGGGGAGTTGGGACCGATTCACCCCAAGGTCGGTGTGGGTCCCCGGCTCCGGATGCGCGGCGGCGCCCCGGACTCGGCGGAGGCCGTGCGGCCCGGCGACGTTCGCCGGTGGGGGTCGTACGGCCTGCCCGGCACGCTAGCCAACTCGTGTGGCCCGTGTGAAGGTTGATGTGCGATATGCCCGATACATTTTCGTGACCTTGGTGTTGAGGTCCGTCCGGGCAGGGTGATCGGGGAAGTTATGGGCGGCTTGTCCGCAAGAACGGAACGGCCCGCGGTGGACGCTCCCGGTTCCGGGACACGCTTCGACCGGCCGTGACGGAGTGGATCCGCCCGGTCACCCGGGCGAGTTTTCGGGGCGGCGACCGGTTGTCGGTGGGGCGCCCTAGACTCGGAGAGCGATGAGCAGCCTCTTTGACGACAGCTTCCTGGCGAGCCTCCAGGCCCCTCGCGGCCACGACGAGGAACCCCCGCCGCCGCCCGAGGACGAGCACGCTCCGGAGTCGGTTCCGGACGATCTGTTCGGCGGGCAGTTCGACGCGCCCCCGGACCGGGACGCCTACTACCGCGACGGCGCGGCCCGCCCGGCCCTGGACCCGGCCGCGCTCCTGGAGGGGCTGAACGACAACCAGCGGGCGGCCGTCGTGCACGCCGGCTCCCCGCTGCTCATCGTGGCCGGCGCCGGTTCCGGCAAGACGCGCGTGCTCACCCACCGCATCGCCCACCTGCTCGGCGCGCGCCAGGTGCACCCGGGCCAGATCCTCGCGATCACCTTCACCAACAAGGCCGCCGGTGAGATGAAGGAGCGTGTCGAGCACCTCGTCGGCCCGCGCGCGAACGCGATGTGGGTGATGACGTTCCACAGCGCCTGCGTCCGGATCCTGCGCAGGGAGAGCAAGAAGCTCGGCTTCACCTCCTCCTTCTCGATCTACGACGCGGCCGACTCCAAGCGCCTGATGGCCCTGGTCTGCCGCGACCTGGACCTCGACCCCAAGCGCTACCCGCCCAAGTCCTTCAGCGCCAAGATCAGCAACCTCAAGAACGAGCTGATCGACGAGGAGGACTTCGCCGCCCAGGCGAGCGACGGCTTCGAGAAGACCCTGGCTCAGGCGTACGCCCTCTACCAGTCGCGGCTGCGCGAGGCGAACGCCCTCGACTTCGACGACCTGATCATGACGACGGTCAACCTGCTGCGCGCCTTCCCGGACGTCGCCGAGCACTACCATCGCCGCTTCCGGCACGTCCTGGTCGACGAGTACCAGGACACCAACCACGCCCAGTACGCCCTCGTCCGCGAGCTGGTCGGCACCCGCGCACACGATGAGAACACCCCGCCCGGCGAGCAGGACCTGGAGCCCGCCGAGCTGTGCGTCGTGGGCGACGCCGACCAGTCGATCTACGCCTTCCGGGGCGCGACGATCCGCAACATCCTCCAGTTCGAGGAGGACTACCCGAACGCGACGACGATCCTCCTCGAACAGAACTACCGCTCCACGCAGACGATCCTGAGCGCCGCCAACGCGGTCATCGAGCGCAACGAGTCCCGCCGCCCCAAGAACCTGTGGACCAACGCGGGCGCGGGCGCGCAGATCACCGGATACGTCGCCGACACCGAGCACGACGAGGCGCAGTTCGTCGCCGACGAGATAGACCGTCTGACGGACGCGGGCGAGGCGAAGGCGGGCGATGTCGCCGTCTTCTACCGCACCAACGCGCAGTCCCGTGTCTTCGAGGAGATCTTCATCCGCGTCGGCCTGCCCTACAAGGTCGTCGGCGGGGTCCGCTTCTACGAGCGCAAGGAGGTCCGGGACGTCCTGGCCTACCTGCGGGTGCTGGCCAACCCGGAGGACTCGGTCCCGCTCCGGCGCATCCTCAACGTGCCCAAGCGCGGTATCGGCGACCGCGCGGAGGCGATGATCGACGCCCTCGCCCAGCGCGAGAAGATCAGCTTCCCGCAGGCGCTCAAGCGGGTCGACGAGGCGTACGGCATGGCCGCGCGGTCGACGAACGCGGTCAAGCGGTTCAACACGCTGATGGAGGACCTCCGTACGGTCGTGGAGTCCGGTGCAGGACCCGCCACGGTCCTGGAGGCGATCTACGAACGCACCGGCTACCTGGCCGAGTTGCAGAACTCGACGGACCCCCAGGACGAGACCCGCATCGAGAACCTCCAGGAACTGGCCTCCGTGGCACTGGAGTTCGAGCAGGAGTCCGGCGAGGGCGAGCAGTCGGGCGGACTCGCCGACTTCCTGGAGCGGGTGGCCCTGGTCGCCGACTCCGACCAGATCCCCGACGAGGACGAGAACGGCGACGGCGTCATCACCCTGATGACCCTGCACACCGCCAAGGGCCTCGAATTCCCGGTGGTGTTCCTGACCGGTATGGAGGACGGCGTCTTCCCGCACATGCGCGCCCTCGGCCAGACCAAGGAACTGGAGGAGGAGCGGCGCCTCGCCTACGTCGGCATCACACGCGCGCGGGAGCGGCTGTACCTCACCCGGTCGTCGATGCGCAGCGCCTGGGGCCAGCCGTCGTACAACCCGCCCTCGCGCTTCCTGGAGGAGATCCCGGGCGCGTATCTGGAGTGGAAGCGGACCGGGGCGATGGCGCCGGTCTCCGCCGGGCCCGCGGCGGGCGTGGCGGCCTCGCTCTCCTCGACCCGCTCGCGCTCCTCGGCGTCGGGCGCGTCCGGCTTCGCCACCCGGCGGACCTCGGAGAAGCCGGTGGTCTCGCTGGCCGTCGGCGACCGCGTCACCCACGACCAGTTCGGCCTCGGCACGGTCGTCGCGGTGAAGGGCACCGGTGGCAACGCGGAGGCGACGATCGACTTCGGCGACACCAAGCCGAAGCGGCTGCTGCTGCGGTACGCGCCGGTGGAGAAGCTTTGACTTGCTCCTCGGGCTGAAGCCCGAGGATTCTGGCCTTCTCGATCGTTGGACCGGGCCCCGCCGCGGCGGGGCCCACCGGTACCGGTCAGGTCGGGTCGAGTCCGTGGCTGCGCAGCCAGGGCAGCGGGTCTATGGCGGCGCCGCCGGCCGGCCGCACCTCGAAGTGCAGGTGCGGGCCGGTCGAGTTGCCGGAGTTCCCGGAGTACGCGATCGGATCGCCGGCCTGCACCGTCGTACCGGCGGCGACACGGTACGACGAGAGGTGGCAGTACCACGTCTCCGTGCCGTCCTTCGCCGTCACGATCATCATGTTGCCGTAGGCGCTGTTCCACTTGGTGGAGACGACGCCGTCGGTCGCGGCCATCACCGTCGTGCCGTAGGAGACGGGGAAGTCGATGCCCGTGTGGACGGACATCCAGTTCACGCCGGCCTGGCCGAAGTAGGCGCTGAGCCCTTTCTGCGTGACCGGAAGCACGTACTTCGGGCGCAGCCGCTCCTTGCGGGCCGCCTCCGCCGCCGCCTTCTTCTTCTCGGTCTCCTGCTGGGTCTTGAGGTCGATCCGCTCCTGTGTCCGGCTGGCCCGGTCGGCGAAGTCGTCGGCGCCCGCCGAGAGCGTCCTCAGCTGGGCGTCCAGCTTGCTGTTGGCGGCGGACGGTTTCACCGACTGCGCGTCGGAGGCGGAGGCCGTGGTGTCCTTGCCGTCGTCGGTCAGACTGCCGACGGAGGCGGCCGCGATCCCGGCGACCCCCATCACGCACACGGAGGGCACGGCGACGGTCAGCAGCGCGGACCGCTTGGGAGGCGTACGACGGCGGGAACGCGCCCCCGCGCGGGATCCGGCGCGGGTCGCGGCCGCCGAAGCGGCCGGGGTGACCTCTTCCTGATCCTCCAGCAGTGGCGTTACTGCAGGTAGTTCACCGGTGGCGGCCGGCTCCCCGCCGTCCGGGACGTTCTCGGCGGAGTCCTCGAACTCCCCGAACCCGTGGGACTCCCCGTGCTCCTCGAAGTCCCCGTACTGCTCGTGCCCGGGTTCGGCGGTCTGCGCCGGGGTGCCGTCGGAGTTCCACTGCGTGGCGTCGTACACCCCGCTGTCGAAGGCCTGGGTGCCCCACTCCCACTGCTGGGTCGCACCGGCCATGCCCGACTGGTCGGGCTGGAGCCAGGCGTTCGCGTCCCAGTGGCCGCTGGTGTCGGCGACCGTCTCCTGCGCCGGAACGGTCCACGCGGTGCTGTCGTAGGCGCCGGAGTCGTAGGCGGCGTGGTGCTGGGCCGCGTACGGGTCGTAGTTCAGGGTCTGGCCGCCGGCCGTCTGCCACTGCGAGGTGTCGTACGCGCCGGTGGCCTGGCCCTCACCCGGCAGACTGCCGAAGAGTGGGTCGCTGTGGAAGGAGGCGCCGGTGGCGGTGTGGTCGCCGTACGCGGTGAAGTCGCCGTACTGGGTTTCCTGGGTGCCGTACGGCGCGTAGTGCGCCGGATCGGCGTCGGAAGCCGGGGCCGGGGTGGTCATGGTCCCCGACGGGTGACGGTCGTTCACCAACTTCTCTTTCGCCTCGACAACAGGGGCTGCCAGAGCAGTGCGGCGACTGTACCCGGCGGTATGCGGGCGCGACAATCTTCAACAGGTTTCGCTGTTTCGGGAAACGGGCATTCGGCCGTGTTTCGGGGGACGACGGGCGCGGGTTTGGCCTTGTGTTCGAGGAACGTTCGACGAAGTGGCCGCTCTCAGGCCACCGTCAGACCGCCCACTGCCCGCTCCTCCGGGTGTGTTTCGTCGAGGGCCTGCCGTATGCCGGTCGCGATCGCCGGGTGGACGGGCAGGGCGAGGTGGCCGATACCGGTCACCCGGACGTTCGTCGCCATCAGATCCGGGTGGTCGATACGGGCCGTCTCCACCGGCTCCATCAGCGAGTCGAGGTCGCTCCAGAAGCTCACGAACCGGGTCCGGCAGCCGGGCGCGGGCCGGGTCAGCTCCTCGATCACCTGGGAACCGGGGCGCATCTGCCGCACGATCGGGTGCGCGTCCGCGAGCGGCACCACCCGGGTGCCGGCGTGCGGGGTGCCGAGCGTCACCAGGGTGCGGACGCGCAGGTCCCCGCCGAGGCGCTGGACGTAGTAGCGCGCGATCAGCCCGCCGAGGCTGTGTCCGACGATGTCGACCCGGCCGGAGCCGGTGCGCTCGCAGATCTCCTCTATGTGGCGGCCGAGCAGTTCGGCGGCGGTGCGGATGTCGCAGGTCAGCGGTGAGTAGTTGAGCGACTCGACGCGCTGGCCGCCGTGCTGCGCGAGGGTGCGGCGCAGCAGGACGAAGACCGAGCGGTTGTCGATGAAGCCGTGCAGCAGCACGACCGGCGGGGCCGCCGCAACCGGCAGCCGGGCCGTGCCGTCGGGCTCCGCGGTCGGTACCGGCGGGGCGGGCGGGCGGCGCTCCGGGGTGAGACCCGTGGGGTAGAGCAGCAGATGCCCGGCCAGGATCGCGGCCTCCAGGGCGGTCGACTTCAGGAGGGCCAGCGACAGGCCGGCGAGCCTGCTGGGCACGAGGCGGCGGCAGAACGGGAGAAAGGGCTCCAGTACCTCGGTGACCTTCATCGGCCGACCTCCTGTCGGCACGCCGAGGGCAGCTCCGTCCCCCGTGTGCCCTCATGGGGAGGCCGGGCGGAGGCGGCGGGGCGGGCGGGGTGCGACGACCTGCCGCGTCGCGTGCCCGTGCTGTCCCCGCGGACCACGCTGCGGCTCCCTGACGTGTCCCGCTGTGTGTGATTTCCCCCTCTGTAACCTCCGCGAAACTGCCGGTTGCGGGATGCTGGAGATAACGTTCGTTCACTTGGGACGGGTGGCGGAACGCGCCGAATGTGCGGTACTTCTCGGTACGGATGGATGTTGGCGTGTTCGTTTCATGGTCATGGAGGCAGTGATGGGTGTGGCAGCCGGTCCGATCCGTGTGGTGGTGGCCAAACCGGGGCTCGACGGCCACGACCGCGGGGCCAAGGTCATCGCGCGGGCGCTGCGCGACGCGGGCATGGAGGTCATCTACACGGGGCTCCATCAGACGCCGGAGCAGATCGTCGGCACCGCCATCCAGGAGGACGCCGACGCCATCGGCCTCTCCATCCTCTCCGGCGCCCACAACACGCTGTTCGCCGCGGTCATCGACCTCCTCAAGGAGCGTGACGCCGAGGACATCCTCGTCTTCGGCGGCGGCATCATCCCCGAGGACGACATCGCCCCGCTCAAGGAGAAGGGCGTCGCCGCGATCTTCACGCCGGGGGCGACGACGGCATCGATCGTGGAGTGGGTCCGGGAGAACGTGCGGCAGCCGACCCAGGCCTAGTCCGCGGGTCGGGGGCCGGCGTTCAGGTGCTGCGGGTGGGTGCTCGTCGTTTGCGTGCGGCGTCGTCGTGGCTTGTCGCGCCCACGCGGCGGTAGCCGCACATTCCATACAGCCCCGCGCCCCTGACGGGGCGCCTTGGCGGGGCGCGTCAACCGGGATGCGTCCACGGGGTGGGTTCCAGCTCCGCGAGCATCGCCGCTCGCAGCCTCAGCGTTGTCACCAGGCGCTGGAACGCCTCCGCCCAGTAGCCGCCGGCGCCCGGTGACGCGTCCTCCCGTTCGTCCGGTATCGCGAGGAGCGCGTCCAGGCGGCCGGCTTCCGCGGGATCCAGGCAGCGCTCGGCCAGGCCCATCACCCCGCTGAAGCTCCACGGGTAACTCCCCGCGTCCCGCGCGATGTCGAGGGCGTCCACCACGGACCGGCCGAGCGGCGCGGACCACGGTACGGCGCACACGCCGAGCAGCTGGAACGCCTCCGACAGACCGTGCGCGGCGATGAAGCCGGCCACCCAGCCGGCCCGCTCCCCGCTCTCCAGTGTGCCCAGCAGCTTGGCGCGCTCGGCCAGGGACACCGCGCCCGGACCGCCCGCCTCCGGTGCCGCCGGAACCCCCAGCAGCGCTCTCGCCCACTCGGCGTCCCGCTGCCGTACGGCGGCCCGGCACCAGGCCGCGTGGAGCTCGCCCCGCCAGCCGTCCGCCACCGGCAACGCCACGATCTCCCCGGGCGTACGGCCACCGAGCCGGGCCGGCCACGCGGCGAGCGGGGCCGCCTCCACCAACTGGCCCAGCCACCAGGACCGTTCACCGCGCCCGGCCGGTGGCTTGGCCACGACGCCGTCCCGCTCCATCCCCGGGTCACACTCCGGGGGTGCCTCCACCGCGATCGCCGGCCCGTCCCCGGTGTGGTCGACCGCCACGCAGGCCCCGGCCCGCACCGCCATCCGCCCGGCGAGCGCCGAGCCGGGCAGCGCGGACAGCAGCTCCGCCGCCGTCGTCCGCACGTTACGGCTCCGGTCCGACAAGGCCTGCTCCAGAAACGGCTCGTCCCCGTCGGCCAGCCCCGTGCGCAGCGAGTCGAGGAACATCAGCCGGTCCTCGGCCCGCTCCGTCGCCCAGGTCCCGGCCAGCAGCTCGCGTGCCGCCTCGGGCGCACGGGCCCGTAGTGCGGACAACAGCGCGACCCGCTCGGCGAACAGCCCCTCCTGCCACAACTCCCGTATCGCGTCGGTGTCCTCCGGGCCGGGCAGGCTCGCGCCGCCGCCCGGGGCCGCGCGCAGGGCGAACCGCCAGTCCTGGTTGAGCCGCGCCAGCCACAGGGCGCGCGGTCCGGCGAAGGCCAGCGCGGCGGGCCGCAGGTCGGTACGGCCCCGGGCCGCGTCCAGCAGCGCGGGCAGCGTCTGCGGGGGTGCCGCGAACCCACGCGCGTTGGCCGCCGCGAGCCACTGGGGCAGCAGCTCCATCAGGTCGGGCGAGGTGCCCCGGCGGCCGCCGGACGGGGTGCCGGGACGGTCGGCCAGCAGCATCGCCAGCCTGCGTGCCGCGGCGGCCGGCGGCGCGGGACGCGGATCCTCGGGGGCCGGTGCGGGGCGGCGCGCGGCCGGTGCCGGACGCAACCCGGCCCGTCGCCGTACGGTCGCCACGGCCGCCTCGTCCAGCAGGGCCACCGGAGCCTCGCGGCCGGGTGCGCCGGTCGCGGGCGGACGCCGGTCCGTGCCCAGCAGGGCCGTGGTGACGAGATCCTCCCAAGCGGTCACGGGGTCTCCTTTCCGTGAGTTCTGCGAGTTCCGCGAGTCCTATGGGTGCTGCGAGTTCCGCGAGTTCCGCCAATGCCGCGAGTCACGCGAGTTCCGCGGGTCGTACGAGTCGGTTCGGGTACGGGGCGGTGGTGCCGGGCCGGGGCGGAGGCCGGCCGGGTCAGCACAGCGGCACCGCCTCGCCCGCTCTCTCCGGCCAGGCCGTCAGCGGGGTGAAGCCGCGGTGGCCGCACTCGCCGAAGACCGTGACGGGGGCGCCGCCCGACAGCGCGACCAGCCGCCACAGGCCCGGCCCGGAGCGGGCGGCGGCCGCCAGGGGCAGCGCCGACTCGCCGTCCGCGTCCGCCAGTTGCCAGGAGTCGCCGTCCGGGACGGGCACGACCCGGTCCAGTGTCACCGGTACCGACTCCAGCCACGGGTCGTCGCGCAGCGCCTCCCCGTACCGGGCCGCCGCCTGTGCCGTCGGCACGCCCGGCGGCCGTATCGGCAGGGGTGCCGGTGCGGTGAACCGCTCGCCCAGCGCCGCCCGGTGCCGGCCCGCGCCCGGATAGGCGGACAGCTCCGCCTCCAGGGCGAGCCCGACCGGCAGTGAAAGCTCGGGGGCGCGGCCGGCCGCGCCGTAGGAGAGGACCAGTGCCGTACGGCCCGAGTCGGCGCCGTGCAGCCAGATCCGGCGGGTCGTCAGCTTCGCGTCCGACGTGTCGTACTGGGCGAGGACCAGCCAGCGGTCGCGTACCGGCGGGCCGTCCGCCGGGGCGGGCAGGCCGACACGGGAGCGGACCGTGGCCGCGAGGTCCGCCGGGAGCCGGTCGCGGCGCAGCCAGCCCTGGTCGAGGAGATGCAGCAGCGCGCACTCCTCCAGCAGCCGCACCGGCCAGCCCGGACCCGAGCCCGGTATCGCCCCCAACTCGCGTACCCGCGCCGCGAGTCCGGGGGCCTGCGCGTCGACCATGCGGGCCGCCGTCTCCTCCCACAACCCGTATCCCGCCTGCTCGGCCGCGGCCAGGCCGCCGCGCAGCAGGTCGGACAGGCGCTGCTCCAGCTCCGTCGCGCCCGCCGTGACCCGCTCGGCCCGCTTCTCCGCCCGCCGCCGGGCCGCCTCGGGATCAGCGGCGGCCGCGGAACTCCCACCACCCGCCGGTCGTTTGTCCTCCGCACGCTTGCGTCTGCCCGCGAGCCACTGCTCGGCCCAGTCCGGCGGCTGTGCAACCGTCGGCACCGCGTCGTCGCCGCCCGCCCACAGCAGGAGCAGGCCGAGGGCGTGCTTGCACGGGAACTTCCGGCTCGGACAACTGCACTTGTACGCGGCACCCGCAGGATCCGCGATGTCGACGATCGTCTGGTACGGCTTGCTGCCGCTGCCCTTGCACAGGCCCCATACCGTCCCCTCCTCGCAACTCCCCGCCCCGGACCACGGCCCCGCCGCTCCGAGTCTGCTTCCCGCCTTGCGTGACGCGGTGTCAGGCGCCAGGGCCAGCACCTGGTCCGCACTCCAGCGCACCCCCTGCTGAGTCATGCCATCGAAGGTAGATCCCGGCACTGACAATCGCCCCGGCGAGAGTGTTTGTGCAGGTCAGAGCGATTGTCAGTGGCGTGGTGCACGGTGGACACCAGATCCGAACCGGCCGAGCTGGAGGGGGCCTCAGCCATGACTGTGTCCGTGGAACCGACCGATCCGACGACCATCGAGAGTGCGCTGCGACCGCACGCCGAGCATGCCTTCGCCGCCGAACTCGCGGCGCTGGCCGCGCAGGACGACCGGCCGCGCCCGGCCCGCTGGAAGCTGTCGCCGTGGGCGGTGGCCACCTACCTGCTCGGCGGCACACTGCCGGACGGCACGGTGATCACGCCGAAGTACATCGGCCCGCGCCGCATCGTCGAGGTCGCCGTCACCACCCTCGCCACCGACCGCGCCCTGCTCCTGCTCGGCGTGCCCGGCACCGCCAAGACCTGGGTCTCCGAGCATCTGGCGGCCGCCGTCAGCGGCGACTCGACCCTGCTCGTGCAGGGCACGGCCGGCACCCCGGAGGAGGCGATCCGCTACGGCTGGAACTACGCGCAGCTGCTGGCCCACGGCCCGAGCCGGGACGCCCTGGTGCCGAGCCCGGTCATGCGCGCGATGGCGGAGGGGATGACGGCGAGAGTCGAGGAGCTCACCCGGATCCCGGCCGACGTGCAGGACACGCTGATCACGATCCTGTCGGAGAAGACCCTGCCGATCCCCGAGCTGGGCCAGGAGGTGCAGGCGGTCCGCGGCTTCAACCTGATCGCCACCGCCAACGACCGCGACCGGGGCGTCAACGAGCTCTCCAGCGCCCTGCGCCGCCGCTTCAACACGGTGGTCCTGCCACTGCCGGAGAGCCCGGACGCCGAGGTCGACATCGTGGCGCGCCGCGTCGACCAGCTCGGCCGCTCCCTGGACCTGCCGGCCGTGCCGGACGGCATCGAGGAGATCCGCCGTGTCGTCACCGTCTTCCGCGAGCTGCGCGACGGTGTCACCGCCGACGGCCGCACCAAGCTCAAGTCGCCGAGCGGCACGCTCTCCACGGCCGAGGCGATCTCCGTCGTCACGGGCGGCCTCGCCCTGGCGGCCCACTTCGGGGACGGCGTGCTGCGGGCCGGCGACGTCGCGGCCGGCATCCTCGGGGCGGTCGTCCGTGACCCGGCCGCCGACCGGGTCATCTGGCAGGAGTACCTGGAGACGGTCGTGCGCGAGCGGGACGGCTGGAAGGACTTCTACCGGGCCTGCCGCGAGGTGAGCGCATGAGCGACGACACCGAGTGGCGGCGGTCGCCCGGCCCGGGGCCGCTGCTGCTGGGGGTACGGCACCACGGACCCGGCTCCGCGCGGGCGGTGCGGGCCGCGCTGGAGGCCGCCCGGCCACGGGTGGTGCTGATCGAGGGGCCGCCCGAGGCCGACACGCTGATCCCGCTGGCCGCGGACCCGGAGATGCGGCCGCCGGTCGCGCTCCTCGCCCATGCCGTGGACGAGCCCGGCCGCTCGGCGTTCTGGCCGCTGGCCGACTTCAGCCCCGAGTGGGTGGCGGTCCGCTGGGCCCTGGAGCACGAGGTCCCGGCCCGCTTCATCGACCTGCCGGCCACACACACGCTGGCCTGGGAGAAAACGGAGGAGAAAGAGGAGGAGGAAGCGGAGGAGAAAGAGGAGGAGGAAGCGGCCACGGCCCCCGGCACCACGGCTGACGAATCCGCCGCCGGGCAGCGGATGCGCGTCGACCCTCTCGCCGCCCTCGCCGAGGCCGCCGGGCACGACGATCCCGAGCGCTGGTGGGAGGACGTGGTCGAGCACCGGGGCGGGGCCGGGGAGCGAGACGTGTTCGCGCCGTTCGCCGCGGTGGCGGAGGCGATGGCGGCACTGCGGGAGACGTACGGGAGCGGCGGCCGCGACCGGGATCCCGTGCGGGAGGCGCACATGCGGCTCCGGCTGCGGGCCGCGCAGCGGGAGTTCGGGGAGCAGGTCGCGGTGGTGTGCGGGGCGTGGCACGTGCCGGCGCTGCGCGCGAAGACCACCGTCGCCGCCGACCGGGAACTGCTGAAAGGGCTGCCCAAGGTCAGGACGGACATGACCTGGGTGCCGTGGACGAACCGCCGGCTGGCCCGGGCGAGCGGATACGGCGCCGGCATCGACTCGCCGGGCTGGTACGGGCATCTGTTCCGTGCCCCGGACCGGCCGGTGGAGCGGTGGCTCACCAAGGTGGCCGGACTGCTGCGCGAGGAGGACCGGATCGTCTCCTCGGCCCATGTCATCGAGGCGGTACGGCTGGCCGAGACGCTGGCCGTGATGCGCGGCCGCCCACTGCCCGGTCTCGGCGAGACGACCGACGCGGTGCGGGCGGTGCTGTGCGAGGGCTCGGACGTTCCGCTGGCGCTGGTGCACGACCGGCTGGTGGTCGGAGACGTGCTGGGGGAGGTGCCGGAGGCGGCGCCCGCGGTGCCGTTGCAGCGGGACCTGGCCCGGGAGCAGCGCCGGCTCAGGCTCAGGCCGGAGGCGCTGGAGCGGGAGCTGGAGCTCGACCTGCGCAAGGAGACCGACGCCGGGCGCAGCCGGCTGCTGCACCGGTTGCGGCTGCTCGGCGTCGGCTGGGGCGAGCCGGGGCGGGCGCGGGGGAGCACGGGCACGTTCCGGGAGACGTGGCGGCTGTGCTGGGAGCCGGAGCTGTCGGTGCGGGTGGCCGAGGCCGGGGTGTGGGGGACGACCGTCGAGGGCGCGGCGACGGCCAGGGCCGAGGCCGACGCGGTGCACGCGAGCGCCCTCGCCGAGGTCACCGGACTCGCCGAGCACTGCCTGCTCGCCGGACTGCCGGACGCGCTGCCGGTGGTGATGCGGGCACTCGCCGACCGGGCCGCGCTGGACACGGACGTCGGCCATCTCGCCCAGGCTCTGCCGGCCCTGGTCCGCTCCCTGCGCTACGGCGACGTCCGGGGCACCGACACCCGGGCGCTCGCAGAGGTCGCCGCGGGCCTCGCCGAGCGGGTCTTCGTCGGACTCCCGCCGGCCTGCACCGCCCTCGACGCGGACGCCGCGGAGGAGATGCGCGGCCATGTGGACGCGGTGCACACGGCGGTGGGGCTGCTGGGTGGGACGGCGACGGAGGGCGACCCCGCTCACCGTGACCTCCGTCATCGCTGGCGGGCCGTGCTGCGCACGCTGGCCGGGCGGGACAGCGTGCCCGGGGTGCTGCGGGGGCGGGCCGTGCGGATCCTGCTGGACGAGGGAGAGCTGGGGCCCCAGGAGGCGGCCCGGCTGATGGGGCTGGTGCTCTCGCCGGGAACCCCACCGGCGGACGCGGCCGCCTGGATCGAGGGGTTCGTCGGCGGGAGCGGCGGGGGCGGGATGCTGCTGGTGCACGACGAACGGCTGCTCGGCCTGGTCGACGCCTGGCTGACCGGGGTACCGGCGGAGGCGTTCACGGACGTGCTGCCGTTGCTGCGGCGGACGTTCTCGGTGTACGAGCCGGGGGTGCGCCGGACGATCGGCGAACTCGTGCGCCGTGGCCCGGGGGAGCGGCCCCAGGGGGCCGGACAGGCCGACGGGACACCGGGTTTCGGCACCGAGGCGGACACCGAGCGCGGCGACGCCGTACTGCCCGTACTGCGCCTGCTGCTCGGCCTCGATGAGAGGGAACCGGACAACGACCTTGTGGGGGCGGGAAGATGACCACGACGGCCACGGACGCGACGGACACCGGTGCCGGCAGCGGCGAGCCCGCGCTGGAGCGGCTGCGGCGGTGGCGGCTGGTGCTGGGGGGCGACGGCGCCGACGGCACCGGGTGCGCGCTGTCGGGGCGGGACGCGGCGATGGACGGCACGCTGGCCGCGCTGTACGGGAAGGGGGACAGACCCCAGTCGGGGCGGGAGCGTTCGGCGGGGCTCGGGGCGTCGGCGCCGTCGGTGGCACGCTGGCTCGGCGACATCCGGACGTACTTCCCGTCCTCCGTCGTCCAGGTCATGCAGCGGGACGCCATCGACCGGCTCGGGCTCGCCTCGCTGCTGCTCGAACCGGAGATGCTGGAGGCGGTGGAGGCGGACGTGCACCTGGTCGGCACCCTGCTCTCCCTCAACAAGGCGATGCCGGAGACGACGAAGGAGACGGCACGGGCGGTCGTCCGCAAGGTCGTGGAGGACCTGGAGAAGCGGCTGGCCACCCGCACCCGGGCCACCCTCACCGGCGCCCTCGACCGCAGCGCCCGCGTCAGCCGGCCGCGCCACCACGACATCGACTGGAACCGCACCATCGCGGCCAACCTCAAGCACTACCTGCCCGAGTACCGGACGATCGTGCCGGAGCGGCTCGTCGGCTACGGGCGGGCGTCGCAGTCGGTGAAGAAGGAGGTGGTGCTCTGCATCGACCAGTCCGGTTCGATGGCCGCGTCGGTGGTGTACGCCTCGGTGTTCGGTGCGGTGCTGGCGTCCATGCGGTCGATCGACACCCGGCTCGTCGTCTTCGACACCGCGGTGGTCGACCTCACCGACCAGCTCGACGACCCGGTGGACGTCCTGTTCGGCACCCAGCTCGGCGGCGGTACGGACATCAACCGGGCGCTGGCGTACTGCCAGTCGCAGATCACCCGGCCTGCGGAGACCGTCGTCGTCCTCATCAGCGACCTGTACGAGGGCGGGATACGCAACGAGATGCTGAAGCGGGTCGCGGCGATGAAGGCGGCGGGAGTGCAGTTCGTGGCGCTGCTCGCGTTGTCGGACGAGGGGGCGCCGGCGTACGACCGGGAGCACGCGGCGGCGCTCGCCGCGCTGGGCGCACCGGCGTTCGCGTGCACACCGGACCTCTTCCCCGAGGTGATGGCGGCGGCGATCGAGAAGCGGCCGATCCCGGTGCCGGACACCGTGTGACGACCGCGGCCGGAGGGCGACTTGTCGACTCGGCGATGTCCGGCACGGCCGTCAAAAGGGACATGACTACCCATCGGTAACGGGGGGCTTGCGCACCCTCGGGAGTGCCGTGCAAGGATCGAAGTCTCCACTGGTCTTTCACCGGCCTTCACGCCGTTGAGCCACCTCTGCTCTGTTCCGCCGCACGGGAGGATCCTCCCCGTCTTGACCTCGCCAGCAGTTCTGTCCGGTGCGGCCGTGCGCGTCTTGCGTACGGCGCCGCGACGGCGTGCGCTGCAACTGGCGCTGCTGGTCGGCGGACTGCTCGCGCTCGGCTTCCTCTGCGGGCCGCGGGCGCAGGCGGCCGAGGGGGTGCCCGCGACCGGGTCGTTGACATCGGTCGTGGCCCAGAAGGTGCCGCTGCGGGACGTGGTGACGCCCCACCGGGTGCCGGGGGTGGCGCGAAAGCCCGTCACCGCGGCCGTGCCGGCGGCGCATGTCGTGGACAGCGTCCACAGCGTCGTCCGGTCCGTGACCGACACGGTGACCGGCACACTGAGCGACACGGTGACCGCGACCGCGACCGTGACCTCTCCCGTCACCACGGCCCTGACCGAGACGCTCACCGAGACGGTACGGCAGGTGACGGAACTGCCCGCCGTGCCGGTGGTGCAGGTGCCGGAGCTTCCCGTCGTCTCCGAGCCGCCGGTCGAGTCGGCACCGGCCCCGGTGACGCCGGCGCCCAGCCCCGCCCAGCCGCGGACGCCGGTCACGCACGACGCCGGTCACGAGAAGCCCCGTACGCAAGCACGAGCGGAAGCGGTGGCGGCCACCGCCGTGTCGTACGGGCCGCGGATCACCGTCGTACCCTTCACGCCCGGCAAGGCGACGCACAGCGACGGCCGCCGTGCCGCCGCCCGTGCCGTGGACGCTCCCGCCCACCCCGCGCCCAGCGGAGACCCGGACGGCGCGCTGGGCAAGCCGGCCGTCGACGGCGGCCCCTTCCGGCACGGTGACGCGCATGCCGTGACCTTCGCCGACCGGGCGCCGCTCAGGCTCGTGCCCGGTGCCGCCGCGCGCCTCGACGCGGCCGGGACCCGGGACAGGTACCGGGACATCCCCCTCTTCCCCGGCTAGGACCGGCGACCACCTTCCCCGCCACAGACCTGCCGCGCGGGGGCGGAACAGGTCCGCCCGCATGTCCCCAGCCGCGCTTCCGGCACCCCCCCCGGAAGCCTCCCGGTTCCGCGTCCGCGTCCGTGTCCCGCACGCGCCGGAGCCTCGAAGGACTGACGTACGCATGAAGAAGAACATCCGCCGATCCGTTTTCACGCCCGCCGCCGCGCCGGAGGCCGTCACCGGCCGGACGGGCCGCATCGCCACCAGGATCAGGGCCGCCGAGGCCATCAGGGGCGCCCAGGCGGCCCGGGCCGCAAAGGCGAGGGAGAGCGGCAGGGCCGGGGAGGAGGCGGCGAGCCACGGCGCCCACGGCGCTCCCGCGGCCCCCGTCGCGTGGACCGCGCACGCCGTCCCCCGCGCGGTCGACGAGGTCACCGCGAGCGCCACCACCACCGCGACCACCACGACCACCGCCACGGGCAGCACCTTCCCGGTCGTCCCCCGGGACGACGTCGACCACCTCTTCGGCCCCCTCGCCTCCTTCGCGCCGACGGTCGCGCAGGGTGCCGGGCCGGTCGCCGACGGTGCCGTGGGTATGGAGTGCGCCGGCGGTCCTGAGGACGCCAGGGCCTGCTCCGTCTGACTCCGGGGGGTGGCGCCCGGACGGCCGAACGCCGTCGGTCCGGCCGGACTGCCACTCCCCGGTACGGGCCGGCCGGTCCCCCATGGGACGGGGACCGGCCGCCCACCCCGAGAGGGGCCTGAGGCCTCACCGGGCCAACCCCAGCCCGGTGAGGCCTCGCACTTCGCCCGCAAGGCGGCACGCCGTGCCACGAAAACCCTGGACAACCGGCATCATGTGACAGGTATCACCGCTCAGGTGTGACTCCCGATTTAGAGACCCCCAGCGAGCGGCGATAATCTGCGAGACGGACATGCCGCGCGCTCGGACACCGTGTGCGCCCCCCTTGTGACACATGCGGACGTCACGTTGCCCTTCGCGGCACGCCCACGCATCCAACGAACCGCGAGATCACTGATAGGGACGGAAGCGCGTGGACCTGTTCGAGTACCAGGCGAGGGACCTCTTCGCCAAGCACGATGTACCGGTGCTGGCCGGTGAAGTCATCGACACGCCTGAGGCGGCGCGCGAGATCACCGAGCGGCTGGGCGGCAAGTCCGTCGTCAAGGCGCAGGTGAAGGTCGGTGGTCGCGGCAAGGCCGGTGGCGTCAAGCTGGCCGCCTCCGCGGACGAGGCCGTCGCCCGTGCGACGGACATCCTCGGCATGGACATCAAGGGCCACACGGTCCACAAGGTGATGATCGCCGAGACCGCCCCGGAGATCGTCGAGGAGTACTACGTCTCCTTCCTCCTCGACCGTGCCAACCGCACCTTCCTCTCCATCGCCTCCGTCGAGGGCGGCATGGAGATCGAGGAGGTGGCGGCCACCCGCCCCGAGGCCGTCGCCCAGACGCCGATCGACGCGATCGACGGTGTGGACCTGGCCAAGGCCAAGGAGATCGTCGCCGCGGCGAAGTTCCCGGCCGAGGTCGCGGACCAGGTCGCGAACGTCCTCGTCACGCTGTGGGACACCTTCATCAAGGAGGACGCCCTCCTCGTCGAGGTCAACCCGCTCGCGAAGGTCGCCTCCGGTGACGTCATCGCCCTGGACGGCAAGGTGTCGCTCGACGACAACGCCGAGTTCCGTCACGACTGGGACGAGCTGCACGACAAGGCCGCGGCCAACCCCCTTGAGGCCGCCGCCAAGGAGAAGAACCTCAACTACGTCAAGCTCGACGGTGAGGTCGGCATCATCGGCAACGGCGCCGGTCTCGTCATGAGCACCCTGGACGTCGTCGCGTACGCCGGTGAGAACCACGGTGGCGTGAAGCCGGCCAACTTCCTGGACATCGGCGGTGGCGCCTCCGCCCAGGTCATGGCGAACGGCCTGGAGATCATCCTGGGCGACCCGGACGTCAAGTCCGTGTTCGTGAACGTCTTCGGTGGCATCACCGCCTGCGACGAGGTCGCCAACGGCATCGTGCAGGCCCTGAAGCTCCTGGAGGACCGTGGCGAGGACGTCTCCAAGCCGCTCGTCGTCCGCCTCGACGGCAACAACGCCGAGCTGGGCCGCAAGATCCTCACCGACGCCAACCACCCGCTGGTGCAGCGCGTCGACACCATGGACGGCGCGGCCGACAAGGCCGCCGAGCTGGCCCACGCCGCAAAGTAAGCACTCAGGACGAGGACACAACACACCATGGCTATCTGGCTCAACAAGGACAGCAAGGTCATCGTCCAGGGCATGACCGGCGCCACTGGCATGAAGCACACCAAGCTCATGCTGGGTGACGGCACCAACGTCGTGGGCGGCGTGAACCCGCGCAAGGCCGGTCAGAAGGTCGACTTCGACGGCACCGAGGTACCGGTCTTCGGCACCGTCAAGGAGGCCGTCGAGGCCACCGGCGCCAACGTCTCCGTCATCTTCGTGCCGGAGAAGTTCACCAAGGACGCGGTCGTCGAGGCCATCGACGCCGAGATCCCGCTGGCCGTCGTGATCACCGAGGGCATCGCCGTGCACGACTCGGCGTCGTTCTGGGCGTACGCCGGCAAGAAGGGCAACAAGACCCGGATCATCGGCCCGAACTGCCCCGGCATCATCACCGTCGGTCAGTCCAACGTCGGCATCATCCCGGGCGACATCACCAAGCCGGGCCGTATCGGCCTGGTCTCGAAGTCCGGCACGCTGACGTACCAGATGATGTACGAGCTGCGTGACATCGGCTTCTCGACCGCCGTCGGCATCGGTGGCGACCCGATCATCGGCACCACGCACATCGACGCGCTCGCCGCGTTCGAGGCCGACCCCGACACCGACCTGATCGTCATGATCGGTGAGATCGGCGGCGACGCCGAGGAGCGGGCCGCGGACTTCATCGCGAAGAACGTGACCAAGCCGGTCGTCGGTTACGTCGC
This sequence comes from Streptomyces sp. NBC_00631, assembly GCF_045206895.1. Classification (NCBI taxonomy): domain Bacteria; kingdom Bacillati; phylum Actinomycetota; class Actinomycetes; order Kitasatosporales; family Streptomycetaceae; genus Streptomyces; species Streptomyces sp. NBC_00631. Next base: position 6,792,588 of record NZ_CP107734.1, read on the forward strand.
GGGCTTCACCGCGCCCGAGGGCAAGACCATGGGCCACGCCGGCGCCATCGTCTCCGGTTCGTCGGGCACCGCCCAGGCGAAGAAGGAGGCCCTGGAGGCCGCGGGCGTCAAGGTCGGCAAGACCCCGACGGAGACGGCGAAGCTGGCGCGCGAGATCCTCGCCGGCTGAGCGTCGTTCTCGACGCCGGTCGACTGAACGCCGGTAGGCCCGTTCCCCGGGGTGGGGGCGGGCCTCCCGGCGTTTGCGCCGGCTACGCTGAACGAGCGCCGCCCGCGCCCACTCGTGCCGCCCCAGCGGCACGACTGCCCGCGGCTGGAAAGAAGCGGCGAGCGAAGCGCCCCGTCAGGGGCGCGGGGAACTGCGCGATCAGCCCCCACCGTCCCGCACCCGACGGCCTGCCTCGTCACCGGTTCCGATCCCGACGGTTTACCTCGCCACCGGCACCAGCCTCTCCGGCCCGTTCTCGGCCGCCCCGCGAAGTTTCGTCTGCAACGCCCGCTCCCCCGCCGACAACGGCCCCATCCCCACCTCCGCCGGTACCCCGCTGATCGCCTGGGCCGGGCCGATCGGTGCCTCGTAGTGCGTCGGCGCCGTCCGCAGCGTGAGCGTCGTCGCCGCGATGATCGTCGCCGTGAAGGCGAGCGCGGACCGGGTCCAGAAACGGGTCCGCCGTTCGGCGTACGTCCGCACGGTGGGCGGCTGGGCCGCCCGCAGCCGCTCCGTCGAGGCCAGTTCGGCGAGCCGCCGGTGCAGCGCGGCGGGGTCGGCGAGTTCCGGCACCCGGTCGGCGACCAGCCGCCGCGCGCGGGTCAGCCGGCCGGCCGCCGCCGGCGTGCTCGCCTCCGTCTCCGCCGCGGTCTCCGGCAGGTCGAGGCCGATGCCGTCGTACAGCAGGAGCGTGCGCCGGTAGGTGGGCGGCAGTTTCAGCAGCGCGTCCAGCAGGGCGCGGTCGGCCGCGTCGGTCGACGGGGGTTCGGGGTGGCGGTGGCGCAGCCGGAAGCGGTGCCAGGGGGAGAGCGCGCACTCGTGCGCCACCGCCCGCACCCAGCCGGCCGGGTCCCGGTCCCGGGCCACCTGCGGCCAGTTCTGCCAGGCGAGTTGGAAGGCCCGTTCGACCGCCTCCTGCGCCAGCTCCCGGCTGCCGCTGAGCAGGTAGGCCTGCCGTACCAGGGCCGGGGCGCAGAACGCGTAGAGCGCGTCGAAGGCCTGAGCGGGCGTCAGGGCAGGGCTCTGTGTCATCGGGCGCACCTCCCTTCGAAAAAGCACATAAACATATATTGGGCGACACTTCGGCTGTTCGTCGGTTACGACGAGAAAGCGCGTGTCGTTGGGAACATGACGGTCGTGATTCGGATGACCGCCCGCCGACCGTCGTCGCCGTCCCGCCGACCGTCGCTGATGTCCCGCCGATCGTCGTTGTCGCGGCTGCTCAGCCGGGTGCGCGACCGTTCCCCGGGGCTGGCCGCGAGCCTGGCGGCCGGTGCGCTCGCGGCCGGGCTCGGCCTGGGCTCCTTCGCCGTACTGACGATCGCGCTGTGGGTCAGCTCGCCGTACCCCGACAGCGGTCCGGGCGGCGCCATGCACATCGCGGCGGCGCTGTGGCTGCTCGCCCACGGCGTCGGACTGGTCCGCACCGACACGCTGTCCGGGGTTCCGGCACCAATCGGGGTGACGCCGTTGCTGCTGCTCGTGGTGCCGGCGCTGCTGGTGTACCGGGGCGCCCGGGACGCGGTGGACGCGCCGGACGACGCCGACGCCGAGGCACCGCCGCCGGTCCGCGCCCGCACCGCCTGGACCGGCGTCGTCGCCGGCTACCTCGGCGTCGGCGGCTGCGCCGCGCTGTACGCGTCCGGCGGCGAACTGCGGCCCCAGTGGCCGTCGGCGGCGGTGTGTCTGCCCCTGCTCGCGGCGTGCGCGGCGGGCGCGGGCGTGTGGACGGCGTACGGCCGTCCGCGCGAACCACTGCTGAACCTGGTGGCGCTGCTGCCGGGCTCGGTACGGCGGCCGCTCGGACGCGACACCCGGGGGCGGTGGGGTACGGCCCTGCGCGCGTCCCTGGCCGGGACGGCCGTGTTCTTCGGGGGCGGCACGCTGCTGCTCGCGGTGTCGCTGGTGGGCCACGGCGACGCGGCGCGGGCGTCGTTCCTGCAGCTGACGGAGGGCTGGTCGGGCCGGTGCGCGGTCCTGTTCCTCTGTCTCTCGCTGATCCCGAACGCGGCGGTGTGGTCGGCGTCGTACGCCGTGGGCCCCGGCTTCGCGCTCGGCGCCGGGCATCTCGTGAACCCTCTGGCCTCGGATCCGGCACCGCTGCTCCCGCCCTTCCCGCTGCTGGCGGCCGTGCCGCAGCACGGCCCCGGAACGCCGGCGCACTGGCTGGCCGGGGTGGTGCCGGTGGCCGCCGGGGTGACGGTGGCGTGGTTCGTGGCGGCGCGGGCGGCCCGGCGGGACTGGCCGGCCGGGCGCACGGCCGGGGTGGCGGCACTGGCGGCGCTGCTGTGCGCCCTGCTGCTCGCGACGCTGGCCGGGCTGGCCGGCGGCCCGCTGGGCGTCGCCGCGCTCACCCGCTTCGGCCCGGTCTGGTGGCAGACGGGCATGGCGACCGGCGCCTGGCTCCTCGCGGTGGGCGTGCCGGGGGCCGTCGGGCTGCGGGCATGGCGAAAGGAGGGCGCCGCCTCGCTCGCCGCATGGCTCGGGTTCGCCACAAGCAAGCCGGGGGAGTCCCAGGCGGCGGAGAAGGAGAGAGGGAAGGAGCAGGGAAGCCATACGCCGTCGGCCTCGGCCTCGGCCTCGGACTCGCCGTCGGTCTCGGCCTCGGTTGCGGATTCCGCCTGGGCGCCCCCCTCCGCCCCGGCCTCGATCATCGTGGCCGGGCTGCTCCCCGATCCCGCCGACGGCGACACCTCCGAGCGCTACGAGGCGCTGCCGGCCGAGCCGCACGAGGCGCTGCCCGGCTCCTGGGAGGACGAGGCGGCGCACCAGGCCCGCTGGACCGCGTTGCGGAAGCTGTCCGAGCCGGCCGAGGACACCGACGGCCCCTGAACCTCCCGGCGCGGCCCCCTTCCGTCAGCTGTTGCCGCTCCCCAGGACCCCCCGCAGCTCCTGCGGCAGCAGGTGGTCGCAGGACTGCTTGGCCTCGCTGGTGAGGGCGTCCGTGACGCAGGTGTAGTAGTCGCGGTAGACCATCTGGGCCGTGAAGTTGGCCGCCACCAGCGCCAGCGCCAGGGCCGCCGTGACCAGGCCGCTGACCGCCGCCGTCGTCTGGGGACGGCCGGTGGTCGCCTCCTCGGGGGTGCGGGGCTTGGCGCGGAGCGCGCTGACGCCCCAGTAGAGGGCCAGGGCGCCGAGCAGCAGCGCCACGTACGGCCAGCTGAAGAGCGCGAAGAGGAAGGCCCACATGCCGCACAGCAGGGCGTACCGGGCCCGCCGCTGGGCCGGGTCGGTGGGGTCGAAGCGCATGCCGGGGCCGCCGGGGCCGTTCTGGCCGCCGCCAGGGCCGCCGCCAGGGCCGCCGTCGGGGCGGTCGCCGAAGCCGCCGGACTGCCGGCCGGGCTGGCGGTCGCTCCACTGACTGCCCCAGGGCGCCCGCTGATCGTCGTCACCGGCCGGGCGGCGCGGCCGCCAGGGCGTGTCCGGCGTGCCCTCCGGCGGCGGGGCGAAGGGGTTGTCGTCCTGCTGGTCGCCCTTCGGCCGGTCCGAGGGCGCGTCCGGCGGCGAGGCCGGCCGCTCCCGCAACAGCACGGCGGGACGCGTCCCCTCCTGTACCGACTGCGGGGGGAGCACGTGAAGTCCCAGGCTGCGGTCCGGCATCAAATGAGCGTCTTCCCCTAGATCGAGATGAACAGAACAGAGCTGATGGAGCGGCTGGACACGGATACGGGCGGGTACGGGCGGATGCGGCCGGACACGGCGGACCGGCTGCGGCTGATCGGCACGGCGGCCGAGACGGCCGCCTACCTCGTGAACGCACCGTGTCCCGGACGCGTTCCCGTCTCGGTACCTCCCAGACGCTACCTTCCGGCCACGCCCCCGTCCCGTGGGGGCCGCCCGGTGTGCCGGTATCGTTGCTGACGGTCGGCCGCTTCGTAGACTTCCCCGTATCCCGGGGCGTGAAGCACTCGTACGAATGTACAAAGCGGATGCGAGTCCGGCCGCCGTACCGACGCTCCCCCGAGAAAGGGCCCCACCGTGGCCGCCAAGCCCGTGGCCAAGCGCCTCGTCGTGCTGGTCTCCGGATCCGGCACCAACCTCCAGGCGCTCCTCGACGCGATCGCGGAGAACGGCGCCGAGGCCTACGGCGCCGAGGTCGTCGCCGTGGGTGCCGACCGTGCCGGCATCGAGGGGCTCGCGCGTGCCGAGCGGGCCGGGATCCCGACCTTCGTGACCAGGGTGAAGGACTTCGGGACCCGGGAGGAGTGGGACCGCGCGCTGGCCGGTGCCGTGGCCGCGCACGAGCCCGACCTCGTGGTCTCCGCCGGGTTCATGAAGATCGTCGGGAAGGAGTTCCTGGCGCGGTTCGGCGGGCGCACCGTCAACACGCACCCCGCCCTGCTGCCCAGTTTCCCCGGGGCCCACGGCGTACGGGACGCGCTCGCGTACGGCGCCAGGGTCACCGGCTGCACCGTCCACTTCGTCGACGACGGCGTCGACACCGGACCGATCATCGCTCAGGGCGTGGTGGAGATCCGGGACGAGGACGACGAGAGCGCTCTCCATGAGCGCATCAAGGAAGTCGAGCGAAGGCTGCTCGTCGAGGTCGTGGGGCGGATCGCCCGCAACGGCTATCGCATTGAGGGACGAAAGGTAGTTATCCAGTGACCGCCGAGAGCACTGTCACGGCCGAGAGCGGCAAGCGGGCCATCCGTCGCGCGCTCGTCAGCGTCTACGACAAGACCGGGCTCGAAGAGCTCGCCCGCGGGCTGCACGACGCCGGTGTCGCGCTCGTCTCCACCGGCTCCACCGCCTCCCGTATCGCCGCCGCCGGCGTCCCCGTCACCAAGGTCGAGGAGCTCACCGGCTTCCCGGAGTGCCTGGACGGCCGGGTCAAGACCCTGCACCCCAGGGTGCACGCCGGCATCCTCGCCGACCTGCGCCTGGAGGACCACCGGCGCCAGCTCGAAGAGCTGGGTGTCGAGCCGTTCGACCTCGTGGTCGTCAACCTCTACCCGTTCCGGGAGACCGTCGCCTCCGGTGCCTCGCCCGACGAGTGCGTGGAGCAGATCGACATCGGCGGTCCGTCGATGGTGCGCGCCGCCGCCAAGAACCACCCCTCGGTCGCCGTCGTCACCAGCCCCGCCCGCTACGCCGACGTCCTCGCCGCGGTCGCCGGCGGCGGTTTCGACCTGGCCACCCGCAAGCGGCTCGCCGCGGAGGCCTTCCAGCACACGGCGTCGTACGACGTGGCGGTCGCGAGCTGGTTCGCCTCCGAGTACGCGCCCGTCGACGAGTCGCGGTTCCCCGACTTCCTCGGCGCCACCTGGGAGCGCGAGAACACCCTGCGCTACGGCGAGAACCCGCACCAGCCCGCCGCCCTGTACGTCGACGCGAGCGGTGGCGGCCTCGCCAAGGCCGAGCAGCTGCACGGCAAGGAGATGTCGTACAACAACTACACGGACACGGACGCCGCGCGCCGTGCCGCGTACGACCACGACGAGCCGTGCGTCGCGATCATCAAGCACGCCAACCCCTGTGGCATCGCCGTCGGTTCGGACGTCGCGGAGGCGCACCGCAAGGCCCACGCCTGCGACCCGCTGTCCGCGTTCGGCGGGGTCATCGCGGTCAACCGGCCGGTGAGCCGGGAGATGGCCGAGCAGGTCGCCGAGATCTTCACCGAGGTCATCGTCGCGCCCGACTACGAGGACGGCGCGCTCGAAGCCCTCGCCAGGAAGAAGAACATCCGCGTCCTGAAGGCGCCGGGTGCCCCCGCAAGCCCCGTCGAGGTCAAGCCCGTCGACGGCGGAGTGCTGCTCCAGGTCACCGACCGCCTCCAGGCCGACGGCGACGACCCGGCCAACTGGACCCTCGCGACCGGCGAGGCGCTCAGCCCGCGGGAGCTGGCCGAGCTCGCCTTCGCCTGGAAGGCCTGCCGGGCCGTGAAGTCCAACGCCATCCTGCTCGCCAAGGACGGCGCCTCGGTCGGCGTCGGCATGGGGCAGGTCAACCGCGTCGACTCCGCGAAGCTCGCCGTCGAGCGGGCCGGTGAGGAGCGGGCGCGCGGCTCGTACGCCGCCTCCGACGCCTTCTTCCCCTTCCCCGACGGCCTGGAGATCCTCACCGCGGCCGGCGTCAAGGCCGTGGCGCAGCCGGGCGGTTCGGTCCGTGACGAACTCGTCGTCGAGGCCGCGAAGAAGGCGGGCGTGACGATGTACTTCACCGGGACGCGGCACTTCTTCCACTGAGCCGCCGCACGAGAAGCGCAAACACCAGGGCCGTGCCCCCCTGCGCGGGGACACGGCCCTTGGGGTACCGGCGAGCGCTCAGTTGCTGCGGATCACGATCGTGCCGCAGACCTTGTCGGCGAACGTCTGGCGCTTGGAGTCCCAGGCTGGCCACAGCCAGCCCAGGTAGCAGGCGAGGCTGTCCAGAATGTGCGCGATACGGCGGACGAAGGCCATGCCGACGCCGATCGGCTGACCGGTGGCCTCCTTGACCAGGCGGATGCCCAGCGCCTTCTTGCCGATGGTCTGGCCGGTGCGGCCCTCCATGATCAGCTGCCAGATCGCGATGCCGAGGATCGCGAGCCCGCCGATGATGCCCAGCACCGCGGCCTTGCTGCTGAAGAGCACCAGGATGTACGGCACCAGGAAGACCAGGCCATCGACGATCGTGCCGCCGAAGCGCTGACCCCAGTTCGCGTACGGCGGCGTGGCGCCGTAACCCTGCTGCGGGTAGCCGTAACCGCCCTGCTGCGGGTAGCCGGGCTGCTGGGGGTATCCGTAGCCCTGCTGCGGCGGCACGCCCTGCGGGGCCTGCTGGTAGCCGGGCTGCTGCGGGTAGCCGTAGCCGGGCTGACCCTGCTGCGGGTCCTGCGGCTGACCGTAGGGGTTGTTGGGCGCGCCGAAACTCATGACGGGGTTCCTCCGTTTGACCTGCGGGGACGACGCGGACAAGGACGGAGGTACGTCATGAACTGAGCGGTTTTGCCCCCCACCGGACCGCGATACTGCGCCGCTCATCGTTGAGTACGTGCGGGTTGTTGTCCAGTCCGATTAGCGATGTGTTGTGCAAGTGCAACATCATTGATCATGACCGCACACCCGACTGGAACCGGGAGACCGGCATCCGCGAGGATGGAGCCATGACCGCCCAGATTCTCGATGGCAAGGCCACCGCAGCCGCGATCAAGTCCGATCTGACCGCCCGCGTGGCGGCCCTGAGGGAGAAGGGCGTCACGCCCGGCCTCGGCACGATCCTCGTCGGGGACGACCCCGGCAGCCAGAAGTACGTCGCCGGCAAGCACCGCGACTGCGCGCAGGTGGGCATCGCCTCCATCCAGCGTGAACTCCCGGCCACCGCGACCCAGGAGGAGATCGAGGCGGTCGTCCGCGAGCTCAACGACGACCCCGCCTGCACCGGCTACATCGTCCAGCTGCCGCTGCCCAAGGGCATCGACGAGAACCGCATCCTGGAACTGATGGACCCGCACAAGGACGCGGACGGCCTGCACCCCATGAACCTCGGCCGGCTGGTGCTCGGCGAGCCCGCACCGCTGCCCTGCACCCCCAACGGCGTGCTCACCCTGCTGCGCCGGTACGGCGTCGAGATCAAGGGCGCCGAGGTCGTGGTCGTGGGCCGGGGCGTGACCATCGGCCGCCCGATGCCGCTGCTGCTCACCCGCCGCAGCGAGAACGCCACGGTGACCCAGTGCCACACCGGCACCCGGGACCTCGCGTCGCATCTGAAGCGCGCCGACATCATCATCGCCGCCGCCGGCTCCCCGCACCTGATCCGCCCCGAGGACGTCAAGCCGGGCGCCGCCGTCCTCGACGTCGGTGTCTCCCGCAACGCCGACGGGAAGATCGTCGGCGATGTGCACCCCGGAGTCGCCGAGGTCGCCGGGTGGCTCTCCCCGAACCCCGGCGGTGTCGGGCCGATGACCAGGGCGCAGCTGCTCGTCAATGTGGTCGAGGCGGCGGAGCGCAGTGCCGGCTGAGCAGGCGCACGACGACGAGCCGACCGTCCGCGACGCGATCAGCGCCCCGGACGCGCAGGGGCGGCCCCGGCGGGCCACGCGCCGCTTCCCGCTGTTCACGCGGGACACCGCGCGGCCCGAGGGCGGCGGCCGGGCCGCCTCGGGGGATCTGCCGGCGCCCGCCCGGCAGTGGCCGATGCTTGTCGTTCTGGCGACCGTCGGGGTGGGGCTGCTGCTGACCTCGCTGGACCAGTTCCGGGTGGGCGCGCTGCTGATCGGGGCGGCGCTGCTGGCCGGTGCCGTGATGCGGTGGATACTGCCGAGCGTGGGGATGCTGGCGGTCCGGTCGCGGTTCACGGACATCGCGACGTACGGGGTGCTGGGGCTGGCGATCGTGCTGCTGGCGCTGATGGCGCAGCCGAAGCCGTGGCTGGTGATCCCCTATCTGAAGGACACGCTGCACTTCACGATGAGGAGCTAGCCCTCCGCGTGAGAAGCGGCCCGCACCTCCCCCGGTGGGTGCGGGCCTCCTCCCCCCGGGTTCGAAGGTAGGGATCCGACTCCGTCCGCGAATCCCACCCCCGGTTGAATCTCCTACAACTTCCGCGGTACGTCGGGCGATTGACTCGCCCCCGTCGGCCCCCGCGTTACGCTGCGCCGATGCGACCGCGGAACCCGCCCCCACTCGCCGTCGACACGCTCATCGCGTGCATGACGGTCGTGATGGCCGTGTTTCTCGGGCGGGAGTCGCCCACCCAGGGCTGGCCGCAGCTCGACGCGCGGGCGTACGCGCTGATCGGGCTCGCGCAACTGCCCGTCGCCCTGCGCGGACGGTGGCCGGTCGCGGTCTTCGCCGTCATGCAGACCGCCTCGGTCGTCTACGTCAGCCTCGGCTTCTGGCCCGTGGTGTGCACCTTCGGCTCCATGCTGGCGCTCTACACGGTCGCGTCGGTACGGCCGGTCCGGGTCGCCGTCGGCTGCGCTCTCTGCATGACGGGCATGTGGCTGTACGCGGGGATCGTCACCGCCGACTCCTCGATGCCGTCCGTCGTCGCCCAGGCGGTGCTGTACTCCTCGGTGCTGGTCTGGTTCGGGCATCTCGCGCAGCGGTCGGCCGCGCTCACCCGGCATCTGCGGGCCGAGCAGGCCGAGCGGGCGCGGCGGGCGGTCGTCGAGGAACGTGGGCGGATCGCACGGGAGTTGCACGACGTCGTCGCCCATCACATGTCGGTGATCTCCGTGCAGGCGGGGCTCGCCCGGTTCGTCTTCGAGTCCGACCCCGGAAAGGCGCGCGGAGCCCTCGGCACCATCGCCGACACCAGCGGGGAGGCCCTGGACGAGCTGCGGCGCATGCTGCACGTACTCAGGGACGAGGACCCACGGGCCGCCGAGCGCGCTCCCATGCCCACGCTGGAGCGGCTGGCCGAACTCGTCGAGAGGGTGCGGGCGGGCGGACTGCCCGTCGACTTCGTGGTCGAGGGCGCGCCCCGGCCGCTGCCGCCCGGCGTCGAGCTGTGCGCCTACCGCGTGGTCCAGGAGGCGCTCACCAACGTCCTCAAGCACGCCGGCCGTGCCCACGCGCGCGTGCTGCTCCGGTATGCGCCCAGCGAGCTGACCGTCTCCGTCCTCGACGACGGGGAGGGGGTGAATCCGGACAGAATGCGAACAGGTGCCGGACATGGCTTGATCGGTATGCGTGAGCGGGCCAAGCTCTACGGCGGGACGATCAGTGTCGGCCCACGCTCCGAGGGCGGCTTCGCGGTCGAGCTGACCCTGCCGACCTCGGCCGCACTCGCACGGCGGGGGGACGACCGTACCGGATGACCAGAGTGCTCGTGGTCGACGACCAGTTCCTCATCCGCGCCGGCCTGGTGGGCCTGCTGGAGGCCGCCCCCGGGTTCGAGGTGGCCGGCGAGGCGGGGGACGGCGCGGAGGCGGTGCGGCTGGCCGCCGAGACCCGGCCCGATGTCGTCCTCATGGACATCCGGATGCCGGGGGTCAACGGCATCGAGGCCACCGAGCGCATCCTCGCCCAGGCGGCCGGACCCGCGCCCCGCATCCTCGTGCTCACCACCTTCGACCTCGACGAGTACGTGTACGGCGCGCTGCGCGCGGGCGCCTCCGGGTTCCTCCTCAAGGACTCCGGCCCTGAGCGGCTGCTGGCCGCCGTCACCGCGGTGGACGGCGGGGACGCCCTGTTCGCGCCGAGCGTCACCCGGCGCCTGGTCGAGGCCTTCGCCCGCCGGCACGGTCCCGGTCCCGACGCCGTACCGCCGCCCGACCTCGCCGTGCTGACCTCCCGCGAGATCGAGGTCCTCAAGCTCACCGCGCGCGGGCTGTCCAACCTGGAGATCGCCGACCGCCTCTACATCAGCGAGGCGACCGTGAAGACCCACCTCAACCGCACCATGACCAAGCTCGACCTGGGCAGCCGGGCGCAGGCGGTGGTGGTGGCCTACGAGACGGGCCTGGTGACACCGGGCGGCCCGGCGAACTGACCGGCGCCCCTCCGACGCGACTCGCCCCACGCGACTCGCCCCACGCGACTCGCCCCACGCGACCCGTCCGCCGGGAGCCGTCCCCGGGATCTGTCCGAAAGGCGGCCCGTCCCCTCCCCCGAGCAGGACGGACCGCCGTCCGGAATCAGCCTTCCCACCGGGCGGCGGCTGTTCAACGGCTGTCCGTCGGCTGTGGCAGAGAGGTGACAGTTCCGCTACGGGCCGCCCGTACTGCCACAGCCTGCGGGAACCGTCCGGCGGCCCCCGTCGTCACCCGCTCTGAACTGGTAACGAACTGGCGACGAGGCATGCCGTGGAGGTGCGTGATGGGCGGCTGGCAGCCGCTGCCGGAGGGACTCCCGCCCGAGGTACGGCACTTCGTGGAGCAGTTGCGGCTCCTCAAGGACGACACCGGCCTCAGCCTGGTCTCGCTGGGAGCCAGCACCGCGTACAGCAAGTCCTCCTGGCAGCGCTATCTCAACGGCGTGCAGCCACCGCCCCGCCAGGCCGTCGTCGCGCTGTGCCGGGTCGCGGGCCTGGCCGGCGCCGACGCCGAACGGCACGCCGTGCGCTGGGAACTCGCCGTCGAGGCCTGGCCGCGCCCGGCGACCGCGCCGGACCGCCCGCCGGGCGCGGAAGAGGTGGAGGGGTACGAGGACGATCCGACGCTCCCGTGGTGGGACCGGCCGGAGCAGGACCAGGCGCCCCGCCCGCACGGCCGTCTCCTGCTGTCCGCGGTCCTGCTGCTGCTCGCGCTGCTCCTGGTGGCGGTCGTCGGCGCCGTGACTCTCGGGTGAGTCGTGCCCCCTGTGATCTGCGAGGTCACGGCTGGATGACCGGTGTGTCGATGTGTTGACAAGTTCACGGATATCTCCCGAAGCCGACTCACAGCAGGGCTAACGTGTCCAACTGGGACGAGCCGGAGGCCCGTTGGACCGCACGGCGGCCGGCGTGCGACGGTGCTGCTGGGCGAGCCGGTGCTCCTGTGCGCCCCCTGACCGGGGACTGTCTTCCGGGGCTGCCGCATTCCGGTGGGTAGCCAGAACGGGGACCGCCGCGGGGCACCGCGCGTACGGGAGACGCGGCGGGACCGGGGGAAGAGGACCGGGGAAAGAGGGGGGAAAGCAATGCCTCGTTGGAAAGCTCTGCCGGATGAACTCGATCCGCAGGTCAAGGAGTTCGCGACCCAGCTGCGGCGGCTCGTGGACCGCGGCGGGCTGAGTGTCGCGGCGCTGTCCGACCGCACCGGCTACGCCAGGACGTCCTGGGAGCGCTACCTCAACGGCCGTCTGCTGGCGCCCAAGGGCGCGGTGGTCGCGCTCGCCGAGGTCACCGGCACCGATCCCGTCCACCTCACGACCATGTGGGAGCTGGCCGAACGGGCCTGGAGCCGTTCGGAGATGCGCCACGACATGACCATGGAGGCGATCCGGATCTCCCAGGCGCGGGCCGCGCTGGGGGAGTTCGGTGCGCCGCCGGCCACCTCCGCGCCCGCGGCCGCGACCGCCGGTGGCGGCAAGGCGCCGCGCCGGGCGGCCGGTTCCGTGGCGATGCCGGGGATCGCCGGGCCGGCGGGGGTCTCGCCCACCATCCCGCCCCAGCCGACGGCCCCCGACGCGAACCGCCGCGAGGGCACCGGCTCCCGCGGCCCGGCCGTGCCCCCGCCGCCGGCCGCGCCGGGCGGCGGCAGGCGGCGGCTGACGATGTTCCTCGCCGGGGTCGTCGGCGTGGTCGTGGTCATCGCCGCGGTCCTCTTCCTCACCGGGGGCGACGGCGGCGGGAAGAAGAACCAGGGCGGCGGCGCCTCGGCCACCCCGTCCACCGGCACCAGCGGCCACCTCCCGGCCGGGGTGAGGTGCGCGGGCGCCGGCTGCACCGGCAAGGACGCGGAGGCCATGGGGTGCAGCGGCGACCTCGTGACCACCGCCAAGACCGTCACGGTCGGCGCGACCACCCTGGAGGTCCGCTACAGCAGGACCTGCGGCGCCGCGTGGGGCCGGATCACCGGCGCCGCTCAGGGCGACTCGGTCCGGGTCACGGCCGGCACCACCACGGAGCGCGGCTCCATCACGGCGACCGGCGACTCGATCGCCTACACGCCGATGGTGGCGGTGCGGGACGCGGCGGCGGCGAAGGCCTGCGCCACGCTGGCGTCGGGGCAGCAAGGGTGCACGGCGTGACAGACGTCTGAACATCGGCCTGTCCGGCGCGTGAGGACGAGGCCGAAGGCCGACAGCGGAAGTCCGGGGGGAGAAACCGGCGGCAGACAGGAATGCCGGCCTCCTTCCTGGGCACGCGAGACGTATCCCCCACGGGAGTCCGGAAACCGGTACCCCCGAAGTGGCGGCCGTCCTGCCTCACCTCTCCCGGCAGGCGGCCGCCTCTTTTGTGGGGTGAGCCACACCGACCCCTCGCTCTGCGGCATCCTTGATGCGCGATAGCCTGACCGGTGGATCTCTTGATACCAAGAGATCGATCATTTGTACGTCCGCACCCCAGGGCACCCAGGGCAAGGACGCCCACCGCCAGCTGTCATACGGAGAACGCCATGACCCGCACTCCCGTGAACGTCACCGTCACCGGCGCGGCCGGCCAGATCGGTTACGCCCTGCTCTTCCGCATCGCCTCCGGCCAGCTGCTCGGCGCGGACGTGCCGGTCCGGCTCCGCCTCCTGGAGATCACCCCGGCGCTCAAGGCCGCCGAGGGCACCGCCATGGAGCTCGACGACTGCGCCTTCCCGCTTCTCCAGGGCATCGACATCTCGGACGACCCGAACGTCGCGTTCGACGGCGCCAACGTCGCCCTCCTGGTCGGTGCCCGCCCCCGCACCAAGGGCATGGAGCGCGGTGACCTCCTGGAGGCCAACGGCGGCATCTTCAAGCCGCAGGGCAAGGCCATCAACGACCACGCCGCGGACGACATCAAGGTCCTGGTCGTCGGCAACCCGGCCAACACGAACGCGCTCATCGCGCAGGCCGCCGCCCCGGACGTACCGGCGGAGCGCTTCACCGCGATGACCCGCCTCGACCACAACCGCGCGCTGACCCAGCTCGCGAAGAAGACGGGCTCGACGGTCGCCGACATCAAGCGGCTCACCATCTGGGGCAACCACTCCGCCACCCAGTACCCCGACATCTTCCACGCCACGGTCGCCGGCAAGAACGCGGCCGAGGTCGTGAACGACGAGAAGTGGCTGGCCGAGGAGTTCATCCCGACCGTCGCCAAGCGCGGCGCGGCCATCATCGAGGCCCGCGGCGCCTCCTCCGCGGCCTCCGCCGCCAACGCCGCCGTCGACCACGTCCACACCTGGGTCAACGGCACCGCCGACGGCGACTGGACCTCCATGGGCATCCCGTCGGACGGCTCCTACGGCGTCCCCGAGGGCCTGATCTCCTCCTTCCCGGTCACCACCAAGGACGGCAGGTACGAGATCGTCCAGGGCCTGGAGATCAGCGACTTCTCCCGCGCCCGCATCGACGCGTCGGTGCAGGAGCTGGCGGAGGAGCGCGACGCGGTCCGCGCCCTCGGCCTCATCTGAATCTGAGCCTCCCGCACAGCACGGGCCCCGCTCCGGTCTCCACCGGAACGGGGCCCGTTCCCGTGCTCCCGGCGTCACTCCGTTCCCCGCTTCCCCGGCGTCCAGAACGGCTTGGTGAGGACCGCGCGCCGGTCCCACCCGGCCTCCTGGACCAGCACCTTCCGCACCGCCCGCGCGGCCCGCGCCTCCCCGGCGACATACTCCACCCCGCCGGGCTCGGGAGCGAGCCGCCGCACCACCTCCGGCAGTGAGGTCTCGGTGCGGAGCACCCCAAGGCGACCGCGGCCGTCTCGTCGCCGACGAAGACGTGGTGGGCGGCGTCGGGCGCAGCGTGAAGGCGCCCTCGGGCCTGCGCAGCCGTACCTGATCGCCCGCCCACACGGTCCGGCCCCAACGGGCGCCCGGGCCGCCCTCGGAGTGGTCGAGGACGCACAGGTCGACGACGCCGGACGGGTCGTGGCGCCAGACCGAGTACGTCCGCAGGGTCAGGCCGGCGACCAGGACCCGGACCTGCCGGCCGGGCCGGACGTCGAGGCCGGCGAGCCGGTCGCCGTCGATGCGCAGCCGGCGCATGCGGGCGGTGGTCTGTTCGGCCTCGGTGACGGTGCCGCGCAGGGTCAGCAGGTCGAGGACGGGGTTCAGAAGGGCGGCGCTCGGCAGCCGGCTCGGGTCCTCCGCCCTCGCAGGCCCGGCCTCTGAGCGGGGCGTGCGCCCTGCTCTCCGCACCGGTCACATCGTCGTTCATTTGATTTCGTATTTCACGGAGTGTAATCACCTGCATGTCCACAATTTCTTTAATTGTGAGGTGACAGGTATTCAATAGCTTCTCTTCCGGGTGACTGAATTCCCCCGAACGCTCCAAATCCCGCCCCACACGACGGTCGTTAGGTGACCGTGACGCGATTGGACTGGTGCGCAGCCGAAGATCATCCGACAACCGTGCTCCGCTGGCCCGGTGGTATGGATATCACCTCATGCTCGGACCTGCTCGATGATTTCCTGAAGAGAATCAATGCGATGGAAAACGAGTATCGGCGGACCCTGGCGGATCTGTACGGGGCGTTCTGAGGACAGGGTTCGGAGGATAATTCGATGGACGGGATTCAGCACGACTCAGGTCCGGGGCTCTACGACCACACCGGCTTCTATGATCAAACCGGCTTCTATGATCAAACCGGTCTCTACGACCACGCCTGGGGTGCCCCGGAGCCGGACGTCGCGCCGAATGACTGGGACCCGGTCGAGGAACTGGCGCAGATACTGTCCGCACCGACCGGCGTGACCGCGGCCCCCACCCTGCTGGACGTGCCGGCCCAGCGCCGGGGCAGCCGCCGGCGCGTCCGCCACGACTCCCACCTGCTCGACGGCGGCCGGAGCTTCACGCACATCACGCTCCTGATCGTGGCGGTCTCGCTGTGCGCGGTGTTCATGCTGGCCTGGTCCGTCTGCTACTCCTACGCGCAACTGCGCGGCATCGCCTCGTCGGTGCTCCCGGGAGGGCTGGCCCGGTACTGGCCGCTGACCGTCTACGGCCCGTGGTTCGTGGCGGCGCTGTCCGTCCTGCGGGCCACCGCGCAGCGCCGGAGCGCGCGGCGGTCCTGGTGCGTCGTGCTGGCCGCCTCCGTCGTGGCCGTTGCTCTGTGCATCAGCCACTCCTCCCATGCGCTGCTGTCCTTAGTGATCTTCGGGATTCCGCCCGTCACCGCCCTGGTCTGTTTCTGGGAGCTCGTGGGCCAGATCTCGACCAAGAGCCGGCCCCGGCATGCCACGCCCGCCGCGTCGGCGAGCGCCACGAGCTGAACCCGAGGGGTGCCGCCCCCTCTCGCCCGACCGGTCTGTCCCGTTCTGTCCGACTGTTCAGTGACGCCGCACACTTTCGGCCGACGATTGCGCATGCAATCGGAGGCCGAGGGCAGGTGCTGGCGGTCCCCGAGTGTGACCTGAATGTCACGCAGGGGCACCGAACAGGAACGGAAGGCAATACCGATCATGGCGGACAGCACGGACCGAGCGACCATCCATGTCGGAGGCGAGTGGCTGGCAGCCGTCTCCGGCGCGACGCGCGAGATCATCGACCCGGCGGACGGCCTGCCCTTCACCGTGGTCGCCGAGGGCGACGAGAAGGACGCGGAGGCGGCGGTGGCCGCCGCCCGGCGCGCCTTCGACACCGGCGACTGGCCCCGGACCCCCGTCGCCGAGCGCGCCGCCCTGCTCCGCCGGGTGGCCGACCTCCTCGTACGCGACCGCGAACAGCTCGGACTGCTGGAGAGCCGGGACGCGGGCAAGACCGTCGAGGAGGGCCGTGTCGACATCGACTGCGTCGCCGACGCCTTCCGCTACTTCGCCGACCTGGTGACGGCGGAGGGCGCGGGCCGGGTGGTCGACGCCGGCTCGCCCGACGTCCACAGCGTCGTCGTCTCCGAACCGGTGGGCGTGTGCGTGTTGATCACGCCCTGGAACTACCCGCTGCTCCAGGCGAGCTGGAAGATCGCTCCGGCGCTCGCGGCCGGCAACACGTTCGTGGTCAAGCCCAGCGAGCTCACCCCGCTGACGACGATCGCGCTGATCGGGCTGCTGGCCGAGGCCGGGCTTCCCGCCGGGGTCGCGGGGCTCGTCACCGGGCCCGGCCATACCGTCGGCGCCCGCCTCGCCGAGCACCCCGACGTCGACCTGGTCTCCTTCACCGGCGGCCTGGCCAGCGGCACCAAGGTCGCCCAGGCCGCCGCGCCCACCGTCAAGAAGGTCGCCCTCGAACTGGGCGGCAAGAACCCCAACGTCGTCTTCGCCGACGCCTGCGCCACGCAGGAAGGCTTCGACACCGCCGTCGACCAGGCCCTCAACGCCGCGTTCATCCACAGCGGCCAGGTCTGCTCGGCCGGCGCCCGGCTGATCGTCGAGGAGTCGCTCCGGGAGCGGTTCGTCGCCGAACTCGCCCGCCGCGCCGACCGGATCCGGCTCGGCCGCGGCACCGCGGACGGCGTCGAGTGCGGCCCCCTCGTCTCCGAGCAGCAGCGCGCCAAGGTCGAGGCGTACGTGGCGTCGGCGCTGGCGGAGGGCGCGGTGCTGCGCGCGGGCGGCAAGCGCCCCGAACCGTCCGCCGACCGCCCCGCCTCCGGCTACTTCTACGAGCCCACCGTCCTCGACCAGTGCCACCGCGAGATGAGGGTCGTACGCGAGGAGGTCTTCGGGCCGGTCCTCACCGTCGAGACGTTCCGTACCGAGGACGAGGCGGTGGCCCTCGCCAACGACACCGAGTACGGCCTCGCGGGCGCCGTGTGGAGCACCGACGCCGGGAAGGCCCGCCGGGTCGCGGGGCGGCTGCGGCACGGCACCGTCTGGATCAACGACTACCACCCCTACCTCCCGCAGGCGGAGTGGGGCGGCTTCGGAAGGAGCGGGACCGGCCGCGAGCTGGGGCCCGCCGGGCTCGCCGAGTACCGCGAGACCAAGCACGTCTACCAGAACCTCGCGCCGAAGCCGATGCGCTGGTTCGCCGGCTGAGCTCCCACAACGCCCGGCCGGCGAACCGGCTCCCCCGTTCTCCCATCCCCAGGAGTAACCACCTCATGGCCGATCACACCCCGCATCCCCAGGAATTCGACTACGTCGTCATAGGCGGCGGAACCGCCGGTTCCGTCATCGCCTCCCGCCTCACCGAGAACCCGGACGTCACGGTCGCCGTCATCGAGGGCGGCCCCAGCGACGTAGGCCGCGACGACGTCCTCACGCTGCGCCGCTGGATGGGCCTGCTCGGCGGCGAACTGGACTACGACTACCCGACCACCGAGCAGCCGCGCGGCAACTCCCACATCCGGCACAGCCGCGCCCGGGTGCTGGGCGGCTGTTCCAGCCACAACACCCTCATCGCCTTCAAGCCGCTGCCCTCCGACTGGGACGAGTGGGAGGAGGCGGGAGCCAAGGGCTGGGGCGCGGTGCCGATGGAGGCCTACTACGCCCGCCTCCTCAACAACATCGTCCCGGTCGACGAGAAGGACCGGAACGCCATCGCCCGCGACTTCGTCGACGCGGCCCAGGAGGCGCTGGGCGTCCCGCGCGTGGAGGGCTTCAACCGCCGGCCGTTCACCGAGGGCGTCGGCTTCTTCGACCTCGCCTACCACCCCGAGACCAACAAGCGGTCCAGCGCGTCGGTGGCCTACCTCCACCCGGTGCTGGACGAGCGCCCCAACCTCCGCGTCCTCCTTGAGACCTGGGCGTACCGGCTGGAACTGAACGGCGGCCGCGCCGAAGGGGTGCACGTCCGCACCAAGGACGGCGAGGAGCTGCTGATACGGGCCCGCGCCGAGGTCGTCCTGTGCGCGGGCGCCGTCGACTCCCCGCGGCTGCTCCTGCACTCCGGCATCGGCCCGGCCGAGGACCTCGAAGCGCTCGGCATCCCGGTCGTGCACGACCTCCCGGGCGTCGGCGAGAACCTCCTCGACCACCCCGAGTCGGTGATCGTCTGGGAGACGAACGGCCCCATCCCGGAGAACTCCGCGATGGACTCCGACGCCGGCCTGTTCGTCCGCCGCGACCCCGGACACGCGGGCCCGGACCTGATGTTCCACTTCTACCAGGTCCCGTTCACCGACAACCCCGAGCGACTGGGCTACGAACGGCCCGCGCACGGCGTCTCGATGACCCCGAACATCCCCAAGCCCCGCAGCCGCGGCCGCCTCTACCTGACCAGCGCCGACCCGTCCGTGAAGCCCGCGCTCGACTTCCGCTACTTCACCGACGAGGACGACTACGACGGCCGCACCCTCGTCGACGGCATCCGCCTCGCCCGCGAGATCGCACGGACCGAGCCGCTGGCGGGCTGGCTGAAGCGCGAGGTGTGCCCCGGCCCGGAGATCGTCGGCGACGCCGAGCTGAGCGAGTACGCCCGTAAGGCCGCCCACACGGTCTACCACCCGGCCGGCACCTGCAGGATGGGCGCGGTCGACGACCGACTGGCCGTCGTCGACCCCGAGTTGCGTATCCGCGGCCTCGACGGCATCCGCATCGCGGACGCCTCCGTCTTCCCGGCCATGCCGGCCGTGAACCCGATGATCGGGGTGCTGATGGTCGGCGAGAAAGCCGTGGACCTGCTGAAGGGCGGTGCGTGATGAGCGGTACGACCCCTGTCTTCTCCGTCGACGGCCTGTGGAAGGTCTTCGGCCCCAAGGCCGACCGCGTCCCGGCCGACCCCGAGCTGACCGGTCTCTCCCCGGCCGAACTCCGCGCCCGCACCGGCTGCACCGCCGCCGTCCGTGACGTCTCCTTCGACGTGCGCAAGGGCGAGGTCTTCGTGGTGATGGGACTGTCCGGCTCCGGGAAGTCCACCCTGGTGCGCTGCCTGACCCGGCTCATCGAGCCGACGGCCGGCCGGATCGCCATCGACGGCGAGGACGTCCGTGCGATGGACAGGGGCCGGCTGCGGGAACTGCGCCGGCACCGCGCCGCGATGGTCTTCCAGCACTTCGGGCTCCTTCCGCACCGGACCGTCCTCGACAACGTGGCGTACGGCCTGGAGATCCAGGGCGTCGGCAGGCCCGAGCGGCGCGAGCGGGCCGCCGAGGTCGTCGCCAAGGTCGGCCTCGACGGCATGGAGCAGCGCCGGCCCGGCCAGCTGTCGGGTGGGCAGCGGCAACGGGTCGGCCTCGCCCGGGCGTTGGCCGTCGACCCCGAGGTGCTCCTGTTCGACGAGCCGTTCAGCGCGCTCGACCCGCTGATCCGGCGGGACATGCAGGAGGAGGTGATCCGCCTGCACCGGGAGGAGGGCCGCACGATGGTCTTCATCACGCACGACCTGAGCGAGGCGCTGAAGCTGGGCGACCGCATCGCCCTCATGCGCGACGGCCGGGTGGTCCAGCTGGGCACCCCGGAGGAGATCGTCGGCTCCCCGGCCGACGACTACGTCCGCGAGTTCGTCCGGGACGTGCCGCGCGAACAGGTGATGACGGTCCGCACGGCGATGCGGGCCGCTGAGGCGGGGGAGACCGGGGAGGGCGACGGCCCCGCGGTCGGGCCGGAGGCGACGGTCGCCGAGGCGATCGACGTCGTCGCGGGCACCGGTGTCCCGGCACGGGTCGTGGAGGAAGGCCGCTGTCTCGGCGTGGTCGACGCCGACACGTTGCTCGGCGTCGTGGCGAAGGCGGGTGCGGGCAGTTCTTCGGCTGCGGCCGGTGGTGGGCCGGTCGCGCCGTTCCCCGCGCCCCTGGGTGGGGATGCGCAGCCTCACTCGGCCAGTTCCGGAGTTGAGGGTTCCGCTGCGGGCAGTACTTCGGCTGCGGCCGAGCCGGGGCCGGTCGTGCCCACGCGGCGGAGCCGCACCATGTCTCGCCCCGCGCCCCTGGGTGGGGACCCGCAGCCCCTGCTGGAACGCCCCCCGGCCGCAGGCAGCCAGGACGCCCCAGCCGCGGCCGATGACGGCTCCGCCCAGCCCGCCGCGCGCGCCGCGGCCGATGGCGGCGCTGCCTCCTCTGCCGCGGGCAGTCCTGCCGCTGGGGCGGCACAGGTGGGCGCGGCGGAGCCCCGTGAGCGCGGGCGAGTGACACCCCCTGCGCCCCGCACCGACCCGGAGGGCGTCTGATGGCGACGATCAGTGTCCCGAGTCCTCGCCGAGTGGGCCTCCCTGCCGGCCGAGCCGTACGCAAGCTCCTGGTCCTGGCAGTGATCGCCGCCGTCCTCGCCCCCCTCGCCCACTCCCACTGGGCGTCCGCCGCCTGGCCGCACGACCTCACCGTCAGTCTCTCCGGGCCCCTCACCTCCGCCAGTAACTGGGTCATCGACAACCGCGACACCCACCCCCTCTTCCTGTACTTCTTCGGCTACATCAGCAACGCCGTCGTCCTCACCGTCCGCGCCGTCTACCTCACCCTCCTCGCCGCCGGCTGGCCCGGCGTCACCGTGCTCGCCGCCGCCGTCGCCCACCGCGTCGCCGGGGTCAGGCTCGCCGCCGGTACGGCCGTCGCGTTCCTCGCCTGCGGCGCCCTCGGGATGTGGGTGCCGACGATGCAGACCCTCGCGCTGATGGTCGTGGCCGTCCTCACGTCCGTCGCCGTCGGACTCGTCCTCGGCCTGGGAGCCGGACTCTCCGACCGGCTGCACCGCGCCCTGCGCCCGGTCCTGGACACCATGCAGGTGCTGCCCGCCTTCGCCTACCTCCTCCCCGTCGTCCTGGTCTTCGGCATCGGCGTCCCCGCGGCCGTCCTCGCCACCGTCGTCTACGCCGCCCCGCCCATGGCCCGGCTCACCGCCCTCGGCCTGCGCGGCGCCGACCCCGAAGTCCTGGAGGCCGTGCAGTCGCTCGGAGCCACTGGTCGGCAGCGGCTGCTGACCGCGCGGATCCCGCTGGCCCGCAGGGAGCTCCTCCTCGGCCTCAACCAGACGATCATGATGGCGCTGTCGATGGCGGTCATCGCGTCCGTCATCGGCGCCGGCGGCCTCGGCGACCGCGTCTACCAGGCGCTCGCCTCGGTGGATGTCGGCGCGGCCCTCGCCGCCGGTATCCCGATCGTGCTCCTCGCGGTCGTCCTGGACCGCATCACCGCGGCGGCGGGCGAGCGCGGCGACACCCGGAAGCCCCCCGTCGGCCTCCTGTACGGCCTCGGCGCCACCGTCGCCGTCGCGCTCGCCGCCCGTCTCCTCGGCCACCTCGACTGGCCCACCGCCTGGACGCTGAACTTCGCCGAACCGGTCAACCGCGCCGTGGACTGGATGACCGCCCATCTGTACTCGGGTGTGCCGGTGGTCGGCGGCACGGCGGACTGGGCGGGGCACTTCACCACCTGGGTCCTCGACCCGCTCCGGGACGGCCTGCAGTGGCTGCCCTGGTGGGCGGTGCTGCTCGTGGTCGCCGCCCTGGCCTGGCTGATCGGCACCTGGCGCACCGCGCTCACCGCCGTTCTCGCGATGGCCGCGATCGGGGTGCTGGGGGTGTGGGAGCCGTCGCTGGACACGCTGTCCCAGGTGCTGGCGGCCGTCGCCGTCACCCTCGTGCTGGGCTTCGCGACCGGTGTCGCCGCCGCCCGCAGCGACCGGGTCGAGCGCGCCCTGCGTCCCGTGCTGGACGTCTTCCAGACCATGCCGCAGTTCGTGTACCTGATCCCGGTGGTCGCCCTGTTCGGCGTGGGCCGCGCACCCGCCGTCGCCGCCGCCGTGGTCTACGCGCTGCCGGCCGTCGTGCGGATCACCGCGCAGGGGCTGCGCCAGGTGGACCCGGCCGCCCTGGAGTCCGCTCGCTCGCTCGGTGCGACCGGGCGCCAGCAGCTGTGGCAGGTCCAGCTCCCGCTCGCCCGGCCCGCGCTGCTGCTCGCCCTCAACCAGGGCGTGGTCCTCGTCCTCGCCGTCGTCATCATCGGCGGACTGGTGGGCGGTGGCGCCCTCGGCTACGACGTCGCCTTCGGCCTCGCCCAGGGCGACCTGGCCACCGGGCTGGTCGCCGGCGCCGCGATCGTCTGCCTGGGGCTGATGCTCGACCGGGTCACCCAGCCCACGGAACGCCGCACGCGGGAGGGAGCGTGACCATGCGCCGTACGACACTCGTCGCCGCCGCCTCCATGCTCGTCCTCGCCACCGGCTGCGGTGCCGCCGACATGACCAAGCAGGCCTCGCCGTTCGCCGACGCGCAGGGGGCCAAGACCGTGACCCTGTCCGTGCAGTCCTGGGTCGGCGCGCAGTCCAACGTCGCCGTCGCCCAGTACCTGCTGGAGCACGAGCTGGGATACCGGGTCGACACCGTGCAGGTCGACGAGGTTCCGGCCTGGGACGCGCTCAGCCAGGGACGCGTCGACGCGATCCTGGAGGACTGGGGGCACCCGGATCAGGAGAAGCGGTATGTGGAGGAGAAGAGGACCATCAGCCGGGGCGGGGGCCTCGGGGTCACCGGGCACATCGGGTGGTTCGTGCCGACCTATCTCGTCAAGCAGCATCCGGACATCACGAACTGGAAGAACCTGAACAAGTACGCCTCCCTCTTCCGCACCGCGGAGAGCGGCGGGAAGGGGCAGCTGCTGGACGGCTCACCGTCGTACGTCACCAACGACAAGGCGCTGGTGAGCAACCTGAAGCTGGACTACCAGGTCGTCTTCGCCGGTTCCGAGGCCGCCCAGATCACCCAGATCAAGCAGTTCGCCAAGGAGAAGAAGCCCTTCCTCACGTACTGGTACGCGCCGCAGTGGCTGTTCAAGAAGGTGCCGATGACCGAGGTGCGGCTGCCGGCGTACAAGGAGGGCTGCGACGCCGACGCGGCCAAGGTCGCCTGCGCCTATCCGCACACCCCACTGCAGAAGTACCTCAACACGGACTTCGCGCACAGCGGCGGCAGGGCGGCGGCCTTCCTGAAGAAGTTCCGGTGGACGACCGAGGACCAGGACCAGGTCTCCCTGATGATCGCCGACCAGAAGCTGAGCCCCGAGGAAGCCGCGAAGAAGTGGGTGGACGGCCACCCCGAGGTGTGGAAGCGGTGGCTGTCCTGATCCGGTCGCCGGGCGCGGTGTCCCGTCACCGGTCCGGCCGTAGGGCGGTGACCCGAAGGTATGTCCGGAGGTTACCCCTCCGGCCGATGCCCGAGGGAGGCGCACGTGGTCTACACGCGCAAGAACGTCAACAAGCTGACCCGAGCCGAGCGGCGCCGGTTCGTCGAAGCTCTGCTGGAGGTCAAACGCCGCGGTGAGTACGACGAGTTCGTACGGATCCACATCGCGCACAACTCCGCCGACCGGGAACACCGGTTGCGCACCGCCCACATGGCGCCCTCCTTCCTGCCCTGGCACCGCAGGCTGCTGCTCGAACTGGAGCGGGCGCTGCGCAGGGTGGACGCGTCGGTGACGGTGCCGTACTGGGACTGGACCCGTGACCGGGCGCCCAACTCCCTGCCGTGGACCGATGATCTGCTCGGCGGCAACGGACGGCGCTCGGACCGGCAGGTGATGACGGGCCCGTTCGCCTACCGGGCGGGCCACTGGAAGATCACCGAGAACGTGACCGACGTGCAGTTCCTCACCCGCGATCTCGGCCGTGCCCGCGCTCCGATCCAGCTGCCCACCGGGCGCGACGTCGAGTTCGCGCTGGCCGACCCGGTGTACGACAGCTGGCCCTGGAACTCGGCCGTCACCCGCGGGTACCGCAACAAACTGGAGGGCTGGGGGAGCGGCCGGGGCAGCGTCTCCTGGCAGAACCACAACCGGGTCCACCACTGGGTCGGCGGGGTGATGGTCAGCGCCGCGTCCGTCAACGACCCGGTCTTCTGGCTGCATCACTCCTTCGTCGACCTGCTGTGGACCCGCTGGCAGCAACGGCACCCCGGCCACACGTACCTTCCCGCTCAGCCCCCCGGCGCGGGCGACCCGCAGCGTGGCCGGATCGTGGCCCGGCACGAGCAACTGCCGCCGTGGAACGTCACGCCGGCCGAACTGGAGGACGTGAGCGGGGTCTACAGATACGAGTGAGGCGGTGCGCTTGTCCGTTCGACATGTCGCACATCCCGCTGAAATCACGGCGACACAGCGATCATCGCGCGCGTACGGCTTGCTGCTGATGACGAAGCTGGTGTCTTCTGCGAAGGAGAGCCACCGTGCGTATTTCTGACATCCAGCGCTGTGAGATCCGACCCGGACGGCTCGTCGAGTGGAGGTTCAGCCCGGTGACCATCGCGGCCGCGGCAGCACTGCCGCCGGATCCGCGGCCGCCGGCGTACATCCAGGAGTCGCACATCAGAACAGCCCGGTCGGTGCGGGAGGACGGACTGTTCGTACCGACCTGGCTCGGCGCGGCGTTCGACCTGCCGGGACCGGTCGATCTCGACGCGCTGGAAGGGGCGTTGCGCGGCTGGACGCTGCGGCACGAGACGCTGCGCAGCGGCTTCCGGTGGGCCGGTGACGACATGCAGCGGTTCACGCTCGCCGAGAACGACGTGTCCCTGCACCGCGAGGTGGTCGGCGAGTTCACCGACGCGAGGGCGCTCACCCGGTACCTGCAGGATCGGTTCGACACCGCGGCGGACGCGCTCGGCTGGCCGAACCTCATCTACACGGCGGTCGTACGCGAGGACTCCACCAGCGTGTACGTGGCCTTCGACCACACCAACGTCGACGCCTACTCGATCCACCGGCTCCCGGAGGAGATCCACGGACTGTACGCGGCGGCCGTCGCGGGAAGTCCCGTCACCGGTCCGTCCGTGGGGAGTTACGTCGACTTCTGCGAGCAGGAGCGGGCCAACGCGGACGGCATCGACGACACCCACGCGATCGTCACGCGCTGGCGGGAGTTCATCGCCCGGTGCGGCGGCCGGCTCCCGGAGTTCCCCGTCGCCCTCGGGCTGGAGCCCGGCGGGGTGCTGCCCGCCCAGAAGCTGGTGTGCGAGCCGCTCGTCGACGCGGACGCCGCCGCCGCGTTCGAGGCGTACTGCCGCCCCTACGGCGGCAGTCTGGTGGGCATCCTGGCCGCCACCAGTCTGATCGTCCACGAACTGGGCGGCCAGCCGGTCTACCGCACCGTCGTGCCCTTCCACACCCGGCTGAAGTCCGCGTGGTCGGACTCCGTGGGCTGGTACGTCGGCGGCGCACCCATCGAGGTGCCCGCGGCGCGGGACCTGGAGGGCGCGCTCGACACGGTCCGCGCCGAGCTGCGGGCCAACCGGTCGCTGGCGCGCATCCCGCTCGCCCGCGTACTGCGGCTCCTCGGCTCGGACTTCCGTCCGACCTCGCCCGACATGTACTCGATCATCTCGTACGTGGACGCCCGTCTCATCCCCGGCGCGGCGGACTGGGCCGAGCAGAAGGCGTACGGGCTGCTCCGGGTGTCGTACGGCGACCAGGTGTGCGCCTGGGTCAACCGGCTGCACGAAGGGCTGTGGTTCGCCTGCCGCTACCCGGACACCGACATCGCCTACAAGAACGTGCGGCGGTACGTCGAGCGACTGCGGGACCTGATCCTCTCCGTGCCCGCCCCCGATCGCCCGCGGCCCGCGGAGTTGGCGCTCTCCTGACCCAACTCGCCCCATCCATAAGGTGATTATGTGTTGCTATGTCACCCTCAAGATGGATGTCCGTTGTGGAACCCCTTGTCCGGCTACTGCTAGTGTTCAGGCAATCACGCTAGGCAACCAATTCGCTGTATGAGCAAAGGACCGAGGGTTCCATGCGCAAGCTTCAGCAGGTCGTGATCGCAGCAGTGGCGGCCGCCGGCGGTCTGTCCGCCGTCGGCGCCTCCCCCGCCGTGGCCGACGCCTACGACAGTGGGCCGCAGGTGTCCAACCACTACCGCCCCTACCAGGAGTGCAGCCCGCAGACGGTGTCCGAGAACGACGTCCCGATCGGCGTGCTCGGCCTCGCCGACACCCTCGATACCACCTGCGGCCAGTACAACCAGGCTTTCACCGGCTGAGTTCGGCGGATGTCCTCGCAAAGGAAAGCGCATCGGATGTTCATCGGGAAGATCAGCGGGAAGAAGATCGCGGCCGTCTCGGGACTCGTCGGCGGCCTCGCCGTGGCCTGTGCCGGCCTGGTCCCGGCGTACGCCGCGGCGGGTCCGGGAGCGTGCGCCGACGATCTCATGGGCAACCTCACCTGCACCCAGCGGATCAAGGGCGAGGTTCCCGAGGGTGGTGTCATGCCGCACCAGGAGACCTGCAAGCCGGTGCAGCCCGTGCAACTGCCCGCCGTTCTGGGGCAGGGGACGGAGCGGCTCGGGCCCGAGGTGACCTGTTCCCCCGCGACCGTCGGGGTGGCGCCTCCGGAGAAGGGTGACGAGCCGGACTCGCCCGGCGGCCCGTTCGGTGTCATGAGCCGGATCCTTCCGGTCGGCGACCGGTAGCGCCTTTACGGCAGACGGGGCTGACGCGCAACTCGGCGGGTGTAGATCCTCGGTTAGCTACGGACTGTGTGTATATGCTCACATTAAGTAGTCGAGCCGGGCGGTTCCGCCTGGACCAGAAAGGGTCAATCATGCGTAAGTTTCAGCGCGTCGCACTCGTAGCGGCGACGGTTGCGGGGCTCTCCTTCCTCGGCGCCGGGGTCAGCTCCGCCGCCGGTGGCGAGGACGCGCCTCCGCAGATCACCGCCGTGGCCAACTCGACGGCCAACGCCCTGGCCGTCGGTGGGGGCTACTACGCCACTCCGCAGGCCCAGCCGCAGGAGCAGCCCGAGGCGCAGCCGCAGGAGCAGGGGAACTCCGGCCCCGAGCGGGGCGGTTACGAAGAGAACCAGGGTGGCGAGTAACAACGCACCCCGCAGGAACTCGGTACCTCGCACCGGCACCGCTTCTGTCCGCTCGCCGGTGTGCTGAGTGACAACCATGGCGAAGGCAGCCCGGACGCCCCCCGACTCTGTCGAGGTGTGCGTCCGGGCTGCTTTGTTTCGCCCTTCGCAGAGGAAGACAACTCATGTTCAATGCACGGAAGATCGCCGCCGTTTCGGGGCTCGTCGGAAGTCTCGCCGCGCTCTGTGTCGGCGCCGGGCACGCGTACGCGGACCCGGCCCCGGGCGACTGCAGGACCACCGCCCAGGGCGGCACCGTCTGCGTTCACAAGAGCGAGTCACGTATCGACAAGAACGGTACGCATGTCGTCAGGCAGGCACAGGACTGCTCGACCTCCGACCGTCCGCGCGTGATGTTCCCGGACGACCAGGTGGCCGGTGAGGGATCCACCAGCGCCGGGGAGGTCGTGGACTGCTCCAACAAGGCGGAGTTGCCCAAGGGCTTCAAGAGGCCGCACATCGAGTTCTGAGGGCCGCAGAAACGACAGTCCCCGGTTTCCCGGCCGTTGGCCGGGAAACCGGGGACTGTCGTTTCTGCCCTACTTGCCGAACGCGCTGTTGCTGCAGCCCATGCTCGACCCCAGGGACGACTGCTGCGCACCCGAGTTGCCCTCGCCGTTCAGCAGGTTGCCACCCAGGCCGTTGAGGATGCCGACCTCGCCGAGAATGTCGAGGTTCAGGTCGTGCGACTTACAGCTGCTGCTCTGCTGGATGTTGAATTCGTCGCCCTTCTTGCCCCAGCCCTGGTCGGCGTGGGCGGCGCCGGCGCCGAGGAGCCCGAAGCTCCCGAATGCGGTGACGAGAACGGCGGCGGTGCGGAGCTTGTGCATGTCATCTCCGATGAATGAGGTGGATGCGATCTGCGGGAAATCGCGATCTGTGTCATAAAGGCTGATACGAAATACCCGAGATGGTCGTGCGACGCGCCGAACACCGCTGTATTTCGCTGTCTTGGCACCCTGCCGACACACACGAATGGTCCCGGCGCCGGGCGCCGGGACCATTCACTGCCCGGCGCGGTGGCGTCGGACGGGGCCTCGAAAGGCTGTTGTTACCGGCCTCAGAAGGCGCTGTTGTTGCAGCCCATCGTCGAACCGAGATTGGTGGCCTGGGCGCCCGGGTTGCCCTCACCGTTGAGGGCGCTGCCCAGCACGCCGTTGAGCAGGCCGACCTCGCCGAGGACGTCGAGGTTCAGGTCGTGCGACTTGCAGTGCGAGCTCTGGGTGATGTTGAACTTGTCGCCGTGCCCGTGGCCGTCGCCCTCGCCGCCGGCGTAGGCCGTGCCGCTGACCAGGCCGATGCTGCTGAGAGCGGCGACCAGAACGGCAGCGTTGCGAAGCTTGCGCATGTCATCTCCGTGGAGTGGGGGGTTGCGATCTGCGGTAGATCGACTTTTTACAATTACGGGAGATTAGTACCTAATAGGGCAAATCTGGCAGCGACGCGCTGTTTTCTGCGATACGCCGCAGAAACACCCGAAGGGTCGAACGGGCGGAGGTCCGTCGCCCGCGGTCCCCGAAAGGCCCGTGCCGGGCCGCGACTTCCGGCCGTCAGCCCAGGCGCTGTGCGCTGGCGAGCGCGTTCGACTGGCTGTTGGCCTGCGTGCAGTCGACGCCCCGGGTCTGGGAGGCCGCGAGCAGGGCGACCGGGACGTTCGCGTCGAGCAGGGACTGCGGGCTGCACTCCTGGTACGGGCGGAACAGGTTGTTCTGCTCCACCGGACCGCCCTGCACCGACTGCGGGGCCTGGGGCGAGATCTGAGGGCTGATCTGCGGGTTCAGCTGGGGGTTGAGCTGCGGGGCGACCTCGGTGCCGCGCTGCGGGGCCTGTTGCGGGGCCGGCGTGCCGTACGTCTGCGCGGTCGCCTGGGCGGAGGTGGCCGCGGCGGCCTGGGCATCCGGCTGCGAAACCGGGGTCGGCGCGGTCCCGTAGGAGACAGGGGCGGCGGAGCTGGGGCCGGCACCGACAGCGGTCAGACCGCCGGCTGCTGCGACGATGAGCGCGACCTGGCGAAACTTGCGCATGGAATCCTCGGCCCTTCATTTGATCTGTGTGCGGAACCTGATGAAATGACTGATGAGACAGCGCGGTTATCGCTTTGTCACTGCCCCGGGGCGGCTGGGATGCCCCTTCGCCCTCACCCCGTGGGGAACGAGAGGCGTGCGGACCCGGATACGGGCGCGGTACCGCGTCACCCGTTTGCCAAAAGGCATATGAGCGGCAATGCCCGGCCCGGTGACGGCAATTGGGTGATGCGACCCAGATCTCCCGTGACCACGGCCGGGTAATCCTCGTTCCGGTGGGGAGAGGGCGGTGGCCGAGGACCTGAAGAGAATGGGCAAATCGCTGCCGGCTCCGATGCGAAGTTCGCGTGCCGCTCAGGAGTACCGCTGCTGAAAGTGCAGTGCCATCACCGCACCATATGCGCTCGCGACCGCACTGAACGCAATGGGCTTTCTCATCTCCAGGTATCGAAGGGCCGAGGGTTTCATGCGCAAGCTTCACAAGGCCGCGCTCGTTCTGGCGGCGGCCGGTGGTCTGTCCGCCATCGGCGCGGGCGTCAGCTATGCCGACGCTCCCGTCGGATACGGCGGTGCGGCCCCGGTGCCGGCTCCGGACCAGCCGTATCCCCAGGCGCCTGCTCCGCAGCAGGCCCCCTACGCCGCCGGTCAGACCCAGGGCTCGGCCCAGGCCACCGTCCCCGCCTACCCGCAGCAGCAGGCCGCGCCGCCGCAGTACCAGCAGCAGGCCCCGCCGCCTCCGCAGTACCAGCAGGCGCCGCCGCCCCAGCAGTACCCCCAGCAGGCCCCCTACGCCGCCGGTCAGACCCAGGGCTCGGCCCAGGCCACCGTCCCCGCCTACCCGCAGCAGCAGGCCGCGCCGCCGCAGTACCAGCAGCAGGCCCCGCCGCCGCAGTACCAGCAGGCGCCGCCGCCCCAGCAGACCGGCTACGCCGCCGCCTCGGCCACGTCGCAGGGATCGGCCCAGGCCAACACGGGTCCCGTGTACCCGCAGCAGCAGGCCGCGCCGCCGCAGTACCAGCAGGCGCCGCCGCCCCAGCAGTACGCCCAGCCGCAGGCCGCCCCCGCGTACCCGCAGCAGCAGTACGCACCGGCGCCCCAGCAGTACCCCCAGCCCCAGCCGCAGCCCGCCCCGCCGCAGGTCGTACCGCAGGTCATGCCCCAGGTCATGCCGCAGGTCGCCCCGCAGCTGGCCGTCCCCCAGGGCTACGCCCCGGAAGGCCCGACGCGTGTCACCCCGCAGGTGAACCCCCAGGTGAACCCGCAGGTGAACCCGCTCATCAACCCCGTACTCGGAGCGCCGGCCGTGCCGGGGCTCGCACCGGTCGGCCTCGGGCAGGTCGCGGCGCCTCCCGTCGGCCAACTGGGGCTTCCCCGCCTCGGCTGACGCCGTCCCGCCACCGTCCACTCGCTCCGTAGCGGATCCCCGTCCGCTCGACCAATGGAGAACCCATGCGCAAGTTCCACAAAGCGATCCTCGTGGGCGCCGCCGTCCTCGGCAGCGTCGGCTCGATCGGCGCCAGCACCGCCTTCGCACACGGTGAGCCGGGCCACGACATCGACGTCACCCAGGGCACCGAGTGCCGCTCGCACGACATGAACATCGAGGTGCTCGGCAACATCAGCGCCCTCACCGGTCTGGCGGGCAACCTGCTGAACGGCGAAGGAAACCCGGGCGCGCAGCAGAGCCACCTCGGCTCGGACATGGGCTGCAACAACCAGGCCCTGTGACCTGGCAGTCCGCTTCGCTTCTCCACTCAGCCATTTCCCAAAGTTTCACCGAGTCCGGGTGACAGCCCGCGACGCGTCTGGAAGGGCAGGTACCCCATGAAACGGGTTACCCGGAACAGTGTGATCGCCATGGCCGTCGCCTCTGGCGCGATGGCCGTCGCGGGGACGGCCCATGCCGACTCCGCTGCGGACGGCTCCGCGAGCGGTTCGCCCGGACTGGCATCCGGCAACACCATCCAGTTGCCGGTGGACATCCCGGTCAACGTGTGCGGGAACACCGTGGACGTGGTCGGGCTGCTCAACCCCGCGATGGGCAACAAGTGCTCCAACGAGGGGCACAAGGCGCCGGGGAAGGCGGGCTCCACAACGTCGGGCCGGGCCACGGCCGACGGAAGCACCCACGACTCGCCGGGAATCCTCTCGGGCGACCTCGTCCAGATCCCGGTCGACGTGCCCGTGAACCTCAGCGGCAACAGCGCGAACCTGGTGGGTGTCCTCAACCCCGTCTTCGGCAACGAGTCGAGCAACGGCTCGGACGACCAGCCCGACACACCCGGACCGTCCACGCCGCGGGTCCACCACGAGCCGCAGCACCCGGCCAAGGCGCACCCGAGGCGGACCACCGTCGTGCGGCAGCGGACGACCGGGACGCTCGCCCACACCGGCGCGGCCAGCCCCTGGGCACCGGCCGCCGTGAGCCTCGCCTCGCTGGCGGCCGGCGCGGTGCTGTACCGGCGCTTCCGCCCCGGGACGAGCAGCGCGCCCTACGCCTGAGCGCTCCGCTGGAGGGCCGCGATGTGCCGACCGCGGCGCCGTCGTGGCTGGTCGCGCAGTTCCCGCGCCCCTTCGGGGGCGCTCGGGACCTCGCCGGACCCGCTCAGCGCGGGGTCGCGTGCAGTGACCGCAGGGCGAGCCGCAGCAGGCCGGGTCCGAACGTGACGCGGGTGGCCCCGAGTTCGCCGAGTCCGGCGGGCGAGGGGCCGTCGCCGTCCACGCGGGCGTACATGTTCAGCGGGCCCTCGATGCCGGAGCGCAGGAGGGGGAGTACGGCGGTCGGGGCGTCGATCGGGTACACGCAGTCGGCGCCGGCCGCGACGTACAGCGCGGCCCGCTCGATCGCCCGGTCGGGGTCGGTGACCCCGCGTGCGAAGGTGTCGACGCGGGCGTTGAGGAACAGCCGGTCGCCGGCGGCCGAGCGGACCTCGGCGAGCCACTCGGCGTGCCGGTGCGGGTCCTTGAGGGCGCCCCCGCTGGAGTCCTCCAGGTTGCAGCCGACCGCACCGGTCTCCAGCAGGCGCTCGACCAGTTCCTTCGGTGCCAGCCCATAACCGTCCTCCACGTCCGCCGACACCGGCACCTCCACGGCCCGGGTGATCCGGGCGAGGGCCGCGAACATCTCCGCCGCCGGGGTCTGGCCGTCCGCGTGCCCCAGACTCGCCGCGATCCCGGCGCTGGGCGTCGCCAGCGCCGGGAACCCGGCCGCCACCAGGGCCCGGGCGCTCGCCGCGTCCCACGGACCGGGCAGGACCAGGGGGTCGCCGGGCGGGCGCCCGTGGTGCAGCGCCCGGAAGACCTCGGCCTTGCTCACCCGTGCTGTCCCGGCGTGTAGTGCCCGGGGACCATACGGGTCGTCACGGCGAACCGGTTCCAGGAGTTGATCACGATGATCGAGGCGATCAGCTGCGTCAGCTGCACCTCGTCGAAGTGCTTCGCGGCCCGCTCGTAGACCTCGTCGGGCACGAAGCCGTCGGTCAGCACGGTGACGGCCTCGGTCAGCTCGATCGCGGCGAGCTCCTGCTCGGTGTAGAAGTGCTTCGACTCCTCCCACGCGCTGAGCTGAACGATGCGCGCGATGCTCTCGCCCGCCGCGAGCGCGTCCTTGGTGTGCATGTCGAGGCAGTACGCACAGTGGTTGAGCTGCGAGGCGCGGATCTTCACCAGCTCGAACAGCTTGGCGTCCAGGCCCTTACGGGCGGCTCCGTCCAGCCTGACCATCGCCTTGTAGACCTCGGGCGCGTGCTGCGCCCAGGAGAGGCGGGGGGTGTGCTCGGGGGCGTACTCGGCGTTTTCCTGATTGGCCATGGTGCCGACACTAGGTGCCAGGCAGCCCAGGAGTATGGTCCATTTCCATGGAGAAAGCATGGGCCACTCAACCGGTTCGGCCCGCGCGGCCCGCTCTGGGCATCGACCTCCACCTGGAACCGGCGGCCGGTCCGGGTCTGCGCCGGGGCCTGACCGACGCCCTGCGCGAGGCCGTGCGCAGCGGCCGGCTGCTCCCCGGCACCCGGCTGCCCTCCTCGCGCTCCCTCGCCGCCGACCTGGCCATCGCCCGCAACACCGTCGCCGACGCCTACGCCGACCTGGTCGCCGAGGGCTGGCTCACCGCACGGCAGGGCTCCGGCACCCAGGTCGCGACGGGCCTGCCGCCGGTGCGGCAGGCCCGGACCCCCGCGGGCAGAGCCGCCGACCGGCCCGCCTACGACCTGCGCGCCGGTTTCCCCGACATCTCCGCGTTCCCGCGCGCCGAGTGGCTCAAGGCCGCCCGCCGCGCCCTCACCGCCGCCCCCAACGAGGCCTTCGGGTACGGCGATCCGCGCGGCCGCGCCGAACTGCGCGGCGCGCTCGCCGCCTACCTCGCCCGTGCCCGGGGGGTGCGCGCCGACCCGGAACGGATCGTGATCTGCGCGGGCTTCGCACACGGCCTGAGCCTGCTCGGTCGCATGCTGCGGGCCCGCGGGGCGGACACGGTCGCCGTGGAGTCGTACGGCCTCGACGAGCACTGGCAGTCGCTGACCGCGGCCGGTCTCCGCCAGGTCCCGCTGCCCTTCGACGAACTCGGCACGGACACCAGGGAGCTGGGCCGAGGCCCGGCCGCGGTGCTGCTGACCCCGTCGCACCAGTTCCCGATGGGCATGCCGCTGCACCACGACCGGCGGGCGGCGGTGGTGGACTGGGCGCGGCGCACCGGCGGCCTGGTCCTGGAGGACGACTACGACGGCGAGTTCCGCTACGACCGCCGGCCCGTCGGAGCCCTCCAGGGCCTCGCCCCCGACGAGGTGGTCTACCTGGGCACCGCGAGCAAGTCCCTGGCCCCCGGGCTGCGGCTGGCCTGGATGGTGCTTCCGCCCTCCGTGGCCCGTCAGGTGACGGCGGTCAAGGGGGGCGTGGACACCTGCGGGGCGCCGGACCAGTTGACGCTGGCCGAGTTCATCGCCTCCGGCGGCTACGACCGGCACGTCCGCGCGGCCCGCTCCCGCTACCGGCGGCGCCGGGACGCCCTGGTCCGGGCCCTCGCCGAGCGCGCCCCGGCGATCCGGGTCACCGGGATCGCGGCGGGCCTGCACGTCGTGCTGCGGCTGCCGCCCGGCACCCAGCGCCGGGTGATCCGGGCCGCCGCGGCCCGCGGCCTCGCCCTCGACGGCCTCACCCCGCGCCACCGCCACCCCGACGCGGCCACCGCACCCCCGGACGCCCTCGTCCTCGGCTACGGCACTCCGCCCGACCACGCCTGGTCGGGGGCGCTGGACATCCTGTGCGCGGTGCTGTCCGACCCGGCTGTGACCGACGTCGCCTGAATTCCCCGGAAAAGGCCCCCGTCATTCAATTCCGGAGGCTAGAGTCTCCCGCATGAGCAATGGTGATCAGATTTCCCGCGTCGCCCTCAAGAAAATCACTCCGGATGTATCGTCGGCGATGGCTTCCCTGCATGCCGCCGCCGTCGCCGCGGCCCAGGACGCCAAGGTCGAACCGGAAATCCTCGAACTGGTCAGAATTCGCGCCTCCCAGCTGAACGGCTGCGCGTTCTGCCTCGACATGCACACCAAGGACGCCCGTGCCCAGGGCGAGACCGAGCAGCGGATCTACGCGCTGAACGCCTGGCGGGAGACCCCCTTCTTCACCGAACGGGAGCGTGCCGCACTGGCGTTGGCCGAGGCGGTCACCCTGGTGGCCGACGGTCATGTACCGGACGGGGTGTACGCCGGGGCCGCCGAGGTGTTCGACGAGCCGCAGCTCGCCGCACTCATCTGGGCGGTCACCGTCATCAACGCCTACAACCGGACCGCCATTGCGACGCGGATGGTGCCGGGGGCTTATCAGCCCAAGCGAGCCGAATAAAAAACAGCCCGATATCCGGCTCGGTGAATTATCGCCGGGCCGGTTTTTTGTGTGTTTCGGCTGCGGTCGGCGGGGGCTGGTCGCACCCACGCGGCGGAGCCGCATGTCGAATACAGCCCCGCGCCCCTTACGGGGCGCTGTTCAGCCGCTTCTTTCCAGTCCTTCCAGCAGATCAGGTGCCTCTTCGTCCAGCCACTCCCGCCACTCCGGTGCCCGTACCGCCGCGCCGACCCCCCTCGGCCCTCCCACCCACCTCGTCACCGGTCTGATCCCGTGCAGCGCGTTCACCAGCCACACCTCCCGGTCCGCCAGCTCGGCCAGGGTGCGCTCCCGGTGGGCGACGCGGATGCCGAGCCGCTCCGCGCGCTCCTGGATCAGCGCGAGGGTCACGCCGGGCAGCACCGGCAGCCGGGGCGGCGGCAGGCACAGCGTGTCGTCCTCCCACCAGAGCACGCTCGTGGTGGCCCCTTCCCGCACCACCCCGGACGGTCCCACCAGCACCGCTTCCTGGGCCCCCGCCTCGACCGCCCGGGCGCGCAGCCGGGCCAGGGTGTCCAGGTCGGGTCCCTTGCGCCGGGGCACGGCACGCGGGTCCGGCTGGCCGACCGCCCACACCTCGACCGCGGAGCCGAGCGGCGGGGCGTGCCGCAGCCGCAACCTGACCTGGTGGGGGGTGAGTTCGACGCGGGGGAACCACTCGCCGGTGCGGGGCAGCGCGGCCGTCATGTCCCGCCAGAACTCCAGCAGCCGGTGCTCCGGCGGCCCGTCGCACTCGGCACACGACCGTACGAAGCGGTCCCGGTGCCGGTCGAGGCCGCGCACCCTGCCGTCCCGCACCAGCCAGGAGTCCGCCACGAGCAGCGGCTCACCGGCCGTCGCGTCCTCGACGGGCCGCAGCCCGGCGGCCGGCGACCACGCGAGCACGCCTTCCGTCACCACCGGCTGTGCCATGACTCCTCTTTCTCCTCCTTCTACGCCACGGCTCAGTATTTCCGGCCCGCCAGCGCCGGTGCCCCGTGCCGCGGACCGTACGGGGCGTGCTCCAGCCAGGATCCGCAGGACGGCACGACCGGCGCCAGCGCCGCCGCCGCGCGCTGCCGCAGCCGTACGATCCGGCGCCGGGGCCGCAGATGGTCCAGGGCCACCCCGGCCGCCTCGCTGTTGAAGAGCGCGGCGGCCCGCCGTACCTCAGCGAACCCGTCCACCGCGTCCGCCTCTCCCGTCGCTGCCGCGACCGCCTCTGCCGCCGCTGCCGCGACCGCCTCTGCCGCCGCTGCCGCGTCGGCGATCCCGCTGTTCATGCCCCGTGCCCCGAACGGCGGGAAGAGATGTGCGGCCTCCCCGACGAGCAGCACCCGCCGGTGCGGGTCGGTGAAGGAGGCCGCGACCTTACGCAGGAAGCGGTAGGTGGACACCCACAGGATCCGGTCCCCGTACCCCTCGCCCACCACCCCGGGCAGCCAGCGGCGGACCGCCTCCTCGGTGCCGTACTCCTCGGCCGGGTCGTCGGCGTGGCACTGGAGGTCCACCTGGAAGCCCCCGGTGAACGGCACCCGCATGACGCTGCGGCCGCCGACACCGGGGTGCTCGTAGTGGAAGACCCGTTCGAGGGGCAGTTCGGCGCCCGGCCGGTCCGCCACGTCGACGACCACGTGGTAGCCCTCGCCGTGCGTGCCCTCCATGGGGATGCCGAGCCCGGCCCGGACCGCGGACCGGGCGCCGTCCGCCGCGATCACGTACCCGCACGTCAGCTCCCGGCCGTCCGCACAGCTCAGCGCGGCCTCCGAGGCGGTGGTACGGACGCCGATCACGCGCGCGTTCCACACGAACTCCACGCCCGCCTCCGCGCACGCGTCCCGCAGGAACCGTTCGGTGTCCACCTGGCGCAGGCTGGTGAAGGGCGGCCGGCCGGACGGGGCCGGGAAGGTGCGTGAGTACACCTCCCGGCCCCGGTACAAGGTCCGTCTGGTGTGCCAGGTACGGCCGTACGAGGTGATCGCCCCGGCCAGCCCCGGCCGCATCCCGTCGAGGAGCGCGAGGGTCTCACGGTGCACGAACAGGGCCCGGCTGCCCGGCCGTTCGCGGTCCTCGGGGTCGGCCTCAAGAAGCATCACCGGCAGCCCGTGCGCGCGCAGCGCGAGCGCCGCCGACAGGCCCACCGGCCCGGCGCCGACCACCACGACCGGGGTCACGCGCGCACACCCGCCGCCAGCATCCGGGTGATCTCCACCCGCTTGACCTTCCAGGTCGCCGTCATCGGCAGCTCCTCGAACCGCCACTGCCTCGGCTCCGCCATCGCCGGCAGGTCGGCGGTCGCCGCCCGCCAGCGCTCCGGGTCCAGTGGGCGCTCCCCGCGGACGCACACCACCGGGACCGGCTCCCGGTCCGCGCCCGGCACGATGACCACCTCACGCAGTTCCTCCAGCCGGTCCATCAGGGTGTCCTCGACCTCCAGGTTGCTGTGCACCGAGTCGATCCGGTCGATCTCCCGGTCGATCAGGTGCAGCGTGCCCGTCCGGCTCCGGTAGCCCATGTCGCCCATCTGCCACCACTCGCCGTCCAGCTGCCGCTCGTACTGGTCGCGGGCGCCGAGGTAGGTGAGGATGCGGCCCCGGGTGCGGGCCTCGATCCGGCCCGGTGTGCCGGGTGCGGCCGGCTGCCCGTCCGGGCCGGTGACACGGACGCGGGTGAAGCCCGGGATGCCGATCCCGACCCGCCGCCCGTCCGCACGGGACACGCTCCGCCGGGTGAACCACTGGAAGGCGACCGGCCCGGTCTCGCTCTGCCCGTACAGCTGGAGCAGCCACGGGCTTCGGCGCTTCGAGGCGTCCAGCAGCCGTCGTACCGTGCGCGGATGGATGGCGTCGAACGTCGAGCCGTACGACTTCACCCGCGACAGCGGGGCGCCGGGCGCGTCGGCCAGCTCCTCCCACAGCACGAAGGTGTTGGGGTGGGTCTCGACGATGCCGGGGCGGTGCCGGGCCAGCATCGGGCCGACCTTCGCCGGCTCCGGGTCGGTGATCAGGAGCAGCGGGCTGCCGTAGTGCAGCAGGACGCCGAGCAGGTGGTAGAAGCGGGAGTGCACGAAGGACATGTGCAGCGCCGCGACCTCGCCGCGGGTGGGCCAGCCCATCGCCTGCTGCGGGACCAGCCGGTTCCACATGGTCTGCGGGCAGTGCACGGCGAGCTTGGGGACACCCGTGGTGCCGGAACTGTGAGTGATCAGGGCGGGTTCGCGCGGATGCAGCCGGATCGCCGGCGGCACCTCGGCGCCGGTGTGCTCCGCCAGGGACACCACGCCGGGCACGCTGTCGACGGTCAGGGTCTGCCGGACCAGGCCCCTGGCCTCCAGGCCGGCCAGTTTCGCCGCGTCCGTGACCAGCCACGGCTGCTGGAGTCTGGCGAGCAGCTTGCCGACCACGTCTGCGGCCAGCGTGGGCGAGAGCAGCACGGGCACCGCGCCGATCCGGGAGACCGCGCAGGTCAGCAGCACGATGTCGACGTTGTCGGTCTTGTGGACGACGACCTGCTCGGCGGGCCGCACCCCGGCCGCCCACAGCCGCGCCGACAACTCCTCGACCGCGTCGGCGAGTTCCGGGTAGCTCAGGCGGACGCCGAGGCCGGGATGGGTGTCCAGGGGCCGGTCCAGGGTGACGAACACCCCGCCGTGCCGGTCGGCCGCCCGCCGGAACAGCGGGCCGAGGTAGAACCCGCGCTCGCCGATGAGGGACTCCTGCATGGGGACGTTCCTTTCAGTCGGGGCCCGGGTCACCAGGCGCCCTGGCGGACCAGATGGCGGCGGAGCTTCCCGGTCGGGGTGCGGGGCAGCGAGGGCAGGAGGCTGACGCTGCGCGGGACCTTGAAGGCCGCCAGCCGTTCCCGGGCCAGCCGCAGCAGCTCCTCCTGGAGCCCGTCCGGCGCCGGGGCGACGGCGGGGACGACGAAGGCCCGCAGCCGTCCGCCGCCGGTCCCGTCCGGGACCACGGCCACCGCGACCTCGCGCACCGCCGGATGGGTGCGCAGCACGGCCTCCACCTCCAGCGGGGAGACGGTGATCCCGCCGACCATCTCCATGTCGTCGGTGCGGCCCAGATGCCGGTAGGCGCCGTCGGCTTCGCGGACCGCCCGGTCGTGGGTGGCCAGCCAGCCGCCGACCAGGGTCCGCGCGGTCTCCTCGGGCCGGTTGAGGTAGCCGGGCGTCAGCGTGGGGCCGCGTACCCACAGCTCGCCCTCGTGGCCGTCCGGCACCGGGCGCCCGTCGCGGTCGCGCAGCTCCACCTCGAAGCCGGGGACGGGACGGCCGACGGTGCCGGGACGGTTGTGGCCGAGGCTGTTGGCGCAGAACGCGTGCCCGGCCTCGGTGGAGCCGATCTGCTCAAGGAGCGGGGCGCCCAGCAGCTCCGTGACCCGGTCGCCCAGCCCGGCCGGCAGCCCCTCGCCGGCCGACACGGCGGCCCGTACCGAGGCGAAGCACGCCTGGTGCCCGGTGCCCCGGTCGGCGACCAGCGCCGCGTACGCGGACGGCACCGAGTACAGCAGGGTCACCCGGTGCCGGGCGACCAGCTCGTCCACGGCGGCGGGGGCCGGACGCCGGTCCACCAGGACCGCGCTGGACCCCGAGAACAGCGGGAAGACGAAGGCGTTCCCGAAGCCGTAGGCGAAGTACAGCTTGGACACCGACAGGGTGACGTCGTCCTGCGTGACGCCGAGCAGCCGCCGCCCGATCAGGTCGTGGTACGCGGCCGGGTGCGTGTGCGTGTGGACGACACCCTTGGGGCGGCCCGTGGTGCCCGAGGTGTACTGCACGTACAGCGGGCCGTCCGCGTCGACCGGGTGCGCGGGCGCCGGTTCGGCGGCCGGGGCGAGCGCGAGGAGCTGGTCGGCGCCGAGCCGGGCGTGCCGGGCGAAGCGGTCCTCCAGGCCGGGTCCGGTCAGGCAGAGCACCGCCTGCGTGTCGGCGGCCATGAACGCGTGGTCGGCGGCGGGCAGTTCGGGGTTGACCAGGACGGCCACGGCCCCCAGCCGGGCGATCGCGAGAAAGGCGACCACCCAGGCGATCGAGTCGGGCAGCGCGAGCACCACCCGGTCGCCTGGGGCCACGCCCTGTGCGGCGAGGACGGTGGCGGCCCGCGCCCCGAGGTCGTGCACCTCGCCATGGGTCCAGGCGCGATGGCCCTGGTGGAAGGCGGGGCGACCCTGCCAGCCCTGCCGGTCGGCGAGATCGGCCAGCCGGGCGGCGAGGTTCACGGTGTCCGTGCGGGACAGCGGCAGCGTCATCGGGCGGCCTCCTGCACGGCGTCCGCCGCGGCCGACGCCGTGTGCTCCCGCAGCGCCCGCATCTGCGCGGCCGTCTTCAGCAGCATCTCGTCGTACTCGGCGGCCGGGTCGGAGTCCAGGACGATCGCGCCGCCCGCGCCCAGCTGCATCCGGCCGCCCGCCATCACGGCCGTACGGATGACGATGCTGAGGTCCGCGCCCCCGCTGCACCCGAGGTAGCCGAGTGCCCCCGAGTACACGCCCCGGGCCTCGGTCTCCAGCGTGTCGATGATCTCCATGGTGCGCAGCTTCGGGGCGCCGGTCATCGACCCGCCGGGGAAGCAGGCGCGCACGCAGTCCACGGCGTCGGTCCCGGCCCGCAGCCGTCCGGTCACGGTGGAGACCAGCTGGTGCACGGTGGCGTACGACTCGGTGACCATGAGGCGCGGGACCCGGACCGTTCCGGTACGGCAGACCCGCCCCAGGTCGTTGCGGAGCAGGTCGACGATCATCAGGTTCTCGGCGCGGGTCTTGGCGTCCGCCGCGAGCGCGTCCCGCAGCCGCGCGTCCTCGAACGGGGTCGCCCCGCGCGGCGCGGTCCCCTTGATGGGCTTGGCCTCGGCCACCCCGTCGCGGGTGATCCGCAGGAACCGCTCCGGCGAGGACCCGGCCACGTCCAGGTCGCCGAAGCGCAGGAAGGCCGCGTACGGCGCCGGGTTGACGCGCCGCAGCTCCCGGTAGAAGGCGTACGGGTCGGGCGGGGCGGGCAGCCGGGCCGCGTTGGTCAGGCAGACCTCGTAGCTGGTGCCGGCCCGCAGCTCCCGCCCGCAGGCCTCGATGTCGGCGAGGTAGGCGGCCCGGTCGCGCACCAGCCAGGGTTCGGCGGCCTCCAGGTCCGGTTCCCCGGCGGCGGGCGGGGCCGGCCGGGGGGCGGGCGCCAGGAAGCTGAGCTGGGCCAGGGTGTCCGTGAGCCACTCCTCGGCCGCCTGCGCGGCCTGCGGGGTGTCCTCCGCGAGGCAGACCGCGTAGGTGACGTCCTCCTCGTGGTCCACCGCGATCAGCCGGTCCGCGAACAGCCAGCAGGCGTCCGGTGTCTCGGCCCGGTGCGTGTTCGGGGAGCCGCAGTCGGCCTTGGCCTCGTAGCCGAAGTAGCCGACGTAGCCGCCGGTGAAGTCGAAGGGCAGCCCGTCCGCGTCCACCCGGCGGCTGCTCAACTGCCGCTTCAGGTAGTCGAAGACGCTCGCGGACACCTTCCGTGCCGGCCGTCCGGCCCGCTCGACCACACACCGTCCGGCCGTGACGTCGTAGCGCACGAACTCGGCGAGCGGGCCGCTGTCGTCGCCCAGGAAGGAGAAGCGTGAGCGGCCCTCCTCGACGAGCGAGCTGTCCAGCCAGAACGCGCGGGGCGAGGCGGCGAAGAGGCGGCTGAAGGCGGCCTCCGTGTCGACGGCGCCGGCGATCTGCCGGGTGTGCAGACGGTGGGCGGGCCCTTCGGCGTGGCGGGGGCGGGGGATGGTCGCCCGGGCAGAGTGCCTCGCACGGGAGGCGACAGCCGGGAGCTCGGCCCCTGCCGCGCCTGCGGCGCCTGGGGTGCCCACCGCGCTCGCCGCAGCCCTCGGCCGGGGGATCGCCGCCTCGGCCGGCGGGACCGCGGTGTTCTTGCTCCGCGCTCTGCGGGCCCGGCGGGCGGTGAGGTTGCGGAAGTTCACCAGCATGCGGTGGCCGAACTCGGTGAGCACCGACTCCGGGTGGAACTGCACGCCCCACAGCGGCCGTTCGCGGTGCCGCAGCCCCATCAGAACGCCGTCCTCGGCCCAGGCGGTGGCCTCCAGGACGGCGGGCAGCGGCTCGTGCACCGCGAGGGAGTGGTAGCGGACGGCGGTGAAGTTCTGGGTCAGCCCCTCGAAGAGGTCCCGCCCGTCGTGCCGCACCCTGGTCAGGTGCCCGTGCCTCGGCTGCGGGGCGGGCGCCACCCGGGCCCGCTCCCCGAGCGCGATGCCCTGGTGGCCCAGGCACACGCCGAGGACGGGGACCGTGGCCTCGGCGATCACGCGGGCGCTGACGCCGAAGTCACGGCCGTCGCCGGGATGTCCGGGCCCCGGCGACACCACCACGTTGTCGAACTCCGCGAGAGCGGGCAGCGCCGGCTCGTCATTGCGGATCACCACCGGTTCCTCGCCGTTGACCTCAGAGATCAACTGGAACAGGTTGTAGGTGTACGAGTCGTAATTGTCGATGAGCAGGGTCTTCACCCGCCCACCTCCCTCGGGTCGTTCCCGGGCCTACGCGGCCCGTCGTTTGTGCCGCCCGCGCAGGGCCTGGAGCGGGGGATACAGCCATTTCTTGAAGAAACGCTGAAGTCGCG
Source organism: Streptomyces sp. NBC_00631 (assembly GCF_045206895.1). Lineage (NCBI taxonomy): Bacteria > Bacillati > Actinomycetota > Actinomycetes > Kitasatosporales > Streptomycetaceae > Streptomyces > Streptomyces sp. NBC_00631. Next base: position 6,835,480 of record NZ_CP107734.1, read on the forward strand.
GCATGAGAATCCACGTGACAAGCGCTGTCACGCAGAGGCAGAGCACCAGGGTGCGGATAAGCGGATTGAGGCCGCCGAGATGGGGAATCACGATGATATTGAAGAGCAGGACCGGCGGAAACACCGCGCTCATGTTGATGAACCACAGTTTCCATTTCGCCGGCGGGGTGGGTGGCGGCGGTGCGGGCGGCGGCCCGGCCAGCGAGTCGAACCACTCCTTCGACCCCCGTACGCTACGGCGCCCGGTGGGCCGGGCGATGCCGTCGGCGCGGCTCTCCCACTGGCCGCGATCTGGGGAGTTCTCCCAGTCCAGCGCAGAGTTCTCGGTGGCGAACCGATACACGACATGCCATTCCGCCTCCTGGTCGACTAGGACGCCGCCGCCGAGGAACCCCGGCCGGCGGGCGCTCGCGCCCAGCATGGCCCACCCCCAGGAGTGGAAGTCGGCCTCGCGACCCGGCATCACGTGATAGGCCACGGTGACGGTGACGGGATTACTGGTCACGGTGTGCTTTACGGAATGGACACAACTCGCGTTCAAAGATTCAACGACCTTTTTTGTTGTCCGTATCGTGGCTCTTTATAGCGCTTTCTGTGCGCTTGCTGTGGTCTGCCGCCCACTACTTCCGGTAACCGGCGCGTAATTCCGGAAAGTGGTTGCCGGGTCGGTCGCGAAGGGCGCACGATCGCCGTCCAAGAACGAAGGAGGCCGCCATGTCGAGGTACGTCTGGAATTTGACCGAAGAGGGTCGACAGGCAATCGATCAGGCGCGTTCCGTGATCGAACCGGCGCGAAAAGAAGTGACTGCACACCCGCTTTACCAGCGGATATCCGACCGGGAGCACCTGGCCATTTTCATGGCCCACCACGTGTTCGCCGTCTGGGACTTCATGTCCCTGCTGAAGTCGCTCCAGCGGGAGCTGACCTGTGTGGACGTCCCCTGGGTCCCGCGCGGCTCCGCCGTCGCCCGCCGACTCATCAACGACATCACGCTGGTCGAGGAGAGCGACGAGCTGAACGGCGGCTTCACCAGCCACTTCGAGCTGTACCGCGCGGCCATGACCGAGGCGGCCGCCGACACCGCCCCCGTCGACACCTTCGTCGCGCTCCTCGCCGAGGGCCACGACGTGCCGGCGGCCCTGCGCGTGGCCCAGGTCCCGGTGCCGGCGGCCGCGTTCGTGCGCACGACCTTCGGCATCATCGCCGACCGCCCGCTGCACTGCCGGGCCGCCGCCTTCGCCTTCTCCCGCGAGGACCTGATCCCGGACATGTTCGACCAGGTCATCAGGGAGGAGGGCACCGACCGCTTCCCGCTCTTCCGGGACTACCTCGCCCGCCACATCGAGGTCGACGGCGAGGAACACACCCCCATGGCCCTCCAGATGGTGGCCGACCTGTGCGGCACGGACGACCGGCGCTGGCACGAGGCCACCGAGACCGTCCTGGTCGCCCTGGAGGCGAGGTCCCGCCTGTGGGACGGGATCACGACCGCGATGGGGTGAGCGCTGCGGCCGGGGCGCGCCCTCACCTCCTGGGGGGCCTGCCCCCACGCCTCGCGCCGGGTAGCCCGACGGCGCAGGGCGGAGCGGGTTGCCGTGCCGGACCGGAGCCTCCCGTCCCGCTCACCCGCCGGGCAGGCGGGCGCCCCCGGACCGGACGCCGGCGTGGTCGCGGGACCGACGGCACGAGCCGGTCAGGTCCCGATGCCGTGGGCGAGGAGGCTCTCGGCGGTCTCCGCGATGGTGTCCTCGACGGGACGCGCCCGCCACCCGAGAAGCCGTTCCGCCTTGGCGCTGGTGGCGTCGAGATCCCGGCCGAGCTGGTGCCGCAGCAGCCGCAGTTCCGGGTTGACGACGCCCAGCGTGCGCGCGAGCCATACGGGCAGTTCACGGGTCGGGGCGTTCGCGGCGCGCTCACCCAGGCGGTCCCGCAGAATGCGCGCGATCTCGACGACGCGCAGGCTGTGCCCGGCGATGGCGAGGAAGCGCTCGCCGGCGGCCGCCGGATCGGTCATCGCGCGCAGGTGCAGATCCGCGACGTCGCGCACGTCGACGAAGCCCATCCCGAAGGGAGGGCACGCGGGAACCCGTCCTTCGAGCATTCTGCGCACGAGACGCAGGGATGGGGGGTCGTCCGGGCCGAGCAGTGGTCCAAGGACCCCCACGGGATGAACCGCGGCCAGTTCCAGACCAGCGCCTTCGCCTTCGACGAACTGCCAGGCGGCGCGCTCGGCGAGCGTCTTGGACCGCTGGTAGGGCGGGATGTCGCTGTCGAGGTCGGTCCAGTCCTCCTCGGTGAAAGGGGTCGTGCGCCGGGGGTGCCCGATCCCGATGGCGCCGAAGGCGCTGGTCAGGACGGCCCGCCGCACGCCGGCGCGGTGGGCGGCGCGCAGCACCCGCAGGACGCCTTCCCGGGCCGGGACCACCAGCTCGTCGCCGGCCGGCATGTGACGCAGGGTCGGCGAGGCGACGTGAAGGACGAAGTCGCAGCCGGCGACGGCATCGTCCCAGCCGTCGGGGCGTTCGAGGTCGGCGCGTACGACCGTGAGCCGGTCGTCGTCGAACGGCGCGGCCGCCTGCAGCCAGGAGCGCAGTGCCGGTTCGCGCCGCAGGTCGCGGACTGTGGTGCGCACGGGGTGCCCGGCGTCGAGCAGGGCGAGGACGCACCAGCTCCCGATGAATCCCGTCCCTCCGGTGACCAGTACCGGGTTCATGCCAGAGCCATTCCGGGAACGCGCTCGCGGATGGCTTCCATCTCGGCTTCGTCCGAGACGCCCTGCCAGTCGTGCCGCGGGGTGTAGGGGGCCTCAAGGGCGCGCATCTCGTCGTCGGTGAGTTCGACATCGAGGGAGGCCACGGCCTCGTCGATCTGCCGGATCGAGCCGGCGCCGACCAGCGGCGCGGTGACGACCGGCCGGCGTCGCAGCCAGGCGAGTGCGACCTGCGCACGGCTGACGCCGTGAGCGTCCGCCACCCGCCCGACCGCGTCGATGATCGCGCGGTTGGACGCCTCCTGCTCGGGGGCGTAGAGCAGGTCCGCATACGCGCCGTCCGTCTCGGAGCGCGCCGTCGAACGGGCGTCGTTCCACGCGCGGGTGAGGCGGCCGCGGGCCAACGGCGACCAGACGACCGTGCCGATGCCCTCGTCCAGGCACAGCGGGATCATCTCGCGCTCCTCCTCGCGGGCGAGGAGGTTGTAGTGGTCCTGCATGGACACGAACCGCGCCCAGCCGTTGTGCCTCTGCAGGTGCAGGGCCTTCGCGAACTCCCACGCGTGCATGGACGAGGCACCGAGGTAGCGCACCTTGCCGGCCTTCACGAGGTCGCTGAGCGCCTCAAGCGTCTCCTCCCACGGGGTGGAGTTGTCGTTGCGGTGGATCTGGTAGAGGTCGATGTAGTCGGTACCGAGACGGCGCAGCGAATGGTCGACCTCCGTCATGATCGCCTTGCGCGACAGCCCCCGTCCGTTCGGTCCCAGCCGCATGGGGTGGCGCAGCTTCGTCGCGATCACCACGGCGTCACGGTCGGCGAAGTCCCTGAGCGCCCGGCCGAGGATCTCCTCGCTGGAACCGTTCGAGTACATGTTCGCGGTGTCGAAGAAGTTGATCCCCGCCTCCACCGCGTGCCGGATGAGCGGTCGCGCGTCCTGTTCGCCCTTCGACCAGACGGGGTGTCCGCGGCCGGGCTCGCCGTAGGTCATCGCGCCGATCGCGATCGGTGACACGTCCATCCCTGTCGTGCCGAGCTTGATGTACTGCATGATGCCCCTCTAAAATAAGTGGAGAACTCTCCGGATAACGTAGTGGAGAACTCTCCACTTAGCAAGTGAGGTCCTGTGGTCCGTTCAGATGCCCGCGAGAACCGGGCACGCATCGTCGCGGCCGCCCGCGAGGCGTTCGCCGAGGACGGCGGTGTCTCGATGAACCGGGTCGCCCAGCGCGCAGGCGTCGGCGCGGGCACCCTGTACCGCAACTTCCCCACCCGCGAGGCGCTGGTCCTGGCCGTCTACCAGGAAGAGATGACGCGCATCACCGGCACCGTGCCCGACCTGTTGGCCCGGATGCCGCCACTTGAGGCGCTCCGCCGCTGGACGACCGACCTCGTCGAGGCCATGCGCAGAAAGCACGGCCTCGGTGACGCCCTCAGCGCCGGCGCGCACCAGGCGATCACCGAGCAGAGCTACGGCCCCGTCATCGCCGCCCTCACACAACTCCTCGACGCCGGCAAAGAAGACGGCACCATCCGCGAGGACGCCGATCCCGGCGACTTTCTCCAACTGACCGGCGCCCTCTGGCGCGCTGCGTCCACCCCTGAAGACCGGGCTCCCCGCATGCTCGCGCTCGTCCTCGACGGACTCCGCACGCACCGGTAGACGCCGGGCACCGGACAGGGCGACGGAGCAGCCCCTCCCGGTGGCACGGCCGGCCCTGCCTCACGTCGCCGTCGTGCCGCCAGGTCGCCCGGGTCGCCCGCCCGGGCGGTCTGCGCGGGCAGGGACGGGACTTCGTCTCCATGGGGGACGCGGCGGAGACGCCCGCCTCGACAACCGCGTCGGCCGCTCACTCCTCCTCGGCGGTGACCGGCGCCTCCCCGAACCGTCCCAGCGCCAGCGCCCCCGCCACGGCCACCGCGAACCCGAGCACCGCGAGCCAGGCCAGCCCCTCCCGGGTGCGGTCCCCGAGCCACACCACCCCCACCGCGGCCGGGCCGATCGTCTCCCCGATGACCATGCCGGCCGTCGCCGTGGTCACCGAGCCGCGCTGCAGGGCCGAGGTCAGCAGCATGAAGGCGCCGCCGCCACCGGTCAGCAGCGCATAGGTCGCGGGGTTGGTGAGCAGCTCGGCAGGGCGCAGGGTGTCGATCAGCCGCACCGACACCTCCACCACCCCGAACCCGAATCCCGCCCCCAGACCGAGCACCAGGGCCCGTCCCCGCCCGGTCAGCCGCCCGCCGGCCAGGCCGAGCAGCAGCACCCCCACGGCCGTCCCCAGCATCACCCACTTCAACGTCGTCGACCCGGCCCGGTCCCCCTCGGGACCCGACGCCAGCCCCAGCATCGCGAGCCCCGCGCACACCACCCCCACCGCGGCCCACTCCATCCCGCTCAGCCGCACCCGCAGCAGCCGTGCCGCGACCACCGCGGTCACCGCGAGCGAGGACGCCAGGGCCGCGCTCACCGCGTAGATGGGCAGCGACCGCAGCGCCAGGATCTGGAACACGAACCCCAGTCCGTCCAGCCCGAGCCCGACGACATACCGCCACTGCCGCACGGCCCGCAGCAGCAGCGCGGCCTCCCCGCCGGCACCGTCACCGGCCGCCCGCGCGGCCATCGCCTGCAGGACCGTCGCCGTACCGAAGCAGATCGCCGCCGCGAGGGCGCACACCATTCCGAAGAGCACAAAGGGACTGTAGGGGAGGGGAGCGTGCGGTGATCGGCGGGAAAGTAAGAAGCGGGCCCGGCACGACCCGGACCCGCTCCCTCCCCATGCGCCCCCCGTGCGCCTGGAGCCTTGGACTCCCTTGACGTCAGCTGGCGCCGGCCAGCCAGGCGGTGGCGTTGAGGGCGAGGGCGGCGTTGGTGGCGCCGCTGTCGTTCCAGCCGTCGTACAGCGTGTTGCCGGACTGGCCGGTGCCGTCGTCGATCGGGGAGCTGTCGCCCCAGAAGGCGACCCGGCCGCTGCCGAAGGTGCTGGTGGCGAAGAAGGCGCCGGTGTTGCCGGAGTAACCGCTGCGGTACACCAGGCCCTTGACGTTCGCGTTGTCGGCGGGCTTGAGGGTCGCCGTCGTCCCGTCGGCGATCAGGCTCTTGGTGACCGTGCCGAAGCCGCCGTGCAGCACCGCGTTGCCGCTGTCGCTGATGGCCTTCGGGTAGCCGGAGCTGATGTCGAGCGAGTCGATGGAGAAGCCGAACGGGTCGGTCGAGTCCACGCTGTTGTTCGTCATCAGGTCGTTGAGGATCTCGACCGCGTCGTAACCGTCGTTGTTGCGGTCGGCGCCGGTGTGGTCGGAGATCATGAACAGCCCGCCGCCGGCCTTCACGAAGTTCATGATCGCCGTCTTCTCGGCGGTGGTGAACCTGGTGTTGGGCTCGGGCAGGACGAGGGCGTCGAACTTGGACAGGTCGGTCGAGGACGAGCCGCCGTACGCCAGCGCGCTGGTGGCGGTCTTCAGGCTGTAGTCGCCCGTCTTCTGCAGGGCGATGCCCCACGACGACAGCGCGCCGGTCCAGTCCTTGTCCGAGGACGGGGAGGAGTCCTGGGTGAGCGGGTCGGGCTTGCTGGTGGAGATGATCCAGTCCGCGTTGCCGGCCTCCTCGGCGTGGCCGTCGTCGAAGAGGACGTTGTAGGTGGTGGCCGCGTGGGCGGGGGTGGCGGCGTGGGTGGCCTGGACGGCGGCACCGGCCGTGAGCAGGCCGAGGACGGTCAGGGCCGTGGTGAGTTTGCGGCGCGAGGCGGCGAAGCCGGGCATCTGTCATTCCTCCATCGGTGGGGGGTGCGAGAGGGATGGCGGTGCGGGTGGTGCGTCGGTCGTCCATGACCGGATGCGCTGGTCATGGAGGGTTCTGCGCGCGTAGAATCCGAGGTTGATCGTTCACCTGTGGGCAGGCTGGACGGTACCCGGGGGCGCGGGGCGCGGACAGGATCCCCGGCGGCTTCACATTGTTTTCTTACCTGGACATGACAAGTCTGGCTGCTGCGGTGGCTCGAAACCGCTCGTCTAAGCTGTCGCCGAACATCGCATCGCACGGGGGAGCACCAACATGGCGGACGCACGCCGGCAACTGCGCTCGGGCACGGTCGTCCTCGGCGGCATGGGCCTGCTGGCCGCCGCCCTGACCGCCTGCTCCGCCGATCCGGACAAGCGCTGCGTCGACCGCGACAGCTACACCGCCGCCAAGGGCTACCGGGTCGTCGCCGACAAGAACTGCACCTCCGCCAAGTCCGCCGTCGACGCCGGCTACTACTACGGCGGCAAGAAGAAGAGCGGCTGGGTCAGCGACGGCTCCTTCACCAAGCCGCGCAGCGGTTCGGGCGGCTCGTCCGGCGGCGGCCACAGCGTCAAGCGGGGCGGCTTCGGCAGCGGCCACGGCAGCTCCGGCGGCTGACCGCGCCGTGGAACGCCGCACGGCCGAACCCCGCCCCGACTGGCAGCGGACCGTCGAACACCAGGGGCTGATCTACCCCCTCACCCGCCACCCCGACGGCGAACTGCGCCCGTACTGGGACGAGAGCGCCTACTACGCCTTCACCCTCGACGAGGTGGAGACGCTGGAGGAGACCGTCGAGGAACTGCACGCGATGTGCCTGACGGCGGCGGACCACATGGTCACGCACAACCGCTTCGCCGACCTGGGCATCACCGACCCGCGGGTGGCGGCGGCCGTGACCGAGTCCTGGCACCGCCGAGCCGAACTCCCCTCCCTCTACGGCCGCTTCGACCTCCGCTACGACGGCGCGGGCCCGGCGAAGCTCCTGGAGTACAACGCCGACACCCCCACCTCCCTCGTGGAGGCCGCGTCGGCGCAGTGGTTCTGGATGGCGGACCGCTTCCCGGGCGCCGACCAGTGGAACAGCCTTCACGAACGCCTGGTCGCCGCCTGGCGGAAGCAGGGCCGGCTCCTCCCGCCCGGCGCCCCGCTGCACTTCGCCCACTCCTGCGCCGACGAACTCGGCGAGGACCTGATGACGGTCGCGTACCTCAAGGAAACGGCGGAACAGGCGGGTCTCGCCACCGACTGGATCTCCATGGAGGAGATCGGCTGGGACACCCTCACCGGCCGCTTCGTCGACAACCGGCTCCGCTTCATCCGGGCCTGCTTCAAGCTCTACCCGTGGGAGTGGCTCACGACCGACCCCTTCGCCGGCCACGTCCTCGACACCGTGGACCACGGCGGCGGCACCGGCACAACCATGTGGATCGAGCCCGCCTGGAAGATGCTCCTGAGCAACAAGGCCCTGCTGGCGGTCCTCTGGGAGCTGTATCCGGGCCACCCGAACCTGCTTCCGGCATACCTCGACGGACCGAGAGAGCTCGCGACCACGCACGGGTACGTGAGCAAGCCGCTGCTGGGCAGGGAGGGGGCGGGCGTGCGGTGGCACGCACCGGGCGCCGAGCCCGTCGTACGGGAAGAGCCCTGTTGCTACCAGGAGTTGGCCCCGCTGCCCGACTTCGACGGCAACCACGTGGTGCTGGGCGCATGGGTGGTGGGCGAGGAGGCGGCGGGCCTGGGCATCCGCGAGTCCCAGGGCCTGGTGACGGACGACTACGCCCGCTTCCTGCCGCACGTGATCCTGCCGGCCTAGGGGCGTGGGGCTGTAATGAATGTGCGGCTACCGCCGCGTGGGCGCGACCCCCCCCACCACCCGCAGTCGCGGACGGCCTCAGGCGGCACCCCTCTACGCACTCAAAACCCCCCACAACTGCTCGACCCCCCACTCCAGGTCCTCCTCCTCCACCACCAGCGGCGGGGCCACCCGCACCGTCACCCCGTGCGCGTCCTTCACCAGCACCCCCCGCTCCATCAGCCGTTCCGCCACCGCCCGCCCCGACCCCACCCGCGGATGCACGTCCACCCCCGCCCACAGCCCGCGCCCCCGTACCGCCGTCACCCGTCCGCTCCCCTTCATCTCCGCCAGCCGCCGGTGCAGCAGTTCCCCCAACTCGGCCGCCCGCTCCTGGAACTCCCCGGTCCGCAGCATGGCGATCACCTCAAGAGCCACCGCACAGGCCAGCGGATTCCCCCCGAAGGTGGACCCGTGCTCCCCGGGCCGGAACACCCCGAGCACCTCCGCGTTCGCCACCACCGCCGACACCGGCAGCACCCCGCCCCCCAGTGCCTTCCCGAGGACGTACATATCCGGTACGACCCCCTCGTGCTCGCACGCGAAGGTCCGCCCGGTCCGTCCCAGCCCCGACTGGATCTCGTCCGCGACGAACAGCACCCCGCGCTCCCGGGTCAGCTCCCGCACCCCCGCCAGATAGCCCGCCGGCGGCACCACGACCCCCGACTCGCCCTGGATCGGCTCCAGCAGCACCGCGACCGTGTTCTCGGTCACCGCCGCCCGCATCGCCGTCAGGTCCCCGTACGGCACGATCTCGAAGCCGGGCGTGTACGGCCCGAAGTCCGCGCGGGCCTCCGGATCGGTCGAGAAGCTGATCACGGTCGTGGTACGCCCGTGGAAGTTCCCGCCGGCGACGACCACCTTCGCCATCTCCGCCGGGACGCCCTTGACCCGGTACCCCCACTTCCGGGCGGTCTTCACCGCCGTCTCCACGGCCTCCACCCCCGTGTTCATCGGCAGCACCATCTCCATCCCGCACAGCTCGGCCAGCCGGGTGCAAAACGCGGCGAACCGGTCGTGGTGGAACGCCCGGGACGTCAGCGTCACCCGCTCCAGCTGCGCCTTCGCCGCCGCGACCAGCCGCGGGTGGCCGTGCCCGAAGTTCAGCGCCGAGTAGCCGGCCAGGAAGTCCAGGTACCGGCGCCCCTCGACATCCGTCATCCAGGCGCCCTCGGCCGTCGCGATCACCACCGGCAGCGGGTGGTAGTTGTGCGCGCTGTGCGCGTCGGCGGCGGCGATGAGGGCTTCCGTACTGGTCACTGCGGCTCCAGGGAACGCGGCGGGATTGCCCCCTTTCCTACCCTCTGACCCTGCCCGACTGGTGGACGCCACGGCCCTCGGGCCCGGCGTGGCCGGTAATGTGACCTGCGGGCCGTGACTGGCGCGCTGGGATGGGACCGACCATCGGGGAGCGGCCCGCGTTGTGACCGAGTGCCGTGCGCCTGGGCCGAACCGTGAATGCCGAACGCCATGTCCGGAGGTCCCGAATGTCTGACACGTCCGCGCCCCTGTCCACCGAGTCCAAGGCCTACCGTGCCGCCCTCGACGTGATCCGTGCCGTCGAGCCGCGGGTCGCCGACGCCATCGGCCAGGAGGTCGCCGACCAGCGCGAGATGCTCAAGCTGATCGCCTCCGAGAACTACGCCTCCCCGGCGACCCTGCTCGCGATGGGCAACTGGTTCAGCGACAAGTACGCCGAGGGCACCGTCGGCCGCCGCTTCTACGCCGGCTGCCGCAACGTCGACACCGTCGAGGCGCTCGCCGCCGAGCACGCCCGTGAGCTGTTCGGCGCCCGGCACGCCTACGTCCAGCCGCACTCCGGCATCGACGCCAACCTGGTCGCCTTCTGGGCCGTCCTCGCCGACCGCGTCGAGGTCCCCTTCCTGCAGAAGACCGGCGCCCGCCAGATCAACGACCTCTCCGAGGCCGACTGGGCCGAGCTGCGCCAGGCCTTCGGCAACCAGCGGATGCTCGGCATGTCCCTGGACGCGGGCGGCCACCTCACCCACGGCTTCCGGCCCAACATCTCCGGCAAGATGTTCGACCAGCGCTCCTACGGCACCGACCCCGCCACCGGCCTGATCGACTACGACGCGCTGCGCGCCCAGGCCCGTGACTTCAAGCCGCTGATCATCGTCGCCGGCTACTCGGCGTACCCCCGGCTGGTGAACTTCCGGATCATGCGCGAGATCGCCGACGAGGTCGGCGCGACCCTCATGGTCGACATGGCGCACTTCGCGGGCCTGGTCGCCGGCAAGGTCCTGACCGGCGACTTCGACCCGGTCCCGCACGCCCAGATCGTGACCACGACCACGCACAAGTCGCTGCGCGGCCCGCGCGGCGGCATGGTCCTGTGCGACGACTCCCTCAAGGACCAGGTCGACCGCGGCTGCCCGATGGTCCTCGGCGGTCCGCTCCCGCACGTCATGGCCGCCAAGGCCGTCGCCCTCGCCGAGGCCCGCCGGCCCGCGTTCCAGGACTACGCGCAACGCATCGTCGACAACTCCCGCGCGCTGGCCGAGGGCCTGACGCGCCGGGGCGCCACCCTGGTCACCGGCGGCACCGACAACCACCTCAACCTGATCGACGTCGAGACGTCCTACGGCCTCACCGGCCGCCAGGCCGAGTCCGCCCTCCTCGACTCGGGCATCGTCACGAACCGCAACGCGATCCCCGCCGACCCGAACGGCGCCTGGTACACCTCCGGCATCCGTATCGGCACCCCGGCGCTCACCACCCGTGGCCTCGGCACGGCCGAGATGGACGAGGTCGCCGGCCTGATCGACCGCGTCCTCACCGCGACCGAGCCGGGCACCACGAAGTCCGGCGCGCCGAGCAAGGCCTCCCACGTCCTGGACGAGAAGGTCTCGACGGAGATCGCCCAGCGCGCGACCGACCTGGTCGCCGGCTTCCCGCTCTACCCGGAGATCGACCTCGGCTGATCGATCCCGGTAAGGGGCAGCGCGCCCCTTCGGGGGCGGGGCCGCGTTCATGTGCGGCTCCGCCGCGGGGCGCGACAAGCCCCCACCGGGCCCGCGGTCCCCCGCGCCCCGAAACCACCCCCACCCGACGGGCCATTCCCACCCTCACCCTCTGAGAGAATGGTGAACATGGCCTCTGATCGACCCCGCGTGCTCTCCGGCATCCAGCCCACCGCCGGCTCGTTCCACCTCGGCAACTACCTCGGCGCCGTCCGCCAGTGGGTAGCCCTCCAGGAGACCCACGACGCCTTCTACATGGTCGTCGACCTGCACGCGATCACGGTCCCGCAGGACCCCGCCGACCTGCGCGCCAACACCCGGCTCGCCACCGCCCAGCTGCTCGCGGCCGGCCTGGACCCGGACCGCTGCACCCTCTTCGTGCAGAGCCACGTGCCCGAGCACGCCCAGCTCGCCTGGGTCATGAACTGCCTCACCGGCTTCGGCGAGGCCAGCCGCATGACCCAGTTCAAGGACAAGGCGGCCAAGCAGGGCACGGACCGCGCGAGCGTCGGCCTGTTCACGTACCCCATCCTCCAGGTCGCCGACATCCTGCTCTACCAGGCCCACGAGGTGCCGGTCGGCGAGGACCAGCGCCAGCACGTCGAGCTCACCCGTGACCTCGCCGAGCGCTTCAACGGCCGGTTCGGCGAGACCTTCACCATCCCGAAGCCGTACATCCTCAGGGAGACGGCGAAGATCTACGACCTCCAGGACCCGGCGATCAAGATGAGCAAGTCGGCGTCCACGCCGAAGGGCCTCATCAACCTCCTCGACGACCCGAAGGCGACCGCGAAGAAGGTCAAGAGCGCGGTCACCGACACGGACACCGTGATCCGCTACGACACCGAGAACAAGCCGGGCGTCTCCAACCTGCTCACCATCCACTCCACCCTCACCGGCAAGTCGATCGCCGAGCTGGAGCAGGAGTACGAGGGCAAGATGTACGGCGCGCTCAAGACCGACCTCGCCGAGATCATGGTCGACTTCGTCACCCCGTTCCGGGAGCGCACCCAGCAGTACCTGGACGACTCGGAGACCCTCGACTCGATCCTGGCCAAGGGCGCGGAGAAGGCGCGTGCCGTCGCCGCCGAGACGCTGGCCCAGGCCTACGACAGGGTCGGTTTCCTGCCCGCCAAGCACTGAGCGAGGCGAAGCGCTGCACATCACTTCGGCCACGGCTGCCCGGGTGGCGGCCGTGGCCGTACAGTCGATAGCCGGACGGCCGGGTACGAACCCGACATGCCTCCGCCCATCACGACCGACGGGAGACGACGTGGGGACCGTAACGATCGGCGTGTCGATCGCGGTCCCGGAGCCTCATGGCAGCCTGCTCCAGGAGCGGCGCGTGGGCTTCGGCGACGCCGCGGCCCACGGCATCCCCACGCACGTGACCCTGCTGCCTCCTACGGAGATCGCCGACGGGGAGTTGGCGGCCGTGGAGGCGTACCTCGGCGAGGTCGCCGCGGTGGGGCGGCCGTTCCCGATGCGGCTGTGCGGGACCGGCACGTTCCGGCCGTTGTCGCCCGTGGTGTACGTCAGGATCGTCCAGGGCGCGGACGACTGCGCGTGGCTTCAGGCACGGGTGCGGGACGGGTCGGGGCCGCTGGCCAGGGAGCTGCAGTTCCCGTACCACCCGCATGTGACCGTCGCTCATGGGATCGACGAGGCCGCCATGGACCGGGCGTTCGCCGAGTTGGCGGACTTCGAGGCCGAGTGGTCCTGTATGGGGTTCGCGTTGTACGAGCAGGGTGCGGACGGGGTGTGGCGGAGACTGCGTGACTACGCTTTCGGGGGCTCTGTCGTTCCTCCTCAGGTGGGGCATGTGGAGCGGGGGAGTATCGCCAGTCGGTAGGCCGCGGGTCGTGTGTGGTGGCTCGCGCCCACGCGGCGGCAGCCGCATGTCGAACACAGCCCCGCGCCCCTGAAGGGGCGCTTCAGATCGGTAGTCTCCGGAACAGGCCCCGCGGTGCGTGCCGTAGTGCCGACATCACCACCCTCAGGGCCCCCGGCACCCACACCACCTCCGACCGTCGCCGCAGGCCCACCTCGATGGCCGTCGCCACCGCCTCCGGAGTCGTGGCGAGCGGGGCTTCCTCCAGGCCCCGCGTCATCTTCGTCCGGACGAACCCCGGCCGTACGACCATCACGTGCACGCCCGTGCCGTGCAGCGCGTCGCCCAGTCCCTGCGTGAAGGCGTCCAGGCCCGCCTTGCTGGAGCCGTAGATGAAGTTGGAGCGGCGGGCGCGTTCGCCGGCGACCGAGGAGAGGACCACCAGGGAGCCGTGGCCCTGCGTCTGCAGGGCCCGGGCGCTGACCAGGCCCGCCGAGACGGCTCCCGTGTAGTTGGTCTGGGCGACGCGCACGGCGTTCACCGGCTCCCGCTCGTCGGTGGCCTGGTCGCCGAGGATGCCGAAGGCGAGCAGGACCAGGTCGACGTCGCCGTTGGCGAAGACCTTGCCGAGGGCCGTCTCGTGGGACTCGGGGTCGAGCGCGTCGAAGGGGACGGTGTGGACGTCGGGACCGAGGGCGCGCAGTTGCTCGGCGGCCTGGTCGAGCGCGGGGGAGGGGCGGCCGGCCAGCCAGACCGTGCGGGTGCGGCGGGCGACCAGCCGGCGCGCGGTGGCCAGCGCGATCTCCGACGTACCGCCGAGGACGAGCAGGGACTGGGGCATTCCGAAGGCGTCCTTCACTGCAACTCCTGAGGGCTGGGGGACTAGAGACCGAGGCGGCGGGACAGGTCGGAGACGAACACCCCGCGCGGGTCCAACTCGGCCCGCAGGGAGCGGAACTCGTCGAGGCGGGGGTACATCGCCGTGAGCAGTTCGGGGCGGAGCCGGGCGTCCTTGGCGAGGTAGACGCGGCCGCCGGCGCCCGCGACCTCCTCGTCCAGTTCGTCGAGGAAGGCGCCGAGGCCGGGGAGGGCGGCCGGGATGTCCAGGGCGAGGGTCCAGCCGGGCACGGGGAAGGAGAGCCAGCCGGGGTCGGCGTCGCCGAAGCGTTTGAGGACGGCCAGGAAGGACGGGCAGCGGCGCTCGGAGATCCGGGCCACGATCCGGCGCAGGGCGGCCTCCTGGCCGTGGCCGACGACGAACTGGTACTGGACGAAGCCGGCCCGGCCGTAGACGCGGTTCCAGTGCGGGACGCCGTCCAGAGGGTGGAAGAAGGCGGAGATGCGCTGGAGTTGCCCGACTCGCGCGCGGGGAGCCTTGCGGTACCAGAGCTCGTTGAAGAGGCCGACGGTGGTGCGGCCCAGGAGGCCGTCGGGGACATGGGCGGGGGCGGCCGGGAGCTGGCGGGGGTGGAAGGCCAGCGGGGCGCGCGCGGCGCGGGTGTGCTCGCCGAGCGCCTCCCGGGGCGCGTGGTCGGCCCGGGTGAGCACCGCGCGTCCGGTCGTCGCCCCGCGTGCGAGCAGGTCGATCCAGGCGACCGAGTAGCGGTAGCGGTGGTCGGCCGCGGTCAGGCGGGCCATCAGGTCGTCGAGGTCGGTGGCGCGTTCGGTGTCGACGCACATGTACGACGTCTCGACGGGGAGGAGGCGGACGGTCGCCGTGAGGATCACTCCGGTCAGACCCATGCCGCCGGCCGTCGCGTCGAACAGCGGGGTGCCGCGGCTCACCGTGCGGACCTGGCCGTCGGCGGTGAGGAGTTCGAAGGACAGCACGTGACGGGAGAACGATCCCGAGACATGGTGGTTCTTGCCGTGGATGTCGGCGCCGATCGCGCCTCCCACCGTCACCTGGCGGGTCCCCGGGGTCACCGGGACGAACCAGCCGAGCGGCAGCAGCACCTCCATCAGGCGGTGCAACGAGACCCCGGCGTCGCACAGCACGGTGCCGCCGTCGGCGTCGATGGCGTGGATGCGGTCGAGGCCCGTCATGTCGAGCACGGCGCCGCCGGCGTTCTGCGCCGCGTCGCCGTAGGCCCGTCCGAGACCCCGTGCGATACCGCCGCGCGCCCCGCAGTTCCGGATCGCGTCCGCCGCCTCCTGGTAGGTCCGGGGGCGGATCAGACGGGCGGCGGTGGGGGCGGTGCGGCCCCAGCCGGTGACCGGGACGGTGGTCTCGGGCGCGGCGGGACCTGCGGGCCCTTCAGGCTTTCCAGGCATGAGGACGACCGTATCGCTGCCGTATGGGTGTTATGTGAGCCATAGGGGATTGGTTACGGAAGATCACCCGACTCCTCGAAACGGGTGATTATCCGAATGTCGCTCCATATGGTCGTAGCTTTGGCGGGGTGAAGGTGAACAGTGAGTCCAATGGACGACATGGACCACCGGATCCTTTCCGCGCTGCACGCCTGCGGCGCCGATCCACGCGTCGCGTCGGCCGCGCGCGGTCTCTCCCTCGCCGGTGAGCACGGCGCGCTCTGGCTCGCGGCGGGCCTCGCCGGGGCCGCCGTGGACGGCGCGCGGCGCGGCGCCTGGCTGCGCGGCACGGCGCTGGTCGCGGGCGCGCACCTCGGCAGTATGGGCGTCAAACGGGTCGTGCGCCGGGCCCGCCCCGCGCATGTCCGGCCCCGGATGCGCACCGCGGGCCGGCACTCCTTCCCCAGCTCGCACGCCACCTCCGCCACGGCCGCCGCCGTCGCCTTCGGGGCGCTGGGGGTGCCCGCCCTCGCCCCTCTCGCGGCCGCCATGTGCCTGTCCCGGCTGGTCGTCGGCGTGCACTTCCCGACGGACGTGGCGGCCGGCGCGGCCCTGGGGGCGCTCACCGCCCGAGCCGGGGCGCGCTGGATGAGCGGAGGCGGACGTGACTGAGACCGCGCACGCCGCCGCGCAGGGGGCCGCCGAGGCACGGCGGCCGGAGGGGGCTGCTGAAACGACTCTGCACGGGCAGCGCGCCCGCTCCGCCCGGCCGCCCGCGCCGCCCCGGGCCGCCGTCACCCTCCCCGGCGTGCTCCGCGGCCTGCTGAAGACCACCCGCCCCAAGCAGTGGGTCAAGAACATCCTGGTCATCGCCGCACCGGCCGCCGCCGGCCGGCTCTTCTCGGTGCCCGCGCTGCTCCGCCTGGCCCTGATCTTCGCCCTCTTCACGGCCTGCGCCGCCGCCGTCTACCTGATCAACGACGCCCGGGACGCCGAGGCCGACCGCGCCCACCCCGCCAAGTGCCGCCGCCCGGTCGCCGCCGGGCAGGTCCCGGTCCCCGTCGCCTACGCCGTGGGAGGCGTCCTCGCGGTCGTCGGCCCGCTGCTCGCGGCCCGGCTGACCCCGCCTCTCGTCCCGGCCCTCCTGATCGCCTACCTGGGCATGCAACTGGCGTACTGCGTCGTCCTGAAGCACGTCCTGGTCGTCGACCTCGTCGTCGTCACCACCGGCTTCCTGATGCGGGCGATGATCGGCGGGGTCGCCCTCGGCATCCCGCTGTCCCGCTGGTTCCTGATCACCACCGGCTTCGGCGCGCTCTTCATGGTGTCGGCCAAGCGCTACTCCGAGGCCGTGCAGATGGCCGGGAAGGCCGGTGCCACCCGCGCGCTGCTCACCGAGTACACCACCGGCTACCTCCGCTTCGTCTGGCAGCTGGCCGCCGGAGTCGCCGTCCTGGCCTACTGCCTGTGGGCCCTGGAGGGCCACGACGGTCCCGCCGCCGGCCTGCTGCCCTGGCGCCAGCTGTCCATGGTCGCCTTCATCCTGGCGATCCTCCGGTACGCGGTCTTCGCCGACCGCGGCACCGCGGGCGAACCCGAGGAGGTCGTCCTGCGCGACCGCGCGCTCGCCCTGATCGGCCTGGCCTGGCTGGCGATGTACGGCCTCGCGGTGGCCCACTGGTGAGCACGGACCGGCGCGAGCTGATCGGTTTCGCCGCCGCCGGCCTGCTCGCCTACGCCGCCGACCTCGGCCTCTTCAGCTGGCTGCGCGGCCCGGCCGCCCTCGACCCGCTCACCGCCAAGTCCCTGTCCTTCGTGGCGGGCTGCACGGTCGCCTACCTCGGCAACGCCCGCGGCACCTACCGCCACACGCCCGCCACCGGACTGCGCCCCTACGTCGTCTTCGTCGCCGTGAACCTCGCCGGCGCCCTGGTCCAGCTGGTCTGCCTCGCCGTCAGCCACTACGGACTCGGGCTCACCTCGCAGCGCGCCGACACCGTCTCCGGCGCGGTCGTCGGCATGGCGCTTGCCACGATTCTGCGCTTCTGGGGTACCCGGACATTGGTGTTCCGCGGAGGGGGCAGAGTCGGATCATGGACTGGCTGAGAAAACTCCCTGTCGTCGGCCCCCTCGTGGGGTGGCTCATGACGACGCACGTGTGGCGGTCGTACGAGCGGCTCGACCGGGTGAAGTGGTCCCGGCTGGCCGCCGCCATGACCTTCATCAGCTTTGTCTCGCTCTTCCCGCTGCTGACCGTGGGCGCCGCGATCGGGGCGGCCACGCTGAGCGAGTCGCAGCAGAAGGACCTCCAGAACAGGATCGCCGACCAGGTGCCCGGCATCTCCGACCAGCTGGACATCCACACCCTGGTCCAGAACGCAGGCACGGTCGGGCTCATCGCCGGTGCCGTCCTGCTGTTCACCGGAATCAACTGGGTCGGCCAGATGCGGGAGTGCCTGCGCGCGGTGTGGCAACTGCCCGACAAGGACGAGAACCCGATCGTCGCCAAGGCCAAGGACGGCGTGATCCTGATCGGCTTCGGCGGCGCGGTGCTCGTCACGCTCGCCGTCTCCACCATCGCCTCGGCAGCGGTCGGCTGGACGGGCCGGCAACTCGGCATCGCCGAACACAGCTGGGGGAGCTTCCTGCTGCGCACCGCCGCGTTCCTCGTCGCCGTGGCGGCCGACTTCCTCCTCCTGCTCTACGTCCTCACCCTGCTGCCCGGCGTCGAACCGCCGCGCCGCCGCCTGCTCATCGCGGCCCTGATCGGCGCGGTCGGCTTCGAACTCCTCAAACTGCTGCTCAGCGGCTACATCCAGGGCGTCGCCGGGAAGAGCATGTACGGCGCGTTCGGCGTCCCCGTGGCCCTGCTGCTGTGGATCAACTTCACGGCCAAGATAGTCCTCTTCTGCGCCGCCTGGACGGCGGAGGAGACCACCACCGAGTTCAGGGACGAGTCCGTCGGCGCACCAGATCCGGCAGCGGCCAACGGCGGTTGACCAGGAACGCCGCGGCCGTCAGCAGCACCAGCGATCCGCCCGCGATCGCCAGCGCGACCCCGACCCCGCCGGAGCCCTGGGCGGAGGCCGCGGCCACCGGCTTCGAGCTCGTGCCGTCGTCCTTGCCGACGGCGGTGGCCCGCGGCGTGGCACTGGAGCCCACGGCCCCCTTGGGCGGCACCAGCTCACCCACCGGAGTCACCTTGCCGGCCGCCTGGAAGCCCCAGTCGAACAGCTTGGCGGTCTCCTTGTAGACCTCGTTGTGCTCCTTCTTCTCCGGGTTCATCACGGTGACCAGCAGCACCCGGCCGTTCCGCTCGGCGACCCCGGTGAAGGTGGCGCCCGCGTTGGTGGTGTTGCCGTTCTTCACCCCCGCGATGCCCTGGTACACCGGGACGTCGACGTCACCGCTCAGCAGCCGGTTGGTGTTCTGGATCTCGAAGGACCCACGGACCGCCTTGCCCTTCGCGTTCTTCGTCGTGTCGCCCGGGAAACTGGCCCGCACGGTCGAGCAGTACTCCCGGAAGTCCTTCTTCTGCAGCCCCGAGCGCGCGAACAGCGACAGGTCGTACGCCGACGACACCTGCCCCGGCTGGTCGTACCCGTCCGGACTGACCACATGGGTGTCCAGCGCCTGCAGTTCGTCCGCGTGGTCCTGCATGTCCCGGACGGTCTGCTCGACCCCGCCGTTCATCGCGGACAGCACGTGCACGGCGTCGTTGCCGGAGCGCAGGAACACCCCGAGCCAGAGGTCGCGGACCGTGTAGGTCTGGCCCTCCTTCATCCCGACCATGCTGGAACCGGCGCCGATGCCCGCGAGGTCGGCCGACACCACCTTGTGCGGGGTCGACTTCGGGAACCGGGGCAGCACGGTGTCCGCGAACAGCATCTTCAGGGTGCTCGCCGGGGGCAGCCGCCAGTGCGCGTTGTGCGCGGCGAGCACCTCGCCCGACTCGGCGTCCGAGACGATCCAGGAACGCCCCGTGATGTCCTTCGGCAGCACCGGCACACCGGCGGCCGGGTTCACCTGGGTACCGGGCTGCCCCAGCCGGGTGCCGCCGACCGTCGACATGGCCGCCGGGGGAGTGGCCGACGCCGTCGTGGACGGGGTCGGCGCGGCGAGCGCGGCCGGCGCGGTGAGCGGCAGGGAGAGCAGGGCGGCGGAGGTGACCAGCAGAGTGCGGCTGGCCTTCGGCTTCGGAGCGGGCACGGACGAGAACGTACCTGCCGAGGAGGCCGAAGTCCCGTCACCGACCCCACCCCGGAACCGGAACCGGACAGCGGACGGCGATACTGGCTCCATGCGGCCGGTTCGATCGGCTGCGGGCGCCCGTCGTGGTGACGAAAGGTCTGTCTCTGTGAAACTCAGCCGTCCGGTCTCCTGGTTCCTGCTCGTGTTCGGGGTGTGGAGCTGGTTCATCTGGATCACTTTCGTCAAGAACCTCGTGAAGGACGGCAGCGGGCTCGCCTTCGACAACGGCCATCCCACGGCGTACTTCTGGATCCACCTGACGCTGGCCGTCGTGTCCTTCGTATTGGGGACGGTCATCGGGGTCATCGGGTTGCGCGGCGTCCGCGCACTGCGCCACACGTCATAGCGACAGCGCAGAAAGAGGCACGGCAGGTACGGGACACGAAGGCGGGGCCGGGGGCGGGCACGCCGCGTGGGCACGACCCTCTTCGTCGCCGGCCCGGTGCTGATGTTCGCGGCCCTCTTCGCAGAGGTGGGTCGCGGCGGCCGACCCGACCGTCGCCCGCCTGGACCGCTACGGAGACACCCGGCTGTACGTCTCCCGGGGCGCCGGTGCCTGGGGCCGCCCGGGTGGGCGCCCCGTCGGACATCACGGTCATCGAACTCGCGTCGAAGCAGGCCTGACCGAAACCGCCCCCCGCGCTCCCCCGCGCCTGCTGTGGAGGAGCTGTGAAATCCGGCGGAAACAAGCCCTCGGTAAGTTCTTCCTCATCTAGTCGGATCACTCTTCCCCCACGTGAAACACCTGTGATTAGGTGAGCCGCGTCACTTAGGGGAGTGGCACTTGTGGAGGGCCTGGGTAGGGCCTGGAGCGGACCCGTGCTGGTCCTGGGGAGGGCACCGACCATGCGATCTGTTCGCATGCGGATTCTCGTGACACTCGTCGTGCTGGCGGTCGTGGGGATCGGTGGCTGGCAGTTGCTGCCGTCGCAGAACGAAGACAAGACGATCACCGTCGGTACGACCGACGCCGTCACCTCGCTCGACCCGGCCGGCGCCTATGACGCCGGTTCCTGGGCGTTGTTCAACAACGTCTTCCAGACACTGCTCACCTTCGCGCCCGACGGCGTCAAGCCGGTCCCGGACGCGGCGCAGAGCTGTGACTTCACGGACACGGCGCTGCAGACGTACCGCTGCGTGGTGCGTGACGGGATCACCTTCCCGAGCGGCCGGGCGATGACCGCCGAGGACGTGAAGTACTCCTTCGACCGGGTCAAGAAGATCAACTCCGATGTCGGCCCGGCCTCCCTGCTCTCGACGCTCAGCTCGGTGACGACCTCCGGCAAGTCCGTCACCTTCCACCTGTCGTCGCCGGACGCGACGTTCCCGTTCAAGCTGGCCACCGGCGCCGGCGCGATCGTCGACAAGGACAAGTACCCGGCGAACGGCCTGCGCACCGGCGACTCGGTGGACGGCACCGGCCCGTACACCCTGACGTCGTACACGAAGGACAAGCAGGCGACCCTGGCGCCCAGCGGTCACTACAAGGGCGAGCTGAGCGGCACCGGCCGCCCTGTCGAGCTGCGTTACTACGCGGACTCGGCCAAGCTCGCCAGTGCGTACAAGGCCAAGCAGGTCGACGTGGCGACCCGGACGCTGCCGCCCGGCATGGTGTCGAAGCTGTCGCCGAGCGACCCCGACCAGCGCGTCCTGGAGTCGGACAGCTCCGAGACCCGCAACCTGTACCTGAACACCCGCAAGAGCTCGCCCCTGCACGACGTGCTGGTCCGCCGGGCCCTCGCCTGGCTGGTCGACCGCGAGGCCCTGGCCTCCTCCGTGTACGACGGCACCGTGCAGCCGCTGTACTCGCTGATCCCGAGCGGCCTCACCGGCCACACCACGTCCTTCTTCGACACCTACCCGACCCAGAGCGCCGCCAAGGCGAAGGCGCTCCTGGAGCAGGCCGGCGTCAGCACGCCCGTCGAGTTCACCTTCGGCTACGGCATCGGCCACGGCGCGGGTGCCGAGGAGGCCGCCGCGCTGAAGAAGCAGCTGGAGAAGGGCGGCCTGTTCAAGGTCGACGTCAAGGGATACGAGTGGACCGACTTCCAGAAGTCGTGGGCCGAGGGCAAGATGGACGCCTGGGCGGTCGGCTGGGTCGCCGACTATCCCGACCCGGACACCTTCGGCGCCTCCCTGGTCGGCAGCGACTCCGTGATGAGCACCGGATACAGCAACAACACCGTCGACCGCCTCCTGCAGAACAGCCAGCAGTACGCCGACCGCAGTGAGGCCGAGCAGGACTTCCGCAACGTCCAGACGGACGTGGCGAACGACGTGCCCCTGATCCCGCTGTGGCAGCGCACGGACTACGTCCTCAGCAGCGAGGACGTGGGCGGAGCCCAGTACCTCACGGACAGCACGGGCGTCTTCCGCCTGTGGAGTCTGAACTGGATCTGACGGGCGGACACCCGGCGCACCCGCACGACGTGCTGAGACGCGACGCCTTCCGGCTTCCCCGGCACCCGGCGTCCGTCGGCCTGGCCCGGCACCGGGTCCGGGACCACCTGGCCGCCTGGGGGCACGGCCCGGACACCCCGGCGGTCCACGACGCGCTGCTCCTCGTCTCCGAACTGGCCACCGACGTCGTCCGCCACGGCCCTCTGCTGGAGCGCGAGTTCGAGGTCGCCGTGACGGCCCTGGCCGACGGCTCCTGCCTGATAGAGGTCTCCGACGAGGGTCGCGCGGAACCCCGGCCACGCATCGTGAGAGAGGACGACGAGACGGGCCGGGGCCCGCATGTGGTGGAGACGGTCGCGGCGGCGTGGGGGGTGTGGAGCAGAGGGAGCCACGGCAAGACCGTCTGGGCTCTGGTCCCGGCCTACCCGTAGCTCTTGGCCGACCCGCAGTGGAGCGCCCCGAAAGGGGCGCGGGGCTGTACCGATATGCGGCTCCGCCGCGCGGGCGCGACCAGCCACGACGCACCCGCACGCGTAACTCAGCCACAACGCAACGTAACCGTCACGGCCAGCCCCTCCCCAGGTGCCGTCCGCACACACACCTCCCCGCCATGGGCTTCCACCACCCCTTGCACGATCGCCATCCCCAGCCCGCTCCCCTGCGCACTCCCCACCCGGAAGAACCGGTCGAAGATCCGCCCCGCGTCCTCCTCCCCGAGCCCCGGCCCCTCGTCGGCCACACTCACCCGCACCACCCCGTCCGCCCGCTCCACCCCCAACCGGACGGCCGCCGTCACCGGCGTATGCGTACGGACGTTGGCCAACAGGTTCCCCAGCACCTGGCGCAGCCCCGACTCGTCGGCCCGCACCAGCACCGCCCCCTCGGCCTCCACGGCCACCGGCCGCCCCGGCTGCTGCGCCCGCAGGTCCTGAGCCGCGTCCCGCACCAGCCGGCTCACGTCGACGTTCCGGAACCGGATCTCCGGCCGCTGGTCGAGCCGGGCGAGCAGCAGCAGCTCGTCCACCAGGCGGCCCATCCGGTCCACTTCGCCGTGCATCCGGTCCCAGGCCCGCCGCCGCTCCCCGGGCTCGCTCAGCATCCCCTTGTCGTACAGCTGGAGATAGCCGCGGATGGCGGCGAGCGGTGTGCGCAGCTCGTGCGAGGCGTCGGCGACGAACCGGCGCAGCTGGGCCGCGCTCCGCTCGCGGGTCCGGTAGGCCGTCTCCACCTGGTGCAGCATGGCGTTGAGGGCCAGCCGCAGTTGCTCGACCTCCTCCGTCGGATGCTGGCTGGAGGGCACCCGCCGGGTCAGGTCGCCCTCGGCGATCGCCGACGACGTCTCCACCATGTCCTCCAGCGGCCGCAGCCGTTGCCGCACGCTGTACATGGTCAGGCAGCACAGCAGCGCGAGCAGCAGCGAGCCGACCGCGAAGTCGAGCCGGAGCGCCTGGGCTATGCCCTGGTGCAGCAGCTCGGTCGAGGTGGCCAGCAGGATGTAGGGGCCGTCGGCGAGCCGGGTCGCCGTCACCCGGTAGGACGCGCCGTGCACGTCGATGTCGTGCGGGTCGGGCGCGGCGGCGAGGGCGTGCGGGTCGGACACGGCGGCGGCGAGGGAGCGCTGGGCCTGGGTCGGCTTCATCCCGAAGACGGAGATCGCGTCGCCCTTGGCGTCGATGACCGTGAAGATCGAGTCCGGGGCCGGGTCGGACTCGGCGGGGGTGATCCGGTCGCGGACCACGCCGAGCGCGCCCAGCGAGTCGACCTGCCGCAGGGTCAGTCCCGAACTCCCCAGTGACGTCCGCATCTTGAGGAGCTCGGAGTCCACCTGGTCGAGCAGGTACAGCCGCATGCCCATGATGCTCACGGTGGTCGCCACCACGATGCCGACGGCCAGCAGTCCGACGTTGGCCAGGGTGAGCTTGCCGCGCAGCGAGTGCAGTCCGTGCCGGTGGCGGCGCTTGCCGAGGCTCATGTCAGGCCGTATCCGACGCCCCGCCGGGTGGTGATCACCGGGGCTCCCAGGGCGTCGAGTTTGCGCCGCAGATAGCTGATGTAGGTCTCCACCACGGTCGACTCGGACGGTATGTGCTCGTACTGCCAGACGTGTCTGAGCAGTTGCTCCTTCGGCACGATCCGGCCGCTGTTGCGCACCAGGAAGCGCAGCAGCGCGTACTCGGTCGGGGTCAGCTCGACCGTGCGGCCGGCGCGGTGCACCGAGTACGTCGTCTCGTCCAGCTCCAGGTCGCCGTAGCGCAGCGGCGGATGCTGCTGGATGACGTCCGCCGGACGGGTGCGGCGCAGCACGGCACCGATCCGGGCGACGACCTCGTCGATGTTGAACGGCTTGGTGATGTAGTCGTCGCCGTAGCCGAGCGCCCCGACTATCTCCGCCGGGGCGTCCCGCGCGGTGAGGAACACGAGCGCCAGGTCCGGCCGGCGGGCGCGCAGCTCACGGCCGAGGGCGCGGCCGTCGCCGTCCGGCAGCATCACGTCGAGCAGGGCCGCGTCCGGCCGGGTGCGCTCGGCCAGCGCGAGGGCGTCCCGGACCGTACCGGCGGTCATCACCTCGAACCGGTGGTAGCGCAGGGCGATGGCGAGGACGTCCGTGATGCTCGGCTCGTCCTCCACGATCAGCACGGTGCTGCCTGGAGCCGTCATGCCCCCAGTATCGGCGCCGCCACCGACAGCCGGGGGCGCGCAGCTTTGGAGTTCCTTGAGAGTCATGCGCGCCCCGTGTCCCGGCGCGGGGCCCGCTGCCGATCCTGTTGCCCAGGACCTGGGGGACCGACCGACCGAAGTGATCCAAGACAAGGAGCTGTTGAGCGTGACGGCATTGGCACGGTGGTGCTATCGGCACCGGCTGGTGGTCCTGTTGCTGTGGGTGGGGGCACTCGTCGGCGTGGGCTTCTCGGCCTCGACGGCGGGCACGAACTACGCGAACGTGTTCTCCCTCCCCGACACGGACTCCAAGACCGCGTACGACCTGATGGAGAAGGCCTTCCCGAACACCTCCGGTGACACGGACACGGTGGTGTGGAAGGTCGACAGCGGTTCGGTGAAGGACAAGGCGGTGCAGGACCGGGTCGGGGCGGCCCTCGACAGGATCGCGAAGCTGCCCGGCGTGGGCGCGGTCACCAGCCCCTACGCGGGCCCTCGGGGAGCGGCGCAGATCAGCAAGGACGGCACGATCGCCTATGCCCAGCTCACCTTCACCAAGCGGGCGAACGAAATCCCCAAGGAGCAGGTGCAGAAGGTCCTCGACACCGCCCAGGGCGCAAAACGCCCGGGTCTCCAGGTCGAGTTGGGCGGCCAGGCCATCCAGCGCGTCCAGGAGCCGCCGCAGGGCCTGTCCGAGGGGGTCGGCATCATCGCGGCCGCCGTCGTGCTGTTCCTCGCCTTCGGCTCCTTCTTCGCGATGACCCTGCCCATCGCGATCGCCGTCTTCGGCGTCGGCATGGGCCTGTTCTCCACCCAGTTGCTCAGCCACACCACCGACATCCCCGACATCGCGCCGCTGCTCGCCTCCCTGATCGGCCTGGGCGTCGGCATCGACTACGCCCTGTTCATCGTCACCCGGCACCGGCGCGGCATCCTGCGCGGCCTGGACCCCGAGGAGTCGGCGGTCACCGCCCTCAACACCTCGGGCCGGGCGGTGCTGTTCGCGGGCGGCACGGTCTGCATCGCGCTGGCCGGCATGCTCGTCACCCGGCTGCGCTTCCTGGACGGCGTGGTCATCGGCACCTCGCTCACGGTCGTCCTCAGCGTCCTTGCGGCCACCACCCTGCTCCCCGCCCTGCTCGGGTTCCTCGGTCCGCGCGTCCTCAGCCGCCGCCAGCGCCGCCGGCTGGCCGCCGAGGGCCCGGAGCCGGAGCGGGCCAGCGGCCTGGCGGCCCGCTGGTCGGCGAACGTCGAGAAGCGGCCGAGGCGTATCGCCGCGCTCGCCGTGGTCGTCATGGCGGTGCTGGCCATCCCGGTCCTCTCGCTGCGCCTGGGCGCCACCGACCAGGGCAACGACGACGCGTCCACGACCACCAGGAAGGCCTACGACCTGCTCGCCGAGGGCTTCGGTCCCGGCTTCAACGGCCCCCTCCAGGTGGTCAGCGTCGGCGGCGACACGGCGAAGCTGGTCCAGGGCCTGCAGTCGGCCCAGGGGGTCGCCCAGGTGGCCGAACTGCCTCCGTCCCAGGGCGTCACGGTCATCCAGGTGGTCCCGGCCACCTCTCCGCAGTCCAAGGCGACGGACGACCTGATCGACACGATCCGCGACCGGGTGATCCCGAAGGCCGGCGCACAGGCCCACGTGGGCGGCGTGACGGCGGTGTCCAAGGACTTCGCGTCCGTCACCGGTGACCGCCTGCCCCTCTTCATAGCGACGATCATCACCCTGGGGTTCCTGCTGCTCCTGGTCGCCTTCCGCTCCCTGGTGGTCCCGCTGACGGCCGCCCTGATGAACCTGATCGCGGCGGCGGCCTCCTTCGGCGTCCTCGTGGCGGTCTTCCAGTGGGGCTGGGGCCTGGACCTGCTGGGCCTCGGCAAGGAGGGCCCGATCAACGCGTTCCTCCCGGTCATCATGCTCTCCCTGCTCTTCGGCCTCTCCATGGACTACCAGGTGTTCCTGGTGAGCCGGATGCACGAGGAGTGGGTGCACACGAAGGACAACGCGCGTGCGGTCCGGGTGGGCCTGGCGGAGACCAGCCGCGTCATCAACAGCGCGGCCCTGATCATGGTCTGCGTCTTCCTGGCCTTCGTCCTCAGCGGCGACTCGGGCGCGGCGATGGCCGGGGTGGGCCTGGCGGCGGCGGTCGCCCTGGACGCCTTCATCCTCCGTACGGCCCTGGTCCCGGCGGCGATGCACCTGCTGGGCAGGTCCAACTGGTGGCTGCCGGCCTGGCTCGACAAGCGGCTCCCGCACCTCGCGGTGGAGCCGAAGGAGGAGGTCCCGGCTCCGGGCCAGGCCGCTCCCACCGGCCCGGCCACCGCGATCCACGGCTTCGTCCGAACGGCCGACGGCGACCCCGTCGAGAACGCGTCGGTGAGTCTGATGTCCAGGAGCGGCCGCCAGCTGGACCGCGTCACGTCTCTGGCGGACGGCTCCTACATCGTCTCGGTCCCGGCGCCGGACGCCTACCTGCTGGCGGTGACCTCGGCGGAGTACGGCTCGAAGGCACGGCATGTGACGGTGACCGAGGAGCCGCTGGTGTACGACGTGGAGCTCACCGGGGACGAGGTGGACGCGGTCAGCTAGCCGAGCCCCTGGTCCTGCCCGACGGATCCGGCAGCACCCGGGTCATCCCCGGCAGGAAGTCCGTGAACAGCTCGTGGACCTCCAGGACCAGGGGCCGCAGCACCCGGAACCGCGCGAGGGAGACGCCTCGCGCGGTCAGCCGGGCGCCGCGCTCGGCGAGCCGGTAGCTGCGCTCGCGGCCCTCGGTCCGGTCGAAGATCCAGTACAGGACCAGGCCCATCTGCGAGAGCCACATCAACTCGGGAAGCACGTCCCGTAGTTCGGGGGCGACTTTCGTCTTCGCGCCCGCCAGCACCTCGCGGTGCACGCGGATCGCCTCCTCGCGCGCGTGCTCGCTCTCCGGGGAGAAGGGGCTGAGCGGGCTGTCGGGGTCGGCGGCGTTCTTGAAGAAGTGGACCGCGAACTCGTGGTACGGCCGGGCGATGTCCAGCCACACCTTGAGCACGCCCGCGAGCCGCCTCTCCAGGTCGGTCTCCTTGTCCAGGACCTCGCGGACCGCCACCCGGTGCTCGGCGGCGAGCTGGTCGTAGAAGCCCTGGATCAGGTGTTCCTTGCCGGCGAAGTAGTAGTACGCGTTGCCGACGGAGACCCCGGCCTCCGTGGCGATGGCCCGCATCGTGGTCTTCTCGTAGCCGCGCTCCCGGAACAGGCGCATCGCCGTCTCCAGGATCAGCGCGCGGGTCTGCTCGGACTTGCTCTGGGCAGCGGCCTCGACGGGACCGTCGTTCTTCGCGGACACGGACAGAGCCTAACGAGTGGTGCAGGCGCCGCCGGCACAGCCCGGGGGGTCGTAGATCCACCCGATGCCCGGCTCGTACTCCCACCCGTCCTCGCGGCGGAAGGCCTTCCCGTTCCCCTGGCCGCCCCGCCACCAGGCGGCGGCGAGCACCGCGCCGCGGGCCAGCCGGGCCCCGGCCGGCGAACTGAGCCGGTGGGCCAGCGGCCGCTGCTCCCGCAGCGCCCACAGCACGACGATCCACGCGGCGGTGTCCCGGTAGACCTGCCCCGCGTCACCGACCACGGTGACCTCGTCGAGGGTGGCCGAGTGGTCCAGGTCCGGGAAGCGCCTGCGGGCCTCGGCCGAACCTGCCGGGACCAGCTCCAGCGGCACCAGCTGCGGCTGGCGTACGAGCCAGTCGCGCAGGAAGGCGCAGAGGGTGCACTCGGCGTCGTAGAGGACGGTGAGCCCGTGGACCGGGGCGCGCACGGCGCCCCGGTCGGCGGTAGCGGTCACGGCGCTCACGCCCCGGCCGCCGGTGCGGTCCAGCCCTGCGGCGGGACCGGCGGGAGCTGTTCCTTCTCCATGATCCCGCGGCGCCGTATCCGGTTGAGCACGTAGACGTTGCCCAGGTGCATCACACCGAGCACCAGCAGCACGACCCCGAGCTTGGCGGACAGCGCCTCGAAGATGCCCCGGGTGTCGTCGATCGTGTCGCTGGTGTGCAGGTAGAGCGCGACGAAGCCCAGATTGACCAGGTAGAAGCCGACGACCAGAAGGTGGTTGACGGCGTCGGCGAGCTGGTCGTTGCCGTGCAGGACGTCGGAGAGGAAGATCCGTCCGTTGCGGCTGAGCGTGCGGGCCACCCAGATGGTCAGACCGATGCTGACGAGCAGGTAGATGACGTAGGCGATGACCGTGCGGTCCATGCCCCACCCCTTCTTGAACGCGTTCAAAACGCTGACAGGGATGACTGTAGACCTGCTTTTGAACACGTTCAACTCTGTTGCGGGGTGACCCCGTTCACGCTCGCCGCGCCAGCTCCGGCCGCTTGCTGTAGTCGGTGAAGCCGATGATGTTCCCCCACGGGTCGGCGACCTCGACGGTCCAGCCGGTGGCCACCGAGAACGGCTCGTCGAGCACCGCGATCCCGGCCTCCCTGAGCCGCTTGGCCGCGCCGCGCGCGTCCGGCACCTCCAGCCACACGCGCGGTGACGCCCACACCGCCGGCCGGTGCCCCAGCCCCTCCTCGGCCCGCAGCAGAATCCCGGGCGTCTCGCCCCCGACCTTCAACAGGGCGATCCCGCCCTCTTCGAACCGGAACCCGACCGTGAACCCGGCCCGCTCGTAGAAGGCGACAGCGTCCGCGAGCCTCCCGACGGGCATCACCACGTTGTCGAACCCGAGCAGTTCGTACGACTCGTCATCTGACATGCGATCAGATTAGGAGTGGAGATGACGGTTGCCGGGCGGGCTGACCGTCGGGTCACTCAATGGGCCGAGAAGGCGCCCGCCACGTCGGTACGCTGAGCCGTCGTCGGTGCCGTGCGAGCGAGGGGGCGGGGATGGCTCCGGGAGCAGAGGCCTTCCAGGGCGAGGTGCGGGCGGCCTTCGCCGCGGTCGCCCAGCGGCTGGGTCTGGACGGGCCGGTCGGCGGGGAAGAGGACCGGCATCTCGCCGTCGCGACGTTCGCCGGCTCGGGCGTGGCCTACAAGGTGGTTCTCGGCCTGTGGCAGGGTGACGTCGAGATCCATGTCTGCCGCCGGACCGCGCTGACCGAGTGCAAGGTCGGCATCGAGGGGCTGGCCGTCACGGCAGGCGTCGTGGACCGCCGCGGCGGGGTCTCCTTCGGCGCCCGCAGCCTCCGCCAGCTCCGCAGGTCCCTGGCCGGCCAGGTCCGTTACGTCGAGCTCGTCCATCCCCTGGTCTCCGGCGACCCGGCCACGGCACTGTCGCTGATGCGCGCGGCCGGCGCCCGGGAGTGGCACAGACCGTCCGCGAGCTGAGGGACCGCCGCTCCCCTTGCCGGGTGCGGCGAAGGCCCCGCTCCTGCACGGGAGCGGGGCCTTCGCCGTCGTAGCGGTACGGAGCTCAGAAGCGGCGCGTGATCAGCGCTCGCTTCACCTCCTGGATCGCCTTGGTGACCTCGATGCCGCGCGGGCAGGCGTCCGTGCAGTTGAAGGTCGTGCGGCAGCGCCAGACGCCGTCGCGGTCGTTCAGGATCTCCAGACGCTGCTCGCCGGCCTCGTCACGCGAGTCGAAGATGAAGCGGTGCGCGTTGACGATGGCCGCCGGGCCGAAGTACTGGCCGTCGTTCCAGAAGACCGGGCAGGACGACGTGCACGCGGCGCACAGGATGCACTTCGTGGTGTCGTCGAAGCGCTCGCGGTCCTCGGCCGTCTGCAGACGCTCCCGGGTGGGCTCGTTCGTGTCCTTCGTGATGAGGAAGGGCATGACGTCCCGGTACGCCTGGAAGAACGGCTCCATGTCGACCACGAGGTCCTTCAGGACCGTCAGGCCCTTGATGGGCTCGACCGTGATCGGCTTCTCGGGGTTGATGTCCTTGATCAGGGTCTTGCAGGCGAGACGGTTCCTGCCGTTGATCCGCATCGCGTCCGAGCCGCAGATGCCGTGCGCGCAGGAACGGCGGAAGGTCAGCGTGCCGTCGACGTCCCACTTGATCTTGTGGAGGCCGTCGAGGACGCGCTCCTTCGGGTCGATCTCCAGCTGGAAGTCTTCCCAGACCGCCTCGGCCGAGACCTCCGGGTTGAACCGGCGGACGCGGAAGGTGACGGTGATGTACGGGGAGTCGGCGAAGCCGGGCTCGGGCCGGCCGGCCGCGTCCGCCTTGTCCAGGGTCGGGGTTGCCATCAGTACTTACGCTCCATCGGCTGGTAGCGGGTCTGGACGACCGGCTTGTAATCGAGACGGATGGACTCGGCGCCGTCGTCGCCCACCTCGCGGTACGCCATGGTGTGGCGCATGAAGTTGACGTCGTCGCGGTTGGGGTAGTCCTCGCGGTAGTGACCGCCGCGGGACTCCTTGCGGGCCAGGGCGGAGACCGCCATGACCTCGGCGAGGTCCAGCAGGTTGCCGAGCTCGATCGCTTCCAGCAGGTCCGTGTTGAACCGCTTGCCCTTGTCCTGGATCGAGACGTTCTTGTAGCGCTCGCGCAGCTCGGCGATCTTCTCGACCGCCGTCTTGATCGTCTGCTCGGTGCGGAACACCATGACGTTGGCGTCCATGGTCTCCTGCAGCTCCCTGCGGAGTGTGGCGACCCGCTCGCTGCCCGTCGAGGAGCGCAGCTGCTCGATCTGGGAGACCACGAACTCGGCCGGGTTCTCAGGGAGTTCGACGTAGTCCACGGTGTGCGCGTACTCGGCGGCCGCGATGCCCGCCCGGCGGCCGAACACGTTGATGTCCAGGAGCGAGTTGGTGCCGAGGCGGTTGGCGCCGTGCACGGAGACACAGGCGACCTCGCCGGCCGCGTACAGGCCCGGGACGACGGTGGTGTTGTCCGACAGGACCTCACCCTCGACGTTGGTCGGGATGCCGCCCATCGCGTAGTGCGCGGTGGGCTGGATCGGGATCGGGTCCGTGTACGGCTCGATACCGAGGTAGGTGCGCGCGAACTCGGTGATGTCCGGGAGCTTCGCGTCCAGCTGCTCCGGCGGGAGGTGGGTGAGGTCGAGGTAGACGTGGTCGCCCTCGGGACCGCAGCCGCGGCCCTCCCGGATCTCCGTGTAGATGGAGCGGGACACGACGTCACGGGACGCGAGGTCCTTCATGACCGGCGCGTACTTCTCCATGAAGCGCTCGCCGTCCTTGTTGCGGAGGATGCCGCCCTCACCGCGGGCGCCCTCCGTCAGCAGGATGCCCATGCGCCAGATGCCGGTCGGGTGGAACTGGAAGAACTCCATGTCCTCCAGCGGCAGCCCACGGCGGTAGACCGCCGCCTGGCCGTCACCGGTCAGCGTGTGCGCGTTCGACGTCACCTTGAAGAACTTGCCGGTGCCGCCGGAGGCGTAGATGACGGCCTTCGCCTGGAAGACGTGGATCTCGCCGGTCGCGAGCTCGTACGCCACCACGCCGGAGGACTTCTTGACGCCGTCGACCTCGGTGATCAGCTGGTCCAGGACGTAGAACTCGTTGAAGAACTCCACGCCCTCCTTCACGCAGTTCTGGTACAGCGTCTGGAGGATCATGTGGCCGGTGCGGTCGGCCGCGTAGCAGGACCGGCGGACCGGTGCCTCGCCGTGGTTGCGGCTGTGACCGCCGAAGCGGCGCTGGTCGATGGTGCCGTTCGGCGTCCGGTTGAACGGCAGGCCCATCTTCTCCAGGTCGAGGACGGCGTCGATGGCCTCCTTCGCGAGGATCTCGGCGGCGTCCTGGTCGACCAGGTAGTCACCGCCCTTGACCGTGTCGAAGGTGTGCCACTCCCAGTTGTCCTCCTCCACGTTGGCGAGCGCGGCGGCCATGCCGCCCTGCGCGGCGCCCGTGTGGGAGCGGGTGGGGTAGAGCTTGGTCAGGACCGCGGTGCGGCTGCGCTTCGTGGACTCGATGGCCGCGCGCATGCCCGCGCCGCCGGCGCCGACGATGACGGTGTCGTACTTGTGGATCTTCATGATTCTCGCAGCCCCGTGCCTAGCGGATGTTCGGGTCGAAAGTGAAGATCACCAGCGAGCCCAGCAGGATGGTGAACACCGTGGCCGTGTAGAGCAGGCCCTTCAGCCACAGCCGGGTGTTCGCGCGCTCCGCGTAGTCGTTGATGATCGTGCGCAGACCGTTGGCTCCGTGCAGCATCGCGAGCCACAGCATGAGGAGGTCCCAGACCTGCCAGAAGGGGCTCGCCCAGCGGCCGGCCACGAACGCGAAGCCGATCTTCGACACGCCGCCGTCGAGCACCAGCTGGATCAGCAGGTGGCCGAGGACCAGGACGACCAGCACGACACCGGACAGGCGCATGAACAGCCAGGCGGCCATCTCGAAGTTGCCGCGGGTGGAGCGCGGCGTCTTCTTGGTGCGCTTGCGCGGGGCCTCGATGAGGGGGGCCGGGTTGTCGACGTTGAAGAGGGGGGCGCCCTCGACGGGGCCGACGCCGGCTGCGGGGGTTTCAGTGGTCGACATCTGCGTCAGCTCCCGAACAGGACACGAGCGGCGTGGCCGAGAACGGGGTAAATGGCCCCGGCCATCAGGACGACCCAGACACCGACGACCGTCCAGAGCATCTGCTTCTGGTAGCGCGGGCCCTTCGACCAGAAGTCGACGGCGATGACGCGCAGGCCGTTGAGGGCGTGGAAGAGGATGGCGGCGACGAGGCCGTACTCCAGCAGTGCGACGATCGGCGTCTTGTACGTGGCTACGACCTTGTCGTAGTCCTCGGGGGAGACGCGGACGAGAGCGGTGTCCAGCACGTGAACGAACAGGAAGAAGAAAATGAGGACGCCGGTGACTCGGTGAGCCACCCAGGACCACATTCCTTCCCGGCCGCGGTACAGCGTTCCAGCCGGCACGGAAGTCCCTCCGGGAGCGGGGTATCGGGGCCGCGCCGGCTTGTGGGTGTCGGTCGGGCCCGGCCGGGTACGGTCCACCGGCCCCCAGCATCGTAGCGATGCGCCGGCGCTGGGCTTACGCCGGGCCTACCGGTGTGATCAAAGTGGCACGCGGATGGGTTAGCCGTGCGGCATCCGGGGTGCCGGGTGCGGACATTTGCCGGGTGCGGGTGTGTTTGGGCTGGTCGCGCAGTTCCCCGTGCCCCTCAGTTTCTCGGCCAACCGTCCGCCGGCCAGGCGCCGGAGTTCCTCGGCCGCCACGACCCGTTCCTCCTCCGGATCGTTTGTCAAACGTGATCGGATGCCTGCCAGTACGTGGTCCAGGCACTCGGCGGGCGATGCGTCGCCCAGGTAGATCACGAACACGTGTCCGAACTTGGCCTCGTAGGCCGCGTGGGCCGCGGTCAGGGCCGTGGTGGCCGCCGTGTACGTGTCCTCGGGCAGTTCCGGCAGGCATTCGCCCGCCAGGGCCTCCGACAGATCGTCCGGTGACAGGTCGTACGCCGCCTCGTCGGCTGCGGCCAGGAGGGATTCCACGTCGGGGTACGGGCGGTGGTCGCTGACGCGGCGGGCCCAGCGCAGGCTGTGCAGGCAGTGCAGGAGGAATGCGCCGGCCTCGTCGTCGGGGGCGGCGTTGAAGGCGTCCAGCGGGGCGGGGAGATGGGGCAGGCGGTGGGCGGGCAGCGTGGGTCCTCGCGTCACGGGCGGTGTGGCAGGGGATGCTGTGAGAGATGTGTCGTCGACGTTATCGAGGACGTTCACGGTGTGTCCGATGGTTGCCTGAATTTCACCCGAACGGGAGAGTTTCGGATTGGGTCGGTGACGGCTGTGGGGTTGCCGCGTCGTAAGTTGTAGCTGTGAGCCAGCACAGGCGCGGGCCGTCGGCACGGCAGGGCGCGCGGAGGCGGGCGGTGGTGATCGCCGCGGCCTTCGCGGGGACCGTCGCGCTCGGCACGGGCATCGGCGTATGGGTCTCCTCGGGCGGTGACGGCGGGAGCGGCGCCGGCGCGGCCCGGCAGCCCTCCGGCAGCGCACCGGCGGCCTCGTCCGCGGGGCGCTCCGGGGCGGCGACCCCCACCCCGACCCGCAGCTATCCCCTCTCCCAGGCCCCCCGCACCATCCCCGCCGTCCGCTCCCACACCGCCGCCCGCGGTCCCGGCTGGCGCCCGCACCAGGGCGAACGGGTCGTGGTGAGCAACGCGGCGCTGGTCGACGAGGGGCGGCTGACAGCGGGCGAGCTGGGGCTGACGTACGCCGGGCAGAAGGGGGCGGACGAGGATGTCCGGCCGGGCGACCTGCGGCTCGACCTCGGCGGCACGGGCGACCCGGAGTCGTACACCATGACCGTGCGCGGCGGGGCGGTCCGGATCAGCGGGCCCGGTGACGCGGGCGTCTTCTACGGCACCCGGACGCTGAAGCAGGAGGTGCACGGCGGCGGTACGGCCCCGGAGGGGATCGTGCGGGACCAGCCGGCCAAGCCGCAGCGCGGGTTCATGCTGGACATCGCGCGCAAGCCGTTCACCGCGGGCTGGATGGAGTCCCGGATACGAGAACTCGGCGACCTGAAGTTCAACCAGCTCGGGCTGCACTTCTCCGACGACCAGGGCTTCCGGATCGAGTCCGACACCCACCCCGAGATCGTCTCCCGGGACCACCTGACCAAGGCCCAGGTGAAGGAGATCGTCGCGCTCGCCGCCGCCCGGCACATCCAGGTCGTGCCGGAGATCGACTCGCCGGGCCACCTCGGTGCCGTCCTCGCCGCTCACCCGGAGCTGCAACTGCGCAACGCGCGGGGCGTGGCCACCAGGGGCGCCATCGACATCTCCAAGGACGCCTCGGCGAAGCTCGTCGACGACCTGCTCACCGAGTACGCCGACCTGTTCCCCGGCTCCTACTGGAACCTCGGCGGCGACGAGTACCAGGCCCTGACCGTCCCCGACCCCCAGGCCTCCTACCCGCAGCTCGCGGCCGCCGCCCGGCGGGAGTACGGCTCCGGCGCCACCGTCACCGACCTCACCACCGGCTGGCTGAACGCCCGCGCCGACACCGTCCGCGCCCACGAGCGGACCATGCGGGCCTGGAACGACGGCTTCCTCCGCGCCACCTCCGTACAGCCGGCCGAGGACCTCCAGGTCGCCTACTGGACCGGCAAGGAGGACGGCGCCCGGCAGCCCGTGGAGTACCTGAGGGCGGGCCGCAAAGTCCTCAACTACAACGACGAGTACCTGTACTACGTCCTCGGCGAGCCCAACACCTTCGTCTATCCGACCGGACAGCGGATCTACGAGCACTGGATCCCGCGCATGCTGCGCGGTACCACCGCCGTGGCCGCGCGGTACGAACCCCAGGTCCTCGGCGGCTCCTTCGCCGTCTGGTGCGACCTCGCGGGCTCCCAGACCCAGGACCAGGTGGCGGCCGGCATCAGGATGCCGCTGCGGGCCACCATCCAGAAACTCTGGGACCCGGACACCACCCCGGCGATGTCCTGGACGGAGTTCAAGGCCCTCGCGAACAGACTGGGCTGATACCGGATCACGGTGGAGGTGCGGCGGTGACGGGCCGTACGTTCCGCATTTCGCGCGCGGGCCGGGGAGGGTTCCGTGCCCTGCCGCGTCCCGGGGAACCGTCTTGATCTGCGCCCGCTGCCACCACTTCGCCGCCGCGCCCGGCACCGCCCCGTGCCACCGCTGCCTCGGCGACCCGTCCGAGCCCCTTCCGCCGTCCGGCGGCACGCCGGGCCGGTGATGGCGGGTGCCGCCCTGGCCGCCCTCTGACACCCGGGACGCCGCCGGCACCGGCCGTGACGGCGGTTGGCCGAAAACTCTTTCTTCGGACTCCTTCGGATCCTGGGTGTCCAGCCCGTGTGACACTGCCGTACCGTCGCACGCAGTCAGGGAGAGTGCGGGCTCCGTGCAAGTGGGCGCCCTGGTAGGTACCGTTTCTGGGAGGCGTGGGATGAGCCTGGTGGAGCTGATCGCTCAGGCCGATGAACG
This sequence comes from Streptomyces sp. NBC_00631, assembly GCF_045206895.1. Lineage (NCBI taxonomy): Bacteria > Bacillati > Actinomycetota > Actinomycetes > Kitasatosporales > Streptomycetaceae > Streptomyces > Streptomyces sp. NBC_00631. Next base: position 6,872,046 of record NZ_CP107734.1, read on the forward strand.
CGGACTGGCCGCCAGCGGGTTGGCCTGTTTGGATCGGTGCGTGCCGCTGCTGGGCGGGGACGACCTGGTGCTGCGGCCGCTGTGGGCGAGCCTCGCCGACGGCGCCGACTGGAGCGCGGGACTGGAGAAGGCGCGCGGCTCGCTCGGCGCAGGCGAGGAGAACCGTGACCGGGCCGGGGAGGCCGAGGCGCTCGCCCGGCGGATGCTCGACGCCGCACCCCCCTCGCAGGAGGCCGCGGGCATCCGCCTGTGGGCCGACGCCTGCTCCGTCGCCTCGCTGCGGATCCACCGGCTCCTCGACCCCGCCGCTGACGCCGCGCCCTCGGTCGACACCCGCCGGGAGGGCGACACCGAGGGCATGTCCCCGCTGGTCGCCGCCGAACTGCGCCGCCAGGTCACGGTGCTCGAACTGCTCGCCGGGCATGGCGCGGCCGGGCTGCGGCGCGCGCTGGACGTCTCCACCGAGGGCCGCCGAGTGCTGCGCGCGGTGGTCTCCCGCCGGGCCCGTGGGCTCGGGTGAACCCTTCGTGAGGGCGGTGCGCGGGTCCTGCGCCGGTTGCGGGAACACCCCGTTTTCCGGGTGACGAAACCGCCCTCGACCTCGCTCTTCCCTATGTGACAGCCCACGATGCGACAGCCGGCCACCTGACCTTCGGCCACCTGGCCGCCGACCCCCCGTCAGCACCGCAGCGGACCAGGCCGCACGCCGCCGCGAGACCGGCCCGGTGGGCGGCGGACGCGGTCGCCATGATGCGCGAGGGGGCGCGGGTCCGGCTCGACTACTCGGCGCAGAGCCTGTGGCGGGTCGACCGCATGGTGGAGGAGATACGCCGCGAGGACGCGCCGTACGACGCCGTGCGGGAGACGCTGCGCGGTCTCGGGGCCTACGCCGGCGAGGTCCTCGTCCGGCACGCCGGCGCCGAGTGGTGGGCGTCCGGCGGTGACCACTGGATCCGCACCCCCGACGGCCGGCTGTGGGACCCGATCGACGAGGCCCGCCGGTGCTACGGCGGCCACGGCTCGCTGCGACTGCTGTGCCTGGACGCCCTGGGGCAGTGAGCGGCTCGGCAAAAACACCGTAATAGGAGACGCGGGCGTTCCCAAGTGGCCGGTGGGGGAGCACGATTGGCCCATGGCCGACAACCGACGCTGGTGGGCCCTGGTCGTCATCGCACTGGCCCAGCTGATGGTCGTGCTCGACATGACCATCGTCAACATCGCGCTTCCCTCCGCCCAGGTCGCGCTGCACATGTCCGACGGCAACCGGCAATGGGTGATCACCGCCTACACCCTCGCCTTCGGCGGACTGCTGCTGCTCGGAGGCCGGGTCGCCGACCTCGCCGGACGCAAGATCGCGTTCATGACCGGCCTGGTCGGCTTCGCGGCCGCCTCCGCACTCGGCGGGGCCGCGGCCGACCAGGGGATGCTGTTCGGGGCGCGGGCCCTGCAGGGCGTGTTCGCCGCGCTGCTCGCCCCGGCCGCGCTGTCGCTGCTCGCGACGACGTTCACCGACCCGAAGGACCGCGGGAAGGCGTTCGGCATCTTCGGCGCCATCATCGGCGCGGGTGCCGCGGTCGGGCTGCTCGCGGGCGGCTTCCTCACCCAGTACCTGGACTGGCGCTGGTGCCTGTACGTCAACGTGCCGATCGCGCTGGTCGCCTTCGCCGGCGCCTGGGTCCTGCTGTCCGGCGGCGGCCGCCATCCCGACGCCCGCCTCGACGTCCCCGGCGCCCTGCTCGGCTCGGCCGGCATGCTCTCCCTGGTCTACGGCTTCTCCGAGGCGGAGTCCCGGAGCTGGGGTGACGGCCTGGTCCTGGCGCTGCTCCTCGGCGGGGTCGTGCTGCTCGGCCTCTTCGGGTACTGGCAGACCCGCGCCCCGGTCCCGCTGCTCCCGACGACCGTCGTACGGGACCGGCAGCGCGTCGGCGCCTTCCTCACCGTGCTGCTGGTGACCGTCGGCATGTTCGGCGTCTTCCTCTTCCTGACGTACTACATGCAACGCGTCCTCGGCTACTCGCCCGTGAAGACCGGCGTCGCCTATCTCCCCATCACCGTCGGCATGGTCACCGGCTCCACCCAGGTCGCCGCCCGGCTGCTGCACCGGGTCCCGCCCCGCATGCTGATGGTGCCCGGGCTGCTGCTGGCGGCCGGGGCGCTGGCGCTGATAGCCCAGGTCGGCGTCGAACCGGCGTACGCCTCGCACATCCTGCCCGGCATGCTGATGCTCGGCCTCGGCATGGGCACCGCGATGATGACCTCCGTCTCCCTGGCCACCGGCAACGTCGCCCCGCGCGACTCGGGCGCGGCCTCCGCCACCTTCAACACCGCCCAGCAGGTGGGCGGTTCCATCGGTACGGCGCTGCTCAACACCATCGCCGCCAGTGTCACCACCCGGTACGCCACCGCCCATGCCGCGGGCATCCCGAACCGGGCGCTGCTGGAGGCGAAGGCCGCGGTGCACGGTTTCAACGTGGCCACCTGGTGGGCGATGGCCGCACTGCTGCTGGGCGCCCTGATCGCCGGAGTGGTCGTGAACGCGGACCGGGCGCCCACCCCGCAGGCAGCGCAGGAGCGGGCGCCCGAACCGGTGGACTCGGCCACCTGAAGGACTGCTTGAGGCAGACGAGGCCGTCCGTCGTGACCGTCGGGCGGCCGCTGGTACCGACCACCACGATCTTCACGGTGTGCTTGGCGCCGGCGGACCAGGTCCTGGTCCAGATCGCCTGGCGGTACGAGGTCGTCGTGGACTTCAGGTCGACTGTCGCGACCTTGGTGCCGTCGACGTACACGTACGCCTGACCCGAGGTGGCCGCGCGGCCGGCCACCCAGGAGGCGGACCGGCGCCGTGCCGTGCAGCCGCTTCGCCGCCCCCGTCCAGGAGACGCCGAGCAGCGAGGACTGCCGGGTGCCCGTGCGCGGCAGTTCCCGCGTGCCGTTCGTGGCGGCCTTCAGCGCCAGGTCGTGGACCTTCACCGGCCGCCTGGCCTGCCCGCCGGTCCCGTGGCCGGAGGACGGGGCGGCAACCGCGTACGTCACCACACCCCCGCCGCCCAGGACCACCGCGCCGAGCGTCAGCCACGCCCGTCGCCTCATGCCCGACGGTCTGTACGCACGCTTCCCGCGTGGACCCACTCGTCCCCACCCCTGGAAAAGAACCATCACTGTCACGTCTGACACACCTGTCACACAGGCAACGCTCAGAGGCAGCGTCCGGTCCTGACCAAACGTCACTCGCCACCCGTCGACGTCGTCGACGGCCCGCGAGAAAGGGGGTGTCGGGGGCCGCGCACTCCGATGGCCGGCCGTGCTCGCCCGAGCCGTGGAACCGAAGCAACGGCCGGGGCCGCCACCCCTGGCCCCGCCGCGCCTGGATCAGCCCTCATCTGGGTGTTTTCTGACTGTTCCTGACTGCTGTTGGTCACGCGTTGGTCATGCAGCAAACCGTTGGGTGTCGAAGCTCAGGGGTAAATCCAATACGACGATTTACGTCGAAGTATACTTAGACGTATTCCGTCGTTGTTGATGTGCGGGAGGGTGAGTGAAGAAGGGCCTGCCGGCCAAGCCGGACGATGTGGTCGACCGGGACCGGGAATGGGGCCTGCTCGCGGAGTTCCTCACCGATCCGGACCCGGCGATGCGGCTCGGCATCGTGTCGGGGCGGCGGCGGCACGGGAAGTCGTACCTTCTGCAGGCCCTGTCCGAGCAGGTCGGCGGTCTGTACGTCACAGCGGTCCGGGAAGAGGGGCGACTGCCCGCGATCCAACGGTTCAGTGACGCGGTCGCCACGCATGCCGGTCTGAGACCGGGCAGTCTGCGCCTGACCGACTGGCGTGACGTGTTGTCCAACGCCCTTGATGTGACGGCCCGCTCGGCGCATCCGCTCTTGGTGATCGACGAGTTGCCCTACCTGCTCCAGCACTCGCCCGAGATCCCGGGACTGCTTCAGCAGCTTTACGACGAACGCCAGCGCGGCGCCCGGAACGGTGCCGGACCGGGGCCGCGGTTGATCCTCTGCGGCTCCGCGCTGAGCGTCATGCACGAACTGCTCTCGGGAACCAAGCCGCTGCGGGGCCGGGCCGTGGTCGATCTACGGCTGGGCGCCTTCGACTACCGGGACAGCCGGGACTTCTGGCAGATCACCGACCCGCTGACCGCGCTGAAGGTGCACGCGGTCCTCGGCGGGGCGCCCGGCTACCGACCGGTGGCCGGCCGTCCGCATCCGGACGACGGCTTCGACACGTGGCTCACCCGCACACTGCTCGATCCGGGCCGGGCGGTGTACTCGCGGACCGAAACCGAGTACCTGCTGCGCGAGGATCCCAGGATCACCCAGCACACCCTGTACTACGACATCCTCACCGCGATCGCGAACGGCGCCACCACGCCCAGCAGGATCGGCGCCGCCCTGGAACGGCCGCGCAATGCCGTCGCCCACCCCCTGGGCGTGCTGGAATCCACCGGCTACATCCGCCGGGAGCAGGACATCCTTCGTTCCAAGCACCCTGTCATCACTCTCGCCGACCCCGTCATCCGCTTCAACCAACTCATCACCCTCCCGCAGGCCGCCGCCGTGGAGCAGGGCTTCGCGGAGCAGGTCTGGCAGCAGGCAGCCCCGACCTTCAACTCCAAGATCCTCGGACCGCACTTCGAGGACCTGGCCCGAGACTTCACCCGCCGCTACGCCCACACCCTGCTCTCCGGCGGACTGCCCGGGCCGGTCGGCACAACCGAGGTCGCCGACCAGGGCGCCCGGACCAAGCACGAGGTCGACGTCATCGCCCTGGCCGCCGGCGAGCGCCCGCAGACTCCGCGTGCAAGGATCGCGTTGCTGGGCGAGGCCAAGGCGACTGCCGCGCGTCGTGGGACCGGTGACCTGGAGCGCCTGGAGCGTATCCGTGATCTGCTTGCTGATCAGGGGTACGGCACCGACACCGCCACCCTGGCCTTGTACTCCCTGCACGGCTTCTATCCCGACCTGGTCGACCTGGCCAATCGGCGTGACGACCTCCTTCTGGTCGATCTGCCCACCCTTTACGGCAGCTGACACCGGCGGGCAGCGCTCGCGTCGCAGCTTGCCGAGCCACGGGTGGAACAGCGTGATGCTGGCCTGCGTACAACGGATGCGGGAGCGCCCCTGGCCTTTCGGCCCATCGGCCCTTGCTTCTTGAGCGGTCCTGTCCCGCCCGAGACACCAGCTTTCTCCCCTGTCGGCTCACCGCCGTCAACAGGACCTCCCTCGATGTTCCAGGTTCCACGCTCAAGATGAGGCCGGGTTGGGTGCCCTCTACGCCCGGGCGGCGGTGTCCTCCCAAGCGGCGTGGATCACGCCCCTGGTGCCTTCCGTACGCCGCGTTCTTCTCCGACCAGCACATTCGGCTGGGAGATGGCATGGAAAGTGACAATCTACTTCTGTCGGCTCCTTTCAGGCAGGGTGCCTGAGCTGCTAAAGCCCGCGAGTCAGAGGCTATTTGGCAACCCGTCAGGGCCGTCAGTCGACCGACCGAGCGCCCGCTCCGCCCGCCGCCGACAGCACAGGGCTGGACAGACCAGCCCGCCGACGACAGCCGTCTGGGCACTCGACGACGTGCCGCTGCGGAAAGCAGTCCGCGACCTGCGCCATCACGTCCCCGAACGCGGCCGTCCACTCCTGCTGGGCTATCGTGGCCTCTGCGGCTACCACATCTTGCGTTGTCCTCACAAACGACCATGATCGCGGTGGCCGTTCCCGTGTCTGCACCCCTGCACAGACACGTCCAACGATCAAGACTTACAGCTGCCGTGTCCCACCAGCGGGCGCCCGCGCCGCATGTAATCGTCGGGTACCTGCCTGGAGGCGACGCCTCCACCGGGACCAGTTCACCGCATGGTCGTGGCGTGCAGGATTGCGGCGGGGTTGAGTTACCAGCAAACCACCTCACACATGCCCGACGGGCACTGCACTCGCAGAGACCGTGGTCCAGCGCGGCGAGCGCCGAGTCGAAGAGCAAGAGAGACATTTGAGGCGTTTCAGTGCCTCGTACCGGACCGGATCACACGAGGCGTCCGTCCGTTGGTCACGCGTTGGCCACGTTGGCCACCGATCTCGCCCATCGCCGCAGGTCAGAGCCCTAAACCGAAGCAACGGCCGGGGCCGCCACCCCCCACAGGAGAGGCCCCGGCCGTCGCGCGGTACGGACCGCGCGGCGGCCCGTACTCTGTTCAGCGCCATGACTGCGTTTTCTGTCACACCCGAGGGCGTCACGAGTCAGTTGCACTTTGTACGAACGTGGACGGCGAGCGGTTTCAGGTCGTAACGTGCAGTTCGCGCCGGGCCGCGGAGGACGCATGACCACCGCAACGATCTGCGGTCCCGAACACCGCAACCATCGATCGAGGAACCACGACGGCGAGAACCACGACCGCGAGAGCGGCGCCGGTTTAGGCGCAAAGTAGGGAACACACGGGTGCTGGGGGACGACGCGGAGCTGACCGCCGCGGTGCGTGCGGCACAGGACGGGGACGAGAACGGGTTCCGCATCGTCTATCGCGCGGTCCACCCACGCCTGCTCGGATACGTCCGAACGCTGGTCGGTGACCCGGACGCCGAGGACGTCGCCTCCGAGGCCTGGCTGCAGATAGCGCGCGACCTCGACCGGTTCAACGGCGACGCGGACCGGTTCCGCGGCTGGGCCGCCCGGATCGCCCGCAACCGTGCCCTCGATCACATACGGATGCGCGGCCGCCGCCCCGCGATCGGCGGCGACGAGACGGAGCTGACCGGCCGGGCCGCCGACTCGGACACCGCCGGCGAGGCCATCGAGGCGCTGACCACCGACTCCACCCTCTCCCTCATCGCCCGGCTGCCGCAGGACCAGGCCGAGGCCGTCGTCCTCAGGGTCGTCATGGGGCTCGACGCCAAGACCGCCGCCGAGACCCTCGGCAAACGCGCCGGGGCGGTGCGGACGGCAGCCCACCGGGGGCTCAAGAAACTCGCGGAGCTGCTGGGCGCCGACGCCGAGGCGACGGGCGTCCTCGACGCGCTGCCACCCCAGCGAGAACCGAATAATCGTGCGGTGACGTCCGCCAGTGTGACGCATACGCGTTCGCGGACGCAGAAGGACATGTGATGGCCGACGAGTACAAGTGGCTGAACCGGGTGACGGCGGACCGTCTGCTGCGCGGTGAGTCGCTCGAAGCTGTCGACCCCTCCGCCCGTGACCAGGCAGAACGCCTCGCCAGAACGCTCGGCGAGCTCTCCCCGCGGGCCACGCCGGCCACCGCCGAACTCCCCGGCGAGGAAGCCGCGCTGGCTGCCTTCCGCAAAGCGCGCGAATCCGCCGAGGACGCACGGACCGCCGTGGCCGCGCGGACCGGTGCGGCCGCGCGGCCGGGCAAGGGCGGCCGGGACGCCGACGCGGGTCTCTTCCGTATCGCCACCGGTGCCCGGCCGAGCCGGGGCCCGGGCTGGGCCCGCCCCGCACGGCTCGGCCTCGCCGCCGCGCTGACCGCCGGCATGCTCGGCGGGGTCGCGGTGGCCGCCGGCACCGGGGTGCTGCCGACGCCGTTCGACGACAACCGTCCTGGACCGGCCGCCTCCGTCTCGGCCGCCGGTACCCCCGCACGTCCGCAGAGCTCGCAGTCACCCGAGTCCCTGCTCGGCGGCGAGACCGGCACGCCCGCCACCGGTGCCGCGTCGGGCGGCTCCGGGCAGAGCTCGCCCGCCCCGTCGGGCAGGTCGAAGACCCGGGACACCGGCTCGCCCGGCACCCCGGCCGGCGGGTGGAGCGGTGCGCTGACCTCCTGCCGCGCGATCCAGGACGGCAAGTCGCTGGGCGCCGGGAGCCGGCGCGCCCTGGAGGGCCTGGCGGGCGGCGCCGGCCGGGTGAGCAAGTTCTGCAAGGCCGTCCTCGGCACCGGGCTGAACGGCGAGGACGGTGTCTCCGGGGACGACAAGGGCGGCGACATCGGCCAGGGCGGCCAGAACGACGGCCAGGGTGACAACACAGGCCCGGGCGGTGACGGCGACGGCCGGCCCGGCAGAGGCGTCGACGGCACGGGCAGCACCGGCGGCGGCAAGGGCAACGACCACCACCAGGACGGCATGGCCACCCCCGCCCCGACCGGCTTCGCGCCCCTGCTGCCGAACCGGCCCGCCACCTCGCCCAGCCCCACATACAGCGCACTGTGACCTTTACGCACCGCTGTGACCTGCGGTTTTGAAACTCGCCGAACTTTTTTCCCGCAGGGTGTGACGTTTTCGGCCGCGGCGGCGCAGTACTGAGTGAGCCGACTGGTCATCGGCCGTCGCACAGAGCCGGGGTTCCCCCCGTACCCGTGGCTCGTGCATCGGCGCGGGCGGGACACGTTCCCCCGGTCCCGCCCGCGCCCCGCACGTCCCCGGCTCACCAGGAGACGACGACCTTGTCGCCGTTCCTCACCTGCGCGAACAGATCAGCGATCGCCGCCTCGTCCCGCACGTTGACGCACCCGTGCGAGCCGCCCGCGTAGCCGCGGGCGGCGAAGTCGTAGGAGTAGTGCACCGCCTGGCCGCCGCTGAAGAACATCGCGTACGGCATGGGGGAGTGGTAGAGCGTCGACACGTGGTGGCGGGACTTCCAGTAGACGCGGAACACACCCTCACGGGTCGGGGTGTACTGCGCCCCGAACCGCACCGACATCGTCGACACCGTGCGACCGTCGATCATCCAGCGCAGCGTCCGGCTGGTCTTGCTGATGCACAGCACCCGCCCGGTCAGGCACCGCGGATCGGGCGCGGCGGCCGGCTGACCACCCATCAGGTACAGCTCCCACTTCCCCGGCGTGTGCGTCATCCGCACCAGCCGCCGCCAGGTCACGGCGTCGGTCTCACCCGTCCGCGGCAGCCCGCGCCTGCCCTGGAAGCCCTTGACGGCCTGGGCGGTCAGGTCGTCGTAGGTCCCCGTCGGCCCGTCGAAGAGCCAGGCGACCTGGCGCAGCCTGGCCTGGAGCTCGCGGACGCCGGTGCCGGTGTCGCCCCGGGTGAAGACGATGTGCGGCGGATCGGTCTCGACGGCGGACGGAGCCGGCGTCGGAGTGGGGGCGCGCGTGGAGGCGGCGGTGGAGCTGTGCGGGAGGTCGATGTGGACGGGCGAGTGCCCCTTGGCGTCCCCGCCGTCCGGCGGCTGCACGGTGCACCCGCACAGCACGGCCAGTACGGCGGCCAGGATCCCTGAGTACCCCGAGACCTTCATGCCGAGGATGCTTCCCCGCGTGACCGCCGCCGAACAAGGGGGCATGGTGGGAACTGACAGACGTACCGGGATAGCCGTATCACCGTACCGGCGTACTGACGTACTGCGGAGGTCACCCGCCATGGCCCGTGAGTCGGAGTCCGGACTGCCCGTCGAGCCGGTCTACGGCCCGGCGGACCTGGCGGGCTGGGATCCCGCCGCGAAACTCGGCGACCCCGGGTCGTACCCCTACACCCGGGGCGTCTACCCGACGATGTACACCGGCCGTCCCTGGACCATGCGCCAGTACGCCGGCTTCGGTACCGCGGCGGAGTCCAACGCCCGCTACCGGCAACTCATCGCACACGGCACCACCGGCCTCTCCGTCGCCTTCGACCTGCCCACCCAGATGGGCCACGACTCCGACGCGCCGCTCGCGCACGGCGAGGTCGGCAAGGTGGGGGTGGCGATCGACTCGATCGACGACATGCGGGTGCTGTTCGGCGGGATCCCGCTGGACCAGGTCTCGACGTCGATGACGATCAACGCTCCGGCGGCCGTGCTGTTGCTGCTGTACCAACTGGTGGCGGAGGAACAGGGCGTACCGGCGGCCGCCCTGACCGGCACGATCCAGAACGACGTCCTGAAGGAGTACATCGCGCGGGGCACGTACATCTTCCCGCCCAAGCCGTCCCTGCGGCTGACCGCCGACATCTTCCAGTACTGCCGGGCCGGGCTCCCGCGCTGGAACACGATCTCCATCTCCGGCTACCACATGGCCGAGGCCGGTGCCTCGCCCGCGCAGGAGATCGCCTTCACCCTCGCCGACGGCATCGAGTACGTGCGCACGGCGGTCGCGGCCGGCATGGACGTCGACGACTTCGCACCCCGCCTCTCCTTCTTCTTCGTGGCCCGTACGACGCTCCTGGAGGAGGTCGCCAAGTTCCGTGCGGCGCGCCGGATCTGGGCACGGGTGATGCGCGAGGAGTTCGGCGCGCGGAACCCCAGATCGCTGATGCTCCGTTTCCACACCCAGACGGCCGGCGTCCAGCTGACGGCACAGCAGCCCGAGGTGAACCTGGTCCGGGTGGCGGTCCAGGCCCTGGGCGCGGTCCTCGGCGGCACCCAGTCGCTGCACACCAACGCCTTCGACGAGGCGATCGCGCTGCCGACGGACAGGAGCGCGCGGCTGGCCCTGCGCACCCAGCAGGTGCTGGCGTACGAGACCGACGTGACGGCGACGGTGGACCCGTTCGCCGGTTCGTACGCCGTGGAGCGGATGACGGACGACGTGGAGGCGGCGGCCCTCGACCTGATGCGGCGGGTCGAGGATTTCGGCGGCGCGGTGGCGGCGATCGAGCACGGCTTCCAGAAGGGGGAGATCGAACGCAACGCCTACCGCATCGCGCAGGAGACCGACGCGGGGGAGCGGGTGGTGGTCGGCGTCAACCGCTTCCGGCTGGACGAGGAGGAGCCGTACGAGCCGCCGCGCGTCGACCCGGCCATCGAGGCCCGGCAGCGGGAACGCCTCGCCCTGCTGCGCGCCGACCGCGACCGGACGGCCGTCGCCGCGGCCCTCACCGCCCTGCGGAAGGCCGCCGAGGGCGACGACAACGTCCTGCCCCCGATGAAGGAGGCGCTGCGCGCGCGGGCCACGGTGGGGGAGGTGTGCGACGCGCTGCGGGCGGTGTGGGGGGTCTACGTCCCGACGGACGCCTTCTGACCTGCGGCGGCGAAGGCGTTGTCGGACCCCCGTGCGAGACTTCTTCACATGTTCGGCGTCATCGATCTCCCCACGTATCTGGCAGGGCTCGTCCTGATCGTCCTGCTGCCGGGCCCCAACTCCCTGTACGTGCTCTCCGTCGCCGCCCGGCAGGGGATCCGGGCGGGGTACACGGCCGCGGCCGGGGTGTGGTGCGGGGACGCCGTGCTGATGACGCTGTCGGCGGCCGGGGTGGCCTCGCTGCTCAGGACCGACGCCGTGCTGTTCGGGATCGTGAAGTACGCGGGCGCCGGCTACCTCACCTGGCTGGCGGCGGGCATGCTGCGGGCGGCCTGGGGGATGTGGCGGTCGCACCAGGGGAAGGCGGCGCCGCAGGAGGCGGCGCCCGCCGCCGCCTCCGCACAGGAGCGCCCGTACCGCCGCGCCCTGGTGATCAGCCTCTTCAACCCCAAGGCGATCCTGTTCTTCGTCGCCTTCTTCGTGCAGTTCGTGGATCCGGGGTACGCCTACCCGGCCCTGTCCTTCGTGGTGCTCGGCGCGTTCGCGCAGCTGGCCAGCTTCCTGTACCTGAGCGCGCTGATATTCAGCGGGACGAGGCTGGCCGACGCGTTCCGCCGCCGCAAGCGGACGTCCGCGACGGTCACCTCGGCGGCGGGGATGCTGTTCCTGGGCTTCGCGGTCAAGCTGACGCTGGCCAGCGCCTGAGCGCGGTGCTCACAGACGTTCGGTGAGCTGCTCGGCGGCCCAACCCGCCCATTCCTCCGAGGTCCTGGAGCCGACGCAGGCCGTATTCGAGGATGAGCCAGCCGCAGACCTGGACCGGGTCGCCGACCCATTCGGCGTTGTCGCGGATGGACTCCAGCGCGGCGAGCCGCTCGCGGTTGGTCTGCGCGAACTTCTCCAGGTAGTCGACGCCTTCCTCGCGGGTGAGGGTCCACAGGAAGAAGACGCGGAGCAGGGCCGCGCTGCGGAAGGCGAGATCGAGGCCGGGCTCGGTGAGCCAGCGGCGCAGTTCCGCGCGCCCGGCGTCGGTGATGCCGTAGTCACGGCGGTGGCGTGCGCCGGTCCCTCTCCTCGGCCAGTGAGGACTCCCGGTAGCCGATGCCCAGTTGGACCGTGGCCGCACCCCGCCGTACCTCGCCGTGGTGGACGCTCGTCGAGAGCCCCAGCATGGCGGCCGCGTTCGGGCGGCGCTCCGACGAGCCGGGGGCTGCGTACGGCCCTGCTCGGCTACCGTGACGGCGCCAAGGTCTACAGCGGCTCACGCTTCACGGGCATCGACCACGCCCCCGAACAGGAGGCGTACCTGCGCCTCATGACGGAGGCCGGCTTCACCCTCGCCCAGGCGGCCCAGGCGGGCATGGCCACGAACGCCTACACCATCGGCTTCGTGACCGAGGAACAGGGCGTCGAACCCCTCCCGGGCCAACGCCGAGAGGGCTACGACGTGAACGAACGAGCCCGCCTCCTGTCCGGCTTCCCCTTGTCGGCAGCGGCGGGCCGAGAACTCTTCACCGACAACAGGCGCCGCGTGTCGGCCACGACCGGCGCACCGCATCCGCGCGCCCCAGAGGGGCGCGGGGAACTGCGCGAGCAACCACGGCGCACCCGCGCTCGCCCGACAACCCCCGCCGCCCCCTTGCTACCGCATGGCCCTCCGCAGCGCCCGGGTAAGCACAGGCGGCAGCAGATCCACCGCCACCCTCCGCGCCCGGCTCCGCCGCCGAGGCGCCGGCGGTGGCTGCAGGGGCGCCGCAGGCGCGGGCGTCGGCTCCGGCGCCTGCGGTGCGACCGCGTAGCGCGACGGTGGGAACTCCGGTCCCGGCATCCCCTTCGACTTCAGCCGGATGATCCGGTGCCCCGCCGCCTCCTGCATGCTCAGGTGGCAGTCGGTCCGCCCCCGGACCATCCCGATCAGCTCCTCCTGCACCGGCCCGGGATCGCCCCATGTGCCGTACAGCTTCTGGGTGCTGATGCATATCGGGCGCAGGCCCCCGTTGAGGACCGCCTCCCACGTGGCGATGGAGACGCCCGGCGTGTGCTCGGAGCGGAAGTCGTCGAGGACCACGATCCCGTCGGGAAGGAGCAGCTCGCGTGCCGCCGCTATGTCGCCGTGCACGTGCTCGTACAGGTGCGACGCGTCGACGTGCACGAACCGGCAGGAGTGCGACGCCACTTCGGCCGGTACCACCGAACTCGGCCCCTGCAGCACGCGGGGCAGCCCGTCGTGGAAGGCGAGGTAGTTCTCCTCGAAGAGCCGCCGGGTCAGCCTGCCGTACGACTTCGTCGACTCGGCACGGTTCGCGTCGTCGGGTGCGTCGCCCTCGAAGAGGTCGCAGACCGTGAACGACTCGCCGGGCCGCAGGTGCCGGCCGGTGAAGATCGCGCTCTTTCCCATGTAGACCCCGACTTCGAGCAGGTCGCCCCGCGTCCCGGAGGCCTCCTGGCGGCTCAGGAGCCAGTCGAAGAGCACCTGGTCGAGCACGGGGAACCAGCCGGGGACGTCGTCGAGGCGGCGGGGCGGTCGGGTCGTTTCCTGGATGGTGGCCATAGGGAAGAGGCACTCCCTCGATACGCGGTACGGAAGCCTGTGGATACCCTGCGGGAAACCTGTGCCCGGCAGGGCTCTACGGTGCCTGCCCGCCGTACACCTCCGAAAGCGACCGAGAGGTGAACGACGGGCCAATTTCGCCAAGTGAACGGGAGGTGAATCACAAACGAATCAGGACGCCTTAAGGGCCCTTTTCAGTCGCGGCCCGAACGGCGTCTCCACGAAACGGTGGATCAGCCAGGCCAGTCCGAGCATCCCGGACAGGGTGATCAGCAGGGTCGGCCATGGCGGGATTCCCCACGCCCGGTGCAGCACCCGGATCACGAACCATCCGATGTGTTCGTGGACCAGGTAGAAGGGGTAGGTCAGCGCCCCGGCCGTGGTCAGCCAGGGCCAGGCCGCCCAGCGCGTCCAGCCCGCCGCCACCGCCGCGACCGCGGCGAACGCCAGGGTGACGACGACCATCACGACGTAGGGGTCGCGGGGCGCGCCCGGGTGCCACAGCCCCTCGGTGGCCGTGCGCAGCCCGAGGATCCAGGACAGCGCCACGATGCCCCAGGGCAGCAGCTGGTTGCCGAAGCGGTGGACGAGGTAGAGGGCCAGGCCGCCGATGAAGTACGGGGCGTACTGGTCCATGACGACCAGCTCGGCCCAGGATCCGTCGCCGGCCGCGGTGGACAGCACGGCGGCCAGGGTCCACACCGAGCAGAACAGCACCACCCTGCGGTAGGTGACCCCCGGCAGGACGACGGCCAGTGCGAACAGGGCGTAGAAGCGGACCTCGACCCAGAGCGTCCAGCAGACGCCGAGCACGCGCGGTACGCCCATGGGCTGTTGCAGCATCGTCAGGTTGACCAGGAACTCGTCGGGCCGCACCGCGTGCACGACCGCAGGCAGCACCAGGGACGCCCCGGTGACCAGCACCAGGGCGACCCAGTAGGCGGGGTAGAGGCGGGCGACGCGGGAGCGGAAGAAGTCGCCGAGGGTGCGGCCCCAACTGCTCATGCAGATCACGAAACCGCTGATGACGAAGAAGAACTCGACGCCGAGACAGCCGTAGACGGCCCCCCGGGACAGGGTCGGGAAGACGTGCTCGGGGTTCTGGTGCCAGGACGCGGAGACGACTCCGCCGCGTCCGGCGTAGTGGTAGAGGCAGACCATCAGGGCGGCGGCGAGCCGCAGTCCGTCGAGGGCGAGAAGTCGGGTGCGGGAGTGCCCGGGTGGGGCCGGGACGACCGGGATCTTCGCAGGCGAGGGCGCCAGGGTGGGGGTCGCGAGTGACATGGTCCGAGACGCCTACCCGAGGCCGGACCGCTAATCATCCGATCTGTTCGCGAAGTCCCCGGGACGTGGGAAGTCCCATACCGTCACCTGGGGGAATCATAGAAAGTGTGCGGTGAACCTGCTAACCATTCTCTTACCCTTTGGGGTTCGTTAACCATACAGTCGTTTTGGCTTCCTAGTTTCTCCATCCATCCCCCCGGTGCGGGTCATCCCACCACACACAGCCGTTACACAAGCTTTGCTTGGCAAAATCAGGAGAGCTATGACGAGGGTCCAGAACAGGCGGGCACCTGCGCGCGGAGGGGAGCTGGACGACTGCCTGCACGCCTGCGCCGTGCACAGCGGCAAAGTGGTCGGCAGCCTCGACCGCCGGCGCGCGGAACTGGCGGAACAGCTGCGCAAGTTGCTGGTGGTGGTCGCCATGGAAGGCACCACCGCACCCGCCCCCGCCTCGGCCGGCGGTGCGACGGCGCTCCTCAAGCGCGCCGTCAAGGGCGCGGCGAGCCCCTCGGGCGGGATCAACAACGACCTGCTGGACGCTCTGCTCGCGGTCGCCAACAAGGCCCTGGAGTGCGGTTACAACGACGAGCTGAACCTCGCCCTGGTGATCAGCGACACCGTCCTCGCCCAGCGCAAGAACTCCCGCGCCGGCTGGCGGCTGCGCGCCCGCATCCTGGAGGGCCTCGGCGAGGAGCGCGAGGCCGTCGAGGCCTACGAGCGCTACCTCGAACTCACCACCGACGACGGCTTCGGCGTCGCCAACCGGATCTCCGGCATGCGCCGCGCCGCCGAACGCGAAGGCGAACTCCTCGCCCTCCTCAAGCGCCAGGTCCCGGCCGCCGCCGACCACGTCCGCGGGCCCGCCACCGCCACCTGGGCCGAGGGCCTCGCCCTGCAGGCCGCCGGCGACTGGCGGGCCGCCGAGCCCCGCCTGGTCGGCGCGCTGCTCGCCCTCGCCGAGGACGAGGCACCGGTCAACGACCGGCAGGAGCTGCTCAGCCAGTACCTGGACCTGCGTCTGGCCGAGGGCAACGACGCCGGTCTCGCCGAGGCCGTCGCGCTCTACGCCGAGCAGCGCCGGGTCCGGATGCGCGGCCCGGTCGCCAACCCGACCGTCGACGGCGTGCAGTGGATCAGCCTCGGCGAGTTCCGCAACCAGATCGCCGGCAAGTCCGTCTGCCTGATCGCCAACTCGGGCCGGGTGGGCGCCAGTGGCATCGGCAAGCAGATCGACGACTACGACCTGGTCGTGCGCTTCAACTCGTACAAGATCGACCCGAAGCACACCGGCGAGCGCACCGACATCCACGTCAGCATCCACAAGCACGCCTTCAACTGGGAGAAGCCGGTGACCACCCGGCTGATCTTCGGCGGCGTCTCGGGCGACTGGAAGCACTCGCTGCGCAACAAGCTGGTGCCCGGCGCCCAGAAGTACCTCGGCGACGAGTCGCTGCGCTGGCCGATGCGGAACATCGGGCAGATCAGCACCGACACCTGGTCGGGCATCCCCACCTCCGGGTTCAACATGCTGTGGCTGCTGGACTTCCTGGACGTCAGCCCGACCCTGGACCTGATCGGCTTCGACTTCTACGAGAGCGGCGCCTACCGCGTGCAGGAGGCCATGAAGCTGGCCATCACCTCCGTGCACGAATACACCAGCGAGAAGGATTGGGTCATGCAGCGGGCCCAGAGCGTGACCGACATGAGGATCTCCCTGCGATGACGACCACCTTCACCTCGGCGATACCGAACACCGACGCCAGCGCTCTCACCAAGAAGCGCCGGATCGCGTTCGCGTCCTACGTGGACGAGAACTACCTGCCCGGCTTCCTGGTCCTGCTGCGCAGCCTCGCCCTGACCAACCCGGGCGTCTGCGAGGACTTCGTCGTGCTCTACGACGACCTGCGCCCGGCGTCCATCGCCAAGATCCGCGCCCTGCACCCGCGCATCGTGCTCCAGCGGGTCAACGACACGCACTACGACTCGTACGTCAAGGGCGACCAGGACAACTACCTGGTCCGCAAGGCGTACTTCATCCTCGACATCTTCCGGCTGCGCGACTACGACACGATCATCACCCTGGACACCGACATGGTCGTCCTCGGTGGTCTCGGCGAGCTCCTGGAGCTGCGCGAGGGGCTCGCGGCCGTCCCGCAGTTCTTCTACGGCCAGCACAAGCTGAACTCCGGTCTTCTGGTGATCCAGAAGGAGTACCTGTCCGACGAGTTCTGCGCGAGGATCGACAAGACCGGCCGCAGCGGCGACTACGAGCTGGACAAGCACGACCAGGGCATCCTGAACGCCGTCCTGGACGGCGACTTCGTCCGCCTCGACGCCAAGTACAACTTCGTCAAGCGGCGGCTCTCCGGCGACCTCCCGGTCCCCGATGACACGAAGATCCTGCACTTCACCGGGCGCCACAAGCCCTGGCAGGGCGGCGAGTCCGGTTACGCGCAGGCCGAGGACCGCTGGCGCGAGTTCGAGATGACCGACGCCGAGTTCCACGCGGCCTACTTCGCCTCCTCCGGCGGCCTCCACCACGACCTGGTCGTCCACTTCGGCACCCCGCACGTCAAGCGCACCGGTGACGTCGAGATCGCCCGCAAGGTGGCCGCCGCGCACATCGCGGCCGGCGACTACCAGGACGCCGTCGACGTCATGAGCAGCGTCCATATCCCGCTGGACGAGGCCTGGCCGCACGAGGTGCTGGGCCACGCCCTGATGAGCGTCTCCCGCTACGACGAGGCCAGGACGCAGCTGCTGCTCGCCTCCGCCGCCCCCAACCGGGCCGCCACCGCCTTCGCGCGGCTCGCCCAGATGGCCTGGGTGCACGGCGACAACACCGAGGCCCTCAGGTACGCCACCGCCGGCCTCACCGTCGACCCCACGCACCGCTCCAGCCGCCTGTGGGCCCAGCGCGCGGCCGCCGTCCCCTCCCAGGAGCAGGGCAGCGCCGAGGACCAGCTGGCGCACGTCGCCTTCTACATGGACCGGCAGGGCAACGCGGGCGACAAGCTGCTCCCGGAGACCGTCCGGCTCGGCTTCGGCCCGGACACCACCTCCCGGCGCTGGCACTCCGTGCACGCCCACCGCTACTTCGACAAGGCCGCCCTGGAGCGTGTCAACGCCCGCCGGGGCCTGGTCATCGGCGGCGGCGGCCTGTTCATCCCGGACACCATGCCCAACGGCAACAGCGCCTGGCAGTGGAACGTCCCGGACGAGCACCTGCGCGCCATCGACGTCCCGATCATGATCTACGCGGTCGGCTTCAACGCCTTCGACGGCCAGTCCTACCGGGCCCAGCGGTTCAACGAGAGCCTGCGGCTGCTGGTGGAGAAGTCGTCCTTCTTCGGTCTGCGCAACCACGGCTCCATCGCCAAGGTCCGCGGCATGCTCCCGCCGGAGCTCCAGGACAAGGTCGTCTTCCAGCCCTGCCCCACCACGGTCATGCGCCAGCTGGTGGCCGGCTGGACCGACCCGGCGTACCGCGAGGACACGGTCATGCTCAACGCGGCCTACGACCGCGCGGGGCTGCGCTTCGGCCACGACTACGGGCACTTCCTCGCCGAGATGGCCAAGGCCGTCCGCAAGATCGGCGAGCACACCGAGGTCAGGTGCGTCGCCCACTCCCTGGACGACGAGAAGATCGCCTTCGACCTGCGCCGCGAGCACGGCATCTCGCTGCCGGTCATCCCGATGTACGACTTCTCCAACGACGAGATCCGTGAGACGTACGCCAAGACCCGCCTGGTCATCGGTATGCGCGGGCACGCCGGCATGATCCCGTTCGGCGTCGGGACGCCCATCGTCTCGCTGATCTCGCACCCCAAGATGGCGTACTTCCTCAACGACATCGAGCGGCCCGAGTGGGGCGTCTCGGTGCACGAGAAGAACCTCGGCGAGATCCTCACCGAGCGCGCGATCGGCATCCTCGACAACCACAGCCGCACCGTCGCCGACGTGCACGACCGGCAGGAACAGCTGTGGAAGGTCACCGAGGAGAACCGCGCCACGATCAAGAAGATCCTGGGCCGGTGATGCCGAAGGGGCGGGTCCCCGTGATCGGGACCCGCCCCTGGATCGGCGGCGCAGCCGCCGCCTGGGGGCGCGGGGAACTGCGCGACCAGCCACGACGGCGCCGCAGACAGACGACATGACACGGCGCTCCCGGCGAAGCGCTCGGCGGAGGTTACTTCCGCACAACCCGCCGCAGGTTGCGCGCCTTGCGGGCCATCCGGCGCACGGTCGCGTTGCGCGGCAGGAACGCCAGCTGTGCCGGCACCCCGCCGGGCAGCCCGAGCGAGGTCAGGCGCTTGCGCTTGAAGTAACGGATGGTCGTGTCGTTCAGATGCTTCGTCAGGTAACGCTCGGTCTCCGCACGCAGCTGCGGGTAGGTCTTCGGCTGCATGGCGAAGCCCACCGCGCGGATCAGCTCGCCGAGCGCCTCGACGCTCATGCGCGGGCGCTGTGCCTCGACCGCCTTGCGGTCGGACAGGGCGGGCAGCAGTGCGTCGACGACGGTGACCGGGACGCGGTTGCTGTTCTCGTACGGGGTGAGCTTGTCCAGGAGGGTGTCGGTGCCGATGCGGGCGGTCGGCAGGCCGTACAGCGCGGACGCGGTGAGCAGCGCGGTGGAGAAGCAGCCGACGACCAGGGCGGGACGCATCCGCTGGTAGAGCACCTCGGCGAGGACCGTGGTGTCCAGGACCGTGAGGTCGACCTTGAGCTTCTCGGCCTCCTGCTCCAGGGTCCGGGCGAACCGGGCGGGGGCGGAAGGGTGCGGCTTGAACACGACCGTGGTGTGGCCGAGTTCGACGGCGCCCTTCAGCATCCGCACGTGCAGGTGCTCCTCCTGCTCGGGGGAGAGGATGCCGAGCGCGGAGAGGTACTGGCCGAGCAGCAGGGCCGGTTCCTCGATCGGCGGCAACTCGTCGCCGCTGGGGGCGAGTTCGGCCAGCACCTTGGTGAAGGCCGCGGTCGGCACGACCTCGCCGGGGACGCCGAACTCGGTGAGCAGCATCGGCTTGAGGCCCGGCACCAGATCGAGGTGGAGGACCCGGTCGACGCGGGTGCCGACCAGCGGGTCGATCTTGTTGCGGGTCGGGCCGTAGCTCATCAGGCCGTCGGCGTAGACCGTGACCGGGGCGCCGGTGAAGATCTGGGTGAGGCTGAGCGAAGGGTTGACCTGGATCGACTCGACGGCGAACTCGATGTCGTCGTCGCCCAGTTGCCACTCGTGGCGCAGGAAGCGTTCCCACAGCGGGAAGTCCTCCAGGCGCGGCGCCCAGCCGCCCGGGTGGAACGGGAAGATCGTCTCGTTGTACGAGATCACGTCGTCGAAGCGGTCGCGCAGCCGCTCGAAGCCGGGTGCCTCGTCCAGGCCCGGGGTGGTCTCGGGGGTCGCCGCGTTGTTGCAGACCAGCAGGATGCGCCGGTCGGCCGGGCGGAAGGCGCCGGAGTCCAGGGCGGCGGCGAGGGTGGCCGTGCCGTAGAGGGTGGACGCCTGGAAGATCTGGGTGGTCACGCGGCGGCTCCCGCGGGGGCGGGACGGCGGCGCAGCCGGCGCAGCTTGGTGGCGCGCTGGACGTCCATGGAGTCCAGGGCCTCGTCCAGCACGTCCTGCGGCATGCGCCGCAGGGCCGCGGCACTCATGGATTTCAGCTTCTTCGCCACCGCGGGCTCGAACCTTTCGATGGATCCCAGGTGATGGGAAATGATGGCGCAATACGTGCGGACGGCCTTCGGCAGGAGTTCCTTCGCGTCGGCGTCCTGTGCCGTTTCCTCGATCACCTGGTCGAACGCGCGAATGAAATCGAGCTGACGGACGTCGCCGATCTGTGTGAGTGAAGAGGCTACGCCACGCCGGTAGAAGACGCCGAGCAGGTTCACCGCCGCGAAGGACCCGGCCTCCCGGTGCAGTTTCCAGATCCACGGCCGGTCCTCGGCCGTGCGCAGCCCGTCCGTGAAATGCACGAGCCCCTTGTCCACCAGCCGGCGGTGGTAGACGCCCGCCCAGGCGTAGGCGTAGTCGACGGAGGTGGACCGGTCGGCGGGCAGGATGGCGTCCCGCGGGTTCATCACGACGTCGCGGCGGCCGACCGGCACCCGGTGCACGACCCGGGCGCGCGCGGTGCACTGGACATGGTCGGTGCGGACGAAGTCGCAGCCCAGCGACTCGATCGCGTCCACCAGCTGCGGGTAGTAGCCCGGTGCCAGCCAGTCGTCGCCGTCCAGGAAGGTGACGTATGCGCCGCGCGCTCTGTCGATGCCGGTGTTGCGCGCGGTGGCCAGCCCCCCGTTCTGCTCGTGTCTGACATGGACCGCGCCTGGCAGCTCGCGCTCTGCTCGCGCGAGAATCTCTGGTGTCCCGTCGGTCGAGCAGTCGTCGACGAGAATGAATTCGAAGTCCTCACGCGCGTTCGCGCGCAGGCTCCTCAGGGTGTCGGGCGCGTATTGCTGCACGTTGTAGAACGGCACGATGACGGAGAGCTTGACCACGTGGAGGACGTTAGGCGGGCGCCCGTCCTCCGTCTTGACTGCCGCCTTGATTCGAGGTGAACGACGCGTGGCGAAGCTGTGAACCAGGGCTTTTTGACGGGCAATCCTGGGCTGATTCGCCATTCGGCGATGTGTTGTTAACCTTTTGTTGGATTCGGGTTCGGGAGATTCTCGGAATGGCTTCCTAGCGTCTTCGGTGTGCCAGCAAGTGCAACGAAGTCCCTGCGGGTGGCCGTCCTGGCGGATTCCGACACTCGGTGGAAGTGGGGGGCGCTCACCGCGAAGCGCCTGATCCCCAATGAAGCTGATAATACGGACATCCGGCTCGACGGTTACCTTCTGCGGGGCCGTGCCACCCCCACCGCCCGCCAGCTCCAGGAAGTCGGCGTCCACGCGGACTCGCTCCGCGAAGTGACGGCCGTCGAGTTCCTCAGAGAGATGGAACAGCAGTCGTACGACATCCTCGTGCTCTCCCTCGTCGGCGGCGGGACGCAGGCCATGCTGCACGGGCTGCGCAGCACCTGGGCCGGCCGGGAGAAGCGGCCCGTCGTCGTCACCGGCTATGTCGGCGTCGTCTACGAGAAGCTCGCCGACGGTCTGCTGCTGCGGCACGGCGCGGACCTGGTCCTCGCCAACTCCCGCCAGGACGCCGACCGTTTCCGGGCGGTGTACGACGGGGTCGGCGCCGACTCCTCGTCGGTGACCGAGGTCGCGCTGCCGTTCCTCGGCGGGGCGCCCTACGAAGGTGAACACGACCCGTACACGGTGGTGTTCGCCGCCCAGCCCTCGGTCCCCGACAGCCGCAAGGACCGTACCTACCTGCTCAACCGGCTGATCCAGCACGCCCGCAGGCACCCCGAGCGGGAGGTGCTGCTCAAGCTCCGTTCCAAGCCCGGCGAGCACACCACCCACATCGAGGAACTGCCTTACCAGAAGCTGGTCCAGGGCAAGGACGTGCCCGCCAACTTCCGGCTGGTCTACGGCCACATGGGCGAGGTGCTCGACCGCACCGACCTCCTGGTCACGATGAGCTCGACGGCCGCCCTGGAGTCCCTGCACCGCCGGATCCCGACCGTGGTCCTCACCGACCTCGGCATCCGCGAGGCGCTCGGCAACCACCACTTCGTCGGCTCCGGCTGCCTCGCCTCCTGGGACCAGCTCGACGCCGGACACCGCCCGGTGCCCGACGCCGAGTGGGTCTCACGGCAGGGCGTCGCCGCCGACGGCAGCTACGCCACCGCCTTCGACGCGGCCCGCGAACGCATCGCGAAGCTGCTCGCACGGCCCGGCGGGCTGCCGCCCCTGAACCCGTACTACACACCCGAGACCGCGTCCGGTTACCTGCCCGGCATCCTGGCCCGCCACCACCTCGGCCTCGACGGCGTCCCGCTCCCGGGCGCGCCCGCCGCCGACAAGGCCCCGGGCCCCGTCCGCCAGATCGTGCGCCGGGCCGCACGCGGCGCCTACCGCCACGGCGTCCAGCGGGTGGCCCCCGTGATCCGACGAATGGGAGAGCTGTGAGCGACCGGATCCCGCGTCAAGCGTCAGTTGCCGAAGGAACAGAGCCGATGCCCAACCCCGAAGCGGCCGTAGTGCCCCGCGTCCTCGCCGTGATCCCCGCCCGGGGCGGCTCCAAGGGCGTGCCCGCGAAGAACCTCGCCCCGGTGGGCGGCGTCCCGCTGGTCGCCCGCGCGGTCCGCGAGTGCGTCGCCTCCCGCCTGGTGACCGACGTGGTCGTCTCCACCGACGACCAGGCGATCGCCGCGGCCGCCCGCTCGGCCGGCGCCGAGGTCGTGCTGCGCCCCGCCGCCATCGCCGGTGACACCGCCACCTCCGAGGCCGCCGTCCTGCACGCCATGGACGCCCACGAGGCGCTGCACGGCGCCTCCGTCGACGTGGTGCTGCTCGTGCAGTGCACCAGCCCGTTCATCGTCCGCGAGGACCTCGACGGAGTGGCCGGCGCGGTCGTCGACAACGGCGCCGACACGGCCCTGACCGTGGCCCCCTTCCACGGCTTCGTCTGGCGCGACGAGGTGCACGCCCCGGTGCCGGTACCGGCTGACGGGGGCGCCGACGAGGCCGCGGTCAGCGGCGGCTTCGGCGTCAACCACGACAAGTCGTTCCGCCCCCGCCGCCAGGACCGCCCGCAGGACTTCCTGGAGACCGGCGCCGCCTACGCGATGCGCGCGGACGGCTTCCGCGAGCACCAGCACCGCTTCTTCGGCCACACGGAGCTGGTGCGCACCGACCCCGCGCGCGTGCTGGAGATCGACGACCCGCACGACCTCGCGCGCGCCCGCGCCCTGGCCCCGCTCTTCGACGCGGACCGGCCCGGCGCGCTCCCGACCGCCGACGACGTCGACGCGGTGGTACTGGACTTCGACGGCACCCAGACCGACGACCGGGTGCTGATCGACGCCGATGGAAAGGAGTTCGTCTCCGTGCACCGCGGCGACGGACTCGGCATCGCCGCCCTGCGCAGGAGCGGGCTCAAGATGCTGATCCTCTCCACGGAGCAGAACCCGGTCGTCGCCGCCCGGGCCCGGAAACTCCGGATCCCGGTCCTGCACGGCATCGACCGAAAGGACCTAGCACTCAAGCAGTGGTGCGAGGAGCAGGGCATCGCTCCCGAGCGCGTGCTCTACGTCGGCAACGACGTCAATGACCTCCCGTGCTTCGCCGTAGCCGGCTGGCCCGTGGCGGTCGCGAGCGCCCACGACGTCGTACGCGGCGCCGCACGCGCGGTCACCACCCTCCCCGGTGGCGACGGCGCGATCCGAGAGATCGCCAGCTGGATCCTCGGCCCCTCTCTCGATTCCCTCCCGAAGTAAGGACACCCCACAGTCATGAGCAACTCCCGTCTGCGCCAGTTCGGTTCCCGTGAGGTCGGCCCCGGCAAGCCCGTCTACATCTGCGGCGAGATCGGCATCAACCACAACGGTGAGCTGGAGAACGCCTTCAAGCTGATCGACGTCGCCGCCGAGGCCGGCTGTGACGCCGTCAAGTTCCAGAAGCGCACCCCGGAGATCTGCACCCCGCGCGACCAGTGGGACATCGAGCGCGACACCCCCTGGGGCCGCATGACCTACATCGACTACCGCCACCGCGTGGAGTTCGGTGAGGACGAGTACCGCCAGATCGACGAGTACTGCAGGACCAGGGGCATCGACTGGTTCGCCTCCCCGTGGGACACCGAGGCCGTCGCCTTCCTGGAGAAGTTCGACGTCCCCGCCCACAAGGTCGCCTCCGCCTCCCTCACGGACGACGAGCTCCTGAAGGCGCTGCGCACCACCGGCCGTTCGGTCATCCTCTCCACGGGCATGTCGACCCCGAAGCAGATCCGCCACGCGGTCGAGGTCCTGGGCAGCGAGAACATCCTCATGTGCCACGCCACCTCGACCTACCCGGCCAAGGCCGAGGAGCTGAACCTCCGCGTGATCAACACGCTGGAGAAGGAGTACCCGAACGTGCCGATCGGCTACTCCGGCCACGAGACGGGCCTGCAGACCACCCTCGCCGCGGTCGCGCTCGGCGCCACCTTCGTCGAGCGCCACATCACCCTCGACCGCGCCATGTGGGGCTCCGACCAGGCCGCCTCCGTGGAGCCGCAGGGCCTGACCCGCCTGGTCCGCGACATCCGCATCATCTCCGAGTCCCTCGGTGACGGCGTCAAGAAGGTCTACGACTCCGAGCTCGGCCCGATGAAGAAGCTGCGCCGCGTCAGCGGTGTCGTCGCCGAGGCGGAGATCGCCGCGGCCGCCGGCGAGCCGGTCCAGGTCTGATCAGTTTGTTAAGACGACGGGACGGTCGTACGTCGATGAGCCCCCGCGCCGGGAACACCGGCCCCCACACACTCGCGTTCGTCGAGAGTCCGGTGCAGTTGCTGAACGTGCTGGAGTGGGCGCATGTCCACGCCCTGCGCGGGGCGGCGGACCCGGTGCCGGCCGTGCCCAGCCAGGTACGGCGCTCGGCATCCGGCATATCTGCACCCGGTGCGGAACTCACGATCGTCGTCCTGTCCCCGACGGACCCGATGACCCGGGGCCAGCTGCGCCGCATGGCGGACCTGGCCCGCGACGAGGGCTACCGGGTCCGCTGGGAGGAGGCGCGGGGCGGCACCACCGCGCCCTTCCAGACGATCGGCGGCCTGGCGGGTCCCCTCCGCCGGGCCGACCGCATCGTGATGGGTGACCCGTTCTCCCGCTACGTACAGCTCCTCCTGACCATCACCCGCGCCTGCGACCTGGTCGTGGTCGACGACGGCACGGCCACGATGGAGTTCGTGGCGCAGCTGGCGCGCGGCGAGCGACTGGTCCGCTGGCATCGCAAGGGCGGCAGGCCCGGCGCCCGGGACCTGCTCTTCGCCCCGGTCTCCTCTTCCGCCCGCCGCCGGCTGACCCCCAGCGACCGCCGCCGCGTCGAGGTCTTCTCGTCCATGCCCGTGACCGAGACGCCGAGGGGTGTCACGGTCACCGCGAACGACTTCGGCTGGACCCGGGCCCGCTTCGGCCCGCCGCGCATCACCAAGGGCGCGGACATGGTCGGCACGTCCCTGGTGGAGACCGGCGTGGTCGACGGCGACCGCTACCTGGAGGCCGTCCAGACCCTTGCCAAGGCCCACGGCGCGACCCGCTACTTCGCGCACCGCCGCGAGAGCACCGAGAAACTCCACCGCCTGGCGGCCGAGACGGGCCTGGAGATAGTGCGCCCGGACCTCCCCCTGGAACTGATCGCCCGCCGCGGCCCCATCGGCCGTACGATCCTCAGCTTCCCCTCCACGGTCGTGCACACCCTCCCCCTGGCGCTGGTCGGCACCGGCGTCCGGGTGGCCGTCTGCGACATCGACCCGGCCTGGCTGACGGCGAACGCGTCCCCCCGCGCCCAGGGCTTCCTCTCCGGGGTCACCGGGACGGCGAAGGACGTCCACCGACTGGCGGCGGTGACGAGCCCGGCCCAGCCCCTGCTCACGCCACCCTGATCACGGCCTTGCCGCGGGCGTGCCCCTGCTCCAGACGGCGCAGGCCCGCGGCCGCCTCAGGCCGCCGCGGCTGTCCGTGCCTTGGCCTCGCGCACGCCGCGCAGCGCTTCGGACCAGGCGGTGACCTGGTCGAGCATGCCGCGGACGGCGGTGTCGAGACCCTCCTGGGGGACGAAGGCGCCGCTGGCGAACGTGGGGATCAGCGGTACGGCGGGCTGTGTGCGGACCGTGGCCACCTGGAGTTCGGCGAGGACGAGCCGGAGCGCCTCCGCCGCCCGGACCCCCGCGGCGTGGCCGCCGTAGCTGACGATCCCTGCGGCCTTGTCGTTCCACTCCCGGTACACGTAGTCGAGAGCGTTCTTGAGAGCGCCGGGGAAGGAGTGGTTGTACTCCGGGACCAGGAACACGAAGCCGTCGAAGCCGTCGATCAACGCGGACCACTCGTGGGTGTGCGGGTGCTGGTACTGCTGGAGGTTCGGGTTGCCGCCCTCGTCGAGGTTGCCGAGACGGTGGTGGGCGAGATCGATCAGCTCGTAGTCGGCGCCGCCATGGGCGCGCGCCGCTTCGAGTACCCAGGAGGCGATCTGTTCGCCCCGGCGTCCGGGGCGCGTGCTGCCGAGAACGATGCCGATGCGGAGTGCCATGGTTCCCCTTCCGGTGGAGTTGTCACGTCAACTCTAGGTCGCGGCGAGTTGAAGTGACAACTCCGCTGGTCCCGGTATCCTTTGCGGCATGGCGGAGACTCAAGCGCTGGAACCCGAGGAGTGGGAGTTCTGGGACACCTGGATGCGTGCGCAGCGCCTGCTCACCAGGGAGCTGGAGCGTGGTCTGCAGCGTGACTGCGGTATCTCCAAGGCCGAGTTCAGCGTGCTGGTGACGCTGTGGCAGGCCGCCGGCCGCGAGCTGCGCGTCGGCGAGCTCTCCGAGTCGCTCGACTGGGACAAGAGCCGCGTCTCGCATCAGCTGACACGCATGGAGAACCGTGGCTTCGTCAAGCGCACCCAGTACGGGGCCGACGGCCGCCGCGCGGGGATCGGGCTGACCGCCGAGGGGCGGCGCGCCGCCCGGAGCGCCGTCCTCGTGCACGCCGGCAACATCCGCCGCCACTTCCTCGACTCGCTCACTCCCGAGCAGGCGGCGGTCATCCGCACCTGGAGCGACCAGATGCTCGACCGTTTCGAGCCACGCGGCGACGCGCCCGCTGAGGGCGGTGCCTCCTAGCGCTCCACTGCGACCTCGTGATCTGGCTAGGCGTCGAGGTAGCCGTAGTCCCCTGCCGGGAGGCCGATCACCAGGCCGCCGTGGTGAACCCGCCACTCGGTCATGCCGTCGGCTTCATGGCCGACCAGAAACAGCCCCCGGGGCCTCTCGTCGTACTCGTCGTCCTGGTAGGTGGCCGGGATCCGGGCGATCTGGCGCAGCCTCTCCTCGAACCAGCCGAGGGACAGCGCGCGGATGTCGCCCCCGTAGAAGGCCCACCTGACGTTGTTGTACTGCCGGGCGGGGAAGGCCCAGCCCCCGCTGTAGGTGAGCTCCGGATCGTCCGCTTCCACGATCTCCTTGATCTGGGCCAGCTGCTCGTCGTCACACTCCAGCCAGCCCCTCACCGAGACCATGGTTCCCATGGCGACTGCTCCTCATCCGTGTGGCGCACGGTTCCCGCGCGCTTGCACGCTAGAGGCGACCTGCTGGCCCACGCAAAGGGATTGACGGCATGCCGAGGGGCCGGGTCAGGCGAGCGGTGCGTTGCCCTTGAGGGCGTCGAGGAACCGGGTGAAGGCGGCGGGCGGGAAGGCGAGGGCGCCGGCGGTGGGGTCCTTGGAGTCGCGGATGGATATGCGGGTGGGGGAGTCCGCTATCTCCACGCAGGAGTCGCCGTCGCCGAAGCTTGAGTAGGACGACTTGTGCCAACGGTCGGGGACGGGCATCAGAGATCCTTCGCCACACGGTTGATCAAGTCTCGTGACTTGTCGGGGTTGAGCGACGCGGCTTCCAGTTTACGGAGGAGTGTTCGAAGAGTGGCGAGTTGATTGGCGGAGTCGATGTATGCGGCGCCGTTGGGGCCGTCTCGTACAACGGTGTCCAGCCCGGATACGGCGCCGCCCGCGTACAGCATCGCGCTTGCGGCGCCTGCGAACCCTTCCTCGGCGAAGGGGATGACCCGCACCGTGACGTTGTCCGCCTCGGAGGCCTCCAGCACCTCGTTCAGTTGGGCCCGTGAGGCTGCGCGGTCGCCGACCATGATGCGCAGTGCCGCCTCGTGGATGATGGCGTCGAACGGCGTGCGGTGCAGCACCGCCTTGCGTCGCAGCCGGTGCTGCACCCGCAACTCCAGCTCTGCCTGCGGTAGTTCCGGGGCGCGGTAGGCGTAGACGGCGCGGGCGTAGTCCTCTGTCTGGAGCAGGCCGGGGATGTAGAGAAACTGCGCCTCCCTGAGGAACGTGGCGTGGTGTTCCAGTTCGGCGAGGTTGAGGAAGGGCGCCGGCAGCACCTCCCGGTACTCCTCCCACCAGCCCCGTGTGCGGTCCTTGGTCATTGCCGCCAGGGCCTCGATCAACTCGGCGTCCGTGCATGAGTAATTGGCGGCGAGCATTCGCAGCCGCTTCTCGCTCACCCCGGCCAGGCCGGACTCGATCTGGCTGATCTGCGGCGCGTTGACTCCGAGCAGTACGGCGGCCTCCCGTGAGGTGAGTCCGGCCGCGTCTCGCAACCTGCGCAGTTCGACCGCCAAGCGCAGCTGGCGTGCCGTTGGCTCGATCCTCTTTGCCACCGACTGGGCCTCCCAACACGCTTTCCAGCGCGACTCTTTCGGGGCCAGATTACGTGACCGGCTTGCGGGATCGAAATATTGCCCCCTACTTTCGGTGATGTGCTGCTCACGCTGAGGAAGTGCACCGCACCGCTGCCGTGCGGCGATGCCACCGTGCGTGAAATCCCTTTCACCTGACCGGAGTTGATGACGCATGCCCGAAATCTGGGACTACACGCTCTCCATCCCCAACGACCCGAGAGCGGTCACCATCTGCCGCCGCACCCTGCGCCTGATCCTGACCATGCACGGCCTGATCGGCCTCGCCGACACCGCGGAGCTGCTTGCCGCCGAGCTGGTCTCCAATGCCGTGCGGCACACGAAGGGGCCGGCCGCGCTGAGGGTGCGGCGCTTCCGGGAGGGGGTCGTGTGGATCGGGGCGTGGGACGCGGATCCCGTGCCTCCGGACCCACCGGGGTCGTTGGGGGTGGTGACAGAGCTCGATGAGGCGGGGCGGGGGCTGGGGCTGGTGGTGGCGTGTGCGGACTGCTGGGGCTGGCAGCCGTCGTCCCGGTTCGGGGAGCGGGGCAAGTTCGTGTGGTGTGAGTTGGGGGTGGCGTGATGGTGGGGTCGTCGCATGAGGCGTTGCACCGGATCTTCCAGAAGGATCCGGGGTTGCTGACGCATGCGTTGCAGCGGGTTCTGGGGGTGCCGTTCCCGGAGACGCGGGAGTTCGCGGCGATGAACGTGGATCTGACGGAGATCGAACCGGTCGAACGTCGGGTGGACACGTTGTTGCGGGCGGAGACGGACAAGGGTACGTATCTCCTGGTCGTGGAATCGCAAGGGGAGGTGGAGGGACCTGATGACGGCAATGCAGTACTTCTGGCGGCACCCGCTGGCGGAGCAGGTGCGTGAGGAGGGGCGTGAGGAGGGGCGTGTTCAGCAGTGCGCTGAGATGGTTCTGCGGGTCCTGGAATGGCGTGGCATCCCGGTAAGTGATGTGGTCCGTGAGCGGGTGCATGCCTGCACGGATCTGGACCAGCTCGAAGGCTGGGCCCGGCTGGCGGTGCACGTCACGGACGCGGCTGAACTGTTCGTCGAGGAGTGACGTCAGGGCCGCCCGCTTCTTTGCCGTGTGGTGCCTCCGCGAGCGGCATCAAGGGCGCTGCGCGTCGCCTTCGGCGATGACCCGTCGGGTCACCCTTGCCGTGCGTGGCGGGTGGCGAATGGTGGATGTGTGCCGTCGGGGGCAGAGGGCGTGGGTTGGGTGGCGTGGATCCTCCGATCGGAGGGTCGTGGGCGGCGGGGCGGGGTGGGTACGGCGGCAGGTGTTCCGTGGCCCGGTCTGGGAAGTCGGGGGATGACAGCCTGTTGTGTGCTGGGCGCGGTGTGGATGGAGGGCGGCCTCAGGTGCGTACCGTCGGAGTGGAGGAAGAGCTCCTGCTCGTCGACCCGGGGACGGGTGAGCCCCAGGCGTCGGCCGCGGCCGTGCTGGCCCGGGCCTCGCTGGTCGATCCCGGGCAGGACGTGTTCGAGAAGGAGCTCTACGGGCAGATGCTGGAGTTCGCCACCCATCCGCAGTCGGACATGGCGGAGCTGGGGGAGGAGATCGTCCGGTGCCGCAAGGAGGCCGCCCGGCTCGCCGGGGAGCTCGGGTCCGCCGTGGTCGCGCTGGCCTCTTCGCCGCTGCCCGTCAGCCCTTCCATCAGTGTGAACCGGCGCTACCAGTGGATGGCCGAGCACTACGGCATCGCCACCCGGGAGCAGCTGGTGTGCGGGTGCCATGTGCATGTTGCCGTGGAGTCCGAGGACGAGGGGGTCGGCGTGCTGGACCGGGTCCGGCCCTGGCTGCCGGTGCTCACGGCGATCAGCGCCAACTCGCCCTTCTGGCAGGGCAACGACACCGGCTATGCCAGTTACCGCAGCCGGGTGTGGACGCGCTGGCCCTCCGCCGGTCCGACCGAGCTGTTCGGCTCCCCCGGGCGTTACCACCGGCTGGTGGCGGACATGGTGGCCACCGGCGTCATCCTCGACGAGGGCATGGCGTACTTCGACGCCCGGCTGGCCCGGCGCTACCCGACCGTGGAGATCCGGGTCGCGGACGTCTGTCTGCGCGCGGAGACCGCCGTCCTCGTGGCCACCCTCGCCCGCGCGCTGGTGGAGACGGCGGCGCGGGAGTGGCGGGCCGGGCGGGAACCCGTCGATCACGGGGTGGCGCTGCACCGGCTGGCCGCCTGGCGGGCCGCGAGGTCCGGGCTCGGCGGGGAACTGCTCGATCCCGGCACTCTGCGGCCCCGGGCGGCACCCGCCGTACTGGACTCACTGCTCGCGCACACCCGGGACGCGCTCGTCGGCAGCGGTGACCTGGCGGCCGTGGAAGAGGCCGTCGAGCGGTTGCTGAGGCGCGGCAACGGCGCGGACGAGCAGCGGGAGCTGCTGGCGGACACCGGCAGCCTGCGGGACGTCGTCACGGAGTGCGTGCGCCGCACCCAGGAGTGACGCCCCGCTTCCCACCCCTGGCTCAGCCCGGCTTGCGGGCCAGGACGAACGCCCGGGGCCACTTCTCCGACTCCACCGGCTCCCGGATCAGGGTCGCCGCCACCTCCAGGCCCGCCTTGGCGAGCATGTCGCCCACCGCGTACGCGGGACGCCAGTAGTAGCGCAGGTCGATCTCGTGGCCGAAGCGTTCGGTGAGGTGGAGACCGGGTGACTCGCCCTTCTGGAAGGCCAGCAGGACGTGACCGCCGGGGACCAGGACGCGGTGGAAGCCGGCGAAGGTCGCCGGGAGGTGGTCGTCGGGGATGTGGATGATCGAGTAGAGGGCGAGGATGCCGCCGAGGGTCTCGTCCGGCAGGTCCAGGGAGGTCATGGAGCCCCGGTGGAAGCGGACGGCGGGGTGGGCCTCGCGGGCCAGGGTGACCATGGCGGGCGAGAGGTCGATGCCGAAGGTCTGGACACCCAGGCCGTTCAGGTGGGCCGTGATGTCGCCGGGGCCGCTGCCCAGGTCGGCGACGGGGGCGGTGCCGTTCGCCTTCACCAGCGCGGCGAACGCGGCAATCATGGACATGTCCACCGGCCGTTCGGGGAGGCCGGGGTAGGCGGCGGAGTAGTCCTTGGCGATCGTGTCGTAGGACGTACGGGTGGTCTGTATGAAGTCGGTGGTCTCCGGGTCCGTCACGGTCGCGCACGCTACCGGCCGGGCGTGGCCCGCGTGGCGAAGTCGCGGTTGCGGCTCGGTCCCGTTTCGGTGGATGGACAGGACGGGCGTGATCGTCGCCAGGCGTGGTATCCGTGGAAGAGGAAACATATGTGTTACCCAGCCACGTCCGAGGTCATGCGTCCGCGGTCAGATTTTCTTCCCCTAACGGGCTGAACTTTTGTTGATCTCGGGTCAGTTGACCCTTCGGGCGTCCTACCCTTCAGAGGGTGAACCAATTGATGTCCCAAGAGACCGAGGCCGACCTTCCCGGGGATGTGCTCCCCGGCGTGCTCAGCGAGGACCTGCACGCCGAACTCGTCGCCTTCCGCCGCGACCTGCACATGCACCCCGAACTGGGCAACCAGGAGTTCCGCACCACGGCCGCCATCAAGGAACGGCTGGAGAAGGCCGGACTGCGGCCGCGTGTCCTCCCGACGGGGACCGGCCTCATCTGTGACATCGGGCCGGTCGGGGACGGGCTTCCGGTGCTGGCCCTGCGCGCCGACATCGACGCCCTGCCCATCCCGGACATGAAGGCCGAGTGCGCGTACCGGTCCACCGTGCCGGACCGGGCGCACGCCTGTGGGCATGACGTGCATACGACCGTGGTGCTGGGCGCCGGGCTGGTTCTCGCCGAGCTGCACGAGCGGGGGCAGCTGCCGCGGCCCGTGCGGCTGCTCTTCCAGCCCGCCGAGGAGGTGCTGCCCGGCGGTGCCGCCGACGCCATCGAGGCCGGGGTGCTCGACGGGGTGGGGCGGATCATCGCCGTGCACTGCGACCCCCGGCTGGACGTGGGGCGGGTCGGGCTCAGGACCGGTGCCATCACCAGCGCCTGCGACCGGATCGAGGTCGCCCTGGACGGCCCCGGCGGGCACACCGCGCGGCCGCACCTGACGACCGACCTGGTCACCGCCGCCGCCCGGGTCGCCGTCGACGTGCCGGCGCTCATCGGGCGGCGGGTGGACAGCCGCAGCGGGCTCGCCGTGACCTGGGGCCGGATCGAGTGCGGGCACGCGCCCAACGTGATCCCCCAGCACGCCGAGCTGTCCGGGACCGTGCGCTGCCTGGACCTGGAGGCCTGGCGGCAGGCCCCGGACGTGGTGCACGCGGCGATCGACGAGGTCGCCACCATGCACCGGGCCAAGTCCGAGATCAACTACGTGCGCGGGGTGCCGCCGGTCGTCAACGACCCGGTGATCACCGAGCTGCTCCGGGACGCGATGACCGCCCGGCGCGGCACCGAATCCATCGAGACCACCGACCAGAGCCTCGGCGGCGAGGACTTCTCCTGGTACCTGGAGCACGTGCCGGGCGCGCTGGCGCGGCTCGGGGTGCGCACGCCGGGCGAGCGGACCGTGCGTGACCTGCACCAGGGTGACTTCGACGCCGACGAGCGGGCCATCACCGTCGGGGTGGAGCTGTTCACGGCCGCCGCCCTGATCGACGCGACCATGTAGTCGTATCGACGGCAGTCGTATCAGACGGCGGGAGAAACGGTCAGCTTCCCGCAGGGGGCGAAGAGGTGTCCGGTCGGTACCTCTTCGCCCCCTTGTGTCACCCCGCCGTAACCGGCCGCCCCCGCTTGTAACCCGGAGTCGGCACGGTTCGATAACGGCACGGAGAAACCCCGTTCCCCTCCCCTTCTACGCGCGTTACTGTGCGCCGAAATCGCCACCGTCGGTGGACGGTTGGGGAAGCGGGCCGGTGACGGTGCCGTGGGGACGAAGGGGTGCTTGCTGTGCGTACTATCTCGGGTCGGAGGACTCGGTTCTCCCAAGCTGCGGTGACCGTTGCCGTCATCGCCCTCGCGGCCGCCGGGTGCGGCAAGTCCAGCCAGGACAGTGGTGCGACCAGCACCAACTCGTCCGGCAAGTACAACGGCAAGGGCATAGGCCTCGCCTACGACATCGGCGGCAAGGGCGACCAGTCCTTCAACGACGCCGCCTACGCCGGCTTCCAGAAGGCCGAGAAGCAGTTCGGCATCGGCGGCCGGGACATCGAGCCGCAGGACGGCGAGTCCGACGCCGACAAGGTGCAGCGCCTCGACACGCTCGCCAAGTCCGGCTACAACCCGATCATCGGGGTCGGCTACTCCTACGCGCCCGCCGTCAAGGAGGTCGCCGCCAAGTACCCGAACATCACCTTCGGCATGATCGACGACTCGACGATCCAGGCGAAGAACGTCGTCGACATGGTGTTCGCCGCCGAGCAGTCCTCGTACCTGGCCGGTGTCGCGGCGGCCTCCGCGACCAAGAAGGACCACATCGGGTTCATCGGCGGCGTGGACATCCCGCTGATCCACACCTTCGAGGCCGGGTTCGACCAGGGCGCCAAGTCCGTCAACCCGAAGATCAAGATCGAGTCGCAGTACCTGACCCAGACCGCGGCCGAGGGCGGCTTCTCCAGCCCGGACAAGGGCAAGACCGCGGCCCAGGGCCAGATCGACGCCGGTGCCGACGTCATCTACCACGCGGCCGGCCTCTCCGGCCAGGGCGTGATCGAGGCCGCCGCCACCGCCAAGGTGTGGGCGATCGGCGTCGACTCCGACCAGTACGAGCAGTCCGCGCTCGCCAAGTACAAGGACTACATCCTCGGCTCGGCGCTGAAGAACGTCGGCGGCGCCGTCTACGACCTGGTGAAGTCCGTCTACGAGGGCAAGCCGGAGAGCGGCACCGTCGAGGGCACCCTGAAGTCCGGCGGCGTCGGCTTCGCGGACTCCAACCCGAAGTACAAGGCCCTCACCAAGGTCGTCGCCGCCGTCGACAAGGCCAAGCAGGACATCATCGACGGCAAGGTCACCGTCAACACGAAGTAGTCCCGGGCATCGTCGCAGCACCACGCCCCTTGCCTCCTGCAAGGGGCGCAGTGCTGTCCGTAACCTTGGCCGTGACTGTGGCCACAGCTAGATAACGGACCGGACATTGGGGGTTTTCCGTCTGGTCTACGCGCGTTACGCTGCCGCGGAACCAGCGCCTGGTTTGGGCGCTTGCACGAAGGAGTCTCGTTCCATGCGCCGGGTGTCCCGAATCGCCGTTGCGGGCGTTGCAACCGCAGCCCTTGCTGTCACCGTTTCCGCCTGTGGCAGCTCCTCGACCTCGTCCTCCGCAAGCAAGGGCAAGGACCTCGGTCTGGCTCTCGCCTACGACGTCGGCGGCAAGGGCGACCAGTCCTTCAACGACGCCGCGACCGCCGGCCTGGACAAGGCCGACCAGCAGTACGGCTACAAGTCCACCGCCGTCGAGCCGCAGGACGGCGAGTCGGACGCGGACAAGGCGCAGCGCCTGGAGACCCTGGCCAAGGCCGGCTACAACCCGGTCATCGGGGTCGGCTACTCCTACGCTCCGGCCGTCAAGGAGGTCGCGGCGAAGTTCCCGAAGACCACCTTCGGCATCATCGACGACAACACCATCAAGGCCGACAACGTCGCCGACCTCGTCTTCCACGAGGAGCAGGCGTCCTACCTCGCCGGTGTCGCCGCCGCCAAGGCCACCAAGACCAACACCGTGGGCTTCATCGGCGGTGTGGACGTGCCGCTGATCCACAAGTTCGAGGCCGGTTTCGAGCAGGGCGTCGCGGACACCAAGAAGGGCGTCAAGGTCAAGTCGCAGTACCTGACCCAGACCGCCGCCGAGGGTGGCTTCTCCAGCCCGGACAAGGGTCAGACCGCCGCCGACGGCCAGATCGAGGCCGGTGCCGACGTCGTCTACGCCGCCGCCGGTCTGTCCGGTCAGGGCGTCATCCAGTCCGCCGCCGAGCACAAGGTGTGGGCGATCGGTGTCGACTCCGACCAGTACAAGCAGGACGCGCTGGCCAAGTACAAGAGCTACATCCTCACCTCGGCGATGAAGGACGTCGCCGGTGCGGTGTACAACCTGGCCAAGTCCGTCCACGACGGCAAGCCGGAGACCGGTGAGATCCGTGCCAGCCTGACCACGGGCGGTGTGAGCCTCGCCGACTCCAACCCGGCCTTCAAGAACAACGCCGACATGCAGGCCGCGATCAAGAAGGCCGAGGCCGGCATCAAGGACGGCTCGATCACGGTCAAGACCTCCTGACTCAGGAGTCATGACCTTGTCGTAGGCATGGTCAAAAGAACGCTGTAATGGCAGCGTTACGGCCGCGGAACGGGGTGCGGGAAGGATGTTCTTCCCGTGCCTCTGCCGTAGATCCGGGACTCCGGGGATCCCGGGCGCGGGTCCGGGGGCCGATCGGGGGTTCCGGGCCCGAGTGCGGGGGATCCGGGCGGGATCCCGGGCGTGGATCCGAGAGTTCGGTCAGGAGTCTCGGGTGCGGGTCGGGGAGAGCGGTCGGTGACCCGGGTGCGCGGGTTCGGGAGATCCTTGAGAGATCCCGGGATCAGCGGCGGGGGCACCCCTCGTTCGCGCGGCAGAATGCTCGGAACGGATCGAGAGTCGAAAAAGCTCGGTCAGGTCCGGGCACTATTTAAAGCAGGGGCGCTACGCGCGTAGAGCGGCCCCTATCCCGAGGAGAGTGCGCCATCGACGCGTCCAGCAGCCCTCCGCTCACCGCAGAGACGACAGCCGCGGTCGAGCTGGCGGGGATCACCAAGCGATTCCCGGGTGTCGTAGCCAACCACGACATCCACCTGTCCGTCCGCAAGGGCACCGTGCATGCCCTGGTCGGCGAGAACGGGGCCGGCAAGTCGACCCTGATGAAGATCCTCTACGGCATGCAGAAGCCGGACGAGGGCACCATCGCGATCGACGGCGAGCAGGTCTCCTTCTCGTCCCCGGCCGACGCCATCGCGCGCGGCATC
This sequence comes from Streptomyces sp. NBC_00631, assembly GCF_045206895.1. NCBI lineage: Bacteria > Bacillati > Actinomycetota > Actinomycetes > Kitasatosporales > Streptomycetaceae > Streptomyces > Streptomyces sp. NBC_00631. Next base: position 6,908,996 of record NZ_CP107734.1, read on the forward strand.
GGCATGGTCCACCAGCACTTCATGCTCGCCGACAACCTGACGGTGCTGGAGAACGTCGTGCTCGGCAGCGAGAAGCTGTACGGCATCGGCGGCAACGCCCGGAAGAAGATCAAGGAGATCTCCGACCGGTACGGACTCGGCATCCGCCCGGACCTCCTGGTCGAGGACCTCGGCGTCGCCGACCGGCAGCGCGTGGAGATCCTCAAGGTCCTCTTCCGCGGCGCCAAGACCCTGATCCTCGACGAGCCGACCGCCGTCCTCGTCCCACAGGAGGTCGACGCACTCTTCGACAACCTGCGCGAGCTGAAGTCCGAGGGCCTCTCGGTCATCTTCATCTCCCACAAGCTCGGCGAGGTGCTGTCCGTCGCCGACGACATCACCGTCATCCGCCGCGGTACGACGGTGGGCACGGCGATCCCCTCGGAGACCACCCCCCGCCAGCTCGCCGAGCTGATGGTCGGCAGCGAGCTGCCCACCCCGGAGACCGCCGAGTCCACCGTCACCGACCAGGCCGTCGTCACGGTGAAGAACCTCACCGTGTACGCCAGCGGCGTCTCCCTCGGCGAGCTCGGCGCGCAGCCCGAGACCGCGACCGCGGGCTCGTCCGGCGCCACCGCGCGCGGCGACGTCCTCGACGAGGCCACCACCCCCGGCGCCGCCAAGCGCGTCCTCGACGACGTCTCCTTCACCATCCACGCCGGTGAGGTCATGGGCATCGCCGGCGTCGAGGGCAACGGCCAGACCGAGCTGATCGACGCGCTCATCGGCACCCGGCACGCCGACTCCGGCGCGATCGAGTTCCTCGGCGAGGACATCACCGGCTGGCAGACCCGCAGGCGGCGCGAGTCCGGCGTCGGCTACATCCCCGAGGACCGCCACCGCCAGGGCCTGCTCCTGGAGTCCCCGCTCTGGGAGAACCGCATCCTCGGCCACGTCACCGAGAAGCCCAACGCGAAGGGCTTCTGGCTGGACATCAAGGGCGCCCAGGCCGACACCCGCCGGATCGTCGAGGAGTTCGACGTCCGCACCCCCGGCATCGACGTCACCGCCGCCTCCCTGTCCGGCGGCAACCAGCAGAAGCTGATCGTCGGCCGCGAGATGAGCCACAACCCGAAGTTCCTGATCGCCGCCCACCCCACCCGCGGTGTGGACGTCGGCGCCCAGGCGCAGATCTGGGACCGCATCCGGGAGGCCCGCCGCGAGGGCCTGGCCGTGCTGCTGATCTCCGCCGACCTGGACGAGCTGATCGGCCTGTCGGACACCCTGCGGGTGATCTTCGACGGAAAGCTGGTCGCGGACGCCGACCCGGCCACCATCACCCCGGAGGAGCTGGGCTCCGCCATGACGGGTGCCGCGTCCGGCCACCTGGAACACCTAGACACCGCCCCAGAAGGAAACGAAGGCGCCGCCGGTCCGGAGGACGAGGCCCGATGAAGAAGTTCGACAAGGAGCGCGTGCTCCTCGCGCTGGCCGGCCCGGCCATCGCGCTCGTCCTGGCGATCGCCCTGACCTCGATCGTGCTGCTCGCCTCGAACCGCAACCCGTTCGAGCCGTACGTGCTGATGCTCCAGCAGCTGCCGTACTCGGACATCCAGGTCCTGATCATCAACCAGGCGGCGATGTACTACATCGCGGCCATCGCGGTCGCCCTCGGCTTCCGCATGAACCTGTTCAACATCGGCGTCGACGGCCAGTACCGCCTCGCCGCCGTGATGACGGCCGTGGTCGGCGCCAACGTCGGCCTGCCCGCCTTCCTGCAGATCCCGATGCTGCTCCTGGTCGCCATGCTCACCGGCGCCTTCTGGGCCGGTATCGCGGGCGTCCTCAAGGTCACCCGAGGGGTCAGCGAGGTCGTCGCCACGATCATGCTGAACGCCATCGCCACCAGCGTCATCGGCTACGTCACCCTCTCCAACGTGTGGGGCGTCCAGGTCGGCAACAACATGACGACCGGCGTGATGAAGAAGTCCGGCTGGTTCCCCGGCATCAACCTGGGCTCCGACGTCGGCGAGATCTACGGCATGGTGTTCGTCGCCATCGCCCTCGGCATCGGCTACTGGATCGTCCTCAACCGCACCCGCTTCGGCTTCGACCTGCGCGCCACCGGCGCCTCCGAGTCCGCCGCGGCCGCCTCCGGCGTCGACGCCAAGCGCATGGTCCTGATCTCCATGCTGATCTCCGGCGCCGTCTCCGGCCTCGCGGGCCTCCCGCTGCTGCTCGGCGACTCCCACACCTACAGCCTCGACTTCCCGGCCGGCCTCGGCTTCACCGCCATCGGCATCGCCCTGCTCGGCCGCAACAACCCCGGCGGCATCGCCTTCGCCGCCCTGCTGTGGGCCTTCCTCGACAAGGCCTCGCCCGCCCTCGACTACGCGACCCCGGTGGCGTACGAGAAGGAGATCGCCACGATCATGCAGGGCCTGATCGTCTTCTCCGTCGTCATCTCCTACGAAGCCGTACGGCAGTGGGGTCTGCGCCGCCAGCAGCGCCAGGTCGGCGCGGAGCTCGCCGCGGCCGCCGCCCAGAACACCAAGAAGGAGGTGGCGGCCTGATGTCCACCGCGACCATCGCCAAGCCGCAGGCGACCCAGCCCGGCAAGGGCGGCCGCCGAATGTCGCTCCCGGTACTCCTGCTGGTCATCGCCGGCGTACTGGTCCTGACCTCGGCCGTGCGCATCATCACCGGCGCCGAGGGCATCACCTCGACCGGCCAGATGTCCACCGCGCTGCGCCTCGCCGTCCCGATCGGCCTCGCCGGTCTCGGCGGTCTGTGGGCCGAGCGCGCGGGCGTCGTCAACATCGGCCTCGAAGGCATGATGATCCTGGGCACCTGGTTCGGCGCCTGGGCCGGCTACCAGTGGGGCCCCTGGGTCGGTGTGGTCTTCGGCATCCTCGGCGGTGCGCTCGGCGCCCTGCTGCACGCCGTCGCCACCGTCACCTTCAACGTCAACCACATCGTCTCCGGTGTCGCCCTGAACATCCTCGCCCTGGGCGCCACCCGCTACCTCTCCAAGTTCACCTTCGAGAACGCCGAGGGCGGCTCCTCCAAGCAGTCCCCGCCGATCGACTCGCTCGGCACCTTCAGCGTCCCCGGCCTGTCGGACTGGCTGAACACGCTCAACGAGAAGCACTGGTTCCTGATCTCGGACATCGCCGGCCTGGTCGGCGGTCTGCTGACCGACCTGTCCCCGCTGACGGTGGTCGCGGTGGCCCTCGTACCGATCACGTGGTGGGTGCTGTGGCGCACCGCCTTCGGCCTGCGCCTGCGCTCCTGCGGCGAGAACCCGGTGGCGGCCGAGTCCCTCGGCGTCAATGTCTACAAGTACAAGTACATCGCGGTGGTCATCAGCGGTGGCTTCGCCGGCCTCGGCGGCGCGTTCCTCTCGATCGTCGCCTCCAACGTCTACCTGGACGGCCAGACCGCCGGCCGCGGTTACATCGGTCTCGCCGCGATGATCTTCGGCAACTGGATGCCGGGCGGCCTCGCCCTCGGCGCGGGCCTGTTCGGCTACACCGACAGCCTCAACCTGCGCGGCGGCACGGTGAACGTCCACGCGCTGATCCTGCTGATCGCGATCCTGCTGGTGTTCGGCGCGGCCTACCTGGCCTGGCGCAGGAAGTACGTGCCCGCCGCCATCACGATCGTCATCTCGGTCCTGATGTTCATCTGGTACGCCTCCACCAACGACGTCCCGCGTCAGCTCGTGACCGCGACCCCGTACATCGTCACCCTGCTGGTGCTCTCGCTGTCCGCGCAGTCCCTGCGGATGCCGAAGGCGGACGGCCTGCCGTACCGGAAGGGGCAGGGCAAGTGACCGGCGCGGCCGCCGGCTTCGACTGGGAGAGCCTGCGGGCCGAGGCGCGGGAGGCCATGTCCCACGCCTACGCCCCGTACTCCGGCTACCCGGTCGGGGTCGCCGCCCTGGTGGACGACGGCCGTACGGTCTCCGGCTGCAACGTGGAGAACGCGTCGTACGGCCTCGGTCTGTGCGCCGAGTGCGGACTGGTCTCCGAGCTGCAGCGCACGGGCGGCGGCCGCCTCACGCACTTCACCTGCGTGGACGGCACGGGCGGCCTCCTCGTCCCGTGCGGCCGCTGCCGCCAGCTGCTCTACGAGTTCGGCGGCCCGGACCTCCTCCTGGACACCCCGGAGGGCGTCCTGCCCCTCTCCGAGATGCTGCCCCAGGCCTTCGGCCCGGCCCATCTCACCAAGTAACTCCCGTACGGCCCCTCCCCGCCCGTCGCCCGGAGGGGCCGTGCGCTTCGCACCTCTTCGAAGGGAACGCCATGGCCACCATGGACGCCATCTCCGTCATCCGCACCAAGCGGGACCGCGGTGAACTCAGCGACGAGCAGATCGACTGGGTCATCGACGCGTACACCCGCGGCGAGGTCGCCGACGAGCAGATGTCGTCGCTCGCGATGGCCATCCTGCTGAACGGCATGAACCGCCGGGAGATCGCCCGCTGGACCGCCGCGATGATCGCGTCCGGCGAGCGCATGGACTTCTCCTCGCTGTCCCGCCCGACGGCCGACAAGCACTCCACGGGCGGCGTCGGCGACAAGATCACCCTCCCGCTGGCGCCCCTGGTGGCCGCCTGCGGCGCGGCCGTCCCGCAGCTCTCCGGCCGGGGCCTCGGCCACACCGGCGGCACCCTGGACAAGCTGGAGTCGATCCCCGGCTGGCGCGCCCTGCTCTCCAACGAGGAGATGCTGAACGTGCTCGACACCACCGGCGCGGTGATCTGCGCGGCGGGCGACGGCCTGGCCCCCGCCGACAAGAAGCTCTACGCGCTCCGCGACGTCACCGGCACGGTCGAGGCGATCCCGCTGATCGCCTCCTCCATCATGTCCAAGAAGATCGCCGAGGGCACCGGCTCCCTGGTCCTGGACGTGAAGGTGGGCACGGGCGCCTTCATGAAGACCATCGAGGACGCCCGCGAGCTCGCCTCGACCATGGTGGGCCTCGGCACCGACCACGGCGTGAGGACGGTCGCGCTGCTCACGGACATGTCCACCCCGCTCGGCCTGACGGCGGGCAACGCCCTGGAGGTCCGCGAGTCGGTGGAGGTCCTCGCGGGCGGCGGCCCCGCCGACGTGGTGGAGCTGACCCTCGCGCTGGCCCGGGAGATGCTGGAAGCGGCGGGCGTCCGCGACGCCGACCCGGCGAAGGCGCTGGCCGACGGCTCGGCGATGGACGTCTGGCGCCGGATGATCGCGGCCCAGGGCGGCGACCCGGACGCGAAGCTGCCGGTGGCGCGCGAGCAGCACGTGATCACGGCCCCGTCGTCCGGCGTCCTGACCCGCCTCGACGCCTACGGCATCGGCGTCGCCGCCTGGCGCCTCGGCGCGGGCCGCGCCCGCAAGGAGGACCCGGTGCAGGCGGGAGCCGGCGTCGAACTCCACGCCAAGCCCGGCGACACCGTCACCGCGGGCCAGCCCCTCCTCACCCTCCACACGGACACCCCGGAACGCTTCGAGTACGCGCTCCAGGCGGTGGAGGGGGCGTACGACATCGCGGCAGCGGGCACGGAGTTCACGGCGTCGCCGGTGGTGCTGGAACGTATCGCCTGACCAGGTGTTTCTTCTTTCGGGTGAACGGGATCGGTGGACCTGCATCGGTCCCGTTCGGCATGCTGGGATCGGTGACGCACCGATAGGAGATCGCCAGTGCGACACGAAGTCGCTCCACCCAAGTGGATGACCCGCAGGAGGAAAGAAGGTCATGAGGGTCATCCCGGACCAGTGTCCAAGGTCCGTCCCCACTTCCGCATGCGTCGCTGGTAACGGCGGGGTGTGAAGCCGGAAGCGCAAGCCCAAGGACGGCAGGGCCATCGGGCCGCAACAGGCGAGGGGAAGACCGGACGGGCTAATGCGAATGAACCCTTGACGAAATCTCGTAACTCCTGTGCCGCGTCGATGGTGAGCTGTCGGCGGCAGACAGGCCCTGGCGTGGAAGAGCGCACGACGACCCCGGAGGATTGGCGCCGAAGGGGGAGGACACCGTCGGGCCCGGGATTAAGAGGGAGCCCACCCCGGCCGCATCTTGTGGGAGCGGAACGTGGAAACCCCGTTGGAGTCCGGGAGTGATCCCGGTAAGCCGGAGGTAACGAAGGACCAAGCCTCCAGCGGGACAGGATGATCCGAGAAGCGAATGCCGACAGGGCGAAAGCCCAGAGGAAAGGACGCGGAAACCTCAGCCGCGTCCCATAACTCGTCGGATACGAGGCGATGCCCCGACCCGAAAGGGAGCCCACGCGGATCAGGTAGGCCCGTGAAGAAGAACTGCGAAGAACCCCGAACCGAAGGGCAAGTTGGATGCCGAAGGCAGGTGTGGCAGTGACCGCTACGGCGGCGATGCCTCCCACGACGGCGAACGGACCGGAGGACTACGCCCAGACCTGGCACAGCATCGACTGGGCCAAGGCTGAGGCGTCGGTACGGCGACTGAGGCAGCGCATCTTCACAGCCACGCAGGAAGGGGACCTGAAGAAGGTCCGGAACTTGCCGGTGAGGGAGCCGACGGCTATCGGGTTGCGGAGCGGGGTCAGCAGGCGGCGCCACCAGGGGCCCTTCTCGCCCGCGCCCGACAGGTCGAGGACCGTCAGGGCGACCGGGGTGAGGAGCACCACCTGGAACAGCAGCACCGGCGCCACCAGCGACGCGTCGCCCAGTACGTACACCGCGATCGGGATGCCGAGGTTGCCGGAGTTGACGTAGCTGGAGCACAGCGCGCCGATCGTCGTACGGCCCACACCCCAGCCCCGTACGACACCTACCGCCACGAACGCGCCCGCCGCCGCTGCCGTGGACAGGGCCGTCACCAGGAGGCGGCTGGAGAAGATCACCGCCAGGTCGGCCTTCGCGAGGGTGGTGAACAGGAGCGCGGGGGAGGCGACGTGGAAGGCGAGCTTCGTGAGGACGTCGCGGCCGTTCGCCCCGAGGTGGCCGCCGCGGCCGAGGACGTAACCGACGGCGATCACGATCGCGATCACCGCGAAGCCGCTCAGCACCCCTTGCACGGAACCCCCATGGCGGGCGCTGGGCCGTCGGGTATCCGCGTGGGCGCTGATCTGTGGGGCATACACCTGACCCTCTGGTGCGGGTCAGGTGCAGGTCAACCTTGTGATCCTTGCGATCCCTGTGATCTGCGTGGCCGCGCGAGGGCGCACCGCACCCGCCGATGAGTTGTCAGGCCGTCGCCGGTCTACCGCTCGTGGATGCCGTGACCCCCGCCGTGCTCGTGCTGGCCGGCCCCGTCGCCAGGGACGAGGTGCCGGGGCTCTGCGACGACGTGCGGGCGCTGCTGCGGCGCAGCGGGACCCGGATCGTCGTCTGCGACGTCGGCGGCCTGGGACCGCCGGGCCTCGCGGCCGTCGACCTGCTGGCCCGGCTGGAGCTGACCGCCCGCCGGGCCGGTGGCCTGATACGGCTGCGGGACCCCGACCCCGTCCTACGCTCCCTGCTCCGGTTCGTCGGACTCCGCATCCAGATGGAGGGGGAGGTCGAAGAGCGGGAACCAGCGCTTGGTGTCGAGGAAGAAGTGGAACCCGGTCAGCCGTCCGTCTGAGATCTCCAGGACCTGGATCGACCACGGGGTCCAGCCGCCGGTGTCCGGGTCGGGCTTGTACTGGGCGAACCCGGGCAGGCCGTTGACCCGGACCGGGAACAGCCGGGACCCCTCGCAGGCCGAACCGAGGGTGGTCATGAAACCGGTGATGTCGTCGTGACCGGTGAGCCACAGGTCGAACGGCGGCATCGTCATGATGGCGTCCTCGTGGAGGAGTGCCGTCAGCGCCGTCATGTCGTAACCCTCGAAGGCCGCGACATAGCGCTCAAGGAGCTTCCGCTGCTCCTCGTCCAGCGGGTCGGAGACCTCGGCGGCCGCGCCCGACTGCTGCTGCTCGGCCAGCGTGGCCCGGGCCCGCTGCAGGGCGCTGTTCACCGAGGCGACCGAGGTGCCGAGCAGCTCGGCCACCTCGCTTGCCTTCCAGGCCAGTACCTCGCGCAGGATCAGCACCGCCCGTTGCCTGGGCGGCAACTGCTGGAGCGCGGCCATGAAGGCGAGCCGGACGGATTCCCTGGCCACGGCCGCCTCCGCCGGGTCGCCCACGGTCGGCAGCACGCGGGCGTCCGGCACCGGCTCCAGCCAGGTGTTGTCGGGTCGGGGGGACAACGCTGCCTGGGCGAGCGGCGTCGACTCGCTGAGGTCCATCGGACGGGCCCGCTTGTTGCCCGCGTTCAGCATGTCCAGGCAGACGTTGGTCGCGATCCGGTACAGCCACGACCGCAGGCTGGAGCGGCCCTCGAACTTGTCGTAGCTCCGCCAGGCCCGCACCAGGGTGTCCTGCACGGCGTCCTCGGCCTCGAAGGACGAACCGAGCATGCGGTAGCAGTACCCGGTCAGCTCGGTCCGGTGCTTCTCCAGTGCGACGTCGAGGTCCGCCGTCGCCGTGCTGTTGCTCATTGCCGTCCACCCACCCCACGTGGCCTTTTCACGCGCCTTCGCGCTCCAGCACTTGAAAGCTAGCGCAGGGGGCTGACAATGGCGCCCGTTGTTCGGGAACGTGCAGGTGGGGGGGGCTGCCCAAGGGGGTGGGGTGCGGGCCCATGGTGGCGGGTGCGGCGCCGTGGGGGCTGGTCGCGCAGTTCCCCGCGCCCCTGGAGGCATTCAGTGGGCGTTGGCCAGGATCTGGCGGCGGGCTGCCACCGAGCCCAGGGCCGTGATCGTCACGACGCCCAGGATGGCCAGGAGGCCCACGGCCACCGTGCCCGACCAGCCCTCGGCGTGGAAGGCCAGGGCGCCGACCGTGCTGCCCGCGCTGGAGCCGATGTAGTACGCGGACTGGTAGAGGGCCGAGGCCTGGGCCCTGCCGTGGGTCGCCGTCTTGCTGACCGCCGAGGAGGCCACCGCGTGGCCCGCGAAGAAGCCCGCGGTGATCAGGACCAGGCCCAGCAGGACCAGGGGGAGCGAGTCGGCCAGGGAGAGGAGGAGGCCGGTGGCCGTGGTGCCGCCGGCCAGGTACAGGGCTCCGCGGCGGCCCAGGCGGCCGACCAGACGGCCCGCCGTCGACGCCGACACCGTACCGACCAGGTACACCAGGAAGATCGAGCCGATGATGCCCTGGGGGAGCGAGAAGGGCTCCTGGGTCAGGCGGTAGCCGATCACCGTGTAGACGCCGCCGAAGACGGTCATGAAGAGCGCGCCGATCGCGTACAGGCGGCGCAGCAGCGGGTCGGCCAGGTGGTCGCGGACCGTGCCGAGCAGCCGGCGCGGGTGAAGTGAGCCCGCCTTGAAGTGCCGCGGCGCGGGCAGGAGCAGCCGGAAGGCGACGGCGCAGCCGACCGCGATCACGCCGATCGTGCCCACGGCCACCCGCCAGCCCCACTCCTGCGCGACCCAGCCGGTGATGACCCGGCCGCTCATCCCGCCGACGCTGTTCCCCGCGACGAACAGGCCGATGGCCGTGACCAGCGCCTTCGGGCGGACCTCCTCCGCCAGATAGGCCTGCGCCGACGCGGGCACGCCGGCCAGCGCCGCGCCCTGGACGCCACGCAGCACGATCAGCGCGCCCAGGGAGGGCGCGAAGGGGACCAGCAGCCCGACGGCCACCGCGACCGCCAGCGAGGCCGTCATGACCGTACGACGCCCGAAGCGCTCGGAGAGGGCGCTCATCGGGATGACGAACAGCGCCAGGCCGCCGGTCGCCGCCGCCACCGTCCAGCTCGCGTCGCTCGCGGACACGCCGTAGCCGTCCGAGATCAGCGGGAGCAGGGCCTGCGTGGAGTAGAGGAGGGCGAAGGTCGCGACACCGGCGAGGAAGAGCGCGAAGCTCATCCGGCGGTAGCCGGGACCGCCCGGGGTCAGGCGGGAGTCGGCGGCGGGGACGGACGTGACGGCGCCCACGAGGGTGGACGCCCCGGTACTGGCGGGAGACATGCCTCGAACGTACGGACCCCCCGCTTCATCCGTCCAATGCACGGAATCGTCATAATCGTTCCCATGGAGCATCAGCAGAGGTCAGCGGGGCGCCTGTCACCGTACAGTGACACAGCAGACATGACGATGTTGCTGGCGCCCCGCCTCGCGTACTTCGCCGGCGTGGCCCGCACGGAGCATGTGACCAGGGCCGCCCAGGAGCTCGACGTCCCCCAGTCCACCCTCTCCCGCGCGATGGCCCGCCTGGAACAGGACCTCGGCGTCGACCTCTTCACCCGGCACGGCCGGACCGTCTCCCTCACCCCCGTCGGCCGTGCCTTCCTCACCTCGGTCGAGCGCGCCCTGGCCGAGATCCGGCGGGCCGCCGACGAGGTCCGCGCCGACGCAGACCCCACGACGGGCAAGGTCGCCTTCGGCTTCCTGCACACCATGGGCGCGGAGACCGTCCCCGGCCTTCTCCAGGCGTTCCGGATCGACCACCCCCGCATCCGCTTCAGCCTCGTCCAGAACTACGGCGAGGCGATGATCGAGAAGCTGCGCGCGGGCGAGCTGGACCTCTGCCTGACCTCCCCGGTACCGGACGCCCCGGACCTGGCCGCCCGCCGCCTCGACGAGCAGAAGCTGCGCCTGGTGGTGCCCGCGGACCACCCGCTGGCCGGCCGCAGGCGCATCCGGCTGGCGGAGGCCGCCGACGAGACGTTCGTGACCCTGGAGCCGGGTTACGGCCTGCGCCGCATCACCGACGACCTGTGCAAGGAAGCCGGCTTCCGGCCGCGCGTCGCCTTCGAGGGCGAGGAGGCGGAGACGCTGAGGGGACTGGTGGCGGCCGGGCTGGGAGTGGCGCTGCTGCCCCCACCCGTGTTCCCCCGCCCGGGAGTCGCCGAACTGACGGTCACGGCCCCGAGAGCGGCCAGAGAGATCGGCGTGGCATGGCTGGACGGCCACCCGGACACCCCGCCAGTGGCCGCTTTCAAGAAGTTCCTCCTGTCAAGAAGGGGCAACCTGCTCCCGACCTGAGGAACAGCGCCCCGCAGGAGCGCGGGGCTGTAGTCGACATGCGGCTACCGCCGCGTGGGCGCGGTCAACCACAGCGGCCCGGCAGCCCGAACACAACCGAACCCCCGCCCTCTACCGTCTCAACGACTTGCCGAACCCCGCAGCCAACGGCATCCGCAACCCGATCGGCGGCGGCGCGGCAAGCGCGTCCTCAACCGGCCGCGACACCGCCCGCCCGTACAGCGCCCCCATCACGAAGTCCGAAGCGAGCGCGAGGACTTCGTCCCGGTGCTGATGCAGCCCGTGCCCGTCCGAGTGCACCTCGAACCGGCACACCTCCCGGTTCGCCTTCTTCGCCCGCGCCGCCAGCCGGAACGACAGCTCAGGATCGGTCCGTTCGTCGTTCGTGCCGTGCACGAACAGCACTCGCCGCCCCACCAGCTGCCGAACCGGTTCCTCAGGCGCCGCCACATCCACCTCGGGCAGCCAAGGGGCGATGGAGACAACGGAGTTGACGGCCTCGTGGCCGCCCGCGTGCAGCGCGGCCCGGCCGCCCATCCCCACGCCGAGCAGGCACACCGGCACATCGCCGTACCGTCGTACCACCTCGTCCGCCGCCCAGGTCGCGTCCCCCGCGAGATGCGCCTCGCTGCCGTTCCAGCCGCGATAGCGGTAGTGGACGACGTGTGCGGCCAGCCCCTCGTCCCGGCCGTCCCGGGCGAGCCGGCGGCCGAGCGCGCGCACGAGGGCCGTCGCCCATACGAGGGACGGTTTGCGCGCGGACACCTCCTCCCCGCCGGGGAGGAGCAGGACCGCCCCGCTCACCGTCGCCGGCTCCTGGCCGACTGCCCTGCTCAGGCTCGCCGTTCGGACCGGCGTCGCTTGCTGTGCCATGACAGAACAGTGTCAGAAGACGCGGTGTACGCGACCCGTCCGTGCGGTCACCATTGCGTATCGACGGAAACGGGAATCTCCGAGTACCGAGTGATCTACGCGCGTAGGAGTTACAGTGCGGAAATGACGAGCCAGAGCACCGCGAACACCCCGACGCCTGACCAGATCCGCCGGGCGCCGAAGGTTCTGCTGCACGACCACCTCGACGGCGGCCTGCGTCCGGGCACCGTCGCAGACCTCGCCCGGGAGACCGGGTACTCCGGCCTCCCCGAGACCGACCCGGACAAGCTCGGCATCTGGTTCCGTGAGGCCGCCGACTCCGGTTCGCTGGAGCGTTACCTGGAGACGTTCTCGCACACCGTCGGTGTCATGCAGACCCGGGACGCCCTCGTCCGGGTGGCCCGTGAGTGCGCCGAGGACCTCGCCGAGGACGGCGTCGTCTACGCCGAGGTGCGGTACGCCCCCGAGCAGCACCTGGAGCGGGGGCTGACCCTCGAAGAGGTCGTCGAGGCCGTCAACGAGGGCTTCCGGCAGGGCGAGGCGCTCGCCCGGGAGAACGGCCGCCGGATCCGGGTCGGCGCCCTGCTCACCGCCATGCGGCACGCGGCCCGCTCCCTGGAGATCGCCGAGCTCGCCAACCGCTACCGGGACCTGGGTGTCGTCGGCTTCGACATCGCCGGCGCCGAGGCCGGCTACCCGCCCACCCGGCATCTCGACGCCTTCGAGTACCTCAAGCGCGAGAACAACCACTTCACCATCCACGCCGGCGAGGCCTTCGGCCTGCCGTCCATCTGGCAGGCGTTGCAGTGGTGCGGTGCCGACCGGCTCGGGCACGGGGTGCGGATCATCGACGACATCCAGGTCCACGAGGACGGCACGGTCAAGCTCGGCCGGCTCGCGTCGTACGTCCGCGACAAGCGGATCCCGCTGGAGCTGTGCCCCAGCTCCAACCTCCAGACCGGGGCCGCCGACTCCTACGCCGGGCACCCGATCGGGCTGCTGCGCCGGCTGCACTTCCGGGCCACCGTGAACACCGACAACCGGCTGATGTCCGGGACCAGCATGAGCCGGGAATTCGAGCATCTCGTCGAGGCGTTCGGTTACACGCTCGACGACCTGCAGTGGTTCTCCGTCAATGCGATGAAATCAGCGTTCATTCCTTTCGATGAACGACTCGCGATGATCAATGACGTCGTGAAGCCCGGCTACGCGGAACTGAAATCCGAATGGCTGTTCCGGCAGACCGCCTCCACCAGCGGTTCTGTCGACGCGGAGGACTGATCGGGCGTCCCGGCGGGGAGCGGAATGCGGACGGGCTCCCACCCTCCGTCCGCATTTCGGTGTTTGCGAGGGGTGGTCCGGCATGTTTACGGTCGTCGGACCGCTCAGCGTGTTACCGATCCCTGTCACCGCATTCCAAGGACGCATTTACGATGAAGCAGTCTGCTGCCAAGACCCTCGGTGTCGCCGCCCTCGGTGCCGCCTTCGCCGCCGTCGGCGCGGGCGCGGCCAACGCGGCCCCGGCCGTCCCGGACGCCTCGCAGGCCCTGGACACCGTCACCAAGACGCTGCCGGCCGAGAACGTCTCCAAGGCGCTGCCGGGTGCCGGTCAGGCCGTGGCGCAGGGGCAGAGCGCCCTCGGTGCCGGACTGACCGCCGTCCAGCCGGCCGTCAAGCAGGTGCTCGCCGGCGGCCCGACCAAGCCCGTCGCCGGCCTCCTCGGCGGACTGCCCGTCCAGGGCCTGCCCACGCACGGCCTGCCGGTCAACGGGATTCCGCTCGGCTGACCTCTCCCCGGCCGATCGGCAACGCCGGTGGGGCGCCCCGGAAACCTCCGGGGCGCCCCACCGGCGTTGCCGTCCCGCCTGATCACCAGGCGGCGGAGGCTTTCTCCTCCGAGGGGAGGAGGATCCACAGCGCGATGTAGAGCAGGAACTGAGGGCCCGGCAGCAGGCAGGACAGCAGGAAGATCACCCGCATCGTGGTCGCGGAGGTGCCGAAGCGCCGGGCCAGCGCGGCGCACACTCCGCCGATCATGCGGCCATGGGTGGGGCGGGCGAGGCTGGACATCTGCGGCTCCTTCGTGAGCGTCTGTTCCGAGGCGGCCCCTGCGGCCCCTCATCCGATGTCCACAGTACGAAGACGAACCGGGGCGAAGCGTCGCTCTACGGTGCGATCCCGACCCTGGGAATCGTCGGGGTACGACCCTGAGCCGCCTCCTCCTGGGGAAGGGCGGCCGGCCGCTGCCGCTCACCGCGCCGACGGAGCCGGGAGCGGCCCGCCGGCACCACCGCCAGATGCGCGATGACGACGCCGGCCGTGTTGAGGAGTATCGAGTCGACATCCACCACCCGGCCCGGCACCCCGGTCTGCAGCAGGGCTATGCCCAACGAGATCAGGGCACCCGCGGTGGCCGAACTGATCAGGGAGGCGAGCGGGGAGACCCGGAGTTTCCCGTGCGTCATCGGCAGCAGCACACCGAGCGGGGCGAGCAGCGCCAGTCCCTCGCCGATCCGGTGGGCCGCCTCCCGCCAGCCCAGCGCCAGATCGGCGCGGATACCGGCGAAGGGGTGCAGGTTGGCGGGCATCACCCACGGCACGTCCAGCGGCCGCAGCATCAGCCAGGCGACGAACGCGAGGTGTGTGGCAAGGAGGACACCCCCTGCCACACGGACGCGGATCGCGGCGCTGCCGCCGATGGAGCCTTGACGCTGCACGCCCCCCAAGACGCGCCCGCGCACACGATCGGTTCCGGATGTGTGGGGTGAGGCCTTGAACACACGGTACGTGGAGCGCCCCGTCAGGGGCGCGGGGAACTGCGCGAACGACCACCCCCCACGGCCCGCACCCGCCCCAGAGCGTCGGGTGGCACCACCGGTGGCGCCCAGACCTCCCTCACCCGGAAGCCACCTCGGTGGACGGGGGCCGGCTGCCACTCGGAGAGTTCCGCACGGAGTCCGTGCACTCGTACCGCCGCAACGCCTCCGTCCCCGGCCCGCCCAGGATCACCGACCCGTCCCCCTCCGCGGCCGCCGAGTCGGACAGCGTGCACACGATCTGCGCGAGCGCGTACGACGTCAGCTGCGGCGGCGACGTGCTCAGCCGCAGCGTGTCGTCGGGATCCCCGGCCCGTGGTCCCCAGACGCTCATCCCGCCCCGCACGTACGTCGCGTAACCGGCCTCCTTCTCGGCGGCCGACGGCGTCTCGGCGAGCTGGTCGAGCAGCCCCTGGGCGACGATCACGCGCCGTTTGGCGTCCGCCGAACCGTCGGGGACGCGCACCTCCCGGTCGACGGTCACCAGCGACGAACCGCACAGCAGGAACACCTGCACCGGCACCCCGCGCGCGTCCTGCGGCGACAGATCCGGCTGGGTCATCGAGCACGGCACCCGCGAGGGTGCCCCGCCGAAGTCGGTCGGCACCTCGGTGGCCCGGATCCCGCACCCGGAGACCGCGAGCGCCAGCCCGCCGACGGCCAGAAGTCTTCGTACGTGCATCAGGCGCCCTTCTCCCCGGCTTCCCCGGCTTCCTTGCTCTCCTCCGCCAGCAGGGAGGCGTCCCGGGGCAGCCGGAGAGTGAACACCGCGCCGCCCTCGGGGGAGTTCGCGGCGGTGATCGAGCCACCGTGGATACGGGCGTTCTCCGTAGCGATGGACAGGCCCAGGCCGCTGCCCTCGGAGCGCGGCCGGGACGCGCTGGCCTTGTAGAACCGGTCGAAGACGTGCGGGAGGACATCCTCCGGGATGCCCGGACCATGGTCCCGTACGGCGATGACCAGAACCTCCCCGTCTATCCGCACCGACACCCGCACCGGCGAACCACCGTGCTTGAGGGCGTTGCCGATCAGGTTGGCGAGGATGACGTCGAGGCGGCGCGGATCGAGGCGGGCGTGGATGCCGCGCTCGGCGTCCAGGTCCACCGCGTCCAGCCAGGCACGGGCGTCGATGCAGGCGGTGATCTGGTCGGCGATGTCGACGTCGTCGAGGACGAGCCGGGCCGTGCCGGCGTCGAAGCGGGTGACCTCCATCAGGTTCTCGACGAGGTCGTTGAGGCGGCGCGTCTCGCTGACGACCAGCCGGACGGCCGGCTCGATCATCGGGTCCACCGACCCCGACTCCGCCTCCAGCTCCTCCTCCAGGATCTCCGTCACGGCGGTGATCGCGGTGAGCGGGGTGCGCAGCTCATGGCTCATGTCCGCGACGAACCGCCGCGACGCGTCGTCCCGCGCGGCCATGTCGTCGACCCGCTTCTCCAGCGCCTCGGCCGCGTCGTTGAACGTCCGGGAAAGATCGGCGAGTTCGTCCGTCCCCGAGACCCGCAGCCGGGTGTCCAGCTTGCCCTCGCCGAGCCGCCGCGCGGCGACCCCCAGCCGGTGCACCGGCTTCAGCACGGTCGTGGCGGCGGCCTGCGCCAGCAGCGCCGAACCGATGAGAGCGAGCCCCGTGGCGATCCCCAGCGACCACGCCAGCGAGTTGAGGTCCTTGGCCTCCGGCCCCAGCGACTTCATCATGTAGCCGGTCGGGCCGCCGCCGATCAGCCGCGTCCCGGCGACCAGATACGGCGTGCCGTGGTCGACGACCCGCTGCCAGTACAGGTGGTACGCCGACTTGTTGGAGCCGGTCACCTTCTGCTGCTTGTCGACGGCCTTCCGCAGCGACGTCGGCACGTCGTCCAGCGCGAACGCGCTGA
This sequence comes from Streptomyces sp. NBC_00631, assembly GCF_045206895.1. NCBI lineage: Bacteria > Bacillati > Actinomycetota > Actinomycetes > Kitasatosporales > Streptomycetaceae > Streptomyces > Streptomyces sp. NBC_00631. The sequence continues at coordinate 6,925,515 of NZ_CP107734.1, forward strand.
GCCCGTCCGAACTGCCGTACACCGTCTTGCCGCCGGTGTCCTCGCCGACCAGCAGCACGCTGAACCGCTGGCTGCTGTTGGCCATCTGCCCGGCGGTGCGCTGCAGTTCGTCCTGCGTCGGATGCACCGGCAGCGCGCCGGCCCGGTTCTGCATCTCCTGCTGGAAGTCGCGCAGCACCGCGTCCTGGGTACGGGTGAGGACGGCCTCGCGGTTGAGCCAGTACGCGATGCCGGACGCGGACACGGCGGCGGTCAGCGCGACGAGCCCGAAGACGACGACGAGCCGCAGCCGCAGACTGGTGAAGCGAAGCCGGGAGACGGCTCCCTTGCGACCCGCGGCCCAGCCGCGGAAACCCTCTTGCCGGTCGGTCACTGAGGGGCGTCCAGGCGGTAGCCGACACCACGCACGGTACGGATCAGGGTCGGGGACGAGGGCACGTCCTCCACCTTGGCGCGCAGCCGCTGCACACAGGCGTCGACGAGCCGGGAGTCACCGAGGTAGTCGTGCTCCCAGACCAGCCGCAGCAGTTGCTGCCGGGACAGCGCCTGCCCCGGCCGCCGGCTCAGCTCCAGGAGCAGCCGCAGCTCGGTCGGGGTGAGCTGGAGGTCCTCGCCGTTCTTCGTCACGGTCATCGCACTTCGGTCGATGACGACGTTGCCGAAGGTCGCCGAGTCGGTGGACTCCCGCTCCCCGCGCCGCAGCACGGCCCGGATCCGGGCGTCGAGCACCCGCCCCTGGACCGGCTTGACGACGTAGTCGTCGGCCCCGGACTCCAGCCCGACCACCACGTCGATGTCGTCGCTGCGCGCGGTCAGCAGAATGATCGGCAACTGGTCCGTGCGCCGGATGCGCCGGCACACCTCGAACCCGTCGATGCCGGGCAGCATCACATCGAGGACGATCAGATCGGGCCGCTGCTCGCGCAACAGCTTCAGACCGTCCTCACCGGTCGCAGCGGTGGCCACCCGGTGCCCCTGGCGCGTCAGAGAGAGCTCCAGGGCCGTACGGATGGCGTCGTCGTCCTCGATCAGCAACAGGGAAGGCACGGGCTCATTCTGGCCCATGCGGGCCCTGTCGTACGACCTGTGCGGCGCGCAGCACCCCGTAAACCTCTGTAGCGCCACCGCCTGTGCATGGTCTGTGGACGCTCTGTGCCGGACCCCTGTGACAGGTCTGTGACAGTCGGCGGATACGGCCGTGAAGGTGGCCCGGCAGTCTTTTCGGCACGGGCAGGCCGGCGGAACGCGGCGAGCGGCCCGAGCAGGCCGAACTACCGGAAGTCCACGACGGGGGGCGCGAGATGAACACGCTGATCAGCCACAGCACCAGCGCAGTGATCACGCGTCTGCACGACGTGAACCGGGGTTCCGAGAAGTCCGGTGCCGTGAGCGGGCGGGGGTGCGCTCGCGGCACCGGGCGTCAGCACACCGCCTACATGACGGTGGTTGACGGTCTCACGGGGGAGCCCACGGCGGCAGCCGCTATGGGCACGGTCGGGGGATCCGCCTACAGGGAGGACTCGGGGGAGCGCCGCTCGCTGACCGAGGCGGAGTTCACCGCCTACGTCCAGGAGCGCCGCGCCTCCCTGTACGCGACCGCCTACCACCTGACCGGTGACCGCTACGAGGCCGAGGACCTGCTGCAGAGCGCCCTGTTCTCGACGTACCGGGCGTGGGACCGGATCAGCGACAAGGCGGCGGTCGGCGGCTACCTCCGACGCACCATGACCAACCTGCACATCAGCGCCTGGCGGCGCCGCAAGCTCAACGAGTACCCGACCGAGGAACTGCCGGAGACGCCCGGCGACACGGACGCGATGAGCGGCACCGAGCTGCGCGCCGTCCTGTGGCAGGCGCTGTCCCGGCTCCCCGAACTCCAGCGCACCATGCTGGTCCTGCGCTACTACGAGGGCCGCACGGACCCGGAGATCGCGGAGATCCTCGACATCAGTGTCGGCACGGTGAAGTCCAGCATCTGGCGGTCGCTCCGCCGGCTGCGCGAGGACGAGGTCCTCAGCTTCGGCCGTGACGAGGAGAACGCCTTCGGGGAGCTCGTCGCCTGAAGGTAAGGGGATCCGGGGGGATCCTGACGGGGGAGAACCGGGGGTACCGGGGGCCTGGGGGAGGGTCCGGGGGGACCCACGGGAGCACGGGGGAGAACGGGTCCGGGGGGACCCGGGGGGAAAGCACGGGGGAGCTCCGCCACGGGGGACACGGGGGTGTTCGGCGGAGCGACGGGGGAGCGGGACTGGAGGGCCGGGGGGTCCATCCAGTCCCGCTTTTCTCTGCTTTACGCAGGTGCCTGTGTCCGGTCGCGGGTCTGCCGGCCCACCGCGGCCGCCGCCATCCGGCCCAGCGCCTCGTCCCGGTCGCACGGGTGGGCGCCCAGTGACACCTGGCGGGCCACGATGGTGCGCTCCGCCCGCATCAGCCGCCAGCCGCGCCGCAGCAGGAACGGCACCGACTTGCGGCCCTCCTTGAGATCGCGCAGGAACCGGCGCCGGAACGTCTTCACCGGGCCCCGGCTGAGACACAGGGCGTCGGCCAGGAGCCCCAGTTCACGGCAGCGCTCCACGATCTCGGCGGCGAAGATGCCCTCGGCGATGAAGAGCGGGGTGCGGCCGATGTCGAGCGTCTCGGCGCCGGTGCGGGCGCTCAGCGCTATGTCATACACCGGAACGGGCGCCGACCCGGTGGCGCACAGCCGGCCGATCGCCTCGACCGCGACCTCCGCGTCCCAGGACTCCGGATGGTCCCAGTCGATGTCCGAACTCCCCGCCACCAACGGCAGAGTCGGGTCGTCGCACTCCTTGTAGAAGTCGTCGAGGCGCAGGACGGGGAGCCCGGAACGGGCGGCGACCAGTGACTTGCCCGAGCCCGAGGGGCCGCACAGCAGCACGACGCGGGCGGGGGACGGAGGATGAATGCTCACGGAACACCAGTTTGACGTATGGGGAGCCTCCTGCCGACCCCGCGGGTCGGCTTTGGAGCGTGAGTCACACCTCAACTACCCTGTGTGCCGACCCGATCACCCTGAGCAGCAGAAGGTGGCACCAGCGATGTCCCGACACGCGTCCTCCCCGACCCCGACCGCCCGGCGTGCCCTGGCCGCCCTCGCCACGGCAGGTGTGGCGCTCGGCGCGGGCGCCGCGACGGCCGCCGCGGACACCCGGCCCGCGGTGGACGTGGTGCGGACCCGCCCCACCTCACTCGGCCACATCGACCCGCAGGGGGGCGTGCGGGCACTGGGCGGCGTACTGCCGTACGTCACCGGCCCGGTGGCGGGCCTGAAGCCCAACCCGCTCGCGGGCACGGGCGTCGACCCGCTGGACAACGGCGTCGGGACGCAGCTGGCCGACTTCAAGCCGCTGACGTCCAAGATGCTGACGGGACCGGTGGCGCAGGCGCCGTCGGTCGGGGCGATTCCGGTGGTGGGGCAGATCCTGAAGGGCTGAGGAGCGGTGGGGAACTGCGGGTCCGGTGCGGCTGGTCGCGCCCGCGCGGCGGGGCCGCATGTCGATACGGCCCCGCGCCCCTTGCCACTTGGGTGAACCTCAGTAGGAAGACCCCGACGCCCCCAGCGACCCCGTCGGGTGCCAGACCGTCTTCGTCTCCAGGAACGCCGTCATGCGGTCGATGCCCGGCGTCGCCGTCCAGTCGTCCACAGGCTGTGGACGCAGGACGCGCTTGAGGTTGTCGGCCGCCGCGATCTCCAGCTCCTTCGCCAGCACCTCGTCCGCGCCCGCGAGGTCGATCGCGTTGACGTCCTGGTGGGCGGCGAGGGGCGCCGCGATCTCCGCCGTACGGCCGGAGAGGACGTTGACGACTCCGCCCGGCACGTCGGAGGTGGCGAGCACCTCGGCGAGGGCGAGGGCCGGGAGCGGGGCCTTCTCACTGGCCACCACGACGGCCGTGTTGCCGGTGGCGATCACCGGGGCGACGACCGACACCAGGCCCAGGAACGACGACTCCTGCGGGGCCAGGACGGCCACGACTCCCGTCGGTTCGGGGGAGGACAGGTTGAAGAACGGGCCCGCGACCGGGTTGCCGCCGCCGACCACCTGGGCGATCTTGTCGGTCCAGCCCGCGTACCAGACCCAGCGGTCGATCGTCGCGTCCACGACCGATGCCGCCTTGGACTTGCCCAGGCCCTCCGCGTCGGCGACCTCGCGCACGAACTGGTCCCGGCGGCCCTCCAGCATCTCCGCGACGCGGTAGAGGACCTGGCCCCGGTTGTAGGCGGTGGCCCCGGCCCAGCCGCCGAACGCCTTGCGCGCGGCGACCACCGCGTCCCTGGCGTCCTTGCGGCTCGACTGCGGCGCGTTCGCCAGCCACTTGCCCTTTGCGTCGGTCACCTCGTACACCCGGCCGCTCTCGGAACGCGGGAACTTCCCGCCGACGTACAGCTTGTAGGTCTTGAAGACGGACAGGCGGTCAACTGCATTCATTTTCATCGCAAGCCCTCCGGGCTCGACGGGGCGAGGTATGCCTCCAGGCCGTGGCGGCCGCCCTCGCGGCCGAAGCCCGACTCCTTGTACCCGCCGAACGGCGAGGTCGGGTCGAACTTGTTGAACGTGTTGGACCAGACGACGCCGGCGCGCAGCTTGTTCGCGACGGCCAGGATCCTGGAGCCCTTCTCGGTCCAGATGCCCGCCGAGAGGCCGTACTGGGTGTTGTTGGCCTTGGCGACCGCCTCCTCGGGGGTGCGGAAGGTCAGGACCGACAGGACGGGGCCGAAGATCTCGTCCCGGGCGATGGTGTGCGCCTGCGTGACGTTCGTGAAGAGCGTCGGGGCGAACCAGTAGCCGGCGGACGGGAGTTCGCAGGCCGGGGACCAGCGCTCGGCGCCCTCCGCCTCGCCCTGGTCGGCGAGGGTGGTGATGCGGGCCAGCTGCTCCGCGGAGTTGATCGCACCGATGTCCGTGTTCTTGTCCAGCGGGTCGCCGAGGCGGAGGGTGGACAGGCGGCGCTTGAGGGAGTCGAGCAGCTCGTCGTGGATCGACTCCTGGACGAGGAGGCGGGAGCCCGCGCAGCAGACCTGGCCCTGGTTGAAGAAGATCCCGGTGACGATGCCTTCGACGGCCTGGTCGATGGGAGCGTCGTCGAAGACGATGTTGGCGCCCTTGCCGCCCAGTTCGAGGGTGAGCTTCTTGCGGGTGCCCGCGACCGTGCGCGCGATCTCCTTGCCGACGGCGGTGGAGCCGGTGAAGGCGACCTTGTTCACGTCGGGGTGGGCGACGAGCGCGGCGCCCGCGTCGCCGTAGCCGGGGAGGATGTTGACGACGCCCTTGGGCAGGCCCGCCTGGCGGCAGATGTCCGCGAAGAAGAGGGCGGACAGCGGGGTCGTCTCGGCGGGCTTCAGGACCACCGTGTTGCCGGTGGCGAGCGCCGGGGCGATCTTCCAGGCCAGCATCAGCAGCGGGAAGTTCCACGGGATGACCTGGCCGGCGACGCCGAGGGGGCGCGGGTCCGTGCCGTACCCGGCGTGGTCGAGCTTGTCGGCCCAGCCCGCGTAGTAGAAGAAGTGCGCGGCGACCAGGGGCAGGTCGGCGTCGCGGGTCTCCTTGATCGGCTTTCCGTTGTCCAGCGTCTCCAGGACGGCCAGCTCACGGCTGCGCTCCTGGATGATCCGGGCGATGCGGAACAGGTACTTGGCGCGCTCGGAGCCCGGCAGCGCGGACCACTTCTCGAAGGCCTTCCGGGCGGCCCACACGGCCCGGTCGACGTCCTCGGTGCCGGCGCGGGCGACCTCGGAGAGGACCTCCTCGGTCGACGGGCTGACCGTCTTGAAGACCTTGCCGTCCGCCGCGTCCGTGAACTCGCCGTCGATGAAGAGGCCGTAGGAGGGGGCGATGTCGACGACGGAGCGGGACTCGGGCGCCGGTGCGTACTCAAAAGTCATGATCGATCAGTCCACCGTCACGTAGTCGGGGCCGGAGTAGCGGCCGGTGGCCAGCTTCTGACGCTGCATCAGCAGGTCGTTCAGGAGCGAGGAGGCGCCGAAGCGGAACCAGTGGTTGTCCAGCCAGTCCTCTCCCACGGTCTCGTTGACGAGGACGAGGAACTTGATCGCGTCCTTGCTGGTCCGGATCCCGCCGGCGGGCTTGACCCCGACCTGGACACCGGTCTGCGCACGGAAGTCGCGCACGGCCTCCAGCATGAGGAGGGTGTTCGCCGGGGTGGCGTTGACGGCGACCTTGCCGGTCGACGTCTTGATGAAGTCGGCGCCCGCGAGCATGCCCAGCCAGGACGCCCGGCGGATGTTGTCGTACGTCGACAGCTCGCCGGTCTCGAAGATGACCTTGAGCCGGGCCGAGGTTCCGCAGGCTTCGCGTACGGCGGTGATCTCGTCGTACACCTTCAGGTAGTTCCCCGCGAGGAAGGCGCCGCGGTCGATGACCATGTCGATCTCGTCGGCGCCGGCGCTCACGGCGTCGCGTACGTCGGCGAGCTTGACGTCGAGCGCGGCGCGGCCGGCCGGGAAGGCGGTGGCGACCGAGGCGACCTTGACGGACGAGCCGGCGACGGCCTCCTTGGCGGCGGCCACCATGTCGGGGTAGACGCAGACGGCGGCCGTGGCGGGGGTCGTCCGGTCCGTCGGATCCGGATGGACCGCCTTGGCGCCGAGCGCCCGGACCTTGCCCGGGGTGTCCGCGCCTTCCAGCGTCGTCAGGTCGACCATCGAGATGGCGAGGTCGATGGCGTACGCCTTCGCGGTGGTCTTGATGGAACGGGTGCCGAGGGAGGCGGCACGCGCCTCCAGGCCGACCGCGTCGACGCCGGGCAGCCCGTGGAGGAAGCGGCGCAGCGTGCTGTCGGACGCGGTGACGTCAGCAAGTGCGTGGGGTGCGGTGGTGGGCATGGTCACCAGCCGAGCATATCTACGCGCGTAGCGGCTGTACACCCCGAGGGAACGGTTCTTCTTGCGTCGGGGGAGCTGTCCCACCCAAAGGGGCGCGGGGCGGTGTCGACATGCGGCTGCCGCCGTGTGGGCGCGACCAGCCGCAGACCGCGCGCACCCGCGTACGGCGATGCCGCCCCGACGGCGATCGGGCGCACGGCTGAGGCAGAATCGGCGCATGACCACGCCCCTCGTCAAGGACCGCATCTACCGCTCGCCCCAGGCGCTGATCGGCGGCGTACTGCTTCTCGTCATCGTCGGCTGGCTCGGCATCGACGCGCTGATCCGGGGGAACGGCCGTACCCCCTGGCTGGCCCTCGCCGCGCTCATCCTCATCGTGCCGCTGGTCGCCGCCTTCACCCTGCGCCCCGCGGTGTTCGCGGGCGAGGACCGGCTGCGCGTACGGAACCCGTTCCGGGTGATCACGCTGCCGTGGGGGGAGATCGCGGCGCTGCGCTCCGGTTACTCGAACGAGGTGATCGTCAAGTCCGGTGCGAAGTACCAGCTGTGGGCGATCCCCGTGTCCCTGCGGAGCCGTAAGAAGGCGGCGCGCCGGCAGGCGAAGACGGAGTCGGACGCGCGGCGCGGGCGGACCGGGCCGGGGGCGGGTGCCGCCGGGTATGGGCTCGGCGGGTTCGGCGGGTTCGGGAGCTCCGGGGGGCTGGGGGAGTCCGACCACGCGGCCGGGGCCGCCCGTGCGGAGACCGACAAGGTCATGGACGACCTGCGGGACATGCTGGAGAGCAGGGGGCCGGCGGAGTCGGCGCAGGGTGAGATCACCGTGCGGTGGGCGTACGAGGTGGCTGCGCCGGCGGTGGCGGGGGCGGTGTTGCTGGCGATTCTGTTGGCGGTGGGTTAGGGGCCGCCGTAGGGGGTGCGGGTTGTCGGCCGGGTGCGGCCCGGCGGGGGCGTTCGCGCAGTTCCCCGCGCCCCTGGGGGTTGGTGGTGCCGCGTGTTGTGAGGTCACCGTGGCCCTGTGTGGGGGGCGTGTCCTGGGGGCGCCGTGGCCCTGGGGGGTTGGTGGTGCCGCGTGTTGTGAGGTCGACGGGCCTTCGGGGGTGGTGCTGTTCAGTCCTCGGTCTTGATCTTCTTCATGGTGAGGTGGGACTCGACGCGCAGGATGCCGGGGAGGCCGGTGAGTTTGCCGCTGGACGCCATCGATCGGACATTTTGTTTCACCTGCGCCAGGACGGCCGTCTGACCAACGTCGAGCCGGCCAAGCGGGTCGGCCTCACCCCGGCGCCATGCCTGCGCCGCCACCCCGCTCCTCGCCCTGCTCAGCGCCCTGGCCGCACGGCTGGTCCTGCCCGGGCAGGTGGTGATCCTGTTCGTCTACTGCCTGCGCGACCTGCCGCTGACCCAGTCCCGCGCGGTCGCGCCCCTGGCCGCGCTCGCGGTCACCGTCGCACTGCACCTGTGGCGCCGCAACGCCCTGCTGAGCATCGTCGGCGGCACCGTCGTCAGCGTGGCGCTGGCCAGCACGCTGTTCGCCGGCTGAGCTCCGTACAGTGGACTGTACGGTCCACTGTGCGGAGGTCGGGCAATGCGCAAGGAGCTGACGGCCAAGGGGAAGGCCACCAGGCGCCGGATCGTCGAGGGGGCCGCCGAGGTGCTGCGGGAGCAGGGCGTCGGCACGGTGACCCTCGACGACGTCATGGCGCGGGCCGGTGTCAGCAAGAGCCAGGTGTTCCACTACTTCCCGGACGGGAAGGACGAGTTGCTGCTGGCTGTCGCGCGGTTCGAGGCGGAGCAGGTGCTGGTGGACCAGCAGCCGTATCTGGGGTGCCTGGACTCCTGGGAGAACTGGGAGCGGTGGCGGGACGTGGTGGTGGCCCGCTACGAGATCCTGGGGGACACCTGTCCGCTCGGGTCGCTGTTCCTCCAGGTCGGGCGTTCGACCCCGGGTGCGCGAGCGATCGTGGCCGAACTGATGGGTCGCTGGCAGGAGAGTCTGGCCGCCGGCATCCGGGCGCTGCGGGCGGCCGGGAGCCCGTCCGCCGAGTTCGATGTCGACGCGCGGGCCGCCGCCCTGCTGGCGGCGATCCAGGGCGGCGTCTCCATCCTGCTGTCGACGGGCTCGTCCGCCCATCTGCGCGCCGCCCTCGACCAGGGAATCGCGGACCTGCGGCGCGACCTGACGCCGGCCGGGGCCGGCGCGCCGCGCTGACCGCCGGGCCGTAGGGCTCGTCAGGCCGCGACGACCGCGACGCCGGTACGGCCGCCGTCCACGTCCAGCACGATCCCGTGCACGAACGACGACTCGTCGGCGGCCAGGTACACCGCCGCGTTCGCGATCGCGTCCGGCGTGCCCATCCCGCCCGCCGGCGTCCCCTTCATCATGGTTCCACCGATGTCGGCCACCTCGGCGTCCGACGGAAGCACCGCACCCGGGGAGATCGCGTTCACCCGCACCCCCCGGGGTCCGAACTCCGCAGACCAGGCGCGCGTCAGGGTCTCCATGGCACCCTTCGTGGAGCTGTACAGCGCGGCGACGGAAATACCCAGGCGGGCGACCCATGAACTCAGGTTGATGATCGCGCCGCCGCCGGCCGCGGCCATGGCGGGCGCGACGGCCCCCGTCAGGAAGAACGGCGCCTTGACGTTGACCGCGTACACCTCGTCGAAGGTCTTCTCGTCGGTGCCGGCGGTGCTGTCGGCCGGGTAGATTCCCGCGTTGTTGACGAGTACGTCGATACGGCCGCCCAGCACTCGTGTCGCCTCCTCGGCCAGCGCCCGGGAGGCGGCGGCACTGCCGTCCAGGTCGGCCCGCACGAAGTCGGCCTGGCCGCCCTGAGCCCGGATCCCCTCGACCACCTCCGCCCCGCGCCCGGCGCTCCGCCCCGAGACGACGACATGCGCCCCCTCGGCAGCGAACGCCTCCGCGATCGCCCGCCCGATGTTGCTGGTCGCCCCGGTCACCAGCGCGGTCTTTCCTGCCAGTCGCATGCTCATGATCAACCCTCTGTCCACTAGGTCCCCATCAGGTGCGGCCCACTGTGCGCTCACAAAAATGGACCAGCAAGTCCAGAACTGCCGGTCCTGCCGGGCCGGACGTGTCCGGGCTCGGGGGCTCGGGTTGCCCCGACGGCCGATTCCCCGCCGTGGTCGGGCCGGGGGCCACGCCTTGCCGTCCGCCCGGCTGTCAGCGTTGGTCCGTGGCTTGCTTGCCTGGTGCGGGACCGAGTCCCTCAGGGCGCGCTCGGCCACACCAGCAGCATGTACGCGCCGCAGTACGCCGACCCCGCGACGGCCGCCGTCAGGGCCAGTACCCGCAGGCGGGCCGAGGCGCGGGCGAGATGGCCGGCCAGTGGCAGCAGCAGGGGGAAGCCGGGCAGGAGGAAGCGGGCGCGCGGGAAGTAGACGCCGCCGCTGGCCATCACGATCAGCAGCAGGACCGCGCTGAACACCAGCAGCGGCACCGGCTGCCGGTCCGCCACCGCGAGTCCGAACAGGACGACGGAGACCAGCATGGTCAGGCTCACCACGACCAGGAACAGCTCGGGCCGCGAGACCTGCCCGAACAGGTGCCGCAGCCAGCGCAGGGTCTCCGCGCCGCCGTCCAGTTCGTTGTGCCACATCCGCTGTACGGCGAAGTAGCCGTCCCAGCGGCCCAGTCTGAGGCCGACCCAGCCGACGTACGCGCACCAGCCGAGCGGGGCCAGCAGCGCCGCCGTCAGGGCACGGGCCGAGAAACGGGTGCGGAGGGAGAGCAGCGCGGTGACCGTCACGGCGGCGGCCAGCGCGATGCCGGTCGGCCGGGTGAGCCCGGCCAGGACGGAGCCGGCCGCCGCGTACAGCCAGCGCTCGGTCAGGACCGCGTACAGCGTCCACGCGGCGAACGCCGTGAACAGGGACTCCGTGTAGCCCATCCACTGGACCAGGCCCACCGGGTACGCCGCCCACAGCACGGTGAGCAGGACGCCGGTCCGGCGACCTGCCAGGCGGTCGCCCACCGCGAACACGCCCCAGGCCGCGAAGAGCGAGGCGAGCCACGCGAGGGCCAGGCCGGTGCTGGCCCGGGTGCCCGGGGTCAGCACCGCGACGGCTTTCACCAGGAGCGGGTAGAGCGGGAAGAACGCCAGGTTGTTGTGGTCGTACGCGGTGCCCAGGGCGTGTGCGTAGCCGTGGTCCGCGATGCCGAGGTACCAGCGGGAGTCCCACTGCGTCGCCAGCATCGGCCACACCCCGTGGTGGCGTCGGTGCGCCCACACGGCGAGGAACACCAGGCCGGTGAGCCGAACCGCGAGATACGCGGCGAGTGCGGGGGCCGCCCGGCGCAGGGCGTGCCCGGGGCCGGCGGCCGCCGTGGGGAGGTGGGGTCGTCGGGTGCCCGGGATGTGCCCGCTGGGGACGGTGTCGGGGGCGGTCGAGGACACGGCGGCTCCAGTACGACGGCTGCGGCGGGCGGTACCGGATCACCGTTCCCCGGGAGCCGGGGCGGGGTGCGGTGGGTGGGTCGGTCGCCGTCGCGAAATCACCCGTAGGGGTGCCCCTGGCGGAGAGGCACCCCTACGCGCGTCAGATGCCGGCCGCCGCGGAGAGGTCGTGCTTGATCGCGGCCAGGGTCTGTGCGGCCCTGGCGCGGGCCGTGGGGAGGGCGGTGCGGTCGGACACCGGGACCACCACCTCCAGGTAGCACTTCAGCTTGGGCTCGGTGCCGCTGGGGCGGACGATGACGCGGGCGCCGGTGAGGGTGTAGCGGAGGCCGTCGGTGGGGGGCAGGGTGTCCGTGCCCCGGGTGAGGTCCTCGGCCTTGGTGACGGGGAGGCCCGCGAGTTCGGTCGGGGGGTGCTCGCGGAGCTTCCGCATGGCCTGTGCGATGACGGAGAGATCCTGGACGCGGACCGAGAGCTGTTCGGTGGCGTGCAGGCCGTGCTCCACGGCGAGGTCGTCGAGAAGGTCGGGGAGGGTGCGGCCCTCCTCCTTGAGGACCGAGGCCAACTCGGTGATGAGGAGGGCCGCGGTGATGCCGTCCTTGTCACGGACGCCGTCGGGGTCGACGCAGTAGCCGAGGGCCTCCTCGTAGCCGTAGCGCAGGCCGTCCACGCGGGCGATCCACTTGAAGCCGGTGAGGGTCTCCTCGTAGGGCAGGTTCGCCTTCTCGGCGATGCGGCCGAGGAGGGAGGAGGAGACGATCGACTCGGCGAAGACGCCGGTGGCGCCGCGGCGGACCAGGTGGGCGGCGAGGAGGGAGCCGACCTCGTCGCCGCGGAGCATGCGCCATGCGCCGTTGTCCTTGACGGCCGCGGCGCAGCGGTCGGCGTCGGGGTCGTTGGCGATGATCAGGTCGGGGTCGGTCTCGCGGGCCTTCGCGAAGGCGAGGTCCATCGCGCCTGGCTCTTCCGGGTTGGGGAAGGCGACGGTCGGGAAGTCGGGGTCCGGCTCGGCCTGCTCGGTGACGAGGGCGGGGGTGGGGAAGCCGGCCCGGGCGAAGGCGGCGAGGAGGGTGTCCTTGCCGACGCCGTGCATGGCCGTGTAGACCGTGCGGGCGGTGCGGGGGGAGGTGGGGGACAGGACGGCGTCCGTACGGGCCAGGTAGGCCTCCACGACCGTGTCGTCGAGGGTCTCCCAGCCGGTGTCGGGGCGGGGGACGTCGTGGAGCGTCGTGATGGCGTGGATCTCGGCGGCGATCTCCGCGTCGGCGGGCGGGACGATCTGGGAGCCGTCGCCGAGGTACACCTTGTAGCCGTTGTCGCGGGGCGGGTTGTGGCTGGCGGTGACCTCCACGCCGGCGACCGCGCCCAGGTGCCGTATGGCGAACGCCAGGACGGGGGTGGGGAGGGGGCGGGGGAGTACGACGGCGTGCAGGCCGGCGCCGGTCATGACGGCAGCGGTGTCGTGGGCGAAGTCGGCGGACTTGTGGCGGGCGTCGTAGCCGATGACGACGGTGCCGGCGCCGTGGCCGTGGCTCTTCAGGTACGCGGCGAGGCCGGCGGCGGCGCGGATGACGACGGAGCGGTTCATGCGCATGGGGCCGGCACCGAGCTCGCCGCGCAGACCCGCGGTGCCGAACTGGAGGGTGCCGCTGAAGCGGGCTTCGAGTTCCTCGGTGTCACCGGCGTCGATCAGCTTGGCCAGCTCGTCGCGGGTCTCCGGGTCGGGGTCCTCGGTCTGCCAGGCTCGGGCCCGGGCGATGAGATCGTCGTGCACGGTCGTCGTCCAACCTCTCGTGGTGTGCCTGCGGCGCATCCGCGGCTTCGGTGGGGGTGCGCGTAGCGCCTACGGGTGGGGGTGGGCCGGGGCCGGGGCGGGGGAGTCTCCGTCCTTGGACCGGCGGGGCCGTCTCTCATACCGCCCAGGGCGACCGACGCCGGCCGCCGCGGGCGGAGACTCCCCGCCCCGTCCCCTTCCCGCCGTGGGCGGCTTCAGAGCCCCCTCGGTCCGCTTTTCGGCGCGGGGAACTGCCCGGCTCGCCACGACGGACCCGCGGGCTCCGCCGGACCGTATGTGGCGACCCGGACGGCGTCTTCAGAGCCTGCCCAGTACCTGCGCCAGCAGCTCGCCCATCCGCGCGGCGGAGTCACGGCCCGCCTGGAGGACCTCCTCGTGGTTCAGCGGCTCGCCGGTCATGCCCGCGGCGAGGTTCGTCACCAGGGAGATGCCCAGGACCTCGGCGCCCGCCTCGCGCGCAGCGATCGCTTCGAGGACCGTCGACATGCCCACCAGGTCCGCGCCGATCACGCGGGCCATGCGGATCTCGGCCGGGGTCTCGTAGTGCGGGCCGGGGAACTGCGCGTAGACGCCCTCTTCGAGGCTGGGGTCGACCTCCTTGCACAGGGCGCGCAGGCGGGGGGAGTAGAGGTCGGTGAGGTCGACGAAGTTCGCGCCGATGATCGGGGAGGTCGCCGTCAGGTTGATGTGGTCGCTGATGAGGACCGGCTGACCGGGACGCATGCCCTCGCGCAGGCCGCCGCAGCCATTGGTGAGGATGATCGTCTTGCAGCCGGCCGCCACGGCGGTGCGCACGCCGTGGGCGACGGCGGCGACGCCTCGGCCCTCGTAGTAGTGCGTGCGGCCCAGGAAGACCAGCGCGCGCTTGTCACCGAAGGCGTACGAGCGGATCTTGCCGCCGTGCCCTTCCACGGCCGGCGGCGGGAAGCCGGGCACCTCGGTGACCTGGAACTCGGCGTCGGGAGCGCCCAGGGCGTCGACGGCCGGCGCCCAGCCGGAGCCCATCACGAGGGCGACGTCGTGGGTGTCGGCGCCCGTGAGTTCGCGCAGGCGAGCGGCGGCCGCGTCGGCGGCGGCGTGGGGGTCGCCCTGGATGTCGTCCGGAAGAAGAGATGCGTTCACGCGGATGAGAGTAGCCGGTCTGGGCCTACGCGCGTAGATGACGGAGCTCATGGGATTGCGATCGTTGTCTTGTCGTTTCCGATGAGCGGTGTGACGCAGGCAACTTTTGCGCGGGCTGTGCGGGGTCTGTGACGATTCCGGGGTGCGGTCACTCGTCCATGACGAGGACGTCCTTGTCGTTGAAGACCTCGACGATGAAGATCAGCAGGCGGCCGCGGCTCACCGTGTACTCCACGAGGACGTTCTGGGTGAGACGGATGGTGCGGTCGTCCCCCGTGGAGCTTATGGGGCGGGACACGGAGAGGAACGGGTCGCGGGCGAGGAGGGCGATGCCCTTGTCGAACGCGATGCGCTGACGGTCCTCCAGCCGGTCGCGGGCGGCTGCGGCCTGCACGGTGTAGTAGACGTCGTACGTGGTGGGGGACATCCGCTCTCCCGTTGGTGCGTCGGTCCCCCAAGTGTAGGGACGCGGGGTCTCAGCAGGGCCGCTTGCGCAGTTCCATCACGTAATCGTGTGGGGCGCCTGCGGATTCCGCCGCGTCGGCGATCTCGCCCAGGTAGCGCGCCGAGGGCAGGCCGCCCTCGTAGCCGTCGAGGACGTAGAGCCAGGCGGACTCCTCGCCCTCCAGGGTGTGCACGCGGACCCGGGCGCGGCGGTAGATGCCCATGCCGACACCCTCCCAGCGGTCCATGGCCTCCTCGTCCATCGGGGCGATGTCGTAGAGACCGACGAAGACCTGGGACAGGGGGTCCTCGACGATCGTCGCAAGGGCGCCCTCCCAGCCCATCTGCTCGCCGCCGAACGTCAGCCGCCATCCGTTCAGCCAGCCGGTGGCGCGCAGGGGGGAGTGCGGGGCGCGGCGGGACATCAGCCGTGCGTCGAGATTGCCGGCGTAGGCGGCGTAGAGCGACGACATGGAGAGAGGGTACGGCAGCCGTCCCGTGTGCCACTCCTGTCCCAGGCGGCGCCGGGTGGCGGCCCCGGGCAGTGGCACCTTGAGGCGTGCGGGACAATGGAGTACGTGACTCGGATCGTGATCATCGGTGGCGGACCCGGCGGCTATGAAGCGGCGCTGGTGGGCGCGCAGCTCGGCGCGGAGGTGACCGTCGTCGACTGCGACGGTCTGGGCGGAGCGTCGGTACTGACCGACTGCGTGCCGTCGAAGACTCTTATCGCTACGGCCGAGGTCATGACGACCTTCGACTCGTCGTACGAGGAGCTGGGGATCATCGTCGCCGACGACACCCCGCCCCTGGAGCAGGCCGCCCGGGTGGTGGGGGTCGATCTGGGCAAGGTCAACCGGCGTGTGAAGCGGCTGGCGCTCGCCCAGTCGCACGACATCACGGCCTCGGTGACGCGCGCGGGTGCGCGGGTCATGCGGGGGCGCGGGCGGCTGGAGGGCATGCAGGCTCTGGACGGGTCGCGGAAGGTCGTCGTCACGGCGGCGGACGGGAGTGAGGAGACGCTCGTCGCGGACGCGGTGCTGATCGCGACCGGCGGTCATCCTCGTGAGGTGCCCGATGCGCAGCCGGACGGCGAGCGCATCCTGAACTGGACCCAGGTCTACGACCTCACCGAGCTGCCCGATGAACTCATCGTGGTCGGGTCGGGTGTGACCGGCGCCGAGTTCGCGGGTGCCTACCAGGCGCTGGGGTCGAGGGTCACGCTGGTCTCGTCCAGGGACCGCGTGCTGCCGGGCGAGGACCCGGACGCGGCCGCCGTGCTGGAGGACGTCTTCCGGCGCCGTGGCATGAACGTCATGGCCCGGTCGCGGGCGGCCGCGGCCAAGCGGGTGGGGGACCGGGTGGAGGTGACGCTCGCCGACGGGCGTGTCATCAGCGGTTCGCACTGCCTGATGGCCGTCGGTGCGATTCCGAACAGTGCCGGTCTGGGGCTGGAGGAGGCCGGCGTGAAGCTGCGCGACTCCGGGCACATCTGGACCGACAAGGTGTCGCGGACGACGGCTCCGGGGGTGTACGCCGCCGGTGACGTGACGGGTGTGTTCGCGCTGGCGTCGGTGGCCGCCATGCAGGGGCGGATCGCGATGTACCACTTCCTGGGCGACGCGGTGGCTCCGCTGAACCTGAAGACCGTGTCGTCGAACGTCTTCACCGATCCGGAGATCGCGACGGTGGGGTACACGCAGGCGGACGTGGATGCCGGGAAGATCGACGCCCGGGTGGTGAAGCTGCCGCTGCTGCGCAACCCGCGCGCGAAGATGCAGGGCATCCGGGACGGCTTCGTGAAGATGTTCTGCCGGCCGGGGACGGGGATCGTGGTGGGCGGTGTGGTGGTCTCACCGCGGGCCTCGGAGCTGATCCATCCGATCTCGATCGCCGTCGACAACAATCTGACGGTCGAACAGATCGCGAACGCGTTCACCGTGTATCCCTCCCTTTCGGGGTCGATCGCGGAGGTGGCGCGGCAGCTGCACACCCGGAAGACCGGCAGCGAACTCTGACGGCCGGAACCGACTCCCCGCTGGTCACGGGGAGTTGTCGGTCATGCGTGCGGCATAGTCGGGCGGGGTAGGCCCTATACCACTCCTGACCCTGCTGTGCGAACAACTTCTGCTATTCGGCGCAAACTGCTGAAAGCAGACGGTCGTTGGGGTTACTGTCAGTTTCGTGTTCGCTGCAGAACGTCGCCAATTGATCCTCGAAATGGTGCGAGCGAACGGGGCCGTGTCGCTCCGTGAGCTCGCCCGCGTCGTCCAGACCTCAGAAGTGACCGTACGGCGGGACGTGCGCGCACTGGAGGCAGAAGGACTCCTCGACCGCCGGCATGGCGGTGCGGTACTGCCGGGCGGGTTCACGCGGGAGTCCGGCTTTCCGCAGAAATCTCATCTCGCGACCGCCGAGAAGACGGCCATCGCCGATCTCGCCGCGGGTCTCGTCGAAGAAGGCGAGGCCATCGTCGTCGGGGCGGGTACCACCACGCAGGAGCTCGCGCGCCGGCTGGCGAGAGTGCCCGGCCTGACCGTCGTCACCAACTCACTGCTGGTGGCACAGGCGTTGGCCCATGCCAACCGGGTCGAGGTGGTGATGACCGGCGGTACCCTGCGGGGCTCCAACTACGCGCTCGTCGGCTCCGGTGCGGAGCAGTCCCTCCAGGGGCTGCGCGTGTCCAAGGCCTTCCTGTCCGGGAGCGGCCTGACGGCCGAGCGGGGGCTGTCCACGTCCAACATGCTGTCGGCCTCCGTCGACCGGGCGCTGGTGCAGGCCGCCGCGGAGGTCGTGATCCTCGCCGACCACACCAAGCTCGGCACGGACACCATGTTCCAGACCGTGCCGACCGACCTCATCACCCGGCTGGTCACGGACGAGCCGCCGGGCCACGACGACCGTGCGGTCACCGAGCTGCAGGCCCTTGCCGATCAGGGGGTGCAGATCGCCGTGGCCGGGGCGTCGGGAAACCCGGGGGGTGATCAGGTCCCGGCGCGGCAGCAGCATCAACAGCGTCGGGACGTCGCCCTGCCGGGGCCGCGGCGGAGTCAGGGGCCGGGGGCTTCGGGCTTGCGGTCGGCGTCGATGCTCCAGGGAGAGCCGCCGACGGGGGCTGAGCGGGGGCGGGTCGCCGATATGCGGCGGCGGTGAGCGTGCCCAGGCGCCGTAGTGGCGCATGGGGATGGGCGGGTGCCTGGCCTCCGTAGCGGGTTGGGGTGTTGCGCGGGTGCAGCGCCGTCGTGGCTGGTCACGCCCACGCGGCGGAGCCGCATATGAACAAAGCCTCGCGCCCCTTACAGGGGTGCTGGGGCTTGAGTCCCATCAACGTCGGGGTCAGCAGTCTGTCCGCCGACTCCGGGTCTCCCGGTGACTCCTCCGCTGCCAGGGCGATGGCGTGGGTGAGTTGGAGGAGGTCGCCGATGCGTACGTCCGCTCTGACCGCGCCCGCGTCCTGAGCGCGTGTCAGGAGGGCGCTGCCCGCCTCCCGCGTCGGGGTGCCGCAGCGGGAGAGGGCGGATGCCGGTGAGGCCGGCATCAGGGCCCTCGACAGGCCCCGGTACGTCGCCGCGTGGGTGACCACCTCGTGGAGCCAGGTCAGCAGGGCCTGGCACGGGTCGGGGGCGGTCTGCAACTCGCGGGCACCGGCCAGGAGTTCGTTCACCGCGTCCTCGAAGACCGCGCTCATCAGGGCGTGCCGGTCGGGGAAGTGGCGGTAGAGGGTGCCGATGCCCACGCCCGCCCGGCGGGCCACGTCCTCCAGTGAGGCGTCCGTGCCGTGCACGGCGAAGACGGTGCGGGCCTAGGCGAGCAGCCGCTCGTGGTTGCGGCGGGCGTCGGCGCGCATGGGCCGTTCCGGAAAGTCGGGCGCCCGGCGAGCCGTCGGGTGACGTTCGCCGGGCGGTGCGGTGCGGGGTGGGGTCAGTCCTTGATCTCGCAGATCACGGCACCGGACGTGAGGGACGCGCCGACCTCGGCGGCGAGGCCCTTGATGGTGCCGGTCTTGTGGGCGTTGAGGGGCTGCTCCATCTTCATCGCTTCGAGTACGACGATCAGGTCACCCTCCTTGACCTCCTGGCCCTCCTCGACCGCGACCTTGACGATCGTGCCCTGCATGGGCGAGGCGAGGGTGTCACCGGAGGCGACCGGGCCGGACTTCTTGGCGGCGCGGCGCTTCGGCTTGGCTCCTGCGGCGAGGCCGGTGCGGGCCAGGGTCATGCCCAGGGAGGCGGGCAGCGAGACCTCCAGGCGCTTGCCGCCGACCTCGACGACGACGGTCTCGCGGCCGGTGTCCTCGTCGGCCTCGGCATCCGCGGGGGCGGCGAAGGGCTTGATCTCGTTGACGAACTCGGTCTCGATCCAGCGGGTGTGGACCGTGAAGGGGTCCTCCGAGCCGGTCAGCTCGGGGGCGAAGGCCGGGTCACGGACGACGACGCGGTGGAAGGGGATGGCCGTGGCCATGCCCTCGACCTGGAACTCGTCCAGGGCGCGGGCGGCCCGCTGCAGGGCCTCCGCGCGGGTGCGGCCGGTGACGATCAGCTTGGCGAGCAGGGAGTCCCAGGCGGGGCCGATGACGCTGCCGGCCTCGACGCCCGCGTCCAGGCGGACACCGGGGCCGGAGGGCGCGTCGAAACGGGTGACCGTGCCGGGGGCGGGCAGGAAGTTGCGGCCCGGGTCCTCGCCGTTGATGCGGAACTCGAAGGAATGGCCGCGCAGCTCGGGGTCGTCGTAGCCGAGCGCCTCGCCGTCGGCGATCCGGAACATCTCGCGGACCAGGTCGATGCCGGCGACCTCCTCGGTCACCGGGTGCTCGACCTGGAGGCGGGTGTTGACCTCAAGGAAGGAGATCGTGCCGTCCTGGCCGACCAGGAACTCGCAGGTCCCCGCGCCGACGTAGCCGGCCTCCTTGAGGATCGCCTTGGAGGCGCGGTACAGCTGGGCGACCTGGGCGTCGGAGAGGAACGGCGCGGGGGCCTCCTCGACGAGCTTCTGGTGGCGGCGCTGGAGCGAGCAGTCACGGGTGGAGACGACCACCACGTTGCCGTGGGTGTCGGCCAGGCACTGGGTCTCCACGTGCCGCGGACGGTCCAGGTAGCGCTCCACGAAGCACTCGCCGCGGCCGAAGGCGGCCACCGCCTCACGGACGGCGGAGTCGTACAGCTCGGGGACCTCTTCGAGGGTGCGGGCGACCTTCAGGCCGCGCCCGCCGCCGCCGAAGGCCGCCTTGATGGCGATCGGCAGGCCGTGCTCCTCGGCGAAGGCCACCACCTCGTCGGCGCCCGAGACCGGGTCCGGGGTGCCGGCCACCAGGGGGGCGCCGGCGCGCTGGGCGATGTGCCGGGCCGCCACCTTGTCGCCCAGGTCGCGGATGGCCTGCGGCGGGGGGCCGATCCAGGTCAGGCCGGCATCCAGGACCGCCTGCGCGAACTCCGCGTTCTCGGAGAGGAAGCCGTAGCCCGGGTGGACGGCGTCCGCACCGGCTTCGCGCGCCGCGTTCAGGACCTTCGCGATGTCCAGGTAGCTGGTGGCCGGGGTGTCACCGCCCAGGGCGAACGCCTCATCCGCGGCGCGGACATGCAGAGCGTCCCGGTCCGGGTCCGCGTAGACGGCCACGCTCGCGATCCCGGCGTCCCGGCAGGCCCGGGCCACGCGGACAGCGATTTCGCCACGGTTGGCGATGAGCACCTTGCGCACGATTGAGGCTCCCTCCTTGAAACAAGCCGAGTTTAGGGACTGCCGACACGGCACTTCGACCCGTCCCCAATGGTGACCTTGCCCACACGGAGCGTGATGCGAGGCTCACCCGACCCGGGAAATCCCTTGTCGCACCTCGGTACGCAGGACTCCTTCGGGAAACCCTAGCCCCGCCATGTGGTCAAGGTCTCTGTGAGAGCGTGCCGCGCCCCACTCCGTTTCTTTGTTGAGTCCCTACGAATGGCCCAACGATTCTTTGCCGGCGACCGGACCCTTGTCCCCGGGTTTACCCGTTAGTAGCGTTCGCGATGTCTTGAACGGACTTCAAGTAACACCGGCTCGGTCCGGGCCGTGATCGAAAGTGGGTGGGGACCGGTGGTGCGCAGACCGGTGGCGTGGATCGTGGCGGTCGTACTCTTCGCCGAGGCATTCGGCATCGCCGCGCTCAACTGGTTCATGGGAGTGGTCGTCGACCGTCAGGACATGTCCCTGGCCGGTCTCGACCCGGACCGGATGTCGATGTCCGCGAAGGCCGGCGCGGTGGTCTTCGGTCTCTACTTCGCGCTGTGCGGCCTGGTGGCCCTGCTGGTCGCCGTACGCAACCGGCCGCCCGCCGGCCTCGGCCGCGTACTGCTGATCAGCGTCGCGGTCGTCCACGCCCTTCTGGGCGCCGTGGCGTGGGGACTGATCGGGTGGGCGGCGTTCCTGTTCATGGTGGTCGTCCTCGCGCTCGTCGTACTGCTGCTGATGACGTACGACCGGGTGGAGGGGGCCGGTGGTGCCGGGGCGGAGGCCGACGGCGGGGACGAGGGCGGTTCCGGTCCCGCGAGCGCCCCGGAGCCGGGGCCGGAACCGGAGCAGGCGAAGAACGACGCGCCGCCCGCGGGACCGCTCACTCCGCCGGCGCCCACAACTCCGTGATGCCGACGCCGAGCTCCGCCAGCAGCCGGCGGACCAGGGGCAGGCTGATGCCGATCACGTTGCCGTGGTCGCCGTCGATGCCCTCGATGAACGGCCCGCTGCGGCCGTCCAGGGTGAAGGCTCCCGCGACGTAGAGGGGTTCGCCCGAGGCGACGTACGCGGCGATCTCCTGGTCGGTGGGCTCGCCGAACCGGACGACCGTGGACGCGGTCGCCGACACCCAGCGCTTGCTCGCCGTGTCCCACACGCAGTGCCCGGTCTGCAGGGTGCCGGCCCGGCCGCGCATCGACTTCCAGCGGGCGGTGGCCTCCTCGGCGTCCGCCGGCTTGCCGAGGGCCTGGCCGTCGAGGTCCAGCACGGAGTCACAGCCGATGACGATGGCGCCCTGGACGTCGGGGCGGGCGGCCACGACGGACGCCTTCGCCTCCGCGAGGGCGAGGGCCAGGTCGGCCGGGGTGGGGGCGGTGACGGCGTCCTCGTCGACGCCGCTGACGATCACCTCGGGAGCGAGACCCGCCTGGCGCAGGAGGTTCAGCCGGGCGGGGGACTGGGAGGCGAGGACGAGTCTGCGCATGGGGGCAGACTATCGGCGGGGCCGACAGGGCGGCCGACGGGAGGGCGTCACCTCACGCCGAGCACGATCATCAGCACGATCATGACCAGGGCCAGGAAGACGCCGAGCCGCCGGAGGGTGTTCTGCATGTCCTGCAGGTCCTTCGGCGGCTCGTCTTCGGGGTCCGACCACAGCATGTCACCAGCGTGGGGCTTGGCCGGGGGCGGCGCCTGAGTAGGGGTACTCAGATTGGGTGCCGGGGTTCCACTTACGTGCGCCCATGCGGCGGAGCCGCATATGGATGCGGCCCCGCGCCCCAAGAAGGTGGGTGGACTCAGCTCGGCCAGTAGGTGCGGCTCCACGCGGTCGGGCTCGGTGCCGGGATGCGGCGTTGGGCGATGCGGCTCGGGTCGGACCAGGCGCTTCCCGGTGTCGCGGGGCCGGGCGGGGCGGCTGCCAGGGCGGCCGCGCGGGCCCTTACCACCGCCAGGGCGGCGGCCAGCTCCTCCGGGGTCGGGTTGCCCCGTATGACCTTGATCGTCACAGCGGCTCCTTACAGGGGGATGTTGCCGTGCTTCTTCGGGGGCAGGGTCTCGCGCTTGGTACGGAGCTGACGCAGGCCCCGTACGACGTGGCGGCGGGTGTCCGACGGCATGATGACGGCGTCGATGTAGCCGCGTTCGGCCGCCGTGTAGGGGTTGAGGAGGGTGTCCTCGTACTCCTGGATCAGGCGGGCGCGCACCGCCTCCAGGTCCTCCCCGTTCGCCTCCGCCTCGGCGATGGTGCGGCGGTGCAGGATGTTGACGGCGCCCTGGGCGCCCATGACGGCGATCTGGGCCGTGGGCCAGGCGAGGTTGAGGTCGGCGCCCAGGTGCTTGGAGCCCATGACGTCGTAGGCACCGCCGAAGGCCTTGCGGGTGATGACGGTGATGAGCGGGACGGTGGCCTCGGCGTAGGCGTAGATCAGCTTGGCACCGCGGCGGATGATGCCGTCGTGCTCCTGGCCGACGCCGGGCAGGAAGCCGGGGACGTCGACGAAGGTGATGACCGGGACGTTGAAGGCGTCGCAGGTGCGCACGAAGCGGGAGGCCTTCTCGCTCGCCTTGATGTCCAGGCAGCCGGCGAACTGCATGGGCTGGTTGGCGACGATGCCGACCGGCTGGCCCTCCACGCGGCCGAAGCCGGTGACGATGTTCGGCGCGAACAGGGCCTGGGTCTCGAAGAACTCCCCGTCGTCGAGGACGTGTTCGATCACCGTGTGGATGTCGTACGGCTGGTTCGCGCTGTCCGGGACCAGGGTGTCCAGCTCGCGGTCCTCGTCGGTGACCGTGAGGTCGGCCTCCTCGGCGAAGACCGGCGGCTCGGAGAGGTTGTTGGACGGCAGGTACGACAGCAGCTGCTTGACGTACTCGATGGCGTCCTTCTCGTCGCCGGCCATGTGGTGGGCCACGCCGGAGACGGAGTTGTGGGTCCGGGCGCCGCCCAGCTCCTCGAAGCCGACGTCCTCGCCGGTGACCGTCTTGATGACGTCCGGACCGGTGATGAACATGTGGGACGTCTGGTCGACCATGACCGTGAAGTCGGTGATGGCCGGGGAGTACACGGCGCCGCCGGCGCAGGGACCGACGACGAGCGAGATCTGCGGGATGACGCCGCTCGCGTGCGTGTTGCGGCGGAAGATCTCGCCGTACGCGCCGAGGGAGGCGACGCCCTCCTGGATCCTGGCCCCGCCGGAGTCGTTGATGCCGATGACCGGGCAGCCGGTCTTCAGGGCGAAGTCCATGACCTTCACGATCTTCTGGCCGTAGACCTCGCCGAGGGCGCCGCCGAAGACGGTGAAGTCCTGTGAGAAGACGGCGACGGGCCGGCCGTCGACGGTTCCGTACCCCGTGACGACGCCGTCCCCGTAGGGGCGGTTCTTCTCCAGGCCGAAGTTGGTGGACCGGTGCCGGGCGAACTCGTCCAGCTCGATGAAGGAGCCTTCGTCGAGGAGCAGCTCGATCCGCTCACGGGCCGTCAGCTTGCCCTTGGCGTGCTGCTTTTCGACGGCGCGCTCCGAACCGGCGTGTGTCGCTTCGTGGACACGGCGCTGGAGATCCGCGAGCTTCCCCGCGGTCGTGTGAATGTCGATCTCTTCCGGCTCGGACATCGGGATGCGGCTCCCTGCCTGCTCAAAAGGGGGGACGGTTACTCATCCGTAGCGTAGTGGGGCGCCTACCAAACGGCAGTGCGGCGTACGACACACCTAGGGTGGCTTGCATGACGCCGCGAGACGCAGCAGATGCGAACAACAATCGTTGGTCCGACCTGGACCGTCCACCGCTGAACGGGGCGGGGCTGCGCAGGGCCCTGGTACGGGACGGCGGCCATGGGGGCCTGTACGCCGACATCGAGGTCGTGGACCGCACCGGCTCCACCAATTCCGACCTCGCGGCGCGGGCCGTCGCGGGGGATGCCGACGAGGGTGCGGTGCTGGTCGCCGAGGAGCAGACGGCGGGCCGGGGCCGGCTGGACCGGCAGTGGACGGCGCCGGCGCGCTCGGGGCTGTTCTTCTCGGTGCTGCTGAAGCCGGCCGAGGTGCCGGTGGCCCGCTGGGGCTGGCTGCCGCTGCTGACGGGGGTGGCGGTGGCGACGGGGCTGGCCCGGGCGGCGGGCGTCGACACCGCGCTCAAGTGGCCGAACGACCTCCTCGTCACTGTCGGTGAGGAGGAGCGCAAGGCCGGCGGCATTCTCGCGGAGCGGGCCGGCGAGGACGGGGTGGTGGTCGGCGTCGGCATCAACGTCACCCTCCGCGCGGCGGAGCTGCCGGTGCCGCAGGCCGGGTCGCTGGCGCTGGCCGGGGCGGTCAGCACGGACCGGGAGACGCTGCTGAGGGCGGTTCTGCGGTCCCTGGAGGACTGGTACGGGCGCTGGCGTGCGGCGGGCGGCGATCCGGCCGCGAGCGGGCTCCAGGAGGCGTACGCGGCGGGGTGCGCGACGCTGGGGCGGTCGGTGCGGGCGGAGCTGCCCGGGGACCGGTCGCTGGTCGGCGAGGCGGTGGCGGTCGACGGTGACGGGAGGCTGGTGATCGCCACGAAGGAGGGGGTACAGGAGCCGGTGGGGGCGGGGGACATCGTGCATCTGCGCCCGGCGTGAGGGTGGCACGACTGCCCGCGGCCGGGGAGGAGCGCCGGCTGTAGCGCCCCGTCAGGGGCGCGGGGAACTGCGCGAGCAACCCACCCACCCGCGCCCGGAACTCGACCCCTCACCCCCCGATGTCGGCTTACCTCACGAAGTGAGCTACCGCACAGCTGCCGTAGAGTTGAGGCCGGTCGGTATGCGACCGCGGTAGATCGGAAGGGCAGCAGGCGTGACCGTCGACGACACGGGCTCCGGCGCGGGCGCGGACGCCGCCGACTCCGGCGAGGACCCCCTCGCGCTGCGTCTGGAAGGCCTGATCCTCGGGGCCGAGCGCCGCTACACCCCGTTCCAGGCGGCCCGCAGCGCCGGCGTCTCCATGGAGCTGGCGTCGCGGTTCTGGCGTGCCATGGGCTTCGCCGACATCGGACAGGCGAAGGCGCTGACCGAGGCCGACGTGCTGGCTCTGCGCCGGCTCGCCGGCCTCGTCGAGGCGGGGCTGCTCAGCGAGGCCATGGCCGTGCAGGTGGCGCGGTCGACGGGGCAGACCACCGCCCGTCTGGCGGAGTGGCAGATGGATTCCTTCCTGGAGGGCCTGACCGAGCCGCCCGAGCCGGGCATGACGCGCACCGAGGTCACGTATCCGATCGTCGAACTGCTCCTGCCCGAGCTGGAGGAGTTCCTCGTCTACGTCTGGCGCCGCCAGCTCGCCGCCTCGGCCGGCCGGGTCGTGCAGGCCACCGACGACGAGGAGATGGTCGACCGCCGCCTCGCCGTCGGCTTCGCGGACCTCGTGGGGTTCACCCGGCTGACCCGGCGCATGGAGGAGGAGGAACTCGGCGAGCTGGTCGAGGCCTTCGAGACCACCGCCGCCGACCTGGTGGCGGCCCGTGGCGGCCGGCTCATCAAGACCCTCGGCGACGAGGTCCTGTACGCCGCCGACGACGCCGGTATCGCCGCCGACATCGCGCTGCGCCTGGTCGAGACCATGGCCAACGACGAGACGATGCCGGAGCTGCGCGTCGGCATGGCCTTCGGCACCGTCACCACCCGAATGGGCGATGTCTTCGGTACGACCGTGAACCTCGCCTCCCGCCTCACCTCGATAGCCCCGCGCGACGCCGTGCTCGTCGACAGCGCGTTCGCGGAGGAGCTGATCCGGGTGGGCGAGGCACCGGCCTCGGAGGCGGCCGCCGCGGAGGAGGCGGCGACCGCCGAGAAGGAGGGCGAGGAGCCCCCGACGTACCGCTTCGCGCTTCAGCCGATGTGGCAGCGCCCGGTGCGTGGCCTGGGCGTGGTCGAGCCCTGGCTGCTCACCCGCCGGGACGGGTCGGTTTCGTCCTCGTAGGTCCGTGCCTTTCCCGGTACGCGTCCATGTCCTCTCGTCCCTGCGGATCCGGCTCAGCCCCCGGGTGTCCCGAGCGTGTCGACGCACAGGCCGACGATCGGGAGGCAGAGGCCGGGGCGGCCGGTGGTGGAGGGCTGTGGTGTGGGGTCGGGCGCGGGTGTGGTCCGGGGTGGTGGCGAGGTCGGCCGTGGGGTGGCCGAGGTGGGCGGTGTGTCGGGGGACTCGGGGATGGTGGTCGTGTCCGGGGTGGCTCGTGCGGTGGCCGGGCCCGAAGCCGTGGCCGGCCGGGGTACGACGGTGGAGGCCGTCGTCGGGGTCGTGCTCACCCCGCCCGTCACCGGGGCCGGCGAGGGGCTCACCGGGGGGATGACGGTGGCCGCGACCGTGGCGGCGGCGGGAGTCGACCGGTCCGTGCCGGTGCCGGGATCCAGCCGTGGTTCGGCCTCGGCTGCGCCGGGTCCGCCGGCGCCCGGATCGACGCTCACCCGGACGAGGCTCAGGGCCCCGGCGGCCAGTGCGATACCGCCTGCGACGAGCAGGACCCGACGGGGACGGGGGCGGCGGTGCCGGCCTCGACGGTGGCTGGTGAAGAGGCGCGGGCCGGCCGGGACGGTGTCCGTGGCCGACGTCGGCCGTGCCGGCCGGGTCGCCTCTGTGGCCGTGAGGCCGGTGTCTCGCGTCGGCTGCGTCCACGTCTCGGTCATCACGATCCCTCCCCGATGCACTCGCGCCCCCGATGCGCCGTGGCGAGCGCACGTTATGCGCTCCCCTGGGCGGTGCGGCGGGACTTGGGCGGGATGTCACTCGAACGGGTTGCCGAGGGTTGGTGCGGGAACCGGGCGACTGCCCTTTCCCGTTCGCAACTCGGCTGCGATGATCGAGGCCGGGCAGTTAACCCACGTTAACCGGAGGGTGTGTCGTGAGCGAGGAGCGGTTCGGGGAGTTCGTGCTGGTACGACGGCACGGCCAGGTCGCGGAGCTGGTGCTGGACCGGCCCAAGGCCATGAACGCGGTGTCGGCGGAGATGGCGCGTTCGATCGTGGCCGCGTGCGCCGCGCTGGGCGCCGACCGGGACGCCCGGGTGGTCGTGCTGACCTCCTCGCACGAACGGGCGTTCTGCGTCGGCGCCGACCTCAAGGAGCGCAACTCCATGACCGACGCGGAGCTGCTCCGGGCGCGGCCGCTGTCGCGCGGGGCGTACACGGGCGTACTGGAGCTGCCGATGCCGACGATCGCCGCCGTGCACGGCTACGCGCTCGGCGGGGGCTTCGAACTGGCCCTGTCCTGCGACGTGATCGTGGCCGACGGCACGGCCGTGGTGGGCCTGCCGGAAGTGTCGGTGGGTGTGATTCCCGGCGGTGGCGGTACACAGCTGCTGCCGCGCCGGGTGGGGGCGGCGCGCGCGGCCGAGCTGATCTTCTCGGCGCGTCGCGTGGCGGCGCCGGAGGCGCGTGAGCTGGGCCTGGTCGACGAGCTGGTGGCGGCGGGGCAGGACCGGGAGGCGGCGCTGGCGCTGGCGGCACGGATGGCGGCGAACTCGCCGGTGGGGCTGCGGGCGGCGAAGCGGGCGCTGCGGCTGGGGCACGGGCTGGATCTGCGGACGGGGCTGGAGGTCGAGGACGCGGCCTGGCGGGCGGTGGCGTTCTCGGGGGACCGGGCGGAGGGCGTGGCGGCGTTCAACGAGAAGCGGCAGCCGGAGTGGCCGGGGGAGTGAGACGCGGATGGGGGGCCGGGGGTGGGGACGCTTACCGGCGCTTGCGGGGTGCCTCCCCCAGGGGGGGACCCCCAGCGCCCACCTGTGCCGCCCCAGCGGCACGACTGCCCGCGGCTGGAGAGGGGCGCCGACTGGAGCGCCCCTTCAGGGGCGCGGGGCTGAGACATATGCGGCTCCGCCGCGTGGGCGCAAGAAGCCCCACCGGCCCCCGCAGTCCGCGACGAAACAGGTCGTCGCAGCACCTGTTCGCCGCACCAATGTCCCGAACAACACAAATCCTCCCTAATCTGGAGTAATGGGTGAGGACCACCGGCTGGCAGCCGTCGTCGCGCTGGCTCAGGGCATGGCTGCGGCTCACACCCCACGTGAGTGCTGGCACGCCGCCGCGGCCGGTGCCTGCCGCGCCCTGGACGGCAGCTTCGCCGCGCTCTCCGTCTGGGAGCGCGAGCTCGGCCGGCTCCGGGTCCTCGTGAACGTCGGGGGCCGCGCCCCGGACGAGGAGGAGTTCCCGGAAGCCGAGGCCTATCCGGTGCACCAGTTCCCGGAGATCACCGAGTTCCTGCACGAACGCTGGGCGGGCGGCGGCGGCCCCAACGCCTGGGTCGAGACGGCCGAGGGCCCCGCCGCCGGCCGCCCCGGTTACTCCCACCAGCGCGTCGCCGCCCTGCGCCGCCGGGGCCGCGGCTGCTGCCTGGTCGCCCCGATCGTGCTGCACGGCAGGGCCTGGGGCGAGCTGTACGTGGCCCGCGCCGCCCACGCCCCCGTCTTCGGCCGTGGCGACGCCGACTTCGCCACCGTCCTCGCCTCCGTCGTCGCCGCCGGGATCGCGCAGACCGAGCAGCTGGAGGAGGCGCGCCGGCTCGCGTACACCGACTCGCTGACCGGGCTCGCCAACCGCCGGGCCGTCGACGTGCGCCTCGACGAGGCGATCGAGCAGCACCGCGCGGACGGGGCCGTGGTCAGCCTCGTCGTCTGCGACCTCAACGGGCTCAAGAAGGTGAACGACACCTGCGGGCACGCCGTCGGCGACCGTCTCCTCGAACGGTTCGGCTCGGTGCTGTCGCTGTGCGGGGCGATGCTCCCGGGTGCGCTGGCCGCACGGCTCGGCGGGGACGAGTTCTGTCTGCTGGCCCTCGGCCCGCCGGCCGACGACGTGGTCAAGGCGGCCGACGAACTCTGCCGCCGGGCCGGGGAGTTGGAGCTGGGGGAGGGGGTCGCGTGCGGGGTCGCCTGCACCGCGGACCCGATCGGGCCGGTGCGTTCCGCCCGCCGCCTCTTCCGGCTCGCGGACGCCGCCCAGTACCGTGCCAAGGCGCTGCGCGCGGACCGTCCGGTGGTGGCCGGACGGGAGGGCCCGGACGATCCCGTCGTACGACTGGCGGACGCGCCGCCACCGGAGCGGGCCGAGCGGCGGAGCTTCCGCGGGCGCCGGGGACTGTGACGTAGAAGTAAGGGGCAACCCCGCGCCCCAGTAGTGACAGCGGCCGCATTCACTGCGTACGCTCCTGAATATGGATATGCACACTGTGGTGGTGGGGACGTCCGGTGTCACCGCGTCCGACGTTCTCGCCGTGGCGCGCGGCGGCGCCCGGATCGAACTGGCCGCGGAGGCGGTCGCGGCCCTCGCGGCGGCCCGCGGGATCGTGGACGCGCTGGCGGCCAAGCCGGACCCGGTCTACGGCGTCAGCACCGGCTTCGGCGCCCTGGCGACCCGGCACATCAGCCAGGAGCTGCGGGCCCAGCTGCAGCGCAACATCGTCCGCTCGCACGCGGCCGGCATGGGCCCGCGCGTGGAGCGCGAGGTCGTACGGGCCCTGATGTTCCTGCGGCTGAAGACCGTCTGCTCCGGACATACCGGTGTGCGTCCCGAGGTCGCCCAGACCATGGCCGACGTGCTGAACGCGGGTATCACCCCGGTCGTGCACGAGTACGGCTCTCTCGGCTGCTCCGGGGACCTGGCCCCGTTGTCGCACTGCGCGCTGACGCTGATGGGCGAGGGGGAGGCCGAGGGGCCCGACGGCAGCGTCCGTCCCGCCGGTGAGCTGCTCGCCGAGCACGGGATCGCCCCGGTCGAACTGCGCGAGAAGGAGGGGCTGGCGCTCCTCAACGGCACCGACGGCATGCTGGGCATGCTGGTCATGGCCCTCGCCGACCTGGACATGCTGTACAAGTCCGCCGACGTCACGGCCGCGTTGAGCCTTGAGGCGCTGCTCGGCACGGACAAGGTGCTCGCTCCCGAGCTGCACGCCATCCGGCCGCACCCGGGGCAGGGCGACAGCGCCGCCAACATGCTCGCCGTGCTCCAGGGCTCCCAGTTGACCGGGCATCACCAGGACGACGCGCCGCGGGTCCAGGACGCGTACTCGGTGCGGTGTGCTCCGCAGGTGGCCGGGGCCGGTCGGGACACGCTCGCGCATGCGCGGCTGGTGGCCGAGCGGGAGCTGGCGTCGGCCGTGGACAATCCCGTGGTGCTGCCCGACGGACGGGTCGAGTCCAACGGCAACTTCCATGGGGCGCCGGTCGCTTACGTCCTCGACTTCCTCGCCATCGCGGTGGCCGACCTCGGGTCCATCGCCGAGCGGCGGACGGACCGGCTGCTGGACAAGAACCGCAGCCATGGGCTGCCGCCGTTCCTGGCCGATGACGCGGGTGTCGACTCGGGGCTGATGATCGCCCAGTACACGCAGGCGGCGCTGGTCAGTGAGCTGAAGAGGCTTGCCGTTCCGGCGTCGGCCGACTCGATTCCGTCCTCGGCGATGCAGGAGGACCACGTGTCGATGGGGTGGTCGGCGGCGCGCAAGCTGCGGACGGCCGTGGGGAATCTGGCCCGGGTCATCGCCGTCGAGCTGTACGCGGCGACCCGGGCGATCGAGCTGCGGGAGGGCCTCACGCCGGCGCCGGCGTCCCGGGCCGTGATCGACGCGGTGCGCTCCGCGGGGGTGCAGGGTCCCGGACCTGACCGGTACTTGGCCCCCGACCTGGCCGCGGCGGAGGAGTTCGTGCGGGGCGGGGGAGTTGTGACGGCGGCGGAGAAGGTGACGGGGGCGCTGCGCTAGCTCGGCCGCCGTTCACGGTAGTGGCTCGGCCGCGGGTACGAGGCGGGTGGCCGCTCGGCCGCGGGTGCGTGGGGGCCGGTCGTGCCCGTGCGGTGGCGGCCGCATGTCGGCACGGTCCCGCGGCCCTTGGCCGGTCTCCGGGGCCTGTCTCGCCGTGTGCTGGTCGTGCCCGTGCGGTGGCGGCCGCATCCGGCACAGTCCCGCGCCCTCCCGGTCAAAGGGGGCAAGTCGCCTAAAACTCCAGTCGTTCCCGGCGGACCGAATAGACCACGAAGCCCGCGCCGACCGCGAGGAAAAGGGTGCCGCCGACGACGTAGGGCGTGGTGTCCGGGCTGCCGGTGTCGGCGAGTCGGGTGGCGTCCCCGGTCGCCTCCGAGGTGGCCTCGGACAGCGCCCTGGCCTGCTGGGTGACACGGGTCGCCGTACTCGCCGCACTCTCCGACGTGCCGGTTCTCGCCGGGGCGTCCTGGGACGCGTGGGCGGACGGGACGAACCACAGCGCGCACAGGAGCGTGCCTGCGGCGGTGGCGGTCAGCAACGGGCGGCGAGCGGATGACACGGAATATCGATCCCCTTGTGACGCTGGCGAATTGGCCGTGTGGGCCGATGTTAGTGAAAATCGCGGGTCACGGGAAAGTCACGGGACGATTCGGTCGTACGCTCCCGCCATGAGCACTCCAGAGACATCACGTTTTGTACGGCTTCGGGTGGAGCTGGTCCTTGAGGTGGAGGACGGTGGCGAGGTCACCAAGGCCGCGCTGCGGCGGATCGCCCAGGATCCCGAGCTGCCCGACGAGGAGCGGACGCAGGCCGAGGCCGCTGTGACGGAAGACACCGCCGAGGCGCTCGCCTATCTCGTCGACCCGTTCGACCTGGTCAGCGAGGTGCCCGGAGTCGAGCTCCAGCAGGCCTCCTGGTCCAGCGAGCGGATTTCCTACGATCCGGATTCGCCGGACTGGGATCTCGACGAGGATGATGACGAGGGCGACGACGAAGAGGACGGCATCGGCTGAGCGATCCGGGGAACCGGTGACCCCGGGCGGCAACCGCCGTCCGGGGTTTCGTCGTCTCAGAGGGCGCGCGGACCGGCCCCTCCCGCACCAGCCGCCCCTGCGGACGTGGTGTGCCCCACAGATCCGAAGAATGTGGAACGGGACGACGTGGCCGCAGCGTTGAGCTTTCCTGACGGGGACTCTCGGTGTGTTCGCGGACTCGGCAACGATGGAGAAGCGTGTGATGACGGACAGTAAGCGGCGCAAGGGTCTGATGACCGCGTCCGCACTGCTCGGCGGTGTACTGGTGCTCACGGCGTGTTCCGGCAGCGACGACAAGGCGTCCGGCAGCGGCGAGAGCTCGCAGTCCCAGGCGGACGCGGCGGCGGCCAAGAAGTCGTCCCAGGCCGACATCACGATCACACCCAAGGACGGCTCGGACAACGCGTCCATCAACAACTCCGCCGCCGTCACCGTCAGCAAGGGCACCCTCACCGGCGTGACGATGACCACCGCCAACGGCACCGCGGTCGCCGGCACCCTGTCCGCCGACAAGACGAGCTGGAAGCCCGACGCCCAGCTGGAGCGGTCAACCACCTACAAGGTCGCCGCCGAGGCCAAGGACTCCGCCGGCCTGGTCGCGCACGAGAACGCCTCCTTCACCACGGTCTCCCCGGCCAACAGCTTCATAGGCACGTTCACCCCCGAGGACGGCTCGACCGTCGGCGTCGGCATGCCCGTGTCGATCAACTTCGACAAGCAGATCACGAACAAGGCCGCCGTCCAGAAGGGCATCACGGTCACCTCCAGCAGCGGCCAGGAGGTCGTCTGCCACTGGTTCTCCACCCAGCGCATGGACTGCCGTCCCGAGACCTACTGGAAGGAGAACTCCACCGTCACGCTGAAGCTCGCGCTCGACGGTGTCGAGGGCGCCTCCGGGGTCTACGGCGTCCAGCAGAAGACGGTCACCTTCCACATCGGCCGCAACCAGGTCTCCTACGTCGACGCCAAGACCAAGGAGATGAAGGTCACCGAGGACGGCAAGACCATCAAGACCATCCCGATCTCGGCCGGTTCGCCGGAGCACACGACGTACGAGGGCATCATGGTGATGTCCGAGAAGTACAAGCAGACGCGCATGAACGGCACGACCGTCGGCTTCACGGACAACGACGGCAAGGCCGAGTACGACATCAAGGACGTGCCGCACGCCATCCGCCTCACCAGTTCCGGCACCTTCCTGCACGGCAACTACTGGGGCGCCAAGTCCATCTTCGGCTCCGTGAACACCAGCCACGGCTGTGTGGGCCTGTCCGACACCAAGGGCGCCAACGACACCACCACGCCCGCCTACTGGATGTACACGCACTCGATCATCGGCGATGTCGTGGTCGTCTCCAACACCGGCGACAAGACCGTGGCCCCCGACAACGGCCTCAACGGCTGGAACATGAACTGGGCCGAATGGAAGGCCGGTTCGGCGGTCTGAGCCACCCGAGAGCTGCCAGGGAAGGCGGCCGTCCCCCGGGGGCGGCCGCCTTCGGCGTTCGCGGGTACTACTCGGCCGGCGCGTCGAACCAGCCGCGGCGCTGGGCCTCGGCGCCCGCGGCGAACCGGGTCTCGGCGGCGAGTTCCTCCATGAACTCGCTGATCCGGCGGCGCACGGTGCGCGGGGTCAGCCCGAGGCGGCGGGCGATCGCCTCGTCCTTGAGGCCCTGCCGCATCAGTGCCGCGATCTCGTGGCGCTGTCCCTCCCGGTCCCCGTAGCCGGAGGAGCCGGAGAGCGTCAGCGGCCGGGCCTCGCGCCACAGCAGCTCGAAGTAGTGGCGCAGCGCGTCCACGGCGACCGGCGAGGTCAGGTGCAGGGCCGCGCTGGAGCCGGTCGGGGTGAGCGCCAGCAGGGCCTGGGCGCCGTCGGTGACCTTCAGCTTCATCTGCAACCGTGGCAGCAGCCGTATCTCCTCGCCGGCCGCGGCACAGCGCTCGATGATCCTGGCTCCCACGGGGTCGCTCAGGAAGGCGGCCTCGTAGATGCTGCGGTGCCGTACGCCCCGGGCGATCGAGGCGGCCGTCGGCGGCTGCGCGGAGCCGTCCGACAGGGGCAGGTCGTAGCGGAACGTCTCCAGCGTGAGGTGCTCCGCCGTGGCCGCCGTGCCGATGGTGTTGGACAGGGCCGCGATGTCGTCGGAGTCGGTGAGCACCCGGGCGAGCCGGTGCGAGGTGGCCTCCTGGGCCTGCCGGTGGGCGAGTTGGCGGATGTGCGCGGCCTCGCGCTGGGAGCGGGCGACGAGGTCGTACTGGGCGTTGAGCTCGTGCTGCTTGTGGGCCAGCGCGGCCTCCAGGGCCGGTACCGGGGCCGCCGCGGCGAGAACAGGCGGGTCGTGCGGCAGGACGTGCGCGAGGCCCAGGTCCAGCAGGCGTACGGCGTTTCCCGGGCCGCCGAGCCGCCGGTCGGCGTCCGCCAATGGAATCGGACCGTCCGTTTCGGCCAGGGTGCGGTAGCTCGCGGCGATGCCGGAACCCGTCAGCGCGGTCAGGGTGCTGACGGTCTGGTCGAGGAGCTCCGAGGCCGCGGTGGAGAAACCGACGGATCTGTCAATGAGTCGTGCGTCTCCCGGTGGCCTGCTGTCCACAATCTTCCTCCCCGTTTGCTTCATTGAATTCTGTACATCCAGGGAGGGTCCGTAGGGACTCCCCGAACCTGCCGGATGGTAGTGCGAAATGCCTGACGGAGGGCGTCGTCGCAGGTCAGTGAGGTGCGGCCGGAAGAGTGGCCGTCGTCGCCCCCGACCGGAAGCCCGGCGTCCGGGCGGGGCGGGAGCGAATGAACAGGGGCCCTCGGCCGGGGAGTTGGCCGTTGGTGTCCAATCGGCCACAACTTCCCCTGGCCCTCGAAGACCGGTGCCCTGTGAACTCGCCACTGCGCAGAAGTACGTGTGAATACACGACGGGGGATGTCGAGCATGTACAGCAGCAGCACGATCGTGGCCGAAAGTGCGCCGAGGGCGGTGCCGCTACGGTCGCCCGGCACCGAACTCCGGTGTCGCCGGTACTGCCCAGCCATGTGACGTCTTCTCACCCGAGGACCCGTTCCCCGGGTATGTGAACCTCCCCGCGTATGTGAACCGCCGCGCCTCCCTCCGCACCGGTGACCGATGACCTGCCGTCAGGCGGCCGGCCGTCCGGGCGAGGGCCTACCGGCCGTGGACCGCTGATGTTCCCGGCTGCCTCAGCGCCCGTCCTTCCACATGTGGACGTCAACGGAGAGACCGACCATGACCAGCACGTCATCGCTTCGCCCTGTCCGCACGGCGGACGAAGAACTCTGGCCGGCCTTACGCAGGGCCGGTTCCGCGGGGATCTCGCCCGCGGGTTCGCAGGGCCTGAGGGCCCTCCTCGACCGGCCCGGGGAGGCGGTCGTGGCCGTCGACTTCGACGGCACGCTCGCCCCGGTCGTCACCGACCCCGCCACCGCCCGCCCGCTGCCGCAGGCCCTCGCGGCCCTGGTCACCCTCGCCCGGCACGGCGTGCGGGTGGTGATCGTCACCGGCCGCCCGGCCGGATACGTGGTGGCCGCGGCCGCCCTGCGCAACGGCACCGGCGCACCGCGGATCACCGTGCTCGGCCACTACGGCCTCCAGCGCTGGGAGTCGGCGACGGGCCGGTTGCACACCCCCGCACCGCACCCGGCGATCGACCGGCTGCGGCGGGAGCTGCGCCCGCTGGTGGCCCGGCACGGCGCCGGCGCCCGCATCGAGGACAAGGCGCACAGCATCGGTGTGCACACCCGCGGCTGTCCGGACCCCGGCGCCGCGCTGCGCCTCCTGGAACCACCGGTGCGGGCGCTGGCCGACGACCTCGGGCTGCGGGTTGAGGCCGGGCGCCTGGTCCTGGAGGTGCGGCCGCACGGCGTCGACAAGGCCACGGCCCTGACCGGGTTCCTCGCCGAACGGCCCGCGCACGCCGTGCTGTACGCCGGTGACGACCTCGCCGACCTTCCCGTGCTCCGGCTGCTGGCCCGGCGCCGCGCCCAGGGCCTGCCCTCCGTCACCGTCTACAGCGTGCCCGCCGTTCCCGACGAGGCCGTCCCGGAGCTGCGCGACCACTGCGACCTGCGGGTGCCCGGACCCGGCGGGGTGGCCGCGCTGCTCGCCGTCCTCGGCCGAGGGCTCGTGGACCGCCGGCCATGACCACATCCCAGCCCCCCACCCGGCCGGTCCCGGCACTGTCCCCGGTGCAGAGCGTGCCGGTCGCCGCACTGGCGCCCGCCGACTCGCCCCGGGCCGAGGACGTGGACCTGGCCTACGCCAGATCCCTCATGGAGATCGGCGAACTGCCCCCGATCCTGGTGAACCGGCGCACGCTGCGGGTCGTCGACGGCATGCACCGGCTCACCGCGGCGATGCTGGCAGGACGCCCCGAGATCGAGGTGCGGTTCTTCGACGGCGACGAGCGGGAGGCGTTCGTGGCCTCCGTACGGGCGAACCTGCACCACGGGCGGCGGCTCAACCAGCAGGAGCGTTCGGCGGCCGCCCGCCGCATCCTGGCCGCCTACCCGGAGTGGTCGAACCGGGCGATCGCCCAGGCCACCGGGTTGTCCACGAAGACCGTCGCGACCCTGCGGACGCGTTCATCCGGGGACGGACCCCAGTTGAACACCCGGGTGGGACGGGACGGCCGGGCCCGTCCCGTGGACCCCTCCGCCGGCCGGGAACGCGCGGCCGCGTATCTGCGTGAGCATCCGGACGCCTCCCTGCGCCGGATCGCCGCCGCGGCCGGTGTGTCGGTGGGCACCGCCCGGGACGTGCGAGCGCGCGTGGAGCGTGGCGAGGACCCCGTCCAGGCACGGCGGTCCGCCGTGTCCGGGGAACCCACGCCGCTGGCCGCGGTCGGTCCCGTCGACGCCCCGGCCCGCCCGGTGCGGCGCCGCGTCCTGGCCAAGGACCCCCTCGCCGCACTCGCCCGCGACCCCTCCGTCCGCTTCTCCGACCCCGGACGGCACCTGCTGCGGATGCTCGACAACCGCGCACTCCTCGGCGCCGAGGGCGCCGTACTGGCCGACGCCGTGC
Organism: Streptomyces sp. NBC_00631; assembly: GCF_045206895.1. NCBI lineage: Bacteria > Bacillati > Actinomycetota > Actinomycetes > Kitasatosporales > Streptomycetaceae > Streptomyces > Streptomyces sp. NBC_00631. The sequence continues at coordinate 6,962,617 of NZ_CP107734.1, forward strand.
CCGGCCACTGCCGAGCCGTACTGATCGCCGCCGTCCACCAGCACATCGACCTGTGGCTGGCCTTCGCCGGCCTCCTCGAACAGACCGGCTGACCCTCCCTCACCCGCCCAGGGGCGGCCCGCGCAGTCGCGTGCGGGCCGCCCCTCCTTGTCGCCCGGGGTGCGGTGGCGTGCGTCGCCCGCGTGTCTGTTGTCCGGCGAGGGGTGCCGCGGGCGGGTCGTGCCGCGGGCCGCCCCGCCCCGCCGTCGCGGATGCTGTGCCGCGGGACGCCGTCGCGGCCGCCCCGGGCTTTCGTCGGCCCGCTCCCTTTGCCGTCCCTTGCCCGCTCCTTGCCGTCCCTGCGTGCCGCTCTTTGCCCGGTGCGGACCGGGGTCGGAGCCGGCGGACGGTGAGCGCTCGTACCGTCCGGTTTCCCGTATTGCACACGTGTTCGGCCTGCCTACGCTCCCAGCGACTTGAAGGAGGTGGGTATGGACCACAACCACGACGGCGGGGAGTTCCTCGCCCTGCTCGACGGGAAACCCGTGTCGGCGCAGACGGCCGACTGGCTCGGCCGGGTCGACACGATCGCCCCCGTCATCGAGAAGTGGCGCGAGGAGGGCGAGCGGCAGCGGTTCTCGCCGCTCCCGGTGTTCGAGGCGCTGCGGGACGCGGGCTTCCCCCGGATGCTGGTCTCCCGTGAACTGGGCGGCGCGCAGGTGCCGTTGGAGACCGGGTCGCAGGCGCTGCAGGCGCTGGCCCGGCTCGACCCGGCGATCGGCTGGCAGATGGGGGTGCAGGCGGCCATCGGACGGCTCTCGGACTACCTGCCGGAGCCGCAGGCCCGTGAACTCTTCCTCGACCAGGACGCGTTGGTGGTCGGCTCGGTCAACCCGACCGGCACGGCCGAGGCGGTCGGCGGCGGCTACCGCCTCTCCGGCCGCTGGGGCTTCGCCAGCGGTTCGGCGCACGCCGCCTGGCTGGTGTGCGCGGCCCGCGTCACCACCGGCGGCGCACCCCGCACGACAGCCGGGGGCGGCCCGGAGATCCGGATGCTGTTCGTCCCGAAGTCCGCCGTACGGATGCTGGACAACTGGCACACCCTCGGCCTGCGCGGCACCGGCAGCGAGGACTACGAGGTCGACGACGTCTTCGTCGCCGAGCAGTACACCGTGGACCAGCGGGACATGTTCGCCGCGCCGCCCGCCCGCCCTTCCCGCGGCTACGGCATCAGCTACTACGACTTCGGGCTGTTCGGCTCCTCGTCGACCGTGCTCGGCGCGGCCCGCGGTGCGTTGCGCGAGTTCCAGCGGCTCGCCCTGACCAAGCGGCCGGCCGCCGGCACGAGCACACTGGCCGCGAGCCACACCGTCCAGGACCGGTACGCCCGCGCCGAGGCGACGGTACGGGCCGCCCGGCTGCTGCTCGCGGACGCGGGCTGGCACGCCGAGCAGTACGGCGAGACCGGCGGCGACGCGCTGAGCGCCACGGTCCGGCTGACCGCGGCGACCGTGGCCGAGCTGAGCTGCGCGGCGATCACCTCGCTGTTCACGGTGGCGGGCACCTCCTCGCTGTACGCGAGCAGCCTGCTCGAACGCTACTTCCGCGACGCCCACTCGGCCGCGAAGCACATCACCCTCTCGCCCACCAACGTCGAGATGGCCGGCCAGTACCTGCTCGGCGGCGGCCTCGCCATGCGCCGCTGACCCGCCTCGCCACCGGCCCGACTTCCTCAACCGCGACCTGCCCGGAAGGACAACCATGCAGACCATGAAGGCCTTTCAGCTCCTCGCCCCGCGCCAGACCGTGCTCGCCGACGTGCCGCGCCCGGTGGCGCCCGCCGACGGCCTGCTGCTGCGCACCCGCTGCGTGTCGATCTGCTCGACCGACATCTCCTTCTTCGAAGGGCACCTGTTCCCCTCCGAGTACCCGGTGATCCTGGGCCACGAATACCTCGGCGAAGTCGTCGAGAAGGGGCCGGAGTTCACTCGCTCCGACATCGAGATCGGCGACCGGATCGTCTACTGGGGGCAGACCGACTTCGGAGGCTTCGCCGAGTACCGGACGCTGCGCCCGGTCTTCTCCGGCGAGGTCAAGGAGGACGTGTTCTGGGCCGACCGCAACTTCTCCGACGACCTGCGGGCCGCCGCCGTGAAGATCCCCGACGCCCTCGACGACCTCCAGGCGTCCTTCATCGAGCCGACCACCGGGGCGCTCCGCTCCCTCCTGGGCAACCCGCCGAAGATCGGCGACAAGGTCCTCATCATGGGCACCGGCCCGATCGGCATCATCGCCGGCAGTGTCATCAGGCGCCTGTTCGCCCCGAACCAGGTGGTCTCCGTCGACGCCAACCCGATGCGCAACCAGCACGCGGCCGAACACTTCTCCGAGCGCGCCTACCTGCCCGAGGAACTCATCGCGGAGGTCCCCGAGAACACCTTCGACTACGTCTTCGACGCGCTGCCCACCGTACGTGTCGACGACGAGGAGAAGGACCCCCGCCGGGTGGCGATGCGCCGGCTGAAGCCCAAGGGCCGGTACGTGCTGTACGGGGCCTCCCAGGAGATGCAGAAGTTCGACACCTGGCTGATGCTCGCGAAGGGCATCAACATCAGCGCCTCGCCCTTCGACGTGACCGCGTTCCCGATGCACCACTCCGCGAACGTGATCCAGACGGCCATGCAGATGCTGCTGTCCGGCATCGTCGACGGCCGGCGCCTGCTCTCCACCGTGCACAGCTTCCGCGACTACGACGGCCTCGTCGAGATCTTCAAGAACTACCGCAGCACCACCGACCTCAAGACGATCGTCGACTTCCGAGCGTAGCGCTCCGCTGGAGGGGCCGCGAGGCGACCGCGGGTTCGTTGTGGCTGGTCGCGCCCACGCGGCGGAGCCGCATATTGATACAGCCTCGCGCCCCTTTGGGGCGCGTTCACCCCTCCCAGAAGGGAAAGCAAGGACGTGGACACGCCCAGGATCCGTCAGCCCGGCGCGGCCGACGCGGACTTCGTCGTCGTCGCCAACCGTCTCCCGGTCCACCTGGACAGCCAGGGCCCGGACGGGCCGCGCTGGCGGCGCAGCCCGGGCGGACTGGTCAGTGCCCTGGAGCCCATCCTGCGCGCCCGCCGGGGCGCCTGGGCGGGCTGGGCCGGAACCGCCGCCGGCGGCACCCCCGCAGGCCTGCCCGACGAGGACGTCCGGCTGCACGCGGTGCCGCTGGACGAGACCGAGTACCGGGAGTACTACGAGGGCTTCTCGAACACCACGCTGTGGCCGCTCTTCCACGACGTGGTGGTGCCGCCCGACTTCGACCGCGGCTGGTGGCAGAGCTACCAGCGGGTCAACCAGCGCTTCGCCCGGCACGCGGCCGCCCTCGCCGCCCCCGGCGCGACCGTCTGGGTCCAGGACTACCAGCTGATGCTCGTCCCCGAAATGCTGCGCGCCCTGCGGCCCGACGTACGGATCGGCTTCTTCCTGCACATCCCCTTCCCGCCCCCGGAACTCTTCCTCCAGCTGCCCTGGCGCAGCCAGATCGTCGACGGCCTGCTCGGCGCCGACCTGATCGGCTTCCAACTCCCGGGCGGTGCCCAGAACTTCCTGCACCTGGTGCGCCGGCTGCGGCGGGCGGAGAGTGTCGGGCACGCAGCCCGCTCCGCCGTCCTCGGCACCGTCCGCGTGGGCGACCGCGAGGTCCGCGTCGGCGCCTTCCCGATCTCGGTCGACGCGGCCGGCCTGGAGGAGCTGGCCGGTGGCCGGACCGTGCGGGAGCGGGCCCGGCAGATCCGCCGGCAGCTGGGCGAGCACCGCAGGATCATGCTGGGCGTCGACCGCCTCGACTACACCAAGGGCATCGACCAGCGGCTGCGCGCCTTCGAGGGACTCCTCGCCGACGGCCGGGCCGCCGCGCGGGACACGGTCCTCGTGCAGATCGCCACCCCCAGCCGGGAACGCGTCGAGCACTACCGGCTCCAGCGCGCCCGCATCGAGGCCCGGGTCGGGCACATCAACGGCGCCTTCGGGCAGGTCGGCCAGGTCCCGGTGCACTACCTGCACACCACTGTCGACCGCACCGAACTCGCCGCCCTCTACCGGGCCGCCGACGTCATGCTGGTGACACCGCTGCGCGACGGCATGAACCTGGTCGCCAAGGAGTTCGTCGCCGCCCGCCCGGACCTGGGAGGCGCGCTGGTGCTCAGTGAGTTCGCGGGTGCCGCGCAGGAACTCACCCGGGCCCTGCTGGTCAACCCGCACCACCTGCACGAGCTACAGGACGTCATGGCCACCGCCCTGACCCTGGATCCGGCGGACGGCCGGCGCCGTATGGAGGAGCTGCGCCGGCACCTGCGCGAGCGGGACGTCCACCACTGGGCCCGCTCCTTCCTCACCGCCCTGGGCGGCGCCGGCCACGGCTCGCTCCTCCCGGACACCGGCGATCCGGCCACGCGCGCGAACGTCGCCTGACACCGGCGGACCGCCCCGACGCACCCGACGCACGCTGACGCCCTTTGACGCCCTTTCACGAAGAGGACGCATCCACCATGACCCGACCGACGCCGCGCGTCCGCAAGGCCGTTGTCCCGGCCGCCGGGCTCGGCACCCGCTTCCTGCCCGCGACCAAGGCCACCCCGAAGGAGATGCTGCCCCTCGTCGACAAGCCCGCCATCCAGTACGTCGTGGAGGAGGCCGTCGCCGCCGGTCTCGACGACGTCCTCATGGTCACCGGACGCGGCAAGCGGGCCCTGGAGGACCACTTCGACCGCAATGCCGAGCTGGAGGCCGTCCTGTCCGGCAAGGGCGACACGGCCCGGCTGGACCTGGTGCGCGCCGCGACGGATCTCGCCACGGTCCACTACGTACGCCAGGGCGACCCCAGGGGCCTCGGGCACGCCGTGCTCTGCGCGGCCCCGCACGTCGGCGACGAGCCCTTCGCGGTGCTCCTCGGCGACGACCTGATCGACCCCGCCGATCCCCTCCTGCCGTTCATGACCGGGCTGCGCGACGAACTGGGCGGCAGCGTCATCGCCCTCCTCGACGTGGGCGCCGGGCACATCCACCGCTACGGCTGCGCCGCCGTCGAGCCCGGCGACCGGGAGGGTGTCGTGCGCGTGACCGACCTGGTCGAGAAGCCCGAGCCGGGCCGGGCGCCCAGCTCCCTCGCCGTCATCGGCCGCTACGTCCTCGACCCGGCCGTCTTCGAGGTGCTGGCCAAGACCGGCCCCGGGCGCGGCGGCGAGATCCAGCTCACCGACGCCCTGCGCACCATGGCGCGCGATCCGCGGATCGGCGGCCCGGTGCACGCGGTGGTCTTCACCGGCCGCCGCTACGACACCGGCGACCGCGGGGAGTACCTGCGCGCCACCGTCCGGCTGGCCTGCCGCCGCGAGGACATCGGCCCGGAGTTCCGCGCCTGGCTGCGGCACTTCGCGACGGCGGAACTCGCCGGCTGACCGACCGCACCGCCGCCATAGCACTGTTCGTGACCACGCCCGAGGAGGCGCCGTATCCCATGTCCGTCGCTGCCGAAGAAGCCGCAGAACAAGCCGCAGAACAAGCCGCAGAACAAGCCGCCGAGAACGCCGCCGAGGACCTCGACTTCACCCGCGCCATGGCCCGGGTCCCCGGTCCGGTGGTCGTCACCACCACGGTCGACGACAGCGGACGCCGCTGGGGGTTCACCGCGAGTTCCTTCGTCTCCCTCTCCCTCGACCCGCCCCTGGTGACGGTGAGCCTGGACAAGAAGGCCAGTACGCATCCCGCGTTCGCCGTCGCCGGGCACTTCATGGTCAACGTCCTGGCGCACGACCAGTCGGAGATCGCCCGGCGGTTCGCGACCTCGGGTGTCGACCGGTTCGCCGCGGGCGACACCGAGCCCCTGGAACGCGGACTGCCCGGCATCCCCCGGGCGGTGGTCCGGCTGGCCTGCCGGATGCACGAGGTGGTGGACGGCGGCGACCACAGCATGCTGGTCGGCCGGGTCCTGGACTGCGTCACCTCCCACGAGCGGGAGGCGCTGGTCTACGTCGACCGGGGCTTCGTACGCCCCGCCGCACCGGAAGCCGCCCGTGTCGGCTGACTGCGCGCCCGACCCGGGCCCGCCCCGCCCGCGGCTCGCGGTCCTGGGTACGGCCCACCCGCACCTGGGCGACCACCTTCGCGCACTGGCCGGACGCGCGGAGGTGGTCGCCGTACACGAAGGACGCCGGCCGGGCGGCGGGTCCGGCCCGCATCCCGGGCTGCGCGGGGTGCCCGTCGTACCCGATGCCGCGGCCGCGCTCGCCGGCGCGCAGCTCGCCCTGGTCTGCGCCACGACCGCCGAGCATTCCGAACTGCTCACGGCCGTGGCCCGGGCCGGCCTCCCGGCCCTGGTGGAGAAGCCCCTCGCCGTCGGCCTCGCCGAGACCCGGGAGCTGGCGGAGCGGCTCACGGCGGCCGGTACGGCGGTGACGACGGCGATGTTCCTGCGCCAGGCCCCCGCGCTGCGCCGGGCCCGGTCGCTGGTGGCGGACGGGCGGCTCGGGCGGCTCGTGGCGTGCGACGCGTGGTTCACCCATCCCGGCCTGCTGGACGGGCGGTTCACCGGTACCGGTGCTGCCTGGATGCGCGATGCGCGGTGGGGCGCCCGAGGCGCCTTCGCGGACCTGGGGGTGCATCTCGTGGACCTGCTGCGCTGGCTGCGGCCCGAGGCCGGTCTCCGGGTCCGCGGCGCCGTCCGGCACCCGCCGCCGGCCGGCCTGCCGGACGATGCCGGCGGCACTGCCCTGCTGGAGTGGGGCGGGGTACCGGCCGCCCTGCACGCGGGATGGATGTCGCGCCCCGGGGGTGTCCGGCTGCGCCTGGAGGGCACGCTGGGCACGCTCCAGGTGGCCGGCGGCGAGCTGACCCTGGCGACGGCGGACGGGACGCTGACGGAGGTCCACCGGCCACCGGCGGCCGGCGACGCGATGACCGCGTTCCTGACGGGCGCCGGGGAGCCGGCCGGCCCGGCGGACGCCGTGGCCTGCGCCCGCGTCCTGGAGGAGATCGCCGAGGCTGCCGCACCACCGGGGTGACGGGATGTCAGCTGCCGGCCGGGCTCGGGTGCCTGCTGCGCCAGGTCTGCTTCTTGGCCTGGTTGCCGCAGGTCTCCATCGAGCACCAGCGGCGGTTCCCCGGGCGGGACGTGTCGAGGAACCAGGCGGCGCAGTGCGGTCCGGAGCAGGCCCGCACCCGGTCGAGGGCGGGCGAGGTCGCCAGCGCGAGCGCGTCGCGCGCGATGTCGGCGAGGACCGCGCCCACCGGGTCCGCGGCGGTCCAGGTCACCGTGCCGTCCGCGGCGAGCACCGGCACCGGGGGAGCCGCGGCGGCGGCCCGGTTCAGCAGGCCCCGCTCCTCGGGCGGGCAGCCGGCCGGGCCGGCGGACGAGCGGGCCGAGGTCAGCAGCGCGTGCACCGCCTCCCGTACCGCCCGCGCCTCGTGGAGCACGTCCGGTGCCGGGACCGGGACGGCAGCGCCGTCGGGATAGGGGCCCAGCTGGGCGACCCAGGCGGTCAGGGCCTCGGGGGTGTCCAGCTCCTCGGTGGCGCCGTCCATGCCGCGCAGCCTGAGCGTGCGCATGAAGTCCAGGCAGATCCGGCCCGCGCCGCTGCGGAAGCGGGCGGCCGTGAGCGCGGGTGTGTCGGGCATGGGAACCACCCTACTGCGGAACCGGTTTTACTGGTACCGTCGAGGAACCGGTTAAAACGGTTCCAGGTGGAGCCCGTGGCTCCGCCCCTCTTCTCTGTTCCTCCCTGTCTCTGTCCCCTTCCTCGCCAGAGGTGTGTCGTGTCCGCTGGGCCTCCCTCCCCCTCGTCGCCGACGCTGAGCCGGCGCCTGATCCTGCTGCTCTCCGTCGCCTGCGGCGTCGCGGTGGCCAACATCTACTTCCCGCAGGCGATCAGCCCGCTCATCGCCGACGACCTGCACGTCTCCCCGGAGTCCGCGGCCGTCGTGGTCACCTGCGCCCAACTCGGCTACGCGGCCGGCATCTTCCTGCTGGTCCCGCTCGGCGACCGGCTGCGGCACCGGGGCCTGGTCACCACCCTGCTGCTGGTGACCTGCGCGGGGCTGGTGCTCGCGGGCACCGCCACCTCCCTGCCCGTCCTCGCCGTCGCCAGCGCGCTGGTCGGCCTGACCACCGTGGTCCCGCAGATCCTCATCCCCATGGCGGCCGGCCTGACCGCCCCGGAGCGCCGCGGCGCGGTCACCGGAACCCTGCTGTCCGGCCTGATCGGCGGCATCCTGCTGGCCCGCACCTTCTCCGGCACTCTCGGCGAGTGGCTGGGCTGGCGCGCCCCCTACCTGGTCGCCGCCGGCCTGGTGCTCGTCCTCACCCTGGCCCTGGCCGCCGCGCTCCCCACCACCACACCCAGCACCGACCAGCGCTATCCGGCCCTGCTCGCGGCACCCGTGCGCCTGCTGCGCACCGAGCCGCTGCTGCGCCGCTCGGCCCTCAACCAGGTGCTGGTGTTCGCCGCCTTCAGCGCCGCGTGGACCGCCCTCGCGCTGTACATCACCGGACCCGCCTACCACCTCGGCACCCCGGCCGTCGGCGTGCTCGCCCTGGTGGGCGCGGCCAGCATGTTCGCCACCCCGATCGCCGGACGCCGCACCGACAAGCAGGGCCCCGACGCCGTCAACCTGGTGTGCATGGTGGGCGCCATCGCCGCCGGTGCCCTGCTGCTGACCGGTCACATCGGCGGTGCCGTCGGCCTGGTGGGCCTGGGCGCCGGGATGCTCCTGCTCGACGTGGCCATGCAGTCCGGCCAGGTCGCCAACCAGGCGCGCATCTTCGCGCTCCGCCCCGAGGCCCGCGCCCGCCTCAACACCGCGTACATGACCTGCGCGTTCCTCGGCGGCAGCGCCGGCTCCTGGCTGGGCGTGCGGGCGTACTCCGCCTTCGGCTGGAACGGCGTCTGCGGCCTGGTCGTGCTCCTGGCCGGCCTCGCCCTCCTCCGGCACGTCCTGCGCGCCCGCCCGGCCGCGGCCCCCGCGACGGAGCAGGTCACCGCCTCCACCTCCGCCTCCGCCGCGCGCTGACACACCGTCCGCCCAGTCACGCGGCAGTCACCCAGCCACCGCACACACAAGGAGCTGTCATGGCCGACACCCCCCGCCGGAAAAGCACCACCTGGGGCCTGACCACGCCCCCGGCCGGTACCGCCCAGGGCCGAGAGGCGGTCGCCCGGTGAGCCGCTGGGACTACGTCATCGTCGGGGCCGGCTCCGCCGGCTGCGTGCTCGCCGACCGGCTCAGCGCGGACGGCACCGCACAGGTGCTCCTCGTCGAGGCCGGCACGGCGACCGCCGGGACCCGCCCCGAGGTCCAGGTGCCGATCCTCTTCCCGCGGCTGTTCGGCGGCGACCTGGACTGGAACTTCAGCACGGTGCCCCAGCCCGGTCTCGCCGACCGCGCGATACCCATCCCGCGCGGGAAGGCGGTCGGCGGCTCCTCGGTGATCAACGCCCAGCTGTGGACCCGCGGCCACCGCGCGGACTACGACGGCTGGGCCCGGGCAGGCCTGGACGGCTTCGGCCACGACGACCTGCAGCCCTACTTCGACCGCGCCGAGCAGCGGATCAGCCTGTCCGGACTGCGCTATCCGCTCCCCGTCACCCCCGCGTTCGTCGACGCCTGCGCGCGCCTCGGGCACACCCCGGCCGCCGAGGTCCAGGAGGGCTACGCCCTGGCCCGCGCGACCCACCGCGAGGGCCTGCGGCACAGCTCCGCCGACGCCTACCTGACGCCGGCCCGGGAGCGGTCCAACCTGACCGTGCTGGCGGACACGCTGGTGCGCCGGGTGCTGTTCGAGGGCACGCGGGCCGTCGGGATCGAGGTCGAAGGAGAGTCGGGCATCGAGACCCTGCGCGCCGAACGCGAGGTCGTCCTCTCCGCCGGCGCCGTCGGCAGCCCGCACCTGCTGCTGCGGTCCGGCGTGGGCCCCGCGGCCGAACTGGCCCCGCACGGCGTCCCGGTGGTGCGGGACCTGCCGGGGGTGGGCCGCGACCTGACGGACCATCTGCTCGTGCCGCTGGCCTTCGAGGCACAGGGTTTCTGGTCGCCCGGCTCGGGCACCTCGCCCGAGCAGATCGGCCAGTACCTGCGCGACCGCCACGGCTCCCTGGACTCGATCATCTCCGAGGCGCTGCTGTTCCTGCGCACCCGGGAGGAACTGGACGCCCCCGACATCGAGATCGTCCACCTCGTGGTGCCGCTGGGCGAACACCAGCGGCCCGCCGCGCACGGCATGGCCCTGGGCGTCATCCTCATGCGCCCGCACAGCCGCGGCACCGTCACCCTGCGCAGCGCCGACCCGTACGACGCCCCGCTGATCGACCCCGGCTACCTGAGCGACGAGGCCGGGGAGGACCTGGGGACCCTGGTGGCCGGCGTGCGCGCGGCCCAGCGGATCCTGCGCCAGCCGGACCTGGCGCAGTGGCTGGGCAAGCCGCTCACGGACGGCGCGCTCTCCGAGGACCTCGACGACATCACCGCGTACATCCGCTCCACCGGCGGCAGCATCCACCACCTGGTGAGCACCTGCCGGATGGGCACGGACGAACAGGCCGTCGTCGACCCGTCGTTCGCGGTCCGGGGCGTGAGCGGTCTGCGGGTGGTGGACGCCGCCGCGATGCCGAGCCTCGTACGGGCGCACACCCATGCCCCCGTCACGATGCTCGCCGAACGCGCCGCGGACGTACTCCTCGGCGAGCGCTGAGGAAACGGCGTCCAGCCGTCGAGCCGCCCCGGCCGGTGATTCCCCCGCCCGGCCGGGGTCTCCGCGCGCTCTGACAGCCCGGTGCGGGGCTGTTCCTGGCTTCTGTACAGCCTTCTCATGCATCTCTTATTTAGGCCTTATCGAGCCATCACGGTGCGTCCCTACCGTGCGGTCATGTTCTTCACCTACCTGAGGCGCGAACTGCGCCGCCGCAGAAAGGCGGCTCTCGTCGTCGCCTCCGGCCTCGCGCTGGGCATCGCACTGGTCATCGTGGTCAACTCCGTGTCCAACGGCATGGGGAAGGCCCAGGACAAGGTCCTCCAGTCGCTGTACGGCCTGGGTACGGACATGACGGTCACCAAGGCCGCGTCGGCGACCACGAGCGCCTCCCAGCGGCCCCGCTTCAACTTCGACGCGCAGAACAACGGTTCGTCGAGCACGCAGAGCAGTGACCGTGTCATGGTGCAGGGCTTCACCACCCTCGCCTCCACCACCGTCACCAAGGTCGGCGACCAGAAGGGCGTCGCGACCGCGGTCGGCGGGCTGAACCTCAACGTGGTCAAGATCAGCGGCCAGTTCACCCGGGGTCAGTTCCAGCAGAACCAGGGCTCCGGCAGCAGCGGCAACGGCGGCGGCTTCGGCGGCGGTGGCAACGGCCAGCCGCAGGGCGAGGTCCAGGGCGGTGGCGCCAACTTCGACGTCAACTCGTACACGGTCTACGGCACCGACGTCACCCAGACCGAGATCGGCCCGCTGACCTCGTCGAAGATCACCAGCGGCCGTACCTTCAAGTCCACCGAGACGGACGCCAAGGTGCTGGTCGCCGACTCGGCGTACGCCAAGGAGAAGAAGTACAAGGTCGGTTCGACCGTCACCATCAACAAGGTCAAGTTCACGATCATCGGCATCGCGACGGCCGACAGCGGTGACGCGGCGGCCAACCTGTACATGCCGCTGAAGCAGGCGCAGACGCTCGCCGACGAGAAGAACAAGGTCACCACGATCTACGTCAAGGCGACCGACTCCAAGCAGATCTCCTCGGTGAAGAAGACCATCCAGAGCAACGTCTCGGGTACGACGGTCACCACCTCCGCCGACCTCGCGGACACCGTCTCCGGTTCGCTGTCCACGGCGTCCTCGCTCGCCACCAACGTCGGCAAGTGGCTGTCCATCGCGGTGCTCGTGGCCGCCTTCCTGGTCGCCGGCCTGCTCACCTCCTCGGCGGTCTCCCGCCGCGTCCGTGAGTTCGGCACGCTGAAGGCGCTGGGCTGGAAGTCCGGCCGGGTCACCCGGCAGGTCATCGGCGAGGCCATGGTCAACGGTCTGGTCGGCGGTGCGCTCGGTATCGCGCTCGGCCTGGCCGGCGCGTACGTCGTCACCTCGATCAGCCCCACCCTGCAGGCGTCCCTCGGCGGCGGCGGCGGTGGCAACGCGGGCGGCGGCCCGGGTGGCGGCGGCTTCGGCGGTCCCGGCCGGCAGGCCGCCAAGACCCTGGAGGTCGCCCTCACGGCCCCGGTCAGTGTCACGACGATCGTCCTGGCGGTGGGCCTCGCGGTGGCCGGCGGCCTGATCGCGGGCGCGTTCGGCGGTTGGCGTGCGTCCAGGTTGCGGCCTGCGGACGCGCTGCGGCGGGTCGAGTAGCTGACGTCGGCTGGGGGCTGGGCGGGGGTGTCGCTCGCCCGCGCTTGCGGGGTGCCCCCCCAGAGGGTGTACCCCCAGCGTCCACCCGTGCCGCCCCAGCGGCACGACTGCCCGCAGCCAAGGCGCCCCGTAAGGGGCGCGGGGCTGTATCCGATATGCGGCTCCGCCGCGCGGGCGCGACCAGCCCCCACCCAGCCGCAGCCGACAACCGACCGCCCCACCCCATATACCTCCTGGAGCCACCATGTACGAACTCAGAAACGTCACCAAGGTCTATACCCGGGGCAAGGACACGGTCCGTGCTCTCGACGGGGTCGACCTCGCCATCGCCGACGGCGACCGCCTGGTCATCCAGGGCCCCACCGGCGGCGGCAAGTCCACGCTGCTCCAGATGCTGGGCGGCCTGGACCGCCCGTCCTCCGGTGAAGTCGTCCTCGACGGGACCGACCTGGCCAAGCTCTCCGAGGCGAAGCTCACTTCGGTCCGCAGCGCGAACATCGGCTTCGTCTTCCAGTCGTTCAACCTGATCCCGACGCTCACCGCCCAGGAGAACGTCGAGACCGCCCTCGTCCCGCTCGGCGTCAAGACCAAGGAACGGCGTGAACGCGCCGCCGAGGCGCTGACGTCGGTCGGTCTCGGCGAGCGCCTCGGCCATCTGCCCGGCGAGATGTCCGGCGGCCAGCAGCAGCGCGTCGCCATCGCCCGGGCCCTGGTCAAGCAGCCCAAGGTGCTGCTCGCCGACGAGCCCACCGGCAACCTCGACGAGGGCATGCGCGACGAGATCATGGAGGTACTGGAGCGCATGTGGAAGGAGCACGGGCTGACCTTCATCATGGTCACCCACGACTCCGCGATCGCGAAGAAGGCCCCGCGTCTCGCGACCATCCGCAAGGGCAAGATCACCGTCAAGGAGAACGCGGGCGCATAACACCGGAGTGCCCTGTGCGACCGCGCGGTTGTGTAACGGTGTCCGCCCCGGCGCGTAACAGTTCTCAGGCACTCCTCTTACCGGTCTCTCATCTATTGAGCCCGCTGATCACCCCCCGGCATACTCCGTGTTCCGGGGGGTTGACGCATGTGCGTACGGGATTTCCCCCGGCCGGGTGAACGGGGAATTCACCCGGGACACCGTCTCCCAGGGGGAGTCTTGCGCAGACAAGTGAAAAGAGCCGCCGCGGCCACGGTGGCCACGGCGGCGGCCGTCGCGCTCGCCGCGGGCATGACCAGCCCGGCCTCGGCGAAGCCGGAACCGCGCGCCGCCACGGCCGCGGCCGCCTCTTCGCTCACCGCAAAGCACCACGTCACCCTGATCACCGGTGACCGGGTCGCCCTCGACGCCAAGGGGCGCGTCGTCGGCCTGGAGCGGGCCGAAGGGCGCCAGCACATACCCTTCCGGATCAGCAAGGCGGGCGGGCACACCCTCGTCGTCCCCGGTGACGCCGTCCAGTTGGTGGCCTCCGGCAAGCTGGACCAACGGCTCTTCGACGTCACCGAGTTGAACAAGGCCGCGACCCGTAAGGCGCAGAAGAACGGCCTGAAGGTCATCGTCGGCTACAGCGGTGCCGCCACCGCGACCAAGGCCGACGTCCGGGACGCCGGCACCCTGCGGCACAGCCTGAAGGCGCTGAACGCGGACGCCGTGCAGACCCCGGTCAAGGACACGCCCGAGCTGTGGGACGCCGTCACCAACGGGGACAAGGCCGCCTCCGGCATCGCGCACGTCTGGCTCGACGGCGTCCGCAAGGTCAGCCTGGACAAGTCCGTGCCGCAGATCGGCGCCCCCACGGCGTGGGCCGCCGGTTACAACGGCAAGGGCGTGAAGATCGCCGTCCTGGACACCGGTGTGGACACCACCCACCCGGACCTCAAGGACCAGGTGATCGAGTCCAAGAACTTCACCACCGCCGCCGACGCCATGGACCACTTCGGCCACGGCACGCACGTCGCGTCCATCGCGGCCGGCACCGGCGCCAAGTCGCACGGCAAGTACACGGGTGTCGCGCCCGGCGCGAAGATCCTGAACGGCAAGGTCCTGGACGACACCGGCTCCGGTGACGACTCCGGCATCCTCGCCGGCATGGAGTGGGCGGCGGCCGAGGGCGCCTCCGTCGTCAACCTCAGCCTCGGCGGCTACGACACTCCGGAGATCGACCCGCTGGAAGCGGAGGTCAACAAGCTCTCCGAGCAGAAGGGCATCCTGTTCGCGATCGCCGCGGGCAACGAGGGCCCCGATTCGATCGGTTCGCCGGGCAGCGCGGCCGACGCGCTGACCGTCGGCGCCGTCGACGGCAACGACAAGCTGGCCGACTTCTCCTCCACCGGTCCCAGTGCCGAGGGCGGCATCAAGCCGGACGTCACCGCACCGGGCGTCGACATCACCGCGGCCGCGGCCAAGGGCAGCGTCATCGACCAGGAGGTCGGCGAGAACCCGGCCGGCTACCTGACCATCTCCGGTACGTCGATGGCCACCCCGCATGTCGCCGGCGCCGCCGCCATCCTCAAGCAGGAACACCCCGACTGGGGCTTCCAGGAGCTGAAGGCGGCCCTGACCGGCTCCGCGAAGGGCGGCAAGTACACGCCGTTCGAGCAGGGTTCGGGACGGATCGCCGTCGACAAGGCCATCAAGCAGACCGTGATCGCCGACCCGTCGTCGGTGAGCTTCGGTGTGCAGCAGTGGCCGCACACCGACGACACCCCGGTCACCAAGCAGCTGACCTACCGCAACCTCGGCACCAAGGACGTCACCCTCAGCCTCGCGGCGACCGCCACCGACCCCAGGGGCGCGGCGGCTCCGGCCGGCTTCTTCAAGCTGGGCGCGACCAAGGTGACCGTCCCGGCGGGCGGCAAGGCCTCCGTCGACCTCACCGTCAACACCAAGCTGGGCGGCACCCTCGACGGCGCCTACTCGGCGTACGTGACGGCGACCGGCGGCGGCCAGAGCGTCCGCACGGCGGCCGCGGTCCAGCGTGAGGTGCAGTCGTACAGCGTCACCGTCAAGCACATCGGACGCGACGGCAATCCGGCCGGTGTCTACAGCACCGACCTCATGGGCTACTCGGGCCTCGGCAACGGCGACGACTACCTGGTGCCGCCCTCCGACACCGGGACCGCCACGATCCGGGTGCCGAAGGGCACGTACCTGCTCGACGCCTGGATCGCCAAGGACTTCACCACCTTCGACGGCGGTCTCGACTGGCTGGTCAACCCGAAGCTGAGCGTCACCAAGGACCTCACGCTCACCATCGACGCCCGCACCACCAAGTCCGCCGACATCACCGTGCCGGACGCCCAGGCCACCCCGCACTCGGCGACCGTCGACTACATGTACGACCCGGCCGGCGTCGGGTTCGGGGTCGGCTTCGACAGCTTCGACAAGATCCGGGTCGCACCGCTGGGCGGCGAGGTGAGCGGTCTGACCCAGACCTGGAGCGGCCAGTTCACCAAGGGCGCGGGCGAGGAGTACGACGTCGCCACCAGCGCCCAGGTCAAGAAGGTCCAGGGCGACAAGGTCCGGCACTTCAGGACGAGCGAGCTCGCCACGGTCAAGAACGTCGTCGGCGCCTCCGCCCCCAACAAGACCGGGTCGGTCGCCCCGTGGGGCATCGTCGGCGACGACCTCGTCATGGGCGACGCGGTGGAGCAGAAGCTGCCGGCCACGCGCACCTTCCACGTGTCCACCGTGGACAGCGCCCAGTGGGCCTTCGACGTCACGCAGTACTCCGGCCACGACGCCCAGGGCCTGCCGATCGCGGACGCCTTCTACACGCTGGGCGACCCGAAGACGTACAAGGCCGGCCAGTCCTACCGGAACACCTTCAACAGGGCCGTCTTCGGTCCGCATCTGAGCAGCGAGTACGGTCTGTTCCGGGACGGCAACCAGATCTTCGGAGTGGTCCCGCTCTTCTCCGACAGCGCCAAGCACGCCGGGTCCTCCGACTTCCTGTCGGTGAACACCACCCTCTACCGCAACGGCACCAAGGTGGGCTCCAACAAGGACCCGCTCTTCGGTGACGGCGTGTTCACGGTGCCGTCCGGTGACTCCGAGTACAAGCTGACCACCTCGGTCATCCGCTCGGTCAAGGTCGCCGCCGCCTCCACCCGGATCGACGCGAGCTGGACCTTCCACTCGAAGAAGCCCGGCAGCAGCACCCCGCTGGCCCAGCTCCCGGCCTCCACCGTCCACTTCGGCGCCCAGACCGGCCAGGACAGCCGCGTCGAGGCAGGCAGGACGGTCACCTTCCCGGTCACCGTCGAGGGCGCGGCCGCGGGCCGCAACCTCAAGTCCCTCACGGTCTACGTGTCCTACGACTACGGCCAGACCTGGAAGAAGCTGACGGTGAGCCACGGCAGGATCACCGTCAGGAACCCGGCCAAGGGCAAGGCCATCTCGTTCCACGCCAAGATCGCCGACAAGAAGGGCAACAAGTCGACGATCTCCATCTACAACGCGTACTACGCCAAGTGAGCCGTAGGCGCTGAGTAGCACCCCAGCGAGCGGCCCGCCGGAAGCGCGGCTTCCGGCGGGCCGTTCTCCATGCCGTCGCTCAGGGGGCCGGGGCGACCCGGTTGGCGTCCCTGCCCCAGCTGGCCAGCAGGCGCAGGGCGTCGGCCGACGCCGAGCCCGGTTCCGCGTGGTAGGTGACCAGGGCCTGGTCCTGGTCGCCGGCCATGCGGAAGGACTCGTAGTTCAGGGACAGCTCACCCACCAGCGGGTGGTGCATCCGCTTCACCCCGTACGACTTCTCCTTGACGTCGTGGGTAGCCCACAGTCGGCGGAACTCCTCGCTCTTGACCGAGAGTTCGCCCACCAGTGCGGACAGCCGGGTGTCGTCGGGATAGCAGCCGGCGTCCATCCGCAGCTGGCACACGATGTCGATCGCCTTCTGCTCCCACTCCACGAAGAGATCGCGGTAGGCGGGGCGCAGAAACGTCAGCCGCGCCCAGTTGCGGTCCGCGGCCGGCAGCTCCGCCCAGTCACCGAAGACCGCCGCCGCCATCCGGTTCCAGGCCAGGATCTCCGAGCGCCGCCCCACGATGTACGCCGGCACGCCCTCCATCGCGTCCAGCAGTTGCGCCAGCGGTGCCCGCACCTGCTGCGGCCGCCCCGACGCCTTCTTCTTGTGCTGCTTGCCCTTGGCGAGATGGGTGAGATGCGCGTGCTCGGCGTCGGTGAGCCGCAGCGCGCGGGCGATCGAGTCCAGCACCTCCGCCGACACGTTCCGCCCGTTGCCCTGTTCCAGGCGCGTGTAGTACGCCACCGACACCCCGGCCAGCTGCGCCAGCTCCTCGCGCCGCAGCCCCGGCACCCGGCGGTGCCGCCCGAAGTCGGGCAGCCCCACGTCCGAGGGGCGCAGCCGGGCCCGCCGGGTGCGCAGGAACTCGCTGAGCTCGGCACGCCGGTCCAGGGACGGGGAGGCGGTGGGAGAGGTCGAGGGAGAGGTGGCGGGCAGGGGCTGGTCTTCCATACATCCAGTATTCACGGTCGTACGCACCGGAACCTGACCCCGCCAGTGGTAGGCACGGCGGACGTACGCAGAAGCGGGGGCTGGGTGACGGACGTAGCGTGGTGGAGGCTGGCAGTGTGCCCGGGACGTGAGAAGGCAGCCGGGCGCGAAGACATCTCTAGGAGAGCCCCCCTCATGACCACTGTTGCTGCTTACGCCGCGCCCGCCGCGAAGGCCCCGCTGGAGCGGACCACGATCGAGCGGCGCGAGGTCGGCGAGTTCGACGTCCTCATCGACATCGAGTTCGCCGGTATCTGTCACTCCGACATCCACCAGGCCCGCGAGGGCTGGGGTACGGCGATCTTCCCGATGGTGCCCGGTCACGAGATCGCGGGCGTCGTCTCGGAGGTCGGCCCGGGTGTCACCAAGTACGCGGTGGGGGACCGGGTGGGCGTCGGCTGCATGGTCGACTCCTGCCGCGAGTGCGACAACTGCAAGGCCGGTCTCCAGCAGTACTGCACCGGCTCCGGCCCGACCTGGACGTACAACGCCGTCGGCAAGGACGGGCAGCCCACCTACGGCGGCTACGCGCAGAAGGTGGTCGTCGACGAGAACTACGTCGTCCGCATCCCGGACGCCCTTCCCCTCGACGTCGCCGCCCCCCTCCTCTGCGCCGGCATCACCACCTACTCCCCGCTGAAGCACTGGAACGCGGGTCCCGGCAAGAAGGTCGCGGTCGTCGGCCTCGGCGGCCTGGGCCACATGGGCGTGAAGATCGCCGCCGCCCTGGGCGCGGAGGTCACCGTCCTGTCCCAGTCGCTCCGCAAGAAGGACGACGGCCTGAAGCTGGGCGCCACGCACTACTACGCGACCAGCGACCCGAAGACCTTCCAGGACCTCAGGGGCACCTTCGACATCATCCTCAACACGGTGTCGGCCCCGCTCGACTTCGACGCCTACCTGGCGCTGCTGAAGACCGACGGCGCCATGGTGAACGTCGGCATCCCCGAGGAGCCGGTCCACATCCTCCTGTCCTCCGTCTTCGGCAACCGCCGCAGCCTGAGCAGCTCCGGCATCGGCGGTATCCCGGAGACCCAGGAGATGCTCGACTTCTGCGCCGAGCACGACCTGGGCGCCGAGATCGAACTCATCAGCGCCGACCAGATCAACGAGGCGTACGACCGGGTCGTGAACAGCGACGTCCGCTACCGCTTCGTGATCGACACGGCGACGATCTGAGTCAGCGCTCCCGCCCGCGGCCCAGCAGGCGGAGCAGATAGGGGCCGCCGATCAGGGAGGTCAGCGCACCCACCGGGATCTCCAGCGGAGGCACCAGGGTGCGGGCCACCAGGTCGGCGGTCACCAGCACGACCGCGCCCGTCAGCGCCGAGCAGACCAGCGGCAGCTGAGGGGTGCGGGTGAGCCACCGGGCCAGCTGTGGCGCGGTCAGCGCGACGAACCCGATCGGCCCGGCGGCACCGGTCGCGGCGGCGAGCACGACGCCGAGGACGGTGAGACCGAGCCGGGCCCGGTCGACACGGAGGCCGAGGGCGGCGGCGGTGTCGGGATCGAGCCCCAGTGGCCGCGCCGCCCGGCTCGCCCACACCAGTCCCGGCAGGGCGAGGACGAGTACGACGGCGAGCGGCCCGGCCTGCTCCCGGCCCCGCCCGTTCAGGCTCCCGGTCAGCCACAGCTTGAGCTGCTCTGCGGCGTCCAGCTCGCTGTC
The DNA here is from genome assembly GCF_045206895.1 of Streptomyces sp. NBC_00631. Classification (NCBI taxonomy): domain Bacteria; kingdom Bacillati; phylum Actinomycetota; class Actinomycetes; order Kitasatosporales; family Streptomycetaceae; genus Streptomyces; species Streptomyces sp. NBC_00631. Next base: position 6,982,139 of record NZ_CP107734.1, read on the forward strand.
GGTGAGATACAGCTGGACGACGGCGGACAGGGCGACGCCGATCCCGACGCCGGTGAGCACGAAACGGCTGGGCCGCATGCCGTGGCGCCAGGCGAGCGCGTAGACGAGGGCGGCGGCGCCGAGTCCGCCGCCGACGGCCACGAGCGGCATCGCCCCGGGGGCGGAGACGGCTCCCGTGGCCAGCGCGAGCACGGTCGCGGCGGCGGCGCCGTGCCTCACCCCGATGACATCGGGGCTGGCCAGCGGGTTCCGGGTGACGGTCTGCACGAGGGCCCCGGCAAGCCCGAGGGCGCCGCCGACCAGCGCCCCGAGCACGATCCGCGGGACCCGCAGCTCGTTGACGACCAGGCCGTAGGGGGTGGGAGCGCCGCGGAGGGTACGCCACACGTCGGCCGGGGAGATGTAGGTCTGGCCGAGGGAGGCGGCGGCGGTCATCGCGACCGCGAGGAGGCCGATAAGCGCGAGTGCGACGAGGATCGAACGGCGGTGGAGGAGGACGGAAAAACGGGGGTGGGGCCGTAGCACCATGCCTGCGGCCCGGTGGGGGGTGGCCCCGCAGTTCCCCGCGCCCCTTGCGGGGCTTCTTAGCTGCGGGCAGTCGTGCCGCTGGGGCGGCACGGGTGGGCGCGGCGGCACCCGGTCAGCGCCGGTAAGCGTCCCTGCCCCCCCGGCCCCAGCCCCGGGTGCGCCTCACGTCACGGCCCCCTTCCGCCGTACCAGGAACACCAGCACCGGCACCCCCACCAACGCCGTCATCACCCCGGCCGGCACCTCCGCAGGAGCCCGTACCACTCGGCCAAGGACATCGGCGGCGACCAGAAGACCCGCCCCCAGCAGCGCCGACAGCGGCAGTACCCGCCCGTAGCCCCCACCCCTGACCAGCCGCCGTGCCAGATGGGGCACCGCCAGCCCCACGAAGGCGATGGGCCCGGCCGCCGCCACCGTGGCGGCCGTCAGGAGCGTCGCGCCCAGCGCCGCGCAGCCCCGGACCACCCGCACCCGATGCCCCAGCGCGCGCGCCGTCTCGTCGCCCAGCGCCAGCGCGTCCAGTCCCCGGGCGCAGCACAGCACCAGCACCGCGCCCACCGCCAGGAACGGCAGCATCCGTGCGACCGTCCCCGCGTCCCGCCCGCTGAGCGCCCCCACCTGCCAGAACCGGAACTGGTCGAGCGTCGCCGAGCTGGAGGTGAGGACGACGGTCGTAGCCCCCGCGGTCATCGCGGACAGCGCGGTACCCGCGAGCGCCAGCTTCACGGGGGACGCCCCGCCCCGTCCCCGCGCCGCGACGCCGTACACCAGGCAGGCGGCGACGACGGCGCCGGTGAAGGCGTACCAGACGTAGGCCCCGAAGCCGTACCCGGAGCCGCCGAGGACGATGGCGAGCACGACCCCGGCCGCCGCCCCCTGGCTCAGGCCGAGGATGCCGGGGTCGGCGAGCGGGTTGCGGGTGACGGCCTGGAGCGTGGCACCGGCGAGGCCGAGCGCGGCCCCCGCGGTGAGGCCGATCTCGGTGCGAGGGAGGCGGAGGGACCGTACGACCAGCGCGTCGGGCGTGGCGCCGCCGTGGAGAAGGGCGTCGAACACGGTGGCCGGCGGTACGGCACGGGTGCCGACGGCGAGGCTGAGGACGGCGACGACGGCCACAGCGAGGGCGGCCGTCGGCCACAGGAGGGCGACTAAGGTGAGCCTTACCTTGGTTTTTATCGGGAGTACGTTGGACGGGAGGAGGTCCCACGATGACCGTGAACCTGAACCACACCATCGTCGCCGCACATGACAAGCACGCGTCGGCCAGGTTCCTCGCCGACATCCTCGGTCTCCAAGTCAGCCCGGAATACGGCCCGTTCGTCCCGGTAGCCCTGCCGAACGGCGTCACCCTCGACTACATGGACACCCCCGGGAAGATCCCGACGCAGCACTACGCCTTCCTGGTCTCCGAGGACGACTTCGACGAGATCTTCACCCGGGTCCGGGAGGCCGGCCTCAGCTACTGGGCCGACCCGTCCCACAGCCGTCCCGGCGAGATCAACACCAACGACGGCGGCCGCGGCGCCTACTTCGACGACCCCGACGGCCACCGCCTGGAGATCCTCACCCGCCCCTACGGCAGCGGCGGCTGACCCACGGGGACGGACTCACCGGGCGCGTAGGACCGTACGACCGCACCCGCCGCGCCGCCGCCGTCCGTCGGCCGTACGACATGGACGCGCCCGCGTCCGCCGACCCGGCCCCACCCGTCCGCCACCTCCAGCACGGTGTTCTCGTCGACCGCCACGCCGTACGGCACCGACCCGCGCGCCACCGCCGCGACCAGCCGCCCCACGGCACCGGCACGCACGCCCCCGCGTACCGCGCGAACTGCTCCTCGCCGTCCCCCTCGTCGACGATCACGCACCCGACACGGCGGTCCCCGCCCACGGCCCGCAGGAACGGCGCGTACACCTCGGGCGCGTCCCAGCCCCCGCCGACGAGAAAGATCCCACCGCTCATTCGGTTCTCCTCCGCCCCCCGCCGCTCAGGCCCGCAGTCCCTTGATGCCGTCCTGGGCGGCCATGACCAGCTCGATGCCCCGGTTGTCGGCGGCCGGCTCGCGCATCTGGTTCGTCACGTACGCCATCGCCAGCCGCTCGTCGGGATCGACCCAGACGAGCGCGCCGCCCCAGCCGCCCCAGCCGAGGGCGCCACCGAAGAGGCCGTAGCCGAGGCCGTACCGGGCCGGCATGCCGAGGACGCGGTCCTCGCCCTCGAACTGCACCTCCCGCGCCCGCGCGCATCCCTCGGGGGACAGCACCCGAACCCCGCCGACGGTTCCGCCGCAGGCCAGCAGCGACTGGACGAGGGCGACCGAGCGGGCGTTGCCGTAGCCGCTCGCCGCGGGGATCTGGGCGCGGCGCCAGGCGAGGCTGTTGCCGTCCCGGACGCGGAGGGTGGTGGCGGCGGTCGGGGTCGCGTCACGGCCCGGCGCGCTCGCCGCGTAGTCCTCGTCCTTGCCCGGCGGCGGCACGGTCAGCGCCACCCGCCGGTCGTCCTCCGGGCCGAGACCGAGGTGGAAGTCCGCGCCCAGCGGCCCGGCCACCTCCGCGGCGAAGAACTCGCCCACGCTCCGCCCGGTGATCCGGCGCAGCACCTCGCCGACCAGGAACCCCTGGGTGAGGGAGTGGTACCCGGCCGCGGTCCCCGGCTCCCACTGCGGGGCCTGCCCGGCGAGCCGGGCCGTGGCGGTCGTCCAGTCGTACACCTCCTCGACCGGTCCCTCCCAGTCGGGCAGCCCGGCGGTGTGCGACAGCAGATGCCGTACCAGCACGTTCTGCTTGCCGGCCGCGGCGAACTCGGGCCAGTACCGGGCGACCGGCGCGTCCGGATCCAGCTCGCCCCGGTCGATCAGGACGAGCGCGCACAGCGCGGTCATCGTCTTGGTCACGGAGAACACGTTGACGATCGTGTCCCGCTCCCACGCCCGGACCCGCCCGGCGTCGGCGAACCCGCCCCACACGTCCACCACGGGCTCACCGTCCACGAAGACGGCCACGGCACCGCCCAGGTCGCCGTCGTCGAGCAGCGCGGCGAGCGCGGTGGGCACGGCGGTGAACAGCTCGTCGTACGAGCCATGGATGTCGGCCATGTACGCCATTGAGCCCGCAGGAGCGCGCCCCGGCAACCGAATATCCGTGCGCCGGTAGCAGCCAGTAAGCGCCGCGGCGCGGGCCGCCGTTCCGTTGCCCCGTTGTCCCACCGTCCCGTCGTCCACGTCCGATCCAGTAGGCCGTCGGCGTCTGCAGCCTCGGGCTCGGCGAGGAACCGGCCCCGGCGGCGGGCCCGCCGCCGACCCACTGACCCGGCCGGGAGACCCGGGTGCTGCGGCGGCCCCGCTCGTTCGGCAGCGCCCGGCCGGCCAGGTACGGTGCGCGGAATCGTCGGGAACCCGCACGCGTTGAGGAGGGTGGGCACCGGAAGACGACGGTGTGCGGGCCGAGAAGCCCGAGTGATCAGCCCGAGAGTATGGGCCGACGAGTATTGGAGGGGCCGCGATGACTGCTCAGACGCAGCGGGCCGTGCTGGCGGGCGGATGTTTCTGGGGGATGCAGGACCTGATCCGCCGGCTCCCGGGCGTGACGGCGACCCGGGTGGGATACACCGGAGGTGACGTGCCGAACGCGACGTACCGTAACCACGGCACACACGCGGAGGCCATCGAGATCCTCTTCGACCCGGAGAAGACCGACTACCGCGCTCTCCTGGAGTTCTTCTTCCAGATCCACGACCCGAGCACCAGGAACCGCCAGGGCAACGACATCGGCCTCAGCTACCGCTCGGCGATCTACTACGTGGACGACGAGCAGAAGCGCATCGCCGAGGACACCATCGCGGACGTGGACGCCTCCGGCCTGTGGCCGGGCAAGGTGGTCACCGAGGTGGAGCCGGTAGGCCCCTTCTGGGAGGCCGAGCCCGAGCACCAGGACTACCTGGAGCGCTACCCGGACGGCTACACCTGCCACTTCCCCCGCCCCGGCTGGAAGCTGCCCGCCCGCGCGGAGGGCTGACCGCGAGGCGGCCCGGCGAACGGCGGAGCCCGGCAGCCGAGGCTCCGCGACCGGGCCGCGGCCCCGGCCGGGCTCCCGACCGCGGCCCCGGCCGGGCTCCCGACCGCGGCCTCGACCGGGCTCCAACCGAGGCCCCGGCCGGCTCCTACCGCGGCCCCGACCGCGACCCGGCGCGGGTACCGGCCGTACCCGCTGGGACACTGCCGTCATGGACACCACACCCGAGCAGATAAGCGCCAGGACAGCCGCCGCCTGGACCGTCGCGCTCGCGATCCTCGGAGGATTCACCGGCTACGCATGGGACGGCCCGTTCCTCGCGGTCACCTGTGCTCTTTCCCTTGCGGGCGGCGGCGCTGTCGGCACGATCCTGTCCCGCCGACGGATCATGGCGGCCGTTCAGGAGGGCCAGGGCAACGCCGCCGCGCTGGGATACGCCGACGCGATCGCGGACATGATGGTGCTCGGGATATCGGCATACCGGGCCGCCGTCTTCCCGCTGTCCGGCCCCGACGCGGTGGACGCCGCCGAACGCGTGGCGCGCCGCAGGGCCGCCTACCGCCTCACCGCCGCCGAGGGGCTCCCCCATGAGATCCGTGAGGCCGCGGCCGCCGCTCTCGAAGCGATCGACGACGGGGGCGACCGCGAGACCCGGTCCGCCATGGAGGACCTCATGAAGGCAGTACGGGAACGGCGCCACGGGGCGTGACCGCGGCGGAGGGGAGCAGGGAGGGCTTGTGAACGACCGTGTGTACGTGGGCAACGCGGGCAAGGACGCGCCACTGGACCGGGGATGGCTCCTCGGGCATTTCAAGGATGCCGGCGATCCGCGCCACAGCGAGGACGTGGAGATCAAGTGGGGCGTCCACCCCCGGGGCGATGAGCGCGCGCAGTGGGTGAAGGGCGAGGAACGCACCGCCCTCCTGGTCCTCGTCAGCGGCCGCTTCCGCGTCGAACTCCCTGGCCGCAGCGTCCTGCTGGAAGAACAGGGCGACTACGTCGTATGGGGCCGCGGAGTCGACCACTCATGGTTCGCGGAGGAGGAGTCGGTGGTCCTGACGGTCCGATGGCCGTCCGTGCCCGGCTACGCGGTGGCGGACGACGGGCGGGCGTGACGGCTCGTCCACGCGTTCCCCGCGGGGAATTGCCGGTCTCCGCGGGGCACCGCAGGATCTGGTGCGCAGCAGTTCGGCTGGGAGACGGTGTCCACCCGGACCGGTGACGTGCCGGATCAGGACCGACTACATGTTCCCGGGAGCCTGACGCACGGCGGCGCAGCCCCTCGCTCCGGCCGCCGCTCCGGCCGCCCGGGACAGAGCCGTCGCCGTCGCCGGACCGGCCGGCAGGAACGCCTCAAGCTTCAGGTCGGCGAGCGTCACGTCGACGGCGGTGGCGAACGTCGTCACGCTCGTCATCAGACGCAGCTCACCGTACGGGGACCGCAGACGGAGCGGCACCGCGAAGCCGAGCACGCCGTCGGACGGCCCCGGTTCGGGAACGTACCCGGCCAGCTCCGCCCGCAGCTCCGCCAGATGCCCGGGCCGGGCGCGGACGTGCCGCGCCCGTTCCGCGAGATTGCCGATACGGGAAGCCGGCCCGTCCGGATGCAGCGCCAGCCGGTAGACGTTCGTGCCCGGTCCCACCAGCTCGGCGGCGGCCCCCTCGGTGAGCAGGTCGAACGCCGTGTTCGCGGCGACCAGGCCGCCCCCCTGGTCCACCACCAGCGCCGGATACGGCAGATGCCCGCGCAGGATGTGGTCGAGTGCCGTACGCACGGGCGCCAGTACCGGGTCGTCCAGCGAGGTCTCCGTGTAGAGGGGCGCGTACCCGGCGGCCATGAGCAGTTCGTTGCGCGCCCGCAGCGGCAGCTCCAGCGACCCGGCCAGGCGCACCACCAAGTTCCGGGCGGGCACGGACCTGCCGGACTCGATGAAACTCACGTGCCGATGGGTGGTCCCCGCCCGCAGGGCCAGATCGAGCCGGCTGACATGACGGCGGGTACGACGTTCGCGCAGGGCGCTCGGGAAGTCCATGGCACCCAAAACCCGGCTCCGCCCCGGCAGCCCCCTGAGCCTGCCCGGCCAGGCGCGTGCACCGGGCTCCGCTCACCGCCGGCCGGCCGGCCCTGTCCCGATCCCGCCCGCACCGACCCAGCGATGGTAGGCGTCCACATCGACGTTGCCGCCGCACACGATGGTGACCACGTGCCGGCCGGCGAAACGGTCGCGGTCTTCGAGGATCGCCGCGACGCCGAGCGCGGCCGCCGGTTCGACGACGAGGCCGGCGTGGTCGAGGAGCATCCGCATACCGGCGACGATCGACGCCTCCCGTACCAGGACGGCGTCGTCGGCGACCAGGAGGAGGTCGTCCAGGACCGCCGGGATGGGACGCCGGCCGGCGACGGCGTCGGCGATGGTGTCGGCCGAGTCGGTGGTGACGACGCGCCGCCCGCGCCACGAGTGCGTCATCGCCGGTGCGCCCAGCGGCTGGACGCAGATCACCTCGACATGGGGCGCCGCCGCCTTCACCACATGCCCCACGCCGGTGGCCAGGGCCCCGCCGCCCAGCGCGATCAGAACGGCGTCGAACGACGGCACGGTGTCCACCAGCTCCAGGCCGATGGTCGCCGCGCCCTCGCAGGTCTCGATGTCCAGGCTGTCCTCGACCAGCCGGATGCCGTCGCGGCGCGCGATGGCCACCGCCCGCTCACGAGCCGCCTCGTGGTCGCCGTCCACCAGTTCCAGCGTGGCCCCCAAGGCGCGGATTCGATCGAGCTTGACCGGGGTCGCATGGCGGGAGGCCACGATGGTCACGTCGAGTCCTCGGCCGCGACCGGACCAGGCGAGGGCCTGCCCGAGATTGCCCGAACTCGCGCACACCACGGCCGACGACCCCCGTTCGGCGAGCAGACTCGTGACCACCTCGGTGCCGCGGGCCTTGAAGCTGCGGACGGGGTTCGCCGTTTCGAGCTTGATGCTCACCGCGCATCCGAGGCCGGGTTCCAGTGCCTCACAGCGATAGAGCGGAGTGTCCAGAAACACCGGGTCGATCAGCTGGCGAGCCGCCCGGATCCGAGCGGTGTCGAGACGCGTCCCCTGCATGCCACGACAGCGTAGCGCCGTGGGCACAGCGCCGAAGGTCCAAGTTTCTGCGGGAGTGCCTCGGCCCGGCCGAAGGCGGGTGGCGTCACGTGTTCCGGCAGGCCCTGGCTTCGAACTCCGCCATGGGGACGGTGACGGCGGCTTCGTCGCCGTCGTCCGAGACGCTGTCGTAGCGGACATTTCCCGGGGTGAGCCGGTCCCGGTCGGTCCGGGTGAAGGAGACGCTGCTCGACGAGGACGCGTTGTTCCTGGTCCAGCCGTAGAGGGCAGCTCGCGGCGTCGGCACGGTCCGGGGCGAAGCGCCGCCCCGAACCGGCAGCGGAGCGGGGCAGGGGCCGGCCGTCAGGCGCTCAGCCGCTCACGGTCGCCCATCACCACGACCGGGTGAAGGCGGGGATCGAGGGTGCGCAGCAGGGTCTTCATGCCGGACTCGGGGACGGTGACACAGGCGGACGTGCCGTCGCCATGGTCCAGGTGCAGCCATATGCCGCCGCCCTTCTCCACTCCATCGGGACGACTCCAGTCGAACGGCGGGACACCCGTGAGCCGGTTGTAGTTGACGGCGATGACGTAGTCGAAGTCGTGGATGTGGTCGTCGCCATCCTCGATCATGGAGGCGAAAGCATTGTCGTCGTACCAGTAGCGCAGACGGCTGCCCGGATCCCTGAGCGACCCTCCCGCATCCGTCAGGGAGAACACACCGACGGGACTGCGCTCGTCGTCCATGCGATGGTCGGTCGTCCAGCCAAGTCTGCCGTTGTGCGCAGGCCAGCTGCCGGTGCGTTTCCAGGCAGTGCCCTGTTTCTCGTAGAGCACGACAGTGCTCCCGGCGGAGTCCGTGCCGTCGCCGTAGACGACCACAACCTGGTGGGCGTCGGCCGGTACGCGCCTGCCCATGCGGCTTCCGACGCCAGGAAGGCGCGGGCCCGTTTCCGGGCCGGCGGAGCCGGGCGCGGCGGGGTTGTTGACGCCCGGGGCACCGACGTGACTCCTGTGCCCGTCGGCTCCGGAGCACGCCGCGGTGCCGGCCAGCAGCAGACCGCAGGCAAGAGCCGCGGATATGGCATGACGCGCACCACCGCGCCGCGCCGGAGCAGGGCAGGGCCGTATCTCAGCAGATGTCCGCATGAGCAGGATCCTGTGGCGGCCTGCCCCGGCACGCACCCTCAAGACGGCATCCGGCCTAGCGGTCGGGCGGACCCATGGGCCGGAGCAGCCCGTCATCCACGTAGGTGGGCAAGAAGCTCGTCCGCGTCGTGGTCGGGATCGTCACCCAGGCCGGTCATCCACGCGCCCGTGATGCTCGACTCCGCCTCCTGCTGCCCCTCCGGGTGAACCTCGGCCGACTCCCGGCACTGCGGACGCCACGGTCGTCCGTCCTGCGGGTCCACAGAAAAAGATCACTACTCGTCGCCACGGCGAGGTCTGGCCGGACGGTGAGAAGCCTGCGGCTCGCAGCTCGGAGTAGTCGGAAGGAAAGATGTCGGCGGGGACGAGACTCATTGGTGGCGATCTACTCCGGGCAGGCCGAGTGCCTGTCCTTTCCCCCGGGGCCGAACGGCGCTCATCTACTCGGGCCTCGACGAGTGGGGACTGCGCGGGGGAGTCGGGCCGTGACAACGAACGCATCGCTGCGCCACAGTTCGTCCTCGTCGTCGAGTGCCAGGGACCGTACTGCCGGCTGCTTCTCCGCTGCCTCCGGCGCCGACGCGATACCGGCCGGGCAGCGGCTGGTCGCTCCCCGATCGCCGTTTCTCAAAGGCCGTTTCAAAGGCCGGCGGGGTTTCGAGGCAGCCAGTCATGGTGGCTGTCACGCATTCGGTCGCGTTCTGCGGAACTTGTTGCGATGACGTCTGCGCCGCCGTCGTACGGATGGTGGATGCGGCTGAGTCCGATGTCGGTGATGATCACTTCGCTGAGTACGTCGTCCGCGACCTCGCGGAGGACGGCGTCGACCGTGCCCCGTCGCCAGGGGCGGCGGTCGGCGTAGAGGTGCGTGTAGCTGTGGAGTTCGGGGTCGGGATCGTCGTCGTACGCGAACGTCGTCCATCGGGTTCCCTGGGGGTGCACCTCGTGCCGCTCCGGCGGGAGTTCCGGTCCTCCCGGTTCCCAGGACCAGGCCACGGTGATGACGTAGACGTCGGTGCCTGCGAAGAGTTCGTCCAGGACCGTGTTGTACCGGTGGAGGACGATGGCGTACTCGTCCTCGGTCTCCGGGTAGCGCTTAGAGTCCGGCAGGCTGTGGAAGCGCACCCAACGGTCCCCATAGGCAGCGCGCAGTTCATGGGCGATCGGAGGCCCCTTCGGGAACTGGCGCTGCCACAGTGCGGACAGACGGATCAGGCGGTCATCCCTGTAGATGGGCAAGAGATGCGCCTTCAACGGGATAGGGGTGTTCCTGGGGCAGCAGTCGGTTGGCTGAGCCCAGGTCACCGCTGCGGACGAGGGCGTGGATCTCGTGGGCGAGTGGTGTGACGTCCCGGATGGCGACCGTCCACTCGTCCGCGTAGCGTTGTGCGGCCTCACCGGAAAGGCCGAGCTGCAGAGATCGGTACGGCAAGGGCCGCTGGTGCAGATCCCGCTCGGGGTCCCACTGCACGCGAGCGGGCGCCCGCTTCAACTGACGCTGCCAGGTGGCTCGGTCGGCATGCACCCCGCGGGCATAGCCCGACAGACAGGCGTTGCGCAGCGCCCAGTCGAAACCGTCACGGCTGATCTCGACAGCCAGCACGGTCTCCTGCCCCTCCTTGGCGCCCCAGCCACAGCGGTACATCATCCACAGGAACGACGGCTTGATCCATGTCAAGCCGCGTTCACAAAACTTTTGTCGAGTCGAAGCGGATGCGGATCGTTCCATTGCCCGGCAGCCCGGAGGCTATGCGGACATGCAGTGGGGGTCGGCGAGTAGGGCGCGCAGCGGAGTGGTGTCGGGCGTGTCGGCGACGGCCGCGTCGATGGCGTCGTCCATGCCCTTCTCCCACGACTCGGGCAGAAAGAGTCCAGGCTGCCCCGACCAGGCGATGTCCGGTGTGGCGTGTCCGGACTCGGCGAGGTGCAGGTGGACCATGCCCGCGAGCCCATCGAAGATCTTGGGCCGAATGAAGTTGCGGGCGGACGGCCCGACCAGTCGCGACGCCTGATGCGGCTTGGGCATGCGGTCGGCGATATCCGTCCACAGCAGGCCGCGGTCGAACGCGTCGAGTATCTCCTCCAAGTCGGGCAAGAGGTCATTCGCCACCTCCTCGGCCGTGGCATCTCGGCGTGCGGTCACCGTACCCTCTGCGCCTTGGGCCGATGAGCGAAGCGCCCTGGCCACGGCGATCCGCAGCGGCCGGGACCAGCCCTCGGCGTCGGCGACCGCGCGGGCCATGGCGAGGTCGTCCCAACTCGTCCGCCGCAGGTGCGCCGCCTCCTGCGACAGAGTGCGTTCCTCCAGTGCAGCGAACACCCGGTCGGTGTCGTGCAGCAGGGTCAGTGCGGCCGAACCATTGGCCGGCTCAGAGGGCCGGTCGTCGGTGGGCAGCTTCTCGATCAGGGCGATCCGTTCGGCTGTCGGCGGGTGCGAATCGTACGGGTGTGGCCGCGGCGGACGCTGCCCGCCGGAGAGCTCAGCGAGCCGCTCCCCGGTACGGGCGGCGAGCAACCGGCGGAAACCGCCGTGCACCTCGCCCACGGGCGGTAGCGCTCCCTGCGACCTGCCCATCCCGGCGTACGTCTCCAGGTAGTGGGCGTACGCACCGTCGAGCACCGGAATGATGCGCAGGGCGGCGGCCGTTGTGTCACGCCCCGCGTACCGGGCGGCCATCCGGTCGGCGGCGAACTCCTGGTGGCGGGCGACGGATTGCGAGGTGCGCAGGAACATCCGGGCGTAGCCGATGTACAGGGAGCCGATCACGTAGTGCAGCCGAGTGCTGCCCTCCTGGAAGGCCTCCACCGTGTGGACTACGGCTTCCCGGCCGCGCATCGTGACACCGCCGAGCCGGGTGTCGAGGTTCGCGTAGTGCCCGAACTCGTGGGCGAGGACGGCACGCAACTGGGGAACGGTCAGCCCGGCGAGCAGCGGCAGACCGAGGAGCATACGGCGTCGCCCGGGCAGCAGCCCCAGCAGGCGGCTTTGTTCGGTAACACCCGCGTTGACCTCAGCGACCAGGTAGAGCTCATCCGGCAGCCGCTGCCCCGTCACTTCGGCAGCGACTCGTATGTGTTCCCACAGCTCGGGCTGGTCCTGAGGAGTGACCGCCACCGCGTGCGGCACCGGGCCCAGACGTCCCGCTCGCAGAAAGGCGAACATACCCCGCACGATCGCGGCCGCCAGCAGGACGGTGACGGTCAGGACCGTGCCTTCGAGCCAGGCCGCCCGCGCGGTGAACAGCCGTGTCATCAGCAGCCAGTCGAGCACCGCCATGGCCGACAGCAGCACTGTGCCCATCAGAAAGAAGCCGACCAGCAACGCGAACGCGCGGACAGCACGCAGCCGAAACGACATCGAGAACTCCCCCACCCACATGGTTTAACAGCCCGAACAGGCCTGAGCGTTCGCGGATATTACCTGCAGCATTCCCACCGGGCCCGCTGCTCCCCGTTGACCGAGGCAGACACGTCCCGCAGAGCCCGGTAAACCATCAACTCAGACAAATCCAGAACCACTGAGCTCACAAACTTCTTCAGCCAGGTGGCGCGGACCTGTGCGCAGGAGTGCGTTCGGACGCCCGCCCGCTCTGGGCTGCTCGCTCCGTCAGTACCAGCGGACGTGGCCGGCCGCTCCTTGGCCTGTGCTGATGGCGTGGTGAAGTACGCGCAGGGGGCCGTCAAGCAACTCGTCCGCGTCGTGGTCGGGATCGTCGCCCAAGCCGGTCATCCACGCGTGGATTCGCTCGACCACGTCGCGCCTCCTGACCCCAGTCAGGGCAAGGGTTTCCTCAGCCGCAGGTAGCTGGGTGCGCACTTGCTCGGGGTCGAGAAGGAAGTCGCCGAACCGGCCCGGCAGCCGCATTACCGCATCGGGACCGAGGGCGTAGGCCAAGGCTGAAAAGGGGCTGGCCTTGCGGGCCACGGCCGCGAACAGGCCCTCCTCGGCATCGGGCGGAAACTGGTCCATGATGGCGTCGCGCAGGGACTCCGCGTGCTCGGAGTCGTCGTAGCAGGAGTCGATGAAGGCGCTCAGCCGATAGGCGTCATCGTCAGCTCTCCAACTGCGGGGCGCGGTCGTCGACGCGCTGAACAGGGATTCCTGCGCCTTGCCCCGCCACCAAGCCAGCCCCCCGGGCACATCGCCGGGCACCGTCCCTGGTGTCAACGACGATTCCTGACCCGCAGTGCTCAGCAAACCACGTATCTTCTCGTCGGGCACCGCGCCGACCACCCATACGCCCGTGACACTCAACTCTGCCTCCCAGCTACCCCAGCACCGCCAACCTGATCATTGTCCAGCTGGACCAGGCTCAGACGTATGCCTCTGAAGGCTGTGAACGCGGCTTGATGACCCATGTCAAGCCTCGCTCACAGACCGTTGGGGTCTTCAATCGGGCAGCAGCCCAGAGCACTCCGATTCAGCGATCAGCGTTGGTCACGGGTCTCCCATCCGGGTGGGGTCTTGGGCAGGCTGATGAGGGCATCGATCCCTAGGTGCTCCAGGAGGAGAGCTTTGAGCCCGCGGCCATCGATGAGTTCCATGCGGCCGGTGCGGTAGGCGAAATCTTTGCTGGCTTTCCCGAACCACGCGGTGGTGACGATGATCCCCTTCGCTGCGGCTTTGTCGTGCATGACGCCGGCCAGAGCGCGCACCGTATCGGCTGGTACGGCATTGCGGGTGCGCTTCGCCTGGATGATGCACAGCCCGCCCACGATGGGGTCCTCGTTGGTGGCGACGGCGTCAATGCCGTCGTCGCGGGAGGCCTGAGTCACCCAAGCCTTGAGGCCGATGGCCTCGAACAGCCGTCGGACGAGGTGCTCAAATGCGATCGGGTCGAGTTCCATGAGGTCGGGGCGGTGGTCGAGTCCGGAGACGACGTCTATGTCCGGCCCCCACTTGTACTTCGTCAGGTCGAAGGTGACGACGGGCCGGACGGGTTCGAGATCGTAGGGATGCTGAGAGACGACAGCGTTGAGGTGCCGCAAGCATTCGACCGGGTCGAGCTCAGGCTCATCCAGAACCAGGTCGTTCACGGTCTCCCTGGTCGCCCGCACGCTGATGAGGCAAGGGCGGATTGCTTTGCCGGTGGCGCGATTCTTCGCGTTTACATGACCGTTGAAAGCGACCATGTCGACCAAGGCTGCTGGGGTCAGCGTGAACACTTCATTGATGGCGCGTAGGGCCAGGCGGGCGATCAGCAACCGATACATCTGCTTGATCTCGGCCTCTTTGCGTGGCAGGACAGCCACTGCTGGTGGAGTTGATGCCTTGTACCGGTACGAAGCAGCGGTGGGCACGACCGACTGTCCCGGGAGATCCACCTCCAAGAGCAGTTCTCGTGTCTCTGGGACGAACGCGCATCGCCACGAGTCGCGCAGGCCCGCAGGGTACGCAGCCTCGATCAACGCGGCCTCTACCGCGTCGGTGAGTGCCTCGGGGTCACTCTGAAGCAAAGCGGCTTCTACCTGTTTCCGCAGCGCGAGCGACGGTGCGTGCGGGAACGACAGAACGGAGTTCAGCTCCACGACCCTCTGTTTTAGGTCTGCCGTTCGCTGCTCGGCCTCGGCCCGCATCTCCTGGACGGCCTGCAGCTTGGCAAGGCGTTCCTGGCCAGCTGCTTGCCGCTGTGCCTCCTTCTTCTTCGCCTCAGCCTGCCGGGCTCGCTCTGCTTCTCGCTTAGCCAAGCCACGCTCAACTTGCTCAGCGGCTCGCGCTTGCGCCAAGCGCTCACGCTCTGCGGCCTTCTGCGCTTGGGTCCACTCCTGAGCCTGCTCTCGCTCCTGACGCGCGCGTTCCCGCTCCCGTCGTTTCCGCGCTTGCTCGGCCGCGCGTGCCGCCCGCTCCGCTAGCTGCTGTTGGCGCTTGGCTTCGGCTTCCTTGGCCTTTTGCGCATCCCGGTAGGCCTGGACCAACTGTGACGTCAGCGACTTTTTGTGTGCCATCGTTCCCCCACCCCCGTTGCTCAGCAGGGAAACATGCCCATGTGCCTGACTGTCCAAGTCACAGCCACGAAGGTTGACTCGATCCGTGCTCGATCTGAAGGGTCTGCACAGCGGCTGGCCTGTCCGCGAGCGCGGATGGATCGTGGCGCACCTGTCTGCGGCTGCGGTCTGCGACGCACAGGAGTCTGTCAACGCGGCTTGATGAACCACGTCAAGCCGTGTTCACAGACCCTTGCAGGGCAAGCAGCCGAGGGGCTGATCTACCTGCCCCAACCGATGGATCATCGACGGCTCGCCTTCCCTGACAGGATGGCCGGCATGGAGATCACCCCGGGGCTCGGCATCGACCTCGTCAAGATCGGCGATCAACGCTCGCGGGTCGAAGCGCGCATCGGTCCGCCGTATCACGGTCCCGGCGGCCGGCGGGCCGTCTACACCACCTCACCCACGCTGGTGATCACATATGCGGCGGACGAGACGGTCGAACTCGTTGAGATCCGCTACAGCGGTGAAGGCGGCGATACCGAAGTGCACTATGGCGGGGTTCAATTGACCCATCGCTTCCTGGATGACGTCGTCGCGGATCTCCATGCCCTGGGGCACACGAGTACGCCCTCGGACATCGGCCACGACTTTCACGTCGGTTTCTCCGTGTGGTCCATGCACTCATTGTGGGCAGGTGACCTCGACCCTGAAGCCGACGAGGATGACGAACGCGCGGTCTCGGAAACAGTCTCGGTGGCACCGTACGATTACTTCACCGGGGGATAGCAAGAGGCGAAGGGAACTGACGCGCTCGCAGAGCAAGCGGGGCCGCGCCCCCTGTTGCCGACGACCTCGGCTCCCAGTTCCCAGCTGATCATCAGCCGCCGGCACTGCGGGTGTGTCCGGTGCCGCGAGTCCACAGGGACAGGTCGCTGCTCGTCGCTACGGCAAGGGTCTGCCCGGAGGGCGAGAATCCAGCGGCGCGGAGTTCGGAGTAGTGGGAGTGGAAGATGTGCCACCAGCGCTCCCCGTGCGGTCCGGAGTGCGGCAGACCGCCGTCGCGAGAGAGCAGGACACGCTCGTTCGGCCAGGTCGGGGCAACGACCTCCAGCTTCCAACCGTCTCCGCTGGTGGTGTGCAGTCCTCCTCCGAAAAGCCCGGCGATGCGTACCCTGCTTCCCGCGACCGGTCCCAATCCAGGACACCGCAGAGCGGGATCCGCGTCGCGGTTGCCGTCCTCGGTGTCCGGGTCACGGTCCCGCGCGATCTTCTCCCCCGTGACGGCGTCGAAAAGACCGAGCCCGTCGTGCGAGACGACCTCCACCAAGTCCTCGCCGGTGTCGGGGTGCGAGGCGAAGCCGATCCCGAGAAGGCCGCCGACCGAGGTGTACGCGATGCGCCGCCAGGGCTCGGGGGCCGGCACTACGGGAGCCGCGAGGATCCTCTCCCGCATCGCCTGCTGGTACGCGGAAAGCTCCGGCTCACGACCTGGCTGTTCGACCGGAGGCGCGTTCTTCGTCCACTTCGTCACGCAGCCATGATCCACACTCCGGCGGTTTCACCCAACAGAGTTGATACAAGCCAGGGAGCAGGTACAAGCCCCTGGAGTCCGTGAAAGTGGTTGATGACCCATGTCAAGCCTCGTCCGCAGACCTTTGACTGGTATCGACATGAGGGCCGGGGCTGCGGCAGGCTGCGCATCAAGCGGGACGCGGACTCGCTCTGTCGCTGATCTTCTATGGTGATGTGCGTCGTGCAGGCCAAGGCCGTTAGGGTGCGCCGTCATGGGCACGGACATATACGGCGGGATCGAGTTTCGTCATACCTATGCCGGCACCGACGACTACGACGGCGAGCCATGGGTGGCTGCCATGGATCTGTGGCCGCTGTATGACGAGACCGACTACACGGCCTTCGGTCTTCTCTTCGGAGTACGCAACTACGCGGGCTTCCCGCCGCTTGCACCCGGTCGTGGTCTTCCCGCTGATCTGTCGAGCGGTATGCGCTTGCAGTTGGGCTCCTGGATCGAGCGGGGTGAGATGGACGCTGCGAGCTGGGTCAGCTGGGACGAGCTTGCTTCCCTCGATCCCGCGACCGGGCCTGAGCATTTCGTCGGCCGCGTGACCTGGTACAAGAAGTCGCTGCCGTCGATACTGCACCGCCAACCGGTATCCCATCAGTGGCCGTCGGAGTTCGTGTCCCTGGTGGGCCTGCCGCCTCTGGAGGGTCGCAACCCTTCAGAACGTGTTGAGTGGTCCACCGACGATCTGGTCTGTGTCTACGAACCACTGACCGCGGGCGCTGTCTTGGGTTCGGAGACTCAGTGGCCGCACGTCTTCGCTGTGATGAAGGCTCTGGCCGGCCGATTCGGTGACGACGGAGTCCGCTTGGTCGTGGCGTTCGACTGACTGCGCAGAGCCTCCCCACAACCCAGCGAGCGATCCCTTGCGTGCCACCACTGCCGCGGAAGGGTCTGTGAACGCGGCTTGAAGACCCGTGTCATCCTGTCGCGCTTCCACACGGCGGGAAAACGGCCCTCGTGAACGGCGGGCAGGCCGATTTCCGGGGCGTACGCCTGATAGACGGTGATCGTGGATGCCGTGTGCAGTGCGCGGATCCTGTGTTGCGGTTCGTCCATGACGTACAGAGTGGGGCTCCTGGATCCCCGCCAGCCATTCATTTTCGAAAGCGGCCGGTGCCGTGCATGACGTCGGCAGGGCTTGAGAGCTGAGGCGAACGGCCATTTCAATGGCACCGTGACTATGGCGACGACGGATCCCATGAGAATCATTGCCGGACGGGTCTCACTCGACGACGTCATGGCGGAGTTGTCCCGGCACAGGCCGGTCTTCCACTCCGAAGCCGACCTTCAGCACAGTTTTGCCCGGGTCCTCTGGGAGCTGGCGCCGGACGTGCACTCGCGGCTTGAGGTGCCGCAGCGAGGGCCCGGTAAGACCGAGTATCTGGACCTCCTGTGCCTCGGGCCTGAGGGCCGCACTGCGATCGAATTCAAGTACTTCACCCGAGGCTGGACCGGCAAGGCCGGCACTCCGGTCGAGGACTACGCTCTGAAAGCGCATGGCGCCACCGACCTTGCCCGTCTGCACTTCGTTCGTGACATAGCGAGGCTGGAGCGATTCTGCCGTCGACCCGATCAGAACGGTCTTGCCCTCATGCTGTCCAACGAGGCGTCACTGTGGACTCCGCCGGGCCCAGGCCGTCGACGCACTCGGGATCATGACTTCCGGATTCACCACGGACGAGGACTCGCCGGGACGCTGCTCTGGGCCGAGGGGACTTATGAGCCGAACACTTGCACTCTGCGAGGCACGTACCCCCTCAAGTGGGAGACGTACTCCGAGCCGAGCGGAGCAGGTGGAGAGTTCCGCGAGTTCCGCTACCTGGCGGTCTCCGTCGGTGCATCGGAAGGCGGAGCCGACGAGGCCACAAGTGCGTAGCTGGTCACGCAGTTGCCGTAGGAGCCGGCCAGGCCGTACATGCCGGGCCCTGTCCTGATCAGCTCCAGGTGTTCCCTGAAGCTGAACTCACCAGCGCGACGATCACCGAACACGAACCCCCGTCCCGCCCAGACCGCAGTAGCCCGCCGGGTTCCTGTCGAGGTACTGCTGGTGGTAGGCCTCGGCGGGGTAGAAGGGGCGGTTGGTGGCGGGGAGGATCTCTGTGGTGATGGTGCCGTGGCCGGAGGCGGTCAGGGCCTTCTGGTAGGTGGTGCGGCTCGCCTCGGCCGCTGTCGTCTGGCCGGGGGTGTGGGGGTAGATCGCCGAGCGGTACTGGGTACCGACATCGTTGCCCTGGCGGAAGCCCTGCGTGGGGTTGTGGGACTCCCAGAAGGTCTTCAGCAGGCGGTCGTACGAGATCAGCCTCGGGTCGTGGACCACGCGTACGACCTCGGTGTGGCCGGTCAGGCCCGAGCAGACCTCCTCGTAGGTGGGGTTCTCGGTGTGGCCGCCCTGGTAGCCGACGAGCGTCGTCCACACGCCCGCCGGGAGCTGCCAGAACTTCCGTTCGGCGCCCCAGAAGCAGCCGAGGCCGAAGTCGGCGACCTCAAGGCCCTCGGGGTAGGGGCCGAGGAGGGGGGTGCCCAGGACGGTGTGGCGGTCGGGTACCTCGAACACCGGCGCGGGACGGCCCTTGAGGGCCTGCTCGGGGGTGGGCAGTTGAGGGGTGCGGCCGAAGAACATGGGTCTCCCTGTCGGGCCGTGACGGGATGGGGCGGCGCGGGGTGCAGCGGGGGCCGCTGCTGTGTCGCGGTATCCCGGACAACGTGGGGGAGAAGCCGTGGAATTCCGGGTGCGTCGGTGGTCGGGTCAGGTCGGCTGTGGGGTCGGTGGCAGCAGTGCTCGTAGTGGGCCGGTGTCGGGGCGGTCGGCCAGCGCGGCGGAGACCGCGGCGTGCAGCGCGGCCTCCGTGCCCGTCTCGCCGTCGAGGTCGGAAGCGGAACCGGGCAGCCGTACCGCCGCCGGCCGCGACCAGGAGAACTCCCAGTTCAGCAGGGACCGTACGCTGAACTCGGCCAGCACCATGCTCTGCAGGGAGTCCCGCAGCACCGGCCGTACGGACTCCCGGAACGCCGGATCCTGCGTCGTCGCCGTCGTCGCCGCCTGCTCGGACAGGGGCAGTCGTTGCGCCAGCTGCCACAGCTGGCCGTCGTCGATCACTCTGAGCAGCGCGGGCAGCGTCGGCCGGTCCTCGGTGTGGAGGGCGAGTGCCCGGTGCAGCGGGGTGTCGAGCGAGGCCAGCCCCACGGCCATCGACGAGCTCAGCAACTGCTCCCACCCTCCGGCCCGTTCGAACTGCCGTACCTCGTCGGTCAGCACCGCGTCCTCCAGCGCGGCCAGGGTCCGGGCCGGGTCGGCGAGCAGCGCGAGGGCCGGGCCGGCGTCCTGCGCGCCGCGCCCGTCGGCGGGCAGTGCCTCGATCCGCCGCACCCGGTCGGCGATCGGCGGATGCGAGTCGTACGGCGATCCGGGCTCCGTCGGCAGTTCCTCCCGCAGCCCCGCCAGCTCCGTCCCGCGTGCCGTCAGCAGCCGGCCGAAGCCGCCGAAGAACTGCCCGCGCGGCGGCAGTTGCCGGGCCGCGAGGCCCAGCATTGCGTACGAGTCGAGGTAGAAGCCGTGGGCAGCGGAGAGCACCGGGATCTCGCGGAGCGCCGAGGCGGTCGCGTCCCGGCCGGCGATCCGCGCGGCGGTCAGGTCGGCGGCGTACTCCTGCGCGCGGGCCGTCGACAGCGTGGCCCGCATGTAGAGCTTCGCGTACGCCGTGTAGACGACCGCCATCAGCCGGTACGTGATCCCGGCGCCGGCGGTGTCGATCCCCTTGGCCCGCTTGCCCTTCGCGGTCCGCTTGGCGGCGGCCTTCTCCTGCCGGGCGCGCTCGGCCGCCGCCGTGCTGTCGGCCCGCGCGTGGAAGTGCTCCACGGTCCGCCCGATCTGCACCCGGCCCCGCACGGCGACCGCCGACAGCCGGGTGTCACCGCCGGTGAAATGGCCGTACTCATGGGCGAGTACGGCCTTCAGCCGGCCCTCGGTCAGTCCCGTCAGCAGTGGCACGCCCAGGTAGAGGCGGCGCGGGCCGGGGAGCAGGCCGAGCAGCCGGGGTTCCTCGCTGACCGCCGCGTTGACGTCACCGGTGAGCACGATGGTGTCCGGCGCACGGGTGCCCGTGGCCGCCGCGAGCTCCCGCACCAGCGCCCACAGCCGGGGCTCGTCGGCCGCTGTGACCGGGAGGCCGGGAGGACCCTCGCCCTGGGGTGTCCGCAACATGAACATGCCCCTGACGACCGGGACCGCCAGCAGCAGGGAGACGATCACGATCTTCCCGGCGAAGGCGTCCGGTGCCCACTGCACCGCCATCACGTCGACGACGGCCGCCACGGCCAGCAGGACGAGGCTCAGCAGATAGAAACCACAGAGCAGGACAAGGGCGCGCAGCGCCCGCAGAGTTGCGCCCATCGGGCAGATCCCCCCACAGGACCCCGGGAAACGGGGAACCGACAACGACACGGAGTACGAACGGGAACGTGGGGGATGCGGAGCCGATGGAGCGTCCTCGGTGTTCCGCGCCCCAAAGGGGCGCGGGGAACTGCGCGACCGGCCCCCACCGGCCCCGCAGCCGACACGCGACGTCTTTTCGTCGGCCCCTCAGCTGTGCAGCGTCGCCGGACTGCCCCCGTTCGCCTCGTACCCCGCCACCGCCAGCGCGCGGTAGAGGGCGAACTCGGCGGCCGGGTTCGCGGACAGCGTCCAGGGCAGGGCCCCCACATGCCCGTCGACGCGTATCAGCTCGGCCATGGCCTCCGCCCAGCGCTCCGAGCGCACCAGGAAGAAGACCAGCAGATGCCGGACGTGCGCGAGCATCGGGTCGTCCTCGCGGGCCGAGTGCACCGCGTGCAGGGCGCCGTGGACGGCCTTGGTGACGACCTCGCTCTGGTAGAAACTCGCCACCAGGTTCACCTCGGGCAGGTGCTCGAAGACCGCGAACAACGGCATCGCGGCCAGCAGCGAGCCCCGCGGGGCGCGGGCGGCGGCGGCCTCGGCGAAGGAGTACGCCAGCTCGCGCGAGCCGTGCCACTTCTCGCACCAGTAGTGCAGCGCCGCCAGGTGTGCCCCCATGTGCGCGGGGGCGCGGTCCAGGATCTTCAGCCAGAGCTGCTCGAACTCCGGCTGCGGGTAGTTCAGCCCGCGTGCCACCGACAGCTCGATGATGTACGGCACCGGGTCCCCGGGGGAGAGGAGCGCCGCCTGCCCGCAGGCGTCCCTGGCCTCCTCCATGATGATCCGGAAGTCGTCGGTGCCCGGCGTCGACGTCCGCCACGCCTGCTGGACCAGGAACTCCGCGTGCACGGCCGCGCCACCGGCGTCCTTGGGCTGCTCGGCCCGCCAGACCCGCAGCCACTGGCCGCCCGGTGTCTCGCTCACCCCGCCCGGCCGCTGCTGAAGCTCCAGCGCCGCCGCGCCGGCGAAGGCCTGCACGCGCTGCCAGCGCAGCTCGCCCGTGATCTCCGTGCCCGCGAGCAGCTGCGAGGCCGCGCGGTAGTCCTGGGTGTGCTGCACGACGTCCAGGACGTCCAGCAGGTCCTGGTCGGGGCCGGGCATGCGGATGTCCAGGTCCTCCTCGCGCACGAAACCGTAGTCCGCCGGGTCGGCGGCGTCCGGGTGGCTCGGGTGGACCTGCTCGATCATGCCGCGCCGCCGCCGCAGGACGGGGAGCAGCGCGAAGCTCAGCAGGAGCGCCGCCATCAGGGCCCAGAGAATCGCCATGCGTCAAGCGAACCAGACGGCGCCGACAATTGGCCAACCGGTGCCCCGACCTGTGGACAACCGCCGCCCCGAGCTGTGGACAACGCGCCGGGGCCGTCGGAGCACTAGGCTCGTCAACCATGAGCGACAGGCACATCAGTCAGCACTTCGAGACGCTCGCCATCCACGCGGGCAACACGGCGGACCCCCTCACCGGTGCGGTCGTACCGCCGATCTACCAGGTCTCGACCTACAAGCAGGACGGCGTCGGCGGCCTGCGCGGCGGCTACGAGTACAGCCGCAGCGCCAACCCGACCAGGACCGCCCTGGAGGAGAACCTCGCCGCCCTGGAGGGCGGCCGGCGCGGCCTCGCGTTCGCGTCCGGGCTGGCGGCCGAGGACACCCTGCTGCGCACCCTGCTCAGCCCCGGCGACCACGTGGTCATCCCGAACGACGCCTACGGCGGCACGTTCCGGCTGTTCGCGAAGGTCGTCTCCCGGTGGGGCGTGGAGTGGTCCGTCGCGGACACCAGCGACCCGTCCGCCGTGCGGGCCGCGATCACCCCGCGGACCAAGGCGGTCTGGGTGGAGACCCCCTCCAACCCGCTGCTCGGCATCACCGACATCGCCGCCGTCGCCCAGGTCGCCCACGACGCGGGCGCCCGGCTCGTCGTCGACAACACCTTCGCCACGCCCTACCTCCAGCAGCCGCTCTCGCTCGGCGCGGACGTCGTCGTGCACTCGCTGACGAAGTACATGGGCGGTCACTCGGACGTGGTCGGCGGCGCGCTGATCGTGTCGGACCAGACGCTCGGCGAGGAACTGGCCTACCACCAGAACGCGATGGGCGCGGTCGCGGGTCCCTTCGACTCCTGGCTGGTGCTGCGCGGCACCAAGACGCTCGCGGTGCGCATGGACCGGCACAGCGAGAACGCCACCAGGATCGCCGACATGCTGAGCCGGCACGCGCGCGTGACGCGGGTCCTCTACCCGGGCCTGCCCGAGCACCCGGGGCACGAGACCGCCGCCAAGCAGATGAAGGCGTTCGGCGGCATGGTGTCCTTCCAGGTCACGGGCGGCGAGGAGGCGGCCGTCGAGGTCTGCAACCGCGCCAAGGTGTTCACGCTCGGCGAGTCCCTGGGCGGCGTCGAGTCCCTGATCGAGCACCCGGGGCGGATGACGCACGCCTCGGCGGCCGGTTCCGCCCTGGAGGTGCCCGCCGACCTGGTGCGGCTGTCCGTGGGCATCGAGAACGTCGACGACCTGCTGGAAGACCTCCAGCAGGCCCTCGGCTGAGCGTTTCACCAGCCGACGATGGGCGGAGTCGTCGTGGACGGCGGCTCCACCCATGGATGCACCGTCGCCGCCCAGACCGTGAACGCCACGGCCGCCGCGCACAGCAGCAGCCACAGCAGGCGGCGGGCCCGCTGTCTGCGCCGCAGCATCCGGCCGCCCCGGCGCAGGACCTCGCCGTAGAGGTCGGGCGGGACCGGGGGCGGCGTCCGTTCCATGATCCGCCGGGCCGCGGCCTCGCGTTCGACACGGTTCACGACGGGGCCACCTTCGCTCCCAGCACCGGGGCCGCCGTCTTCCGCGGCGGATGCAGCAGGGTCGCCGTCGCCCGGTCGCACAGGGCGTGCACGCGCTCCGTGGGCATGCCGAGCAGTGCCGCCGTCTGCTCCTCGGCGACCCCCTCGTACAGCCGCAGCACCAGGATCAGACGCTCCCGGGGCGTGAGCACCGCGAGGGCGCTGGCGGGGTGCGGACGCGTCCGGCTGAGCGGGCCGCCGTACTGGTGCCAGGCGGAGTTCGCGAAGCGCAGGGCGAGGTACTGACGGGCCCGGTCGTACGGGTCCTCGCCGCGCAGCCCGTCCCAGTACGCGTACGTGTGCGCGAGCGCGAGGGCCAGCAGGCGTCGCGCACGGGGATTGGCGTCCGGCGCCTCGGCGGTCAGCAGGGTGGCGGCATGCAGCAGCCGTCCTGCCGCGCCCGCGACGAACGCCTCGAACTCCCGGGCCCGGCGAGCGTCCCGCAGCGCCTGCCGATCGTGCACCGTGCCTCCCCGACTGCGGGGCCCCGTACACGGGTACGGCGGGGCCCGGTCTCATATGAGGCCAGGGGCGGGCCCACGGTCAAGAGCCACGCGGCACACGCGCGTGCCGGATGCCGAGGAAGCCGCGGGGAATCCGCATCCGGATGTCCGGGAGCCTGGGGGAGTCCTCGTCCGGATCTTCAGGTGGCCGGCGAGGTGTCCGTGCCCGGCGCTACGGCCATGCGCGCGGACAGCGCGCTGTTGAAGCGGGTGAGCAGCGCGCAGAACGTCTCGCGCTCCTCCGGCTCCCAGTCCTGCGTCAGCTCCGCCATCAACTGACGCCGCGACGACCGCACTTCCTCCAGCCGCGACAGCCCGCGCGGGGACAGCTGGAG
This sequence comes from Streptomyces sp. NBC_00631, assembly GCF_045206895.1. NCBI lineage: Bacteria > Bacillati > Actinomycetota > Actinomycetes > Kitasatosporales > Streptomycetaceae > Streptomyces > Streptomyces sp. NBC_00631. Next base: position 7,006,522 of record NZ_CP107734.1, read on the forward strand.
CACCACGGCCCGGCCGTCCTCTGGGTGCGAGGTGCGCTTGACGAGCCCGGTGTCGACCAGCGGAGCCACCTGCCGGGTGACCGTGGACGAGTCGATCCCCATGCTCGCGGCGAGCGCCTTGACCCCCATGGGGCCTTCCTTGTCGAGGCGGTTGAGCAGCAGGTACGCGGCGCGGTCCATGGAGTTGCGCACCTGGCCGACGCCGCCGAGCCGGGTCTGTTCGGCACGGCGGGCGAACACCGCCACCTCGTGCTGCAGCGTGTCGAGAAGACCGCTGTCACCGACGGTCGTCATGTCCATCGACATTTCAGGTGTTGTGGGCATGGCGGGGGGCTCACTTCATGAAGAGTGCTGTGGTGGGGGACAGAGTACGCGGACAGGGGGCGGGCCGTACCGGCGCTGCGCAAAGCGGTCTCGGAGGTTGGTCACACCCGCGCCCTCGGCCTGTGAACTGCGAGACTTGAGTCATGAGCTACAGCACGGCTGACTCCTTGCGCCATGTCACCCTCGACGACGTACGCGGCGCCCAGAAGATGCTCACGGGCGTGGCGCGGGCGACCGCGATGGAGGGCAGCAGGCATCTGTCCCAGCTGGTCGGCTCGCCGGTGCACCTCAAGTGCGAGAACCTCCAGCGGACCGGTTCGTTCAAGCTGCGCGGCGCCTACGTCCGGATCGCGGGGCTGCTGCCGGAGGAGCGCGCCGCCGGGGTCGTGGCGGCGAGCGCCGGCAACCACGCGCAGGGCGTGGCGCTGGCTTCGTCGCTGCTCGGGGTGCACTCCACGGTGTTCATGCCCAACGGCGCCCCGCTGCCCAAGATCAGCGCCACCCGGGAGTACGGCGCGGAGGTGCGGCTGCACGGTCAGGTGGTCGACGAGACGCTGGCCGCCGCCGAGGAGTACGCGGCCCGGACGGGCGCGGTGTTCATCCACCCCTTCGACCATCCGGACATCATCGCCGGTCAGGGCACGGTCGGGCTGGAGATCCTGGACCAGTGCCCCGAGGTCGGCACGATCGTCGTCGGGGTCGGCGGCGGCGGGCTCGCGGCCGGGATCGCGGTCGCGGTGAAGGCGGTCCGGCCGGACGTGCGGATCGTCGGCGTCCAGGCGGCGGGTGCGGCCGCGTATCCGCCCTCGCTGGCGGCCGGGCACCCGGTCACGGTGGCGAACCCGGCGACGATGGCCGACGGCATCAGGGTCGGACGGCCCGGTGACGTGCCGTTCGCGATCGTGGAGGAACTGGTCGACGAGGTCCGCACGGTCAGCGAGGACCAGCTGTCCGCCGCGCTGCTGCTGTGCCTGGAGCGGGCCAAGATGGTCGTGGAACCGGCCGGGGCCAGTCCGGTCGCGGCGCTGCTGGGCGAGCCGGGTGCCTTCGCCGGACCGGTGGTCGCCGTGCTGTCCGGCGGGAACGTCGACCCGGTGCTGATGCAGCGGGTGCTGCGGCACGGCATGGCCGCGCAGGGCCGCTACCTGGCCGTACGGCTGCGGCTGACCGACCGGCCGGGCGCCCTCGCCACCCTGCTGGGGGTGCTGTCGGCGGTCGACGCCAACGTGCTCGACGTGAGCCACGTCCGCACCGACCCCAGGCTCGGGCTCGCGGAGGCGGAGGTCGAACTCCACCTGGAGACCAAGGGCCCCGCCCACTGCACCGAGGTCGGCCACTCCCTGCGCGAGGCCGGTTACACGGTCATCGACTGAGCGCGGCTGCCGTTCTCGGCCGGAAAACCCCAGGTCAGTGCCCATTCATTCACTCGTTCGGGGAAATCTGTCGACGAACGCGATACATCGCGTTATGGTGTGTCGCGTGGCCGCCGTTGCCCCCGCCCGCCGTCGCACCGGCGAAAACCATAGGCGGACCGAGCGCCGCATACCTAGCCTTTTCCGCAGCATCCCCGACGACGTGGAGACCCATATGCCAGGCGCCATCTATGCCGAGGGTCTGGTCAAGACCTTCGGTGACGTAAGGGCTTTGGACGGCGTCGACCTGGACGTCCCCGAAGGCACGGTCCTGGGCCTGCTCGGGCCGAACGGCGCGGGCAAGACGACGGCCGTCCGCTGTCTGACGACCCTGCTGCGCCCCGACAGCGGCAAGGCGGTCGTCGCAGGTGTGGACGTGCTCAAGCAGCCGGACGCCGTACGCCGCTCCATCGGCCTGTCCGGACAGTTCGCGGCGGTCGACGAGTACCTCACCGGCCGCGAGAACCTGCAGATGGTCGGCCAGCTCTACCAGATGCGGGCCCGGCAGGCGAAGGCCCGCGCGGTCGAGCTGCTGGAGCAGTTCAATCTCACCGACGCCGCCGACCGCCCCACCAAGACCTACTCCGGCGGCATGCGCCGCCGCCTCGACCTGGCCGCCGCCCTCGTCGTCTCCCCGCCGGTGATGTTCATGGACGAGCCGACCACCGGCCTCGACCCCCGCAACCGCCAGCAGCTGTGGGAGGTCATCCAGCAGCTGGTCCTGGGCGGTACGACCCTGCTGCTCACCACCCAGTACCTGGAGGAGGCCGACCACCTCGCCCACGACATCGCGGTCGTCGACCACGGCAAGGTGATCGCCAAGGGCACCTCCGACGAACTCAAGGCCCGCACCGGCGGCGAGCGCGTCGAGGTCGTGGTGCACGAGCGGGAGCACATCGGGACCGCCTCGGAGGTGCTGCACGGCTTCGGCAAGGGCGACACCACCGTCGAGGAGCACACCCGCAAGCTGACGGTGCCCGTCACCGGCGGCGCCAAGCTGCTCGCCGAGGTCATCCGCGAGCTGGACTCCCGGGGCATCGAGATCGACGACATCGCCCTGCGCCGCCCCACCCTCGACGACGTCTTCCTGTCCCTGACCGGACACATGGCCGAGGAGAAGCCCGAGGGCGGCGGCGAGCAGGGGAACAAGAAGAACACCCGCAAGGACAGCCGCAAGGAGGCCGCGAAGTGAGTGCCGTCAGCGACACCGCACGGGTGCCGGCCGCCCCCGGCAACGCCGTGACCCAGTCGTTCCGCGACTCGATGGTGGTGGCGAAGAGAAACCTGATCCGGATGTCCCGGATTCCCGAGATGATTATCTATGGGCTTATTCAGCCCATCATGTTCGTGGTGCTGTTCACCTACGTCTTTGGCGGTTCCATGCAGATCGGCGGCAGCACCAGCGCCACCGACTACAAGAACTTCCTGATGGCCGGCATCTTCGCGCAGACCGTCACCTTCGCGACGGCCAGCTCCGGAGCCGGCATCGCCGACGACATGCACAAGGGCCTCATCGACCGCTTCCGCTCGCTGCCCATGGCGCGGGGCGCGGTGCTGACCGGGCGGACCCTCGCCGACCTGGTGCAGACTGCCCTGACCCTGGTGGTCCTCGCCGTGGTCGCCCTGATCGTCGGCTGGCGGGTGGGCACCGACGGTGACACCAACGCCGGCAAGGTCCTCGCCGCCTTCGGCCTGCTGCTCCTGCTCGGTTACGCGTTCACCTGGATCGGCGCCCTGATCGGGATGTCCGTCCGCACCCCCGAGGCGGCCACCTCCAGCGGACTGATCTGGCTGTTCCCGGTCACCTTCATCTCGAACGCGTTCGTGGACACCAGCCACATGACCCCGTGGCTGCGGCACATCGCCGAGTGGAACCCGTTCAGTGCCACCGTGCAGGCCTGCCGGGTCCTCTTCGGCAACCCCGGCCAGTCCCTGTCAAACGCCTGGCCGATGCAGCACCCGGTATGGGCTTCGCTGATCTACTCGGTCCTGATCATCGCGATATTCCGGACGCTGGCGGTCCGCAAGTACCGCTCCGCCACCGCCTGACGCCCGGGACGACAAAGGCCCCCGGCGTCCGCGGGACGCCGGGGGCAGGTGTCTGTTCGCGTCAGCCCGAGTAGGGCTCCGCCTTCAGGATCCTCACCGAGGCCTTCTTGCCGTTCGGCAGCTCGTACTCCGCGTCCTCGCCCACCTTGTGGCCGATCACGCCGGTGCCCAGGGGGGACTGCGGGGAGTAGGTCTCGACGTCGGCGCTGGCGTACTCGCGCGAGGCCAGCAGGAAGGTCATGGTGTCGTCCTCGTCGCCGTCGAAGGCGATGGTCACCACCATGCCGGGCGCGACGGCGCCGTCCGCGGACGCCGGGGCCTCGCCGACCTTGGCGTTCTCCAGCAGCTGGGTCAGCTGGCGCACACGGAGCTCCTGCTTGCCCTGCTCCTCCTTGGCCGCGTGGTACCCGCCGTTCTCGCGCAGGTCGCCCTCCTCGCGCGCGGCCGCGATCTTGGCGGCGATCTCCGTGCGCGCAGGACCAGACAGGTACTCCAGCTCGGCCCTGAGCTGGTTGTACGCCTCCTGGGTCAGCCAGGTGACGTTCTCGCTGGTCTGGGTCACAGGTGCTCCTCGTCGGTACTGGGAATACAAAGCATCGCCCTACCCAGAAGCATGTTCCTTCATGGAAGGGCGAAACCACGAGCCTAACAATTCAACGGCAGAAGGGGGAGGACATAAGCCATCAGAATCACGTCAACGCAGGTCAGTGCCTACGTATTCCGGCTGATGTCAGTCGGCGTGGCAGCCGAGCAGCTCCGCCGTGGTGCCCCGGGCCGTCGTGCGCAGCGTGACCACCCGGTCGATCTCGGTCGCGGAACCGGTGAAGTGGAAGTCCGCCCGGCCCACCTCTGAGCCGTCCGCCGCCTGGGAACGCAGCGTGCAGTAGCCGGAGGCGCCGGCGTCCTTGTGGACCTCCAGATGCACCTTGACCGCGCTGTCCGAGGCGTCGAAGGTGACGACCTGGGCGCTGATCTTGTTCTGCACCACGTAGTGGTAGGCCCAGTAGCCCACCAGGACGAGCAGCAGCGCGCCCAGCACCGCGCCTGCGACCTTGAGTCTGCGGTCGGCGCGCTCGTCCGAGGAGCTGCCGTAACGGCCCTCGGGCAGCCGCGTGCTCGCGGTACTCATGATCGTCCTCCGGACCCTGGAATTATTCGCCCTCCGATTCGGTCACTATAGAAGCCGCCGATTGCCCCCGAGCTACCGGGGCGCCGACTTACCAAGGATTGAGTCTTGACTGACCAGCTGCGACTGATGGCCGTCCACGCCCACCCCGACGACGAGTCGAGCAAGGGCGCGGCCACCATGGCGAAGTACGTGTCCGAGGGGGTGGACGTGCTGGTCGTGACCTGCACCGGCGGGGAGCGCGGCTCCATCCTCAATCCCAAGCTGCAGGGCGACAAGTACATCGAGGAGCACATCCACGAGGTGCGCAAGAAGGAGATGGACGAGGCCCGCGAGATCCTCGGCGTCAAGCAGGAGTGGCTCGGCTTCGTCGACTCCGGCCTGCCCGAGGGCGACCCGCTGCCGCCGCTGCCCGAGGGCTGCTTCGCCCTGGAGGACGTCGACAAGGCGGCCGGTGAGCTGGTGCGCAGGATCCGCGCGTTCCGCCCGCAGGTGATCACCACCTACGACGAGAACGGCGGCTACCCGCACCCCGACCACATCATGACCCACAAGATCTCGATGGTGGCGTTCGAGGGCGCGGCGGACGCCGAGAAGTACCCCGAGGCCGAGTTCGGGCCGGTCTTCCAGCCGGGGAAGCTGTACTACAACCAGGGCTTCAACCGCCCGCGCACCGAGGCGCTGCACAACGCCATGCTGGAGCGCGGCCTGGAGTCGCCGTACGGGGACTGGCTGAAGCGGTGGAGCGAGTTCGAGCGCGCCGAGCGCACCCTGACCACGCACATTCCGTGCGCGGACTTCTACGAGATCCGCGACAAGGCGCTCATCGCGCACGCCACGCAGATCGACCCGGACGGCGGCTGGTTCAAGGTGCCGATGGACCTCCAGAAGGAGGTCTGGCCGACCGAGGAGTACGAGCTCGCGAAGTCGCTCGTCGATACCTCCCTCCCCGAGGACGACCTCTTTGCGGGCATCCGCGACAATGCCTGACATGAGCGCAAGCCTGGCACTGACGCACCTCGTCCCCCTCGCCAAGGAGGTCGACGAGAACAAGGTCACCCCCGGCGTCCTCGGCTTCATCGTCTTCGCGGTGATGGCCCTGGCGGTCTGGGGCCTGATGAAGTCCATGAACAAGCACATGCAGAAGGTCGACTTCAAGGAGTCCGCCCAGACCGGGGCGGACTCCAAGGCGCCGGCCGCCGAACCCAAGAGCTGACCGGCGTCACGCCCGGGCCGGCACCGGCACTCCCATCACCTCACGGGAGTGCCGGCTGGGGACCATGCCCAGACGCCAGGCCTGCCAGCCCGACTCCAGGTGCACCCCGCGCTCCAGGAGCAGGCCGTACGCGGTGACGTACTCGGTCAGCTTCTCGTCGCGCAGTGGGTGGGCGCCGCGGGCGAGCTGCGCCAGGTCCTCCTGGGCGACGGCGGTGCCCACCTCCACGCCGCCGGGCGCGGCGTAGGGGAGCATGGTGCAGCGCAGGAAGCGGGCCCAGTCCTCGCCGCGCCGGTCGCCGCACGACGTGAACAGCGTGACCGCCTCGTCGCACAGGGCGAGGGCCTGCGGGGTCCGGCTGTTCCCGGCGTCGACGACTGCCAGCTCCAGGCAGGTCCAGGCCTCGCCGTGGACCACGCCGATGCGCTGGAAGTCGGCGCGGGCGTCGACCAGGAGCTGGCGGGCGAAGCCCGAGTTGCGCAGCGAGCCGGTCTGGGCCGCCCGCTGGTCGCGGGTGACCCGGGCCGAGTGGTGGCGGGCGCAGGCCAGGCCGTAGACGTCCCGCATCCGGGAGAACATCGTCCGCGAGCGCTCCAGCTCACGGACGGCCTGGTCCAGGGTGCCGGCCTCCTCCAGAGCCTGGCCCAGGTAGTACACCGTCCAGGCCTCGCCGCGCGCGTCCTCGTTCTCGCGGTGCCGGGCCGCCGCCGCGCGCAGTCCGTCGACCGCGGGGGACGCGTCGCCGTCCACCAGCCGGGCCCGGGCCAGCTGCGTCAGCGCCCAGGCCTCGCCACGGGCGTCGCGGGTACGGCCGTAGCGGTCCAGGGCGGCCCCGAGCTCCCGCTCCGCCCGCGGTACGTCGCCCATGCGCAGCGCCAGCTGGCCGAGCTGGAAGTGCGCCCAGGCCTCACCGTGCACCGAACCACCCTCCCGGTGCAGGACGAGCGAGCGGGTGAGCAGGTCGAGGGCCTCCGGCAGCCGGGCGCGGTCCCGCTGCACCGCCGCCAGGGCGTGCATCGTCCACGCCCGGTCGGTGGCCAGCCCAGGAGCCGCCTGGAGGTCCAGCGCCTCCTGCAGCCTGGCCGCCGCCTCGGTGAGGTTGCCCTGGTGGTGCAGGGTGATCCCGAGCGAGCACAGCGCACGGGCCGCACCGGCGTCGTGATGCGCCTCCAGATAGAGGTCGACGACGGAGGTCAGGGTGGTGCGGGCCTTGTCCAGCTCACCCAGCTGACGGGCCGCGATACCGGTACGCCACTGCACCGAGCGGACAAGGAGGCCCTGGTCCACGGCCTGGGCCAGCTCGCTGATCTCACCGAGCCGGTAGAGGTCGCCGCGCAGCAGGCAGTAGTCGCACAGTGCGCCCAGCAGGTTCTGCACGGCCGTCTGGTCGACGCCCTCCGCGTGCCGCAGGGCCGCCGTGATGAAGCTCGACTCGTCGTCCAGCCAGCGCAGCGCCTCGTCGAGAGAGGTGAAGCCGTGCGGGCTGAACCGGTCCGAACGGGTCGACATGTTGCCGTCGACCAGGCGCAGCACTGAATCGGCGAGCTCCGCGTAGTTCACGATCAGCCGCTCCTGCGCCGCCGTGCGGTCGGCCGGGGTCTCCTCGTCCAGGAGACGGGCCTGGGCGAAGGAGCGGACCAGGTCGTGCAGGCGGTAGCGGCTGCCGCGGACGTGGTCGATGAGGCCGGCCCGGGCGAGCGTGACCAGATGGCGGGTCGCCTCGGCCTCGTCCGCGCCCAGCAGGGCGGCCGCGGCCGCAGCGCCCATCGAGGCGCGGCCCGCCAGGGCCAGCCTTCTCAGCAGCCGGCGCCCGGTCTCCGGCTGGTCGGTGTACCGCAGCCACAGGACCCGCTCCACCGGCCCGACCGGACCGTAGGCGCCCAGGTCGGTGGCGAGCTGGAGCGGTGACCGCGAGCCCAGCGAGGAACCCGCCACCCGCAGTGCCAGCGGCAGCCCGCCGCACAACTCCCTGATCCGGTCCGCGGACTGCGCGTCGTACGGCCCCGACGCGTCCTCGGCCGCCGCGTCCAGCAGTTCCTCCGCGCCGGCCGCGTCCAGCGCGGTGACCGGCAGCTGGTGCACCCAGGCCGGCAGGTCGGCGGGCAGGTCGAGCTGGTCCCGGGAGGTGACCAGGACCAGGCTGTCGGAGCGCTCCGGCACCAGGGTGCGCACCTGCTCGGGGTCCGAGGCGTCGTCCAGCACGATCGTCACCGGAAGACCTGTCAGGTGCTGGTGGTACAGCTCGCTCAGCCGCTTGACCTGCTGGTCGGCGGAGGAGCGCTCACGGAACAGCAGTTGCTCACGCGGCGCGCCCAGCCGGTTGAGCAGGTGCAGCAGGGCGTCCCGGGTGGGCAGCGGCGGCTCGTCCTGGGTGGCGCCGCGCAGGTCCACGACGACGGCGCCCCGGAAGAGGTCCCGCAGCTCGTGGGTGGCCCGGACCGCGAGGGCGGTGCGGCCGGAACCGGGCTCCCCGTGCAGGACCACGACCGTCGGCCGGGTCTCGGTGGCCGCCCGGGCCGCCTGCGCCCACTGCCGGATCCGCGCCAGCTCCTGCTGCCGTCCGGCGAACGGGCCGTCCCGAGTGGGCAGTTGACCGAACGACTGCTCCAGCACCGTACGCCTGCGGGCGGCCGCGCTCTTGTCCGCGCCGCGCAGCCCGGGACCCTGCTTCTTCGGTCCCGTGGAGGCGCTGAGCACCCGCTGCTGATCGAGGAACGGCCGGATGCCCCGCACCTCAAGCGCGGTCAGCCACTGCAGCCGCAACTGCTCCGGACCGCCGGGCTGACCAGCCGCGCCGGCGTGGTGATGCGCGGCGGGCAGATGGGAACCGGCGACCTTGACGACCGTGGCAGCCGCCCCGACCACCCCGACGGCCACGCCCGCGCCGAGCGCCGTGGCCACCCCGGTGCCCAGCGAGAGGTCGGCGACGGTGGCGGCGACCGCCGCGACGGCCGCGACCAGCAGGGGAGTTCCAGAGCCCTCCTTGGCGTAGCGGCGGCCGAAGCTCGGGCGGCCCGCCTCCGTCTCGTCGAGGGCGTGGGTGTAGGCCGTGTACTCCTCGGCGGCCGTCCGCTCCATCTCCTCCAGCCCGCCGCGCGCGCGGGACAGCAGCACCTGTCCGTCGACGCGGCCGCCCGAACGGCGGACCTCCTCCTCCACGGCCCGCACCAGCAGCCGATCGGCTTCCGCCCGATGGGCGTCCCGCATGTCCCGTCCCCCTCCAGCGGCAACTCCGTTGTGTACGAGTGTCCTTGTGAAGGGTCGCGATGGCGAGGGGGCGACGATCAGGCGATCCGTGAGAGTTCCGTGGTGGTCGCGGCTATCGGGCGGCCCGGCCGGGCTGGGCGGTCATCCGGCCCCACCCCTTGGACAGGGCCAGGTACACGCAGGCAGCCGCCAGCCCCGCCTCCGCCACGGCGCTCGCCAGCGCCTCCAGCAACGCCGTGCCCACCGCCGACGTCGTTATGTCGAACCACGCGTCCAGGACGGCGACCGAGGCCGTCGCGGACGCCGTGAGGCGGGCCCGGGCATCGCCGCGCAGCCCCAGCACCGCCGTCGCCGCGCAGCCCGCCGCCATCAGGACGTCCAGGCCGATCCAGGCCAGCGACCAGTTGTGCACCTCGGTGCTGGTGGGCAGCGTCAGCGCCAGCACCACCATCCACGGCACGAGCAGCACGGAGGACGATCCGAGAAGGATCAGTGCCCACCGCTTCAGCTGCCTCATCCGCTTCGTCCTTCGGGTCCGCTTCACCGTCAACCCGTTCAACACCTGGTCCCCCTCGCCTTGTTCCGGATCCGTGGCTGTGGAACCTGTGAATCGCCCGGCTCCCGCGCCATTGCCTTCACGCTAGACCGCAGAGAAAATTCTGCAAAGAAAATTCGGCGGACATCGGGGGAGGGTCAGGGATGTCTCAGGGTTCTCAGGGTTACGGTGGCCGCATGACCGACGGCACGCCCCGGACGGCTGGAGCCCCCGAGCCCGCCGCGCCCACCGAGACGCCCGCCTCAGACGCCGGGACGCCCGCCGCTCCCGCGGGTACGCCCGCCTCAGACGCCGGGACGCCCGCCGCATCCGGGGACACGCCCGCCGCTCCCGCGGACCGGTCCGCCGTACCCGCCGACCCGTCCACCGCACCCGCCGAGCTGACCAGCCTGGAGCGCACCGCTCTCTACAAGTCCCTCGGCAACCCCCTGCGCCGCCGGATCCTCGACTACCTCGGCCGGCACGGCGAGGCGAACTCCACCGTGCTCGCCCGTGAACTCGGCGAGAGCTCCGGCACCACCAGCTACCACCTGCGCAAACTCGCCGAGCAGAAGCTCATCGAGGAGATCCCGGAGAAGTCGGGCGGCCGGGAGCGCTGGTGGCGGAACCTGCCCTTCAGTCACACCACACCCGACCCGGCCACGATGACGACGGAGGAGTACGCGGCGGCCGAGCACCTCGCCCTCCTGAAGATCGAGGTCGACACCAGGCTCTTCCGCCGCGCCCACGAGGAGTACCGGGGCCCGCAGGGCTGGGCGCAGGTGCAGCGCACCGGCACCTGGATGACCAAGGGCGACCTGCACGACTTCGTGCGCGCCTACCAGGAACTCCTCGATCGCTACGGCCACCCCGACGACGCCGTCCCCGAGGGGGCGCGCCGGGTGAATCTGCGCTTCTACGCGGCTCCCGACCCCGTGGGAGAGTGGGAGGGTGAACCGACTGGCCCATGAGACGTCCCCGTACCTCCTCCAGCACGCCGACAACCCCGTCGACTGGTGGCCGTGGTCGGCCGAAGCCTTCGAGGCGGCGCGGACCGCGAACAAGCCCGTCCTGCTGAGCGTCGGGTACAGCTCCTGCCACTGGTGCCATGTCATGGCCCACGAGTCCTTCGAGGACCGGGCCACCGCCGACTTCCTCAACGAGCACTTCGTCAGCGTCAAGGTCGACCGCGAGGAGCGGCCGGACGTGGACGCCGTCTACATGGAGGCCGTACAGGCCGCCACCGGGCAGGGCGGCTGGCCCATGACCGTCTTCCTCACCCCCGACGCCGAACCCTTCTACTTCGGCACGTACTTCCCGCCCGCCCCCCGCCACGGCATGCCCTCCTTCCGGCAGGTCCTGGAGGGCGTCCGGGCCGCGTGGGCCGACCGGCGGGACGAGGTCGCCGAGGTCGCCGGGAAGGTCGTCCGCGACCTCGCCCAGCGGGAGCTCGGCCACCAGGGCGGCCGGCCGCCCGGCGAACAGGAACTCGCGCAGGCGCTGCTCGGGCTCACCCGCGAGTACGACCCGCAGCGCGGCGGGTTCGGCGGCGCCCCCAAGTTCCCGCCGTCCATGGTCATCGAGTTCCTGCTGCGCCACCACGCCCGCACCGGCGCCGAGGGCGCCCTGCAGATGGCCGTGGACACCTGCGAGCGGATGGCCCGCGGCGGCCTCTACGACCAGCTCGGCGGCGGCTTCGCCCGCTACTCCGTCGACCGCGACTGGACCGTCCCGCACTTCGAGAAGATGCTCTACGACAACGCCCTGCTCTGCCGGGTGTACGCGCACCTGTGGCGGGCCACGGGCTCCGGCCTGGCCCGCCGGGTCGCGCTGGAGACCGCCGACTTCATGGTCCGCGAACTGCGCACCGGTGAGGGAGGGTTCGCCTCCGCGCTCGACGCCGACAGCGACGACGGGAGCGGACGGCACGTCGAGGGCGCGTACTACGTGTGGACGCCCGCGCAGCTGCGCGAGGTACTGGGCGAGGACGCGGACCTGGCCGCCCAGTACTTCGGCGTCACCGAGGACGGCACCTTCGAGGAGGGGCAGTCGGTTCTGCAACTTCCGCAGCAGGAAGGTGTGTTCGACGCCGAGCGGATCGCCTCCGTCAAGCGGCGCCTGCTCGCCGCCCGGGCCGGGCGCCCCGCCCCGGGCCGTGACGACAAGGTCGTCGCCGCCTGGAACGGCCTCGCGGTCGCCGCGCTCGCCGAGACCGGCGCCTACTTCGACCGCCCCGACCTGGTCGAGGCCGCCGTCGGCGCCGCCGATCTCCTCGTACGGCTCCATCTCGACGACCACGCGCGGCTCGCGCGCACCAGCCGGGCCGGCCGGGCCGGCGCCAACGCGGGTGTGCTGGAGGACTACGGGAATGTCGCCGAGGGCTTCCTGGCGCTCGCGTCCGTGACCGGCGAGGGTGTCTGGCTGGAGTTCGCCGGGCTCCTCCTCGACCACGTCCTGGCCCGCTTCACCGACCAGGAGAACCCGGAGTCCGGCGCCCTCTACGACACCGCCGCCGACGCCGAACAGCTCATCCGCAGGCCGCAGGACCCGACCGACAACGCCACCCCCTCCGGCTGGACCGCCGCGGCCGGCGCCCTGCTCGGCTATGCGGCCCACACCGGCGCCGAGCCTCATCGCACGGCCGCGGAGAGGGCGTTGGGGATCGTGGGGACGCTCGGACCGCGCGTGCCCCGTTTCATCGGCTGGGGGCTCGCCGTCGCCGAGGCGCTGCTGGACGGTCCGCGCGAGGTCGCGGTGGTCGGACCGGACGCGGCGGATCCGCGCACGGCGGCCTTGCATCGCATCGCGCTCCTGGGCACGGCGCCCGGTGCGGTCGTGGCCGTGGGCACTCTGGAGAGTGACGAGTTCCCGTTGCTCGCCGACCGTCCGCTCGTCGGTGGGGAGGCGGCCGCGTACGTGTGCCGCCACTTCACCTGCGACGCACCGACCACCGACCCGGAACGGCTGAAGGCGGCGCTGGGAGGCTGAAGCTCCTTCGCTCCGTCGTTTCCGCGTTGTCTTGAAACATGCCATTTATCGGGGGAGTTCGCGTTCTTCACATCTCCCTCATAAGATCCGCCCCATGCCGTGACTGGTGTGACCTGCCGTCACGGTTGGGGCGGGATAGGTGTGAAGACTTTGTAAGTGAAGTTTGCGCTTTGTGTGATCGCCGTTCACCCGAGAGCCCCTAGCATCGCTGGAGCAGTGCCCGGTTCTGTCTGATTTCGGACCGTGGCAGACGTGTCATGTGGGGGGAGAGCGCAACATTGTCCGAGTTCTTCGACCAGGTCTGGTCGTGGATCGTCGAGGCTGTGGGGGAAACCTCGTGGCGAGAGCTGATGCCGCTGGGGCTTGCCGGACTGTTCGTCTGGGCGCTCTGGCTGTACCGGGCAGTGCTCTCGCGGTTCGCCAAGCCGGTCGTCAACGACTTCCGTACCAGCGTCTCCGTGGTGGTCCCGGCCTACCGGGAGGACCCGGAGATCCTGCTGGAATGCCTGGAGACCTGGCTCGCCCAGGATCCCGCTGAGATCATCATCGTCCCCGACGTGGAGGACCACGAGGTACTGCACCGGCTGTCGCTGGTGGAGGACCCCCGGGTCCGGGTGCTCGCCTTCGAGCACAGGGGGAAACGTTCCGCCTTGGGGGTCGGCATACGGGCCGCCACCAGTGAGATCCTCGTCCTGGTGGACTCCGACACCCGCTGGGAGCCGGGGCTGCTGGCCGCCGTGCAGATGCCCTTCGAGGACCCCGCGGTCGGCGGGGTGGGCACCCAGCAGAACGTCTACCAGCGCACCACGAGCGTCTGGCGCCGTATCGCCGACTGGCTGGTCAACCTCCGTTACTACGACTACGTTCCGGCCATGGGCCGGGCCGGTGCCGTGGCCTGCCTGTCCGGCCGTACCGCCGCCTACCGTCGCGCGGCCGTCCTGCCCGTGCTGGAGAACCTGGAGAACGAGTTCTTCCTCGGCCGCCGCTGTGTGGCGGGCGACGACGGCAGGCTGACCTGGCTGGTGCTCGCCTCGGGCTACAAGACCGTGCACCAGTCCTCGGCGCGGGCGATCTCCATGTTCCCGTCGTCCTTCAGGGCCTTCGTGAAGCAGCGCGTCCGGTGGAGCCGCAACTCCTACCGGTGCTACCTGACCGCGCTGTACAAGGGCTGGCTGTGGCGGGTCCCGCTGGTCACCAAGATCACGGTGCTGCAGATCCTGCTGACCCCGGTGACCATGGGCATGGCCCTCGGCTATCTGCTGACGAGCCGGCTGGACCTCAGCGTCCGAGGCATCGTCCTCACCCTGATCTGGCTGCTGCTCGGCCGTGCCGTCCGCGGCTACTCGCATCTGCGCAGGCACCCGCAGGAGATCCTCCTGCTGCCGCTGACGGCCCTCGTGGTCATCATGATCTCGCTGCCGATCAAGCTGTACGCCTTCGCCACCATGAACAAGCAGGGCTGGCTCACGCGCACCAGCACCAGCATCGGAGGCGAGGGCCAGAGCGCGGCCACGCTCTCCGGATCCGCCGGAGGCGGCCAGAGCCACTCCGCCCTCCAGCCAGAGGTGATCTGACGCCATGGCCACCCCCCTCATGACGCATCCCATGACGAAGAGAAGACCCGGCCCCGGCACCCGGCTGCGCCGGGCCGGCGCCAGGACGGCGGCCCTGCTGGGAGCCTTCGCGGTGGCGGCGACGCTGCTGCTCGGCGCCTCGGCCACGGCCCACGCCGACGGGGACGCCGACAAGAAGCAGAAACTGGCCTCCGAGGACGCGGAGACCCAGGCGGCGCTGGTCGCCGACGAGGACCACCGCCTGAACCAGGTACGGGCGTTCACGTCGGTGGCGCCCCTGCAGAGCACCAAGTGGACCGTGCCGTTCCGGCTGGACACCGACAACGGGTACACCCTGGTCCTCACCGAGCGCAGCAACGCCTACACCATCGCCGACCTGCTGAAGCTCGCCCCGCAGACCTTCGTGCGGCGCAAGGACGGCTCGTACGTGCTGACCGAGAACATCTACCTCAACGTCGGTGCCAAGCTGAAGCTGTCCAACCCGGGCGGCCTCACCCTGCGCATGGCCAGCAACCGCAGCGGCTTCGTCTCCATCGTCTCCTTCGGCGGCGAACTGTCCCTCCAGGGCACCGCCCAGGCGCCGCTGACCATCACCAGCTGGGACCCGCAGGCCAACAAGGCCGACACCGACGTCGGGGACGGCCGCGCCTATATCCGCACCATCGGCGGCCAGTTCGAGATGACACACACGAAACTCGCGAACCTGGGCTTCTGGAGCGGCCGCACCGGCGGGCTCAGCCTCACCGGCACCGACCGGCCGAACACCGGCTCGCTGGAGGACACCGGCCAGGTGCACGGCAAGACCGCGCGCGAGCGGGCCGACGCGCAGGGCAACGCGCAGGACGACCAGAACACCAGCAGCGGGGACATCACGGCCATGCCCTCGGGCGCCCTGACCACCCCCGACGCACGGTTCTCGACCGCCGGGCTCTCCTACGTCTCCGGGTCGATCACCCACTCGACCATCACCGGCAACGCCTTCGGGATCTTCATCTCCAGCGCGACGGGGATCGAGATCAGCGACACGACCGTGGAGAACAGCCTGGAGGACGGGGTGGTGCTGCACCGCTTCGTCTCCAGCTCGCTGGTGCAGCGCACGGTCGCCAAGGACAACGGCGGCGACGGGTTCATCCTCTCCCGGGCCACCCAGCAGGTGCGCATCAGCGGCTCCACGGCCGAGGGCAACGGCGGCAACGGCTACACGCTCAGCGGCAAGCCCCTCGCGGACGGCCCCTCCGCCTCCGGGCAGACCGTCGACAGCTACGGCTCCAACTCGGTCGCCAACAGCGTGGCCAAGGACAACGGCCGGTACGGCGTCGAGGTGCTGGGCGGTTTCGACGTCGGGGTGCAGAACAACCGCATCGAGGGCGGTGACATGGGCATCGTGGCCCGCCTGGCGGCGGACAAGGTGTCCATCACCGGCAACCGCCTGACCGGCCAGAACCGGCAGGGCATCTCGGTGCGCGACGGGGTCACCGGTGCCACCGTCACCGGCAACATCATCGACGGGCCCGAGACCGGTGTGTACGTGCGCGACTCGGCCGCCGAGATACGCGGCAACACCGTCCAGGACGCCAGCAACCACGGGGTCAGCCTGGTCGGCGGCGTGTCCGGCACGACGGTCTCGTTCAACGTGATCGGCGGGGTCGGCCCCAGCGCGCTGGACTCCAGCCGCTCCCACGGCGGTGCCGACATCAAGGAGAACCAGACCTTCGCCTGGTACGACACCAGTTCCTTCTGGGTCAAGGTCAAGCACTACGCCAGTCCGATGACCCTGCTGTGGACGGGCATCCTGCTGCTCATCCTGTTCTCGGCCGTCATGGGCAGACGCCGGCGGCGGGCGAACGGACGGGGTACCGGCATCGTCCACCCGTACTCCGACAAGGCGCCGCTGCCCGCCCCGCCGCCGGACGAGATCGCCGTGGCAGGCCGCCGACGGGAGCCGGTGATGAGCGAATGAGCGACGACCTCCCTGGGGCGCCCGGTGACGGCGGGCCCGGTGCTGACGGGCCCGGCGGCGGCTCTCCGGCGGGCGAGCCCGCCGCGGAGCGGCTGCGCCGGATCTGGGTCTCCGGCGGTCCGCCGCTGTGGGTGGCCTCGGCCGCCCTGCTGATCTCGGTGGTGGCACTGATCGTGGCAGGGGTCTCCGCAGGCGACGACCGGTCCGTCGTGTACGGCGCCGGTCCCACCGCCGGTCCCACCATCCCGGTCGCCGGAGCCACGGACGACGGGGACGACAGCGCCGGCTCCGGCGCCACGGCCTCCGACCCGGCCCCGGGCGACACGGCGGCCACCGACGGGACGGCCGCACCCACCGGGTCAGGCTCGGCCGCGGCCTCCGGGCCGGTGAAGTGCCCGGCCGCCACCGTCACCGTCAGCGACGCCAAGTCCCTGAAGAAGGCGCTGGAGCAGGCCCAGCCCGGTGCCGTCATCCAGATGCAGGACGGCGTCTACGCGGACCGCTTCACCGCCACCACCCCCGGTACGGCGGACCGTCCGATCTTCCTGTGCGGCGGCCCGGGCGCGGTGATCGACGCGGGTGACGTCGACGGCGGCTACGCCTTCCACCTGGACGGCGCCAGCCACTGGCGGCTGATCGGCTTCACCGTGCGCGACGGCCAGAAGGGGGTCATGGCCGACGGCGTCCAGGGCACCGTCATCCAGGGCCTGACCGTCGAGAACATCGGCGACGAGGGCATCCACCTGCGCGACTTCAGCTCCGGCAACGTGGTCGAGGACAACACCGTCCGCGCCACCGGCAAGCGCAAGGAGACGTTCGGCGAGGGGATCTACGTCGGGTCCGCCCAGTCCAACTGGTGCACCGTCACCGGCTGCAAGCCCGACAAGAGCGACGACAACGTGATCCGCGGCAACCACATCAGCGACACCACCGCGGAGTCCGTCGACATCAAGGAGGGCACCACCGGGGGCTCCCTGATCGGCAACACCTTCGACGGCGCCGGCCTCAGCGGAGGTCACAACGACTCCTGGGTCGACGTCAAGGGCAACGACTGGCTGATCAAGGGCAACGTCGGCAGCCACTCCCGCGAGGACGGCTTCCAGACCCACCGGATCCTCGACGGCTGGGGCACCGGAAACGTGTTCCAGGACAACACCGCGCAGGTGGACGGGCCCGGCTACGGCTTCCACTTCGCGCCCGCCGAGGACAACAAGGTCACCTGCGACAACAAGGTCACCGACGCGGCGAAGGGCCTCGCCAACGTCGCCTGCTCCTCCTGACGCGACGGGGCCCGGTCCACCCCGGGCCCCGCTCGCTCGCCCCACCTCCACCGCTCTGCGTCAAGCACGCACCGGCATGCACCTTTCATCCGCATATCGGCATCTCCTCGGAGGCATCATGGACACTCTTCCCCACGGCGTCGACGGCACTGTCGGCGCCGCCGGCGCCGAAGCTCCCCGCCTGACCGTCATAGGCACCGGCTACCTGGGCGCCACGCACGCCGTGTGCATGGCGGCCCTCGGCTTCGAGGTGCTCGGCGTCGACGTGGATCCCGGCAAGATCGAGCTGCTGAGAGCCGGGCAGGTGCCGTTCTTCGAGCCAGGGCTGCCCGAACTCCTGGTCAAGGCCCAGGACTCGGGCCGGCTGCACTTCACGACCAGCCTCGCCGAGGCCGCGGAGTTCGGCGACATCCACTTCGTCTGCGTGGGCACCCCGCAGCAGTCCGGTTCCTACGCCGCCGACCTGCGCCATGTGGAGGGCGCGGTGACCGAGCTGGCCCGGCACCTGAACCGCCGGGCCCTGGTGGTCGGAAAGTCGACGGTGCCGGTGGGCACCGCGGCCCGGCTGGCCGAGCTGGTACGGAGCACCGCCCCGGCCGGGGACGCCGTGGAGCTGGCCTGGAACCCGGAGTTCCTGCGCGAGGGCTTCGCCGTGGAGGACACCCTGCACCCCGACCGGCTGGTGTTCGGCACCGAGTCGGCGTGGGCGGAGCAGCAGCTGCGCGCCGCGTTCGCGCCCGTCATCGCCGAGGGCACCCCGGTGGTGGTGGCCGACCTGCCGACCGCCGAACTGGTCAAGGTCGCCGCCAACTCCTTCCTGGCCACGAAGATCTCGTACATCAACGCCATGGCGGAGGTCTGCGAGGCGACCGGCGCCGACGTGCACCGGCTCGCGGAGGCGCTGGCCTACGACGACCGGATCGGGGGCCGGTTCCTCAAGCCGGGGCTGGGCTTCGGCGGTGGCTGCCTGCCCAAGGACATCCGGGCCTTCATCCACCGCGCCGAGGAACTGGACGTCGCCCAGGCGGTCGCCTTCCTGCGCGAGGTGGACGCCATCAACCAGCGCCGCCGGGCCCGCACCGTGGACCTGGTCCGCGAGCTGGTCGGCGGCGATCTCGCCGGGACGAAGGTGGCCGCGCTCGGGGCGGCCTTCAAGCCCAACTCCGACGACATCCGGGACGCGCCCGCGCTGGACGTCGCCGCCGCCCTGCACCGGGCCGGCGCCCAGGTGACGGTCTACGACCCGGTGGCGATGGACAACGCCCGCCGCGCCCACCCCGAGCTGGCGTACGGGACCGACGCGCTGCAGGCCGCCACGGGCGCGGATGTCGTGGTCCTGCTCACCGAGTGGACGCAGTTCCGGGAGATCGACCCGGAGGCCATGGGCGCCGTGGTGAACCGGCGCCGGGTCGTGGACGGCCGGCACGCCCTCGACCCCGCCCAGTGGCGTGCGGCCGGCTGGGAGTACCGGGCACTGGGCCGCAACTGACCGCGGACCCAAGCCCGTCCGGGGTCAGGCGAACTCGGCGAGGGCGCGCGCCACGATGGCCTCCAGCTGCTGGTGGTGCGCGCCCTTCCAGTACGCCCGGCCGCACTCCGCGCACTGCGCGAAGACGTCGTACGACTTCTGCGTCCCGCCCTTCAGCTGGTCCGCCACCTCGTCCTTGGTCGCCTCCCTGAGCAGGCCGTTGCAGGCGGTGCAGCGGGTCCAGGGGCGCAGGTCGGGGGCGAACCGGTCGAGGACGTCGCGGAGCTGGTCGTCGGGGCCGGTGCTGTAGACATAGCCTCCCGCCCAGAGTTCGCGGCGGCGCAGCAGGCCCCGGTCGCGGCTCAGCAGCACGCGCTTCTCGGCCGCCGAGCGGGCGGCGAGGGCCGGGTCGCCGATGTCCGTCGACTCGTACGCCGTGTCCACGCCGAGGAGGCGCAGGCGGCGGGCGAGGGTGCCGAGGTGGACGTCGAGGAGGAAGCGGAGCGGAGCGCCGGGGATCTGCTGGGGGCGGGTGACCGGGCGTACGGTCACCCGCTCGCCGTCCGCCGGGATGTGGGCCACGGGGACCTCGCGGCCGTCCACCACCAGGGCGCCGACCTCGGTGAGGGGGACGCCCAGGGACTCGATGACGTGACCGAGGGTCGAGACGCCGTCGACGGCGAGCGGATGGCTGCCGGCGCGGCGGGCGTGCGGGACGAACAGCGCCAGCTCGGGAGCGACTTCGACGTGGATCTCGGCAGCGTTCACCTGGTCAGGATGGCACGGGGGACGGCCCCGGCCTCAGTGGTTTTCCGGGGGCAGGCCGTGCTCGATGACGTCCAGGGCGCGGTCGACGAGGGCCTCGAAGTCGCCCTCGTGCTCGTTCTCCGCCCAGAACATCGAGACCTCCATCAGCCCGCCGATGAAGGACATCGCGTAGACCCGGACCTCCAGGCTGTCCGGGGCGCGGCCGGTGCGCTCCCCGATGGCCTGGCAGAGCAGGCGCCCGGTGGACGACATGCTCTCCATCATCCGGGAGCGCACCGAGGGGACCTCGACCATCAGCCGGGTGCGCAGCCGGGAGACCACCGGATCGTCCTTGACGCCCATCCGGATCGCCCGGTGCATCACCAAGCGGAGGGACTCCGGCCACGGCTCGTCGGCGGGCCGCGACCGGAGCTCTTCCATGATCAACAGGTCGTACTCGTCCGTGAGGACGATGTCCTCCTTGGTCGGGAAGTACCGGAAGACCGTCGACGGCGACACCTCGGCACGCTCGGCGATCTGCTCGATCGTCGTGGCATCCCAGCCCTGCTCCTCGACCAGCGCGTACGTGGCCGCGCGGATCGCCTCGCGGGTCTTGATCTTCTTCCGTTCGCGGAGGCCGGGCTGGGGGGAGGTGCGCGGTGCCGTCATGCTGGTCATTGTCCGGCATCGGCGGTGGTGGGGGCCACGTCCGGGATCTCGTTCCCCTCGGCACGGTGCTCGGTGGGCGTGTTGGGCAGGAGCGCGGCGGCCAGCAGGGCGGTGGCGAGTCCGGCGATGCCGCACACCATCAGGACGAGGTCCATGCCGTGCACGTACGAGGCGTTCGCGGAGTCGACGAGGTGGGTGGAACCGGTCCTCGCGGCGACCAGGTGGGCGGCGACCACCGACTCGCCGGCCGTGTGGCCGAGCGGGGCGGGCAGGCCGGTCACGTCCAGGCGGTCGCGGAAGGCGCCCGCCAGCAGGCTGCCGAGCAGGGCGATGCCGATCGCGCCGCCGACCTGGCGCAGGGTCATCAGCAGCCCGGAGCCGCTGCCGGCCCGGTCCGCGGGCAGGGCGGCGAGGGCGCCGTCCATCGACGGGACCACCGAGAAGCCGAAGCCGAGGCCCGTGATGGACAGCCACAGGGCGGTGAAGCCGTAGCCGTCGCTCACCGACGTACGGCTGCCGAGCAGGGCGGCGAAGGCGAGGACGACCAGGCCCGCGGTGACCACGGCGCGGGCGCCGAAGCGGGCGACGACCGGCTGGGCGGTCCGCGCGGCGACCATCAGGCCGCCCATCATCGGCAGCAGGCGCAGGCCGGTGCCGAAGGCGTCGTTGCCGAGGACCGCCTGGAGGTACTGCGGCAGCACGAACATCAGGCCGGACAGCACGAACATCACGAGCGTCGCCGCGACGGCGTTGAGCAGGAAGCCGCGGTGGGTGAGCAGCTCCATGTCGAGCATGGGGCGGTCGGCCTTGCGTTCGCGCAGCACCAGGGCCGCGACGAGGACGACGGCGATCGCCAGCAGGGCCAGCACCAGCGGGTCGCCCCAGCCGCGGTCGGGGGCCTCGATGATCGCGTAGACCAGGGCGCCGAGGCCGATCGCGGTGAGCGCGGTGGAGAGCGCGTCCACCTTGGGGGAGGCGGGGTCGCTGGTCTCGGGGAGCAGGAAGACGCAGGCGGCGACACCGATGGCGGCCATCGGCACGTTGATCAGGAAGACCGAGCCCCACCAGAAGTGGTTGAGCAGGAAGCCGCCGATGATCGGGCCGAGCGGGAGGCCCAGCGCCGAGGTGGCCGAGACGATGCCGACGGCCCGGGTGCGCTCGGCGGGTCCGAACAGCGAGGGCAGCACGGACATCGCGAGCGGCATCACCAGCGCGGCGCCGACGCCCATCACCGTGCGGGCGGCGATCACCCAGTTCACGTCGCCGGCCAGTGAGCCCGCCACCGAGCCGGCCAGGAAGACGAGCAGGCCGACGACGAGCATCCGGCGGCGGCCGAAGCGGTCGCCGAGGAGTCCGGCGGGGAGCATCAGCGACGCGAAGACGATGACGTACGCGTCCGCCATCCACTGCTGCTGGCTGGTGGTGGCGCCGAGCTCCCGGGCCATCGTCGGGAGCGCCACGTTGAGGATCGTCGTGTCGAAGCCGAGCACCAGCATGCTCGCGACCAGGGCACCCAGGGCCCACCAGCGGCGGGGGTTCTGGTGCGTCTCTTCAAGGTGAGTGACAGTAGCCATGAAATGAGAGTAACTCTCAAAATCTAGTAGCTGTCAATAGCGAGTCGATGTCGTAATATGGGTGAGGGCATGAAAAAAGTGGCCACGGCTCGGAAGCCGTGGCCACTCGAAGAAGCGGCGGTGGGGTCACGCGTGCTGGTAGGCCACCAGGGAGATGCCGACGTAGTGGACGACGAACGCGGCCAGCGTGAAGGAGTGGAACACCTCGTGGAACCCGAAGTAGCGCGGTGACGGGTTCGGGCGCTTGATGCCGTAGATCACGCCGCCCGCGCTGTAGAGGAGGCCGCCGACGATGACCAGGACCAGGACCGCGATACCGCCGGTGCGCATGAAGTCGGGCAGGTAGAAGACCGCCGCCCAGCCCATCGCTATGTAGCAGGGCGTGTACAGCCAGCGCGGTGCGCCGACCCAGAAGACCCGGAAGGCGATGCCGGCGGCCGCCGCGGCCCAGATGCCCCACAGCAGCCACTGGCCCTTGGTGCCCGGCAGGAGCAGCAGGGTCAGCGGGGTGTACGTGCCCGCGATGATCAGGAAGATGTTGGCGTGGTCGAGTCTGCGCAGGATGCCGTCCATGCGCGGGCTCCAGTCGCCCCGGTGGTACAGCGCGCTCACGCCGAACAGCAGGCATGCCGTCAGGGCGTAGATCCCGCAGGCGATGCGGCCGCGCGGCGAGTCGGCGAGAGCGGTGAGGACGAGGCCCGCGATGAGTACGGCCGGGAACATGCCCAGGTGCAGCCAGCCGCGCAGCTTGGGCTTGACCTGTTGCGACAGGGAGGAGAGCGCGGCGGAACCGCGGCCGGCGGCCGGCGGTTCCGTGGGCGCGTCGGGGGCGGACGCAGTCATGAGGGCCATCGTACCTACGGAACCGTAAGTTACGGATCAGTCTCGCTCGACGGGCGTCGCGGAGTGGCCATCGTCTCACGGGCCTCGGTCACGTGCGCAGCGGTGTGCAAAAAGACCTTGAGGCGAACTCAATGTGGACGCAAAGAAACGCAGGTCGACGCAGAAACCGTGGCCTTCCTCACGTCGCTCATCTGTGACTCCCTCTGGACAGATGGGTGATCGCGTCGCAGGATCAAATGAGTGCGGTCGGCACCGGATGAGCGGCTACGAAGCATCCGGGTCGCGGCCCCCACGGGGCAGCAAGGCCTGAAACAGGGCCACAAGATCAAAAATCCCTCATTTAGGAGCAATCGTGGCGCGCGACATCGCGGCTCCCACCGTCATCCCCACCCACCATCAGGAACTGGTCTCGTGGGTCAACGAGATCGCCGAACTGACGCAACCGGACAGCGTGGTCTGGTGTGACGGATCCGAGGCAGAGTACGAGCGACTGTGCGAAGAGCTCGTGGCGAAGGGCACCTTCAAGAAGCTCGACCCGATCAAGCGCCCCCACTCGTACCACGCGGCCTCCGACCCGACCGATGTCGCCCGGGTCGAGGACCGCACGTTCATCTGCTCCGAGCAGGAGAAGGACGCCGGCCCGACCAACCACTGGAAGGCCCCCGCCGAGATGCGGGAGATCTTCGCGGGCGAGAAGGGCCTGTTCCGCGGCTCGATGAAGGGCCGGACGATGTACGTCGTCCCGTTCTGCATGGGCCCCCTCGGCTCGCCGCTCTCCGCCCTCGGCGTGGAGATCACGGACTCCGCGTACGTCGCCGTCTCCATGCGCACCATGACGCGCATGGGCCAGGCCGTCCTCGACGAACTCGGCGACGACGGCTTCTTCGTGAAGGCCGTCCACACCCTCGGCGCCCCGCTGGAGCCGGGCCAGGCCGACGTCCCCTGGCCGTGCAACAAGACCAAGTACATCTCGCACTTCCCCGAGTCGCGCGAGATCTGGTCCTACGGCTCCGGCTACGGCGGCAACGCCCTGCTCGGCAAGAAGTGCTACGCCCTGCGCATCGCCTCCGTCATGGCGCGCGACGAGGGCTGGCTCGCCGAGCACATGCTGATCCTCAAGCTCACGCCCCCGCAGGGCGCGTCCAAGTACGTCGCCGCCGCCTTCCCGAGCGCCTGCGGCAAGACGAACCTCGCCATGCTGGAGCCCACCGTCTCCGGCTGGACCGTCGAGACGATCGGCGACGACATCGCCTGGATGCGGTTCGGCGCGGACGGCCGCCTCTACGCCATCAACCCCGAGGCCGGATTCTTCGGCGTCGCGCCCGGCACCGGTGAGCACACCAACGCCAACGCGATGAAGACGCTGTGGGGCAACGCCGTCTTCACCAACGTGGCGCTCACCGATGACGACGACATCTGGTGGGAGGGCATGACGGAGGAGACCCCGGCCCATCTCACCGACTGGAAGGGCCGCGACTGGACGCCGGAGTCCGCGGAGCCCGCCGCCCACCCCAACGCCCGGTTCACCGTCCCCGCCGCGCAGTGCCCGATCATCGCGCCGGAGTGGGAGGACCCGAAGGGCGTGCCGATCTCGGCGATCCTCTTCGGCGGCCGCCGCGCCACCGCGGTCCCGCTGGTGACCGAGTCCTTCGACTGGAACCACGGTGTCTTCCTGGGCGCCAACGTGGCCTCCGAGAAGACCGCCGCCGCCGAGGGCAAGGTCGGCGAGCTGCGCCGGGACCCGTTCGCGATGCTGCCCTTCTGCGGCTACAACATGGGCGACTACATGGCCCACTGGATCGACGTGGCCAAGGACAAGGACCAGTCCAAACTGCCGAAGATCTACTACGTCAACTGGTTCCGCAAGAACGACGAGGGCAAGTTCGTCTGGCCGGGCTTCGGCGAGAACTCCCGGGTCCTGAAGTGGATCGTGGAGCGGCTCGACGGCAAGGCGGACGGGGTGGAGACGCCGATCGGCGTGCTGCCGACGCGTGACGCCCTCGACACCGACGGGCTCGACCTCGCCGACAGCGACCTCGACTTCCTGCTGACCGTCGACAAGGAGGTCTGGCGGGAGGAGGCGGCGCTCGTCCCCGACCACCTCAACACTTTCGGCGAGCAGACGCCGAAGGAGCTGTGGGCCGAGTACCGGGCGCTGGTGGAGCGGCTGGGCTGAGACGCCTCCGGCAAGGCTCCGCGGCCGGTTGGGGGATGAGCCCTGACCAGCGATCGTCACCACCGGCCGCGGTGTGAACCGGCGAGGCCGCGCACAACGGCGTGTGCGGCCGACGGCCTGCCGTCAGCCGCCTCCGTCTGCCCCGACGGACGCGGGGGCGGCAGGCCTTCGCCTGTGTGGGCGGGCCCCGGTCGCCCGCCGGACTGCTTTACTGCGGCCGGTGAGCGCAAGGCGACTCGTGCCGCGTCGGCCTGATCGAGCGCACCTGGTGTTCGACCGCTCGCGGTCCGGGCCGGAACCGTGTTCAGCCACCCTCCTGGCGCTCGTCCTGGCCCTGCCCGGCACCGCGGTCGCAGCCCCCGGCGGCCTGGACACCGGCTTCGGCGGCACCGGCACGGTCCTCACCGACTTCGGAGGCGACCCCCTCAACGGCACGTTCGGCAACGCCGTGAGCTGCGGCCCGGGAGACAACGACACCCTCGACGGGAACGGCGGCGCCGACACCGTCCACGGCGACTACGGCACCGACACCATCGACGGCGGCGCCGGCAACGACACGCTGTACGGCGGTCCCGGCGACGACACCGTGAACGGGTCTGGTCTGCCGGCAACGACCGGGTGATCACCACCGACGGTGTCTCCGGCAACGACACGGCCCATGGCGGCCTCGGCTTCGGCACCTGCGCCACCGGCCCGGGCGGCGGCCGCGTCAGCTGCCTCTGAGCCCTCCGCTCCGGCCTCAGCTGTTGCGGTCCTCCAGATAGCGGGTGTGCGTCTCCTGACGCCTGGCCTCGGCGTCCCTGAGGGCGGCCGCCAACTGCTCCGCCTCCTCCCTGAGCACGGCCAGCTGACGCTCAAGGTGCCGCTCGGGCGGCTCCTGTCCGGGTGCCAGACGCGTCCACCACCGGGTGCGTACGAAGCTGTCGACCGCCTCCGGGATGTCCTGCCGTACCGTCCGCGAGAGGACGTGGACGCCCTCCGGGTCCTCTGCCAGCAGCTCGGCCGCCCAGCCCGGATCCAGCAACGCCGTGAGCAGATCGGTGAGTTCGGCGAGCCGTGCCGCCGCCGAGGCCGGCAACCCGACCTCCGCCAGGTAGGTCTCCAGGCGGCCGAAGTCGGCCCGCACCTCCTCCAGCTGGGCCGAGGGAGTCGGGAAGTCCGGCAGCGGCGGGCGTTCCGGCGGGGCGATCAGGGCACCCGCGCCGTACAGGCCCGCCACCACCACCGGCCAGTACGGGCCTGCCACGCCCGTGAACGTCAGCACCAGGCCGAGGAGGCCGCCCGCCGAACCGGTGAGGTTCTTACGGGATTCGAGATAGGCGAGTGCCTTACTGGTAGCCACGGATCTCCTCGAAGGCGCCGTCCAGGGAACCCTCCCGGCCGTCGAAGAGACGGCCGCCGGTCAGGGTGGCGATGTGCTGCAGTTCGGCACGGGAGGAGTCGCCGAAGAGGATGGGGAAGACCGGGATGTTCTGCTGCCCGGGGGACAGCCGGCGGTAGAAGTCGTCGAAGTCGCCGACCTTGGCGCCCGTGGTGTTCTCGCCGTCCGTCATCAGCACGATCGAGGTGAAGGTGTCCGCGCCGTTGCCCAGATGGTCGTACGCCTTCTCCAGTGAGGTGTAGATCGCCGTGTTGCCGTCGGCGCGCAGGGCCTCGGTGTCCTTGCGGATGGCGTCCAGACCGTCCTTGGGGTCCGCCGGGTCGACGACGTGGGTGCTGACGCTCTTCACCGCCGAGCCGAACGGCATCAGGGTGACCTCCTCGCGGTCGCGGAAGTCGCCGGTGAGTTCGGTCAGGGCCTTCTTCAGCCGGTCCAGCCGGTCACCGTCCATCGAGCCCGAGGTGTCCAGGACGTAGACCGTGCGGGAGGGGCGGCGCAGTTCGTTCTCGTACGCCGAGATCAGCCCGTCGGCCACCGACTGGCTCCCGGGGAACGGAAGTTCGCGGCGACGGGCGGTGTCGAGACCGGCGGCCGGCGGGACGGAGGCGACCACCGGGCGGCGGTGGGTGGTGTCGGTGATGAGTTTCTGCACGGCCGTGGTGCGCAGGTCCTCGGTGACCTTGCGGACGTCCTCGCGGGTTGCCGCGGAGGTGCCGGCGAGGGAGGAGAACGGGTAGTCGGCGGTGACCACGCCGTCGCTGGGACGGATCACCGTGAGACCCGGGATGCCCTTGAGCACGGACTCGTAGTTGAGCAGCGCTTCGACGTCACCGCGCCGCCGGTACGCCGAGGCCAGCCAGCCCGAGGAACCGGACGTCAGCTTCTGGCCCTTGAAGAACTCCTTCAGCTTCGGGGTCGCCTTGGCCACGTCCGCGTCGGTGAGCGCCGACTGGGCGCCGGAGAGAGCGGACGCGACCGATATCAGCGTGGAGAACCCGGAGTTGGAGCGGGCAGGATCCGTCATGCCGTAGCTCAGCCTGCCCGCCACCACGGCCCGTTCGATCTGTGACCAGGTGACCGCGTCCGGCTTCCAGCCGAGCGCCTTGACGGTGGCCGTCTTCACGCCGATCGCGACCGGGCTGGACATGACCGAGGTCTCGGAGACGACCTTCTTCGCCGCCTCCGGGCGCAGCCGCAGATAGTCGTCGGAGGACAGCCACAGCGCGTCGTACCTGCCGTCGGCCTTCCCCCTGGCCAGCAGGTCGACGGCGTCCAGGGTGCCCATGTAGGTCGGGCGGATCGTGACGCCGGTGTCCTTGCGGACCCGGTCGAAGACGGGCGTCATGTCGCTGAGTTCGGAGGAGGCGAGGACCCGCAGAGTGCCGGGCTCAGGGGCCGTGGAGTCGTCGCCGTGGTCCTCGGATGTGCAGCCGGCCAGCACGACGGCCGCCACCGCTAGGAGGGCGAGGAGCGGGCGTCTGCTCATGCGAGGCCGCCCTCCAGCGCACCCTTCGCCCGGCTGCGCTCCAGGTAGGCGCTCGCCTGCTGGAGTTCGTCCGTGAGGGACTGCACGGTGTTCGCCATCGTCTCGGTCGCCTGCACCTTGTACGTGTCGATGGCGTCGAGGGTCCGGTAGATCTGCTGGAACGCGGCGCGCAGCGTCTCGGCGCCCACGGCCGGGTCGGCGGCGATGCGCTGGATCTCCCCGCTCTGGCTCGCGAGCATCTCGGCGTTGCCCCGGATCAGCTCCTCGGTCGTCCCGCGCAACGCGTCGACCTGCTCGATCACCTTCTTCTGGGTGTCGAGCGCGGACGCCAGCATCACCGAGATCCGCAGCGCCGAGACCGTGGTGGTGGCGGCGCGTTCGACCCCCTTGATCAGCTCGTCGTTGTTGCGCCGTACGACGTCCATCGCGAGGTAGCCCTGCGCGGCCACCGCGAGCTGGGTGAGCAGGTCCTGGTGCTTCTGCCGGACCGGGAAGAGCACGTCCGCGCGCACGGCGTCGGCCTCCTGGGGGTCCGTGAGCCGGCCGGCGTGCTGCTCGACGGCGGTGTCCAGGGCCTGGGTCAGGACGACGTACTCCTGGAGCTTGCCCATGGTCTCCCAGAGCCGCACCCGCTCCGTCTGCAACGCCGCGTTGTCGCGCCGCAGTTCGTCCTGCCCACCGCGCAGCGACCCCACGATCCTGTTCAGCGTCCCCTGCGCGGAGGCGTACTTGGCGACATGATCGCGGAGTTTGTTGCCACCGGGCAGCCGGGAGAGGAACTTGCGGCCCTTGCTCGCGGGCAGGTCGCGCGGGTCCAGGTCCTCGACGACCCTGCGGAGTTCGACCAGCGAGCCGGCCACCTTGGCCTGGGCGTCACCGCCCTTGTCGGGCAGGCTGCGCACGGCACGCTCCAGCATGCGGTTGGACTGCGCGGCGGCGGTGCGCATCTCGCCGGCGCCCAGGCCGGTGATCTCGCCGACCTTGCTCGCGAACTCCGGTGACCGCGCGTCCAGGGAGGCCAGTCCCCGGACGTACGCGGTGGCCTTCTGCGCCATGTCCGTACGGACGCTGTCGTCGACCGGCACGAGTCCGCCGGCCTTCTCCCGCGGCACGGGCGCGACCGCCTCCGGCGGGGTCAGCGTGAAGACGTCGTCGCCGCTGAGCGTGGGCGTGGGCTCACCGCCGCTCGGCACCATCTTGTCGAAGTTGCTCACAGGATCCCCCCGTCAGCCGCGCGCCCGGCGGGCCATCTCGTGCAGCACCGCGGAGGTGGGCACGGGCGCCTGCCGGACGCCGGTCAGTGTCTGGTTGAGGTAGGCGGCGCGGTCCGCGGTGGCCGTGACGAACTCGGCGGAGTCGCCCTGGGGCCGGAAGCCGTGCTTGACGGCGAGCTTGCGCAGGGCCGGGTCGGTGCTGAGGAGTTCGCCGAGCTCCCGGCCGGCGTCGTCGAGCGGCACGATGGTGTGGTCGCTGTTGACCGTGGTGTCCGGGTAGAGGACCACGAGGTCGTCCGTGCCGTGCGTGTCCGCGAGCAGCGACACGACCTGCGACTCGTACAGGCACACCAGAGGGTTGCCGGCGCCGCTGATGAAGTCGCGGAACACCGAGTCGCTGCTGGGCTGTTGCGCACCCTGCACGCTGACCAGCTTCTTGAGCAGCGGCGCGGTCCTCGCGATGTCGGCGTCACTCGCCACCACCCGGCCGCCGTTGGCGACATAGGAGGCGGCGGCGAGGTAGAGGGCGCCGGAGTTGGAGGTCTCCGGATCGGTGCTGGTGATGAACAGCGTCCCCGACAACTCCCCGTGCGCCTTGGCCCCCTTGAGCTGCTGCCAGGTCCGGTCGTGCCGGGCGGCGTCCAGGTAGGCGGCCATCTTCAGGGTGCCCTTGCTGCCCTTCCCGTCGAGCACGGCGAGCCCGTTGGCGGCCAGTACCTCGGCGGCGCTGCGGTGGGCCACGACGACCAGCGGCGAGTAGAAGGGGCGGGGGAGGGGCTGGCGGGCGTGGTACTTCTCGGCCAGCTCGTCGGCGGGCGCCGAACTGGACGGGAAGGCGAAGTCATAGCCCTTCAGGTCCAGGCCGTCCATGGCCCAGGAGCCCGACGCCTCCGTCTTCACGGTGTAGCCCTTGGCGGCGAGGGCCTTCACCACATCGGGATCGGCGAAGAAGTCCGACTTCTCCGAACCGATCACACCACGCACGGTCTTCGTTGCCGTGCCCTTGTCGTCCCCCTGCCGGCCTGCGACGACGGCAGCCACCACGCCACCGATCAGCAGCACCGCGAGGACGATTCCCGCGATACGTCTCACGCAGGGGAGCGTGCTCGCGGAACCCCACGTTCCTGGGCGACCTGGATGAACGGGGGGTGAATCGGGCGTCCCGGATTGCAACTGGCGGCCGAAAACCGCTCAGCGGTACGCCACCGGCCAAGCGCACCCGACAGCGCCGACTGCGGGGGCCGCCCCCCACTACCCGGTCCGCCGCGGCGGGGATCAGGCCAGGGGGCGGCTGTGCGGGCTGGCTTCAGGTGGCCGGTGCGGCGATGGTGGGGGCCGACGTCCACTGCTCAACCCGCCGCGACGGCGCTCAGCCCCTGCGGCGCATTTCGGCGGTGCCGGACATCGGGCGGAGTGGCACCGCCGGATCACGCCGTCGTGGCTGGTCGCCGTCGCGGCGGAAAGAGCGGGGCGGCGAAGGGGTGCGCGAGGAAGGGGTGGCCGCGTCGGGGAAGGGTGCGGTGGGGGAAGGTGCGGAGGGGGAGGTTGCGGCTCTTCGGCGGTAGCCCGTTGTGGCAACCCGGTCCGCGCGTCGCTGCGGGAGCGCGCGGACCGGGGCCGTCGGGGGGTGGCGGGTCAGCTCGCCGGGGTGAGGGCGGCGTGCGCGTCCATGCGTTCCGCCGCGAGGATCGCCGCCGCGGTGTCCGCCCGGGACGCCGCCACCACCAGGGCCCGGCCGGCGAGTGCGTGCGCACGCTCGTGGAGCGCGGCCGGCTCCTGGACCGCCGTCACCGACGCGCGGACCGGTGTACGTCCGCCCCGCAGCCGGGCCACCTGCTCGGCCAGCCGGGTCGCGGCGGCGTCGAGGTCGGTGGACGGCGTGAGCGCGCGCAGCTCGTCGGTGACGGCGAGCAGCGCCGCGAGGTGTCCGGCGAGCTGGATGTCCAGCTCCTCCTCGCGCGTCCGGTGGGGGAAGTCGGAAGGCGTGCCGGCCATCGTGCTGTGGACCGACTTGGTGCGGATCGGTTCGTACATGGGAGATGGCCTCCAGTGTTCTGGCAGGAAGCCATCCTAGCTTAGATTTCGTCTAAAGTTGACCCGGGTCACGGACGGTGGCCCGGCGGCTACCTATGGCTGGCCGTACCCGTCCAGGAACCGTCCGATCCGGGTGATCGCGTCCCGCAGATCCCCGACCGTCGGCAGGGTCACCACCCGGAAGTGGTCCGGCTCCGGCCAGTTGAAGCCGCTGCCCTGCACGACCATGATCTTCTCCTGCCGGAGCAGGTCCAGGACCATCTGCCGGTCGTCCTTGATCTTGAAGACCTGCGGGTCGAGCCGCGGGAAGAGATACAGCGCACCCTTGGGGCGGACACAGCTCACGCCCGGGATCTGGGTGAGCAGGTCGTAGGCGAGGTCCACCTGCTCCTTCAGCCGCCCGCCCGGCAGGACCAGGTCGTTGATCGTCTGGCGCCCGCTGAGCGCCGCCACCACACCGTGCTGACCGGGCATGTTCGCGCACAGCCGCATGTTCGCGAGGATCGTCAGGCCCTCGATGTAGGAGTCGGCGTGCGCCCGGGGCCCGGAGATGGACATCCAGCCGACCCGGTAGCCGGCCACCCGGTACGCCTTCGACATGCCGTTGAAGGTGAGCGTCAGCAGATCCGGGGCGACCGCGGCGGTCGGGGTGTGCGTGGCGCCGTCGTAGAGGATCTTGTCGTAGATCTCGTCCGAGCAGACGAGCAGGTTGTGGCGGCGGGCGATGTCGGTCAGCCCGCGCAGCATCGCCTCGTCGTACACCGCGCCCGTCGGGTTGTTCGGGTTGATGATGACGATCGCCTTGGTGCGGTCGCTGACCTTGCGCTCGATGTCGGCGAGGTCGGGCATCCAGTCCGACTGCTCGTCGCAGCGGTAGTGCACGGCCGTGCCGCCGGAGAGCGAGACGGCCGCGGTCCACAGCGGGTAGTCCGGCGCGGGGACCAGCACCTCGTCGCCGTCGTCCAGAAGCCCCTGCATCGCCATCACGATCAGCTCGGAGACGCCGTTGCCGACGAAGACGTGTTCGACGTCGGTCTCGATGCCGATGGTCTGGTTGTGCATGACGACCGCGCGCCGGGCGGCCAGCAGACCCTTCGCGTCGCCGTAGCCGTGCGCCGTGGAGACGTTGCGGAGGATGTCCTCCAGGATCTCCGGCGGGCACTCGAAGCCGAAGGCGGCCGGGTTGCCGGTGTTGAGCTTGAGGATGCGGTGCCCCGCCGCCTCAAGCCGCATCGCCTCCTCGAGAACCGGACCCCGGATCTCGTAACAGACGTTGGCGAGCTTGGTCGACTGGATCACCTGCATGGTGGTGAGCTTACGGCGCGGTGCCGCTCACGGGGTCGTGTTTTCCACCACTTGGCTGCTCTCGTCCCTGGTGGGAGGGGATTTCTGGCTCAGGCGTTCTTGTCCCTTGGGGAGGCGGCTCCGCATGCGGTGCAGGTGCAGGGACGTTCCGGCAGCGGGAGCGCGTGCCTGGTTCTCGCACCGCAGCGTCCGCGGTCCATGGTGGTGTGCGCGGGATGGACCAGGCGTACGTCACGCCCGTGCGCCGGAAGTCCTCTCCCGCGATCGCGTCATGATCTCGGACGACCTTCTTCGCCCACTTTCGAGCGGGGGCCTGCCGCTGCCGGGCGATCTTTCGGTAAGCCCTCGCCCGCCACCGCTTTGCCTCCAGCCCTTTGACGCAGCTGGCCCTTCCTGGGCCTGCGGCGGGCCATCATGCGGTCGTACCGGGACAGCTCGGCTCTGGCCTTCTTGCCGTGCTCGGAGTGGACGGGATCGTGGGTGTCGCTGGTGGTGGTCGCGATCTCCTTGACGCCCCAGTCCACACCGGGCGACGGTCCGGTGGCGGGCAGGGGCTCGACCCGGCCAGGCGCGACGGACGACGCGTACCAGTCGCCCACGCCGTCGACGAGGGCTTCCTTGGTCGGTGAAGCGGCCGTCCTTCTGGGGCTCGGTGCGGGGGATCGATTTGGCCTGTTATCGCCGGTAGCTGTCTCAAAGGCTGTCCTCTCCCTAGAATTCGCGTCCATGCCGAGACCTGCCGAGGACGAAACAGGGGCGCCCAGCGTTTACCAGAACCAGGGCGGACCGGCCCCGGTGTACGAGCGGTACCGGGATCCGGCGTCCGCGCACGGCTGGCTCAACGCGTACGACGAGACGCGCGAGCTGCCCCGCATCGCGCACGGCGCACCGGGGCCGGGCCGGGCGGAGCGACGGCGGGCGGCCCGTGGCGCGAGTGGCGTGCGGATGAAGCACGTGGTGGTCGCCGTGGGTGCGGTGGGCGCCGCGTCAGTGGCCGCGCTGGTCGCCGGTTTCGCCTTCTCCTCGTCGTCCGGCGGCGGTCAGGTGGAGCAGGACCGTACGAAGCACACGGTCGGTGAGTCGTCGGCGCTGGCGCAGGCGCCGGGGGAGAGCCCGAGCAGTGCGTCCGTCAGGCCCTCGGTGAAGTCGGCCGCGCCGAACGCCGAGTCGCCGTCGGCCCGCGCTACGTCCACGGCCGGGGCACCGGCGTCGGCGGCCCCCTCGTCGAGTACCACCCCGGTGCGCGGCGCGAGCGCGACACCTTCGCCGATCACCACGACACCGACCACGCCCCCTGCCTCCTGGGGTGGCCACGGGTGGGGGTACGGGAAGGGCGGCGGCAGGGGCCGTTAGCGGCGAGCCCAGCGGACGGGCGGTGTACTCGGCCCCAAGTCGCCGCGGAAATATATAGTTTGGCCCCCTGAGTGAAGGGGGCCTCATGGAATTCTCGCTGCTCAACGACGAGCCCGTGACCGGCCCTTCGGCCGATCTGCTCGGCGCCGGGCAGGCCGCCCGGCAGCTGGCCAGGCTGCTGCACGACTCCCGGGCCGCGACTCCGCTGACGTTGGCCGTGGACGCCGGCTGGGGCATGGGCAAGAGCAGCCTGATGCGGCTGGTCGAGGTGGAGCTGCGGCAGAAGGGCGTCGAGACCGTCTGGTACAACGCCTGGACCTCCACCGGCACTGACGCCCTCGAAGGGCTCATCAAGACCGTCCTGATGAAACTGGACGAGCGGGTGATGCGGCGCGCGGTGGCCGGGCTCACCGGGAAGAAGCCCTGGCTCGCGGCCGCGCGGGCGACGCTGACCGTGGCCGGCGCGACGGTCGGGTTGGCGGGCCTGGTCGACCGGTTCTGGGAGGAGCTGTCGGTCGACGCGAAGGCCCGTAACGACTTGCGGGACGAGCTGCGAAAGGTCGCCACGGCCTGGGCGGAGGAGACGGGTGACCGGCCCCGCCGCATGCTGGTCGTCTTCGTCGACGACCTCGACCGCTGTGCCGAGGAGACGGTCCTCGCGGTGTGCGAGGCGGTGAAGGTCTATCTGGACGTGCCGGGCCTCGCCTTCGTGATCGGCTGCGACCGGTCGGCGCTCGGACCGTCGGGTCTGCTGCGCGATCTGCGGCCGGCCGGTTCGGCGTTCATGGAGAAGATATTCCAGACGAGCTACCGGCTGCCGGTGGCGGCCGGTGAGCACCTGGAGGCGTACGTCCGGCACTGCGCCGAGCGCTCGGGTCTGCGCGAGCTGCTGGACGACGGCCTGGTACGGCTGATCGCCGCCCGTTCGGCCCGCAATCCGCGCCGGATCAAACGGCTCATCAACGGCTTCGGCCTGGAGTGCGCGCTCAACCCGGTATGGGCGAGGTTCGCGCCGGAGGCCGTCGTCCGGACACTTCTGCTGCAGCACCTGTACGGCGACTTCTACCGCCTGCTCGTCTCCGGCGACGGCACGTATGCGCACGCGGCCCGGGAGTTCCTGGAGTACCGCACGGCACGGCGGGTGCTGAGCCGGGTGGCCCATGCCGACGAGGAGGCATGGCATACGACGGTGGCGTCGGTGACCGGGCACGGGCTCGCGGCGCCGGAGTCCGGGGACCCGGAGAAGTGGGAGACCGTACTGGCCCGGCTGGAGGAGGAGTTGCCCACGGCGTTTCCGGTGCTGGCGCGGGACCACGGGTTCGTGCACCTCGTCGAGGAGTGGATGCGGCTGCCGCAGGTGGACGCGCTGGTGAGGCGTCTGCAGGAGGGCGGCGCGGCGCCTGTCGCCGGGCGCCCGGAGGAGGACCCGCCGACCGGTCAGGAGGACGGGCGGGACGAGTACCGGGACGTCAGCGTCCTGTGGGTGGACGACTACCCGGAGCAGAACGCGACCCACGTGCGCCACCTCCGGGCGCACGGAGCGGATGTTCTGGTGGCGCAGAGCGGTCCGACCGCCGACCGGATCCTCTCCACCCACCCCGTGGACCTGGTGATCTCCGATGTCACGCGCGGCACGGAACGGGACGCGGGGTTCGCCGACCTGGCCGCCTGGCGGACCAGGGGCCTCTTCGACGGCCCCGTCGTGTTCTTCGTCGGCCGCGTCACTCCCGCCCGCGAGCAGCGCAGCCGGGAACTCGGCGCGCGCATCACGTCCGGCTCTTCGGTTCTCTTCCAGCACATCGACGCCGCCTGTGCGGAAATCCGCCAACGGCGTTCCTGAAACAACTCCTTGCCCGCGTGCGCCTCTGCGGTAAAAATGTGCATGACAAAAAGCGGGTGACCGGAAGATCTCCGGTCACCTCGTCGTATAGAGGGGACCCCCACATGAACAAGCCTCTCGTCGCCGCGCTCGCCTCCCTGGCCATCACCGGGATGGGCGTGGCACCGGCGGTCGCCGCGCCGCAGACGGCCAAGGCCGCGGCGGTGACCGTCAACTTCGCGGGCACCGTCTCGCTGAGCAACTGCTCCGGCTCCGTCATCCGCTTCCCGAACTCCGCGGACAGCGACCCCGCACTGGTCCTCACCAACGGCCACTGCCTGGAGACCGGCTTCCCGGAGCCCGGCGAGGTCATCACCGGCCAGTCCTCCAGCCGGACCTTCGGCCTGCTCAACTCCTCCGGCACCAGGGTCGCCACGCTCCGTGCCAACCAGGTCGTCTACTCGACGATGACCGACACGGACATCACGATCTACCGCACCACCACGACGTACGCCGCGATCAAGAGCTCCTACGGCATCAGCCCGCTCACCGTCAGCGCCGCGCACCCCGTCGCCGGGAGCGCCATCAAGGTCGTCTCCGGCTACTGGAAGACGATCTACAGCTGCAACATCGACGGGTTCGTGTACCGGCTGAAGGAGGGCGACTGGACCTGGAAGGACTCCGTCCGCTACACCTCCGCGTGCAACACGATCGGGGGGACGTCGGGGTCGCCGGTGATCGACACCAGCACGGGCCAGGTCGTCGCCGTCAACAACACGGGCAACGAGGACGGGGAGCAGTGCACCGTCGACAACCCGTGCGAGGTGGACGAGAACGGGAACGTGACGGTGCGGCAGGGGATCAACTACGCCGAGGAGACGTACATCATTCCGGCGTGCTTCACGACGGGGAACGTGCTGAACCTGAGTGCGAGTGGTTGCACCTTGCCCAAGCCGTAGCGCTCCGCTGGGGGCGCCGTTCTCGGGTGCGGCGCCGCGGGGCTGGTCGCGCCCACGCGGCGGCAGCCGCACATCGCACACAGCCCCGCGCCCCTTACGGGGCGCTCCTGCTCGGGGCGATCATTTCGTACGCCGGATCGCCCGACCCGCCAGGACGTCCGTCCGTCGGCCGTCCTCGATGACGAAACGGCCGTCGATCAGGACGTGCGGGATGCCCGTCGGCAGCTGGCGTGGGTTCTCGAAAGTCGAGCCCGCCGCCACCGTCCGCGGGTCGAAGAGGACGACGTCGGCCCGGTAGCCCTCGCGTACGAGGCCGCGGTCCGGCAGGCGCAGCCGGGCCGCGGGGCGGGCGGTGAGGTGGGCGACGCACTCCTCCAGGGAGAGGACGCCCAGCTCCCGTACGTAGTGGCCGAGGTAGTGCGGGAACGTGCCGTAGGCCCGGGGGTGGGGCTTGGCGCCCTGGAGGATGCCGTCCGAGCCGCCGGTGTGGACGCGGTGGCGCATGATCGTGCGGACGTTCTCCTCGTGGCCGACGTGCTGGAGGATGGCGGGCGCCAGCCGGTCCGCCAGCAGCAGGTGGCGGGCCGTCGCCCACGGGGGCTCGCCGCGCAGACGCGCCGAGTCCTCGACCGTGCGGCCGACGAAGCCGGCCAGGGTCGGGTCGGCGACGCCCGAGATCTCGATGGTGTCCCACTCGATGGGGACGCCGTGACAGCCGTCGGAGCCGAGGGTCTCCAGGTGGTGGCGGATGCGGTCGGCCGTCTCGTCGTCGGCCAACCGGGTCAGGACCGCCTCGGGGCCGCCCTCGTGCGCCCAGCTCGGGAGCATCGCCGCGAGGGTCGTGCTGCCGGGGGTGTAGGGGTAGGTGTCGAGGGTGATCTCGGCGCCGGCGGCGAGGGCCTCGTCGAGGAGGGCCAGCAGCTCGGGGGCCCGGCCCTCGTTCACGCCGAAGTTCATCGTCGCGTGGGCCAGGTGGAGGGGGCAGTCCGCCTCCCGGGCCAGGGCCACCATCTCCGCGTACGCCTCCAGCGCGCCGGCCCCGTACGTGCGGTGGTGCGGGCAGTAGTAGCCGCCGTACCGGGCCACCACCCGGCACAGCTCGGTCAGTTCGGCGTCCGCCGCGTACATGCCGGGGGTGTAGGTGAGACCGGAGGACAGGCCGACCGCGCCCTGAGCCATGCCCTCGGCCACCAGCCGGCGCATGTGGTCCAGTTCGGCCGGGGTCGCCGCGCGGTCCTCCCAGCCGACGGCGAGCGCGCGCACCGTGCCCTGCGGGATCAGATAGGCCGCGTTGACGGCGATGCCACGGTCGAGGCGGTCCAGGTACTCGCCGACCGACCGCCAGTCGAAGTCGATGTCGTCCCCGTGGCCGTTCCAGCCGGCGATCGCCCGGCGGACCTGGGCCAGCGTGCGGTCGTCGACCGGGGCGTACGAAAGGCCGTCCTGGCCCAGCACTTCCAGAGTCACCCCCTGCGCGGCCTTGGCGCTGTGGTCGGGGTCGCGCAGCAGGGCGAGGTCGCTGTGGGCGTGCATGTCGATGAAGCCCGGGGAGAGGACCAGGCCCTCCGCGTCCAGCTCGCGCATCGCGCGCGGGCGCTGGCAGCCCGCCGCCGCGGCCTCCTTGACGATCGACACGATCCGGCCGCCGTCGACCACCACGTCGGCCCGGTAGGAGGGTTCCCCGCTGCCGTCGACGACGTCCGCGTCCCGGATGACGAGCTGCTCCACGACCCCCCCTAGAAGAACGTGCGGATGTAGTCGACGACCGTCCCGTCCGCCTCGGCGACCGGGATCAGCTGCCACTTGTCGAACGACGTGCACGGGTGGGAGAGGCCGAGGCCGATCCAGTCCCCGACCTCCACATCCGCCTCGGGACCGGTGCGCAGCCAGGCGTGCTGGTCGGACAGGCCGGTGACCGAGACCCCGGTCGCCGGACGCTCGGTGCCCGCCCGGCGGATCACCTGGGCGAAGGGGAGGTCGAGGTCGTAGGCCGCGTCCCGCTTGCCCGCGTTGGCGAAGGCCTGCTCCGGTGAGGGGCGGGAGACGATCTGCGCCCAGAGCCGGAAGGCGGGCTCCAGGGCGCCCTCCTCGGGTACCCGGTTGAAGGGGGTGACCGCCCGGTAGCGGCCGTCGTCGTGCGAGACGTACGCGCCCGAGCGGAGCAACCTCAGCGTAGGGAGCGAGAGTTCCGGTAGGTCGGCGAAGACGTCGGCGACCGCGTCGAACCAGGCGCTGCCGCCCGCGCTCACCACGATCTCCGTCAAGCCCGCGAACCGGCCCGCCTTGTCGAACTCGACGGCGAGGGCGGTCAGCCGGCGCAGATAGGCGTGCACCCGGTCCGGGTCCGCCTGCGGGACCTCGCCCTCGTACCCGGCCACCCCCACCAGCCGCAGGGTCCCCGTCCGGGCCACCGCGTCCGCGACCGCCGCACACTCCGCCTCCGTACGGACGCCGGTACGGGCACTCTCCCCGGCGGCGAGCTCGACCACGACCTCCACGGGGCGCGGGGTCCCCGTCGTCCTCAGCGCCGCGTCCATCAGCTCGACCCCGCGCACGGAGTCGACGTAACAGACGAAGTGGAAGTCCGCGTCGCGCTCCAGTTCGGCGGCGATCCAGCGGAGCGCCGGGGCGTCCACGAGCTCGTTCGCGAGGAAGACCCGCCGGGTGCCGAACGCCCGCGCCACCCGCACCTGATGGGGCACGGCCAGGGTGATGCCCCACGCCCCGCGCTCGGTCTGCCGCCGGAAGAGCTGCGGGGCCATGGAGGTCTTGCCGTGCGGGGCGAAGGCGAGGCCGTGCCGTTCGGTGTACGTCTCCATCAGCGCGAGGTTGTGCTCCAGGCGCTCGGCTGAGAGGGCCAGTACCGGGGTCGCGAAGCCGTCCTCGAAGAGGTTTCGGCGCTGGGCGGCCAGTTCGCCGACGGTCAGCCCTTCGGCGTCCGGAGGGAGGCCCTTGAAACGGTGGTCGACGCGTTCCTCCGCGAGCCGGGCGAGCGCTTCGGTGCCGGTGTCGAGGGACACGGAGCCTCCCTGATCAGGTGGGTTGCATTGTGTGCAACGTCCATTGCGTATATCGCTTACCGCTGTCTAACATCCACGCCAACGCCGGGTCAATGGAGCCCGCAGCGACCCGGGACGACGAGGAGCCACCACCATCGTGAACGCCACGGACGCCGTTGACGCCAAGGATGTGGTGGACGTCGTCGCGCTCGGCGAGTCCATGGTGACGTTCCTGCCCACCCGGCCGGGGCGGCTCGCGGACGTACCGTCCTTCGACCGCGCGATCGGCGGCGCGGAGTCCAACGTCGCGTGTGCGCTGGCCGCCGCCGGGCACACCGTGCGGTGGGTCAGCCGGGTCGGGGCGGACGGGTTCGGCGACCATCTGGTGGAGAGCGTGGCCTCGTACGGCGTGGACGTCTCGTGCGTGGGCCGGGATCCGGTGCGGCGGACGGGGGTCTACTTCCGTACGGCGGGGGACCGGGCGACCGACGCCCACGAGGTCGCCTACTACCGGGCGGGATCGGCGGCGTCCGCGATGTCGGCGGCGACGGTGGACCTGGCGGCGGCGCGCGCGGGCCGGATCCTGCACCTGTCGGGGATCACCGCTGCGCTGTCGGAGGGCTGTCTCGGGCTGCTGCGCGAGCTGACGGCTCCCGCCGGGGTACGGCCGCCGCTGGTGTCGTTCGACGTCAACTACCGTCCGGGGCTGTGGACCGGCTCCGGGGGCGCGGAGGTGCTGCTGGAGCTGGCGCGCCGGGCCGACATCGTTTTTGTGGGGGAGGACGAGGCGGAGCTGGCGTGGGGGGTGGCGGGCGGACCGACGGCCGTTCGGGAGCTGCTGCCCGAGCCGGAGGTGCTGGTGGTGAAGGACGGCGCGAAGGGGGCGACGGCGTTTCAGCGGGGCGGCGCGGACGGTTCCTCGGCCGCGGGTGCGTGGGGGCTGGGCGCGCAGTTCCCCGCGCCCCTTACGGGGCGCTCCTCAGCCGTGTCTCACACAGCCGCGGCGGACTCCTCCCGCGCCGCGGACTCCTCCGGCGCGGCGGACTCACTCAGCTGCGGGGGAGGCACCCCGCGAGCGCGGGTGAGTGAAACCCCGCCCCCGGCCCCCGTCCCCGGCACCTTCGAACCCGCCCTCGCCGTGGACGTCGTGGCGACCGTCGGCGCGGGGGACGCCTTCGCCGCCGGCTTCCTCTCCGGCACCCTGCGCGGACTGCCCGTACGGCAGAGGCTGCGGCTCGGACACCTCTTCGCCGCCGCCGCCCTCACCACCCCCGCCGACCTCGCACCGCCTCCCGACCGCGACACCACGGACCGGCTGGGCGCCCTCGACTCCACCGGGTGGGAGAGACTTCGACTCGGCCCCGGCTGGACGCAAGCCGACGCGGCCGAAGAGGAGGTACGCACCCCATGAGCCAGACCGTCGACCGAGCGCTCAGCATCCTGCCCCTGCTCGCCGAGGGCCCCGCCGACCTCGGCCAGGTCGCCGACCGCCTCGGCGTGCACAAGTCGACCGCACTGCGGCTGCTGCGCACTCTCCACGAACACGGGCTCGTCTACCGCCAGTCCGACCAGCGCTACCGCCTCGGCGCCCGCCTCTTCGCCCTCGCCCAGGAGGCGATGGAGAACCTCGACGTCCGCGAGATCGCCCACCCCCACCTGGCCCGCCTCAACGCGGCCTGCGGCCACACCGTGCACCTCGCCGTGTTCGAGGAGGGCGAGGTCCTCTACATCGACAAGGTCGAGAGCCGCTACCCGGTGCGCATGTACTCGCGGATCGGCAAGCCCGTCGCGATCACCGTCGCCGCCGTCGCCAAGCTGCTCCTCGCCGATCTGCCCGAGCCCGAGCGGCGGGCCCTCGCCGACAAGCTCGACTACCCCATGTACACGGCCCGTTCGACGCCGAACGCGGAGGCGTTCCGCAGGGAACTGGCCAAGGTGCGCGAACAGGGCTGGGCCACCGACCTCGGCGGCCACGAGGAGTCCATCAACTGCGTGGCCGCACCGATCCGCGGTGCCGACGGGCGCGTCGTCGCCGCGATGTCGGTCTCCGCGCCCAACGTCGTCGTCACCGCCGACGAACTCCTCACCCTGCTCCCGCAGGTGCGCCGTACGGCGGACGCGATCAGCGGCGAGTACTCAGGCAGAACACCGATCAAGGAAGCCGGCAACCGATGACCGAGAAGACCGCGCTCACCCCCACGACCCACACCACCCCGCCCGCCAGGTTCTCGCACGGCATCCGCAAGGGCAACATCCTCCAGGTCGCCGGCCAGGTCGGCTTCCTGCCCGCCGAGGAGGGCAGGCCCCCGACCCCGGCCGGCCCCACCCTGCGCGAGCAGACCCTCCAGACCCTCGCCAACGTCAAGGCGATCCTGGAGGAGGGCGGCGCCTCCTGGGACGACGCCGTGATGATCCGCGTCTATCTGACGGACGTGGACCACTTCGCGGAGATGA
The DNA here is from genome assembly GCF_045206895.1 of Streptomyces sp. NBC_00631. Lineage (NCBI taxonomy): Bacteria > Bacillati > Actinomycetota > Actinomycetes > Kitasatosporales > Streptomycetaceae > Streptomyces > Streptomyces sp. NBC_00631. Next base: position 7,048,674 of record NZ_CP107734.1, read on the forward strand.
ACGGCATCTACAACGCCTACTTCGAGGAGCAGGGCCTCACCGCCCCGCCCGCCGCCCGCACGACCGTGTACGTCGGTCTGCCCGCCGGTCTCCTCATCGAGATCGACGCCCTCGCCGTCCTCGGCTGACGGCCCGCAACTCCCGCACACCGCACACCAGTCACGGCACGGCACCCCTCGGATGCCGTGCCGCGATCCCCCCTGCCCGGCTGTGCCCTCAGGGGGGACACCTCCCAACCCCACGGACCATGTTCCTACGCAGAGGACCCCCCACATGTCCCTACCGCTCGCCGCGTCCGCCGCCACCCCCGCCGCCCCACCCCACACCGGCGGACTGCTCCTCCTCTTCGACGGCACCGCCGGTCTCCTCACCGTCGCCGCCATCGGCATCGCCCTGCTCCTCTTCCTCATCATCAAGGCGAGGCTCCAGCCCTTCGTGGCCCTCCTCGCCGTCTCCATAGCCGTCGGCCTGCTCGCCGGGCTGTCCGTCACCGAACTCTTCGGCACGGTCCAGCGCTCCGACGCCGTCTCCACCGTCGAGTCCGGCATGGGCGGCATCCTCGGCCATGTCGCGATCATCATCGGCCTCGGCACCATGCTCGGCGCGATCCTCGAAGTCAGCGGCGGGGCGGAGGTGCTGGCCACCCGGCTCCTCGACGCCTTCGGGGAGCGGCGGGCACCGCTCGCCATGGGCCTCACCGGCCTGATCTTCGGCATCCCCGTCTTCTTCGACGTCGGCATCTTCGTCCTGGCCCCCCTCGTCTACGCGGCGGCCAAGCGGGGCGGCAGGTCGATCCTCCTCTACTGCCTTCCCCTCCTCGCCGGCCTCTCCATGACCCACGCCTTCCTGCCGCCGCACCCCGGCCCGGTGGCCGCCGCCGCGCTGCTGCACGTCCAGCTCGGCTGGGTCATCCTCATGGGCGTCGTCTGCGGCATCCCGGCGGTGCTGGCCGCATGGGCGTACTCGGCGTGGATCGGCGGGCGGATCTTCGTCGCCGTACCGCAGGACATGGTCGAGGCGGCGGAGGAGGCCAGGCAGGCGGTGGTGGCCGAGCAGCGGGCGGCCGGGGTCGAGCCGCAGGAGAAGCCGGTACCGCTCGGCACCGTCCTGGCCATCATCGGCACGCCCCTCGTCCTCATCCTCGCCGCGACCTTCTCCTCGATCGCCCTTGACCCCTCCACCGGCCGCTCGGTGCTCGAATTCTTCGGCACGCCGATGGTCGCCCTCACCATCGCCCTGGTCCTCGCCTACTACCTGCTCGGCATCCGGCGCGGCTGGTCCCGCAAGTCCCTGGAGACCGTGTCCACCGCGTCCCTCAAGCCGGTCGGCAACATCCTGCTGGTGGTCGGCGCGGGCGGGATCTTCGGCGCGGTCCTGAAGGCGAGCGGTGTCGCCCAGGCCCTCTCCGACACCTTCAACGGCGTGGGCCTCCCGGTGATCGTCCTCTCGTACCTGATCTCGGTGGTCCTGCGGGTCGCCCAGGGCTCGGCGACGGTGGCGATCGTGACGACGGCCGGCATCGTCGCCCCCCTCCTCACCGAGGGCCACCACTCCCAGGCCTTCGTCGCCCTCGTCATCATGGCCATCTCGGCCGGCTCCATCTTCGCCTCGCACGTCAACGACGGTGGATTCTGGATGGTCGCCAAGTACTTCGGCATCAGCGAGCGCGACACGCTGAGGACGTGGACCGTGCTGGAGTCGGTGTTGTCGGTGGTGGGGTTCGGGGTGGCGGGTGTGCTGAGCGTGTTCGTGTAGGGGGTTGTGCGGGGTGGGTGGCTGGTGCGCGGGCTTGGTCTTCGTCTCGGCGGGCTCCGTCTTCGCCTCGCACGTCGACGACGGTGCCCGCGCCCGGAGGGCGCCGGTGGATGCGGCTGGATGGTCGCCAAGTACTTCGGCATCAGCGAGCGCGACACGCTGAGGACGTGGACCGTGCCGGAGTCGGTGTTGTCGGTGGTGGGGTTCGGGGTGGCGGGTGTGCTCGGCGTCTTCGTGTAGGCGTCTGATAACGAAGTCGGGGCTGGCTGTGTCCGGCACAGGTTCTTGGACCATACTGCCCGCTGTGGAGCAGCGCATAGGAGCCAACAGCCAGCCCCTGGAGGGCGCCGGATTCGACCCGGCCTTCATCCCCGGGCTCACCTCACCCGCGTCCGCCCAGCCGCAGGACGCCCGGCCGGAGGAGGCCGAGGACGTGGCGGCGGTGGCGGAACCGGTTGCCGAGGCCGAGGCGAAGGCCGAGGTCGCGGACACCGTGGCCGAGGACGCCGAAGGTGCCGCGGACGAGGAGGAGGCCCCCGAGGGTCCCGTCTTCGAGGCGGCCGACCGTCGCGCCCGGATAGTCGCCGACCACCAGGGCGTGCGCCTCAGCCTCGACGAGGAGAAGTGCGAGTTCCGCTGGGACGAGATCGGCGCGGTCGAGACCGAGACCCCGCGCTTCGGCAAGCGCTTCACGATCACCGTCCACACCCCGGAACGCCGCTGGTACCCGATCGAGATCGAGGCGGCGTCCCGCTCCCGCTTCAAGGAGTGGGAGGAGCAGCTGGACGCGGTCCTCGACGCCTACTTCGACGACGGCGAGGAAGAGGAAGAAGACGCCCTGAAGGCGGAGTCGGAGGTTGAGGCCGAGGACACCGCCGCGGACGAAACCGAGGCCGAGGACAAGGCCGAGGCCAAGGGCAAGGGCCTCGACGCCCAGTAGTCCGTCCCGTTCGCATCGGAGCCGCTCCGGCCCTGGTGGCTGCCCCACGGCCGGAGGGCTCCCGCGAACCGGCTAGCCGCAGTACTGCGCTTCCTTCCCGATCGACCGGTACATGCAGTCCGCGTTCTCCAGCAGTTGGAACACCGCGTCCCGGTTCCGGGAGGTCTCCCGCTCGATCACCTCGTCGGGCGGGTAGAAGCCGCCCCCGGAGCTGGACGTCGGATACATCTCGAAGGTGTAGTCGAAGATCTTCTGGGTGCCCCACAGATAGTCGTCGATCGAGCCGTCGGTGATGTACAGGTCGCTCGACTGCTCCGGCGTGTAGCCGTTGCTCGCCGCCATCTTCTGCCCGACCGCCTTGAACGCGGCGGCGTCGTCCGCGGTCATCCCGGTTGCGGTGTCGGCCGTCGTGTAGCCGAACGGCCACAGCACCAGCTCGCTGTACGTGTGGAAGTCGATCCCGGCCTTGATCTGCTGCTTGCCGCCGACGACCCGCCCGCGCACGAAGTCGGCGACCACCTTGACCTCAGGCGCCGACTCGGCGGCCGAGCCCCGGTAGGTCTCGGAGGACGTGGAGCCCGAGGAGCCGCCGCAGCAGCCCCACTTGTAGTTCCAGTTCCGGTTCAGGTCCGTACCGACGTACGAGGAACCGGAGTTGGGCTGCCGGTTCTTGCGCCAGGAGCGGTACGAGCCGGTGGCGATGTCGTACTCGCCGCCGTCGGGGTTGAGGTCGGGGACGATCCAGATCTCGCGGCTGTTGACGATGTTCGTGACCCGGGAGTCCGTTCCGTATCCGGCGCCCAGCTCACGCAGCAGGTACAGCGCCATCTCCACCGTGAGGTGCTCGCGCGCGTGCTGGTGGAAGGTGAGAAGGACCTCGGGTTCGTTCTCGTCCGTCGCCACGTTGTCGCTGACCTTGATCGCGACGATGTCCCGGCCCTGGTAGGACTTGCCGATCACCTGCCGGCTCATGATCGAGGGGTAGGCGGCGAGCCGCTGGTCGATCTCGGCGTTCGTCTCGGCGTAGTTGTGGTACTTCGAGTCGGCCGTCGGGAAGTCGAACAGGCGCAGCTGGTCGGCGGCGGAGGACCGGTCCGGGGCCGCGCCGAGCGGTGTGACGTCGTAGCCGAGGCGCCGCAGCGCGGCGATCTGCGCCGGCCGTCCGGAGACCACCACCGTCTCCTCGTCGGCCTCGTCCACGGAGACGCCGGTCCGCTGGATCGCCGCGCGGGTCACCGGGGTGGTGCTCTGGTGGATCTCGTACTGCCGGACGTCGTCGGCCGAGGGGGCGGACGGGCGGGCGCTGTCGGCTCTCGCGTGGGTCGCCGTCACCGGCGCGGGGGCCGCGAGGGCGAGGGCCAGCAGGGCGCCGAGCGCGGCGGTCCGTCTGCCGGCGCGGGCACCGGAGCCGCGGGTGCGAAGTCGCATGAAGTCTCCTGGGGGAGAGGTGGGGGTGGTTCAGTGCGACGTGCTGCGTACCTGTGGGTCTGCTGTGCGAGTGCCGCTCATCGTCCACGGAATGGCATGGACAGGTCAAGACGGTAAAACCGGCCGCGCGAACCGGCCGCGCAGTGTACGCGCGTACCTGTCCCCGCAAGTCACCCCTGCCGAAGTGCACTCCCCAGCGTGACGTCGGGATGCGTTCTCCCGGTCCGCCGGGAGACCGTGGTCGGACGGCCAAGAGGAGGGCTGGCTGATCATGGGCGGACCGGCGCCGCGCGGGGGCTGCCATCTGCCGGTCGCGACGACCGGCTTCGTCGACCGGAGAGAGGAACAGGCCGCGGGCCGCGAGCCGTTGGCAAAGGCGCGCCTCGTCACGTTCACCGGCCCCGGCGGGGCCGGCAGGACCCGGCTCGCCGCCCATGTCGCGGCCCGCGTCGAGTGCGCCTTCCCCGACGGCGTCCGCTACGTCGCCCTCGCCGGCCTGCCCGATCCGGCACGCGTCGCGCCCGCCGCCGCCGACGCCCTGGGCCTGCACGACCACTTTGACCGGCCGCCCCTGGCCACGCTGGTGGAGCGGCTCCGCGACCGCCGGGGCTCCACCACCCTCAACTCGGCCGGCCGCGGCTGCGACGCACGCCCGCGCGGCTCTGGGCCAGGGGGCGTACGAGCGGGCGTACGGCCGGGGCGGGGCGTTCGGCCTGGCGGACCTGGTGGCGTACGCCCTCGACGAGCAGGCGCAACCGCCGTCCGGGCAGGCGGAGTCGCGGACGGCACCCGTCCGGCTCACCCGTCGCGAGACCGAGGTCGCCGAGCTCGTCGCCGAAGGGCTGGGCAACCAGCAGATCGCCGACCGCCTGGTCATCGCCCGCCGCACCGCCGAGGGCCATCTGGAACGCGTCCTCGGCAAGCTCGGCTTCAGCAACCGCAGCCAGATCGCCGCCTGGGTGACCGCCCGGCGCTGACGCACAGGAGACCCGATGAGTACCAGTACGGGCGCGCGCACCGCCGCGGCCCAGGGGCAGTTCGACCACCGGATGGCCGTGTTCGGCTCGGACGACGCGTTCGTCGCCGCCGCCCTGCCCTTCCTCGCCGAGGGCCTCGCCGCCCCCGACGAGCCGCCGCCCGTCGCCATCGCCGCCCCAGGCCTGCTGGCCGCTCTGCGTGACGCGCTCGGCTCCGACGCCCGGGACGTCGGCTTCATCGACCACACCGACTGGTACACCGGCACGGCCGCCAACGCCGTCGCCCAGGGCGCCGGTTACCTCGCCGCGAACGCCGGGCCCGGCGGCCGGATCCACCTCCTCATGGAGCCCGACTGGGCGGGCCGCGCGGGCCGTTCGGCGCGGGAGAGCACCGAGTGGATCCGCTACGAGTCCCTCGCCAACCTGTTGTTCGCGCCCTTCGCCACCACCGCCCTGTGCGCGTACGACACCCGGACCGCGGGCCCGGCCGTCGTCGACGCGGCCCGCCGCGCCCACCCGGGTTCCGGGGTGTACGAACAGCCGTCGGTCCTGGTGCGCGAGCTGGACGCCGTACCGCTGCGTCCGCCGCCGCAGTCGGCGGCCCGGCTGCCCGCGCCGGAGGCGGTCCGGGCCTGGGCCGCCGGGCGCGGGCTCCCGGCCGTGGACGCCGGGCGGTTCGGCCGGGCCGTCGAGGTGGCGGCGGCCGCGCACGGGCCGGTGGTCGAGATCCTCGCCTGGGGCCAGGCCCCGGCCTGCGTCTGCGAGCTGCGGTTGTACCGGGCGGTGGCGGATCCGCTGGCCGGGTTCGTGCCGCCGCCCGGCGAGGAGCCGGAGCCGGGACAGGGGCTGTGGTTCACGCGCCAGGTGTGCGCGTACGTCGATGTCCGGGACGGGGCGCCGGGGGACGGGGCGAAGATCCGCGTCCAGTACGCGTGAGCGAGATGCCGTACGCGCGTACTCCCGTCGCGGCGCATACGCGGGTACGGGATCAGGTATTCCGAGGGATGTACCTGGTGGATGCGCTTGCCCGGCGCTGGGGCTGCCAACAGGACGGGCCGGGCAAGACCGTGTGGTTCGAGTTCGGTACCTGCGGGTGCGACGGCTGCGGTCGGCGACAGCCATAGCACCCCGCAGCCCGGACTCCGGCGGCCTGCCCAGCCGCCGGAGTCCACCACCCGTGCGCCGGCACTGCCGTTACGGCAGTGCGTGCACGTGGGCGCCCACCGAGGACGACCACGCGTTCCCGGCCGCAGCGTCCCAGTTCGTCGACCAGGTCATCGCGCCCCGCAGGCCGGGGTACGTCGTCGACGGCTTGAAGGAGCCGCAGTTGGTGGCCTTGGTCAGGCAGTCCAGGGCGTTGTTCACCACGGTCGGCGAGACGTAGCCGCTGCCGGCCGCGCTGGTCGAGGCCGGCAGGCCGAGGCCCACCTGGGACGGGCTCAGGCCGCCCTGGAGCTGGATGCAGGCCAGCGCGGTGAGGAAGTCCACCGAGCCCTGGCTGTACACCTTTCCGTCGCAGCCCAGCATCGAACCGCTGTTGTAGTACTGCATGTTGACGACCGTGAGGATGTCCTTGATGTTCAGGGCCGTCTGGAAGTACGCGTTGGACGTCGACTGCATGTCGATGGTCTGCGGGGCCATCGTGATGATCAGCGACGAGCCGGCCTTCGCCGACAGCGAGCGCAGCGCCTGGGTCATGTAGGTGGCGTTGATGCCGTTCTCCAGGTCGATGTCGACGCCGTCGAAGCCGTACGTCTGCATCAGCGCGTACACGGAGTTGGCGAAGTTCGTCGCGGACGCCGAGTCGCTCACCGAGATCGTGCCGTTCTGGCCGCCGATCGAGATGATGACCTTCTTGCCTGCCGCCTGCTTGGCCTTGATGTCGGCCTTGAACTGGTCGACCGTGTACCCGCCGAGCCCGGCGGAGTCGAGGGTGAAGCTCACCGCGCCCGGTGTGCCGGTCGCGTCCGCGAAGGCGACGGCGATGATGTCGTACGCGGACGGCACGTCCGAGATCTTCTGGACGGTCGCGCCGTTGTTGAAGTTCTGCCAGTAGCCCGTCACCGCGTGCTTGGGCAGGGTGCCGCCGCCGGTGCCGCCGGACGCGGTCGTGGTCGCCGTCACCGCCGACGACTTCGCCGACTCACCCGCCGAGTTGGTCGCGGTGACCTGGAAGGAGTACGACGTCGAGGCCGCGAGCCCGGTGATCGTCGCCGACGCGCCGGTGACCGCCGAGACCTTGGTGCCGTTCTGGTAGACGTTGTAGCCGGTCGCGCCCGACACCGCGGACCAGGACAGGGACGCGGAGGACGACGTCGTACCGGAGACCGCGAGGCCCGTCGGGGTCGCGGGGACGGTCGGGGCCGGGTCGGAGCCGCCCCCGCCGTCGGGGCCGTAGACCGAGACGTCGTCGGCGTAGTAGGCGGCCTGGCCGTACCAGCCGTGGGTCCAGACCGTCACCGAGGTGGTCGAGGCGCCGGTGGTGAAGGTCGTCGACAGCTGCGTCCAGGACGTGTTCGGGGTCCAGGTCGACACGTCCGTGGTGCCGGTGCCGGTCACACCGAGGTAGGTGTAGGAGCCCTGCACCCACGCGCTCAGCGTGTAGGCCGAGTTGGCCTTCACCGCCACCGTCTGGCTGCACTGGGCGTAGTCCTGCCCGGCCGGGGTCGCCTTCAGCGCGGCGGCGCCCGAGTGGACGGGGGAGGAGACGGTCGTACCGCTGCTCGCGGAGCAGGTCCAGTTGGACAGGCCCGATTCGAAGCCGGGGTTCTTCGCGTTGTTGACGTCGGCGGCGGAGGCCGGTGCGGAGGCCAGGCCCGCCATCGCGAGTGCCGTGGCGAGAGTGGCCACGGCCGACCAGGTGCGGATGCGTCGCTGTCCGGCATGCCGGGACACGAGCCGGGGGATGAGTCTGGGCATGACAACAAGTTGGTCCAGACCAATTCACGTGTCAATAGGTCCAGACCAAATTTAGGGCCGGTGGAAGCCTCCCCGGGGCTGAACAAGCCTCGGTCATATGCTCAACCTGTCCTGATTTGACGCTACTTGTGCGGTCACGGATCCCAGACAGCTGCACAAACGCTGTTCTCCGGTCACAGAGGCGTGGATACAGTGCTGAGGAAGTCACGCAATGAAGTCGTCCCGGCTCATTGGAGTAACGCCGGTGGGCCGCCGGGTGTGAAGAGCGGGGAGCTGCGCGTGCCAACTGCCATTGCCGTGACCAGTGCCGACATGGCGCTGCCGATCCAGGACGAGCGGACCATGCCCGCGGTCGTGCTCCGGGACCTCGACCAGCGTCCGCTCGACCAGACCGTCGCCGAGTTCGTGGCCCTCATCGAGCAGCACGGACATGTGATCGTCGTGTACTCGGACGCCGTACCGCAGGCCGTCGTCCGGCGGCTGCACACCCTCCGCTCCCTCCTTGAGAGCGACCGGATCGCGCTCTTTTGCCCCGACCTGCCGCCGCTCGGCATCGCCGTGCTGGCCCGGCAGTTGCGGCAGCTGGCCTCCTGCGACCTCAGCCCCGGCGTGCTCGCGTCGGCCGGCCGGCTGCTCACCCACTACATCCACTCCGGCGCCGTCCTCGGCTCCGTCGCCAAGCTGGACCGCGTCCCGGTCGGCCTCAAGGCGCACGCCAAGTCCTGGATGCCCGGCACCCAGTTCGCGGTCGTCGCCCACCCCGAGCCGCAGCTCGTCCGGGTCGCTCCCGAGGCCGTCCTGAACGGCCCCGAGTTCAGCACCTGGATGCTGGTCGCCAAGGGGCAGCTCCAGTCGGACTGGATCGGCGGCCTCGCCAAGGCCTGGGGCGCGCACGGCCTGCGCGAGACCCCGCTGCCCGCCGAGTCGTCCGTGTGGTGGGGCACCGGCCGGATGATCGAGTTCACCAGCTACCTCGCCGACCTGTCGGTCCTCTACCAACTGGTCACCTCGGTACGGCAGAACAGCTGCCACTGGTGCGGCGTCGACGTCATCGGCGACCGCTGCGTCTTCTGCTCCGCCACCCCGCCCGACTACGACCCGCCCGCGCCCCGCGCGCTGGAACAGCGGACGCCCGCCTGACCCGTACCTCTCACCACCGCTCGGTTCCCCCACTCTCCCGCTTCCCCGATGAGGTCGCACGGTCCATGAACTCCCGTCAGCGCCGCGGCGTGATACTCCTGATCCTGTCGGTGATCTGCGCGCTCGTCGCGTTCGCCGGTGTGCTCTCGGTCATCGACAACGCGAAGTCCGAGGTCGGTCCCAAGGTCACCGCGTACGAACTGCGGTCCGATGTCACGCCGTACACCACGTTGAGCGCGAGCCAGTTCAAGAAGATCTCGATGCCCGAGCGGTGGCTGTCCGCCAACGCCGTCACCAGCCTCAGCCAGATCCAGGGCAAGATCGCGATCACCACGCTGAAGAAGGGCTCGCTGCTCCAGACCGACATGATCGTCGACCAGCCCGAGCTGAAGCCGGGCGAGCAGGAGGTCGCGATCATGATCGACGCCGCCACCGGGGTCGCCGGCAAGATCACCCCAGGTTCCCGGGTCAACGTCTACGCCACCTTCGAGGGCAAGCAGCAGAGCGACCCCGACCAGTCGAAGATCATCGTGACCAACGCCCAGGTCCTGGACGTAGGCAAACTCACCTCGCTGGAACCGGACAACAAGAACCAGCAGCCCACCGACGCCGTCCCCATCACCTTCGCGCTGTCCACGCTCGACGCCCAGCGCCTCACCTACGCGGAGTCCTTCGCCCAGCGGGTCCGGCTCGCCCTGGTCGCCCCCGGTACGACGACCACCGTGCCGGACAAGGACCGCACCTACGAACTCGCGACGGACAAGTGAGAGGCGCCTTCCATGCCCATCAGGATCCTCCCCGCCGTCGGTGACGCGGACGCCGTCCGCTCCCTGGTCTCCCTGCTCAGCCAGCTCCCGGACGCCGAACCGCTGGCCCCCGTCGTCGACTCCACCGGGCTCGTCGACACCCTCGCCCGGGCCGCCGCCGAGTCCGTCGACGAACTCCCCGAGGTCGTCGTCGTCCACGAACGCATCGGCCCCGTCCCCGCCCTCGAACTGATCCGCGAGGTCGCCCTGCGCTTCCCCGCCGTGGGCGTCGTCCTCGTCACCACCGACACCAGCCCCGGCCTGTTCGCCGCCGCGATGGACTCCGGCGCCCGCGGCCTGGTGGCCCTCCCGCTGAGCTACGAGGAGCTGGCCGCCCGGGTCCAGGCCGTCGCCCAGTGGTCCACCGGCGTACGACGCCATCTCGGCCACGGCGCCGACGTGTTCGCCGGCGTCGGCGGCACCGTCGTCACCGTCAGCGGCGCGAAGGGCGGGACCGGCGCGACCCTCGTCGCCGTCCAGATCGCCCTCGCCGCGCAGGCATCCGGCCACTCCACCGCCCTGGTCGACCTCGACCTCCAGACCGGGGACGTCGCCTCCTACCTGGACGTCCAGTTCCGCCGCTCGGTCGCCGACCTCGCCGCGGTCAACGACATCTCCCCGCGGGTGATGGCCGAGGCCGTCTTCCGGCACGACTCCGGGCTGGCGCTGCTGCTGGCTCCGGCCGAGGGCGAACGCGGCGAGGAGGTCACCGACCGCGCCGCCCGCCAGATCCTCAGCGCCCTGCGCTCCCGCTACGAGGTGGTGGTCGTCGACTGCGGCGCCCAGCTCGGCGGAGCGGGCGCGGCGGCCGTCGAGACCGCCGGCCTGGCCCTGCTGGTCACCACGCCGGACGTGGTCGCCGTACGCGCGGCGAAGCGGACGGTGCGGATGTGGGACCGGCTGCAGATCCGCAAGGCCGAGGAGACGACGGTGGTGGTCAACCGGCACACGCGCGGCACGGAGATCCAGCCGGCGCTGATCGCCCGCATCACCGGGACGGCGATGGCGCGGACGCCGATTCCGGCCAATTTCAAGGAGCTTCAGGGCGCGGTGGACGCGGGACGGATGCACGAGCTGGACTCGCGGAGCACGGTGAAGCAGGCGCTGTGGGCACTGGCGGGGGAGTTGGGGCTGGTGCGGACGGCAGAGGGCGGACCGGCACCTGCGCGGCGTGGGCGGAGTGGGGAGCGGGCGGCGGTCGGGTTCCGGCGGCGGAGGGAACTTCCATGAGGGGCCGTGGGTCGGGTTCGGGGGCACCGGGTCGTCGGTCGGGTGCCGGTGCGTGGGGGCTGAGCGCGCAGTTCCCCGCGCCCCTTGGGCGCGCCTCAGCGAAACGCGTCCTTGAAACGCCCCGCAGGAAAGCGCCCCAAAGGGGCGCGGGGCTGTATTGGATATGCGGCTACCGCCGCGCGGGCGTGACCAGCCCCCACCGGGCCGCACGCGACCGACGACCCGGTGCCCCCGCCCGGCCCGCCCACGACCGCGGCCAGGTCTCCATAGAGCTCCTCGGCATGACCCCGGTCATCATCCTCACCCTCGTGCTCATGTGGCAGGCCGTCCTCGTGGGGTACGCCTTCACCCTCGCGGGGAACGCTGCCGACGAGGGCGTACGGGCGGGCACGGCCGTCCCCCGGGGGGAACGCTCCGGCGTCTGCGAGCGCGCCGCGCTGGAGGACCTCTCCGACGCCTGGCGGGAGGGGGCCACGGTGGAGTGCGGCGGCACCGGCATGGTGACCGCGGACGTCTCCCTGCGCGTCCCGGTCCTCTTCCCCGGCTCGATCGACTTCCCCGTCACCGTGCACGGCCACGCCGGCACGGTCGAGGAGGTGAAGAACTGAGATGCCCTCCCGTCGGCAGCACCGCGACCGCGGCCAGGTCGCCGTCGAGTACCTCGGCTTCCTCCCGGTCCTCCTCGTCGTCGGCCTGGCAGGAATCCAGCTCGGCGCCGTCGCCTACGCCGCCGAGCAGGCCGGCACGGCGGCCCGCGCGGGGGCCCGCGCCGCCTCGCTGGAGGAGGACGTCGGCGCCGCCTGCTCGTCCGCGGTCAGCAGCGGAATGGACGTGAGCTGTGCGTCCTCCGGCGGCGGCGACTCGGTCACCGTCACCGCCACGGTCCACATCCCGAAGATCCTGTGGGACCTCGGCAACGCCACCAAGTCCGCCACGATGCCCGTCGACCACTGAACGAGGAGCACGGCAAACATGAGCCTGCGGGCACGCATCAACTCCCCCGAGGAGAACGGCAGCCGGGGCGAGGACGGCCACCTGGTCTCCTCGTACCGGGCCAAACTCCTGGAGGAGATCGACCTCGCGGAGATGAGCGCGCTGGCCGCCGCCGAGCGCCGGGCCCGACTCGAACGCGTCCTCGGCCACATCCTCAGCCGCGAGGGCCCGGTCCTGTCGACCGTCGAACGCTCCCAGCTGATTCGCCGGGTCGTCGACGAGGCCCTCGGCCTCGGCATCCTGGAACCGCTCCTCGAAGACGCGTCGATCACCGAGATCATGGTGAACGGCCCCGACGCGATCTTCGTCGAACGCGGCGGCCGGGTCGAGCAGTTGCCGCTCCGCTTCGTCTCGGCGGACCAGCTGATGCAGACCATCGAACGCATCGTCTCCACGGTCAACCGCCGGGTCGACGAGTCGAACCCGATGGTCGACGCCCGCCTCCCCTCCGGCGAACGCGTCAACGTCATCATCCCGCCGCTCTCCCTGACCGGCCCCACCCTCACCATCCGCCGCTTCCCGCGCTCCTTCACCCTCCAGGAGCTGATCGGCTTCGGCTCGCTCGACGAGCACATGGTGTTCCTGCTGGCCGGCCTGGTGCAGGCGAAGTTCAACATCATCGTCTCCGGCGCCACCGGCACCGGGAAGACGACCCTGCTGAACGCCCTCTCCGGCCTGATCCCGGCCCACGAACGCATCATCACCATCGAGGACTCCGCCGAACTCCAGCTCCAGCAGACCCATGTGGTCCGCCTGGAGTCCCGCCCGGCGAACGTCGAGGGCAAGGGCCAGGTGACCATCCGCGACCTGGTCCGCAACTCGCTGCGGATGCGGCCCGACCGGATCGTGGTCGGTGAGGTCCGCGGCGGCGAGTCCCTCGACATGCTGCAGGCGATGTCCACGGGCCACGACGGCTCGCTCGCCACCGTCCACGCGAACAGCGCCGAGGACGCCCTGACCCGGCTCCAGACCCTGGCCTCGATGTCGGACGTCGAGGTCCCCTTCGTCGCCCTGCACGACCAGATCAACAGCGCGGTCGAGGTGATCGTCCAGCTGACCCGGTTCGCCGACGGCGCCCGCCGGATCACCGAGATCGCGATGCTCGACAGCCATGGCAGCGAGCCGTACCGGCTGGCGACCGTGGCCCGCTTCGAAGCCCAGCCCATGACCCACGACGGCCGGGTCCACGGCGCCTTCCAGTACTTCCCGCTCCCGCGCCGCACCGCCGACCGCCTCTACATGGCGAGCCAGCCGATCCCGCAGGCCTTCGGCGTGGCCCAGCACTTCGACCAGCTCACCACCCGAGAAGCCCGGTAGGCGGCCCATGTCCCTCCACGATCTCGTCACGCTCACCACCGGCGTCACCCTGCTGACCTGTCTCCTGGCCGTGGTCGGCCTGCACACCTACGCCTCCGGCCGGGCCCAGCGCGCCGCCCTGGTGGACCGCCTCTCCTACACCGGCCCGGCCCGGCTCACCGGCCGCCGCCGCCGGTTCCGCAATCTCGACCGCCGGCTGCGCGGCACGTCGATCGGCCGCCGTCTCGAACTCCGCCTGGCGGCAACGGGCCTGGACGTCACACCCGGTGAGTTCTTCGTCTACATGCTCGCCACGGTCGCGGCCCTCTGGCTCATCGGCGATGCCGCCCTGGCCCCCTTCTTCGGCCCGATCGCCGGCCTGCTCGGCGTCTTCGCCGCCGTCCAGTTCCTCAACTGGCAGCGGCAGAGACGCATCGAGCGGTTCATCGGCCAACTCCCCGAACTGGCCCGCATCCTGGCCAACGCCACCCACGCGGGCCTCGCCCTGCGCACCGCCGTCGGCATGGCCGCGGAAGAGCTGGAAGCCCCGGCGGGCGAGGAACTGTCCAAGGTCGCCGACCAGTTGGCGATCGGCCACTCCATGGACGAGGCGCTCGGCGAGCTGGCCGACCGGCTCCCCTCCCGCGAGCTGGTCGTCCTCGTCACCACGCTCGTCCTCTCCAACCGGGCGGGCGGCCACGTGGTGTCCGCGCTGCGCAACCTGACCGAGACCCTGGAGGAGCGCAAGGAGACCCGCCGGGAGATCCGCACCCAGCTCTCCCAGGTGACGATGACGTCGTACGCCGTCCCGGTGCTCGGCATCGGCGCCCTGTTGCTGATGAACAGCGTCAAGGACGGCACGCTGGACCGCATGACGGGCACCGGCCTCGGCCAGGCGGCCGTGGTCATCGCCTTCGGGCTGTACGTCATCGGGTTCGTCCTCATCCGCCGCCTCAGCCGCATCGACGTATAGGGAGAGGTGGCAGGTCGCATGACACTCCTCCTGGCCCTTCTCATGGCCCTCGCCGTCTACGGCGTCTTCGCGGGCGTCCGCATGTACCGCGCGGACGCCAAGCTCCCCTCCGACCTGGCGATCGCCCTGGAGGTGGGCGCCACCCGCACCGGCGCCGCCAACTCCCTCATCGACCGCATGGGCATGCGGTACGCCCCCGCCGTGCTGCGCCTGATGGGCCCGCGCCAGGTGGCGAGGTACCGCCGGAAGATCGACCTGGCGGGCAACCCCGGCGGCCTGACCATCGACCGCTACGCGGCCCGCCGCGCTGTCTACGGCGCCCTGGGCGGCACCGGCTTCCTGGTCTTCCTGCTGCGCGGTCAGTGGCTGGTGGCCGTACTGCTCCTCCTCTTCGGCGCGTTCTGGACGGAGGTCGGCATCTGGTCGGCGATCCGCATCCGCAAGGACGTCATCGAACGCACCCTGCCGGACTTCCTCGACGTCCTCGCGGTGGTGGTCGGCGCCGGCCTCGGCTTCCGGCAGGCCCTGGACCGGGTGGCCACCCACTACGAGGGCCCCTGGGCCGACGAACTCCGTATCACCCTGCGCCAGATGGACCTGGGCATGAGCCGCCGCCAGGCCTTCGCGGAACTCCGCCGCCGCAACGACTCCGAACAGGTCGCCATGTTCGTGACGGCGTTGCAGCAGGGCGAGGAACTCGGCGCGCCGATCGTCGACACCCTGGTCGCGCTGGCCAGGGACATGCGGCGCACCGACGCCCAGAACGCGCGACGCAAGGCGGCCCGGGCGGTACCGAAGGCCACGCTGATGATCACCACGTTCATGGTCCCGGCGACGATGCTGCTGCTGGCCGCGGGCCTGCTGCTGGGCTCGGGGATCGACTTCGGGTCGGTCACGGGGAAGTAGGCGGAGGTGACGACCGTGACGATGAGGGAGGCCGGAGCGGCCGGCGAGTCGGGAGCGGTCGGCGATTCGGGAGCGGCTGGAGAGGTCGACGAGGCCGGAGTGGTCGATAAGGCCGGAGTGGTCGGCGATTCGGGAGCGGCTGGAGAGGTCGACGAGGCCGGAGTGGTCGGCGAGGCGGGAGCGGTCGGCGAGGCCGGAGCGGCGGGAGAGGTCGGAGTGGCCGCCGAAGCGGAAGAGGCCGGCCAAGTCGGCCAGGTGCGTGAGAAGGTCGAGATCCGGGCCCTCCAGGCGCTGTGCCGCCAGGTCTTCGGCCTGCGCCTGGCGATGATCGCCGTGGCGACCCCCGCCGCCCTCCTCAACGCCACCCCCGGCCTCGGCACCCGCCTGGTCGGCTCGGCGGTGGTCGTCACGTTCATGATCTCGTACGTCCTCTTCCGCGACTGGCAGCGCTTCGGCCCCCTCCTGCTCCGCCACCCGACCCTGCTGGCCGCCGACACCCTCTTCGGCTCCTTCCTGCTGATCTCGGCGGGCCCCGACACCACCCTCGCCTACGTCAGCGTCTGCACCCCCCTCCTCGCCGGTCTCCTCTACAGCTGGCGCGGAGCGGCCGTGTTCGCCTCCCTCCAGTCGCTGATCCTCCTCGTGGTGCAGGAGACGCTGAAGCACCACTCACTGCTGGCCGAATCCCTCCTCCTCCCAGGGCTCTGCGTCATCACCGGCGCGATGGGCTCGACCCTGCGCAACCTGATGCTCCGCTTCGGCGCCGCCACCGAGGCCCTGACCGAGACCCGGGCCCGCCTGGCCGCGACCGAGGCGGCGAGCGCCGAACGGGCCCGGCTGGCCCGTGAGATGCACGACTCGGTGACCAAGACGCTGTACGGCGTGGCACTGGTCGCCGACGGCCTCGCACAGTCGGCGGCCGCGGCCCCGGACCGCCTGGACCCGGCCCTGATCAGACAGCAGGCGGAACTGCTGGCGAGCGCGGCCCGCAGGGCGGCGGCGGAGTCCCGCGAACTCCTGACGGACCTGCGCGGCGGAACCGAGACCGACGTACTGTCCCGACTGGAGTCACTGACGACCGGCTTCACCGCTCGCACGGCCCTCCCCGCCCGGTACGACGGCCCCGCCACCCCGGTCCCGCTCCCGCCCCCGACCGTCCGGCAGCTGCTGAGCATCGCGGCGGAGGCCCTGGAGAACGCGCACCGCCACGCGCGGGCGACGAGGGTCGACGTACGGGCCGCCGCCACCCCCACCCACCTGGTGGTGACGATCCACGACGACGGCCGGGGCCTCCCCCCGGACACGACGCTCGAAGACCTGCGCCGCACCGGCCACTTCGGCCTGCTCGGCATGACGGAACGGGCGGCGGCGGTGGGCGCCCGCATCCAGCTGATCACCGACAAGGGCACGGAGGTCCGAGTGGAGGTGCCGCTGACATGACCGAGAAGACACGCGCCCCGAGCGCTCCGAGCGCTCCGAGCGCCTCGAGCGCCCCGAGCGCCCCGCGCGTCCTGCGCGTCCTGGTCGCCGACGACAACCCGGTGATCCGCGCGGGCCTGACGACCGTCCTTTCCGCGTCGGACGACCTCACCGTGGTGGCGGAGGCCGAGGACGGCCGCGCGGCCTGCGAGGCAGCGCTGCGCCATCGCCCCGACGTCATCCTCCTGGACGTCCGCATGCCCGGCGTGGACGGCATGGCGGCACTGCCCCACCTGGTCCGCGTCGCCCCGGTCATGATGCTGACGTACAGCGACGAGGCGGACCTCGTACAGGAGGCGGTCCGGCTGGGCGCCGGCGGCTACCTGGTCCACGGCGAGTTCACGACACAGCAGTTGACCCAGGCCGTACGGGACGTGGGCCGAGGCCGTCCGCACTTCACCCCCACGGCGACGAACGCGTTGCTGGACCACGTCAGAGGCAACGCAACTGCACACACAAAACCCGAACTGTACGCTCTCCCAAGGAAATCTTCCCCCATAGGACTTTCGCAACTGCAATCACCCATGGGACAGTCATCCCAGTCCCGGTTTCAACTGAGCAGCAGGGAGGCGGAGATCATGAACCTCATCGCGTCCGGCATGAACAACCAGCAGATCGCCGCCGTCTGCTTCATCAGCGAGAAGACGGTCAAGAACCACATCAACCGCATCTTCGCCAAGCTCCACACCACCACCCGCGCCCAGGCGACGGCCAAGTGGCTGGGGGTGGCCTGAGATGAACCGGGTGAACTGGGTCCGGATTTGGGTCCTGGGACCCTCCGCCGATGGGTATGTTCCGTCATACGTTGCCAGGATCGGAACCGAACCCGGAGGGGAGCACCATGAGCGACCTGATGCTGAGGATGCTTGTCGCAATGCAGCGCCGTGCCGACGACCGGGGCCAGACCGCGGTCGAGTATCTGGGGATCATCGCGGTGGTGGTGGCTATCGTGCTGGCGGTCACGGGTACGAGCATCGGCCAGACGATCCTCACCAAGATCACTGCGGAAATCAACAAGATCACGTGATGCGTGTTCGCCGTTACGGCGATTCGGGGCAGGCCTTCCCTATCTACATCACGGTAGTGGGAGGCCTGCTCTTTCTCGCGTTCGCGTACTTCGCGGTCGGCCAGGCCGCGGTGAACCGGAACGGTGCCCAGACGGCCGCCGACGCGTCGGCGCTCGCCGCGGCCGTGAACACGCGTGACGAGCTGGCGGACCTGTGGGTACGGGACGTGCTCGACCCGACGAAGTGGCAGGACATCTTCGACGGCAAAGTGGACGTCGCGGACTCCTGCTGGCGGGCTGCCCAACTGGCGGCCCAGAACGACGCGACGGCACAGTGCACATCCGAACCGCCCCTGAGGTACAAGGTCGATGCCCAGACGAACAAGACCGTGGGCGACTCTGTCGTGCCCGGCACCGAGAACATCAGGTCGACGGCCCACGCCACCGCCGTGATCGAGCCGCTCTGCACGTTCACGCTGTCCGGGGCGGACGGCATACTGCCCGAACTCACCTGCAAGGACCGGAACTGGACCCTGGACCCTGGCGACCTCACGGATCTCCCGGGCCCCGAGGACCTCTTCGACGTCCATCTGGCCGACTGACAAGCGAATCGACGAGCGAAGAAGGAAGCGGTGCGATGAGCATTCGGTTCACTGCGATGGCTCGCAGGGGGACGGTCGCGTTGCTGGTCGCGGCCGGTCTGGCCGCGGCAACCGGCTGCGGTGGTGGAGGCGACGGCAAGTCGGACAAGCCCCAGGCCTCGGCCTCCGTCTCGAAGGGCGGCGGATCGAACCCGAGTGCTCAGGAAGGCCAGTCGGAGGCGCCGATGGCCGAACTCCAGGGAACAGACGGCCTGCTCCTTCAGGTCACATCTGCTCAGCGGGACTCAGGTGGCTTCGTCACTGTCAACGGTGACATCAAGAACGACGGCACCAACTCGGTCGTCATCCCCGCCCAGGTCAGCGGTGACGAAACGGAGATCACCAAACACGGTTTCTCCCTCGGCGGGGCCACCTTGGTGGACTCCAAGGGCAAGAAGCGCTACTACGTCCTGCGTGACACGGACGGCCGACCGCTCACCAGCACCGGCATCACGAATGTGGACGCCGGCCAGACCATCCCCGTCTTCATGCAGTTCCCGGCCCCACCCGCGAGCACCACCGAAGTGACCCTGCAGCTCCCCACCTTCGCCAGCGGCACCATCAAGATCTCCGGGTGAGGCGGAAGTGACCACACCACGCCTGCCCCTCACCCTGGGCGCCGCCACGCTCCTCCTCGTCACCAATCTCTACGGCGCGACGGCCGCCCACGCGGACGGCACCGACCCGAGCGTCCCCCCGGGCACGGAGCCCTCGGCCAGTGCCCCCGTGAAGATCGACCCCACCGACCCCGACCTGAAGCTCCCCGAGGGCGCCACCCTCGCCGACCCCAAGGTCCTGGACATCAAGTCGGTCGTGGAGGACCAGAGCGGTGACGAGCGCCGTACGGACACCAACGCGGACGTGACGTTCGCCCTCCAGGCCGAGGTGCTGTTCAGCAAGGACAGCGCGAAGCTGAGCGAGGCGGCGAAGGCGCGGATCGGGGCGATCGCGGACGAGATCAGGAAGCAGAACGCGACCCAGGTCCGCGTCTTCGGCTTCACCGACAACCTGGGCTCCTCGGCCCACGGCGACGTTCTCTCCCGCCAGCGCGCCAACGCCGTACAGGGCGTCCTGGACCAGGACCTGAACGACCCGAACATCACCTTCGACGTCCGCGGCTACGGCGAGCAGTACCCGATCGCGGACAACTCGACGGAGGAGGGAAGGAAGAAGAACCGCCGGGTGGAGGTGACGTTCCCGCGGACGGGGAGCTGAGTGCCGCCAGCTTGGAGGCCGAGCGGGGGCGTTCGGGGATCGCCGCTCACGCCGGGGTGCTGTTGGACGCCCTCCGTTTCGTCGACGACGACTACGCGACAGCAGTGACGGTCGCCGAGTTGCGTCGAGCCGACGTCGACTTCGGCGTTGCGGCTGCCGCACATGTCGCGCGGCCGAACCCGATGCTCCCCGAGGGGGCGCTGGTGGCGACGGTCGCACCGGAGGCCTACGCCGGTCTCGGAGTCGGGGTCATGGACCTGACCCGCTGACGGAGGACCGAGGCGGCGGTGACCGCTCCTGCACCGCGGGTCGGCAAGCCCTACTCCACCTCGACGGTCACCCGCGCGCCGGTCCTCACCCCCCACCCGGCCATGGCCCCGGCCTCCGCCTCCAGCACGTGCCGCGACCGCAGCCGTGGCCTGCCGAGACGGCCCGGCGGCATCGTCCGCACGGCGATGACGTTCAGCCGGCGGTCCAGATAGGCGACATCGATCGCCATCCGCATCCGGAAGGTGTGGATCCCGCTCGCGGGCGACAGCAGAATCGCCCCGTCAAGCCCATCACGCCCGAGCAACCCTCTCGTGCGGGCCCGATACGAGGCAGCGATCTCCAACGGCACAGCCTTCACCTCACCCCCGACACCGTGCACGAGCAACGTCCCACGCCCGTCCCGCCAGCGCCCCACACCCCACCCCTTTCATCCTGGCTCCGCCGCAGTTACTCGTACTGACCGTATCCACCATGCGGGTGACAGCCGTCCGCTCGGCAGTTTTCTGCCGTCCGGGCCTGGACACGTGTCACCCGAGCGCGTGGCAATCGTTGAGTGGATCAAGAGACCTCCAGCCCCCACCTGGAGTTCCCAGTGAACCGCTCTGACGAGGGATGCACATGGCTGACCGGCTGAAGGTCGACGGCACCGAACTTGACCGCTTCTACAAGGACTTGAAGAAGGCACAGCAGTCGTTCACCGCCTTGCAGAAGGTGTTGCACGACCCGGGGGTGAGCGGGCTCGGCACCGACGACCTGGACAAGGCGTGCGACCGGTTCCAGGAGGACTGGCACTACGGGGCGAAGGAGATCGCCGAGCAGATCGGGGAGCTCACGGACATCACGAAGAAGGCGAAGGACGACTTCCACGAGGTGGACGTGGCCCTGGAGAAGGCGCTGGCGAAGGCACGGAGCAAGGGCGGGGGCAAGTGACGGTCGCGGACCCCTACCCCCACCTTGGGTACGACCCGGTGCCCGGCAGCACCGACCTGGTGCGGGAGATCCACCGCAAGCTGTCCGACTGCGTCAGGGAGATGGAGAAGGCGCGCTCCAAGGTCACGAAGTTGATGGACGGCAGCTACTGGGAGGGAGACGCGGCCGTCGCCTTCCGGGAACAGCTGGAGGGCGGCCCGCTGCCGCTCAACCTGAAGAACGGCGCGCACTCCGTCGACAAGGCGGCGAGGCAACTGGGCCTCTGGTGCACCGAGCTGGAGGAGTTCCAGCGACGCGCGAGGAAGCTCGACGGCGAGGCCAAGGACGCCCGCGAGGCGTTGCAGCGGGCTCAGGGACACCTGGACGAGGGCAAGGCACACGACGGCGCCGCCTCCGCTCTGCACAAGGCGAACAGCCAGGTCACGGCGGCGCAGGGGGACCTGGACGACGTACTGAAGCGCGCCCGCTCCCTCGCTGGTGAGCACGAGGAGACTGCGCGCACGCGCGCCCGGCGCATCACCGACGCCACGCACAAGCTGGTGCCGCACGAACCGAACGCGTGGGAAAAGTTCACCGATTGGCTCGGTGACAACCTCCCTGACATCCTCAGCACGTGCGCCGCCGTACTGGGCGTGATCGCCCTGCTGGGCCTCACGGCCATCGCACCCTGGATGCTGTTCCTGGCGGCGGGCCTGCTCAGCGGAATGGCCTTCGGCCTGCGGGTCAGTGACCCGGAAGTCCTGGCATCACTGGAGGACGGCTTCACCAAGGGCGAACTGGACATCGACTTCTGGGGCAACCTGCTGGGAGTCGCCGGAGACTTCCTCGGGATGCTGCCGGGGTTGGGGGCGGTGGCCAAGGGAGCCATGAAAGCCCCCGAGTTGCTGGCCGCCACGGCCGGATTGGCCAGCGAGGCCGAGGAAGTGCTGACCCTCGGGCAGAAGATCGCCAAGGCCGGGGTCAGGGCGGGGACTTCGATCAAGGTGGTGAGCGTCTCGATCCGGACAGAGGCCGCGGCGGCAGAGGGAGCTGTGAGTCTCCTGTTTCATCCCCGCGTATTCGGTGGCCGGCTGGCACCGATCGTCGAAAAGGTCGACAAACCAGCGACGATCCTGGGGGCCGGCACGGCCGTCTACGGCGTCGCGAGCAGCCTCGTCGATGCCCTGGACACCGGCACGGCCAAGACGGTCAGCAACCTCCTCGACGGACCGCGAACCGTGGGAGTCGACGTCCCGGCGACAGCGGGTGCGTTGCACTTCCTGTTGCGTGGGGCGGGTGAAGCGTCATGAGCGGTGCCGCCTACGTGATCGACGACTCCGCCCGGAGCGAGGACGCCGATGTCTGGTTCGCGTTGCCCCCGGGATTCGTGTCACTTCCGCTCAACGAACTGGCGGCGGCAGCGCGTGATACGGCACAGACGGAGGATCCGATGACCGGGAGCGGCCCGGTGCTCCGACTCGCCCAACTGCTTCTGGAAACCGACGCCGTGCACTGCTGCCTTGGTCTGCACGCGGACGACGAGGGGGACTGCGGACCGCTGCTGTCTCTTTTCACGCTTGCCTGGCGCGGCACCGACTGGGCTCCCCGCAGTGTCCTCGCGGGCCGGGCGGCCGTCGGTGCGCAAGGGGCCGACCACATCGAAACGCTGGACCTGCCGTGCGGTCCGGCCTCGCTCGTTCAGACGCGTCTCAACGAGCCGCCAGAGCTGGGACTCGGCGCCCCGAGCGGACTGCTCCAGGTCACGGCATACGTTCCGTGCCTCGACGGCCGACGTATCGCGATCCTCTCACTGGCCACAACGGCGGTCGAGCGTGCCCAGCATTACCGCGCCCTGCTCCGGGACATCGCCAGTACGGTCAGTTTCGAAGATCCACTTTCAGAAGTATCCGACGATGTATCCGACAAGGACTGACATGCCCCCCACGCACCACCCCACGGCCTGGGACGATCCAGCGACCCGCCGCGCCTGGGTAAAGCTGGTCACCTGCGCGCTCTTGGGGCAGATCCTGTGGCTCGCCGCGTGGTTGGGGCTGCTGGTCTGGTACGTGACCATGTCGCTGACCTGGACGCTGTGGCTCTTCTTCGTTCCCTTGCTGTACTCGTTCTACCGGGCGTTTCTCCAGCCGTCCTACATCTCCTGGGCCTTCCACACGCGGCGTCTGCTGCGCGCGTACCCATGGCAGGTGTTCGAGGAACCGGAAAACGGGATCGGCAAGGTCCCGGGAGCCACCGCCGGGGATGTCTGGCTGAGCTTCCCCAACCCGGAGCGCCTGGACGAGAAGCTGCCGATGATCCTGAAGGTGCACGTTCGGTCCATGTGGTGGAGGCGGCGTCTCGGGCGGGGCTACACCACCGAGAAGACCAGGCAGATCAGGGAAGTGTGGTTCGCTGGCGACCCACGCTTCGCCGCCGTCATCGCTGCTCCCGGTCCTCGTCGCTTCCATGTCGTCCAGCAGCGTCCGATGAACAGACGAGGCGTCGCCGACCCCCGTGACGCAAGTCCGGCCGCTCTTGAACGCGCTCGCTGTGCCGGAGTGCGGCTACCGGACGCGAACTCGGCGACCGGGTGAACGTTCTGGTGGCCAATGGAGTTGTCGCGGCCGCGGCCCCCGGGTAAGACCTCCCCCATGACATCACTCGGCGCCGTTTTCCGTCCCCAGCTTCCCCCCGAGCGGTTGCGGGGTCTTGTTCGGGTTGCTGACGGGGTGGGGCTTGAAGAGTTGTGGTTGTGGGAGGACTGCTTTCGGGAGGGTGGGATCTCCGCTGCCGCGGCCGCGCTCGCCTGGTCGGAGCGGGTGCGGGTCGGGGTCGGGCTGTTGCCCGTGCCGTTGCGGAACGTCGCCGTCACCGCGATGGAGGTCGCCGCGCTGCACCGGATGTTCCCGGGGCGCGCGATCGTCGGCGTCGGACACGGCGTGCAGGACTGGATGGGCCAGGTAGGCGCCCGAGCCGAGTCCCCGTTGACCCTGCTGCGCGAGCATCTCGACGCGCTGCGCGCGCTGTTGCGCGGGGAGCGGGTCACGGTCGGTGGGCGGTACGTGCGGCTCGACGACGTCGCGCTCGACTGGCCGCCCGCCGGCCCGGCGGAGGTTCTCGCCGGCGCCGAAGGCCCCCGCACCCTCCGTCTGTCCGGCGCCGCCGCCGACGGGACCGTGCTCACCGCCGCCACCTCACCCGACCGCGTCCGCCGGGCCCTGCGGCTCATCGAGGAGGGGCGGCTGGCCGCGGGGCGCGACGCGGGCGAGCCGCACAAGGTCGTCGTCTATCTGCTCACCGCCACCGGGCCCGACGCCCCCGCCCGGCTCCGTGCCGAACTCGCCGCGGAGGGGCTTGAGTCGGTCCCCGACCTCGGTGTCGCCGGTGACGCGGGCGCCGTCGCCAAGGCCGTGCGGCGGCTCGTGGAGGCCGGCGCCGACACCGTCATCCTCCAGCCGACGGCGGACGAACCCGACCCCGAGGGCTTCGTACGGTTCACGGCGGAGGAGGTCCGGCCGCTGGTGCCGTAGGGCCGTCGGTGAGCGTCGGCCGCCCGGCGTTGTCAGTGGCGGGTGCCACACTCGCCGGTATGACGACCAATGACGTTCGGCTGCGGCCCGTTCGGGACGACGACCTGGAGTTCTTCCTCGCCTACGAGCACGACGCGGAAGCCGTCCGGCGGTCGAGGTTCACACCCCGGCCGCGGGAGGCCTTCCTGCGGCACTGGAGAGAGCGCGTGCTCGGCGATCCGAGCGGTCTGGTGCGGACCGTCGACGTGGACGGTCAGGTCGCGGGGAACATCGTCGCCTGGTGGGACGGCGAGCGCCGGTTCACCGGGTACTGGCTCGGGCGGGCCTACTGGGGGAGAGGCGTCGGCAGCCGCGCCCTCGCCCTCTTCCTCCAGGAGGAGACCGTACGGCCGCTGTTCGCCGACCCCTTCGCCGAGAACACCGCCTCCGTACGCCTGCTGGAGAAGAGCGGCTTCGTGCCGTACGACGACCCGGAGCACCCCGTGGACGAGGGGTATGTGCTGCTCGTCCTGGGCGATGACGCCGAGGGGGCGCCTGCGCCACCTCGGCCCCGGGCCTGAGGCCTCGTCACGCCGGTTCCGTGCCGCGTGGATGGTCCCCCGTCGCCCCGTCGATCAGCTCCCGCACGATGTCCATGTGCCCGGCGTGCCGTGCCGTCTCCTCGATCATGTGGACGAGGACCCAGCGGAGCGAGACCGGGTGGTCCCGCCAGTCCGGGCGGCCCAGCGCGTCCAGTGGATGCCCGGTGATCACCGCGTCGGCCGCGGCCCGCGCACGGCCGTAGAAGTCGGTGATCTGCCGGGTCGTCTCGCCGGGGCCGACGGTCAGGTCCTCGTCGGTGTAGGGGTCGAACCACAGCGGCTCCACCTCGCCGCCGAAGGTCGAGACGAACCAGCCGTACTCCACCGACGCCAGATGCTTCACCAGCCCCAGGAGGTTCGTCCCCGACGGGGTCATCGGGCGGCGCAGCCGTTCGTCGTCCAGGCCCTGCAGCTTCCACAGGACCGCGTCCCGGTGCCGGTCCAGGCTCGCGTGCAGGGTTTCCTTCTCGGCGGCGGTGTACGTCTCATCGGTCGTCATGGCGGCCGAAAATATCAGCGGGCACTGACAATCCGCTGCGACCATGCGGGACATGGCAGAGCAGACGCACCGCACGTTCGAGGACCTCGTCGCCGAGGGCGCCGCCGTGCCGACCGCGGGGTGGGACTTCTCCTGGTTCGAGGGCCGGGCCACCGAGGCCCGT
This sequence comes from Streptomyces sp. NBC_00631, assembly GCF_045206895.1. Lineage (NCBI taxonomy): Bacteria > Bacillati > Actinomycetota > Actinomycetes > Kitasatosporales > Streptomycetaceae > Streptomyces > Streptomyces sp. NBC_00631. The sequence goes on from NZ_CP107734.1 coordinate 7,074,327, forward strand.
CCCTCCTGGGGGTACGCCCGTGCGGCCGGCGGCCGCCTGGCCCGCGCCACCGCTGCGCTCGACATCCAGACAGGCGGCGGCGAGGTGCTCGACTTCGCCCTCGGTGCGGCGGCCTCGGGCCGGTCCCAGGCCCTTCGGGCGGAGACCCCGGACCGGCCCCGGCTGCTCGCCGCCACCGAGGGCTGGCCGCCGAACGTCACGAAGGCGAGCGACCTGCTCAGTGCTCACGGTGTCGTGGTCGTGGCCGCACCCGAGGACGCCCCGCTGCCGTTCGCCGACGAGACCTTCGACCTGGTACTCAGCCGGCACCCGGTGCGGGCCCACTGGGCCGAGATCGCGCGCGTGCTGCGGCCCGGCGGCACGTACTTCGCGCAGCACGTGGGGCCCGCCAGCGTCTTCGAACTCGTCGAGTTCTTCCTCGGCCCGCAGCCGGAGGCCGTCCGCGGCGGCCGCCACCCCGACGGCGAGCGTGCCGCGGCTCAGGCGGCCGGCCTGGACATCGTGGATCTGCGGGCGGAGCGGCTGCGGATGGAGTTCCACGACATCGCGGCCGTCGTGCACTTCCTGCGGAAGGTCGTGTGGCTGGTACCCGGCTTCTCGGCCGAGGAGTACGAGCCCCAACTCCGCGCCCTGCACCGGCGGATCGAGACGGACGGTCCGTTCGTCGCGCACAGCTCCCGGCACCTGTTCGAGGCCCGCAAGCCGGTGCGCCGGCCCTGATCCACCCGCCTTGCAATGCCAGGCGGCGAAGAATGGCCAAGAACTGCCGTCCTGGCTTCCGGACCCCCGCCGGGCCGGAGAGACAGTCAAATGATCAAGGTGGGGCATCTCATGACGCCTCGCATCAATACGGTCAACTTCCGTCTTAGGGGATGGATCTGCGCATAAGCGAACGCAAAACTTCACTGTTCATCTCTTATTTTCACAGCGTTCCCACATCGTTACCTTTTTTGCTTCGTATCACCCGGTTGGCTCACGTAAGTTCAGACCAAGGCAATTCGCGTGAGCAAAGCTGCGCGGGCGGTACCGCGCAGTGGAGGGGGCTGCGCGGTGCCGTAACGCCCCTCCCGTTCGCGTCAAGTCATCGTTCGCGCCCGGGGTAGCCCGTCGGGGGGACGGGCGCGCAACTCGCCGAGGCGTCCCCAGGACGGCCCAAACCCTCTTGATCTCCCCGTGGGCGGTCACTTTCCCTGGGATTCCGCTGTGAATCGGCCATCCGGGACGCTTGGATCGAGCGTTTCAGGCCCACCGGGGCGTCGTCGGCCGACTCCGGAGAGTAGTTGATGCGTGCTGATGCGCGCAGCATCACTTACGAAGGGTTATGGTGGAACCCCCCCCTCGGGCCGGTCCGTCTCCCCCCCACGGACCGGCCCGTTTTTCTGTCCGCAGTCCTCACCCGCTTTCCGGGCGCCCCGAGGGCCACCGGCCGCCCGCACCCGCCGGCCGGCCCAAGCCACCCTCCCGTGGGCGCGGTCCCCGCCGACCCTCCGTCAACTCCCAGCGGGGTAGGCTTCGGCCCGCGGACTCCCGCATCCCCAAGCACGCGGACTCCACGCGGACTCCCGCATCCGAATCACGAGGGGCGGACTTCAAGTGAACCTGCGCGACAAGCTGCGCGGCCTGCTCGTCAGGCTCTACGCACGCCGGGTGGAAGGCCACCTGGACCACGCCCAGGTGCCCAAGCACATCGGTGTCATCGTGGACGGGAGCCGCCGCTGGGCGAAGGCCGCCGGCTCCACCCCCGTCGACGGCCACCGTGCCGGTGCCGAGAAGATCGAGGAGTTTCTCGGCTGGTGCACCGAGACGGACGTCGAAGTCGTCACCCTCTGGCTGCTCTCGACGGACAACTTCAACCGCCCGCCGGAGGAACTCGTCCCGCTCCTCGGCATCATCGAGGACGTGGTGCGCACCCTCGCCGCCGACGGCCGCTGGCGCGTCCACCACGTCGGCACCCCCGACCTGCTGCCCTCCCCGATGCAGACCGCGCTGAAGGAGGCCGAGGAGGCCACCGCGCACGTCGACGGAATACTGGTGAACGTCGCCATCGGCTACGGCGGCCGCCAGGAGATCGCCGACGCCGTCCGCTCGATGATCCTGGACGCCCACGACAAGGGCGTCGCGATGGAGGACCTCGCCGACTCCGTCGACGTCGACATGATCGGCCGGCACCTCTACACCGGCGCCCAGCCCGACCCGGACCTGGTGATCCGCACCAGCGGCGAGCAGCGGCTGTCCGGATTCATGCTCTGGCAGACCGCCCACTCCGAGTACTACTTCTGCGAGGTCTTCTGGCCCGCGTTCCGCAAGGTCGACTTCCTGCGCGCCCTGCGTGACTACGCCGCCCGCCACCGCCGCTACGGGGGGTGACGTCTTCGTGACGACGGACGTCAACACGGCATACGACCCATGCCACCGTCGCCACGCTGGATAACCGCCTCGTTACGCTGGATAACCCCACCTCACCCATGAGGCGTAAATCACCCATTTCGGGGCGTGAGTAACGCGGAGTTCACCTGCGCGTCGTTGCAGACCGTTGCATGGCGGCGCATGTTCGAGGGCATAAGCCAAGCAGGTCGATGCCCGAACCACGGGCATCGGTTCTCAGCGGGCGGCTCGGGGCCGTCCGCCCGGGAGGCCCTTTGCACCAGCCCGACCGTGCGGTCACGGCACGGAAGAAGCCGCGGGGGGCCGGTTTTCGGCCCGTGCAAGGCGGCCGTCAACCGGTCCAGCTCGCCTTCGTCGCTCCCCGACCTCATCCGAGGGGGTACGTCCTTCCGTGGTGACCAGCACAACGCGCCGCAAGTCCGACCGGCGCACCTATGTTCTCGACACCAGCGTCCTGCTGGCCGACCCGAACGCCATGGCCCGCTTCGAGGAGCACGAGGTCGTGCTTCCGATCGTCGTGGTCACGGAACTGGAGGCCAAGCGGCACCATCCCGAACTCGGTTACTTCGCCCGGCAGGCGCTGCGCCTGCTCGACGACTACCGGGTCCGGCACGGCCGCCTCGATGCCCCCATTCCGATCGGCGAACTCGGCGGCACCATCCGTGTCGAGCTCAACCACTCGGACCCCAGCGTGCTGCCCACCGGCTACCGCCTTGGGGACAACGACTCCCGCATCCTCGCGGTCGCCCGCAACCTGCAGGCCGAGGGGTACGACGTCACCGTCGTCTCGAAGGACCTGCCGCTCAGGATCAAGGCCTCGTCGGTCGGCCTCCTCGCCGAGGAGTACCGCGCCGAACTCGCCATCACGGACTCCTCCGGCTGGACCGGAATGTCCGAACTGAACCTGTCCGGCGAGCAGGTGGACATCCTCTTCGAGGAAGGCCACGCGTACGTCCCCGAGGTCGCCGACCTTCCCGTGCACACCGGCCTGACCATCCAGTCGGAGCGGGGCAAGGCGCTCGGCCGGGTCACGGCCGAGGGCAACGTCCGGCTGGTGCGCGGTGACCGCGAGGCGTTCGGCATCAAGGGCCGCAGTGCCGAGCAGCGCATCGCGCTCGACCTGCTGCTCGACCCGGACGTCGGGATCGTGTCGATGGGTGGCCGGGCCGGCACCGGCAAGAGCGCGCTGGCGCTGTGCGCGGGGCTGGAGGCGGTCCTGGAGCGCCGGCAGCACCAGAAGGTGATGGTCTTCCGTCCGCTGTACGCGGTCGGCGGGCAGGAACTGGGCTATCTGCCGGGCTCCGAGGCGGAGAAGATGAGCCCCTGGGCGCAGGCGGTCTTCGACACCCTCTCGGCGGTCACCAGTCGCGAGGTCATCGAGGAGGTCACCGCCCGCGGGATGCTGGAGGTGCTGCCGCTCACCCACATCCGCGGCCGCTCCCTGCACGACGCGTTCGTGATCGTGGACGAGGCCCAGTCGCTGGAACGGAACGTCCTGCTGACCGTTCTGTCCCGGATCGGGGCGAATTCACGGGTGGTTCTGACCCACGATGTGGCGCAAAGGGACAATCTGCGAGTGGGACGGTACGACGGTGTGGTCGCTGTCGTGGAGAAGCTGAAGGGGCATCCGCTTTTCGCGCATGTCACCCTCACCCGGTCCGAGAGGTCCCAGATCGCCGCCCTTGTGACCGAAATGCTGGAGGACGGGCACATCTGAACCATCTGATCGGAGTGTCCAACTTGGGTTGACTACCCATCCGTTGGCGCCGTCCGGCAAAGGCCCCGAGCCTAGCCGGGCGGCGCCTTCGTGCGTGGCGGTTTCCTGAAATCCCCGGGGAGAAACCGGATGTGAGCTTTCACACGCAACTCTGAATTGCCACCCGGCGTCGGGTTACGGCAGAGTCTCACTCCTGTCAGGCCCCGCATACGACACACCTGTACCCCCAGCGGTACGGAACAACATAAGCATCACTGCTAATTCCATAGCGACGTCGTATGCCGCCCGAGGACCACGCGGCGCTCCCAGCAGGGAGTTGCCCACCGGGCCCGTGTCTCCCGTGACCCAGTAGTGAGGAGACCAGTGTTCAGGGGCAAGATTGCGTCCGCCAGGGTCACCGAAGCGGGCGATGCTGGAAGGAAACCGTGTGAGCCGGATCTCGGTCCGGGGATTCGCAGTGGCCTCGGCCACCGCGGTCACCGCCGTCGGAAGCGTCGTAGGCGTCGCCTCGGGCAGTGTCGCCCAGCCGAACAACGACGCTGAGGCTACGGCAGCCGACACCACGCTCCTCGCGGATCTGCCCGCGGGCCAGCAGGCCCAGGTGCAGACCGCGTCCCTGACGCAGCAGGCCGACGCCGTGGCGATCCAGGCGGACGCGACCGCCAAGAAGGACGCCGAGCAGGCCGCCCGGGTGGCCGCGGCCAAGACCGCCGAGGCCAAGAAGGCCGAGGCGGAGAAGGCGGCGAAGGAGGCCAAGGAGCGCGCCGAGGCGAAGGAAGCGGCCAGCCGTTCCTCCGCGTCCAGCTTCCCGGTCCAGAGCTCGTACACCGTGGCGCAGATCCAGGCGATGGCGCAGCAGATGGTGGCCAGCGGCCAGTTCCAGTGCTTCAGCAACATCGTGGACCACGAGTCCAGCTGGAACTACCAGGCGGTCAACGCCTCCTCCGGCGCGTACGGCCTCTTCCAGGCGCTGCCCGGCTCCAAGATGTCCTCCGTCGGCGCCGACTGGCAGACCAACCCGGCCACGCAGATCAAGTGGGGCCTGAACTACATGAACTCCCGGTACGGCAGCCCTTGTGAGGCTTGGTCGTTCTGGCAGGCGAACCACTGGTACTAGGCGCTCCGCCGGGGTTCGGCCGACGAACGGCGCTGCGGTTCGTAGGCGTCCGCGGACCGGCGGGGGCTTGTCGCGCCCACGCGGCGGATCCGCAAGTCGACACGGTCCCGCGCCCTTCAGGGGCGCTCGCTGCAGCGAGGCTCCTCTCAACCTTCGACAGCCCCTCCCCGTCCTAGGGGGAGGGGCTGTTGCCCTGTACGGTCGTTGCGGACGACTCCAGGGGGGAGCGGTGGGGAGAGGGCGGATCATGTCGCGCGTGCCTGAGTGGCTCGGTCGCATCGGTGCCGGACTGACCGAGATGGGCGAGCGGTTGGACGAGCGCCGGTCCGAGGTGGAGCGGGAGCACGCCGAGCCGGAGCCGCCCGCTCCGGCCGGGTCCGTTCCGGCACCCGCCCCGCCCCCGGCCCCGCAGGCTCCCGCGCCCGTCCGGAAGCCGGTGCCGCCGCGTCCCGACCCGGTGACGGCCATCCCCTGGGGTGTGCGGGTCGCCGCCGAGGCCGGCTGGCGGCTGCTGGTGCTGGCCGGCACGGTCTGGATCCTGATGCGGGTCATCAGCGCCGTACAACTCGTCGTGTTCGCCTTCGTCATCGCGCTGCTGATCACCGCCCTGCTCCAGCCGACGGTCGCCCGGCTGTGCCGCTACGGCATGCCCCGCGGCCCGGCCACCGCGCTCACCGCCATCTTGGGCTTCGTGGTGATCGGCCTGATGGGCTGGTTCGTGACGTGGCAGGTCATGGAGAACATCGACACGCTCTCCGACCAGGTCCAGAACGGCATCGACGACCTGCGCAACTGGCTGCTGAAGAGCCCCTTCCACGTCACCGACAAACAGATCAACCAGATCGCCAAGAACCTCCGCGAGGCGATCGGCGCCAACACCGACCAGATCACCTCGTTCGGCCTGGAAGGCGTCCAGGTGATCGTGGAGGCCCTGACCGGCATCCTGCTGGTCTTCTTCTCGACGCTCTTCCTGCTGTACGACGGCGCGCGCATCTGGCAGTGGTTCCTGAAGCTCGTGCCCTCCGCCGCCCGCGAGGGGGTGGCCGGGGCCGGCCCGCGGGCCTGGCGGACACTCACCGCCTATGTCCGGGGCACGGTGCTGGTCGCCCTCATCGACGCCATCTTCATCGGCATCGGCATCTACTTCCTGGATGTCCCGATGGCGGTGCCGCTGGCCGTCTTCATCTTCCTGTTCTCGTTCATCCCGCTCGTCGGCGCCGTCGCCTCCGGCGCGCTGGCGGTGATCGTGGCACTGGTCACCCAGGGCGTCTTCGCCGCGGTGATGACCCTGGCCGTGGTCCTCGCGGTCCAGCAGATCGAGGGCCACATCCTGCAGCCGTTCATCCTCGGCCGTGCGGTCCGGGTCCACCCCCTCGCGGTGGTCCTCACGGTCGCGGCCGGCGGAATGGTCGCGGGCATCGGCGGCGCGGTGGTGGCCGTACCGCTGGTGGCGGTGACGAACACGGTGGTCAGCTATCTGCACCAGTACTCGCACGAACGCTACGAGGGCACCGGCCCCGGCGACGGCGACCAGCCACCCCACCCGGCGCCTGACGACGGCGACCGGCCACGCAATTCAGCCCGTCCGGCGCTTGACGACGGCGACCGGCCATCCAATTCAGCCCGTCCGGCGCCTGACGACGGCGACCAGCCACCCAATTCAGCCCACCCGGCGCCCGACGACGGCGCTCAGCCACCCAATTCAGCCCGTCCGGCGTTTGAGGACGAGGCCGTTCAGGCCGAAGGGGGGTCCGGGGGCGCAGCCCCCGAAGACGCGGAAGACCCCGCCCACCGGCGGTGAGCGGGGTCCACAGAGCGACAGCGCCTACTCGAACCCGGCCAGTACGGCCTCGGCCTCCAGGGCGGAGCCCACGGCCTGGACCACCGAGGCGATCTTGAACGCCTCCTGGACCACCTCGCGGTCGACCCCGGCCCTGCGCGGCACCTGCTCGTGGGAGTCCAGGCACATCCCGCAGCCGTTGATCGCGGACACCGCGAACGACCACAGCTCGAAGTCGACCTTGTCGACACCGGGGTTGGCGATGACGTTCATCCGCAGACCCGCGCGCAGGGTGCCGTACTCGTGGTCGGAGAGCAGATGGCGGGTGCGGCGGAAGACGTTGTTCATCGCCATGACGGCGGCGGCGGACTTGGCCGCCCGGTACGCCTCGGGCGTGAGGCCGGACGCAGCGAGCAGCTCCTCACCGGCTCCTTCGCGGAGCCGGCCCCGAGCCGCCGGATCGCCCTCGCGATGCGCGCCGGGGCGGCGCGCGGCGTCGAGTACCGGGAGCTGGCGGCCGCGCTGCGCGAGGCGCTGCGGCCGCTGCCCGTCCGGGGCCTCGGCGCCGGGGCCTGACCCCGGTCCGGTCATTCGGTGCGCAGGCCGTCCGGACGCATAAGCCGCAGCAGGGGCGGCAGGCTGAGCAGGGTCACCGCGAGGACGACCGCCGCGCCGAAGCCGGTCATCGCCAGCACGCCCGCCCAGTCCACGCGCACCGTGGAGCCGACCATCTTCAGCAGCACCGTGCCCAGCGTCAGCCCCACCACCCCGGCCAGCAGCAGGCCGAGTCCGACCGGGATCGCCGTCTGCCACAGCACCGACAGGCTCAGCGTGCGGCGCCGGGTGCCGAAGGCGACCAGGACCGACAGCAGCTTCTTGCGCTCGCGCAGCTGCTCCAGCTGGCCGACCAGCAGACTTGCCCCGATCAGCGCCAGTACGGCGGCCGCGCCGACGAACAGCCCGGTGCGGATGGACTCGAACTGGCTGTCCCGTTCGATCGAGGTCAGCGTCTCCGCGTGCATCAGCGGGTTGATCCGGACCGCCGTGTTGATCACGTACTCGTGGACGTCGCGCACCCCGGAGTCGATGGACAGATAGACCACGCCCTGCACCGCCGTACTGGCGCCCTTCGGCAGGGCGCCCGGGGTGAGCAGGAAGCCGCCGCGCTTGTAGCCGGTGGGGTCCTCGCGGGTCTCGGCCTGCTTCAGCCCCGCCGGTACCGTCCAGCGGCTCGCCGGGCCGTCGTCGTCACCGCTGTAGGCGGGGTCGAGGTAGAGCGTCCGGCTGTGCTTCTCCCCGGCGGTCAGCAGTTTCGTCGTCTCGGAGTCGGAGTCGGAGCCCATCAGCACGAAGGCGTCGCCGTCATGGCAGGACGGGAGGGTCGCGATCTCCCGCAGCGAGGCGCAACCGCCGACGCTCACCGAAGCGGTCCGGCTCGGATCCTTGCTCCGGTCGCCGGCCTCGCCGTCGGCGATCGAGACCACCTTCAGCACGCCCTTGGTGGCGGTCATGGCCCGGGCCACCTCGGGCACCGACACGCCGTTCGGCACCTGGACCGACATCTGCGCGCGGTCGAGGTCGTTGGTGGTCCGCTTGGTGTAGTCGGCCTCGACACCGGCGAAGACCATCTGGAGCGCGATCGCCCCGGACACCGCCACCGCGATGCCGTTGACCATGCGGGCCGCCGTACCGCTGCTCAACTGGAGTCGTCTGACTGCCAGCTGCCAGGCCACCGCCCCCCTGCCGAGCCGGCCGACGACCGTCTCCACGACCCACGGCAGCAGAGCCGTGACGCCGACCAGGAGGAGCAGGACGCCGCCGGTCACCAGGTACTGGTTGAAGTCGCCGTCGCCGCGGCCCTGCCCGATCATCGGGTAGAGCGCCGCCAGACCGGCGACCGGGAGCAGCAGCCGCCACCACAGCCGGCGGCGGGCGGGCTTCGCCGTACGCACCACGCCGAGCGGCTCGATGACCACCCCACGCAGCGTGAACATGGTCACCAGCACGGCCGCCGCCGGCACGGTGACCGCCACCAGCAGGGCCAGCACGGGGGAGGGGTTGAGATAGCTCGGGAACACACTGATACCGAACACCTCGGCGGTGCCCGCGAGCTGACGGCCGACCAGGAAGAAGCCGAGGCCGAGGACAAGGCCGAGCAGGGCGCCCGCCATCGCCTCGCCGGCCGCGATCCGCCGTACCATCCGGCCGTCGGAGCCGACCAGCCGCAGCGCGGCCAGCCGCCGGTCGCGGCGCTCACCGCCGAAGCGGACGGCGGCCGCGACGAACACGGCGACCGGCATGAGCAGGATCAGGAAGACCACGAGGACGAGCAGCGTGAGGACCGGGTCGCTCTCCGCGTCCGGCGACCGGGGGCTGCCGAAATGGTCGATCCGGGCGACGTTCGGCGGGTCGATGTGGCCGGCGAGGTCGTCGGAGCCCGCGTAGTAGGCGAGTTCCTGGGAGCCGGTCAGCCCCTTCTCCACGATGGTGGCGGTGACCCGGTACGGCAGCCGGGCGCGCAGCAGCGCACCGTCGGGGGAGCCGAGCAGCCGCTTCAGCGCGGGCGAGACGGCCATCTCACCGGGCGCCGGGTACGCGGTGAGCCCGGGCGGCACCGGCGCCTTCGCGCCCTCCCGCTGGATGAGCCGGCCGCGTATGTCGTTGCCGCGGTAGGGCGTGTCGATGTCCGCGATGACGAACGTCTTCTCGCCGGCCTTCATGGGGTGGCCGAAGACGTACGTGTAGTCCGCCCGTGCCACGTCGCGCTGGTGGCGCACGGCCAGCGCGTTCGGGATGGCCGTGGTGAGCAGCAGCAGCGCCACCCCCAGGCCCACGCCGACCGCGGTCATCGCGGCCCGGAACCAGCCCTCGCGCCCGCCCGCGAAGGCGAACCGGACCCCCATGGCCAGATCCCTCGACCTCCCCCACGCTCGGCTTCGCTCGCGCGGGCGGTGCCCCCTTCTGACGTTCATACCGCCCGCTCCATGTCCCGGGACTTCCCGTCCCGTACGACGATCTCGCGGTCGGAGTAGGCGGCCACCCGGGCCTCGTGGGTGACGAGGACGACGGCCGCGTTGGTGGAGCGGGCGGCGTCCGTCAGCAGCTCCATCACCCGCTCGCCGTTGAGCGAGTCGAGCGCACCGGTCGGCTCGTCCGCGAACAGCACCCGCGGCCCGGTCACCAGCGAGCGGGCCACCGCGACCCGCTGCCCCTGACCGCCCGAGACCTCGCCGGGACGCTTCTTCGCGAGGTCGTCGACCTCCAGGCGCTGCATCCAGCCCAGTGCGGTCCTCTCGGCCTCCTTGCGGGAGGTGCCGTTCAGCCGCAGCGGCAGCGCGACGTTCTCCACGCAGGTCAACTCGGGCACCAGCTGCCCGAACTGGAAGACGAACCCGAACTCGCTGCGCCGCAGCGCGCTGCGCTCGGCGTCGTTCATGGTGGCCATCTCCCGGCCCGCGTACATGATCGAACCGGCGTCGGGCGGCACGATCCCGGCGAGGCAGTGCAGCAGCGTCGACTTGCCGGACCCGGACGGGCCCATCACGGCGACGACCTCGCCCGGGTGTATGGAGAACTCGGCGCCGTCGAGCGCGACGGTCGGGCCGTACGCCTTGCGCAGTCCCTCGGCCGTGAGCAGCGAACCGGCGGGGGCGTTCACTTGGCCACCTCCGCACGGAGCTTGTCGAGCCGAGCCGTGGTCAGCTCCAGCCAGCGCAGGTCCGCCTCCAGGTGGAAGAGGGCGTGGTCGCAGATGAGCTGGTCCGCGAGGTCGCCGTGGCGCTTGCGGTCGGTGAGGATGCGCATGCTGCGCAGGTGCTCGGAGCGCTGGCTGTCGAGGATGTCGCCGGCGTTCCGGTGCGTCAGCAGCGCGAGCACGACCTTGGTGTACAGAGTCGACTGGAGGTACTCCGCCGGCTTCTCGGGCGTCGCCAGCCACTGCTCGACGTCGGTGACCCCGGCGTCGGTGATGGCGTACCGCTTCCGCTCGGGTCCGCCGCCGGCCTCGATGCCGTCGACTTCCACGAGCCCGTTCTTCAGCAGCCGGGACATCGTCGAGTAGACCTGGCCGTAGTGCAGCGGCCGGTCGTGACCGAACTTCTCGTCGAAGGCCCGCTTCAGGTCGTAACCGTGGCGCGGGCCGGACTCCAGGAGTCCCAGGAGGGTGTGACCGATGGACATGCCGAGCACTCTACACACGGTGTATACGCAGTGTGTATACGCACCGTGTGCAGCCCATGGCCCGCTGTGCGTCCGCTGTGCGCAGGCGCAGGTGGGGGCCGAATGTCACGGTTCTGCGACAGCGCGATGTCACAGCGGCGGGGGTCCGTCCGGTCTCGGCTGCGGAAAGGGTTTCCCGGCTCAGGAAGGGGACGGCCGTGCGGGTGTTCGTGGCAGGGGGCAGCGGGGTTCTGGGACGGCGGCTGGTACCGCAGCTGGTGGCGCGGGGGCATCGGGCGACGGTCACCACGACCGGCGCGGCCAGGCTCGGGCTGCTGAGGGAACTGGGCGCGGACGAGGTCGTGATGGACGGCCTGGACGCGCTGTCGGTCGGTGCGGCGGTCGTTTGCCGCCCGCCCGGACGTGATCGTCCATCAGCTGACCGAGATCTCCGTGGCGCACGCCGGCAAGCCCGACATCAGGCCCCCCGGCCGCTGGTTCGCTCTCACCAGCCGGCTGCGCACCGAGGGCACGGACCATCTGCTCGCCGCCGCCGGGGCGACCGGCGTACGGCACGTCGTCGCGCAGAGCCACGCCAGCTGGAACGGTGTCCGCGAGGGCGGCTGGGTGAAGACGGAGGAGGATCCGCTGGACCTGATGGAGGGGACGCCCGCGCACGGCGGGATGCCGGCGCTGCGCCACCTGGAGGACGCGGTCCTGCGGACCGGCGGCGCGGCCCTGCGCTACGGCGCCTGCTACGGCCCCGGCGCCGTCGACGACCAGGTGGAACTGATCCGCAGGCGCCAGCGCCCGCCGGCCGGCCCGGCCGAGGGGGCACGGCAGCTGGATCCACCTCGACGACGCGGCGGGCGCGACCGTCCTCGCGGTGGAGCGGCAAGCGCGGGGCGTGTTCGACATCGACGCGAGCTGGGCTGGGCTGGGAGCCGCGGTACCCCTCGTGGCGGCAGGGGTTCAAGGAGGAGCTGGCGTGAGCACCGGCCGCGGCGGCACCTGCCCGCGCCGATTGTCCATGTTCTGGCCGGGTTTGTTATATCAAAGTGATATCACTTGCGGCGCCGGGCAACCCTCCGCCTCCTCCGTTCGTCGGTTCCGTCGGGTGGGGGTGCTGATTGTCACGTCCGAAAAAGGGCAGATCGTGCGTCGTTTGTCATAGAGAGCGGTGTTAGCTTTCTGGACTGACCTGAGCCACGTACCTGTGTGACACCCGTACACACGTGTGACAGCCGAGACGAAGCGGAGCAGACGGACTCATGGGACGAGCGGACGAGAGAAGAGCGCGACAGCGTGGCGGCCGCCGCGCCGCGCCCCGGAACCGCACGTCCCAGCAGGCCGAGCCCGAGACGCCGACGACGGCGGAGCGCGGCACCACGACGACGGTCGAGTCACCGGCCGGACCGGCCGGTCCGGCCGCCGAGGGTGCCACCCGCGCGGAGCGCCGCCGGGCCGCCGCCCGGAAGCCGGGCAAGCCCGGTCCGCCCGGAAATCCGGGTGCGCCGGGCAAGCCCGCCAAGGGCCGGATACGCAGGCTGTTCACCTGGAAGAAGATGCTCGGCGCCTTCTTCACCTTCTGCCTGCTGGGCATCGGCGCCTTCATCGCGCTGTACATGATGGTGAGCGTCCCCGAGGGCAACGCGCTGGCGCAGACGCAGAGCAACGTCTACGAGTACAGCGACGGCTCGCTCCTGGCCCGCAAGGGCACCGTCAACCGCGAGATCGTCGACCTCTCCAAGGTCCCGAAGGAAGTCCAGCACACCTTCGTCGCGGCGGAGAACAAGACCTTCTACAACGACAACGGCATCGACCTCAAGGGCATGGCCCGCGGCCTCTACAACACGGCGCGGGGCCGCGGCACCCAGGGCGGTTCGACGATCACCCAGCAGTACGTCAAGAACTACTACCTCGACCAGGACCAGACGGTCACCCGCAAGCTGAAGGAACTGGTCATCTCCCTGAAGGTGGACCGCGAGAAGTCCAAGGACTACATCCTCGCGGGCTACATCAACACCAGCTACTACGGCCGCGGCGCGTACGGCATCCAGGCCGCCGCCCAGGCCTACTACCGCGTCGACGCCGAGAAGCTCAACGTCCAGCAGGGCGCCTATCTGGCCGCGCTGCTCCAGGCGCCCAGCCAGTACGACTGGGCGGTGGCGGGGCCCATCGGCAAGAAGCTGGTGAAGGAACGCTGGAACTACGTCCTGGACAACATGGTCAAGCAGGGCTGGCTGGACAAGTCCAAGCGTGACTCCCTGACGTTCCCGGTGCCCAAGGCGCCCAAGGCCGCGTCCGGTCTGGAGGGCCAGAAGGGCTACCTGGTCGAACTGGCCAACACCCAGCTGGAGAACCAGCTGATGAAGTCACAGGGCATCACCCGGTCCGAGGCCGAGGCCCAGGTCGTCGACCAGGGCTGGACGATCACCCTGAACATCGACCCGAAGAAGCAGGCGAAGCTGGAGGCGGCCGTCAAGAGCCAGCTCACCAGCAAGCTGGACGGCAAGAAGCGCAAGGTCGACAAGAACGTCCAGGCCGGCGCCGTCTCCGTCGACCCCAAGACCGGCAAGATCCTCGCCCTGTACGGCGGTGTGGACTACTACAAGCACTACACCGACAACGCCACCCGCGCCGACTACCAGCCGGCGTCCACCTTCAAGCCGATCATCCTCGCCGCCGCGCTGGACCAGGACGCCAAGACCCAGGACGGCAAGGACATCAATGCCAACACCATCTACGACGGCACCAGCGGCCGTGCGGTGAAGGGCAGCGACATCGCCTTCTCGCCGCCGAACGAGGACGACGCGGACTACGGCAACATCACCGTGCAGACGGCGATGAACAAGTCCGTCAACTCGGTGTTCGCGCAGATGGGCGTGGACGTCGGCATGAAGAACGTGCTGAAGACCGCCGACGAGCTCGGTCTGGACACCGAGGGCCTGCAGGCGGTGCCCGCGATGACCCTGGGCAGCATGGGCGCGAGCCCGCTGGAGATGGCCTCGGTGTACGCCACCCTCGACAACCACGGCCAGAAGGTCACCCCGACGCTCCTCGCGTCGGCGGAGAAGACCGGCCGCAAGGTCGACCTGCCGGACCCGATCGGCGACCAGGTGATCAGCCGTGAGGCGGCCGACCAGGTGACGTCGGTGCTGACCGGTGTGGTGGACGACGGTACGGCCAAGGTGTCGGTGGCCCAGAACCCGTTGCGCAAGGGCCAGCAGGTGGCGGGCAAGACGGGTACGTCCGACAACAACAAGTCGGCCTGGTTCACGGGGTACACGCCCGACCTGGTGACCTCGGTCGGCCTGTTCGGTGAGGACGCCAAGTCCCACGCCCAGGTGTCCCTCACCGGTGCCACCGGCCTGATCCCCGGTACCGGCCGTATCAACGGTGGTGGTTACCCGGCGCAGATCTGGGCGGCGTACACCTTCGGCGTCACGAAGAAGGCCAAGTTCGACCTGGACACCGAGCTGGGCGCGGCCGTCCAGCCGACGAGCACGCCGACTCCCAGCTCGACCCCGTCCGAGACCCCGTCCGAGACTCCGAGCTCGACCCCGACGAAGTCCGCGACGCCGTCCCAGACCCCGTCCCAGACCCCGAGCTCGACCCCCACGAAGTCCCCCGCCCCGACCACCAGCGCCCCGTCGACCCCGGTGGACACGCCAACAGTCGGCGACACGAACAACCCGCTGGACCCGGCCGACGACCAGTAACAAAGCCGCTGCCGCACCCCGGTACTTCGCCGGGTGCGGCAGCGTCGTGGCTGATCGCGCGGTTCCCCGCGCCCCTTACGGGGCGCCGCCCCCACCGGCCAGCAGCTCCCCGACGACCCCAAGTCCTGCGGCGCTACCTGTTCAGCTCGAACCAGACGACCTTCCCGGTGCTGAGCCGGGTCGCTCCCCACCGGCGGGCCAGCCGGTTCACCAGGTACAGTCCCCGGCCGCCCTCGTCCGTCGCCCGGGCCTGCCGCAGGCGCGGCAGCTGGGGCACGTCGTCCCCGACCTCGCACCGCAGCACGTCGGTCCGCAGCAACCGCAGCGTCACCGGCCGCGACGCGTACCGCACCGCGTTCGTGACGACCTCGCTGACCAACAACTCGACGGAGTCGGTCAGTTCCTCCAGCCCCCAGCGGGCCAGCGCCCTGCGCGCCAGCCGCCGGGCCCGGCCCGGCGCCGCGTCCTCCGGCTCCAGGAACCAGTACGCCACATCGCTCGGCGCGATCCCGTCGAACCGGGCCGCGAGCAGCGCGATGTCGTCGTCCCGGTCACCCGGCCCGAGCATGTCGAGCACCTCGTCGCACAGCGCCTCAAGGGGCGGGGGATGGTCCGGCCCCGTCAACTGCGCGGTCGCGGCGAGCTTCTCGCGCAGTTGCTCTATGCCGGTCCACACGTCCCGCAGCCGGGACTCCACCAGCCCGTCGGTGTAGAGGAGGAGCGTCGCTCCGGCCGGCGCGTCCAGCTCGACCGCCTCGAAGTCGACCCCGCCGACGCCGATCGGCGCCCCGGCCGGCACCCGCAGCACCTCCGCGTGACCGCCCAGGTGCAGCAGCACCGGCGGCGGATGGCCGGCGTTGGCGATGGTGATGCGATGCGACACCGGGTCGTAGACGGCGTACAGGCAGGTCGCCATGCGGTCGGTGCCCAGCCGCTGGGCCTGCTCGTCGAGGTGGTGCAGGACCTCCTGGGGCGGCAGATCAAGGCCCGCCAGTGTCTGCGCGGTCGTCCGCAGCTGGCCCATGATGGCCGCCGACGTCATCGAGTGCCCCATGACGTCACCGACGACCAGCGCCACCCGGCTGCCGGGCAGCGGGATCGCGTCGTACCAGTCGCCGCCCACGCGCGCGGTCTCGGCGGCGGGCAGGTAGCGGGACGCCAGCCGCACGCCGGTCGCGCTCGGCAGGTTCTCCGGGAGCATGGTCCGCTGCAGCTCGTCGGCGATGTAGGCCTCCCGGCCGTACAGCACCGCCTTGTCGATGCCGAGCGCGCTGTGCGTGGCCAGTTGGGCGGCGACCAGCAGGTCGTCGGCCTCGAACGCCAGCCGCTCCGGACGGCGCAGGAACAGGGCCGCGCCGATCACCCGGCGCCGGCCGCGCAGCGGGGCGAGGATCGCGTGCTGGGCGCCGGGGACGTGTGATTCGTTGCCCTCGCCGAGGAGTTCGGGGAGGGCGGCGCGGGCGGCGGGGGAGTCGGCGAAGACCGGTCGTACGCCGCGCAGCACCTCGTTGAGCGCCCCGCCCGGCCGTACCTCGCACAGCTCCGCGGTGAGCACGGCCAGGCCGATGTCGGCCGGATCCGGCTCCGGGACCGGCACCGGCAGGAAGCCGCCCTCGGTGTCCCGCTCCTCCGGGATCCGGTCGGTGCGGCGCAGTCGCAGCACCACCGGGCCGACGGGCCGCTCGTCGCCGACCGGCAACGGGTCGCGCAGGTAGACCAGGATGGCGTCGGAGAAGGTCGGCACGGTCGCCCGGCACAGCCCCATCACGATCTCGTCCAGGTCGATGCCGCGGGCGATCCGCCGGGTGGCGGCGCCCACGAAGCGCAGCCGGTCGCCGTCGCGCCGCATCGGCATCGGCCTGCCCGGCGGCAGCCCGCGTCCGGTACGGCGCTCCTGGGCGCTCACCGCCCGCTCCGGCTCGGTGCCGGGCTGCGGCGGGATGCCCTCCGGGGTGGGGCGCGGCCGGTGCGGATCGGGCTCAGCGCTGGTGGGCTGGGCGTGCTCGGGGCCGTTGACGGAGTGCTCCTTGGACGTGCTGGTACCGGGGCCGGAGGGCGTCTCGCCGGCGCGGGCCTGTGCCGGTAAGGCGGTGCCGCCGCGCGGACAGGGCTGCGGTTGCGGGGAACGCAGGAGCGCCCCGCGGTCCTCCGCGGGGTCGACGCCCGGCTGTGGGCGTTCGTAGGAGGTGGGGTGCTCCGTCACGCGTGTCGAATCCGTCCGTCCGGGGCTGCGCGCCGGGCGCGCAGGTGGTCCCGCCGAAGTGCCGATACCCGGATTACGTGTCCCAGGAACGGATTTTCGGCGTGGCTGGAGGCTGTTCCTGTGCCACCGGCGAACGATCTGCGGCCCGCGCACCGCTCGCCGGTGTTGCCGTCGTACCCCTCGCTCACGTCCTGCCGCCCCTCGGTGACGTTCGGTCAAGCCCGGCACATGCTCCGGGAGTTGTGCGCACGCTTCCTTGCGGAGGACGATCCTACGGTTGTGGGCCGGGGGCGCATCAAGGGTCTCATGAGGACACGTGCGCGGGTGTACGGTCCCAGTCCTTCGGCAGCGACGGTACTCCCCAGGACGGGTCGGGGCGCCAGTGCTGCCAGCCGTCCGAGAAGGGCGGCTCCCAGGCCTCCACGGCGGCCACCGCGGCCAGGCCAGCCGTCCGGGCCGCCGCGGCCGTCCCCGCGTCCATCAGCCCGTCCCGCTGGGCCTGCGCGAACTCGTCCTCGTCGAGCCAGTGCCAACTGCGGTCCGGGTGCACGGAGATGTCCAGAAAGTGGTCCTCCGAGTCCACTCCGCCGCCCCAACGGACCAGCGGGCGCTCAAGGTTGACGTACCAGTTCTTGAACCGCCAGCCCGGCTCCCAGAACAGCCACACCGACCAGGGCTGACCGGGCCGGGCCAGCTTCAGCACGCCCGTGCCGCGCCAGTGGCCGTGTGTGACGGACCGAGGCTTGGTGTAGCGGGACTCCAGCGGCTCCTCACCGACCGACGAGCCGTCGGCGAGCACGGGCCTGACGCACTCGGTGCCGGGGGCCAGCCAGACGGCGAGCAGCTCCTCGTCGTCCCGGACGACGGTGACGGGGCGCGCGATGTGGAAGCCCTCTCCGGCGTTCTCCCGGTACCGCCACAGGATCTGGCTTCCGGGTGTCCAGAAACCGGTCCGGTCACCGGTCGCACCGCCCGTTTCCCCGCGCATCACGCGTCTCACCGCTCCACCGTCTGCCATGCACAGATATTAGGTGCCACAGGCATACGACGCTGCGGCGGACGTCACGGTTCTGGCCGGGCGGTGCGAATCGTTCGCGGGCGGTTACGGCCGTGTCATCCGCAGGACATCCAGCCCCTCGTCCAGCTGTTCGACCGTCAGATCGCCCCGCTCGACGTACCCGCCCTCCAGGACCACCTGGCGGATCGTCTTCCGCTCCGCCAGCGCCTTCTTGGCGACCTTGGCGGCCTCCTCGTACCCGATGTACTTGTTGAGCGGCGTGACCACGGACGGCGACGACTCGGCGTACTCCCGCGCCCGCTCCCGGTGCGCGGTGATCCCGTCCACGGTCCGGTCGGCGAGCAGCCGCGAGACGTTGGCCAGCAGCCGGACGGACTCCAGCACGTTCTTCCCGATGACCGGCAGCATCACGTTGAGCTCGAAGTTCCCGGCCGCGCCGGCCACGGCGATGGTCTGGTCGTTCCCGATGACCTGTGCGGCCACCATCAACACGGCCTCGGGGACGACCGGGTTGACCTTCCCTGGCATGATCGAGGAACCAGGCTGCAGATCCGGCAGCGCGATCTCGGCGAGCCCGGTGCGCGGCCCCGAGGACATCCACCGCAGGTCGTTGGCGATCTTCGTCAGTCCGACCGCGATGGTCCGCAGCTGCCCGCTGGTCTCCACGATCCCGTCCCGGGCGCCCTGCGCCTCGAAGTGGTCGCGCGCCTCCGTGAACGGCAGTCCGGTGACCCGGGCGAC
Source organism: Streptomyces sp. NBC_00631 (assembly GCF_045206895.1). Lineage (NCBI taxonomy): Bacteria > Bacillati > Actinomycetota > Actinomycetes > Kitasatosporales > Streptomycetaceae > Streptomyces > Streptomyces sp. NBC_00631. Next base: position 7,093,168 of record NZ_CP107734.1, read on the forward strand.
CTCCTCGATCACCGCGGCGGAGAACCCGGGCGGCGTGTTGATCCCGGTGCCCACCGCCGTCCCGCCGAGCGGCAGCTCCGCGAGCCGGGGCAGCGAGGCCCGCAGCCGCTCGACGCCGTACCGCACCTGCGCCGCGTACCCGCCGAACTCCTGCCCCAGCGTGACCGGCGTGGCGTCCATCAGATGCGTCCGCCCGGACTTCACGACGTCGGCGAACTCCCCGGACTTGCGGGTGAGGGCCGCGGCGAGGTGGTCGAGGGCGGGGATCAGGTCGTGGGTGACGGCGGCGGTGGCGGCGATGTGGATGGACGAGGGGAAGACGTCGTTCGAGGACTGCGAGGCGTTGACGTGATCGTTGGGATGCACGTCCCGCCCGAGCCGCTCCGTGGCCAGCGTCGCGACGACCTCGTTGGTGTTCATGTTCGAGGAGGTGCCGGACCCCGTCTGGAACACGTCGACGGGGAAGTGCTCGTCCCAGTCACCCCGGGCCACCTCCGCCGCCGCCTCCTGGATCGCCTGCGCGATGTCCTTGTCGACCACCCCCAGCTCGGCGTTCACCTTGGCCGCCGCGCCCTTGATCCGGGCCAGCGCCTCGATGTGCGCGCGCTCGATGCGCTGCCCGGAGACGGGGAAGTTCTCGACGGCCCGCTGTGTCTGGGCCCGCCACTTGGCGTGGGCGGGGACCCGGACCTCGCCCATGGAGTCGTGTTCGATGCGGTAGTCGCTCATGTCGTTGTCAGCGATCGGGGAGCGGTGGTTGTTCCGGCCGCCTGCTGCATTGGCACCACCGACGTCACCGGGTCGGGGGACCGCGCCCCCGGCCGCCGAGCCGAACAGCACGGACAGATGTGACGATCGCCCCAAGGTGACAGGGCGACTCCCCGCCGTCACCACTGCTGGCAGGAGGGCCAATCGATGAACTTCACTCCAAAGGGCGTGCTCGGCGCCGTCGCGGCGGTCTCCATAGGCGCGACGACCCTGCTGGGCGTGGGCACCGGCACCGCCGCCGCGGCCGGCCGCGCCCACTGCGACCGCGCCGAACGGCCCGTCTGGAGCGGCGACCCCAGCCGCAACGTGACCGGCCACGGCTGCAGCGTGCCGTCCGGCGAGCGCCGCTGGTACCGCGTCGAGGTGGACGACCTCGTACAGCCCGAGCACACGACGGAGTACCTGAACGGCCCGGTCGACCGAACCGAGACCCTGCACGACAGAACCATCAGGTGCATGGGCTACACCACCGACGGCGACACCCTGAACTGGTTCGGCTGCACACCCCACTGACCCACGCCCACCAGCCGGCCGGGAGTCCGAGACCGAAGGCGGACCAGCCCCCACTGGCCTGCCCGGCGTTCGAGGGCGGAGGCGGGTCTGCCTCTCACTGGCCTGCCCGGCGTTTGAGACCGAAGGCGGGTCTGCCTCCCACTGGCCTGCCCGGCGTTCGAGGGCGGAGGCGGGTCTGCCTCTCACTGGCCTGCCCGGCGTTTGAGACCGAAGGCGGGTCTGCCTCCCACTGGCCTGCCCGGCGTTCGAGGGCGAAGGCGGGTCTGCCTCTCACTGGCCTGTCCGACGGCCGAGGACGAGGCCGGTCCACACCCTCACCGGCCCGTCCTGCGCCTGAGGGCGAGGGCAGGTCCGCACTCCCCACCCTCCAGCCCTTCCGGCCTCCGAGGACGAAGTCCGGTCGGCACCCACCCTCCAGCCTGTCCGGCGTCTGAGGACGAAGTCCGGTCGGCACCCACCCTCCAGCCTGCCCGGCGTCTAAGGACGAAGTCCGGTCGCCACCCCCACTTTCAGCCCGTCCTGCGTGTGAGGACGAGGCCGTTCAGGCCGATGCGGGGGTCCGGGGGTGGCAGCCCCCGGAACGGGCGGTCGAAGGGGGCCCACCCCCTGGAGGACGGGACGGGTAGGGGCGGCGGGGGCGGCATCCGTCCCCGCCGCGCCAGGCGTGCTACGCCAGCCCGGGGCCCCGGACCGGGATCGAGGTGAACGTCGGAGCCGGGGCAGGGTCCTGGAAGAAGTCGTTGCCCTTGTCGTCGACGACGATGAACGCCGGGAAGTCCTCGACCTCGATCTTCCAGACGGCCTCCATGCCGAGCTCCTCGTACTCGACGACCTCGACCTTCTTGATGCAGTCCTGGGCGAGGCGCGCGGCCGGACCGCCGATGGAGCCCAGGTAGAAGCCGCCGTGCGCATCGCACGCGTCGGTGACCTGCTTGCTGCGGTTGCCCTTGGCCAGCATCACCTTGGAACCGCCGGCGGCCTGGAACTGCTCGACGTAGGAGTCCATGCGCCCGGCCGTGGTCGGACCGAAGGAACCGGAGGCGTAGCCCTCGGGGGTCTTGGCCGGGCCCGCGTAGTACACCGGGTGGTCCTTCAGGTACTGCGGCATCTCCTCACCCGCGTCGAGCCGCTCCTTGATCTTGGCGTGCGCGATGTCACGGGCCACGACCAGCGGGCCGGTGAGGGAGAGCCGGGTCTTGACCGGGTACTTGGTCAGCTCGGCGAGGATCGTGTCCATCGGCTGGTTCAGGTCGATCTTGACGACGTCCGAGGACTCGTCGAGGTGCTCGTCCGTGGTCTCCGGCAGGAACCGCGCCGGGTCCGTCTCCAGCTGCTCAAGGAAGACGCCCTCGGCGGTGATCTTCGCGACGGCCTGACGGTCCGCGGAGCAGGACACGGCGATGGCGACCGGGCAGGACGCGCCGTGCCGCGGCAGCCGCACCACGCGCACGTCGTGGCAGAAGTACTTGCCGCCGAACTGCGCGCCGATGCCGATCTTCTGCGTCAGCTCGAAGACCTTCTGCTCCAGGTCCTTGTCCCGGAACCCGTGCCCGAGCTCCGAGCCCTCGGCCGGGATCTCGTCCAGGTAGTGCGCGGAGGCGTACTTCGCGGTCTTCAGCGCGTACTCGGCGCTCGTACCGCCGACGACGATCGCGAGGTGGTACGGCGGGCAGGCGGCCGTACCGAGCGAACGGATCTTCTCCTCCAGGAACTTCATCATGGAGGCCTCGTTGAGGACGGCCTTCGTCTCCTGGTAGAGGAACGACTTGTTGGCCGAGCCGCCGCCCTTCGCCATGAAGAGGAACTTGTAGGCGCCGCCGTCGGTCGCGTAGAGCTCGATCTGGGCCGGCAGGTTCGACCCGGTGTTCTTCTCCTCCCACATGGTGAGCGGAGCCATCTGCGAGTAGCGCAGGTTGAGGTTCAGGTACGCGTCGTAGATGCCGCGGCTCAGCGCCGCCTCGTCGCCGCCCTCGGTCAGCACGTGCTGGCCGCGCTTGCCCATCACGATCGCCGTGCCGGTGTCCTGGCACATGGGGAGCACGCCGGCCGCCGCGATGTTGGCGTTCTTCAGCAGGTCGAGCGCGACGAACTTGTCGTTGCTCGACGCCTCCGGGTCGTCGATGATCCGCCGCAGCTGGGCGAGGTGGGCGGGCCGCAGGTAGTGCTGGATGTCGTGGATCGCCTCCTCGGCCAGCTTGCGCAGCGCCTCCGGCTCCACCTTGAGGAACGTCCGCCCGTCCGGTCCCTCGACGGTGGACACACCCTCCGAGGTCACCAGCCGGTACGGGGTGGTGTCCTCGCCCTGGGGGAGCAGATCGGTGTACGCGAACTCAGGCATCTCAGCCCATTCCTCACTCTGACGGACGGCCGCCCGCCGACGCTGGCGGGCGTTGTCCAGCGTAGAACCTGCCGCTGACAGGGAACCTGTGAGGTAAGGCTCAGTTCGACACGCCCGGACCGGCCCCTACCCCTAGTCGCGATCTATCGCGTTTCGGTACTCTGCTGCCGTGGACCTTCAGAAGCACACCCCTCAGGAGCACGCCGGAGCGCCGGTGGCCGAGCTGCGCGCCTCGGACGCCGACCGTGACCGCATCGCCGACATCCTGCGGGAGGCCCTCGCCGAGGGGCGCCTGACCGCCGACGAGCACGCCGAGCGCGTGGAGGGGGTGCTGAACGCCAAGACGGTCGGCGAGCTGGAGGTCTTCATACGGGACCTGCCCGCGGCCCACGCCCGCCAGGCCGGCCCGGCCTACACGCCGGTGCCGCCCCGGCCGACGCCCGGCGCGATCCCCGTGGAGGCGGACAGCAACGTGGTGGCCGTCTTCAGCAGCGCCCGCCGCCGGGGCCGCTGGCGGGCCGGCCGTCGGCTGCACGCCTACGCGGTCTTCGGCTCCGTCGAACTGGACCTCACCGAGGCGGTCTTCGAGTACCAGCAGGTCGTCATCAAGGCGATCTCGGTCTTCGGCGACATCCAGATCCGCGTCCCGGAGAACGTGTCGCTGCGCGGCACCGGCGGTGGCGTGCTGGGCAACTTCGAGGCGGACACGCTGGATTCGGTCGACTCCGACGCGCCGGTCGTCTACATCGACGGCTGGGCCGTCCTCGGCAACGTGGAGGCGCGGCCGAAGCGCGGAAAGCTCATCGAGGACATCCTGGACCGGGTTCAGGACAAGGTCGACAGGAAGTTGCGCAAACACCTGGACCGTTGACGGTCGCGAATCACTCCCGGCACAGCGGCACCAGGGGTCGTGAACAGGCCGCGGTACTACGGCTGTTGAGAACGCTGTGCATAGGCCCGCGCACAGCGGGTAGGCCTTGCTGCATCGTCTCTCGCTCGCGAAGCCGTCGTCAGGAGTAGACCCGTGCTGCAACCGCCGCATTCGTCCCTGCAGGTAGCCGCCGTTCCGGCCCAGCGGGTGCCAGCGCGCGACAGGGACCAAGACGCACCCTGGCACACCGAGGCGGTGTGCCGGCGCGACGAGGCAGGCCTGTTCTTCGCACCCTCCAAGGAGCCCACCGCCGCCCGGCTGTCCCGGGAGGAGGCGGCCAAGCGGGTCTGCGCCCGCTGTCCGGTGATGGTCGAGTGCCGCGAACACGCGCTGCTCCAGCCCGAGCCCTACGGCGTCTGGGGCGGCCTCACGGCCGCGGAACGCCGCGTGGTCCTGGCCCGCCGCAGGCGCCGCGACATGGAACTGAAGAAGGCGGCGAGGGCGGCAGCGGCGAACCGCATACCCCAGGCAGGCTGACGAGAAGGCGCCCTCTCCGCACAGAGGGCGCCTTTCTGATCGGCCTGAGGGGCAGCGCGCCCTTCAGGGGCACGTGGCGGTGCCGACATGCGGCTGCCGCGCGGGTGCGACCGACGGCACTTCGCAGCGCCGCAGGCGCAACCCCACCCCCCAGGGGTGCGGGGCTGTGCCGATGTGCGGCTGCCGCCGCGTGGGCGCGACCAGCCGCAACGCACCCGTGCTCGGGTACGGTCGGCAGCCCCCGACCCGCTACTTCGGCCTGTCGAAATCAACCGTGCTGTACGCCCGAAGCTTGCGCAGCCGGTGCTCGGAGTCGATCCGCCGCACCGTGCCCGACTTGGACCGCATCACGATGGACTCGGTCAGCGCGGTCTCCGACCGGTACCGCACGCCCCGCAGCAGCTCCCCGTCCGTGATCCCGGTGGCGACGAAGAACACGTTCTCCCCGGTCACCAGGTCCTCGGTCGTCAGTACCCGGTCCAGATCGTGCCCGGCGTCGATCGCCCGCTGCCGCTCCTCGTCGTCCTTGGGCCACAGCTTGCCCTGGATGGTCCCGCCCAGGCACTTCACCGCGCACGCCGAGATGATGCCCTCGGGCGTGCCGCCGATCCCGAGCAGCATGTCGACGCCCGTGCCCTCGCGCAGTGCGTAGATCGACCCGGCGACGTCACCGTCGGAGATCAGCTTGATGCGCGCGCCGGCCTCCCGGATCTCCTTGATGATCCCTTCGTGTCGAGGCCGGTCGAGGATGACGACGGTCACGTCCTCCGGCGTGGCCCGCTTCGCCTTGGCGACCCGCCGGATGTTCACGGAGACGGGCGCGTCGATGTCGACGAAGTCCGCCGCCTCCGGGCCGGTGACCAGCTTGTCCATGTAGAACACGGCGGACGGGTCGAACATGGCCCCGCGCTCGGCCGCGGCCAGCACGGCGATCGCGTTGGGCATGCCCTTCGCGGTGAGCGTCGTCCCGTCGATCGGGTCGACGGCGATGTCGACCTCGGGCCCGGTGCCGTCCCCGATGCGCTCTCCGTTGAAGAGCATCGGGGCCTCGTCCTTCTCGCCCTCGCCGATGACGACCACGCCGTTCATCGACACGGTGGAGACGAGGGTTCGCATGGCGCGCACCGCGGCGCCGTCGGCGCCGTTCTTGTCGCCGCGGCCCACCCAGCGACCGGCGGCCATCGCGGCGGCCTCGGTCACCCGGACGAGCTCCAGGGCGAGGTTACGGTCGGGGGCCTCGGAGGGAACATCGAGTTCGGACGGCAGATGATGATGATTCTCGGTCATCGGAGCGCACCTTTCTGATACGACGACGGCCGGATGAGGGTTTCCCGTCGACTCTATCGCCAGGCTGACAAAATGAGCAGGGGACCCCACGGATGAGCGCGATGGGCACCTGCGACGATAGGGGGCGTGGCAGGCACGAACGGCAAGCAGAAGACGGTCCGGGACATGATTCTCTCCCTGGCCCTGATCGGCCTCGCGGCGGGCTTCATCTACCTGCTCGTCCCGCATGACGATCACGCTCCCGACATCCAGCGGGTCGACTACCGGGTCGAGCTGCTGACGGCACGGCGCGCGGCGAGCTATCCGGTGGCCGCGCCGCAGGGCCTGCCCAGCACCTGGAAGGCCACCTCTGTCCGCTTCCAGGGGGAGAACGGCGACCGCTGGCACCTCGGTTACCAGACCCCCGACGGACAGTACGTCCAGGTCGAGCAGTCCACTCAGAAGCGCGCGGACTTCATCGACGACGCCAGTCAGGGCGCGTCGGCCACGAAGACGACCGAGAAGATCGGCGACCGCACCTGGACGCACTACACCGGCGGCCGCTACCGCGCGCTGGTGATGGACGGCGCCACCGCCTCCACCACGGTGGTGGCCGGCACGGCCTCCTTCACCGAGCTGACGAAGATGGCGGCGGCACTGAAGATGTCCTGACCCGAGCGGCGTGACCCGGAGCGTCGGACGCGCACGCGAGAGGCCCCCGGCGCCGTTGCCGGGGGCCTCTTTCGCGTGCGGGGGGTTGTCAGACAGTGGTGACGACGTCGTCGTAGGCCAGACGCGGGGAGCGCGGGAACCAGGCGTCCGGGCCCGGACGGCCGATGTTGACGACCATCAGCGGGGTGTGGTCGTCGTCCAGGAACTCCTTCTGGACGCCCGCGAGGTCGAGGCCCGTCATCGGGCCGGCGGCGAGACCGGCGGCGCGGACGCCGATGATGAAGTAGGCGGCCTGGAGGGCGGCGTTCAGGGTGGCGTTCTTCTCACGGGCTTCCCGGCTGCCGGCGAAGAGGTCCTTGGCCTGCGGGAAGTGCGGGAAGAGCTGCGGCAGCTCCTCGTGGAACTCGTTGTCCGCGGCGAGGATCGCGACCAGCGGGGCGGTGGCGGTCTTCTTCTGGTTGCCCTCCGCCATGTGCTGCACCAGGCGCGCGCGGGCCTCCGGGGAGCGGACCAGGACCACGCGCAGCGGCGACTGGTTCATGGAGGTCGGGCCGTACTTGACCAGGTCGTAGATCGCCTGCACCTGCTCGTCGGTCACCGGCTCGTCGGTGAAGGTGTTGGCGGTGCGGGCCTCGCGGAACAGCAGGTCCTGAGCGGTGGGGTCGAGAACGAGAGACATGGTTGATCTTCCTAGAGGTCGCGTCCCGGTTTAAATCCGGACCGCGGTCCGGATAGGCTGACGGCACGACCATACGACAGAGAAGATTCAAGCTTCAACAAAAACCGGACCGTGGTGATCCGCCTCACATCGCCCCCCTTGCTCAGTCCTCCTCCTCGGCCTTTTCTCCCGCTTCCTCCTCGGCCAGCGCCGCGTCCAGCCGGGCCCGGGCCCCCTCCAGCCAGCGCCGGCACACCTTGGCCAGCTCCTCGCCCCGCTCCCAGAGCGCGAGGGACTCCTCCAGGCTCGTTCCGCCGGCCTCCAGCCGCCGTACGGTCTCGATCAGCTCGTCCCGCGCCTGCTCGTAGGAGAGCGTCTCCTCCGCCTTGCCGCTCATGCGTCCACCTTTCTCATCCGCCCGTAGGACATGGCTCTAGCCGTCCACCCGTACCGTGAACTCCCCGTCCGCGACCCGCGCCCGCAGGGCCTCGCCCGGCTCGACCTCCGCGCCGTCGCGCACCACGTGGCCGTCGCTCTTCTGCAGCACGGCGTAACCGCGCTTCAGCGTGGCGGCGGGGGAGAGGGCCACCACGCGCGCGTGGGTGTGCGTCAGCTCGGAGTCGGCGCGGTCGAGCAGATGGCCGAGACAGCGCCGCGAACGATCGACCAGCGAGGCGACGTGATCGGCCCGCTCGTCGACCATCCGGTGCGGATCCTCCATGGCCGGACGTGCCAGCGCGTGCGCCAGCCCCCGCTCCTCCCGCGCCACCAGCGCCTCGACACACCGCCGCCCCCGGTCCCGCAGCATCCGCACCCGCTCCGCCTCTTCCCCCACGTCCGGGACGACCTTCTTGGCGGCGTCGGTAGGGGTGGACGCACGCAGGTCGGCGACATGGTCGAGCAGCGGATTGTCGGGCTCGTGGCCGATGGCGGAGACGACCGGCGTACGGCACTCGGAGACCGCCCGCACCAGCTGCTCGTCGGAGAACGGCAGCAGATCCTCCACGCTGCCGCCGCCGCGCGCGACGATGATCACATCCACCTCCTCCATCGCGTCGAGCTCCTTCACGGCCTGCACGACCTGCGGGACCGCGTGCACGCCCTGCACCGGTACGTTCCGCACCTCGAACCGCACCGCCGGCCACCGGTGCCGGGCGTTCTCCAGCACGTCCCGCTCGGCGGCCGAGGCCCGCCCGCACACCAGCCCGATCAACTGCGGCAGAAACGGCAACGGCTTCTTGCGCCCGGCGGCGAACAGTCCCTCCGCGGCCAGCGCCTTCTTGAGCATCTCCAGCCGAGCCAGCAGCTCCCCGACCCCGACCGGCCTTATCTCGGCAGCCCGCAGGGACAACTGCCCACGCGGCGCGTACCACTCCGGCTTCGCGTGTACGACGACCCGCGCCCCCTCGCCGACCACATCGGCCACGGCGTCGAACACCTGCCGATAGCAGGTGACGCCGATCGAGATGTCGTACGACGGATCCCGCAACGTCAGAAACACCACCCCGGCCCCCGGCCGCCGCGAGAGCTGAGTGATCTGCCCCTCGACCCACACGGCCCCGAGCCGGTCGATCCACCCCCCGATGAGCCGGGAGATCTCACCGACGGGCACAGGTGTCTCGGCGGACGTGTTCAAAGCCATGCCGCGAGCGTAACGGCGCCCACCGACAGGCCCCCACCATCCCATCCGGCACCCGACAACGAAGACCGGCAGGCCCGCCCCTCCACCCGTCCGGTGCGCGAGGACGAAGACCGGCCGGCCCCCTCCACTCGTCCGGTATACGAGAACGACGACCGGCCGGCACCCCCCACCCTCCAGCCCGTCCTGCGTGTGAGGACGAAGACCGGCCGGCACCTCCCACTCTCCAGCCCTCCTACGCCTGAGGACGAAGACCGGTTCTCACCCCCACCCTCCAGCCCGTCCTGCGTGTGATGACGAGGCCGTTCAGGCCGATGCGGGGGTCCGGGGGCGGCAGCCCCCGGAACGGGCGGTCGAAGGGGGCCCACCCCTGGAGGACGGGACGGGTAGGGGCGGCGGGGGCGCACGCCACTGCCGCCACCACCGGTCGCCCCCGGATCGTCACCCGGACGCGATCTTCGACCCCCCGAACACGGCCTTACGATGGGACCCATGACCGCTTCGCCTGGCCGCCGTGTCCTGCTCGCCGCCCCCCGTGGCTACTGCGCGGGTGTGGACCGCGCCGTGATCGCCGTCGAGAAGGCCCTGGAGCAGTACGGGGCCCCGATCTATGTCCGGCACGAGATCGTCCACAACAAGTACGTCGTACAGACCCTGGAGAGGAAGGGCGCGATCTTCGTCGAGCGGACCGAGGAGGTCCCGCCGGGGAACATCGTGATGTTCTCCGCGCACGGCGTCGCCCCCGTCGTCCACGAGGAGGCCGAGCGCGGCCGCCTCGCCACCATCGACGCGACCTGCCCACTGGTCACCAAGGTCCACAAGGAAGCCGTCCGCTTCGCCAACGAGGACTACGACATCCTCCTGATCGGCCACGAGGGCCACGAGGAGGTCATCGGCACCTCCGGCGAGGCCCCCGACCACATCCAGCTGGTCGACGGCCCGGCGGACGTGGCCAAGGTCGAGGTCCGCGACGAGTCCAAGGTCGTCTGGCTCTCCCAGACCACGCTGAGCGTCGACGAGACCATGGAGACCGTCGACGCGCTCAAGGAGAAGTTCCCCCAGCTCATCTCCCCGCCCAGCGACGACATCTGCTACGCCACGCAGAACCGTCAGCTCGCCGTGAAGCAGATGGGCGCCGAGGCCGAGCTGGTCATCGTGGTCGGCTCCCGCAACTCCTCCAACTCCAAGCGGCTGGTGGAGGTCGCCAAGCTGGCCGGCTCCCGGGCCGCCTACCTGGTCGACTTCGCCGCCGAGATCGACGCGGCATGGCTGGAGGGCGTGACGACCGTCGGCGTCACCTCCGGTGCCTCCGTGCCCGAGGTCCTGGTCGAGGAGGTCCTGGAGTGGCTCGCCGAGCGCGGCTACGGCGACGTCGAGATCGTCAAGGCGGCCGAGGAGTCCATCACCTTCTCGCTCCCCAAGGAACTCCGCCGCGACCTGCGTGAGGAGGCCGCCACCCTGGTCGCCGAGCGCGGCGGCAGCGGCGCCGAGGCGTGAGCCTCCGTCGTACGGCCGTATGACCGGCGGCCGTCCGACGTCGTGACTGTCAGTCGTACCACGTAACGTGGAGCCATGCAGATCTTCGGCGTGGACATCGGTGGTTCCGGGATCAAGGGCGCTCCCGTGGACCTGGACAAGGGCGACCTGGCCCAGGAGCGGTGCAAGGTGCTCACCCCGCACCCGGCGACGCCGGACGGCGTCGCCGACGGGGTCAAGCAGGTCGTCGACCACTTCGGGTGGAGCGGCCCGGTCGGGCTCACCTTCCCCGGGGTGATCTCCGACGGCACCCACATCCGTACGGCGGCGAACGTCGACAAGAGCTGGATCGACACCGACGCGCGCAAGCTGTTCAGCGAGCGGCTCGGCGGACTCCCGGTGACCGTGGTCAACGACGCGGACGCGGCGGGCGTGGCCGAGATGGAGTTCGGCGCCGGCCGGGACCGCAAGGGTGTCGTCATCCTGCTCACCTTCGGCACCGGCATCGGCAGCGCCCTGTTCACCGACGGCGAGCTGGTCCCCAACACCGAGCTGGGCCACCTGGAGCTGGACGGCCACGACGCCGAGAAGAAGGCCTCCAGCAAGGCCAAGGAAGACGGCGACCTGAGCTGGGAGCACTGGGCCCGCCGGGTCAACAAGTACCTGGCGCACGTCGAGATGCTCTTCACCCCGAACCTGTTCATCATCGGCGGCGGGGTGAGCCGCAAGGCCGAGAAGTTCCTGCCGTACATCGAGGGCATCAAGGCCGAGATCGTCCCGGCCCAGTTGCAGAACAACGCGGGGATCGTGGGCGCGGCGATGCGCGCGGCGCACCACGCCAGGTAGGCCGGATCAGGCTCTGCGGCGGCGCCGGATCAGCCGCATCCGGCGGACGATGACGATCACCCCGGCGATCAGCGTCCCGCCGTAGAGCCAGCCCGCCTGCGTCGACAGGGCCGTCACCAGACCCATCACCGCGCCCAGGAAACCGCCGCCACCGTCGTCGGCGACGGTCGGCAGACCGACGGCGAAGGCGATCGGGACGACGACGGGGGCGGTCAGCAGATCGCCCCCGCGCACCCACAGCGCGGTCAGCGCGGACGCCGGCAGGAAGAGCACGCCGTACGCGGTCAGGGACGCCCCGAGGAGCAGGTCGTCCAGGAAGCCGAGCAGGAACATCACGGCCATGCAGAAGAGGCCGCAGCCGAGCCCCGTGAGCCGTGGGTTCGGCAGCCGCGCGGGCCCCGCCGCCGGTGCCGGACGCGGCCTCCCCGCGGCGGGCCGGCGCTCGGCCGTCCCCGGCCGCCGTCTCGCCTGCGGCGGCAGCGGCGCGCGGGGGGCGCCTCGGCGCGGTCCGGGCTTTCGGGGACGGGTCCGGTGATGCTCCATCGGACCAACCTAGGTCGGTTTATGTGCCCAATCGCGGCCCAGACACGCCGAAACCAAGCCGAAGAGCAGAGCTTGTCCAGGTGTTCGACGCGGCCGCCGGCCAGGGGCCCGAACCCCGTAAACTGGTGGATCGGCCGGCCCGCCGGTACGGGCAGCCCCTGGCCCGCTCACCCTCTCACTACGGGAAGTCGCAACGTGTCGCTCACGATCGGAATCGTCGGCCTGCCCAATGTCGGCAAGTCGACCCTGTTCAACGCCCTGACCAAGAACGACGTGCTGGCGGCCAACTACCCGTTCGCCACGATCGAGCCCAACGTGGGTGTCGTCGGCGTCCCCGACGGCCGCCTGGCCGAGCTGGCGTCGATCTTCAAGTCGGAGCGCATCCTCCCCGCGACGGTCGACTTCGTGGACATCGCGGGCATCGTGCGCGGCGCCTCCGAGGGTGAGGGCCTGGGCAACAAGTTCCTCGCGAACATCCGTGAGTCCGACGCGATCTGCCAGGTCATCCGCGCCTTCAAGGACGAGAACGTCGTGCACGTCGACGGCAAGGTCTCGCCGAAGGACGACATCGAGACGATCAACACCGAGCTGATCCTGGCCGACCTCCAGACCATCGAGAAGGTCCTGCCGCGCCTCCAGAAGGAGTCGCGGATCAAGAAGGACGTGGCGCCCAAGGTCAAGGCCGTCGAGGAGGCCAAGGAGATCCTGGAGAAGGGCGACACGCTCTTCGCCCACGGCATCGTCCAGGGCTCGGACCGCGCCGAGCTCCTGCACGACCTGCACCTTCTCACCACCAAGCCCTTCCTCTACGTGTTCAACGTCGACGAGGACGAACTGCTCGACGAGGACTTCAAGACCGAGCAGCGCGCCCTGGTCGCCCCCGCCGAGGCGATCTTCCTCAACGCCAAGCTGGAGGCGGACCTCGCCGAACTCGACGAGGAGGACGCCCTGGAGCTCCTGGAGTCGGTCGGCGCCGCGGAGCCCGGCCTCGCCACCCTCGCCCGTGTCGGCTTCAACACCCTCGGCCTGCAGACCTACCTCACGGCCGGCCCCAAGGAATCCCGCGCCTGGACCATCAAGAAGGGCGCCACGGCCCCCGAGGCGGCCGGTGTCATCCACACCGACTTCCAGAAGGGCTTCATCAAGGCAGAGGTCATCTCCTTCGCCGACCTGGTGCAGACCGGCTCGGTCGCCGAGGCCCGCGCGAAGGGCAAGGCCCGCATGGAGGGCAAGGACTACGTGATGCAGGACGGGGACGTGGTGGAGTTCCGTTTCAACGTGTAGTGCCTGATTCCTTGATCGCCGAAAGTGGCTCGTCAGGGAGGAAACCCCAGGTCAGGGGCCAGATCTTCGGGTATGGCCCCTTCCTGTTTCTCCGGTGGATCAGCCCTTTTCCGGGTCGTGTGCTGACTTGGTGCTGACCCTGCGGAGGGGGTTGGGCCGGCGACGACCTGGGCTTCGAGGGGGCAGCGAGGGCGCCGGGATGGCCCTGGCGAGGCGAGGAGGGCCGAAGCCCTCAGCGGCGACGGCCGTGCATGGCGTCCGTACCGTCGCTCTGGGCGGATCCGGCAGGAGGCTGCGGACTTGGGGTTCACGTGTCCGAGCACACTGGATCGACCCGGCTGACGGGCGGAGACGACAAGAACGGCGACGGAAGCGGGGAGTGCGGCCAGGGCGACTGCCCGAACGTGTACCGCACCGAGAAGAAAAGCATCGTGGTCCAGGGCGATCTGTTCGACGGCTTCACCCGCGCCGTGCGGGTCGTAGACCTCTTGGAGAGGGCCGGACAGCGTCATCAGTTCAGCCGCGTTGCGTGCCAAGCGCTTCATCTCGACCACGGTCAGGATGACCGGCTGGCCGGGCGCTGCCGCCTTGATCCCGCGCGCCAGGGTGAGCGCCTTGGCCGGCTCCGGACGTTCCTCGATTGCCGCAGAGAGCGCCTGCGGCTTCGGCGGTTTCGAGGCCGACGCGGTCGGCGCGGCGGCACCGCGCGTCGGTCGTCAGGTCAGCCCGGTGACTCCGCGGAGGCCGCCCCGCGACGATCGAACCAGAGCACCAGTTCGGCCACGGTGGTCACGATCAGCAGCGCCAGGCAGCATACGAAGCCGATCAGTCCGGCCTCCAGCCAGTAGATCCCATGCCAGTCCATGCACTCAAGGGCCGGTGAGCAGCCGACGGTTCCCGGGCTGATCTGCGGCCCCTTCTCACGGTCCCCGATGACGAGGCAGGACACGGAGATGACGGTCGCGGTGGCCAGCAGGCACCACCGGATCCGTCGTGTTCCCCACCACGACAGGATCCAGCCGACGATGGTCACCGCCGGCAGGATCCACACGTAGCCACTGATCATCGCCACACTGCATCGGTCCGCGACATCGAGTTCCGGCCGGTCTGCCGTTGGGTGACGTGGTTGCCCATGTCGATCAGCCCTACCAAGGGGTGCTTGATGGTCGCCAGATCGCCCGCCGGCTTCCGCGTCGTCACCTCCAGGCCCAGATCGAGCCGGTCACCGGGCTTGAGCTTCACCGTTGTGCTCCAGTGGGTTTCGAACAGCGACGCGGTCCGGGTACGCGAAAGGAGTCGTACACCGGCGTCGTGGACCTTGTGATTGAGCCGGGCGGTGGCGACTTTGACGTCGCTCACGATCTGGGGGTCCAGTGCGACGGAGAAGGACGCGGCCGCGGGGGCCGGGCCCGGTCCGACGCTGTGCACCGTGACCTGTACCGGATAGTAGTACCACCGCTTTCCGTTCGCCCACTCGTGGCGGCCCCACACACCGCTGACCTCAAGGCCCCACGGTGTGGCGACACCGCCGAACGTGCTCGGCCGGTGCGGCTGAAGGCTCCGCCGGCCGCTCGCCTTCGCGTTCTTCCGGCTCACGGCGGCGGTCGCGTCCGCGGGCGCGACGACGAGGTCGCGCGGATAGAGCACGGGGTACGCGGTTCCCACGACGACCACCGGATCACTGCCCGCGGCGACGGTTTCGGACAGGGTGACCGTGCAGGTCGCGAGCGTCGTCCTGGGGTCGGTGGTGATCGTGCTCGTCGTGCGCAGCCGACGGTCGTCGACGGTGGCCACCGCGGCGGGCAGCGGGGAGTAGAGCCGAGGGTCGTAGGTGACGGCCACCTCGGTCCCGGCCGGAAGAGCCGCGCCCGTGTGCTGGACCTGCACGGCCAACTGTCTGGGGAACGCCGCCGGTTGGACACCGACTCCCGGAAGGACCGCGACCGGGCTCGCGCCGACCGGCACCAGCACCACGTCGGTGGCGGAATCGGCCCACGCCGGGCCGCCCACACCGGCGACGGTGACGGCGGCGACGCCCAGCGTCAGACCTCCGAGGGCCAGGACCTGCCGACGGGTGACCTTCGGGTCGTTCATGTCACGTCCTCGATTCGTCATGAGCAGTACTGGAGGATGGCGTCGCGGAATGCCGCCGCCACACCGCCAAGTGCGTCGGCGGACATGAACTCAGGGGAGGGGCAGGTCACCGATCCGAACTGATCGAACCAGAAGGCTCCTCGGATGGCGGCCATCTCGTCGGTGCCGCGGACCATCGCACTCACGGCCGCCGATCCGAGTGTGTCGCTCGAACTGCCGAACCGGAGCGCGTAGAACGCCTTGCGCCGGGCGACGGAATCGGCCGGCGTCGCGTAGTTCGCCTGGAATCCCGCCGACAGCTTCTGGCTGGAGTCCTGCAGGGCGGCGTGGCCCAGGACCCAGGCGTCGATATCGGCGAGGACGTCGCCGAGCGAGAAGTACGTGCCGTCGGCTTTGCCGGCGATCAAACCGGCGGCGAAATCGTATGCCTGGTCGTCGGAGAGCCCGCTCTGGTGGAACTGCCCCAGCACGCTGACGAGATCGCCGCCCCAGGTCCCGAAGTCCGCCAGGTTGGCCGATGTGAGGTCGTCGTCAAGGCCGGTGGTGATGACGGCGCCGAACGACGCACCGAAGTGAGCGACGTCGGAATCCCACAGCAGGTCGGGGTCGCGCAGCGGGCTCGCGAACGGTTCGTCGGGATAGGCGTTCACGAAGTCGACGAAATCCTGGTCGAGCGAGCCGAAGGTGGTGTCGGCACCCGTGAACTTGTAGAGCCCGTCGCGGGCCCGGAGGTACTGCGCGACCAGTACGGGTGCGGACCGGTCGGTGTGTCCCTGGTCGATCCACTGGCCGGCCCTGGCTTCGAGCCAGATCAGGTAGGTGTAGAAGCCGTCGTTGGCGTCGCGCGGCCGGGTCACGCTGTTGATGCCCAGGTCCCGGCCGGAGACCATGTCGTTGTCGATCTCCACCGCGCCACTGGTGCCGGGGGCCAGTGTGAAGTCCTTGATCTGGTCGAAGGCCCAGTTGTCCGGGAGCGGATAGCCGAGATTGCCGCTGTAGCCGGTCGACATACCGCTGACGAAGCTCCGGGTGGTGAGGCCCTCGGCCGCCAGACGGATGCAGGTGTTGCGGCACCCGTACACACCGATCGCGTACTGGCTGCCGTACGCGCTCACTCCGTCGTTGATGCCCTGGAAGTGCGGAATGATCACGCTGGTGATGTCGTCGTCGGTCGCGTCGAAGTCGACCGAGAAATAGATGACCGTGCCGTACGGGATACCGAAGGCCATCGCGGCTCCGGCCGCGTCGTTTCCGGCCGCGACCCCCAGTTCGGGGCCGAAGTCGGTGATCACGTTCCCCTCGTCCTGATAGATCGGGAAGAGGGACAGGCCGTTGTCGAAGATGAGCGCGATCTCGGAGTTGGTCAGCACCTTGCTCGTGCCGCCGATGAGGTAGCGGCCGACTGTCGAGTACCCGTTGTCCTTCACCGTCTGGATCGTCGTCGCGTTCAGCGGATACATGCAGTCGAACGCGGTGCCCTGGCGGTCCGGGTCCCCGGTCGAGACCAGCAGCGACATCCACGTCTCGTAATCGGCGGCCCCGGTGGTGTCGAGCGAGCAGAACTGCTGGAAGCGCGTCACCGTGTAGGCCAGGTCAGAGGTGAATGTCCCGCCGTCGTCCCCCCAGTGCGCGTCGTAGTTGTTGAACGCGACGGCACACTGGAACAAACGGACCCAGCCGGCCGACCCCGAGTCCTGTGAGCCGCTGGACACATTCGCGACCGTCTTGAGCGCCCCTTCGGTGGTCGGTCCGATGGAGCCCGTCACTTGACTGTCCGTCAGGCCCATCTGGTACTGGATGCCCAGCACCAGGGCCTGCTGGACGTTGCGGGAGAAGTGCCCGTCGCACGGGCCGATGAAGAACTGGCCCTTCTGGTAGTACGCGCTGTTGAGCCACTGCTGGCAGGTACGGATCGCGTCGGAGCCGCCGGCCGTCTTCACGTACGCGTCCATGGTCAGCAGTGCTTTGAAGACCTTGGGTTCCACGTCGTAGAGCTGGGTGTCCGGCGGCGGACCCGGCAGGCCCATGTCCGCCACCAGGGCGGTCAGGCCGGCGCCGGTGTCCACGTTGAAGCCGCCGTCGATGTCGCCGCCGCTGTAACCCTTGCAGTAGAGAGCCGCCTCTGCGATGGTCCGCATGTTTATGTTGGCGGAATCCCGCCCGACCGGGCCGTACGCGTTCAGATCCGTCCATGTCGTCGGCCCGAAGTTGTCGGACAGCGCGGTGATGCCGAGTTCGTGCTGGAGTGCTCGGGTGAGACAGTAGATCGTCGCCCAGCCGGTTATTCCGTTCTCGGTGCACGGGTTGTACCCAGATATACCTGTGTATGTCGCATTGACCCATTGCTGCGCCTTGAGAACCATCTGATCCATAGGGTGGTCCTTCTCGATGCCGGTGACCCGATGCGCACGAAGATGGCAGCTCGCTTCATCGCGGCTCCATCGCCGGATCATCGCCGCACCGCCGAAAGGCGGTTGCGGGTCGCGTGGGCCGTGCAGTCGCACAGGCCAGGGCTCGTGAAATCGTCCAATGCGCCTGGATTGACTGAATTTGCCAGAGGGGGCGGGGTGGATGTCGGGACAGTCTTAAAAAATAATAAATAGTCGCACTCGGGCACGGCAGTGGATTCCGCTGCATCTATACTTTCGAACACGCGATCGCGTGATTTTGTATGGCGTTGTGCGCACCTTCCTGGTCCTGTCACCTGCCGAAAGGACGGCCGATGCCCGACTTCGGGATTCTCGGACAGCCGTACGCCGAGCCTCTCCAGTCCAGCATCGGCGCGAATCGCAGGCGGGAATGGGTCATTCTCTCGGCTCTGATGACGCGGCCGAACGCATTCATTTCCACGAATGCGCTTGTCGACGCGATGTGGGATGCCGATCCGCCGCGGACGGCACGCGTGCAGGTGATGAACTGCCTCGGCTCCATTCGGCGGGCGATCGCTGCGTCGGGTGCCGCCGATGTGCGTCTCGACCGGGTTCGAGACGGGTACGCTTTAGGCATCGACGCCGAACGGATCGACCATGTCGTGTTCTCCCGGCTCTACGTCGAGGCGGAGTCGGCGAAGGTGCTCGGCCGGGTCGAGTCCAGCCTCGTGCTGTATGAGCGCGCACTCGCGTTGTGGCGCGGCGGCGTGTACGACGGGCTCGATGTACCGAGTTTCGCCTCGCATGCGGCGGCGCTGGAGGAGCAGCGGATGATCGCGGCCGAGGAGTGCTTCGCCCTGTCGATCGCAGCCGGTCGCGGGAGCGGGGTGATCCCGCGCCTTCTGCGGCACGTCGGGGAGCACCCGCTCCGGGAGCGCGGAGTCGCACTTCTGATGACGGCGTTGCACGGCGAGGGCCGGACACGTGACGCCCACGCGGTATACGCGCGTCTCGCCCATCGGCTGGGGGAGGGACTCGCGGTCGGGCCGGGCCGCGAGGTCCGCCAGGCCCTCGACGCGATCCTCAACGGCACGGTGCCGGTCCCCGGGGCCAGTGGCTGACGCGTTCTCAGGCGCCGTCCTCGTCCGCGGCGGAGACGGCATGGGCAAAGGTGGGGCCGTTCAACTCGTGCGCGGCATGCGTCGTCCCGGGCGCGGGCGGCGTGACCGCGTCCCTGGTCCGCCCCGGCTTCCCGGCACCTCGGACTTCGGCTTGGATGATCTCGTACCGAGCGGACATCAGGAAGGCGCCGACGCATGACCTCGATCCTGGAAGCCCTGCGGGACAACCCCTACCCGGGTCGGCTGATCCTGCTGGCCCGCACGCTGGACGGGGACCTGACCGCCGGGTACGCGCTCACCGGGCGGAGCGAGGCCTCCCGTGCCCGCCGGATCGAGGCCACTCCGGCCGGTGAACTGGCCGTCGTACCCGTCGTACCCGTCGTACCCGTCGTGTCCGCCGTGTCCGCCGTATCCGGTGGCGTCGCCGGGCACGACGCCCTCCGGCACTACGTCGCCGCGACCGCCGACCGGCGCTGGACCGTCTACGGCAACGGCGAACAGGTGGCGGAGGTCGCCGGACGGCTGGCGAAGGGGCTCGCGCCGCCCAGCGCGCTGGAGGATCTCGACTACGAGCCGGATCCGCCGATCTGCACACCCCGGATCACCGCCGTTGTGGACCGGACCGGCCGGCGGTCCTGGCTCGGTGCGGCACGCCGGCCCGAAGGCGGCCGGCAGAGCACGGACGTCACGGTCGTCGCGCTGGGCGAGCTCGCTCCCGGGCAGGCGGTCCTGCTCAGCACCTACCACTCGGACGGCGACTCCGTGTCGACCGCACGGCACCACCTCGACCTGAACACCTCGGCCCAGGACGCCGATGCGCTGCTGACGGACCTGTGGGCGGCGCTGGATCCGCGCTTCCGGGTCGCCGCGACCGCGTTCGCACCGGTCACCGGGGTGCGGGGGCCCATCCGGCATGCCCGACCGCAGTCCTGACCGCAGTCCTGATCGGAGGCGCGGCCGGAACAGGGCAGAAAGCCTCAGTTGCCGCTGTGGCGTGCCCCGGGTTCGGTGGTCGGGGCCGGGTGGTCGGGGGCCGGTTCCGCGGGGGTGGCGGGGCGACGGCCGGTGAGGCGGCGCAGGAGGGCCGGGCTGGTCAGCATGACCGCGTTGCCGGCCAGGATCAGGACCACGCCCAGCAGATCCCGCGCGGTCCAGTGGAAGTCCTCGAAGACGGTGGACAGCAGGAGCGCGACGATGGGGAAGAGCACCATCGCGTAGGCCGCCCGCTCGCCGCCGATCCGGCCGAGCAGGGTCAGATACGCCCCGAACCCGATCACCGACCCGAAGATCGCCAGGTAGAGGAGTGAGCCGACGTACTTCGGCGTGGCGTCGAACAGGTCGTGTCGGCTGAGGACCGCCGCGAACGGGGCCATGATCAGCGTCCCGTACGCCATCGAGTACCCGGTGCCCTGGACCACCGGGACCCCCGCGGCCTGCGTCTTGGCGGAGACCACGTTGCCCAGGCAGAAGACCAGGGTGCCGAGCGCCGAGAGCACGATGCCCCGCCCCGAGCCGGAGGTGAGGCTGAACTCCCGGAACTGGGGCCAGAACACGGTGACGATCCCGAGCAGCCCGATCGCCGCGCCGACCAGCATCTTCCTGGCGACCACACGCTTGAAGAACAGCCGGGCGAACACCATGTTCACCACCAGCGACATGGCGAAGATGATCGAGGTCAGGCCGGTGGCCAGATGCTGCTCGGCGAAGTAGAAGCAGACGAAGTTCGTGGAGAACATCGTCGCGCCCATGAGGACGAACTGACCGTGCACCCGCGCCGGATAGCGCAGCGGCAGCCCGCGCAGCCGCGCCCACGCGAGCAGGATCACGGCCGCCAGGGCGAACCGGTACGCGATCGACGCCGTGGGGTGCACGTCCCCGAGCTGGCCCTTGATGGCCAGCCAGGTGGAACCCCAGATCAACACGGTCAGCACGTAGAGGAACGCGTTCACAGACAGCTGCCTTCCAGCAGGGGGTCCGGGCCGGGGTGAGGGGCAGGCCGCCGTCCGGCGCGCGCCAGGACCGCGGTTCGCCGGCGAACGGCTTCCCTGCCTCCGCGTCGTCGAACGCGGCGTTCACCACGGGCATCTCGTCGGAGCCCCAAGTCTGCCAACAACGGCGGCCGGAGTGCCAGGGCGCCCCCGGCGCAGGGCCGTACCTCCAATGGTTCTCAAGGGGTCCCCTACCCGACCTTGACCACCGTCGGCGCCTCGACCCCCCCGGACCTCCCACGCCGACGCCCGACCTCTTACGCCGGTCCCCGACCCCCTACGCCGACTCGCGAAGCCGCAGTTCCGCTCCCACCGTCAGCTCGCCGGCGGGCACGGGGCCGCCGCCGGTCAGCAGCCGGGCCGCGTGTTCGACGGTGAGCGCGCCGAGGCGGCGGGTGTCCAGGGCCACCGTGGTCAGCGGGGGTTCGACGAGCGTGCCCAGCCGCACACCGTCGAAGCCGATCACGGCGAGGTCCCGGGGGACGTGCCTGCCGGTCCGGCGCGCGGCGCGCAGAGCTCCGATGGCGATGATGTCGTTGAACGCGAACACGGCGGTGATCTCGGGGTGCAGGCCGAGGAGTTCCTGGAGCGCGCTCTCGCCGCCCTCGACGCTCTGTTCGGCGCGGGCCACGGAGCTCGCGTCCAGTCCGCACGCGGACATCGCCGCGTCGAACCACCGGTGCCGGGTGCTCGGTTCGGATCGTTCGGCGTGGTCGAGCATGCCGATGCGCCGGTGTCCCGCCTCGGTCAGGTGCCTGACCGCCGCGTACACACCGCTCTCGCCGTCGATCCGGATCGAGCTGAACCGCTGGGTGTGGTGCTCGCGGTCGATGAGCACCACGGGGAGTCCCCGGGTCAGCTTGTCGATCTCGTCCTCGGGCAGGCTGAGATAGCCCACGACGGCGTCGACCTGGGTGGCGATCACCTCCAGCGTGCCCCGCTCCTCCTCGGTCCGGTCGCCGGTGTCGTACACGACGACGTGCCAGCCGCGGTCCCGGGCCGCCTCCAGCGCGGCCGCGGCGACCTCGGTGAAGAACGGGTTGAGCAGGTCGGGGATCACGAGTCCGACGCTGACGGTGTCCTGCCGCACCAGCCCCCGGGCGAACCGGCTGGGCCGGTAGCCGAGCGCGAGGGCGGTGTCGAGAACGCGCTGCTTGGTGGAGACGCCGATCTCGCCCTTGTCGTTGAGCGCCCGTGACACGGTCTGCCGGGACACGCCCGCGGCCTGGGCCACATCGTCGATCGTGACCCTACGGGGTCCGGTCCCCGACGACGCCATCACTCACCTCCGCGTTGTTGCCGACGCGCCAGCGTCGCAGGGACACCGAGTATGCCCCGATGCGGAGAAACCTTGACACTCCGGCGTTCGGCGGCACACACTCCCAATCGCTTCCCGTTACCGCTCCCGTGAGCGCTCACGGCCCGATGGTCCTCCGTTGGCCGACCACGCCCCCGACGCCGGAAAACAACGCCCCAGCACAGAGAAAGTTGTGACGTCTTGCCCTCCGAGCTCCCCGCGTACGTATCGGACCCCGCCCCCTGGCACGGCGCCCTGCGCCCGGCCCGCTCCTGGCTGCACTCCGACGCCCCGTCCCTCTCGCTGAACGGCCCCTGGCGCTTCCGGCTGTCGCCCACGGCCGCCGTGGCCGAGGATTTCGCGGCGGAGGACTTCGACGACCAGGGCTGGGACGGCATCCCGGTGCCCGCGCACTGGGTGCTGGAAGGCGACGGCGCGCACGGCCGGCCGATCTACACGAACGTGCAGTTCCCGTTCCCGATCGACCCGCCGCACGTCCCCGACGAGAACCCCACCGGCGACTACCGCCGCCACTTCGACCTGCCCGCCGGGTGGCGGGACGCCGAGCGGGTCGTCCTGCGGTTCGACGGCGTCGAGTCGCTGTTCCGGGTGTGGGTGAACGGCGTGGAGATCGGCGGCGCGAGCGGCAGCCGGCTGGCCCACGAGTTCGACGTGACCTCCGCCGTGCGCCCCGGCGACAACGTCGTCGCGGTGCGCGTGCACCAGTGGTCGGCGGCCAGTTACCTGGAGGACCAGGACCAGTGGTGGCTGCCCGGCATCTTCCGGGACGTCACCCTGCTCGCCCGCCCGGCCGGGGGCATCGAGGACGTCTGGCTGCGCACCGGGTACGACGGCGGGCGCGGTCGCGTCGAGACGGAGGTCACCGCAGGCGCGGCCGCGTTCCCGGTCACGCTGCGCATCCCCGAACTGGGCGTGGAGCGGGTCTGGGAGACGGCGGCCGACGTGGCGCCCGTCGACCTCCCGGAGGTGGAGCCGTGGTCGGCCGAGCTGCCCCGGCTGTACGACGCCACCGTCTCCTCCGCCGCGGAGAGCATCGCCCTCAGGGTCGGCTTCCGCACGGTCGAGATCCGCGGCGACCAGTTCCTCGTGAACGGCCGCCGGGTCGTCTTCCACGGCATGAACCGCCACGAGGCCCACCCCGAGCGCGGCCGGGTCTTCGACGAGGCGCACGCCCGCGCGGACCTCGCCCGGATGAAGCGGTTCAACGTGAACGCCATCCGCACCAGCCACTACCCGCCGCACCCCCGGCTGCTCGACCTCGCCGACGAACTCGGCTTCTGGGTCGTCCTCGAATGCGACCTGGAGACCCACGGCTTCGAGAAGGGCGGCTGGGCCGGCAACCCGACCGACGACCCCGCATGGCGCGCGGCCTGCCTGGACCGCGTCGAGCGCACCGTCGAGCGGGACAAGAACCACCCGGGCGTCGTGATGTGGTCGCTCGGCAACGAGGCCGGCACCGGAGCCAACCTCGCCGCCATGTCCGCCTGGGTGCACGCCCGCGACCCCGAGCGGCCCGTGCACTACGAGGGCGACTACACCGGCGACTACACCGACGTCTACTCACGCATGTACGCGACCGTGCCGGAGACCGAGCAGATCGGCACCGACGGCTCCCGGACGCCGTTGCTCGGCTGCACGCCCGCCCAGGGCGCCCGGCAGCGCACCAAGCCGTTCCTGCTGTGCGAGTACGCGCACGCGATGGGCAACGGACCGGGCGCCCTCGACCAGTACGAGGCCCTGGTCCATCAGTACCCGCGGCTGCACGGCGGCTTCGTCTGGGAGTGGCGCGACCACGGCATCCTGGCCACCGCCCCGGACGGGACGCCGTACTACGCCTACGGCGGCGACTTCGGGGAGGTCGTGCACGACGGCAACTTCGTGATGGACGGGATGGTGCTCAGCGACGACGTGCCGACGCCCGGCCTCCACGAGTTCAAGGCGGTCGTCCAGCCGATCCGGTTCGCCTTCGACAGCGACGAGCTCGTGATCACCAACCTGCGGCACTCGGCCGACACCTCCGACCTGAGCTTCCGCTGGCGCGTCGAGTTCGACGGGATCCCCACGGCGGCGGGGGAGCTGAAGACACCCCTCCTCGCGGCGGGCGAGTCCGGACGGGTGCCGCTGCCGCCGGTCGCGGTGGCCGAGGACGCCGAGACCTGGCTGACGGTCGAGGCGGTGCTGGCGGCGGACACGGCCTGGGCCCCGGCCGGACACGAGGTCGCCACCGCCCAACTGGACCGCTCGGTACGGCGGCCGGTGCCCGCCGTCCGGCCCCGGACCGGCTGGCGGCCGGGCGAGGGGACGCGCACCCTCGGCATCGCCGAGTTCACCGGCGGCTCTCTCACCGGGCTCGCCGGGCGGGCCGTGACCGGGCCGCGGCTGGAGCTGTTCCGCGCCCCGACCGACAACGACGAGGGCACGGCCGACCGGCTGGAGGGCAGCGACGCCAGCGCCGCCGGGGTCTCCAGCGCCGAACTGTGGCGCCGGGACGGACTCGACCGCCTCACCACCCGGCGGATCAGTGTGGAGCACGCCACGGACGCCCTGCGCACCGTCGACCGGGTCTCCGCCGCGGACTCCGCGCTCTCGGTGACGGTGGAGTCGGTCTGGTCGGTCGAGGACGGCGAGCTGGAACTGCGCGTCGAGATCGAGCCCTCGCGCGGCTGGTCGACGGTGTGGCCGCGGACCGGGGTCCGCTTCGAACTGCCCGACGGGGCAGCCCCCGTGGACGGCGCGGAGTGGTTCGGCCCGGGCCCGCTGGAGTCCTACCCGGACAGCATGCGGGCGGCCCGCACCGGCCGCTACTCGGCCACCGTCCACGAGCTGTCGGTGCAGTACGCGCGCCCCCAGGAGACCGGCCACCGCTCCCAGGTCCGCCACCTCACACTGACCAGCGGCGGCACCGGGGCCCTGCGCATCGAGGCCCTCCCCGACACCCGCGGGCGGCGCCCCGGCTTCACCCTCGCCCGCCACACCCCGCAGCAGCTCGCCCGGGCCGCCCACCCCCACGAACTCCCGGAGTCCACCACCAGCCACCTCATCATCGACGCGGCCCAGCACGGCCTCGGCTCCCGGGCCTGCGGGCCGGACGTGTGGCCGGAGTTCGCGCTGCGCCCCGAAGCCCGCACCCTCAGGCTGCGCATCACGGCAGGCGCCTGAGCGAGCAGGTGCCTGAGCGAGCGGACGCCTGAGCCGGCAGGACCCGACAGGTCTTTCAAGTCCGCACCCGCGCGTCTCACGGCCGGGAGGCGGACGGTCACCGGCCATGAAGTTGTCCACCGGTACCCCACGCATCCTGGTGGTGGACGACGAGGAAGACCTGACGGCCTGCTGGTGACGGTGGAGCGGGCCGAGGGCCGGCGGACCGAGCCGGCGCCGGACGGCACCACGGCGCTGCGGGCGGCCCGCGGCTTCCGGCCCGACGCGGTGGTCCTGGACCGCGGGCTGCCCGACCTGGAGGGCCTGGAGGTGCTGCGGCGGCTCCGGGCCCGGCGGCCCGACCTGCCGGTGCTCTTCCTCACCGCCCGCGAGAGCGTCGAGGACCGGGTCGCCGGCCTGTGCGCGGGCGCCGACGACCACGTGCCCAAACCCTTCGACCTCGACGAGGTCGTGGTCCGGCTGCGCGCCCTGCTGCGCCGCTGCGACGTGTTACGGCCGGACGCCTCGCCGCTGGTCCTCGACGACCTGACCCTCGACGAGGAGACCCGGCAGGCGCACCGGGCCGGCGCCCAGGTCCGGCTCACCGCCCGGGAGTTCGAGCTGCTGCGCTACCTCATGCGGCACACCGGCCGGGTCCTCGGCCGGGCGGAACTCCTCGACAACGTCTGGGCGGGGGAGGCCGACGGTGAACCCGCTCCGGAAACCCATCGGACGTGAACTCCCCTACGGCTGACGGCTGACGGCGGTCGGCTGGACGAACGGCGGCGCACCGCGGTACTTCCGGAGTGCTCAGCCCACCACTGTCGGCTCCGTCACCCAGCCCGCCGCCAGGACCAGCCGTGTCCCGCGGTGCACGGCGAGGAAGCCGAACGGGCGGTCGAAGCCGGCCCGGACCACGGTCGACTCGTGCCGGTACTGCGGCGGGCCGCCGCCCGGTGCCGCCACCACCGCCGTCACGGCGGCGGCCCGGAAGCCCAGCGGCCCGAACTCCGCGACCGCGGACTGCCCGGCCGCCCCGATGGCGAGCGGCGCGGGACTGATCCCGGGGAAGTGCCCCTCGCGGGCGTCCGCGGCCGTGGAGAGCCCGAACAGGCCGTGGTGCTGGAGGAGATCGTGGTCGGCGCGGACCGTGAAGCCCGGGGTGGTCACGTCGAGCCGGACCGGGTCCGGAGTGACGGACGGCTGCCGTTCGACGACCACGCCGGGTCCGGCGGGCCCGTAGGGGAGCTGCCCGCCGGTCGTCACCGGCAGGGTCCGCTCCAGGACGCCGATGCCGGTGTGCAGCACCTGCCCCGGAGCCATCCCCTCCGCGCCGAGCACCAGGTGCACGTCGAGGCCGTTGTCGCCGAGGACCTTCAGGGTGGTGACGTGCCCGTCCGGGCCCGCGGTCACGCCGATCCGGTCCGGGCGGACGCTGCTGCGGTGCAGACCGGCCAGCGTACGGCCCTGCCAGGGCCCGGAGCCGGGCCGCAGCACCGTCTCCCGGAACGGGTGCTGCCACTTCGTACCCAGCGCCAGCGCGGTCGCCAGCACCATCCGGGCGCCCTCGGTGAGCCGGACCGGCAGCCGTTCGACCAGCCCCTCGGTGCGCTTCGCCGCCCACGCGTCCAGCGCCTCCCGGGAGGCCGCGACATCGGCGCCGAGCACCCCGTGCGCGTCGGCGGGCAGCCCCGCCGCCCACTGCTCGCGCAGCTCCAGCGCCGGGTCGGTCCACAGCCCCAGAGCCGACCCGACGCCCGACATCGCATCGAGCCCCGTGAGTAACTCCCGTGCACCGGCGGCTGCTTGGTCCGCCTGCAGCCCCACGGCCCGGGTCAGCTCGTCCCGCGCCGGACCCGTGGCGCCGTCGGCGAGGAAGGCCAGCAGCGGCCAGACACCGGCCGCCGAGAAGACCGTGCCCTGCCTGGTCTGCAGGGCCCAGCGTGCGGTGAGCGCGTTGACGGCGCGGACGGTGTCGTTCATTCGGAGTGCTCCCAGGGGTGTTCGGGGAAGGGCGGGGGATCCGTCGCCCGGCCCGCCGCGAGGACGAGCCGGGTGTGGCGGTGCGGGGCGAGGAAGCCGAAGGGGCGGTCGACGGCGGCGCCGAGCCGGGCGGTGACGTGACGCCGCTCGGGCGGGGGACCTGCGGCCACCGTCCCGAAGGCCGTCACCGCCGCCGCCTGGAAGCCCAGCGCGCGGTCAGGCCGTTCGCCGCGCGCACGGCCGCCTTCCCCACCCTCATTCCGCCCCCGTTCACGGCGCGCTTACGATGCGCGCAGTCGTACATCAGTTCAGCCGTGCGTTTCCACGCGGCCCGACGCCCCCTCAGGAGCACGGTACCGGTGTCCATACCTCCGCCCCCCGGCCCCCACCAGCCACAAGGGCCCTACCAACCGCCCCAGTCGGGCCAGCCGCAGTACCCGCAGTACCCGCAGGGACCGTACGGGCAGCAGCCGCCGGGGCCGTACCCGGGGCCGTACCAGCCCTGGGGGCAGGGCTACGGGCCCTACACCCCCCAGCCGCCCGTCAACGGGCTCGCCATCGCCTCCCTCGTGCTCGGGCTGCTGTGCTGCCTGCCGGGGGTCGGGCTGGTGCTGGGGCTGATCGGGCTGAGCCAGATCCGCAGGCGCGGTGAGCGCGGCACGGCGATGGCGGTCATCGGGTCGGTGTTCTCGTCGATCGGGCTGGCCCTGTGGGTGCTGGTGCTGGCCTCCGGCGGGGCGGGCGAGTTCTGGGACGGCGTCAAGGAGGGCGTGAACGACAGCTCCAGCCTCTCCCTCTCCACCGGCGACTGCTTCGACACCCCCGACGGCACGCTCACCGGCGACCTGGTCTCCGACGTCGACGTCGTGGACTGCGCCAAGGCGCACGACGGCGAGGTCTTCGCCACGTACCAGCTCAAGGGTTCGTCCTACCCGGGCGACGACCGCGTCGGCGACACCGCCGACCAGCGCTGCTACGCGCTGGAGGACGGCTACGCGATGGACGGCTGGGCGATCCCCGGCGACGTCGACGTGTACTACTTCACGCCCAGCGAGGACAGCTGGCAGTACGGCGACCGGGAGGTGGCCTGCGTCTTCGGCAACACGACCGAGGGCAGGACCCTGTCCGGCTCGCTGCGCAACGACGAGAGCGTGCTGGACGCCGACCAGGTCGCCTACCTCGACGCCGCGCACGTCCTCAACTCCGCCCTCGGCAGCGTCCCCGAGGCGCGGTACGTCGAGGACGACCTGCCCGGCTACCGGAAGTGGGCGGCCCGGGTGACCAACGCCCTCGCCAGGCAGACCGCGATGCTCCGCGCGCACGGCTGGGGCCCGGACGCGAAGCAGCCGGTGAACGACCTGGTCGCGGACCTCGACAAGGCGCGGGCGGAGTGGGCGAAGGCCGCGCGGGCCACGGACGCGGACACGTACTACGCCCACTACGACAAGGCTTCGACGCTGCTCGACCCGAAGCGGACCGTCACCGCGCGCAAGGCTCTGGGCCTGGCCACGACCCCGCCCTCGGACGACGGCGGGGGCGGCGGCTCCGGCAGCGGAGGAAGCGGCTCCGGCGTGGAGGTGTGATCACGGCCATAACGGGGAGAAAGTGCCTGCGTAAAGCCTCCCCGGGCCGCATGTCATCACATCGAGTGATTCTCTGGCCTTTGCTTGCACTGCTCAACCCACGGTTGCCACGCTGTTGCTGTCTGTACAACCTGATGGGAGCGGCCAGTGACTTTCGGTGAGCAGCCGGCGTATCTGCGTGTCGCGGGTGATCTCCGCAAGAAGATCGTCGACGGCTCGCTGCCGCCTCACACCCGGCTTCCTTCCCAGGCCCGCATCCGTGAGGAGTACGGCGTCTCGGACACGGTCGCCCTGGAGGCCCGCAAGGTGCTGATGGCCGAGGGGCTGGTCGAGGGCCGGTCCGGCTCCGGGACCTACGTGCGTGAGCGGCCCGTGCCCCGGCGGGTGGCCCGCTCCGGGTTCCGCCCGGCCGGCGGTGCCACCCCGTTCCGGCAGGAGCAGTGCGACGCGGCCGCGCGCGGCACCTGGGAGTCCAGCAGCGAGCAGACCGAGGCCGGCGCGGCCGTCGCCGACCGGCTCGGCATCCACCTCGGCGACCGCGTGATGCGCACCCGGTACCTGTTCCGGGACGCGGGCGACCCGATGATGCTCTCCACCTCCTGGGAGCCCCTCGCCGTCACCGGCCGCACCCCCGTGATGCTGCCGGAGGAGGGCCCGCTCGGCGGAATGGGCGTGGTCGAGCGGATGCGCGCCATCGACGTCGTCGTGGACAACGTCACCGAGGAGGTCGGCGCCCGCCCCGGCCTCGCCGAGGAGCTGCTCGTCCTGGGCGGGGTCCCCGGCCATGTCGTCCTGGTGATCCAGCGGACGTACTACGCCTCGGGTCGACCGGTGGAGACCGCGGACGTCGTCATCCCGGCCGACCGCTACCAGGTCTCCTACCATCTGCCGGTGAAGTAGCGTCCGTACCACCTCTGCGTGAAGTAGCGCACACCCTTGCGATGGTTGACGCCTTCACCACTCAGGTCCTGACCTCCGCACGGCCGCCGCAATCCGGCCGTTCTCCCAGGTGACCCGGCTCTTCTCGCCATGCCCGCGACCCCGAACAGCAGGCGCGCGAACGGCGCGTTCGCTGTCGTGCGCCCCCGCCGTTCTGGCTGGTTGCGTACCTCTTTGTGAAAAGGCGTATTCGCTGCGTAAAGGTTAGGCGTACGCTCGGGCATATGCGGAGTGCGGTTTCCTTAGCGGGGCGGGGACGGGCGGGGGCCGGGAGATGCGGAGGGGCGCGATGACGGAAGGCACGGTCTCTCTCCCCTGGCTCGTCATACGGCAGGACGACAACGGCAATCGCTACCGCGTCGGCCGGTACGCGACCCGGGCCGAGGCGCAGAAAATCGCCGACAGCCTCGACGACCGCGGGCACAGGCAGCTCTACTGGGTCGAGCGCATCGGCCTCAGCAACGGCAACGGGGACGGCGGCACCCGTAACTGAGCCTCCCGTAGGCTCCGGCCCATGAGCGAACGGATCGTGGTGGTCGCAGCCGCCCTGCTCGACGCCGGCCGCCTCCTCGCGGCCCGCCGCAGCGCACCCCCCGAACTGGCCGGCCGCTGGGAACTCCCCGGCGGCAAGGTCGAGCCCGGCGAGACCCCCGAGCAGGCCCTGGTGCGCGAACTGCGCGAGGAGTTGGGCGTGGAGCCGCAGACGCTGACCCGGGTGCCGGGGGAGTGGCCGCTGCGCCCCCCGTACGTCCTCCAGGTGTGGACGGCCCGCCTCCACCCCGCCTCCCCGCAACCCAAGCCCCTCCAGGACCACGACGAACTGCGCTGGCTGACGCCGGAGGAACTCTGGCACGTGCCCTGGCTCGACCAGGACGTACCGGCGGTACGCGAGGTAGCCGCGGGATGGACCCGGCAACCCGATTGAGCACGAGGCTGTGCCGAACATGCGGCTACCGCCGCGCGGGCGCGGCGGGCTGTTTGAGTGCGGGGCGCAGCCCCGACGAAGGGGGCGCGGGGCTGTGCCGAACATGCGGCTACCGCCGCGCGGGCGCGGCGGGCTGCTTGAGTGCGGGGCGCAGCCCCGACGAAAGGGGCGCGGGGAACTGCGCGACAAGCCCCCACGGCGCCGCACCCGCCCCACACACCCGCACGCCCCGAGCTCCTGGGCGCACGGCCCCCGGCGTAAGCCATCCGCACCACAGTGCGCCCTCTCTCGCGGTACTGCCCCCGAGTAATCGGGTATGTGCCCATTAACCCCATGAAACCGGGCATGGGTGGGCACGCTGCACGGGAAGTGATCGGTGTGATCGACACCGAAGGTGACACCGTCGAGTGGACCTTCCCCGCGGAACCGGGCGCCGTGCGCACCGCCCGGACCGCGGTCCGTGACCAACTGCGCGGCTGGGGCCTCGACGGCCTCGCCGACCTCGCCGCCCTGCTCGTCAGCGAACTGGTCACCAACTCGCTGCGGCACGCCACCGGCCCCATCGGCGTCCGCCTCTTCCGCCCGCCACAGCTCGGCGCCCCCCTGCGCGTCGAGGTCTCCGACCCGCTGCCGGACCCGCCGCGCGAACGCGCCGCCAGCCCCGACGACGAGAGCGGCCGCGGTCTCCAACTGGTGGCAGGTTCCTCGCGCAGCTGGGGCACCCGGCCCGGTGACAACGGCAAGACGGTCTGGTTCGAGCTGGCCGTACCCGGGTGAACGGGGTGTACACGGGACGCCGCGCGGTCCACCCGCGAGAGTGGCTGATCAACGCGTGCCGGAGTACGTGGTTCGACGGCGTGTTCCCTGGTTAGAAGACTGGAAGTGTTGTCACGGTCCGGTCCGGAAATCGTCGGGACCGTGCTGTGATCGTGAACACCGTGTCAGGCGGCGCCGTAGTGCTGGATACTGCGGGCAGCCGCACCCGGTGACCGGTGCCGGGCGCGGTGAGCTGGAGGGGACGGTTCGCGTGAGCGAGATACCAGCTAGGGCCACGGAGTCCGAGGACCCGTCGGACGGCGTGAGGGCGGGGACCGCGGAGACAGCCGCGGCCCCTGGCGACGCCATGTGGCAGAGCAGCCCGCCCGGCTCGATCTACGACTACATCAAGGTCGCCTCGTTCTCCATCGGCGCCGGCGGCCTGGTCGACCAGTGGAGCCTGCGCGCCGAGCAGATCTTCGGCATCCCCGCCGAGCGCGCCGTCGGCATGGACCCCATCGAGGCGTTCGTCGACCCGGACCTGCGCGAACGCGGCCAGCGGAAGATGGCCGAGATCCTGGACGGGCGGGAGTGGACCGGCGTGGTCCCGTTCCGGATGCCCGACACGGCGGACGGCGAGCGTGGTGAGGAGGGCATCGCCGAGGTCTACGTCATGCCCACCCGCACCGCCGAGGGCGAGAACGCGGCCGTGTGCATCGTGGTCGACGTCCGCACCCTGCGCAGCATCGAGACCGACCTCGCTGCCTCGCAGTCGATATTCGGTCAATCTCCGTTCGGCTTCCTGCTGATCGACACCGACCTGCGGATCCGCCGCGCCAACGTACGGTTCTCCTCCATCTTCGGCGGCACCCCCGAGGACCACCGCGGCAAGGGTGTCCACGACTATCTGCCGCGCTCCGAGGCCGAGCGGGTCGCGGCCACCCTGCGGCGGGTCCTGGAGACCGGCAACTCCATCACGGACATGCACGTCACGGGTTTCGTACCGGGCTCCGAGGAGCGCCGGCACTGGTCCATCAACCTCTATCGCGTGCACAGCGGCACCGGCCGCCCGATCGGAATCGCCTGGCTCGGCCTCGACATCACCGCCCGCCGTGCCGCCGCCCGCGAGGCCGCCGCGGCCCGGCGCAATCTCGCCCTCCTCAACGAGGCCGGCGCCCGCATAGGCAACTCCCTCGACCTGGAGACCACCGCCCGCGAACTTCTCGACGTGGTCGTCCCCGGCTTCTGCGACCTCGCCACCGTCGACCTCTACCAGGGCCTGCTGGCCGGCGACGAGACCCCGCCCGGACTGGCCGACGGCAGCGCCGAACTGCGCCGGGTCGCCTTCGCCAGCGCGGTCTCCGACGCGCCCTTCGTCGGTGGCGGCGCCCCGGTCGCCGTCGGCGCGGTCCACCACTACCCCTTCAACTCCCCGTGCGCGGACGCCCTGCGCACCGCCCGCCCGCAGCACGTGCCGGCGGAGGAGGGCGGCCTCGTCCAGTCCACGCTGGCCGTGCCCATGGTCGCCCACGACACGGTCGTCGGCCTCGCCCAGTTCGCCCGCACCAAGGGCAGCGAGCCGTTCGGCGACCGCGACCGGGACCTCGCCGTCGAGCTGGCCGCCCGCGCCGCCGTCTGCATCGACAACGCCCGCCTCTACCGGCGCGAACACGAACGCGCGTTGATACTGCAACGGTCCCTGCTCCCGCCCGGCGACCCGGAGGCCTCCGGCCTGGACATCGCCTGCCGCTACCTGCCGGGCAACGCGGCCACCGAGGTCGGCGGCGACTGGTTCGACGTCATAGAACTCCCCGGCCACCGCACGGCGCTGGTGGTGGGCGACGTGATGGGCCGGGGGCTGCGCGCGGCGGTCGCGATGGGCGAACTCCGCACGGCCGTCCGGACGCTGGCCCTGCTCGACCTCGAACCGGCCGAGGTGCTCTCCGCGCTGGACGAGATCGCCCGCGGCCTGGGCACCCCCGGCGGGGTCCAGCAGGCCACCCGCACGGCCCGCCAGCCCCGCGACGCCGACCTCTCCGAGGTCTACCTCGCGACCTGCGTGTACGCCGTCTACGACTCCGTCACCAGGCGCTGTACGTTCGCCAACGCGGGCCACCTGCCGCCTGTCCTCGTGGAACCCGGTGAAGCCGCTCTGATGCTCGACGTGCCGCCCGGCATGCCGCTCGGCGTCGGCGGCGAGCCCTTCGAGGAGGTGGAGGTGGACCTTCCCGAGGGCTCCCTCCTCGCGCTCTACACCGACGGCCTGGTCGAATCCCGCGACCACCCCCTCGACGAGGGCCTCCAGGCCTTCGTAGGAGCCCTCACCGACCCGTCCCAGCCCCTGGAGGACGTCTGCGACCACGTCCTCAACACCCTCGACACGCATCACGGAGAGGACGACATCGCGCTGCTGATGGCGCGTGTCCAGGGGCTGCCGGCCGAGTCGGTCGGCGACTGGACGCTGCCGCGCGAGCCGCGCAGTGTGGGCCGCGCCCGCGAGTACGCCCGCGGCCAGCTCCTCACATGGGACCTGGAGCCGCTGGTCGACACGGCGGAACTCCTGGTCAGCGAGCTGGTCACCAACGCGCTGCGGTACGGCGAGGGCGAGATACGGCTGCGCCTCCTGCTCGACCGCACCCTGGTGTGCGAGGTCTGGGACTCCGGCCTGGTCCAGCCGAGGCGTCGACGCGCCCGTGACACCGACGAGGGCGGCCGTGGCCTCCAACTGGTCGGCCTCCTCAGCGCGGCGTGGGGCTCACGCCGGACGCCGCGCGGCAAGACGGTGTGGTTCGAACTCCCGCTGCCGGACGGCGAGACGGGCCTCACCGACCCCGCGGAGGCTCTGCTCAGCCTGTTCTGAGGAGGGGCCCTCCGCCCGGTGGTCCGCCGCGCCGCCGCGGGGGGCTGATCGCGCCCACGCGGCGGAGCCGCATATCAGACACAGTCCCGCGCCCCTACGGGGCGCTACGGCTGACGTCCAGAAGAACGCGCCCCACAGGGGCGCGGGGAACTGCGCGACCACCCCCCACGCACCCGCAGCCGCCCGACACACCTACCGCCCCACTCCCTGACGCGCTACCCCAACCGCCCCCGACTCTCCGGCCCCCCGAAGGCCACCACCGGCCCCCCGTCCCCCTCCTCACCCAGCAGCACACCCCCGAGCACCGCCCCCGCCACCCCGCTCCCATGGGCGGCGTCCCCGGCGAACGGGTTCCCGTGCGCCCGTACGTCCCGCTCCGCCAGTTCCCGCGCCTTCCGCGCGAGCCTGTCGGCGTCCGCGGGCGCGGCCCGCCCCGCCTCCGCCAGCAACGCCCGTGCCTCCACCCCCACCGCCCCCCGATGCGTCCCCACGAAGTCATCCGCTGCCCCCAGTGCGCTCCGCGCCACCAGCTCCGCCCCCGCCGCGATCACCCCGGACCGCCCGCCCCCCGTCCCCTCCACCGCCCGCACGACCCGGCGCAGGGCGTCCAGCGGGTCGTACGGCCCACCGGTCACCTCCTCCCGTACGGCGGCCAGCACCGCGTCGGCATGCGCCCGCCGCGGCGGCAGGGCCGTCGCCCGCACCCCCGCCAGCTCCGCCTCCGCACCCGTCAGGGCGGCCGGCAGCAGCCCCGCCGCCGTCCGCAGCTCCTGGGTCAGCCGCTGTACCCCGCCCAGCAGCACCCCGGCCTGCGCCACGGCCCCCTCGGCGGCCCGCACCCCCCGCCGGGACCCCGCATCGTCACCCGAATCCCGGTCCTGACGAGCCTGGTTGAGCCATGTCGTCGCGAACACCAGCCGGTCCTTGGCCTGTTCGACGTAACCGACGACAGAGGAGACCGCGGCTGCCCCGTACCGCGCTCCCGCCTCGGCCAGTGCGCCCGCCACCCCACCGGTGCGTGCCGCCAGCTCCCGGAACCGCCCCTCGGCCACCGCCAGCGCGTCCCCCGCGTCCCACTCGGCGTCGAAGACCGACGCCTCCGCGTCCAGTCGCCGCCCCGCCTCGGCGCACCGCCCGACCACCCCCACCAGTGCCTGCCGCCGGCCGACGGCATCCCCGGGCACCCCCTCCTCGTACCGGCGCCATATCGCGAACGCGGCCGCCAGCTCGGTCTCGGCCGCCCGCAGGGCCCGTACGACGGGCTCGCCCCCGTCGACATATCCGAGGGCCTCCCGGCCGGCGCGTACGCAGTCGTCGGCGAGGACCAGGGAGGACCGGGCCTGCCGCTCGACGTCGACGGCCGACGGCGCCGGCGGCGCGGGGGAGACGATCCCCGGTGTGGTGCGTGAGCGGGCCCGCCGTATCCGCCGTACGTATCCGTAGCCGCCCAGCGCGCCGGCCGCCGCGACGGCGACGAGCGGCAGGACGTAATCGGTGGCCGACCCCCCGTCCGCCGCCTCGGCCGCGGCGACCGTGCCACCCCCCGCCACGGGAACCGGATCTTGAGCGGTGCTCGTCATCACCGGCAACACCAGCCAGACCACCCCGGTGACCCCGCCCAGCACCGCATGCCCCACCCGCACACCTATGTGCCCGGTGGCATGCCTCGGCCGACCCCGGATCAAGGATGACGTCACATTTCGGAGCGTATGGGCAGCCAGGCGGCCTCGCGACCGGGGCGGAGACAGCCGGGGGACGACGAGAAAAGGGGGACAGAACATGAAACGGAGCCCGAACCCGGAGAACGACCCGACACCGGCCACCGACCCGGACCCCGCAACACCACCACCCGCACCCACCCCGGTCCCACCCGCACCGGCCGACGCATCGGATCCCCTGCCGGTCCCACCCGGACCGGCCGACGTACCGGATCCCCTGCCGGTCCGACCCGCAGTCGCCGACGCGTCCGAGCCCGCGCAGGGGCCACCCGCACCCGACGGCGGACGTCGCACGGGTCGGGCGGGCGGGAAGAAGAGGAAACTCGGCATCTGGACGCTACGCGTCACCCTCGTGCTGCTGCTCCCCCTCCTCATCGCCGAGACCGCCCTCCGCATCAACTACGCCGGCGACCCGAAGGCCGGTACGCACAGCCGGAACCGGGACGCCCTGTGGCTCGGTCACGCATGGGTCGACGGTCGTAGGACCGACGCCGACGTCACCGCCCTCGCCGCCCGGCTCGCGGACACCGGCATACGCGACCTCTACGTCCATGCGGGACCACTGGAACACAACGGCACGCTGCCCAAATCGGCCTGTCCCAAGGCCCGTTGGCTGATAACAGCCGTGCATCGAAAACTCCCCGGGGTCCGGGTGCAGGCCTGGCTCGGGGACGAGGTCGCGCCCGAGAAGCCGTATGCCATGCATCTGGAGAAGAAGGAGACGCGGGACGCCGTCGTCGCGTCGGCCCGGCAGGTCGTCGCCGTCGGGTTCGACGGGGTCCACTTCGACCTGGAGCCTCTGCACTCCGGCGACCGGAACTACCTCGCCCTCCTCGACGCCCTGCGCCCCGCCACTCCGCTGCTCTCCGTCGCCGCACACCAGATCGACCCGCTGCCGGCCTTTCACTCCTTCTGGGGTACTGTCACCGGTCATCCCAAATGGTGGTCGCAGGAGTATTTCGGGCAAGTCGCCCGTCGGGTGGATCAGGTCGCGGTGATGTCGTACGACACCATGCAGCCCCTGCAGAGCCTGTACGGCGGGTATGTCGCGCAGCAGACCAGCCTTGCGCTGGAGGTCACACCGCCGGACACCGATCTCCTCATGGGGCTGCCCTTCTACCACGAGAACCGCTTCGGGCACTGGGCGCACGCCGAGACCGTGCCGGCGGCCGTGCGAGGGGTTCGGCTGGGACTGTCACGGACGGACCCGGATCGCGCTACCTTCGGCGTCGCCCTGTACGTCGACTTCGCCGCCACCGAGGATGACTGGACCTCTTATCGGAAGGACTGGGTTCGTACGCCATGACAACCGCTCGTGCCCACCTCACCCGTGACGACCTCGCGTCGCTCTCCCGCGAGGCCCTCGGCCGTGTTCCCGCTGCCGTCACCCGCCTGCGCGGAGGGAGCAAGAAAGGCGTCTACCGGCTCGCCCTCGACAACGGCCGGAGCGCGATCGCGTACGTCTGGTCCCCGGAGGAGGACTAC
Organism: Streptomyces sp. NBC_00631; assembly: GCF_045206895.1. Lineage (NCBI taxonomy): Bacteria > Bacillati > Actinomycetota > Actinomycetes > Kitasatosporales > Streptomycetaceae > Streptomyces > Streptomyces sp. NBC_00631. Next base: position 7,130,856 of record NZ_CP107734.1, read on the forward strand.
TGGGGGCCCGCCGACGCCGACATCCGTGACCCCTTCGCGCACGCGTCCGGTCTCGGCCTCTTCCTGTCCGCCCACGACCTGCTGACCGAACTCGGCGTGCGCACCCCGCGCCTGCTCTTCGCCGACGAGGACGCCGAACACCTGCCCGCCTACGCCGCGGTGGTCGAGGACGTCCGCGGCGGCAGCCTGGAGATGCTGCTGCGCAGCGACCCGGGCGCGGCCCGGGTGCCGCTGGCCCGGCTCGCAGGCACCCTCGGCGTACTCCGGGAGTGCGTCTCCTCGGGGTACGGCAAGGCCGCCCTCGTGGAGGAGGGCGGCAAACCGCTCGGCAGCTCCTGCGAGCAGGTCGTCGCGGACCGCGCGATGCGCGACATCGCGGAGGTGGCCGAGCGGGACCCCCGCCTGCGCCGGGTGCGGCAGGCGCTGGCCGAGCGCGTGCACCAGCTCTACGACGCGGTCGAACCGCGCGACCACGCCTCCCTCGTGCACGGTGAACTCGGCCCGGACCACGTCCTGGTGACCGAGGAGGGCGATCCCGCACTCATCGACATCGAAGGCCTGATGTACTTCGACGCCGAATGGGAGCACGTCTTCCTCCAGCTCCGCTTCGGGCCCGCCTACGACGTGCTGCGCACCGCCGACCTCGACGAGGACCGGACGGAGCTGTACCGGCTGGCGATGCACCTCAACCTCGTCGCCGGGCCGCTCAGGCTGCTCGACGGCGACTTCCCCGAGCGCGAACCCATGCAGGACATCGCCGAGTTCAACCTCCGGCAGGTGCTCAGCCTCCTGCGGGGCGCCTCCTGATCTTCGAGCCGAGCCAGACCAGGGGGTCGTACTTGCGGTCGACCGCCCGTTCCTTCAACGGGATCAGGGCGTTGTCCGTGATGTGGATGCCCTCCGGGCACACCTCCGTGCAGCACTTGGTGATGTTGCAGTAGCCGAGGCCGTGTTCGTCCTGGGCCGTGCGCTTGCGGTCCAGGCCGGAGCTCTCGGCCGCGTCCAGCGGGTGCATGTCCAGTTCGGCCACCCGCATGAGGAAACGCGGGCCGGCGAAGGCCGTCTTGTTCTCCTCGTGGTCGCGCACGACATGGCAGGTGTCCTGGCACAGGAAGCACTCGATGCACTTGCGGAACTCCTGCGAGCGGTCCACGTCCTCCTGGAACATCCGGTACTCGCCGGGGCCGAGGTCGGCCGGCGGTACGAACGCCGGGACCTCCCTGGCCTTCTGGTAGTTGAAGCCGACGTCCGTGACCAGGTCGCGGATCACCGGGAAGGCGCGCAGCGGGGTGACCGTGATGGTCTCGTCCTGTTCGAAGACGGACATGCGGGTCATGCACATCAGGCGCGGGCGGCCGTTGATCTCCGCCGAGCACGAACCGCACTTGCCGGCCTTGCAGTTCCAGCGGACGGCCAGGTCGGCGGCCTGGGTGGCCTGGATGCGGTGGATGATGTCGAGGACCACCTCGCCGTCGTTCACCTCGACCTTGAAGTCCTCCAGGCCGCCACCCTCGACGTCGCCCCGCCACACCCGGAAGTGGGCTGTGTAGCCGCTCATTCGTACAGCTCCTCTTCGGCGAGGTACTTGACCAGCTCCTCCTTCTCGAAGAGGGCGAGCAGGTCGGCTCGGATGGGGTCGGTGGTCTCGCGGGTGAGGTCGATCTGGCCGCGCTCCGGGTCGGTGGCCGCGAGCCCGCCGGTGGGATCGGCCAGCCGGCAGAGCAGGTTCACGGGGCGCCAGCGGCGGTCCATCGTCGGGTGGTCCTCGCGGGTGTGCCCGCCGCGCGACTCGGTGCGTTCCAGCGCCGCCCGGGCCACGCACTCGCTGACCAGCAGCATGTTCCTGAGGTCCAGGGCGAGGTGCCAGCCGGGGTTGAACTGCCGGTGCCCCTCGACCCCGGCCCGGCGGGCCCGCACCCGCAGCGCGGCGAGCCGCTCCAGCGCCTGCTCCATCTCGCCCTCCCGGCGGATGATGCCGACCAGGTCGTTCATGGCCTGCTGGAGCTCCTGGTGGAGGGTGTACGGGTTCTCCGGCGGGCCGGAGTCCGGCTCCTGGCTCTCCGCGGAGAAGGGCCGCAGCGCCTCGGCCGCCGCCGCGTCGATCTGCTCGTCGTCCACCGTCGGCCGCTCGTCGAGGTCCGCCGCGTGGTCGGCCGCGTGCCAGCCCGCCCGGCGCCCGAACACCAGGAGGTCGGAGAGCGAGTTGCCGCCGAGCCGGTTGGAGCCGTGCATGCCGCCGGCCACCTCACCGGCCGCGAACAGTCCCGGCACCCCGCGGGCGGCGGCGGTGTCGGAGTCCACCGCGACCCCGCCCATCACGTAGTGGCAGGTCGGCCCGACCTCCATCGCCTCCGCCGTGATGTCGACGTCGGCCAGCTCCTTGAACTGGTGGTACATGGAGGGCAGCCGGCGCCGGATCACCTCGGCCGGCATCCGCGTCGACACGTCCAGGAAGACCCCGCCGTGCGGGGAGCCGCGGCCCGCCTTCACCTCGGAGTTGATCGCGCGGGCGACCTCGTCGCGGGGGAGCAGCTCGGGGGGACGCCGGTTGTGGTCCGGGTCCTCGTACCAGCGGTCGCCCTCCTCCTCGGACTCGGCGTACTTCTCCTTGAAGACGTCCGGGATGTAGTCGAACATGAACCGCTTGCCCTCGGAGTTCCTGAGCACCCCGCCGTCGCCGCGCACCGACTCGGTGACCAGGATCCCCTTCACCGAGGGAGGCCAGACCATGCCGGTCGGGTGGAACTGCACGAACTCCATGTTGAGCAGCGGCGCCCCGGCCAGCAGGGCGAGCGCGTGCCCGTCGCCGGTGTACTCCCACGAGTTCGACGTCACCTTGAAGGACTTGCCGATGCCCCCGGTCGCGACGACCACGGAGGGCGCTTCGAGGACGAAGAAACGGCCGGTCTCCCGCTCGTACGCGAAGACGCCGCTCACGCGTGAGCCGTCCTTGAGGATCCGGGTGACCGTGCACTCCTGGAAGACCTTGAGCCGGGACTCGTAGTCGCCGGTCTCCTTCTCGTCCTCCTGCTGGAGCGAGACGATCTTCTGCTGGAGGGTGCGGATCAGTTCGAGCCCGGTGCGGTCGCCGACGTGGGCGAGGCGCGGGTACTCGTGGCCGCCGAAGTTGCGCTGGGAGATCTTCCCGTCCTTCGTGCGGTCGAAGAGGGCGCCCCAGGTCTCCAGCTCCCAGACCCGGTCCGGCGCCTCCTTGGCGTGCAGTTCGGCCATCCGCCACTGGTTGAGGAACTTGCCGCCGCGCAGGGTGTCGCGGAAGTGGACCTGCCAGTTGTCGTGCTCGTTGACGTTGGCCATCGCCGCCGCGATGCCGCCCTCGGCCATCACCGTGTGGGCCTTGCCGAACAGCGACTTGCAGATCACCGCCGTACGGGCGCCCCGCTCGCGCGCCTCGATCGCGGCGCGCAGGCCCGCCCCGCCGGCGCCGACGACCACGACGTCCCACTGCTGCCGCTCCACCGCTGCCATCAGAAGAACCTCGGATCGTCGAAGACACCGGACGCGAGCAGATAGACGTAGAAGTCGGCGAGCGCCACGCTCACCAACGACGCCCAGGCGAGCAGCATGTGCCGGGCGTTGAGCCGGCCCACGAACTGCCATGCCTTGTAGCGCACGGGGTGTTTGGAGAAGTGCTTGAGCTTGCCGCCGACGATGTGCCGGCAGGAGTGGCAGGACAGCGTGTACGCCCAGATCAGCACGATGTTGACCAGGAAGACGAGAGTGCCGAGGCCCATGTGGCCCCAGTGCTCGTGCGGGTCCCGGAAGGAGAGGACCGTGTCGTAGGTCAGTACGCAGGCGACCAGCAGGGCGAAGTAGAAGAAGTACCGGTGGACGTTCTGCAGGATCAGCGGGAAGCGGGTCTCACCGGTGTACTTCGCGTGCGGCTCGGCCACCGCGCAGGCGGGCGGGGAGGCCCAGAAGCTGCGGTAGTACGCCTTGCGGTAGTAGTAGCAGGTCAGGCGGAAGCCCAGCGGGAAGATCAGGATGATGATCGCCGGGGAGATCGCCCACCAGCTGCCGAAGACGTCGGCGTTCGGGCCGGACGGCATGGTCTTGCAGTTCTCGGCCAGACAGGGCGAGTAGAACGGCGAGACGTAGGGCGCCGAGTAGTAGTGCGCGTTCGCGAAGGCCCGCCAGGTCGAGTAGACGACGAACGCGAACAGACCGGCCGCGGTGACGGCGGGCGCCAGCCACCAGCGGTCGGTCCGCAGGTGCGGGGCGGAGATCGCGGCGCGCGTACCGGTGCGTACGCCGCCGCTGTTCGGATGTGGTTCCGTACCAGTGGCCAATGGATGACTCCGGTCGGGGTCGGGGGAGGTGGCCTGCGGTCAGCGCTCCTAGGGGGCGTGCCGGTCGCGGGCGCCGAGACCCTCGTCGTCCGAGTCCGTCCACAGGTTGATGTCGTACGGATCGTCGGAGATGGTCACGAGCTCGGGGCGCTTGCTCGGGGTGCCGGCGCTGGCCGTCTCCCGCAGCAGTGCCACGCTCTCGCGCAGGTGATCGGCGTCGGCACGGACGCGGCGCATCTCCAGTCCGCCGCTCCCGAGCTGCTGCTCCAGGCGGCCGACGGACCGGGTCAGGTCGGCTAGGCAACGCTGGACTGACGTCAGGTCGTCGTGCACGGACATGACGTGACCTCTCTTCCGCGGACCTGATGGTCCAGGACGGCGACGTTCATGCGCCTGCGAGTGTTGCGCGTCACACCTACTGATGTGAAGCCATGTGCAGCGATTGGCGGATTGCGCGCCTGAGTCGCACGCCCGCACGCGCTCTGTGTGCGCCGGGACATTGCGCCGCACGGGTGGCCTTTGACAGTCCCCGCCGCCGTGTCGTACCCGGCCGACGGACCCCGTCCATTTCAGTGGGGTCCGTACTTCTGACGTACATGTGATCAACTCCAAAATACCCCCAAATGTGAACAGACCGCACCCGTGTGATCGGGCCTTCGGAGGTAGCAGAGATGTCGCACCATGGCGTCGGCGCTGAGCAGCGCCCCGAAGGGGCGCAGGGCCCTGTCGATATGCGGCTCCGCAGCGGGGCGCGACCAGCCACGACGGCGCGTCGGCCGAACGACGGCGGCACGTCACGGCGCTACCGGCGGAGCCTCGCCTTCCTCGCCGCGGGCACGCTGGCCGTGCCCCTCCTCGCGGGCTGCGGCTCCGACGACGAGGGCAGCAAGCCGCTGGCCGGGCAGGACATCGTGCCGGTCGCCCGGAACGCGGTCGCCGAGGGCGGCACCCTGAAGATGGCCGTGGACGCCGTACCGGAGACCCTCAACACCTTCCAGGCCGACGCCGACGCCGGCACCACCCGGGTCGCCCAGGCCGTCCTGCCGTCGATGTTCACCATCGACGCCACCGGGAAGCCGGTCCGCAACCCCGACTACCTGGAGTCCGCGAAGGTCATCGAGACCGAGCCCCGCCAGGTCGTCCTCTACAAGCTCAACCAGCAGGCCGTCTGGAGCGACGGCCGGGAGATCGGCGCCGCCGACTTCGCCGCCCAGTGGCGCGCCCTGTCCGGCAAGGACTCCGCCTACTGGACCGCCCGCAACGCCGGCTACGACCGCATCGCCCAGATCGAGCGCGGCGCCAACGACCTGGAGGTCCGGGTCACCTTCGAGCGGCCGTACGCCGACTGGAAGTCGCTGTTCTCGCCGCTGTACCCGAAGGACGTCATGGGCACCCCGGACGCCTTCAACGACGGCGCTCGCCGTAAGCTCACCGTGACCGCGGGCCCCTTCCGGGTCGACAGGGTCGACACCGCCAAGAAGGACGTCGTCCTCACCCGCAACCCGCGCTGGTGGGGCCGCCCGGCCAAGCTCGACGAGATCGACCTGCACGCCGTGGACCGCGCGAAGCGGGCGTCCGCGCTCGCCGACGGCACGGTCGACGTCGCCGACATCGACGCCGCCGAGGCCGAGCGGATCACCATCGCCGGCCGTGAGAAGGGCACCGGGCTGCCGCTGCAGGGCGCCGGGAAGACCTCCGCCAAGAAGCTCCGGTCCTGGGCGCTGACCCTCGGCATGGACGAGGAGAAGCTGCCCGAGGGGCCGAAGAAGCTCCGCAGGAGCATCGCCAAGTGGCTGGAGCAGCAGCACGAGCTGCGCGACTTCGCCGTCCGCAAGTCGCTGGAGCCCGCCTACACCCAGCTCGCCCTCAACGGCTCCGAGGGCCCGCTCGCCGACGAGCGGGTGCGCCGGGCCGTCGCCCGCGCCCTCGACCGGCAGGCGCTCGCCAAGCTGGTGCTGACCCCGCTCGGGCTGCCCGCCGTCCCGGTCGGCAGCCATGTCGCCCTGTCCGGCCAGGCCGCCTACACGGACGGCAGCGGGGCGATCGGCGGCCTCGACACCCACGAGGCGCAGGCGCTCCTCGCCGACGCGGGCTGGGTGGCCGGCGGCCCGGTCAAGAACCCCGGCAAGGCGGCCGGCGCGGAGGACGAGAAGAAGGGCGACAAGAAGAAGGACGACAGCGAGCAGGGCGACGAGTCGGACGGCGGGCACGACGGGCAGTACATCGTCGGCGAGGACGACAAGGGTACGGACGACAGGGACACCCGCGACCACCAGAAGGACCACGCCCACGGGGCGCCCGGGGCGTACGCGCCGAAGGGCACGGCGGCACCCAGGGGCGCGGGGGCTCCGGCCGGGCCGCTGGCCAAGGACGGGAAGGCGCTCTCGCTGCGGTTCGTGGTGCCGTCGGGGCCGGGCTCGGAGACGCTCCAGTCGGTCGCCGACCAGATCTCGAAGATGCTGGACCGGGTGGGCATCGCCACCGAGATCCACAAGGTGCCGGACGACAGCTACTTCAAGGACCACGTCGCGTCCGGGCAGTACGACCTCGCGCTGTACTCGTGGCCGTCGTCCGCGTTCCCGGCGACGGACGCGCGGCCGATCTACGCGAAGCCGGTGGTGGCGGCCGACGGCTCGCTGAACGTCGAGCAGAACTACACGCGGGTCGGCACCGACCAGGTGGACCAGCTCTTCGACCAGGCGCTGGGCACGCTGGACGAGGACGAGGCGGACGGGCTGCTGCGCAAGGCGGACTCCAGGATCTGGGCGTCGGCCGGGTCGCTGCCGCTGTACCAGCGGCCGCAGATCGTGGGCGCCCGGAAGGGGCTGGTGAACGTGGGCGCCTTCGGCTTCCAGACGCCGGTCTACCAGGACATGGGCTTCCTGAAGAAGGGGGCGAAGGTGTCGCCGAGCCCGACCAAGGGGTAGGGGAGCGGTGCGCTGCCGGGCGCGGGCCGGTCGTGGCTGGTCGGGCCCTTTGCGTCGGCCGGGCGAGCCCCTGCTGGGCGGTGCACGTACCATGGGGGTAAGGCCGTGGCGTGTTCAGCCCGGCAGGCCCGCGTCACACGGACGTACGAAGAGGGCCTTCTCAACACCCCGGGAGTACGCCGCACTATGGCCACGCGCCACGACATCCGCAACGTCGCCATCGTCGCCCACGTCGACCACGGCAAGACGACCCTCGTCGACGCCATGCTGAAGCAGGCCGGTGCCTTCGCGGCGCACGCCGCCGAGTCGCTCGACGACCGAATGATGGACTCGAACGACCTGGAGCGTGAGAAGGGCATCACGATCCTGGCCAAGAACACGGCCGTGAAGTACCACCCGAAGGATGGCGGCGACGTCATCACCATCAACATCATCGACACCCCGGGCCACGCCGACTTCGGTGGCGAGGTCGAGCGCGGTCTGTCGATGGTGGACGCGGTGGTCCTGCTGGTCGACGCCTCCGAGGGCCCGCTGCCGCAGACCCGTTTCGTGCTGCGCAAGGCCCTCCAGCAGCGCCTGCCCGTCATCCTGTGCATCAACAAGACGGACCGCCCGGACTCCCGGATCGACGAGGTCGTCAACGAGACCTACGACCTCTTCCTCGACCTGGACGCGGACGAGGACCAGATCGAGTTCCCGATCGTCTACGCGTGTGCGCGTGACGGTGTGGCCTCGCTGACCAAGCCGGAGGACGGCACGGTCCCGGCCGACAGCGACAGCCTGGAGCCGTTCTTCTCCACGATCCTCTCCCACGTCCCGGCTCCGGAGTACGACGAGGCGGCCCCGCTCCAGGCGCACGTCACCAACCTGGACGCCGACAACTTCCTCGGCCGTATCGCGCTGCTCCGCGTCGAGCAGGGTGAGCTGCGCAAGGGCCAGACCGTCACCTGGATCAAGCGTGACGGCACCATGTCCAACGTGCGCATCACCGAGCTCCTGATGACCGAGGCGCTCACCCGCAGGCCCGCCGAGATGGCCGGCCCGGGTGACATCTGCGCCGTCGCCGGTATCTCGGACATCATGATCGGTGAGACCCTCGCCGACCCCGAGAACCCGATCCCGCTGCCGCTGATCACGGTCGACGAGCCGGCGATCTCGATGACCATCGGCACCAACACCTCGCCGCTGGTCGGCCGTGGCGGTACCGGCAAGGGTGCCGACAACAAGGCCGCGGTCAAGGACCGCAAGGTCACCGCCCGTCAGGTCAAGGACCGCCTGGACCGCGAGCTGATCGGTAACGTCTCCCTCCGGGTGCTCGACACCGAGCGTCCGGACGCCTGGGAGGTCCAGGGCCGTGGCGAGCTGGCGCTCGCCATCCTGGTCGAGCAGATGCGCCGCGAGGGCTTCGAGCTGACCATCGGCAAGCCGCAGGTCGTCACCAAGGTCGTCGACGGCAAGACGTACGAGCCGGTCGAGCGCATGACGATCGACGTGCCCGAGGAGCACATGGGCGCGGTCACGCAGCTCATGGGTGTCCGCAAGGGCCGGATGGACAACATGTCCAACCACGGCTCGGGCTGGGTCCGCATGGAGTTCGTGGTGCCGTCCCGCGGCCTCATCGGCTTCCGCACCGAGTTCCTGACGCAGACGCGCGGCACGGGCATCGGCCACTCCATCCACGAGGGCCACGAGCCCTGGTTCGGCCAGCTGCAGACCCGTAACAACGGCTCGCTGGTCGCCGACCGCGCCGGTGCCGTCACCGCGTTCGCGATGACGAACCTCCAGGAGCGTGGCGTGCTCTTCACCGAGCCGGGCACCGAGGTGTACGAGGGCATGATCGTCGGCGAGAACTCCCGCTCCGACGACATGGACGTCAACATCACCAAGGAGAAGAAGCTCACGAACATGCGGTCGTCCTCGGCCGACTCGTTCGAGGCGATCGTGCCGCCGCGCAAGCTCTCGCTGGAGCAGTCGCTGGAGTTCTGCCGTGACGACGAGTGCGTCGAGGTGACCCCGGAGGCCGTTCGCATCCGCAAGGTGAACCTGGACGCCCGTGAGCGGGCCCGCGCCGCGAGCCGCGCCAAGCACGGCTGATCGGGCCTGATCGCCGGACATCCGAGCCCGGGTGCCCCCATGATGGGGGTGCCCGGGTTTTTTGCAACCCTTTTTCGAGCGAGCGGGAGTCGGCCACCGTCGGACCGGTGTCCGAAATGCGGAGATCCGCGCCCGATAGCCATGTAACAAGTCCGTTTCGCGGCCTTCTCCCGTCGAACGCTTTGTCCATTTTTCGGAAGAACTACGCGCCAGCTGTGACTGAATTGAGATTTAAAGACAGTGGTCGGCACCTGGCTCATGGCAGATAGTTAGCCGCGTAGCGCTCGGGTCAATGGGTCTCGCGCTGTGGGGACAGCGCCCGACTCACGAGCATCAGGGGGTGTCTGACCCTCCGTCAGGGGTGTCGGAGGGTATGGACGGAAACCTCCTGTTGGCGAACACGTGAAGTCATGAGGAGAAGTCCCATGTGCAGTGTCACAGGCACCAGGTGGGTTCCATCGTCGTCCGCGCCGTGCGTCCCGGCCGTTGCGTCCGACTGCCCTTGTTCGTCCGGCGGTTGGTCCTGAGGCGGCGGCCGGCCGCGTAGCGCCGTCGCTCGCCTACGCGCGTCCGGCTGCGGCATTGCCGCTCATGCGGTCATGCCCTGACGCCTCATCGGATCACGCCTCATCGGATCATGCCACAGCGGTCGCGCACCCGTGCCGGCCGCCGGTTCGGCACACCCACACCTGTGAATTGGACGAACTGTGACAAGTCCTACGGACATTGAGGGTGGCGGACGGTCGGTCGTCATGGACGGCGGACCGGAGCCCGACACGAAGGCCGAGGCCAAACAGCTTGCCGGCCGGTCCCCGGGCCAGTTGATGTGGCTGCGCTTCAAGCGCGACCGCACCGGCGTCATCTCCGCCTACGTCGTGGGCTTCTTCTTCCTGATCGCCCTGTTCGCCCCGCTCATCTCGAAGCTGTACGGCAAGAACCCGTACACCGTGTACGCAGACGAACGCCCCGAACTCTTCGACAGCGCGGGTGTGCCGGTGCAGCCCAACGGCGGCATCAGCAGCGAGTTCTGGTTCGGCCTCGAACCCGGCAACGGCTACGACGTGTTCACCAAGCTGATCTACGGCATCCGGACCTCGCTGTTCATCTCCCTCGCGGTGACCGTCGCGGTGGTCCTCACCGGCATCCTCCTCGGCGTCACGGCCGGCTACCTCGGCGGCAGGACCGACTACTGGATCGGCCGGCTGATCGACTTCCTGCTCGCCTTCCCCTCGCAGTTGTTCTTCATCGCCAGCATGCCGGTCGTGGTCTCGCTCTTCGTCAGCCCGCGTGACGAGACGCCGACCTATGTGCGTGTGGTCGCACTGATCGTCGTCCAGTGGGTGCTCGGCTGGATGAGTCTCGCCCGCATCCTGCGCGGTACGACTCTGTCCATCAGGGAACGGGAGTTCATCGAGGCGGCCCGGGTCAGCGGGGCGTCCGCGTGGCGGATCATCCGCAGGGAGATCCTGCCCAACGTGGTCACGCCCCTGCTGGTGCAGGCCACATACCTCCTGCCGAGCTTCGTGACCATCGAGGCGGGCCTGTCCTACCTGGGCGTCGGCGTGGTCGAACCGACCCCCGACTGGGGCCAGATGTTCTCCAAGGCATCGACCGAGCTCGTTCTGCAGAACGACATCACCTACATGTTCTTCCCCGGCGTCTCGATGATCATCTTCATCGTGGCCTTCAACCTGCTCGGGGACTCGGTCCGCGACGCCTTCGACCCCAAGACGGCGCGCTGACCGACTGATCGTGGGCGTCCTCGCCCGGATACCGCACGGCAATTCCCGTTTGTGTACCGGTGACACGGAGATAGGTGGAAATTTCAGTGATGAGTAGGGGCGGACGCCACGTATACACGGCGGTCTCAGCGCTCGCGGCCGGAGCTCTCGTGCTCACCGGTTGCAGCAAGGGGGGCAGCGATGCGAGCGACAACAACAAGCAGGACCAGAAGAACGCCAAGGCACAGCAGGCGGCCATCAAGTTCGGCGACGCGGCGGACTCCACGGGGCCCGCGAAGGCGGTGCCGGGTGCCAAGACCGGCGGCAAGCTGGAGGTGCTCCAGCGTGACAGCTACGCGCACCTCGACCCGGCCCAGATCTACGTCTCCGACGAGGGATCGCTGGCCACGCTGATCCACAGAGGACTCACGGGCTACAAGTCGACCGACGCCAAGGGCGTGGGCCACGAGGTCGTCGGTGACCTCGCGACCGACTCCGGCACCACCACCGACGGCGGCAAGACCTGGAAGTACACCCTGAAGGACGGCATCAAGTTCGCCGACGGCACGCCCATCACGTCGGCGGACTTCCGGCAGACCTTCGAGCGGCTCTTCGCACCGTTCATCAACCAGGGCCCGACCTACCTCCAGCAGTGGCTCGCCGGCACCACGGGCGCCGACTACCGCAAGCTGCTGCCGGACGGCCCGTACAAGGGCAAGCACCTGCCCGACAGCGTCCTCGAAACGCCCGACGCCAAGACCATCGTCTTCCACTTCAAGACCCCCCACCCGGACCTGCCCTACGCGCTCGCCATGGCGGGCTACGCGGTGGTGTCCAAGAAGGGCGACACCCAGGCGAAGTACGACAAGAACCCGGTCACGAGCGGCCCCTACAAGATCCAGTCGTTCAAGTCCGGCAAGTCGATGGTGCTCGTGAAGAACACCAACTGGGACCCGAAGACGGACCCGATCCGCAACCAGTACGTCGACGAGATGGACTTCACCTTCAACCAGCAGTTCGAGACGTCCACCAAGGCACTGCTCGCGGACAGCGGCGCCGACCAGGCCGGCGTCAGCTTCAACAACCAGGTCGACGCGGGCAACCTCTCCAAGGTCCTCAGCGACGCGACCCTGAAGTCCCGCACGGTCGCCGGCTACCAGCCGTACGTGGGCCAGATGAACATCAACATGAACCACATCAAGGACAAGAAGATCCGCCAGGCCATCGCGTACGCGCTGCCGATCACGCCGTTCATCCGCGCCTACGGCGGCAGCGACGCCATGGAGGTGGCCGGCGGTCTGATCTCCCCGACCGTCACCGGGTACGACTCCTCGTTCGACCCGTTCGGCAAGAAGGCGAAGCCCGCCGGTGACCCCGTCAAGGCCAAGAAGCTCCTCCAGGAGGCCGGCAAGGTCGGCATGAAGCTGACCTTCGGCTACATCAACACCCCCGAGGGCCAGCAGTACTCCACCGCCATGGCGGCGGGCCTGAAGAAGGCGGGTTTCAACGTCCAGCGCCAGGAGATCCCGGCCGAGACGTACTACGACCAGATCGGCAAGGTCAACAACAACTACGACATCTACCACTCCGCGTGGGGTGCCGACTGGCCGTCCGCCTCGACCGTGATCCCGCCGCTGTACGACGGCCGGGCGGTCGCCGACGGCTCGGCGAACTACTCGCACGTCAACGACCCCAAGGTCGACGCCGACATCGACGCCGCCAACGCGATCACCGACCCGGCGAAGTCGGCCGCGGCCTGGGAGAAGATCGACAAGTACCTGCTCACCGACGTCGTCAACGTCGTCCCGACCGCGTACTACAAGCAGGTCCAGATCGCCGGTTCCAAGGTCGGCGGGCTCGTCTACGACAACGTGATCGGCGGCATCGACCCGCGTCGCCTCTACATCAAGTAACCGCCGCCGTCGGTCCGGTACCCGGTACGTCCGTCCGCCCCGCGCGGTTCAGGACGTACCGGGTACCGCCCGGCCCGCAGACGCGAGAGAGCTGCCCCTGTCATGCTGCGTTTCCTCGTCCGCCGGACCCTCGGTGCGATCGTCATCCTGTTCCTGCTGAGCATCGTCACGTTCCTGCTGTTCTTCGGGATGCCCCGGGACCCGGCCCTGCTGATGTGCGGCAAGACGTGCAACCCGACGTCGCTCGCGAACATCCACCATGTGCTCGGCCTGGACAAGCCGATCCCCGAGCAGTACTGGATCTTCCTGCACAACCTGGTACTGGGCAGCAACCAGTTCGACCAGGGCCCCTGCCCCGCCCCCTGTTTCGGGTACTCGTACCACACCAACGACCTCGTCTGGCAGACGCTCATGGACCGGCTGCCCACCACGGTCTCCCTCACGCTGGGCGGTGCGGTCTGCTTCCTGATCATCGGTCTCGGCACCGGTCTCCTGGCCGCCTGGAAGCGCGGCACGCTGATCGACAAGACCGCCACGGCCGGAGCCATGGTGCTCAGCTCCATGCAGATCTACTTCCTCGGCCCGCTCGCGCTCGCCGTCCTCGTCTACCAGACCCACTGGTTCGACAAACCGGCGTACAACAACTTCACCGGAGATCCCGTCACCTGGTTCACCGGGCTGATCATCCCCTGGGTGGTGCTGTCCACGATCTTCGCAGCGCAGTACACCCGTATGGCGCGCTCGTCGATGATCGAGCAGCTCCAGGAGGAGCACGTCCGCACGGCCCGCGCGAAGGGCATGTCCCGGCAGTACGTCTTCTTCCGTTACGCCTGGCGCGGCTCGCTGATCCCGATCGTCACCATCTTCGGTATCGACCTCGGCTCCCTGCTCGGCGGCGCCATCATCACCGAGAACACCTTCGGTCTGCCGGGTCTCGGCCAACTCGCCGTACAGTCCGTGTTCTTCAGCGACCTGCCCTTGCTCCTCGGCGTGATGCTGTTCTCAGCCGCCATGATCCTGCTGTTCAACATCATCGTCGACGCGGCCTACGCGTTCATCGACCCGCGCGTCCGGCTGGCCTAGGCCGGGTAAGAGGAGAACTGTCGTGACCACTCTGACCAAGGACGCCGGCACCCCCGCACCGGCCGACGCGGGTGCCTTCCTCTCGGTGCGGGACCTGCACGTCAGCTTCAAGACCGAGGACGGCGTGATACGGGCCGTGGACGGGCTGTCGTTCGACGTGGCGCGGGGCAGGACGCTCGGGATCGTCGGCGAGTCGGGGTCCGGGAAATCGGTCACCAACCTGACCATTCTCGGCCTGCACAACCCCCAGTTCACCACGGTCGAGGGCGAGATCCTGCTGGACGGCCAGGAGTTGATCACCGCCCGGGAGTCCGAGCTGGAGAAGGTGCGCGGCAACAAGGCCGCCATGATCTTCCAGGACCCGCTCACCGCGCTGTCGCCGTACTACACCGTCGGCCGGCAGATCGCCGAGCCGTTCATGAAACACCGGGGCGCCTCCAAGCGGGCGGCCTGGGACCGGGCCGTCGAGATGCTGGCGAAGGTCGGCATCCCCAACCCGAAGGAGCGGGCGAGGGACTACCCTCACCAGTTCTCCGGCGGTATGCGGCAACGCGCGATGATCGCGATGGCCCTGGTCTGCGACCCCGACCTGCTCATCGCCGACGAGCCGACCACCGCCCTGGACGTGACCGTCCAGGCGCAGATCCTGGACCTGCTCAAGGACCTGCAACAGGAGTTCGGATCGGGCATCATCTTCATCACCCACGACCTGGGGGTGATCGCCGACATGGCCGACGACATCATGGTGATGTACGCGGGCAGCGCGGTGGAGCGCGGCACGACGGACGAGGTCCTGCGCGCGCCCCAGCACCCGTACACCTGGGGCCTGCTGAACTCGATGCCGCGCCTGGACTCCGACCTGGACACGCCGCTGCACCCGATCCCCGGCACCCCGCCCTCCCTGCTGACCCCGCCTTCAGGCTGCCGCTTCCACCCCCGCTGCACCTTCCAGGACCGGGTCGGCGGCACCCGCTGCGTCACCGAACGCCCGCTGCTGGGCCCCGACCGATCCTCGGCCTGCCACCTCACGGCGGACCAGAAACGCACCATCTTCATCGAAGAGATCAAGCCCCGTCTGGGCTAGGAGACGACACGTCATGACCCAGGACATGGTCCTTCCCGCCCCGCGCGAGGCGACTGCCGGCGAACCGCTGCTGGAGGTCTCCGGCCTGACCAAGTACTTCCCGGTCAAGGGCGGCTTCCCGATCCGGCGCACGGTCGGGCACGTCCAGGCCGTGGACGGCATCGACCTGACCGTTGGGGTGGGCGAGAGCTTCGGCCTGGTCGGCGAGTCCGGCTGCGGCAAGTCCACGACCGGCCGGCTGATCACCCGCCTGCTGGAACCGACGAGCGGCACGATCAGCTACCGCGGCCAGGAGATCGGTCACGCCTCACGCAGGCAGCTGGCGCCGATCCGCTCCGAGATACAGATGATCTTCCAGGACCCGTACTCGTCGCTGAACCCCCGCCAGACCGTCGGCAAGATCATCTCGGGCCCGATGGAGATCAACGGGATCGAGCCGGACGGCGGCCGTGAGAAGCGCGTCAGGGAACTGCTGGAGATCGTCGGCCTCAACCCCGAGCACTACAACCGCTTCCCGCACGAGTTCTCCGGTGGCCAGCGGCAGCGCATCGGGGTGGCCCGCGCCCTGGCCCTGGAGCCGAAGCTGATCGTCGCCGACGAGCCGGTCTCCGCCCTGGACGTCTCCATCCAGGCCCAGGTGGTGAACCTGCTCCAGAAGGTCCAGCGGGAGCTGGGCATCGCGTTCCTCTTCATCGCGCACGACCTCGCGATCGTGCGGCACTTCTCGCAGCGCGTCGCGGTGATGTACCTCGGCAAGATCATCGAGGTGGGCGACCGGGAGGCGATCTACAGCCGCCCCCGCCACCCCTACACCCACGCCCTGCTCTCGGCGGTACCGGAGGTCAACCTCACGGACGAGCCGGACGCGGTCGGCCGCGAACGCATCCGCCTGGCCGGCGACGTCCCGTCCCCGATCTCCCCGCCGTCCGGCTGCCGCTTCCGCACGCGCTGCTGGAAGGCCCAGGACAAGTGCGCGGCGGAGGAACCCCCGCTGATCCAGCTCTCCGGCAACCACGAGGGCCACCTCACGGCCTGTCACTTCCCGGAGGACCCGACGACGGAGGCCCGCGACGAGGACATCGTGCTGGATCCGGCGCTGGTGGCGCTGGAGGGGGAGTAGCCCTCTCCTGCCGGACGGTGGCGGGCCGGTCAGTCCGTGCCCGCCGCCGCGGCCAGGATCCGGGCCAGCTCGGTGGGCCGGGTGACCATGGGCCAGTGACCCGAGTCGATGTCGGCGAAATCGACGTGCTTGGCCTGGGCGAGCTCCGGGACGTCTCCGCCCTTGATCCACTCCTGTGCCTGCGCGGGCGTGAACTCCGGGCACACGACGACCACCGGGACGTCGAACCGCCGTTCGTCGGTCAGCCGCACCACACCCCTGGACACGCCCACGGGCACCGGGATCGCGGCAGCCGCGAACTCACGCCGGGCGGCTTCGTCGAGGTCCGCGGCGTCCGGCCCCTCGAACGGCTCCCAGCCCGGGAACGGCATGACCCCGTCGCGTACCTCGAAGAAGTCGGCGTACGGCTGACCGTCGGCGGACGGGAAGCCACCGATGAGGACGACCCCGGCCAGCCGTTCCGGCCGCCGGTCGGCGGCCAGCCAGGCCAGGGTGCAGGCGGCGGAGTGGCCCACCACCACGGCCCTGCCGGGCGCCGCGTCGACCGCGGCGAGCACCGCGGCCACCTGGTCGTCGAGCGTCGCGGACGCGGAGCCGTCCCCCTGACCGGGGAGTGTGATCGGCACCGGGCGGTGCCCCAGCGGCTCCAGCGCGGACGCGACGCCGCCCCACACGGATCCGTCCAGCCACAGGCCGCCGACGAGCAGAATATCCATGGTCAGTTCCCCTTCTCCGGCTTCAGGAGCCTCACCGTAGAAGGAGATCCGGACGATCCACTGCCGGATTGTCCTTCCGTCGTCGGCCGGGCTCCGGCGGCGCGGACCAAGCGGGTCGGGTGAGCCCGCTGCCGCTCGGCGGCACCCCGAAGAGGCGCTGGGGGTATCCCCGGCCGAAGGCTGGGGGAGGAACCGCGCGACCAGCCACGACGATGCCGTGGACGAACGACGGCGCATCGCGGCACTTCCAGCGGAGCGCTTAGCCTGCTCCCGTGCCGAACGACCTCAGCCCCACCGCGCGAGCGATACGCACCCTGGAGATACTCCGGGCCCGCCCCGGTACGACGGCCGGTGAACTCGCCGTGCGGCTCGGCGTCACGGAGCGGGCCGCGCGCCGGTACGTCGGGATCCTGCGGGAGGCGGGCATCCCCGTGGAGTCGACCCGCGGGCCGCACGGCGGGTACCGGCTGGGGCGCGGGACACGACTGCCACCGGTGCACTTCACACAGGCCGAGGCGCTGGGACTGGTGATGACGGTGCTCGGCCGCCAGCCGGCCGTGACCGACGCCGACGACTCCGGTGATCTGGTCGGCACCGCCCTGGACAAGGTCGTCAAGGCACTGCCGGAGAGCGTCGGCCACCAGGCGGCCCTGCTGCGGGAGCACGCGTCGGCCGCGCCCGACCCGTATGCGACGCGTCCGGACCCGGCCGTCACCAGCGAACTCGTCGACGCCGTCGCGGCCCGGCGCCGGATCTCGGTCGGGTACCGCAGCGAGGCCGGCGACGAGTGGGAGGAGGAAGTGGATCCCTGGTCCCTCGTCGTCCGCTACGGGCGCTGGTACCTGCTGTGCCACTCCCACCGCGTGAACGGGATCCGCACCTACCGGGTCGACCGGGTCCGCGAGGTCCGGCCGACCCCACACGGATTCGATCCACCCGAGGGGCTCGACCCGGTCGCGGTGCTGGAGGAGAACCTCGGCCTGGGCTGGGAGCTCTCCACCCGCGTGGTCTTCGACGCCCCCCTGGCCGAGGTGGCCCCGTGGATCCGGCCGCCCATGGGACGGGTCGAGACCCTCGGGGACGACCGGTGTGTGCTGGTCGGCAGCACCCGCAACCCTGACATGTACGCACAGGAGTGGCTGGCGAGGGTGCCGTTCGCCTTCCGGGTCGAGGGCGGCGAGGAACTGCGCACCGCGGTCGCGGCACTCGGGGCACGCTTCACCGCGGCGGCCGCCGGACCGCCGTAACCGTCCTACCCCTGCCGCGCGACGGTGATGATCTCCGGGCTCCCCGAGGTGACCGGCCCGCGCGCCCAGTCGCCGTACTGTTCGACGACCTCCAGACCGGCAGCGTCCAGGAAGCCGGCGAGGGCGTCGGGGGCGAGGAAACGGAGGGTGGAGCGGCATACCTGGGGGTGCGCGAAGGCTCCACCCTCGTACGTCTCCGTGAAGGTCACCCGGTCCCCGACCGGAGAACCGTCGACCTCGTGCCAGACGCGGACCTGACGGCCGTCCGGGGCGGTGGCGTGGTGCACGCGGTCCGGCGTCCATGTCTCCCAGGTCCGCGCGGTGGGATTACGCGTCTCGAAGACGAACCGCCCGGTGGGCGAGAGGGCGGTGCGTACGGCGGTCAGCGCGGCGCGCAACTCCTCGTCGCCGAGCAGCTCCTGAAAGGCGTGACCGGTCATCACGACGAGATCGAAGCCGTGGCCCTCCCAGCGGCGGGTACGCAGATCACCGAGCACCCACTCGACACCGGGTTCGGCCCGACGCGCCTGCACGAGCATCGCCGCGGCCGGCTCCAGCCCCATCAGCCGCCCCTCGTGCCCTTCGGCCCGCGCCCCGCGCAGCAACCGCCCGGTACCGCAGCCGACATCGAGTACGGACGATGCGGACATCACCTGGTCCAGGTAGAAGTCGTCACCCGGCCCCCACGGGTTGAGGCTGTCGTAGAGCGCGGCGAGCGAGAGATCCGCGTACGAATGATCGACCACCGCGGCAGTGTGCCACATGATGTTGAACACAGGGTCAGGAACGGCCTTCTTCTTGAACTTCTATCAACTTCCATCGGACTGCAGGTGCTTGATCACATAGAGCTGTGGGTGCCGGACCTGGACCGGGCGACGGGCTCCTGGGGCTGGCTGCTGGGAAGCCTGGGCTGGACGCCGTACCAGAACTGGCCGGACGGGCGGAGCCGGCGGCTGGGGGAGACGTACGTGGTGGTCGAGCGACCACCGGCGATGCGGGGCGGCGGCGCCGGGTACGACCGTATGCGGCCGGGCCTGAACCACCTGGCGTTCCACGCACCGGGCCGGACGACGGTCGACACGCTGACGGGAGCGGCTCCGGCGCACGGGTGGACATTGCTGTTCCCGGACCGCCATCCGTTCGCCGGGGCCCGGACCACGGCCTGCAGGGCGCCGACGAAGGCGACGAAGGCGCGTCGGCGGAAGGTGAGGGTGGCTCTGGCGGGGGCTTTGCAATCGCGCGAATGCATTCATCAGTTGGCCAAGGAGCTGTGAGGATCGGCATGATCACCCCCACCGCGTGGAAGAAGTCGTCATTCTCCGGCGGAGGCGAGGGAAACGACTGCGTAGAAGTTGCCCACCGGGGGACCCACATATCCGTCCGCGACTCCAAAGCCGGGGGACCGCTCCTCCCGGGTGCACCATGCTGCTGCCGGCGCCGGCGAAGTCGTCGAGGGCGAACGGGACGACCCGAACGATCACATGGTCGGCCTCGGACATGTCCAGGATGCGCGTCAGTTGGGCCCTGGAGGCGTCGCGTCCGGCCACCTTGAGGCGTAGGGCCGCTTTCGTGGATCACGGCCTGGTGGTCGAGTCGCAGGGGGAGGTAGACGGCCGTAAGCGAGGGAGCTGGCCGTACTACCTGTCGTATCTGTATGAGAAGTACCGGTGTGAGCCGGTGCTCATCGTGATCACGCAGAGCAGTGCGACCGCGCGGTGGGCCTCGCAGCCGATCAGGCTCGGCCTGCGGGGGTGGGAGTCGCTGACCGTGCGGCCGCTGGTGCTGGGGCCGGAGAGCGTGCCGGTGATCGCGGATGAGCGGGAGGCGGTACAGGACGTACCCCTTGCGGTGCTTTCGGCCATGACACACGGGCGGGGCCGGAACGCTGCGGCCATACTGGAGTCGCTGGCAGCCGCCCTGAAGACCATCGACCGCGACAGTGCCGCGGTGTTCGTGCAGTTCGTCGACTCGTGCCTGGTCGATCCCCAGGCGAAGCAGATGTGGAGGGACCTGATGACGGCGATGCAGTACTTCTGGCGGCACCCGCTGGCGGAGCAGGTGCGGGAGGAGGGGCGCGAGGAGGGGCGTGTTCAGGAGCGTGCGGAGATGGTGTTGCGTGTTCTGGAGTGGCGGGGGATCGCGGTGAGTGACCCTGTGCGCGAGCGGGTGGGCGCCTGTACCGATCTGGACCAGCTCGAAACCTGGGCCCAGCGGGCGGTGCACGTCACGGACGCTGCGGAGTTGTTCGTCGGGGAGTGAACGGCGGGGCTTGGGCGCGGGTCGGGGGAGCCTGACCCGTGATCCGTACTTGGCGGGAAGGGCGCGTGACGGTGACCGGCCCGAGGCGGCAAGGGCGTAGGGTGCGCGTCCATGTCTGCCGCTGAGCACCCCCCTTCCCTGTTGCGCAACACCGGTTTCGTGCGCCTCGCGTGCGCCCGGATCATCTCCGTCCTCGGCAACGGGTTCGCCCGGATCGCGCTGGCCTTCGCGGTGCTCTCGCTGCCCGGCGCGACCCCGGGCGGCCTCTCGCTCGTCGTCGCCTGCCAGGCGGTCCCGCAGCTCGCGCTGGTGCTGGTGGGCGGAGTGATCGCGGACCGGGTCTCCCGCTCCGCGCTGATGGCCGTGTCGGACGTGCTCGGCGCCCTTTCCTACGGCGGACTCGCGGCCATGGTGCTCAGCGGCCACGCCCCCGTCGCCGCGCTCTGCGCGCTCGCCGTCACGGCGGGCACCGCGACCGCTCTCTTCTCGCCGGCGATGGACGGGGTCATCCCGCAGCTGGTGCCGTCCGGGGCCCTCCAGCGGGCCAACGGCCTGTTGCGGGTCGGCACCAACACCTCCCTCCTGCTGGGGCTGGCCCTGTCGGGCGTGACGGTCGCGTGGGTCGGCGCGGGCTGGGCGCTCGCCATCAACGGTCTTTCATTCGTGGTCAGCGCCGCGCTCACCTCCTCCCTGCGGCTGCCGCGTCGGCAACGGAAGTCCGCCTCGGGCTGGGCCGATCTGCGCGAGGGCTGGCGGGAGTTCGCCTCCCGGCAGTGGCTGTGGGTGGTCGTCGTCCAGTTCGCCCTGGTGATGGCCGCCACGAACGCCAACGCCGGCGTACTGGGGCCGCTGGCCGCGCGTGCCCACTTCGGCGGGGCCCGCGCGTGGTCGGTGGTGGTGGCCGCGCAGGCGCTGGGGGCCGTGGCGGGCGCCGGGATCGCGGCCCGTGCGCGCGTCACCCGGCCGATCCTGGCGGCGGTCCTGTTCACCCTCCCGTCCGCCTTGCCGCCTGCCCTCCTCGGGGCCGGAGCGCCGCTGTGGGCTGTCGCCGCGGGTGCTTTCACCGCCGGTGTCAGCCTGGACTTCTTCGGCGTGCTGTGGGCCACCACCATGCAGCGTGAGGTCCCCGAGGAAGCCCTGTCCCGGGTGAGCTCCTACGACTGGTTCGGCTCGCTCGCCCTCGCTCCGCTCGGCCTCGCGCTGGCAGGACCCGCCGCCGACACCTTCGGCACCGACCGGATGCTGATCGTCTGCGCGATCCTGATCGTCGCGGCCACCCTCGCCGCGCTCCTGTCTCCCGGGGTGCGGTCGCTGCGGGCCGCGCCGGATGCGGACCGGCCCGAGCTCCTCGAAGCCACTGCCGCTTCCTGAGGATGCCGAACGGCAATGAGAAGGGCCCGCACCTGGGGAGGTGCGGGCCCTTGCTCCCCTGGAGCGGACGTTCAGGGCTCGGGTCAATGGGCCGGTGAAAGTCCGTCCGTAGGCGGCGGCTGACGGAAAGGGGTGTGTCAGGCCGCTGCCTCGGGGTCCTTGGCAAGGCGCGGGGCAGGAATCGCGTCGCGCACCTCAGGGTAGTGGCACGCGGTGAGGTGGCCGGGCTTGTTGCCGTCGGCCTGGACCAGCGGCGGTGCCTCGGTCGCGCACTTCTCGGTCGCCTTCCAGCAGCGGGTGCGGAAGCGGCAGCCGGACGGCGGGTTGATCGGGGACGGGACGTCACCGACCAGGCGGATGCGCTCGCGCGGCTCCACCTCCACCGTCGCCTCGGGTACGGCGGACAGCAGCGCCCGCGTGTAGGGGTGACGCGGGTTGTCGTACAGGTCCTCGCGGTCGGCGATCTCCACGATCTTACCGAGGTACATGACCGCGACGCGCTGTGAGAAGTGCCGCACGATCGCGAGGTCGTGCGCGATGAAGACGAAGGCGATGCCCAGCTCCCGCTGGACCTTCTGGAGCAGGTTCACCACCTGGGCCTGGATGGAGACGTCCAGGGCGGAGACCGGCTCGTCGGCGACGATCAGCTTCGGCTCCAGGGCCAGGGCGCGGGCCACCCCGATGCGCTGGCGCTGGCCGCCGGAGAACTCGTGCGGGAAGCGGTTGAAGTGCTCCGGGTTGAGACCGACGATCTCCAGCAGTTCCCTGACGCGCTTCTCGCGACCGCCGGCCGGGTTGATGTCGTTGATCTCCATCGGGCCCGCGACGATCTTGCCGACCGTCTGGCGGGGGTTCAGCGAGGCGTACGGGTCCTGGAAGATCATCTGGATCTCGGACCGGATCGGCGCCAGCTGCCGGCGGTTGGCGTGCGTGATGTCCTGGCCGCGGTAGGTGATCTTGCCACCCGACGGCTCCAGCAGACGGGTGATCAGACGGCCGGTCGTCGACTTGCCGCAGCCGGACTCGCCGACCAGGCCCAGGCTCTCGCTCTCGGCGACCTGGAAGTCGAGGCCGTCCACCGCCTGCACCGCGCCGACGGTCCGCTTGATCGGGAAGCCGCCCTTGATCGGGAAGTGTTTGGTCAGCCCGGAGACGTCCAGGAGGGGGTTGGTGTTGCTCATGGTCGTGAAGTCCCGTCTCGTGTCCGTCAGTTGTGGCCGGCGATGGCCGCGTAGTCGGCGAAGAGCTCGTCGCGCTTGCTCAGTTCCAGGTGGCAGGCGGAGCCGCGGCCTTCGGTCAGTTCGAGTACCGGGCTCACGCTGGAGCACTTGCCGCCCGGGACCTTCTCCGCGAACGCGCAGCGCGGGTGGAAGCGGCAGCCGGACGGCGGGTTGAGCAGCGAGGGCGGGGAGCCGGGAATCGGCGACAACGGCACGTCGACCGGTCCGTCCAGAGCCGGCATGGAGTTGAGCAGGCCAAGCGTGTACGGGTGCTGCGGATTGCCGAGCACCTGCTTCTTGGTGCCCCGTTCCACGCACCGGCCGCCGTACATCACCAGGACGTCGTCCGCGATGTCGGCGATGACTCCGAGGTCGTGGGTGATGAAGACGATCGCCGTGCCGAACTCCTGCTGGAGGTCCTTGAGAAGGTCCATGATCTGGGCCTGGACCGTCACGTCGAGCGCGGTGGTCGGCTCGTCGGCGATCAGGAGCTCGGGGTCGCAGACGAGGGCCATCGCGATCATCGCGCGCTGGCGCATGCCGCCGGAGAACTGGTGCGGGTAGTCGTCGACCCGGACGTCCGGCTGCGGGATCCCGACCCGCTTCAGCATCTCGATCGCCCGCGCCCGCGAGTCCTTCTTGGAGGCGCCGGTGTGCTTGCGGTACACCTCGGAGATCTGGGTGCCGATGGTGTGGTAGGGCGACAGCGAGGCCAGCGCGTCCTGGAAGATCATCGACATCTTGTTGCCGCGGAGCTTCTCCAGCGTCCGCTCGGAGGCCGTGAGGAGCTCCTGGCCGTCGAGCAGGATCTCGCCGTCGATCGCCGTACGGTCGCGGTCATGGAGACCCAGGATCGTCAGGTTGGTGACGGACTTGCCGGAGCCCGACTCGCCCACGATGCCGAGCGTCTTGCCCTTGGCGAGGTCGAAGCTGAGCCCGTCGACGGCCTTGACGATGCCGTCCTCGGTGGAGAAGTGGACTTTGAGGTCCTTGACGGAGAGGAACGGCTGTTGATCGGTGCTCGTCACGGGGACGCTCCTGGGGGTGATGCGAGAGGTAGGGAGTGGGGGCGGAGGTCAGGCGAGCCGGATCCGCGGGTCGATGAAGGCGTAGGCGGCGTCGACGATGATGTTGAAGAACACGATCGCGGCCGCGGACAGCACCGTGACGCCGAGCAGCATCGGCAGGTCGCTCTGGTTGACAGAGGTCACCGCGAGGCGGCCGATGCCCTGGAGGCTGAAGACCTGCTCGGTGATGATCGCGCCGCCGATCAGCGTGCCCAGGTCGATGCCGAACAGCGTGACGATCGGACCCATCGCGCCGCGCCAGGCGAAGCGCAGGAACACGTTCGTACCCGAGAGGCCCTTGGCGCGGGCGGTGCGGACGTAGTCCTCACTGAGCTGCTCGACCAGCTGGGAGCGGGCCATACGGGTGTAGTTGGCCGTGAAGATGATCGACAGCACGATCCACGGCAGCAGCAGGCCCGAGAACCACTGGACGGGGTTGTCGGTCAGCGCCGTGTACGAGGGCTGGTCGAGGATGCCCGTCTTGAAGGTCAGGAAGTACAGCGCGATGTAGCCGACGAAGTAGATCTGCAGCGAGGAGCCGAGCAGCGACGCCGAACTCGCGAACTTGTCCAGGAACTTGCCCTGCTTGAGCGCGGCGATCATGCCGGTGCCCACACCGAAGGTCAGGAAGATGACGGCCGAGCCGAAGGCGAGCGAGAGGGTCAGCGGCAGCCGGTCCATGATTGTGCCGAAGACGGGCTCGTTGTTGGCGAAGGAGTAGCCGAGGCACGGCGCGTTGCAGTGCCCGAAGCCGCTGTAGTCACGCCCGACGAAGATGCCCTTGAGCCAGGACCAGTACTGGACCGGGATCGGATGGTCGATGCCCAGGTTGTGCCGGATCTGTGCCAGCGAGGCCGGCGTGCAGTTCTTGCCGCAGGACATCATGGCCGGGTCACGCGGGACGGCGTAGAAGAGCCAGAACGTGATGGCGCTGATGATCAGCAGAATGACCAGCGCGCCGACCGTACGGCGGACAAGGAAGCGGAACATGGGGTCAGGACTTTCCGGACGGGGCGCCGTTGCCGGGGCGTGAGGGGTGTGGAGCCGGTGGTGGGGGCGGCCCGGTGGGGCCGCCCCCTGATGCCGTGTGGCGCCTACGCCTTGACGTAGAGCCTCGTGAGCGCGATGCCGGTGTTGCCCGCGTCGTAGACGAAGCCGCCGACCTTCGAACCGTGCATCCAGTTGCGGATGGCGTGGTAGTCCGGGACGCAGGCCGCGAGCTCCATGACCTGCTTGTCGATCGCGCCCCAGGCCTTGTTGGCCTCGTCCGCGTCGGTGATCAGGGAGGCGGCCGCGATGGCCTTGTCGACGCTCGCGTTCTTCAGCTGGGCGTAGTTGCTGCGCCCGTCACCGATGTTGTCGCCGTCCCAGCAGGGGTAGAAGACCGAGTAGCCGCCCGGCCAGTCCGGGCTCCAGCCGGCCGCGAACAGGTCGTAGGTGTTGTCGATCTTGCCGATCTGGGTGTAGAAGGTCGACTTGTCGATCTGCTTGTTGACGACTGTGAAGCCGGCGGCCTCCAGTGCGTTCTTGATCGCGACGGCCTGCTTCACCGCGTTGTCCGACGTCTGGTAGGCGATGACCAGCTTCTGCCCGAGCTTGCCGGCCTCCTTGAGGAGGGCCTTGGCCTTGGCCGGGTCGCCGCCGGGCTTCGTCTTCTTGCCGTAGAGGTCGAAGTCGGTGTAACCGGGCGTCACCGGGCTGAAGATCGTGGTGGCGATCTCGCTGGTGGACGCGCCGCCGCGGATGGTCTGCAGCTGCTGGTTCGGCCAGGCGTAGTTGATGGCCTGGCGGACCTTGACGTCCGTGATCCGGGTGGTGTTGATCGGCCAGTAGTAGGTGACCGTGTCGACCGCGGTGAGCACCTGCTGCTTGAGCTTCGCGTTGGTGAGGACCGTGGCGATCCGCTCCGGGGCGATCTCGTTGAAGATCGACATCGTGTACTGGTCGTTGCCCTTGTCCGCGATGTAGCGGTCGGTCGAGGCCAGCAGCTCGAAGCCGAACTGGAAGAGGTACTTGTCCGGGTAGGCGTTGCGGATCGGGTCCGTCGCCGCGTCCCAGTGCTCGTTGCGGGTGTACGTCAGGGACTTGCCGATGTCACGGGCGGAGATCTTGTACGGGCCGCAGGAGAACGGCTGCTTGTCGTACTTCTCCTTGGTGTCCTTCGACTTCTTCACGAAGGAGTACGCGCGCTCGGCGAGCGTGAAGTTGAAGTCACCACGAGCCTGGTTCAGGCGGAAGGTGATGGTCTTGCCGTCGATCTCGATGGAGTCGAGGTGCTTGCCCTCGTAGGGGCCCTTGTACTTGTCGCCACCCACCAGGAACTGCTGGACATAGCGCGGGCCCTCGGTCACGAACGAGGCGAAGAGGCGCTCGAAGGTGTGGCGGACGTCATCCATGGTGAGGTCGGAGCCGTCCTCCCACTTGATGCCGTCCTTGATCGTGAACGACCAGGTCTTGCCGCCGTCCTTGGCGGTGCCCGCGTCCGTGGCCACGTCGCCGACGAGGGTGGCGCCGCCCTTGGAGTCGAGCTTGTAGCCGGTCAGGCCGCGCATGATCGGCGTGGTGATGAGGATCTCGGTGGAGACGTAGATCTGGGCCGGGTCGAGGTGGTCCATGTCGAACTGGTCGAGCCCGTAGATCGTCCCGCCCTTGACCGCGCCGGCGACCTCGGGGGCCGGGCCGGTCGAGTCGGCCTTAGTACCGACCGCGATCTTGCTCTGCTTGGCCTTGCTGACCGAGGGGATCTTGTTGTCCGACGACTTGCTGCCGCCGCCGCCGCACGCGGTCAGCACCGTGCTCGACGCGGCGACCACGCCGGTGGCGATCATGAAGTTTCTGCGGGAAAAAGACACAGCAACCCTGCCTTATGGGTGGGACGGGACCAGCCGGACGACGTTGACCGGACCGGCAGATGAGAGATGGGTCAGCGCTTGGACTTCGGGTCGAGCGCGTCGCGCGCCGAGTCGCCGAGCAGGTTGAACGCCAGGACGAAGATCACCATGGACAGGCCCGGGAAGAGCATGAAGGTGAAGTCCTGGGTGTAGAACTGGGCGCCTCGCTGGATCATGACGCCCCAGTCGGGAGTCGGGTCGATCATGCCGACACCGAGGAAGGCGAAGCCCGCCTCCGCGGTCACGTAGGCCGGGAGCATGAGCGTGGACTGGATGAGGATCGGGGTCCACAGGTTCGGCAGCAGTTCCTTGAACACGATGCGCGCCGGTGACGCCCCGGTCACCTTGGCGGCCTCGACGAACTCCCGCTCGCGCAGACCGAGTACCTGGCCGCGCAGCAGGCGGGCGATCGACGCCCAGCCGAAGAAGGACATCATGAAGATGAGCGTGACGGCCCGCAGCCAGGTCGGGATGTTGTCGTCGGCGGCGACGAACAGGCCGAACACCACCGGCATGAAGGCGATGATGAACAGCGTCGAGGGGATCGACAGCACGACGTCGATGATCCGGCCGACAAGGTAGTCCGTCTTGCCGCCCAGGTAGCCCGCGGTCACACCGATCACAACGCCGACGACGGTGGTGATCAGGGTGGCGGCCAGGGCGATGCCCAGCGAGGTCCGGATGCCGTAGAGCAGGAAGGTGAAGACGTCACGACCCAGCTGCGGCTCGATGCCGAACCAGAACTGCGAGCTCATGCCGCCGTTCGCGCCCGCCGGGTACGAGAAGGCGTCCAGCAGGCTCGGGTCCTGGCTCGCGTACGTCGTGTACGGATCCTTCCCGTACAGCTTGGAGATCAGCGGCGCGGCCAGCGCGATCACGAAGAAGAAGATCACGATGACCGCGGATATGACGCCCGTACGGTCGCGTTTGAAGCGGCGCCACGCGAGCTGGCCCGGGGACCTGCTCTCGCTGGCCTTCGAGTCGGGAGAAGTGATCGACTTCTCGGCGCTCTCGTCGGTCACCTCAAGCGGGGCAGCCGCGGATGGAGTTGGGGGGGTCATGGTGCTCCTGGCCCAAGGGAGGGTCTGATGACTCCGCAGGGCACACTCCCCTACGGGCTACGCCGGACTTTTTCAACGCAATTCATTCAAGGTCAATAAATTCTCGGGCGCCTTGGTTTTGTCTTTACCTTCTTTACTCGGGCTTGACCGTTCCGTAGCTACGCGGGTAGCGCCTCGTAATCGCACCGTGCTTTAGTTCGGGCGAACTGCGCGAAACGGGCAAGGAGTTCGTTATGCGGACGCGTGGGTGCCGAAATGCGTACATCGGCGGTCCGTAATCCAACGTTTCGGCATCGTTGCGCGGAGATCCATTGCGCCGTCGTCGCAAGATCCTCCAGAGGCTCCCGGGGGGTCGTCCGCAATCGGGTGACGTGTCCCTCTAAAGGTCCCCATGGGGTCCCCGCGGGGCCTCCGTTCGGGGCAGTGGGTGAGCGATATCGACCTGTTTGGTCGATATTGACCGATAGCGGATCATCTGCGGATCCGCCGATCACCCTTCACGGAGGAGGCACGCCATGCGTTCAGCCACGCACGCCCCAGGGGCGGTCTGCGCGGTGGTGGTGGCGCTCGCCGCCACGGCCTGTGGGGGTGGCGGGGGCAGCGGGGGCGGCGGAGGCGAGAGCGGCGTGCTCAGCTCCTCCTGGGGCGACCCGCAGAACCCCCTGGAGCCGGCCAACACCAACGAGGTCCAGGGTGGCAAGGTCCTCGACATGATCTTCCGGGGCCTGAAGAAGTACGACCCGAAGACCGGCAAGGCGACGGACATGCTCGCCCAGAAGATCGACACGAGCGACTCGCAGAACTTCACGATCACGATCAAGGACGGCTGGACGTTCAGCAACGGCGAGAAGGTGACCGCCAAGTCGTTCGTCGACGCGTGGAACTACGGAGCGAGCCTCAAGAACAACCAGAAGAACGCCTACTTCTTCGGCTACATCCAGGGCTACGACAAGGTCCACCCGGCCGGCGGCTCGCAGAGCGCCGACACGCTCTCCGGCCTGAAGGTCGTCGACGACAGAACCTTCACCGTCCAGCTCAACCAGAAGTTCTCCAGCTTCCCCGACACCCTCGGCTACGCGGCCTTCGCCCCGCTCCCGCAGTCCTTCTTCACCGACCACGCCGGCTGGCTGGAGCAACCGGTCGGCGACGGGCCGTACCGCATCCAGTCGTACACCAAGGGCTCGCAGATGGCCCTGAGGACGTGGGACGGCTATCCCGGCAGCGACAAGGCGCAGAACGCCGGAGTGACCCTCAAGGTCTACACGGACAGCGACACCGCCTACACCGACCTCATCGCCGGCAACCTCGACCTGGTCGACGACGTTCCCGCGTCCCAGTTGAAGAACGTCAAGAGCGACCTCGGTGACCGTTACATCAACACCCCGGCCGGCATCATCCAGGCGCTCGCCTTCCCCTACTACGACAGCGCCTGGAGCAAGAGCGGCGCGGAGAAGGTCCGCACCGGCCTGTCCATGGCCATCAACCGGAAGCAGATCACCGACACCATCTTCCAGAACACCCGCACCCCGGCCACCGACTGGACCTCGCCGGTGCTCGGCGCGGACGGCGGCTTCAAGGAGGGGCTGTGCGGGAGCGCCTGTGACTACAACCCCACCGAGGCCAAACGGCTGATCCAGGAGGGCGGCGGGCTGCCCGGCGGACAGCTCAAGATCACGTACAACGCCGACACCGGCTCGCACAGGATGTGGGTGGACGCCGTGTGCAACTCCATCAACAACGCACTGGGCAACGACAAGGCATGCGTCGGGAATCCGATCGGCACCTTCGCCGACTTCCGCAACCAGATCGGGCAGCACAAGATGACCGGGCCGTTCCGCGCGGGCTGGCAGATGGACTATCCGCTCATCCAGAACTTCCTCCAGCCGCTCTACTACACCAACGCCTCCTCCAACGACGGCAAGTGGTCCAACCAGGACTTCGACAGACTCGTCGACCAGGCCAACGCCCAGACCGACACCGCCAAGGCCGTGTCCACCTTCCAGCAGGCCGAGGAAGTCGTCCGCGACAACATGGCCGCCATTCCGCTCTGGTACCAGAACGGCAGCGCCGGGTACTCCACGCGGCTGTCGAACGTGGCCCTCAACCCGTTCAGCGTCCCTGTCTACAACGAGATCAAGGTCGGCTGAACCGGCATGGGGCGCTACGTCGTCCGGCGGCTGCTCCAGATGATCCCGGTGTTCGTCGGGGCCACGCTGCTGATCTTCCTCATGGTCAATGTCATGGGCGACCCGATCGCCGGCCTGTGCGGCGAGCGGGCCTGCGACCCCGCGACCGCCGCCCAGCTGAAGAAGGAGTTCGGCCTCGACAAGCCGGTGTGGCAGCAATATCTCACCTATATGGGGAACGTCTTCACCGGGGACTTCGGTACGGCGTTCAACGGGCAGCCGGTCACCGAGCTGATGTCCACCGCGTTCCCCGTCACCATCCGGCTGACCGTCGTGGCCATCGTCTTCGAGATCGTCATCGGCATCACGCTGGGCGTGGTGACCGGGCTGCGGCGCGGGCGGCCCGTCGACACGGGGGTGCTGCTCGCCACCCTGGTCGTCATCTCCGTACCGACCTTCGTCACCGGCCTGCTGCTCCAGCTCCTCCTGGGAGTGGAATGGGGCTGGATCAAACCCTCCGTCTCCCCGGAGGCCACCTTCGGCGAGCTGATCGTGCCCGGGCTGGTGCTCGCCTCCGTGTCGCTCGCCTATGTCACACGGCTGACCCGCACCTCCATCGCCGAGAACAAACGGAGCGACTACGTCCGTACGGCGGTCGCCAAGGGCCTGCCCCGCAGCCGGGTCATCACCCGGCACCTGCTGCGCAACTCCCTCATCCCCGTCGTCACCTTCATCGGCACCGACATCGGCGCGCTCATGGGCGGCGCGATCGTCACCGAGCGGATCTTCAACATCCACGGCGTCGGCTACCAGCTCTACCAGGGGATCCTGCGGCAGAACACCCAGACCGTGGTGGGGTTCGTGACCGTGCTGGTCCTGGTGTTCCTGGTGGCCAACCTCCTGGTGGACCTGCTCTACGCCGTACTCGACCCGAGGATCCGCTATGCCTGAGCAGCCGTTCGAGCCCGACCGGGCGATCGCGGGGACCGGTGCGGGCGGGGCGATGGACCTCGCGACGAGCGAGGCGCAGACGCTGGAGAGGACACCGGGCGGACCGCTGGGCACCGGCCCGGCGGCCAAGCCTCGCTCGCTCTGGTCCGACGCCTGGCGGGACCTGCGCCGCAACCCGGTCTTCATCGTCTCCGCCCTCGTCATCCTCTTCCTCGTCGTCATCTCCCTGTGGCCGTCCCTGATCGCCTCCGGCAGCCCCCTCTCGTGCGACCTCGCCAAGGCCCAGGAGGGCTCCCAGCCGGGCGCTCCCTTCGGGTACGACGGCCAGGGCTGCAACGTCTACACGCGGACCGTGTACGGCGCCCGTACGTCCGTCACGGTGGGAGTCTGCGCCACGCTCGGGGTCGCGTTGCTCGGGTCGGTGCTCGGCGGGCTCGCCGGGTTCTTCGGCGGGTTCTGGGACTCGGTGCTGTCCCGGATCACCGACGTCTTCTTCGCGATCCCGGTCGTCCTCGGCGGTCTCGTCCTCCTCTCGGTGGTGACGAGCAATACGGTCTGGCCGGTCATCGGGTTCATGGTGCTGCTCGGCTGGCCCCAGATCTCCCGGATCGCCCGCGGCTCGGTGATCACCGCCCGGCAGAACGACTACGTCCAGGCCGCCCGCGCCCTCGGCGCCTCCAACTCCCGCATCCTGCTGCGGCACATCGCGCCGAACGCCGTCGCCCCCGTGATCGTCGTGGCGACCATCGCGCTCGGCACCTACATCGCCCTGGAGGCGACCCTGTCGTACCTCGGCGTCGGCCTGAAGCCGCCCAGCGTCTCCTGGGGCATCGACATCTCCGCCGCCTCGCCCTACATCCGCAACGCCCCGCACGCGCTGCTGTGGCCCTCCGGGGCGCTCGCGCTCACCGTCCTGGCCTTCATCATGCTCGGCGACGCGGTGCGCGACGCCCTCGACCCGAAGCTGAGGTGAGCCGGCGACATGCTGCTCGAAGTACGCGATCTGCATGTGGAGTTCCGGACCCGGGACGGGGTGGCGAAGGCGGTCAACGGCGTCTCGTACGCCGTCGACGCCGGCGAGACGCTGGCCGTGCTGGGCGAGTCGGGGTCCGGGAAGTCCGTGACCGCGCAGGCCGTGATGGGGATCCTCGACACGCCGCCCGGGCGGATCGGCGGGGGCGAGATCCTCTTCAGGGGCCGCGACCTGCTGAAACTGAAAGAAGAGGAGAGAAGGAGCATCCGGGGCGCCGAGATGGCGATGATCTTCCAGGACGCGCTGTCGGCGCTGAACCCGGTGCTGAGCGTGGGCGACCAGCTCGGCGAGATGTTCGTCGTGCACCGGGGGATGTCGAAGAAGGACGCGCGGGCCAGGGCGGTCGAGCTGATGGACCGGGTGCGGATCCCGGGCGCCGCCCAGCGGGTCCGGGACTATCCGCACCAGTTCTCCGGGGGCATGCGCCAGCGCATCATGATCGCCATGGCGCTGGCCCTGGAACCGGCGCTCATCATCGCCGACGAACCGACGACCGCCCTGGACGTGACCGTGCAGGCCCAGGTCATGGACCTGCTCGCGGAGCTGCAGCGCGAGTACCACATGGGGCTGATCCTGATCACCCACGACCTGGGCGTGGTCGCGGACGTGGCGGACCGTATCGCCGTGATGTACGCGGGGCGGATCGTCGAGTCCGCGCCCGTGCACGACATCTACAAGGCGCCGGCCCACCCCTATACGCGCGGGCTCCTCGACTCCATCCCGCGCCTCGACCAGAAGGGCCAGGAGCTCTACGCCATCAAGGGCCTGCCGCCCAACCTGATGAACATCCCTCCGGGGTGCGCCTTCAACCCGCGCTGCCCGATGGCCCAGGACGTCTGCCGCACCGACGAACCACCGTTGTACGAGGTGGATCAGCACCGGGGCAGCGCCTGCCACTTCTGGAGGGAGTGCCTCAATGGTTGACAGGGTGGTTGAGCCGATCCTGGAAGTCAGTGGACTGGTCAAGTACTACCCCCTGACCCGGGGCATCTTGATCAAGAAGCAGATCGGTGCCGTCAAGGCTGTTGACGGTGTCGACTTCGTGCTCAACAAAGGGGAGACCCTCGGTATCGTCGGGGAGTCCGGCTGCGGCAAGTCAACAGTTGCCAAGATGCTCGTCAACCTTGAGCGGCCGACGGCGGGGTTGATCAAGTACAAGGGCGAGGACATCACGAAGCTGAGCGGCCGTGCGCTCAAAGCGGTCCGCCGCAACATCCAGATGGTCTTCCAGGACCCCTACACCTCCCTCAACCCCCGGATGACCGTCGGCGACATCATCGGGGAGCCGTACGAGATCCATCCCGAGGCGGCTCCCAAGGGCGACCGGCGCCAGCGGGTGCGGGAGCTGCTGGACGTGGTGGGGCTCAACCCCGAGTACATCAACCGCTATCCGCACCAGTTCTCCGGCGGCCAGCGGCAGCGCATCGGCATCGCGCGGGGGCTCGCGCTGCGTCCCGAGGTGATCGTCGCCGACGAACCGGTGTCCGCGCTCGACGTCTCCGTGCAGGCCCAGGTGATCAACCTGCTCGACCGGCTCCAGAACGACTTCGACCTGTCGTACGTCTTCATCGCCCACGACCTGTCGATCGTGCGGCACATCTCGGACCGGGTCGGGGTGATGTACCTCGGGCGGATCGTGGAGATCGGCACGGACGAGGAGATCTACGAGCACCCGACCCACCCCTACACCCAGGCACTGCTCTCCGCGGTGCCGGTACCGGACCCGGAGGCGCGGGAGCACCGGGAGCGGATCATCCTGAGCGGGGACGTCCCGTCGCCGACGAACATTCCGTCGGGGTGCCGGTTCCGCACGCGGTGCTGGAAGGCCGAGGAGCGGTGCGCGCTGGAGGTGCCGTTGCTCGCGGTGCCGGCCGTCTTCCGGCTCGCGCCGGGGCCGGCCGCCCATGACTCCGCCTGCCACTTCGCGGAGGAGAAGCGGGTGGTTCCTCCGGAGGAGCCGGCCGGGGAGACGGTGGACGATCTTGGTAACGGGGGTGCGTAGCGGGGCATATGTGGGCCAATTGCGTTAACACATAGGCAACTTCTCTGACCCGGTCTCGATATACGGACGCGGCACGCTTTTCAGCGTACGGCCGTGCGGGTGCCGTAAACGGGCCGGGACGCGCCATGTCGTCCCGGCCCGTTGCCGTTCGCTCCGCTGGGTGCGGCCGAAGGGGATCTGCGGGCCGGTGGGGGCTTGACGCGCAGTTCCCCGCGCCCCTAAAGGGGCGCCAGGCCCAACGTCCTCTTCAGGAAGTCCAGTTGGAGCAGCAGGAGGTTCTCCGCCACCTGTTCCTGCGGAGTCATGTGGGTCACGCCCGACAGCGGGAGGACCTCGTGCGGGCGGCCCGCGGCCAGCAGGGCGCTGGACAGGCGCAGGGAGTGGGCGACCACCACGTTGTCGTCCGCCAGGCCGTGGATGATCATCATCGGGCGGTGGGGTTCGGCCGCGTCGACCAGGCCCGCGTCGTCGATCACCGAGTTGCGGCGGTAGACCTCCGGCTGCTCGCCGGGGTCGCCGAGGTAGCGCTCCTGGTAGTGGGTGTCGTACAGGCGCAGGTCGGTCACCGGGGCGCCGACCACCGCCGTGTGGAAGACGTCGGGGCGGCGCAGGGCCGCGAGGGCGGCGAGGTAGCCGCCGAAGGACCAGCCGCGGATGGCCACCTTGGTCAGGTCGAGAGGGAAGTCGGCGGCGAGCGCCTGGAGGGCGTCCACCTGGTCCTGGAGGACGGTCGCCGCGACGTCGTCCTTGATGGACTTCTCCCAGGCGGGGGAGCGGCCCGGGGTGCCCCGGCCGTCGGCGACGATCACCGCGAAGCCCTGGTCGGCGAACCACTGGGAGGTCAGGTGGGCGTTGTGTGCGGCGACCACCCGCTGGCCGTGCGGACCGCCGTAGGGGTCGAGCAGAACCGGAAGGGGAGTGTCGCCGTGGTAGTCCCGTGGCATAAGCACGGCGCACGGAATTCGGCGTGCGCCCCCCTCGGTGAGCGTCACGCGCGGGGACAAACCGGGGTCTTCGGCGTACGAGGTGACAGTCGCCAGGCGCTTTCCCTCGCGCAGTACCTGCGTGCGGGTGCCCGGGCTGTCCGGCGTGGCGGAGACCAGTACGGTCACGCCCCCGGCGCGCACCGCCGTGTGCACGCCGGGCTCCTGCGACACGCGCTCCACGCCGAGCTCGTTCACGCGGTAGACGTGTACCTCGCCGATCTCGGGGGACTCGGCCTCCTCGCCGGCGGACGCGGAAACCAGCACGTCATCGGTGGTGACATCGAGAACCGCACGGATGTGCAACTGGGGTCCCGTGAGCGGCCGTTCACCCACCGCGAGGACCCGGGCGCCACCCTCGTCGGCGATCCGGACCAGCTGTCCGGAGGGGCTCCAGCAGGGCACTCCACCGAACAGTTCCAGCCATGTTGGATCTTCGTCGGCGTGCACCATCCGGGTCGCCCCCGACCCCGGATCCACGGCCAGGAACAGCTGGCTGCGCTGGTCGCGCGCCTGTACGAGCAGCAGCGGTGCACCCGCTTCTGACCAGTGCACATGCGCCACGTACGGATAGCGCGCCCGGTCCCAGGAGACCTCGGTGCGCTTCCCGTCGAGGTCGTGCACGAACAGGCGTACGTCCGCGTTCCCGGTGCCCGCTGCCGGGTAGGCGACATGATGTGGCTCACGCTCCGGGTGGGCGGGGTCGGCGATCCACCACCGCTGTACCGGCGTGTCGTCCACGCGCGCGACGAGCAGCCGGTCGGAGGCCGGCGACCACCAGAAGCCGCGGGTGCGCCCCATCTCCTCGGCCGCGATGAACTCGGCCAATCCGTAGGTGACCTGTTCCGACTCCGGCTCCGCGAGCGCCCGGTCGCCCTCACCCTCGGCGCCCACCACGCGCAGGGCGCCCTCCGTGACGTACGCGACATGCCGGCCGTCGGGGGACGGGCGCGGGTCGATCACCGGTCCGGGGACGGTGAGTTCGCGTGCCGTGCCGGCCCTGAGCTCGGCCGTGAAAAGCCGCCCTGACAAGGCGAAAGACGCCAGCTCCAGGGCCCCGTCGGCGGCGTAGCCGACGATGCCGGCGCCGCCCTCACGGCTGCGTTCACGACGGGCCCGCTCCTGGGGCGAGAGATGCTCCTCGGCGCCGCTGAGCAGGGTGCGCGGGTCCGCCGCGAGGCGCTCCTCGCCGCTCGGCACATCGAGAACCCAGAGGGAGTTGGCGCGGTCGGTGCCGGAACCGGAGCGCAGAAACGCCACGCGGGAGCCGTCGGGGGCCACGGTGAACGCGCGCGGCGCGCCGAGCGTGAAACGCAGGGTGCGGGCGTGCCGGCGGGGGAATGAGACAGCCTCGGTCGTCATGCCCCGACCATATTGGCCATGCGCCCCCTTGTGCGGCCGTGCGCCGAGCGATGCGCGAGCACGCATAGTTATGATCACTACCGCCAGGTGGGTATGAACCTGCTGGCTTGCGCATGGAGTTGCTGTACCGATCTACAACCCCCATAGTCCGAACCCCCCGCGTCCCTGGGATCTTTGGAGGTGAGCCGCCGTGGCACTCTCGATTTCGGCGGTGGTGCTGCTGGCGATCATCGTCTTCTTGTTGATCAAGAAGTCGGGTCTGAAGGGCGGTCATGCCGTGGTGTGCATGCTGCTCGGTTTCTATCTCGCCTCCTCTACCGTCGCACCGACGATCAGCGACCTGACGACCAATGTCGCCAGCATGATCGGCAGCATCAAGTTCTGACCCCGTCGAGACCGGGGCTGCGCGGCACTGTCGGCGGCGTTTCGTAGGGTGGGCACATGACGGAACTGCCCTCCCGGCGTCTGTTGCTCGTGCACGCGCACCCGGACGACGAGTCGATCAACAACGGCGTCACCATGGCCCGCTACGCGGCCCAGGGTGCCCATGTGACGCTGGTCACCTGCACCCTCGGCGAGGGCGGCGAGGTGATCCCGCCCGAGCTGCGGCATCTCACCGGCCCCGCGCTGGGCGAGTACCGGCTGGGCGAGCTCACCGCCGCCCTGCGCGAGCTCGGCGTCGGCGACTTCCGGCTGCTCGGCGGCGCCGGCCGCTACCGCGACTCCGGAATGATGGGTCTGCCCGACAACGACACACCCGACTGCTTCTGGCAGGCCGACCTCGACGAGGCCGCCGGGCACCTGGCCGAGGTGATCCTGGAGACCCGCCCCCAGGTCCTCGTCACCTACGACGACAACGGCGGGTATGGCCACCCGGACCACATCCAGGCCCACCGTGTCGCCATGAGAGCCGTCGAGCTCGCCGCCGACGCCGGCCACCGCGTCGCCAAGGTGTACTGGAACCGCGTCCCGCGCACGGTCGCCGAGGCCGCCTTCGCCCGCCTCCAGGAGGACCTGCCGGCGCTGCCCTTCGCCAAGTCCGCCGCCGTCGACGACGTGCCGGGCGTGGTCGCGGACGGCCGGATCACCACCGAGATCGACGGCGCCGCGTACGCCGGTGCGAAGACAGCCGCGATGGCCGCCCACGCCACCCAGGTCGAGGTGGCACCGCACGGCGCCCGCTACTTCGCGCTCTCCAACGAGCTGGCGCAGCCCGTGTTCACCACGGAGTACTACGAGTTGGTGGGCGGCGAGCCCGGTGCGCCGCGCGAGACCGATCTCTTCGCGGGCCTCGGGGAGGCGTCATGAGTTCCGGTGGCCGCGGGGCGATGCTCGCGCAACCGTTGCAGGCACCCTCGGCCGGGCGGGTCGCGGCCCTCCTCGGGCTGGTCGTGCTCGGAGCCGTGGTCGGGATCGCCGGGGCCCTCGTCCAGGCCGGCTGGTTCCCGGGCGGGCTCCTGCTCGCCCTGGCCGGCGCCGCCGGGCTCTTCCTCGGCGGGGCCAGGGCCGTGGCGAGCCGCTCCGGGGCCGTCGCACCCGCCTTCGGCTGGGTCGTCGCCGTCATCTTTCTCACCGCCAGCAGGCCGGAAGGTGACTTCCTGTTCGGCGCGGGAGGCGGCTCGTACCTCTTCCTGCTCGGCGGCATGGCGTTGGCTGTGATCTGCGCCACAATGGGTTTGGGGCGGCAACCTCAAGCGGACGACGCCCGACTTGGCAAGTGACGTACCGCTTCGCCGTGGGGCGCCCGTGCGAGTCCGGTGTGGGTTTCCCCAGCGGTCATGGGATAAGCGTCAGAAGTGGCCAGTATGGTGGTGCGCGCCGCCGAACCGCCCGAGCAAGGTCGTCACGGGCGGTGGAGCCAACCGGGAGAACCTGCCTTGAGTCGTGAAACTGACACTCCGTCCTCCGGGCCCAACGGGCGCGGTGGATCCGCATACCCCTCCGGCACGCCGCCGTACGGGACCCCCATGGCTTCCGACGACGCCACGGGCGCGGCCCGTTCGGCCGCGCAGCCGGAGGAACGCAAGACCGAGACCACGCTGACGACTCGGATCCGGATCAACATCCCCGGTTCCCGGCCGATTCCGCCCGTGGTCGTCCGTACCCCCGTCGCGGATGTCGAGGGCGCCGCGGCCGGCGTCGGCGGCGCGGGCGAGGAGACCGGCACGCACGCACGGCCGGCGGGTACCGCCATGTCCACCGGCACCGTCGAACCGCCCGCTCCCGAGCAGGCGGCCACGCCGGCCGCCGAGGAGAAGGCCAGCGAGTGGTTCGCGCCACGCAAGTCCGCCCCCGCCAAGGGCGGTCCGCGCGGCGGCGCCACCAACGGCGCCGGAACGCCCACCGGTTCGCCCGCCGCGGCGGGCAACGGCGCGACGCCGGCCGGCCCGCCGTCCGGCGGCCCGGCGACCCAGGGCGGTGCGCGTGCGGGCGGCGGCCGTCCGGGCGGTGTCGTCGGCTCCATGAGCGTGCCCGGCGGGTCCCGGCCCGGCGCGACCAACGGCGCGGGGCTGCCCACGGGTGCGACCGGCGGGCCGGTGGCTCCCGGCCACGGTGGCGGCACCGGCTCCTTCGACGTGACCGAGGCGCTCGCCGCGGGCCCGCTCGGCGGCTCCCGGGGCGGCGCGAAGGGCGGCCGCGACGACCTGCCCTACTTCTCCGACAACGGCGGCCAGAACGGCGCCCAGGCCGGACCCGGCGCGCCCGGCGGCGGCCCGGCCGGCCCCAGCGGCTTCAACGGCCCCGGCGGCTTCAACGGGCCGGGCGGTCCGGGCGGCCTCGGCGGCCCACAGGGCCCGGCGGGCCCCACCGGCGGCCCGGTCACCGGTGACGGCCCGTTCGTCCCGCCGGCCAACGGCGGCGAACCCTTCGGCGGCCAGGGCGGCCCCGGCGGCCCGGCGGGCGGGGCCTTCAACGGCGGCGAGCCGTTCGGCACCCCGAACGGCCCCGCGGGTCCCGGCGGCGGCCCGGCCGGCCCCGGCGGTCCCGGTGGCCCGCGCGCCCGCGGCGGCCACGGCCGACCCGGCGCGAGCACCACCCCCGGCGGTCCCGGACTCGCCGTCCCCGGCGGCGGTCTGAGCGACGACACCGCGATCCTCACCCCGCAGAAGCCCGCCCCCGAACCGGGCATGCCCGGCTACGGCACCCCGGCCGAGAACGTGTCCGGGCACACCGTCACCAGCGGCGTCCCGGTCGTGCCGCCGGGCGCCAAGTCCCCGTTCGCGCCGGGTACCCGCACCGACGGGCCGCTGCCGCACACGCCCCCGAAGCTGCCCGAGCCGGTCTCGCCGCCCCCGGCCGAGGCCAAGGGCAAGGGCAAGGCGAAGGCCAAGAAGAAGCGTGGCAAGCTGCCGCTGCTCGGCGGTGTCGTGGTGGTCGCCGGTGTCGGCCTCTACGGCGCCGGGCTGCTCATGAACCACTCCGACGTGCCCAAGGGCACCACCGTGCTCGGCGTCGACATCGGCGGCGGCACCCGTGACGACGCGGTCAAGAAGCTCGACGACGCGTTCGGCAAGAACGTGCACAAGCCGCTGAAGCTGTCGGTCGACGGCAAGACCGTCTCGCTGCCGCCGGACCAGGCAGGTCTGCAGTTCGACATGCAGAACACCGTCGAGGCGGCCGCCAAGAGCGACTACAACCCGGTCTCCGTGGTCGGCTCCCTGTTCGGCCAGAAGCGGGTCGTCGCCCCTGTCATGCCGGTCGACGAGGAGAAGCTCCAGGCCGCCCTCAAGGACCTCGGCGGCAGCTCCGGCTCGGTCACCGAGGGCACGATCAAGTTCACCTCCGGCAAGGCCGTCGCGGTGTACGGCAAGGCGGGCAAGGGCATCGACGCGGCCGGCTCGATGAAGGCGGTCGAGCAGGCGTACGAGACGATGGTCGAGACCGGCACCGCCTCCGCGGTGAGCGTGCCGACGACCACCGTGCAGCCGACGGTCTCCAACGCGGAGGTCGACCGCGAGATGAAGGCCTTCGCGGAGCCGGCGATGTCAGAACGGGTCACCATCCAGACCGACGCGGTGCACAGCATCCAGTTCGGCTCCCTTTCACTGCCCAAGATCCTCGGCTTCAAGGCCGTCGACGGCAAGTTGGTGGAGACGTACAACCTGGAGGCGCTCAAGGAGGCGTACGGCAGCACCTTCGACGGCGTGCTGATCACCCGCGGCACCGGCCAGAAGACGGCTGTCACCCCGCAGGATGTCGCTTCTGCGCTGCGCAAGGCGCTGGTCGGCAAGACGGCGGCGCAGCGCATCGGAGTCATCGACACCAACCCCAGCTGACCTGAGCCCGCAGCGGGGCGCCCGGCGATCACCGGGTGCCCCCTCGCGCTTGTCAGGCGCTGTTCATGACATCTGTCATGCGGCTCTCCGGACGCCCGACACTGCCCGTGCCCCCGCCCGCCCGGCCAGCATGGACGCATGACAACGACAGCGGCGACGACGGCCACCGGGACCCCGGTGGTGGTCGGGTTCGACCAAGTGAGCAAGACCTACGGGAACGTGCGGGCCGTCGACGGGCTCTCGCTGCGGCTGCACCCGGGGGAGACCGTGGCCCTGCTCGGGCCCAACGGCGCGGGCAAGTCGACCACGCTCGACCTGCTGCTCGGCCTCAAGCAGGCCGACGCCGGCACGGTCAGCGTCTTCGGCCTGAGCCCGCGGGAGGCCATCGTCGCCGGGCGCGTCGGCGCGATGCTGCAGAGCGGCGGCCTGATGGACGAGGTCACCGTCCAGGAACTGGTCAAGCTGGCCTGCGATCTGCACCCGAAGCCGTACAAGGTCACCGACGTCCTCGCCCGCGCG
Organism: Streptomyces sp. NBC_00631; assembly: GCF_045206895.1. Classification (NCBI taxonomy): domain Bacteria; kingdom Bacillati; phylum Actinomycetota; class Actinomycetes; order Kitasatosporales; family Streptomycetaceae; genus Streptomyces; species Streptomyces sp. NBC_00631. The sequence goes on from NZ_CP107734.1 coordinate 7,172,190, forward strand.
GGCATCTCGCAGATCGCCGACCGCAAGGTCAACAAGCTCTCCGGCGGCCAGTCCCAGCGGGTCCGTTTCGCCCTCGCCACCGCCGGTGACAGCGACCTGATCGTCCTGGACGAGCCGACCACCGGCATGGACGTCTCCGCCCGCCAGGCGTTCTGGGCCACCATGCGCGAACAGGCCGACCAGGGCCGTACCGTCCTGTTCGCCACCCACTACCTCGAAGAGGCCGACGCCATCGCCGACCGGGTGCTGGTGCTGCACCGGGGCCGGCTGCTCGCCGACGGCACGGCCGCCGAGATCAAGGCCAAGGCGGGCGCGCGGCGGATCTCCTTCGACCTGGAGGGCGAGATCGACGAGGCCGCGCTGCGGGCGCTGCCCTTCCTCACCGTCGTCGACGTAAGCGGCCAGACCGTCCGCATGCAGTCGTCCGACGCCGACGCCACCGTCCACGCGCTGTACGGCCTCGGCGTCTACCCCCGCAACCTCGAAGTCGCCGGGCTCGGCCTGGAGCAGGCGTTCGTCGCCATCACGGAGGCCGAGGAGGCCAAGGAGGTCACGCAGTCATGAACGCCCTGATCAGGCTGGAGCTCGCCCGCGCCCTGCGCAACCGCAAGTTCCTGTTCTTCTCGGTGATCTACCCCTCGATCATCTTCCTGCTGGTCGCCGGCCAGGGCGGCACCAGCCGGACCGTCGACAACTCCGGCCTGTCCGTCGCCGCCTACGTCATGGTGTCGATGGCCTCCTTCGGTGCCCTGACCGCCGTCCTGATGGGCAACAGCGAACGCATCGCCAAGGAGCGCGAGAGCGGCTGGGTACGGCAGCTGCGGCTGACCACCCTGCCCGGGCGCGGCTACGTCCTCGCCAAGACCGCCAGCGCCGCCGTGGTGAGCCTGCCGTCCATCGTGGTCGTCTTCCTGGTCGCCGCGTCCGTGAAGCACGTACGTCTCGACGCCTGGCAGTGGTTCGCGCTCACCGGCGCGATCTGGGCCGGCAGCCTGGTCTTCGCCGCGCTCGGCGTCGCCATCGGGTACCTGGCGAGTGGTGACGCGGTCCGCCCGATCACGATGATCACCTACTTCGGCCTGTCGATCCTCGGCGGCCTGTGGTGGCCGTCCTCCTCCTTCCCGGCCTGGCTCCAGGACATCGCGAAGTGGCTGCCCACGCACGCGTACGCTGCACTCGGGCGGGCCATCGAACAGAGCCAGGCCCCCAAAGCCCAGGACATCGCCATCCTCGTCGTCTTCTTCGCCCTCTTCGTCGGCGGCGCGGCGTGGCTGTACCGGAAGGACACGCTGAAGGCGTGAGCGCGATGACGGAAGACCTGCGGCCCGACGAGGAAGCACGGGCGGACCGGCTGGTGCGCATCGGCCGGCCGCCCCGCAACCGGGGCGAGGCGCTGCGCAAGCTGGTGTGGGTCCTGCCCTGGCTGGTCTTTCTGGCCTCCCCGGTCGGCGACCTGACCGCCGGCCACCACACCACCGGTGCCACGGTGGCCGGCTGGGCCGGCCTGGCGGCCTTCGTCGGGATCTACCTGACCATCGTCTTCCGCCAGATGGGCCGGCCGTTCCGCGGCGGGATCGTCAGCGTCGCGGTCGCCGTGCAGTGGGTGCTCGCGGTCGTCCTCGCCTTCAGCCTCGGCAGCTCCTGGCTCGGCCTGTTCGTGTACGTCTCCGTGATGTGCGGGGTCACCTTCCCGCTGCGCGTCGCCTACTGGACGATCCCCGCCACCACGGCCGCCATGATGCTGGCGGGGTGGCACGCCCGCGACCTGGACGAGGCCTGGGGCCTGTTCCTGGTGGTGCTCCTGGTCGGCTACTCCATGACCGGCATCCGGCAACTCGTCGCCACCACTGTCGAGTTGCGCAAGGCCAGGGCCACCGTCGCCCAACTGGCCGCGAACGAGGAGCGGTTGCGGCTCGCCCGCGACCTGCACGACCTGCTGGGCCATTCGCTCTCCCTGATCACGCTGAAGAGCGAGCTGGCGGGCCGGATGCTCCCGGACCACCCCGACAAGGCGGCTCAGCAGGTCTCCGACATCGAACAGGTCAGCCGCCAGGCCCTGGTGGACGTCCGGGAGGCGGTCACCGGCTACCGGCGGCCCCGGCTCGCCGCCGAACTCGCGGGCGCCCAGGTGGCCCTGACCGCCGCCGCGGTCACCGCCGAGGTCCCGGCCGACCCCGACCTCGCCGGCGTGTCCGACGACGGCGAGGCGGCCCTCGCGTGGGCGCTGCGGGAGGCGATCACCAACGTCGTGCGGCACAGCGGGGCCGGCGTCTGCACGGTGGAGCTGCTGCGCCGTCAGACCCTGGACGGGCCGGTCCTCGAACTCGCCGTCGAGGACAACGGTTCGGGCGGCTCCGGCAAGGGCCCCGGCAACGGGCTCACCGGGCTCACCGAGCGCCTGGAGAAGGCGGGCGGCACGCTGGAGGCGGGTCGTGTGAAGCGTGGTTTCCGGCTGGTCGCCCGGGTCCCGCTCGGCTCCGGCGTGGCCGTAGGATCCGGGGCATGAGCAGCACGATCAAGGTCCTCCTCGCCGAGGACCAGTCGATGGTCCGTGAGGCGCTGGCCGCCCTGCTGGGCCTGGAGGACGACATCGAGGTCGTGGCCCAGGTCGCGCGCGGCGACGAGGTGCTGGCCGCGGCTCGGGCGAACGCCGTCGACGTGGCCCTGCTCGACATCGAGATGCCGGGCTGCACGGGCATCGAGGCGGCGGCGCAGCTCCACAAGGCGCTGCCCGCCGTGAAGCTGGTCGTCCTCACCACCTTCGGCCGCCCCGGCTATCTGCGCAGCGCGATGGAGGCGGGTGCCGACGCCTTCCTCGTCAAGGACGCCCCCGCCGCCCAGCTCGCCGAGGCCGTCCGCAAGGTCCTCGCCGGCGAACGCGTCATCGACCCCACCCTCGCGGCAGCCGCTCTCGCCGAGGGCGCCAACCCCCTCACCGACCGCGAGCGCGAGGTCCTGCGCGCGGCAGCCGACGGCTCGACGAACGCGGAGCTGGCGGCAGCACTGCACCTCTCCCAGGGGACGGTCCGCAACTACCTCTCGACGGCCATCCAGAAGCTCGCGGTACGCAACAGGGCGGAAGCGGTGCGGATCGCGCGGGAGAAGGGCTGGCTGTAGCCGGTCAGGAGGTGCGGCCGGCCGGACACCGCCGGACCACGCCGGCTCGGCTGATCGGCGTCGCGGCGGACCGGAGAGCCCGGCGGTGCCCTGCAGGCCCCGGCCCCGGCAGCCGCCCCGGGGGGGGCGCGGGGAACCGCGCGACGAGCCCCCACACAGCCGCGGCCGCCCATGCACCGCCATCGCTACGGCGAACCGGCTCACGAACTGCCTCAGTTGAGACGGGCCCGCGCCGCGCGAGCCTCCCCCCGGACCTTCTCCGCCGCACCTTCGTCGACCACGTCGATCAGCTCGGCGTACTCCTCCAACTCCTCGGCCCCGTCGACGAAGTCACCCCGCTCGACCAGCAACCGTGCCCGCTCGTACCGCAGTCGGGCGGGATGCGACGGCAGCAGCAGGGACAGGTCCACCGCCCACAGGCCCACATCCGACCGTTCCGGACGAGCCGCCGCCCACGACCGCACGTTGTTGAGAATCCGCCGTACGACGTCCAGGGGATCCGCCGGTTCCAGCATCGCCGGCTCCAGCGGCACCCCGGCCGCCCCCACCACCAGCAGCTCGGCGTCCGCCCCGGTCAGCACCCGCCCGCCGTCGAACGGGTCGGCCAGCACCTGCTCCTCCGCCGTCCCGAACCCGACCACGAAGTGTCCCGGCAGCGCGACCCCGTACACCGGCGCCCCCGCCCGCCGCGTGACCTCCAGCCACACCACGGACAGCAGGATCGGCAGCCCGCGCCGGCGCCGCAGCACCTCGTGCAGCAGCGAGGACTCCAGCCGCTGGTAGTCCGCGGCGGCCCCCCGGAACCCGAACCGTTCGCCCAGCAGCCGGTGCGCCGCCGTCGCCCAGGCGTGCGGCCCGCCCGGCCGGTACGGCAGCTGCCCGGCCAGCCGGTCCAGGCCCATCTGCGCCGCGTCGATCCCGGCCTCGTCCAGCGAGCCGTCCGCCACCGCGCCCAGCAGCAGGCACAGCGTCGCCAGGTCGGGCCGCTCGGACCGCGCCTCCTCGGCGAACCGCCGCCGTACCTCGGCGGCGCGACCCGACGACGGCGGACGTGGATGCGGCTGAGCGGAAGCCATAGCTGTTTCGTGCCCCTTCGGAATGATCGGTACCGCCTCGGCTCCCGGATTCAGGAGCCGTCCGCCTCCGGTGCCCGGTAGTGGTGGTACGCGTGATGCGCCGCGAAGCCCAGCCGCCGGTAGAGCGCCCGCGCCCCCTCGTTGCCGGTCTCCACCTGGAGCCAGGCCGCCGACGCGCCCTCCTCCAGCGCCCGCCGCGCGAGCGCGGCCATGACCTCGGTGGCCAGCCCCCGCCGCCGCAGCCCCGGATCCACCTCGACGGCGGCGAACCCGGCCCACCGGCCGTCCACCACCAGCCGCCCGATGGCCGCGGGGGTGGCTCCCGAGGGCTCGCCGGGCACGGTCGCGAACCACACCGACGGCCCTCCCCCCAGCACCTTGAGCGCGATCTCGCTCACGCCCTTGCGCTGGTACCGCGCCAGCCAGTCCTCGCCCGCCTCCCGGGAGAGCACCACCCCGGCCCCCGCCGCCCGGTCCGCCACCGGCGCCAGCCCCCCGGTCCACAGCTCCGAGCTCACCTCACGCACCCATCCGCGCCGCTCCAGCTCCGCGCACAACGGCTCCTGCGTGCCCTCGGCGCCGGTCGCGGTCTGCACGTAGGCGGGCAGCCCCCGTGCGCCGTACCACCGCCGTACGGCCGTCAGCGCCGCGTCCAGCGGCAGCCCGGGATCACCGAGCGGCAGAACGCTGTTCGCCCGCCGGGTGAACCCGGCGGCCGCCCGCAACTCCCACTCGCCGAGCCGCTCGCTCTCCACCGGCCGCCAGCCGCGCGACGCGACCCGCGCGAGTTCCGGGTACGAGGCCGCGGGCCCCCGCCGACGTGCCGGAGCGGCCGGCACCACCTTCGCCGCCACCAGCGTGGACTCCGGTATCCGGACGATCTCCCCGTCCCGCCGTGTGATCGTCAGCATGCCGTCGTCGTCCCATGATGTGAGAACACCCACCGTGTCGGTGAACTTCTCCGCGCCGACACCATTTCCGGTCAAACGGCGCACCGATACTCGTTTACCCACGTCAGCAGTGGTGATACGGACCTCGAAGCGTCCTGCGGCCGAGATTTCCACTGGTCAGTTCACCCCTCCTGTTCGGATCATGCCCAGGAACGGAGATACTAGGGGCGGGCATCGACGACGCCGCGCCCCCGCGCGCCAGGCGGCGGAGCCTACGGAGGCCCGCCAGCGCCCAATCGAGGAGGAACGACAGCGTGACCTACGTCATCGCGCAGCCTTGTGTCGACGTGAAGGACAAGGCGTGCATCGAAGAGTGCCCGGTCGACTGCATCTACGAGGGCCAGCGGTCCTTGTACATCCACCCGGACGAATGCGTCGACTGCGGAGCCTGTGAGCCGGTCTGCCCGGTCGAGGCGATCTTCTACGAGGACGACACCCCGGAGGAGTGGAAGGACTACTACAAGGCCAACGTCGAGTTCTTCGACGACCTCGGCTCCCCGGGCGGCGCCAGCAAGCTGGGCCTGATCGAGCGGGACCACCCGTTCATCGCCGCGCTGCCCCCGCAGGCCGAGTAGTCCGCACCGGCGGCCCGCCGCACCACCGTGCCGCCTCGGTCCCGTACGGCCTGATCACGCCCGATCGGCGCCGTACGGGGCCGAGGCGTTTGCCGTACCGGTCGTACCGAAGAAAGTGAGCAAGCAACCGTGTCCGCAGTCTCCGACCGTCTGCCCACCTTTCCCTGGGACAAGCTGGAACCGTACAAGAAGACGGCAGCGGCGCACCCGGACGGCATCGTCGACCTGTCGGTCGGCACCCCGGTGGACCCGGTCCCCGACCTGATCCAGAAGGCCCTGATCGACGCGGCCGACTCGCCCGGCTACCCCACGGTCTGGGGCACCCCGGCGCTGCGCGACGCGATCACCGGCTGGGTCACGCGCCGCCTCGGCGCCCGGGACGTCACCCACCGCCACGTCCTGCCTATCGTCGGCTCCAAGGAACTCGTCGCCTGGCTCCCCACCCAGCTCGGCCTCGGCCCCGGTGACCGGGTCGCCCACCCGCGCCTCGCCTACCCCACCTACGAGGTCGGCGCCCGCCTCGCCCGCGCCGGCCACGAGGTCTACGACGACCCGCGCGACCTGGACCCGGCCGGCCTGAAGCTGCTCTGGCTGAACTCCCCGTCCAACCCGACCGGCAAGGTCCTGTCGAAGCGGGAACTCACGGAGATCGTCGCGTGGGCCCGCGCCAACGGCGTCCTGCTCTTCTCCGACGAGTGCTACCTGGAACTCGGCTGGGAGGCCGACCCGGTCTCGGTCCTGCACCCGGACGTCAACGGCGGCTCGTACGACGGCATCGTGGCCGTCCACTCCCTCTCCAAGCGATCCAACCTCGCCGGTTACCGCGCGGCCTTCCTGGCCGGCGATCCAGCGGTGCTCGGCCCCCTCCTGGAGATCCGCAAGCACGGCGGCATGATGACGTCGGCCCCGACCCAGGCGGCCGTGGTGGCGGCCCTCTCCGACGACACCCACGTCCACGAGCAGCGAGAGCGCTACGCAGCCCGGCGCGGCCTCCTGCGCGAGGCCCTCCTCTCCCACGGCTTCCGCATCGAGCACAGCGAGGCAAGCCTCTACCTGTGGGCGACAAGGGACGAGTCCTGCTGGCAGACGGTGTCCCACCTGGCGGACCTGGGCATCCTGGTGGCCCCCGGCGACTTCTACGGCGCGGCGGGCGAGAACTTCGTACGCGTGGCACTCACGGCGACGGACGAGCGGGTGCGGGCGGCGGTGGAGAGGCTCGCCTGAAACGCGCCTCAGCTGGAGCGCCCCTTCAGGGGCGCGGGGAACTGCGCGAACGACCCCCACAACCCGCAGCCGAAGCACAACGGAAGGGACCCAGGGAAAACCCCGGGTCCCTTTCAGCTGCCGGTCAGGCAAGTCACCCCAGCGGCAGACCCTTGACGGGCAGGCCCCCCTTGGCGAGCCCACCCGTCGGCAGCCCACCCTTCGTCGCGGTGGACGCCGTGTCACCCAGCAGCCCACCGGCGGAGCCCGCCGCGTCGCCCGCGGTGTGCTGCACCACCGGCGCCGCCTTCTTGGCGGTCTTGCCGCCGGTCTTGCCCGCGGCCGGCACCGCCGACTCGACGGCCTTGCCGCCGGTGTGGCCCACAGCCCCGGTGACGGTCTGCGCCGCACCGTCGGCGGTGTTGCCGACGTTCGCCCCGTCCAGGGCGGTCAGGCCGCCCAGGTTCGGGGTGGCCGGCAGGCTCGGGGCCGCGCCGGCGGAGCCGGCCGCACCGACCCCGGCAGCCGCCCCCGCTGCGACGAGCAGCGCGGCACGGGCGATCCGGCGGGTCAGAGGGAGGGACATGGTGCTCCATTCGACGGGAGGGAACGTGATCGCCGTGACTACCGCTCGAAGGCCGCGAAGGTTGCGGAGGCCCAAGGTAAAGAATTGATAACGCATCGCATTATCGGGTGTGGATAAAAACGGGCAAACGGTCTCCTGTCGAAGGCGCCGCGGAATCCTTACGTCCCAGCGCTCCCAAGGGATTTCACGCATGCGCGAGTGACCGTGCGAAAACGTGAGCACACCGCGCACGCCTCGCGTCCCGGCTGACCCGCCGGAGGGAATCCCCGAACTACTGCCCGGTCACGATCCGCACCGAGCCCGCGGACTGCTCCGCGCCGCCCGCGCCCTGCGCGCCGGACGCCGGCTGCCACTGGCTGTCCGTGCTGCCGGCGTCCCACTCCCGGCCCGCGTACGACACCCGCTGGATGTGCAGCGCCGACGAGTTGGCCACCGCCCAGTGCGCCAGCTGCCAGCCGCGCTCGCTCTCGGTGCGCCCCGACTTGTCGGTCTTCTTCCCCTCCGGCACCGGCACGGTCACGGTCCGCCCGTGCGCCGTGGCGGTCACGCTGGGAGTGGGAGTCGGCGCGGCCGACCGGCTCACCTCGGCGCCGGCCTCCTCGACCGCATCCCGCCCGAAGTCCCGTACCAGCGCGGTCCGTACCGCGTCCGGGCCCGTCGCCGCCGCCTCGGTGGTGGCCGCCGGGCGCCCGTCGCACGTCAGCGTGGCCGCCGCCTGCCCGGTCAGGGCCGCCGCGAGCAGCGTGGCGTCGGTCTCGTGCTTGGCGTACGCCTCCGGGTAACCGCTGCGCTGCACGCGCTGCGCGGCCACCGTCAGCGGCAGGGTCTCGTAGTCGCGCACCTTGGCCAGATGGGCGTAGAACATGCCCGCCGCGTAGGCCGGGTCCAGGATCTGCTTCGGGGTGCCCCAGCCCTGCGAGGACCGCTGCTGGAACAGGCCGAGGGAATCCCGGTCGCCATGCTTGATGTTGAGCAGCCCGGACTCCTGGATCGCGGTGGCCAGGGCGATGGCCACCGCCCGCTCGGGCATCCCACGGCCGGTGCCGACGGCGGCGATCGTCGCGGCGTTCACCGCCTGCTCGGGCGTGAACTGGTACGACTCGTCGTCGCTTCGGCCCGAGACGACCTTGCAGCCCTCGGCGCCACCGCCGCCGGTGACGTACTGGACGACGAGATAGGCCGCGACGGCGCACAGAATGAGCAGGCCCGACACGAAACGCAGGACACGGCCGCGACGCGTGGGGCGGATGGGGGACGGCTCTGGCACGCGTACAACATACTGGAGAGTACGAGCCGCCCACCCCCGGGTGCGAAAGCCCGTGAACCCGCCCGCGGGATCGCGCGCGCTAGGGTCGAGGTCATGGCCGACACCTCGCTTGACCTCACGCTGGACGCCGCCGCGCTCACCGCGCAGCTCGTCGACTTCCCCTCCGAGAGCGGCACCGAGAAGCCCCTCGCGGACGCGGTCGAGAGCGCGCTGCGCGCCCTCCCGCACCTGACGGTCGACCGGTACGGCAACAACGTGATCGCCCGGACGAACCTCGGCCGCCCCGAACGTGTGATCCTGGCCGGTCACATCGACACCGTCCCCATCGCGGAGAACGTGCCCTCCCGCCTCGACGCGGACGGCGTGCTGTGGGGCTGCGGCACCTGCGACATGAAGTCGGGCGTCGCCGTCCAGCTGCGCATCGCGGCCACCGTCCCGGCCCCCAACCGCGACCTGACCTTCGTCTTCTACGACAACGAGGAGGTCGCCGCCGACCTCAACGGCCTCAAGCACGTCGCCGAGGCCCGCCCCGAATGGCTGGCCGGCGACTTCGCGGTGCTGCTGGAACCCTCGAACGGCGAGGTCGAGGGCGGCTGCCAGGGCACCCTGCGCGTCCTTCTGAAGACCTCGGGCGAGCGAGCCCACTCTGCACGCTCCTGGATGGGTTCCAACGCCATCCACGCGGCCGCCCCGATCCTCGCCCGCCTCGCCGCCTACGAGCCCCGCTACCCGGTCATCGACGGCCTGGAGTACCGCGAGGGCCTCAACGCGGTCGGCATCTCGGGCGGGGTCGCCGGCAACGTCATCCCCGACGCCTGCGTGGTCACCGTCAACTTCCGGTACGCACCGGACCGCTCCGAGGCCGAGGCCGTCGCCCACGTCCGCGAGGTCTTCGCCGACTGCGGGGTCGAGGAGTTCGTGGTCGACGACCACAGCCCCGGCGCGCTGCCCGGCCTCTCCCACCCGGCCGCGGCCGCCTTCATCGAGGCCGTCGGCGGCACCCCGATGCCCAAGTACGGCTGGACCGACGTCTCCCGCTTCTCGTCCCTCGGCGTCCCCGCGGTCAACTACGGCCCCGGCAACCCGCACTTGGCGCACAAGCGGGACGAAAGGGTGGAAACCGGAAAGATCCTGGCGGGCGAGGAACGGCTGCGCAACTGGCTGACCAGCTGAGCCGCACGACGGCGCTTCGCGCCCGACATGCCGACGTCCCGCGCCTGTAACCCGCTCCGATCTAGGCTGAAGCAGATACACCTGCAAGCGGAGGGAGCGCTTATATGCCTACCGGGAACCCCGAGGGGAAGAAGGTGCCGCCGGACGAGCAGCGCCTGGGACCGGTCCTCCGACGGCGCGGCCAGGTGACCGCCAGCACGACGGACCAGCGCCTCCTGGACGCGGGCGGCCCGTCCGACTGGGTCCACACGGACCCCTGGCGGGTGCTGCGCATCCAGTCGGAGTTCATCGAGGGCTTCGGCACGCTCGCCGAACTGCCGCCCGCCATCAGCGTGTTCGGGTCGGCTCGGACACCGGTGGACTCGCCCGAGTACGAGGCGGGCGTGAAGCTGGGCCGCGGCCTGGTCGAGGCCGGCTGGGCGGTCATCACCGGCGGCGGGCCCGGCGCCATGGAGGCGGCGAACAAGGGCGCCCTCGAAGCGAGCGGCGTCTCGGTCGGCCTCGGCATCGAGCTCCCCTTCGAACAGGGCCTCAACCCGTACGTCGACATCGGCCTCAACTTCCGCTACTTCTTCGTGCGGAAGATGATGTTCGTCAAGTACGCACAGGGCTTCGTGGTCCTGCCCGGCGGCCTCGGCACCCTCGACGAACTCTTCGAGGCCCTCACCCTCGTCCAGACCCAGAAGGTCACCCGTTTCCCGATCGTCCTGTTCGGCAGCGCCTACTGGGGCGGCCTCGTGGACTGGCTCAAGAACACCCTGGTAGCCCAGGGCAAGGCCGCCGAGAAGGACCTCCTCCTCTTCCACGTCACGGACGACGTGGAGGAGGCAGTGGGCCTGGTCTCGAAGGAAGCGGCCCGCTAGGACCGCCGGTCGCCCGCCCATCCACGGCTGTCGGACGCCCGCTTCTCAGGAAGCCGAGTCGGATGGTGGGTGGGCGACGGATTCGGGGGTCCGGGGGCGGAGCCCCCAGGGCGCTACGCCAGCCCCCGCCGGGACACCGCCGGAGGGCGGTGGCCGGCGATCGACGCCACCATGTCCAGGACCTGCCGCGTCTCGGCCACCTCATGGACCCGGTACACCTGCGCCCCCAGCCACGCGGACACCGCCGTCGTCGCCAGCGTGCCGATCACCCGCTCCTTCAGCGGCCGGTCCAGCGTCTCGCCCACGAAGTCCTTGTTGGACAGGGAGACCAGCACCGGCCACCCCGTCTCCACCATCTCCCCGAGCCGCCGCGTCGCCTCCAGACTGTGCCGGGTGTTCTTGCCGAAGTCGTGCCCCGGATCGATCAGCACCGACTCCCGCGGCACCCCCAGCGCCACGGCCCGCTCGGCCAGTCCCAGGGTCACCCGCAGAATGTCGGCCACGACATCGTCGTACGACACCCGGTGCGGCCGTGTCCGGGGCTCGGCCCCGCCCGCGTGCGTGCACACCAGCCCGACCCGGTACCGCGCCGCGACCTCCGCCAGCCCCGGATCGACCCCGCCCCAGGCGTCGTTCAGCAGATCCGCCCCGGCCTCGCAGGCGGCCTCCCCGACCGACGCCCGCCAGGTGTCCACGCTGATCACGACGTCCGGGAAACGCCTGCGCACCTCCGCGACGAACCCGACGATGCGCCGCGCCTCCTCCTCGGCGGTGACCTCCTCGCCCGGTCCGGCCTTCACCCCGCCGATGTCGATGATCGCGGCCCCCTCGACGACCGCCTGCTCCACGCGCGCGAGGGCCGGCTCGTCGCGGAAGGTCGCCCCCTGGTCGTAGAAGGAGTCCGGCGTCCGGTTCACGATGGCCATGATCACCGGTTCGTTCGGCCCGAATTCCCGCCTGCCCAGCCTGAGCATCGCCTGTGACCTCTCGTAGTAATTCCCTCGGTACGACCGCCTGCGACCCTAACTGTCAGACTCGCATGGCACGATCGGACACAGACACATTCGACACCGAGCACACTGAGCACAACGAGTGCTGCTGCACCGAGCTTCACCGAGCCTGGGGGCCCACCGCGATGGTTATGTTCCTGTTCCTCGTCGTCGCGCTCGCGGTCGTGGTCGCCGCGGTCACCCTCTCCGTGGTGAGCGGCGGCGAGAGCGGACCGCTGCCCGAGGTGGCGCCCGAGCGGTTCCAGGACCCGCTGCCCCCGGACCGCCCGGTGAACCGCGCGGACGTGGAGAGCATCCGCTTCCCGCTCGTCCCGCGCGGCTACCGCATGGCGGACGTCGACGACGCGCTCAGCCGCCTCGGCGCCGAGCTCGCGGAGCGCGACGCCCGGATCGCCGACCTGGAGTCCGCGCTGGCCGGCGCCCAGGCCGCACCCCACACCCCGCACACCTCGCTCGACAAGCCCGAGCCGGAGGACCGGCGATGAGCGACATCACCGACGTGGTCGCCGGAGCCGCGGTGGCCGGGCCGGACGGCAGACTGCGCTGCCCCTGGGCCCTGTCCACCGAGGACTACGTGTCGTACCACGACGAGGAGTGGGGCCGCCCGGTCCACGGCGACGACGCCCTCTACGAACGCCTCAGCCTGGAGGCCTTCCAGTCCGGCCTCTCCTGGATCACGATCCTGCGCCGCCGCCCCGGCTTCCGGGCCGCCTTCGCCGGCTTCCACATCGAGAAGGTGGCCGCGTTCACGGACGAGGACCGCGAACGCCTGCTGGCCGACCCCGGCATCATCCGCAACCGGTCCAAGATCGACGCGACGATGGCCAACGCGAAGGTCCTGGCCGAGTGGGGACAGGGCGAGCTGGACGAACTGATCTGGTCGCACGCCCCGAAGCCGGGCACGTACCCCGCGCCGAAGACCATCGCCGACGTCCCTCCGGTGACCCCGGAGTCGACGGCCCTGTCCAAGGCCCTCAAGAAGCGCGGCCTGCGCTTCATCGGCCCGACGACGGCATACGCCCTGATGCAGGCCTGCGGCCTGGTCAACGACCACCTGGAAGCATGCGTGGCGAGGAGCGCCCCTTAGGGGCGCGGGGCCGCATCGATTTGCGGCTTCGCCGCGCGGGCGCGAGAAGCCCCGCGCACCCGCAGTTCCCCACAACGGGTCACCGCCCCAGGTACTTCGGCTTCTCCTTGTTCACGAAGGCCTGCACGGCGATCGCGTGATCTTCGGCGGCCCCGGCCCGAGTCTGCAGCTCGTCCTCCTTGTCCAGCGTCTCGTCGAGGGAGTGCGTGAGCCCGTAAGCCACCGCCTCCTTCAGCGCCGCATAGGCCACCGTCGGCCCCTCCGCCAGCTTCCGCGCGACCTTCTCGCCCTCGGCCCGCAGCTCGGCCGACGGCACGACCTTGTTCGCGATGCCCAGCTCGAACGCGTCCTGCGCGCTGATGCTCCGGGGGAAGAGCAGCAGGTCGGCGGCGCGCCCCGGCCCCACCACCCGCGGCAGCGTCCACGACACCCCGGAGTCCGCGGTCAGCGCCACCCCCGCGAACGAGGTGTTGAAAGCGGCCGTGTCGGCCACCACCCGGTAGTCCGCGGCGAGCGCGAAACCGAGACCGGCGCCGGCGGCGACCCCGTTCACGGCGGCGACCACCGGCTTCGGCGCCGACACCAACGCCCGCACGATCGGGTTGTAGTGCTCCCGCACCGTCGTCATCGTCTGCCCCGCCCCGGTCTCCCGGTCGGACGCGAGCAGCGTGATGTGCTCCTTGAGGTCCTGGCCCACGCAGAACGCCCGGTCCCCGGCGGCGGTCAGCAGGATCGCGCGGACAGCCGTGTCGGCCGCCGCTTCCCGCGCGGCCTCCCGAAGTGCCACCTTCGTCGCGATGTTCAGCGCGTTCATCGCCCCGGGGCGGTTCAGCGTGATCGTCGCGAGCCCGTCGCTCACCTCGTAGAGCACGGTGTCGGTCATGGTGCGTCCCCTCCGTCGTCTCCGTCGTCGCGGCTGACGTACCGCTCAGTACGTCGTTGTCCGAAGGACAGCATGGCGGAGATCGCCGTCGGGGGACCGGACCCGGCATGTGACCTGCGTCAAAGAAAACCGGTGCCGACTCGGTCGGCGTAAGGACGCGAGGCGGCGCAGTATCGCAGTCACATCGCCGAATTGGGTGGTTTTGCTCGCGCGCGTTGCCCAAGCGATGCCGACTGATGTTGGTCATCGGGTCCTGAGATGCGGGATAATGGCTTGGAAGCAATGTGTTCGATGCCGGAGTCGCGTGTCCCGCGAGGACCGTGCGCGCCCTCGGGGGCCGTCGGCAGACGATGAGCTGTTTTCAGGAAGGGGAACCAGCATGGCGGCCATGAAGCCGCGAACGGGTGATGGCCCGCTCGAGGTGACCAAGGAGGGGCGGGGCATCGTCATGCGCGTTCCGCTCGAAGGCGGCGGTCGGCTCGTCGTCGAGCTGACCCCTGACGAGGCCGCGGCACTCGCCGACGCCCTCAAGAACGTCGTCGTCTGAGGCGTCAGCGACCATACCCTTTCGGCGGCCCCGGCATCCCGAGCGGTGCCGGGGCGCTGCCGTCTTCACCGGTCCCCACCGGAGCGGGCTAGCGCTTGACCGCGCACAGCAGGCCGTCACCCACCGGCAGCAGCGACGGCACCAGCTCCGGGCTCTCCCGGACCGTGCGCAGCAGTTCGCGCAGCCGCAGTACCTCGGTCGGCTGTGGCCCCGAGTCGACGGTGCGGCCGTTGGCGAAGACGCCCTCGAAGACCACCAGGCCACCGGGGCGCAGCAGGCGCAACGATTCAGCGAGGTAGTCGGAGTACTCCTGCCGGTCTCCGTCGCAGAAAACCAGGTCGTAGCCGGCGTCCGCGAGGCGGGGGAGCACGTCCAGGGCACGGCCGGGGATGAAGCGGGCCCGGTTGCTGGCGAAGCCGCAGGCGCGGAAGGCCTGCCGGGCGAACTGCTGGTGCTCGGGCTCGGGATCCACGGTGGTCAGCACGCCGTCCGGGCGCATGCCGTGCAGCAGATGCATCCCGGAGACCCCGCACCCCGTGCCGATCTCGGCGACCGCTTTGGCGTCCACGGAGGCGGCGAGCATGCGCAGCGCGGCGCCCGTGCCGGGCGACACCGAGCGCAGCCCTGCCTCGCGGGCCCGGTCACGGGCCCACCGCAGTGCTTCGTCCTCGGCGACAAAGGCGTCGGCGAACGCCCAGCTCGTCTGCCGGTTGCCGGTAATGACCCTCTCCTGTCCCCGTGGTTGCCTGGGCGTGACTGTATCCGTTGGCACCGGGAACCCGCAGATGGGACCGGGCGTTTAGAGGGGTGGAAGACAAGGCGGGGGGACACGAATGGATCACGGTGGAGAGACGGCGGTCGATTACCTGCTGCCGCGGCCGGATGAGCCGTACCAGCAGAGATCAAATTCTCGTAAAACCGCTTATCCGGTGCTAACGGGCGAGGTGGCTATGGTAGGGGCTCCACTGGACACCACCAGAGCCGACAGGGGAGGTGCGGCCGCGCCTGAGGACCGGGGCGGAGTGCTGAGGCGCTTCCTCGGGTCGGCGGGCAGGCCGAAATCCGTGAACGACACCGTTGCTGACCCCAGCCACGCCGACGCGCTCGCCATGGGCGAGGACCGGACCGCGACCTTCTCCAGCGACGCGGACGGGCAGGCATGGACTCCGCCCACGTGGGAGGAGATCGTCAGCACGCACAGCGGCCGCGTCTACCGTCTGGCCTACCGCCTGACCGGAAACCAGCACGACGCCGAGGACCTCACCCAGGAGGTCTTCGTCCGCGTCTTCCGTTCCCTGTCGACCTACTCGCCGGGGACCTTCGAGGGCTGGCTGCACCGCATCACCACCAACCTGTTCCTCGACATGGTCCGCCGCAAGCAGCGCATCCGCTTCGACGCCCTCGGCGAGGACGCGGCCGAGCGCCTGCCGAGCCGCGAGCCCACCCCCTCGCAGGCCTTCAACGACGCGCACTTCGACGCCGACGTCCAGCAGGCCCTGGACACCCTCGCGCCCGAGTTCCGCGCCGCCGTCGTGCTCTGCGACATCGAGGGCCTGTCGTACGAGGAGATCGCCGCGACGCTCGGCGTCAAGCTCGGCACGGTCCGCTCCCGTATCCACCGGGGCCGCTCCCAGCTGCGCAAGGCTCTCGCGCACCGCTCGCCGCAGGCCCGCAAGGCGGAGCGCCGCTCGTTCGTGCCCCGTGTTCCCGCGCTGGGAGGAGGGGGCGCGACCGCGTGAGTGGATCACGATCGAAACCGGCCGAGCGGCAGCTCGCCGAACAGCACCTTGGAGACCGACTCTCCGCCCTGGTGGACGGAGAGCTCGGTCATGAGACGCGTGAGCGCGTCCTGGCCCACCTGGCGACCTGCGCCCGGTGCAAGGCGGAGGCGGACGCGCAGCGCGCGCTGAAGAACGTCTTCGCGGCGGCCGCTCCACCCCCGCCCTCCGAGAGTTTCCTGGCCCGCCTCCAGGGGCTGCCCGCGGGCGGTGACCCGGACGGCGGCGGTTCACCGTTCGGCGGGACGGACCCCTCGGGGCGCGGATCCGACGGCGGGGTCTTCGGCATGAGCCGGGACGACCGATTCGAGTTCGGCTATGTCCCGGCCCGTCCGCACGACCCGGCCGCGGCCGTCGGCCGGGGCTTCCGTATCCACCCCGTCGGCCGTCCGGACAGCGACCGTTCCGCCTCGCGCTCCCTGCGGTTCGCGTTCGTCGCCGCCGGCGCGGTCTCGCTGGCCGCCGTCGCCCTCGGCGGGGTCACCACCGGTCTGCCCGGGGCCCCGGCCGCCGACGCCCGCAGCGGGTCCGGTGGCGGCAGCGTCGCCCCGGCCGGCGCGGCGGGCTCGGGCACGACCGGGGCCGCCGACGCCCAGCGCCGCCGGCTGCACACCCCGCTGCTGTCGTCCGGCACGCTGCTCGGCGGCGCCCCCGCCGTGCCCACCTCGGTCTCCGCGCCGCTGCTGCCCGGAGTGCCCTCAGGGGCCGCCGCGCAGCAGGTGCTGCGGGAACTGACCGCACCGGTGATGGCCGGCGCGGCCGCGGTCTCCCCGCTGATACGGCCGCTGAGCGCCAACCCGCCGTTCTCCCTCACCTCGTGGACCGCCACCCCCGGGGCGACCGGCACCGGCCTGCTCGCCGCACCCCTCCCCGACACCACCTCCGCGCCCTCCCCGTCCCCGTCCCGCTCCTCCCACGCACCCCGCTGACCGGCCTGCCCACCTGCTGAACGGCCCTGCGCGGCGACTCGCGAACCTGGTTGAATCCTGTGAGCCAGCCATGCCCGGGGCACCGCCGCGGGCACGGAGCCGACCTTCCGCGAGCCCGCCCGTGCACAGGGCCGCGGTGAGCCCGCGAGGAGAGCATGGACGAGGGGATACCGACGCCACCGGCGTCACCCGGCGACACCTCCGGCAACGCTCCCTCCGCCCTGCAGAGCGATGCGACCGCGGCGGTGGCACAGCGGCGCCGGTCGGGGAGCCGGCGGACGCTCGTCGTGGGGGCGCTGGTGCTCTCCGTGCTCTCCGGTGCGGCCGGCGGGCTGATCGGCGCCTCTCTGCAGCGCACCGGCGGCCTGGAGACCGTAAAGCTGCCCCAGCCGGGTCCGCCCCCGCCCGGGCGGCCGCCCGGTGATGTCGCCGGAATCGCCGCGCGTGCGCTGCCCAGCGTCGTCACCCTGCACGTCACCGGCACCGGCACCGGCACCGGCGGACAGGCCACCGGCACCGGCTTCGTCCTCGACACCCGTGGGCGGATCCTCACCAACGACCACGTCGTCGCCCCCGCGGGCTCCGCGGGCGGCCGGATAACCGTGACGTTCAGCAGCGGCGTCACCGCCCGGGCCACCGTCGTCGGCCGCGATGCCGGCTACGACCTCGCCGTCGTCCAGGTGCACGGCGTGCCCGGCCTCACCCCGCTGCCGCTCGGCAACCACCCCCGCTTCTCGGACAGGAACTGACAGAAACCTCACAGCCAGGGCCCCACTCGTGCCCCGACTAGGCAAACAACCCGGAAAACCGGTCGTACACACGCAGTCGGACACCTCGGGGCAGTACCGGTCGGACAGGTCCGCCGGGTACCGTGGACCCGGCCCGGACCACGGAACACCCGCAACAGCGACCGGAGGGCCGAGGACCGAGGACATCGCAAGGAGCTTCAGGTGTTCAATGACATAGGACCACTAGAGCTGGTGACGATCGTTGTCCTTGCCGTGCTCGTCTTCGGTCCGGACAAGCTCCCGAAGGTCATCCAGGACGTCATGCGGACCATCCGCAAGATCCGGGAGTTCTCGGAGAGCGCCAAAGAGGACATCCGGCAGGAACTCGGCCCGGAGTTCAAGGACTTCGAGCTGGAGGACCTCAACCCGAAGACCTTCATCCGCAAGCACCTGGACAGCGACGAGCTGGGGCTGAAGGAGATCCGCAACGGCTTCGACCTGAAGAAGGAGATGGCCGAGGTCACGGAGGCGGTGCACAGCCGCGACACCGACCCCTCGCCGTCGTCCTCCGGGAGCGGTTCGTCGGGGAGCGGCCGGATCGACATGACCAAGAAGCCGGATGATCCGGGCAACGAGCGTCCGCCGTACGACGCGGACGCCACCTGAGTCCGGATCACCGACCCGCACGAGAGCGGCGCACGTGACGCGTTTCATAGCGCGTGTGCGCCGCTCATACGTCTCTTACAGCCCGAACCCGCCGCCCGTGCGACCCACGCACCGGGCGGTTTCGCTGCTGGTCCCGGCGGTGTCGATATGCTGCCGAGTTGTTGTGCGGACCGGACGAGTGCGCCCGAAGGGGGGCGGGCCGCCCCGGACCGACGAGAACTAGGAGGCGTCCGGACAGATGGAGACGACAAGTCGGGTGGACGGACAGGCGCCGGTCGCGGAGGACGAGCAGCAGGTCCCCTACGCCCGCCGCGCGGTCGGCGGCTACCTTGAGGCGCCCTTCCCCTGGTACGGCCTCGACGAGGCGTTCACGGGGCCGCGCTGGCTGATGCAGGTGGGTGTGGCGGCCGACGGTGCGGTGGAGCACGGGTCGATCGGACACGGCGACGAGCCGTCGGTGCGCAACGAGCATCTCGCCGCGTCCGTCGGTGAGCCGCGGGAGAAGTTCGCGGTCGTCGTGACCGTCGCGGCGAGTCCGTCCCGGCGGAGCGCCGACGGTACGGGGCTGCTGGAGGCCACGTCGGTGTCCTCCGCCGCGTGGCTGGCCGGGGTCGGGCTGCTGTCCTTCACCTGGCCGGGGCAGATGGACCACAGTCTGCGCGACGACTGGCTGGAGCAGCAGACCGAGACGGCGTGGGAGCTGGCCGACGACCTGACCGGGCCGGAGTGGTCGACGCTCTCGCTGCCGGTGGACGGGGTGGCCACGCCGTTCCACTACCGGGAGTCGGAGTTCGGGTGGGTGCTCGCCGGGTCCACGGAGGAGGGCGTGCACCTCGGGGCGTACGGGCGGGGGATGTCGGCTTATGGGCTGGGGTTCGCGGTGATCAAGGACATCACGACGTACGCCTGACGGTTGCCGGTCACCGCCCCGCGCTCCGAGGAGGTGGGGCGGCAACGGAGTCTGCTTCCCCGGTCCTTCAGGGGATCTTGATGAATCCCTTGAGGATCGCTGCGACCGCCGCGAGCTGGGCGAGGAGATAGGCGAGCTGTCCGGACAGGCCCCGCAGCCGGTGGATCGAGACCAGGAGGGCGAAACGACTGGGCCAGTACTGCCGTTCCTCCTTCAATGTCAATGTGTCCATCCAGAGGCCGGTGAGGGTGAGGATGAACAGCATGACGAGGGAATACAGGAGCAGCATGGTGGGGTCCGAGTCGATGAATGTGGTGAGCAGAGCGGCCAGTACGGCCGGCATGATGTAGGCGAAAGTAAGGGTCCATGCCCGAACCGCGCTCTGGCGGCCTGGTAGCAGACGCCAGAGGGCACCGAGGACGAATCCGGCGCCGACCCACGCCGTCTGAAAGGTGATGAGCCCGGCGACGAGGTTCGGAACCGCGGTGGGCTCGAACGGGAGTTGCTGCCCGCTGTACTTGTCGTGTGACTCGACTTCGAGCAGGATGAAACTGGCCGGAACCCCGAAGCAGAACGCCAGACGTGCGCCCCGCACCGCGTTGGGCCACCAATGGGTTTCCGGCCCCCAGGCCAGAGCGACGTCGAGAATGGAAATCTGGCACGGCGGATTCTTCTTCAGGCATCGCTCGACCAACCAGCGGCGCAGCCCGCGCAGCTGCTCCTCCAATTGCTCGCACGTCACGCCGCTGGCGCGCCCCTGATCCGCCAGTTTCAGTTGATGGTTGAGATTGCGATACTGGTGAACCTTTTCCATCAATTCGCCCCGGTTGTTTGCTCCAGGTCTGTGCATGTGAAAAAGGTATCCCGTCCTGCTCAGCACCGACCAGCGTCGCCCTGCGGCAAGGACGGCGAAGAGCGAGAGGATGTTCAGTACGAACCAGATGCCGTACTGGGCGTTGTAGCTGGCGAACTTTGCCCCCCTCATGCCCACGGTCAGGGAAAAAAGTGCAGCGATCAGCAGGAGGTCGGGCTTGTCCGGTCCGAAGGGGATGTACTCCATTTTGCTGCTCACCCGAGCCCGTTGGGCGGTGAAGTGCAGTTTCAGCAGGGCGAGGAGTGCGATACCGGCCAGGAACCAGCTGTAGGCGAAGATCCATGTGAGTTCCGTGGAGGGGAAATTCGCCAGCGCTTTTCCGATGTAGTTTTCGCGTGCTGCGGAGTTGTCTTGGTCGATGAGCCAGGTCACGCGTTCCCACTGATTTTCGCTTGCCCAGAGGAGACTCCAGAGAAGGCCTCCGGCGACCAGTCCCAGCAGGGCTGAGACGACGGCGACGCAGACAACCGGCTTTTCGTCCCACTTGCGGGACCAGTCGGCGGGGACCAGTCCTCCTTCGCGGGCGAAGCGCCAGGTCCAGGCGGCCATGGCGGCAAGCCACAGCCACACCGTCGTGAGGCCCATGAGGATGTACCCGACCTCGCCCGGGACGTCCGGTGCTTCTGCTTTCTTGGGAACCAGGCTCTCGGGCAGGTCGAAAAGTTCGTGGCCGAGGATCACCAGGATGCCCGCCGTCGCCATGACCGAGGCGAACCCGATGACGGTGTATGCCTGGCGGCGCCGTCGGCTTCCGGAGCCGTCGGGCGACTGGGCTCTCGGGGTTGCGGGGTGGTGCCAGGGGCGGGCGACAAGGATCAAGGCCAGGCCGACAGCGATGCAGACGAGCGTGTGGGGTCCCGGGTTCTCGGGTTCCGGCTCGCGGATGAACAGCAGCAGCGTCAGGGCGACCGCACCACTGAGCAGCGCCCACTGCAGAACCGGTTGCGCGAGGCCCTGCCCGCCTCCGAACATGCCGACCCGTCGGACGGGCCCTGGCGCCCCGGCAGCGGGAGACCCGTACGGACGTCGGGCGCGGCGGGCGGCCAGGGCGAGGAGGCCGGAGGCGAACACCCACCAGGTGGCAATGCCCGCTGGTTTCCAGATCGACTGATCCCACAGCAGGGGGAAAGACCGCTGCCACGGCAGATCTACGGCGATGCATTTCCCGGGGCAGATTCCCCCGGGTGACTGCGTCGACCACACCACTTTGGCCTTGTCGACGTACGACGTCTGGCCATAGTGTTCGAAGTTGAGGTCCCCCAGCTCGGCCTCCACACTCCATCGGGCTTTGCGTAACGTCGTCGGCCGGAGGTCAACCTCCCATTTCGCGCCTTTTTTCCTGGGCTTTTTGATCTCCCATGGGCCGAGCCGGTAATCCTGATGGGCCTTGATCCAGGTGACGGACTTGTAAGCCACCTTCACCCTGTCGCCGCTTGAGGTGGCGACAGGATCGGTAGGCCGCCATTCAGTCGTGCGCAGTGCATGGTCCGGCCCGCGCAGCAGGCAGCTCATTGCTTTCTGGTAGGCGGCGGAATCTTTGCTGAATGTCAGCTGGTTTGCCATGCTCCATTCCCGTACAGGAACCTCGACCGTCATGTCCGAGGACACCTCTACGAAATTTCTGCCGTGCTGATGGAAGCGGATGGCGGCGTCCACCGTACCGGCGTTGAGCCGTTCCTCCTGGCAGTCGTCGTGACTGTTCGGGTGCGCTTCCGCGGAGCCGCACCCCCACCACGTGACCGCCAGGACCAGCAGCGACAGCAGTCGCCACCACCGGACACCCCTCATGCGCTGCCACCTCCCGCCAAGGAATTTAGTGACGGTGTCCGGGGGTGACCTGCACAGACACGCAGAGACGGAGTTGCGCCACCCCTTCGCCCCAGTCGGCGGAATGGAAGGAAAACAGTCCGGGGCTGATAATGGAATCCGATGACCGTCAGGTGGTTGACGGAGGAATTATGACGGACATAAACGTTTCCGCTGCGCGGACTTCACTTCCGCACTTCGAAGAAGCCGAGCCGCTGGGCCCCCAGGATGCGGAGTTCGTCCGGGAACTGGCGGCGGTGCTGGCCAAACACGGCAACCTGAACCGTTTCGGCCTCTGCCTGTTGCACGATCATTTTCCGATCGCCGCGGACGAGGTGCTGGTGGAGACGAACGACTCCGCGGCCCGCACGCTCCACGCGCGCGTGGAGAAGGCAGAGGGCACCCGGCACATCAAGGCCTCGCAGTGGCGCTTCCTGTCGCACGACCGGGAAGACCAGGGCGGGGAGCCCGGAGAAGGCTCCTACCAGGTGCTCATGTTGTGCCTCACTCAGGACCTGTGCCCAGGGAGCGACTAGCGACCGAAGGGGCCGCCGAGCCCTCCGAGCCCGGCGCCCCCTTCGTTGTGCAGGCGGCTAGAACTTGTTGCGCGGCGTGATGCCCAGGGACATGCCGGACAGACCCCGCTGGCGTCCTCCCAGCTTGCCGGCGATGCCGAGCAGGGCCGCTGCCGCCGGGCTGTCCGGGTCGGTCAGGACGACCGGCTTGCCCTCGTCGCCGCCTTCGCGGAGGCGGACGTCGATGGGGATGTTGCCGAGGACGGGGACGGTCGTGCCCGTCGTGCGGGTGAGGCCGTCGGCGACCAGCTGGCCGCCGCCCGTACCGAAGACGTCGACCATCTCGCCGCAGTGCGGGCAGGGCAGGCCGGACATGTTCTCGACGACGCCGACGATCTTCTGGTGGGTCTGGACCGCGATGGAACCGGCCCGCTCGGCGACCTCCGCCGCCGCCTGCTGAGGCGTGGTCACGACCAGGATCTCGGCGTTGGGGACCAGCTGGGCGACCGAGATGGCGATGTCTCCGGTGCCGGGCGGCAGGTCGAGGAGGAGGACGTCCAGGTCACCCCAGTAGACGTCCGCGAGGAACTGCTGGAGGGCGCGGTGCAGCATCGGGCCGCGCCAGACGACCGGCGCGTTGCCCGGGGTGAACATGCCGATGGAGATGACCTTCACGCCGTTCGCCGACGGCGGCATGATCATGTTCTCGACCTGGGTGGGGGTGCCGTCCGCGCCGAGCATGCGCGGGACCGAGTGGCCGTAGATGTCCGCGTCGACCACGCCCACCTTGAGGCCGTCGGCGGCCATCGCGACGGCGAGGTTGACCGTGACCGACGACTTGCCGACACCGCCCTTGCCGGAGGCGACCGCGTAGACGCGGGTGAGGTTGCCGGGCCTGGCGAAGGGGACCTCGCGCTCGGCCTGGCCGCCGCGCAGGGCGGTGGCCAGCTCCTTGCGCTGCTCGTCGCTCATCACGTCCAGAGTGACGTCGACCCCGGTGACCCCCTCGACCCGGGAGACCGCCTCGGTGACGCGCTGGGTGATCGTGTCGCGCATGGGGCAGCCGGAGACCGTCAGGTACACGGTGACCGCGACCGCGCCGTCCTTCCCGATCACCACCGATTTGACCATCCCCAGTTCGGTGATGGGCCGGTTGATCTCGGGGTCGTTCACCGTCGCCAGTGCCTCGCGCACCGCGTCTTCGCTAGCCATACCAACGATGGTACGGCGCGGCACAGGCCCCCTATAACGCTCCTCAGCGGTCGTCTACGTCACGCCTCGCCGACCGTTCTGCCGGGAATACGGCATGTTCGTGATGCCCGTCCCGCCGCTCGCCCATCTCTTTCAACAGGTCCTGGAGCTCGGAGCGGATCCAGTCCCGGGTCGCCACCTCGCCCAGGCCCATGCGCAGGGCGGCGATCTCCCGGGTCAGGTACTCGGTGTCGGCGATGGACCGCTCGTTCTGCTTGCGGTCCTGTTCGAGGTTGACCCGGTCGCGGTCGTCCTGCCTGTTCTGCGCGAGCAGGATCAGCGGGGCCGCGTAGGAGGCCTGCAGGGACAGGGCCAGGGTCAGGAAGATGAACGGATACTCGTCGAAGCGCAGGCGGCCGGGCGCCGCGATGTTCCACAGCACCCAGAGGATGATCACGAACGTCATCCAGACGATGAACCGTCCGGTGCCCAGGAAGCGGGCGATGCGTTCCGACAGCCGTCCGAAGGCCTCCGGGTCCCACTCGGGCAGCAGTCTGCGCCGCGGCGGGCGCGGCTGGTCCAGCCGGGCGCGCGGCCGGGTGGCGGCGGTGGCGCCGGACGGCGTCCGCTCACGGGTGCTCTCACGCTCAGGCGCCATGGATCCCCGCCCCCTTCTCCGGCGTCTTCTCCGGCGCCTTCGTCTCCGCCGGCTCCCCCTCGGCCAGGTGGAACTCGGTCTCCCGCCAGTCCTCCGGCAGCATGTGATCGAGGACGTCGTCCACGGTCACCGCGCCGAGCAGCGACCCCGCCTCGTCCACCACGGGCGCCGCGACCATGTCGTACGTGGCGAAGAACCCGGCGATGACCGGGAGCGTGGCGTCGGGGGCGAGGGGCTGCAGATCGTCGTCGACGACCAGCGAACTGACCAGGGTGTACGGGGGATCGCGCAGCAGTCGCTGGAAGTGCACGGTGCCCAGGTACTTGCCGGTCGGGGTCTCGTCGGGCGGCCGGCAGACGTAGACCTGGGCGGCGAGGGCCGGGGAGAGGTCGGGGTTGCGGACCCGGGCGAGGGCGTCGGCGACGGTGGCGTCCGGACGCAGGACGATCGGTTCGGTGGTCATCAGACCGCCCGCCGTGTGTTCCTCGTACGACATCAGGCGCCGCATCTCGGCCGCGTCCGCCGGCTGCATGAGGCTCAGCAGCCGTTCCTTGTCGGCTTCGGGGAGTTCGGCGAGCAGGTCGGCCGCGTCGTCCGGGTCCATGGCCTCCAGGACGTCCGCCGCCCGCTCCTCCTTCAGCTTGCCGAGGATCTCGATCTGGTCGTCCTCGGGGAGCTCTTCGAGCACGTCGGCCAGCCGGTCGTCGTCGAGTGCCGCGGCCACCTCGGCGCGGCGCTTGGCGGAGAGGTGGTGCAGCACGTTGGCGAGGTCGGCGGGGCGCAGCTGCTCGAAGGTGGCGAGCAGACTCTCGGCGCCCTGGCCGTGCTCCTCCAGGGAGAACCCGCTCACCTGTGTCCACTCCACGGTGAGCGTCTCCCCCCGGGTCCGCCGGAAGGTTCCTGTCCTTCCCTTGCGGACGAAGACCCGGTCGATCTCCCAGTCCCGGCGGGCCGGCAGCTGCTGCACGGCGAGGTCGAGGACGGTGACCTCCTCGCCGGTCTCGACCAGCTGGACACGGCGGTCGAGGAGCTCGCCGAAGACCAGGCGTTCGGTGGGGCGCTGCTCGAAGCGGCGGACGTTCAGCACGCCGGTGGTGATGACCTGGCCGGACTCGACACCGGTCACCCGGGTCATGGGCAGGAAGATGCGGCGCCGGGTGGACAGTTCGACGACCAGGCCGAGCAGCCGGGGCGGGCGGCGGCCGACGCGCAGCATGACGACGAGGTCGCGGACGCGGCCCACCTGGTCACCGGCGGGATCGAAGACGGGAACACCGGCGAGGTGCGAGACGAAGACACGGGGAGCGCCGGCTGCCATGGGGTTGCTTCCTTTTCCTGCCTGAGTGCTGCTTGCGTGGTTTTCAGTCCCTTTCACCCGCCCGGTGGGCTTCAGGCTAGCCCGTACCGATCGGATACGCCCTGGTGGGCGGTCCGGACGGACTGGCTCCGCCGGGCGGCTGGGGCACCGGTACGCTGCGGTACGCCCTGCCGGACCCCTCAGGAAGGTGGCCCCGTCCGTGACCGCGATCGCTCCGGGCCGTACTCGCCACGCCGCACTGGTCACCGCCGTGTGCGCACTGGCCGTCCTCACCGGATGCGGCGGAGATCCGGACGCCGGCACGAACGGGGTGGGCAAGCTGGCGCCGGCCGCGATCCAGTCGAAGACGCGGGCGGCGGCATCGTCGGTGGCGACGGTACGGATGGCGGGGACGGTGGTCACGAGCGGGCGTACGTACCGGCTGGACATGCGCCTGAACGAGGACGGCGGGACGGGGTCGGTGACGTCGAAGGACTCGACGTTCCAGCTCCTGCGGGTCGGCGACACGCTGTATCTGCAGGCCGACGCGGCGTTCTGGAACCACGCCGACGGCAGCGACACGACCGCCGCGACCAAGCTCGACGGCAAGTACGTCAAGGTGCCGCGGACGGACCCCGCGTACAAGAAGTTCAGCGGCTTCACGGACAAGGACGTCCTCCTCTCGGGCCTGCTGACCCTGCACGGTTCGCTTTCGGCGGCCGGTCACCACGAGCAGTCGGGTACCCCCACCATCCGCATCACCGGCGACGGCGGCTCCGGGGGCACCCTCGACGTCTCCCTGCAGGGCAAGCCCTACCCCCTCCGCCTGCAGCGCGGCGGCGGCGCGGGCACCCTCACCTTCTCCGACTGGGGTAAGGACTTCAGCGTGATCGAACCGGAGAAGGGTGAGACGGTCGACTACGGGAAGCAGCTGCCCACGTCGTAGGGGGCGGCGGGGTGGCGTCGGGCTTCCGGTGAGTCCGGCACCGCCGGTCGGCGCCGCGGGGGTCGAGCGCCGTGGCGGCGGATTCAGGGGACCGGCGGTTTCGAAGGACCTGCGGATCCAGGGGCCGGCGGTCTGGAGAACCGGCGGTCAGCGGGGTCGATGGGGGCGGTGGGTCGCAGGGCCGGTGGGGCTGTGTGGCCGGCGGGTTCGGGGTTGGGGCAGGGGAATTGTCGGGCGGGGCAGGCGGTGCCCGGTGGGTTTCTGAGTTCCGCCGCAACGCCGGTGCGCCCCGACGGTCGTGCTCGGCGGTGCCGAACTCTGGCCGGGCTTCGTTTACTTGGGCTTTCGGCGCTTGGAAAGCAGCCGTGGCAGGGCGGCCGGGACCGGATGCCGGGTCGTTGCCGGGGAGGGGAGCGGAGCCGCTGCCAGGTTCCCCTCCGGCAGGGGCGAGGTCGCCCCCGTCGGCGTCAGGCGCAGCACCCTGCACTCCCTCGCCCAGCGGTCGGTCATCGCCTCGCCGTCGGGGGCGTTGAGGCGTTTGCCCTTCAGTTCGGCCACCGCCGCGTCCCACTCCGGGGTGCCGGCCGTCAGTTCCGCGACCGTCGCCGTCCAGGTGACCAGTCGGCCGCCCTTGTCCTTGCTGCGGACGGTCACCTCCGCCGACCCCCCGTCGGTCAGCTCACCCAGCGGCTGCTCGGCCCCGTCACCGACCAGGCACACGCCTCCGTCGGCCCACGCATGCCACACCGCACGCGCGGCCGCCGCCCCCGCGCCCCGCACCCAGATGAGGCCGGACTTCTTGGTGGCCTCCTCGACGAGGGCCTGGTCGAGCAGCTGACTTGTCATGGCGCCCAGCCTAGAGCCAGCCGTTGCGCTTGAGCGTGCGGTGGATGCCGAGGCAGATGCAGACCGTGACGCCCATGATCACCGGGTAGCCGTACTTCCAGTGCAGCTCCGGCATGTACGTGAAGTTCATGCCGTACACACCGCACACCATCGTCGGCACGGCGATGATCGCGGCCCATGCCGTGATCTTCCGCATGTCCTCGTTCTGCGCCACGGACGCCTGCGCGAGGTTGGCCTGGAGGATGGAGTTGAGGAGTTCGTCGAAGCCGACGACCTGCTCCTGGACCCGGGCGAGGTGGTCGGCGACGTCCCGGAAGTACTTCTGGATGTCCGGGTCGACCAACCGCATGGGGCGTTCGCTCAGCAGCTGCATCGGGCGGAGCAGGGGCGACACCGCCCGCTTGAACTCCAGCACCTCGCGCTTGAGTTGGTAGATCCGCGCCGAGTCGACACCCCGGGACACCCCGCCCTTGCGGCCCGGCGTGAAGACCTCGGTCTCGACCTCGTCGATGTCGTCCTGCACGGCGTCGGCGACGGCGACGTAGCCGTCCACGACGTGGTCGGCGATGGCGTGCAGCACGGCGGAGGGACCCTTGGCGAGCAGCTCGGGGTCGTCCTGGAGCCGGTGCCGCAGCGCCCGCAGGGAGCCCTGCCCGCCGTGCCGGACGGTGATGAAGAAGTCCCGGCCGGTGAAGCACATGACCTCACCGGTCTCCACGACCTCGCTGGTGGCGGTGAGCTGGTCGTGCTCGACGTAGTGGATGGTCTTGAAGACGGTGAAGAGCGAGTCGTCGTAGCGTTCGAGCTTCGGGCGCTGGTGGGCCTGGACCGCGTCCTCGACGGCCAGCGGGTGGAGGCCGAACTCGCTCGCGATACCGGCGAATTCGGCCTCGGTCGGCTCGTGCAGGCCGATCCACACGAACCCGCCGTCACGGCGCACCAGCCGCATCGCCTCGTGCGGGGTCAGCGGCTTGCCCGTCTCGACACGGGCGCCGTCACGGTAGACGGCGCAGTCGACGACGGCCGACGGCGTGCCGGGGTCGCGGGTGGTGTCGTACGCGCCGCTGTCCGGGCGCAGGCTCTTGCGCAGCGAGGGGCGGGAGGGGCGGACCACGGCACGGAGGTCGCGGATCATCGACATGGGCAGGCTCCTTCGCGACAGGCAGCGGAGGACCGCCGGCGAACGGGTGGAACTACCCGGAATGGGGACGTCCTGGCTTCGGATGTTTGGCACGTCCACAAAGCGGGGAGCACCGCACCGTTGCGGTGGCGACTTCGCTACTGATTCAGATCAGACGAACGGATCCAGACAGATCCGGAAGGGACCGGTCAGAAGGATCGGGCAAGCGAAACGAAGTGCTCTTCCGAACGACAACGCGCACGAGAAGGCGGCAGCCAGCCAGAGAAGAATTCAGAGGCCGGAAGAGCGAGTGGTACTGCACGGGTGACTTCGATCCATGACAGCCCCACCTCCTCCAGCCGGTCCCTCGTAAGGGAGTCCTGTCGGCGTCGGGGTCTGACCGCGACGCGCTGCGTGCTGCCCCGAACCACCGCGGCCAGAGTAGCAGTAGCCCTCAGTGTCAAGGCGCCGCTTTGCCCGGCACTGACGAGTTCTATGCTCGCGCCATGGCTGAAGTTCTTCCTCTGGTCGAAGCCCGGTTGACCACCGCACTGGGCGAACCGGACGCGCGCGCGGCGGTCACCTTCCTCGGCACGGACCGCATCGAGGTGCTCCGCTTCCACGAGGATCTCCAGGGCGAGAACGTCGTCCGCTACGCCACGCTCGGCATGTCCGCGCACCCCATGGCCGACCCCACGGCCATGGTCGCGGACCCGGTGAAAGGACCGCGCGCAGAGCTGGTCCTGTCGGTCCGGGCCGGGCTCGCCGAGACCGACAAGGTGCTGCGCGCGCTCGCCGTACTCGCCGCGTCACCGCAGGTGGAGGGCCTGGTCGTGACGCCCGGCGCGTCGCTGGACGTCGGCGACCCGCTGTGGCCGGGGGCACCCTTCACCTCCGTCCTGGTCGGCGAGCCGGGCGGTCTCGTCGAGGATCTGGAGCTGGACGCGCCTCTCGATCCCGTACGGTTCCTGCCGCTGCTGCCGATGACTCCGAACGAGGCGGCCTGGAAACGCGTGCACGGCGCCGAGGCCCTCCAGGAGCGCTGGCTCGCCAACGGGACGGACCTCCGGGACCCGCACCGGACGTCCGTCCCGCTGGACTGAGCGGCGCTTGGTGAGCAAGCTCACCAAGCGCCGCTCGCCGGGAGTCAGTTGGCAAAGACCGTGACGCTGTCCTCCGTGGCGTGCCGCGGTTCCAGTTCCTCGGCGATGGGGGTCCCCCCGTTCGAGCGAAGTCGAGAGTGGGGGAGCGTGAGAGCGTTCCGTCGTACCAGCACCACCACCGCGCCCAGGACCGCGGTGACCGCCGCGACCACGAACGGGACGTGGATGTCGGTCCACTCCTCGATCTTCGGCGCGAAGTAGGGCGCGGCCGCCGCGGCGAACCAGCGGACGAAGTTGTAGCCCGCGCTCGCCACCGGGCGTGGCGCGTCCGACACGCCGAGGGCCAGTTCGGTGTAGACGGTGTTGTTCACGCCGATGAACGCGCCGGACAGGATCGTGCAGACGACGGCCGCGGTGTGGCCGCCGTAGCCGAGGACGAGGACGTCGGCGGCGAGCAGGACCAGCGAGCCGCCGAGCACCTTCAGGGACCCGAACCGCCGCTGCATGCGCGGGGCGACGACCACGGAGAAGAGCGCGAGCAGCACACCCCAGGCGAAGAACACCGCGCCCGAGCGGTACGGGGTCATGTTCAGCACGAACGGGGTGAAGGCCAGCACCGTGAAGAACGTGTAGTTGTAGAAGAAGGCGGAGACGGCCGCGGAGGCGAGACCGCCGTGGCCCAGCGCCCGGATCGGGTCCAGGATCGAGGTCTTGCGGGCGGGCTTCGGCTGCTCCTTCAGGAACGCGGTGATGCACAGGAAGCCGATCGCCATCAGCGTGGCGGTGCCGAAGAAGGGGTAGCGCCAGCTGATGTTGCCGAGCACCGCGCCCAGCAGCGGGCCGCACGCCATGCCGAGGCCGAGCGCCGACTCGTAGAGCAGGATCGCGGCGGCGCTGCCGCCGGCCGCCGCGCCGACGATGACGGCCAGGGCGGTCGAGACGAACAGGGCGTTGCCGAGCCCCCAGCCGGCCCGGAAGCCGACCAGCTGGCCGACCGTGTCGGACGTGCCGGCCAGACCGGCGAAGACGACCACGAACGCGAGACCGAGAAGCAGGGTCCTGCGGCCGCCGATCCGGCTGGAGACGAAGCCGGTGAGCAGCATCGCCAAGGCGGTGATCAGGAAGTACGAGGTGAAGAGCAGGGAGACCTGACCGGCCGTGGCATCCAGGCCCCTGGCTATCGAGGGCAGGATCGGGTCGACGAGTCCGATGCCCATGAAGGCCACGACGGACGCACCGGCCGTCGCCCACACGGCCTTCGGCTGCCGCAGGATGCCGCCGGCTCCCGTGTCGAACGTGTCCTCCATGCGCTTCCTCCACTCTGTGCCGCGAATGCCTGATGCGGATTCGGTTACGGATTTGGTTGGCGTATACACATAGTAAGTTAGGGGAGCTAATAAATGCAAGACGCATCTAGTTCCCTCGGGTGACTGCTTCCGCCCGGACGGGTGATCGTCCTTGACGTGGGGGATCCTGGGTAGGACCGTGGGGCCCTATGAGGGGCGAACCCAGTTGCCCGAAGTGTGGTGGCCGGGTCAGGGCTCCCGGACTCTTCGCCGACACCTGGCAGTGCGATGTGCACGGGACCGTGCATCCGGTGCAGCCCGTGATCCCGCCCAGCGTCGAGGCCCTCGGTGTGGTGGTGCACCGCACCCAGGTCCCGGTGTGGATGCCCTGGCCGCTGCCGGTCGGCTGGCTGTTCACGGGTGTGGCGTGCGCCGGTGACGACCGCAGCGGAGGGCGCGCGACCGCCGTCGCCTGCTCCGGACCCGCGCCGCTCGGCGGCATAGGGGAGATGATCCTGGTCGCCGAGGAGCTGGGGGTCGGCCTCGGGGCCCGGTACGCGGGGATCGACGCGCCGGATCCCGGACCGTACATGAACGTGGAGAAGCCGCCGCAGGCGAAGGTCCTGGCGGCGGGGCGGCCCGCGCCGATGTGGCATGTCTCCGGCGCGCCGGACGACCGGGCCGTCTTCGCGGGCGAGGCCCGGGGGCTGTGGCTCTGGGCCGTGGTGTGGCCGGAGCAGACCGGGTTGCTGATGTACGACGAGCTGGTGCTGACGGACCTGCGGGACGCGGGGGCCGAGGTGGACCTGGTGCCGTGCGGTGCGTTGTCGCCGCGCCTGCTTGAGCCGTAGGGGCCGGCGGTCGGTCGTGCGCGGGTCGGTGGGGGCTGAGCGCGCAGTTCCCCGCGCCCCTTCGGGGGGCGCGTTGTCCTGTGTGTCGGCTGTACGGGGTGGCCCCCGCTTTCGGGTGTGACAGGGGCACCCCCTGCCGGCCGTTATCCTTGACGCGTCCCCATCCGTCACGGCCCGTTGGAGTCCGCACCGTGCGCATCGACCTGCACTGCCACTCCACCGCTTCCGACGGTACGGACACCCCGGCCGAGCTGGTGCGCAACGCCGCCGCTGCCGGGCTCGACGTCGTCGCGCTGACCGATCACGACACCACCCGCGGGTACGCCGAGGCCATCGCCGCCCGGCCCGAGGGACTCACCCTCGTCACGGGGGCCGAGCTGTCCTGCCGTGTCGACGGCGTCTCCATGCACATGCTGGCCTACCTCTTCGATCCGGAGGAGCCCGCTCTGCTCGCCGAGCGCGAGCTGGTCCGGGACGACCGGGTGCCGCGCGCCCAGGGCATGATCGCCAAGCTGAACGCGCTGGGGGTGCCGGTCACCTGGGAGCAGGTGAAGCGGATCGCCGGGGACGGCTCGGTCGGCCGGCCGCATGTGGCGTCCGCGCTCGTCGAGCTCGGTGTCGTGCCGACCGTGAGCGACGCCTTCACCGAGGAGTGGCTCGCCGACGGCGGCCGGGCCTTCGTGGAGAAGCACGAGACCGACCCCTTCGAGGCGATCCGGCTGGTCAAGGGCGCCGGCGGCGTGTGCGTGTTCGCGCACCCCGGAGCCGCGAAACGCGGGCGTACGGTGCCCGAGGCGGCGATCGCCGAGATGGCCGCGGCCGGTCTCGACGGCATCGAGGTCGAGCACATGGACCACGACGAGGACACCCGGGCACGGCTGCGGGGGCTGGCCGGGGAACTCGGGCTGCTGGTCACCGGGTCCTCCGACTACCACGGCAGCCGTAAGACGGTGACGCTGGGCGAGTACACCACGGACCCCGAGGTGTACGGCGAGATCACCCGACGGGCGACCGGCGCGTTTCCCGTGCCGGGGGCCGGCGGAACCCGAGGCTGAGCCCTCGCCCGCCCAAGTCCCTCACTCCGCAAGGCCTGTACCACCCCCATGTTCGATCTCGCCGTCTTCGGCTCCCTCTTCCTGACCCTGTTCGTCATCATGGATCCCCCCGGGATCACCCCGATCTTCCTCGCCCTCACCGCCGGCCGGCCCGGCAAGGTGCAGAAGCGGATGGCCTTCCAGGCCGTGTGCGTGGCGGGCGGCGTGATCACCGTCTTCGGGCTGCTGGGGCACCAGATCCTGGACTACCTGCACGTCTCCGTGCCCGCGCTGATGATCGCGGGCGGGCTGCTGCTCCTGCTCATCGCCCTGGACCTGCTCACCGGCAAGAACGACGAGCCGAAGCAGACCAAGGACGTCAACGTGGCGCTGGTGCCGCTGGGCATGCCGCTGCTGGCCGGCCCCGGTGCGATCGTGTCCGTCATCCTCGCGGTGCAGAAGGCCGACAGCGTGGCCATGCAGGCGTCCGTATGGACCGCGATCCTCGCCATCCATGTCGTGCTGTGGCTGGTGATGCGCTATTCGCTGCTGATCATCCGGCTCATCAAGGACGGCGGCGTGGTCCTGGTGACACGTCTGGCGGGCATGATGCTCTCCGCCATCGCGGTGCAGCAGATCATCAACGGTGTCACCCAGGTGATCAAGGGCGCGTAGGGCGCCATGTGCGGAGCCCCCGTACGGCGTGGGTGCCGTACGGGGGCTCCGAAGACTGTGCGGTGTTCCGCGTGTCGTCGTTGTGGCTGCTCGTCCGTCGTTGTGCTTGTCGTCGTCTGTCGTTGTGTCTGTCGTCGTCGCGTCGTGCTGTTTACGAAGCCTGGGTCTCGGCCGGTCGGATCCACAGGCGCTGCCCCACGGCGGCGGCCTGCTGCACGATCCTGCTGACGGAGGCGGCGTCCACGACAGTGCTGTCCACGGTGGTGCCGTCGACCTCGTCGAGTCGCATGATTTCGAAGCGCATGGCCTCTCCCTTCGTCGCTGTGTTCCGTACGAGTCAACGGCTTGCGTGTTACAAACATTCCCTACGCTAAAGAAATTTTTCGAACGCCTAATTACCGACCGGTAAGAGTCTTCGGAAGACTGACCGGGACCGGTTGTGTTCGCAGCGTGACCGCCGGGACAATGGAGGCGATGAACGACGACCTCGCCGCCCTCCAGGCCCGTATCGACCGCACGAACGAGCTGCTCACCCGCATGCTCGCCGAAGTGGCCAAGACGCCCTCGACGCACGCCATCTTCGTGGACGCGGGCTACCTCTACGCGGCCACGGGCCGGCTGGCCGCCGGGACGGAGGACCGCCGCGCCTTCGACCTCGACGCCGAGGGGCTGATCGAAGCGCTCATCGACAAGGCGCGCCAGATCTTCGCCGACAGCCGGCTGCTGCGCGTCTACTGGTACGACGGCGCCCGCCGCCGCATCCACACCGCCGAGCAGCAGACCATCGCCGAGCTGCCCGACGTCAAGGTCCGCCTCGGCAACCTCAACGCCAACAACCAGCAGAAGGGCGTGGACTCCCTGATCCGCACGGACCTGGAGTCACTCGCCCGGCACCGCGCCATCAGCGACGCGGCCCTGCTCGGCGGCGACGAGGACCTGGTCTCCGCGGTCGAGGCCGCCCAGGGCTACGGCGCCCGAGTCCACCTCTGGGGCATCGAGGCCCCCGAGGGCCGCAACCAGGCCGAGCCGCTGCTCTGGGAGGTCGACAGCCAGCGCACCCTCGACCTCGAATTCTTCAAGCCGTACGTCTCCCGGCGCACCGCCCCCGCCTACGAGGCCGGCGCCACCAGACCCACCCGCGAGGACGTCCGCTTCGTCGGCGCGCAGATCGCCGCGAAGTGGCTGTCCTCGCGGGGCCGTGACGCGCTCGTCGAACTGCTGCCCGGCCACCCCTACCTGCCGGGGTCCGTCGACCAGGACCTCCTCGTCGAGGCCGAGGGGATGCTCCAGTACTCCCTGCGCGGCCAGGCCGACCTGCGCCGCGCCCTGCGGGACGGCTTCTGGGAGCACCTGCGGACGCAGTACTAGCCCGCGTCGGTGACACCGTCCCAGAAGGCGGCGAGCGCCTCCGCGGTGGCGGCGGGCCGCTCGGTGTTGGGCGAGTGCTCCGCCCCCTCGATGATTGTCCGGCGCGCCCGCAGCCGCAGCGCCATGTCGTCCAGCAGCGGTACCGGCCAGGTGTCGTCCCGGGCGCCGGACAGCACGTGGAACGGCAGCGGTACGGCGGCCAGTTCCGTGACGCGGTCCGGTTCGGTGCACAACTGGCGTCCGGTGGCGATGAGTTGGGCCGGCTTGTTGCCCAGCCAGCGGCGCCGCAGATCCTCGCCGTCCTCCAGGCCCTCGTCCAGCCCGTCCAGATCGTCGAGCTCCTCCGGCGGCTCCATGGCCTGCATGGCCTCCCACACCTCGGCCATCGACATCACGGCGAGCGCGTCCCGCAGCAGCTTCACGCGCTGCTGCTGGGAGGAGGAGATCTGCGCCGGACCCGAGGCCATCAGGGTCAGCGAGCGGAACGGCGACCGGTCGAGGAGCACGGCCGCGCGTGCGATCTGTCCGCCGAGCGAGTGCCCCAGCAGATGCACCGGCCGGCCCGCGCCGACCGCCGCCGTCTGCGCGAGCACGTCCCGCGCCAACTCCTCCTGGGCGTAGGCCGATTCGTCGTCCTGCGGGCCGTCCGACTCGAACTGTCCGCGCCCGTCCACGGCGACCGTCCGGTATCCGCGCCGGCCCAGTGCCTCGTGCAGCAGGTTGAAGTCCTCCTTGCTGCCGGTGAACCCGGGCAGCAGCAGTGCGACCCCCCTGGACGCCACCCCGTCGGCCACGGGCGCGTCGACGACGGCGAACTCACCCCGGTCGGTGGCGAGCGCATAAGCCCGGGCGCCGGCGGGCGGGACGAAGGTACGAGGCCTGCTCATGGGGGAGAGGGTAACCGGAGCGGGGCGACCGGCCGGGGGCCGGTGGGTGAATCCCCGCAGCGGAGCACGGCGGGCCCCGCGGAAACGCCGACGGCCCGGACCACACGGGGTGGTCCGGGCCGTCGTGACGCTCGCTCAGGCCTCGGGGGCCGCGGCGGTGGCCTTCCGGGTGCGGCGGGCCTTCGGCTTGGCCTCCGCGTCGGCCGCCTCGACGGATCCGGCGGTCTCGGTGGCCTTGCGGGTGGTGCGTCGCCTCGGCTTGTCCTCCGGCTCCTCGGTGGCCTGCGCCGGGATCTCCGCGACGGCGGCGGCTGCCGTCGCCTTGCGGGTGCGGCGGGGCTTGGCCTCGGTGCCCTCGGCGGAGTCGACGGCGGCCTCGGCCGCCTTCCGGGTCCGGCGCGGCTTGGGCGCCGCCTCGGCCTCGGCTTCGGTGGCCTCCGGGGCGGCGGCTGCCGTCTTGCGGGTGCGACGCGGCTTCGCCTCGGCGACCGCCTCGGCCGTCTCCGTCTCGACGGCGGTTGCCGCCGTCTTCCGGGTGCGGCGGGGCTTGGCTTCGGTGGCTTCGGCCGTGTCCACCGCGGTCTCGGCGGCGGTGGCCGTCCTGCGGGTCCGGCGCGGCTTGGGCGCCGCCTCGGCCTCGGCTTCGGTGGCCTCCGGGGCGGCGGCTGCCGTCTTGCGGGTGCGACGCGGCTTCGCCTCGGCGACCGCCTCGGCCGTCTCCGTCTCGACGGCGGTTGCCGCCGTCTTCCGGGTGCGGCGGGGCTTGGCTTCGGTGGCTTCGGCCGTGTCCACCGCGGCTTCGGCGGCGGTGGCCGACCTGCGGGTGCGGCGGGGCTTGGGCTCGGTGACGGTTTCGGCCGTCTCGACGGCTGCCGCGGGGGCGGTCGTCTCGGGGGCCTCGGCCGCCTTGCGGGTACGGCGACGCGCGGGGGCCGCCGGGGCCTCGACGGCCTCCACCGGGGCCTGTGCCACCTCGGTCGCCGGCTCGGCGGCCTTACGGGTACGGCGGCGGGGCTGGGCCTCGGTGGCTTCGGCCGTGTCCACCGCGGTCTCGGCGGCGGTGGCCGTCCTGCGGGTGCGGCGGGGCTTGGGCTCGGTGACGGTTTCGGCCGTCTCGACGGCTGCCGCGGGGGCGGTCGTCTCGGGGGCCTCGGCCGCCTTGCGGGTACGGCGACGCGCGGGGGCCGCCGGGGCCTCTTCGGTCTGCGGTGCCTCGGTCACCGGCGTCGTCGCCTCCGCCACCGGCGCGGTCTCCGCTGACTTGCGGGTACGACGGCGGCGCGGCTTCTCGGCCGCCACGGGTTCAACGACGGCCTCGACCGTCTCCACGACGGCCTCCGGCGTCACGGTCACCGGAGCGGCGGCCGCCACCGGCTCCTGCGCCGCCCCGTTGCGCGTACGGCGACGGCGGCGCGGGGTCCGCGCTGCCGCCGGCTCCGACGCCGCGACGGCGTCGTCGGCGGAGGCGTGCGAGGCGGCCTCGGCGGCCGGCGCCGTGGACGCCGTACCGGAGGCCTGGTCCAGGGCCGAACCGCCGCGCGTGCGACGGCGGCGGCGCGGGGTGCGGGCCGGACGCTCGCGCTCCTCGGAGCGGGCCTCGGCGCGGGAGTCGGGGCGACCGCCCCGGCCACCACGACCGCGACCACCGCGGCCGCCGGTCTCGCCCAGGTCCTCCAGCTCCTCCGCGTCGAGCCCGGCGCGGGTGCGCTCCGAGCGCGGCAGGACACCCTTGGTGCCCGCGGGGATCTTCATGTCCTCGAAGAAGTGCGGGGAGGTCGAGTACGTCTCCACCGGGTCGTTGAAGCCCAGCTCCAGCGCCTTGTTGATCAGCTGCCAGCGAGGGATGTCGTCCCAGTCGACGAAGGTGATCGCCGTACCCGACGCGCCCGCGCGGCCGGTACGGCCGACCCGGTGCAGGTACGTCTTCTCGTCCTCGGGGGACTGGTAGTTGATGACGTGCGTCACGCCCTCGACGTCGATGCCGCGCGCGGCGACGTCGGTGCAGACGAGGACGTCCACCTTGCCGTTGCGGAAGGCGCGCAGCGCCTGCTCGCGGGCGCCCTGGCCCAGGTCGCCGTGGACGGCGCCGGAGGCGAAACCGCGGCTCTGGAGCTGCTCGGCGATGTCGGCGGCGGTGCGCTTGGTGCGGCAGAAGATCATCGCGAGGCCGCGGCCCTCGGCCTGCAGTATGCGCGCGATCATCTCCGGCTTGTCCATGGAGTGCGCGCGGTAGATGAACTGCGCGATGTTCGCGACCGTCGCGCCCTGGTCGTCCGGCGCGGTGGCGCGGATGTGGGTGGGCTGGCTCATGTACCGGCGTGCGAGGCCGATGACCGCGCCCGGCATGGTCGCCGAGAACAGCATGGTCTGGCGCTTGGCCGGAAGCATGTTGATGATCTTCTCGACGTCGGGCAGGAAGCCCAGGTCGAGCATCTCGTCGGCCTCGTCGAGGACGAGGGACCTGATGTGCTTCAGGTCCAGCTTCTTCTGGCCCGCGAGGTCGAGGAGCCGGCCCGGGGTGCCGACGACCACGTCGACGCCCTTCTTCAGGGCCTCGACCTGCGGCTCGTAGGCCCGGCCGCCGTAGATGGCGAGAACGCGCACGTTACGGACCTTGCCGGCCGTCAGCAGGTCGTTGGTGACCTGGGTGCACAGCTCGCGCGTGGGGACGACGACGAGCGCCTGCGGGGCGTCCGTGAGAGCCTCGGGGGCGGCACGGCCGGCCTCCACGTCGGCGGGGACGGTCACGCGCTCCAGGAGCGGCAGACCGAAGCCGAGGGTCTTGCCGGTGCCGGTCTTGGCCTGGCCGATGACGTCGCTGCCGGACAGGGCGACCGGGAGTGTCATCTCCTGGATGGGGAAGGGGGTGATGATGCCGACGGCTTCCAGGGCCTCGGCGGTCTCGGGAAGGATTCCGAGTTCACGAAACGTCGTAGTCAGGGTGCTGCCTCTTCTGTGTGTCGCGGCGCGAGGCGAGCGCGGGGGTCTTTGACGGACCGTGCCGGGGACGTCGGCTGCCTTACGGGCGGGCCGTGGGGGGCACGCCGTAGTGCACGGGACCTCTGCCGACGCTCTAGCGCTCGTACCGCTGAGGGTGTGTCCCTCCGGTCGTCGTACGCACAGTGCCGTACGAGCCGGGAGGGCTGTCGGGTCGGAGCCGATCGGGCCACCGACCGGGCATCCTCATACGTGCGGCCTGTCGAGATACGTCGAGATTCGACGGCGTACCAGCAGGCGCATTACCACCATACCCCGGAATCGTGCACATGCGATGGCCGATTTGGTCACGTCATGGTAGTCACAGTGGTTGACCAGGGCTTCCCCGAGTCGACGGGCGGGCTATTGTGCGCTTCATGACGAGCTCTGACAAGCCTGAGACCGCCTCCGCCGAACCGACGGGTGTCGCCGCCCAGGACTGGGCGCAGGCGGCTGCCGACCCGCACTATCGTGCCGCGGTCGTGGACCTGCTCGGCGCGCTCGCATACGGCGAGCTCGCGGCGTTCGAGCGGCTGGCGGAGGACGCCAAGCTGGCGCCTTCGCTGGCGGACAAGGCCGAGCTGGCGAAGATGGCGTCGGCCGAGTTCCACCACTTCGAGCGGCTGCGCGACCGGCTGACGGAGATCGGCGAGGACGCCACACAGGCGATGGAGCCGTTCGTAGCGGCCCTCGACGGCTTCCATCGGCAGACGGCGCCGTCGGACTGGCTGGAGGGTCTGGTCAAGGCGTACGTCGGCGACTCGATCGCCAGTGACTTCTACCGGGAGGTCGCGGCGCGCCTCGACTCGGACACGCGCGAACTGGTGCTGGCCGTCCTCGACGACACCGGGCACGCCGGGTTCGCGGTGGAGAAGGTGCGCGCCGCCATCGACGCCGACCCGCGGGTGGGAGGCCGACTGGCCTTGTGGGCACGGCGGTTGATGGGCGAGGCCCTGTCGCAGTCGCAGCGGGTGGTGGCCGACCGGGACGCGCTGTCGACCATGCTGGTCGGGGGCGTGGCCGACGGGTTCGATCTCGCCGAGGTGGGGCGGATGTTCTCGCGGATCACCGAGGCGCACACGAAGCGGATGGCTGCGCTCGGGCTGGCGGCGTAGCGCTCCGTGGGGGGTGGTTGCGGGGATTGCGCGGCCTGAGGCCGGTGGGGGCTGGCCGCGCCCCTCGGCGGAGCCGCCGATCGAGCAGGCCGCGCGCCCCTGACGGGGCGCTTCAGCTGGGTCGCTGCCGTCTGAAGGCGCCTGCAGCTACGCCGGGATCGATCGTCGGCGCAGGCGGCGGCCCGCCGGGCGGAGCAGCAGGGACAGGGAAGCCGCCGAGACGATCGCCGCGCCCAGAAGAGTGACCAGGACCGCGCCGGGGCCGAGTGCGCTGTGGGTGACGAAGTCGCCGAAGAGGGCGCCCGCGACGCCCGTGGAGAACACCAGGGGGCGGGCCGGGAGCCGGTGGGACAGGCGGCTGACCGCGGCCCACGACAGGGCCAGGCCGAGCAGGGCTGATCCAAGGACTTCCAGGAGCATCACGAGGGGTCCCTCCCACGGCCGGCCGGTGCTTCACGGTCGTAGCCCGTCATACCCGTGACCTGCGGAATGCAATCCTCCTCTGTGGGTGACTTGTGGGCCACATGTGGAAGGCGGACATGGCGGAGGGGCCGGGAGGACGTGTGTCCTCCCGGCCCCTCCGTGCTGCTGTGGTCAGACCGCGCTGAAGCCGACCTTGCGCACCGTCGGCTCGCCGAGCTCGATGTACGCCAGGCGGTCCGTCGGGACCAGGACCTTGCGGCCGCGCTCGTCCTCCAGGGACAGCACCTGTGACTTGCCGGCCAGCGCGTCGGCGACGAGTCGCTCGACCTCCTCGGCGTTCAGACCGCTCTCCAGAACGATCTCGCGGGGCGCGTGCTGCACGCCGATCTTGACCTCCACGGCTATGTCCCTCCGACGGTCATTGAAGTGCGCGACCTTCCGCGCCGTACGCAGCACACATTAGCCCGGTGAGGGGACGTAGACGCTGCGCGCCTGCACGCCAGGAGCGAACAGGGAACGGGAATTTCGCGCGAGGCCGTCAGTGGTGGGCCTCGATGCCGTGCAGCGGGAAGCCCGCGATGCCCCGCCAGGCCAGCGAGGTCAGCAGCTGTACCGCCTGGTCGCGCGGGACGGTGCGGTCGCTGTGCAGCCAGGAACGCGCCACCACCTGGGCGAGGCCGCCGAGGCCGGAGGCCAGCAGCATCGACTCGGCGCGCGGCAGGCCGGTGTCCTCGGCGATTACCTCGCAGATCGCCTCGGCGCACTCGGTGGTGACCTTGTCGACGCGCTCGCGTACCGCGGGCTCGTTCGTCAGGTCGGACTCGAAGACCAGGCGGAAGGCCCCGCCGTCGTCCTCGACGTACGCGAAGTACGCGTCCATCGTCGCCCGGACCCGCTGGCTGTTGTCACTCGTCGACGCGAGCGCGCCGCGCACCGCCTGGATCAGCGCTTCGCAGTGCTGGTCCAGCAGCGCCAGGTAGAGGTCGAGCTTGCCCGGGAAGTGCTGATAGAGGACCGGCTTGCTGACGCCGGCACGTTCGGCGATGTCGTCCATCGCGGCCGCGTGATACCCCTGCGCGACGAATACTTCCTGGGCGGCGCCCAGCAACTGGTTGCGTCGGGCACGGCGCGGCAGGCGAGTGCCCCGCGGGCGTGCCGCCTCTGTCTGCTCGATGGCTGTCACGCCGCCTCCCAATGTGGTCCACATGCGGATCGCTCCGCGCGGCCATCGTACTTTTCGGTAACCGTCCTGTGCGCGGTGCGAGCGCAGAATTTCACGTACCGGACGGCGGCGAAAGCCGCACCGGGAAATGCGGACAGGCCAGGTGGGCCCGCCGGAGGCCGGTCGGAGGCCGGTCGCGGTCAGCGGTAGTCGTCCTCGTCGAGCGAGACCACGCGCGCCTGTTCGATGAGATCGGCCTCGTTCGCGCGGTCCGGGTCCACGCCGGTGAGCGGGTCGTCGTGGGACGGTGCGATGTCCGTGTGCTGCTCGGCAGCGTCGCCCTCCGGGGCCTCGACGTCGATCTCCTGGGCGTCCTCCGCCTCCGCTTCCAGATCGTCGAGCACGTCGGGGTCGGTGGGGTCGTAGGTCATGGTGGGCTCCCTTCCTTCGAACGTCCCTGGCACAGCAGGGGGCCACAACCGGGTGCCCTGCTTACGAGCGTAGGAGACACCGGATTCGGACGCTATGCCACCGAGCTGCCGTCCAGCCGCCGTCCGACTGCCGCCCAGGGGCGCTCGCCGCGGACACAGGAGGCCCTTCATTCCCGGTTCCCGCACGGCTCGTCCCGGGTGGCTCTGTGACGGCGAACACACGAATCACCGTGTGATCGTCTCGTAACATTGGCGCATGTCTTCGACCGAGCTGCCCTCAGTGCCGCCCACCAGCGTGCTCCCGGAGGCCGCGGCAGTCAGAGTCGCGCAGGGCGAGCGGCTGCGGTCGGTGGGACTGCCCGGCGTCACACTCTCGGTCCGCGCCAGGCCGCCCGCGCGCGAGGGCCTGCCGCCCGCGCTGTACATCCACGGGCTCGGCGGCTCCTCGCAGAACTGGTCGCAGCTGATGGAGCGGCTCGAAGGCGTCGTGGACGGCGAGGCGGTCGACCTGCCGGGCTTCGGCGACTCGCCGCCACCGGACGACGGCGACTACTCCGTCACCGGGCACGCGCGCGCGGTCATCCGCTATCTCGACTCGACCGGCCGTGGTCCCGTCCATCTTTTCGGCAACTCCCTCGGCGGCGCGATCTCCACCCGCGTCGCGGCCGTCCGCCCGGACCTCGTCCGCACCCTCACACTCGTCTCGCCGGCCCTGCCCGAGCTGCGCGTGCAGCGCACCGCCATGCCGACGGTCCTGCTCGGCCTCCCCGGCGTCGCCGGGCTCCTCACCCGCACCACCGGCAAGTGGACGGCCGAACAGCGGGTACGGGGCGTGCTGGCCCTCTGCTACGGCGACCCCGGCCGGGTGACGCCCGAGGCGTTCCAGCACGCCGTGGAGGAGCTGGAACGGCGGCTGCGGCTGCCGTACTTCTGGGACGCGATGGCGCGGTCCGCGCGCGGGATCGTCAACGCCTACACCCTTGGCGGCCAGCACGGGCTCTGGCGCCAGGCCGAGCGCGTGCTCGCCCCGACCCTGCTGATCTACGGCGGCCGCGACCAGCTCGTCGGCTACCGCATGGCGCAGAAGGCCGCGCGCACCTTCCGCTGCTCCCGGCTGCTCTCCATGCCGGACGCCGGGCATGTGGCGATGATGGAGTACCCGGAGGCGGTGGCCGGGGCGTTCCGTGAACTCCTCGCGGCCGCCGTGGAGGCGGGGGACCAACCGGCTGCCCGGACCATCGGCGGCGGCCCGGCCGCACCGGGCGCGGGGAGCTGAGGGGCGAGTGGGACGTCACAGCCGCCGCGGCCCGGCACCCAAAGGTGACGCGGCGGACATAGCGAACGGGCGCCCGGCCCGGAATCCGGGTCAGGGGGACGGGGAGCGCGGGCCCACGGGGGCGCCGGCGCCGCGTCCGGCCGCCGGGACACCCGCAGGCGGCCCGCCGCGATTCACGGACCGCGCCGGGACATCCGCGGGCGGCCCGCCGCGATTCACGGACGGTACGCCTGCCAAGGGCGCCCCACGCGCGCCCGATGGCACACCTGCCCGGGGGGTGCCCCGCTTCCCCGACGGCACGCCCGCCCATGGCGTGCCTCGCCATCCGGACGGAACCCCGGCGCAGGGCGTTCCGCGTCTCCCGGACGGGACTCCGGCCCGCGGTGTTCGGCGTCTCCCTGACGGGACCCCGGCCGGCGGTGTCCCGCGAGTGCGTGGTGGTCACCCTCAGCAGCGGGAAGCGGGCGGTGGCTGGGGTGAGTCGGGTGGGACGGCCGGGGGCGGCTCCGGGCCCCTCGGGACGGCTTCCGGGCCTGCCGGTGCCGCCTTCAGGTCGGCCGGTGTGTCCATACCGCGGCAGCGGCAGGGCGGGCCCGGCGGACCGCGGCAGGACTATGTCGACGCCTTCGACGAGGACGCCGACGTCTTCACCCCCCGCCCCGGCATCGGCGCCCAGCGTGCGGAAACGTATCCGCCAGGGTCGGGTCCGCACACCTCTCCGCTCTCCTCCGGCGCCGACGGCGGTGACGCCGACGACGAGGACGCCGCACCCACCGGCGAGCCCGCGCAGCCCAAGGGCGGCAAGAGCCGGACCTTCGCCGGGGTCGCGGCCGCCGCCGTCACCACCGTGCTCGCGGTGATGGTCGCCGGACAGGTCGTCGACGGCCGGAACGCCGGCGCCGCCGGGTCGCAGTCGGCCGCGGGCGAGACGCGGGCCACCGACGGTGCCGCCTCGCGCGGAAACGGCCGCACGACGCCGTCCGCCTCCGCCTCGCCGAACGTGGCGACGCTGTCGTACGAGCAGGCGATGGACGAGAAGTACCCGCTCAGTGCCCAGCTGGCCGGGTCCGGGAAGTTCGCCACCGTGCCCGGGAGCGCGAAGGCGCCGGGCAAGGGGCGGAAGTACACCTACCGCGTCGACGTGGAGCAGGGGCTCGGGCTGGACGGGAAACTGTTCGCCGAGGCCGTGCAGAAGACGCTCAACGACGACCGCAGCTGGGCCCACGACGGCGCCCGCACCTTCGAGCGCGTCTCCTCCGGCAAGCCCGATTTCGTGATCACGCTCGCCAGCCCCGGCACCACCGCCAAGTGGTGCGCCAAGTCCGGCCTCGACACGACCGAGGACAACGTGTCCTGCGACTCGGCCGCCACCGACCGAGTCATGATCAACGCATACAGGTGGGCCCAGGGCAGCAAGACCTACGGCGACAAGATCCACGCCTACCGGCAGATGCTGATCAACCACGAGGTCGGCCACCGGCTCGGCTACGGCCATGTGACCTGCGACAAGGACGGCGAGTTGGCGCCGGTCATGCAGCAGCAGACGAAGTTCCTCGACCACGACGGAATCCACTGCCTGCCCAACCCCTGGCCCTATCCCAAGAGTTGACAGGTGGCTCATACATCACATTGACATGCGCAGAAAGTTCGTAGATATTTCTGGGCATGTCGTCCCTTCACGCCTCCGCGCGCGCCGCCATCGAGCTGGCGCTCATCGGCGTGACCGCGCTCTGCGTGGCCGACATCGACTGTCGCTGACGCCCGCCTTCAGGCGTTCGCGTCGCGATCTCCTTTCTTCCGTCGTGA
This sequence comes from Streptomyces sp. NBC_00631, assembly GCF_045206895.1. NCBI lineage: Bacteria > Bacillati > Actinomycetota > Actinomycetes > Kitasatosporales > Streptomycetaceae > Streptomyces > Streptomyces sp. NBC_00631. The sequence goes on from NZ_CP107734.1 coordinate 7,217,184, forward strand.
CCTGGGTCACGGCTCTTTCGGCGACCTGACGCCCGGGCAGACGTCTGTTCACTTTCGTCTCACTCCTCGTCAATCTGTCTCGCCTGTCGAGATTTGCTCTTCCGAGAGGTCGTCATTCCGATGCGTCACCCGTCCGTGAACAGCGCCCGCGCGGCGTACGTTTCGCTTGCCCTGGTCGTGGCAGCGGGCGCCGCCGCGTGCGGGCCGAAGGACAACGATGCCAACGGCTCCAGTGGCGACTCCACGCCGCACAAGGGCGGCACGCTCACCGTCCTGAACTCCGACCCCCAGTCGGACTTCGACCCGGCCCGCCTGTACACCTCCGGCGGCGGCAACGTGCCTTCCCTGGTCTTCCGCACGCTCACCACCCGCAACCGCGCGGACGGCGCCGCCGGCACCAAGGTCGTCCCCGACCTGGCCACCGACACCGGGCGTCCCAGCAAGAACGCGACCGTGTGGACGTACACCCTGAAGGCCGGCCTCAAGTACGAGGACGGCACCCCGATCACCTCTGCCGACATCAAGTACGGCATCGAGCGCTCCTTCGCCCCCGAGCTCTCCGGCGGCGCGCCCTATCTGCGCGACTGGCTGGTCGGCGCCGCCGACTACCAGGGGCCGTACAAGGACAAGAAGGGGCTGTCGGCGATCGAGACGCCGGACAGCCGGACGATCGTCTTCCACCTGAACAAGCCCGAGGGCGAGTTCCCGTTCCTGGCCACGCAGACGCAGTTCACACCGGTCCCGAAGGCCAAGGACACGGGCACGAAGTACGAGGAGCACCCGATCTCGTCCGGCCCCTACAAGGTCGTGAAGAACGAGAACGACGGCGAGCACCTGGTCCTGGAGCGGAACACGTACTGGTCCGCGGCCGTCGACGACCAGCGCAAGGCGTACCCGGACAAGATCGACGTGCAGTCCGGGCTCGACTCGTCCGTGATCAACCAGCGGCTGTCGGCGTCCCAGGGGACGGACGCGGCCGCCGTGACGACGGACACCAACCTCGGTCCGGCCGAGCTCGCCAAGGTGACGGGCGACAAGGAACTCGCCGCGCGCGTCGGTACCGGGCACTTCGGCTACACGAACTACATAGCGTTCAACCCGAAGGTCAAGCCGTTCGACAACCCCAAGGTCAGGCAGGCGATCTCGTACGCCGTCGACCGGTCGTCCGTGATCAACGCGGCGGGCGGCAGCGCGCTCGCCGAGCCCGCGACCACCTTCCTGCCGAACCAGAAGTCCTTCGGCTACACGCCGTACGACCTCTTCCCGGCGGGTGACACCGGCAACGCGGCCAAGGCCAAGGAGCTGCTGAAGGAGGCCGGTCACCCGAACGGCCTCACCGTCACGCTGACCCACGACAACGCCCAGAACTTCAAGACCAGCCCCGAGATCGCGACCGCGATCCAGGACGCCCTCAAGAAGGCCGGCATCACGGTCAAGCTCCAGGGCCTGGAGGACAACAACTACTCCGACACGGTCCACAGCCTGAAGACCGAGCCGGGCTTCTTCCTCGCCGCGTGGGGTGCCGACTGGCCCTCCGGCGGCCCCTTCCTCGCCCCGATCTTCGACGGCCGGCAGATCGTCAAGGACGGCGCGAACTTCAACGCCTCCCAGCTCAACGATGCTTCGGTCAACGCCGAGATTGACGCGATCAACAAGTTGACCGACCTTGACGCGGCCGCCAAGCGGTGGGGTGCGCTGGACAAGAAGATCGGCGCGCAGGCGCTGACCGTGCCGCTGTTCCACCCCGTCTACAAGCGGCTGGTGGGCAAGGACATCAAGAACGTCGTGATCAGCGACTGGACCGGTGTCCTGGACATCTCCCAGGTCGCGGTGAAGTAGCGCCGTGAGCGAGGCACTTGTCGCCACCCAGGTCCCCGAGGCGTCCGTCTCGGGGGCTTCGGGGGCTCGTCAGTTCTGGCGCCGGCTGCGTACGCAGCGGGCCGCCACGGTCGCGGCGGGGGTCGTCGCGCTGCTCGTCCTGGTCGCGCTCGCCGCACCGCTGCTCACCGCGCTGGAGGGCCAGGACCCGACCACCTACCACCCGTCGCTCATCGACTCGGCGCGCGGCGGCGTGCCGACCGGCTCCCTCGGCGGCCTCTCCGGCGACCACTGGCTGGGCGTGGAGCCGCAGACCGGCCGCGATCTGTTCGCGCGGCTGGTGTACGGGGCGCGGGTCTCCCTGGGCGTCGCCTTCGCGGCGACCCTGATCCAGGTCCTCCTCGGCCTCGTCGTCGGTGTGGCGGCCGCGCTCGGCGGTGGATGGATTGATCAACTGTTGAGCCGGATCACGGACATCTTCGTCGCGCTGCCCCTGATGGTCATGTCGCTGGCGCTGCTCGCGATCGTGCCGCAGAGCTTCCCCCGGCCCGTCCTGGTCACCCTCGTCATCGGGTTCATCGCATGGGGCAGCCTCGCGAAGATCGTGCGCGCCCAGACACTCACCCTGAAGGGGCTCGACTACGTCGCCGCGGCACGGCTCAGCGGCTGGGGTGCCTGGCGCATCGCCCGCCGTGAACTGCTGCCCGGCCTGGCCGCACCCGTCATCACCTACGCCTCGATCCTCATTCCGGTCAACATCAGCACCGAGGCTGCGCTGTCCTTCCTGGGCGTCGGGGTGAAGCCGCCGACGCCCTCCTGGGGGCAGATGCTCACCGCCGCCGACGTCTGGTACCAGGCGGCCCCGCAGTACCTTCTCCTGCCGGCCGGTGCCCTGTTCGTGACCGTCCTCGCGCTGACCGTCCTCGGCGACGGCGTCCGCACCGCCCTGGACCCGCGCGCCGCCTCCCGGCTCGGCGTCGGCACCGGTCGCAGGCGCGAGGCCGGGGCGGCGAAGGAGGAATCCGCGTGAACGGCTTCGGCGGCTTCCTGCTCCGCCGCACCATCGGCACCCTGGCGACCCTGCTCGCCATCTCGGTGATCGTCTACGTCGTCTTCTACGTCACCCCGGGCAACGTCGCCCAGATCACCTGCGGCCCCCGCTGCTCCCCGGAGCAGGTCCACCAGGTGGCCCAGCAACTGCATCTCGACGACCCCCTGTACGTGCGCTACTGGCACTTCCTCCAGGGCCTGGTCGCCGGGCAGGACTACTCCACCGGCACCTCCGTGGAGCACTGCTCGGCGCCCTGCCTCGGTCTCTCCTACCAGACCGACCAGCAGGTCCTGAGCATCATCCTGACCAGGCTCCCGGTCAGCCTCTCGCTGGTGTTCGGCGCGATGGTGCTGTGGCTGGTCCTGGGCGTCGGCACGGGCGTGCTCTCCGTCTGGCGGCGCGGCCGGCTCACCGAACGGGTGCTGACCGGCCTCACGCTGGCGGGCTGGGCCACGCCGGTCTTCGTCATCGGTCTGGTCCTGATGATCGTCGTCTGCGGCGAACTGCAACTGCTGCCCTTCCCGCAGTACGTGAAGTTCACCGACGACCCCGAACAGTGGGCGTGGAACCTGCTGCTGCCCTGGCTCTCCCTCGCCCTCATCGAGTCCGCCTCGTTCGCCCGGATGACCCGGGCGTCGATGCTGGAGACCCTGGCCGAGGACCACATCCGCACCTTCCGCGCGTACGGCGTCGGCGAGCGCTCGATCGTCGGCCGGCACGCCCTGCGCGGGGCGCTCGCGCCGGTCATCGCGCTGAACGCCAACAACTTCGGCTCGGCCGTCGGCGGCGCCGTGCTCACCGAGACGCTGTTCGGACTGCCCGGCCTCGGCCAGGAACTCGTCCACGCCGTCAGCGTGGTCGACCTGCCCGTCGTGGTCGGCATGGTCCTCGTCATCGGCTTCTTCGTGGTCCTCGCCAACGCCGTCGCCGACGTGCTGTACGCGGTGGCCGACCGACGGGTGGTACTGACATGAGTCTCGTCCAAGTCACTGATCTGACCGTGGAGTTCGGCGACCTGCGGGCCGTGGACGGGCTCTCGTTCGCCCTGGAGCGCGGCGCCGCGCTCGCCCTGGTCGGCGAGTCCGGCTCCGGCAAGTCCACGGTCGCCTCGGCCCTGCTGGGCCTGCACCACGGCACCGGGGCGCGGGTCGGCGGCTCGATCGAGGTCGCCGGCACCGACGTGCAGACCGCCTCCGACGGCGAACTGCGGCGGCTGCGCGGCGCGACGGCGGCGATGGTCTTCCAGGACCCGCTGTCGTCCCTCGACCCGTACTACGCGATCGGCGACCAGATCGCCGAGGTGTACCGCGTGCACGCGCGCGGGACACGGCGAGCCGCACGCGCGCGTGCCGTGGAGGTGCTCGACCGGGTCGGCATCCCGGACGCCCGGCGCCGCTCCCGGTCCCGTCCGCACGAGTTCAGCGGCGGCATGCGCCAGCGCGCGCTGATCGCCATGGCGCTCGCCTGCGAGCCCGAGCTGCTCATCGCCGACGAGCCCACCACCGCCCTGGACGTGACCGTCCAGGCCCAGATCCTCGACCTGCTGCACACGCTGCGCGAGGAGACCGGCATGGGCCTGCTCCTCGTCACCCATGACGTGGGCGTCGCCGCCGAGAGCGTCGACCGGGTGCTCGTCATGCGGCACGGGCGCGTGGTCGAACAGGGGCCGGTCGCCGCCGTGCTCGGCGCGCCCGCCGAGCCGTACACCCGGGAGCTGCTCTTGGCAGTCCCGCGCGTGGACGCGGTGCGCGCGCCCTCACATGCGTCCGAGGAGGTCGTCCTGGAGGCGTCCGGCCTGCGCCGCGAGTTCGGGCGTGGCAAGCGGGCCCTCGCGGCCGTGGACGACGTGTCGCTGACCGTGCGCCGGGGCGAGACCCTCGGTGTCGTCGGTGAGAGCGGCAGCGGCAAGACCACCCTCGGCCGGATGCTGGTCGGGCTGCTGGAGCCGACGGCGGGTGAGGTCCGGTACGACGGCCACGCGCGCGTGGGCGTGAATCCGGCCGTCCAGATGGTCTTCCAGGACCCGGTGTCCTCCCTCAACCCGCGGCGCAGCATCGGGGAGTCGATCGCCGACCCGCTGCGCGCACGCGGCATGGGGGTCCCCCCGCTCGAGCGAAGCCGAGAGTGGGGGAGCGACGAGCGGCGCATCCGGGCGCGCGTGACCGAGCTGCTGGAGCGCGTGGGGCTCGAAGGGGCGCACTACCAGCGCTACCCGCACGAGTTCAGCGGCGGCCAGCGCCAGCGCGTGGGCATCGCGCGGGCGCTCGCGGCCGACCCACGCGTCATCGTCTGCGACGAGCCGGTCTCCGCGCTGGACGTCACCACCCAGGCCCAGGTCGTCGCCCTGCTGGGCGAACTCCAGCGCGAACTCGGACTCGCGCTCGTCTTCGTCGCCCACGACCTCGCCGTCGTGCGCCAGGTCAGCGACCGGGTCGCGGTCATGCGCCGCGGCCGGATCATCGAGACGGGGCCCGCCGACGAGGTCTACGACAACCCCCGGGACCCCTACACCAGGCAACTCCTGGCCGCCGTACCCGCCCTCGACCCCGAGGCGGCGGCCAGGCGGCGGGCGGTGCGCCGGGAGCTGGCATCGGCGTGACGTTTCCGCAGTTCCTGGCGTGACGTTCCGCCGCCGCTTGATTGCCTAGCGCGACCGAACGCGCCCCGCACGGGAAAGTTACGACCGTTCACCCCTTTTGGTGGCGCGATGGACAACCGTCCGTCGCGCCACCGCCTTGTCCGCATACCTTCGTCCCGCTGCGAGCCACCGAGCCACGGTGGCTCCCCATACGGGAGATCGATCGGGGGTGCACACGTGCGCATCGGACTGCTTACGGAGGGTGGCTATCCGTATGTGAGCGGTGACGCCAGACTCTGGTGCGACCGGCTCGTGCGCGGGCTCGGGCAGCACGAGTTCGACCTCTACGCGCTCAGCCGCACCCGCCGACAGGAGGACGAGGGCTGGCTGCCGCTGCCGCCGCACGTCAGCCGGGTGCGGACGGCCCCCCTGTGGGCCGCCGAGGAGGACGGGGTCAGGTACGGACGGCGCGCACGCCGGCGCTTCGCCGAGAGCTACGGCGAACTCGCGGGGGTGCTGTGTGCCGGTCCGGGCGCGGACGGCGCGGACGTTCCGCACAGCGTGGACGGGCAGAACGCCGCGGACGCCACCGGAGCCGCACCCGGCTCCCTGGCGGACCGTTTCCGCAACGCGCTCCACGGACTTGCCGAACTCGCCCGCGACGAGGGCGGACTGGTCGGCGCGCTCCGCTCCGACACCGCCGTACGCGCGCTGGAGCGCGCCTGCCGCGCGCCCGGCGCACTCCGTACGGCGCGCGAGGCGCGCGTACCCGATCTGCTCGCCGTCACCGCACATCTCGAACGCGCGCTTCGCCCCCTCTCCCTGGACTGGTACGGCGACGACGGCCTCGGCGCGGCCGACCTCTGCCACGCCACCGCCGGTGGCCCGGCCGCCCTGGCCGGGCTGCTCGCCGGGCACTTCTCCGGCGTGCCGCTGCTGGTCACCGAGTACGGCGTGCACCTGCGCTCGCACTACCTCGCCTTCGGCTCCGACGCGGCCACCCCCGCCGTCCGCGCCCTGCTCGCCGCCTTCCACGGCCGCCTCGCCGCCGAGGTCTACCGGCGCGCCGCGATCATCACTCCGGGCAACGCGCACGCCCGTCGCTGGCAGGAGCGCTGCGGCGCCGCCCGCGCCCGTATCCGTACCGTCCATCCCGGCATGGCGGCCGCCCGGTTCACCGAGGTGGGCGAGGCGCCGGACCGCGCCGACCCCGACACGCTCGTGTGGGTCGGCCGTGTCGAGCCGGCCAAGGACCTGGTGTCACTGCTGCACGCCTTCGCCGAGATCCGCAAGGAGGAGCCCAAGGCGCGACTGCGGCTCGTGGGCGCCCCGGCGGGACCGGAAGGCGAGGCCTATCTGGGGCACTGCAGGGCGCTCGCCGCGCAGCTCTTCCCCGACGAGGCCGAGGGTCTGCACGCCGTCGGCGACAACCCGGTCTCCTTCGAGGAGATAGGCGGCCCGGAGGCACCGACCCTCGCCGACGCCTACGCGTCCGGCGCGGTCGTCGTGCTCTCCAGCGTCGTCGAGGGCTTCCCGGTGGGGCTCGTGGAGGCGATGCTCTGCGGCCGGGCGACCGTCTCCACGGACGTCGGCGCCGTGGTGGAGGCCATCGGCGGCACCGGGCTCGTCGTACCCCCGCGCAATCCACGGGCGCTCGCGGAGGCGTGCGTGGCGCTGCTGCGCGACCCCGAGCGCCGTGAGCGCCTCGGAGCGGCCGCGCGCGCCCGTGCGCTCGAACTGTTCACCGTCGAGCAGAACATCGCAGCATTTCACAGCATTTACCTGGAGATCGTCTCGCACTGCCCGGTACGGCGGGTCGTCGTCGACCGGGCGGGCGAGCCCCTGCCGTTCGCCGTCCCCGCCGAGGCCCGTGTGCCCGGCCACTGGACCGGTCCCACGGCCCGCGTCGCGCATCGCGCCGGACCCGGCTGGGGTCTGGGCACCGCCATGCGGCCCACTCCGCGCGCGGCCACCGAGGGGGCGTTGTGAGCGGCGACGAGGTCGGCGCGCTGAACGGCGGTCCGGGAGAGCTCGACCGGCCCGGGCGCCCGGGCGCGGCCGTCGCCTGGGACGCGAGACCGGAGGAATGGCTCCTGGGAGTCGACGAGGACGGCTCGGGGGACGCCTTCCCCGCTGACGGGCCGCAGGGAGCCGATGAGGTCTTTTCGGGCGGCCGGACCACTGCGAAGGGCACCGCCGGCAGCCGCGGTTCCACGCCCCGCCGAGGCGCCACCGCCGACCCCGTCAAGGCGTTGATGCACCGCCACCGTGCGCTCTGCGAGCGGGCCGTGGACCCTCTGGAGATCGCGGCCGGCCTCGAAGCGCACGGCGTCACCGACCGCACCGCCGCCCGTTTCCGGCACCGTGACGTCTTCTCGCTCGCTGAAGAGCTCTACGCACGCGTGCCCCGCGACGACGCCCCCCACCCGCTCCCCGGACCGGCGCCGGCGCCCCGCTTCCGCGTCGACCGGGTGCTGCTCACGCTCCTCCCGGGCGCCGTGTGCGCGGCGGCCGTGACCGGCGTACGGCTCACGGAGGGCCGCCCTCGTCTCCTGGTGGCCGTCGTCGGCGTGCTCGCCCTCGCCCTGGCCGTACGCTCGGCCCTGCGGCGCGGCCCCCTGGCGGTGCCGGTCCGTGGGCCCGCCTGGCACACCGCCACCGGCACCCGCGCGTGGACCTGCTGGCTCCTCGCCTACGCCCTCCTCGGCGACGGCCTGCTGCGGGCCGTCGTGGACGGCGGCCCCGAGGGGCTCCCGACCGGCGCCGCGCACGGCACCTGGCCGGTGACCACGGCGCCCGTCCTCGCCCTCACCCTGGCCTGCGCCCCGGCGGCCTGGAGCACCCACCTGTTCACGGCGGGCGCCCGCCGCAGGCTCGCGAGCAGCCGGGGCCTGGAGGAGTTCACCGGCGCCGTGCAGCCGTCGCTGCTCGGCACGTTCGCCCTCTTCCTCGGCGCCCTCACCGCGCTGCTCGCCCTGTGCGGCGCCGCCCTCGGCGAACCCGCCGGCTATCCGGCGGCCCTCACCCTCGGCGCCCTCTTCCTGCTCGCCCGCCTCCTCGCCGTCCACCACGTCCCGCAGGGGCCCGCCCCCGCCGCCGCGGCCGCCACGGAAGCAGCGGCCGTGGCCCTCGTCCTGGCCGGCCGGCTGCCAGGCTGCGCCTTCCTGGCCACGCCCGTCGACGCCCTGGTCGACACCTGGGGACCGAACGCGGTCCCGGCGCTCGGCTGCGGCGCCGCAGCCCTGGCACTGCTGTTCCGGGCGACCCGCACCCTCACCCGGGCCTCGGCCCACGCGCCGACGGGAGCCCCGGAGTGAACACAGCCGCCGATGTCCTCGCACGCCTCGCCGAGCCGTCCCGGCGGCAGGCGCCCGGCACTCCGCCGGAGGCAACCGCACCATCCCTCGAAGGAGACCACCAGATGACCACCTCCCGACCCGGACCCGGAGCGTCCGGAACCACCGGAGTCGCCGGAGCGCACACCCCGGGAGCCGCACGATGAGGGTTCTGCTGATCGGAGCCAACGGATACCTCGGCCGCTTCGTCGCCGACCGGCTGCTCGCCGACCCGGCCGTCCAGCTCACCGCGCTCGGCCGCGGCGACGACGCCGACGTCCGCTTCGACCTCGCCACCGGCAGCCCCGGCGCGCTCACCCGTTTCCTCGACGCGGTCCACCCGGGCGTCATCGTGAACTGCGCCGGCGCCACCCGCGGCGGCGCCCGCGAACTCACCCGGCACAACACCGTCGCCGTCGCCACCGTCTGCGAGGCCCTGCGCCGCAGCGGCTGCGGCGCCCGCCTGGTGCAGGTCGGCTGCAGCTCCGAGTACGGCCCGAGCCAGCCCGGCTCCTCCACCGCCGAGGACGCCGTACCCCGCCCCGGCGGCCCGTACGGCGTCAGCAAGCTCGCCGCCACCGAACTCGTCCTCGGCTCCGGCCTGGACGCCGTCGTCCTGCGCGTCTTCTCGCCGGCCGGGCCGGGCACCCCGGCCGGCTCCCCGCTCGGCCGCCTCGCCGAGGCCATGCGCCGCGCCATGCAGTCCGGCGACGGCGAACTCAAACTCGGCGGCCTCGGCGCCCAGCGCGACTTCGTCGACGTACGCGACGTCGCCCGCGCCGTCCACGCGGCCTCGCTCTCCGCCGCACAGGGCGTCATCAACATCGGCTCCGGCCGCGCCGTCCGGCTCCGCGACGCCGCGGGCGTCCTCGCCAGGGTCGCCGGATACGGCGGCGCCCTGCACGAGCTGGACGGCCCGCCCGGCCCGCTGCGCAGCGCCATCGGCCACCCCCGGATGGACGGCGAGCACACCGGCCCGGTCGCGTACCCGTACCCGGACGGCTGCGGCAGCTGGCAGCAGGCCGACGTGCGCTGCGCCCGCGACCGGCTCGGCTGGCGGCCCCGCATCAACCTCGAAGAGTCCCTCGCGGACATCTGGATGGAGGCGGCATGCCGCATCTGACCAGTACCCGGGCGGGCGCCGCGGCCACCGGAGTCCGCACCGCCGTCGGCATCCCCGGCTACGCCCACCCCCTGCTCGCCCCCGCCCAATGGGCCGAGCTCACCCGCCCCGGCGTCCCCTTGGACTGGGTCGTCCTCGACGTGGCGAACGGCCCCGGCAGCCGCCCCGACCCGCACTGCCTGGAGGCGGCCGGCCGGCTCCGCAACGCGGACGTCCGCGTCCTCGGCCACCTGGACAGCACCTACGGTGCCCGCCCCCACGGAGACCTGATCACCGAGGCTCATCGCTTCCACGACTGGTACCGCGTCGACGGCTTCCTGCTGGACCGGTGCCCCACCGAGCGCTCCGCGCTCCCCGAGGTCCGCCGCGCGGTCGCCGCGCTGCGCGCCGTCGGTGACGAGCCCCACATCGTCCTCGGCCACGGCACCCACCCCTACCCGGGTTACGCCGAGAACGCCGACCAGCTGGTGACCTTCGCGGGGCCCTGGAGCGACTACCGCTGGTCCCAGGTGGCCGAGTGGACCGCCGACTACCCGCCCGACCGCTTCTGCCACTTCGTGCACGGCGTGCCCCTCGGCCATCTCGACGAGGCGCTGCGCATCGCCCGCTGGCAGGGCGCCGCCACGATCTACTTCACCGACCGGACCGACAGCTGGGGCCGGGCGGACCCCTGGGAGACCGTGCCCGGTTACTGGGACGAGATCGTCTCGCGGATCGGAACGGGTGTCTCGGAATGAAGAAGCCCGTGGCAGTGTTACAGGGAGAACAACTGTAGTGATTGACCGATCAACGGAGTCCCCGTGTCGCTGCCACCCCTGGTCGAGCCAGCCTCTGAGCTCACCGTAGACGAGGTCCGCAGGTACTCCCGCCACCTGATCATCCCTGACGTCGGGATGGACGGGCAGAAGCGGCTCAAGAACGCCAAGGTGCTCTGTGTGGGCGCCGGCGGCCTGGGCTCGCCTGCGCTGATGTACCTGGCCGCCGCGGGCGTCGGCACTCTGGGCATCGTGGAGTTCGACGAGGTCGACGAGTCGAACCTGCAGCGCCAGATCATCCACAGCCAGGCCGACATCGGCCGCTCCAAGGCCGAGTCCGCCCGTGACTCCGTTCTCGGCATCAACCCGTACGTGAACGTGATCCTTCACGAAGAGCGGCTTGAGGCCGAGAACGTGATGGGCATCTTCAGCCAGTACGACCTGATCGTCGACGGCACCGACAACTTCGCCACCCGCTACCTGGTGAACGACGCCTGCGTGCTGTTGAACAAGCCGTACGTCTGGGGTTCCATCTACCGCTTCGACGGCCAGGCCTCGGTCTTCTGGTCCGAGCACGGCCCCTGCTACCGCTGCCTCTACCCGGAGCCCCCGCCGCCGGGCATGGTCCCCTCCTGCGCCGAGGGCGGCGTCCTCGGCGTGCTGTGCGCGTCGATCGGCTCCATCCAGGTCACCGAGGCCATCAAGGTCCTCACCGGCACCGGTGAGCCCCTCGTCGGCCGGCTGATGATCTACGACGCCCTGGAGATGCAGTACCGCCAGGTCAAGGTCCGCAAGGACCCGAACTGCGCGGTCTGCGGCGAGAACCCGACCGTCACCGAGCTCATCGACTACGAGGCCTTCTGCGGCGTCGTCTCCGAGGAGGCCCAGCAGGCGGCGGCCGGCTCGACGATCACTCCCAAGCAGCTCAAGGAGTGGATCGACGACGGTGAGAACATCGAGATCATCGACGTCCGCGAGCCGAACGAGTACGAGATCGTCTCCATCCCGGGCGCCAAGCTGATCCCGAAGAACGAGTTCCTCCTCGGCACCGCCCTGGAGGGGCTGCCCCAGGACAAGAAGATCGTCCTGCACTGCAAGACGGGTGTCCGCAGTGCGGAGGTCCTCGCGGTCCTGAAGTCCGCGGGCTTCGCCGACGCGGTCCACGTCGGCGGCGGCGTGATCGGCTGGGTCAACCAGATCGAGCCGTCGAAGCCGGTCTACTGAGCACAGGCTCCGCGACGGGCGGGGGCCCCGGGCACCACAGGTGTCCGCGGCCCCCGCCTTCGTCATGAGCAGACCGTGCCGTCCTTCGGGACCGTGCCGCTGACCAGATAGGCGTTCACCGCCGAGTCCACGCAGTCGCTGCCGCTTCCGTACGCGCCGTGGCCCTCGCCCTTCCAGGTCAGCTCGACGCCGACACCCTTGCCCAGTTCGTCGGCCATCTTCCGGGCGCCCTCGTACGGGGTCGCCGGATCGCCCGTGTTGCCCACCAGCAGGATCGGGGCCGCGCCCGGCGCGCTCACCTCCGGGGTGTCGTACTGCCCGGCCACCGGCCAGTCGTGGCACCAGCCGGCCGAGTCCCAGCCCAGGAAGTCCCCGAAGACGGGCGAGACCTTCTCGAACCGGGGCAGCAGCTTCTTCGTCTCGGCGAGCGTCGGACGCTCCTTGTCGTCCAGGCACGATATGACCCGTTGCGCGTGCGTGGTCGTGCCGTAGTGCCCCGAGGAGTCCCGCTCGTTGTACTGGTCGGCGAGCGAGAGCAGCTCCGAGCCGTCGCCCTCCTCGGCCGCCTTGAGCGCGCTGGTCAGTGTCGGCCAGCTGTCCTGGCTGTACAGCGGCAGCACGATGCCGGTGACCGCGAGGGTCTGTGTCAGCTTGCGCCCGGACGAGGTGGGCAGCGGTGTGGCGTCCAGCCGCCTGAGCAGATCGACGATCTTCTGGGAGCCCTGCTTCGGGTCCTGGCCGGTGGACTTGAGGTAGTCGTCCAGGGCCCGCTGGAAGCCGGCGGCCTGGTTCTTCTCCTGGCCGACCGAGTCGGCGGTCGGGTCCACCACCGCGTCCAGGATCAGCCGCCCCACCTTCTTCGGGAACAAGTGGGCGTACACACCGCCCAGTTCGGTGCCGTAGGAGATGCCGAAGTAGTGCATCTTCGCGTCGCCGAGGACCTGGCGCATCAGGTCCATGTCGCGGGCCGTGTCGGTCGTGGACACATGCGCGATCAGCTTGCCGGCTGCCTTCTCGCAGCCCTTGCCGAAGTCGGCGGCGTCCTGGAAGTACGCCTTCTCCTCGGCGGCGGTGTCCGGTGTCGCGTCGACCGACTCGGCGCTCTGGATGTCCTTGTCGCTGCGGCAGCGGATCCCCTCACTCGCTCCCACCCCGCGCGGGTCCCAGCTCACCAGGTCGTACCGCTCGCGCAGCGCGGAGACGGTGGAGGCGTAGTACGGCATCGTCGAGACGCCGGAGCCGCCCGGCCCGCCGAAGTTGAACAGCAGTGAGCCGATCCGCTTCCCCGAACCGCCGCTCGCCTGCGCCCGTATCAGCGCCAGCCCGATCGTCTCCCCGGCCGGCTTCGCCCAGTCCAACGGCACCCTGAGCGTCGCGCACCGCCACTCGTCCCCGGGCGCGGCGGAGTCCGAAGTGGCCTTGCAGCGGCCCCAGTCGAGCTTCTGGGAGGTGAGGGAAGCGGGCAGGGCGGCCGAGCCGCCGGTGGCGGACGTGGCCGTCGACTGCTGCGGGGACGAGGGCTTTCCCTCGTCCGCACCCCCGCCTGGCGTCCCGCCACTGCACCCGGCCACGAGCAGCGCCGCGGCAACGGCGGCCGCCCACCGTACATATCGCAACATGCGTGCACACCCCCCACACAGGCTCTCCGCAGGTTCGTCGCGGGAGAGCGGTCAGGCCATAGTAGGCGGATCGAGCAGAGCCCGTGAAAGCCTGTGGATAACCGTCTGACCTGCGGTTCTGCAGCGCACCCCGGAGGGCCACGGGAACTGTGCGACCAGCCGCGCCGCGGCTGCGGACGCCTACGTACAGATCTCCCCGGCCCTGGGCACCGTCCCCTCCAGCAGATAGCCGTTCACGGCACCCTGCACGCACCTGTTCTTGCTGTCGTACGCCCCGTGCCCCTGTCCCTTGTACGTCAGCTCGACCCCGACGCCCTTCCCGAGCGCGTCCACCATCTTCTTCGCGCCCTCGTACGGCGTCGCCGGGTCCCCGGTGTTGCCCACGACCAGGATCGGCGCCGACCCGGGGGCGCTGACGTCGGGATGGTCGGCGGCGCCCGGTACCGCCCAGTCGGTGCAGCTGACCATCCCCCAGGCGAGGTAGTCGCCGAACAGCGGGGAGGCGGCGCGGAACTCGGGCACTTTCTGCTGCACGTAGTCGGCGGTGTACCGCGGCTTCTCGTCGGCGCAGTTGATGGCGATGTTCGCCGCCGTGATGTTGCTGTACTCGCCGTTCTGGCTGCGGCCGTTCATCGAGTCGGACAGCAGCATCAGGATCTTCCCGTCGCCGTCGTACGCCTCTTCGAGCCCCTCGGTGAGGTACTCCCAGAAGTCCTTGGAGTACAGGGACTGGGCGATGCCGTTGGTGGCGGCGGTCTGGGTCAGCATGCGGGGGAGGATGCCGGGGATCGGTTTCGCGTCGAGGTCCGCGAGGAGCTTGGCGATACGGTCCTTCACGTCCTGCGGGGTGGCGCCGATCGGGCACTCCGTCTTCTTCGACGTGCAGTCCTCGGCGAAGTTGTCGAGTGCGAGCTGGAAGCCCTTGGCCTGTCCGAGCGAGCTCTGCTCCGGGTCCTGGGTGGGGTCGACGACGGCGTCGAAGACGGCCCGGCCCACGTTCTTCGGGAACAGGTGGGCGTAGACGCCGCCGAGTTCGGTGCCGTAGGAGATGCCGAAGTAGTGCATCTTCGCGTCGCCGAGGACCTGGCGCATCAGGTCCATGTCGCGGGCGGCGTCGGTGGTGCGCACATGCGGCAGGATCGTCCTGGAGTTCTTCTCGCAGGCGGCGTTGAACTGCTTGGTGCGGTTGACCAGCTGGGTGCGCTCGGCGCTGGTGTCGGGGGTCGCGTCCTGCTGGAAGTAGTCGTCCAGCTGGGCGTCGTTCTCGCACTCGACGGGGTCGCTGCGGCCTACTCCGCGCGGGTCGAAGCTGACCAGGTCGTAGCGGGTGCGCAGGGCCGCGTAGTCCTCGCCGAACGCGGGAAGCGTGGTGACCCCGCTGCCGCCGGGGCCGCCGAAGTTGAAGATCAGGGAACCGATCCGTTTGCTCGCGTCGCCGCTCGCCCTGGCCCGGATCAGGGCGAGGCCGATGGTGGCGCCCTTGGGCTTCGACCAGTCCAGAGGGGCCTTCATGGTGGCGCACTGCCAGGGGCCGCCGCCGGGCAGCGGCGACGGCGAGTCGCCGCCGCCCTCGGCCTCGTCGGGCGCCGGGCAGTTCTTCCAGTCCAGCTTCTGCGCCGTCAGATCCCCGTCCTTGGAACCGTCGCCGCACCCGGTCAGCAAGGAGGACAGCGCCACGGCGGCGGTCAGGGCGGCGACGCGGATCCGGAAGGGGTTCGGCATGCTCCCATCCTGGGGTCGCGCAGTGGCACGCGCGCGGGGCGCGAGCCGTCCGAGGTACGCCCCTAGAGCGCGCCCTTGCGCGAGAGGTGGTTGAAGGCCAGCCAGCCCGGCAGGACCGGCAGCCACAGGGTCAGCAGCCGGTACAGCAGGACGGCGGGCGCCGCGACCTCCTTGGGGAGCCCGACGGCGATCAGGCCCACCGTCAGGGTCGCCTCGACCGCGCCGACACCGCCCGGGGTCGGCGCCGCGGAGCCGAGCGCGTTGCCGGCGAGGAAGACGACGGCGACGCTGGCGATGCTCAACGAGGTCGACTGGTCGCCGAACGCGCGGATGGAGGCGTCCAGGCACATCACGAAGCAGGCGGTCAGCAGCAGCATGCCGCCGATGCCGGTGACGAGCTTCTGCGGGCGCTGCAGCACGTCCAGCATGCGTGGCACGACTCCCGCGAAGAGCGACCGCACGCGCGTGCTGACGAACTTCCGCAGGAACGGCACCGAGGTCACCACGAGGACCAGTACCGCGACGGTCAGCAGGCCCGCGATGACCGTGCGGGACGGCGACAGTGACGGGGTCTTCTCGGTGCCGGTCAGATAACCGAAGGACAGCAGCATCAGGATGTGACAGCCGAGCGAGAACAGCTGCGAGGCGCCCACGCTGGCCACCGCGAGCCCGGGGCGCACTCCCGCGCGCTGCAGGAAGCGCGTGTTGAGGGCGACACCGCCGACGGCGGCGGGCGCCACGATCTTCACGAAGGAGCCGGCGACCTGCGCCGCCACGGTGCGCGGGAACGGCACCCGCTCCGGCACGAACCCGAGCAGCGACATCGCGGCGGCCACATAGCTGATCGCCGAGAACAGCACCGCGGCGATCACCCAGCCCCACTGGGCGTTCGCGACCAGCGGGCCGAACTCGATGTGGGTGAGCTGGGTCAGCAGGTAGTACCCGCCGATCGCGCCGGCGATGACGCTGATGAGCGTGCGCGGCCGTACCCGCTCCAGACGGGCCGGCTCGACGGGCGCCTGCGGCCTGATCTTCAGCACCTGGTGCCGGATCTGGGTGAGCAGGTCCTCCTCGCGGGCCTCTTCCAGTGCGTCGTCCAGAGCCCGCTTCTCGGCCCGCTGCTCGGCGCGCACCGTCTTCTTGTCGGGTTTCTCGGCCTCCTGCGCGCGGGCCTGCTTGGCCTGCCGGGACGCCTCCAGGACCGCATCCCGCTCCCGCTGGGCGCGCTCCCTGGCCAGTCTTCGCAGCGTCGCGCGCGTGGAGCGCGTCAGCGCGATCGGCTGGAGCATCGGCAGGCAGTCGGCGACGGCGTCGGGGCCGAGGACACCGACCGCCGAGGCCACCGCCCGCTCGGCGCCCACCCGCAGGCCGAGCGTGGTGACGAGCTGCGCGACGTCCATGCGCAGCAGCAGTTCACCGGCCGCGATCTCGCCGCCGCGCAGGTCGGTGAGGATCACCGTGCCGGAACGATCCACCAGGATGGCGTCACCCGCGAGCCTGCGGTGCGCGATCCGGCGCGACTGCAACGCCTGCACCTGGTGCCAGGTGTTGCGCAGCAGCTCGTCGGTGATCTCCTCGTCGGTCAGCGAGTCGAGGGTCCGGCCGCCGGTGTGCTCGTAGACGAGCATCACCGCGTCGGGGCCCAGCTCGGAGGTGGCGATCAGTTTGGGCGCGTTGGCGCCGGCCGCGATCGCCGCGTACGCCAGCAGGGCCTCCTGTTCCAGGGCCTGGCGCAGGGACTGCAGGCTGGAGCGGGTGGCGAAGCCGCGCAGGGTCAGGTTGCGCCACGCCCGGTAGAAGAAGCCCTGGGCCTGCTGTTCCCGGTCGACGACCGTGACGTCCAGCGGCGGGCCGTCCTCCAGCGTGACGAAGTAGCGCCGGCCCCGGTCGCCGTTCTCGGTGTCCAGGGTCTCCTCGCGGGCCGCGCCGACCGGGTGGAAGCCGACGTGCCTGAGGCCCGCCAGCAGGGTGCGTCCGGTGGGACGCACGTTGGGGGAGCCGACCGCGTACAGCGTGCCGTAGGCGACGGTCCAGCCGATCAGCACCGTGAGGATGATCGAGAACGGGGTGGTGTAGCCCGTGACCAGCATGGAGAACGCGTCGAGCAGCAGCACGATCCACAGCACGGACCGCCATCTCGGCCGCCGGGACATGCCGACGGCCGTCATATAGGCGATGACGGGCGCGAGATAGCCGTGCACCGGGTCGGTGAGGGCGTGGATGTCACCGGGAGAGGGCTGGGTGAGCGCCTCCTGGATCGAACCCGGGGCGGCCCTGGCCACCCACAGGTCGGTGGCGAGGGTCACGCCGTGCGCGAGGACGGCCGCGAGCACGCCGTCGGCGATGCGCAGCCCGTCCCGCTTGATCAGCCGCTCGATCGCGAACGCGACCGGGACCAGCAGGATGGCGATGCTGGAGGCCAGTCCCGCGAACCTGATCAGCAGGTCCGGGGCCTGTCCGGTGCCCTTGTTGATGTCCTGTTCGAGACCGGAGGTGGTGCCGTGCGCGAACGCCGAGATGCCGAGCAGCACGGCGATGGCGAGCACGCCGACCAGGAGCCGCATGAGGTCGGAGGGGCGGTGTACGCGCGCGGGGAGCAGCGGTTCGTCGCCCTCCACCTCGTCGGTGTGCGTCTCGTCGGGCACGTTTTCCGCCTCGGCGGCGTCGGGGTCTTCGGCGGGGGCCTGGTGCGCGGAGTCCGGCTTCACGAGGTCCGGCCGTGCGGGTTCCGGCCGTGCGGCGGCCGGGCGACCGGCTTCCGGCTGTGCGGCTTCCGGCTGTGCGGTACCGGGTTCCGCCGCGTCCGGGCGTGCGGCGGCGTCAGAGGTGCTCGCCCCGCCCTCGGAGGGCACGCCCTGCTGCTCGGTCGTCTCTTCTTGATCTCGTATCACCAGTCACCGCCCGCACGATGGTGGCATGCCCCACCGACACCCGAGGGCATCAGGGTGCAGATGCGGGGGCGCACAGTCTGCCCCAAGCGCCGCGAGAGGGCGAGGCGGAGGCCTGCCGCGGACCGCGCTGGTTGTCGGTGGGGTGCGGCAGGATGGG
This sequence comes from Streptomyces sp. NBC_00631, assembly GCF_045206895.1. Lineage (NCBI taxonomy): Bacteria > Bacillati > Actinomycetota > Actinomycetes > Kitasatosporales > Streptomycetaceae > Streptomyces > Streptomyces sp. NBC_00631. Next base: position 7,235,457 of record NZ_CP107734.1, read on the forward strand.
GCGAATGAACGAGCAGAGCCTTCCCGAGGACACCCGAGAGGGGTATGCGGACGAGCTGCCCGAGTACGCCGAGCGGGTCCTGGAGGTCGCCGAGCGGATCCCGCCCGGGCGCGTGATGACGTACGGCGACGTCGCGGAGTGGCTGGAGGAGGGAGGGCCGCGCCAGGTCGGCCGGGTGATGTCCCTCTACGGCAGTGCCGGCCCGTGGTGGCGGGTGGTGCGTGCCGACGGGGTGCTCCTCCCGGGGCACGAGCTGGGCGCGCTGGACCACTACCGCGCCGAGGGCACCCCGCTGAGGGAGGCGGGCAGGGCCGCGGAGGGCCACCTGCCGCGGCTCGACATGAAGCGGGCGCGGTGGGACGGCGGCGCGGACGCGGGGGCTCACACCTGACAGCTTCCGCCATCGCGGGCCCTCGGGGGGAACCTGTGGCCCGTACGAGGGACACCGGGGACGTCCGTGGCATGACGTACGTTCGTGAGATGTGCGGCCCGTGTGCCGCGAGGGTCCCCCGGGGCGGACGGGAAGAATCGGAAGCTCTGCTTCCGTGCGGTTCGTCGGCGTAGCGTCGGCTGCGCGTGTCCCGCTCACCCCGCGGCCACCCCTGCGCACGCGCGACCGCGAACCGACCAGCACACCCACCAGGACCGGCGAACCACGTGAGCTCCTCTTCCTCCACCAGGCGCCTGCCGCACCCCCAGGTGCGCCAGGGGAACCGTGGCGCTTACCGACTGGTCCGTACCCCGCCTGCCGACGTGGATCCCCCTCCTCTGGACGCCGCACAGCGCGCCGTGGTTGACCACGGGTCCGGCCCACTGCTCGTCCTCGCGGGTCCCGGCACCGGGAAGACCACCACGCTGGTGGAGTCCGTGGCCGCGCGGATCGCCCGCGGCTCGGACCCCGAGCGGATCCTGGTGCTGACGTTCAGCCGCAAGGCCGCCGTCGAGCTGCGCGACCGCATGGCCCTGCGGGTGGGCGCGGCCCGCGCACCCCGGGCGACCACCTTCCACTCGTACTGCTACGCCCTGGTCCGCGCGCACCAGGACAGCGGTCTGTTCGTCGACCCGCTGCGGCTGCTCTCCGGCCCCGAGCAGGACGTCGCCGTCCGCGAGCTGCTGGCCGGTCAGCCCGACCTGGAGCGGCTCGGGCTGAACCATGTGCGCTGGCCCGACGAACTGCGCGCCTGCCTCACCACCCGGGGCTTCGCCGACGAGGTCCGCGCGGTCCTCGCCCGCAGCCGCGAACTGGGCCTGGACCCGGCCGCCCTGGACGCCTTCGCCCGCCGGATCGGCCGCCCCGACTGGCGGGCCGCGGCCGCCTTCCTCGCCGAGTACCTCGACGTCCTCGACCTCCAGGGCGTCCTCGACTACGCCGAACTCGTCCACCGCGCGGTGCTCCTCGCCCACCGCCCCGAGGTCGCCCTGGACCTCGCAGGGCGTTACGACGCCGTGTACGTCGACGAGTACCAGGACACCGACCCGGCCCAGGTGCGCCTGCTGCACGCCCTGGCCGGCGGCGGCCGCACCCTGGTCGCGTTCGGCGACCCGGACCAGTCGATCTACACGTTCCGGGGTGCCGACGTGAACGGCATCCTGGACTTCCCGTCGGCCTTCGCGCCCCCGGACGGCCGTCCCGCCCCGGTGCAGGTGCTGCGCACGTCCCGCCGCTCGGGGACCGGACTGCTGGCCGCGACCCGGCTGCTGACCCAGCGGATGCCGCTGACCCGGCTGCCCGCCGACAAGGTGCGCGCGCACCGCGAACTCACCGCCGCGCGGGACGACGGCCGCGTCGAGGTCTACACGTACCCGACGCCCGGCACCGAACTGGACAACGTCGCCGACATCCTGCGCCGGGCGCACCTGGAGGACGGCGTCCGCTGGAGCGACATGGCCGTCCTGGTGCGCGCCGGGTCCCACACCATCCCGACGGTCCGGCGCGCCCTCACCGCGGCCGGCGTACCCCTGGACATCGACGGTGACGACCTGCCGCTGCGCCACGAACCGGCGGTCGCACCCCTGCTGACGGCGCTACGGGCGGTGGCGACCGCGGAAGCGGCGCACGACGTGGAAGAGGGCGCCTGCTGGCTCGACACCGAGACCGCCCTCACCCTGCTCACCTCCCCCCTCGCCGGCATGGACGCGGCCGACCTGCGCCGCCTCGGCCGTGCCCTGCGCGACGAGGAGCGGGCGGCCGGCAACGCGCTCCCGCCCCCCTCCGACGAACTGCTCGCGAGGGCGCTCGCCGAGCCCGAGCGCCTGGCCGTGCACGATCCCGGGTACGCCCGCGGGGCGCAGCGGCTCGGCGCGCTGCTCAGCCGGGCCCGGGAGTGCCTGACGGGCGGCGGTACGGCCGAGGAGGCGCTGTGGGTCCTGTGGAACGGCACACCCTGGCCCTCGCGCCTGGAGCGCGCCGCCCGCCGCGGCGGCGCGGCCGGCCGTAACGCCGACCGTGACCTGGACGCCGTGTGCGCCCTGTTCGCCACCGCCGCCCGCGCGGAGGAGCGCAGCGGCGGCCGGGGCGCGCTGAACTTCCTCGCGGAGACAGAGGCCGAGGACATCGCCGCCGACACCCTCGCCGGCCGCGCGGTACGCCCCGACGCCGTGCGTCTGATGACCGCGCACCGCGCCAAGGGCCTGGAGTGGCGCCTGGTCGTCGTGGCCGGCGTCCAGGAGGGCCTGTGGCCGGACCTGCGCCGCCGCGGCTCGCTCCTGGAGGCCGACCGCATCGGCCGCGACGGACTCGCCGAGCCGCTCACCCCGGGCGCGCTGCTCGCCGAGGAGCGCCGCCTGTTCTACGTCGCCGCCACGCGCGCGCGTGAACGCCTCGTCGTCACCGCCGTGAAAGCCCCCGCCGACGACGGCGACCAGCCCTCCCGGTTCCTCACCGAACTGGGCGTCGAACCCCAGGACGTCACCGGCCGGCCCCGCCGGCCGCTCGCCGTGGCCGCCCTGGTCGCCGAGCTGCGCGCGACCACCGTCGACCCGCGCGCGTCCGACGCCCTGCGGGACGCCGCCGCCCGCCGCCTGGCCCGGCTGGCCGCGCTCGCCGACGAGGACGGCCGCCCCCTGGTGCCGTCCGCCCACCCCTACCGCTGGTGGGGCATGTTCGAACCGACCGAGAGCAAGGTGCCGCTGCGCGACCGCGACCAGCCCGTGGTGCTCTCCGGCAGCGCCCTCGACCAGCTCGCCAACACCTGCAGCCTGCAGTGGTTCCTGGGCCGCGAGGTGAAGGCCGACGCCCCCGCCACCACCGCCCAGGGCTTCGGCAACGTCGTGCACGTCCTCGCCGACGAGGTCGCCTCCGGCCGTACCCCCGCCGACCTCGCCGTCCTCATGGAGCGCCTGGACTCGGTGTGGAACGCGCTCGCCTTCGACGCGCCCTGGAAGTCGGCGCAGGAGAAGGACAACGCGCGCGTGGCGCTCGAACGTTTCCTGAAGTGGCACGTCCTGGACCGCACCGCACGCACCCCGGTGGCCAGCGAGCAGGACTTCGACGTCACCCTCGGAGCGGGCGACTACGAGGTGCGCATCCGCGGCCAGATGGACCGGGTGGAGACGGACGGCGAGGGGCGCGCGTACGTCGTCGACTTCAAGACCGGCAAGCAGGCGCCCAGCGCGGCCGAGGTGGCCCGCCATCCGCAGCTCGCCGTCTACCAGCTCGCGGTCCGCGAGGGCGCCGTCGACGAGGCCTTCGACGGCGTACGGCCCGAGCCCGGCGGCGCCGAACTGGTCCAGCTCAGACAGGGCGCCGCCCAGCGTGACGGCGGCGAGACCCTGCCCAAGGTGCAGGCGCAGGAGCCGCTGGAGGGGGAGTGGGTCGGAGACCTGCTGGCCACCGCCGCCGGCAAGGTCCTCGACGAACGGTTCGCGCCGACCACCGGCCAGCACTGCACCCACTGCGCCTTCCGCGCGTCGTGCAGCGCCCGGCCGGAAGGGCGGCACGTGGTGGAGTGAGCGCTGTGCCATCGATTGCGCTGTTCCACCGAGTGTCAGTGCTTTTACCGATTGTCAGTGCCCGCCATTAGCCTCTTTCCTCATGCCCGCCCGTATCACCGACCCCGATCAGCTCAAAGAGCTCCTCGGCATCCCGTTCACCCCGGAGCAGACGGCCTGTATCACCGCGCCGCCCGCCCCGCAGGTGATCGTTGCCGGGGCCGGTTCGGGCAAGACGACGGTGATGGCGGCCCGCGTGGTCTGGCTGGTCGGCACCGGGCAGGTGGCTCCGGAGCAGGTCCTCGGCCTGACCTTCACCAACAAGGCGGCCGGTGAACTCGCCGAGCGCGTCCGCAAGGCACTCGCCAGGGCCGGCGTCACCGACCCCGACGTCATCGACCCGGACAATCCGCCCGGCGAGCCGGTCATCTCCACGTACCACGCCTTCGCGGGCCGGCTGCTGACCGACCACGGCCTGCGCATCGGCCTGGAGCCGACCTCCCGGCTGCTCGCCGACGCCACCCGCTACCAGCTCGCCGCGCGGGTGCTGCGCGAGGCCCCCGGCCCCTACCCGGCCCTCACCCGCTCCTTCGCCGACCTGGTGAGCGACCTGCTCACCCTCGACTCCGAGCTCGCCGAGCACCTGGTGCGCCCCGAGGAGCTGCGGGCCTGGGACGCCGGTCTGCTGAACACCCTGGCGGGCGTCAAGCTCGGCAACGCCGACCTGCGCAAGGTCCCCGAGACCGCAGCCGCGCGCCGTGAACTGGCCGAGCTGGTCGTCCGCTACCGGGCCGCCAAGCGCGAGCGGGACCTGCTCGACTTCGGCGACCAGATCGCGCTGTCCGCGGCTCTGGCCGGCATCGCCGAGGTGGGCAGGCTGCTGCGCGACGAGTTCCGGGTCGTACTCCTCGACGAGTACCAGGACACCTCGGTCGCCCAGCGCGTGCTCCTGGCGGGCCTGTTCGGCGCCGGCACCGGCCACCCCGTGACCGCGGTCGGCGACCCCTGCCAGGCCATCTACGGCTGGCGCGGCGCCTCCGTCGCCAACCTGGACGACTTCCCCGAGCACTTCGCGCACGCCGACGGACGCCCCGCCGCCCGCCAGGCGCTCAGCGAGAACCGCCGCAGCGGCGGCCGCCTCCTCGACCTCGCCAACGGCCTCGCCGAGCCGCTGCGCGCCATGCACGCGGGCGTGGAGGCACTGCGCCCCGCGCCGGGCGCCGAGCGGGACGGCACGGTCCGCTGCGCCCTGCTGCGCACCCACGCCGAGGAGATGGACTGGATCGCCGACTCGGTCGCCCACCTCGTCCGTACCGGCACGGCGCCCGCCGAGATCGCGGTCCTGTGCCGTACGGCGACCGACTTCGCGCAGATCCAGGGCGCACTCGTCGCCCGCGACATCCCCGTCGAGGTCGTCGGCCTCTCCGGGCTGCTGCACCTGCCGGAGGTCGCCGATCTCGTCGCCGTCTGCGAAGTGCTCCAGGACCCCGGCGCCAACGCCTCCCTGGTCCGGCTGCTGACCGGCCCGCGCTGGCGCGTCGGCGCCCGCGACCTCGCCCTCCTCGGCCGCCGTGCCCGGCTGCTGGTGACGCACGCGCGCGTGGGCGACGCCGACGACCCGGACCGCAGGCTCGCCGAGGCCGTCGAAGGGGTCGACCCGTCCGAGGTGATATCCCTCGCGGACGCCCTGGACACGTTCCTGGAGCTGCCGTTCGACAGCGACCGGCAGGACGACGGGCTGCCGTTCTCGCCGGACGCGCGCGTGCGCTTCGCCCGCCTCGCCACCGAGCTGCGCGAGCTGCGCCGCTCCCTGTCCGACCCGCTGATGGACGTCCTGCACCGCGTCCTCGCGGTCACCGGCCTGGAGGTGGAGCTGTCCGCGTCCCCGCACGCGCTGGCCGCCCGCCGCCGCGAGACGCTCTCCAACTTCCTGGACGTCGCCGCCTCCTTCGCGGCCGGCGACCAGGAGGCGACCCTGCTCGCCTTCCTCGGCTTCCTGCGCACCGCCGCCCAGTACGAGAAGGGCCTGGACAACGCCCTGCCCGGCGGCGAGAACACCGTCAAGGTGCTCACCGCGCACAAGGCCAAGGGCCTGGAGTGGGATGTCGTCGCCGTTCCCGGCCTGGTCAAGGGCACCTTCCCGAGCAGCCAGGGGCGGGAGAAGTGGACCGCTCAGGCCAAGGTGCTCCCGCATGCCCTGCGTGGGGACACCGCCACCCTGCCCGACGTCGAGGCCTGGGACTCGCGGGGCATGAAGGCCTTCCACGAGGCCATGAAGGACCATCAGCACACCGAGGAACTCCGCCTCGGTTACGTCACCTTCACCCGCCCCCGTTCGCTGCTCCTCGGCTCCGGCCACTGGTGGGGCCCCAGCCAGAAGAAGCCCCGCGGCCCCTCCGACTTCCTCCGGGCCCTGTACGACCACTGCGCCACCGGACACGGCGAGATCGAGGCCTGGGCCGACGAACCGGAGGAGGACGAGGAGAACCCGGCCCTGCACACGGCGAGCGCCGACCAGGTGTGGCCACTGCCCCTGGACACGGCCGCCCTGGCGCGCCGCCGCGCGGCCGCCGCGACCGTCCTCGCCCACCTGGACGCCGTCACGGCCGAAACCGGCTCAGGCGCTCCCGCCGCCCACGACCCCGCCGCCGTCGAGGACCCGGACTGGCCTCCGCCGCCAGAGGACGAGGAACCCGACCCCGACGAGGACGCCTTCGCGGACGCCGGCTCCGCCGACTGGGACTCCTGGAGCACCGACCGCCCCACGGTCCCGCACCAGGTCGCGCACGCCGAGCGCACGCCCCCGCGCGCGCCGGCGGACGAGCATGCTCCCTTCGTCCCTCTCACCCCCGAGGAAGCCCGCGCCGTCGCCTCCTGGGACCGCGACCTCGACGCGCTCACCGGCGAGCTGCTGCGCGCCCACCGGAGCGTCACCGACGTCCCCCTGCCGGCCACGCTCTCCGCGACCCAGCTGATGCGGCTCGCCGAGGACCCCGACGGGCTCGCGCAGGAACTCGCGCGCCCCATGCCACGCCCTCCGCAACCGGCGGCACGCCGTGGCACCCGCTTCCACGCCTGGGTCGAGGCGCGCTTCGAAGAGCTCACGCTGCCCATGCTGGAGCCCGACGAGTTGCCCGGCAGCGACGCCGAGATCGCCGACGAACGCGACCTCGAAACCCTCAAGGAGGCCTTCGAGCGCACCGAGTACGCGCATCGCACCCCCTACCGCGTCGAGGCCCCCTTCCAGCTCACCCTCGCGGGCCGGGTCGTCAGGGGCCGTATCGACGCCGTCTACCGGACGGATCACGACGACGGGGCGAGGTACGAGATCGTCGACTGGAAGACCAGCCGTGTCCGCCCCGCCGACCCGCTCCAGCTGGCGATCTACCGGATCGGCTGGGCCGAGCAGCAGGGCGTGCCGCCGGAGTCGGTCACGGCCGCGTTCGTGCACGTGCGCACCGGTGAGGTCGAACGACCGGAGGGACTTCCGGACCGGGCCGCCCTGGAAAGGCTGATCGTCGGGCAAACTGAGTGTGACGAATCGCCCGCCGAGGATGTCGGTCCGGGCCGATAGGCTCGTGACCATGAGCCAGACCCCGGACAGCGCCGTCCGTACGTACATCGAGCAGCACCGCGCCGCCTTCCTCGACGACCTCGCAGAATGGCTGCGCATCCCCTCCGTGTCGGCCCAGCCCGAGCACGCTCCCGATGTGCGTCGCAGTGCCGACTGGCTCGCCGCCAAGCTGACGGAGACCGGCTTCCCGACCGTCGAGGTCTGGGAGACACCGGGCGCCCCGGCCGTCTTCGCCGAGTGGCCCGCGGGTGCCCCCGAGGCACCCACGGCCCTCGTCTACGGCCATCACGACGTGCAGCCCGCCGCTCGCGAGGACGGCTGGGACAGCGGGCCCTTCGAGCCCGTCGTCCGAGGGAACCGCCTCTACGCGCGCGGGGCGGCCGACGACAAGGGCCAGGTGTTCTTCCACACACTCGGCGTCCGCGCCCACCTCGCCGCCACCGGCCGCGCCGCGCCCGCGGTCAACCTGAAGCTGCTGATCGAGGGCGAGGAGGAGTCCGGTTCCCCGCACTTCCGCGCCCTGGTCGAGGAGCACGCCGAGCGGCTCGCCGCCGACGTCGTGATCGTCTCCGACACCGGTATGTGGTCCGAGGACACCCCCACGGTGTGCACGGGCATGCGTGGGCTCACCGAGTGCCAGATCGTCCTGCACGGTCCGGACCAGGACATCCACTCCGGCGAGTTCGGCGGTGCCGTGCCCAACCCGGCCACCGTCGCGGCCCGCCTGGTCGCCGCCCTGCACGACGAACACGCGCGGGTGGCGATCCCCGGCTTCTACGAGGGCGTCGTGGAGCCGGGCGACCGCGAGCGGCGGCTGTGGGCCGAACTGCCCTTCGACGAGAAGAGCTGGCTGCGCGGAGCGCACTCGCACGCCACCGCGGGCGAGGCCGGGTACACCACCCTGGAGCGCGTCTGGGCCCGTCCCACCGCCGAGGTCAACGGCATCGGCGGCGGCTACCAGGGCCCCGGCAGCAAGACGATCGTCCCGTCCTCGGCGGAGCTGAAGCTGTCCTTCCGGCTGGTCGCGGGACAGGAACCCGACCGCGTCAACGAGGCCGTCCGCGCCTGGGCCGCCGACCGGATCCCCGCTGGCGTCCGCGCCGAGATCACGTTCCTGCCGGCCACCCGTCCGTGTCTGACCCCGCTCGACCACCCCGGTCTGCAGTCGCTGGCCCGCGCCATGGGGCGGGCCTTCGAGGGACCTGTCCGGTTCACCCGTTCGGGTGGCTCGGGACCGGCCGCGGACCTCCAGGACGTCCTCGGCGCACCCGTCCTCTTCCTGGGCATCTCCGTCCCCTCCGACGGCTGGCACGCCCCGAACGAGAAGGTCGAGCTGGACCTCCTCCTCAAGGGCGTCGAGACCAGCGCCTACCTCTGGGACGACCTCGCCGAGAACTGGCGCCGTGCCCCCTGAGCCACCGACGCCGTCCGGAGCGGCACCGCGAGCGGGGCACACTGGAAGGACCGCCCCGCCCGGCCCCACCCGGCCCGGTCTCCTCCCGCCCTTCGTCCCGCTGAACCACCCGCTGAACCATCCGCTGCACTGGGGGAGTTGGAAGCACCCGTGACCACCTGGACCGACCACACCGCCGACCGACCCATCTCGCTCACCGCCCCGAGCGGCATCGACCGCGCCGCCCACCACCGGCTCGACGAGGCCTGGCTCGCGGCGGCGTGGAGCCACCCCGACACCCGCTGCTTCGTGGTCTCCGGCGGTCAGGTCCTCATCGACGAAACGCCCGAGGGCCGCACCGAACTCGTCATGACACCCTCCTTCGAGGCCCCCCTCACCGAGGCACACCGCTACTTCCTGGGCACCGACGAGGACGGCGTCAGCTACTTCGCCCTCCAGAAGGACGCCCTGCCCGGCCGCATCGACCAGTCCGCGCGCCCGGCCGGCCTGCGCGAGGCCGGACTGCTGCTGTCCCCCAGGGACACGGGCCTGATGGTGCACGCGGTCGGCCTGGAGAACTGGCAGCGCACCCACCGCTTCTGCTCCCGCTGCGGCGAGCGCACGGTCATCGCCGCCGCCGGCCACATCCGCCGCTGCCCCGCCTGCGGCGCCGAGCACTACCCGCGGACCGACCCGGCCGTGATCATGGCCGTCACCGACGAGGACGACCGCATTCTGCTCGGCCGCCAGGTCCACTGGCCGGAGGGCCGCTTCTCCACGCTCGCGGGTTTCGTGGAGCCGGGCGAGTCCATCGAGCAGGCGGTGCGCCGCGAGGTCTTCGAGGAGGCCGGGATCACCGTCGGCCCGGTCGAGTACGTCGCCAGCCAGCCCTGGCCGTTCCCGTCCAGCCTCATGCTCGGCTTCATGGCCCGCGCGACCTCCACGGAGATCAACGTGGACGGCGACGAGATCCACGAGGCCCGCTGGTTCTCCCGCGACGAACTCGGCGCCGCCTTCGACTCCGGTGACGTCCTGCCGCCGTACGGCATCTCGATCGCGGCCCGACTGATCGAGATGTGGTACGGCAAGCCCCTTCCCACGAGGAGCTTCGTCTGAGACGACCGTCGTGACCGCGCGGGAGTACTGGAACCACAACGTCCACTACCACCCCGTGGTGCTGGACGCGGTACCGGAAGGCTGCCGCGCCGCCCTGGACGTCGGCTGCGGCGACGGCCTGCTCGCCGCCGGGCTCGCTGCCAGGGCGGAGTCGGTGACCGGCGTGGACCGGTCGGCGGAGATGATCAGGCAGGCGCGCAAGAGGGACACCGGCAACGTCACCTTCCTGGAGGGCGACTACCTCGACGGCGTCCTCCTCGACGAGGGCAGTTACGACTTCGTCAGCGCCGTCGCCGTCATCCACCACGCCCCCTTCGACGACGCGATCGACCGGCTGGTGGCGCTGCTCGCGCCCGGCGGCCGGCTGGTCATCGTGGGCATGGCGTTCAATCACACCGCTCTGGACTGGGTGATCAGCGGCTGCGGAGTCCCCGCGAGTCGGTTGTACGCGCGTCTGCGAGGCGGCAAGCGGGCCCCGGCCGGGATGCCCGTCGAGGACTCCGCCATGCACTGGGGGGAGGTCCGGCAAGCGACCGGGCACCTGCTCCCCGGCCGCCGGTACCGGCGCCGGCTGCTGTGGCGTTACACGCTGGTGTGGGACAAGCCGGGCGGAACGCGCGAAGGCGGCCCCTGACCAGATCAGGGACCGCCTTGTGCCGGGAAGCGCCGGGGAACCTACGCGCTGACCTTCTGCTTCACCTGGGCCAGCGACGGGTTCGTCAGCGTCGAGCCGTCGGCGAAGAGCACCGTGGGGACCGTCTGGTTTCCGCCATTCGCCTTCTCCACGAACGCGGCCGACTCCGGGTCCTGCTCGATGTTGATCTCGGTGTACGCGATGCCCTCGCGGTCCAGCTGGCTCTTCAGCCGGCGGCAGTAGCCGCACCACGTGGTGCTGTACATCGTCACAGTGCCCTGCATCTCGCTCGCACTCCTTCGGCAGGTCGGGGGAAGGTTCTCCAGGGGAGGAACGTACGCGACCCGTCCGCCATTCCCGCCGTACGAGTGCCCGGCGACACCTGCCGCATTAGTACGACTGCGCCCGGTCGCCTGTGGACAACCGGCACAGCCGTCTCGGGCGACCTGGCAGCATGGCCATGTGACAGCAGCAACGCACTCCTCCCTCTTCCCGCCGGTACCGGACTCTGCCGACGCGGTGCTCGAAGGGCTCGACCCCGAGCAGCGCGCGGTGGCGACCGCGCTGCACGGTCCCGTGTGCGTGCTGGCCGGAGCCGGTACCGGTAAGACCCGTGCGATCACCCACCGGATCGCCTACGGGGTGCGGGCCGGCATCCTCCAGCCGTCCAGCGTGCTCGCCGTCACCTTCACCAACCGCGCCGCCGGGGAGATGCGCGGCCGGCTACGCCAGCTCGGCGCCCAGGGGGTGCAGGCCCGCACCTTCCACTCGGCCGCGCTGCGCCAGCTCCAGTTCTTCTGGCCGAAAGCGATCGGTGGCTCCCTGCCCCGGCTCGTCGACCGCAAGATCCAGCTCGTCGCCGACGCGGCGGCCGCCTGCCGTATCCGCCTCGACCGTGGCGAGCTGCGGGACGTCACCGCCGAGATCGAATGGTCCAAGGTCACCCGGACCGTCCCCGGCGACTATCCGCTCGCGGTCGTCAAGGCCGGCCGGGAGGCCCCCCGCGACCCCGCCGAGATCGCCCAGCTCTACTCGGTCTACGAGGACCTCAAGCGCGACCGCGCGGTCATCGACTTCGAGGACGTCCTGCTGCTGACCGTCGGCATCCTCCAGGACCGGCACGACATCGCCGAACAGGTCCGCACCCAGTACCAGCACTTCGTCGTCGACGAGTACCAGGACGTCAGCCCGCTCCAGCAGCGGCTGCTGGAACTGTGGCTCGGCGACCGCGACAGCCTGTGCGTCGTCGGCGACGCCAGCCAGACGATCTACTCGTTCACAGGAGCAACCCCCGACCATCTGCTGGACTTCCGTACCCGCCACCCCGGGGCCACCGTCGTCAAGCTGGTCCGCGACTACCGCTCGACCCCCCAGGTCGTCCACCTGGCCAACGGTCTGCTGGCCCAGGCCCGCGGCCGGGCCGCCGACCACCGGCTGGAGCTGATCTCCCAGCGCCCCGCCGGACCCGAGCCCGTGTACACCGAGTACACCGACGAGCCCGCCGAGGCCGAGGGCGCCGCCCGCCGCATCCGGGAGCTCGTCGACGCGGGCGTGCCGGCCGCCGAGATCGCCGTGCTGTTCCGCACCAACGCCCAGTCCGAGACCTACGAACAGGCCCTCGCCGACGCCGGGGTGCCCTACCAGCTGCGCGGTGCCGAGCGGTTCTTCGACCGGCCCGAGGTGCGCAAGGCGGGCGTCGCCCTGCGCGCCGCGGCCCGCTTCGGCGGCAACGACGCACTGCTCGACGACACCGTCGACCTGCCCTCCCAGGTGCGTGCGGTCCTCTCCGGCGAGGGCTGGACCACCGAACCCCCGGCCGGCTCGGGCGCGGTCCGGGAGCGCTGGGAGTCGCTGGCCGCCCTGGTCAACCTGGCCCACGACGTCGCCGCCGCCCGGCCCACCGCCGGCCTCGCCGACTTCGTCGCCGAACTCGACGAGCGCGCGGGCGCCCAGCACGCCCCGACCGTCCAGGGCGTCACCCTCGCCTCCCTGCACTCGGCGAAGGGCCTGGAGTGGGACGTCGTCTTCCTGGTCGGCGTCGCCGAGGGCATGATGCCGATCACCTATGCGAAGACCGATGAGCAGATCGAGGAGGAGCGCCGTCTCCTCTACGTCGGCGTGACCCGCGCCAGGGAACGGCTCCATGTCTCCTGGTCCCTCTCCCGCACTCCCGGCGGCAGACCCGGCCGCAGGCCCAGCCACTTCCTGGACGGACTGCGCCCCGGCTCCACCGGCACCGTCGGCCGTGGCGGCGGCACCGGCGGCGCAGGCGTCGAACGCGGCTTCTCCGGCGGCCCCGCGGCCGCACCCCGGCGCACCCAGCGCACTCCCGCCCGCTGCCGGGTCTGCGGACGCACGCTGACCGACGCCGGCGAGATGAAACTGATGCGCTGTGACGACTGCCCGTCAGACATGGACGAGAGTCTCTACGAGCGGCTGCGTGAATGGCGTGCGGACCAGGCCCGGCTCAGCGGCCAGCCGGCCTTCTGCGTCTTCACCGACAGGACGCTGATGGCCATCGCCGAGAGCGCTCCGGACGACGACCGCGAGCTGGCCCGCATCCCCGGCGTCGGCGTGCGCAAGCTCAACCGCTACGGGGCCGATGTTCTGGCCATCTGCGCAGGCCAGGAGCCCGACGGTGAAGTCGCGGCGGACTGATGCGAACTCGTCGAAAAAATAGTTTGCGCATGCCCCGGCAATCCCCATAGGTTCTAGGCACGGAAGCGGCGGCCTTCTCGAAGGCCCGGTTCCGTGTTGTACTTGCATATCCGAGTGGATCGGCTCAACGCCGGTCCCCTAGACGCCGAGAGGAGGCGAGTTCAGTGATCAGCATCGAGACCAACATCAGCGCGGCCAAAATGACCGATCTCTCGGCCGTCTCCGTGTGCATGCTCGGCGTCTCCAACCTGGGCACCGGTCTGTCCGGCATTCCTGCCGTGCGTCCGGCGTCCTCCGTTTCTCTCGCGGGTCTTCCCGTCCGTGAGCGCAATGAGCGACCGACCAAGGCACTGGAAGCAGTAGCGGCACAGGCGCAGGCCTATGCCTTTACGGCAGCCGGTGCCGCAAGCCGGAAGCAGACGCAGCACCACCTGATGTGGGCCTTCCGTGGGCCAGAACCCTGGAGTGATCCAGCCTGATCGATCAGGCCGGCGCCTTCAGGGCCGCGGAACCCCATCCGGGATCCGCGGCCCTTCTGTTTGTCCCCATCACAGGGACAGACGGGCGAAGGGGCCTCGGGGCAAGAGCAGAACCCGGTACCAGCAGCCAACCGGTCCAACCCGACCGGCACGACCAGACGAGGAACAACAGCCGTGCAACTCGAAGCGCACGCCCCGTCCGTACCGCCTTCCGAAACGATCCCCCCGCCCGGCCTCACGGAGGACTCCACCTTGATCCCGCTCACCGCGCTCACCGCGCTCGACGACGCCATCGAGAACCTCGGCGTACCCGTCCCCTGCCGCTCCTACGACCCGGAGGTCTTCTTCGCCGAGTCGCCGGCGGACGTCGAGTACGCCAAGTCCCTCTGCCGCACCTGCCCGCTGATCGAGGCCTGCCTCGCCGGGGCCAAGGAGCGGCGTGAGCCCTGGGGCGTCTGGGGTGGCGAGCTGTTCGTCCAGGGTGTCGTCGTCGCCCGGAAGCGGCCGCGTGGCCGCCCGCGCAAGAACCCGGTCACGGCATGAACATCCACGGAACGATCGACCGCCCCGTCACGCACGACCCCAAGAAGCAGGCCCCGATGAAGCCGTCCACCAGCGAGCCCGCAGGCTCCGCGATTCCAGACTTCACCACCGCCGGTACCGCCACCGGCACGCGTCAGAACAGGACCCGAGAGATGCAACTCATCCCAGAAGCCCTGGCTCGTGCGCATATGCACGAGCGACTGCACGAGGCCGAGCAGGAACGCCGGGCCGTGCGCCTGGCGACCGCTCGCCGGATGCAGCGCCGGGCCGAGCGCGCCTCGATGCGCGCCCGCCGTGCGCTCGCCATGGCCTTGATGCAGTAACCCAGTACACCTGAAGCGGTGGCCTCGCGACCCCGGGAGGCGAAAGCTCCCTGCGGGGGCCGGTCCGGCCGAACGGACCGGCCCCCGCGGTGCGTTGTGCCCTCGGATCCGCGCTGCGGAGTTATCGTCACCAGGTGACGAGTCTTTCCGGAGGCAGTGATCACGGCGGCTCCGCCACGGAGCCCCACCCGCTCGAGTGCGCCCGCTGCGGCACCCCGGCCGACGCGGCAGCCGGCCCCCCGCCCGCCACCTGGGCCTGCTCGGTGGAGAACGGCGTCCGCCAGTTCTTCTGCGACGCCTGCTCCAGGGACAACCTCAGAGCGATCGAGGGCAGGCTCGACTCGTCCTGGTGGTGAACACCGCCCCCTACTGTGCCTCCACGGGCTCCTCAGTCTGCTCGGCGGCCTGCTCGGCCTCTTGAAGCTCTTCGAGCTCTTCGGGCAGGAAACCGGGCAGCCATGCCTCCAGTTCCTCCCGCAGCCGGACCGTCGCGCCCAGCTGGCACAGCACGCCGATGGTGCTCAGGGTCACCCGGTGTATCAGGAGGTAGGCCGGCGGCAGGTTGAGCTGCTTGCCCAGCTGGTGGGCGGGGTTGCGGGGGTCGGCGATGCGGGCCGCCTGGCTGCGCATCCAGTTGCGGGTGAAGGTGAACTCGTCGACCTGGGCCGGTTCGATGATCGGCACCAGGTAGTCCAGAACGGCGTCCGGGTCCAGCTCTATGGATTCCTTGACGAACCCCTCCTCGCGCAGCAGCTCGTAGACCGCCTCGGCGTCACCGTCCAGCGTCAACCGCAGGGAGTCGCCGATCGGGCTGGGCAGGCCGCCGGGGAGCCGGTCGACGGTGCCGAAGTCCAGCACGCCGAGGCGCCACTCCTCCTCGTCCTCCGGTTCACCGGGCAGCAGGCGGAAATTGCCGGGGTGCGGGTCGGCGTGGAGCAGGCCGGTGCGGGCCGGGCCCGAGAACAGGAAGCGGGCCAGGAGCTGACCGGCCCGGTCGCGCTGCTCCTGTGTACCCCCCGAGATGATCTCGGAGAGCGGTATCCCGTCGATCCACTCCGTGACCAGGACCTGGTCGCACTGGTGCACCACCGCCGGCACCACCACATCGGGGTCGCCCACGAACTCCGCCGCGTGCGCCGCCTGGGCCTGCGCCTCCAGGGAGTAGTCCAGTTCCTCGGAGACCCGGTCGCGCAGCTCCGCGATCAGCGGCTTGATGTCCATGCCGGGGATCAGTGGCCCCAACAGGCGGGCGAAGCGGCTCAGTTGTCCCAGGTCGGACAGCAGGGCCTCGCCGGCTCCCGGGTACTGCACCTTGACCGCCACCGCCCGGCCGTCCTGCCACACCGCGCGGTGCACCTGGCCGATCGAGGCCGCCGCCGAGGGCTTGTCCTCGAACTCCAGAAACAGCTCCCGCCAGTCCTCTCCGAGCCGCTCGGCGAGCACCGAGTGCACGGTGCGGGTCGGCATCGGCGGCGCGGCGTCCTGGAGCTTGGTGAGAGCCGCCCGGTAGGGGCCGGCGACCTCCTCCGGGAGGGCCGACTCGAAGACGGACAGGGCCTGCCCGAACTTCATCGCCCCTCCCTTCAACTCGCCCAGAACCTTGAACAGTTGCTCCGCGGTGCGCTGTTGCAGCTCCCGGCCGACGATCTCCGCGGACTCGCCCACGATGCGCTTGCCCAGACCCCAGGTCGCCCGGCCGGCGAAGCCGAGCGGGAGCGCGGCGAGCTTGGCGGTCCGGGTGACCGCCTTCCGGGGAAGATCAGACATGCGCCCTCCAAGTCCCAGTCGGCCGTGCCGCGTCCGCGTGTTCTCGTCGCTCCGCCGACGGCCTTTGCACCACCATTGTCGCGTGTGGATCCCCGTTGGTTGAGGAGTGTTCCCCCTTAGCTTTCTCCGCCGCTCCGCACGGGCATGCGGGGTGCGGCCAAACCGGCCGCGCGTGCCAGTGCAGAACCGGCACGGACGCCTCCCAGCGCACCCCCGTGCCGGCGGGCGACTCCCCGTCGAGAAAGGCCAGGGCGTGCGCGGCGGCCAGCCCGGCCACGGCCGCCGACAGCGTCAGATCGCAGGCGCCCACCCGGCGGGCCTGCCCGGACCGCCACTGGGCGATCAGCCGCGGCCAGGCCGGATCCCGGTCCGTGCGGTGCTCGTGCAGACAGCGGGCGCAGCCCGTCCCACCGGGCAGGACGAGGGGGCCGACCACACCGGTCCCCTCCACGACACCTGTGTAGAGATGAGGAGTCCCCGAGGCCATCAGCGGTTCTGCGGCACGTGCGTCCGGGGCGTGCACCAGCACGTCGTCGCGTGGGGCGATGACCACCAGCGCGAGGCCGGGTTCCTGCGCCGAAGGGGCCGGGCGGCGGGGCGGGCGGTCCGGCGCCGCCCGGCGGACCACTCTGCGCGCGGCCTCGTCCCGGCGCTCGCCGATCGCCTCCGCGGGCAGCCCGCCCGGCGCCACGTCCCACGGCTGGACACGGCCCACGTCCCGGACGTCGACCTCGCCGACGCCCGCGCCCGACAGCAGCGCGGCCAGCGTGACACCGACCCGGCCCGCGCCCTGTACCTGCACCCGCAGCGCCTGCCGGGCCGCCAGCCGGCCGATCGCGCCGCCCGGCTCCGGAGTGATCAGGGAGAGCGAGGCGAGATCGGGGCGCAGCCGCTCCAGCACCTCCTTCTTCTCGCGCAGCGACTGCGCCGCCGGCCCGCCGCCGTGTGCGTCGTCGACGAGCCCGGCCCGGGACAGCCGCTCGACCAGAGCGTCGACATGCCCGTCCGGCAGGTCCATGCGGCGCCCCTCCTCGCGCAGCAGCGCGAGCCCCCGGGCGCCGTCGAGCAGGTCAAGGAAGCTCCCGGTCGCCGTGTCCATCGGCCCCAGGGTCATCGCGTGCGCGGGAGTCATCCCGAACTGCACGGTGTTGAGATCGCGCCAGCCGCGCCGCAGCGCGGGCTTCACCAACGGATGCATGACAGGCCCCCGTAGCTGTCGAAAGGTCACAGAACGTCCCCGTGTGCCGGTGGAGCCGGTCGCGCTCCGCCGACGAGTGCCAGCATGCCCGGCCCGCCGGGCGGCCGCCGAAAGTTGTCCACAGGCAGGGGATATTCGTCGTACAAATCAAACGCATGGTGGGGGATCGACATCGAACCGTCCCGGACCCGGGACTTCCCCCATGTGCAGCGGGTAACGTCGGGGCGTGCCCGCCGACCCCCTGCACCGCGCCGGAAAGCCACAGCGCAGCACGACGAGTCAGCCGCCCAGCGGCTTGGGGGCGAGCGCGATCGAGGTTCGCAGAAGCGCCCGGCGCCGCCGGACCGTTTCCGCGTACCGCGAGGGCGATCGCACCGTCGTGCTGATCCCCGCCCGGATGTCCGAGGCGGAGGAGAAACGCTGGGTGACCGTCATGCTCAACAAACTCGCTGCCCAGGAGAGCAAGCGAGTGCTGGGCGACGCCGAACTGGCCGAGCGCGCCGAGCGGCTGTCGGCCCAGTACTTCGGCGGCCGGGCCCGTCCCGCCTCGGTGCGGTGGGTCACCAACCAGAACACCCGCTGGGGCTCGTGCACCCCGTCCGAGGGCAGCATCCGCCTCTCGCACCGGCTCCAGGGCATGCCCGAGTACGTCGTCGACTACGTGCTCTGCCACGAACTGGCGCATCTGCTGGTACCGGGGCACGGCCCCCGGTTCTGGCGGCTGCTGGAGGCGTATCCGCGCACCGAGCGGGCCCGCGGTTACCTCGAAGGTGTGGTCGCGGCCGACCGGCTGCCCCACGTGCCCGGTGCGCGCGACGAGTGACGTACCCCGGGAGCGCTCCCTTCGGGGTCGCTGAACGCGGTTGTGTACCGGGTCTGTACCGACTTCTTCCGATGTCCGAGTTAGCCGTTAGCCTGGCGCGACGCACTCACATTCGGGATGGGGGACGGTCGTAACGCATGGCCAGGGAATTCCAACGCGGCCACAAGGCCAGGATCAGTGACCTCACGGCGGGCACGGATCTGTACGTAGGCGTGCAGATCTCCGGCCCCGGACTGACCTTCGACATCAGCTGCTTCGGCCTCGACACCGACGAACGGCTGTCGGACGACCGGTACTTCGTCTTCTTCAACCAGCCGAAGTCGCCCGAGGAGTCCATCCAGCTGCTGGGTGCGCAGGCGGGCGACACGGAGTCCTTCCGGGTCACGCTGGACCGGGTCCCGCCGCAGATCCAGAAGCTGGCGTTCACGGCGACCATCGACGGCGCCGGACAGATGTCGCAGGTCGGGCCCGGATACGTCCGGATCGTCGCAGGCGGCGAGGAGGTGGCCCGGTACTCCTTCACCGGCTCGGAGTTCTCCACCGAGCGCGCGGTGATGCTCGGCGACTTCTACCTGAAGGACGTGTGGCGCTTCGCCGCCGTCGGCCAGGGCTTCGACGGCGGTCTGGACGCGCTGCTGAAGAACTTCGGCGGCGAGGTGCTGGAGGAGGCGGCGCCCGCCGCGCCGGAGCCGCAGCAGTCGCAGACCGGGTCCGCGCCCGGCTTCGCGCCGCCCGCGTTCGCCGCCCCGCCCGCGCCGGCCCCGGCACCTCAGGGCTTCACCCCGCCCCCGGCCCCGTCTCCCGCGTCGGCCCCGAACGTGCACCATGCGCCCACCGTCATCGCCCCGCTCGCTCCCGGCACCGTGCCGCCCCCGGCCCCGGCGCCCGCGCCCTACGGTCAGCCGCCCGCCCCGCCCGGCTACGGCCAGCCCCCGGCGCCCCCGCAGACTCCGGGCCCGCCGCCCGGATACCCCCAGGCGCCCCAGCCCCCGACCCCGCCCCCGGGCTACGGCCAGCAGCCCCCGTTCGGGCAGGTCCCCGGCCAGCAGGCCTACGCGGTTCCGCAGGGCGCTCCCCAGGGCGGTGCCGGTGTCGGTGCCGCACTGCAGAAGTTCAAGGAGACGCCCACCGGGCAGCGCTGGACTCCGCAGAACAGCAAGCTCATCCGCGTCGACCTCGGGATGGGCGGTCAGCCGGTGCTGGCCCGGCAGGGCAGCATGGTGCTCTACCAGGGCAAGGTCGACTTCAGCTACAAGGGCGCCGGATTCGCCGGCCGGATCGTGGGCAACGCCACCGGCCAGGAGATGCAGCTGATGCGCTGCACCGGCCAGGGCCAGGTGTTCTTCGCCGAGAACTCCGCCCATCTGCACCCGATCGAGCTCCAGGGCGACGCGATCTGCGTCTCCGCCGAGAGCGTCCTCGCCTTCGACGAGGGCCTCCAGTACGAGGTCCGCAGGATCGAGGGGCACGGCATTCCCGGCGGCGCACTGTTCACGATGCAGTTCCAGGGCACCGGCACGATCGTGGTCAAGACGCACGGCACGCCCGTCGTGCTGCCCGTGACCCCGACGACGTTCGCCGACTGCAACGCCGTGGTCGCCTGGTCGGCGGCCTCCCAGGTGATCGTCTCCAGCCAGGTGCGGATGCGCCGCAACGCCTATCCGGGTGACACCGGCGAGAGCGTCAACCTGCAGTTCCGGGGCGCGCCCGGCAACTTCATCGTCGTCCAGCCGTACGAGGTCTGAGGGAGCCCGTCATGAACCAGCCGCTCGCGGGCTACGCCCCCGCACCCGTCACCGCCCGCATGGACAACCACGGCAACAACATGCTGAAGGTCGCCATGCAGACCGGGAACGACCTCCTCGCGCGCGTGGGCTCGATGGTCGCCTACGAAGGCTTCATCCAGTACGAGCCCAACCCGCCGGCCGTCCGCCAGATCGCCCGTGACTGGATGACCGGCGAGGGCGCGCCCCTGATGAAGTGCTCCGGCGACGGCCTGCTCTACCTCGCCGACTACGGCGCCGACGTCGTCGTCATCAACCTCAACGGCGACGGCATCTCCGTCAACGCCACCAACCTCCTCGCCTTCGACGCGCATCTGACGTGGGGCGTGGAGCGGGTCAAGGGGCTCGCGAAGTTCGCCGGTCAGGGCCTGTGGAACACCAAGATCTCCGGACAGGGCTGGGTCGCGCTGACCTCCCGGGGCAAGCCGATCGTCGTCGACTGCGGAGGCGGCGAGGACGAGACGTACGTCGACCCGGACGCGCTGGTCGCCTGGTCCCCGAACCTCAAGGTGAAGGGCAAGCGCAGCTTCAAGGCGCAGTCGCTGATCGGCCGGGGCAGCGGCGAGGCCTACCAGATGGCCTTCTCCGGACAGGGCATCGTCGTCGTCCAGCCCAGCGAGGACAGCACCGACCGCCTCCGGTTCCGGGGCTGAGGGGGAGTCAGGAAACCATGCAGAGCCCGCTTTTCGCCTTCAACGACTCCCAGGCCCCGGACCGCTACAGCCTGCAGAACAAGCAGATGCTGCGGGTCGTCCTGGAGGGCCACGACGACATCCTCGCCCGCAAGGGCACCATGGTCGCCTACCAGGGGCTCGTCGAGTTCGACGCCGAGTACCAGGGCCGCAACCAGGCACGCGCGCGTGCGTACACCGGCGAGGGCCTGGACCTGATGCGCTGCCACGGTCAGGGCACGGTCTACTTCGCCAACCTCGCCCAGCACATCCACGTCCTGGACGTCGAGCAGGACGGCCTGACCGTGGACAGCGGCTACGTCCTCGCCATGGACTCCTCACTGCACTACGAGGTCGTCGCCGTCGACAGCCTCTACGGCATCTCCGGCTCCGGGAAGTACCAGCTCAACATCACCGGACGCGGCAAGGTCGCCCTGATGACCTCGGGCGCGCCGCTGCTGATGCAGGTCACGCCCGACCGGTACGTCAACTGCGACGCCGACGCGATCGTCGCCTGGTCCACCGGGCTGCGCGTCCAGATGCAGGCCCAGACGCATTCCTCGGGGGTGTGGCGGCGCCGGGGCAGCACCGGGGAGGGCTGGGAGCTGAGTTTCATGGGAAGTGGCTTCGCGTTGGTCCAGCCGAGTGAACTGCTGCCCCCGCAGCACGCCCAGATCGGCCACGGCGTCGCCGCCCAGTTCGGCATGGGCCAGCAGGGTGCGCGCGGGATGAACCAGGGCAACGTCTGGAGCTGAGGTCCACGAAGACCCGCAAAGTAAGGGGCGCCCGCCTTAGCGGGCGCCCCTTACACATGGGTCGATGTCTCTGACATCCCGGGTCAGAGCCGCGCGCGGGACCCTTCCAGCAGCCGTACGACCGAGTCGTCGGCGACCTCCGGTACCTCGTCGTAGGCGAACCAGCGCAGGTCGAGGGACTCGTCGCTGATGGCATGGGAGGCGTCCCGCGGGGCGAGGGCCGCGTACTGGACGTCGAAGTGCCAGTGGCAAGGAGCCGGGATCGGATGCCGGTCCAGGCGGACCGGGCCGCCCGGCAGCAGCGTCAGCCCGGGGATGCCGGACTCCTCGGTCGCCTCCCGCAGCGCTGCCGCCGCCAGCGTGTCGTCGCCCGGCTCGCAGTGGCCGCCCATCTGCAGCCACATCCGCAGCTTCCGGTGCAGGGTCAGCAGGACCCGGCCGTGCTCGGGGTCGACGACCAGCGCGCTCGCCGTGACATGCCCGGCGTGACAGGCCTTCCACATACCGTCGGGGTGCGCCGCGAGGTGGTCCAGGTACGCCTGGCGCAGCTCGTCCTGGTCCTCGTGCCCCTTGAGGACGAGGACCGCGTCGTCGTACAGGCTCACTCGGTGTCGTCACCCTTTGTCCGGTCGTCTCCTTCCTGGGCGTCCTTCTTGCGCAGGTCGGGCTTCTCGGCCGCCTCGCCGAGCATCTTGTCCAGCTCGGAGAAGTCCAGCTGCTCGCGGTGGACGAAGCCGTCCGGGTCGTCCAGGTCGGACGCCGTCGGCAGCATGTCCGGGTGCGCCCACAGCGCGTCCCGGCCGTCGACACCGCGCGCGTCCGTGAGCGAGGCCCACAGCCGGGAGGCGTCGCGCAGGCGGCGCGGGCGCAGCTCCAGGCCGATCAGCGTGGCGAACGTCTGCTCCGCGGGGCCGCCTGTGGCCCGGCGGCGGCGCAGCGTCTCGCGCAGCGCGTCGGCGGACGACAGGCGCGGCTTCGCGGCCGCGTGGACCACCGCGTCCACCCAGCCCTCCACCAGCGCCAGAGCCGTCTCCAGACGGGCCAGGGCGGCCTTCTGCTCGGGCGTGTCCTCGGGCTGGAACATGCCCTGCTGGAGCGCGTCCTGAAGCTGCTCGGGGTTCTGCGGGTCGAACTGGCCGACCACGTCCTCCAGCTTGGCCGTGTCGACCTTGATGCCGCGCGCGTACCCGTCGACCGCGCCGAACAGGTGCGAGCGCAGCCACGGCACGTGCGAGAAGAGCCGCTGGTGGGCCGCCTCGCGCAGCGCCAGATACAGCCGCACCTCCTCCTTCGGCACACCGAGGTCCTTGCCGAACGCCTCGATGTTCACCGGGAGCAGCGCGGCCTTGCCGGCCGGGCTCAGCGGCAGACCGATGTCGGTCGAACCGACGACCTCGCCCGCGAGCACCCCGACGGCCTGCCCGATCTGGGTGCCGAACATGGCGCCGCCCATCGAGCGCATCATGCCGATCAGCGGGCCCGCCATGGCCTGCATCTCCTCCGGCAGGACGTCGCCCATCGCGGCGCCGACCCGCTCGGCGACCGGGTCGACCAGCTCCTGCCAGGCGGGCAGCGTCGCCTCGACCCACTCCGCGCGCGACCACGCCACGGCCGAACCGGAACCGGACGGCAGCGACGTCGCGTCGTCCAGCCACAGGTCGGCCAGGCGGACGGCCTCCTGGACCGCGGTGCGGTCGGCGGGACCGACGCTCGCGTCCTTGACGCCGTCCGAGGTGCCCTGGGAGACCGTCTGGCGGGCGATCTGCTTGGCCATGTCCCAGTTCACCGGGCCGCCCTCGTACGAGAGCATCTGGCCCAGCTGCTGAAAGGCCGCACCCAGGTCGGTGGGGTTCAGCGAACCGAACATGGCAGCGAACGGATTGTCTGCGCCGGGGCCGCCGAAGCCGCCGGCTCCGGGCGTGCCGAAACCGAACGGATTGGCCGGTCCCTGCCCACCACCGCTCTGCTGGTCCTTCTCCTTGCCCTCGTCGCCGTCTTCCGGCTCCTCCGGCGGAAGGCCGAAACCGAATGGGGTGTCACTCACGGGAATCCTCGGCTGGTAAGGCCACCGGTTTGCTCCGGCGGCGCGGCTGCCCGACAACACCACCCAGCGTAGACACCCCGACCCGATCGGGCCTCGGTGCTTCGCCGACAGTCGGCCTGCGGCAGGATGGATGCCACCTGGTACGTACGCGTCACTCACGCTCGTACTGAAGACAACCGCTGGAGACGCCCGGTGAGTTCCCCAGATCCGCAGGTTCGCGCAGCGCGAAACCACTCAACCCCTCCCGCGGTGCGCGGGCCCGTCGTCGCCGTGACCGGCGCCGCGACCGGGGTCGGCGCGCTGCTCACCGAGCGGCTGGCCGCGTCCGAGGAGATCAAGCAGGTCATCGCCATCGACGAGCGGCGCGGGGAGTGCGCGGACGCCCTCTGGCACATCCTCGACGTACGGGATCCGGCCATCGCCGACAAGCTGCGCGGGGCCGACGTGGTCGTGCACCTCGCGCTCGACCTGGATCTGGAGACGGATCCGGCGGCGCGCACCGCCTACAACGTGCGCGGGACGCAGACCGTGCTGACCGCGGCGGCCGCGGCCGGCGTGCATCGCGTGGTGCTGTGCACCTCCGCGATGGTCTACGGCGCGCTGCCGGACAACGAGCTGCCGTTGTCCGAGGACGCGGAGCTGCGGGCCACCGCCGAGGCCACCGGCGTGGGCGACCTGCTGGAGATCGAGCGGCTCGCGCGCCGGGCGCCCCGCGCGCACCCCGGGCTCAATGTCACCGTGGTGCGCCCCGCGGTGCTGGTCGGAGGCACCGACACCGCGCTGACCAGGTACTTCGAGTCGCCGCGGCTGCTTGTCGTCGCCGGGTCGCGGCCCGCGTGGCAGTTCTGCCATGTCGAGGATCTGTGCAGTGCGCTGGAGTACGCCGTCCTGGAGAAGGTCGACGGGGAACTCGCCGTCGGGTGTGACGGCTGGCTGGAGCAGGAGGAGGTCGAGGAGCTCAGCGGGGTACGGCGGATGGAGCTGCCGTCGGCGGTGGCGCTGGGGGCCGCGGCTCGGCTGCACCGGATCGGTCTGACGCCGTCGCCGGCCGGGGATCTGGCGTACACGATGTATCCGTGGGTGGTGAGCGGGAGCCGGCTGCATGACGCCGGGTGGCGGCCGGGGTGGACGAACGAGGAGGTGCTGGCCGAGTTGCTGGAGGAGGTGACCGGGCGGCACACGGTGGTGGGGCGGCGGCTCGGGCGTAAGGACGCGACGGCCGCGGGGGCCGCGGGGGCGACGGTGGCGTTGCTGGGGGCGGCGGCTGTGGTGCGGCGTGCGCGGAAGGCTCGGCGGCGGATCTGAGGGCGGGTTCTTCGCCCCCGCCGCCCCTACCCGTCCCGTCCTCCAGGGGGTGGGCCCCCTTCGACCGCCCGTTCCGGGGGCTGCCGCCCCCGGACCCCCGCATCGGCCTGAACGGCCTCGTCCTCAAACGCCGGACGGGCTGGAGGTGGGGGTGCGGACTGGCCTTCGTCCTCGGAGTCCGGACGGGCTGGAGGGTGGGGGTGGGCCGGTTTTTGTCCTGGGAGGCCGGACGGGCTGGGGGGTGGGGGTGCGGGCTGGTCGTTCTCCTTTGTGGGAGTCTCCAAAGCCGCACGCGTGGGTGCGTGGTGCTGGTCGTATTTCGTGTGGTGGTGGGGGTGCGGCACGATGGGGGTATGGCTGCTGTGAGTGATCATCCTGGGGAGCTGGGCGCCGGCGATCCCGTGAAGCTGATCGGGATTCGGGAGAGCGCGCTCTCCGTGGACGAGGTCTTCGCGGCCGTGGGGGACGACGCGGCCGGTGGGATCGCGCTGTTCGTGGGCACGGTGCGGAATCACGACGGGGGCGCCGACGTGGACGCGCTCGGGTATTCGTGTCATCCCAGTGCGGAGAGCGAGATGCGGCGGATCGCCGAGAAGGTCGCCGCCGAGTACCCGGTGCGGGCGCTGGCCGCCGTGCATCGGGTGGGGGACCTGCGGGTGGGTGATCTCGCCGTGGTCGTCGGCGTGTCGTGTCCGCATCGGGGCGACGCCTTTGAAGCCTGTCGGAAGCTGATCGACGACCTCAAGCACGAGGTGCCCATCTGGAAGCACCAGAAGTTCTCGGATGGGACGGAGGAATGGGTCGGGGCCTGCTGAATGACCCCTGTCCGGCCTCCGCTTGCGTAACCGTACCCCTCGCGTGAGCGTTGTCAGTGCGGGTGATTAATCTGCTGATCAGTCAGTCGCGGACGGTCACGGGGTTGGAGGTCGGCATGGCGGCGCTCGTCTGGTTGCTGATTCCGCTTGTGGCGGCGGTCGGTGCCGGTCTGTGGGGCAGCTGGGCCAACCGGACCAGGAGAGCGCGCAGCGACGGACCGGAACTCGACGGGTACGCGCGCTTCCGCGAGGCCATGGAGAAGTCCCGCTCCGGCAGCTGAGGCGGGCCGGGGCGCGTGTGACGGGTGGCCCTGACGGTGTGCTGACAGACCCGTCCCGTACTGTCGTCGCATGCCACGCCGCACCGCGACGATGCTCGCCTCCACCCTGATGCTGATCGCGCTCCTGTGCGCCGGAGTGCTCATCAACGTGCCGTACTCGGAGATGTCTCCCGGCCCGACCGTGAACACGCTCGGGGACCACGACGGCGAGCCGGTGCTGCAGATCTCCGGGCACAAGACCTACGCGACCTCCGGGCATCTGAACATGACCACGGTGAGGGTCACCAGTGCCGACTACAAGATGAATCTCGTCGAGGCCGTCTACGGGTGGCTCTCCCACGACGGCAAGGTCGTCCCGCACGACACGCTCTACCCGGACGGCAAGACGGAGCAGCAGTCCACCCAGGAGAACGCCGAGGAGTTCAGCCAGTCCCAGGAGAGCGCGAAGGTCGCCGCGCTGAAGGAGCTGGGCGTCCCGGTGAAGTCCTGGGTGATCGTCTCCACGGTCCTGAAGGGCTCGCCGTCCGAGGGCAAGCTGCACGCCGGTGACGTGATCAAGGCCGTCGACGGTACGGCGGTCAAAGAGCCGGCCGACGTCGCCACGCTGGTGACCAAGCACAAGCCCGGCCAGGACGTCGTCTTCACCGTCGTGCCGGTCAAGGAGCAGGCCGCCGCCGAGAAGGCGAACAAGACGGCCACCAAGACCGAGAAGGTCACCGTCACCACGACCACCTCCGACGACAGCGGCGCGAAGCGCGCGATCGTCGGGATCTCCGCCGGGACCGATCACACGTTCCCGTTCTCCATCGACATCAAGCTCGCCGATGTCGGCGGGCCGAGCGCGGGGCTGATGTTCTCGCTCGGGATCTACGACAAGCTCACCCCGGGCAGCCTCACCGGCGGCAAGTTCGTCGCCGGTACCGGCACGATCGACGACGACGGCACGGTCGGGCCGATCGGCGGCATCTCGATGAAGACCATCGGCGCCCGCAGCAAGGGCGCCCAGTACTTCCTGACCCCGGCAGACAACTGCGCCGAGGCCGCCAAGGACACTCCGAGCGGGCTCACCCTGGTCAAGGTCAAGACCATCGACGACGCCCTCGGCGCCCTCAAGGACATCCGCAGCGGAGACACCGGCGCCCTGCCGAAGTGCACCACGAAGGACTGAGAAGGCTGTGTACGCGGCCGGGGGCGCCCTTCCTGACGAAAGGGGCGCCCCCGATGTCCGCCGGTGCCCGTCCGGTGGCGTCCGGCGCGGTCCGGCGGTGGGCTCAGTCCTCGAACGTCGCCTTCAGCGCGTCCGCCAGGCCCGGCACCAGGTCGGGGCCGGTGAGGACCTCCGTCGGCGTGTCCTTCTCGCGCAGACGCACGGCCGAGTCGCGGCTGCCGTCGCGCAGCACGGCGACCGTCATCCTGACCTCCTGACGTTCGGGGTGGCTCGCCACCCACTTGGTCAGGCTGGCCCCGCTCAGCCCCTCGGGGACCTGGGACTCGGCGGACGGCGGCAGCATCAGCCGCTCCACCGTGAGCGCGCAGCCGACCACCGCGTCCGGCCAGGCGATGGTGCCCAGGAACTCGTCCAACGCCTTGTCCGTTGGCACTTCGTCCTGCTCGATGGGAGTGAGACCGGTGGTCGCGGACTCGTCCTCCAGACCGAGCTGGGCGGCGAGAGCCGGTTCCTGGGCGCGCAGCCGTGCGGTGTCGACGAGGGCGAAGAGGCGAGCGGGCTGGTCCCAGCCGAGGCCGGAGGCGTACTCGTCGATTTCGAGCACGGCCCGGGTGAGCGGGTTCGCTGCCATGGGAGTGTTGGACATGGTCACAATCCTGCCTCGTTCATGGCCGGAATCGGGAACCGAGTAAGCCGTGAGTAAGTTGCATAGGTGTGGCCCCGCGATCACAGGGGGACACGTCGGGCCCGCGAACAAGACGGCCTGACGCAACAACACGGATTCAACAGCGGATCAAACAGCGAACTTCGAGGTGCGCACCTTGGCTTTCCAGATGCCGGACCGCGGCGGAGGCCCGACGGGGCCACGGATCAGAGCGACGGGACGCCCGTCCCGGCGGGCTCGGACCCTGCTCCTGACACTGGGCGTCCTTGCCGTGCTCGGCATGGCGTTCACCATGTTCGCGGGCTTCTGGACGGACTGGCTCTGGTACCGGTCGGTGCACTACTCCTCGGTGTTCACCACCACCCTGTGGACCAAGATCGGGCTGTTCTCCGTCTTCGGCCTGCTGATGGCCGCCGCGGTGGGGTTCAACATCTGGCTGGCGCACCGGCTGCGGCCCCCGCTGAGTGCCATGTCCATGGAGCAGCAGAGCCTCGACCGCTACCGGATGGGCATCGCGCCGTACAAGAAGTGGCTGCTGCTCGCGGTCACCGCGCTGGTCGGGCTGATCGCCGGCGCGTCCGCGGCCGGTCAGTGGCGCACCTGGCTGATGTGGGTCAACGGCGTGCCCTTCCACCAGCAGGACCCGCAGTTCCACCTCGACGTCTCCTTCTACGCCTTCGACCTGCCCTGGTACCGCTTCCTGCTGGGCTTCGGCTTCGCCACCGCGATCCTCTCCCTGATCGCCGCCGCGCTCACCCACTACCTGTACGGCGGGCTGCGCGTCACCAGCCCCGGCGCGCGTGCCACCGGTGCCGCGACCGGCCACCTCTCGGTGCTGCTCGGCATCTTCGTCGCCCTCAAGGCGGTCGCCTACTGGCTCGACCGCTACGGACTGGCCGTCAAGTCCAGCGACTTCAAGGCCACCGACAACTGGACCGGCCTCAGGTACGTCGACGCGAACGCGTATCTGCCGGCCAAGACGATCCTGTTCTGCATCGCGGTCATCTGCGCGCTGCTGTTCTTCGCCACCCTGTGGCGGCGCACCTGGCAGCTGCCCGTCATCGGCTTCGGCCTGATGGTCCTGTCCGCGATCCTCATCGGCGGCCTGTACCCGGCGATCGTCCAGAAGTTCCAGGTCCAGCCCAACGAGCAGGCCAAGGAAGCCCCGTACGTCCAGAAGAACCTCAAGGCGACCCGCGAGGCGTACGGCATCGACGACACCCAGGTCACCGAGTACACGGGCAAGAGCACCACGACGGACAAGACCAAGCTCCGGGACGACGTCGACTCCACGGCGAGCATCCGGATCATGGACCCGAACATCGTGTCGCCCACGTTCCAGCAGCTCCAGCAGATGCGGAACTACTACGCGTTCCCGACCAATCTGGACGTGGACCGCTACACCAAGGACGGCAAGGCCCAGGACACCGTCATCGGCCTCCGCGAGCTGAACCTGGCCGGCATCCCGAAGAACAACTGGATCAACGACCACTTCCGCTACACCCACGGCTACGGGGTGGTCGCCGCCAAGGGCACCGAGGCCGACGACCAGGGCCAGCCGGTCTTCACCGAGTCCGACCTGCCGTCCACGGGCAGCCTGGGCACGTACCAGCAGCGCGTCTACTACGGCGAGAAGACGACCACGTACTCGATCGTCGGCGGTCCCCAGAAGGAGATCGACTACTCCGACGACAGCGGGGAGAAGACCACCAGCTACGCGGGCAAGAGCGGGGTCAGCCTCTCCAGCCCGATCAACCGGGCCGCGTACGCGGTGGCGTTCAACGAGCCGCAGATCCTGTACTCCGGTGCGATCGGCAAGGGCTCGCGGATCCTGTACAACCGCACGCCCAAGGAGCGCGTCGAGGCGGTCGCCCCCTGGCTGACCATCGACGGCGACGCCTATCCGGCGGTGGTGAAGGGCCGTATCCAGTGGATCGTCGACGCCTACACGACGTCGAACGGCTATCCCTACGCCTCCCGTACCACCCTCGGTGACACGACGGCGGACTCGCTGACCGCGACCAACAACTCCCGTGCGGTGGTGGCCCAGCAGAACCAGGTCAACTACATCCGCAACTCGGTGAAGGCGACCGTCGACGCGTACACCGGCGAGGTCAAGCTCTACCAGTGGGACACCCAGGACCCGGTGCTGAAGACCTGGATGAAGGCCTTCCCGGGCACGGTGCAGCCCAAGAGCGCCATCTCCCAGGACCTGATGGACCATCTCCGGTACCCGCAGGACCTGTTCAAGGTGCAGCGCGAGCTGCTCACCCGCTACCACGTGACGGACGCCCAGACGTTCCTGACCGGCAGCGAGGTGTGGCAGGTGCCCGACGACCCGACCAACAACTCGGGCGACGCGGTACCGCCGTACTACCTGAGCATGAAGATGCCCGACCAGAGCGCGCAGGCGTTCTCGCTGTCGACGACGTTCACGCCCAACGGCCGGGACAACCTCAGTGCGTTCATGTCGGTGGACTCCGAGGCCGGTTCCAAGGACTACGGCAAGATCAGAATCCTGAAACTGCCGACCAGTACCACCGTCGACGGACCCAAACAGGTCCAGAGCCAGTTCAACTCCGAACAGGACATCGCGGCCGCCATCAAACTCCTCAAGGGCGGCGACTCCGACGTCGAGTACGGCAATCTGCTGACCGTGCCCCTGGACGGGGGCCTGCTGTACGCGGAGCCGGTCTATGTACGCGGCGCCGGCGTCAAGTACCCCTTGCTGCGCAAGGTGTTGGTGACCTACGAGGGCAAGACGGCCTTCGAGGACACCCTCGACGAGGCGCTCGACAAGGTCTTCGGCTCGGCCGGCACGGACACCGGGTCCTCGGACACCGGCACGACCACACCGCCGACGTCGGCCAACCCGACCGTCCAACAGGCGCTGAGCGACGCCCAGAAGGCCTTCGAGGCGGGCCAGGAGGCCCTGAAGAAGGGCGACTGGACGGCGTACGGCAAGGCGCAGAGCGAGCTCCAGGAGGCGCTGAAGCGGGCCGCGGACGCGGAGTCCAAGTCGGCCAAGACCAGCGGCGGCGGCACGACGCCTAGCGGCAGCCCGAGTCCCAAAGCCAGCAGCAGCCCGAGTCCCGCGACCAGTACCAGCCCCAGTCCGAGCGGAAGTTCCAGTCCGAGTGGATGATCCCGAGCGGATGATCCCGGGCGGGCGATCCCGCCCGGGGTGATCCCGAATTGGTGATCAAGCCGCCCCGCGCCGTGGTACGGTTTCACTGCAACGGCGCGGGGTGGAGCAGCTCGGTAGCTCGCTGGGCTCATAACCCAGAGGTCGCAGGTTCAAATCCTGTCCCCGCTACTGAAGTCGAAGGCCCGGATCCTCTTGGGATCCGGGCCTTCGTGCGTCCCGGTGTCCGGACGGGCGGCGAACGCATGTACCGGTGGACGGGTCGCCGTGCCGCCGCGGGGAGTTGGCTGAGATGTGTTTGACTTGTCGTTCTGTGGGCATGTCGACAAAACGCTGAAGTGACCTCACGGTCTGCGGTATACGTGGTGTACCCAGGTTGCAGGTGGTGCGACGATGAACGTTATGGGGGACAAGGCAACTCTGTTCGAGACAGGGCGATTTGTGCAGCCTTCGGGCGAGGAGCCGACCCGCGACGAGGCCGCCGAGGCCGCTGAGGAGGCACGTCACCGGCTCCAGGCCGAGGCCGGTGACGTGGAGTCGATGAGCGTGCTCGGCGCCATGCTGCTGCGCCGTGGCGACCTCGACGGAGCCGAACCCCGGCTGCGCGCGGCCACCGCCGCCGGTGACCGGGCCGCCGCCAACAACCTCGGTGTCCTGCTGCACCAGCGCGGCTACCCCGAGGAGGCCGCCGGCTGGTGGCGGATCGCCGCCGTCGCCGGATCCGCGGCCGCCGCCCACGCGCTGGGCCGCCACCACCGCGAACGTGGCGACGAGCCCGCCGCCGAGTACTGGCTGCGCCAGTCCGCCGAGCAGGGACACGCGCTCGGCGCCTACGCGCTGGCCGACCTGCTGGAACACCGGGGCGACACGGAGGCCGGACAGTGGATGCGGGCGGCCGCCGAGCGGGGGCACCGGGAGGCGGCGTACCGGCTGGCGCGCGCGCTCGACCGCAGGGCCGCCGTGGCCGAGGGCGAGGCCGGGCCTGACAACGGTGTCGGCACGGAGAACCCGGTGGAGGACGCGACCGGGGCACCGGACACCGACGAGGCCGAGCAGTGGTACCGGCAGGCCGCCGCCCGCGGGCACCGGCGGGCCGCGCTGCACCTCGGCGCGATCCTGGAGCGCCGCGGTGCGCTCAAGGAGGCCGGGCGCTGGTACCTGACCTCCGCCAAGGACGGCGAGGCCAGGGCCGCCTGCGCGCTCGGCTTCCTGCTGCGCGACGCCGGGGACACCGAGAGTGCCGCCGTCTGGTGGCTGCGAGCCGCCCAGGACGGCGACGGCAACGCGGCGAACGCGCTCGGCGCGCTGCACGCCGAGCGTGGCGAGACGCAGACCGCCGAGCGCTGGTACCGGGCGGCGATGGACGCCGGCGACGACAACGGGGCGTACAACCTCGGGCTGCTCTGCGCCGAGCAGGGGCGCACCGCGCAGGCCGAGCAGTGGTACCGGCGAGCCGCGTACGCAGGGCACCGCGAGGCCGCGAACGCGCTCGCCATCCTGCTGCTCCAGGGCGGCGACACGAGCGGCGCCGAGCCGTGGTTCTCCAAGGCGGCGGAGGCGGGCAGTGTGGACGCCGCGTTCAACCTGGGGATCCTGTACGCCGGGCGGGGCGAGGACCGGGTCGCGCTGCGCTGCTACGAGCAGGCGGCCGCCGCCGGGCACACGGAGGCGGCCCTGCAGGTCGGCATCGCCCGGCTGCGTGAGGGCGACGAGGCGGCCGCCGAGCGCCACCTGCGGTGTGCGGCGGGCGGAGGCAGCGCCGAGGCCGCCTACCGGCTCGCCGCGGTCCTCGACGCGCGCCGGCCGCCGGTGCCCGAGCACGAGCTCGGCGAGTCCTCCCTGAACGTGAAGACCGAGTGCGAGGAGTGGTACGAGCGGGCCGCCACGCAGGGGCACCGGCGGGCCCAGGTGCGGGTCGGGATGCTGGCCGCGGCGCGCGGGGACGTGGTGGAGGCGGCGCGCTGGTACCGGGCGGCGGCCGAAGCCGGGTCGCGGAACGGCGCGTTCAACCTCGGGCTGCTGCTGGCCCGGGAGGGCAGTGAGCCGGAGGCGGCCGTGTGGTGGGAGCGGGCCGCCGACGCGGGGCACGGGCGGGCGGCGTTGCGACTCGCCCTCGTCTACGCGCGTCGGGGCGAGCTGGCCGAGGGGCAGCGATGGGCCGACCGGGCGGTGGCGCTGGGCCCGGCGGAGGTGACCGAGCGGGCGGGACGGCTCCGGGACGCACTGCGCGAGGAGCTGTCGGCCTAGGCCGAGGTTCTCGCAGGTCAGGATGGCTGAGCGGTATTGATTTGCCTCCGTCCGTGTCTCTCACGTAGTGTTGCATTCATCGACGCGGGGTGGAGCAGCTCGGTAGCTCGCTGGGCTCATAACCCAGAGGTCGCAGGTTCAAATCCTGTCCCCGCTACTGAAGGTCGAGGGCCGGAATCCGGAAACGGATTCCGGCCCTCGGTGTTTGCCGGACCAGGACACGACGAAGGCCCCGGCGCTCATCGCGAGTGCCGGGGCCTTCGGGAACGTTCGTTCGTCAGGCGGCTGCCGCGCAGTCCGGGCACAGCCCGCGGTACGTCACCTCGACGTCGGAGACCGTGAAGCCGAAGCGCTCCGAGGCGGGGAGGTCGGCCAGCGGGTTGCCGGTCGGGTGGACGTCGCGGATCGAGCCGCAGTGCGCGCAGACCAGGTGGTGGTGCGGCTGGTGCGCGTTCGGGTCGTACCGCTTGGCGCGCTGGTCCGTCGAGACCTCGATGACCTCACCGAGCGAGACCAGCTCGCCCAGCGTGTTGTAGACGGTCGCCCGCGAGATCTCGGGCAGCTTGACGACAGCCCTGGCGTGGACCTCGTCGGCCGTCAGATGGACGTGTTCGCCGTCGAGCACCTCGGCTACGACGCGTCGCTGCGCGGTCATCCGCCATCCGCGTCCACGCAGCCGTTCCAGAAGGTCACTCATGGCATTCAGCCTAACAGCAGGGCCCCCTTTTTCCGAACAGGTGTGACTTTGGAGCTCTACTTGACTTGGACTACGTCCAAGATGGGACGGGTTGGCTGGAACGGGGGCGCTAGACGGGTTCCGGTGCGCGGGCCGGGGCCCAGCAGCGGATGACGTCGCGGACCGACACGATGCCGGCCGGCTCGCCGCCGTCCAGGACGATCAGATGACGGAAGCCGCCGTGGGCCATCGCCCGGGCCGCCTCCTCCAGCGTCCAGGTCGGGGTGGCGAACACGACGTCGTTGGTGGTGTGGGCGTGGATGGGCTCCGTGTCCGGGTTCTGGCCGAGGCCCACGGAGTTGAGGATGTCGCGTTCGGTGAGGATTCCGATGCCGCCGGCGTCCGGGTCGTGGACGATCGCCGCGCCCACGCGGCGCGCGGACATCAGGACGGCTGCCTGGCGGAGGGTATGGGCGGGGCCGACGGTGAGGACCACCGTGCTCATGGCGTCGCGGACGAGCATGAAAGGTGCCACCTCCTAGGGAATCGCCGGATAGTTCAGCGATTCACAAATGCACAAGTGGGGGTGCTCTCAGGGTGGCAGGCAAAGCGGGGGTCAACAAGGGGGTGCGTGCGGCCAATTGAGGGCGCACGCGCTCATATGTGCCGAGCTCTGTGAGCCCGTTGTGCCTCAGAAGACCGTTTCAGTAACCCTGGGTGAGGTACGACAGCAGCTCGTCGTGGAGCAGGCTGTTGGACGCGGCCGCGTCGCCGCTGTGCGGGCCGGGACGGCCGTCGAGGCCGGTGAAGGTGCCGCCGGCCTCCGTCACCACGATGGCGTTGGCCGCCATGTCCCACAGGGACAGCTCCGGTTCGGCGCAGATGTCCACGGAGCCCTCGGCGACCATCATGTACGGCCAGAAGTCGCCGTACGCGCGCGTGCGCCACACGTCGCGGGTGAGGTCCAGGAAACCGTTCAGCCGGCCCCGCTCCTCCCAGCCGCCCAGCGAGGAGTACGCGAAGGACGCGTCGGACAGTTTCGAGACTTTGGAGACGTGCAGGCGCGTCGCCGAGGACAGGCTGCGGCCGGTGAAGGCGCCGTGGCCCTTCGCGGCCCACCAGCGGCGGCCCAGCGCGGGCGCGGACACCACGCCGACGACCGGCTGGTAGCCGCCCTCGGCCGCCTCCATCAGGGAGATCAGGGTCGCCCAGACCGGGACACCGCGGACGTAGTTCTTGGTGCCGTCGATGGGGTCGATCACCCAGCGGCGCGGGCCGGTGCCCTCGATGCCGTACTCCTCGCCGAGGATCGCGTCCCGTGGGCGGGCGCGCTGCAGCTGGCCGCGGATCAGTTCCTCGGCGGCCTTGTCCGCCTCGCTCACCGGGGTCATGTCCGGCTTGGTCTCGACCTTGAGGTCGAGGGCCTTGAAGCGGTCCATGGTCGCGGCGTCGGCCGCGTCCGCGAGCACGTGGGCGAGACGCAGGTCATCAAGGTAGTCCGGCATGTGACGAACGGTATCTGCCGGGGTGGGCGCGGGGCTACAAGGGAGGGCGTGGTGATGCCGGTAAGTGATCGGACCGGCACCTCGGTGCGTCTGCGGTACGCCGGTGGCCCGCCCGTGGCACGCCCGCGCGTGTTGGCCGAAGGGCGCCCCCCGGTGCCTTCGCGAACCCTTGACAGTGGATTCGTGCGCGTCAAATCTGGGCGCAGAGTCGCTCGCCCACAGGGAGGCGATGATGCCTGCAGCCCGGGAGTCCCTACTGGACGCCGCCTACGCGGCGCTTGCGCGCCGGCCGTGGGCTGCCGTGCGGATGGTCGATGTGGCGGCGGCGGCCGGAGTGTCCCGGCAGACGCT
Organism: Streptomyces sp. NBC_00631; assembly: GCF_045206895.1. Taxonomy (NCBI): domain Bacteria; kingdom Bacillati; phylum Actinomycetota; class Actinomycetes; order Kitasatosporales; family Streptomycetaceae; genus Streptomyces; species Streptomyces sp. NBC_00631. The sequence continues at coordinate 7,271,306 of NZ_CP107734.1, forward strand.
GTACAACGAGTTCGGCAGCAAGGAAGGCCTGGCGAGAGCGTTGGTACGCAGGGAGGCCGACGGGTATCTCGCGGGGGTCGAGCGGGCGTTGGGGAGCCATACCGAGGTACGGGAGCGGCTTACGGCGACGGCCGAGTGGATGGCGGTGGCGGCTCGGGACAACGTGCTGGTACGGGCGATGCTCACGGGGTGCTGGAGCGAGCGTTTGCCGTCGCCGACGCTGTCCGCGGTGTCGTCTTCCTCGGCGGTGCCGGCGCAGCGGAGGGCGGACGGGCCGTTGCCTTCTCCCGGGGACTTCGTGCAGATCGTGCGGGACCGGGCGGTGACGGTGCTTTCCCGGGCCGGGGCCGGGGCCGTGAAGGGGAACGGTGAGCTGGCCCGGTCGTGCGAGCTGGTGGTGCGGCTGGCGTTGTCGTGTGTCGCGGCGCCGCCGGGGGAGGGCGGGGTGGCGGAGCTGGTGCGCGGGGCGCTCTGTCGGCAGCCGGTGTGAGGAGGGGAGGGGTGGTGCCGGTTTGTGCGTCGGCTGCGGGCGGGTGGGGGTTGATCGCGCAGTTCCCCGCGCCCCTTCAGGTCGGTTGTTTTCGCGTGGGCTGTGATGTGCTGGTCGGGTCCGTGCGGCGGAGCCGGATATCAGGTATGGCCCCGCGCGCCTTTGGGCGCTTTTCAGTGTGCCGAGCCCGAGAGCTGGAGGCCGATCACTCCTGCGATCACCAGGCTGATGGAGACGATCTTCAGGGCCGAGACCAGGTCGCCGAGGAAGATCATGCCGTAGATGGCGGTGCCTGCCGCGCCGATGCCGGTCCAGACCGCGTATGCCGGGCCCACGTCCAGTTTCTTCAGGGAGAGGGTCAGGAGGCCGAAGCTGCCCAGGGCGAAGGAGGCGAAGGCTATCGTCGGCCATAGTCGGGTGAAGCCGTGGGACAGCTTGAGACACACGGCGAAGCCGGTCTCCAGGATCCCGGCCACGATCACCAGCAGCCACGCCATGTGCTGTCCTCCCGTATGTCCAGCTCGGTGCGATTATGCACTTACCGAACTCCGGTCATGACAAACACCCCGGTGGTCAGTCGCCCTCCGTGCGCTCCCGTGTCGCCAGCAGCCGGCGCAGCGAGTAGAGGCGGGCCGGGTCCGCGTGACCTTCGGCGACCCACTCGTCCAGCGCGCAGTCCGGCTCGTTGTGACTGCAGGCGCGCGGGCAGTTCACGGTGCCGGGCCCCAGGTCGGGGAACGCGAGGATCACGCGGGACGGGTCGATGTGGGCCAGGCCGAAGGAGCGGACGCCCGGGGTGTCGATGACCCAGCCCTCGTCGTCGGAGAGGGGCAGGGCCAGGGCGGAGGTCGTGGTGTGGCGGCCGCGGCCGGTCACCGCGTTGACGTGACCGGTCGTACGGCGGCGGTCCTCGGGGACCAGCGCGTTCACCAGCGTGGTCTTGCCGACGCCCGAGTGGCCGACGAACGCCGTGATCTTGCCGTCGAGGTGGTCCCGGACCCGGCGGGCCGCTTCCCCCGCCGCCAGTTCCTCGCGGCTCGTGACCACGTACGGGATCTCCAGGTCGCCGTACAGCTCCAGGAGCTTGTCCGGCGGGGCCAGGTCCGACTTGGTCATGACCAGCAGGGGAGTGAGCCCGCCGTCGTAGGCCGCGACCAGGCAGCGGTCGATCAGACGGGGTCGGGGCTCCGGGTCGGCCAGGGCGGTGACGATCGCCAGCTGGTCCGCGTTGGCCACGACCACCCGCTCGAACGGGTCGTCGTCATCGGCGGTGCGGCGGAGCACGGAGGAGCGTTCCTCGATGCGGACGATCCGGGCGAGGGTGTCCTTCTGGCCGGACAGGTCGCCGACCAGGGCCACCCGGTCGCCGACCACCGCCGCCTTGCGGCCCAGTTCGCGGGCCTTCATCGCGAGGATCGTACGGTCGTCGACCAGGCAGGTCAGCCGGCCGCGGTCCACGGTGAGGACCATCCCCTCGGCCGCGTCCTCGTGTTTCGGGCGGATGTTGGTGCGCGGCCGGTTGCCCTTGCGGTTCGGGCGGGCGCGGATGTCGTCCTCGTCGGTGTGCTTGCCGTAGCGGCGCATGGTCGTACGCCCCTAGGCCCCGTCGCTCCCGAGCATCCCGGCCCACAGGTCGGGGAAGTCCGGCAGGGTCTTCGCCGTCGTCGCCACGTTCTCGATCTGCACGTCGGCCACGGCGAGGCCGATGACGGCGCCGGCCGTCGCCATGCGGTGGTCCTCGTAGGTGTGGAAGACGCCGCCGTGCAGCGTGCGCGGGCGGATGCGCAGGCCGTCGGCGGTCTCGGTGACGTCACCGCCGAGCTCGTTGATCTCCTTGGTGAGCGCGGCCAGCCGGTCCGTCTCGTGCAGTCGCAGGTGGGCGACCCCGCGCAAGGTGGAGGGGGTGTCCGCGAGGGCGGCCACCGCCGCGATGCCGGGGGTCAGCTCGCCGACGTCACCCAGGTCGACATCGATGCCGTGGATCCGGCCCGAGCCGGTGAACTCCAGGCCGTACTCGGTCAGTTCGCAGGAGCCGCCCATCTCGGTGAAGATCTCCCGCAGCCGGTCACCCGGCTGGGTGGTCCGCTGCGGCCAGTCGGGGATCACGACCCTGCCGCCCGTGACCAGGGCGGCGGCGAGGAAGGGCTGGGCGTTCGACAGGTCCGGCTCGATGGTCAGGTCGCGGCCCAGCAGGGCGCCGGGGGTCACCCGCCAGACGTTCGGCTCGCCACCCGACTCGGGCGTGTCCACCTGGGCGCCTACCGCGCGCAGCATGTCGACGGTCATCCGGATGTGCGGGAGCGAGGGGAGGGACCCGCCGATGTGACGGACCTCCACGCCCTGGTTGAAGCGCGGGCCGGAGAGGAGGAGGGCCGACACGAACTGGGAGGAGGACGAGGCGTCGATCGACACCGGGCCGCCGTCCAGGGCGCCGCTGCCGTGGACGGTGAGGGGGAGCGCGCCGCGGCCGTCGTCGTCGATGCGGGCGCCGAGGGCGCGCAGGGCGTCGATCACGCCGTGCAGGGGGCGCTCGTAGGAACGGGGGTCGCCGTCGAAGCGGATGTCGCCCGCGGCGAGGGTGGCGACGGGCGGGAGGAAGCGCATCACGGTGCCGGCGTTGCCGACGTCGACGGTGGCGGGGCCGCGGAGCCCAGCGGGGAGAATCCGCCAGGCCTCGCCGGAGCCGTCGGGGCCCACGCCCTCGTCGATACCGACGCCCATCGCGCGCAGGGCGTCGGCCATCAGCAGGGTGTCGCGGGAGCGGAGGGGGCGGCGCAGCCAGCCGGGTTCGGAGGCGAGGGCGGCGAGGACGAGGGCGCGGTTGGTGACCGACTTGGACCCCGGCACGTGAACCGTGGCGTCGACGGCTCCGCGCGCGTGGGGGGCGGGCCAGAGGGCGGTTGGTGCGGTGGGGTTTGCGGCCATGGGGTCACTTTAGTGCGCGGCGGGGGTGAGGGGCGGCGGCGGTGGCGCGGGGGTGGCCGGCCGGGTGCGGCGCGGTGGGGGCTTGTCGCGCCCGCGCGGCGGAGCCGCGGATCCAGCACCGCCCCGCGCCCCTTGGGCCGGCTGTGCCGCCGTCGGCTGCGATCTGCGCCCCGTGCTCCTCCACGCCGGCTGTGCCGCCGTCGGCTGCGAGGTGCCGTTCACATCCCCAGCAGCCACCTGCCCCCGCCGATCAGCGAGCACAGCGACACCGTGTGGAACAGGAACAGCCATACGCCCGCCGGGAGATGGGTCAGCCGTGACAGCTGGTCCGCGTCCGAGTCGCCGGCGCCGCCTCGGGAGCGCTTGGCCTGCAGTTCGAATGCCGGGCGGACTCCGCCGAGGAGGAGGAACCACACCACCGCGTACGCGAACGCCGCCTGCACCTGGGGTCCGGCCAGCCAGGACACCAGCAGGAAGGTGCCGCCCGTCAGGAAGACGGTCAGGACGCCGTAGGCGTTGCGGATCATCACCAGCATCACGAGGAGCAGGGCGGTGGCGAGCCAGAGCAGAAGGGTGATGCGGCCGGCGCCGAGCAGGGCCGCGCCGCCGAGACCGAGCAGCGGGGGAGCCGTGTAGCCCGCCGCAGCCGTGAGGATCATGCCGATGCCGTGCGGCTTGCCCCGGCTGAGCGTCAGGCCGCTGGTGTCGGAGTGCAGCCGGATGCCGGTGAGCTGCCGGCCCGAGAACAGGGCGACCAGGCCGTGGCCGCCCTCGTGGGCGATGGTGATGGCGTTGCGGGATATCCGCCACAGGTTGTGCGGGACGACCACGGCGAGCGCGGCGACCAGGGTCGCGAGCACCACCCACAGATCGGGGTCGGACTGGGTGCCGGTCAGACGGTCCCAGAGGTCGGGCAGCGCGAGGGCGGCGGTGCTCTCCATGATCTGGCGGTTACTCCCTCTGGTCAGGCGGAATCTGGCAGTGTTGCACGTATGTGCGGACGGTATGCATCCAGTCGTGGGCCCGAGGATCTCGCAGGAGTCTTTGAAATAGAGAAGTGGGACCCGGAGGAGACCCTGGAGCCCGACTACAACGTGGCTCCGACCAAGGAGGTCTACGCCGTCCTCGACCGTCCGTTGAAAGACGCCGACGACCTCCGTCCGGTTCGCCAGCTGCGCAGGCTGAAGTGGGGGCTGGTGCCCAGCTGGGCCAAGTCGCCCGAGGGCGGCGCCCGGATGATCAACGCGCGGGCCGAGACCGTGCACGAGAAGCCGTCGTACCGCCGTGCCTTCGCCACCCGCCGCTGCATCCTGCCCGCCGACGGCTACTACGAGTGGGTCACGGCGAAGGAGGAGCGGGATCTGGAGGTCGAGGGGAAGAAGAAGCGGCCGCGCAAGCAGCCGTACTTCGTGCTGCCCGCCGACGGCTCGGTCTTCGCGATGGCCGGGCTGTACGAGTTCTGGCGGGACCGCACGCTGCCCGACGAGCACCCGCTGGCCTGGTGGGCGACCTGCTCGGTGATCACCACGGAGGCGGAGACCTCGCCGCTGGCCGTGGCGCCGGCCGAGGGGCCGTACGCGCTCGCGGACATCCACCCCCGGATGCCGCTGATGCTCACGCCCGACCGGTGGGACGCCTGGCTCGACCCTGCCCGCACGGACGTGGAGGACCTGCGCTCGCTGCTCGCCCCGCCGCCGCCGGGCCTGATGCGGGCCTACCCGGTCTCCACGGCGGTCAGCAACGTCCGCAACAACAGTCCGGAGCTGCTGAAAGAGCTGGAGGGGCCCGAAGCGGGCACCCTCTTCTAGCCTTCTGGCGTGACTACGTCGAAGATCGTCGGTACGGAGGCGGGGGACGCCCGCATCACCTGGTACGAGGCTGAGCGGGCGCGGCTGGTGCTGGCCGCCAGCCATGGGGCGGGCGGAGGCATCGAGGCGCGGGATCTGCAGGCGATCGCCGCGGTCCTCCCCGGCCACGGCGTGACCGTCGCGCTCGTGGAGCAGCCCTGGCGGGTCGCGGGGAGGAAGCTGGCGCCCGCGCCGAAGACGCTCGATGCCGGCTGGCGCGGGGTGTGGCCCGCGCTGGCCACGCCGGGGCTGCCGGTGGTGTCGGGCGGGCGCAGTGCCGGCGCCCGGGTCGCCTGCCGTACGGCGACGGAGCTGGGCGCGGCCGCCGTCCTCGCCCTGAGCTTTCCGCTGCACCCGCCGGGCAAGCCGGAGAAGTCACGGGCCGAGGAGCTGCTCGGGGCCGGGGTGCCCACGCTCGTCGTCCAGGGCGGGAACGATCCGTTCGGCAAGCCGGACGAGTTCCCGGACGGGGCGTACGACCTCGTCGAGGTGCCGGGCGCCGATCATGGTTTCGGGGTGCCCAAACGGGCGGAGACCGGGCCGGAGCAAGCGGTGACCATCATCACGGACGCGGTCGTCGCGTGGACCGCCTCACTCGGGTGACGCCCGGGAATGTCGGGCGACGGACCACTGTTGAGGCGGAAAGAAGTGCTGGAAACCAGCGCCGACGCCGAAGGAGAGGAAGTCCGCCGCATGGGTTCGACCATCTGCCCCAGCCGTGAGCGCAGCGCTGAGCTCGACTGGACGGTGCTGCACGCGGCCAAGACCGCTCCTATTCGAGCGGCGGCAGGCACGGGTCGTGTTCTATCCTCCGAGACGAGTGGGATCGGTTTCGGTCCTGCCCGGGATCTTGAGGAGGTGGGTCCGGTCACCGGTACCGACGCAGGGACCGACAACGGCCAGGCGGAGCTGCCCGAGGGCCAGGGCGTCAGCGCGGAGTCGACCACGGAGCGCAGCGCGCGCTTCGAACGCGACGCGCTCGAATTCCTCGACCAGATGTACTCGGCCGCGCTGCGCATGACGCGGAACCCGGCCGACGCCGAGGACCTGGTGCAGGAGACCTACGCCAAGGCGTACGCGTCCTTCCACCAGTTCCGTGAGGGCACCAACCTCAAGGCGTGGCTGTACCGCATTCTCACGAACACCTTCATCAACTCGTACCGCAAGAAGCAGCGCGAACCCCAGCGCTCCGCGGCCGAGGAGATCGAGGACTGGCAGCTCGCCCGTGCCGAGTCGCACATGTCGACGGGCTTGCGCTCCGCGGAGTCGCAGGCGCTCGACCACCTGCCCGACTCGGACGTCAAGGAAGCGCTGCAGGCGATCCCCGAGGAATTCCGCATCGCCGTCTACCTCGCCGACGTAGAGGGCTTTGCGTACAAGGAGATCGCGGACATCATGGGGACACCCATCGGTACGGTCATGTCCCGGCTGCACCGGGGCCGCCGTCAACTGCGCGGCATGCTGGAGGACTACGCGCGTGAGCGCGGGCTCGTCCCGGCCGGTGCCGGCGAGTCGAACGAAGCGAAAGGCTCGGGCTCATGAGCTGCGGAGAGCCGCACGAGACGGACTGCAGTGAGGTACTCGATCATCTGTACGAGTTCCTCGACAGTGAGATGCCGGACGTCGATCGCGTCAAGTTCAAGCAGCACTTCGACGAGTGCTCCCCCTGCCTGGAGAAGTACGGGCTGGAGCAGGCCGTGAAGAAGCTGGTCAAGCGGTGCTGCGGGCATGACGACGTGCCCACCGACCTGCGGGCCAAGGTGCTGGGGCGGCTGGACCTGATCCGCTCCGGCCAGGCGGTCCCGGACCACGATGTCACGGCCGCCCAGGCCGCACCGGTCACGCCGGAGAGCTGACCGCGGCAGCACCACCGAGCGCCGCCGAGTCGTTCCCGCCGCGGTGTCCCATCACCCGAACGTGCTAATCCTCCGGTCATGACCTCCCGGACCCTCCGGCTCCCGCCCTAGGCTCCGGAGCCTGGGCAGGCAAGGTCGGGGGAGGGGCGAGATGGAGGCGGTTCCGGCACGCGTACGCGCGTACGTGACCTGCGTCGCCCTCGCAGCCCTGTTCTGTCTGCTGCCCCTGCCCGGCGTACGTACACCCTGGTGGGCCGTCGCCCTTCTCGCCCTGCTGTACGCGGCCTGCGAGCACGCCGTACGGCGCCGTCTGGGCGGCACCTTCTACCCGGTGCTGCTCGCCGGTGCCTTCCTGCTGCCGCCGCCGGCCGCGGCGCTCGTACCGCTGCCGGGCGCGCTGCTCTCGCGCACCGAGGAACGGCCGCAGGCGCTGCGCCGGACCTGGCGGGCCGCCGAACTGGCGCTCGCCGTCTGGGGCGCGGGGCGGGTGCACTGGGCACTGGGCGGGCGGAACGCGGTGGTGGACTCCGACTTCCCGTACGCGCTGCTGCCCTGCGTCGCGGCCGTGCTGGCCTTCTCCGCCGTGCTCGCCCTGCTGGACGGCGGAATCCTGGCGGTGGCGGAGAGGGTGCCGGTCCGGCGGGCCTGGCGCGGTCTGCTGTCCCGTTCCCTCGCGCCCGTCGGGGTGCACGGGCTGGCCGGGCTGATGATGGCCGTGCTCTGGCGCAGCCCCTACGGTCCCGTCGCCGCACTGCTCGTCCTGCTGCCGATGTGCGTCTCGTGGTGGGTGTTCGCCCAGTACCACCGGGAACGCGCCGCCCATCAGGCCACCATCCGCGCGCTCGTCCAGGCCGTCGACATCAAGGACGGATACACCCGCGGGCACAGCGAACGGGTCGGACAGGCCTCCGTGATGATCGCGCGCGAGCTGGACATGGACGACGACCGGGTGGAGATGCTCCGCTTCGCCGGCATCCTCCACGACGTGGGAAAGCTGGGCGTCCCCACGCGGCTGCTCCGCAAGAACGGGCCGCTGACGCCGGAAGAGCGGCGGATCATCGAACTCCACCCCGAGTACGGCCACGAGATGGTGCGCGGGATCTCCTTCCTCGGGGAGGCCCGCGCGGCGATCCTCCACCACCACGAGCGCATCGACGGCAGCGGCTACCCCTACGGACTGGCGGGCAGCCAGATCCCGGAATCCGCCCGCGTGGTGGCCGTCGCCGACGCGTTCGACGCGATGACGTCGACGCGCTCCTACAGCCGGGCCCGCCCGGTGGCCGCCGCGGTGGCGGAGTTACGACGGTGCGCGGGGCGGCACTTCGACGCCGGGGTCGTCGACGCCCTGGCGCGAGCACTGGCCAGGCACGGCTGGCACCCCGCGGTCACCGCCGACGTCCCGCCGGCCGGCGCTCCCGCGTCCGGCCGGCCGAGCGGCGACCGCGCAAGCATCGGACGAGGCGCCCCATGACTCCCGGCGACCGATGCCGGCCCCGTCGTCCCGTCGCGCTCGGGTGTGTCCGGCTCGCCGCTCTGCTCCTTGCCCTCGGCTGTCTCGCCGGCACCCTCTGGGAAGGTCTCGGCAACCGCGGTGCCGCCCTCGCCTTCGGTGTCCTCGTCACGGTCGGGGAGTGGGCCCGGTGGACCGGTGCCGAGGTGCGTGAGGCCGCCCCGCTCGGGGCCGCCGGCGGGCTCGCCTACGCCCTGCTCGGCGCCGATGCCGGGGTCGCCACGCACGACGGGGCCCTCCAGGTCGTCACCGTCGTCTGCGCGGCCGCGCTGCTCGGGAACGTCCCGCACATAGCCAGTGGGCGGCGACCCACCCTCGACCACCTCGCCCGCCGCGTCCTCACCGTCGCTTTCGCCGCCGTCTGCTTCCAACCCCTCTACAGCAGGGGCGCGTTGGAGCACTGGGGCGGACCGGCGTACGCGCTGCTGCTCGTATCGCTGCTCGTGCTCACCGCGCTGTGCGACGCCGTGCTCGCCGCCGCGCAGGCCCACTCCCGCACGGGGTGGCCGTTCGGGCCGCTGCTGCGGGACGAGCTGCGCGGGCTGCTCGGCATCGGGTCCGCCGTCTGCGCCACCGGCGCGGTGATGGCGCTGGCCGTCGCCGTCGCGGGACTGTGGGCGCTGCCCGTCTTCTGCCTGCCCCTGCTCCTGACCCAGCTGTCCCTGCGCCGGTACGCGGCCGTCCGGGCCACCTACCGGCAGACCATCGCCTCGCTCGCCCGCGCCACCGAGACAGCGGGGTACACCCCGGCCGGGCACGCCCGCCGGGTGGCCACGCTGAGCCAGGCCGTCGGGCGGGACCTGGGGCTGTCCCAAGCGGAGCTCACCGTGCTGGAGTACGCGGCGCTGATGCACGACATCGGCCAGCTCAGTCTCGTCGACCCGGTGCCCGCCGGGGCCACCGCCGGGCTGCCGGCGGCCGAGCAGCGGCGGATAGCCCTGCTCGGCGGAGCCGTCGTACGGCAGACCGGGGTGGACGCGGCGGTCGCCGTGGTCGTGGAGCGGCAGGCCGACCCGTACCGGGAGCAGCCGGTCGCCGCGCGGATCGTGCGGGCCGTCAACGCGTACGAGGAGAAGGCCCGGGATTCCGGGCCCGGCGGGCCGCTGACCGCGCTGGAGGAGTTACGCCTGGCCACTGCGGGGGACTACGCTCCCGAGGTCGTGGAATCCCTGGCCCGCGTGCTCTCCAGAGACTGTCTGACCTTGCGTGCGGCTGGGTAACCCATGGGTAATGAGCGGCCCTCCCGTCGTACGTGGTTGGATGCGAGGGAGAGGGTGATGTCCGGGGGCACAAGCCAGCCCACTGTGCGGAACTGGAACTGGCAGGCGGGAATCGTGAGGATCTTCGGCAAGGGACGGCACCGGCCCTCCGCCTCCTGGCGGCAGGCCACCGACCGCGCGTTCACGCTGATCGGCGACGGCCGGTACGAGGACGCGGGCGAGCTGCTGACACGCGCCGCCGACCTGGAACCCTGGCTGTCCGAGTCCTGGTTCAACCTCGCTCTGCTGCACAAGTTCCGGCACGACTGGGAGCAGGCGCGGGCGGCCGGGCTGCGGGCGGTGGCCCTGCTGGACCGGGAGGCCGGGGCGCCCGACTGGTGGAACGTGGGCATCGCGGCGACCGCGCTGCAGGACTGGCCGCTGGCCCGGCGGGCCTGGCAGGCCTACGGGCTGCGGGTGCCGGGCGGCGCCGCCGTCTCGGGCGAGCCGGACGGCATGGACCTGGGCAGTGCCGCCGTACGGCTGTCTCCGGAGGGGGAGGCCGAGGTGGTGTGGGGGCGGCGGCTGGACCCCGCCCGTATCGAGGTGCAGTCCATCCCGCTTCCCTCGTCCGGGCGGCGCTGGGGCGAGGTCGTCCTGCACGACGGGGTGCCGCACGGCGAGCGCACGACGGCGACCGGGCACGCGTACCCCGTCTTCGACGAGATCGAGCTGTGGGCGCCGTCGCCGGTGCCGACGTGGGTGGTGCTGCTGGAGGCGGCGACGGAGACGGACCGGGACGCGCTGGAGCAGTTGGCGGGGGATGCCGGGTTCGCGGCGGAGGACTGGTCCTCTTCTGTGCGGTTGCTGTGCCGGATGTGCTCCGAGTCGCGGATGCCGTCGGACGAGGGCGACGGGGTGCATCTCGATCCCCACGATCACAGTGAGCCGGGGCACCCGGGGCCGCTGGGGCATCGGACGGACGGGCAGCTGTGGGTGCCGGAGCGGGAGTGCGGGGTGGCTGCGCCGGCTGCGCTGGTGAGGGGGTTGCTGGACGGGTGGGTCGCGGACAGCCCTGATTCTCGGGACTGGCGGGATTTGGAAGAGGTCTGCTGAGGTCGTGTTCCGGGTGCGGCCGGGCGGGGGCTGATCGCGCCCACGCGACGGAGCCGCAAGTCGATTCAGCCCCGCGCCCCTTTGGGGCGCGCCCCTGACGGGGCGCCTCCACGTACCCTGTATCAGCAATATCACCCCCGTTTTACCTAGGAAGGCTTACCGCGGTCATGGCGCAGCAGGACACCGATCAGCAGCACGTGGGCGTGCTCCCCGTGGACGACGAGGGATTCGTCGTCGACACCGAGGGGACCGAGGAGCGCGAGAACGCCTGGCGTGAGCGGGGGACCTCGCGGCCCATCACCGTCGTCGGGAACCCGGTGCTGCACAAGGAGTGCAAGGACGTCACCGAGTTCGGGGCGGAGCTGGACCAGCTCGTCGCGGACATGTTCGCCAGCCAGCGGACCGCCGAGGGCGTCGGGCTGGCCGCCAACCAGATCGGCGTCGACCTGAAGGTCTTCGTCTACGACTGCCAGGACGACGCGGGCGTCCGGCACGTGGGCGTGGTGTGCAACCCGAAGCTCGTCGATCTGCCGGCCGACAAGCGGCGGCTGGACGACAGCAACGAGGGATGCCTGTCGGTGCCCACCGCCTACGCCCCGCTCGCCCGGCCCGACTACGCCGAGGTCACCGGCCAGGACGAGAAGGGCAACCCGGTCAAGGTGCGGGGCACCGGCTACTTCGCTCGGTGTTTGCAGCACGAGACCGACCACCTGTACGGCTACCTGTACATCGACCGGCTCTCCAAGCGCGAGCGCAAGGACGCGCTGCGGCAGATGGCCGAGAACGAGCCACGCTACCCCGTGGTCGCCAACGACTGAGACGCAGAAGGACAGTTGTGACGCCTGGTCGGGCCTGCTCCGACCAGGCGTTCGTCATGTTCGGTCGGACTCGCTCGTCTGTGCGTCGCACATTCGATCCTTTGTGCACCCCTAGCGATCCCTAACCAGTCACACAAGGGGAGATTCTCGGCACTGTGGGGTAGTGAGTGAAGCAAATCCGTTCCCAGACCGGTCAGTTGTGGTGCTGAATGGGGACTGCGGGGATACGCACGGCGCACGCCCGGCACAGCGGGAGGGGTGTGCGCACCTGGCTCGGCTGAGAGGGGTTTGTTCGTGCATGCTTTCTCACACAGCACCACATCGACGCCGACGGCGGTCGCGGTTCCACCGCAACTCGCCCTCCCGGTGATCGAGGCCGAGTTTCCCCGGCAGCGGCATCCGTATTGGCCACGGCTCCAGGAGAAGACCCGCCTCTGGCTGCTGGAAAAGCGGCTGATGCCGGCGGACAAGGTACAGGAATATGCCGACGGTCTTTGCTACACCGACCTCATGGCGGGGTACTACCTGGGCGCGTCCGACGAGGTCATCCAGGCGATATGCGACTACAGCGCCTGGTTCTTCGTCTGGGACGACCGCCACGACCGTGACGTCGTGCACCGCAGGCCGGCCCACTGGCGGCGGCTGCGGTTCCGGCTGCACGCGGCCCTCGACGCACCCCTGCACCATCTGCACCATCCCGACACCCTGGTCGCGGGGTTCGCGGACAGCGTCGCGCGACTGTACTCGTTCCTCCCGGGGGCCTGGAACCAGCGCTTCGCCCGGCACTTCCACGCGGTGATCGAGGCGTACGACCGCGAGTTCCGCAACCGCACCTCGGGATACGTCCCCGGGGTGGAGGAATACCTGGCCCTGCGGCGCCTCACCTTCGCCCACTGGATATGGACGGACCTGCTGGAGCCGAGCGCCGGGACCGAACTCCCGGACGCCGTGAGGAAAAACCCGGCCTACCGCAGGTCGGCGCTGCTCAGCCAGGAATTTGCCGCCTGGTACAACGACCTCTGCTCACTTCCGAAGGAAATCGCGGGCGACGAGGTGCACAATCTCGGAATCAGTCTCGTCACCCACGAGGGAATGAGCCTGGAACAGGCGGTCGACGAAGTCAGGCGACGCGTCGAGGAATGCGTTCGCGAATTCCTGGTGGCCGAGCGGGCCGCGCTGCGGTTCGCCGATCGGCTCGACGACGGAACAGTGCGCGGAAAAGAACTCGGCGCCGCCGTCACGGCCTGCGTCGCCAATATGCGGAACTGGTTCAGCTCCGTCTACTGGTTCCACCACGAATCCGGCCGTTACATGGTCGACAGCTGGGACGACCGGTCCACGCCCCCGTACGTCAACAACGAAGCGGCAGGTGAGAAATGACCGTCGAGTCCGTGAAGTCCACGACCGCCGAGGCATCCGTCCACGGTGAACTGCGCGAACCGCCCCTGGCCGGCGGCGGGGTGCCGATACTCGGGCACGGCTGGCGGCTGGCCCGCGACCCGCTGGCCTTCATGGCCCGGCTCCGCACCCACGGCGACATGGTGCGCCTCAGGCTCGGCCCCAAGGAGGTGTACGCCGTCACCACACCGGCGCTCACCGGCGCCCTCGCCCTGAACCCGGACTTCGTCATCGCCGGCCCGCTGTGGGAGTCCCTGGAGGGACTGCTCGGCAAGGAGGGCGTCGCCACCGCCAACGGCCCCCGCCACCGGCGCCAGCGCCGCACCATCCAGCCCGCGTTCAACCTTTCCGCGATCCCCGGCTACGGGCCGATCATGGAGGAGGAGGCGCATGCGCTGACCGAGCGCTGGCAGCCCGGCCGCACCGTCGACTGCACCTCGGAGTCCTTCCGGGTCGCCGTCCGCATCGCCGCCCGCTGCCTGCTGCGCGGCGAGTACATGGACGAGCGCGCGGAGCGGCTCAGCGTCGATCTCGCGAGCGTCTTCCGCGGTATGTACCGGCGGATGGTCGTACCACTCGGTCCGCTGTACCGGCTGCCGCTGCCGGCCAACCGCGAATTCAACCGGGCGCTGGCCGATTTGCATCTCCTCGTCGACGAGATCGTCGCCGAGCGCCGGGCATCTGGTCAAAAGCCGGACGATTTGCTGACGGCATTGCTCGACGCGCGGGACGAGAATGGCGACCCCATCGGGGAACAGGAGATCCACGACCAGGTGGTCGCGATACTCACCCCGGGCAGCGAAACAGTCGCCTCCACGATCATGTGGCTGCTCCAGGTCCTCGCCGAACACCCGGAACACGCCGAGAAGGTACGGACCGAGGTCGAATCCGTGACGGGTGGTCAGCCGGTTGGTTTTGAGCATGTTCGCCGGCTCACGTACACCAACAATGTCGTCGTCGAGGCGATGCGTTTGCGGCCGGCCGTGTGGATATTGACGCGGCGGGCCAAGGCCGACACCGAGCTCGGGGGCTATCGCATTCCGGCCGGGGCCGACATCGTCTACAGCCCCTACGCCATCCAGCGCGACCCGCACTCGTACGCCGGGCACCTCGACTTCGACCCGGACCGCTGGCTGCCGGAGCGGGCGGGGGACGTGCCCAAGTACGCCATGAGCCCCTTCAGCGTCGGCAACCGCAAGTGCCCCAGCGACCACTTCTCCATGACCCAGCTCAGCCTGATCACCGCGGCGCTGTGTGCCAGGTACCGCTTCGAACAGGTCGCCGGGTCGGACGACACCACCCGGGTGGGTATCACCCTGCGCCCGCACCGGCTGCTGCTCGCACCCGTGCCCTGGTGACCGGCCGAGCGGCGGGTCACGCCTGATACCGGCGCGCGCTCAGGCGGCCTCAGGGCCCCGGAACGCGCGCCGGTAGGCGTGCGGAGTGGTGCCCAGCGACCGCACGAACTGGTGCCGCAGCGCGGCCGCCGTACCGAAGCCGGTCCGGCCCGCTATGGCGTCCATCGTCTCGTCCGTGCCCTCCAGCAACTCCTGTGCCAGCAGCACCCGTTGCCGCAGGATCCACCGGTACGGCGTGGTGCCGGTCTCCTGCTGGAAGCGGCGGGCGAAGGTGCGCGGGGCCATCAGGGCACGGGCGGCCAGCTGCTCGACGGTGACCTCCTCGTCCAGGTGCTCCGTCATCCAGGCCAGCACCTCGCCGACCGTGTCGCAGGGGCCCTCGGGCAGCGGACGCTCGATGTACTGGGCCTGGCCGCCGTCCCGGTGCGGGGGCACCACCATCCGCCGGGCGATCTTCCTGGCCACCTCCGGGCCCTGCTCCTTGCGCACGATGTGCAGACAGGCGTCGATGCCGGCCGAGGTGCCCGCCGAGGTGATCACCGGGTCCTCGTCGACGTACAGCACGTCCGGCTCGACCCGGGTGCGCGGATAACGGCGGGCCAGCAGCTCCGCGTGGCGCCAGTGCACGGCGCACCGGCGCCCGTCCAGCAGTCCGGCGGCGCCGAGCACGAAGACGCCGGAGCAGACGCTGAGCACCCTGGCGCCCCGGTCCACCGCCCGGCGCAGCGCGTCCAGCAGCTCGGGTGGGTAGTCCCGGGCCACGTTGGCGTCCGAGGCCGGCACCGCGATCAGATCGGCCTCCTCAAGGCGGTCGAGACCGTACGGCGTGGAGACGGTGAGGCCGGGCACATGGGTGCCGAGCGCCGGCCCCTCCGCCGAGACCACCGCGAAGTCGTACACCGGAAGCCCCTCGTCGGAGCGGTCGAGGCCGAAGACCTCGCAGACCACCCCGAGCTCGAAGGGGTGCACGCCGTCGAGAAGCACTGTCGCCACGTTCCTCAGCATGCTGCCAGTGTGCCTCGTCGCTGGCAGTAATTCGAGGGTGTGTGGCAGTGCTGCCACTCGCGGTAAGGAGTGTCGAGCGCCACAGTGGTGTCCATGAACGGAAACCAGATCGAAGGTCTCATCGGAATGGTCCTGGTCCTCGGCATCCTGGTCCTCATGGCCCTGCCGTCCGTGCTCGGCATCCTGCACGACAGGCGCGTCGACCGGCAGCTCAGGCAGGCGCGACGGGTCGCAGAGGCCGGGCGCCGCCCGGAAACCCCCCGCCGTGGGAGGTCCCTGATCGCTTAGCCTCTCCTGGTATGCGCACGACAAGGGGAGGATCATGCGAGGCAGAACGGCCTGGGCCGCGGCCGGCGGGGCGGCGGCCCTGGTGCTGACGACGGCGACCGGAGCGCACGCGGAGGGGCGGGGCGACATCCGGGGACGCACTCGGCCTGAAGTAGCCGGCGCGGAGCGGCTCAGAAGTCCTCGTCCAGGTCCACGGTGCCCTCCACCGCCACCTGGTACGCGGACGGACGCCGCTCGAAGAAGTTCGTCAGCTCCTGAACACCCTGCAGCTCCATGAAGGAGAACGGGTTCTCCGAGCCGTACACCGGGGCGAAGCCCAGGCGACCGAGCCGCTGGTCGGCGACGCACTCCAGGTACTGGCGCATCGAGTCGGTGTTCATGCCCGGCAGACCGTCACCGCACAGATCCCGGGCGAACTGCAGCTCCGCCTCGACGGCCTCCCGCAGCATGTCGGTGACCTGCTGCCGGAGCTCGTCGTCGAAGAGCTCCGGCTCCTCCTTGCGGACCGTGTCGACCACGTCGTACGCGAAGCTCATGTGCATCGTCTCGTCGCGGAACACCCAGTTGGTGCCCGTGGCGAGACCGTGCAGCAGACCCCTGCTGCGGAACCAGTAGACGTACGCGAAGGCGCCGTAGAAGAACAGGCCCTCGATGCACGCGGCGAAGCAGATCAGGTTGAGCAGGAAGCGGCGCCGGTCGGCCCTGGACTCCAGGCGGTCCAGGTTCTCCACCGAGTCCATCCACCTGAAGCAGAACTCCGCCTTCTCGCGGATGGACGGGATGTTCTCCACGGCGGCGAACGCGGCCGCGCGGTCCTCCGGGTCGGGGAGGTAGGTGTCCAGGAGGGTCAGATAGAACTGGACGTGAACTGCCTCCTCGAAGAGCTGCCTTGAGAGATACAGCCGCGCCTCGGGAGAGTTGATGTGCTTGTACAGCGTCAGCACCAGGTTGTTCGCGACGATCGAGTCACCGGTCGCGAAGAACGCGACCAGCCGGCCGATCAGGTGCTGCTCGGCGGGCGTGAGCCTGGCGAGGTCGGCGACGTCCGAGTGGAGGTCGACCTCCTCCACGGTCCACGTGTTCTTGATCGCGTCCCGGTAGCGCTCGTAGAAGTCCGGGTAGCGCATGGGACGCAGGGTCAGCTCGAAGCCCGGGTCGAGCAGGTTCTTGTGGTCGTTGGACATCACTGGCAGGCCTCGCAGGACTCGGGGTTTTCCAGGGAGCAGGCGACGGCCTCGGAATCCGGGGTGGCCTGCACGGGGACGGTGGCCCGGGCGGCGCGGGCGATCCGGGTCGCCGGGCGCGAGCGCAGGTAGTACGTGGTCTTCAGGCCCGACTTCCAGGCGTACGCGTACATCGAGGAGAGCTTGCCGATGGTCGGCGTCTCCAGGAAGAGGTTCAGCGACTGGGCCTGGTCCAGGTACGGGGTGCGGGCCGCGGCCATGTCGATCAGGCCGCGCTGCGGGATCTCCCACGCCGTGCGGTAGAGGCGTCGTACCTCCTCCGGAATCCACGCGAAGTCCTGCACCGAGCCGTTGGCCTCGCGCAGCGCCTCGCGGGTGCGGGCGTCCCAGACGCCGAGGCCCTTGAGGTCCCGCACCAGGTAGGAGTTGACCTGGAGGAACTCGCCGGACAGCGTCTCGCGCTTGAAGAGGTTCGAGACCTGCGGCTCGATGCACTCGTAGACGCCGGCGATGGAGGCGATGGTGGCGGTGGGGGCGATCGCGAGCAGCAGGCTGTTGCGCAGGCCGGTGCCGGCGATCCGGGCGCGCAGCGCCGCCCAGCGCTCCGGCCAGGTGAACTCCACGCCGTAGTGGTCGGGGTGCAGCACGCCCTGCGCGGTACGGGTCTTCTCCCAGGCCGGCAGCGGGCCGCTGCGCTCGGCGAGGTCGGCGGAGGCCTCGTACGCGGCGAGCATGATCCGCTCGGCGATCCGGGTCGACAGGGCCCTGGCCTCGGGGGAGTCGAAGGGCAGGCGCAGCTTGAAGAAGACGTCCTGGAGGCCCATCGTGCCCAGGCCGACCGGCCGCCACCTGGCGTTGGACCGGCCCGCCTGCTCGGTCGGGTAGAAGTTGATGTCGACGACCCGGTCGAGGAAGGTGACGGCGGTGCGGACGGTCTCGTCCAGCCGCTCCCAGTCGATCTCCCCGTCGCTCACGAACGCGCCGAGGTTGACCGACCCCAGGTTGCAGACCGCCGTCTCGCCGTCGTCCGTGACCTCCAGGATCTCCGTGCAGAGGTTGGAGGAATGGATCACGTGACCGGGCAGGGCGGTCTGGTTCGCGGTGCGGTTGGCCGCGTCCTTGAAGGTCATCCAGCCGTTGCCGGTCTGCGCGAGGGCGCGCATCATCCGGCCGTACAGGTCACGGGCGGGGATGGTCTTGCGGGCCAGGCCCTTTTCCTCCGCCGCCCGGTAGGCCGCGTCGAACTCCGCGCCCCACAGGTCCACCAGCTCCGGCACGTCGGCGGGGGAGAACAGCGACCACTGCCCGTCGGCGTCGACCCGGCGCATGAACTCGTCCGGGACCCAGTGCGCGAGGTTGAGGTTGTGGGTACGGCGGGCGTCCTCACCGGTGTTGTCGCGCAGCTCCAGGAACTCCTCGATGTCGGAGTGCCAGGTCTCCAGGTAGACCGCGGCCGCGCCCTTGCGCCGGCCGCCCTGGTTCACGGCGGCGACCGAGGCGTCCAGGGTCTTCAGGAACGGCACGATGCCGTTGGAGTGCCCGTTGGTGCCGCGGATCAGCGAACCGCGGCTGCGGATCCGGGAGTACGAGAGCCCGATGCCGCCGGCGTGCTTCGAGAGCCGGGCCACCTGGTGGTAGCGGTCGTAGATCGAGTCGAGCTCGTCCTTCGGGGAGTCGAGGAGGTAGCAGGACGACATCTGGGGGTGCCGGGTGCCGGAGTTGAAGAGGGTGGGGGAGGACGGGAGGTAGTCGAGGCGGCTCATGAGCCCGTAGAGCGCGGCGACCTCGTCCACCGACCTGACGGTGTCGTCCTCGGCGAGACCGGCGGCGACCCGGAGCATGAAGTGCTGGGGCGTCTCGATCACGCGCCGGGTGATCGGGTGCCGCAGCAGGTAGCGGCTGTGCAGTGTGCGCAGGCCGAAGTAGCCGAAGCGGTCGTCGGCGGCGGGGTCGACCAGCGTGTCCAGGCGCGCCGCGTGCAGCCGTACGAACTCGGCGGTCCGGTCGGCGATGAGCCCCTCCCGATGCCCCACCGCCACGGACTCGGTGAACGACGTCACGCCCTGCGAGGCGGCCTCGGCGCGGATGGAGACGGTGAGCAGGCGTGCGGCCAGCCGCGAGTAGGCGGGGTCCTCCGAGATCAGACCGGCGGCGGCCTCGGTGGAAAGCTCCCGCAACTCCGCCTCGTCGGCCCGGGCGGACCGGCCGCGCAGCGCGGCGGCGGCGACCCGGCCGGGGTCGGCGTCGGGGAGGTCGGCGGTCAGCTCGGCCAGGGTCCGCAGCAGCGCGGTACCGGGACCGTCCTCTTCCACAGAGATGGTCGCTGAAGCCGGGTCGGCTGGCGCGATGGTCACGTGGGGCTCTCCCTCGCTCGGCACGGGGCCTGGCGGAGGGCAGGGGGCAGCACGAGCGCACGCGGGCACGCGTCGGGACCCCGGCCCACTCCACGAGGCCCGGACGTCAGAACGCCCAGACCGGGTGGCCGGGCGTGCTGTCGGCAGGTCCTCGGACTGACTCCTGCGCACAGATGTGCGCAAGTACACCGTTGCGGGACAGTTCCGGATTCACACCGGATTCCCCTGCGGTGACAGCGAGCATGAGCATACATCTAGTGCCGGGCTGCGGTGTCACCCCCAGATGTTGTGTCGCGGTGGTGTCAGAGCGTCAGTTTGTAGGTGAGGAGAGTGAGGTCGTCCAGGTGTGGCACGGGATTCCAGTCCCGGTCCGGTGTGCGGACGAAGCCGAGACGTTCGTAGATCCGGTGGGCGGTGTGCATGCTCCGCTGGCTCGACAGAACGACCGCTCCGCAGCCGTCCGTGGCCCGTGCGCGGTCGACGCAGACGCGGACGAGGGCCTCGCCCGCGCCTCGGCCGCGAGCCGCGTGAGCGACCGCGAGCGCCCGGATCTCGGCCTCCCCGGGCCGGGCGATGTCGGCGACCGGGCCGGGACCGGGGACGAAGGTGACGCCGCCGAGGAGAGTGTCGCCGTTCACGGCGACGAGTACCTCGGCGGCGGCCGCCCGCGCGGCGACGTCCTTCAGCACGGGCAGGTACGCGTCGTCCTCGCCGTAGTCGAGGAGGCCGTCCTGGAGGTAGGCCTGGACCGTTATCTCGCCGAGGGGGTCGTACTCGGTGGGATGCGCTTCGCGGATCACGATCGTCATGCGAGTGAGTGTGTACGACAGCGGGCCGCCGTCGTGCCTGGTTTTCGGCGGCCCGCTGCGGGTTGTGTGTGGTCGCTCTAGTGGGCGCTTCCTGCCACGGCCGGCGGCAGCTCCACTTCCACGCCCGGGGCGCCCGCGTCCGCCGTGTAGTCCTCCGGGCTGGTCTCGTCGATGCCCTCGGGGGCCTTGAACGCCTTCAGGGCGAAGGTCAGGATCACCACGACCGCCACGTTCAGCACGAACGCCGTCAGGCCGATGTAGCCGATCTCGCCGATGCCGGGGATCTCCTTGGAGGAGCCGCCGAAGTGCTTCTGGGTGGGGGAGGCCACGCCGTAGGCGGCGACCGTGCCGTAGACCATGCCGACCGCCCAGCCCGCCAGCAGTGCCCAGCGGTGGAACCAGCGGGTGAACAGGCCGCCCACCAGCGCCGGGAAGGTCTGCAGGATCCAGATGCCGCCCAGGAGCTGGAAGTTGATGGCGACCGTCTTGTCCATGGTGAGGACGAAGACCAGCGCGCCCACCTTCACCAGCAGGGACACCAGTTTGGAGACCTGGGCCTCCTGCTTCGGCGTGGCGTCCGGCTTGATGAAGTCCCGGTAGATGTTGCGGGTGAAGAGGTTCGCGGCCGCGATGGACATGATGGCCGCCGGGACCAGGGCGCCGATGCCGATCGCCGCGAAGGCGACCCCCGCGAACCAGTCCGGGAACATGTTCTCGAACAGCTGGGGGATGGCCAGCTGGCCGTTGGTGACCTTGACGCCGGCCGCGATGGCCATGAAGCCCAGCAGGGCGAGCAGGCCCAGCATCAGGGAGTACAGCGGCAGGATCGTGGTGTTGCGGCGGATCACCTCACGGCTCTTGGAGGAGAGCGTCGCGGTGATCGAGTGCGGGTACATGAACAGGGCCAGCGCGGAGCCCAGCGCCAGGGTGGCGTACGTCCACTGTCCGGCCTCCGCCGGGACCAGCGCGCCGCGCGGTTTGCCGGTCGCCGGGTTGGTCTGGGCGAACGCGGCGCCCGCCTTGGCGAAGATGTCGTCGAAGCCGCCCAGCTTGATCGGGATGTAGATGATCGCCACCGCGATGACGATGTAGATCAGCGTGTCCTTCACGAAGGCGATCAGGGCGGGGGCACGAAGGCCGGAGGAGTAGGTGTAGGCCGCCAGCACACCGAAGGCGATGAGGAGCGGGAGGTCCTTCACGAACCAGTTGGTGCCGTCGCCGCCGCCGACGCCCATCACGTCGAGCACCGCCTGGATGCCCACGAGCTGCAGCGCGATGTAGGGCATCGTTGCCAGGATGCCGGTCAGCGCGACGGCCAGCGAGAGGCCCTTGGAGCCGAAGCGGCCGCGCACGAAGTCCGAGGTCGTCACATAGCCGTGCTTGTGCGAGACCGACCACAGACGCGGCAGGAACGTGAAGATCAGCGGATAGACCAGGATCGTGTACGGCACCGCGAAGAAGCCGGCCGCGCCCGCCGCGTAGATCGCCGCCGGTACGGCGACGAAGGTGTACGCCGTGTACAGGTCGCCGCCGAGCAGGAACCAGGTGATCCAGGTTCCGAAGGACCGGCCGCCGAGGCCCCATTCGTCGAGGGAGTGCTCGTTCTCGGCCTTGCGCCAGCGCGCGGCCCAGAAACCCACGGCCGTGACGGCCAGGAAGAAGAAGACGAAGACGCCGAGCGCGACGCCGTTCACACCGTCCTTCACCGCTGCGCACCCCCGTCCGTGCTCGTGGCGGCCTTGCGGGCGCGCTGGTCACGCTGCCACAGCTGGTAGGCCGTCATCGTGAGCGCGGTGGAGAGCAGCACCCACAGCATCTGGTACCAGTAGAAGAACGGGATCCCGATGAACACCGGGTCCGACTTGGCGTACGAGCCCACCCACAGCATCGCCACGAAGGGCGCTATCAGGCACAGGGCGATGGCGGCGCGCAGAGGCGTCACCACCGCCGCTTTGGTCACACCGGACGCATCTGACATCTGGCGGCTCCGTCCCCTCACTGACCGCACGGCGATCACCGTTGTTCACCTGTGTAATGCGCAGGCAATCATGGCGAACGCGTGAGGTCAGTGGAAGACCTCATCCGCATATCGGTATGTCGATTTGGTGGAGAAGGGTGACGCGATGTCAGGAGACACGGCTGTGAGGGGCCTTCAGTCCTGGACCCGACGGCGGGCCGGGGCTCATTCCGCAGGCCGCTTGAGCCTCGCCACGAACTTGTAGCGGTCGCCGCGGTACACCGAGCGGACCCATTCCACCGGCTGGCCCTCGTGGTCCAGGGAGTGCCGGGAGAGCATCAGCATCGGCAGGCCCACGTCGGTGCCGAGCAGGCCGGCCTCGCGCGGAGTCGCCAGCGAGGTCTCGATGGTCTCCTCGGCCTCGGCGAGATGGACGTCGTACACCTCGGCGAGGGCGGTGTAGAGGGACGTGTACTTGACGAGGGAGCGGCGCAGGGCGGGGAACCGCTTGGCGCTCAGGTGGGTGGTCTCGATGGCCATGGGCTCGCCGTTGGCCATGCGCAGCCGCTCGATGCGCAGCACCCGGCCGCCGGCACTTATGTCGAGCAGGCCGGCGAGCCGGTCGTCGGCGGTGATGTAGCCGATGTCCAGCAGCTGAGAGGTCGGTTCCAGACCCTGGGCGCGCATGTCCTCGGTGTACGAGGTGAGCTGGAGCGCCTGGGAGACCTTGGGCTTGGCGACGAAGGTGCCCTTGCCCTGGATGCGCTCAAGACGGCCCTCGACGACCAGCTCCTGGAGGGCCTGGCGGACGGTGGTGCGGGAGGTGTCGAACTCGGCGGCCAGAGTGCGCTCGGGCGGGACCGGGGTGCCGGGGGTCTGTGTCTCGGTCATTTCGAGCAGGTGCTTCTTCAGGCGGTAGTACTTGGGCACGCGCGCGGTACGGACGGCTGTCCCGCTCTCGTTCTCCGCACTGCTGACGTCGGTGCTCATGCTCCGCCTTCCCGGCTCCGGTGCTGCTCGCCTCGTGGCACGGCAGCGTACCGGGATTCGCCCTGCACGCTGCGTGATCCCCTCTGTATACCGTCGCGCGCTGTTCTGGTCTAGTCCACCGCCGGAGTGGTCTACCGGAATTGTCTCGTCCGCGCCCTGGGTTTTCGAGGGGTTCTTACTTAAAGGTTCCTGCATATGTAGGTCGCATAACGGCTGGTCGGAGGGGTTTCGACCACCCTTGACAGGCCTGCTGGTCTCGGTCAAGCTTCCCGCACTGGTCTACACCATTGGTCCAGGTCCCGGCCCAACGCTCGTGCGGGGAGGCAGGGGGGTTTGTGGCATCCCTGAGGAGGGTGGCGTGAAGCGCAAGCTGATAGCCGCGATTGGTATCGCGGGCATGGTCTTCTCCATCGCGGCGTGTGGCAGCGACAACAAGGACGACAACAAGTCCCAGGGCTCGGACGCCAAGGAGCTGACCGTCTGGCTCACGGTGGACGCGCAGAACAACTGGCCCGAACTGGTGAAGGCCGCCGACGCCGCCGTGCAGAAGAAGCACCCCGGCATCAAGATCAACCACGAGTACTACGGCTGGCCGGACAAGAACGCCAAGCTGGACGCCGTCCTCGCCACGGACAAGGCCCCCGACGTGGTCGAGATGGGCAACACCGAGATGCTCAGCTACATGGTCAAGGGCGCCTTCGCCCCCGTCGACGCATCCCAGTTCACCAACTCCGACCAGTGGCTCGACGGCCTCAAGGCCTCCGTCACCTACCAGGGCAAGACCTACGGCGTGCCGTACTACGCCGGTGGCCGCGTCGCCAACTGGCGCAAGGACATCGCCGCCTCGGCCGGCATCAAGACCACGCCGAAGACCTACACCGAACTGACCGCCGACCTGGGCAAGATCCAGAAGAAGGAAGGCGACAAGTTCAGCGCCTGGTACCAGCCCACCCGTGACTGGTACGCGGCCATGTCCTTCGTCTACGACGCCGGCGGCTCCATCGCCGTGGAGAACGGCGGCAAGTGGCAGGGCAACCTCTCCTCGGCCGAGTCCATCAAGGGCCTCACCGAGTTCAAGAACGTCATCGACAAGTACATGCACGGTGACAAGACCAAGGACGAGTCCGACCGCTACATCGTCTACGGCCAGGGCAAGTCGGCCATGATCTTCGGTGCCGCCTGGGAGGGCGCGACCGCGGCCGACCCGAAGAACGACAAGACCGGCGGCAAGCTGAAGAACAACCTCGTCAACTTCGTGATGCCCGGCCCGTCCGGCAAGAACATGCCGGTCTTCCTGGGCGGCTCCGACCTGGCCATCCCGGTGAAGTCCAAGGCGCAGGCCGTCGCCGCCGAGTGGATCAACGCGTTCACCGGCCCCTCCGGCCAGAAGGGCCTGATGGCCAAGGGCAACCTGCCCAACAACAAGACCGACCTCGCGACGCTGAAGAGCGACCCGGCGACCGCGGTGCCGGCCGAGGCGGCCGCGTCCAACTGGTTCGTGCCGATGGCGCCGGGCTGGGGCCAGGTCGAGAAGGCGCAGGTGCTGCAGAACATGCTGCAGAACATCGGCACCGGCAAGGAGACGGTCCAGGCGGCGGCCAAGGAGGCCGACGCGGCCATCGACAAGGTCATCAACAGCACCAACTAGTGGCCTGCGG
Organism: Streptomyces sp. NBC_00631; assembly: GCF_045206895.1. Lineage (NCBI taxonomy): Bacteria > Bacillati > Actinomycetota > Actinomycetes > Kitasatosporales > Streptomycetaceae > Streptomyces > Streptomyces sp. NBC_00631. Next base: position 7,296,068 of record NZ_CP107734.1, read on the forward strand.
CCGGGCCTGGCCGACGGGGGGGTCAGGTCCGGCCGGTGGGTGATTTCGGAAAGTGCCGCGTCGGGCCGGTGGGCTGGTCCCGGTCCGTTGCGGCTGGTCGCGCAGTTCCCCGCGCCCCTGAGGGGCGCGCGGCTGTCGGCCTCTCTCGATCTGCTTGAGGAGCGCACGATGAGTGCCGTTGATACGACCACACCCGCCAAGGTGCCGGCACCGCCACCGGACTCCCCGCAAAGACCACGCGCGAACCGGCGTTCCGGCGGCCCCGCCGTGCCCTGGCTGCTGCTCGCGCCCTGTCTCGCGATCCTCGGGCTCGTCCTCGGCTATCCCCTCTACCGGCTGGTCACCCTCTCCTTCCAGGAGTTCGGGCAGTCCCAGCTGTGGGGGTTCAAGCCGGCCGAGTGGGTCGGTTTCGGGAACTTCTCCAAAGTGCTGGACGACAGCGAGTTCTGGCAGGTCGTGCTGCGCACGATCATCTTCGCCGTCGGCTGCGTGGTCTTCACCATGGTGGTCGGCATGCTCATCGCCCTGCTGCTGCAGCGCGTCTCCGGCTGGGTGAAGACGCTGGTCAACATCGTGCTGGTGGCGAGCTGGGGCATGCCCGTCGTCGTCGCCACCACGCTCTTCAAGTGGCTCTTCGACTCCGACTACGGCATCCTCAACGCCCTGCTCAGCAAGGTCCCCGGCATCGACATGATCGGCCACAACTGGTTCGCCAGCGGACCGCAGGGGCTGGCCGTGATCATGCTCCTGGTGGTGTGGGGGGCCGTGCCCTTCGTGGTCATCACGCTGAGCGCCGGTCTGACCCAGGTCCCCAAGGAACTGGAGGAGGCGGCGCGGCTCGACGGGGCGGGCGCCTGGGGCGTGTTCCGCTACGTCACGCTCCCCATCCTCAAGCCCATCATCGTGATGCTCACGACGCTGTCGGTCATCTGGGACATGGGCGTCTTCCCGCAGGTCTTCGTGATGCGCGGCGGCCACCCCGAGCCCGAGTTCCAGCTGCTGACCACCTACTCCTACGACCGCGCCTTCGTGGTCAACGACTACGGACAGGGCTCCGCGATCGCCCTGCTCACCGTGCTCCTCCTGCTCGGTGTCGTCGCCGTGTACATGCGCCAGATGCTGAAGATCGGAGAGGTCGAATGAGCACCGTCGCCACCCCCGGCCGCACCACCTCCGGCCGCAAGAAGTCGAAGGCCGGCTGGAACCTCCTCGGCCTCCTCGTCTTCGTCGTCGCCGGCTTCCCCGTCTACTGGATGGTCAACACGGCGTTCAAGCCGGCGAAGGACGCCATCGACCCGGACCCGAGCCTGCTGCCCACCGGCATCACCCTGTCCAACTTCCGCCGCGCGCTGGACATCGCCGACTTCTGGGGCCCGGTCGGCCGCAGCCTGATCGTCTCCCTCTCGGTCGTCGTGATCGGCATGGTCATCGGCCTGCTGGCCGCCCTCGCCATCTCCCGGTTCGCGTTCCGCGGCCGGAAGGTCGTGATCGTCGGCATCCTCGCCGTCCAGATGATCCCGCTGGTCGCCATGATCATCCCGGTCTTCCTGCTCCTCAACGACCTGGACCAGTACGACAAGCTCAGTGGCCTGATCATCACCTACCTCACCTTCATCCTGCCGTTCACGGTGTGGACCCTGCGCGGCTTCATCGTCAACATCCCGAAGGAGCTGGAGGAGGCCGCCATGGTCGACGGCTGCTCCCGCACCGGCGCCTTCATCCGCGTGGTCTTCCCGCTGCTCGCCCCCGGCATGGTCGCCACCTCGGTCTACGCCTTCATCCAGGCCTGGAACGAGTACCTCTACGCCCTGATGCTGCTCAGCCAGGAGCACCAGACCGCGACCGTCTGGCTCGCCAACTTCTCCACGAAGCACGGCACCGAATACGCCCCGATGATGGCCGGCGCCACGATGATGGCCGTGCCGATCGTCGTCCTCTTCCTCCTCGTCCAGCGCAAGATGGCCGCGGGCCTCACCGCGGGCGCCGTGAAGGGATAACCCCATCCGATGACGACATTCGCCAGCGGTACGGCTGCGTTCAATTCGAAAGACCGAATCACGCGCGACGCGCTGACCGTCCTCCAGCCGGGCTTCACCGGCACCACCGCCCCCGACTGGCTGCTGCGCCGGCTCGGCGAAGGCCTCGCCTCCGTGGGCGTGTTCGGCCGCAACATCGTCTCGTCCGAGCAACTCGCCGCTCTCACCGCCCAGTTGCGTGCCGAGCGGGACGACGTCCTGGTGGCGATCGACGAGGAGGGCGGTGACGTCACCCGCCTTGAGGTGCGCACCGGCTCCTCCTTCCCCGGCAACCACGCCCTCGGCGCCGTCGACGACCCGGAGCTGACCCGGCAGGTCGCCCTCGAACTGGGCCGCCGTCTCGCGGCCTGCGGGGTGAACCTCAACTGGGCCCCGTCCGCCGACGTGAACTCGAACTCCGCCAACCCGGTCATCGGCGTCCGCTCCTTCGGCGCAGACCAGGACCTGGTCGCCCGCCACACGGCCGCCTACGTCACCGGCCTCCAGGCGGCCGGAGTGGCGGCCTGCACCAAGCACTTCCCGGGCCACGGCGACACGGCCGTCGACTCCCACCTCGCCGTGCCCCGCATCGACGCGAGCGCCGACATCCTGCACGTCCGCGAGCTGGTCCCCTTCCGCGCCGCCATCGCGGCCGGCACCCGTGCGGTGATGAGCGCGCACATCCTGGTCCCCGCCCTGGACCCGTCCCGGCCCGGGACGCTGTCCCACCGCGTCCTCACCGACCTCCTGCGCGGCGAACTCGGCTACGACGGCCTGATCGTCACCGACGGCATCGAGATGCAGGCCATCGCCGGGGCCTACGGCATCGAACACGGCACCGTCCTGGCGATCGCCGCCGGAGCCGACGCGATCTGTGTGGGCGGCGGACTCTCGGACGACGAGACGGTACGCCGGCTGCGCGACGCCCTGGTCGCGGCGGTCCGCTCCGGTGAACTCCCCGAGGAGCGCCTGGCGGATGCGGCGCGGCGGGTACGGGCACTGGCGAGCTGGACGGCCACGGCGCCGGCGGCCCATCCGGACCCGGCTCTCACGGACATCGGCCTCGTCGCCGCCCGGCGCGCGCTTCATGTGACGCGCGTCGACCCTTGCACGCCACCGGCCGAGCCCCTCTTCGTCGCCTCCCTCACCCCCGAGACCAACATCGCCGTGGGTGCGGAGACGCCCTGGGGCGTGTCCGCCGAACTTACCCGCCTCGTGCCCGGCACCGAGACCGGCAGTTTCACGGGCGAGGACGCGGGCCGGGCGGCGATCGTGGCGGCGGGGGAGCGCCGGGTCGTCGCGGTGGTACGCGACGAACACCGGCACCCCTGGATGACCAGGGCCCTGGACACCCTGCTCAAGGCCCGCCCCGACACGATCGTGGTGGAGATGGGCCTGCCGCAGGCCGCGCCCCGGGGTCCCCTGTACATCGCGACACACGGTGCGGCACGGGTGTGCGGGGTGGCGGCGGCCGAGGTCATCGCGGGCGTCGGCGCGTAGCGCGTCCCACTCGGGTGGTCCTCGGCCCCGGCACGGTCACCGGGCCGGGGACCACACGCCGAACCACTGCTCGGCGTCCCACGCCCGGAATCGCTCCAGCTCGGTGAAGCCGAGCTTCGCCGCGAGGCGCATCGAGCGGATGTTGGCGGTCTGGGTGTAGAGCGCCACCGGCTCACCGGGAAGCACGCCGGAGAACCAGTCGAGCGCCGCCGCGCAGGCCTCGGTGGCGTATCCGTGTCCCCACGCACCCGGCAGGAACAGGTAGCCGAGGTGAAGCTCCGCGGCCTCCCGGCGGTTGGCCGGAGCCTCCGGGTCCTGTGGGTTGAGCTCGATCGTGCCGATCATCGCTCCGTCGAGCTCGACCACGAAGAATCCGGGGCGCCGCCCGGGCACCTCGGGCACCGTGCGTTCGAGTTCGGCACGCGGGCGGGGGCCACCGAGATAGGTGCCGACCTCCGGCGAGGTGTTCAATTCGATGACCCCCGCGCGGTCCCGCGCCTCGCACTCACGCAGCACGAGCCGCTCGGTCTTGATCGGGTGAGGCGGCCAGACGTCGCTTCCCAAGACAGTCATGACGGGCAACCTACCCCCTCGTTCCCCGCGCCCCCGAAGGGGCGCGGGGCTGTACCGATGTGCGGCTCCGCCGCGTGGGCGCGAGCAACCCACCACTACGGTCAGTCCGTGACGAAACCGAACCCGGCAGGTCCGGCCGGCCTCAAATCCCCTGCCACGCCGGCTTGTTGGCAAAGGTGTACCGGAAGTAGTCGGCGAACTTCAGCTTCGACGCGGCACCCTCGTCGACGACCACCGTGGCATGCGGATGCAGCTGCAGCGCCGACGCCGGGCACACGGCGGCGACCGGCCCCTCCACCGTGGCCGCGACCGCGTCGGCCTTGCCCTCACCCGTGGCCAGCAGCACCAGATGGCGCGCCTCCAGGATCGTCCCGATCCCCTGGGTGATGACGTGGTGCGGCACCTGCGCGATGTCCCCGTCGAAGAACCGTGCGTTGTCGACCCGCGTCTGCTCGGTCAGCGTCTTGATCCGGGTCCGCGAGGCCAGCGAGGAACACGGCTCGTTGAACCCGATGTGCCCGTCGGTCCCGATCCCGAGCAACTGCAGATCCACGCCGCCCGCCCGCGCCAGCTCCGCGTCGTAGGCCTCGCAGGCGGCCCGCACGTCCTCGGCCGCACCGTCCGGGCCGAGGAACGCGTCCATCCCGATCCCGAGCGGCTCCAGCACCTCGCGCCGCAGCACCGACCGGTAGGACTCCGGATGCTCGGCCGGCAGCCCCACGTACTCGTCGAGCTGGGCTATGCGCACCCGCGAGGTGTCCACGGAACCGGCGCGGACCTTGGCGGTGAGCGCCTGGTAGATGGGCAGCGGGGTCGAGCCGGTGGCCACCCCGAGCAGCGCGTCCGGCTTGTGCCCGATCAGCTGCGCCATGGCCTCGGCGATCAGCTCGCCACCCGCGGCGGCGTCCGGAACGATGACAACTTCCACGCTGGGCCTGCCGTTCTCAAGAGGGCTGGGGGGTCTGGAAGGTCTATGTGGTTTAGACCAATCTGATGGGACCAATCTAACAGAACCCACCCCTGTCCCCGCAGGTCGGGCGCAGAGAAAGAGGACAAGTGCGAGGTTACGTGAATGCGTCGGATGGGGTGAATCAGGGAAAACTTCCACGGCCCGCCGCAGCCCCCTCCCCGGGTCGCGGGAAATTGCCCCGGACATCGGGCCCCACGGCCGCCTCCGGCGGGCTACGCTGCGATCGGATCAACTGTGAACAGTCTCCAACGCATGGACACACCCCGTGGTCTAGTCCACAATTGCGTACGAGTGCTGAATGAGTACGGCACCAGTCGTACCGCACAGTCACACTCTTCCGTCTTCCCCGCACAGGAAGGCGGACCGAGGAACCGGAGCTCTCTGCCCTGACTGCCCCGGCTCCTCACCTTCGGCCGACCGGGACCGCACACCCCACGGCCGTTGCTGCTCCGGGCTGCGGTGCCGGGAGGGTTGAGGGTCCCTCTCAGGCGCCGCGGCCCGCGGGTGTTTCCGGGCCCGCCGTTCTTCCCCGGCCCGCTTGGTGGTCCGCTGTTTTTCGGCCATCCACATACCGCAGGTACGCTCACAGACGTGCCCTCCATGAACGAGCTGGTCCGCCAGCACACCGCCCTCGGCGACTCCGACCTGGAGTGGCTCCATCTGCTGGTCTCGGAGTGGCAGCTGCTCTCCGACCTCTCCTTCGCCGACCTGGTCCTGTGGGTCCCCACCCGGGACGGCACCCGGTACATCTCGGTGGCGCAGATGCGCCCCAACACCGGCCCCACCTCCTACCAGGACGACATGGTCGGCCACCTGGTCCCGCGCGGCCGCCGGCCCATGCTGGACATCGCCCTGGACGAGGGCCGGATCGTCCGTGAGGGCGACCCGGAGTGGCGCGAAGAGGTCCCCGTACGGGTCGAGTCCATCCCGGTGCGGCGCGAGGGCCGGATCCTCGGGGTCATCGCCCGGAACACCAACCTGCTGACCGTGCGCACCCCGAGCCGCCTTGAGCTCACCTACCTGCAGAGCGCCTCCGACCTGGCGCAGATGATCGCTGCCGGATCGTTTCCGTTCCCGAACCAGCAGGTCGACATGGACGCCTCACCGCGGGTCGGCGACGGCCTGATCCGGGTGGACGGCGACGGTATCGTCCAGTACGCCTCCCCGAACGCCCTCTCCGCGTACCACCGGCTCGGTCTCGCCGCCGACCTGCTCGGCCACCACCTGGGCCAGACCACCGCCGAACTCGCCCCGAGCAAGGGGCCGGTGGACGAGGCGCTCGCCAAGCTCGCCAGCGGCTGGGCCCCGCGCGAGTTCGAGATCGAGTCGGACGACGGCGTCATCCAGTTCCGGGCCATCCCGCTCAAGCCCAAGGGGACCCGCATCGGTTCCCTGGTGCTGCTCCGGGACGTCACCGAACTGCGGCGCCGCGAGCGGGAGTTGATCACCAAGGACGCGACCATCCGGGAGATCCACCACCGGGTGAAGAACAACCTCCAGACGGTCGCCGCGCTGCTGCGGCTCCAGGCCCGGCGCATCGAGTCGGAACGCGGCCGGGAGGCCCTGGAGGAGGCCGTCCGACGGGTCGGCTCCATCGCCATCGTGCATGAGACGCTGTCTCAGAACCTGGACGAGCGGGTGGAGTTCGACGAGATCGCGGACCGGGTGCTCGCCATGGTCGCCGAGATCTCGCCCGGGAAGGTCACCGGCCGGCGCACCGGCCGCTTCGGGATACTCGACGCCGAGGTCGCCACCCCGCTGTCGATGGTGCTCACCGAGATCCTGCAGAACGCCCTCGAACACGGCTTCCGCGAGGGCGACACCGGCACCGTCGAGGTCACGGCGGTCCGCGGCGGAACCACCAAGGAGGCCCGGTTGCTCGTCACCGTCCAGGACGACGGCGTCGGTCTGCCCGAGGGCTTCGACCCGCAGCGCTCCGGCAACCTCGGCCTGCAGATCGTACGGACGCTGGTGGAGGGCGAGTTGGGCGGCACGTTCGACATGGTGCCGGCGCCGGAGCGGGGGACCCGGGTGATCCTCGACGTGCCGGTGCGGCCGCAGAAGTGACTCCGGTCGGGGCGCCGGGCACAGCAAAGAGCCCCGGACCTGGTGGGTCCGGGGCTGCTCGCTCGTTGCTGCTCTTGTCTAAGCGCATCGGGGGTACTGCGCGCTGCGGCTCGGGGGCGGGAGATGCGTACTCGCTGTACGCGCCGCCAAGCTCAGGCTGTCACCAGGGGTGGGACTGTCAGGCGGTGGCCTGACGGGCCCGGTTGCGGGCGGCACGGCGCTTCATCGCGCGACGCTCGTCCTCGCTGAGACCACCCCAGACGCCGGAGTCCTGACCGGACTCAAGCGCCCACTGCAGACACTGATCCATAACGGGGCAGCGACGGCAGACGGCCTTGGCTTCCTCGATCTGCAGCAGCGCAGGACCGGTGTTGCCGATGGGGAAGAAGAGCTCGGGGTCTTCCTCGCGGCAAACGGCGTTGTGACGCCAGTCCATGGCTGCTACCTCTCCTTGGTATTACATGCACGTTGCTTGTGAATGTGAACGCTTTCACGAATCCCTCAACAAGTGAAGGGCCGACCGCCAGGTTCCCTGGCAGGGGTCCTGTGAGTTGAAGGGGGATTCCGGTGATCAGTGGAGGCCGGTCTTGCGGGCCGTCCCGATCGCCACGTAGAGCCTCGCAAACCTCAGCGACGGATACAACCCCTTCCGGAAAGTTTTTTTTGATTCCTCGGTGTCGACTGGGTCACAGCCGTACTTCCATGGGGTGGATCCTGGCCTAAACGTTCGAGTGAAAGGACTTTAGCCCGTTCCGCTCACACAATCACACGCAGTGCACTGCGTACGCCTGTGAACGTCACGCTCGTGCGCAGTCCTAGGTGGTCGCCGTCCATCTGAAGGGGGAGGGGGACCTTCGAATGCAAGGTGAACCGGTCCAGATCGTGCAGCGACACCGCATGCCTGCCCTGGGGTCCGCGCTCGGGGGACGAAGTGAGCAACTGTGTGCCATAACGGGCAGCCGCGGCGGTCGACAGGCGGCTGAGACCGAGCACGTCGATGCCTTTATCGAACGAGGCCTTAGGCGACGTGTACATCGGGCGATTGCCGAGATACGTCCAGGGCGAGGTGTTCGAGACTATCGCCACGACGAGATCGTCTATCGGGTCGGCGCCGGGCCGCTCAAGAGTGATCGTGCCGTGCCGGCGGTGCTGCTCACCCAGGAACTGCCGGACGACCTGGCGAACGTAGAGCGCGTGTGTGGATTTCTTACCGCGCTCACGCTGCTGCTCGACCCGGCCGACCACGCCGGCGTCGAAGCCGAGCCCCGCGTTGAAGGTGAACCAGCGGGCCGGGACCGCCTCGTCCTCGGTGCCGGGCGTGCCGGCGGTCAGTCCGAGGCCGACGAGGCGCTGACGTTGCTCGCGCAGCGCGTCCAGCAGGTCGCCGGTGGCCTCGACCGGGTCGTTGGGCAGTCCGAGGGCGCGGGCGAAGACGTTGGTGGAGCCGCCGGGGACCACGGCGAGGCCGGGCAGCCGGTCCGGGTCGGGGCCGTTGTGAAGGAGGCCGTTGACCACCTCGTTGACCGTGCCGTCGCCGCCGAGGGCCACGACGAGGTCGATGTCGTCGCTCTCCGCCGCGAGCCGCGCCAGGTCGCGGGCGTGGCCGCGGTACTCGGTGGTGACCGCCTCCAGCTTCACTTCGCTCGCGAGCGCGTGGATGAGGACGTCGCGCCTACGTGCGCTTGTGGTGGTTGCCGCCGGATTGACCACGAGAAGTGCACGCATGGATTGCAGCGTACCTACTGGAAAGTACCGGGCCCAGACCGAGTTAGGGATCCGGTAAGAGACAGGGGCGTGAGCCTGAACACTTACGGGTGTCAGCCGAGGGCTACCCTTCTGGGGTGAGCGATGCGTCTACGGCTGTGAAGGCCGACGGAACCGAAGGCCCCCGTCCGCGGCGGCTGACGTACGCCGCTGCGCTGGCCGGGCTGGAAGGGCTCGCGCTGGTGGCCGGCGGGGTGTGGATGCTCGCGCTCGGGCTGACCGGGGATCCGGACGACCGGGGGCAGGCGGTCACCGGGGGTGTCACCGTGATCGTGCTGGCGCTGCTGCCCTTGCTCGCCGCGCGCGGGCTGCTGCTGCGGAAGAGCTGGAGCCGGGGGCCGGCGGTGATCACGCAGATCATGGCGTTGCCGGTGGCGTACAACCTGCTGCAGGCCGACAGCGTGGCGGTTCCGGTGGGGATCGCTCTCGCCGTGGTGGCGGTGGCTTCTCTGGTGTTGCTGGTGAACTCCGCTACTACCCAGGCCCTTGGGATCAAGGGGCCCGGGCGCAGTAGCTGATCTACGGGGCCGGTGGGGGCCTGGTCGCCCACGCGGCGGAGCCGCACATTGATACAGCCCCGCGCCCCCAAAGGGGCGCTCCAGTGCGGGGCGTCATGGCGATTTACTCCTCCACCAGCAGCTTCTCCCGCAACTGAGCCAGTGTCCGGGCCAGCAGCCGGGAGACGTGCATCTGGCTGATGCCGACCTCCTGGGCGATCTGGGACTGGGTCATGTTGCCGAAGAAGCGGAGAAGAAGGATCCGCTTCTCTCGGGGCGGGAGGTCTTCGAGCAGGGGCTTGAGGGACTCGCGGTATTCGACGCCCTCCAGGGCCTCGTCCTCCGCGCCGAGGGTGTCGGCCACCGCCGGGGACTCGTCGTCGGTGTCGGGGACGTCCAGGGACAGCGTGGAGTACGCGTTGGCCGACTCCAGGCCCTCCAGGACCTCCTCCTCCGAGATGGCGAGCTTCTCGGCCAGCTCGTGGACCGTGGGGGAGCGGCCGTGCTGCTGGGACAGCTCCGCCGTGGCGGTGGTGAGCGCGAGGCGCAGCTCCTGGAGGCGGCGCGGGACGCGGACCGCCCAGCCCTTGTCGCGGAAGTGCCGCTTGATCTCGCCGACCACGGTCGGGGTGGCGTACGTGGAGAACTCCACGCCCCGGTCCGGGTCGAACCGGTCGACCGACTTGATCAGGCCGATGGTCGCGACCTGGGTGAGGTCGTCCAGCGGCTCGCCGCGGTTGCGGAACCGGCGTGCCAGGTGCTCCACGAGTGGCAGGTGCATCCGGACCAGCCGGTTGCGCAGCTCCGCGTACTCGGCGCTGCCGTCCTTCAGTCCGCGCAGCTCGACGAACAGGGCGCGCGCGCCGCTGCGGTCCTGAGGTTCGTGCTGGGGCGCGTGCACTACCTCCGCGGCCAGCGCCTCGTCGTCGGCGTTTCGCTCGTGCTCGCTCATCGTCCCGCCCGTCGCCCTTCCACGAGCTTTCGCCCCGGCGCGGTTCGGGGTCGCGACCCCGTTCCGCCCTTCCGGGGGCGCGCTCTGCACGGCACCCTCCAGACCGACCGGCGCGGAGGGGTCCTCCGGGTGCGGCCTGGCCTGTTCCGGGATGCCGTCGATGCCGTCAGCCATGCGGCGGGAGCCGGCCCCGGGGCCTTCGCCCCCGGCCGGCAGCTCCCGTGTGCCGCGCTCTTCGTCCCGCACCGGCCCGTCCTCGTTCCTCACGCCGGCCCGGGTCCCGCGCCGCGCTGTTTGTAGAGGCTGATCGACACGGTCTTGTCCTCGTCGACGGCCGACGAGACCTTGCCCGCCAGGGCCGATAGCACGGTCCAGGCGAATGTGTCGCGCGACGGGGCGTGGCCGTCGGTGGTCGGGGCGGAGACCGTGACCTCCAGCGAGTCGTCGACGAGGCGGAAGACACAGCTGAGCACCGAGCCGGGAACGGCCTGCTGGAGCAGGATCGCGCAGGCCTCGTCGACCGCGATGCGCAGATCCTCGATCTCGTCCAGGGTGAAGTCCAAGCGGGCGGCGAGGCCGGCCGTGGCCGTGCGCAGCACCGACAGGTAGGCACCCGCAGCCGGCAGCCGGACTTCCACGAAGTCCTGGGTCGCGGGCTCGCCTGCGATCTGGGACACCCTCACCTCCATGGTGGTACAAGCTTTTCGGGGCCGAGGGTCGCCCCCCGGGGGTAACGCACTACGTGGTTCAGCGGTGACGCTACCGCGCTCCGAACTTTTCTGTCCCCCGGACCCCGACCCCCTGACGTCACTCACAGTAAACCTGTGGATACGCTCCGTGTCTAGAGGTCTGCCTTGCCCAATTGGGAAGAGCGCGCGCCGGGTTGACGTACCCCGGCGTCGAACCGTCGAACCGTCGGTGCTGTCGTGTTCAGCAGCCGTAGTGCAGTGTCACACGAGGACGTGGTCGACGAAGCACCAGCGCCAGTCCTCGCCGGGCTCGAACGTCCGCATCACGGGGTGACCCGACGTCTCGTGGTGGCCCGTCGCATGTCTTCCCGGCGACGAATCACAGCAGGCGACGTGGCCACAGGTCAGACAGAGCCGCAGCTGTACCGGGTGCCAGCCCTTGGCGAGACACTCCGGGCAGGTCTCGTTCAGTGGCTCGGGTTCCGGGAGCGGCAGCGCGTCGCGGTGCGTGCACTGTTTCATGATTGCCAGATTACGACGGGTGTGCGGGTGGCCGCGCGAAAAAAGAGGGCGGGCGAGGATCATGGACGTGATGCCACTGCTGTTGCTGGTGGCGGGGAGCGCCGCGATCGCGGGTGCGGCCCGGCGCACTCCGGTGCCGGCGCCCCTGCTGCTGGTCGCGGCCGGCCTGATGGTGTCGTACGTTCCCGGGGTCCCCGACTACACCCTCGACCCCGAGATCGTGCTGCCGCTGGTGCTGCCGCCGCTGCTGTACAAGGAGGGCACCGAGAGTTCCTATCTCGACCTGCGGGCCAACATGCGGCCGGTGGCGCTGCTGTCGGTGGGGTACGTGCTCTTCGCGACGTTCGTCGTCGGCTGGGCCGCCTACGCCATCGTGCCCGGGCTGCCGCTGCCCGCGGCGCTCGCGCTCGGCGCGGTCGTGGCGCCCACGGACGCGGTCGCGGCCGCCGCGATCGCCCGCCGGGTGGGGCTGCCGTCCCGGCTCACCACGATCCTGCAGGGCGAGTCCCTGCTGAACGACGCCACGGCGATCACCGCCTACCGCGTGGCCGTCGCGGCCGCCGTCGGCGAGGGCGCCTCCTGGGCCCACGGCATCGGGGAGTTCTTCCTGGCCGCGTTCGGCGGTGTGATCGTCGGCGGGGTGCTGATGGTGCCGATCCACTGGCTGCGCACGCACCTGAAGGAGCCCCTGCTCCAGAACACGCTGTCGCTGCTGATCCCGTTCGTCGCCTACAGCGTCGCCGAGCAGTTCCACGCCTCCGGCGTGCTGGCGGTCGTGGTGGTCGCCCTCTATCTCGGCCACCGTGGCTGGGAGGTCGACTTCGCCACCCGCCTCCAGGAGGAGGCCGTGTGGCGCATGGTGGCGTTCGTGCTGGAGTCGGCGGTCTTCGCCCTGATCGGACTGCAGCTGCCGGTGGTCCTCAAGGGCCTCGGCGCGTACGAGGGCATCGACGCCGCCTGGTACGCGTTCGCTCTCTTCCTGGTCGTGGTGGTGGCCCGGTTCGCGTGGATCTACCCGGCGGCCTTCCTGCCGCGCCTGCTGTCCCGGCGGATCCGGGAGCGGGAGGACAACCCCACCTGGAGAAGCCCGGCCGTGGCCGGCTGGGCGGCCATGCGGGGCGTGGTCTCGCTGGCCATCGCCTTCTCGATCCCGCTCACCGTGCACGGCGGCGGCCCCTTCCCACAGCGCAACCTGATCCTGTTCCTGACCTTCACGACGGTCATCGGCACCCTCGTGGTGCAGGGCCTCAGCCTGGCCCCGCTGATCCGGCTGATGAGGTTCCCGGCCCGGGACATCCAGGCCGAGACCCTCGCCGAGGCGAACGCCCAGGCCCAGGCCTCCCGCGCGGCCGAGGCCCGTCTCGACGCGCTCCTCTCGGACGACCGCAACGAACTCCCGCCCCCGCTCGCCGACCGTCTCCGCTCGGTCCTGGAGCGCCGCCGCAACGCCGTCTGGGAACGCCTCGGCCAGACCAACCCGATCACCGGCGAGTCCGTCGACGAAACCTACCGCCGCCTCTCCCGCGAGATGATCAGCGCCGAACGCACGGTCTTCGTCCGGCTTCGCGACCACCGCTACATCGACGACGAGATGCTGCGGACCCTGCTGCGCCGGCTGGACCTGGAGGAGGCGGCCGCGTACCGGGAGGCCGGATGAGCCGGCACCGGTCAGGCCGTCAGCACCGCCGCCACGGTCATGTCCCGGCCCAGGCCGCCCTCCCGCGCCAGCTCGACGAGCCCGTACAGCAACTTCGCGACATACAGCCGTTCCACCCGCACCCCGTGCCGCTCCTCGAAGTCCTCGGCGAAGGCGTCGAGTTCCGGTGACGTACGCCCGTACCCGCCGAAGTGGAACCGCTCGTCGAGCGACCACCGCCCGCGCCGCCCCCCGAACGCCTCCTCCTGCAACCGCCGTATCTCCCCCGCCAGGAACCCGCCCCTCAGCACCGGCACCCCCAACGCCCTCTGCTCCGCGTCCAGTCCGGCCGCCAGCCCGGCCAGTGTGCCCCCGGTCCCACAGGCGACCGCCACCATGTCGGCCCGCCCCCGCAGCTCCGCACCGAGGGCGCGGCAGCCGCGTACCGCGGCCGCGTTGCTGCCGCCCTCCGGCACCACGTACGCGCCCTCGGCCCCCGCCGCCCGCAGCAGACCGGCCAGCACCTCAGGCTCGGCCTTGCGCCGGTACGTCGGCCTGTCGACGAAGCGCAGCCGCATCCCGTCGGCCGCGCAGCGCGCCAGCGAGGGGTTCAGCGGCCGTCCGGCCAGTTCCTCGCCCCGCACCACCCCCACCGTCGGAAAGCCGAGGAGACGGCCCGCGGCGGCTGTGGCGCGCAGGTGGTTGGAGTACGCGCCGCCGAAGGTGAGGACCGGCCGGCCGGCCGCCGCCTCGATGTTGGGGACCAGCTTGCGCCACTTGTTGCCGATCAGCTCCGGATGGATCAGGTCGTCCCGCTTGAGGAGCAGACGGACGCCGTGGCGGTCGAAACGGTCGTCGGTCACTTCCTGGAGCGGCGAGGGGAGCCGGGGGGCGAGTATGTCGGCGCTGGTCACGTCGTCATTGTCGCCCGGAGCGGCCGCGCGGGCTCACTTCAGCCGGTCCCTGACGCGCTCGCGCAGCCAGGCCATCGAGAAGCCGCGCGGGTCCACCTTGCCCGGCTGCCACTCCAGGTGCCCGATCACCGACCGCTCCGACCAGCCGTGCTGCCGGCACACCGCCGCGGCCACCTTCTCGACCGCCTCCAGCTGGGCCTCGGGCCAGGGGTCCTCGCCGTCGCCCAGGTTCTCGCACTCGAAGCCGTAGAAGTGCCGGTTGCCGTCGGTGTTCGCCTCGTTGTCCGGGGGCAGGGCCTTCTCGGCGATCACCGCGCGCAGCACGTCGTCGTCGCCCGGGCCCGCGTGATTGGCGCGGCCGTAGCCGACGAGGTGCACCGTGCCGTCCTTGGTGACGACGCCGTGGCACAGCGGGCCGGGGAGGTCCGGTCGGCCGTCGCGGCAGATCCGGACCGTGACTCCGGCGCCGCGGGTCACCGTGTGGTGGATCATCACGCCGTGGACGGGCCCCCAGGGGCCCTTGTGGTTCCGGTTGTGCTCCCGCCAGTCGCCGACCTCGACGACCGTGACGCCCTCGGCCCGCAACGCGTCGAGGAAAGCACCCGCGGACATGGGTGGGGCCATGACCGCCTCCTTCGCATCCGAACTGAACCATCTCGACTATCTGGATCTTCCAGATCTTCTGGACTTTCTACAGAAGTCGGGCTTACTGGGCCAGCCTTGTTCGAACGTGTTCGGATCTTGTGCGAGTCAATCTGGACAAGTCGGTATGTCGCAGAGGGCGGATGGGGTGATTTGTCGGCATGCCCAGTAGTGCGATGATCTATTCCCGCTCTTTCGGGTAATGGTGTCGGCACGCTCCGTGATGACAGGGTGGCCCGTGAGACCGATGCGTGGGCAGTTCGGCGCCCCCGCAGGTATGGGAGGGCATTTCCTTATGTCGGTAGGCGAAGAGGTCCGCACGGATCAGGGCAAGCCGCAGCAGTCTCTGGACACGGCGGCAGCGCGGAACCTGGCCACCACGACCAAGTCCGCGCCACAGATGCAGGAGATCAGCTCCCGCTGGCTGCTGCGGACACTGCCCTGGGTCGACGTCCAGGGCGGCACGTACCGGGTGAACCGACGGCTCACCTACACGGTCGGCGACGGCCGTATCACCTTCCTGAAGACCGGCGACCGCGTCGAGGTCATCCCCGCGGAGCTGGGCGAGCTGCCCATCCTGCGGTCCTACGAGGACGAGGAGGTGCTGGCCGAACTGGCCCAGCGCTGCCGGCAGCGCGACTTCGCCCCGGGCGAGGTCATCGCCTCGTTCGGCAACGGGACGGACGAGGTCCACCTGCTGGCCCACGGCCGCGTCGAGAAGATCGGCACCGGCCCCTACGGCGACGACGCGGTGCTCGGCGTCCTCGCCGACGGCGCCTACTTCGGCGAGCAGGGCCTGATCGACCCGGACGCCATCTGGGAGTACACCGCCCGCGCCGACACGGCCTGCACCGTGCTGACCCTGTCCCGGCAGGACTTCGAGCAGGTCGCCGAGCGCGCCGACTCACTGCGCGAGCACCTTCACCAGTTGCGCGCGATCCCCGAGCAGCGCACCAACAAGTACGGCGAGAAGGAGGTCGCCCTCGCGGCCGGTCACAGCGGCGAGCCCGACATCCCGCACACCTTCGTCGACTACGAGGCGCGGCCGCGTGAGTACGAGCTGAGCATCGCCCAGACCGTGCTGCGCATCCACACCCGCGTGGCCGACCTCTACAACCAGCCGATGAACCAGACCGAGCACCAGTTGCGGCTCACCGTCGAGGCGTTGAAGGAGCGCCAGGAGCACGAGCTCATCAACAACCGGGAGTTCGGCCTGCTCAGCAACTGCCAGTACGACCAGCGGCTGCAGCCGCACGACGGCGTGCCCAGCCCCGACGACATGGACGAGCTGCTCAGCCGCCGGCGCGGCACCAAGCTCTTCCTCGCCCACCCGCGCGCGATCGCCGCCTTCGGGCGTGAGCTCAACAAGCGCGGACTGGTCCCGGAGACCGTCGAGATCGGCGGCAACCGCATCCCGACCTGGCGCGGAGTCCCGATCTACCCCTGCAACAAGATCCCGGTCACCGAGGCCCGGACCACCTCGATCATCGCCATGCGTACCGGCGAGGACAACCAGGGCGTCATCGGACTGCGGCAGTCCGGAATCCCCGACGAGATCGAGCCGAGCCTCTCGGTCCGCTTCATGGGCATCAACGAGCAGGCCATCATCAGTTACCTGGTCACGGCCTACTACTCGGCCGCCGTTCTGGTCCCGGACGCCCTCGGAGTGCTGGAGAACGTCGAGATCGGCCGCTGGAGGTGACGCTTCCGCACTTGGTGGCCGTGTCCCCGCCCTCCGGGGCGGGTACACCCTCGGGGTACGTGCCGAGCCGTGGCGGAGACGCCACCGTACGCGCACTCCGCGAGGGGGAGGCCATGGCCGAGTTCGTGACGGAGCGGCAGCAGCGTGCCACGCAGCCGCCGCCGGGGAGGTCGGAGTCGCTCGACGGGTCCGAGGCGGCGGTGATACTGGAGCGGGTCCGGGCGTCCGTCGACCCCGAACTGCGCACCGCCGTAGGGTCGTTGCCCGGTTCGATGCGGCACATCGCGCGTTACCACTTCGGCTGGGAGCGCGCGGACGGCACCCCGGCGGACGGCGACGCGGGCAAGGCCATCAGGCCGGCGCTGGTCCTCGCCGCCGCCGACGCGCTCGGCGGACCGGCGGCCCGCGCGGCCGCCGTACGGGCCGCGGCCGCCGTGGAGCTGGTGCACAACTTCACCCTGCTGCACGACGACGTCATGGACCGGGACACCTCCCGCAGGCACCGGCCCACCGCGTGGACCGTGTTCGGCGACGCCGACGCGATCCTCGCCGGGGACGCCCTCCAGGCGCTGGCCCTCCGGCTGCTCGCCGAGGACCCGCACCCGGCGTCCGCGGCGGCGGCCGCCCGGCTCGCGGACTGCGTCCTCGAACTGTGCGCGGGACAACACGCGGACACGGCCATGGAGGACCGGGCGCCCCACGAGGTCACCCTCGACGAGGTGCTCGCCATGGCCGAGGCCAAGACCGGGGCGCTGCTGGGCTGCGCCTGCGCCCTGGGCGCGCTGTACGCGGGGGCGGGAGCGGCGGAGGTGGCGGCGCTCGACGGCTTCGGCCGCCAGGCCGGGCTGGCCTTCCAGCTGATCGACGACGTCATCGGGATATGGGGTGATCCCCGGCGCACCGGCAAACCGGCGGGCGCGGACCTGGCCGCCCGCAAGAAGTCGCTGCCGGTCGTCGCGGCCCTCACCTCCGGCACCCCGGCCGCCGCCGACCTCGCCGAGCTGTACGCCAAGCCGCATGTGCGGGCCGACGCCGACGAGATCGCGCGGGCCGCACTGGCCGTGGAGCGGGCGGGCGGCCGGGACTGGGCGCAGGCCGAGGCGGCCGACCGGATGGCACGGGCGATGCAGGAACTCGCCCGCGCCGTGCCCGACCCGGAAGCGGCCGGCGGGCTGCTCGCGCTCGCCGAGTTCGTGACCCGGCGCAGCAGGTGAAGACAGGCGAAGACCCCGGAGCCCCCGGGACCGCGCGGCTCCTGACCCCGCACGGTTGACCGGGGGCTCCGGTCCGACGGGTCCCGCACATCCCCACGGTGTGCGGGGCTCGCCGATTCCCGCCGGGACGCCTCCTGCCGGGCGCCCGGGGTGCCCACCGGCGGCGGGCGCGTAGGCCGGGCCCGGCCTACGCTGGTGGCATGGACGGCCAGGACCAGGTCTGTCGGGTCTGCGGACAGCCCGTCGCGCGTGTGGTGGGGCGGCACAAGACGCTGGGTGCCTGGGTTCCGGTCTGGGGTCCCGGTCCCTGCCGCAACCCCGACTGCGCCGAGCACCCCGGCCCGCAGCGCCCGCAGGAGGCGGCACCGCCCCGGTCCCCGCCGCCCGAATCCGCCGGGAGCCGGCCCACGTCGTAGCGTGTCCGCATGACGGCACTCCCGAACATCCTGCACATCACCGAACGCTCCCTGTGGGAAGAGGCCCGCGCGCGCGGCGGCTACGAGATGTCCACCCGCGGCCGCACCCTCCAGGAGGAGGGCTTCATCCACTGCTCCACCCGCGACCAACTCCCGCGCGTGGCGGCCTTCCTGTACGGCTCCTACGACGGGCCGGACGAGCTGGTGGTGCTGGTCGTGGACCCGGCCCGGGTCGGCGCCCCCGTGAAGTGGGAGGCGCCGAAGCCGGGCGGCGAGGAGTTCCCGCACGTGTACGGACCGATTCCGGTCACGGCCGTGGTGGACGTGGAACCCTGGGCCCAGCACCCGGCCGGCTAGCCGCCTGCCGCCTGCCGCCTGGCTCTGGGCACTCGGCTCTCGGCATCCCGCCCGTCGCCCCGGGCTACCGGCCCCGGCTCGGGAGGCCGCCGGTCTCAGGGTCGCGGCCGGTGAGGCAGTAGACGCCGCCCGCCGGGTCGCGCATCACCGTCCAGTGGCGGCCGTCGGCCACGTGCGCGGCGCCGAGTTCCTCGTGCCGGGCGCGGGTCGCCGGGATGTCCGCGCAGGCCAGGTCGAGGTGGGCGGAGGCCGGCTGTTCGTCGTCCAGCCGCTGCAGCAGGATCCGCACGGGCAGGCCGGCCGGTGGCCGCAGCACCCGGAACTCCGGCAGCGAGCCGGTGAGCAGCTCCCAGCCGGTCAGCTCCGCCCAGAACGCGGTCTCCGTCTCGTACGCGGACGGCGGGATGTCGAGGCTGACCTGGTCGAGCCGGCTGCCCGCCACGGCCGGCGGCCGCACCGACTCCCCGTGCCACGTCACGGCGCACCACGCCTGCCCGGCGGGTGAGCGCAGGACCGCCCACCCGTCGTGCTCGGCGACCGGCTCGGCGCCGAGTGCCCGGGCCCGCTTCACCAGGCCGGGCACGTCCTCGACGCAGAGGTCCAGGTGAGCTCCGCCGGGCCCCGCCTCGACGCCCTGAAGCTTGACGCAGGCGTCGACGCCCGACGCGGGCAGCAGCGTCACGAACTCGTCGTCCTCGCCGCGGGGCGCGGAGAGGAAGGTGCCGGTGACGGCCGTCCAGAACGCCTGGGCGGCGGCGACATGCGCGGCGGGGCGGTCGGCGAAGGCGTACGTCCAGCGGATGGCCATGCGGTGATCGTAAGCGTGCTACGCGGCCGGCCGGCGCTCGGTGAAACGCAACAGGTTCCCCGCCGGATCCCGGAACGCGCAGTCCCGCACGCCCCAGTGCTGGTCCATCGGCTCCTGGATCACATCACCGCCGTACTCCCGCACCCGCTCGTACAGCGCGTCGCAGTCGGTGGTGGAGAAGATCACCCCGCGCAGCATGCCCTTGGCGAGCAGTTCGGCCATGGCCTGCCGGTCGGCGGGGGAGGCGTCCGGATTGGCGCCCGGCGGCTCCAGCACGATCTCCACCCCCGGCTGCTGCGGCGATCCGACGGTCACCCATCGCATCCCCTCGAACGAGACGTCGTTGTGGACCTCCAGGCCGAGAACGTCACGGTAGAAGGCCAGCGCCTTGTCGTGATCGTCGACGGCGATGAAACACTGCGCGAGTTTTACGTCCATGGGGTCAGGCTAGGAGGAAACGTCCTGCCGTGCCCGGAGGAGGCCCCGTGCCCCGATGCCGGCGGTCAGTACCGCCTGCGGCGTGGGCGGGTGAACGTGCGGGTCACACAGGACGGGATCACCGTGCTCTCCTCGTGGTCCCGCGCCCGGTACGCGCTCGGCGTCTCCCCGACCAGCTCGGTGAAGCGTGAGCTGAAGGACCCCAGCGACGTACAGCCGACCGCCATGCACACCTCCGTCACCGTGAGGTCGCCGCGCCGCAGCAGCGCCTTGGCCCGCTCGACCCGCCTTGTCATCAGATAGCTGTACGGCGTCTCCCCGAAGGCCTTGCGGAAGCTGCGCTGGAAGTGCCCGGGGGACATGAGGGCGGTACGGGCCAGCTCGGCCACGTCGAGCGGTTCGGCGTACTCGCGGTCCATGCGGTCGCGAGCCCGGCGCAGCCGCCTCAGGTCCTCCAGGGGGGTCACCAGTCCAGCATGGCATGCACATCGCACACCCGCCGGGGGTTTGTTTTTGGACGTCAGTTTTCTTCCAGTTCTCGCGGTATTGGCCCATGCTTGTTTGCATAAAGGAATGGACCACATCACGTTCCTCGTGGCGGTCGTGATCGTCACTGCGCTCGCGTTCGACTTCACCAACGGGTTCCACGACACGGCGAACGCGATGGCCACGTCCATCGCGACCGGCGCGCTCAAACCGAAGACAGCGGTCCTGATCAGCGGCGTACTGAACCTGGTCGGAGCCTTTCTCTCCACGGAGGTCGCCAAGACGATCTCCGGCGGCATCGTGAACGACGCCAAGGTGACCCCGGCGATGATCTTCGCGGGCCTCGTGGGGGCGATCCTGTGGAATCTGATGACCTGGCTGGTCGGGCTGCCGTCCAGCTCCTCGCACGCCCTGTTCGGCGGGCTGATCGGAGCCGTGTGGGTCGGTGCGGGCTCCGGCGCGGTCAACTTCGACAAGGTTGTCGAGAAGATCATCATCCCGGCGTTCGCCTCGCCGGTGGTGGCGGGCGTCGCCGCGCTGATCGCGACGTACTGCGCCTACAAGCTCACCGCCCGCGGCCGCGCGGACTCCGTGGGCAAGGGCTTCCGGCTCGGGCAGATCGGCTCGGCCTCGCTGGTCTCGCTCGCGCACGGCACCAACGACGCCCAGAAGACCATGGGCATCATCACCCTGACCCTGATCTCCGTCGGCGCGCTCCCGGGCGACGCCGGTCCGCCGGTGTGGGTGATCTTCACCGCCGGTCTCGCCATCGCCCTCGGCACCTACATCGGGGGCTGGCGGATCATCCGGACCATGGGCAAGGGCCTGACCGAGATCCAGTCCCCGCAGGGCTTCGCGGCCGAGACCGCTTCCACGGCCGTCATCCTGACCTCCGCCCACATGGGCTTCGCGCTGTCCACCACGCAGGTCGCCTCCGGTTCCATCCTCGGCGCGGGCGTCGGCCGGCGGCTCGCGGAGGTCCGCTGGGGTGTCGCCGGACGCATGGTGGCCGCCTGGGTGATCACGCTGCCCTGTGCGGCGCTGGTCGGCGGCATCTCCGCGTACACGGTCAAGCACGGCGGCAACTTCGGCACGATCGTGGTCGCGCTGGTCGGCGCCGCGCTCGCGGCGGGCATCGTCATGCTGTCGCGCCGCAACCCGATCGGCGCGGAGAACGTCAACGACGGCCACGAGGTCGCCATCCGCACCACGCCCCCGTCCCACGTCGGCACCGCCGCCTGAGCGCCTGAGTGAGGGAGTTCCCATGAACATCGACTGGACCGCACTCGGCCAGGTCACCGCGGTGAGCATCGGAGTTACATTCGCAGTGGTGGTCGTCTTCGCCCTCGGCGTCCTCGGGCTCGCCCGTTACGAGGGGGCCAAGGAGCAGGGCGGCACCAGCGCCGTCGGGGCCGCCCAGGCAGGGCTGTGCCTCGTCGCCTGCGTGGCGGTGGTGGCGTACGGCATCTACCTGATCGTGCCGCAGTTCCACTGACCGACTCACCCACTCACCCACTGACCCGCTGACCCGCTGAGGAGGACTGGATGACGACGCCGGACCTGCTGTCCGACCTGGCCGACGTGGCCCATCTGAAGGTCGACTACAGCGACCCCGACGACCCCGTGCTCATCCGCCCGGACGGATCCCCGATAGACACCTGGCGGGAGAACTACCCGTACGCGTCCCGCATGGAGCGCAAGGAGTACGAGTGGCACAAGCGGCTCCAGCAGATCGAACTGCTGAAGCTGCAGACCTGGATCAAGGAGACGGGACGCCGGATCGTCATCGTCTTCGAGGGCCGGGACGCGGCAGGCAAGGGCGGCACCATCAAGCGCTTCACGGAGCACCTGAACCCCCGTGGCGCGCGGGTGGTGGCCCTGGAGAAGCCCACGGAGCGCGAGAGCGGTCAGTGGTACTTCCAGCGCTACGTCGAACACCTGCCGACCGCTGGTGAGATCGTGATGTTCGACCGCTCCTGGTACAACCGGGCGGGGGTCGAGCGGGTCATGGGCTTCTGCTCGGACGACCAGTACCGGCGCTTCATGCGCCAGGCCCCGCTGTTCGAGCGGATGCTGGTGGACGACGGGGTGGACCTGGTGAAGTTCTGGTTCTCGGTCTCGCAGAGCGAGCAGCGGACCCGCTTCACCATCCGCCAGGTCGACCCGGTACGGCAGTGGAAGCTGAGCCCGATGGACCTGGCCTCGCTGGACCGCTGGGACGACTACACGGCCGCGAAGGTCGCGATGTTCCGCGAGACGGACACGGAGTACGCGCCGTGGACCGTGGTGAAGAGCAACGACAAGAAGCGGGCCCGGGTCGAGGCCATGCGCAGCGTGCTGGCCCGCTTCGAATACGCAGACAAGGACGAGGAGGTCGTCGGCAGCCCGGACCCGCGGATCGTGGGTGCGGCGGCCGGCCTGCTGGAGGCCGGCGAGGACGACCACGGCGAGCGGTAGGGCCCGCACCCGGGAAGGGCCGGCCGGACATCCGGCCGGCCCTTCCCGTGGCCACACCCGACGGAAGACCGACCCGACTCCACCACCCGGCTCGCCGATGACGGACTTGGTGATCGGGATTGCGCTCGTGAACGGCCGCACGGAGAACCGCGTGGACCGCATGTATCGCGTCACGGTGGGGGAGAGACGCCGGCGTGAGCGGTCGGGGGGCGCCCTCGGCCATCGCCAGGCGGCGCAGCCGCCGCACGTGTCCACGCGGCCGCGCCGGCGGCCCGGCCGCGTTCGCTGTCACGGTGGTGGCCGTCTTCGGCCCGGCCGACTGCTCCTGTGCCCGGACCGGGTGCGGCCGGACGGCCCTGGACACGGACGGACCGGTGACCCATGATCCGTTGCATGATCCGCGCCGCCACCGAGCACGACGTCCCCGAGATCCGCGCCATGATCCGCGAACTCGCCGCGTACGAACGGGCTGTGGAGCAGGCCCGGGCCACCGAGGAACAACTGCGCGAGGCGCTGTTCGGCGCCCACCCCGCGGCCTACGCGCTGGTCGCCGAGGACGCGACCACCGGCGAACTCGTGGGCTACGCCCTGTGGTTCCCGCGTTTCTCGACCTGGACCGGAACCCGTGGCATGCACCTGGAGGACCTCTACGTACGCCCGCACGCCCGCGGCGGCGGCCACGGCCGGGCCCTGCTCGCCGCCCTCGCCGGGCTCTGCCTGCGCAGCGGCTTCGAGCGCTTCGAATGGTGGGTGCTGGCCTGGAACGAGCCGGCGGTCGGCTTCTACCGGTCGCTCGGTGCGGAGTTCCTCGACGAGTGGCGCATCTGCCGCCTGACGGGAGCCCCGCTCAAGGAACTGGCCGCCGCCTCATAGGCCATCGTCGTCGAACGCGTAGGGGTCGGGGGCCCGACTGTCGGCTAGGCGCTTGTTCCTGAGCCGCAGTGGGCGCACTCGCGGTTGCGCTCAAGAAGGAGGCCGTACCAGCGCAGTACGCTTTGGCTGTCCACGTTCACCCCCATCGGTTGCCATGAGGTGTGGGCCAGTTCTCGGCGGTTGATCCACTGGTAGATCGGTGCGACGAGGTCGGCGCTCAGTGTCCGGAACGCGTCTGATCGGCCGTCCAGCAGTTCCAGCAGGGCGAGTTTGACCATGAGCAGGGCGATCGGCACGATGTCGCTGGACAGGCCGGGCTGGGGTGTCACCTCGCGGTCGGTGTAGGAGCTGCGTGAGGCGTCCCGGAGGCTGCTGATCTCGTTGTCTGCGGCTTCCCGGGGGAGTGCCTGGACGAAGCACTGGTAACACGGGGTGAGCCCCGGGATCACCCGCTGCACAATGCCGCCGTAGGCCCGTCGGTAGACGCCGCCAATGATCATCGGGTACTCGCCCTGCAGACAGAGCCGGTTCACCAGCAGCCGGCTCTCTCTGGCGTCCGTCGCGCAGATGACCAGGTCCACCCGCTCGCCGCGCAGCAGACTCCGCACCTCGCTCCGGGTGTCCCCGGAGATACGCGTGGTGCTGGTCACCACCCGAGCGCCCGGGTGGTGGCGATGGACCACATCGCGCATGGCGTTGACCTTCAGACGGCCGACGTCGTTGAGACCGCATTCGTGCCGCGAGACATTGCCGACCTCAAGACGATCGTCATCGAGCAGTACGAACCGGCCCACTCCGGCCCGCGCCAGCTCACGAACGATGAAGCTTCCCCCGGAGCCCAGGCCGAGCACAGCGACGCACGTGTCCTGAAGCGCGTCAGCGCCGATGATGGCGCCGATCCGCTCGGATGTGACGGAACCAGACGGGATGACGCTGGTACCGAGTCGTTCGCCCAGCCCTTCGGCCAGCCGCGTCGATCTGTGCGCGCGGACGCCGTCCTGCTCGGCCCAGCACACCACTGCCGGTCCGGGCTCGTCGAGAACCCAGTCGGGGGCCGGAGGTTCGGGTAACACCAGCACGTCGGTGCCGACGGCGCCGTCCACGTAGCCGACGTCACCCTGATCGATGATGCGCATGCCGAGCCGCAGCCGTGCCGTGGACGCGGCAGCCGCGAGGGAGCCGTACGCCGCCGCTCCCAGCACCAGGTGGCGGGGAAGCGAGGACAGGCCGTTCACGAGAAGGCTTTCATGTCTTCGGCGTCCACCTGCGCCACCCGGTCGCCGGGTCGCTCGTTTCCGCTGCGCACTTCCCACTTGCCCGTCACGGCGTTCATCACCATCTTCTTGCCCGGCGGCATGCGCCCTGAGGCCGCCTGTTCCAGAAAAGCGCGAATGTCGCTGTGCTTGTCGCTGGCCATGGATTCCTCCCGTGCTCGAAATCGGTGCATCAGGCTTCTACGAGGAAGCTGCTGATAGGGCTGCCGTCCTCAAGGTGGCACTCATAGGCGGCGATCCACAGCGTCCCTTTCCGGATTACTTTGTTGACCGATATACTGGCGTTCCAGGAATCGGGTCGAAACGTGCATACCTTCGTCCAGCCCGGGCGGTCGGTCTGCCAGACGTGCATGGCGGAATTTGTGCCGTACGACTCGATTCGTCGTTGTCCGAGCCAACCGAAGAGAGGGCTCGGTGACGTGATGTAGGTGCTCGGACATTCATCCGGGTATCCGGACGGAAAATACACTCGCAGCGTGTACGTTCTGTTCATGTTGCTGATCCAGGACCCGTGGACGTAGGTCCGCCCACGCGCTGCCGTGTCATAGAAATCAAAGGACCTGTACTCGCTGCGCAGGAGGGCTCGATCCTGCGCCAGTCCGTACATCTGGTACGGCTCCCAAGTCATCGCTGCCCTGCCTTCCGTCGCAGGCTCGATTGCGGTTTCCGCTTCTTTATGGAAGTCGATCGATCTGCTTGATTCCCCAGTTCAGCGGTACTCGCAACATGTATTTCTCATCCGGTGTCCTCGGGACCCACCGTATTTCCTGGCCCCGCCCGGACTGCGGATGGACCGTGCACGAGAATGCGACTGGCGAGGTGCCGTCCCAGGCCAGCAGCAGCGAGATCCTGGCGTTGTGTCGGCGTCGACTGATGGCAACCTCGAACCCGCGCTCCTCGGCGAGGGGTGTGGCCTCGATGTCATAGTCCTGTGGCAGTCCACTGAGCAGTGGTTGGACACATCCGTTGAAGTACTCGACGAGGTCGGGGATCGGCAGGTACTGGCCGGAGGCGAGTGCGCTCTCGTCGGAGGGCCGGCCGGACGCTTCCGACGGTCGCCGCCGCCCCGTTTCCGACGCGGCGGAGCTGCCCAGCCGGCACACGCCGCGTGGTGTCTGTGGGGCGGGGCGCAGCGTCTCGTGCAGGTCCGCGTTCCGGGTGATGTCCTTGAGCGCCTGCCGTAGTGGACTTTCACCGGGGAGTACTTGGAATTCGGTGTTCGAGCGGGACAGGATCCTGCTGTCCAGGTAGAAGAACGGAGTGAGCAGGACTTTGGGAGCAGGCTTGCGCAGGACCTTGGTGCGTCCTTCTCCGGTTAAGTTCGCGATGACCTCTACGTACTGTGGGCGCTGGAACTTCAGCCCGTATCGGCGCGTCCTCTCGCGGTCGCCCGAACTGGGCTCGTACAGCCCAATCGAGTGATGTGAGTGCCACATTCCCACACACTGTGTTCCGAAGCGTTCCCAGAGGAGGGTCTCCATCTCGAAGGTCACCTGAGGATCGAGCTCCAGGGAGTGGAGGTTTCGCACCGCTCGCTCGGTCGGCCGGGTGGCCAACTGCACCGTGGGATCGCCACCGTGGCTGAACAGGCCGAAGAGGCTTCCACCGGTTTCGATGTCGGAATGGCTCTGTGTCTCGTCGAAGATCACGTCGAGTTCGGATTCGTAGATCCGGACCAGGCGGTTGTCCGTCATGCCAACCCTTCCGCGATCTGGAGGAGGCGGCAGTCGGCGGACCAGCTTGCCGCGTCGATCGTCAGATGTGTCCATTCACCCCGGCTTCCATATACCACCATCGGAGCCTTGGCGGGGTAGTCCCGGTCAAGCATGAAACCGAGTTCGAGATCGCCACGAGTGGCGACCAGTTGCACACTGAGGAACTCGCTTTCCCACTTTTTCACGTCGAAGCCATGGCGTTCGAGCTCCGCGAGCTCCGATTCGATGCGGCTGTGGCGATCCAGCGTGGGCCCGGTGTTCAGCTGCGGCTGTGCCGACTCGATACCGGTCCTGCTTGCCGGTCCGAATTGCGAGAGCAGGTCCACGTGTTCGCCGTTGATCTGCCAGTACAGCTCCACGCAGTTCACGACGAACCAGGCGACGACCGCTGCGACGATCTGGTCGTCCGGATAGTCAAGTTCGCCGAGATTGACGTATTGCCAGGTGGCAAACGACCCCTGGTTCGGGCGGCTGGCCTCGGGGCGCCAGCCGAAACGGGCGATCCTCACCTCGAAACCGGGTGCGTTGTCGGTGGTCGGAACCAGCGCGTGCAGGTAGGCGAATGCGTCGAGGTGTCCCGCGTGGGCCTCGAACCGTACGACGATCGCAGGGCGATCCCCGAGCCGGGCCGACGAGACCTCGACGCCGCCCATGGCGGTGGAGATCACGGCGTATTCGACGAGGTCGGGGACTTCGGTCAGCGCATCGTGAACCAGCCCGGGAGCCTTCGATCCGATCCCGGTCTCGGTCCGAACCGTGGGATACACCAGCACTTTCGACGGCTTGCTGCCGACGGACACGGGGGCGTGGGAACTGTGCACTGCGTGCGCCGGGCCCGCTGGGACGCCCGGCGTCTGCCGTCGCTCCCGGCTCAGTGTGCCCGGCAGAGGCCTCTGCGTGGAATCTCGCCACCGTGCACGCACCTGTTTGATGGCCAGATCTGTCGCGCTCTTGGCGATGCCGCCGATGATCGCTTTCGCGACGAGCGCGACAAAGTACTCCATCCCCGTCTCCCCCCGAAGAATCTCGTCCCACCATGACATATCGGAAGAGGCGGCAATAGGGTTTTCTGTCATTTCGTCAGGAAGGCGAGGGTGGCGTGGTCGGGCGAGGCAGCCGGGCACGAAGGGACGCCGGCCCGGGTGGCGGCCGGAACTCCGGAACGCTCACTGGACAGGCGTAGCAGCAGGCTGCGTGGCCGACACGGGCTGGTCGTCCTCACCGGGCCTGCGGCGCGGGCCACCCGGGGATGGCCGGGGCTGTTGCGGGCGGCGAAGTCCCAGCCGGCCTTCGCCGCTGACGGAGCCTCATGGGGCGACGGAGCGGATCGGTGCCGCACGGTCTGCCCGCTGAGCCGGCGCCGTGGATCCCCGTCCGTCTGTGGCCGGGCGAAAAAGACCGCACCCGGACCGTCGTGGACGCCGTTCTCGGCGGCCTGCGGGCCGGGTGCGGACTCGGAGACTCTGCAACGAAAGTAATCGCAGGTCAGAAGGTGTGAATAAAGATCAGGCCTTCTTGGTCTCCCAGAAGATCTTGTCGATCTCGGCGATGAGCTCCAGGGCCTTCTCGCCGGTCTTCGGGTCCGTGGACGCCTTGGCGGCGGACAGGGCCTTCAGGGTGTCGTTGACCAGCTGGTGCAGCTGGGGGTACTTCTCGAAGTGCGGGGGCTTGAAGTAGTCGCTCCAGAGCACCGAGACGTGGTGCTTCGCGAGCTCGGCACGCTGCTCCTTGATGACGGTGGCGCGTGCCTGGTAGTGCGGGTCGTCGTTGGCGGCCATCTTCTCCTGCACGGCCTTCACCGACTCCGCCTCGATGCGGGCCTGGGCCGGGTCGTACACACCGCAGGGCAGGTCGCAGTGCGCGCTGACCTTGACCTTGGGGGCAAACAGGCGGGAAAGCATGGAGCATTCCTTCCTCGTGATCGTCTTCTCAGGTGGGACATTACTCCCTGGGAAGCGTGTTTTCGCGAGTGCCCCCATGGGCTTAGGACAAAAGTCCAGGGTCAGACTGGGACTGGTGGAGGAACGGACCGGGGAGGTGCCGGGGATGCCGGAGCTGTCGCAGGAGACCGAGCGGGGGAGGGGCGCCGTGCTCTTCGGGCTGGCCGAGGTGACCGGCCCGTCCATGGTGCCCACGCTGTACCAGGGGGATCAGCTCCTGGTGCGGTACGGGGCCAGGGTGCGGGCCGGTGACGTCGTCGTCCTGCGCCATCCGTTCCAGCAGGACCTGCTGGTCGTCAAGCGGGCCGTGGAGCCGCGCGAGGGCGGCTGGTGGGTGCTCGGGGACAACGCCTACGCGGGCGGCGACAGCACGGACTACGGGACCGTGCCGGAGGAGCTCATCCTCGGCCGGGCCCTGTTCCGCTGGCGGCCGCGCAGGGCGGATCAGCGTTCGCCGCTGGCGCTGGCGCGCTGGGCACTCTCGGCCGCCAGGCCGGTGCTGGCCGATCGTTCGGGCCGGTCGGGGCGTTCCGCCTCCAGGCGTTTGCGGGCCCGGTAGGCGGCCACGTTGGCGCGGGTCGCGCAGCGGTCCGAGCAGTAGCGCCGGGAGCGGTTGGTCGAGGTGTCGAGGTAGGCGTTGCGGCACGGCGCCGCCTCGCACAGGCCGAGGCGGTCGACGCCGTACTCGGTGAGGTGGAAGGCCAGGCCCATCGCCGCGATCGCCGTGTAGCCGGCGGTGGCGTTGGAGGGGTGGTCGGCCAGGTGCATGTGCCACAGCGGGCGCCCGTCCTCGTCCCGGAAGTCGTGCCCGGAGATCTGCGGGCTCACCGGGAACTCCAGGAGAAGCGAGTTCAGCAGGTCCACCGCGAGGGTCTCCTCGCCCTTGTCGGCCGCCTCGAAGACCGCGCGCAGCCGGGCCCGGACCGAGCGGAAGCGGGTGAGGTCGGCGTCGGTGGCGCGCCGGGCGGCCTGCTGGTTGCCGCCGAAGAGATCGCGGACGGCCTCCACCGAGGTCAGGGAGTCCTTGCCCCGGCCCGGTTCCTCGCTGTTGACGAGCCGGACGGCGTAATCCGAGTAATAGGCCAGTTCCACTTGTAGTCCTTACGCGGGCACTCTATGGTCGGTCGTGCGGTCGGGTAACAGCCGGTCGTCCTTCCAGGGTATTACGGGACTTGTGCGGTGGAGGGTTGCCATGACGGACGCGCCGACGACCACGACCGGGGCCGACTGGGGCGCCTGGCAGGAGAGCTGGGACCGGCAGCAGGAGTGGTACATGCCGGACCGCGAGGAGCGGTTCCGGATCATGCTCGACATGGTGGAGGCACTCGTCGGTACGGCACCCCGGGTCCTCGACCTCGCGTGCGGCACCGGCACCATCACCGCCCGCCTGCTCGCCCGCCTCCCGGACGCGGTGAGCACCGGGGTCGACCTCGACCCGGCTCTCCTCGCCATCGCCGAGGGCACCTTCGCGGGCGACGGCCGGGTCACGTTCGTCACCGCCGACCTCACGGACCCGGAGTGGACCGCGCGGCTGCCGTACGACTCGTACGACGCGGTCCTGACCGCCACGGCCCTGCACTGGCTGCACAGCGAACCCCTCGCGGCCCTCTACGGTCAGGTCGCGGGACTCGTCCGCGACGGCGGTGTCTTCATGAACGCGGACCACATGATCGACGACAGCACGCCCCGGATCAACGCCGCGGAACGGGCGCAGCGGCATCGCCGGATGGATCAGGCCAAGGCGGCGGGGGCCCTGGACTGGGCCGAGTGGTGGCAGCTGGCGGCCCAGGACCCGGTGCTCGCCGGGCCGACGGCCCGCCGTTTCGAGATCTACGGCGAGCACGCCGACGGCGACATGCCCTCGGCCGCCTGGCACGCGCGCGTGCTGCGCGACAAGGGGTTCGGGGAGGCGCGGGCGGTGTGGTGCTCGCCTTCGGACACGCTGCTGCTCGCCCTCAAGTAGCCGGGCAGGCAGACAGCCGGAAGGGGCGGTACGAGCACCTCGTACCGCCCCTTCCATGTCCTACGGCTACAGCACCTTCGACAGGAACGACTTCGTCCGGTCGTGCTGGGGGTTGGTCAGGACGTCGCGCGGGTGGCCGGACTCGACCACCACGCCGTCGTCCATGAAGACCAGGCTGTCGCCGACCTCGCGGGCGAAGCCCATCTCGTGCGTGACGACGATCATCGTCATGCCGTCCTCGGCCAGGTCCCGCATCACGTCCAGGACCTCACCGACCAGCTCGGGGTCGAGCGCGGAGGTCGGCTCGTCGAAGAGCATCAGCTTCGGCTGCATGGCCAGCGCGCGGGCGATCGCGACGCGCTGCTGCTGGCCGCCGGAGAGCTGCGCCGGGTAGTGCCCGGTACGGTCACCGAGGCCGACCCGGTCCAGCAGGCGCTCGGCCCGCTCACGGGCCACCGCCTTGGACTCCCGCTTGACCTGGAGCGGCGCCTCCATGACGTTCTCCAGGGCGGTCATGTGCGGGAAGAGGTTGAAGCGCTGGAACACCATGCCGATGTCCCGCCGCTGCGCCGCGACCTCCTTCTCCTTCAGCTCGTAGAGCTTGTCGCCGTGCTGGCGGTAGCCGACCAGACCGCCGTCGACGTACAGCCGGCCGGCGCTGATCTTCTCCAGGTGGTTGATGCACCGCAGGAACGTGGACTTGCCGGAACCGGACGGGCCGATCAGGCAGAACACCTCGCGCGGCAGCACCTCAAGGTCGATGCCCTTGAGGATGTGCGCGAGACCGAACGACTTGTGCACGCCCTCGGCCTTGACCATCGGGGCGCCGCTGCTCGGCGGGGTGATGTCCTTGGCGAGAGAGCTCATCGGGCCACCTCCGGGCGACGGAACGAACCCCACTGGGCCAGATTCTTCCGCAGTCGCTGCCACGGGGTCGGCGGGAGGTTGCGTGAGGAGCCGCGGGCGTAACGGCGCTCGATGTAGTACTGGACGATGCTGAACACCGTGGTCAGGAACAGGTACCAGATGCAGGCGACGAAGTACATCTCGACGACCGCCAGCGAGGCGCTGGAGACGTCGTTGGCCTTCTTGATCAGCTCGGGGAGCTGGACCGAGTAGGCCAGCGACGAGGTCTTCAGCATGTTGATGAACTCGTTGCCGGTCGGCGGGATGATGACCCGCATGGCCTGCGGAAGGATCACCCGGCGCAGTGTCTGGCCCTGGGTCATGCCCAGCGCGTGCGAGGCCTCCGTCTGGCCCTCGTCGACCGACTGGATGCCGGCGCGGACGATCTCCGACATGTACGCGGCCTCGTTCAGGCCGAGCCCCAGCAGTGCCGTGAGGACCGGCGTCATCACCTGGTTCATCTCGTCCTTGTAGAACCCCAGGTTCAGGATGGGGAAGACGAGCGAGATGTTGTACCAGAGCAGCAGCTGGACCAGGACCGGGGTGCCGCGGAAGATCCAGATGTAGAACCAGGACACCGTGCTGGTGACCGGGTTCGACGACAGCCGCATCACCGCCAGGATCACGCCGAGGGTGACGCCGAGCACCATGGACAGCACGGAGATGTAGAGCGTGGTCCAGGCGCCGGCCACGATGCTCGGGTCGAAGACGTAGTCGGGGATGACGCTGTAGTTGATCTTCGCGTTGGAGAAGGCGATCCCGATCAGCACCAGGATGGCGACGACCACGACGCCGGACACCCAGCGGCCGTAGTGGCGCACCGGGATGGCCTTGATCTGCTCCGGCGGCACGGACGGCGCCGGAGTCTTGTCGACCGTGTCAGTCACAGTGACGGCCCTTCAGTCGTGCCCGAGTGCTCAGGAGCCGCCGTTGATCTTCGCCTCGGTCACCGCGCCCTGCGTGACGTTCCACTTCTCCAGGATCTTCTGGTAGTCGCCGTTCTTGATGATGGCGGCCACGGCGGCCTGGATCGCGTCGCGCAGCTGGGTGTTCTCCTTGCCGACCGCGATGCCGTACGGACCGGCCTCGATCTGCTCGCCGACGACCTCGAAGTCCTTGCCGCCGCCGGAGGTCTTGGCGTTGTAGGCGGCCACCGGGAAGTCGTTCAGGTCGGCGACGGAGGCGCCCTGCTTCAGACGGAGCAGCGCCTCGGGGTCGGTGTCGAAGGTCTGGAGGTTGATGGCCTTGTTGCCGTCCTTCGTGCACTTCTCGCTCTGCGCCTTGGCGATGCCCTCGGACGTGGTGCCCTTCTGCAGGGCCACGACCTTGCCGCACAGGTCGTCCAGGGACTTGATGCCCTTCGGGTTGCCCTTCTGGACCAGGATCGAGGTACCGGCGGTGAAGTAGTCGACGAAGTCGACGCCGGTGCCGACCTTCTTGCCGGTGTCGGAGTCGATGCCGCTCTGGCGGTCCTTGGTGTCGTTCATCGCCGACATGATCACGTTGAAGCGGTTGGCCTGCAGGCCCACGATGAGCTGGTCGAACTTGCCGTTCTGGAAGTCGAACTTCACGCCCAGCTGCTTGCCGAGCGCGTCCGCGATGTCCGGGTCGACACCGACGGCCTTGCCGCTCTGCATGTACTCGACCGGCGGGTAGGCGATGTCCGAGCCCACCTTGATCACACCGGCCTTGCGGATGTCGGCGGGCAGCTTGCTCGCCAGCGGAGCCGAGGACGACGAGGAGGAGCCGCTGTCGCTGCCCTTGTCCGTCTGGTCCCCGCAGCCGGTGAGAATCAGGGCGCCTGCGACCGCGATCGCACCGAACGCTGCGGTCTTGTTGCGCGCGACGGTGGTACGACGGGTGGAGCTTGCGGTCATGGTGGGTTCCTCCGGCAGTGGGTAGGACAAGCCGATATACCGATGTGTCCGATATGTCGATACGCCGATGGGTCGACGGAAACACACACCTTCGGGTGTCGCGACCTCGTGGGTTTACGGCATCCTGCCATTGGGATTGCTCCAAGCAGACCTGCCACCATGTCAAAATCGGATAACGGGTGACCCCCGAGACGCGTCAGGCCGGTCCTTCCTCGACCCGCCACCCCGCACATCTGCGGAAATCCGACCTTCTGGCCGGAAGATCTTCGGTTCACCGCCGGTTCATCCCAGGCCCCGCCCGGTGGCCGTCTGCCGGTCACCCAGCCGCTCATCTGTCGGTTACCTACGACATCCGTGATGTGACCTTGCGCCTATTCGACTCGTCGGGAGCGCTGTCCGTCCGGTAAGAAGGTTCTTTACACCCCTCATCCGGGGCTCAGGGCGCGTGTGCGGCGCGCCCGTCGCGCAGGTGCTCGTACGTGCCACTCGTACGTAACAGTGATCGGGCCCTGCGCGGTGCCCGCCCGCTCCCTCACCGGGAGCGGCCGACCCTCAAACCATGCATACCTAAGGGGTAAGACAAGTGGCAGCGGAGATCGTCAATCCTCGCAGCGACAGCGCGTCGGGCACCACGGACCAGGACGGCGGGGCCGAGCCCCTCGATTCCTTCGATCCGGTGTTCGCGCTGCACCGCGGCGGCAAGATGGCCGTGCAGGCCACCGTGCCGCTCCGTGACAAGGACGACCTTTCCCTCGCGTACACGCCCGGAGTCGCGCGCGTGTGCACCGCGATCGCGGAACAGCCCGAGCTGGTCAACGACTACACATGGAAGTCGTCCGTCGTGGCCGTCGTCACCGACGGCACGGCCGTGCTCGGCCTCGGGGACATCGGTCCCGAGGCCTCCCTCCCCGTGATGGAGGGCAAGGCGATCCTCTTCAAGCAGTTCGGCGGCGTGGACGCGGTCCCCATCGCCCTGGCCTGCACCGACGTGGACGAGATCGTGGAGACCGTCGTCCGGCTCGCCCCGTCCTTCGGCGGGATCAACCTGGAGGACATCTCGGCACCGCGGTGCTTCGAGATCGAGCGCAAGCTCCAGGAGCGGGTCGACATCCCCGTCTTCCACGACGACCAGCACGGTACGGCCGTCGTGACGCTGGCGGCGCTGCGGAACGCCGCGCGGCTCAGCCGACGGGAGATCGGGCAGCTGCGGGCGGTGATCTCGGGCGCCGGCGCGGCCGGGGTCGCCATCGCGAAGATGCTGGTCGAGGCCGGCATCGGCGACGTCGCCCTCGCCGACCGCAAGGGTGTCATCTCGGCCGACCGCGACGACCTCACCCCGGTCAAGCGCGAGGTCGCCGGGTTCACCAACAAGGCCGGGATCAAGGGCACCCTGGAGGACGCGCTGGCCGGCGCCGACGTCTTCATCGGCGTCTCCGGCGGCACGGTCCCGGAGGAGGCCGTCGCCTCGATGGCCGAGGGCGCGTTCGTGTTCGCCATGGCCAACCCGAACCCCGAGGTGCACCCCGATGTCGCCCACAAGTACGCGGCGGTCGTGGCTACCGGGCGGTCGGACTTCCCGAACCAGATCAACAACGTGCTGGCGTTCCCCGGGATCTTCGCGGGCGCGCTCCAGGTGCGGGCCTCCCGGATCACCGAGGGGATGAAGATCGCGGCGGCGGAGGCGCTGGCGGCGGTCGTCGGCGACGATCTTGCCGCCGACTATGTCATTCCGTCTCCGTTCGACGAGCGGGTTGCGCCTGCGGTGACCGCGGCGGTGGCTGCGGCGGCGCGGGCCGAAGGGGTTGCCCGGCGGTGACTCGAATGGCCTCGCTCTTTTTGGGCGGGGCCATTTCATTGCCCACCCGCCCATTCATTGCCCACCCGCCCACCCGATCGGGTGCCTACGACGTGACCGTTGTGCAGAGGGCTGCCGCCCCCAGGCCCCCGCACCGGGGGCGGTGGGCGTCGTGGGCGGGAGCCGGTGGGTGGGGGCTTCTCGCGCCCACGCGGCGGAGCCGCAAATGTCACAGCCCCGCGCCCCTTACGGAGCGCAAGAGGGGATGTGTCACAGCGGCCCCCGGTTTCGCGCCCGGCGCCGGGAACCTATCGTCGGCCCTATGTTCGCCGTCTACGCCGCCCGAATCGACCGCGACCAGCCGCTCTCCGGCCTTGAGTTGGGGGAGCGCCCTGCCCCCTCGGCCCGGCCCGGCTGGAGCACCGTCGATGTGCGGGCCGCCTCCCTCAACCATCACGACCTCTGGTCCCTGCGCGGCGTCGGTCTCCCCGAGGACCGGCTGCCGATGATCCTCGGGTGCGACGCCGCCGGTGTCGACGAGGACGGCAACGAGGTCGTCCTGCACTCCGTGATCGGGCAGAGCGGCCACGGGGTCGGGCCGGACGAGCCCCGGTCCATCCTCACCGAGCGCTACCAGGGCACCTTCGCCGAGCGGGTCGCCGTGCCGACCTGGAACATCCTGCCCAAGCCCAGGGAACTGTCGTTCGCCGAGGCCGCCTGTCTGCCCACCGCCTGGCTGACGGCCTACCGGATGCTCTTCACCAACGCCGGCGTACGTCCCGGCGACTCGGTCCTCGTGCAGGGCGCGGGTGGCGGTGTCGCCACGGCCGCGATCGTGCTCGGCAAGGCCGCCGGGCTGCGGGTCTTCGCCACCAGCCGCGACGAGGCGAAGCGGAAGCGGGCCCTGGAACTGGGTGCCGTGGAAGCCGTGGAGCCGGGAGCCCGGCTGCCACAGCGCGTGGACGCCGTCATCGAGACCGTCGGCGCCGCCACCTGGTCCCACTCGGTGAAGTCGCTGCGGCCCGGCGGCACCATCGTCATCTCCGGTGCCACCAGCGGCGACCGCCCCTCGCACGCCGAGCTGACCCGGATCTTCTTCCTTGAGCTGAAGGTCGTGGGCTCGACCATGGGCACCAAGGACGAGCTGGAGGACCTGCTCGCCTTCTGTGCCGCCACCGGCGTACGCCCGGTCATCGACGCAATGCTCCCGCTCGACCGCGCCCGCGAGGGCTTCGAACGGCTGGAGTCCGGCGACCAGTTCGGGAAGATCGTGCTGACCAGCTCCTGAGCGGGCCGGCCGGGCGGGGCGGGGCTCGTGCCGCCCGTACCCGTACGGCCGTTCATCAGGGTTTCGGGGTGCGCAGCAGCGCTCCGATCCGGGCCGCCGCCGCCGACAGGTGGTGGCGGGCCTCGCGGAGCTGGTCCGCGGTGACTCCGTGGTCGCGGGCCGTGTCGCGGACGTCGTCGCGGAAACGGTCCAGGAGCCGGTCCAGGTCGCGGGCGGGGTCGCCGGTGTCGGTCTCCTCGCCGTGCGCCCACGCGGGGACGTACTGCGCCGGGAAGTCATCCTGGGTCTGCGAGTACTCGGCGGCCGGTGTCGGTGCGGGTGCCGGCTTGCGCAGGTCCGGGCCGGTTCGGGGATCCGGCTCGGTGCGGGCGCCGGAGCCGAAGTCCTTGCCGAACTCCTTGCCGAACTCCTTTCCATAGTCCCTTCCGAACTCGCCGAACTCCTTGGCGAGTTCGGTGAGGCCCTCGCGGACCCCCGTCGGCCAGTCGCCGCGCGAGAAGTGGTCCTGGACGTGCTCCTGCACCCGGCGGGCGATGCGCTGCATCTCCTCCTGAGCCTGGGCACGCGCCCGGGCCTGGGCCTCCTGGGCCTGCCGGCGGGCCCGCTGGGCCTCGTCACGGGCCCGGCGGCTCTCGTCCTTGGCGCGGCGGGCCTGCTCCTTCCACTCCTGCTTGACCCGGCGCATCTCCTCCTTGGCGGCCCGCCACGACTCCTTGTCACCGGGGTCGCCGTACTCCCCGGTGGCCGCCCCGGCGCCGTGCCGGGCCTCGGAGGCGGCGGCGCGGACCTCGCGGCGCAGATCACCGGCCGCGCCGCGCACGTCGGCCCTTATCTCGGCGGCGAGTTCGGCGACCGATTCGCGGATCTCCAGCTCCAGGTCGGCCAGCTCGCCGCTGCGGTCGGCGAGTTCGGCGCGGCCGGTGTCCGTGATGGCGTAGACCTTGCGGCCGCCCTCGGTGGTGTGCGTGACCAGGCCCTCGGCCTCCAGCTTGGCGAGGCGGGGGTAGACGGTGCCCGCCGACGGGGCGTACAGGCCCTGGAAGCGCTCTTCCAGCAGGCGGATCACCTCGTAGCCGTGGCGGGGCGCCTCGTCCAGCAGCTTGAGGAGGTAGAGGCGGAGGCGGCCGTGGGCGAAGACGGGAGGCATGTCAGAGCACCTTCTTGTCGGTCGTGCCGCCGGTCATGCCGCCGGATGCGCCACCGGTCGTGCTGTCGGCCGGGGTCGCGGGGCCGGAGCCGGTGGTGGGTGCCGTGGGGGCGGCCGGCTGTTTCGGTCCCGTGGGTGGCTCGGCCGCCCAGGCCGTCCGTTCGTCGCCGTCCTCCTTGGGCGGGCGGCGCAGCAGGGCGATGGAGCCGGAGACCGTGGTGGCGCGGAGCTTGCCGGTGCCCGCGCCGAGGCGGCCGGTGATCTTGTGGGCGCCCCACTGGCCGTGCACGCGCAGTCCGTCGAACGCGTTGGAGATCGTGCCGCTCGCGGTGTTGGCCTCGACCTCGGCGTCGGCCGGGTGCGGCAGACGGATGGCGATCTCCCCGGAGACGCTGGTCAGCCGGACGTCGGTCGGGCCGTCCGGATCCAGGTCGATGATCATGGAGCCGCTGACCGAGTCGGCGCGCACGGCGGGGCCCGAGCCCTCGACGACGGTCAGGTCCCCGGAGACGGAGTTGAACCGCAGGTTGCCGGTGACGGCCTGGGCCTCCAGGTTTCCGGACACCGTGTCCGCGCGGACCTCGCCGGAGAGGCCGACCAGGGTGGTGTCGCCGGTGACGCCCTTGACCACCGAGGTGCCGCTGATCCCGGAGACGACGGCGGCCGCGCCGACCACGCCCACCTCCACGCGGGTGTCCGCCGGGACGGCGAGCGAGACCACCGCGCTGCGCCGCCAGCCCTTGCGGTCGAGCCACTTGAGGAAGCCCTTCCAGGGCAGGTCCTCGTAGGCCACCGTGAGGGTGCCGCCCTCGTGCGTGACGATCAGGGGCGGGCCCTCGATCTCGGAGACTTCCAGACGAGTGGAACCCTCGTCGGTGCCCACGACGTTCACTGTTCCGTTGACGACGCGGACGTGCAGGTCGCTCACGGGGGTGTCGAAGTCGAGCTTGCTGGGCTCGGCGACGGACCACTCGGACTTGGACATGGTGCGGACCTCCTCGTACCGGACACGACAGCCGGCGTGGCGGCTGGACGCGGACGCGATCGCACGGCTCGCGCCATATCGCGTCTTCCGTGAAACACGATATATCGTGGGCGTTGTAAGTCAAGACACCCTTTCGGGTGGGCGATTGGGGCCGAGGTTGACCCGGGAAGGGGCTGGAAGGGGTTCGGGAGCCCGTACAAGCCATCAAACAGCGCGGTAAGTGGAGGAATTGCTTACCGTATGTCCATGTCGACGGATGCTTACAGGGCCGTCTCCCGGCGTCCGGGGGCCGGTACGCGCACACGGCCGGGCGGTGAAGGCATGACGAGAGCCCACCGGCTGGCCCTGGCCGAGATGGCGGTGGGGGTGCCGGCCGCCGCGTGGGGCGTGCGGCGGCGCAGCGCGGGATGGGCGGCGGTGGGGGCGGTGCTCATGGTGCACGGGGCGCTGGAGCTGTCGTACGAGACGGTGCTGCCCCGCGACTGACCGGCGGGCCGACCCCGGGGACGGGACCGGTACGGGGCGGTGCTCTTCTTCCCTACTCCTCGTCCTCGTCGTCCAGCCGGGCCAGCCATGTCGCCAGGCGCTCCACCGGGACCTCGAAGTCGGGGTTCAGGTCGACGAACGTGCGGAGCTGTTCCGCGAGCCACTCGAAGGTGATCTCTTCCTCGCCGCGCCGCTTCTCCAGTTCCTCGATGCCTCGGTCGGTGAAATACATGGGTCGCTCTCCTGCTGCGTGCAAGTGTGGGTGCCCGGTGGTGGGCGTCTACCAGCCTAGGCGGACGGCAAAGGTGTGCCGGTGAAGGGTAGGGCTCGTCCGGCGGGGGAAGGACTCCTTCCCTGTGGAGGGGACACCGCGGACGGCACGGCGTGAGCCGCCCGCACGGAGTGGTCGCGGCTGCCGGAGGGCATGCTGGGCACGGGGGTGCCGACGGCCGCCGACACGGCAATGCGGCCGGCGCCGCCCGGGTGGGCGGCACCCACCGGAGCGGTCGAGGGAGAGGAACCGGGAGATGGGCGGGGAGATGGACGCGGCCATGAACGCACGGGACGAGGCGGCACCGGTGGCGGACGGGCCCTCGGCCGGTGAGCCCTTGCCGGACCTGCTGGGCCTGGACCTGGAGGAGCTGAGGACCGTTCAGCACCCGGTCCTGCGCGACGTGCTGGAAGGGCTGCGCGAACGGGCGGAACGGCCGAGCGAGATGCTCTGGGGCTTCAACAACGCGCTGTGAGCCACCGGACGGGCGCCTTGTGAGCCACCGGGCGCCGTGAAAGCCGGTTTCGTCCGGTCGCACGGGAGCGGAAAGAGACGGCTTCGGGCTCATCGGGTTTGCGTCCGGTCCCCGGCCGGGAATGCGGCCGGACACAGGCGGTACCACGGATGAAGGCGTACGGCATGGGGGTGCTGGAGTGTCTGCGACCGGTCGCCCCTTCCGGCAGTTCATCGTGAAGGTGCACGGCCGCTGCAACCTGGCCTGCACCTACTGCTACCTCTACGAGGGCCCCGACCACAGCTGGCGCGGCCGCCCGGCCGCCGCCCCGCCCGCCGTCCTGGACCGCACCGCCGACCGCATCGCCGAACACGCCCGCAGCCACGGCCTCACCACCATCGCCCTGGTCCTGCACGGCGGAGAACCCCTGCTGGCGGGCGCCGCTACCCTCGCCCGCTTCACCGACGCCGTACGTTCGCGGGTGCCCGCCGACTGCACGGTCCGGCCCACCGTCCAGACCAACGCCACGCTCCTCACCGAGGAACGCCTGACCGTCCTGGCCCGGCACGGCATCCGGATCGGCATCAGCCTCGACGGCGGCCGCGCCCGGCACAACGCACGCCGTGTCGACCACGCCGGCCGCCCGTCCTGGCCCGCCGCGGCCCGCGGAGCGCGCCTGGTCGCCGACCGCTTCCCCACGTCGTACGCCGGCATCCTGACCGTCGTGGACCCGACACTGGATCCGGTGGAGACGTACGACAGCCTCCTCGAACTCCGTCCGCCGGCGCTGGACCTGCTCCTCCCGCACGGCAACTGGTCCGTCCCGCCGCCGCACCTGGAGGGCACCCGCCACGGCGACTGGCTGTGTGCCGTCTTCGACCGCTGGTGGTCGGCCGGGCGCCGGGAGACCCGGATACGGCTCTTCGAGGAGTGCCTGGCCCTGCTGCTGGGCCTGCCGGCGGCCGGTGAATCCCTCGGCCTGGCGCCCTTCGACGCGCTGGTGGTGGAGACGGACGGGTCCATCGAACAGGTCGACTCGCTGAAGTCGGCGTACGAGGGCGCCGCCCGCACCGGACTGGACGTCTTCCGGCACGCCTTCGACGAGGCGCTGCGGCACCCGGGGGTCGCGGCCCGGCAGGCGGGCCGGTCCGCCCTCGCCGACGCGTGCCGGGCCTGCCCGCTGCTGACCGTGTGCGGCGGCGGCCACTACGCCCACCGGTACCGGGCCGGACACGGCTTCCGCAATCCCTCGGTGTACTGCGCCGACCTGGAGCGTTTCATCCGGCATGTGGCCGGTCGGCTCGCCGCGGACACGAAACCCGCCCTGGCCGCGCGCGAAGGGGGCACCCCGTGATCTTTCCGGCGGTCCCGGAAACGGCCCTCGCCGAACTCGGGCGCACGGAGGGCGGTGCCGACACGCTCGCCCTGCTGGTCCGGGACCAGGACACCCGGCGGCTGCTCCTGCTGCGCGCGGTGCTGGACGCGGCGCAGGCCGCGGATCCCGCGCTCTGCCCGCCGACGGCGAAGGCACGGCTGCGGGAGGACTGGGCGCTGCTCACGGCCGCGGACCGGGCCACGGCTTCCGGCTCGCCGGCCCGGACCGCACTCGGTCATCCGCTGCTCGGCCCCTGGGCCCGCCGTTGCCTGACCGCCCTGGACCCGCGCACCGGCCCGCCCACCGACGCAC
Source organism: Streptomyces sp. NBC_00631 (assembly GCF_045206895.1). Lineage (NCBI taxonomy): Bacteria > Bacillati > Actinomycetota > Actinomycetes > Kitasatosporales > Streptomycetaceae > Streptomyces > Streptomyces sp. NBC_00631. Next base: position 7,337,348 of record NZ_CP107734.1, read on the forward strand.
AGCGCCGCGAACTCGCGCTCGACCTGGCCCACTTCGGCGCCGTGGCGGCGGTGGCGGCGGCCCGTGCCGGAATCCCGTTCACCACGGAACTGACGGCTCGGGACGGGGTCCTCGTGCTTCCGTCGCTGGGGGCGCTGCACACGGAGGGCGAACGCGTCCAAGCGACGTACGCGCAAGGGCGGATGACACTCCGGCAGGCGGCCGTCCGGACGACCGTCCTCCTGGAGGTCGGCAGCGGTGCCTTGTCCGGCTCGCCTGCCTGGACCTCGGCGTACACGCTCCCGGGACTGGTTCCGGGCGCCGCCCCCATGCCCCTGGACGACCTCGACCCCTACCGCGTCCCGCCCCGCGAACCCGGCCCGTACGCGCTCAGCGGCCCGGCGGACCTGGACGACGCCGAGCGGAAGCGGTGGCTGCGGACCTGGTCGGGCACGGCAGCGGTACTCCGCACGGGCGGGGCGGGCCGGCTCGCGGAAGCGGGGGCGTTGCTGCGGTGCGTGGTGCCGATGGAGCTGCCGCCGGGGGCGGGACGCCGGGCCGGCTGCAGCGGGACCGTGCGCGAGGCGTTCGGAGCCCTGCTCTGCAGCGTCCCGCTGACCCCGGTGGCCTGCGCCGCGACGCTCGTCCACGAGCTCCAGCACACCAAGCTGGCGGCGCTGAGCGAGATGGTGGAGCTGCATCGGGCGGGACCGGTGGCCCGGTACTTCGCGCCCTGGCGCGCGGACCCACGGCCGTACGAGGGTCTGCTCCAGGGCACGTACGCGCACCTCGCGCTGGCCGGTTTCTTCCAGCGCCGGGCGCTCACCGCCGACCCGGCACGGAGCGGGGCCGCGTGGGCGCAGTACGCGCGATGTCAGGCCCAGGTCGGGGCTGCCCTGCCGGCGCTGGCCGGCTCGTCCGACCTGACGGCGGCGGGCAGGCGGTTCGTCGACGAGATGGCCGCCGCCCACGAACGCCTTGCCGAGCACCCTGCTCCCCGGGACCACACGGCGCGCGCGCAGGCGTACGTCGAGACGGTGCGCGCACGCTGGACGGAGCGCCGACCCCGTGACCCCTCGGCGGGCAGGGCTCGCGGACGCCCGACGTACTGAACAACAGGGGCCGCGCCCCGAGACCGGGGTCCGGAGCGAACGCCGAAGGGCCCGGCCCCGTGACGGGGACCGGGCCCTTCGGCAAGGGCCTCAGGCTCAGGCCTCGAAGACCTCGCGCACCAGCTGCTCCTGCTCGGCCTGGTGGCGCTTGGCCGAACCCACCGCCGGGGACGAGGAGTGCGGGCGGGAGATGCGGCGCAGGCGCTCGCCGGCCGGGACGTCCGCGCCGACCGCCAGGTCCAGGTGGTCGATCAGGTTGAGCGCGATGAACGGCCAGGCACCCTGGTTCGCCGGCTCCTCCTGGGTCCACAGGTACTTCTCGGCGTTCGGGTACTTGTTGACCTCGGCCTGGAGCTCCGCACCCGGCAGCGGGTACAGGCGCTCAAGGCGGATGATCGCGGTGTCCGTGACGCCGCGCTTCTGCCGCTCGGCCTCCAGGTCGTAGTAGACCTTGCCGGTGCAGAAGACGACCTTGCGGACCGCGGCCGGGTCCACCGACGCGTCGCCGATGACGGGGCGGAACTGCCCGCTCGTGAACTCCTCCGCCTTCGAGGCCGCCGCCTTGAGGCGCAGCATCGACTTCGGGGTGAAGACGACCAGCGGCTTGTGGTGCGGGTTGTGCACCTGCCACCGCAGGAGGTGGAAGTAGTTCGACGGGAGGGTGGGCATGGCCACCGTCATGTTGTTCTGGGCGCAGAGCTGGAGGAAGCGCTCGATGCGGGCCGAGGAGTGGTCCGGGCCCTGGCCCTCGTAGCCGTGCGGGAGGAGCAGCGTGACGCCGGACGTCTGGCCCCACTTCTGCTCGGCCGCCGAGATGTACTCGTCGATGACCGACTGGGCGCCGTTGGTGAAGTCACCGAACTGCGCCTCCCACATCACCAGCGCGTCCGGACGGGCCAGCGAGTAGCCGTACTCGAAGCCCATCACCGCGTACTCGGAGAGCAGCGAGTTGTAGACGTTGTAGCGGGCCTGGTCCTCGGACAGGTAGAGGAGCGGGGTGTAGTCCGCGCCGGTCTCCCGGTCGATCAGGACCGCGTGGCGCTGGCCGAAGGTGCCGCGCTGGGAGTCCTGGCCGGACAGGCGCACCGGAGTGCCCTCCATCAGCAGCGAGCCGATGGCCAGGGTCTCGCCCATGCCCCAGTCGATCGTGCCGTCCTCGATCATCGCCGCCCGGCGCTGCAGCTGCGGCAGCAGACGCGGGTGGACGGTGAAGTAGTCCGGGATGTTGACCTGGGACTCGGCGATGCGCTTGACGGCCTCCGTGGAGATGGCCGTCGGGACCGCCACCGGGAAGCCGTCCTGCGGCTCGTGGGCGGGAGCGGCGGCCGGCTGCGCGGTGGCCTCGCGGACCTCGGTGAAGACCTTCTCCAGCTGGCCCTGGTAGTCCTGCAGGGCCTGCTCGGCCTCTTCCAGGGTGATGTCGCCGCGACCGATCAGGGACTCGGTGTAGAGCTTGCGCACCGAGCGCTTCTTGTCGATCAGGTCGTACATCAGCGGCTGGGTGAAGGCCGGGTTGTCCGACTCGTTGTGACCGCGGCGGCGGTAGCAGATGAGGTCGATCACCACGTCCTTGTTGAACGCCTGACGGAACTCGAAGGCCAGGCGGGCCACACGGACCACGGCCTCCGGGTCGTCGCCGTTCACGTGGAAGATCGGGGCCTCGATCATGCGGGCCACGTCGGTCGCGTACATGGAGGAGCGCGACGACTCGGGGGCCGCCGTGAAGCCGACCTGGTTGTTGATGACGATGTGGACCGTGCCGCCGGTGCGGTAGCCGCGCAGCTGCGACATGTTCAGGGTCTCGGCCACCACGCCCTGGCCCGCGAAGGCCGCGTCACCGTGCAGGGCGACCGGCAGGACGGTGAAGTCCGTGCCGCCCTTGTTGATGATGTCCTGCTTGGCGCGGCTGATGCCCTCGATGATCGGGTCGACCGTCTCCAGGTGGGACGGGTTCGCGGCCAGCGAGACCGTGATCTGCTCGCCGTCCAGGCCGGTGAAGGTGCCCTGGGCGCCCAGGTGGTACTTCACGTCGCCGGAGCCGTGCATCGACTTCGGGTCGAGGTTGCCCTCGAACTCGCGGAAGATCTGCGCGTACGACTTGCCGACGATGTTGGCGAGGACGTTGAGGCGGCCGCGGTGGGCCATGCCGATGACGACCTCGTCGAGGCGGGACTCGGCGGCCGAGTCCAGGACCGCGTCGAGCAGCGGGATGACGGACTCGCCGCCCTCCAGGGAGAAGCGCTTCTGGCCGACGTACTTCGTCTGCAGGAAGGTCTCGAAGGCCTCCGCCGCGTTCAGGCGGCGCAGGATCCGCAGCTGCTCCTCGCGCTCCATCTTGGAGTGCGGGCGCTCCACGCGGTCCTGGATCCACTTGCGCTGCTTCGGGTCCTGGATGTGCATGAACTCGATGCCGGTGGTGCGGCAGTACGAGTCGCGCAGCACCCCGAGGATGTCGCGCAGCTTCATCATCGACTTGCCGGCGAAGCCGCCGACGGCGAAGTCGCGCTCCAGGTCCCACAGGGTGAGGCCGTGCTCGGTGATGTCCAGGTCGGGGTGCTTGCGCTGCTTGTACTCCAGCGGGTCGGTGTCGGCCATGACGTGGCCGCGGACCCGGTAGGAGTGGATCAGCTCGAAGACGCGGGCGGCCTTGGTGACGTCGTCGTCGTGCGAGGCGTCGATGTCCCGGAGCCAGCGGACCGGCTCGTAGGGGATGCGCAGGGCCTCGAAGATGTCGTCGTAGAAGCCGTTCTCGCCGAGCAGCAGGTTCGCGACACTGCGCAGGAACTCGCCGGAGGCGGCGCCCTGGATCACCCGGTGGTCGTAGGTCGACGTGAGCGTCATGACCTTCGAGATGCCGAGCTTGTTCAGGGTGTCCTGGCTGGTGCCCTGGAACTCCGCGGGGTAGTCCATGGAGCCGACGCCCAGGATGACCGACTGGCCGGGCATCAGGCGGGGGACCGAGTGGACCGTGCCGAGGCCGCCGGGGTTGGTCAGGGAGACCGTGACGCCGGTGAAGTCGTCCATCGTCAGCTTGTTGTCGCGGGCGCGACGGACGATGTCCTCGTAGGCCTGCCAGAACTCGAAGAAGTTCAGCGTCTCGGCCTTCTTGATGGCCGCGACGACGAGCTGGCGGTCGCCGTTGGGCTTGACCAGGTCGATGGCGAGGCCCAGGTTGACGTGGGCCGGCTTGACCAGGGTCGGCTTGCCGTCCTTCTCGCCGAACGAGTGGTTCATCGACGGCATGGCCTTGATGGCCTGCACCATCGCGAAGCCGATCAGGTGCGTGAAGGAGATCTTCCCGCCCCGGGCGCGCTTCAGGTGGTTGTTGATGACGATCCGGTTGTCGAAGAGCAGCTTCACCGGGACCGCGCGGACCGAGGTGGCCGTCGGCAGTTCCAGCGAGGCGTTCATGTTCTTCGCGACGGCCGCGGCGGGGCCACGCAGGGTGACCAGCTCGGGACCCTCCGGGCCCGCGGCGGCGGGCGCGGCCTTGGCGGCCGCGGCGGCCGGCTTCGCGGCGGCCGGGGCCGGAGCGGCGGCGGGCTTCGCGGGCGCAGGTGCGGGCGCTGCGGCCTTGGGAGCGGCGGGCGCGGCCGGGGCGGCCGGAGCCGACGCGGCGGGTGCCGGGGCGGCGGGAGCGGCCGCGGCGGGCGCCGGAGCCGCCGGCTGGGCCGGCGCGGGTGCCGTGGAGGTGGTGCCCGCGGCCCCCGCGGCCGCGGTACCCGCCGGAGCCGAGGCGGCGGGCGCTCCCGGCTTGTAGTCGGCGAAGAAGTCCCACCAGGCACGGTCTACCGAATTCGGGTCCTGGAGGTACTGCTGATAGATCTCGTCGACGAGCCACTCGTTCGGTCCGAACGCGGCCGCGGGGTTCTTGCCCGCTTGGTCTGCGTCGGTCGAGATACTCGAATTACTGGGGGACTGTGGCGACACGGCGGCAACCGCCCTCTTCCGCTTCACAAGGTGATGGACAGCGGAAACAAAGGCTACGCCTCCAAGACCGCGAAGGTCAGGTCGGGCCGGTCCATCGTCGCGTAAGTCACATCAAAAACTGGGTTTCAGGGCTTGATATGGCGGGAAACAAGCGTGGTTGCGCTGCGAGAGGACTGGACCGGGCATGGCTCCGCCGTGCCGGAGATCACCTCGCTCCGGCGCCCGGCGCGACATGCGCGGGGGCCGCACCTGATCACACGTGTCCGGCTGCGCGGACGGCTGTGCCACCACAGGTGGATCTTGAGGCTCCGGATCGAACTTTACGTCAACTTGGCACGGATGAAAGCCCCGGGAGAGTGACGATAATCCTGCAGCCACGGTCGGATTCGGCCACACCGATCCGGCCGCCGTGCAGATCCACCGCCCATCGGGCGATCGCCAGGCCCAGTCCCGTACCGCCGTCGCTGCCCGGACCGTGCGGCCGCCGTACGGCCCCGCGGTTGAAGCGCTCGAAGACGCGGTGCCACTCCGAGCGCGGAATGCCGGGCCCCTCGTCCAGGACCTCCAGCTCCAGCGACTCCGGCTGCGGCCCGCGCCGTGCCTTCACGGTCACCCGGCCGTGCGCCGGGCTGTGCTTGACCGCGTTGTCGATGAGGTTCGCCACCACCTGGTGGATGCGCTCCGGGTCGGCGTGCGCGGTCAGCTCGGGCGGGGAGACGTCCAGATGCAGATGGACGTCGGTACGGGTGTGGTTCCCGGAGCCCGAGGTCATGCTCGCGCGCGCTCCGACGACCATGTTGGCCTCCTTGAGCACGCCCGAGAGGTACGGCCACACCTCGAAACGGCGCTGGCGCAGGGGGACCACGCCGTTGTCGAGCCGGGACAGGTCGAGGAGGGTCTCCACCAGGCGTCCGAGGCGCTCGGTCTGCTTCAGCGCGGTGCGCATCGTCTCGGTGTCCGGCTCGGCGAACCCGTCGACGACGTTCTCCAGGACGGCCCGCAGCCCCGCGATGGGCGTGCGCAGCTCGTGCGAGACGTTCGCCACCAGCTCCTTGCGCTGGCGGTCCTGGGCCTCCAGCTCGTCGGCCATGACATTGATCGTCTCGGCCAGGTCGCCCAGCTCGTCCCGGCGGTTCTCGCGCACCCGGCGCGTGTAGTCGCCCTGCGATATCGACCGGGCCACCGCGTTCATGTCGTCCAGCGGCGCGGTGAGCGAGTGCGCCACGAACTGCGTTATGAGCAGTGTGGCGATCATCGAGAAGACCGTGATGAAGCGCAGCTCCGTCTTGGTGTGCACCGCGACGATCGACAGACCCGTGGTGATCAGCACCGAGACGACGACCAGCGCGCCGAGCTTGGTCTTGATCGAGAACGGGCGTACGGCGCCCCAGGGGTCCTCCCCGGGGCCTCCTCTCGGTCCGGCCGGCCCGCCGCTCATGGCGTCGGGGTCTCCAGCGCGTAGCCCACACCGTGCACGGTGCGGATCCGCTCGGCACCGATCTTCCGGCGCAGCGCCTTGATGTGGCTGTCGACCGTGCGGGTGCCGGAGGCGTCCGCCCAGTCCCACACCTCGGCGAGCAGCTGCTCACGGGAGAGAACCGCGCGCGGGGTGTTCGCCAGGCACACCAGGAGGTCGAACTCGGTCGGGGTGAGGTGGACGTCCTCGCTGCGCACCCGGACCCGGCGCTGCGCGTGGTCGATCTCCAGCTCGCCCAGGCGCAGGATGCCGGAGCGGGGCGTGGAGGCCGCGATGGCCGCCCGCTCCACCCGCCGCAGCAGCACGTGCACGCGTGCCGCCAGCTCCCGCATGGAGAACGGCTTGGTCATGTAGTCGTCGGCGCCGACCCCGAGGCCGACCAGCATGTCGGTCTCGTCGTCCCGCGCGGTGAGCATCAGCACCGGCACCGGCCGGGCCGCCTGCACGCGCCGGCAGACCTCCAGACCGTCGAAGCCGGGCAGCATGATGTCGAGGATCAGCAGGTCGGGCTGCCAGGCCTCGGCGGTGTCGACGGCCGCCGGACCGTCGCCCGCTGTTTGCACGAGGAACCCCTCGGCGCGCAGGCGAACCGCGATGGCGTCGACGATCGTGGGGTCGTCCTCGACGACCAGAACCCGGCGCTGGGCGCCCGGAGTGGCCGTCGCCGTGCCGTTTTGGGAGGTGTGTGTCTGCTCCATCGCCCGCCCCTGTGTGCTTTCCGGAACCAGTGGGGTGATCCCATGACTGCGATTGACGCTTGAATGATCCGCGTCAGGGATGCACATTACGGGGACAGGAGGCGCACTCGCTATCCAGGGCGGACGGCAAGGTGAACGACGTCCGGAACGCCCCGGGCAACCGGGATCTCTTCGGTACGCACCCGTTGGAACCCGGCATTCCACAAGGATCCCTCGAATTCCGCAGAGGGCTGCGCCGACCAGACGGCCAGTACCCCGCCCGGCCTCAACACCCTTGCGCAGCCTGCGAGTCCGGCCGGTGAGTAGAGCCCCTCGTTGCCCTTGTCGACGGTCCAGCCGGGGCCGTTGTCGATGTCCAGGCACAGCGCGTCGAACGTGTCGGAAGTCTCATTGACGTACGCGACGAGATCGCTCTCGACGATCGTCGTGCGCGGATCGGCGAACGCGGCGGCGGAGAGCGCGGACAGCGGCCCCTCCCGATGCCACGCGACGACGGCCGGTTCCCGCTCCACGACCGTGATCCGCCCCCACCGGGGGTCCTTCGCGGCATGGGCGAGCGAGAAGCCGACGCCGAGCCCGCCGATCAGCACCGCCGGCTGCGCCCGCCCGTCCAGAGCCTCGCGCGCGGCGTCCACGAGCAACCGCTCCGAGCGCCCGTCGGAGGTGTCCATCAGGAAGCAGCCGTTGGCGATGATCTGCAGCAGCTCGCCGTGCCGGCGCAGGACCACTTCGCCGTACGGCCCGTGGCGCCGGTCCAGGACCACGGGACGACTGTCGAACACGCTGGCCGCGGTAGTCATGCCCACCATCCTGCCTCAACAGGGCTTTGCGACCACGCGAATTACCGGTGCCGGGCAGCCGCACGGGTGTCACCCGTTCGAGGGGCCGCCCGGCGCTCCGCGCCCGCGGGTGACCGGATGCGGCTCGTATGGTTCCTCCTGACCCCTCTTGGTTCTTCAGAAAATCCTGTGAATCGTCCCCCGCGTGGCCCCGGTCACAGACAGCGGCTCGCGGGACGGCGAAGGGTGGGGTGAAACGGAAGGAGCGCCTCACCGTGGAACGGACCGCGAGGGCCGCATCGACGCCCACGCCCGAGCCCCTTCCCGCCGGGGACGTCGCCGCACTGCTCGACGGCGTGCCCCGCCAGCGCGGACCGGTCGCCGCCGCGGAGACGACGCACCCCGCCCTGCGGCTGAGCCCCGGCCACCTGCTCACCTGGCGTCCGCATCCCTCGGTCCCGCGCCCCTGGCGGCTGCTGCCCAGCCCCACCGGCACCCCGGTCACCTTCGCCTACACCGCGATCCTGGCCCTCACCTCGCTCTTCGCGAGCCAGGCCGGCCCCGGCCTGCTGCGCACGCTCTACCAGGACTCCAGCACCGACGTCGCCCACCTGCTGCGCACCCCGGTCTTCGTCCTGCTGGCCAGCGCCCTGTGGATCGCGGGCGGACTCCTGTCGCCGTACGCCCTCGCCTTCGTGCTCGTGCTGACCGCGCTGGAACGGCGGATAGGGGGCGCCCGCGCGATCGTCGTCTTCCTGACGGGCCATGTCCTGGCCACCCTCGCCACCGAGGTCCCGGTCGGCCTCGCGGTGCTGGTCGGCCACCTCCCCGACACCTCCCTGCACCGCCTCGACTACGGCATCAGCTTCGGCGTGGCCGCCAGTATCGGAGCGCTCTCCGGTCTCCTCACCCCCTGGCTGCGCTGGCCGCTGCTCGCGCTGGTCGGCTACAGCCTCCTCACGGACCTCATCGCCTTCGAGGACCCGATGACCAACTGGGGCCACCTGATCTCGCTGGCCATCGGCACCGGGCTCTGGCCGGTGGTACGAGGCTGGCACCGGGAGCGGGCCCGGGCCCAGGCCCCGGCCGGCGCAGGCGCGTTCGCCTCCTGAGCTCAGGCGCCCCGCGCCGCCGCCAGGCCCTTCGCCAACTCCGGGACGCCGAGGGCCGCTTCCTGCTCGGCCGTCGCGCCGTGCAGGCGGTTGGTGAGCTGGTAGGGGTCGGCGGCCAGGTCGTACAACTCGCGGAAGAGGACCGCGCCGTCGCCCTGCGTGGGCCGGCCCTGCCCGTCGAGACGGGTGCGGTAGTACTCCGTGTACTGCGAGGACTTGCCGACGTGCGTGGCCCAGGTGTGGATCGGTTCCTGGTCCTGCCGGTTCCACCACCACTCCGCGAGGAGCCGGTCGCGGTCGTTGCGGGTGTCGAGGAGCGAGTGGCCGTCGTGCGGGGTGTCCGGGGTGATGCCGGCCGCGTCCAGGAGGGTCGGCGCGATGTCGACATGGCCGGTGAGCCGGTCGTCGACGGTGCCCTTGCCCAGGCCGCGCGCGGGCCACGACAGCCAGAACGGCACCTCCAGACTCGGCCGGTACGGTACCGACTTGCGCAGCCAGCCGTGGTCCGCCCAGCACAGCCCGTGGTCGCTGGTGTACAGCACGAGCGTGTTCTCCAGCTGACCCAGCGCGCGCAGCTCGTCCTGGAAGTCCCGCATCGCGTCGTCCACCGACAGCAGGGTGCGCAACTGGCGCCTGCGCAGCGCCTTTCCCTGCTCGTACGTGTGCTCCGCCTTCTGCAGGAACGGCGGTTTGTCGCTCTTGTCGCCCTCGTACACGGAGGGCCGGCCGGGCCACTCCGGCACGCGCGCGTGCGCGTACTTCCGCTCCGGGATGTTGAGTTCGTGCGCGCTGCGGGTGGCGACGTACGCGAACCAGGGGCGGGTGTCGGTCCGGGACGCGTCGATGAAGGCGAGAGCGCGGTCCCTGATGACGGTGGTGTTGTAGCCGGGGATGTTCCGGACCGTGCCGTTGTCGTTGTAGTGGCCGTTGAAGTACGCCACCGGTTCCTGCAGGAGCCACTCGTCGAAGTGCGGCGGGTTGTCGCCGGTGTGCCAGTAGTTGAGGTACTTCCCGAACAGGCCGGTGCGGTAGCCCGCCTCGTGCAACTGGCGCTGCACGGTGGTGTGCTGGTCGAGGTGGTACGGGTGGCGGGTGTCCAGGACGCCGTGGTGGTGCGCGTACCGCCCCGACATGATCGAGGCCCGGGAGGGCGCGCACAGCGGGGTGTTGGCATGCGCCCGCCCGAAGGTCACGCCCTGGCCGCCCAGCCAGTCGGCGGTACGCCGGATCGCCCAGTCCGTCTCCTTCGGCTGGTCGTCGGTGAGCACGAGGAGGATGTTCGGGCGCGGGTCGGTGCGGGGGAGGGGCGACGCCGGGGGACGGCTCGCGACGGGGGCGGCGGGGGCGGTGCGGCCGGGCGCGGGTGCGGCGTCGCCGTCGGCGTCGACGGCGCGCAGGGCCGACGGGACGGCGGCGCCGGCCGCGACGACGGCGGCGCCGGTGAGCACGGCACGACGGCCTGGCCGGCCGGGCGTGGGCCGCTTCTCGTCCATGTGTCCCCCCGGGCCCCGTTACGTGCCGCCGTCGTCGTTCGCTGTGAATCCGCTGGCAGTTTCGCCGTTTTTCCTGTGAGTTTCGTTGCGGTGGTGTGGCGATGGCCTTGCGGAGTCGTGGCAGTCGCAGCGGGGATGCCCTTCTTCTTTCCCGCGGACGGCGGTTGTCCGGCGGTGCCGGAGCTGCGGGTGCCACTCGCCGTAGGGGTGCCGGTCGATTGCCGGGTGCGGCGTCGTCGTGGCTGGTCGCGCCCATGCGGCGGAGCCGCACGTCGACACAGCCCCGCGCCCCTGCGGGCGCGTTTCAGTGGGCCGGGGTCCAGACGTACGGGGTCGTCGTCGTCACCGCTGTGAAGCCCAGTCGCCTCAGGATCGGGGCGCTGTCGGCCGAGGCCTCCACGAGGAGGTAGGGGGCTTTCCGGGCCGCTGCTCGGGTTGCGCGTAGGGCGACCAGGGCGCGGTAGATGCCCTTGCCGCGCCATTCGGCCAGTGTGGAGCCGCCCAGCAACATGGCGAAGTCCGCGCCGGGCCGGAAGGCCACCCAGGCCGCCGAGACGACCTTTCCGGCCGCCTCGGCCACGTACACCTCGTTGTCGTCGGGGGCGACCGCGAGCCGGCCCCTCAGGTAGCCGGCGATCCACGCCATGTCCGTGCCCCACACCGCCGTCTCCAGCGCCGCGATGCGGTCCAGGTCCGCGTCGGCGGTGACCCGGCGGAGGGTCACGCCGGGCGGCGGCCCGGGCACGGCCACGGCCAGGTGCGCGACCTCGGCGATCACCACCGTCTCCCGGTCCTCGGGCACGAAGCCCGCCGCGCGCAGCCGGTCGGGGAGGTCCGCCGGGTCGTCGTGCCCGCGCGTCTTCCACTCCACGGCCTCCCCGCGCGCCGCGAAGAAGTCCCGCTGCCGGGCGATCAGCGCGTCCAGTTCGGGGCCGCGCACACCGCCCCAGTCGCGCGGCCCGGTCACGAAACCGCGGTGCTGGCCCACGACCCTGAGGGCGGGGCCGTCGTGCTCGTAGGTGATCCCGGGCGCGGGGAGGGGCTGGACGGCGCGCATCTGGGCGTCGTAGGCGGCCAGCAGGGCCGCGGTGCTGTCGGTGTCGGTCACCGGCCGACCGTACGGGGAATGAGCCCGGGCCGATCAACTGTTTTTGCCGGTGCGGGCCTCGGCCGTACGGCCGGTACGTCCAGGTCGGCAGCCGATCGCTCACAGCGAACACACCCCTGGGAACATTCGGTGGCTCACATGCATTGAGTCGGCATAACTCAAGTTGACTGCCGAAGGGGAGATCATGGCTTCGACGTCCGCATCACTCACCCTCCCTGTGCTGCCTCTCGACGGCGAGGTCGTGCTGCCCGGGATGGTGGTCCCGCTGGACCTGAAGGACCCCGATGTACGCGCCGCCGTGGAGGCCGCGCAGGCTGCCGCCCGTACCGAGCCCGGAAAGCCCAAGGTGCTTCTGGTCCCGAGGATCGACGGCACCTACCCGAGCACCGGTGTGCTCGGCACCGTGGAGCAGGTCGGCCGGCTCGCCGACGGTGACCCGGGCGCGCTGATCCGCGGCCGCTACCGGGTGCGCATCGGTGCCGGTACCACCGGCCCGGGTGCCGCCCTGTGGGTGGAGGGCACCCGTATCGACGAGAACGTCCCGGACCCGGCGCCCGGTCATGTCACCGAACTGGTCAAGGAGTACAAGGCCCTCGCCACCGCCTGGCTGCGCAAGCGCGGCGCCTGGCAGGTCGTGGACCGGGTGCAGGCCATCGAGGACGTGTCCCAGCTCGCCGACAACTCCGGTTACTCGCCCTTCCTGACCACCGAGCAGAAGATCGAGCTCCTTGAGACCACCGACCCGGTCGCCCGTCTCAAGCTCGCCACCCAGCAGCTCCGCGACCACCTCGCCGAGCAGGACGTGGCCGAGACCATCGCCAAGGACGTCCAGGAAGGCGTCGACAAGCAGCAGCGCGAGTTCCTGCTCCGCCGTCAGCTGGAGGCGGTCCGCAAGGAGCTGCGCGAGCTGAACGGCGACGCCGCCAAGGACGGCGAGGAGTCCGACGACTACCGCGCCCGCGTCGAGGCCGCCGACCTGCCCGAGAAGGTCCGCGAGGCCGCCCTCAAGGAGGTCGACAAGCTGGAGCGGTCCAGCGACCAGTCGCCCGAGGGCTCGTGGATCCGCACCTGGCTGGACACCGTCCTCGAACTGCCGTGGAACGAGCGGACCGAGGACGCCTACGACATCCAGGGCGCCAAGGCCGTCCTGGACGCCGAGCACGCCGGTCTGGAGGACGTGAAGGAGCGGATCACCGAGTACCTGGCGGTGCGCAAGCGCCGCAGCGACCGGGGGCTCGGGGTCATCGGCGGCCGCCGTGGCGGTGCCGTCCTCGCCCTCGTCGGCCCGCCCGGGGTCGGCAAGACCTCGCTCGGTGAGTCGGTCGCGCACGCGATGGGCCGCAAGTTCGTCCGGGTCGCCCTCGGCGGCGTCCGCGACGAGGCCGAGATCCGCGGTCACCGCCGCACCTACGTCGGCGCGCTGCCCGGCCGGATCGTGCGGGCGGTCAAGGAGGCCGGTTCGATGAACCCGGTCGTCCTCCTCGACGAGATCGACAAGGTGGGCTCCGACTTCCGCGGCGACCCCGCGGCCGCCCTCCTGGAGGTCCTGGACCCGGCGCAGAACCACACCTTCCGCGACCACTACCTGGAAGTCGAACTCGACCTGTCCGACGTCGTCTTCCTCGCCACCGCCAACGTGCTGGAGGCGATCCCGGAGGCCCTGCTCGACCGTATGGAGCTGGTCCGCCTGGACGGCTACACCGAGGACGAGAAGGTCGTCATCGCCCGTGACCACCTGCTCCCGCGCCAGCTGGAGCGGGCGGGGCTCGCCAAGGACGAGGTGACCCTGGACGAGAGCGCGCTGCGCAAGCTCGCCGGCGAGTACACCCGTGAGGCGGGCGTGCGCACCCTGGAGCGGTCGCTCGCGCGGCTGCTGCGCAAGGTGGCGGCCCAGCACGAACTGGGCGAGCGGGAGCTGCCGTTCACGATCAGGGACGAGGACCTGCGGGCCCTGATCGGCCGGCCGCACCACGTGCCCGAGTCCGCCCAGGACCCGGCGGAGCGCCGCACGGCCGTCCCGGGCGTGGCGACGGGCCTCGCGGTCACCGGCGCCGGCGGCGACGTGCTCTTCGTCGAGGCGTCCCTGGCCGACCCGGAGACGGGCGCCGCGGGGCTGACCCTCACCGGTCAGCTGGGTGACGTGATGAAGGAGTCGGCGCAGATCGCTCTGTCCTTCCTCCGCTCGCACGGTGCCGAGCTGGAACTGCCGGTCGGCGACCTGAAGGACCGGGGTGTGCACATCCACTTCCCGGCGGGCGCGGTCCCGAAGGACGGCCCGAGCGCGGGCGTCACGATGACCACGGCCCTGGCGTCCCTGCTCTCCGGCCGCCTGGTCCGCACGGACGTCGCCATGACCGGCGAGGTCTCGCTGACCGGCCGGGTGCTGCCCATCGGCGGCGTGAAGCAGAAGCTGCTCGCCGCCCACCGCGCGGGGGTGACGACCGTCGTCATCCCGAAGCGCAACGAGGCCGACCTGGACGACGTCCCGGCCGAGGTGCTGGACAAGCTCGACGTCCACGCCGTGACCGACGTCCGCCAGGTCCTGGAGCTGGCGCTCGCGCCCGCCACGAACGGCGCGGCGCCGGAGGTTCCGGTAGCGGCGTGACGGACGCTGCCGGATGAAGAAGGCCCGGGTCCCGCGAGGAGCCCGGGCCTTCGCCCTGCGCGCCGTCATTCGTCCGCGGAGCCGTCGTGGCTGGTCGCGCCCACGCGGCGGAGCCGCAGATCGACACAGCCCCGCGCCCCTTCGGGGCGCCGCAGAACTTCACCCGACCTGCTCAGCCGTTGGCGAACGTGGCCACCTTGTCCACGGCGCCGTTGAACTTGTCGTGGTCCCCGACCGTCGGGCCGGTCGACGTGTACTGCCACATGGTGTAGGCCGACCAGCCGGCCGGCAGGGTGCCCACGTCGGAGGCGTAACGGGCGATCCACAGCGGGTTGGTGGCGGCGAAACCGCTGTAGTTGCCGGTGCAGTCGGTCCACCAGCTGGTCGCCGTGTAGATGACGGCGGCGCGGCCGGTCCGCTCCTTGTACCTGGTCAGGAAGTCCTTGATCCAGGTGACCATCCCGCTCGCGGATTTCCCGTAGCACGCTGCGCCGTACGGGTTCCACTCGATGTCGAGGACGCCGGGCAGCGTCCGGCCGTCCTTGGACCAGCCGCCGCCGTGGTCGACGAAGTAGTCGGCCTGGGCGGCGCCGCCCGTGGTGTCCGGCGTCGCGAAGTGGTAGGCGCCGCGGATCATGCCGGCGTCGTAGGAGCCGTTGTACTGCTGGGTGAAGTAGGGGTTCGTGTAGTACGTGCCTTCCGTCGCTTTGGAGTACGCCCATCGGACCCCGCTGCTCAGCAGGGCCGGCCAGGAGGCATCGCCCTGGTAGCTGGCGACGTCGACACCCTCGGCCTGGGTGGCGAGGCCGGTCTTGGGCGTGCCGATCTGGCCGTCGTGGGCCGGGACGCCCATGCCCATGTACGCGGAGCCGCGGACCGGGACGGCCGGGCCGGACGGGTCGGCGTGGGCGGGGGCCGCGGCGAGCGCCGCGAGCAGCAGCGCCAGCAGGGCGGTGACGCGGGTGGGGGCGGGTCTGTGCACGGGCATGACGTGCCTCCGTGGGGTGAGGTGGGGCTCCCAGATATGCCAGAGGTGGTCGCGCTACGCGCTGCGACACGACGCGGTGTCACACGGCGCGACGCGCTCGGCTGGCGTGGGCATGCCATCGATTCCCCGGATCCGGGCGCTGCGCGCGGGGCGGACTCCGGGGAAGGGGGTCCGGAGGCTGCCGGTGGTCTGAGCCTGCGGAATACTTGGCGAGCTGCGGTGATGACGGCGATTGACGGAAACTTTCAGGACTGCGAAACCGATCAGGGGTGCTGACGTGCACGAGGACGACAAGGGCGACGGACAGCGTGCCGCCACCGGGCTGACGCCGACCGGTGCGGACCAGGAGTTCCTCGCCCTGGAACGTGAGTTGACGGTGCTGCTGCGCCGCGCCCGGGCCAGCCAGGGCGAGATGGCCCGCGAGGTCCATCCCGACCTGGAGTCCGCCGCCTACGGGCTGCTCGTGCGGCTCGACGAGTGCGGCGGCCAGCGCGCCACCGAACTGGCCGGCTACATCGGCGTCGGCAAGGCCACCATGTCCCGCCAGCTGCGCGCCCTGGAGGAGCTCGGCCTGATCGCCCGGGAGCCAGACCCGGCCGACGGACGGGCCTGGCTGGTCGCCCTCACCGACGAGGGCCGGCGCCGGGTCGGCACGGTCCGCGAGGCCCGCCGGGGCCGTTACGTCCGCCAGCTCGCCCACTGGGAGCGCCCCGAGGTCGCCGAACTGGCCCGGCTGCTCCACCAGTTGAACGGCGTCATGGAGAAGTAGCCGTCACCGGGGCTTCACAGTTCGACGTACACCACCGTCGCGTCGTCGTGCGTCTTGCTCCGCCGCAGGAACACCCGCTCCGCACGGTCGGCCGCCTCCAGCTCCCGCACCCGGTCGACCAGCGCCCGCGCCCCCTCCTTGCGTATGACGTCGAGGAGGGCCGTCCAGTCGCCCTCGCGGAACTTCTCCGTCCAGCGGGTCGCCCCGTCCGTGAGGGCGGCCAGGGCGCCGACCTCGGCGCGCGGCACGGTCCCGGTGACCGCGCGGGCCGCCACCGACGGGTCGGCGGCGGCGGTGAAGAAGCCGCCCTCCTTGTTGCGCACCGTCGCGTCGGCGATCGCGTCCGAGACCAGCGAGGCGCGGGGCACGCGGTCGAGCCGGTCGTCCAGGACCGGGGTGACCGTGCCGCGGGGGGACCTCAGGAGCAGCGCGGAGTCGGACAGGACCAGGTACTCCACGGTCTTCTCGGACCAGCGGCTCAGCACGACCGTCGCCTGGGGCGTGCGCGGGTGAGAAAGGTCACAGGTGTCGGCGTGTGCGACAGCTGTGCGGTCGATCGCCCGTTCGAGGATCTCCCGCAGCGTCAGATCTCCGCGCGAAACGGTCAGTTCGGTCAGCGCGCCGCCCAGCCGCGCGGTGAACCAGGGGACGGAATGCAGACACCCGGTGGCGCCCCGCGGCGGGGTGACCCCGTCCAGGACGATCACACAACCCCCCTGTCCCGAGGCCGGAAGTCCGACACCGGCGAAGTCCTCGTTGGGGCGGTCGGGGGCGCCGGGTTCCGAAACGACTTCAGTACGCATTCGGCCAGTCTGCACGACCCCTTCACAGGCTTCGCCAAAGGCTGGCAACACCCTCGGAATTGCCACGGTCCCGCAGGTCAGTCGCCTGTTTTGGGGTGGAATGACGCACTCCGGGAAGGTGCGGTGGCGAATCCTGCCAAAGCCTGCCGTCCGCGTCCAACCGGCCAGCCGGAAAAGGACCCCGCATGGTCCGCCGGAACTTGCCCGCCAACTCCCCTCCGATGTTCACTCCTTCGGGTGGCGGGTGAGTCGATGTGAGACCACTGCCCACCGGCGCTGGGAGGGTCGGGGACCGTACGAATCGGGTGCGCGCACCACTTGGCACCAAATGCCGGGGATCATGACGGGGTGCCACCCAGCCCCTCGGGTACACGAGTTCAGGAATGCGAGCACCGGTGCAGAAGACGCGGCCTCGGCGCACAGCCAAGAAGACGGCCTCCGAAACGGGCGCCGCGGCCCCCGTAGGCACCGGCCGTCCCAAGCACGTCCGCACCCGGCTGATCGTGGCCGTCGCGGTGGTCGCCGCCGCGATCGCGGGAGCCGGCGCGCCCGCCCTGCTGACCGCCTCCGGGCAGCTGAGCGACTCCCAGGACCTGGTGACGCTCGCCGGCCGCACCCAGGACGCGCTGGCGCTGGCCAACTCGCTCGCCGACGAGCGTGACGAGGTCACCTCCTACATCGCGGCGGGCCGCCCCAAGTCCAAGGCGCCCTCGGAGGACCGCAGCGCCCGCGTAGACCGCCAGGTCGAGGACCTGCGCGCGGACACCGACGCCCCCGGCTGGCTGCGCACCGACCTCGACGGCATCGCCGCCGTCCGGCGCGCCGCGCTCACCGGCAAGAGCACCGCTCTCCAGGCGCACGAGGCGTACTCGCAGACGATCACCGAACTGCACCGGCTCGCCGAGGAACTGGCCGAGCAGATGCCGGCCCGGGCCGGCTCGGGCGCCTACGCGCTCGCAGAACTGGACTCCGCGGTCCAGCAGTCCGCCGCCGCCCGCGGTCTGCTCCTGGCCGCCCTGAACATCCCGAGCAGCACCCAGACCACGATCAGCCCGATCACCGGGCTGCCGGTCACCAGCACCACCACCTCCGAGGCCGACAGGAAGCAGCGCGACGCCCTCACGGCCGCCGCCCAGCAGGCCCGGCTGCGCGCCGACGCGGCCCTGGCCGACTTCCACGACACCGCGCCCAAGAACGCGGTCGAGTCGTACGACTCCACGGTCAACGGCGGCGACGTCAACGACGCGGACAAGTACCTGGCCGCCCTCACCGACCAGCCGACCCTCTCGGACGACGACCTCGGCACCAGCGTCAAGAAGCTGGACGCGGCGCTGTCCGCCCGGGTCGACCTGATGCGGGGCGTGGAGTCGGCCCTCTACGACCACCGCACCAAGGACCTCGCCCAGCTCCGCGACGACGACGTCACCGCGCTGGAGATCCGGGTCGCGGTGCTCGGCGCCCTGATGCTGGTCGCCGTGGGCATCGCCACCGCCATGGCGCGCACCCTCACCCGGCCCCTCTCCGTGCTCCGCCGGGGCTCGGCGCGTCTCGCCGGGGCCGAGGACCCGCGCACCGAGGAACCGATCACCTTCACCGGCCGCAACGACGAGTTCGCCCAGGTCGTCCGCTCCGTCAACGCCCTGCACGCGCACGCCGTGGAGCTCTACGACCGGATCGCCACCCTGGAGACCGACCGCAAGCACCTGGTCGGCCAGCGGCAGAAGATGGCCGACGCCCGCGAGGAGCTGCGCGCCGAGGTCGCCGACGCCGCGGCCCAGCTGGGGCGGCTGCGCACCAGCATCGGCTCCACCTTCGTCAACCTCGCGCTGCGCACACTCGGCCTGGTGGAGCGCCAGCTGGCCGTCATCGAGACGCTGGAGGAGCGCGAACAGGACCCCGACCGCCTGTCGACCCTCTTCAAGCTCGACCACTTCGCCACGGTCATGCGCCGCCACAGCGAGAACCTCCTGGTCCTCGCCGGCACCGAACACGTCCAGCAGCACGCGGGCCCGATCCCGCTGGTGGACGTCGTCCGGGCGGCGGTCAGCGAGATCGAGCGCTACGACCGGGTCCGGATCGCCTCCCTGCCCCCGCACGCGCACGTGGCGGGATTCGCGGCCGACGACCTCTCCCATCTCCTCGCGGAACTCATGGAGAACGCCACCGCGTCCTCCCCGCCCGACGTCCCCGTCGAGGTCTCCGGCTGGCTGCTGGAGAGCGGCGAGGTCATGCTCTCCGTCCAGGACGAGGGCATCGGCATGACCGCCGACCGCATGGTCCGCCTCAACACCCGCCTCGCCGAGTTCGACGCCGAGTCGCCGTACGACCAGGAGGGCGAGGACGGTCTGGGCCTCGGCCTCTACGTGGTGGCCCGGCTGGCCCACCGGCACGGCGTCCGCGTCCAGCTCCGCGAGCAGAAGCAGGGCGGGGTGGCCGCGGTCGTGGTCCTGCCCCAGCCCCTGCTGGCCGCGGCCCCCAAGGCGGCGGTCCCGCAGTCCGCGACCCCCGCCGCCCACGCCTACTCCCTCCCCGGCGCGGACGCGGAGGTCAACTCCAACGTCCTGTACGGCCGCTCCACGTCCGGCGATCCCCTGGTGACGCTGGCGGAGCGGGCGGTACGGGAGTCCGACGGGCACGGTGCGGCCGTGCCGGGGGCCGACGAGGGGTGGGCCGACGAGGACGCCGTACACGAGCAGGCGGCTTCGCCGAAGCCCGCGCACCCCGAGCCGGTGGCCCGACAGAAGGCACCCGCGGAGACGTTCGCCGAGACGACGATGGAACTGCTGGTCCCGACGGACCCGGAGGCGGGCCCGGGACCGGCCGAGGAACGGGAACACCCCGCCGACGCCGACATCTGGACCCGCCCGCAGTCGGCTGGCGTCGAGGACCGTTCGCGCCCGCAGTCGGCTGGCGTCGAGGACCGTTCGCGCCCGCAGTCGGCTGGCGTCGAGGACCGTTCGCGCCCGCAGTCGGCTGGCGTCGAGGACCGTTCGCGCCCGCAGTCGGCTGGCGTCGAGGACCGTTCGCGCCCGCAGTCGGCCGGTGCCGAGGACCGTTCGCGCCCGCAGTCGGCCGGCACCGAGGACCGTTCACACCCGCAGTCGGCTGGCGTCGAGGACCGTTCACACCCGCAGTCGGCTGGCGTCGAGGACCGCTCACACCCGCAGCTGGCCGGCGTCGAGGACCGCTCACACCCGCAGCTGGCCGGCGTCGAGGACCGCTCACACCCGCAGTCGGCCGGCACCGAGGACCGTTCGCGCCCGCAGTCCGTCGGCGCCGATGCTCACTCGCGCCCGCAGCCCGCGGCCGCCGGCGGCGAGTACGCCCCGCTGGGGCCACCCGCACCCGACCACGAAAGCCGCACGGGTGGTGCGGGTGGGAACGAAACCGCCGACAGCGAAGCCGAGGACCCGGTCACCAGCAAGGGCCTCCCCAAGCGCACCCCCAAGATCACCGCCCCCGCCCCACCGCCCCGCCAGCGAAGCACCGGCGTCGACGCGGATGCCCTCCGCCGCAGGCTCGGCGGCTTCCGCCGGGGCGCCGACGCCGGACGGCGTGACGTCGAGGCGGAGATCGCCGAGCAGACGGGCCAGAACAAGGTGCCGAGCACCGTACGAGCCGTACCCGCAACAGCTGTATCCGAAGAAGCCACGGGGGGCACAGTCGAGGAGGCAAGCAGTTGACCGCGCCCAGTACCTTCGGACTGAGCAGTGAGGCCCGCAACCTGCACTGGCTGCTGAGCAACCTCATCGAGGAGGTGCCCGGAATCCAGTCCGTCGCGGTGGTCTCCTCCGACGGACTGCTCCTGCTCTCCTCGGACCCCGGCCGTATCGAGGAGGCCCGCGAGGCCAGGAGCGAGAAACGGACGGGCCCGCGCGGCTCCGCCGCCGACCTCGCCACCATCGTCTCCGGCATCGGCAGCCTCACCGTCGGCGCCGCCAAGCTGATGGACTTCGGCGGGGTCAAGCACACGATGGTCGCGATGGACGAGGGCAGCCTCTTCGTGATGTCGATCAGTGACGGGTCGCTGCTGGGTGTGCACGGCAGCGCGGAGTGCGACATGAGCGTGGTGGCCTACCACATGGCACTGTTCGTCGGCCGGGCCGGCCACGTCCTGACCCCCGAACTCCGCACCGAGCTACGCAAGTCCCTGGAGGGCGACGCCACGAGGAGCGGCCGATGACCAGCGCGCCGAAGAACCGCAGGCAGAACCTCCCGGTACGCGGCGGCGACCGCAAACCCGCCCGCGTCCGCCCCTACTCGCTCACCGGCGGCCGTACCCGCTTCGGCCACGTCCTCCTCGTGGAGACGTTCGTCGCGGCACTCGAAGCCCCCGAGGAGCGCAAGGAACTGACGAATGGTTCCCTCAGCACCCGGGTGATGCCGGAGATGCGGGCCATCGTCGAACTGTGCCGCCGTATGCGCACGGTGGCCGAGATCGCCGCGCTGCTGAAGATGCCGCTCGGTGTGGTCCGGGTCCTGCTCAGCGACCTCGCGGACCAGGGAAAGATCCGTGTGTACGGAACCGGTACCGGTCACGGCGTGGGCCGCCCGGACCGCGCTCTGCTGGAAAGGGTGCTGAGTGGACTACGCCGTCTCTGACGCCACCGGCGTCAACCCGCTCCTCGACGGGGAGGAGCAGCCGCGGTCCTGGCAGACGGACCGCACCCGGGCCCCCATCGCCACGAAGATAGTCGTGGCCGGCGGCTTCGGCGTCGGCAAGACCACGCTGGTCACCGCAGTCTCGGAGATCACGCCCCTGCAGACCGAGGCGCTGATGACCGAGGCGAGCGAGGAGACCGACGACCTCACCGCCACCCCCGGCAAGCTCACCACGACCGTGGCCATGGACTTCGGCCGCATCACGCTCGACGACGACCTGGTGCTCTACCTGTTCGGCACGCCGGGCCAGCAGCGGTTCTGGTTCATGTGGGACGACCTGGTGCGCGGCGCGATCGGCGCCGTCGTCCTCGCGGACACCCGGCGGCTGAAGGACTGCTTCCCGGCGCTCGACTACTTCGAGAGCTGCGGGCTGCCGTACGTCGTCGCGGTCAACCACTTCGACGGCAGCGAGCGTTTCGAACCCGAGGACGTGCGCGAGGCATTGACGATCCCTCCGCACATACCTGTAATGATCATGGACGCCCGCCGCCGGATCTCGGCCATCGAGACGCTGCTGTCCCTGGTCGCCCACGCGCTGGACGAAACACCCGAGTAGATCTTCTGAACCCTTAGGAGCCACCACCGCATGCGGAAGATACTCGTCGTGGGGGCCGGCCAGTCCGGTCTCCAGCTCGCCCTCGGCCTCCAGTCGCACGGCTACGAGGTCACCCTGATGTCGAACCGGACCGCCGACGAGATCCGCTCCGGCCGGGTCATGTCGACGCAGTGCATGTTCCACACGGCACTGCAGCACGAGCGCGATCTCCAGCTGAACTTCTGGGAGTCCCAGGCCCCGAAGATCGAAGGACTCGGCGTCTCGGTCGCGGCCCCGGGCTCCTGGGGCGAGGGCCCCGCGGCCCGCGCCATCGACTGGGTGGGCAAACTCGACGGGTACGCGCAGTCGGTCGACCAGCGGGTGAAGATGGCCGGCTGGATGGAGACCTTCGCACAGCGCGGCGGCCAGCTGGTCATCCACGGCGCGGCCGTCGGCGACCTGGACTACTTCGCCCGCACCTACGACCTGGTGCTGGTCTCGGCCGGCAAGGGCGAACTGGTCCAGATGTTCGGCCGCGACGCCTCCCGCTCGCCGTACGGCGAGCCGCAGCGCGCGCTCGCCGTCGCCTACGTCCACGGCCTCGGTCCCCGCCCCGAGCACCCGGACTACTACGCGGTCCGCTGCAACCTGGTCCCCGGCGTCGGCGAGCTCTTCGTGATGCCGACCCTGACCACCTCGGGACCCGCCGACATCCTGTTCTGGGAGGGCATACCCGGCGGCCCGCTGGACGTCTTCAACGGCGTCAAGGACCCCTCGGAGCACCTCTCCCTGACCCTGGAACTCATGGAGCGGTACACGCCCTGGGAGTACGCGCGGGCCACCAAGGTCGAACTGACCGACGCCGGCGGCACCCTCGCCGGCCGCTATGCCCCCACCGTCCGCAACCCGATCGGCCACCTGCCCGGCGGCGGCCTGGTCCTCGGCGTCGCGGACGTCGTCGTGGCCAACGACCCGATCACCGGCCAGGGCTCCAACTCCGCGGCCAAGTGCGCCGCCGCGTACCTCGACTCGATCCTGGAACACGGCGAGAAGGAGTTCGACGAGGCCTGGATGCAGGAGACGTTCGACCGCTACTGGAACACGGCCCAGCACGTCACCAAGTGGACGAACGCCATGCTGGCGCCCCCGCCGGAGCACATCCTCAACCTGATCGGCGCGGCGGGCCAGCTCCAGCCGGTCGCCGACCGCTTCGCCAACGCCTTCAACGACCCCGCCGACTTCGAGAACTTCTTCTACGAGCCGGAGAAGACGGAGGCCTACCTGGCCTCGGTGGCGGGGGCCTGACGGGCCTCTGCCCCGGGCGCATGGACAGCGTGCCCCTGGTCCGCCATGCTGTCGTGGCGGTGACGGGCCAGGGCCGGCCGCGTCGTGCGAGGGGCGGGGACCGGTGGAGGAATCGCGGGGTGCGGCTGTGCCGCCGGAACGCGTCCGTTACCGGTTGACGCGCCTCCAGCGTGTGTTGCCCATGCTTCCCGCCCTCGTCGCCCTGGCCCTCCAGGCCTCGTTCTGGTGGGAGGGGGGATCGTTCGGCCGCGTGCTCGGCACCGGGCTGGTCGTGTGGGGTGTCCTGCTGCCGCTGTTGCTGATCACCTCGCGCTCGTTCGGGGTCACGCTCACGCCGGCGGCGGCCGTCGTGCACAACTTCCGCCGCCGGCCCATCCAGTGGTCGGACGTCCAGGCCATCCAGATCGAGTCTCTCCTCGGCAGCCGGACCGTCGTGATCTACGAAGCGGGCGGCCGCAGTACCCGCCTGCGGGCGCCGAGCACCGGCTTCCTCAGCTGGGACCGCGGCTTCGAGGAGAAGTTCCACACCATCGGCAGGTGGTGGCTGGACCACCGCGGCCCGGACTGGACTCCGGTCCCGCCGCCGTGGATGCTGCGGGGCGGCCCACCGGCGTCGACCGGCGGCCCGTACGCCCCGCCCGCGTAGGCACGGCGCCGCTTCCCCTGGTTCCGACCAGCCACAACGCGCCCACGGCCGGGCGACTACGCTGCTCTCATGACCCCGCCCGCCGCCACCCCCGCCTACCGCAGGCTGTCCGTCGAGGAGCGGCGCAGTCAGCTGCTCGACGCGGCTCTCTCGTTGTTCGCGCACCGCGCGCCCGAGGACGTCTCGCTCGACGACGTGGCGGAGGCGGCCGGGGTCTCCCGTCCTCTGGTGTACCGCTACTTCCCCGGCGGCAAGCAGCAGCTCTACGAGGCCGCGCTCAGGTCCGCCGCCGAGGAGCTGGAGCACTGCTTCGACGAGCCCCGCGAGGGCCCCCTGCTCCCTCGCCTCTCCCGGGCCCTCGACCGCTACCTCGCCTTCGTCGACCAGCACGACGCCGGCTTCAGCGCCCTGCTCCAGGGCGGCAGCGTGGTGGAGACCTCGCGGACGACGGCGATCGTGGACGGCGTACGACGGGCCGCCGCGCAGCACATTCTCAGCCACCTGGACGTCGCCGACCCGGGTCCCCGGCTGCGGATGACCGTCCGGATGTGGATCACCGCCGTCGAGGCGGCCTCCCTGATCTGGCTCGACGAGGACAAGCAGCCGCCCCTCGACGAGCTGCGGGACTGGCTGGTGGACCAGTTCGGCGCCGTGCTCAGCGTGACCGCGCGCCGCGACCCGCAGACCGCCGCCCTCGTCGACGCCCTCGCGGCGGATGGCTGAAACTGGTGCCGTGAAGAGTCAGGAGACCCCCTTCGAGGGCGGCCCCATGGACGGGCGGGTGCTTCCCGTGCTGCTCGGCATGACCGGCCACCCCCCGAAGACGTACCGCATCCCGGTCCCGGACCCGGCCGGCGGACCGCCCACCGTCCTGGTCTACCGCCGCGTCTCCCGGGGGCAGAGCAAGCGGCTCGGCCTGTCCCAGGGGTGGAAGTACGTGTACGACCCGACGGGCCAGGGGGAGGGTGGCGGACCGAAGTGGCCGTGGACGAAGTCCGGCGACACCAACGGGTGACGTGATTACGCCGCATCGCGCACTTCGCCGCGCGGACCATGCCTACAGATCTGATTATCACGTGATCATCGCGATGTGGAACGGAGAGACCGTCCCGCATCGGAGGTGATGACATGTCAGGAAGGTTTCTACGGCTGGCCTGCACGGCCGCGGTGGCGGCGGCCCAGGCCGTCCTCACGCCGCTGCCCGCACTCGCCGCCCCCGGCGCCGAGCGGCCGGTCGCCGAGCTGCTGACGGAACTTCGGCAGGCGTACCGGCAGGCCGAACAGGCCACCGAGACCTACAACGCGACGGCGGAACGGCTGCAGCGCCAGCGTGCCGAGGTGACCCGTCTGGACGGCGAGCTGACCAGCGCCCGGCACTCCCTGCACACCAGCAGGACCGAGGCCGGCCGGCTGGCCCGGGCGCAGTACCAGAACGCCGGCGGGATCTCCCCGTACGTACGGCTGCTGCTCGCCCGTGATCCGCAGCACGCGCTCGACGAGGGCCATGTCATCGGCGAGCTGGCGCGCGAGCGGGCGAAGACGGTGGGCCGCCTGGCGGACGACGAGCGGAGGCAGGCCGACCTCGCCCGCCGCGCCCGCACGGCCCTCGACACCCAACTCGCCCTCGCCGACCGGCAGAAGAGACAGCGCGACGAGGTCCGCACCCGTCTCTCCGACGTGGAGCGCATGCTCGCGTCCCTCACCGCGGACCAGCTCACGGCGCTCGCCGGTCTGGAGAAGGACGACACGGCCGACGCCCAGCGGAAACTCACCACGTCCGGCGCCCTGAGCAGCACCACGCCACCCCCCTCCCCGGAAGGCGACCGCGCGGTGCGCTACGCGGTACAGCAGCTGGGCAAGCCGTACCAGTGGGGCGCGGCGGGCCCGACGTCGTACGACTGCTCGGGCCTGACCTCCCAGGCCTGGGGCCACGCCGGCACCCCCATCCCGCGCACCAGCCAGGAGCAGTGGGCCGACCTGCCCCACGTCCCCCTGAACCGCCTGCGCCCCGGCGACCTGGTCGTCTACTTCCCCGAGGCCACCCACGTGGCCCTCTACCTGGGCGACGGCAAGGTGGTCCAGGCCCCCCGCCCCGGCGCGAAGATCAAGGTCTCCCCGATCGCGGCCAACCCGATCCTGGGCGCCGTCCGCCCGGACCCGACGGCCGACTCGTTGCCCCGCTACACGCCCCCGACGATCCCGAGGACGGCGACAGAGGGCCCGGACGAGAGTTTCGGGACGTTGCCGCCGACCGTGCCGACTCCTGCCTAGGAGAGGTGCGGGGCCGTGTCGACATGCGGCGCGGACACCCACCCAAGGGGCGCGGGGCCGTATTCGATATGCGGCTCAGCCGCGTGGGCGTGACCAGCCACAACGCAACCCGCACCCGAAACTCAAGCCAGCAGCCCCGAGCTCTTCCACAACCGTCGCCCGGCCCCCCGAAGAACACCGATGTCATCCAGGAAGTCGGTCAACCGCTTCGCGCCGGTCTGCATGACCTCCCGCCGATGCCCGCTCGCCCGTACCTGCGCCACGGCCTCCCGCCGGTCCAGCCCCACGTTCGTGTAGACCTCCGGATTCACGAACGCCACCGAGAACACCCGCGCGAACTCACCGGAGGTGACCCGCGTGAACTCCTGCGACCACCGAGGCGCCGTCACCATCTGCCGGCGCAGCTCCTCGCGGGCGTACCGCACATGCCGGGCCTCCTCGACCACATGGATCCGGGTGACCCCCCGGACCAGCGGCTGGACCCGCTCGTCCGGGAAGGTCAGCCGCTGCATCCAGTCCAGCACCTCCTCGCCCAGCAGGGTGGCCGTGAAGGACCCGGGGGTCGTGGAGATCGTCTTGAAGAGGCGGCCCAGATTCTGGTGGGCCCGGCTCACCGGGTACCAGGGCGCGTCCCCGCGCGCTATCAGCCGCGCGAACATCTTCGAGTGCCGGCACTCGTCCTCGATCTCGGTCAGCGCGTAGCGCACATGCGCACTCGTCGCCGCCTTGTCGTAGATGTGCCGGACCAGCAGCTGCATCAGGATCAGCTCGAACCAGATGCCCAGCGAGGCCAGCGCCGCGGCCTCGTGCTGCGACAGCAGGATCCGCTGCTCCTCGCCCATCCGCCTCCACAGGGGCGTGTCGTAGAGCGACACCAGCTCCGGCGGCCAGAACCACTTGCCGTCCTCGAAGGGCGCGTCCCAGTCCAGCTCCTTGTCCGGGTCGAAGGAGTGCTTCGCGGAGGAGACGAGCAGCCGTTCGGCCACCTGCTCGCGGTCCTTGAGCAGGCCGAGCGCGTCCCGCAGTCCGTCGACCGCGTCGGCTTCCGTCAGGGTCGTCATGGCTCCCTCACCTCGTTACCCGGGGGTACATCGTCGTCCGCTCTTATGAGACCGCTTGTCAGCAAGCCGGTCAATCCCTCGCGTGCGACTTGTTTACTCCGCGTCTCAGAACCCGAGCACCGCCCGCATCACCGCGCGGGCGATCGGCGCCGCGTCCCCGCCGCCGCTGATGTCCCCGCGGTCGGCCGCCGCGTCCTCGACCACCACCGCCACCGCGACCTTCGGTTCCAGGTCGTCGTCCGCCTGCGCCCAGGACACGAACCAGGCGTACGGCACCCCGGAGTTGCCGATGCCGTGCTGCGCGGTGCCGGTCTTGCCGCCGACCGTGGCGCCGCGGATCGCCGCGCTGGTGCCGGTGCCCTCCCGGACCACGTCGACCATGAGCTCCTTCATCCGCACGGCCGTCGCGGGGCTCATCACCTGCCGTACCGGCCCCGCACCGCCCGTGGTGACCGTCTCGCCGGTCTGCCGCACGGTCCGCTCCACCAGGTACGGCGGCCGCGCGAGCCCCCCGTCCGCGACCGCCGCCGCGACCATCGCCATCTGCAGCGGCGTGGCCCGGGTGTTGTACTGCCCGATCGACGACAGGGCCAGCTGCGCCCTGTCCACGCTCGTGTCGAAGGTGCTCGGCGCGGCGGTGAACGGGATGCGCAGCCGGGTGTCGTTGAAGCCGAACGCCTGCGCCGTCGCCGTCATGTCCGCCGCCCCCACGTCCACGCCCAGCTTGGCGAAGACGGTGTTGCAGGACCACTCGAAGGCCGCGCGCAGCGAGGCGTCCGCGCATCCGTCGCCCTCGTTGGTCAGCCGGGTCGTGGTGCCCGGCAGCCGGTAGGGGTCGGGGGAGTCGGTCGGCGCGTCCAGGTCGGTGACCACACCCGCGTCAAGGGCGGCGGCCGCCGTCACGACCTTGAAGGTGGAGCCCGGCGGATACGTCTGCCGTACCGCCCGGTTGAGCATCGGCTTCTCCGGGTCGCCGTTCAGCCGCGCCCAGGCCGAGGTCACCGCCTCGCTGTTGCCGGACAGTTCGGAGGGGTCGTACGACGGGGTGGAGACCAGGGCGAGGATCCGGCCGGTCGCCGGTTCGATCGCGGCCACCGCGCCCTTGCGGGAGCCGAGCCCCCGGTAGGCGGCCTCCTGGGCGTACCGGTTCAGGGTCGTGACGACGTTCCCGCCCGGGTTCTGCGAACGTCGGGTGTCGTTCCACAGCGGGAACGGCGCCAGCATCGGGTCGGTCCCGGAGAGCACCGCGTCCTCGGCGTGCTCCAGGAACGTCGTGCCGTACAGCTGGGAGGCGAAGCCGGTGACCGGGGCGTACAACGGGCCCTGTGGATAGGTGCGTTCGTAGCGCAACTGCTCCCCGCTGTCCCGGGAGCCGGTGATCTTCGCGCCGCCGACCAGGATGTCGCCGCGGGGGAGACCGTAACGGGCGATCGAGGAACGGCGGTTGGCCGGGTTGCCGTCGTACTCCCGGGCCTTGACGACCTGGACGCGGGCGGCGTTGCCGAGGAGGGCGAACAGCAGCAGGGCGCACAGGGCGCGGGCCCGCCGCACGTAGCCGGCCATGCCGCCCCGCCGGCGGCCGTACCCGGTGTTCATGGGGCCACCCGTCCGTCGTAGTGGCGGCGGGCCGAGTCGCTCACCCGGATCAGCAGGGCCACGATCGCCCAGTTGGTCACGACCGAGGAGCCGCCCTGGGCGAGGAACGGCATCGCCATGCCGGTCAGCGGGATCAGCCCGGTCACCCCGCCCGCGATCACGAAGACCTGGAGGGCGACGATCGAGGCGAGCCCGACCGCGAGGAGCCGGCCGAAGGGGTCGCGCAGGGCGAGGCCGGCCCGGTAGCCGCGCTCGACGAGCAGGCCGTAGAGGAGGAAGATCGCCGAGAGTCCGGTGAGTCCGAGTTCCTCGCCCGCGGTGGCCAGGATGAAGTCCGACTTGGCGGCGAAGCCGATGAGGATCGAGTGGCCGAGGCCGAGACCGGTGCCGAGGGTGCCGCCGGCCGCGAACGCGAAGAGGGACTGGGCGAGTTGGTTCGGCCCCTGCCCCGCGTCGATCGAGGCGAACGGATGCAGCCAGTCCTCGATACGGCCGTGCACATGCGGTTCGAGGCGGCCGACGGCCATCGCGCCGAACACGGCGAGCAGCAGGCCGACGGCGATCCAGCCGGTGCGCCCGGTGGCGACGTACAGCATCACGACGAAGAGGCCGAAGAAGAGCAGCGAGGTGCCGAGGTCGCGTTCGAGGACCAGGACGCCGACGCTCACCAGCCAGATGGTGACGATCGGGCCGAGCACCCGGCCCGTCGGGAACTGCATGAACCACAGCCGGCGGCCGGCGTACGCCAGCGCGTTGCGGTTGGCGGCGAGGTACGCGGCGAAGAACACCGCGAGCAGCACCTTCGCGAACTCGCTGGGCTGGATGGAGAATCCGGCGATCCGGACCCAGATCCTGGCCCCGTTGACGGCCGGGAAGAGGATCGGCAGGAGCAGCAGGACGAGCGCGGCGGCGACGCAGACGTAGGCGTAGCGCTGGAGCACGCGGTGGTCGCGGAGCATCAGCACGACCAGGATGAACAGAGCGACGCCCAGAGTGGACCAGACGAGTTGGGCGGGGGCCGCGCGGTCGCCGGGGGTCTGCAGGTCCAGCCGGTAGATCAGGACCAGGCCGAGTCCGTTGAGCAGCACGCCGATCGGCAGCGGCAGCGGGTCGGCATACGGGGCGCGCAGGCGTACGGCGAGATGGGCGACGAGCGCGAGGACCCCGAGGCCGGCGCCGTAACCGGCGGCGCCGGGCGGGACGGTGCCGGTCCTGGCCAGGCCGACCGCGCAGTAGCCGTACACGCAGAGCAGGACGGCCAGCACGATCAGGGAGAGCTCGATGCCACGCCGCCGGGGGAGGCGTACGGCGGAGGTGGGGGTCGCGGTCGCCGCCAGGGTGGTTCCGGCCTTGGTCATGTCCGGAACTTACCTAAATGGTGCGAGTTGCGGGTCTTGTTGGCCGGCACCAGCGTGGCGTCCGTCCGTGCCCCCCTACAGGGGCGCGGGGAACTGCGCGAACAGCCACGCACCACCCGCAGCCGCGCAACTCACCGCACACCCCCTACGGGAGCGTCAAGGTCGCCACGGCCCCGCCGCCCACCGCGTTGGCGAACGACAGCCGCGCCCCCAGCACCTCCGCCTGCCCCACCGCGATCGTCAGCCCCAGCCCGTGCCCCCTGGCCCCGCCCTCCGTCCGGAACCGCTGCGGTCCGTGGGCCACCAGGTACTCCGGATAGCCGTCCCCGTGATCCCGCACGGTGACCTCCTTCCCCTCCACCGTCAGCACCACGGGCCCCCGCCCGTGCCGGTGCGCGTTGGCGACCAGGTTCCCCAGCACCCGTTCCAGCCGCCGCCGGTCGGTCTCGACCCACACGTCCCGTACGACCTTCACCTCGGTCTCCGTCCCGGACGCCCGCACCACCCGCCCGGCCAGCGTGCCCAGCGCCTCCGCGTCCGTCTCCAGCCGCTCCCGGCCCGCGTCGAGGCGGGAGATCTCCAGCAGGTCCTCGGTGAGCGTGCGCAACGCCGCCACCCGGTCCCGCACCAGCTCCGTCGGCCGCCCCGGAGGGAGCAGTTCCGCCGCCGCGTGCAGCCCCGTCAGCGGCGTCCGCAGCTCGTGCGCCACGTCGGCCGTGAACCGCTGCTCGCTCAGCAGCTTGGTCTGCAGCGACGCGGCCATGCCGTCCAGCGCCGCGGCGACCGCCGCCACCTCGTCCTGCGGGCGGGTCGGATCCTTGGTGCGGGGGTCGTCCACCCGGGCGTCCAGGTCCCCGGCGCTGATCCGCCGGGCCACCTGCGCGGTGCCGTGCAGCCGCCGGGTCACCCGGGTCACCGCGAACGCGCCGACCAGCAGCGTCGCCCCGATCGCCAGCGCCGACGACCAGAGGATGGAGTGGTCCAGGCCGGCGATGGTGCGGGCCTGCTGGGAGTAGTCGACGGCCACCGCCAGCGTCCGGTGCCGGTCGGCCGGGCCCGCCGCCCACATCCTGGGGCGACCGTCGTCCTTGGCGACCATCGTGCCGCGGTCCCCGGCCAGCGCCAGCGCCCGCAGCGGCGCGGGCAGCCCCCGCGGATCGAGACGGGCGTCCCGCGGCAGCGCGTCCCCCGCCTGGTACGCGGTCGTCGCCTCCGCGAGCCGGGCCAGCGCCTGGTCGCGGGCCTGCGCGACGGTCTGGTCGGTGACCGACACATGCACCAGGACGCCGAGCAGCGCGGCCAGCGCACAGCACATCACCGCGATGAACGCGGCCGACTTCGCCGCGAGCGTCCCGGCCCAGCGGGGGAGCCTCATCACGCCCCCGCCGATGCCGATGCCGATGCGGAGGGGGAGGCGGAGTCGGAGGCGGAAAGCAGCGGTCTGCGGGTGTGGTGCCCCTTGCCGGTGCGCAGGAACTCGTCCCGGGAGAACACCATCGTCTTCCGCTGCGGATCCCACGCCCAGGTCGTCCGGTACTCGTACCCGCTGATCCCGGCCGGCGACCGCACGATCACCGTCCGCCCGGCCAGCTCGACACCGATGATCGCGTCGTTGTCGTCGAGCACCTGCACCAGCCGGTGCTTGTCGACGGTGTACACGCGCAGCGCGGTCTGGTTCGTCGGATACAGCCGGAAGCCGAGCGTCAGCTCGTCCCGCCCGTCCCCGGTCAGGTCCCGGTAGTACGGCTTCAGCAGCGGACACCCGGCCCCGCCACCACCCGAGGCTCCGCACTCCTTCATCCGGGTCGCGGTGTCGTGGTACGCCCCCTTGGAGCCGTAGTCCGCCGGGTCCGAGGCGATCTCCGCCCGTACGACGGTCACCGGATCCACTCCGCGTATGTCGTCGCCGGACACCGTGATCCCCTTGACCGTCTCCGAGCTGCCCTCGTCGTAGGGCCAGGCCGGGCTGGCCGCCGGGCGCAGGTCGGGCCAGAGCTTCGCGGGACTGATCGCGGTCGGCGTCGCCCCGGCCCCGCGCAGCCCGCCGGAGTCGCCGCAGCCGGCCGCGGTCACCGCCAGCAGGGCGACGGCGGCCACGGTCGCGGCGGTACGGACGGGACGACGGGCTGGCACGCTGCTCCTGGCTCGGCGGGTCGGTGGGCTACGGCGGCCCCGTACACCTTGTTCGCGGATTCGGAGGGAAGTCCTTTTTGCGCCTGAGGTCGCCGGCGCGGGGCCGATGCAGGGGAGAGGCTACTCGGCGAGTTCCTCCAGCAGACGGGCGGTGGACAGACCGGCCCGCAGATAGGCCACGAACAGCTCGTTGTGCAGCGCCCAGGGCGAGCGCCGGGCGCGCACCAGCCGGATCGCCTCCTCGGCCGTACGCCCCTGGTGCACCAGCGCCTGCGCGACCACGAGCCCGGACCGGTTGTACCCGCTGTAGCAGCGCACCAGCACCGACCGCCCCGCGTCCAGGGCCTCGCTGGCCGCCCGGGCCAGCCGCATCACGCCCGCCAGCTGGGTGCCGTCCAGCGGCCCGTCCGGTATCGGCCACACATGGTGCTCGACATCCTGGTCGGGCCCGTGCCCCGGCAGCCGGAGCAGGCTCTGCACCAGATCGAACTCGTCCCGCACCACGGCGTGCTCCAGCCGACCCGAACGCCCCCGGAACTCATGGCCGCCCATCCACAGACCGGGCAGCACCTCGCTCCAGGGACTGTCCGGAGCCGGCACGTCATACTGTTCCCCAGGTATCCGCACCCGGCGCCTCCCCGCTGCGCGCGCCAACCCCTGTCAAAGGTAGCGGGGTTCTTGCCCCTGGAGCACCCCGCCTGTTCCCATGGTCGAGGGGTGATGACGCAATGAGCGGACTGCGCGTCGTGCCGACCTGGCGGCACGGTCAGGAGCGACTGTACGTATGCCTCACGGACGGCAGGAACATCGCCTGGTACGACCGTGAGGCGGGCCGGGTCAACCTGCTCAGCGAGGAGCGGCGGGACGACGTCCTGGAGACCCTGAGGCCGTTTCTGACCGGCTCGGTCACGATCGGCCCCCCACCCGTGCCCACCCCCGCCGAACTGGCCCGGCTGACCCTGCATCCCGACGACGACCTGGCGCCCAACCGCCCCGGCGAGGCACTGCTGGTCGCTCTCGACCGGGACCCCGGTCCGGCCCACCGCCTGCGCCCCGACCCGCGCCGCCGCGCCCTGACCGCGGAACAGACCGTCGGCGACGCCCTGGACCGCCTGGACGGCGCCGGCTGGCATGTTCTGCACTCCGTCCCGCTGCCCGGCGGCGACCGTCTGCACCACCTGCTGATCGGGCCGGGCGGCCTGTTCTGCGTGTACTCCCTCTACGCCCGCAAGCAGAAGGTCCTGGTCGCCGACCCGATGGTCACACTGGGCCGCCGGGACCCCCAGCCCCTCCTGCGCCGCCTGCGGGCGGACGCCGACCGGGCCTCGTACGCCCTCACGGCGGAGGTCCGCCCGGTGCTGGCCCTGACCGAACCGGCGGACGTCGCGCTGATCGCCCCGCCGCGGGAGGTCCACATCCTCCGCGACCGGGACCTGGACTCCCTCTCCCGACTGGGCGGCGTCCTCAAGCCGGCGGACGTGGAGGCCCTGCACGCGATTGCGCGGGACCGCAACACGTGGGGGAGGGTGTAGAGCCACTCACGGCGTTATCGGTGTTGATGGCGGCGGCGGTGGCGGCAGTGACGGCGTTCATGGCAGGGCTGTCGCGCGTCCCGCGTCCAGCAGCGGAGCCAGCAGATCCCCGTGGTCCTGGACGCGCGGCGCGATGTCCCCGGCCCGGAACACCAGCTGTCCGGCAGTCCGGCACTCCGTGACCTCCTCCCACGTCACCGGCGCCGACACCGTCGGCTCCCGCCGCGCCCGCACCGTGTACGGCGTGGCCGTCGTCTTCCGCCCCGCGTTCTGGCTCCAGTCCACGAACACCTTCCCGGGCCGCAGGCTCCGCGTCATCCGGTGCACCACCAGCCGCGGCATCGCCCGCTCCGCCTCCACCGCCAGCCCCTTCGCGTACTCGCTCACCCGCTCGCTGGACGCCCCCCGCACCGCCGCCAGCAGATGCAGCCCCTTCGACCCGGCCGTCTTGGCGTACGCCTCGATCCCGTCCGCCGCCAGCCGCTCCCGCAGCCACAGCGCGACCTGACAGCACTGCACCACCGTCGCAGGCGCGCCGGGGTCCAGGTCGAAGACGATCCGGTCCGCCTCCTCCGGCGTGCGCACCCGCCACTGGTGCGTGTGGAACTCGGTGACCAGGTTCGCCGCCCACATCAGACTCGCCAGGTCCTGCACCAGCACCATCCGGGCCGCCCCCTCCGACCGGCGCACCTCGGCCGTCGTGACCCACTCGGGCGTACCCGGTGGCACGTTCTTGGCGAAGAACACCTGGCCGTCAGGCCCGTCCGGGTACCGGAGGAACGACACCGGCCGGTCCCGCAGATGCGGCAGCAGAACCCCGGCCGTCGTCGCGTAGTAGTGCAGCAGCTCGCCCTTGGTGAACCCGGTCGCCGGATACAGCACCTTCTCCAGATTGCTGAGCGCGACCCTCCGCCCGTCCACCTCTGTGATCGGCGTCATAAGATGACAATCTCACATAAGGCCACCTGAACCGGACGGAGGGCAGCCGCAAGTGCGATCCATCTGGAACGGCGCGATCTCCTTCGGCCTCGTCAGCATCCCGATCAAGCTGGTGAACGCCACCGAGAGCCACTCGATCTCCTTCCGCCAGGTCCACACCGAGGACAACGGCCGCATCCGCTACCGCAAGTTCTGCGAGCTGGAGGACCGTGAGGTCACCCAGTCGGAGATCGGCAAGGGGTACGAGGACGCCGACGGCACGATCGTCCCGGTCACCGACGACGACCTGTCCCACCTGCCCATCCCCACCGCCCGCACGATCGAGATCGTCGCGTTCGTCCCGGCCGACCGGATCGACCCGCTCCAGATGGACGCGGCGTACTACCTGGCGGCCTCCGGCGCCCCCGCGGCGAAGCCGTACACCCTCCTGCGCGAGGCCCTGAAGCGCAGCAACAAGGTGGCCATCGCCAAGTACGCCCTGCGGGGTCGGGAACGCCTCGGCATGCTCCGGGTGGTCGGCGACGCCATCGCCATGCACGGCCTGCTCTGGCCGGACGAGGTCCGCGCACCCGAGGGCGTCGCACCCGACGTCGACGTCTCCGTCCGCGACAAGGAACTCGACCTGGCCGACGCCCTGATGGACACCCTCGGCGAGGTCGACCTCAAGGACCTGCACGACGAGTACCGGGAGGCCCTGGAGGAGGTCATCGCCGCGAAGGCGGCCGGCGAGACCCCGCCCGAGGCCCCCGAACCGGCGAAGGGCGGCAAGGTCCTCGATCTGATGGCGGCCCTGGAGAAGAGCGTCCGGGCGGCGAAGGAGTCGAGGGGCGAGGAGGCGGAGGTCACACCGCTGCCGAGCAAGAAGGCGACAGGGGCCACGAAGAAGACGGCGGCGGCCAAGAAGTCACCGGCCGCGAAGAAGACGACGGCGAAGAAGACGGCGACGACGGCCAAGGCGTCGGCGGAGAAGTCCACGGCGGAGAAGTCCACGGCCAAGAAGTCGACCGCGAAGAAGACGCCCGCCAGGAAGACGCCGGCCAAGAAGACGGCTTCGTCACGCAGACGCTCCGCATGAGGGCGTGCGCGGACTGAGGAAGATCACGACCGCCCTCGCCCCGGCCCCGCCCTCGCCCCGGCCCCGCGTCTGGGCCGTCGCTTCCTGCGATGGCCGCAACGCGAACACCGCACACACGCCCGCCGGCCCGACGGCTCCTTCCACGTCGTCTCTCCGTGCGAGGTCGCGACATCGCGATCACCGACCCTCTTCGGCCACCAGACCCACGCCCCGACTCGGAGCGAGGTGAGAATCGTGTAATGGGGCCGTGCTGTGGGCTAGGGTGCGGCGGTAGCCGGGCCAGGGGAGGGCATGGTGGTGTCGCAGACGGGTGCAGCAGGACAGCCCAAGGTATTGA
The DNA here is from genome assembly GCF_045206895.1 of Streptomyces sp. NBC_00631. NCBI lineage: Bacteria > Bacillati > Actinomycetota > Actinomycetes > Kitasatosporales > Streptomycetaceae > Streptomyces > Streptomyces sp. NBC_00631. The sequence goes on from NZ_CP107734.1 coordinate 7,373,651, forward strand.
ATCCACTCTGGATAATTTCTCTCTTCCTGACCGTGTCAGAGGTGGCTGTCGGCGCTGCGGCAACGCAGACGCAGGGCTGGCTGCAAGCGCTGCTCGTCATCTACTCGGCGGTCTTTCCGACCGGCGTCGCTGCAACGTTCTTCGCCATCTTGATAATGAAGCCTTATGTGCTCTATGCGCCGAAGGATTATTCCAGCAACCCAAGTGTCAATGATTTCGTGGAAGCGTTGAACTCGTCCCGGAGTCGCGGCATCGAAAACATGGAAGCCTCGATCCGTCAGGCCATAGAGGGAGTCATACCGAAAATTATTGACGAAAAATTCGGCCAACGCGATCAAGAGGAGATCGTGGCGAACGCGGTTCGAGCCGCACAGACCGACTTCCTGCTGCGCACCATCCATGTTTCGTACCTTGCGCTTGACGTAACGCTTTCTGATCTCGTGTTGCCGGTGAATGCCGACACCCCTGTGCAGCAAGTGCTGGACGAGATCTGGTCGGCTCAAGGAGTGGTGCCCGCGCACAGTTACGGGCGGGACTGGGTGCTCTTCGACGCGGAAACCAAGCATCAATACAGAGACATGGGCACCATTTGGGCTCAACGCAACAGGATTGGGCTCGTCGATTCCAGGCCCATTCACGAAGTCGGTATAAGGCCGGGTGCGCGATTGGTTGCCGCGCGACTTGGCTAGTACTCCAGCCGTAGATCGTGATCTTGCGGGTGGGGGACGCCGCTGATATGGGCGCGGCCACCGTTGACCATCTGGACGAGATCGGCCGCGCCATCGGTGACATCCGCCGTTCTTCGCCTACTCAAGTCCACCGAGGCGAAGGGCATCCTCGATCTCGCCTAGCTTCGCGGATGGCAGCACGCCCGCCCGCCCGATCAGGTCTTCCCTGGTCAGGGTGACCAGCCAAGTGCAAGGGATGAGGCCGGGACGTGGAAGTGCGACTCTGAGGACGCCTTCGAGAGGCAGTCCTTCGGGGGCGCCTACTGTCACCTCAACGGCCACGCCACTGAGATCGGTGCCCGCGGGAGCGACGACCTGCATCGCCAGGAAACCGGACCCCTCTTCCCCGGAGAGCAGTACGACTGCCCTCCGCTCGTCGAAATCTGCCCACCAGACTTCGCCACGTCGCATATGTCCTCCTGTCACGGACGGCGCGCCTGCATCGCCCTTTCGGCCGCCGCCTACTCCAGCCACAGATCGTGAGGTTGGCTGGTCAGAGCCGGTGAGAAGATGGCTGCGGCCACCGCTGATCATCGGTGTGTGAAGACAGAAGATCATGCGGTGGCCGCAGGTTACAGCGTAGTCCCCGCGGGCTGGCGGGATGTGTTTGAGGGCCTGATGGGTCGGATCGCGGGCCGGTTCGCCCGGGTCGAACCCCGTTTCCGGGCACGGCAGTTGGTACTGGGGCTGCTTGCAGACCTGCCGCGCAAGAACTGCTGGACGATCGCCGAGCACGTCGGGGACGCCACTCCGGACGGGCTGCAGCACCTGCTGGGGCGGGCGAAGTGGGACGCCGATCTGGTCCGTGACGACCTGCGCGGGTTCGTGCTGGAGCACCTGGCCGACGACGAGGCTGTGCTGGTGGTCGACGAGACCGGTGATCTGAAGAAGGGCACGCACACCGTGGGCGTCCAGCGCCAGTACACCGGCACCGCGGGCAGGATCGAGAACTCCCAGGTCGCCGTCTACCTCACCTACACCTCCCGGCACGGTCCCGCGGGCATCGACCGCGCCCTGTACCTTCCGAAGTCCTGGACCGGCGACCGGGACCGTTGCGAGCAGGCTGCCGTTCCGGACGAGGTCGGCTTCGCGACCAAGCCGCAGCTGGCCCAGCAGATGATCGAACGTGCCCTGGACGCCGGAACCCCGGCCGCCTGGGCCGCCGGCGACGAGGTCTACGGCGACAACCCCAAACTGCGCGCCGCAGTGGAAAAGCGCGGGCTCGGCTACGTGCTCGCGGTCTCGTGCACCCACCGTGTCCTCACCCCGGCCGGTCCCCAGCGCGCCGACCACCTGGCCAAACGCGTCCCGCGCCGGGCCTGGCAGAAGCTGTCCGCCGGACGCGGCGCGAAGGGACACCGCTGGTACGACTGGGCGCTGGTCGCCATCACCGCAGGTGATCCGGCGGGCCATCAGCACCTGATGATCCGCCGCAACCGCACCACCGGCGAACTGGCCTACTACCGCTGTTACTCGCCCCGACCGGTGCCGCTCTCCACGCTGGTCAAGGTCGCGGGAAGTCGCTGGACCGTGGAGGAGACGTTTCAGAGCTCGAAGGGTCTGGCGGGGCTGGACGAGCACCAAGTGCACCGCTGGGACTCCTGGCACCGGTGGGTCACGCTGGCCCTGCTCGCGCACGCCTTCCTCGCCATCACCGCCGCCCTCGAACGCCGCGACCAGGTCCCGACAGACGACGGGACCAGCCCAGGCGGGCTGATTCCCCTCACCTGCAACGAGATCCAGCGCCTGTTCACCTCCCTGGCTGTCCGGCCTGTCCGCGACACCGCCCACCGACTGCGCTGGTCGACCTGGCGCCGACGCCATCAAGCCCGCGCCCGCCACAGCCACTACCGCCGCCAGACCACCCTGCAGCCATGAAGATCACGATCTACGGCTGGAGTACTAGGCGGTGAGGGCGACGACCCTCGGCTGCCGCGTCAGCCGTCACCCTGCTCGACGTCCAGATGGATCGGACCCCGTAGCACGGGGCTGGGCCGGTACGGGGGCGGGTCGACGACGAGTCGGGGCCGGTCGAGGCGGCGGGCCAGCTCGCCGAGCGCGATCTGGGCCTCCCGTCGGGCCAGCGGGCCGCCGAAGCACAGGTGGATGCCGCTGCCGAAGCCGAGGTGCTGGTTGTCCCGCCGGTCCGGGTCGAAGCGGTCGGGGTCGTGGAACCGCTCCGGATCGCGGCTGCCCGAGGCCAGCATCAGCATGATCTGCGAGCCCTTGGGGATGACGGTGTCCGCGACGGTGATGTCGCTGTACGCCGCCCTACAGGGAATGATCTGCACGGGGGGCTCGTAGCGCAGCAGTTCCTCGACCAGCGGCACGATCAGATCCGGTTCGTCGCGCAGGCGTCGCAGCACATCCGGGTGGCGCAGCAGCGTCAGCATGCCGTTGGCGACGAGGTTGACGACGGTCTCATGGCCGGCGACGAGGAACACTTTGGCGGTGGCGACGATGTCGGCATCGGTCATCCGCCCGTCAGGCCCGTCGTCGTTGGCCAGCCGCGACAGCAAGTCGTCTGCCGGCCGGCCGTGGCGCTGTTCCACCAACTCGCCGAGACGCCGGCGCAGGTCGTTGCGGGCCCGTACGCCCTTGTCCAGTTTCTCCTTCGGGTCGGTCTCGGGGTCGTAGTCGACCGAGTTCATGATGTCGTTGACCCACAGGTGGAACCTCGGCTCGTCCTCGCGTGGCACGCCGAGCAAGTGACAGATCACGGTCACGGGGAGCGGGAAGGCGAAATCGTCGACGACGTCGATCCGCTCCTTGCCTGCCAAACCGTCGATCAGTCCGTTTACGGTGGCGGTCAGGAAGCCTTCGAGTCCGGTCACCAGTCCGGGGGTGTGTGGGGGGCCGAAGTGTCGCAGCGCCATCCGCCGCAGGCGGTCGTGCTCGGGCGAGTCCATGTGGATGAACGACGACACGGCCCCGCCCTCGCCCGAGGGCACCGGACGCGACAGATTGCGTACGTCGGAACTCAGATGCGGGTCATTCAGTACGTCCGTGATCTCACGATAGGTACTGATGACGTAGCTGCCGTCGTCCTGCCGGGCCACCGGCGTCCTGCGCAGCTCGGCATAGAGGGGGTAGGGGTCGGCCCGGGCGGAGTAGTCGAAGATCCGTTGTAGCGTGCCGGTCGTGCCGGTCGTGCCGGTCGTGCCAGCCGTGGCAAGCCTGCCGGGCGTCCCGGTCGTGGCCGTCCGGCCTTCCTTCGGCCGATGCGGTTGCCCATGCCGACGAGGGTGCCGCTGCTCGGCCGTGACTCGGGGCTCACCCGGATCATGGCCTGTGACGACCACCGTGGCGCCCTGGGCGAGCAGGGTGGGGCCGGGGAAGTCGACGGGCACCGGTTTCACGTCCGCCGGCTGGTCGGGGGTGGGGCAGGACGGCGGGAAAGGCGCGCCCGTCTCGATCAACCGTCGGTAGTGTTCCAGCCACTTACCGTTGTTGAAGCTCACGGCAGCCGTGACGCGGCCCCGATAGCCGTACGCGGTGACGAACCGGCGGTCGTCCACCGATCCCTGGGTGACCGCCACTTCGTCGGCGAAGGTCGGCACGCCGACTGACCTGATGTTCACGCCGAACTGGATCGACCAGAACCGCGGGATGGACAGATGAGGCCGGCGGTCCGCCTGGGCGCTGACCATGTTGTGGGCCGCGACCTCGGCCTGCTCCACCGCGTTGGCCCAGTGCTCCATTGCGATGAGCCGGTATTCATAGACGGGGTTCGGGCAACGCGCCACGTCTCCCGCGGCGAAGACGCCGTCGGCCACCCGGCCATTGATGTCGAGGGCGCGGCATCCCGCGTCACAGGTGACTCCCCAGACGCCCGCCGCCAGTCCCGACTCCCGCAGCCATTCGGTGTTGCGGATGCTCCCGAGCGCGACCACGGCCACGTCGGTGTCGAGGGTGCTGCCGTCGTCGAAGTGGGCCCGGCGCAGCCGCCCCTGGGCGTCGCCCTCCAGCCGGGTGACCTTGACCCCGCACCGCAGGTCGACACCGTGGGCGCGCTGCATGTCCGCCGCCACCTCGCCGACCATGGCGCCGAGCGCCCCGACCAGCGGATACGGCGCCAGTTCGGCGACCGTCACCGCGATGTCCCGCTCCCGGCAGATGGAGGCGATCTCGGAGCCGGTGAACCCCGCGCCGATCACCAGCACCCGGGAGGGCCCGGCGGCGAGGGCCCGCTGCAGGCCTTCGGCGTGCTCGCGGGTACGTACGACGAACACGCCGTCCAGCTCCGCCTCGTCCGCCACGAACCAGGGCCGGGCCCGTACCCCGGTGGCGATCAGCACCCGGTCGAAGGGCACCTCGCGTCCGTCGGCGAGCCGCACGTGGTCGGTGGCCAGGTCCAGCCCGCTCGCGGGCGTGCCCAGCAGCCACTCCGCGTCGATGTCACGCCGGCGCGGCAGCGTGGTGCCGTCCGCGGGCACCCACCCGGTCAGGACCTGCTTGGACAGGGGAGGACGGTCGTAGGGCTCGCCCAGCTCGTCGCCGATCATCGTCAGCGAACCGGTGAAACCCTCCTCGCGCAGCGACTCCGCGGCCCGCAGACCCGCCAGCGAAGCCCCGACGATCACGATGCGGCCGTCACGTCGGAACGCCCGCAGGTTGTCGGCACTGGTCATGACCTCGCCGCCTCCACAGGTGTCCGCCGGCCCTCCAGCCGGTCGACGAGAATCGCCTGGACCGGGCAGGCCGCCGCCGCGCGCAGCACCCGCTCGCGCAGGGCGTCATCGGGACCCGGGTCGTACATCAGCGCTTCCTCCGCGTGCATCCGGAACGCCTCCGCAGCCGACGCCACTCCGCTCGACGAGGGAGGATCTGGTCCATGGAAAGAATTGATCATCGCGACCAGGCCGATGGTTCGATCAGCACCTGACCAGGGACGTATCCCTGGTTGCGGCTGCGTTTTGGTTACGTGAGCGGCGCTCTTCGGGATGTGAGCGGCTCTCTGCGGGATCGCCGTTTCGACGGAAACCGTGTGGCACGGTGCGCCGGAACACTGTCGGAGAATCAGCCTAACAACGGCCCGGGCACCGGCAATTCCAGCGTTGATCGATGAGATGACCGCAGGTCAGAGGCGCTCGGTCGCGCTGCCGTCGCCCTCTCTCATCGTCTCTCATCGGCGCTCGGTGCGCGCGACACGCCTCCGACACAGTCGGAACAGTCGGACTTGCGCCCTGCCGCGGTGCGCCTCTCGGCCTCGCGCGCACACCAGCGTGATCAAATGGGGCATGGCATCGTCCTGGACCGGTGATCGGGTCCGCCTACGCGCTGTCGAGCCCGACGACTGGACGGCGTTCATGCGCTTCGCCGACGATGACGGGCGGCCAGGGAGCCGACTGGATCTGCCGCGGTCCGCCGAGAGCTACCGTGCCTGGGCGAAGGAGCAAGCCGTTGCCCGGGGCGATGACGACCGCTTCCGGTTGGCAGTCGAAGCGACGGTCACGGGAGAGCTGGTCGGCACTGTCGGCTCGCATCGCACCGGTCGTCGCTCAGGCTGGTTCGAGTGTGATGTCATGATCGGTGCTGACCACAGGCGCAAGGGCTACGCGGCAGAAGCCGTAGCGCTGCTGCTGCGCTTCATGTTCGCCGAGCGGCGCTATCACAAATGCCTGGCGGCGATCTTCGCCCACAACGAGGCATCGCTGGCACTCTTTCGCCGGCTCGGCTTCACCGAGGAGGGGCGCTTGCGGGAACACGTTTTCTTCGCCGGTGGGCACCACGACCTCGTCATGCTGGGCCTGCTCGCGGATGAGTTCGACCAGCGACACACGATGAGCCGACCATGAGTCGCGGCACAGGCGTTGCACGGCCCTCGAACCGTGTCGGGACTGCTGCCCTCAGTCGCGCATGGTGGCGCGCAGGCGCAAGCCGACAGTCGCGAGGCCTTCGAGGGTGGTGACCTGGTAGCTGGGTTCCGGTCCCGGCGGCTCGCTCACGTGGTAGCGGCGGGCGGTCTGCGCCGTCAGGAGCGTCAGCATCGCCATGGCCAGAGCGGCTCCCTCGCAGCCATGCGGCCCGGTGCCGAAAGAGAGGAAGACCCGGGGTATCGGCGGTGATCCCGCATCATCGAGCCACCGCTCGGGCTGGAACTGGTCCGGCTCGGAAAATTCCCGTGCGTCGCGGTGGGCGGTGTAAGGGCAGACGAGAACGGTGGAACCGGCGTCGATGGTGTAGTCGGCGAGCCGGGTCTGTCGCGGGGCGCGCCGGGTCAGTAGCCAGCTCGGGGGGTACAGCCGGAGCACTTCACTCACCAGTGCCTGGGTGTATCGCAGGCCGCCGAGGTGGGCGCTGGTCGTCGCGGCCGGGTCCGCGGGCAGCGAGGCGGCTTCGGCCGCGACACGGTCCGCTGCCCGGGGGTGCCGGGCCAGGTGGAGCAGGATCCATCCGGCTGCCCGGGAGGGGGTCTCGAAGGTGGCGACGGTGATTCCGGGGAGAGTGTCGAGGATGGCCTCTTCCGGCAGCAGGCCGTAGTGGGGGGAGGGCCGGAGCATCTGTCCCAGCATGTCGTCACCGAGCCGTCCCGATGAGCGACGCCGGCGGACGATGGGCCGCAGGGCGTCTGTGAAGGCGACTTGCTGCCGTGTGCGGAACCGCCGTGCCGGCGTGGGGATCCAGCGCGGCCATACCCAGCGCGAGGGGCGGACGAGCACCTCCCGGGCCAGGAAGAGCTGTGCGGCACAGGGCAGCAGGGTGGGAGCGTCCTCGGAGAAGAGGTAGTTCACGCCGACCTCCGCCAGAGCGTGCCGGACGGGGGGCAGAATCTCGACGTCCTGGCCTGGGGGCCACTGGTCGGCAAACCGAGCGGTCCGGGGCGCGATCTCACCGATCCGGGCTGCGACCGCCTGCGCGCGCAGTCCGCGCATGCGAGCGGCGTGAGCGCGCGCACGCTCCTCGGGTGTCGGTGCTCCGCTCGACCGCTTCAACGGCGGGAAGAGCGGCGAGGGTGCCTTCGGGAAGTCCTGCGCGCGGCGCAGGACCGCTTCACACGGCCCGGCCGCAGCGGCTACGTAGACACCCGGCTCCAGCTGCCAGACGTCCCCACACTCTTCAGCCCCACGACGCGCCGCTGCCAGCCGGTCGCGGCTCCAGACCGCGAAGCTGCCTCCGGGCAGCCGCGGCGGCTCATCCCCTCGGCCCATGAGATCGTCCCTGGCTGTCGCACCTGTCCAGGCCGATATCGTCGATATCGCCGACAGCGCGGCCGGGCGCGGACGGGCGCCCCTGGACGCCCGCCGCCAGTGCTGTCACTCCCTAGTCGTCGCCGGCGTACGCGTCCCATTCGTGGACACCGTACGCACCGTAGTGCCGGGTGAAGAACAGCTTGCCGAGCAGCTTGGCGATCATGACGTACCCCTCTCGCCTGTCTGCAGCGTCAACAGCCACACACGCCATACTGCCACATACCACATATCTCGGACATGGGGAATCTCCCTTATTCGTCCGCACACATCCACTGCTGATCACCGCGCACGGGAACCCCGGTGGCGGGCGGGTGTGACGCTCACTCCGCGTCGGCGGCTCCGAGTTGGAAGTGCCAGATCACCGCGACGGGGGATTCGTCCAGGGCGGCAGCCGAGGCTTCGGGGCACCAGTGCATGAGGTCCCAGGACATGTGCGTCGGGAGCGGCGAGCCGCATCCACCCGCACAAGCAACAGGCCCCCGTACCGTAATCACGGCGTAGGAGCCGTACGGGACAGCAGCCCCGTTCACCGGGCAGCACGACTGCACGACCTCACCCTCGCCGGGTGACAGCCAGTGGACGGCAGGTCGGTGAGCGGTCCGTAGATCATTTCCCGATGCTCTCAGGGCGAAGGGCCGTTCATGAGAGTGGCTGACCATTTCAGCGTAGGGTCGCTGCCGTACGTGGGGTTGCCGAAGCCCTGGTGGGGCACCGAGGAGCCGTCGATGCTGGACCAGGGTCTGCCGCGCGCCGCGCGCCTGGCTGCTTACGGGAACGTGAGCACTCACCTCTCCTTGCTGAGCGACCACCGACTCGGGAAGTTGGTGGCAGCCGCCGGCCCGCTCGGGTCGGGCATCGGCGGCAGGTCGGCAGAGCTGGACGTCAACGGAACGCGCGTCTTCGTCAAGCGGATCCCTTTGACGGACCTTGAACTCCGCCCGGAGAACGTGCGGTCGACGGCGAACGTCTTCGAACTTCCGGTGTTCTACCAGTACGGGGCGGGCTCGGCCGGGTTCGGCGCCTGGCGGGAGCTTGCCGTGCACACCATGACCACGAACTGGGTTCTCGGCGGCGAGTATGCGGGATTTCCCCTGATGTACCACTGGCGGGTTCTGCCTGACTCCCCTCCCGAAGGATTCACGGACGGGTTCGGGGGCCTGGAGGGGGCCGTCGCTCACTGGGAGGGGTCACCCGCCGTTCGTGACCGGCTGGTGGCCATCGGCCAGTCCTCGTGCAGCCTGGTGGTCTTCCTGGAGCACGTGCCGCACACACTCGCCGGATGGCTGGCCGACCACAGCAGAACCGCTGTGCCGGAAGGCGAGGACGGCTCACCCTTCCCCTGGGTGGAAGAAGCTCTGATGGACGGAGCTGCCTTCATGAGTTCTCGCGGACTTGTCCACTTCGATGCTCACTTCGCCAACGTCCTGACCGACGGCCGCCAGCTCTACTTCGCTGACTTCGGACTTGCCCTGAGCTCCCGCTTCGAGCTCACGGCGGACGAGTCCACCTTCCTCGCGGACCACCTCGCGTACGACCGCTGCTACACCGCCAGCCACCTGCTCCGATACCACTTGCTCGACGGCGTGCGCGGCGACACGGAACGCGAAGTCTTCCTGCGCGACTGGATCGCGGGCCGGCGACCTGGCGACATCCCGCCCGAGATCACGGCCATCATCGACCGGCACGCCCGCCCCACCGTCGTCGTGGACTCCTTCTTCCGCCGTCTGCTCACCGAGAGCAAGCAGACGCCGTTCCCCGCCGCGGAGATCCAGCGGCAGCGGAGCGCCGGCGCCACAACCCCGAGCTGATCCACGCCCTCGCTTTTCTTCGCTGCCGGGCGGCGGGGCAGACCCGCCCGCAGCGGGCCACCCGCACCTCGGGGCAGAAGACCTGATCACTCCCTAGAAGCGGGCAGCCTGCGAGGCTCGATGTGGCGATGGTGCTTTCGGCCGGCTCGGCCGGTCGTTGGGCACTGCGCTGGCCCTGAAGAACGACGCCGGGCTCGACTCGTCCTCGCGCCGGTCCCGGCCGTGACCGGCGCAGTGGTGTGGCGGCTCACTCCGCGGTACGCCCTCTCGGTGTTCCGAGGATCGGGCCGAAGCGCGGAGAGCGCGTTCGTGGTGCCGGCCCTTTTTGTCGTTCCGGGCGGTGTCAGTGGCCAGATCGTGAGAGGACGTCGTCGATGGTCTCAGCCCGCCGGAGGGGCCTGAAGTGGACGTGGCCGTCGGGATCGACGCGCACTCCGTGGACGGCGGGGTCGGGCAGGCTGTTGTAGTGGAAGGGGGTGGAGGAGTAGTACGCGCCGGTGTCCAGGAGGGCGACGATGTCGCCTGGGGTGAGCAGGGGCAGCGGGCGGGCCTCGGCGAGCAGGTCGCCCGCGAAGCAGCAGGGGCCCGCGATGTCCTGGGGCACGGGTTCGCCTTGCTTGAGCGTCCCGTCGGGTCCGTGGGCGGTGAGGCGCAGGGGCCAGGCAGCCGGCATGAACACGGTCCGGGTGGCGACCTGAGCCCCGGCATGGGTGATCGCGATCGGGCGTCCGCCGGAGATCTTGGTGTATTCCACGCAGGCGGCGGTGAAGCCGTTCTTGGCCAGCAGGGATCGTCCGAACTCGGTGACGATCCGGTATTCGCCGGTGAACAGGGCCGGGGCATGAGCCTGGAGAGTGGCGACGTAGTCGTCGAAGCCGGGCGTCGTCTCGTCGTCGGCGAAGTTGACGGGGAGCCCGCCGCCGATGTCGATGCCGGTCACCTGGCCTCGGCCACAGGTTACGTTGACCTCGTCGGCGAAGGCCACGGCCTTCGCGACGCCCTGGGCGATCAGTTCGAGCGGGCAGCCCTGTGATCCGACGTGCGCGTGGACCCATGTCAGCCATGGCCGGTCACGGTAGGCGGCAAGGAGCCGCTGCCGATTTCCGTCGTCTTCCAGGGCGATGCCGAACTTCGAGGTCGCGGTGGCCGTGCTCATCTCTGCGATTCCGCCGCCACCGACCTGGGGATTGAGGCGGACACCTATGCGGGAGGCGGGGGCGGACTCGGAGGCACGGGCCGCGAGGATCTCGTCGATGCGGGCGAGTTCCTCGAAGTTGTCCGCGTTGACCGCGACGCCCAGTTCGAGAGCCTGGCGAAGGTCGGAGCGGGTCTTCGCCGGAGAGTCGTAGACGATCTGTTCCGGCGCGAAGCCGGCGGCCAGCGCCTGCGCGAGCTCTCCCGGACTGGCCACTTCGCAGCCCATACCGAGGTCGCGCAACTCCGCCAGCACCGGCACCAGACAGTTCGCCTTCGCCGCGAAGGTGTGCAGGACGTTCACCGAGTCGGGAAACGCCTTCTGCAGCGCCGCGACACTCGCCGCGACCCCGTCGAGGTCGACGAAGGCGGCCAGGACGGCGCTGTCGGGTTCGACGAGCCGATCCCGTACGGCCGCACGCAGGATGCGTTCGCGCCGCTCGCCTGCTGGGGAGTTCGTCATGCGGAAACGGTCCTTTCCTGGTCGCGAGCAGCCGCGTACCGGGCAGAGCACGAGATGAAATCCTCGAAGAGCCGGCGGTGGGCAGGTTGGCCGGTCAGCTCCTCCGGGTGGTACTGGACGCCGATGATCCACCGGTCGGGGTCGGTCGATTCGACGGCTTCCACGATGCCGTCCTCGGCCCTGCCGACCACTCGTAGGGGCGGTGCGGGCCTGGCAATGGCCTGATGGTGCAGGCTGTTGACCCGGAGCAACCGTGCTCCGGACAGTCTGGCGAGGCGAGAGTCGTCCTCGATCAGAAGGTCATGCGCTTCGGAGTCCAGCGGAAGTCCCGGTAGATGGGACACGTCGCCCGGCTCCAGGTGCTGGATCAGACTGCCGCCCAGGGCGACGTTGAGGATCTGGCAACCGCGGCAGATGCCGAGTACGGGCATTCCCAGGCGGACCGCACCGTGAATGGCGGCGATTTCCAGTGCGTCGAGGTCCGCGTCGATGACTGTCTCGGGCCGCGGGTCCTCGCCGAAATGTCGGGGGTGGGGGTCGGGCGCCCCGATTCCGCCGGGCAGCAGCAGGCCGTCGACGCGTTCCATCACGTACTGGACGGCGGCGGTGTCGATTCCGGGCACGATGACGATGGGTATGGCGCCCGTATTGGTCAGCACCCGTACGGAGGTCTCCGCCAGTCTCAGGACGGATGGGCGGTCGGGCAGGTCCCGGCCGACCGTCACCGCGATCAGGGGCCGGTGGACATTGTCAGACACGGAGTTGTCGCCTCTCGTAGGGGCGTAGGGGCGTAGGGGCGTAGGGGCGTAGGGGCGTAGGGGCGGCACACCTGATCGATCTACAGGACGCTGTCGAGGAATGCCCTCGTGCGCTCGTGCCGCGGATCGTCGATGACACGGGACGGTGCGCCGGACTCGACGACGATGCCGTCGTCCATGAAGACGACCTGGTCCGCCACCTCGCGGGCGAAGCCGATTTCATGGGTGACCACGATCATCGTCATTCCGCTCCTCGCGAGGTCGCGCATCACGCTCAGCACGTCACCGACGAGTTCGGGGTCCAGCGCGGAGGTCGGCTCGTCGAAGAGCATCAGCTTCGGTTCCATGGCGAGCGCGCGTGCGATGGCGACCCTTTGCTGCTGACCTCCTGACAGACGGGCCGGATAGGCGCCGGCGTGGTCGGTGAGGCCGACCCGCCGCAGCAGTTCCATGCCGCGCGACCGGGCTTCCGGCCGGCTCTGGCGAGCCACTCCGATCGGGGCCTCGGTGATGTTCTCCAGGGCCGTGAGGTGGGGGAACAGATTGAACCGCTGGAAGACCATGCCGATGCTGCGGCGCTGAGCCGCGATCTGCTTCGGCTTCATCTCCCTGGCATGGCCCTTGCGGGAGGCGTGTTCCTCGTAGCCCATCAACTCGCCGTCGACATAGATACGGCCGCCGTCGACCTTTTCCAGGTGGTTGATGCAGCGCAGGAAGGTCGACTTGCCCGAACCGGACGGCCCGAGCAGGCACATCACCTCCCCCCGCCGGACTTCGAGGTCTATGCCCTTGAGTACGTGGTGGGCGCCGAAGTGCTTCCGTACGTTCCTGGCCTCGACCAACGGGCTCGGGGTCATGAGTCCGCCTCCGTCCTGGCGTTCCGGGGATGGGTGTGAGCGACCTGTGCGACGCGGGTCCGGATCCGCGTGACCGTCTGTCGGGCCTGCTGCCACGGTGTGGCGGGCAGGCTGCGGCCCGCGCCGCGGCCGTAACGGCGTTCGAGGTAGTACTGCGGTACGGACAGCACCGAGGTGAGGACCAGGTACCAGGCGCTCGCGACGATCAGCAGTTCGACCTGGCTGAGGTTCTGCGCGGAGATCCAGCTCGCGCGCGTGTAAAGCTCCGGCACCGCGATCAGCTGGAGGAGGGCGGTGTTCTTGAGCATCGAGATCGTCTCGTTGCCCATCGGCGGGATGATCACCCGCATCGCCTGGGGCACGATGACGCGTCGCAGGGTGTACGCGGGTGACATGCCCAGCGAGTGAGCCGCTTCGACCTGGCCGTGGTCGACGGAGAGCAGACCGGCGCGGACGATCTCGGAGGCGTAGGCGGCTTCGTTCATCCCGAGCGCCAGCAGTCCGGCGACGAACGGGGTGACGATCGTGTTGGTGTTCGCGGAGAAGAAGTGGATGGAGGTGAACGGAACACCGAGGCTGATCTTCTCGTACAGCAGGCCGAGATAGCCCCAGAAGACGATCTGGACGAGCAGCGGGGTGCCCCTGAAGAACCACGTGTAGCCCCAGGAGACCACGCGCAACACCGGATTCGCGGAGAGCCGCATCACGGCGAGCGCGACGGCGAGGGCTGTCGCCAGCAGCATCGAGCAGGCGGTGAGGCCCACCGTGAGCAGGACGCCTTGGAGGATCCGCCCGTCGAAGAGGAAGTCGGCGATGGTGGCGTGGTCGATGTTCTGGTTGCTCCAGAGGGAGACCACCCACCCCACGCACAGGACGGCCAGTGCGGCTGCGGCGATCCAGCGCCCCGGGTGGCTCCGGGGCGCGGCGGCCACGTCGTGTGTCCCGGCGGTGGACTTCACAGTCATGTCCGTGGCGCTCATCCGGCGTTGATCTTCGCAGCGGTGACGCCGTACGACGACAGACCGTACTTCGTCAGGATCTTGCCGTACGTGCCGTCCTTGATGACCGAGGTCAGCGCCGCCTGGAGGGCCAGGACGAGGTCGTGGTCCTTGCGGAGCACCCCGATGCCGGTGAAGACCGGCGCGTAGCCGGTGGGGTGCGCGGCGTCGTGGACGACCTCGAACTGCTTGCCGTTGCCGGCCGTCCGGGCGGTGTACTCGGCGACCGCCGCGTCGAGGACGTCGGCGGTGCCCTTGCCGGCGCGGACGGCGACCAGGGAGTCGCCCTCGGTGGGCAGCTCGACCACGGTGATCGGCTTCTTGCCGGCGGCCCTGCAGCTCGGGGCCTGCGCCCTCATGAGGTCGGCCTGCGTGGTGGCCTTGGCGACCGTGACGGACTTGCCGCACAGGTCCAGCACGCTGCGGACCTTCTCGGGGTTGCCCTTCTTCACGATGATGTCCATGCCGGCGTGGAAGTAGTCGACGAAGTACAGGCTCTTCTGCCGTGCCGGGGTGTCGTTCATCCCGTACATGATGATCTCGTGCTTGCCGGACTGGAGTGACGGGATGATGCTGTCGAACGCCTGATTGGTGAAGGTGAACGGGACGTCGAGCTTGGCTCCGAGCGCCTGCCCCAGGTCGTAGTCGAATCCGGTGAACTTCTGCTGGGAGTCGAGCATTTCCATCGGCGCGTAGACGCCGCTGGCCACGTTGATCCCGTTTTTGAAGCGTGCGGGCAGCAGCTTCGCGACCGCCGGGTCGGCGGCGACCGACGCGGTGGCCGCCTTGCCTCCGCTCGCCGCGGAGGTGTCGGTTGCGCCGTTACCGGTACAGGCGGTGAGGAGCGTTGCCATGGTCGTCGCAGCAACAGCAGCGACGAGACGAGTTCTGGCCATCTGCGTCTCCGTTCGGTCGGACGTGCAGTCCGTGCTGGGTGTTGCGGCGATTGTGTATTTCGCCCGCACCAGGAGTCCTAGTCCGATTGTTTTAGGATCTGGCCATGTCGTTGTCGGATCGGCCAAGTAGCAGGGCTTTCACTGTCCGTCACCTTGTCGAGAGCATCGGAGCGCCGATCCTCAAGGCACTGACCGCGCAGGACGCGCTGGAACATCCGGTGCGGGGCACCGTTCTCCACGACCCCGCCGACCCGCTGCCCCCCGGGCGTGACCAGGTACTGCTGATGCCGGGGCTGCTGGCCGACCAGCCGGCGGCAGCCGAACTCGTAGGGGAAGCTGCTCGACTCGGGTACAGCGCCATGGTCGTCAAGCTCAGGGGGGTGAACGGCACCGAACTGGTCGCCGAGGCGGAGGGCAGCGGCCTCACCCTGCTGGCGGCGGCGGACGAGGTCTCCTGGCGTCACCTCGACGCGTTGCTCCTCTCCGCCCTGGGCTCGCAAGGCGTCGGCGGCGGGTCGGCGGCAGACATCGGAGACGGCCTCTTCGCTCTGGCGAACGCCGTCAGCGCCGTCATCGGCGGGTCCGTCGCGATCGAGGACCTGGACCGACGGGTGATGGCCTATTCGTCATCTCCCGATCAGCGCATCGACTCCCTGCGCCGCGAAGGAATTCTCAGCCGCCGGGTCCCGGAGATCGACCACAACCTGGAGCGCTATCGCATCCTGCTCGGCTCCGAAGGCGTGGTCCGCTTCCCCGAGGCGCTCGGCGCCCTGCCCCGAGCAGCCATCACCATCAGGGCCGGCACCCAGCCCCTCGGCACGATCTGGGCGATCGAAAGCCCCGACGGCATCGGCGCCGACGGAGAACGAGCTCTGATCGACTGCGCACGACTGGCCGCACTGCACATTCTCCGCAACCGCAACGCGAGCGAACTCGAACTCCAGAAGCGCGAGAGCGCGCTACTGGGCGCGTTGGAGGGCCTGTGGCCCACCCACGAGACCAGCTTCCGTCTGTCCATCCCGCCAGGAGCCGAACTCGGCCTTATCGGATTCGCGGCCTCCGCCGACGCGAGGGGTCTCCTCGCCCTGACAGCCCACCTGGGGCACGCCCTGACCCGCTACGTCGTGCCCGTCCGCCCCGACGCAAGCATCGCCACGACATCCCGCGCCATCTACGTCCTGCTACCCGGCGGCGGCTCCGCGGCCGCGACCCGCCTCGCCAAAGGCGCGCTCACCTCGGTCCGCGGCTCCTTCGGCGACTTCGTCCGCGCGGCCATCGCCCCTACTGACACGGATCCGGCACGTCTGCCCGCGATGCGCCGCGAGACAGACGACATTCTCAGGGTGACCACCGCCCACCCGGACGCACCGCCCGTCGCCACCCTCGGCGACGTGCGCGCACGGCTCCTGCTGGCCCGCGTCGGCGACGAACTCGGCCACGAACCACGCCTGAGACACCCCGGCGTCGCCGCGATGGCCGCTCACGACACCGAGAACGGAACGGATTTCGTCGTCTCGGTCCTGGCCTGGCTGGAAGCCGTGGGCAACGTCGCCGAAGCCGCGGCACGCCTGGGCGTGCACACAAACACCCTCCGCTACCGCCTGCGACGCACCGCCGAACTCTTCGGCCTGTCCCTGGAACAGCCCGACGACCGACTCGCGGTGTGGCTCCAACTGCGCCTGCTCCAGCGCTGAGCCGGCCATCACCCCACGAGGCGCGGCGCACCGGGAGGATGTCGAAAGCCCCGAACGACAGCGCCTTTTCGGGTGCCTGTACTACGCGGCCATGCGACCGGGGGAGGCGCTGGGCCTTCGCCGCTCCGACTGCACGCTTCCGGCATCCGGGTGGAGCCGCATCGAGCTGACGGAGACTCGTCCGACAGCGGGCAAGGCGTGGACGGACTCCGGGGAGGCGCACGATCGGCGAGGGCTCAAGCAACGGGCTCACGGTGAGGTGCGCATCGTTCCGATTCCGCCTCCGCTGGTCCGGCTGCTTCGGGATCACCTGAAGGAGTTCGGTACGGCGAAGGACGGCCGCCTGTCCTCCA
This sequence comes from Streptomyces sp. NBC_00631, assembly GCF_045206895.1. Taxonomy (NCBI): domain Bacteria; kingdom Bacillati; phylum Actinomycetota; class Actinomycetes; order Kitasatosporales; family Streptomycetaceae; genus Streptomyces; species Streptomyces sp. NBC_00631. The sequence continues at coordinate 7,390,593 of NZ_CP107734.1, forward strand.
GCGAGCGGGGAAACGTGATCGCCGCCTCGTCGTACTCCCGCGCGTGGAAGCAGGCTCGGGAACTGGCGCTCGTCCCCGGTCAGGTCTCCTCGGTGTTGGCCTTCCGGCCGTACGACCTCCGGCACGCGGGTGTGTCCCAGTGGCTCAATTCCGGAGTGCCGGCGCCTGAGGTCGCTGCTCGTGCTGGCCATTCGGTGGACGTCCTTCTGAAGTTCTACGCCAAGTGCATCGACGGCCAGGAGGAGATGAACGACCGGATCATGCAGGGTCTGGGGGAGGGGACGACATCACGGACTGACGCAACTGCATGACCAGCGAAGGGGAGCCTCTGGCCTGTATGGGTCCGAGGCTCCCGTTGTTCGTACGGTTGACAGCCACCAAGGGAGCGCGGTTCCGCGCGCTTCTTGCGTGGCTCAGCTGGCTGCTCGACGATATGGGAGTGGCGGGGTGGAGCGATCTTGTGAGTCAGGCTGTGAGCGCCCTGGTGGGCACCCTGGTCGGTGGTGCGATTACGGTCCTGGTCGCGCGTTGGCAGACAGAGAGGACGATCACCGCTCAGACGGACTTGGCTCTCGCTCAGGAAGCTGCCACTTCCCGACTGGCACGCTCTGAAAGAGAGCGTGAGCGCGCGACAGTTGCGGCAATCCAGCTGCTGGAGAGACTGGCCACCCTGTACGCATGGCTACCCTCCTTGCCAGATGTGTCGGAGGAGATACCCAGGCTGAGCGTGCACGCCCGGGAAGAGTGCCGTGCCGCTCTGCAAGCTCTGCGCCGGGGCATGATGACCGACCTCTTCGCGATAAGTGACACAGAGGTGCGATCCCGATACAGGGCGCTCGTGAAGCTGGTCTATGACGCTGGGTGGCGTGGCAAGGGTCGTGAACATCCCGAGCGGCTCGTGACAGACGTGCGGGGCTACCTGCGTTTCGTGCAGTCCTCGCTTGAGGCCGTCATCGACGGGGCTCCGTTGCCCAGCCATGTAGACCCACCCGTCCTTGAGCGGCCCGAGGCCGATCTTTGGATTCCACCGCAGGCACCGGAGTACTGGGGTGATCCGGCCGGCGGGAGCTGACGGCCAGAGGGGCGGCAACGGGCAGGGTAGACAGAGTCAGGGAGGGCGCTGGCGTGGGGGGATGCCGGAAGAATTCACTCCAAGATCAACACGCTATTACAACGTGATCACTGGCAAACGGCTGCTTCCGACCGCATCCCCCCTGCACAAACAAACAAGACCCCGCACCCAGCAAACGCGCTGGCGGCGGGGTCTTTAGGCACCTCATGCGAAGTGCCCCCGGCAGGATTCGAACCTGCGCACACGGCTCCGGAGTGATTGCGCCGATCACCTCGCACGGCTCTCTGACCCTGCGGCGGAGTCCGCCAGAGGGTGTCAGCGGCGCAGACTGTGTCGGAGGTGTGTCGAGCGCCCACCGCACGAGGACGCGCACTGCCCCTGCTGCGCTCCCTGGCAGGATGGCTACTGCCCTACCAATGGGTTTCATGGCCACGCGATCACGGTGACTCAATGTCACAGCGGTGTCAGCGCTTGAAGGGGTCCTTGGCCCTCTCTTTCGTGCCCCGCATCTTGCCTCGGGCTTCGAGGGCGGCTCCCTTTGCTGCGAGGGTGTCCTTATGCATGGCATGGGCCACCTTTCGCACGGTCTTTCCTGCAACCTGTTCGGCCTTTGCTTTGACTTTCTCTCCGCTACTCATCTCGGTGCCTCCGCACTCACTGGCCGAGTGCCCTTAAACCAGGGAAAAAACCCTGATCAGGAGGTGTCCCACTGTTACACCGCTCCTGCATGAGTGGCAGTAGCGGCACTCTCATGCAAATGCTCTTCCCTGCTGTGCTGCCCCAGCCCCTGTAGGGCCGCTCAGGCCAGGGCGATGAGGTCAAGCCAGGGGCGGGCGGTCAGCTTCCGCGCACGCCCGGCATCGCGGCGGCGATCGGTGTCGTCCTGTACTTCCTGGGCGCCGTGATCACGCACGTCCGCGGAGGCGACACGAAGGGAGTCGGTATCCCGGCCGTCATCATGTTCGTAGCCGCGGTGCCGCTGGTGCTGGGTTCGCGACCGTCTGATCGTGCTCCGCACGCCCCGCTGGCCCACGGAGCAGGCAACGGTCACGACGGCAGTCAGGCGTGGAAGCATCACCACGAGTCGCTCCGTCAGCGGATCTACAGCCCCCAAGATCTCGCGCTCGCACCCCATCCCCAGCAAGGATGTGCGTCCAGCGTTCAAAACGCTGGCTTCCCGTCCCCGTCCCCTCCAGAGCCGGCTACCGCCCTAGCTCTACAGCGGTCCGAGGAGGAGCATGGAAGGCAAGCGACGAAGGAGGCCTGCCATGAAAACCGGCGCCTCGGACACGGACTACGAACCGTGGCTGTACTCTCACACGCCCTCCCAGGCTGAGGGCGAGCGGGACGATCCTGCCGAAGGGGCGGCCATGCACCCAGATGTCCCCAGGACTGAGCCGTCCCAAGCGGAAGGCGAGCAGGTGGACGACACCGGGACGGATGACCGCCGATAAGCCCGAAGCGCGTGCCTTCCTACGCGCGATCGAGCTTGGTGGGCCTTTGTGCGCGGACTGGGGACGACCTCGCCGCATCAGTTTCCGGGAGCCGGAGGTTCAGGTGCAAGGGCCCGTGACCTGCTCAAAAGGCAGGTCACGGGCCCTTGGTATCCCGTGTGGCGGCGCCAGGGTTCGAACCTGGGAAGGCTGAGCCGGCAGATTTACGGTCGGCATCAAGCTCACGTAGGTGATTTCGCTCCTGAACGGACTCCTGATGCAATTGCTGCCGCTCAAGAGCTTCGTCTTTGCGTTTATCGGAACGAGCATTAATGGCGCCGGTCAGATCGACGCCCAGCAGAGCTGAAGCAGCTGCGATGATGGGAGTCAGCAGGTCACCCATGAATAGATCCTCTCTCCGTGGTGGGCGATCTGGGTGAGAATTGGACTGCCGATGTCGGGGCTGCCGCCACCCATAGCTTGTGTTCCGTGGCTTGCTCGGTAAACGCCTGCACATCGGCGCTGCTGCTGGCCACCGCGAGGTTCTGACGGAACTCCGCAGGATAGCTGACGCATCGCGCCGATTTGAGCTGCTCGCCCAGGTCCAGCGCGTCAAGTGCCACCCGGCAAGACCTCCTCGACGTCGCCGGCGCGGAGGTGGGCGCCTTCGTCGCTGCCCTGAGTCTCTAGAGCGCCGGAGAGGCCATCCTCTGGCGATGCGCTCGAATCCTGCGGTGACCTGCTGCGAAGCCATCAAGATCAACACGCCATTACAACGTGATCACTGGCAAACCGCTGCTTCCGGCGGCATCCGCCTGCACAACAACAAGACCCCGCACTCAGCAAACACGCTCCAGGACGTGGCGGTGGACTGTCAATGATGCGGACAACCGCCGGTTTGGCCAACCGGCCATCCCGGCCTATGTTGCGCTACCCGAAGCGGCGAGCGCAGGAGAATCATGATCTTGTGGGCTCGTTGGTTCAGAGCGTGCGTCGTTTACGGATGGGCAGGATGCTCAGGGCCATGACGGTGCGCAAGGATGCAGAGACCGACAGCCGTCGCCCCAGCCCGTAGGTCGCACGCTCTCAGGACGCGCCGGCCGAACCCGTTTGGAGGTCGACCGCTACGGTGCCGCGGTCCGCTTTGGACATCGTCTCATTTGGCGTGTCTGCGGTAGCAGATGAGGCTGCAGGCGATGGCGGTGAAGGCCAGGAAGTGCTCGGCCTTGCGTTCGTAGCGGCGGTGCAAACGGCGGCAGCCGCCCAGCCAGGACGTTGGGTCGGCCGCGCGGTGAGGGGTCTGCCGTGGCAGGTCCTTTTCCGCGCGGCCTCCCGCCGAACCGGACGTGACGGTTTCCTGCATTTCGCATACCTCCCGGGTCTGGTGTGTTCGAGTCACCTGGCCCCCTTCGCCCGATGCGGACGGCTTTCCCGTCCTCCCCGGCCGGTCGTGACTCCGGCGACTACTACGGGGCCTCCGTCGCCATAGGACTCGCGTCCCGTAGGCGATCCCACGTTCGTCTCTGTCTGTACGTTCTAGCGCGAGTTAGGCGTCCCACTCATCTCCTTGAATGCCCTCGCTGGGCATCGCTCCGCACCCCGGAGGTGCACGGGGGCACGATCGAACCCCGTGCAGGGTGCGGCGCCGATTTCAGATGTCTTTCCGGCGGATGAGAACTTGCATCTGCTGGAGATAGGGCTTCAAACAATCCAGTCTTCGCCATATCGAGCGGGCCTCCCAGCACACCGTCTCCGACAACTGAGCCCCGGTCACTGGTTTCCTGACATGCTGTTGTCCCCTTCACCTTTCGGATCCAGGTAAGCCATCAGGCCCAAGAACCTCCCTCCGAGTTCCTCCCGGCTGAACCGGGGATACAAACAGAGCGCCTCGTGGCGCACATCGTGCGCTCGATCGTCCAGCGGTGGCGGCCCAGCCGGGTGAAGGGTGAAGGCGGCAGTTCTCTCGTGACACTTCGGGCCGCGTCGAAGCCGCCGGCTCCTAGCATGAAGAACGTTCCGGGGAGCGCGGCACCTCCGCCGTGAGGTGCCCCCCTCGACGCCCTGAGAGAACCGGAGGGATGCCATGGCAGACCGCCAACGCCTGGTCGCCGAACGGACTGACGAGAACTACTACTGGGAGCGGGTCAAGCGGAACCTCGGCTGGCTCGGCGACACCGAGGAGGAGCAGCGCGAGCGGCAGCTCAAGCTTCGCGAAGCGACGATCGGTGTGGCTGGCGTGGGTGGCATCGGAGGTGCCACCGCCGAACGGCTCGTCCGCATGGGCGTGCAGAACCTGAAGGTGGCGGACCCGGACACCTTCGAAGTGTCCAACATCAACAGGCAGTTCGGGGCGACGATCGGCAACGTCGGCCGCAACAAGGCCGAGGCCGTCGCCGAGCTCGTCTACGACACCACACGCGACGTGAACATCGACGTCTTCCCCGAGGGCATCTGCGAGGAGACCGTCGACGAGTTCTTCGAGGGGTGCGACTACGTACTCGACAAGATCGAGCTGTACGAGATCGACGCCCGCTACACCCTCCACCAGGCATTCCGGCGTTCCGAGCAGTGCCGGTTCATGATGCTGACGCCGGTCTTCGGGCATCGCACGTTCTTCTTCAAGTGGACGAAGGACTCGATGACCGCCGAGGACTAGTTCGGTGTACCGCAGCACGAGCCGATGAACGAGAAGAACGCACGTCAGCTCATCAGCCGCTTCATACCGGAGATGCCCGACTACCCGAGCCGGGAGACACTCGACGAGTGGTTCGTCCACCGTCAGGAATGCCCGATCTTCGCCGGCACACCGCCACTGGCCCAGGGCATGCTCGCCTCCCGGCTCGGCCAGGCGATCACCGGCCTGGACCGGTTGCCGGGCGCTGTACCACTGCCCGTCGCCCCGGGCTACTCCATGATCGACACGCAGAAGTGGACCATGAAGACGGTGGAGGGCGAGTGGTGGTGAAGACACTGGCCTCCGGCCCGCGTCACGCGGCAAGTCTGGCCGAGTGGACGGAGGCCGACTACGAGGCCCTGTTCGACCGTGCGGCATGGCTGGAGTCACAGCCCCGGGACGTCGTCTCACGGATGGCGCCCGGACTGCTGGTGGGCACCGCGTTCTACCAGAACAGCACCCGCACCCGGCTCAGTTTCGAGGCCGCCGCGCATCGGATCGGCGGCTCCGCCATCGGCTTCGCCGATGTCACGACCACCCGGGCCGGAGATTTCTACCGGGAGACCCTCGACGACACCGTACGGGTGCTCGGCTCCTACGTCGACGTGCTGGTCCTGCGGCACACCGACGACGACGCCGCCCAACAAGCGGCCCAGGTCAGTCCGGTGCCGGTGATCAGTGCCGGCACGGGCGACCGGGAGCACCCCACGCAGGTGATGCTGGATCTGTGGACCATCCGGCAGCAGTTGGGCACACTCCGCGGCGCGGCCGTCGGCTACCTCGGTGATCCGGGCTGCCGTGTCGCCCGCTCCCTGGTGTACGCGCTGAGCGCCTTCGGCGCCGCGGGGCTGGTCTTCCTCGCACCCGATGGCGCGACGCTGCCGGAGGACGTGGCGGACCTCATCGACGAGAGCGGCCTGTCCCGGCGTCACGTGGAGACCAGCGAGGAACTGTTGCGGGTCTCCGACGCGGTGTGCGCGATCCCGTTCGAGCTGTCCGACTTCCATCAAGGCGCGGTACGCGACCACGGCCGCGGCGAGGCACTCGACGAGCGGTTCGTCCTCAGTCCCCGGTTACTGCGCACCGTAGGGGCGGGTGTACCGGTCACCCATACAGGTCCGCGTGGGCCCGAACTGCCTCCGGAAACAGATGAGTTGGCCAACACGCACTACTTCGAGGGAGTCGGCCGGGGTGTGACGCTGCGCGCCGCCCTGCTGTCCGAGTTGGCCTGAGGCGTCACCGAGCGGCTCGGGACGCGGACCCGCTCCGCATCCCGAGCCGCCTCCCTCCCGTAGCACTACCGCCCCTGGCCGGGGCTGCTGCGGTCAATGGATACGGCGCCAGTGTCACCGCCGATCCGGACGTCGGCCGGTTCGCGCGCGCTCCACACTGAGAGGGAAGCCGCGGCAGACCGATGCCCCGACCGAGACACGCCCGCCGGACGGCGATGTCCGCCGAGCCGCCGACGCACCGGCTGTGCGAGCAGGGGGACCCCAGAGCACGCACCGAACGCCGCTCCTTCTCCCATGGGGATCCACCCGCATGGCCCTGGACACCCGGGCCGCCGTGCCATGTGGTGGACACCTGAGGCCGCACGCCGCCCGGGCCCGACCGACGTCAACTCGGTCACCTTGAAACACTCCGCTGCCATCGCGCGGGCAGCGCTGTGGGCGGCCGCCGCACGGCCGTCCTCTCTCTGGCCCGCCGTCGTTGCGTCCGGGGCAGCGATCAGGTCCTCCGCCATGTGATCCCACAGCCGGGGCCGCCGCGTCTCCGACCGCCGCGACCGGATCACCCGCCGTCCCCCTCCGATGAACCGCGCCGCACCCGACGACCCACCGTGCCTGCCCGATTCCGCCTGATCACGGCCGTTTCCGCCCGACCTGAAGGGACGAATCCATGACCACCCCCGCCCAGTCCAACCTGTTCGAGCCATTCTCGGACGAGCCGTTCCTCTCCGTGACCCGTGGCCCCGGCGGTGACGTCGGCCTGCTGGGCACGGTCCGTGCCGGGAGCGCCGTCGAGTCGGCCGTCAGCGACGAGGCATGGTTGCGCGCGCTGCTCGACGTGGAGGCCGCACTCGCCCACGCCCAGGCGGAGACCGGGCTGATACCGAAGGACGCGGCGCGGACGATCGCGGCTGTGGCCCGGGACGGCGGCTTCGACCCGGTGGCGCTCGCGCACCGGGCCCGAGAGACAGCCGACCCGGTGGTGGCGCTGGTGGCCGAGCTGATCGACCGGGTGGCCGAAACCGATCCGGTCGCCGCCGACCACGTGCACCGAGGCAGTACCGGTCAGGACATCCTCGACTCGGCCGCGATGCTGGTCACCGCCCGCGCCCTCGATCTGCTCGTGCGTGACCTGGACCGTGTGGTGGACGCCCTCGCGGTGCTCGCCCGTCGGCACCGCGGCACCCCGATGGCTGCCCGAACCCTTGCTCAGCACGCGGTACCCACCACGTTCGGGCTGAAGGCGGCCGGCTGGGCATGGGCGGTGCACGAGGCGACCGAAGAAGTGGCCCGGGTGCGGGCCACGCTTCCCGTCCAGTTCGGCGGTGCGGCCGGCACCCTCGCCGGTTACCAGGACTTCGCCGTCCTGGAGGGCCTGGCCCGGGACGGCGACGACCCGGCCACCGTGTTCCGGCTCGGCGCCGCGTTCGCCGACCGCCTGGGACTCGCCGCTCCAGCACTGCCCTGGCACACGGCGCGTGGCCCCCTGGTACGCCTCGGTGCGGCGCTGACCGAAGTGACAGGCGTACTCGGGAAGTTCGGCCTCGACTGCCGCAACATGGCCGCCACCGAGGTGACCCTGCCCGCCGAACCGGGACCGGCCGGGCGCGGCGCCTCCTCGGCGACGCCACAGGAAAACAACCCGGTACTCGGCTCGTTACTGGTGTCCGCCGCCCTCCAGGCGCCCCAGCAGGCGGCGGTGCTCGGGCAGTGCATGCTCGCCGCGGACGAGCGGCCCGGCGGTGCCTGGCACGCCGAGTGGCAGCCCCTGCGGGAACTGCTCCGGCTGACCGGCGGCGCCGCAACCGCTGCGGAACTCGCCGAGGGACTGCGGCCCGATCCGGAGCGGATGGCAGGCAACCTGGATCTCACCCACGGCCGAGTGCTGGCCGAACGTCTCACCGCGCACCTGACCGCCACCCTCGGCAGGACCGCCGCGCAACGCTGCGGCACACGGGTCGCCGCCGACGCCCAGGTCCGCGGCCTCACGCTCGCGGCTGCGGCGGCCGACGACGAGGAGGCCGCGACGGTACTGACCCCCGGGGAACTGGACCTGCTGTCCGACGCGGCACGCGGCACCGGACTGGCTCCCGCACTGACCGACAGGGTGCTCGTCCGCCTCGACGCGCGGGGACACTTCGCTCCGCAACGAAACATTCCGGGGTGACTATGGAAACCATGAAGACAACGCCCTCCGCAACCGACCAGGGCCATCGGGGTCGTGCCTCGGCGACGGCCGGCTCGCGGCGCACCATCGTGCTGCTCGTGATGTGCGTCGGCATGTTTCTCGTGCAGCTCGACGTGACCGTCGTCAACGTGGCCCTCCCGAGCATCGGCCGCGACCTGGGCGGCGGTCTGTCGGGACTCCAATGGGTGGTCGACGCCTACAGCGTGACGCTGGCCGCGTTCCTGTTGACCGGCGGCGCCCTGGGGGACCGGTGGGGACACCGGAGTGTGGTCGTCGTAGGGCTCGGGCTGTTCGGGCTGGCGTCCTTGCTGTGCGCGTCGGCTCCCGCCGCCGACGTTCTCATCGGCGCTCGTGCGCTCCAGGGCGTCGGCGCGGCGCTGCTGCTGCCCGGCACCCTCGCGGTCGTCCAACGCACCTTCCCCGACCGAGCCGAACAGGCCCGCGCCCTCGGCATCTGGGCCGGGGTGTCGGCCCTGGCGCTGCCGGCCGGGCCGTTGCTCGGCGGGTTCCTGGTGGCCTCCACCGGCTGGCGCGCCGTCTTCTGGCTGAACGTCCCGCTGGTGGTGGTTGCGGCCCTGGTCACTGTGCGGCTCGTGCCGGGCGGCGACGGCACGACGGAGCACCGGATGGACCTGCCCGGAGCCGCGCTCGCCGCGGCGGCCCTCGGAGGCATCGTGTACTGCGCGGTGGCGGCGGGAGGCGACACCTCGACCATGACCGTCGCCGTGGAGGCGTTGCTCGCGGTGGCGCTGCTGGCCGGGTTCATCTGGCGGGAACGGGTCGCGGCGGCGCCGATGGTGCCGCTGGAGCTGTTCCGTCGCCGGGCGTTCTCCGGTGCCAACGCGGTGGCCGCCGCGATGAACTTTACCGGCATCGGCGCGGTGTTCGTGGTGACCCTGTACCTCCAAGGGGTGCAGCACCGTGGTGCCTTCCAGGCCGGCCTCATGATGTTGCCGCTTTTCGTACCGCTTGCGGCCGGCGCGCCCCTCACCGGACGCCTGGTCGCCCGCTTCGGGCCGCGCCCACCGATGCTCGCCGGGCTGCTGCTGGGCGTGGCGGGCGCGCTTTCCCTGCTCGCGGTGGCCCCGGACAGCGGCTACCTGGTCCTGGTTCCGGTCCTCGTCGGCCTGGGCGCCGGCATGGGGCTGCTCACCGCCGCGGTCGTGGCAGCGGCGCTGCGGGCCGGTCCCGCCGACCGGCCGGGCCTGTCCTCCGGGGTCAACAACACCGCCCGGCAAGCCGCCGGTGCACTGGGGATCGCGGTGCTCGGCTCGTTGGTCGGCGACCCGGCCGCGCACGCAGACTTCCTCACAGGACTCCACCATGTGGGGCTGCTCTGCGCCCTGCTGTGGGCGGCAGCCGCACTGCTGACTGTTCTGACCGTCCCCAGGCAGGGAGTGGAGGACACCTCGGCCCACTGACCCGGCGGCGCCCACGCCCCCGACGCCGCTCTGCTCCGCCGCTCCCGCGCCCTCGTACCGCCGGGACGGCGTCGGGGTGCTCCCTGTTCACGGGGGAGCGCCGCCCGCGGGCAGGAAGGTTCGGTGCGGACCGAAGGAGCGATGGACCGCAAATGCCGGCCCAAGTCCTCCCCAACAATCGGAAACCCCGTCGGCCGGTAGGTGTACATCCCACCGAGTGCGGTAGGCGCCTCCAGACGGAGTAAGTAACACCTGGATGTGCGAACGGTTTCCGGGCGGTTTCCGCCCTCCGTTCACGGGAGAACCAAGGAGTCGAGCCGTGCGAGATTTAGCCGGTGAGGCCAACTTCGTGGATCCGGCCGCCTTGATGGGTGACCCGACCAGAGCCCGGATCCTGTTGTCCCTCCTGGACCGGCAGTCATTGGCGATGTCCGAGCTGGCGGCGGAGGCAGGGGTCGCCCAGTCCACGATGAGTGCTCACCTGGCCCGGCTCGTCGACGGGGATCTGCTCACCGTCCGCAGCGAAGGACGGCATCGCTTCTACAGCCTCGCCTCCGCCGACGTGGCCAGCGCCCTGGAGTGCCTGGCCCGGCTGTCACCGCCCTTCCAGCCGAACTCGCTTCGTTCGTACCGCCGTTCATGTTCCTTGAAGGCCGCCCGCACGTGCTACGACCACGCAGCGGGAGACCTGGGCGTCACGGTCATGCAGGGGTTGCTGGACCGGGGGGCGATCACCCGGACGGGCAAGGGGCCCACGGCGTACCGGATCACCTCGGCCGGCCGGGACATGCTCGGTGCCATCAAGGTCAACGACATCGACGGATCGCCGGCCGTGGTACGCCACTGCATCGACTGGACGAGCGACAAGCACCACCTCGCAGGCCGCGTCGGAGCGGCCATCCTGTCCGCGTTCCTGGCCAGGGAATGGGTGACCCAAGAACGCGACAGCCGGATCCTGGTGGTCGGAAACGAGGGCAAACGCAACATCGCCCGCTGGCTGGGGGTGGCGCCGGAAAGGCTGGCCTGCTCATGAGCACGGCGGCTCCGGGCAAGGCCGGCAACAGGTCGATGCGAGTCCTCAAACACCCGTCGACAGCTGACCGGACGTACGGACGCCCGCATCCAGCGATCGCCTGGTCCACCTCTGCCACCGGATACACCCGCGCAAGCAGTCCCACACTCATCGCATCACGAGCCCCCAACACCGCACACTCCTTGCTCCTGATGAACTGTCACTTCGGAGCCAAGAGCACCTTAAACTAACGGTATTGGTTCAAGATCGAATCTGCGGAGGAACGCCTGCCAGCGCAGATCGACCTCTGCGCCGGTCATTCCGGTGCGCGAGGACCACAGCCACACCGGTTTCGGGTCGCGGTCGCCGGGCAGGTGCTCGACCTTCAGCCGGATCAACGTGCCGTGGATCAAAGGGAGTTCACCGCAGTGGTCGAGCCAGGAGCCACGGGCCTGCAATCGCGGGTGCATCCGGTCCCAGGCGAGGGCTTCGGCCGTGCCGTAGCGGGTGGTGTCGCAGGTGGTGGCCTGGTCGGGGGTGTGCCAGGACTCCGGCTTGGAGAAGGTGAGGACGCCGCCGTGCTTGCGGGGCTGCCCGCCGCGAGGGGTGGAGCGACGCGGTCCGGCATCCCGGAGCATGACCCGGTCCGAGCGCAACCGGCCGACCAGTTCGACGGGCCGGATGATGACCCCACGCGATCCCAATGGGTGTTCGTCCAGGGCGCGTTGATACGTGCTATGTACGCGGCGGGCCTGTTTACGGCAGATCGGGCACCGGCCTGGCAGGGCCGTCGACACCGCCTCCACCACCAGGACGCCGGAGGAGTCGCTCACCCCCTCCACTCGCACATCGATCCCAGGAAACAGCACATCCTCAACCGTCTTGCTCGCCACGGCAGGAAGTGCGCTGCCGAAACGATCCCGCGTTCTGGCCGCTGACCTTGGGATTCACGGAACTGCGGACAGAGCCAATTTCAAAGAGCGTCATCAGGGCATGAGGAGACCGGCCAGGGTCCGGCGCAGGGTGGACCGTCCGGATTCCCTCAGATGGTTCGAGACGATGCGGGACCGCAGGCGGCCGGCCTTGCCCAGGTAAAGCAGCCGCCGTCCGGCATCGCCGGTATTGATCGGTCCGGGGAAGGGGGCCAGGATCTCGGGCGGCGCCCACCAGGCGTACACCCCTGCGGTCGTGGGCAGGGCGCCAGCGGCGCGGCCGAGGGGTTGGGGTGCGGAGAGCAGATCGGCCGTGGCCCGCTGAACGGTCGCGTCATCGAGCATGGGCGCACCGTAGGCGCGAGGGAGCGGAGCTGTCACCGCCTGGGGCATCACCCCGCAGCTTGATCAGGCCGGCGGCTCAGGGGGCGTTCCCACTGGTGCGGGTACCAGGTGTGGTGCTCGCATCTGCAGTTTCAGCCTGCCTGAGCCGCACTCGGCGAGGGCCCAGGCTCGGGCCGAGGGTACTGGTCTGTTGTCCGGATTCGGCGGGCGGCAAGGCCCGCCGTCCTCAAGTCGGTACGCCGGGCCGTGTCGCAGCGGCGGGATCAGGCGGGGCGGATGTTCTCCGCCTGCGGGCCCTTCTGGCCCTGGGTGACGTCGAACTCGACCTTCTGGCCTTCCTGCAGCTCGCGGAAGCCCTGGGCGGCGATGTTGGAGTAGTGGGCGAAGACGTCGGGGCCGCCGCCCTCCTGCTCGATGAAGCCGAAGCCCTTCTCGCTGTTGAACCACTTGACAGTGCCCTTGGCCATGACCGTCTCCTTCGAGGGAAACCGGGCCCGCGCCCTGCGTGCCCAGGAGGTGATCGCCCTGGTCCGGAGAGGCGTTGAAACGCAAGAACGCCCGTGATGGCGATCACGGGCGAACGGGACTTCGGAACCACGACTGCTGGATCTCGACGCTACACCCGCAGGGTGGCAGCCGCTACAACCCGCTGTCCTACCGGCTGGCGTTACTGAGCCAAGTCGCCAGCAACTGGACCGCCGGCGAGCTGCAGTCGGCCATCTTGCCCGTCCCTTACGCCGAAGCCGCTGTGGATCACTCGGTCTGCCTTCGGAACGCCTCTCTTCGGCCAACGTGCCTACCTCGATGGCGCGTCAGTCAGCCATAGCCCGGCGAGTCGGAGCGGTCGTTCCGCCGAGGCGAACGGTTGCGTCCTGTGAAGTGCTGGCCAAGTGTTGAGACCAAGGAGCAACGACCCCCGAGACCGCTTGCACATCTGTGTGTCGTCAGTCACATCGCAGCAGGTCACACACGGTATGCCTGGGGTATCGGCATTAGGGCTCCCATAACGCAACACGGTCGGTATTTATTGGTGAACGAGACCGTCGAGCCTCCAGCCGCGAGGCTTTGACCTGCGCAGATGTGATGGAACGAGAGGTTATCCACAGGGTGTGGAGCTGTGCGTGCGTCGAAAAGAGCAGCGGTCAAAAGACCGTGTGCGTTTTGGCATGAACGAGAAAACTCCCGACCTGTATTTCTGCAGGTCAGGAGTTTAATCCGGAGTGCCCCCGGCAGGATTCGAACCTGCGCACACGGCTCCGGAGGCCCTTTCAGCCCGGATAGAATGCGCAGGTCAGGGCGCTTCGGCGAGCTAGCCGTGCGCATCTGGTCCGCAGATGGTCCACGGGCAGCCTACGGATGCAGCTGTGGGCCCGATTGCCCCTCGTCTGTCCCCTTGCCTTCGCGAGGTTCGTGGCTGTCGTTCCAACCGTCGGTGGCGGACAGGGTTCTTGCTTGGACCCGCACCGAGACGGGCCTCACGTCCCGCTGCGATGACAGACGCTGGATCGACCTGTATCGTAGGCATCGATCCGCGGGGTTGACACCCACCGGAGGGGTTGAATCGGTGCGCACTGACTCAACCCAGCTTCGTAAGGTGCTGGCAGTGTCTAGATGGCGCAATTATAGCGATCGAGCCCCGAAGGGAAATCCTTTGGTAGCGGTCCATCGGTGCCACTGCTTTTGAACCTACGCAAGTGTAAGAGCTCGATACAAAAAAATACTCAAAAATGCCTCGCAGCTTAGCGAGGCATTTTTTTTATTTCCCTGACTTCCTTGGCCAGACCTTGCGGGCTGATGAATTTCCCTGGCCGGCCCGAACATATCCGTCAGGGTATACGTTGCAGTAGCATGACGCATTTTTGAACTCCCAAACCTCATGCGTCGTCATTAGGTGCTTCTCCCCCTTCTTCCTGCATACGTCCCAGTGAAATCCCTTCGGGAGTACTTGCCCAGCGATTACGAGAGTGTCTCCACCATGCAGAGCTTTGGCGCGTGACCATTCACGTCGTCCCGAGTCCAATCGGCAAGTATTTCCCCCATGCGTATCCCGAAACATCTTCTGGCTGCTTGGAGTTTCCAGTGAATCCCACTCGTTAGCATGGTCAAAAACGTGAAGTGGGAGTATGCGTGGGTCGGCGACGTCAAAGCTCTCGATCGATGAAAATAGATCCTTGAAAGGAGTGGCAAAATGGGAGGCGTCTGCTGGAGTTCTGAAGAGCTGAAAAGGCGCCTTATATCTGACGAATGCCTCGAGGCTAAGAAGCTGTCTCCGTCTCACCGGAAGGCTACTGGGATCTCGGCGCACGAAAGCACCGGAGGTAGCTGCGACGATTACGTTACTTCTATGAAGCTTTTCGTAGAGTTCTTTTGCGTCTTCAAGCCTCAACAACTCGAAAGGCCTTCCAGCCGTATCGCCTCCGGCAACCTTCACAGGCTCTAGGCGGCGAACGTAGGACTTGATCGACTGACTACTGGCCTTCTCCTCGATGATTCTTCGAATGTTCCGTTGGTCAGTGTTTTCCTTACTCGGGACAAATATCCTGACTTCGAAGACGTCCCCATGACTTCCTGCGGAATGCTGGGCCACTCTTCCCCCTCCCGAACCAGCGTCGCCTGGTTCGAAGCCCAAATGTTCAGTGTCCGACGGCGCGCAATACTGCGGTAGGCGGGAGCTTAAGACTCCGCAACTCCTCCTCGGTCATCGCGCGAACACATCGCAGGATCAGCTCGCGAAGCTGTGCCGCTTCGGAGGACACCACACGGCGTGGCTGCGGACGTTGTTGTACCAGATCAATGGGGAGTGGCAGCCCTTGGTCTCGGAACCAGCCCGCAAGCCTAGTGATGACATGATGCTTGAGCTCATCGTTCCAGGCGGCACGAGCTGCGGCCGGCAGCTCCATTGTTGGGAGGAAATCCGAATGCCAGCGCCTGATCTGCATGACCTCCTCGTCGTCATCTTGCAGCCTCGCGATAAAATTAGTTGCGAAGTCCCCTCGCCAACCCCTCATCTCGTCTCGTGAGATGGTAGGGATCTGGGGAAGATTCTCCGCATCATTTTCAATGGCATCGCCTGTAACTACTTCGGATCCGTTCCAGTGATATGAATTCCCGGACTGATAGTCCACTGCAGCGGCCCACAGGTCTGGACGGATTCGCCTCCCCGCGACGGTGGCCTCGCTGACGACGGTGCTTGAAACATCGCCGACAAGAATTACCTTAGGAGGCGTTGACGACTCATCCAAGGCGATGAGGTCAGGGTATTGCCGAACGAAAGCCGTGAAATTAAGGGCCCCGTAGTCTTCCTCCTTGAATGCCCGCTCAGTCAAGTTCAGTAGTCGGTTTTTTAGAACGGCGGTAGTCATCTCAGACCAATTGCTTCGGCCGCTTTGCTTCGCCGCTTCGAAGGCTCTCAGGATGAGTCGTCGGCCTTCGCTTGAAGTCACGGGATCTGCCATGTTTTCTTGCCGCATTGCGAGGTCTCTATCCCCTTTGTGATGCTGCGTTGTGTCTTGCTTAGGTCGCTAACCCAAGAGTCGACTCTACACCTGTCGACTGATGGGGTGTCAGTCGGGCAGCCTAGTCGTCCGCGGCCCCTGGTCGGCCTTCGACCACCTCTCCGAGGCCCTTGTGATTTATGTATCCCGGCTGGTCAGGGAGTCAGGGCTTTCTGTCGAGATCGCCGTCCGCGTATAGTCCGCGGCTTACTCCGTAGGGTCACGGTCCACTATCTTGAGTAGCTTGAGCAGCTGCTTCGCTTGTTCGAGCTGTTTCGAGTCTTGCTCCGGGGCGTCGACGTCCCAGTGGGCCAGTTGGTTTCGATACCTGGCGACGGCTTGGAGGCGCTCAACAATGTCAGCGCGATCATAAGGCCAGGCGAGTTTGGTCCAGCGTTGCTCGTCATTCACCAGGAAACGGTAATTGCCGAGAGTCAAGTCCTTGGCGGAGTGGATTCTTTGCGCTTTAGAATTGTCCTTGAAGCATGAACGCAGATCATCGACAGACAGACAGCCGACTGCGCGGCGCAGGCGCCGTTCCACCTCCTCCAGCACGGTAAAAGGTTGGATACGAGCTTGGAGCTCGCCAGCGAGGTCCACTGCCGTGAGGATGCCAGTCACAACATTCTCCGCATCGACCACAATGACGAAACCGTGGCGCTGTATGTCACGGATCCGAGCGAAGAGCTCCTCTTCTTCCCGTGCGGTTGGCGGATACTGCAGGGCTCGTGCGTCGGCGATGGTGTCCTGTCTGCGGCCGAGCTTGGCGCGAGCGATGCTCTCCCACGTCACCACCCCGACTAGGCGACGGTGCCGATCGACGATCGGCAGCTGGGAGAAGTCGTTCTCCACCATGTGCATGACCGCACGCCCAAGGGACTCTTCCAGAGTGACGGACACCACGTCCGTAGCCAAGGGAAGATTGCCAATTCGCCAGGTGAAGTCTTTCGCTGGTGATTCGTCCTCG
The DNA here is from genome assembly GCF_045206895.1 of Streptomyces sp. NBC_00631. Classification (NCBI taxonomy): domain Bacteria; kingdom Bacillati; phylum Actinomycetota; class Actinomycetes; order Kitasatosporales; family Streptomycetaceae; genus Streptomyces; species Streptomyces sp. NBC_00631. The sequence continues at coordinate 7,407,360 of NZ_CP107734.1, forward strand.
GCTGAAGCAGCTGGCGTGCCGCTTTTCTCCTGCGCTCTTGGACCTGCCACGCCTTGGGCGGGCTCAGCGGTGTCGAGAGTGGAGACGGTCACGAGACTGCTCAGGTGCCCTGCGGTGAAATGGGGATCTACAGACAAGCCCAGGGTGCGCAGGGCGTGCTCGACGTCTTCGATCGCGTCGGTCGTCCTTCGGGACCATCCCCATAGGCCTATGAGGTCACGTGCCGTCAGCTGACGCGTACCGGCTTCGTCGACTTCCTGTTTGAGAGTGGCTGGATCGGCAGGTGGCTGGATGTATCCGGCATAGCCTGGGTCGCTACCGGTTGCCGCTAGGGCTTCGACACGTTCCACGGCATTGCGGCGGCTTAGCTCGCTGATGGTCAGCAACGAACCCATGCTGTCACGCAGGTCCCCGGCGACAGCTGCGCGAGCGACATCGACATCGAGCCACTTCACCGGGCGCACGTGACGGTAGCCGGGCGGTGAATCGCTGCGGTACTCATAGGCGTCTAGGATGCGCCCGATCGCGATGACGCTCTGATACTTCCTGGGCATCACCACCAAGTCCCCGGCTTCCATGATCTTGCAGAACCGCCAGAGCTGGTGGGCCCAGTTGTTAACGGTGTGAACTCCTTCAGACGGATAGAAGCTGCGGAGTGCCTCGCGGAATTCTTCCGCCGTCTGGTAGTCGGACAAATCACCTGTGACTTCTTCCCAGCCAGCGATCACCAGGTCCTCGTTGAGCGCGGTCTCCTCGCGCTGCCCGAACCGGCCGCCGCGTACAGTCCACGCACGTGTCACAGGTTCCCCCTCGCCCCACCGCTCCATGCCGCACATGACCCTGAGCAGATCCGCGTCCAAATTTAGCGGGCTGGGGACCTGCTGAGCCACACATGCACCAAGTCAGGCTTGACCATCAGCGGTGCCGATGAGGGCCTGCTGACTGGGCTACAACGGCTCCTGGTAATACCTGTCCGGTTCCGTGTCGGATGGCAGTAGTTCGTCGGCGCGTGAGTTCAGAGGAGAGAGCCTGCCCGTCGCAGGGCCGAGGTGGTAGATGAACGCCTAGGCTCTGTCCGCAAAGTCTGCCGCCGGCCGGCTGATCTCGCCGCTGGCAATCACGATCAGCCGCTTCGGTACTTCCTCCCCAGCCGCCGCGGCCAAGCCGTTCAGCCGCTGGTTCTCGGACATCGACAGGGCCTTGGCCCGGCCACCTCACTCGATGTGGTAACCCTCGTAGTGGATGGGGCTGTCGGCACCGCCCTCGTGGACGTTTCCGAAGCCGAAGACCGTGAGTTGCTCCAGAACAGCCTTCGGGAGTCCCTCGGGAGCCGGTGCAACATGCTGCCGAGGTTGTCGACATGCTCGTACCAGGCGCGGCAGACGTCGGCCAGGTTGGTGAAGGTCCAAGGCGGCGTGGAGACGGTCGTGCGTATCCAGTTGCCAGCGGCTTGAGTGACGTCGCCTCAACCATGGTGCCAGCAAGCGTAGTCCGAAACGTGATCAGGAAACCCACAGGTCCTGGCGAGGTCGTCGGACCTTGCGGCATCATGATATTCGGACTAAGGCTATGGTCGGAAAGAAGTGCATGTCTGAGACTGCGTTCGTTCCCGCGAGCGTTACCGCTCGCCACCCCTCCCTCCTGTTGATGAGGAACACGCACACTCGCCTCGCGAGCGTGGAGTTGTTCGCTGGCGCTGGTGGACTGGCACTGGGTTGTCAGGAGGCTGGGTTCGACCCGTTGGCGACCCTTGAGCTGGACAAGTGGGCCTGCGACACGGTGCGACAGAACCAGGCTCGGGGGAACGAGCTCGTCGCGAACTGGCACGTCGAGGAGGGCGATGTACGGGACTTCAACTGGTCCCGCATCACCGACGAGGTAGATCTCGTCGCTGGCGGCCCGCCGTGCCAGCCGTTCTCCATTGGCGGCCGGGGTAAGGCGGACGACGACGAACGTGACATGTTCCCGGCCACGGCGGAGGCGATCGCCCACCTGAGGCCCCGCGCGTTCATCATCGAGAACGTGAGAGGTCTGGCGCGCCCGAGGTTCGCCGATTACTTCCAGTACATCCAGGCCAGGCTTTCGCTGCCCCTCCTCGCCGCGAAGCCTGACGAACTGTGGGGAGATCACCTGCGGCGGCTCCGGGCGGCGGGCGAGGACGTCAGCAACCAAGAGTTGGCCTATCGGGTCATACCCGCCTTCGCTAACGCGGCGGACTACGGCGTGCCGCAGCAGCGCCAACGCATCTTCCTGGTCGGTTTCCGAAACGACCTGGACGTGACCTGGGAATTTCCGCATGTCACACACTCAAGACGCGCGCTTCTGCATGCTCAGTGGACAACTGGTGAGTACTGGCAGGAACATGAAGTGCCCAAGGCGAAGCGCCCGGAACGGCCTAACGTCCCTATACCTGAGGAACTGCGGCCGGACGAGGCCCAAGCGCGCTGGCGCACAATACGCGACGCGCTGGCTGGCCTTCCCGAGCCAACGCTGACAGGTACTGCGGGCGTCCTCAACCACGTCCTTCAACCGGGAGCTCGTTCCTACCCTGGTCACACCGGTAGTCCGGTGGACTGGCCCGCGAAGACGCTGAAAGCAGGGCGTCACGGGGTTCCCGGCGGCGAGAACATGCTGCGTGAGACAGACGGTTCCATTCGCTACTTCACGGTTAGGGAAAGTGCCCGCTTGCAGACCTTCCCGGACGACTACGAGCTGCATGGGCCTTGGGGCAAGGCGATGCGCCAGCTTGGCAACGCAGTCCCAGTCGAGTTGGCGCGGGTCGTGGCCGACAGCGTCCACGCCGCCCTGCGCGCGGAGGGATCCGAAGCATGACGGAGACGGAGACGCGACCCGGCACCCTCAACCTGATGCCTCCCCCCCGGATCTTGGAGATGATCGCGGAGGTCGACCTCCAACTTCACCAGTGCCTGTGCGAGTTGATCGACAACTGTCTCGACGAACTCGTCGAGGCCACCCGTGTCGATGAGACGCTGGAACCTCGAATAGACGTCATCCTGCCCACGGCGAGCAAGGTGAACCGGGGTGCCAAGGTCGTCGTGAGCGACAACGGCCGGGGAATGTCTCACGAGGAGTTGCAGTACGCCTTGAGTGCCGGCACGTCGGGTAAGCAACGGTTCGGCAGCCTCGGCCTTTTCGGCATGGGCTTCAACATCGCAACGGCCCGTCTCGGCACGATAACGGTGGTCCGTACGGGACGACGTGGCGACGACCATTGGATCACCGCCACTATCGACCTTAGGGAGATGCAGCGGCTGTCGTCGTACGAGGTGCCCCTTCGCTACGAGCGGAAGGCTCCCGACGAGCACGGCACTCTCGTCTCGGTGACGAACCTCCGCGAAGACGTGGTCGTCAAGTTGAAGTCGGCGAGCTCGATCCGGGAGGTCAGCAAGAACCTAGGCCGGATCTACACTTATATGCTGCGTGACCCCAACGGCCCTCATTCCGGCGCGCAGCTTATGGGCGGTTTGAACCAGCGCCTGTACGTCAACGCTCGCCAGGTGTCCCCTCTCGTGCCGTGCATCTGGGACCCGGCCCGGTCGGTTATGTACAAGGCTTCGGAAGCGCCTGCTGCCGAAGTAATCCACGTGCCACTCACCAACGCCTTCGCCTGTATGAATTGTGGGCGCTGGTACACCTCGAGGCACGACCAGTGCGTCGAGTGTGAGAGCGCTGACATCCAGGAGCGAGAGCGCCGGATCGTGGGGTGGCTGGGCGTGCAGAGGTTCGCCGATAAGTCCGACTTCGGTCTGACGTTCCTCCGGAGCGGGCGTGCGATTACAACCAGGGACAGGTCTCTGTTCGACTGGGAGGGGCCAGACGGAGACACTGAGCTGGAGTATCCGATCGAACTCGGTATGGGCCGCATCGTTGGTGAGATCCATCTCGACCACGCGCCGGTCAATGTCCGCAAGACCAATTTCGACACGTCGTCGCCGGAGTGGCGATACATGCTCGAGAAGGTGCGAGGCGACCTGCCCTTGCGTCCACAGCTCGCCAAGCGCCTGTTTAATCGTGAGAACGACTCCCCGATGAGCCGCTTCTTCAACGCCTTCCGGGAGAACAAACCGGGTCTCCGGTACCTCATGCCGGGCAACGGCAGCACCGCCATCCACAATGACGCAAAGAGATGGGCACAGAAGTTCCGCAGCGGGGACCCGGAGTATCAGTCCGACGAGAAATGGTACGAGGCTGCGGCCGATCATGATCGGGTCAAGCACGGACCACCGCCGGAGCCAGCACCGCCCTCCGACGAGGATGACTGGCTCAAGGGGGAGGGGCTTGGACATCTGGGGACGGGGGCGGCCGACGGCCACTCACCGTCCCCAGATCAGAAGCAGCCGGAGCCGGCCGCAGAGACACGGCCGGAGACCGAAGAGCAACGCTTCGCGAGGTACAGAGAGCATGCGACGCTGCTTCCTGACACTGACCGCGAAGTTCGCCTTGGTACCGCTCAGGCGATCCTTCGCGTCTACGTCACCTCTGGAGTCGAACTGCTCAAGGACGGCCAGCGGCAGCCTTCCGTGGTTCGGATCGTAGCTGGCGAGGTAGAGATCTACGTCGACTCCGATACCACGCTGATCGCGCGGTACGGATGGTCCCCGCTGAACGTCGCGCTCGTCTGCGCGGCACCGCAGTTGAAGAACGTGTACTCCGTACCGGGCTCCATCTACGGGTTGGTGGCCTCGATCCTTGAGCAGTTCCCGGACCGGCGGGTGGACTCCAGCTCGGTGCGTAGTCGCGCGGAGATGCTGCTGGAGGGCTTGCGAGATCGGCTCGCCGACCTCACTTCGAAGGACGCGGCCACGTTTTGGTCCGCCCTGTCCGGCCAGTCGAAGCGGGCCGCCGAGTCGTACGCCATCGCGGTGGCACCGGACGTCGATTGGAAGGCAGCGGTGGAGAACGGCGAGTTCGCACGCTATCTGGGAGTCGAGGGCGTCCTCGACCTCGTTACGAGCGGTCCCGAACTGGTACTGGACGGCGGGTTGTTCCGCACTACTTACGCTGCGCTCGGAGAGGAGACGCAGGCGGACCAAGTGGCCCGTGTTAGCGCCTTCCTCACCGACCTGAAGCGGATGGTGGTGGGCCCGCCCCTGCAGAACACCTTGGAACTGTCCCGCTTGCTCCTTACAGCGGACCTACTGGACGCGGAGATCGTCCAGGTATGAACAGATCGTTCCTAGAGCCGGCCTTCCTTGTCGAGGAAGGCCCGAAGGGCTTCACGCGTCAGCTGGAGCGGTTGCTTGGCCTGATCTCGTTCACGGATCTGGTCAACATCGATGGTCCCGGGGACAAAGGTGCCGACCTCCTTGGCCGACTCAACGGTGAGGACTGGATCTTCCAGTCGAAATGGAAGAAGTCGGGCAATGTGGATCGCGAGGCCGTGGACGAAACCCACGCGGCGATGCGGCATTACGCGATCCACCGGGCGGTAGTGGTCACCAATCAACTTTTCACCCAGAAGGCCAAGGAGCGGGCGGACGCGCTGAGGGACGTCGGAGTCAACGTGACCCTCTGGGACGGCCGACGGCTGGCGACGATCTACGATCGCGCTCCGGAGAGAGTCACGCCGTTCGACCTCCACCCCTATCAGGACCGTGCTGTGGAAGCGGCCTGGGCCGCCCTAGAGGACGCCGACGAGGCGCTCATCTACCTCGCTACGGGCCTCGGCAAGACGGTCGTCGCTGGCAGGGTGCTGCGACGATTCCTTCTCGCCAATCCGGGAGCCAAGGTGCTGGTCACTGCGCACATGATCGACCTTGTGGAGCAACTCGAACGGGCGATGTGGCGGGACATTCCCAAGGACGTACCGACCCGTCTGCTGCACGGCGATTCGAAACCGGATTCCTTGCCTGGCGTCACCTTCGGCGTATCGAACACAGCACGTGACTACATCCAATCGGGCTACGCCCCCGAGCTGGTCATCGTGGACGAGGCGCACCACGTGGGGGAGACCGGGAACTACGCCACGATGATGGGCCTGCTGCCCAAGGCTAAACGGATGGGCGTGACGGCCACGCCCTGGCGAGGCGACCGGTACGACATTGAGCGGACCTTCGGCGAACCAGTTGAGCGGGTGTCCATCTCGGAGGGCATGAGGCTGGGTTACCTCGCTGATGTGAAGTACCGCGTCTTCGCCGACAACATTGACTGGGACTTCGTCCGCCACGCCTCCGAGCACGGCTACTCCATCAAGGACCTCAACAAGCGGCTCTTCATTCCCGAGCGGGACGAGTCGGTTCGGGGACACCTCGAGAAGGTCTGGGACCAGACCACGAACCCGCGGGCCATCGTCTTCTGCCAGACGATCGAGCACGCCGAGCGTATGCGCGACCTGCTTGCCCGACGGCCCGGCTGGGAGCGGGCCGAGACGTTGCACGCCAGGCTGAAGACACGGGAGCGGCGGGCACGACTGCTCAACTTCCGTACAGGAGAAGTGCCCATCCTCGTCGCCGTGGACATCCTCAACGAGGGTGTCGACGTGCCCGACGTGAACATTCTCTGCTTCGCCCGGGTGACCCACAGTCGACGTATCTTCGTGCAGCAGCTTGGCCGCGGACTCCGTCTTCGCAAGGGTAAGACCCACGTGGAGGTACTGGACTTCGTCAGCGACATCCGACGGTTGGCCGAGGTATACGACATGCGAGAACAGGTGTCTGAGGGCGAGATCGAGCAGGTATCAGTCGGACGGAACCAGTTCGAGTTCGAGGACCTAAGGGTAAAGGGACTCCTGGACCAATGGATGGCCGACGTGGGTGACCTTGGGGGAGCCGACGACAGCGTCCGTTTGGAGTTCCCGCCCGTCGAGGGGGGCTGATGGCGACCCTTCCGGAACCGATTCGCTTGGAGATCTTCGCGGAGCTAGCCCGCCATTTCGATGCCCTGCGGTGGGAGGAGGTCTCTGCGCCCGCAGCGACGGAGATGTATGACCGGTTCGTCAAGGATCCCAAGATAGGCGGGCGACTCGCTAGGTTCATGCCCACGGAGAAGATACGCCCGTGGATCAAGGACGGACCAGCGAAGCAGTACCGTCGGGCGCTCGAAGGTGTCGGGCCGATGGCTCAGATGACGGCACGCGAGTACCCCGGTCCGCAGTCGGTTGTTCGGCTCGCCATGGGATCGGGATGGACCCCTCGCGCGCAGACACTCGACGTGAAACCGATGCGTTGCCTCGCCGATGGACCCGATGGTGAGTCGACCTTCATCACCTGGGGTCCGATGAGTGGCCTGCAGGGTATGGTCTGGCACGCCTGCCTACGCCGGGCGGAGTCCGAGTCGCAATTGATCACCATCGCCGTCACCAAGCCCAACACCGCACCGCTGCCCGACGACGATTGGCACCTCGCCCTCTCGCTAGCCACCACCTTGAGAGCTCGATGCGAGCAGGTCACCTACACGGTCTCTCGGAAGGCGACCGCCGGCTTGCGGAGCGTCTGATCACTTCGTTCTCGATCTTGTCTGCTACCTCGACCGGGTCAGTGTGCTCCCAAAAACGAAGAACGGCCCAACCCGCCAATGTGAACGCCCTGGTGGAGTCCTGATCGCGGCGTTGATTCTCCGCGACCTTGGCCGCCCAAAACTCCTTCCGATCCCCCTGTGCCGGCCGAAAGTGATCCGGACAGCCATGCCAGAAGCACCCGTCGATCAGGACGGCGACCCGCTGCCTTGTGAAGGCGATGTCGACCGTCCGTCGCAACGTGGGCACGGGCTTGAAGTTCACCCGGTACCGAAGACCGCGCCGATGCAACTCCCGACGCACTTTCATCTCGGGTGCGGTGTCGCGCCCTCGGATTCGGGACATACGCGCACTGACGACCGGGTCGACCCCCGCAGACATTAGACTCCTCCACCCGAACTTCTCGACTCCAGCGGCGACCCCGACAGTCCCACACGTCCATCAAGAGGCCGACGGGATCCACTAGAACGAAGTCCACGACGAGGTCGACAGCCGAGACCCACCAGCCGCCGGTCGTATGGGGCGAAGCGAGGCATAGACCGACCTTAGCCCGCCCCCTGGCACTGACCCGATCTGGGGCTGGTGGAGGCGTCTCCCTGTGTGATGGCCTTGTGTCGAAACACCCCGTCAGTGGCCCTACAGTCGAGCACGAGAGGCCACCGACGATGTCCCGTCCAGGACTGTCTTCTTGCCCTGGGTCTTGCCGAGGATCTTGGTGAGCTGTGACTTGCTGGGCAGCGTCAGTGGGCTCGTGCGCCTGGTGGTCGTCGTTGTTCGTCATTGGCTGCTGTTGAGCGGCCTCGGACGGCCCAGGTTGGCCGCACCCGGCTGACGCCGGCGCCTTCGATGCGCGCCCGTCTGAACCTAAGACGCCGTTTCTCTTGGTGGTAGGCATGGGTGGGCAAGCGATCAGCGGACCCGGTTGCTCCGGTCAACGAGGCATGCGCTGCCCGAGCTCCCGTGCCTTCTCGCGCAGTCCCGCATCCCAGGCATGCCCTTCGGCCGGAGCGGACATCCCTGCGGCTGCGGAAATCTGTGCATCTTCGAGTGCGCCATCCGGGGCGGATCGGAACTGCCCCCAGTCCACCCTGATCCCGGCGCGCTCCGCGAGAACCAGCACGGTGGCGGTGAACCCCTCGGAGAGCGCAAGCACTATGGCGTGGCTTGTTCTTCGGTGCCGCACCAGCAGGGCGTTGACGAAGATCTCGAAGACGGCCGGGTCGATCTGGCACTCGTCGTTCTCCATCGGTCCAATGCCTGATGAGAGCTCCAGCTCCGCCTCGAAGACCGACACTTGGCGTCGGAACAGACGGGAAGCTCCGTTGGACGGGTTCCACACAGTCTCGTCGCCTATATCGAAGTACTGACTCAACGCGGCACCTTCCGACTGGTCATGACAGGTGAGCGTATCCAGCTGGATCACCGCTGTCGTCGCTGTTATGACCTGGCCAGACGCCGGTAACAGATGAGGGCTGCGGCTATGCCGACGAAGCCCAGGAAGTGCTCAGCCTTGCGTTCGTAGCGGCGGTGAAGCCGACGGCAGCCGGCCAGCCATGACACTGTCCGCTCGACGACCCAGCGGTGTCGGCCCAGCCGCTGGGAGGATTCGATGCCCTTGCGGGCGATGCGATGGCGGATGCCCCGCTGGCGGAGCCATCGCCGCAGGTGGTCGTAGTCGTATCCCTTGTCGGCGTGAAGCTTGGCCGGTCGCCGGCGACGCGGGCCGCGCCGGGAGCGGATCGGGGGTATCCCGCGCACCAGTGGCTTCAGGCCGAGGCTGTCGTGCATGTTGGCGCCGGAGATGCCCAACGACAGGGGCAGACCGTTCCGGTCCGTGAGCAGGTGTACTTTCGATCCGTTCTTGCCGCGGTCGGTCGGATTCGGTCCGGTCAGTGGCCCCCTTTTGCGGCCCGGAGGCTGACGGAGTCGATCGCGCACCGGGACCAGTCCAACTTGCCGCGGGCGCCGAGTTCGTCGAGGGCGACTCGGTGGAGCCTGGCCCAGACCCGGTCCCGGCTCCAAAGGGCGAAACGCCGGTAGACCGTGGGCCAGGCCGGCCCGAACACCGGGGGCAACTGCCGCCAGGTACACCCCGAGGTGGCTACGAAGATGATCGCCGCCAGGCACTCGCGGTCGCCCGCCCGCCGTCGGCCGCCCCCCTGCGGACGTATGGCCTCCGTCGGCGGAACCACCCGCCGGAACAGCGTCCATAACTCATCCGGCACCAACCGCTCAATCAGACTCGTCATGCACCGCTCAACGAACGATCAGACCAAAGGAAACGACGTCTAAAAGAGCGTTTTGTCCCGGCGAGGTTGTTTGGTGGCGCTTCGAAGGGCGAGTAGGTCTGCGACTGCCGAGGCGAGAGTGGTCGATGCGGCCTGTGCGACAGGAGACGCCATATGTCTGACCGTTTGAGTCGAGTCGCTCCTGTCTGATCCCGAAGCGCCCCCGGTTGACGCTGTTTGCGCCCTGGGGATGCGTCGTGCCCGACGGTACTACCGAAACATGACGCGACAGCGCCCGTATCCCAGCGACCTGTCCGACGCCCGCTGGGAGTTGATCGGCCCCACCCTCACCGCCTGGCGGGCCGAGCGCAGAGGCAAGGGCCTGGACATCGGCCGCCCACCCGAGCACGACCTGCGCCGCATCATGGACGCCATCCTGTACGTCGACCGCACCGGCATCCCCTGGCGGTATCTGCCGCACGATTTCGCACCCTGGGAAACCGTCTACGGCTACTTCGCCGCCTGGCAGAAGGAAGGTGTCTTCGACCGGCTCAACGGCCTGCTTCGGCGCCTGGCGCGCGAAGCCGAAGGCCGGGATGCCGAGCCGAGCGCATGTGTCCTGGACGCGCAGAGCATCAAGACCTCCGCCAACGTGCCAGCGACCGGCCAGGGCATCGACGCAGGCAAGAAAATCGCAGGTCGCAAGCGCCATATCGGCGTCGACACCCTCGGCCTGCTACTGGCCGTCTGGGTGACCGCAGCGAGTGTCTCCGACAACACCGGCGGCATCCACCTGCTCACCCAGATCTCCGCCACAGCCCCTCGCGTGACCAAGGCGTGGGCCGACACCGGCTACCGTACGAAAGTCATCGACCACGGCGCCCGCCTCGGAATCGACGTCGAAATCGTCCAACGCGACCCCGGCGTCAAAGGGTTCAAGGTGATCCCCCGGCGCTGGGTGGTCGAGCGGACCTTCGGCTGGCTCATGCACCACCGCCGGCTCACGCGCGACTACGAGACCCACCCCCACCGGTCCGAAGCCATAATCCACATCGCGATGATCGACCTCATAAGCCGACGACTCACCAGCGAATCCACTCCGAACTGGCGCGACACCTGAACCTCGAACCAAACAACCTCGCCGGGACAAAACGCTCTTTAAGCCGACGACAGTCAGCCACGACGGCGGGTGCGCCGAGCGACCAGGCGCGCGTATGTCTCGCTGCACCCCCACGGACCTCAGCAACGGTGCAGTGCCGTCGACGGCAGCAGCACTCACCGGCCCGGTCGTGGGCACAGCACAGAGTCCCGCTTCAGGAGAGAGTCAGGTGGATTGTCCGCTGGCCCGAGGCTTCGGTGCCTAGCATGCTGACTGTCGATTCGATCACGTACGCGTGCCGCAATTAGGGGTTCCAAGAGGCGGGCTGTCTTCCGGTGGAGCGAGCAATGTTCTCGATAGTTTCCTTCAGCACGTCGTAGATAGAGTCTGATAGCTGACTCAAGAAGTCGACGTTGAATCGAATTTCCGCCGATGATGACGGAATTGTCGCGCCGCTATGGGCGATTATATTTCTGACCTTGAGGATCTGCCGCAGCCGCTGCTCAAGGCCGCCGACGACGGGATTTGACAAACCGGAGACTATCGGCATGACATACGTTGAGTCAAAATGGCGAGATATAGCCCTCCAGGGACTTTCCACCCCGGCGAGTCGCATCAAATCCTTTACGGTTTCAGGGCCTGGATTGCCTGATGTGTTAATGGCGAACTGAGCTTCGATCTTCCCGACCGTCAATGCTTGAGCCGCACCCACTCCGTCACTGATGCGCTCTGCAGGTTCCCTCGATCTGCCGTGGCGGTTGACTTCAAGTGCTGCGGTCAGGTTTCGGGAGACGAGGCGAACCTGTACGTCTTCAGGTAGATCCCAAAGGAGAACGGGCGGATTCGCGTAATTGTGGCGCTCTAACGCGTATGTGACCACATCCTTAATGAACTCTTCAAAACGGGCGCACAGTAGTACAATCGCACCTGCCAACAAAGGTCCGGAGTTTGGGCGCGGACCTGCGAGATACGTGAGGGCGGGGTCGCGAAAGTCGATCGAATCAGCAAGATTGAGCAGCGTGTGTACTTCTGCAAGCTGCGCCCTGAACTTGTCTCTGGGCATGGCTAACCTAGAACTCTGTGCAACAGATTGATGATTTCGTTAGTTAGTTCCTCCAAGCGGCTCCCCGGGGATCGCTGCAAGCGCTGGAATTCGCGATGGCTCAGAAGATCTTTCAGACCCTCCTGAATCTGTACAGATCGACGAGCCAGGACGTCCTCTCGAAAACTGCGAACGGCGGCCATTTCTGCGTCATATAGAGAGGTGATCGTGCGAGATGTTGCCTCACCTCGACGTGGATCCCACTGGCGGAACGCTAGGAGACCGAATGCTGTAGAGCATTTTGAGAGAGAGGAAAGGAACTCGTCGCGGTCCGCCTGAATCTCCACTTCGCTTAGCAGGTTTCCCCGCATTAGTGCCCGCGTCAATGCCTCTGCAGTGAGAGGAGTGCGGTCACCTCCGAAGTCTCGCAACGCGAAATACCGTAGAACTAGCTCAACATCACGCATTTCTCTTTGGGATGCGGAGCTGATCTGGAGCGCGGACTGAAATGCTGGCCCGGCTGAAAGTGTAACGAGCATTCGATTGAATGGGCCCGGGTGTAGGGCATTACGCATTTCCTGTGCTGTTAGATGAACGCCTCCCGTGTTCAGTCTGGCAAAAACTGCGTACTTCATGTCTGGATCTGAGGGCTGGGCAATAATGACCGCCCGAAGGGTTGATCTGGAAAGCAGCGAACGCGCCATTGTGGGATCGAGTTCGCCAAAAGTCAATCCGTTAGCCTCAGGCAAAACCTCAAGATCGGTCAGCGGGAACCCGTTTGAAACGAAGTCAATAATGCTAGAAACCCGCTGTTTTCCGTCAATGATGGAATATCGACCGTCGGTATTCTCGGCAAGAAAGATGGGGGGGATGGGTACTTCCAGCAGGAAGGACTCAATCAGACGCGATTTGCGAGTGACGTCCCATCGGTATCGACGCGCATACTCCGGATCCAGGTCTAGCTCATGCCCTTGGACGAGGGAAACGAGACTGGAGAGGCTAAAATCCAGTGCGTGAGAATATAGATTGGACTTTTTCTGGACCCAACGTTCCCTTAGGCCTGATTCCGCGCCTCCGAGAGGCGTCGAATCGCCTCCTTCGGCATTATTTTCTCTATGCATTCTTTGACTTTGCCTCTTTGGGTCCATTTTGTCAGGGCGGCGGAAGGCTATCGGCGCTATAGGGTGAGAGTACATGTCACCTGGAAGCTGTGCCGGGCTGTTCGGTGGATCAGATTGAGCGATGCGACGGGATCTTTCTTGCGGGCTCGCACCGGATGGTCCTCGCCTCCTCCCGGGCTCCAAGGCGAAGTAGCAACGGCCCACGCCTCACCTCGGCTTGCGGGCGGGCGGGTCGGTTGGAGCGATCCTTTGCGTCTCGGCTCTACCTCGAAAGCCTGGCTCCCCCCGCGGCACGGGCGCCGGCCGGGCTGGAGCGGGGCGGAGACAGGAGCGCAGGCCCGGCCGGCGCCCGTGCCGCGCGCGGTGAGCGGAGCGAGCCGCCTTGAACCAGTAAAGAAAGTTGTAACTCACTGGCTGGCAGCGATACTGCTGCCCGGTCCTGAGCTTCGATGTTCTGCGATGCGTCGGGCGTGTTCGGCGGCTCGTAGCAGGGCGTGAGCGACGCGTTCGGCGTCATCCGGGCGTAGGTAGATCTCATCCGTCCAGAGCACTGACAGCCGTACGGTGCCGTTCAGCAGGTTGGTTGCCACGTCCACCTCGACGCCGTTCCTGGTGGCGTCGCTGACGTTCAAGTCCTGGTCGCTGCTGTAGGCACATGTAGGCGAGCATGCCCGAGGACCAGCCCCAGGGTGAGAGGTCGGACCTTAGCCGAGTGAACCTAGGCGCCCCCTGTGTGGGGCTTGAAGGTGTATGCACAGGCTGGGAGTTCGACGGCTTGGCGATTAGTCAGCGGCAGGAAGATGACCGGCCGGATCGTCCACGTGATGCGGGTGCTGGCCTGGGTGACTGACACTGTGCAGGGTTCTAAGCGCAGCAGGGCTCGTCGGGTTTCGGCGCGGCCGTCGTGGAGCCACGCCCAGACCTCGTCGGAGGCGTCCGGGTCGAGTGCCGGTGAGATGGTGCGGAGTGCGATGGCGACCCATCTGTCTGCCTGGGGTGCGGAGTAGGCGTCGAAGGATGCCCGGAGTGCCGGCCACCGCATCCCGTGGGTGAGGTCTTCGGTCCAGCACTCGCACCAGAAGCCCCGACGGGGCTTGTCCATCAGCACGGGTAGCCTCCCCGCTGGGCGTTGACGAAGAGTTCCGCGGTGACGGTGTAGCCGCCGTTGGTGCCCTGGACGACGACCCTGTGTGCGAGGGCGCTGACCATGTCCAGGCCCCGGCCGTGCTCGGCGTCCTGGTTCTGGTGCTCGACCTTCGGGGCGCCTCCTCCTCCGTTGTCCGTCACCGACAGTGCGATCACCTGCGGTGCCACAGCCAAGGCCAGATGGAAGCTTCCGTGTTCCCCGCCGCTGCTCGTGTGGAGGAGTGCGTTCGTGCTCAGCTCGCTGACGATCAGGGCCGCGTCGTCCGCCAGGGGCGATCCGCGCAGGATGTCTCTCGTCCAGCGGCGGGCCCGGCTGACCTCTTCCGGAAATCCTGGGCAAGTCAGTCCCCAGACTCGGACTCGACTCGTATACTCGTGCATACAAGTTCCTTCGTGCTGGTAGGCCGCCATGTGCAGCGGGTTCGGGCTAGACGAGTTTCACGCCGTCGTGGGCGCGGACAGCCGGCGGGGTCATGGCGTCGAGCGCGTCCAGGACGCGGATCGCATACGCCTCGTCGGCAAGCTCGGTGACTTCTTCGCGGGTGGCCCAGCGCAGGGCGCGGGTCTCGTCGCCGGTCGTGGGCGTGCCGTCGGCGGCCTCGCAGCGGAAGACCAGGGAGACGATCAGGCCCGTCATGTTCTTGTAGACGCCGGTCAGGGTCGCCGGAAGGGCGATCTTGATGCCGGTCTCTTCGAGGACTTCGCGTTGCAGGGCCTCGGGGATGGTCTCCTCGCGTTCGAGGACACCGCCCGGCGGCTCCCACTTGCCGTTGTCACGGCGCTGGATCAGGAGGGCACGGCCCTGGGCGTCGACGACGACCCCGGCGACGCTCACGGAGTGCGGGCGTTCTGTGCTCACGTTCCTCGGCCCTCCCGGATGGCTAGGCTCTCCACCGTAGCAACTTCACTCGCCCACTCGTCTAGATACCTAAAGGAGTACACACAGTGAGCCCTCTTTCTTCGGGCCTCCTCGGCGACCTGGATCCCACGAGCGATCGTGCGGTCTTTCGGCAGATCGCCGACCAGCTGCGCGAGGCGATCGACCGTGGGCGATTCCGCGAGGGCGAGAAACTGCCCTCCGAGGCGGAGCTGGTCGAGCATTACGGGGTCTCCCGGATGACCGTCCGCAACTCCTTCTCCATCCTGACCGGCGAGGGCCTGGTCCACGCCGAGCACGGCAAGGGCGTCTTCGTCCGGCCCCGGCCGCCCGTGCGGCGCCTGGCCTCCGACCGGTTCGCCCGCCGCCACCGCGAGCAGGGCAAGTCCGCGTTCATCGTGGAGGCAGATGCGGCCGGCAGTCACCCACAGGTCGACAGTCTTGAGGTCAAGGAAGAGAAGGCCAGCCAGGACGTCTCTACCCGGCTCGGCTCCGTCCGGCGCGTGCTGGCCCGGCGCCGCCGGTATCTGCTGGACGGGCGGCCCGTGGAGTTCGCCACCTCCTACCTCCCTCTCGACATCGCTCGCGGTACCCAGATCGCCGAACCCAACCCCGGTCCCGGCGGCATCTACGCCCGCCTCGAAGAGCTCGGCCACCGCCTCGACCACTTCGAAGAGGAGATTCGCGCCCGGATGCCCTCGCCCTCCGAGGTCAAGACGCTCCACCTCGCGGCTGGCGTGCCCGTGATCCACCTGATCCGGACCGCCTTCGACACCGAGGGACGGGCCGTGGAGGTCTGCGACACGGTCATGGCGGCGGACGCCTACGTGCTGTCGTACCAGCTTCCTGCGACCTGATCGTCATGGTTTGCGGTGGTGCGCGAGGGACGCTTCCTCAACTCGTACACCCCAACACGCTTGCTCGTATAGACGAGTGGGCAAGTTGTGTGGCAGGGTGATCGTCGTGAGCCCGGGAGATCGGGTCCACGGATCGCTACATGTATAGACGAGTAGATAGGAAGTGTCCTGTGCGCACCATCCGTGTGGAGACCACCGCCGCCACGATCCTGCTGACCGAGGCCCCCGAGCCGAAGGTCCGCGACCGTCAGACCGGCGAGATCGCCAAGGACGCGGTGAGCGGTGAGGCGCTGATGACCATCGGCGTCGTCTACATCGAGGACGGGGAGTCGTCCCTGATCAAGGTCACCGTGCCGGAGGGCGGTGTCTCCGAAGGGCTCGTTCTCGGCTCGCCCGTGTCGCTGCCGGGGCTCATCGCCCGGCCGTGGGAGTCCGTGTTCAACGGCCAGCAGCGTCACGGCGTCGCCTACCGGGCCGCCGCCGTCACCCCGGCCGCCTTCCCGGCCGGCGCCGGGGCTGCCGCCTGATGTCCGACCTGACGACACTCCTGGAGGTGGGTGGACCCCTCGCCGCACTCGGCGGCGGGGCCGCCTACACCCGGGCCAAGCATCCGGCGGTCTACTGGTCCGCGGTTGGTGGCCCGATGTCCACGGTCCGCCTGCTCAGCTCGTACGGCTCCGTCATGGAAGCCTGCGGCCTGACCGTGGCGCCCTCCCGGCTGCGGGTCCTCGCCGTCAAGGCCACCACCCGGCGGGAGGTCCGGGCGGTCCCGCCCCGCCGGGGAATTCTCCGTCCCACCTCGACCGGGTTACGGCTTCGGCTCCGGCTGGCTCCCGGGCAGGAACCCGCCGACGTCGCCGCATCGGCCGAACGCCTGCGGCACGCCTGGGGCGTTCACGCCGTCTACGTCACCACCGTCAAACCGGGCGTTGTCGAACTGCGGCTTGTCGGCTACGACGTCCTGCGGCGAGTGCGGATGCCCCGCAAGAGCGGTGGCGGCTTCCTGAAGGTGCCGGTGGCGCTGCGCGAGGACGCCGTGCCCTTCGTCCGCGACTACCGCACCGTTCCCCACCAACTCACCCTCGGCGCAACCCTGTCCGGCAAGTCCATGTACCTGCGTCACCTCATCTCCGGACTCGCTCGTCAGGATGGTGTCGCGCTCGTCGGCATCGACTGCAAGCGGGGCGTCGAACTGGCGCCCTTCGCCGCCCGCCTTTCCGCCCTCGCCACCGACCCCGACGAAGCCGCCGAGCTGCTGCCCGTGCTGGTCAAGGAAATGGAGGACCGATACGACCTGATCAAGGAAAGGCAGGGCATCGCGCCCGGCACCCCGGACGAGGAGATCACCTCTGACATCTGGGGCCTGCCTGAGCGTGAACGCCCCGTGCCCATCGTGCTGTTCGTCGACGAGGTGGCCGAGCTCTTCCTGACCGCCACCCGCAAGGACGAGGAACGCCGCGACGAGATGGTCACCCAGCTCATCCGCCTCGCCCAGCTCGGCCGCGCAGCCGGCATCTACCTCGAAGTCTGCGGGCAGCGCTTCGGCGCCGAACTCGGCAAGGGCGCCACCATGCTCCGCGCCCAGCTCACCGGCCGCGTCTGCCACCGCGTCAACGACGAAGCCTCCGCCAAGATGGCCCTCGGCGACATCGCCCCCGAAGCCGTCTACGCCGCCTGCTCCATCGCCCCCGAGACTCCCGGCCTCGCCGTCGCGGGCGACACCTCCGGCGGCTGGTCCCGCATCCGCACCCCGCACCTCTCCCTCGCCGACGCGGCCGCCATCTGCCAGGACTCGGCCGACCTGGTCCCTGACATCCCCGCCCTCAAGCCCTTCCGGCCCGACGTCCCCGTACGACCGCACACCACGCCTGCGGGCCCGGTCGTGCAGCCGCACCCCGTCACCGACTGACCCACCCCCGGCATCGCTGTGCCATGTCCCTACCCCTCCGTGCCCGAAACCGGAAGGAGCCGCATCATGCGCGCCCAGCTGGCCCGCGTCGACGCGGTGCTCGTTCAGGCGCTCATCGCCGCCGCACTGTCCTTCGCCCACCTCCACGACGTCGCCGCAGCCGCTGGCCAGGACGGATGGAAAGCCTGGGCCTACCCCGTCTCCGTCGACCTGCTGCTCGTCGCCGCCTGGCGCCGACTCCGTACCGGCACCACGAAAGCCGCCGCTTGGTGCTGGTTCGTCATCGCCCTCGTCGCATCCCTCGGCGCGAACGTCGCCACCGCCGGTCTCCTCGACCTCGGCAGCGTCCCGGCCTGGCTCCGGATCCTCGTCGCCGGATGGCCAGCCGTCGCCTTCCTCGGCGGCACCCTCCTCGCCCACTCGTTCCCAAAGGCGCCGGTCGTCGTAGCGACCACCGACGACGACCAGGAGCAAGAGCCCGAACCGGCTCCCGAGACGCAGGCCGAAAAACAGCCACCCGTACCCCCAACTGTCCCGGTCCCGGCCGCTCTCGTCGCACACGCCCGCAAGGTCGCCAGCGAGCACCACACCCGCACCGGCACGCCAATCGACACTCCGACCCTCCGCGCCCGCCTCGGCGTCCCGGCCCCCATGGCCGAAGCCATCGCCGCCCAGCTCTGAAAGGAGAACCAGGACCCGTGACCGCCAACCGCCGCTTCCGCAACGTCACCCGCATCGGCCCCGTCCAGGTCGGCACTGCCTACGACGACCGGGGCCGCGAGAAGCACACCGCCGCCTGCACCGCCCCGCGCTGTGGCTTCTCCGCCGACTACGACAGCCGGGCCGCCACCGAACTTGCCGCCCGCACGCCGCCGCACCCACTATTGCCACGTCACCTGCGTTCACGGTCTGCATTGTGCCCTAGCTCAGCAACCCAGGTCAGCCACCCTGGTGATTACTTAACGCCGGCTGAATCCCAGAACGTAGGAGTAGGAAGTGACGGGTTGGGTTGGCCGGCTGACGGCGGCAGCTGCAGACAGGCCAGCTAGCAGGGCGCCGACCAGGTCTCCTTGGGTGCCAGTCCACGTTGCGGCGGCGACGCTCAGCGTCGTGACGACACCCATCCGTCCGAAGTCCCTGCGTGTGCTGGACTGTAGGGCAGCAGCCTCATCCAGAAGGCGCTCTCGCCGGGCACTCATCTCGGCCTGGTACTGCTGGTGGCTCAGGTCGGTGGTGATCTCCAGCAGCGTGCGTACCCCCGCCGTGTACGCACGGAGTTCTTCTCGGTGCTCAGCCCGGAAAGCGATAATGTCCTCGAGGGGAACGGCGGAGACGTCAACGCCCAAAGTGTGCAGGTCAGATGTCATGATCTCAGCTGCTGCGAAACCCACGCCGGGTGTCAGGGCCTCGGCAGCCCGCCTAAGTTCGTGCAGGGAGCTGCGCCACCGCCCGCGGGGGTCCCATTGCCCGGGGCTGTAGAACCCCATCGTCCCGACGCTGTCAGCCACCGGCATCAGAGTGATGTCCGACTGCTTCGCCAGCTCGTCGCGCAGAGCCTGGCAGTAGGCGTTGAGGATCAACAGCCGAGCGGCAGGGCTTATCAGCAGGAGACGCTCCTCGTTGCCGAGCCTCGAGGGGTAGTGCTCAGCGATGCCCCTGGCCAGCATGAGCTGTGAGAGGGTGTTCGCTTGCAGCCGGGCGCGGGCCCCGCCCCAGTGGAAGTTGCCGATTGCCCGTGGCGACCCTGAGGACGAGCGCAACGCGAAGTGGAAGCGGTCCATAACCTCGTAAAGATCTGTGGCCAGCCGGGCCGCGGTGTCTGCCTGCAGGTGTCGATCGGGCTCCAGGTTCACCAGAAGCCCCCGTTCGGCCAGTGGCTGGGCAAGCTCCGGACTGCCCTCGATCAGCCGGTCGGCAAGGTGCTGGGGCAGGGAGAGAGCGAGCCCATCGAAGAACAGCAGCGTGCTTTTCATCAACGCGGCCCGCGAGCGCGGCCAGATCCAGTCGTCGGCGTAGTACGCGAAATCACGCGTCCCGTCACGGTGCAGGCCCATGCCCGTCATCGTGAAGCAGAAGGCGTTGGCCCGGGGCTGCTGTCGTTGAACTTTCTGCCTCACGCACGACTTTTGAAGGACGAGAAGGGACGTGATTGCGCGTAGGGGTGACGCCCTACCGCAAGGCGGCCACCGCACTCGGTCTGAACGTACCCGCGTACGACGACCTGCGTGACCTCCTTGGCGGCTCGGGTCCTCGGCCAGACGCTCAGCGGCAGGGGAAGTCGACTTAAAGGCGCCCGGCAGCCCGGAGCTCCCCCTTGGACGGCGCCTGCGGGAGCCGGCTTCCGTCGCGTGTGAGTAGGTGACGCAGCGTCCCTTACTTTTAGGAGGCCTGCGTAGGATTCCTGAGAGCCCGTCCGGCCAAGTTGAGGAACTCGGCCCATGGTGCGTTGAGCGCTGCTCTGCGAACCCGAAAGTCTTCCTGCAGTGCGTCCGTTGGATGTCCGGAGTCCAGAGCGGCCTCCCACAGGATCCATGCTTCAGCGATGCGACTGCCCAAGCGATGGACCTCCTGGGCTACGACCCGGCCTTCGGCCGGTCCCCAGACCCCCAGGCGAAAAACACAACGCATCAGGGCCCTATGGGCTACGTCGAACTCCTCGTGCCGTTCAGCAGCAAGCGTCTCCCCCATGAGGAGCTTCACCCAAGCCAAGCTTAGGGCTGCATCTATAGCCGTCAGTAGATCAACTGTCTCCATCAAGGCCAGCATGCGTTGCTCGCGGACCCAATGGCGATGCTCGGCAAGTTCTTGGCCCGTCACCTGGGCGTAGGTGGCTTCGAGAGCCTTTGTTGCCCCCGTCCGAGCACCCCACATGGCAGCGCCGGCGGCAGCCAAAGCGCCGATCAATCCAAAGCCACCGGCGGCTAGGGCCGCCCACCCCTCGTTCATCGCATCGTCCTCATCGCGGTTGGCAAGGCCCTATGCCATGTCGTACGGCTGACGAGTGTGGCGGAGGTGTGCCGCGTGTATCGCAGATAGTGCGAGAACGGTGAGAGACAACGAGAGAGGGCGGGAGTCAGTGAGACTGACTCCCGCCCTCTTGCGTCGGCATCCGCCGTGGTCAGCGCCTGATTTTTGCTGATCCTTGGCGAGTGCCCCCGGCAGGATTCGAACCTGCGCACACGGCTCCGGAGGCCGTTGCTCTATCCCCTGAGCTACGGGGGCGTCTGGCGTTGAGCTGTTGCTCGCGGCGACGGGTAGAACACTACCAGCTCGGTCGGGGTGATCAGGAACAGGTTTCCCGGGGGTGCTCCCTCGCCGGGGCGGAAGTCGGGAAAACCCGGACGCGGTGGCCGGTCCGGACCTACTCTCGAGTTGTGCCAGGGGCGTCGGGCCGGGTGCTTGTTGTGGACGACAACAAGGTCATCCGGCAGCTGATCAGGGTCAATCTCGAACTGGAGGGTATCGAGGTCGTGACCGCGGCCGACGGTGCCGAGTGTCTGGATGTCGTTCATCGGGTGCGGCCCGATGTGATCACCCTGGATGTGGTGATGCCCCGGCTCGACGGGCTGCGGACCGCCGCCCAGCTCCGTGCCGATCCCCGGACTCACGATCTGCCGCTCGCCATCGTCAGTGCCTGTACGCAGTACGAGGTCGAGGCCGGCCTGGACGTCGGCGTCGATGCGTTTCTCGCCAAGCCGTTCGAGCCTGCCGAACTCGTGCAGATGGTGCGGGAGTTGATCGAGCGGCGGCGGGGCTGTGAGGAAGGGGAGCGGGCCGGGGAGCGGGCCGGTGGCAACCCCGCTTATCCGTGAGGCCGAGGTGACGCCGTAGGGGGCTCGGACAGGCACCGCCGTCCATATCCCGGAACCCTGCCAAACCGGCTCGCCTACCCACCCCCCTCCTCCCCTACGCTTGTCCCGTGACCCCCGTCGAGCTCTCCCGTACCGTGCTGCGCGCGGTGCGCCGTGCCGTGGACGAGGGGGAGCTGAGCGTGAGCGTGCCGGAGCGGGTCGTGGTGACGCCGCCGGGGCCGGGTGGGTGCGGGGACTACGCCACCAACATCGCGTTGCAGCTCGCCCGGCCCGCCGGGCAGCCCCCGCTGCGGGTCGCCGAGATCCTGGTGCCGCGTCTCACGGAGTGCGCCGGCGTCGAGGACGTCGTCGTCACCGGGCCCGGGTTCCTCAACATCTCCCTCGCCTCCGGCTCCTCGCCGACAGTGACCCTGGTCGCGGAGATCCGCCGGCTCGGGGCCGCCTACGGCCACGGCGACGCCCTCGCCGGGCAGGTCGTCGCGCTGCGGGTGCCGTACGACGTCCGGGCCGAGGTCGTCGCCGACGCGGTGGTGAGGATCGTCGCGACGCAGGGCGGCCGCGGTGAGGTCGATCACGGGGAGCCGGTGAGCCTGCGGCCCGTTCCGGCGCCGGAGGACCCGGCTCCGCTCGGGCCCGACGCCGCCCAGTGGGCGCTGCTGTATCCGGCCGCCCATGACCGGCCCCGGATCACTGCCGACCACCTGGTGCAGCGGGAGAGCAATCCGCTGTTCCGGGTGCGGTACGCGCACGCCCGGGTGCGGGCCGTGCGGCGGGGGGCCGGGCGGCTCGGGTTCGGTGCCGTACCGGGGGACGTCCTCGACGCTCCGGCCGGCCTCGTCGCCGCCCTCGCCGACCACCCCCGCATCCTCACCGGTGCGGCCGTCCATCGCGCCCCCGACCGGCTCGCCCGGCACCTGGTCACCGTCGCCGATGCCGCGCTGCCGTTCCTGCCGACCGTGCTGCCCCAGGGCGAGGAGAAACCCTCGGCCGCCCACCGTGCCCGGCTCGCCCTCGCCGAAGCCGCCGGGACGGTGCTGGCCGGCGGCCTGTCCCTGCTCGGCATCGACGCACCCGATCACCTCTGAAGAGAGCGCCAGAAGAGCAATGAGCCGTTCCGCACACCCCGCCGGGCCCCGCCACGCCGATGTCCTGCCCGAGGGTCATTACGCCGCCCCGCCCACCGACCTCAACGCCCTCGGCGCCAAGGTCTGGGCCCAGACCGTCACCCGGGACGCCGACGGGGTCGTCACCGTCGGCGGTGTCGACGTGAAGGCCCTCGCCGAGGAGTTCGGCACCCCCGCGTACGTCCTCGACGAGGACGACTTCCGCGCCCGGGCGCGCGCCTGGCGCTCCGCCTTCGGGCCGGACGCCGACGTGTTCTACGCCGGCAAGGCGTTCCTGTCCCGGGCCGTCGTGCGCTGGCTGCACGAGGAAGGGCTCAACCTGGACGTGTGCTCCGGCGGCGAGCTGGCCACCGCGCTGTCCGCGGGCATGCCCGCGGACCGGATCGCCTTCCACGGCAACAACAAGTCGGAGGGGGAGATCCGCAGGGCCGTCGAGGCCGGTGTGGGGCGGATCGTGCTCGACTCCTTCCAGGAGATCGTGCGGGTCGCGCACATCGCGCGGGAGCTCGGCCGCCGGCAGCGCGTGCAGATTCGTGTCACCGTGGGTGTCGAAGCGCATACGCACGAGTTCATCGCCACCGCCCACGAGGACCAGAAGTTCGGGATCCCGCTGGCCGGCGGACAGGCCGCGGAGGCCGTGCGGCGGGCGCTGCAGCTCGACGGGCTTGAGGTCATCGGGATCCACTCGCACATCGGGTCGCAGATCTTCGACATGTCGGGGTTCGAGGTCGCCGCGCACCGGGTCGTGGGGCTGCTCAAGGACATCCGGGACGAGCACGGCATCGAGCTGCCCGAGATCGACCTGGGCGGCGGGCTCGGGATCGCGTACACGAGTGACGACGACCCGCGCGAGCCGCACGAGATCGCCAAGGCGCTCACCGAGATCGTGACGAGGGAGTGCGAGGGCGCGAGGCTGCGGACTCCGAGGATCTCCGTCGAGCCCGGGCGGGCCATCGTCGGTCCCACCGCCTTCACCCTGTACGAGGTCGGCACCATCAAGCCCCTCGACGGTCTGCGGACCTATGTGTCGGTCGACGGCGGCATGTCCGACAACATCCGGACCGCGTTGTACGACGCCGAGTACAGCGTCGCCCTGGTGTCGCGGACCAGCGACGCCGAGCCGATGCTCGCCCGTGTCGTCGGCAAGCACTGCGAGAGCGGGGACATCGTGGTGAAGGACGCCTTCCTGCCGGGCGACCTGGCACCCGGTGACCTCATCGCCGTACCGGCCACCGGCGCCTACTGCCGGTCCATGGCCAGCAACTACAACCACGTGCTCCGGCCGCCGGTCGTCGCGGTGCGCGACGGCGCGGCCCGGGTGATCGTCCGGCGGGAGACGGAGGAGGACCTGCTCCGTCTCGACGTCGGGTGACGCAGGAGGAAGATCTCCTGTCAGTCATCGCCACACAATGAAATAGATGTCTCACGATCCGGACGAAGGGTAGAAACTCCCGTCCGGTGAGTGAGACTGGTCCAACCGTAGACGGTATGAGGAAACGAGGTCGGATGATGCGTACGCGTCCGCTGAAGGTGGCGCTGCTGGGCTGTGGGGTTGTCGGCTCAGAGGTGGCGCGCATCATGACGACGCACGCCGACGACCTCGCACAGCGGATCGGCGCTCCCGTCGAGCTGGCCGGCGTCGCCGTACGCCGGCCCTCCAAGGTCCGTGAGGGCATCGACCCGGGCCTGGTCACCACCGATGCCACCGCCCTCGTCAAACGCGGCGACATCGACGTCGTCGTCGAGGTCATCGGCGGCATCGAGCCCGCCCGCACCCTCATCACCACCGCCTTCGAACACGGCGCGTCGGTCGTCTCGGCCAACAAGGCCCTGCTCGCCCAGGACGGCGCCGCCCTGCACGGGATCGCCGAGCAGCACGGCAGGGACCTCTACTACGAGGCCGCCGTCGCCGGCGCCATCCCGCTGATCCGGCCGCTGCGCGAGTCCCTCGCCGGCGACAAGGTCAACCGGGTGCTCGGCATCGTCAACGGCACCACCAACTTCATCCTCGACAAGATGGACTCCACGGGAGCGGGCTACCAGGAGGCCCTCGACGAGGCCACCGCGCTCGGGTACGCCGAGGCCGACCCGACCGCCGACGTCGAGGGTTACGACGCCGCCGCCAAGGCCGCCATCCTCGCCGGCATCGCCTTCCACTCGCGGGTGCGGCTCGACGACGTCTACCGCGAGGGAATGACCGAGGTCACCGCCTCCGACTTCGCCTCCGCCAAGAACATGGGCTGCACCATCAAGCTGCTCGCCATCTGCGAGCGCGCCGAGGACGGCGGCTCGGTGACGGCCCGCGTGCACCCCGCCATGATTCCGCTGACCCATCCGCTCGCCTCCGTACGCGGCGCGTACAACGCCGTCTTCGTGGAATCGGACGCGTCCGGTCAGCTGATGTTCTACGGGCCCGGCGCCGGCGGTGCGCCCACGGCCTCCGCGGTACTCGGCGACCTCGTCGCCGTCTGCCGCAACCGGCTCAGCGGGGCAACGGGGCCCGGCGAGTCGGCGTACGCAGCCCTGCCCGTGTCCCCGATGGGCGATGTCGTCACGCGCTACCACATCAGCCTCGACGTCGCCGACAAACCGGGTGTTCTCGCCCAGGTCGCCACCGTGTTCGCCGAGCACGGCGTTTCCATCGATACGGTTCGCCAGCAGGGCAAGGACGGCGAGGCCTCTCTCGTCGTCGTCACCCACCGGGCCTCCGACGCCTCCCTGTCCGGGACCGTCGAGGCGCTGCGCAAGCTCGACACCGTGCGGGGTGTCGCCAGCATCATGCGGGTTGAAGGAGAGTAACCAGCAATGACCCACCAGTGGCGCGGAATCATCGAGGAGTACCGGGACCGGCTGCCCGTCTCCGACACCACGCCGGTCGTGACGCTCCGCGAGGGCGGCACGCCCCTCGTGCCCGCGCAGGTGCTCTCCGAGCGCACGGGCTGCGAGGTCCACCTGAAGGTGGAGGGCGCCAACCCGACCGGCTCCTTCAAGGACCGCGGTATGACCATGGCCATCAGCAAGGCCAAGGAGGAGGGCGCGCAGGCGGTCATCTGCGCCTCCACGGGCAACACCTCCGCGTCCGCCGCCGCGTACGCCGTGCGCGCGGGCATGGTCTCGGCCGTGCTCGTGCCGCGGGGGAAGATCGCGCTCGGCAAGATGGGCCAGGCCCTCGTGCACGGCGCGAAGATCCTCCAGGTCGACGGCAACTTCGACGACTGCCTCACCCTCGCCCGCAACCTGAGCGAGAACTACCCGGTGGCGCTGGTCAATTCGGTCAACCCGGTGCGTATCGAGGGGCAGAAGACGGCCGCCTTCGAGATCGTGGACATGCTCGGGGACGCGCCCGACATCCACGTCCTGCCGGTCGGCAACGCGGGCAACATCACCGCGTACTGGAAGGGCTACAAGGAGTACGCCGGTGACGGCATCTCCACCCGGACGCCCCGCATGTGGGGTTTCCAGGCCTCCGGCAGCGCCCCGATCGTGCGCGGCGAGATCGTCAAGGACCCCTCGACCATCGCCACCGCGATCCGGATCGGCAACCCCGCCTCCTGGCAGTTCGCGCTCGCGGCCCGGGACGAGTCGGAGGGCCTCATCGACGAGGTGACGGACCGTGAGATCCTGCGCGCCTACCGGCTGTTGGCCGCGCAGGAGGGTGTCTTCGTGGAGCCCGCCTCCGCCGCCTCGGTCGCCGGTCTGCTGAAGGCCGCCGAGCAGGGCAAGGTCGACCCGGGGCAGCGCATCGTCTGCACGGTCACCGGCAACGGCCTGAAGGACCCCGACTGGGCCGTCGCCGGCGCCCCGCAGCCGGTCACCGTGCCGGTCGACGCGGCCGCCGCGGCGGAGCGCCTCGGCCTCGCCTAGAGAACGGCTCAAGAGGTACTCAAGAGGTACTCAAGGGGTATTCGACAGGGAGGGGAGCAAGGGCTCTCCCTACGGAGGGGGCACAGGGGGCTTACGACACGCATCGTGCGCCTCCTGTGCGCCCTATGTCGCCACAGAACCTTCCTTCGATAGGCTGTACCGAACCCGCCCGCTGCATATGCCTCCGCATATGGCGCGGTGCCGCGCCGTCTCCACGGCCCGAGGGTCCTCACGTACCTATCGAATGTCATTCGACCATCACGCAGCTCAAGGAGAGTCATCGAGCGATGGCCGGTCCAGCGTTCCGCGCCGCCGCCGTCCGGGTGCGCGTCCCCGCCACCAGCGCCAACCTCGGTCCGGGCTTCGACGCCCTGGGCCTCGCGCTGGGGCTCTACGACGACGTCGTCGTCCGGGTGGCCGACTCAGGGCTGCACATCGACATCGCGGGGGAGGGCAGCGAGACGCTGCCGCGTGACGAGAGCCACCTTCTCGTCCGTTCCCTGCGCACCGCCTTCGACCTGCTGGGCGGCCAGCCCCGCGGCCTGGAGATCGTGTGCGCCAACCGCATCCCGCACGGCCGCGGCCTCGGCTCCTCCTCCGCCGCCATCTGCGCCGGCATCGTCGCCGCGCGTGCCGTGACCATAGGCGGCGAGGCCAGACTCGACGACGCGGCCCTGCTGGAGCTCGCGACCGAGATCGAGGGCCACCCCGACAACGTGGCGGCCTGCCTGCTCGGCGGCTTCACCCTCTCCTGGATGGAGTCCGGCGCCGCCCGGGCGATCAGGATGGAGCCCACCGATTCCATCGTTCCGGTGGTTTTCGTGCCCGGAAAGCCGGTCCTGACCGAGACCGCGCGCGGACTGCTCCCGCGCACCGTGCCGCACGTCGACGCCGCCGCCAACGCGGGCCGTGCCGCCCTGCTCGTCGAGGCCCTCACCCGGCGCCCCGAGTTGCTGCTGCCCGCCACCGAGGACCGTCTGCACCAGGAGTACCGCGCCCCGGCCATGCCGGAGAGCGCCGCGCTGGTGGAGCGGCTGCGCGCCGACGGCGTCCCGGCCGTGATCTCCGGCGCCGGACCGACCGTGATGGCGCTCGCCGACGCCGGCAGCGCCGAGAAGGTGCAGGCCCTGGCGGGTGTGGGCTGGGCCGCCAACCGGCTGAACCTCGATGCCCAGGGAGCGATCGTGCTGCCGCTCGCGCCCGCCAATGACACTTCCAGTGACATGTGACGCGCACGATTGCCGGATTTGGAGAGGGGGAATGTTTGTTGGATCCGGTAGTGTTAACCTCAAGTCTGCACCCGACCTCCCCATGGCGAGGTGCTTCGTGTCCCCCTCCGGGACAGACATTCTTCCGGGAGTCTCCCAAGCCACTCAGCGTTCTGTATGACGTACCTGGGCAGTACGCCGTACCCGGGCACTGAGAGGGCCGCTGGGCACGCTCCGGAACAGGTGCGACCACGCCACGTGACACCGGGTGCCACGGCTCGTCGGAAGCGCCGTCACCAGAAATCTCTTCCGCCGCTTTGGCGGACCACCGCCCCGGCACGGTCCACACAAGCAAGGACCGAAAGCCGGACAGCACAACCGGTCGCCGAGCCAGACAGGCCGACGTCCGCTCCAGGGAAGGACCCTTCGTGAGCGACACCACCGATCTGATGGGCGCACGTGTCGAGGAGACCGCTGCCGCGCCCGCCACGGACGCCTCCGCGCCTGCCTCCGGTGCAGGCTCCCGGCGGCGCCGCGGTACCGGCCTTGAGGGCATGGTGCTGGCCGAGCTTCAGCAGGTCGCATCCGGCCTCGGCATCAGGGGCACCGCGCGCATGCGCAAGAGCCAGCTGATCGAGGTCATCAAGGAGGCCCAGGCCGGCGGGGGCGCCCCCGCCAAGGCCGAGGCGGCCACCGAGACCAAGCCGAAGCGCCGGGCCACCTCCAAGGCCCGTACGGGCGAGGACGCCGCCGAGAAGAAGGCGGAGCAGCCCGCCGAGGCGCCCGCCGACAAGGCCGCGGCCCAGCAGCAGATCGAGATCCCCGGCCAGCCGGCCGGCGGCACCTCCCGCGCGGGCGACACCGAGCGCGGCGCGGACGACGCCCCCGCCGAGCGTCGCCGTCGCCGTGCCACCGCAGACGCCGGCAGCCCCACCGCCACCGGTGCCGAGACCATCGCCGCCGAGGCGAAGAGCGAGCCGAAGGCCGAGACGCCCGCGCAGCCCCAGCAGCAGGGCGAGGCCAGGGCCGACGCCGGCGACGACGGCCGTGGCCGCCGCGACCGCCGTGACCGCGGCCGTGACCGGCGCAACAAGGGCGACGAGCAGCAGGGCGGCGGCCAGGGCGGCCAGGGCGGTCGGCAGGACCGTTCGGACCGGCAGGACCGTTCCGACCGCCAGGACCGTCAGCAGCAGCCGCAGCAGCAGGGTGGCGGCCGTCCGGACCGCAACGCCGGTCCGCAGGACGACGACGACTTCGAGGGCGGCCGCCGTGGCCGTCGGGGCCGCTACCGGGACCGCCGTGGCCGCCGTGGCCGTGACGAGATCGGCGGCGCCGAGCCGCAGCTCGCCGACGACGACGTCCTGATCCCCGTCGCGGGCATCCTCGACATCCTCGACAACTACGCGTTCATCCGGACCTCCGGCTACCTGCCCGGCCCGAACGACGTGTACGTCTCCCTCGCCCAGGTCCGCAAGAACGGCCTGCGCAAGGGCGACCACATCACCGGCGCGGTCCGCCAGCCCAAGGAGGGCGAGCGGCGCGAGAAGTTCAACGCGCTGGTCCGCCTGGACTCCGTCAACGGCATGGCGCCCGAACACGGCCGCGGCCGCCCGGAGTTCAACAAGCTGACCCCGCTCTACCCGCAGGACCGCCTCCGCCTGGAGACGGACCCCGGCGTCCTCACCACCCGCATCATCGACCTCGTGTCGCCGATCGGTAAGGGCCAGCGCGGTCTGATCGTGGCCCCGCCGAAGACCGGCAAGACCATGATCATGCAGGCGATCGCCAACGCGATCACGCACAACAACCCCGAGTGCCACCTGATGGTCGTCCTCGTCGACGAGCGTCCGGAAGAGGTCACCGACATGCAGCGGTCGGTCAAGGGCGAGGTCATCTCCTCGACCTTCGACCGCCCGGCCGAGGACCACACCACGGTCGCCGAGCTCGCCATCGAGCGTGCCAAGCGTCTGGTGGAGCTGGGCCACGACGTCGTCGTGCTGCTCGACTCGATCACGCGTCTGGGCCGTGCGTACAACCTCGCGGCGCCGGCCTCCGGCCGCATCCTGTCCGGTGGTGTCGACTCGACGGCCCTGTACCCGCCGAAGCGCTTCTTCGGTGCGGCCCGCAACATCGAGGACGGCGGCTCGCTGACCATCCTCGCCACCGCCCTGGTGGACACCGGGTCCCGCATGGACGAGGTGATCTTCGAGGAGTTCAAGGGCACCGGCAACGCCGAGCTCAAGCTCGACCGGAAGCTCGCCGACAAGCGCATCTTCCCCGCGGTGGACGTCGACGCGTCCGGCACCCGTAAGGAAGAGATCCTGCTCGCCCCCGACGAGCTCGCCATCGTCTGGAAGCTGCGCCGGGTGCTGCACGCCCTCGACCAGCAGCAGGCGGTCGAACTGCTCCTCGACAAGATGAAGCAGACGAAGTCGAACGCCGAGTTCCTGATGCAGATTCAGAAGACGACGCCGACCCCGGGTAACGGCGACTGACGTTGTCGTCCGGCCGCGGGTAGTTCGTGGCTGGTCGCGCCCACGCGGCGGCAGCCGCACGTCACATGCAGTCCCGCGCCCCTTTGGGGGCGCGTCCAGGAGCCGCTCCCTGCACGTGCAGGGAGCGGCTCCTCGCGTTTTCCTCCTCGGTGTACGATCGCGCCTTCGGTCAGTTGACCGAACGTCGAATTCCTGATCCCGAGGGGGGACTTAGGTGGGTACACCCACGTCCGGGAGCGGTCGCCACAGACGTCGTACACGTTTCGCCCTGCCGGTCGCCGCGGCCGGAATCGCCGCCGCGGTCACGGCCGCACTGATCTCGAGCTCCGCCAACGCGGCCACCCAGCCGGCGCCCACGGCCAAGCCGGCCGTCAGCACGCCGTCGCAGGCCGTCCTGAACAAGCGGATCGCCCGTGCGATCGCCGCCGACAGCGGGACGACGACCACGAAGAAGCCGACCACCACCGCGAGCGGTTCGGCCGTCTCGCCGAAGATCATCGGGGGCGGTACGACCACCATCTCGTCGGCGCCCTGGATGGCGCAGCTCTGGTACTACGACACGAGCACCGACACCGGCTTCTTCTGTGGTGGCTCGGTCATCTCACCGACGAAGATCCTCACTGCCGCGCACTGCGTCAAGGGCTTCAAGTGGAGCACCACCGACTCCGCGGTCGTCACCGGCACCGCCTCGCTGCCCACCACCAACAGCGACGGCACCGCCAACCTGCACGGCGGCACCGCCACCGCTGTGCTGCGCCAGTGGAACCACCCGTCGTACACCGTGTCGACCAGGGGCGTTCCCAACAACGACGTCGCCGTGCTGACCCTGGCCGCCCCGGTCAAGGCCACGCCGATCCGGCTGACGACCAACACCGACACGACCTCCTACAAGGCGAACACCAGCGCCAAGGTCTACGGCTGGGGCCGCACCAGCTCCACCTCGGACGACATCTCCGAAACCCTGAAGACGGCCACGCTGCCCATCCAGTCCGACACCACCTGCACGGGCGGCTACGGCAGCGACTACGTCAAGGGCCACATGGTCTGCGCCGGCAAGGCCGCCACCGGTTCCGACACCGGCACGACGACCACCTGCAACGGCGACTCCGGCGGCCCGCTCGTCGTCGGCGGCCGGATCGTCGGCGTGGTCTCCTGGGGCGTCGAGGACTGTGTCGCCAAGGGTGCCTACAGCGTCTTCTCGAAGGTCAGCACCTATGTCGGTGCCGCCTACGCGCAGATCACCGACACCAACCTGAGCCTGTTCAACAAGCTCAACGACGGCAAGGCCGACCTGTTCGCCCGCAAGTCGTCGACGAAGGTCGGCTACGAACTGGACTCCAAGGGCACCTCGCTCGCCGCCCGCGCCTCCTGGGGCGACTGGAGCGGCGTCAACGCCGTCTTCCAGGCCGACCTCAACCGGGACGGCTTCCAGGACCTCGTCTACCGGGTGGCCTCCACCGGTGACGTCTACTGGGACCACTTCGCGCTCAACAGCGCCCAGACCAGCGGCTCCTGGGTCACGAAGAAGATCTTCACCAACTGGAAGACCCGCAAGGCCGTCGTCATCCCCGGTGACCTCACCGGCGACTACCTGCCGGACGTGCTCTCCGAGGACTCCAGCGGTGTGCTGTGGCTGTACCCGGGCAAGGGCGACGGCACGTTCGCGGCCCGCGTCCGGATCGGTGGCGGCTGGAGCCAGTACAACCAGCTGCGCGGCGTCGGCGACTTCAACGGCGACGGCAAGGCCGACCTGCTGGCCCGCAAGAGCAGCGGCGGCGACCTGTACCTCTACAAGGGCACCGGGAAGTCCGGCACCGGCCTCTTCTCGGCCCGCGTGAAGGTCCGCTCCGGCTGGACCGGCTACAACACCCTCGTCGCGGTCGGCGACCTGACCGGCGACGGCAAGGCCGACCTGCTGGCCCGGACGACCGGCGGCACGCTGTACCTCTACCCGGGCTCCGGCAAGGCGACCTCTGAGATCTTCGGCACAAGGAAGTCGCTCGGTACCGGTTTCCAGCAGTACGACATCTTCGGCTGAAATACCTGGTGAGCGGGGTTCGCCCCTGCTTGTCCGGTGACACTGTGTGCCCATCGCCTCACGCGGTGGGCACACCGCGTTGTGCAACCCTTTCCCGAGTTTCGCCGTCTGACCAGGCGGAGCGACGATGGTCCGGTACGTGCCGATGATCCTGGTACGCCGGGCCTGACCCTGAAAGCAGGGGGTAAGCGAGCAGTCGTACGAGAACAGAGGAGCCCATGTCCGCCGAGAGCACGCCCGGCCCGCACATACCCGGGCCCGGTACGAAGGCCACGAGTCACCGCAGGCCCCGAGGGACCGGCCGCAGGGCGCTACTCGTCACGGCCTGGACGGCCGCCGGCATCCTCGTCCTCGGCGGCACCGGCGTCGGCTACCTGTACTTCAAGCTCAACGGCAACCTCAAGACCGTCGACATCAACCAGGTGCTCGGCAGCGACCGGCCCACCAAGGTCGACAACGGCTCCGAGAACATCCTGGTCCTCGGCTCGGACTCGCGCTCCGGCGCCAACAAGAAACTCGGCGGCGGTACGGACGACGGCGGCGCCCGCTCCGACACGGCGATGATCGTCCACGTGTACCAGGGCCACAAGAAGGCCGCCGTGGTCTCCGTCCCCCGGGACACCCTGATCGACCGCCCCTCCTGCACCGACGCGCAGGGCACCACCCACGCCGCGGCGAGCGGCGTGATGTTCAACTCCGCGTACTCCACGGGCGGTGCGGCCTGTGCGGTCAAGACCGTCGAGTCGATGACCGGCATCCGGATGGACCACTACCTGGAGGTCGACTTCTCCGGCTTCCAGAAGCTCATCGACGAGCTCGGCGGGGTCGAGGTCACCACGACGAAGGCGATCGACGACCGGGAGAGCCACCTCGACCTCAAGGCCGGCACCCACACGCTGAACGGCAAGCAGGCCCTCGGCCTGGTCCGCACCCGGCACGGCGTCGGCGACGGCTCCGACCTGGGCCGCATCCAGCTCCAGCAGGCGTTCGTCAAGGCCCTCATCAACCAGATCAAGCAGGTGGGCGTCTTCACCAGCCCCAAGAAGCTGTACGACCTGGCCGACACCGCGACGAAGACGGTCACCACCGACTCCGACCTCGGCTCGGTGAACTCCCTGGTCGACTTCGCGAACGGCCTGAAGTCCATCAGCTCCAAGAACATGCGCATGGTGACCATGCCGGTCGAGTACGACCCGTCGAATCCCAACCGGGTGATAGTGGCCGAGGCGAAGGCGAAGCAGGTGTGGGCGGCGCTGAAGAACGACAGGCCGATCCCGGCGTCCGCGACGAAGGGGACGGCGACGGGGCAGGCCAAGGGGGTCGTGACGGCGTCGTGAGGGTGCGGCCCGGTGGGGGGCTGGTCGCGCGGTTCCCCACGCCCCTGAAGGGGCGCTACGGCTGACGCCCCTGAAAGGGGCGCGGGGAACTGCGCGAACGGCCGCGACGGACCCGCGGTCGCGCACGGCGAAACCGTGGCCCCCCTCAGGCGCACCCTCCGCCCATCCCCGGAATAAAGATCGAAGCCCCCCGGTTTTGGGGGATGCGGTCAGTCCTGGCAGACTGATACGTCGGCCCCGGTTCACGCCCCGCAAGCCCGCGCAGGCGACCCGGTGCCCTCCCGATATCTAGGAGACACCTTGAAGCGCGAGATCCACCCCGAGTACGTCGAGACGCAGGTCAGCTGCACCTGTGGCGCGTCGTTCACCACGCGTAGCACGATCACCAGCGGCACCATCCGTGCCGAGGTCTGCTCCGAGTGCCACCCGTTCTACACGGGCAAGCAGAAGATCCTCGACACCGGTGGCCGTGTGGCCCGCTTCGAGGCCCGCTTCGGCAAGGCTGCCGCCGGCTCCAAGAAGTAGCGAGCCCCCTAGGGCCTGTCCGGCGGATCCTGTCGGAGACGCGGGGCCTGGCACGCGCATCTGCGGCGTTGTCGTCGGTCGCCGACGCTCCGCGTCGCCCGCCGCGGCAGCGGCTGATTATCTCAGCCTCCTCCGCCTTGCAGCTGCACGCACCAGGCCCCGCTCACCGGCATCGAAGAGGTACGGCGGCTTTCCTCCGACCTGATCCGCCGGACAGGCCCTAGCGCCGGTCCACGGCCACGCCCCCGCGAGGGGTGTGCCCGGGACCGGCGTTTTTGGTCGCCCGCCTTCCCTTCCCCACGCCGTAGCAGTATCAGGAGCCAAAAATGTTCGAGGCCGTCGAGGAACTCGTCGTCGAGCACGCAGACCTGGAGAAGAGGCTCGCCGATCCGTCGGTCCACGCCGACCAGGCCAACGCGCGCAAGCTGAACAAGCGCTACGCCGAACTCACCCCGATCGTCGCCACGTACCGCTCCTGGAAGCAGACCGGCGACGACATCGAGACCGCGCGTGAACTGGCCGCCGACGACCCCGACTTCGCCGCCGAGGCCAAGGAGCTGGACAAGCAGCGCGACGAGCTCACCGAGAAGCTGCGCCTGCTGCTCGTTCCCCGGGACCCGTCCGACGACAAGGACGTCATCCTGGAGATCAAGGCCGGCGCCGGCGGCGACGAGTCCGCGCTGTTCGCCGGTGACCTGCTGCGCATGTACCTGCGGTACGCCGAGCGCGTCGGCTGGAAGACCGAGATCATCGACGCCACCGAGTCCGAGCTGGGCGGCTACAAGGACGTCCAGGTCGCCGTGAAGACCAAGGGCGGCCAGGGCGCCACCGAGCCCGGGCAGGGCGTCTGGGCCCGGCTGAAGTACGAGGGCGGTGTGCACCGCGTGCAGCGCGTGCCGGCGACCGAGTCCCAGGGCCGTATCCACACCTCCGCGGCCGGTGTTCTCGTCACGCCGGAGGCCGAGGAGGTCGACGTCGAGATCAACCCGAACGACCTCCGGATCGACGTCTACCGGTCCTCCGGGCCCGGCGGACAGTCCGTCAACACCACCGACTCCGCCGTGCGCATCACGCACATCCCGACCGGAGTCGTCGCCTCCTGCCAGAACGAGAAGAGCCAGCTGCAGAACAAGGAGCAGGCGATGCGTATCCTGCGCTCCAGGCTGCTCGCCGCGGCGCAGGAGGAGGCGGAGAAGGAGGCCGCCGACGCCCGCCGCAGCCAGGTCCGCACCGTCGACCGCTCCGAGAAGATCCGCACGTACAACTTCCCGGAGAATCGTCTCTCGGACCACCGCGTGGGCTTCAAGGCGTACAACCTGGACCAGGTCCTGGACGGCGAACTCGACGCGGTGATCCAGGCCTGCGTCGACGCGGACTCGGCCGCCAAGCTCGCGGCCGCGTAAGGCACGTACGCACGTACGGAACGGACGAGTTACGACACGGAGGACCAGCGTGAACCTGCTGCTCGCCGAGGTGGCCCAGGCCACCCAGCGGCTGGCCGACGCCGGCGTGCCCTCGCCGCGCAACGACGCGGAGGAGCTCGCCGCGTTCGTGCACGGCGTGAAGCGGGGCGCGCTGCACTCCGTCAAGGACTCCGACTTCGACGCCCGCTACTGGGAGGTCATCGCCCGCCGGGAGCAGCGTGAGCCGCTCCAGCACATCACCGGGCGGGCGTACTTCCGGTACCTCGAACTCCAGGTGGGTCCCGGCGTGTTCGTGCCGCGCCCGGAGACCGAGTCGGTGGTCGGCTGGGCCATAGACGCCGTGCGCGCCATGGACGTGGTCGAGCCCCGCATCGTCGACCTGTGCACCGGTTCCGGCGCCATCGCGCTCGCCCTCGCCCAGGAGGTCCCGCGCTCGCGCGTGCACGCCGTGGAGCTGTCCGAGGAAGCGCTCCAGTGGACCCGCAAGAACATGGCGGACTCCAGGGTCGACCTGCGCCAGGGAGACGCCCTGGACGCCTTCCACGACCTCGACGGCCATGTCGACCTGGTCATCTCCAACCCTCCGTACATCCCGCTCACCGAGTGGGAGTACGTCGCCCCGGAGGCCCGCGACTACGACCCCGAACTCGCCCTGTTCTCCGGCGAGGACGGCCTCGACCTGATCCGGGGCATCGAACGCACCGCGCACCGGCTGCTGCGCCCCGGAGGTGTCGTCGTCATCGAGCACGCCGACACCCAGGGCGGCCAGGTGCCGTGGATCTTCACCGAGGAGCGGGGCTGGGCCGACGCGGCCGACCACCCGGACCTCAACAACCGCCCCCGCTTCGCGACCGCCCGCAAGGCGCTGCCGTGAGCACCCCGCAGCCGGCGTGTACCCCGCAGGCAGTGTTTTCCGAAGCCCAGAATTACGTGTACGAGGAGGCCCGCTAGACATGGCACGGCGATACGACACCAACGACGCGACCGACCGCGTGACGGGTCTGCGCGAGGCCGCGTCCGCCGTCCGCCGGGGCGAACTGGTGGTGCTGCCGACCGACACCGTGTACGGCATCGGCGCCGACGCGTTCACCTCGGAGGCGGTCGCCGACCTCCTCGACGCCAAGGGCCGGGGCCGCAACATGCCCACCCCTGTGCTGATCGGGTCCCCGAACACGCTCCACGGTCTCGTCACCGACTTCTCCGAGCTGGCCTGGGAGCTGGTCGACGCGTTCTGGCCGGGCGCCCTCACCCTGGTCGCCAAGCACCAGCCGTCCCTGCAGTGGGACCTGGGGGACACCAGGGGCACGGTGGCCGTCCGGATGCCCCTGCACCCCGTCGCCATCGAGCTGCTCACCGAGGTCGGCCCGATGGCCGTCTCCTCCGCCAACCTCACCGGCCACCCGTCCCCGGAGACCTGTGACGCCGCGCAGGAGATGCTCGGCGACTCCGTCTCCGTGTACCTCGACGGCGGTCCGACCCCCGGCAACGTGCCCTCGTCGATCGTCGACGTCACCCGCGAAGTTCCGTTGCTGCTGCGCGCGGGCGCGATCTCGGCGGAGGAGCTGCGGAAGGTCGTACCCGACCTCGAGGTGGCGAATTGACAGCCCCTGACGCGGGGCGTGGCATAGGCAACGGGGAGAGCGCGGCGGAGATCACGACGACGTTCGTGGGGCTGCCTCGCGACAGCTTCCGCATCCTCCACGTCAGCACCGGCAACGTGTGCCGCTCGCCGATCACCGAGCGGCTGACCCGCCATCTCGTGACGGACCGGCTCGGCGCCTTCCTCGGCGGCGGGCTGGTCGTGGAGAGCGCGGGCACCTGGGGCCATGAGGGCGCGCCCATGGAAGCCAACGCGGAGGCCGTTCTCGCCGACTTCGGTGCGGACGCCTCCGGCTTCGTGGGCCGCGAACTGCTCGACGAGCACGTGATCCGGGCGGACCTCGTTCTGACGGCCACCCGTGACCACCGGGCCCAGGTCATCTCCATGGGGCACTCGGCGGGCCTGCGTACCTTCACGCTGAAGGAGTTCACCCGGCTGGTGCGCGCGATAGACCCGGCCACGCTGCCGCCGACCTCGGAAGGCGTGGTCGTCCGGGCGCGTGCGCTGGTGCGGGCGGCGGCGGCGCTACGCGGGTGGCTGCTGGCGCCGACGGCGGAGGCGGACGAGGTCTACGACCCGTACGGCGCCCCGCTGCCGTTCTTCCAGTCGATCGGCGACGAGATACACGAGGCGCTGGACCCGGTGGTCACGGCGCTCACCGGTGTTCCCGCGCGGATGTAAGTCCACGTTGCTCACATAGGCACCCGGCCCTGCAGGCCGTGCCCACCCTCCCCCACGCTCGGCTTCGCTCACGCGGGGGACCCCCATCGCCGTGCGGAACGCCTGCCCACGGCGGTTGCGGTGGCAGAGACGCCTGTCCAGGGTGGTGGCGATGGCGGATGCGCGAGGCGAAGCGCCCCGTCAGGGGCGCGGGGAACTGCGCGAGCAACCCCCACGCACCCGCAGCCGCGCGACCTGCCGCAACAACCCCTCCGGCGGCGAAGCCCCCCACCACCCCCACCCGTACGAACAAACCGTGCGTCCGCCCCATACCGGGCCTACATTGGACATACGTCCCCGTCGACCGCCCGGAGTCCTCATGCCGGTCACCTCTGCCCTCGTCGAGGGTGATCTGTTGCGCCGGCAGGATCCGGAGCTGGCCGAGATCCTGCTGGGGGAACTCACGCGGCAGTCGACGTCGCTGCAGCTGAGCGCCGCCGAGAACTTCAGCTCTCCGGCTGTGCTGGCCGCGCTGGGGTCGCCGCTCGCCAACAAGTACGCCGAGGGGTATCCGGGCGCCCGGCACCA
This sequence comes from Streptomyces sp. NBC_00631, assembly GCF_045206895.1. Classification (NCBI taxonomy): domain Bacteria; kingdom Bacillati; phylum Actinomycetota; class Actinomycetes; order Kitasatosporales; family Streptomycetaceae; genus Streptomyces; species Streptomyces sp. NBC_00631. The sequence goes on from NZ_CP107734.1 coordinate 7,445,788, forward strand.
CGGCGGCTGCGAGATCGTGGACGTCGCCGAGCGGCTCGCCGTCGACCGGGCCAAGGCGCTGTTCGGCGCGGCGCACGCCAATGTGCAGTCGCACTCGGGATCGTCGGCGGTACTCGCCGCGTACGCGGCACTCCTGCGGCCCGGCGACACCGTGCTGGCCCTCGGGCTGCCCTACGGCGGACATCTCACACACGGCTCGCCGGCCAACTTCTCCGGCCGCTGGTTCGACTTCGTCGGGTACGGCGTGGACGCCGAGAGCGGGCTCATCGACCACGACCAGGTGCGGGCGCTGGCCCGCAGCCGTCGGCCCAAGGCGATCGTGTGCGGGTCCATCGCCTATCCCCGGCACATCGACTACGCCTTCTTCCGTGAGGTCGCCGACGAGGTGGGCGCCTACCTGATCGCCGACGCCGCCCATCCCATCGGGCTGGTCGCCGGCGGCGCCGCGCCGAACCCGGTGCCGTACGCCGACGTCGTGTGCGCGACCACGCACAAGGTGCTGCGCGGGCCGCGTGGCGGGATGTTGCTGTGTGGTGCGCCCGAGCTGGCCGAGCGGCTCGACCGGGCGGTGTTCCCGTTCACCCAGGGCGGCGCGCAGATGCATGCCATCGCCGCGAAGGCGGTCGCGTTCGGGGAGGCGGCAACACCGGCGTTCACCGCGTACGCCCATCAGGTGGTCGCCAACGCGAGGGTCCTCGCGGCCCGGCTGGCGAGGGAGGGGCTGGTCGTCACGACCGGGGGCACCGACACGCATCTGATCACCGTCGACACCGCGCCGCTCGGGGCCGAGGGCCGGGTCGCCCGGGGGCGGCTCGCGGCCGCCGGGATGGTGCTGGACTGCTGTGCCCTGCCGCACGGCGACGCCCGGGGCCTGCGGCTGGGCACCGCCGCGGTGACCACGCAGGGCATGGCGGAGGCGGAGATGACCAGGATCGCGGCGTTGCTGGCGGGCGTGGTGCGCGGGGCGACGGACGCGGGGAGGGCGCGTGAGGAGGTGCGTGAGCTCACCGGTAGATTTCCGCCGTATCCCGGCTGAGACGGGGTAGGCGCAGCGTCGTACACCCGTTGTACGCCCGGCTCACAGCCACACGTGCAACCATCGTCGCTACCCGGAAGTCCCCATACATATGCGTCCCTCGCTAGGGTGTGGGGCTGTGATGGCCAGCGAGACATGTGGGGAAGCCTGTGCGTGAATACCTGCTGACGCTCTGCATCACGGCCGCGGTGACGTATCTGCTGACAGGGCCGGTACGGAAGTTCGCGATCGTGGCGGGGGCCATGCCGGAGATCCGGGCGCGTGACGTGCACCGGGAGCCCACTCCGCGGCTCGGCGGGATCGCGATGTTCTTCGGCCTGTGCGCGGGGCTGCTGGTCGCCGACCACATGTCCAACCTCAACGAGGTCTTCGCGAAGTCGAACGAGCCGCGGGCGCTGCTCTCCGGCGCTGCGCTGATCTGGCTGATCGGTGTGCTCGACGACAAGTTCGAGATCGACGCGCTGATCAAGCTGGGCGGTCAGATGATCGCCGCGGGCGTCATGGTCATGCAGGGTCTGACGATCCTCTGGCTGCCCATCCCGGGCGTCGGCACGGTGGCGCTGACCCCGTGGCAGGGCACCCTGCTCACGGTGGCCCTGGTGGTCATCACCATCAACGCGGTGAACTTCGTCGACGGCCTGGACGGTCTGGCCTCCGGCATGGTGTGCATCGCGGCCGCGGCGTTCTTCATGTACGCCTACCGGATCTGGTACTCGTACGGCATCGAGGCGGCCGCACCGGCGACGCTGTTCTCGGCGATCCTCATGGGCATGTGCCTGGGCTTCCTGCCGCACAACATGCACCCGGCGCGGATCTTCATGGGCGACTCCGGGTCGATGCTGATCGGCCTGGTGCTGGCCGCCGGTGCGATCTCGGTGACGGGTCAGGTCGACCCGGACGTGATGAACCTGTTCGCCGGGTCCGAGCGCAACACCGTCCACCAGATGGTGCCGGTCTACATCCCGCTGCTGCTGCCGCTGACCATCATCGCGGTGCCGGCCGCCGACCTGGTGCTGGCGATCGTGCGGCGCACCTGGCGCGGTCAGTCGCCGTTCGCGGCGGACCGGGGGCACCTGCACCACCGGCTCCTGGAGATCGGCCACTCGCACAGCCGGGCCGTGCTGATCATGTACTTCTGGTCGGCGCTGATCGGCTTCGGGGCGCTGGCCTACTCGGTGAACTCGGCGTCCATGTGGATCGTGCTCGGTGCGGTGTTCCTCAGCGCGGTCGGCCTGGGGCTGCTCCTGCTGCCGCGGTTCACGCCGCGGGCCCCGATGTGGGCGCAGGCCTTCGTGCCGCCCCGCTACCGGCGCCGGGCGCACACCGCTGCCGCCGCCGAGCCGGCGGCGGCAACTCCTCGCACGGCGGCCTCCGTCGAGCTGGAGGAGCCGGAGAAGCCGTGCGACGAACACCGCTCTCCGGTGGCCGCCGGAGCGGCCTCCGTGAACGGAGCGGCCCCGAACGGAGCGGCCCCGGTGAACGGTGCGGCCACGGTGAACGGTGCGGCCACGGCCTCGGTCAACGGCGCGACCGCCCTCGGGGCCCGTTCGCGCTTCCTGGACCGGCGCACCTCCGAGACCTCCCGCTGACCGCGCCAAGGTAAGAATCTGACTAGAGCATTGCCAAGTCGTGGGGTACCAAAGCCCCCCAATACCAGACATAACGGCTCGGATTTCGCTCAGACGCGCAGGTTCACTCTCATGTGTGACAGCGAGCACACCTACCAGGTAAAGACCTCATCAAATAGTTTGTGATACGGTTCACGAGAACCCCGGACAGAGTCGAAGGACCCGACTGCGACGGTCCGTCAGCGTGAGGTCTTCGACCCTCCGGCCGGGACTACGCTCGTCCATGACGACACCTGCCCCCCTGTGAAAGCGGAGTTGCCGCCATGCCGTCCAATGACGCCCGGATCCTGGCCCAGGCCGCCGTACCCACGGCCGCCGTCGGCGTGCTCGCCGCCGTCGTCGGCGGGGTGGTCGCGGGCGGCAAGGGAGCGATCGGGGCGCTCGTCGGGACGGTGATCGTGATCCTCTTCATGGGGATCGGTCTCTACGTCCTGCAGCGCACCGCCAAGTCGTATCCCCAGCTGTTCCAGATGATGGGCCTGATGCTCTACGCGGCCCAGCTGCTGCTGCTGGTCATCTTCATGGCCGTCTTCAAGAACACGACGCTGTTCAACCCCCGGGCCTTCGCCATCACGCTCGTGGTCGCCACGCTCACGTGGATCGCCGCGCAGACCCGCGCCCACATGAAGGCCAAGATCCTCTACGTCGAACCGGACAAGGCCGACAAGGCCGAGAAGACCGGGCATTCGTCGTGAGGGGTAGGGCCGGGATAAAGGCGTACGAGAGATCCTGCTATCGTCCGGTGCCAACTGCGGCATCGCGGGCGCGGGCATCTGAGCTGACGCCTGCTCAATCGCGAGGCGAGATGCCCCCCAGCCGCCCCCACATCCGTAACACCAGTCCCGTGCCGAACCGCGGCCCTGCGCCGCGCCGACACAACGAGGTTGCCGTACCCATGCGCCACGATGAAGGAGCCCGCGGTGAGTGCTGACCCGACGCAGACGCTCGCTTTCGACACGAGCTGTCACCTGTTCGACGGGTGTGGCTTCCCGGCACCGGGCCTCCACTCGTTCCTGTTCAAGCCGCTCTTCGGCGACGCGGACAGCAACCTGTACTTCAACAAGACGATGCTGCTGGCGCTGCTCGGGTCGATCATCATCGTGGGCTTCTTCTGGGCCGCCTTCGCCCGTCCGAAGGTCGTCCCGGGCAAGCTCCAGATGATCGCCGAGACCGGCTACGACTTCGTGCGGCGCGGTGTCGTCTACGAGACCATCGGCAAGAAGGAAGGCGAGAAGTACGTTCCGTTCGTCGTCTCGCTGTTCTTCTTCATCTGGATGATGAACCTCTGGTCGATCATCCCGGTCGCCCAGTTCCCGGTCACCGCGATCATCTCGTACCCCGCGGCCCTGGCCGGCATCGTCTACATCACGTGGGTCGTGCTGACCTTCAAGCGCCAGGGTTTCGTCGGCTTCTTCAAGAACGTCACCGGCTACGACAAGACGCTCGGCCCGGTGCTGCCGCTGTCGATGACGATCGAGTTCTTCTCGAACCTGATCGTCCGGCCGTTCACCCACGCCGTGCGACTCTTCGCGAACATGTTCGCCGGTCACACCCTGCTGCTGCTCTTCACGATCGCCAGCTGGTACATGCTGAACGGCATCGGCATCGCCTACTCCGGTGTCTCGTTCGTCATGGTCCTCGTGATGACGGCCTTCGAACTCTTCATCCAGGCTGTCCAGGCCTATGTCTTCGTACTGCTGACCTGCAGCTACATCCAGGGCGCGCTCGCCGAGCACCACTGAGCGCCAACCTGACCCACCACCCATGTCATCCGGTGGCCAACCCCCACCGGTCCTTGAAAGAGAAGGAAGAACCGGCATGTCCGCTCTTGCGCAGGCCACCCTCGCCGCCACCCAGATCAAGGGCAACCTCGGCTCGATCGGCTACGGCCTCGCCGCGATCGGCCCGGGCGTCGGCATCGGCATCATCTTCGGTAACGGCACGCAGGCGCTCGCCCGCCAGCCCGAGGCGGCCGGCCTGATCCGCGCCAACCAGATCCTCGGCTTCGCCTTCTGTGAGGCGCTCGCCCTGATCGGTCTGGTCATGCCGTTCGTCTACCCGACCTCCTGACCCGACCGTCGCGCACCATTAGACGAAAGGCACTGATATGAGCCTCTTGGTTCAGCTGGCGGCGGAGAACCCCGAAAACCCTCTCATCCCGCCGGGTCCAGAGCTCGTCATCGGCCTCATCGCCTTCGTCATCGTCTTCGGCTTCCTCGCCAAGAAGCTCCTTCCGAACATCAACAAGGTTCTGGAACAGCGCCGCGAGGCGATCGAGGGCGGTATCGAGAAGGCCGAGGCCGCGCAGACCGAGGCCCAGAGCGTCCTTGAGCAGTACAAGGCGCAGCTGGCCGAGGCCCGGCACGAGGCCGCGCGCCTGCGCCAGGAGGCTCAGGAGCAGGGCGCCACGCTCATCGCCGAGATGCGCGCCGAAGGCCAGCGGCAGCGTGAGGAGATCGTCGCCGCCGGTCACGCCCAGATCGAGGCCGACCGCAAGTCCGCCGCGCAGGCGCTGCGTCAGGACGTCGGCCACCTGGCCACCGACCTGGCCGGCAAGCTCGTCGGCGAGTCCCTTGAGGACCACGCCCGGCAGAGCCGCGTCATCGACCGCTTCCTCGACGAGCTCGAGGAGAAGGCCGAGGCGGCGCGATGAACGGAGCGAGCCGCGAGGCACTCGCAGCCGCACGTGAGCGTCTCGACGCGCTGACGGACTCCACGTCCGTGGACGCGACGCGGCTCGCCGACGAGCTGGCGGCCGTCACCGCGCTGCTCGACCGCGAGGGAGGCCTGCGCCGGGTCCTCACCGACCCGGCGCAGTCCGGCGAGGCCAAGGCCGAGCTGGTCCGGCGTCTGATCGGCGGCCAGGTCTCCGAGACCACCGCCGACCTGGTGTCCGGCCTGGTCCGCTCCCGCTGGTCGCAGTCCCGCGACCTGGTGGACGCGGTGGAGGAGCTGGCGAACACCGCCGACCTCACGGCCGCGGAGAAGTCCGGCACGCTGGACGACGCCGAGGACGAGCTGTTCCGGTTCGGCCGGATCGTCTCCTCCAGCACCGAACTGCGCGCCGCGCTCACCGACCGCAAGGCCGGCGGCGCCGCGAAGACCGAGCTGCTGCACCGGCTGCTCGGCGGCCGCGCCAAGCCGGTCACCGAGCGTCTGGTCACACGCCTTGTGACCGTGCCGCGGGGACGTAGCCTGGAAGCGGGCCTGGAGGCCCTGTCCAAGCTGGCCGCGGACCGTCGCAGCCGTGTCGTCGCCGTCGTCACCTCGGCGGTGCCGCTGAGCGAGCCGCAGAAGCAGCGCCTGGGCGCCGCCCTCGCGAAGCTCTACGGCCGCACGATGCACCTCAACCTCGACGTCGACCCCGAGGTCGTCGGCGGGATCCGGGTGCAGGTCGGCGACGAGGTCATCAACGGTTCGATCGCGGACCGGCTTGAGGACGCGGCCCGCCGCATGGCGAGCTGACCCAACTCAAGAGCAGTACGTACTCACGACGGCCCTGGTTGGGCCGTACAAGAAGAATCCTGGGGGTCGCCCCCAGACCCCCCAAGTGAAACTTCGGGCCCAACAAGGAGAGCAGGGAACCCAGATGGCGGAGCTCACGATCCGGCCGGAGGAGATCCGGGACGCGCTGGAGAACTTCGTCCAGTCGTACAAGCCGGACGCGGCCTCGCGCGAGGAGGTCGGTACGGTCACCCTTGCCGGCGACGGCATCGCGAAGGTCGAGGGCCTCCCCTCGGCCATGGCCAACGAACTGCTGAAGTTCGAGGACGGCACCCTCGGCCTCGCGCTCAACCTGGAAGAGCGCGAGATCGGCGCCATCGTCCTCGGTGAGTTCAGCGGCATCGAGGAGGGGCAGCCGGTGCAGCGCACCGGTGAGGTCCTCTCCGTCGCCGTGGGCGAGGGCTACCTCGGCCGCGTCGTCGACCCGCTCGGCAACCCGATCGACGGCCTCGGCGAGATCGAGACGTCCGGCCGCCGCGCCCTGGAGCTGCAGGCTCCGGGCGTCATGGCCCGCAAGTCGGTGCACGAGCCGATGGAGACCGGCTACAAGGCCGTCGACGCGATGACCCCGGTCGGCCGCGGCCAGCGCCAGCTGATCATCGGTGACCGCCAGACCGGCAAGACCGCCCTGGCCGTCGACACGATCATCAACCAGCGCGACAACTGGCGCTCGGGCGACCCGAACAAGCAGGTCCGCTGCGTCTACGTCGCCATCGGCCAGAAGGGCTCGACCATCGCCTCCGTGCGTGGCGCCCTGGAAGAGGCCGGCGCGCTGGAGTACACGACCATCGTCGCCGCCCCGGCGTCCGACCCGGCCGGCTTCAAGTACCTGGCGCCGTACACCGGCTCGGCCATCGGCCAGCACTGGATGTACGACGGCAAGCACGTCCTCATCATCTTCGACGACCTCTCGAAGCAGGCCGACGCCTACCGCGCCGTGTCGCTGCTGCTGCGCCGCCCGCCGGGCCGTGAGGCCTACCCGGGTGACGTCTTCTACCTGCACTCCCGTCTCCTGGAGCGCTGCGCCAAGCTCTCCGACGACATGGGTGCCGGCTCGATGACCGGTCTGCCGATCGTCGAGACCAAGGCCAACGACGTCTCGGCGTTCATCCCGACCAACGTCATCTCCATCACCGACGGCCAGTGCTTCCTGGAGTCGGACCTCTTCAACGCCGGTCAGCGCCCCGCGCTGAACGTCGGTATCTCCGTCTCCCGAGTCGGTGGTTCCGCGCAGCACAAGGCGATGAAGCAGGTCTCCGGCCGACTGCGTCTGGACCTCGCCCAGTACCGCGAGCTGGAGGCGTTCGCCGCCTTCGGTTCCGACCTGGACGCCGCGTCGAAGTCGCAGCTGGAGCGTGGTCAGCGACTGGTCGAGCTGCTCAAGCAGGCTCAGTACCAGCCGATGCCGACCGAGGACCAGGTCGTCTCCGTGTGGGCCGGTACCACCGGCAAGATGGACGACGTCCCGGTCGCCGACATCCGCCGCTTCGAGAAGGAGCTCCTTGAGTACCTGCACCGCAAGGAGCAGGGCCTCATGACCTCCATCAAGGAGGGCGGCAAGATGTCGGACGACACCCTCACCGCTGTTGCCGACGCGATCGCCGAGTTCAAGAAGCAGTTCGAGACCTCGGACGGCAAGCTTCTCGGCGAGGACGCCCCGGCCGCGGCCAAGTGACGTAAGGAAGGGACCTGACTCATGGGAGCCCAGCTCCGGGTCTACAAGCGTCGCATCCGATCCGTCACCGCGACCAAGAAGATCACCAAGGCGATGGAGATGATCGCCGCCTCGCGTGTCGTCAAGGCGCAGCGCAAGGTGCGGGCCTCCGCTCCGTACGCGACCGAGCTCACCCGCGCGGTCACGGCGGTCGGTACCGGGTCGAACACCAAGCACCCCCTGACCACCGAGGCGGAGACGCCGACCCGTTCCGCGGTGCTGCTCCTCACGAGCGACCGCGGTCTGGCCGGCGCCTTCAACTCCAACGCCATCAAGGCCGCCGAGCAGCTGACGGCGCGCCTTGAGGCGGAGGGCAAGGAGGTCGACACGTACATCGTCGGCCGCCGCGGTCTGGCCCACTACAACTTCCGCGAGCGCAAGGTCGTGGAGTCGTGGTCGGGCTTCACCGACGAGCCCTCGTACGCGGACGCCAAGAAGGTCGCGGCGCCGCTGATCGAGGCCATCGAGACGGAGACGGCGGACGGCGGGGTGGACGAACTCCACATCGTCTACACCGAGTTCGTGTCGATGATGACGCAGACGGCGCTCGGTGACCGACTGCTGCCGCTCAGCCTCGACGAGGTCGCGGAGGAGGGCGCCGCCAAGGGCGACGAGATCCTCCCGCTGTACGACTTCGAGCCCTCGGCGGAGGACGTCCTCGACGCCCTGCTGCCGCGCTACGTGGAGAGCCGCATCTACAACGCGCTGCTCCAGTCGGCGGCTTCGAAGCACGCTGCCACGCGGCGTGCGATGAAGTCGGCCACCGACAACGCGGGCGAGCTGATCAACACGCTCTCCCGGCTTGCCAACGCGGCCCGCCAGGCCGAAATCACCCAGGAAATCAGCGAGATCGTCGGTGGCGCCAGCGCCCTGGCCGACGCGACCGCGGGGAGTGACCGCTAATGACCACCACTGTTGAGACCGCGACGGCCACGGGCCGCGTCGCCCGGGTCATCGGCCCGGTCGTCGACGTGGAGTTCCCCGTCGACGCGATGCCGGAGATCTACAACGCGCTGCACGTCGAGGTGGCCGACCCGGCCAACGCCGGCGAGAAGAAGATCCTGACCCTGGAGGTCGCCCAGCACCTGGGTGACGGCCTGGTCCGCACGATCTCCATGCAGCCCACCGACGGTCTGGTCCGCCAGGCCCCGGTCACCGACACCGGCGACGGCATCACCGTCCCGGTGGGCGACTTCACCAAGGGCAAGGTGTTCAACACCCTCGGTGAGGTGCTGAACGTCGACGAGCAGTACGAGGGCGAGCGCTGGTCCATCCACCGCAAGGCCCCGAACTTCGACGAGCTTGAGTCGAAGACCGAGATGTTCGAGACCGGCGTCAAGGTCATCGACCTGCTCACCCCGTACGTCAAGGGTGGCAAGATCGGTCTGTTCGGCGGTGCCGGCGTCGGCAAGACGGTGCTCATCCAGGAGATGATCTACCGCGTCGCCAACAACCACGACGGTGTCTCCGTGTTCGCCGGTGTCGGTGAGCGCACCCGTGAGGGCAACGACCTCATCGAGGAGATGGCCGACTCGGGCGTCATCGACAAGACCGCCCTGGTCTTCGGTCAGATGGACGAGCCCCCGGGCACCCGTCTGCGCGTGGCCCTTGCGGGTCTGACCATGGCGGAGTACTTCCGCGATGTGCAGAAGCAGGACGTGCTGTTCTTCATCGACAACATCTTCCGCTTCACGCAGGCCGGTTCCGAGGTGTCGACCCTGCTCGGCCGGATGCCCTCCGCGGTGGGCTACCAGCCGAACCTGGCCGACGAGATGGGTCTCCTCCAGGAGCGCATCACCTCGACCCGCGGTCACTCGATCACCTCGATGCAGGCGATCTACGTCCCCGCGGACGACCTGACCGACCCGGCCCCGGCCACCACCTTCGCCCACCTCGACGCGACGACGGTGCTCTCCCGTCCGATCTCGGAGAAGGGCATCTACCCGGCCGTGGACCCGTTGGACTCCACGTCCCGGATCCTGGACCCGCGCTACATCGCGGCGGACCACTACTCCACCGCCATGCGCGTGAAGACGGTCCTCCAGAAGTACAAGGACCTCCAGGACATCATCGCGATCCTCGGTATCGACGAGCTGGGCGAGGAGGACAAGCTCACCGTCCACCGTGCCCGTCGCGTGGAGCGCTTCCTGTCCCAGAACACCCACGTCGCCAAGCAGTTCACCGGCGTCGACGGGTCGGACGTCCCGCTGGACGAGTCGATCGCCGCGTTCAACGCGATCATCGACGGCGAGTACGACCACTTCCCGGAGCAGGCGTTCTTCCTGTGCGGTGGCATCGAGGACCTCAAGGCCAACGCCAAGGAGCTGGGCGTCTCCTGAACACCGTGAGTTCTTCCGAACTCACTGAGTTCTTCGGGTGAGGGGGCGGGCGCGTCCCGCCCCCTCACCCACGCCTACTAGAATTGACCCCAACACCCGGCGCCCCTGCCGGGTGGTGACCCGAGGAGCCACCCTTGGCTGCTGAGCTGCACGTCGAGCTGGTCGCCGCCGACCGCCAGGTCTGGTCCGGCGAGGCCACCCTGGTCGTCGCGCGCACCACGTCCGGCGACATCGGCGTCATGCCCGGTCACCAGCCGCTGCTCGGTGTGCTGGAGTCGGGCCCGGTGACCATCCGTACGAGTGATGGTGGAACGGTCGTCGCCGCGGTGCACGGCGGTTTCATCTCGTTCGCGGACAACAAGCTCTCGCTGCTCGCCGAGACCGCCGAGCTGTCGGACGAGATCGACGTCCAGCGCGAGGAGCGGGAGCTGGAGCGCGCGAAGGCGGAGGGCGACGCCAGCGCCGAGCGGCGCGCCGACGTCCGTCTGCGGGCGGCGACCGCGCGCTGACACACTGCGCGTATGCGTTGACGTAACTCAGCCGCGGCTGGGGCCGGAGTCATTCCGGACCCAGCCGCGGCTGAGGTAGATCTGGGTGTTTTTACGTTCCGTTACCTAGGAGACGGGGAGGTCGGTGCCGATGGTCCTCGCTCTGACTGTGGCCGGAATCGTGGTCGCACTGGTGGTGGTGGGACTCTTCCTCTTCGGTCTGCGCCGCAGACTGATCCAGCGCTCCGGCGGCACCTTCGACTGTTCCCTGCGCTGGGAGGTCCCCGAGAAGTCGGACACCAGCGGCAAGGGCTGGAGCTACGGCGTCGCCCGCTACAACGGCGACAGCGTCGAGTGGTACCGCGTCTTCTCCTACGCCTACCGTCCCCGCCGGGTCCTGGAACGCGACCGGATCGAGGTGGCCGGCCGCCGCCTGCCCGAGGGCGAGGAGGAGCTGGCCCTGCTCTCCGACGCCGTCATCCTCGCCTGCACCCACCGTGGCACCCGCCTCGAACTCGCCATGAGCGAGGACGCCCTGACCGGCTTCCTCGCCTGGCTGGAGGCGGCCCCGCCCGGACAACGGGTGAATGTCGCCTGATTCCTTGCCCGTTGGGTGGGGGTGCCCCCGGACGAAGTCTGGGGGAGGGTGAATGTCGCCTGATTCCTTGCCCGTTGGGTGGGGGTGCCCCCGGACGAAGTCTGGGGGAGGGTCAATGTCGCCTGAGACGCGCTGTCGCGGGCGGCTCGGAGGCCGCCCGCGACGCGGTGGGGGTGGGTGGGGGCTACGGGGTCAGTTCAGCCCGGAGTTGATGGCACTCACCAGCTCACCGTCACTGGTGTCACCGCTGAACTCCCAGAAGAACGCGCCGCCGAGCCCCTGGGACTTGGCCCAGCTCATCTTCCCGGCGATCGTCGACGGGGTGTCGTACGACCACCAGTTGGTGCCGCAGTGCGCGTACGCCGTGCCCGCGACGGTGCCGGTGACCGGACAGGACGTCTTGAGGACCTTGTAGTCCTCGATGCCCTGTTCGTACGTTCCGGTCGCCGCTCCGGTGGCCGTTCCGCCCGGCGCGTCCTGCGTCACACCGGTCCAGCCGCGCCCGTAGAACCCGATCCCGATCAGCAGCTTGCTCGCCGGTACGCCCTGCGCCTTGAACTTGGCCATCGCGTCGGCCGTGTCGAAGCCGGCGGTCGGGATGCCCGAGTACGAGGTGAGCGGGGAGTGCGGGGCCGTCGGGCCGGTGGTCGCCCAGGCGCCGAAGAAGTCGTACGACATCACGTTGTACCAGTCGACGTACTGGGAGGCACCCGCGTAGTCGGTGGCGTCGATCTTGCCGCCGGCGGAGCCGTCCGCCGTGGTGGCGGCGGTGACCAGGTTGCCGGAGCCGAACTTGGCACGCAGCGCGGCCATCAGGTTCTTGAAGGCCGCCGAGCCGCTGGTGTCACAGCTCAGCCCGCAGGCGTTCGGGTACTCCCAGTCGATGTCGATGCCGTCGAAGACGTCGGCCCAGCGCGGGTCCTTGACGAGGTTGTAGCAGGAGTCCGCGAACGCGGTCGGGTTGGCCGCCGCCTGCGCGAAACCGCCGGACCAGGTCCAGCCGCCGAAGGACCACAGGATCTTGATGTTCGGGTACTTGGCCTTCAGCTCGCGCAGCTGGTTGAAGTTGCCGGCCAGCGGCTGGTCCCAGGTGTCGGCGACACCGCTGACCGACTGGTCGGCGGTGAACGTCTTCTGGTAGTCCGCGTAGGCGTCGCCGATCGCGCACTGGCCGTTGGTGACGTTGCCGAAGGCGTAGTTGATGTGCGTGATCTTCGCCGCGGAGCCGGAGGTCACCAGGTTCTTGACCTGGTAGTTGCGGCCGTAGATGCCCCACTCGGTGAAGTAGCCGAGCTTGACCTTGGAGCCGGTGGTCGGGGGAGTGGTCGTACCGCCGGTGGTGTGCACCGCGACCGCGCCGCTGACCGGCCCGGTCTGGTTCGCGGTGTCGCGGGCCTGGACGGTGTAGGAGTAGTCGGTGCCGGCCGTGAGCCCCGTGTCCGTGTACGAGGTGGTGGTCACCGTGGAGACCACCTTGCCGTCGCGCAGGACGTCGTAGTTCTTGACGCCGTTGTCGTCGGTGGCGGCGGACCAGGAGAGCTTGACCGAGGTGTCCGTGATGCCGGACGCGGCCGGGGTACCGGGCGCGGAGGGCGCCGAGTCCCCGGGGACGGTCGTACCGCCGTCACAACTCGCCCCGTTGAGGAGGCAGTTGCTGGGCGAGCCCGAACCGGCGCCGTTGAAGCCGAAGGAGACGGAGGCGCCGGGGGCGAGGGAGCCGTTGTAGGACTTGTTCTTGGCGGTCCAGTGGGTGCCGGAGGAGGTGACGTCCGCGTCCCACGCGGAGGTGACCGAGGTGCCGGAGGGGTAGTCCCACTCGACGGTCCAGGAACTGATGGTGGTGGTACCGGTGTTCTTGACGGTCCACTGGCCGCCGAAGCCGGTGCCCCAGTCCTGGGTCTTGGTGTAGGTCGCGGTCGCCGTCGTCGCGGCCTGGGCCGGGCTCGCGAGGCCGACCAGACCGGCCAGGGGGAGCAACAGGGTCGCGAACCCCGCCGCGGCTCTGTGTCTGAAGCGCATGCTGCGCCTCCCTCTTCATCGGGGATGACGTGGGCATGACTGAGCCTTCATGCCCATGGTGCCGCGAGAATAGAAAGGTCTGGACCACCGGTCAATAGGTCTGGACCACTCTGTATACGGCCGTCGACTCCCCAACTCCCGTACCAAAGCCGCTTTTACCGCTCCCTGCCCGGCACCCACAGGGCCGGTCTGCCTCAGCGTTCGCCGCCCGGGACCCACAGGACGTCGCCGACGGCCTTGTTGGCGGTGCGGGCGAGGATGCTGTGTCTTTCCGGGGGCAACCCCCGGACCCCCGGCCGGGGGCCGGTCTGCCTCAGCGTTCGCCGCCCGGGACCCACAGGACGTCGCCGACGGCCTTGTTGGCGGTGCGGGCGAGGATGAAGAGGAGGTCCGACAGTCTGTTGAGGTAGGTCGCGGTCAACGGGTTCATCGCCTCGCCGTGGGCCTCCAGCGCGGCCCATGTCGAGCGTTCGGCGCGCCGTACGACCGTGCAGGCCTGGTGGAGCAGGGCCGCGCCCGGGGTGCCGCCCGGAAGGATGAAGGAGCGGAGTTTCTCCAGCCGCTCGTTGAAGCGGTCGCAGTCCGCCTCCAGCTTGTCGATGTAGAACTGCTCGACCCGCAGCGGCGGGAACTGCGGGTGCTCCACCACCGGGGTCGACAGGTCCGCGCCGACGTCGAAGAGGTCGTTCTGCACCCGGGTGAGCACCTTGACGACCTCCTCCTCCAGCCCGCCCAGCGCGATCGCCGTCCCGATCACCGCGTTCGCCTCGTTGGCGTCCGCGTACGCCGAGATCCGCAGATCCGTCTTGGCGACCCGGCTCATGTCCCCGAGGGCGGTGGTGCCCTTGTCGCCGGTCCTGGTGTAGATGCGCGTCAGATTGACCATGAGGCCAGCGTAGAGGTGCCGCGTGGACGCACCGTGGGTGGCGCGTAATGAACGGTGCCGTCGGGGCCGGCTGACGGGACGTGACGGTTGTCTCACGTCCTGAGACCGTGACACGCGTTACTTACCGGGTTTCCCGGCCCCCGACGAGCGCTAGGGTCCCGCCCAAGAGGCATACCTCAACAGCGTGTAAGGGGAGCGGAGTGGCACGGAAGCTTGCCGTCATCGGTGCCGGCTTGATGGGTTCCGGCATCGCCCAGGTCGCCGCGCAGGCCGGCTGGGACGTGGTCCTGCGTGACGTCACCGACGAGGCGCTGGACCGTGCCGTCGGCGGCATCCAGGCCTCCTACGACAAGTTCGTGAGCAAGGGCAGGCTGGAGGCGCACGACGCCGACGCCGCCCTGGCCCGCATCACCACGACCACCGACCTGGACGCGGTCGCCGACGCGGACATCGTGGTCGAGGCCGTCTTCGAGAAGCTGGAAGTCAAGCACGAGATCTTCCGCGCTCTCGACAAGATCGTGCGCCCGGACGCCGTACTCGCCTCCAACACCTCCGCCATCCCGATCACCAAGATCGCGGCGGCCACCGAGCACCCCGAGCGCGTCGTCGGCGTCCACTTCTTCTCGCCGGTGCCGATGATGCAGCTCGTGGAGCTGGTCCGCGGCTACAAGACCAGCGACGAAACCCTCGCCACCGCACGGGAGTTCGCCGAGTCCACCGGCAAGACCTGCATCGTCGTCAACCGCGACGTGGCCGGCTTCGTGACGACCCGGCTGATCTCCGCGCTCGTCGTCGAGGCCACCAAGCTGTACGAGTCGGGCGTCGCCACCGCCGAGGACATCGACCTCGCCTGCAAGCTGGGCTTCGGTCACGCCATGGGCCCGCTGGCCACGGCCGACCTCACCGGCGTCGACATCCTGCTGCACGCCACCAGCAACATCTACACCGAGTCGCAGGACGAGAAGTTCGCCCCGCCGGAGCTGATGCGCCGGATGGTTGACGCCGGTGACATCGGACGCAAGAGCGGGCAGGGCTTCTACACGTACTGAACATCAGTACATAGACCTTCTGACCGCCCCTCAAAACGCACAAACCCCGAGGCTTTCACCCTCGGGGGTGAATTCGGTATCGGTTCGCTTACAGATGGCAACCTCTGACCGGCGAACGCAGTCAGACGTTGCATTACCGGACATCACTTTCACGGAGTAGGACACGCACTCTCGGGGAGCGCATATGTACATCAGGGGCGACCACGCCGAGCTGGTCGTCGGGGGCCGCCTCGACGTCCGCAGCGCGGCGGACGCCCGTACGGTCCTGCACTCGGCCGTCGACGACGGAGTCGGCGATCTGGTGCTGGACCTGTCCGAGCTGGACTCCTGGGACGCCACCGGACTCGGGGTGATCATGGGTGCCCACCGGCGGGCCGGCCGCTGCGGCCGCCGCCTGGTGCTGCGCGGCGTACCGCCGCAGATGCAGCGCCTGCTGGTGGCCACCCGGCTGCACCGGATCCTGGCGATCGAGGGAGGTATCGGGGTGGAGTCGCTGCCCCGGGTGTGACCAGAGGCCCGGGCAGGTCCTCGGCCCGGCGACCGGCTGTGCGGCCGCGAACCACCGGGACAAGGCGATCCGTTGGGGGATCCCTGGTTCGCCGCGAGGCGCCGAACCAGGGGGACACGGCGATCCGGTGTGAACCGGGCGACGGGGGTGACCCGGTCGGACGGCGCGCAAGCGCACGTCAGACGCAATCCTCACGAGACTGTGATGTCTCGGACGGCGCGGTACCCCGGACTGTCGTAGATACTGTGCCAAGGTTTAAGGTTCGGTCGCCCGCCGCCCTTGCCACCCTTCGAGCGCGGGCCCGGACCAGAAGCGACAGCGCGGTGTGCAAAGGCCGGGAGGGGCCGGTATCCACGGCACACGACGCTTTTGGGGGGCTAGGAACCTATGGACCCGATCAACCCGGGACCCGAGGGGTACGGCCAGGACGGCGACGGCAGCACGCCGCGCCAGCGCCCGCCCAGGGAATCCCTCACCACCGACTTCGGCCAGAGCGCGCCGGCGACGGCCCGCACCACGCGACTGGTCACCGGCGACTTCCTGCTGACCGTCAACCCTGTCGACGGCAGCGAGATAGAGCCCTGCCCGCCGACCGAGCGCCCCGCCGGACCGGAGAAGCGCACCGCCGCCGAACGCGCCGAGTACGAGCGCGCCGTCCGGCCGCCGGTGCCGCCCGGTCCCGCCCGGCCCGAGCTGCCGCTCCTGGAACGCCAGGACGACCGTGAGCGGCTCGTCCGGCTCCTCGCCCGCGGCCGCTCCGTGCGCCTCACCGGCCCCTCGGGCTCCGGCCGCAGCGCGCTCCTCGACCTGGTCGCCGACGACTGCTCCGACCTCGCCCCCGACGGCGTGGTCCGCCTCGACGGCTTCCACCGCACGGCCGAGGACCTGCTCCGCGACCTCTTCCACGCCGTCTACAAGGCGCCCGCGCACCGCCCGGACCACGACGAACTCCTCGAACTGATCCGGGACATCGGCGCGGTCGTCGTCCTCGACGACATCGAGTTCGGCGGCGCCGGGCTCGACGAGCTGATCGACGCCACCCCCGAGTGCGCCTTCCTGATCGGCGCCACCCCGGACGTGCCGGCGCCCTCCGCCGACTCCGCCGTCGAGGAGGTGTTCCTCAGCGGCCTGGAGCGGGCCGGCGGGGTCGACATCCTGGAGCGCGCGGTCGGCCGGGTGCTCACCGAGGAGGAGGCCAACTGGGCCGGCGACCTCTGGTTCGAGTCCGAGGGCCTGCCCCTGCGCTTCGTCCAGGCCGGCGCACTGCTGCGCCAGCGCGACCAGTTGCGGGCCAGCACCGGCGCCGTCGACGAGTTCGGCGTCTTCGCATCCGGTCTGCCCGGTCTGTCCGACCTGTCGGACCTGTCCGAGGTGCCGGTCGACGCGCCCTTCGACCCCGAGGCCGCCGAGGCGTCCCCGCTCCCGTCCCTCGGCGAGGCCGCCGCGCCCGCCCCGCTGCTCGCCTCCCGGCTCAGCGCCTCCGCCCGGGCCACCCTGCGCTTCGCGGTCGCCCTCGGCGGCGAGGTGCCGCACCAGGCGCATCTGCCGGCCCTCGTCGGTGACACCCACGCGGACGCGGCCCTCGGCGAACTGGCGGGCTGCGGACTGGTCTCCCCGGTCGGCTCCCGCTACCGGCTCGCCGCGGGCGTCCTGCAGCAGCTGGAGGCCGCCGGATACGCCGACGACGCGGCGGCCCGGGCCCTCACCGCCGCCCAGCACTACAGCTGGTGGGCCGGGCACCCCTCGGTCACCCCGGAGCGGGTCTGCGCGGAGGCCGACGCGGTCCTCGCCGCGCTGACGGTGGTGGTCCCCGAGACGGTCCCGCCGGCGGAGGACGAGGACAGCACGCCGGTACGGCTGGCCCGTACGGCCGCGCCCGCGTTCGCGGCGGGGCTGCGGTGGACCGCCTGGGAACGGGCGCTGCGGGCCGGGGCGGAGGCCGCCCGGCTGGCCGGTGAGGTCGGCGAACAGGCCTACTTCCACCACGAACTCGGCATACTCGCGCTCTGCGGCGACCAGCTGGACCGGGCGCGGGCCGAGCTGGAGGCCTCGATCGGGCTGCGCGGGGCGCTCTCCGACAAGCGGGGCACGACGGCCGGCCGCCGGGCCCTGGCCCTGGTGGCCGACCGCTCGGGGGAAGCCCTTCCGGTCATCGCCGCGATGGCGGGCGACGAGATTCCCGACGCCCGCCACGAGGAGTCCATATCCCCGGCGGGCGGCGTCACGACGCCCTTCCCGGCGGTCCACTCGCCGGTCTCGGACACCGTGGTGACCCACAGGGTCCCGGGGCAGCCGGCGCCGGTCCAGGGCGGCGGGGGCGGCCTCGTCCGCATGGCCCGCCGCAACATGGTGGCGGTCGGCGCGGGCGCCCTGCTCACCGCGGTCCTCGGCACGGTGGTGGGGCTCGGGATGACCTCCCACGACAACGCCGACAACCCGTCCAACAACGTGAGCGTCGACCCGTCGGCGAGCGCGGACACGGGTAGCGGGAGCCTGGGCGCCGACCCGAAGCAGAGTTCGGGCACGGGCGACACCGGCACGACGTCGGCCAAGCCGACGGATCCGGGCCCGGACGGCACCCTGGGCACCTCGGACGACCCGACCCCGCCGACGGACACGGTGACGCCTTCGGCTTCGGCTACGGGGACGAAGGGGACGTCCGGCGGCGGTACGACGCACTCGCCGTCCGCATCTCCCTCGAAGTCGGCATCACCTTCGAAGTCGGCGTCGCCGAGCCCGTCGAAGTCGTCGTCGCCGTCGGCGAGCGAATCGCCGTCGCTCTCACCGTCCCCGTCCGACACGCCGACCACAACCAACTCGGCGAGCGGCCCTGCCTCCGACTCCCCGAGCGTCACGACGTCGAGCGCATCGGAGAGCAGCAGCGGTGGAGCGTCGACCGGCACGGTGATCTGAGGCCCGGGCCGCCCCACGGTCCACGCACCTCGATACCGCCGCGGCGGCGCGCCACCGCGACGGACGCGAACCGGCGGTGCCGAACTCGGCTCAAGGCCGGTCCGGCACCGCCGGTTCGCTTCGTAGGGCTGAGCGCCGTCGCGGCGGTATCAGGGGTGGGCGGCGGAGCAGAGGGAGCCGGAACGCGTCCGCCCCGGACCGGGCTTGTCGGACCCGATCAGGATCGGCATGCCCGGCCCCGTCGACCATGTCCGGTCAGAACAGCCGGAGCTTGTCGTCCTCGATGCCGCGCAGGGCGTCGTAGTCGAGGATCGTGCAGCCGATGCCGCGATCGGTGGCGAGGACCTTTGCCTGGGGCTTGATCTCCTGGGCCGCGAAGATGCCGCGGACGGGGGCGAGATGGGGGTCGCGGTTCAGGAGTTCCAGGTAGCGGGTGAGCTGTTCGACGCCGTCGATCTCGCCGCGGCGCTTGATCTCGATGGCCACGGTCCGGCCCTCGGCGTCGCGGCAGAGGATGTCCACCGGACCGATCGCCGTCATGTACTCGCGCCGGATGAGCGTGTAGCCGTCGCCGAGCGTCTCGATGCGGTCGGCCAGCAGCTCCTGCAGGTGCGCTTCCACGCCGTCCTTGATCAGGCCCGGGTCGACGCCCAGCTCGTGCGAGGAGTCGTGCAGGACCTCCTCCATCGTGATGATGAGCTTCTCGCCCGCCTTGTTGATGACGGTCCAGACGCCTTCCTCGTCACCGGTCCCCTCCTTCAGCGTGCACGGCGGCGACATCCAGTTGAGGGGCTTGTAGGCCCGGTCGTCCGCGTGGATCGAGACACTGCCGTCCGCCTTGACCAGGATCAGGCGGGGAGCGGAGGGAAGGTGGGCGGTGAGCCGGCCGGCGTAGTCGACGGAGCACCGGGCGATGACGAGACGCATGGTCGGCAACGCTACTCGACGCGCCGCCCTCGACGCGATTCGCCCAGCCCTCCGCAGCTCCCTTCAGCCGGTCCCGGCCCGCCTCCGGCCCCCTTCGACCGGCCTCCACGACCGGTCCTGAAGGGTCCCCTGCACACGCCTGTTCAGACCTGGCCGATTGTGTGCCTAAAGGGACCGTCGCATATACGCAATCTCCTGGTGGGGTCACCGCAGGTTGCCTACCGTAGTAAACGGGAGGTCGCGGATTGTGTACTCAGCGTGTTCGGTATCGCGAACTCCCTTACCTGTCCGCCAACCCCTGCTGTTCGGGGGTGCGAGAGGAGTACCCATGTCGCTCGACGTCTCACCGGCCCTACTCGAACAGGCCGAGCGAGGCGAGGTCGACGAAGCGGATTTCGTCGACTGCGTCCGGACCTCCCTGCCCTACGCATGGGAGATGATCAGCTCCCTGGTGGCCCAGCTGAAGGTGGACGGCGGCCAGTTCGCCGACAACCAGACGCCCCCGCCGGACGAGCAGGCACGCGGTCAGCTGCTGCGTGCGCTCGCGAGTGACGCCATACGCGGCGCCCTGCAGCGGCACTTCGGTGTGCGGCTGGCCTTCCAGAACTGCCACCGTGTGGCGGTGTTCCCGCTGGACGCCTCGGTCGACGAGACGCTGGCCCGCTTCACCTCTGTGCGCAATCAGCTGTTGAACCAGTCCCCGGAACTCCGGGACTGCTGACGCCGTGCTCCGGTACTGCTGACGCAGTGAGCCGCTTGCTTGCCGCTCCACACGCGGGAGGTGCATCAGTCACTGGGGCGGCAAGCTCCCCGCGGCGGTGAGGTCACCGGAGGTGCGGAAGCACCTCGGCACCCAGTCGTCGTACGTTCTCCTCCGTGGCCGCCAGATCCCCCGAGCCTTCGGTCAGCAGGGCGAAACGGGAGATGCCGGTCCGCTCGGAGGTGGCGGCGAGCCGGTCGACGCACAGTCGCGGGGTACCCACCGGGTGGAGTCCGCAGAGCAGTTCGGTGTACGCGAGGGGGTCCCGCATCGACCGGAACCGGCCGTCCACCGTCACATGGGCCTCCAGGCCCTGCTTCAGCCAGCCCGGCATCGCCTTCGTCAGCGTCTCCGCGGCGTCGGCGCGGCGGTCCGCGATCTGGCAGACGCCGGCGGAGACATGGGCCGCCCCGGCGATCTCGTCGCCCGGCCGCCCGGCCGCCCGCGCGTGCTGCCGCCACAACGCGACCATCTCGGCCTTCTCCTCGTCGCCGACGTGCATCCCGAGCAGCATCGGCAACCCCCGCTCCGCGGCCAGCCGGATGCTCGCCGCGGAGGTGCAGGCGACCACCACCTCCGGCCCCGGCGCCTCCGTCAGCGCCTCCGACGGGCGCGGTACGACGGGGACTTCACGGAACGAGAAGCGTGGCCCGGAGGCCGACACGGCCGGTTCGCGCAGCCAGCGCGTCAGCAGATCGAGTGATTCGGGGAAGCCCTGTTCGTACGCCTCCAGGCCGGATCCGAAGACCTCCAGATCCACCCAGGGCCCGCCCCGCCCCACGCCGAGCGTGAAGCGGCCGCCGCTCGTCACGTGCAGCAGTGCCGCCTGCTCGCCGAGGGCGACCGGGTGGACGGTGGGCAGTACGCTCACCGCCGTACCGACCCGCAGACGCCGGGTGCGGCCCAGCAGTAAAGCGGCCAGGGTGACCGCGGACGGGCACGTGCCGTACGGCACGAAGTGGTGCTCGGCCAGCCAGACCGCGTCCAGACCGGACTCCTCGGCCACCTCCGCCGTGCGTACCGCCCGGTGCAGGGCTTCCCCCTGCCCCTGGCCCGGGAACTGGGCGGCCAGCACAAAACTACCTACGCGCATCGTTTCTTCCTGCTTTCCTGGCTCCGACCCGGAGCTCCCCCACCGGGCATAACCGTCTGACACGTGCCGAGGACACGGCCTGGCGGAAAGATTTGCGGATTGTCTGGAGAATGGGTCGCCCTGAAGGGGGACTTGTGTGGGTTGGCGCCCTACGCGTACCCCCGTGCGCGCGTCGTAGGCTGGACACAGCCCGTGCTTCCTGTATAGCCCCGAGAGGTGTCCCGTGTCCCCGCGTCGCAACCGACCCAAGGGCCCGAACTCCGCGGCCTCGTCCGGCCGGAGCGCCGAGGCCGACCGTTCGGACCGCTACGGCGGCTGGCAGTCCACCGAGAGCTGGCAGGGCGAGGAGTGGAGCGTACGGCACGTGGCGGGCGCCAGCGCGGTCGGCAAGACGTACCGCTGCCCCGGCTGTGACCAGGTGATCCCCTCCGGTGTCCCGCACGTGGTGGCCTGGCCGGAGCACTCGGGCGTGGACGAGCGCCGGCACTGGCACAAGGCCTGCTGGAACGCGAAGGACCGCCGCACCACGCGGGTGCAGCGGTCCCGGAACATGCCGAAGTTCTGAGCGCCTTGCGTCCTGTGCGCGCTGTCTGTCCTACACGTCCCGCTTCTCCAGCAGCGCGTACGCGCCAGCGAACGCGACGGCCGTCACGCCCAGGATGATCCACAGCGGGTCCCAGCCCGAAGGACCGGAATCGCTGAGGGAGTTGGAGTAGAAGACGCTCAGCTGGTTCGGGATCGAGTACTCGAACAGGGCCGTGCGCACCTTCTCCAGCGACGACGAGAACATGAACAGCGCGATCACCAGCGGGGCGAGCACCGCGCCGATCATGATGGTGATGGCCCCCGCCGAGTGCCGGATGACCGATCCGATGATCAGCGAGAGCAGCCCGAGCAGCGCGATGTAGAGGCTGACGCCGAAGGTTCCCTTCAGCCATTCCCCGCCGGTCGGCGTCCGGGCGACGTCGCTCAGCATCGACACCTGGGTCATGGCCACGAACGCGCTGGCCGCCAGGGTGATCACGAACGCGACCGCGAAGAAGACGATCGCCTTCGCCGCGAGCACGCGCGCACGGGAGGGGCAGGCCACCATGGTCGTGCGGATCATGCCCGTGCCGTACTCCGAGGCGGTCGTCAGCACGCCGAGCGTGATGATGCACATGCTGCCGAGCAGCAGCCCGAAGAAGCCGAGCGACAGCGCGTTGCTGCCGGTCAGGTCGTCGGACGAGGAGGAGTTGCTGACCACCGCGCCGGCCAGGAGGCCGATGCCGATCACGAGGAGAACGAAGACGCCGAGCGTCCAGATCGTCGAACGCACCGACCTGATCTTCGTCCACTCGGACGCGATCGCGTGCCCGAGGTGGGTGCGCAGCACCGGGATCGGCGAGATGTAACCGGGGTACGAACCGCCGGGCGCCGCCTGCGGCAGCGGAGGCTGGTGGGTGCTCATCGGGCGTCCTCGGGCTTGGTCAGGTCGGCGGGGGCGGAAGTGGCGGCGGCGGGTGCGGGAGCGGGCTGCGCCGCTCCGTCCGCGGGCACCGGCGTGGGCGCAGCCGCGGGCGCCGGCTGGACGTAGGGGTTCGGAGCGGTCTGGGGAGCCCCGTACGGGCCCTGTGGCGCGCCGAACCCGCCCGCCGGTGCGCCTTGCGGCACGGGCGGTGCTACGGGCGCCCCCGGCGCTCCGTACGGCCCTCCGAACGGCCGGCCGCCCTGCTGGGGTGGCGGTGGGGCGTACCAGCCCGGCTGGCCCTGCCCGGGCACCGGCATCGGCGGCTGGGCGCCGGGCGGCAGGGGCTGCTGGAAGCCGGTCTTCTGGTCGATGCTGGACCGGTAGTCGACGGCGCCCTGCGTCATCCGCATGTAGGCCTCCTCAAGCGAGGCCTGGTGCGGGGACAGCTCCCACAGCCGTACGTCCGCCTCGTGCGCGAGGTCGCTGATCCGGGGCAGCGGCAGCCCGGTCACTCTGAGCGCCCCGTCCTGCTCCGGCAGGACATGGCCGCCGGCCTCGGTCAGCGCCGAGCTGAGCTTCTCGCGCAGCTGCGGCTCGGTGTCCGGGGTGCGCACGCGCGCGAAGTCCGCGGAGTTGGCCGAAATGAAGTCCGTCACGCTCATGTCGGCGAGCAGCTGGCCCCGGCCGATGACGATGAGATGGTCGGCGGTCAGCGCCATCTCGCTCATCAGATGAGAGGAGACGAAGACCGTACGGCCCTCGGCGGCCAGGGACTTCATCAGGTTGCGCACCCAGAGGATGCCCTCCGGGTCGAGGCCGTTGACCGGCTCGTCGAAGAGCAGCACTTGGGGGTCGCCGAGGAGCGCGGCGGCGATGCCGAGGCGCTGGCCCATACCGAGGGAGAAGCCCTTGGAGCGCTTTCCGGCCACGTCCTGGAGGCCCACCACCCCGAGCACCTCGTCGACCCGGCGGGCCGGGATGGCGGAGAGCTGGGCCAGGGAGAGCAGGTGGTTGCGGGCGGACCGGCCGCCGTGCACGGCCTTGGCGTCGAGCAGCGCGCCGACCTGGCGGGCGGCGTTCGGGAGCTTGCGGTACGGGTAGCCGCCGATCGTCACCGTGCCGGCGGTCGGGTTGTCCAGCCCCAGGATCATCCGCATGGTCGTCGACTTGCCCGAGCCGTTCGGCCCGAGGAAGCCGGTGACGGCTCCGGGACGTACCTGGAAGGAAAGGTTGTACACGGCGGTCTTGTCGCCGTAGCGCTTGGTCAGGCCTACAGCCTCGATCATGCTCCGCACCCATCGAAAGGATCAGGACAGCGGGGCAGACGCCCCCCGTAAGGGTTAGGAGGATATCGGGGCGCTGACGGTTCCGGCCAAGAGCGTGCAAAGAATCGGCGCGGCAGCGCCGGTCACTGAGCGTCGCGCCGCTTCAGCAGGACGTACCCGCCGACGAGCGCGGCGATCACCCACAGCCCCATGATCCCGAGCCCGCCCCACGGCCCGTAGGGCGCGTCGTCGCCGACTCGCGGCACCACCTGCATGATGTGGCTGCCCGCCTGGTCCGGCAGGAACCGGCCGATCTTCTTGGTCGCGTCGACGTTGCCGAGGATGTTGGAGATCAGGAAGAAGAACGGCATGAGGATGCCCAGGGACAGCATCGGTGAGCGCAGCATCGCGGCCACGCCCATGGAGAACATGGCGATGAGCGTCATGTAGAGCCCGCCGCCGACGACCGCGCGCAGCACCCCGGGGTCGCCGAGGTGGGCCCGGTGGGAGCCGAGCATGGCCTGCCCCAGGAAGAAGGCGGCGAAGCTGGTGACCATGCCGACCCCCAGCACCAGGGCCGCCGCCACCGCGATCTTGCTGAAGAGGAAGGTGGCCCGCTGCGGCACGGCGGCCAGCGAGACCCTGATCATCCCGGTGCTGTACTCGTTGGAGACGACGAGCACCCCGAAGACGATCATCGCCAGCTGACCGAGGGTCATCCCGGCGAAGCTGATGTTCGTCGGGTCGAAGGAGAGCCGTTCCCGCGCGGGCATGTTGGAGAACTGGCTGTTCGCCAGGGCGGAGAGCAGCATCCCGAGGGCCACGGTGACCACCACGGCCAGGGACAGCGTCCACACCGTCGAGGCGACGGACCGGATCTTGGTCCACTCGGACCGTACGACCTGAGTGACGACGGCCATGTCATGCCCCCTTGTCCCAGTCGGTGCCCCAGGCCTGTGGCACCGGGGGCGAGTCGGCGTGCGCGTGGTACTCGACGGACTCCGCCGTCAGCTGCATGAACGCCTCCTCCAGAGAGGCCTGCTGGATGCTCAGCTCGTGCAGCACGATCCCGTTCTGCGCGGCCAGCTCCCCGATCGGCTCGGCCTTTCCGCCTTCGGCCTCCAGGGCTCCGGCGCCCGTCTCGACGACGGTGATCCCGGCCCCGTGCAGCACGTCGAGCAGCCGCTCGCGCTGCGGGGAGCGGACCCGGACGTACGACCGTGAGTTGGTGCGGATGAAGTCCGCCATGGAGGTGTCGGCGAGCAGCCGGCCCTGCCCGATGACGACGAGGTGGTCGGCGGTCAGCGCCATCTCGCTCATCAGGTGGGAGGAGACGAACACGGTCCGGCCCTGGGCGGCCAGGGTCTTCATCAGGTTCCGGATCCAGTGGATGCCCTCGGGGTCGAGCCCGTTCACCGGTTCGTCGAACATCAGGATCCGCGGATCGCCGAGCAGCGCCCCCGCGATCCCGAGCCGCTGCCCCATCCCGAGCGAGAACCCCTTGGCCTTCTTCCGCGCCACCGCCGTCAGCCCGACGGTGTCCAGCACGTCGGCCACCCGCGTCCGCGGAATCCCGTTGCTCTGGGCGAGGCACAGCAGATGGTTGAAGGCGCTGCGCCCGCCGTGCACCGCCTTCGCGTCGAGCAGCGCCCCGATGTACGTCAGCGGGTCCTTGAGCTGCTCGTACCGCTTGCCGTCGATCCGCACCCGGCCGGCCGTGGGGTGGTCGAGTCCGAGGATCATCCGCATGGTGGTGGACTTCCCGGCGCCGTTGGGTCCGAGGAACCCGGTGACGATGCCGGGTCTGACGGTGAACGTGAGGTCGTCGACCGCCGTCTTGTCGCCGTAGCGCTTGGTCAGGCCCACCAGCTCGATCATGCGGCCACGCTAAGACCGGTCTGCGGTGGCTGCCACCTGGGCTACTCCTCCGGTTCCCAGGCGAGGAGCCGGTCGAAGACCGTGCCGGTCGCCGTCGAGCTTCAGGGAGTCCACCGGGACACGGCCGTACAGGGCGAGGTCCAGCTCGCGGGCCGGGCCCGCGAGCGAGGCGTCGGCCGCGGGGGCGGGGGTGCCCCGGGGAAGACACCCCGAGACCCCTCACCTCTGCGACGAAGGCCCGCACCCCCGAAGGGACTGCGGGCCTTCGCTCGAACGACGAGGAAGTCGTCTTGACGCGGCGCGTCAGCGGGACTGCTGAGCCGGGACCCCGCGGGAGATCGGCTCGTCCTCCGCCGGGGAGCTGGCGGCGGCCACCGCGGCGCCGGTCAGCGTGGCCAGCATCTCGCGGACGTTGGTCAGCTGGGCGTTGATGCTGTCGCGGCGGTTGGTCAGCGCGGCGAGCTCACGCTCGGATTCCGAACGGATCCGGTCGGCCTTGGCGTTCGCGTCCGCGACGATGTCCTCGGCCTGACGCTGCGCCGTCTCGACCGTCTGGCGGGCCCGGCGCTCGGCGTCGGTGCGCAGCTTCTCGGCCTCCAGGCGCAGCTGCTCCGCGCGGTGCTCGATCTCCGCGAGGCGCTTCTCGGCCTTCTGCTGACGCGAGGCGAGGTCACGCTCGGACTGCTCGCGGCGCTTGGCGAGGTTCGTCTCGAAGTCGGCGGCGGCCTGCGCGGCCTTCGCACGGGTCTCCTCGAAGAGGGCGTCCGCCTCCTCGCGCTTGGACTGCGCGTCCTTCTGGGCCTCCGAGCGCAGCTGCGAGGCGTCACTCTTGGCCTTCTCGACGATCCGGACGCCCTCGTCCTCGGCCTTGGACTTGCGCTCCGCAGCGAACGATTCTGCGTCGTTGCGCACCTGCTGGGCCGCCGACTCGGCGAGCTCGCGGTGCTGCTCGGCCGCCCGCCGGGCCTCCTCGCGCAGGTCCTTCGCCTCCTCCTCGGCGAGGCGGAGGATCTTCTCGACACGCGCGCCGAGACCGGCGTAGGACGGCTCCGCGTCGCTGACGGCGGCCTGGGCGTTCTGAGTTTCGAGGTGGAGCTCCTCGATGCGCTTTTCCAGAGCGGTGATGCGGGCGAGAGCGCTGTCACGGTCGGAGACGAGCTTGGAGATCCGTTCGTCCACCTGAGCGCGGTCGTACCCACGCCGCACAAGCTCGAAGCCGTAGGGGGAAGTGTCGCTCATGGGTTTCCTGTCGAGTGAGACCGGTGAGGTGATAGGTGGAATCCTAGGGGCCGATGCGGTGTGTCATCGAGCGGATGCGTGTTTGATCTGGAGAATGACACCACTTTTGGGTGGCCGGCTGTGAGATCGCTTGCCAAAGCCTCTGCCAAAGGTTCACTCAAAAGTCCCAGAAGACTACAGAACGGACCTCGGTCTCTAGCCTTCTGACGACTTGCCACCCGATCGAGGCGCTCCCACCGTGCTGCCCGCCTTGACTCCGCCGTCCTTGGCGGACGACGGGGCCTCGAAGGACTCCAACGCCTCCAGGACGTCCTGGACACGGGAGATCTCGCCGTTGATGTTCTCCCGCCGGCGCTCCAGGATCTCCAGCTCGCGCTTTCCCTCCTCGACCGTGCGGCGGGCCTCGCGGATCGCCTCGGCCTTGAGCTCCTCGGCCTCCCGGACCAGCGTGGCCTTCTTCTGCTCGGCCTCCTTGAGTAGCCCCTCGGCCTTCTTGACGGCGGCGATCCGGACCTTGCCCGCCTCGGAGTTGGCCTCCGAGACCAGGTCCTTGGCCTTGGCCTGGGCCTTGGCGAGCTGCTCCTCGGCCGCCTTGATCAGCGCGTCGCAGCGGTCGCCGGTGGACTTCATGGTCTCGGCGGCCTCACGGCGGGCCCGCTCGTGCAGCTCCTCGATCTCGGCGGTGATGCGCTCGCGCAGCTCCTCCGCCCGCTCCCTTATGGCGGTGGCGTCCCGGCGGGCGCCGACCAGCAGCTCGTCCGCGTCCGTACGGGCCTTCTCCACGCGCGAGTTGCCCTCGACCGTGGCCTCGGACACCAGCCGGTCGGCCTCCTTGCGGGCGGCGCCCACCATGGTGTCGGCCTGCGACTCGGCGTCCGCGGTGGTCTTCATCGCCTGCTGCTGCGCCTCGGTGAGCAGCTTGTCGGCCTCGGCCGCGGTCTCGTTGATCAGCGTGTCGACCTGTTCGGCCACGTCCTGACGCCGCTTGTTGGCGTCCCTGCGGGCCTCGTCGAGGGTGCGGTCGGACTCCTCGCGGGCCGCGCCCAGCATGCGCTCGGCCTCCGCCTCCGCGTCCGCCTTGAGCCGCTCGGCGTCGGCACGGGTCCGGTCGGCGTGCAGCTGGGCGGAGCCGACCGTCTCGGCGGCCTCGGCGCGCAGCCGCTCCGCGTCGCCGGTGGCGTCCGCGATCAGCTTCTCCGCCTTGGCGATGGCGTCCGCGCGGACCCGGTCGGCCTCGGCGATCGTCTCGTTCTGGAGCCGCTCGGCCTCGCTGCGCGCCTCGGTGATGAGGGTGTCGGCCTGGGTCGCCGCGTCCGAACGCATCCGGTTGGCGTCCTCACGCGCCTCGGCACGCGTGCGCGTGGCGTCCTGGTCCGCCTCGGCGATGGTGTCGGCGGCATCGGTGCGCACCCGCTGGGCGTGCGCGGCCGCCTCGGACCGCAGCCGCTCCGACTCGGTCATCGCGTCGGCGACGGTCCGCTCGGCGAGCGCCTTCGCCGCCTCGGAGGCCTCGGCCGCCTCGCGCCGGATCCGGGTCGCGTCCTCGCTGGCCCGCTCCCGCTCGGCGTAGGCGTCGGCGCGGACCCGGTCCGCCTCCTCCTCGGCCTCCCGCCGGGTACGGTCGGCGGCGTGCTCGGCGGCCGAGCGCAGCCCGGTGATCTCCTCCTGCGCCTGCTCGTGCAGCCCGGCGACCGAGTCGCGTACCTGCTGGGCGTGGAGTTCGGCGGCCGACACCATCTCGGTGGCCCGCCGGTCCGCCTCCTCGACCAGCCGTACCGCCTCGGCCTGCGCCTCCTCGACCCGGTTGCGCGCCTGGGCCAGCAGGTCCTCGCTCTGCTCGCGGGCCCGCTCCCGCTCCTGGCCGGCCTCCTCACGCGCCGAACCGAGCAGCTCCTCGGCCTCCCGGCGGCGGCGGGCGGCCTCCTCCTGGGCGGCGGCCAGCGTCTCGGACGCCTCCGTGGACAGCCGCTCGGCGGCCGCCTGCGCCTCGGCACGCACCCGGTCGGCGGAGTCCTGGGCCTCCTGCTTGAGCCGCTCCGCCTCGGCCGCGGCCTCGGACCGCAGTCGTACGGCGATGCTCTCGCCCTCCGCGCGAGACGCCGACGCGTCGGCGGCGGCCTCGTCGCGCAGCCGCTCGGCCTCGGTCTCGGCCTGCTGCTGGAGCGTACGGATCCGCTCCGCGGCCTCGCCGCGCAGCCGCTCGATCTCCTCGGCGGCCTCCCGGCGGATCCGGCCGGCCTCCTCGCGCGCCTCGGTCAGCGACCGCTCGGCGCTCGCCAGCCGGTCCTCGGCCTCGGTGTGCAGCCGGGTCAGCTCCTCGGCGGCCTCCGCGCGCCGGGCCTCGACGCCCCGCTCGGTCTCCTCACGCAGCTCGGCCGCGGCCCGCTCGGCGTCCGCCTTGAGCGCCTCCGACTGCTCCTGGGCCTCCTCGCGGAGCCGGTCGGCCTCCTGCCGGGTGCGCTCCAGGGTCTCCTCGGCCTGCCGGCGCAGCGTGGTCGCGCGCTCGATGGCCTCGGTGCGGACCTTCTCGCTGTCCGTGGTCGCGGTCTGCCGCAGCTCGTCGGCGTCGGCCTTGGCCTTGGCGAGCAGCTCCTCGGCGGACCTGGCCGCCTCCTCGATCTGCTGCACGGCCTCGCGCCGGGCCTCGGCGCGGATCGACTCGCCCTCGGCGACCGCGTCGGACCGCAGCTGCTCGGCCTCGCCGCGCAGCCGGCGGGCCTCCTCCTGCAGCTCGACCGTCTTGGCGCGGTACTCCTTGGTGTCGTCCTTCGCCGTGCCCTTGAGCTGCTCGGCGATGTCGTGCGCCTCGGCGCGCAGCCGGTCCGCCTCGGTCTCCGCCTCGGTGCGGATCCGCTCGGCCTCCTCGGCGGCGGCCCGCGTGGTCTGCTTGGCCTCCTCGGACGCCTTGTTGAGGACGTCCTCGGCGGTCTTGGCGGCCTTCGCCAGCTGGGAGGCGCTCTCCTCGGCGGTGAGGCTGCGGGCCTTCTCGGAGGCCTCCGCGATGATCTTCTCGGCCTCGGCCCTGGCGTCCGCGACGGCCTGCTCGGCGTCCGCCTTGGTGGCCTCCGCCTCCTTGGTGGCCTCGCTGACCAGCCGGGCGACCTGCTCCTTGGCCGTCTGGGTGCGCTGCTGGTTGGTGGCCTCGGCGCTGGAGAGGGCCTTCGTGGCGTTCGCCTCGGCCTCGGCGACCAGCTTCTCGGCCTCGGACTGCGCCTTGCGCAGCGCCTCCTCGGCCTCCGCCATCCGCTCCTCGGCGGCCCGGCTCAGCTCACCCGCCTGCCGGCGGGCCGTGTCCGACTCCGTCGCGGTGGAGTTGCGGAGCTGCTCCGCGTGGTCGGTGGCCTCCTGGGCCTGCGTGGACGCGGCGTTCAGCAGCCGCTCGGCGTCCCGGCGGGCGCGCAGCAGGATCTGCTCGGCCTCCGTACGGGCCGCCTCGGCGTCGCTGGTCAGCCGCTGCCGGGCCTCGTCGGTCAGCCGCTGGGCCTCGGCGCGGGCGGCGGCCATGGCCTGCTCGGCCTCGGCGCGGGACTCGTCGAGCAGCCGCCGGGCCTGCGACTCGGTGCGCGCCCGCAGCTGCTCGGCCCACGACACGTTCTCGTTGACGTGCGACTCGACGGTCTGCCGGCGCTCGGCCAGCTCCTGGTCCAGCTGCTGGCGGCGGGTCACCGCCTCCTGGTGCAGCTCGGCCTGGAGCCGCGCGGCCTGTTCGGCGTGCTCCTGGAGGATCCGCTGGGTCTGCGCCCGGGCCTCCGCGGCCACCCGCTCCGCCTCCTGGCGGATCTGGTCGGCCTGCACCTGGGCGTTACGCAGCAGCTGCTCGGCGTGGTAGCCGATGTCACCGCCGTCGAACGCGGGCCGGGACATGATGGTGCGCCGCGCCTCGTGCAGCTTGGCGCGCAGCACCTCGACCTGGTAGCCGAGGTCCTCGGCATGCTGGATCGCCTTTTCCCGCTCGGTCTTCAGCCGTTTCATCTCGGCCTCGAACCGAGAGAGGTGGTCGACGTCAGCCGCCGGCTCTCGCTCCTGGCTCTCGTAGCCCCGCACTGCGCGGTCCCATCCGTCCCCTGGTCGCAACCTTCTCCGAACGAGCTCCGTCCATCCGCCGAACGGGGCCCCCGGGGAATGGTGTCAGATCAACGGCGGAGCACGGGCTGCTGCCCCGACGCTCGTCCCCCGAAACCCGGACCCCGGCATGCGGCCGCCCCGGCCCTGCGAACCTGCGAAGGGACGACCGCCCCCAACCCTACCGGCCCATATGTACGAGGGTCAGTGCTCAGGTGACTCAACAGCCGCCGAAGTGACCAGTTCTGTCAGTACGCCGTGGCAATCCTTCGGGTGCAGGAAGGTGATCCGCGACCCCATGGAGCCGATCCGTGGCTCCTCGTACAGAACGCGTACGCCCTTGGCGCGGATGTCGGCCGCGTCCCCGTCCACATCCGCCGTACCGAAGGCGATGTGGTGCACGCCCTCGCCGTTCTTCGCGAGCCACTTGCCGACCGCCGAGTCCTCCCGGGTCGGTTCGAGGAGCTGCAGGTAGGAGGCGCCGCCGTCGGACGTCTCGTTGATCTTGAGCATGGCCTCGCGCACGCCCTGTTCCTCGTTGACCTCGGTGTGGAACACCTCGAAGCCGTACGTGGCCCGGTAGAACTCGACGGTGGCGTCGAGGTCGTGGCAGGCGATCCCGATGTGGTCGATTCGCGTCAGCATGGATTCAGTGCAGCGCCACGACGGTGGTTACGCAACGTGCCAGCGATCACACTGACGGCCCGATGACGGCACGGAGTGCCACGCAATACATTCGAAGTACACCCTCATCTGGGGGGATCCCCCAGACCCCCCACTCGTTCACTCCTCGGCAGTGCAGCCGGTAAGGGGATTCGCAGCTCATGACTTCTGGAACCACGGGAACCACCTCGGTGATCGTCGCGGGCGCGCGGACGCCCATGGGACGACTGCTGGGCTCGCTGAAGTCCTTCTCCGGAGCCGACCTCGGCGGCTTCGCGATCAAGGCCGCCCTCGACCGTGCGGGGATCGGGGGCGACCAGGTGCAGTACGTGATCATGGGGCAGGTGCTCCAGGCCGGCGCCGGGCAGATCCCGGCCCGCCAGGCCGCCGTGAAGGCCGGCATCCCGATGAACGTCCCGGCGCTCACGATCAACAAGGTGTGCCTCTCCGGCCTCGACGCCATCGCCCTGGCGGACCAGCTGATCCGCGCGGGCGAGTTCGACATCGTGGTCGCGGGCGGCCAGGAGTCGATGACCAACGCCCCGCACCTGCTCCCGAAGTCCCGTGAGGGCTTCAAGTACGGCGCCGTCGAGATGCTCGACGCGATGGCCCACGACGGCCTGACCGACGCCTGGGAGAACATCCCGATGGGCGAGTCGACCGAGAAGCACAACACCCGCCTCGGCCTCCGCCGCGAGGAGCAGGACGAGGTCGCCGCCCTGTCCCACCAGCGTGCCGCCGCCGCCCAGAAGAACGGGATCTTCGAGGCCGAGATCACCCCGGTGGAGATCCCGCAGCGCAAGGGCGAGCCGGTCGTCTTCAGCAAGGACGAGGGCATTCGCGGCGACACCACGGCCGAGTCGCTGGGCAAGCTGCGCCCGGCCTTCACCCGCGACGGCACGATCACGGCCGGCTCCTCCTCGCAGATCTCGGACGGCGCCGCGGCCGTGGTCGTGATGAGCAAGGCCAAGGCCGAGGAACTGGGCCTCACGTGGCTCGCTGAGATCGGCGCCCACGGCAACGTGGCGGGACCGGACAACTCCCTGCAGTCCCAGCCGTCCAACGCCATCCGGCACGCCCTGAAGAAGGAGGGCCTGGACGTCTCCGACCTCGACCTCATCGAGATCAACGAGGCCTTCGCCGCCGTCGCCGTGCAGTCAATGAAGGACCTCGGCGTGTCCACCGAAACGGTGAACGTCAACGGTGGTGCGATCGCCCTGGGCCACCCCATCGGCATGTCCGGAGCGCGCCTGGTGCTGCACCTGGCCCTTGAGCTCAAGCGCCGGGGCGGCGGGGTCGGCGCGGCCGCGCTGTGCGGTGGCGGCGGTCAGGGCGACGCGCTGATCGTGCGGGTGCCGAAGGCCTGAGTACGTTTCGCTGAGCGAACGGAAGCGAACGGAGCGAACGGAGCTGTGATGCAGGACGTCTCCTCACTGGTGGCCCAGGCCAGGGAGGGCCGACCGCGTGCGGTGGCCCGCCTGATCTCCCTGGTGGAGGGGGCGTCCCCGCAGCTCAGGGAGGTCATGGCGGCGCTCGCCCCGCTGACCGGCAACGCCTATGTGGTGGGCCTGACCGGTTCCCCGGGAGTCGGCAAGTCGACCTCCACCTCGGCGCTCGTGACCGCCTATCGCAAACAGGGCAAACGGGTCGGCGTCCTGGCCGTCGACCCGTCCTCGCCCTTCTCGGGGGGCGCCCTGCTCGGCGACCGCGTCCGGATGTCCGACCACGCCTCCGACCCCGGCGTCTACATCCGCTCGATGGCCACCCGGGGCCACCTCGGCGGCCTGGCCTGGGCGGCGCCCCAGGCCATCCGGGTGCTGGACGCGGCGGGCTGCGACGTGATCCTCGTCGAGACGGTCGGCGTGGGCCAGTCGGAGGTGGAGATCGCCTCCCAGGCCGACACCAGCGTGGTGCTGCTGGCCCCCGGCATGGGGGACGGCATCCAGGCGGCGAAGGCCGGCATCCTGGAAATCGGCGACGTGTACGTCGTCAACAAGGCCGACCGGGACGGGGCGGACGCCACCGCCCGCGAACTGAACCACATGCTCGGCCTCGGCGAGTCCCGCGGCCCCGGCGACTGGCGCCCACCCATCGTCAAGACGGTCGCCGCCCGCGCCGAAGGCGTCGACGAGGTCGTGGAGGCCCTGGAAAAGCACCGTGCCTGGATGGAGGAACGAGGCGTCCTGACCCAGCGCCGCCTCGCCCGTGCCGCCCACGAGGTCGAGACCATCGCGGTCACCGCCCTGCGCGAACGCATCGGCGACCTCCACGGCGACCGCCACATCGACGCCCTCGCGGAACGCATCACGGCGGGCGAACTCGACCCGTACCGCGCGGCGGACGAACTGGTCGCGGGCCTGACGGAAGGCTGACTCCCCTCCGGCCGACGCCGGGGGCGCGCGAGCTGAATCTGTGCCGGCGGGGGCGTGGCCCTGGTCTGCGCCCTGGGGTGGAGCGCGGGTCGCCGTCCGGCCGCGGACCGGTGGGGGCCGGCCGCGCGGTCACCCGCGCCCCTGCGAAAGCGCGACCCGAACGCCGGTCCGCCGCTGCTATCTTGGCGGGCATGTTCCTCTTCTTGGCGTAAAGAGCGCACCCGGCGCCGTCACCGGCACGTGAACACCCCGTGCCGTGACGCGCCCAGGTGTCCCCTCTTCCGCCTCTGCCCGAGGAACTCACCATGTCCGCGCTGACTCCGTCGCGCCTTTCACCTGCCCAGCGGCATTCCTACGCCGCCGTCCTGCGTGTCCCGCACGCGCGCCCCACCTTTGTGGCCGCCCTGACGGCCCGCCTCGCCTACGGCACCGTCTCACTGCCGGTCCTGTTGTCCGTGACCCGGGCGACCGGCTCGTACGCCGTGTCCGGGCTGGTGATGGCCTTGTTCGGCGGCTCGGCGGTGGTGCTGATGCCGGTCCGGGCGGCCCTGGTCGACCGTTACGGCCCGCGGCGTGCCCTGCCGCCCATGGCCGCCGCGTACAGCGTCGTGCTCTGCCTGCTGGCGGCCCTGACCTGGCGGCCTGGCGTCCCGCCGACGGTGATCGCCCTGGCCGCCATGGTCTGCGGCTGCTTGGCGCCGCCGCTGGGCCCCACGATGCGGGCGGTGTGGGGCCGGATGGTCGACGACCCCGCTCTGCTGCGCCGGGCCTACAGCCTCGACGGGGTCGCCGAAGAACTGCTGTATGTCGCTGGTCCGGCGCTGGTAGGCCTCGTGCTGCGGTTCGGCCCGCCGCCGGCGGGGCTGCTGCTGAGCGCGGTGCTGATGGTGACGGGCACGTGTGCGTTCGTGGTGTCGCCGGCGATGCGGGGTGCGGTGCCGCCGAAGCGGGAGGTCGGCCGCAGGCCTGGCCGCTTCCCGGCGGCACCGGTCGTCGCGGCCGCCGGCCTGGGGCTCGCGCTGAGCGCGGCGGACCTGCTGGTGATGGCGTTCGCGAAGCAGCGGTCGTACGGCGAGGAGGCCGTCCCCTGGGTGCTGGGCGCGCTCTCCGCGGGGAGCGCGGCGGGCGGTCTGCTGAACGGGGTGGTCGACTGGCGCCGGCCGGCCGTGGAGCGGCTGGCATGGCTGACGGTGGGGCTGGGGACGGTCCTGGCGGCGGCCGGGCTGGTGCCGGGGGTGTGGGGGCTCGCGGGGGCCATGGCGGCAGCGGGGGTGTTCGTGGCGCCCGTGCTCACGACGGCGTACCTGCTGGCCGACGAGACGGCGGCGCGGGAGGAGCGGACGCGGGCCGGGGCGTGGGTGAACGCGGCCGTGAACGCGGGGAGCTCCTTGGGGTCTGTGGTGGCGGGGGTGCTGGTGGGGTCGATGCCGGTCGCACTGTGCTTTGTGCTGGCGGGAGGCGTCGCCCTGGTCTCCGCTGCGGGAGTGGGGGCCGTTCGGCTGTACAGCGGTGGGAGCGGGTCAGGGTGGGGTGCGGAGATCGGGCAGGGCCGTGTCAGCCGTGGATCGGGAAGGACGCCTGGAACACCAGGCGGTCCTCGGCGCCGTCGCCGATGCGGGTGAGGACTTCGTCGAGCGCGAGGAACTCCTCCCATGGCGCCCGGCCGGTCGCTTCGGCCAGCCGGGCGACGACGAGGTCCTCCAGATCCGGAACGCGCTTGTTCTTCCAGATCTTGTCGGCGAGGCTCACCAGGAGGTCCTCCGGGCCGACCCGCGGGTCTGTCCACGACGCGTGGGTCGCGGCGAAGCGGGCGAGCTCCGGGCGGACGCCGCGGTCGAGCAGAAGTGCCTGTCCGGCCTCCTCGTGCGCCGCTCCGGGCCCGGAGAGCTCGGAGACGTGCACGGTCTTGCCGATGTCGTGTGTCGCGGCGCCGAAGAGCACCGCCGCGCGGTCGAAGAGCACGGCCGGGTAGCGCTTCTCCACCCAGGCGACCAGCTGGTGCGCGACATCGTGGACGGCTCGCAGGTGGGCCGCCAGCCGTGGCGGACTCCCCAGCTCGGTCAGAAGCTCCTCGACTCGCCCCGGCAGGGGGAGCAGAGGGGGTTCGCCGGCGCAGCTGAGGGCCCTCGACAAGGCTGTGTCGGTCGTCACCGCGTCAGAGTACTGACCGCACGCTTCGGGCACCCCGGGACCGAGCCGGAGGAGCGGTGTCACGGTGCTTCCCGTCGTGACACCGCTCGTACGCGACGCCCTGCCCGGCCGTTGCCGCCGCTACGGGCGCCCGCGCTGCCCCCGCAGGTGCTCGGCGATCGGCTTCAGGCCCTTGTCCAGCTCCATGAGTGCCTCCGGCGACAGCAGGTCGATGAAGTGCCGTCGCACGGAGGCGACATGATGTGGCGCCACCTTCTTCATTGTCTCCATGCCGTGCTCGGTGAGGACCGCGTACAGTCCGCGGCGGTCCGACTCGCAGTTCTCGCGGCGGACCAGGTTCGCGTTCTCCATGCGGGTGATCTGGTGGGACAGCCGGCTCTTGGACTGGAGGGTGGCGGAGGCGAGGTCGCTCATCCGCATCCGGTAGTCCTCCGACTCGGACAGGTTCACCAGGATCTCGTAGTCGTTCATTGTCAGGCCGAACGGCTGCAGATCCTTTTCGAGCTGGTACGTCAACAGCCTGTTGACCTCCAGGTGGGTGCGCCAGGCGCACTGCTCCGCATCGGTCAGCCAGCGCGTGGCCGTCTCGGTCTCCATGAATGAAGTCTACCTAAAATGTTGAAAGGCGAACTAGTGAGGGTGGTGTGACTGTGCGCACGCGTTCGATGTCACACTCCGCAGACTACCGCTCACAGCCCGAAGCGACGCTGGAGGTCCCCCAGCTGTCCGGGAAGGCGCGGTGCGCCTGGTTGCTGTGGACGGCCTGTGCCGGGGGCGCCCCCGGTGGGCACTCCGGGCTCGTGCGGAACCGCTCCCGTGGCCTGCTCGGCCATCAGGGTCTCGGTGGACTGGAGCAGGACCGTACCGGCCCCGACGAACTCGAACTGGTGCTCCTCCCCGGAGGCCCCGCCGAGGCCCGTCAGTGCACGTAGACCGCCCATCACACCGGTCATGTACCCATGGTCGTAGTGGTGGCACGGGGACGGGCAGTCGGCCCACCCCACCAGTGCCTGCGGGTCCACCCGGATGGGGGGTTCCATGAACACCACCGGACCGTTGGACGCGGCCACAAACTTTCCGGTTCCTATAAGGGTCAGAAAACCGGGAACGATTGATTGCTTCAGCGCGAGACTTGGCTGAAAAGCGAGCAGGTTGCCGGAGTGAATGGTCAGGTTGCCGTCGTCCAGGTCGTAGGAGTTCACGTCGAACGCCCGGTCGGCGAGGAGCATCTTGCCCGAGCCCTCCGCCACCACCCAGTCGCTCGCGTGCAGAGGCGAATGGAAGGAAGTGCGCACCAGGCGGTCCAGCCGGCCGTGCCCCACGCCGTTGAAGTCGATCGAGCCGTAGTAGGCGATCATCTTCCCCTTCTGCAGGAACCACTGGCCGCTCTTGAGCTCCACGCAGAAGGTGTACTTGTTGACATTGTCGTCGGCCGGGAGGGTCATGGGGTCGTACACGACCGGTCCGGCCGCGCCGGCGGCTCCGTATGTGCTCAAAGCTTCTCCTCCGACGCCTGCACGTACACCATGCCGTTGCCGCTGAGCTCCAGCTGGAACGCCTCGCCGGAACCGCGGCCCACCATGTCCCGCCAGCCGAGCGCGGACGACAGCTTGTTGCGCACGTCGCCGTGGTGGGCGACGTAGGCCTGAGGGTCGACATGGACCGGGCGCTGCGGGGTGATCGGGATCTCGAAGACCCCGCCGTGGGCCATCACGGCGACCGCGCCGTGGCCCTTGAGGGTGGTGGTGAACAGGCCCTGGCCGGTGACCTGGCCGCGCACCATGCCCATCACACCGCCCTGGGAGCCCATGAACATCGTCCCCTGCTGCAGCGTGCCCTCGAAGGCGAGCAGCCGGTCCGCCTCGACGTACAGGGTGTCCCCGGTGAGGGTGATGACCTGGACGTGGTGGCCGCCGTGCCCGAAGAAGACCGTGCCGCTGCCCTCGACGGTCATGAGGGGGGTGGCCTCGCCGGCGACCCGGCGGCCGAGCATGGACATCAGGCCGCCCTGGCCGCCCTGGATGTTGGGGGTGAAGGACACCTCGCCCTTGTAGGCGAGCATCGCCCCGCGCTGGCTGAACAGCCGCTGCCCGGGAACGACGGTCGCCTCGACCATCTTGGAGTTCACCTCGCGCAGGGCCATGTCAGAGGTCCCCCGCGATCGTGTTCCGCTCGCTCGGCTGTACGTACACCAGGCCGTCCCCCTCGAACCGGATCTGGAAGGCCTCCCCGCCGCCCTCCCCGAAGAACGTGCGGAAGGTCACACCCGACTGGAAGGACTGGCGGAGGTTGCCCTGGTGGGCGATGTAGGCACCCGGGTCGACGGTCAGCGGGTACTGCGGGCTGACTCTGAGCACCACCGCCGGGCCGTCCGACATGATCGCCGCCTGGCCGTGGCCCTCGACCGTGGTGGTGAACAGGCCGTTGCCCTGGGAGGCGCCGCGCAGGCCGGTGAACGTGGTGCCGGTGCGCAGGCCGGCGTCGGTCGCGAGCAGGTTGCTCGACTCGACGTACAGCTTGTCGCCCTGGAGGCCGACCAGGTTGATCTCGGACGCGCGGTCCGCGAACCAGCACATCCCGTGCCCCTTCACCTCCATCACCGTCATCTGCTCACCGGTGAGCCGCCGGGTCACCATCCCGCGCAGCCCCTCGCCGCCACCGCTCAGCTTCTTGAACGCCATCTGCCCGTCGTACGCGACCATCGAGCCGTTCTTCGCCTTCACGGCGTCCCCGGTCATCTCGACGGCGAGGACCTTGCTGCCCTGGAGTCGGAACATCGCCACGCTGCGAAGGTAGCCGCAGGCTGACGGCGGCGACAGGTCCCGGAGGTGGACATCGCCCCGGATGCGTCCCCTAGGGGACCGGACGCCGATCGCCGGGCAGGCGTATCACCGCCGTCCCGGCCGTCAGGTCGACCGTGGACCTCGTCGGCGGCGCGCCGTCCTCCTCGTCGTCGCGCGGCACCAAGGAGCTCTGCCGCTCCTTGAGCTCGTTCTGCTTGCCCGGGGAGAGCGCCGCGTGCAGCTGCTCGAAGCCGGCCGCGGAGATCTGCCCCTGCCGTCCCGCGTTGCGCCACGGCAGCACCCCGGCCCGCCCGGCCCGCAGCAGCGGTCGCCGGCCTCCGACCCCCGCGCGGGGCCCGTGCAGCCCTTTGCCACAATGGTTGAACGTTTGTGCTCGCGTTCACAAAGAGTGGACGTCTCTCCCACCGAAGGTGATCCGTGGACATCAAGACCGCCACCGCCATCCGCCGCCTCCGCCTGGTCTCCGCCCCGGAGGCCGTCTCCTTCCTGATCCTCCTCGTCTGCTCGGTGCTCAAGCGGACCACGGACTTCAACGCGGTACCCGTGATGGGCGCGATCCACGGTGTCCTGTTCATCCTCTACGTGATCTTCTGGGCCGACGCCTGGAACCGCACCAAGTGGTCCCCGAGGACGGCCGCCTTCTACTTCGTCCTCTCCGTCCTGCCGACCGGCGGCTTCTTCGCCGAGCGCAAGCTGCGCCGCGAGGCCGAGGACGCGGTCATCGCGTCCCGCGCCCGCCAGGAAGGGACCGTGAACGCATGATCGTCGCCTTCTCCGTGACGCCGCTGGGCGTGGGTGAGGACGTGGGGGAGTACGTCGCCGGCGCCGTCCGGGTGGTCCGCGAGTCCGGGCTGCCCAACCGCACCGACGCCATGTTCACCTCGATCGAGGGTGAGTGGGACGAGGTCATGGACGTCGTCAGGCGCGCCGTCGCCGCCGTCGAGGAGCGTGCCCCGCGCGTCTCCCTGGTCCTCAAGGCGGACATCCGGCCCGGCGTCACCGACGGGCTCACCAGCAAGGTGGCGACGGTCGAGCGGCACCTCGCCCAGTAGCCGACAGCGAAAAGAGCCCCGGCCCCTCGACGAGGCCGGGGTTTTCTTCCGCCGACAGATTGAGCGATCGCTCAAAAATCGGTACGGTCATCTCCAGAGGGTTTGAGCGATCGCTCAAAAGCTGCTCGGAAGACCAGGTGACGGGGGTACGACACCGATGGGGCTCTACATAGAGGCGCACATCCGCGCCGATCTCGACGAACTGTGGGACCGCACCCAGGACCCGGCCCGGCACCAGCGCTGGGACCTGCGGTTCACCGAGATCGACCACCTGCCGCGCGTGGCGGGCGAACCGCAGCGGTTCCGCTACGCCACGCGCGTGCTCCCGTTCCTGACGATCGCCGGGACCGGCGTCTCGGCGGGGGAGAAGGAGCGCCCCGACGGCACCCGCACCTCGGCCCTGCGGTTCGCCTCCCCGCACCCGCTCTCGCTGCTCGCCGAGGGCAGCGGCTACTGGCGGTACGTCCCGGTCGCCGACGGCGTCCGCTTCCTCACCGGCTACGACTACCGGCCCCGCTGGGGCGCCTTCGGCGCGCTCGCCGACCGGCTGGTCCTCCGCCCGCTGATGGGCTGGGCGACCGCCTGGTCCTTCGACCGGCTGCGGCTGTGGCTGGAGCGCGGCATCACCCCGGAACGGGCGCGGTGGAACTGGCTCGCCGAGGTGGCGGCCCGCACGCTGACGATCGCGGGCTGCGCCACCGGCCTGAGTCAGGGGCCGGGGCTGGGCGCGCTCCCGCCCACCGTCACCTTCCTGGTCCCGCTGCTTCTCGTCGTGGCCCTCTCGGCGGCCCTCGTCGCGGCCCCGCTCCCGACCACCCCCGCTGCCCGCCGCTGCCTGCGCACCCCACCGGCCCGGGTCACCGCCCCCCGGGTCCTGCACACCCTGGAGAAGCAGTCGTGACCTCGATGTTCCGCAGGGTGATGGGCCCGGACTTCGACCGGCTGCACCCGCAGCTCCGACGGCGCTTCTCGGTCGGCCTGGCGAGCGGCGAGGCCTGCACCGGCCACGGCGTGATGGAGCGGATCTGGCACGGCGGGGCCTTCGTGAAGCCGTTCCTGGCGCTGGGCGCCACCCGCAACATCCTGGTCCCGAAGGCCGCCCGGAACGTGCCCTTCAAGATCGAGAATGTGCCCTACGTGGACTCCCACGGCCGTGAGACGGTGACCTTCGTGCGCACCTTCGACCTGCCCGGCCGCCCCCGCCGCTTCGACGC
This sequence comes from Streptomyces sp. NBC_00631, assembly GCF_045206895.1. Classification (NCBI taxonomy): domain Bacteria; kingdom Bacillati; phylum Actinomycetota; class Actinomycetes; order Kitasatosporales; family Streptomycetaceae; genus Streptomyces; species Streptomyces sp. NBC_00631. The sequence continues at coordinate 7,487,400 of NZ_CP107734.1, forward strand.
CCAGATGGTGCTCAGCCCCAGGGGCGACCGCATCCTCGACTACCTCGGCACCCATCAGCACCTCGCCAGCGAGCTGCACCTGCACGCCGAGGCCGACGGCTCCCTGCTGATCCGCTCCGGCGAACACCGGTTCAGGGAGGGGCCGGTGGACGTCCGGGTCCCCGAACTCGTCGGTGCCACCGCCGAGGTGCGCGAGTCCTACGACGACCGAGCCGGCCGGTTCCGGATCCAGGTGCGGGTCGTGAATCGGTACTTCGGGCCGCTCTTCGGCTACCAGGGCTCCTTCGAGGCGTCGTACACCGACAGCCGCGGCTGCGGGGTGCGGCCGGGGCTGCGGCCGGTCCGTGAGGAGTCACGCGCGTGAGCCCGGAGACCGCCAAGTCCCTGGAGACCAAGAACAAGCTGCTGGAGGGCGCGCTGCGCACCCTCACCGAGCAGGGGATCGCCAAGACGTCGGCCCGTACGGTGGCGGCGGCGGCCGGGGTCAACCAGGCGCTGGTCTTCTACCACTTCGGATCGGTGGACGAACTCCTCGCCGCCGCCTGCCGGTACGGCGCCGAGCAGGCCGTCGCCCGCTTCCGCCCCCGCCTCGCCGATGTCGGCTCGCTCTCCGAACTCCTCACCTTGGGGAGGCAGATCCACGAGGAGGCCCGCGCGGGCGGCCATGTCGCCCTGCTCGGTCAGCTGCTGGCCGGCGCCCAGACCCATGAGTCGCTCGGACCCGCCACCTCGGCCGGGCTCGACCTGTGGATCGCCGAGATCGAGAAGGTGCTCGTCAGGGTCCTCGCGGCCACCCCGCTCGGTGAGTTCGCCGACCCGGCCGGGCTGGCCCGCGCGGTCGCCGCGTCCTTCGTCGGCATCGAGCTGTACGAGGGCGTCGACACCGCAGGCGCCCACGCCGCGCTGGACGCTCTCGAACAACTCGGCGCGCTGGCGGCCGCGTTGGACGAACTCGGTCCGGTGGCCCAGCGCGCGGTCCGGCACCGGCTGCGCCGGGCCGGGCGCCGTTAGGGCCGCTGCCGAGGCCGCCGCAGCTCGGGCGGCAGCTGCCGGGCCAGGAGGGCGACGGCCTCCTCGGCCGTCGCGACCTCGCCCAGTTCGGTGAAGTCGGACGAGTAGACCTTGTAGGGCGGCGGGCCGTAGAGGACGTGCGGAAGGCGTTCGGCCGGCCGCACCTCTCCGGGCAGGCCGTTCAGGAAGTGCAGGCCGCCGTGGCTCGGGAAGGGGTACAGGGCGCGCAGCAGCGGTTCGGCGTGGGCCGCGTGCGCGATCTCCGCCAGTTCGTCGACCGTCCAGCTGCGGGTGTGCGGGCGTCGTTCGAGCAGCCACTGCCAGGCGGTGGCCGCGTCAGGCGCTTCGGGCATGGGCCTCATCGTGGCACGGCTCAGCTGCCCGGAGCACCTGCCGCCGGTGCGACACCCAGCGGGGTCCGCTCGTACAGCACCTGGTGGCCGTACCGGTGGGAGGTGAGCAGCCCCGCACCACCGTCAGGTGCGCGCAGACCGAGGACGGGGCGAGGCGCAGCCGGTGGGTGAGGGCGGAGGTGGTGGCCGGCTGCGGCCTCGGCGGCCTGCTCCTGCCGCCCTCGCCCACCGGCACGCCCTGCTGATCACCGTCGGCACCTTCCTCGCCTCGGCCGCGCTGCTGCGGCTGGGCACCCGGCACCGACCCGCCCGCGTCCGGGCCCGGGAACGCGGCGGCACCCGGCAGCTGCCTGGCGGCGTCGGCCCGGCGGCGGAGGTGACCGAAAGCCGAGACACGGCTGACCGCTATATGACCGGCCGGTAGGGTCGGTGACGTGCCGAAGCCTCTCAGTCTCCCCTTCGACCCCATCGCCCGTGCCGACGATCTCTGGAAGCAGCGCTGGGGCAGCGTCCCGTCGATGGCCGCGATCACCTCGATCATGCGGGCCCAGCAGATCCTGCTGGCCGAGGTCGACGCCGTGGTCAAGCCGTACGGGCTGACGTTCGCGCGCTACGAGGCGCTGGTGCTGCTCACCTTCTCCAAGGCCGGCGAGCTGCCGATGTCGAAGATCGGCGAACGGCTGATGGTGCACCCGACCTCGGTGACGAACACCGTCGACCGGCTGGTGAAGTCCGGTCTGGTCGACAAGCGGCCCAACCCCAACGACGGGCGCGGCACGCTCGCCACGATCACCGAGAAGGGCCGCGAGGTCGTCGAGGCGGCCACCCGCGACCTGATGGCGATGGACTTCGGGCTCGGGGTGTACGACGCCGAGGAGTGCGGGGAGATCTTCGCGCTGCTGCGACCGCTGCGGGTCGCCGCGAACGACTTCGACGAGGAGTGAACCCGCCGTCCGCCGAGCGGTGACCCGGGGCAAGATCTCCCGGAACGGGTGGTTACGCTCGTCCCCATGAAAAAGAGCGTGCTGACCCGCTACCGCGTCCTGGCCTATGTCACCGGTGTGCTGCTGGTGCTGCTGTGCCTGAGCATGATCGCCAAGTACGGGCTGGACATCGACGGTGCGGCCGACGTCACACGCGTCGTCGCCATCGCGCACGGCTGGCTCTACGTCGTCTACCTGGTCTTCGCCTTCGACCTGGGCTCCAAGGCGAAGTGGCCGGTCGGCAAGCAGCTGTGGGTGCTGCTGGCGGGCACCATCCCGACCGCCGCGTTCTTCGTGGAGCGCAAGGTCACCCGCGAGCTGGACGCCAAGGTCACCGAGGGCTCTCCGGTGGCCGCGAAGGTCCGGGCCTAGGTCGTAGGACCCGGGCCGTACCGCCGTACGGACACCCGTGCGGCGGTTCTCCATCGACATTTACTTGGACGTCCTAGTAAATTCGAGGGTATGGACGCTGACGCCATCGAGGAGGGCCGCCGACGCTGGCAGGCCCGTTACGACGCTGCCCGCAAGCGGGACGCCGACTTCACCACGCTCTCCGGGGACCCCGTGGAGCCGGTGTATGGGCCCCGACCAGGGGACACCTACGAGGGATTCGAGCGGATCGGCTGGCCGGGGGAGTACCCCTTCACCCGCGGGCTGTATCCGACCGGCTACCGGGGACGGACCTGGACGATCCGCCAGTTCGCCGGGTTCGGCAACGCCGAGCAGACCAACGAGCGCTACAAGATGATCCTCGCCAACGGCGGCGGCGGTCTCTCCGTGGCCTTCGACATGCCGACCCTCATGGGGCGGGACTCGGACGACGCGCGGTCGCTCGGCGAGGTCGGGCACTGCGGGGTCGCCATCGACTCCGCCGCCGACATGGAGGTCCTGTTCAAGGGCATCCCGCTCGGCGACGTCACGACGTCCATGACGATCAGCGGGCCCGCCGTGCCCGTCTTCTGCATGTACCTGGTCGCCGCCGAACGGCAGGGCGTCGATCCGTCGGTCCTCAACGGCACGCTCCAGACCGACATCTTCAAGGAGTACATCGCCCAGAAGGAGTGGCTGTTCCAGCCCGAACCCCATCTGCGGCTGATCGGCGACCTGATGGAGTACTGCGCGGCCGGCATCCCCGCGTACAAGCCGCTGTCCGTGTCCGGCTACCACATCCGCGAGGCGGGTGCGACGGCCGCGCAGGAGCTCGCGTACACGCTCGCGGACGGCTTCGGCTACGTCGAACTGGGTCTCTCCCGCGGCCTGGACGTGGACGTCTTCGCCCCCGGCCTCTCCTTCTTCTTCGACGCGCACGTCGACTTCTTCGAGGAGATCGCCAAGTTCCGTGCCGCGCGCCGGATCTGGGCGCGCTGGATGCGGGACGTGTACGGATCCCGGTCGGACAAGGCGCAGTGGCTGCGCTTCCACACGCAGACCGCCGGGGTCTCCCTGACCGCCCAGCAGCCGTACAACAACGTGGTGCGGACGGCGGTGGAGGCGCTGGCGGCCGTCCTCGGCGGGACCAACTCGCTGCACACCAACGCCCTCGACGAGACCCTCGCGCTGCCGAGCCAGCAGGCCGCCGAGATCGCGCTGCGCACGCAGCAGGTCCTCATGGAGGAGACCGGGGTCGCCAACGTGGCGGATCCGCTGGGCGGTTCCTGGTACGTCGAGCAGCTCACCGACCGCATCGAGGCCGACGCCGAGAAGATCTTCGACCAGATCAAGGAGCGGGGGCTGCGGGCGCATCCGGACGGGCTCCACCCGATCGGGCCGGTCACCTCGGGCATCCTGCGCGGCATCGAGGACGGCTGGTTCACCGGCGAGATCGCCGAGTCCGCCTTCCAGTACCAGCAGTCGCTGGAGAAGGGCGACAAGCGGGTCGTGGGTGTGAACGTGCACACCGGGTCCGTCACCGGGGACCTGGAGATCCTCCGGGTCTCGCACGAGGTGGAGCGGGAGCAGGTCCGGGTGCTCGGCGCCCGGCGAGCCGCCCGGGACGAGGGTGCGGTGCGTACCGCCCTGGACGCCATGCTCGGGGCCGCCCGGTCCGGCGCCAACATGATCGAGCCCATGCTCGACGCCGTACGCGCCGAGGCGACCCTGGGCGAGATCTGCGGGGTGCTCCGGGACGAGTGGGGGGTGTACACGGAGCCGGCGGGGTTCTAGTCACGTACCAGGGGGCTCCGCCCCCTGGACCCCCGAGACCTGTGCCCACCCACCACCCGACTCGGTCGGCCGAGGAGTGGCCGTCCCGGCCGGCTCGGCGGGTCCAGAAGTGGCCGCCCCGGCCGGGGCGGTGGCGAGGCCCAGCAGCAGGACGCGGGTGAAGTCCTGTACCCACTCCTCGTCGGCCGGCTTGCCGCTCATCAGGGTGCGGTGGACCACCGCACCCGCCACCATGTCGAAGATCAGGTCCACCGTGCGGGCGGCCTCCTGCGGGTCCGGCTCCGGAGGGAGTTCGCCCCGGCCCTGCGCCCGGGCCCGGCCCTCCAGGACCAGCCGCTTCTGGCGGTCCACGATGGAGGTGCGGATGCGTTCCCGCAGCGCGTCGTCCCGGGTCGACTCCGCGACCACCGCCATCAGGCCGCTCCGGGCCTCCGGGCGGTCCAGGATCGCCGCGAACTGCAGCACCACGCCCTCGATGTCGTTCGCCAGGCTGCCGCGGTCGGGGAGTTCGAGTTCGTCGAACAGCTCCGCCACCGCGTCCACGACGAGCTCGTTCTTGCCCGCCCAGCGGCGGTAGAGGGTCGTCTTCGCCACCCCCGCCCGGGTGGCGACGTCTCCCAGGGTGAGCTTGGACCAGCCCAGTTCGACCAGCGCCTGCCGCGTCGCCTCCAGGATCGCGGCGTCCGCGGCGGCGCTGCGCGGGCGGCCGGTCCGTCCGGCGGGGGTGCGGCTCTGCATCCCACGACCATAACCGGCGGTTCCCGCGTTGCCGTGAGGGAGATCACCGGAATGTGGTGTCGCGCGGGTCCCCGATGGCATTACGCTACGGGTCGTAGCGAAAGCTCGTGGGTGACCGCACGGGCGACGACCACGGCGTGGGGTGGGGACCCGGCGCCCGCAGAAAACGCACAGCAGACCTGGCTTTCACAACGCTTTTCACTTGCGCGCGGGAACGGGGGAGGATAGACGCATGCAGCCACGGAACATGTCCATGAGCGGCGTCGTCGACCTCGCCGCGGTCAAGGCGGCCCAGGAGGCCAAGGCCAAGGCCGAGCAGGCGCGCGCCGAAGCGGCCCGCCAGGGTGGGGCCGGAGCCCTCTCCCCGGCCGATCTGGTCATCGACGTCGACGAAGCCGGCTTCGAGCGCGATGTCCTCCAGCGGTCCGCCGAAGTCCCTGTCGTCATCGACTTCTGGGCCGAGTGGTGTCAGCCCTGCAAGCAGCTGAGCCCGGTCCTGGAGCGTCTCGCCGTCGAGTACAACGGCCGCTTCCTACTGGCGAAGATCGACGTCGACGCCAACCAGATGCTGATGCAGCAGTTCGGGGTCCAGGGGATCCCCGCGGTGTTCGCCGTCGTCGCCGGGCAGGCGCTGCCGCTCTTCCAGGGGGCGGCCGGCGAGGCACAGATCCGCGAGACGCTGGATCAGCTGGTGCAGGTGGCCGAGCAGCGGTTCGGGCTGACCGGACTCGTCGTCGACCCCGACGCCGAGCCCGGCGCCCAGGCCGGGCCGGCGACGGTGCCGGCGGGCCCCTATGACGCGCTTCTCGAAGCCGCCGTGCAGGCGCTGGACGCGGGCGACTTCGGCGGTGCGGTCCAGGCGTACAAGAACGTGCTGAGCGACGATCCGGCCAACAGTGAGGCCAAGCTGGGGCTGGCGCAGGCCGAGTTGCTCCAGCGGGTGCAGGGGATGGACCCGCAGGCGGTGCGCAAGGACGCGGCCGAGAAGCCGGCCGACGCCGAGGCGCAGATCGCGGCCGCCGACCTGGATCTGGTGGGCGGGCATGTCGAGGACGCCTTCGGGCGGCTGATCGAGACCGTGCAGCGGACGGCCGGCGACGGCCGGGATGCCGTACGGCGGCGGCTTCTTGAGCTCTTCGAGGTCGTGGGCACCGACGATCCCCGGGTGGTGGGAGCGCGCAGGGCGCTGGCGCGCGCGCTGTTCTAGACGCGATCTGAACACGGGCCTGACCAGTCGCTAAACGTCACGTCATGTGATGCCCGAGTGAAAGATTTGCCCACGCGAGGTCACGGCGGCCGCTCTTTACCAAATCTTGGTAATGGCGGCCGCTGTTACTTGGAGTAAACCAGGGCCGTTCGTCTGTCTGATTCTGTCCAGGGATCAACTGCTTTGCTCTGCCCCCGGATGCCACCCAGAGTCGCTTTCCGAGACCGGCGGGTCGTCCTTCGGTTATCCGCCCGTTACTACCCAGTAACGAAGCCCCTTGTGCGGGCGGCGAGAATGCACCACGATCGGCGACGCTCGGTCCATTCCCGTACCCCGACAGCCGGTCGGGCCGCGGGTTCATCTGGGTCCCCACCGAGCAGAGTCGGCGGCAGTGACGCCGGCTCTTGGGCAGGGGGGTCTTCGCCCTGTGGCGAAGCCTGTCCAGCAAGGTTGTGCGTGATGCGTGTCAGGCGCGACCAGTGGTTGTCGCTCGGGGGTGATCGCCGGTGATCGAGGTGCGTTCGTGCCTCCGAGTACGGGCGCTCCCCTTCCGAGGACGTAGCACTTCTCCCATCCCTGCCCGGCTGAGCCGCCGTCGGTGGCGATACCAGGCCAGGAGATGTACGTCCGAGAAGGAGGAAATATGGAGTCCCAGGTGCGTGGCGGGACCAGATGGAAGCGGTTCGCTGTGGTCATGGTGCCCAGCGTGGCCGCCACGGCGTGCATAGGTGTCGCCCTCGCGCAGGGCGCTCTCGCCGCGTCGTTCAGCGTGTCCGGCCAGCAGTTCAAGGTCTCGGCCGACCAGCTCGAAGGCGACGGCTTCGTTCAGTACGGTGCTGTCGACTCGGGGTACACCCTCGCGGGTAAGAGCACCATCCACCCGGTGGCGGTCTCCGCGTTCAACACGGCGAAGATCACCAACCTGTGCCAGTCCGTGGTCACGCCGAACGTCCCGATCTTCGGGAACGTCAGCCTGATCCTGCACGCGGGCGCCGACAGCAGCAAGCCGGTCGAGGCCAGCAAGCTGTACATCGACCTTGACGACCTCAGCGCCGATGCGACGTTCACCAACATCAACATCGGTGTCGCGGCCAAGGACTCGACCAAGGGTCCCGGCATCAAGTCGGACGAGGTCGCCAAGCAGCAGACGAACCCGTACGGGTTCGCCCAGGAGGCGGACCACGCCTCGCTGTCCGGCGTGAAGCAGACGGCGTGGGCCACCACTGCCGGCACCTTCAAGCTCAGCGGCCTGCACATGTCGATCTCGACGTCGGGAGCGGAGTGCTACTGAGCACTCCGTGACGGGCGGGGGAGCCGACGGCACCCCCGCCCGTCCATCTTCGGCACGCGGTCTTCACACGCGGTACAACGCAACACCACCGCCCGACCACAGAAACACCACCACAGCAACGCCGCACCAGGGAGCTGTTTTCCATGAGCGCCGAGACCTCTGCCGCACCCGGCTCGTTCACCCGCCGGAGGCTGCAGTTCCGCTCCTGGCGGGGCACCCGGCCGTTCTGGGCCGGCCTGTACATGCTGCTCGCCGGTTTCCCGATCATGTACTTCCCGTACGCGCATCTCCAGATCGGCAACCTCACGGTGGCGATGGCGACCACCGCGGGTGCCGGGTCCCTGATCATCGGCGTGCTGCTCGTCGTCCTGGGCATCAGCGTCTGGTACCAGAAGCACATCCGCACGTTCGCGGGCATCGCCGCGATCCTGCTGGCGCTGGTGTCTCTCCCCGTGTCCAACTTCGGTGGCTTCGTCATGGGCTTCCTGCTCGCTCTGATCGGCGGAGCGATGGCCGTGTCCTGGTCGCCGGGTGCGCCCCCGAAGCCGCAGCCGGAGGGCGACCTCCCCCCGGCCGAGGACGACACCCCGGACGCGGTCGCCCACTTCGCGGGTCCGGACGCCGTGGGCGAGGCGAATGACCTGTCAGGAACGAGCCCTGCGAACGGGGCGAACGGGAGGCACAGTGCCGGCTGACGAGGTGACCCACGGGACTGATGTGGACGAGTCCCGTGCGAGAACCGGGCCCCGCCACGCGGCACCCAAGAAGCCGCTGTTCACCAGGTTCCACATGCCGGCGGGCAAGGCGATAGCCTCCGTGGCGATGCCGACGGCCGTACTCGTGGGCTTCGGATTCACGTCTTCCCTGGCGATCGCCGACACCGCCGGCACGTCGTCGGCGTCCTCGAAGAGCCTCGCCGAGGACTACAAGGACTGTGTCGCCGCCCTGGACTCGGCCTCGCCCTCCGCTTCGGCGAGTGCGAGTGACGACGCCTCGGACTCGGCCTCGCCGTCCGCCACGGCCTCGGCCGACGCGAAGGACTCGACGTCGTCCGGCAAGTCCTCCTCGTCGGATTCAGGTTCCGACGACGCGGCCACGCCCACGCCGTCCGCGTCCAAGTCGTCCTCCTCGTCGGGCGATTCGGGGTCCTCGGGCTCGTCGGACTCCGGCAGTACGGCGACCCCGTCGCCGTCCGCCTCCGCGAGCAGCAGCAGCGGCGGCGGTCTGCTGGACTCCATCGGAAACGCGATCGGCAGCATCCTCAGCGGCGGCAGCACGACGAGTTCGTCCTCGTCGGACTCCACCGCGAGCCCGTCGCCGTCGGCTTCCGCCTCGGCGGACTCGTCCTCGTCCTCCTCGGGGAAGTCGGACTCGTCCTCCTCGTCGAGCGACGACACCGGCTCGGACGCCGTGTCCAAGACCGTCAAGAAGGTCACGGACACCGTGCAGGACACCACCGACACGGCCACCAAGGCGGCGGACGACGCCACCAAGGCGGCCGAGGACGCCACCTCCAGCGCCTCGCCGAGCCCGTCCGCGAGCTCCGGCACGTCGGCCGACGACTGCAAGGCCGCCACCGACGACGAGAGCGGCGTCGACAACAAGGTGGCGGTGGCGGACGACCCCTGGTACCTCAGCGCCAGCTCGCTGACGCTGAAGAGCGCCGACTACCAGGGCATCGTCGAGGTGAAGACGGCCAGCGGCGTGAAGAAGAAGGTGCTGAAGTACGTCATCTCGGGCGGCACCGACATCGGTGACCTGCACCAGACGGTCAAGGACACGACCATCGGCAAGACCTACCACGTGCAGGCCGCGTCCGGTTCCACGTCCACGATCCGTGACGGTGCCACGACGATGTACACGGAGTCCATCTCCGGCAACCTCTTCGGCCTGATCCCGATCACGTTCGACGTGAACAACCCGCCGCCGCTGAACATCCCGCTGATCTACTTCACCAACGTGAAGGTCGTCCAGGCCGCCCAGTTCGGCGGCACCCTGCATGTGCCCGGGATGCACGTCTACACCACCGACGGAACCGGCTGAGCGCCACCGCAGACCCGTTCGGGAGCCGCGAGGAAACTGTGCCCCGCCGAGTACCGACTCGGCGGGGCACAGCTCTGCCCGGAGCCGGTCACCCGAACCGAATCCCATGGCGAACCACCGCGAAGAACGCCCGCGCGACGGCCGAGAAGGCGGAGCAGGACGCCAGGACCGGTGCCGCCGAGGCGAAGCGGCAACGGGAGACCGCGGAGGCTGGCCGACCAGTACCGCGAACGCGGCGGAGGAGTCCGACTCCTGGTAGGGGGAGCCGAGGCTGATCGCTTCGTCGGCCGCCTTGGTGGTCGCGGTCGCCGCGTCCCTCAAGGCGGCCGCGGCGACGAAGCTCACCGGAACGGACGCCGACCTGCGCGCGTTCGTGACACCGGACGCGGTGGGCGGCGAGTGGGACCAGGCCGCCGTCCGTGACCAGGACGCGGGAATCGCCGCCCTGAAGGCGTTCCGGGACCGCCAGACGAAACTGGACGACAGCAACCAGCCGTACCGCTCGGTGAACTCCTCGAACGGCCGGGACTTCTGGGCCCCCGAGTTCGGTGCGGACATCGTCACCTTCACTCACCCGCGAGGGCGACGTGTTCGTCGCGCGCGTCACCCCGGCCCAGGCCGAGGCGCTCGCGGATCCTGCACGCTGCCGCGCGGCTCACCCGTTTCCAGGCGCTCGCCATGCACGCCGTCGTGCTGCTGGAGCGGGGCATGTTCTCGGAGGAGGCGTTCCACCGTGAGCTGACCTTCTACCGGGAGAACTTCGACGCCCTGGCGCAGGGCATCGCAGAGGCGGTCGCCGAGGCGTGAGCCGGCCGCAGTGACATGACCGAGGGCGCCCCCCGTCACAGGAGGCGCCCTCGGTGCCGTGCAAGGTCCGCTACGGGGGCGTCACTTGCCGGTGTCGCCGATGTGGTGGACGCGGAGCATGTTGGTGGTGCCGGAGACGCCGGGGGGCGAGCCGGCCGTGATGATGACGGTGTCGCCCGGGTTGAAGCGGCTGATCTTCGCGATCTCCTGGTCGACCATGTCGACCATCTCGTCCGTGGTGTTCACGAACGGCACCACGTGCGACTCCACGCCCCAGCTGAGGGTGAGCTGGTTGCGGGTGTTCTCGTCGGTGGTGAAGGCGATGATCGGCTGCTGGGCGCGGTAGCGGGAGAGACGACGGGCCGTGTCACCGGACTGGGTGAAGGCCACCAGGCCCCGGCCGCCGAGGAAGTCGGCGATCTCGCAGGCCGCACGGGCCACCGAACCGCCCTGCGTGCGCGGCTTCTTGCCCGGGACGAGGGGCTGCAGGCCCTTGCTGAGCAGCTCGTGCTCGGCCGCCGAGACGATCTTCGACATGGTCTTGACGGTCTCCACCGGGTACGCGCCCACGCTGGACTCGGCGGACAGCATGACCGCGTCGGCGCCGTCCAGGATCGCGTTGGCCACGTCGGAGGCCTCGGCGCGGGTCGGACGGGAGTTGGTGATCATCGACTCCATCATCTGGGTCGCCACGATCACCGGCTTGGCGTTGCGCCGGCACAGCTCGATCAGGCGCTTCTGCACCATGGGGACCCGCTCCAGCGGGTACTCGACGGCGAGGTCGCCACGGGCCACCATCACACCGTCGAACGCCATCACGACGTCCTCCATGTTCTGCACCGCCTGCGGCTTCTCCACCTTGGCGATGACGGGGACCCGGCGGCCCTCCTCGTCCATGATCCGGTGGACGTCGTTGACGTCCTTGGCGTCCCGGACGAAGGACAGCGCGACCAGGTCGCAGCCCATCCGCAGCGCGAACCGGAGGTCCTCGATGTCCTTCTCGCTCAGCGCGGGCACGTTGACGGCCGTGCCGGGCAGGTTGATGCCCTTGTGGTCGGAGACGACACCGCCCTCGATGACGATCGTCCGCACCCGCGGGCCCTCGACGTCCACGACCTTCAGCTCGACGTTGCCGTCGTTGATGAGGATCTGGTCGCCGCGCGAGACGTCGCCCGGCAGGCCCTTGTAGGTGGTGCCGCAGATGGTCTTGTCGCCCGGGACGTCCTCGGTCGTGATGACGAACTCGTCACCGCGCTCCAGCTCCACCGGTCCCTCGGCGAAGGTCTCCAGACGGATCTTCGGGCCCTGCAGGTCGGCGAGGACGCCGATGGCACGGCCGGTCTCCTTGGCGGCGGCCCGGACACGGTCGTACCGCCCCTGGTGCTCGGCGTGCGAGCCGTGGCTGAAGTTGAACCGGGCCACGTTCATACCCGCCTCGATCATGGCGACGAGCATCTCGTGGGTGTCGACCGCGGGGCCGAGAGTACAGACGATTTTCGAACGGCGCATGGGGCGATCCTATCGGTTTGTTTCGCTACGGAATATTCCGTCTGGTGGAAGATACAAATGGGCGCTAATGTGCTCAGCTGTTAATTCCGACGGGGGCCGATCCGGTGCCGACGAGCGCGTACGTCTGGGTGGCGATCTCCAGTTCCTCGTCCGTCGGCACCACCGCGACGGCGACGCGTGCGCCGGCCGGCGATATCAGCCGCGGCTCGTCCGCCCGTACGGCGTTCAGCTCCGGATCGAGGGCGAGGCCCAGCCCCTCCAGGCCCGCCACGGCCGCCTCTCGCACCAGGGCCGCGTTCTCGCCGACACCCGCCGTGAAGGCCACCGCGTCGACCCGGCCGAGGACCGCGCAGTACGCGCCGATGTACTTCTTCAGGCGGTGAACGTAGATGCCGAAGGCCAGCCGTGCCTCTTCGTCGCCCTCGTCGATCCGGCGCCGGATCTCCCGCATGTCGTTGTCACCGCACAGACCGAACAAACCACTCCTCTTGTTGAGAAGAGTGTCGATCTCGTCCATGGACATTCCGCCAACTCGCACCAAATGGAAAATGACGGCCGGGTCCAGATCGCCGGAACGGGTTCCCATCACCAGCCCCTCCAAAGGCGTCAGCCCCATCGAGGTGTCCACACACCGGCCGCCCTCGACGGCCGACGCGGAGGCGCCGTTGCCGAGATGCAGCACGATGACGTTCACGTCTTCAGGTGCCTTTCCCAGCAGACGGGCGGTCGCCCGGGACACGTACGCGTGCGAGGTGCCGTGGAAGCCGTAGCGGCGGATCCGGTACCGGTCGGCGATCTTCGGGTCGATCGCGTAACGCGCCGCCGACTCCGGCATCGTCGTGTGGAACGCCGTGTCGAAGACGGCGACCTGCGGCAGGTCCGGGCGCAGCGCCCGGGCCGTGCGGATGCCCGTCAGGTTGGCCGGGTTGTGCAGCGGCGCCACCGGGATCAGCCGCTCGATCTCGGCGAGCACCGCGTCGTCGATCACCGTCGGCTCGGTGAAGAACATCCCGCCGTGCACCACCCGGTGCCCGATCGCGGCCAGCTGCGGCGAGTCCAGCCCCAGCCCGTCCTTCGCCAGTTCCTGGGCCACGGCCTTCAGGGCGGCCTCGTGGTCGGCGGTCGGCCCGTCCTGCTCGCGGGTGTCACCGCTGGTCACGCAGGTGTGCCTGAGCCGGGAGGTCTGCTCGCCGATGCGCTCGACGAGCCCCACCGCCAGCCGGCTGCTGTCCCGCATGTCCAGCAGCTGGTACTTCACCGACGAGGAGCCGGAGTTGAGGACGAGGACACGGGTCGGACTGGGGCTCACTGTGCGATTGCCTTCTCGCTCGGGGACGCGGCCGGGGACTCGGCCGGGTGCTGGACCGGGTTCTGCTGGGCCTGGATCGCCGTGATGGCGACGGTGTTGACGATGTCCTGGACGAGGGCGCCCCGGGACAGGTCGTTGACGGGCTTGCGCAGCCCCTGGAGCACCGGCCCGACCGCGATCGCGCCGGCCGACCGCTGCACGGCCTTGTAGGTGTTGTTGCCGGTGTTCAGGTCCGGGAAGATCAGCACGCTGGCCTGCCCGGCGACCTCGGAGCCCGGCAGCTTGGTGGCTGCCACGGACGGCTCCACGGCCGCGTCGTACTGGATCGGCCCCTCGATCTTCAGGTCGGGGCGCCGGGAGCGGGCCAGCTCGGTCGCCTCCCGCACCTTGTCCACGTCCGCCCCGGAGCCCGACGTGCCCGTGGAGTACGACAGCATCGCGATCCGCGGCTCCACACCGAACCGGGCGGCGGTGACCGCCGACTGCACCGCGATGTCGGCGAGCTGCTCGGCGTTCGGGTCCGGGTTGACCGCGCAGTCGCCGTAGACCAGCACCTTGTCGGCGAGGCACATGAAGAAGACGGACGAGACGATCGACGACCCGGGCGTGGTCTTGATGATCTCGAAGGCCGGGCGGATGGTCGCCGCCGTGGAGTGCACGGACCCGGAGACCATGCCGTCCGCGAGCCCCTCCTGCACCATCAGGGTGCCGAAGTAGTTGACGTCGGAGACCACGTCGTACGCCAGCTCCACCGTCACGCCCTTGTGGGCGCGCAGCAGCGCGTACTGCTCGGCGAAGCTGTCGCGCAGTTCGCTGGTGGCCGGGTCGATCAGCTGGGCGTCACCGAGGTCGATGCCGAGGTCGGCGGCCTTCTTGCGGATCTGGTCGACGGGGCCGAGCAGGGTGATGTCACACACCCCCCGGCGCAGCAGCACCTCCGCCGCATGCAGCACCCGCGCCTCGGTCCCCTCCGGCAGGACGACCCTCCGCCTGTCGGAACGGGCCTGCTCCAGGAGCTTGTGCTCGAACATCATCGGGGTGAGCCGGCCGGTGCTCGGCGCCGAGACCCGCTTGTTGAGGCCGGCGGTGTCGACGTACCGCTCGAACAGGCCCAGCGCGGTCTCCGCCTTGCGCGGGGTGGCCGCGTTCAGCCTGCCCTCCAGGGAGAACAGTTGGGCGGCGGTCGGGAAGCTGTTGCCGGGCACCGAGACGACCGGCGTGCCCGGGGCGAGCCGGGCGGCGAGGGTGAGGATCTCGTCGCTGGGCCGCTCGTTCAGGGTGAGCAGCACACCGGCTATCGGCGGGGTGCCGGCGCTGTGCGCGGCCAGCGAGCCGACGACCAGGTCGGCGCGGTCCCCCGGGGTCACCACCAGGCAGCCTGGGGTCAGGGCGGGCAGGAAGTTCGGCAGCATCGCACCGCCGAACACGAAGTCCAGCGCGTCCCGGGCGAGCCCCGAGTCGTCGCCGAGCAGCACCTTCGCACCGAGCGCGTGGGTGATCTGGGCGACCGTCGGCGCGGACAGCGCGGGCTCGTCCGGCAGCACGTACACCGGCACCGGCAGCCGCCCGTCCATCCGCTCGGCCAGCTCGTCCCGGTCCTCGCGGGCGACCCGGTTGGCGACCATCGCCAGCACGTCACAGCCGAGACCGTCGTACGCCCGGAAGGCGTTCCACGTCTCCGAGAGCACCGACTCCGCACTCTGGTCGCGGCCGCCGACCACCGGGATCACGGAGGCGCCGAACTCGTTGGCGAGCCGGGCGTTGAGGGACAGCTCGTCCGGGAACTGGGTGTCGGCGAAGTCGGTGCCGAGGACGAGGACCACGTCGTAGTCGCGGGCGACCAGGTGGAAGCGGTCGACGAGGGTGGAGACCAGTTCGTCTGCGCCGCGCTCGGCCTGGAGGGCGGAGGCCTCGTGGTAGTCCATGCCGTAGACGGTCGCGGGGTCCTGCGAGAGGCGGTACCGCGCCCGCAGCAGCTCGAACAGACGGTCGGGATCGTCATGGACGAGGGGCCGGAAGACCCCGACCCGGTCGACCTGCCGGGTCAGCAGCTCCATCACGCCCAGTTCGACGACCTGGCGGCCGTCGCCGCGGTCGATCCCGGTCACGTACACGCTGCGCGTCACGTGTGCACTCCGTTCCGTCCTCGCCGTGTCACAAAAAAGCCGGATACAAAAATCGCCCACCGGGGTGAGCGGAACCCTCTTGACAATACCCCTGGGCCTGGATATGGCGCCCACCGCGGAATCGCAGGTGCCCGGTGCGGCATGAAACAATCGGATCGGCTCACCGGTAACGACAGCGAGCAGGAGACACACCACCATGCGCATCGGAGTTCTCACCGCAGGCGGCGACTGCCCCGGCCTGAACGCCGTCATCCGATCGGTGGTACATCGGGCTGTCGCACAGTACGACGACGAGGTCATCGGGTTCGAGGACGGCTTCCGGGGCCTGCTCGACGGCCACTACGTCCCCCTCGACCTGGACGCCGTCGGCGGCATCCTGGCCCGCGGCGGCACGATCCTCGGCTCGTCGCGACTGGAGCGGGACCGGCTGCGCGAGGCGTGCGAGCGGGCCACCGACATGGCCGAGGAGTTCGGCATCGACGCGCTGATCCCGATCGGCGGCGAGGGCACGCTGACCGCGGCCCGCATGCTGTCCGACGCGGGCCTGCCGGTCGTCGGCGTCCCGAAGACCATCGACAACGACATCTCGTCCACGGACCGCACCTTCGGTTTCGACACGGCGGTCGGTGTCGCCACGGAGGCGATGGACCGCCTCAAGACCACCGCCGAGTCCCACCAGCGGGTGATGGTCGTCGAGGTCATGGGCCGGCACGCCGGCTGGATCGCCCTGGAGTCCGGGATGGCCGCCGGCGCTCATGGCATCTGCCTTCCCGAGCGGCCCTTCGACCCCGCCGACCTGGTCAAGATGGTCGAGGAGCGGTTCGCCCGCGGCAAGAAGTTCGCCGTGGTGTGCGTGGCGGAGGGCGCCCATCCCGCCGAGGGCACGATGGACTACGACAAGGGCGAGATCGACCAGTACGGCCACGAGCGCTTCCAGGGCATCGGCACGGCACTGGCGTACGAGCTGGAGCGGCGGCTCGGCAAGGAGGCCAAGCCGGTCATCCTCGGGCACGTCCAGCGGGGCGGCACGCCGACGGCCTACGACCGCGTCCTCGCGACGCGGTTCGGGTGGCATGCGGTGGAGGCGGCCCACCGCGGCGACTTCGGGAAGATGACGGCGCTGCGGGGGACGGACATCGAGATGGTGCCGCTCGCGGAGGCGGTGACCGAGTTGAAGAGGGTGCCGAAGGACCGGATGGACGAGGCGGAGTCTGTCTTTTAGGGGCGGTTCGGTTGCGGGTGAGCCGCGGGTCGGTGGGGGCTGGTCGCGCCCACGCGGCGGAGCCGCATGTCGAACACAGCCGCGCGCCCCTCAGGGGCGCTCGGCCTCGGCCTTGTTCCAGAAGTGGTCGACTATCCGGGCCAAGAAGTGGTCGCCCGTCTGCTGCGCCTGCTCTGAACTGGGGGAGTTGCCCCATGACAGCGTTGCCGTCATCTGGCCCTGATAGTCCTCGTGCAGTTCGCGCAGCGCGTTCTCGACCTCCCGCTTGTCCAGTGGGACCACCTTGCTCACCGGGCGGACGTAAGCCTGCCACCGGGTCGTGACCGCGCTGCGCAGCAGCTCCGCCAGTTTTTCCTCCCTCCCCATGACGGTGATGAAGTCCGGCAGGGAGAGCCGCAGCAGGTCGGCCAGGACCGCGGACTGCCGCTCCGTGCCCTGCCACTCCTCGTCCTCCTCCATCGCGAGGTAGGCGAGGAGGTCGACGCCGATGGTCAGCGCCACGTCCTCCGGGGCCAGCCCGCGGGAGATCCGGTGCTCGCGCAGGGTGCGCGGCCGGCCGATCAGGTCGCCCGGGGTGCACCACAACACGCCCGCGAGAGCCGTGAGTTCGGGGCTGGTGGGGGCCACGGCCCCCTGTTCCCAGGCACGCACGAGATCCGGCAGGACGTACGGCAGCCCGTACGAGGCCCGCAGGTCGTGAGCCACGTGCTCGGGCCCCATGCCGAGAGCGGCACGGAGTCTGCGGGCGGCGGGGGCGTTGAAGGGGGGACCTGGCTGGTTCGGCAGAGCTGGGGGTCGGCGCACAGCCGACAAGGTAGAGGTGTCCGAGAGTGCTGACTACGGTCCGTTCGGCCAGGAACACGGATTGTGGGAACGCACGGATTCGACCGTACGAGCGACCTGTTCATCCCTTGACGGCGCCGCCCAGTGCGAACCCACCGCCCAGCCGGCGCGCCACCAGGACGTACAGCAGGATCACCGGCGTCGAGTAGATGACGGAGAAGGCGGCGAGCTGGCCGTAGGCGACGGCGCCACGGTTGCCGAAGAAGTCGTTGATGCTGACGGAGGCGGGCATCTGGTCCGGCGAGAGCAGCAGCATGAACGGGACGAAGAAGTTGCCCCACATCATCACGAAGGCGAAGACGGTGACGACGGCGAGACCGGGTCCCATCAGCGGCAGCACGATCCGCACCAGCGACTGGGCGGAGTTGGCGCCGTCCGTCCACGCGGCCTCCTCAAGCTCCTTCGGCACGCCGTCCATGAAGTTCTTCATCAGCCAGATGGCGAAGGGCAGTTGGGAGGCGGCGAAGAACAGGATCGTGCCCTGCATGGTGTCGATGAGGTTGATCCGTACGAACAGCGCGTACACCGGCACCATGATCGCGGTGATGGGCAGGCTCGTCGCGAAGAGGATGGCGAGCAGGAACGGCCGGTTGAGCCGGGAGCGGTAGCGGGAGAGCGGGTAGGCGGCGAGGGCGGCGCAGACGACGGTGAGCACGGTGGCGCCACCGCACAGGATCAGGCTGTTGAGGAGCGGGGTGAAGGTGATGTCGGGGGTGAGGATCGCGTCGAAGTTCCCGAAGGTGAACCCGTCCGGGATCCGTACCCGCAGACCGGCGTGCGGATCGACGGCGGAGAGCACCACCCAGGCGAGCGGCAGCACGAAGGCGGCGGCCGCCACGAGAAGGCCGAGGTCGGCGGCGAGACGGCGCGAGCGGCGGCGATTGCGAGGCATCTTTCGGCTCACACCTCCGTGCGCAGCAGTCGCATGTAGACGACGGAGAAGAGCGAGCCGACCAGGAGAAGGAGCAGGGCGACCGCCGTCCCGTACCCGATCATGCTGTTCTGGAAGGCCTGTTCGTACATGAAGAGGGGCAGGGTCTGGCTCCGGTCGCCCGGCCCGCCGCGGGTCATCACCCAGATGAGCCCGAAGACGGAGAGCGTCTGGAGGGTGTTGAGCATCAGGTTCGTCCCGATGGACCGCCTGATCATCGGCAGCGTGATGTGCCACATCCGGCGCCAGCCGCCGGCCCCGTCGACCTCCGCCGACTCCTCGATCTCGGTCGGTATCTCGTCGAGCGCGGCGGAGTACACGAGCATCGAGAAGGCGGTGCCCCGCCACACGTTGGCGAACGACACGGCCAGGATGGGGAGGGTGAACAGCCAGTTCTGGGACGGGAGACGGAGGAAGCCGAGGATGGCGTTGAGCGTGCCCTCCCGCCGGAAGAAGGCGTAGAGCAGAAACCCGGCGACGACCTCCGGCAGCACCCATGCCGTGATCACGATCCCGCCGGTGAGCGTCCGCACCGGCTTGGACGCCCGCCGCATCAGCGCGGCGAGCGCCAGCCCCAGAGTGTTCTGCCCGACGAGCGCGGAGACCACGGTGAAGACGAGGGTCAGCCAGACGGCGTTCAGGAAGGCGTCGTCACGGAACGCCCTGCGGAAGTTGGCGAAACCGACGAAGGAGGAGTGCGCCTGGCCGGTGAGCTGGAGGTCGGTGAAGGCGATCCACGCGCAGTAGACGATGGGCCCGCCGAGGAAGAGAAGGAGCAGGACCAGGGCGGGGGTGAGCGGGAGAGTGCGGGCGATGCGACGGGTGATCACTGTGTGACCACTTGGTTGTCGGTGACGTCCTTGAGTGTCGAGTCGTAGGTGCTCGCCGCCTTGTCGACCGACGCGTCACCGGTGGTCACGCTCTCCATGGCCTCCTGGATGGCGGTGGAGACCTTCGGGTACGCCGTGTAGGCGGGCCGGTAGTGCGTACTGGCGACGAGATCGGTGAAGAACCTGGTGCCGGGCTGCGCGGACGTGTACGACGGGTCGCTCGCGACGTCCTTCCGCACCGCGATCCCCGAGTTGGCGATGTACCACTTCTCCGCGTTCGCCTTGGTCTGCATGGTCTTGATGAAGTCGAAGGCGAGGTCGGGGTTGCCGGCCTTGGCGGGGATGGCCCAGGTCCAGCCGCCGGACATGCTCACCTTGCCGGGGGCCTGACCGTGCTGGGTCGGCATGTAGGCGAGGCCGAGTCGCGTGGACCAGTCGGACCACTCGTGCCCGCTCCCCTTGCCCCAGTTCTGGGGAAGCCAGGACCCGTCGAGGTTGATGCCCAGCTTGCCCTGGGGCATGAGTTCTCCCCAGACGGTGTTCCGGTAGTTGGGGTCGAGCGCGTCGGAGACGTCCGGCCCCAGCTTCTGCTGGTACACGGTCCGGACGAACGACAGCGCGTCCTTGAACCCCTGGCTTCCGGCGATCCACTTCTTGCTGGTCCTGTCGTACAGGGGGTCGGTGGTCCCGTCGTTGGTGCCGTACAGCAGCATCTCGAACCCCTGCATGCTGGCGGTCTCGCCGGCGGCCTTGCCGGTGTAGACGTTGAGAGGCGTGACGCCGGGGACCTTCTTCTTTATCGTCCGGGCGGCGGCGAGCACGTCGTCCCAGCTCCTGGGCTGCCAGTCGGTGGGCAGCCCGGCCTTCTCGAACACCCGCTTGTCGAACCAGAGCCCGCGGGTGTCGGTCCCGTCCGGCACGCCGTACGTCTTCCCGTCCTCCCCTCTCGCCGCCGACTTCGCGGTGTCGATGAACTGCCCCCAGTCCCGCCACTTGGCGAGATAGGAGTCGAGGGGTTTCAGGTACCCGCTGGTGATGTCGGAGTTGATGAGGAAGGTGTCCTCGTAGACGAGGTCGGGAGCGGTTCGCGGGGACCGCAGCATCTGCTGCAGCTTGGTGTAGTAGTCCGCGTCCGAGGCCTTGATGGGGACGAGCTCGACCTTCTTCCCCGGGTACTCCTTCTCGAACTGCTTCTTGATGTCCGCGAGATACGTGTCCGTCACCTTGACGGAGTTGTCCATGGACTGCTTGAAGGACACCTTCACGGTGTCGGGACTGCTTCCGGATCCGCTGCCGCACGAGGTGAGGGAAGCGGCGGTGGCTGTGGTGACGAGGGCGAGGGCAACGATGCTGACGGCGGTGGGGCGCACGGGCACGACCTCCTCGGGACGCACTGCGCTGTGGCCTGGGGGTTCGCTCTCTTGCGCTGTGAAGGTAAGTGGAGTGGTCTAGTCAGGTCAATGAGCGTGCGGGGGTTTGCTGGGGCAGGGGAGAGGTGAGGATGCCCCCATGTATTCCGTGGACCGCACAGGCCAGTTGGACGAGCAGGTTCGTGAACGGCTGCTGGCGCCGAACTTCTGGCATCTCGCGACCGTCGGGTCCGACGGCGCGCCGCAGGTGTCTCCCATGTGGGTGGATCTCGACGGCGACCACGTCGTGGTCAACACGGCGATCGGCCGCGTGAAGGAGGAGAACCTGCGACGCAATCCCGCCGTCTCGCTCTCGCACCACGACCCGGAAAACCCCTACGACCGGGTGGAGATCCGGGGGCGGGTGGTGCGGTTCGTCGAGGGGGAGGAGGCGGAGCGTTCCATGGACCGGCTGACCCGGAAGTACATCGGCGAGGACCGGTACCCGTGGCTGCTGCCGGGGGAGCGGCGGGTGATGCTGCTGATCGAGCCGGTGAAGGTGCGACGGGTGGTCGGGGTGGAGCCGTTCCGGCCCGGGGTGTTGGAGGGAGAGCGGGGCGAGTGAGTGGCCGGGCGGTGGGCCGTGCCCTTGCCGTTGGTGTCCGGTCCGCTTGCCGGTGACGGCGTCGGCCGTGTGCTTGTCGGCGTTGGCGAGGTCGCTGATGCCGCGGATCACGAGGGCGTCCAACTGGCCGTTCAGGTGGGCCGCGTGGGCGGCGCCCGAACCCTCCATCTCGATCGCGCAGGCGTCGTTGCAGTGGTGGCGGATGTGGGCGGCGAAGCCTGACTTGTCGTCGGCCAGAACGACGTCGCCGACGGCGGTCGGCTTGCGATGCCCTCGCACCTCGGGCATGTCCCGCAGCGCGGAGCGCGCCGCCTGCAGCAGTCGGTGCGAGCCGTGCCACACCTCGGGACGCGCCTGGAAGCCGTCCGGTGTCTGCTTGCCGCCGTGGACTGCGTACACCTTCGTGCCGACCACGACGTCACCGATCTCGATGTCGTCCTTGAGCCCGCCCGCGACGCCGACGAAGAACAGGGCCTGCGGGCGCAGCCAGATCTCAGGACGTGCCTTCGAGCGAGCCCACCTCCATGCGGGTCCCGTCGTGATGGACGAGTTCCTTGATGCCGCCCGTCAGAGGGGCGCGGACGGCGTCGTATTCCACGGGGAGCGCCGTGAGGATGACAGCGATGGGCTGGTTCGCGGGCATCCGTCCAAGATAGGGCCAACTCCTCTGTCAAGCGGTCCCGTCGGCTCAGGCGGAGGATCAGACGGTGATCAGGCCGACCGAGGGCTGCTGCGGCAGCTCATGGGCGGCGGCGCACAGCTTGGGTATGTGAGAGCCGTCCGACGTCACCAGCCGTACCGGTGGCACGCAGAGGGCCGCGGTGGCGACCACCACCGCGTCGACCAGACATTCGTGAGTGTCCAGGCCCGTCGTGTCCAGGAGGAGGGCCGCGGCGCGCAGGACGGCCTCGTCGACGGGTTTGACGTCGAAGCGGGACAGCAGGAACGCCAGGCGACGGCCTGCCTGTCCTGCGCGCCGGACTTCGAGTGGAGTGAGGGCGGACAAGGCGACTCGACGGCCGTTCAGCTCTGCCGCCTTGATCCGGGCGCGCATCTGCTCGTCGCCGTCAACGTGGAGGGAGAGCCCCTGCGCGTCCAGGACCAGCGTTCCTCCAGCCTTGCCCTGGGCCTTGAGACGCTTGCTTACCACTCGTCCTCCGCACGCCGCAGGGCGTCGGCACCGACCGGGCCGAACTCCTGCTCGTCGGCCTCGATGACCTCACGCAGCTTGGCCATGGCCAGCCACTGTTCCAGGGCCTCGGACACGACGGCTGAGAAACCCGTCCTGCCCGTCCTGGCCTCGATTTCCTTTATCAACGACTGGGGGAGGGACACGGACCGTTTGCCGGCCCGCTCCGGCGTGGGGGAGACGGCATGACTGCTCACTCACAAAACGTAACACCAGTGGTAGGAAAAAACGAGCGAGAGAGAGAACGGGCAGGTCGGAGGCGATATGGTCGTCCGGCGCGAGTCGGCCTTTGGGGTGGGGAGAGCCGTATGCCGGAGCAAGGCGTCACCGTCGGGCAGCTGCTGCTCGCCGAGTACCAGACGGTCAAGGACGAGCAGAAGGCACGGATCGGGTTCCGGGACAATCTGCTGTACGTCACGCTTGGCGTTGTCGCCGCCGTCATCGCGGCTGCCGCGCAGGCCAAGCAGGCGTCGATGCTGCTGGCGTTGCCTCCGGTGTGTGTCGTCCTCGGGTGGACGTACCTGGTCAACGACGAGAAGATCTCGGCGATCGGGTACTACGTGCGGGACGAGTTGGGGCCGCGGCTCGCCCGACTGGCGTCGGCTGAGGGGGAATTCCCCACCTTCGGCTGGGAGGCCTACCACCGGACCGACGCCCGGCGGCGGACCCGTAAGACCATCCAGGCCGTGATCGATCTGACGGCGTTCTGCGCGGTGCCGCTGGCCGCGCTGGTGGTGTTCTGGGCGGGCGGGGACGGCGGCGTGCTGCTGGTCGGCCTGTCGGCGCTGGAGGCGCTCGCGGTGGTGGGGCTCGGAGCGCAGGTCCTGCTGTACATGAGGCCGGCGAGCCCGGCACGGACCCCGGCCTGACGCCGTACCGCCGTACCGTTGACGGTCACGCGGCAGGGGGCGTCGGGGGACGGGACGGCGCATGAGAGCGGCTTTGCGGCTTTGCCGGCTGCCCTGGAAGAGGGCGCGGGTGGGGACGCCGGGCGGGCGCTGGCCGAGGCAGCGGACGGTCCGGGGCGGCGGCCGGAGGCGTTACGGGACTGGGGTGACCGGGTTGCGGAGCTGCTCGGCGGCGATCCGCGGGTTGCCGGAGCCGTCGCGGCTGCCATGGAGCGGTACGCGCCGGGGAGTGCGGCCGCCTGGTACAACGGCGATCACTCCGACTTCCGTGGCGGGGTCTTTCTGCGTGAGGTGGTCGGGGTCCAGGTCGTGATCCAGCAGGCCGCGGCGGCGCCGGAGGCGTTGGCCTCCCTGCCGCCGCGGCCCGGTGGGTTCACCGGGCGGGAGCGTCAAGCCGCCGACGCCTTCTCCCGAGCCGGCGCCCCCACCGAAGCCACCCAAGCCAGCGCCAGAGCCGACAGGCTCACCGTCGCCCCCACCGATAAACCAACTCCGGCCGCCCCACCTGCCCGTACAACGGACTCCGCCCGGCCCGTCCCGCCTCCACCAGGTGCTCCAGGTAGCGCCGAGCCGTGATCCGTGAGATCCCCACGCTCTCCGCCAGCGCCGTCGCGGTCAGCCCCTCCTGGGACTCCCGCAACGCGAGCGTCACGCGCTCCAGCGTCGGCGCGCTCAGGCCTTTCGGAAGCGCCGCAGGCGACGGCGCCCGCAGAGCGGCCAGGGCCCGGTCCACCTCGTCCTGCCCGCTCGCCTCGCCCGCCGCCGCCCGGAACTCCGCGTAGCGGGTCAGCCGGTCGCGGAGCGTCGCGAAGGTGAACGGCTTCAGGACGTACTGGACGACACCCAGCGAGACCCCTTCCCGCACCACCGCCAGGTCCCGCGCCGACGTCACCGCTATGACGTCCGCCTGATGCCCGGCCGCCCGCAGCGAGCGCGCGAACTGCAAACCGTGCACGTCCGGCAGGTGCAGATCGAGCAGCAGCAGATCCACCGGCACCCGGTCGAGGATCCGCCGCGCCTCCGCCCCGGTGTGCGCCTTGCCCACCGCCGCGAACCCCGGCACCCGGCCCACGTACAGGACATGCGCGTCCGCGGCCACCGGGTCGTCCTCGACGACCAGGACTCTGATCGGCTCCCCGGTCATCGCACCTCGCCCCCCGCCACCGACGCCCGCAACGGCAGCCGTACCTCGAACACCGCGCCGCCCTCCGGCGCCTCCGTCACCGCCAGGGTGCCGTCCAGCCGGACGACCGCCTGGCGGACCAGGGCCAGCCCCAGGCCCCGGCCGCCCGGTCCGGCCGGCTTCGTCGAGAAGCCGCGCTCGAAGACCAGCTCGGCGTGGGCGGGGTCGACCCCCGCACCCGTGTCCGTCACCCGTATCACCAACTCGGCGTCCTCCGCGTACGCGGTCACCGTCACGCGTGCCCGTACCGTCCCCTGGGCCGCGTCCACCGCGTTGTCGATCAGGTTGCCGAGGATGGTGACCAGATCGCGCGCCGACAGGCTCTCCGGTAGCAAACCGTCATCCAGCCGGCTCTCGTCCGAGACCACCAGCTCCACCCCCCGCTCGTTCGCCTGGGCGGTCTTGCCCAGCAGCAGGGCGGCGAGGACGGGTTCGCTGACCGCCGCCACCACCTGGTCGGTCAGCGCCTGCGCCAGCTCCAGCTCCGCCGTCGCGAAGTCGACCGCCTCCGACGCCCGGTCGAGTTCGATCAGCGACACCACCGTGTGCAGGCGGTTCGCCGCCTCGTGGGCCTGCGAGCGCAGCGCCTGCGTGAAGCCCCGCTCGGAGTCCAACTCGCCCATCAGGGACTGGAGTTCGGTGACGTCCCGGAGCGTGAGCACGGTGCCGCGGCGCTCGCCGCCCGACACCGGGGAGGTGTTGACCACCAGCACCCGGTCCGCCGTCAGGTGCACCTCGTCCACCCGGGGCTCGGAGGCCAGCAGCGCGCCGGTCAGTGGGGCGGGCAACCCGAGGTCCGCCACCGAGCGGCCCACGACCTCCCCCTCCGGACCCACCCCCAGCAGCTCCCGGCCCCCGTCGTTGATCAGCGCCACCCGGTACTGACCGTCCAGCATCAGCAGCCCCTCGCGCACCGCGTGCAGCGCCGCCTGGTGGTAGTCGTGCATGTGGCTCAGCTCGGCGGCGTTCATGCCGTGGGTGTGGCGGCGCAGGCGCGCGTTGATGACGTACGTGCCCAGCGCGCCCAGCAGCAGGGCGCCCGCCGCCACCCCCAGCAGCGCCGTCACCTGCTCCTGGACCCGCTGGCTGATCGCCTCCACCTTGATGCCGGCGCTCACCAGGCCGATCACCCGGCCGTCGTCCCACACGGGCGTCACGGTGCGCACCGACGCACCGAGGGTGCCCTTGTAGGTCTCGCTGTAGGTGTGGCCCTGCTGGGCCGCCTCGATGTGGCCCAGGTAGTGCCTGCCGATCTCCTTCTGCTCGGGATGGGTCCAGCGGATGCCGTCCGGGGTCATGATCGTGATGAAGTCGACCTTGGTGTCCCGCATGACCTGGAGGGCATAGGGCTGCAGCAGCCCCGAGGGGTTCGTCGTGTGGATCGCCGCGGGGACCGACGGCGCGTCCGCCACCGACCGTGCCACCGTCGTGGCCCGCTGGGTCGCCGCCTCCTCCGCCTGGTGGCGGTCGCTGACGTACGTGAAGAGCGCGTACCCGGCGACCAGCACCGCTATCAGCACGGCCTGCATCGCGAAGAGCTGGCCGGCCAGGCTGCGGGGGCGGGGGACGTGCGGGAAGCGCATGTCAGCAGTGTGCCTCCT
This sequence comes from Streptomyces sp. NBC_00631, assembly GCF_045206895.1. Classification (NCBI taxonomy): domain Bacteria; kingdom Bacillati; phylum Actinomycetota; class Actinomycetes; order Kitasatosporales; family Streptomycetaceae; genus Streptomyces; species Streptomyces sp. NBC_00631. Next base: position 7,513,621 of record NZ_CP107734.1, read on the forward strand.
GGGTCAGGCGCGAACTAAATGAACGGAAGGGTGACCGCCCTCACAGAACGGGAGATAGTCACGGCATCCCCCACATCCCCCGGACGTGAGCCGCACGCCGGTCATACCGACGAAGACGTCAAGGAGGCGAGCCGTGACGACGACGCCTACGGCAACACCCGCCGTGAAGAAAGACCGCACCCACTACCTGTACATCGCGGTGATCGTTGCGGTCGCCCTCGGTATCGCCGTGGGGCTCATCTGGCCCGACGCCGGGGTGGAGCTCAAGCCCCTCGGTACCGGTTTCGTCAATCTCATCAAGATGATGATCTCGCCGATCATCTTCTGCACGATCGTGCTCGGGATCGGATCCGTACGGAAGGCCGCCAAGGTCGGCGCCGTCGGCGGTATCGCGCTCGGCTACTTCCTGGTGATGTCCCTGGTCGCGCTGACCATCGGTCTGGTGGTCGGCAACATCCTGCACCCCGGTGACGGGCTGCACATCACCAACGCCCTCAAGGCCACCGGACACGCCCAGGTCGACTCCGAGGCGCTCGGCCCCGTCGACTTCGTGCTGTCGATCATCCCGACCACCTTCGTCTCCGCCTTCACCGAGGGCCAGGTGCTGCAGACGCTGCTCATCGCGCTGCTCGCCGGGTTCGCGCTGCAGGCCATGGGGTCGGCCGGGCAGCCGGTGCTGCGGGGTGTCGAGCACATCCAGCGGCTCGTCTTCCGCATCCTGGGCATGGTCATGTGGGCCGCGCCGATCGGTGCGTTCGGTGCGATCGCCGCCGTGGTCGGGTCCGCCGGGCTCGACGCGCTCAAGAGCCTCGCCGTCCTGATGCTCGGCTTCTACATCACCTGCGCGCTGTTCGTCTTCGTGGTGCTCGGCGCGGTCCTGCGGATCGTCTCCGGGCTCAACATCTTCACGCTGTTCAAGTACCTCGCCCGTGAGTTCCTGCTGATCCTGTCCACCTCCTCCTCCGAGTCCGCGCTGCCACGGCTCATCGCGAAGATGGAGCACCTGGGTGTCAGCAAGCCCGTCGTCGGCATCACCGTGCCGACCGGGTACTCGTTCAACCTCGACGGCACCATGATCTACATGACCATGGCGTCGCTGTACATCGCCGACGCCCTCGGTACGCCGATGTCGGTCGGTGAGCAGATCCCGCTGCTGCTCTTCCTGCTGCTGGCCTCGAAGGGCGCGGCGGGCGTCAGCGGCGCCGGCCTCGCCACGCTGGCCGGCGGCCTCCAGTCGCACAAGCCCGCGCTGGTGGACGGCGTCGGTCTGATCGTCGGCATCGACCGGTTCATGAGCGAGGCCCGCGCGCTGACCAACTTCGCCGGCAACGCGGTCGCCACCGTCCTGATCGGCACCTGGACCAAGGAGATCGACAAGGCGCGGGTGCGGCAGGTGCTCGCCGGTGAGCTGCCGTTCGACGAGAAGACGCTGCTCGATGACGGGGAGCCGGTGGTTACGCCCGACCTTCCCGAGCAGCGCGAGGAACTGGCGAAGGCGTAGTGCGCCGTCGCGGTCGGCCGCAGGCCGGTGGGGGCTGGGCGCGCCACCCGGCGGAGCCGCATATCGGCACAGCCCCGCGCCCCTGACGGGGCGCTGCTCCGCAGCAGCCAAAAAGCCGCCGGACGTCCGGCCCGGCCTGAACCCGGGCCGGCCGTCCGGTCACCGTACTCCGGGCGGCTGGGAACTCCCCCCGTGACCCAGCCGCCCGGTCCGCCCCGTCTCCACAGATGCGCCGACCCCTCGGCCCCGCCGCTCGGCCGTATCCACTAACGTGCCGTTCCTGTCCAACGGGAACGGCACGTCGGTATGTGGAGGCACGGGGGATGACGATCGACTGGGACCGGCGGCACTGCGCGCGCAAGGGGCATGTGACCTATGCCCCGGACGATCCCCGGCTGCGGGTGCGGCTGCACACCCAGACCGCGGTCGGGGAGGCCTGGCGGTGTCTGCGGTGCGGCGACTTCGTGCTCGGCGAGCCGCACGGCTCGGGTCCGGCGGCCGACGCCCCGCTGGTGCCGCGCGGGAAGGTGCTGCGGGACCTGTTCATCCTGCGCTTCCTGGCGATCGAGCGGGCCGTGCGCGGGGTGTTCATCGTGCTGGTGGCGGTCGCGGTGTGGAAGTTCAGCAACAGCCAGGACGCGGTACGGCGGCTGTTCAACGAGTACCTGGACACCTTCCGGCCGGTCTTCAGGCACTTCCACTACGACCTCGACCACTCACCGGTCGTCGGCTCCATCCAGAAGGCCTTCGGCTACAAGCACTCCACGCTGCTGCTGGTGGCCGTACTGCTGCTGGCGTACGCGCTGATCGAACTCGTCGAGGCGGTCGGGCTCTGGTACGCCAAGCGGTGGGCGGAGTACCTGACGGTGGTCGCCACCGCTGCTTTCCTGCCGCTGGAGATCTACGAGCTCACCGAGAAGGTCAGCTATCTGAAGATCGCGACGCTGGTGCTGAACATCCTCGCGGTGCTCTACATCGCCCTGGCCAAGCGGCTGTTCGGGCTGCGCGGCGGGCGCAGGGCCTTCGACGAGGAGCGGCAGAGCGCCTCGCTGCTGGAGGTCGAGGAATCGGCGGGGGTCCAGCCGACCTTGTCTTGACGTCGGCGTCAGGTCTTACGGTCGTAGGCATGCGAATCGGCGAGCTGGCCGCACGGGCCGGAACCACCACGCGCGCCCTGCGGTACTACGAGGCGCGCGGGCTGCTGCCCGCGCGGCGGGCCCAGAACGGCCACCGGACGTACGACGAGAGCGATCTGAGGCTGCTCACGCAGATCCGGACGCTGCAGGACTTCGGGTTCGAGCTGGAGGAGACCCGGCCGTTCGTGGAGTGCCTGCGGGCCGGGCACCCGGAGGGCGACACCTGCCCGGCGTCGCTCGCGGTCTACCGGCGCAAGCTGGCGGAGCTGGACTCGCTCATCGGCGAGTTGCAGGCCGTGCGGGCGACGGTCGGGGCCCAGCTGGCGCGGGCCGTGCGGGCGCGGGACGAGCTGGCCGCCGAGGCGTTGGTTCCGGGGGGTCCGGAGCCGACCTGTGAACTGGGAGGACCCAGGCAATGATCAAGGCGGCGGGTGTGGCCGAGGTGACGGACGCGGACTTCGCGGCGGAGGTGATCGGGGCGGAGCTGCCGGTGCTGGTGGAGTTCACCGCCGACTGGTGCCCGCCGTGCCGGCAGATGGGGCCGGTGCTCACGGCCCTCGCGGCCGAGGAGGGCGAGCGGCTGAAGGTGGTGCAGCTGGACGTGGACACCAATCCGGAGACGACGAACGCCTACAAGGTGCTGTCGATGCCGACGTTCATGGTGTTCCAGGGCGGTGAGCCGGTGCGGTCGATGGTGGGCGCCCGGCCCAAGCGGCGGCTGCTCGAGGAGCTGTCCGACGTGCTGGGCTGAACCGGCCGGTTATACGAAGAATCCCCCGAGCAATTGCGCTCGGGGGATTTCTCTGCGTATATTCAACAGTTCGTGACTTCAGGCCGAGAATAATTCGGGTCGAGTCACGGAGAAGTTCAGTGGGCACAGTATATCCGGCCGGGAGCGGAATTGTCAAACACCGAATTTCCAGACGATGAATTGCGCGACGAGCAGGAATTCATCGATGGACTGTACGCACGGGTGGACGCCCTGCGCGGCGACACGGAGGACTCGGTCGCGGACGCCCTCGCCCTCGGCGACAAGCCGATGCAGGCCCGCCTGGAGCGGGACATCCTGGTCGCCGAGCGCTCCGGGCTGCTCGCCGCGCTGAACGCGGTGGACGGTTCGCTGTGCTTCGGCCGGATCGACCTGACGTCCGGCGCGAAGCACCACATCGGCCGGATCGGGCTGCGCCTGGACGACGCCGAGCGCACCCCCGTCCTCGTCGACTGGCGGGCCGAGGTCGCCCGCCCCTTCTACCTCGCCACCGGCCACACCCCAATGGGCCTGCGCCGCCGCCGGCACATCGCCACCGACGGCCGCCGGGTCTCCGCCCTGCACGACGAGATCCTCGACCTCGGCGACCGGGAACGCACCGGCCACGAGGACCCGTCCGGCGACGCGGTGCTGCTCGCCGCGCTCAACTCGGCCCGCACCGGCCGGATGACCGACATCGTGCAGACCATCCAGGCCGAGCAGGACGAGATCATCCGGGCGCCGTACCGGGGCGTCCTGGTGGTCGAGGGCGGCCCGGGGACGGGCAAGACCGCGGTCGCGCTGCACCGCGCCGCCTTCCTTCTCTACGAGTACCGGGAGCTGCTCGCCAAGCGGGCGGTCCTGATCGTCGGCCCCAACCCCGCCTTCCTCGGCTACATCGGCGAGGTGCTGCCCTCGCTGGGCGAGACGGGGGTGCTGCTGGCGACGGTCGGCGAGCTGTTCCCCGGCGTCAGGGCGACGGCGCCCGACACCCCCGAGGCCGCCGCCGTGAAGGGCCGCGCGGACATGGCCGACGTGCTCGCCGCCGTCGTACGCGACCGGCAGGCGCTGCCCGACCCGGTCCTCACCGTCGAGCACGACCGTGAGGTGCTGATGCTCGACGACGGCCTGGTGAACATGGCCCGCGAGCGCACCCGCGCCGCCCGGCTCCCGCACAACGTGGCCCGCGAGCACTTCGAGGGCCACATCCTCAACACCCTCACCGACCTGTACGCCGAACGCGTGGGCACCGACCCGTTCGACGGCAGCAGCCTGCTGGACCCCTCCGACGTCACCCAGATCCGCGACGAACTCGCCGAGAACCCCGAGGTGTGGTCCGCCATCGACCAGCTGTGGCCGCGGCTGACCCCGCAGCGCCTGGTCGCCGACTTCCTCGCCGGTCCCGAGGGCTACCTGAGCGCCGAGGACGCGGCCGCGGTCCGCCGCCCGGTGACGCGGACCTGGACGGTCTCGGACGTGCCCCTCCTGGACGAGGCGGCCGAGCTGCTCGGCGTCGACGAGCGGATCGCCCGGGCCCGCGCCGAGCGCGAACGCGAGACCCAGATCGCCTACGCCCAGGGCGTCCTCGACGTCTCCTACGCCTCCCGCACCTACGAGTTCGACGACAAGGAGGACGGCGACCCCGACGCCTCCGAGGTGCTCTCCGCGCACGACATCATCGACGCCGAGCGGTTCGCCGAGCGCCAGGAGGAGGAGGACTTCCGCAGCGCGGCCGAGCGGGCGGCGGCCGACCGCACCTGGGCGTTCGGGCACATCATCGTCGACGAGGCGCAGGAGCTGTCGCCGATGGCCTGGCGGCTGCTGATGCGGCGCAGCCCGACCCGCTCGATGACCCTGGTCGGTGACCCGGCCCAGACCGCGGAGGCGGCGGGCGTCGGCTCCTGGTCGAAGATCCTCGAACCCTATGTGGAGGACCGCTGGGACCACACCCGCCTCGGCGTCAACTACCGCACCCCGTCCGAGATCATGGACCTCGCGGCGGCCGTGGTCCGCGCCGAGCACCCGGGGTTCGAACCCCCGAGCTCGGTCCGGTCGACGGGCGTACGGCCCTGGGTGCGCGCCACGGACGACCTCCCCGGCGCCGTCGAGAAGGCCGTCGCCGAACTCACCCCGGCGGAGGGCCGGCTGGCCGTGATCGCCCCCCGCGACCTGCACCGCGCCCTCGCCACCCGCCTGGACGGCGTCACGGCCGGCGCCGAACCCGACCTGACCCGGACCGTCGTCCTCCTCGACCCACGCCAGGCCAAGGGACTGGAATTCGACTCGGTCCTGGTGGTGGAACCGGGCCGCTACGGCACCAGCGACCTGTACGTGGCCCTGACCCGCGCGACCCAGCGCCTGGGGGTGCTGCACACCGGGGACCTGCCGAGGGCGCTGACCGAACAGACGCGCTGCGGCTAGCACTTCTTCTCCGCTGTCGCAACTCTTTTCTGTGGCTACTTTTCTCTTTCCGTTCGGGGCTCACACGTTCGGAAAGGGAATGCCGTATCGAGCCTTTGGTGCTTGGCAATCCGAAGCGTTGGCCACCACTTTTCATTTCTGGTGATGCGAACGGGTCAAGCTCTGACGTAACCGGGAAGTTGCGTAAAGAGGCAATCAATTCGGGGCGGGTGATGGACGGTGTGCTGGCTGCCGGGGAGACTCGGTTGGTGTCGGGCGGAGTGCCCGGCGCCGGAGAGCACATCTAAGGAAATTTCATGCCCGCACCCGGGAACGATGATTCGTTCGCGCCTGGCCAAACGGACGCCTTGAGTAAGCAGGTGGCCGAGCTGAATCGGCAGTTGGTCGAGCTGAATCGGCAGGTGGTCGAGGTGAAGCGCAGTGCCGAGGGGATACGCGGGTGCGTCGAGGAGATGGAGCGGCGGCAGAGGCGGCGGGGACGCCTGACCATGATGCTTCCTTTCCTGCCCCTGATCGTGACCGTCATCGATAACTTTGTAAAATAGCGATGTGCACTTCCGGTCGATTTCGATCGGAAGTGGCACTCAATGTGCCGTTCGGTCCTCCCCTGGATGCTTTCCTGTCAGTCTCTGGATGAAAGCCTTTCCGTAGAAGGGGGATCCGATGGTCGAGAATGAGCGTCCCTTTCCGCTTCCTGCTTCCAGGGAGCAGCAGGAGGAATGGATTCAGGCCGCGGTGGACACGCCGGGAGTCAACGTTCCTCGGGAGGCGCTCGCCAATATTGCACCGTTTCTCGTGGACCTGGTCGGTCTGCTGGGGTTGCCGGACCCTGTGGGGCGCCGCCGCCTGTTGGAGAGTGCTCTGCGGCGCATCACCACGGACGCTGGCGAGGCGACGGTTGTCGCGGTGCGGATGCACGGGGCCGGGGGCGTTGTCTGGGAGAACAACGAGCGGATCAGTTCGGCCTGGCATTCGCCTGCCGATCCGTCGGGGCTGACGGGCCAGCGGAGGGCGCTCGCCCGGGTGTACCCCTGGACGACGGCGAACGCCGACGGGCAGGAAGAGGCGTACGCCGCCTTGCGCAGTGATGTGCCCAGCAGGGCGGAGCTGATCGCCAATGTGCACCAGGCGGCGGAGGCTCTGGAGAAACGGGTCGGTCACCGCCCGTATGTACTGAAACAGGACCTCGTACTCAACGGTCAGCAGGAACCCGGCCTCTTCATCGCCCAGCAGTTCCAGCTCGAAGAGCCGCCGCTGGCGGATGAGCACGGGCGGCCGCTGCATCCCGTCGAACACTGGGGATGGATGGCCGTTCGTGGAAACAACCGTACGAAGGAGCGGCATGAGCTCTTCGGTCTCTCCTCCGCGGAGGTGCTGACCGGCGTACCCCTGAAAAAGCTGGGCGGCGAGGGTGAGAGTCTCGTTTTCGACCCCTCTGACTGGCTGGCACGGCTGTCCGAGACCCTCAATGATGAGTACGGCACCGTCGACCACTGGAATCCCGACAATCTGCTCCGAGCAGTGCAGGCCAAGAAGGTCGCCGTGGTCGAGGCGCACCTTGTGGTGGGCAGCCCCACACCGCGCCGCCTGTACCGCATCGTGCAAATGAGCAACCGGCGTGACCATGTGCACCCGCCCTTGGAGTTCGAGCAGAATGACCGCAGCCGGGCCGTCGCGCGCAGCGTCCTCGGCGCGTACGTGGCAGCGGGATGTCTGGACGAGAGGACCGCGGAGGTGCTCTCGGGGGCCGCGCCGATCAGCGAACTGCCGGGCGCGCCGAGCGACGCCACGGTGAGTGAACTCAGAGACCTACGCTCGATGATGCTGCTCGGCGAGCTCTTCCCCGTTGACCGGGAAAAGCAGTTCCTGATCCGGCGCGCGCTCAGTGAGTCGCCACCCTCCCAGCTCACCGCCCCCGAAGTGGCCCGTCGCGCCCGTGCATGGTCCGCCCTCACCTCCGAGAGCTACCCGAAGGCCTGGAATCCGCGCATCGGTGAGATGTTCCAGGTGGGCGATGTGCGGGGCGGCATCAAACTATCGGGCCGTCTGCTGCGGGACCTCCTCGCGTCCGCTGAGACCGACGAGGACGCCTTCGAGGAATTGGTGAGCTATCGCGCCGCCCACTGGCTGGCCGCCTACGGTCTCATCGATGCCGACCGGGGCTCGCTGACCGGGCAGAAGTCCGACGAAGACGACGGCACGGAGGCGACCCGCGTACGCCGGACGGTACGCAACGCCCTGAACGCTCTGCGGAACAACAGCAGGATCCAGGCCGTGGCGGTGCTACGGGAGCTCGCCAAGGCCATGGATCAGGACCGCCCCCCGCGCAAGGTCAGTCGGAGCGGTGAACTGTTGTACGAGCCCATGAAGGGAGCCTGGTTCAACCGCGAGTTCCCCAAGGAGACCGGAAAACGCCTGAACAAACCGCCCGCGCCGCGCGCCCATCCGGCGCAGCCGCGCTCCACACTCGGCGCGGGCGACGGAAGCCCGCCCAACGCACCCACTGGCGACGCGATGCCGGCCGAGCCGCACCCGGTGTCGCCTGGATTGCCGAGTGTTTCTGGGAACCTGCACGGGATTGAGCCCACCCCCACACCCACGCCCGAGCCGTTGCAGGCGGCTGGCGCGGACCAGGCCCCCGAGGCCTCGCGGCAGCCCGGGCACGCGCCCGCTCCCGACGGCTCCTCCCCTCTGGAGCAGCTCGCCGATGAGGTGCGCGTCCGTGTCGGCAGACTGCTCGACGAGACCCGGCGCGCACGGGAGACACTGGATCTGGTGGCCGACAAAGCCCGAGAGGGCGATGTGCGTTTCGTGTTCAGTCGAGGGCAGGCCGACGCGATCGTCCGAGAGGTGCCGCGAACTCTCCGTACGCTCCGTGAACTCCCGGAACTGGTCGAATCGTTGGCCGAGCCCGCGGAGTGACGCCCGCTGGGCCCAGCCGATGGTCCTACGCCGGCCGCAGCCACACCGTGGCCAGCGGCGGCAGGGTCAGGCGGATGCTTGCCGGGCGGCCATGGGCGCTCTGCGGCTCCGGCTTCACCGGGTCGGGGTTGGTGACGCCGCTGCCGCCGTAGGCCGTCGCGTCCGTGTTGAGGGTCTCGTGCCAGGCGGGGATCTCGTCCGGGACGCCGAGGCGGTAGTCGTGGCGGACGACGGAGGAGAGGTTGGAGACGGAGAGCAGGGGCGTGCCCTCGGCGTCCAGGCGGAGGAAGGCGAAGACGTTGTCCTCCGCCGCGTCCCCCACGATCCACTGGAAACCGGCGGGTGCCGTGTCCCGCTGCCACAGGGCCGGGGTCGCCCGGTACACCGTGTTGAGGTCGCGGACCAGGTCACGCACGCCCCGGTGGTCGGCCTCGGCGCCATAGCCGGGGTCGAGGAGCCACCAGTCGGGGCCGGTCGCCTCCGACCACTCCGCGCCCTGGGCGAACTCCTGTCCCATGAAGAGCAGTTGCTTGCCCGGGTGGGCCCACATGAAGGCCAGGTAGGCACGGTCGTCGGCGCGCTGCTGCCACCAGTCGCCCGGCATCTTCGAGACGAGCGAGCGCTTGCCGTGCACGACCTCGTCGTGGGATATGGGCAGGACGTAGTTCTCGCTGTACGCGTACACCATCGAGAAGGTCATCTCGTGGTGGTGGTACCTGCGGTGCACCGGCTCATGGGACATGTACTCCAGCGAGTCGTGCATCCAGCCCATGTTCCACTTCAGCCCGAAGCCGAGACCGCCGCTGTCGGTGGGGCGGGTCACGCCCTCCCAGGCCGTCGACTCCTCCGCGATCGTCACCACGCCCGGCGCCCGGCGGTAGACCGTCGCGTTCATCTCCTGCAGGAACGCCACCGCGTCCAGGTTCTCCCGGCCGCCGTGCTCGTTCGGCGTCCACTGACCCGGCTCGCGCGAGTAGTCGAGGTAGAGCATCGAGGCGACCGCGTCCACCCGCAGCCCGTCGATGTGGAACTCCTCGCACCAGTACACGGCGTTCGCCACCAGGAAGTTGCGCACCTCACGGCGGCCGAAGTCGAACTCCAGGGTGCCCCAGTCGGGGTGCGCGGCGCGGAGCGGGTCGGCGTGCTCGTACAGCGGGCGGCCGTCGAACTCCGCGAGCGCCCAGTCGTCCCGCGGGAAGTGCGCCGGCACCCAGTCCATCAGCACCCCGATGCCCGCCCGGTGCAGGGCGTCGACCAGGTGCTTGAAGTCGTCGGGGGTGCCGAGCCGGGCCGTCGGCGCGTAGAAGCCGGTGACCTGGTAGCCCCAGGAGCCGCCGAAGGGATGCTCGGCGACCGGCATCAGCTCCACATGCGTGAAGCCCAGGTCGGCGACGTAGGCGGGCAGTTGCTCGGCCAGTTCGCGGTAGGTCAGGCCGGGGCGCCAGGACGGCAGGTGCACCTCGTAGACCGAGAAGGGGGCCTCGTGGACGGGGGTGTCGCCCCGGTGCGCCATCCACTCCGCGTCCGTCCACTCGTGATGGGAGGCGTGCACGATCGACGACGTCTGCGGCGGCACCTCCGTGTGCCGGGCCATCGGATCCGCCCGCAGCGTCCGGGAGCCGTCCGGGCGGGTGATGTCGAACTTGTACAGCTCGCCCGCGCCGACACCCGGCAGGAACAGCTCCCAGATCCCCGAGGAGCCGAGCGAGCGCATCGGGTACCCGGTGCCGTCCCAGAAGTTGAAACCCCCGGCCAGCCGCACCCCCCGCGCGTTCGGCGCCCACACCGAGAACCGGGTGCCCGGCACGCCCTGGTGGGTCGTCGGACGCGCACCGAGCACCTCCCACAGCCGCTCGTGCCGGCCCTCGCCGATCAGGTGCAGGTCCAGATCGCCGAGGGTGGGCAGGAAGCGGTACGCGTCCTCGGTCTCCTGGACCGTCCCCTCGTACTCCACCAGCAGCCGGTAGACCGGCACCTCGGAGACGGGCAGCAGCGCGGAGAAGAAACCGTCGCCGTCGTCGTGCAGCGCGGCCCGCAGACCCTTCCCCGCCACGGCCGTCACCGCGCGGGCGTACGGGCGGAACGCGCGGACGGCGATCCCGCCCGGGACGGGATGCGCGCCCAGCACCGAGTGCGGGTCGTGATGGGTGCCCTGCAGCAGCCGTTCGCGGTCGCCGGGGGCTACGGACACGGGGTTCATGGAGGTCACGGACGCGTCTCCCGGAGATCAGGTCGGGTCGGAGGTGGCCAGGCGGTGTACGGCCGACAGTGGGACGGGAAGCCAGTCGGGGCGGTGCCGGGCCTCGTAGACGACCTCGTAGACGGCCTTGTCGGTCTCGTAGGCCCGCAGCAGGACGGGATCGGTGCGCGGGTCGACGCCGGTGATCTCGGCGTAGCCGGAACAGTAGGCCGCCCGGCACACCCGCGCCCAGCCGGGGGCCGGCGGGGTCACCGAGTGGGCCGCGTAGTCGAAGGAGCGCAGCATCCCGGCGATGTCCCGCACCGGCGGCTGCGGCATCCGGCGCTCGGCCAGCGGGCGGGCCGGCTCCCCCTCGAAGTCGATCAGCGACCACTCCCCGGACGGTGCGCGCAGGCACTGCCCCAGGTGCAGGTCGCCGTGGACCCGCTGGGCGGTCCAGGTACGGCCCTCGGCGGCCAGGTCGCCCAGCGCGGTGTAGGCGGACCGCAGCCCGTCCTCGTACGGCCGCAGCGCCGGCACCGCCTGCACGGCCGCCGCCAGCCGCTCGACCATGCCCGCGACCTGCGGCTCCAGCTGGCTGTGGCCGACGGTCACGGTCGGCAGTGCCCGGGCCAGCGCCATGTGCACCTCGGCGGTGGCCCGCCCCAGCGCCCGCGCCTCGGCCGCGAAGTCCTCGCCCTTCGCCAGCTCGCGCAGCGCCAGCTCCCAGCCGTCGGTCGCGCCGCGCACGAAGGGCTGCAGGACGGCCAGGACGTACGGCTCGCCGGGTTTGTCGGCCGGCTCCGCCCGCAGCCAGGCCGTCGGCGCGGGCACCCGGGCGCAGCCCTCGCGGGCCAGGGCCAGGGGGATCTCCAGGTCGGGGTTGACGCCGGGCACCACCCGGCGCAACAGCTTCAGGATGAACGTATCTCCGTAGACGACCGAGGAATTGGACTGCTCGCCGGTCATCAGCCGGGCCACCAGCCCGTCGCGTATCTCCTGGCTTGGGTCGCTCTCGAAGCGCAGTCCGCCGATCCGGGCCCGGGTGCGCAGGGCCTCCAGGAGCATCTCGGCGGGCCGGGGGTCGTACAGGGCGTCGTAGACCGTCTGTCCGGCCAGCGGGCCCTCGGTCACGTGTCCGATCAGCGCGGGCGCCAGCCGGGGTGGCAGCGCCTCGCGCACGCCTATGAGGAGCTGGTAGCAGTCGCCGGCCTCGGCCGGGGCGGGCGGCTGATGGGCGCGGACCAGCAGATGGCGCAGGCCCAGCCCGCCGTCCGAGGGCAGGAGTTCGGTCTCGGCCACCGGGGAGAAGCCGGTGACCGGGGACCCCTTGCCGGCGAACCAGCGCTGCCGGGGCAGCCACTCGCGCAGCAGGGGGTCGAGCGAGGCGAGAAGAGCGGGCGTGGAGGGGCTGACCGTTTCCGCCATGGCGGTACGTCCTTTCCCCGGGTCGTCGGGGGCGTTACTGATGCGTGCCCCGGGCGGGCCGGAGGAAACCAACCGCCGCCGCCCGGGGTGGACCGTGCCGGGTCCGCTGTCCTAGGCCGCGTCCGCGCGCAGCCGGAACCAGTAGAAGCCGTGCCCGGCCAGGGTGAGCAGGTAGGGCAGCTCGCCGATCGCCGGGAACCGGACCCCGCCGAACAGCTCCACCGGATGCCGGCCGTTGAAGCGTCTGAGGTCCAGCTCCGTCGGCTGGGCGAACCGGGAGAAGTTGTGCACGCAGAGGACCAGGTCGTCCTCGTACTCCCGCAGGAACGCGATCACCGCCGGGTTCGACGACTGCAGCTCGGTGTAGGACCCCAGCCCGAAGGCGGGGTTCTGCTTGCGGATCTCGATCATCCGGCGGGTCCAGTGCAGCAGGGAGGACGGCGAGGACATGGAGGCCTCGACGTTGGTGACCTGGTAGCCGTGGACGGGGTCCATGATGGTCGGCAGGTAGAGGCGTCCGGGGTCGCAGGAGGAGAATCCGGCGTTGCGGTCGGGGGTCCACTGCATGGGGGTGCGGACGGCGTCCCGGTCGCCGAGCCAGATGTTGTCGCCCATGCCGATCTCGTCGCCGTAGTAGAGGATCGGCGAGCCGGGCAGGGAGAGCAGCAGTGCGGTGAACAGCTCGATCTGGTTGCGGTCGTTGTCCAGGAGGGGGGCGAGGCGGCGGCGGATGCCGATGTTGGCGCGCATACGCGGGTCTTTCGCGTACTCGGCCCACATGTAGTCGCGTTCCTCGTCGGTGACCATTTCGAGGGTCAGTTCGTCGTGGTTGCGCAGGAAGATGCCCCACTGGCAGCCGGAGGGGATGGCGGGGGTCTTGGCGAGGATCTCCGAGACGGGGTAGCGGGATTCCCGGCGTACGGCCATGAAGATCCGCGGCATGACGGGGAAGTGGAACGCCATGTGGCATTCGTCGCCCCCCTTCTCGTAGTCGCCGAAGTAGTCGACGACGTCCTCCGGCCACTGGTTCGCCTCCGCCAGCAGCACGGTGTCCGGGTACTGGGAGTCGATCTCCTTGCGCACCCGCTTCAGGAAGTTGTGGGTCGCGGGGAGGTTCTCGCAGTTGGTGCCCTCGCGCTGGTAGAGGTACGGCACCGCGTCCAGCCGGAAGCCGTCGATGCCCAGGTCCAACCAGAAGCGGAGCGCGGAGAGGATCTCCTCCTGGACGGCCGGGTTCTCGTAGTTGAGGTCCGGCTGGTGCGAGAAGAACCGGTGCCAGTAGTACTGCTTGCGCACCGGGTCGTAGGTCCAGTTGGAGACCTCGGTGTCGACGAAGATGATCCGCGCGCCCTGGTACTGCTTGTCGTCGTCAGCCCAGACGTAGTAGTCCCCGTACGGCCCGTCGGGGTCCTTCCGGGACTCCTGGAACCACGGGTGCTGGTCGCTGGTGTGGTTCATGACGAAGTCGATGATGACGCGCATGCCGCGCTGGTGGGCGGCGTCGACGAACTCCACGAAGTCGGCGAGGTCACCGAACTCGGGGAGTACGGCGGTGTAGTCGGAGACGTCGTAACCGCCGTCCCGGAGCGGGGACTTGAAGAAGGGCGGCAGCCAGAGGCAGTCGACGCCGAGCCACTGCAGATAGTCGAGCTTGGCGGTCAGGCCCTTGAGGTCGCCGATGCCGTCGCCGTTGCTGTCCTGGAACGAGCGGACCAGGACCTCGTAGAAGACGGCGCGTTTGAACCAGTCCGGGTCCCGGTCCTTCGCCGGTGTGTCCTCGAAGGTGTCCGGGACGGGTTCGTTGACGATCATTGTATGGGTGACCCTCCGATCCGCGGGGACGGTCGCAGGACGGTGAGGATGTGCGCGGGCCGGTGACCCGGTTCCAGGCGCACATAGTTGGCCCTGCCCCAGTTGTAGGTTTCACCGGTGAGCTCGTCGCGCACCGGCACCGACTCGTGCCAGTTCAGGCCGAGTTGCGGCATGTCCAACGAGACCGTGGCCTCCTGGGTGTGGTGGGGGTCGAGGTTGACGACCACCAGAACCGTGTTCGATCCGCTTCGCTTGCTGTAGACGATCACCGCTTCCTGGTCGGCGTGGTGGAAGTGGAGGTCGCGCAACTGCCGCAGGGCCGGGCTGCTCCGCCGGACGGTGTTGAGGCGGGTGATGAGGGGTGCGATGCCGTCGGTGTCGGCGAGGGTCCAGTCGCGGGGTTTGAGCTGGTACTTCTCGGAGTCGAGGTATTCCTCGCTGCCTTCTTTGAGGGGGGTGTTCTCGCAGAGTTCGTAGCCGCTGTAGATGCCCCAGGTGGGGGAGAGGGTGGCGGCGAGCACGGCCCGGGCCTCGAAGGCGGGGCGGTGGCCGTGCTGGAGGTAGGCGTGCAGGATGTCGGGGGTGTTGGCGAAGAAGTTGGGCCGCATGTAGGCGGCGGACTCGCCGGAGAGTTCGGTGAGGTAGTCGGTGAGTTCCTGTTTGCTGGTGCGCCAGGTGAAGTAGGTGTAGGACTGCTGGAAGCCGATCTGGGCGAGGGTGCGCATCATCGCGGGGCGGGTGAAGGCCTCGGCGAGGAAGATCACGTCGGGGTCGGTGCGGTTGATGTCCGCGATGACCCGTTCCCAGAAGACCACCGGTTTGGTGTGCGGGTTGTCGACGCGGAAGATCCGTACTCCGCAGTCCATCCAGTGCCGCAGCACCCGGACGGTCTCGGCGATCAGCCCGGGCATGTCGGCGTCGAAGGCGACGGGGTAGATGTCCTGGTACTTCTTGGGCGGGTTCTCGGCGTAGGCGATGGTGCCGTCGGGCCGGTGGTGGAACCAGTCGGGATGCTTCTGCACCCAGGGGTGGTCGGGGGAGCACTGCAGTGCGAAGTCCAGGGCGATCTCCAGGCCGTGGCGGCCGGCCTCGGCCACGAACCACTGGAAGTCCTCGATCGTGCCCAGGTCCGGGTGGACGGCGTCGTGCCCGCCTTCGGGTGAGCCGATCGCCCAGGGCACCCCGACGTCGTCCGGTGCGGGGTCCAGGGTGTTGTTGCGGCCCTTGCGGAAGGTGGTGCCGATGGGGTGGATCGGGGGGAGGTAGACGACGTCGAAGCCCATCTCGGCGATCTTCGGCAGGCGGCGGGCGGCTGTCCGGAACGTGCCGTGGGGCCGTTCGGGTGTGCCCTCGGAGCGGGGGAAGAACTCGTACCAGGAGCCGTACAGGGCCCGTTCGCGCTCGACGAGCAGCGGCAGCGGCTCGGAGACGGTCACCAGCTCCCGCAGCGGATGGCGGGCCAGCACCTTGTCGATCTCGGGCGTGAGGGCGGCGGCCAGGCGCCAGGGGGCGGGCTGTTCCTCGTCGCGGAGGGCGGCGGCCGCGGTCAGCAGGATTTCCCGCTTCTTTGCCTTCGGGACCCCGGCGGCGGCCCGTTCGTAGAGCCGGGCGCCCTCCTCCAGGACCAGATCGGTGTCGATGCCCGCCGGGATCTTGATCCGGGCGTGGTGGCGCCAGGTGGTGACGGGATCTCCCCATGCCTCGACCTGGTAGGTCCAGCGGCCCGGTTTCCCGTCGACGGTGACGGTGGCTCCCCAGCGGTCGGTACCGGGGGCGAGCTCCCGCATCGGGGTCCAGGGGCCGGGTCGGCCCTTCGGGTCCTTCAGGACGACATTGGCGGCGACGGCGTCATGGCCCTCGCGGAAGACGGTGGCGGTGACCTCGAACGACTCCCCGGTGACCGCTTTGGCGGGCCTGCGCCCCTGCTGGATCAGCGGGCGGACGTCGAGGACGGGTATGCGGCCGACGGCGGTGGCCTCGTCCGCGGGGGGTGGCGCGCCGGGTGACGTGCGCCGGGTCGGAGGTGCTGAGGAATGGTGCGTGGCGGGCATGACCGCTCCTGTCCGCGGCAACTGGGTGTGGGCGGATGGGTGGTGGGGAGGTGGGTCCTGCGGGGTGTACCTGGTGTTGTACCGCTGCCTGGTGTCAGTCCTGTGTCTGTGGGGTGTACCGGAGGAGCCTTCCCACCCTATTCGGGTGGGCAATCCGGCACTTTGTTAACTACTCAGCCGTATGTCTACGCACAAGACCGGCCCCGTTCGCGGCGAACGGAGCCGGTGGCGCGATCGCACACCGGAAACCGCTTCAGGACTCCGGCACCCGGAGGAGTCCGTTCGGCGATCCCGGCTCCGCCCCGGACACCTTCCCGCTCGCGGCCTCCGCAATCAGGGACTTGGCGACCAGGGCCGGAAGGGCGTGCGACGCGGTTCGGCTTGTTTTCGCCCAGGACTGGGCCGTTCAGGTCGAAGCGGGGGACTGGGGGCGGCAGCCCCCAGCGGTACCCCGGCACCGGTACTGTCGGAGAGACGCCGAGCCGCACACCGCCGTACGGCTCTCACCGCGAACGCGTGGAGTGGAATGTGAAGGCGATCCGTCGGTTCACCGTCCGTCCCGTTCTCCCCGACCCCCTCCGCCCCCTCAGCGACCTGGCCCGTAACCTGCGCTGGTCCTGGCACGCCGAGACCCGTGACCTCTTCCAGACCGTCGACCCCGAGCGCTGGGCCGCCTCCGAGGGCGACCCGGTGCGGCTGCTCGGCAGTGTGCCGCCGACGCGCCTCGCCGAGCTGGCCGGTGACCGTCGCTTCCTGCGCCGGCTGACCGCGGTCGCCGACGACCTGAGTGACTATGTGACCGGCGACCGCTGGTACCAGTCGGGGGAGCGGTCCGCCGAACTCCCGGCCGCCGTCGCCTACTTCTCACCCGAGTTCGGCATCACGGCCGCCCTGCCCCAGTACTCCGGCGGCCTCGGCATCCTCGCCGGCGACCATCTCAAGTCGGCCAGCGACCTCGGTGTCCCCCTGATCGGCGTCGGCCTGCTCTACCGGCACGGCTACTTCCGGCAGACCCTGTCCCGGGACGGCTGGCAGCAGGAGCACTATCCCGTCCTCGACCCCAACGAACTCCCCGTGGCCCTCCTGAAGGAGGCCGACGGCACCCCGGCGCACGTCTCCCTCGCGCTGCCCGGCGGCAGACTGCTGCGCGCCCGCATCTGGCTGGCCCAGGTCGGCAGGGTGCCGCTGCTGATGCTGGACTCGGACGTGGAGGAGAACGACGTCGGCGAACGCGGGGTCACCGACCGGCTCTACGGCGGCGGCAGCGAGCACCGGCTGCTCCAGGAGATGCTGCTCGGCATAGGGGGTGTGCGGGCCGTACGGACGTACTGCCGGCTGACCGGCCACCCCGAGCCGGAGGTGTTCCACACCAACGAGGGCCACGCCGGCTTCCTGGGCCTGGAGCGGATCGCCGAACTGGCCGCCGGCGGGCTGGACTTCGACTCCGCGCTGGAGGCGGTCCGGGCCGGTACGGTCTTCACGACGCACACGCCCGTCCCGGCCGGTATCGACCGCTTCGACCGTGAGCTGGTCGCCCACCACTTCGGTGCCGACGCCGAACTCCCCGGGATCGGGGTGGAGCACATCCTGCGGCTCGGCATGGAGACCTACCCGGGCGGCGAACCCAACCTCTTCAACATGGCGGTGATGGGGCTGCGGCTCGCCCAGCGCGCCAACGGGGTCTCGCTGCTGCACGGCAACGTCAGCCGGGAGATGTTCGCCGGGCTCTGGCCGGGGTTCGACCCCGACGAGGTGCCCATCACCTCCGTGACGAACGGGGTGCACGCCCCGACCTGGGTGGCCCCCGAGGTGGTCCGGCTGGGCGCCCGGCAACTCGGCGACCGCCGTGCCGAGGAGGCCCTGACCGTCGGCGGCCCGCAGCGCTGGGACGCGGTCGCCCAGATCGCCGACCAGGAGATCTGGGAGCTGCGCCGCAGCCTGCGCGAGCAGCTGGTGCTGGAGGTGCGGGAGCGGCTTCGGGCGTCCTGGCGGCAACGCGGCGCCGGTACGGCCGAGCTGGGCTGGATCGACAGCGCCCTGGACCCGGACGTCCTCACCATCGGGTTCGCCCGGCGCGTCCCGTCGTACAAGCGCCTCACGCTCATGCTGCGCGACCGCGACCGGCTGATGGAGCTGCTTCTGCATCCGGACCGCCCGATCCAGATCGTGGTGGCCGGAAAGGCGCATCCGGCGGACGACGGCGGCAAGCGGCTGGTGCAGGAACTCGTCCGGTTCGCCGACGATCCGCGCGTCCGCCACCGGATCGTCTTCCTGCCCGACTACGGCATGGCGATGGCGCAGAAGCTCCTGTCCGGCTGTGACATCTGGCTGAACAACCCGCTGCGCCCGCTGGAGGCGTGCGGGACGAGCGGGATGAAGGCGGCGCTCAACGGCGGCCTCAACCTCTCGGTCCTGGACGGTTGGTGGGACGAATGGTTCCAGCCGGACTTCGGCTGGGCGATCCCGACGGCGGACGGCGCCGGCACCGATCCGGACCGCCGGGACGACATCGAGGCCGCCGCGCTGTACGACCTGCTGGAGCAGCGGGTGACCCCGCGCTTCTACGAGCGCGGCCGCAGCGGGCTGCCGGACCGCTGGATCGAGATGGTCCGGCAGACCCTGACCCTGCTGGGGCCCAAGGTGCTGGCGGGCCGCATGGTCCGGGAGTACGTGGAGCGCCTCTACACCCCGGCGGCCCACGCCCACCGGGCCATGACGCCGGACACCGCCCGGGAACTGTCCGCCTGGAAGGGCAGGGTGCGGGCGGCCTGGCACGGCGTCTCGGTGGACCACGTGGAGACGGCCACCGCCACGGCCACCGCCGAACTGGGCACCACCCTCGCCGTGCGCGTCCGCGTCCGCCTCGGCGACCTCGCCCCCGACGACGTGGAGGTCCAGGCCGTCTCCGGCCGGGTCGACCCCGAGGACCGCATCACGGACGCGACGACCGTCCCGCTGAAGCCGACCGCCGGCCCGGACCTGGAGGGCCACTGGACCTACGAGGGCCCCCTGTCCCTGGACCGCACGGGCCCCTACGGCTACACGGTCCGCATCCTCCCCGCCCACCGCCTGCTGGCGTCCGGCGCGGAACTGGGGCTGGTGGTGGTGCCTTCGCAGGGCGCGGTGGCGGGGGCCGGGGTGCTGATGCGGTGACCCCGGGGGTGCGGTCCGCGGGGCTTTCCGTCCCCGGACCGCACCCCGGTGTCAGAGGTGCTCGCCCTCGTCCTCCTCGTAGTGCAGGGGGCCGAGTTCCGCCAGTTCCTCAAGGAGCTCCGCACCGAGTTCCCGTGCCCAGGTGAGGCCGTCACGCACGAGCATGCGCGGTGCGTCCGACGGAGCGGGCAGATCCGGCAGATCCGGATCGTCGGCCGGGGGTTTTCGGAGCAGGTCCCCGTAGGCGAGGAGTTCGCGGAACGCCATGCGGTCGCGGGTCTCCTCGTCCACCGGCGGAGTGACGCTCAGCCGGGGCACCCTCAGCCCCGCCGTGAAACGAGGCAGCCACGCCGCCCGTCCCGTCGCGGACCTGCGTTCCACCCGCAGACGTGTTCCGGCCAGCTGGCGTGTCCGCGCCCAGAAGCGGTTCCTGCGGCTGTCGCGCAGCTGCCTCAGCCTCGCCCGGGCCCGGCGGTCGGCCGCGAAGCCGTTGGCTTCGGTGAGCAGCGTCTGCCAGCGCAGCGCCCCGCTCTCCCTGTCCCAGTTCTCGAACGCGTCCCAGCTCACCCATGCGGCCTGCCGCAGCGTCGCCTCCAGGTCCGCCGCGAACTCCTCGGGGTGTTCCCGGGCCAGCTCACGGTAGAGCAGCACGGCCCGGTGGACGGTCCGGGCCGCCTCGATGCGCCCGCCGAGCTTGTTGAGCACACCGGCCCTGGTCCGCAGCACCTGAGCCAGCAGCGGACGGTAGATGGCCGGCTGGTCCGCGACGAACTGCAACGTCACGCGCAGACATTCGTCGACCACCCTGCGGGCCGCCGAGTACCGGCTCAGTGCTGCCAGTTCCAGCGCCTGGTTGTGCAGCGACTCCATGAGACCCGGCAGATACATGTCCGGATGCGTCTGGGCCAGGCGGCGCCGGATCAGCACGGCATGCGTCGCCGTCTTCAGGGCACTGTTCCCCGGTGAACGGCGATTGGCCAGGTTGTGCAGCGCCCCGGCGAGCAGGGCCAGATGCTGTCGGGTGGGACGCTCGTGGACCAGCCGCTCCAGGATCTCCACGGCCTCCTCGGCCGCGACCAGCGCCTCGTACCGCATGTCGCGGGCGGCCAGGACCACCGAGAGGTTGCTGAGCGCCTGGGCCAGCCGGGCCCGGTGAGGCATCAGCCCGGCGTGGTCGGGGTGGCCCGTCTCGTCCGCCACCAGCCGCCGGTTGACCCGGATCGCCTCCGCGCAGTCCCCGAGCGCCTCCTGGTACCGGCCGAGTGCGGAGAGCGCGGCCCAGCGGACCCCGAGCGACTCGGCCAGCAGGGGCAGATACTCCTCCGGGTGGCCGCGGGCGAGGCCACGGTAGAGCCGGACTGCCCGGCCGCTCGACTCCACGGCCTCCTCCCAACGGTGTACGGCGGTCAGCCGGACCGCGAGATTGTGCTCGGCGCGCGCCAGTTCCGCCCGCACGGCCGCCGGGGCCACCGCCCCGCCCGAGAGGTGGGTCCGGATCCGGCGGGCCCGGGCCAGTCGGGCCGCGATCGCCAGGGCCTGCTCGCCCAGCAGCCTGCTGCGCTCGGGCACCGCGGCGTGCACGAGTTCCATCAGGTCGAGGGGGAGATCCGTCCGCTCGGCCAGCCGCCGCAGCGCCTCCAGCAGGAAGCCGGGGTTCTCCGAGCGTCCGGCCACCGCGACCGCCGGAACGGCGAGGACCCGCGGATGGCCGACGATCAGTTCGGCGACCTGGGCGGCCAGCTCCGGGTGCGGACAGGCCGGCTGGGCCGCTGCCCGGGCCAGCACGGTCAGGGCCCGCTCGGCCTCCCGGCCGTCGAGACCCGGCAGCAGCCCGGGCAGCAGGTGGTGGTTCTCCCGGGTGCGCAGTGCCACCTGGTACTCGCCCAGCAGGTCCGGCTCCAGCGATCCCCAGTACGTCCCCTCGGCCGACGGGTACAGCTCGTGCAGCCACTCCGCCGCCGCCGTGCTCCGGTCGCCCGCGAGGCCGGGAAGGGTGGCGAGCAACTCGGCGGCACGCTCCCGGTCGGCCGCCCGGGTCAGCGTGGCCACCGCCACCGCGTCCTGCAGGGCTGCCTGGCCGACCCCCTCCAGCTTCGGCCAGGAGCCCGCGGTGCGCTGCCAGTACCGCCGTTCGTGGCCGAGGAGCTCCGCCTGGACGTCCGGCTCCCTGCCGTTGTCCCGGGGCGGGCGCGCCCTGCCGGTGGCGATCTGGCGGTCGGCCGCGGTCAGCAGGTCCAGCAGGGCCCGCATCTGGAGATGCAGCGCGGAGCCGTCGGTGAACCGGCGGTTCGTCCCGGCCGACGACACCGCGCGTTCGACTCCGGCCCAGTCGACCCGGGCGTACTCCGGCAGGTCCCGCAGTGCGGGCAGCCGACGGGCCAGCGCCCGCACCGCCGCCCGGTACATCCGGGCGCGCTCGGCCGGCGTCGGCGCCAGATCCGTCAGCTCCACCGTGCGGGCCCCGCTGAGCACGCCGGCGCTGCGCGGCGTCGCACCCGGCAACTGCTCCCACCACTCGCCCGCGCTCCGGGCGATGAGCACCATGCGCACCGGATGGTGGCCGCCGCGCGCCTGGAGGGTCTCCAGGACGTTGCCGACCAGTTCGGGGCTGGTCTCGGCGTAGTCCATCACCAGCAGCATGCGCCGGTCGACCGCCGTCAGTGCCCGTAACCCCCGTACCAGTTCGGCCCGTTCGGTGCCGGACTCGCGTAGCTGCGCGGTCAGCCAGCCGCGGCCGGCCATGGTCACCGACAACTCCCGGGCGAACCGTGACTTGCCCTGGCCGCCCCGGCCCGTGATCAGCCGGGTGGTGAAGCCGCCGCCTTCCGTGCACCAGTCCTGGAACTCGGCGAGACTGTCGGCGCGGCCCGTGAAGGGCACCGCCTCGGCCTGCGGGCGGAGCAGTTCCGACGGCAGGCGCGGGCTGCGGCTGGGCACCGCCGGTTCGCACAGGGCCTCCAGCTCCACGGCCTCGGCGATCGGCACGTACCCCAGCTCCCCGGCCAGCAGCGCCCGCAGCGTCGGCTCGCGCAGCAGCCGGTGCGCGGGTACGGCCTGGAGCTTGCCGTGCTGCCAGTGCGCGAGGTCCACCACCACGACCCCGCACAGGAGCTGCCCGCTCCACAGGGCGGATCCGGACATGCCGTGCCACGGAGAGTCGCCGAGGCTGACGGGCGCCAGGTCGACGGTCAGGTGCCAGTGCCCGCCGATCATGCCGTCGCCGGGGCTGACCTTGCCGGAGACCTGGGCGGTCTCCAACTGGTCGGCGCGCCGCGCACCCGGTACCCAGGTGAAGCCGAGCGTGCCGGCGGCCTGCCCGGCACGCAGGGTGGCGAACTGCCCGAAACGGACCGGCGCGTCGACGATGTCCCGTGGCCAGTGTCGCGCTGCCACCCGCAGCAGGGCGGCGTCCAGGCCCGCCCCGCGGCCGTCCCAGACCACCTCCGCGGGCACCAGCCGGTCGACGGTGAGCAGTTGCACCTGTACGTGCACCTGACCGGGGGCCATCGCCGCGCCCCGCGGGTTCAGCGCGTGGCCGGCCGTCAGCACCAGCCCGGGAGCGATCACACAGCCGGAACTGAGGCGGGGGTGCTTGCCCCCGACGCTGGTGCGGACGGCGGCCAGTCGGCTTCCGTTCATGTGCTCAGGAGGGATCGGGCGGCGCGAACAGGGCCCCCGTGCCGGCGCCGTCGTCCGGTATGTCCCGGGAGATCTCCACGGGGCCGCCGTCGGACCGCTTCGGGGTGAGGGTCAGCGACACCTTGTGGGTGCGGGTGCGGCCCGCGTTCGCCTCGGCGTCGGCCGCGACCACCCACGCCTTGAATCCGGCCTTCGCCCTCACGTCCCGGCGCAGTTCGACCGTGAACTCCATGGCGATCGGGCCCACTTCGAAGCGCAGGTTCTCGTGCGCCGCGGTGGCCGAGGCACTCAGTAGTTCGTCACGCACCAGGCTTACGGCCGCGGCCAGTTCCAGCTCTTCCGGCATGTCGTCCCCCTTGACCGGCGGCCCGGACGCCCCGTGCGTCCGGTGCTCCGGTCCGTCCCGTGGTCAGGGAGACAGCGTGCCAGAACGACGGGGCGCTGGAGCCCCTTCAGAGCGAATCCTCCCCACCCCCGCACAGCGTGCGCAACACCTTGCCGCACCGGCGGGCGTATGCGTGCTGCAACCCCCGGGTCGCCGCGCCGCCGGCGCGGGCGTACCACTTGGCGGGCTTGCTGAAGGCCGCGACCGTGAGCCAGACCGTGCCGTCGCCCGTGCGGTCGACCACGAAGGCCTCCTCGCCGCATTCGGGGTGGCCGGGCAGGGTGCCGTAGGCCCAGCCGGCGCGCCGGGACTCCTCGGCCGTCCAGACTATCCGGCAGGGGGCCTTGAGGAGGCCGGCCAGGGTGACGGTGACGTCGACGCCGGGGGCCGCGCGGTCGGCGGCGGCGTCGATCCCCACGCCGAGGGCGCGGTGGAGTTCCCAGGTGAGGACCGCCTCGGCGGCCCGGTGGAAGACTTCCTGGCCCTCGCCTATGCGCGTGCGCACGTGCAGCGGACGGAAGCCCGGCGGGCAGGCGGCGAGGTTCTCGCGAGTGGCGCCGACCGCCTCGTACGTGAAGGACATGGGAGAGAGCGTAGGGCGGGCCCCCGGGACGACTTCTCCCCGGGGGCCCGCCCGTGACGTTCGGGACGGGGTCAGCTGACGTTGACCGCGGTCCAGGCCGCCGCCACCGCGTTGTACTCGGTGGAGCCGGAGCCGTACAGCGCGGCCGCCGCGGACAGCGTGCCGGTGCGGGCCGACTTGTAGTTGGTGGTCGACGTGAAGTACGTGGTCAGGGCCTTGTACCAGATCTGGAGGGCCTTGTCCCGGCCGATGCCGGTGACCGTGGAGCCGTTGTACGTCGGCGAGTTGTAGCTGACGCCGTTGATGGTCTTCGAACCGCTGCCCTCCGAGAGGAGGTAGAAGAAGTGGTTCGCGACACCGGACGAGTAGTGCACGTCGAGGTTGCCGACCGAGGAGGACCAGTAGTTGGCGGAGCCGCCGTCCTTGCTGGGCTGGTCCATGTAGCGCAGCGGGGTGCCGTCGCCGTTGATGTTGATCTTCTCGCCGATGAGGTAGTCACCGGGGTCCGAGGAGTTGTTGGCGTAGAACTCCACACCCGTGCCGAAGATGTCCGAGGTGGCCTCGTTCAGGCCGCCGGACTCACCGCTGTAGTTGAGACCGGCGGTGTTGGCGGTGACGCCGTGGCTCATCTCGTGGCCGGCCACGTCCAGCGAGGTCAGCGGGTGGGTGTTGCTGGAGCCGTCGCCGTAGGTCATGCAGAAGCAGCTGTCGTCCCAGAAGGCGTTGACGTACGAGCTGCCGTAGTGGACGCGGGAGTAGGCGCCGACACCGTTGTTCTTGATGCCGCTGCGGCCGAAGGTGTTCTTGTAGAAGTCCCAGGTCTCCTGCGCGCCGTAGGCGGCGTCGGCGGCCGCCGTCACGTCGGTGGTGGAGCTGGAGGCGGTGCCGGTGCCCCACGTGTTGGTGGTGTTGGTGAACAGGGTGCCGGTGCCGGAGCTCGTGGTGTGCTTCAGGTTGTACGTCTTGTGGCCGCCGCGGGAGGCGTCGGTCAGCGAGTACGTCGAACCCGACAGCGTGGTGGTGAGGCTGACGGTGCCCGAGTAGAGGGTCTTGCCGGTGCCGGTGGCGTTCTCGATGCCCTGGTACTCGAAGAGCTTCTTGCCGGTGGCGGCGTCGGTGATGACGTGCAGCTGGTTGGGGGTGCCGTCGTCCTGGAAGCCGCCCACGATCGTCTCGTAGGCGAGAACGGGCTTGCCGTCGCCGGCCCAGATCACCTTGCGGGCGCCGTCGGCGGCCGACTTGGTGGAGCCCAGCGTCTTCGCGGCGGTGAGGGCCGCCTTCTCCGCCTTGGCCACGGTGAGCTGCGGCTTCAGGGAGGCCACCTTGATGGCCGCCTTGGTCGCCCTGGTGACGCCCTCGGTCCTGCCGGCCTTGGAGGTGTGCACGACGATGTCGCCGCCGAGGACGGGCAGGCCCGCGTAGGTGCGCTCGTAGCGCGTGTGGACCGTGCCGTCGACGTCCTTGACGACGTCCTTGACGACCAGCTTCTCCTTGGTGCCGAGGCCTATCTGCTTGGCCGTCTCGGCGACGTTCGCGTCCGCCTTCTGGATCAGGGCGGTGCGGGCGGAGTTGGAGAGCAGGGTGGGGGCGGCGGCCAGCGGCTGCTTGTCGACGGCCGAGGCGTTCGCGGTCATACCGGTGGTGAGGAGGGCGCCGGCGGCGACAGCGGTGGCGATGGCGAGCGTGGTGCGCTTGTGACGCGCGTAGAGGGGGCTCACTCAAGCTCCTTCAAGTGTGGGGAGTCCGGGCGGAGTTGGGGTCTCCGGTCCGGCTGTGGGGTTGTGAAGTTGCTGTGCTGTGCGACGGGTGAAGGAAGAGTGACATCAGGGTCGCGTACATGTCAGGACCCTGAAGTGATGTTGGCCGAAAAGCAGGTGTCGGGTGAATATTGCGCCCTTGTAAAACGGGCGCCGCCCGAGGGGATGCTCCCCCTGGACGGCGCCCGGTGCGCGCTTTCGTCACCAGCGGTTACGGGAAGGTCAGCTTCCATCCGTTGATCGTGCCGACGTCCTGCGCGGCCTGGTCCTGGACCTTCAACTTCCAGGTGCCGTTGGCCGATTCCGACGAGGCGTTCACCGTGTAGGTGTCCGTCACGTTGTCCGCCGAGTCGGACGAGCTGAAGTTCTTCAGCCGGTACGACGTCCCGGACGGGCCGACGAGATCGATCACCAGGTCGCCGCGCCACGTGTGGCTGATATTCGGCGTTACCTGCAAGTTGCTCGGGGCGTTTCCGGTCCGGCCGGAGACCGTGATCGACGAGGTGACCGCGGGCCCGTTGTCCGGAATCGACACAGGCGTGTTGCTCTCGTAGGAGGTGCCCGTACCGCCGCCACCGCCCGACCGCGAGCCGACCGCCACGGCCGCCCAGGCGTCCTGCACCGCCTTGTACTCGGTGCTGGTGGTGCCGTACAGCTCGCCCGCCGCCGCGAGGGTGCCGGTGCGGGCGCTCGCGTAGTTGGTGGTCGAGGTGAACTTGGTGGTGAGCGCCCGGTACCAGATCTGCAGCGCCTTGTCCCGGCCGATGCCGGTGACCGGAAGGCCGTCCTTCGTGGGCGAGTTGTAGCTGACGCCGTTGATGACCTTGGCGCCGCTGCCCTCGCTCAGCAGGTAGAAGAAGTGGTTCGCCACGCCGGACGAGTAGTGCACGTCGAGGCCGCCGACCGACGAGGACCAGTAGTCGGCCGAGCCGCCGTCCTTGCTGGGCTTGTCCATGTAGCGCAGCGGGGTGCCGTCGCCGTTGATGTCGATCTTCTCGCCGATGAGGTAGTCGCCGACGTCGGAGGAGTTGTTGGCGTAGAACTCCACGCCGGTGCCCATGATGTCGGAGGTCGCCTCGTTCAGGCCGCCGGACTCACCGCTGTAGTTGAGACCGGCGGTGTTCGACGTGACGCCGTGGCTCATCTCGTGGCCGGCCACGTCGAGGGCGGTCAGCGGGTCCGCGTTGCCGGAGCCGTCGCCGTACGTCATGCAGAAGCAGCCGTCGTCCCAGAACGCGTTCACGTACGAGTTGCCGTAGTGCACACGGGAGTAGGCGCCCACGCCGTTGTTCTTGATGCCGCTGCGGCCGAACGTGTTCTTGTAGAAGTCCCAGGTCTCGGCGGCCCCGTAGTGCGCGTCGGCGCCCGCTGTGGCGGCGTTCGACGTGGTGCCGTTGCCCCAGGTGTTGCTCGACTGGGAGAACAGCGTGCCGGTGCCCGAGGTGCCGTGGTTCAGGTTGTACGTCTTGTGGCCGCCACGGTCGCCGTCCGTCAGGTTGTACGTCGAGCCCGACTGGGTCGTGGACAGCGACACCGTCCCGCTGTACTGGGTGTTGCCGGTGCCCGTGACGTTCTCGATGCCCTGGTACTCGAAGAGCTTCTTGCCGGTGGCGGCGTCGGTGATGACGTGCAGCTGGTTGGGGGTGCCGTCGTCCTGGAAGCCGCCGACGACCGTCTCGTAGGCGAGGACGGGGGTGCCCGTGCCGGCCCAGATGACCTTGCGGGCGCCGTCGGCGGCCGACTTGGTCGAACCCAGCGTCCTCGCGGCCGCGAGGGCCGTCTTCTCGGCGCTCGCCGCGCTCTTGGCCGGGGTGAGGTCGGCGACCTTGAGCGTGGCGTTGTTCGCCCTGATGACGCGCTCGGTGGCGCCCGACTTCGCGGTGTCGACGATCAGGTCGCCGCCGAGCACCGGCAGGCCCGCGTAGGTGCGCTCGTAGCGCGTGTGCAGGGTGCCGTCGGCGTCCTTGACGACGTCCTTGACGACCAGCTTCTCCTGGGTGCCGAGGCCTATCGCCTTGGCGGTGGCGGCCCGTTCGCCGCTCGCGTCGCGCAGCAGCTCCGCGCGCTGCGAGGGAGAGAGCCTGACGGCCGCATGGGCCGGGTTGACCCGGCCGAGCTGCGGGGCGGCCGGGGCGGCGCTGGCGGCGCCCGACTGGACGGCGGCGGCGATCAGTGCGCCGACACCGGCGAGGGCGACGGCCGCGGTGCGGCGGTATGTGCTGTGGGGGGTGCGTCTGCGAGAGGAACTGCTTCTCAACACTGACTCCTTCTGCGTGGCCGCGGGTCGCACGGCCAGGGGAGATCCGGACGGCGGGTGGGCCGGCCGGGCAGAACTGGGCGGAACGCGGAACCATGTGCGTGTGCAGTGCCGGGCTCGACAGCAGCAGTGGGGTGAATCTGTGGGGTTGCTGTGAGTCGGCCGTGGGAAGAGTGGCAGCAGAAAACGCCACCTGTCAGGACCGCGTCAGAAACTTGGCCGGAAATCGTTCGTTGACCGGATGTTCATGTTCGGTATGCGGATTGTTGAGGGAACGTCAACGGTCTCAGGGGCGACCGGGGCCGCAGCGGCTCAGGGCGCCTTGTCGCCGTGCCAGGTCGCCCACAGCGCCGCGTACGCGCCGCCCGCCGCCACCAGTTCCTCGTGCGTGCCGAGCTCGGTGAGGAGGCCGTTCTCCATCACGGCCACCCGGTCGGCGTCATGGGCGGTGTGCAGCCGGTGCGCGATGGCGATGACGGTACGGCCTTCGAGTACGGCGGCCAGGGCGCGCTCGGTGTGCCGGGCGGTCGCCGGATCGAGCAGCGCGGTCGCCTCGTCCAGGATCAGGGTGTGCGGGTCGGCCAGCACCACCCGCGCCAGCGCCAGTTGCTGGGCCCGGGAGCCGTCGGTGGCCGGACCGCCCGAGCCGCCCGCGCCGAGCGGGGTGTCCAGGCCGTCGGGCAGGCCGCGCACCCAGTCGCCGGCGCCGACGGCGGTCAGCGCCGTCCACAGCTCGGCGTCGGTCGCGGCCGGTTCGGCGATCAGCAGGTTGTCCCGGACCGTGCCGAGGAAGACGTGATGCTCCTGGGTGACCAGGACGACCTGGCGGCGCAGCCGCTCCGGTTCCAGACCCGCGATCGGCACCCCGCCCACGGTCACCGTGCCCGAGCCGGGCGCGTCGACGCCCGCCAGCAGCCGGCTGAGCGTCGTCTTCCCGGCGCCGGACGGCCCGACCACCGCGAGCCGCTCCCCGGGCCGCACCGTGAGGTCCACCCCGCGCAGCACCTCGCCGCCGTGCTCGTAGGCGTACCGCACCCCGCGCACGTCGATCCGGTCGTCCGCCGGAGCGGGCGCCGCACCGTCCGCCACCGCCCGCGGGGCCCGCGCCAGCCCCTCCACCCGTGCGAACGAGGCGCCGCTGGACTGGAGTTGCTCCACCCGTACCAGGATCTGGTCCAGCGGCTCCGTGAACTGCCGCAGATACAGCGCCGCCGACACCACCACGCCGACGCCCGCGTGCAGCAGCCCGCCGACCAGCAGCACCCCGGCCACCGGCACCGTGTACGACACCTCGACGGCCGGGAAGAACACGGTTCGCAGCCACAGGGTGTAGAACCGGGCCCTCCGGTTGGTCTCCAGCGCGTCCCGGCTCGCCGTGATCCGCTGCTCCTGGAGCCGGAACGCCTCCACCGTACGGGCGCCCGCCACCGTCGCCGTGACGATCTCCGCGACCCCGGAGGTGGCCGCGCCCTCGGCGAGGTAGCCCTCCCTGGCCCGGCGCAGATACCAGCGCAGCGCGAACCAGATCGGGGTCAGCCCGAGCACCCCGAACGCGGCCAGCACCGGGTCGAGGACGAACACCGCGCCCATCACGAACACCGCCTGCACCGTGTTGACCAGCAGCTCCGGTCCGGCGTCCCGCAGGGTGGTGCCGACGGTGCCCACGTCGCCCGTGCCGCGCGCGGTCAGGTCGCCGGTGCCGGCCCGCTCCACGACCGACGCGGGCAGGGCGAGAGCCCGGTCCACGAACTCCTCGCGGACGCGGGCCAGCGTGCGTTCGCCGAAGCGGTGGCCGAGGTAGCGGGCGGAGCGGGCGAGCAGCAGCTGGGCGAGGGAGCAGAACAGGATCCACCGGGCGAGGTGGTCCACGGCGCCGACCCCGCGGCCGGCCCTTACCTCGTCCACGATCCGGCCGACCAGCCACGGGCCGACGAGGCCGGTGCCGGCCGCCGCCGCGTTCAGCAGCAGGGCGGCGGCGAAGGGACCGCGGTCCGCCTTCACGAGGCGGAGGGTGGCCCGGCGGACGTCGGCGCGGCCGGCGACGGGCAGCTGACTCGTCGTCACCGGACGGCCTCCTCGTCTTCGGTGTCCCGGGCCACCAGGGCCCGGTATCCGGGTGCGTCCTCCAGCAGCGCCTCGTGGGTGCCGGTCGCGGCGACCTTGCCGTCCACCAGGAAGATCACCTCGTCGGCGTGGGCCAGCATCAGGGGGGAGCTGGTGGTGAGGAGGGTGGTGCGGCCGGCGCGAGCGGTGCGCAGGCGCTCCGCCACGAGGGCTTCGGTGTGGGCGTCGAGGGCGGAGGTGGGTTCCACGGCGAGGAGGACCTCGGGGTCGGCGAGGAGGGCGCGGGCGAGGCGGACGCGTTGACGCTGACCGCCGGAGAGGTTGCGGGCCTGGGCGGTGAGTTCGGAGTCGAGGCCGTGGGGGAGGGCCTGGACGATGTCGATCGCCGCGGCGGCGTGCAGGGCCTGGGTGAGGCGCGCGTCAGGGGGTGCGGCTTGAGGTGCGTCGGCGGGTGCGGGCGCGTCCGGGTTGCTCGCGCAGTTCCCCGCGCCCCTTTGGGGCGCGTTGTGGCAGCCGTACGTCGGATACAGCCCTGTGCCCCTTTGGGGCGCGTTGTGGCAGCCGCACATTTGATGCGGCGCCGCGCCCTTCAGAGAGTTGCGCAACGTGTCGGCGAAGAAGTGCGCGTCGTTGTCGGCCACCAGGATGCGGGACCGTACCTCCGCCAGGGGTACGGCGTCCAGGCGTACTCCTCCCCAGGTCGCGTCCGAGGGGGTGTAGCGGCCGAGGCGGTCGATCACCGCGGTTGTTTCCGTCGCGCTCACGAGCGCCGTCAGGCGGCCGGGCCGGACTCGTACGCCCGACTCCGGGTCGTGCAGGACGGCCGGGTCGGCCGGGGGCCGCTGGGTGCCCTCGTCCGGTTGCGGCTCGTGGCGCAGGAGACGTACGACCCTGCGGGCGGCCACCACTCCCCGGCTCAGCTGGTAGCCCATGTCGAGGAAGAACGCGACCGGGCCCACCAGGACCGCGACATAGCCGTACACCGAGACCAGCTGGCCCACCGTGATGTCGCCGCGGGCCGCCATGCGGGCCGCGATCCAGGTGACGACCGCGAGGAAGACCGTCGGCAGGCCCATGCCCAGGGCCTGGACCCAGCTGGCGACCGCGCCCACCCGGTAGCCCTGGGCGCGCAGGTGCTGGGAGTCGCGGCGGAAGGCGTCCGCGAACAGGCCCTTGCCGCCGAGGCCGTTGAGGACGCGCAGGCCGCCCGCGAGGTCGCCGATGCGGGCCGTGAGGACGCTCTGGCGTTCCCGGTACTCGGTCTCCCTGCCCTGCAGGCGCCGGGCCAGCGGGCCCGCGATCAGGGCCACCACCGGCACTCCCAGCAGCACCACGCCGGCCAGCAGGGGCGAGATCGTCGTCAGGAGGCCGGCCACCACCGCGTACACGACGACCGCGCCCACCCCGGGGCCGACGACGGTCAGCGCCTGGGCGATGGTGTGCACGTCGGCGACGCCGATCGTGACGATCTCCCCGGCGTCGGCACGGCGCGACAGCTCGGCGCCGAGCCGTACCGTGTGCCCGACGACCACCTTGATGGTGCGGAAGTACGCGTCCATCCGCACCCGGGTCATCGTGCGGTGGCGCATGATGCTGAGCCAGGCGTTGACCGCCCCGAGGAGGAAGATCGCCGCTGACCAGCCGGCCAGCACCGCCATACGGCCCGGCACCAGGCCGTCGTCGACGGCCCGGGCCATCATGTACGGCGTCCCGGCCATCAGCGTCAGCCAGACGCTGCCGAGCAGTGCCCCGGCGAGCGAGCGGCCCGGCTGGCAGGCCACCAGCCACCACAGATAGGACCAGCCGCCGCGCGTGTCGGGCGTGCCCGGATCCTCGTACGCGTCGATCACCCTGCCAACCCCCGTCCTGTCGGCTACGCCAGACTGTCCCGCCACGCCCGGTGCAGATCCGCGAACCGGCCCGTGCCGGCGATGAGTTCGGCCGGGCGACCGTCCTCGACGACGCGGCCGTGCTCCATCACCAGTACCCGATCGGCGATCTCCACGGTGGACAGCCGGTGCGCGATCACCACCGCCGTACGGCCCTTGAGCACGGTCGACATCGCGCGCTGCACGGCCCGTTCGCCGGGGATGTCCAGGGAACTGGTCGCCTCGTCGAGGATCAGTACCGCCGGGTCGGCGAGCAAGGCGCGTGCGAACGCGACCAGTTGGCGCTGCCCCGCCGAAATGCGCCCGCCGCGCTTGCGGACGTCCGTGTCGTACCCGTCGGGCAGCGCGGCGATGAACTCGTGGGCGCCGATCGCCTTGGCCGCCTGCTCGATCTCCTCACGGGTGGCGTCCGGGCGGCCGATGGCGATGTTCTCGGCGACCGTGCCGGAGAACAGGAACGCCTCCTGGGTGACCATCACGACCCCGCGCCGCAGTTCGGCCATGGTCAGTTCGCGCAGGTCCACGCCGTCGAGGAGGACGCGGCCCTCGGACGGGTCGTAGAAGCGGGCGAGCAGTTTGGCGAGGGTCGACTTGCCGGCGCCGGTGGTGCCGACGACCGCGACCGTCTGCCCGGCCGGCAGGGTGAGGTCGAAGCGGGGGAGCACCTCGCCGCCGGTGCGGTAGGCGAAGCGGACACCGTCGAAGACGACCTCGCGGCCGGGGAGTTCGGTCGCCGGCACGGGCAGTTCCTTCGGGACCGTGGGCTCCGGGACGGACGGGGTCTGGGCCAGCAGGCCCGCGATCTTCTCCAGGGAGGCCGCGGCCGACTGGTAGGAGTTGAGAAACATGCCCAGGCGGTCGATCGGGTCGTACAGCCGCCGCAGGTAGAGGACGGCCGCGGCCAGGACGCCCAGCTCCAGCGAGCCGGACGCCACCCGGTAGGCGCCCCACAGCACGATCACCGCGACCGAGGTGTTCGCCACCAGCCGGGAGCCGACCACGTACCGCGCCATTTCGAGGAGCGCGTCG
This sequence comes from Streptomyces sp. NBC_00631, assembly GCF_045206895.1. Lineage (NCBI taxonomy): Bacteria > Bacillati > Actinomycetota > Actinomycetes > Kitasatosporales > Streptomycetaceae > Streptomyces > Streptomyces sp. NBC_00631. The sequence goes on from NZ_CP107734.1 coordinate 7,546,575, forward strand.
CCGTTCGTCCGCTCGTGACGGCGGTTCAGTACGGCGAACTCGGCGTCGTTGGCGGCCTCCCGGCGGAACGCGCGCACCGGGCGGATGCCGTTCATCGTCTCCACGAACTTCACGATCACCGACGCGATCGCCGTGGACCGCGCCTTGTACACCCGTACCGCGCGCCGCTGGTACAGCCGGACCAGCAGGTACAGCGGTACGAAGCTGGCCACCGCGACCGCGCCGAGGCCCAGGTCCAGCCAGAGCAGCATCGCCGAGATGTAGAGGAAGGAGAGGATGACCGTGATCAGCTCCTGGAGGCCCTCGGTGAGGAGTTCGCGGAGCGACTCGACGTCGGTGGTGGAGCGGGAGATGAGGCGGCCGGACGTGTAGCGCTCGTGGAAGTCGATGCTCAGCGCCTGCGCGTGCCGGAAGATGCGGCCGCGCAGGTCGAGAAGCACGTCCTGGTTGACCCGCGCGGACGCCCGGACGAACGCGTACTGGAGGCCGCCGGAGAACAGCGCGCTCAGGCCGTAGCCGGCCGCCACCGCGAACAGCGGGCCGTGGTCGTGGCGGCGGAACGCCGGTACGGCCGTGTCGATGGCGTACGCCACCAGCAGCGGTCCCGCCTGGACCGCCGCCTGCTGGAGCAGCAGCAGAAGCGTGGTGACGGCGACCCGCGCCTTCATGGGGGCGAGGAGCGAGCGCAGCAGGGTGGCCGTGGCGCCGGGCGGGGTGGGCAGGACGTCCCGGTCGAAGGGGTCGCCGGTGGCGGATCCGTCGGTTCCGGCCGGATCCGGGTAGGGGCGTTCGTCGTCCTCGTCGGAGGCGGGCAGGGAGGTGGCTGCGGTCATCGGCGGTGATCCTCCCCGGACATCAGATGGGCGTACTCGGCGTTGCCGCGCAGCAGTTCGTGGTGGGTGCCGACGGCGGTGACCCGGCCGCCGGAGAGCAGGGCGACTCGGTCGGCGAGCAGGACGGTGGAGGGGCGGTGGGCGACGATCAGCGCCGTGGTGTCGGCCAGTACGTCGCGGAGGGCGGCCTCGACGGCGGCCTCCGTGTGCACGTCCAGGGCGGAGAGCGGGTCGTCCAGCACGAGGAAGCGGGGCCGGCCGACGACCGCCCGCGCCAGCGCGAGGCGCTGACGCTGGCCGCCGGAGAGGCTCAGGCCCTGCTCACCGACCTGGGTGCCGGTGCCCTGGGGGAGGGCGTGCGCGAAATCGGCCTGCGCGACGGCGAGGGCACGCGCCAACTCGGGTTCGCCGGCGCCGTCCCCGGCTCCCATGAGCACGTTCTCGCCGACCGAGGCGGAGAAGAGGGTGGGCTCCTCGAAGGCCACGGCGACCAGGGAGCGGAGTTCCTCGCGGGGCATGGCGGTGATGTCCCGGCCGTCGAGGGTGATCCGCCCGGAGGTGACCTCGTGCAGGCGGGGGATGAGCGCGGTGAGCGTGGTCTTGCCACTGCCGGTGGCACCGACGAGGGCCATGGACTCGCCGGGGCGGATGTGGAGGTCGACGAGGTCGAGGGTCGGGGCGGAGTCGGGGGCGGCGTCGGGGTAGCGGAACCGCACGTTCTCGAAGCGGATGCCGTCGGGTTCGGGAGCCGGTCCGTGGTCGGGTGCGGCGCCGTTGTGGCTGGTCGCGCCCACGCGGCGGAGCCGCATATTGTCTCGCCCCGCGCCCCTTACGGGGCGCTGTTCAGCCGCCGGTCGAGGAGCGCCCCGAAGGGGCGCGGGGAACTGCGCGACCAGCCCCGGTGCTCCCGCAGCCGAAGACGGATCGGCGCCCTCCCGCGACGCGTCCCGCGCCTCGAAGTACCGCTCGGTGGCGGTCGCCGCCTCCTGGCTCATCGCCAGCAGGAAGCCGATCGACTCCACCGGCCATCTCAGCGCCAGTGCCGTCGACAGGAACGCCACCAGCGTCCCCGCGCTCAGCTCGTGCTCCGCGACCTGGATGGAACCCCACAGCAGTGCCGCCCCGATCGCCACCTCCGGCAGGGTCACGATGACGCCCCAGATCATCGCCAGCAGCCGCGCCTTGCGCAGCTCCGTGCCCCGCAGGGTCCGTACCAGTTCGCGGAACGCGTGTGCCTGGCTGCGGTGGCGGCCGAAGCCCTTGATGATGCGGATGCCGAGGACGCTCTCCTCGACCACCGTCGTGAGGTCGCCGACCTGGTCCTGGGCGAGCCGGGCCACCTCCGCATACCGGTTCTCGAAGATGACGCACGTCCAGATCACGGGGATCGTGGGACCGAGGATGACCAGGCCCAGCGTCCAGTCCTGCGCCAGCATGATCACCACGCCGACGAGGATCGTCACCCCGTTGACCAGGAGGAAGGTCAGCGGGAAGGCGAGGAACATACGGAGCAGCATCAGGTCGGTGGTGGCCCGGGAGAGCAGCTGGCCGGAGGCCCAGCGGTCGTGGAAGGCCACCGGCAGGCGCTGGAGATGGCCGTAGAGGTCCGCGCGCATCTCCGCCTCGACGTGCGAGAGCGGTCTGGCGACCAGCCAGCGGCGCAGACCGAAGAGCAGTGCTTCCGCGATGCCGAGCAGCAGCAGGTACAGCGCGCCGAGCCACACCCCGGCCGGGTCGCGGTCGGCCACCGGGCCGTCCACCATCCACTTGAGCACGAGGGGGATCACGAGCCCCGTACAGGAGGCGATGACCGCCACGAACGCGGCGATGGACAGCCGCACCCGCACCGGCCGTACATACGGCCACAGGCGCAGCAGGGTACGGACGGCGGAGCGGTCCTTGGTGGTTGCAGGTGTCGGAGGCATCAGGTGCGAGCCTACGGATCGGCACTGACAACGCCCACCGAGTTTTGGCCGGACCGGAATCCGCCGTCGGAGCTACGACCTGGGCGTTCGAGGGGTCGTACAGGTGGATGGGGGGCATCAGCCGATCGGTTGATGCCGGGTCGAGCGGGACGGGCGATGTGGCGGACCCGGGTCGGCCGGGACCCTCGGAGCATGCCAACCGTGATCGAAGTGACAGACCTGCGGAAGTCCTACGGGGGCCGGGCCGTCGTGGACGGGGTGAGTCTCGCCGTCGAGGAGGGCGAGATCTTCGGGATCCTCGGGCCGAACGGGGCCGGCAAGACCACCACCGTGGAGTGTGTGGAGGGGCTGCGGGTCCCCGACGCCGGACGCGTCCGGGTCACCGGGCTCGACCCCGTCGCCGACCACGACAAGGTCGCCCGTGTCCTCGGCGCCCAGCTCCAGCAGAGCGAGCTGCAACCCAAGCTCACCGTCCGCGAGGCCCTTGAGCTGTACGCCTCCTTCTATCCGAGCCCGCTCGACTGGGCGCCACTCGCCGAACGTCTCGGCCTCACCGGGAAACTCGCCACCCGGTTCGGCAAGCTGTCGGGCGGCCGGCGGCAACGCCTCTTCATCGCGCTGGCGTTGATCGGGAACCCCCGGGTCGTCGTCCTCGACGAGCTGACCACGGGACTCGATCCGCGGGCCCGGCGGGACACCTGGAAGCTGATCGAGGACGTCCGGGACCGCGGGGTCACCGTCCTCCTCGTCACCCACTTCATGGAGGAGGCGCAGCGGCTCTGCGACCGGATCGCCGTGATCGACAAGGGGCGGGTGGCCGCCCTGGACACCCCGGCCGGGCTGATCCGCCGCAGCGCCGGTGCCACCGTCATCAGCTTCACCCCGTCGGCGCCGCTGGACGACCACGACCTCGCCGCCCTCCCGGCCCTCGCCTCCGTCGAGCGCAAGGACGGCCGGATCACGCTCTCCGGCACCGACGAGACCGTCAACGCCGTCATCACCCTGCTCGCCCGGCACCGCGTCACCGCGCACCAGCTGCGCGTCACCGACGCCACCCTCGACGACGCGTTCCTGGACCTGACGAAGGAGGAAGCAGCGTGAACACCGCCGTCCTGCGCGCCGAGTTCCGGCTGTTCCGCCGCGAACCGGGCGCCGTCTTCTGGGTCTTCCTGTTCCCGACGCTGCTGCTCGTGATCCTCGGCTCGATTCCGTCGTTCCGGGAGGCCGACACGTCCCTCGGCGGGCTGCGCCCGGTCGACGCCTACGTCCCCATCGCCGTACTGATCGCCCTGATCATGTCCGGTGTGCAGACCCTGCCCCAGGCGCTCACCGGCCACCGGGAGCGGGGCATCCTGCGCCGGATGCGGCTCACCCCCGTCCGGCCCTCCGCGCTGCTGTCCGCGCAGATGGTGGTGCAGGGCACGGTCGCGCTGGGCTCCGCGCTGCTGGCGCTCCTCGTCGGCCGGCTGGCCTTCGGCGTACGACTGCCGAAACAGCCCGGCGGCTACCTGCTGGCCCTGCTGCTCGCGGCCGCGGCCGCCCTCGCTCTCGGCTCGGTCGTCTCGGCGCTGTCCCGCACCACGAAGATCGCGGGCGCGATCGGCTCGGCCGTGTTCTTCCCCATGATGTTCTGCGCGGGGGTGTGGATCCCGGTCCAGGAGATGCCCCACGCCATGGCCCGGGTGGTGCAGTTGACCCCCTTCGGCGCGGCGGCCCGCGCCCTGGACCAGGCCGCCACGGGCCACTGGCCCGGCTGGGCGCACCTGGGCGTGCTCGCCGCCTGGACGATCCTGCTGACGGCCGGGGCCGCCCGCTGGTTCCGCTGGGAGTGAGCGGACCGTGCCGGAGACTGGTGCCATGACGAACGCCGACGAAGCGGCGACCAGGGTCTCCTTCGACCGCTGGGGGCCCTATGCGCTGCTCGCCGTGGGCGTGGTGACGGCGGTCGGCTCCGCCCACGTGGTCGGCATGACACGGGCCGCGATGTGGGCCTCCGGCGTGCTGGTGGTCCTGGCCCTGCTGCTCCAGCTGTACTGGGGGCGGGCCGCCCGGAAACGGCCGGGGCCGAACCGGACGAGCGTGACGCTGTACTTCGTGCGCTGGGCGCTCGGGTTCCTGCTCACGTGGCTCAACCCGTTCTTCGCCTTCTTCGCCGTCACCGGCTACTACACCGCCGCCCGCCAGCTGACCCGTCGGCTGGTGCTGCCCGGTCTGTTCCTGACCGCCGTCACCATGGCGGGCAGCGAGATCGGCGGGATGCCGCCGCACGGCCTGCTGTGGTGGTTCGGCTTCGTCATCGTGTTCGGCGCCAACTGCGGACTGGTCGCCCTCTTCACCCGGGCCAACGCGCAGGAGCAGGCGCGTGCCCACGTCCAGGCGGAGACCATCGCGGAACTCGGCCGCACCAATGCCGCGTTGCAGCAGGCCCTCGACGAGAACGCGGCCCTGCACGCGCAACTCCTCGTCCAGGCAAGGGAGGCCGGGGTCGCCGACGAGCGCCGCCGGCTCGCCGCCGAGATCCACGACACCATCGCGCAGGGGCTGGCCGGGATCATCGCCCAGCTCCAGGTCGTCATCAACACCCCCGATCCGCAGGTGGCCGAGGAGCACGTGGGCCGCGCGCTGGCGCTGGCCCGGCACAGCCTGGGCGAGGCCCGCCGCTCCGTGCACAACCTGGCCCCGGTGGCCCTGGAGCACGACGGCCTGCCCGAGGCGCTGCAGAAGACGGTCGCCGAATGGGGCGAACGGACCTCCGTACGCGCCGAGTTCACCCTCACCGGCACTGCCGAGCAACTGCACGAGGAGGTCGCGGCCACGCTCCTGCGCATCGTCGAGGAGGCCCTGTCCAACGCCGCCCGGCACGCGCGGGCCTCCCGCGTCGGCGTCACCCTCTCCTACCTCGGCGACTTCCCGGGCGGCGAGGTCATCCTCGACATCCGTGACGACGGCGTCGGCTTCGACCCGCTCGCCCTGCCCGCCCGCACCCGCGCCGGCGGCTTCGGCCTGGACGGCATGCGGGCCCGCGCCGAACGCATCGCCGGCACCCTGACGGTCGAGTCCGAACCGGGACTCGGCACGGCCCTGTCGGCGCGCGTACCGTTGGTCCGCCATGACAACTGAGCCCCCGATCACGCTGCTCGTCGTCGACGACCACCCCGTTGTCCGCGACGGACTGCGCGGCATGTTCGAGTCCGCCCCCGGCTTCACGGTCCTCGGCGAGGCGGCGAACGGCGTCGAGGCCGTCGCGCTCGCCGTCGCCCTCGACCCGGACGTGATCCTTATGGACCTGCGGATGACGGGCGGCGGCGGGGTCGACGCCATCCGCGAACTGACCCGGCACGGCGCCCGCGCCCAGGTCCTGGTCCTCACCACGTACGACACGGACTCCGACACCCTCCCCGCGATCGAGGCCGGCGCGACCGGCTACCTCCTCAAGGACGCCCCGCGCGAGGAGCTCTTCACCGCCGTCCGCGCCGCCGCCCAGGGCCGCACCGTCCTCTCCCCGGCCGTAGCCTCCCGCCTCGTCTCCGCCGTCCGCACTCCGACCGCCCCCGCCAACGAACCACTCTCCGCCCGCGAACGCGAAGTCCTCGCCCTCGTCGCCCGAGGCACCTCCAACCGCGAGATCGCCCGCGAGCTCTTCATCAGCGAGGCCACGGTGAAGACCCACCTCACCCACCTCTACGCCAAGCTGGGCGTAAACGACCGCGCGGCAGCGGTCGCGACGGGGTACCAGCGGGGGATTCTGGGCTAGCAAGGTGCTTCTCGGACGGTCGGACAGGAATGAGGTCGGATGATTTCTCTTGCTCATTTGGTGGATCTGGCGCGGCGATTCGAGGACGATCTTTCCTTACCCGTCGAACCGCTTCGTGTGGGGGATCGAGAAATCGATGTCGACACCACCCCCGCCATCATGGGATGCATCAATCTCTCTCAGGACTCCACCTACCGGGAGAGCATCGCGACTTCGACCGAGTCCGCTGTCAGGAAAGGTCGTATCCTCGCGGCGCAGGGCGCCGACATCGTCGACATCGGCGCCGAGTCGAGCAACCCCCGTACTGGACAGGTCTCCGTGCACGAACAGGCGGCCGCCCTGGTGCCGGTCGTGAAGGGGCTCGCCTCGGAAGGTGTCGCCGTCTCGGTCGAGACGTACGAGCCTGCCGTTGCCCGGTCGTGCCTGGACGCGGGGGCGCTCCTCCTCAACTACTCCGGCGGGTTGGCGTCGGACGGTGAGATGTTCCCCCTGCTGGCCGACCACCAGGCGACAGTTGTCCTGTGCCATGTCGAAGGGAAGAACTCCCGGGACGTGCGTGCCAAGGGCATAGAGCAGGATCCCATCCCCGGGATGCTCGACTACTTCGAGAGGCGTGTGGAACACGCTCGCTCGGCCGGGGTCGATCGAATCGTCATCGACCCCGGGATCGGCTTCTCCCATGACGGACACATAACCGCTGATGCCCGCGTTCACTATCAGGGCCGTGCCCTCTTGAACACATTCCGGCTGCGACGGATGGGCCTTCCCATCTGCCACGCCTTGCCTCACGCCTTCAGCCTCTTCGAGGATGAGTTCCGTACCGCCGAAGGCTTCTTCACGGTACTGGCGCATCTAGGGGGAACAGGCGTCTACCGCACTCACGAAGTCCCTCGGATAAGAGCGACACTGGCTGCTCTCCGGGCACTCGGCCCACAATCCTTCGCTCCCCGAGCCTAGCTCGGACAGGGCAGCAGCCCGGGCGTTCCTCTCCCGGGGTGGCCGGTGTGCGCGGACGCGGTACGGGCGGGGAACGGGCGCTCGGCGGGAGCTGAGGCGGCCGCGGCGGGGGCGGCGGCCCCGGCGACGGCGGTGACCGCGCCACCGCCGATGAGACCACCGAAGGTACGACGGGACGTCGCAGGCCCCCTCAGCCAACGACTCCTCAGCCAACCACTCTCAGGAAGAGCACCGCCCGTCCCGGTACCGTGATCGTCGTCCCGGCCTCGTGCGCCACCCCTGGCGCCTCGCCCTGGTTCTCCAGCGACGTGTCCACCAGCACCTCGTAGCGCTCGGCCCACGGCGGGCCCGGCAGCAGGAACTGTGCCGGGCGGTCGCCGGCGTGCAGGACGGTCAGGAAGCTGTCGTCCACGACCGGGGCGCCCCGGTCGTCGCGGCCCGGGATGTCGCGGCCCGAGAGGTACATGCCGAGGGTGGCGGCCGGCGCGTACCAGTCGCCCTCGGTCATCTCCGCGCCGTGGGCCGTGAACCAGGCCAGGTCGCGCAGCCCGTCCGCCGAGTGCGCGCGCCCGGAGAAGAAGGCCCGGCGGCGCAGCACCGGGTGGCGGTGACGGAGCCGGATGAGGCGGGCGGTGAGGTCGAGGAGCGGCCGCCAGGCGGGGTCGTCCAGCAGGCTCCAGTCCAGCCAGCTGATGCCGTTGTCCTGGCAGTACGCGTTGTTGTTGCCGCGCTGCGTGCGGCCCAGCTCGTCACCGGCGACCAGCATCGGGACCCCCGTCGACAGCAGCAGGGTCGTCAGCAGGTTCCGCAACTGCCGCCTGCGCAGCGCCCGTACGCCCGCGTCGTCCGTCTCGCCCTCCGCCCCGCAGTTCCAGGAGCGGTTGTCGCCCGAGCCGTCGCGGTTGTTCTCGCCGTTGGCCTCGTTGTGCTTGCGTTCGTACGACACCAGGTCGCGCAGCGTGTAGCCGTCGTGCGCGGTGATGAAGTTGACGGAGGCGTAGGGGCGGCGGCCGCCCCAGGCGTAGAGGTCGCTGGAGCCGGAGAGGCGGTAGCCGAGGTCGCGGACGTCCGGGAGGGCGCCGCGCCAGAAATCGCGGACGGCGTCGCGGTAGCGGTCGTTCCACTCCGTCCACAGGGGTGGGAAGGCGCCGACCTGGTAGCCGCCCGAGCCCACGTCCCACGGCTCGGCGATCAGCTTCACCCGGCGCAGCACCGGGTCCTGGGCGATCACGGCGAGGAAGGGGGAGAGCATGTCGACGTCGTGCATCGAGCGGGCCAGCGCTGCCGCGAGGTCGAAGCGGAAGCCGTCCACGCCCATTTCGGTCACCCAGTAGCGGAGCGAGTCGGTGATCAGGCGCAGCACGTGCGGCCGGACCACGTGCAGGGTGTTGCCGCAGCCGGTGTAGTCGGCGAAGCGGCGGGCGTCATGGTCCTGGAGGCGGTAGTAGCCCCGGTTGTCGATACCCTTCAGGGACAGCGTCGGGCCCAGCTCACCGGCCTCCGCGGTGTGGTTGTAGACCACGTCGAGGATGACCTCGATCCCGGCCGCGTGCAGCGCCCGCACCATCCGCTTGAACTCGCCGACCTGCTGTCCCGTCGTACCGGCGGCGGCGTAGGCCGCGTGCGGGGCGAAGTAGCCGATGGAGTTGTAGCCCCAGTAGTTCTTCAGGCCGCGCCTGAGGAGGTGGTCCTCGTGGGCGAACTGGTGGACGGGGAGGAGCTCCACGGCCGTCACACCCAGGTTGACGAGGTGGTCGACGGCGGCCGGGTGCGCCAGTCCGGCGTAGGTGCCGCGCAGTTCCTCCGGTATCCCCGGGTGCAGTCTCGTGAAACCGCGCACGTGCAGCTCGTAGATGACGGAGTCCGCCCACGGCGTCTTCGGGCGGTGGTCGTCGGACCAGTCGTCGTCATCGTGGACGACCACGCCCTTCGGGACGTACGGCGCCGAGTCGCGGTCGTCGCGGACGGTGTCGGCGACCTGCTGGTCCGGCCAGTCCCGGACATGCCCGTACACCTCGGGCGGCAGCGCGAACTCGCCGTCCACCGCCCGCGCGTACGGGTCCAGGAGCAGCTTCGCCGGGTTCCAGCGGGCGCCGGTCCACGGGTCCCAGCGGCCGTCGACCCGGTAGCCGTACCGCTGCCCCGGCAGCACACCGGGGACGAACCCGTGCCAGATCTCGTGCGTGAGTTCGGTCAGCGGGATGCGGGTCTCCCGCCCCTGCTCGTCGAAGAGGCAGAGCCGGACCGCCTCCGCGCCGGCCGCCCACAGCGCGAAGTTGGTGCCCGCCACCCCGTCGGGGCCGACCCGGAACCGGGCGCCGAGCGGTGTCGACGCCCCCGGCCACGCCGACGGGACGGGCAGGGGCGTCCCGTTCACCGCGGCGCCGTCCGCCCTCGGGGCCCGCGCCCGTGCCCCCTGCTGCTCGGCTGCGCTCGTCACCTGTCGGCCCCTTTTTGTGTCCCGCGGTTCGCCGACCACCGGGGCGCACCCGCCCGTGTCCGAGCAGCCGGCGGCGCCCGGACTCCCGGTCCCGGGCACGGTCGGCGGCTCGCTACGGACGTGCCCGCGACGGCTCGCGCACGGGCACGGCGGCTCCCCAGCTCGTCGTCCTTCCCTCTGTTCTGCCCAGTGCCGGCGTCGCACTCACGTTTCCCCGGGGCATGCCCGCTCGTTGAGCCGCACGTGAGGCATCCACAAGGGCGCGCACGGCGCGCGGGGGCCGCGTTGGCCGCGGTACTGACATGGGCGGGGCTGCTGGCGGGAGCCGTCGGCTGCTCCTCGGACAGCACGGACGGGCTCGGCATCGACCGCGTCCTCGGCGGCAAACCCCCGGCACCCGAGGACGTCATCCGCATCTCCCCGGACGACGGCACCAAAGCCGTACGGCCCGGCGGCCGGCTGACGGTACGGGTGCCGAGCGGCCGGCTGGAGTCGGTCAGTGTCGTCAGGTCCCAGGACGCCCAGGACTCCCCGGTCCCCGGGCACATCGCCGCCGACGGCACGACCTGGCGGCCCGACGACCCGAGACTCGCGCTCGCCGCCAAGTACACGGTCGACGCGGTCGCCGTCGACGGCGAGGGCCGCCGCTCCGCCCGCCACACCACCTTCACCACGCTCGTCCCCGACGAACGCTTCATCGGGTACGTCACCCCGGAGAACCGGGCCACCGTCGGCACCGGCATGATCGTCTCCCTCGCGTTCAGCCGCGACATCGAGAACCGCGCCGCCGTCGAACGCGCGATCCAGGTCACCGCCAAGCCCGCGGTCGAGATCCGCCCGCACTGGTTCGGCAAGAACCGCCTCGACTTCCGCCCCGAGCGCTACTGGCGGCCCGGCACGGTCGTCACCGTCGGCCTGAACCTCCGCGACGTCGAGGGCGCCCGCGGTGTCTACGGCCTGCAGTCCAAGACGTTCACCTTCACCGTCGGCCGCAGCCAGGTCTCCCTCGTCGACGCGGCCGCGCACACCATGGAGGTCCGCCGCGACGGCGAGCTGCTCGCCACCGTCCCGATCACCGCGGGCGCGCCGGCGCACACCACCTACAACGGGAAAATGGTGGTGATGGAGATGCACGACGTCACCCGCATGAACAGCCGCACGGTCGGCTTCGGCGGCGAGTACGACATCCCCGACGTCCCGCACGCCCTCAAGCTCACCGACTCCGGCACCTTCCTGCACGGCAACTACTGGGCGCCGGACGCCCCGGGACACGTCAACGTCAGCCACGGCTGCGTCGGTCTGCGCGATGTGAAGGGCGGCAGCTCGGAGACGCCCGCGGGCTGGTTCTACGACCGCAGCCTCATCGGTGACGTGGTCGAAGTCGTGAACAGCCAGGACAAAATGGTCGCTCCCGACAATGGCCTCGGGGGATGGAACATGGGGTGGAAGGAGTGGAAGGCGGGCAGCGCGGTCAAGTAACCAGGTGGGGGCGGGTCGAGGGGGCCGGTGGGGGGCGGGAAGTTGCGACCCAACGGTGACATTCGCCCAACACCAACCTCAAAACCCGGCGGTTACTATGCGCCAGAGCGCGCGCCTGACGCGCTGGGGTGGGCCTGACCAGGCCCTGGGAGGGGAGAACCACTTTGAACGAGCGGCCGATATCGGGGGCGTCGGTTCGGGGGGCACGGAGGAAGCAGGGGATGGCGGTCGTCGCCGGTGTCCTGCTCATGGCCGTCACCGCCTGTGGCGGGGGCGGCTCCTCCGGCAAGGGGGCGGACGACGGCAACGCCAAGGACTCCACCACCCAGGCGAGCAAGCAGTCCGTGGCCACCGTCAGCATCAGCCCCAAGTCCGGTGCGACCGGCGTGGACACCAGCGGGGCCCTGAAGGTCACCGCGGCCAAGGGCAAGCTGACCGACGTCGAGGTCAAGGACGCCAAGGGCAACGAGGTCGACGGGGCGATCGCAGCGGGCGGCGCCAGCTGGACGCCCTCGACGCACCTCGCCAATTCCACGAAGTACACGGTGCACGCGGTCGCGAAGGACACCGACGGCCGTGAGTCGGCGGAGGACTCCAGCTTCACGACGCTCACCCCGAAGAACACGTTCATCGGCTACTTCACGCCGGAGGACGGTTCCACGGTCGGCGTCGGCATGCCGTTCTCCATCCGTTTCACCCGGGGCATCACCGACCCGGCCGCGGTCGAGAAGGCGATCACCATCAAGACCGAGCCGGCGGTCGACGTCGAGGGCCACTGGTTCGGCAACGACCGCCTCGACTTCCGCCCCGAGAACTACTGGAAGTCCGGCACGAAGGTCTCCGTCTCCCTCAACCTCAACGGTGTCGAGGGCCGTGACGGGGTGTACGGCGAGCAGGCCAAGACCGTGAAGTTCACGATCGGCCGCAACCAGGTGTCCGTCGTCGACGCCAAGAAGCACACCATGAAGGTCACGCAGGACGGCAAGGTCGTGAAGACCCTCGCGGTCACCACCGGCAAGCCGGGCTACGACACGTGGAACGGCCAGATGGTCATCAGCGAGAAGCTGCGCGTCACGCGCATGAACGGCGAGACGGTCGGCTACGGCGGCGAGTACGACATCAAGGACGTGCCGGACGCGATGCGGCTGACCACGTCCGGCACCTTCATCCACGGCAACTACTGGGGCGGCGACGCCTTCGGCAACTACAACGCGAGCCACGGGTGCGTCGGCCTTCGGGACATCCGGGGCGGGGGCGACCGGGCGCTGCCGGCGGCGTGGTTCTACGACCACTCGATCGTCGGCGACGTGGTGACGGTGAAGCACTCGAACGACCAGACCGTGTCGCCGGACAACGGGCTCAACGGCTGGAACATGTCGTGGAAGGAATGGACCGCGTAGCCGTTCGGCTGCGGGGGTGTGGGGGCTGGTCGCGCCCACACGGCGCAGCCGCATGTCGATACGGTCCCGCGCCCCTGACGGGGCGCTGCTGAACCGGCGTTAACCTGCTGGGCATGACTGTAACCCTCGAAGTCGCCGAAGGTGTCGGTACGATCCGCCTCGACCGGCCGCCCATGAACGCCCTGGACGTTGCCACCCAGGACCGCATCAAGGAGCTGGCCGGAGAGGCCACCCGGCGCGAAGACGTGCGTGCCGTCGTCGTCTACGGCGGCGAGAAGGTCTTCGCGGCGGGAGCCGACATCAAGGAAATGCAGAACATGGACCATGCCGCCATGGTGCTGCGCGCCCGTGATCTGCAGGACTCCTTCAGTGCCGTCGCCCGGATTCCCAAGCCGGTCGTCGCCGCCGTCACCGGGTACGCGCTCGGCGGCGGGTGTGAGCTCGCCCTCTGCGCGGACTACCGCATCGCCGCCGACAACGCCAAGCTCGGGCAGCCCGAGATCCTGCTCGGGCTCATCCCGGGGGCCGGTGGCACCCAGCGGCTGCCCCGGCTCGTCGGCCCGTCGAGGGCCAAGGACCTGATCTTCACGGGCCGTATGGTCAAGGCGGACGAGGCGCTCGCCATCGGCCTCGTCGACCGGGTCGTGCCCGCCGCCGACGTCTACACCGAGGCGCACGCCTGGGCGGCGAAGCTGGCGCAGGGGCCGGCGATCGCGCTGCGGGCCGCCAAGGAGGCGATCGACACCGGCGTCGAGACCGACCTGGAGACGGGACTCGCCGTCGAACGGAACTGGTTCGCCGGACTGTTCGCCACCGAGGACCGGGAGCGCGGGATGCGGAGCTTCGTGGAGGAGGGGCCGGGCAAGGCCAAGTTCCTGTGATCTTCGCCCCGCTGTGAAAGTCCCGAACCGCTTGCAATTGACGCGGTGTCTGATTCCAGGTCCCCCGATGGGGCGGATTACGGGAGCCTTAAGGCAACCCTAAGCCCGCCTTGCCAAGGGGGTCTGGCGATTGCCCGCAGATGGGACGTCTTCGCAGGTCAAGCCAGAGATCGAGGCCGCCGTGATGCCTGCGGCATATGCCGATCACCGGGGGTCGGGCGGAAGTTTTGCGGGGGCGTATTCCTCAGGAACGGCCCCGGAGGGTGCGCTGGGCGGCCATGATGGGGGCATGGCGGGGCTGGAGGGCATCGAACAGCCGCGGGGACACAGCCGTGCGGCCGCGGCACGCTGGTCGCCTGCGGTCGAGGACGAGCGGGCACTCAAGGCGATCGAGCTGTTCGGCAACCCGACGGACGCGGAGGTTCCGCTGCCGTCCCGCCCCGAGTCCGCGGCGACCGCCCGCCGGCTGGCCCAGGTCGTCGTCCTCCGCCAGTGGCGGCTCAGCCCCAAGATGACGGAGGACGTGGTCTTACTCGTCTCCGAACTGGTGGGCAACGCCGTACGGCACACGGGTGCCCGGGTGTTCGGCCTGCGGATGCGCCGCCGCCCCGGGTGGATCCGGGTGGAGGTGCGCGATCCGTCACGGGGGCTGCCCTGCCTGATGCCGGTTCAGGAGACGGACATCAGCGGACGCGGACTGTTCCTGGTGGACAAGCTGTCGGACCGGTGGGGCGTGGACCTGTTGCCCCGCGGCAAGACGACGTGGTTCGAGATGCGGGTGGCCGATCGATAGGGGCCAGGTGAAAGCGCCCGTTCAACCCCCATCGATCCGAGGATTGCAAACACTACCCTTATCGGGTCAATAGCCCACTTTCTTACCTATCCCACTTTAAATGGTGCAGGTGACCCCCACCCACCGACGCGACCTCCTCCGCGCAGGCGCCGCCCTCACCGCCGTAGGCACGCTCGCCGCCGGTTGCGGCACCACCGGTACGGCCACCGCAGCACCTCCCACCACCAGCCCCACCTCACCGTCGGCTTCCCCCCATCGGCTCCCTTTCCAAGTCACCCACGGCCCCCGCACCGCCGCGTCCGTCGCCCTCACCTTCCACGGCCAGGGCGACCCCGCCCTCGCCGACCAGCTCCTCGCCACCGCCGAGCAGCACGACGCCCACCTCACGGTCCTGGCCGTCGGCAGCTGGCTCGACGCCTACCCCGCCATGGCCCGCCGCATCCTGGACGGCGGTCATGACCTGGGCAACCACACCCAGCGGCACATCTCCATCAACGCCATGGCGGAGGCGGACGCCCGCAAGGAGATCACCGACTGCGCGGAGCGGCTGAAGCGGCTCACCGGATCGATCGGGAGGTGGTTCCGCCCCTCCAGGGCGCCGACCGCCTCCCCGCTCGTCGCCCGGCTCGCGGCCGAGGCCGGCTACCCGCACGTGCTGTCGTACGACGTCGACTCGCTCGACTACACCCGGCCCGGCGCGCCGGCCATCACCCGCAAGGTGCTCGCGGAGGTCACGGGCGGCTCGGTGGTGAGCATGCACCTCGGGTATCCGGACACGGTCGCCGCCCTCCCCGCCGTCCTCCAAGAACTCCACCGCCGTGGACTGCGCGCGGTCACCACCACGGAGCTGCTCAGCTGATGCGAACCACGAACGCCGTCCGTCTGCTGTCCACCGGTGCCGTCCTCGCCGCCCTGGCGCTGCTGCCCGCGTGCAGCGGCGGATCCGAGAGCCCCGGGACGCCGGCCGCCGGCACCACCGCGGCTGTGCAGCCGCCGGCGAAGAAGGGGGAACCGGTCGTCGACGGGCTGCCGGGCATGCCCCCGGTCCTCGACCCCGGGGACGTGTACGCCGCCGACCGCCCCGGCAATCTCTCACCCGTGGTGAAGGGCTTCCCGTCCCTGGTCTACGTCCCGAACACCAACTCCGACACGGTCTCGGTCATCGACCCGAAGACGTACCGGGTGATCGGCACCATCCGGGTCGGCCGGCAGCCGCAGCACGTGGTGCCGTCCTGGGACCTGAAGACCCTGTGGGTCAACAACGACCTCGGCAACAGTCTCACCCCCATCGACCCGCGGACCGGCCGGGCCGGGCGGCCGGTCGCCGTGCACGACCCGTACAACCTGTACTTCACGCCCAACGGCAAGTACGCGATCGTGATGGCCTCCAACGACCGCCAGTTGGTCTTCCGGGACGCGCACACCATGCAGACCGTCAAGGCCGTCCCGGTCAGCTGCTACGGCGTGAACCACGCCGACTTCTCCCTGGACGGCCGCTACTTCATCGTCTCCTGCGAGTTCAGCGGCGAACTGCTCAAGGTGGACACCGAGAAGATGAAGGTGCTCCGGCAGGAGAAACTTCCCTTCCACGGGGCGATGCCGCAGGACGTCAAGGTCTCGCCGGACGGCAAGCGGTTCTACATCGCCGACATGATGGCCGACGGGCTGTGGATCCTGAACGGCGACACCTTCGCCAGACCGACCTTCCTGGCCACCGGCAAGGGCGCCCACGGGCTGTACGTCAGCCGGGACTCCCGCCAGATGTACATCTCCAACCGGGGTGAGGGCACCATCTCCGTCTTCGACTTCGCCCAGAACCGGCTGACCGGCAAGTGGCGCCTGCCGGGCGGCGGCAGCCCCGACATGGGCGGGGTGTCGACGGACGGCAAGGTGCTGTGGCTGTCCGGCCGGTACAACTCCGAGGTGTACGCCATCGACACCCGCACCGGCACCGAACTGGCCCGCATCCACGTCGGCAGCGGCCCGCACGGCCTCGCCGTCTACCCACAGCCCGGCCGCTACTCCCTCGGGCACACCGGCATCTTCCGCTGACCAGGGGCGACCACGGGTGACCACCGGCCGGTCGGACACGCCGCCGATCGAGTGACGGTCCCCGGCGGCCCGGCACCGAGCCGACATCGTGCTGCCCATGATCGCCACTCGCCTGCGGCGTGCCGCTGCCGCCGCCCTCTCCCTCGCCGCCGTCCTCGCCACCACCGCCGCCGCCCCCGCCACCGCGCCCACCGCGCCCGCCGCGGCCACGAAGGCCGCCGCCCCCGCCTGCCCCCAGTTCGAGGACAGGATCAAGGCAGCCGCCGACCGCCGCGTCGACGTCGACCGCATCACCCCGACGCCCGTCTGGCGCGCCACCTGCGGCACCCTCTACCGCAGCGACAGCCGGGCGCCCTCGGTCATCTTCGAGGACGGCTTCCTGCCCAAGGACGTCGTCGACGGGCAGTACGACGTGGAGCAGTACGTCCTGGTCAACCAGCCCTCCCCGTACGTCTCCACGACCTACGACCACGACCTGTACAAGACCTGGTACAAGTCCGGCTACAACTACTACATCGACGCGCCCGGCGGCGTCGACGTCAACAAGACCATCGGTGACACCCACAAGTGGGCCGACCAGGTCGAGGTCGCCTTTCCCGGCGGGATCCTGCGCCAGTACGTCATCGGGGTCTGCCCGGTCGACAAGAGGACCAAGACCGAGATCATGGACGACTGCCGGAGCAACCCGAACTACAAGCCCTGGCACTGAGGTCCGTCCTGGTTCACTGAATGGTTCGCTGACTGGCTCACTGCCTGAGCAGCAGCGCCTCGGCGCCGACCGGCACATACCCGGCCGCCTGGAACGCCCGCATGCTGCGGGCGTTCCCCGGGGCGACCTGCGCCCACAGCGGCTCCTCGGTGAGCTGCCGGGCGGCGGTCACCAGGGCCCGGCCCAGCCCCCGTTGCCGGACTCCCTCGTCCACCTCGACCGAGACCTCGACCCGACCCGCCACGCCCCGGCCGAGCACCACCACCCCGCCGTCCGCCGCCCAGGCGCGTACCTCCTCGCGGCGGTTGCGGGCGTAGGCGACCCGGGAGTGGTCCGGCCCGGTGAGCTCGGTCAGCGGGAGGTCCGGGGAGCCGGGGAGCGGGTCGGCGACCAGCAGCGCGTCGATCGTCTCGTGCTCCCGGCCCGTGCGATCCATCAGGGCGGTGAGGAAGCGTGCGTTCATGGTCGCGGCCAACTCGTCGGCGAGGGTCGCGCGCAGGATGCCGCGGACCCACTCCGGGTCCTCGTCCACGAAGACCACCGAGTGCGCGGTGAAGGAGAGGACCCCGGCATCCCGGGCGGACGGCTGCGGCACGACCGTCGTACGGCCGTCGGGAGGCGGGAAGACACCGCGGGCCGCCGCGTCCAGAATGTCCCGCAAGGTCTCCACGCCCGCACTCCTTGAGTCTCCACCCACTGGAAGGCCCACACTCGCAGACATGCTGCGCTATCCGGGGGGCGGCCCCCCAGACCCCCCGTACGACCGCACCGGACTTCTCACCATCGGCGAGCTGGCCAAGGCCACCGGGCTGACCGTGCGCACCATCCGCTACTGGTCCGACGAGGGCGTGCTCACCCCGGTGACCCGCTCCCCGGGCGGCTACCGGCTCTACGACGCCGAGTCGTTCGCCCGCCTGGAGCTGATCCGCACCCTGCGCGAGCTGGGCCTCGGCCTCGGGCATGTGCGCGCGGTGCTCTCCGGTGAGCAGACCGTGGCCGAGGTCGCGGCCGCGCACGTGGCGGCGCTGGACGCGCAGATCAGCTCGCTGAAGGTGACCCGTGCGGTGCTGTCGACCGTGGCGCGACGCGGTTCGAGTGCGGAGGAGATGACGTTCATGAACAAGCTGGCGCGGCTGTCGGCGGCCGAACGGAAACGGATCATGGAGGAGTTCGTGGCGGAGCTGTTCCACGGACTCGACGCCGTGGACCCGGCCATCGAGGAGCGGATGCGTTCCATCGCGGTGGACCTGCCGGAGGAGCCCACCCCCGAGCAGGTGGACGCCTGGGTGGAGCTGGCGGAGATGGTCCAGGACCCGCAGTTCCGGGCGCAGATGCGGCAGGTGATCGAGTTCAACGCCGCGGACCAGGGGCGCTCCGCCGCCCCCGGGCGGTCCACGTGGTTTCCCATGCGGCTGGTGCAGCTGGGCGCCCAGGCCCGCGAGCGGGGAATCGCGCCCGAGTCGCCGGAGGCGGAGGCGATCGTGCGGGAGGTGCTGGGAGGCGGGGACCTGGCCGCCGCACTCGAACGGATGGAGTCGGCGGCCAACGACCGGCTCGCCCGGTACCGGGAGTTGCTGTCCGAGGTGAAGGGTACGGGGCCCGCGGCCGCGCACCGTGCGGAGTTCGCCTGGGTGGTCGCCGCACTGCGCGCTCACGCGGCCGGTTAATCTGGCCTCCGTCAACAGGCAGTAAAGCGTACGAAGGGGCGGATCCGGTGGCGGACATCGAGGAAGCACGCAAGCATTTCGAGCGGATCGATACGGATGGTGACGGCGTCATCACCGCGGCCGAGTTCAAGACCGCCCTGGCCCAGGGTGGCGACTGGAACGTGACCGAGACGGTCGCGGAGGCCATCATCAGGACCCGCGACCTCAACGGCGACAAGGTCCTGTCGTTCGACGAGTTCTGGGCCTACCTGAACAAGTGAGTCGCAGGGGAGGGGGCGCCCGGCTCCTGGAGCGCGGGCGCCCCCTTTCTCATGCCCGGTTCACCGCCGACAGGACCGCGCCGACGGACGCGGCCAGCGGGGAGGAGGCGGTGGCCGCGCCCCAGGCCGTCGTCGTGCCGTTCACCCGGCACTCGGCGAAGGCGTACGGGCCGCTGCCGGTCGCCTCCAGGATCTCCGTGGCGTAGCCGGCGCCGGTCAGCGCGTCCGCGAGGGCGGTCAGCGCGCCGGGACCGGTGCCCTCGTGGTCGCCGGTGCGGTCGGCGGTGCGCAGGGTGCACACGAAGCGGTGCCGGCCCGGCCCCTCCTCGTGCACCGACCAGGAGTCCAGCCGGACCTCGCCGTCGGTGCCGCAGGGCAGGTAGGCGGCGCGGAAGAGGTCGTACAGCTCCTTCGGAGTGGCCTCCCGGCCGCTCGCGTCCGTCACCTCCTGGACGAGGCGCGCGAACTCGGGACGCATCCGTTCCGGCAGGTCGATGCCGTGGTGGGTACGCAAAAGGTAAGCTGAACCGCCCTTTCCTGACTGGGAGTTGACGCGGATAACGGCTTCGTACGAGCGGCCGAGGTCGGCCGGGTCGACCGGCAGGTAGGGGACGGACCAGGGGGCCCGGGACTCAGGCACCGCCAACTCCGCGGCCCGGCGCGCGTGTTCCTCGAATCCCTTGCTGATCGCGTCCTGGTGGGTGCCGGAGAACGCGGTGTGGACCAGCTCGCCGGCGTAGGGGTGGCGGGGGTGCACGGGGAGCCTGTTGCAGGCCTCGACCGTCTCCCGGACCGTGTCGATGTCGCCGAAGTCGACCATGGGATCCACCCCTTGGGCGAACAGGTTGAGGGCGAGGGTGACCAGGTCGACGTTGCCGGTGCGCTCACCGTTGCCGAACAAGCAGCCCTCCACCCTCTGGGCGCCGGCCAGCACGGCGAGTTCGGCGCAGGCGACCCCGGTGCCGCGGTCGTTGTGCGGGTGCACGGAGAGGATCACCGAGTCGCGGCGGGCGAGATGGCGGTGGGCGTACTCGATCTGGTCGGCGTAGACGTTCGGGGTGGCGATCTCGACGGTCGCCGGGAGGTTGTGGGTGACCGGGCGGTCCGGGCTCGCGTCCCACAAGCCGGTGAGCCCGTCGCAGAGTTCGAGGACGAAGTCGGGCTCGGTGAGGTTGTAGGTCTCCGGGGAGAACTGGAATCGGATGCCGGGCGCGTCCTGGGCCCGGCGGGCCATGTGCTCCGCCGCCTCGCGCACCGTCCGCCACACCTCGGCCCGGTCCCGGCGCAGCACCACCTCCCGCCACACGGGAGAGGTGGCGATGTAGAGGTGGACGACGGCCCGCGGCATTCCCTCGATCGCCTCGAAGGTCCGGTCGATCAGGTCCCGCCGGGCCGGGGTGAAGACGACGGGCGTCACATCGCCGGGCACCGCCCCGTCCGTCGCCAGGTGCCGTACGAAGTCGAAGTCGGTCCGGCTCGCGGACGGGTAGCCGACCTCGACCTCCTTGAAGCCCAGCCGCACCAGCAGGTCGAAGAAGCGGCGCTTGCGCGGGGTGTCCATCGGCTCGGCGAGCGCCTGGTTGCCGTCCCGCAGGTCGACCGGCACCCACAGCGGGGCGCGCTCGATCCGGGCGGCGGGCCAGCCGCGGTCGTCCGGCACCGGCACGTGCACCCGCTCCTGGAACGGGCGGTAGCGGTGGTAGGGCATGGGGCTGGGCTGCTGGGGGTTCCACAGAAGGGTCATCGTGCTGCTGCCTCTCGGCGGGGGCCTGTCCTTCGTCTGCGGGTGAGCCGAAAGACAGGCCCCAGGTCGGGCGGTGACCGGCAGCACGGCGACCCGCGGCGGGGTGCCGGTCGGGTCAGGCCCCGCCGCGGCAGCCGAGAAGAAGACCGCGGAACGTCATGGCCGGTACGCTAGCGACTCCTCAGGTCCTCAGACAAGTGAGAATTCCTGTGCAGCGTCCTGGTCCACAGAGGAGTTGGTGACCCCGTATGGCCCTCGGTCCCGTCCGCCCGAGCCCCCTGGTCGAACAGGCCGCCGCCCGGCTGCGCGCGCAGATCACCGGCGGCGCCTGGCCCGTCGGCACCCGGCTGCCCGGGGAGACGACCCTGGCCAAGGAGCTCGGCGTGGGCCGCTCCACGGTCCGCGAGGCGCTGCGCGTGCTCGCCGGCGCCGGGCTGGTGCAGCCCCGGCAGGGCTCGGGCGTCTTCGTGATCGCGACCGAGGCCGCCGAGGACTGGCCGACGCGGCTGCGCCGGGCCGCGGTGACCGACGTGTACGAGGTCCGGACGGCGGTCGAGGTGCACGCGGCCCGGCTCGCGGCGGAGCGCCGTACGGCGGCGGACGTGGCGGCGATCGAGGCGGCCCTGGCCGGCCGCCGGGCCGCCGCGGGCGCGGACGACGCGGTCTTCGTCGACGCCGACATCGCCTTCCACGCGGCGGTGGTCGCCGCCGCCCACAACCCCGTGCTGATCGATCTGTTCGCCGAGTTCAGGCCGGTGCTCCGGGAGGGGCTGATCGAACTCCTGGCGCTGACCGGCCTGCGCGGCACCGACCCGGACACCGGGGACGCGGCCCACGAGGCGCTGGCGCGCGCGGTGTCCGAGGGGGACGCGGACACGGCGGCGGAGGTACTGCGGGCGGAGCTCGCGGACCCGTTCGCGGGGTAGCCGGTGGAGTCGGCGCGCGTGGCCCGGAACCGGGGCCTCGCCCGGTCGGCCCAGCCGTGGAATAGGTCAGGCAGGCCCGGGGTTGTTGCCGCACAGCAGCGTATGTATGCAAGTGCATGGACTCTCGGAAGGTGTGTCATGAAGATCGGCATCATCGGCGCGGGCAACATCGGCGGCAACCTCACCCGGCGGCTGACCGCCCTCGGGCACGACGTGTCCGTGGCGAACTCCCGGGGCCCCGAGACCCTGGCCGAACTGGCCGGGGAGACGGGCGCGACGGCGGTACGGGCCGAGGAGGCGGCGCGCGGCGCGGAGGTCGTGGTGGTCACCGTCCCGGTGAAGGCGGTCCCGAACCTGCCGTCCGGCCTCCTGGACGGCGCCGCGGAGAACGTCGCCGTGATCGACACCAACAACTACTACCCGCGGGAGCGGGACGGCCGGATCGCCGGCATCGAGGACGAGGGCATCGCGGAGAGCCGGTGGACCGAGCGGCAGATCGGCCACCCCGTGATCAAGGCCTTCAACGGCACCTTCGCGCAGGACATCCTGGACCGCGGCCGCCCCGCCGGGGACCCCGAGCGCCAGGCCCTCCCGGTCTCCGGCGACGACGAGGCCGCCAAGCGGGTCGTCCTCGCACTGATCGACGAACTCGGCTTCGACACGGTCGACAACGGCGGCATCGACGACTCCTGGCGCCAGCAGCCGGGCACCCCCGTGTACGGCCTGCGCGCCGGCGTCGAAGGCGTACGCAAGGCCCTGGCGGAGGCGTCCCCGGAGCGCCCGGAGGGCTTCCGCGGCTGACGGCACCGGAGAGTTCGGCGGGTCCGGTCCCAGGCGCTCAGTCCCCCTTCGCCGCCCAGGCCTTGAGGGCGGCCTTGTCGGCGAAGTCCGCGACGTTCTTGTCGTGCGGGTCGCTGGTGTACTGGTGGAAAAGCCAGTGGGCCTTGATGCGGGGGTGACCGGCGCTGACGTAGTCGGCGATCCAGAGGCCGTCGCCGGCGTACGAGGTGTTGTCGACGTTCAGCCAGAAGTTCCGGTTGGTGTACAGCACGACCCGGTGGCTGGGCCGCAGCTTCTTCACCTTGCGGATGAAGGAGTCCTTCTCGGCGTTGCTCGCGTGGGTGCCGTCGCCGGTGGTCTCCCAGTCGACGGCGAGGATCTCGCCCGCCTTCTCGGGGGCGTGCTGGACGAAGTACTCGGCCTGGGCGGTGAGGTTGCCGGGCCAGAGGAAGTGGTAGTAGCCGACGACCAGTCCGGCGTCGCGTCCGGTCTTCGTCTGGGCGGCGAGTTTGGGGTTGACGTACGAATGCCCCTCCGTCGCCTTGATGAAGACGAAGGAGAGGCCGTCCGTGCCGTAGGCCGAGGACTGATACGCGCTCACGTCGATTCCGTGCAGCATGTGGAGGCTCCCTGGGTGCCAGTGGGGTGACACGAGTTGCAACTGCGTATGTCGTATTCCCCGACTCGCCGTGACGGATCCGCGTGGGCGCGTGAATTGTCAGCCGCGGGCCGCCGCCTCGCCGAGCACGGCCGCCGACTTCGTCGACCAGTCGGAGGTGATGATGCTGGCGTGGTCCGCGGCGAGCAGGGCCAGCCGGGCCGCGACCTCGGCGTCCGTCGGAGCGGTCGAGGAGATCGCCGGTGAGACGTTGTAGGCGTCCGTCATGATCAGGATGTAGTGGTTCGTGGCGTAGAACGAGGTGTCGTAGCCGTTGTTCACGTACGTCGCCGCGTCGCCGTCGAAGAACACGAACCAGGGCCGGATGGAGGAGTCGTACCTGCTGGTCCGGGGATCCCCGTTCGCGGCGCCCAGCACGGCCGGGAAGGCCTGGGCCTGGGAGATGTTCCCGGCCGCGTACAGATCGCGCAGGTGGTCCCCGTACTCCTCGTCCGTCCAGTAGTGGTCGAACGGGTTGGCCTCCTCCACCGTGCCCGGGATCAGCTCGAAGACGAACTTGCCCTTGAGCTGGTCACGGGTGGGCCAGGCGTCCGCCTTGGCGGCGGCGTCGAGCGTGGAATACGACGAGCCGAGCAGGTCGGCCGGCTTGTACACGCTGCTGCCGAGCTTCTGCGAGACGAGCGTGTCGAACGCGCTCGGCCCGAGGCCGATGGTCTGGTTGAACCCGACCTTCATCTCGACCTTGACGACGACGGGCGCGTGGTCCGGGTGCAGTTGCTCCCAGGCCGCCATGTTGTCGAGGCAGCTGCCGAGGTCCTGGCTGGTGCTCTGGCTGTACAACTGGCTCGGGGTGTTGGCGTGTTCGCAGTTGTTGTCGTCGCCCCACGGGTTGCTGTGACTGACCCGCCACCGCTTGCTGATGCTGTCGACGTACACGTCCAGCTCCAGCAGTGACGCGCCGGAGTCCAGGGCCTGCGCCCAGTAGGTGTACTTGTCCTTCTCGTACGCGTTGTGCGTGCCGACGGTGGTGGTCGCGGAGAACTTCGCCGTGTTCAGGTCCGTGTCCGCGTGCGCGGCGGAGCCCGCCATCACGAACAAGGCCCCGGCACCCACGACCGCCGCCAGCCGTCTCAGTACACGCATGACCCAACTCCCTAGGGTTGGTGGTGAGTTGGCGGCAGCGTAGAAGCAAGTGGTTACTGAGTGGTAGCCCCTGGGGGAACATCGGCCTCCGGAACTCCCGCGGGACTCGGGAGGCCGCACGTACGCTGGCCGCGT
Source organism: Streptomyces sp. NBC_00631 (assembly GCF_045206895.1). Taxonomy (NCBI): domain Bacteria; kingdom Bacillati; phylum Actinomycetota; class Actinomycetes; order Kitasatosporales; family Streptomycetaceae; genus Streptomyces; species Streptomyces sp. NBC_00631. The sequence continues at coordinate 7,571,072 of NZ_CP107734.1, forward strand.
GCCGAGGCCGAGTCCCGAGGAGGTGTTGGCGGATGGGAACGGTGGCGGGACGGCGGCCCACGGGTCTGTTCGTGGGGCTGTGCACCCTGGACGTCATCCAGCTGGTGGACCGGGTACCGGGTCCGGACGAGAAGCTGACGGCCCGTGACCAGGTGGCCGCCGCGGGCGGTCCGGCCACGGGCGCGGCCGTGACCTTCGGCCACCTGGGCGGCCTGCCCCGGCTGCTCACGGGCCTCGGTTCCCATCCGCTGGCGCGCGGCGTCCGGGCGGACCTCGACGCGCTCGGCGTGCGCGTCTCGGACCTGGCCGCCGAGCGCGAGGACCCGCCCGCGGTCTCCTCGATCCTGGTGACCGCGTCGACCGGAGAGCGCGCGGTCGCCTCGACCAACGCGACCGGGCACCGGCTGCGGGCCCCGGCCGACCTTGAGGAGCTGGTGATGTCGTCGCGGGTCGCCGAGTTCGACGGGCATCACATGGAACTGGCCGTCGACGTCGCGGACCTGGCCCGCCGGGCCGGCCGGCTCACCGTCCTCGACGCGGGCAGCTGGAAGGACGGCACGGAGCGGCTGCTGGCGTCGACCGACGTCGCCGTGTGCTCGGCGGACTTCCACCCACCCGGCGCCGGCACGCCCGCCGAGACCCTGGACTTCCTCCAGGACCACGGGGTGACCTGGGCGGCGGTCACCGGCGGCGGGGCGCCGATCGTGTGGGCGGGCCCCGGCGGTGGTGGCCTCGTCGAGGTCCCGGAGACCCGCGTGGTGGACACGCTGGGCGCGGGCGACGTCCTGCACGGTGCCCTCGCCTACCACCTGAGCGGACCCGACCGCATCGACGGCCCGGCCTTCACCGAAGCCCTGGCCCGGGCCGCCGCGGTGGCCTCCCGCGCCTGCGCCTCCTTCGGCACACGCGCGTGGCTGACCGCGGACTGACCGGCGATCCCGAGCGACCCCTCAGGCCGGCACTCGTCCCCCGGCAGCCCTGCTCGACGCCGTCACCGCTGGACGCGGCCTTGATCTCTACCTCCGGTTCAACGGAGCGGCGGTGGCGGTGGCGGTGGCGGTGGGCCTGGGCAGGCGGGTGGGTGAGGTCGGGGTCGAACGGTCCGGTGACGGCGCCTCGGCGGCGCGGGAGGGGGCGGGGGAGGGGGCGTGGGTCGGGGGCGGGTGCACAGTCGTCGCCGGGTGCGAGCTGCCGTCGCTCCCATGCGCTGAGGAGTCGAGGAGATTGCCCGTCGCCTCGACCGCGGCGCCGCAGACGAGCAGCGTCGCGGCCAGCGCGGTCAGTCCGACGGAGGCGCGAAGTGTCCGGGACGACGCGGAACGCGGGTCGACGTCCGTCATCAGTCCACGTATTCCTGGGCGACCTGGACGTAGTCGAAACCCTTGACGTCGGTGGCGATCTGCATCTGACCGGTCTTCGACGAGGCGATCAGGGTGTTGAGCAGACCGGTGATCGCCGCGCTCAGCGCCGACTCGGTGTCCGAACCGTCGGCGATGAACAGCGCCTTGGTCGCCACCTGTTCCAGCACGTCGCGTTTCGCGCCGCCGAAACCGTAGGCGATCACGTGCGGGTGGCGCGGCCAGTCCCTGTCCACCAGCTTGCGGAAGGAACTGTGCCAGTGCGCGTCGGTCGGACCGCCGTCGGTCAGGAAGAAGACCGTCGGCCGCAGGACGCTGAAGTTCTGCGTCCTCAGGTTGCTGACGTCCTGTTCGATGCACTCCCGCACCCGGTCGAAGGTCTTGCCGTACTCCGTCCGCCCGCCGCAGAGCACCTCGGGCATGGCCGGCACCTGCTCCATGTCCGACATCGGGATGACCACGTGCACATCGGTGGAGAAGGCGACCACGCTGACGCGGGCGAACTCCGAGACCCTGGGATTGGTCGCCAGGTTGTAGTGCAGACGGGAGAGGGTCGCGTTGAGCACTGCCTCGTGCTCCTTCATCGACGAGGACGCGTCGATCACCACGTAGGTGGGCAGACAGAGCGACATGGTGCACCTCTGAGCTAGTGGTTGGAGGCGATGACGAACAGCAGGATCACGGCTATGACGAGAACGAGAATCCAGCCGGCCTGCGGACCGGTCTCAGGCGCCTTGGAGGGCGCCGACTCCGGTTTCTGCACGGGCTTGCGGGCCTCGGCGGGGGGCTGCGGGACCGGAGGCTGCCTGGGCAGCGCGGGCAGAGCCGTGCGCGTCGGACGTGGCACGGTCCTGAGATAGGGGCCGCCGCTCAGCGCCTGACTCAGCTGAGCGGCCGAGGGCCGTCGCTCGCGGTCGGTCGCGAGCAGCATGTCGAGCAGTACCTCGGAGACGGCGGGCTGGTTCTGCCAGAGGGACGCGGCGACGGTGTGGAAGGCACGTGCGTCACGTTGGCCCGTCATGCATTTCGCGACGAGCAGTCCGAGCCGGTAGCGGTCGGTGTACTCGTCCGCGTCGGTGCCCGGCGGCGTGAGTGGGTCGGCCCAGTTCGGCTGGTGGAGGTCAGGCATCTTCTTCGGCTGACAGCCGTCGACGTCGATGAGGTAGACGGAGCGCTGATCCGGGCTCCAGAAGGCGTTGGAGAACGACCAGTCCGAGTAGACCAGGCCCAGCCTCTCCAGGATCGCGGCGAGCTCCGTCAGCCGGCGACAGGCGGCCAGCCTGCCCGCGAAGCCGGGGGACGGCAGTCCGACGCCCCGGATCGACTCGTCGGACTTCGCCAGCCAGTCGATCTCCACGAAGCGCCGATCGCTGAACTCGCCGCGGCGCAGCTCGGCACGGTACTGCTCGGGTGCCATCGGGATCACGCAGCCGACTGCCGGGTTGCCGGCCTCGTGGATCCGGGCCGCGGGCCAGCACGTGCCGGCGTACAGGACCGCACGATCCGCCTCCGGCAGCGTGCCCGGAGCCGAGATCAGCAGGTCGAGCCGATGGGCGTCCTCCGGGTGCTGGTCCGGCCGGTAGAGCTTGGCCAGCCAGCCCGGATGGTCCATCAGTGGCCTCACGGCGACGGCCTGGCCGTTGTGTTCGGAGATCGGGGCGGCCAGTGGTCCGAGATCGCTGACGCCCATGGTCCGTGGCAACAGCCAGCCCCGCGGATCGGCCGCCGGGGCGTCGCCGTCGCCGGCATTGTCGTCGGCGCCGTCGACGAGGTGGGGTTCTGTCATGCCCGGTCACCGTTCCACATCACCACGGCGGTGCGGTCGTCAAGGCACTGCGGTGCGTCGAAGCCGACGTCGGCGGTGAACCGCGTGGCAGGGACCGGCGAGCGCCAGGCGTTCGCGAAGTACTCGTTGACGTTGCCCGCCGGGTCCGCCCACGCGTCGCCGATCCCGTCCGTGACCAGGGCGAGGGCGGCGCCGGGAGCCAGCGTGACGTAGTGGTCCCTGACCAGTTGCGGTGTGTCCGGCAGCCGCCCGGCGACCTCGTTCGAGACCACCGCGGCCGCTCGGTCCTTGGCCTCGCCGGCCAAGAACCGCCACAGCGGGACGTGCGGGTCGAGTGTCCAGGCCGAACTGTCGCCGAGCCACGCGACCCAGGCCCGCGCGACGCCGTTCGCGTCCGGCTCGGCGAGCACCGCGGTGATCAGCACGGTGGCCAGGTGCGAGGTGCCGACGCCGCGGCCGGCCGCGTAGGCGGCGATCGATTCCGCGATCCGCCCGTACAGCTCCTTGGCATCGAGCCCGCCGAAACCCACTGCCTCGATCTGCTCGCGCAGCAGGGTGACGGCCTGGCTGGAGGCCGTGGTGGCCCCGGCGTCGGACCAGGCCGCACTGGACAGGCCGTCGGCCACGGCCACGATCGCGTACCGGCTGTCCCGGCTTCGCCCGATCCGGTACGAGTCCTGGCGCGGCTCGGCGGGCCGGCCGCAACGGTGGCCGGGCCCGATGACGGAGGCCGCGCGGATGGTGAAGGCACCGACCGTGGCCTCGTCGGCGGCGATCCCGTTCTGTACCGTGCGCTCCGGCAGCAGCCAGGGATAGCCCTGGGCACGGGCGCCGTCGCCGAAGCGGGGGACGCTCAGGTCGGTCGGCCGCTCGCGCAGGAACGGCCGGGGCCTCGGGGTCTGGGACTGCGGCGCCGCCGGTCCTGTGACGTAGCGGCAGATCGGAACCGCTGTGCCGGGCCGGGGTTCCGGTGCGAGCCGATCCCGCTGGAGGGCCGGTGCCGCGGTGGACTCGGACCCCAGCACGGCCGCCGCGCCGACGACACCGACTGCCGCGAGGGCGAACACGTCCACCAGCGGGCCGTACCGTCGATGCTCCGTGCTGACCTCGACGAAGGCCCCGATGACGACGGCCACGAGCAGCACCGCCCGCAACCGTCCGCCCATGAGGCCGTCTCGCCGGCCGGCGTCCCCGCTCACTGCCGTTCCCCGGCGTCGCGGGATGTCGGCCCGGAGGCAATGTGCTGAGTGCCGTGCTGCACCGCGAACACCTCACCTGACCGGGTGGCGGAATTGACCTGGATCACGATGTCCGGCCTTTCCGGGGTTCGCAGCGAAGCCAGGGTCATGACGTCCTGGGCGAGATCCGGGTTCTGGTCGAGCAGCCGGCACAGAGCCTCGGTCCAGTAGTTCACGGCACCGACGTCGACCGCTCCCCTCGTGGCGGTCGACTGCCGGTTCAGCGCTTCCGACAGCTCGTCGCGGCGGCTGCCCCGAGCCTGTGCGATGACGCGGCTCATCAGCCCTTTCGCCTCCTGCCAGAGATCGGTGCCCATGGTGGAGACCAGAGCGGTGGCGCCGCTCGCGGCCAGCTCGGCGATTTCCTCGTTCATCAGCGGTGTCAACCTCGGGCGTTGTGGCGGACGTACTGGTCGCCTCGGTGGACGGCGAAGACCGTGCCGTTTCCCGTGGCCTGGACGAACTGATCCGAGGCCCGTGGCTCGGGCTGCTCGACGGAGCCGGAATCGCGGCCGGAAGCGATCTGCGGCCCGACGGGGCTGCCCGGGTACCAGAGCCAGGCCCGCGCGGCGTACTCCTTGACCCGGACGTCGGCCGCGGTGAAGGCGTCGGCTTCGAGCCCCTCGTGGCCGTGCCCGACTGTCTCCTCGTAGAAGTGGTGCGAAAGGATCGCGGCCAGCGGGGTGCCGCCGGTACCGGCCTGCGTCGCGTGCCGCAGCGGGACCGAGTCGAGCAGCCTGGCCAGCGCCTCGAAGGGGGCGCCGGAGACGGTGCCGTCCGGATCGAGCCGGATCTCTCCCGCGTGTGCCGCGGCCCGCACCCGCAGCCGGGTGTCCGCGTCGGCGTGCCGGTTGTGCTCACGGATCCGGGAGCCCAGCTCCGGGAGCAGCGGAACCAGCAGTCCGGCCTTGGGCAGTGCGGCCGGTGCGACGAGCCGGCAGCCGTCGCCGGTGTCCACGTACGCGAAGTCCCGCGCGTCCAGATCCGCCATGCCCAGGGCGTCGGCCAGCGCGGAACGCAGAACTCTGCGGATCTCCTGCAGCCGCTGCTCGCCGCGGCCCGCGGAGCCCGCGATGTCGCACGCCAGCAGGGCTCGGTATTCGTACCTCGGATTCACGGTTCCTCCGCGATCACGACGGGGCAGGCAGCTCGAAGACCGATCTGCTGCCGTCCCGGCTGTCCGGTGTCGACAAGATGATTGACGAGACCGTAGAGGAGGGGTCCCCGGGTAGAACCGCTACTAATACGGCTTGTGCGGTTTCGGCTGCACGGGGAGGGGAGGTGTGGCCGATGGGCAACACACGGGTTCGCGGGGCCACGGCCTACTGGCCGCCGGCCGGGCTGCTCGGCCGGGTCGACGAGGCCGACCGCGCGATCCTCATGGGACTCGGCCACCGCGTGGCCTACCCGGCTGGTCAGATCACCATCCGCGAGGCCGACACCTCGGACTTCGCGCTGCTCCTGCTGGGCGGCATGGTGAAGGTCACCGCGCATGCGCAGGACGGCCGCGAGGCGCTGCTGGCCGTGCGGATGGCCGGGGACATGGTCGGGGAGTTCGCCGGAATCGACGGCCAGCCGCGCGTCGGCACCGTGACCGCCTGTGGCAGGGTGCTGGCCCGCTACATACTCCGTTCCGAACTGCTGGAGTGCACGAAGCAGCACCCCGGCATAGGACTTGCGCTCAGCGCGAGCGTGGTGGCCAAGCTGCGTACGGCGACCGGCCGGATCGTCGATTTCACCGGTTGCGACGTGCTCGGACGGCTGGCCAGGATCCTGCACCACCTGGCCGTCACCTACGGGCGTCCCGGTCGGAACGAAGCCCAGCTTCCGTTGTCACAGCCGGAGATGGCCACCCTGGTCGGCGCGGCCGAGTCGTCGATCCACAAGGCCCTGCGGGTGCTGCGGGAGTCCGGCGCGGTCGTGACCGGCTACCGCAGGATCACGATCCTCGACCTGGATCACCTCGCCAGGATCGCCGTCGCGGCCGGGCCCGCCGGATCGCCGGCGATCTCGCACATCACGTAAAAACGCCGGGTTCGCGTGACGGATCGGCGGCAGCCTTACCGAGCGCCGGGACCCGAGCGCCGGAGAGGACGGGGGAAGCAGATGCCAGAGAACAACGGCGATCCGGAGGGTGCAGAGCGGATCCGGACCCGCGATGTCTCCGGGACGATGGTCGTAGGCAGCCACAACACCGTGAACAACCTGAACATCAACACCGGGTCCGGTTCGACCGTCACCGTCCACGCGGGGCCGCTGCCGGATCCGGTCAGGCGCCAACCGATCTCCCAGCTGCCGCGGTCCGCCGCCGAGCCGCTGATCGGAAGGGCGCGGGACGTGCGCGTACTGCGCGAGGCGATCGAGACACGTCAGCTGGTGCAGATCTGGGGCGCGTCCGGGGTCGGCAAGAGTGCGTTGTTGCGCCACCTCGCGCGCACGATGCCGAGCGGGTCCGAAGGCGCGGCCTACATCGAGGCCGGCGGACGTACGGCTGACGACATCGCGCAGGCGATGTTCGACATCAGCTTCGAGGCGCCGAACTACAAGCCGTCGCCGGAGGTGCTGAAGGAGCATCTGAAGTTCCTGCGGCTGCGGATCTACCTCGACGACGCGGGACTCGACGAGAAGGACCTGCGCCGGCTCTTCGACATGGCCGAGCAGTCCACGTTCGTCTTCACCGCGCAGCGGCGGACCGCGGTCGACGGTGTCCACGCGATCCGGCTCGAAGGGCTGCCGGCCCCGGCGGCGACGGAACTCGTGGCGGCGCTGCTCTCCCGCGAGCTGCGGCCGGACGAGGCGCGGATCGTCCCCGCGCTGTGCGACGCGGTGGAGGGCAACCCGCTCCGGCTGCGGCGCATCGCCCTGTCCGCCGCGACGGGCGAGGGCCTGCCGGGCATCGCCGATCTCCCCGCACTGCTTCCCGCGTTGCTGAACAGGCTCCGGCCGCAGGAGCGCGACCTGCTGTACCTGCTCGGCTCGCTGTCCGGCGCCGAGTTGGCCCCCCGGCACCTCCATCATCTGCTCGGCCGGCCGGACTCCGACGCGCTCGCCGAGGGCCTGGTGCGACACGGCCTGCTGCTCGCCTCGGAGACCGGTTACAGCTGTCCGCCGGATGTCGCCGAGTCCGTGCTGAACATGCGGAAGACGGAGTTTCCCGCCGATCGGCTCTGCCGGGCGTTCACCGCGTGGGCCGAGGCGAGGGACACCACTCCCGATGACATCGCCGCGCACTTCCAGGCCCTGGATGTCGCGGTGCTGCGAGCGGAGAAGAGCGGACACGCGCAGCTCGGCGCGGCCCTGGCCCGTGCCGCCTCGCCGAAGCTGGCGCTGTCCCGGCAGTTCGACGCGTGGGGCAGCCTGCTCGGAGCCGGCTGGGCAGCGGCGAAGAGCGCGGGAGACAAGGAGGGTGAGGAGTTCTTCCTGCACGAGGCCCGCACCCGGCGGAAGGCGATAGGGCGGGCCGCGCAGACGACGGCCCTGGTGCTTGAGGCGGGGGCGCTGTGGCGGGAACTCGCCGCCCTGCGCGGGCATTCGGCGGCCCACCACGTCGCCGACGCGGCGACGACCACCACATCGCCGGCCCACCCCTTCACCCCGACGCACGTCGCGGGCAACACGCAGGCCCTCACCCACCCGACCGCCCCCACCCCTGCTTCGGCTCCCGCGCATGCACCCGCGCCCGCACACGTGGCGAGGCCGGTGTTCGACGTCTCCCGTCGCGCCCAACAGCCGCACGCTGCCGCCCAGGTGCCCGGCGCGCACTCCACCGCACCGATACCGAAGCGGATCGACCTCTCGCAGACGCACACTCCCGCCGCCCAGCCGACGCACGCCGTGACCACGACCACGACCACGACGAGCGCAGGCCACACGACGCTCACCGCCGCCGGTGCGGCGGGTGCCAAGGGCGGAATGTCGGCGCTCGCCCTCGCCTGCGTGCTCGGCATGGTGGCCGTGGTCGGCGTGGGTGCCGCGGTCTACGCGAACGACCGGCCGAACCCGTCTCCGGCCCTCGCGTCGAGCCCCCTCGGCACGCCGGGCCCGAGCGACGGCACCTCGCTCACGGACGGCACCTCGCCCACCGTCGATCCCGTGTGCGCGAGCGGCATCCCGGATCTGATGCCGGAGATAAAGCAGTTCATCACGGACGATTCCATCGTGTCCGGCGACATCGACTCGTACAACAGCGCCATGGACGACTACAACTCGGGCCTGACGTCCACCCCTCCCGACGAGAGCGTGCTGCTCGCCGGCCTGAACACCGCCATCAGCGACCTGCAGTCCGTGGAGTCCACGCTCCAGGGGGCCATCTCACAAGCCCAGGACAGCTCCGTGGAAGCAGACCTCAACGGCATGCTGGCGCCCGTTCAGGAGATGGAGAGCCAGTACCAGTCGTACGAAAGCGATCCGGAAGGTTCCGAGATCGACACGTCGAGTCAGGCCTCGGCGATGAGCTCGGCCGCAGTCGACCTGCAGACCGACTGCGGCGAGTGACCCTCCCCGAGACGAACCAGGAAAGGCCGGCCATGCCAGCGGAATCCACCCACGGAGACATCCACACCGGGGACGTCTCCGGCACCTTCGTCGTAGGAGACAACAACCGCGTCACGAACACCACGCGCCGTCCCGAGCAGGAACAGTCGCAGCCGCGGCAGCAGAACTCGGCGGCGGACCAGGCAGCCGTCTTCGCGGTCGAGCACGGCACCATGCACGTCACCTACCACGCCGCAGCCGAGCGTGGGGCGGAAGGCTGAGCAACGCCGCGGGCCCCGGTCGGCGATCGGCCGGGGCACGTACCCTGCGATCCGCTCAGTCCTTGTCGGCCAGCAGCTCCAGGTCCTGAGCACTCAGCGTCGCCGTCTTCAGCAGTTCCCTGATCAGGTTGACACTGAGCGTCGAGCCGACCGGCTCGCCGACCTCGTTGCGCAGCAGTCCGCGCACGCCCCGGCGGTGCAGCCGTTCGCGCACGTCCTCGACCGCGTTCGCGACCGACTTGTAGGTCCAGGTCTTGGTCGCGTAAGGGGAAGCGTTGACCAGACGGGCAGTGTCCTCCCAGGCCAGCGGGAGCGGGAAGGCGTCGTGGCCCTCCAGGTAGCGCCGGGCAAGCGCGGTGAGCACCAGCCGCTCCTGCGGGGAGAGTTCGTAGACGGTCTCGGGATCCACCGTCTCCGCCCCACCCGTGGAGCGGGGGTGCCGGTCGTCCTCGTCCACGACGCGGACCTCCACCAGGTGGGAACGGTGCTTGGACGAGTTGATCACCAGGGGGGTGTAGCCGGACTCGACGATCCGCTTGTGGCCGGTGAGCATCAGCACTCCGTCGGGCAGTTCGATCGGCAGGTTGCCGGTGTTGACCAGCCACCAGTCGCCGTCCGTGCCCGTACAGGTGAACACGCCGTGCCGACGGCTGACGGTTGGGTCGTCGACACCGACCGGCACATGCACGTCCTCGCGGTCGCGCCCGAACAGCAGCGTGTACCGGCGCGGCGGCACGGCGTACCCGCCCTCCGGACCCAGTACGAAGATCGTCCCCGGCGGCGCGGAGGGCACCCTGCCGGACGGACTGCCCGGCGGCAGCATCTGGGGTGGGAAGTTTCCGTACGCCATGTCACATACCTCCGGCTCGGGTCGCGTCAGTGTAGGAGCGCACCGCGAGGACCGGTCCTGGCACGACCGGCGGTCCGCCGAGAGCGCGGAGGTACGAGGTCCAGTACGCCGCGCATGGGCCCCCTTCGCTGCCAACTCGCGTTGCAGGTGCCAGACTTGTCCGATAGGTTGCCCGCCGTGAGCGCGAGCGGCCGGGGAACTGCTGATGATGGATAGCACGATCGCCGAACCGCTCGGCCCGGACGATCCGCAGGAGATCGGCAGCTTCAACATCATCGGCCTGCTCGGCGTCGGCGGCATGGGCGAGGTCTACCTCGGGGCGTCCGACAAGGGCTACGCCGCCGTCAAGCGAGTCCGGCCACGGTTGGTCGCCGGCGAGCGCTTCGAACGCGAGGTCGGCATCCTCTACCGTGTGCCGGCCGGGGTCGGGCCGCGGGTGCTGGCGAGCGACAGCACCGCGGAGCGTCCCTGGTTCGCCACCGAATACGTACCCGGACTCACCGTGGACGAGGCGGTCCGGCTGCGCGGCCCGCTTCCCGCCGAGGCACTGTGGCTGCTGCTGGCCGAGGCAGCCGCTCACCTGTCGGCCGTGCACGCGTTGGAGATCGCGCACCGCGACGTCAAGCCCGCCAACGTCATGCTGGTGCGTGACGGCGTGAAACTGATCGACTTCGGCATCGCGCGCGCCGCAGACCAGGCACGGCTGACCAAGAGCGGTGGCGGCTACGGAACACAGGGATTCTCCGCACCGGAACAGCAGGCCGGGGACGAGGACGTGGAGGCGCCCGCGGACGTCTACTCGCTCGGGGCACTCCTGCTCTTCGCGGCCTCGGGGCGCACGCCCGGCGTCGTCCCTGACGTCGAGCCGCTGCGCGCCGTGGACGCCGACCTCGCCGCCGTCATCGAGTCCTGTCTCGCGACCGCCCCCGACGGCCGCCCCACCGCCGGCGAGGTGGCGAAGGCGGCCCGCGCGCACCTGCCCGTTCCTCCCCCCTCCTGGCCTTCCGAGGTCATGTCACGCATCGCCTCACGACGTGCCTTCGCCGTGACGCCGGTCGGCAAGCTGGAGACCGTCCCGCCGCCGAACGCGGAGGTGGATCCCTCACCCGGGGCCGTGCCGCCCTCCGCTGTGTCACCTCGCCGCCCAGGCAAACGCCTGTTCCTGCTCTCGGCCGCCGCGGTGGTCGTCCTCGGCGCCGTCGCGGCGTTCGTACTCGCCCCGTCCGACGCCCCGCGGAAGGGCGCCGCGCAGTCGTCCGGCAGCGCGGCGGGCACCGTCGAACCCGTGGCCGGGGCGACGCGGACGTCCTCCGCGAGCCCAAGCCGTTCGGCCTCGCCCACCGCAGGCTCCGCGCACCCGACCCCGGCCGTCCCGGTGCGCACGGACACCGGCGTCCCACCGGGCACGTCCAGCGCGCGTTCGCCCTCCGGGACCGTCGCGACCGCCGCGACCACCACGTCCTCGGCGGCTGCCGAACGCCTCACCTCGTCGTCGATCAGCGGTGTCAACGGCAGCGAAGACCCGGCACAGGTCAAGGGTTCCGAGGCGGACACCGCCTGGCTCGGCAATGACGCCGCCTGCTCCGCCTGGCTGGACGACAACGGCTCCGGCGAGCTCGCGGGGGTGCTCAACACATCCCTGAACCAGACCTGCGACGCCGAGCTCTACCGCAGCGACGGCGTCGCGTACACGTTCCGTGCCTCCTGGGGCGCCGCGAGAACAAGTTTCGTCTCGGACGTCGGCCACACGATGTGGATCTGCGTCTGGAACGCGAGCGACCGATCCGACGAGCAGTGCTCCGCCCGCTTCGGCATGAACGGCCACACCCCCGTCAAGCAGTGAGGCCGACGGCACACCTTGGCCGGCCCCCCCGTCCCCTCAGCACTCGATGATGGTCGCCCAGGTTTTGACCAAGCCGCCGCAGACCGGCTGTGCCGCTACGCGATCCGGGCTGGCGTCGAGGCAACCGTCTGGCGGAACGAGCTGAGGCCCACGTCCAGCACGTGCTCTCTGCGCCGGCCCGCAACGTCATTACCCGCTTTTACTTGGAGCAGTGGGGACTGGAAACGGAACGACAGCTACCGTGCCAGTCCCCGAGCCTACTCAACCTATGGTCAGCTTGTTCTGCCAGCCGCTGCTGATGATCTCCGTACCCGAGCCGCTCAGGGCTGTGCGGCTGCCGGCGTAGAAGCGCACCGTGCCGTCCACCCTCAGGGTCCAGATGTCGGGGATGCCGTCCCCGTTGGCGTCCGGAGTGCCGAAGAGCAGCCTGATGCTGGAGCTGCCCCAGCCGGAGGCGCCGTACTCGGTGTCCACGCCCCCGGAGGAGGCCGCCGCCGAAGCGAGTGAGCCGGTGTCGACCCCGCCGGTCGCGGTGTCCTTGATGCCCTTGCGCAGCAGCAGCCGTCCGCTGGCGTCCGAGCGGTAGACGAAGTCGGTGACGCCGTCGCCGGAGATGTCCTGGGCGGTGACGAGGTCACGCTCGGTCCAGGACGACGCGGACAGTCGCCGGGCCTCGTCCACGGTGGCGCCGTTGTACCCGATCAGCGCCCACAACGCGTCGCCGACCGTGAGGAAGAAGTCGGGCTTGCCGTCGCCCGTGGCATCGCCGGCCGAGACGATCTGAGTGATCGTGGAGGGATCCGGTGCACCGGCCGGCAGCAGGATCTCGTGGCGCCTGCCGATGTCGACCGCCCCGTAGCCGTCGCCCGGATACACCCACAGCTTGCCCTCGCGCACCGCGATCAGGTCCTGCAGACCGTCGCCGCCGTAGACGTCGCCGAGGTGTGCGATCAGGGTGTTCTTCCAGTAGCCCGAGGGCGGTGCCACGTACAGGGGCACGTCGTCGTCCTCGCCGTTGGGGTCCTTGGCGGGGTTCTCGCGGTAGGCGCCGGACATGGAGTACCCGAGCGTGCCGGTGCCCTTGGACAGGTCGGTCGTGGCGCGCTCCGGGTACATCCGCAGGTTGCCGTTCGCGTCCACGACCATCAGGTCGGGGAGGTTGTCGCCGGTGAAGTCGCCGGGGGCGTCGGCGTCATCGCGCGGGGTGACGTAGAAGAAGTACTTCCGCGGGTCGGACACGTTGCCCGCGTCGTCAACGGCTCGTACGTACAGCACATTGGGTCCCGCGAGCGGAGGCTTGGCGCTGGACCAGGTGGTCAGTGTGGAGGTGGCCGCGCCGTTCGTCCTGGTCGAGGAACCGGTATAGGCAGGCGCGTTGAAGCCGTACTCGTACTTCACGACATCGGTCTGCGAGGCCTTGAAGGTGAAGGAGCCGGCCGTGCCGAACTTGACGGTGCTCCACTTGGAGTCCTCGACGCCGTTCTTGAAGCCGTCGTCCGAGGCGTCCGCGTCGGGGAACTGCGTCGAGGTGACCACGGGCGGGGTGGGCCTGGAGCTGTCGAAGACGAAGCGGCACGGGGTCTTCTTGGGCGTGTAGCCGGAGGCGGTGCCCCGTTTGTCGACGGACTTCGCCCGCCACGAGTACTTGACGCCGTTCTTGAGCCCGCTGGTGGAGAACGCGTCGGTGTGCACCCGGGCGGAGTCGGTCTGGCTGCCCACCGACACCTTGCCCTTCGCGCCCAGCAGGTTTCCGCTGCCGCCCGTCGGCCACAGCTCGAAGCGCACGGAGGCCAGGTTGGAGTCCTTGTCGCTGGAGTTCGCCCAGAAGGTGATCGAGGAGGCGCCGACATTGATGTACGGCGAGCTGGTGTCGCAGGACAGGTCGGGGTCGAGGTCCAGGTGCGAGGGGGCAGCGGGCGGGCGGTTGTAGACCAGTTCGACGTACGGGTCGTTGCCGCCGTCGGCCTGGAACTTCTTCCAGCTGTACGCGGAGTTCTCGTCGCCGGCGCGCATGCCGATGGTCAGGGTGTCCCAGCCGCCCGCTACGGCCTTCTGCGCGGCGGACTTGACGTCGAAGGCCTCGTAGTCGTCCGGGCAGGTCCCGGACTTGTAGCCGTGCGCGAAGCTCTTGCTCGCGAGCTTGTTGCCGGCCGTCATCTTCGGGGCGTTGTTCCAGTTCGTCTTGTTGCTGATCGGCCCGGTCAGATACACGTTCATCGTGCGGGCGCTGCACGACCAGGAGTAGGTCTCCAGGGCGTGCAGCTTGGCGCTGATGACGGACGCGCCCTTCAGGTCCGGGTTCCAGTCGATACTGAAGAATGAGCGGCCGGTGCCCCAGGTGTCGGACTCGAAGCCGACGCGCGCCTCATGCGTCCCCTTGTTGAAGTTCCGCCCGTTGTAGAAGTTCGCCTTCGGGTAGCGGCTGTACGCCGTCGTCCAGTCGTTGGTGTGCTTACTCACCGACGGGTCGATGAAGACCGGGTAGACGGTGTCCGGGTCGGTGAGGAAGCCCTGGTCCGGCGTCAGGGTCCAGGTCGAGCCGCTCAGGTCCGCCTCGACGACCGTGCCGTGCGAGTCGGGCTGCGGCCCCGCCAGCGACGGCAGGTCGAGTGTCGCCGCCGCGCCGCTGTGGGTGGGGTCCGGGGATGCCTCGGCCGGTACGGAGGGCTGGGCCGCTTCGCTCTCGGTGGCCGAGGGGTCGGGGGCCTCGTCGGTCGCCTCGGACAGTACTTCGTTGTCGGTGTCCGCCTCGTCACCGTCGTTGACGCTGTCACTGGGCTCGGGCGAGGCGTCCGTCGGCGACTCCGAGTCGTCAGGTGCGCCGGTGACGTCCGAGGACAGGCTCTCGGATGCGGTGGGCGACGCGCTGCTGCCCGCCTGGCCGTCGGTGAGCGCCGGGGTGCCGGAGTTGTCCCACATCAGTGGGGTGGGGGAGACCGCCACCTCCTCGCCGTCCGCATCGTCGGCGCTGACGATGCCGGTTGTCGGGTCCAGTGAGAAGCTCAGATCGGGAGAGGACAGGCCGTACGAGAGTTGCGCCACGCGAGGATCGGCGGCAGCCTGACGGGTCTTGACCACCAGCAACTGCGCGAAGCCGCCGTCGTCCGCCGTCAGTACCAGGTCCGCGCCCGGCAGGATCTCGGGGTAGAGCGCGCGGGAGCCGTCGATGACGGGTGTCGGTATGGCTCCGGGCCAGGTCAGGACGATGTCGTGGTCACCCGTGCTGAGTGTCACCAGCGCGGTGGAAGTCGTGGCGTCCGCCCGCGCGAGCAGCGGCACCCTGCGTACGCCCGCGCCGCGATCGGCCCGCTCGTCGTCTGGCCGGGTGCCTGCGCGCGTACCCGCCGAGAAGGTCATCCGCACATTCGTGGCCCTGGGAGACCAGCCGTCGGCGGTGTGTATGAGGGACGTGTCGATCGCCCGCCACGTCCCGTCGGCCTTGGCCCGGATCGGCGTCGAGTGGATCCGGCGCTGCAGCAGCCCGTCCGGCCGTGCCCACGTGGTCTCGTAGGCCGTGCGCAGCCCGCTGACCTCGACCGGCTTTCCGGTTCGGGCAGCCTTCGCCACCGCGTCGGCCTCGCTCAGCGGCGCGCTGCGACGGGCCTGCGTCCCGGTGTGCGGCCGGTGCCCGTCCCCGCTGCCGTTCAGCGCGGCGTACGTCAGACCGGAGGTCGCGACGGCGGCCAGGACGGCCGCCGCGGTTACCCGGCGACCGGACATACGGCGCCATCTGCTCGGCCATGTGCTCGTCATGCGCGCGTTCCCTCTCCCCCTCGGACAACGGGACCAGATCATGTCCGAAGGAGCGGTTGCCGTCACGCGCCAGTTTTCCATGGCCGATCCATTGCGGTCCGTTGGGGCGTCATTGGGTCCGGCTTTGAAGCTACTTGACCGTTACGCGGCGTGATCATCACCACTAACTCACAGGGAACTCTGGTCTTCCTCACATCACCAACACAGAATCAGGCCGTTCTTGACGTGGCATCACCTGTGCGCAGCCCTGTCTGCCCAGGCGGCTGCCTCATGCCGTCCGGGGGGTCTGCTGTGCCTTTCTTCACGTCCGCGCGCCGTCGGCGCGGCCGCCGCTCCGCTCTGCTCCCGGCCGTAGGCCTCGCGCTGGCGATGGCGCTGCTGCCGACCGAGGCCATGGCCGCGCCCCCGGACCCGGGCAGCGCCGAAGTGCCTCGCGAGGACGTCACGTTGGAGCAGTTGCCCGTCGAGCCGATGGTCAGCGGCTCGACCCGCGATGCCAAGCTCGACAGCATCGCGGTCGACACTCCCGAGAACCAGGACGAGGCCCCGGTCGGCACCACCACCCCGGCCGTCTCCGGCACCGCCCCCGTCTCCTTCGGCGGCTCCACACAGACGGCCGCCCCGGGTAGCACCACAGTGACCCCGGCGGACTACGCGCCCGCCGGCCCCCTTCCCGTCAAGCTCGGCCAGGCCCCGGACGCCCCCGCGCCGACCGGCACCTGGCAGGTGGCCGTGTCCGCCCGCACAGCGGCCGAGTCCGACGGCGTAGACGGCGCGGTGGTCACCGTGACCGCGCCCTCCACCGGCTCGGTGCCGATCTCGGTCCAGCTCAGCTACAAGACGTACGAGAACCTCTACGGCGCCGACTGGGCCTCCCGCCTGCAGTTCGTGCAGTTCCCCGAGTGCTACCTCACCACCCCCGACCTGGAGGAGTGCCAGGCCTACACGGAGCTGGAGACGGTCAACGACCCCGACTCCAAGACCGTCACCGCCACCGTCGACACCGCTGCCGACGGCACGGTCCCCTCGGCCTCGACGGCCAGTGCCGCCACGTCTTCGGGGGTCCTCCAGGCGTCATACGCCCGTCCTGCGGCGGCCACCGGTGACAAGGCGGTGATCGGTGCGGTGGATTCGGGTTCGGGTCCGGCCGGCACGTTCAAGGCGACACCGCTGGCCGCTGACGGCAAGTGGAGCGCCGGTGGTTCGTCGGGCGCCTTCACCTGGTCGTACCCCCTGCAGGTGCCGCCCACCCCGGCCGGTCCCAAGCCCGACATCTCGTTCGACTACAACTCGCAGACGGTGGACGGCAAGACGGCGACCACGTCCCCGCAGGCCTCCTGGATCGGGGAGGGCTGGGACTACGACCCGGGCCACATCGAGCGCCGTTACCGCACCTGCAAGGACGATCGCGAGGACATCGGCGCCGGAGCGGCCAACAACAAGGAGAAGAAGTACAAGACCTCGGACCTGTGCTGGGTCTCGTACAACGCCGTGATGACGCTCGGTGGCAAGACCACCGAACTGGTGCGCGTGGGCAGCTCCGAGATCTACCGGCCGGAGCAGGACGACGGCACCAGGGTCGAGCACCGGACCGGCGCGGACAACGGTGACGAGAACGGCGAGTACTGGATCGTCACCACCAATGACGGCACCCAGTATTCCTACGGTCTGAACAAGGTCGGGGGCGGTCATGCCGACACCGGCTCCGTCTTCACCGTCCCGGTCTACGGCAACCACTCCGGCGAGCCCTGCCACAAGGACGCCTTCGCCGACTCCCGCTGCACCCAGGCCTGGCAGTGGGGGCTGGACAAGGTCGTCGACGTCCACGGCAACGCGATGGTCGTCAACTGGCATCCGGAGGCCAACTACTACGCGCCCAACAAGAAGTTCAAGAATCCCGTGTCGTACGTACGCGGCGGCTACCCCACCGGCATCGAGTACGGGCTGCGCGCCACCGACCTCACCAAGCCCTCCGCGAAGGTCGTCTTCACCGCCGAGCAGCGCTGCCTGGAGACCGACGGCTCCTGCGTGGCCGACAAGTTCGACGACACCAAGAACCCCGCCTCCTACCGCCCCTGGTGGGACAGCCCGGGCAACCTCAATTGCAAGTCCGGCTCCAAGCTCTGCCCGGCCTTTCCGTCGTTCTGGACCCAGATGCGCCTGGCGTCCGTGACCACCTATGGCGCCCGCCCCGGCGTCACCGGGCTCGCCAAGGTGGACACGTACACCCTTCATCAGTCCTTCCCTCGCGACTGGTACAACACCTCCCCCGGGCTCTGGCTGAACTCCATCACCCGCACCGGCTACGCGCCCGGTGACAGCACCGGCACCACGCTGACGGCGTCCGGTGTCAGCTTCGGCCCCTATGTCGTGGACAAGGACGATCCGCTCGGCAGTTACCTGAAGGACCAGCAACTGCCCAACCTCGTGCCCCGTTACAAGGGCGATGCCCGTCCCGGCTTCACCCGCCCGCGGATCGGCACCGTGTCCACGGAGCACGGCGGCGATCTGGAGGTCGTCTACACGGGCGGGTGCAGAACCGAGCCCTCCGTCGCGCCGGAGAGCAACCAGGGCACCTGCTATCCGGTGCGCTGGTCCCCGGACGGCGACCTGGAGAAGCCGGCTCTGGCCTGGTTCGACAAGTACGTCGTGCACTCCGTCACCGAGACCGACAAGATCACCGGCGTATCGGACCGCCTCACCAGCAAGTACACCTACTCCGGCGCGGCCTGGGGCAAGGACGACGACGAGTTCTCCAAGCCTTCCCTGCGCACCTACAGCGTCTGGCGCGGCTACCAGCAGGTCACCACGGTCAAGGGCGCCAAGAACAGCGCCGGCGTCGGTGTAGCCCAGACGCAGTCGTTCTCCGTCAAGCGCTACTTCCGGGGCGCGGGCGGCGCGGTCAAGGACTCCAAGGGCGAGGTCACTCTCGTCGCCGACGACGCGCCCCAGTACGCGGGCATGATCGCCGAGGCGATCTCCTACGACGGCACGGGCGGCCGTGTCCTCAAGCGCACTCTGAACTTCCCCTGGTCGAAGCAGACCGCCTCCCGTGACCGGGACGGCGACCTGTCGCCGCTGCTCGCCCAGCGCACGGGCATCAAGCGCACCGACGACATCCAGACGGTCGATTCCAGTTGGCAGGCGGTGCGCACGGAGACCGAGGTCGACTCCGACTACGGCCTGCCGGTCCAGGTGCAGACCGAGGTCGTCAAACCGAAGAGCGGCGGCGGTGAGACGCTCAGCGACTACACCTGTGCGAAGACCGACTACGTCGCCAATGAGTCGGCCCACCTCATCGGCCTGCCCAAGCAGGTCCGCAAGACCGCCACGTCGTGTGCGGACTACGACCAGGCCGATCCGGCGACCCAGCTGATCGAGGCCACCCGGGTGAGCTACGACGACGGTGCGTGGGGCGCGACCCCGACCAGGGGTCTTGCCACCAGTTCCGCGTCGATCGACGGCGCCGGCACCTCCTATTCGGTGGTCACCGGCACCACCTACGACCCGCTCGGCCGGGTCCGGAAGGTGACGGACGCGCTCAAGAAGACCACCGAGACCCAGTACATCCCCGGTGACGCGGGGGGACCGGTCACCGCCATCAAGACCATCAACGCCAAGGGCCACACCTCGGTCAGCACCATCGATCCCGGGCGCGGCCTGACCCTCACCGTCACCGACCCCAACGGCCGGGTCGTCCGCAATGAGTACGACGCCCTGGGCCGCCTGGTGAAGGGCTGGACCGCCGCCCGTTCGTCCGGCGACCAGACCCCCGACGTGGTGATCAGCTACCAGATGGCGACCGCCACGGCCACGGTGACCAGACCGACGGCGGTGACCGTCAAGAGCCTGAAGGACAACGGCGAGTACGCCAAGCAGGTCACCATCTACGACGGCCTGATGCGTCCGATCCAGACCCAGAGCGAGGCGCACGGTCCCGGCCGGATCATCACCGACACCCGCTACGACGACCATGGCCTGGTCCGCGAGCAGACCGGAAGCTACCTCGCCAAGGGCGACCCGGTGGCCGCGCAGTTCAAGCGGGCGAGCGACTCCACGGTTCCCAGCCTCACCAGGACCTTCTACGACGGTCTGGAACGCCCGGTCAAGACGACCACGGTCCACAGCGGCAAGGCCGTGTACTCGGACGGCACCACCTACGGTGACAACTGGACACTCAGGCGTCCGGCCGGCGGCGCCACCCCGGCGGTCAAGTCGTGGACCGACGCGCTCGGCCGGGTCAACCTCATTCAGCACTTCACCAACGTCGGGCAGAGCCACTGGCGCAACACCGAGTACACCTACGACGCCCGCGGCAACCGCACCAGGATCAAGGACGCGGCCGGAAACCTGTGGACGTCCACCTACGATGCTCGCGGCCGCCTGACCGAGTCCACCGACCCGGACACCGGCTCCTCGACCTTCGGCTACGACGACCTGGACCGCACGGTCAGTGTCACCGACTCCCTGCTGAAGACCGTCTACACCTCCTATGACGAGCTCGGGCGCGTCACCGCCGCCCGCGAGGGTGCTCCGGACGCCGCCCCCGTCAAGGAGTTCACCTACGACCCGGCCGGCGCCCTGGGCCAGCCGGCCGCCTCCATCCGCCACGACGCCACCGGCGACTACATCAACCGCGTCACCGCTTACGACACCGAATACCGGCCCACGGGACGCGAGATCGTCATCCCGGCGAACGCGAGCACGGCAGGCCTTTCCGGCACCTACAAGTACAGCTACACCTACACACCCGGCGGCAAGCCACTGAGCGTCACGCTGCCCGCGGTCGGCGGACTGGGCCAGGAGAAGGTCGTCACCCGCTACGACACCGACGATCTCCCCGTGTCGACGTCCGGCCTGAGCTGGTACACCAGCGACGTCACCTACTCCCCGTACGGTGAACCCCTCCGGACTGTCAGCGGCCCCCAGCCCTACCGGGTGTGGACCACCAACTTCATCGACGAACACACCGGGCGCCTGCAGCGCACGGTGTGGGACCGGGAGACGGCGAACTCCCACCGACTGGCAGACAGCTACTACTCGTACGACCGTGCCGGAAACGTCACCTCCACAGCGCGCAAGCTCACCGACGGAGCGACCTCCGCCTGGGACAACCAGTGCTTCACCTACGACAACCTGGGTGAACTGGTCCACGCCTGGACCTCCGGCAATGCCGTCGGCACCGCCGGCACGGGCTGCAAGTCCGCCTCGGGCACGGTCTGGGGTTACCGCGAGGACGGGCAGACCTCCGCCGGTCCGATCGCCGAGGCCGCCGCCACCGACTCCGCCGGGAACAGCGTCGACATCTCCGCGTCGCTGGCGGGCGCGGCCCCGGCCGCCGGCACCGTCACAACCGGTACCACCGCCTACTGGCAGTCGTTCACTTTCGACACCATCGGCAACCGCGCCTCGCTGACCGAGCACAACCCGGCCAACTCGGCGCTGGACGAGACCAGTCAGTACTCCTACGGCACCCTGGTGACCGGCAACGGCACCAGCGCTCCGAAGCTGACCCAACCGCACACCCTCACCAAGACCGCCCCGGCCGCCGGCGCCGACCTCACCTACGTCAACGACGCCACGGGCAACACCAAGACCCGGTCCTTGACCGGCGGCAGCCAGAGCCTGCTCTGGAACAGCGAGAACAAGGTCACCGACGTCACCGGCTTCGGTGACGGTGCGGGCGCGGTCGTCGGCCTGTCCGGCAAGTGCCTCGACAACGCCGGCGGCACCACCGTCGACGGCAGTGCGATTCAGCTCTACCGCTGCAACAACAGCGCCGCGCAGCAATGGAAGCCGACCGGCGACACCCTGCGCGTGATGGGCAAGTGCGCCGGCGCCAACGGCACCGCCAACGGCACCAAGATCCTGCTTGCCACGTGTGACGGCAGCGCCGCCCAGAAGTTCACCGTCCGTGCCTCGGACCAGAGCCTGTACAACCCGGCCTCCGGCAAGTGCGTCGACGTACCCGGTGCCAACGACGCCGACGGCACCGACCTGCAGCTGTACACCTGCAACGGCACCGCTGGTCAGCGGTGGACCCCTGCCGATCACACGTCGTACGTCTATGACGCCGAGGGCAACCGCATCCTCCAGCACTCCGCCGCCGGCAGCGTGCTCTACCTCGGCGAGACCGAGGTCTCCGCGGACATCAAGGGCAACGCCGTCCAGGCCACCCGTACGTACACGCACAAAGGCGCGCCGTCGGTGGTCCGCTCCACCAAGTACGGCAGCACAACCGGTCACAAGCTCAGCGTTCTGCTCAGTGATCCCCTCGGCACGGCCACCATGTCGGTGGACGAGACCAGCGGACAGCCTTACGCGCGACGCTTCTACAAGCCCTACGGAGAAGTCCGCGGCACCAAGCCGACAAGCTGGCCAAACAGTCGTTCGTATCTCGGCAGCGGCATCGACGACACCAGTACCGCCCTCACCCACCTGGGCGCGCGCGAGTACGACCCCTCCGCCGGGCGCTTCCTGTCCGCCGACCCGGTCATCGATGCGGCCGATCCGCTCCAGATCAACGGTTACGCCTACAGCCACAACAACCCCACGACGCAGAGCGACCCGACCGGGCTGTACGACCCGGACCGGATGGAGTTCGAGCGGCAGCAGGAACGGAAGAAGCGAGAGGACGAGGAGAGAAAGCGCAAGGCGCGGGCCGAGGCTTTCAAGAAGGTCCGCGAGAAGTACACCCTGGCTCACGACACCACGATTCTGATGGCCAAGTCATGGTTGGTGATGGCCCAGCCGCACGGCGGCGGCGTCGTGACGGTCGACCTGCAGCAGACCGCGAAGGTCCGCGATTCCGAGAACTGGATCAAGGGTGGGTCGAGCGACCATCCCGGAAAGGAGGATGGCTGGGCCGACCTTCTGTACTGGACGGATGACAGCGTTTACGTCTGGGATGTGAAGCACGGCGGTGGAGAAGCGGAACGCAAGGGCGGAAAGGAAGTGACGGACAAGGTCAAATACCTTCAGAAGCAGCTCAACGACATGGGCATGGGGCACCTGAAGGCCAAGGTCGGATTCGACATACCGCCCCAGGCCGGCATCAACAACTTCAAGAAGAATGAATGGGTCGAGTCATACCCGTCCACTCGGAGCAAGGGCGTGATCGCCTATAAGACCAGAGAGATCAAACGGATCACATTGCCCGGTCCACAAGTCCAGGAGCAGGAACAGGAACAACCGGAATCATGGTGGGAGAAAACCCAGAACTGGTGGCATGAGAACATCACGAACCATGACTGGTCCAACAATCCCTGGATGCCCAAGAGTCCGGTCGGAGGTGGCTTTCCGATGCCGCTCCCTGTCATCCCCTGAGGCGACGGTACAATGGGCACCCCTGAGACTTGTGGATCGGAGTAGTTGGCGATGGATATGACGCTTCGAAGGATTTCTGCTGCGGATGCGGACAAGGGATTCCGGTATGTCGTATCCGGATTCTCGGGTGAACGCAGCGGTGTGGAGAGCGAGTGCTTTCTCGGCCGCGAGTGGGAAGTCTTGGAGCAGATCCTGCTGGCTCAGGGGCCTGAGGAGATCAGCGAACTTCCCATCACGATGGGCGACCTCCTGGGTGACGATGACCTTGGCACCGCCTGCTTCTACCTCCCGCCGGACGAGGTGGCGGTCGCAGCTCGTTTCCTGGTCTCCGTCGACACCGCACGGTCCGTCGCCGAACACGCCGACGAGATCGCGAGGACGTTTCGCCACGGCGATATCCCGGCTGGCTATCTGGAAATCCTCGGCCGTTACCTGGAGAAGGTCCGTGATCTTTACGCTGCGGCCGCTCAGGCAGGTGAAGGCGTTGCGAAACTCGTCCAGGGCTGAGACCCGGCGCTCTTGGCCGCGGCGGGTAAGGGCTGCGGCCGTCGCGGGCGCCATAGGCGCACTGCTGACCCCGCTCGTTGGCTGCGGCACGACACCTGCTTCCCCGGATGCATCCACGTCCATGGCTACGTCCACGACCGAGGTCGCGGACCCGGCCGCGAAGGCACGCGACATCGAGAAGGATCTGAAGGCCGCCGTCCGCGGGGGTGGCCTGTCCTTGGTGGACGAGCCCACCAGGGACGAGCGGGGCTGCGTCGTCGGTTATCTGCTGCAGCCGTTGTCCCAGAATGGGCCCGACCCCGTGGACGCCACGATCACCAGCCTTAACGACGACGGCTGGGGTGGCGAGCGGCGCACCCAGGTGAACGGAATGCGGCGGGTAACCCTCACCAAGGAGGGCTGGACTCTCCGCGTTCGCGACTATTCGGCCCAGCGGGCCAAGCGTGGCTTCGTCGCTTTGCTGGCCACCAAGGCAAGCTGCAAGCAGTCGTAGTTTCAACGCGCGTCGTGATCTGCCGCGAGCACCAGAACCCCAGGAGGTGAGCGATGGCGTACTGCCAGGACCTCAGCCTGTACGAGTACCCGGACGACGCTGACGAGCCTGGTCGGTCGGAAGAGGGCACGTCCCTGCTGAACGATGAACGTCTACCAGGGCATGCGTTTCTGCGACTTCTGCCTCGCCTTTCAGGATGCACGGAAGAACGCGTGGCGGACCACGGATACCAGCCGCCGCGGGAATTCTTCGACGCGGTCCTGGCGACGTGGGAGGGAAAGTGACGGGCTCACGCAGAGCATCGGTGGGGCGGTCAACGTCTCGGTCGGCAAGGGCAGGCAGACCGCGCGGTTGAGGCAGGGCTTACCTGCGGCTCGCCGCCGCTCGGTGGGCGAGCGGCGGCGAGCCGGCGTTGATCATGTGTTGCGAACCGGCAGGTCAAGAGCCCCTTCTATGGGGACTTTCCGCCAGGTAAGCAGGGAAGCCCCCGGCAGCGCCGAAAGACACGAATGCCCTGGTCAGGGCCCCTTCCCCTAGCACTCGATGATGTTCACCGCGAGTCCCCCGCGCGCCGTCTCCTTGTACTTGACGCTCATGTCGGCGCCAGTGTCCTTCATGGTCTTGATGACCTTGTCCAGGGACACCTTGTGGGAGCCGTCGCCGCGCATGGCCATGCGGGCCGCCGTGACCGCCTTGACCGCGGCCATGCCGTTGCGTTCGATGCAGGGGATCTGGACGAGGCCGCCGACGGGGTCGCAGGTGAGGCCGAGGTTGTGCTCCATGCCGATCTCGGCCGCGTTCTCGACCTGTTCGGGGGAGCCGCCGAGGACCTCGGCGAGGGCGCCCGCCGCCATCGAGCAGGCCGAGCCGACCTCGCCCTGGCAGCCGACCTCGGCGCCGGAGATGGACGCGTTCTCCTTGAAGAGCATGCCGATCGCGCCGGCCGCGAGGAGGAAGCGGACGACTCCGTCCTCGTCGGCGCCGGGGACGAAGTTGATGTAGTAGTGCAGGACGGCGGGGATGATGCCGGCCGCGCCGTTCGTGGGCGCGGTCACCACCCGGCCGCCGGCCGCGTTCTCCTCGTTCACGGCCATCGCGTAGAGCGTGATCCACTCCATGGCGTGCGCCAAGGGGTCGCCCTCGGCCCGCAGCTGGCGCGCGGTCACGGCCGCCCGGCGCTTCACCCGGAGCCCGCCCGGCAGGATGCCCTCACGGGACATACCGCGCGAGACGCACGCCTGCATCACCCGCCAGATGTCCAGGAGGCCCTCGCGGATCTCCTCCTCGGTGCGCCAGGCCCGCTCGTTCTCCAGCATCAGCGCGGAGATCGACAGACCTGTGTCCTGCGTCAGGCGCAGCAGCTCGTCTCCGGTGCGGAAGGGGTACTTCAGGACCGCGTCGTCCAGCTTGATGCGGTCCGCGCCGACCGCCTCCTCGTCGACCACGAACCCGCCGCCGACCGAGTAGTACGTCTTGGTGAGGACTTCGGCCCCGGACGCGTCACAGGCCCAGAGGGTCATGCCGTTCGCGTGGTAGGGGAGTGTCTTGCGGCGGTGGAGCAACAGGTCGTCGTCGAAGGAGAACGCGATCTCGTGCTCGCCGAGCAGCGAGAGGCGTCCTGTGGTCCTGATCGCCTCGACGCGGTCGTCGGCCGTCTCCACGTTCACCGTGCGCGGCGAGGCGCCCTCCAGGCCGAGCAGCACCGCCTTGGGGGTGCCGTGGCCGTGGCCGGTCGCGCCGAGGGAGCCGTACAGCTCGGCGCGTATCGCGGTGACGGACTCCAGCAGCCCCTCGTTGCGCAGGCGGCGGGCGAACATGCGGGCCGCGCGCATCGGGCCGACGGTGTGGGAGCTCGACGGGCCGATGCCGATCGAGAACAGGTCGAAGACCGAGATGGCCACGGGAACTCCTTGGAAAAGGGTGGGGGCACACGCCATCGGGTGCCCCCACCAGGGAACTACTTGTTCAGACCGGGGTACAGCGGGTACTTCGCGGTCAGTGCCTCGACCCGGGCCTTGAGCGCCCGCACGTCGTAGGACGGCTTCAGCGTCTCGGCGATCACGTCCGCGACCTCGGCGAAGTCCTCGGCAGTGAAGCCGCGGGTGGCCAGCGCCGGGGTGCCGATCCGCAGACCCGAGGTGACCATCGGCGGCCGCGGGTCGTTCGGGACGGCGTTGCGGTTGACCGTGATGCCGACCTGGTGGAGACGGTCCTCGGCCTGCTGCCCGTCCAGCTCCGACTCGCGCAGGTCCACCAGGATCAGGTGCACGTCCGTACCGCCGGACAGGACGTTCACCCCGGCCTCGCGGGCGTCGGCGGCGGTGAGCCGCTCCGCCAGGATGCGCGCCCCCTCCACCGTACGACGCTGCCGCTCCTTGAAGTCCTCCGAGGCCGCGACCTTGAAGGAGACCGCCTTCGCCGCGATCACGTGCTCCAGGGGGCCGCCCTGGAAGCCCGGGAAGACGGACGAGTTCAGCTTCTTCGCGAAGTCCTTCTTCGCCAGGATGATCCCGCCGCGCGGGCCGCCCAGCGTCTTGTGGGTGGTGGAGGTGACCACGTCGGCGTACGGCACCGGGTTCGGGTGCAGGCCCGCCGCCACCAGGCCGGCGAAGTGTGCCATGTCGACCCACAGGTACGCCTCGGCCTCGTCGGCGATGCGGCGGAACTCCGCGAAGTCCAGCTGCCGCGGGTACGCCGACCAGCCCGCGATGATCACCTTCGGCCGGTGCTCCTTGGCGAGCCGCTCCACCTCGGCCATGTCGACGAGGCCGGAGCCGTCGACGTGGTAGGCGACCACGTCGAACTGCTTGCCGGAGAAGTTCAGGCGCATGCCGTGGGTCAGGTGGCCGCCGTGCGCCAGGTCCAGACCCAGGATGGTGTCGCCGGGCTGGGCCAGCGCGAACAGGGCCGCCTGGTTGGCGGAGGCACCGGAGTGCGGCTGCACGTTGGCGTACTCGGCGCCGAACAGCTCCTTCACCCGGTCGATGGCGATCTGCTCGGTGACGTCGACGTGCTCGCAGCCACCGTAGTAGCGGCGGCCCGGGTAGCCCTCGGCGTACTTGTTGGTGAGGACCGAACCCTGCGCCTCCATGACCGCGGCCGGAGCGAAGTTCTCCGAGGCGATCATCTCCAGGGTGGACTGCTGGCGCTCCAGCTCGGCGTCGACCGCGGCGGCTACCTCCGGGTCGAGCTCGTGCAGGGGCGTGTTCAGAACGGACATCTGTTTCTACGACTCCTAGGCCGGGGTCTGCTGCGGCTCTCAGCCGGCGGTGAAGGCGGTGTACTCGTCGGCGGAGAGCAGGTCGCCCGGCTCGTCCGCGACGCGCACCTTGAACAGCCAGCCGCCCTCGAAGGGGGCCGAGTTCACCAGGGAGGGGTCCTCGACGACGTCCTCGTTGACCGCGGTGATCTCACCGGTGACCGGCGCGTACAGGTCGGACACCGACTTCGTCGACTCCAGCTCGCCGCAGGACTCGCCCGCGGTCACCGTGTCGCCGACCGCCGGGAGCTGGACGAAGACGACGTCACCGAGCGCGTTGGCCGCGTGCTCCGTGATGCCGACCGTCGCCACGCCGTCCTCGGCGGCCGTCAGCCACTCGTGCTCCTTGCTGTAACGCAGCTGCTGGGGGTTGCTCATGGCCTGAATTCTCCTGTACGCGGGGGAGTGCTGGTGAATGGGGGACTGCTGGAAACGTGCGTGACCAGCGGCGATGTGCGCCGGATCACGTTCGGTGGCCGTGGCCGACGCTCGTAGAGGCGATCACTTCTGGCGCTTGTAGAACGGCAGCGACACGACCTCGTACGGCTCGTGACTGCCCCGGATGTCCACGCCGACGCCCGCCGTGCCCGGCGCCGAGTGCGCCGCGTCGACGTACGCCATGGCGATCGGCCTGCCCAGGGTCGGGGAGGGCGCACCGGAGGTGACCTCGCCGACGACCTCGCCGCCGGCGACCACCTGGTAGCCGGCGCGCGGCACCCGGCGGCCCTCGGCGACCAGGCCGACGAGCACCCGCGGCGGGTTCTGCCCCGCCCGCTCGGCGGCCTCGGCGAGCGCCGCGCGCCCCACGAAGTCGCCCTCCTTCTCGAACTTCACCACCCGGCCGAGCCCGGCGTCGAAGGGGGTGAGCTCCGTGGTCAGCTCGTGCCCGTACAGCGGCATGCCCGCCTCCAGGCGCAGGGTGTCCCGGCAGGACAGCCCGCACGGCACCAGGCCCACCGCGGAACCCGCCTCGGTCAGCGCCTGCCACAGCTCCACCGCGTGCTCCGGCTTCACGAACAGCTCGAAGCCGTCCTCGCCGGTGTATCCGGTGCGCGCGATCAGGGCCGGGACGCCGGCGACGGTGCCGGGCAGCCCGGCGTAGTACTTCAGGCCGTCCAGGTCGGCGTCGGTGAGCGACTTCAGGATCCCGGGCGACTCGGGCCCCTGGACGGCGATCAGGGCGTACGCGTCCCGGTCGTCGCGCACCTCGGCGTCGAACCCGGCGGACCGCTCCACGAGCGCGTCGAGGACGACCTGGGCGTTGGAGGCGTTGGCGACCACCAGGTACTCGGTCTCGGCGAGCCGGTAGACGATCAGGTCGTCCAGGATGCCGCCGTCCTCGCGGCAGATCATGGTGTAGCGGGCACGGCCGGTGCCCACGGAGGCGATGTTGCCGACCAGGGCGTGGTTCAGCAGCCCGGCGGCCTGCGGGCCGGTCACGGTGATCTCACCCATGTGGGAGAGGTCGAAGAGCCCGGCCCTGGTCCGTACGGCGACGTGCTCGTCGCGCTCGGAGCCGTAGCGCAGGGGCATGTCCCAGCCGGCGAAGTCGGTCATGGTCGCGCCGAGCGAGCGGTGCAGGGCATCGAGCGCGGTGTGGCGGAGTGCGGCGGAATCGGTACTGCTCATCGGTCGGTCGTCTCCCGGAGGTCCCAAGGGCATGACAGGCGAGGTCTGTCCTCCCCATCTGTCATCGGAACCTGAGAGGTTCGCCCTGACCACGAACGTGATCACGGCTTGCACCTTGGGTGGAGCCACTGACACAGCGGCCCGCTTTTCAGATGTGCCTCGCCCGCGCGGTAACGGGGCCTGAGAGATTCAAGGGAGGGACTTGCTCCTTCGGCGCCCCAGCGAAGACGGCTGGGGACTCTCCCGCGCGGATTCAAACGGCCGGTATGCAGTTGGCGCGGACATCATTGCACGCCGCCCGGCCGCACGGCAGGCCGGACTTGGCTGCTGCCTCTGTGACGCGGCTGTGGCACCACGCGCACGGAATCGCGAGACACCGTGCATTACCTTCTCTTTACGTTAAGTGGGGAGAACCTTTCCTGAACCCCGAGGGAGGACGGTCACGGTGACAAGGACCACGGCATACGCGACGACGACGGGCATCGCCCTGCCCCAGCAGCCGGCGGCCCCGGCCCACGAGCGGTGCGGCGAGCTCCCCGCACCGGTCGTCCGCGACCTGCGCGACCGCGCGGGGCACAGCCCGCTCGGCCTGCTCTTCGGCCCCCGTGACCTGGTGGTGGTCACCGGGCTGCCCGGCAGCGGCAAGTCCACCCTGATGCACCGCACCGTCCAGGGCCTGCGGATCGACTCCCAGGACACCCGCGACCGCTGGGACGCCCGCCTGGCCCGCCTCCTGCCGTACGCCGTCTACCGCCCCCTGGTCCGGCTCGCCCACTACGCCGGGCTGCACCGGGCCCTGGACACCGGCGAGGGCGTGGTCGTGCACGACTGCGGGACACAGGCCTGGGTCCGCGACTGGCTGGCCCGCGAGGCCCGCCGCCGCGGCGGCACCCTGCACCTGCTCCTCCTCGACGTCACCGCCGGCACGGCACTGGACGGCCAGCGCGAGCGCGGCCGGGGCGTCTCCCGGTACGCCTTCCTGCGCCACCGCCGGGCGGCCGGCCGGCTGCTGCGCGCGGTGGAGAAGGGAGAACTGCCCGAGGGCGTCGGCTCGGCGGTCCTCCTGGACCGGGACGCGGCCGACGTCCTGCGCAGGATCGCCTTCGCACGCTGAGACCGCGGGTGCCCGCCGGTTCGCTTCGCTCGGCGGGACCGCGGGTGTCCGCCGGCCGGTTGGCTTCGCTCGGCGGGACCGCGGGTGCGGGTCGGAGCGGCTGGTGGCTTTGTCGGTGTCACCCGCTAGCCTTTCCAGCCTCAGCAGCGGTTTCCAGCAGGCGGTAGGCAGATGGACTTCCCGGCGGACATTCCCGCGGACTTCCCGGCACAGGCACACCCCCACCCGCACGGCGGGTGGCCCGGCAACGAACTGGAGGAGGTCCTGTCGGCCTCCCTCGGTGTACCCGCGGCGGCCGGCCGGCTCATCGAGGTACTGGGCCGGAGCTTCCTGTGGATCCCGCTGCCGGAGGGCGGCGGCCCGCACAGCGGCCCGCTGGACCTGCCCACCACGCAGATCGAGGGCCAGGTGTACGTGCCGGTCTTCAGCTCCGAGGAGCAGTTCCGTCTGGTGGCCGGCTCCCACCTGTCGTACACGATCGCCCCCGCCGTCGAGTTCGCCCGCGGCCTGCCCCCGCAGGTCGGCATCGCCGTGAACCCCGGCGGAGTGGTCGGTGTCCCGCTGCCCCCGGAGGCGGTCGCCCAGCTCTGCCGGGCCGACCGCACCGAGTTGGACGGCCCCGCCTCCGGCGGCCGGGTCCGCCTCTTCGAACCGGACTGGCAGGACGACCCGATGGACTTCCTGGCCGCCGCGTCGGCCGAGTTCGCCCAGACCGGCGTGGTCGCCACGGCCCGCCGCTGCCTGGCCGTGATCGAGACGGCGGAACCCGTGATGTTCGTGGGCGTCGAACTCTCCCAGTGGGAGGGCGACATGCGCGCCCTGCCCCTGGAGGCCCTGGGCAAGGCGCTGGGCCGGACGCCGGTGCGATGGCCGGTCAACCTGGTCCTGCTGGACGTGGCGGACGACCCGGTGGGCCACTGGATGCGGGACAACGTGCGTCCCTTCTATCAGTACGGCCAATGAAAGCGCCCCGCCAGGGGCGCGGGGGTTGTATCGATATGCGGCTCCGCCGCGTGGGCGCGACCAGCCACCGACTGCGCACCCGCAGACGGACAATCGGCGCCACCCCCCTTGGCGCTTAAGCTGTCTCCAAACGCGGGGCGGCCTCCACATGCGGGGCGACATATGAAGGGGCGGTAACACGTGAGCGCCAGCGGCACCGCGGCGACCGGACAGGTCGAGCACATGCTGCGCCAGGTAACCCCCGGGCGCTACGACGCCTACGAGGCACTCCTCCGCGCCCTCGCCGCGCCCTCCTCCGGCCAGATCTGGATGCTGCTCTGGCACGGCCAGGCCGGCTCCCCGGACGCCCAGTACGGGAACATGGAGGTGGAGGGCCACGGCTACGCCCCCTGTGTGACCTCGGCCCAGGAGCTCTCCGCGAGCGGCTGGAACCGGTCGTACGAGGTGGTCGACGGCGTCGACGTGGCCCGCACGCTCTATCCCGACCACTTCGGCCTCTGGCTCAACCCGCACGCGCCGGGCGGCGGCGTCGGCATTCCGTGGCTGGACCTGCGCCGCATCGCCACCGGCCTGGACCGCCAGCCGGCCGGTCCGCTGCGGCTCACCGAACCGGCCATCGAGGTCCCGCAGTTCTACGCCCTGCTGACGCAGAACGCCCACCGCACCCCCGCGGTCCGCTCCCTGCGCCGCGCCTGGGTGCAGCCGGCGCTCGGGGCACCGTACCTCGCGATCGGCCTGGACGTGTACGACACCTCGCCGCCGGCCGTGGACTCGGTGCGGGCGATGATGCAGCAGTCGATCGGCGCGGTGCCGGACGGGCTGCCGGTGTCGACGGTGGCGATGACCGACGAGTACGACCCGGTCGTGATGTGGATGCGGGCGACGGCACGACCGTTCTACGACCGAGAGGCACACGCGGCCCTGCCGCCGGCGCCGGCCTCGGGGTACGGCTATCCGCCCGCCCAGACCGGCTACTGAGCACGACAGGACGTCGCGCCCGTCCCTGCCACCGGACGGGTGGGAGAAAAGGTGATGTGCGTCCGAAGTCCCGATTGTTCACCGGGCGGGCGGGGAGGAAGGAAGGCGAGCGGTGGATCGGGCATGGCGAGCGGTCCAGCTGTGGCGTCGGCCACGGTGACGGTCCGTCAGCTCGCCGAGGGTGATCTTCGCGCGTAGATAAGCGCAACTGGGGAGCCTTTGCCGCTTTTGGCGGGATTGGTTCCGTCCGGCCTCTATGGCCTGCCGTCCGGATAGCGGAAACCCCCGTCGTCATCACGGTTGCGCATACTTTCTCCATCAGGCCTGGCGTGTGATCACCAGGGCGTTGAAGACTCGCCTCTCAGACGCGAGGTCAGTGATCCTGCGACCCGATACGGACCAGTATCGGTCGAAGGGTCTCGTGGACAGCCGGGCCGTAACCATCGGCGGCCACCGCGCAGCAGTCAAGCGAACCAAGCCGCCCACCGCGGCGGACAAAAGCCGGTCACCACCGGTGAGAGGGGTCAGGTCACTGTGACCGCACCGATCGAGACCACCGGGTCGGCAGCCGAGGCGCAGCCGGAAGCTGTGCTGGAGGGTGCCGGCAGCGCGCGGATCGAGGGTCGTTCCCTCGGTCAGATCGCCTGGTCCCGGTTCAAGAAGGACAGGGTCGCCGTCGCGGGCGGCATCGTTGTCGTCCTGCTGATCGTCGTCGCGATCCTCTCCCGTCCCATCCAGGCCCTGTTCGGTCTCGACCCCAACGCCTTCCACCAGGAGCTGATCGACGCCAACACCTCGCTGCCGACCGGCGGCTGGGGTGGCATGAGCCTTGATCACCCCCTGGGGGTGGACCCGAAGTTCGGCCGTGACATCGCCACCCGCGTCCTCGAAGGTTCCTGGGTGTCCCTGGTGGTGGCCTTCGGCTCGACCATCCTGTCCAACGTGATCGGCGCGATCCTGGGTGTCGTCGCCGGTTACTACGGCGGCCGCGTGGACTCGGTCATCAGCCGGCTGATGGACACCTTCCTGGCCTTCCCCCTCCTGCTGTTCGCCATCGCCATCTCCGCCACCCTGCAGGGCGGCGCGTTCGGCCTGAACGGACTCCCGCTGCACCTGAGCGTGCTCATCTTCGTCATCGGCTTCTTCAACTGGCCCTATCTGGGCCGGATCGTGCGCGGCCAGACCCTCGCCCTGCGGGAGCGCGAGTTCGTCGACGCCTCCCGCGGCATGGGTGCCAAGGGCCCGTACATCCTGTTCCGCGAGCTGATGCCCAACCTGGTCGGCCCGATCATCGTCTACTCGACGCTGCTGATCCCGACCAACATCCTCTTCGAGGCGTCCCTCAGCTTCCTCGGCGTCGGCATCCAGCCCCCGCAGGCGTCCTGGGGCGGCATGCTCCGCGAAGCGGTGACGTACTACCAGGTCGATCCCGAGTACATGATCGTGCCCGGCCTCGCCATCTTCGTGACCGTGCTCGCGTTCAACCTGCTCGGTGACGGTCTCCGTGATGCTCTCGACCCACGCAGCCGCTGACGCCTGCCGTCACCGAGAGCCCAAAAAGTTTCCGACAATGGAGGGGAATCCACCCATCATGCGAAGGTCAGCGCTGGCCGCGATCGCGGCCATCGGCTCCGCCACCCTGCTGGTTGCAGGGTGCAGCAAGGCCGATGACAACAAGGACGACAACGGCGGCAGCTCCGCCGCGGCCAACGCGGCTACCAAGGGTGTCGTCAACGCGTCCGACAAGAAGGGCGGCACGCTCACCTACGAGCTGTCCGACGTGCCGGACTCGTTCGACCCCGGCAACACGTACTACGCGTACATGTACAACTTCAGCCGGCTGTACGCCCGCCCGCTGATGACGTTCGAGCCGGCCGCCGGTTCCAAGGGCAACACCCTGGTCCCGGACCTCGCCGCGAGCAAGGGCGTCCCGAGCGACGGCGGCAAGACCTGGACGTACAAGCTGCGGTCGGGCCTGAAGTACCAGGACGGCACGGCGATCACGTCCAAGGACGTCAAGTACGCGGTCGAGCGCTCGAACTTCGCGCGTGACGTGCTCTCCCTCGGCCCGAACTACTTCCAGCAGTTCCTGGTCGGCGGCGACAAGTACAAGGGCCCCTACAAGGACAAGAGCGCCAAGGGCCTGGCGTCCATCGCGACCCCGGACGACACCACGATCGTCTTCCACCTGAAGACGGCCTTCCAGGAGTTCGACTACCTGGTCGCCGCCCCGCAGACGGCCCCGGTCCCGCAGGCCAAGGACAACGGCGTCGACTACGTCAAGAACATCGTGTCCTCGGGCTCGTACCAGTTCCAGAGCTACCAGGACGGCAAGCAGGCCGTGCTGGTCCGCAACAAGAACTGGGACCCGAAGACCGACCCGCTGCGCAAGCAGCTGCCGGACAAGATCGTCGTCAACCTGAAGGTCAACCCGGAGACGGTCGACAAGGACGTGCTGGCCGGCGACGCGATCGACCTCGGCGGTGCCGGTGTCCAGTCCGCCACGCAGGCGCAGGTGCTCACCGACGCCAGCAAGAAGGCCAACACGGACAACGCCTACGGCGGCCGTCTGGTCTACATGGCGATCAACACCAAGGTGAAGCCGTTCGACAACGTCGCCTGCCGCAAGGCCGTCGAGTACGCGATCAACAAGGTCTCGGTGCAGACCGCCGAGGGCGGCCCGATCCGCGGTGACATCGCCACCACGGTGCTGCCCCCGGACATCCCGGGCTACACCAAGTCGGACGTCTACGCCTCCACCGGCAACAAGGGTGACGTCGCCAAGGCCAAGGAGCAGCTGAAGGCCTGCGGCAAGACCTCCATCAACACCAACATCACGGCCCGCTCGGACCGCCCGCAGGAGGTCGACGCCGCCACGGCGATCATCAACTCGCTGAAGGCCGTCGGCATCAACGCCACCCTCAAGCAGTACCCGTCGGGCAAGTACTTCACCGACTACTCGGGTGTCCCGAAGTTCACCGAGCAGCAGAACATCGGCCTGATCATGATGCAGTGGGGCGCGGACTGGCCGTCCGGCTACGGCTTCGAGCAGCAGATCCTGAACGGCCAGGCGATCAGCCAGTCGGGTAACACCAACCTGTCGCAGTACAACAACAAGACGGTCAACGACCTGCTGTCCAAGGCGATCGGTACGCAGGACGCGACCGAGCGCAACAGCCTCTACACGCAGATCGACAAGCAGACCATGGACGACGCGGTCCTCGTGCCGCTGACCTACTTCAAGGTCCTGCTGTACCGCCCGACCAACTACACCAACCTGGTCTCCACGTCGGCCTTCAGCGGACAGTACGACTACCTCAACATCGGCGTCGCGTCGAAGTAGCAGCCCCGGAAGGCAGGTGAAGGCATTGGTGCCCGCGGGCCGCGAGGCCCGCGGGCACCAGCGCCGATCCCCGTGATCTCGTACATCCTCCGCCGGACGTTCGCGGCAGTGATCCTGCTGCTGGTCGTCTCCGCGGTCACCTTCGCCATCTTCTTCGTGCTGCCGCGGCTGGCCGGGCAGACCGCCGACCAGTTGGCGCAGCAGTACATCGGCAAGAGCCCGTCGAAGGCGGACATCGCCGCGGTCAAGCACAACCTCGGTCTGGACCAGCCCGTCTACGTCCAGTACTGGCACTTCATCAAGGGGATCGTCTCCGGCGCCACCTATGACCTGGGCCCCAGCAAGGTGCACTGCGACGCACCGTGCTTCGGCTACTCCTTCAAGACCCACCAGGCGGTCTGGCCGCAGCTGACCTCCCGGATGCCGGTGACCCTGTCGCTGGCCCTGGGCGCGGCCGTGCTGTGGCTGGTCTCCGGCGTGGTCGTCGGTGTCATCTCGGCACTGAAGCCGCGTTCCTTCTTCGACCGCGCCTTCATGGGCGTGGCCCTCGCGGGTGTCTCGCTGCCCATGTTCTTCACGGGCAACCTGGCGATCCTGCTCTTCACCTACCAGTGGCCGATCTTCGGCCGCACGTACGTCCCGTTGACCGAGAACCCGGCGCAGTGGGCCAACACCCTCATTCCCGCCTGGTGCTCGCTCGCCCTCCTGTATTCGGCCATCTACGCGCGGCTCACCCGCTCGGGCATGCTGGAGACGATGAACGAGGACTACATCCGCACGGCCCGCGCCAAGGGCCTGCGCGAGCGCAAGGTCGTCGTCCGGCACGGACTGCGCGCCGCGCTCACCCCGATCATCACCGTCTTCGGCATGGACCTCGGTCTGCTGCTCGGCGGCGCGGTGATCACCGAGACCGTGTTCTCGCTGCACGGCATCGGCCAGTACGCGGTGCAGGCCATCGACGACAACGACCTGCCCCCGATCCTCGGCGTGACCCTGCTCGCCGCCTTCTTCGTCGTGATCGCAAATCTCCTGGTGGACCTGCTCTACGCGGCCGCCGACCCGCGGGTGAGGCTCTCGTGACCGAACTCTCCAAGACCGGCGCCGCCGTGGGCGAGCCCACGCCGACCAGCCCGTCCGACGCCTTCCTCGATGTCCGCGACCTCAAGGTGCACTTCCCGACGGACGACGGCATCGTCAAGTCCGTGGACGGCCTCAGCTTCTCCCTGGAGAAGGGCAAGACCCTCTCCATCGTGGGCGAGTCCGGCTCCGGCAAGTCCGTGACCTCGCTGGCCATCATGGGCCTGCACCGGCTCGGCGCCCGCGGCAAGAACGTCCGGATGTCCGGCGAGATCTGGCTGGGCGGCAAGGAGCTCGTGGGCGCCTCCCCGGACGAGGTGCGCCGGCTGCGCGGCCGCGAGATGGCGATGATCTTCCAGGACCCGCTGTCCGCGATGCACCCGTACTACAAGATCGGCGACCAGATCGTCGAGGCGTACCGGGTGCACCACGACGTCTCCAAGAAGGTCGCCCGCACCCGTGCCATCGAGATGCTCGACCGGGTCGGCATCCCCGAACCCGCCAAGCGTGTCGACGGCTACCCGCACGAGTTCTCCGGCGGTATGCGCCAGCGCGCCATGATCGCCATGGCTCTGGTCAACAACCCCGAGCTGCTCATCGCGGACGAGCCGACCACCGCCCTCGACGTCACCGTCCAGGCGCAGATCCTCGACCTGATCCGCGACCTGCAGAAGGAGTTCGGCTCCGCGGTCGTCCTCATCACCCACGACCTGGGTGTGGTGGCCGAGATCGCCGACGACGTCCTGGTGATGTACGGCGGCCGGTGCGTGGAGCGCGGTCCCGTCGACGAGATCTTCGAGAAGCCGCAGCACCCCTACACCTGGGGTCTGCTGGGCTCGATGCCGCGCATCGACCGGGAGACCTCCGACCGGCTCATCCCGGTCAAGGGCCAGCCGCCGAGCCTCATCAACGTCCCCTCGGGCTGCGCCTTCCACCCGCGCTGCCCGTACGCGGACCTCCCCAAGGGGAACGTCACCCGCACGGTCCGCCCGGAGCTGCAGCAGGTCGACGGCGGCCACTGGTCCGCCTGCCACCTCTCGGCCGAGGACCGCACGCGGATCTGGACCGAAGAGATTGCGCCGAAGCTGTGAGCGACACGAAGAAAACCGATGACGCCGTCATCCCGCAGCAGGCGTCGGCTTCCGAGGAGACGTCCGAACGGGCGTCCGGGGACCGGGAGGTGCTGCTGAAGGTCGAGGGCCTGCAGAAGCACTTCCCGATCAAGAAGGGCATCCTGCAGCGTCAGGTCGGCGCGGTGAAGGCCGTCGACGGCATCGACTTCGAGGTGCGCAAGGGCGAGACCCTCGGCGTGGTCGGCGAGTCGGGCTGCGGCAAGTCGACCATGGGCCGGGTCATCACCCGGCTTCAGGACCCGACCGGCGGCAAGGTCACCTTCGAGGGCCAGGACATCACGCACCTGTCCACGGCGAAGATGCGCCCGCTGCGCCGCGACATCCAGATGATCTTCCAGGACCCGTACGGCTCCCTCAACCCCCGGCACACCATCGGCTCGATCGTCTCCGCGCCGTTCCGGCTGCAGGGCGTGGAGCCGGAGGGCGGGATCAAGAAGGAGGTCCAGCGCCTCCTGGAGCTGGTGGGTCTGAGCCCCGAGCACTACAACCGCTACCCGCACGAGTTCTCCGGCGGCCAGCGCCAGCGCATCGGCATCGCCCGGGCGCTCGCCCTGAAGCCGAAGCTGGTCGTCGCCGACGAGCCCGTCTCCGCCCTGGACGTCTCGATCCAGGCACAGGTCGTCAACCTCATGGACGACCTCCAGGAGGAACTGGGCCTGACCTACGTGATCATCGCCCACGACCTCTCCGTCGTCCGGCACGTCTCGGACCGGGTCGCGGTGATGTACCTCGGCAAGATCGTCGAACTCGCCGACAGCACCAAGCTGTACGAGTCGCCGATGCACCCGTACACCAAGGCGCTGATGTCGGCCGTGCCGGTCCCGGACCCGAAGCGGCGCGGGCAGAAGAGCGAGCGCATCCTGCTCCGCGGTGACGTGCCGTCGCCGATCGCCCCGCCGTCCGGCTGCCGTTTCCACACCCGGTGCTGGAAGGCGACCCAGATCTGCAAGACGACCGAGCCGCCGCTCCTGGAACTCCGCCCGGGGCAGCGGGTCGCGTGTCACCATCCGGAGAACTTCGCCGACCAGGCCCCGCAGGACACCGTCCTGCTGGCGGCGGCGAAGGAGGCCTCCGAGCTGGTGGGCGAGGCGGTTCTGGAGGAGGAGGCGAAGACGTCGCAGGCGGTGGCCGCACCGGAGCCCGAGGCGACGGCCGAACCGGCCGCGACGGAGCCGGAGTCCGAGGCGACGGCCGAACCGGCCGCGACGGAGCCGGAGTCCGAGGCGACGGCCGAAGCCGCCGATGCCGAACCGGAGTCCGAGGCGACGGCCGAAGACGCCGAACCGGAGCCCGGGCCGGCCGCCGAGACCCCCGACGCGCCTGCCGCTTCCGGCGACTCCACAGCGGAGCCACAGAAGCCACAGGAGTCAACCGACAAGTAGCCCATGACACAACTGGGCAAAGTCATGTACATGCCTTAACGGGAGAGCGCAGAGTCGACCGTGTCCGTCCACTGACCGGCACGCTCGAAAGGGACGACC
Source organism: Streptomyces sp. NBC_00631 (assembly GCF_045206895.1). NCBI lineage: Bacteria > Bacillati > Actinomycetota > Actinomycetes > Kitasatosporales > Streptomycetaceae > Streptomyces > Streptomyces sp. NBC_00631. The sequence continues at coordinate 7,609,957 of NZ_CP107734.1, forward strand.
CATGCGCCTCTCCCGTTCGGCACGTCTGGCGGCTGCCCGCCCGTCTCCCACCACCACCCTCAAACGACGCGCTACGCGCGGAAGCTTGGTTTTGACCGCGGCAGCCGCCTCCTTCGTCATCGCGGCCGCGCCCGCCCTCACCCCGGGCGCCGACGGCATCGGCGACCCCTACTTCCCGCAACTGGGCAACGGCGGCTTCGACGCCCGCCACTACGACCTCGACGTGGCCTACGCCCCGGACACCGGCCGCCTGGACGGCCGTACGACGATCACCGCGCGCGCCACCCAGAACCTCTCCTCCTTCGACCTCGACCTGCAGAAGCTGGAGGTCACGAAGGTCGAAGTGAACGGCAGACGCGCCCAGTTCACCCGCGCGGGCGACGAGATCACCGTCACGCCGAGGGACGCGCTCGCCAAGGGCCGGGACTTCACGGTCTCCGTCACCTACGGCGGGATACCCGAACCCCTCAACGGGCCCATCGTCTTCGGCTCGGACTACGGCTGGATGAAGACCCCCGACGGCGTCTTCGTCGCCTGTGAGCCCAACGCCGCCTCCACCTGGTTCCCGTCCAGCGACCACCCCTCCGACAAGGCCACCTATGACATCCGGATCAAGGCGCCCGAGGGCCTGACCGCGGTCTCCAACGGCCGGCTGGTCTCCACGTACGACAAGGGCGGTTCGACGTACACCCACTGGCGCGAGGGCAAGCCGATGGCGACCTACCTCGCCACCGCCACCATCGGGAAGTTCGACGTGCGGACCGGCAGGACCCCCTCCGGCATCCCGATCTACGTCGCCATCGACCCGGTCCTCGCCAACAGCAACAGCGTCGACGTGTACGCCGTCACCGCCGCCGCCACCGACTACTGGTCGCAGGTCTTCGGGCCGTACCCGTTCGAGGAGACCGGGGCCATCGTCGACGACATGCCTGAGGCGGGGTTCTCGCTGGAGGTGCAGAGCAAGCCCGCCTACTCGGCGGTGCGCAACGAGACGACGATCGTGCACGAGCTGGCCCACCAGTGGTTCGGCGACTCGGTGAGCGTGGCGCAGTGGAAGGACGTCTGGCTCAACGAGGGCTTCGCCACCTACGCCCAGTGGCTGTGGGCGGAGCACCAGGGCACCAGGTCCGCCCACGACTCGTTCCTCGCCGCCTACGACGCCCGGACCGCCGACAACCCCTTCTGGCAGATCACCGTCGCCGACCCGCAGCGCGACACCATGTTCGCCTCGGCCGTCTACCAGCGCGGCGCGATGACCCTCCAGATGCTGCGCGAACGCATCGGCGACACGGCGTTCTTCAAGCTGCTCCCGGCCTGGACGAAGCTGCACCGCTACGGCAACGCGGACACCGCCGACTTCATCCGCCTCGCGGAGAAGGTCAGCGGGCAGCAGCTGGACGACCTGTTCCGGACCTGGCTGTTCACCACAGGGAAACCCGCCCTGTGAGCCTGGGTTTGTAAGGTTCATGCACCCTGACAGGACACAATGTCAGGGTGCAGCTCCAGCAACTCTTCTCTCCCTCCGTCCAGCACACGCTCGACGTCATCGGCATCTTCGTGTTCGCGATCTCCGGCGCGCTGCTGGCCGTCCGCAAGAACTTCGACGTCTTCGGCATCGGCGTGATGGCCGAGGTCACCGCGCTGGGCGGGGGGATCTTCCGGGACGTGATCATCGGGGCGGTGCCCCCGGCCGCCTTCACGGACCTGGGGTACTTCATCACCCCGCTGTTCGCCGCGCTCGTGGTGTTCTTCCTGCATCCGCACGTGGAGCGGATCCAGTCGGCGGTGCTGGTCTTCGACGCGGCCGGCCTGGGCCTGTTCGCCGTCAGCGGGACGACGAAGGCGTACTCCTACGGACTCAACCTGTTCGCCTCCGCGGCCCTGGGCCTGGCCACCGCGGTCGGCGGCGGTGTGCTCCGGGACGTGCTCGCCAACGAGGTTCCCTCGCTGCTGCGCTGGGACCGCGATCTGTACGCGGTCCCAGCGATCGTCGGGGCGACGATGGTGGTGCTGTGCCTCCGTTACGACGCGCTGACCCCGTTCACCAGCGGGCTCGCGGTGGTCACCGCTTTCGTACTGCGCCTGCTCGCGATGCGGTACCACTGGCGAGCGCCGCGTGCGTGGAACCGGCGCTCGACGGTTCGAGAGGAGTAGTGGCACGGCCCTTGACGTGGCTCTGGCCCATGTTGACCGTGAGCCACTCGAACACGGTCGTCACCTGGGGCCGCCACAGGGCCATGTTGTGACCGCCGTCGCTGCGCGGCAGGTACACCACGTGCACGGTGGTCGGCGCCTTGGCGATCTGTTCGAGTGCCACCCCGGCCTGGTAGCCGTCACCGGACTCCCCGGACAGGTACAGCGCGATCCGGGGCGGGCTGACCGCCTTCCTCAGCAGCAGGTAGGGGTTGTTCTGCTCGCGCAGGGTGATGTTCTGCGCGGCGAGTGAATTGCGCTCGCCGATGGGGTCGTTGTAGCCGGACAGGCTGACCGCGGCCCGGTAGCGGTCCGGGTGGGCGACCGCCAGCTTGACCGCGCAGTGCGCGCCGGCGGAGTAGCCGGCGGTGGCCCAGTTCGCGGGGGCGGGGGCGGCCCGGAAGTTGTCGGTCACCATCTTCGGGACGTCGATGCTGAGCCAGCTGTCGGCGTTGACCGTGCCCGGGATGTTGGCGCACCCGGTGTCCACGCCGGCCAGCAGGTTGGTGCGCGGCGCGACCAGGATGAAGGGGGCGACCCTGCCGCTCCTCATCAGCGGTGCCAGCTGGGCGGTCACCTTCATCGAGCCGAACCAGGCCTTGGCCGAGCCGGGGTAGCCCGGCAGCAGTTCCACGACCGGGAACTTGTGGTTCTTGTACCTCGGCTCGTTGTACTGGGGCGGCAGCCACACGTAGACCTCGGCGTTCACCCCGGAGATCCGGCCCTTGAGCTGGGTGACCCGCACCCCGCGCATGCCAGGTCCGCCGGCCGCGGTGAAGGCCTGCTTCACCTTGGGCAGCGTTTTCAGCGCTATGCCGCCGGTACCGTCCTGGCCGAGGTTCGCGGCCTGCTGCACGTGGTTGCCGGTACCGAGGAGGTCGGCCCAGTTGTCGTACAGGTTGTTCTCGTTGTTGACCAGCACGAAGATCAGCGTCACCGCCGTGGCCTGGGCGAACAGCAGCATCAGGACCCGGGCCGCGGTACGCACGGCCTTGGGTCCCCGCATCCTCGACCACAGGAGGAGCGGCAGTATGAGGGCGACCACCGACAGGACGATGGTCGTGTAGAGGAACGGAGTCCCGGTGAGGCTCATGTCCCCATAGAGGGCAATCACGGGCCCCGGGTTACGGACGTGTCCGGACACTTACCTAGAAATTGCCGGAACCTCACTCGGCGGAGGGATCCCTTACCGGCCGGGCCACTGGTGTGTGGCTCACAAAAGCTACCGCTTAGTAATCACTTCTTGTACTGTTCAGCCATGCCAGAAGCAGCAGCCACGCGGGCCCTGATCGGTGACAGCGAGTTCGACCGCGACACCGCGGTCACCCGGCGCGCCCCCGGGGTCTACGACATCGACCTCTCGGCCGGCTGGACCATCATCAACGCCGTGAACGGCGGCTATCTCCTGGCCGTGCTCGGCCGGGCGCTCGCGGACACGCTGCCGCACCCGGACCCGTTCACCATCTCCGCGCACTACCTGACCGCCTCCCAGCCGGGCCCGGCCGTGATCCGCACGGACACCGTCCGCACCGGCCGCACCCTCTCCACCGGCCAGGCCTCGCTCTTCCAGTACGACGGGGAGGGCAACGAGGTCGAACGGATCCGCGTCCTCGCCTCCTACGGCGACCTCGCCGCCCTCCCTGACGACGTCCGCACGGCGGCGGCCCCGCCCGCGTTCCCGCCCATGGCACACTGCTTCGGTCCCGAGGACGGTCCGGCGCCGGTCGACGGCAGCTCGGCCATCACCGAGCGCCTGATGCTCAAGCTGGACCCCGCCACCCTCGGCTGGGCCCTCGGCGCCCCCTCCGGCAAGGGCGAGATGCGTGCCTGGTTCGGTCTCGCGGACGGCCGTGACGCCGACCCGCTCTCCCTCCTCCTGGCGGTGGACGCGCTGCCGCCCACCGCGTTCGAGATCGGCCTCAAGGGCTGGGTCCCCACCGTCGAGCTGACCGTCCACGTCCGTCACCGCCCCGCCCCGGGCCCGCTGCGCGTCTCCGTCACCACCCGCAACCTGGCCGGCGGCTTCCTGGAGGAGGACGCGGAGGTCTGGGACAGCGCGGACCGCCTGGTCGCCCAGTCCCGCCAGCTGGCCCGGGTCCGTCTCGGCTGACCTCCGGGCAACTGTGTTCTGTCACGGGCCTGTACCAGCGAGTAAATGGTGATCGTCCGGGAAAGCGCAGGTCGGAGCGGTTCTTTGGGTTTCCCATTACCCGAATCACAGGCTGGGGACAGGGCGAGCCCAAGAACGCCCTAAACGCCGTTGGTTGAGTGCCACTCCTCAGGACTCCCTCATCCTTTACGGAGTTGTCTCTCATGAAGCGTGTACGACTCGTCCCCGCCGTCGCCCTGCTCGCCGTCTCCCCGCTGCTGCTGACCGCGTGCGGTTCGAGCGACTCGTCCTCCTCCGGCAGCGGCAACTCCGGCCAGACGCAGTCCTGTCAGCAGCCTTCCGGGATGCCGACCGGCAACGCGTCGGGCCGTCCGAGCGGCGCCCCCTCGGGCGCTCCCACCGGCACCGCCAAGCCGACCGGTACCTCCACCGGCATGCCCAGCGGCGCGCCGGGCGGCGGCGGTCAGGGCGGCGGCCCCGGCGGCATGGGCGGTGGCTGCGGTGGCGGACAGGGCGGCCCCGGCGCCGGCGGCGCGGCCCCCAGCGGGGCGCCCACCGCGCAGGCGACGAAGAGCTGACCGCGGGGGTCACACGACAGGGGCGGCGCGTCCGGTGAACGGACACGCCGCCCCTTGGCGTTCCCCGGCAGCCCCTAGTCCAGCCAGTGCTGCCGGCCGAGGCTGATCAGGCGCATCTGCCGGGTGGCGATCCGAGTGGCGCGCTCGCGCTCCGCCTCCGAGGGTTCGGGGGGCTCCAGGGTCTCCAGGAAGAGGGAGGCCGTGATGAGCATCTGGTCCACATAGAGGTGGGCGAGCATCAGCAGGTCGTCGTCGTTCCACCCCTCGGCCTCGGGGTCCTTGGCCAGCTCGGTCTTGACCTCCTCGGCGAACCGGGCGAGCTGGTCCCGGATCGCCTCCCGCACCGGCTGCACCCCGCCGTGCCGCTCCCGGGCGATGAACCGGACGTGGGCCGGGTGCGCGGCCACATGGTCGGCGATCAGCCGCACGGCCCGGGTGATGCGCTCCGCGCCGGGTGTGGCGACCGTCGTACGGACCATGGGGTGCAGACTGCCGAGCGCCTCGTCGACGAGGGCGACCCCGAGATCGGCGGTCGAACGGAAGTGCCGGTAGAAGGCGGTCGGGGCGACGCCCACGGCCCGGGTGACCTCGCGCAGTCCCAGGCTGCTCAGGCTCTGCTCCTCCAGCAGGGCCAGCGCCGCGTCCAGGAAGGCCTGGCGGGTCTTCTGCTTCTGGGCCTGTCGGATGCCGAGGGTGTGACTCATGTCATCCAGTTAACAACTGTTCTCCGGAATTGAAAAGCCGTACGAGTTGCTAGACTCGAAGTCAGTGAACAACTGTTACTACAACCGTTCACCCAAATGTAACGGAGGGGGATCGACCCCATGCTGTTCCTCGTCGCCGCACTCATGCTGCTCGGCGTGGTGCTGGGCACCGTGGCCCACGCGCCGCTCGACGTCACCGCCGGCCTCGCCGCCGTGATCGTCGTCTGGCTGGCCGTCTTCGCACTCCGCGAGCGCCTCGCCCGCCGCCGCCACACCTCGGCCAACTGACCTGCTGTCCCCGCTCACTTGAGGAGCTGAGCATGATGCAACTCACCGCCCCGGCCACCCCCCGGCCCCAGACCAGCACCCGCGACGCCGACGGCATGGCCGTGGCGTCCTTCATCCTGGGCCTCCTCGGCCTCCTGGTCCTGAACCTGTTCCTGGGCCCGATCGCCATCATCCTGGCCCTGGTCTCCCTGTGGCGCGGCACGCAGCGCAAGGGCCGCGCGTATCTGGGCCTGGCCCTGGGTGTGGCGGACCTGGCGGTCCTGGCCATCGCCATGGAGGTCTCGAACACGATCTCCTGGAGCCTGTAGACATGATCTCTGAAGCGCCGTTCACAGGAGCGCCCCTTCAGGGGGGCGGGGCTGTGTCCATGTGCGGCTCCGCCGCGTAGGCGCGACCAGCCACACCGAACCGGCACCCGCCCACCGGCACAGGCCACCTACGGCGGCTAGGCGACCCTCACCCCGCCCCCCGTAGAATCGACTCACCATGGCCTACCTCGACCACGCCGCCACGACCCCGATGCTCCCGGAGGCAGCCGCGGCTCTCACCGCGCAGCTCGGCGTCACCGGCAACGCGTCCTCCCTGCACGCCTCCGGCCGCAAGGCCCGCCGCACGGTCGAGGAATCCAGGGAGACCCTCGCGGAAGCGCTCGGCGCCCGCCCCAGCGAGGTCGTCCTCACCTCCGGCGGCACCGAGGCCGACAACCTCGCGGTCAAGGGCCTCTACTGGTCCCGCCGCGACGCCGACCCGGCCCGCACCCGGGTCCTCGCCAGCCCCGTCGAACACCACGCGGTCCTGGACGCCGTCCACTGGCTCGGCGAACACGAGGGCGCGACGGTGGAGTACCTCCCCGTCGACACCTACGGCCGGGTCCACCCCGAGGCGCTGCGCGAGGCGATCGACCGCAACCCCGACGACGTGGCCCTCACCACCGTCATGTGGGCCAACAACGAGATCGGCACGGTCCTGCCGGTCCGTGAACTCGCCGCCGTGACGAACGAGTTCGGTGTCCCCCTGCATGCCGACGCGGTCCAGGCCTTCGGCCAGATCCCGGTGGACTTCGGTTCCTCCGGCCTCGCCGCGATGACCGTCTCCGGCCACAAGGTGGGCGGCCCGTACGGCATCGGTGCCCTGCTCCTCGGCCGTGAGTACAGTCCCGTACCGGTCCTGCACGGCGGCGGCCAGGAGCGGCACGTCCGCTCCGGCACCCTCGACGTCCCGGCGGTCGCCTCCTTCGCGGTGGCCGCGCACCTCGCCGCCGAGCGCCGCGAGTGGTTCGCCCGGGAGATCGGCGCCCTGCGCGACGCGCTGATCGACGCCGTCCGTACGGCCGTACCGGACGCGATCCTCGGCGGCGACCCGGTGGACCGCCTCCCGGCCAACGCCCACTTCACCTTCCCGGGCTGTGAGGGCGACTCGCTGCTCCTGCTGCTCGACGCGCAGGGCATCGAGTGCTCGACGGGCTCCGCGTGCACGGCCGGGGTCGCGCAGCCCAGTCATGTCCTGCTGGCCACCGGCACCGACCCGGACCTGGCCCGGGGCACGCTGCGCTTCTCGCTCGGTCACACCTCCACCCAGGCCGACGTCGAGGCGGTCGCGAAGGCGATCGGCCCGGTCGTGGAACGGGCGCGGGCCGCCGGACTGTCGTAGCGGCCGGTTCTCGGCCGCCTTCGCCGACACGCGGTATTGGTCCCAACTCTGCTCGGTAGTGGGCGACTTGGGGGATTCTGCCCCAGCGGCCTCACAGTCCGCGGCCATGGCTGACCTCAGGTCGGTCTTTAGGTTCTGCTGACATGACAGACAACGCCTCTGCCTCCGGGCGAACCCCCGAACTCCTTTCCTCCGACGACTCCGGCGACGCCGAGGCCGGCGGCCGCCACCGGGTGGACGACACCATGAAACGGCGGCGGGTCCTGACCGGCGGCGCCACCATCGCCACGGCGGGTGGACCGATGGCCGCCCACCTCACCTCCGCCGACACCGTCACCGCGGAAGCCGGCTCCGGCAGCTCCGCCGCCACCAGCGACACCTCCGCCGGCGTCTGCTCCCTCACCGCCGAGGTCACCGAGGGCCCCTACTCCGACAACACCACCACGGAGATCCGCGACCTCGTGGTGGCGGACAGCACGGAACCTCGCGAACGGCTGCCGCCGGCACTTCCACTGCCGGCGGCAGCCCCCCAGGGGGCCCGAGCGGCGACTAGCTGTCCGTGACCATGAGGGACGCCATCATGCCCTCGTCCTCGTGCTGCAGCAGATGGCAGTGGAGCATGTACATGTAGGTGTCGTCGGAGAAGTCCGTGAACTCCATGGCGATCACGATGGATCCGCCGCCGACCACCTCGTACGTGTCGTACCAGCCCAGCTGGACGCCGGTCGGGTCCGCGCCGTTGATGGAGATCAGCTGGTACGGCACGTCGTGCAGATGGAACGAGTGCTCCAGCTGCGTGCTGTTCTTGATCGTCCAGATCTCCTTGGACCCCAGCGTGGTGCTGATCATGGTCATGGAGTCCATGCTGGTCCCGGCCTTGCCGTCGATCAGCATGGTGCCGCCGCTGTTGCCGAGCGTGATGGTCCGGGCGGTGAAGTCGCTGGTGTCGTACCGGTCGATGGTCCGCAGCGAGCTGGGCAGGTCGGACGGGGTGTCGGTGCCGCTCGCGGTGACCGCCAGGAAGTCGTACGTGCCGCTGCCGCCGCGGATCCAGCCGGTGGTGATGACCGCCTGCAGGGTGACGTCGTCCGACATATCCATGACCATCTCGGCGCGGGCGCCGGCCACCAGCCGGATCGTCGTCACGTCGGCCGCCTCGGCCAGGTAGCCCTGGTCGGTGGCGATCTGCGTCATCGTGCCGCCGTCGCTGCGCTGGATGACGATGATGTCCGACGGGGAGGCGTTGAGCAGCCGGAACCGGGTCCGGGTCTTGGTCGCGGTGAAGGTGAGGGTGGTGTCGTCGACGTTGGTGCCGTTGACCAGGAGCGGGAAGCTCGTGGCTGCCAGATAGCCGGTGACGTCGTACTTGATGTCGCCGGCGGCGTCCACGGCCAGGGACTGGAAGATCAGCGGGATGTCGTCGGTGCCGTAGGTGCTGGGCAGCGCGGCGCTGGTGGTGTTGTCGCTGTCGTCGACGATGATCATGCCGGCCAGACCGTGCACCGCCTGCTTCGCCGTGGTGCCCAGCGCGTGCGGGTGGTACCAGAGCGTCGTCGGATCGTCCTTGACCGTGAACGTCGGCGCCCAGGTCTCCCCGTCGGAGAAGGCGACCTGGGGGCCGCCGTCCATCTTGGCCGGGACATGCGCACCGTGGAAATGGACCGTGGTGTCCTCGCCCAGGCTGTTGGTGATGTTGAGCAGGACCGTGTCGCCCTTGGTCCACTTCATGGTCGGGCCGAGGAACGACTGGTTGTAGCCCGCCGTGGTGCTGGTGACACCGCTGAGCACCTCGGCGGTGCCGGTCTTCGCCTCCAGCGTGTAGGTGGTGGTGCTGTCGGAGGTGGTGCCCTCCAGAAGGTCGGGGATGTTCAGGGTGGCGGTGTTGGTCGCCGCGCCGGCCTTGTTGCCCTTCGCGTCGGTCAGCAGGGCGAAGGTGGAGCCGGCCGCGGCGACGGCGCCCAGACCGACGCCGGCCATGCCGCCGAGGAACTTCCGCCGGTGAACGCCCTTGCCGCGCTTGGCCGTTCCTTCCCTGGTGTGCTCGGCGTCCCTGGCACGCTCGGCCTTGGAGTGCTCCGCCCCGGCGGCCTTCGCGCCCTTGGCGCGCCGGCGCCTGCCGCCGCCGGTGGCCTGCTCTTCGTTTCTGTCCGCCTCGAAGGCGGGATCCGTGGTGTGGGTCATGGCCCCGGATGTTTGACCTGGGGACTGTGTGAAATCTGAGGCGAAGTTAGGAGCGGACCGGGGGAACTGTGAAGCGGCCGTGGATGCTGGTAATACTTAACTCCCTTGAAAAAAAGCCGAGTTGAGCAGACGCAGTTGGCGGCCGGGGTGCGGGACGCAACGGACACAGGCGGCGCGCAGTGCGGGCACAGGATAACGATTGAGTCACAGGTGGAACCGGGGGTCAGGCCTGTCCGACGCGCCGAACAAGTCCCATGTACCGACCCCAGTCCCAGTACTTCCCCGGGTCGGTGTGATCCGTCCCCGGCACCTCCACATGACCGATCACATGCTCGCGGTCCACGGCCATGGAGTACCGCCGGCATATCGCGGCCGTCAGCCGCGCCGAAGCCGCGTACATCGCGTCCGTGAAGTCCTCCGGGCGGTCCACGAACCCCTCGTGCTCGATCCCGACGCTGCGCTCGTTGTACGACCTGTTCCCCGCGTGGAACGCCACGTCCAGCTCGCGGACCAGCTGGGTGATCCGCCCGTCCTTGCGCACGATGTAGTGCGCCGCCGCCCCGTGCGCCGGGTCCTGGAACACCTTCACCGCGCTCGCGTAGCCGCCCTGGGTGACATGGATGACCACCCGGTCGATCGGGTAGTCGTCCGGCCGGTCGGCCGTGCGGTAGTTCGCCGGGGACGCCGCCACCCAGCGCGCGCCCCTGAAGTCCACCGCCCCCGCCACCCGCGCCCTGCGCACGCCCGGCAGCCGCCAGTACAGCCGCGTCAGCTCGCCCCTGGTCAGCGCCGCCGTGCCCACCGCGGCCGCCGCCCCGCCGATCAGCAGCGCCCGCCGCCCGATCCGATGGTCCTGATCACCCGCCGCCGTCTGATCCATGTCCGATCCACCCCCATGTGATCTCCAACGGATACTCGCGGGCCCCGGTTCCCGCGCCCCCGTACCCTGGAGGGGCTATGACTGACACCCCGCAGCGCACCCGACCCCTCCGCGTCCTCGCCGCCATGTCGGGCGGCGTGGACTCCGCCGTCGCCGCCGCCCGCGCGGCCGAGGCCGGCCACGACGTCACCGGCGTCCATCTCGCGCTCTCCGCGAACCCGCAGTCCTTCCGCACGGGCGCCCGGGGCTGCTGCACCATCGAGGACTCCCGCGACGCCCGCCGCGCCGCCGACGTCATCGGCATCCCGTTCTACGTCTGGGACCTCGCCGACCGCTTCCGCGAGGACGTCGTGGAGGACTTCGTCGCCGAGTACGAGGCGGGCCGCACCCCCAACCCGTGCCTGCGCTGCAACGAGAAGATCAAGTTCGCGGCCCTGCTCGACAAGGCCCTCGCGCTCGGTTTCGACGCCGTCTGCACCGGCCACTACGCGAAGATCGTGACGCTTCCCGACGGCTCCCGCGAGCTGCACCGCGCCTCCGACATGGCCAAGGACCAGTCGTACGTCCTCGGCGTCCTGGACGAGCAGCAGCTCGCCCACGCCCTCTTCCCGCTCGGCGACACCCTCACCACCAAGGACGAGATCCGCGCCGAGGCCGAGCGCCGGGGCCTCGCGGTCGCCAAGAAGCCCGACTCGCACGACATCTGCTTCATCGCCGACGGCGACACCCAGGGCTTCCTCGCGAAGCGGCTCGGCAAGGCCGAGGGCGACATCGTCGACGAGTCCGGCACCAAGGTCGGCACCCACGAGGGCGCGTACGGCTTCACCATCGGCCAGCGCAAGGGCCTGCGCATCGGCACCCCCGCCGCCGACGGCAAGCCGCGCTACGTCCTCGACATCTCGCCGGTGAACAACACGGTGACGGTCGGCCCGGCCGCCGCCCTCGACGTGACCGGCCTGACGGCGATCAAGCCCCGCTGGTGCGGCACCGCCCCCACCGGCCCCGGCGTCTACACCGCCCAGCTCCGCGCCCACGGCGGCGAGAGCGAGGTGAGCGCGGCACTGGTCGACGGCGAACTGCGCGTCACGTTCACCGAGCCGGTCCGCGGCGTCGCCCCCGGCCAGGCGATCGTCCTGTACGACGACACCCGCGTCGTCGGCTCGGCGACCATCGCCTCGACGGTCCGCCGTCAGCCGGTGACCTCGACCTCGTAGAAGCAGAGGTGGTCCTTGATCCGGGCGACGTCGGCCTTCGGCTCGGGGTACGCCCAGACCAGGTCCGGCGCGTCCGGCAGGGACCAGTAGGACGCGGTCCCCTTGAAGGGACAGACGGTGTGCGTCTCGGAGGGCGTGAGGAGGTCCAGACGGACGTCCTCGGCGGGGATGTAGTAACGCACGGGCGATCCGGTCTCACGCAGGACGAGAGGCCGGTCGCTCTCGGCGAGGACCAGATCGCCGTGCGTCACGCGCACGTGCTGGTCACTGTTCTCGATGGTGATCGTGTGTCCTGAGGCCATGTAAGGGTGACGCCGAGGGACGCCCACTTGTTCCCGACGCTCAGTGAGGCGCCCCCTCAGGGACGCGGGGCTGTATTCGATTTGCGGCTACCGCCGCGTGGGCGCGAGCAACCCCCACACACCCGCACCCGCCGAACCACCGGCCCTACCCTGACCCCATGCGAATCTGTGTCTTCCTCTCCGCGGCAGATCTCGACGACCGCTACACCCGCCCCGCCCGCGACTTCGCGAAGCTGATCGGCGAGGGCGGCCACTCCCTGGTCTGGGGCGGCTCCAACGTCGGCCTCATGAAGGTCGTCGCCGACGGCGTCCAGGAAGCCGGCGGCAGGCTGATCGGCGTCTCCGTCGGCTTCCTCGCCAACAAGGCCCGCCCCGGCGCCGACGAGATGGTCGTCGCGGCCGACCTCGCGGAGCGCAAGCGGCTCCTCCTGGAGAAGTCCGACGCCGTGGTCGTCATGGTCGGCGGCACCGGCACCCTCGACGAGGCCACCGAGATCCTGGAGCTGAAGAAGCACGGCCGCACCGACAAGCCCGTCGTCCTGCTCAACACCGCCGGCTTCTACGACGGCCTGAAGGAACAGTTCCACCGCATGGAGGCGGAGGGCTTCCTGCCCCGCCCCCTGGCGGAACTGATGTTCTTCGCCGAGGAACCCGCACAGGCCCTGGCCCACCTGGAGCAGAGTCTCGGCGCCCGCTGATGCGAGCATGGGCCCCATGGCAACTCATGTGATCACCGGGGCCGGTTCCGGCATCGGCGCCGCCGTGGCCCGCCGCCTGCACGCGCGCGGGGACGAGCTCGTGCTGCACGCGCGCGACGCGGGCCGCGCGAAGGAACTCGCCGCCGCGTTCCCCGCCGCCCGCACCCTGGTCGGCGACCTGGCGGACCCGGACAAGCTCTCCTGGGCCTTCTCCCACCAGACCCTCCCGGACCGCGTGGACTCACTGCTGCACATCGCGGGCGTCGTCGACCTGGGCGAGGTCGGTGAGCTGACCCCGAAGTCCTGGCGCCACCAGCTCAACGTCAACCTGATCGCACCGGCCGAGCTGACCCGGCACTTCCTGCCCCAGCTCCGCGCCGCCCGCGGCCAGGTGCTGTTCGTGAACTCCGGCGCGGGACTCGCCGCGCACGCGGGCTGGTCGGCGTACGCGGCCTCCAAGCACGGCCTGAAGGCCCTCGCCGACTCCCTCCGCGCCGAGGAGCACGGCAACGGCGTCCGGGTCACCTCGGTCTACCCGGGCCGCACGGCGAGCCCGATGCAGGCGAAGGTGCACCAGCAGGAGGGCAAGGAGTACGACCCGGCGCGCTGGATCGACCCGGAGTCGGTGGCGACCACCGTCCTGACCGCCCTGGACCTGCCGCGGGACGCGGAGATCAACGACGTCACCGTGCGCCCCGGCCTGCTTCCCGGCTAGTACGGCCGACGGCCGGTAACGCCGGTGCCGCGGGCCTGGGCGGCGCGTCGTGCCTGGGCGTGTGGCGGCGGCCGAGCCCCGCCGTGATGGCCGACGCCGCGCGCCGGGACGTGTCGGCGAGGCGCTCCAGACGGTGTCCGGGGCCGGTCAGCACGCACAGCGCCGCCACCGGGAGCCCGTCCGCCGCGGCCACCGGTACGGCGGCGCAGCAGACTCCCTCCAGCACCTCCTCGTGGTCGTAGGCGGCCCCGGACTCGCGGATCCGCGCGGCCTCGTCCGGCCAGGTGCGGGGCGGCGGACCGAGTGCCGGGCCGGGGTGCGCCCAGGCGGCCAGGGCCTTCCCGGCCGCCGTGTACCAGGGCCAGACCGGCTGGTCGTCGGGGAGCGGGCACGGCGCGTCCGCGGGCGCCGCCCAGTCCAGGACCAGCGTCTGACCCCGGTGCAGCACGGCGAGCGCCACCGTCGTCCCGGTGACGGCCGTCAGCCGCCGCAGCGGCCGCCGGGCGGCCGCGCGCAGCCCCGGGTACGGCTGCCAGTCGTGGCCCAGCCGGAACATGCCAGGTCCGATGCGGTAACGCCCCGCACTGCGCTCCACGGCGCCCAGCTCCGCCAGCTGGTCGAGCAGCCGGTACGCGGTCGTCTTGGGCAGACCGCACACCTCGGCCAGCGCGGTCACCCCGGCGTCCTGCTCCTGCTGCACGGCGTCCAGGAGCGCGAAGGCCCCCTCCAGCACCCCGCGCCCGGCCGCCCCGGACAAGGGCCCGCCGGCGCCGGCCGGAAGCGCCGTGTCCAGCGGTCCGGTCGGTGGCGGTGCCGGGGCGGTCGCGGGCGCCCTCTCCGGTCGATGCACGTGTCTACCCCCGTGGTCACGTGTGAGCCCCCGACCGGTGCCGGTCCGGGGGTGAGGTGGCGGGCGCGACACGCCGACGAACCGGCGTGACGCCGCCCGGACCAGGGTGGGTGGCGCGCATGGGCCGATTCTTTGCCGAAAGGTTGTCGCCCAGCCCACGAATGTGAGGAGACTGTGAAATCAGGGCGGACGGGGGGTGCGCGCAATGCTGCGGTTGTGTCTTTCGGGACCGGTGGAAGTGCTCGTGCGTGAGACGCCGGTCGATCTCGGACCGCCCCAACGCCGGGCGGTACTGGCCGCGTTGGCCGTGGACACCGGCCGGCCCGTGCCCGTCGAGGCGCTCGTCGACCGGGTCTGGGGCGCCGATCCGCCGGAGGGCGCCCGCCGCGCCCTGTACGCGCACATCGCCCGCATCCGGCGGCTGGCGGAACGCCTGGACGACAGCGGCGAGGGCCGGTTACCGGTGCTGCGCCGCGCCGGCGGCTACCAGCTGGACCTCGACCCCGACAGAGTCGACCTGCACCGCTTCCAGCGGCTTTCCGGCACCGCCCGCGATGACGCGCTGCCCGGCCGCGTCCGTGCCGCGCACCTGCGCGAGGCGCTCGCCCTGTGGCGCGGCGAGCCGTTCGCCGGTCTGCCCGGGACCTGGCCGGCCCGGATGCGGGAGACCTGGCGGCGGCAGCGCGTGGACGCCGCCGTACGGCTCGCGGACATCGAGACGGACAGCGGCGATCCGGCGGCCGTGGTCGGTCAGTTGACGGACCTGCTCGGCGAGTACCCGCTGACGGAACCCCTCGCGGAGGCCCTCATGCGGGCCCTGCACGCGGCCGGCGACGGCGGCGAGGCGCTGCGCTGCTACACCCAGACCCGAAATCGGCTGGTGGAGGAGCTCGGCACGGAACCCGGCCGCCGGCTCTGGGAACTGCACCAGCGCATCCTCCGCGACCACCCCGGTGCCCCCACCCGCGGACACGATCCCCTCCCCGCCCGCGACCACCCGCCGGCGCCCACCCGGGCGGCACTCCGACCGGCCCCGGCCCCGGCCTCGACCCCTGCCCCGGCCACCTCCGCCGACCGGCCCCGGGCCGGGCGCACCACGCCGGAACCGCGGCCCGCCCCTGCCGGAACTCGGACCGGCCCGGCCGGGCCCCAGCCCGCTCCGGCCGGACCCCAGCCGAGCCCCGCCGGACCCCAGCCCAGTTCCGCCGCCGTCACCCCGTACCCGGCGCCCGCTCAACTTCCCGTAGGAGCACCGGGATTCACCGGCCGTACCGATGAACTCGCCCGGCTGGACGCGTGGTCGGCGGATCTCGGGCGGGATCCGGCGGTGGTCGGGGTGGCCGCGCTGTCGGGCATGGGCGGCGTGGGCAAGACCGCGCTGGCCGTGCACTGGGCGCGGCAGGCCCGTCCGGCCTTTCCCGACGGGCAGTTGTACGTGAACCTGCGCGGCTACGACCCGAGCGGCGCGCCCCTCTCCCCGGATCGTGCCCTGCGCGGCTTCCTGGAGGCGCTCGGGGTGCCGGCCGCCCGGGTGCCGGAGTCGCCCGACGCGCAGGCAGGCCTGTACCGCAGCCTGTTGGCCGGCCGCAGGGTCCTGGTGGTCCTCGACAACGCCCGGGACGCGGACCAGGTGCGGCCGCTGCTGCCCGGCGCGCCGGGCTGTCTGGCCCTGGTGACCAGCCGCGCCCCGCTGACCGGGCTCGCCGCCGCCGAGGGCGCGCGGCTGCTCGCCCTCGGCCCGCTGGGTGCCGACGAGAGCCGCGAACTGCTCGCCGCCCGTATGGGCGCCGCCCGGGTGGCCGCCGAGGCCGCCGCGGTCGACGAGATCGTCGTACGGTGTGCCGGGCTGGCGCTCGCCCTCGCGGTGGTCGCCGCCCGCGCCGCCGCCCGCCCCGACGTGTCACTGGCCGGTCTCGCCGAGGAACTGCGCACCGCCGAGCGGATCCTGGACCCCCTGGACACCGGCGACCCGGCCACCGCGGTACGGACGGTCTTCGACTGGTCGTACCGCACGCTGGGCCCGGCGGCGGCCCGGCTCTTCCGGCTGCTCGGCCTGCACCCCGGCCCCGACGCCGACCAGGCCTCCCTCGCCGCGCTGGCCGGCGTGGGCGAGAGCCGGGTACGGGCGCCGGTCGCCGAACTGACCGCCGCCCACCTGCTGATCGAGCACACCCCGCTCCGCTACACCTGCCACGACCTGCTGCGGGCCTACGCCGTCGAACTGGTCACCGAGCACGACGACGACCGCGCGGTACGGGCCGCGAGCCGCCGCGTCCGGGACCACTACCTGCACACCGCGTACGCCGCCGACGCCCTGCTGACCCGGCGGCGCCACCCGATGACCCTCGAACCCGCCGAACCCGGCGCGCTGCCACGTCCGTTGGCCGACCACGACGAGGCGCTGGCCTGGCTGATCGCCGAACAGTCCGTGCTGCTGTCGGCCGTGGAGCGCCCGGCACCGGGCCTGGACGCCCACACCTGGCAGCTGGCCGCGACCCTGACCACGTTCCTCGAACGCCAGGGCAACTGGCAGGCCCTCACCGACATCCACACCGTCGCCCTGCGCGCGGCCGTCCACCACGACGACCTGGCCGGGCAGGCGGCCGCCCACCGCGGCCTGGGCCTGGCCCGCTTCCAGCTGCGGGACGCGCTCGGCGCCCGGCACCACCTCACCCGTGCCCTCGGCCTCTTCCGGCGCCTGGACAACCACCCCGGTCAGGCGCGCACCTGCCAGAACCTGGCCAAGATGGCCTGGGCGCACGGCGCGACCCGGGAGGCGCTGCAGTACGCGCGCCGCTCGCTGGAACACTTCCGGCTCGCGCACGACCGCGGCGGCCAGGCGGTCGCCCTCAACGACATCGGCTGGTACCTCGCCGAACTCGGCGAGCTGCGCGAGGCACTGGAGCACTGCCGGCAGGCACTGCCGCTGGTCCAGGCGACCGGCGACCTGAGCGGCCAGGCGCACACCTGGGACAGCCTCGGCTACATCCACCGGCACCTGGGCCGCCACACCACCGCCGTGGAGTGCTACGACCGGGCCCTCGCGCTCTTCCGCAAGACCGGCGACCGCCGCAGCGAGGCCGTCGGCCTCAGCTATCTCGGCGACACCCACGACGCGGCGGGCAGCCCCGGCCCCGCGCTGGACGCCTGGCGGCGGGCCCTGGACCTGTTCGACGAACTGGGCCTGCCGGAGGCCCAGGCCCTGCGCACCAGGATCGGCACCCGCCTGGGAACCCCTGCGTGGACGCAGACGCGGACGGAGACAGGGGCGGACACCCGGCGGGACACCCGGGCGGACCCACAGGCGGACACCGCACCGCCCGCCCCCGCACACCGCACCGCCCACCCCGCTTAGGCTCCTCACGTGAACGCAATCTCCGACTTCGGCCCGGCCACAGGCGTCGGCTCCCTGCCCGGCACCGACGCCCGCGAGGCCGCCAAGACCGCGACCGGCAGCTTCGAGGACTTCCCCTTCCTGCCCGAGCTGCCCGCCCGCGGCCCCGGCGCCGACATGATCGGCCGCACCGCCGGCCTGCTCGTCGAGCTGTACGCGCGCGTGGAGCCCAGCGGCTGGCGGATCGGTGACCGGCCGGGCCGGGACACCCGGCGGGCCCGGTCCTGGCTGGGCCAGGACCTGGACGCGCTGGAGGAGTTCACCCAGGGCCACCAGGGACCGGTCAAGGTCCAGGCGGTCGGGCCCTGGACCCTCGCCGCCGCCCTGGAGCTGAGGAACGGCGAGTCGGCCCTGTCCGACGCCGGTGCCTGCCGTGACCTGGCCGGCTCCCTCGCCGAGGGACTGCGGCTGCACCTGGCCGAGGTGCGGCGGCGCATCCCCGGCGGCCGCCTGGTGCTCCAGCTCGACGAGCCGTCCCTCACTGACGTTCTGCGCGGCCAGGTGAAGACCGCCTCCGGCTACCGCACCCACCGCGCCGTCGACCGCCAGGTCGTCGAATCCACCCTGCGCGACGTGCTCGGCGTTCACGCCGACGGCCCGGTCGTCGTCCACTCCTGTGCCCCCGACGTCCCCTTCGCGCTGCTCCGCCGCGCCGGGGCGGCCGCCGTCTCCTTCGACTTCTCGCTCCTCACCGAACGTGACGACGATGTGATCGGCGAGGCGGTGGAGGCGGGCACCCGGCTGTTCGCCGGTGTCGTGCCCGGCACGGACACGGCATTGTCAGACCCTGCCGGTAGCGTCATGGGTGTCAGGACGCTGTGGCGCAGGCTGGGGCTGCGACCGGGGCTTCTCGCGGAGTCCGTCACGGTCACTCCCGCGTGTGGGCTGGCGGGCGCTTCCCCCGCGTACGCCCGGCAGGCGCTCGCCCACTGCGTCCGGGCGGCGAGATCCCTCGCGGACAACCCAGAGTAACGGGAGGAACACGGTGGCCGGCGACAAGCAGCAGGCGGAGACGGCAGTGCCCGCCGAGGCACGGGAGAAGCACGCGCGGCTCGCTGAGCAGATCGAGGAGCACCGATTCCGGTACTACGTGAAGGACGCTCCCGTCATCAGCGACGCGGAGTTCGACAAGCTCCTGAAAACGCTGGAGGCGCTGGAGGCCGAGCATCCCGAGCTGCGCACGCCGGACTCGCCGACCCAGAAGGTCGCGGGGGCGTACGAGACGGAGTTCACGGCGGTCGAGCACCGCGAGCGGATGCTGTCCCTGGACAACACGTTCAACGACGACGACCTGGCCGCCTGGGCCGACCGGATCCACCGGGAACTGGGCGCGCAGGAGTACCACTTCCTGTGCGAGCTGAAGGTCGACGGCCTCGCCGTCAACCTCACCTACGAGCACGGCCGCCTCACCCGCGCGGCGACCCGCGGCGACGGCCGCACCGGCGAGGACATCACGCCCAACGTCCGTACGATCGCGGAGATCCCGGACCGGCTGCCCGGCGAGCGCGTCCCCGACCTGGTCGAGATCCGCGGCGAGGTCTACTTCCCGATGGAGAAGTTCGCCGAGCTCAACGAACGCCTGGTCGCGGCCGGCGACAAGCCGTTCGCCAACCCGCGCAACGCCGCCGCCGGTTCACTGCGCCAGAAGGACCCGCGGGTCACCGCCGGCCGCCCGCTGCACATGGTCGTCCACGGCATCGGCGCGCTGGCGGGCTTCGAGGGCCTGAACCGGCTCTCCGAGGCGTACGACCTGCTCAAGACCTGGGGCCTGCCCACCTCCCCGCACAACAGGGTGGTCGACGACCTCGACGGCGTACGGGAGTTCATCGCCTACTACGGCGAGAACCGGCACTCCGTGGCGCACGAGATCGACGGTGTCGTCGTGAAGCTCGACGAGATCCGCCTCCAGGGGCGCCTCGGCTCGACGGCCCGTGCCCCCCGCTGGGCGATCGCGTACAAGTACGCGCCGGAAGAGGTCAACACCAAGCTGATCGACATCAAGGTGGGCGTCGGCCGCACCGGCCGCGTCACGCCGTACGCCCAGGTCGAGCCGGTCACCGTGGCGGGCAGCGAGGTGGAGTTCGCGACTCTGCACAACCAGGAGGTCGTCAAGGCCAAGGGCGTGCTGATCGGCGATACCGTGGTGCTGCGCAAGGCCGGTGACGTGATCCCGGAGATCCTCGGCCCGGTGGTCGACCTGCGGGACGGCAGCGAGCGGGAGTTCGTGATGCCGGCCGAGTGCCCCGAGTGCGGGACCGCGCTGCGGGCCATGAAGGAGGGCGACATCGACCTGCGTTGCCCCAACGCCCGCACCTGCCCGGCCCAGTTGAGGGAGCGGGTGTCGTACCTGGCGGGCCGGGAGTGCCTGGACATCGAGAACTTCGGGGCGGTGGCGGCGGCCGCGCTCACCCGGCCGCTGGAGCCCACCGACCCGCCGCTGGTCGACGAGGGCGACCTGTTCGACCTCACCGTCGAGAAGCTGCTGCCCATCAAGGCGTACGTCCTCGACGCCGACAGCGGGCTGCCCAAGCGCGACCCCAAGACCGGCGAGGAGAAGGTCGTCACGGTCTTCGCCAACCAGAAGGGCGAGCCCAAGAAGAACACCCTCGCCCTCCTCCAGCACATCGAGGAGGCGAAGACCCGCCCGCTCGCCCGCTTCCTCAACGGCCTGTCCATCCGGCACGTCGGACCGGTCGCCGCCCAGGCGCTGGCCCGTGAGTTCCGCTCCATCGACCGCATCGAGCAGGCCACCGAGGAGGAGCTGTCGAACATCGACGGCGTCGGCGGCATCATCGCGACCGCGCTCAAGGAGTGGTTCGCCGAGGAGTGGCACCGCGAGATCATCCGAAAGTGGAAGGCCGCTGGAGTCCCGCTGGAGGACGAGTCCACCGGCGAGGACGAGGGGCCGCGTCCGCTGGAGGGCCTCACCGTCGTCGTGACCGGCACCCTGGAGCACTACACCCGGGACGGCGCCAAGGACGCACTGCAGACCCGCGGAGCCAAGGTGACCGCTGCGGTGTCGAAGAAGACGTCGTTCGTGGTGGTCGGTGACAACCCCGGATCGAAGTACGACAAGGCGATGCAGCTGAAGGTTCCTGTTCTGAACGAGGACGGATTTGTCGTCCTTTTGGAGCAGGGACCGGACGCAGCGGCCGAAGTCGCCCTTCCGACCGAGGAGTAGCGGTTGAAGGCCACCCGTTCGGCGCATACCAGATGCATACGGGTGGCCGGTGCACAATCGGGCAACCGTCGACGACCGCTGCCCGTGGAAGCCTTCTGCGGCCTACTGTTGAGATGTGCGCCTGCCGTGCCCAGCTGCGGTCGGGGCATTCCCGTGCTCCGGCAGGGCACGGACCGCATGGCGTGGGCACCGCCGGCTGTGAGAGGGACGGGAATGGAACCGACCGAGAGCGCCGCCCCGGGCGCGCGGCTGCCGCTGCGCCGCCGGGCGTCCGCGTGGCGGGGGAGCCGGTGGACGGTGCGGGGCGATCGGCGCCCGGGTGCGCCGGGCGTGCCGGTGGTGAGCCTCGCCGCCCAGGCGCGCGATCCGCTGCCGCTGGCCGCCGTCGAGCCGCCGTCCGACCTGTCCGGCACCGAGCACCCACCGCACCTGTCCTGGCCGGCGCTGCCCGCCGGGGTCGTCGCGGCCGCCGCGTTCGTCCTCGGCGCCGGGTTCCTCCGCGCGTTCTCCGACAACCACGCCCTCTTCCCGTCCGGCACGGTCGGCTGGTCGCTGGCCGTGCTGACCGGCATCATCGTCGGCCACCTCGTCCTGCTCGGCCGCGCCCGCTGGTGGGGCGGCACCGGCTCCGGCGCCGCCCTCACCCTCGCCGTCCTCCTGCTGTACGGCTGGGTGCCGGCCGGCATGGTCAGTCTCACCGTCGTCGTCCTGGTCGGCATAGCCAGGCGCCACCGCTGGCGGCAGGGTGTCCTGCACGGCGCGGTGGACATCCTCGGCATCGGTGCCGGCGCGCTGGTGCTCGGCGCGTTCGGCCGCGTCCCGACCGTCGAGTCGCCCTGGGACCCCACCGGCTGGAGTGTCGCCACCGCCCCCGAGGTGGTGCTCGTCGCGGTCGCCTACCTCGCCGTCACCCGCGCCCTGCTCTGGTACCTGCAGGCCCCGCGCGGCGGCGGCCTGCCCACCGTCGCCCGTACCGCCCTGATGCGCCAGGGCCTGGTCGCCGTCGCCCTGCTCGGCATCGCCCCGCTGGTCTGCGTGGTCGCCGTCGCCCAGCCGCTGCTGCTGCCGCTGTTCTCCATCCCGCTGGTCGCCCTCGACTCCACCCTGTGGATAGCCCGGGCCCGCGCCGAGGAGCAGTTGCGCGACCCGCTGACCGGACTGCCCAACCGGCAGTGGCTCCTTGAGCGGATCTGGACCGCCCTCGACGACGCCGAACGCATCGGCGCCCGCTCCGCCCTCATGCTGATCGACCTCGACCGGTTCCGCTCGGTCAATGACACGCTCGGTCATCTCGCCGGTGACCGGCTGCTGCTCCAGATAGCCGACCGGCTGCGGGCCGCGCTGCCGCGCGGTGCGGAGGCGGCCCGGCTCGGCGGCGACGAGTTCGCGGTCTTACTGCCGGTGGCCGACTCCACGACCTCGGCCACCAGGGTGGCCCGGGGCCTTGTCACGGCCCTCTCCTCCCCGCTCGACCTCGACGGGCTCACCCTCGTGCTGGAGGCCAGCGCGGGTGTCGCCGTCTTCCCCGACCACGCGCTCGACGCGGAGGGGATGCTGCGCCGGGCGGACGTGGCGATGTACCAGGCCAAGCGGGACCGTACCGGCGTCGAGGTGTACGAGTCCAAGCGGGACTCCAACACCCCCGACCGGCTGGGCCTGCTGGGCGACCTGCGGCGCGCCCTGGACGCCCACGAGGTGCAGCTGCACTACCAGCCGAAGGTCCGCTTCGACGGGCAGGTGGCCGGACTTGAGGCGCTGGTGCGGTGGGTGCACCCCGAACGGGGGAAGGTGCCGCCGGACGAGTTCATAGCGATCGCCGAGTCGTCCGGGCTGATGCCCCATCTGACGGAGTACGTGCTGGAGACCGCGCTCGGGCAGGTCGCCGAGTGGCGGGCGCAGGGGCTGCGGGTGCCGGTGGCGGTCAACGTCTCGCCGCGGGACGTCCACACGCCGGGGTTCGCGGGGTCGGTGGCGGCGCGGCTGGCCCGGCATGGGGTGCCGGCGGGAGCGCTCCAACTGGAGATAACGGAGCATGTGCTCCTGGAGGACCCGCAGCGGGCCGCGGACACCCTCGCCGGGCTGACCGGGCACGGCGTGAAGATGTCGCTGGACGACTTCGGCACCGGGTATTCGTCCCTCGTGCATCTGCGGCGGCTGCCGGTGAGCGAGCTGAAGATCGACCGGTCCTTCGTGGCCCGGCTGGCTGTCGACAACGAGGACGCGGAGATCGTGCGCTGCACGGTCGACCTCGCGCATTCGCTGGGGCTGCTGGTCGTCGCGGAGGGGGTCGAGGACGACGAGACGTGGGAGCGGCTGCGGGACCTCGGGTGTGACGCCGTGCAGGGGTGGCTGGTGGCCGCGGCGATGCCGCCGGAGGAGGCGACGGCGTGGCTGCTGGCTCGGGGGTCGCGGGGGTGGCAGCGGCCGCGGGCTGCGTTGCCGGCCGCCGAGTAGTTTCGCCCACCCGCCCGTTCACTGTTTCCGGAGTGGTGAGCCTCTGCCGTGGGGGCGGGCGGCGGTGTGGCGGCAGTGGGTGCGTGGGGGTTGCTCGCGCCCACGCGGCGGAGCCGCATGTCAGACACAGCCGCGCCCCTTTGGGGGCGCGAACCTTCCGGGCGTTTAAAGCTCCGGGGCGTTGAAAAGCTACGGGGCGCTGAAGTGGTTGACCAGTAGGGCCAGTCTTGTCTCGTGTGCCTCCTTCGGGAGGCGGCCGCTGCGCATCAGGGTCACCAGTCCGTGCAGGGCCGCCCAGAAGGTCTCGGTCAGGAAGCCCGCTTCCTCGTCGTCGCCGGTGATGGGCTCGACCACCCCGAGGATCTCGCCGAACGCCGCCTGCAGGGCCTCCGGGGCCTCGGGGGTCGCGAAGGGGAGGTCCACCAGGTGGGTGAACATCGCGTCGTACAGGGCCGGGCGGCGGCGGGCGAACGACGTGTACGTGGTCGCCACCGCGGCCAGGGACTCCCGCGTGCCCTGCGCCGCCGCACGCGCTGCGCGTAGCTCCACCGCGAGGTCCGCGCAGCCCCGGACGGCCACCGCCGCCATGATCGCGTCCTTGCCCTTGAAGTGGCTGTAGAGGACCGGCTGGCTGTACTCGATCTCGGCGGCCAGGCGACGGGTCGTCACCGCGTCCCAGCCCTCCGCTTCGGCGAGTTCGCGTGCGGCCGTGACGATGAGCTGCTCGCGCTCCGCCCGTTCACGTTCCCGGCGGTTCTGAATCGACATACTCTGGATTCTAGCGGCGCTAGTCAATCTGTCGATGCTCTGCTATCTTCGCTATCAGTCCTAGCGTTGCGAGAAAAACTTCCAGGGGGGACACCATGACCGTCACCGCGTACACGCTCGCCGTCCTGCTCGACCTGTTCTGCCTGTTCCTCGGCTACCGGTTCCTGTTCCAGCCGGCCGCTGCCGCCGCCGGATACGGCGTCGCCGCCGACCCCCGGGGCGACGCGGGGGCCTATCTCTCGATCAAGGGCCTCAGGGACGGCACGTTCGGTGTCGTGGGGCTCGCGCTGCTGGCCTTCGCCGGAGCGCACGCCGAGGCCTGGTTCATGCTCTGCGTGGCACTCGTACCGCTCGGGGACATGCTGATAGTCCTGCGGCACGGCGGCACGCGAGCCGTCGCCTTCGGGATCCACTTCGCCACCGCGATCGTCGTCCTGATCAGCGCCGCGCTGCTGTTCCTCGTGTGAACGCCACATCCATCGGCAGGGGGCTCGCACATGTCGCTGTCCGTACCGAAGTTCGATGACTCCGTGATCGTGCGGGAGGCCGGCGCCGAGGTGGTCGGCGGTGACCCGACCCGGGTCCGGCTGCTCGCCGACAGCAGCGCCACCGGCGGCGCGCTCTCCACCGTGCGCGTCACGCTCGCCGAGGGCGCCGACGGCGCCGTACCGCATCTGCACCGCAACTCCGCCGAGATGTTCTACCTGCTCGACGGCGCCGCCGAAGTGCTCTCCGGTGACGACGTCGTCACCGCGGGACGCGGTGACCTGGTCGTCGTCCCGCCCGGCAGACCGCATGCCTTCGCCGCCGTCCCCGGCAGCACCGCGGACATCCTGATCGTCATCACGCCGGGCGTGGAGCGCTTCGAGTACTTCCGCCACCTCCAGCGCCTGCGCCTGGGCGAGGCCACGCTGGAGAGCCTTCTGGAGGTCCAGGAGCGCTACGACAACCACTTCCTGCGCAGCACGGCCTGGGAGAAGCGTCACTGAAACCCGATGGATACGGGGCCCGGCCAAACCGTTTAGCAGCCACCGGGCCCCGCCCCATAGGATTGGGCACTGGCGTCACAATTCCGCTGCCTCGCGACGCCCGGCACGCACGCTCGCACCAGACGCCGCGAGGCCCGCCCCTCGGGCGGAGGGCGGAAACGTGACGCCAGCACCCCGCTCCGAACCACACACTCACCCCAGAGGAACGCTGCATGCCTGGCATCACGCGCGAGGAGGTCGCCCACCTCGCCCGGCTGGCGCGTCTGGAGCTGAAGCCCGAAGAGCTCGAACACTTCGCCGGCCAGCTGGACGACATCATCGGCGCGGTCGCCCGCGTCAGCGAGGTCGCCGACCAAGACGTACCGCCGACCTCGCACCCGCTGCCGCTGACGAACGTCATGCGCGCGGACGAGGTCCGTCCCTCGCTCACCCCCGAGCAGGCGCTCTCCGGCGCCCCGGCCCAGGAGCAGCAGCGTTTCAAGGTGCCGCAGATCCTGGGGGAGGACTAGACAGCCATGACGGACATCATCAAGCTCGGCGCCGCCGAGATCGCCGCGAAGATCGCCTCCGGCGAGCTCACCGCGGTCCAGGTCACCGAGGCCCATCTCGCCCGGATCGAGGCCGTCGACGAGAAGGTGCACGCCTTCCTGCACGTCGACCGCGAGGGCGCCCTGGCGCAGGCTCGTGCCGTCGACGAGAAGAAGGCCCGGGGCGAGAAGCTCGGCCCGCTCGCCGGCGTCCCACTCGCGCTCAAGGACATCTTCACCACCGAGGGCATCCCGACCACCGTCGGTTCGAAGATCCTGGAGGGGTGGATCCCGCCGTACGACGCCACCCTCACCAAGCGTCTCAAGGCCGCTGACGTGGTCATTCTCGGCAAGACCAACATGGACGAGTTCGCCATGGGGTCGAGCACGGAGAACAGCGCGTACGGGCCGACCGGCAACCCGTGGGACCTCACCAAGATCCCCGGCGGCTCCGGTGGCGGTTCCTCCGCCGCGCTCGCCTCCTTCCAGGCGCCGCTCGCCATCGGCACCGACACCGGCGGCTCCATCCGCCAGCCGGCCGCCGTCACCGGCACGGTCGGCGTGAAGCCCACGTACGGCGCGGTGTCGCGGTACGGCATGGTCGCCTTCTCCAGCTCCCTGGACCAGGGCGGCCCGTGTGCCCGTACGGTCCTCGACGCGGCCCTCCTCCACGAGGTCATCGCCGGGCACGACCCGCTCGACTCCACCTCCATCGACGCCCCGGTCCCGCCGGTCGTCGAGGCCGCCCGCAACGGCAGCGTCGAGGGCATGCGCGTCGGTGTCGTCAAGCAGTTCCGCGGCGAGGGCTACCAGGCCGGCGTCATCCAGCGCTTCGACGAGTCCGTCGCCCTCCTCAAGGAGCTGGGCGCCGAGATCGTCGAGCTGGACTGCCCGTCCTTCGACCTCGCGCTGTCGGCGTACTACCTCATCGCCCCGAGCGAGTGTTCGAGCAACCTCGCCCGCTTCGACGGCCTGCGCTACGGCCTGCGGACCGGCGACGACGGCGGCCACTCCGCCGAGGAGGTCACCTCCCTCACCCGTGAGGCCGGCTTCGGCCCCGAGGTCAAGCGCCGCATCATGCTCGGCACGTACGCGCTCAGCTCCGGCTACTACGACGCGTACTACGGCTCCGCCCAGAAGGTCCGCACGCTCATCACGCGCGACTTCGAGAAGGCCTTCGAGCAGGTGGACGTGATCGTGTCGCCCACGACGCCGACCACGGCCTTCGCGATCGGCGAGCGCGCCGACGACCCGATGGCGATGTACCTGGCCGACCTGTGCACCATCCCGACCAACCTCGCGGGCAACGCGGCCATGTCGCTGCCCTGCGGTCTCGCTCCGGAGGACAACCTCCCGGTGGGCCTGCAGATCATCGCCCCGGCGCTGCAGGACGACCGCCTTTACAAGGTCGGAGCCGCTGTCGAGGCCGCCTTCGTGGAAAGGTGGGGGCACCCGCTCCTGGAGGAGGCACCGTCGCTGTGAGCAACGCACTGTCGAAGGCCAAGGGCTTCAAGAAGTCGAAGTCCGGTACGTACCTGTCCATGGCCACCACCGCGTTCGGCGCGGTGAGTGTCGCCAAGCAGATCAAGAAGGCCCGCGCCGAGCACGACACGCTCCGGCTGATCGACGCCACGGTCTCCGCCGTGGCGATCGTGACCGGCCTCGCGATCCTCTACCGCGAGCTGAAGCGGCTGGGCGACGACGACGTCCTGCTGGGCTGAGAGGGAAGTTTCACCGTGACCACCACGATCGACCTGGTGTCGTACGAGGACGCGCTGGCGTCGTACGACCCCGTCATGGGCCTTGAGGTCCATGTCGAACTCGGCACCAAGACCAAGATGTTCTGCGGGTGTTCGACCGAGCTGGGCGCCGAGCCCAACTCGCAGACCTGCCCGACCTGCCTCGGCCTGCCCGGCGCGCTCCCGGTCGTCAACGCGACCGGCGTCGAGTCCGCGATCAAGATCGGTCTCGCGCTGAACTGCGAGATCGCCGAGTGGTGCCGCTTCGCCCGGAAGAACTACTTCTATCCGGACATGCCGAAGAACTTCCAGACCTCCCAGTACGACGAGCCGATCGCCTTCAACGGCTACCTCGACGTGCAGCTGGAGGACGGCACGTCCTTCCGCGTGGAGATCGAGCGCGCCCACATGGAGGAGGACACCGGCAAGTCCACCCACGTGGGCGGCGCGACCGGCCGGATCCACGGCGCCTCGCACTCGCTGCTCGACTACAACCGCGCCGGCATCCCGCTCATCGAGATCGTCACCAAGCCGATCGAGGGCGCGGGCGAGCGGGCCCCGGAGGTCGCGCGGGCGTACGTCCGTGAGCTGCGCGAGGTCATCCGGGCGCTCGGCGTGTCCGAGGCCCGCATGGAGATGGGCCAGATGCGCTGCGACGTGAACCTGTCGCTGCGGCCCAACGGCACCGAGAAGTTCGGCACCCGCTCCGAGACGAAGAACGTGAACTCGCTGCGGTCCGTGGAGCGTGCGGCCCGCTTCGAGATCATGCGGCACGCGGCCGTGCTGAGCGGCGGCGGGACGATCATCCAGGAGACCCGGCACTTCCACGAGGACACGGGGTCCACCACCTCGGGCCGCGTGAAGGAAGAAGCCGAGGACTACCGGTACTTCCCGGAGCCCGACCTGGTCCCGGTCGCGCCGTCCCGTGAGTGGGTCGAGGAGATCCGCTCGGCGCTGCCCGAGATGCCGCTGGCCCGCCGTACCCGGCTGCTCGCGGAGTGGGGCATCTCGGCAGTCGAGATGCAGGCCATCCAGAACGCCGGCGCGCTGGACCTGATCGTCGCCACCATCGACGCCGGGGCCGACGCGGGCTCCGCCCGCAAGTGGTGGATGGGCGAACTGGCGCGCAGCGCCAACGAGTCGGCCACCTCGCTCGACGAGCTGGCGATCACCCCGGCGCAGGTCGCCCGGGTCACCGAGCTGGTCTCGAAGGGCGACCTCAACGACAAGCTGGCCCGCCAGGTCATCGAGGGCGTCCTCGCGGGCGAGGGCACCCCGGACGAGGTCGTCGACAAGCGCGGTCTGAAGGTCGTCTCCGACGAGGGCGCGCTGACCGCCGCCGTCGAGGAGGCCATCGCCGGCAACCCGGGTGTCGCCGACAAGATCCGCGGCGGCAAGGTGGCCGCGGCCGGTGCCCTGGTCGGCGCCGTCATGAAGGCGACCCGGGGCCAGGCCGACGCGGCCCGCGTCAAGGAGCTGATCCTGGAGAAGCTCGGCGTCAGCGAGGGCTGAGCAGCCACCCGCACGCGGTACGGCCCCGGAGGCAGCGCCTCCGGGGCCGTACCGCGTCACACGCGGCGGCCCACGATCCGGGCGAAGCCGAGCAGTTGCCCCCGGTCCGCCTTCACCAGCTCCACCGACTCCCGGGCCATCCGGGCCATCTCCGGGTACGGGCTCTCCGCGGCACACACCTCGCTCCACAGCAGCCAGTCGCGCCAGCCGTCCTCCAGCCAGTCGGCGGCCTCGACCTGTACGGCCCCGCTGCGCGTCCAGTGGCGGTGCCACCAGCCGGCGGAGTGGAACGCCCAGAAACCGGGGTCCCAGTGCGCCCTCAGGTGCTCGGGCGGCTCGGCGCCGTCCAGTTCCTCGCGCACCGCGGGCACGACGATCCCGATCCGCCCGCCGGGCTTCAGCAGCCGGGTGAGCGTGGGCAGATACAGGTCGGCGGTGCCGAAGTACTGGTACGCGTCGACCGAGACGATCGCGTCGAAGCTGCTTTCGGCGAAGGGCAGGTCGTGCGCTTCCACGTGCACCGGCTGCACGCGGTCGGCGAACCCCGCCTCGGCGATGCGCCCGGCGTTGTCGTCGGGCCTGACCCACAGGTCGGCGGCGGTGACCTGCGCGTGGAACTCCCTGGCCAGGAAGATCGAGGTCATCGCCCGGCCGCAGCCCAGGTCGAGCACGCGGGCGCAGGGGCGCAGGGCGTCCAGGCCGAGGGCGGGGGCCAGCCATTCCAGCAGCCACAGGGCGTGCGGGCCCATCTGGTTCTCGACGGCCCAGCGGGCGTCGTAGGTGCTGCTGAGCGGATAGCGGGGGAGGTTCAGACGGTCAGTGAGAGAGGCGTCGTTCGACGGTGCGGGAGAAACGGCGTCGGACATGACTGAACGGGCTCCTTGTGATCTTCGTAGTGGAAGACGATGCGTAGGAGCTCGGTCGAACCGTCAAACAATGCACCCGCTTCGGTCGTCGGCGAGGGGCCGGTCAGGGCTGACCAGCGGAAGCTAGCAGTTGTCCAGCTGGTTCGCAGCCGGTTTCCTCAGGCGCGGGCACTACGCTCGCCCGCCATGACCGCACACGCCGAATCCGACGCCGAACCCGGGACACCCGGGGTGGAGGCCGCGGACGACGAGGACGACGACCTCTACGAGGACGCCCGTCGGGCCCGCTGGACCGCCACCGTGACCGGGGTGTTGCTGGCCCTGATGGGGCTCACCGCCACGTCGATGAGAGTGGGCGGGGGCGTGCCCGCCCTGGTGCCGGCCGCCTACGGCTCGGGAGCCGCCGTGTGCGTGCTCGCGGGGGCGCTCGGGGCCCGCGGCCGTACCCGCTGGGCCCTCTGGCTGATGATCCTGGGCACCATGGTGATGGCGCTCGGCGACCAGTTCGACTGACGTGCCCGCCGGCGCCCGTCCCGACGGGGCCGCCCGCACCCATGAGAGGCTCGGCCACGTCGTGAAGGAACGGGACGAGGAGCGATCGCACGATGTACGCGACATCCCTGGGTGACGACGGCGCCGAGCTGCGGCCCCTGGAGGTATGGCACGCCGAGGAGTTGCTGGCCGACATCGACCGGGGGCGGGAGTACATCGGCCGGCACGTCGCCCTGCCCGACGTGATCGGTGACGTCGAGCAGGCCCGCGCCTATCTGCGCTCCTACGCCGACAAGCGTGCCGCCGACGCCGGCAGCCTGCACGGGCTGTGGCTGGACGGGAGGCTCGTCGGCGGGCTGCTGTTCCGGGTCTGGGACACGCCGACCGGGGTCTGCGAGGCCGGCTGCTGGCTGGAGCCGGCGGCCGTCGGGCGGGGCCTGGTGACCCGCGGGATGCGGACGCTTCTGGACTGGGCGTTTGACGAGCGTGGCATGCACCGTGTGGAGTGGCACGCGTCGTCGGCCAACGAGGCGAGCATCAACGTGGCCCGGCGGCTGGGCATGACCCGCGACGGCGTGATGCGGGAGAACTACCCCCACCGGGGTGTGCGCACGGACACCGAGGTCTGGTCGGTGCTGGCTCCCGAGTGGCGTGCGGCACGCGCGCGTGCCGCCGCGAACGATCATTAAGAGACCTCTCAGACAGCGTCCGTACGGTGCGAGGTATGGGAACGAAGACAGTGGACGGGGCCGGGACCGGCGCCGAGGCGAAGAACGACGAGACGGCGACCGACGAGACGGCGGTGGACGTCACCAAGGCCGCCGAGGCGGAGGACGCGCAGGAGGCGGAGCAGTCCGCCGAGGAGACCGAGGAGACCGGTGACGAACTGACCGACGACGAACTGGCGGCCCTCGCCGAGGAGGAACCGGCGGGCCCGTCCGGAGTCGGCCAGGGCGCCGGTGCCGTCGTCTCCGTCGCGCTCGGCCTGGTCTCCCTCACGGGTGGCTGGATCGGTACGGTGGCCGCGGCCCGCGAGACCCTCATCGGCCAGCTCCAGACCTCGTCGACCGCGAGCGTCGCCAAGCAGGTCAAGGAGGTGTACGGCGACGCGTGGGCGACCACCGCGCTGTGGGCCGGCCTGTTCGCGCTGGCCGCGCTGCTCACCGGCGTCGTGGTGCTGGCCCGGCCCGCCTTCGGTGCCCCCGGCAAGCCGCAGGCGCCGTGGATCAAGTCGGTCGCCTGGGCGGGCGTCGCGCTCGGTGTCATCGGCCTGCTGCTGGCCGTCCTCAAGTACTCCGACGCAGTCCTCGGACTGCCGTCGACCAGCTGACCCAGCCGCGACAGCCCAGGTCAGAAGGGGCCTTAGGCCGTCCGTAAGCACCTTACGGACGGCCTGAGGCCCCTTAGGCGCGTCCGGGGCCCGGCGGCCCCGCGAAGATGCGGAACTCTCCCGATGTGGCGCACCCCCCTGGGAGACGAAGGTGGGGGCATCGCGGAAAGCGATGCCCGACCACCCACTCTCACCAGGGACACCACATGTTCGAGTACGAACTCCACCGGATCCGTTCCGCCGAACTGCGCCGGCAGGCCGACGAGGCCCGCCTCGTCCGCGAGGCCGTCCGCTCCCGCCGTGCCGCACGCCGCGACGCACGGCACGACGCGGTGCCGGAAGACGCAGTGGCGCAGGAGGCCCATACCGACCGCCGCGGCCGGCGCCGGCTCCCGCGCGCCGCATGACCACGGGGCGGCCGGGCGGCGCCGACCGCCCGAAGGCCGGGAACGGGGAAGCCGGTGGCCGCACGGGGACGGGCCACCGGCTTCCCCCGTTGCCGTCCACCGGTACGACAGGCGCACCGGTGCTGTGGAAAACCGCTGCCGTGGGCTCTGGGCCCCATGCGATGCTCTGGCCTGTGGAAACCAGGTCCGTGAGTCCCGTGTTCGTAGGCCGCAGCGACGAGTTGGACACTCTGAACGACGCGCTCGCCCGTGCCGGCGCCGCCGAGCCGCAGGCGTTGCTGCTCGGCGGCGAGGCAGGCGTCGGCAAGACCCGGCTGGTCGAGGAGTTCGCCACCGCCGCCTGCCGCCAGGGCGCGGTCGTCGCCCTGGGCGGCTGCGTGGAGATCGGCGCCGACGGGCTGCCGTTCGCCCCCTTCTCCACCGCCCTGCGCGCACTGCGGGCCGCCCTGCCCGACGAACTGGCCGCGGCCGCCGCCGGTCAGGAGGACGAACTGGCCCGGTTGCTCCCCGAGTTCGGCGAGGCCACCGCCGGCCGCCACGACGAACAGGGCATGGCCCGCCTCTTCGAGCTCACCGCGCGCCTGCTGGAGCGGGTCGCCGCCGAGCGCACGGTGGTCGTCGCCCTGGAGGACCTGCACTGGGCCGACGCCTCCACCCGCCACCTCCTCGCCTACCTGCTGCGCACCCTGCGCACCGGCCGGCTCGTGGTCCTCGCCACCTACCGCTCCGACGACATCCACCGCCGCCACCCGCTGCGCCCCCTGCTCGCCGAACTCGACCGGCTGCGCACCGTCCGCCGCCTCGAACTCGCCCGCTTCACCCGCGAGGAGGTCGGCCGCCAGATCGCCGGCATCCTCGCCACCGAACCCGACCCCGCCCAGGTCGACGAGATCTTCGAACGCTCCGACGGCAACGCCTTCTTCGTCGAGGAACTCGCGGTGGCCGCCACCGAGGGCTGCTGCACCGGACTCACCGACTCCCTGCGCGACCTGCTCCTGGTCCGGGTCGAGGCCCTGCCCGAAAGCGCCCAGCGGGTGGCCCGGATCGTCGCCGAGGGCGGCTCCACCGTCGAGTACCGGCTGCTCGCCGCCGTCGCCCAGCTCGCCGAGGACGACCTCATCGAGGCGCTGCGGGCCGCCGTCGGCGCCAACCTGCTCACCGCCACCCCGGCCGGCGACGGATACCGCTTCCGGCACTCCCTGGTCCGCGAGGCCGTCGCGGACGACCTGCTGCCCGGCGAACGCTCCCGGCTCAACCGCCGCTACGCGGAGGCCCTGGAGAGCGACCCGACCCTGGTGGCGGCCGACGCGCACGTGACCCGCCTGGCCAGCTACTGGTACCAGGCCCACGACCCGGCCAAGGCCCTGCCCGCCGTCCTCGACGCGTCCGTCGTGGCCCGCCGCCGGCACGCCTACAGCGAGCAGCTGCGGCTCCTGGAGCGGGCGATGGAGCTGTGGGACACCGCCCCCGAGGAGGTCCGCGCCGCCCTGCGCCCCGTCGACTTCACCGACGTCTACCCTCCGTGCGGCTGCGATCCCGCCACCACCCCGCTGCGCTACCTCGACCTGATGGCGGAGGCGGCGGTCGCCGGCCGCTTCTGCGGGGAGCGCGAACGCGCCCTGAAGATCACCAAGAAGGCGCTGCGGATCCTCCAGGACGAGCACGACCCGCAGCGCGCCGCCTGGTTCTGGGTGCAGCGCTCCCGGCTGGTCCAGGGCCTCGCCCGCGGCGACGGCCGGCAGGAACTCGCCAACGCCCAGGACCTGGTGCGCGGCCTGCCGCCGTCCCAGGTGCACGCCGACGTCCTGGCCAACGCCGCCACCTGGTCCATGCTGCACCGGCCGGGCCCCGAGGCCTTCGCCGCCGCCGAGCGGGCCGTGGAGTACGCGCGGATGGTGGGCGCCCGGGAGATCGAGCTCAACGCGCGCGTCACCCTCGGCTGCCTCATGGTCGACTCGGGTGACGTCGACAACGGCCTCGCGGAGCTGTACCGGGTCAAGGAGGCCGTGCTCCAGGACGGTGATGCCCATGTCGTCGGCCGGGCCTATGTGAACCTGCCGTCCGAGCTGGAGTCGGTCGGCCGCTCCCGGGAGGCCGTGCCGATCCTGCGCGAGGGGCTCGCCTTCACCCGCAGATACGGCCTGCTGGACTCCGAGGCGTGGATCTGGGGCAACCTCTCCGAATCGCTGTACGCGCTCGGCCAGTGGGACGAGGCCGCCGAAGCCGCCACCGGCGCCCTCGGCTCCGCCGCCAGCGCCAAGCCCCGCGGCGTCGGCGCCCTGCGCCTCGCCCATATCGCCCTCGCCCGGGGCGACGCGGCCGAGGCCGCCCGCCGGCTGGCCATCGCGCACGCCCACTACGGCACCCATGACCCGATGCCCCAGGTACTGCTCCCGGTCGCCCGCATCGCCATCGGAGTCGCCGCCGAGGAAGGCAGGCTCCTCGACGCCCGCGCCGAACTGGACCGTGCTCTGGCGGCCGGTTTCCCGCCCGGCACCCACCGCTACGGCTGGCCTCTGCTGCTGGCCGCCGCCACCGCCGAGGCCGACGCCCGCACCCTGCCCGCGGCGGCCGACGGCCGCGCCGAGGCCCTCGACCGGCTCGCCCAGACCGCACGCAAGCTCACCACCGGCACGCCCCTGTGGCAGGCGTACGAGCGCTGGACCCGCGCCGAGCTGCACCGCGCCCGGGGTACCGGCACCGCCGCCGTCTGGTCGGACGTGGTCACCGACTTCGAGTGCCTGGACCGCCCCTACGACCTCGCCCGGGTCCGCCGCCGCCTCGCCGAGGCCCTGCTCGAAGAGGCCACCGGCGACGACGAACGCGACCGGGCGACGGAACTCCTCCGGCTGGCCGGGGCCGTCGCCGACCACCTGGGCGCCCGGCCGCTCGCCGAGGCCGTCGCCCTCCTCGCCCAGCGCGCCCGCCTCCCCCTCACCACCCGGGCCTCCCGCCGGGTCCTCGACCCCGCCGAGAGCCTCGGCCTCACCAGCAGGGAGCGCGACGTCCTCCGCCTGGTGGCGGCCGGTCGTACCAACCGGCAGATCGCCGAGGAGCTCTTCATCTCGCCGAAGACCGCGAGCGTCCATGTCTCGAACATTCTGGGCAAGCTGGGCGTTGCAGGGAGGGGCGAGGCGGCGGCGGTGGCGCACAGACTGGGGATGTTCCCCGTCGAGGCACTCGACCCGACCAGATGAGGGGACCGGCTCAGGAGGCACCGTGTTCAACATGTTCGAGGAGCTCTTCGCACCCGGCCGCAAACACACCCACGAGGAGCAGAAGCGGCTGGAGCTGACCCGGGAGGACGTGGGGGACACGGATCCCGGACGCGGACCGATAGACCTCGCGTCCGGCAAGGTCGTCATACGGCTTCCGCAGGAGGAGTCCGAAGCGGAGCCCGCAGGCGACTCCGGGGACGACGAGGTGTGAGCGGCGCCGCCTACGTCACCTCCAGCTCCAGAATCCGGTCGTCGCCTGCCTTCGGCCTGCCCCGCCCGTCGGTGTTGCTGGTCACCAGCCACACCTTGTCGCCGCCGGCCGCCACGACGGTACGCAGGCGGCCGTACTCACCGGTGAGGAAGGCCTGCGGCGCGGCGGCCGTGGTCGTGCCGTCCAGCGGGATGCGCCACAGCCGCTGGCCTTTGAGGGCCGCCATCCAGATCACGCCGTCGACATAGGCGATGCCGCTGGGGGAGGCGTCGTCGGTGTGCCACTGGGCGATCGGGTTGACGTACTTCGGGTCGGACGACCTGCCCTCCGCGTTCGGCCAGCCGTAGTCGCCGCCGGGCTTGATGGCGTTCAGCTCGTCCCAGGTGTCCTGCCCGAACTCCGAGGCGAACAGCCGCTCCTTGTCGTCCCAGGCCAGGCCCTGCACATTGCGGTGGCCATAGGTGTAGACGGGGGAGCCCGGGAACGGGTTGCCGGGGGCCGGGTCGCCCTCCGGCGTCAGCCGCAGGATCTTCCCGCCGAGCGAGCCCTTGTCCTGCGCGAGGCCCCGCTGCCCGCTCTCCCCGGTGCCGGCGTAGAGCATGCCGTCCGGGCCGAAGGCGATCCGGCCGCCGTTGTGGATGAACCCCTTGGGAATGCCCTTGAAGATCGTGTCGGGGGCGCCCAGCTGCTCCTTGGCCGGTCTGCCCGCGTCCCAGAGCAGGCGCACGATCCGGTTGTCGGAGGCAGATGTGAAGTACGCGTAGATCATGTGGTCCGAGGCGAAGCCGGGGGAGAGCGCGATACCCAGCAGGCCTCCCTCCCCGGCCGCGGACACCCCGGAGACGACGCCCAGCTCCGTGATCTTCCCGGTCTTCTCGTCGACCTTGCTGATCGTCCCGTCGTCCCGGTCGGACACCAACAGCCCGGCCCCGCCCGGCAGCGGAGCCAGCCCCCAGGGCGACTTCAGCCCCTGGGCGACCGTACGCAGCACTTTCACCGACCCCTTGGCAGGCGCGGCGGACTCGCTGGTCCCGGCCGACGCGGAGGCCCCGGAGGAGCTCGCCGACGACCCCCCGGCCCAGGACGGCGTGGGCAGACCCCCGCCCCCGCCTCCGCCCCCGGAGGAGCACCCCGCCACCAGCAGCAGTCCGGCCGCGGCCAACAAGGCGGGCACAGCTCGACGTCGCACGATCACGGTCCCTTCGAACAGGCCTCGGCTCCTGCGACCGACGGTAGTACAGCGCGCCCCGTCAGGGGCGCGGGGCTGTCCGGCGGATCATGATGCGAACGCCCGCTGCCAGCGCCCCGTAAGGGGCGCGGGGCTGTACCCATATGCGGCTCCGCCGCGTGGGCGCGACCAGGGCGCCGCACCGAACCACCGGCGCATCACGGCCATCGCCGTGCTAGTCCCAAGACCCCTGCGCAGCAGGCAGCCCGCCCAGCTCCGCCAGATCCTCCGCACTCAGCCGGACCTCCACGGAACCCGCGTTCTCGGCCACCCACCGCCCCCGCTTCGTCCCCGGCACCGGCACCACATGCGCCCCCTGCGCCAGCACCCACGCCAGTGCCACCTGAGCGGCGGTGACACCGTCGCCCCCCTGTCGGCCCGCAACCCGCCGCAGCCCCGCCACGATCGGCTGGTTCGCCGCCATCATCTCCGCCGTGAAGCGAGGGTGCCGCGCCCGCAGGTCATCCGGTTCGAACCCCTCACCAGGCGTGAGCGTGCCGGTCAGGAAACCGTTGCCGAGCGGCATCGCCGCGAGGAATCCCACCCCCCGCGCCGCGCACCACGGCAGCAGCGACTCCAGCGCCTCCGGCGACCACACCGACAGCTCCGCCTGCACCGCGCTCACCGGAAACACCTGCTGCACCCGCCGAAGCTGCCGCAGGGTCGCGTCATGCAGGCGCGCGCCGGACCTGCGCCCCCCACGCGCCCCCACGGCGCACAACCCCAGCGCCCGCACCTTCCCCGCCTGCACCAGTTCCGCCATCGCGCCCCAGGTCTCCTCGACGGGAACCTCGGGATCGGCGCGGTGCAGCTGGTAGAGGTCTATGACCTCGGTCTGGAGCCGGCGCAGCGACGCGTCGCACGCCCGCTTCACATAGCCGGGCCTGCCGTTCGCCACGATGTGCTGGTCGCCCACCAGCAGGCCCACCTTCGTCGACACGAAGGCCTCCGCACGCCGCTCCCTGAGCGCCCGCCCCAGCAGCAGCTCATTGGTGAACGGGCCATACATGTCGGCCGTGTCAAGGAGCGTCACGCCCAGGTCCAGCGCCCGGTGCACCGCCCTCAGCGACTCGTCGCCCCGCTGCCGCGACCCGCTGTACGCCCAGCTCATCGGCATGCACCCGAGTCCGACGGCCCCCACCGCGAGCGCCCCCGCGCCGATCGTCCTGCGCTCCACCAGCCCGTGAACCTCCTTCTCCGTCCCCCAACCTAACCCGCTCGCCCGCACACCTCTGACATAGCCTCCTGACCATGACCTCCGACGTGTGGCTCCCCATCCCCCCGGCCGAGTTCAGCGGCCTCCCCGGTGGGTTCGACTACCTCTTCTGGGACGGCGACCAGGAGTTTCCCGGTGACCCCGCCGACTGCGCCGTCTATGTCGTCCCCTACATGAAGCGGCAGGCGGTCAAGGTGCGGCCGCTGGAGGGGATGCGGAACGTCCGGCTCATCCAGACCCTCACCGCCGGTGTCGACGACATGATCGCCGCCATCGACCTCATCGCGCCCGGCGTACCGCTGTGCAACGCGCGCGGCGTGCACGAGGCGAGCACCGCCGAACTCGCCCTCGCGCTCACGCTGGCGTCCCTGCGCGGCATTCCGGGGTTCGTGCGCGCCCAGCAGCGGGACCACTGGGAGAGCGGCTTCCACCCGGCCCTCGCCGACAGGTCCGTTCTCATCGTCGGCTACGGCGCCATCGGCGCGGCCATCGAGGACCGGCTCGTGCCCTTCGAGGTTGCGCGGGTGGCGCGCGTTGCGCGCTCCGGGCGCGCCTCGGCGCGCGGTCCCGTGCTTCCACTCACCGAACTGCCGAATCTGCTTCCGGAAGCCGATGTCGTCATCCTTTCCACGCCTCTCACGGACACCACGCGTGGCCTGGTCAACGCGGAGTTCCTCGCGCGGATGAAGGACGGTGCGCTGCTCGTGAACATCGCGCGCGGTCCCGTCGTGGACACCAAGGCCCTCCTCGCCGAGCTGGAGAGCGGCCGTCTCACCGCCGCCCTGGACGTCACCGATCCCGAGCCGCTGCCGGCCGGCCATCCCCTGTGGCAGGCGCCCGGGGTGCTGATCAGCCCTCATGTCGGCGGCCCCACCTCGGCCTTCCTGCCGCGTGCCAAGCGCCTCGTGACCGAGCAGTTGAACCGTCTCGTGAACCAAGAGCCGTTGCGGAACGTGATTTTGACGACGGGATCCACCGACAACTGACCATCGCGGCAATACGCGTGTAATCCGCTTCCGGTACGGTCCGCAACCTTCCGGGCGCGGTGCGTGCGCGCATAGCCGCTGGTCGTCACGGAGCGTAGAGAAGCTATGTCCCTGAGTGACGAGACTGGTGTATCGTCCCGGAAGGGGCTGCGCCGCGCACTGTTCGGCGCCGGGGATGGACATTTCAGATTTGTGAGGGGGGCGACGGGCGATGCACGGCCTATGGACGAACGATCCGACGCGGCGGAGCCGCCGGCGGCGACCCTGGCGCACAGCTGCGCGCAGACGCGGCCACCACACCAGCCATCACCACCACCGCAGCCACAGCGGACGCCGGAGGCACCCCCACCCAGCGCACCGGGACCCCAGGGACCCGGGAACGGCGCGGACCGGGAGCCTGCGGTGACGGCGTCGACGCCTGTGACGACCACTCTCCCCGGAGCGCTGCGGGCACAGCCTCCGGCGGGGATGCCGCACCCCCGGCCGCCGGTCACCGGCGGCGGGACCGGCATGGTCCGCCAACTCGTCCTGGCCCTGATCTGCGCGGGATACGCCGTCGGTGCCGCGTTCGACTGGGGCTCGAACCAGATCGCCCTGTTCATGGGCGACTTCGGTCTGACCGCGGCCGCCGGCGCCGCCGCCGTGTCGTGTTTCTGCTATGCCCGCTCCCCGCGGGTCCGCTTCCGACCTGCCTGGCTGCTGTTCGCCCTCTCCTCGGCCATGGCGGCCCTCGGCAACGCGGTCTGGGGGTGGTACGAGGTAGTGCTGGAGCGGCCGGTGCCCAGCCCCAGCTACGCCGACCTGTTCTTCCTCTGCTTCGCGCCGCCCGCCATCGTCGGACTGCTGGTGCTGGCCAAGCGGCCGGTGACCAAGGCCGGCTGGATCTGCCTGGCGCTGGACGCCTGGCTGATCGGCGGCTCGCTGCTCACCCTGTCGTGGAGCCTCGCGCTCGCCCAGGCCGCCCGGTTCGACGGGCCCAGCGTCGCGCACACCGCGCTCTCGCTGGCGTACCCGCTGCTGGACATCGCCCTGGTCAGCATGGTGCTCGCGCTGCACTTCCGGCGCTCGCCGGGCAACCGCACCGCGGTGAACACCGCGATCGGCGCCCTCGCCCTGACCGTGATGTGCGACGCCCTGTTCACCTCGCCGCTGCTGCACAGCAGTTACCGCTCCGGCCAGCTGCTGGACGCGGGCTGGTTCGCCGGCTCGCTGCTGCTCGCGTACGCCCCGTGGGCCGCACCCCGGTCGCAGGGCGGCCCCGATCCCGAGGGCTGCACGCGCGTGGTCCACGAGCACGTGCCCGGCGGCCGGGGCACGGCGCCCAAGCAGCCGCCCGCGCCCGCCCCGGGAGGCGATCACAGCCGGTACCCGGCGGGCCGGCCGATCACCGGCTCCCTGGCCGCTCTCACCCCGTACCTGGCCGCCGCCGTGTGCACCCTGGGCATCCTCTACAACGTCCTCAACGGCCGCAGCCCCGACCACGTCGTCCTGATCACGGCCGGCTGCGTGGTCCTCGCGCTCGTCGTGCGCCAGGGCATCATGCTCCTCGACAACATCACCCTCACCCAGGAACTGGCGCAGCAGGAGAACCACTTCCGCTCCCTGGTGCAGGGCTCCAGCGACGTCATCATGATCGCCGCGCCCAACGGCATCCTCCGGTACGTGTCCCCGGCCGCCGCCGGGGTCTACGGACGGCCCGCCGACGACCTGGTGGGTTCGGAACTGGCCAACCTGATCCACCCGGAGGACCTGGGCTGTGTGGTGCACGAGGTGCGCCGCTTCCTCGCCGCCAGGCCGCAGGAGGAGCCCACCACCCGCATCGAGTGCCGGTTCCGCTCCGGCGAGGGCGGCTGGCTCAACGTCGAGTCCACCGTCAACCGCCACCACGGCGGCCTCATCTTCAACAGCCGGGACGTGACCGAAAGAGTGCGCCTGCAGGCGCAGCTCCAGCACAACGCCGAGCACGACCCGCTCACCGACCTGCCCAACCGCGCCCTGTTCACCCGGCGCGTCCAGCAGGCCCTGTCCGGCCGCCGTTCCTCCGACCGGGGCCCCGCTCTCAGGAACACGGCGGTCCTCTTCATCGACCTGGACGGGTTCAAGGCCGTCAACGACACGATCGGGCACCAGGCCGGGGACGAACTGCTCGTCCAGGCCGCGCGCAGACTCCAGGACGCGGTCCGCCACGGCGACACCGCGTCCCGGCTGGGCGGCGACGAGTTCGCGGCGCTGATCGTCGGCGACACCACCCGTGACCGCAGTGCCCGGGAGCGGCACATCCTGGAGCTCGCCGACCGCCTCAGGGTGACCCTCTCCCAGCCGTACGCCATTGACGGCAACGATGTCCGTGTCAACGCGTCCATCGGTGTCGCCTTCGCCGAACCGGGCCTCGGCGCCGGTGAGCTGCTGCGCAACGCCGACCTTGCGATGTACCGCGCCAAGTCGGCCGGAAAGGGCCGCGTCAAGCTGTACAAGCCGCAGATGCAGCAGGACGTCGTACGCAAGGCGGAACTGGCCACCCGGCTGCGGGCCGCCCTGCACGACGGCGAGTTCGCGCTGCTGCACCAGCCGGTGGTGTGCCTGGAGAACGGCCGGATCGAATCGGTCTCCGCGCAGGCGCGCTGGCGCTCCTCGCAGGGGGTGCTGTTCACGCCGGCCGAGTTCCTGCGGGTCGCCGAGGACAGCGACAAGACGGCCGAGCTGGACCGCTGGATCCTCCAGGAGGCGGTCGAGCAGGCCGCCGAGCGGGCCGCAGGCGGGCTGGTGGTGCCGGTGGCGGTCCGGACCTCCGCCCGGCGGCTGCTCGACCGGTCCTCGCCGCTCGGCTCCGTGGAGGCCCTGCTCACCCGGCACGCGCTGCCGGCGGGGGCGCTGGTCCTGGAGCTGTCCGACACCGATCCCAGGGTCCCGCTGGACGAGCTGGAGCGGCGGCTGACCGCGCTCAGCCGGCACGGTGTCCGGATCGCGCTGGACGGCTTCGGCAGCGGCTACGCGGCGATCACGGCCCTGCGGAAGCTCCCCGTCGACATGCTCAAGCTCGACCGCGGTCTGGTCGAGGGGGTCGTCGAGTCGGCCCGGCTGCACAAGATCACCAGCGGTCTGCTGCGGATCGCCTGCGACCTCGGCCTGGAATCCGTGGCCGAGGGCGTGGACCTGCCCGAACAGGTCACGGTGTTGCGCGCGATGGGCTGCACACACGGGATGGGCATGGCGTTCTCCGGCCCGGTGGACGAGTACCGGCTGCGCAGGGCGCTCGGTTCCGGCCACTACCCGGTTCCGCACGCACCGGCCGAACCGGCCTACGCGGGGGGCGTGCGAGAGCCGGAGGGGGCGACCCCGACCGGAGCGCCCCGGAGGTGAGCGACGAGTGAGAAGGTGGCCGGGGGCGTACACCACTGGTGTGCCCGCCGTGCTCGGCGGTGGAAGTGCCCTACGCTCACATGATGAGACTCCCGTCCCACCCGCTTGACACGTGGTGCGCGTCGGAGGGAGGGTCAGTCCCATGCGCACCCGAATTCTCGTACTTGGACAGCGCGTCGGCTGAGCTGGGACCCACCGGAGGAGGCTCCGGAAACCCCAGCGACCACACCGGCGCGCTCCCCTCGCTTGCCTTTCGGCACGAGGGGTTTTTTGTTGCACCAGCACCAGACGTACGGCAGCGAAAATCCGTACGAACCTCGCGAAAACCCTCAGCATCGAGAAGAGAATGCCGATGACCGAGCAGGCCACCGGGGCCCACCATCCGCAGCCGCGGCCCCGTTCCGGAGGACAGCAGTCCGCCCCCGTCGAGCACGTCACGGGTGCGAAGTCCCTCATCCGCTCGCTTGAGGAGGTCGGCGCTGACACGGTATTCGGCATCCCCGGCGGCACGATCCTGCCGGCCTACGACCCGCTGATGGACTCCACCCGGGTGCGCCACGTCCTGTGCCGGCACGAGCAGGGCGCCGGGCACGCGGCCACCGGCTACGCGCAGGCCACCGGCAAGGTCGGCGTCTGCATGGCGACCTCCGGCCCCGGTGCCACCAACCTGGTGACGCCGATCGCGGACGCGAACATGGACTCGGTGCCGCTCGTGGCGATCACCGGCCAGGTGGTCTCCGCGGCGATCGGTACGGACGCCTTCCAGGAGGCGGACATCGTCGGCATCACCATGCCGATCACCAAGCACAGCTTCCTGGTCACCAAGGCCGAGGACATCCCGCGGATCATCGCGCAGGCGTTCCACATCGCCTCCACCGGCCGCCCCGGCCCGGTTCTCGTGGACATTCCCAAGGACATCCTCCAGGCGAAGACCACCTTCTCCTGGCCGCCGGTGATGGACCTGCCCGGCTACCGCCCGGTGACCAAGCCGCACGCCAAGCAGATCCGCGAGGCCGCCAAGCTGATCACTTCCGCGAAGCGGCCGGTCCTCTACGTCGGCGGCGGTGTCATCAAGGCACACGCCACCGCCGAGCTCAAGGTCCTCGCCGAGCTCACCGGAGCGCCCGTCACCACCACCCTGATGGCGCTCGGCGCGTTCCCCGACAGCCACCCGCTGCACGTGGGAATGCCGGGCATGCACGGTGCGGTCACCGCCGTCACCGCGCTGCAGAAGGCCGACCTGATCGTCGCCCTCGGAGCCCGCTTCGACGACCGCGTCACCGGCAAGCTGGACAGCTTCGCCCCGTACGCGAAGATCGTCCACGCCGACATCGATCCCGCGGAGATCGGCAAGAACCGCGCCGCCGACGTGCCGATCGTCGGTGACGCCCGCGAGGTCATCGCCGACCTGATCCAGGCGGTGCAGAAGGAGCACAGCGAGGGCCACCAGGGCGACTTCACCGCCTGGTGGAAGGACCTCAACCGCTGGCGCGAGACCTACCCGCTGGGCTACGACCTGCCCGACAACGGTTCGCTCTCGCCGCAGCAGGTCATCGAGCGCATCGGGCAACTCGCCCCGGAGGGCACGATCTTCACCGCGGGCGTCGGCCAGCACCAGATGTGGGCCGCGCACTACGTCCAGTACGAGAAGCCCGCCACCTGGCTGAACTCCGGCGGCGCCGGAACCATGGGCTACGCGGTCCCGGCCGCCATGGGCGCCAAGGCCGGTGCCCCCGGCCAGACGGTCTGGGCGATCGACGGCGACGGCTGCTTCCAGATGACCAACCAGGAACTGACCACCTGCGCCCTGAACAACATCCCGATCAAGGTCGCCATCATCAACAACGGCGCCCTCGGGATGGTCCGCCAGTGGCAGACCCTCTTCTACAACCAGCGGTACTCCAACACGGTGCTGCACTCCGGGCCCGAGGACGTCAACCCGGACGCCCGCGGGACCCGGGTCCCCGACTTCGTGAAGCTGTCGGAGGCCATGGGCTGCTACTCCATCCGCTGCGAGTCCCCGGACGACCTCGACAAGGTCATCGAAGAGGCGAACTCCATCAACGACCGCCCCGTCGTCATCGACTTCATCGTCCACGAGGACGCCATGGTGTGGCCGATGGTCGCCGCCGGCACCTCCAACGACGAGATCATGGCCGCCCGGGACGTCCGCCCCGACTTCGGCGACAACGAAGACGACTGAGCGAGAGACGTAAGAGAGAGACGCAGAAGAAAATGTCCAAGCACACGCTCTCCGTCCTGGTGGAGAACAAGCCGGGCATCCTGGCCCGGATCGCCGCCCTGTTCTCCCGTCGCGGCTTCAACATCGACTCGCTCGCCGTCGGGGTCACCGAGCACGCCGACATCTCCCGCATCACGATCGTGGTGAGTGTCGACGCGCTGCCGCTGGAGCAGGTCACCAAGCAGCTC
This sequence comes from Streptomyces sp. NBC_00631, assembly GCF_045206895.1. Lineage (NCBI taxonomy): Bacteria > Bacillati > Actinomycetota > Actinomycetes > Kitasatosporales > Streptomycetaceae > Streptomyces > Streptomyces sp. NBC_00631. Next base: position 7,654,628 of record NZ_CP107734.1, read on the forward strand.
AACAAGCTCGTCGAGGTGCTCAAGATCGTCGAACTGGAGCCGGGTTCGGCCGTTCAGCGGGAACTCGTTCTGGTGAAGGTGCGCGCCGACAACGAGACGCGCTCCCAGATCGTCGAGATCGTCCAGCTGTTCCGCGCCAAGACCGTCGACGTCTCCCCGGAGGCCGTCACCATCGAGGCGACCGGCAGCAGCGAGAAGCTGACCGCCATGCTCAAGATGCTGGAGCCGTTCGGCGTCAAGGAGCTGGTGCAGTCCGGCACCATCGCGATCGGGCGCGGGGCCCGTTCGATCACCGACCGGTCGCTGCGCGCCCTCGACCGATCTGCGTAAGGCTTGAGCAAGGCTTGACACGGGCGGCCGACGGTCCTTCCCGGCGCGCCGGCCGCCCGTATGCCGAGACCCCGAGACTTCCCTTCCGCCCGCCGTCATACGGTGGGACGCAACACCTGCACACCAAGGAGAGAACCCAAAGTGGCCGAGCTGTTCTACGACGCCGACGCCGACCTGTCCATCATCCAGGGCCGCAAGGTCGCGGTCATCGGCTACGGCAGCCAGGGTCACGCCCACGCGCTGTCGCTGCGCGACTCGGGTGTCGACGTGCGTGTCGGTCTGCACGAGGGCTCCAAGTCCAAGGCGAAGGCCGAGGAGCAGGGCCTGCGCGTGGTGACCCCGTCGGAGGCCGCCGCCGAGGCCGACGTCATCATGATCCTGGTCCCGGACCCGATCCAGGCCCAGGTCTACGAGGAGTCCATCGCCCCGAACCTGAACGACGGCGACGCCCTGTTCTTCGGCCACGGCCTGAACATCCGCTACGGCTTCATCAAGCCCCCGGCCGGCGTCGACGTCTGCATGGTCGCCCCGAAGGGCCCGGGCCACCTGGTGCGCCGCCAGTACGAGGAAGGCCGCGGCGTACCCTGCATCGTGGCCGTCGAGCAGGACGCCACCGGGAACGGCTTCGCGCTGGCGCTGTCGTACGCCAAGGGCATCGGCGGCACCCGCGCCGGCGTCATCAAGACGACCTTCACCGAGGAGACCGAGACCGACCTGTTCGGTGAGCAGGCCGTCCTCTGCGGTGGTACCTCCGCCCTGGTCAAGGCCGGTTTCGAGACCCTGGTCGAGGCCGGTTACCAGCCGGAGATCGCCTACTTCGAGTGCCTCCACGAGCTGAAGCTCATCGTCGACCTGATGTACGAGGGCGGCCTGGAGAAGATGCGCTGGTCGGTCTCCGAGACCGCCGAATGGGGCGACTACGTCACCGGCCCGCGGATCATCACGGACGCCACCAAGGCCGAGATGAAGCAGGTCCTCGCCGAGATCCAGGACGGCACCTTCGCCCGTAACTGGATGGACGAGTACCACGGCGGTCTGAAGAAGTACAACGAGTACAAGAAGCAGGACTCCGAGCACCTGCTGGAGACCACCGGCAAGCAGCTGCGCAAGCTGATGTCCTGGGTGAACGAAGACGCGTGAGCCCCAGATGACAGGGCCGGGGCGAACGCCCCGGCCCTGTTGTCCGTCCCGTCGAATCTCGGACGGGTGATCCTTCCGCAGAGGCGCAGGACGACCTCCGCCACGCCACTACACTGCCGTACTACATACGCGTCAGGCCCACAGCGTCGTGCGTCTCCACGCGGCTAGCCAACCTCCACCGCCTGCGGCCGTCGGGACGGCCGTCCGCATTGGACATGTGAGGACTCACGTGAGCTCGAAACCTGTCGTACTCATCGCTGAAGAGCTGTCGCCCGCCACCGTCGACGCGCTGGGCCCGGACTTCGAGATCCGGCACGCCAACGGAGCAGACCGAGCCGAGCTGCTCCCCGCCATCGCCGACGTGGACGCGATCCTGATCCGCTCCGCCACCAAGGTCGACGCCGAGGCCATCGCCGCCGCCAGGAAGCTGAAGGTCGTCGCACGAGCCGGCGTCGGCCTGGACAACGTCGACGTCTCCGCCGCCACCAAGGCCGGCGTGATGGTCGTCAACGCTCCGACCTCCAACATCGTGACCGCCGCCGAACTGGCCTGCGGCCTGCTCATCGCCAGCGCCCGCCACATTCCGCAGGCCAACTCCGCGCTGAAGAACGGCGAGTGGAAGCGCAGCAAGTACACCGGCGTCGAGCTGGCCGAGAAGACCCTCGGCGTCGTCGGCCTCGGCCGCATCGGTGCCCTGGTCGCGCAGCGCATGTCCGCCTTCGGCATGAAGGTCGTGGCGTACGACCCCTACATCCAGCCCGCCCGCGCCGCGCAGATGGGCGTCAAGGTGCTGTCGCTGGACGAGCTGCTCGAAGTCGCCGACTTCATCACCGTGCACCTTCCGAAGACCCCCGAGACGGTCGGTCTGATCGGCGACGAGGCGCTGCGCAAGGTCAAGCCGTCGGTGCGGATCGTCAACGCGGCGCGCGGTGGCATCGTCGACGAGGAGGCGCTGTACGCGGCGCTCAAGGAGGGCCGGGTCGCCGGCGCCGGCCTCGACGTGTACGCCAAGGAGCCGTGCACCGACTCCCCGCTCTTCGAGCTCGACCAGGTCGTCTGCACCCCGCACCTCGGTGCCTCCACCGACGAGGCCCAGGAGAAGGCGGGCATCGCGGTCGCCAGGTCCGTCCGCCTCGCCCTCGCCGGCGAGCTGGTCCCGGACGCGGTCAACGTCCAGGGCGGTGTCATCGCCGAGGACGTCAAGCCGGGCCTGCCCCTTGCCGAGCGCCTCGGCCGTATCTTCACCGCGCTCGCCGGTGAGGTCGCGGTCCGCCTCGACGTCGAGGTCTACGGCGAGATCACCCAGCACGACGTGAAGGTGCTGGAACTCTCCGCGCTCAAGGGCGTCTTCGAGGACGTCGTCGACGAGACGGTGTCGTACGTCAACGCGCCGCTGTTCGCGCAGGAGCGCGGTGTCGAGGTGCGGCTGACGACCAGCTCGGAGTCGGCCGACCACCGCAACGTCGTCACCGTGCGCGGCACCCTCGGCAACGGCGAGGAGGTCGCGGTCTCCGGCACGCTGGCCGGCCCGAAGAACGTGCAGAAGATCGTCGCGGTCGGCGAGTACGACGTCGACCTCGCGATCGCCGACCACCTGCTGGTGCTGCGGTACGAGGACCGGCCGGGCGTTGTCGGCACCGTCGGCCGCATCCTCGGGGAGGCCGGCGTCAACATCGCCGGTATGCAGGTCGCTCGCGCGGCCGTGGGCGGCGAGGCGCTCGCTGTTCTCACCGTCGACGACACGGTGGCGCCCGGCGTGCTGGCCGAGGTCGAGGCGGAGATCGGGGCCACGTCGGCTCGTTCGGTGAACCTGGTCTGATTTTTCTTGCCCGCCGGCCCACCCGACTCGGTGGGCCGGAAGGCTTGCGTCGTGTCCTCAAACGCCGGACGGGCTGGGAAACCCAGCCCGTCCGGCGTTTGCACAGTCACCTCCTTCGCAGTGTCACCGCGGCCCCTGCCGCCGCCCCCACCAGCAGCACCGCCCCCGCGATCGCCGCCCCCTGCATCCCGCTGGTGAACGCCTCGCGGGCGGTGTGGGTCAGGGCCTGGCCCGCGGGTCCCGGGAGCCGGCCCGCCGTCGCCAGCGCGCCGCTCAGCGTCTCGCGGGCCTCGGCCGGGGCCGTGGCCGGCATCTCGTGGCGGTAGACCGCCGTACCGATCGAGCCCAGCACGGCCATGCCGAGCGCCCCGCCGAACTCCGAAGCCGTCTCCAGCAGCGAGGACGCCGTCCCGGCCCGTTCCACCGGTGCGGCGGTCATCGCGAGGTCCGTCAGCTGGGACATGATCGCGACCATCCCGCAGGCGAGGACGCCGGCCCCGGTCAGCACCAGCCACAGCGAGTCGGTGCCGATCAGAGTGAGCAGGACGAACCCGGCCGCCATGGCCGCGAAGCCGCCCGCGACCACGTGTCCACGGTCGGCGCCGCGCTGCACCAGCTGTGCCGTGACCGGCCCCGCGACCCCGATGAACACCGAGGGCAGCAGACTCCACAGCGCCGCCGCGAGCGGGCTCATCCCGAGGACCGACTGCAGGTACTGCGTGGTGAAGATCGCCGAGCCCATCATGGCGAGCGAGGCGACCAGGTTCAGGACCAGCGCCGCGGTGAAGCCGTGGCCCTTCAGCAGGGCCGGCGGGATCAGCGGGGAGCCGGTGGTGCGCTGACGGTGGACGAAGAGGGCGGCGAAGAGCAGGCCGACGGTGATCGAGACGACGTAGAGCGGGTGCCAGCCCTCGGAGGGGATCTCCTTCACGCCGTAGACGACGGGGAGCACGGCGGCCATCGAGAGTGGGACGCTCGGCCAGTCGAAGCGGCCGGGGGAGGGGTTCTTGGACTCCGGGAGCAGGAACGGGCCGACGATCAGGAGCAGCGCCATCGCGGGCAGGTTGACCAGGAAGACCGAGCCCCACCAGAAGTGCTCGACGAGGATGCCGCTCATCACCGAGCCGAGCGCGATCCCGCCCGTCATCACCCCGGACCACAGGCCGATCGCCTTGGCGCGCTGGCCGGGGTCGGTGAACATCGTGCGCAGCAGGGCCATCGTCGACGGCATCAGGGTCGCGCCGCCGATGCCGAGGATCGCGCGGGCGGCGATCAGGGTTCCGGCGCTGTCCGCGTACGCGGCGAGGAGCGAGGCGCCGCCGAAGGCCGCGGCTCCCGCGAGCAGCAGCCGGCGGCGGCCGATGCGGTCGCCCAGCGCGCCCATCGTCATCAGCAGGCCGGCCAGGACGAAGCCGTAGATGTCGAGGATCCACAGCTGCTGGGTGCCGCTCGGCGCCAGGTCCGCGCCGATCGCCGGAAGGGCGAAGTAGAGGACCGAGACGTCCATCGAGACCAGGAGCAGCGGAAGCATCAGCACGCCGAGCGCGGTCCATTCGCGGCGCCCGGCCAGAGCCGTCGTGGTCGGTGGGGTGTTCGTGCTCGTCGGGTTCGTCATGCCAGGGAATATACGAGCGTCTTAAACGCTTGTCTAGAACGCTTGTATAATTCACGCGTCTAGGACACTTGTATGGATCCCGGGTAGGGTGGTCCGCATGGGACACCGTGAGGATCTGCTGGAAGGCGCCAAGCGCTGCCTGCTGGAGAAGGGGTTCGCGCGGACGACGGCGCGCGACGTCGTCAGGGAGTCGGGGACCAACCTCGCCTCGATCGGCTACCACTACGGCTCCAAGGACGCGCTGCTCGCCCAGGCCTACATCGCGCTGGTGGAGGAGATGTCCTTCGAGGGCGGCGACGGCGGGCTCACCGGCGCGCCGGGCTCACTGGAACGGTTCCGCGAGGTGTGGTCGAACATCGTCGACAGCATGCGCGGGCCCGGCTCGATGTGGCGGCTCAGCGTGGAGATCGTGACCATGGGCGACCAGCTGCCGGAAGTGCGCGACCAGTTGGCGCGCGCCCAGCGCGAGGGCGGCCGGGGGCTGACCTCGCTGCTGATGGGCGTACCGGAGGAGGAGGTCTCCGACGAGACCGCCGACACCCTGGGCCGCTTCTACATGACCCTGATGTCCGGCCTCATCTCGCAGTGGACCTTCGACCCGAAGACCGCCCCCGACGGCGACGCGCTCACCGAGGGGCTGCGCCAGATCGTCGAGGCCGCGACCCGGAGCTGACGTGAACGTCGCGCGCGGCGCTCCTCAGGCGAGCCGGGCCCTCTTCAGCGCCATGTGCAGCAGCAGCCGGTCCTCGCCGTCGTCCAGGTCGAGGCCGGTGAGCTGTTCGACGCGGGAGAGGCGGTAGTACAGGGTCTGCCGGTGGATGCCGAGCGCGGTGGCCGTGCGGCCCGCCTGGCCCGCGTGGTCGAGGTAGACCTCGGCGGTGCGGGCCAGTTCGTGGTGGGCCGGGGTGAGCAGCGGGGCCACGGCCCGGTCGTGGGACGCCTCCGGCGGCAGCGCGGTCAGCAGACGGTACGGGCCGATGTCCGCCCACCGCGCGACCGGCCCCAACCGCGGCTCCGCCAGCGCGGCCCGGGCGGCCGCCGACGCCTCCTGCCAGACCGCGCCCAGCTCCGCCAGCCCGGTCCGGGCCCCGCCCACCCCCGCGGCACACTCCGGCACCGCCGGCACCGGCCCGGCGAACCCCGCGGCCACCGCCGCCGCCGTCCGCGCCCCGGTCCCCCGGGCGGCCGCCGACCGGGCCTCCTCCGCGTCCTTGAGCAGCCGGGCGGCGGCCGTCAGGGCGGGGGTGGCCGTGTCCGTGCTGCGCAGCCGGACCAGCACGGCGAGGCTGTGACCGGCGGCGCCCCAGGGCAGGGCGCACAGCGCGGTGGCGTGCGGGACCGTGCGCGGGGACGGAGTGTCGTCCGGGGCGGCGGACGGCCAGGGGGCGACGCAGACCAGGGTGTGCGGGCCGTCCGCGCGGGCGCCGAGGGCGGTGCGGAGTTCGGCCACCGCCATCTCCCGCTGCCAGCCGCCCGCCGCGACCAGCACCGCCCGCAGCTCCCGGCCCAGCCCCGCCCCCGCCTGCGCCTCGTCCGCGAGCAGCGCCCCGATCCGCCCTGCCACCCCCATGGCCGCGGCCAGTTGGGCGTCCGTCGGGCCCGGCTCGGAGTCGAGCAGCCAGACGTAGCCGAGGACGACACCCCGATGGCGTACCGGCAGGCAGATCCGCCCCCGGTACACCCCCGCCTCCGGGGTCGGCGGGATCCGGACCGGTCCGGTCGCCCGGGTGATGCCGAAGCCCTCGAACCAGGTGCGGACCGCCGCAGTGGAGCGCCGGGTCAGGATCGAGCGGGTGCGGACCGGGTCCAGCGCCGACGGATCGAGGTCGCCCTCGCTGTCGTACGCGCCGAAGGCGATCAGCTCGAAGTCGCGGTTCTCCAGGGTCGCCGGGACGCCCAGCAGCTCCGAGATCTCGTCGACCAGCTCCTGGTAGTCACCCTTGAATTCCGACGTCACCCGGGCATTCTCCCGCAATTCACGGTCGCCTTCATACATCTGTCTGAGATCTGCGGCACGGATGCGTGACAGCTGTCGATGGCCCACGATCGGAGGGATCCTTAACTTTCACGGTGGTTCCCCGTGCCGTATCCAAATCGTCGGATCGCGGCCTGTCTGGCATGTGCTGTGGAGGTGCCCCGTGCTGGGTCCCGTGATTCTCGCCGCGTCGCGCAGCGACCGGATGCGACGTCTGATCTCGGCGGCCCCGGTGACGAAGCAGGTCGTCGACCGCTTCATCCCCGGTGAGTCGGTCGACGACATCGTCCCGATCATCGAGGAGCTCACGGGCCGCGGCCTGGAGCTGACGATGGACGTCGTCGGCGAGGACATCACGACCCCCGAGCAGGCCGCCGCCGCCCGGGACGCCTACCTCGCGCTGGTCGGCCGGCTGCGCGAGCTGGGCCTCGGCGAGCGGGTCGAGATGTCGGTCAAGCTCTCCATGTTCGGCCAGGCCCTTCCCGGCGGCCACGGACTGGCCCTGGCGAACGTCCGCCCGGTCGTCGAGGCCGCCGCCGCCATCGGTACGACGGTCACGCTCGACGCCGAGGACCACACCACCCTCGACTCGATGTTCGCCATCCACGAGGAGCTGCGGAAGGACTTCCCGCAGACCGGCTGCGTCATCCAGGCCTACCTCTTCCGCACCGAGGCCGACGCCCGCCGCCTCGCCGCCGCCGGCAGCCGGGTCCGGCTGGTCAAGGGCGCCTACAAGGAGCCCGCCGAGGTCGCCTACCAGCAGAAGCACGAGATCGACAAGGCGTACGTGCGCATCCTGAAGACCCTGATGGAGGGCGAGGGCTACCCGATGGTCGGCTCCCACGACCCGCGCCTCATCTCCATCGCCCAGGAACTCGCCCGGCGCGCCGGCCGCAAGCCCGACGAGTACGAGTTCCAGATGCTGTACGGCATCCGCAGCGACGAACACCTGCGGCTCGCCGCCGAAGGCCACCGGATGCGCGTCTACACCGCCTACGGCACCGACTGGTACGGCTACTTCATGCGCAGGCTGGCGGAGAAGCCGGCGAACCTGCGTTTCTTCGTCCGCTCGATGATCAGCAAGGGCTGAACCGAACACCCGCTCACGTACAAGGAGTTACGGATCTCATGGACGCTGTGACCCAGGTCCCCACCCCCGTCAACGAGCCGGTGCACGGCTATGCCCCCGGCTCGGCCGAGCGCACCCGGCTGGAGGCGAAGCTCAAGGAGCTCGCCGAGAACCCGATCGAGCTGCCGATGACCATCGGCGGCGAACGCCGGCTCGGCGGCGGCGAGCCGTTCCAGGTCGTCCAGCCGCACAACCACAAGGCCGTCATCGGCACCGGCCGGCACGCCACCCGGCAGGACGCCCAGGACGCGATCGACGCGGCCCTCGCCGCCGCGCCCGCCTGGCGCGCGATGTCCTTCGACGACCGCGCCGCGATCATCCTGCGCGCCGCCGAACTGCTCGCCGGCCCCTGGCGCGAGACCATCGCCGCCTCCACCATGCTCGGCCAGTCCAAGACCGCCCAGCAGGCCGAGATCGACTCGCCCTGCGAGCTGGTCGACTTCTGGCGGTTCAACGTCCACTACGCCCGCCAGATCCTGGCCGAGCAGCCCCCGGCCAACTCCCCGGGCGTCTGGAACCGCCTCGACCACCGCCCGCTGGAGGGCTTCGTCTACGCGATCACGCCGTTCAACTTCAGCGCGATCGCCGGCAACCTGCCCACCGCGCCCGCGCTGATGGGCAACGTCGTGGTCTGGAAGCCGTCGCCGACCCAGACCCACGCGGCCGTGCTGCTGATGCGGCTGCTGGAGGAGGCCGGCCTGCCCAAGGGCGTCATCAACCTCGTCACCGGTGACGGCATCGAGGTGTCGAAGGTCGCGCTGGAACACCGGGACCTGGCCGGTATCCACTTCACCGGCTCCACCAGGACCTTCCAGTACCTGTGGAAGACGGTCGGCAACAACATCGAGAAGTACCGCTCGTACCCGCGTCTGGTCGGCGAGACGGGCGGCAAGGACTTCCTCGTCGCCCACCCGAGCGCCGACCGGGCCGTCCTCAAGACGGCGCTCACCCGCGGTGCCTTCGAGTACCAGGGCCAGAAGTGCTCGGCCACCTCCCGCGCGTACATCCCGGCGTCCATCTGGAACGACGGCTTCCGTGAGGAGTTCGCCGCCGAGGTCGACTACCTGACCATGGGTGACGTCACCGACCTGTCGAACTTCATCGGCGCCGTGATCGACGAGCGTGCCTTCGCCAAGAACAAGGCCGCGATCGACCGGGCGAAGACCGACCCGTCCTGCGAGATCGTGGCGGGCGGCTCCTACGACGACTCGGTCGGCTACTTCGTGCGCCCGACGGTCGTCGTCTGCGACGACCCGGAGAACGAGGTGTTCCGCACCGAGTACTTCGGCCCGTTCCTCGCCGTGCACGTCTACGAGGACGACAAGTACGACGAGATGCTGACCCAGATGGAGTCGGTGTCCGACTACGCGCTGACCGGTTCGGTCGTCTCCAACGACCGCGCGGCCGCCGCGTACACGATGGAGAAGCTCCGCTACGCGGCCGGCAACTTCTACATCAACGACAAGTCGACCGGCGCCGTCGTCGGCCAGCAGCCCTTCGGCGGCGGCCGTGCCTCCGGCACCAACGACAAGGCCGGCGCCCCGCAGAACCTGCTGCGCTGGACCCTGACCCGCGCGATCAAGGAGACCCTGGTCCCGCCGACCGACTACGCGTACCCGCACATGGGCTGACCTGCGCCGTCACCCCACCCGAGCACGGGCCGGGAAGCCTGACCCACGAGCCGGCTTCCCGGCCTGTTCCCATGGCTGGAACAGGGCCCTGAGCCCGGCCTCGTCCGTGCTGCCCGGAGCCGCCGTCAGGATCACGATCTTCAGTTCCGAATCGCCGTCCGTGAGGACGTCGCAGTCCACCTCCACCGGCCCCACCTCCGGATGCTCGACCGTCTTGCGGTCCCCGCGATGGGCGGCCACCGTGCCGCTCGCCCAGAGCCGGGCGAACCGCTCGTTGCCCTCGGCCAGTTCGCGGACCAGCTCGGCCAGCCGGGCGTCGTGCGGGAAGCGGCCGGTGGCGCGGCGCAGGTCGGCCACGATCGCGAGGTCGGAGTCGTCGCCGTTCGCCGCCCGCACCGGCCACGCCGAGAGCCGGGCCGCCTCGCCGCCCACCGGGAACCGCTCGCGGGCGAGGTTGCGCAGTTCGGGCGGGGTGTCCGACGGGTCGCCGAGCAGTGCGGCCCAGGCGGGGTTCCAGCACAGCAGCTGCCAGTGCGCGGTGAACACGGCGGCCGCGACATCGCCGAGCCGGTTCAGCACGCGGTGCACGCCCGGCGGGAGCTGGTCGGGGATCGGGCCGTCGTCCGGGGGCTGCAGCCCGGCCATGCGGTAGAGGTGCTCGCGCTCGGTGCGGGTCAGCCGCAGGGCGCGGGCGAGGGCGGCGACCACCTGTCCGGACGGTGCCGTGGCCCGGCCCTGCTCCAGGCGGACCACGTAGTCGACGGACACCCCGGCGCGTTCGGCGAGTTCCTCACGGCGCAGTCCGGCCGCGCGCCGGGCCCGGCCGACCGGCAGTCCCAGGTCCGACGGTGACAGCCGCTCCCGCCAGGCACGGATGGTGGCACCCAGGTCGGTCGTCGTTTTCCCGGTCATTCCTCCATCCTGCCTCCTCGGCGGTCCTGGTACCGACGTTCCTACGGTCGAGGCGTCCCTGGCAGCGCGTTCGCGCCGGGCGCACGATCGGCCCATGACCATCACCTTCATCACCGGGGCCAACAAGGGCCTCGGCCGCGAGACCGCCCGCCGCCTCGTCGAGCTGGGCCACACCGTGCTCGTCGGCGCCCGCGACCCGGAGCAGGGCGCGGCGGCGGCCGGCGCGCTCGGCGCGCGGTTCGTCCGGATCGACGTCACCGACGACGCCTCGGTCGCCGCCGCGGCCGCGGACGTGGCCGCCCACGAGGGCAGGATCGACGTGCTGATCAACAACGCCGGCATCGCCGGCCCGCACGGCGACCCGGGCGAGCTCACCGCCGCCGACGCGCTCGCCGTGTTCGACGTCAACCTCTTCGGTGTCATCCGCGCGACCACCGCGTTCCTGCCCCTGCTGCGCCGTTCGGCGGACCCCGTCGTCGTCAACGTCAGCAGCGGACTGGGGTCGATCGCCGTCACCCATGATCCGGCCCGGGTCGAGTCCACCGTCGTGGCGCCGCTCTACAACTCCTCCAAGGCGGCCCTCGTCATGCTCACCACCCAGTACGCCAAGGCCTTCAAGGACATCCGCGTCAACGCCGTCGATCCCGGCTACACGGCGACCGACCTCAACGCGCACAGCGGCCCGCAGACCGTCACCGAGGGCACCGACGCGATCGTCCGCCTCGCCACCGAGCCGTCCGACGCCGGGACGGGCCGCTTCATCGACCGGCACGGCCCGGTCGCCTGGTAGTCCGTACGGCCTCCGCCGTCGTGTAACCCGTTCGCCCCTCCGGAAGCATCCGCCTCACCCGTCAAAAGCCCAGCTCACAGCCGTGCGGCCCGCTTCGCCGTCTCAGATAGTAGGAAGTCCGAGTAATTGTGCAGACAGAAGCGGGCCGCTCCCTTACTTTTGTAGGAGCCGAACGTCTCGCTAGATCAAGCGAATGGCGGTCGTGAGCCGGGCCCCGTGCAGGCAACCCCTGCGGCCCCGCTCCCCGCCCCTTCCGGCGTCTCGTATCCCCCCTGCCGTACTCCAGGTATGCCGAAGGAGTCGATTCCCATGGCCGAGACGACCGTCCGCCGCCGAGTCCGCCACGTGTCCCGCACGAGCGAGTCCGACCGCAAGAACGCCGCCGCCGCCCTCCAGCGCGCCCTCGACCGCCGGGACAACGGCGGCGAGACAGGCCACTGAGCCGTTCGACAAGCCGTTGACGCCTCGCCGGTAACACGTGTAGCAACCCCTCGACGGGAGCCGCACCCGCACGGGGTACGGCGCGGCCGGGACAGCCGCGCCGTACCCTGCGGATCACTGCCCGCGCCGTACCTCGAAGTGGTCGATCCGCGCGCCGCTCTGTGCCAGCGCCGACACCTTCAGCCTCGGGGCCGTACCCGCCTCCGCCTCGACCTTGAGGAAGGAGAAGCCGGTGTACCGCACCCGCGACCACTCCACCGTCTCGGCCACGTTGTGCTGCCCCTTCGCCCAGTGGAAGCTGTCCACCGCGTCGTGCCGGGTCACGTGCCCCTCGTAGCTGTCCTCGACCCCCGAGGGGAACCTGTACAGGTCCCGTCCCCCGCCGCCCGCCGTGACGTACACGATCCCGTCCCGTGTCGGGTCGGTCGAGCCGCCGGCCGGGACCGCGCGGCCGACCTCGCCGTCCCGCACCGCGTCCGTGCGCTCGTAGACGTGGTTGTGCCCGTTGATCACCAGGTCCACCTGGTACTCGGCGAACAGCGGCAGCCAGGCCGCCCGGATCCCGCCGTCGGAGGCGTGCGAGGACGTCGAGTACGCGCAGTGGTGGAAGAAGACGACGACGAAGTCCACGCCCTTCGCCGCCCGCAGCTCCTTCAGCTTGCTCTCCAGCCACTTCGTCTGCCGGCCGCCGCTGTAGCCGAGGTTGGCGGGGATCTCGTACGACACGTCGTTCGCGTCCAGCGCCACGAAGCCGACGTTGCCGTAGGTGAACGCGTAGACGCCGGGCGCCCCGTGCGGGTCGAAGCCGTTGTCCGGGAGGGCGAAACGGGCGTACTGGCCGCCGTAGCCGTCGGGGGAGTACCAGGCCTCCATGTCGTGGTTGCCGGTCGTCACCATCCACGGGACGGACCGGGCCACCGGGTCGTTCTGCTTCAGGAACCGGTCCCACTCCCGGGCGTCGTAGCCGTCCGAGGTCCTGCCCGTGCCGTTGCCGTCCGCGTAGCAGATGTCGCCGGCGTGCAGATGGAAGGCCGGGTCCTGTTTCAGCAGCGCGTTGTCACTGGCCTTCCCGGCCCGGCTGACGCCCTGGTCGCCGAAGGCCGTGAACACGAACCGCTCCGGGCTCGCGGGCGCGGTGCGGAACGGGGTGATGGTGGCGCGGTGGCCGGGGGCGGTGGGGTCCCAGCCGTCGTGGCCCACGCCGTAGTAGTACGTGGTGCCGGGCGTGAGGCCGTCCAGGGCTGCGTGGACGTAGTACTGCTCGACCACCGGGCGCACCCCCTGCACCCCGGGCGTGTGCAGATGCCGGACCTCGGCGGCGACGGGTGTGCCCAGCTGGTCCGGGCGCGTCCCGATCCGCACGAACGGCTTCCGCACCGCGAACGGCACCTGCCAGGAGATCCGCAGCTGCGTCCGCGGATCGACGCCGAAGGCGAGATGGCGGCCGAACGGCACGACCGCCGCGCCGCGGACCGCCGAGGTCGCCGGTGCCGGGTTCGCGGACCTCGCCGGCGTCGTCGAGCAGCCCGCGACCAGCCCGCCGCCCGCCACCGCGGCCGCCGTCACCAGGGTGCGGCGGCTCACCGGCCGGGCACGCAGGTACTCGTACTGCTCGGCCATGCTCATCCGCGCGGCCAGCCGCGGCGGGATGCCGAAGTCGGGGACGGGGGGTCCGGGGGGTGTCCCCCTGGAAGGCGCAGTCATAGGTGAGACGCTTCCCAGCGCGGGCCAACGCCAGCCGCACACACGGGTGAACGCCGGTTGACGGAACGACCCGCCGCGTCCGTATGCCGGACACTCCATGTCATCCCATGGGACGAGGAGTAGGGTGCCGACATGTCTCGCAGCATCGATCTCGCAGTGATCCCCGGTGACGGCATCGGGCAGGAAGTCGTGGCCGAAGGCCTCAAGGTCCTCTCCGCCGTCCTCCCCGAGGACGTGAAGCTGGAGACCAAGGAGTACGACTTCGGCGCCAAGCGTTACCACACCACCGGTGAGACCCTCACCGACGCCGACCTCGACGCGCTGAAGCAGCACGACGCCATCCTGCTGGGCGCCATCGGTGACCCGAGCGTTCCCTCCGGCGTCCTGGAGCGCGGCTTCCTGCTGAAGCTCCGCTTCGCCTTCGACCACCACGTCAACCTGCGCCCGTCGAAGCTGCTCCCGGGTGTCGCCACCCCGCTGGCCGGCGAGCCGCAGATCGACTTCGTCGTGGTCCGCGAGGGCACCGAGGGACCGTACACCGGCAACGGCGGCACCATCCGCAAGGGCACCGAGCACGAGGTCGCCACCGAGGTGTCCGTCAACACGGCCTTCGGCGTCGAGCGGGTCGTCCGGGACGCCTTCGCCCGCGCCCAGGCCCGCCCGCGCAAGAAGCTCACGCTGGTCCACAAGAACAACGTGCTGACCTTCGCCGGGCACCTGTGGACGAACATCTTCAACAAGGTGGCCGAGGAGTTCCCCCAGGTCACGACGGACTACATCCACGTCGACGCGGCGACGATCTACCTCGTCACCGACCCCGGCCGGTTCGACGTCATCGTCACCGACAACCTCTTCGGCGACATCATCACCGACCTCGCCGCGGCCGTCTCCGGCGGCATCGGCGTCGCGGCGAGCGGGAACATCAACCCCTCCCGCGAGTTCCCCTCGATGTTCGAGCCGGTCCACGGTTCCGCGCCCGACATCGCCGGCCAGGGCAAGGCCGACCCCACCGCCACGGTCCTGTCCGTCGCCCTGCTGCTGCGCCACCTCGGGTACGACGCCGAGGCCGCCCGTGTCGAGGAGGCCGTCACCGCCGACCTCACCGAGCGTCAGGGCAAGCCCGCCCGCTCCACCTCCGAGATCGGCGACGCGCTGGCCGTACGAGTAGCCGGCTGACCCGCCGAGCTTCTCGCACCACTCAGAAGCCGCCGGGTCGCACAAGCGCCCGGCGGCTTCCCCATGCCTGCCACCGGGTGCCACCATCTACCCCGGTCCGCATTCACCCCGATTCCTTCCACCCCGGCCCTCGCGCGATAATCGAACGCGGAGCCGCGCCATGAGGGAGTGCTCGGACGTCCTACGACAGGGCACTCGCCCTGCTACGGGACACCGGCCGTACGGGTGTGAGCGCGGCCCCTCACTACAACCGGTGCTGCACCTCCCGGGGGACACCCCCGGACCCGGCCGAAAAACCGGAGCCGCCCCGGCCCCAGCCTGGAAGCGAAGGACCCTACTGATGACGACGCCCACGATCGAGCTCAAGCCGTCCGCGCACCCGACCGCCGCCGCCGAGCGCGAGGCGATCCTGGCCAACCCCGGATTCGGCCGCCACTTCACCGACCACATGGTGACGATCAAGTGGACCGAGGGCCGCGGCTGGCACGACGGCCAGCTCGTTCCGTACGCGCCGATCCCCCTCGACCCGGCCACCAACGTCCTGCACTACGCCCAGGAGATCTTCGAGGGCCTGAAGGCCTACCGCCGCCCCGACGGCTCGGTGGCCACCTTCCGCCCCGACCAGAACGCCAGGCGCTTCCAGCGGTCCGCCCGCCGCCTCGCCATGCCCGAGCTGCCGGTGGAGACCTTCATCGAGGCCTGTGACCTGCTGGTCCAGCAGGACAAGGGATGGGTCCCGGCGCACGGCGGCGAGGAGTCCCTCTACCTGCGCCCCTTCATGATCGCCACCGAGGTCGGCCTGGGCGTCAAGCCGGCCAACGAGTACCTCTTCCTGGTCATCGCCTCCCCGGCCGGCGCCTACTTCCCCGGCGGGGTCAAGCCCGTCTCCATCTGGGCCTCCGAGGACCGCGTCCGCGCCGTCCCCGGCGGCATGGGCGACGCCAAGACCGGCGGCAACTACGCGGCCTCCCTGCTCGCCCAGGCGGAGGCGGCGGCCCAGGGCTGCGACCAGGTCTGCTACCTCGACGCGGTCGAGCACCAGTGGGTCGAGGAGCTCGGTGGCATGAACCTGTACTTCGTGTACGGGAACAAGATCGTCACGCCGACCCTCACCGGCTCCATCCTCGAAGGCGTCACCCGCGACTCGCTCCTCACCGTCGCCCGCGACCTCGGCTACGAGTCCGAGGAGGCCCGGGTCTCCATCGAGCAGTGGCAGCGCGACTCCGAGAACGGCACCCTCACCGAGGTCTTCGCCTGCGGCACCGCGGCCGTGATCACCCCGGTCGGCACGGTCAAGCGCGCCGGCGCCGAGTGGCAGCAGTCGGGCGGCGAGCCCGGCGAGGTCACCCTCAGGCTCCGCGAGGCCCTCCTCGACATCCAGCGCGGCACGGCCGAGGACAAGCACGGCTGGATGCACCAGCTCGGCTGATCCCGGTCCCCGCCGTTCGCACCAACAGGTGATCTTCGGCTTTCCGTTCGACGCGTATCACCTCCCCCGTACGGGTATCTCCTGAGTCCACACGGGGGAGGGAGCACGCGTGAGCGGACGGTCGCCGATGCCACGGCTGCGCTGGCTGATGCGCACGTTACGTACACCGCGCCGCCCACAGAGCCTCACCGTGCTCGCCCTGCTCACCGCCGGCGCCGGCGTGCTGCTGTGGCGGGCCTCGTCGATGGACAACTACGGGCAGAACCTCGCCCTCAACCTCGGCACCGACATCGTCGGCGTGGTCGTCACCGTGTTCGTCATCGGCCCGCTGATATCCCGGGCCCAGGAGGGCCGGGTCCGCGAGCACACCCGGCTGGACTACGAGTGGTTCGCCTCCCAGGTGTACGGCTCGACGTCCAACGTGAAGGTCCTGGACACCTTCTCCAACCTGTTCGGGCCGCAGTTCTCCGAACGGCTGTTCCGCGGTGTCAGATCCGCCACCGCGAGCGGCGCCCGGGTGCAGATCCTGCTCCTGGACCCGGACTCCCTCGCGGTCATCCTGCGCGGCCGCGAACTGGGCGAACAGAGCGCCGACATCCGCCGCGACATCATGCGCAACCTGCGCACCCTGGACGACTTCGCGCGCCGCCTGGACGCGACCTCCCGGCAGCTCCTTGAGGTACGGCTGTGCTCGACCTCCCCGGGCGTCACCCTCTACCGCTGGGACGAGCGCTGCCTGGTCTCCTTCCTGACCGTGGGGCGGCTCTCCGGCGAGGGGGTCCAGCTGGAGGTCGCGGTCCGCTCGCCGCTGGGCACCTTCGTGGAGCAGCGCTTCGACGAACTGTGGCAGCAGGGCAAGCCGATGGAACGGTTCACCCGGCTTCCCGTCACCCTCGTCGACGCCACGGACGGGCGACGGGAGTTCGTCTGCCGCTTCGTCTTCCTCGACGACCGCCTGTACGTCGCCGCGCCCGACCTCGTCACCTATCTGGCCCGCCGCCGGCTCGACCAGCTCAGCGCCTACAGCGACGCCCTGAACGGGTCCGGTGCGCACGACGTCATCGTGGTGGACGACGAGAGCGAGCTGCATCGACGGCTCATCCACCACTTCGAGGAGAAGTACGATGCGCAGGCGGCCGCCTTCGTGGAGTTGCGGCCGTCCACGGTCCTGGTCACGGAATGAACAGAGGGCCCCGCCACACATGAGCTCAGCGCACCACCCCCGTTTCCGCGCCTTCACGCCCCGTGACCTGGACGGTCTGCTCCGACGCGTCCTGCTGACGGACGATCAGCGGCTGGCGCTGCGGGCGGTCTCGTCGGTCCTGCCGTTCCGTACGAACGCGTACGTCGTCGACGAGCTGATCGACTGGTCCGCCGTACCCGAGGACCCGGTCTTCCGGCTGACCTTCCCGCAGGCCGGGATGCTGCCCGCGCCCGATGTCCGCCGGATGGCCGGCCTGCTCGCCAGGGACGCGCCGCGGGCCGAGGTCCAGCGCGCCGCGCACGAGATCCGGATGCGGCTCAACCCGCACCCCTCCGGGCAGCTCGACGCCAACGTCCCCGTGCACGAGGGGCAGCGGCTGACCGGCCTCCAGCACAAGTACCCGGAGACCGTGCTGGTCTTCCCGCGCCAGGGCCAGACCTGCCACGCCTACTGCACCTACTGCTTCCGCTGGCCGCAGTTCGTGGGTGAGACGGACCTGCGCATCGCGACGGACGACGTCGCCGCCACCAGCTCCTATCTGCGCGCTCATCCCGAGGTCGCCAGCGTCCTGGTCACGGGCGGCGACCCGCTGGTGATGAGCACGGCGGTACTGCGCCGCTACGTCGAGCCCCTGCTGCGGATCGACACCGTCCGCTCGATCCGCGTCGGCACCAAGTCCCTCGCGTTCTGGCCGTACCGTTTCACCACCGACCGCGACGCCGACGACCTGCTGCGCCTCTTCGAACAGGTGGTGGAGAGCGGTCGGCACCTCGCGCTGATGGCCCACTTCACCCACCCGCAGGAGCTGCGTCCGCCCGTCGTCCGGGAGGCGATGCGCCGCGTCCGCGACACCGGGGCCGTGATCCGCTGCCAGGGCCCGCTGGTGGCCGGGATCAACGACAACGCGGACGCCTGGGCACAGCTGTGGGAGGAGACGACCACGCTCGGCGCGGTGCCGTACTACCAGTTCGTGGAGCGGGACACCGGCCCCCAGGGCTACTTCGGCGTCCCCCTCGCCCGCGGCCACGCCGTCTTCCGTGACGCCTACGCCCGCGTCTCCGGCCTCGCCCGCACGGTCCGCGGCCCGGTCATGTCGGCGATGCCCGGCAAGGTCTGCGTGGACGGCGTCACCGAGGTGGCCGGCGAGAAGGTCTTCGCGCTCCACCTGATCCAGGCCCGCGACCCGGACCTGGTCGGACGACCCTTCTTCGCCGCGTACGACGAGGGGGCGACGTGGTTCACGGACCTCAAGCCCGCGTTCGGGGCGAGCCGGTTCCTGCCGGGGCTGGAGCCGGGGTGACCCGTGGGGGGCGGCCGACGTGCCGGGGGCTGCGCCCCCAGACCTCCGCTTCGGCCTGAACGGCCTCGTCCTCGAACGCCGGACGGGCGGGTGGGTCGCGCGGTCGCTCCCCTGTTAGAGCGACGTTCGATGTGCCTGACCTGCAGCTCAGGGGTAAAGGTTTCCTTCTCGCGGTCCGGAGTTTAGAGTGTTGCTCTAAGTCGAGCATGGCAAGAGGAAGCGAAGGAGGTGCCGGGCGTGCGACTGACCCCCACGGAACGTGACCGGCTGCTGCTCTTCGGCGCCGCCGAGCTGGCCCGGGCCCGTCGCGCGCGGGGCCTCAGGCTCAACGTCCCGGAGGCCACCGCGCTGATCGCGGACACCGTCTGCGAGGCCGCCCGGGACGGCAGGCGGCTCGCCGAGGCCGTCGAGGCGGCCCGCTCCGTCCTCGGCCCGGCCGACGTGCTGCCCGGCGTCGCCGACATCGTCACCGAGGTGCACGTCGAGGCCGTGTTCGACGACGGCTCACGGCTCGCGGTCGTCACCGACCCCATCGGGGGCGGCGGGCTGGGGGAGGAGGGACCCGGTGCCCTGCTTCCCGGGCCCGAGCACGCCGATCCGGAGGCGGTCGTACGGCTGACCGTCACCAACACCGCGGCCGTCCCGGTCTCCGTCACCTCGCACTTCCACTTCTTCGAGGCCAACCCCCGCCTCGACTTCGACCGCGCCGCGGCCTACGGACTGCGGCTGGCCGTGCCCGCCGGGTCGTCCGTGCGGTTCGGGCCGGGGGAGTCGCTGGAGGTCGGTCTCGTGCCGATCGGCGGCGGTAGGGTCGCCATCGGCTTCGCCGGGCTCGTCGACGGGCCGCTGGATGCGCCCGGCGCCCGCGAGGAGGCGCTGCGCCGCGCCGCCGCCTGCGGGTACCTGGGCGTACGAGACGCAGAGGAGGCCGGGCGATGAGCCGCCCCGGAGGTCACCCCGCCGAGGCCCGCCGCCTCACCCCGCACGAGTACGCGGCCACCCACGGCCCCCGCGCCGGCGACCGTGTCCGCCTCGGTGACTCGGGGCTGGTGATCCGGGTCGAGGACGACTCCCAGCGCCACGGCGACGAGTTCCTGGCCGGCTTCGGCAAGACCGCCCGCGACGGGCTGCACCTGAAGGCCGCCGCGGTCCGGGAGACCTGTGACGTCGTCGTCAGCAACGTCGTCGTGATCGACGCCGTGCTGGGGATCCGCAAGGTCTCCATCGGCATCCGCGAGGGACGCATCCGCGCCATCGGGCGGGCCGGGAACCCCGACACCCTCGACGGGGTGGACGTCGTGGTCGGCACCGGCACCTCGATCGTGTCCGGCGAGGGGCTCATCGCCACCGCCGGTGCCGTGGACACGCACGTCCATCTGCTGTCGCCGCGCATCATGGAGGCGTCGCTGGCCTCCGGCGTGACCACCGTCATCGGCCAGGAGTTCGGGCCGGTGTGGGGCGTGGGCGTCAACTCGCCCTGGGCGCTGAAGCACGCGTTCGGCGCCTTCGACGCCTGGCCCGTCAACATCGGCTTCCTCGGGCGCGGTTCTTCCTCGCACCGGGCCCCGCTGATCGAGGCCCTCGCCGAGGGAGGCGCCTCGGGCTTCAAGGTGCACGAGGACATGGGCGCCCATACGCGGGCGCTGGACACGGCGTTGCGGGTCGCCGAGGAGCACGACGTCCAGGTCGCCCTGCACAGCGACGGGCTGAACGAGTGCCTGTCGGTCGAGGACACCCTGCGGGTGCTGGAGGGCCGGACCATCCACGCCTTCCACATCGAGGGCTGCGGCGGCGGACACGTGCCCAACGTCCTGAAGATGGCCGGTGTCCCCAACGTCATCGGCTCCTCCACCAACCCCACCCTGCCCTTCGGCCGGGACGCGGTCGCCGAGCACTACGGGATGATCGTCTCCGTCCACGACCTGAAGACCGACCTGCCCGGCGACGCCGCCATGGCCCGCGACCGCATCCGCTCCGGGACCATGGGCGCCGAGGACGTGCTGCACGACCTGGGCGCGATCGGCATCACCTCGTCCGACGCGCAGGGCATGGGCCGGGCCGGGGAGACCGTCCGCCGTACCTTCGCCATGGCCGGCAAGATGAAGGCCGAGCTCGGCGCCCCGGACACCGGCCACGACAACGAGCGCGTCCTGCGGTACATGGCCAAGCTGACCATCAACCCCGCGATCGCCCACGGCCTCGCCCACGAGGTCGGCTCGATCGAGGTCGGCAAGCTCGCCGACATCGTGCTGTGGGCGCCGGAGTACTTCGGGGCCAAGCCGCAGCTGGTGCTGAAGGCCGGTTTCCCGGCGTTCGGCGTCACCGGCGACCCGGGTGCGGCCACCGACACCTGCGAACCGCTCGTCCTGGGACCGCAGTTCGGGGCGCACGGCGCCACCCCCGCCGACATCTCCGTCGCGTTCGTGGCCCAGGCCGCCCTCGACCAGGGCCATGACACCATGCCCACCCGGCGCCGCCGGGTCGCCGTCCGCGGCACTCGCGGCATCGGCCCGGCCGACCTGCGGCTCAACTCCCGTACCGGAACGGTCGACGTCGACCGGCGCACCGGCCTGGTCACGCTCGACGGCGAGCCGCTCCACTCCGAGCCGGCCGACTCCGTCTCCCTCAACCGCCTGTACTTCCTCTGAAGGACCCCCCATGAACAAGGCAGCCTCCGACGGCTTCCACATGCCCGCCGAGTGGACCCCGCACGAGCGCACCTGGATGGCGTGGCCGGGCCCCAACCCCACCTTCGACGACCCCGACGACCTCACCGCCGCACGGATGGCCTGGGCCTCGGTGGCCCGCACGATCCTCCGCTTCGAACCGGTGACGGTGGTGTGCGGCCCCGGCCAGTCGGCGGACGCGCGGACGCTGCTCGGCCCGGGCGCCGACACCGTCGAGCGCGAGCTGGACGACGCCTGGATGCGGGACATCGGCCCCACGTTTCTCACGAACGGCCGTGAACTGGCCGCCGTGGACTGGACGTTCAACGGCTGGGGCGCCCAGCACTGGGCCCGCTGGGAGCACGACGCGAAGATCGCCGCGTATGTCTCGGACCTCGCGGGCGCGAAGACGTATGCCTCGCGTCTGGTCAACGAGGGCGGGGCGATCCACGTCGACGGCGAGGGGACCGTCGTGCTGACCGAGACCGTGCAGCTCGGCCCCGAGCGCAACCCGGGCTGGACGAAGGAGGAGGTCGAGGCCGAGATCCACGGAATGCTCGGCACCCGCAAGGCGATATGGCTGCCGCGCGGCCTCACCGGCGACTACCCCCCGTACGGCTTCGGCACCCTCGGGCACGTCGACATCGTCGCCGCCTTCGCCCGCCCGGGAGTCGTGGTCGCGCACTCCCAGCCCGACCCGGCGCACCCCGACCACGAGGTGACCAAGGAGGTCATCGGCCTGCTGCGATCCCGGACCGACGCACGCGGCCGGGCGCTGGAGGTCGTGGAGGTCCCGGCCCCGACCGTCCTGGAGGCCGACGGCCACTGGGCCGACTACTCCTACATCAACCACTACCTCTGCAACGGCGCGGTGGTGCTGTGCGGCTTCGGTGACCCGCGCGACGAGACCGCCGCCGGGATCTTCCGCCGCCTGTTCCCGGAGCGGACGGTGACGCTGGTGGACGCCCGTACGATCTTCTCCGGCGGGGGCGGTATCCACTGCATCACGCAACAGCAGCCGAGGATCTAGGAGCCGACGATGGCCGGTGGGCGCAGACAGGC
Organism: Streptomyces sp. NBC_00631; assembly: GCF_045206895.1. Lineage (NCBI taxonomy): Bacteria > Bacillati > Actinomycetota > Actinomycetes > Kitasatosporales > Streptomycetaceae > Streptomyces > Streptomyces sp. NBC_00631. The sequence continues at coordinate 7,676,951 of NZ_CP107734.1, forward strand.
CCCGCCCCGCGAGGACGTGCTCGCCGCCGCCATGACGATGATCGCCGAACGGGGGCTGGAGAAGCTGACCATGGCCGCGCTCGGCAGCGAGGTCGGCATGAGCAGCGGCCATCTCCTCTACTACTTCCACTCCAAGGACGAACTGCTGCTCCAGACCCTGGAGTGGAGCGAGGACCGGCTGGGCGCCGAGCGCGGCCGGCTGCTCACCCGGCGCGGCACCGTGCGCGAGCGCCTCGACGCCTACGTCGACCTGTACGTCCCCGACGGGCACCGGGACCCGCACTGGACCCTCTGGCTGGAGGTCTGGAACCGTTCGCAGAACGCCGACGAGGCGGCCCGCGACCGGCAGGCCGCCATCGAGGGCGCCTGGCACCGCGACCTGGTGGCACTGGTCGCGGAGGGCATCTCGCGCGGCGAGTTCCGGCCCGTCGACCCGGACCGGTTCGCCGCCCGCCTGCGCGCCCTGCTGGACGGCTTCTCCATCCATGTCGCGATCGGGCTGCGCGGCACGGACCGGGCACAGGTCCTCGGCCATGTGAGCGAGTTCCTCGAAGCGGATCTTCTCGCGGACGCGTGACCTTACGACCGGGTTGTACGCACTGAGGGCTGGACGGCCGGCGTGTGATCCTCGGCTCCCTGTCCTGTCCTGCCCGGACGGAGTGACGAGCGCCCGCCTGGTCGACCTGCGCCCCTGAGCCGGGGGCGACCGCATCCTGAGACAGTGCGTGAGCCGGGGGCGGGGCTGTGCCAGACTGCCTCCGTGCTCTCGTTCGCCACGATTATTGGCAGCAGGCGCGCCGGTCCGCAGTGACCACCACGTACGACCAGGTACGGGTGGCCATCGTCGTCCTCGACCCGCGCGCAGACCTCTCGCACCCGCGAGGGGTTTTTTCGTTTTCCGGCCCACCTTCAGCCGGGAGACAGGCGCGAGGGACCATGGAGGCACGGTGGAGCCGGTCATTCCGGTACGACCGAGACAAGACATCAGGAGCCTAGGGACCATGACCGAGACGGAAACCCACGAGCTGGACGACTCGTTCCACGTCTTCGACACCACGCTGCGCGACGGCGCGCAGCGCGAGGGCATCAACCTCACCGTCGCGGACAAGCTGGCCATCGCACGGCACCTGGACGACTTCGGCGTGGGCTTCATCGAGGGCGGCTGGCCGGGCGCCAACCCCCGGGACACCGAGTTCTTCGCCCGCGCCCAGCAGGAGATCGACTTCAAGCACGCCCAGCTGGTCGCCTTCGGCGCCACCCGCCGGGCGAACGCCAAGGCGGCGGACGACCCCCAGGTCAAGGCGCTGCTGGACTCCGGCGCCCCGGTGATCACCCTGGTCGCCAAGTCCCACGACCGGCATGTCGAGCTGGCGCTGCGCACCACCCTCGACGAGAACCTGGAGATGGTCCGCGACACGGTGTCCTTCCTGAAGGACCAGGGCCGCCGGGTCTTCGTCGACTGCGAGCACTTCTTCGACGGCTACCGCGCCAACCCCGAGTACGCGAAGGCCGTCGTACGGGCCGCCGCCGAGGCCGGCGCCGACGTGGTCGTCCTCTGCGACACCAACGGCGGCATGCTTCCCGCCCAGGTCAACGCCGTCGTCTCCACCGTCCTCGCGGACACCGGCGCCCGGCTCGGCATCCACGCCCAGGACGACACCGGCTGCGCGGTCGCCAACACCCTGGCCGCCGTCGACGCCGGCGCCACCCACGTCCAGTGCACGGCGAACGGCTACGGCGAACGGGTCGGCAACGCCAACCTGTTCCCGGTGGTCGCGGCGCTGGAGCTCAAGTACGGCAAGCAGGTGCTGCCCGCGGACCGGCTCCGCGAGATGACCCGCATCTCGCACGCCATCGCCGAGGTCGTCAACCTCACGCCCTCCACCCACCAGCCCTATGTGGGTGTCTCCGCGTTCGCCCACAAGGCCGGCCTGCACGCCTCCGCGATCAAGGTCGACCCGGACCTGTACCAGCACATCGACCCCGAGCTGGTCGGCAACACCATGCGCATGCTGGTCTCCGACATGGCCGGCCGCGCCTCGGTGGAGCTCAAGGGCAAGGAGCTCGGCGTCGACCTCGGCGGCGACCGTGAACTGGTCGGCCGCGTGGTGGAGCGCGTCAAGGAGCGCGAGCTCCAGGGCTACACCTACGAGGCCGCCGACGCCTCCTTCGAGCTCCTGCTGCGCGCCGAGGTCGAGGGCAGGCCGCGCTCCTACTTCCGTGTCGAGTCCTGGCGGGCCATCGTCGAGGACCGCCCCGACGGCACCCACGCCAACGAGGCCACGGTCAAGCTCTGGGCCAAGAGCGAGCGCATCGTCGCCACGGCCGAGGGCAACGGCCCGGTCAACGCCCTCGACCGCGCCCTGCGCGTGGCCCTCGAAAAGATCTACCCGCAGCTCGCCAAGCTGGACCTGGTCGACTACAAGGTCCGCATCCTGGAGGGCAAGCACGGCACCGAGTCCATCACCCGCGTGCTCATCTCCACCTCCGACGGCAGCGGCGAATGGTCGACGGTCGGCGTCGCGGAGAACGTCATCGCCGCCTCCTGGCAGGCCCTGGAGGACGCGTACACCTACGGCCTGCTGCGCGCGGGCGTGGAACCGGCGGAGTAGCGCGGAGGCTGGGGGCTGCGCTCACGGCCCCCAGCTCCCTCTTCGCTACTGGAGGTGCCACTTCTGGTTGGACGCCCCCGTGCAGGACCAGATCTGCGCCCGGGCCCCGTTCGCCGACGAGTTGTCCGTGACGTCGAGGCACTTGTTCGCCGCCGTGTTCACGACGTCACCGGTGGACGAGTTGGACGACCACTGCTGCGCACCGGTCCCGTTGCAGTCGTACAACTGCACCTTCGCGCCGTCCGCCGTCGAGGCCGACGTCACGTCGAGGCACTTGCCGAGCGCCTGGATCGACCCGTCGGACCGCACGGTCCACTGCTGGGCGGTGGAGCCGTTGCAGTCGTAGAGCTGGACGGCCGTGCCGTTCGTGGTCGAACCGCCCGCCACGTCCAGGCACTTGCTCGCCAGCCCCACGAACGCGCCGGTCCGGCTGGAGTCGCCCGACTGGGTGCCGGACCAGGTGAAGGTCGCCGAGGTCTTCCCGGGGAGCGAGTAAGTGGCGTGCTGGGAGCCCCAGTCGATGGTCATGGTCGTGGCGCTGGACGAGTCGTTGTAGGCGATCAGGGCCTTCGAGCCGTCCGGGTTGCGCCAGGCCACGTTCGGCACCGCGGTGGACGCGGTGGAGGCGATCCGCTGGGCGCCCGGCCGTACGAACCTGGTCAGCTGGCCCATGTCGTAGTACTCGACGGTGTAGTCCACGGTCCCGCTCGCGCCGTCCCCGTCGTGCACGGTGACCAGACCGGTGCAGGTGCCGCAGCCGCCGTTGTGCGGGCCCATGTTCTGGTCCACGGCGAGCGACCACTTGGTCACCGACTTCGCCCAGTTGCGGGTGTAGTCGATGATGTTGTTCATGTCCTCGCGCTGCTGGTCGGCGATCCAGGTGCCGCCGGAGTGCTCGGTGCCGAAGGCGTCCAGCGTGGGGTACTGGTTGTGCACGGTGGTCTGCTCGGAGACGTCACCGCCGTATCCGTGCCAGGCGATCCCGCCGAAATTGGGGTGGTTGCGGATCGTCGGGTCGTTCACGAGCGCGGCCGCGTAGGAGTCGTAGGCGTCCCAGTTCCAGTCGTGCGCGAGGACCTTGGTGGACAGGCCGGCCGACTGGAGCTGCGGCAGCAGGTCGTTCTTGAGGAAGTACTGCAGCCCGGAGGCGTTCCAGCTCATCGACGGGTAGCCGGAACAGCAGGTGGGCTCGTTCTGCGGGGTCACGTAGGAGACGTTGACGCCCTGGTCCTTGTACGCCTGGAGGTACTTCACGAAGTACCCGGCGTAGGCCGCGTAGTCCTCCGCCTTCAGCCAGCCCCCGTTGAGCGAGCCGCTGTCCTTCATCCACGCCGGCGCCGTCCATGGCGAGGCCATGACAGTCAGGGAGGGGTTCAGCTGGAGCGCCTGCCTGGTGAGCGGCACGACGTCCGCCAGGTCGTGCGAGATGGAGAAGCTGTTCAGGTTCGGGTCGTTCTGCCCGGCGGGTATGTCGTCGTACGTGTACCCGTACCGTGCCAGGTCCGAGGCGCCCATCGGATTGCGCAGGAACGACAGCCCGATGCCGTTCGTCGGCGAGAACAGCTTCTGCATGGTGGCGTCCCGGGTGGCCTGCGACAACGCCCCGCTGCTGTTCATCAGCCAGGCCGCGGTGTCCGTGAAGGACGCGCCGCCGCCGGTGAAGGTCTGGTAGCGGGTGTTCTCGTCCACGGTGATGTTCTCGCCGCTGCCGCCGGTCCCGGAGGAGAAGGCGAACGGCGTCTGCGCCTGGAGGCCGCGCGTGACATGGCGTCCGGCGGAGTCGTCCGTGGTGGTGAGGTACGCGGTGACCTGTTCGCCGGCCGCGTGCGCCGGCGGTACGACCGCGCTGAAGCCGGCCGCGGTGAGCAGGCCGGCCAGGAGCAGCCGGAGGCCGCGGGGTGTTCTTCTCGCCGGCACGTGGGGGGTGCTTCTCATGGGCACATCGCCCTTCCTGACGGGACGTCTTGACGGGGAAGCGAGCCGTTAGTTAACTCACGACGTGATCTAAGCCATGAGTGAACTGTGAGAGCCCTGAGTGAACCAGAGAGTCGAGGGAAGGTCCATGCCAAGAACCGCCCTGCTCGTGTCCACCGCTCTACTCGCAGCCCTGATGCCCCTGTCCGCGGCCCGCGCCGCCGACGACCCCGCGCCGACCCCCGTGGACCGCTTCGAAGGTGAGGTCCCCTTCGCCTCCCAGCCCGCCGAGGGCATCTTCACCTGGGGCGGCGACAGCGACGATCCGCCCACCCTGCGGTTCGCCGACCGCGCCGACGCCCCCGAGGGCGCCAAGGTCCTGTCCGGCACCTACGACATCAGCGGCTACGGCGGCTTCACCCACGACTTCGCCGCCACCGAACCCGCCCACGACTGGTCCGCCCACAAGGGCATCCGCTTCTGGTGGGACGGCCAGGACAACGGCAAGAAGACCGCCTTCGAGATCAAGGACGGCGGCACCGACGGCGAGGCGTCGGAGCTGTGGACGACGTCGTTCACCGACGACTTCTCCGGCTGGAAGCAGATCGAGATCCCGTTCACCGACTTCGTCTACCGGACGGACTACCAGCCCGTCGGAGGCATCGACCACGTCCTCGGCCTGACTCGGATGTGGGGCTACGCGGTCACCCTCCCCGTCGGGGTCAAGGGGCAGTTCGCCATGGACGACGTGGAGCTGTACGGCAAGGCCGACCAGGCGCTGCGGGCGTCGGTCACCACAGACGCGGCCGTCTACCCGGTGAAGGCGGGCGGCACGGCCTCGGTGAGGGTCACGGTCGCCACCACCGGCTCCGCCCCGATCGACGACCCGGTGACGGTCACCTACGAGACGGCGGGCGGCACCGCCGAGTCCGGCAAGGACTACAAGGCGGTCTCCGGCACCCTCACCTTCCCGGCGGGCACCGCCTCCGGGGCGACCCGGACCATCGAGGTGCCGACGCTCAAGGACCGTTCGGCCGAATCCGCCAAGACCATCCCGCTGAAGCTCACGGTCACCGGCGCCAGGGCCCCCGCGGAGACCCCGCAGGTCGTCATCGACGCGCACGGACTGCCGTACCTGGACAGCAGGTTGCCCGTGAAGAAGAGGGTCGCGGACCTCCTCTCCCGGATGTCCCTGGCGGAGAAGGCCGGGCAGATGACCCAGGCCGAGCGGGGCGCCGTGGGCAACGGCGGCGACATCGCCGCCTACGACCTCGGCTCGCTGCTCTCCGGCGGCGGCTCGACGCCCACGCCCAACACGGCCGCGGCCTGGGCGCAGATGATCGACTCCTTCCAGCTCCGGGCGCAGGCGACCCGGTTCCAGATCCCGCTGATCTACGGTGTCGACGCCGTGCACGGCCACAACAACCTGGCCGGCGCCACGATCATGCCGCACAACATCGGCATCGGCGCGACCCGCGATCCCCGACTGGCCGAGCGGACAGGCGCGGTGACGGCGGCCGAGGTCCGCGCCACCGGCATCCCCTGGGACTTCGCGCCCTGCCTCTGCGTCACCCGTGACGAACGCTGGGGCCGCTCCTACGAGTCCTTCGGCGAGGACCCGGCGCTGGTGAAGTCCATGGAGACGGTGATCCAGGGGCTGCAGGGGCGCGCCGACGGACGTGACCTGAAGGACGACGACAAGGTGCTCGCCACCGCCAAGCACTTCGTCGGCGACGGCGGCACCGCCTACGGCTCCTCCACGACCGGCACCTACACCATCGACCAGGGCGTCACCACGGTCACCCGGCAGCAGCTGGAGGCGATCCACCTGGCGCCGTACCAGACGGCCGTGGACCGGGGCATCGGCACGGTCATGCCGTCGTACTCCTCGCTCGACATCGTGGGCGACGGTCTGGGCCCGGTGAAGATGCACGCCCGCGCCGACATGATCAACGGGGTGCTCAAGGACCGGATGGGCTTCAAGGGCTTCGTGATCAGCGACTGGAACGCCATCGACCAGCTCCCCGGCGACTATCCCTCCCACGTCCGCACGGCCGTCGACGCGGGCGTCGACATGATGATGGTCCCCTACAGCTACCAGGACTTCACCTCGACCCTGATCGACGAGGTCAACGCGGGTCGCGTCAGCGAGCAGCGCGTCGACGACGCCGTCTCCCGCATCCTCACCCAGAAGTTCAGGCTGGGCCTCTTCGAGCACCCGTACGCCGACACGTCCGGGGCCTCGGAGATCGGCTCCGCCGGGCACCGGGCCGTCGCCCGGCAGGCGGCCGCCGAGTCCCAGGTGCTGCTGAAGAACTCCTCCGGTGTCCTGCCGCTGAAGAAGTCCCAGAAGGTGTACGTCGCCGGGTCCAACGCCGACGACCTCGGCAACCAGACCGGCGGCTGGACCATCACCTGGCAGGGCGCCTCCGGCACCCACACCACCGGCACCACCATCCTCCAGGGCATGAAGAACGCCGGGGGAGACGTCACCTACTCCAAGGACGCCTCGGCGCCGACGAGCGGCTACGACGTGGGCGTGGTCGTCGTCGGCGAGACCCCGTACGCCGAGGGCGTCGGAGACGTCGGCAACGGCAACGACCTCGTGCTGTCCGCCGCCGACCAGGCGGCCGTGGACAAGGTGTGCGCGGCCATGAAGTGCGCGGTCCTGATCGTCTCCGGGCGCCCGCAGCTGATCGGCGACCGGCTCGGCGAGATCGACGCCCTGGTGGCGTCCTGGCTGCCGGGCACGGAGGGCGACGGCGTGGCCGACGTGCTCTACGGCAGGAAGGCCTTCACCGGTCAGCTCCCGGTCACCTGGCCGAGGTCCGAGGCGCAGCTGCCGATCAACGTGGGCGACGCGTCGTACGACCCGCAGTACCCGTACGGCTGGGGTCTGACCACCCTGACCAGGGCTCCCCAGGGCGGCGAGGCCACCCTGAAGGCGCTCGGCGTGGCGGCCGGGGCGGCCGAACGGGCGGGCGCCGACTCGGCCGGCCGGAAACTGGTCACCAAGGCGCGCCTGCTGGTCCAGGCGAAGGCCGGGCAGTCGATCACGGCGGCCGTCTCGAAGCCCTTCGCCGACGCGGACCACCTGCTGCTGACCGGCAGGTACGCGGCGGCGGTGGAGAAGCTGACGGAGGCGTACCGGGCAGCGTAGAGGGACAGCACTCTTTGGGAGGCTTCGGGGTACTTTCGAACCATGAAGGCGGTGCGACGGATCCCCCGAAGCCTCCCGGGGCTGCTGTTCCTGGCGTGTGCGCTGGCGCTGGTCGCCCTGACCGCCGTCGCCCCGCGGGCCGGCGCGGCCACCGGTGTCTCGGCGATCGCCGACGCCCTGCGCAAGAACCCGGTCTACGTCGACCCGGCGGCCGCCGCCCAGCTCTCCACGGCCGACGCCGACGCGCTGGCCCGGCAGATCAAGGACGCGGACAAACCCCTGTTCATCGCCGTCCTGCCGGCCGGGTACCCGACCCAGAACCTCTTCACGAACCTGCGCACCGCCACCGGCATCACCGGCCTGTACGCCGTCCGCCTCGGCGACCGCTTCGACGCCCGCGCGGACTCCTCGGTGCTGCCCCGGACGGCCGTGCAGAACCTGGTCACCAGTGTCCAGGGCCAGACCGCCAGGACCCAGCTCACCGACTTCAGCGACCGCGCCCTGACCAACATGGGCGGCAAGGCCCCCTCGACCTGGGGCGGCGGCACGGGCGGCTCAGGGGTCTCCAGTACGGCGCTGATCGCGATCGGAGCAGTGGTCGTGGCCGGCGGAGCGGGCGCGTACGCGATGGTCCGCCGTAACCGCCGGCGCCACGAGGAGGAGCGGCGGGCCGCTCTGGACCGGCTCCGGGTCGTCGTGGACGAGGACATCACCGCGTTCGGCGAGGAACTGGACCGCCTCGAATTCCATCCGGCCGAGCCGGGCGCCGACGACGCGATGCGCGGGGACTACGAGCATGCGCTGAACGCCTACGACCAGGCGAAGTCCGCCATGGCCGGCGCCCGCAGACCGGAGGACGTCCGGGCGGTCACCCAGGCGCTGGAGGACGGCAGGTTCTCGCTCGCCCAGCTGGCCGCCCGCCGCGAGGGCCGCCCGCTGCCGGAGCGCCGCCCGCCCTGCTTCTTCGACCCCCGGCACGGCCCCTCGGTCACGGACGCCACCTGGACCCCGCCCGGCGGCGCGCCCCGCGAGGTCCCGGTCTGCGCGGCCGACGCCACCCGCCTGGCCGACGGCCGCGACCCGGTGGTCCGCGAGGTCGACACGGACTACGGCCGCCGCCCCTACTGGGACGCGGGCCCGGCCTACGGCCCCTGGGCGGGCGGCTACTTCGGCGGCGGCATCCTCCCCGGCCTCCTCCTCGGCACCGCCCTGGGCGGCTGGATGTCCGCCCCCGCCTACGCGGCCGACTACGGCACCGGGTACGGCGACTTCGGCGGCTTCGACACCGGCGGCTACCAGGGCGGCGACGTCTCGGGCGCGGACTTCGACCCCGGGGACTTCGGCGACTTCGGCGGGGGAGGCGGGGACTTCGGCGGCGGGGGCGGGGACAGCGGGGACTTCGGCGGCGGGTTCTGACCTACTCCGCTTGTCCCAGGCGCTCCATCACGGCGGCGGCGAGCAGCAGTACCCCGCGCTCGGTCTCACTCAGCGACCCGAGGGCCCCGGCCAGCCAGGCGTCCCGCTGGGCCATGTCGGCCTCCAGCGCCCGGCGCCCCGCTTCGGTCAGGCTCAGCAGGGACTGCCGGCCGTCGGAAGGGTCCGGCGCCCGCTCGATCAATCCCTCGGCCGCCAGCTCCGCGAAGACCCGGGTCAGCGACTGCGGCCGCTGCCGCTCGGCGGCCGCGACCTCGCCGGGCGTGGCCGGCCCGTGCCGGTACAGATGGCCGAGCACCGACAGCTGATTGGGACTGAGGCTCCCGTCCGCGCGCTCCTGCCGCAGCCGGCGGTTGAACCGGAGGACGGCACGACGGATACGGGCGGCTTCGGGGAGGTGCTCCATGACAAGATCGTACGCGAATACTTACTACCTGCCGCCGTTCCGTGCCCGTATCCTCGGCTTGTGACCGCCAAACTCATACGCAATGCGTACGAAGCCGGGCTGACGATGACGGCCGTGCTGCTCTCCTGGGGAGCCGCGCTGGCGCTGGAGGGGGCCGCGGGGCTGCACACCGATGTGCTGGTCCTCGCGGTCGCCCTCACCCTGACCCTCGCCACGAGCCACCGCACCGCCGACACCCGCCGACGGCTGACCTCCCTGGTGCTGCTGCCCGTGACAGCCGCCGCCTCGATCTTCGTCGGCCGACTGCTCGCCTCCGACTACGCGGCGGGCGCGGCCGTCTACACGGCAGGAATGGCGCTGGCCATCTGGATCCGCCGGTACGGCCCGGTCGCCACCAAGGTGGGCACGCTGATCGCCCTCCCCCTGGTGGCCCTGCTCGTGGTCCCCGGCCCCGCACTGCCGGCCCGGGCACAGAGCGGGCTGGTGACCTGGGGCTGGTCGGCGCTGATCGGGGTGCTGGCGTGCTGCTCGGTCTGGCTGGTGCAGGGCCTGGCCGACCGCTACGGCCCCTGGCGCGCATCCCCGGCCCCCGACCCGCCCCCACGCCGCTCCCGTCTCCACCCCCGCCCCAGCACCCGCATGGCCCTCCAGATGGCCGCCGGGATCGCCACCGCCTTCGCCCTCGGCCACCTGCTCTTCGACGACCACTGGCCCTGGGTCGTGCTGACCGCCTACGTCGCGGCGAGCGGCAACCGCGGGCGAACCGACGTACTGCGCAAGGGAATCGAGCGCCTGGCCGGCGCCTGCGTGGGCACGCTCCTGGCCACTGGCGTGGCGGCGGCAGGTTTCACCGGCCACACCGCGGTGGCCCTGATGTTCACGATCCTCGCGATCGCCCTCTGGCTACGCCCCCTGAGCTACGGCTACTGGGCCGCCGGCGTGACCTGCGCCCTCTCCCTCCTCCTCGGCTACTTCGGCCAGAACGCCCTCCACCTCCTCCCCACCCGTCTGGAGGGCATCGCGGTGGGCGCGATCCTGTCGGTGGCGTCGGCCTGGTGGCTGCTGCCGGTACCGAAACGCCGCAAGGCCGGCGTTGGCGTGACCCAGGCCGGCGGCATGCCACCAGGCCGGCGGGGAGGGCCCGTTGACGACGGAGGACGGTTGATCCGGGTGCAGACCGAGCCGCCACAGGGCGCGTGAGTCGACCGACAGCCCGATCCACCCGCGCCGGCGCCCGGTGACCTCCCGTCGGCACGCGAGCTCCCACCGAAGCTCCGCTCGAACTCCGGTGTCGTGCAGGTCCGCGAGCTCGGCGAACTGCTGCTGCGTGAGCCGCGCCTGTTTCCGGTGGTGGAAGTCGGCCCGCGCGCCGACGACGTACTGCTCTGCGTGAGCGAACTGGCCACCAACGCGTTGATCCACGGCGTCCCTTGCGGGCCGGGGCCTGCTGGTGGTCAGCGTGGTGGTGCGAGTTCGCGGTGGAGGGCGCTTATGGCCCCACCCGCGATTGATCGTGGATGCTGTGCCTTGCGGGCGAGGGCTAGGCTCGTGGCTGGTCATGGTTGCCGACGAGGGGGTTGCGAGGCATGAGCGGGAGAGTGACGGCGGTCAGCAGCAACGGGGAGTATTCGTTCACCAAGCCGAACCGGGACAGCGTCAGACTGCTCACCGGGCTTGGTGTGGAGGGGGACGTTCACGCCGGTGTGACGGTCAAGCACCGCTCGCGCGTCGCGCAGGATCCCACCCAGCCGAATCTGCGCCAGGTCCACCTCATTCACGAAGAGCTGTTCGCCGAGGTCGGCGAAGAAGGCTTCAAGGTGGCTCCCGGCGACCTCGGCGAGAACATCACCACGCGCGGTATCGATCTGCTCGGTCTGCCGGTCGGCACAGTGCTGCGCATCGGCGACTCGGCAGTCCTGGAAGTCACCGGCCTCCGCAATCCCTGCCTGCAGATCGACAACTTCCGGGACGGGCTGCTGAAGCAGGTCGTCGGCCGCGACGAAGCGGGGAACATCGTGCGCAAAGCCGGAATCATGAGCATCGTGAGGGAAGGCGGCGTGGTGCGCCCTGGCGACACGATCGAAATGGAACTTCCCACCGGTCCGCACCGCCCCCTGGACCGGGTCTGACCATCTGGGCAACGGCTCACCTGGCGCGAAGTCGATCTGGCTCCACCGCCGCTCGGAAAGATCGGCAGAGCGGTGGGAAGGCGCCGCCAGGGTGGCCTGTTGCGGATGCGGGGGCAGGAAACGGGATGGTTGCGGTCCCCTCGGGACAGGGGGTACGAACGAGCCACGGGCCGACGGCCGAGCAGCGCCCAGGGTGAGCGGCTGCCGGTCGAGGGCGATTCCTGGTGGGATGCGGTCCAGTTCTGTAACGCCCTGTCCCGGCGTGAGGGGCTGACGCCCCGCGGATCACCTGTGCGTCGACGCCGAGACGGCCGAGTGGGACACCTCCGCAGACGGGTGCCGGTTGCCGACCGAGGCCGAATGGGGGGCACGCCTGCCGGGCCGGCACTGCCGGCCCGCGGTGCGGCCGGCTCGACGAGGTCGCCTGGTACCAGGGGAATTCCGACGGGTGCCTCCCGCGCCTCACGACGGGAGTGACCGAGGCCGCCGTCCTAGACTCGAAGGACCGCCACGGGGGACGCCTGCCCGAGGAGGACGCCATGGTGCGGCAGACCAGGCTGGCCGGGGAGTCCGAGGACTATCTCGCCGCCCGTGAGGAACTGCGGCTGGCCGAGGTCGAGCTCATGCGGCACCGCGAGGAGGTCGCGGCTCGGCGCCGGGCGCTCCCGCAGGGCCCACCCGTCGACGACTACGTCTTCCTCGAAGGCCCCTCCGACCTCGACGCCGGTGACACACCGGTCCGGGAGGCCGTACTGAGCGAACTGTTCACCGCCCCCGAACGCCCGCTGATCGTGTATCACTTCATGTACGGCAAGCTGCAGACCAGCCCCTGCCCGATGTGCACCCTGTGGATCGACGGCTACAACGGCATCGCTCACCACGTGGCCCGCAACGCGGACCTCGTCATCGCCGCGGCCGCCGACCCGCCCACCCTCCGGACATACGCCCGCGGCCGCGGCTGGCACCGGCTGCGGCTGCTCAGCTGTGGTGACAGCACGTTCAAGTACGACCTGGGCAGCGAGGACGAGGACGGCGCACAGGACTCCACGGTCTCCGTCTTCGTTCGCGACGGCGACGGCACGGTCCGGCACACCTACTCCGCCCATCCGCGCATGGCCGACGACATCCAGGAGCGCGGCATCGACCTGCTGACGCCCGTCTGGCACCTGCTCGACCTGACTCCGCCGGGGCGAGGGGACTGGTACCCGACCATCGACTAGCCGGCGGCCGCTCCGGCCAGGCTGTCCTGCCGGCCGCGGGCATGACCGAGCGCCCGCCCTCAGGGGAGTGGAAGGCGGGCGGTCAGCGGCCGTGATCAGAGCGGTCGGCGGTCCGGCGCCGCGGGCTCACGCGTTCTTGATCGCCGAGATGTCGAAGTTCAGCTTGATCTTGTCGGAGACGAGGACGCCGCCCGTCTCCAGCGCCGCGTTCCAGGTGACGCCCCAGTCGGAGCGCTTGATCTCGGCCTTGCCCTCGAAACCGACGCGCTCGTTGCCGAACGGGTCCTTGGCGGCGCCGTTGAACTCCAGGTCGATGGTGACCGGCCTGGTGACACCGAGGATCGTGAGGTCGCCGGTGATGCGGTAGTCCTCGCCGCCGAGCGCCTCCGCCTCGGTGGAGCGGAACGTCATCGTCGGGAACTCGTCGATCTTGAAGAAGTCCGCCGACTTCAGGTGACCGTCGCGGTCGGGGCTGCCGGTGGTGATGCTGTCCATCTTGATGTCCAGCGAGGCCGTGGACTTCGACGGGTCCGCGCCGTCCAGGTGCAGGGCGCCCTCGAACTCCTGGAAGCTGCCCTTGACGTTGGTGACCATCGCGTGGCGGGCCACGAAGCCGAGCGTGCTGTGCGCGGGGTCGATCGTGTAGTCGCCGGTCAGCGCGGCGGTGTCGGCGGTCGCGCCGGTGGCGGTCGTCTCGTCGTTCTTGCGGCCGAAGATGCCCATGACGTGCTCCTTGGGGGACGGGGTCGCGGCTTCGAAGCGGTGGGACGCGGAAGGCGCGGCCTTGATGTTTAACGTTCAACGAACTCAACGAAAGACACCGTAGACCTATTCCATTCAACCTTCAACATCATCCGTCCGCGTGTCGCGGTCATTACGCAGCGTAACGTCGCGTCGTCCGTCATGGCGGCGGGACCCGCTGGGAAGCGGCTAGGCTCTGTGTGGGTGAACCGCCGTCCGGAGTCCTGTGTCACTCCGCGGGTGGTATGGACCGTCGGTGAATGTGAGGCGGGTCTCAGCTCCCGCCTTTGTGGCACCCCTACAACGGCGACGCCCCCTGAGCAGTCGGAACGGCTGCATGCGGTTCTGGTTCTGTTCAGTGCTTCCAGGAAAACGCGTCGGAGACTGTACGGAGTCGACGTCTCGCATTCCTTGGTGTCCTTCGTAAGGTCACTACATGACCGTTTTGGAAGAGACGACGGGCGAGCCCACCGGTGAGCCGACGGACGCGCGCGGGCGGGTCGCCGAGCTGCACGAGATCCGTGCGGTGGCTGTGGCGGGCCCCGGCGAGAAGGCGACCGAGGCGCAGCACGCCAAGGGCAAGCTGACGGCCCGGGAGCGCATCGAGCTGCTCCTGGACCCGGGTTCCTTCCAGGAGGTCGAGCAGCTGCGCCGGCACCGCGCGGTCGGTTTCGGCCTGGAGGCCAAGAAGCCGTACACCGACGGTGTCATCACCGGCTGGGGCACGGTCGACGGCCGTACGGTCTTCGTCTACGCGCACGACTTCCGGATCTTCGGCGGCGCCCTGGGCGAGGCCCACGCCACCAAGATCCACAAGATCATGGACATGGCCATCGCGGCCGGTGCCCCGCTGGTCTCGCTGAACGACGGCGCCGGTGCCCGTATCCAGGAGGGCGTCAGCGCCCTCGCCGGCTACGGCGGCATCTTCCAGCGCAACACCAAGGCGTCCGGGGTCATCCCGCAGATCAGCGTGATGCTCGGTCCCTGTGCGGGCGGCGCGGCCTACAGCCCCGCCCTCACCGACTTCGTCTTCATGGTCCGTGAGACCTCGCAGATGTTCATCACCGGCCCGGACGTCGTCAAGGCGGTCACCGGCGAGGAGATCACCCAGAACGGGCTCGGCGGCGCCGACGTCCACGCGGAGACCTCCGGCGTCTGCCACTTCGCGTACGACGACGAGGAGACCTGCATCGCGGAGGTCCGCTACCTCCTCTCCCTGCTCCCGCAGAACAACCGCGAGAACCCGCCCCGGGTGGAGTCGACGGACCCGCTCGACCGCCGCAGCGACGTCCTCCTCGACCTGGTCCCGGCCGACGGCAACCGGCCGTACGACATGGCCAAGGTCATCGAGGAGATCGTCGACGACGGCGAGTACCTGGAGGTCCACGAGCGCTGGGCGCGGAACATCATCTGCGCGCTGGCCCGGATCGACGGCCAGGTGGTGGGCATCGTCGCCAACCAACCGCAGGTGCTGGCAGGCGTCCTGGACATCGAGGCGAGTGAAAAAGCTGCGCGCTTCGTTCAGATGTGTGACGCTTTCAATGTTCCGATCGTCACATTCCTGGACGTACCGGGCTTCCTCCCCGGTGTCGACCAGGAGCACGGCGGGATCATCCGCCACGGCGCGAAGCTCCTCTACGCCTACTGCAACGCGACCGTGCCCCGGATCTCCCTGATCCTGCGCAAGGCGTACGGAGGTGCCTACATCGTGATGGACTCCCAGTCGATCGGTGCCGACCTGACGTACGCCTGGCCGACGAACGAGATCGCGGTCATGGGCGCCGAGGGAGCGGCCAACGTGATCTTCCGTCGGCAGATCGGTGCGGCCGAGGACCCCGAGGCCATGCGGCAGAAGATGGTCAAGGAGTACAAGGCCGAGCTCATGCACCCCTACTACGCGGCCGAGCGCGGCCTGGTCGACGACGTCATCGACCCGGCCGAGACCCGCGAGGTGCTCGCCAAGTCCCTGGCGATGCTGCAGACCAAGCACGCCGACCTGCCGTCCCGTAAGCACGGCAACCCCCCGCAGTAATCCTGCGGAAACCTCTCTCACGGAGACTGACACCCATGAACGTGCCTGACATCCGCGTCGAGAAGGGCAATGCCGACCCGGAGGAAGTCGCCGCCATCACGGCGGTCCTCCTGGCCCGCGCGGCCGCCCGGCCGACCGCCGACACCGAGCAGACCCACCGAGGCCGTGCCAAGGCCGGCTGGCGCCGCCTGGAGCGCGAGAACGGCTTCCGCGCCCCGCACAGCTGGCACTGAGCGTTCGAGCACGCACGACCGTCGGCCCCTCACTTCCGGGTGAGGGGCCGACGGCGTTTCAGCGACTCACCGTCAGCAGTTGCCGCCGGCGTTGTCGCAGGCCGTCTGGGCGACCGCCTGGACCAGGGCCTGCTCGGCCTGCTCCAGCCACCACGGAGTCTCGTTCTCCAGGTCGTACGCCTTGCCGAATGCCTCGTCCATCCAGTTGGGCTCCGAGCTGTCGTCACTGGGCGTGCAGCTGGAGACGAAGTCGTTGTCGTTCTGCGCCACGCCGGCCAGTGCCTGGGCGAAGGCGCTGCCCGAGTCGTAGAACGACTGCTCCATCTTGGTGAACGCCTTGTCCACGCGCGGGCTGCTGGGCGTCGCGGTCTCGGGGTCCACGCCCGCGTTCTGCAGCTCGCCCGACCAGCGCTGGCTGTTGTTGCTGATCCAGTTCTTCATGAACTCCTTGAACGCCTCCTCGTTCGCCGTCGCCAGCCAGCATGCCCGCACGGTGGTGTCGCCAACGGGCGCGCCGGCGGAACTCCCCGACCCCTGCGAGCAGTTGGGCTGTCCGCCGGTGACGCTGACAGTGCCCGTGCCGACCACCGGGTTGACCCCGACGCCGGGCTGGCAGACGACGGCGTCTGCCACGGAGCTGATCTTCGCGGTGGCGGCGCGGTGACCGGTGAGCTCGGGCAGGGCGCCGGAAGTCCTGAGGCCGACGCCGGTGCCGACGATCGCCGTGGCGGTGAGGAGGGCGGCGGTGACGCGCAGGGAGGGGCGCCTGGACAGGAAGGACGGACGCCGGGACAGGAAGTCGAACATGGTTTCTCCTTGGGTTGTCAGTACCAGTGGTGCGTCTGCCAGAAGGCCCAGGCGGCGCAGGCGCTGCCGTAGCGGGCGGTGACGTAGGAGCGCATCCAGCGCAGCTGGGTGGTGGGATCCGTGCGCCAGTCACCGCCGTAGCGGGCCATCTTCGAACCGGGCACGGCCTGCGCGAGGCCGTAGGCGCCGGACGCGGGATTGGTGGCGGTGGTACGCCAGCCGGACTCGCGGGTGATGATCCCGGCGGCGCAGCCGTACTGGCCGCCGAAGACGGCGACCGCGGCGCGGCGGGCGGAGCCGCCCGTGGGTGCCGTGGCGGAGGCCGCTGTCGCGGTGGTGCGGGCGGCCGGCGTACCGGCCGGGGCGTGGACGCGGACGTACGCGTCGACGGCGGCCGCGGCCGGCAGGGGCGCGTACCGGACCCGGGTGCCGGTGTGGGCGGCCTCGATGACCCGGCCGTCGCCCGCGTACAGCTGGACGTGGCCGAAGGAGGCGGTGAAGATCAGGTCCCCCGGCCGGAGTTCGGCACGGCTCGTACGGGAGCCGGCGCTGGCCTGGGCGGCGGCCGTGCGCGGCAGCCGGACACCCGCCGCGTCCCAGGCGGCCTGGACCAGCCCCGAGCAGTCGTAACCGCCGTTCCCCGTGCCGCCCCAGCGGTACGGGGTGCCGAGCCGGTCACGGGCGAACGCCACCGCGACGCTGCCCGCCGGGGCCGGTGCTGCCGGGGCCGGGGCGGTGTGCGCCTTCGGCCGGTCACCGCTTCCGGCGCCCTGCGCGGGGATCGTCAGGCGGTCGCCGGCCCGGATCAGGGTGGAGCTGCCCAGGTGGTTGGCGCGTTGCAGGGCGGCGACCGTGGTGCCGTACCGGTGGGCCAGGCCCCACAGGGTGTCTCCGGGGCGCAACAGGGCGGTGCGGGGGGCGCGTGGGGCGGGCGAGCGCCGTTTCGCGGCAGGGTGTGGAGTACGTCTGGCGGCGATATGGGTGGCGGTGGGCGCGTGCGTGCCGTGCGCGCTCCTCGTAGCGGTGCCGTGCGCCGCCGGGGAGGCGCCGGTCAGGGCGAGGACGAGGGCCAGGAGGACGGCGAGGAGAGGGACGCGGGTCAGACGGACGGTGGTCATGGCGAAGCTCCCGGAGAGCGGGGGAGAGGAAGGGGCGATGACTCCACTTGACGGCCCGGCGCATTGACGCACCAGCGGTTTTTGTTGACCGATTGGCGGCGAACGAGGCCGGGTGGGGCGGCCGGCGTCCGCAGTCAACTGGTCAACAAACAGGGCTGGTTGACCGGCGAGCACCTGCGTGGACTGGAAGCAGGACACCGCGACGAAGAGAGGTCCCCATGCAGAGCTCGCATCTGCCGCCCGCGTTCCGCAGGGTCGTCACGTACGGCGCCGGAACCCTGGCGGCGGTACTGACCGGAGCGGCGCTCTACGCGCTGCCGGACCCCGCAGGCGCCCCGCACGCGGCCCGGATCGCCGACACGGCCGCCTCATCCGTCCCGTCCGCCGGCTCGGCGACACCGACCAGCGACTCCGACTCCGGCTCCGACTCCGGCTCCGACTCCGGCTCCGGCTCCGGCCCCAGCTCCGGCTCCGGCTCCGGCACGGCATCGGCGGCCTGCGGCACGTCGTCGGCGCCGACGACGGGAACGTCCTCGGCAAGCCCCTTGACCAGCCCGGACATCGAACCGGCCACACCCTCGGACGCCGCATCCGTCACGCCGCCCGTCGCCGCATCCGTCACGCCCTCCGTGTCGACGTCGGCCGCTGCCTCCTTCCACGGCATCTACGCGTTCAGCGGCGGCAACACCTCCGACCTCGCCACCGACCCGGACGTGGCCGGACGCTCCCTCGTCTACTACTGGGCCCAACTGGAGCCGCGGCAGGGCCAGTACTGCTGGAACCTCATCGACCAGGACATGAAGCCCTGGGTGGCCGCGGGCAAGAAGGTCGTCCTGCGCGTCTCGGCGGCCGGCTGGGCGAAGTGGGACACCGCCGCGGACTCCGCGCACGGCACCCCCGGCTGGGTCTACGCCCAGGGCGTGAAGTCGGTGACCGAGCAGGACGGCGCGGTCATGCCGGAGTACTGGAACCAGACCTTCGAGAGCGACCTGGACACGTTTCTGGCCGCCTTCGCGGCCCGCTACGACGGTGACGCCGCCGTCTCCGCCGTGGACATCTCGATCGGCGTCGGCGGGGAGAGCAAGGCCGACAGCGAGAAGAACCCGGACCTGCTCGCGCTGTGGCAGGCGATCGGCTACACCGACGAACTGTGGTGGGGGTACGCCCAGCACACCATCACCACCTACACGAGCGTCTTCCACCGCACCCCGCTGGCGCTGATGCCGGACAAGACGTTCATCGGCGGCACCGACGGATACGACGAGGGCAAGATCGTCGACTACGCGGTGGCCAAGGGCATCTGGCTCCAGGACAACGGCGTCGTCCCCGGCCGCACCCTGTCCGCGCCGTGGGGTCAGACGCCTGTGATCGCCGAGATGCGCGGCGCCACGGGCGACACCGGCGACAACCTGGCCGACGACCTGAAGGCCGCCGTCGCCGAACACCCCGTCCTCATCCTGGTGTTCACCAGCGACATCACCGACGCCGACCGCGCCGTCCTGCACGAGGTCGCCGCGACCGCCGGCACCGGCGGCTGACCGCCCGTCATGGCCGGATCACGACGGCTACGACACCGGTCGGGCACTAATATGACCGGGCGGTGGTACCCGTGGGGCTGAGGGGCGGCGCGATGGGCAGACGGGAAGCTCCGGTTCCGGACGGTCCCTTGAAGGACTTCGCCGAGGGACTGCGGGAGCTGCGGGCGCAGGCGCCCGGCTCGCCCACCTACCGGGAACTGGCGGCCCGCGCCCGTTACTCCTCCTCCGCCCTGTCGGACGCCGCGGCCGGGCGCCGGCTGCCCTCGTGGGAGGTCACCGCGGCGTTCGTGACCGCCTGCGGCGGTGACGTGCGGCGCTGGCAGGAGCGCTGGCGGGAACTGGACACCCGGCTGCGCGGCCAGGACCCGGCGCTCCTGGACGCCGGTACGCCGGACGCCCCGGAAGCAGGATCGGAAGCCGGACCGGAAGTCCCGGCACCCGCCCCCGCCTCGAACCCCGCCTCCGCCCCGCCCGTCGCTCTCACGCCCCTCTCGCCCTCCGACCCCGCGAAGGCCGGCCCGTACCGGCTGCTGGGGCGGTTGGGGGCCGGTTCGATGGGGGTGGTGTACCTGGGGGTGTCCCGCGCCGGTCGGCCGGTCGCCGTGAAGGTGGTGCGGGTGGACCTGGCCGAGGACCCGCACTTCCGGGAGCGCTTCACCGCGGAGGTGGCGGCGGCCCGCCTGGTGTCGGGGCCGTACACCGCGGCCGTGCTGGAGGCCGACACGGAGGCCGAACGGCCCTGGCTGGCCACCGAGTACCTGCCCGGTCCGACCGTGGCGGAGGCCGTGCGGTCGGCCGGCCCGCTGCCCGCCGCCGTCGTGCTGGGCCTGGCCGCGGGAATCGCCGAGGCCCTGGCAGCCATCCACGGCGCCGGGGTGCTGCACCGCGACCTGACGCCCGGCAACGTCGTCCTGGACGACGCCGGCCCGAAGGTCGTCGACTTCGGGGTGGCCCGCGCCGCGGACGCCGCCCGCCTGACCCGGACCGGCGTCCGCGTGGGCACGGTGCCGTTCATGGCGCCCGAGCAGGCCGACGGGCGGGAGGTCACCGCGGCCGCCGACGTGTTCGCCCTGGGCTGTGTGCTCGCCTACGCGGCCACCGGCGTCCCGCCGTTCGGCGACGGCACCAGCGGTGAGGTGCTGTACCGCATCGCGCACGCCGATCCCGACCCCGCCGCCCTCGACTGCGGTGACGACCGGCTGCGGGAGCTCATCGGGCGTTGCCTGCACAAGGATCCCGGGCGCCGCCCGACACCCGAGGAGATCGTCGCGCTGTGCGGGGCGGACCGTCCTGAGGAGTCGGCCTGGCTGCCCACGGCCGCCGCCTCCCGGCTGGCCGCCCGCCGGAAGGAGGTCGACGACACCCTCACCAGGGCCGCCACCCGCCGTACCGTGGTCCGCGTCCGGCTCACCGCCGTACCGCTCGTCCTCGCCACCGGTATCGCCGTCGCCGTGGCCCTGACCGCCGGCCGCTCCGGAAGCTCCACGCTCACCATCACCCCACCGGAGACCGGCGGTCCCACGGCCTCGCTCTCGGCCCCGGCCGCCGTGAGCCCGTCCGGCACGCCGTCACCCGGCGCCCGGCGCTCGGCCACTCCCGGCCGCTCGGCCTCCGGAGCCGCCCTTTCGGGCCAGGGCGCCGCCGGTACGCGTACACCGTCGCCCTCCCCGAGCGCTCCGGACGGCGGCACCAGCCAGACCCCGACGGTCACCTGGACCGGCTACGCGGGCACCCACTGCGCCTCCCCCGGTGCGGCGGAGACCAGCTTCTACGCCAAGGACGGCGAATGGAAGCAGACCAAGGGCGGCGCCTACCTGCACGGCTGCGACGCGGCCGAGTACATCAACCTCTACAACGACAACGACGACGGCTGGACCGCCAACGCCGACTGGGTCTTCACCCCCGGCACCAAGGTCGACGCGTGCAGCTTCCGCATCCACGTGGCGACGGGCACCTGGGCCACCACGGCCCACTACAAGGTCTACGACGTGGACAGCACCGTCGAGGGCCAGGCCGACTACAGGTACGCCTTCACCTTCGACCAGCACACCTACGACGCGGGCGGCTGGTACACCACCCGCGCCTTCCCCTTCCACACCGGCACCATCGACCTCACCCTGACCAACACGGGCCGTACCGGAGGCCGGGGAGTGGTCGCCGACATGGTGACGGCGAACTGCTCCTGAAAAAAACCAAGGGCCCCTTCGAGGAAGGGGCCCGGGAACCGCCCCTTCTTTGAAGGGGCGCGGGACTGTATCAATATGCGGCTCCGCCGCGTGGGCGCGATCAACCACAAACCACCCGCAGTCGGCGTACAACCAGTCGCGGCAGCCCAGTGGCCGAAATTAACGCAGCCGAGCCATGAGAGCGTGCTCCACCAGCGTGATCAGCGCCGACTTCGCATCGGCCCGATGCCTCGCATCCGTCGTGATGATCGGCGTGTCGGGCCCGATCTGCAGCGCCTCACGGACCTCTTCGGGGTTGTAGGGCTGGTTGCCGTCGAAGCCGTTGAGGGCGATGACGAACGGCAGGCCCGAGTTCTCGAAGTAGTCGACCGCGGGGAAGCAGTCGGCGAGACGCCGGGTGTCGACCAGGACGATCGCGCCGATGGCGCCGCGTACCAGGTCGTCCCACATGAACCAGAAGCGGTCCTGACCGGGGGTGCCGAACAGGTACAGGATCAGGTCCTGGTCCAGGGTGATGCGGCCGAAGTCCATGGCGACCGTGGTGGTCGTCTTGTCCCCGGTGTGGGTGAGGTCGTCGATGCCGGCAGACGCGGACGTCATCACGGCCTCTGTGCGCAGCGGGTTGATCTCCGAGACGGCACCGACGAACGTGGTCTTGCCCACGCCGAAGCCGCCCGCCACCACGATCTTCGCGGAGGTGGTGGAGCGGGAAGGACCGCCGCTAGAGCTTGCGAAGTCCACTGAGCACCCTTTCGAGCAGTGTCACGTCTGGCTGGCCGCCGGCGTTCTCGTCGCCGCCGGGCTGATGGATGGCGACCAGGCCCGCCTCCGCCAAGTCGGCGACGAGGATCCTGGCCACGCCGAGAGGGATCGTCAGGAGGGCCGAGATCTCGGCCACCGACTTGATCTCCCGGCAGAGGTTGCAGATCCGCTGATGCTCGGGCAGCTGGCCCTGCATCTGGTGCGGCTGCGCGGTGGTGTGCACCAGGGCCTCGATGGCGAGCTGGTACCGCGGGCGGGTCCGGCCGCCGGTCATGGCGTACGGACGCACCAAGGGGTTGTTCGACCCCGAGGCCGTCGACGGCTCGGGGCGGCGCTGCGGCTGCACCGGCTGGATGCGCGGCGCCGGCGGCTGGTCGTACGGGGACGGGCCGGGGCCCTGCGGCGCGTACGGCTGCCGATGGCTCGGCGCGGAGGGGAAGTTGTACCGGTTCCCGGAACCGTCGCCCTGGCCCTGCGCAGGCCCGTACGACCAGTTGCCGTTATTAGAACCGCCTGGGGGTGTTGCCACTTTCTCTCCTCCTCCGACCGTGCCGGGCACCCATCCTTGTGGAGCCGCGTCCCGAAACCTTACGGCCCCGGGACGCCAAAACGCACCGTCTGACTATTAGTTGAGAAGGCTTCCCTGGAGTTCCGCACGCAGATCCGGGGTAAGAACGGTGCCCGCGCGGTCCACCAAAAGGGCCATCTCGTACCCAATGAGGCCGATGTCGGCCTCCGGGTGTGCCAGGACCGCCAGCGAGGAACCGTCGGAAACGGACATGATGAAGAGGAATCCCCGCTCCATCTCCACAACCGTCTGATTCACGCTGCCGCCCTCGAAAATCCGGGAGGCGCCTGCCGTCAGAGACGTCAGACCGGAGGCGACGGCCGCGAGCTGGTCGGCGCGGTCGCGGGGGAAGCCTTCGGACATCGCCAGAAGGAGTCCGTCGGCGGAGACCACCACCGTGTGGGACACCCCCGGGGTGTTGTCCACGAAGTTGGTGATCAACCAGTTCAGGTTCTGTGCCGCCTGGCTCATCGGGCTCACACTAACGCTCCTGGTTGTAGGTGCTGTCAGGACCGAAGCCCTGGCCGTTCGTTTCACTGCCTGCGTTGCGTCCGCGCTCGACGCCGCGACGCAGGTTGCTCAGCCTGCCCCGGATGTCCTCCGGGGCGCGGGAGACCTGTGGGCCTCCCTGGGGAGTGCTCTCGGCGGCCCCCTCGACCAGGTTGGCCTTGGGCACCCGCCTCGGCAGGCCGGAGGAGGTGACCCCGCCCGCCTTGGGCTTGCGCAGCTGGGAGGCCTGCTGCCAGCGCTCGTCGTTCTGCGAACGCCAGGAGCTGTCGCCGCCCGGCCCCGGAGTCGAGGCCGCCGGTGCCGGGGCCGCAGCCGGAGTGTGCTGCACGGGACCCGCGCCGTTCTGGCCGCCCGTGCCGCCGGCGGAGCCCCGGCGGGGCAGTCCCGCGTCGGTCAGCTGGTGGCCGGCGGAGGGGGCCGCTCCCGGACGGTCGAAGCCTACGCGGTTCCGCTCGTCCACGTCACCGGCCTGCACCGACTCCGCTTCCGGAGCGTACTGGGCCGGGTAGCCGTTCCGGTAACCGTCCTGCTGCGGCCAGTCGTCCTGGTAAGGCTGCTCGCCGAAGGCCGGGAACGCCTCGGCGGCGGGCTGCGCGGCCGCGGGCTCCTCCTGGACCGGCTCCTGGTAGGCGGGCTCCGGGTAGCCGCCGTTGACGGAGAACGGGTCGGGCGTGAAGGCGTCGGCCGAGAACGCGTCGTTCTGCGGCAGGCCGCCGTTCGGCGCGTAGTACTGCTCGTCGTACGTGCTCTGTGGCTGCTCCTGGTACGCCGGCTGCCCGTCGTAGCCCGTGGGCTGCTCCTGGAAGCCCGTACCGTTCGTGCCGTAGCCCTGCCGGCCGCTGTCGAACTCGTCGGCGTACGCCGGGATCTCCGTGGTCTCCTGCGGGGCCTGGGGGAGCTCTGTGCCCTGCGGGGTCTGCGACTGGGCCTCCAGGGCCGCACGGCGCTCCTCGCGCATCAGGGAGCGGCCCACGGGGTCGAGGTCGCGGATGTCGTCGGGGACTTCCACGTAGCGGCTGTCGTCGAAGCCGAGCTCGGCCGCCGTACGCATCGGCTGGAGCTGCGGCTGGCTGAAGCTCTCGGCCTGGAACTGCTGCTCCGGGATGATCTGCGAGACGGTGAACTCATCGCGATCCAGTAGCTGTTCGCCGCCACCGCCGTGCGTGATCGCGTCCGGCAGCATGACCAGCGAGGTGGTGCCGGCCTGCTCGCCGGAGGGGCGCAGCTGGACCCGGATGCCATGCCGGTCGGACAGCCGGCCGACCACGAAGAGGCCCATGCGCTGGGAGATCGCGGCGTCCACGGTCGGCGGGTTGGCCAGCTTGTGGTTGATGTCCGCGAAGTCCTCGGCGGTGAGGCCGATGCCCTTGTCGTGGATCTCGATCATCACGCGGCCGTCGGGGAGACGGGTCGCGGTGACGCGGACCTTGGTCTGCGGGGAGGAGAACGTGGTGGCGTTCTCCAGGAGCTCGGCGAGCAGGTGCACGAGGTCGGTCACGGCGCGGCCGTGGATCTCGGCCTCCGGGACGCCGGAGAGCTCGATGCGCTCGTACTGCTCCACCTCGGAGGAGGCGGCGCGCAGCACGTCGACCAGCGGGACCGGCTGGTCCCAGCGGCGGCCGGGCTCCTCGCCGGCGAGGACCAGGAGGTTCTCGCCGTTGCGGCGCATACGGGTCGCGAGGTGGTCCAGCTTGAAGAGGTTCTCCAGCTGATCCGGGTCGGCCTCGTTGTTCTCCAGGTCGGTGATCAGGGTCAGCTGGCCCTCGATCAGCGACTGGTTGCGGCGCGACAGGTTGGTGAAGATCGCGTTGATGTTGCCCCGCAGCAGGGCCTGCTCGGCGGCGAGCCGGACGGCCTCGCGGTGGACCTGGTCGAACGCGCGGGCGACTTCGCCGATCTCGTCGGTGGTCGTGATCGGGATCGGTGCCACCCGGGTGTCGACCCGGCCGGGGTCGGTGCGGGAGAGCTGGTCGACCAGCATCGGCAGCCGCTGCTCGGCGATGCCGAAGGCGGCGTTGCGCAGCTGGCGCATCGAGCGGGACATCTGGCGGGCCACCATGCCGGCCAGGATGAACGCGGCGAGCAGCGCGACCATGACCGCGGCGGCGGTGATGAACGCGTCCGTCTTGGCGCCGTCGGCGATGTCGGAGGCCTCGCTCACCGCCTTGTCGGCCATGTCCGACTCGATGGTGCGGTAGGCCTGGTACTTGAGGGTGTTGACCGTCCACCAGTTCTCGGCGGTGATGCCCTGGGCGGCCAGCGCCTGGCGGGTGGCGGGGTCGGTGTTCTGCAGCGTCGCCAGTGCCGAGACCATCGTGGTGGTCTTGGACGGCGGAGCCACGTAGTTCGGGTCCTTGGCCTTGGCCTGCTGGACCAGCGCCGCGCCGTCGGTCTTGATCTTCTTTTCGAGGTCGGTCAGCTTCTGCGCGTCGGCTTCGGTACCACCACCGACGTACTCCTCGACGGCGATGCCTTCGAGGTAGGCGTACGAGGAGAGGGCGACCCGCTGGGTGGCCAGGTT
Source organism: Streptomyces sp. NBC_00631 (assembly GCF_045206895.1). NCBI lineage: Bacteria > Bacillati > Actinomycetota > Actinomycetes > Kitasatosporales > Streptomycetaceae > Streptomyces > Streptomyces sp. NBC_00631. Next base: position 7,702,842 of record NZ_CP107734.1, read on the forward strand.
GCCGGCGTCCGGGCCGGGCTTGACCAGCAGGTGCATGCCGATCGACCGCTCCAGCGACAGAGCCGCCTTGGTGAGCGAGATGGCGTAGACGGTACGGCCGTAGGAGGTGATGTTTCCGGTGCCCAGACCGAGCTCGTTGGCGAACTCCATCAGCGGGTGCGCGATCTGGGTGTAGCCCTCTTCGGTCTGCACACCGGAGAGCTTGCTGGTGTACGCGGCGGCACGCAGGTCCGTGAGTTTGGGCTCGGTCTCGCGGAACAGCTTCAGGCGGCGCTCCAGGCCGGCCTTCTGCGGCATGTTCTGCGCGGCGGCGTCGAAGGCGTCGGCGGCCTTGTCGGTCGCGGTGCGCGCCTGGGTGACCGTCGCCTTGTCCTTGTTCAGGAGCAGCGGTGCCGCGCTGACGTCACGCTCGTTGTAGAGGGCGTCGCCGTAGGTGAGGGCCGCGCGGACCAGGCGGGCGGTGTTCTCCGCGTCCCGGGCGTCCTGCCAGGTGTCGATCGAGCTCTTCACCTGGAAGCCGCCCATGACCAGGCCGACGGCCACGGGTATGAGCAGGATCGCGTTCAGCCTGGTCGGCACTCGCCAGTTCCGCGGCGAGAAACGGCCGCCGCTCTTCGCGGGCGCGGCCGGTGGTTCCGCGGCTGGCACAGGGGTGGGCGCCGCAGCGCGCGGCGGCGGGGTGAAGTTGCCCCGTGCCGACGGCTCGGGACCGTTCTTGCTTCGCCTCACTCGACCAACAACCTCTCGGCGGCGGGCACCTGTCGTCGTGCCGCAGTCTCTCAGAGCCCGGTGTGTCACAGACCACTACTCAGTACGTCTTTGACTATTGGGCAGTTCAGGCATTCCAGCACGGGGGCCGGTGCACTTCCAAACAGTCCGTTGGGGCAGAGCGCGATGATGTAAGCCCCAGATAAAACGGTCATAAAGAGCGAGCCCCGCCAAAAGGCGGGGCCATTGTGAGCGCAGCGGCACCGCGCGACCGCGACGCGTGGCGATACCACCGGATTCCTCTGCCGAAACGTTATGAACACCGGAGCCGACCGTGTCAAAGGCCACAGCCGGCTCCGGTTTCCATACGACAACTGCCGTACATCATGACTGATTTGGGTACCGCGCCGCGGCTACCGCAGACGCGCCATGAGGGCGTGCTCCACCAGCGTGATCAGCGCGCTCTTCGCGTCGGCACGGTGCCGGGCGTCGGTCGTGATGATCGGCGCGTCCGGTCCGATCTGGAGTGCCTCGCGTACCTCTTCGGGAGTGTAGGGCTGGTGCCCGTCGAAGCCGTTGAGCGCGATGACGAACGGCAGACCGCTGTTCTCGAAGTAGTCCACCGCCGGGAAGCAGTCGGCGAGCCGCCGGGTGTCCACGAGCACGACAGCGCCGATGGCGCCGCGTACCAGGTCGTCCCACATGAACCAGAAGCGGTCCTGGCCGGGCGTGCCGAACAGGTACAGGATCAGGTCCTGGTCGAGCGTGATACGGCCGAAGTCCATGGCCACCGTGGTGGTGGTCTTGTCCCCGGTGTGCGTCAGGTCGTCGATGCCCGCCGAGGCGGACGTCATCACGGCCTCCGTGCGCAGCGGGTTGATCTCGGAGACCGCTCCCACGAACGTGGTCTTGCCGACGCCGAAGCCGCCCGCCACCACGATCTTCGCGGAGGTGGTGGCCCGGCCTCCGTCAGAGCTTGCGAAGTCCACTGAGCACCCTTTCGAGCAGCGTCACGTCCGGTGCGCCGCCGTTGTTCTCGTCGCCGCCCGGCTGGTGGATGGCGACCAGGCCGGCCTCGGCGAGGTCGGCCACCAGGATCCGGGCCACACCGAGCGGCATGGCCAGCAGCGCCGAGACCTCGGCCACCGACTTCACCTCGCGGCACAGGTGGCAGATGCGCTGGTGCTCCGGGAGCAGCCCCATGAGCGCTGCCGGGTCGGCCGTGGTGCTGATCAGCGCCTCGATGGCGAGCTGGTAGCGCGGCCGGGTCCGGCCGCCGGTCATCGCGTAAGGACGTACCAGCGGCTGGTCGCCCTCGTCCCCGTACGGCTCCGCGTACGGATCATGAGAGGCGGTGGGCGGGGTCATCGTTCCTCCGGGCGGGACAGCAAGTCGGTCGGGCTAGCCGTCGGACGTGGCCGGTGGGGGGATTGTGGCGGCCGGACGGTGATTTGGTGAGGCGGGTTGGATCCGGGCGGTCAGTGGAGCAGACTGCCTTGCAGTTCGGCGCGCAGGTCTGGGGTGAGGACCGCGCCCGCGCGGTCGACCAGGAGCGCCATCTCGTAGCCGACGAGGCCGATGTCGCACTCCGGGTGGGCCAGCACGGCGAGGGACGAGCCGTCGGAGATGGACATCAGGAAGAGAAAGCCGCGTTCCATCTCGACGACCGTCTGCGCCACGTCGCCGCCCTCGAAGATCCGGGAGGCCCCGGCCGTCAGCGAGGTGAGTCCGGACGCGACGGCCGCCAGCTGGTCGGCACGGTCACGTGGGAAGCCTTCGGACATCGCCAGAAGGAGACCGTCGGCGGACACGACGACGGTGTGGGACACCCCTGGGGTGTTGTCCACGAAGTTGGTGATCAACCAGTTGAGGTTCTGTGCCGCCTGGCTCATCGGACTCAACTAACGCTCCTGCTGGTGAGTGGGGCTCGGGAAAGTGCCGGTCTGCGGGCCGGTGCCGGCCTGTCGACCCTGTGCGATACCCCGACGGAGATTGGTCAGCCGGCCGCGGACGTCGTCAGGCGAACGCGAGACCTGCGGACCTGTGTGGTGCTGTTGCTGCTGAGCCGTGCCCGGAACGAGGTTCGCCCGGGGCACCCGGCGCGGCAGACCGGAAGTGGTGACGCCGCCCGCCGCCGGCTGCCGTACGCGCTCCGCCTGCCGGACGAGGTCGTCGTTCGGGGAGGTGCGCCAGGAAGCCTGGGCGGGACGCTGGGGGGCCGCGGCGGCGGGCGCCGGCGGCTGGGTGGGCACCGGCGGGACCGGCGGAATCGCCGCTCCGTTGCCGTTGCTCTGCGGGCGCTGCTGCTCCTGCTGGCCGCCGTGGAACCAGTTGGTCTCCAGCGTGTCGTACAGCGGAGTGCGACCGTCACCGGGGCCGGTGGCCGGCGGCAGCGCCTCCGGCTCCTGGCGGACCGGCGGGACCGGCGGACGCTGTGGCGCACCGAAGTCGACGCCGCGGCCGTTGGTCCCCGGACGCTCGAACTGGCCCGTGTTGTGAAGTCCGTTGCCGTTCTGGCCGTTGGCCGGGTAGCCGTTCTGGCGACCGGGCAGGGAGTGCTGCCCGGTGGCGCCGCCGTCGAAGGGCGGGGCGGCGAACTGGCCGGTGGAGCCGTTGTCGTAGGCCTGGGGAGCGGCGAACTGCCCGGTGTTCTGGGAGCCGTTCTGCGGGCCGGCCGGCGTCCCGAAGACATCCGAGCGCACGAACTGGCCGGAGTCCTGCTGGCCGTTGACGTTCGGGCGCGGGAACGAGCCGGTGTCCTGCGGGCCGGTGGTGCCGGGACGCGGGAACGAACCGGTGTTCTGCGTGCCGTTCGGCGCGTTGAAGTCGGGGCGCGGGAACTCGCCGGTCGACGGGGCCTGCGGGATCGCCGGCATCTGCGAGGTGGCGCCGTAGTCCTGCCGGTCGTCGATGCGGGGCATCGGCGCGGTGTGGGTCGGGTCCTGCTCGTCGTGGCCGCGCGGGGTGTCCAGCGAGGCACGGGAGAGCGGTGGCTGGGCGTTGTCGTCGCTCCAGCTGGGCCGGCCCGCCGGCGGGTTGCCGCCGGGCAGCTCGGCCCGCGGACCGCCGCGCGGCGGCAGCTGGGGCTGACGGCCCTGGTCGGAGGAGTTCGCGGAGCGCTGCGGCGGGACCGGGGCGCGGTTGCCGAAGGCGTCAGGACCGCCGAAGGGGTCCTGCGGGTTGCCGAACGCGTCCTGGTTGCCGAAGGCACCGGCACCCGGGTTCGGCCGGCCCTGCGAGCCGCGGCCACCGCCCTGTGCACCGGGACGGCCGCCGTTCGGGCCCGCGCCGGGCAGCGCCGCCCGGGGACCCTGGCCGGCGCCGACCTGGCCGCGCGGACCCGCACCGGCACCGAGCAGCCCGCCACCGGAGGGAGCACCCGGACCGAGGGCACCACCGCGGCCGCCGGCCGCGCCGGCACCGCCGCCGAGCGCCGGGGCGGGGGCACCCGCGCCGAGCGGACCGGGGGCGCCGCCCTGGCCGTTGCCACGACGGGCGGCGGCCGCACCGGCCGCGGCCTGCGCGGAGGCCGGACCGCCGGACGGCGCCGGGGCGCCGGGCTTGCCGGGAGCGGGCTTCTTGCCGCCCTGGGCCACGTCGACGGGGAGCATGACCAGCGCGGTCGTACCACCGGAGTCGGAGGGGCGCAGCTGGATGCGGATGCCGTGCCGCTGGGACAGCCGGCCGACCACGAACAGACCCATGCGGCGGGAGACGGAGACGTCCACGGTGGGCGGCGAGGCGAGCCGCTCGTTGATCGCGGCGAGGTCCTCGGGGGAGAGGCCGATACCGGTGTCGTGGATCTCGATCAGCACCCGCCCGTCGGGCAGGGCGTGACCGGTGACCTTGACCTTGGTCTGCGGCGAGGAGAACGAGGTGGCGTTCTCAAGGAGCTCGGCGAGCAGGTGCACGAGGTCGTTGACCACGCGGCCGGCCACTTCGGTGGTCGGCACGGCGGCCAGTTCGATGCGCTCGTACTGCTCCACCTCGGAGGCGGCGGCGCGGAGCACGTCGACCAGCGGGACCGGGCGGGTCCAGCGGCGGCCGGGCTCCTCACCGGCGAGGACGAGGAGGTTCTCACCGTTACGGCGCATACGCGTCGCGAGGTGGTCGAGCTTGAAGAGGGACGACAGCTGGTCCGGGTCGGCCTCGCGGGACTCCAGCTCGGAGATGAGCGAGAGCTGACGCTGGATGAGGCCCTGGGAGCGCCGCGAGAGGTTGGTGAACATCGCGTTGACGTTGCCCCGCAGCAGGGCCTGCTCGGCGGCGAGGCGGACCGCCTCGCGGTGCACGTCGTCGAAGGCCGCGGCCACCTGGCCGATCTCGTCCCGGGAGTGCACACCGACCGACTCCACGGACGTGTCGACGTCCTGCGGGTCGGACTCGGACAGCTGCTTGACCAGCTCGGGCAGGCGGTCCTGGGCGACCTTGGTGGCGGTCTCCTGGAGGCGGCGCAGCGAGCGGATCATGGACCGGGCCACGATGAAGGCACCGACCAGCGAGACACCGAGGACGAGCAGGATCAGCGCACCGGAGATGATCGCCGACTGCTCGGAGGAGGCGCGCAGCTCGCGCGCCTTCTGCTCCATGTCCTCAAGCAGGGTGTGCTCGATCTTCTCCATCTGGTCGATCTTGGTCGAGCTGTCGTCGACCCAGTCGAGGTACGACCGCCTGCTGAGCTCGTTCAGACCGTTCTCGGCGCCGAGCGCACGCTTGGCGTAGGTGTCCGCGGCCTCGATCGTCGGGTTGTTCCCGTCGATCGGGCTGAGCAGGTCGGCCGCGTTGCCGGCGTAGATCTTCCGGAAGATCGTCAGCTCGGAGGTCTCGCTCTCCTGGGCCGACTCGCCGTACAGACGGTCGTTCTCGGAGAGGTCACCGGCGCTCGTGCCGTTGGCCGGCAGGGCCGCGGCGATGACGGCGCGCTGCACCGACGCGTACTCCTTGGCGGTGGAGAACGCCGCCAGGGCGCGGGTGCGCTGGATCATCTCCGGGTTGCTGGAGGCCTGCGCCATGTCCTGCGAGAGGTCGATCAGCTGGGTGATCAGCCGGTGGTAGGCCTCGACCGTCTGGGTCGAGTTCTCCTTCTGCTGATAGGCGTCCTTGCGGATCTTCGCCAGGTCGTCCAGCTGGCCGGCCAGGCCGACGAGGCTGTCGCGGACGCCCTGGAGCTGACCGTTCTTGCTCGCGGTGTCGATTTCCTCGGAGGCGTTGAGGAAGTTGTCGCGGGCGCGGTCGGTCTTGTCCTCGTAGCCCTTGACCGCGACGCTCGTGGGCGACGCGCCGTGCGCCAGCGGACCGGCCGTCTCGTCGCGCTCGTTCTGGAGCGCGGCGGCCAGCTCGGTCGCCTGCTTGGTCATGTCCGTCAGCAGCTTCATGTTGTCGAGCTGCTGGATGTCGTCGAGCGACTGGTTGATGCGCACCGCGCCCAGCGTCGTCGCCGCCACCACGGGGAGCGCGAGCAGCGACACCAGGCGCGTGGAGATACGCCAGTTGCGCAGGGCCAGGCGCGAGCCGGGGTTGGACGGGCCCTTCGCGGGCTTGATCGCCGGAGTCGGCGGAGCGGCGGCCGGCTGGGGGCCCGAAGACGCCGACACGGCGGGGCGCCCGGAGCGCTCACCGCCGTCACCCACACCACCGGCCGGAGCCGGGCCCGGATTCTGGGCGTGCTGGGGCGAGGAACCGCGGTCGGTCCCGCCGTGCGCCTCCGGCTCCGCCGGAGCGCTGCCATCCCTCTTGAAACGTCCCTGCACTAGCGTCGCAACCTCTGGACCAGGCGCCCTTCCGGTAACGGAAGGACACGGTGTCGGCGTTGTACGGGGAGCGCCCTGAATGCGCCCCCTGGTGGTCGTGAGTGTGACCGGCGCTGGCTCCCCCTGTCTCACCGCCACTCGGCGCTTTCGCGCCCCCTGCGCGCCGGCTCGATCCTGCGGCGGTCCGTGGAATTCCAGCACAGTGCCGGATCTCCAACAAGGGCCGTGGACCGAGCTGTGACCTCTGTGACAGCGTGTGAGTGACACGTTACGAGATGTGGAAGCCGATCGCGTACATACCGGACGTATCCCTGTCAGTTGCTGGCGCGTGGACCGTGTCCCAGTCGCCATGATCAGGAGCGGAATGACAGCTTCAGTTCGTCAATGTCCGTTTCGTTGCGGTGAGTTGTGGGCCCGAAATGACCGCTTTGCCCATGCCCCCGTGAGCAAACTCACATGCTGATGCAGGGCTCTTGGCGGCTTCGGCCGGGAATTCGATGTTTAGCCTGGCGCTTTACAAGAGGGAAGTCTCTGCCAACCCACACATGACGGGGTCCACTGCAACCGTGAAGACGACGATGATGTTCCACAACATAGCCAACCCCCGCCGCACCACCCTCGCCCACCTCAAGGACGCCGAGGAACTGCAGATCCCCGAGCTGCCCGAGCACTCCCTGGATCTCCCCTCCCAGACCGCCAACCCCCGGCGCACGATCCTCATGGAGATCCCCGTCGGGACCTCGGTCGCGGAGTAGTACGGGACCCGGCCGGCGATCACTCATCCACCCGTTGACCGGGTTATTCCGCGGCGGCCACCCCTCACCGCGTTAGCCTGGAGCGTCAGACTCCAGCCGGCTCAGTGAGGGGCGCCAGGATCCCGTGCGCATCGCCAGGTTCTCCATCGACGGGAACGTCGCCTTCGGCGCCGTCGAGGGCGACAAGCAGGACGAACTCGTCCTCGACATCATCAAGGGCATTCCGTTCGCGGACTTCGAGCTCTCCGGTACGAAGGTCCCGCTGAGCAAGGTCCGGCTGCTCCCGCCGGTGCTTCCCAACAAGGTCGTCGCCTACGGCCGCAACTACGCGGAGCACGCGAAGGAGCTGGGCAACGAGGTCCCGGACGCCCCCTTCGCCTTCTTCAAGCCGTCCACCTCGGTGATCGGCCCCGGCGACGACATCCAGTACCCGTCCTTCTCCCAGGACCTCCACCACGAGGCCGAACTGGCCGTGGTCATCGGCCGCATGTGCCGCGAGGTCCCGCGCGAGCGGGTCGCGGACGTGATCCTCGGCTACACCTGCGCCAACGACGTCACCGCCCGCGACGTCCAGAAGCGCGAGAAGCAGTGGGCCCGGGCCAAGGGCTTCGACACCTCCTGCCCGCTCGGCCCCTGGGTGGAGACGGACCTGGACCTCGCGACCGCGTCCGACCTGACGATCCAGCTCACGGTCGACGGCGAACAGCGCCAGCTCGGCCGAACGAGCGAGATGATCCACTCCATCGCGGACCTGATCGTCAACATCACCGAGGCCATGACGCTGCTCCCCGGCGACGTCATCCTCACCGGCACCCCGGCAGGGGTCGGCCCCCTCCACGTCGGCGACGAGGTCGCCGTCACCATCGAAGGCATCGGCACTCTCACCAACAAGGTTGTCAAGCGTGGCTAGCGCACCCGGCACTCCCGTTCGCGTACGTTTCTGTCCTTCCCCCACCGGTAACCCCCACGTGGGCCTGGTCCGCACCGCCTTGTTCAACTGGGCGTTCGCCCGGCACCACCAGGGCACCCTGGTCTTCCGCATCGAGGACACCGACGCGGCCCGCGACTCGGAGGAGTCGTACAACCAGCTGCTCGACGCGATGCGCTGGCTGGGCTTCGACTGGGACGAGGGCCCCGAGGTCGGCGGCCCGCACGCGCCGTACCGCCAGTCGCAGCGCATGGACATCTACGCCGACGTCGCCGCCAAGCTGCTGGACGCCGGCCACGCCTACCACTGCTACTGCTCCCAGGAGGAGCTGGACAGCCGCCGCGAGGCCGCCCGCGCCGCCGGCAGGCCGTCCGGTTACGACGGCCACTGCCGCGACCTCACCGCCGAGCAGGTGGCGGAGTACAAGGCCCAGGGCCGTACGCCGATCGTGCGCTTCCGGATGCCCGACGAGACGATCACCTTCACCGACCTGGTCCGCGGCGAGCTGACCTTCACCCCGGAGAACGTCCCGGACTACGGCATCGTCCGGGCCAACGGCGCCCCGCTGTACACGCTGGTCAACCCGGTCGACGACGCCCTGATGGAGATCACCCACGTCCTGCGCGGCGAGGACCTGCTCTCCTCCACCCCGCGCCAGGTCGCCCTCTACAAGGCGCTGACCGAGCTCGGCATCGCGAAGCAGATCCCGGCCTTCGGTCACCTCCCCTACGTCATGGGCGAGGGCAACAAGAAGCTGTCGAAGCGCGACCCGCAGGCGTCCCTGAACCTCTACCGCGAGCAGGGCTTCCTGCCCGAGGGCCTGCTCAACTACCTCTCCCTGCTGGGCTGGTCGCTCTCCGCCGACCAGGACATCTTCACGGTCCAGGAGATGGTCGCGGCCTTCGACATCTCCGACGTGAACCCCAACCCGGCCCGCTTCGACCTGAAGAAGTGCGAGGCGATCAACGCCGACCACATCCGGCTGCTGGACGTGAAGGACTTCACGGAGCGCTGCGCCCCCTGGCTGAAGGCTCCCTTCGCCCCCTGGGCCCCGGAGGACTTCGACGAGGCCAAGTGGCAGGCGATCGCCCCGCACGCGCAGACCCGTCTGAAGGTCCTCTCGGAGATCACCGAGAACGTCGACTTCCTGTTCCTGGCGGAGCCGGTCGCGGACGAGGCGTCCTGGACCAAGGCGATGAAGGAGGGCAGCGACGCCCTTCTGGCCACGGCCCGGGAGCGGCTGGAGTCGGCCGACTGGACCTCCCCCGAGTCCCTGAAGGAGGCCGTCCTGGCCGCCGGCGAGGCCCACGGCCTCAAGCTCGGCAAGGCCCAGGCCCCGGTCCGGGTGGCCGTCACCGGCCGCACGGTCGGCCTGCCGCTCTTCGAGTCGCTGGAGGTCCTGGGCAAGGAGAAGACCCTGGCGAGGATCGACGCGGCGCTGGCGAAGCTGGCGGCGTGACGCCGGGACATGCGTGAGGGGCGGCACCCGGATCGGGTGCCGCCCCTCACGCGTCGGCATCAGACCGCATCGGCCTCGTCGACCAGGTACGCGAACTCGTCGAAGACCTCCAGGACGACGACGACCATGCGGGGACCCGCGACCACGTACTCCAGCATCATGCCGGGAGTCACATAGGCCCGGCGCAGATTCTCGGCCGGGCCCAGCGGGGCGGTCGCGTTCTTCCGGAACGGGTCACGCGCGAGTACCCGCACGGCCCTGTCCAGCTGCGCCCGCCGCTCCTCGGGCAGGTTGTCGTACGTCGCACGCGCTTCGACGGTGAACTGGACGCGGTACTCGGTCATGCCCCTCAGCATGACAGCCCGCGCTACTGTCGCAGCCATGAGCATTCGCGCCGTGGTCTGGGACGTCGACGACACCCTCTTCGACTACACCACCGCCGACCGCGAGGGCATGCGGGCGCATCTGGCGGCGGAGGGGCTGCTCGCCGGCTGGGGGAGCGCGGAGGCGGCGCTGGTGCGGTGGCGGGAGATCACCGACCAGCAGTGGGCGCGGTTCTCGGCGGGCGAGGTCTCCTTCGAGGGCCAGCGCCGCGACCGGGTGCGGGTGTTCCTGGAGGCGCGGCTGACCGACGCCGAGGCCGACGACTGGTTCCGCCGGTACCGGACGCACTACGAGGCCGTCTGGGCCCTCTTCCCGGACGTCCTGCCCGCCCTGGACGCCCTCGCGGCCGGCTACCGGCACGCCGTGCTCTCCAACTCCAGCCTGCACGTCCAGGACCACAAGCTGCGCACGCTCGGCGTCCACGACCGGTTCGAGGCCGTGCTCTGCGCCGCCGAACTGGGCGTCTCCAAGCCCGCTGCCGCCGCCTTCCTGGCGGTCTGCGAGGCCCTGGAACTCGCGCCGCACCAGGTCGCGTACGTCGGGGACCACCCGGAGATCGACGGGCGCGGCGCCGCCGACGCCGGACTGCTGTCGGTGTGGATCGACCGCTACGGACTCTCCGCGGGCCCGGCCACCAGGGCCGACCCATCCCTCGGCCCGCACCGGATCGCCTCCCTCGCCGAACTGCCCGCGATCCTCCGCGCCGATACCCGTTTTGGAGCCCCGTCCACCTTCAGGTAATGTTCTTCCTGCGCCGCCGGGGAGCGGGCCGAAAGGCCGGAACCGGAGGCGCGAAAACTAGAACAAGATCCCCTCAGGGGCTTGCGTTCCAGTGGCCTATGGTGTAATTGGCAGCACGACTGATTCTGGTTCAGTTAGTCTTGGTTCGAGTCCAGGTAGGCCAGCTCGCAGAGCTCATCTGCAAAGCCCCCGTTGTGTAGCGGCCTAGCACGCTGCCCTCTCAAGGCAGTAGCGCCGGTTCGAATCCGGTCGGGGGTACGGAGATCTTCCACGGATGATCGCTAGGGCCCCCGTTGTGTAGCGGCCTAGCACGCCGCCCTCTCAAGGCGGTAGCGCCGGTTCGAATCCGGTCGGGGGTACGAACTGGTCTAAACCATCATTGGTCTATGGTGTAATTGGCAGCACGACTGATTCTGGTTCAGTTAGTCTTGGTTCGAGTCCAGGTAGACCAGCTCGGACCTGCGGAAACGCAGTGTCCACGCCCCCGTTGTGTAGCGGCCTAGCACGCCGCCCTCTCAAGGCGGTAGCGCCGGTTCGAATCCGGTCGGGGGTACGTTCGAAAGGCCCTCCGCTTCGGCGGAGGGCCTTTCTCGTGGCGTACGGCGCCCTACTCGAAGCCGTAGCGCCGGGCCGACTCCTCCTCCTGGGCCAGTCGGTGCAGTGCCTGGAGCATCGGCTCCACCAGCACCGCGCTGGCCACCGCGGCCTCCACCTTCTCCTCCTCCGAGGGATGCGTCTCCAGGAAGTCCAGGTCGGCGATTGCCGCCTGGTGCATCAACTTCGCGTGGGTCACGAGGAGTTCCGCGTCCCAGTCGTAGCCGAGCCGGCGGAACGCGGCCAACGCCACCACCAACTGGCGGTACGCGGGGGAGATGGTCGTCAGCTGACTGGCGTTCTCCCAGCCGAGGACGTCCAGCAGGGCGTGGGCCTCCCGGTGCGCGGCCCGCACGTACTCGTCGTCCTCGTCCGGCTCCGGCAGCTGCGGCAGCGCCCACAGGGCGGCGCCCACCCGGATCGTGCGGCCCAGCGAGTCGTCGTCGACGTGTCCGAGCACCTCGCGGACCGTCGCCACGGGGATCCGGCCCACCTGGATCATCGCCCGCACCAGCCGCAGCCGCCGCAGGTGCTCCTCGCCGTACTCCGCGGTCGTGGCGTTGACCTGGCGGCCCGGCGGCAACAGCCCCTCGCGCAGGTAGTACTTGATCGTCGCGGCGGACACCCCGCTGCGCTCGCTCAACCGGGCAAGCCGCATGTCTTGCGCGCCTCCTTGGTAAGTGCCACTATCCAAGCATCGACAGAAGGATAGTGACGCTATCTGATGAGGGGGACGGTCATGTTCGCGAAGCCGGTACCGGGCCGTACGACCGCGGCGGCCGAGGGTGATGTGGTGGTGCTGCTCATCGGCATGCGGATCAACCACTTCTGGGCGGTGCACCAGTGGTTCCCGGTCATGCGGTCGATGTTCCGCATGCTGGGGGAGCTTGCGCGGGACCCTGCCCGTGGACTGCTGGGGCGCATCCTGCTGACGGCCTCACCGCGGACGTACTACGTCGTCCAGTACTGGGAGTCCAAGGAGAAGCTGTACGCGTACGCGAGTTCGCCGGACATGCTCCACCACGGGATGTGGAGCATCGTGAACCGCAAGGAGCGGGCGGGGAAGCTGCGGCAGCACGTGGGCCTGTGGCACGAGACGTACGTCGCGCCCGAGGGCTCGTACGAGTCGATCTACTTCGACATGCCGGAGTTCGGCCTGGGCGCGGCGAGCGGAGTGGTACCGGTGGAGCGCCGGGGGCGCTACGCGAAGGACCGGTTCGCCCATCGATCTGCGTGAGTGAGCGCCCCGTCAGGGGGCGCGGGGCTGTGTTTGATATGCGGCTACCGCCGCGTGGGCGCGACAGGCCACGACGGCGTGGCGGACGGCTGGCGGCCTGTGGGGGCACATTCCTCGCCGTGGCTTCGCGCGGTGGGAGGGTTGGGAGGATGCGGGTCGCGTGTGGCTGATCGCGCAGTTGCCCGCGCCCCTTACGGGGCGTTTCGCTCCCGTCGGGAAAGGCCTGCCGCGGCGTTGAGGCCGGCCTCTCCTCGGCGGGAGCTCTGTTTGTCAGCCCGTGCGGCGCAGGGCCTCGGAGAGGCGGGCGGCGGCGTCGATGACCGCCTGGGCGTGCATGCGGCCGGGGTGGCGGGTCAGGCGCTCGATGGGGCCGGAGACGGAGACGGCGGCGACCACGCGGTTGGAGGGCCCCCGTACCGGCGCCGACACCGACGCGACGCCCGGCTCGCGCTCCCCGATGGACTGGGCCCAGCCGCGGCGGCGGACGCCCGAGAGGGCCGTCGCCGTGAAGCGGGCGCCCTGGAGACCGCGGTGCAGCCGCTCCGGCTCCTCCCAGGCCATCAGGATCTGTGCCGAGGAGCCGGCCTTCATCGTGAGGGTGGAGCCGACCGGGACCGTGTCCCGCAGGCCGGACAGGCGTTCCGCGGCGGCCACGCAGATGCGCATGTCGCCCTGGCGGCGATAGAGCTGCGCGCTCTCTCCGGTGATGTCACGGAGATGCGTGAGCACCGGGCCGGCCGTCGCCAGCAGGCGGTCCTCTCCGGCCGCCGCGGCCAGTTCCGCGAGTCGCGGACCGAGAATGAAACGGCCCTGCATGTCGCGTGCCACCATGCGGTGGTGTTCCAGAGCCACGGCCAGTCGGTGGGCCGTGGGTCGTGCCAGTCCGGTGGCCCCGACCAGACCCGCGAGGGTGGCCGGACCGGACTCCAGAGCGCTGAGGACAAGGGCCGCCTTGTCCAGAACGCCGACGCCGCTACTGTTGTCCATGAAACGATACTCACGTCTCACTCTGTGAAACGCAAGTTCAATTTTCCGTGGAACGCGCCACCCTGGAATCACACAGTGGCCCGCAGACCAACGGGCCCGGCGGCGGACGCCCGGAACCACGACTTCAGGGGCCCGGTACACGGGCAGCCGCTTCCTCAAGATCTCTAGTTGGGCCGGTGCACGTCTGCCGGCCGGAGGGAAAGCGATGGGTAGGACACTCGCGGAGAAGGTCTGGGACGACCACGTCGTCCGGCGCGCCGAGGGCGAGCCCGACCTCCTCTTCATCGATCTGCACCTGCTGCACGAGGTGACCAGCCCGCAGGCCTTCGACGGGCTGCGCCAGAACGGCCGCCAGGTGCGCCGCCTCGACCTCACCATCGCGACCGAGGACCACAACACCCCGACCCTCGACATCGACAAGCCCATCGCGGACCCCGTGTCCCGCGCCCAGCTGGAGACGCTGCGCAAGAACTGCGCCGAATTCGGGGTGCGCCTGCACCCGCTGGGCGACGTCGAGCAGGGTGTCGTGCACGTCGTCGGCCCGCAGCTGGGCCTGACGCAGCCGGGCACGACGGTCGTCTGCGGTGACTCGCACACCTCCACGCACGGCGCCTTCGGCGCGCTGGCGTTCGGCATCGGCACCTCCCAGGTGGAGCACGTGCTGGCCACCCAGACGCTGCCGCTGGCCCGCCCGAAGACCATGGCCATCACGGTCGACGGCGAGCTGCCCGAGGGCGTCACCGCCAAGGACCTGATCCTGGCGATCATCGCCAAGATCGGCACGGGTGGCGGCCAGGGCTACATCCTGGAGTACCGCGGCTCCGCCATCGAGAAGCTCTCGATGGAGGCCCGCATGACCATCTGCAACATGTCGATCGAGGCCGGCGCCCGCGCGGGCATGATCGCCCCCGACGAGACCACCTTCGCGTACCTGAAGGGCCGCGCCCACGCCCCCGAGGGCGAGGACTGGGACGCGGCGGTGGCGTACTGGAAGACGCTGCGCACCGACGACGACGCGGTCTTCGACGCCGAGGTGCACATCGACGCCGCCGCGCTGTCGCCGTTCGTCACCTGGGGCACCAACCCCGGCCAGGGCGCGCCGCTTTCGGCGGACGTCCCCGACCCGGCTTCGTACGAAGACGCTTCGGAGCGCCTCGCCGCCGAAAAGGCCCTGGAGTACATGGGGTTGGAGGCCGGCCAGCCGCTGCGCTCCATCAACGTGGACACCGTCTTCGTAGGCTCGTGCACCAACGGCCGCATCGAGGACCTGCGCGCCGCCGCCGACATCCTCAAGGACCGCAAAGTCGCCGACGGCGTACGGATGCTGGTCGTCCCCGGCTCCGCGCGGGTCGGTCTGCAGGCAGTCTCCGAGGGCCTGGACGTGGTCTTCAAGGAGGCCGGCGCCGAATGGCGGCACGCGGGCTGCTCGATGTGCCTCGGCATGAACCCCGACCAGCTGGCCCCCGGTGAGCGCTCCGCGTCCACCTCCAACCGCAACTTCGAGGGCCGGCAGGGCAAGGGCGGCCGCACCCACCTGGTGTCGCCGCAGGTCGCGGCCGCAACCGCCGTCCTGGGCCACCTGGCCTCCCCGGCCGACCTGTCCGACGCTCGTACGCCCGCTGGAGTCTGATCAGCCATGGAAGCATTCACCACGCACACCGGCCGGGCCGTCCCGCTGCGCCGCTCCAACGTCGACACCGACCAGATCATCCCTGCTCACTGGCTCAAGAAGGTGACCCGGGACGGCTTCGAGGACGGTCTGTTCGAGGCCTGGCGCAAGGACGAGAACTTCATCCTCAACCGCCCCGAGCGGCAGGGTGCCACCGTCCTGGTGGCCGGCCCCGACTTCGGCACCGGCTCCTCCCGTGAGCACGCGGTCTGGGCGCTGCAGAACTACGGCTTCAAGACCGTGATCTCCTCCCGCTTCGCCGACATCTTCCGGGGCAACTCGCTGAAGAACGGCCTGCTCACGGTGGTCCTGGACCAGAAGATCGTGGAGGCGCTGCAGGAGCTCTCCGAGAACGACCCCGAGGTCGAGATCACCGTCGACCTGGAGAACCGCGAGGTGCGCGCCGAGGGCGTCACCGCCTCCTTCGAGCTGGACGAGAACTCCCGCTGGCGGCTGCTGAACGGCCTGGACGACATCTCCATCACCCTCCGGGACGAGGCGGACATCGCCGCGTACGAGGCCAAGCGGCCGTCGTACAAGCCGAGGACGCTGCAGGTCTGAGCCGGAGCCCGCTTCGGGCGTGAACCGCCACATCTGAATACGGCTGGTTTCAGCCACCGCAACACTCCGCCTGTACCCCCGATCGCCACGATTGGGGGTACAGCCATGTCTGCACCCGAACGGGCGCTCGCGTTGTCGCAGGTCTTGCCAACTTCCCACGTTAGGGCGGATGTTGTCGGGGTAAGTGAGTGCTGTGTCCGTGGCTTCCGCAAGTGCTCGGAAGGCCATTTGAGGCGGCAGTTGCACCCTGCGCAGGCGACAACTCGCCCCAGATGGCACAATCTGTGCATGGAACACGACGGCCAACTCCAGCTCTATGCGGCGGTCGCGGGCCAACTCAAGGAAGCGCACACAAAAGTGCGCGCACTGCAAGTCCCGGAGGGCGTACGGATGGCGCTGACCCGGAAGCTGCTGGTCATTACGGCCGCGGCCAAACACGACGTCGTCGACGCGGCAAGGCGGCTCGAACGGTTCAACGAGGACCTCGACGCGGGGCGAATCCCCGAAGAGGACCGCTGACCGGACCGTACGAGCAGGCCGAATCCGTTGCGGCACGAGGGTGATAAGCCCGTTTCGTGTTTGATTTGCGGTATATATCTGCCTAACGTGCGAAAAAGCTTGAACACATTCGTTCTGGCGATGTCTCCGAAGGGGAAGACGTGAACAAGGCGCAGCTCGTAGAAGCGATTGCCGACAAGATGGGCGGCCGCCAGCAGGCCGCCGATGCTGTCGACCATGTCCTGGACGCCATCGTCCGCGCGGTCGTCGCGGGTGAGCGGGTCTCGGTCACCGGCTTCGGGTCCTTCGAGAAGGTGGACCGCCCCGCCCGCTACGCCCGTAACCCCCAGACGGGCGAGCGGGTTCGGGTCAAGAAGACCTCCGTGCCGCGCTTCCGTGCCGGCCAGGGCTTCAAGGATCTGGTGAGCGGCTCCAAGAAGCTCCCGCGCGGCGGCGAGGTCTCGGTCAAGAAGGCGCCCAAGGGCAGCCTGACCGGCGCCGCTTCGGCGACGGTCAAGAAGGCCGCGGCGAAGAAGACCACCGCCAGGAAGACGACGGGGGCGGCGAAGAAGACCACGGCCGCCGCGAAGAAGACGACGACGGCGAAGAAGACCACGGCAGCCGCCGCGAAGAAGACCACGGCCAAGAAGACGACGGGGGCGGCGAAGAAGACCACGGCCACGGCGAAGAAGACGGCCGCGAAGAAGGCGCCGGCCAAGAAGGTCACCGCCAAGAAGGCGCCGGCCAAGAAGTCGACGGCTCGCAAGGCCACGGCGAAGAAGACGACGGCCGCTCGCTGAGGGCGGGGCGCCGGGATACTCACGCGACGGGCCGGATTCCCTGGGGGAGTCCGGCCCGCGGTGTGTTCAGGAGTGCTTTGCGTTTGGGGTGCGACTGGGTGGGGGCTGGTCGCGCCCACGCGGCGGAGCCGCATATCGAATACAGCCCCGCGCCCCTGGTTGGTTACGCCTCAGAACGTCTGCAACGTGACCAGAGTGACGCGGAGGTCGGCTCCGGTCCCCTCCGTTTCAACGCGCACCCGCTGCCCCGGCCTGAGCAGCCGCAGGCCGCCCGCCTCGAAGGCCGCTGCGTCGAACGCCACGGGCGTTCCGTCGTCGAGCAGTACCTGACCGCTGCGGGTCTCGGGGTCGTACGTGTATGCGGTCGCCTGCATGAGCGCAGCCTACTGGTCCGGGATCAGCAGGCGGGCCGCCACTGTGGCGGTGCGGGGGCCCACACCCAGGGCCAGGGCCGCTCGCAGGTCCGCGCCGGTGTCCACGTCCTGGCGTACCGAGTCCACGCCCACCAGCCGGAGTTCCGCGGCGCCCGACGCGGCGTGCCGGGCGCGGGAATCCAGCCCGAATGCGGGCGCCAATTCATGGCCGGGGGCAGCTGCCAACAGGGTGGTGCCGATTGCCGCCGCGTCCGGGAGAAAAGCGCGCGGGAATTCCGCGGCCGCGTCGAGGACTCGGGCCAATTCCAGTGGGCGGACGGCCGGGAGGTCGGCGTTCAGGGCCGCCACGGGGCTTTCCGGACGCGACGCCCGGACGGCCGCCGCCCCGTGCCGCAGCGCCGCGTTCAGGCCGCTTCCCGGGGTGTCCGGGACGATGCGCGCGCCCAGCGCCGACAGTTCGCGCCCGGCAAGCGTGTCGTCCGTGACGACCGCCACATCCTTCACCGACTGGCAGGCCAGGGCAGCCGCCACCGTGTCCTGGGCGAAGGCGAGGGCCAGTGACGGACGCACAGCGTCCGCCGCGGTGTCCGCGAGCCTGCTCTTGGCGCGAGCAAGCGGCTTGAGCGGGATGACCAAGGTCCACTGCACAGTCGTACCGTCCCTCCCTTGTTGCCTCATTGTCACCCGGGCTCACGGGGTGGCCGTGACACCGAGGCGTACGGTGTTCTCGACAGGCCGGCGGGCCGGGGCCACACTTCTTCCCGATCCCAGGCCGGGAAGAAGTCCTAGAGGAAGGTGTCCGCGTGCCCCGCCGGAGAATCGGCTTCTGGTACCGCTTCGCTGCGGTGCTCTGCAAACCTCCGCTGGTGGTTCTGATCAAGCGGGACTGGCGCGGAATGGAGAACATTCCGGCCGAGGGCGGTTTTATCACCGCGGTGAACCACAATTCCCACATCGACCCCTTCGCCTACGCTCACTATCAGTACAACACCGGCCGTGTTCCGCGATTCCTCGCGAAGAGCGGCCTTTTCAAGAAGGGATTCGTCGGCGCCGCCATGCGGGGCACCGGCCAGATCCCGGTCTACCGCGAGTCCACCGACGCGCTCAGCGCCTTCCGGGCCGCGATCGACGCCGTGGAGCGCGGCGAGTGCGTCGCCTTCTACCCCGAGGGAACGATCACCCGCGACCCGGACCAGTGGCCCATGACCGCCAAGACCGGTGCCGCCCGCGTCGCGCTGCAGACCAAGTGCCCCGTGATCCCGGTCGCCCAGTGGGGTGCCAACGAACTGCTCCCGCCGTACGCCAAGAAGCTCGATCTGCTGCCCCGCAAGACGCACCACGTCCTCGCCGGCCCGCCGGTCGACCTCACCCGCTTCTACGGCAAGGAGATGACCCAGGACCTCCTCAAGGAGGCGACCGAGGTCATCATGGCGGCCATCACCCGCCAGCTTGAGGAGATCCGCGGCGAGAAGGCTCCCGAGACCCCCTACGATCCACGCCAGGTGCGGATCGAGCAGCGGCGCCGCACGCGTGCGCAGAGCGGTCTGGAAGAGGAGAGCGGCAAGTGAGCATGCCTGCCAAGGCGGCGGTCTTCAGCGCGGGTTCGTGGGGTACGGCCTTCGGGATGGTGCTCGCCGACGCGGGGTGCGAGGTCACCCTGTGGGCGCGGCGCGCGGAGGTGGCGGAGGCGATCAACTCCGGCCGTACCAACCCCGACTACCTGCCCGGCGTGGAACTCCCCGAGAACCTGCGGGCCACCACCGACCCCGCCGAGGCGGCCGCCGGTGCCGACTTCACCGTCCTGTCGGTGCCGTCCCAGACCATGCGGGCCAACCTCGCCGACTGGGCACCGCTGCTCGCGCCCCGCACGATCCTGGTGTCCCTGATGAAGGGCATCGAACTCGGCACCACCATGCGGATGAGCGAGGTCATCGCGGACGTCGCCAAGGTCGAGCCGACCCGTATCGCGGTGGTCACCGGACCCAACCTCGCCCGGGAGATCGCGGCCCGGATGCCGGCCGCCGCCGTGGTCGCCTGCACCGACGAGACGGTCGCCCAGCGGCTCCAGGCGGTCTGCCACACGCCGTACTTCCGGCCGTACACCGAGACCGACGTGATCGGGTGCGAGCTGGGCGGTGCGGTGAAGAACGTCATCGGCCTCGCCGTGGGCATCGCCGACGGCATGGGGCTCGGCGACAACGCCAAGGGCTCGCTCATCACGCGCGGTCTCGCGGAGACCGCGCGGCTCGGCAGCGCCCTGGGCGCCGACCCGCTGACCTTCTCGGGACTCGCCGGGCTCGGCGACCTGGTGGCCACCTGCTCCTCCCCGCTCTCCCGCAACCACACCTTCGGCACCAACCTCGGCAAGGGCATGACCCTGGAGGAGACCATCGCGGTCACCAAGCAGACCGCCGAGGGCGTCAAGTCCTGCGAGTCCGTGGCCGATCTGGCCCGCCGGCACGGCGTGGAGATGCCGATCACCGAGACGGTCGTGGACATCGTGCACGAGGGCAAGCCGCCGGTGGTCGCTCTCAAGGAGCTGATGTCGCGCAGCGCGAAGCCCGAACGACGCTGAGCCACGGCACGCGGCGGACGCTGTCTCGGGGCCCTACCACCGGGTACTCTCAACGCGATATGAGCACCGAGAACCTCCCCCAGAGCCCTGAGCAGCCCGCTCGCAAGCCGCGCGTGGCCGTCGTCTTCGGTGGCCGCAGCTCCGAGCACGGGATCTCCACGGTCACCGCCGGAGCCGTCCTGAACGCCATCGACCGGACGAAGTACGACGTCCTGCCGATCGGCATCACCCGGGAAGGCCGCTGGGTGCTCACGGCCGACGAACCCGAACGCATGGCGATCACCGAACGCCGTACCCCCGAGGTCGGCGACCTCGCCGAGTCCACCGAGGGCGGCGTGATCCTCCCCGTCGACCCCGCCAGCCGCGAGGTCGTCTACAGCGAGCCCGGCTCGGTGCCGAAGGCGCTCGGCGAGGTCGACGTGGTCTTCCCGGTGCTGCACGGCCCGTTCGGCGAGGACGGCACCCTCCAGGGCCTCCTGGAGCTGTCCGGTGTCCCGTACGTCGGCTCGGGCGTGCTCGCCTCGGCCGTCGGCCAGGACAAGGAGTACATGAAGCGGGTGTTCACCTCCTTCGGGCTCGCCGTCGGCCCGTACCTGGTGATCCGCCCCCGCGAGTGGCAGCAGCAGGAGTCCGCCGCCCGCAAGCGGATCGTCGACTTCGCCGGCGAGCACGGCTGGCCGCTGTTCGTGAAGCCCGCGCGCGCGGGCTCGTCGATCGGCATCACCAAGGTCGACGACCTCTCCGGCCTGGACGAGGCGATCGCCGAGGCCCAGTCCCACGACCCGAAGATCCTCATCGAGGCGGCCGTGCACGGCCGTGAGATCGAGGTCGGCGTCCTGGAGTTCGAGGACGGTCCGCGCGCCTCGGTCCCCGC
The DNA here is from genome assembly GCF_045206895.1 of Streptomyces sp. NBC_00631. Classification (NCBI taxonomy): domain Bacteria; kingdom Bacillati; phylum Actinomycetota; class Actinomycetes; order Kitasatosporales; family Streptomycetaceae; genus Streptomyces; species Streptomyces sp. NBC_00631. Next base: position 7,723,736 of record NZ_CP107734.1, read on the forward strand.
AGAGATCCCGCCGCCGTCGGAGCACGCCTACTACGACTTCGAGGCCAAGTACATCGACTCCACCCCCGGCATCGTCCCGGCCCCCCTCACCCCCGAGGAGACCGCCGAGGTCCAGAAGCTCGCGGTGGACGCCTTCGAGGCCGCGTCCTGCGAGGGCCTGGTCCGCGCCGACTTCTTCCTCACGGAGACCGGCGACTTCGTCATCAACGAGATCAACACGATGCCCGGCTTCACCCCGATCTCGATGTACCCCCAGATGTGGCAGGCCACGGGCATCAGCTACCCGGACCTGATCGACCGCCTGATCCGGGCAGCCCTGAACCGTTCGACAGGGCTTCGCTAGTGATCGCCCCGAGCCGGAGCGCCCCGAAAGGGGCGCGGGGCTGTATTCGATATGCGGCTCCGCCGCGTGGGCGCGATGAGCCACAACGCACCGGCACCCGACACGCGACGGCTCCACGTACGGCGACTAGTCGGCAATCCCCTCCGGAATCGCCTTCTTGACGGCAGGCGCCAAGCTCACCAACGGTGCCATGCCATCGCCCGTCCGCTTTGCGGGGATCGTCACCTCGACATACGCCTTCCGCAACGTCGTCGTGAACCGAAACGATTTGTCGGCCCGCTGTTCCAACAGCCACCCCACCCCGTTCACCTCAACCCCGTCGGCTTCCGGGTCGGCCATCTTCGCGGGTCGCGAAACACCGCAGCGCAGTATGATCGCCGGGTCCCCCCAGCCCGCGGTCAGCGCGGACGAGGGCTCGGGGTCACGGCGCGTGAGTCCGTCGACCTTCTTCGGCAGCACCCCGTCGAGGCGACGGCACAGCTTCGCAACCGCCCCGCCCGGACTGGGAACCGCCGCCGACGGGGCGTCGTCTGCTGATGAGCAGCCCACTGCCGCGATCATCAGCGCGGCGAGCGCGGGCAGACCGGATGGCCGGTGACGGAAGATGTTCACCGGCCAAGGGTAGACGGGGGCTACAGATGGACGACCGGGCAGGTCAGGGTGCGCGTGATGCCGTCCACTTGCTGGACCTTCGCGACCACCATGCGACCCAGCTCATCGACTGTGTCGGCTTGCGCGCGCACGATGACGTCGTACGGTCCTGTCACATCCTCGGCCTGGATGACGCCGGGGATCTTGCTGATCGTCTCGGCGACGGTCGACGCTTTGCCGACCTCCGTCTGGATCAGGATGTACGCCTGTACCACGGAACCTCCAGGGCGGCCACGAGGATCATGTGGGGAAAAGGAACGCCACGGTATCGCGTCGCCGCTCACCGGGGCGAGACCTGCGCGGACAGGGGCTTGCGCGCCGGGGTGCAGGCAGGACAGATGTTGACGGTCACCTCGACCGTATCCAGGTCGACGGTGACGCGCGAGCGGGCACGGCAAGGCAGAGAAGGGGCGTAAGAGCAATGAAGGGCACTGTTGGTGAGCTCGGGGAGTTCGGGCTCATCAGGGAGCTCACCTCCCGTCTCACCACCACTCCGGCGGTCCGGGTCGGCCCCGGCGACGACGCCGCGGTGGTCGCCGCGCCCGACCGCCGGGTGGTGGCGAGCACCGACATCCTGCTGGAGGGCCGGCACTTCCGCCGCGACTGGTCCACGGCCTACGACGTGGGCCGCAAGGCGGCCGCGCAGAACCTCGCGGACATCGCCGCCATGGGCGCCGTGCCGACCGCCCTGCTGCTCGGCCTGGTGGTGCCGGCCGAACTCCCGGTGACCTGGCCCAGCGAGCTGATGGACGGCATCCGGGACGAGTGCCAGGTGGCCGGTGCCTCGGTCGTCGGCGGCGACGTGGTCCGCGGCGACACCATCATGGTGTCGATCACCGCGCTCGGCGATCTGCGCAACCAGGAACCGGTCACCCGGGCCGGTGCCCAGCCCGGTGACCTCATCGCCGTCACGGGCTGGCTGGGCTGGTCCGCGGCCGGCTACGCGGTGCTCTCCCGCGGCTTCCGCTCACCACGGGCGTTCGTGGAGGCGCACCGCCGCCCCGAGCCGCCGTACCACGCGGGCCCGGCCGCCGCCGCCCTCGGCGCGACCGCGATGTGCGACGTGAGCGACGGACTGATCGCCGACCTGGGGCACATCGCCGAGGCCAGCAAGGTGCGTATCGACATCCGCTCCGGCGCGATCGACATCCCCACCCAGATGAACGACATCGGCCAGGCCGTCGGCGTCGACCCCATCCAGTGGGTGCTGACCGGCGGCGAGGACCACGCGATCGTGGCCACCTTCCCGCCGGACGTGAAGCTTCCCGCCCGCTGGAAGGTCATCGGCGAGGTCCTCAACCCGTCCGCGCTGCCCCAGGTGACGGTCGACGGGGCGCCCTGGACGAGCAAGGGCGGCTGGGACCACTTCGGGGACATCGAGTCGTGAGCCTGCCGCGCGTGCTGACGGTCGCGGGCTCCGACTCCGGCGGCGGGGCCGGGATCCAGGCCGACCTGAAGACGATGCTCGCGCTGGGGGTGCACGGCATGAGCGTGCTGACAGCGGTGACCGCCCAGAACTCCGTGGGCGTGCAGGGCGCTTGGGAGCTGCCGGTGGCGGCCGTGCGGGCCCAGTACCGCAGCGTGGTCGACGACATCGGCGTCGACGCGGTGAAGACCGGAATGCTCGCCTCGGCCGAACTCGTGGAGACGGTCGCGGAGTTGCTCGCCGGTACCGGAGCACCCGTGGTCGTCGACCCGGTCGGAGTCTCCAAGCACGGCGACCCGCTCCTCGCCGCCTCCGCCCTGGACTCGGTCCGCACCAGGCTGCTGCCGCTGGCCACCGTCGCCACCCCGAACCTCGACGAGGTGGCCCAACTCACCGGCGTGCACGTCGAATCGGAGGCGGATCTGCGCAGGGCCGCGGCGGCCGTGCTGTCGTACGGGCCGAAGTGGGCGCTCATCAAGGGCGGTCATCTGCCGGGCGAAGCCGTCGACCTGCTCACGGACGGCAGGGACGAACTCCTGCTGCGCGCCCCGCGCCACGACAACCGGCACACCCACGGCACGGGCTGCACCCTCGCGTCCGCGATCGCGTCGCAGCTCGCGAAGGGGCAGTCCGTGCCGGAGGCGGTGACGGCCGCCAAGGAGTACGTCACCGGGGCGATCGCCGCGGGGTTCGCGCTCGGCGCCGGGATCGGGCCCGTGGACCACGGCTGGGCGCTCAGAAGGGATATTCCCTCAGCTTGATGTCGGTGGCCGCTTTCTCGGTCATCCTCTTGAAGAAGCGGGCCAGCGGCCGGGACGCGAGCACCCGGTACATGCGGTCCCGGCTGCGGATACGCCGTTCGGACGGCGGGGCGAAGAACGGGCCCGCGTTCCCGGAGATCTTCTGGCAGCCCTTGGCGAAGTCCCGGATCCGGGTCTCGTACTCGGCGAACGCGGTACGGAAGTCACCGCCCGCGAGCGCGAGTTCACCGGCGAGGACATACGACCCGACGACCGCCGTGCCGGTCCCCATCCCGCCCATGGTCGCCCCGTACCCGGCGTCCCCGAGCAGCGCCACGCGCCCCTTGACGAGCCGGTCGACGTGGATCTGGGCGATCGCGTCGAAGTACAGGTCGTCGGTCTCCTCCAGGGCCTTGAGGACGGTGGGCAGCTCCCAGCCCATCCCGGCGAAGCGCTCCATGAGGATCCGCTTGATCGCCGGGACGTCCCGGCGGTCGTACGACAGCTCCTGCGACCGGAAGACCAGCAGCGCGCCCGCGCGGTCCGGGTCGCCGTCGTAGTTGCCGACGACGATCCCGCGGCCCGGCTCGCTGTAGGCGCGGCCGGTGCGGTCCAGCCCCAGGTGGTTGGGGACGTCGAAGCCGGCCACGTAGTGGTCGAAGAAGCGCAGGTAGCGGGACTCGTCGCCGAAGACGAGCCGACGGGTGTTCGAGTGCAGCCCGTCGGCACCGACGACCAGGTCGAAGCGGCGCGGCGCGCCAATCTCGAAGGTGACGTCGACGCCGCCGGCGTCCTGTGCGAGAGAGGCGATCGAGTCGCCGAAGACGTACTCGACGTCGTCCTTGGCGCGCTCGTACATGATCTGTGCGAGGTCACCGCGGAAGATCTCCACGTCCCCGCTCATCAGTTCGGCGGGCAGGTCCACGCGCGGGTTGCCGTCGGCGTCGACCACGGTCTGGCGGCCCATGTGGGTCTGGCGGGCGTGGATCTCGTCCCAGATGCCCATGGAGGTCAGGACCGTACGGTGGACATGGCCGCGGAAGTCGACCGCGAAGCCGCCGCCGCGCAGGTCCGGGGCCTTCTCGACGACGGTGACGCGGGCCCCGAGCCGGGCGAGGTTGAGGGCGAGGGCGGGTCCGGCGGGCGGCTCGGCGCCGTACAGCCCGTCGGTCAGACGCCGGGTGGAGACCGGCCGTCCGGCGTCCAGGAGCAGGAGGGTGAGCAGGGCGCGGGGGCGGGGGCCGCCGGGATCGAGGGGGGTGCCGTCGTCGGTGCGTACGTCCAGGGGGCCGAGGATGCCGAAGCGCATGGGGTCAGCTTGTCAGGGCCTGGTCTGCCGGGGTTCGCGTTCTCCGGCACGGCAAAAAGCCGGCCCACCCTGAGGTGGACCGGCTCTGTGCAGCGAACCAGCGGTGGCCGCGCGCTCAGCGACAGTGCGTCAGCGCGAGACCTTGCCGGCCTTGATGCACGAGGTGCAGGCGTTCACGCGCTTCGGCGTCCCACCGACCACGGTACGCACACGCTGGATGTTCGGGTTCCAGCGGCGGGACGTACGGCGGTGCGAGTGCGAGATGTTGTTGCCGAAGCCCGGCCCCTTGCCGCAGACGTCGCAGTTGGCAGCCACGGGTCACTCCAAAGACTTCAGATGCACTTACGGTTGAATCCCGGCGTGCCGGGATCGAGATTCTGAGGATCAGAGATCTTGAGTGGCGTTGCCAGGGGAATGGCCCGATCGGATCGGGCAACCGGAGCAGCATACAACGGCTGCGTCCGTTAGACGAAACTAGCATGGCAGCTCAGGGCCCCGCCCCCGGCCCTCTTCCGGCGGACACCCTTCCGGGGTCTACGCTGCGTCCACGTTCGGCCGGCTGAAGGAGGCGCAGGTGGCGCAGGTGCCGCAGACATTCTTCGATGCTCTCGCGGTACGCACCTGGTGCGGACTGTCGCTCGGGGCGCTCGGGCGGGCGCGCGAGGAGATCGACGCGATCAATGTCTACCCGGTGGCCGACGGCGACACCGGCACCAACCTGTACATGACGGTGGAGTCGGCCGCGGGGGCCGTGCAGGCCGTCTTCGCCGGCTACGAGCTGGGCGAGGAGGTGCCGACCCTGGCCGACGCCGTCCGCGCGATGGCGCACGGCGCCCTCATAGGCGCGCGCGGCAACTCCGGCACGATCCTGGCGCAACTGCTGCGCGGCATGGCCCACGTCCTCACCGAGGGTGAGGCGACTCACATCGACGCCGAGGGGCTGCGGCTCGCCCTGCGGCACGCCGCCGACGCCGCCCGCCAGGCCGTCGCCCACCCCGTGGAGGGCACCGTGCTGTCGGTCGCCGCGGCCGCGGCGGACGCCGCCCAGGTGGCCGAGGGCGACTGCGGGGCGGTCGCGCGGGCCGCCTACGAGGGCGCGTGCAAGGCGCTCGCGGCGACTCCGCACCAACTGGCCGCACTGGAGCGTGCCGGGGTGGTGGACGCCGGCGGACGGGGTCTGGTCGCGGTGCTCGGGGCGCTGGTGGAGGCGTTCACGGGGGAGACGCCGACGGCGTTCGACCTGCACGCGTTCGTGGCGGGCCCGGTCGGGCACGCGCGCGTGGACGCCGTTTCCGACGCGCGGGCCGAGAGCCGCGCCGAACTCGCCGGCGGGCCCGCCTTCGAGGTCATCTACCTCCTGGAGGCCGGCGACGCCGCCGTGGACCGGCTGCGGACCCGGCTCGACGCCCTCGGCGACTCCCTGGTGGTGGTGGGCGGCGACGGTCTGTGGAACGTCCATGTGCACGTCGACGACGCCGGGGCCGCCGTGGAGGCCGGGGTGGAGGCCGGACGGCCGTACCGGATCCGGATCACGCACTTCGGCGCCGGGGACGTGCACACCGGCGGGGAACGGCCGCCGCGCGAGCGGGTGCAGCGGGCCGTGGTGGCCGTCGTGCCGGGGGAGGGGCTGGCCGGGCTGTACGCCGAGGCCGGCGCGACCACCGTGCTCGCGCGCCCCGGGGAGCCGCCCGCCAGCGGGGAGCTGGTGGACGCCGTACGGCGCGCCCACGCGCGCGAGGTGGTGCTGCTGCCCAACGACGCCGACCTGCGGCACACGGCGGCCGCGGCGGCCGAACACGTCCGTGCGGAGGGCATCCGGGTCGCCCTCATCCCGACCCGCTCCGCGGTCCAGGGCATCTCCGCGCTCGCGGTGCACCAGCCGGACCGCCGCTTCGACGAGGACGTCGTCCAGATGACCTCGGCGGCCGGCGCCACCCGCTACGCCGAGGTCGTGGTCGCGGAGCGGCAGTCCTGGACCATGGCCGGCATCTGCCAGGCCGGGGACGTGCTGGGCCTGATAGACGGCGACGTGGCGGTGATCGGCTCGGACGTGACGGCCACCGCCGAGACCGTCCTGGACCGCATGCTCCAGGCCGGCGGCGAGCTGGTCACCCTCGTCCTCGGCGACGAGGCGCCCGAGGGCGTCGCCGACCGCCTGGAGGCCCGCGTGCGCGAGGCGTACCTCGCCGTCGACACGGTGGTCTACCGGGGCGGCCGGCAGGGGGCTCCGCTCCTCATCGGCGTCGAGTGAGCCCCCCTTCTCCGCTCCTCTTCCACTCCGCCGTCACTCCTCCGTGGGCTCCAGCAGCTGCCGGGCCTCCGCCCGCCGGGACCGGACCGTCTCGTCGGCCGGGTCGGCGCCCTCGTAGGCGTCCAGCACCGCACGCGCGCGTGCCGTCGCCGCGGCCGGACGGCTGAGGTCGGCCTCCAGCCAGCCCGCGGCCAGCTCCGCCGCGGTACGGCTGTGCAGCCCGTCCTCGCCCAGCACGGCGAACACCGAGATCGCCGCGGCCATCTCCGCGAGCGCCGCCTCGAACGCCTCCTGGATCGCCGGGTCGTCGGCGTCCTCCGGCACGGACCGTGCCAGCAGGTCGCCGAACTGCCGGTGCGTGTGACCGAGTTCACCGGCGAGCCGCTCCGCCGCGGCCGGGTCGTCGACGGCCTCCAGCGCCGCCTCGCACTCCCGGACCGCGTCCGCCATCAGCGCCCGCGCGCCCTCCGGCCCCGCCTCGGTCCGCAGCGCCAGCCACGCGCGGGCCCGCAGCGAACGCACCAGGAAGTGCACATTGCCCATCGCCCGCCACAACTCGCCCGCGCGCGTGTACGCCTGGTCCGCCTCGGCGGGCAGCCCCGCGTTGCCCAGCGACTCGGCGGCCAGGTGGGCGAGGGTGGCGTGGTCGTGCTGCTCGGGCCAGTGCCGGGCGATCTCGGCGGCCTGCAACCGACGTTCGGCCGCCGCGTGGTGCTCGCCCAGCTCGCTCAGACAGTCCCCGAGCCACCACTGGGTCTGGACCACCGCGCCGTCGCCGTGTGTCTCGGCGCTCAGGTCGGGCAGCGCCGACTCCAGCACCTCGGCGGCCTCCGCGAACCGCCCCTGCCGCAGCAGGAAGCCGCCCAGCTGGTGCCGGGCCCACGCGCCCAGCGTGCCGCTCTCCCCGGCCTCGTCGGCCCAGTGCGCGGCCTCCAGGGCGTGCTCGGCGGCCTCCTCGGCCGCCCCCCGCCCGCCGACGACCTCGGCGAGCTGGAGATGCAGCTGCGCCCGCCCCACCGGCTCCACGTGCGGCCCGCCGTGCTCCAGCGCCGCGCGCAGCGCCCGCTCCGCCTCGGCCAGATCGCCCTGCTCGTGGGCGAGCCCGGCCACCCGCACCTCGTACTCGACCGCGAACCACGGCAGCTCCGCGCCGACGAACTGCGCCGACGCCTGCCGGAACAGCTCGCCCGCCCGCTCCCCGTCCCCGGCGTGCTCGGCCAGTTCGGCGAGCATCGCCCGCCCCTCGGCCGCCCGGGACACCAGCCGTACGTCGGACCCGCCGCGCCCGCCGACCAGCGCCAGCAGCTCCCGTACCGCCTGCTCGGCGTCCCCCGCGCCCGACGACCGCTCGTGCACCTGACGCATCAGGATCCGCGCCCGGCTCATGAGCACGGACGCCGTCTGCCGTACGCCCGTCGCGTCGTCGGCGTACAGGGCGAGGATCCGGTCGTACGGATCGTCGATCGCGGCCAGCGCCTCGTCCAGCTCCCCCGACAGCGCGCGTACGTACGCGGCACGCGCGTGTGCCGCGATCGCCTCGCCCTCGTCGCCCGCCTCCGCGTACAGCTCCGCCGCCCGCTCGAACAGCGCGACACCCTCGGGGCCGCGCCCCATCGCCGTGTGGTCGGCGATCTCCGCGCGGACGTACGTGTCCACCTCGGTCTCCTCGGCGGCCCGCGCGACCGCCGCCCAGGCCTCCAGGGCGTGCGGCTGGAGGGTGTCCGACAGCCGGCGCGCCTCGGCCAGGAGTGCGGGCAGCGACGGCTGCTCCCGCTGCTCCGACTGCTCCGGCGCGGGCGCCGCGGCGAGGGGCGCGCGGGGTCCGGCGGGCGCCGTCCGTACCGCCCGCACGCCCAGCGGCAGCCGGTCCACCAGCGGCCGCTGCGCCATCCGCTCGCGCAACTGGTCGCCGACATACGGGGTGCCGTTGCGGGCGTCGAACCGCGCGGCCAGCTCCAGAGCCTCCGCGCGCGCGTGCCCGGCGAGTTCCCTGGCGGTCCACTCCCGCCCGGCCGGCCCCGGCACCCGCTGTCCGCCGAGCTCCAGCTCGGTCAGCCGGTCCATCAGCAGCGCCACCACCGCCAGGAACTCCATCCGGCTGCGCGGCTGCCCGGTGTCCGTGAAATAGGCGGGACGTTCCGCCAGCAGCTCCAGACCGCGCGCCTCGTTGCCGGTCAGCGCGCAGAACTCGACGTGGTCCGCGTAGGCGCCCCGCATGCTCTCCATGGGGCGGACGAGCCGGAAACCACGCAGATGGTGGGCGCGGGCCTCGTCGACGCGGCCGAGCCGCAGCAGCGGGGCCAGGGAGGAGGCCAGCACCGTGTGCGGCTCGTGGGCGCAGCTGTACTCGCCCTCCAGCACCGGCCCCCACACCTCCAGGGCCTGCGCGTCCCGGCCGTTCCTCAGCTGCCAGCCGCCCTGCCCGTGCAGCTCGCACGCGTGACAGTCGGCCATCCGGTCCCGGTCCGCCGCCAGCCAGGCCGCGTACGCCCGCTCCGCGCGCGGGAGGTCACCGATGTGCCCGGCCACGCTGAACTCGGCGCTGCGCACCGCCCGCTCGGAGTGCCCGGCCAGCCGGTAGCGGTGCTCCATCTCGCCCAGCCACTTCTCGATCGAGGCGAGCGGGATGTGCGGCTGGTCGAGCATGCCGGCCGACATCCACTTGAAGACCCAGTGCAGCGAATGCGTCTCGTACTCGTCGAAGTCCTCGGGCCGCTCGTCCCACATCCGCAGCAGCCGCGCGAACGGGACGAACATCTTGTCCTTCTCGGAGCTGTAGTTGTAGACCCTCAGCTGGTGCCCGAGCGCCTCGATCACGGCGAGCGGGATGCTCAGCTTCTCGGCCGCCACCAGCAACTGCTCCGCGCGCGCGTTGCGGGCCGGCCCCTCCGGCTCCTCGGAGTTCTCCGCCATCGCCCGGCGCAGCGAGTCGAAGTCAGCAATCTCCATCAGTGATCGCCTTCCCCATGAGTGGCCCATTCCAGGAGGCCGATGAACGAGCGGTTGAGCAGCGCCGAGTCGGCCGGACGCAGCGGGCGCTGGGCCATCAGCAGCGCCTGACCGTAGAGCGACTCGGTGGCGGTGCCGATCAGCTCCGGGTCCTTGAGGGCACTGATCCGCCGGATCAGCGGGTTGAGGTGGTTGAGCACCAGCCGGGCGCGGGGCGCGCTGCCGCGCAGCGAGCCCAGGATGCCCGCCCACAGGTCGTCGGCCTGCTCCTCGGCCTCCGCGCGGGCCTGCTCGTGACGGGCGGCGCGGTCGTCGAGGTGGAGGACGGGGACCGAAAGAGGGTGGAAGGCGCGCAGCACGATGTCACATTGCAGTGGGTCGAGCTTCGCCCGCGCCACCCCCAGGAACCCCGCCACCGCCAGCTCCTCCGCCGGATCCACCGCGTCCAGATGCGCGGTCACGGTGTCCGCGTCGAGCTCCGCGACCACCGTCCCGGGCCGTACCGACGGCAGCGCCTCGACCAGCTCGCTGTCGTACGTGTAACCGCCGTTGATCACACCGACGCCCTGCGCGGAGGCGATCGGCGCGACCTGCCGGTACTCCTCGACCGTCCGGGTGAAGTGCACCACCGGATGCCGCTGCGCGAACTCCTCCAGCGAAAGCTGCCCGTCCGTCGTCTCGAAGGGCAGCCACGGCAGCATGGTCCGCAGCATCTCCTTGTCGTGCCGCGCCAGCGACTTCACCCCGAGGTGATGCACGGACAGGAAAGCGGCGAGGCGCTCCGGATCACCGGCCGCCAGACCGGTCAGCCACGACCGGATCCTTTCGCCGAGCGCCTCCCGTACGGCGGCCAGCGTCTCGTCCTCGTACAGCGACTCGCGCGAGGCGGTCGGCCGCAGACTGTCAGTGTCCAGGACACAGCGCACGAAGAACGCCCAGTCCGGCAGCAGCTGTTCGGCTCGCTCGGTGAGCAGCATGCCCTTGAGGTGCACGCGATGCGTGGCCCGCTGCGCCGGACTCACCGCCGACGGCAGCACGTACGCCACCCCCCGGATCCCGGCCAGCGGCACGTCCAGGGCGATCGAGTCCAACGGCGTGAACCCGAACAGCTCGTGACAGTGCCGCGCCAGCGCCACCCGCCGAGTGCTGGGGGAGGGGTACGGCCGGTCCCAGGGCGCCGGCAGATCGGTGACCGCCTCGTCACCCACCCGCACGTCGTACGGGAGCAGCGACCCGAAGTCCCGCGCCAGCGCGAGCACCCGCCGCTCGTCCAGCCACTCCGCCGCACCCGCCCGCGCCACGAGGTACACGGTGGTCCCGGGCTCGGGCCGGGCCTCGGGCGCCAAGGTCCGTACGGTGTACGACCCGTCGTCCCGGGCCGTCCACTCCACGGGCGGCGCGTCCGGCGTCCTGGCGCTGCGGCTGACCACCCGGATCCGCTCGGCGACCACGAAACAGGCCAGCAGCCCGATGCCGAACTGGCCCAGGAAGTCGGAGCGGGCCTCCTGCAGGCCGTCTCCCCGCTTGGAGCTGCGCCCGATCGTGGCAAGCAGGTTGTGCACGTCCGACTCGGTGAGCCCGACGCCGCTGTCCTCCACCCGAAGCGCGCTGCCGTCCGCGTACAGCCGCACCCGCGCCGGGGCGTCGGGCTGCTCGGCCCGTCTCGCGGTGATCGCGTCCACGGCGTTCTGCAGCAGCTCGCGCAGGTAGACCTTGGGGCTGGAGTACAGGTGATGGGAGAGCAGGTCCACCAGACCACGCAGGTCGACCTGGAACGAATGAGGTGGCTGTGATGCCTGGGATGACTGTGAGGTCTGGGAGTCCATCGTCGCTGCGCCGGAGGGGGGAAGACGTGGTCGGCGCGGGGTCGGGCGGTCCCTGGTGGGGTGGTGACCGCGGAAGGATGGCCGGAGCGCGCCATCCTATGACTCAAAACGACCGTCTGACCAGGGGTTTCCCGAACCGTATCCGGCATTGTCGGTGGCGTGGTGTGCAATGGATCTCGTGCCCGCACTGGAAGAACCACTGAAAAAAGTGCTCGGCCCAGCCACCGCCAAGGTGATGGCCGAGCATCTCGGCCTGCACACCGTCGGCGACCTCCTGCACCACTACCCCCGCAGATACGAGGAGCGCGGCCAGCTCACCCACCTCGCCGACCTGCCCATGGACGAGCACGTGACGGTGGTCGCCATGGTCGCCGACGCCCGCCTGCACACGTTCGCCTCCGCCAAGGCGCCCCGCGGCAAGGGACAGCGCCTGGAGGTCACGATCACCGACGGCAGTGGCCGGCTCCAACTGGTCTTCTTCGGCAACGGCGTGCACAAGCCCCACAAGGAACTCCTGCCCGGCACCCGCGCGATGTTCGCCGGCAAGGTCTCGGTCTTCAACCGCCGCCTGCAACTGGCCCACCCGGCCTACGAGCTGCTGCGCGGTGACGACCCGGCCGAATCCGTGGAGACCTGGGCGGGAGCCCTGATCCCGCTCTACCCGGCCACCGCCAAGCTGGAGTCCTGGAAGATCGGCAAGGCGGTCCAGACAGTCCTGCCCAGCGTCCAGGAGGCCCTGGACCCCCTTCCCCCGACCCTCCGCGAAGGCCGCGGCCTGGTCTCCCTCCCGGAAGCCCTCCTCAAGATCCACCGCCCGCACACCAAGGCGGACATCGCGGCCGCCCGTGACCGCCTCAAGTGGGACGAGGCCTTCGTCCTCCAGGTCGCCCTGGCCCGCCGCCGCCACACGGACGCCCTGCTCCCGGCGGTGGCCCGCAGACCGGCCCCCGACGGCCTCCTGACGGCCTTCGACGACCGCCTCCCCTTCACCCTCACGGACGGCCAGCGGAAGGTCTCGAAGGAGATCTTCGACGACCTGGCGACGGAGCACCCGATGCACCGCCTCCTGCAGGGCGAGGTCGGCAGCGGCAAGACAATGGTCGCCCTGCGCGCGATGCTCGCGGTCGTCGACGCGGGCGGCCAGGCGGCGATGCTCGCCCCCACCGAGGTCCTGGCCCAGCAGCACCACCGCTCGGTCACCGAGATGATGGGCGAGCTGGCGGAGGGCGGCATGCTCGGCGGCGCGGACCACGCCACCAAGGTCGTCCTCCTCACCGGCTCGATGGGCACGGCGGCCCGCCGTCAGGCGATGCTCGACCTGGTCACCGGCGAGGCCGGCATCGTCATCGGCACCCACGCCCTGATCGAGGACAAGGTCCAGTTCCACGACCTCGGCCTGGTCGTGGTCGACGAACAGCACCGCTTCGGCGTCGAGCAGCGGGACGCCCTGCGCGGCAAGGGCAAGCAGCCGCCCCACCTCCTCGTCATGACGGCGACCCCCATTCCGCGCACGGTCGCGATGACGGTCTTCGGCGACCTGGAGACCTCCGTCCTGGACCAGCTCCCGGCCGGCCGCTCCCCGATCGCCACCCATGTCGTGCCCGCCGCCGACAAGCCCCACTTCCTGGCCCGCGCCTGGGAACGGGTCAGGGAGGAAGTCGGGAACGGCCACCAGGCGTACGTCGTCTGCCCCCGCATCGGCGACGAGGAGGACGACCCCAAGAAGGCGAAGAAGTCCGCCGAGGACGAGGCGGAGAAGCGCCCCCCGCTCGCGGTCCTGGACGTGGCCGACCACCTCGCCACGGGCCCCCTGAACGGCCTCACGGTCGAGGTCCTGCACGGCCGTATGCACCCCGACGACAAGGACGCCGTGATGCGCCGCTTCACGGCGGGGGAGACCGACGTCCTGGTCGCCACCACGGTCATCGAGGTCGGCGTGAACGTCCCGAACGCCACCGCCATGGTGATCATGGATGCCGACCGCTTCGGTGTCTCCCAGCTCCACCAGCTGCGCGGCCGGGTGGGCCGGGGCTCGGCGCCCGGCCTCTGCCTCCTCGTCACGGAGATGCCGGAGGCGAGCCCGGCCCGCCAGCGCCTGACGGCGGTCGCCTCGACCCTGGACGGCTTCGAGCTTTCGAGGATCGACCTGGAGCAGCGCAGAGAAGGCGACGTCCTCGGCCAGGCCCAGTCCGGCGCCCGCTCCAGCCTCCGCGTCCTGGCGGTCATCGAGGACGAGGAGATCATCGCGGAGGCGCGGGAGGAGGCGACGGCACTGGTGGCCCGAGACCCCGAGCTGACCGACCTCCCGGGCCTGCGAACGGCCCTGGACGCCCTCTTGGACGAGGAGAGAGAGCAGTACTTGGAAAAGGGCTAGAGGTGAGAAACCCAGGGGCGCGGGGAACTGCGCGACGAGCCAGAGCGGACCCGTGGCCGCTGTCGCACACCAGGCACCCACCCCCATGGGCCTGCCAAACTGAACCGTAAAGCCGCCCTCGAAGAAGGACCCCCCATGACCCGCGTGATCGCCGGCCAGGCAGGTGGACGGCGCCTCTCCGTGCCGCCCGGCACCGGCACCCGCCCCACCTCCGACCGCGCACGCGAAGGCCTCTTCTCCACCTGGCAGTCCCTCCTCGGCGGCCCCCTGGACGGCGAACGCGTCCTCGACCTCTACGCCGGCTCGGGCGCCGTAGGCCTGGAAGCCCTGTCGCGCGGCGCCGCCCACACCCTCCTCGTCGAAGCCGACCCCAGAGCGTCCCGCGTCGTACGTGAAAACGTGAAGAACCTGGGCCTCCCCGGCGCCGAAGTCAGGGCGGGCAAAGCCGAGCAGATCATCCAGAACCCCGCGCCGGCGCAGCCGTACGACATCGTCTTCCTCGACCCCCCGTACGCGGTCACAGATCACGATCTTCGGGAGATTCTCCTCACACTCCGCTCGGGAGGCTGGCTCGCGCCCGATGCGCTCGTCACCGTGGAGCGCAGCACCAGAGGCGGCACATTCGGCTGGCCGGACGGCTTCGAGGCCCTCCGGTCCCGTCGCTACGGCGAGGGAACGTTTTGGTACGGTCGCGCCGCCTCTACGTGCGAAGACGCACGATGACCGGACCGGAGAGCGAGGGATCACTAGTGCGCCGCGCCGTCTGTCCCGGGTCGTTCGACCCGATCACCAACGGACACCTCGACATCATTGCCCGTGCGTCCCGTCTCTACGACGAGGTCTACGTCGCGGTGATGATCAACAAGTCCAAGAAGGGCCTGTTCGAGATCGATGAGCGGATCGAGCTGATCCGCACGGTCACCGCCGAGTACGGCAACGTCCGGGTCGAGGCGTTCCACGGCCTCCTCGTCGACTTCTGCAAGCAGCGCGACATCCCGGCCATCGTCAAGGGCCTGCGGGCCGTCAGCGACTTCGACTACGAGCTGCAGATGGCCCAGATGAACAACGGCCTGTCGGGTGTCGAGACGCTTTTCGTGCCGACCAACCCGACCTACAGTTTCCTCTCCTCCTCGTTGGTCAAGGAGGTGGCCCAGTGGGGCGGCGACATCGCCCACCTGGTTCCGCCGGCCGTTCTGGAGGCCCTCAACAAGCGTCTCGGTAAGGACTGATGGGGCTACAGTCGTCCCGTCCGTCTCCAACCCAGCTGTAGAGAGTGGCGAGCACAGGTGGACGTGCAGAAGAAGCTCGACGAGATCGTGAGCGCGGTCTCCGGCGCCCGGTCCATGCCCATGTCGGCGTCGTGCGTGGTCAACCGCGCCGAGCTGCTCGCGATGCTCGAAGAGCTGCGCCAGGCGCTGCCCGGCTCGCTCGCGCAGGCCCAGGAGCTGATCGGCGACCGGGACCAGATGGTCGAGCAGGCTCGCATGGAGGCCGAGCGGATCATCGAGACCGCGCACGCCGAGCGCGGCTCGCTGATCTCCGACACCGAGGTGGCCCGCCGCTCCCAGGCCGAGGCCGACCGGATCCTCGCCGAGGCCCGCCAGGAGGCGGAGGAGGTCCGCGCCGACGCGGACGACTACGTCGACTCCAAGCTCGCCAACTTCGAGGTCGTCCTCACCAAGACCCTCGGCTCGGTCGGCCGCGGCCGCGAGAAGCTGCTCGGCACCGGCCCCGGCCTGGACGAGCAGGGCTACGAGGACGAGGACGCCCCCGAGCGCAGCCACGACCCGGAGACCCTGCGCCGGGACGCCGACGCGTACGTCGACGTCAAGCTCGGCGCCTTCGAGGCGGTCCTCGCCAAGACCCTGGAAGCGGTCGGCAAGGGCCGCGCCAAACTGCACGGCCGGATCGCCTCCGACGCCCTCGGCGCCCTCGCCGACGACAACACGACCTTCCAGCACTCCAGCGACGCCGACTACCTGGCCGACCTCGCGGCCCTCGCCGACCAGGACGAACGGGCGGCGCAGGCGGCCCAGGCCGAGCAGCCCGCCGCCCAGCCCGTGCGGCAGCCGCAGTACGACGAGCAGCCCATGCAGCAGCCCGTGGCGCAGGATCCGTACGGCTATCCCCAGCAGCAGCCCGTCTACGCGCAGCAGGACGCGTACGGCTACCAGCAGGACCCCTACGGCTACCAGCAGGCCGATCCGTACGCCGCCGCCTACCAGGGCTACGACACCGGCCAGCAGCCCGTCTACGACCCCCAGCAGCAGCAGCAGCCGGCGGCGCAGCACCAGCAGCACCAGTCGTACGCCCTCGACGAGACCAGCCTCTTCGACACCGGCATGATCACGCCGGAGCAGCTGCGGGCCTACGAACAGGGCCGGGGCCTGTAGGAACCGGGTGGAAGGCGGCGGGAGACCGGCGGATTGGGCCGACAGCGAAAGGTCCAGTATCCTGGCTCTTCGGTCGCGTCTACGTCCGCGATCCACGCTGCCCGGAGGCATCTCCGGACGGCATCCCTCTGAACTCGAAGATCGAAAGCAGGAATGGCTCCTCACGCGCGCCTCGACCACCGCAACCCGTTCGTGTTCGACACACACGAGCTGGGGCGCCGTCCTGGTGCGCTGCAGCGCCTGACCCGCACGATCGACGCTCCCGAGGACTTCGGGATCAAGGGGGTCATCGGAGTGCCGCAGGGCGCCCCGGTGGAGCTCGAACTCCGGCTTGAGTCGGTCATGGAAGGTGTGCTCGTCACAGGCACCGCCCGTGCACAGGCCGAGGGGGAGTGCGTAAGGTGTCTGGAGCCGGTCGGGCAGGAGCTCGAAGCGGACTTCCAGGAGCTGTTCTCGTACCCTGACGCCGACGACCGGGGCCGCGTGATCGCGGAACCGGGCGACGACGCCGAGGACGACGAGGACAGGTTCTTCATCGAGGACGGCCTGTTCGACCTCGAACCCGTGCTGCGTGATGCGGTGGTGCTCGCACTGCCGATGCAGCCGGTGTGCCAGGACGACTGTCTGGGCCTGTGCTCCGAGTGCGGAGCCCGGCTCACGGACGACCCGGACCACCACCATGACGCCGTCGACATCCGTTGGGCGGCTTTGCAGGGACTCGCCGGTTCCATCAAGGACGGCGAGAAGGACGAGATGAGCGGCGCTGACGCGGAAGCGGGCGTCGACGAGAAGCAGGAGAAGTAGCCGTGGCTGTTCCGAAGCGGAAGATGTCGCGCAGCAACACGCGCCACCGCCGGTCGCAGTGGAAGGCTGCGGTCCCCACCCTGGTTGCGTGCGAGCGCTGCCACGAGCCCAAGCTGCAGCACATCGCGTGCCCGTCTTGCGGCACCTACAACAAGCGCCAGGTCCTCGAAGTCTGAGCGGCCAGGTGAGAGGCACTGTGTCCAGTCCAAAGAAGGGCGATGAGCCCAAGGCGGACCCAACCGCCAAGAAGAAGGCGGACAGCACGGCCTCGTCCCACACGCTTCTGGAAGGGCGGCTCGGCTACAAGCTTGAGTCCGCCCTTCTGGTGCGTGCGCTGACCCACCGTTCCTTCGCGTACGAGAACGGCGGTCTGCCGACGAACGAGCGGCTGGAGTTCCTCGGTGACTCCGTCCTCGGCCTCGTCGTCACGGACACGCTGTACAACACCCACCCCGACCTGCCCGAGGGCCAGCTGGCCAAGCTCCGGGCCGCGGTGGTGAACTCGCGTGCGCTCGCGGAGGTGGGCCGCGGTCTCGACCTGGGCTCCTTCATCCGGCTCGGCCGCGGTGAAGAGGGCACGGGCGGCCGGGACAAGGCGTCCATCCTCGCCGACACCCTGGAAGCGGTGATCGGCGCGGTCTATCTCGACCAGGGCCTCGACTCGGCGTCCGAGCTGGTGCACCGGCTCTTCGACCCGCTGATCGAGAAGTCCTCGAACCTCGGAGCCGGCCTGGACTGGAAGACCAGTCTCCAGGAGCTCACCGCGACGGAGGGCCTCGGCGTGCCCGAGTACCTGGTCACGGAGACCGGCCCCGACCACGAGAAGACCTTCACTGCTGCCGCCCGCGTCGGAGGCGTCTCGTACGGCACCGGCACCGGCCGCAGCAAGAAGGAGGCGGAGCAGCAGGCCGCCGAGTCCGCCTGGCGCGCCATCCGCGCCGCGGCGGACGAGCGTGCCGAGGCCGCGGCAGCCGCACAGGCCGCCGAGGCCGAGGCCGAGGAGGACGACGGCCCGTCGTCGTCCGCCGCCTCCGCCTGACGAACAGCGCAGCCCGAGCGCCCGCACCCGGTAGTCGAAGGGGGCGGGCGCTCGGAGTCTTCCATGGTCTTCCCGGGAGTCCCGATGCCTGAATTGCCCGAGGTGGAGGTCGTACGGCGCGGCCTGGAGCGGTGGGTCGCCCATCGC
The DNA here is from genome assembly GCF_045206895.1 of Streptomyces sp. NBC_00631. Taxonomy (NCBI): domain Bacteria; kingdom Bacillati; phylum Actinomycetota; class Actinomycetes; order Kitasatosporales; family Streptomycetaceae; genus Streptomyces; species Streptomyces sp. NBC_00631. The sequence continues at coordinate 7,741,988 of NZ_CP107734.1, forward strand.
GTCGTGGCCGAGGCCGAGGTCCGGCACCCGCGTGCCGTACGACGGCACCTGGCCGGCGCCGACGACTTCGCGCACCGGCTGAAGGGCCACCGCATCGGCACCCCGAGCCGGCGCGGCAAGTACCTGTGGCTGCCGTTGGAGGACACCGACCAGTCGATCCTCGCGCACCTCGGCATGAGCGGCCAGCTGCTGGTCCAGCCGCACGAGGCGCCTGAGGAGAAGCACCTGCGCATCCGCGTCCGGTTCGCCGACGGCCTGGGTACGGAACTCCGCTTCGTCGACCAACGCACCTTCGGCGGACTGTCGTTGCACGACAACACCCTCGACGGACTGCCCGACGTCATCGCGCACATCGCGCGTGACCCGCTCGACCCGCTGTTCGACGACGAGGCCTTCCACCAGGCGCTGCGCCGGAAGCGGTCCACCATCAAGAGGGCGCTGCTGGACCAGTCGTTGATCAGCGGAGTCGGCAACATCTACGCGGACGAGGCACTTTGGCGCGCCCGCGTCCACTACGAGCGGCCGACCGCCGGCTTCACCCGCCCGCGCACCGCCGAACTCCTCGGCCATGTACGGGACGTGATGAACGCGGCGCTGGCGGTCGGCGGCACCAGCTTCGACAGCCTGTACGTCAACGTCAACGGCGAGTCGGGGTACTTCGACCGCTCACTGGACGCCTACGGCCGGGAGGGGCTGCCCTGCCGGCGATGCGGCACGCCGATGCGCAGGCGGCCCTGGATGAACCGGTCCAGCTACTTCTGCCCGACGTGTCAGCGGGCGCCGCGCGTCTCGTCGTAACGCTCCCGGGCGACCAGCACCTCGTCCATCCGGCTCTCCACGAGGTGGACGACGGACAGCAGGCGTTCGGCGACCGCGTGGCCGAGCGGGGTGAGTTCGTAGTCGACGCGCGGCGGGTTGGTCGGCTGCGCCTCGCGATGCACCAGGCCGTCGCGCTCCAGGGCCTGGAGCGTCTGGGAGAGCATCTTCTCGCTGACGCCGTCGACGCGCCGGCGCAGCTCGTTGAACCGGAACGACCCCTCGTGCAGCGCGCTCAGGGTGAGCCCGCCCCAGCGGCCCATGACGTGCTCAAGGGTGGTGCGGGAGGGACAGGCCCGGGCGAAGACGTCGTACGGAGGCTGCGGCTCCACGACGCCGTCCTGGGTGGTGGTCATGCGTCAAGCGTACGGGAGCACAGCGCTAACCGACAGTGTGCGCTAACTGCTGGTTAGCGCACCCCTGGTGGCTAGTAGCCGAAGTCCTGCGTCCACCACGGCCCGCCCTCGCCGAAGTGCACCCCGACCCCGAGGGTCTTGAAGTCGCAGTTCAGGATGTTGGCGCGGTGGCCCGCGCTGTTCATCCAGGCGTCCATGACGGCCTGGGCGGTGGCCTGGCCGCGGGCTATGTTCTCGCCGCCGAGGTTGGATATGCCGGCCGCCGCGGCCCGGTCCCACGGCGTCTTGCCGTCCGGGTCGGTGTGGTCGAAGAAGTCCCGCGCGGCCATGTCGTCACTGAACGCCTCGGCCAGCCCGGTCAGTGAGGAGTTCGCCGACAGCGCGCTGCAGCCGACCTTGGCCCGCTCCACGTTCACCAGCTTCAGCACCTCGGCCTCGACGACGGCCGCCTCGGAGGAGGTGATCGGCGCGGCGGTCTTCACCGGCGCCTTGGTGGCGGTCCTGCTCGGGGTGGCCGTCGGCTTCTTGGACGGCGTGGCGGTGGGCGTCGGCTTCTCGGTCGCCGTCTTCGTCGGGGTGGGTGACGCGGAGGCGGACGCGGAGGCGGACTTCGAGGCGGAGGCCGTCGGCGTGGGCGAGGCGGAGCGCTGGGTGTCCCGGCTGGTCGACGAGCCGGTGCCGCGGCTCTCCGCGCTGCCGGAGGCGCCGCCCTGCTCGGTGGCCGAGTTGCTGGGCGCGCCGTCGGCCTGCACCCGCTCGCCGCCGGTCGTGCTGCTGCCGCCGCCGAGCTTGTAGTTCTCCAGGCCCGGCACCACACCGGTGGCCACCGCGACCGTGCCGATGGCGACGGCGGCGGAGACCCCGAGCAGCCCGGTGGCCACGGGCCGCCCGGCCTTCTTCCGGCGCCGGCGCCCACCGCCCGAGGGGGAGCCGCCGGCCGGGGTGAACTCCTCGGCCGGGAAGTCGGCGGGGTTCATGAAGCGGGCGTAGTCGCCGTCGGTCTCGAACAGGTAGGCCGAGCTACGCGCGTTGGTGTCGGCGTACTCCTCCTGGCGCAGGTAGGCCGCCGTGCCCGTGCCGTAGCGGAGGCCCGCGTACGAGTCCTGCGGGTCGTGGCCGCCCGTGTACGAGCCGTTGTTCTCCGTGGTCCCCGTGGCGCGGCTCGTGGCGGCGCGGCCGGCGGCGTGGCGTCGGTGGCGTCCCATGTCCTTGCCCTCTTCCCTCGTCCTCGCGGTCGGGGTCGACCAGGGGCCGGTGTGGCCAATGACTCCTTCTGGTCAACCAGACTCACTCGATCGAGTGAGTTTCATATGAGATTCGTTGGGTGGGGACGGTACCCCATACCGCTGAGGGAGGAAGTGCCCAGTGGGACATTGGCCGGTTAGGTTGCACCCATGAGCGAGGATGTACGACTGGTCGCCTGGGTCCGTGGACGCGTGCAGGGTGTGGGATTCCGCTGGTTCACGCGGGCCAAGGCGCTAGAGATCGGCGGCCTGAGTGGTTTTGCTCTCAACCTGGGTGACGGCCGCGTCCAGGTGGTCGCGGAGGGCTCCCGGGCGGGCTGCGAAGGGCTGCTCGGCTGGCTGCGAGGCGATGACACGCCCGGGCGGGTAGAGGGTGTCACCGAGATCTGGGACACACCCCGGGGCGGCTACGACGGCTTCGCCATCCGCTGAACCCGCGCTGTGAAGCCGCGCGGCGGAAGCGGAGTGAACTGCCACCGGCATGTGCCCGGAGCAGAAATGGCCTGGTGGTTGCCAAGAACCGCGTGTCGTGGCAGGCTCCGGACTTACAGATGATCGCCACGCCCTGAGGGCCCCGCGGGAGTCGCAGCGCCGCCCGGCCAGGGCCGCCCGACCACGGGTTCGCCCGCCAATACGGGGTGTGATCGTGTTGACCGTCAAACTTTTTGGTGAGACGCTGAAAGCCCCGCGCACCTTAGCTGTTTGGCATGGCGCAACAGTCGAGCAACACTCGGATGTGTCAAGCACCGCGGGTGCGATCCCTCACGACCCACACCGCTTCGGTCGGTCACTCAGTGTGGAGGACCATCCATCATGGCAAAGGCGCTTCTCGGTTACGTCGGCGGCTCCGACCCGCGACTCCTCGCCGAGATGCGACGGCTCCAGCAGCGTGTCCAGGACCTCGAATCCGAGCTCGTACGGATTCAGGCCGAGAACGACGCGCTGACGGCTGCCGCTTCTCCCGACAGGATCATGGAGAGCATCGACGCAAACCAGGCGGAGCCTGCGCTCACCTGATCGCTGCATCGCTCCACAACAGCACATGCGGCGGTTGGGCAGCCTTTTCAACCGCTTAAGTTGTCAAGATTTGCAAGGGACGCCCCGGCGTCCCTTCTTTCTTGCCCCCGAGCCCGAGCCGGGGCCCTTCCAGCCCCGCGCATCCTTTCACCTTCTTTAACGTCTGGTGTGCCCTGCATGTTCATGCGTGAAACCGCGCGGTTGCGAGGCTTCGTGGAGTGCGGTAGCGCCGCCGGGTAGAGTCCGACGGCGTGCACCTCAAGGCCCTGACCCTCCGCGGGTTCAAGTCGTTCGCCTCGGCGACCACGCTCCGGTTCGAACCGGGGATCACGTGTGTCGTCGGTCCGAACGGCTCGGGCAAGTCCAATGTGGTGGACGCGCTCACCTGGGTCATGGGCGAGCACAGCGCCAAGTCGCTGCGCGGCGGCAAGATGGAGGACGTCATCTTCGCCGGCACCACCGGGCGCCCGCCGCTGGGCCGCGCCGAGGTGTCCCTCACCATCGACAACTCCGACGGCGCTCTGCCCATCGAGTACGCCGAGGTCACCATCACGCGGATCATGTTCCGCAACGGCGGCAGCGAGTACCAGATCAACGGCGACACCTGCCGCCTCCTGGACATCCAGGAACTCCTCTCCGACTCCGGCATCGGCCGCGAGATGCACGTCATCGTCGGCCAGGGCCAGCTCGACTCCGTCCTGCACGCGGACCCGATGGGCCGCCGCGCCTTCATCGAGGAGGCGGCCGGCGTCCTCAAGCACCGCAAGCGCAAGGAGAAGGCGCTGCGCAAGCTGGACGCGATGCAGGCCAACCTCGCCCGTGTCCAGGACCTGACCGACGAACTCCGCCGCCAGCTCAAGCCACTGGGCCGCCAGGCGGCGGTCGCCCGCAGGGCCGCGGTCATCCAGGCGGATCTGCGGGACGCGCGCCTGCGCCTGCTCGCCGACGACCTCGTACGACTGCGCAACGCACTCCAGACCGAGATCGCCGACGAGGCCGCCCTCAAGGAACGCAAGGAAGCCGCCGAGCAGGAGCTGAAGAAGGCCCTCCAGCGCGAGGCCCTCCTTGAGGACGAGGTACGGCGGCTCACCCCGCGCCTGCAGCGGGCCCAGCAGACCTGGTACGAGCTCTCCCAGCTCGCCGAACGGGTCCGCGGCACCATCTCGCTGGCCGACGCCCGGGTGAAGAGCGCCGCCTCCGCGCCCCCCGAGGAACGGCGCGGCCGCGACCCCGAGGACATGGAGCGCGAGGCCCACCGCATCCGTGAGCAGGAGGCCGAGCTGGAAGCCTCCCTGGAGGCGGCCCAGCACGCCCTGGACGACACCGTCGCCCACCGCGCCGAGCTGGAGCGCGAGCTGGCCGTGGAGGAACGGCGCCTGAAGGACGTGGCCCGCTCCATCGCCGACCGCCGCGAGAGCCTGGCCCGGCTGAACGGCCAGGTGGGCGCGGCCCGCTCGCGTGCCGCGTCCGCCCAGGCCGAGATCGACCGGCTCGCCGCCGCCCGCGACGAGGCCCAGGAGCGGGCGGTCTCGGCGCAGGAGGAGTACGAGGCGCTGAAGGCGGAGGTCGACGGCCTCGACGCCGGCGACGAGGAGCTGGCCGCACAGCACGACCGGGCCAAGCACCGGCTCACCGAGGCGGAGACCGCCCTGACCGCGGCCCGCGAGGCGGTCACGGCGGCGGAACGCAAGCGCGCCGCGACCCAGGCCCGCCACGAGGCACTGGCGCTGGGCCTGCGCCGCAAGGACGGCACCGGAATACTGCTCGGCGCACGCGACCGCCTCGCCGGCGTCCTGGGCCCGGCGGCAGAACTCCTCACGATCACCCCGGGCCACGAGACCGCCCTGGCGGCCGCGTTCGGCGCGGCGGCGGACGCCATCGCCGTGACCACCCCGGCCTCGGCAGCCGACGCGATCCGCCTGCTGCGCAAGCAGGACGGAGGCAGGGCGGCACTGCTGCTGGCGGGGGCTCCTGAGGCCCCCCAGTCCGTAGCGCCCCATGGGGGCGCGGGGAACGGCGCGACCGGCCACGACGGCGCGCCGGTCGACCGACGACCTCCCACGGCGCTCGAAGCAGCCGACGACTTGGCAGCGCCCCCCAGGGGCGCGGGGAACGGCGCGACCGGCCACGACGGCGCGCCGGTCGACCGACGACCTATCACGGCCCTCCCGTCAGGGAACTTCGCCGCCGACCTCGTCCGCGGCCCCGCCGACCTCATGCCCGCCGTACGACGCCTGCTCACGGGCATCGTCGTCGTCGACACCCTCGAAGCCGCGGAAGACCTCGTCTACCGCCACCCCCACCTCACCGCCGTGACCGCCGAAGGCGACCTCCTCGGCGCCCACTTCGCCCACGGCGGCTCCGCCGGCGCACCCAGCCTGCTCGAAGTGCAGGCCTCCGTGGACGAGGCCGCCGCCGAACTGGAAGAGCTCGCCGTCCGCTGCGAGGAGCTCGCCGAGGCGCAGGAGTCGGCCCAGGCGCACCGCAAGGAGTGCGCCGCCCTCGTCGAGGACCTGGGGGAGCGGCGCCGCGCCGCCGACCGCGAGAAGTCGGCGGTCGCCCAGCAGCTCGGCCGCCTCGCCGGACAGGCCCGCGGCGCGGCGGGCGAGGCGGAACGTTCGGCGGCCGCCGCCGCTCGCGCCCAGGACTCCCTCGACAATGCCCTCGAAGAGGTGGAGGTTCTCGCCGAGCGGCTCGCCGTGGCCGAGGAGATGCCCGTCGAGGAGGAACCCGACACCTCGGCGCGGGACCGGCTCGCCGCCGACGGCGCCAACGCCCGCCAGACCGAGATGGAGGCCCGGCTCCAGGTCCGTACCCACGAGGAACGGGTCAAGGGGCTGGCGGGCCGCGCCGACTCCCTGGACCGCGCCGCCCGCGCGGAACGCGACGCACGCGCGCGTGCCGAGCAGCGCCGGGCCCGGCTGCGCCACGAGGCGGCGGTCGCGGAGGCCGTCGCCGCCGGTGCGCGGCAACTGCTGGCGCACGTCGAGGTCTCCGTGGGCCGGGCCGAGCAGGAACGTGCCGCCGCCGAAGCCGCGAAGGCCCGGCGCGAGCAGGAGCTGACCGCCGCCCGCACCGCCGGCCGCGATCTCAAGGCCGAACTCGACAAGCTCACGGATTCAGTTCACCGAGGCGAGGTACTCGGCGCCGAGAAGCGGCTGCGGATCGAGCAGCTGGAGGCCAAGGCGCTGGAGGAGCTCGGTGTCGAACCGGCGGGACTCGTCGAGGAGTACGGCCCGCACCAGCTCGTGCCGCCCTCGCCCCCCGCCGAGGGCGAGGTGCTGCCGGACGACCCCGAGCACCCGCGCAACCAGCCCAAGCCCTTCCACCGGGCCGAGCAGGAGCGCCGGCTCAAGGCGACCGAGCGGGCCTACCAGCAGCTCGGCAAGGTGAACCCGCTGGCCCTGGAGGAGTTCGCGGCCCTTGAGGAGCGGCACAAGTTCCTCAGTGAGCAGCTGGAGGACCTGAAGAAGACCCGCGCCGACCTGCTTCAGGTGGTGAAGGAGGTCGACGAGCGCGTCGAGCAGGTCTTCACCGAGGCGTACCGGGACACGGCGAGGGAGTTCGAGGGCGTCTTCAGCCGCCTCTTCCCGGGCGGCGAGGGACGGCTGATCCTGACCGACCCCGACAACATGCTCACGACGGGCGTGGACGTCGAGGCCCGTCCGCCGGGCAAGAAGGTCAAGCGGCTCTCCCTGCTGTCCGGCGGCGAACGCTCGCTGACCGCGGTCGCGATGCTGGTGTCGATCTTCAAGGCACGCCCCAGCCCGTTCTACGTCATGGACGAGGTCGAGGCGGCCCTGGACGACACCAACCTGCAGCGGCTGATCCGCATCATGCAGGAGCTCCAGGAGTCGTCCCAGCTCATCGTGATCACGCACCAGAAGCGCACGATGGAGGTCGCCGACGCGCTGTACGGCGTCTCCATGCAGGGCGACGGTGTGTCGAAGGTCATCAGCCAGCGGCTGCGCTGACGCCGGGTCATGGCCGACGGTCTCGGGTGCGGGTGCGTCGTGGCTGGTCGCGCGGCGCTTCGCGCCCCTAGGTGTGCGTCCCCTTCGCTTCTTCTTCAAGAAGTGAACGCATATTCATTGCGTGGTATCTGCAACTTCACACCTCAGCCCCTATTGACTTCGAAACTTGAAGGCATAGTCTCTGCAACGTTGCTTTTACCTTCAGGTGTGAGCGGTGTGGAGGTGTGCGCCACTTAAACCTGAGAGGGCTCATCCCCCCACCCCCGGCAGCGTTGCCGGTGGCCCGAGGAGTTTCTTGTGACCAGCACTGCGCAGGCACCCCAGTCAGGAGCCGGGACGGCTCACCCCGATCACCTCGGGCATGTCATCTTCATCGCGGCGGCGGCCGCGATGGGCGGTTTCCTCTTCGGCTACGACAGCTCCGTCATCAACGGTGCCGTCGAGGCGATCCGGAGCCGTTACGACATCGGGTCCGCGGCCCTCGCCCAGGTCATCGCCATCGCCCTGATCGGCTGCGCCATCGGCGCCGCGACCGCCGGCCGGATAGCCGACCGCATCGGCCGTATCCGCTGCATGCAGATCGCGGCCGTGCTGTTCACCATCAGCGCCGTGGGCTCGGCGCTGCCCTTCGCGCTCTGGGACCTCGCCTTCTGGCGGGTCATCGGCGGCTTCGCCATCGGCATGGCCTCCGTCATCGGCCCCGCCTACATCGCCGAGGTGGCCCCGCCCGCCTACCGCGGCCGCCTGGGGTCCTTCCAGCAGGCCGCGATCGTCGTCGGCATCGCCATCTCCCAGCTGGTCAACTGGGGTCTGCTCAACGCCGCCGGCGGCGACCAGCGCGGCAAGCTGATGGGCCTGGAGGCCTGGCAGGTCATGCTCGGCGTCATGGTGATCCCGGCCGGCCTGTACGGCCTGCTCTCCTTCGCGATCCCCGAGTCCCCCCGCTTCCTGCTCTCCGTCGGCAAGCGTGACCGCGCCCGCGCGATCCTCGAAGAGGTCGAGGGCAAGAACGTCGACCTGGACGCCCGGGTCGCGGAGATCGAGCACGCGATGAAGAGCGAGCACCGGTCCACGTTCAAGGACCTGCTCGGCGGCTCCTTCTTCTTCAAGCCGATCGTCTGGGTCGGCATCGGCCTGTCGGTCTTCCAGCAGTTCGTCGGCATCAACGTGGCGTTCTACTACTCCTCCACCCTCTGGCAGTCGGTGGGCGTCGACCCGACGGACTCGTTCTTCTACTCCTTCACGACGTCGATCATCAACATCATCGGCACCGTGATCGCGATGATCTTCGTGGACCGCATCGGCCGCAAGCCGCTGGCGCTCATCGGTTCGGTCGGCATGGTCGTCGGCCTCGCCCTGGAGGCCTGGGCCTTCTCCTACGACCTCGTCGACGGGAAGCTGCCGGCCGCGCAGGGCTGGATCGCCCTGATCGCCGCCCACGTCTTCGTCCTCTTCTTCGCCCTGTCCTGGGGTGTGGTCGTCTGGGTCTTCCTCGGCGAGATGTTCCCGAACAGGATCCGCGCCGCCGCCCTGGGTGTGGCCGCCTCCGCGCAGTGGCTGGCCAACTGGGCCATCACCGCGAGCTTCCCGTCGCTGGCCGACTGGAACCTCTCCGGCACCTACGTGATCTACACGGTCTTCGCGGCCCTCTCCATCCCGTTCGTCCTCAAGTACGTCAAGGAGACGAAGGGCAAGGCCCTGGAGGAGATGGGCTGAGCCCCCCGACTCGGGGAGAAGGGCCAAGTCCCCGCTGCCCCTCTCCTCGTATCCCCCCGCCGCCCCGCCCGGTCACTGCCCGGGCGGGGCGGCGGCTCCGCTGTCGCGCAGACGCTCGGCTCCCTCGATCCCGCCGCGGCGGCCTTCCCACCGCCGCGACGTTGATCGACCGCGACCGCGCTGCCCGGCGGTGCCGAACCCCGTGGCCGGCCGTCGGCCGGCCCGCCCGGCTACGCCGGCAGGGCCGGGAGTACGGTCTCTGCGAACAGTCGTAGGCTTCGCCACCCCTCCTCCACCGGCATCCCGCCCGCCAGCGGGTGCAGGACCAGGTTGTCCAGGCCGGAGGTCACGCACTCCTGCGGGGTGAGGATGCGGTAGACGCCCTCCTCGCGCAGTTCCCCGACCGTGGTCGCGGCGGACCGCACGGCCGAGTGGATGTCACCGGACTGCCAGGACGCGTACATCCGGGCCTCGTGCAGGAAGTGTTCGCCGTACCGGGCCCACGCCCGGTCCGGGTCCTCGGCGATGTGCAGCAGGGGCGTCTCGGCCGTGGGCATCATCGTCCAGCCCTCCGTGCCGTACTCGGTGAGCTTCTCCTTGTAGTAGGCCTCCAGCTCCGGCAGATGGGCGCTCGGGAAGAACGGCAGGCCGAGGCGGGCGGCGCGGCGCGCGGCGGCCTGGGAGGAACCGCCTACCAGGAGCAGGGGGTGCGGGGCCGTGAAGGGGCGCGGCGTGACCCGTACCGTACGGCCCCGGTACTCGAACTCCTCGCCGGTCCACGCCTTCAGCAGCGTCTCCAGCAGCTCGTCCTGGAGCCGCCCCCGCCGCTTCCACTCCACGTCGAACAGGGCGTACTCCTCGGGCCGGTAGCCGATCCCCGCCACCGTCACCAGGCGGCCCCCGCTGAGCAGGTCGAGGACCGCGATGTCCTCGGCCAGCCGCAGCGGGTCGTGCAGCGGGCCGATCACGGCCGACACGGTCACCGCGATGTTCCGGGTCGCCCCGAACACCGCGCCCGCGAAGGCGAACGGCGAGGGCAGCCAGTTGTTGTCGACGCCGTGGTGTTCCTCGGTCTGCACGGTGGTGACCCCGTGCTCGTCGGCGTACGCGGCCATGTCGAGGGCCGCTCGGTACCGGGCCCCCAGGCTCGCCGGGGAGGCGCCGGGTTCGACGAGGTTGAAACGGACGACCGAGACGGGCATGGGAGACCCCCTTCACCGGGCGGCTGGTGCGGGGGACGGTAGCTGACGATGCGTCAGACAGCCATAGGCGAGCGCTGCCCGGCGGCGGCCCCCGGCACCACCGCCGGCTTCGGCAGCACCGCGTAGAGCAGGCCCGAGACGACGATCGTCGCGAGCCAGCCGAGGCCGTACCGTCCGACGGGGTTGTTCGCGGCGAGCGGGCCGGTGAACCAGTCGCACGTGGTGAAGACCAGGCCGGCGGTCAGGCCGAGCGCCCAGGCCGCGACGGCGGCGGGGGAGAAGCCCGCCCGGTACCAGTAGGCGCCGGTGCGCGTGGTGTCGAGGAGGGCCGTCGCGTCGTACTCCCGACGGCGGAGCATGTCGGTCCCGAAGACGCCCACCCACGCCGAGAACGCCACCGCCAGCAGCGACAGGAAGGCGATGAAGGAGGCCAGGAAGGAGGTCGCGGCCAGCATCAGGACACCGCCGAGGAGCAGCGAGATCACCGCGTTGACCGAGACCGCCCAGTGCCGGTGGATGCGGAAGCCCAGCGTCTGCGCGGTGAAGCCCGCCGAGTACATCGACATCGCGTTGATCGTCTCCATCCCCACCAGGGCGATGAGCAGATAGGGGACCGCGAGCCAGCGGGGGAGGGCCTCGCCGAGGAAGGAGACCGGGTCGGCCGCCTTGGCGAGGCCCGGGGTGGCGGACGCCATCACCGTGCCCATCAGGACCATGGGGAGTACGACGATCCCGGCACCGCCCACCGTGTTGCGGACGATCGCCGCCGAGGACGCCGCACCCGGCAGATACCGCGTGAAGTCGGGCGCGGCCGGTGCCCAGCTCATCCCGCCCGCCGCGATCAGCCCGGCCCCGGTGACCATCGCGGCCGCGGAGCCGGCGGGCCGGCCGAACACCCTGGACCAGTCCGTCGCCGCGATCAGACGGCCGAGGACCAGCAGCGAGAAGGCGCCGAACAGCCAGGTCGCCCACCGGTTGCAGTACCGCACCGCCCTGATGCCCATGCCCGAGATCGCGAAGGTGGTGATCACGAAGAGGAACAGGGTGACGATGATCAGGACGGTGTTGCTCCTGACCCCGAACAGGATCTCCAGGACCGTCAGCAGCGCATAGGCGCCGGTCACCGCGTTGATCGTCTCCCAGCCCCAGCGCGCGACCCAGATCACCGCGCCCGGGAGCAGGTTGCCGCGCTGGCCGAAGACCGCGCGGGAGAGGGCCATGCCCGGTGCGCCGCCGCGTCTGCCCGCGATGCCGATGAGCCCGACCAGGCCGTACGACACGACCGGTGCCGCGATGCCGACCACCAGGGCCTGCCAGAAGTTCAGCCCGAACGACACCGCCAGGCTCGCGCCCATGGTCACCAGCAGGACGGTGATGTTGGCGGCGATCCAGGTGGGGAGCAGACCGCGGGGCGTGGCGGTGCGCTCGGCGTCCGGGACCGGTTCGAGGCCCCGGGTTTCGAGGCCACGGTGCTCCAGCGACTCTTCGAGATGTCCGAGCGCGCCATCGGGGTGGGCGGTGGGGCTCATGGTCAGTCATCGTACGGTAATCCGACTAATCTCCTCAAAAGGTAACAAAACCGGCACCCGAATTCGGGGGATCACCCGGAAACTCCCGCGCGAGGGAGCAAAGTGGGCCGCGGGGGAGGGATGGATACTGGACCCGTTATGGAAACCGTCATCCTTGCTGTAGTCATCGCCGTGGTCGTGCTCGGCGCGCTGGGCGGGCTCGTCGTCGGCAGCCGGCGCAAGAAGTCGCTGCCCCCGCCGCCCCCCGCCGCGCCCGACATCACCGCGCCCCCGGCCGAGCCGCACGTCGGCGACGAGGCCGAGACGCCGCGCGACGAACCGCGCCGGACGATAGAGGAGGTCGACCTTCCCGACGGCTCGGCTCCCGTCGTCGTAGCGGAGCCCCCCGCCCCCGAGATCGAGATCCCCGAGCCCACCGCCGGCCGGCTGGTCCGGCTGCGCGCCCGGCTCTCCCGTTCCCAGACCGCCCTCGGCAAGGGGCTGCTCACGCTGCTGTCGCGCGAGCACCTCGACGACGAGACCTGGGAGGAGATCGAGGACACCCTGCTCACCGCCGACGTCGGTGTGCAGCCCACCACCGAACTGGTCGACCGGCTGCGTGAGCGCGTCAAGGTGCTCGGCACCCGCACCCCCGACGAGCTGCGCGGCCTGCTCCGCGAGGAACTGCTCAAGCTGGTCGGCACCGATGCCGACCGTGTGGTGAAGACCGAGCCCGAGGACCGCAAGCCGGGCATCGTGATGGTCGTCGGCGTCAACGGCACCGGCAAGACCACCACCACCGGCAAGCTGGCCCGGGTGCTCGTCGCCGACGGCCGGACGGTCGTCCTCGGCGCCGCCGACACCTTCCGGGCCGCCGCCGCCGACCAGCTCCAGACCTGGGGGGAGCGGGTCGGCGCCCACACCGTGCGCGGGCCGGAGGCCGGCGACCCCGCCTCCGTCGCCTTCGACGCGGTGAAGGAGGGCAAGGAGATGGGTGTCGACGTGGTGCTCATCGACACCGCCGGGCGCCTCCACACCAAGACCGGCCTCATGGACGAGCTGGGCAAGGTCAAGCGGGTCGTCGAGAAGCACGCCCCGCTGGACGAGGTGCTGCTCGTCCTCGACGCCACCACCGGCCAGAACGGTCTGATCCAGGCCCGGGTCTTCGCCGAGGTCGTCGACATCACCGGGATTGTCCTCACCAAGCTGGACGGCACCGCCAAGGGCGGCATCGTGATCGCGGTCCAGCGCGAGCTGGGCGTCCCCGTCAAGCTCATCGGCCTCGGTGAGGGCGCCGACGACCTGGCCCCGTTCGAGCCGGAGGCGTTCGTGGATGCTCTTATCGGTGACTGACCGGGAGGGGGTGAATTTACCCACCCTCAGATCGCGGCCCCAGGATCGCAGAGAAGCGCCCGGTCCCCACGGCGGGACGGGCGCTTCGGCGTACGAGCGACCACGCTCCTACGGCTCGTGCCGCTACGCCCGTGACCGGTGCGCCACGTAGGCCAGGGTCCCCAGCAGCAGCCTCGCCGCCGGTGGCCTCGTCGCGGAGTCCAGGGCCGGTGGGCGCAGCCAGCGGACCGGGCCCAGGCCGCCCCGGTCGGACGGCGGGGCGGTGATGTGGCTGCCCGCGCCGAGGCCGCGCAGGTCGAGGGAGGTCCGATTGTCCCACCCCATGCGGTAGAGCAGCTCGGGGAGTTCGGCGGTGGCGCCGGGGGCGACGAAGAAGTGGGCGCGGCCGTCCGGGGTGGCGGTGACCGGACCGAGCGGGAGGCCCATGCGCTCCAGGCGCACCAGGGCGCGGCGCCCGGCGGGCTCGGCGACCTCGATCACGTCGAACGCGCGGCCGACCGGCAGCATCACCGCCGCACCCGGGAACTCCCCCCAGGCCTTGGTGACTTCGTCGAGCGTGGCGCCCGCGTTCACCTGCGGCGCGAAGTCCAGCGGATGCGCTCCCGGCGCGGGGCAGTCGGCGTGCCCGCAGGAGCACGCGCCGGCCGCGGCCCGGGCGCCCGGGACCACGTCCCAGCCCCACAGCCCGGTGAACTCGGCGACGGCGGTGCAGTCCGATGAACGACCGCGCCGGCGTGTGCCGGAGCGGATCTCGCGAATGCCGCCGATCGTGAAGCCCATGCCCCCTCCAACGGGTCCGGCGCGCCGGTGGTTACGACACGGAACGGGACGGAAACGGAACGTGACGCTACGGCTCCGCCTTCCCTCGCGCCCGCAGGGTCATGGCAGCGCCCTGAAGCGCCCCGGGTGGTGCACCGGGGGGTGCGCGCCCCTGAGTGCATCGCTCCGCCTACTCCCGGCCGTCCTATGTCAAGTGAATCGCGCCAAGGGCATCGTGAGTTCATTCGAAGGGGTGGCGAATGGTGGCGTTTCCGGGATCGCCATGGCTGGAGCAGTGATCGTAGGATTACTTTGAGTACACGAGGCCTGGGGGCACTTGCACTCGTGGGTATGCCGGAGGCAACTCGGCATCCCGTTCGAAGGGTGAGAACTACCGGACGGGCAGCCGTATTTACCGGCATTCTGATAGGGCTTGGCGCATCCGGCATCAAGTGGTCTCAGGGATGGGGGCGTTCCAGTGGGCGGCAACAGCGGTAGCGGGACGACCGCGACCAGCACGGACAAGCGCCCCAACGAGCTGCTCAACTCGTGGTTCGTGCGCAGCGGCTGGTCGAAGGGCGAGCTGGCTCGGCAAGTGAACCGCAGGGCACGCCAGTTGGGCGCCAACCACATCTCCACGGACACGTCCAGAGTGCGCCGCTGGCTCGACGGGGAGAACCCGCGCGAGCCGATCCCCCGGATCCTCTCGGAGCTGTTCTCCGAGCGGTTCGGCTGCGTCGTCTCGGTCGAGGACCTGGGGCTGCGGGCCGCCCGCCAGTCACCCTCCGCGACCGGCGTCGACCTGCCCTGGACGGGCCCGCAGACGGTGGCCCTGCTCAGCGAGTTCTCGCGCAGCGACCTGATGCTGGCGCGGCGCGGCTTCCTCGGAACGTCGCTGGTGCTGTCGGCGGGCCCGTCCCTCATCGAGCCCATGCAGCGCTGGCTGGTCCCCTCGCCCGGCGGCCCGCAGCCGCCCCCCGAGACCGCCGCCGACTCCCGCCGCCCCGGCCGTCTCTCCAAGCCCGAGCTGGAGCTGCTGGAGTCCACCACGGTGATGTTCCGCCAGTGGGACGCCCAGTGCGGCGGCGGCCTGCGCCGCAAGGCGGTCGTCGGTCAGCTGCACGAGGTCACCGACCTCCTCCAGGAACCCCAGCCCACGGCCACCGCCCGCAAGCTCTTCAAGGTCGCCGCCGAGCTGGCCGAGCTGGCCGGCTGGATGTCGTACGACGTCGGCCTCCAGCCGACCGCCCAGAAGTACTTCGTGCTCGCCCTGCACGCGGCCAAGGAGGCCGGTGACAAACCGCTGGGCTCGTACGTCCTCTCCAGCATGAGCCGCCAGATGATCCACCTCGGCCGGCCCGACGACGCCCTGGAGCTGATCCACCTCGCCCAGTACGGCAGCCGGGACTGCGCCAGCCCGCGCACCCAGTCGATGCTGTATGCGATGGAGGCCCGCGCCTACGCCAACATGGGCCAGCCCGGCAAGTGCAAGCGGGCGGTCCGGATGGCCGAGGACACCTTCGCCGAGGCCGACGAGTGGGACGACCCGGACCCCGACTGGATCCGGTTCTTCTCCGAGGCCGAGCTCTACGGCGAGAACAGCCACTCCTTCCGCGACCTCGCCTATGTCGCCGGCCGCAGCCCCACCTACGCCTCCCTGGCCGAGCCGCTGATGCAGAAGGCCGTGGAGCTGTTCGCCAAGGACGCCGAGCACCAGCGGTCGTACGCGCTCAACCTCATCGGCATGGCCACCGTGCACCTGCTGCGGGGCGAACCGGAGCAGAGCACGGCCCTGGTCTCGGAGGCCATGGGCATCGCCAAGAAGGTGCGCTCCGAGCGCGTCAACACTCGTATTCGAAAGACGGTCGACTCGGCCGTCCGCGACCACGGCGACCTCGCGGCGGTCATCGACCTCACCGAACAGCTCGCCGTCGACCTCCCGGAGACCGCCGAAGCGGTCTGAACCCCGGCATCCCCGGACCCCGGCCGCGGCCGGCCCTCCCGACTGCCCGACTCGGCTCCCCCACGCCAGGTCATCGGAAGGCCGCCGCGGCCGGTTTCTTTCCTCCGAGTGAAGGTTGCGCCACGATAACGATCCAGTCGGCGAACATCAGCCAGTTCATCGAGGCGTAACACCCGCGACCCCTTCGTCACTCCGGCGAAACAACGAGGGGCGGTGTCCGAAACCGCGCTGCGTCAATCTCATGGCGCATAACCGGCCCACCCCCCGCTTCACCGGACCGCACGCCCGCACCCGGGGCCGTACCAATTGACGAGGAGACGCCGATGGCACCAGCCGCCATCACGCTTGCCGCGGAGGCACCCAAGCTGTCCTCCGCGAACACAGGCTTCATGCTCATCTGTTCCGCCCTGGTGCTGCTCATGACGCCGGGCCTCGCCTTCTTCTACGGAGGCATGGTCCGCGTCAAGAGCACCCTGAACATGCTGATGATGAGTTTCGTCAGCATCGGGATCGTCACCATCCTGTGGGTGCTCTACGGCTTCTCCCTGGCCTTCGGCTCCAGCAACGGCTTCATCGGGTTCAACTCCGACTGGCTGGGCATGAGCAACGTCGGCCTGACGGAGCTCTGGGACGGCTACACGATCCCGATCTTCGTCTTCATGGTCTTCCAGATGATGTTCGCGGTCATCACCCCGGCCCTGATAAGCGGTGCCATCGCCGACCGCGTCAAGTTCTCGGCCTGGGCGCTCTTCGTCGCCCTGTGGCTCACGATCGTCTACGTCCCGGTCGCCCACTGGGTCTGGGGCGCCGACGGCTGGGCCTACAAGCTCGGCGTGATCGACTTCGCCGGTGGTACCGCGGTCCACATCAACGCAGGTGCCGGCGCCCTCGGCGTCATCCTGGTCATCGGCAAGCGCGTCGGCTTCAAGAAGGACCCGATGCGCCCGCACAGCCTCCCGCTGGTCATGCTCGGCGCCGGTCTGCTGTGGTTCGGCTGGTTCGGCTTCAACGCCGGCTCATGGCTCGGCAACGACGACGGCGTCGGCGCGCTGATGTTCGTCAACACGCAGGTCGCCACCGCCGCCGCCATGCTCGCCTGGCTCGCCTACGAGAAGATCCGCCACGGCGCGTTCACCACCCTGGGTGCCGCCTCCGGCGCGGTCGCCGGTCTGGTCGCGATCACCCCGTCCGGTGGTGCGATCTCCCCGCTCGGCGCGATCGCCGTCGGCGCCATCGCCGGTGTCGCCTGCGCCGCGGCCGTCGGACTGAAGTTCAGGTTCGGCTACGACGACTCCCTCGACGTGGTCGGCGTCCACATGGTCGGCGGCATCATCGGCTCCCTGCTCATCGGCTTCTTCGCCACCGGCAAGGGCCAGTCCACCGCGACCGGCGTCTTCTACGGCGACCACTCCTTCACCCAGCTGTGGAAGCAGTTCGCCGGTGTCGGCGCGGTCCTCGGCTACTCGCTGGTCGCCTCCGCGGTCCTCGCCTTCCTCCTCGACAAGACCATCGGCATGCGGGTCACCGAGGACGAGGAGATCTCCGGCATCGACCAGGCCGAGCACGCCGAGACTGCATACGACTTCAGCGGTGCGGGCGGCGGTGTCGTCGGCTCCGTCTCCGCGGCGGCCCTGGCCGGCACGAGCAAGAAGGTGGACGCATGAAGCTCATCACCGCCGTCGTGAAGCCCCACCGGCTCGACGAGATCAAGGAGGCCCTGCAGGCCTTCGGCGTCCACGGCCTCACGGTCACCGAGGCCAGCGGCTACGGTCGGCAGCGCGGCCACACCGAGGTCTACCGTGGTGCCGAGTACACGGTCGACCTGGTGCCCAAGATCCGCATCGAGGTGCTGGCCGAGGACGAGGACGCCGAGCAGCTGATCGACGTCGTCGTCAAGGCCGCCCGCACCGGCAAGATCGGTGACGGCAAGGTCTGGTCGGTCCCGGTCGAGACCGCCGTACGGGTCCGCACCGGCGAGCGCGGTCCGGACGCGCTGTAGAACAGAACCATCTGAATACAGGCAGGAGTCGCTGGGTGACGGGTACGGAAGTTCGGAACGACGCGGAGAACGCGGGACCCAGCGGCTACGCGGCGGCCCGGCTGCGCCTCCTCACCGAGGGGGCGCGGTCCGGGCCGCCGCGCCGTACCGCCCTCGCCGAGCTGACCGACGAATGGCTGACCGGGCTGTTCGCGGCGGCCACCGAGGGCATGAAGGGCGGCGTCTCGCTCGTCGCCGTCGGCGGCTACGGCCGCGGCGAGCTCTCCCCACGCAGCGACCTGGACCTCCTGCTGCTGCACGACGGCGGCGCCTCGGGCGCGGTGGCCGCCGTCGCCGACCGGCTCTGGTACCCCGTCTGGGACCTGGGCCTGGCCCTCGACCACTCCGTGCGCACCCCCGCCGAGGCCCGCAAGACCGCCGGCGAGGACCTCAAGGTCCAGCTCGGCCTCCTCGACGCCCGCCACATCGCCGGCGACCTCGGCGTGACCTCCGGACTGCGCACCGCGATCCTCGCCGACTGGCGCAACCAGGCGCCCAGGCGCCTGCCCGAACTCCAGGAACTCTGCGCCGAGCGCGCCGAACGCCAGGGCGAGCTCCAGTACCTCCTGGAACCCGACCTGAAGGAGGCCCGCGGTGGCCTCCGGGACGCCACCGCGCTGCGCGCCGTCGCCGCCTCCTGGCTGGCCGACGCCCCGCGCGAGGGCCTGGCCGACGCCCGCCGCGGTCTCCTCGACGTCCGTGACGCCCTGCACCTCGCCACCGGACGCGCCACCGACCGCCTGGCGCTCCAGGAGCAGGACCAGGTCGCCGCCGAACTGGACCTCCTCGACGCCGACACCCTCCTGCGCCAGGTCTACGAGTCCGCCCGCGTCATCTCGTACGCCAGCG
Organism: Streptomyces sp. NBC_00631; assembly: GCF_045206895.1. NCBI lineage: Bacteria > Bacillati > Actinomycetota > Actinomycetes > Kitasatosporales > Streptomycetaceae > Streptomyces > Streptomyces sp. NBC_00631. The sequence continues at coordinate 7,760,783 of NZ_CP107734.1, forward strand.
ACGTCACCTGGCGCGAAGTGGGGCGCGTCCTGCGTTCGCGCGCCGTCCGTCCCCGCCTGCGCGCCATGCTGGGCGGCGGCAAGCCGGTCGCCGAACGCTCCCCGCTCGCCGAAGGGGTGGTGGAGCAGGACGGCGAGGTGGTGCTCGCCCGCGCCGCCCGCCCCGAACGCGACCCCGTGCTCCCGTTGCGCGCCGCGGCCGCCGCCGCCCAGGCCGGCCTCCCGCTCTCCCTGCACGCCGTACGGCGCATGGCGGCCACCGCACGCCCCCTGCCCACGCCCTGGCCGGCCGAGGCCCGCGAGCAACTGGTCACCCTGCTCGGCTCCGGCCGCCCGACCGTCGAGGTCTGGGAGGCGCTGGAGGCGGAGGGCCTGATCACCCGCCTCCTGCCCGACTGGGAGCGGGTTCGCTGCCGGCCGCAGCGCAACGCCGTGCACATCTGGACCGTCGACCGGCACCTCATCGAGACCGCCGTCCGCGCCTCCGAGTTCGCCCGCCGCGTGCACCGCCCCGACCTGCTGCTGGTCGCCGCCCTGCTGCACGACATCGGCAAGGGCTGGCCCGGGGACCACTCGGTGGCCGGCGAGATCATCGTCAAGGACGTGGCGGCCCGGATCGGCTTCGACCGCGCCGACGTCGCGGTCCTGTCGACCCTCGTACGCCACCACCTGCTGCTCGTCGAGACCGCCACCCGGCGCGACCTGGATGACCCGGCCACGGTCCGCCTGGTCGCCGACGCGGTCGGCACCCAGGGCACCCTGGAGCTGCTGCACGCCCTCACCGAGGCCGACGCGCTGGCCACCGGCCCGGCGGCCTGGTCGACCTGGCGCGGCTCGCTCGTCACCGACCTGGTGAAGCGGGTCTCGGCGGTCCTCGCCGGGGACACCGCCGACGAGCCCGAGCCGGGCGCGCCCACGGCCGAGCAGGAACGGCTGGCCATCGAGGCCCACCGCACCGGTGCCCCGGTCCTGGCCCTGCGTGCCCAGAGGGAGCCGGCGGCCGCCGACGAGGAGCCCGCGGGCGACCCCGAACCGCTCGGCGTCGAACTGATCATCGCCGTACCGGACCAGCCGGGCGTCCTCCCCGCCGTCTCCGGCGTGCTGGCCGTCCACCGCCTCACGGTCCGCACGGCCGAGCTGCGCGCCCTGCAGCTCCCCACCGATGTCGACGACGGCGCCGTCCTGCTCCTCAACTGGCGGGTCGCGGCCGAGTACGGTTCCCTGCCACAGGCGGCCCGGCTCCGCGCCGACCTGGTCCGCGCCCTGGACGGCTCCCTGGACATCGCCGGCCGCCTCGCCGAGCGGGACGCGGCCTATCCGAGGCGCCGGGGCTGGGTGGCCCCGCCGCCGCGCGTGACGGTGGCCTCCGCGGCCTCGCGGCACGCGACGGTCTTCGAGGTCCGGGCCCAGGACGCGCCTGGGCTGCTCTTCCGGATCGGCCGGGCGCTGGAGGACGCCGAGGTGCGGGTGCGCAGCGCGCATGTCAGCACGCTCGGGTCCAACGCCGTCGACGCCTTCTACGTGACCGGCACCGACCACGCGCCCCTGCCCGCCGAGGAGGCGACCTCCGTGGCGCGCAAACTGGAGGAGACGCTCAGGGCCTGACCGCACGGTTGTGCAAGGCGGGGACGACTTCCTTGCGCGGCCGGATACCCTGGAAGACGCTCACCGACCCCGACTCCGAGGACCGACGCCGCCGTGTTCGACACTCTCTCCGATCGCCTTTCAGCGACCTTCAAGAATCTGCGCGGCAAAGGACGTCTGAGCGAAGCCGACATCGACGTCGTGACGCGGGAGATCCGCATCGCGCTGCTCGAAGCCGACGTGGCCCTCCCGGTCGTCCGCACGTTCATCAAGAACGTCAAGGAGCGGGCCCTCGGCGCCGAGGTCTCGCGTTCGATGAATCCGGCCCAGCAGGTCCTGCTGATCGTGAAGGACGAGCTGGTCACGATCCTCGGCGGGGAGACCCGGCGGCTGCGCTTCGCCAAGCAGCCGCCGACCGTGATCATGCTGGCGGGTCTCCAGGGTGCCGGTAAGACCACCCTCGCGGGCAAGCTCGGCCGCTGGCTGAAGGAGCAGGGCCACTCGCCGGTCCTCGTCGCCGCCGACCTCCAGCGTCCCAACGCCGTCAACCAGCTGAGCGTCGTCGCCGAGCGCGCCGGCATCGCCGTCTACGCGCCCGAGCCGGGCAACGGCGTGGGGGACCCGGTCAAGGTCGCCAGGGACTCCATCGAGTTCGCCAAGCAGAAGGTCCACGACATCGTGATCGTGGACACCGCGGGCCGGCTCGGCATCGACCAGGAGCTGATGCAGCAGGCGGCCGACATCCGGGACGCCGTCTCGCCCGACGAGATCCTCTTCGTCGTCGACGCCATGATCGGCCAGGACGCGGTCACCACCGCCGAGGCCTTCCGGGACGGCGTCGGCTTCGACGGTGTCGTCCTGTCCAAGCTCGACGGTGACGCCCGCGGTGGTGCCGCGCTCTCCATCCGCCAGGTCACCGGCAAGCCGATCATGTTCGCGTCGAGCGGCGAGAAGCTGGAGGACTTCGACGCCTTCCATCCGGACCGGATGGCCTCCCGCATCCTCGACCAGGGTGACCTGCTCACCCTGCTTGAGACGGCGGGGAAGGTGTTCGACCAGGAAGAGGCCGAGAAGATGGCCTCCAAACTGGCGTCGAAGAAGGGCCAGGACTTCACCCTGGACGACTTCCTGGCCCAGATGGAACAGGTCAGGAAGATGGGCAGCATCAGCAAGCTGCTCGGGATGCTGCCCGGCATGGGCCAGATCAAGGACCAGATCAACAACCTCGACGAGCGGGACGTCGACCGCACCGCCGCGATCATCAAGTCGATGACCCCGGCCGAGCGCCAGGAACCGACGATCATCAATGGCTCGCGCCGCGCCCGTATCGCCAGGGGTTCCGGTGTCGAGGTCAGCGCTGTCAAGAACCTGGTCGAGCGGTTCTTCGAGGCCCGCAAGATGATGTCCCGCATGGCGCAGGGCGGTGGGATGCCGGGCATGCCGGGGATCCCCGGCATGGGCGGCGGCCCCGGCCGTACCAGGAAGCAGCCGAAGAAGGCCAAGGGCAAGCAGCGGTCCGGCAACCCGATGAAGCGCAAGCAGCAGGAGCTGGAGGAAGCACAGCGCCGCGAGGCGGCCGCGCAGGGCGGGAACGCCTTCGGCGTGCCGCAGCAGGGCGCCGAGAACTTCGAGCTGCCGGACGAGTTCAAGAAGTTCATGGGCTGAGTTCACCCGCGCGCGTGCCAGGGGTTGGTCCGTGTCGTACGGTCCGCGTATGACCAACCCCGCGCCGCCGCGTAAGTCACCCGATCAGCCCTGGCGTACCGAGGGCGCTCCCGAGGAGCCGCCCAAGCCGCCGAACGGCGGGCGGAAGATGCACGGCGGCTGGTGGCGGCTGATCGTCACCGCCCTGGTCGTGTATCTGCTGGCCAACCTGGTGCTGTCGTACTTCGACCAGGAGAACGAGCCGACGATCTCGTACACCGAGTTCAGCAGTCAGGTGGACGCGGGCAACGTCGAGAAGATCTACGCCAAGGGCGACTCGATCCAGGGCCAGCTGAAGAAGGAGCAGAAGAACCCCGAGGGCGGCGGGAGCTACACCAAGTTCAACACCGAGCGCCCGTCGTTCGCCGGTGACGACCTGTGGACCAGCCTGACCAAGCACAACGTGACGGTCACCGCGGAACCGGTCGTCCAGCACCGCAGCTTTCTCGCCAATCTGCTGATCTCACTGGCGCCGATCATCATCCTGGTGGCGGTGTGGGTCTTCATCGCCCGCCGGATGAGTGCGGGGCTGGGCGGCGCGGGCGGCATGCTGGGCCGCAAGGCGCCGCCCAAGCCGGTCGAACTGGAGCCCGGGCAGCAGCGGACCACCTTCGAGGACGTGGCCGGGATCGACGAGGTCGAGGGCGAGCTCAACGATGTCGTCGACTTCCTGAAGAACCCCGACGCCTACCGGAAGATGGGCGCCAAGATGCCCCGCGGTGTGCTGCTGGCCGGCCCGCCCGGCACCGGCAAGACGCTGCTCGCGCGGGCCGTCGCCGGCGAGGCGGGGGTGCCGTTCTTCTCGGCCTCCGCCTCCGAGTTCATCGAGATGATCGTGGGTGTCGGCGCCTCCCGCGTGCGCGAACTGTTCGCCGAGGCCCGCAAGGTCGCCCCCTCCATCATCTTCATCGACGAGATCGACACCATCGGACGGGCGCGCGGCGGCGGCGCCTCCATGGGTGGCCACGACGAGCGCGAGCAGACCCTCAACCAGATCCTCACCGAGATGGACGGCTTCTCCGGCTCGGAGGGCGTCATCGTCATCGCGGCCACCAACCGCGCCGACATCCTCGACCCCGCGCTCACCCGCCCGGGCCGCTTCGACCGGGTCGTCCAGGTCTCACCCCCCGACCGCACCGGCCGCGAGGCCATCCTCCGGATCCACACCCGCCAGATCCCGCTCGCCGAGGACGTCGACCTCGCCCAGGTGGCCCGTACGACCCCGGGCATGACCGGCGCCGAACTGGCCAACCTCGCCAACGAGGCCGCCCTGCTCGCCGTCAAGCGCAAGCAGGAGCGGGTCACCCGGTCCGACCTCTCGGAGGCCCTGGAGAAGGTCCAGCTCGGCGCCGAACGGCCGCTGGTGATGCCCGAGGAGGAGCGGCGCAGGACCGCCTACCACGAGAGCGGGCACGCCCTGCTCGGCATGCTCCAGCCCGGCGCCGACCCGGTCCGCAAGATCACCATCGTGCCGCGCGGCCGTGCCCTCGGCGTCACGCTCTCCACGCCGGACGCGGACAAGTACGCGTACACCGAGGAGTACCTGCGCGGCCGGATCATCGGCGCGCTCGGTGGCATGGCCGCCGAACAGGTCGTCTACGACGTGATCACCACCGGTTCCGAGAGCGACCTGGAACAGGTCACCGGCATCGCGCGCGGGATGGTCTCCCGCTGGGGCATGAGCGAGGAGGTCGGCCGCCTCTCCGCCCTCCCGAGCGACGCCCAGCAGGCCTACGGCCTCGCCGCCGCGCCCCAGACCCTCGACGTGATCGACACCGAGATGCGCCGGATCGTCGACGAGTGCTACGAGGAGGCCTGCCGCAAACTCCGCGACCACCGCGGCCAACTGGACGCCCTGGCCCAGGCCCTCCTGGAGAACGAGACCCTGGAGGAGGCGGACGCGTACCGGATCGCGGGCATCACGCGCCTGGCCAAGGATCCTGACGAGGCCTGACCGCGCTGAACCCGACCGCCCCGAATCTGACCGCCCCGAATCTGCGCGCCCCCGCTGTAGCGCCCCAAAGGGGCGCGGGGCTGTTATCGGTGTGCGGCTCCGCCGCGTGGGCGCGACCAGCCCCCACGGCGCCGCACCCGAACCGCGAGCCGAGACCCAGCGTCAGCGCACCCGCGCGATCAGGTACCGGAACACATTCGGCATCCACACCGTGCCGTCCGCACGCAGGTGCGGTTGGAGCGCCTCGACCAGCTCCTTGGCGACCTGCTCCTCGTCGGCCGCCGAGATCCCCGCGTCGAAGAGCCCGGTCGACAGCAGCCCGCGCACCGCGCTGTCCGTGTCGGCGTACCCGAACGGGCAGGAGACCCGCCCGGAACCGTCGATCCGCAGACCGGCCCGCTGGGCCACCTCCTCCAGATCGTCGCGGCAAGAAGGCCGCCAGCTTCCGGCGCTGCGCAAAGGATCAGCCAACTTCGTGGCCACCCGCAGCACGGCCGAGGTCGCACAGCGCTCCGGCGGGCCCCAGCCGGCCAGCACCACGGCCGCCCCGTGCTCCGCCAGGGGAGTCGCCTCGGCGAGCAGGTCGCCGAGCCCCTCGGCGTCGCCGGCCAGGCAGCCGATCGGGTCGAAGGCGGTGATCAGGTTGTACGCCGGGGCCTGCGCGACCGCCGTGTCCCGGGGCGTGCCCTCGACGATCCGGGCGGCACGGCCACGCGCGCGTACGCTCGGCGCCGGGTCGGGCAGCAGACGCTCACGGGCCAGGGCGAGCCGTTCGGGGCGGGAGTCGACACCCGTTACCGCGGCCCCTCTGGCCGCCGCCATCAGCAGGGCGAGACCGGAACCGCAGCGCAGGCCGAGCAGCCGGGTGGCGGGGCCCACTTCGAGTCGCTCGTGGACGGTCTCGTAGAGCGGCACCAGCATCCGCTCCTGGATCTCGGACCAGTCACGCGCGCGTGCGCCCAGGTTCACACGGGGTGGTGAGTCCGCGTGAGACAGGTGGTGCCGCACGAGCGTAGGTGTCATAGGTAAGCGCCCCAATCCGCCGAGAGTTACGCACTGACCGATTCCGTGGCCCCCGTGTCGTGCGCCCGCACTTCCCACCTATGCCACATAACTCCGGGCTCGCGATGGCGTCCAGAGGTCGCGGGTCCCGGCTTGTACGTGCGCTGTGACTGTGGCGAGATTTCACATCCCGGCAACTTGGGGCTCTACCATCGGACCCACGACCCGGCGGTTCTGGCCATGGTCGGACGGCAGCGCGACCGTACGGGTCCGCTCGCCGGAGAGGGACCGGTGCCGGATGACGACGGGCCACGGGTAACGCCTGGGCCGCCGCGCACGCTGAGCGGGGTGGAGCTTCCGCCACGAGAGCGACCGAAACGCCTCTTGCGCATCCGCCGACCTTCGTCGTCCAGGCGTCCGGTGCAGGGGTACGTGGCGGGTCGTACGTCAGACTACGCACCGGCTTGGTATGAGCTGTGAGGCTTCTCCGCAGATCAGCGCACCCGTACTCGTCTCCACGCATCAGCGGCAACTGACGGGTACGTGCAAATTATTTGGGATGGCCCGGAATAGGAACACAGGGGCACTCCCGCTCGTTCTCATTACGTGAGCACGACACAGACACCACCTGTTCTCGCCGCAGAGCTGGCGCAGGCGTGGGCCGACATTCAGCGGTACCACCCCGAGCTGCCGGACCTTGCCGCGCCAGAGTCCCTGATCGGGGAGTCGTCGTCCGCGTGCGGTCACGAGCTCTCCTTCGAACGGCTGCTCCATGAGGCAGTCCACGGCATCGCCGCCTCCCGCGGAGTCCGCGACACCTCCCGGGCCGGCCGCTACCACAACCGCCGATTCCTCGCGATCGCCGAGGAGCTGGGCCTGGACCACCCCGACGAGCCGCATCCCAGCAGCGGCTTCTCGCTGGTCACGCTCAACCCCGAGGCGAAGCGGCGCTACCGCCCGACCATCGAGAGACTGCAGCGCGCCCTCAAGGCGCACACGGTGGCCACGTCCGCCGACACCACCCGGACCTTCCGCGGCCCGGCCGCCCGCCACGGCTCCTCCGGCGGCGGCGTCCGGGTCAAGGCGGTGTGCGACTGCGGCCGCAACGTCCGGGTGGTCCCGTCGGTCCTGGCCCAGGCCCCCATCGTCTGCGGCGGCTGCGGCAAGCCGTTCCGCATCCCGGAGGTCGTCGGCGCGGCATAGGCCGCGGCTGCTCGTGGCAGCCGCAGCCATTGCCACCCCGACGGGCCCGCAGGCATCTCGCGGACGGCACCCCCGTCGGCGCCGGTCAGCGCACCCGACGTGACCTCACCTCCACGCCGGGTGCCGCTCCGGCATGCCTGAAGCCGCTCTCCCCGCCCGTCGGCCAGAGCGAGCCGTAGGGTGTGGCACAATGGCTAGCTGTACTCGACAGCCGCACAGGACCCCTCTCTCCTCCGGCTGACGCGTCCATCGGGCACTCGGGTACCGCAACCCCACGCGGCAGTCTCGCCGTGCCCAACCACGTCAAATCCAGGAGAACCCACTCCCGTGGCAGTCAAGATCAAGCTGAAGCGTCTGGGCAAGATCCGTTCGCCTCACTACCGCATCGTCATCGCCGACTCCCGCACCCGCCGTGACGGCCGTGCGATCGAGGAGATCGGCAAGTACCACCCGACCTACAACCCGTCGGTCATCGAGGTGGACGCCGACCGCGTGGCGTACTGGCTCGGCGTCGGCGCCCAGCCGACCGAGCCCGTGCTCGCCATCCTGAAGAAGACCGGCGACTGGCAGAAGTTCAAGGGCGAGCCCGCCCCGGCGCCGCTGCTCGTGGCCGCGCCGAAGGCCACGCGTCCGTCGTTCGAGGCGCTCGGCGGTGACGACGAGGGCAAGGGTGAGGCGATCACCCAGAAGAAGAAGGCTGAGAAGAAGGACGAGGCCGCGGCTGAGTCCGAGTCGACCGAGGCCTGAGCAGCATGCTCGAAGAGGCGCTTGAGCACCTCGTGAAGGGCATCGTCGACAACCCTGACGATGTGCAGGTCGCCTCGCGCAACCTGCGTCGCGGGCGCGTGCTGGAGGTCCGGGTGCACCCCGACGACCTCGGCAAGGTGATCGGCCGCAACGGCCGCACCGCGCGTGCCCTGCGCACCGTCGTGGGCGCCATCGGCGGTCGCGGAGTCCGTGTCGACCTCGTCGACGTGGACCACGTCCGCTGACGCTTCATCGCATCGCATCGCAACCGGCTCGGGCCGGGGAGGGCCCCACGGGCCGTCCCCGGCCCGCAGTCGTATGACAGGAGAACAGGCACAGTGCAGCTGGTAGTCGCACGGATCGGCCGCGCCCACGGCATCAAGGGCGAGGTCACCGTCGAGGTACGCACGGACGAGCCGGAGCTCAGGCTCGCGCCCGGCGCCGTACTCGCCACCGATCCCGCGTCGGCGGGACCGCTCACCATCGAGACCGGCCGGGTGCACAGCGGCCGTCTGCTCCTGCGCTTCGAGGGCGTCAAGGACCGCACCGGCGCCGAGGCCCTGCGCAACATCCTCCTGATCGCCGAGATCGACCCGGAGGAGCTGCCCGAGGGCGAGGACGAGTACTACGACCACCAGCTCATGGACCTGGACGTGGTCACCGTGGACGGCACCGAGGTCGGCCGGATCACCGAGATCTCGCATCTGCCCTCCCAGGACCTCTTCATCGTGGAGCGGCCCGACGGCAGCGAGGTGATGATCCCGTTCGTGGAGGAGATCGTCACCGAGATCGACCTGGCGGAGCAGCGGGCGGTCATCGCGCCACCGCCCGGCCTGATCGACGACCGGGCCGAGATCGCGTCCGCGCGGGACGAGTCGTCGGCGGGCGAGGAATCACCGTCGCGGGAAGAGTCGTAAGAGATGCGCCTCGACGTCGTCACTATCTTCCCCGAGTACCTCGAACCCCTGAACGTCTCGCTCGTCGGCAAGGCACGCGCGCGTGGGCAGCTCGGCGTCCATGTGCACGATCTGCGCGGGTGGACGTACGACCGGCACAACACGGTCGACGACACCCCCTACGGCGGCGGGCCCGGCATGGTCATGAAGACCGAGCCCTGGGGCGACGCCCTCGACACCGTCCTCGCCGACGGCTACGAGACCGGCTCGCACGCCCCCGCGCTCATCGTGCCGACCCCGAGCGGCCGCCCCTTCACCCAGGAACTCGCCGTCGAACTCTCCGAGCGGCCCTGGCTGATCTTCACGCCGGCCCGCTACGAGGGCATCGACCGGCGCGTCATGGACGAGTACGCCACCCGGATACCGGTCTACGAGGTCTCCATCGGGGACTACGTCCTCGCAGGCGGCGAGGCGGCCGTCCTGGTGATCACGGAGGCAGTGGCGCGGCTGCTGCCCGGCGTCCTCGGCAACGCCGAGTCGCACCGGGACGACTCCTTCGCGCCCGGCGCGATGGCGAACCTCCTGGAGGGCCCCGTCTACACCAAGCCGCCCGTCTGGCGCGGCCGGGACATCCCCGACGTGCTGCTCAGCGGCCACCACGGCAAGATCGCCCGCTGGCGACGCGACGAGGCCCTGAAGCGGACCACCGCCCACCGGCCCGACCTGATCGAGCGCTGTGACCCCAAGGTGTTCGACAAGAAGGACCGCGAGATGCTCTCCATCCTGGGCTGGGCCCCGGACCCGGAGGGCGCCGCCCGCGGCCGATTTTGGCGCAGGCCAGAGGGCGTGGAAGAATAGGCCGCTGTTGTGCGTCCGTCCGGCGTGCGCCCCTGCCACAGGGGGAGACGACGTCCGCCCCGATCCGCACGGCAGACCCCATGGAACACCTAGTTTCCGTTGATGACCTGTGGCATCAACGAGGAAAGCAGACGAAATGTCTCACCTGCTCGACACCGTCGACTCCGCGTCGCTGCGCAGCGACGTCCCGGCCTTCCGCCCGGGTGACACCGTCAACGTCCACGTCCGCGTCATCGAGGGCAACCGCTCCCGTGTGCAGCAGTTCAAGGGCGTTGTGATCCGCCGTCAGGGCAGCGGTGTCCGCGAGACCTTCACGGTCCGCAAGGTCTCCTTCTCCGTCGGCGTCGAGCGCACCTTCCCGGTGCACACCCCGATCGTCGAGAAGATCGAGCTCGTCACCCGTGGTGACGTGCGTCGCGCCAAGCTGTACTACCTGCGCGAGCTGCGCGGCAAGGCCGCGAAGATCAAGGAGAAGCGCGAGAGCTGATCTCGCGTGCCGGCCCTCGGAAGCCGCAGGCGAACGAGCCGGTAAGAAGGAGTCTCATCGAGGCCGGATAACATCTGGCCCCGATGGACACCGAAGCACAGCAGACGGAGCGCGACCGCTCCTCCCGCCCCGAACCAGAGGCCGCGGAGGACCGGTCGCGTTTCGCGTTGGTGGCGCGGGTCACCCAGCGGGTCACCGACTGGCTGCCCGGCGGCTGGATCACCCTCACCCTCTTCACCTGCCTGGCGTTTTTGCTCGTCCTCAACACTTTCGTGGCGCAACCATTCCAGATTCCCAGCGGATCCATGGAACAGGGATTGAGGATCGGGGACCGCGTTCTCGTAAATAAGTTGGCGTACCGTTTCGGTGCCGGGCCGCGCCGGGGAGATGTCGTGGTGTTCGACGGCTCCGGGTACTTCGGGGACGCCGACTACATCAAACGCGTCGTCGGTGTGGGAGGAGACCATGTGGTCTGCTGCGACAAGAAGGGGAGGATCGAAGTGAACGGCCGGCCGGTCGACGAGACCGCGTTCCTCTATCCCGGGGACACCCCCTCCAGCGTGCCCTTCAACGTCGACGTCCCCGACGGCACGCTCTTCGTTCTCGGCGACCACCGCAGCGACTCCAGCGACTCCCGCGACCACCTCGGCTCGCCCGGCGGCGGCATGATCCCCGTCAGCAAGGTCGTCGGCCGGACCGACTGGATCGTCTGGCCGTACGCCCACTGGACCCGTCTCACCCGTCCGGCCGCCTACGCGCGCGTGCCGTCGGCCGGAGCGTCCCATGGGTAACCGCGGCAGACCGCGCGGCGTGCCGGTCGACGCCGCCGCCAACCTGCTGCCCACCGGAGCCCGCCGCACCTCCAGCCCGTCCGGCGGCCGGTCCCGCGCGGAGCGGCGCAAGCTGCAGCGCAAGGTCAAGCGCAAGCGCCGGCGCGGTGCGGTGCGGGAGATACCGCTGCTGGTCGGCGTGGCCGTCCTGATAGCGCTCGTGCTGAAGACGTTCCTCGTCCAGGCCTTCGTGATCCCGTCGGGTTCCATGGAACAGACGATCCGGATCGGCGACCGGGTCCTGGTGGACAAGTTCACCCCGTGGTTCGGGTGGAAGCCGCACCGCGGGGACGTCGTCGTCTTCCACGACCCGGGCGGCTGGCTGGCGGACGAGCAGACCACCAAGGCGAACGACCCGGTCGGGGTGAAGCAGGTCAAGGAAGGGCTCACCTTCATCGGCCTGCTGCCGTCCGCCAACGAGAAGGACCTCATCAAACGGGTCATCGGCGTCGGCGGCGACCACGTCAAGTGCTGTGACGCACAGGGCCGGGTGACCGTCAACGGCGTACCGCTGACCGAGGGCGACTACCTGTATCCCGGAAACGCCCCCTCCACTCAGCAGTTCGACATCACCGTCCCCAAGGGGCGGCTGTGGGTGATGGGCGACCACCGCGGCAACTCGGCCGACTCCCGGGCGCACATGGACACCGACTACGGGGGCACGGTCGCCGTCACCTCGGTGGTGGGCCGGGCCATGATGATCGGCTGGCCGGTCGGCCACTGGACCAAGCTCGACGAACCTAAAACCTTCGCAAGCGTTTCTGACTCCGCGTCGGGGTCGACCGCGGCTCCCCGGCTGTCGCATAGGGTTGCCTCCGACGATCCGAACGGATACGTCCAACTCCCGAGCCCTGCGGAACTCCCGCTCGTTATGGGAGTGGTGGGCCTGCGCCGGGGACGACGCGGGCGGCGGCACGGAGTAAGGAGTTGGCGTGGGGGATGTGGCGGTTGGCGCACGGTCGGGACACGACGGCGAGGAGCACAGCGGGCGCCCCGTGGAGAATGTCCCCTCCGCAGACGGCGCCTCGACCTCCGGAGAGGGCACCGGGCCTGGCGGAGACGGCACCCCGGCAGAGGGTCCGTACTCCGGAGATGACGGCGCGGGCGCGGACGGAAACCCGGGTGAGTCGGCGGCGTCCGCACCGAAGAAGCCACGCTCCTTCTGGAAGGAGCTGCCGATCCTGGTCGTCATCGCCCTGGTGCTGGCCCTGCTGATCAAGACGTTCCTGGTGCAGGCGTTCTCGATTCCGTCGGACTCGATGCAGAACACCCTCCAGCAGGGTGACCGCGTCCTGGTGGACAAGCTCACCCCGTGGTTCGGCTCCAAGCCGGAGCGCGGCGAGGTCGTCGTCTTCCACGACCCGGACGACTGGCTGGCGGGCGAGCCCACCGCCCAGCCGAACGCGATCCAGACCTTCCTCAGCTGGATCGGCCTGATGCCGTCCGCCGAGGAGCGGGACCTGATCAAGCGGGTCATCGGCGTCGGCGGCGACACCGTGTCCTGCAAGAACAGCGGCCCCCTCACGGTCAACGGCCACCCGTTGAACGAGCCGTATGTGTACCCGGGCAACACCCCGTGCAGCGTCGACGACCAGGGCGGCCAGTTCACGGTCCACGTGCCCAAGGGCTACATCTGGGTGATGGGCGACCACCGCCAGAACTCCCGCGACTCGCGCTACAACCAGTCCGACAAGCACCACGGCATGGTCCCGGTGAAGGACGTCGTCGGCCGTGCCATCGTCAAGGCCTGGCCGATCAACCGCTGGGGCACGCTGCCGATCCCGGACACCTTCGACCAGAGCGGCATCAACACGCAGTCGTCCGCCGCGGCCTCCCTCTCGGTGGCGCCCGAGGGCGTGACGGTCGCCGCCGTCCTGCCGGTCGTGGTGTGGCGCCGTCGGCGAGGCGACCGCATCGAGCGGAAGTTCGACAAGCGCGTGGCCGCCGGCAAGCGGTGACCGCCCCGCGCACGCCTTCGCTGACCGCCCCATGTGAAAGCCTTGGGGAGCTTGTGACCGGGGGCGCCGAAGAAGGGCTGCCCCTGCCCGGTACCGCCGGGTAGGGTGCGGCCTCATGGGCGACAGCACGATACGTACGGCCCCGCGCAGCGGCGGCAGCACCAGCACGAGCGCGGCACAGACAGGCAGCAGGCTCGGACAGCGGTTGTCCGGGATCGCCGTCGCGCTGGGCATCGTGCTGTTCCTCGGCGGATTCGCCTGGGGAGCGGTGGTCTACCGGCCGTACACCGTGCCCACCACTTCGATGACGCCGACGATCGACGCCGGGGACCGGGTCCTCGGCCAGCGCATCGACGGCAGCGAGGTGCGCCGGGGCGATGTCGTCGTCTTCCGCGACAAGAGCTGGGTCAGCAACGCGGACGTCGTCAAGCGAGTGGTCGCGGTCGGCGGGGACACCGTCTCCTGCTGCACCGACGGCAAGCTGACGGTCAACGGCAAGCAGATCGACGAGCCGTATCTGCCGGCGGGCAGCCTGGCCGAGCTCCAGGGCTTCCCGAAGGTCACCGTCCCCCAGGGCAGGCTCTTCCTCCTCGGTGACGAGCGCCAGGGCTCCCTGGACTCCACCGCCCACCTCACGGACGCGGCGCAGGGCACGGTCTCCCGCAGCGCCGTCCACGCCCGTGTGGACGCCGTGATCTGGCCGATGAAGGGCCTGCTCAAGCGCCCGACCGGCTTCGAGACCCTGGGCACCCTCTCCGAGCCCGGGCCGCTGCGCGTCATCGAGTTCATGATCGTCGCCGGTGGCGTGCTGGTTCTCGCGGGCGGCGCCTACGGCCCGGTCGCGAACCTGCTGGGCCGTTCCCGCGCCGGTGCCCGTACGGAGCCCGCCGGTGCCCGCTGAGGCGCTGACGGAAGGCGGCCTGCGCAAGGTGGCCCGGGTGGTCCTGCTCGACCCCGAGGACCGCATCCTGCTCCTGCACGGCCACGAGCCGGACGACCCGGCCGACGACTGGTGGTTCACCCCCGGCGGCGGTCTGGAGGGCCACGAGACCCGTGAGCAGGCCGCTTTGCGGGAACTCGCCGAGGAGACCGGCATCACGGACGTCGAACTGGGTCCGGTGCTGTGGCGGCGGACATGCTCCTTCCCGTTCGCCGGCCGCCGCTGGGAACAGGACGAGTGGTACTACCTGGCCCGTACGGCGCAGACGGCCGTCGAGGCCACCGCCCTGACCGAGCTGGAGCAGCGCAGCGTGGCCGGAGCACGTTGGTGGACGTGCCAGGAACTGACCCGGGCACATGAGACGGTGTATCCGACCAGACTCGCCGAGCTGTTCCGTAGGCTGCTCGACGAAGGTCCCCCCGCCGGGCCCGTCACCCTTGACACGGAAATCGTCTAGGGGCGCGCGGCACTGGCGCACAATGGTGGGATCGCACGGCTGAAGGGGAACATGCCATGAGCGCCGAGGACCTCGAAAAGTACGAGACCGAGATGGAGCTGAAGCTCTACCGGGAGTACCGCGATGTCGTCGGTCTGTTCAAATTCGTGATCGAGACCGAGCGGCGCTTCTACCTCACCAACGACTACGAGATGCAGGTGCACTCGGTCCAGGGTGAGGTCTTCTTCGAGGTGTCCATGGCGGACGCCTGGGTCTGGGACATGTACCGGCCGGCCCGTTTCGTGAAGCAGGTCCGTGTCCTCACGTTCAAGGACGTGAACATCGAGGAGCTGAACAAGAGCGATCTGGAGCTTCCGGGCGGCTGAGTCCTGGAGTGGGCGGCCGGCCTCTGGGGTGTGATCGCTCGTGTGGGTGATGGAGTTGTCCACAACCGCCGAGTAACTCACCAAGATCGACTTCTTGCCCGGGGGATGCGTGACGGTTGGCGCCGGAGGTGGTGCCGACATGAACACGAATCTGGCACGCAGCGCACTGGGCAAGTACGGCGAGACACTGGCCGCACGGCGGCTGGCCGAGGCCGGGATGACGGTCCTGGAGCGCAACTGGCGCTGCGGCAGGACGGGCGAGATCGACATCGTGGCGCGGGACGGGGACGTCCTGGTCGTCTGCGAGGTCAAGACCCGGCGGGCGGGCGTCTTCGAGCACCCCATGGCCGGGGTCTCCCCGGAGAAGGCGCAGCGCCTGCGCGGCCTCGCCGAACACTGGATCCACGCACACGGCGGGGCACCGCCCGGCGGCGTCCGCATCGACGTGGTCGGCGTGCTCCTGCCGCAGCGCGGGGCCCCCGTCGTCGAGCACACCCGGGGGGTGGCGTGAGATGGGGTTCGCGCGTACCTGCTCGGTGGCGCTGGTCGGCGTCGAGGGCGTGGTGGTCGAGGTCCAGGCCGACCTGGAGCCCGGGGTGGCTGCCTTCACCCTGGTGGGGCTGCCGGACAAGAGCCTGACGGAGAGCCGGGACCGGGTCCGGGCGGCGGTGGTGAACTCGGGCGCAGCCTGGCCCTCGAAGAAGCTCACCGTCGGACTGAGCCCGGCGTCCGTGCCGAAGAGCGGCAGCGGCTTCGACCTCGCGGTGGCCGCGGCCGTGCTCGGGGCGGCCGAGCGGATCGACCCCCGGGTGCTCGCCGAGATCGTGATGATCGGCGAGCTGGGCCTGGACGGCCGGGTCCGGCCGGTCCGGGGCATCCTGCCCGCCGTGCTGGCGGCCGCCGACGCCGGATACGAGCAGGTGGTCGTGCCGGAGAGCGCGGTGCCGGAGGCCTCGCTGGTGCCGGGGGTGTCCGTGCTGGGCGTCCGCAGCCTGCGCCAGCTGATCGCCGTCCTCACCGACGAACCGGTGCCCGACGAGCAGCCCGTCCCCGGCGAGATCCGCCCGGACCCGTTCCTCGCCGGACTCGCCCTGCCCGGCATGGGACTCGGTACCGGCATGGTCACCGGCGACCACGCCCCGGACCTCGCGGACGTCGCCGGGCAGCAGGTGGCCCGGGCCGCCCTGGAGGTGGCCGCGGCCGGACGCCATCACGTCTTCTTCAAGGGCCCGCCCGGGGCCGGCAAGACCATGCTGGCCGAGCGGCTGCCCGGCCTGCTGCCCGAACTGAGCCGGCAGGAGTCCCTGGAGGTCACCGCCGTCCACTCGGTGGCCGGGATGCTGCCACCCGGCCACCCCCTGGTCGACAGGCCGCCCTACTGCTCCCCGCACCACTCGGCCACCATGGCCTCCCTAGTCGGCGGCGGAACCAGCCTGCCGCGCCCGGGAGCGGTCTCCCTGGCCCACCACGGCGTGCTCTTCCTGGACGAGGCGGCCGAGTTCCACAGCAGCGTCCTGGACGCCCTGCGGCAGCCTCTGGAATCGGGTCACGTCGTCATCGCGCGGGCCGCAGGGATGCTGCGGATGCCCGCGAGGTTCCTCATGGTCCTGGCCGCCAACCCGTGCCCCTGCGGCCGGCACGGCACCGCAGGCGACGCCTGCGAGTGCCGGCCCTCCTCGATCAAGCGGTACCGCGCCCGGCTCTCCGGCCCCCTGATGGACCGCGTGGACCTCAGGGTGAGCGTCGAGCCCGTCGCCAGGGAGGAACTGCTGCGCTTCCACACCGGCGCCGAGCCCTCCGCCGCCGTGGCCGACCGGGTGCGCACGGCCCGGGAGCGGGCGGCCCGGCGCTACGACGGGCTGCCCTGGCGCACCAACAGCGAGGTCCCCGGCCACGAGCTGCGCACCCGCTGGCACGTCCGGCCGGGTGCCCTTCTCAAGGCCGAGCTGGACCTCGACCGGGGGATGCTCACCGCCCGCGGCCTGGACCGGGTGCTCCGGGTCGCCTGGACCCTCGCCGACCTGGCCGGCCGCGACCGTCCCTCGGCCAACGACGTCAACCTGGCCCTGGAGCTGCGCACCGGCGTCCGGCGTGGCGCGGTCCTGGAAGGGATCGCCCCGTGAGCGATACCGAGCTGCTCGACCGGGTCTTTCTGGCCCGGGTCGTCGAGCCCGGGGACGAGACCGCCGGGCGGTGGGTGCGGGAACAGGGCGTTCCGGAGGTGGCGGCCCGGCTGCGCGAGGGCGGGCAGGCCCTGCCGGGCGTCGGCGGCAAACGCTGGGCGGGCCTGCTGGCCCGGGCGCGGCAGGCTGATCCGCGCGCCGACCTCGCTGTCGCACGGGAGGCGGGTGCACGGTTCGTGTGCCCCGGCGACACCGAGTGGCCCAGCCAGCTCGACGACCTCGGCGACGCCCGCCCCCTCGGCCTGTGGGTGCGCGGCCGGCCCAGTCTGCGGATGTGGGCGCTGCGCGCCGTCGCCGTCGTCGGGGCCCGGGCCTGCACCGAGTACGGCGCCCACATGGCGGCCGTCCTCGCCGCGGGGCTCGCCGAGCGCGGCTGGGTCGTGGTGTCCGGCGGAGCCTACGGCGTCGACGGTGTCGCACACCGCGGTGCGCTCGGCGCCGGTGGGGCCACCGTCGCCGTGCTGGCCTGCGGGGTCGACCGGCCCTACCCACGGGGCCACACCGAGTTGATCAACAGGATCGCCGAACAGGGACTGGTGGTGGGGGAGTTGCCGCCCGGCGAGCATCCGACGGCCAGCAGGTTCGTGCTCCGCAACCGGGTCATCGCGGCGCTCACCAGGGGAACCGTCGTGGTGGAGGCCGCGCACCGAAGCGGCTCGCTGGTCACCGCGCGGGCGGCGCAGCGGCTCGGCCGGTTCACCATGGGTGTCCCCGGACCGGCCACCAGCGGTCTCTCGGCCGGGGTGCACGAGCTGCTCCGCGGGGAGGCCGTGCTGGTCACCGATGCCGCGGAGGTCGTCGAACTCGTGGGGGACATGGGCGAGCTGGCCCCGGCCAGACGCGGC
This sequence comes from Streptomyces sp. NBC_00631, assembly GCF_045206895.1. Lineage (NCBI taxonomy): Bacteria > Bacillati > Actinomycetota > Actinomycetes > Kitasatosporales > Streptomycetaceae > Streptomyces > Streptomyces sp. NBC_00631. Next base: position 7,778,795 of record NZ_CP107734.1, read on the forward strand.
CCCGTCCTCCCGCGCGACCTGCTCGAACCCGCCGCCCGGCAGGTCCTGGCCGCCCTGCCCGGCAACCGGACGGCCTCACTCGAAGAGGTGGCACGCGGCGCCCCGACGTCCGAGGACGAGGCCGTCGCGAGACTGTACGAACTCCGAGCACTTGGTTACGTCGAACGACACGGCGACGGCTGGAAGTTGACACGCCAGGCGATGATCTCGGTCCGGGCTGGTCGGAGCCGGTGCTGACCGAGCGTGTTCGGCCGTCCGGGGGAACCCCCGACGCCCTTGGGAATTCCCGGAGTTGACGCCTCCAGCCGATCACGCAGAGCGACGTGCCGAGCGCGGTGGGGCGGGCAGTACAGGGGGTTCGCGCAGGGGTGGAGCCTCGTTGTTCGCGCACCGCGACTCCTCAGTCACGCTACGCTCACGAAAGGCCTGGCGCAGACCGCGCCAACCGACATGAGAACGACACCGCGCCCAACCCTCGCTTTCACCCCCCGCTCACCTCACTCCACGGCACATCACAGCACTTCCTGGCACTTCACGGCAGAACGGCACAAGGCGACGAATGCCCCAGCACACCTCCGGGTCCGACCGGGCGGCGATCCCCCCAGCCGCCCGCGACGGTGGCAGAGTGCGGCCGCCCGCTCCCTCGACGCTCGACGAGCTGTGGCGGTCGTACAAGGCGACGGGGGACGACCGGCTGCGGGAACAGCTGATCCTGCACTACTCGCCGCTGGTCAAGTACGTGGCCGGCCGGGTGAGCGTGGGTCTGCCGCCCAATGTGGAGCAGGCCGACTTCGTCTCCTCCGGGGTGTTCGGGCTCATCGACGCGATCGAGAAGTTCGACGTCGACCGGGAGATCAAGTTCGAGACGTACGCGATCACCCGGATCCGGGGCGCGATGATCGACGAGCTGCGGGCGCTGGACTGGATCCCGCGCTCGGTCCGGCAGAAGGCGCGGAACGTGGAGCGCGCCTACGCCACCCTGGAGGCGCGGCTGCGGCGCACGCCCTCGGAGGGCGAGGTCGCCGCCGAGCTGGGCATCGAGGTGGACGAGCTGCACGCCGTCTTCAGCCAGCTGTCGCTGGCCAACGTGGTGGCGCTGGAGGAGCTGCTGCACGTCGGGGGCGAGGGCGGCGACGGGCTGAGCGTGATGGACACGCTGGAGGACACCGCCGCGGACAACCCCGTGGAGGTGGCCGAGGACCGGGAGCTGCGGCGCTTCCTGGCGCGGGCGATCAACACGCTGCCGGAGCGTGAGAAGACCGTGGTGACCCTCTACTACTACGAGGGGCTCACGCTCGCCGAGATCGGGAACGTGCTCGGGGTCACCGAGAGCCGGGTGAGCCAGATCCACACCAAGTCGGTGCTGCAGCTGCGGGCCAAGCTGGCGAGTTTCGGCCGTTGAGCGGGGCCGGCGGGAGGTTTTCGGCCAACGGCGGCGGCCGGGCGCCCCGCGTCCCCGTCGTGCTGCCTCCCGTCCGGCGCGGCGCGTCCGTAGAGTGGTTGACGTGCCAAGGATTCGAGCGGCCTCCGTGGCCGAGCACCGGTCGATGCAGCGAGCCGCCCTGCTGGACGCGGCGCGGTCCCTCCTGTCCGAGGGCGGCACGGAGGCGCTGACCTTCCCCGCCCTCGCCGAGCGCACGGGGCTCGCGCGGTCGTCCGTCTACGAGTACTTCCGTTCCCGCGCCGCCGTGGTCGAGGAGCTGTGCGAGGCCGACTTCCCGGTGTGGGCGGCGGAGGTCGCGGCGGCGATGGAGCGCGCGGCTTCCGCCGAGGGCAAGGTCGAGGCGTATGTGCGGAAGCAGCTGGCCCTGGTCGGGGACCGGCGGCACCGGGCGGTGGTCGCGATCTCGGCGAGCGAGCTGGACGCGGGGGCGCGGGAGAAGATCCGGGCCGCGCACGGCGGGCTGGTCGCGATGATCGTGGAGGCGCTGGGGGAGCTGGGGCACGGGCAGCCGCGGCTCGCGGCGATGCTGGTGCAGGGGGTTGTGGACGCCGCGGTGCGGCGGATCGAGCTCGGGGCGGCGGAGGATCCGGTGGTGATCACCGACGCGGCTGTGGCGATGGCCCTGCGGGGTGTGCGGGGCTGAGGCAGCCGGGGCTGGGGCTGGGGCTGGGGCTGGGGCCGGGGGTGGGGACGCTTACCGGCGCTGGCAGGGTGCCGCCCGCGCCCACCCGTGCCGCCCCAGCGGCACGACTGCCCGCGGCTGGATGAAAGACACGGCTGGACAGCGCGCCCCAAAGGGGCGCGGGGAACTGCGCGGCCAGCCCCCACGCACCCGCAGTCGCGCGACCGACCGTCCCCACCCCACCGGCAGCGCAACCCCGGCTCACCGCTCCGGCAGCGGAACCCCCAGCACCGGCAGCAGTCTCGACGGCCCCCCGTTCAGCAGCCACGGCGGCAACAGCAGCAGCGGGTCCAGGTACCCGTCGCCTCTGAGCAGTCCCCAGTGCACACACACCCGCGCACCGCAGTGCGCGCCCCCCGCCTCCACCGTGCCCACGACCTCCCCCGCCGCCACTTCGTCCCCCTTCCGCACCGTCGGCGTCACCGGCTCGTACGTCGTGCGAAGCTCCGTGCCCGCCAGTTGCACCGACACCACACCGCGCCCCGCCACCCGCCCCGCGTAGGAGACCCGGCCCGCCGCCACCGCCCGTACCGGCTCACCGGCGGACGCCCCCACGTCGACTCCCCGGTGCCCGGGGCCGTACACCGTCGCCGGTGGTTCCCAGCCGCGCAGGACCGGTGGACGTACCCCCACCGGCCAGGCGCGGGCGAGCGCCGGCACGGGCGGGGCGGCAGGGGGCGGCGGAGGGTCCGCCCCGACCCAGGCCCGGGCCGCGGTCGCGCCAAGAACCAGCGGCAACGCCGTCGCCGCCCACATCCATCGCATCGCGCGTCGCATGACCAACATGGTCAAACCGTCACGCAGCCGCGCCGATCATGGCCGGTACCTGTGGATTACTCCCGGGTTGTGGAGAGCGACGTCACCCGGTGCCCCGCCGGTCCCGTACACTTCTTCTGGCGATCCGGGTCACCGGGTCGACTTCGCACGCCCCGACATCTGGCCATCACCAGCAGATGTCAGCGCTTCTCGGTCCACAGCGGCACAGCGCACCCGGGCGTCAGGCGCGGGAGCCGTCCGGCCCCCGCGGCACAACCGAGAAATTCAAGGAGATACGGCCATGGCCGTCGTCACGATGCGGGAGCTGCTGGAGAGCGGCGTCCACTTCGGTCACCAGACCCGTCGCTGGAACCCGAAGATGAAGCGCTTCATCTTCACCGAGCGCAACGGCATCTACATCATCGACCTGCTCCAGTCGCTGTCGTACATCGACCGCGCCTACGAGTTCGTCAAGGAGACCGTCGCCCACGGCGGCACGGTCATGTTCGTCGGCACGAAGAAGCAGGCGCAGGAGGCCATCGCCGAGCAGGCCACCCGCGTCGGCATGCCCTACGTCAACCAGCGCTGGCTGGGCGGCATGCTCACCAACTTCTCGACCGTCTACAAGCGTCTGCAGCGCCTCAAGGAGCTTGAGCAGATCGACTTCGAGGACGTCGCCGCGTCCGGTCTGACCAAGAAGGAGCTTCTCGTGCTCTCGCGCGAGAAGGCCAAGCTGGAGAAGACCCTCGGCGGTATCCGCGAGATGCAGAAGGTGCCCAGCGCCGTCTGGATCGTGGACACCAAGAAGGAGCACATCGCGGTCGGTGAGGCCCGGAAGCTCAACATCCCGGTCGTCGCGATCCTCGACACCAACTGCGACCCCGACGAGGTCGACTACAAGATCCCGGGCAACGACGACGCGATCCGCTCCGTCACCCTGCTCACCCGCGTGATCGCCGACGCGGTCGCCGAGGGCCTCATCTCCCGCTCTCGTGTCGCCACCGGCGACAAGGGCGAGAAGGCCGCCGGCGAGCCGCTCGCCGAGTGGGAGCGCGACCTGCTTGAGGGCGAGAAGAAGGCGGACGAGGCCGAGGTCCAGACCTCTACCGAGACCGAGAAGGTCGCCGACGCCGAGCAGGCCGAGGCCCCGGCCGCCGAGGCCCCGGTTGCGGAGGCTCCGGCCACCGAGGCTCCGGCCACCGAGGCTCCGGCCGGGGACGCCGAGCAGGCCTGACCCGTCAGCGTCGACGGCGGGGGCGGCGACATCCCGAACGCCCCCGCCGTTCACCCATAGGTTCGCGCTCTACATCTACGTGTAGATCGTGGATCGGGCAGATCTCCCGACTTCGAGAAAGACTCACAGACTCATGGCGAACTACACCGCCGCTGACGTCAAGAAGCTCCGCGAGCTCACCGGCGCCGGCATGATGGACTGCAAGAAGGCCCTGGACGAGGCCGAGGGCGATGTCGACAAGGCCGTCGAGGCGCTCCGCATCAAGGGCCAGAAGGGCGTCGCCAAGCGCGAGGGCCGCTCCGCCGAGAACGGCGCCGTGGTCTCGATCATCGCCGACGACAACTCCTCCGGCGTCCTCGTCGAGCTGAAGTGCGAGACGGACTTCGTCGCCAAGGGTGACAAGTTCCAGGCCGTCGCCACCACCATCGCCGAGCACGTCGCCAAGACCGCCCCGGCGGACCTGGAGGCCCTGCTCGCCTCCGAGATCGAGCCCGGGAAGACCGTCCAGGCGTACGTCGACGAGGCCAACGCCAACCTCGGCGAGAAGATCGTCCTGGACCGCTTCGCGCAGTACGCCGACGGTTACGTCACCGCCTACATGCACCGCACGATGCCCGACCTGCCCCCGCAGATCGGTGTCCTCGTCGAGCTGGACAAGCCGAACGCCGACGTCGCCAAGGGCATCGCCCAGCACATCGCCGCCTTCGCGCCGAAGTACCTCGCCCAGCAGGACGTCCCGGCCGAGGTCGTCGAGTCCGAGCGCCGGATCGCCGAGGAGACCACCCGCGCCGAGGGCAAGCCCGAGGCCGCGATCGCCAAGATCGTCGAGGGTCGTCTGAACGGCTTCTTCAAGGACGCCACGCTGCTCGGCCAGCCGTACGCGCTCGACAACAAGAAGTCGGTCCAGAAGGTCCTGGACGAGGCCGGTGTCACCCTGAAGCGCTTCTCGCGCATCAAGGTCGGTATCTGAGTCCGTACCGCGATCGACGCGCGACCCACGGGGAAATCCCGATAGGGTCGGTCGACAGCAGTCGTCCGTACACACCGCCACACCCAGGGACGTGACGGACGGCGGCAGATCTGACGAGGAGGCCATTGCCGCGCATGGGCAGCGAAAAGCGACCCCACCGGCAATGGCCTTCTTCGTATGCGTATGTGCAACATGTGAAAGAGGCGGGATCTCCATGACCACCAAGGCCCAGAAGAGCGACGACGGCAAACTACGCGGCCGGTTCCTGCTGAAGCTGTCCGGAGAGGCCTTCTCCGGTGGCGGCGGCCTGGGCGTGGACCCCGACGTGGTGCACAAGATCGCCCGTGAGATCGCGGCCGTGGTCCGCGACGGCGCGCAGGTCGCCGTGGTCATCGGCGGCGGCAACTTCTTCCGCGGCGCCGAGCTCCAGCAGCGCGGTATGGACCGGGCCCGCTCCGACTACATGGGCATGCTCGGCACCGTCATGAACTGCCTCGCCCTCCAGGACTTCCTGGAGAAGGAGGGCATCGACAGCCGGGTGCAGACCGCGATCACCATGGGGCAGGTCGCCGAGCCGTACATCCCGCTGCGCGCCATCCGCCACCTGGAGAAGGGCCGCGTGGTCATCTTCGGCGCCGGTATGGGCATGCCGTACTTCTCCACCGACACCACCGCCGCCCAGCGCGCCCTGGAGATCGACGCCGAGGCGCTGCTCATGGGCAAGAACGGCGTGGACGGGGTCTACGACTCCGACCCCAAGACCAACCCCGACGCCGTCAAGTTCGACTCCCTCGGCTACGGCGAGGTCATCACCCGGGAGCTCAAGGTCGCCGACGCCACCGCGATCACGCTCTGCCGCGACAACAAGCTGCCGATCCTGGTCTTCGAGCTGCTGGCGGAGGGCAATATCGCGCGCGCCGTCAAGGGTGAGAAGATCGGCACGCTGGTGGGTGAACAGGGCAGCCGGGACTGACCGGCACCGCCTGACGCACCCTGACCGGGGGATGGACAATGTCCTGCCGGTCGGGAACCGTCAGGGAAAGAAGACGCGACGCAGCCGGCCGCCGCCCCGCAACGGAACCGCAGCCGGGCCTTACTCAAGACACGCAGGAGCAAGTGGTGATCGAAGAGACCCTCCTCGAAGCCGAGGAGAAGATGGAGAAGGCCGTCGTGGTCGCCAAGGAGGACTTCGCCGCGATCCGCACCGGCCGTGCGCACCCGGCGATGTTCAACAAGATCGTGGCCGACTACTACGGCGCGCCGACGCCGATCAACCAGCTGGCCTCTTTCTCCGTGCCGGAACCGCGCATGGCGGTCGTGACACCGTTCGACAAGACGGCCCTGCGCAACATCGAGCAGGCCATTCGCGACTCGGACCTGGGCGTCAACCCGAGCAACGACGGCAACATCATCCGGGTGGTGTTCCCCGAGCTCACCGAGGAGCGCCGCCGGGAATACATCAAGGTCGCCAAGGGCAAGGCGGAGGACTCCCGGGTGTCCATCCGTTCCGTGCGCCGCAAGGCCAAGGACGCCATCGACAAGCTGATCAAGGACGGCGAGGTCGGCGAGGACGAGGGCCGCCGCGCCGAGAAGGAGCTCGACGACACCACCGCGAAGTACGTCGCACAGGTGGACGAGCTCCTCAAGCACAAGGAAGCGGAGCTTCTCGAAGTCTGATGAACGACTCATCCTGGGGAGCCCCGCAGCACGCCGGGCAGCACGCCGGGCAGGCCGGATCACCGGCCGGGTACTGGGGACCGACCGATCAGGCCACCGGCCAGGGCTACGACCACGGTCAGGGCCAGGGGTACGGCCAGGGCCATGGTTACGGCCACGGGCCGGACCCCGCTCAGGGGTATGGCCCCGGCCCGGCCCAGGGGTACGTCCCCGGCCAGGCCCAGGGTCCCGGTCAGGGGTACGACCTCGGTCGCGCTCACGGCTATGACCAGGGGCATGTCCAGGGAGCCGTCCCGGCGGGTCCCGCGTACGATGCGCAGAACGCGCAGCAGACTCGCCCCATGCCCATCGTGCCCGACGACGTACCCGCGTACGGCTCTGACCAGGACGACGACCGGGGGGCCGCCCGGCTGAGCGGCCCCCTGTTCCGAGACGAGACGTTCCGCAGCGACACCCCGTCGGCGCAGCCCCTGCCTCACGCGGCGGCGCCGCAGAATCCGGAGCCCATGCCCGACGTCCCCCAGCCGGCGCCCGCGCCGCAGAAGAAGAGCGCGGGACGCGACCTGGGTGCGGCCATAGGGGTCGGCGTCGGGCTCGGCGTCGTGATCGTGGCGTCCCTGTTCGTCGTCAAGGCCGTCTTCGTCGGTGTCGTGGCGGTCGCGGTCGTGGTGGGCCTGTGGGAGCTGACCAGCCGGCTCCAGGAGCGCAAGGGCATCAAGGCGCCGCTGGTCCCGCTGGCGCTCGGCGGCGCGGCGATGGTGGTGGCCGGCTACGCCCGGGGCGCCGAGGGCGCCTGGGTCGCCCTGGCGCTCACCGGGCTCGCGGTCCTGGTCTGGCGGATGACGGAACCGCCGGAGGGCTACCTCAAGGACGTCACGGCGGGCCTGTTCGCGGCGTTCTACGTCCCGTTCCTGGCGACGTTCGTCGCGATGATGCTCACCGCCGAGGACGGCCCCTTCCGGGTGCTGACCTTCCTGCTCCTCACGGTGGTCAGCGACACCGGCGCCTACGCGGTCGGCTGGCGCTTCGGCACCCACAAGCTCGCCCCCCGTATCAGCCCCGGCAAGACCCGCGAGGGCCTGGTCGGCGCGGTGCTGTTCGCGATGGTCGCGGGCGCGCTGTGCATGCAGTTCCTGATCGACGACGGCACCTGGTGGCAGGGCCTCCTGCTGGGCCTCGCGGTCGCGGCCAGCGCCACCCTCGGCGACCTCGGCGAGTCCATGATCAAGCGTGACCTGGGCATCAAGGACATGGGCACCCTGCTGCCGGGCCACGGCGGCATCATGGACCGTCTGGACTCGTTGCTGCCGACGGCTCCGGTGGTGTGGTTGCTGATGGTGTTGTTCGTGGGCAGCGGCTGACAGCGGGCCACGGGGCCACGCCGCGGTAGCGGCAGGTCGACACAGCATGGACCGTCTGGACTCGTTGCTGCCGACGGTTCCGGTGGTGTGGTTGCTGATGGTGTTGTTCGTGGGCGGCGGCTGACAGCGGGCCACGGGGCCACGCCGCGGTAGCGGCAGGTCGACACAGCATGGACCGTCTGGACTCGTTGCTGCCGACGGTTCCGGTGGTGTGGTTGCTGATGGTGTTGTTCGTGGGCGGCGGCTGACAGCGGGCCACGGGGCCACGCCGCGGTAGCGGCAGGTCGACACAGCATGGACCGTCTGGACTCGTTGCTGCCGACGGTTCCGGTGGTGTGGTTGCTGATGGTGTTGTTCGTCGGTAGCGGCTGAACCACTCGGGCGCCGGCTTGCGGTCGGCCTACGGAGATGTGGCCTCGGCGGCTGATCTACGCGGACATCGCGGCGGTCGGTATGCAGCCGGCGTAGCGGGGCCCCTCCTTCGCAGGGGCGTAGCGGGGCCCCTCCTTCGCAGGGCGGGGGCTCGTTGGTGGGGCCCCGGATGACGCAGCAGAAATCGCATGGGCATGCCGGTCAGAGGCAGACTCCCTGTGAGGACGCTGTGTTCTCCGACGTGCAGGGAGTTGCCCATGCCCCTCGACCCGGCTCCGGCCTCCACCCCGTCCCCGACCCCGGCCCCGCCGCCGGTGCGGTTCTGGCCCGTCGACGATCTGCCCGCCCTCGACCCGGACCCGTTCCTGGACGAGATGCTGCGTGACGAGCCGGTCACCCGGATCAGACTCGCGCACGGCGAGGGGGACGCCTGGCTGGTCACCCGGTACGAGGACGTCCGCTTCGTCACGTCCGACCCGCGTTTCTCCCGGGAACTGGTCGTCGGCCGAGACGTCACCAGCATGCGCCCGGCGCCCGTGGCCTCCCAGACGGCCGGCCTGCAGTACATCGACCCGCCCGGGCACAACCGGCTGCGCCGGGTCGTCGCCCGTGCCTTCACCGGGCGGGCCATGCAGCGGCTGCGGCCGATGGCAGAGCGCCGGGCCGGTGAACTCCTCGACGCGATGGAGGCCGCGGGCCCGCCGGCCGACCTCATGGAGCATCTGCACGGCCCGTTCCCGATCGCCGTGATCCGCGACTTCCTCGGCGTCGACGAGAAGGACTGGCACCGCTGGGCGGCCACCGGCGAGGCGCTGCTCTCCGCCGGTCCCGACGCCGAGGAGCGTGCCCGGGAGGCCGCTCGCGCCACCCGCGCCCGGATCGCCGAGCTGCTGCACAGCCGCCGCGAGGAACCTCGCGAGGACCTCGCCGGGGTGCTGGCCCAGGCCACCGCCGACGGCGAGATCACCGACGACGAGGCGATCTCCCTGGCCACCGCCATCCAGGTCAGCGGCGGCCACGCGGTCCGCAACAACAGCGGCTCGATGATGTACGCGCTGCTCACCCACCCCAGGCACCTGGACCGGCTGCGCCGCGAGCCGGAGCTGCTCCCCAAGGCGGTGGACGAGCTGTTCCGCTACGTCCCGCACCGCAACGGCGTCGGTATCCCGCGCGTCGCCGCCGAGGACGTCGAGGTCGGCGGCCAGCTGATCCGCGCCGGTGACGTCGTCTACAACGCCTACGTCGCCGCCAACCGCGACCCCGCCGTCTTCACCGACCCCGACGACCTGGACTTCGAGCGGGCCAACGGTCCCCACCTGGCCTTCGGGCACGGCCCCCACCACTGCATGGCCGCGATCATGGCCCGCATGGAGGCCGAGATCATGATCGGCTCGGTGCTCGCCCGCTTCCCCGGCATCCGGCTCGCCGTGCCACCCGAGGAGGTCGAGTTCCAGCGCCAGGGCCTGATCCGCGGACCGCGTACGCTGCCCGTGACCTGGTGACCGGCGAGGGCCGAGGAGGACTCCACCATGCTGACGACCACCTACGTCCCCGGCGCTCCCAACTGGCTCGACCTGGGCACCCCGGACACCGGCGCGAGCGCCGCCTTCTACGCGGCCGTCTTCGGCTGGGGACACCGGTCGGCGGGACCGGAGGCGGGCGGCTACGGCTTCTTCGAGCAGGACGGCAGGAAGGTCGCCGGGATCGGCCCGCTCACCGGGGAGGGCGCGAGCCCGTCCTGGAGGGTGTACTTCCACACCCCGGACGCCGACGCCACCGCCAAGGCCGTGGAGCAGGCCGGCGGCAGCGTCCGGATCGCCCCGGCGGACGTCTTCGCCTTCGGGCGGGCGGCCGCCTTCGTCGACCCCACCGGCGCCGACTTCGCCGTCTGGCAGCCCGGCGAAACCCAGGGCCTGGACCTCGTCGCGGTCCCCGGCAGCCTGGCCAGGACGGAGCTGTACACCACCGACGCGGACGCGGCGAAGGCGTTCTACGGTTCGGTCTTCTCCTGGCGGACGACCGATGTGCCGATCGGCCCGGCACTGACCTACACGGTTCTCTTCCCCGCCCCCGGTGACGCGTCCTCCCACGGCGGTCTGATGCAACTGCCCCAGGCCAACCTCGACGCCGGCTCCACCTCGGAATGGCATCCCTACTTCGAGGTGCGGGACTGCGACACCACACTCGCCTCGGCCACCGAGGCCGGAGCCACCGTCCTCATCCCGGCCACCGAGGCCCCGGGCATCGGCCGCTTCGCCATGTTCCTCGACCCCTCCGGTGCCCCTTTCGCCATCATCACCACCGCCAGAAGCTGAACTCGCTCCCGGGGCCGTGCCGGCCCCGGACCCACCGTCGCAGGCCACCCGAATCGATCTGCGACACTGGTAGAACCATGCCCAAGCCCGGAGAACTTACTTTCGTCGCGCCGCGCGGAGCCAAGAAGCCGCCGCGGCATCTCGCTGATCTCTCGCCCGCCGAGCGCAAGGACGCGGTGGCCGAGGTCGGGGAGAAGCCGTTTCGTGCCAAGCAGCTCTCGCAGCACTACTTCGCGCGGTACGCGCACGACCCCGAGCAGTGGACGGACATCCCGGCCGGCTCGCGGGACAAGCTGCGGGAGGCGCTGTTCCCCGAGCTGATGACCGTCGTACGGCATCTGTCGACCGACGAGGGGACGACGCGCAAGACGCTGTGGCGGCTGTTCGACGGCACGCTCGTCGAGTCGGTGCTGATGCGCTACCCGGACCGGGTGACCATGTGCATCAGCTCGCAGGCGGGCTGCGGGATGAACTGCCCGTTCTGCGCGACCGGGCAGGCCGGGCTGGACCGGAACCTGTCCACCGCCGAGATCGTCCACCAGATCGTCGACGGGATGCGGGCGCTCAGGGACGGGGAGGTGCCCGGCGGTCCCGCGCGGCTGTCGAACATCGTCTTCATGGGGATGGGCGAGCCGCTCGCCAACTACAAGCGGGTCGTCGGAGCCGTCCGGGCGCTGACCGACCCCGCCCCGGACGGGCTCGGCCTCTCGCAGCGAGGGATCACCGTCTCGACCGTCGGACTGGTCCCGGCCATCCACCGGTTCGCCGACGAGGGCTTCAAGTGCCGGCTCGCGATCTCCCTGCACGCCCCCGACGACGAACTGCGCGACACCCTCGTCCCCGTGAACACGCGGTGGAAGGTGCGCGAGGTCCTCGACGCCGGGTTCGAGTACGTCGAGAAGAGCGGGCGGCGCCTGTCCATCGAGTACGCGCTCATCCGCGACATCAACGACCAGGCGTGGCGCGGTGACCGGCTGGGCCGGCTGCTCAAGGGCAAGCCCGTGCACGTCAACCTCATCCCGCTGAACCCGACGCCGGGTTCGAAGTGGACCGCGTCGCGGCCGGAGGACGAAAAGGCGTTCGTCGAGGCGATCGAGGCGCATGGTGTGCCGGTGACGGTCCGGGACACCCGTGGGCAGGAGATCGACGGCGCCTGTGGTCAGCTCGCGGCCACCGAGAGGTGAGCGCCGTAGGGACCGAGCGGTAGGATCTGGCCAACACATCTTCATATTCCGACAGGGGAGCGCCACAGCGCTGAGAGTGCGGCAACCGGGCCGCAGACCCTCTGAACCTCGCCCAGGTCATTCTGGGTAGGAAGTTCGGTCATTACTCAAGCTGTTGCGCCCTGCCCGCACACCGCGGGCGGGGCCGCGTCTCTTCCTGGACAACCCCAGGAGGAAAACACCAGTGCACACCAGGACCTTCGTGGCCGCGGCCGTCGGGCTCGGGCTCGTGACGCTGTCCGCATGCTCGTCCTCGGCGGACAGCGGAGCCGACTCCAAGACCGTCACCCTCGTCAGCCACGACTCGTGGGCCGTCTCCAAGAACGTGCTCAAGGACTTCGAGAAGCGGTCCGGCTACCAGGTCAGGGTCCTCAAGGACGGCGACGCCGGGCAGGCCGTCAACAAGGCTATCCTGACCAAGGACAACCCGCAGGGCGACGTCTTCTTCGGGGTCGACAACACCCTGCTGTCCAGGGCCCTCGACAACGGTCTCTTCCAGTCGTACGAGGCGAAGGGGCTCGGCACGGTCGGCACGGCGTACCAGCTCGACGCGGCCAAGCACCGGGTCACACCCATCGACTACGGCGACATCTGCGTCAACTACGACAAGGCGTACTTCACCAAGCACAAGCTGAACCCGCCGACCTCGTACGCCGATCTCGTCAAGCCGCAGTACAAGAACCTCCTCGTCACCGAGAACGCGGCCACCTCCTCGCCGGGGCTCGGCTTCCTGCTCGGGTCGGCCGCCCAGTACGGGGACGGCGGGTGGCAGGGCTACTGGAAGAAGCTCACGGCCAACGGCGTCAAGGTGGTCGACGGCTGGGAGCAGGCCTACGACGAGGAGTTCTCCGGCTCGGCCGGCGGCAAGAAGGCGGGCGGTGACCGGCCGCTCGTCGTGTCGTACGCCTCCTCCCCGCCCGCCGAGGTCATCTACGCCGACCCGAAGCCGAGCACCGCGCCCACCGGGGTCGCGACCGGCACCTGCTTCCGGCAGATCGAGTTCGCCGGGCTGCTGAGCAACGCCAAGAACACCAAGGGCGGCAAGGCGCTCATCGACTTCCTGGTCTCCAAGGAGTTCCAGGAGGACATGCCGCTGAACATGTTCGTGTACCCGGTGGTCAAGGGGGCCAAGGTGCCTGCCGAGTTCACCGAGTACGGGCCCGCCGCCCAGGATCCCGAGACCATGGCGCCCGACAAGATCGCCGCCAACCGTGACCAGTGGGTCAAGACGTGGACGTCACTCGTACTGAAGTAGCCCCGCGAAGGGGCCGTTCGGGGAGCGCGGCGCGGCTCGGTCTGATGGCCGTGCCCGTCGCGTTCTTCGGCGTCTTCTTCGCCTGGCCGGTCGCGGCGATCGTCACGCGCGGGCTGAAGGCCGACGGGGTGTGGCAGTTCGGGAGGATCGCCGATGTCGTCGGTCGGTCCGACATCCGGCACGTGCTCTGGTTCACCACCTGGCAGGCGCTCGCCTCCACCGCGCTCACCCTGCTGGCCGCACTGCCCGCCGCCTACGTCTTCGCCCGCCTCGACTTCCCGGGCAAGCAGGTGCTCCGGGCCGTGGTGACGGTCCCCTTCGTGCTGCCGACGGTCGTCGTGGGGACCGCCTTCCTCGCGCTCGTCGGGCGGGGCGGACTGCTGGACGAGCTGTGGGGGGTACGACTCGACACCACCGTCTGGGCCATCCTGCTGGCGCACGTCTTCTTCAACTACGCGGTCGTCGTACGGACCGTGGGCGGGCTGTGGGCCCAGCTGGACCCGCGGCAGGAGGAGGCCGCCCGGATGCTCGGCGTCTCCCCGCCGGCCGCCTGGCGGAAGGTCACCCTGCCCGCGCTCGCGCCCGCCGTGGCCGCCGCCGCGCTGATGGTGTTCCTGTTCACCTTCACCTCCTTCGGTGTGGTGCAGATCCTCGGCGGGCCGACGTTCTCCACCCTCGAAGTGGAGATCTACCGGCAGACCTCCGAGATCTTCGACCTCTCCACGGCCGCCGTCCTCACCCTCGTACAGTTCACCGCGGTCGGCGCGATCCTCGCCGTGCACGCGTGGACGGTACGGCGGCGGGAGAGCGCGCTCAGGCTGGTAGACCCGGCGGTGACGGCGCGCCGGCCGCGCGGGGCCGGGCAGTGGGCACTGCTCGGCGGGGTCCTCGCCACCATCGCCGTACTCCTCGTCCTGCCGCTGGCCGTGCTGGTACGGCGGTCGCTGGACGGCGGGTTCGGTTACTACCGGGCGCTGGGCGACGCCGACGGCGGGACCTTCCTGGTCGCGCCGATCGAGTCGGTGGTCAACTCCCTGGAGTACGCGGTCGCGGCCACCGCCATCGCGGTGGTGATCGGCGGGCTCGCCGCCGCCGCGCTGGCCCGCCGGGACGCGGGGCGGCTGGTACGGGGGTTCGACGCGCTGCTGATGCTGCCGCTCGGGGTGTCCGCGGTGACCGTCGGCTTCGGTTTTCTGATCGCGCTCGACAAGCCGCCGCTGGATCTGCGCCAGTCCTGGGTTCTGGTCCCGCTGGCGCAGGCGCTGGTCGGCGCGCCCTTCGTCGTGCGGACCATGCTGCCCGTGCTGCGGGCCGTGGACGAGCGGCTGCGGGAGGCGGCGGCCGTGCTCGGGGCGTCGCCCTGGCGGGTCTGGCGGGAGGTCGATCTTCCCCTGGTGCGGCGGGCGTTGCTGATCGCGGCGGGCTTCGCCTTCGCGGTGTCGCTGGGGGAGTTCGGGGCGACCGTGTTCATCGCACGGCCCGACAACCCGACCCTGCCGGTGGCGGTGGCCCGGCTGCTGTCCCGCCCCGGTGATCTCAACTACGGCCAGGCGATGGCCCTTTCCACGATTCTCATGGTGGTGTGCGCGGTGGCGCTGCTGGTTCTTGAGCGGCTGCGGACCGACCGGACGGGGGAGTTCTGATGCTGCTGGCTCTCGACGCGGCCACCGTGCGGTTCGGCGGACGGGCCGTCCTCGACGCCGTCGGCCTGAAGGTGGCCGAGCACGAGGTGGTGTGCGTGCTCGGACCCAGCGGAAGCGGCAAGTCGACGCTGCTGCGGGCGGTGGCGGGGCTGCAACCGCTGCACTCCGGGCGGGTGTTGCTCGACGGGCACGACCAGGCACGGGTGCCGGCGCATCGGCGCGGGGTGGGGCTGATGTTCCAGGACCATCAGCTCTTCCCGCAGCGGGACGTGGGCGGGAACGTGGCCTTCGGGCTGCGGATGCGTGGTGCCGGTAAGACGGAACAGGCCGCGCGTGTCGCAGAGTTGCTGGACCTGGTGGGACTGCCGGGCGCGGCCCGGCGGGCCGTCGCCGGGCTCTCCGGCGGGGAACAGCAGCGGGTGGCGCTGGCCCGGGCGCTCGCGCCCCGGCCCCGGCTGCTGATGCTCGACGAACCGCTGGGGCAGCTCGACCGCTCGCTGCGGGAGCGGCTGGTGGTCGAACTGCGTGAGCTGTTCGGGCGGTTGGGTACGACCGTGCTCGCGGTGACGCACGACCAGGGCGAGGCCTTCGCACTGGCCGACCGGGTGGTCGTGATGCGGGACGGGCGGATCGCCCAGTCCGGCACGCCCCTGGACGTCTGGCAGCGGCCCGCGGACGAGTTCGTGGCCCGCTTCCTGGGCTTCGGCAACGTGGTCCCGGCGACCGTCGAGGGAACGGTCGCGGTGACGCCGTGGGGGAAGGTGCCGGTGCCCGAGGGCGCCGGGCAGGGGGCGCGGACCCTGCTCGTCCGGCCGGCCGGAGTACGGCTGGTCGCCGCCGACGCGGGGCTGCCCTGCACGGTGGCCGCCCGCACCTTCCAGGGCACCCATGTCACCGTCCATCTCCAGCCCCAGGACGGCCCCCGCCTGGAGGCTGCCTGCGCACTGCGGGCGGCGCCGGAGGCCGGGGACGCGGTGGGCGTCGAGTTCGACGCGGCGGAGACCGTCGTACTGGACTGAGGCCGCGCGGGTACGACCGAGGCCCGCCCCCGGGGATACGGGGAGGGGCCTCGGCGTGTACGAGTGAGCGGTGGGTCAGCTACCGCTGTGCGCCCCACGGCGGCGCATGCCGAACCACACCGCGCCACCGCCGACCGCCACGAGCGCGGCGGCGATACCGGCGATCAGGCCGGTGTTGGAGTTGGCACCGGTCTCGGCGAGGTTCGACTCACCGACGGCCGGGGACGGGGCGTTGCTCGACGCGGACGCCGGAGCGGTGCTGGTGCTGTCCGAGGCCGACGGGGTCGGGGAGTCCGACTCGGCCGGGGTGGACTCGGACGCCGACGGGGACGGGGTGGCCGACTCCGACGGGGACGGGCTGGAGCTCTCGTCGGACTTGCACGCGGTCGACGGGGTGGTCAGGTTCGGTGTGATGTCCGCGTCGACCTTGCCGTTGTCGGTCGTGACGCGGATACGGTACACGGCGTTCGGTGCCCAGTCCTCGGAGAAGCTGACCGTAGCGCCTGCCGCGGTGCCCTTGATGGGCTTCGCGTCGCCGACCTGCCTGGCGTCGGCGCCGTTGTTCTCAAGGAAGACGGTGATGGTGGCCGGAGTACCGGAAGCGTCCTTGTCGGTGACCGTGATGACACCGTTGGAGCCGTCGCAGGTGGCTTCGGCGGAGAACTCTTTGATGTTGCACGCGAGGGCGCTGCTGGAGACGCCCAGGACCAGCGCGGCCGACGCGGAGGCAACACCCAGGATGCGCACGGAACGACGTGCACTGCGGCGGGATATGGACACGTTTGTCCTTACTGAGTGCATGACTGCGGGGGGCTGAGGGGGAGTTGACGCGACGGTGCGACGAGGCATCAGAAACCCCAAGAGGCTCACAGGTGTATAAGCGCTCCGTAAGCAGTGTCAATGCATATGCGGTCCACAGGCGTTGACTTTGCTCGCTGTTTAACTGCTGAGACGTTTCAGCGCTTGTGAAGCTTGCTCGATCCGGTCAACCAGGGCGATACGGGACGCCATCGCACGCTGCCCCGCGAGCGAGGTCAGAAGCTGCCAGGCCGGCAGCTTCTCGCTCCAGTGAGCCTCGTTCACGAGCACCATCGGGGTCGGTTCGCCCCGCGACTCGTAGTAGTTGGGCGTCGCGTTGTCGAAGATCTCCTGTACGGTCCCGGCGGCGCCCGGCAGGAACACCACACCGGCGTCGGAGCGGGCCAGGAGGCCGTCCTCGCGGGTGGCGTTGGCGAAGTACTTGGCGATGTGCGCGGCGAAGGCGTTCGGCGGCTCGTGGCCGTAGAACCAGGTGGGGATGCCGACCGACGGACCGCCGTCCGGCCAGCGCTCGCGGACCTCGAAGGCGGCGCGCGCCCAGTCGGTGACCGACGGCCGGAACGACGGTGCCTTGGCGACGAGTTCCAGCGCCTCGTCGAGCATCCCGTCGTCGAAGGGCGCCGCGTACGCGCCGAGGTTCGCCGCCTCCATCGCGCCCGGGCCACCGCCGGTCGCCACGGTGAAGCCGGCCCGCGCGAGCTCCCGGCCGAGCCGGGCGGCACCGGTGTACTCCGCCGTGCCGCGCGCCATCGCGTGCCCGCCCATCACGCCGACCACCCGGGCGCCGACGAGGAGTTCGTCCAGCGCGTCGGAGACCGCGTCGTCGTGGATCGAGCGCAGCATCGAGCCGAATATGTCGCCGTCCGCCTTGGTCTGTTCGAACCAGGCGTACGAACGGGCGTCCGGGGTCGCCTCGTAGCCGGCGGCGAGCGAGTCGAACAGTTCGTCGGGCGTGTAGACGAAGGCCCGGTAGGGGTCGAAGGGCAGGTCCGGGACCGGTGGGAACACCAGGGCGCCGGACGCGCCGACCCGGGCGGCGGCCTCGGGCGACATCTGGCAGCCGAGGAAGACGGCGCCGGTGGTGTCCGTGGTCAGCAGGACGTCCGTACGGTCCGTCAGATCGACGGCCTGGAGCCGGTACCGGTCGAGCGTGCCGTGCGCGGCGACGACCTCGTCGAACTCGGCGAGGGACTCGATCTCACGGTCGCGGGCGGCCCGGTGCGGCGGCGTGGACTGCGGCTGGGCGGGTTGCGGCTGGGCGGGTGTCGGATGCACCCGCCCACTGTAGGTGTCAGCCCTGCACCGCGGCCGGGTCCATCCACACGACCTCCCAGCTGTGGCCGTCGAGGTCGTCGAAGGAACGGCCGTACATGAAGCCCTGGTCCTGGACGTCGTCGTTCGCCGTGCCGCCGGCCGCGACCGCCTTCTGCACCAGCTCGTCGACCTTCTCGCGGCTCTCCGCGCTCAGGCAGATCAGCACCTCGCTGGTCTTCGTCGAGTCGGCGATCTCCTTCTTCGTGAAGTCGGCGTAGCGCTGCTTGCTCAGCAGCATCGCGATGATCGTGTCGCTGATCACGACACAGGAGCAGTCGTCGTTGCTGAACTGCGGGTTGATCGAGTAGCCGAGCTCCGTGAAGAACTTCCGCGACGCGGCGACGTCGCCGGTGGCCAGGTTCACGAAGATCATCTGCTGGTACATGGGGGTCTCTCCCTCGTGGTGTCGTGTCGTTCGCGGGGATAGACCGGGGGGTGCGGCGAAAGTCATCGCCGGGTCCGGATTTTTTTCGTACGGCTTTTCAGCGGGCGAGCGGGAGTGCGGCGAGCTCGGCGATCAGCAGGGTGAGGGGGCCGAAGAGGGTCAGCAGGGCGCCGGCGCGCAGGGCCGCCGCGCTGCGCAGCACGGTTGCCGGGGCGCCGAGGCGGAGCAGGGCCGCGGTGGTGTCGGCGCGGGACTGGCGGGCCTCCACGGCGGCGATGAACAGGGTGGCGACCGTGCAGCCGGCCACCACCAGGCCGCCGAGGGCGGTGAGGGGGCCGAAGGCGGGGGTGCTGCCGCCGTAGCCGTAGAGCGTGGTGGCCGCGAAGCCCGCCGACGCCACGGCGCAGACGACGCCGAGGGGGCGGCCGATGCGGGTGGCCTCCGCCATCAGGACGCGGCCGGCGAGGAGGCGGCGGGCGCCGGGGCGGACGCACTGCAGGAGGCGGCCGCAGAGGTGGGTGAGGCCGGGGGCGGCGAGGATCAGGCCGAGGGCGGTGAGGGCCCAGCCCGCGAGGACGCCGGCGGGGCCGCCCGCCAGGCCGCCGGGGAGGGTGGTGTGCGGGGCGGCGTGCGGGGCGGTGTCGGTGAGGCCGGCGTAGGACTCCACGGCGAGGCCGGCGGCGAGGACGGCGACGGCCCAGGGGAGGCCGGGGGGTGAGGCGGTGGGGAGGTCGGTGGGGGCCGGGGTGGGCGGGGTGTCGCTTGCCGGCGCTGGCAGGGTGCCGTCCGCGCCCACCCTCCCCCACGCTCGGCTTCGCTCGCGCGGGGGGACCCCCATCGCCCCAGCGGCACGACTGCCCGCGGGCTGAAGAAGTGGCTGGGGGCCGGCAGCGGGCTGAAGCAGTGGCTGGGGGCCGTCCGCGGGCTGGAGCGGTGGCTGGGGGGCGGCTGTGGCGTGGAGCGGTGGCTGGGGGCCGGCCGCGGGTTGAGCGGATCCGAGTGGTGGGCGGGTGGTGGTCGTCGGGGCGCGGAAGAAGCGGGCGCCGAAGCGGCCGTAGGCGCCGAAGGTTTCCCGCTTCGCTGTTCTGTCGTAGGCGACGAAGCGGCCGTACACGCGGGCGTGGGTGGCGGGGTGGGGCAGGTCGCGGGGTCGGAGGGTGAGGGCCACCGTCGTGGACGCCAGTGCCGGGGGGACGGTCAGGAGGGTCAGGGCCGCCGGGACGGGCAGGGACCTGTCGGCGGCCAGGAAGTCCTTTGCCGCGCCGTCGAAGGGCATGCCCGTGAGGTCGCCGCGCAGGTGGAGGAAGACCAGGAGGGCCAGCACGGAGCCCAGGGTGCAGGCGAGGGCCGTGTTGAGGGCGGCGATCGCCATCAGGCGGGCCGGGCCCAGGCCGAAGGCCGACAGACCGGAGCGCGGCCTGGCGCCGGGGTCGGTGCGGGCCACCGCGACCGCCAGGTGCACCGTGGTGGCGAGCGGGACCGCGCACCAGGACAGGCGCAGCAGCGCCGCCGTGGAGTGGGCCGGGTGGGCCAGCCCGTAGCCGAGGGCGGACAGCAGCAGGAAGCCCGTGCCGGCGGCGGCCGCGGCCACCAGGAGGCGGCGCAGGTGCACGGAGGGCCGGGCGGCGCGGGTCAGGCGGAGAGCGAGCACTCGGCCCGGCCTTCCGCTTCGGGGACCGGCGGCAGGTGGACCGTGTTCACCCGGCGGCCGTCCAGGAGCGCGACCGTGCGGTCGGCGAGGGCCGCCGTCTCCGCGTCGTACGTGGCGAGGACGACGGTGATGCCGTGGGAGCGGGCCGCCGTGGTGAGGGTGCGCAGGACGTGGGCGCGGTCGGCGCGGTGCAGCGGGGCCGTCGGCTCGTCCGCGAAGAGGACCGTGGGGGCGGGGGCCAGGGCACGGGCGATGGAGACGCGCTGGCGTTCGGCCTGCTGGAGCTCGGCCGGGTGCTTGCGGGCCTTGTCGCCGACGTCGAGGCGTTCCAGCCACTCCAGCGCCGCCACCTTGGCCCGTCGCCGGCCGGTGCCGCGCAGCATCAGGGGCAGGGCCGTGTTCTCCCAGACGTTCAGCTCCGGGACGAGCGTCGGGAACGGGTCGATCCAGCCGAAGCGGTCGCGGCGCAGCCGCTCCCGGGCGAACGGGCCCATCCGGTGCACGGCCTTGCTGTTGAACCAGACCTCGCCGCCCTGCGCCGGGACCAGACCGGCCAGGCACCTCAGCAGCGTCGTCTTGCCACTGCCGCGCGGGCCGCTGACGGCGAGGATCTCGCCCTCCCGCACGCCGAGCGAGATGCCGGCGACACCGGGCGAGCCGTCCTGGTGGCGGAAGTGCAGGGAGCGTGCCCACAGCACGTCGTTGTCCGGCGGGGCCTCCATGGGCGTACACCTCGGTTCTGATCCGTTTTGCCGTGCCTTCCCACGTGCGGGGGAACGATGGCTGGGCCGATCGGTCACGTGCACGCTAGGCAGGGCCGGGGCCGGAGCCCGGACAGCACACGGCCCCGGGCCGCCGTTCCCACTCGAACGGACGGCACCGGGGCCGGGTCAGACCGCTGATCTGATGATCAGAGCTTTGTCCACGCCTCCGAGAGGGTGGCGCGCAGGATCTGCTCGATCTCGTCGAAGGTCTCCTGGTTGGAGATCAGCGGCGGGGCGAGCTGGACGACCGGGTCGCCGCGGTCGTCGGCACGGCAGTACAGGCCGTTCTCGAACAGGGCCTTGGAGAGGAAGCCGTACAGCACGCGCTCGGTCTCCTCGTCGTTGAAGGACTCCTTGGTGGCCTTGTCCTTGACCAGCTCGATGCCGTAGAAGAAGCCGTTGCCGCGGACGTCGCCGACGATCGGCAGGTCGTGCAGCTTCTGCAGGGTGGAGAGGAAGGCGCCCTCATTGTCGAGGACATGCTGGTTGAGGTTCTCACGCTCGAACAGGTCGAGGTTGGCGAGGCCGACGGCCGCGGAGACCGGGTGGCCGCCGAAGGTGTAGCCGTGCAGGAAGGTGTTGTCGCCCTTGTAGAACGGCTCGGCGACGCGGTCGGAGACGATGCACGCGCCGATCGGGGAGTAGCCCGAGGTCATGCCCTTGGCGCAGGTGATCATGTCCGGGACGTAGCCGAACTTGTCGCAGGCGAACATCGTGCCCAGGCGGCCGAAGGCGCAGATGACCTCGTCGGAGACCAGGAGTACGTCGTACTGGTCGCAGATCTCGCGCACGCGCTGGAAGTAGCCGGGCGGGGGCGGGAAGCAGCCGCCCGCGTTCTGGACCGGCTCCAGGAAGACCGCGGCGACGGTGTCGGGGCCCTCGAAGAGGATCTCCTGCTCGATCTGGTCGGCGGCCCAGCGGCCGAAGGCCTCCGGGTCGTCGCCGTGGATCGGGGCGCGGTAGATGTTGGTGTTCGGGACCTTGTGGGCACCGGGGACGAGGGGCTCGAAGGGAGCCTTCAGCGCCGGCAGGCCGGTGATGGACAGGGCGCCCTGCGGGGTGCCGTGGTAGGCGACCGCGCGGGAGATGACCTTGTACTTGGTCGGCTTGCCCTGCAGCTTGAAGTACTGCTTGGCGAGCTTCCAGGCGGTCTCGACGGCCTCACCGCCGCCGGTGGTGAAGAAGACCTTGTTCAGGTCGCCCGGGGCGTGGTCGGCCAGCCGCTCCGCCAGCTCGACGGCCTTCGGGTGGGCGTACGACCACACCGGGAAGAACGCCAGCTCCTGGGCCTGCTTGAAGGCGGTCTCGGCCAGCTCGGTGCGGCCGTGACCGGCCTGGACCACGAACAGACCGGCGAGACCGTCGAGGTAGCGCTTGCCCTTGTCGTCGTAGATGTAGGTGCCCTCGCCCCGGACGATGGTCGGGACGGGCGAGTTCTCGTACGAGGACATGCGGGTGAAGTGCATCCACAGGTGGTCGTACGCGGTGCGGCTGAGGTCCTTCTGGCTCACGGTTATCGGGTTCCCCACATGTAGGTCTGCTTCTTCAGCTTCAGGTAGACGAAGCTTTCGGTGGAGCGCACGCCGGGCAGCGCCCGGATGCGTTTGTTGATGACGTCCAGCAGGTGGTCGTCGTCCTCGCAGACGATCTCCGCGAGGATGTCGAACGAGCCCGCGGTCATCACCACGTACTCGACTTCCGACATGCCGGTCAGCGCGTCCGCGATCGACTCGACATCGCCCTCGACGTTGATGCCGACCATCGCCTGCCGGCGGAAGCCCACGGTGAGCGGGTCCGTGACGGCGACGATCTGCATGACGCCCTGGTCCAGCAGCTTCTGGACGCGCTGGCGCACGGCCGCCTCCGACAGGCCGACGGCCTTGCCGATCGCGGCGTACGGACGGCGGCCGTCCTCCTGGAGCTGCTGGATGATGGCGAGGGAAACGGCGTCCAGCTGGAGGGTGCCGTTCCTGGACTCGCGGGACGAGTCCCTCTGGTCTGCGCTTCGACTGGCCACGACCTCACTGTGCACGACGTCTCGACGGTTCCGCAAGGCCGTATCGATGAAATTCGTTGTTTGGGGTGGCGTGGATTGCGGATTTCGCAGACACGGCGGCCATGGGGGTGTTGAAAACGTGGGATCTCGGATTACTGTGGGTGTCTCAGTGATTGGACACCGAACTTGGAGGGCCGGCAGTGAGCACCGAGCTGCGTCGTCTGCGTAACTACATCGACGGTGAGTTCCGGGACGCCGCCGACGGACGGACCACCGAGGTGGTCAACCCCGCGACCGGCGAGGCGTACGCGACGGCCCCGCTGTCCGGGGCGGCGGACGTCGACGCCGCGATGGCGGCCGCGGCCGCGGCCTTCCCGGCGTGGCGGGACACCACCCCGGCCGAGCGGCAGAAGGCCCTGCTGAAGATCGCGGACGCGTTCGAGGCGCGGGCCGAGGACCTCATCGCGGCGGAGGTGGAGAACACCGGCAAGCCGACCGGGCTCACCCGTTCCGAGGAGATCCCGCCGATGGTCGACCAGATCCGGTTCTTCGCCGGTGCGGCCCGGATGCTGGAGGGCCGTTCGGCCGGCGAGTACATGGAGGGGATGACCTCCATCATCCGCCGCGAGCCGGTGGGCGTCTGCGCGCAGGTCGCGCCGTGGAACTACCCGATGATGATGGCTGTGTGGAAGTTCGCCCCGGCGATCGCCGCGGGCAACACCGTGGTGCTGAAGCCGTCGGACACCACCCCGGCGTCGACCGTCCTGATCGCCGAGATCGTCGGGGAGATCCTCCCCAAGGGCGTCTTCAACGTCGTCACCGGCGACCGTGACACCGGCCGCCTGATGGTCGAGCACCCGGTCCCGGCGATGGCCTCCATCACCGGCTCGGTACGGGCCGGCATGTCGGTCGCCGAGTCCGCGTCCAAGGACCTCAAGCGGGTCCACCTGGAGCTGGGCGGCAAGGCGCCGGTCGTCGTCTTCGAGGACACGGACATCGCCAAGGCCGTCGAGGACATCTCCGTGGCGGGCTTCTTCAACGCCGGCCAGGACTGTACGGCCGCCACGCGCGTGCTCGTCCAGGAGTCGATCCACGACGAGTTCGTGGCCGCGCTGGCGAAGGCCGCGGCCGAGACGAAGACCGGCCAGCCGGACGACGAGGACGTGCTGTTCGGCCCGTTGAACAACCCGAACCAGCTCAGGCAGGTCTCCGGCTTCATCGAGCGGCTTCCCGCCCACGCCAAGGTCGAGACCGGCGGGCAGCGGGTCGGTGACAAGGGGTACTTCTACGCGCCGACCGTCGTCTCCGGCCTCAAGCAGGACGACGAGATCATCCAGAAGGAGGTCTTCGGGCCGGTCATCACCGTCCAGTCCTTCTCGGACGAGGACCAGGCCGTGGAGTGGGCCAACGGCGTGGAGTACGCGCTGGCTTCGTCCGTGTGGACGAAGGACCACGGGCGGGCGATGCGGATGTCCAAGAAGCTGGACTTCGGCTGCGTGTGGATCAACACGCACATCCCGCTGGTCGCGGAGATGCCGCACGGCGGCTTCAAGAAGTCCGGGTACGGCAAGGACCTGTCGGGGTACGGGTTCGAGGACTACACGCGGATCAAGCATGTGATGACGTCGCTGGAGGGCTGAGTTCGCGGGTGCGTGGGGGGCTGTTCGCGCCCAGGCGGCCGTAGCCGCAGATCGCGATACAGCCCCGTGCCCCTTTCAGGGCGCTGCGCTGAACGGGGTCCAAGTAACGCCGTGTTGACCTAGGTCATCGACAAGGTGTCGGGTCCGTGTCAGGTGGCTCGACGCAGCGTCGATTGCCCCGTGAGGGGCGGGCGCGACATCCTTCGGGTGTGCCCCAGACCTCGTCCCAGACGCCTGAGCTCTCCCGTCGCTCCCTGCTGCGCGCGCTCGGCGGCACCGCCGCGCTCGGCGCGCTGGCCGGCTGCGGGGTGCCCGCCGCCTACGTGAAGGCCGGCGACCGCGCCGTGACCGACCTGTCCACCAGGGACCACAGACTGGTCTTCGCGAACTGGCCGCTCTACATCGACGTGGACGACGACAACCCGAACAAGCGGCCCACCCTCGACGCGTTCGAGAAGCGCACCGGGATCTCCGTCGACTACATCGAGGAGATCAACGACAACGACGAGTTCTTCGGCAAGATCAGCCCGGCGCTGATGAACCACCAGTCCACCGGCCGGGACCTGATCGTCATCAGCGACTGGATGTGCGCGCGGTTCGTCCGCCTGGGCTGGGTCCAGAAGATGGACCGCGCCCACCAGCCGAACGTCGCGAAGTACCTGGACCCCCTCCTGCGCTCCCCGGCCTTCGACCCGGGCCGGCTCTACACCGTGCCGTGGCAGTCGGGCATCACCGGCATCGCGTACAACCGCAGGAAGCTGGGTCGCGAGATCCGGCACGTCAAGGACCTGTGGGCGGACGACCTCAAAGGCCGGGTGACCCTGCTCTCCGGCCTCGACGAGGCGTTCGCGCTGCTCATGCAGGGCAACGGCGTGGACATCACCAAGTGGACGGCCGACGACTTCTACGCCGTCTGCGAGGAGGTGCAGCAGCAGGTCGACCGGGGCCAGATCCGCCGCTTCACCGGCAACGACTACACCAAGGACCTGGTCAGCGGGGACGTCCTGGCCTGCCAGGCCTACTCCGGCGACGTCATCCAGCTCCAGGCCGACAACCCCGACATCCGCTTCGTCGTCCCCGAGGAGGGCGCGGAGCTCTGGTCGGACTCCCTGATGATCCCGGACCGCGCCGCGCACAAGGCCAACGCGGAACGCCTCGTCGACTACTACTACGAGCCGGAGGTCGCCGCCGAACTGGCCAGCTGGGTCAACTACGTCTGTCCCGTCCCCGCTGCCCAGCAGGTCCTCGCCGACTCCAGGGACAAGGACACCTCGGCCCTCGCCGACAACCCCCTGATCTTCCCGAACACAGCCATGCGCAAGCGCCTGGCCATCGCCCGCGACATCACGTCGAAGGAACGGGTCGAGTTCGCCAAGCGGTGGAACAGGATCGTGGGGTTGTAGTCCCCCGGTGGCGGTGGGCGGGCGAGGCTGCCCACCGCCAGCCCCGGCTCGTCGTCCACCGCGTGGCGGAGGATGCCGCCGGCCGGTCAGGCGAGGTCGGGCAGGGGGCGGCGGGCGACCTCGTGGGCCTCGTCGGCCGGGACGCCCAGCATGCGCAGGACCATCTCGGCGAGGTTCGCCGCGGCCTCGTCGCCGTCCACCTCGGGGCGGGCGAATCTCAGCTCCACCAGCGACAGCAGGGTGCCGCCCAGTGCGGACAGGGCGACCGCCGGGTCGAGGCGGGTGAAGCGGCCCGAGGCGATACCGATCTGGAGGTCGCGCAGCGCGCGGCCGGCCAGGCCGTTCTCGGAGTGGATGTGTGCGAGGCCGCGGCGGCGCAGGACCTGCATGACCTCCGGGTGCGAGTCCGCCATCCGGGCGCTGAGCCGGAACCCCGCCGCGACCAGCTCCGCCGGGTCGTCGATCCCGGCCAGCCGCTCGTCGAAGGCCGCGCCGAACTCCTCCAGGGCGTCCACCACGGCCGCCTCGAACAGCTCCGTCTTCGACTCGAAGTGGTTGTAGAAGGACCCGAAGCCGACGTCGGCGCGCTCGGCGATCGCCTGGATGCTGGCGCTGGTGTCGCCGGTCTCGGCGAGGATCTGCCGGGCCGCGCGGACGAGCGCCTGACGGGTCTCGGCACGGCGCCGCTCGAACCGGTTGCTGGGCAGGGCTGACGTAGGCATGCGGCGAGTCTATCCGCCGAGCGATGGCAACAGCAGTCCTGATGAATTCATCATTTCCTGTCGCGAACATCTTGACGACGGAACTGTCACACTTGATGATTTCCTCATTACGGCAATGTTGCTCGGAGGGCGCCATGTCTGAAACCCGTTCCCAGGGGGCTGATCCCAAGACGGCCCACCAGGACCTCCACAGTGCACAGGGCGCCCTGCGCGGCGAACACCCGGGCAGGTCCCGCAACCCCGTGATCAAGGTGGCGGACCTGGCCTGGCTGGAGTTCGAGAAGCCGGACCTGGACCGGGCCGAGGTCTTCGCCTGTGACTTCGGTTTCCAGATCGCCGCTCGTACGGAGCGGGAGCTGTGGCTGCGCGGCACCTTCGCCGGCTCGCCCTGCATGGTGATCCGGCGCGGCCGTGCGTCCCGTTTCATCGGGCCGGTGTTCCGGGCCGCCGAGCGGGCCGACCTGGACCGCCTGGCCCGCGCCACCGGCACCGACGTGCGGGACGTCGACGGAGCCGCCGTGCCCGGCGGCAAGGCGGTCGGCCTGCTCGACCCGTCCGGTCTGCCGGTGCGCGTGGTGCACTGCGGCGAAGGGCTGCCCGAACTGCCCGGACAGCAGCCGCTGCTCCTCAACTTCGGCACCGGTCACCGTCGTACGAACGCCACCCAGCGCCCGCCGCGCGAGCCGTCCCGGATCCAGCGACTGGGGCATGTGGTGCTGGAGACGAGGGTGTTCGCCCGGGCCCTGGACTGGTACCTGGACACCCTCGGCATGATCGTGTCCGACTTCCTGTTCCTGGACGGGCAGCGCGACCGGGGTCCGACCATGGCGTTCATCCGCTGCGACCTGGGCAGCGTGCCCGCCGACCACCACACGCTGGCGATGCATCTGGGGCCCGGCACGGGCTATGTCCACTCCGCGTACCAGGTGACCGACCTCGACTCGATCGCGGCCGGCGGCGAGTACCTGAAGGAACGGGGCTACAAGCGCAGTTGGGGCATCGGCCGGCACATCCAGGGCAGCCAGCTCTTCGACTACTGGCGCGACCCCGACCACTTCATGCTGGAGCACTTCGCCGACGGCGACCTGTTCTCCAGCGACCTCGAACCCGGCTGGGCGCCCATGTCCACGAGCGGCCTCGCCCAGTGGGGACCGCCGGCCACCCGGGACTTCCTCGGCGCCACGCCGTCGCCCGCCAAGCTGCGCGAGGTGCTGGACGCCCTGCGCGGTGACAACGAACTCGACCCCGCCCGCCTGCTGGGCCTCCTGAAAGCCGTGAACTCATGAGCACCAACGTCCTGCGCACCGCCGACGGGTGGTGGGTCGTCCGTGGCGACCGGGCCGTCCCCGTCGGCACCAAGGCCGTCACCACCGCCGAGCTGGTCGCCGACCGCGCCGCGGTACGAGAGGCGGCTCTCTCCGACGACCCGGGCACGCCCGTCGCCGACCTGGCCGCCCTCTCGCCGGTCACCACCCCCTGCCGGGTGGTCGCCCAGATGGTCAACTACCGCAGCCACGCCCGCGACTCGGGCTTCACCGGGGACGTCCCGCCCGCCTTCTTCCGCAAGGCGTCCGGATCCGTCAGCGGACCGGCCGACGCCGTGGTGCGCCCCTCCCACGTGCGGTTCCTCGACTACGAGATCGAACTCGGCCTGGTCATGGGCGCGCCCCTGCCCGTCGGCACCGTCGTCGAGGAGCGGGACCTGCCGTCGTACGTCGCCGGGCTGGTCATCACCAACGACGTCAGCGCGCGCGAGGTCCAGCTGACCAGGACGCAGTTCTACGAGAGCAAGTCCTACCCGACCTTCACGCCGACCGGTCCCTACCTGGCCCTGCTGGAGCCGGAGGACTTCACCCGCCTCCTCGACCTGCGGCTGAAGCTGAGCGTCAACGGCGAACCGCGGCAGGACCGCACCCTCGCCGACATGATCGTCCGTCCGGCACGGGCCCTGACCCTGCTGGCCCGCTTCCAGACCCTCGACCCCGGCGACCTGCTGCTCACCGGCACCCCGGGCGGCACCGCGCTGAAGGCCCCGCCGAAGCCGGTCGAGAAGATCGGCGCGCTGCTGCCGCCCGCCCTGAAGTGGAAGGCGTTCTTCAAGAGCCAGGCGAAGAACCCGCTCTACCTGGACGCGGGGGACGTGATCACGGCGACGATCGCGACCCACGACGGCCGGATCGACCTCGGCGAGCAGCGCACCCCCGTCACGGACGCGACCCAGAACCCGAGGTGAGCCGCACATGACCGCCGACGAGGCCGGATCTCGGGACACCGCGCCCGGATCGGCACCGCACAACCCCGCACCCGTCGTGATCATCGGCGCCGGACCGGTGGGCGTGACCGCCGCCCTCCTCCTCGCCCGGCGTGGGGTGCGCAGCGTCGTCCTGGAACGCCACCAGGACGTCTACCCGCTGCCGCGCGCCCTCGTCGTCGACGACGAGGTACGCAGGATCCTCCAGGCCGTGGGCATCGGCGAGGAGTTCGCGGCGATCGCCCGTCCGGGCAACGGACTGCGGCTGCTCGACGCCCGGCACCGGGTGATGGCCGAGTTCCGCCGCTCCGAGCACGGCCCCCATGGCTACCCGCAGACCAGCATGTTCGAGCAGCCGCAGCTGGAACGGCTGCTGCGCGGCGCCCTGGCCCGGCATCCGGAGTGCGAGCTGCGTGGCGGTGCGGAAGTGACCTGCGTCGACCCGGACACCGCGGGCCCCGTGCGGGTGACCTACCGCGACGCCGACGGCGAGCACGAGCTGTGGGCCGAGGCGGTGCTCGGCTGCGACGGCGCGGGCAGCCTCACCCGCGAGGCTCTCGGAGGCGTCTGGGAGGACCTGCGCTTCGAGGAGCGCTGGACCGTCGTCGACGTACGGACGCCGGCCGACGTCCGCTGCTGGGAGGGCGTCGACCAGGTCTGCGACCCGGACCGGCCGGCCACCTTCATGCGCGTCGCCGAGGACCGCTACCGCTGGGAGTTCCGGCTGTGCGAGGGGGAGCGGCCGCCCCTGCGCGAGCTGATCGCCCCGTGGCTCTCCCCGTCGTACGACGGGGACTTCGAGGTCGTCCGCGAGACCGAGTACACCTTCCGGGCGCGGGTCGCCGACCGGTGGCGCAGCGGACGGGTCTTCCTCCTCGGCGACGCAGCCCACACCACCCCGCCCTTCATCGGGCAGGGGCTCTGCGCCGGCCTGCGCGACGCCTACAACCTCACCTGGAAGCTCGCCCGTGTGCTCCGGCAGGGCGGCGACGAGCGGCTGCTGGACACCTACGAGAGCGAGCGCAAGCCGCACGCCCGACACGTGATCCGGCTCGCCGTCGCCATGGGCTGGGCCATGACCGGCGGCCAGGACGGTGCCGCCGGACTCCGCCGCAGGCTGCTGGCCGTGGCATGCCGCATCCCCGGTCTGACCGCGGTGGCCGGCCGCGGCATCAGCCCACCGCTCACCACCGGCCCCCTCGTGCGACGCCGCACTCCCCGGGGCGGTCGCCTCGCGGGCGCCCACTGCCCGCAGCCATGGGCCCGCGCCGACGGACGCCGGGCCCGGCTCGACGAGGTGCTCGGCGACTCCTTCACCATCCTGACCCTTGCCGACCCCTCACCCTCCCTGACGGCGCTCGCGCACGGGCTCGGCATCAGGGCGGTCTCCGTGACCGGCCTCGGCGACGACGGCACGCTCGCCGCCTGGCTGCGCACCGGCAGAGCCGACGCCGTCCTGCTGCGCCCCGACCGGATCGTCATGGACATCGTCCCGGCCGGCGGCCGCGCCTTCACGGACACCGCCGCCTGGGCGTCCCTGCTGCACACCACGCGCAGCCCGAACCGTTCTCCCCGGACCGCCGGGACAAGCCTGCTGAGGAGCACCGCGCCATGACCCGGCCGTACCCGGACCCCTTCACGACGCCCGATCCACAGGCCGTCGCAGGCAGCCGCATCATGGACTTCGCCCGCCACGCCGGCCGGGACGCCACCGACTACACGGCCCTGCACCGGTGGTCGGTCACCGACCTGGAGGATTTCTGGGGCGCGGTGTGGGAGTACTTCGGCATCGAGGCAGAGAGCCCGTACGAGCGGGTACTGAGCGAGGAGCGGATGCCAGGGGCCCGCTGGTTCCCGGGCGCCACCCTCAACTACGCCCACCACGCCCTGCGCAACCTCGCCGACGACCGGCCCGCGGTCATCGCGCTGGACGAGACCGGCTCCGGCTACCCGGTGAGCGGTGACCGGCTGCGCGCCCAGGTCGCCTCCGTCGCCGCCACCCTGCGCGATCTCGGCGTCGGCCAAGGCGATCGGGTCGTCGGCTACCTCCCCAACACCCCGCACGCGATCGTCGCGTTCCTCGCCGCCGCGAGCCTCGGCGCCGTCTGGTCGGTGTGCGGGCAGGACTACGCCCCGAAGGCCGCCGCCGACCGCTTCGCCCAGCTCGAACCCACCGTGCTGATCGCCGCCGACGGCTACCTCTTCAACGGCGCCACCCACGACCGCCGTCAGGCCGCGCTCGAACTGGCCGACGGGCTCCCGACGTTGAAGGCGACGCTGCTGGTGGACCACGCGGGTCTGCCGTGGCCCACGGAGCCGCACCCGTTTCTCCTGGTGTCCTGGGAGGAGGCGTCCACCCGCACGGAGCAACTCACCTGTACCGCCGTGCCGTTCGACCACCCGCTGTGGGTCGTCTTCTCCTCCGGCACCACCGGCCTGCCCAAAGGCATCGTGCACGGTCACGGCGGCGTGCTGGTCGAGCACCTGAAGACCCTCGGCCTGCACTCCGACCTCGGCCCCGGCGACCGCCTCCTCTGGTACACCACCACCCACTGGATGATGTGGAACCTGGTCGTCTCCACCCTGCTGACCGGCGCCACGACCTGCACCTACGACGGCAGCCCGGCACCCTCCGCCAAGCCCGACACCCTCTGGGAGCTGGCCGCCCGGCACCGGGTGACCGTCTTCGGCACCAGCCCCCAGTACCTGCTGGGCATGGCCAAGTTCGGCATCGACCCGTCCGCGCACGACCTCTCGGCGATCCGCGTGGTCGGCTGCACCGGCTCCGCCCTGCCCGCCTCCGCCTACCCCTGGGTCCGCGACCACGTGGGCGAGCGCGTGCTGCTGGCCTCCATCAGCGGCGGCACGGACGTGGTCTCCGGCTTCGCGGGCAGCGCACCCAACACCCCGGTCTGGGCGGGGGAGTTGTCCGCACCCCACCTGGGTGTGGCACTGGCCGCGTACGACGCGGAGGGCCTCCCGGTGGTGGACCAGGTCGGTGAGCTGGTGGTCACCCGGCCCATGCCGTCGATGCCGCTGTACTTCTGGAACGACCCGGACGGCAGCCGCTACCGCGAGGCCTACTTCTCCTCCTACCCGGAGGTCTGGCGGCACGGCGACTGGATCACGGTCACGGGCCACGGCTCGGTGATCGTCCACGGCCGCTCCGACAGCACGCTCAACCGCAATGGCGTCCGCCTGGGCAGCGCCGACATCCACGACGCCGTCGAACGGCTGCCCGAAGTCGCGGAAGCCCTGGTCATCGGCGCGGAGGAGGCGGACGGCGGCTACTGGATGCCGCTGTTCGTGGTCCTCGCCGCCGGAGCGGTCCTGGACGACGCCCTCCGGGACCGGATCCGCGACGCGATCCGCGCGGCCGCCTCTCCGCGTCACGTCCCCGAGGAGATCCTCGAAACGCCGGGCATCCCGCACACCCGTACCGGCAAGAAACTGGAGGTCCCGATCAAGCGCCTGCTGCAGGGCGCCCCGGTCGAGCAGGTCGTCAACCCGGCCTCCGTGGACAACCCCGACCTCATCGATTACTACGCCCGCCTGGGCGCCGAACGCCGGAGACGGTCCGCGTGACGGCGGCCCGGATCGCCCTGACCGCCGTGCTGTGCCTGGTCTTCTTTCCGCTGTGTCCGGCGAAGACCGCCGCGGTGCCGTCCATGCGCGGGGCGGCGGCCCACCTCGGCAGGTCGGCGGGCCTTCTCGCCCGCACCATGGACTCGGACAACGTGACCACGTTCGCCTTGGACGCCAGGACCAACAAGACGAGTCACGTCGCGACGACCACCGCGCCCCGCGCGGCGGTCATCGGTTTCCCCTCCCTTTGACCCGCCGGGCGGCGAACCGCCCGGCGGTCGTTCTCGTCGGACAGCCCGGCGGGTCAGCTGGAGGTGGGGAAGGTGAACCCGGCGGTGACCTGCTGGGCGGGCTGGGGCCAGCGGGTGGTGACGACCTTGGGGCGGGTGTAGAAGCGGACGCCCTCGGGGCCGTGGATGGGGGAGTCGCCGATGAGGGAGTCCTTCCAGCCGCCGAAGGAGTAGTACGACATCGGGACCGGCACGGGCACGTTGATGCCGATCATGCCGACCTTGATCCGGCGCTGGAAGCGGCGGGCGGCCTCACCGGAGCCGGTGAACAGGGCGGTCCCGTTGCCGTACGGGTTGGCGTTGATGAGCTCGATGGCCTGGTCGAGGCTGTCGGCGCGGACGATCGCGAGGACCGGGCCGAACAGCTCCTCCTTGTAGGCGTCCATCTCGGTGGTGACGTGGTCGAGGAGGGAGGGGCCGGTGAAGAAGCCGTCCTCGTGACCGTCGATCTTCAGTCCACGTCCGTCGACGACCACGGTCGCGCCCTGCGCGGCAGCCGTGCCGACGGCGTTCTCCACGCGCTCCTGGGCGGCCTTGGTGACCAGCGGGCCCATCTCGGTGCCGGGCACGTCACCCGGGCCGACCCGCACCTCGCCTGCCTTGCGGGTGAGGATCTCG
Source organism: Streptomyces sp. NBC_00631 (assembly GCF_045206895.1). Lineage (NCBI taxonomy): Bacteria > Bacillati > Actinomycetota > Actinomycetes > Kitasatosporales > Streptomycetaceae > Streptomyces > Streptomyces sp. NBC_00631. Next base: position 7,812,184 of record NZ_CP107734.1, read on the forward strand.
ACCAGCGCGTCGGCCGCGTCACCGACGGCGACGGCCACCGACACCGCCATGCAGCGCTCACCGGCGGAGCCGTAGGCGCCGGCGGTGATGTGGTCGGCGGCGAATTCGAGGTCGGCGTCGGGCAGGACGACGGCATGGTTCTTTGCACCGCCGAGGGCCTGGACCCGCTTGCCGTGAGCGATGGCCTGCTCGTGGACGTACTTCGCGATCGGCGTCGAGCCGACGAAGGAGACGGCCTCGATGCCCGGGTGGGTGAGGATCGCGTCCACGGCGTCCTTGCCGCCGTGCACGACGTTGAACACGCCGTCGGGCAGACCGGCCTTCTTGTAGAGCTCGGCGACGAAGTTGGCGGCGGAGGGGTCGCGCTCGGACGGCTTGAGGATGAACGTGTTGCCGGTGGCGATGGCGACCGGGTGCATCCACAGCGGCACCATCGCCGGGAAGTTGAACGGGGTGATGCCGGCGACCACGCCCAGCGGCTGGCGGAAGTTGTGCACGTCCACGCCGCGCGAGACCTGGTCGGAGAAGGAGCCCTTCAGCACGTCGCCCAGGCCGCAGACGTATTCGACGACCTCACGGCCGCGGGTGATCTCGCCGCGGGCGTCGTCGACGGTCTTGCCGTGCTCGGCGGAGATGATCCGGCCCAGCTCCTCCTCGTGCTCCACGAGCAGCTGGCGGAAGTTGAACATGACCTGGACGCGCTGGGAGAGCGAGGACTCCGACCAGGTCTCGAAGGCGGCGGAGGCCGCCTGGACGGCGGTGTCGATGTCCGCGCTGCCGCCGAGGACGACGCGGGCCTGCTCGGCGCCGGTGGCCGGGTTGTAGACGGGGGCCGTCGCGGTGCCGGAGACCGGGGAGCCGTTGATCCAGTGCGGGATGGTGTTCACGGGAGTGGGTGTCCTTAGAGGTAGTGCCGCTGGGCGCGCTTGTGGGTGGCGTAGGTGTCGTAGGCGGCCTGGGTGGTGTCGAGGGCGGAGGCCTGGCTGACGGGGACGTCCCACCAGCCGTGGCCGGGCGGGTTGGGGCCGTACAGGTCGGTCTCGACGTGCACGACGGTGGTGCGGGTGGCGGCCCTGGCCTTGTCCATCGCGGAGCGGAACTCCTCGACGGAGGCGGCGTGCAGGACGTCCGCGCCGAGGCTGGAGGCGTTGGCGGCGAGGTCGACGGGGAGGACGTCGCCGTCCAGGTGCCCCGAGTCGCCGTCGCGGTAGCGGTACCTGGTGCCGAAGCGCTGCGAGCCCAGTGACTCCGAGAGCGAACCGATCGACGCGAAGCCGTGGTTCTGCACCAGCACGATGATGACCTTCAGGCCCTCGGAGACCATGGTCACGATCTCCTGCGCCATCATCAGGTACGAGCCGTCACCGACCAGGACGACGACCTCGCGGGACGGGTCGGCCATCTTCGCGCCGACGCCCGCGGCGACCTCGTAGCCCATGCAGGAGTACGCGTACTCGACGTGGTAGGCCTTGGGATCGCGGGCCCGCCACAGCTGCTGGAGGTCGCCGGGCATGGATCCGGCCGCGTTGATCACCACGGCACGGTCGTCGAGGACGTCGTTCAGGGCGCCGAGGATCTGCGTCTGGGCGGGCAGAGCACCGGTGTTGCGGCCGGGCGCGAAGCACTCCTGCTCGATCTCCCGTGTACGGGCGATGAGTTCACGGGCGTGGCGCCGGTACGCAGGGGCGACCTCCCAGCCGTCGAGGGCCCCCGCGAGGGCCTGGATGCCCAGGCGGGCGTCGGCCACCAGCGGCTCGGCGGAGTGCTTGACGGCGTCGAGGCGGGCGACGTTGAGGTTGACGAACGTGACGTCCGGGTTGCCGAAGACGGTGTGGCTGGCGGTCGTGAAGTCGGAGTACCGGGTGCCGATGCCCAGGACCACGTCCGCGTCCCTCGCCAGTTCGTTGGCCGCGTACGACCCCGTCGAGCCGATGCCGCCGACCGCGTAGGGGTGGTCCCACGGGACCGCGCCCTTGCCGGCGTGGGTGTCGGCGACCGGGATGCCGGTGGCCTCGGCGAAGGCCCGCAGCGCGGTCTCCGCACCGGAGTACACGGCGCCGCCGCCGGCCACGATCAGCGGCCTCTTCGCCCGCCTGAGAAGCGCCACGGCCCGCTCGACGGCCGCGGGCTCGGGCACCGGGCGGCCCACGTGCCACACCCGGCGGCGGAAGAAGGAGACGGGCCAGTCGTGGGCCTCGGCCTGCACGTCCTGCGGCAGCGCCAGGGTCACGGCGCCGGTCTCGACCGGGTCGGTCAGAACCCGCATCGCCGCCAGTGCGGCCGGGATCAGCTGCTCGGGCCGGGAGACGCGGTCGAAGTACTTCGACACGGCGCGGAAGGCGTCGTTGACGGTGACGTCGCCGCCGCGGGTGTCCTCCAGCTGCTGGAGCACCGGGTCGGCGGCGCGGGTCGCGAACATGTCGGACGGCAGCAGGAGCACGGGCAGGCGGTTGGTGGTGGCCAGGGCCGCGCCCGTGATCATGTTGGTGGAGCCGGGACCCGTCGACGCGGTGCAGGCGAACGTGGCCAGCCGGTCGCGCATCTTCGCGTAGGCCACCGACGCGTGGACCATGCCCTGTTCGTTGCGGGCGAGGTAGTAGGGCAGGTCGGCTTCGCCGGTGGTGGCGGCCTGGAGGAGGGCCTGGCCGATGCCGGCCACGTTGCCGTGGCCGAAGATGCCCCACACCCCGGGGATCAGGCGCTGCTCCTGGCCGTCGCGCTCGCTGTACTGGGCGGCCAGGAAGCGGACCAGGGCCTGGGCGGTGGTCAGTCGTACGGTGTTCATCGGCTCTCTCCGAAGGGCAGCCGGTCGTCCACGTCCTGGGAGTCCCAGGTGGCGCGGACCCAGCCGTGGGCGGGGTCGTCGCAGATCAGCCAGGCGCGGTCCTGGCCGGGACCCGCCATGACGTTGAGGTAGTAGAGGTCGTAGCCGGGGGCGGCGATCGAGGGGCCGTGCCAGCCGTGCGGGATCAGCACGGTGTCGCCGGAGCGGACCTCCGCGAGTACGTCGATGGGCCGTTCGGGGGTCCCGTACACGCGCTGGTAGCCGAAGCCGCTGCCGTCGCCGGAGACCTCGAAGTAGTAGATCTCCTCCAGGTGCGACTCGACCGGACTGCCGTCCGCGTCCGTGCGGGCCTCGTCATGCTTGTGCGGCGGATAGGAGGACCAGTTGCCGCCCGGCGTGAGCACCTCGCACACCAGCAGCTGCTCGGCGTCGAACGTCCCCGGCAGGCAGTAGTTGTTGACCTGCCGGGAGCAGGCGCCGGCGCCGCGCAGCTCCACCGGTACGTCCTCCCTGCGCCCGTACCGGGCCGAGTGACCTCCCTGCCCGGTACGGGCGCAGGGCAGCGCGAACCGTCCTCCGGACGCGCTGCTGATCACGGCCTCCGACTCGCGCGGAAGGTACGCGAAGTCGGTGACCGAGGCGAACACGCCCGACCGGCCTTCGAGTTCGAAGGTGCCGCCGTCCGTGGTGACGGTGCACGAGCCCGCCAGCGGCAGCACCAGGAACTCGCAGTCCCCGGTGGACAGGGCGTGCGCCTCACCCGGCGCCAGGGTCAGGACCCGGAGGCCGGTGTGTCCCCAGCCCGCCGACTCCGGCGTGACGTGGACGTCGTAGCGGCCGTCGGCCGAAGCGCCGGCAGGCAGGTGGTACTTGCTCGTCCCGCTCACAGCAGGCTCACCGCCTTGTCGACCGCCCCGGCCACGTCGCCGTCTGAGGGGTAGAGCAGGGAGCGGCCGACGACCAGGCCCTGCGCGGTCGGCTCCTTGAGCGCCCGGCCCCAGGAGGCGAAGGCGGCCTCGGGGTCGGTGACCTCGCCGCCCAGCAGCAGCGCCGGCAGGGTGGAGGCGGCGAGCACGCGCTCCATGTCCTGGACCACCGGCAGCTTCAGCCAGGTGTAGGCGGTGCGGCGGCCGAGACCCGACGCGACGGTGACCGACTTGATGACGGCATCGGTGGAGAGGTCGTTGCGGATCCTGCCCTCCCGCCACTCGGAGACGAACGGCTCGATCATGGCGATGAGGTGCCGGTCGTTGAGCTCGTTGACCGCGTGGGCGGTGTCCTGCAGCACCGACGGGGTGGCGGGGTCGGACAGAGCGATGCGGGTGAGCATCTTGCCGCCGTCGAAGCCCATGGCCGCGATGGTCTCGGCGTCGTACCCGGTGAACCGGTCGTCGATCTCGAACACCGAACCCGCGAGCCCCGCCCGGTTCATCGAACCGAACACGCTCTTGCCGTCGAGGACGCCGAGCAGGAGCAGGTCTTCGAGGATGTCGGCGGTGGCGAGGACACCCGTCACCCCCGGTCGCTCCAGCGCGGTGCAGAGGCGGTCGAGGAGTGCGAAGCGGTCCGCCATGGCAGCGGGGTCCGCGCCGACGCCGGTGGCGCCGCGGGCGGGGTGGTCGGCAGCGATGATCATCGCCTTGCCGTGCTCGCCCAGCAGTGAGGTCGCCTTCACCCGGCGTACCGCGGCGGCTGCGACGGCACCGGGGTCGTGCACCCGGGCGGTCACGATCCGGCTCACGTTGTCGGACAGCACGTCGTCACACCTCTCGCTCGGAGTCGTCGGTCGCCCCGCGCAGCTTCGCCTCGACCTCGGCCTGGGTCGGCATGGCGTCGGAGCAGGACAGGCGGCCGGCCACCAGGGCACCGGCCGCGTTGGCGAAGGACACCGTGCGCCGGGTGTCCCAGCCGGCCAGCAGTCCGTGGCACAGGGCCCCGCCGAAGGCGTCACCGGCGCCGAGCCCGTTGACCACGTCCACGGGCACGGGCGGGATCTCGGTGACCGAGCCCTCCCGGTCCATGGCCAGGACGCCCCTGGGGCCCTGCTTGACCACGGCCAGCTCCACGCCGGCCGCCAGCAGTGCCTTGGCGGCCGCGTACGGCTCACGCTCGCCGGTGGCGACCTCGCACTCGTCGATGTTGCCGACCGCGACCGTCGTACGGCGAAGTGCCTCCCGGTAGCGGGCGCGCGCTTCGGCCGGGTCGGCCCGGGCTGTGTCCTTCCAGAACATCGGCCGCCAGTCCAGGTCGAACACCGTCACCCCGGCCCTGGCCCGGTGCTCCAGCGCGGCCAGGGTGGCCGAGCGGCTCGGCTCCTCGCTCAGGCCGGTCCCGGTGATCCAGAACACGGACGCGTCGCGCACCGCCGCCAGGTCCAGCTCTTCGGGCCGGATGTCCAGGTCGGGGGCCTTGGGCAGGCGGTAGAAGTACAGCGGGAAGTCGTCCGGCGGGAAGATCTCGCAGAACGTCACCGGGGTCGGCGCGATCTCCGACGTCCCCACGAAACGAGGGTCCACGCCGTAGCCGTCCAGGGCCTTGCGGACGAAGTCGCCGAAGGGGTCCCGGCCGGTCTTGGTGATCACGGCGGCGGAACGGCCGTAGCGGGCGGCGGCCACCGCGACGTTCGTGGGGCTGCCGCCCAGGTACTTGCCGAACGAGGTGACCTCGGCCAGTCCCACGCCCGTCTGGAGCGGATACACGTCCACTCCGACCCGGCCCATGGTCAGCACGTCGTACGGCATCACGCTGTTTCCCTTCGCTCCGGAGACTGCGGCAGGGCGGTCCGGTGCGGGACCGCGATGGCTTGGAGCGCTTCGGCAGCGTCCTCCGAGTCACGTACGATGCCGCCCCTCAAATGTCATGTCAATAGGATGTCGTGATGACGCTGACGTGACATGCCGGACACCGGACCCGCGAGGCGAGGCGACGCCCCGGCGGTGGGCGCCTGGCCGGCACGGGCGCGGCTCAGCCAGGGAACGGCACGACCGCCACGTCCGGGGGCAGGTTGAAGGGGGTGACCACCTGGATCGCCGAGGGGAGGGCCGGGCCGTCGTCCGGCAGGGCCCGGTGGGCGCGCATCACGGTCTGGCAGGCGCGCCGCACGTCCTGGCGCAGGTCGTGGTGGAGGACCGCGGACAGCCGGCGCTCGCGCAGCAGGCGGGTGTTGTCGTGGTCGAGGTCGTGCGCGACGAAGACCGCGCACTGCCGGCCCAGGGCGTCGAAGGCGTCCAGCGTGGCGAGGTTGCCGCCGCCCATGGAGTAGACGGCCACGATGTCCGCGTCGCGCCTGAGGGCGTCCAGCACCAGGTCGCGCTGGGTGGTGTCCAGGCCGTCGCTGTCCGTGACCTCCACCAGCGAGCGCCGGGAACCGGCGAGGCGCATCGCGCTGCGCAAGCCCATCTCGCGCTCCTCCTCGCCGCGGAAGGAGCCCCGGCTGATGGTGGTGAGCACGTTGCCGGGCCGGTCGCCGAGCCACTGTTCGAGCAGGTAGGCGGCGGTGGCGCCGGCTGCCCGGTTGTCGATGCCGATGTAGGCGAGGCGGGCGCTGTGCGGCAGGTCGGTCACCAGGGTGACGACGGGAACGCCGGCCGCGACCAGCCGCCCGACGGCGGCCGTGAGCTCCGGTACGTCCGGCGCCTTGAGGATCACGCCCTGGGTACCGCGCTCGGCGATCTTCTCCAGGGTGGCGACCAGGTCCTCGGGCTGGCAGCTCTCGCGGAAGTGGAAACGGGAGCGCACGACGGCCGGGTGCAGGGAGGGCAGCTCGGCCTCCAGCGCCTCGCGTACGGCGGTGGAGAACCGTTCCGGTGCCTGCATGACGATGTCGATCATGAACGTGCGGCCGCCGATGCGGACCTGGGTCTGCTGGCGGTCCAGGTCCTTGATGGCCTGGTGGACCTCCCGGACGGTGCTCTCCCGCACCTTGCCCCGCTGATGGAGCACGCGGTCGACCGTGGCCGTGCTCAGCCCGGCCTGACGGGCGATTTCCCTGATCGTGTAGGGGTGGCGCATGGCGGATCCCAGGAGGACGTGATGGACTTTTGATGCACTGCTGAGGATTGAATGATGGGTTCGGGACCTCAAGACTGGCAGAAAGGCAAGCACGGCGAAAGGACCCCGATGCCCTCCCGAGCCCTCGCACAGCGGACCTGGCTGACCGAGGCCGACTGCGATCTCGATGCCTTCCGCTCGCTCGTCGAGCAGGAGACCGACGCCGCCGACCACCCCTCGGCGGAGCGCGTCGAGCAGCACGTGCCCCTCTACGACAGCGACCGGCTCCGCACCCTCTCGGCCACCGCGCAGGGCCGCCGAGAGGTACAGGACGAGCTGGTACGGGCGCTGCTCGACGGACCCGGCGTCGTCGTCCTCAAAGGCGCGTTCGCCGACCCGGGCGTCGTCGACCGGGCCACCGACGCCTTCAGGGCGCTGATCGAGGAGGAGCGCGCGAGCGGCGTCGCCCGCGGTGACCACTTCGCCAGGCCGGGCGCCAACGGCCGCGTCTGGAACGCCCTGGACAAGATGGCCCTACGGGCGCCCGAGGTGTTCGCCGACTACTACGCGAACGACATGCTCGCACTGATCGCCGAGGGCTGGCTGGGCCCCGCCTACCAGGTCACCTCGCAGGTCAACGTCGTCAACCCGGGCGGGGCCGCGCAGAGCGTGCACCGCGACTACCACCTCGGTTTCCTCTCCCAGGAGCGGGCCGCCGCCTATCCGGCGCACGTCCACCGCCTGTCGCCCGTACTCACCCTCCAGGGCGCCGTGGCCCACTGCGACATGCCCGTCGAGTCCGGCCCCACGCTCTACCTCCCGCACTCGCAGAAGTACGAGCCCGGCTACCTCGCCTGGCGACTGCCCGAGTTCGTGGAGTACTTCGACACCCACCACGTCCAGCTCCCCCTGGACAAGGGCGACGCGGCCTTCTTCAACCCCGCGCTCTTCCACGCCGCGGGACACAACCGCTCCACCGGCATCCGCCGCATGGCCAACCTGCTGCAGATCTCCTCCGCCTTCGGCCGCGCGATGGAGACGGTGGACCGGGAGGCGATGGCCAACGCCCTCTTCCCGGTGCTGCTGCGCCGCAAGGCCGACGGGGTCTCGCGGGACTGGCTGCGCCGGGTGGTCGCCGCCACCGCCGAGGGCTACCCCTTCCCCACCGACCTGGACCTCGACCCGCCGGTCGACGGTCTCGCCCCGCCCTCCCAGGCGGACACCCTCGCGCAGGCCGTGGCCGAGGACTGGACCCCCGAGCGGCTCGGGCAGGAACTGCGGGCCGGCGCCGAACGCCGGCACGACTGACGCCGAACGCCGGCACGACTGACAGGGAGACACCCCACTCATGGCACTTCTTCAGGACAAGGTGGTCCTGGTCAACGGCGGCAGCCAGGGCGTCGGCGCCGGCATCGTGCGGGCGGCCGTACGGGAGGGCGCCACCGTCGTCCTCACCGGCCGCCGGGCCGGGACCGGCGAGCAGCTCGCCGCCGACACCGGCGCGCTCTTCGTACGGGCGGACCTCGCCGACCCGGCGCAGGCGCGCGAGTCCGTCGTACGCACCGTGGACGCGCACGGCCGGATCGACTGCCTGGTCAACGCGGCCGGCCTGACGTCCCGCGGCTCGCTCCTGGACACCACGCCGGAGCTGTTCGACCAGCACATGGCGGTCAACCTGCGGGCACCGTTCTTCTCGATGCAGGCGGCGGTGGCCGACATGGTCGCCCGCAAGGCACCCGGCACCATCGTCAACATCATCTCCAACTGCGCCCACGGCGGCCCGCCGTTCCTGGCGCCCTACTCCGCGGCCAAGGCCGGTCTCGCCGGGCTGACCCGCAACGCGGCCCACGCCCACCGCTGGGACCGGATCCGGATCAACGGCCTCAACATCGGCTGGACGGACACCGAGGGCGAGGACGCCGTCCAGCGCGCCTTCCACGGCGCGGGCGACGACTGGCGGGAACAGGCGGCCGCGGCCCAGCCCATGGGCAAGCTCGGCCAGGTCGACGAGATCGCCGACTTCGTCGTCTTCCTGCTGTCCGACCGCAGTGGGGTGGTGACCGGCTCGGTCATCGACTGGGACCAGAACGTCTTCGGCGGCCAGGACTGAGCGGCGGGCGCGCGGGGTGCGGCCACGGCGCCGGACTTCGTGCGCCCGCACCGGGGCGATCGGGTAGCGGCGCGCAGCGCCGCCGGCCGGTGCGCCGGGGAACCACGGCCGCGCACGGTGCTTTCGGACCGTCCGGCGGCTCCGTGCGCGGGAAAGGGGGGCGGACCGTCCGGTCCGCCCCGGCAGCCGTGGCAGGGGGGTGCCTCCGTCGCAGCGGTGGCAGCTACGGCAGCGAGCGACGGCGGCCTTGGCCGCGGTGGCCGAAGACCGCGCCCGCTGGCGTCGGCGGGGACTACGCGACGCCCCGCAGTACCGAGCGCAGGTGCTCGGCGCTGGCCCACACGTCCTCGACCGGGCCCTTCTCCTTGGGCTCCGCGGTGAGGATGGTGTCCTGTTCCAGGACGTACCAGCCGTCGTACCCGCGGGCGCTGAGGTGCGTGACGATCGCCTGGACATCGACGTCGCCCGCGCCCAGCGGGCGGTACATGCCCGCGCGGACGGCCTCGGTGTAGGTGAGGCGGCCGGACTGGACCCGGGCGGCGAGGGAGGCGTCCACGTCCTTCATGTGGGTGTGGGCGATCCGCTCGGGGGCCTGCCGGGTCAGCTCCGCCGGGTCCGTGCCGCCGATGAGCAGGTGGCCGGTGTCGAGGCAGAGGGAGATCGACGAGTGCTCCAGGACCCGGCGGACCTCGTCGCCGTTCTCGATCATCGTGCCGACGTGCGGGTGCAGGACCGCCCGCACCCCGCGCTCGGCGGCCAGCGCGGTCAGCCGGTCGAGGTTGGACAGGAGCAGCTTCCAGCCGTCCGCGTCGAGTTCGGGCCGGGAGTCGTAGCCGTCCAGGCCGGTGACCGCGGACAGGACGAGGACCTCGGCCTCCGAGGCGGCGTAGCCGGCCAGGAGCTGTTCCGCCTCGGGCAGCGGGTCGTGGCCGGGCACGTGCAGCAGCAGCGGGGTGAAACCGCCGACGGCGTGCAGGTCGTGGTCGGCGAGGACGCGGGCCATCGCCTCCGGGGCGGCGGGCAGGAAGCCGTCGGGGCCGAACTCGGTGGCGGCCAGGCCGACCTCGCGCATCTCCTTCAGCACCCGCTCGGGTGTCAGCTGGTAGCCCCAGCCGGGCACTTCGCACACGCCCCAGGAGATGGGCGCGCCGGCGATCCGGTTCAGCTGTGGGGTGGTCATGCCGTGGCCTTTCGATGGGTCCAGTGGGGGGCGTCGCCCGGTACGGCCGTCACGTCCTCGGCCCCGGCGAGCGCCACCGGGCCCGCCGCCGAACCGCCGAGCGGTCTCGCACGGCGGGCGGCCAGGCCGTTGGCGTGCTGGCAACGCTAGGTTCGCGAGAGGGTTTGGTGAAGCCCTCGAAACCATCAATTTCCCGTCATCGGGGCCATCATTTTCCCGTTCGGCGTGCGGCTTCCCGCAGCGGAGACACGCTGCGGCCCGGAGCCTTCTATCTCCAATCCGCGTTGTTCCTAGAATGGCCTGGTGGACGACATCGACGCGATCGCGGCGTTGCAGGATCCGGTGCGACGCAGGCTGTACGAGTACGTGGCGGCGCAGGGCCGCGAGGTCGGCCGTAACGAGGCCGCCGAGGCGACCGGGGTGGCCCGCACGCTCGCCGCGCACCATCTGGACCGGCTGGCCGAGGCCGGGCTGCTCGACACCGGCAGCCGCCGCCTGACCGGGCGCTCGGGGCCGGGGGCGGGCCGCCCCGCCAAGGTGTACACGCGGGCGCGGGACGAACGGATCGTCTCGCTGCCCGCCCGCGACTACCGCACCGCCGCCGAACTGCTCGCCGAAGCCGCCGAGCAGGCCGGGCTGGACGCCGGGCTCTGTGCGGCCGCGCGCCGCCGCGGCGAGGCCCTGCGCGGCTCGGCGGCGCCCTGCGGCGGCCTCGACGAGGCCATGGAGATGCTCGCGGCCCGCGGTTACGAACCGCACTTGGAAGCCGCAGGGGAGGCGGGGGGCGCCGGGGACGCCGAAGCCGCCGCGGCCGGCGAGGGGGCGGCCGGGGCGGCGGCGCCTGTCGTCCGCATGCGCAACTGCCCCTTCCATGCCGTCGCCGAACGTTTCCCGCCGCTCGTCTGCGGCATGAACCTCGCGCTGCTGGAGGGGCTGCTCGGTGCCGGCGGTCCGGTCCGGGCCCGTATGGACGCCCGGCCGGGCGAGTGCTGTGTGGTGCTGGAGAGTTCTAAAAACAATGAGCATTGACATAGAAATAAGGGCGTGCTGACATGAGGCAATGACCGCATCCGCGTACGCTGCCCACCTCGCCCAGCTGAATGTCGCCACGCTCCGCTTCCCCCTGGACGACCCGCGCATGGCGCCGTTCGTCGACATGCTCGACACGGTCAACGCCGCTGCCGATGACACGCCCGGCTTCGTGTGGCGGCTCGTGGAGGACGGGGCGGCCGACGCCACCGCCCTGCGCCCGGCGGGCGAGGACGTCATCGTCAACCTGACGGTGTGGGAGACCCAGGAGGCGCTGTGGAACTTCACCTACCGCAGTGAGCACCTCGACGTGATCCGGCGGCGGCGCGAATGGTTCGAGCGGCACGTCGAGGCGCACCTGGTGCTCTGGTGGGTCCCCGCCGGTCACATCCCGACCACCGGCGAGGCCCTGGACCGGCTGGCGGACCTGCGCGCGCACGGTCCGTCGGCGCGCGCGTTCACCTTCGCCACCGCCTGTTCCGCCGCCGAGGCCGGCTTCGGATCCCGCCCCGCCGCGGACGTCCGTACCGCTGCCGCCGGGCGTGGGTGAGTCGCGGGTGGCCGTCGACGGGCCGGGGTGCCGGGGCGCCCGTGCCGCTGCCACTGGTCTCGCCCGGCAGCGGGGCCACGCACGCCACGGACGGCGCCCGGGGCGTCCGGCCGGACGGCCTCGACAGGCTGGTGCACCGGCTGCCGCACGACGGCCCTGACCTGCTTCTGGACGGAGCCGGCGACGGTCGTGCCGGTGGCGTTCCCCAAGGCGCTGGGTGGCGCGAGCTTCCGGGCCGCCGCCCGCCGCCCGCCGCGTCTCAGGCCGCCGGCCGGATCAGTCCCGACTCGTAGGCGAAGGTCACCGCCTGCACCCGGGCCCGGGCGCCGATCTTCGCGAGGACGTTGCTGACATGGGTCTTCACGGTGGTCGGGGCGATGGACAGCCACTGCGCGATCTCGGCGTTGGTCCAGCCGGCGGCCACGGCGATCAGGACGTCGCGCTCACGCCCGGTGAGGGTGCGGGGCCCCGGGGTGCGGGGGAGGGGGCGGACGGTGCGCTGCTGGCGGACGGCGTCGATGAGCGCGCGGGTCAGACCGGGCGTGATGACGGCGTCGCCGGCCGCCACCACCCGGATGGCCGCGGTCAGTTCGGCCGGGTCGGCGTCGTTGAGCAGGAAGCCGCCGGCGCCCGCCCGCAGGGCCGCCCAGGCGTCCGCCTCCTGCTCGGCCGCGGTCAGCATCAGGACCCGGGAGGCGGTCGGCACCTCGTCGGTGAAACCGGGAGCGGGGGTGCGGCTCCGGGCGGCCGGGCGGGCGATGCGCCGGATGGTGTCGAGGGCGTCCGCCCGCGACAGCTGGCTGTCCATCAGGACGACGTCGGGGCGGAGCGCGGCGCTCGCACGGATCGCCTCGTCCCCGTCCGCCGCCTCCCCGACGACCGTCAGGCCCGGCTCGGCGGCGAGGAGCATACGCAGGGCGAGGCGCTGGAGGGATTGGTCGTTGACGACGAGTACGGAGACCATGCCTGTCTTCTCCATGCGAGGTCCGTTCCGTGAACGAAACAGTTTCGTTCACATGCTACGCCTGGAGTCGTCACACCGGGAGAGGGGGGTCCACCTGCACGGCGGCCGGTGCGGGGAGCGGCGGTCCGGCCGCCGGGCCCCGGGCGGCACCTGCGCCGACGCGCTCACCCCTGTTTGAGCGCGGCGCGCGCGATCCGCTCGGCGACCGGGTTCGTGTCCTCGCCCTTGGCGTCGGTCGCGTTGACGGAGTAGACCAGGGTCCGGCTCAGGTCCCGGGTGCCGGCGACGACCGCGCTGTAGCCGTACCGGGAGCCCGACTTGACCCAGTAGACGCGGCCCTCGTACGCGAAGCGCTGCAGCCCGGCGCTGTAGGTGGCGCCCTCGATGTTCGCCGGGACCGTGAACATCTCCTCCAGCTGTGGTCCCGGCGGCACGATCCGCCCCCGGAAGAGGGAGGTGAGCAGGCGTTCCAGGTCGGCTGTCGTGGAGATCATGTCCCCGGCCGCGAACCGGTCCGCCTGGTTCCACTCCGTGACGTCCACGAACTCCGTCGTCCCGTCGGCCTTCGTCACCTTCTGGTAGCCGTGGTTGTGCGGGCCGCGGATCCGCGGGTCGGTGCCGGGGAAGTAGGTGTCCCGCATCCCGGCCGGGCGGAGGACCAGCCGCTCGGCCACCGAGGCGTACGACCGCCCGGTCACCTTCTCGATCAGCAGCCCGAGCACGGTGTAGTTGATGTTGAGGTAGTCCTGCCGCGTCCCCGGCGCGAACTCGGGCCCCTTCGCCACCGCCGACCGCACGACCTGCTCCGGGGTGAGCGTGTCGAAGCGGTGTGCGTACTGCGCCTCGAAGGAGTCGCCCCAGCCGTCGCCCGCCTGGATGCCGCTGGTGTGGTTCAGCAGCTGCCTCACGGTGATGGGCCGGAAGGCCCGGGTGAACAGGCCCGGGAGGTAGTGCTGGACGGGCGTGCCGAGGTCGATGCGGTGCTGTGCGGCCAGTTTCAGTACGGCCGCCGCCGTCACCACCTTCGTCGTCGAACCGGCCCGGAAGCGGGCGTCGGGGTCCGCCGCCCGGCCGCCGGCCAGGTCGTGCACGCCCGCGCTGCCCCGCCAGACGCCGTCGGTACCGCCCACCCGGACCAGCGCGGCGGTGGCGTCCGCGTCGGGCAGCCCGGCGATCGCCGCCCGCAGCGCGTCGGCGTCCGGGCCGGTGGAGGTCTGTGCGGCGACGGGGGCGGCAGCCGGGGGCGCGGCGAAGGCGGGCGCGGCCAGTGGACCGGCGGCGAGGGCCAGGGCGAGGGAGGCGGCGAGGGCGGTGCTCCGGGGGCGGGTGCGCATGCGTGAGCTCCAGGGGAGGGGGCGGGCGAGGAGACCCGGACATCCTCCGGTGACACGGCGGCCGGCCGGATCGTCGGTGAGGAGGGTGTACGCCCCTGAGCTGCCACCCAGTAACTGGCGTCGAACACAGGGGAGTTGACGGGGATCGCCCCTAGGGGACGGCGACCGGCGGGGAGGCCGGGGCGAGAAAAGTGTTATCCCGGAACACCGCACTCCGTCTCCAGGGTGTGATCCCCGACATTGCCAAGGTCACCGCCCCGGCTGAGAAGGTGCGGTCATGAGGACGGATGCGCAGGTGCCGCGGCAGTGGCGGGCCACGGTCGCGGCCGCGCAGGCGGGCGACCGGCGTGCGCTGGACGAACTGGTCGAGGGCTGGCTGCCCTTGGTCTACAACGTGGTCGGCCGCGCCCTCAACGGTCACGCCGACGTCGACGACATCGTCCAGGAGACCATGCTGCGTGCCGTCGACAACCTCGGCTCTCTCCGCGACCCGGACAGCTTCCGGTCCTGGCTGGTGGCCATCGCGATGCACCAGATCCGGGACCGGGCGCGCCGCAGGCAGGACCGCAAACTGGACGAGGCGGTCCCGGACGGCGCCGCGGACTTCGCCGAACTCACCGTGCTGCGGCTCCAGTTGGCGGGACAGCGACGGGAGGTCGCGGAGGCGGTGCGCTGGCTGGACGCCGAGGACCGGCAGCTGGTGTCGCTGTGGTGGCTGGAGGTGTCGGGTGAGCTCACCCGGCGCGAACTGGCGGCGGCCGTCGGCATCAGCCGGCAGCACGCCGCCGTCCGCGTCCAGCGGATGAAGGAGCGGCTGGAGACCTCGCGCGGCATCGTGCGCGCCCTGGACGGGGCCTGCCCCGAGTTGCGCGAGCTGACCGCCCGCTGGGACGGGCGGCCCGATTCCGTCTGGCGCAAGCGGCTGGCCCGGCACATCCGTGGCTGCGGCTACTGCGGCGACACCCGTGACTCCGTCGTACCCGCGGAACGGCTGCTGGTCGGGATCGCCCTGGTACCGGTCCCGGCCGGCTTCGCACTGTCGCTGGCCCTCGGCGGCAAGACCGCGGTCGCGGCCACCTCCGCGACGTCCGCAGGCTGGTCGGCGAAGCTGCTGGGCGCGCTGGCCAAGCCGGCGGTGGCGGTGACCGCCGGGGCGACGATCGTGGCGGGCGGCGCGTACGTCGCCGTACGGACACCGCACGACCCGGCACCGCGGGCCGCCGTGTCGCCGACGGCGGCGGTCACGCGGGCGGTACCGCGGGCACCGGCGACCACTCCCGCGCCGTCCCCTTCCCCCTCCGCCACCTCGCCCTCGCCGTCGGCTTCGGCGAGCGGCGCGGTCTACGGCTCGGTCGTCGACGCGGTCGACACGGCCCCGGACCCGGACACCGAGCCGGGCGCGCTGCCCCACCGGCCGGAGGGCGGGATCACCAGCAGCGGCGGGGCGCACGCGGTGCTGAACCACCGCGGCGACAGCGTGACGCTCAGCGGCCAGGGCTATGTGCTGGTCCGCTGGCAGATCTCACCGCAGTACCGGGCCGGGAGCCTGGTCATGCCGTCCTGGACCGGACTGAAGGGGAAGATCTTCCATGTGGCGTCCGGGGGCGGGCGGCGCATGGACGACCGGGTGAGCGCGACGGACAGTTCCGCGACGGGGATGGGCAGCTCGGCGGTGGGGTACGCGGTGCTGCCCGCCGGCGCCCAGCAGATGTGGCAGAACGAGTACTACTACGTGGACGGCAGCGTGACGTTCACGGTGAACGAGCGGGGGGCCGACTACGGGGTGAGCGTCTTCCCGTCGTCCTGGGACGCGGTGGAGCAGGACGTGCTGACGGGGCCCGCGGACGGAGCGACCAGGTACGGGCTGGTGCGGGACGACGGGACGGACTCGGCGCCGGTACCGCAGTACGTGACGCGGAAGACGCCGAGTGATCCGGCGACGGTGCCTCAGAAGTCGGTCGTGTAGCCGCGCACGGCGTTGAGCACGTCCACCCTGTTCGTGGTGATCGAGTCGACGCCCATGTCCAGCAGGCGGCGCATCGAGCGACGGGTGTTCGGGGTCCAGCACGAGACCAGGTAGCCGCTGCGGTGGACGTGTTCGGTGAGCGCGTGGTCGAGCAGGCTGAACCGGTAGTTCAGGTAGCGGGGGCGGATCGCGTCCAGGAGCGCGGGGCGGGTCGGCGCCAGGGTCTTGCGGGTCAGGGCGATCTCGGCGGACGGGTCGGCCGCCCGGACCGCCAGCATCGTCGCGGCGTCCCCCGTGTAGTAGACGCGGTCCGTCGCCTCGCACTCCCGGGCCGCCGCCACGATCCTCGCCACCGCCCGCTCACCCGGCTCCCCGGGCAGGTCGATCATCACCCGGCCGCCCTCCGTCGCCGCCAGTGCCTCCGCGAGGGTCGGGACACCGCCCGCGGTGAGGCCGCGCACCTCGTCCGCCGACAGGGCGTGCAGCGGGCGGTCGTGCTCCCACAACCGCTTGAGTGTGCCGTCGTGCAGGAGGACGGGAACGCCGTCACGGCTGAGCCGCACGTCGATCTCCACCGCGTCCGCGCCCCGGCGGAGCGCGGAGCGCAGGGAGTCGAGCGTGTTCTCGCGGAAGCGGTAGAGGTCGCCGCGGTGGGCCACGGCGGTCACGGTCTGCATGAGCCCATGTTCTCAGGGCTCGTCAGGGGGCGAGCCACGCCTTCGTGTACGCGTCGATCTCGGCCGAGATCCTCGTCTTCCCCGTCAGGTCCAGGAAGGACGCCTCCACCGCGTTCTTCGCGAGGTCCGCGAGGCCGCGCTCGTCGAGGCCGAGGAGACGGGCGGCGACGGCGTACTCGTTGTCGAGGTCGGTGCCGAACATCGGCGGGTCGTCGGAGTTGACCGTGACCAGCACACCCGCGTCCACGAATGCCTTGATCGGGTGCTCTTCGAAGGTGCGGACCGCGCGGGTGGCGATGTTGGAGGTCGGGCACACCTCCAGCGCGATCCGGTGCTCGGCGAGGTGGGCGAGGAGCTTCGGGTCCTGCGCCGAGCTGGTGCCGTGCCCGATCCGCTCGGCGCCCAGGTAGGTCAGCGCGTCCCAGACGGTGCCGGGGCCGGTGGTCTCGCCCGCGTGCGGGACGGAGCGCAGGCCGGCCGCGATCGCCTGGTCGAAGTACGGCTTGAACTGCGGCCGGGGCACCCCGATCTCGGGGCCGCCGAGACCGAAGGAGACCAGGCCCTCCGGGCGGATCCGGTCGTCGGTCGCCAGCCGCGCCGTCTCCTCGGCGGCCTCCAGACCCGCCTCGCCGGGGATGTCGAAGCACCAGCGCAGCACCGTGCCGAACTCGGTCTGTGCCGCCTTCCGCGCGTCCTCGATCGCGTCCATGAAGGCCCGCTCGTCGATCCCGCGCCGGGTGGACGAGAACGGTGTGATCGTCAGCTCGGCGTAGCGCACCTGCTGGCGGGCCAGGTCGCGGGCCACCTCGTAGGTGAGCAGCCGTACGTCCTCGGGCGTGCGGATCAGGTCGACCACCGACAGGTAGACCTCGATGAAGTGGGCGAAGTCCGTGAACGTGAAGTAGTCGGCCAGCGCCTCGGGGTCGGTCGGGACCTTGGAGTCGGGGTGCCGGGCGGCCAGCTCCGAGACGATGCGGGGGGAGGCGGAGCCGACGTGGTGGACGTGCAGTTCGGCCTTGGGCAGCCCGGCGATGAAGGCGTGCACATCGCGCAGGGCGGCGGGGTCGGTGTGGCGGTCGGTCAAGGGTTCCTCCCCGGAACGGCGCGGGCCGCCCACGGCGGGGTACGGCCGTGGGGCCCTGCGCGGTGATCGGCTGATCGGTGACTCGGGGTCATCGTAGGCCGGGCCGGGGGCCGCCATGGGGCCGGGCCGTACCATGACGGCGGCATGCGCGTGGGAGAGGGGACATCGCGAGATGGCTGACGAGGCGCCAGAGGCTCCGAAGGTACGGCTGGACAAGGGGGAAGCGGCCGGGGCGGAGGAGCCGGGGCCGGTGCCGGCGCCGCCGGGGGCCCATGACGAGCGGACGGTCGCGGCGATACCGGGGCCGGTCGCCTCCGCCGACGCGCCGCCGCAGGGCTGGGCCAGCCCCTACGCGGCGCCCTCCGGCCCGCGGCCGGCCCCGCCGGTGAACCCCTTCGCGGCGCCGGATCCCGCCGCGCCGCCGCCCAGTCCCTACGCCCCGCCTGCGGCGCAGCAGCCGCCGAGTGCGGCGGTGCCGCCACCGCCGATCGCCCCGAACGGGCCGGGGCCGGTCCCGTACGGCTATCCCGGAGGCCCTGCTCCCGGCGGCGCTCCCATGCCCGGGTACGGCTATCCCGGCCCGCCGCTTCCGTCGTACCCGGGTGGGCCCGGGGGATACGGCGGCTGGCCCGGGATGCAGCCGGTGCCCGACAACGGGCTGGGGACGGCCGCCATGGTGACGGGGATCATCAGCGCGATCGGGTTCTGCCTGGCGCCGGTCGCGCTGGTGATGGGGGTGCTGGGCATCGTGTTGGGGTCGATCGGGCGGGCGCGGGTGAGGCGGGGCGCGGCGACGAACGGTGGGCAGGCGCTCGCGGGAATCATCTGCGGGTCGGCGGGGCTGGTGCTTGCCGCCGCGTTCATCACGCTGATCGTGGTGGCGGGGAACCAGTAGCTCGGGTTCGGTGGGGGTTCGGGTGCGGGTGGGTGGGGGCTGGTCGCGCCCACGCGGCGGAGCAGCATATCGATACAGCGCCGCGTCCCTTTGGCAGGGGCGGTCCGGTCGGGCAGGAGTGCCGCGTCCCTTAGGTGGGGGCGGTCCGGTCGGGCAGGAGTGCCGCGCCTCCTCTTCAGGAAGGGGCGGTCCCGTCCGCCCGAAGGTGCTCCCGGGCCTCCATCAACGCGAACCCCAACAGGTTCAGCCCTCTCCACCGGGCGGGGTCCGCCGCCCCCTCGTCCGTCGCCGCCAGCCCGATCCCCCACACCCGGTCCACCGGGCTCGCCTCCACCAGGACCCGGTCGCCGGTCCCCACCAGGAAGTCCCGTAGCCCGGTGTCGGCGGCGAACTTGTGCACGCTGCCCTCGGTCACGAGCCCGAAGCGCTCCCGCTCCCATGTCGCCTCGTCGAAGCCGCGGACCAGTCGGCCCGCCTTCTTGGCCTGGGCGGGGTGCTCCGCCGCCAGTACCGCCCGCTCCGCCTCCGCGTCCCCGAAGAGCCGGGCCTTTCCTGCCATCATCCAGTGTTCGGCGGTCGCGTACTCCACACCGTCGACCACGAAGCGTGACGGCCACCACTGGCTCAGGCAGCTCGCGGAGACCCGCCCGTCCGGCCTCGGGCGGTGTCCCCAGAAGTGCAGGTACGTGATCCTGGCCCCCGTCTGGAC
The DNA here is from genome assembly GCF_045206895.1 of Streptomyces sp. NBC_00631. Taxonomy (NCBI): domain Bacteria; kingdom Bacillati; phylum Actinomycetota; class Actinomycetes; order Kitasatosporales; family Streptomycetaceae; genus Streptomyces; species Streptomyces sp. NBC_00631. The sequence goes on from NZ_CP107734.1 coordinate 7,831,457, forward strand.
CGCCCTGATCAGGGCCTCCACAGAATCGATCTTCGCCATGCACGCCAGTCTGGCAGGCACCACTGACACTCCGTCCCGCCTTTTCCCTGCCGACTCGACACCTGGTCGACAGATTCCGTCGCGTAACCAAAAGGCAACAACGGAATCACTTGTTGGACTCCCTCTGCTCTGTCAGGATCGGCAGTCAAATCGAGCTGGAGCTACGCCACCCGCCTCTCGGGACGGGGTGACGGCGGAGGAGAAGCGACATGGACAACCCGGGCACCGCCACCCCGGAGACCTTCCCCGCGCAGGAGCGGCTCGCGGGCGGCGCGCAGTACATCGCGGGACGGTTCGCCAAGGGCACCTCGGGCCGTACGCACGCCGTCGTCGACCCGGCCACCGGCGTGGACGTGTACACCTACGAGCTGGCCGGCACCGGGGACGTCGACCGGGCCGTGGCCGCCGCGCGGGACGCCTTCCCCGGCTGGGCCGCGACCACCCCCGGCGAGCGGTCCGACGCGCTGCACCGGTTCGCCGCCGTGCTCGCCGACCGCGCCGAGGAATTCGCCCGTGCCGAGTCCCTCCAGTGCGGCAAGCCGCTGAAGCTGACGCGCGAGTTCGACGTGCCGGGGACCATCGACAACACCGCCTTCTTCGCCGGTGCCGCACGGCATCTGCAGGGGCAGGCCGCCGCCGAGTACTCCGGGGACCACACGTCGTACGTCCGCCGCGAGCCGATCGGGGTCGTCGGGTCGATCGCGCCCTGGAACTATCCGCTCCAGATGGCCGCCTGGAAGATCCTCCCGGCGATCGCCGCCGGCAACACCATCGTGCTCAAGCCCGCCGAGCTGACCCCGCTGACCTCGCTCCTCTTCGCGGAGGCGGCGACCCTCGCCGGGATTCCCGACGGGGTCGTCAACATCGTCACCGGCACGGGGAAGGAGGCCGGTGAGCATCTTGTCGGGCATCCCGACGTGGCCATGACCTCCTTCACCGGCTCCACCGGCGTCGGGAAGCGGGTCGCCGAGATCGCCACCGCGACCGTGAAGCGGCTTCACCTGGAGCTGGGCGGCAAGGCGCCCTTCGTGGTCTTCGACGACGCCGATCTGGAGGCCGCCGTCCACGGGGCGGTGGCCGGGTCCCTCATCAACACCGGGCAGGACTGCACCGCCGCCACGCGCGCGTACGTGCAGCGGCCGCTCTACGAGGCCTTCGTGGAGCGGACGGCGAGTCTGATGGAGACCGTACGGCTCGGCGATCCGTTCGCGCCCGGCACCGATCTCGGGCCGCTGATCTCGCACGCCCAGCGGGACCGGGTGGCCGGGTTCGTGGAGCGGGCGCGCGGCTACGCGCGCGTGGTGACCGGCGGCGAGCCGCCGCAGGACGAGCTGAAGAGCGGCGCGTACTACCGGCCCACCCTGATCGCCGACGCGCCGCAGGACAGCGAGATCGTCCAGTCCGAGATCTTCGGTCCGGTGCTGGTCGTCCTGCCGTTCGACACTGATGACGAGGGCATCCGGCTGGCCAACGACACCCCCTACGGTCTGGCCGCCTCCGCGTGGACCGGCGGCGTCTACCGGGCGAACCGGGCGACCCGCGAGATCAAGGCGGGGTGCGTGTGGGTCAACGACCACATTCCGATCATCAGCGAGATGCCGCACGGCGGCTACAAGGCGTCCGGCTTCGGCAAGGACATGTCGGCGTACTCGTTCGAGGAGTACACCCAGGTCAAGCACGTTATGTTCGACAATACGGCGGTGGCGCGGAAGGACTGGCACCGCACGATCTTCGGGGACCGATAGTCACGTTCTCGGCCGCTCATCACGGCCACCTTCCCGAAAGGGCATCAAGCGCATGAGGCAGTACGAGCCCGACCGCCCGACTCCGGTCGAAGTGGCCGCCATGCGGCGCAGTCTCCGCACCGGCCGGGCCGCCCTGGCCCGCCGGTCGTTCCTGGGCGGCGCGCTCGCGGTGGGCGGCGTCGGGGCGCTGAGCGCCTGCGGTATCCCCGCGGCCGGCAAGTCCCAGGGCGGGGTCTCCGCCGACGACCACTCGGCCACGGAGAAGGTCGTCAACTTCTCCAACTGGCCCGAGTACATCGACGTGGACGACAGCGGGAAGACCCATCCCACGCTGGACGCGTTCCGCAAGCGGACCGGCATCACGGTGAAGTACACCGAGGACATCAACGACAACGACGAGTTCTTCGGCAAGATCCAGCCGCAGCTCGCCGCCGGCCAGGACACCGGCCGGGACCTGGTCGTCCTCACCGACTGGCTGGCCGCCCGCATGATCCGGCTCGGCTACGTCCAGAAGCTGGACGCGTCCAACCTGCCGCACGCCTTCGCCAACCTGTCGGACCAGTTCCGCAGCCCCGACTGGGACCCGGGCCGGGCCTACTCCTACCCGTGGCAGGGCATCTCGACGGTCGTCGCCTTCAACAAGAAGGCGCTCGACGGCGTCGAGGTGAAGTCGGTCTCCGACCTGCTCGACAACCCCGCGCTCAAGGGCCGGGTCGGCCTGCTGACCGAGATGCGCGACACCGTCGGCATGACCATGCTCGACATGGGCATCGACCCGGCGAAGTTCACCGACGACAACTACGACTCGGTGATCGCCCGCCTGCAGAAGGCCGTCGACAAGGGCCAGATCCGCCGCTTCACCGGCAACGACTACACCTCGGACCTCAGCAAGGGCGACCTGGCGGCCTGTGTCGCCTGGGGCGGCGACATCGTGCAGCTCCAGGCGGACAACCCGGACGTCGCGTACGTCATCCCGGACAGCGGCTACATGACGTCGACCGACAACCTGATGGTCCCCAACAAGGCGCGTCACAAGACGAACGCCGAGCGGCTCATCGACTACTACTACGAGCCCGGACCGGCCGCCGAACTCTCCGCCTACGTCAACTACGTCAGCCCGGTCGCGGACGTACAGCCGTACCTTGCCAAGATCGACAAGTCGGCGGCCAGCAACCCGCTGATCGTTCCCGACAAAGCCATGCAGGCCAGATCCCATGCCTTCCGCGCCCTGAGCTCGAAGGAAGAGACGGCCTACCAGCAGAAGTTCGCGAAGCTCACAGGGGCGTGACGACACCATGACGACAGACAACAGCGGCGACGTCCGCCTCACCGGCATCGGCAAGACCTACGACAACGGCTTCACCGCCGTACAGCCGATGGACCTGACCGTGCCGCAGGGCTCCTTCTTCGCCCTCCTCGGCGCCTCCGGCTGCGGCAAGACCACCACCCTGCGCATGATCGCGGGGCTGGAGGAGCCCACCAGCGGCACCGTGCACCTCGGCGACCAGGACGTGACCCATCTGCCGCCGTACAAGAGGCCGGTGAACACGGTCTTCCAGTCGTACGCCCTCTTCCCGCACCTCGACATCTTCGAGAACGTCGCCTTCGGTCTGCGCCGGCGCGGCATCAAGAGCGTGAAGAAGCAGGTCGAGGACATGCTGGAGCTGGTCCAGCTCGGCGAGCAGGCGCGCAAGAAACCGCACCAGCTCTCCGGCGGCCAGCAGCAGCGGGTCGCGGTGGCCCGCGCGCTCATCAACCACCCCAAGGTGCTCCTCCTCGACGAGCCGCTCGGCGCCCTCGACCTCAAGCTGCGCCGTCAGATGCAGCTGGAGCTCAAGCGGATCCAGACCGAGGTCGGCATCACCTTCATCCACGTCACGCACGACCAGGAGGAGGCCATGACCATGGCCGACACGGTCGCCGTGATGAACGCGGGACGCGTCGAGCAGCTCGGCTCACCGGCCGACCTCTACGAGAACCCCAACACCACGTTCGTGGCCAACTTCCTCGGCACCTCGAACCTCATCGAGGCCGAGGTGGACACGAAGAGCGGGGACGACATCGTGCTGAAGGCCGGCGGCGGGAAGCTGGTGCTGCCCGAGGCGCGATGTTCGGCACCCACCACGACCGGGGGCAAGGTGCTGGTCGGGATCCGGCCCGAGAAGATCTCCCTCACCCACGCCGACGACGCGGGCACCGTCCCCGAGGGCCGCAACCGCATCACCGGCAAGATCGTCGACGCCAGTTTCATCGGCGTCTCCACGCAGTACGTCATCGACAGCCCGGTCTGCGACGAGTTCGCGGTGTACGAACTGAACGTCGAGCGCGACGGACGGCTGGTCCCCGGCGCCGACGTCGTCCTGCACTGGAGTCCGGCCCACACCTTCGGCCTCGACGCCGCCCAGGACATCGACGCCGGCACCGAGGAGGAGGCCGCCTGATGGCCACGCTCTCCGAGGCGCCCCCGCCGCTGGCCCCCGCCGAACCCGAGACGAAGAAGCCGCCGCGCAGGCGCGGCAGGTGGACCCCCTACTGGCTGCTGCTGCCCGGCATCCTCTGGCTGGTCGTCTTCTTCGCCCTGCCGATGATCTACCAGGCGTCCACGTCGATCCAGACGGGCTCCCTGGAAGAGGGCTACAAGGTCACCTGGCACTTCGCGACCTACTGGGACGCGCTGAGCGAGTACTGGCCGCAGTTCCTCAGGTCCGTCTTCTACGCGGCCGCCGCGACCGTGCTGTGCCTGCTGCTCGGCTACCCACTGGCCTACCTCATCGCCTTCCGCGCGGGGCGCTGGCGGAACCTGATCATGATCCTGGTGATCGCGCCGTTCTTCACCAGCTTCCTGATCCGCACCCTGGCCTGGAAGACGATCCTCGCCGACAACGGCCCGGTCGTGCACGCCCTGAACTCGCTGCACATCCTGAGCCTCACCGACTTCCTCGGCTGGACGGCCGGCGACCGCGTGCTGGCCACACCGCTGGCCGTCGTCTGCGGTCTGACCTACAACTTCCTGCCGTTCATGATCCTGCCGCTCTACACCTCGCTGGAGCGCATCGACGGGCGACTGCACGAGGCGGCCGGCGACCTGTACGCCAAGCCGTGGACGACGTTCCGGAAGGTCACCTTCCCGCTGTCGATGCCGGGCGTGGTCTCCGGCACGCTGCTGACCTTCATCCCGGCGGCCGGTGACTACGTCAACGCCGAACTCCTCGGCTCGACCGACACCCGCATGATCGGAAACGTGATCCAGACGCAGTTCCTGCGGATTCTCGACTATCCGACGGCGGCCGCGCTCTCCTTCATCCTCATGGCCGCGATCCTGGCCATGGTCACCATCTACATTCGCCGGTCCGGGACGGAGGATCTGGTCTAAATGCCCTTCGTCAACTGGCTCAAGAAGAATCTCGTCGTCATCGCGGGACTTCTCACCCTCGGATATCTGCTCCTTCCGAACGTCATCGTCACGGTGTTCTCCTTCAACAAACCGAAGGGGCGCTTCAACTACGAATGGCAGCAGTTCTCGCTCGACGCCTGGAAGCAGCCGTGCGGGGTCGCCGACATGTGCGGCTCGCTCTCCATCAGCCTGCGGATCGCCGCGCTGGCGACGATCGGCGCCACCGTGCTCGGCACGATGATCGCCTTCGCGCTGGTGCGCTACCGGTTCCGCGCCCGCGGCGCCGTCAACTCGCTGATCTTCCTGCCGATGGCGATGCCCGAGGTCGTCATGGCGGCCTCGCTGCTCACCCTGTTCCTCAACATGGGTGCCCAACTCGGCTTCTACACGATCCTGATCGCCCACATCATGTTCTGCCTCAGCTTCGTCGTCACCGCGGTCAAGGCGCGTGTGATGTCGATGGACCCGCGACTGGAGGAGGCCGCCCGGGACCTCTACGCCGGACCGGCGCAGACGTTCCTGAGGGTCACCCTCCCCATCGCGTCCCCCGGAATCGCGGCGGGCGCGCTGCTCTCCTTCGCGCTCTCCTTCGACGATTTCATCATCACCAATTTCAACGCGGGCTCCACCGTCACCTTCCCGATGTTCGTCTGGGGTTCGGCACAGCGCGGCACGCCCGTCCAGATCAACGTCATCGGTACGGCCATGTTCCTGGTCGCCGTACTGTTCGTCCTGGTCTCCATGCTCATCAACAACCGCCGCAACAGGCAAAAGGCATAGCCCTTCATTGACTCTGTAGGGAGTTGAAAATCATGGCCCCAAGCGCCATGAGCCGTCAGGCAGATTGGACCAAGTCTCTCTCCGAAGCGCAGCCGGTTTCGTACTGGCTCGAAGACCCCGGCAAGCCCCACCCCGAGCCCGCGCTCACCGGCGCCGACACCTGCGACCTGCTGGTCGTCGGCGGCGGGTACAGCGGACTGTGGACCGCGCTGAACGCCAAGGAGCGCGACCCCGGGCGCGATGTGGTCCTGCTGGAAGGCCACGAGGTGGGCTGGGCCGCCTCGGGCCGCAACGGCGGCTTCTGCGCCGCCTCCCTCACCCACGGGCTGCCCAACGGCCTCGCCCGCTGGCCCGAGGAGATCCACCAGCTCCAGGAGCTGGGCCGGCGCAACCTCGACGAGATCGAGGCCGCCGTCGCCCGGCACGGCATCGACTGCGAGTTCGAACGCACCGGCGAGATCGACGTCGCGACGGAGACCTACCAGGCGTGGGAGCTGCGTGACTGGCACCGGAAACTGGAGCGGCAGGGCCTCGCGGACGGCATCGAGTTCCTCGACGCCGACGCGGTGCGCGAGCAGGTGGCCTCGCCCACCTTCGAGGCGGGCCTGTACGACCGTCGCGGAGTGGCCATGCTGCACCCGGCCAAGCTCGCCTGGGGCCTCAAGCAGGCCTGTCTCGCGCTCGGCGTCCGGGTGTACGAGCACACGCCCGCCCTCGCCCTGAAGGCGTACGGCGCCGGCATGGCCGTACGCACCCCGTACGGTTCGGTCCGCGCCCGGCAGGTCGTGCTCGCCACCAACATCTTCCCGAACCTGCTCAAGCGGGTACGCGCGTACACCGTCCCCGTCTACGACTACGCCCTGATGACCGAGCCGCTCACCGCCGAGCAGCTCGGCGCGATCGGTTGGAAGAACCGGCAGGGCCTCGGCGACTCCGCCAACCAGTTCCACTACTTCCGTCTCTCGGCCGACAACCGCGTCCTGTGGGGCGGCTACGACGCCATCCACCACTACGGCGGCCGGGTGCGCCGTGAGTACGACGACCGCCCGGAGACCTACGCCAAGCTCGCCGAGCACTTCTTCACCTGCTTCCCGCAGCTGGAGGGCGTCCGCTTCACGCACGCCTGGGGCGGCGCGATCGACACCTGCTCCCGTTTCTCGGCGTTCTTCGGCACCGCCCACCAGGGGAAGGTGGCGTACGCGGCGGGTTACACCGGCCTCGGTGTCGGCGCCACGCGCTTCGGGGCGGACGTGATGCTGGACCTGCTGGCCGGGGAGGAGACCGAGCGCACCCGCCTGGACATGGTCCGCAAGAAACCGCTGCCGTTCCCGCCCGAGCCGTTCGCCTGGACGGGCATCGCCCTCACCAAGTGGTCGCTGGCCCGCGCCGATGCCCATGGCGGCCGCCGCAACCTGTGGCTGCGGACGATGGACCGGCTGGGGCTCGGCTTCGACAGCTGAACCAGGCGGAGTGCGATCCGGCTGGAGTGTGATCCAGTTCACTCCGACGGGGTGGTGAAACCCGCGTAATGCTCCCGGGAGACCTCCCTCTCTCCTCGTGGACGCGATGCCCGCGTCCACGGGCGAGACGGGGAGGTCTTCTGATGACTGGGGCGAAGACGGCGGTCGAATGGCTGACATCCGTCGCACCGGATCCCGAGTCCTGCCGCTGGGAATGGGAGCGCAACCCCCTGGGGATCGCGCTGCTGCCCGCGGGCAGGGCCTGGGACGTACTGATTCTGCCGGGCGAGCTCGGCTACCCCACCCTCGACGTGCTCACCCGCGTCCTCGACCAGCCGGGTCCTGTCCTGGTCGACTTCGGGGACAGCCGGGTGGGCTTCTTCGTGCCGCCCGGCACGGCCGCCCGGTGGCTCGGCACGGGGATCCGCACGGCGGGGGCCGGCACCTGGATCGTCGTGCCGTATCCCGGGCGGGCCACGCAGGGGGTGCGGTGGCTGGTGATGCCGGACGGGTCGGGGACGCTGACGGATCCGGCGTTGCTGGAGCTGGCCATGCATGAGGCTGCCGCCGGCCTGGCCGACGGTGACTAGGCGCCGTTCGGGACTGCTGAGTACGCGAAGGCCGCCCGGTTGAAGGCGCGCGAGACCGACCGGTGCAAGGACTGGTCTGGTGCGGTTCGAGAAGCTGAACATCAAGAATGTGACTCGCTCGGCGAGGGGGACTGTTGAGCAGCCTGGCGGGAACGTTCGGCAGAAGGCCGGACTGAACAGGGCCGTTCTCGCCCAGGGGCGGGGCCTGTCGAGGCGGCGCACCGAGCAGAAGGCTCCGGGGCGGGTCGAGGATGTGCCCGCACCTTTCACCAGTCTGCGGTGCAGTGCCTGCGGTGGATCGAGAGGAAGCCGCGCAAGAGCCAAGCCGACTTCCTCTGCGTGTCCTGCGGGTTCACCCGCAACGCGGATGAGAACGCACGTATGAACGTCGCGGCAGGACAGGGCAGGGCGGGATCCCTTGCCCCGGCGGACAGCCGGTGACGAAGAAGACGAACTGCGGGTCGTGCACCACCCGCGGCACCTGGCCGGCCCTGCGCGGTCCGATGGCCTGGTCGATCAACTGGGGCCGCTTCTCGAACGGGGAGTTCCAGAAGAACCTCGACGCGTACTTCGGGTGAGCAGCAGTCCCAGCGACGTCAGCAGGACGGTGGCCAGGCACCAGCTGGCCACCACGTCCAGCGGCCAGTGCCAGCCGCGGCGGACCAGGCCGTAGGAGACGCCGAGGACGAGTGCCGCGCAGCCGCCGACGGTGGTCCGGCGGGCGGCGGCGGTGGTGAGCCAGGGGAGGAGGAGCAGGGTCGCGGAGCCGTACGCGATCGCCGCCGTCGCCGTGTGGCCGGAGGGGAAGTAGCCGACCGCCGGGGGCACCACCGGGGTGCCCGGGCGGGCGGTCCAGTCCTTGAGCGGCACGATGATCGCCGGGACCAGAGCCATCAGGAGGGCGGCGGCCGTGGGCGGCAGCCACCAGCGGTCTGTACCAGTGGTACGGCCGCGCCAGGCGGCATAGCCGATGACGAGCACCAGGACCGGGACGGCGACCTGCACGTTCCCGAGGTCGGAGAGGAGCTCGGAGAACCGGTCCGGGTGGACGAGTGCGCCGCTCAGACGGCTGTCCAGGCGGAGCAGCGGGCCGTGGGCGACGACCTGCCAGGTGATCAGCGCGAAGAGGAGGGCCGGCAGGCCCAGAAGCGCCAGGAGTCCCGTAAGGGGAAAGTCGAGGAAGGAGGTCGGCCGCCCCGGAACAGGGGGGGTCGTTCCGGGGCGGCCGTCCGGATCGGAATGTCGCGCGCCCCGGGGGGTTTGGGGCGAGCGACCGTCCGATCGGTGAGGAGATCCGGAGCCGGAGGCCCCGGTTGTGTGCGCGAGGGCACGACCAGGTCGAAGCTGGGGAGGCCCCGGCCTGAAATCGCCCACAGTCCCCTGTGGGCGGGGTGTATCTCTCATCTGGGTAGAACCTACGGCAGCGGCCGGTGCCACGACAGGCGGAATCGGGTCCCGTCATCCACCTCGCACACCTTCTTCACACGGCCTGACGGGCGCCGCCCCAGCCCCTCACATCGCGCCAGGTGGGAGGGGCTGGGGCGGCGGTGGTACACGGGTTCGAGACCCTTTGTGCCGGCTGCGAGAAGCCTGTGGCTCAGATCCGCGCGAACGCCTGCTCGATGATGTCGAGGCCCTCGTTCAGGAGGTCCTCGCCGATGACGAGCGGGGGCAGGAAGCGGAGCACGTTGCCGTAGGTGCCACAGGTCAGGACCAGCAGTCCCTCCTGGTGGCAGGCCTTGGCGAGGGCCGCGGTGGCCTCCGGGTTCGGCTCCTTGGTGGCGCGGTCCTTGACCAGCTCGATGGCGATCATCGCGCCGCGGCCGCGGACGTCGCCGATGACGTCGAACTTCTCGGCCATGGCGGTGAGACGGGGCTTCATGATCGCCTCGATCTGCCGCGCCCTGGCGTTGAGGTCGAGCTCCTTCATGGTCTCGATGGCTCCGAGCGCACCGGCGCAGGCGACGGGGTTGCCGCCGTAGGTGCCACCGAGCCCGCCGGCGTGCGCGGCGTCCATGATCTCGGCACGGCCGGTCACGGCGGCGAGGGGGAGACCACCCGCGATGCCCTTGGCCGTGGTGATCAGGTCCGGCACTATGCCCTCGTCCTCGCACGCGAACCACTGACCCGTACGGCAGAAGCCGGACTGGATCTCGTCCGCGACGAAGACGATCCCGTTGTCCTTGGCGAACTGGCTGATCGCCGGCAGGAAGCCCTTGGCCGGCTCGATGAAGCCGCCCTCGCCGAGCACCGGCTCGATGATGATCGCGGCGACGTTCTCGGCGCCGACCTGCTTGCTGATCTGGTCGACGGCCTGCTTGGCGGCCTCGGGGCCGGCGTTCTCCGGGCCGGTCGGCCAGCGGTAGGCGTAGGCGACCGGGACGCGGTACACCTCGGGGGCGAACGGACCGAAGCCGTGCTTGTACGGCATGTTCTTGGCGGTCAGCGCCATCGTGAGGTTGGTCCGCCCGTGGTACCCGTGGTCGAACACGACGACGGCCTGGCGCTTGGTGTAGGCACGCGCGATCTTCACGGCGTTCTCGACGGCCTCGGCGCCGGAGTTGAACAGCGCGGACTTCTTGGCGTGGTCACCCGGGGTGAGCTCCGCGAGGGCCTCGGCGACCTCCACGTAGCCCTCGTACGGGGTGACCATGAAACAGGTGTGGGTGAAGTCGGCCAGCTGGGCGCTCGCCCGGCGTACGACGGCCTCGGCGGAGGCGCCGACGGAGGTCACGGCGATGCCGGAACCGAAGTCGATGAGGCGGTTGCCGTCGACGTCCTCGATGATGCCGCCGCCCGCGCGCGCGGTGAAGACGGGCAGCACCGAGCCCACCCCCTGCGCCACCGCGGCGAGACGGCGGGACTGCAGTTCCTGCGACTTCGGGCCGGGGATGGCGGTGACGACGCGGCGCTCCTGCGGAAGTGCGGTCATGGGGGCTCCCTGATGAGTGGTGCGAACCGATGCGTGCCGGGGGCGTCCCGTCCGGTTGCTCCGGTGGTGCGTTTTCGGACGCTTTCCTTCTTTCTTCGCAGGCTAGGGCCGGGTGTGAGAGGTGGGCATGCTCCATGTGGGCGTTGTCGGGGAGTGTCGTTGTCCGTGGTGGACATAGTGCGGTCGGGTGCCCGGTGTCCGGCCTTGACGGCTCCTCGGCCGCGTAAGCGGTGAACTCCCCTTGTGAGGGCGTTAGATTGGCCGCTGACGGTGGACGGAACGGCTGGTCAGGGAGCGAGAGCGATGGACAGCGACGGGACGCGGGACACGCGGCGTACGCATGCGAATCCTGTGCCGCGACCGGCGGCCCCCCAGGACGCGGACACGACACCCACCGAGGCCCCCGCGATGCCGCCCCGCCCGACGGCCCCGCCCACGGTGCCGCCGCTGCCGGACGGCTCGGCCTTCCTGACCTGGCTGCGGGCGCCCAGGCCGGAGGCGGCGCCGGGGGTGTGGCGGATCGGCTACCGGCCTCGGGCGGAACGGGAGCCCGTGGAACTGCCGGCGCGGCAACTGCTCAGCGGCGCCCTGATCGCCTTCCTGGTGGGCTGGCTGGTCTGGTCCCTGCTCACGCACGGCTATCTGGGAGCCTGGTGGGGGCTGCCGCTCCAACTGCTTCTCCCCGCCTCATGGCAGGGCGAGAACGCCACGATCTCACCGACCGCGAGCCGTTTCATCTACGAGGGCTACACCTACCTGGTCGCCGTCACCATCATGCTCGTGGTGGGAAGGCTCGGCCGCTGGGGTGAGGTGTGGCGACGGTTCGTGGCGCCTCGGTTCAGGCCCGCGGTGTCCCGCCAGGAGCCCCCGGCGCCGGAGGCGGACCCCGCCCAGTGGCCCCACCTGCGAGCCGCCGGGGCGACCGATGCCGCCGACCGGCTCGCCGGGGAGGCGCGGAGGGGGTTGATGCGGGACGTGGACCACGCCCGGATCGCCCGTGCCTGGCAGGGCGTACGGAGCGGCCGGCACAGCATGGCCACCTTCACCGCCGCCGTGATCAAGGACGGCGCCGCCGCCTGCCTGCACCCCTCCGGCGAACGCGACCTGCCCGCCCGGCACGCCCGCCACGACCTGGTCACCGGCCAGGTCCGGCTCGGCACCACGGCAGACGACCCCCGCAACCCCTACCAGTACCGGGGCACCGGCCTCGCCCTCGGCCCCGAACTGCTCGGCACCTCGCTGCTCGCCGTCGGCCCGGCCGGCACCGGCAAGACCGGCAGCCTGGTCCGCCCGCTCGCCGAGTCGCTCTGCCTGCACGCGCTCGCCGGCCGCGCCTCCGTGGTCGTGGTCGGCGCGGCCGGCGCCGGTCTCGGCCCCGCCGACGCCTACGACGTCGTCGTCCGTATCGCCCACCCCGAGTCCGTCTACGACCTCGACCTGTACGGCGGCACCACCGACCCCGACGAGGCCGCCGCCATAATCGCCGAGGCGCTCGTCGGCGACCTCGCCGACCCGCACCCGGGCAGCGACAGCCGCCGCTCCACCACCGTCCTCGCCCAGCTGCTCGGCCCGTTCAAGGCGGTCCACGGCCGCTTCCCCTCCGTCCCCGAACTCCGCCGGCTCCTCGACGGCGCCCCCGGCCCGCTCGCCGCGCTCCGCAAGGGGCTGACCGCGACCGGCCACGAGTCGCTGCTGCGCGAGCTCGACGCGCGGGAACGCCAGATGGGACAGCCGGGCGACGTCGGTGCCGTCCTGGCCGACCGCATCGCCCTCCTCGACCGCCCGGCCTTCGCCGGCTTCTTCGACACCTCCGGCCAGTCCCGCCCCTTCTCCCTCAAGGCCCTCGACCACCCGGTCCGGGTCCGGATCGACCTGCCCGAGCGCGGCCACGCGGACGCCTCCCGCATCCTGGCCCGCCTGGTGCTCGCCCAGTTCACCGCGAGCGTGTCGGTACGGGACGACCGCTCGCTCTTCTCCTGCCTGCTCCTGGACGACGCCACGGGCGTGGTGACGCCGGAGGCGGTCCGGGCCGTCCAGCGACTGCGCTCCGCCAACGCGGGTGTCGCGCTGACCCTGCGCACCCTGGACGACGTACCCCGTCCGCTCCGCGGTCCGCTGCTCGGCGCCACCGGCTGCAGGATGGCCTTCGCCGGACTCACCCCCTGGGACGGGCAGGACTTCGCCGAGGTCTGGGGCAAGGAGTGGACCGAGGCCCGGGACGTCACCGACCGCCAGATCATCGCGGAGACCCCGGCGGGCAAGGCGCTGCACGTGGTACGCCGGGTGATCACCGGCAAGGCGCCCACGGCGCGGGCGGTCACCGTCCGGCAGGTGGAGCGCGAACGCTGGTCGGCCTCCGAGCTCGCGCACGGCGTGCCACCGGGCCACGCGGTCCTCTCCCTGACGTCGGTGAAGGGCGAGCACGCGCCCCCGCTGCTGGTGGACCTGAGGAGCGGCGGCCGGCTCTGAACACCGGGCCACACGCGACCGTACAGTGAGGCAGAATCGAGAGAGGCCGTTCATACGAGACGGCCAAACACCGCTGCCCCTGCCGGCGATGCTCACGACGCCTGTGACGCTCACGACCGAAGAGAAGGCCTGACGGCCCCATGCCACCGACGCTCGCCTCGCTCGTCCACCACTCCGCGCTCAAACTGACCGTGCGCGCGGGCGAGGGCCGCCTCGACGTGCCCGTGCGCTGGGCCCATGTCAGCGAACTCGCCGACCCGGTGCCGTACATGGAGGGCGGGGAGCTTCTCCTGATCACCGCGCTGAAGCTGGACGCGGAGGATCCGCAGGCGATGCGCAAGTATGTGAAACGGCTGGTGGGAGCCGGTGTGGTGGGCCTCGGCTTCGCCGTCGGGGTCAATTACGACGCGATCCCCAAGGCCTTGGTGGACGCGGCGGAACAGGAGGGCCTGCCCCTGCTGGAGGTGCCGCGCCGCACCCCCTTCCTCGCCATCAGCAAGGCGGTCTCGGCGGCGATCGCGGCCGACCAGTACCGGGCGGTGACGGCGGGCTTCGCCGCCCAGCGCGAACTGACCAGGCAGGCGCTGAACGCCGGCCCGGAGGGGCTGCTCACCGCGCTCGCGGCACAGGTGGACGGCTGGGCAGCGCTGTACGACGCGTCCGGCGCGGTCGTCGCGACGGCCCCGGAGTGGGCGGGCCGCCGGGCGGCCCGCCTGACGGCGGAGGTGGAGCGGCTGAGGGAACGCCCGGCACCGGCGTCCTCGGTGGTCGGCGGCCCCGACAACGAGGACCGGGTGGAACTCCACTCGCTCGGCACCGGCCGCCGTCCGCGGGCGGCCCTGGCGGTCGGCACGGCGTCGGCGCTCGGTACGGCGGAGCGCTACGCCGTCCACTCCGCCATCGCGCTGCTCACCCTCACGACGGAACGCTCCCGCTCGCTCCACGCGGCCGAGCAGCGGGTCGGGGCGGCGGTGCTGCGCATGCTGCTCGCCGGCCAGCCCGACCATGCCCGCGCGGTCGCCGGTGACCTGTACGGCGGGCTGCTCGACGCCCCGTTCCGGATGATCGTCGCGGACGCGGGAGGCGAGCAGCTGGCCGCCCTCACGGAGGCGGTGGAGTCGGCCGCGGCCCGTGCCGGGGAGGCGGTGCTGGTGGTGCCAGAGGGGGAGCGGCTGGTGGTCCTTGCCGTGGACGGGGGCGCGGCAGCGGCGGCGGGCGTGGAGTACGCGGCGGCACGCGAGGCGGCGCGGGCGGTGCCGGAGCAGGCGGCCGCGGAAGACGACGACCTGGTCATCGGCCTTTCCGCCCCGTCCGGTCCGATCGCCGCGGCGGCTGCCTACAAGCAGGCCGAGCAGGCGCTGTCGGTGGCCCGGCGCAGGGGCCGGGTCCTGGTCGAGCACGACCAGCTGGCGTCGGGCTCGGTTCTGCCCCTCCTCGCCGACGACGCCGTGAAGGCGTTCGCCGACGGCCTGCTGAGGGCGTTGCACGAGCACGACGCGACCGGCAGGGGTGACCTGGTGGCGTCCCTCCGGGCATGGCTCTCCCGGCACGGCCAGTGGGACGCGGCGGCGGCGGACCTCGGCGTCCACCGCCACACGCTGCGCTACCGGATGCGCCGGGTGGAGGAGATCCTGGGCCGCTCCCTGGACGACCCCGACGTACGGATGGAACTGTGGCTGGCCCTGAAGGCGACGTCGGGGGAGTAGCCGGGGGCTTTCCCACCCACCCGACTCGCCCAGCCGAGCCCGCACCGTCTCGGCACACGCCGAGGCCCCACAGCCCCGTCGCCGCCCGCGGCCCGGTGGGGGCTGGTCGCGCAGTTCCCCGCGCCCCTGCCTTTCTCAACTCGCCCGGCAGCACAACTCAGCCGTGCGTTTCGCACCCCCCTCCAGCCCCACTCTTCAGCGCGTCCGGCGTTTGAGGACGAGGCCGTCCAGGCCGATGCGGGGGGCCGGGGCGGCAGCCCCCGGAGCGGGCGGTCGAAGGGGGCCCACCCCCTGGAGGACGGGACGGGTGGGGGCGGCGGGGGCGAAGAGCCCGCGGCCCCCACCGGACCGTGCCAAACCGGCGCGGCCCCCACCCCCACCACTACACCCCGGACAAACGCACGCCCGCCCCCACCGACCTACCGTGGACCCGAACACCCAGCACACACCCACCCCCAACGCGGAAGGGCCGGGACCCGCACATGACCTCCACCCACGCCTTCTGGCTCGCCGGCCGCCAGGTCACCGGCGAGGACACCCTCGACGTCACCAACCCGTGGGACGCCCGTCCCGTCGGCAAGGTCAGCGTGCCCACCGACGCCCAGGTCGAGGAAGCCGTCGCCGCCGCGTACGCCGTACGGGACGAGTTCGCCGCCACCCCGGCCCACGTACGCGCCGCCGCCCTCGACCACGTCAGCCGCCGCCTCGTCGAGCGCACCGAGGAGATAGCCCGGCTGATCTCCGCCGAGAACGGCAAGCCGATCAAGTGGGCCCGCGGGGAAGTCGGCCGCGCCGTCTCCGTGTTCCGGTTCGCCGCCGAAGAGGCCCGCCGCTTCAACAGCGGCGAGGCCCAGCGCCTCGACACCGACCTCGGCGGCCAGGGCCGCCTCGCGCTCACCCGCCGCTTCCCGAAGGGCGTCGTCCTCGGCATCGCGCCCTTCAACTTCCCCCTCAACCTGTGCGCCCACAA
This sequence comes from Streptomyces sp. NBC_00631, assembly GCF_045206895.1. Classification (NCBI taxonomy): domain Bacteria; kingdom Bacillati; phylum Actinomycetota; class Actinomycetes; order Kitasatosporales; family Streptomycetaceae; genus Streptomyces; species Streptomyces sp. NBC_00631. The sequence goes on from NZ_CP107734.1 coordinate 7,847,542, forward strand.
GATCGCCCCGGCGATCGCGGCCGGCGTGCCGATCATCTTGAAGCCGGCCCCCGCCACGCCCCTGTCCGGCCTGATCATCGGCGACCTGCTCGCCGAGACGACCGGTCTCCCGGCCGGCTCCTGGTCGATCCTCCCGGTCGCCAACGACAAGATGGCCGCCCTCGTCCAGGACGAGCGCCTCCCGGTCATCTCGTTCACCGGTTCCGAGAAGGTCGGCTACTCGATCATGGACTCGGTGCCCCGCAAGCACTGCACCCTGGAGCTCGGCGGCAACGGCGCGGCCGTCGTCCTCGGCGACTACGCGAGCGACGCCGACCTCGACTGGGCGGCCAACCGCATCGCGACCTTCTCCAACTACCAGGGCGGCCAGTCCTGCATCTCCGTGCAGCGGGTCATCGCCGACGCCACCGTCTACGACCGTCTCCTCCCGCGCATCGTCGCCGCCGTCGAGGCCCAGGTCACCGGTGACCCCGCCGACGACAGGACCGACGTCGGCCCGCTGGTCAGCGAGGCGGCGGCGGAGCGGGTCGAGGCGTGGGTGAAGGAGGCCGTCGAGGCCGGCGCCACCCTGGTCACCGGCGGCGACCGCGACGGCGCCAGCTACGCGCCGACCGTCCTCACCGACGTCCCGGAGGACACCACCCTCTCCTGCGAGGAGGTCTTCGGACCCGTCCTCACCGTGCAGAAGGTGAACGGCGAGGCCGAGGCCTTCGCCGCCGTCAACGCCTCCAAGTACGGCCTCCAGGCGGGGGTGTTCACCCACGACCTCCAGCTCGCCTTCCGCGCCCACCGCGCCCTTGAGGTCGGCGGCGTCGTGATCGGCGACGTCCCCTCCTACCGCGCCGACCAGATGCCGTACGGCGGCGTGAAGCAGTCCGGCGTCGGCCGCGAGGGCGTCAAGTTCGCGATGGACGACTACACCTACGAGCGCGTCCTGGTCCTCACCGGCCTCGCCCTCTGACCTGCCACGGACAGGTCCGAGCGCGACGAGACGGCCGCAGCCCGCTGTGCGGGGGCTGCGGCCGTCTTCGCTTTCACTGGCTTCACCTGCGCTGCAGGGAGGAGCCGGAGCCGTGCCGCCGCTCCGGACCACCGTGGGTGAGCAGTGGCCGGTGGAACCGCGTGTGTGAGCAGTGGCCGGTGGAACCGTTGCGAAAGTCAACGGCGGGACGGCGGTTTCCGCTGAAGCGGTGGTTTGCCGTCCGGGCCGCCGCTCCGCCCGCTGCGCCGCCAGGACACTGGCCCGGGGCGGCCGCAGGCGCCGCCGTGGAAGGCGGGGGAGCGCATGGCCGACAGCAGGATCCTGGTCGCGGTACCGGAACACCCTCGGGGCGAGGGCGCCGGGCCCCAGCAGTTACGGATGATCCGGGACGCGATCGAGGCGGGCGGCTTCGAAGTCCGGTGGGCGGTCACCGCCCAGGACGCGGACGCGGTACTGCGCACCGAGGCCGGTCTGGCCGCCGCGCTGCTGGCCTGGGACCTTCCCGGGGCCTTCGGTGACGGGCCCGGCGCCGCGCTCGCCGCGCCGGCCGGCACACTCGCCCGGCCGGGCCGCACCCTCGACGGGACTCCGGGCGGCGGCGCCGTGCTGCGCCGGATCGGCCGCCGTTTCAGGGACCTGCCGGTCTTCCTGGTGATGACCGGCGAGGGCCTGGGGGACCTGCCGCTGTGGGTGTCCGAGTCGGTCGTGGGCTACGTCTGGCCGCTGGAGGACACCCCGGGCTTCATCGCGGGCCGCATCACCGCCGCCGCCCGCGCCTACCGGGAATCCGTGCTGCCACCGTTCTTCCGGGCACTGCGCCGCTTCGACGACGCCCACGAGTACTCCTGGCACACCCCGGCCCACTCCGGCGGTGTCGCCTTCCTCAAGTCACCGGCGGGGCGCGCCTTCCACGACTACTTCGGGGAGCGGCTGCTGCGCAGCGACCTGTCGATCTCGGTCGAGGAACTGGGCTCGCTGTTCGAGCACACCGGCCCGATCGGCGAGGCGGAGCGCAACGCGGCCCGTGTGTTCGGCTCCGACCTCACCTACTTCGTGCTGCACGGCGACTCGACGTGCAATCGCCTGGTAGGCCATTTCAGCGTCACCCGCGACGAGATCGCGCTGGTGGACCGCAACTGCCACAAGTCCGTACTGCACGGCCTGGTCGTCTCGGGTGCCCGGCCGGTCTACCTGGTCCCCACCCGTAACGGCTACGGCCTGGCGGGACCGCTGCCCCCGGCCGAGATCGCCGCGGACGCGGTGGCGGCCCGGATCGCCGCGCACCCGCTCACCGAGGGCGCGGTGTCCCCGCACCCGCAGTACGCGGTGTTCACCAACTCCACCTACGACGGCCTGAGTTACGACGCCGTGGCCACCGCTCGCGCGTTCGCCGCCAGTACGCCCCGGGTGCACTTCGACGAGGCGTGGTTCGCGTACGCTCGCTTCCACCCCCTCTACGCCGGCCGTTTCGGCATGTCGGTGGACGAGGAGACCTTCCCCGGCCCGGACCGCCCGACGGTGTTCGCCACCCAGTCCACCCACAAGCTGCTGGCGGCGTTGTCGCAGAGCGCGATGGTGCACGTGCGGCCCGCGCCGCGGGCGCCGGTGGAGCATGACCGGTTCAACGAGGCGCTGATGATGCACGGCACCACCTCGCCCCTCTACCCGATGATCGCCTCGCTCGACGTGGCGACGGCGATGATGGACGGCCCCCAGGGCGAGTGGCTGATCGACGAGGCGGTGACCGAGGCGATCCGCTTCCGTCAGGAGACGGTGCGCCTGCGACGGCGGATCGAGAGCGCCGGGGACCGCCCGCCGTGGTTCTTCGGGGTGTGGCAGCCGGACACGGTCACCGACCCGGCGACCGGTGACCGGCTGCCGTTCGAGGAAGCCCCGCCGGAGCTGCTGCGCACCGACCAGTCCTGCTGGCTGCTGGAGCCCGGCGCCGGCTGGCACGGCTTCCCCGGGCTGACCGAGGGCCACTGCATGCTGGACCCCGTCAAGGTCACGCTGACCTGTCCGGGGATCAGCGCCACCGGCGAGATGGCCGAGGAGGGCATCCCGGCCCGGGTGCTCACCGCCTATCTGGCCACCCGGAAGATCGTCGTGGAGAAGACCGACAGCTACACCGCGCTGATCTTGTTCTCCATGGGCATCACCAAGGGCAAGTGGGGCACCCTGCTGGACGCCCTGACGGATTTCAAGGCTCTCCACGACGCCGACGCCCCACTGGAGCGGGTCCTGCCGGAGGCCGTCGCCGCCCACCCCCGCCGCTACGCGGGCCTGACCCTGCGCGGGCTGTGCCAGGAAATGCACCGGCAACTGCGCTCCGCGCGCCTGGTGGAGCTTCTGGACACGGCCTTCCAGCAGCTCCCGCAGCCCGTGGCGCCACCTCAGCACTGTTACCAGCGGCTGGTGCGGGGTGGCACCGAGCGGGTCCGGATCTCGCAGGCGGCGGGTCGGGTGGCCGCCGCCATGGTGACGGTCACCCCGCCCGGCATCCCGGTCCTGATGCCGGGCGAGTCGATCGGCGCCCCCGACGGCCCGCTGCTGCGCTATCTCACGGCCCTGGAGTCCTTCGACCGCCGTTTCCCCGGCTTCCGCAGCGAGACCCACGGCGTGACCATCGACGAGGACACCGGCGACTACCTGATCGAGTGCCTGTGCCAGGGCGCGGAGTCACGCCCGGGGCACTCGCCCGGGCATGTCGGCTAGCCCGGCCGTTCTCCGGCTGATGGGAAGCATTTTCGGGTAGGGGCCCGGCACCGATGCCTTCCGGTGCCGGGCCCCTACCCCGTGCCGGCCGCTCCGGACCCTCAACCGGAGAAGCCGACGTGCGCGAGCCGCAGTGGGCCGCGCAGTCTGATGTGGACGTCATGGACGCCCTCGGCGGCGATGCCGGCGGTGAGCGAGGTGTACGTGTACGGATCCGGCGTCGGCTCCGCGAGCGTCAGCACCGCCGGGGACGGGCCGCCGTCGAGGGAGAGTTCCAGCGTGCCCGACCCCGACACCCGCACGGCCGCCTCCGTGACCCCCGCGCCGAAGTCGCAGTTCCGGTAGACGAGTTCGCCTGGGCCGTCGCCCTCGGGAGTGACCGCGTCGCCCTCCGTCCTCGTGCGGTCCACGATCGCGATGCCCGACTGCTCGTCGAAGCCGGCCGCCGCCAGGCCCTGTTCGGCGGCGGGCCGGGGCAGCGCCGGCTCGCCGTCCAGGGCCACGGTCCCACGCAGCCGGACGTCCTCGCTGGACGCGCCGACCAGCACGTCGTAGGGGCCGGGCTCCAGGCGCCATCCGCCCCGCGCCACATCCCAGAACCCGAAGGCGGAGAGCGGGACTTCGAAGGTCAGACCGGTCCGCTCGCCGGGCCGCAGCGTGAGCCGGCGATGGGCGAGGAGTTCGCGGCGCGGGCGTACCGAGGACGGTTCGAGGGCCCGGGTGTAGAGCTGCGCCACCTCGTCCGCCGGAACATCGCCGGTGTTGGCGACCGTGCAGGAGACGCGGAGCGTCCCGTCCGCCACCTCGGTCACCAGGTCCGCGTAGGAGAAGGACGCGTAGGACAGGCCGTGGCCGAACGGGAAGAGCGGGGTGCCCTCGAAGTAGAGGTACGTCTGGCGGGCGCCCAGCACGTCGTAGTCGAGCAGGCCGGGCAGGTCGGCGTCGGAGGCGTACCAGGTCTGCGGGAGGCGGCCCGCCGGTGAGACGTCGCCGGCCAGCACCCGGGCGAGGGCGGTGCCGGCCGCCTGCCCGCCATGGGCCGTCCAGAGCACGGCGGGCAGCCGGGCCGCGTCCACCGCGTACGGGTACGACGACACCAGCGCCAGCACCGTGTCCGGGTTGGCGGCCCGGGCGGCACGCAGCAGGCGCTCCTGGTGCGGGGGCAGGGCCAGGGTCGTACGGTCCTCGGTCTCGCGGCCGTTGATGTGCGGGTCGTTGCCCGCGACCACGAGGACCACGTCGGCCGCGGCGGCCACCCTGGTCACGGCGTCCTCACCCCGCTCGGCGATGATCAGTTCGAAGATCGAAGCGTTTTCATCGGCAACCTTCACGCCGTCGGCGGCGACCGAGACGTGGCGACCCGTGCCGAGGTGCCTGAGGAGGTGACCGTTCTCGTGGGGTTCCAGGCGGAATGTCTCCTGGACGACCCAGCCGCCGGGCTGGTCCGCGGCGGCGCGGACGAAGCCGTCCTCGGCGACGGAGAGATAGCGGCCGTCCGGGGCGCGCAGCGTCAGCACCCCCTCGCCCCAGTCGACGAGGGCCAGTTCGGTGCCGGTGGTGCCGGTGGTCAGCGGGGGCAGGTCGGTGCGGCCCGCGAGCAGTGCCGGGTCCAGGGCGCCTGCCGCGCCGCGTACCTCGTCGGTGGCCTCGGGGGCGGTCGGCACCCGCACGAAGGTGCCGTCCGCGAGCTTCAGCCGGACCCGGTCCACACCCTCCGCGAACTCCACCCGCTCCGCGCCGAACCGCTCGTACAGGCCTTCCAGCGGGGTGGAGCGGTGGATCAGGGTGCCGCTGTACCAGTCGAGCTTGCACTCGTCGGCGAGCAGGCCGACCACGGCGATCCGGGCGTCGGGTGCGAGCGGCAGCAGGTCACCGTCGTTCTTGAGCAGGACCACCGCCTGCTCGGCCGCCTCCTGGGCGAGCGCACGGTGGGCCGGGGTGTCGAACTCGGCGGTGTCCGGCTGCGGGCCGCCGTGCGGGTCGAACTCGCCGAGGCGGAAGCGGACCGAGAGCTGGCGGCGCACGGCAGTGTCGACGTCGGCCTCGGTCAGCAGGCCCCGGGCCAGCGCGCCCTGGATCCGGGCGACGATGATCGAACTGTCCGTGCCGTGGTCGGTGAAGCTGTCGACCCCGGCGAGCAGGGCGGCCGCCGTGGCCTCCTCGTGCGTTTCGAAGTAGTGCTCGTGATCCACCAGATTGCTGGGCGCGCCGGCGTCCGAGCAGACCAGCAGCTCCTCGTCGGTCCAGGTGCGCAACTGCTCGCGCAGGTACGGGGAGACGTGGTTGGGGCGGCCGTTGACCAGGTTGTACGCGGGCATCACCCCGGCCACCGCGCCCGCTTCCACCGTCTCCCGGAAGGCGCGCAGGTCGTACTCGTGCAGCACCCGCGGGCGGACCGAGGAGGAGGAAGTGGCCCGGTCCGTCTCGTTGTTGTGGGCCAGCCAGTGCTTGAGCACGGGTGCCGTGCGCCAGTACACCGGGTGGTCGCCGCGCAGGCCGTGGGTGTAGGCGGTGGCGATGGCGGAGGTGAGCTTCGGGTCCTCGGAGTAGCCCTCCTCGTTGCGGCCCCACAGGGGGTGGCGCAGCAGGTTCACCGTCGGCGCCCAGACGTTGAGGCCGACGCGGTCGTCACGGGCGCGCATCGCCCGGACCTCGTGGGACACGGCCTCTCCGACGCGTCGCACCAGATCGGTGTTCCAGGTCGCGCCGAGCCCCACCGCCTGCGGGAACACCGTCGCCGGACCCATCCAGGCCACCCCGTGCAGGGCCTCCTGACCGGTGCGGAAGGCGGCGACGCCCAGCCGCTCGACGGGCGGCGCGAACTGGTGCAGGAAGGAGACCTTCTCGTCCAGGGTGAGCCGCGCCAGCAGATCGTCGATGCGCTTCGCGAACGGCAGGTGCGGATCGCGGAAAGGTGGCGCGGGCGGCGTTTTTGCGGTCACGTGCGGTTCCCCTTGCGATGGAGCGGCGAGGCCCTTTCGAAGCGCTTCGATGCTCATTCGACGCGGGGCCGGGTGTCAAGAGAGACTCAGCGATATTTCAAGGGGCGCATACGAAGAGGTCATCAGCCATACCTCGGAGGAATCTTGGAAGCCACCCTTGTGCACCCCCGGGTGTTCACTTAACCTCGCAGCAACATCGAAGCGCTTCGACTAGTCGAACAGCCGACCATCCGGTTCCTCCCAGGGACGCATGACGTGGGTCGGAGGACCGCTTCAGCTCAGCCAGTTCCACTCAAGACACCGCAGCCGACGGCCACCGCCGGGTGTCCTGGTGCGCCATGAAGGGTTGACGCAATGACGCCGAACGCCGCTTCCGCCCCCTCCGGGCCGAGTCGGAGAAGTTTCCTCGCCTCCACGGCAGTCGCCACCGCAGCGGTGGCGGGCGGGATGCCGCTGCTCGCCGCCTGCGGGGCGTCGGACAGCGGTTCGGGAGGGGGCTCCTCGTCGGGCAAGGACGCGAAGAAGCTGCTGCCGGCCTACGTCGCCAACAACGTGGTGACCCCGGACATCCCGTCGAAGAACGGCTCGTCGATCGGCTTCACCAGCAAGCTCGACCTGGCGACCCTGAAGACCTCGGTCCCCAAGAAGCTGGGCAAGGGCGGCAAGGTCACCATCATGTCGCCGTTCTGGGGCTCCCCGCCCAAGCAGGACAACCCGTACTACAACACGATGAACGACATGATCGGCGTCGACGTCGAGTGGCAGAACCAGGACGGCAACACCTACGACCAGAAGCTCGGCGCGGTCCTCGCCTCCAGCGACGTCCCGGACGTCGTGGTCATCCCGAACTGGAACATGGGCGGCAAGATACCCACCGCCATCATCAGCAAGTTCGCCGACCTCGGCCCGTACCTGTCGGGCGACAAGGTCAAGGACTACCCGAACCTCGCCGCCATCCCGACCGACGCCTGGCGGCGCTGCATCTTCGGCGGCAAGCTGCGCGGACTGCCGATGCCGGCCTCGTACGTCACCAACATCGTGCCCCTCTACCGCAAGGACATCTTCGACAAGGAGGGCTACGAGGTCCCGCGCTCGGCCGCCGAGTTCCTCTCCCTGGCCAAGGAGATCACCAACGCCAAGGCCAAGCGCTGGGCCTGCATGGACATGAAGTGGACCGCCTGGCAGATGTTCAGCGTCCTGTCCGGCAGCGAGAAGCCGCTCGGCTGGAACCTCGTGGACGGCAAGCTGATCAACCGCATCGAGACCGACGAGTACCTCGAAGCGCTGGAGTGGGCCCGCAAGCTCTTCGCGGCCGGGGTGGTGCACCCCGACGCCATGCTGGGCAAGAACGCCCCCGACCCGGGCCCCAAGTTCGCCGCCGGCGAGTTCCTGATCTACCCCAACGACATCAGCCAGTGGTGGAGCCGCACCGCCGAACAGGCCACCAAGAACCCGGACTTCAAGATCTGGGGCATGGACGTCTACGGCCACGACGGCGGGAACCCGCAGGTCTGGGCCGAACAGCCGGCCGGCATCTTCGCCTTCGTCAACAAGAAGGCCTCCGAGTCCGTGATCCACGACGTGCTGGCCGTCGCCAACGTCACCGCCGCGCCGTACGGCACCAAGGAGTACATGGCCACCAACTACGGCGTCGAGGGCACCCACTACACCGTCAAGGACGGCGTGCCCACCAAGACCACCCGGGGCAACAACGAGGTCATCAACGCCTACGTCATGGTCGCGAGCCCCGCCTCCACCATCGCCCACCCCGACTTCCCCGACGTCGCCAAGGCCCAGGTGGAGTGGCAGCAGCGGATGGGCTCCTTCACCAGGAAGTCCAGCTTCTTCGGCCAGATGATCACCGAGCCGACCCGCTACACCAACCTCATGGACAACTTCGAGACCCTCGAAGACGACATCACCCGCGGCCGCAAGAAGATCAGCGACATGCAGCAGGCCGTCGCGGACTGGAAGAGCAAGGGCGGCGACAAGCTGCGCGACTGGTACCAGAAGCTGCTCGACGACAACGGTTCGGCGAGCTGACCGGGCACTGACGCAAGGAGAACGGCCGTGTCCCACAGCACGGTGCCTCGCAGCAGGGCCGAGGCAGACGACGACGGTACACAGGGAACTCCGGTGGCGTCCGGCGGCGCCACCGGAACGGGGAGGACGACGAAGACCGGGAAGCTCGGCCTGCGCGTCAGATTCAGACGCGACCGCACCCTGATCCTGATGACCCTGCCGGCGGTCCTGCTGCTCCTGGTCTTCAACTACCTGCCGATCCTCGGCAACATCGTCGCCTTCCAGGACTACGACCCGTACGTCAGCGACAACGGCATCGTCTCCATGCTGCACAGTGCGTGGGTGGGCGTCGAGAACTTCCAGCAGATCTTCGCCGACTCCGCCTTCTGGAACGCGGTGAAGAACACCCTGGTGCTGTTCTTCCTGCAACTCGTGCTGTTCTTCCCGATCCCGATCGCCCTCGCGCTGCTCATCAACAGCGTGGTCCGGCCCCGCGTACGGGCGATCGCCCAGGCGGTCCTGTACCTGCCGCACTTCTTCTCGTGGGTGCTGGTCATCTCCGTCTTCCAGCAGATCTTCGGCGGCGCGGGTGTGCTGTCGCAGTTGCTGCGGCAGCACGGCTACGACGGCCTCGACATCATGACCGACCCGTCGACCTTCAAGTTCCTGGTCACGGCGGAGGGCATCTGGAAGGACGCGGGCTGGGGGATCATCGTCTTCCTGGCGGCGCTGGCGTCCGTGAGCCCGGACCTCTACGAGGCCGCCGCCATGGACGGTGCGGGCCGCTGGCGCCGCATCTGGCACGTCACGCTCCCCGCCCTGCGCCCGGTCATCGCACTGCTGCTGGTCCTGCGGGTGGGCGACGCGCTGACGGTCGGCTTCGAACAGATCCTCCTCCAGCGCGACGCCGTCGGACCGGGAGCCTCGGAAGTCCTCGACACCTTCGTCTGGTGGAACGGCGTCCGCAACCAGGACTTCGGCTACGCGGCCGCCGCAGGGCTCATCAAGGGCGTGGTCAGCCTCGGACTGGTCCTCGCCGCGAACAAGGTGGCCCATCTCATGGGCGAGCAGGGGGTGTACAAGAAATGACCGCCGTCATCGACAAACCGCCCACAGGGGAGCGGCCGCCGTCCCGGTGGGCCGCGCCGCCCCGCCCCGTGTGGGAGGAGGAACCGAGCAGGGCCGGCGCCGCCGGCAAGGGCCTGGTGCTGACGCTGGCCTGCCTCGGCGTCCTCTTCCCGCTCTGGATCGTGGTCGTCACCAGCCTGTCCTCCGGCCGGACCATCGACGAGGCGGGCGGGCTGGTGATGGTCCCCAAGGGCATCACCTTCGTCGCCTACCGGGAACTCCTCAGCGGCGGCCAGGTCACCCGGGCCACGGTCATCTCCATCCTGATCACCCTCGTCGGCACGCTGTTCTCGATGACCGTGTCGGTCCTGTGCGCGTACGGACTCTCCCGCATCGGGTCGCTCGGCCACCGCTGGTTCCTGCTGCTGCTCATGGCGACGATGTTCTTCAGCGCCGGCCTGATCCCGACCTACCTGCTGGTCCAGTCCCTGGGCCTCACCGACAGCTATCTCGCCCTGATCCTCCCCAGCGCGGTGAGCGTCTTCAACATCCTCGTCCTGCGCGGTTTCTTCATGGGCATCTCGCAGGAACTGATCGACAGCGCCCGCATCGACGGCGCCGGCGACTTCCGGATCCTGTGGCAGATCGTCATGCCGCTGTCCCGGGCGGTCCTCGCGGTCATCACCCTCTTCTACGCGGTCGGGTACTGGAGCGCCTGGTTCAACGCGTCCCTGTACCTCAACGACCAGAACAAGATGCCCCTGCAGAACGTCATGATCCAACTGGTCCAGAAGCAGCAGGCCCCGGTGGGGCTGGCGCAGGCGATCAAGACGGGCGAACTGTCGGGGCTCGCCGTGCAGATGGCGGTGATGGTGATGGCCCTGCTGCCGGTGGCGGTCCTGTCCCCGTTCGTCCAGAAGCACTTCAAGAAGGGCATGTTGACCGGAGCCGTGAAGGGCTGACGGCCGCCTTCTGAAAGGGGTGGCGGGGAGCGTCGGCGACTGCGGGTGTGTCGTGGCTGCTCGCGCAGTTCCCCGCGCCCTCACGGGGCTTCTCGGCTGCGGGCAGTCGTGCCGCTGGGGCGGCACGGGTGGGCGCTGGGGGTCCCCCCTCTGGGGGAGGCACCCTGCCAGCGCCGGTCAGCGACCCCCCGCCCCCACCCCGGACCACCCACCAACCCACGCTCACCGAAGGTTCCCCATGCCCACCCTGAGCCGCAGAACCGTCCTCGCCGGCACCGCAGCGACCGCCGCCCTCACCGCCCTCCCCATCCCCACCGCCCACGCGGCCGAGCCCCAGCCGCAGGCGTACCGCTGGCGCAACGCGGTGATCGGCGGCACCGGATTCGTCACCGGTGTCCTCTTCCACCCCACCACCCCCGGCCTCGCCTACGCCCGCACCGACATCGGCGGCGCCTACCGCTGGGACGCCCCCACCGCCCGCTGGACCCCCCTCACCGACCACCTTGGCTGGGACGACTGGAACCTCCTCGGGGTGGAGGCCCTCGCCGTCGACCCCGCCCACCCGGACCGGCTCTACCTCGCCCTCGGTACCTATGCCCAGTCCTGGGCCGGCAACGGCGCGGTCCTGCGCTCCGAGGACCGCGGCGCCACCTGGACCCGTACCGACCTCACCGTCAAGCTCGGCGCCAACGAGGACGGCCGGGGCATGGGCGAGCGCCTCCTCGTCGACCCGCGGGACAGCGACACCCTGTGGCTGGGCACCCGCCACGACGGGCTCCTCAAGTCGACGGACAGGGGCGCCACCTGGGCGGCGGCAGCCGGCTTCCCGGCGACCCCCTCCGCCTCCGGCCAGGGCGTCAGCCTGCTCGTCGCGGCCGGCCGTGCCCTCTACGCCGGCTGGGCGGACGGGGACGGCGGCGCGAGTGCCGTCGGCCTGTACCGCACCACCGACGGGACCACCTGGGAGGCCGTCCCCGGCCAACCGACCGGCACCGCCGCCAAGATCCCGGTCCGCGCCGCCTACGACCGCCACGCCCGCGAGCTCTACGTGACGTACGCCGACGCCCCCGGTCCCAACGGCCAGTCGGACGGCAGCGTGCACAAGCTCGCCACCGGCACGGACAGGTGGACGGAGGTCACGCCCGTCCCACCCGGCGGCGGCGACACCTTCGGCTACGGCGGGGTCGCCGTCGACGCCCGCCGGCCCGGTACCGTCGTCGTCTCGACGAACAACCGGTGGACGGCCGTGGACACCCTCTACCGGACCACCGACGGCGGCCGGAGCTGGACCTCCCTCAAGGACTCCGCCGTCTTCGACGTGTCGGAGACCCCCTTCCTCAAGTGGGGCGGCGACCAGCCGAAGTTCGGGTGGTGGATACAGGCCGTCGCCGTCGACCCGTACGACTCGAAGCACGTCGTCTACGGCACCGGCGCCACCCTCTACGGCACCCGTGACCTCGTCCACTGGGCCCCGCGGATCCGCGGCCTGGAGGAGACGTCGGTGCTTCGGCTGGTGTCGCCCCCGGTCGGGGAGGCGCACCTGCTGAGCGGCTCGGGGGACATCGGAGTCCTCTACCACGAGCGGCTCACCGCGTCTCCGTCCCGCGGGATGGCCACGAACCCCGTGTTCGGGTCGGCGACAGGGCTCGCACAGGCCGCGGGCAGGCCGGCGTACGTGGTCCGCACCGGCTGGGGCGACAACGGCAACGGCGCCTTCTCGAACGACGGGGGCCGGACCTGGGCGCCCTTCACTGCCCAGCCCTCCCTCGCCCACGACGCACCGGGGCCGATCGCCACCAACGCCGACGGCAGCGTGCTGCTGTGGTCCTTCGTGCACTGGGACGGGACCAAGTACCCCGCCCACCGGTCGGACGACAACGGCGCCACCTGGACCGAGATCTCCTCCTTCCCGAAGGGCGCCACGCCGGTCGCCGACCCGGCCGACCCGACGCTCTTCTACGCGTACGACACCGACACAGGAACGCTACTGGCCAGCACTGACAGTGGTCGTTCGTTCACGGTGCGTGCCACCGGTCTGCCCTCCGGTGACAGTCAGTTCCAGCTGGTCGCGGCGCCCGGCCGGTCCGGTGACCTGTGGCTGAGCGTGAAGTGGAACGGCCTGTACCGATCCACTGACGGGGGTGCCGCTTTCACCAAGGTCACGAGCTGCTGGGCCGCGTACACCCTGGGCTTCGGCAAGGCGGCGCCCGGCGCCGGCTACCCGGCGATCTACCTGGTCGGCTCCACCGAGTCGATCACCGCCGTCCACCGTTCCGACGACGAGGCCGGGTCCTGGACCCGGATCAACGACGACCGCCACCAGTGGGGCTGGATCGGGCAGGCCGTCACCGGTGACCCGCGCGTGTACGGCAGGGTCTACCTGGCCACCAACGGGCGCGGCATCCAGTACGGGGACCCCGTCCGATGACCGCCGGTCAGAAGCCGCCGGGGCTCTCCGACGCCACCCGCGGCCGGATCCTCTTCGGTGGCGACTACAACCCCGAGCAGTGGCCCGAGGAGACCTGGCAGGAGGACGTCCGGCTGATGAGGGCCGCCGGCGTGAACTCCGTGACCATGGGTGTCTTCTCCTGGGCGCGGCTCGAACCGCAGCCGGGGGAGCGGGACTTCGGCTGGCTGGACCGGCTCATGGACCTGATGCACGAGAACGGCATCGGTGTCGTCCTGGCCACTCCGACCTCCTCCCCGCCGCCGTGGCTGGGGCGGCTGCACCCCGACACGCTGCCCCAAGACGCCGACGGCCGTACCGAGTGGTGGGGCGGCCGCCAGCACTTCTCGCACTCCAGCGCCACCTACCGCCGTCATGCCACCGCCATCACCGAGGACCTCGCCGCCCGCTACGCCGGCCACCCCGCCCTCACCGTGTGGCACATCAACAACGAGTACTGCACCTTCGACTACGGCGACGAGGCCGCCGCCGCCTTCCGCCGCTGGCTGCGCGAGCGCTACGGCACCCTCGACGCCCTCAACTCCGCCTGGGGCACGGCGTTCTGGAGCCAGGGATACGACACCTGGGACGGCATCCTGCCGCCGCGTCACGCCCACTACCTGAAGAACCCCACACAGGTGCTGGACTTCCGCCGCTTCACCTCCGACATGCTCCTGGAGTGCTACACGGCCGAACGGGACATCGTCGCCCGGCACACCCCGCACATCCCGGTGACCACCAACTTCATGCCCCTGTGGATCGGCCAGGACGCCTGGCGGTGGGCGGCCGAGGAGGACGTCGTCTCCGTCGACCTCTACCCCGACCCGCGGAATCCCCTCGGCCCGCAGCACGGCGCGCTCGTCCACGACCTCACCCGTTCCCAGGCGCACGGCCCCTGGATGCTCATGGAGCAGGCCGCCGGGCCGGTCAACTGGCGAGGGGTGAACCACCCCAAGCCCCGCGGCCTCAACCGCCAGTGGTCCCTCCAGGCCGTGGCCCGGGGCGCGGACGCCGTCTGCTACTTCCAGTGGCGGCAGTCGAGGCAGGGCGCGGAGAAGTTCCACTCCGGGATGGTCAGCCACGCGGGCGAGCAGGGCCGCACGTACCAGGAGGTCAAGCAGCTCGGCTCCGAACTGGCCGCGATCGGTGCCGAGGTGACAGGTCGTCACGTCAGTGCGGACATCGCGATCCTCCACGACTGGCACTCCTGGTGGGCCGGTGCCCACGAAGGCCGGCTCTCCACCGAGGTGGACCTCCCCGACGTCCTGCACGCCTGGCACCGGGCCCTGTGGGAGTCGAACCTCACCACCGACTTCGCCCACCCCGAACACGACCTGTCCTCCTACAAGCTGGTCGTCGTTCCGCAGCTCTACCTCCTCACCGACGCCGCGATCGACAACCTCCTCGCCTGCGTCCGCGGCGGCTCCACCCTGGTCAGCGGCTTCCTGACCGGCATCGCCGACGAGGACGACCGGATCCGCCCCGGCGGCATGGACGCACGGCTGCGCGAGCTGTTCGGCATCCGAACCCTGCACGAGTGGTGGCCGCTGGACGCGGGGGAGACCGTCGCGTGCCGGGGGTTCCGGGGCACCCTGTGGTCGGAGGAGATCGAGGCCGCGCCCGGCGTCTCGGAGACGGTGGCGTACGACGGCGGCGAACTCGACGGGCTGCCGGCCGTGCTGCGCAACGGACACGCCTGGTACGTGTCCACGCTGCCCGAACCGGAGGCATTGCGGGCACTGCTCGGCAGGATCGCCGCCGGGGCGGGGATCAGGCCGGTGCTGGACGGGCTGCCGGCGGGCGTCGAGGCGATCCGGCGGGGCGAGCTGCTGTTCCTGTTCAACCACGGGCGTGATCAGGTAAAGGTGCGGGTCATGGGAACACATCGTGATTTGCTGACCGGTTCGAGCGCCACGGACGAGATCGTCCTCGGCCGCCACGGAGCGGCGGTGCTCAAGCCGTGACCGCCACCGGCCCCGTCCACGGCACCTGGGAGCCCGCGCCCGCCACCCGCTGGGAGGACGCCTTCCTGAGCGGCAACGGCCATCACGGCGTCCTGGTGTACGGCGACCCGAACGACGACCGTGTCATCGTCACCCAGCACACCCTCGTCCGCCCGAACGGCGGCGAACACGCCCGCCCGCCCCGCCTGGCGGCCCGACTCGCCGACGTGCAGAACAGGTTGCTCGCCGGGCAGTCGGACGCCGCCGAGAGCTTCACCGACGGCCGTCCGCTCCAGTGGGTCCAGCCCTTCCACCCCGCCTTCCAGATCAGGCTGCGCAGGCCGCCCGGCCCGACCGACGGCTACCGCCGCTCCGTCGACTTCACCACCGGCGAGGTCACCGCCACCGCCGCCGACTGGACCAGCAGGGTCTTCGTCTCCCGCGCGGACGACGTGATCGTCCAGCAGGTCACCAGCACCGCCGGCCTCGCCCTCGACATCGCCCTCGACCACCGGCTCCCCGGCGCCCCGCCCGGACTGGCCGTCGGCCACGGCGCGCTGCGCACCCCCGAGGGCGCCCTGCTCAGCCTCCGCGCCCGCTACCCGGACAGCGACCGCGCCTACACCGGCGTCACACTGATCGCCGTCACCGGCGGCACCACCGGACTCGTCCCGCCCGGCGTCCGCGTCACCGGCGCCGAGTCCGTCCTCCTCCTCACCCGGGTCCGCCGCCACACCGGCGAACTCGACGTGACCGCCGAGGCACGCGACCTGGGCGACCTGCTCGCCGAGCAGCAGTCGTACGACGCGCTGCTCGCCCCCCACCTCGCCTCGCACCGCACCGCCTACACCCGCGTCACCCTCGACCTGGCCGCCGCCCCGGCCGCCCGCGCCCTCCCCGGCTCCCAGCTGCTCAGGCAGCCCACCGAAGCGGCCCTCCTGGAGCGGCTCTTCGCCGCCGGCCGCTACCACCTGCTCTCCGCCTCCGGCCTCAACCCGCCCCGCCTCACCGGACTGTGGACCGGTGAGTGGCACACCGCCTGGTCCGGCGCCTTCACCAACGACGCCAACGTCAACCTCCAGACCGCCTCGGCCGCGGCCACCGCCCTGCCCGAGGTCACCGAGGCCTGCGCCGCACTGGTCCAGCGTCAGCTCGGCGACTGGCGCGAGAACGCCCGCGCCGTCTTCGGCGCCCGGGGTGCGGTCGCGCCCGCGCACAGCGACGGTGAGTCCGGACTGACCTACCACTTCAGCCGCGAGTACCCGCTGCACCTGTGGACGGCCGGCGCGGACTGGCTGCTCAAGCCGCTCGTCGACCACGACGAGAGCCGCGGCGCGCGCGATCCACGCACGGCCGCCGCGCTGGCCGAAGTCGCCCGGTTCTACGAGGACTTCCTCACCCGGACCGACACCGACGGCCACCTCGTCGTCGTGCCCTCCTACTCGCCCGAGAACCGGCCCGCGAACGCGAGCTGGGGCGCGGTCAACGCGGCGATGGACCTCTCCGCCGCCCGGCACGCCCTGCGCACCGCGGCCGACTACCATCCCGGCCCCGACGCCGACCGCTGGCGCGCCCTCGCCGACCGGCTGCCCCCGCACCGCACCAACGCCGACGGCGCGCTCGCCGAGTGGGCCTGGCCCGGCCTCGACGACACCTACGACCACCGCCACCTCAGCCACCTCTACGGCGTCTGGCCGCTCGACGAGATCACCCCGTACGACACCCCGGAGCTGGCGGCCGCCGCCCACCGCGCGCTCGAACTGCGTGGCGCCGAGAACGACTCGGCCCACGGCCACCTCCACCACGCGCTCATCGCGGCCCGCCTGCGGGACGGCGAGCGGGTCGCCGCCGCCCTCGCCCAGGTCCTGGACGGCGACTTCTTCCACGCCTCCCTGATGAGCGCCCACTACCCGCACCGCGACGTCTACAACGCCGACGCCGCGCACACCCTGCCCGCCGTGATCGTCGAAGCCCTCGTCCAGTCGACCCCGGACCGCCTGGTCCTGCTGCCGGCGCCCCCGACAGCCCTGAGGACAGGGCGGCTGCGCGGCATCCGCACCCGCTTCGGAGCCGAACTCGACCTCGACTGGACCCCCGACGGCGCGCGGGCCGTCCTCAAGCCGCACCGGACGCTCCGCGTCGCCCTGTGGACTTCCTCCGGCAGCCGGCCGCTCGACCTCGCCGCCGGAGAAGACCACGTCCTCACCCTGGGGACGTGGTAGCCACCGCACCTCCCCCCACCCATGGAAGGGACACCATGGCAACACGTACGCTCGCCAGGGTCGCCAAGGCCCTGATAGCCCCCGCGCTCGCCCTCGGCGCCACCGTCGGTCTCGCCTCCGCCCCCGCCTCCGCCGCGGTCTGGAGCTCCTGCGACCAGTGGGGCAACACCACGCTGAACGGCTACACCCTCTACAACAACATCTGGGGTTCCGGCGCCGGCAGCCAGTGCATCTGGGCCAACTCCGGTACCAACTGGGGGGTCTGGGCCAACCACCCCGACACCGGCGGCATCAAGTCCTACCCCAACGCCAAGGCGGTGATCAGCAAGCCGATCACCTCGCTCTCCTCGCTCACCTCCAGCTACAACGTCACGGTCCCGTCGTCCGGCGCGTACAACACGTCGTACGACATCTGGGACACCGGCTACAAGTACGAGATCATGCTCTGGATGAACCACACCGGTGCCGTCGGCCCGCTCGGCACCTCGCAGGGCACGCTGACCCTGGGCGGCCACACCTGGACCGTATACAAGGGCAACAACGGCTCGAACGACGTCTTCTCGTTCGTGCGTACCTCGAACTCGTCCTCCGGGACCGTCAACGTCCTGCCGATCCTGAAGTGGATCAAGGACACCAAGGGCTGGTTCGGGAACGTCACCATCGGCGACTTCCAGTTCGGCTTCGAGATCACGTCCTCGTCCGGCGGGCTGGACTTCACCGTCAACAGCGAGAGCGTCAGCAGCAGCTGAGCGGCAGGGCCGGTCCCGCGTGCGGTGCGGGGCCGGCCCCTTCGCGGTCATGCCCGGTCGACCTCGGCGCGCAGCGCGTTGTAGTCCGCGAAGGCCGTCTCGACGTCCGCGCGGGTCAGGCCGTAGCGGGCCAGGTCGTAGCTGTGGGCGCGGGTCCCCCTGGGGCGGGCGGTGACGGCCGGGAGGCGGGCCGCGTCGGCCTCCGTCCAGCGGGCGCCGACGGCCGCGTAGAGCTTCGGGGCGCCCGCGGCCGGGTCCGCGCCCAGCCAGGAGTACGGCACGTCGACGAGGGACGCGCGGGGGATGCCGGCGCGGGCCGCGAGGCCGCGGCCGGCCGAGCGGGCCAGCAGCTCCAGCCAGGTGGCGCCGATCCAGCGCAGGTCGAGGGGGCGGGTGTTCACCGCCATGCCGTGCTCCACCAGGCTGCAGAACGAGGCCACGGCGGTGGCCGGATCCCGGTGCGTCCACACGATGACGGCGTCCGGGAAGACCGCGCGCAGCGCGTCCAGGTTCTCCAGGTGCAGCGGTGACTTCAGCACCCAGCGGCGGCGCGGGCGGCCGTACTGGAGCACCTGGTAGATCTGCTTGAGGTAGCGGTAGTCGGCGCCGAAGTCATGGCTCTCGTGCCAGGACAGGTACTCGGGGATCACCGCCTGGGAGAGCGGCATCACCGTGTGCGGCAGCGCGAAGGTGCACTCCTCGGGGCCCTCGGGGCGCAGGTTGTGGATGTGCCGGAACCCCGGCGAGAAGAGGTTGATGCCGCCGACCAGGCGACGGGCGGTCGTGATCGCCTTCGCCCGTTCCGCCGGCGCGAGGTCGAGGTCGGGGGTGAGCAACTCCCAGAGCAGCGGGCAGCGGTGGTCCGCGGAGAGGGAGAGGATGCCGTGGGTGAGCGTGGTCGCGGTGCGCGGCAGGCCCACCACGAACACCGGCCGCTCGACGGGCTCCCGCTCGATCTCGGGGTGCTCGGCGAGCAGCCGGCGGATCCGGGCCCGGTTGCCGAGATGCCGGCCGACGTGCCCGCGCGCGGACAGCCAGCCGACCGGAGTGAGATGCTCGGCCTCCGCCCAACATCGCAGAAGGTGACGGAAGTCGTCGGTGAACCGCTCGTCGCCCTCCGCCGGCCCGGCCGCGCCGAGCAGCCGGTCGAAGGCCCGGTCAGCGGTGCGGCGGCCGCGGAAGCCGGGTCTGAGGAGCAGGTTGGCGATCGTGAGAGGGAACGGGTCCATGGGCACGGCAGCGGAACCCTTCGTGGGGGGACAGCGGAGGGGATACTGCCTACCCCCTCCAACCACCCGCCCGCACGGCCGAGTTGAGACATTTACCGGCCGGTAACCCAGGGGCGTCGCAATCCGGCCGCGCTACTCCTCCGCAGCCACCGGCAGCCTCGCGTCGTCCCGCAGGAACAGCGGAATGCGATCCAGCGGGGCGTCCACCGTCACCGCCGTTCCGCCCTCGTACGACTGACCCGTCCACGCGTCCGTCCAGCGGGCGCCCGCCGGCAGGTACGTCGTCCGGGCCGTCGCACCCGCGGTGAGCACCGGCGCCACCAGGAGGTCACGGCCGAAGAGGTAGGCGTCGTCGACCGCCCAGGACGCCTGGTCCTGGGGGAACTCCAGGAACAGCGGCCGCAGCACCGGCAGGCCCTCCTCGTGGGCCTCCCGCATGACATCGAGGACGTACGGCTTCAGGCGCTCGCGCAGCCGCAGGTACTTCTCCAGGATCGCGCCGGCCTCCGGGCCGTACGACCACACCTCGTTCGGGCCACCGGTCATGTCCGGGCCCAGCGGCATGCCCGGGTCGCGGAATCCGTGCAGGCGCATCAGCGGGGAGAGCGCCCCGAACTGGAACCAGCGGACCATCACCTCGCGGTACGCCGGGTCGTCCGGGTCACCGCCGTGGAAGCCGCCGATGTCGGTGTTCCACCAGGGGATGCCGGACAGGGCCGTGTTGAGACCGGCCGCGATCTGGTGGCGCAGGGTCGTGAAGTCGGTGCCGATGTCACCGGACCACAGCGCGGCCCCGTAGCGCTGACTGCCCGCCCACGCCGAGCGGTTGAGGGTGACGACCTCCTCGCCCTCGGCCCGCAGCCCCTCGTGGAAGGTCCTGGAGTTCTCGGCGGGGTAACTGTTGCCGACCTCAAGGCCCGGGCCCGTCCAGTAGCGCAGGTTCTCCTGGAAGCCCGGCTTCAGCTCTGGCTCGCAGGCGTCCAGCCAGAAGGCCGTGATGCCGTACGGGTCCAGGTAGTTCTCCTTGACCTTGGACCACACGAACTCGCGGGCGTCCGGGTTGGTGGCGTCGTAGAACCCCACCTGGACGGTCGACGCCACCTCCTTGTCCGGCCAGTCGGCGTGCGCCGTCGGGCCGTACTGGGTGCCGATGAAGTAGCCGCGCTGCTCCATCACCGGATGGTTCTCGCTCAGC
Organism: Streptomyces sp. NBC_00631; assembly: GCF_045206895.1. Lineage (NCBI taxonomy): Bacteria > Bacillati > Actinomycetota > Actinomycetes > Kitasatosporales > Streptomycetaceae > Streptomyces > Streptomyces sp. NBC_00631. The sequence goes on from NZ_CP107734.1 coordinate 7,868,017, forward strand.
GGGGACACCGACGGCCAGACGCTCACCACCAGCTTGATGCCCAGCTCGTCCAGTTCGCGGACCATCGCGGCCGGGTCCGGCCACTCCTTGGGGTCGAACTTCCACTCGCCCAGGTGGGTCCAGTGGAAGAAGTCGCAGACGATCGCCGAGATGGGCAGGCCGCGGCGCTTGTACTCCCGGGCCACGGCGAGGAGTTCGTCCTGGGTGCGGTAGCGCAGCTTGCACTGCCAGAAGCCCGCCGCCCACTCCGGCAGCATCGGCGAACGGCCGCTCACCGCGCTGTAGTTGCGCTGTCCGTCGGCCGGGTCGCCGACCGTGATCCAGTAGTCGAGCTGGCGGGCCGAGTCGGCCACCCAGCGGGTGCCGTTGCCTGCCAGCTCGACGCGGCCGATCGCAGGGTTGTTCCAGAGCAGCGTGTAGCCGCGGCTGGAGACCAGTACCGGGATCGAGACCTCGGCGTTGCGCTGGACCAGGTCCACGACCAGGCCCTTCTGGTCCAGGCGCCCGTGCTGGTGCTGGCCCAGGCCGAACAGCTTCTCGCCCTCGTAGGCGGCGAACCGCTGCTCCAGGCGGTGGTAGCCGTTGCCGACCGCGGTGTACAGGCGCGGTCCGGGCCACCAGAAATGGGCGCGCTCCTCGGCCAGCACCTCCGAGCGGTCGTCGGTGCGCAGGAACCGGACCAGGCCCTCGGCGGACACCTCGACGGTGACGGCTCCCACCGTCAACTGGGCTTCTCCGTCACCGATCTTGACCGTCGACGCGGTGGCCGGGCGCTCGTCGAGCAGGGCGCCCGGCAGACCGTCGAGGACGGGCCCGCCGAGCCTGGCCCGCACCCGGACCGCGTCCGGACCCCACGGCTCGATCCGCAGCGTCTCCTGACGGCCGCTCCACTCCAGGGCGCCGTCCCGCTCGCGGAACGTGCCGACGGTGGGGGAGGACTGTGCGAGGCTGACCTTGGGCCCGCTCTGCGCGGACTGGATTTCGGCAGGCTGATTCATGTCACGTGCTCCTGGAGGAGTGCAGACAGAGGGGTGCCCGGCAAGGGCGGGGCACTGCAATGGGGTCAGGACCCGGCCGGCGCCGGTCCCGTGCTCGCCCGTACCGTCAACTCGGGTGCGATCAGCACGACTTCGTCGCTTCCCCGGCCGTCCAGCTTGGCGACCAGGTGCTCCACGGCGTACCGGCCCATCTCTTGTGCCGGGATGGCGACCGAGGTGAGCCGCACCGAGGCCTGGACGGCGACCTGGTCCGGGCAGACGGCGACCACGGACACGTCCTCGGGCACGGCCCGGCCCTGCTGGCGCAGCAGCGCGAGCAGCGGCTCCACCGCGGACTCGTTCTGGACGACGAAGCCCGTGGTGCCCGGGCGTTCGTCGAAGATCCGGGCCAGCGTGACGGTCATCGCGTCGTACCCGCCCTCGCACGGCCGGTGCAGCACCCGAAGGCCCAGCTCCCGGGCCCGGGACCGGAGTCCGTCCAGGGTGCGCTCGGCGAAGCCGGTGTGCCGTTCGTAGACGGCCGGGGCCTCGCCGATGACAGCGATGTCGTGGTGACCGAGCTTCGCGAGATGCTCCACGCACAGCGCGCCGGTCGCCCCGAAGTCGAGATCGACGCAGGTCAGTCCCGAGGTGGCGGCGGGCAGGCCGATGAGCACGGAGGGCTGGTCGGTCTGCCGCAGCAGCGGCAGCCGCTCGTCCTCCAGCTCCACGTCCATCAGGATCATGGCGTCGGCCAGCCCGCTGCCGGTGACCCGGCGTACCGCGTCCGGGCCCTCCTCGCCGGTGAGCAGCAGGACGTCGTAGCCGTGCAGGCGGGCCGTGGTGGCCACCGCGATCGCGATCTCCATCATCACCGGCACGTACATGTCGGTACGGAGCGGGATCATCAGCGCGATGATGTTCGACCGGCTGCTGGCCAGGGCGCGGGCGCCCGCGTTCGGGTGGTAGCCCAGCTCCCGGATGCTCTGCTCGACCCGCTGCCGGGTGGTGGTGGAGATGGACCGCTTGCCGCTGAGGACATAGCTCACCGTGCTCGCCGAGACTCCGGCGTGCTGGGCGACCTCGGCGAGGGTGACCATCCAGCTCTCCAAGCTTTGTGAAGCGCTTCGACAGTGCGCATTGCTGACAGGGGCGAGTGAGGGTGGTTCGACAGTAGCTTCAGTGCGGGTAGGTGTCCATAGGCTGTCGAAGCGCTTCGACAGCGAATTGATGAGGCGCCCTCGGTAACCTTTCGGAGGGGCGGCGGCCACAAAGAGGTCGTACGGCCGTCTGACGGGTCGTACCCCGAACCGTCCCCCGGAAGGACCCCTTGACGCAACACCGCAGACCGCGCCTGTCCCGGACGGCGAAGACGCTGCTGGCCGCCTCGGTCGCGCTCGCCGCCGCCGCGGGTGTCACCGTGGCGCAGGCCGGCGAGTCGAGCAGGAAGTGCACCGCCTTCGACACCATCGCGCTCGGCAAGTATTACCTGAACGACAACCTCTGGGGTCAGGACAAGGGCACCGGTACCCAGTGCGTCTGGGACAACTCGCGGTCGGCCTCCACCATCTCCTGGGGAACGTCGCACACCTGGGCGAACAACAACAAGGGCAGCGACTCGGACGTCAAGTCGTACGCCAGTACGGTCCTCGGCTGGCACTGGGGCTGGAAGCCGGACAAGGCGTCCACCGGACTGCCGATCCGGGTCGGCGACGGCAAGATGCAACGACAAGTACCTCTCCGGCATCGAGTCCGGCGCCGAGGTGTTCAGGGGTTCGGGCCGGCTGGACACCACGTCGTACTCCGTCGACATCGGCTGACAGGCGCTTCGGAACCGCCGGACCGTCAGCCGATCGGACCGCGAGGGCTGGTAGGGGCGGCCCGTTTCGGGTACCAACGATCCAGTAGCACTGGTCGGTAACGAACAGTCCTCAACAACCCCTTTTGTGGCGAGGTGAGCCTTAATGTCCGCCCCCACCACCAAGAAACCCACCGTCACCGAGCGGGAGGCCCGCCAGGTGGCGGAGGCCGCCCGGGAACAGGACTGGCGCAAGCCCAGCTTCGCCAAGGAACTGTTCCTCGGGCGCCTCCGGCTCGACCTCATCCACCCGCATCCGCTCCCGGCGGACGACGACGTGCAGCGCGGCGAGGAGTTCCTGGCGCGGCTGCGCGAGTTCTGCGAGACGAAGATCGACTCGGCGCTCATCGAGCGCGAGGCGCGTATCCCGGACGAGGTGATCGCCGGCCTCAAGGAGCTCGGCGCCCTCGGCATGAAGATCGACACCAAGTACGGCGGCCTCGGCCTCACCCAGGTCTACTACAACCGGGCCCTCTCCCTGGTCGGCTCCGCGAACCCGGCGGTCGGCGCGCTGCTCTCCGCCCACCAGTCCATCGGCGTGCCGCAGCCGCTGAAGATCTTCGGCACCCAGGAGCAGAAGGACGCCTTCCTGCCGCGCTGCGCCCGCACCGACATCTCGGCGTTCCTGCTCACCGAGCCGGACGTCGGCTCGGACCCGGCGCGCCTGGCCACCACCGCCGTACCGGACGGGGACGACTACGTCCTCGACGGCGTGAAGCTGTGGACCACCAACGGCGTGGTCGCCGACCTCCTGGTCGTCATGGCCCGCGTGCCGAAGACCGAGGACGGCAAGGGCGGCATCACGGCCTTCGTCGTCGAGGCGGACTCGCCGGGCATCACCGTGGAGAACCGCAACGCGTTCATGGGCCTGCGCGGCATCGAGAACGGCGTCACCCGCTTCCACCAGGTCCGGGTACCGGCCGCCAACCGCATCGGCGCCGAGGGCGCGGGCCTGAAGATCGCCCTCACCACGCTCAACACCGGGCGGCTCTCGCTGCCCGCGATGTGCGTCGGCGCCGGCAAGTGGTGCCTGAAGATCGCCCGCGAGTGGTCGGCGGCGCGTGAGCAGTGGGGCAAGCCGGTCGCGCTGCACGAGGCGGTCGGCTCCAAGATCAGCTTCATCGCGGCCACCACCTTCGCCCTGGAGGCGGTCGTCGACCTGTCCTCCCAGATGGCCGACGAGAACCGCAACGACATCCGCATCGAGGCCGCCCTCGCCAAGCTCTACGGCTCCGAGATGGCCTGCCTGATGGCCGACGAGCTGGTCCAGATCCGCGGCGGCCGCGGCTTCGAGACGGCGGCGTCACTGCAGGCGCGCGGCGAACGCGCCGTCCCCGCCGAGCAGCTCCTGCGGGACCTGCGCATCAACCGCATCTTCGAGGGCTCCACGGAGATCATGCACCTGCTGATCGCCCGCGAGGCCGTCGACGCCCACCTCTCGGTCGCCGGTGACCTCATCGACCCCGACAAGTCCCTCCAGGACAAGGCGAGGGCGGGCGCGAACGCGGGCGTCTTCTACGCCAAGTGGCTGCCCAGGCTGGTCGCGGGACCGGGCCAGCTTCCCACGTCGTACGGCGACTTCAGGCACGGCGTGGACCTCGCCCCGCACCTGCGCTACGTGGAGCGGCACGCCCGCAAGCTGGCCCGCTCCACCTTCTACGCCATGTCCCGCTGGCAGGGCCGGATGGAGACCAAGCAGGGCTTCCTGGGCCGGGTCGTGGACATCGGCGCCGAGCTGTTCGCGATGAGCGCGGCCTGCGTGCGCGCCGAACTGCTGCGCCGCCAGGGCGACCACGGCCGCGAGGCCTACCTGCTCGCCGACGCGTTCTGCCGGCAGGCCCGCATCCGCGTCGACGAGCTGTTCACCCGCCTGTGGTCGAACACCGACGACCTGGACCGCAAGGTCGTCAAGGGAGTGCTCGGCGGTTCCTTCGAATGGCTGGAGCGCGGGATCGTCGACCCGTCGGGCGACGGCCCGTGGATCGCCGACGCGACCCCCGGGCCCTCGCAGCGGGACAACGTCCGGCGCCCCTTCGCGTGACGCCGCTTCGCACGGCGGAGCCGCTTCGCACACTTCAGCGGCCTCATCCGGTGAGGCCGCTGAAGTAGCGATTCAGCAGTACTTGTCGCTCGGATCCCGCGTCGTCCAGGAGCAGGAGTCGACCTTGGCGCCGCTCGCCTTGGTCAGCGTCGCCGTGTCGCTCGTGTTGTTCCACACGTAGGCACGGCGGTTCTGGAACTTGTCCGACGCGGTGTCCGTACCCCGGCCGGTGTGCACCTTCATCGTCTTGTGGGCGCCGATCCTGACGCTCTTGAAGACGTAGCGGTGGTTGGAGGCGTCCTTCAGGACCCAGCCCCCCAGCGAGACGGCCGAGCCGCCGGTGTTCTTGATCTGCACCCACTCGCCGTTGAGGCTGGCGTTGGAGCGGTTGTCGCTGCCCGGGCTGTCGAACCAGACGTGGTAGATGGTCACGCCGCCGGCCGCCTGGGCCGGAGTGCTGAACACGGTGCCGGTGAGCAGGGCGGCGCCCGCGAGCGCGGGCAGAGCGGCACGTATGCGCGCAGTACGCATGGAGATATCCCCCCAGGATGTCTTCCGGTCGGGCCGGTCGTCCCCGCCGACCCGACAGAAGTGTTATCACATGATCTTCACGCGAGTCTCACAAGGGGAATTCCGCTCCATACGACGCCAAGAACTGATAAGGCACCCGCGGGCGGGACGCGCTGTCCTCCCGCCCGCCGGATGCGGCCACAATGGGGGGATGACCGACAGTCCCGCCAGTCCGGCACCCCTCGCCGACCCGCACCTCGTGTACGACCCGCTCGCGGGCGACGGCCCCAAGGACGTGGTGATCCTCGGCTCCACCGGATCGATCGGCACCCAGGCCATCGACCTCGTCCTGCGCAACCCCGACCGCTTCCGGGTCACCGCCCTGTCCGCCCACGGCGGCCGGGTCGCCCTCCTCGCCGAGCAGGCGCACCGGCTGCGGGTGCGCACCGTCGCGGTCGCCCGCGAGGACGTCGTACCGGCGCTGCGCGAGGCGCTCACGGCGCTCCACGGCCCCGGTGAGCCGCTCCCCGAGATCCTCGCCGGACCCGACGCGGCCACCCGGGTCGCCGCCTCCGACTGCCACACCGTTCTCAACGGCATCACCGGCTCCATCGGCCTCGCGCCCACGCTGGCCGCCCTGGAGGCGGGCCGCACCCTCGCGCTCGCCAACAAGGAGTCGCTGATCGTCGGCGGTCCGCTGGTCAAGGCGCTGGCCAAGCCCGGCCAGATCATCCCGGTGGACTCGGAGCACGCGGCGCTCTTCCAGTCGCTGGCCGCGGGGACGCGGGCCGACGTCCGCAAGCTGGTCGTCACGGCCTCCGGGGGACCCTTCCGGGGCCGCGGCAAGGCCGACCTGGCCCAGGTGACCGTCGCGGAAGCACTCGCCCACCCCACCTGGGCGATGGGACCGGTCATCACGATCAACTCCGCGACCCTGGTCAACAAGGGGCTGGAAGTCATCGAGGCGCACCTCCTCTACGACATTCCCTTCGACCGCATTGAGGTGGTCGTGCACCCGCAGTCGTATGTCCACTCGATGGTCGAGTTCACGGACGGATCCACGATCGCGCAGGCGACGCCCCCCGACATGCGGGGGCCGATCGCCATCGGTCTCGGCTGGCCCGAACGGGTCCCGGACGCGGCGCCCGCCTTCGACTGGAGCAAGGCGTCCACCTGGGAGTTCTTCCCTCTGGACAACGAGGCCTTCCCGTCCGTGAACCTGGCCCGGCACGTCGGTGAGCTCGCGGGCACCGCGCCGGCGGTGTTCAATGCGGCCAACGAGGAGTGCGTCGAGGCATTCCGGGCCGGTCTGCTGCCCTTCAACGGCATCATGGAGACCGTGACCCGGGTGGTCGAGGAGCACGGCACCCCTCGTACGGGAACTTCGCTCACCGTGCCGGACGTACTCGAAGCGGAGACCTGGGCACGGGTCCGGGCCCGGGAACTGACAGCGCAGAAGGCGACCGCGGAGGCGCGTGCATGACAGCCCTGATGATGATCCTCGGCATAGTCGTCTTCGTGATCGGCCTGCTGGTCTCGATCGCCTGGCACGAGCTGGGGCATCTCTCCACCGCCAAGCTCTTCGGCATCCGGGTCCCGCAGTACATGGTCGGCTTCGGCCCGACCATCTGGTCGCGGCGCAAGGGCGACACGGAGTACGGCATCAAGGCCGTCCCGCTGGGCGGCTACATCCGCATGATCGGCATGTTCCCGCCGGGGGCGGACGGCCGGATCAGCGCCCGCTCCACCTCCCCCTGGCGCAGCATGATCGAGGACGCCCGCTCGGCCGCCTTCGAGGAGCTCCAGCCCGGCGACGAGACCCGCCTCTTCTACACGCGCGCCCCCTGGAAGCGGGTGATCGTGATGTTCGCGGGCCCCTTCATGAACCTGATCCTGGCGGTGGCGCTGTTCCTCACCGTCCTGATGGGCTTCGGCATCAGCCAGCAGACCACCACGGTCAGCTCGGTCTCCCAGTGCGTGATCGCGCAGAGCGAGAACCGCGACACCTGCAAGAAGACCGACGCCGCCTCCCCGGCCGCCGCCGCGGGCCTCAAGGCCGGTGACAAGATCCTCTCCTTCAACGGTGTCGAGACCACCAGCTGGAACCAGCTCTCCGACCTGATCCGGTCCACCCCCGGAAAGGAGGTCGCGATCGTCGTGGACCGCAAGGGCCAGGACGTCACCCTGCACGCGAAGATCGCCACCAACCAGGTCGCCAAGAAGGACTCCAGCGGCCAGATCGTCTCGGGCCAGTACGTCACCGCCGGCTTCCTCGGCTTCAGTGCCGCCACCGGCATCGTCCGCCAGGACTTCGGCGACTCGGTGACCTGGATGGGCGACCGCCTCGGTGAGGCCGTCGACTCCATCGCGAGCCTGCCCGGCAAGATCCCGGCCCTGTGGGACGCGGCCTTCGACGGCGCCCCCCGCCAGCCGGACTCCCCGATGGGCGTGGTCGGCGCGGCCCGGGTCGGCGGGGAGATCTTCACCCTGGACATCCCGCCGACCGAGCAACTGGCGATGGCCCTGATGCTCGTGGCCGGCTTCAACCTGTCCCTGTTCCTCTTCAACATGCTCCCGCTGCTGCCGCTGGACGGCGGGCACATCGCGGGCGCCCTGTGGGAGTCGCTGCGCCGGAACCTGGCGAAGGTGCTGCGCCGCCCGGACCCCGGTCCGTTCGACGTGGCGAAGCTGATGCCGGTGGCCTACGTGGTGGCGGGCATCTTCGTCTGCTTCACCCTCCTCGTCCTGATCGCCGACGTGGTTAACCCGGTGAAAATCTCCTAGCCATACGATGTTCGAGGCGGCCCGGAACACTCTGTTCCGGGCCGCCTCCATTGAGTGGGTTTACGGATGGGGGATGTGCTGGCTCCTGTGCCGGTGCCGTAATCTCGAAGCCTGGAACCCGCCGGAATCCGCCTCCGACGGGCGGACCTGGACCTAGATCCACGACTTGGGGTTGCACAGCAGATGACTGCGATTTCTCTCGGCATGCCGTCCGTTCCGACCAAGCTCGCCGAGCGCCGGAAGAGCCGGCAGATCCAGGTCGGCTCCGTGGCGGTCGGCGGAGACGCCCCGGTCTCGGTCCAGTCGATGACCACGACCCGTACGTCCGACATCGGCGCCACCCTGCAGCAGATCGCCGAGCTGACCGCCTCCGGCTGCCAGATCGTGCGGGTCGCCTGCCCCACCCAGGACGACGCGGACGCGCTGGCGACCATCGCCAGGAAGTCCCAGATCCCGGTCATCGCGGACATCCACTTCCAGCCGAAGTACGTCTTCGCCGCGATCGAGGCCGGCTGCGCCGCCGTCCGCGTCAACCCCGGCAACATCAAGCAGTTCGACGACAAGGTCAAGGAGATCGCGGCGGCCGCCAAGGACCACGGCACCCCGATCCGCATCGGCGTGAACGCCGGTTCCCTGGACCGTCGCCTGCTCCAGAAGTACGGCAAGGCGACCCCCGAGGCGCTGGTGGAGTCGGCCCTGTGGGAGGCGTCCCTCTTCGAGGAGCACGACTTCCGGGACATCAAGATCTCCGTCAAGCACAACGACCCGGTCGTGATGATCGAGGCGTACCGGCAGCTGGCCGCCCAGTGCGACTACCCCCTCCACCTCGGCGTGACCGAGGCGGGCCCGGCGTTCCAGGGCACGATCAAGTCGGCCGTCGCTTTCGGGGCGTTGCTCTCCCAGGGCATCGGCGACACGATCCGCGTCTCCCTCTCCGCGCCCCCGGTGGAGGAGGTCAAGGTCGGCAACCAGATCCTGGAGTCCCTCAACCTCAAGCAGCGCGGCCTGGAGATCGTCTCCTGCCCGAGCTGCGGCCGCGCCCAGGTCGACGTCTACAAGCTCGCCGAAGAGGTCACCGCCGGCCTCACCGGCATGGAGGTCCCCCTCCGCGTCGCCGTCATGGGCTGCGTCGTCAACGGCCCCGGCGAGGCCCGCGAAGCCGACCTCGGCGTCGCCTCCGGCAACGGCAAGGGCCAGATCTTCGTCAAGGGCGAGGTCATCAAGACCGTCCCCGAGTCCAAGATCGTCGAGACCCTCATCGAGGAAGCCATGAAGCTGGCCGAGCAGATGGAGGCGGCGGGCACGGAGTCGGGGGAGCCGTCGGTTTCGGTGGCGGGCTGAGGCCGTCTGCGGGCTCCTCAAACGCCGGAGGGGCTGAGGTTTCTTCCTTCAGCCCGTCCGGCGTTTGAGGACGAGGCCGGAGGCCGACAGCGGGGGTCCGGGGGCGGCAGCCCCCAGGGCGGAACCCCAGCCGGCGGCCACTTCACGGACACTGGGCGGCACGGCAAAGCTTCCGCAGGTACAGTGCGGAGATCAGCAGAACCCCTCAGCGTGAGGCCCCGCACGTGTTGACGCAGACCACCTCACGGGTGCTCGAACCGAGTGACCTGGACGCCGCGCTCGCCGTACTCGACCGCGAGCCGGTCGCGAACGCCTTCGTGACCTCACGTGTCCAGGTGGCCGGCCTCGACCCCTGGCGCCTCGGCGGCGAGATGTGGGGCTGGTACGAGGACGGCATGCTCACGTCCCTCTGCTACGCCGGCGCCAACCTGGTCCCGATCTGCACCACTCCGCGCGCCGTCCGCGCCTTCGCCGACCGGGCCCGCCGGGCCGGCCGCCGCTGCTCCTCGATCGTCGGCCCCGCCGAGGCCACCGCCCAACTGTGGCGCCTCCTGGAACCGCACTGGGGCCCGGCCCGCGAGGTACGCCGACGGCAGCCCCTGATGGTCACCGACCGCATGCCCGCCGGCATCGCCCCGGATCCGTACGTCCGCCGCATCCGCAAGGACGAGATGGAGGCGATCATGCCGGCGTGCGTGGCGATGTTCACGGAGGAGGTGGGCGTCTCCCCGCTGGCCGGCGACGGCGGCCTCCTCTACCAGGCGAGGGTCGCCGAACTCGTCGGCTCCGGCCGCTCGTTCGCCCGGCTCGACGACAACGGCAAGGTCGTCTTCAAGGCGGAGATCGGCGCGGCGACGGCCGAGGCCTGCCAGATCCAGGGCGTGTGGGTCGCCCCCGAGTACCGGGGCATGGGCCTGGCGGCCCCCGGAATGGCGGCGGTGCTGCGCTACGCCCTGGCCGACGTGGCCCCGGTCGCCAGCCTCTACGTCAACGACTTCAACACGGCCGCGAGAAGGACCTACCTGAGGGTTGGCTTCCAGGAGGTCGGCGCGTTCATGAGCGTGCTGTTCTGACCGGGACCAGGGGAGAACGCGCCCCAAAGGGGCGCGGGGCTGTATTCGACATGCGGCTGCCGCCGCGTGAGCGCGACCAGCCACAACCCACCCGCACCCGGACGGCGACGCTCCGCCCCCTGTAACCTCCCCCCATGGACCTCGTGATCGGCCCCCTGGACCTCCCCTCCCACGTGGACGAGGCCCTGGCGGTCCAAGCGATCGCCTTCGGCCTGGGCCCCGACGAGGTGGCGGTCCGCCGCCAGATCGTCCTCCGCCACATGCAGTACCCCGGGGCGAGGGCCCTCGGTGCCACGGCCGAAGGCCGGCTCGTGGGGTTCGTCTACGGCATGCCGAACTCCCGCACCCACTGGTGGTCCACCGTCGTGGAGCCCTACCTCCGCGCCCAGGGCAACGCCGACTGGCTCGACGACTCCTTCGTCATCACCGAACTGCACGTGCACCCGCACCACCAGAACCGCGGCATCGGCCGCCGGCTGATCACGCTCATCACCGACGGCGCCACCGAGCCCCGCTCGATCCTCTCCGCGATCGACACCGACAGCCCGGCCCGCGGCCTGTACCACTCCCTCGGCTACGTCGACCTGGCCCGCCGGGTGCATTTCCCCAGCGCCCCGAAGCCGTACGCCGTGATGGGCGCGCCCCTGCCGCTGCGCCGTAAGTGACCCCGTCGCCGTTAACGGATTTCCACCGGCACAGCAAGCCCGGCTAACCTCCTTGCCATCAACCTTTTCCGGCAGGAGTACGAGAACCATGGCGAACGCACCGGTCCAACGCATGTCCCAGTTGATGGCGAAGACGCTGCGTGACGACCCGGCGGACGCCGAGGTCCTCAGCCACAAGCTCCTCGTCCGCGCCGGCTATGTCCGCCGTACCGCGGCCGGAATCTGGTCCTGGCTGCCGCTCGGCCTGAAGGTGCTGTCCAACATCGAGCGGATCGTCCGCGAGGAGATGGACGCGATCGGCGCCCAGGAGGTGCTGCTCCCGGCCCTCCTGCCCCGGGAGCCGTACGAGGCGACCGGCCGCTGGGACGAGTACGGCCAGGAGCTGTTCCGCCTCCAGGACCGCAAGGGCGGCGACTACCTCCTCGGCCCCACCCACGAGGAGATCTTCACCCTGCTGGTGAAGGACCAGGCGTCCTCCTACAAGGACCTGCCGGTCATCCTGTACCAGATCCAGAACAAGTACCGGGACGAGGCCCGCCCGCGCGCCGGCATCCTGCGCGGCCGTGAGTTCCTGATGAAGGACTCGTACTCCTTCGACCTGGACGACGAGGGGCTGGCCAAGTCGTACGCCCTGCACCGCGCGGCCTACCAGCGGATCTTCGAGCGCCTCGGCCTCGACTACCGCATCGTCGCCGCCACCGCCGGCGCGATGGGCGGCTCGAAGTCGGAGGAGTTCCTGGCCCCGGCCGAGGCCGGCGAGGACACCTTCGCCGACTGCCCGAACTGCGACTTCGCGGCGAACACCGAGGCGATCTCGTACACGCTGAAGCCGGTCGACGCCACCGGCGTGCCCACCCTCGAAGAGATCCCCACCCCGGACACCCCGACCATCGAGACCCTCGCCGCCCACCTCGGCGTCCAGGCCTCCGACACGCTGAAGAACCTCCTGGTGAAGGTCGACGGCGAGATCGTGGCCATCGGCGTGCCGGGTGACCGCGAGGTCGACATGGGCAAGGTCGAGGAGCACTTCGCCCCGGCCGCCGTCGAGCTGGTCACCGAGTCCGACTTCGCGGGCCGTCCCGACCTGGTCCGCGGCTACGTCGGCCCGCAGGGCCTCGGCGAGAAGGTGAAGTACATCGCCGACCCGCGGGTGGCCCCGGGCACGGCCTGGATCACCGGCGCCAACAAGGCGGGCACGCACGCCAAGAACGTGGTGGCCGGGCGTGACTTCGAGGTCGACGAGTACGTGGACGTCGTGGTCGTGCTGGAGGGCGACCCCTGCCCGAAGTGCGGCACCGGCCTGAAGCTGGACCGCGCCATCGAGATCGGCCACATCTTCCAGCTGGGCCAGAAGTACACCAACGCCCTCAAGCTCGACGTCCTCGGCCAGAACGGCAAGCCGGTCCGCGTGACGATGGGCTCCTACGGCATCGGCGTCTCCCGCGCCGTCGCCGCCCTGGCCGAGCAGACCGCCGACGAGAAGGGCCTGGTCTGGTCTCGTGAGGTCGCCCCGGCCGACGTGCACGTCGTCGCCGCCGGCAAGGCCCTGCAGATCGAACTCGCCCTGGACGTCTCGGAGAAGCTGCGGGCGGCCGGGCTGCGCGTCCTGGTCGACGACCGGGCCGGGGTCTCCCCGGGCGTGAAGTTCACCGACGCCGAACTCATCGGCGTTCCGCAGATCCTGATCGCGGGCCGCCGCTCGGGCGAGGGCGTCCTGGAGCTCAAGGACCGCAAGACGGGCGAGCGTGAGGAGCTCACGGTGGACGAGGCGATCGCCCGCGTGACCGCGAACTGACCCAACTCCTGCCACAGCGGCCGCCGGTGACCCACCGGCGGCCGTCGTCGTCCGCCACCGATCCGGTGGACTTCCTCGGCATTGACCTGGGTATCGTCAACATCGCCACCACCAGCGACGGCGAGATCATGGCCGGACGGGAGCTCAACCGCATCCGCGTCCGGGAGCGCGCGCTGCGTACCAAGCTGCAGAAGAAGAACACCCCGTCCGCCAAGCGCCGTTTGAAGAAACGGGGGCACAAGGAGGCGAGGCGGGCGAAGGACATCAACCACAAGATCGCTAAGCATGTGGTGGCCGAGGCAGAACGCACCGGTCGCGGGATCGCCCTGGAGGACCTTACGGGCATCCGCGAACGGGTACGGCTTCGCAAACCCCAACGGGCCACCCACTCCAGCTGGTCCTTCGCCCAGCTGGGGCAGTTCATCGCGTACAAAGCTCGCAAGGCCGGGGTGCCGGTGGTGTACGTCGATCCGGCGTACACCTCCCGTACCTGCGCCGAGTGCAGGCACGTCCACAGGGCGAACCGGGTCTCGCAGGCCTGGTTCGCGTGTCGGTCCTGCGGATTCGTTGATCACGCGGACCGGAACGGCTCCCGCAACATCCGCGCCAGAGCGTGGGAGTTGTGGCGACGCGGGGCGCAGTCAACCGCCCCAGACCCACCTCCCGGACCCGGGCGTGGGACAGGACGCAAGCGCAGCACCACGGCCAGTGGCGCCCGTTGTGCAAGCCGGGGACATTAGTCCCGGGTCGTTGACGAACGTCTCAGACAGTTCTTCCGATCCGTATGGACTCCTCACAGACTTCTCTCAGGTCGATACCCGAACGTAATGCGTGACAGAAAGTCACGCAGGAGGGGATCGGTCATGGCCGAGAGAGTGCAAGGCAGCCAGCCGGGGGACCGGCGGGAACGGGGCGCCGTCGCGGCGGTCCGCCGGGGGACGCGGCGTACGGCGGCGCTGGCGGCGGCGGTCACGCTCGCCGCGGCGGCCGGGGTGTTCGCCCTGGTCGGCACGATGCAGTCGGACGCCGGGACGACGGCGAGCAGCGGCAGCGGTACGACGTCGAGCTCCAGCAGCTCCGGCGACAGCTCCAACTCGACGTCGGGCACGGGGAGTTCCTCGTCCTCCAAGTCGACGGACTCGTCCAGTTCGTCCAGCTCGGACCTCCAGTCCTCCTCCGGCGGCCTCACCTCCGGCAGCGGCTCCACCGACTCCACCTCGGGGGCGTCATGACCCCCACCGTCGCCCCCCGGCCGACGGCCGCCGCCGAGTGGCGCGCACTCGGCACCACCGTCCGCCTGGTCCTCACCGACCCGGCTCTGCTGGCTTCCTGCAACCTGCTCCTCGCCCGGCAGCTCGCCGAGGTGGACGCGGCCTGCAGCCGGTTCCGCGCCGACTCCGAACTGGCCGCCCTCGACACCGCCCACGGCCGCCCGGTCCGGGTCAGCCCGCTGCTCGCCGAGGCCCTCGCCGTCGCCCTGCGCGCCGCCGAGGCGACGGACGGCGCGGTGGACCCCACGGTCGGCTCGGCGATGGACGCGATCGGCTACGACCGCGACTTCACCCTCGTCCGCGAGGACGACCGCCCGGTCTCCCTGCGGGTGCGCCGCGCCCCCGGCTGGCGCAGGGTCACCCTCGACCGCGCGACCGGCACGGTCACCGTCCCCGAGGGCGTGCGACTCGACCTGGGCGCGACGGCCAAGGCCTGGGCCGCCGACCGGGCCGCGCGGATGCTGGCCGACACGGCCGGCTGCGGGGTGCTGGTGAGCCTCGGCGGCGACACCGCCGTCGCCGGCGCACCCCCGGCGGACGGCTGGCAGATCCGGGTTCAGGACGTCACCGGACCGGTGGACGAGACGCCCGCGCAGGGGTCGTACGACACTGTCGGTCTGCGTTCCGGAGGCCTCGCGACCTCCGGCACCGGCGCCCGTCGCTGGCAGCGCGGCGGCTACGACCTCCACCACATCGTCGACCCGCGCACCGGACTGCCGGTCCGCTCGCCGTGGCGTACGGTCTCGGTGGCCGCGGACACCTGCGCCGACGCCAACGCGGCCAGCACGGCGGCCCTGGTCAAGGGCGTGGGCGCGGAACGCTGGCTGACCCGCCTCGGTCTGCCGGCCCGCCTGGTGGCGCACCACGGCACCGTCGTCACCACGCCCGGCTGGCCCGCCCCCCGCGCGGCGCTGGAGGCGGCGGCGTGACCTCCGAGACCCTCTGGTACGCCAACCGCGCCACCGGCGCCGTCTGCCTGGTCCTCTTCACGGTGGTCGTCCTCCTCGGCATCGCCGTCCGCCTGCGCACCCGTCTGCCCGGCCTGCCGCGCTTCGGCACCGTCGCCCTCCACCGCACCCTCTCCCTCTCGGCCACCGCGTTCCTGGCCCTGCACATCACCGTGGCGATCGTCGACGGCTATGTGAACATCACGGCGCTGGACGCCGTCGTCCCCTTCGTCTCCGACTACCAGCCGCTCTGGCTCGGCCTCGGCACGGTCGCCTTCGACCTCATGCTGGCCGTCGTGATCACCAGCCTCCTGCGCGACCGCCTCGGCCACCGCACCTGGCGGGCCGTGCACTGGCTGGCGTACGCCTCCTGGCCGGTCGCCCTGGTCCATGGCATCGGCATCGGCACGGACGCCGGTACCGACTGGATGACCTGGCTGACCGTCACCTGCGTGGCGACGGTGCTCACGGCCTTCGCCCTGCGCACCGCCCAGGCCGTCCGAGCCGCCCGCCGGAGCCCCGCCGCACTCCTGCACACCGAAGGCGCCCACTGATGACCATGCTCTTCACCGACGTCCACATGCCGCCGCGCCTGCTGGCCCCCGGCGGCGCCCCGGCCGACCTCACCACGCACGAACAGCGCTACGGCCCCCTCGCGTACGGCGATCCGGCGGCCCTTCTCCGTACCCTGGCCGAATCCGGGCTCACCGGACGCGGCGGGGCGGGCTTCCCGGCGTACCGGAAGTTCGTCGCGGTCGCCGACGCGGCCCGCCGCGCCGGACGCGCGCCGATCGTCGTCGCGAACGGCGCGGAGAGCGAGCCGGCCAGCCACAAGGACAAGAGCCTGCTCCGGCTGTCGCCCCATCTGGTCCTGGACGGGCTGCAGTCGGCGGCCGAGGCGATCGGCGCGGCGGAGGCCTACCTCGCCGTCGAGGACGGCGCCTCCTACCTGGAGAAGGCGGTGGCCCAACGCCGCGACCCGGTGCGCGTGCAGGTCGTACGCCTGCCCGCCCGCTTCCTCGCCGGCCAGGCCTCGGCCCTCGTCCAGTACCTCTCCGGCGGCCACGCCCGCCCCACCCACCCGGACCCGCCGGTCCGCGAACGCGGGGTGCGGCGCGCCCCCACCCTCGTCCAGAACGTCGAGACTCTCGCCCACCTCGCCCTGATCGCCCGCTACGGCGCCGACTGGTTCCGTTCGGCCGGCACCCCCGGCGAACCCGGCAGCGCCCTGTGCACCCTGCATGTGCCGGGCCGCGAAGTCCGGGTCGCGGAGGCGCCGTTCGGCATTCCCGTCGGCCGGCTCCTGCCGCTGGAGGGGGCGTCCGCGGTCCTGCTCGGCGGTTACCACGGCACCTGGATCCCGGCCGCCGAGGCCGCCCAGGTCCCGCTGTCCTCCGCCTACCTGGGCGCGGGCGTGCTGGCCGCCCTTCCCACCGACCGCTGCGGAGTGACCGAGACCGCCCGCATCCTCCGTTACCTGGCCCTGCAGTCGGCGGGCCAGTGCGGCCCCTGCCTCAACGGCCTCCCGCGCATCGCCGCCGCCTTCCAGACCCTGGCCGAACCCGGCCCGCAGGGCAGCACCCGCACCGACATCTCCCGCTGGGCAGGCCTGGTCGAGGGCAGAGGAGCCTGCCACCACCCCGACGGCACGATCCGCCTGGTACGCAGCGCACTCACGACGTTCGCGACGGAACTCGACGCCCATGCGAACGGCCGTTGCACCGCAACCGACCGCACCCCTCTCCTCCCCGTCCCGACCGAGCGGATCTGACATGGACCAGCACATCACCATCGACTGGACCTCCTGCCAGGCCCACGGCCTCTGCGCGGAACTCCTCCCGGAACACATCAGCCTGGACGAATGGGGCTACCCGCTGCTGGACGGTCGGCCGATACCACCCCGCACAAGGAAACGAGCGCGCAGGGCAGCGGCCGACTGTCCGGTCCTCGCCTTGAAACTGGGGGAGGAGTAATTCCCCGGGGGCGCGGGGCTGTGTTCAATGTGCGGCTCCGCCGCGTGGGCGCGCCAAGCCCCACCGAACCCGCAGCCGAAAACGTCAGACCCACCCGGCGAATTCAAGCAACAGCTCCGCATCCCTCGGCCGCCCCACCCGAAGCGCCCGCACACCCGACTCCACCGCCCGGAACAGCGTCCACCCCCGCAACCGCTCCTGGTCCACCTCAAGCGACTCCGCGAGCCGCTTGATCCGCCGCCGCGTGATCGACGCCCCGGACGACGAGGCGATCAGATCCTCCACCCGGTCCCGCACCAACCGCGCCAGATCGAACGCGCACTCCCCGACCACCGGATCCGGCCCCACTGCCAGCCACGGCATCCGCTCCCCGGCCAGTACCTTGCTCTGCCGGAACGTGCCGTGCAGCAGCCGTCCCTCGGGCGGCGCGGCCAGCAACTCCTCCCGGGCCGCGACCGCCGCCGACACCAGCGGCGCTACCTCGGTGTCGGCGGCCGACCGGGTCATCGCCGCGGCCTGCCGCCCGGTGCGCTCGGCCACGGTCTCGAACGCGTGCCCCGACGGCGGGTCCACCCAGAGCCGCCGCAGTGTCCCCGCCGCCTCCAGCAACGCCTTCGCCTCGGGCAGCGACCGCACCGACACCTCCGGATGCAGCCGTTCCAGCAGCAGCACCCCCGCGGCCCCGTCGGCCTCCAGCACCCGTACCGCTCCGAGCCCACCCCAGTGCGCCAGCGCCGCGGCCTCGCTCTCCGGCCGGGCCCGTCGCGGCGCCAGCTTCAGCACGGCAGGCGTGTCGTCCGCCCGCCGCACCAGCAGCACCACACTGCTGCGCCCACCCGGCACCTGCACCCGCTCCACGGTCAACTCGCGTAGCGCAACGGCCTGTTCCACCGCACCCGGCAGCTTCTCCAGCCACTCGTCACCGTCCGGCGCCGTCTCACCGAGCGCCCTCACCAGGCGCCGCGGCGGTTCGAAAGCCATACGCGAGTCGTTCCTTTCCAGCTCTAGGGAGTCACCGAAGCCGAAGCCGAGACCGAGGGCGAGGCCGACCCACCGGCCGTCGCCCCGGAGCCCGCCCGCTCGGCGAGCCCAGGGAAGGCTACGCTCTCCCCGCTCCAGCGCACCGCCCGCACCGCGGCCTCGCGCAGCGCCGCGGCCGCCGCGCCGCGCCGCTCGCCGGAGGATGCCCGGACCAGGTCGGAGTACACGTCGGCCACCCGCTCCTCCAGCTCGGCGGCGAGCCGTACGGCCGTCGCCGGGTCCGTGACGGCGAACGGCAGCGCGTACGCCGCGCTCGCGGCGACGGGCGTACCGCCCAGGTCCCGTACCTCGCGGACCAGCGCGTCCCGGCGGGCCCGGTGCGCGTCGTACGCCGAGCGCGCCTCGGCCTGCCGCTGCCCGCCGATCCGGCCGCCGACGACGCCGTAGCCGTAGACCGCCGCGTGTTCGGCGGCCAGCGCCGCCTGGAGCGCCCGGAGCAGGCCCGCCTTCGCCTCGTCGCTCACCGGTCCCCCTTCGTCGTCAGCAGGTACGCGTGCCCGGCCCCGGCCGCCGCCACTCCGGCCAGCAGCCGCGCCAGTTCGCCCGGCACGTCCAGCAGCGCCTTGGCCCGCTGGTCGGCAAGGCTCCGCTCGGCGGTGGCCAGCGCGGCGAGCGCGGACTTCTCGTCGGCGGGCACGGTCGGCGAGGGCGACGCGGACGCCGTGGCCGACGGCGAACCGGTCGCCGTGGGCGAGGCCGTCCCCTCCTCGAACGCCACCGCGTGTGCCGCCACCTCCGCCCGCAGCGGCCGCAACCGCTCCGCGAGCGCCGGGTGGGCGGCGAGTACGGCGTCGTACTGCCGCAACAGCCCCCGGCTGTCCCGCGCCGCACGCGCTCGTGCCCGCGCGGACACCGACGTACTCCCGCCGCTCCCGGCAGAGTCCGAATCAGTGGAGCAGCCCACCAGCACGGAAGCCGAGGCCACCGAAACGATCAGGCTCCTTCTGCGCAACAGCGAGGGGAACGACACGGCAGACGTCCTCAGGGGGCTCGTACGAACACACGGGCGCACATGCACCCGACTGTGATCACGTTACCCGTGCACCCCCGCAACTGACGTCACCGCCTCGACGCCCCCCGCTGCAGCCGACCAAAGGGGCGCGGGGCCGTATCGGTGTGCGGCTCCGCCGCGTGGGCGCGACCAGCCACAAACCACCCGCACCCGCCTGATGACCACAGCTCCCGCCCCCTCAGGCGCCCGGCCCCACCGCCGGAGGCACCCGCACGCAACACCCCCCGCGACCCGATACCCTTTGACCAGACACACGACCCATCCCACAACAGCACACGCGGCCGAGGAGTCACCCGGATGAGCACCACCCAGAGCGAGAGGCTGCGAGAGCTACTGGAACCGCTCGTGACCTCCCAGGGACTGGATCTCGAAGAGATCGCCGTGGACTCCGTCGGACGCAAGCGTGTGCTGCGCGTCGTCGTCGACTCCGACACCGGGGCGGATCTGGACCGGATCGCCGATGTGAGCCGTGAGCTCTCGGCGAAGCTCGACGAGACGGACGCGATGGGCGAGGGGGAGTACACCCTGGAGGTCGGCACCCCCGGCGCGGAGCGCCGGCTCACCGAGCACCGGCACTACCTGCGCGCCGTGGACCGCCTGGTGCTGTTCCAGCTGGCCGAGGGCGGGGAACTGGTCGCCAGGATCCTGGACGTCGACGACGCGGGCCTCGACCTGGAGGTGCCCGGCGTCAAGGGCCGCAAGGCCACCAGCCGCAGACTCGGGTTCGCCGAGATCGACAAGGCGCGTGTGCAGGTCGAGTTCAACCGCAAGGACAAGAAGGACATGACGGAAGAGGAGGAGGCGTAGCCGTGGACATCGACATGAGCGCCCTGCGGGGCTTGGTGCGGGAGAAGGAGATCTCCTTCGACCTGCTGGTCGAGGCGATCGAGTCGGCCCTCCTCATCGCCTACCACCGCACCGAGGGAAGCCGCCGCCACGCGCGCGTGGTGCTCGACCGGAACACCGGGCACGTGACCGTGTGGGCGAAGGAGGACCCCGAGGACCTGGAGGAGGGGCAGGAGGCGCGTGAGTTCGACGACACCCCGTCGGGCTTCGGGCGGATCGCCGCCACCACCGCCAAACAGGTGATCCTGCAGCGGCTGCGCGACGCCGAGGACGACGCCACGCTCGGCGAGTACGCCGGCCGCGAGGGCGACATCGTCACCGGAGTGGTCCAGCAGGGCCGCGACCCGAAGAACGTGCTCGTCGACATCGGCAAGCTGGAGGCCATCCTGCCGGTGCAGGAGCAGGTCCCCGGTGAGACCTACCCGCACGGGATGCGGCTGCGGTCGTACGTGGTGCGAGTGGCGAAGGGCGTCCGTGGCCCCTCCGTCACGCTCTCCCGCACCCACCCGAACCTGGTGAAGAAACTCTTCGCGCTGGAGGTGCCGGAGATCGCCGACGGGTCCGTCGAGATCGCCGCCATCGCCCGCGAGGCGGGTCACCGTACGAAGATCGCGGTCCGTTCCACCCGTTCGGGTCTGAACGCCAAGGGCGCCTGTATCGGCCCCATGGGCGGCCGGGTCCGCAACGTCATGGGCGAGCTCAACGGTGAGAAGATCGACATCGTCGACTGGTCGGACGACCCGGCGGAGATGGTGGCGAACGCGTTGTCCCCGGCCCGTGTCTCCAAGGTGGAGGTCGTGGACCTGGCGTCCCGGTCCGCCCGGGTGACCGTGCCTGACTACCAGCTGTCGCTGGCGATCGGCAAAGAGGGACAGAACGCCCGGCTGGCCGCCCGGCTCACCGGCTGGCGCATCGACATCCGCCCGGACACCGAACAGGTGTCCGAGTAGCTAGCCGGGCAGGTGCCCCTCGCCTCCTCCGGGGTTCACTCGGACGAGGGGAATAGTTCCCAGCCGCAGGTGGCTTGGATTACGACAACAGCCGTTCGATCTTTGCCCCGAAGGGGTGAGGTCGGTGCGGGGAGGTAGACTTACCAGTGTCTGGCCGGACGCGTGCCCGCGCATGCCCTGAGCGCACCTGTGTGGGGTGCAGGCAGCGAGCGGCCAAGACCGAACTGCTGCGGATCGTGGCGGTCGGGGACGAATGCGTCCCTGATCCTCGCGGTACGCTGCCCGGCCGGGGTGCATATGTACACCCCGCCCAGGTCTGTCTGGACCAGGCGGTGCGCCGCCGGGCACTCCCGCGGGCGCTGCGCGCCCCGGGCCCGCTGGACGTAAAGGCGTTGCGCCGGTACGTCGAGCAGTAACACCGTAAGAAGCGTCGTTCGGAACGTCCGTGCGGCTCTGGTACCCCGCGAGTTGGAAGTAGGTCGAGATTGCGATGAGCACTCGATGAGCACGCGATGAGTACGCCCATGAAGTAGCGACGGTCCGGACACACCCGGACCTAAAAGGAGCGAAGTGGCTAAGGTCCGGGTATACGAACTCGCCAAGGAGTTCGGGGTCGAGAGCAAGGTCGTCATGGCCAAGCTCCAGGAACTCGGTGAATTCGTCCGTTCGGCGTCCTCGACGATCGAGGCGCCCGTTGTACGCAAGCTGACAGACGCCTTCCAGGGCGGTGGCAAGTCCGCGGGCAAGCCCGCCCCGCGCAAGGCTGCACCCAGGCCCGGCGCGCCCTCTCCGGCGCAGGCGGCCCGTCCGGGTGCCCCCAAGCCGGGCGCCCCGCGTCCGGCCGCCCCGCAGCCGCAGGCCGAGGCCCAGGCTCCGGCGGCGCCCGCGGCTCCGCAGGCGCCCTCGGCTCCGGCACCGGCTCCGGTCACCCCTGCGCCGGCCGCCTCCGGCCCGCGTCCGGTCCCGGGTCCGAAGCCCGCGCCGCGTCCGGCTCCGGCCGCGCCCGAGTTCACGGCACCGCCGGCGCCTCCGGCCGCCGCGGCGCAGAGCCCGGCCGCCCCGCAGGGCTCGCGCCCGCAGGGTGGCGGTCCGCGTCCCGGCCAGGGTGCCCCGCGTCCCGGTGGCCGTCCGGCCCCCGGCCAGCGCGATGCGCGTCCGGGTCAGGGTGCCGCGCGTCCCGGCGGCCAGGCCCCCCGTCCGGGCGGTGCCCGTCCGGCCGGCCCGCGTCCCGGCAACAACCCCTTCACGTCCGGTGGCTCCACCGGCATGGCCCGCCCGCAGGCCCCGCGCCCGCAGGGTGGTCCGCGTCCGGGTGGCCCCGGTGCCCCCGGCGGCGGTCCCCGTCCCCAGGCGCCCGGCGCCCAGGGTGGCGGTCCGCGTCCGCAGGCTCCCGGCGGTTCCCGTCCGAGCCCGTCCGGCATGCCCCGTCCGCAGGGCGGTCCGCGTCCCGGCGGCGGCTCCGCGGGCCCGCGTCCGAACCCCGGCATGATGCCGCAGCGTCCCGCTGCCGGCCCGCGTCCCGGCCCCGGTGGCGGCGGTCGCGGTCCCGGCGGTGCGGGTCGTCCCGGCGGTGCCGGTCGTCCCGGTGGCGGCGGCTTCGCCGGTCGTCCCGGCGGCGGTGGCGGCGGCGCCCGTCCCGGCGGTGGCGGCGGCTTCGCCGGTCGTCCCGGCGGCGGTGGCCCCGGCGGCGGTGGCGGCGGCTTCGGCGGCGGTCCCGGCGCTGGCGGCGGCGGTCGTCCCGGCTTCGGCGGACGTCCGGGCGGTCCCGGCGGCCGTGGTGGCACGCAGGGCGCCTTCGGCCGTCCCGGCGGTCCGGCGCGTCGCGGCCGCAAGTCGAAGCGGCAGCGTCGCCAGGAGTACGAGGCCATGCAGGCCCCGAGCGTCGGCGGCGTGATGCTGCCGCGCGGCAACGGCGAGACCATCCGTCTCTCCCGCGGCGCGTCGCTCACCGACTTCGCGGAGAAGATCAACGCCAACCCGGCGTCCCTCGTCGCGGTCATGATGAACCTCGGCGAGATGGTCACGGCCACGCAGTCCGTCTCCGACGAGACCCTGCAGCTCCTCGCCGGCGAGATGAACTACGCGGTTCAGATCGTCAGCCCCGAGGAGGAGGACCGCGAGCTGCTTGAGTCCTTCGACATCGAGTTCGGCGAGGACGAGGGCGGCGAGGACGACCTGGTGGTCCGTCCGCCGGTCGTGACCGTCATGGGTCACGTCGACCACGGTAAGACCCGACTGCTCGACGCGATCCGCAAGACGAACGTCATCGCGGGCGAGGCCGGCGGCATCACCCAGCACATCGGTGCCTACCAGGTCTCGACCGAGGTCAACGAGGAAGAGCGCAAGATCACCTTCATCGACACCCCGGGTCACGAGGCGTTCACCGCCATGCGTGCCCGTGGTGCGAAGTCGACCGACATCGCGATCCTGGTCGTCGCGGCCAACGACGGCGTCATGCCGCAGACGGTCGAGGCGCTCAACCACGCCAAGGCGGCCGACGTCCCGATCGTCGTCGCGGTCAACAAGATCGACGTCGAGGGCGCCGACCCGACCAAGGTGCGCGGTCAGCTGACCGAGTACGGCCTGGTGGCCGAGGAGTACGGCGGCGACACCATGTTCGTCGACATCTCCGCCAAGCAGGGTCTGTACATCGACGAGCTGCTGGAAGCGGTCGTCCTGACCGCCGACGCCTCGCTCGACCTGCGGGCCAACCCGAACCAGGACGCGCAGGGCATCTCGATCGAGTCCCGCCTCGACCGCGGCCGCGGTGCCGTGGCGACGGTCCTCGTCCAGCGAGGCACGCTGCGGGTCGGCGACACGATGGTCGTGGGCGACGCCTACGGTCGCGTCCGCGCCATGCTCGACGACAACGGCAACAACGTCGCCGAGGCCGGCCCCTCCACGCCGGTGCAGGTCCTGGGTCTGACCAACGTCCCGGGTGCCGGCGACAACTTCCTCGTGGTCGAGGAGGACCGTACGGCCCGCCAGATCGCGGAGAAGCGCGCCGCCCGCGAGCGCAACGCGGCCTTCGCGAAGCGCACGCGCCGCGTGTCCCTGGAGGACCTGGACAAGGTGCTCAAGGCCGGCGAGGTCCAGCAGCTGAACCTGATCATCAAGGGTGACGCCTCTGGTTCCGTCGAGGCCCTGGAGTCCTCCCTGCTCCAGCTGGACGTCGGCGAAGAGGTCGACATCCGCGTCCTGCACCGCGGCGTCGGTGCGGTCACGGAGTCCGACATCGACCTGGCGATGGGCTCCGACGCCATCGTGATCGGCTTCAACGTCCGCGCGGCCGGCCGCGCGGCGCAGATGGCCGAGCGCGAGGGTGTGGACGTCCGGTACTACTCGGTCATCTACCAGGCGATCGAGGAGATCGAGGCGGCCCTGAAGGGCATGCTGAAGCCGGAGTACGAGGAGGTCGAGCTCGGTACGGCGGAGATCCGCGAGGTCTTCAAGTCGTCCAAGCTGGGCAACATCGCCGGTGTCCTCATCCGCTCGGGCGAGGTCAAGCGCAACACGAAGGCACGCCTCGTCCGCGACGGCAAGGTGATCGCGGAGAACCTCAACATCGAGGGCCTGCGCCGCTTCAAGGACGACGTCACCGAGATCCGCGAAGGCTACGAGGGCGGTATCAACCTCGGCAACTTCAACGACATCAAGATCGACGACGTCATCGCGACGTACGAGATGCGCGAGAAGCCGCGGGTGTAAGGCCTACGGTTGGTAGCTGGCCGACGGGACTTCGGTGCCGTCGGCCGGCACTTTTCCCACCCACCCGCCCGACCCGGTGGGCCGAGAGGCCCCGCCGCGGGGCGGAGCCCCGTGTCGGCCACCTCTAGGCCCGGGCCGCGGCCGAGCCCCTGTGACGGCTGGGGAAAGTCGGTCGAGCCCCCGGCAGGGACGGGGTACCGTTCCTGGCAGGGCCATCGATCCCGTACCGGCGGGTTAACCGGACACACATGTACGTGGGGACTCTGTCCTTCGACCTCCTCCTCGGCGACATCCACTCGCTCAAGGAGAAGCGCTCCGTCGTCCGCCCGATCGTCGCCGAACTCCAGCGGAAGTACGCCGTGAGCGCGGCCGAGGTGGACCACCTGGACCTTCACCGCAGGGCCGGTATCGGCCTTGCCCTGGTCTCCGGCGACGCCGCGCACCTGACCGACGTACTCGACCGGTGCGAACGGCTGGTCGCCGGCCGCCCCGAGGTGGAGCTGCTGGCGGTCCGACGGCGCTTCCACGGCGACGACGACTAGACCTGAGAACGACAAGAAGAAAGAACGGGAGACGGACCAGTGGCCGACAACGCGCGGGCGAAAAGGCTGGCGGACCTCATCCGAGAGGTGGTGGCCCAGAAGCTGCAGCGCGGGATCAAGGACCCGCGGCTCGGCTCGCACGTCACCATCACGGACACCCGGGTCACGGGTGACCTTCGGGAGGCGACCGTCTTCTACACGGTGTACGGCGACGAGGAGGAGCGGAAGGCCGCCGCCGCCGGTCTGGAGAGCGCCAAGGGCATTCTCCGGTCCGAGGTCGGCCGCGCCGCCGGCGTGAAGTTCACGCCGACCCTCGCCTTCGTGGCGGACGCCCTCCCGGACACCGCCCGGAACATCGAGGACCTCCTCGACCGGGCGCGCCAGTCCGACGCGAAGGTCCGCGAGGCCTCCGCGGGCGCCGCCTACGCCGGTGAGGCCGACCCGTACAAGAAGCCGGGCGAGGACGACGCCGACGAGACGGACGACGCCACCGAATGACCAGCAAGCCCACCCCGCCCGACGGCCTTGTCATCGTCGACAAGCCGTCGGGCTTCACCTCGCACGACGTCGTCGCCAAGATGCGGGGCATCGCCCGCACCCGGCGCGTCGGGCACGCCGGCACCCTCGACCCGATGGCCACGGGCGTCCTCGTCCTCGGCATCGAGCGGGCGACCAAGCTCCTCGGGCACCTCGCCCTCACCGAGAAGGAGTACCTGGGGACGATCCGCCTCGGCCAGAACACGGTCACGGACGACGCCGAGGGCGAGATCACCTCGTCCACCGATGCCTCCGAGGTCACCCGTGAGGCCGTCGACGCCGGCATCGCCAAGCTGACCGGCGCCATCATGCAGGTCCCCTCCAAGGTCAGCGCCATCAAGATCGACGGCGTACGGTCGTACAAACGCGCCCGGGACGGCGAGGACTTCGACATCCCGGCCCGCCCGGTGACCGTCTCCTCCTTCGCGGTGTACGACGTGCGGGACGCCGTCGCCGAGGACGGCACCCCCGTTCTCGACCTGGTCGTCTCCGTCGTCTGCTCCTCCGGCACCTACATCCGCGCCCTCGCCCGCGACCTCGGCGCCGACCTGGGCGTCGGCGGCCACCTCACCGCGCTGCGCCGCACCCGCGTCGGGCCGTACAAGCTGGACTCCGCGCGCACCCTCGACCAGCTCCAGCAGGAGCTGACCGTGATGCCGATCGCCGAGGCCGCCGGGGCCGCCTTCCGGCGCTGGGACGCTGACGCCAGGCGGGCCCGGCTGCTCACCAACGGCGTGCGCCTGGAGATGCCCGACGAGTACGCGGGCACCGGCCCCGTCGCCGTGTTCGACCCCGAGGGCCGCTTCCTGGCGCTCGTCGAGGAGCAGAAGGGTAAGGCGAAGAGCCTCGCCGTCTTCACCTGAGCCCTGCCCGTGGAGCGGCGACCACGGGGTCTGACGCCGCCGCCGCTCCACGGTCCCCCCTCGGTTCCCCCACCCCTAGGGTGTATCCACCCGCCCCGGGCTATTCACCCGACCGAGCAGGCGCTCGGAGTGAACCGGGGGAGCGGAGGGGGGCGCGTTCGAGGCCCGCTCTGTCCCGCTGATCATTTCGCGCCTACGGTCGAAGACAGCCGGAGACAAGGGCACGGGTGTACGGGCGGGGAGGTTCGATCATGGCGGGACGGGGCCCGCGGACCGGGAGTGGTCGCCGGACGGCGGACGCGACCCGGGAAGCGGAGAAGGAGACGGCGCCAGGGCTCGACGAGCGGCTGGTCCGGGTCCGCGACCTCGCCGGTCGCCCACGCGGCACCGGCTTCCTGGCCGATCACCACGGGACGCTCATCACGAGTCACGAGGCCGTCGACGGCCTCGCCCGGATCGTGCTGCACGCGGCCGGTGACCGCACCTGCGTGGTCGGCTCGGACGCCGTCGTCCCGCTGCCCGCCTTCGACCTGGCCCTGGTCCGCACCGAGGGCCTGGCCGTGGACCCGCTGCCGATCACCGTGCGGGAGCGCATCCCGGCCGGCACCTACGTACGCCTCGCCGCAGACCGCTGGCGCGAGGCCCGGGTACTGGCCGCGACCCAGGTGACGTACACCGCCACCGACCGCTTCCATCTCCTCGAAGACGCCCTGGAGCTGGCGATCGGCACGGCGGGCCGGGACGCGCTCCGGCTGGGCGGCGGCGCGGCCGGCGGCCCGGTCCTCGACGCGGAGACCGGCGCCGTCCTGGCGGTCCTCGGCACCGCCCTCCAGTCCGGCCAGCGGGACGTGGGCTTCGCCGTCCCCCTCCACCACCCCGGCAGCGGCCCCCTGGCCGACCTCCTGGCCACCAACGCGGCAACGGTCCCGGCCTACGGCATCGACCTCAACCTGGCAGGCGTACTGGAACTGACGGCCACATCCGTGGGCCAGGACGGCCCGCAGGGCGCCTTGGCCGGTTACGTAGGCCGCACGGCCCCGAGCATGTCCGCCCCCCACATGTCATCGCGTCCCAATGGAGCGCCCCAAAGGGGCGCGGGGCTGGATCAGACATGCGGCCACCGCCGCGTGGGCGCGACCAGCCACGACGCACCCGCAGCCGCGTCACCACAGTTCACGGCACTCGCAGGCGGATACACCGATCCCGTCCAGCCAGTCGAACGCGCGACCATCTCAAAGGAACTGTCGGCCTTCGCCGAAGGCACCGGCACCGGCACCGGCACCGGAAAGGCCACCGCCACTGTCCTGGCCCTCGTCGGCGCCCCCGGAACGGGCCGCACCACAGAACTCGCGGCACTCGCCACCCGCCGCACTCGCGAGGCGAACCCGGCCCCCACCCTCTGGCTCCGCGGCGCCGACTTCAAGGACGCCGACGACTCCATCGCCGCCGCCGCCCGCCGCTCCCTGGAACGCGCGGTCCGGATCGTCGCCGCCTCCCGTTCCCAACTCCCCGGTGACCTGGGTGAGTTGTCCGTGGAACGGCTGGCCCGCCTGGCCGCCCGCGCCGGCCGCCCGCTCCTCCTCCTGCTGGACGGCCCCGAGGAGATGCCCCCCGTCCTCGCGCACCGGCTCTCCGCCTGGACGGAGGGCACCGCGGACTGGCTGCGCGACACCGGCGCCCGACTGCTCCTGGCCTGCCGGGAGGAGTACTGGGAGCGGGCCGGCGCCGAGTTCCCGCCCGACCTCCTGCACGGCCACGGCGCCGGCGGCGACCCCCCGTGCATCCGGCTGACCGACCTCACCCCCGACGAGGCCCGCAGCGCCCGATCCCGTTACGGCATCCCCGACGGCGCCCTCATCGACCGCGACGCCGGCCACCCCCTCGCCCTGCGCCTGCTCTCCGAGGTCCGCGCCGCCCTCCCGGACGCACCGGCCGACGACCCGATCGACCGGCACGACGTCTTCGCCGCCTACCTCGACCTGATGTGCCTGCGCATCGCGGTCCGGCTGGCCGCCGAGAACGGCCTGCGCGGCACGGCGGTCCGACGCCTCGCCGCCCGGGTCTCCGGCCAGGTGCACGAGGCCGCCCGGCGCAGCCTCGGCCCCGGCCAGGGCGAGCTGGACCGGGAGTCGTTCGAAGCGGTGTTCCCCTGGGGGCCCGTCCCCGCCCACCTCGGCGGCGGCTCCGGCTGGGCCTCCGCCGTGCTCACCGAGGGCCTGCTGGTGCCCGCCGGCGGCGGCTACCGCTTCGCCCACGAGGAGCTCGCCGACTGGATCCAGGGCATGCACCTGGACCTGGACGAGGCCCTGCACGCCCTGGTCCACCGCCCCCGCACCCCCCTGGGCGTCCATCCCCTGCCCGTCCCGCACCACAGGGCCGGCCCGGTCGTCCAGGCCCTGCTGCTGCTCGACCGTGAGTACGGGCCCACGCAACTCGCGCCACGTCTGGACGAGTTGGTGCGCGCCCTCGACCTGGACCCCGGCTCCTGGTGGGCGGCGCGCCTGCTCGCCCAGACCCTGCTGCGGCTGCCCGACGCGGCTCCCTACACCGGGGTGCTGCGCCTGCTCGCCGACCGGGTGGTGGGCCGACAGCGCACCGCGCCCGCCGAGTTCGGTCCCGACTTCTGGACCGCGCTCGCCCTGCCGGCCGCCGACCTCTTCGACCTGCTGCGCAGACTGGTCCTCGCCGACGAGCCGCTGCCGGAGACCTCGGGCATCGGCCGCTTCGGAGCCCGGCCCACGCGGCCCCCGACGCGGCCGCCGGCCCGGCCGGTGCCGGAGGAGGCGCCCGAGGGCACCGCCCCGCGCTACCTGGACGCGGTGGCCGAACTGCTGGCCGCCGACCCCACCGCCCTGCGGCCGTATCTCACCCGGTGGTTCGACGACGAGCGGCCGTTGCCCGCGATGCCGCACGCCACCGTGGCGACGGCGGCCCAGGCGCTGCTGCACACCCACCGGCACCAATCCCTGGACGACCTGACCGAGGTGCTGGTGGACGCCGCCCACCGGCGCGGCGACGAGCTGCTCGCCGTGCTCGCCGAGGACGAGCCGTCGGCGGTGTGCCGGGCCGTGGACCGCTGGGCGCACGACGAGCGGCCGGCCCGGCGGGTGGCCGCCATGGCCCACGGGCTGCGTACCGCCCCGCATGTCCGCAGCGCCCCCGACCGGGAACTGCTCCGCTACGCCGCGCTCGCCCTGCTCGCCCGCCCCGCCGACTGCACCCTGCACGGCGGTGCCCTCGCCCTGCTGGTCCGCGACCCGGTGACCCGCGCCCGCCATCTCCCGCAGGCGCTCGGGCACTTCGCGGCCGGCGACCACCAGCTGACGCCCGCCGCCCTGGTCCCGGCCCTGGCCACCCACGCCGACGAGGTCCTGGAGGCCTTCCGCGTCCGGCTGCGTGGACCGGACGCCGGACAGGTGCTGCGCACCCTCGCCCACGTCACCGCACCCACCCTCGCCCAGCGGGTCACCGAGCTGGTCCTGGAGGCCGCCGAGCTGCGACCGGAGCTCGCCGGGCAGGTGGCCGCCTTCGTCGAGCGCCGCCTCGACCAGGGCGCCGAGGCCCGTACCGTCCTCCTGCCGCTGGTCACCGAGCTGCTCGACGGCGGTCCCGAGCCGGTCCGGGCGGCCCTCGCGACGGTACTCGGCGCGGCCGGCACGCCCGCCTCGCGACCGCTGCGCCAGGAACTCCTGGAGTTCCTGCTGGACCGCGAGCGTGACCCGGGCGTCCTCGACGCACTGCTGCACGCGGCTGCCGCACAGCGTGAGGACGACGGCGACGGCATGCGCGAGCTGGTCAGGCGCACCGGACTGCTGCTCGTCCGTACCCCGGACGGGGCGACCCGCTTCGACCGCGGGCTGGTCGACCTCGGCCGGCAGGTGCCCGGCTTCGCCGCCCTGATGGCCCGCTGGCTCGCCGACACCCCGCAGGAATGGGCCGCGGTGGTCGGCCCCAGCACCCGGCGGATGCTCGGGAACCTGGCGGGCGTGCGGGTCCCCGCGTGACCGCGGACACGTGCGCCCGGTCACAGCGACCGTGCCGGTGTGAGCCGAGTGCGCCGGACATGGCACCCTTAGACCTGCGTAAGACGGACAACGGACACAGGTTCGAGGAGCGGACACAGTGCAGCGCTGGCGTGGCTTGGAGGACATCCCCGAGGACTGGGGGCGCAGCGTCGTCACCATCGGTTCCTATGACGGGGTGCACCGCGGTCACCAGCTGATCATCCGGCATGCCGTGGGCCGCGCCCGTGAGCTGGGGATCCCGGCGGTCGTCGTCACCTTCGACCCGCACCCCAGCGAGGTCGTCCGCCCCGGCAGCCACCCGCCGCTGCTCGCCCCGCACCACACCCGCGCCGAGCTGATGGCGGAGCTGGGCGTGGACGCGGTGCTGATCCTTCCCTTCACCACCGAGTTCTCGAAGCTGTCGGCCGCCGACTTCGTGGTGAAGGTCCTCGTCGACAGGTTGCACGCCAAGGCCGTCGTCGAGGGCCCCAACTTCCGCTTCGGCCACAAGGCCGCGGGCAACGTCGAGTTCCTCATCGAGCAGGGCAAGGTGTACGACTTCGAGGTCGAGGTCGTCGACCTGTTCGTGCGCGGCGAGGCGGGCGGCGGCGAGCCGTTCTCCTCGACCCTGACCCGGCGCCTGGTCGCCGAGGGCGACATGGCGGGCGCCCGCGAGATCCTGGGCCGCCCGCACCGGGTGGAGGGCGTGGTCGTCCGCGGCGCCCAGCGCGGCCGCGAGCTGGGCTTCCCCACCGCCAACGTGGAGACCCTCCCGCACACTGCCATCCCCGCCGACGGCGTCTACGCCGGCTACCTGCACGCCCAGGGCGAGGTGATGCCGGCCGCGATCTCCGTCGGCACCAACCCGCAGTTCGACGGCACCGAGCGCACGGTGGAGGCGTACGCCATCGACCGCGTGGGCCTGGACCTGTACGGCCTGCACGTCGCCGTCGACTTCCTGGCGTTCGTACGCGGTCAGGCCAAGTTCGACTCCCTCGACGCCCTGCTGGAGCAGATGGCCGAGGACGTCAAGCGCTGCCGGGAGCTGGTGGCGGCCGAAGACGCCTGATCCGGCCCGTCGAAGCTCGTCGTAGGGCTCAGTAGTACGCCGAAGGGCGGCCGGTGCGGTGAGGCACCGGCCGCCCTTCGGCGTTGCGGCTACTGCTGCTGTTGCGGCGGCGGTCCCTGCGGCGGCTGCTGCGGCTGCTCAGGGGCGGCCTGTGGCGGCTGGGGCTGCTGCGGGTAGCCGTATCCCGGCTGGGGCGGCTGGGGCGGCTGGGGCTGCTGCGGGTAGCCGTATCCCGGCTGCGGGGGATACGGCTGCTGTCCCGGCTGCGGCGGATAGGGCTGGGCGCCGGGCTGCGGCCGGCCGTACAGCTCCTGCTGCGGCGGCGGTCCCTGCGGGGGCTGCGGTTGCTGCTGCGGATACGGTTGCTGCTGCGGGTACGGCTGTCCGGGCGCGTACGGCTGCGGCTGGCCAGGTGCGTACGGCTGCGGCTGTCCGGGGGCGTGGTACTGCTGGCCCGGCAGGGGCTGGCCCGGCATCGGCGGGGCGGCGACCGGCGGCGGGTTGCCGTCGCTGGTCCACAGGCCGTGCATCTGCTGGTGCCGCACGAAGTCCTCGGCGACCATCGCCGCGAGGTTGAAGTACGCCTCCCGCACCTTCGGCCGCATCATGTCCAGGTCGACCTCGGCCCCGGCGGACAGGTGCTCGTCGAAGGGCACGACCACGACCCCCCGGCAGCGCGTCTCGAAGTGCTGCACGATGTCCTCGACCTTGATCATCTTGCCGGTCTCGCGGACCCCGGAGATCACGGTGATGGACCGCGACACCAGGTCGGCGTATCCGTGCGCGGACAGCCAGTCCAGCGTCGTGCTCGCACTGCTCGCCCCGTCCACCGACGGCGTCGAGATGATGATCAGCTGGTCGGCGAGGTCGAGCACCCCGCGCATGGCGCTGTAGAGCAGGCCGGTGCCGGAGTCGGTGAGGATGATCGGGTACTGCCTGCCCAGCACGTCGATCGCGCGCCGGTAGTCCTCGTCGTTGAACGTGGTCGAGACGGCCGGGTCGACGTCGTTGGCGATGATCTCCAGGCCGGAGGGGGCCTGAGAGGTGAACCGCCGGATGTCCATGTAGGAGTTGAGGTACGGGATCGCCTGGACGAGGTCACGGATGGTGGCCCCGGTCTCGCGGCGCACGCGGCGGCCGAGCGTGCCGGCGTCCGGGTTGGCGTCGATGGCGAGGATCTTGTCCTGCCGCTCGGTGGCGAGCGTGGAGCCGAGCGCGGTGGTCGTGGTGGTCTTGCCGACGCCGCCCTTGAGACTGATCACCGCTATCCGGTAGCAGGACAGCACGGGCGTGCGGATCAGCTCCAGCTTCCGCTGCCGCTCGGCCTCCTCCTTCTTCCCACCGATCTTGAACCGGGAGGACCCGGCGGCGGGACGGCCGCTCTTCGCCTTCTGCTTCTTGTTGTTGAGCAGCCGGTCGGAGGACAGCTCCACGGCGGCGGTGTAACCGAGCGGCGCGGCCCCCGGGTTGGTCATCTGCCGCTGGTCGTGCTGGATGGGCTGTGGCCAGGCGGCACCGGCCCGGGGGTCGACAGGCGGCTGCGGCAGTGGCTGCGGCTGCGTGGTCGGCGGCTCGGGTGCCTGCGGTGCCTGCACTGCCTGCGCGGCGCGTGGGTCCTGAGGGACGGCGGCCTGCGGCGGCTGGGGCTGCCCGGGCTGGGGGAAGCCGTAACCACCGGGCTGGGCCGGGGGCGTCGGGGGCTGCGGGAAGCCGTAGCCGCCGGGTGCCTGCGGCGGCGGGAGGGGGGCGCCCGGCTGCGGGAAGCCGTAACCGCCCTGCGCGTCCGGCATGGGGGGCGGCGGAGGCGCGGGCTGGTTCCAGGCGGCGGGCGCGGGCTGCGGGGCCTGCGGCTGGAACGGCTGCGGACCCGGCGCGGTGGGGGGCTGAGGCTGCGGCTGAGCGGGCGCCGGCTCCGGTGCGGCCGGCTGGACCGGCCACTGGGCGGCGGACGCGGGGGCCGCGGGCTGGTACGACGGCGGCAGCGGCGGGACCACCGCCGGAGGCGTCGGCGGGGGAGTCCAGGCGGTGGGCACCGCGTCCTCGGGCACCGGGGGCGCCTCCTGCGGCGGCGCCGGAGCCGCGGGCACGGCGGGGGGCTCGGGCTCGACGTGGTCAACGACGGCTACGGCCTCGTCGGCCTCGTCGGCCTCGTCGCGAGGCTCGGCGTCGTTGTCGTCAGGGATGTCCTCGTCGTCGTGGGCGTCGGCGTCGGCGACGGCCGCGTCCTCGGACCGGGCCTCGCCTTCGTCCGTGGCGTCCGCCGGGACGGCTTCCTGGACGGGCTCGTCCGTCGGGGTCGTACCGTCGGCGTCGGCGTCGGCGTCGGCGTCGGCTCCGGCGTCGGCATCGGTATTGGCGTCGGCATCCCCGAGCTCGTCCAGAGCCTCCGCGTCCGAGGCGTCCCCGTCGACCGACGTGGACGACGGCTCGGAGGTCTCGGCGACCTCCTCCTCGGCCTCCTCGGCCTCCGCCTCAGAATCCACCGGAAGGGCGGCGGCCTCAGCCTCCCCTTCGGCTTCCTCTTCTTCGGCGGCAGCCCGCTCGGCGGCCTCGGCCACCTCACGCTTCACCGCGACGGCGGAGAACCGCATCGTCGCGCCGCTCTCCAGGTCACCGTTGTCCTGCTCGGGCTCCGGCGCCGGCTCCTCGGCGGGAACCGGCTGCGGCTCGAAACCGACCGGCAGCTTCGGCACGGCGGCCGGGCCGTCGGTGGGCGGCGCGGCCGGGGTGAACGGTGCCGCGGGCGGGGCGGCCGGCGCAGCGGTGGGCGGAGGAGTGAAGGGAGCCCCCGGAGTTGACGCGGGCGCGGGAGTGAACGGCGCTCCGGGAGTTGACGCGGGCGGCGGCGTGAAGGGCGCACCCGGTGTCGAAGCTGGCGGCGCAGGGGTGAAGGGCGCGCCCGGTGTCGAAGCGGGTGGCGGAGTGAACGGCGCTCCGGGCGTCGACGTGGGCGGCGGCGTGAAGGGCGCACCCGGTGTCGAAGCCGGCGGCGGCGTGACCGGTGCCCCGGGCGCCGCGGTCGGCGGCGCAGGGGTGAACGGGGACCCCGGAGTTGACGTGGGCGGGGGCGTGAACGGCGCGCCCGGAGCGGAGGCCGGCGGAGCCGGAGGCGGCGGTGTGAAGGGCAGCCCGGGACCCGGCTTCGCACCCCCCTGCTGGGCGTGCGGAGGCGGAGTCAGCCCGGGGATCGGCACCCCCGGAGGGAACGGCGACCGAGGCTGAGCGGCAGGACCCGTACCGGCCCCCGCCGCACCTGCCCCCGGACCGCTCTCCGCGCCGGACGCGCCGGACGTGTGCGCGGATCCCGAGCCGCCCGAGGCAGAGCCACCCGGACCGTCAGGTCCGCCGGTCGGCGGACCTGAACCGTCGGCCGCGTTCTGCGTGTACCACGCGGGCGGCGCGTAGTCGATCGTGAACTCGCCCGTCATCTCGTTGAGGGACTCCGCGTCGGGCTGGTCATCGCCGGGTGTCGCCCAGCCCCCGCGGATCCCGTCCCGATCGCTGCTCACAGTTCCTCCTGGTGTGGTCGAGCACCCTCATGCCGTGCCGGCGCGACGACCATGTCGTGTCGTTCTCAGCATCCGTATTCGTGTGAGGTAGTCCGATCCACCGGCTCTCCCCCTCGGGACTCCGACGCCGTGTTCACGGTCCTGACGTCGCGCCCCCCTCCCAGCCTAATCACCACGAGCCGCACCTCGGCAGGCCCGTCCGCCTCTCGTCAGAGGTCCACCTGGTCACACCTTGCCCGGAAGTGGTGTGCGGGGCCGTCGTATTGCCGAACAATCGATGAACAAAACGGGCAAGTGCCGTCAGTTCGGGTGCCAGTTGGCGATGAACCCCCCTGTGGCGCCGGGGCCAGGGTGAGGCCGTGTTCGCGTGAGCACAGACGAAAGAGATGAACTGGCCCCGGAAAAACGGGACATCGCGCGCGGATGCCACGGGGGCCGTACGCGGAGCGCGAAGCAGACAGGGAAGGGAGAGTTCGGCGTGAGCTTCGGCCCACTCCATCCATCTGCACGCAGGCCGCTCCGGCCGCCGACGGCGAGCGCAGCAAGCGGCGCAGGCGTCTGTTCGGAGTGGTGGCGGCCGCCGTCGTGGTCGTCGCCGCGGTCGCGGACGGCGCGCTGGTGCCGACCGCGGGGGACGGTATGTCGTCCGCCGCCCGGCAGGCCGCCGCGCCCGCCGCGGACGCGATACGGCAGACCGTCGAGAAGGCCCCGGCCTCGCCCCGCTCCGGATGATCGGTGACCGGCTGCTCGTCCTGCGCACCAGCCTCAGCGAGATCGAACGCTCCGCCGTGCTGAGCTGGGACCCGCGTACCGGCAGGCAGACCCCCTACCTGCTCTTCGACCTCCTGTCCGACGGGGAGGCCGAGCTCGGCGACGCGACGCAGTCGGACATCGTGGTGGAACAGGGCGGGGTCTTCTTCGCGAAGCGGGAACTCGCCGCCGACGACAAGCACCCCAAGGACGCCGTCCTGTCCGTGCTCGGCATCGGCAGCGCCGAGACCAGCTGACCCGTGGCCGGACCGCGAAGGGGGCGGCACGCGCGCGTGCCGCCCCGCAGTGGTCGCCTACTGGGCGGCCAGGCCTCCGTTGCGCTCGTTCGGCTCCAGGTCGAACTCGCCGTCCCGCGCGCCCAGCACGAACGCCCGCCACTCCGCCTCCGTGTACCGCAGCACGGTGCCGTGGTCGAGCGAGGACCGCATGGCCACCGCGCCGTCGGGCAGGTACGCGATCTCGACCCGCTCCTCGTCCTGCTCGGTACCGGGCGCGCAGTGCCACTCGACGCCCGAGATGTCGAGCGCGTAGAGCTCGTCCCGTTCCCGCTCCTTGCGCGCCTTCATCTCCTCAGCCGTCTCGCTCATCCCGCAGCGACCCCTTCCCGTCGAATCTGGGCTGTGACCGTCACACTACTGGCGGTCGTGCCGGGCTCGTACTTTCTTCCATATCCCCGGGACAGAGCCCCTCATCGGCACTGGTACCCTTGACGACGGCCGTTTGTGTACGCACCCCCGGAGTCCCCGCGGACCCTGGAGGCAGCGCCCAGCGGATCCCCGCCTCCCGAGTAACGGAAGCTCTCCCGCGATGAAGACCGGGGGCACTCGGTGGGCACTCACAGACTATGAGGAGTACGCGTGTCGCTCGACGCCGCTACGAAGAAGCAGATCATCGGCGAGTTCGGTACCAAGGAGGGTGACACCGGCTCCCCCGAGGTCCAGGTCGCTCTGCTGTCCCGTCGGATCTCCGACCTGACGGAGCACCTCAAGACCCACAAGCACGACCACCACTCCCGCCGTGGTCTGCTGATCCTGGTCGGTCAGCGCCGTCGCCTCCTGCAGTACCTGGCGAAGAAGGACATCCAGCGCTTCCGTGCGCTGGTCGACCGCCTGGGCATCCGCCGCGGTGCGGCGGGCGCCAAGTAAGACGCCGTGGAGGGAGCGGTTCCCGGAGACACCCGGGACCGCTCCCTTTGCCGTACGTGCGGAAACGTGCGGAGTGTCACCCACGCTTTGTAGTGTGGTAGCACAACGCACCACGCAGGACACAGCACGACAGCGAAGAAGGAGAAGCGCACCCAAGCCGCCGCCGGTCCTCGGTAGTGGCCCCCGGGGGAAGCGAGCCCCGGGTGCTTCGATCGAAGACCGGCCCGCACAGCACGGCGCGCTTCTCCGCAACCGTCCCCCTGCCACACGGGCAGACCGGGACAAAAGACGTAACGCAGACGAAAGTAACGGAGAAAACACTAGTGGAGAACGAGACCCACTACGCCGAGGCCGTCATCGACAACGGCGCCTTCGGCACCCGCACCATCCGCTTCGAGACGGGCCGCCTGGCCAAGCAGGCCGCCGGCTCCGCCGTGGCGTACCTGGACGACGACACCATGGTGCTGTCGGCCACCACCGCCTCCAAGAACCCCAAGGACCAGCTCGACTTCTTCCCCCTCACGGTGGACGTCGAGGAGCGGATGTACGCCGCCGGCAAGATCCCGGGTTCCTTCTTCCGCCGTGAGGGCCGGCCGAGCGAGGACGCGATCCTCACCTGCCGTCTGATCGACCGCCCGCTGCGCCCGTCCTTCAAGAAGGGCCTGCGCAACGAGATCCAGGTCGTCGCCACCATCATGGCGCTCAACCCCGACCACCTGTACGACGTCGTCGCGATCAACGCCGCGTCCGCGTCCACCCAGCTGGCCGGCCTGCCCTTCTCCGGCCCGATCGGCGGCGTCCGCGTCGCGCTGATCAACGGCCAGTGGGTCGCCTTCCCGACGCACTCCGAGCTCGAGGACGCCGTCTTCGACATGGTGGTCGCCGGGCGCGCCCTGGAGGACGGCGACGTCGCGATCATGATGGTCGAGGCCGAGGCCACCGACAAGACCATCCAGCTGGTCAAGGGCGGCGCCGAGGCGCCCACCGAGGAGGTCGTCGCCGCCGGTCTGGAGGCCGCGAAGCCCTTCATCAAGGTCCTCTGCAAGGCGCAGGCCGACCTCGCCGCGAAGGCCGCCAAGCCGACCGGCGAGTTCCCGATCTTCCTCGACTACCAGGACGACGTCCTGGAGGCGCTGTCCGCCGCCGTCCGCCCGGAGCTGGCCTCCGCGCTGACCATCGCGGGCAAGCAGGAGCGCGAGGCCGAGCTGGACCGCGTCAAGGGTCTGGCCGCCGAGAAGCTGCTCCCCGAGTTCGAGGGCCGCGAGAAGGAGATCTCCGCCGCGTACCGCTCGCTCACCAAGCAGCTGGTCCGCGAGCGCGTGATCAAGGAGAAGAAGCGCATCGACGGCCGCGGTGTCACGGACATCCGTACGCTCGCCGCCGAGGTCGAGGCCATCCCGCGGGTGCACGGTTCCGCGGTGTTCGAGCGTGGCGAGACCCAGATCCTGGGCGTCACCACCCTCAACATGCTCCGGATGGAGCAGCAGCTGGACACCCTCTCCCCGGTGACCCGCAAGCGCTACATGCACAACTACAACTTCCCGCCGTACTCCACCGGCGAGACCGGCCGCGTCGGCTCCCCGAAGCGCCGCGAGATCGGCCACGGCGCCCTCGCCGAGCGCGCCCTCGTGCCGGTCCTGCCGACGCGCGAGGAGTTCCCCTACGCGATCCGCCAGGTCTCCGAGGCCCTGAGCTCCAACGGCTCGACGTCCATGGGCTCGGTC
Source organism: Streptomyces sp. NBC_00631 (assembly GCF_045206895.1). NCBI lineage: Bacteria > Bacillati > Actinomycetota > Actinomycetes > Kitasatosporales > Streptomycetaceae > Streptomyces > Streptomyces sp. NBC_00631. The sequence continues at coordinate 7,906,973 of NZ_CP107734.1, forward strand.
TGCGCCTCCACCATGTCGCTGCTGAACGCCGGTGTGCCGCTGAAGGCTCCCGTCGCCGGTATCGCCATGGGCCTGATCTCCCAGGACATCGACGGCGAGACGCACTACGTCACCCTCACCGACATCCTCGGTGCGGAGGACGCCTTCGGTGACATGGACTTCAAGGTCGCCGGCACCAAGGAGTTCGTGACCGCCCTCCAGCTCGACACCAAGCTGGACGGCATCCCGGCCTCCGTCCTGGCCGCCGCCCTCAAGCAGGCCCGGGACGCCCGCCTCCACATCCTCGACGTGATGATGGAAGCGATCGACAAGCCGGACGAGATGTCCCCCAACGCCCCGCGGATCATCACCGTCAAGATCCCCGTGGACAAGATCGGCGAGGTCATCGGCCCCAAGGGCAAGATGATCAACCAGATCCAGGAGGACACCGGCGCCGAGATCACCATCGAGGACGACGGCACCATCTACATCGGTGCCGCCGACGGCCCGTCCGCCGAGGCCGCCCGCGCCACCATCAACGGCATCGCGAACCCGACGATGCCCGAGGTCGGCGAGCGCTACCTCGGTACGGTCGTGAAGACCACGACGTTCGGCGCCTTCGTCTCCCTGCTCCCCGGCAAGGACGGTCTGCTGCACATCTCGCAGATTCGCAAGCTGGCCGGCGGCAAGCGCGTGGAGAACGTCGAGGACGTCCTCGGCGTGGGCCAGAAGGTCCAGGTCGAGATCGCCGAGATCGACTCCCGCGGCAAGCTCTCCCTCATCCCCGTGATCGAGGGCGAGGAAGAGGCCTCCTCCGAGGACGCAAAGGACGACACCGACAAGTGACGTCGAGCAGCTCTACGACGACGGCCCGCACCTCTTCGGAGGCGCGGGCCGTCGCCCGTACCCAAACCCTGATCAAGGGCGAGAACGGCATCGGCACGGTCCGCAAGACCACCCTCCCCGGCGGCCTGCGCATCGTCACCGAGACCCTGCCATCGGTCCGCTCCGCGACCTTCGGCATCTGGGCCCACGTCGGCTCCCGCGACGAGACCCCCGCCCTGAACGGCGCCACCCACTACTTGGAGCACCTGCTCTTCAAGGGCACCACGCGCCGCTCCGCCCTGGACATCTCCTCCGCCATCGACGCGGTCGGCGGCGAGATGAACGCGTTCACGGCGAAGGAGTACACGTGCTACTACGCGCGCGTGCTCGACACCGACCTGCCGCTCGCCATAGACGTCGTCTGTGACATGCTCACGGGCTCCCTGATCCTCGAAGACGACGTCAACGTCGAGCGCGGCGCGATCCTCGAAGAGATCGCGATGACCGAGGACGACCCGGGCGACTGCGTGCACGACCTGTTCGCGCACACCATGTTCGGCGACAACGCCCTCGGCCGCCCGGTCCTCGGCACGGTCGACACGGTCAACGCCCTGACCGCCGACCGCATCCGCCGCTTCTACAAGAAGCACTACGACCCCACCCACCTGGTGGTCGCGGCGGCGGGCAACATCGACCACAACAAGGTCGTACGACAGGTCCGCGCCGCCTTCGAGAAGTCCGGCGCCCTCAAGAGCTCCGACGCGCAGCCCATCGCCCCGCGCGACGGCAGCCGCACCATCCGGACCTCGGGCCGCGTCGAACTCCTCGGCCGCAAGACCGAGCAGGCGCACGTCGTCCTCGGCATGCCCGGCCTCGCCCGCACCGACGACCGCCGCTGGGCGCTCGGCGTGCTCAACACCGCCCTCGGCGGCGGGATGTCCTCCCGGCTCTTCCAGGAGGTCCGCGAGAAGCGCGGCCTGGCCTACAGCGTGTACTCCTACACCTCGGGCTTCGCCGACTGCGGCCTGTTCGGCGTCTACGCGGGCTGCCGGCCCTCGCAGGTGCACGACGTGCTCAAGATCTGCCGGGACGAACTCGACCAGGTCGCCGCGCACGGCCTGCCGGACGAGGAGATAGGGCGCGCCATCGGCCAGCTCCAGGGCTCCACGGTCCTCGGCCTGGAGGACACCGGCGCGCTGATGAACCGTATCGGCAAGAGCGAACTGTGCTGGGGCGAGCAGATGTCCGTCGACGACATGCTGGCCCGGATAGCCGCCGTGACCCCGGACGAGGTCCGCTCGGTCGCCCGCGACATCCTGGGACAGCGCCCGTCGCTGTCGGTCATCGGCCCGCTCAAGGACAAGCAGGCCGCGCGCCTGCACGACGCCGTCGCCTGACACACCACCGGTAAGGAACGAAGAAGATGAGCAAGCTGCGCGTGGCGGTCCTCGGCGCCAAGGGCCGGATCGGGTCCGCGGCGGTGGCGGCGGTCGAGGCCGCCGAGGACCTGGAGCTGGTCGCCGCCCTCGGCCGGGGCGACAAGCTGGAGGCGCTGGAGGCCTCCGGCACCCAGGTCGCGGTCGAACTGACCACCCCCGCCTCGGTGATGGGCAACCTCGACTTCTGCGTGCGCCACGGCATCCACGCCGTCGTCGGCACCACCGGCTGGACCGACGAGCGCCTCGCCCAGCTGAGGGGCTGGCTCGCCCAGTCCCCGGAGACCGGTGTGCTCATCGCCCCGAACTTCTCCATCGGCGCCGTGCTGACGATGAAGTTCGCCCAGATCGCCGCGCCCTTGTTCGAGTCGGTGGAGGTCGTCGAGCTCCACCACCCGAACAAGGTCGACGCGCCGAGCGGCACCGCCACGCGCACCGCTCAGCTCATCGCCGAGGCCCGCCGCGCGGCCGGCACCGCCCCGGCTCCGGACGCCACGGTCACGGCCCTGGACGGCGCACGGGGCGCCAGCGTCGACGGAGTCCCCGTGCACGCCGTCCGCCTGCGCGGCCTCCTCGCCCACCAGGAGGTCCTCCTCGGCGGCGAGGGCGAGACCCTCACCATCCGCCACGACTCCCTCCACCACAGCAGCTTCATGCCGGGCATCCTGCTCGGCGCCCGCCGGGTGGTGACCACTCCGGGCCTGACCTTCGGCCTGGAGAACTTCCTGGACCTGAGCTGAGCCGGTACGACGACATGCGCGCGAAGATCTCCTACGCCGTCACGGCCGCCGTCCTGGTGTTCTACTTCATCCTGGTCGGCAGCCGGGGCGTGCTGCTCATCCAGACCGGCACCGTCCTCACCGTCACCTTCGGGGTGGCGGTGCTGATCCTGCCGGTCATCGGCCTGTGGTTCCTGTGGAAGAACACCCAGTTCGTCCGCCGGGCCAACGCCCTCGCCGCCGAACTCGACGCCGAGGGCGGCCTGCCCGTGGACGAGCTGAAGCGCACGCCCGGCGGCCGCATCGACCGGGACTCGGCCGACGAGGTGTTCGCCAAGCGCAAGGCCGAGACCGAAGCCGCCCCCGACGACTGGCGCAGCTGGTTCCGCCTCGCTGTCGCCTACCACGACGCCCGCGACACCCCGCGCGCCCGCAAGGCGATGCAGCGCGCCATCGCCCTGCACGACGGCAAGCTCGTGGAGGCCTGAGCGGCAGTCGTACGACGAAGGGGGCCGACCCGCGCACCGCGGACCGGCCCCCTTCGCACATACCGCTATCCGTGCCGGTACTCCGCCGCCCAGGCCTCCACCGCGTCCGCCGCACGGTCGAAGGCCGACGCCCGGCCCACGAAGTCCATGCCATGCGTGGTCAGCAGCGGCTCGGTCTCCGCCGGGCCGCGGTCCTTGCGGACGAGGGTCAGCGCCTGTCCCTGCACGGTCCGGGGCAGGCCCAGCCAGCGCACCGGCTGCTGTGCCGTCCGCACCGAGGCGACCCGCTTCCAGGGCACCGTCCGCGTGAACAGCAGACCCACCTGGCGCACGCCGTGCGCGCTCACCCACACGCCCATGCGCAGTATCCGCAGCGCGGCGGCGATGATCAGCAGCGCGACGCCGAGGACCGCCCCGGCGGCGGACAGCGAGCCGGTCAGGGCCAGCGCGACCGCCGCGAACAGTACGAACGAGGCGAGCAGCAGCCACAGGGCGGCCCCGCCGACCCGCCACGGGCCGGGCCGGTAGGGACGCCGCCAGCGGTCCCGGTCGTCGTACGGCAGGGCGTTGTCGAGTGCCGCGTCATAGGTGCGGTCGGCCGTCAGGAAGGGCAGGGGCACGGCTGGTCCTCACTCAATCCATGCGTGGGCTGTGCCCGGTGAGGCTATCCGCCCGTGTCCCCGCCCACCACTCACGGGGGTCCGGACGAGTTCAGCGCCCCTGAGAGGCCTGCGACTGCTGGGTCTGCGTGTCGGACGGAGTGGACAGCGCCGGCATGCCGAGCACCAGCGAGCCCACGAGTCCGGCCACGATGGTGAGCCCGAGCAGCCACCGCCCGGCCATCTGACTCACGGACGACCGCTGGCGGGGCGGCGGAGTGACATTGCTGCGGAACCTGTCGGCTTCGGCGAGGAAGGCGAACGGGACCGGTTCGCGCCGACCGAACATGGGCGGTGCATCCCCTCTCGGGATCGAACGACTGTCTGTCATCTACACAGACGGGCGAGTGACCCGAAAGGTGCCCGGTTTCACCGAATTCACAGAAATTCGCGGCCGTATGTAGCGCCCCGGCACCGAACGCCCCGATGTCGGTGCCGGGCCGTAGAGTGGGCGCCGCCCGAGAGAAGTGATGGAAGGATCCTCCGAGCCGTGACCGACACCCCCGCCGACGACCTCAAGCCCAGTTTCCGGAGCGACGTCACCGTCGAGCTGGTCAAGCACAGCGCGGCCGACTCCGACGTGCTGTTGGCCGCACGCGTCTCCACCGCCGGCGAACAGTCCCTGGACGAGCTGAAGAAGGACCCCGAGCGCTCCAAGGGCCTCATCAACTACCTGATGCGCGACCGGCACGGCAGCCCCTTCGAGCACAACTCGATGACCTTCTTCATCAGCGCCCCGATCTTCGTCTTCCGCGAGTTCATGCGGCACCGGGTGGGGTGGTCGTACAACGAGGAGTCAGGGAGGTATCGCCGGCTTGAGCCGGTCTTCTACGTGCCCGACGAGTCCCGCAAGCTCGTCCAGGAGGGACGACCCGGCAAGTACGTCTTCGTCGAGGGCACCCAGGCCCAGCAGGAGCTGGTCGGTCAGGTGATGGAGGACTCGTACCGGCAGGCGTACGGGGCCTACCAGGAGATGCTCGCCGCCGGTGTCGCCCGTGAGGTCGCCCGGGCGGTGCTGCCCGTGGGGCTCTTCTCCTCGATGTACGCCACCTGCAACGCCCGCTCGCTGATGCACTTCCTCGGGCTGCGCACCCAGCACGAGCTGGCCAAGGTGCCGTCCTTCCCGCAGCGGGAGATCGAGATGGTCGGGGAGAAGATGGAAGCGGAGTGGGCCAGGCTCATGCCGCTCACCTACGCGGCCTTCAACGCCAACGGCCGGATGGCGCCGTAGCGCCGCCTCCGTGCCACGCTCCGGCGGCCTGGCGCCACCTTCTTGACGTGCTCGGCACAGATGTACGGATCAGCCTCGTGAGGTGTCCGTATTGCGGCATTTAGAGAAGTTCATCTAGCCTGATCAAACGGACCCGGCACTGCTTGAACCCCCGAGCAGGCAGTGCCGGGCTCCTCATTTGTCATGACTTTCCCCGCACCCCGAGGGCAGACCACACAGTGGGCAGCGAGTAGCGTGTAACCCATGGCTCCGACCTCCACTCCGCAGACCCCCTTCGGGCGGGTCCTCACCGCCATGGTCACGCCTTTCACGGCGGACGGCGCACTCGACCTCGACGGCGCACAGCGGCTCGCCACCCACCTGGTGGACGCAGGCAACGACGGCCTGATCATCAACGGCACCACCGGCGAGTCCCCGACCACCAGCGACGCGGAGAAATCGGACCTGGTACGAGCCGTACTGGAGGCGGTCGGCGACCGCGCCCACGTCGTGGCCGGTGTCGGCACCAACGACACCCACCACAGCATCGAACTCGCCCGCCAGGCCGAGCGCGACGGCGCCCACGGCCTGCTGGTCGTCACGCCGTACTACAACAAGCCCCCGCAGGAGGGCCTGTACCGGCACTTCACGGCCGTCGCCGACGCGACCGGGCTGCCCGTCATGCTTTACGACATCCCCGGCCGCAGCGGTGTCCCGATCAGCACCGAGACGTTCGTCCGCCTCGCCGAGCACCCGAGGATCGTCGCCAACAAGGACGCCAAGGGCGACCTCGGCCGCGCGAGCTGGGCCATCGCGCAGTCCGGGCTCGCCTGGTACTCCGGCGACGACATGCTGAACCTCCCGCTGCTCTCCGTGGGCGCGGTCGGCTTCGTCTCGGTCGTCGGCCACCTGGTCACCCCCGACCTGCGGGCCCTCGTCGACGCGTACACCTCCGGTGACGTCGTCAAGGCCACCGAGATCCACCAGAAGCTGCTCCCCGTCTACACCGGGATGTTCCGCACCCAGGGCGTCATGACCACCAAGGCCGCGCTCGCCCTGCAGGGACTGCCCGCTGGACCCCTGCGCGCACCGATGGTCGAGTGCTCGCCCGAAGAGATCGGCCAGCTCAAGATCGATCTTGCCGCCGGCGGGGTACAACTCTGACAACAGACTTCGCGCGGCCGTCCGCGCAGCAACGCTTCACAACTGAATAAGCGGGACCACCGGTGCCCGCACCCCACTGAAGACAACGACAACTGCTTATGCACGAACGTCACGCACGCCACGTGCCCGACCGGTACGTGGCGTGCGTGGTGAGGAGAGTCTTTTGAGTCATCCGCATCCTGAACTCGGCCCACCGCCCCAGCTCCCCGAGGGCGCCCTCCGCGTCACGCCGCTCGGCGGCCTCGGCGAGATCGGCCGGAACATGACCGTCTTCGAGTACGGCGGCCGCCTGCTGATCGTCGACTGCGGAGTGCTCTTCCCCGAGGAGGAGCAGCCCGGAATCGATCTGATCCTGCCGGACTTCTCGTCCATCCGGGACCGCCTCGACGACATCGAGGGCATCGTCCTCACCCATGGCCACGAGGACCACATCGGCGGTGTCCCCTTCCTGCTCCGCGAGAAGCCGGACATCCCGCTGATCGGCTCCAAGCTGACCCTCGCGCTCATCGAGGCGAAGCTCCAGGAGCACCGCATCCGCCCCTACACCCTGGAAGTGGCCGAGGGCCAGCGTGAACGCGTCGGCCCCTTCGACTGCGAGTTCGTCGCCGTCAACCACTCCATCCCCGACGCCCTGGCCGTGGCCATCCGCACCCCGGCCGGCATGGTGGTCCACACCGGCGACTTCAAGATGGACCAGCTTCCGCTGGACCACCGCCTCACCGATCTGCATGCGTTCGCACGGCTGAGCGAAGAGGGCATCGACCTTCTCCTGGCCGACTCGACGAACGCCGAGGTCCCGGGCTTCGTCCCGCCCGAGCGCGACATCTCCAACGTCCTGCGGCAGGTCTTCGCGGGCGCCCGAAAGCGGATCATCGTGGCGAGCTTCGCCAGCCACGTCCACCGCATCCAGCAGATTCTGGACGCGGCCCACGAGTACGGCCGCCGGGTCGCCTTCGTCGGCCGCTCCATGGTCCGCAACATGGGCATCGCGCGGGACCTCGGCTACCTGAAGGTCCCACCGGGCCTGGTGGTCGACGTCAAGACGCTGGACGACCTCCCCGACCACGAGGTGGTACTGGTCTGTACGGGCTCCCAGGGCGAACCCATGGCCGCCCTGTCCCGGATGGCCAACCGCGACCACCAGATCCGCATCGTCGACGGCGACACGGTCATCCTGGCCTCGTCCCTCATCCCCGGAAACGAGAACGCGGTCTACCGCGTCATCAACGGCCTGACCCGCTGGGGCGCCGACGTCGTCCACAAGGGCAACGCCAAGGTGCACGTCTCCGGCCATGCCTCCGCCGGCGAACTGCTGTACTTCTACAACATCTGCCGGCCGAAGAACCTGATGCCGGTCCACGGCGAATGGCGCCACCTGCGTGCCAACGCCGAGCTGGGCGCCCTCACCGGCGTCCCGCACGACCGCATCGTCATCGCAGAGGACGGCGTCGTCGTCGACCTGGTCGGAGGCAAGGCCAAGATCTCCGGCAAGGTCCAGGCGGGTTACGTGTACGTCGACGGCCTCTCGGTCGGTGATGTCGGCGAGCCGGCTCTCAAGGACCGCAAGATCCTCGGCGACGAGGGCATCATCTCGGTCTTCGTCGTCGTCGACTCGTCCACCGGCAAGATCACGGGCGGGCCCCATGTGCAGGCGCGGGGCTCCGGCATCGAGGACTCCGCGTTCTCGGACGTCCTCCCGAAGATCGCCGAGGTCCTGGAACGCTCGGCCCAGGACGGGGTCGTGGAACCCCACCAGCTGCAGCAACTCATCCGGCGCACCCTCGGCAAGTGGGTCTCGGACACGTACCGGCGCAGGCCGATGATCCTCCCGGTGGTCGTGGAGGTCTGACCCCTCGTCAGCGTGAACAGGGAGCGGGGTGCCTCGATTTGCATCGAGGCACCCCGCTCCAGTACGTTTACGGCTCCGCCCGACCGGGAACCCCCAGTGCTTCATGGACTGGACACGGTTGCCCCGGACCGGGTGGAAATTCCGACTCAGAACTTCTGATAAAGTCGGAGCCGCCGGAAAGGGAAACGCGAGAGCGGGAACCTGGAAAGCACCGAGGAAATCGGGTCGAGAAAAGATCTGATAGAGTCGGAAACGCAAGACCGAAGGGAAGCCCGGAGGAAAGCCCGAGAGGGTGAGTACAAAGGAAGCGACCGTTCCTTGAGAACTCAACAGCGTGCCAAAAGTCAACGCCAGATATGTTGATACCCCGTCCGTCGGACACTGTCCGATGGTCGAGGTTCCTTTGAAGAAAAATACAGCGAGGACGCTGTGAACGGTCGGATTATTCCTCCGGCCTGTTCCGCTCCCGTGAGAAGCATTCACGGAGAGTTTGATCCTGGCTCAGGACGAACGCTGGCGGCGTGCTTAACACATGCAAGTCGAACGATGAACCACTTCGGTGGGGATTAGTGGCGAACGGGTGAGTAACACGTGGGCAATCTGCCCTGCACTCTGGGACAAGCCCTGGAAACGGGGTCTAATACCGGATATGAGCCTGGGAGGCATCTCCCGGGTTGTAAAGCTCCGGCGGTGCAGGATGAGCCCGCGGCCTATCAGCTTGTTGGTGAGGTAGTGGCTCACCAAGGCGACGACGGGTAGCCGGCCTGAGAGGGCGACCGGCCACACTGGGACTGAGACACGGCCCAGACTCCTACGGGAGGCAGCAGTGGGGAATATTGCACAATGGGCGAAAGCCTGATGCAGCGACGCCGCGTGAGGGATGACGGCCTTCGGGTTGTAAACCTCTTTCAGCAGGGAAGAAGCGAAAGTGACGGTACCTGCAGAAGAAGCGCCGGCTAACTACGTGCCAGCAGCCGCGGTAATACGTAGGGCGCAAGCGTTGTCCGGAATTATTGGGCGTAAAGAGCTCGTAGGCGGCTTGTCACGTCGATTGTGAAAGCCCGAGGCTTAACCTCGGGTCTGCAGTCGATACGGGCTAGCTAGAGTGTGGTAGGGGAGATCGGAATTCCTGGTGTAGCGGTGAAATGCGCAGATATCAGGAGGAACACCGGTGGCGAAGGCGGATCTCTGGGCCATTACTGACGCTGAGGAGCGAAAGCGTGGGGAGCGAACAGGATTAGATACCCTGGTAGTCCACGCCGTAAACGGTGGGAACTAGGTGTTGGCGACATTCCACGTCGTCGGTGCCGCAGCTAACGCATTAAGTTCCCCGCCTGGGGAGTACGGCCGCAAGGCTAAAACTCAAAGGAATTGACGGGGGCCCGCACAAGCGGCGGAGCATGTGGCTTAATTCGACGCAACGCGAAGAACCTTACCAAGGCTTGACATACACCGGAAACGTTCAGAGATGGGCGCCCCCTTGTGGTCGGTGTACAGGTGGTGCATGGCTGTCGTCAGCTCGTGTCGTGAGATGTTGGGTTAAGTCCCGCAACGAGCGCAACCCTTGTCCCGTGTTGCCAGCAGGCCCTTGTGGTGCTGGGGACTCACGGGAGACCGCCGGGGTCAACTCGGAGGAAGGTGGGGACGACGTCAAGTCATCATGCCCCTTATGTCTTGGGCTGCACACGTGCTACAATGGCCGGTACAATGAGCTGCGATACCGTGAGGTGGAGCGAATCTCAAAAAGCCGGTCTCAGTTCGGATTGGGGTCTGCAACTCGACCCCATGAAGTCGGAGTCGCTAGTAATCGCAGATCAGCATTGCTGCGGTGAATACGTTCCCGGGCCTTGTACACACCGCCCGTCACGTCACGAAAGTCGGTAACACCCGAAGCCGGTGGCCCAACCCCTTGTGGGAGGGAGCTGTCGAAGGTGGGACTGGCGATTGGGACGAAGTCGTAACAAGGTAGCCGTACCGGAAGGTGCGGCTGGATCACCTCCTTTCTAAGGAGCATCTAGCTGCCGTAAGGCAGTCAGAGCCACTACGTCGGCGAATGATCGACGGTGGTCAGCTCATGGGTGGAACGTTGACTATTCGGCACACTCTCAATATCTCCTGTTAGTACTGCTTCGGCGTGGAACACGGGTGGATGGTGAGAGAGTGTCGGGCACGCTGTTGGGTGTCTGAGGGAATGAATTCCCTCGATGCCGGCCCCAGTGAACTCGCCGAGTGTGGCGGGGTGATGGGTGGCTGGTCGTTGTTTGAGAACTGCACAGTGGACGCGAGCATCTGTGGCCAAGTTTTTAAGGGCGCACGGTGGATGCCTTGGCACCAGGAACCGATGAAGGACGTGGGAGGCCACGATAGTCCCCGGGGAGTCGTCAACCAGGCTTTGATCCGGGGGTTTCCGAATGGGGAAACCCGGCAGTCGTCATGGGCTGTCACCCGCTGCTGAACACATAGGCAGTGTGGAGGGAACGAGGGGAAGTGAAACATCTCAGTACCCTCAGGAAGAGAAAACAACCGTGATTCCGGGAGTAGTGGCGAGCGAAACCGGATGAGGCCAAACCGTATGCGTGTGAGACCCGGCAGGGGTTGCGTATACGGGGTTGTGGGATCTCTCTTCTGTCGTCTGCCGGCGGCAGGGCGAGTCAGAAACCGTTGATGTAGGCGAAGGACATGCGAAAGGTCCGGCGTAGAGGGTAAGACCCCCGTAGCTGAAATATCAACGGCTCGTTTGAGAGACACCCAAGTAGCACGGGGCCCGAGAAATCCCGTGTGAATCTGGCGGGACCACCCGCTAAGCCTAAATATTCCCTGGTGACCGATAGCGGATAGTACCGTGAGGGAATGGTGAAAAGTACCCCGGGAGGGGAGTGAAATAGTACCTGAAACCGTGTGCCTACAAGCCGTGGGAGCATCCTTGTGGTGTGACTGCGTGCCTTTTGAAGAATGAGCCTGCGAGTTTGCGGTGTGTTGCGAGGTTAACCCGTGTGGGGTAGCCGTAGCGAAAGCGAGTCCGAACAGGGCGTTTCAGTAGCACGCTCAAGACCCGAAGCGGAGTGATCTAGCCATGGGCAGGTTGAAGCGGAGGTAAGACTTCGTGGAGGACCGAACCCACCAGGGTTGAAAACCTGGGGGATGACCTGTGGTTAGGGGTGAAAGGCCAATCAAACTCCGTGATAGCTGGTTCTCCCCGAAATGCATTTAGGTGCAGCGTCGTGTGTTTCTTGCCGGAGGTAGAGCACTGGATAGGCGATGGGCCCTACCGGGTTACTGACCTTAGCCAAACTCCGAATGCCGGTAAGTGAGAGCGCGGCAGTGAGACTGTGGGGGATAAGCTCCATGGTCGAGAGGGAAACAGCCCAGAGCATCGACTAAGGCCCCTAAGCGTACGCTAAGTGGGAAAGGATGTGGAGTCGCACAGACAACCAGGAGGTTGGCTTAGAAGCAGCCACCCTTGAAAGAGTGCGTAATAGCTCACTGGTCTAGTGATTCCGCGCCGACAATGTAGCGGGGCTCAAGCGTACCGCCGAAGTCGTGTCATTGCAGCAATACTCCCAACGGAGGCTGTGATGGGTAGGGGAGCGTCGTCTGCCGGGTGAAGCAGCCGCGTAAGCGAGTTGTGGACGGTTGACGAGTGAGAATGCAGGCATGAGTAGCGATTCACACGTGGGAAACGTGTGCGCCGATTGACTAAGGGTTCCTGGGTCAAGCTGATCTGCCCAGGGTAAGTCGGGACCTAAGGCGAGGCCGACAGGCGTAGTCGATGGATAACCGGTTGATATTCCGGTACCCGCTGTGAAGCGTCAAACATCGAACCCATTAATGCTAAGGCCGTGAAGCCGCCCTGATCTCTTCGGAGTTGAGGGGAGTGGTGGAGCCGCTGACCCAAGGTGGTAGTAGGTGAGTGATGGGGTGACGCAGGAAGGTAGTCCAGCCCGGGCGGTGGTTGTCCCGGGGTAAGGGTGTAGGCCGTGCGGTAGGTAAATCCGTCGCACATCAAGGCTGAGACCTGATGCCGAGCCGATTGTGGTGAAGTGGATGATCCTATGCTGTCGAGAAAAGCCTCTAGCGAGTTTCATGGCGGCCCGTACCCTAAACCGACTCAGGTGGTCAGGTAGAGAATACCGAGGCGTTCGGGTGAACTATGGTTAAGGAACTCGGCAAAATGCCCCCGTAACTTCGGGAGAAGGGGGGCCATGCCTGGTGAGGGAATTTACTTCCTGAGCTGGGGGTGGCCGCAGAGACCAGCGAGAAGCGACTGTTTACTAAAAACACAGGTCCGTGCGAAGCCGTAAGGCGATGTATACGGACTGACGCCTGCCCGGTGCTGGAACGTTAAGGGGACCGGTTAGCTCCATTTCGGTGGGGCGAAGCTGAGAACTTAAGCGCCAGTAAACGGCGGTGGTAACTATAACCATCCTAAGGTAGCGAAATTCCTTGTCGGGTAAGTTCCGACCTGCACGAATGGCGTAACGACTTCTCGACTGTCTCAACCATAGGCCCGGTGAAATTGCACTACGAGTAAAGATGCTCGTTTCGCGCAGCAGGACGGAAAGACCCCGGGACCTTTACTACAGTTTGATATTGGTGTTCGGTTCGGCTTGTGTAGGATAGCTGGGAGACTTTGAAACGCGGACGCCAGTTCGTGTGGAGTCGTCGTTGAAATACCAGTCTGGTCGTGCTGGATGTCTAACCTGGGTCCGTGATCCGGATCAGGGACAGTGTCTGATGGGTAGTTTAACTGGGGCGGTTGCCTCCTAAAGAGTAACGGAGGCGCCCAAAGGTTCCCTCAGCCTGGTTGGCAATCAGGTGTTGAGTGTAAGTGCACAAGGGAGCTTGACTGTGAGACCGACGGGTCGAGCAGGGACGAAAGTCGGGACTAGTGATCCGGCGGTGGCTTGTGGAAGCGCCGTCGCTCAACGGATAAAAGGTACCCCGGGGATAACAGGCTGATCTTCCCCAAGAGTCCATATCGACGGGATGGTTTGGCACCTCGATGTCGGCTCGTCGCATCCTGGGGCTGGAGTCGGTCCCAAGGGTTGGGCTGTTCGCCCATTAAAGCGGTACGCGAGCTGGGTTTAGAACGTCGTGAGACAGTTCGGTCCCTATCCGCTGTGCGCGTAGGAGTCTTGAGAAGGGCTGTCCCTAGTACGAGAGGACCGGGACGGACGAACCTCTGGTGTGCCAGTTGTTCTGCCAAGGGCATGGCTGGTTGGCTACGTTCGGGAGGGATAACCGCTGAAAGCATCTAAGCGGGAAGCCTGCTTCGAGATGAGGACTCCCACCCACTTGATGGGGTAAGGCTCCCAGTAGACGACTGGGTTGATAGGCCGGATCTGGAAGCCAGGTAACTGGTGGAGGTGACCGGTACTAATAGGCCGAGGGCTTGTCCTCAGTTGCTCGCGTCCACTGTGTTGGTTCTGAAACCACGAACAGCCCCACGCCCCGTTTTTCCGGGGTGTGGTGCGGCTGAGAGTTTCATAGTGTTTCGGTGGTCATAGCGTGAGGGAAACGCCCGGTTACATTCCGAACCCGGAAGCTAAGCCTTACAGCGCCGATGGTACTGCAGGGGGGACCCTGTGGGAGAGTAGGACGCCGCCGAACAAATATTGAAAGGGTTGGATCTGGAACTTCGGTTCCGGGTCCAACCCTTTTCTGGTTTCCGTAACGTGTCGTTCACGTTCCGCGCCGAGCATCCCAGCATGGGTACTGCTGCAATGCTCAGGGCCGCCGGTGTCGGAGTGGGCGACGAGGTCATCGTGCCGGCCTTCGGGAACGTCGAAGTCGCCGAGGCCGTGACACTGGCCGGTGCGCTTCCGGTGTTCGCCGACATAGATCCGCTGACCTACTGCCTCGACGCGACGGCGGTGGAAGCGGCCGTAACTGCTCGTTCCGCCGCGGTGGTTGTCGTACACCGGTTTGGGCGGTGGGCCGACATCACGCGGTTGCGCGAGCTGGGGCAGCGGCACGGGCTGCTGGTGCTGGAGCAGGGCGAGTCCGAGGCTCCGTACGACGAGATCGCTCAGCGGCGGCAGCGGGCCTCCTATCTCGACGCGAAGCTGCGCGGTGTGCGGACGCCGGACGGTGGCGACGGGCACACGTACCAGCAGTACGTCGTGCGGGTGCCGGGGAACGGCCGGCCCGACCGGGACGCCTTCGCTCGGGCGCTGCGGGGCAAGGGAGTTGACTGCCGGGTGCCGGTGAAGACGCCGGTGCACCGCCTGCCCGAATACCGGCGCTGTGTCTCGCTGCCGGAGACGGAGGTCGCCGCGGACGAGACGCTGGCGCTGCCCGTGGACGCCTCGTTGACGAAGCGGGAGATGCAGCGGGTCGTCTCCGCCTGCAATGCCCTCGGTGGACTGCTTCAGCCTGCCTTCTGAACGAGTTTGGGAACTCGGGTCCGTTCGGGGTACGATCTATTCCGTTGCCGCGGGGGAGACCTCGAAAAGGCAACAGGCCCCTATAGCTCAGTCGGCAGAGCGTCTCCATGGTAAGGAGAAGGTCAACGGTTCGATTCCGTTTGGGGGCTCCACCGAAAAGGCCCCGCCCCTCTAGGGCGGGGCCTTTTTCATGCCCTTTTTCTTCGTCCCCGTCAGTCCTTCTGGAGGCCTGGGACCCGCATCGCCAGAATCGCCATGTCGTCCGACGGGGCGTCCGAGGCGAAGCGCTCCACCGCGCGCATGATGCGTGCGGCGACCGCGCCGGCCGTCAGTCCCGTGCAGGTCGTCAGAACGTCCGCGAGGCCGTCGTCGCCGAGCATGCGCGTGCCCTCCCGGCGTTCCGTCACGCCGTCCGTGACGCAGAGAAGGACGTCGCCGGGGTCGAGGGTGACCGTCTGCTCGTAGAGCTCCAGGTCCTCGATGACACCGAGGAGCGGCTGGGGTTCGGCGGCGGCCTCCACCGTGCCGTCCTGGCGCAGGCGCAGGGGGAGCGGGTGGCCGGCGCAGACCACCTTCATCTCCGCGCTGCCGTCCTCCTGGGGGCGCATCTCGCCGTACAGGAGGGTCAGGAAGCGGCTGCGGGCTCCCTCGTCGAGGATGGCCGAGTTGAGGCGCTCCAGGACGGCCGGGCCGCTGAGGCCCTCCCTGGCGAGCAGGCGCAGTGCGTGCCGGGCGAGGCCGGTGACGGCGGCCGCGTTGGGGCCGGTACCGCAGACGTCGCCGATGGCGAAGCCGTACGCGTTGTCGGAGATCGGGAAGACGTCGTAGAAGTCACCGCCGACCTCGTTGCCCTCGCCTGCCGCGCGGTAGATGACCTCGACCTCCATGCCCTCGATGTGGGGGGTGCCCGGAGGCAGGAGGCTGCGCTGGAGGGCCTGGCTGATGGCCGTGCGCTCCGAGTACAGGCGGGCGTTGTCCAGGGCCAGGGCGGCCCGGCGGGACAGGTCCTCGGCCAGTTCCAGGATCTCCTGGCGGAAGTGTTCGTCGGTGGGCTTGCCCAGGGTGAGCATGCCGATGACCCGGTTGCGGGCGACCAGGGGGAGGACCACCGTCTCGCCGCCCACGGCGGAGGCCGTGGCGAGCGTCGGCCCGATGCCGGAGGAGACCTGGCGGGTGGGGCCGCCGGCCAGGCCGAGGCTGCGCATGGAGCTGCGCAGTGCGGCCTGGTGGGCGTGTTCGCCGGGGACCGTCCAGACGCGGGCGCCGGGCGTGGGCACCGGGTCCGGCGGGGGCACCTTGGAGAGCAACGACTTGATGCCGTCGATGAGTTCCTCGTCCTCGTGCAGGACGTACGAGAGGTACGGGTCGGAGGCCTGGTCGGCGATCGTGTAGACCGCGCACCAGGTGGCGAGGGTCGGGACCGTCATCTGCGCCATCAGGGCGAGGGTCTGGTCGCGGTCCAGGGTGCCGGCGAGGAGATCCGAGGCTTCGACGAGGAAGCTGAGGGAGCCGCGGCGCAGCCGTTCCAGCTCACCCAGGCGGGCGGACTCCACGGCCAGGGCGATCCGGTCGGCGGCGAACTGGAGGCGCAGGGCCTCTTCGTTGGAGTATCTGCCCGGTGCCTCGGCCGCGACGCCAAGGGAGCCGGTCAGGCGGCCCTCGACCTTCAGCGGGACCGTGACGACCGAGCGCATGCCGGTGCCGGCCAGGAGGGGGACCGCGCCCGGGACGGCCGCCAGATCGTCGTGTACGGCCGGCATACGGGCCGAGCCGTAGCGGCCGGGGCCGGCTTCCACGGGGACGCGCGCGAAGCGCTGACGGGCGGACGGGAGGCCGGTGGAGGCGCGGACCTCCAACTCGGTCTCGTCGTCGGTCGCGAGGAGCAGGAACGCGGAGTCGCCGTCGAGCATGTCGCGGGCGCGTTCGACCGTGCGCTGGAGGAGTCCGTCGAGGTCGTCCGGGGCCGGGGAGCCGATGAACACCTCGAAGGGGTCGCTGCTCTGGCCGTCGGAGGCGCCGCCGGTGTCGGAGGCGGGGACGCGCAACGGGGTCTGGAGGACGGCCCGTTCGTGGTCGCGTACGAGGAGGCAGACCGTGGAGGGCTCGCCGCCGGTGTCACGGACCCTCAGGTGCGAGGCGTAGACGGGGGTCACGCGGCCGTCGGCGCCCCGGATGCCGTAGCTGCCCTCCCAGCGGGAGAGCTGGAGGGCCTCGGCGATGCCGGTGCCGGTGCCGGGGGTGTGCGGCCAGGCGGCGAGGTCGGTGAGCGGTTTGCCGGTGACCTCGGCGGCGGTGTGGCCGAAGATCTCCTCGGCGTCCTCGTTCCACGCGGAGACGGAGCCCTTGCGGTCGATCTGGACGACCGCGACCCGGACCCGGCCGTCGGCGAGGGGCAGCAGATCGGCGGGGAGGGACGGGCCGGCGGCGCGGGTGCCCACCGGGCGCTCGGGGAGATCGAGCTGGAACCAGACATTTTTGTACGTGGGCGTGTACTCGACACCCCAGCGGGCGGCGAGAGCCGCGCAGAGCTGGAGTCCGCGGCCGCCCTCGCGGTCGGGGCTGCCCATGTTGACGGCGGAGCCCTGGAGCGGGACCTCGCGTTCCGGGTAGCGGTCGGCGACCTCGATGCGCACTCCGTCGTCCGTGCGCAGGCAGAGCACGTCGGCGTGGGTGCCGGCGTGCACCACCGCGTTGGTCACCAGTTCGCTGGTGAGGACCACGGCGTCGTCGACGACGTCCGCGAAGCCCCAGCCCTGGAGCGTGTCGCGGACGAAGGCCCGGGCGGTCGCGACCGATCGCCCGACGGGCTCGAAGCTGGCGGCCGCGCGCGCGGTGATCACAGCACTCCTCGTCCGGGTCTCGACATGCGGGCCTGCCTGTCCGGTCGGCTCATGCCGCTGGTGCGGCATGAGCTCGCCCGTGGGCCGTGGCTCCGGGTTGTGTCCCCCGGGGATCACTCCGGTGGTCATGGTCTGCGGCCGCCCCTCCGAATGCCCGCTCGTTCTCGTGCCACCGCCCAGGCCGGACGGACCGGTGCGGCTGGACAGCCGCATGCAAGGTTACTTACCTTCGCCGTCCGAGCGGATGCCGGTCGCCAGTGTTTACGCCCAAGGGTGTGCGGACGATGTGCGAAGCTGCCGAACTGTTATGGCCTGGTTCGGCCGGGGTGAAACACTGGGCAAGCTTCTGAAGAAGGTCCGGTCAGCCCGAGTGCGTTCCGTGTACGACGGGCAGCAGCCCTTGGTGTGGCCGGGTCTCGTCTGGCAGAAATACGCAGCAGTAACTGGTACGCCGAAGTAAGCGGTACGCCGAGTATGGCGGTGTGCGAGCACAGCAGTAACGGTCGACCCCTGCGGGAGGGACACAGTGGAGTCTGGCGCAGCGGCGCGGGGCACTAAGGCGCGCGCGAAGAGCGGACCGTCCCTGAGCAGGCAGCGGGGCGGTGACGGGACCACCGCGGTGGACACGGCTTCCCTGAACCGGTTGCTGACGGCGCTCGTGGCGATGCGGGACGGCAACTTCCGCAAGCGGCTCACGGTGTCCGGGGACGGCGTGGTGTCGGAGATCGCGGCGGTCTTCAACGAGGTCGCCGACCGAAATCTCCACCTCACGGGTGAGCTGTCGCGGGTGCGGCGCGTCGTCGGACGTGAGGGAAAGCTCACGGAGCGGCTGGAGACGGGCGCCTGCGAGGGCTCCTGGGCGGCCGCCATCGACAATTCCAACGCGCTCGTGGACGACCTGGTACGGCCGGTCTCCGAGGTGGGCCGGGTCCTCACGGCGGTGGCCGAGGGTGATCTGTCGCCGCGCATGGAGCTGCGGTCGCCGTCGGCGGACGGGGCCGCCGGGCATCCGCTGCGCGGCGAGTTCCTGAAGGTCGGCCGGACCGTCAACAACCTGGTCGACCAGTTGTCGACGTTCACCGACGAGGTCACGCGCGTGGCCAGTGAGGTGGGCACCGAGGGCAAGCTGGGCGGTCAGGCACGCGTGCGTGGCATGTCCGGTTCGTGGCGGGACCTCACGGACTCGGTGAACACGATGGCGTACCGGTTGACGGCACAGGTGCGGGACATCGCGCTGGTGACGACGGCGGTCGCCAAGGGCGACCTGTCGCGGAAGGTCACGGTTCAGGTCGCCGGCGAGATGCTGGAGCTGAAGGAAACCGTCAACACGATGGTGGACCAGCTGTCGGCGTTCTCCTCCGAGGTGACCCGGGTCGCCCGTGAGGTGGGCACGGACGGCATCCTGGGCGGTCAGGCGCACGTGCCCGGGGTCGCGGGCACGTGGAAGGAGCTCACCGACTCCGTCAACACCATGGCCGGCAACCTGACGGCCCAGGTGCGCGGGATCTCGGAGGTGACCACCGCGGTCGCCAACGGTGATCTGTCACGGAAGGTGACCGTTCCGGCGCGTGGTGAGGTCGCGCAGCTCGCCGAGACGATCAACCAGATGACCGAGACGCTGCGGATCTTCGCGGACGAGGTCACGCGCGTGGCCAACGAGGTCGGCGGCGAGGGGCGGCTCGGCGGCCAGGCGAACGTGCCGGGTGCGGCCGGTACCTGGAAGGACCTGACGGACTCGGTCAACACGGTCTTCCGGAACCTGACCACCCAGGTGCGCGACATCGCCGCGGTGACGACGGCGGTGGCCAACGGTGATCTGTCGCAGAAGGTCACCGTCGACGTGGCCGGCGAGATGCTGGAGCTGAAGAACACCGTCAACGGCATGGTCGACCAGCTGTCGTCGTTCGGTGCCGAGGTCACCCGGGTCGCGCGGGAGATCGGGGTCGAGGGTGAGCTGGGCGGCCAGGCGCAGGTGCCCGGGGCCGCCGGTACCTGGAAGGACCTGACCGACTCCGTCAACACCGCGTTCCGTAACCTCACCGGTCAGGTCCGCAACATCGCCCAGGTGACGACGGCGGTGGCCAACGGTGATCTGTCGCAGAAGGTCACGGTCGACGTCTCCGGCGAGATGCTGAAGCTGAAGAACACCGTGAACACGATGGTGGACCAGCTCTCCAGCTTCGCCGACCAGGTGACGCGGATGGCCAGGGACGTGGGCACCGAGGGCCGGCTGGGCGGCCAGGCGCGTGTGGACGGCGTGTCGGGCACCTGGAAGGAGCTGACGGACTCCGTCAACTTCATGGCCGGCAACCTGACCTCCCAGGTGCGGCAGATCGCCCAGGTGACGACGGCGGTGGCGCGGGGCGACCTGTCCCAGAAGATCGACGTCGACGCACGCGGCGAGATCCTCGAACTGAAGAACACGATCAACACGATGGTTGATCAACTGTCCGCCTTCGCCGACCAGGTCACCAAGGTGGCCCGTGAGGTGGGTACGGAAGGCCGGCTGGGCGGTCAGGCGCAGGTGCCCGGTGTGGCCGGGGTGTGGCGGGATCTGACGGACTCCGTGAACGGCATGGCCGGGAACCTGACGGCCCAGGTGCGCAACATCGCGCAGGTCGCCACGGCGGTGGCCCGCGGTGACCTCTCCCAGAAGATCACCGTGGACGCGCGCGGTGAGATCCAGGAGCTGAAGAACACCCTGAACACGATGGTCGACCAGCTGTCGTCGTTCGCCCAGGAGGTCACGCGCGTGGCGCGCGAGGTGGGCACCGAGGGCATCCTCGGCGGCCAGGCCGAGGTGCAGGGGGTCGCGGGCACCTGGAAGGACCTCACCCAGTCCGTGAACTTCATGGCGAACAACCTCACCATCCAGGTGCGCAACATCGCCGAGGTCACGACGGCGGTCGCCAAGGGTGATCTCTCGAAGAAGATCACTGTTGACGCGAAGGGCGAGATCCTTGAGCTCGTCACGACGGTCAACACCATGGTTGATCAACTGTCGAGTTTCGCCGAGCAGGTGACCCGGGTGGCCCGTGAGGTGGGTACCGAGGGCATCCTGGGCGGCCAGGCGCGGGTTCCGGGTGTCACGGGCATCTGGAAGGACCTCAGCAACAACGTGAACCAGATGGCCAACAACCTGACCATGCAGGTGCGGAACATCTCCCAGGTCTCGGCGGCGGTCGCCAACGGCGACCTGACCCGGCAGGTCACCATCGAGGCCAGCGGCGAGGTGGCGCAGCTCGCCGACACCATCAACACGATGGTGAAGACCCTGAGTTCGTTCGCGGACCAGGTCACCAAGGTGGCCCGTGAGGTGGGCACGGACGGCATCCTGGGCGGGCAGGCGCACGTACCGGGTGTCGCGGGTACGTGGAAGGACCTCACCGAGTCGGTGAACCAGATGGCGTCCAACCTGACCGGCCAGGTGCGCAACATCGCCATGGTCACCACGGCCATCGCCAAGGGTGACCTGACCAAGAAGATCGACATTGACGCCCGCGGGGAGATCCTCGAACTCAAGACGACGATCAACACGATGGTCGACCAGCTGTCCAGCTTCGCCGAGGAGGTCACCCGGGTGGCCCGTGAGGTGGGCACCGAGGGGCAGCTGGGCGGCCAGGCGCGCGTGCGTGACGTCGACGGCACCTGGCGGGACCTGACCGAGTCCGTGAACGAGATGGCCGGGAACCTGACGCGGCAGGTGCGGGCCATCGCGCGCGTGGCGACCGCGGTGACCCGCGGCGACCTGAACCTGAAGATCGATGTGGACGCGTCCGGCGAGATCCAGGAACTCCAGGACTACATCAACAAGATGATCGCCAATCTGCGTGACACCACGGTCGCCAACCAGGAGCAGGACTGGCTCAAGGGCAACCTGGCCCGTATCTCCGCGCTGATGCAGGGCCGCCGCGACCTGGCGGACGTGGCCTCATTGATCATGAGCGAGCTGACGCCGGTGGTGACCGCGCAGCACGGCGCGTTCTTCCTGGCGATGCCCCTGGTGGACGGCAAGGACACGAACGCCGAGAACGAGGACGCGTACGAACTTCGGATGCTCGGCTCGTACGGCTACTCGATGGGCTCCATGCCGACGTCGTTCCGGCCCGGTGAGGCACTGATCGGCACGGCCGCCCAGGAGAAGCGCACGATCCTGGTGGAGAAGGCGCCCACCGGGTACCTGAAGATCTCCTCCGGCCTCGGCGAGGCCCCGCCGGCGCAGGTGATCGTGCTTCCGGTGCTGTTCGAGGGCAAGGTGCTCGGGGTGATCGAGCTGGCCTCCTTCACGCCGTTCACGCAGATCCAGAAGGACTTCCTCAACCAGATCGCCGAGATGATCGCGACCAGCGTCAACACCATCTCCGTCAACACCAAGACCGAGGTGCTGCTGAAGCAGTCGCAGGAGCTGACGGAGCAGCTCCAGGAGCGGTCGGCCGAGTTGGAGAACCGGCAGAAGGCCCTCCAGGCGTCCAACGCCGAACTGGAGGAGAAGGCTGAGCTGCTGGCCCAGCAGAACCGGGACATCGAGGTGAAGAACACCGAGATCGAGGAGGCCCGGCAGGTCCTGGAGGAGCGCGCCGAGCAACTCGCCGTCTCCATGCGCTACAAGAGCGAGTTCCTCGCCAACATGTCGCACGAGCTGCGCACCCCGCTCAACTCGCTGCTGATCCTGGCCAAGCTGCTCGCCGACAACGCCGAGGGCAATCTCTCGCCGAAGCAGGTGGAGTTCGCCGAGACCATCCACGGCGCCGGATCCGACCTGCTCCAGCTGATCAACGACATCCTGGACCTGTCGAAGGTCGAGGCGGGCAAGATGGACGTCTCCCCGACGCGTATCGCGCTCGTGCAGCTGGTGGACTATGTGGAGGCCACCTTCCGGCCGTTGACCGCGGAGAAGGGCCTCGACCTGTCGGTGCGGGTCTCCCCGGAGCTGCCCGCGACCCTGCACACCGACGAGCAGCGGCTCCTTCAGGTGCTGCGCAACCTGCTGTCCAACGCGGTGAAGTTCACCGACTCCGGCTCGGTGGAGCTCGTCATCCGGCCGGCCGGCAGCGCTGTGCCGGTGGGGATCAGGGAGCAGCTCCTGGAGGCCGGTTCGCTCAGTGACCCGGACGCGCCGCTGATCGCGTTCTCGGTGACCGACACCGGCATCGGCATCGCGGCCAGCAAGATGCGGGTGATCTTCGAGGCGTTCAAGCAGGCCGACGGCACGACCAGCCGCAAGTACGGCGGTACGGGCCTCGGTCTTTCGATCTCGCGGGAGATCGCGCAGCTGCTCGGCGGTGAGATCCACGCGCAGAGCGAGCCGGGCCGCGGCTCCACGTTCACGCTCTACCTGCCGCTGCACCCCAGCGAGCTGCCGCCGCAGGGCTACCAGCAGTCCGTCCCCCAGCTGGAGGCCGGGGACCTGGTCGCCTCGCAGAACCACGCCTCGGAGTTGTCCGGCGTGGAGATCGAGACGCCGGCCGAGGTGAAGTCGTACCGGGAGACCCAGAACGGTGCCGCCGCGCTCTTCCGGCGCCGGCGCCGGGGGGCTCCGGTGGCCGAGGCGTGGCCGGTGCTGGCGGAGCAGGAGGTGATGTCCCCGCAGCCGCGCCGGGGCATGCGGTTCGGCGGTGAGAAGGTGCTGATCGTCGACGACGACATCCGCAACGTCTTCGCGCTCACCAGCGTTCTGGAGCAGCACGGCCTGTCGGTGCTGTACGCCGAGAACGGCCGGGAGGGCATCGAGGTCCTGGAACAGCACGACGACGTCGCGGTGGTCCTGATGGACATCATGATGCCGGAGATGGACGGCTACGCGACGACCAACGCGATCCGGCGGATGCCGCAGTTCGCGGGGCTGCCGATCATCGCGCTCACGGCGAAGGCGATGAAGGGCGACCGGGAGAAGGCCATCGAGTCGGGCGCCTCCGACTACGTCACCAAGCCGGTCGACCCCGATCACCTGCTGGCGGTGATGGAGCAGTGGATGCGCGCGGAGTGACCGGAACGGTCAGGTGTGGTGTGAACGTTGTGGGAACCTTCCGTGAGCGCCCGGAGTTGCTGACTCAGGGTGGCGGAACCCGTGTAGAAGTGCGGGATTGGGGGAACCTTCTGGTCTCCGGCTGCGTTTCTGCTACGTGCACAGTGACATCGCGGTGACAGGGTGTGGCGACAGGCGGGGTGCGGCTACCATGACCGGCACAAGGACGGGCGGCGAAAGGGAGTCGTCCCCTGGGGCGGCGCCCGGTGCACATCCGGGGCGAGGAGGGCGGGCCATGGTGCAGAAGGCCAAGATCCTCCTGGTCGATGACCGGCCGGAGAATCTGCTGGCGCTGGAGGCCATCCTCTCTGCGCTCGATCAGACACTGGTGCGGGCATCGTCCGGGGAGGAAGCGCTCAAGGCACTGCTCACGGACGACTTCGCGGTCATTCTGCTGGACGTCCAGATGCCGGGCATGGACGGATTCGAGACCGCGGCGCACATCAAGCGGCGGGAGCGGACCCGGGACATCCCGATCATCTTCCTCACGGCCATCAACCACGGCCCGCACCACACCTTCCGGGGCTACGCCGCGGGCGCGGTCGACTACATCTCCAAGCCCTTCGACCCGTGGGTGCTGCGCGCCAAGGTCTCGGTGTTCGTCGAGCTGTACATGAAGAACTGCCAGCTGCGCGAGCAGGCGGCGCTGCTGCGGCTGCAGTTGGAGGGCGGTGGCAAGGGCGCGGTCGCCGGCAAGGAGTCCGCGGGGCTGCTCGCCGAGCTCTCCGCGCGGCTCGCGGCCGTCGAGGAGCAGGCCGAGGCGCTGTCCAAGCAGCTGGACGACGAGTCCGCGGACGCGGCTGCGGTGGCTACCGCGGCCCACCTGGAGCGCAAACTCACCGGCCTGCGCCGGGCGCTCGACGCTCTCGAACCGGGCACGGGCGGCTCCACGCCATCGCTCCCGTCGCAGAACTGACCGCGACCGCGGAGACAGTTGCCCATGAGCGTGCGTCAGTTCCGCGCCCCGGAAAGGGCGACACGAACGGGTGAAGCCGTGGGCACACGTGTCCCCTGTGGCATCCCCCGGTAACCTCACACCCATGGCCTCACGTCCCTCGGCAGCCAAGAAGCAGCCCGCGAAGAAGGCCGCTGCCTCGAAGGCTCCGGCGAAGAAGGCCGCCGCGAAGAACGCCCCGGCCAAGAAGGCGCCCGCCAAGAGGACCGCGGCGAAGAAGTCCGCGCCGGCGCCCAAGCCGGCGCCCAGCCCCACCGGGGGCGTCTACCGCCTGGTGCGCGCCCTCTGGCTGGGCCTCGCGCACGCCGTCGGCGCCGTCTTCCGGGGCATAGGACAGGGAGCCAAGAACCTGGACCCCGCGCACCGCAAGGACGGCATCGCCCTCCTGCTGCTCGGCACCGCCCTGATCGTCGCCGCCGGCACCTGGGCCGACCTGCGCGGTCCCGTCGGCGACCTGGTCGAGATCCTGGTCACCGGTGCCTTCGGCCGCCTCGACCTGCTGGTGCCGATACTGCTCGCGATGATCGCCGTACGGTTCATGCGCCATCCCGAGCAGCCGGAGGCCAACGGCCGGATCGTGATCGGCCTGTCCGCTCTGGTCATCGGCGTGCTCGGCCAGGTCCACATCGCCTGCGGATCTCCCGCCCGCAGCGACGGCATGCAGGGCATAAGAGACGCCGGCGGCCTCATCGGCTGGGCGGCGGCGACCCCGCTGACGTACACCATGACGGAGGTCCTCGCCGTACCGCTGCTGGTGCTGCTGACGGTCTTCGGGCTGCTCGTCGTCACCGCGACCCCGGTGAACGCCGTCCCGCAGCGGCTGCGGGCGCTCGGCGTGCGCCTCGGGCTACTGCACGACCCCGCGCCCGACGAGTACCCGGAGTACAGCGAGGACGACGAGCGCTACGACGAGCAGTGGCGCGAGGCGCTGCCCGCGCGCCCCCGCCGGCGCTCCGGCGCGCCCCAGGACTTCGACCCCGGCAGCGCCGAGCAGGAGGCCCTGGCCAAGCGCCGGGGCCGCCCGCGGCGCTCCGCCGTGCCGCAGCCCGAGCTGGGCCGCCAGATGGACGCCGTGGACGTCGCGGCGGCCGCCGCGGCCGCGCTCGACGGCGCCGTCCTGCACGGCATGCCGCCCTCCCCGCTCGTCGCCGACCTCACCCAGGGCGTCAGCGTCGGCGACCGCGAGGACACCACGCCCACGCCCGTGCCGGCACCGAGCCCCAGCCCGGTCCCGGCCGCGCGGCCCAAGCAGGAGAAGCTCAAGGCCGAGCCGGTCGTCGCCGACCTGACCAAGCCGGCGCCCACGGCGCCCCGCGACCTGCCTCCGCGCGCCGAGCAGCTCCAGCTCTCCGGCGACATCACGTACTCGCTGCCGTCGCTCGACCTCCTCACCCGCGGCGGCCCCGGCAAGGCGCGCAGCGAGGCCAACGACCGGGTGGTCGCCTCGCTCACCACCGTCTTCTCGGAGTTCAAGGTCGACGCGGCCGTCACCGGCTTCACCCGCGGGCCGACGGTCACCCGCTACGAGGTCGAGCTCGGCCCCGCCGTGAAGGTGGAGCGGATCACCGCTCTCACCAAGAACATCGCGTACGCCGTCGCCAGCCCGGACGTGCGGATCATCAGCCCGATCCCCGGCAAGTCCGCGGTCGGCATCGAGATCCCCAACACCGACCGCGAGATGGTCAACCTCGGCGACGTGCTGCGGCTCGCCGAGTCCGCCGAGGACGACGACCCGATGCTGGTCGCGTTCGGCAAGGACGTCGAGGGCGGCTACGTCATGCACTCGCTGGCGAAGATGCCGCACATGCTCGTCGCCGGCGCCACCGGCTCCGGAAAGTCGTCCTGCATCAACTGCCTGATCACCTCGGTCATGATGCGGGCGACCCCCGAGGACGTACGGATGGTCCTTGTCGACCCCAAGCGCGTCGAGCTGACCGCCTACGAGGGCATCCCGCACCTCATCACGCCGATCATCACCAACCCGAAGCGGGCCGCCGAGGCGCTCCAGTGGGTCGTACGCGAGATGGACCTGCGCTACGACGACCTGGCCGCGTTCGGGTTCCGGCACATCGACGACTTCAACAAGGCGATCCGCGAGGGCAAGGTCAAGCTGCCCGAGGGCAGCGAGCGGGAGCTGCAGCCGTACCCGTACCTGCTGGTGATCGTCGACGAGCTCGCCGATCTGATGATGGTCGCCCCGCGCGACGTCGAGGACGCGATCGTGCGCATCACGCAGCTCGCGCGGGCGGCCGGCATCCACCTGGTGCTCGCCACCCAGCGTCCGTCGGTCGACGTGGTCACCGGTCTCATCAAGGCGAACGTGCCCTCCCGGCTCGCCTTCGCCACCTCCTCGCTCGCCGACAGCCGCGTCATCCTCGACCAGCCCGGCGCCGAGAAACTCATCGGCAAGGGCGACGGGCTCTTCCTGCCGATGGGGGCGAACAAGCCGACCCGTATGCAGGGCGCGTTCGTCACCGAGGAGGAGGTCGCGGCGATCGTCCAGCACTGCAAGGACCAGATGGCGCCCGTCTTCCGGGACGACGTCACCGTGGGCTCCAAGCAGAAGAAGGAGATCGACGAGGACATCGGCGACGACCTCGACCTGCTCTGCCAGGCGGCCGAGCTGGTCGTCTCCACCCAGTTCGGCTCCACGTCCATGCTCCAGCGCAAGCTGCGCGTCGGCTTCGCGAAGGCCGGCCGGCTCATGGACCTCATGGAGTCGCGCGGGGTGGTCGGACCCAGCGAGGGGTCCAAGGCACGTGACGTTCTGGTGAAACCCGATGAGCTGGACGGGGTGCTTGCTGTGATCCGTGGGGAGTCCGAGGGGTAGGTCTGTATCAGGGCCACGGACGCCTGTAGTCCGGGTGGAGTCATTGTCGTGATCCACCCGTTAGGGACCGTCGGGCAACCGTTTCCCTTGGACGTACGTCAAGTTGAGCGAGAGGAAAGGTGTGCACCCCATTCTGGGGCGCACACCTGACCCGTCATCGGGATGTCGGGCCATACCGATGGCGTACAAAGTCGTACCGCCCGGTTGCCTCACCCTTTCGCACCCCCCATAGACTGAACCTCCAGCACAGGTGGCTATACGCTCGAAAGGCGCCCCCGTGTCCATCGGCAGCAACTCCCCTGAAGACGAGCGTCCCTTCCCAGACGTGTCCGAGGAAAACCGCCCCTCCGTAGGCCGAGCCCTCAAGCAGGCCCGCATCGCCGCCGGGCTGACCGTCGACGAGGTCAGCGGGAGCACCCGGGTCCGTATCGCCATCGTGCACGCCATCGAGGCCGACGACTTCGCGCCCTGCGGCGGCGACGTCTACGCCCGCGGGCACATCCGGACCCTGGCCAAGGCCGTCGGCCTCGACCCCGAGCCGCTGCTCGCGCAGTTCGCGGCGGAGCACGGCGGTGGGCGGCCCGCGCCGACGCCCGCCGCGCCGCTGTTCGAGGCGGAACGTATCCGCCCCGAGCGGCGCGGGCCCAACTGGACGGCGGCGATGGTCGCCGCGATCGTCGTCGTGATCGGTTTCGTCGGCTTCACCGCCTTCAAGGGCGGCAACGGCGACGACGCCAAGCAGTCGGTCGCGGAGGGCCCGGCCCCGACGACCAGCAAGCCGGTCTCGCCGACCCCGAAGGAAAGCAAGCCCGACAAGACCCCCCAGCCCTCCGACAGCGCGATCGCCGCCGCGCCCCAGGACAAGGTCACCGTCCAGGTCAGTGCGGTGGGCGGACGCAGCTGGATCTCGGCCAAGGACCACAACGGCCGGATGCTCTTCGACGGGCTCCTGAAGAAGGGCGACTCCAAGACCTTCCAGGACAGCACCAAGATCAACCTGATCCTCGGCGACGCCGGCGCCATCCAGCTCTACGTCAACGGCAAGAAGATCGAGGACCAGTTCCAGCCCGGCGCGGTGGAGCGCCTGACGTACACCAAGGGCGACCCGGAAGTCGGATAATCGTTCGGATCAGGCACGCACACAAGGGGTTGGCCGTGATCGGCCAGCCCCTTCGACGTGGGCTGTCGGTGAGACAAAGTAGTCTTGAGCCCATGCCTGAACGCCGTACCGTCGCACTAGTCACTCTCGGCTGCGCCCGTAACGAGGTGGACTCGGAGGAGCTCGCAGGCCGTTTGGAGGCGGACGGCTGGCAGCTCGTCGAGGACGCGTCGGACGCCGACGTCGCCGTCGTCAACACCTGTGGATTCGTCGAGGCCGCCAAGAAGGACTCCGTCGACGCCCTCCTTGAGGCGAACGATCTCAAGGGCCACAGCAGAACCCAGGCCGTCGTGGCGGTGGGCTGCATGGCCGAGCGGTACGGCAAGGAGCTCGCCGAGGCGCTGCCCGAGGCGGACGGCGTGCTCGGCTTCGACGACTACGCCGACATCTCCGACCGGCTGCAGACCATCCTCAACGGCGGCATCCACGCCTCGCACACCCCGCGCGACCGGCGCAAGCTGCTGCCCATCAGCCCGGCACAGCGCCAGGACTCCGCCGCTGCGGTGGCGCTCCCGGGGCACGGCCCCACCGACCTCCCGGAGGGCGTGGCGCCCGCCTCTGGCCCGCGCGCACCCCTGCGCCGCCGCCTGGACGGCTCCCCGGTCGCCTCGGTCAAGCTCGCCTCCGGCTGCGACCGGCGCTGCTCCTTCTGCGCCATCCCGTCCTTCCGCGGCTCCTTCATCTCGCGCCGCCCGAGCGACGTGCTGAACGAGACCCGCTGGCTGGCCGAGCAGGGCGTCAAGGAGATCATGCTGGTCTCCGAGAACAACACCTCCTACGGCAAGGACCTCGGCGACATCCGCCTCCTGGAGTCCCTGCTGCCCGAGCTGGCCGAGGTCGACGGCATCGAGCGGGTGCGCGTCAGCTATCTCCAGCCCGCCGAGATGCGCCCCGGCCTGATCGACGTACTGACCACCACCCCGAAGGTCGTCCCGTACTTCGACCTGTCCTTCCAGCACTCCGCCCCGGGCGTGCTGCGCGCCATGCGCCGCTTCGGTGACACCGACCGCTTCCTGGAGCTGCTCGACACCATCCGGTCCAAGGCCCCGCAGGCCGGCGTCCGCTCCAACTTCATCGTCGGCTTCCCCGGCGAGTCCGAGTCCGACCTCGCCGAGCTGGAGCGCTTCCTGAACGGCGCACGGCTCGATGCCATCGGCGTCTTCGGGTACTCCGACGAGGAGGGCACCGAGGCGGCGACGTACGAGAACAAGCTCGCCGAGGAGGTCGTCGCCGACCGCCTGGCGCACATCTCCCGGCTCGCCGAGGAACTCGTCTCGCAGCGGGCCGAGGAGCGCCTCGGCGAGACCGTGCAGGTCCTCGTGGAGTCCGTGGACGACGAGGACGGCGTCTACGGCCGCGCGGCCCACCAGGCGCCCGAGACGGACGGACAGGTGCTGCTCACCAGCGGCGCGGAACTGCTCGTCGGCCGTATGGTCGAGGCGAAGGTGGTCGGTACGGAGGGTGTCGACCTGGTGGCCGAGCCGCTGCAGGGCTCGCCCGCATGGAGTGAGGAGGCCGGCAGATGACCGGAGTCCCGGCGTCCGCCGCGGGCGGCTCGTCCGGCGCGCCCGGCGCCCCGGGCTCCGCCGCCACCTCCGGTGCCGCCCCGGATTCCGGTTCTCACGGCTCGGGTTCTCACGGCTCGGGTTCCCAGGGCTCGGGTTCCCAGGGCTCGGGTTCCCAGGGCTCCGGTTCTCACGACGGCGAGCGGCCCGTGCGCGGCGGGAAGATCGCCGCTGCCGCCGTCAACCAGGCCAGCCTGTGGAACGTCGCCAATCTGCTGACCATGCTCCGGCTGGTCCTGGTCCCCGGCTTCGTCGCGCTGATGCTGGCCGACGGCGGATACGACCCGGCGTGGCGCTCGCTCGCGTGGGCGGCCTTCGCCATCGCCATGATCACCGACCTGTTCGACGGGCATCTGGCGCGCACCTACAACCTGGTCACGGACTTCGGGAAGATCGCCGACCCCATCGCCGACAAGGCGATCATGGGGGCGGCGCTGATCTGTCTGTCCGGGCTGGGCGATCTGCCCTGGTGGGTGACGATCGTGATCCTCGCCCGGGAACTCGGCATCACCCTGATGCGTTTCGTGGTCATCCGCTACGGCGTGATCCCGGCCAGCCGCGGCGGCAAGCTCAAGACCCTCACCCAGGGCATCGCCGTGGGGATGTACGTGCTGGCACTGACGGGGTGGCTGGCGACCCTCAGGTTCTGGGTGATGGCCGCGGCCGTCGTCCTGACCGTGGTCAGCGGCCTCGACTACGTGAGACAAGCCATTGTGCTGCGGCGGCAGGGAATCGCCGAGCGCGCGGCGGTGTCGGAGGAGACGGAAGCGTGAATTCCACGGCCGCCGAACTGGTGCGACTACTGACAGTGAGAGGGTGGACCCTCGCTGTCGCCGAGTCGCTGACCGGCGGCCTGGTCGCGGCGGAGATCACCGCGGTCCCGGGGGCTTCCAAGGTGTTCCGGGGCTCCGTCACCGCCTACGCCACCGAGCTGAAGCACGAGCTGCTGGGCGTCGACGCCACCCTGCTGGCCCAGCGCGGAGCGGTGGATCCGCAGGTCGCGGCCCAGATGGCCGCCGGAGTACGCAAGGCGCTGGGCGCCGACTGGGGCCTCGCGACCACCGGTGTCGCCGGCCCGGAACCGCAGGACGGCCGGCCGGTCGGCACGGTTTTCGTGGCCGTGGACGGGCCGTTCGGCCCTGGTTCCGGTTCTGCCGCTGGCGGAAAAGTAGAGGCCCTGCGGTTGAACGGCGACCGCGCGGAAATTCGTAGAGAGAGTGTACGGAGCGTACTCGCACTGCTTCTGAGGGAGCTTGCGGGCGAACAGACCGGGAATGAGCGGACACAGGATACGGAACAGAACGGGGGGTTTTGATGTTTGCAGCCCTGAGTGAACACGACATCGCTCCCCGCACGGCCGCGGCGCAAGGCGGTACGGTGGGGCGTGAAGGATGCGGCTACGCGGTCCGAGGAGGGAGCCACCGATGATTCTGCTCCGTCGCCTGCTTGGTGACGTGCTGCGTCGGCAGCGCCAGCGCCAGGGCCGTACTCTGCGCGAAGTCTCCTCGTCCGCCCGAGTCTCACTCGGCTATCTCTCCGAGGTGGAGCGGGGGCAGAAGGAGGCTTCCTCCGAGCTGCTCTCCGCCATCTGCGACGCGCTGGACGTACGGATGTCCGAGCTCATGCGAGAAGTGAGCGACGAGCTCGCCCTCGCCGAGCTGGCCCAGTCCGCCCAGGCAACCGAGTCCGTGCCCACGCCGGTACGCCCGATGCTGGGTACCGTCTCGGTGACCGGTGTGCCACCGGAACGGGTGACCATCAAGGCGCCCGCCGAGGCGGTGGACGTGGTCGCCGCGTGACGCCTGCGCGGACGTAGACCGACCGGCGCCGACCTGGCGTCGAAGAAGTGTGCGAGGCCCTGGCCGGGCCTTCCCGGGAAGACCTGGAGAGGTGCGGCCGGGGCTTTCGTGCGTCTGTGGACGGTGTGCGCCCATTTGCCGGTGTCCGGGGGGCCGGTCATGGTGGGAGGGACGTGACAGGGGGCGAACGACCGGAGAGAACACATGTACGTCGTGAAGAGCCCGCTGTCCGACGCGGACCTGAAGACCGTGGCCGAGGCGCTGCAGGGCGCCCTCGTCGACCTGGTGGACCTGGCACTGGCCGCCAAGCAGATCCACTGGAACGTGGTCGGGCCCCGCTTCCGGACCGTCCACCTCCAGCTCGACGAGGTCGTGGACACGGCCCGGGTGCACTCCGACACGGTCGCGGAGCGGGCGTCGGCGCTGGGCGTCTCACCGGACGGGCGCGCGGCCACCGTGGCCGCCGGCAGCGGCATCGGGCCGGTACCCGGCGGCTGGGTCAAGGACTCGGACGCGGTGGCGGCCCTGGTGGACGCGCTCGGCGCGGTGATCACCCGGATGCGGGAGCGGGTGCGGGCGACCGCGGAGGCGGACCCGGTCTCCCAGGACATCTTTATCGGGATCACGGCGGACCTGGAGAAACACCACTGGATGTTCCAGGCCGAGAACGCGTGACAGAGGCCGATGCCGGTCCACGGCCGTTGCATCGATGAGCCCTCGGTGCGCCTCCCCGGTGGGCCGGGCGGCGTTCTAGCGTCCGGCTGGAGGTGACGGCCATGGTGGGGCGGATAGTGCGCTGGGGGGTTGCGCTGGGACTGGCGGCGGTGTGGTGGTGGGCCGTGCTGCGGATCGTGTGCACCGGCGGTGCCGGGGCGCTGGAGGGGACCGTGGCCGCCGGCGGCTGGGGGCTGAGTCTGCTGCCGGTGAACTGCGTGCCGAGGTCCCGGGCGGCGGGAGCCCTGGGTCCGGCGCGGTGGCGGACGGCCTGGCGGACGCAGGGCGCTACCAGGGCATCGCCACCCCTCCGTTCGGGCGCAGGATCTGGCCCGTCGTGAACGAGGAGGCATCGGACGCCAGATAGAGCACGGCGTGCGCGACGTCCTCGGCCTCGCCGACCCGGCCCAGCGGCGACAACCGGGCCATCCGGGCCTCCGTCCGCTGCTGCTCCGCGCTGTCGTCGCGGTCGGTCATGGGGGTGCGGGTCCAGCCCGGGGCGACCGCGTTGACGCGGATGCCCTGCCGGCCGACCTCGCCCGCAAGCGTCTTCGTCAGCTGGACCACGGCCGCCTTGGCCGCGCCGTAGCAGAGCAGGCCGGGGCCGCCGGTGTCGATCGCGCCGGAGGCCATGGTGATGATGCTGCCCCCGCTCCGCCCGGCCACCATCAGCCGCGCCGCCTCCTGGCAGGCGTACAGCACCCCCTTGAAGTTGACGCCCAGCACCCGGTCGAGGTCCTCGTCCATGGTCTCCAGGACCGGGCTGCGGTGCATGATCCCGGCGATCGCCGCCATGACGTGCAGCCGCTCGCAGGACCGCACCGCCTGCCCGAGCCGCGCCCGGTCGGTGACGTCGAGGGTGTGGATGCGGGCGGTGCCGCCCCGGCCCTTGATCAGCGTCGCCGTCTCGTGCAGGCCGTCCGCGTCCCGGTCGGCGCAGTGCACGGTCGCGCCCGCCTCCGCGAGCAGCACGGCCGACGCCCGGCCGATACCGCCGGCGGCGCCGGTGACGAATGCGGTCCGTCCGCTGAGGTCGTACGCCGTGAGGGGCATGAGGGGACGGTACGAGCGTTCCTGACGGGTCGTCAATTAGTCGTACGTGGGCGGGTTCCCCGGGTGCGTCTGGAACCCGGGGCGGGGGCTGGGCCGGTCTGGCAGGTGGGGCACCAGTAGGTGGGGCGCTCGCGGGAGCCGTCGCCCTGGTCGGCGAGCCGGATCGGGGTGTGGCACCGCAGGCAGGGGCGGGGTGCGCGGCCGTAGACGAACAGGTCGTGGCCGCGCAGGCCGGTGGTCCGGCGCACCGGGCGGTCGCGGTTGGCCTCCAGGAGGCGCTGGGCGAGGCCGGGGAGGATCGCGGCGCGGTCGGCGGGGAGCGCGCCGACCGGGAGCCAGGGGGTCGCGCCGATCAGGAAGCAGAGTTCGCTCTTGTAGATGTTGCCGATCCCGGCGAGGTTGCGCTGGTCGAGCAGGGCCTCGCCGAGAGGGCGGGCCGGGTCTGCGAGGACGTTGGCGAGGGCGCGGTCGGGGTTCCAGTCGGGGCCCAGCAGGTCGGGGCCGAGGTGACCCACGGCGCGCTCCTCCTCGCCGGTGCGCAGGAACTCCAGGACCTGGAGGCGGTACCCGACGGCCGTGCGGTCGGCGGTGGAGAGGATCGCCCGGATCTGGTGCGCGGGACCGCCCCGCCAGCGCTCACCGGTGCCGTAGACCTTCCACGCGCCCTCCATCCGCAGGTGTGTGTGCAGGGTCAGGTCGCCCTCGAAGCGGGTGAGCAGGTGCTTGCCGCGCGCGGTGGTGCCGAGGACCGTACGGCCGGAGAGATCGACCGTGGCGTACTTGGGCACCCGGAAGTCGCTGCGGGTCAGCGTCTGGCCGGCGAGTGCGTCGTGCAGGCGCCTCGCGGCCTGCCAGACCGTGTCACCTTCGGGCATGGCTCAAGGGTGGCACGGGGGAGGCGAGGCGGGCCGGGGAGGGCGCGTGGGGGCGCGGCGGGCGTGTGGTGGGTGCGGGTGGGCGGGTGTGCGGTACTCATGGCGGTTCACGCCCGGATCCGCAGGCCGCGCGGGGTCGCGATGAAACCCGCTCCCTCCAGGAGGGTGCCCAGCGGAGAGGTCAGGGCCGAGGCGCCGTTGACGCGCTCCACGGTGACCGTGCCGAGGGTGCCCGCGCGGGCGGCGGCCGCGAGGGCCTCCGCCGCCGTACGGAGCCGGGTGTCGTCGGTGGCGGCGGTGTCCGGGGCGGAGGGCCAGGCCAGCAGGGTCTTGCCGCCGCGCTCCATGTAGAGGGTCAGCTCGCCGTCGACCAGGACCACCAGCGAGCCCGCCTTCCGGCCCGGCTTGTGCCCGGCGCCGGTCGGGGGCTCGGGCCAGGGGAGGGCGGCGCCGTAGGCGTTGGCCGGGTCGGCGGCGGCGAGGACCACGGCTCTGGGGTCGGGGGCGGTGGCAGTGCGGCCGCGGTGGTTGCCATAGGCGTACGGGTTCGCGGGGCTGCCGCCCCGGGGGCCGCCGTAGCCGGGGGCGGCGAAGGGGTCGGTGGGGGCGAGGTCCTTGGGGGAGACGTAGTCGCCGGGAGCGGCCGGCGACTCGGGCGGCCAGGTGAAGCCGTCGTCCAGGTCGGGGAAGCCGGCCGCGTCGAAAGGGCCGAGGGGGTCGAGCGGGTCGGCCGGGGCGGCGGCGCTGTGGCCGCCGTTCGGGCCGGTGAACGCGGCGGCGGCGCCGGTGCCGCCGAAGCCGGTGCCCGGCAGGCCCTCGCCCCGCTCGCGGGCGTTGGACACCGCGCGCAACCGGTCCACCGCGCCGTCCATCGCGAACTGGGCCGCGCCCAGGCCCTCGACGACATAACCCCGGCGCGCCTGACCGCTCTCCTCGAACGCCGACAGGATTCGGTACACCGCCGAGAAGCCGCCCTCCACGCCCTCCGCCGCGACCGCGCCCCGGGTCACCACACCATGCCGGTCGAGGAGGGTTCGGGCCAGCGCGTGGGCGCGCACGGTGGTGTCCGGCTCGCGCTGCGGAAGCAGGGACCAGCGCCCGGCCACGGTCGGCGGGCCGGTACGGGAGGCGGGGCGGGCGGCGGCCGACAGGGAGCCGTAACGGCCGCGCGGGACGGCGCGCTTGGCGCGGTGGGCGGTGGAACCCGCGGTACGGCCCGAGCCCAGCAGGGAGCGCATCGGGGCCAGCGTGTCGTTGGTGAGCCGCCCGGACCAGGCCAGGTCCCAGACGGCGTCGGCCAGCTGGGGATCGGTGGCGTCGGGATGGGTGGTCGCGCGGACCTGGTCGGCGATCTGACGGAAGAACAGGCCGTAACCCCCGGAGAGGGCGTCGAGAACCGACTGGTGGAGGGCGGTGAGCTCCAGCGGGTGCGGCGGCGGGAGGAGCACCGGGGCCGCGTCCGCCAGATACAGGGAGACCCAGCCGTCCTTGCCGGGCAGGGCGCCCGCGCCGGCCCACAGGATCTCGCCCGCCGCGGTGAGTTCGTCGAGCATCGCGGGCGAGTAGTTCGCCACACGGGACGGCAGCACCAGCTTCTCCAGGGCCGAGGCCGGCACGGACGAGCCCTGCAACTGCTCGACGGCGCGCACCAGTCCGTCGACACCGCGCAGCCCGTGCCCCCTGCCGATGTGCTGCCACTGCGGCAGGAACTGGGCGAGCGCGGCCGGTGCCACCGGCTCCAGCTCGTGCCGCAGCGCGGCCAGGGAACGGCGGCGCAGCCTGCGCAGCACCGCCGCGTCGCACCACTCCTGGCCGATGCCCGCCGGATGGAACTCGCCCTGTACCACCCGCCCGCTCGCGGCGAGCCGCTGCAGCGCACCCTCCGTGACCGCCACCCCGAGCCCGAAGCGGGCGGCCGCGGTGGTCGACGTGAACGGGCCATGGGTGCGCGCGTACCGTGCGAGGAGGTCGCCGAGCGGATCCTTCACCGGCTCCATGAAAGCCTCGGGGACGCCGACCGGCAGGGCCGTGCCGAGGGCGTCGCGCAGCCGGCCCGCGTCCTCGATCGCCGCCCAGTGGTCGGCACCGCCGATCCGCACCTTGATCGCCCGGCGTGCCCCGGCCAGCTCCGCGGCCCACTGCGGCTCGGCACCCCGCTCCACCAACTCGGCGTCCGTGAGCGGCCCGAGCAGCCGCAGCACGTCGGCCACGCCCTCGGGGTCCTTGATCCGGCGGTCCTCGGCCAGCCACTGGAGCTCGCGCTCCAGCTCGGTCAGCACCTCCGCGTCGAGCAGTTCACGCAGCTCCGCCTGGCCCAGCAGCTCGGCCAGCAGCCGGGAGTCCAGGGAGAGAGCGGCCGCGCGGCGCTCGGCGAGCGGCGAGTCGCCCTCGTACAGGAACTGGGCGACATAGCCGAACAGGAGGGAGCGGGCGAACGGGGACGGCTCCGGGGTGGTGACCTCGACCAGCCGGACCTTACGGGATTCGAGGTCGCTCATCAGCTCGACGAGTCCGGGGACGTCGAAGACGTCCTGGAGGCACTCGCGGACCGCCTCCAGGACGATCGGGAACGAGCCGAACTCGCTCGCCACCTGGAGCAGTTGGGCGGCGCGCTGGCGCTGCTGCCACAGCGGGGTGCGCTTGCCGGGGTTGCGGCGCGGCAGCAGGAGCGCGCGGGCGGCGCATTCGCGGAAACGGGAGGCGAACAGGGCCGAGCCGCCGACCTGGTCGGTGACGATCTGGTCGACCTCGCCCTTGTCGAAGGCGACGTCCGCGGCGCCGACGGGCGCCTGATCGGCGTCGTACTCCGTGCCGGCCTTCATGGGCGCCTGGTCCAGCAGGTCGAGGCCCATCAGATCGGCGTCGGGCAGCCGCAGCACGATGCCGTCGTCGGCGTGCATGACCTGGGCGTCCATGCCGTACCGCTCGGAGAGCCGGGCACCGAGGGCGAGCGCCCACGGGGCGTGGACCTGGGCGCCGAAGGGGGAGTGGACGACGACCCGCCAGTCGCCCAGCTCGTCGCGGAAGCGCTCCACGACGATCGTCCGGTCGTCCGGGACGTGGCCGCAGGCCTCGCGCTGTTCCTCCAGGTACGACAGCACGTTGTCCACCGCCCAGGCGTCCAGGCCGGCCGCGAGGAGGCGCAGCCGGGCGTCGTCCTTGGGAAGCGAGCCGACCTCGCGCAGGAACGCGCCGACCGCGCGGCCCAGTTCGAGCGGGCGGCCCAGCTGGTCGCCCTTCCAGAAGGGCAGGCGGCCCGGGACGCCCGGGGCGGGGGAGACGAGCACGCGGTCGCGGGTGATGTCCTCGATGCGCCAGGAGCTGGTGCCCAGGGTGAAGACATCGCCCACCCGGGACTCGTACACCATCTCCTCGTCCAGCTCGCCGACCCGGCCGCCGCCCTTCTTGGGGTCGGCGCCGGCCAGGAAGACGCCGAAGAGACCGCGGTCGGGGATGGTGCCGCCGGAGGTGACGGCGAGCCGCTGGGCGCCGGGGCGGCCGGTGACCGTCCCCGCGACCCGGTCCCAGACCACGCGCGGGCGCAGTTCCGCGAACGCGTCCGAGGGGTAGCGGCCGGCGAGCATGTCGAGGACCGCGGTGAACGCCGACTCCGGGAGCGAGGCGAAGGGCGCCGCGCGGCGGACGGTGGCGAGCAGGTCGTCGACCTGCCAGGTGTCCAGTGACGTCATCGCGACCAGCTGCTGCGCCAGCACGTCGAGGGGATTGGCCGGGACCTTCAGGGACTCGATGGAACCGGTGCGCATCCGCTCGGTGACCACGGCAGCCTGCACCAGGTCGCCCCGGTACTTGGGGAAGACCACGCCGGTGGAGACCGCGCCGACCTGGTGCCCCGCGCGGCCGACGCGCTGCAGACCGGAGGCCACCGACGGCGGGGACTCGACCTGGACGACCAGGTCCACCGCGCCCATGTCGATGCCCAGTTCGAGACTGGAGGTGGCCACCACGGCGGGCAGCCGGCCGGCCTTCAGGTCCTCCTCGACCAGGGCGCGCTGCTCCTTGGAGACCGAGCCGTGGTGCGCGCGGGCGAGGACCGGCGGGGCGCCCTGGGCCGCGCCCGAGCCGCCCATCAGCTCGGCCGGGGAGTGGTGCTCGTCCAGCGGCTCGCCGGTCGCGCGCTCGTAGGCGATCTCGTTGAGCCGGTTGCACAGCCGCTCCGCCAGGCGGCGCGAGTTCGCGAACACGATCGTCGAGCGGTGCGCCTGCACCAGGTCGGCGATCCGCTCCTCCACATGCGGCCAGATCGACGGCTTCTCCGCGCCCTCGTTGCCGTCGGTGGCAGGGGAGCCGCCCAGCTCTCCCATGTCCTCCACCGGGACGACGACGGACAGGTCGAACTCCTTGCCGGACTTCGGCTGGACGATCTCCACCTTGCGGCGGGGCGAGAGGTAGCGGGCCACCTCGTCGACCGGGCGGACGGTCGCCGACAGGCCGATGCGGCGGGCCGGCTTCGGCAGCAGCTCGTCCAGCCGCTCCAGGGAGAGGGCGAGGTGCGCGCCGCGCTTGGTGCCTGCGACCGCGTGCACCTCGTCCAGGATCACCGTGTCGATGCCGGTCAGCGCGTCGCGCGTGGCCGACGTCAGCATCAGGAACAGGGACTCCGGAGTGGTGATCAGGATGTCCGGCGGGCGGGTGGACAGGGCGCGGCGCTCGGCGGCCGGGGTGTCACCGGAGCGGATGCCGACCTTGACCTCGGGCTCGGGCAGACCCAGACGCACGGACTCCTGGCGGATGCCGGTCAGCGGGCTGCGCAGGTTCCGCTCGACGTCTACCGCGAGGGCCTTCAGCGGCGACACGTACAGCACCCTGCAGCGCTTCTTCGGGTCGGCCGGGGGTGGGGTGGAGGCCAGCTGGTCCAGGGCGGCGAGGAAGGCGGCCAGGGTCTTGCCGGAGCCGGTCGGGGCGACCACCAGCACGTCCGAACCCGCGCCGATGGCCTGCCACGCGCCGGCCTGGGCCGCCGTGGGCGCGGAAAACGCCCCCGTGAACCAGCCGCGGGTCGCGGGGGAGAAGCCGTCGAGGGCCCGATGCGCGGATTTCGCCATGCGTCCATCCTGCACCCGGCCACTGACAACTGGTCTGACCTGCGGAGATGTGGGGGCCGAGAGGTCTCGGCTCCGCCTTCGGCCGTCGTTTCCCGCCCGCACCACCCGTGACAGTTTCGTTGTCGGGTGCGGGTGGTCCCTGCGGGGCGGACTCGCCGTCGGCGGCTGCCGGAAGGGGCGGCGGGGATCAGCGGCTTGAGGAGAGCGGGACTGGAGTGTTGGCTCCGCCTGCCGCCTGCCGCCTGCCGCCTGCCGCCTGCCGCCTGCCGCCTGCCGCCTTGCGGCGATCGGCGCGACCGCCCTCGGCTGCTATGCCGTCAAGCTCGCCGGGCTGCTGGTGCCCGCCGGTGTGCTAAAGCGGCCCGTGGTGCGACGGCTGGCCGCCCTGCTGCCCGTGGCGCTGCTCGCGGCCCTCACGGCCCAGCAGACGTTCGCCGACTTGCACGCGCTCGTGCTGGACGCCCGGGCCGCGGGGCTCGGGGCGGCCGCGGTGGCGCTGGTGCTGCGCGCGCCCTTTCCTGGTCGTCGGGGTCACCGTGCTGGTCACGGCGGGGCTGCGCGCCGTCACCGGCTGAGACCTCCGTCACTCGGCTTGCGGCACCCCGCTTCCGTCACCCCACGAAGCGGCCGTACTCCCTGAGCGTGTGCAGGGCCTCGATCGTGACCATGGGGCGGGCCTCCAGGGCGGCGGCCGGCGCCCACCGGTGCCAGCGGATCGGCCAGCCGCCGTCCGCCTCCTGCTCGGCGGCGAGGAAGTCGAGCGAGCGGGTGATCTCCTCGTCGGTGAACCACGCGCGCGCGAGCGAGTCCGGAGACTTCGCGAAGTCGTGCGGGAAGTGGTGCTCGCGGGGGGCGTAGCCGGGCGCCACCGGGTACGCGTCGAGGCGCTCCGGGTCCAGCGCGGCCAGCCGCTGCTCGCGCACCAGGCGGCCCAGCCGGTCGGCGACCGCCTCCGCGCGCGAGCGGTCCGGCACCGTGTCCAGGAAAGCGACCGCGGCCTCGATCTCGTAGGGGTGCGACTTCTCCAGACGGTCGATCTCCTGCCAGCAGAAGTCGGTGGCCCGGAACAGCCACGCGTGCCAGACCTCGTTGCGGTGCAGCAGGCCCACCACCGGACCGGTGGCGAGGAGCTCGCTGGGAGGGTTGTCGACGATCGGGACGAATGGTGCCGCCGGATAGCCGCGCTGGCTCGGATGGACCGCCGGCAGCGCCCCGTCCGCCGTGGAGACGGCCGTCAGATAGCGGCACACACGCTCCACCCGCTGTCCGCCGCACCGCTCGATGGCGTCCAGGATGCGCAGCGCGCGTCCGGTGTGCAGCGGCTGGCTCACCGGGCCGCGCAGGTCGGGCTCCAGCGCGTGTCCGTAGCCGCCGTCCTCGTTGCGGTAGGCGTCCAGCGCCCGCTCCACGGGGTCGGGGCCGCCGTTCAGGAAGTGGTACGAGAAGAGACGCTGTTCCAGCACGCGCGCGGTGAGCCACATGAACTGCTCGGCGCGCAAGCGCGGGGAGTGCGCCGGGGGCGTATGGGGGAGTGGGGAAGCTCCGGTTTCGGCCATGCGAAAGACCGTAGGGCGGAAAGCGGTCTCGGCAAGCGCTCCCGGGCAGGGCCCACTCTCAGGGGCGGGATACTGGTGTCATGCGGTTGACGGTCTTCTGGCAGCGGATGGCGGAACACTTCGGTTCCGGCTACGCCGACACCTTCGCGCGCGATCATGTGATGACGGAGCTCGGCGGGCTGACGGTGCACGAGGCGCTGGACTCCGGCTGGGAGGCGAAGGACGTGTGGCGCGTGGTCTGCACGGTCATGAACGTTCCGGGGGAGAGGCGCTGACCGTGCACGAAGATCGGACACGGGCCACACGTTGTCAGTGGCATGCGCGAGACTTGCACCGTGGCAGCCACTGACGAGGGCGGGAGGACCGCCCAGGACGCATCCCCGGTCGACCCGACGCCGCGCGCCGGATCGCCGGCCGTCGGCGCCGCGGTACCGGGCGCCCGCATGCCGCGCTGGCTGCCGCGTGCCATGGTGCTGGCGCTCGCCCTCGTCGCCGCCTTCCAGCTGGGCAGCTGGGCCTTCCACCAGCTCACCGGCCTGCTGATCAACATCCTCATCGCGTTCTTCCTGGCGCTGGCCATCGAGCCCGCGGTGAGCTGGATGGCCTCCCGCGGCATGCGCCGCGGCTTCGCGACCTTCCTGGTCTTCCTCGGCCTGGCGATCGCCGTCGCGGGCTTCGTCACCCTGCTCGGCTCGATGCTCGCCGGACAGATCAACAAGATCGTCGAAGACTTCCCGGACTACCTGGACTCGGTCATCAACTGGGTCAACGAGACCTTCCACACCCACGTGAGACGGGTCGACGTCCAGGAGGGCCTGCTGCACTCCGACTGGCTGCGCAAGTACGCGCAGAACAGCGCGGCCGGCGTGCTCGACGTCTCCGGGCAGGTGCTCGGCGGCCTGTTCCAGCTGCTGACCATCACCCTGTTCGCCTTCTACTTCGCCGCCGACGGCCCCCGGCTGCGCCGCACCCTGTGCTCCGTGCTGCCGCCCGCCCGTCAGGCCGAGGTGCTGCGCGCCTGGGAGATCGCCGTCGACAAGACCGGCGGCTATCTGTACTCGCGCGGTGTGATGGCGCTGATCTCCGGCATCGCCCACTACATCCTGCTGGAGGCCCTGGGCGTGCCGTACGCGCCCGTGCTGGGCGTCTGGGTGGGGCTGGTCTCGCAGTTCATCCCCACCATCGGCACCTATCTCGCGGGTGCGCTGCCGATGCTGATCGCGTTCACCGTCAACCCCCTGTACGCGGTGTGGGTGCTGGTGTTCGTCGTGATCTACCAGCAGTTCGAGAACTACGTGCTCCAGCCCAAACTGACCTCCAAGTCGGTCGACATCCACCCGGCGGTCGCCTTCGGCTCGGTCATCGCGGGCACCGCGCTCCTCGGCGCGGTCGGCGCCCTGATCGCCATCCCGGCGGTCGCCACGCTCCAGGCGTTCCTGAGCGCCTACGTGAAGCGCTACGACGTCACGGACGACCCCCGGGTGCACGGCCACCGCCGGCGTGGCACAGGCGGCTCCGGGCTGCTCACGCGCGCGCGGCGGCTGATATGGCAGCGGCCGGCCGAGGAATCCGGAAACGGTCCGTCCTGACGGCCGCCGCTATCGGTAGGTGAGCACCGCCCACGTCCCCGCCGCGGCGACTGCCGTCGCGTAGCAGCCCACCGCCACGGCCACGACCCGCCACCGGGTCTCCTCGCTCCACGTGGTGCAAGACAGCAGCCACGCCAGGGCCGGCAGGACCAGCACCGCGTGCAGGCTGACCCCGTGCAGCGGCTTGAGCGGAGCCGTCGACGCGTACGCCGCCTCCTGGTGCCCGGTCCGGACGAGCACCACCCCGCGCGCGACCATCGCCGCTCCCGAGGCCAGCGCCACCAGCAGGATCGCGAACCCGGAACGCACCGCGAGCGCCATGCCCACGGGACCGGCCGGCCGCCGCCGGAAGGACGCCAACGCGAAGACGGTGAGCAGCACCACCAGGATCCCGCCGCCCACCGCGAGCGCCATGGACACCGCCGTGTCGAACGGCGTCTCCATGTCGAGGTGCGAGGGCACCCGGCGCCACGCCTGCAGCGTGATCCCGCCGACCTCCACCAGACAGTCGGCGGCGA
This sequence comes from Streptomyces sp. NBC_00631, assembly GCF_045206895.1. Lineage (NCBI taxonomy): Bacteria > Bacillati > Actinomycetota > Actinomycetes > Kitasatosporales > Streptomycetaceae > Streptomyces > Streptomyces sp. NBC_00631. The sequence goes on from NZ_CP107734.1 coordinate 7,950,229, forward strand.
ACACGAGCAGCAGTACGGTCCGCAGCCGCTCCCCGGTCCTCAGATACGAGGTGATCCAGGTGACCGCCATCAGCGTCAGCCCGAAGGAGAGCCCGAACGTGACGGGCTTGCGCCAGGAGACCGGGCCGTACCAGGGGCCGCCGTCGACCGCGAACACCACCAGATGCGCCAGACCGGACAGGACGAGGAGCGCACCGGTCGCCTGACAGAGCCGCTCGGCGGGGCGCACCCCGCCCAGGGGGTTCGCCGGTGGCTTCCGGGGCGGACTCTTCAGGGAGGAGGACATGGGTCCAGCCTCCTGGGGGCGGTCCGCGCGGTCGTCGTCCGGCCGAAGACACCCGCGGTACGCCTTGCGGAGTAGCGGACCAGGTGAGCAGGGGAGCAGGGGTGGTCAGGAGACCGTGGCGGCCGGCGGGGTCCAGCGCCGGGTGCGGGGCACGGCGCCCGGGACGCCGTAGTCCTTCTTGAGGTGGTCGGGGATGGCGTAGTGCATGACGCGGCCACGAGTGAGCGAGGACAGTTCGAGGACGGTGGTGAGGTGGCCGAGGCGGTCCAGGGCCCAGGCGCCCAGCGGGGAGCGGTCCTCGATGGTCTCCAGGACGCCGAGGAGATGCGGTACGGCCTTGACGACGGTGTCCCACGGGGTGCGCGGCACCGCCAGCCAGTCGGCGCAGGTGTCGCCGACCAGGTGGCGGATCAGGGCGGAGACGACCGGATCGAAGAAGGTGCCGGGGACGACCTCCTCGTAGAGGTCGATGAGCTGCCGGGTCAGGACCACGCCCTCCTCGGAGGGGCCCATGTACCGGACCATGTACAGATCGAGGAAGGCGCGCGCCTCGTCGAGGGTCTTCGGGACGGCCTCCTGGTCGACGCCGAGCATGGCGCCCACCACCCGCCACGCGTAGTAGTACGCCTCGGCCCCCTCCGTGGACAGGTGAATGCCCAGCCGGTGCAGGCTGTCGAGGACCAGCAGCGAGAAGAACATCTGGCCGCCGATCATGTCCTCCTGACAGATCGGCGTGCCCAGCGCCTCCGTGTCCCAGCGGTTCTCGCGCCTGAGGTGATGCCGGATGGAGGCGTGCAGCAGACGCACCTTCTGGGCGGCCGGGACGAAGCGGCTGCCGGCCTCGAAGGCGTCGGGCCGCATGAGGTAGACGGTGAACTGACCGGTCTCCGCCATGCGCTTGGACGGGTACCTCAGGCCGTGGGTGGCCGACAGCAGCTTCGCCACGCGCGGGACGAGGTAACAGGCGGGCATGGCGGCGAAGGACAGCGCGGTCGAGATGTGCACGTTGTTGTCGATGAAGAACAGCCGGGCCTTCTCCATCTCGCCCCAGTCCACCCAGGACGGCGGCGTCCGGGTGGCCTCCAGGTACTCCCGCGCGACATCGGGCAGCCCGTCCGGCAGCGGAGCGCCGGCGGTGGAGACGTAACGCATCAGGGTGTTGAACGTGCCCACCTCCCCACGCTCGAAGAGCGCGGCGACCGTGGCGTCGGCGAGTTCGTCACCGGCGTGCCGCAGGGTGTCCATCGAGGCCTCGGTGTGGGTCACGGCAGGGCTCCTTGTCATCGCGGGTGTGGTCCGGGCCACCCGTGGGGGTCAGGACAGGCGGACCGCGGCCGAGTGGGCCAGCGAGGTCAGAGCGCCGGCGGCGGGGGCCGGCACGTCCAGTTCGTGGAGCGCGTCGAGTGCTTCCGCGACCCGCGCGCCGATCATGTGCTCGATCCGGTCGGGTGCCCCGAGCCGGCACATCACCTCGCGGACCGCGTCCAGGCCGTCCGCGTCCAGATCCCGGCTGCCGAGCAACGCGGCCAGCCGCTCCCGGTCGTCGGCACGGGCGAGACGCCAGGTCTCCGCGAGCAGGGCGGTGGGCCGGTGGCCGCGTACGTCGTCGGCGTTGGCCTTGCCGGTGTGCTCCGGTGCCCCGAACAGGCCGAGCAGGTCGTCACGGAGCTGGAAGGCCTCGCCCAGCGGCAGCCCGTACGCGGAGTACCCCGCGCGCAGCCGCTCGCCGGCCCCGGCCAGGGCGCCGCCGATCAGCAGGGGCTGCTCGACGGTGTACTTGGCGGTCTTGTAGCGGATCACCTTCAGTGAGGCCGAGGTGTCCGGACCGGCTCCGGTGCGCAGGATCTCCAGGCACTCGCCCGCGATCAGCTCCCTCGCCAGCACCGACCACAGGGGACGGGCCCGGGCGAGGTAGGCGGCTGGCAGCCCGCAGGTCGCGAACGACTGCCCGGCCAGCGACATCAGCAGATCGCCCACCAGCATCGCCAGCGACCGCGCGGTGTCGTCGGGGCGCGGACGGTCGTGCACGGCAGCGCGCAGGGCGATGTGCGGGGTGGGACGCCCGTGCCGCAGCGGGCTGTCGTCGATGAGGTCGTCGTGTACGACGGCGGCGGCGTGCACGAGCTCCATGGAGGCCGCCGCCCGCACCAGTGCGTCGCTGTCCGGCTGGCCCACCGCACGCCAGCCCCAGTAGCAGAACGCCGCCCGCAGCCGCTTGCCGTCCGCGACCGCCGCCTCCAGCTGTTCGGCCACCGGGACCAGGAGCGGGTCGACCGCCGCGAACAGGTCGGCCTCCTCGGTGACGAACCGGCGCAGCACCTCGTCGACACGGTTCTTGAAGGCGGCCGGATCCCATCGGTCAGTCATCGGCGGTGGTCCCGCCGGGCGAGGGCGTGCCGGGCGAGGATCTCCAGGTGGGCCGGGGGTACGGCCGCGTACCGGTCCAGGACCAGGCGGCCCCGCGCGGTGAGGTCGTGCTCGGCCTCCGCCGCCAGCGCGCCGGCGTCGGAGCGGCGCAGCAGCCCCCGTAACGTCCCGAAGGCGGTGCCCACCGTGCTCACCGCCAGGTCGGCCAGCCCCGCCGCGAGCAGCACGGCCTGCTCGTCCAGACCGCGTCGTCCCGTCTCACTTGTCATGCACTCTCCCACCCACGGCACCCAGGAGCGGCGCCACTCCCGGGCCGCCTCTTCGAGCATCGCGGCACGCTCGGCGTGGGCATGCGGAAACTCACGATCGGGTGAACGTCGTGCGGGGTGGTGCGGGGTACCGCCCCGCGGCCCCGCTTCAGGCTGCCACCCCCAGCACGCCGCGCACTCCCGCCCACGTGCCGCGCACGCCCGCCTCCCGGGCGCCGACCGCCGCGTCTCGCGCCGGTGCGTGCCTGCCTCGTGCGTTGCGCGCGGTTCCGTCTCTCCGTGCCCCCGTCCTCGTGTCTCGCGCGCGCCGTCCCGGGGCCTGTGCCGCCCCGAGTCCGTGGGTGAGGGGTGGGTGAGCGCCCTGCGGGGAAGTGGCGGGAGTCCCGCGTGGTGCGCTTGACACGAAAATCGAACATCCATTCTTATGGGAGCTCCGGTGAGGGCCCGGGTGGGGATTTCAGCGGCGTTTCGACACGTTTTCGGCGGAGAAGTCCCCGAGTTGTCCACAGGCCGAACCGGCGTCGGGACGCATTGTCAGTGGCAGGCGTTAGCGTCTTTGACGTGAAGCGATCGACTCAAGCAAACCGGGTGGAACCCATGGCAGGAACCGACCGCGAGAAGGCGCTCGACGCCGCGCTCGCACAGATTGAACGGCAATTCGGCAAGGGCGCGGTCATGCGCATGGGCGAGCGGTCGAAGGAGCCCATCGAGGTCATCTCGACCGGATCGACCGCGCTCGACGTCGCCCTCGGTGTCGGTGGCCTGCCGCGCGGCCGCGTCGTGGAGATCTACGGACCGGAGTCCTCCGGTAAGACGACCCTGACCCTGCACGCCGTGGCCAACGCCCAGAAGGCCGGCGGCCAGGTCGCGTTCGTGGACGCGGAGCACGCCCTCGACCCCGAGTACGCGCAGAAGCTCGGCGTCGACATCGACAACCTGATCCTCTCCCAGCCCGACAACGGCGAGCAGGCCCTGGAGATCGTGGACATGCTGGTCCGCTCCGGCGCCCTCGACCTCATCGTCATCGACTCCGTCGCCGCGCTCGTCCCGCGCGCGGAGATCGAGGGCGAGATGGGCGACAGCCACGTCGGTCTCCAGGCCCGCCTGATGAGCCAGGCGCTGCGGAAGATCACCAGCGCGCTCAACCAGTCCAAGACCACCGCGATCTTCATCAACCAGCTCCGCGAGAAGATCGGCGTGATGTTCGGCTCCCCGGAGACCACGACCGGTGGCCGCGCGCTGAAGTTCTACGCCTCGGTGCGCCTCGACATCCGCCGCATCGAGACCCTGAAGGACGGCACCGACGCGGTCGGCAACCGCACCCGCGTGAAGGTCGTCAAGAACAAGGTCGCACCGCCCTTCAAGCAGGCCGAGTTCGACATCCTCTACGGCCAGGGCATCAGCCGCGAGGGCGGCCTGATCGACATGGGCGTGGAGAACGGCTTCGTCCGCAAGGCCGGCGCCTGGTACACGTACGAGGGCGACCAGCTCGGCCAGGGCAAGGAGAACGCGCGCAACTTCCTCAAGGACAACCCCGACCTGGCCAACGAGATCGAGAAGAAGATCAAGGAGAAGCTGGGCGTCGGTGTCCGCCCGGAGACGCCCGCCGCCGAGCCGGGCGCGGACGCGGCGGTCACCACCGCCGCGGCCACGGACGACGCGGCGAAGACGGTGCCCGCCCCGGCCGCCGCCAAGGTCACCAAGCCCAAGGCCACCACCGCCAAGAGCTGACGCCGTGACACGACGAACCGACTGGGCCGACCACGAGTACGCGTCCCCCGGTGCCCCACGGGGGAGGGGCACCGGGGGCGACCCGGGCTCCGCCGGGGGCGGCGACGAGGCCTACGGCACGGGCGGCGGCAGCTACCGGGGCGACGGCGCGTACGACGACGGCACGCACGGCGCTCCGGGCGGTCCCCGCGGGCACGGATCACCCGGCCGTGGCTCGCGGAAGCCCGGAACCCGCCGTCGGCGTGGCTTCGGGGAGCCGTCCGGTGAGGACGGGGGTTCCTCCTCCTTGTCGAGGGCCGAGCAGGGGGAACCTCCAGCGGACCCGGCTGAGCGGGCGCGGGCGATCTGTCTGCGCCTGCTCACCGGGACCCCGCGCACCCGGAAACAGCTCGCGGACGCCCTGCGCAAGCGGGAGATCCCGGACGACGTCGCCGAGGAGGTGCTGTCGCGGTTCGAGGAGGTCGGGCTGATCAACGACAGCGCGTTCGCGGACGCCTGGGTGGAGTCCCGGCACCACGGCCGGGGACTGGCCCGGCGCGCACTCGCCCAGGAACTGCGCACCAAGGGCGTCGACTCGGTACTCGTCGACGAGGCCGTCGCCCAGCTCGACTCCGAGCAGGAGGAGGAGACGGCCCGCGAGCTCGTCGCCCGCAAGCTCCGCTCCACCCGGGGCCTCGACCGCGACAAGCGGATCCGCCGCCTCGCCGGCATGCTCGCCCGCAAGGGGTACCCCGAGGGCATGGCCCTCCGGGTCGTCCGGCGAGCCCTGGAGGAGGAGGGCGAGGACACGGAGTTCCTGGAGACCGGGGACTTCTGACGGGGCGACAGCCTCGAAGGGGGTGGGGCTAACCCCCCGTCAGGACACCGGACCACCGCAGTGCCCCGGGCCCTGCGCGTCGACGACGGTGTACGTCATGATGCTGCTGCGCTACGCCCTCAAGACCGTCCGTGCCCGCAAGGCCGGTTTCCTCGGCGCCTTCCTCGCCCTGCTCTGCGCGGCCGCCCTGATCTCCGCCTGCGGCACCCTCCTCGACACCGGCCTGCGCGGCACGATCCGCACCGAGCGCTACGCGGGGACCCCGGTCGTGGTCTCCGCCGACCAGTACGTCCACCGGACCACCGTCAAGCACAAGAAGGGCAAGACCAAGGTCAAGCACAAGGCGAAACCCATCGCCGAGCGCGCCTGGCTGTCGGCCGGCCTGGAGACTCGACTGGCCCGCACGCCCGGCGTCGCCCAGGTCGTACCCGAACTGACCTTCCTCGCCCAACCGCTGACCCCGGCGGGCACCGGCGGCCGTACCGCCTACGGGCACGCCTGGGAGTCCGCCGCACTCACCCCGTACCGGCTGGTCACCGGCACCGCGCCGCAGGCCGCCACCGACCTGGTGGTCGACCGTGAGCTCGCCGCACGGGCCCGTCTGCGGCCCGGCGACACCCTCACCGTGCAGTCGACGCAGGCCCCGCGCGCCTACCGGATCACCGGAATCGCCGCCCCGGCCACGGATGTACGCCACCAGACGGCCCTCTTCTTCTCCACCGCCGAAGCCCGCAGGCTGGCCGCGCACCCCGGGCAGGTCACCGCGTTCGGCGTGCTGCCCGCGCACGGCACCGACCCGGAGCAGCTGAAACAGGCCGTGACGCACACGCTGCGCGGTACCACCGCCCAGGTCTCCACCGGGGACGCCCGTGGCCCCGTCGAGTTCCTGGACGCGGCCGCCGCCCGGGTCCGGCTGGTCAGCATGGGCGGCGCCATGGGCGGGACCTCTCTGCTCGTGGCGGTCCTGGTGGTCGTCGGCACCTTCGCGCTCACCGTCCAGCAGCGCCACCGCGAACTCGCCCTGCTGCGCGCCATCGCCGCCACGCCGGGACAGATCCGCCGCCTGCTCGGCCGCGAGGCCCTGGTCGTCGCAGCGGTCGCCGGCACGCTCGGCGCACTCCTCGGCCTGCCTCTGGGCGCCTGGCTGCACACCAGGTTCGTCGCGCTCGGCGCCGTACCCGCCGCGCTTCAGCACACCACCGGTGTCGTCCCGCCCCTCGCCGCGCTCGCCGCCACCCTGGCAGGGGCCTGGACGGCCGCCCGTATCGCCTCCCGGCGCATCACCCGGATCCGGCCGACCGAGGCGCTGGCCGAGTCCCGCGTCGAGCCCGCCCGGCCCGCCCGGGGCAGGATCGCCGCCGGTCTGCTGCTGCTCGCCGGTGGAGTCGTCCTCGTCGTGCTGCTCACCTCCCTGCGTACCGAACCCGCCTCGACTCCGGTCACCTTCCTCGCCGTCGTGGTCCTCGCCATCTCCGTCGCCCTGCTCGGTCCACTGCTGGTCAGGGCGGCCGCGCTGCTGCTCGCCGGCCCGCTGCGGCTCACCGGTCACGGTGGCCGGCTCGCCACCGCCAACCTGCGCGGCAACGCCGCCCGGATGGCCTCCGTCGTCACCCCCCTCACCCTGCTCATCGGCATGACCTGCACCGTGCTGTTCGTCCAGTCCACGCTCGACGCCGCCGCCCGCGCCCAGGCCCGCGCCGGAGTCACCGCGGACTGGGTCGTCACCGCCCGGGGACCGGGCGTCCCGGCCGATGCGGCACGGCGGTTGCGTGCGCACCACGACGCCGTCACCGAGGTGGTCCGCACGACCGTCCGCATCGGACTCGACAAGTACCCGGCCCAGGGCGTCACCCCCGAGGGCCTCACCCGCACCTGGGACCCCGACGTCACCGCCGGCTCCCTCGGCCGGCTCACCGATCGCACCGTCGCCGTCAGTGAACTGGCCGCCGACCAGCACCACCTGAGGCCCGGCAGCTCCCTGAGACTCACCCTCGGCGACGGCACGCCTGCCACCCTCACCGTCGCCGCCGTCTACGCCCGGGGTCTCGGCTTCGGCGACCTCACCTTCGCCCACGACCTCGTCTCGCACCACGTGGACAACCCGCTCGCCTCCTCCGTCCTCGTCAGCACCGCCCGTACACATGCACAACTAGCAACTACGCTGCGTGAGTTCCCGGGGCTCGACATTCTTTCGCGGACCGCCGTCGACTCCCTCCGAGTCGAGCGTCAGCAGGACAACGCCGAGGTCAACTACCTGGCCATGGGGCTGGTCCTGGCCTTCACCGCCATCGCCGTCGTGAACACGCTCGCCATGTCGGTCACCGACCGCGTGCGGGAGTTCGCGCTGCTCAGGCTGGCCGGTGCCACGCGCACCCAGGTGCTTCGGATGCTGCGCACCGAGGTGCTGTCCGTGCTGACACTCGCCACGGCGCTCGGCAGCGGCATCGCGCTGGCCGTACTGACCGCGTTCAGTGTCGGCATGACAGGCCACGCCGCACCGACGGTCACACCGTTGCTGTACGTGACCGTGGTGGCGACTGCCGCGCTGCTCGCGCTGGCGGCCGCGGCTCTTCCCGGACGAGTGGCGCTGCGGGTGCCGGTGGTGACGGCGGCGACGGTGAAGGACTAGGTCCCGCCCCGAAGGGCCAGGTCTCGGACGCCCGGAGGCCTGGGGCCGGGCGGCTTCCCGCGCGGATCGCTACGGCGTGCGCACTCTTAGCGTGCGCGCCCGGGCGGGTTCGCTCTGTTTGGAGTGGCGGTAGTTTCGGCCGGTCCCGTCACCCGCGTGGATCTCCGTATGTCGTCAACTCCGCTCAGGAACAGACGAGTTCGTGCGCTCGAAAGGCGGCACCGCCATGCCCGGAACTGCTCGTACCCGAAGCGTCCTGGCTGCCTTCGGGCTCGTGGCCGGGCTGGGGCTGGGCGGTTGTGCGTTCGACTCGACCCGGACGAGCGATGCCGACGGTCCGCTGGTGATCGGGTTCGTGAACGGAGGGTCCACGCAGTTCCACACCTGTCTGCAGCGGGCCGTGGTGCGGACCGCCAAGGACAATTTCGCCAAGATCATCACGGCCGACTCGCACCAGGACGCGGCACGGGAACTGTCCAACATCGAGGGCATGATCGCGCGCAAGGTGGGCGTGATCATCCTCCAGACGGTCAGCACCGACGCCCTGCGGCAGGACATCGCCAAGGCCCGGAGCGCGCACATTCCCGTCTTTCTGACCTCGGTCGACGCCGAGACCGACGACGTCCTCGGGGCCGTCGTCGTGGACCTGAAGGAGGTGGGTGAACTGGACGCCGGATGGGTCGCCGACGCCGCGGCCGGGCGGCAGGTGCGGGTCGGAGTGGTCGCCGGGGCGCCCGGTGCCGCCTCCGACCTGCTCGTCGGCGGCTTCACCAAGGCGCTGCCGGCCAACGCGAAGGTGGTCGCCGACCAGCCGGGCATGTTCGACGCGGCCAAGGCGAAGAGCGTCGCCGCGAACATGATCAAGGCCCATCCCGACCTGGACTACGCGTTCGTCGCCAACGAGGAGATGGCCTTCGGCGTGCGCAAGGCGTTCGACGCGGCCGGGGCCACGGGCGTGAAGATCGTCACGGTCAACGGCACGGACGAGGGGCTGGCGGCCCTCAAGGACGGACGGTTCGCCGCCACGGTCTCGAACTCGGCCGCCGACATGGGCCAGTTGGCGGTGGAGGACACGATAGCTCTGCTCCGTGACGAGAAGGTGGCAAAGATCGCCAAGGCGAGGATCCGGCTGGTCACCAAGGACGACGCGGACCTCGCCCCGGTGTACTGCCCGACGGACGACTAGGACGACCGGACGACCAGGACGACCGGACGACCAGGAGGAGACCGGACGACGACTAGGAGGACCGAGGTGACTGAGGCGTGACCGGCAGGCCCGCCGCCTTCCATGCCTGGAAGCCGCCGATCAGGTCCGTCGCCCGGTGCAGGCCCAGTTGGTGGAGGGAAGCGGCGGCCAGGCTGGAGGCGTAGCCCTCGTTGCAGATCACGACCACCTGGATGCCGTGGCCGGTGGCCTCCGGGATCCTGTGGCTGCCCTGGGGGTCCAGGCGCCATTCCAGTTCGTTGCGCTCGATGACGAGGGCACCGGGTACCACCCCGTCCCGCTCGCGCAGCGCCGCGTAGCGGATGTCGACGAGCAGGGCCTCGCCGGTGCGCGCCGCGTCGTACGCCTCCTGCGCCGCGACGCGCCGGTAACCCGCGCGCACTCGCTCCAGCAGTTCGTCGATGCCGACCGGGCGCGGCTCCACCGGTTCCGTGCCGCTCACTGCCAGTCCTCCGGGCGCTCGACCTGCTCCAGGCGCAGCACCTGTCCGGTGCGGCTGTAGCGGCGGATCCGCGGCAGCGGCGGGTAGTAGGCGTGGACGGAGACCGCGTGGTGCTCGGTGGACCCGTTGAGCACCTCGTGGACGTGATCGCGGCCGAAGGACCTGCCCTTCCCGGCCGGCAGCCGGCGCTCGCGGTCGACGCCCTCGGAGAGCTCCAGGGTCTTCCAGCCGTCGGTGGGCAGCCGGGTGGCCAGGGAGTATTCCTTGAGTTCACCGCTGGCGGTGAGGAAGGCGCCGACCGACTCGGCATGGTCGTGCCAGCCGGTGCCGGTGCCGGGCGGCCAGCCGATCAGCCAGGCCTCGCTGCCGGCGGGACCGTCGAGCCGTACCCAGGTGCGGCCTTCGGGGTCGAGCGGGAGCGAGGCGATCAGCTCGGCGTCGGCGGCCGTACGCCGGACGAAGTCGAGAAGGTCCGCCTGGGTGGGCGCGGCGCCGGGCGCGGAAGCGGACGGGGAAACGGAGGAGGAAGAGAGAGAGGCAGACACGTGCACCGATCCTGATGAGGGTTCGCAGAAACGGGCGCAGACGGCGCCCTGAGAGAGAAGAGGAATGCGAAGTCAGCAGGACGGAAGACACACGCAGCCCGCATAGCGGACGAGGTCCACATGGACCTTCCGCCACAGGCGCACAGTGGTGTCGTTCACGATGCGGAGTACACCATGCCGGTGCAAGCCGGTCAACTCGGCGTCAGCAAGTGGACCGCTCGGTCACCGGGCGGGGGAACCGGCCTCCGCCCCCGTCTGCTGCTTCGTCCGCTCGGTGTTCTCCGCGTTCTCCGCGTTATCGGTGTGCTCCGTGCGCTCCTGGTCCTTGCCGCCCAGGGTCGCCTCGGCCGCCGCGTAGAGGTCGGCCGGGCGGACCCCGTTGAGGGCGGTGACCAGATGGCCGTCGGGGCGCACGAGCAGCACGGTGTGCGCCGGGGCGCCCGGGTAGGCCTCGGCGACCAGCAGTTCGGCCGGATGCGGCAGCGCGGTCACGGCCGCCGCGAGGCGGGGCATGATCCCGGCGGAGACCCAGTGCTTGCGGTCCCATACACCGGTACCGGGCGCGATGAGGACGACGAGCAGCGCGCCGCGGCCGAGCCGGGAGCGCAGCGGCACGAAGGTGCCGTCCTCCGCGGTGACCCGGACGTCGGTGACCGGCGTGCCGGGCGGGGTGTCGACCGGGATCTCGTGCTCCAGATGCCGGGGTGCGAGGGGTGAGTCGGCGTACGCCCCCGGCGCACCGAGCGAGCCGTGCCCCAGGTGACCGTCCGTCAGGAGCGCGTCGTGCCCCCGGGACGCGCCGGGGACGAACCCGCGCAGCCCGCCACCGCCGCGCAGCACCGGCAGTACCTGGTCGGCGGCGCGCAGCCGGGCGGCCACCGCCCCGCGCCGCTCGGTCTGGTAGCTGTCCAGGAGCGCCTCGTGCGGGCCGTGGTGCCAGGCCGGGGCCAGCTTCCAGGCGAGGTTGTCGACGTCCCGCAGTCCCTCGTCGAGCCCGTGCGTCCCGAGCGCGCCGAGCAGGTGCGCGGCGTCCCCGGCGACGAACACCCGGCCCACCCGCCAGCGGCGGGCGAGACGGTGGTGGACGGTGTGGACTCCGGTGTCGAGCAGGTCGTACGGCGGTGTGGTGCCGCCCGTCCAGCCCGCGAGGGTCTCGCGGATCCGGGTCACGAGCAGCTCGGGCGTGACCAGGTCCTTGCCGGGCGGCAGCAGCCAGTCCAGGCGCCACACGCCGTCCGGGAGGGGGCGGGCGGTCACCTCCCCGGCCGAGGGCCCGGACATCCGCCACGGCGGTGCCCGATGGAGCAACGCCTGACCGGGCCACGGAAGTTCCGTGCGCAGCGCGGCGACCGCCTGCCGTTCCACCGCCGTACGGCCCGGGAAGCGGATGTCCAGGAGCTTGCGCACGGTCGAGCGGGGGCCGTCGCAGCCCACCAGGTAACTGCCGCGCCACCAGGTGCCCCTGGGGCCCCGGGTGTGCGCGGTGACCCCGGAGCGCTCCTGCTCGGCGGTGTCCAGGCGGCTGTCGGTGACGACCTTGACCAGCGGTTCGTCGGCGATCGCGGCACGCAGGGCGTTGGTCAGCACGTGCTGCGCGATGTGCAGCGGAGCGGGCTCTCCGGCGTCGTCGAAGACGACCTCGCGCATCACCTGCCGGCGCCGCACCGACCGCCAGCCGGTCCAGCGCAGGCCCAGGTCGTCCAGGGGCGCGCCGCTCAGCCGCGTCACCAGGGCGGCGGTGTCCTCGCGCAGCACCACCGTGCGCGCCGGGCGCGGTTCGTCCTTGCCCGGGCCCTCGTCCAGGACGACGGACGGCACCTCCTGGCGGGCCAGCGCCAGGGCGAGCGTGAGCCCGACGGGCCCCGCTCCGACGATGATCACCGGGTCCACGGCGCGGCGCCCCCTGCCCGTACGCGAGTCCCGACGGAGATGGGTGAACAGGTGGGTGGAGCAGGGTGCACGATCACAGAATGTATGCAACAGACTGGGCGCCACCCGGTCAAGCGGCGCACCCGGGGACACGTCAGCATGGCGGGCGCGCGGAGCCCGTCGGGCCGGTGGAACGCGGCGGGGGCGGCGACCGTGCGGCCACCGCCCCCGTACCAGGTGCGCGGGTTGACTCCGGGTCAGGCGGACGCCCCCGAGCCGAAGGCGCCGGCCACCTCGGCCGCGTTCAGGTCCTGGACGTCCTCGGCGCCGAGCACCGCGCCCGTGCCCCGCTTGCTGCGCCGCAGCCGGCGCTCCAGCCAGGAGGCGAACGTGGTGAGCGCGAGGTTCAGCACGATGAAGACGACCGCGACGACGACGAAGCTGGGGATGACGTTGGCGTAGTTGGCGGCCAGCGTGCCGCGCGCCGTGAGCAGCTCGGTGAACTGCAGCATCACCCCGCCCAGCGCGGTGTCCTTCACGATCACCACGAGCTGGCTGACGATGGCCGGCAGCATCACGGTGACCGCCTGCGGCAGCAGGATGCCGGTCATCGTCTGCCCCTTGCGCAGCCCGATCGCGTACGCCGCCTCCGTCTGCCCCTTGGGCAGTGCCAAGACGCCGGCCCGTACGACCTCGGCGAGCACCGAGGCGTTGTAGAGCACCAGGCCGGTGACGACCGCGTACAGCGGCCGTTCGTCGCTGCCGATGTCGGTGGAGCGGACGTAGAACTCCTGGGCGAACAGCATCAGCAGCAGGACCGGGATCGAGCGGAAGAACTCGACCACCCAGCCCGCCGGGATCCGCACCCAGGCGTGGTCGGACATCCGGGCCATGCCGAGGACCGCGCCCAGCGGGAGGGCGATCACCATGGCGAGCGCGGCCGCCTTGAGGGTGTTGCCGAGCCCCGGCAGCAGATAGGTGGTCCACGCCTCGGAGGTGGTGAACGGCTGCCACAGGGCCCACTTCAACTGGCCCTTGTCGTCCAGCTTCTGCCAGACCCACCAGGCCAGCAGGGCGAGGAGCAGCACGAAGAGGATGGAGAGCAGCAGGTTGCGCCGTCGGGCGCGGGGCCCCGGGGTGTCGTACAGGACGGAGCTCATCGCTTCACCGCCAGGCGCTTGGCGAGCCGGCCGAGGAACAGGCCGGTCGGGAGGGTCAGGACCACGAAGCCGAAGGCGAAGACCGCGCCGATGGCCACGGTCTGGGCCTCGTTCTCGATCATCTTTTTCATCAGGGCCGCGGCCTCGGCGACGCTGATCGCGGCCGCCACGGTGGTGTTCTTGGTCAGGGCGATCAGGACGTTGGCCAACGGGCCGATCACCGACCGGAAGGCCTGCGGCAGCACGATCAGCCGCAGGGTCTGGGAGAAGTTCAGCCCGATCGCGCGGGCCGCCTCGGCCTGTCCGACGGGCACGGTGTTGATGCCGGAGCGGAGCGCCTCACAGACGAAGGCGGCGGTGTAGGCGGTCAGGCCGAGCACCGCGAGGCGGAAGCCCTGGACCTTGAAGTCGGAGGCGCCCAGCGTCACACCGAAGATGTCGGCGAGGCCGAGCGAGGTGAAGATGACGATGACCGTCAGGGGGATGTTCCGGACGATGTTGACGTAGGCGGTGCCGAACCCGCGCATCAGCGGGACCGGGCTGACCCGCATGGCGGCCAGCAGGGTGCCCCAGACCAGGGAGCCGACGGCGGAGAAGACGGTCAGTTTCACCGTCGTCCAGAACGCCCCTAGGACGTCGTAGCCTTGAAGAAAGTCGAACACGTTTTCCCGCGCTTCCGGGTGTGTGGCGTACGTGGAGGGCGGGGCGCGCCGCCGCCGGGGAAGCGGTGGCGGGCGGCGCGCCCGAGAGGGTCCCCTGGAGAACCGTGCCTTACTTGACGATCACGCCGATCTTCGGTGCGGGCTCGTTCTTGTAGTTCGCCGGACCGAAGTTCTTGTCCACGGCCTTCTGCCAGGAGCCGTCGCTGACCATCTTCTCCAGCGCCTTGTTGACCTTGCCGATGGTCGCGGAGTCGCCCTTCTTGACGCCGATGCCGTAGTTCTCGTTGCTCAGCTTGAGGCCGGCGAGCTTGAACTGGCCCTTGTACTTGTCCTGTGCGGCGAAGCCCGCGAGGATCGAGTCGTCCGTGGTGACGGCGTCGACCGCGCCGCTCTGCAGGCCGGCGATGCACTCGGAGTAGGTGCCCACCTCCTTGAGGTTCGCCTTCGGGGCGAGCGTCTTCTGGACGTTCTGCGCCGAGGTCGAACCGGTCACGGAACACAGCTTCTTGCCGTTGAGGTCCGTGCCCTTGGAGATGGTCGAGTCCTTCTTGACCAGCAGGTCCTGGTGGGCCAGCAGGTACGGGCCGGCGAAGTCCACCTTCGCCTTGCGCTCGTCGGTGATCGAGTAGGTGGCCGCGATGAACTTCACGTCACCGCGCGCGAGGGCGTTCTCCCGGTCGGCGCTCTTGGTCTGCACGAACTCGATCTGGTTCGGCTTGTAACCGAGCTGCCCGGCGACATAGGTGGCCACGTCCACGTCGAAGCCCGAGAAGGAGCCGTCGGGCTCCTGGAGTCCGAGACCGGGCTGGTCGTACTTGATGCCGACCTTGATCTTGCCGCCGCCCGAGGAACCGCTGTCGTCCTTGTCGCCACTGCCGCACGCCGTGGCGGACAGGGCGAGCGCGAGCACGGCGGCGGAGGCGGCGGTGACCTTGCGGAGCTGCATGATGAACATCCCTCGTTCTGGTGAAGACGGCTTTGAGGACGGCTTTGAGGACGGCTTTGAGCACGGCTGTGGAGACGTCTGTGGAGACGCCTGCGGAGACGTCTGTGAAAAGGAAGGGGGCCCTGCGCGTCTCAGTGGTGCAGGATCTTCGACAGGAAGTCCTTGGCCCGGTCGCTGCTCGGGTTGCTGAAGAACTGGTCCGGCGTGGCCTGTTCGACGATCCGGCCGTCGGCCATGAAGACCACGCGGTTCGCGGCCGAGCGGGCGAAGCCCATCTCATGAGTGACGACGATCATCGTCATGCCGTCCCTGGCCAGCTGCTGCATGACCTCCAGGACCTCGTTGATCATCTCGGGGTCGAGGGCCGAGGTCGGCTCGTCGAAGAGCATGACCTTCGGGTCCATCGCCAGCGCCCGCGCGATGGCGACGCGCTGCTGCTGGCCGCCGGAGAGCTGCGCGGGGTACTTGTCGGCCTGGGTGCCCACTCCGACCCGGTCGAGCAGGGCACGGGCCTTCTCCTCGGCCTGCCTCCGGTCGGCCTTGCGCACCTTGAGCTGGCCGAGCATCACGTTCTCCAGCACCGTCTTGTGCGCGAAGAGGTTGAAGGACTGGAAGACCATGCCGACGTCTGCGCGCAGCCGGGCCAGCTCCTTGCCCTCCTGGGGCAGCGGCCTGCCGTCGATGGTGATCGCTCCGGCGTCGATGGTCTCCAGACGGTTGATGGTGCGGCACAGAGTGGACTTGCCGGACCCGGAGGGCCCGATCACCACGACGACCTCACCGCGGGCGATCGTCAGGTCGATGTCCTGGAGTACGTGCAACGCTCCGAAATGCTTGTTGACGTTCTTCAGGACGACCAGTTCGCCGGTCGCGGCCACGTCCTCCTTGGCCACCGATACTTCGGTCATCGCTTTCGGGCTCCGTCCTCCTCGGTTTCGGAGGAATGTAGTTTTCGCGTGTGACCAGCGTCATTACATCTGAGGGAGATCTGAGCATCACGATCCGATAGCAATCGGACACACGTCGTAGCGCCGGCGGCTGCCGGGTATCGGCCGCGTAACGGAACCCGCCCGCCGCCGGAACCCACTTGACGCCGTCGGCGTCCATCAGCGTGACTGCCTCGTGCACGCACGCGTGTGCGCGTTTTCTACAATGCGCGGGCTTTCCACAGACAAGCCGACGACGAACCATGACCGTACGACCGTTGAACCGGGGGGGCCGGGATGAGAGTGCTGCTCGTCGAGGACGACAACCACGTCGCCGCCGCGCTCTCCGCGGTCCTGGCGCGGCACGGGTTCTCCGTCACCCATGCCCGCAGCGGGGAGGAGGCTCTGCGGGCCCTCGTCCCCGAGAGCGACGGCTACGACGTCGTCCTGCTCGACCTCGGCCTGCCCGACCAGGACGGCTACGAGGTCTGCGGCAAGATCCGCAAACGCACCAGCACCCCGGTGATCATGGTGACGGCCCGCTCCGACGTCCGCTCCCGCATCCACGGCCTCAACCTCGGCGCCGACGACTACGTGGTGAAGCCGTACGACACGGGGGAGCTGCTCGCCCGCATCCATGCCGTCAGCCGGCGCACCCACCACGAGGACGGCACCGTCGGCGCCGACGGCGACAGCGCGCTGCGGCTCGGCGCCGTCCGCATCGAACTGCCGACCCGTCAGGTCAGCGTGGGCGGCAAAGTCGTCCAGCTCACCCGCAAGGAGTTCGACCTGCTGGCGCTGCTCGCCCAGCGGCCGGGCGTGGTCTTCCGCCGGGAGCAGATCATCAGCGAGGTCTGGCGCACCAGCTGGGAGGGGACCGGCCGCACCCTGGAGGTGCATGTCGCCTCCCTGCGCGCCAAGCTGCGCATGCCCGCGCTCATCGAGACCGTACGCGGCGTGGGTTACCGGCTCGTCGCCCCGGCCGCGTAGCGGGGACGGGTGCGCACACGTCTCCTTCCGCTGCTCATCGTCCTGATGGCGGCCGTGCTGCTGGCGCTCGGCGTACCGCTCGCCGTCAGCACGGCCTCCGCGCAGCAGCAGAAGGTCGTCGTCGACCGCATCGACGACACCGCGCGGTTCGCGGCCCTGGCCCAGTTCGTGACCGACACGCCCACCACCACGCGCCCCATGAGCACGGACGACCGGCTGGAGACCCTCCGCCGCGAACTCGCCAGCTACTACGGCGTCTACGGCATCCGCGCAGGCGTCTTCTACCGCAACGCCTCCTCCATGGCCAACGCGCCCGAGGACTGGGTGCTGCCGACCACCGGCGAGGTCCGGGAGGCCTTCGGCGAGGCCCTGCTCAGCCGCCGCAGCCACGACCCCGCGCAGGTGTGGCCCTGGCAGCGCAGCCGGCTGGTGGTGGCCTCGCCGGTGATCCGGGACGGTGACGTCGTCGCCGTGGTGGTCACCGACTCGCCCACCGGCCCGATGCGCTCCCGCACCCTGCGCGACTGGCTGGTCATCGGCGCCGGCGAAGCCGCAGCGATGCTGCTCGCTGTCGGCGCGGCGCTGCGGCTGACCGGGTGGGTGCTCAGGCCGGTACGGGTGCTCGACGCCACCACGCACGCGATCGCCAGCGGCCGGCTCAAGTCCCGGGTCGCGGCGGCCGGCGGCCCGCCGGAACTCAGACGGCTGGCCCGCGCGTTCAACGAGATGGCGGACAACGTCGAGGACGTGCTGGAGCAGCAGCGGGCCTTCGTCGCCGACGCCTCCCACCAGTTGCGCAACCCCCTCTCCGCGCTGCTGCTGCGCATCGAACTGCTCGCCCTCGAACTCCCCGAGGACAACGAGGAGATCGCCTCGGTCCGCACCGAGGGCAAGCGGCTGGCGCAGGTGCTGGACGACCTGCTCGACCTGGCGCTGGCCGAGCACGCCGAGGCGGACCTGATGCTGACCGACATCGGGCGGCTGGCCGAGGAGCGTATCGCCGCGTGGACACCGGCCGCCGCGGCGAAGGGGGTCCGGCTGACCGGGGACTGCACGCCGACCACCGGGTGGGCCGACCCCGTCACGCTGTCCAGCGCACTGGACGCGGTGATCGACAACGCGGTGAAGTTCACGCCGGAGGGGGGCGTGGTGGAGGTGACCGTGACCGCCGAGGGTGACGTGTCGACGGTCGTGGTGACCGACACGGGCCCGGGGTTGACGGACGAGGAGCTCGCGCGCGTGGGGGACCGGTTCTGGCGGAGCGGGCGGCATCAGAACGTGAAGGGGTCGGGGCTGGGGTTGTCGATCACGCGGGCGCTGCTGGCGGCGGGCGGGGGGTCGCTGTCGTGTGAGCACCATGAGCCGCGGGGGTTGCGGGTGACGGTTTCAGTGCCGCGGGGTGGGTGAGGGACGGGTGGGCGCGGTTGTGCATAGGTGCGCGGGCGGGCGGGGCTGGTCGTGCCCACGCGGCACAGCCGCATGGTGGTGCCGCCCCGCGCCCCTTTCGGGGCGCATCCGCTGAGGCTCCTCAAAGAGCCCCGACCGCGACGGGCCGTTCCCCTCGACAGCCCTTCAGGGCTTGACCGAGCGGTAGTACCGCCTGGCTCCCTCCTGCAGCGGCAGCGGGTCCGTGTAGATCGCTGTGCGCAGGTCCACCAACTGGGCCGAGTGGACGTGGTTGCCGATGTCGTCGCGGCTCTTGATGACGGTGCGGGTCACCCATTCGGTGAGGCGCGGGTCGATGTTCCTGCGGGTCACCAGGACGTTGGAGACCGCGATCGTGGGTACGGTCGTGCCCTGCTGCACGGACGGGTACGCCGACTCCGGCATGTTGGTCGCCCGGTAGTAGAGCGCGGCCTCGCCCTCGGTGTGCAGCCGGGTGACGAGGTTTCCGTCGATCGGCACGAACGTGAAGCTGAACTTCTTCGCCAGGTCCTGCAGCCCCTTGGTCGGCAGCCCGCCCGACCAGAAGAACGCGTCGATCTTGCCCCGCCGCAACTGGTCCGGGCCGGTGTCTATGCCGTCGGACACCGCTGTGATGTCCTTCGCCGGATCCATACCGGCGGCCTTGAGCACCCGGTTGGCGATCAGCCGCACCCCTGAGTTGGGCAGCCCGATCGCCACCCGCTTGTGCCGCAGTTGCGCGACGCCGGTGATGCCCGAGTCGCGCGCCACGACGAGCTGGACGTAGTCGTCGTAGAGCCGCGCCACTCCGCGCAGCAGTCCGGCGCCCCGCCCGTCGTTCAGTTCGTACGTCTCCACCGCGTCGGCCGCCGCGATGGTGAAGTCGGCCTGGCCGGTCGCCACCCGCCGTACGTTCTCGTACGACCCGTTGCTCTGCACCAGCTTCACCTTCAGCCCCGGCATGTCCTTGCCCAACTCGGTGCGCAGCCGTTCGCCGTACTCCTGGTAGACGCCGCGCAGTGTCCCGGTGCTGAAGGTGATCGTCCCGGTCGGAGGCTTCTCGCCCAGCGGAAGCAGCCACCACAGCAGCAGGCCGAACGCGACGACGCCGGCCGCCGCGCACTGGAGCGCGCGGCGGCTGCGGAGACGGGGGAACACCTTGGGCATGCGCGCGATCCTGCCAGCCGGTCACCGTCCTGACCAGGGCCGGGGCGGGGGTCAGAGGGACGGCGGCGAACCGGGACTGTCCGTGGCGGCCGCTAGAGTCGTTCGCATGACCAGTTCCGCCCCCGGTGGATCGACCGGTACCTCGCCCGCCCGCCTCGTCCGGGAGTTCCACCAGGCCTTCGGTCTGGACGCCCGCACCACGCCGACCGAGGTGTCTCCCGAACTGGCCGCGCACCGGGGCGAGTTGCTCGCGGAGGAGGCCGCGGAGGTCGCCGAGGTCGCGGTCGAGGGGCCTCTCGACCGGCTCGCGCACGAGCTGGCGGACGTGGTCTACGTGGCATACGGCACCGCGCTGGTGCACGGGATCGACCTGGACGCGGTGCTCGCCGAGATCCACCGGTCCAACATGAGCAAGCTGGGGCCCGGCGGGCAGGTGGCCCGCCGGGCCGACGGCAAGGTGCTCAAGGGCGAGCACTACCGGGCGCCGGACGTCTCGGCGGTGCTGCGCGGTCAGGGGTGGATACCGGGGGGCGCGGCCTGACTCGGGCGCCGGGGGCCGGGGGCTGGGGGCCGGGGGTGCCGCCCGGCGCCGGCCGTCAGTCCTGTCGCTGTGCGGCTGCCCGGCGCTGCCGCTTGCCGAGGGGCGCCTGGGAGAGGTCCTCCGCGCTGGACCTGAGGTTCTTGTAGCCGTAGCCGCGCTCGGTCAGCCACGCCCTGGCCGCCTCCTCGGCGCGCTCGGTCGCCTCCAGGATGTCCTCCTCTTCCTCCCCGCTGTCCTGGAAGCGGAAGGTGAAGGCCGGGCGGGCGGTGATGTCGTAGCTGAGGTGGCCCTCGGGCGTGAAGGCGGCGCGCAGCACGTCGTGGTCGGCGGCCCGGGAGAGCAGTTCGGCGCGCTGTCCGGCGTCGAGGCCGTCGAAGACGCCGCGGACGGTGACGCGGAAGGTGCGGGTGGTCATGGCGCGACCCTAGGCAGGCCGGGGCGCACCGTTCCACCGCATTTCCGGTGCCCCGCCGGGCACCCCTAGCCGCCGACCTGGCCGAGCCGCAGGTTCCAGCGTCCCGGCCCGCCCGTGATCTCCGTCGCCGACAGCGGTGGGACGTCCACGCGCCAGAACGCGGTCTCGGGCGCCCCGAGCACGTGCAGCACCATGGCCCGCACGACCTCCGGCTCCACCACGGCGATCGTCCTGCCGATCATCAGGCCCGTCCGGTCCAGCCAGCCGGTGACCCGCGCGCACAACTCCCGCACCGACTCGCCCCCGTGGGGAGCGGCCGCCGGGTCGGTCAGCCACCGGAGCAGCGCGTCGGGTTCGGCGGTGCCGACCTCCTCCAGCGTCCGGCCCCGCCAGCGGCCCGCGTCCAGGCCGGACAGCTCGGGCTCCGCCGTGGCGTCGATGCCCAGCGCGTCCGCCGTCTCCCGGCAGCGCACGCTGGGGGAGCAGACCTCCTCGCCCGCAGTCGGCAGAGTGAGCGCCACCGCCTCGGGCTTCTCGATCGAATCGCCGTCGTCGAAGCGGGCCCGCCGCAGCGAGGGGGTCATGGCCGGGGCTATGAGGATGACTCGGCAGGTCACGGGGCGGTTCCTCCTTGGTCGTCCACGGTCGTCCACCGTCGTCCACAGGGCGTTCATCGGCGGCGGGTGCCGGACGCGCACGACAGTACGCGGTCCGGCCGGCCCGGCGACGCGCGCGAGATCGCCTACCGGTGAGCGACGCGGCGAGCTTCGTCCAGGGCGCGATCCTGCCGGTCGACGGCGACCGCACGGCCGTCTGACCGAGGGGGCCCGCCCGGGCGTCAGGAAGCGGGGTCGAGATGGATGACGACCTTGCGGACGGCGGCCTCGATCGCCGCGGTGACCGAGGCGACCAGCGCGGCGGCGTCGATCGTCTTGTCGAACGCCGCCACGACGGTGGCCAGTTGGGCGATGGCCGCGTTCTGCGCCGCCTCCGTCGCCTGCACCAGCCGCAGCCGGGCATTGGTGTCCTTCACGTAGGACTGGAGCGCCCAGTACTGGTTGGTCTTCGCGTCCGGGGCGTCGGCGGGGGCCGCGATCACCCCGTCCATGGTCAGGACCGCCTTGGCCGTGGCCGACGCGACGTTGCTGACGTCCTGCGTCTCCAGCACACCGCCGCCCGCGACCAGCTTCGCGACGACCGCGGCCGCGACCTTGTCGATGTCGTCCGTGGTGAGCGCCATGTCTGTCTCCGTTCCGGCGGCCCACGCGCGCAGCGCGGACTCGCTCAGGTAGCAGATGGATCGGTCGAGGGGAGCCGAGGTGAACTGCCAGAACAGCGGTGATCTGCCGGACGGGCCGGGCTTCGGATGTGCCTCGGCCTGGGCGTAGGTCGCAGCCCCGGACCAGGGATAGGCGGGGTACCAGAGGGGGACGGTGGCGGGCGCGTGACCGGCGGCCAGGTCGCTCGCCGAGGTGTAGACACCGACCCGCTGGCCGGGGAACGCGGCCTGCACCTTGGCGGTCCAGGCGGTGGCGTAGGCCCGGATGCCGGCCGCCGTCGTCCCCGCGTAGTTCGCGCCGTCCGACCTGCGTTCCAGGTCCAGCCAGTGCACGAAGCCCCGGCGGGCGTACGGCCGTACGGCGGCCACGTAGTTGGCGGCCTCCGCTGCCACGTCCTGGTTGGGCCAGCCGAAGTGATAGGCGCCGGGCACCAGTCCGGCCTCGATGATGCCCGCGATGTGCAGGGCGAAGTGCTGGTCGTGGGTGTGCTCGCCCTCGCTGGCCTTGGCGAAGGCGAAGACCACGCCCTCCGCCTCACGGGCCTTCCAGTCCTGGGCTCCCTGATAGACGGAGAGGTCGATTCCGCGGCATGTGGACACCTCGCGCCGCCCCCTTTCATGGACCTTTCGCTGACGCCTGGGTGACCAGAGTGAAAGGCCGGACGTGGTCCGTCATGTGCTGTTCCGTTCAACGGACCGCCCCCTCGGGCCCGCACGACACGGCTCGGGGCACGCCACCTGGCCGGAAGCGTCGAGGGGACGGCTTCCGGTCGGGCGCGCGTACCGCCGACCCGCGCCGTCGGCCTGAGGGGGGCCGTCGGCCGTGGCGCGGGTCGCGACGGCGGCAACGCGACGAGGGCGCACGGCAGTTCCTGCCACCGAACCGCCGTACGGATCCACGACCCTCACCCACCTGACCCCGCCCTGCCGGGCGCCGGGCCCGGCGGAGCCCCCCCCGCGCGTCGGCTCCCCGTGGGTCGCCGACCGCCGGTGTCCAGACCCGCCGGTGAGGGCCGGCACGAGGCCGGTCTGCCACGACTCGGCCCGCGCCGCGCGCAGGGTGGGGTCCCTGAGAGTTGTGGGCCTGTGCCAGGCAGGACAGTCGGGGGACGGCTTCACCGGCGCGCCGTCCCCGAGCGCGCCGGTCAGGTCCTAGCCGCAGCCGGTGAGGGCCGATTCCGGCAGGTAGGCGGAGCCTGTCCCGCCGTCCGGGCGGACCGTCGCCGGCCGGGCGCTGCGGACGGCAGCGGGCGCGGGGGGCCGCGAGAGCAACCGTCGCCGGGGCTCCTGGGGGAGGACGCGGCCGGACTGGACGTCCCAGCAGCCGCCTCGCCAGGTGAGGAAGACCGTGCACAGGGGCGGCACGGCGACATGCCAGAAAGCTCTTGCCGGCAGGGCCAGGGCATGGATGAGCGCGGCTCGGACAACGGCCGCCTCGGTGATCGCCACCGCGTGGCCCGTGCCGGGCGCCATGCCGCCCAGCCAGTCCGCCGAACGGCGGCAGAGCTGGCGTACGGACTCCCCTCCGTGGGGCGCGGCATCCGGATCCGTGCGCCAGGCGCTGAACCCGTCGGGGTCGCTCGCGGCGACTTCACCGACGGTGCGGCCGCACCATCTGCCCACGTCGAGATCGCGCACCATGGGCTCGGACACCGCTGCCAGGCCGATGGCGTCGGCGGTCTGCGAGCAACGGGTCGAGGGTGCTCGAACGGCCTGCTCGTAGACAGAGAGCACTGCTCTCGCGTCGCCTGCCAGTCGCAGGCCGCACTCGCTCAGTGGGGCGTCGCCGAGGAGCGGATCCAGAGTGGCGTCACCGCCGGGCGCGCACAGAAGCGTCAGGTGGATCGACATGGGACCGGCCTCCTTCTTGGCCCGGCCTTGGCCCGGCACGGCTTCGGACGGAACGGCTGAGGCCACGTGGTGCCTCACGTGTTCCAGAGTCGGTGCAGGCCCCCTGGCCGGGCCATCCGCCAGGTGGCCGGAACGACCCCGCCGACTGGCCGGCCTGCCCCGCGGCAGGGCCGAACCGGCATCGTTCACCGGTTCCGCTCGACGGGCAGTTCGAGGCGGAGTTCGTAGCCCCCTTGGGCCGTGGGGCCGGATGCGACGGTGCCGCCGAGGAGCTCCGCCCGCTGGGCCAGGCCGACCAGGCCGTTCTGGGCGCTCGGCAGGGCGAAGGCCGGCCGGGTGGGGACGGTGTTGGTGACGGTGGCACGGAGGACACCGTCCCGGTGCGTGACGCGGACGGTCGCGGCGGCGCCGGGGGCGTGCTTGCGGACGTTGGTCAGCGCCTCCTGGACGGTGCGGTAGACGGCGCGCTGCACCGTCGGCGGAAGCTCCTCGGGCAGGTCGGTCTCCAGCTTCGCTTCGATGCCGCTGGCTCCGACCAGCTGCTCCAGGTCGGCGAGCGACGGCTGCGGGGTGAGCTCCGTCGGCCTGCTGCCGGAGGCCCGCAGCACGCCGACCATGTGCCGCAGCTCCTCCAGGGTCTGCACGCTCAGCCGGCGGATCGTGGCCGCGGCCTGTCGCGTCTCGGCGTCCCGGCCGCTCACCTGGAGCGCTCCGGCCTGTACGGCGATGAGACTGACCTGGTGGGAGACCACGTCGTGCATCTCCCGGGCGAGCTGGGCGCGCTCCTTCGCCAGCACGCTCTGGGCGGTCAGCAGCCGCTCCTGCTCGCGGGCCTCGGAGATGTCGGCGAGCCGCAGCGACAGTTCACGCCGGGCCTGGACGAGCTGGCCGAGGAAGACGGGAGCGGCAGCGGTGGCCAGGGTGTAGCTGAGGTGGAACAGGTTGTTCGTCTGGGACAGCTCGGTGGCGTCCAGGGACGACCACGGCCACGGCAGGAAGTCGATGATGGCGTAGGCCAGCGCGCAGCCGGCCAGCAGGAGACGGTGGCGGTTGAGGGAGGAGAGCGTGTACAGCGCGGCCATGGGGGCGACCACCGCGTCGGTGACCAGGGCGGTCGGGAGCGTGAGGACGAAGGTCGTCAGGGGCAGCCGGTGCCGCAGCATCAGGGCAACGGCACCGAGCAACGCGCACGCGGCGGCCGGCTGGTCCTCGACTCCGACGTGAGCCCAGGCGTCCGCCAGCGCGATCCCGACGATGCCGATGTCGATGAGCACGGCCGACGGCTGTCGGTGACTCACCGGACACTCTCGTCCTGAGAGGGGGTGAGCAGGCCCGCGCGCTCCGCGATGAGAGCCGCCTGGACGCGGCTGCTCACCCGCAGTTTGCCGAGGACGTTGGCGACATGGCCCTTGATGGTGCCGGTGCTCAGGTGCAGCCGTTCGCCGATCTCGGTGTTGGCGAGCCCTTCGGCCATGAGGACGAGCACGGCACGTTCCCGCTCGGTGAGCCGGGTGGTGAGACGGACGGCGGCGGGCTCGCGGACGCTGTTGTCGAGGTAGCCGCCCACCACCAGGCGGGTGACCTTGGACGACAGTACGGTTCCGCCCTCGGCCAGGGTGCGCACCAGATGGGGAAGCTGCTCGGGGTCGGTGTCCTTGAGCAGGAATCCGGCGGCGCCCGAGCGCAGAGCGGTCGCCACGTATTCGTCGGTGTCGAAGGTGGTGAGCATGGCGACCACCGGAGCCTGCGGCATGCGGCGGAGGTCGGACAGAATCGTGAGCCCGTCCACGTCCGGCATCCGGATGTCGAGCAGGACGACGTCGGGCCCCAGCTCCCGCACCGTGCGCAAGGCCTGGCCACCCGCTACCGCCGCGACGACCTCGATGTCGTCCGCCGTTTCGAGAATGTGCGTGAAACCCGTGCGGATCAGGGCTTCGTCATCGACCACCAGTACCCGGATCACGTGCGCTCCGCTCCTCGCATGCCCTGTCGAGGCGTACCCCGCGGGAGCCGTCCTCCCGGCGACCGGTACCGAGATCCCGCCGGTTGGCGGCGCGACCTCAGCCGGTCGGCGGCGCCCGCCACCCGCGCAACGCCATGTCGCCAGGCCCACCAGCCTCGGCGGGCGGCGCGCGGCCAACCCGTGGCGCAGCCACCACCTCCGCATGCGCCTCACTACGCTGAGCGACGGGAGACCACACGGCCCAGGACGGACAGATCGGGAGACCATGGCCCTCGACCTAGACATCGACGGCATCCGCCGGCTCGTCGGCGAAGGCGTTCGCGACAAGGTCTACCCCGGCGCCGTCTGGGCCGTCGGCGACCGCTCGACCATGGCCATCGGCACCCCGGGCGTCCTGGATCCCGACCGCCCCGACGAACCGATGCGGCACGACACCGTCTTCGACCTCGGCGGCCTCACGGAGATCCTCGCGGTGTGGTCGGCCATCGGATCCCTCGTCGAGGACGGCAAGCTGCACCTCGACGAGCAACTGGGCGACTTCTGGTCCGAGGTGCGCGGCCACCCCCTGGGCCGGGTGACCGCCCACCACCTGCTCACCCACACCGCCGGCGCTCCGCCCTGCACCGACCTCGGTGACCTGTACGGCACCCGTCCCCGGGACATCCGCGACGGCATCCTCCACGAGGCCGTACGCCGCCCGCCCGGGAAGGCCGTGGAGTACACCGACCGCGCCGCCCTCGTCCTCGGCTTCCTGGCCGAGGAACTCTCCGGCCAGAGTCTCGACGCCCTCGCGGCCACCCGCGTGTGGCAGCCCCTCGGCATGACACGTACCTGCTACGGCCCCTTGCCCGACGAAGCGGCCGCCCGCTGCGCACCGACCGAACTCGACGACGTCACGGGGGCCCGCCTGCGAGGCACCGCCCACGGCCGGTCGGCGCAGCTGCTGGGCGGAGTCTGCGGCAGCTCCGGAGCGTTCTCCGTCCTCCCCGACCTCGCGGCCTTCCTCCGCCACGTGCTGCAGCCGGGACACGACGGCGGACGACCCGGTTTCGGCCCCGCCTGGACCCGGGAGTCGCTGCGGATCCGGACCGGCGAAGGCCTCACGCCCGCCGGCGGACTGTTCTGGCGCCCGGCCCCGGAAACCGTTCCCGGGACGGACGACGTCTGGGTGCCCCACGGCTCCACAGGAGCGGGTGCCTGGCTCTCTCCGAAGCAGGGCCGCTGGGCGGTCCTGCTGACCAACGAGCGCTACTACGCCAGGGACCCCGGACCCCTCGGCCACGTCCGCGACGCGTTCCGCTCACTCGCCTTCGCCTGACGGTGCGCCCCCGCCGGAAGGGCCGGGCCAGGGGTCTCCGGGGACCGCCTACCCTTGACCCATGACCAGCAGCAGCGACCGGAGCCCGGTAGTGGACGTTCAGGAACCCAGGACCTACGAAGTGCGCACTTACGGGTGCCAGATGAACGTCCATGACTCCGAGCGATTGTCCGGGCTGCTGGAGGAGGCCGGGTACGTGCGCGCCCCCGAGGGTGCCGACGGCGATGCCGATGTCGTCGTCTTCAACACGTGCGCCGTCCGGGAGAACGCCGACAACCGGCTGTACGGCAACCTCGGCCGCCTGGCGCCGAAGAAGGCGGACCGGCCCGGGATGCAGATCGCGGTCGGCGGCTGCCTCGCGCAGAAGGACCGCGACACCATCGTGCGCAAGGCCCCCTGGGTCGACGTCGTCTTCGGCACGCACAACATCGGCAAGCTGCCGGTCCTGCTGGAGCGCGCCCGGGTCCAGGAAGAGGCCCAGGTCGAGATCGCCGAGTCGCTGGAGGCGTTCCCCTCCACCCTGCCGACCCGCCGCGAGAGCGCCTACGCCGCCTGGGTCTCGATCTCCGTCGGCTGCAACAACACCTGCACGTTCTGTATCGTCCCGGCCCTGCGCGGCAAGGAGAAGGACCGCCGCACCGGCGACATCCTCGCCGAGATCGAGGCCCTGGTCGCCGAGGGCGTCTCCGAGATCACCCTCCTCGGACAGAACGTCAACGCGTACGGCTCCGACATCGGCGACCGCGAGGCCTTCAGCAAGCTGCTGCGGGCCTGCGGCAACATCGAGGGTCTGGAGCGGGTCCGGTTCACCTCCCCGCACCCCCGGGACTTCACGGACGACGTGATCGCGGCCATGGCCGAGACCCCGAACGTGATGCCGCAGCTGCACATGCCGCTGCAGTCCGGCTCGGACACGGTCCTGAAGGCGATGCGCCGCTCGTACCGGCAGGAGCGCTACCTCGGGATCATCGAGAAGGTGCGGGCCGCGATCCCGCACGCGGCGATCACCACCGACATCATCGTGGGCTTCCCCGGCGAGACCGAGGCGGACTTCGAGCAGACGATGCACGCCGTGCGCGAGGCCCGTTTCACCCAGGCCTTCACCTTCCAGTACTCCAAGCGGCCCGGTACCCCCGCCGCGACCATGGAGAACCAGATCCCCAAGGAGGTCGTCCAGGCGCGCTACGAGCGTCTCGTCGCCCTTCAGGAGGAGATCTCCTGGGAGGAGAACAAGAAGCAGGTCGGCCGCACGCTCGACCTGATGGTCGCCGAGGGGGAGGGCCGCAAGGACGGCGCCACCCACCGCCTGTCCGGGCGCGCCCCCGACAACCGGCTCGTCCACTTCACCAAGCCGGACCAGGAGGTCCGCCCCGGCGACGTGGTCACGGTCGGGATCACCTACGCCGCCCCGCACCACCTCCTCGCCGAGGGCCCGGCGCTCGCCGTCCGGCGCACCCGCGCCGGCGACGCCTGGGAGAAGCGGAACGCGGCCGAGGCGGCCAAGCCGGCGGGCGTGCTGCTGGGGCTGCCGAAGATCGGGGTCCCGGAGCCGTTGCCGGTGGCGACCGGGGGCTGCGCGGCGCACTGAACCGGCGCCATACTCCTCACGTCGATCAGGAGCCGGGGGGCGGAGCATGGCGCGCTGGGTGGTTGTCGTGCAGTTCGGGAACGGGGAGTACTACAGGGTCGAGGAGGTCACCCGCTTCGAGAGCACCCCGGAGCAGGCCCGGGCCACCCTGTACGAGGTCGCCTGTACCCACCGCCCGCGCACCGGTCTGCGCCAGCAGCGCCGCGAGGTGTTCCGGATGGGGGACGGGGACGCGTACTACGTCCACATCGACGGCATGGTGTCCACGCACCGCGTGTTCTACCGGCTGGCGGAACTGGCGTGGAGCACCGGTGCCGCCCCCGTGTACCCGCAGTAGGCTGCCGATCATGCTTGTCGCAGCCGCTGTCTGCCCCTGCCCGCCCGTGCTCGTGCCCGAGCTCGCCGCGGGAGCCGCGCCGGAGCTGGACGCCGCGCGTGCCGCCTGCGCCGACGCGCTCGGGGTGCTCGCCGCTGCCCGGCCCGATCTCCTGGTGGTGGTGGGGCCCGCCGAACAGCCGGGGCGGGGCGTGTTCCCGCAGGGCAGCCGGGGCACCTTCCGGGGCTTCGGGGCCGCGGTCGACGTACGGCTGGGCAGCGGCGCGGTCAGTGGCAGCGGCGCAGCCGGTGGCCGGGACGCGGCCGGGGAGCGGAACGAGGCAGGGGAGCGGGACGCGGCCGGGGAGCGGGAGCTGCCGCCCTCGCTCACCGTCGGCGCCTGGCTGCTGGAGCGCACCGGCTGGGCCGACGCCCCCATCGAGGGACTAGGCGTCGGCGAGTCCCTGGAGGCCGAGCGGTGTCTCCGGGCCGGCCGGGAGATCGCCGGCCGGGCCGCGCGGGTGGCGATGCTGGTCATGGGCGACGCCAGCGCCTGCCGCACCCTCAAGGCGCCGGGCTACCTCGACGAACGGGCGGCCCCCTTCGACGCCGAGGTCGCCCGGGCGCTCGGCGCGGCCGACATCGCCGCGATCAAGGCACTCGACGCCGACCTGGCGTACCAGCTCAAGGCCGCCGGCCGCGCCCCCTGGCAGGTGCTGGCCGGCGCGGCCCAGGACACGGACCTTGCCGGCGCCCTCCTCCACGACGACGCCCCGTACGGCGTCTGCTATCTGGTGGCGACCTGGTCCTGAGCACCGGCCGCACCGCGCCCCGGTTCCGGAACGCGTGCCAAACGGCGGACGGCCGGGAGTCGGGTGACTCTCGGCCGTCCGCCGATCTTCTCCGGGTCCCGCCCGGCTCAGGAAGCCGGCGGCGGCCCCTCCGGCCGGGTCGGGGTGGTGGGGCCGGGTGCCGTACCGCCCATGGCGTCCGGGTGCACAAACCGGTCCATGGCGCCCTTGGCCTTGCCGGTGCCTGTATGGATCTTGTCGCTGTACTTGCCCTTGGTCTTCTCGTCGACGACCTGCGCGGCCTTGTCGATGCCGTGCTGGAGCTTGTCGATCTTGTCCTCGTGCTGCTGCGCGAGGTGAGAGGCCTTGTCCTTGGCCGGGGCGAGCTTGGCCTTCAAATTGTTCAAAAGACCCATGGTGACCTTCCCTGTGGCTTCCCTCGCGGGCCGTTACGTGCGGGCGCCCTCGCCTGCCTCGTTGTCGGCGGCCTCCTTGGCGGACTGCTGCTTGGGGATCTCGGTGCTCTCGGCGGCGACCGCGGTGCGCTCCGGCTCCGTCCTCGCGTCCGCGCTCCGGCCGTCCTCGCCCGAGTCCTTCGCCGCCGCCTCGGCCGCCCCCTCCGTGGCGTCGTCCGGTCCGGGCCCGTCAGGCTCGGCATCGGCCGGCGCCTTGGCCTCCGGCTCTTGCGACGTCGTCGGCTCTTCCGACGTCTTCGGCTTCTTGCCAAGGAACCGTGCAAAAACGCCCATATCCACTCCATACGTTACTCGTGCGAGCGAAATCCCGCGTGACCCCGGTGCGTCCGATTGCGTCGGACCGGTCGCCGCCTCTCGTCGGCGGCGGGAACCTCGCAACGGGCAACGAAGCCGGCCACGCTCCGTCACGTAACTCGTTCGAGACCTGCTCCCGAGGTTTGCGAGACTGGTGCGGTGAGCAGCGCACCCCCCGCCCCCCGTGTCATCGCCGTCGTCGGCCCCACCGCGGCCGGAAAGTCCGATCTGGGCGTCTTCCTGGCTCAACGGCTCGGCGGGGAGGTCGTCAACGCCGACTCCATGCAGCTGTACCGGGGGATGGACATCGGCACCGCCAAGCTGACGCCCGAGGAGCGCGCCGGCGTCCCGCACCACCTGCTCGACATCTGGGACGTGACCGTCACCGCCTCCGTCGCCGAGTACCAGCGGCTCGCCCGCGCCCGGATCGACGCCCTGCTCGCCGCGGGCCGCTGGCCGATCCTGGTCGGCGGCAGCGGGCTGTACGTCCGCGGCGCCGTCGACAACCTGGAGTTCCCCGGCACCGACCCCGAGGTCAGGGCCCGTCTGGAGGAGGAGCTCGTCCTGCGCGGCTCCGGCGCCCTGCACGCCCGGCTGTGCGCGGCCGACCCCGAGGCGGGCCGCGCGATCCTGCCGAGCAACGGCCGCCGTATCGTCCGCGCGCTGGAGGTGATCGAGATCACCGGGCGCCCCTTCACCGCCAACCTGCCCGGCCACGACTCGGTCTACGACACCGTCCAGATCGGCGTCGACGTGGCCCGGCCCGAGCTCGACGAGCGCATCGCGCTGCGCGTCGACCGGATGTGGGAGGCCGGTCTCGTGGCGGAGGTGCGCGCGCTGGAGGCGCACGGGCTGCGCGAGGGCCGCACGGCGTCGCGCGCGCTCGGCTACCAGCAGGTCCTGTCGGCGCTCGCCGGCGAATGCACGGAAGCGGAAGCGCGGGCCGAGACCGTCCGTGCCACCAAGCGCTTCGCGCGCCGCCAGGATTCGTGGTTCAGGCGCGACCCCCGGGTGCACTGGTTGAGTGGGGCCGCGGCGGACCGCGAAGAACTTCCGCGGCTGGCCCTGGCGTTGGTCGAACGACCGGTCACAGCCTGATCACGTCATGGCATCGGGATGCGCCACCGGTCATCGAGGCCTGCGGTGCCGTGCCATCATCGAGCTTCGATCGCAAGTGGAGTCCTAGGTTGGGAGGGCGCGTGGCGATGGAGGCCGGCCCTCGCGACACCGCACAAGACAGCGAGCATGTCGTCGTCGGGCCCAGTGACATGGACGAGGCCGAGGACCGGCTGAGCTCCGACGGTCCGGACGACACGGTGGGCGACGGCGTGACCGCCGACGGCCCCGAGCCGGAGGAGATGTTCGCGAGCGGCCCCGAGGTCGAGGTCGAGCTCCGCCCGCAGCGCCGCCTGCGCCTGTGGCAGCTGGCCCCCATCGTCGGCCTGGCCGCGGTCGGCTCCCTGATGTTCGCCTTCCCGCTGGCCTTCGACTTCGGCGACAGCGGCGCGGTGATCGCGATGCTGGGCCTGCTGATCTGCTCCTGCGCGGCGGGCTGGGGCATGACGGCCGCCCGCAGGGTGGGCTATACCTTTCCGGGCATCCCGGCGAAGGGCTCAGGCCGCAGGCCCGACTGGCGCGTGGTGATCGGCTACGTGGCCCTGGTGGCGATCGTGGTCGTACTGGCGGTGTGGCGCGTGGCGCGCCTGCGCTGAAAACGCCCCTCACTGGAGCGCCCCGTCAGGGGCGCGGGGCTGTGTCGGACATGCGGCTGCCGCCGCGCGGGCGTGGCCGGCCCCCACGCACCCGCACCCGAACCACCACGCAACCCTCCCTTACCCTCGAAGAATGAGCATCCCCTTCCTCAAGGGCCACGGCACCGAGAACGACTTCGTGATCGTCCCGGACCCCGACAACGCCCTGGACCTCACCCCGGCCGCCGTGGCTGCCCTCTGCGACCGCCGCGCAGGCATCGGCGCCGACGGCGTGCTGCACGTCGTACGGTCCGCCGCGCACCCCGAGGCCAAGGGGATGGCCGCCGACGCCGAGTGGTTCATGGACTACCGCAACGGCGACGGCTCGATCGCCGAGATGTGCGGCAACGGCGTCCGCGTCTTCGCCCGCTACCTCCAGCACGCCGGCCACACCACGGAGGGCGACCTCGCCGTCGCCACCCGCGGCGGCGTCAGGACCGTGCACATCGCCAAGGACGGAGACGTCACCGTCGGCATGGGCAGCGCCCGCCTCCCCGAGGGCGACGTGACCGTGAGCGTCGGCGACCGCACCTGGCCCGCGCGGAACGTGAACATGGGCAACCCGCACGCCGTCGCCTTCGTCGAGGACCTCGCCGACGCCGGTGACCTCTGCACCCCGCCCCCCTTCGGCCCGCCGTCGGCCTACCCCGAAGGGGTCAACGTCGAGTTCGTGGTCGACCGCGGCCCCCGTCACGTCGCGATGCGCGTGCACGAGCGCGGTTCCGGCGAGACCCGCTCCTGTGGCACCGGCGCCTGCGCGGTCGCCGTGGCCACCGCCCGCCGCGACGGCGCCGACCCTTCGGTGACCGGCGCCCCGGCGACGTACACCGTGGACGTGCCCGGCGGGCGGCTCGTCATCACCGAGCGGCCCGACGGCGAGATCGAGATGACCGGCCCCGCCGTGATCGTCGCCGAGGGCGAGATCGACGCCGACTGGCTGGAAAACGCCGTCCGTTGAGCTGACCGCACGTCGGAAACCGTGGTCCGGACGGTCGTTCGACATCCGGATCCACGGCCCGTGTTGCCCCCGACGGTGAGAATCGTCAGCCACCCCCCGAACAGGTGGCGCAAAATCGTAAACCTCGAAATCGTCGCTCGATGGGGTGATCCGTTTCACGCTGGGCGGGAGCCGGTCAATCGGAGGTGATGGGCTCGGTAGCATCAAGCACCGGCACGGACGGGGGAACGTCGCCAATCCCTGAGCCGCGTATGCCCTGGGGCCCCGTCCACCGGTCCACGAGCCGGAGGTGCCCATGAGTGCGGAGGCCACGAACCCTGCGACGCCCGGTCCAGTAGCGGCCGAGGCGGCGGTCCGCAGGAAGGCCCGCCCCCGGATCGACCTGCGTCGGCTCGGCCGGGCCGCGCTGCTCGGCAACGCCGCGCGCGGCAGACTCCCCGACGCGATCGGCCATGTCGTCGAGGCGCACCGCGCCCACTACCCCGACGCCGACCTCGAACCGCTGCGCCGTGCCTACGTGCTGGCCGAGTCCTCGCACCGCGGCCAGATGCGCAAGAGCGGCGAGCCGTACATCACCCACCCCCTGGCGGTCACCCTGATCCTCGCCGAACTCGGTGCCGAGACCACGACCCTGACGGCGTCTCTGCTGCACGACACCGTCGAGGACACCGATGTGACGCTCGACCAGGTACGGGAACAGTTCGGCGAGGAGGTCCGTTATCTGGTCGACGGGGTGACGAAACTCGAAAAGGTCGACTACGGGGCCGCCGCCGAGCCCGAGACCTTCCGCAAGATGCTCGTGGCCACCGGCAGTGACGTCCGGGTGATGTCGATCAAGCTCGCCGACCGCCTGCACAACATGCGCACCCTCGGCGTGATGCGCCGAGAGAAACAGGAACGCATCGCCAAGGTGACCCGTGACGTCCTCATCCCGCTCGCCGAGCGGCTCGGCGTGCAGGCGCTGAAGACCGAGCTGGAGGACCTGGTCTTCGCCATCCTGCACCCCGAGGAGTACGAGCACACCCGGGAGCTGATCGCCGAGAACGCCGCCCGCCCCGGCGACCCGCTCGCCGAGATCGCCGACGAGGTTCGCGGCGTGCTGCGCGAGGCCGACATCCCCGCCGAAGTCCTCATCCGGCCCCGGCACTTCGTATCCGTCCACCGCGTCAGCCGCAAACGCGGCGAGCTGCGCGGCGCCGACTTCGGCCGGCTCCTCGTCCTGGTCAACGAGGACGCGGACTGTTACGCCGTCCTCGGCGAACTGCACACCTGTATGACCCCGGTGGTCTCGGAGTTCAAGGACTTCATCGCCGTACCGAAGTTCAACCTGTACCAGTCGCTCCACACGGCGGTCGCCCGCGGCGACGGACAGGTAGCCGAAGTCCTCATCCGCACCCACCAGATGCACAGGACCGCCGAGGCCGGCGTGGTCGCCCTCGGCAACCCCTACGCCCCGGCCGCCGACGCTCCCGCGGCGGAGGCCTCCGACTCTCTGGTCGACGGCGAGCGCGCCGACCCCACCCGCCCCGGCTGGCTCTCCCGTCTCCTCGACTGGCAGAAGGCCGCTCCGGACACCGACACCTTCTGGTCCACCCTGCGCGAGGACCTCGCCCAGGACCGCGAGATCACCGTCTTCCGCCCCGACGGCGGCACCCTCGGCCTCCCCGAGGGCGCGACCTGTGTCGACGCCGCGTACGCCCAGTACGGCGAGGACGCCCACGCCTGTATCGGCGCCCGCGTCAACGGCCGCCTCGCGACCCTCAGCACGGTCCTCGTGGACGGCGACACCGTCCAGCTCCTGATGGGCCAGGACCCGGCCTCCGAGCCCTCCCGGGAGTGGCTGGAGCACGCCCACACCCCGGCGGCCCGGATCGCCATCCAGCGCTGGCTCGCCGCCCACCCGGACAGCACCGAGGAGCTGCCGGCCCCCGCGCCCAGCCGACCCGTACCCGACCCGTCGGTCTCCGGCGGTGCCCCGAGCACCGCCCCCCGGACCGCCAGCGCCGTGGTCGCCGCCCGCCCGGACGCGACCGTACGGCTCGCCGGCTGCTGCACCCCCGTCCCGCCCGACGAGATCGCCGGCTTCGCCGTACGCGGGGGAGTGGTCACCGTGCATCGCGTGGAGTGCGCCTCGGTGCTCCACATGAAGGGCACCGGGCGCCCCGAGGTGGCCGTGAGCTGGGGCGACAGCACGGCCTGCCGGGTCACCCTGGTCGCCGAATCGTTCGGCCGCCCGCATCTGCTCGCCGACCTCACCGAGGCGATGGCCCAGGAGGGCGCCGAGATCGTCTCGGCGACCGTGGAACCCCCCAGCCAGCAGCGCGTGCGGCACACGTACACCGTGGAGCTTCCCGACGCGGCCCACCTGCCCGCCCTCATGCGCGCCATGCGCAACGTGCCCGGCGTGTACGACGTCGGCCGAGCGCAACACCAGTGACCTACTCGTTCGAGTGGATCGGTCGCGCGTCGTCGTCCTGAGGGTGGGGTGCGCTGGTAGCGGTGGTTCATGCCGCTCACCCTTCGCACCCGCGCGCTGACGGGACGTACCGGACCACTCCGGCGTACCACCGCCGGCCCGCTCAGGCGTGCCGCCGGCCCGCTCCGGCGCCGGCGGGCCGCCGCCCTGCTGGCCTCCGCCGTCTCCGTCGCCCTCCTCGGCGCCAGCGCCCCGCCGGTCCCGCTCGGCGTCGGCGACCGGCTCTTCCCGTACCTCGGCAACCCGGGGTACGACGTGGCCTCGTACGACCTCTCCTTCACCTATCCCGGCAGCAACGACAAGCCGCTCCAGGCCGTCACCACCATCGACGCCTGGACCACCACCGACCTGGACCGGCTCAACCTGGACTTCGCACACGGCAAGATCGAGTCCGTCGAGGTGGACGGCCGTCCCGCCGCCTTCGAGAGCGCCGGTGAGGACCTCGTCGTCACGCCCGGCCGGCCGCTGCGCCGGGGGGACTGGACGCGGATCACGGTCAAGCACACCAGCGACCCCGTCTCCGCCAAGGACCAGGACGGCGGCTGGGTGCGCACCACCGACGGGCTCGCCATGGCCAACCAGGCCGACGCCGCCCACCTGGTCTTCCCGTGCAACGACCACCCGTCCGACAAGGCGATGTTCACCTTCCACGTGACCGCCCCGAACGGCTACACCGTCGTCGCCAACGGTCTGCCCACCGAGGCGGCCCGGATCGGCCGCACGACCACCTGGACCTACCGCACCCAGCACCCCATGGCCACCGAGCTGGCCCAGGTCTCCATCGGCCGCTCCGCCGTACTGCACCGCGCGGGACCGCACGGACTGCCCGTCCGGGACGTCGTGCCGAGCGCCGACGCGAAGAAGCTCGAACCCTGGCTGGCGAAGACCCCGGACCAGATCGCCTGGCTGGAGAGCAAGGTCGGCGCCTTCCCGTTCGAGACGTACGGCGTGCTCATGGCACAGGCGTCCACCGGCTTCGAACTGGAGACCCAGACCCTCTCCCTCTTCGAGAAGAACCTGTTCACCGAGCCCGCCTACCCCAAGTGGTACATCGAGTCGATCATGGTGCACGAGCTGTCCCACCAGTGGTTCGGCGACAGCGTCAGCCCGCGCGTGTGGTCCGACGTCTGGCTCAACGAGGGCCACGCCACCTGGTACGAGGAGCTGTACGCGGAGGAGAAGGGCCATCAGCCCATGATCAACCGCATGAAGGCCGCGTACGGCGCCTCCGACCGCTGGCGCGCCGCCGGCGGACCGCCCGCCCTGCCCAAGGCCCCCGAGCCCGGCCAGAAGATCAGCATCTTCCGCCCGAACATCTACGACGGCGCCGCCCTCGCCCTCTACGCCCTGCGCCAGGAGATCGGCAAACCCGCCTTCGAGCGCCTGGAGCGGGTCTGGGTCCAGCGCCACAAGGACGGCACGGCGACCACCGCCGACTTCGTCCAGCTGGCCTCAGCGATCGCCAACCGCGACCTCACGGGCTTCTTCGACGCCTGGCTGTACGGCGCGAAGACCCCGCCGATGCCCGGCCACCCGGACTGGAAGCAGGTCCCGGCCCCGAAGAAGCAGGCGAGGAAGTAACGGCGGGCCGGCCCCCGGAATAACACGGTGCCGGGACTGCGCGTACCGTGCGACCATCGTGGGGCCGGCACGGTACGGGTCGCGGGGAATCTCCCGGGGTACTCGTACGTTGAGACATCGAAGCCGGTTTCGGCATCCCATCGACGTAAGGACCCAATGACCTCCTCTTCTTCCCCTTCCCAGGACACCAGGCGCCTCGCGCAGGACTACCCCGACGGTCTTCGGGCCGATGCCCTGATGGAAGAGGACGTCGCCTGGAGCCACGAGATCGACGGAGAGCGGGACGGCGACCAGTTCGACCGCTCCGAGCGCGCGGCCCTGCGCCGCGTGGTGGGCCTCTCCACCGAGCTTGAGGACGTCACCGAGGTCGAGTACCGACAGCTCCGCCTGGAGCGGGTCGTGCTGGTCGGGGTGTGGACCTCGGGCACCGTGCAGGACGCGGACAACTCCCTCGCGGAGCTGGCCGCCCTCGCCGAGACGGCGGGCGCGCTTGTCCTCGACGGCGTCATCCAGCGCCGCGACAAGCCCGACGCGGCCACCTACATCGGCTCCGGCAAGGCCCTGGAGCTGCGCGACATCGTCCTCGAAACCGGCGCCGACACGGTCATCTGCGACGGTGAGCTCAGCCCGGGTCAGCTGATCCAGCTGGAGGACGTCGTCAAGGTCAAGGTCATCGACCGGACCGCCCTGATCCTGGACATCTTCGCCCAGCACGCCAAGTCCCGCGAGGGCAAGGCGCAGGTCGCGCTCGCGCAGATGCAGTACATGCTGCCGCGGCTGCGAGGCTGGGGTCAGTCGCTGTCCCGGCAGATGGGTGGCGGTCGCGGCGGCCTGGCCACGCGTGGTCCCGGTGAGACCAAGATCGAGACGGACCGGCGGCGGATCCGCGAGAAGATGGCGAAGATGCGCCGGGAGATCGCGGAGATGAAGACCGGCCGCGAGATCAAGCGCCAGGAGCGCCGCCGCAACAAGGTGCCGTCCGTCGCCATCGCGGGCTACACCAACGCCGGCAAGTCCTCCCTGCTCAACCGCCTCACGGGCGCCGGCGTCCTGGTCGAGAACGCCCTGTTCGCGACCCTGGACCCGACGGTCCGGCGTGCGGAGACCCCGAGCGGCCGTCTCTACACCCTGACGGACACCGTCGGCTTCGTCCGCCACCTGCCCCACCACCTGGTCGAGGCGTTCCGTTCCACCATGGAGGAGGTCGGCGGCTCCGACCTGATCCTGCACGTGGTCGACGGCTCGCACCCGGTCCCGGAGGAGCAGCTGGCGGCCGTGCGCGAGGTGATCAGGGACGTCGGCGCCACCGACGTGCCCGAGATCGTCG
This sequence comes from Streptomyces sp. NBC_00631, assembly GCF_045206895.1. Taxonomy (NCBI): domain Bacteria; kingdom Bacillati; phylum Actinomycetota; class Actinomycetes; order Kitasatosporales; family Streptomycetaceae; genus Streptomyces; species Streptomyces sp. NBC_00631. Next base: position 7,988,588 of record NZ_CP107734.1, read on the forward strand.
TGATCAACAAGGCGGACGCGGCGGACCCGCTGGTCCTCCAGCGCCTGCTCCGCAACGAGAAGCGTTCCCTCGCGGTCTCGGCCCGCACCGGCCTGGGCATCGAGGAACTCCTCGCCCTGATCGACAACGATCTGCCCCGCCCGTCGGTCGAGATCGAGGCACTGGTCCCGTACACCCACGGCAAGCTGGTGGCCCGCGCCCACAACGAGGGCGAGGTCCTCTCGGAGGAACACACCGCCGAGGGCACCCTCCTCAAGGTCCGCGTCCACGAGGAACTGGCGGCAGAACTCACGCCGTACATCCCGGCTCCGGCCGCGTGACAGCCCGTAGTCCGTAGGTGAAAGGCCCGCCCCCAAGGGGGCGGGCCTTTACTTACCTGGAGACGCGGGGAACTGTGCGACCAGCCACGAGGATGAGCCAGCCGCCCACGCACCCGATGCACCGCGGCGCGAAGGCGTCACTCGCCCCTCACTGGTCAGCAAACTCCTTGCTGACCCCCTCATACACACCCTTGGCCACATCCCCGAACCGAGGCCCGGCCAGCCACCCCGAACTCACCGGCCCGATCGACGTGTTGGACACCAGCGCCGGCTTGCCGCCGGCACCCGTCTCCACCCAGCCCCCACCGGACGCCCCACCGGTCATCGTGCAGCCGATCCGGTACATCGTCGGCGCCGACGCATCGACCGACAGCCGCCCCGGTTTGTCCGCGCACTGGTACAGCAACGACCCGTCGTACGGCTTCGCCGCCGGATACCCGGTGGCGGTGATGCTCGACACCTTCGGCACCGCAGGCGCGTCGAAGTCCACCGGCAACGCCGAACCGACCGTCTCCTCAAGCGATTTGCCGCCATTACCCTGCTCGGGCGTCACATGGATCACGGCGTAGTCGTACGACGCCCCGTGGCCGCCCGTCTCACCGCCCTGGTCGATCCACTGCTGCGAGGTCTGCGCCCCGTCACCCCACCAGACGCCGTAGGGCGCGATCTCCGAACGGGTCGCCGCCGCCAGCGCCGAACCGGTCAGCCCCTTGTCGTTGTACGACGGCACGAAAGCGATGTTGCGGTACCAGCCGCCGTTCTTGCCGGCGTGCACACAGTGCCCCGCCGTCCACACCAGGTCGGACTTGCCGGGGTGCGCCGGATCCTCGACGACCGTCGCGGAGCAGACCATCGTGCCCTCGGGAGAGTCGAAGAAGACCTTCCCTGCCGTCGCCGCGCTCGCGTGATAAGCCGGCCGCACCGCCGTCGCCCGGACCGGCTCCGGCGTCGGGTCGGTCACCCCCTGGTCTCCGGAGAGGTCGTTGTCGTCGACACCCTTGTCCTTGTCGGGATCGTCGGCGTCCCGCATCCGCTTCGGGTCCCACAGGTCCTTGATGATGGGGTTGATGAAGTCGTTGGCCTCGCGCAGCCAGTCGTCCTTGTCCCAGTTCTTCCAGGCGCCGTTCTTCCACTTGTCGATGTCGATCCCGTGCTCTTTGAGCCTGTTCTTGATGTCGTCAGGGATCTTGATCTTGCCGTCACCCGTGCCGGCCGTGGCGGACGCGGACGCCGGGCCGCTCGCGTTGTCGTCGCCGGAGCCGCTGCAGGCGGTGGCGGTCAGCGCCAGCGCCGAGGCGAGGGCGACGGCCGCCGGCGCACGGGCCGCGCCCCTTCCACCTCGAAGGGCGAACGACGGCCGCATGGATGGCATGGTGGTGACTCCCCCTGTTGGCAAGGAACTTCAGCGCCACACACTATGCGCTCGCTGTGTGCCGCTCCCGACGGAAGGGCAACGGTTTCGCTACGGCCCTCACCAGCGAGGCAACCGCAGTTCGTAGGTGGGATCGACGCGCCGCATGTAACCGGTGTCGTCGCGAGTGCGTATGCCCGACTCCAGGTACAGCCGGTGCAGCCGGTCGAGCGCCTCGTGATCGAGTTCGACGCCGAGCCCGGGACCGGTGGGGACGCGGACCGCTCCGTCGGCCAGCTCCAGCACACCGGGTCGGATCACGTCGTCGGCGCTGTTCCACGGGTAGTGGGTGTCGCAGGAGTGGTCCAGGTTGGGGATCGCCGCCGCGACATGGGTCATGGCGGCCAGGCTGATGCCCAGATGCGAGTTGGAGTGCATGGACAGGGTCAGTCCGAACGCCTCACAGACGGCGGCGAGTTCCCGGGTGCGACGCAGCCCGCCCCAGTAGTGGTGGTCGGTGAGGAGCACCTGGATCGCGTTCCGCTCGACCGCCGGCCGGAGGTGCTCCCAGGCGATCACGCACATGTTGGTGGCGAGGGGGAGCGGCGACTCCTTCGCCACGGCCGCCATGCCCTCGATGGTCGCGGTCGGATCCTCCAGGTATTCGATGACGCCTTCGAGCTCCCGTGCCACGTACCGCGACGTCTCCACCGTCCAGGCCGTGTTCGGGTCGAGCCGCAGCGGCTGCCCGGGGAACGCCTCGGCGAGCGCCCGCATCGCCGCGATCTCCTCGTCCGGCGGAAAGACGCCACCCTTCAGCTTGAACGACCGGAACCCGTACCGCTGTTGCATCAGCCGGGCCTGCTCGACGACCCCGGCCGGGTCCAGCGCCGCGCCCCAGCCGTCGCCGACCGCCGGGCGGCCGTCCAGCGCGGGGTGCTCCGCCCACTTGTAGAACAGGTAGGCCGCGAACGGCACCGAGTCCCGGACCCGGCCGCCGAGCAGGTCGCTGACCGGGCGCCCGAGCAGCCTGCCCTGGGCGTCGAGGCAGGCCACCTCCACCGCACTGGTGGTCCACCCGCGTTCGTGCGAGCTGGGCACGGCCGGGAACAGAGCCGTGTCGATAGTCGCGGTGACCGCGGTCACGTCGAAGACGTCCATGCCCACCACCAGCCGCGCCGCCGCTTCGAGCCGCTCCAGCCGGGCTGTGCCGCCGGGGGCCTCGCCGAGCCCTACCGTGCCGTCCTCCAGCACGAGTTGGAGCACGATCCGCAGGGCGAGCGGCTCGTGGACGCCACTGGAGTTGAGCAGCGGTGGGTCGCGGAAGGCGATCGGGGTGACGATCAGTTCACGGATCTTCGTGCTCATGGGGCGACTGCCTCCGGTCCACGGTCGGGCTCACCGATGTTCAAGTCAGAGAACTTGCGTCATGTATCTAAATGACCGGCCCAAGTTTTTAATCGCTCGATCCTCACGTCAAGACATCGTCGGACGCCCGGGCGGAGCGCTCAGGGGTGAGTCCGTGTCCAGCGGGGTGAACCATGGCCGGATCGGGAAAGGCAAGCCCGCGGCAAGGATCTTGAGGCGACCCGTAACCAGCCGGCCGGTCCGGGGTTGGTAGCGGTGGGGGTCCCGCTGCCTGTGCCCGGTGCCCGCCGATCAACTCGCCTCTGGACAGCGGGGAGGACAGCGAGCCGTGGCCGTGACGGAGTCGGTGACCGGGGGGACGTCGGGGGGAGCGCGCGCGGCGCACGAGGGGATCCTCAGACGCCAGTCGGCGCGTGAGTCGCGGGCGCGTACCTACGCGCGCGCCCTGCCCATCGTGCCGGTGCGGGCCCGTGGCCTGACCATCGAGGGCGCCGACGGACGCCGCTACCTGGACTGCCTCTCCGGTGCCGGCACCCTCGCCCTCGGACACAACCACCCCGTCGTGCTGGAAGCGATCCGCAAGGTCCTCGACTCCGGCGCCCCGCTCTCCGTCCTCGACCTGGCCACCCCCGTCAAGGACGCCTTCGTCACCGAACTGTTCCGCACCCTGCCGCCCGGCCTCGCCGACCATGCCCGCGTCCAGTTCTGCGGACCCGCCGGCACGGACGCCGTCGAGGCCGCCTTCACACTCGTCCGGGCCGCGACCGGCCGTACCGGCATCCTCGCCTTCACCGGCGCCTACCACGGGATGACCACCGGTGCCCTGGCCGCCTCCGGCGGGGCCGGCGACGTCCGCGTCGCCCGGCTGCCCTACCCCCAGGACTACCGCTGCCCGTTCGGCGTCGGCGGCCCCCGCGGTGCCGAACTCGCCGCCCGCTGGACCGAGACCGTCCTCGACGACCCCAAGTCCGGCGTTCCCCTCCCCGCCGGCATGATCCTCGAACCCGTCCAGGGCGAGGGCGGGGTGATTCCCGCGCCGGACGACTGGCTCCGCCGGATGCGCCGGCTCACCGCCGACCGGTCCATCCCGCTGATCGCCGACGAGATCCAGACCGGGGTGGGCAGGACCGGCGCCTTCTGGGCCGTCGAGCACAGCGGCGTCACCCCCGACGTCATGGTCCTGTCCAAGGCCATCGGCGGCAGCCTCCCCCTCGCCGTCGTCGTCTACCGCGACGACCTCGACGTCTGGGAACCCGGCGCCCACGCCGGCACCTTCCGTGGCAACCAGCTCGCCATGGCCGCGGGCACCGCCACCCTCGCCCACGTCCGGGAGAACGCCCTCGCCGAACGAGCGGGCCTTCTCGGCACCCGCATGCTGTCCCAACTGCGCCGCCTCCAGGACGACTTCACGTGCGTGGGGGATGTGCGGGGACGGGGCCTGATGATCGGGGTGGAGCTGGTGGACCCGGAGGGGGAGAAGCTCACGGGGGCGGCGGCGCGCGCGAGCGAGGTCAAGGAGGCCACCGGCGGGGCGGAAGCCCAGGCAGCCGGTGATGAGCCGCGGGCGTGGGGCGGTGCGGCGAGCGGGTGGGTCGGTGAAGCCCTGCCCGGGCCCCGCCCCGCCTCCCCCGAACTGGCCGCGGCCGTCCAGCGCGCCTGCCTGGAGCGGGGCCTGATCGTCGAACTCGGCGGCCGCCACGCCGGTGTCGTACGCCTGCTGCCGCCGCTGACCATCACCGACGAACAGGCGGCCGCGGTACTGGACCGCCTCGCCGACGCCGTGGCGGCCGTCGCCCGCGACCCGGCCGCCCACGGCACCCGGCTCCGACGACCCGAGGAACGCAAGGAGCCGGCCGACTGACCGGCGCACCGGGAAAGCCCCAGCCGGCCGACGCACCCGACCCGAACGGGCCGCGCGAACCGCACAGAAGGTCAAGAAGGCCAGAAAGATCCAGAAGGCCCAGGCGATACAGAAGGTCAAGAAGCCCCAGAAGCCCCAGAAAACCCGGCCGGGACCTGTCCGCCGAACCGCCGGCAGCAGGCCGGCCGACCGGTGCACCTCGGACGAACCCACCGGTCGATGACCCCGGAGCCCACCGACCGCCCCATGCACCGAACCGCACATCATCCACACCCCTCTCATCAGGACATCCAGCACTCGATTCACCACCCGACCAGCCCGGTTCGCCGACGCGACGCCGGACACCGCATCGCCCGAGCCCCCGAGGAACCCTCCTTGAACGCCACCCCCATCCCCGACGACAACGGAGACCAAGGCCCACAGGGACGCCCCGTTCCGCTCGCCGAGTCGGTCCCCCCGCAGCGAGGGCACACCGCCCGGCCCGAGCGACCCCGCGACGACTCGGGAGACCTCCTCGCACACCCCGATGCGCACCTCGCCGCCCAGGCCGCCGCCGTGGAGAACCTGCTCCGCTGCTGGGTACGCGAGACGAACCTGCCCACGCCCACCACCGGCACCCTCCGCATCCCGCTGCCCGCCAGCGGTACGGCGCTGATCACCCCGGTCCACCACTGGTCCCCGACCGGCTGGCACCGCTTCGGCCCGCCCCGCCTGGCCGGCGCCCCCGACACCGCCCCACCCGTCGACGCGGTCACCCTCGCCGCCCTGCTCACCCGCGAGGCGACCGCAGGACCGGCGGCGGGCGCTGCCGACCGAGCCGAGGGCACTGCCGGCCGAGCCGAGGGCAGCACCGGCCGAGCCGAGGGCACTGCCGGCCGAGCCGAGGGCAGCACCGGCCACGCTGCCGACGGCACCCCCGGTGTGTGGGCCGCCCCTGACGGCGGCGATCTCGTGGCCCGGGTCGCCGACTCCCTGCGCCGCACGGTCACCTTCATGGCGGACCGGCGCACCCACCCCGCCGACGGCTCCGACCACTTCCTCGCCGCCGAACAGGCACTTCTCCTCGGGCACCCGCTGCACCCGACCCCGAAGAGCCGAGAAGGCCTGACCGACTCCGAAGCCCGGCGCTACTCACCGGAGCTGCGCGGCTCCTTCCCCCTGCACTGGATGGCGGTCGCCTCCTCCCTGCTAGCCACCGACTCGGCCTGGACCGAGCGAGGCCGTCCCGTCCCCGCGCCGCACCTCATGGAACGCCTGGCCGGCACGGCCCTGCCCCTGCCCGACGGCTGCGCCGCCGCCCTGCCCCTGCACCCCTGGCAGGCCCGCGAGGTGACCCTCCGCGAGGAGACCGCCGCCCTCCTCGACGCCGGACTCCTCCGCGACCTGGGCCCGCTCGGCGCCTCCTGGTGTCCCACCTCCTCCGTGCGCACCGTCCACCGCACCGGCGCCCCCGCCATGCTCAAGCTGTCGCTCGGCCTGCGCATCACCAACTCCCGCCGGGAGAACCTCCGCAAGGAACTCCACCGTGGCGTCGAGGTGCACCGCCTGCTGCGCACCGGCCTCGCCAAGCAGTGGCAGGCCGCCCACCCCGCCTTCGACATCGTCCGCGACCCCGCCTGGCTGGCTGTCGACGGCCTGGACGGCCGGCCCGTACCCGGACTCGACGTGGTGATCCGGCACAACCCCTTCGCCCCGGCCGACGACGTGGCCTGCGTCGCCGGTCTGGTCACGCCTCGGCCCCTCGACGCCCCGGCGGCGAACGGCAGCCCGCGCCCGAACCGCTCCCGGCTGGCCCGGGTGGTCTCCCGGCTCGCCGAACGCACCGGACGACCCGTCGGCGCCGTCAGCGCCGAGTGGTTCCTGCGCTACCTGGAGCAGGTCGTCCGCCCGGTGCTCTGGCTCGACAGCGAGGTCGGCATCGCCCTGGAGGCGCACCAGCAGAACACCCTGCTCCTGCTGGACGCCGACGGCTGGCCCGCCGGCGGGCGTTACCGCGACAACCAGGGCTACTACTTCCGCGAGTCCCGGCGAGCCGACCTCGACGCCCGGCTGCCCGGCATCGGCGAGCACAGCGACACCTTCGTCTCCGACGAGGTCACCGACGAACGCTTCGCCTACTACCTCGGCATCAACAACGTGCTCGGCCTGATCGGCGCGTTCGGCTCCCAGCGGCTCGCCGACGAGCGCCTCCTGCTCGCGGCGTTCCGCCGGTTCCTCACCGACGCCGCCGCGGGACCCGCCCGGCTGCGCACCTCCCTGCCAGGCCGCCTGCTCGACTCACCCGTCCTGCGCTGCAAGGCCAACCTGCTGACCCGACTGCACGGCCTCGACGAGCTCGTGGGCCCGGTCGACACCCAGTCCGTCTACGTCACCATCGCCAACCCCCTCCACTCGTCACTCTCCTGACCCCACCGACACCGTCACCGACCGAGGAACATGACCCACCTCGTCTCCTGAGAGGAGCGCACCATGCCTCCCACCGACGCGAGCGCCGACACAGGCCCCGTCCCGGTGCACCCCGGACCCTCTGGCCGCCCCGGCCGCCCCGGACCCGCCGAGGACGTCAGGGACTGCGAGGACACCCTGGACCTCCGCCTGCCCGACGAACTCCTCGCCCTGATCGCCGCGCCCGGCACCGACGAACGAGCCCCGGGACTGCCCCACGACCGGCCCGGCCCGCTCAGCCCTCCGGAGGCGCTCGACCTGCTCGACCAGGTCGGCACCTGGGGCCCCGTCGAGACCCCCGTCGGCCTCTTCCACCTGACGCCGGTCCACGTCGAACGCGACCTGCCGATCATCAGCGGCTGGATGAACGACCCCGCGGTGGCCGCGTTCTGGCAGCTGGCCGGCTCACGGGCGCAGACGGAGCACCATCTGCGTGCGCAGCTCGCCGGAGACGGACGCAGCGTGCCATGCCTGGGCATGCTCGACGGCACTCCGATGAGCTACTGGGAGGTCTATCGAGCCGACCTCGACCCGCTCGCCCGCCACTATCCGGCCCGCCCGCACGACACCGGCCTCCACCTCCTCGTCGGCGATGTGGCCGACCGGGGCCGGGGACTGGGGTCCGCCCTGCTGAGAGCCGTGGCCGATCTCGTACTCGACCACAGACCCGCCTGTGCGCGCGTCGTCGCGGAACCCGATCTTCATAACACCCCCTCCGTGGCCGCCTTTCTCAATGCGGGCTTCCGCTACGCCGCCGAGGTCGACCTGCCTGGCAAACGGGCCGCCCTCATGATCCGGGACCGGTCCCTACGTCATCTGATGTAGCGCTGAGTGATGGCGCGTACACATGTAGTACGAAGCGGCGACCGATCGAGTTCCCGGCCGTACGAAAGAATTCCGAGCGGCCCGGCCGCCGGCCGCCCTTCCCCTTTGGCCTGCCCGTCCAGGAGCCTTCGGCGTGATCCCACCCCCCGTCCCCGCCTTGATCGCCCGATTGTCAGTGCCGGGTCGTAGGGTGGTCGCGCTATGACGAAGCCCTCACTCCCTGAACTCCTGCATGCCGCTGTCTCAGCTGTCGGCGGTACGGAGCGCCCCGGCCAGGTGACCATGGCCGAATCGGTCGCCGAGGCGATCGACGACGGATCCCATCTGCTGGTCCAGGCCGGCACCGGCACCGGAAAGTCGCTCGGTTATCTGGTGCCCGCGCTCGCGCACGGAGAGCGGGTGGTCGTGGCGACGGCGACCCTCGCCCTGCAGAGACAGCTCGTCGAGCGGGATCTGCCGCGCACCGTCGACGCCCTGCACCCGCTGCTGCGCCGGCGCCCGGAGTTCGCCATGCTCAAAGGGAGGTCGAACTACCTGTGCCTGCACCGGCTGCACGAGGGCATGCCGCAGGACGAGGAGGAGGGCCTCTTCGACCAGTTCGAGGCGGCCGCGCCCACCAGCAAGCTCGGCCAGGACCTGCTGCGACTGCGCGACTGGGCCGACGAGACGGAGAACGGCGACCGCGACGACCTCACGCCGGGCGTCTCCGACAAGGCGTGGGCCCAGGTCTCGGTCTCCTCCCGGGAGTGCCTAGGCGCCACCAAGTGCGCCTATGGCGCCGAGTGCTTCGCCGAGATGGCCCGGGAGCGCGCGAAGCTCGCCGAGGTGGTCGTCACCAACCATGCCCTGCTCGCGATCGACGCCATCGAGGGCGCCCCGGTACTCCCGCAGCACGAGGTGCTGATCGTGGACGAGGCGCACGAACTGGTCTCCCGGGTCACCGGCGTCGCCACCGGTGAACTCACCCCCGGCCAGGTCAACCGTGCGGTCCGGCGCGCCGCCAAGCTGGTCGACGAGAAGGCCGCCGACCAGCTCCAGACCGCCGCCGAGGGCTTCGAGCGGCTCATGGAGCTGGCCCTGCCGGGCCGCCTGGAAGAGATCCCGGAGGACCTCGGTTATGCCCTGGCGGCACTCAGGGACGCAGCCCGCACCGTGATCTCCGCACTCGGTACGACCCGCGACAAGTCGGTCCAGGACGAGGACGCGGTCCGCAAGCAGGCGCTGGCCTCCGTGGAGACCGTGCACGACGTGGCGGAGCGGATCGTGAACGGCTCCGAGTGGGACGTCGTCTGGTACGAACGGCACGACCGCTTCGGCGCCTCCCTCCGGGTCGCTCCGATGTCCGTGTCGGGCCTGCTCAGGGAGAAGCTCTTCGCGGACCGCTCGGTCGTCCTCACCTCGGCGACCCTCAAGCTCGGCGGTGACTTCAACGGCGTCGGCGCCTCCCTGGGCCTCGCGCCGGAGGGCACCGAGGGCGACGACCTCCCGAAGTGGAAGGGGGTCGACGTCGGCTCGCCCTTCGACTACCCGAAACAGGGCATCCTCTATGTCGCCAAGCATCTGTCGCGCCCCGCACGGGACGGCGACCGCGCGGACATGCTCGACGAACTGACCGAGCTGATCCAGGCCGCCGGCGGCCGCACCCTCGGCCTCTTCTCCTCGATGCGGGCCGCCCAGCAGGCCGCGGAGGAGCTGCGGGTCCGGATTCCCGAGTTCCCGATCCTGCTGCAGGGCGAGGAGACTCTGGGCGAACTGATCAAGAACTTCGCGGCGGACCCCAGGACATGCCTCTTCGGCACGCTGTCGCTCTGGCAGGGCGTCGACGTCCCCGGCCCCAGCTGCCAGCTGGTCGTCATGGACAAGATCCCGTTCCCGCGGCCGGACGACCCGCTGATGAGCGCCCGCCAGAAGGCCGTCGAGGACGCCGGTGGCAACGGATTCATGGCGGTCGCCGCCACCCACGCCGCGCTCCTGATGGCCCAGGGCGCCGGCCGGCTCGTGCGCGCGTCCGGGGACCGCGGCGTGGTCGCCGTGCTCGACCAGCGGTTGGCCACCGCACGATACGGCGGCTACCTCAAGTCCTCACTGCCCGACTTCTGGTACACCACCGACCGTAACCAGGCCCGTAGGTCGCTGGCGGCGATCGACGCGGCGGCGCGGCAGGCGGGCGCGGAGGCGGAGCCGGAGTGATCAATGGGCCGGCCCGACCGGCGCCGGTCGGGCCGGCCCATTGATCCACGGCGGACCGTCGCCGAGGCCCGGACAGTGCAGGGCCCCGGAACCGGCGCAGAGGTCCCGGGGCCCGATCGGAGGGCGGGCGAGAGGACCGCCCGCCGCAGGCGTCACACTCGCCGCAGCACCGCGACGACCTTGCCCAGGATGGTCGCGTCGTCGCCGGGGATCGGCTCGTAGGCCGCGTTGTGAGGGAGGAGCCAGACGTGGCCGTCCTCGCGCTTGAAGCGCTTGACGGTTGCCTCGCCGTCGAGCATGGCGGCGACGATGTCACCGTTCTCGGCGACCGGCTGGCGGCGGACGGTGACCCAGTCACCGTCACAGATCGCGGCCTCGATCATGGAATCGCCGACGACCTTGAGCACGAACAGCTCGCCGTCACCGACCAGCTGCCGGGGGAGAGGGAAGACGTCCTCGACCGACTCCTCGGCGAGGATCGGCCCACCCGCGGCGATCCGGCCGACGAGCGGCACGTACGACGCGGCGGGCTTCCCGGCGGTGTCCGTGGGCTGCACGGTCACGGCCTGGTCCGAGCCGCGCACCTCGTACGCGCGCGGGCGGTGCGGGTCGCGGCGCAGGAAGCCCTTGCGCTCCAGTGCCATCAGCTGGTGCGCCACCGAGGAGGTGCTCGACAGGCCGACGGCCTGTCCGATCTCCCGCATCGACGGCGGGTAGCCCCGCCGCTGCACCGAGTCCCGGATCACCTCGATCACCCGGCGCTGCCGGTCGGTGAGGCCCGAGCTGTCCGCCCGGATGCCTGGAGGTCGGCCCGGAAGGGAACGCTTGAGTCCCTCGGGATTCACGGCTTCGTTCATGGCATGCACCGGGTCGAGTCGGCCCTGGGAGCGGTCCTGGGCGGTAATGGTGGCACTGTCTGCGGTCGTGGTCACGTCGGCCCCTCTCGATGGTCTCCCTGCTGGACAACGGTAGTTGCTTTCGAAAGGTTGCGCCAAACACACGTTCGAGTGAAAAAACGCGGTTCACCGTACGCGATCACATGTCTGGGTGTATGGCTCACGTGCTATCCGGCAGGCAAAAGGGCCCATTGCTGTACTCTTCACCGCCGGACCGATGGCCTTGTGGGTGTGCCCAGTGTGCCATCCGGACCGCCGCCGACCGGGATGTCCCTCCCCATCTGCGCCGGAGTCGCACGTGACCTCCGTGTGGCGCCCACGGTATCTCCGTATCCGCCATAGCGGTACGTGTGCGACACGCGCAACCTGGCGATGTATCAGCCAATCACCACATCTAGTGGTTGGATTGCTACAGCAGCCCACAAGTTGTGGTCCCCCGGGTCCCCGGTCTCTCTGAGATCGCCTATGCTTGGGGCTGCTTCGAGGGGCCCATGTGGCCCAGCGAGGCTATTGAGTCTGCTGTGAGGAGGGTTGGAGATCATGCACTGCCCCTTCTGCAGGCACCCCGACAGCCGCGTGGTCGACAGTCGGACGACCGACGACGGCACGTCGATCCGCAGGCGCCGCCAGTGTCCGGACTGCTCCCGTCGTTTCACGACCGTGGAGACGTGCTCGCTCATGGTGGTGAAGCGGTCCGGAGTCACCGAGCCGTTCAGTCGTACCAAGGTCATCAACGGTGTGCGCAAGGCATGCCAGGGGCGGCCTGTCACCGAGGACGCGCTCGCCCAGCTCGGCCAGCGGGTCGAGGAGGCGGTGCGGGCCACCGGAAGCGCCGAGCTGACCACCCACGACGTGGGACTGGCCATACTCGGCCCGTTGCAGGAGCTCGACCTGGTCGCCTACCTGCGATTCGCCTCCGTCTACCGGGCGTTCGACTCGCTTGAGGACTTCGAGGCCGCGATCGCGGAGCTCAGGCAGGCCGCGCAGGACCCCGCCGCGGACGACGAAGACGCGGCAGCGGGGGGCCAGGAGGACGAGCACGGGCCAGGCGGGGCCGCACCGGCGCCCGCACCCGTTCACATCGCCGGCTGACGGGCGGACCGGAACCGGGCGGAGGGCCCGGCTCCGGATGGTCGGACGGTGATCCAGGACTTGTCGCGGGCGACGGCCGAAGGCGCCCGCGACGCGAAAACAGAACAGTGTGTCACGGGAACATCGTGGCATTTCAGGGCGTTTTAGCCCGTACAGGGAGGCGGCATGACAGAGACGGCGAGCGGTCCGGCACGGAGTTCCCGCGCGAAGGCCACCAAGGCCGGCAAGGGACTGCGTATCGAGCGCGTCCACACCACCCCCGGCGTGCATCCGTACGACGAGGTGAGCTGGGAGCGCCGTGACGTCGTCATGACCAACTGGCGCGACGGCTCGGTCAACTTCGAGCAGCGTGGCGTCGAGTTCCCCGACTTCTGGTCGGTGAACGCGGTCAACATCGTCACCAGCAAGTACTTCCGCGGTGCCGTGGGCACCCCGCAGCGCGAGACCAGCCTCAGGCAGCTGATCGACCGCATCGTGAAGACGTACCGGAAGGCCGGTGAGGACCACAAGTACTTCGCCTCGCCCGCCGACGCCGAGATCTTCGAGCACGAGCTGGCGTACGCCCTCCTGCACCAGATCTTCAGCTTCAACAGCCCCGTGTGGTTCAACGTGGGCACCCCGCAGCCCCAGCAGGTCTCCGCCTGCTTCATCCTGTCCGTCGACGACTCCATGGAGTCGATCCTCGACTGGTACAAGGAAGAGGGCATGATCTTCAAGGGCGGCTCCGGCGCCGGTCTGAACCTCTCCCGGATCCGCTCCTCCAAGGAACTGCTCTCCTCCGGCGGCAACGCCTCCGGCCCGGTCTCCTTCATGCGCGGCGCCGACGCCTCCGCCGGCACCATCAAGTCGGGCGGTGCCACCCGCCGCGCCGCCAAGATGGTCATCCTCGACGTAGACCACCCCGACATCGAGGACTTCATCGAGACCAAGGTCAAGGAAGAGGAGAAGATCCGCGCCCTCCGTGACGCGGGCTTCGACATGGACCTGGGCGGCGAGGACATCACCTCCGTCCAGTACCAGAACGCCAACAACTCGGTCCGCGTGAACGACGAGTTCATGAAGTCGGTCGAGCAGGGTGGCCGGTTCGGTCTGCGCGCCCGGATGACCGGCGAGGTCATCGAAGAGGTCGAGGCCAAGAGCCTGTTCCGCAAGATGGCGGAGGCCGCCTGGGCCTGTGCCGACCCGGGCATCCAGTACGACGACACCATCAACCACTGGCACACCTGCCCGGAGTCCGGCCGGATCAACGGCTCGAACCCCTGCAGCGAGTACATGCACCTGGACAACACGTCCTGCAACCTCGCCTCGCTGAACCTGATGAAGTTCCTGAAGGACGACGGCAAGGGCAGCCAGTCCTTCGAGGTCGACCGTTTCACCAAGGTCGTCGAGCTGGTCATCACCGCGATGGACATCTCCATCTGCTTCGCGGACTTCCCGACCCAGAAGATCGGCGAGAACACCCGCGCCTTCCGCCAGCTCGGCATCGGCTACGCCAACCTCGGCGCCCTGCTGATGGCGACCGGCCACGCCTACGACTCCGACGGCGGCCGCGCCCTCGCCGGTGCCATCACCTCCCTGATGACCGGCACAGCCTACAAGCGCTCCGCCGAGCTCGCCGCGGTCGTCGGCCCGTACGACGGCTACGCCCGCAACGCCGACGCCCACAACCGCGTCATGCAGCAGCACGCCGACGCCAACACCGTGGCCGTCCGCATGGACGACCTGGACACCCCGGTCTGGGCCGCCGCCACGGAGGCCTGGCAGGACGTGGTGCGCCTCGGTGAGAAGAACGGTTTCCGTAACTCCCAGGCGTCCGTCCTCGCCCCCACCGGCACCATCGGTCTCGCGATGTCCTGCGACACCACCGGCGTCGAGCCCGACCTGGCGCTGGTCAAGTTCAAGAAGCTGGTCGGCGGCGGCTCGATGCAGATCGTCAACGGCACGGTCCCGCAGGCCCTGCGCCGCCTGGGCTACCAGGAGGAGCAGATCGAGGCGATCGTCGCCCACATCGCCGACAACGGCAATGTGATCGACGCTCCCGGCCTCAAGCACGAGCACTACGAGGTCTTCGACTGCGCCATGGGCGAGCGCGCCATCTCCCCGATGGGGCACGTCCGCATGATGGCCGCGATCCAGCCCTGGATCTCCGGCGCCATCTCCAAGACGGTCAACATGCCGGAGACGGCGACCGTCGAGGAGGTCGAGGAGATCTACTTCGAGGCCTGGAAGCTCGGCGTCAAGGCGCTCGCGATCTACCGCGACAACTGCAAGGTCGGCCAGCCCCTCTCCGCCAAGACCAAGGAGAAGGAGAAGGAGGAGATCGCCGGGAAGACCGAGGCGACCATCCGCGAGACGGTCGAGAAGGTCATCGAGTACCGCCCGGTCCGCAAGCGCCTCCCGAAGGGTCGTCCCGGCATCACCACGTCCTTCACCGTCGGCGGTGCCGAGGGCTACATGACGGCCAACTCCTACCCGGACGACGGCCTCGGCGAGGTCTTCCTGAAGATGTCCAAGCAGGGCTCGACCCTCGCGGGCATGATGGACGCGTTCTCCATCGCGGTCTCCGTCGGCCTCCAGTACGGCGTGCCGCTGGAGACGTACGTCTCGAAGTTCACCAACATGCGCTTCGAGCCGGCCGGCATGACGGACGACCCGGACGTGCGGATGGCGCAGTCGATCGTCGACTACATCTTCCGCCGCCTGGCGCTGGACTTCCTGCCGTTCGAGACGCGCTCAGCGCTCGGCATCCACTCCGCCGAGGAGCGTCAGCGCCACCTGGAGACCGGTTCGTACGAGCCGTCCCTCGACGATGACGAGGTCGACGTCGAGGGCCTGGCCCAGTCCGCGCCGCGTGCCCAGGAGCTGAAGGCCGTCGCCGCTCCCAAGGCCGAGGTGGTCAAGCCCGCCCCGAAGCAGGCGCACACCAGCGCCGAGCTGGTGGAGATGCAGCTGGGCATCCAGGCCGACGCCCCGCTCTGCTTCTCCTGCGGTACGAAGATGCAGCGGGCCGGCTCCTGCTACATCTGCGAGGGCTGCGGCTCGACCAGCGGCTGCAGCTGACGAGTCGATGTGAGTGAAGTAAGGGGCGCCGGCCATGGCCGGCGCCCCTTACCGTTTGCCTGTTCCGGGCGGTCCTACGCCGTCAGGGGCGGCCGAGCCCGCCCATCTCCCGGGTGAAGACCACCGGGTCGTCCTCGAAGCCGTGCAGCCCGGGCCGGAAGCTCCAGTCGCCGGACCCGTCGCGCACGAACTCCGCGACGGTGGCCGCCGTCGCCCCGAGGACGGAACCGAAGTCGTCCTCAGCCAGTACGTTGTAGCCCTCCCGGACCCGGACGGCCGGGTTCAGGACATTCACGAACGTCCGGTGCGTGGGCCGCTGCTGGATGACCACTCCGACGACCACGCGCGCGTACCGGCTGTCGAGCCGCTCCAGTTCGAGCGTCATCACCTCGTCCCAGCCGAAGCCCTTGCCGTCCTGGCTGTCCCGGTTGAGAAAAATCGTGCCGTCGGGTGAACGGCTGTCGAAGTGCACGAGATAGGCCGGAGTCCCGTACGGGTCAGCCGTCGTGAACGTCCCGGCGAGGACGTCGAGATCGGTGGGCGGCTGCCCGGAAGGGCTCGGATCCCACTTCACCGCGACCTCGACCTTGCGGATCGCCTTGCTGAAACCGCTCACCACGCGTCCCCTTCCCCCTAGAGGTCACTGCCCCAACTGATGGTTTGCCAAGGCTGTTTGTCCATCGTGCCACGCGCGCGGGGGCGCATGCGCGGGTGATCTCCGCCAGAGCGTGACCGACGCCACGCCCCATGGCCTTACGATGGCGCGGTGCTGGTCAAGTGGATTCGCTGCACCGTGGTTGACCGCCGGGGCTTCGAGCGGGGGCAGCGGAAATGGGCGGGGCTTCTGGGGGAGCCGGGATTTCGGGGACAGGGCGGGGGCTGGAGTCGGCAGCGTCCGGGAGTGGCGCACATCTTCGCCTTCTGGGAGAGCCGTGCCTTCTACGACTCCTTCATGGCGCGCTCGCACGACCGCCTGGCCGCGTCCCAGTCCGGCACGTACAAGGACCAGCAGGTCAAGCTGTTCGAGTACCGGTTCGACGTGAAGACCGGCTTCGAACCGCGGTTCACGGACAGCGACCTGGTCCGGGTGGCCCTCTGCCGGGTGCACGAGGAGCGCGTCGAGCACTTCACGCTGATGCAGGAGAAGGTCTGGAACCCGGCGATGGCCGGCTCACCCGGCATGATCCGTGGGATGTTCGCGGAGGCTCCGGAGCACGAGTTCATGATTCTTTCGATGTGGCGGTCGGCCGCCGAGCACGGCAAGTACCGCACCGAACGGGTGGAGCGGCTGGCCTTGCGCGCCCAGACGGAAGCCGACATCGCGGCCCTCACGGGTGACATCGTGGAGCTCGAACCGAGTTGGATCGTTTGAAAATCAAACCCTCGTTTGGTGTGACCTGCGCTGTATGGAGCCCATCCGGGTGCTCGACTTCCCGTCACTCGATCTAGGGTTTTGGCATGGCACGACCACGGCGCATCGTCCTTGTCCGGCACGGCGAGTCAACCGGCAATGTCGACGACTCCGTGTATGAGCGGGAACCCGACCACGCGCTGGCCCTGACCGAGCGGGGCTGGCGACAGGCGGAAGAGACCGGAAAGCGCATCCGGGAGATCTTCGGCCAGGAGCGCGTCAGCGTGTACGTCTCCCCCTACCGCCGTACGCACGAGACCCTCCGCGCCTTCCACCTGGACCCGGATCTCATACGCGTGCGCGAGGAACCCCGGCTGCGCGAGCAGGACTGGGGAAACTGGCAGGACCGCGACGACGTGCGGCTGCAGAAGGCGTACCGGGACGCGTACGGGCACTTCTTCTTCCGCTTCCCGCAGGGGGAGTCCGGGGCCGACGTGTACGACCGCGTCGGTGGCTTCCTGGAGAGCCTGTTCCGCAGCTTCGAGGCGCCGGACCACCCGCCCAACGTGCTTCTGGTGACCCATGGCCTGGCGATGCGGCTGTTCTGCATGCGCTGGTTCCACTGGACGGTCGCGGAGTTCGAGTCGCTCTCCAACCCCGGGAACGCCGAGATGCGGATGCTCGTTCTCGGGGACGACGGCAAGTACACGCTCAACCAGCCCTTCGACCGCTGGCGGGACCCGGAGCACTACTGGATGGGCGGTTAGGCTGGCCGCGATGACCTCCTCCACTGATTCCCCGACCCCCGGGCGCCTGGAGCGCGCCCTTTCCAGCCTGCGCGGACTCGCCGTCGGCGACGCGCTGGGCTCGCAGTTCTTCGTGCCGGAGAACTACCCGCTGCTGAAGCGACGAGAGCTGCCTCCGGCCCCCTGGCAGTGGACCGACGACACCGAGATGGCCTGCTCCGTCGTCGCCGTCCTGGCCGCCCACCACCGCGTAGACCAGGACGCGCTGGCCCACTCCTTCGCCGCCCACCACGACTTCGACCGGGGCTACGGCCCCGCTGTCAACCGCCTGCTGCGCCTGGTCCGGGAGGGCGGCGACTGGCGCGAGCTCGCCGCCGGGCTCTTCAACGGACAGGGATCCTGGGGCAACGGTGCGGCGATGCGGATCGCACCCCTGGGTGCCTGGTACGCGGATGATCCGGAGCAGGCCACCCATCAGGCCGAGATCTCGGCCTACCCCACCCACCAGCACCGGGAGGCCGTGGTCGGCGCCATGGCCGTGGCGGCCGCAGCGGCGCTGGCAGCCGCGCCCGGCGGTCCGCCGAGCCCCCAGGCACTCCTGGACGGGGTCGTCGCCCTGGTCCCCAGGAGCGCGGTCGGCCAGGGCCTGCGGCGCGCCCGCGACATGCTCGACTACGACGACGCGGGCACCGTCGCGGCCGTCCTGGGCTGCGGACGGCGTACGACCGCCCATGACACCGTCCCTTTCGCCCTCTGGTCGGCGGCACGCGCCCTCGGTGACTACGAGACGGCGTTCTGGGCGACCGCACAGGTGGGCGGCGATGTGGACACCACCTGCGCCATCGTGGGCGGCGTGCTCGCGGGCGGCACGGCGGGAGGACCGCCGGCCCCATGGGCGGAGCGGACGGAGGCGTTGCCGGAATGGGTGCCGGCCGGGACGGGGATCGGCCTCGGCGGGTGAACGGCTGACGCCGGGCACGGACCGTCTGCGACGACGCCGCCGTTCGGCGCCCCTTCACATCCGGCTCGTGCGGAACCTCGCGAGACCGCGCCGCCCCCGATGCCTCGGGGGCGGCGGAGGGGATCGGAGGCACCGGGGGCGTGCGACGAGGCCTGCGCCGACGTCTCGTGGCGGGCGCGGTTTCCGGGAACCCTCGAAGCGTGCCGTGCCCAGGCCGCGTCGGTCCGTGCCCGGTCCAGGCCCCGGTATCTCCGGTCCATGGTGAACCCTGGGGTCCA
Organism: Streptomyces sp. NBC_00631; assembly: GCF_045206895.1. Taxonomy (NCBI): domain Bacteria; kingdom Bacillati; phylum Actinomycetota; class Actinomycetes; order Kitasatosporales; family Streptomycetaceae; genus Streptomyces; species Streptomyces sp. NBC_00631. The sequence continues at coordinate 8,007,332 of NZ_CP107734.1, forward strand.
CATAGGAGACTCTCCGTGCCCGGCGGGAACTCTACGTGACCGTCAGGCGTTTTCCCGGCAGCCCGTCCCACTCGGCGCAAGCGCCAGGAGGCGGCGGGAGGCGTCGTCGCGGGGGAGGTGCGGGTCGTGGGGGTGGGGTCGGCTCTTCTGGCGCTGTGCGCCGTGTCGGCGATCGTGGCGCCGACGGACGCGATGCGGATGGCCGGGCCTCTGCCTCTGCCGTCTGTCCCCTGGCGGAGGTCCGGCCATCCGCGGCTCTGCGCGGATTCGCTCGGGTCAGCCCACCCCCGGGCCGGCCGTTCCTGCGAGGGCTTCGAGGTCGCTCTTGCGGACCTTGATCACCAGCACTGCGGTGAGCAGGCCGAGCCCGGCCATGACGGCGGCAGGGACGAACGCGGTCGAGATGCCGTGTGCGAGCACCTCGTGTCCCCAAGGCGCGGGCAGCTGACGGGTCTTGGCGAACTCCGCCTTCTGTTCCGGCGAACCGTCGGCAAGGAACTTCGGCAGCTGCTTCTTCGCCTCGTCCTTGCTGGCCGAGCCGAACACCGTGGTCAGGATGGACAGGCCAAGCGAACCGCCCACCTGCTGCATGGCGTTGAGCAGTCCGGAAGCTGCTCCTGCTTCATGCTGGGCGACACCGGAGACCGCGGTGACGGTCGCCGTCACGAAGTTCAGGCCCATGCCGAACCCGAAGACCAGCATGGGTCCGAGCACTCCGCCGACGTAGGAGCTGTCGGGCTTGATGAACGACTGCCAGGTCAGTCCGACGACCACGAGCGCCGAACCGGTCATCATGAACGGCTTCGGGCCCAGGACGGGCAGGAACCGCTGCGAGAGCCCGGCGCCGACGGCGATGGCCACCGTCACGGGCAGGAAGGCCAGACCGGCCCTGATCGGGCTGTAGCCCAGCACGTTCTGCACGAACAGCACGATGTAGAAGAACATGCCGAACATCGCGGCGGCCAGGCTGAGCATGATCACGTAGGTGCCGGAGCGGTTCCGATCGGCGAACATCCTCAGCGGGGTGATGGGCTCCTTCGCCCGGGTCTCGATGAGGACGAAGCCCAGCAGCAGCACCACCGCGGCGGCGAACGACCCGAGCGTCAGGCCGTCCCGCCAGCCGTCCTCCGAGGCCCGGATGAAGCCGTACACCAGGGAAGCCATGCCCAGGGTGGAGGCCAGTGCACCCGCGATGTCGAACCGGCCGGGATGCCGCTCGGACTCGTTGATGTACTGCGGGGTGAGGGCGACGATCAGCAGTCCGATCGGTACGTTGACGAAGAGCACCCAGCGCCAGTCGAGCCAGTCGGTGAGCATGCCGCCGGCCAGCAGACCGATGGCCCCACCACCCGCGGAGACGGCCGCGAACACGCCGAACGCCCGGTTCCGCTCAGGACCTTCGGGGAACGTCGTGGTGATCAGCGCCAGCGAGGTCGGCGACGCGATCGCGCCCCCCATGCCCTGGAGGGCGCGGGCGGCGAGCAGCTGCCAGGGTTCCTGGGCGAGACCGCCGAGGAGCGAGGCGAAGGTGAACAGGAGGATGCCGGTCATGAACACCCGGCGCCTGCCGAGGATGTCACCGGCCCTCGCGCCGAGGAGCAGCAGGCCACCGAAGGTGAGGGTGTAGGCGCTGACCACCCATGTGAGATCCGTGGTGCTGAACTTGAGCGCGTCTTGAATGTGCGGGAGCGCGATGTTCACAATCGTCGCATCGAGTACCACCATGAGCTGGCAGGCGGCAATCACGGTGAGCGCGATGCCGGGGCGTCCCTGTCGACGGGCCGCACCCGGTTTCTGGTCCGGTATCAGTTGAGAGGTTGTCACTATGGATCCCCCACGAAGGTGTTAGTGAACGCCAGCGTTCACTGCCCCGCCAACGGTAGTGAGTCCCCGCTAGAGAACGCAAGCGTTCACTTAACTGCGCGTCGTGTGCCGCGTCCCCCTTTGCCGTCGCGCGCCGCGTTCCCCGCTCCGGAATTCCCGCCTCCCTTTGCTCGCTGGAGAAACTCAGATGGTTACCTCGCGCTGGACTGCCGCTCCCGCTCGGGCGGCCTCCCCTCGTCGGCGCGGTGCGGTCCTCGAACGCGCGATCCTGGACGCCGCCTTGGACCAGCTCAGCACCGTCGGCTGGAACGGCCTCACCATGGAAGGTGTCGCCGCCGGCGCCCAGACCGGGAAGGCGGCGGTCTATCGCCGCTGGCCCTCCAAGGAGGAGCTGGTCGCCGACGCGCTGCAGGCGGGTCTGCCGCGTCTGGAGGAGGCCCCCGACCGTGGAAGTGTGCGCGAAGACCTGCTGGCCCTGTGCCGGCAGGCTCGGGACGCGATGTTCTCGCGCCCTGGCTTCGCGCTGCGGTCGGTGATTCACGAATGCGATCCCCTGCAGGTCGAGCGGTTCCATGGCGTGATCTTCGACGGGGTCGTGGGGCCGACGATCCGGCTGATCGGTGACATCGTCACCCGTGGTATCGAGCGGGGGGAGGTGCGCGCCGACGCGGCCAACGGCTATGTCATCGACGCCATTCCGGCGATGATGATGTACCGCAACAAGATTTCTGGAAGCGAATGGAGCGACCAGGAGATCGAAGAGATGATCGACCGGTTCATGCTTCCGCTGCTGCTGTCGCGCGGGGCGTGAGCGGCGGCTCAGGCGGTCTTCGGCGCAGTCCGGGAAGCCGGGGTGTCGCTCGGGGATCGGTGCGGCGTACCCTAAGGGCGCCATGCCGTACGAACCACCTACTCACACCGTCGAGCGCTCCCTTCGCGCCACGACCGGAGCCAAGGTCATTGCCGGTGTCGACGAGGTGGGGCGCGGTGCCTGGGCCGGTCCCGTCACCGTCTGCGCCGCGGTCACCGGTCTTCGCCGACCGCCCGAGGGCCTCACCGACTCCAAGCTGCTGACCATCAAGCGGCGCACGGAACTCGCCGGAACGCTGCGAGGGTGGGTCACTGCCTATGCCCTGGGGCACGCCTCGCCGGAGGAGATCGACGACCTCGGGATGACGGCCGCGCTGCGGCTGGCGGCGGTCCGTGCCCTGGAGACCCTTCCGGTCCGTCCCGACGCGGTCATCCTCGACGGCAAGCACAACTACCTCGGTGCCCCGTGGCAGGTGCGCACGGTCATCAAGGGTGACCGATCGTGTGTCGCCGTGGCCGCGGCCTCGGTGATCGCCAAAGTTCAGCGCGACAAAATGATGGCCGAACTGGGTATCGACCATGCAGACTTCGGATTTGCGGACAACGCCGGGTACCCGTCGCCCGTGCACAAGGCCGCACTGGAGGAGCGGGGCCCCACCCCGTACCACCGGTTGTCGTGGGCGTATCTTGATGCGCTGCCCCAGTGGCGGCACCTCAAGAAGGTCCGCAGCTGGGCGGAGGGAAGCGTTCCGGAGATCGAGGGTCAGCTCGGCTTCGATTTTTGACGTTCCAGTCGCACTGTTGTGCCACCCGGTTCACGTGACCTGTACCAACGTTTGATAAATATCAGCTCATGCCTCTCATTCCCGAGGAGCCTCAGATTCACGAGAGTGCCCAGGGTCCCCGCGCCACTCCGGCCAGTGGCCGTACCGCGCCGACCCCTCGTCCCGTTCCCGGCCCCCGCCCCGCGGCTCCGTCGCGTCCCGGTCGTCCCGGCCCTCTGCGGCCCACGGCGCCGGTACAGCGCACGCCGCGTGACGTGGCCAAGCCAGGCCAGTCCGGTCCGGCCGTCCCCGCCGCGGCAGCGGCGGCCCCGCAGATCCAGCTGATCCCGGCCTCGGTCGAGAGCGCTCTCGACGCGGCCGAAGAAGCAGTGGACCTGCTCCTCGAATCGGGTCGTGCCCCCGGCGACGTGCTGGTGATCACCACCGGCGCGCAGCACCCGTGGGCCGATCACGAGCTGTCCTTCGGCGAAGCCTCCTACTGGGCCCAGCACGACGCGGGCGACGACGTCTTCTACGCGGACTCCGCCGTCGCTTCCCGTGCCGCGACCCGCTCCGTGGTCGTCGTCGCCGTCAACGGCGGCCCCGACACCGTCGCCGCCACCGCCCTGCCGCTGGCTCTCTCCCGGGCGGGCGCCCTGCTGATCGTCTGCGGCGACCCGCAGCGCATCAACTCGGTGCTCGGCGCGGGCGTCTGAGCTGTCTCCGGCGCCTCTGGACTCCGGAAGTACCGAAGGAGCCGCGGCGGTGACTCGCACAGTGGTGCCTTTGGCATGCCCGGGCGACGGGCGAGGCCCGCTGCCCGTCGCGGAGCGGCCGTCCGGCAGACGAGACGATCCGGTGCGCGGGCACCGGGCCGGATCAGTCAGGTGACTGGCCACGGGGCGGCGGGAGGGCCGCTGCGGCGTGGAACCGAGCGCGGCCGCCGAGCCTGCCGTGACGCGATGTCCGTGACGCTGTGCCCGGCGGAGCGCGCCCGGCCAGGGCGCCCCCTTGCGGGGGCCGGGGTTCAGCGGGCGGCCGCGCGGCGCAGTACCTCGGAGACGGCGCCTCCCGTACGCGGCGACATCGGTGGGGCCTCCGACAGTGCGAAGGGTTCGGGGGGCGAGTCGGCGTTGGGTCGCCGCCCGCCGCGGCCCTCGCCGAGCACCTGCCAGCCGTCGCGCGTCAGCGTGATGTACGCCCCGCAGCGCAGCCCGTGCAGTGTGCAGGCGTCCCGCAGCCCCCACATCCAGGCACCGTCCTCCTCCGTCCAACGCGCGTCCCCGTCGCGGCAGTAGAGCAGTACGGCGGTCCGCACCGGGGTGCGGCGGCGCAGATCGTGTGGGATGACCCTGCGCAACTGGGCCAGGAGCGCGTTGCGGAACATCCAGCCGTCGGCCGGGGCCGAGCGCCGGCCGAAGGAGGCACTGGCGCACAGCCGTTCCTCCGGATCGAGGACGGCGACGACCGCGGTGCCCGGACGGGGGCGATGCCGGGCATGTAGTCCGCTGACGACTTCGCGGGGATTGCGCAGCAGCGGTATTCCGGCGTCGGCCCACTCCGCGGGCTCAAGCAGACGACTGGCGGACGCGGCGGACGCGGACGTCGACAACGAGGCCGCCGAGGACGGAGCGAATCCGAAGGTCACGTTCCTCCCTTCGGCTACGCGCCCACACAGCGGGCGAGATCTGATTCGGGGCCGCGCGCACCGCAGCAAAGCCCAACCGGATCACGGACGAGCCGTGCGGGGAGCGGACCTCAATTCTTCCTGTCGAACTTGGATGCGGCAACGAGCAAATGGGGCCACCGACTGTTATCTGAGGGTGTGTGGCTTATATCCCTACCCGATGAGGCACCCGGCGACCCCTGGGACGTTCGAGCGCGGCACGTTCGTACGCCGCGCCCCGCGCCGGATGCGAACAATGGCGTCCGGTCAGCCCTGAACAGCGAGGACCAGCGGCAACACCCCCCGCGCCCCGGACCTGCGGAGCATGCGTGCCGCGACCGCCAGGGTCCAGCCCGTCTCGGTGAAGTCGTCCACCAACAGGACCGGTCCCTGGATCTCGGCGAGAGCGGTGGCGAGGCCCGACGGCACGGTCAGCCCACCGTCGAGGGCCTTCAGACGCTGGGCACTGTTGCTGCGCGGGACCCGTGGCGCCTCGCCCGCGTACTCCACGGAACCCAGCAGGGGCAGTCTGCCGACCTCCGCGATGCGCGCGCCCAGGGAGTGGATCAGCAGGGGCCTGGAGCGCGAGGCGACGGTGACGACGCCCACGGGACGCGGCTGTGCCTCGGCCGCACCCGGGGCCCAACCGCCGGGCCCCTTCGCCCAGTCGGCCAGCACCTCCACCACGGCACGGGCGACATCGTCCGGCACGGCCGCGTCGGGGGCCTGGGGGGCGAGCAGCGGTCGTAGCCGATTGCCCCAGCCGATGTCCGACAGCCGTCCCAAGGCCCGTCCCGACGAAGCCTGTTCACCGGCCGGAATGCGCCCCTTGAGATCGATGCCGATCGCCGGCAGGCCGGTCGGCCACATCCGGCGGGGCTCCACCTCGACACCCGCGCGGCCCAGGTCGACCCGTGCGGCATCCAGCGCGGCGACGGAGGTGTCGGCCGTGAAGCGGGGCCGCGCGCAGTTGTCACAGCGGCCGCAGGGCTTCGCGCCCTCGTCGTCCAGCTGGCGCTGCAGGAACTCCATCCGACAGTCCGGCGTGGCCGCGTACTCGCGCATCGCCTGCTGCTCGGCCTGGCGCTGCCGGGCCACCCAGGCGTACCGCTGCGCGTCGTACGCCCACGGCTGCCCGGTCGCGACCCACCCGCCCTTGACCCGCCTGACCGCGCCGTCCACGTCGAGCACCTTCAGCATGGACTCCAGTCGGGAGCGGCGCAGCTCCACCAGCGGCTCCAGCGCGGGCAGCGACATGGGGCCGCCGGCCCGGGAGAGGACGTCCAGGGTGCGGCGCACCAAGTCCTCCGCCGGGAAGGCGAGCGAGGCGAAGTAGTCCCAGATCGCCTCGTCCTCCCGGCCCGGCAGCAGCAGCACCTCGGCGTGCTCGACACCGCGGCCCGCACGGCCCACCTGCTGGTAGTAGGCGATGGGGGAAGAGGGGGAGCCGAGGTGCACCACGAACCCGAGGTCGGGCTTGTCGAAGCCCATGCCGAGCGCGGAGGTGGCGATCAGCGCCTTGACCCGGTTGCCGAGCAGGTCGTCCTCGGCCTGCTGCCGGTCGGCGTTCTCCGTCTTCCCCGTGTACGACGCCACGGTGTGCCCGCGCTGCCGCAGGAACGCGGTGACCTCCTCGGCGGCGGCCACGGTGAGCGTGTAGACGATGCCGGAACCCGGCAGTTCGTGCAAATGGTCCGCGAGCCAGGCCATTCGGTGCGCGGCGTCCGGCAGCCGCAGCACGTTCAGGCTGAGGCTCTCCCGGTCCAGTGGACCGCGCAGTACCAGAGCGTCCGAGGCGGCACCGGTCCCGAGCTGTTCGGCCACGTCGGCGGTCACGCGCGCGTTGGCCGTGGCGGTGGTCGCCAGCACCGGCACACCCGGCGGCAGGTCGGCCAGCATGGTGCGCAGCCGCCGGTAGTCGGGGCGGAAGTCGTGGCCCCAGTCCGAGATGCAGTGGGCCTCGTCCACGACGAGCAGTCCGGTCGCCGCGGCGAGCTCGGGCAGAACCTGGTCGCGGAAGTCCGGGTTGTTGAGCCGCTCCGGGGACACGAGCAGGACGTCGACCTCGCCGGCCGCGATCTCCGCCTGGACCGACTCCCACTCCTCCGTGTTGGAGGAGTTGATGGTGCGGGCGTGGATACCGGCCCGGGCCGCGGCCTCCACCTGGTTGCGCATGAGCGCGAGCAACGGGGAGACGATCACTGTCGGGCCGCTGCCCGAGGCTCGCAGCAGCGAGGTCGCCACGAAGTACACCGCGGACTTGCCCCAGCCCGTGCGCTGGACGACCAGGGCCCGACGCCGGTCCGCGACCAGCGCCTCGATCGCCCGCCACTGGTCCTCGCGCAGCCGGGCGGCGCCCGTGTCGTCCCCGACGAGACGGGCGAGGACGGCGTCCGCCCGAGCCCGGAGTTCCGCGTTGCTCGTGTGCTCCATGCGTCCCATACAACAGGACGGGACCGACAGCCGGGCGAGCCTGTGGATACTGGAGATGGCTTTGTCGTGTCCCTGATTTGACTTATCCACAGGCCAACCGGAATCACAAGATCCGCGAGATCGTCTGCGCATGACGAATCACGGCGAAACCACCGGACCCTCCGAAAACGGCGACATCACCCGAGGCGCGGTCCCTCTCGGGCGATCCGCCCACGACACCCAGGTCACCCTGCGCACCCCGGCCGAACTGGCCGACGCGCTGCCCTATCTACTGGGGTACCGCCCCGAAGACAGCATGGTGCTGGTGGCCCTGCACGACCGCGCCGGCCGCGGCCGCTTCGGCGGACGGGCCCGGCTCGGCATCCCTGCCGGCAAGGACGACTGGGAGTCGGCCGCACGCCAGCTCGCACAGGGCCTGGTGACCGGCGGCGAGCGCCGGGGAGCCCGGCCCGAGCAGATGGTCGCCTACGTCTGCCAGGAACCGGCGCCCGGCGAATCGGGCCGGGACGTGATGCGCCGGCTCACGCCGCTGGCCCAGCTGCTGCGCACCGAGTGCGGTCGGCTCGACGTGCCCGTGATCGAGGCACTGTGCGTCTCGGACGGCCGCTTCTGGTCGTACTGCTGTCCGACGGAAAAATGCTGTCCGCCCGAGGGCGCCCCCATGGGCCTGCCCGGCACCTCCGTGCTCGCGGCCGCCGCCACCTACGCCGGGATCCAGGTGCGCGGCAGCCTGCGCGAGCTCCGGGCCCGGCTGCTCCCCTGGGAGACCGGCGCCGTGCTGGAGCAGGAGGTCGCCCTCGACAGCGCCGGAATGGCACTGGTGCCCCGCATCCTCGACGGAGCCCTCCGCGCGGACGTGGCCGAGGAGACCCTGGCCCTCGCCGAGCGGGTCATCCACCGCTACGCCGCTGCCGCCCCCGTGTCCGGCAGCCACCAGGCGGACCTCAGCGACGACGCCCTCGTCTCCCACGACGAGGCGGCGACGCTCATTCTCGGCCTGCAGGACCGCACGACCCGCGACCGCGCGGCCGCCTGGATGGAAGGCGACGAGGCCGGACCGGCCCTGCGCCTGTGGCGAGCCCTGGCCCGCCGCTGCGTCGGCCCGTACGGCGAACATGCCGCCGCTCCCCTCACCCTTGCCGGCTGGGTCGCCTGGTCGACCGGTGACGACCTGGAGGCACGGGAGGCCCTGGCGATGGCCCTGGGCGCGGACCCCGACTACCTCTTCGCCCGCCTGCTCCACCAGGCCTGCAACGAGGGTCTGGATCCGGAGTCGATCCGCCGCTGCCTGCGCACGGAACGCATGGGCCGCACGGACCCCGCGCGGGTGGACGGCACAGCAGCGGTCGATGACGCCGACCCGCTTCACCCCGAATCCGAAACCGAATCCGAAACCGAAGCCGAAACCGACGCCGAAACCAAAGCCGAAGCTGAAAGTGACCGAGCGTCGGCCGCGGCCTCCCGTCCCCGCCCTCCGCGCACGGCAGGCCCCGCCGACCACCGACGGTCGAGGCCAGCGAGCACCAGGCCGCGACAGGTGCACTCGGAGCACAGCCGCCCTGGTTCGTCCACGCCAGGCGCGGGACGCACACGCACGCGAGCGGCGGAGCAAGCGGAGCGCAGTGCGACCGCGGACGGCCGAGCCGCACAGGAGGGCAGGCGATCCGGGAACGGCCGCAACGAGGGGGACGGATGAACGGGGGACGGCCGTGGACGGTGGTCGGGCGGATCTGGGCCGGTGTTGTGCGCGGCTGGGCCCGGGGCCGCATCGGAGGCGAGTGGCGCTCTGACCGACCGACCTCCGGCGGGCACCGGATCGGCCTGCCGGGCCTGGGTGTTCGCTGCCGCAGCGGCAGGCCGACCGGTGTAAACGACTCAGCACCGCGCCGGCATCCGATCGGCTTCGGCGGGCGGGGGCGTGACCAGGAGGAGTCCGTCTCCGTTCACCTGAGTGGCGGAACGCCTGGACGGGCCGTACCGCCGCCCGTCCCCTGTCCCCCTGGAGCCCTCAGTCCGGCGCCCGGCACATCGCAGGCGCACAGCGCGCAGAAGAAGCCTCCCCATGCATCAGCCGACTTCGCCCTCCACCGCCGCCGACAACCGACGACTGCGGGACGGGCCGCCCTGGCCCCCGTCGCCGGAAGGCGGCCCCGCGCAGCCACGGGGCCGCGATCCCCGGCCCGCCCCTGCCCGACCGGTTCCTCCGGTCGCGGGACGCGTCGGCGGGCTGCCGCCCACGCACACCGCCCTGATCTGCGTCGCGCTGCCCTGCCTCGCCCTCTCCACGGAACACGGTCAGTTGACCGGCCAGGGCCTGGAGGGGTTCTACCGCGCGGGCCGGCGGCTTCTCGCGCGCTGCCAGGTCCGTGTCGCGGGCCGCGAACCACTCGCCGTCCAGGCCCGGATGAAGGGAGCGGACTCCGCCCGCTTCGTCGGCACGGTCCGGGTCTCCCCGGCGGCGGGACCGGATCCGGACGTCGTCGTGGAACGAATCCGGCACGCCGACGGCACGGAGCGCATCACCTTGCGCAACTGCGCACTCCACCCCCTGCGCCTGCCGCTGGAGGTGGCCCTCGGCACGGATCTGGCCGATCTGAGCGCCGTCGCCTCCGGCATTCCGGGGCCCGAACTCCCGGCCAGCGTCCACGACTCCGGCCTCCGCTGGACCACCCCCACCGGCAACGCGTCGGTCACGGCCGACCCGCCGCCCGCAGACGCGCTGGCCTCGGCGGGACTGCTGCGCTGGGAGTTCGAGCTGCCGCCGGGTGCCACGGCGAGCGTGGAGCTGCGAGTGCGAACGGACGGCGCGGCCCCCCTGCGTGCCGTGGGACGTGCCGCGACCAGCCCGCTGGCACCGGCCAGGGCCACGGGCGACGACCCGAGGGCCACGTCGCTGCTCAGGACGAGCATCGACGACCTTCAGGCGCTGCTGCTCCGCGACCCCGCGCACCCCTTTGACAGCTACCTCGCCGCCGGGGCGCCCTGGCGCTGCGGTCTGGCCCCGGCCGAGGCTCTCGCCGCCGCCCGGATGACCCTGCCCCTCGGTACCCGCCTCGCCGCAGGCACGCTGCGTACCCTGGCCCGCACCCAACTCGGCGGCCCGGGGCCGCAGACGGGCATGATCCCCGGCCCGCGCCGCGACGCCGGAGCTCACCTGCCGCCGGGCTGCACGGGTACGGAGGCCACCCTGCTCTTCCCCGTCCTGCTGGCGGAGGCCCGTCGCTGGGGGCTCCCGGAGCAGGAGACACGGGAACTGCTGCCCGCCGCCGAGCGCTGTCTGACCTGGCTGCGCACCATGGCGGAGGATCGGACCTACCTCTGCGACCCGCAGCCCGGCGGCCCCGCGCGCGGCGAGACCCAGGCCCATGCCCACCGGGCCGCCCTGCTGGGTGCCGATCTCCTGGACGCCTGCGACCGGCCAGGTGGTGCCGGGCTGCGGGAGTGGGCGGCGGAGCTGAGGAAGGCTTTCCGGGCGGACTTCTGGGTCGAGGACCGAGGAGGCGGGCGTCCTGCCGCGGCCCTGACCCCGGACGGCCGCCCTCTGACCCACCTCGGCGCCACCGCCGTGCACCTTCTCGACACCGGCCTGCTCGGCGCGGGCCAACACGCCGTCGGACTGCTCGACAGGGTGCAGACCGAACAGCTCGCGCGACTGCTCGGCGGACCGGCCATGGACTCGGGGTGGGGGCTGCGCGGCCTGGGGGCCAAGGAGGCGGGACACAGTCCGTTCGGCCATCGGTCCGGTGCCGTCCGCGTCCAGGAGACGGCGCTCGCCGTCGCCGGACTGGTCGCTGCGGGCTACGAGAAGGAGGCGGGCGGGCTGCTGCGCGGTCTCTTTGCGGCGGCCGAGCACTTCGGTCACCGGCTGCCGGAGATGTTCGCCGGCGAGCAGCGTTCCGAGGGGAGCGCCCCTCTTCCGCATCCCGCGGCCTGCCGTCCGGCGGCCACCGCCGCCGCTGCCGGGGTTCTCCTCCTCACCGCGCTCGCCGGTATCCGCCCCGACGCCCCGGCAGGGACCGTCACCCTCCGCCCGGCCCACAGCGCGCCCCTGGGCGAGCTCGGCCTGACCGGACTGCGGGTCGCCGGTGCGCCCTTCTCGGTGCGGGTCAGCCGGCTCGGCCTGGCCATGGTCGAGGAGGCCGCGGCCGGCCTGCAGCTAGGAGTGTGAGCTGCCCGGAGAAGGACGAGCCGGTACGACGTCACGGCCGTGGCGAAAGGACGACCGAGTGGAGAACGCGCGCCGGAATGATTCGGGGCGCATACCGGAGCGAAGTGGATCAGCCGTCGGAGTGGCCACCGAAGGGAGTGTTTATCGTCAGGCAGACGACTATGATCACCGCATGCCCTACGACCCGTCAGCCTTTCCGCCGTTCGCCGTCACCGTGGATCTGGTCGTGCTGACCGTGCGTCGCCATGCCCTGTGCGCGTTGGCCGTGCGCAGAGGGGAGTCGCCTTTCCAGGGGCGCTGGGCGCTGCCGGGCGGCTTCGTGCGGGCCGACGAGGATCTTTCACAGGCGGCGGCGCGGGAACTCGCGGAGGAGACCGGGCTGCGGGCCCACGACCCCGACGCCCCCGCCCAGGAGGGCGGAGCCCACCTGGAGCAGCTGGCGACCTACGGTGACCCCAAGCGTGACCCTCGGATGCGGGTGGTCAGCGTGGCCCACCTCGCCCTGGCCCCCGACCTGCCCGCGCCGCGCGCGGGCGGCGACGCCAGCAACGCGCGCTGGGCCCCGGTGGAGGAACTGCTCGCGCAGGGCGGCTACGGCCGGGACGGCGAGCCGGTCGCGCCGCTCGCCTTCGACCACGCCCAGATTCTGTCCGACGGTGTGGAGCGGGCCCGTTCCAAGATCGAATACTCGTCCCTCGCCACCGCGTTCTGTTCGCCCGAGTTCACGGTCGGCGAGCTGCGTCGCGTCTACGAGGCGGTGTGGGGCGTGGCGCTCGACCCGCGCAACTTCCACCGCAAGGTGACCGGTACCCCCGGCTTCCTCGTCCCCACCGGCGGTACGACCACCCGCCAGGGCGGCCGCCCGGCCCAGCTTTTCCGGGCCGGCGGGGCCACCCTGCTCAATCCGCCGATGCTGCGGCCCGAGGTGTGACCGTCCGACAGCGCGAACTCGGTAAAGGTTAAACCCTTCTATACCCGGAAAAACGGTCATTCCGCGCTATCTTCCCTAAGGTGATCCAGGCCTTCGGACTGACCAGCAACCCCCGCAAGGCGCACCCGCCCGCCGTCGACGACGTGACCTTCGAAGCGGGCGCGGGCCGCGTCACCGCACTCCTGGGTGAGGCGAACGCGGGCAAGACCACGGTGCTCAGACTGATGCTCGAACTCCAACAGGGGCGTGGGCTGACCTACTTCAGGGGTCGCCCCCTGCACCGCATCGCCCACCCCTCGCGCGAGGTCGGCGTACTCCTCGGTGACGTCCCCGGTCATCCGTCCCGTTCCGTCCGCGGTCACCTGCGGATGCTGTGCGCGGCGACCGGGGTACCGGCCCGGCGCGCCGACGACGTGCTCGAAGCGGTCGGGCTCGTCAGCCTGAGCGAGGAGCGCCTGGGCACGCTGTCGCACGGCATGGACCGCCGGCTCGGCCTGGCCTGCGCTCTCCTCCCCGACCCGCACACCCTCGTCCTGGACGAGCCCGCGGACGGCCTGTCCACCCGTGAGGCCCACTGGCTGCACCGCATGCTCCGGGCCCACGCGGTGCAGGGCGGCACGGTGCTGTTCACCACCGCCGACCCGAAGGAGGCCGCCCGCGCCGCCGACCGGGTCGTCACCCTGAAGGCGGGCAGGCTCGTGGCGGACCAGGAGGCCAGGGAGTTCGCCCGCACCCGGCTCCGCCCACGCGTGGCCGTCCGCAGCCCGCATGCCGACCGGCTCGCCGCCGTGCTCGGCAAGGAGGCCCGCACCGCCCACCGCTCGGTGGAGGTCGTGAGGGAAGGCGGCAACCGCCTCTCCGTGTACGGCAGTACGACCGCCGAAGTCGGTGAGGCCGCCTTCCGTCACGGCATCCTGGTCCACCAACTGGCGGACGAGACAGGTGACATGGGGCCGGGCGCCGCCGCGGCGGAGCTGTCGACCCACGAGGTGCCGGAGGACGCGCGGCAGGGGCCGGAGCGTCGGGAGCCGACCGCCACGGACGAGGACGGGTCTACCCGCGAGCGGCCCCATGGTGTGAGCCTGGGTGAGCGGAGCGCGGTGGACGGTGCCCGCCCGGCGTATCCCCAGCGAGCCGTCGGAGAGGCGCCTGTCGACGGTCGGCAGGGCGCGCCGCGCGCGGACCGGCGCACGGACACGGACACACCCGCGGTCGCCCCGCAGTCGAGGGCGGAGCGGGGCGGCCCGCAGCCCGCGGTCGCCCCGAGCCTCGCGCAGCGGCTGCGCACCGCCGACCAGGAGCCGAGTCGAAGCCGGCCGACTGCCGCCGCGGAACCCCTTGGCGCGGCTGAACCGCAGCCCTGTGTCACCGCCACGGGGCTCACCGACGACCCGGCCGTCACGGCCGTGCCCGCGACCCCGGACGGGGAGTTCTCCACTCCCGTGCGTCCCGCCGACCAGTTGTCCGCTCCGGCGGCCGCCAAGCCTTCGACCGCCCCCGGGCTCGCCAAAGCTTCGACGGCTCCCGGGCTCGCCAAGCCGTCGGCCTCCCTCGGCTCCACCGAGGCCTCCGGTCCTGCGGGGGTCACCAGGACGGCGCCCGCCGTCCCGGCCCAGCCACCGGCCGGCACTTCCGCCCAGCCGCTGCCCCGTACGGTGTCCGTCGAGACCGCCATGTCCGTCGACGCCCTGACGGCCAAGTCACCGACCCACGCGGTACCCACCGAAGCCGCCACCACCCAGCCCGCCGCCCGCGGGCTACCCCTCGAAGCTCCGGCCCCGCAGTCGCCGACGCAGGCCGTTTCCGTCGAAGCCGCCGCCGATGAGCCGCCGCACCGCGACGTATCCGCCGAGGTGCGCGCAACACGACCGCCCACTCGCTCCGGACCCGGCGAAACACCCGGCGCCCGGCTGTCCGGCGGTCATCGGCAGCCGGAGCCGCATAGGGTCCGGGCAGCCGACGACGAGTCCGCCCCGGCCCCGGTGGGGCCCCCGCTCCAGGACGGGGCCGCTGACGACCTGGGCGCGCCGTCCCCGCTTCCGCCCCCCATCTCCGTCCGCCCGGCGCCCAGCCCCCTGCGCCCCCTGCGCTACGAACTCCGCCGGGCTGCCGGGATCGGTGCCGGCTTCTTCACCTGTGGTGCCGTACTGCTCGTGTCCGCCCTCACCGCCGTACTGCTGGCCAGGGCCGGGCACACCCCGCAGGCCCGGCTCTTCGCGGCCTGGCCGCGGGAGCTGCCGCTGCCCCCGGCGGCACTTGGAGCGGGACTGATCGGCGCGCTGGCCTTCGGAGACGAGTTCCGCCACCCCGCGCTGGCGGCGGACCGCGGCACCGTGCCCCGCCGACTGGGGCTGCTCACCGCGAAACTGCTGGTCTCCGGGGGTACCGCGGTGCTGCTCTCGTTCCTCACCGTGGGTTGCGACGCCGAGGTGCTCTACCTCGTCTACGGTCGGGAGCTCGCACAGGTTCCCGCCGACTGGCTCCTGCTGACCACGAGTTGGTTCGGGCTGATCGTCGGCTGTGCCTGGGCCGGTGTACTGGCGGCAGGCGTCTTCCGGTCCACCACGGGGGGTCTCGCCGCGGTGCTCGCCGTGCCCGTGCTCGTCGTGCCCGTCGTACACGAGGCTGTACAGGGTACGGGGGTACGGGTGGCCGCCGGACTCCCGATGAGGTTGCGGGAGATGTTCCTGCTGAAGTGGCCCTTCGGGGGAGAGCGCTATCTGGTCGGAGCGGTCCGGGTGCTGGTCCAACCGGTGGGCGGTGCACTGGCGTTGTCGCTGGCCGCGCTGCTCTGCGCGTATCTGTTCAGCGCCCTGCGGGCCAGGCTCCGATGACCGGGGACCGGACGCTTGCGATCCCACCCTGCGCACAACTCCCCGCAGAAAGGCCGTTTCTTTCCGATAAGGCGTCAATTGCGACGCGGTGAGCGATCACCCTTTCGTGTGCTTTTCACCAAAGACCTCAAGGGAGTTGGAGGCAGCGCCGACAAAGGATCCGTGAGTACCCTTGCGCACACCATGATGACCGCCGCCCGCTCCGCAGACTCTGGTCTGGTCGGCCCGGGCGAACTCGACCGCTACCCCTATGCGGAGGTCCCCGCCACCGACCGTGTCGGTACGCCGTCCTGGGAGGGCGCGGATCCGGAGCTGGGCCGTGTGGGCCGACGCGCCGCGGGCAGCCGCGGTCGCGGACTGCACGGTCAACTCGTCCAGCAGCTGGGTCAGATGATCGTCTCGGGCGACCTGGGTGCGGACCGCCCCCTGGTCCCCGAGGAGATCGGCCAGCGATTCGAGGTCTCCCGCACCGTCGTCCGCGAGTCCCTCCGGGTCCTGGAGGCCAAGGGGCTGGTCAGCGCCCGCCCGAACGTCGGCACGCGCGTGCGTCCCGTCAGTGACTGGAACCTCCTCGACCCGGACATCATCGAATGGCGGGCCTTCGGGCCGCAGCGCGACGACCAGCGCCGTGAGCTCAGCGAGCTGCGCTGGACGATCGAGCCGCTCGCCGCCCGCCTCGCCGCCGGGCACGGCCGCGAGGATGTCCAGCAGCGCCTGTGCGACATGGTCGAGATCATGAGCCACGCCATGGCACAGGGTGACGCGCTGACCTTCTCGCGCGCCGACGCCGAATTCCACTCGCTGCTCATCCAGGTCGCCGGCAACCGCATGCTGGAGCACCTCTCCGGCATCGTGTCGGCGGCCCTCCAGGTGTCCGGCGGCCCGGTCACCGGCTGTGACCGGCCGAACGAGACGTCCCTGGCCCAGCACGCGCGGATCGTCGACGCGCTCGGCGCCGGCGACGGAACCGCGGCGGAGTCGGCGATGCGACAGCTGCTGGCCATCCACCCCGAGGTGGAGCGCGTGGTGCCCGCCCCGCGCGAGCACTGACCCGCGTCAAGAGCGGTGCTCTCCGTCAGTGCCGTGTTCTCGGGGCGTCGTCGGTCCGGGAACCCGCTTCCGCCGGCCGCCGCCGGACCCCGCCGGATCCCTCAGGGCTCCGGCGGGGTCCGGCGGTGGGCTAGGCGGGGCCGACGTGGTGGGCGGTGACCGGCCGTGTGAACAGGCTCGGCATCGGCCCGAACGGCCCGGAGAGATCATCAACGACTACTTCTGCCCACGTCTGACCGTTTTTGAGCGCTTACGGGGTGTGACTCGGGCCACGTAGATTGGGCGTAACGCTCTTGCGGACAACGCGATGACCTAAGAGGTGACAGCCGCGGAGGGAATACGGACGCCATTCATGGCGCTGTGCATCTTCCCGGCCCCCGCCCGCGCCGTCGGCCCATCCCCAAGCCGGCGGTCGGCTCCAGTCCGTCCCGGACGGGGCCGGAAGCCGTTTTCCAACGTTCCGAGAGGTTGTTCGTGTCGGCCAGCACATCCCGTACGCTCCCGCCGGAGATCGCCGAGTCCGTCTCTGTCATGGCTCTCATTGAGCGGGGAAAGGCTGAGGGGCAGATCGCCGGCGACGATGTGCGTCGGGCCTTCGAAGCTGACCAGATTCCGGCCACTCAGTGGAAGAACGTACTGCGCAGCCTCAACCAGATCCTTGAGGAAGAGGGTGTGACGCTGATGGTCAGTGCCGCGGAGCCCAAGCGCACCCGTAAGAGCGTCGCAGCGAAGAGTCCGGCCAAGCGCACCGCCACCAAGACGGTCGCGGCGAAGACGGTGACCACCAGGAAGGCCACTGCCCCGGCCGCCCCGGCCGTGGCGCCCACCGCCGTCGCCGACGATCCGGCCGAGGAGGCGGCGCCCATGAAGAAGGCCGTCGCCAAGAAAGCCGCCCCCACCGCCAAGAAGGTGGCCGCGAAGAAGACCGCGACCGCCGCCGCCAAGAAGACGGTGGCCAAGAAGACCGCCGCCAAGAAGGACGACGCCGAGATCCTTGAGGACGAGGTCCTTGAGGAGGCGAAGGCGGGCACCGAGGAGCCCGAGGGCGCCGAGAGCGCGGGCTTCGTCCTGTCCGACGAGGACGAGGACGACGCGCCGGCGCAGCAGGTCGCGGCGGCCGGTGCCACCGCCGACCCGGTCAAGGACTACCTCAAGCAGATCGGCAAGGTCCCCCTGCTCAACGCCGAGCAGGAGGTCGAGCTCGCCAAGCGCATCGAGGCCGGTCTGTTCGCCGAGGACAAGCTGTCCAACGCCGACAAGCTGGCCCCCAAGCTCAAGCGCGAGCTGGAGATCATCGCCGAGGACGGCCGCCGCGCCAAGAACCACCTCCTGGAGGCCAACCTCCGTCTGGTGGTCTCCCTGGCCAAGCGCTACACCGGCCGCGGCATGCTCTTCCTGGACCTCATCCAGGAGGGCAACCTCGGTCTGATCCGCGCGGTCGAGAAGTTCGACTACACCAAGGGCTACAAGTTCTCCACGTACGCCACCTGGTGGATCCGTCAGGCGATCACCCGCGCCATGGCCGACCAGGCCCGCACCATCCGTATCCCGGTGCACATGGTCGAGGTCATCAACAAGCTCGCGCGCGTGCAGCGCCAGATGCTCCAGGACCTGGGCCGTGAGCCCACCCCGGAGGAGCTGGCCAAGGAGCTCGACATGACCCCGGAGAAGGTCATCGAGGTCCAGAAGTACGGCCGTGAGCCCATCTCCCTGCACACCCCCCTGGGTGAGGACGGCGACAGCGAGTTCGGTGACCTCATCGAGGACTCCGAAGCGGTCGTCCCCGCGGACGCCGTCAGCTTCACGCTCCTCCAGGAGCAGCTGCACTCGGTGCTGGACACCCTGTCCGAGCGCGAGGCCGGTGTCGTCTCCATGCGGTTCGGTCTCACCGACGGTCAGCCGAAGACCCTCGACGAGATCGGCAAGGTCTACGGCGTCACGCGTGAGCGCATCCGTCAGATCGAGTCCAAGACCATGTCGAAGCTGCGCCACCCGTCGCGCTCCCAGGTGCTGCGCGACTACCTCGACTAGGTCGCCGTCGTACGGCGTCGAAGGCCCGGTCTCCCGCCGCGGAGGCCGGGCCTTCGTGCTGCGGGTCGCGGTGCGCTGGATGACTCTGGGTGTCCCAGTCCCACCCAGAGTGAGGAGCGTGCATGCGCCGTTCTGTTGCCCCGGCCCTGATCCGGCCGCTGATCCTGGCGGCCGTAGCCACGGCCATACCGCTGGCCACCACGCCTCCCGCCGTCGCCGACAGCATCGTGGTCGGCGGCTTCCCCGTCGACGTCTCCCAGGCCCCCTGGACGGTCGCACTGTCCAGCCGTGACCGGTTCGGGGGTACGCGGGCCGGTCAGTTCTGCGGCGGGGTGGCGATCGCTCGGACCACGGTGCTGACCGCCGCCCACTGCCTCGCCGACGAGGTCATCGGCGGAGCGTCCGACCCGGTCCGCGACCTCAAGGTCATCGCGGGCCGGACGGATCTGCTCGCGTCGCAGGGCCAGGAGATCCCCGTCACCGTCGCCCGGGTCAATCCCGGCTACGACCCCGACGCCAACACCGGTGACTTCGCCGTCCTCACCCTTGCCGAGCCCCTGCCGGGCGACGCGGTGATCACGATGGCTCCCGACGGGGACACCGCCTACGCACCCGGCACCAGCGCCCTGGTCTCGGGGTGGGGGGACATCACGGGCGGTGGAGACTACTCGCGCCGGCTGTACGCGGCGCGGCTCCATGTGCTGCCCGACGAGACATGCGAGCGTGCCTATCCCGGCGGCGCCGACGGCACCTACCGGGCGGACTCGATGGTGTGTGCGGGCGAGACCCGCGGTGGCCCGGACGCCTGCCAGGGCGACAGCGGAGGGCCGCTGGTCGCCGGCAAGAAGCTGATCGGGCTTGTGTCATGGGGGAGCGGCTGCGGCAGACGGGGGAGCCCTGGCGTCTACACGCGCGTCTCGGAGGTCGTACGGGCGCTCGGTCCCGGAGGTGCCCTCGGCGGCTCACGCGGGGCTCAGAAGCGCTCCTGAGAGCCTCTGTGCGCATACGACGAGGGCGGCCGCTCCCCAGGGAAGCGGCCGCCCTTCACCGGCCTTGCCGGAGCTGGCTCGTCGTGGATGCGAGAGGTCAGCGCTCATCTTCGGAAGCGGCGGCCGGAGCGGAGGTCAGCCGCTCCGTCTCGTCCTGTATCTCAGCGGCGATCTTCTTGAGTTCCGGCTCGAACTTGCGACCGTGGTGGGCGCAGAAGAGCAGTTCTCCGCCGCTGAGCAGCACGACGCGCAGGTATGCCTGGGCGCCGCAGCGGTCGCAGCGATCGGCGGCCGTCAGGTGGCTCGCGGGGGTCAGAACAGTAGTCACGTCGCCTCTTCTCTAGCTCGACGAGCTGTCGTACCAGGGTCAACATCCAACCAGCCCGAAAACGTTCCCGCTCGGGGCTTCTCCTCGAAAAAAAATCTTTCGAGGTGGCCGTCTGCTGCCGGTTGGCGGCGAATGTGCCGTATTGCGTCGTCTTCGGTGCTTACGGGTTCGCGCGGTTCATCGGTCTCATCCTCCCGGCCGGGTTGCCGGTTGTTTGTGAGGACGTGCCCGGAGCCTAAATGGTTCATGCCTCGAAGGGAACGTGATATGTACTTCACTCCATCGAGGGATCGAACACGTATACGACCTTGGACTAGTGTGAGTTCATGACGAGGGTGGCGTTACAACGGCTCTACCAGGCCTCGGTACCCTCTGAGCGGCGACCGAAGCCGGCCCTTACCCAAAAGGGGCCCCATCGAAATTCAGCGAGGAGCGAACCGCGTGACCGCCGATACGTCCGTGCCGTCCACAGCGCTGCTGACAGGAGCAGACCGGGACGGCTCCAACTACACCGCGCGGCACCTGCTCGTCCTTGAGGGCCTTGAAGCCGTGCGCAAGCGTCCCGGCATGTACATCGGATCGACCGACAGTCGCGGTCTGATGCACTGCCTGTGGGAGATCATCGACAACGCCGTGGACGAGGCTCTCGGCGGCTACTGCGACCACATCGACGTCATCCTCCACGACGACGGCTCCGTCGAGGTCCGGGACAACGGCCGCGGC
This sequence comes from Streptomyces sp. NBC_00631, assembly GCF_045206895.1. NCBI lineage: Bacteria > Bacillati > Actinomycetota > Actinomycetes > Kitasatosporales > Streptomycetaceae > Streptomyces > Streptomyces sp. NBC_00631. The sequence continues at coordinate 8,027,883 of NZ_CP107734.1, forward strand.
ATCCCCGTGGACGTCGAGCCCAAGACCGGCCTGTCCGGCGTCGAGGTCGTCATGACCAAGCTGCACGCCGGCGGCAAGTTCGGCGGCGGCTCCTACGCGGCCTCCGGCGGTCTGCACGGCGTCGGCGCATCCGTGGTCAACGCGCTCTCCGCGCGGCTCGACGTCGAGGTCGACCGCGGCGGTCAGGTGCACGCCATCAGTTTCCGCCGCGGTGTGCCGGGTGCCTTCGCCGGCGACGGTCCGGACGCCAAGTTCGAGGCCAAGAGCGGACTGCGCAAGACCAAGAGGGTGCCCAAGACGCGCACCGGCACGCGTGTGCGCTATTGGGCCGACCGCCAGATCTTCCTCAAGGACGCCAGGCTCGCCCTGGACACGCTTCACCAGCGTGCCCGCCAGACCGCGTTCCTGGTGCCCGGCCTGACCATCGTCGTCCGCGACGAGTACGGCCTCGGCGAGGGCGGCAGCAAGGGTGAGGAGTCGTTCCGCTTCGACGGCGGTATCAGCGAGTTCTGCGAGTACCTGGCCACCGACAAGCCGGTCTGTGACGTCCTCCGCTTCTCCGGACAGGGCACCTTCAAGGAGACCGTCCCGGTTCTCGACGAACACGGCCAGATGACCCCCACCGAGGTCACCCGCGAACTCGGCGTCGACGTGGCGCTGCGCTGGGGCACCGGTTACGACCAGACCGTGAGGTCGTTCGTCAACATCATCGCCACGCCCAAGGGCGGCACCCACGTGGCCGGCTTCGAGCAGGCCATCCGCGAGACCCTGAACGAGGCGCTGCGCGCCAAGAAGCTGCTGCGCGTCGCCGAGGACGACATCGTCAAGGACGACGCCCTGGAGGGCCTCACGGCGGTCGTCACCGTCCGGCTCGCGGAGCCGCAGTTCGAGGGCCAGACCAAGGAGGTCCTCGGCACCTCGGCGGCCCGCCGGATCGTGAACAGCGTGATCTCGAAGGAACTGAAGGCGTTCCTCACCTCCACCAAGCGGGACGCCGCCGCCCAGGCCCGCGTGGTCATGGAAAAGGTGGTCGCCGCAGCCCGGACCCGCATCGCGGCCCGCCAGCACAAGGACGCGCAGCGCCGCAAGACGGCCCTGGAGTCCTCGTCCCTGCCCGCCAAGCTCGCCGACTGCCGCAGCGACGACGTCGAGCGCAGCGAGCTCTTCATCGTCGAGGGCGACTCCGCGCTCGGTACCGCCAAGCTCGCCCGGAACTCCGAGTTCCAGGCGCTGCTGCCGATCCGCGGCAAGATCCTCAACGTCCAGCGGTCCTCGGTGACGGACATGCTCAAGAACGCCGAGTGCGGGGCGATCATCCAGGTCATAGGGGCGGGCTCCGGGCGCACCTTCGACATCGACGCCGCCCGCTACGGCAAGATCATCATGATGACCGACGCCGACGTCGACGGGTCCCACATCCGCTGCCTGCTGCTGACGCTGTTCCAGCGGTACATGCGGCCCATGGTCGAGGCCGGCCGGGTCTTCGCCGCGGTCCCGCCGCTGCACCGGATCGAGATCGTCCAGCCCAAGAAGGGCCAGGACAAGTACGTGTACACGTACTCGGACCGCGAGCTGCGCGACAAGCTGATGGAGTTCCAGACCAAGGGCGTCCGGTACAAGGACTCCATCCAGCGCTACAAGGGTCTCGGCGAGATGGACGCCGACCAGCTGGCGGAGACGACGATGGACCCGCGCCACCGCACCCTGCGCCGCATCAACCTCTCCGACCTCGATGCGGCCGAGCAGGTCTTCGACCTTCTGATGGGCAACGACGTTGCTCCGCGCAAGGAGTTCATCTCCAGCTCGGCGGCGACGCTGGACCGGTCCCGGATCGACGCGTAGCCGCTGCGCTCGGCTCTGGCCGACGTGGCGGCCGGTGCGCCTCGCTGCGGTAGGCCGGCGGCTGGCAGGGCAGGGCAGGGCAGGGCGGTGGGCCGGGCGGCGGCGGGTGTCCGCTGTCCGGCCGGGCCTTCCGGCCTGTCCGCCGGGGCCGCAGGACCTCGTCGGCCGTCCGGCCGGGCGCCGATCGGTCGATTCTGCGGGATGCCATGCCCACCGTCGGCCCGCCGAGCCCTGTCGGCCAATCCGAGGCCTGTCGGCTCGCCGAGCCAGTCGGCTAGTCCGAGGCCTGTCGGCTCGCCGGAGGTCTGCCCTGCGGCCCGCCGAACCTGTCGGCCAGTCCGAGGCCTGTCGGCCCGCCGAGCCCTGTCGGCCAGTCCGAGGCCCGTCGGCTCTCCGGAGGTCTGCCCCGCGGGCCGGCGGGGCCCGCGCAGTTCCGTGGGGGGTCTCCACCCGGGGGTGGAGAGATCCCACGCGCTGGAATCCACCCGTGATCCACCCCCGCTCCGATCTGCTGACCTGCGCATTTCCGTAGCGTCGAAGGCGTCGGCAGCTCCCGCTCCCGGCACCGCCCCTTCCCGCTCACGGAGGCTCTGATGTCCGGGCTCGTCAACGCGTTGCTGATCGTGGCCGTCGTCGTCGTGGTGATCGCGCGGCAGTTTCGCGCCCGCCCGATCAGCACAGGCCGGCGCTGGTGGCTGGTGCCCGTGATCCTCGCGGTCGTGGCGCTGCGCGAACCCGGCATACTCGACGCCCACCACCGCACCGCGTCCGCCCTCCTGCTCGCCACCGAGATGCTGGTGGGACTGGTCATGGGCGCAGCGTGGGCCTGGACCACCCGGGTGTGGACGGAAACCGACGGCGCCGTGTGGACCAGGAGCACCAAGGCGAGCGGGCTCGTCTGGTTCGCCGGCATAGCTGTGCGCGTCGGTCTCTACGCCGTCGGAGCCGCCATCGGCGTCCATCAGGACAGCGCGGCTCTCATGCTCGGACTGGCGGTCACCCTGCTGGTCCGCGCCGGCATCCTCGTCTGGCGTGCCCAGTCGCTCCCCTCCACCGCGTCCGCGAGCGGCCCCACCCGGGCGTACGGTGACGGCATGGCCCGGGTCACCAGGAGGGAAGGCGTGTGACGGAGAACGCCTGGACGCGCTGGCCCCCGCGAGAAGCGCTGAGCCGGGAGGGTGTCTCCCGCCCCAGGCGCTCCCTCGCCTGGGGCGTGAGACTGCTCGTCCTCGCCCTGCTGGTGTGGAGCGCCTTCAACCAGTCGCACGTCCACGGCTGGGGTGTGGCCGCGGCGGTGGCGGGGGTCGCCGTGACCGCCGTGGTGTCCTGGGGGTTCTTCCGGACCACCTACGCCCACCGGCTCCTCCCCTCCCTGGTGCTCATTACTGTGCTCCTGGGCGTCGCGGTCGTGGCGGAGACCACCGGCTTCCGGGGACCGGCCCTCGTGATCTGGTGCGGCTGCGGCATCTCCGCCCTGGAGCGGCTGCCGGTCGCGATCGCCCTGCCCGTCGCATCGGTGGCCCTGGCCTCGTACTCCGCGTTCAACAACGACGTATGGCTGACCACCGCGGCCACGGTCGCCGGCATGGCTCTCGCCGGTTACGTCATGAGACTCGACGCAGAGGCCAGGGGCCACGCCCAGCGGCTGCTCGCCCAGGAGCGCGCCGCGAGAGCGGCCGAGGCCGAGTCGGCGGCACTGGCGGAGCGGGCCAGGATCGCCAGGGAGATCCATGATGTGCTGGCGCACAGCCTTTCCGCCCAGATGGTGCACCTGGAGGCCGCGCGGCTGCTGATCGAGCGCGGAGCCGACCGGGAGCAGATCCTGGAACGGGTGGTGGCCGCCCGCGGAATGGCCCGCGACGGGCTCGCCGAGACCCGCCAGGCCCTGTCCGCCCTGCGTGGCGAGCTCACCCCGCTGGAGGAGTTCCTGACCGAACTCGCCGGTTCGACCGACGGCGCCGAGGTCACCGTCACGGGTGATCGCAGGTCCCTGCCCGCTGAGGCGTCGCAGACCGTACGACGTGTCGCCCAGGAGGCGTTGACGAATGTCCGCAAGCACGCCCACGGCGCCAAGGTCCAGGTACGGCTGGCTTACAGCGATCATGAAGTGATGCTGAAGGTGCGGGACTCGGGCGGTCGTCCTGGCGAACTCACCGGCTCCGGCAGCGGGTACGGTCTGCTGGGTATGCGTGAGCGGGCCGAGCTGCTGGGCGGGTCGCTGGAGGCAGGGCGGGACGACGAGGGGTTCGAGGTGAGGTTGAGGGTGCCCGTATGACGGAGACGGAGGGGGAGAAGAAGCCCGCACGGGTCGTGGTCGCCGATGACCAGACCGTGGTCAGGGAGGGGATCGTGATGCTCCTCGGTCTGCTGCCCGGCGTGGAGGTGGTCGGAGCGGCGGGTGACGGGGAGGAGGCGGTCCGGCTGGTCGCCGAACTGGCCCCGGACGTGGTGCTGATGGACCTGAGGATGCCGCGCTGCGACGGTGTGGAGGCGACCCGGCGGATCCGGTCGGAGTACCCGGGGACCCAGGTCGTGGTGCTGACCACGTTCGCGGACGACGAGTCGCTGTTCCCGGCGTTGCGGGCCGGTGCCCGTGGTTACCTGACCAAGGACGCGGGCGGCGACGAGATCGTGCGCGCCGTGGAGAGCGTGCTCTCGGGGGACGCGGGACTGTCGCCGAGCATCCAACGGCGGCTGCTGGAGCGGCTGTCGCAGCCCGAACCGGCACCCGTGGCCATGGAGGCGCCGGACGGGCTCACCGCGCGGGAGACCGAGGTCCTGGTGCTGATCGCCGAGGGGTTCACCAACCAGGAGATCGCCCGGAGCCTGCACGTCTCCACCGCGACCGTGAAGACGCACATCAACAACCTGTTCGCCAAGACGGGGCTCAAGGACCGGGCCCAGGCGGTGCGTTACGCCTACGGGAAGGGATTGGTGCGGCCACCAGCGGATTGAGTCACCTGATGGGGTGAAGAGCCAGGGGAAGAAGAGTCGGGGATCTTCCCGATCTGTCCATCCTTGGGCATGCAGTCAAGCAACGGGCGTCACCGCGACGGCGGGGACGGCTCCGAGGGTTCGGCCGGGCGGTACGAAAACCAGGGCGAGTACGACGCGGCCTCCCGAGAAGTCAGGTACGAGGACCCCTGGTACGACGCGCTGGCCTCCGGCTGGGGCGAGCTGGACGGCACCGGGAGGCAGACTCCCGCGGTACCGGGCGCGCGAACGGAGCGGGACGCTGCGGCGGTTCACGCCCGTGACGTGTATCTGGAGGTGCAGCGCAGCGCGGCCTTCCAGGAGGTGCGCAGCCGGTACCGGAGGTTCGTGGTGCCGGGGACCGCCGTCTTCCTCACCTGGTACGTGGGATATGTGGTGACCGCGACGACGGCGCCGGGGCTGATGGCGCGGCCCGTCGCCGGAGCGGTGAACGTGGCGATGGTCGCGGGGCTCGGGCAGTTCCTCACCACGTTCCTGTTCACCTGGGCCTACGCCCGGCACGCGCGGCTGCGCAGGGACCGTGCCGCGCTGGAGCTGCGCTGGGACACCCAGGAGCTGACCAGGGGCGCGCGGGGCGGTGCGGCATGACCGGCCACCATCAGACCCTGGCGCTGCTGCTGTTCAGCGCGTTTGTCGCCGTGACGCTCGGGATCACGACGTGGGTGAGCCGGAGGCGGCACGGCTCGGCGGAGGAGTTCTATGCCGGCGGTCGGCTCTTCTCGCCGATGGAGAATGGTTTTGCCATCGCGGGCGACTACATGTCGGCGGCCTCCTTCCTCGGGGTGACCGGGCTCATCACGCTCTTCGGCTACGACGGGCTGCTGTATGTGGTCGGCTTCCTGGTGGCGTGGCTGGTCGTGCTGTTCCTGGTGGCTGAGTTGGTGCGCAACTGCGGGCGGTTCACGCTGGCCGATGTGATCGCGGCGCGGATGAGCGAGCGGCCGGTGCGGATCGCGGTGGGAACGTCATCGGTCACCGTGTCCGTTCTCTACCTGGTGGCGCAAATGGTGGGAGCGGGCAGCCTGGTCGCGCTGCTGCTCGGGCGGACCAGCGAGGCGGCGCAGGCGTGGACGGTCATCGGCGTCGGCGCGTTGATGGTGATCTATGTGTCGCTGGGAGGCATGCGGGCCACGACATGGATCCAGATCGTGAAGGCGGTCCTGCTGCTGAGCGGGACTGTGGCGTTGACCGTGCTGGTGCTGCTGCGCTTCCACGGAGACGTCGACCGGCTGCTGCTCACGGCCGCCGAGCGCAGCGGGCACGGAAAGGAGTTCCTGGTGCCGGGGCTCAGGTACGGCGGGAGCTGGAGCGCCCGGCTGGACTTCATCAGCCTGGGACTGGCGCTGGTGCTGGGCACGGCGGGCCTGCCGCACATCCTGTCCCGCTTCTACACGGTGCCGACCGCGCGGGCGGCACGGCGTTCGGCGGTCTGGTCGATCGGGCTGATCGGGAGCTTCTACCTGATGACGATCGTGCTCGGCTTCGGGGCGGCGGCCCTGGTCGGGCCGGACGCGGTGCGGGCGTCGAGCGCGTCGGGGAACACGGCGGTTCCGCTGCTGGCGCTCGACCTGGGCGGTGGTGCGGGCTCCACAGGCGGAACGGTTCTGTTCGCGGTGGTCGCCGCCGTCGCCTTCGCGACGATCCTCGCCGTGGTCGCCGGGATCACCCTCGCCTCCTCGGCGTCCGTCGCCCACGACCTGTACGCCACGCTGCGCAGGCCGCACGCCAGGCAGCGCAGCGAGGTCGCGGTGGCGCGCACGGCGGCGGTCGGTATCGGTGTCGTGGCGATCGCCCTCGGCCTGCTGGCCCGGGACATGAACGTCGCCTTCCTGGTGGGGCTCGCCTTCGCGGTGGCGGCCTCGGCGAACCTGCCGGCGCTGGTGTACTCGCTGTTCTGGCGGAACTTCACGACACGCGGCGCCGTATGGGCCGTATACGGCGGCCTGGTACCCGCGCTGGGGCTGGTCGTGCTGTCTCCGGTGGTGTCCGGGAGCCCGGGCGCGCTGTTCCCCGGGGTGGACTTCCAGTACTTCCCGTTGCAGAACCCGGGGATCGTCTCCGTTCCGCTCGGTTTCCTGGCCGGCTGGCTCGGCACGGTCACCTCGGACGAGGTTCCGGACGAGGCCCGGCACGCGGAGACCGAGGTGCGGTCGCTGACAGGGGCAGGGGCCGTCTAGAGCGCCCCGGAAGAGCTACGGCGCGACCCAGGCGTAGCGGTGTTCGGGGCGGCCCGTGTCGCCGTATTTCAGGGAGAGCCGGAGGCGGCCGGCCTGTTCCAGATGGCGGAGGTAGCGCTGGGCGGTGGAGCGGCTGAGGCCGGTCTCGGCAGCCACCTCGTGGGCGGAGAGCGGATGGCCGGCGCGGTGCAGGACGCCGCAGATGAGGTCCGTCGTGGGCTCGGAGTGGCCGCTGGGCAGGCCGGGCGCGGACGGCGCCGGTGAGGTGCGCAGGGCGCCGAAGATCCGGTCGACCTGCTCCTGGCCGGTCAGGCCCCGGCCGCCTACCCGGTCGACGGTACGGCGCAGGGCCGCGTAGGAGTCCAGGCGGGCGCGCAGGGCGGCGAAGGTGAACGGCTTGACCAGGTAGTGCAGGGCGCCCAGGCGCATCGCCTTCTGGACGGTCGTCACATCGCTGGCCGCCGTGATCATGATGACGTCGGTGCCGTGGCCCTGTTCCCGCATCTGGTGGACGAGTTCGAGGCCGGTCTGGTCCGGCAGGTAGTGGTCCAGCAGGACCAGGTCGATGGTGCCGCGGCCCACTGCGGCCAGGGCCTGGGCAGCGCTGTGCGCGCGGGCGGCCACCCGGAAGCCGGGAACCTTCCCCACGTACTTGGCGTTTATCTCAGCGACGCGGAAGTCGTCGTCGACCACCAGGACGTCAATCATCAGGCCTCTCCTTCAAGGCCGGCGAGCGTTAAGCCCGTGTTTCGGCTCCGCAGTTGTAGCGCGAGCAAAAAGAGCACAACAGGTGCTTGCGAGCAAAAGAACGGCTTGCGCCCAGAAGACTGCTGCCGTGGTGCGGGCCACACCTACCGTCCCGGCCCATGAGCGCAGACACCAGCCCCGCCATCGAGCTGCGGGGTGCGAGCAAGATCTTCAAGACCCCGTCGGGGGGTCTGCACACGGCCGTCCGCGACCTCGACCTCACCGTGGGGCGCGGCGAGTTCGTGGCCGTCGTAGGGCCGACGGGGTGCGGCAAGTCCACCACGCTGACCCTGGTCAGCGGGCTGGAGGAGCCCAGTGAGGGCGAGGTGCTGGTGGCCGGCGAGCCGGTCGCCGGCGTCGGTGACAAGGTCGGTTTCGTCTTCCAGCAGGACGCCACCTTCCCCTGGCGGACCGTCCTCTCCAACGTGATGGCCGGCCCCCGCTTCCGGGGCGTGCCCAAGGCGGAGGCCAAGGAGAAGGCCCGCGCCTGGCTGGCCAAGGTCGGGCTGGCCGCCTTCGAGGACCGTTACCCGCACCAGCTCTCCGGTGGTCAGCGCAAGCGCGTTGCGCTCGCCGCGACCTTCGTCAACGACCCCGAGATCCTGCTCATGGACGAGCCGTTCTCCGCGCTCGACGTGCAGACCCGGGCCCTGATGTCGGACGAGCTGCTTGAGCTGTGGGAGGGCACGGGCGCCTCGGTGGTCTTCGTCACCCACGACCTGGAGGAGTCCATCGCGCTGGCCGACAAGGTCGTCGTCATGACCGCCGGGCCCGCGACCGTGAAGCGGGTCTTCGAGATCGACCTGCCCCGCCCCCGCAAGGTCGAGTCGGTGCGTCTGGAGCCGCGGTTCATCGAGATCTACCGCGAGATCTGGGAGTCCCTCGGCGAAGAGGTCCGCATCACCCGTGAGAGGGGCGCCGCTCATGTCGCCTGACACCCTCAGCACACCGGTCGTCGAGACGGCCAAGGCGGCGCCGGACCGCGCCAGGTCGCGGGCCCAGGCCGCCCGCAGACGCAAGGCGATCGTGCTCGCCGTGCGCGTCCTGCTCCTGGTGGCCGTCCTCGGCCTGTGGGAGGTCCTGTCCCGAGCCAAGGTCATCGACCCGTTCAACTTCTCGATGCCGTCGAAGATCTGGGACCAGATCTGGACCTGGGTGACCCATGGCACCGCCCTCGGTCCCCTGGGCGAGCAGATCTGGTACACGCTCTACGAGGCTCTGCTCGGCTGGGTCATCGGTGTCATCGCCGGTGTGGTCTTCGGTATCGCGCTGGGACGGATCAGCTTCCTCGCCGATGTCCTTGGTCCATACATCAAGGTGCTCAACTCGATCCCCAGGATCGTGCTCGCCCCGATCTTCGTGATCTGGTTCGGCCTCGGCGCGTCCTCCAAGGTCGCCTCGGCCGTCGTGCTGGTGTTCTTCCCGGTGTTCTTCAACGCCTTCCAGGGCGCCCGTGAGGTCGACCGCAACCTGGTCGCCAACGCGCGGATCCTCGGCGCGAGCGACCGCAGGGTGACCCTCCAGGTCGTCATCCCGTCGGCCACCTCGTGGATCTTCACCAGCCTCCACGTCAGCTTCGGCTTCGCCCTCATCGGCGCCATCGTCGGCGAGTACATCGGTGCCACCAAGGGGATCGGCCTGCTCGTCGCGCAGTCGCAGGGCACCTTCAACGCGGCCGGTGTGTATGCCGCGATGACCATCCTCGCCGTCGTCGCGCTCGCCGCCGAAGGACTCCTCACCTTCGCCGAGCGCCGCATCTTCCGGTGGAGGCCGTCGGGTTCCGACGACTGAGCCCGCACCCCTCTTCTCCGCTCCGCACCACCTCTCACAAGGACGTGAACCGTCATGCGCAAGTCCGCCAGATACAGCACCCTGGCCGCCGCCGGCCTGCTCGCCCTCTCCTCCCTCACCGCCTGCGCCAACGACGCGGCGAGCACGGCCTCCACCGGCTCGGGCAAGGGCACGAAGGTCAAGATCATGGTGGGTGGCCTGGACAAGGTCATCTACCTGCCCGCGATGCTCACCCAGCGGCTCGGCTACTTCGACGCCGAGGGCCTCAATGTGGAACTGCTGACCGAGCCGGCCGGTGTGCAGGCCGAGACGGCGCTCGTCGCCGGCCAGGTCCAGGGGACGGTGGGCTTCTACGACCACACGCTGGACCTGCAGACCAAGGGCAAGGCGGTGGAGTCCGTCGTGCAGTTCTCCCGCGCTCCCGGCGAGGTGGAGGTCGTCTCCACCAAGGCGGCCGGTGACATCACCTCGCCCAAGGACTTCAAGGGCAAGAAGCTGGGCATCACCAGCCTCGGGTCGTCGACCGACTTCCTCACCAAGTACCTCGCCGTCAAGAACGGGGTGAAGGTCAGCGACTTCTCTCCGGTCGCCGTCGGCGCGGGCGCGACCTTCATCTCGGCGCTCCAGCAGGGTTCCATCGACGGTGGCATGACCACCGACCCGACCGTCGCGACGATCCTGGACAAGAAGGCGGGCAAGGTCCTGGTGGACATGCGGACGCCGGAGGGGTCCCAGAAGGCGCTCGGCGGGCCGTACCCGTCGTCGAGCCTGTACATGCAGACGGACTGGGTCAACGGTCACAAGGACACCGTCCAGAAGATGGTCAACGCATTCGTCAAGACGCTCAAGTGGATGTCCACGCACAGCGCTTCCGAGATCGCGGCCAAGATGCCCGCCGACTACGCCCAGGGCGACAAGGCTCTCTACACGCAGTCCATCGAGAGCACTCTGCCGATGTTCACCGACGACGGAGTCATGCCGGAGAACGGTCCGGAGACCGTGGAGAAGGTGCTCAAGGCCTTCAACACGAACATCCAGAACGCCGATGTCGACCTCAGCAAGACGTACACCACGGAGTTCGTCGAGGCCGCCAAGTAACACGCCTCAGCCGCGGGTCGCCCACACGTAACGGTGTTCGGGGCGGCCCGCGTCGCCGTACTTGAGGGTCAGCCGCGCCCGTCCCGTGCGCTCCAGGAGCTTCAGATAGCGCTGGGCGGTCTGGCGGCTGACCCCCGTCCGCTCGGCGATCTCCTGGGCCGACAGCGGGCCCTCGGCGCTCATCAGGGACTGGCGCACCAGTTCGGCGGTGGTGGGGGAGTGCCCCTTGGGCAGCCCCGGCTCGGAGGGCGCGGACAGGGCGCCGAAGATGCGGTCCACCTCGGCCTGTTCGGCCTCGCCGCCGCCGTCCAGGGTGCGCCGCAACCGCGCGTACGCCTCCAGCTTGGCGCGCAGCCCCGCGAACGCGAACGGCTTGACCAGGTACTGCAGCGCGCCCTGCCGCATCGCGGCCTGCACGGTCGACACGTCCCGGGCCGCCGTCACCATGATCACGTCGGTCTGGTGGCCGCGCCGGCGCATCTCCCGGACCACCGCGAGGCCCGTGTCGTCGGGCAGGTAGTGGTCCATCAGGACGAGGTCGAGACGGGGCAGGGCCTCCAGCTGACGCAGCGCCTGTGCCGCGCTGTGGGCCGCGCCGGCCACATGGAAGCCGGGCACCTTCTCGACGTAGGCGGCGTTGACCCGGGCCACCCGGGTGTCGTCGTCCACGACCAGGACCTCGATCATCGGGCCTCCTCGTCGGCCGGTGCGAGCGCCGGTGCCGGCTCCAGCCCCGGTTCGGTCAGGGCCTCGGGGAGCACGACCGTGAACTGGGCGCCCCCACCCTCCGGTTCGCCCACGGTCGCGCTGCCGCCCTGCCGTTCGGCGAGCCGGCGCACCAGAGGGAGCCCGATGCCGCGCTTGCCGTGTGCGGGCGGCTTCTTGGTCGACCAGCCCTCCGTGAAGACCAGCTCCCGCTGTGCCGCCGGGATCCCGGGCCCCGTGTCACGCACCCTGAGGACGATCGCCCGGCCTTCCGCGCACAACTCGACCTCCACGCGCGCGTGCGGTGTACCGGCGACCGCGTCCAGCGCGTTGTCCACCAGGTTGCCCACGACCGTGACCAGGCCCCTGGGGTCGATCAGGCGGTCCGGGAGCCAGGTGCGGTCCGACACCCACAGGGCGACGCCGCGTTCGGCCGCGACGGTCGCCTTGCCGACCAGCAGGGCAGCCAGCAGCGGGTCCTGGATCTTCTCCGTGACCTGCTCCGCGGTGACCCGGTGGTCGCCGACCACCTCGCCGACGAACTCCACCGCGTCGTCGTACATCTCCAGCTCCAGCAGCCCGAGCAAGGTGTGCATGCGGTTGGCGTGCTCGTGGTCCTGGGCGCGCAGGGCGTCGATCAGACCGCGCGTGGAGTCGAGTTCACGGCCGAGCTGTTCCAGTTCGGTGCGGTCGCGCAGGGTGGCGACGGCGCCGCCGTCGTCCGTGGGCATGCGGTTGGCGACCAGGACCCGCTGGCCGCGCACGGTGAGCAGGTCCGTGCCGGTCACCCGGCCGGCCAGCACATCGGTCGTGCGGCCCGCGCCGAGCGCCTCGTCGGGGGACCGGCCGACGGCTTCGTCACCGATGCCCAGGAGCCGTCTCGCCTCGTCGTTGAGCAGCCGGACGCGGCCGCCGCGTCGAGGGCGACGACGCCTTCCCGGATGCCGTGCAGCATCGCCTCGCGCTCCGCGAGCAGCGCCGAGATGTCGGAGAAGGCCAGGTCGCGGGTCTGCCGCTGGACCCTCCGGGAGATCAGCCAGGCGGCCAGCGCGCCGGCTGCGAGGGCACCGCCGGCGTAGGCGAACAGCCCGGGGATCGTGCTGAGCAGGCGCGCCCGCACGCTGTCGTAGGCGATGCCGACCGAGACCGCCCCGATGATCCGGTGCTTCGAGTCGTAGAGCGGCACCTTGCCGCGCGCGGAGCGGCCCAGGGTGCCGTTGTCGATCTGCATGACCTCCTTGCCGGCCAGCGCCTCGCTGGGGTCGGTCGAGACATGCCCGCCGATCTCCGAGAGGGTGGTGTGCGACCAGCGCACGCCCCGCCGGTCCATCACCACGATGTACTCGGCGTGGGTGGCCTTACGGATCCTCTCGGCCTCCCGCTGCACCGGCCCGCTCGTGCTCGGCCTGGTGGTCAGCACGCCCTCGGCGATCTGCGGGTCCTGGGCGGTGGTCTCGGCGATCGCCAGCGCCCTGCGCATCGCCTCCTGGTCCAACTGCTTGCTCAGGGGCGCCAGGAAGAGCCCGGTCGCGAGCACGGCGACCCCTGCGGCGATCGCCAGCTGCATCAACAGGATCTGTGAGAACACCTTCCGGGGCAGCCGGGGACGCAGACGGCGCACAGGGGGTGTGGGGCTCATACCCATGACGGTACGTGCGCGGGTGCGCCGGACTTAAGGGGGTGTGGCATGGATCTCTTGACCAGTTCTTGGGAGAGTCCGGGTCAGCTCGCCAGCGCCGTCGTCGTCCGCAGCTCCCGCAGCGACACCACGTCCATCCGGGCCGGCGACCCCAGCACCGACGCCCCGCAGCTCTCCGCGCGCGGCGGCAGCGAGGCGCCCTGGGCCACGCAGACCCGCCAGCGGCGGGTGTCGGCGTGGGCGACGGTGACCTCCCAGCGCGGGGCCGCGCCCTCGGTCCGTACGACGCTCAGCACGCCCGCGGTGTACTCGCCGACCGCCTCCCGCACGGCCAGTTCGGCCGCCTGTCCGGGCCGTTCCCAGGCGGAGCAGCCGCGGCACCCCTCCGTCACCACACGGCCCTCCTGAATGCCGTGCAGGACCTCCTTGACGGAATGAGCCTCGGCGCGGCCGTACGCATAGCCGTACGGCAGGACGAGCACCGTCGGCGAGAAGCGATGACCACCCAGATGGGTGACCTCCCAGGTGCCCGGTACCCCGGACGCGGCCAGCTCGGCGGCGAGCGGGCGGCCCAGCAGGGCACAGCAGCGGTCCCGCTTGCCGTTGGTGCAGACGAGCGCGAGCGGGCTGCCCCGGTGCGGCCGGCCGTCGAGCGCCGCGCCGAACGAACGGTGGTCGCCCGCGCCGAGCGCGGCGAGGTCGAGACCGAGCAGCCGGTGCGGGTCGCGGGTGGTGGCGCTGTGCAGCCAGACGTTCCCGGGGACCGTGTGGGCGACGTACACCTGCCGTGGCGCGGGGGTGCCGGGGTCGGCGTGGCGGCCGGGGCGGCGGATCAGCGCGATCCGTACGCCGGTCCCCTCGGCGGCGGCCTCCAGGGCGCGGCCCAGCGCGGGGTCCAGATGGCTCGAAGTGAGCGCCTTGGGACCCCACGGGCCGGGTTGTTCCAGGAGCAGCCACGTCGTCGCGGTGGCGGCGGTACCGGAAACAGGCTCGTCGAGCATCCGGGAGACGGTTGCGCACCTACTCACAGAGGTGAGCCTAACCTGACTTTCCCCGGAGTGGCTTCCGGCCCGCCCGTTCGCGCCTCCGAAGGGGTGGCCGAAGGGGTTATTCCGGCAGGGGCTGGGGCGGTTTCGGGCCGATGTAGTGGCCGCTGGGGCGCATGCGCAGCGGGCGTTCGCCGTACTCCTCCAGGGCGTGGGCGATCCAGCCCGCCGTCCGGGCGACGGCGAAGATCGTCTCGCCGGCGGTGGCGGGCATGCCGCAGGAGGCCGTGAACACGGCGAGCGCCAGGTCGACGTTGGCGTGCAGCGGGGCGTGCCGGGCGGTCGTGGCGACGATGTCCCTGGCCGCGAGCAGGGCGGGCTCCGCGCGGGGGACCTCCTCCAGCAGTGCGAACAGGGCACGCGCGCGGGGGTCCTCGCCCTGGTAGAGGCGGTGGCCGAGGCCGGGGATACGGCGGCCCGCGCGGAGTTCGTCCGCGATCACCGTGACGGCGCTGCCCTGGTCGAGGACGTCGAGCAGCATCCGGTGGGCGAGGCCGCTGGAGGCGCCGTGCAGGGCGCCTTCGAGTACGCCGAGCCCCGCTGACACGGCCGCGTACGCGTGGGCGCGCGCGGAGGCGGCGACCCGGACCGCGAGAGTGGAGGCGGCCAGGTCGTGGTCGGCGAGCAGCGCGAGCGCCGTGTCCAGGACGCGCAGCGCGGCGTCGCCGGGTTCGATGCCGGTCAGTCGGCGCCACAGGCGGTGGGCCAGCGGGCCGTCGTCATGCCCTGCCCGGCGCTGCACGGGAAGCGCGGCGACGAGCGTGGGGATCAGCACGCGCGCGGTGCCGAGGACGGACTCCTCGGACAGGTCGAAGCGCAGCGGGTCCTCGGCGGCCGCGGCGATCGTGGCGACGCGCAGCCGGTCGGTGGGCGAGGTGTGCTCGGACAGCGCGTCGACAGCCCGGCGGGCGACCGCGACGCCGGCCTCCGGCGCGGTGAGGGTCGCGCCCCGCGTCATGCGGCCCGTCCACAGCCACTCCGCCACCTCCTCGTAGGAGTGGTGCGCGGCGAGCTCCGTGGCGTCGACGCCACGGAAGAAGTACCGGTCCCTGTCGATCAGCGTGATCCGGGTGCGCACCGACAGATCGCCGCCGGAGCCCGGACTCCCGGCTGCCTCCCGCCTGTGGCGCCGGGCGAGCGCCTCCACCTCCCGGGCGTCGAAGGTGCTGGCGCGGCCCCCGGGCTCGCGTCTGCTGCTGAGCTGGCCCCGGCTCACGTAGGCGTACACGGTCTCGGGCTTCACGCCGAGCAGCTCGGCGGTCTCCTTGGTGCTCAGCCGCCGCGCGGGACTGCCGGGAACGGGGTGTTGATCGCGCATGGCCGTCACCGTAGCCGTTTCCGCATAGGTTGACTCGATCAATGTTGACGGAGGCCGCGGAGGGCGCCATGTGTTCTCTGCTCCGGGCGCCGGGCCGCGCCCGTTCCGGTCAGCGGCCGGCGTAGTCCGCGGCGAGGCGGTCGACGAACGTCATGAGCCTGGCGTTCATCTCGGTCCGGGGTGAACTCCAGGTGGCACTGGAAGCCGTACACGTACCGGCTGTAGGCGACGACTGGCGGGGGCAGCCTTCGCGCCGAGGCCGGCGAGGAAGGGGTGCCGGCGGCCCTCGACGGTGAGGGAGACGGGGAAGGACCCGATCTCGTGGCCCCGGGCGCGGGCCCAGTCCTCGTAAGCCCCTGGGGCCTCGAACGACTCGTGGACGACGAAATGTGGCAGAGCCAGCCCTTCTGCAAGAGGGACAAGAGAAGAAGAGGGAACGGGAGGGGTGCCGGTGCCGACACCCCACGGGTGCTGCGCTGTACGTGTGTCTCACGTGCCTGGGCGGTGAGGGCGGTGAGGGCGGTGACGTCGGGGTCGGTGAGGAGCGCGTGGGCGGCGTGTAGATCAAACATGGCGAGGTCCCATCGACCCACGGGGATCCTCCTGATCCGGCCCTGACACACTGTCGAGCCTTGACACATCGGCGCGGCGAACAGGACAGGTGGGGCGGGTGCGTTCGCAGGGCAGGCAGGAACGGCCGGAGCTCGCCGTCGTCCTGGCGGCGCGGGCCGGGGACCGGCAGGCTTCGGAACAACTCGTGCGGGACTGTCTGCCGTTGGTCTACAACATCGTCGGGCGGGCGCTGAACGGACACAGCGATGTCGACGACGTGGTCCAGGACACGATGATGCGGGTCCTGGACGGGTTGCCCGGACTGGAGCAACCGGATCGGTTCCGGTCCTGGCTCGTCGCCATCACCGTGCGGCAGATCCGTGACCGGTGGCGCCGGGGGCGGACCTGTAACCAGCCGGAATCCTTGGACGAGACCGCCCACGAGGCGGCCCCGCAGGCCGACTTCGCCGATCTGGCGATTCTTCGGCTGGCGCTCTCGGGCCAGCGGCGGGAAGCCGTGGAGGCGACCCGATGGCTTGAGGACGAGGAACGCGAGGTGCTCGCCCTGTGGTGGATGGAGGCCGCCGGTGAACTCACTCGCGGTGAGCTCTCGGCGGCCTGCGGTCTCACCCCGCAGCATGCCGCGGTGCGGGTCCAGCGGGTCAAGGAGCGGCTGCAGACCGCGCGGACCGTGGTACGAGCCCTGACCGCCTCGCCACGCTGTACGGACCTGGCACCCGTGCTCGCCTCATGGGACGGCCGGCCGTCCGCGCTGTGGCGCAAGCGGCTGGCACGTCACGTCCGGGACTGTCCCCGGTGTCTGGCCGGCGCGTCCGACCTGATACCGCCGGAGGGGCTGTTGGGCGGCCTCGCGCTGGTGCCGGTGCCCATCGGCCTGGCCGGCCTGGTGCAGAACAGGGCGCCGGCGGCGGACCCGGGCGGGGCGACCGCCGGCGCGGGCGCGCGGACGGCGAAGGGGCCGGGCCGTACGGCGCACACGATCGGCAAGCTGGCCGCCAAGCCCGTGGCAGCGACCGTGTGCACCGCGGTCCTCGCGGCCGCCGGAGTGGCCTGGTACATGGTCGTACGATCCCAGGAGCCGACCGGAAGCCCCGCCGCCGCGGTCTCGCCGTCACCCGCCGCCTCGTCCGAGCCGCCGTCGCAGGGAACGTCCGCCTCGACGACGCCGACACCGACACCGACGCCGAAACCGACGCCGACGCCAGCCCCGGCGACGACGGTCGAGGCTCTGTTCGACGGGCTGCACGCCCTGCGCTCGGTCGACGACCCCGGCGACTACGTGAGCCAGTCCGGCCGGTTCGGCATCCTGGGGCCGGTCGGCGCCGACAGCGCCGTGACCACCCGGCAGGCAGCCACCTTCACCTTCGTTCCCGGTCTGGCCGATCCGCGCTGCTACTCCCTCAGGGACGCCACGGGCCGTTACGTACGGCATTACGCCTTCCGTATCCGCCTGGACGCCAACGACGGATCCGCCCTCTTCCAGAAGGACGCCACCTTCTGCGCGCGTTCCGGCTCCGCCGCCGGTTCGGTCTCCCTGGAGTCGTACAACTATCCCGGCCGCTACCTCCGCCACCGGGACGACCTCCAACTGTGGCTCGACCCTTCCGAGAACACCGCCGCGTACCGGGCCAGCCGCTCCTTCGTCCTCGCGGCGCCCTGGACCTGACGCGCCGAAGAGCGGCTTTCCCAGGTGACGGCCGGAAGGCTCCGGTACGGACCGGTTCGACCCCCATGGCATTCTCTCGCCGGGTCGTTACGGTGTCCGGCCCCGCGCGGCGGGCGCGCACGGGGGGCGGTACTCCCGCGTAGGGGCCGTGGCCGGGGACCGGGACCGGCCCCGAGTCGGCCCCGGACGGCTCGTGTGTCAGGCGACGCGCTTGAGCCCGAGACGAGCCGAGAGATCTTCGGGAGTGGTGCCGTACGTCTCCAGGATCCTCACCTCGCCGCCGGCGAGGTCGAAGATCCCGTGGTCGGTGTAGACCCGGCTCACGCAGGCCCGCCCGGTGAGCGGGTAGGTGCAGGCCGGCACCAGCTTGGGGGAGCCGTTCTTGGCGAAGAGCGTCATCATCACGTAGACGTCCTTGGCGCCGATGGCCAGGTCCATCGCGCCGCCCACAGCCGGGATGTCGCCGGCGCGCCCGGTGTGCCAGTTGGCCAGGTCCCCGTTGAAGGCGACCTGGTAGGCGCCGAGCACGCAGACGTCGAGATGGCCGCCGCGCATCATCGCGAAGGAGTCGGCGTGGTGGAAGTACGACGCGCCCGGCAGCTCGGTCACCGGTACCTTTCCGGCGTTGGTCAGGTCCGGGTCGACCTCGTCGCCCCGGGCGGCCCGGCCCATGTTGAGCATGCCGTTCTCGGTGTGCAGCACGACGCCGGAGTCCGCCGGCAGGTGGTCGGCGACCTTGGTCGGATGGCCGATGCCCAGGTTGACGTAGGAACCGGCCGGAATGTCGCGGGCGACGACGGCGGCGAGCTCGTCGGGGGTGAGTGCCATCAGCGGGCTCCTCGGGTCAGGTACTGACGCGGCTGGACGGGCACGACCCGGTCGACGTAGATGCCCGGTGTCACGACGGCCTCGGGGTCCAGGGTGCCGACAGGCACGACCTCGGTGACCTGGACGATCGTCAGGGCGGCGGCGGTGGCCATGACGGGACCGAAGTTGCGTGCGGTCTTGCGGTAGACGAGGTTGCCCATCCCGTCGGCGCGGTGGGCCCCGATGAGGGCGACGTCGCCCTTGACCGGGTACTCCAGGACGTGGTCGCGTCCGTCGATGGTGCGGACCTCCTTGCCCTCGGCCAGCGGCGTGCCCACGGCCGTCGGGCAGTAGAACGCGCCGATGCCCGCGCCGGCCGCGCGCAGCCGCTCGGCCAGGTTGCCCTGCGGGACGACCTCCAGCTCGATCCTGCCCGCGCGGTAGAGCTCGTCGAAGACGTAGGAGTCGCTCTGCCGGGGGAAGGAGCAGATCACCTTCCGTACCCGCCCGGCCTTGAGCAGCGCCGCCAGGCCGACCTCGCCGTTGCCGGCGTTGTTGCTGACGATCGTCAGGTCCTTCGCACCCTGCCGGATGAGCCCGTCGACGAGGTCGAAGGGCATGCCGGCCATGCCGAAGCCGCCCACCAGGACGGTCGAGCCGTCCTTGATTCCGGCCACCGCCTCGTCGACGTTCTCCAGCACCTCGGCCCGGCTCATCGGCCCACCGCCGCGGTCTCGACGTTCTCCAGCACCACGGCCAGCGCCTGCCCGACGCCGATGCAGATCGCCGCCACGCCGTACCGCTCGCCGCGCTCGGCCAGCACCTTCGCGAGCGTCCCGAGGATGCGGCCCCCGGAGGCGCCCAGCGGATGCCCGATCGCGATGGCACCGCCCTTGACATTGACGATCTCCGGGTCGATGCCCCAGGCGTCGACACAGGCGAGGGACTGCACCGCGAACGCCTCGTTGAGCTCCACCGCGCCGACCTGGTCCCACTTGATCCCGGCCCGTGCGAGCGCCCGCTCCGCGGCCGCTACCGGCGCGAACCCGAACGCCTGTGGCTCCAGCGCGCTCGCGCCCCGGCCGGCGATCCTGGCCAGCGGCGCCCGCCCGACGGCGTCCGCCGCCGCCTCGGAGCCCAGCAGCACGGCGGATGCGCCGTCGTTGAGCGGGGAGGCGTTGCCCGCGGTGATCGTGCCGTCCTTGCGGAACGACGGTTTCAGCGCGGCCAGCTTCTCGACCGTGGAACCGGCCCGGATCCCCTCGTCGCGGGCGAGTCCGGCACCCTCGACGGGCACCACCAGGTCGTCGTAGAACCCCTCGTCCCAGGCCGCGGCGGCCCGCTGGTGGGAGCGGACGGCGAACGCGTCCTGGCGCTCGCGCGGGATGCCGAAGCGCTCCCGCAGCTGCTCGTTGCACTCGCCCAGCGAGACCGTCCACTCCTGCGGCATACGGGAGTTGACGAGGCGCCAGCCCAGGGTGGTGGAGACCGCGGTGACGTTGCCGGCGGGGAAGGCGCGATCCGGCTTGGGCAGCACCCACGGCGCCCGGGTCATCGACTCCACTCCACCGACGAGCACGACGTCGGCGTCTCCCACCTCGATGGTCCGCGACCCGATGATCGCGGCGTCGAGCGAGGAGCCGCACAGCCGGTTGACGGTGGTGGCGGGCACGGAGACCGGGAGCCCGGCCAGCAGGGCGGCCATCCGGCCGACGTTGCGGTTGTCCTCGCCCGCCTGGTTGGCGTTGCCCCACACGACCTCGCCGATCGTGGCGGGATCGAGGCCGGGGGTCTTGGCGAGTACGCCGTTGATCGCGCTCGCCGCCAGATCGTCGGGGCGGACGTCCGCGAGGGCGCCGTTGAAACGCCCGAACGGCGTGCGGGCGGCGGCATAGACGAATGCAGTCATGGCCATCACGGTAGGCGCACGCCTTGATACCGTGAAGGATCGATATTCGACCCAATTGAGATGCAGGAAGTATCAATGGTGAACCTGCGTCACTTCGCCTACTTCGTCGCCGTCGCCGAGGAGGGCCATTTCGGCCGTGCCGCCGAGCGGCTGCACATGGCGCAGCCGCCGCTCTCACAGGCGATCCGGCGGCTGGAGGCCGAACTCGGCGTCGAGCTGTTCCACCGCACCACCCGCCGGGTCGGCCTGACCGAGGCCGGCCGCGCCTACCTCGCCCGGGCGCGCGCGATCCTCGCCGACGTCGACGAGGCGGGCCATGAGGCCCGCCGGGTCGCGGCCGGGGCGGTCGGGCACCTCGCGATCGGCTGTGTCGGTTCGGCGACGTACAGCCTGCTCCCGACGCTGTCCCGTCATCTCGCGGCCGAGCTGCCCGGCGTGGACTTCGCCTTCAGGGGCGAGATGCTCGCACCCGACCAGGTCGAGGCGCTGCGCGCGGGCGCGATCGACATCGCCCTGCTGCGGCCGCCGGTCGCCGACATCTCGCTGACGGTGACCCTGCTGCGGCGCGACCGGCTGGTGGTGGCGCTGCCCGTCGACCACCCGCTGGCGCGGCGCAGACAGATCCGGGTGGCGGAGCTGGGGCGTACCGACCTCATCGTGCACTCCGCCGACCGGCGCTCCGTGATGTACGGCGTGGTGCTCGGGCTGCTCCGGGACGCCGGTGTCGCCCCGCGCATCCGGCACGAGGTCGGCGAGACCTCCACGCTGGTCACCCTCGTGGCAGGCGGGCTCGGCCTCGCGGTCGTACCGGAGCCGGTGACCGCGCTCGCCCTGGCAGGTGTCGCCTACCGGCCGCTGGTCCGTCCGGCCGCCACCGTCGACCTCTCCGTCGCCCACCGGTCGGACCGGACGGAGCCGCACCTGGGCCGGACCGTCGACGTCATCCGCCGGATGCTCAGGTCCTGACGGACCGGCCGACGCGTCGGGCGCGGGTGCGGCGGTCCCCGGTCGAGAGGTCTCGACACAACCCGGCCCAGCTCGTGCGATGGCCGCACGCTCATGCGTTCAGCGCACGGGTGTCGCGATGGTCACTCAGATGCTCCCGGCCGTGACAGTGCCCCCGCGCCACGTGATGCGCACCGCGATCCAGAACCCCGACGCCGGGCCGGACGCCGTTCCGCGGCGCTTCATCGCCTTCTTCGCCTGAGGAACCGGTCCTACCCTGGGAGCCATGCACCCAGCACCCGCGGCACCCCGCCCGGCGCAAGCCTTCTCGACGGCGCACGTGCCGTCGGCGGAGCGGCTGCGGGCCTGGGAGGAGCACAACGCCGCCGCTCTGATCGCCCTGAAGTGCCGCACTCCGGGCGGCGAGGACTTCCAGGCGCGCGAGGACAACCTCGACCTCGGGCGGGTCCATCTGGCGCGGGTCCGCACCACGGCCCACGTCGTCGAGCGCTCCGCCGACCTCATCGAACGGCGGCCCACGGGATCCGTCGCCATCTACGTCTCGCTGCGCGGGGAAGCGCAGTTCCAGCAGGCCGGCAGATGGCGGGTCATCCGGCCCGGCGACGTTCTGGTCTGCGACGCGGACGGAAGCTTCGTGCGCGGATTCGGCCACGGTCTGGACGAGTTGGCGGTGCGTGTGGACCGCCGCGCGCTGCCGGACGGCGTGCGGGCCGGGGAACCGCTCATCGTCCGGCGCGCCGAGCGGAACCCCTACGGTCGCGCGATCACCCGTCTCGTCGGACGCGCCGTCGGCGTGGAGACCCCGACCCGGCCCGACGAGCAGACGATCGTCGATCTCGCCTCCGCACTCGTGGGCGACGGAACCACCCGGCCACCCGTCGTCCACCGGGCGCTGGCCTGTGCCCGCGTCGAGGACCGGTTGCACGATCCGCGCCTGTCCGCCTCCGAGGTCGCGGACGCGATCGGCATCAGCGTCCGTCAGCTCACCCGCGTCTTCGCGGACGCCGGCACGACGTTCCCGCGCTACGTGCTCGGACGGCGCCTCGAACTGGCCTACGCCCTGCTCACCGGCGCCGGCGCCGGTGCGGCCCGCACCGCGACCGTGGCGACCACCTGCGGTTTCAGCTCGGTCGCCCACTTCTCGCAGACCTTCCACGCCCGCTTCGGCATCACCGCCGGCGAGTTGCGCCGTACGGCCGCGAAGCGCGGCTGAAGACCCGCGGCATACCGATTTCGGCCGTCCGCCACCCTCTTCCGCCGTAGCCGACCGGGACCGGGCGCACGCTGCCCTCAGAACCCCGCGAGAAGAAGGTGAGGGCCCATGCCCGACTTCAACGACGGTCAGCGCGAGACCGAACTTCCGGCATCGTCGCACGTGGAGACCGATGTCCTGATCGTCGGCTCCGGCCCGGCCGGCGCCTCGGCGGCCCTGTTCCTGTCGACCCTGGGTGTCGCCAACATCGTGATCACCAAGTACCGGTGGACCGCGAACACGCCTCGGGCGCACATCACCAACCAGCGGGCGATGGAGATCTTCCGCGACATGGGCATCGAGGACCAGGTGCTGGCCGACGCCACCGAGCACGCTCTCGTCGGTGACACCGTCTTCTGCACCTCCATCGCGGGCGAGGAGATCGGCCGTATCCACACCTGGGGCACCCGCCCCGACCGGGAGGCGGACTACCGGCTGGCCTCGCCCTGCCTCACCGTCGACATCCCGCAGACGTATCTCGAACCGATCCTCGTCAAGAACGCCACCGTCCGCGGCACCCAGACCCGCTTCTCCACCGAGTACCTCTCGCACACGCAGGACGACACGGGCGTCACGGTCCGGGTCCGCGACCGGCTCACCGGCCAGGAGTACGACATCCGGGCGAAGTACCTGATCGGCGCCGACGGCGCCCGCTCCCGGGTCGCCGAGGACATCGGCCTGCCCTACGAGGGCGCGATGGACATCGCCGGTTCGATGAACATCACCTTCAGGGCCGACATCGCGTCCTACGTCGGCCACCGGCCCTCCGTCCTGTACTGGGTGATCCAGCCGGGCGCCGAGGTCGGCGGCATCGGCGCCGGCCTGGTCCGGATGGTCCGCCCCTGGGACGAGTGGCTCATCGTGTGGGGCTACGACATCGACTCCGAGCCCCCGGTGGTCGACGAGGCCGAGGCGATCCGGATCGTGCGCCAGTTGCTGGGCATCCCGGACCTAGAAGTCGAGATCACCGGCACCAGCCTCTGGGGCAACAACGAGATGTACGCCACCCACCTCCACAAGGGCCGCGTCTTCTGCGCCGGTGACGCGGTCCACCGCCACCCGCCGAGCAACGGCCTGGGTTCGAACACCAGCGTCCAGGACTCCTACAACCTGGCCTGGAAGCTCGCCGCCGTACTGCGCGGACACGCCGACCCGTCGCTGCTGGAGACGTACTCGGCGGAGCGGGCGCCCGTCGCGAAGCGGATCGTCACCCGGGCCAACAAGTCCAGCCGCGAGTTCATCGACATCTTCCAGGCCCTCGGCGTCCTCGACGCCAAGGACGAGGACGAGATGCGGGTCCTGATCGAGGAGCGGAAGGCCAACACCCCCGAGGGCGCGGCCAAGCGGGCCGCCCTCGTGACGGCGATGGAGACCAAGAACTACGAGTTCAACGCGCACGGTGTCGAACTCGGCCAGTTCTACGAGTCCGCCGCCGTCGTCTCCGACGGCAGCCGCCCCGCCCCCAGCCGGGACGAGGACCTCTACCACGTCATGTCCACCAGCCCCGGCGCGCACCTCCCGCACGCCTGGGTCGGCGACCACGTCACCAAGCTCGCCCTGATGGACCTGGCGCCGTACACCCGCTGGACCCTGCTCACCGGCATCGCCGGCGAGGACTGGGCCGCCGCGGCCGGCAAGGTCGCGCAGGACCTCGGCATCCCGCTCGGCACCGTGGTGATCGGCCCCGGCCGTGAGGTGACGGACCTCTACTACGACTGGGCCAAGCTGCGCGAGGTCGAGGAGTCCGGCGCGATCCTGGTGCGCCCCGACAAGCACGTCGCCTGGCGCTCGACGAGCCTCGCCGACGACCCCGAGGCGGCGCTGCGCGACGCCCTCACCCAGCTCCTCGGGAAGGCCTGACCAGTGCGATTCCGCCACGAGACCCTGCCCCAGCGGGTCGTCTTCGCCCCGGGCGACGCACCGGCCGCGGTTGCGGCCGAGGTGGCGGCGCTGAAGGCGTCGAAGGTGATGCTCATCGCCGCCCCCGCGGAGGCGTCCCACGCCGACCGTGTCGGCGCGGACCTGCCGGTCGCGGTGCGCCACGACGAGGTCGTCATGCACGTGCCGGTCGACGTGGCCGAACGGGCCCGCAGGTCCGCCGCGGAGAGTGCCGTGGACGCGCTGGTGTGCGTCGGCGGCGGCTCCACGACCGGCCTGGCCAAGGCGGTCGCGCTGACCACCGGCCTGCCCGTGGTGGCCGTCCCCACCACGTACGCCGGCTCGGAGGCGACGAACGTCTGGGGCCTGACCGAGGGCGACGTGAAGACCACCGGCGTGGACCCGCGGGTCCTGCCGCGCTCGATCGTCTACGACGCCTCGCTGCTCCTCAGCCTGCCGGTCGAGCTCTCCGTGGCCAGCGGCCTCAACGCCCTGGCCCACTGCGTCGACTCCATGTGGGGCCCACGCGTCGACCCGATCGACCGGGCCCTGGCGACGGAGGGCATCCGGGGCCTGGCCCGGGGTCTGCCCGCCGTGGCCGCCGACCCGACCGGACTGGAGGGACGGGAACAGACCCTGTACGGCGCCTACCTGGCCGCCGTCGCCTTCGCCTCGGCCGGCTCGGGCCTGCACCACAAGATCTGCCATGTGCTGGGCGGCATGTTCAACCTGCCGCACGCCCAGACCCACGCGGTGGTTCTGCCGCACGTCCTCGCCTTCAACGCCCCGTCCGTGCCGGAGGCCGAGCGGCGCATCGCCGAGGCCTTCGGCAGCCCCACCGCGGTGGCGGGGCTCGCCGCACTGCGCGAGACGCTCCACGCCCCCCGCGCGCTGCGCGACCACGGCATGCCCGAGGACGGCATCGCCCGAGCGGTGGCGCCCGTCCTCGCCGCCGTCCCCGCCGGCAACCCCACTCCCGTCACCGCGGAGAACCTCACCGCGCTGCTGCGCGCGGCCTGGGAAGGAAGTGACCCCGCATGACCCTCCCGACCACCCCCGCCCACGACGTCCCGCCGGAGCAGGCGGCCCGCGAGGAAGACCTGATCGCGCGGGTGCAACGCTCCTTCGACGGCTGCGAGAACCCCCGCCTGAAGGAGCTGATGCAGGGGATCGTCAAGCACCTCCACGCGTTCCTGCGCGAGGTCCGCCCCAGCGAGGAGGAGTGGAGCAAGGGCATCGAGTTCCTCACCGCCGCCGGCCGGCTCACCGATGACAAGCGCCAGGAGTTCATCCTGCTCTCCGACACCCTCGGGGCGTCCATGCAGACCATCGCCATCAACAACGAGGCCTACGGCGACGCCACCGAGGCCACCGTCTTCGGTCCCTTCTTCGTCGAGGGGTCCCCGAGGATCGAGCCCGGCGGGGACATGTCCTTGGGGGCCGCCGGCGAACCGTGCCTGGTCGAGGGGACCGTCCGGGACATCGACGGCACCCCGGTCCCCGGAGCGAAGATCGAGGTCTGGGAGGCGGACGAGGACGGCTTCTACGACGTCCAGTACGACGACGACCGGGTGGCGGCCCGGGCGCACCTGTTCACGGAGGCCGACGGGGGCTACCGCTTCTGGGGCGTCACGCCGACGCCGTACCCGATCCCGCACGACGGCCCCGTGGGCAGGATGCTGGAGGCGACCGGTCGCTCGCCGATGCGGGCCTCGCACCTCCACTTCATGGTCGAGGCACCAGGGCGGCGGACCCTGGTGACCCACATCTTCGTGCGGGGCGACGAACTGCTCGACTCCGACAGCGTCTTCGGCGTCAAGGAGTCCCTGGTCAAGGACTTCGAGCGCCGACCGGCGGGCACCCCGGCACCGGACGGACGCGCCGTCGACGGCAGTTGGACACAGGTCCGCTTCGACATCGTCCTCGCCCCCGCCGACGGCCGAGGATGACGGGGGTCCGCGGCAGGTCCCGGTCTGCCGCGGACGGCCGCGAGTGGGCCCGTGGCGAACACCTGGGCGCTGGGGGCCCGGTCGGTCGCCTACGCTTCAGCCATGAGCACCGAGTCCGACGAGCCGCGCCTGGAGCAGCTGGAGCGGGCCATCGCTGTCCTGCGCGTCTTCGGCGGGAGCGTCCGCGTCTCACGGTGAGCGAGGTCGCGCAGCTCACCGACTCCACGCGTGCGTCCGTCCGGCGCATCCTTCTGACGTTCAAGGCACTCGGCTACATGCGCACCGACGGCCGGCACTTCTCGCTCACCCCGCGCATCCTCGAACTGGGATGGAGCTACTTCGAGTCCCTCGGAGTCGACGAGATCGCGAAGCCCCTGATGCGCGATCTGGTCGACGAGGCCGACGAGTCCTGTTCCATGGCCACCCTCGATCTGCCGGACATCGTCTACATCGCCAGGGTCCACACCAAACGTGTCATGACCATCGGTGGCGGCATCGGCTCGCGGCTGCCCGCCCACGCCACGGCGTCCGGCCTCGTGCTGCTCGGCACCCTCGGCGACGACGAGCTCGACGGACGCCGCCACCGCCGGCCGGAACGGGGCACGGGCGTGGCCCGGCCGTTTCCTATCCTGGAGGCCCGCCACCACCGCCCACGCGAAAGAGGCCCCCCGTTGGAGCAGCGCCCCACCTCCCGGCAGATCCCGGTAGTCGTCCTCGCCGGATTCCTGGGGTCCGGGAAGACCACGCTCCTCAACCACCTGCTGCATCGCAGCGGGGGCAGCCGGATCGGGGCGATCGTCAATGACTTCGGGGCCATCGAGATCGACGCGATGGCCGTGGCCGGGGCCCTCGGCGACTCGACCGTCTCCCTCGGCAACGGGTGCCTGTGCTGTGCCGTCGACCCCGGTGAACTGGACGTCTACCTGGAGCGCCTTGCGCGCCCCGCCACCGGTGTCGACGTCATCGTGATCGAGGCCAGCGGTCTCGCCGAACCCCAGGAACTCGTCCGGATGCTGCTCGCCAGCGAGCATCCCGGGATCGTCTACGGCGGCCTGGTCGAGGTCGTCGACGCCGCCGAGTTCGACGGCACGCGCGCGAAGCACCCCGAGATCGACCGGCATCTGGCTCTCGCCGACCTGGTCGTCGTCAACAAGCTCGACCAGGCCGCGGCGGGCGGCGAGCGCGTCCTCGGGCTCGTGCGGTCGCTCAGCGACCGCGGGGCCGCCGTCGTCCCGGCGACCTACGGCCGGATCGACCCCGAGTTCCTGTTCGACTGCCGCCCCGGCGAGGAGCGCATCGGACAGCTGTCCTTCGACGACCTGCACGACCGCCACGGCCACGACGACGACGGCACCCACGAGGGACACCTGCACACCGCCTACGACAGCCTGTCCTTCGCCTCCGAGCTGCCCCTCGACCCCCGTGGGCTGATGACCTTCCTCGACGGCCGGCCCGAGGGGCTCTACCGGATCAAGGGGTACGTCGACTTCGGGCCGTACGACACGCGCAACCGGTACGCCGTGCATGCCGTGGGCCGGTTTCTGCGGTTCTACCCCGAAGCCTGGGGACCCGGCGAGGAGCGGCTCACGCAACTCGTACTGATCGGCTCCGGCATCGACGCGGCCGCGCTGCGCAAGGAGCTGGAGGCGTGCACGAACGACGCCCCACACGCCGACGAACACGGCATGTGGGGCGTCCTGCGGTATGTACAGGGCCTGGCGGAAGGCCCCGACGACGGGGACGAGGCCTAGACCGGACCCGCCACCACCGACACCGTCTTCGCGAGCGACACGCCGGAGCCGTCGCGGCGGGGGTCGATCTCCGGGAGGTCGGCCGGGGTGCCGGTCTTCTGGGCCGCCTTCGCCGGGACCGGGCCCGCCCAGGCGAAGGACAGGCAGTCCTCGCCCTTCAGGAACCGCTGGCAGCGCACGCCACCGGTGGCCCGGCCCTTGCGCGGGTACTGGTCGAACGGGGTCAGCTTGGCCGTGGTCTGCACCGAGTCGTCGAGCGTGCCGCGCGAGCCGGCCACCGTGAAGACGACCGCGTCGGCCGCCGGGTCGACGGCCGTGAAGGAGATGACCTTCGCGCCCTCCGTGAGCTTGATGCCCGCCACACCGCCCGCCGGGCGGCCCTGCGGGCGCACCTGGGAGGCCTGGTAACGCAGCAGTTGTGCGTCGTCCGTGATGAAGACCAGGTCCTCCTCGCCGGTGCGCAGCTCCACCGCGCCGACGATCCGGTCGCCCTCCTTGAGGGTGATGACCTCCAACTCGCCCTTGTTGGACGGGTAGTCGGGGACCACACGCTTGACCACGCCCTGTTCGGTGCCGAGGGCGAGACCCGGCGAGGACTCGTCAAGCGTGGTCAGGCAGACCACCGACTCGCCGTCCTGAATCGAGAGGAACTCGGAGAGCGGCGCGCCGCCCGCGAGGTTGGGGGCGGTCGCGGTCTCCGGGAGCTGGGGGAGGTCCACGACGTTGATGCGCAGCAGGCGGCCCGTCGAGGTCACCGCCCCGACCTCGCCGCGCGCGGTCGCGGGAACCGCCGAGACGATGACGTCGTGCTTGGCGCGCCTGCCGTCGGTGTCCTCCGGGAACGGCTCGCCGTTCATCGTGCGCGCCAGCAGGCCCGTCGAGGACAGCAGCACCCGGCACGGGTCGTCGGCCACCTGGAGCGGCACCACGGCCGCCGCGGCGCCCGACGCCTCCAGCAGGACCGTGCGCCGCTCGGTGCCGAACTTCTTGGCCACCGCGGCCAGTTCCGCCGAGACCAGCTTGCGCAGCTCCGCGTCCGAGTCCAGGATCCGGGTCAGCTCGGCGATCTCCGCCGTGAGCTTGTCCTTCTCCGCCTCCAGCTCGATGCGGTCGTACTTGGTCAGGCGGCGCAGGGGCGTGTCGAGGATGTACTGCGTCTGGATCTCCGACAGCGAGAACCGCTCCATCAGCCGCTGCTTGGCCTCCGCGCTGTTCTCGCTGGAGCGGATCAGCCGGATGACCTCGTCGATGTCGACGAGGGCGGTGAGCAGGCCCTCCACCAGGTGCAGCCGGTCGCGACGCTTGCCGCGGCGGAACTCGCTGCGCCGGCGGACCACGTCGAAGCGGTGGTCGAGGTAGACCTCAAGAAGCTCCTTCAGGCCCAGCGTGAGCGGCTGGCCGTCCACCAGCGCCACGTTGTTGATACCGAAGGACTCCTCCATCGGCGTCAGCTTGTAGAGCTGCTCCAGGACCGCCTCCGGCACGAAACCGTTCTTGATCTCGACGACCAGGCGCAGCCCGTGCTCGCGGTCGGTGAGGTCCTTGACGTCGGCGATGCCCTGCAGCTTCTTGGCGTTGACCAGGTCCTTGATCTTGCCGATGACCTTCTCGGGGCCGACCGTGAACGGCAGTTCGGTGATGACCAGGCCCTTGCGGCGGGCCGTCACCGTCTCCACCGCCACCGTGGCCCGGATCTTGAAGGTGCCGCGGCCCGTCTCGTACGCGTCCCGGACGCCCTCCAGGCCGACGATCCGGCCGCCGGTGGGCAGGTCGGGGCCCGGGACGTGCTTCATCAGCGTGTCCAGGTCCGCGTTCGGGTAGCGGATCAGGTGGCGGGCGGCCGCGATCACCTCGCCGAGGTTGTGCGGCGGCATGTTGGTCGCCATGCCGACCGCGATGCCCGACGAGCCGTTGACCAGCAGGTTCGGGAAGGCGGCGGGCAGCGCCACCGGCTCCTGCTCCTGGCCGTCGTAGTTGGGCGCGAAGTCGACCGTGTCCTCGTCGATCGACTCGGTCATCAGGCTGGTCGCCTCGGCCATCCGGCACTCGGTGTACCGCATGGCGGCCGGCGGGTCGTCGTTGCCCAGCGAGCCGAAGTTGCCGTGGCCGTCGACCAGCGGGACGCGCATCGAGAACGGCTGGGCCATGCGCACCAGCGCGTCGTAGATCGACGAGTCGCCGTGCGGGTGCAGCTTGCCCATCACCTCGCCGACCACGCGCGCGCACTTCACATAGCCGCGCTCGGGGCGCAGCCCCATCTCGTTCATCTGGTAGACGATCCGCCGGTGCACCGGCTTGAGGCCGTCGCGGGCGTCCGGCAGGGCGCGCGAGTAGATGACCGAGTACGCGTACTCAAGGTAGGAGCCGCGCATCTCGTCCACGACGTCGATGTCGAGGATCCTCTCCTCGAACGCGTCGTCGGGCGGCGGGGTCTTCGTGCTGCGGCGGGCCATCGCTGCCGGCTCCTTGCTCATGCGTGAACGGATCTGACGCAGACCATTGTGGACCGCGGCACTGACAACCCGGGCCAGAGCCCGGGCGCCGCGGACCGCCCCGGTGTCGGAAGCCGTCACAGGGCGGGTGGGACGCAGGCTACGCGATCCGCGCGCACGATCCGCTGTGGGCGTACGTCGTGCGGGAACTTCGCCGGGTCCCCGCACGCTTGCATACAGTGGCAGGACCGGCAGAAAAACCGCGGTTCGAGACCGCGTCCGCGAGCGAAGGGACGTACATGCCCATGGGTCACACGACCACGGCCGAGACAGGCTCCGGAGGCCTGGCAGCGACCGAGCACCGCTTGGCCAACGGTCTGCGCGTGGTGCTCTCCGAGGACCACCTGACCCCGGTCGCGGCGGTCTGCCTCTGGTACGACGTCGGTTCCCGGCACGAAGTCAAGGGCCGTACCGGCCTGGCTCACCTTTTCGAGCACTTGATGTTCCAGGGCTCCGCCCAGGTGACGGGCAACGGCCACTTCGAGCTCGTCCAGGGCGCCGGCGGCTCGCTCAACGGCACCACGAGCTTCGAGCGCACCAACTACTTCGAGACCATGCCCACCCACCAGCTGGAGCTCGCCCTCTGGCTGGAGGCCGACCGCATGGGCTCCCTGCTCGCCGCCCTCGACGACGAGTCGATGGAGAACCAGCGGGACGTCGTCAAGAACGAGCGCCGCCAGCGCTACGACAACGTCCCCTACGGCACCGCCTTCGAGAAGCTGACCGCGCTCGCCTACCCGGAGGGCCACCCCTACCACCACACGCCGATCGGCTCGATGGCGGACCTGGACGCGGCCACCCTGGAGGACGCGCGCGCGTTCTTCCGCACCTACTACGCGCCCAACAACGCCGTCCTGTCGGTCGTCGGCGACATCGACCCGGAGCAGACACTCGCCTGGATCGAGAAGTACTTCGGTTCCATCGCGGCGCACGACGGCAAGCCCACCCCGCGCGACGGCTCGCTGCCCGACGTCATCGGCGAGCAGCTGCGCGAGGTCGTCGTGGAGGAGGTGCCCGCGCGCGCGTTGATGGCCGCCTACCGGCTCCCGGAGGACGGCACGCGCGCGTCCGACGCGGCCGATCTGGCCCTCACCGTCCTCGGCGGCGGCGAGTCCTCCCGCCTCTACAACCGCCTGGTGCGGCGCGACCGTACGGCCGTCGCCGCCGGCTTCGGGCTGCTGCGGCTCGCCGGGGCGCCCTCCCTGGGCTGGCTCGACGTGAAGACCTCCGGTGACGTCGAGGTGCCGGTCATCGAGGCCGCCATCGACGAGGAGCTCGCCCGGTTCGCCGCGGAGGGCCCCACGCCCGAGGAAATGGAGCGCGCTCAGGCCCAGTTGGAGCGCGAGTGGCTGGACCGGCTCGGCACCGTCGCGGGCCGCGCCGACGAACTGTGCCGGTTCGCCGTCCTGTTCGGCGACCCGCAGCTCGCCCTGACCGCCGTCCAGCGCGTTCTCCAGATCACCCCCGAGGAGGTCCAGGAGGTCGCCAAGGCCCGCCTGCGTCCCGACAACCGCGCGGTGCTCGTCTACGAACCCAAGTCCCCGGAGGCGGTGGAGGACGCCGACGTACCCGAGGACCCCGAGGCCGAAGCCACGGTCGAAGCCGGCGACAACGACGAGGAGACGGCCAAGTGACCGAGCTCGCCACCATGGACTTCCACCCCCAGCCGCAGCCGGGCGAGGCCAGGCCCTGGGCCTTCCCCGCCCCCGAGCGCGGCACCCTGGACAACGGCCTGACCGTGCTGCGCTGCCACCGCCCCGGCCAGCAGGTCGTCGCCGTCGAGGTGCTCCTGGACGCGCCCCTGGACGCCGAGCCGGCCGGCCTGGACGGCGTCGCCACGATCATGGCGCGCGCTTTCTCCGAGGGCACCGACAAGCACGCCGCCGAGGAGTACGCCGCCGAGCTGGAGCGGGCCGGCGCCACCCTCGACGCGCACGCCGACCACCCCGGCGTCCGCGTCAGCCTGGAGGTCCCGGCCTCCCGGCTGGCCAAGGGTCTCGGGCTGCTCTCCGACGCCCTGAGGGCGCCCGCCTTCGCCGAGAGCGAGGTCGAGCGGCTGGTCCGCAACCGCCTGGACGAGATCCCGCACGAGCTGGCCAACCCCAGCCGCCGGGCCGCCAAGGAGCTCTACAAGGAGCTGTTCCCGTCGACCGCGCGGATGTCCCGTCCGCGCCAGGGCACCGAGGACACCGTCGAGAAGATCGACGCGGCTGCCGTCCGCGCGTTCTACGACCGGCACGTCCGACCCGCCACGGCCACCGTGGTCGTCGTCGGCGACCTGACCGGCATCGACCTGGACGAGCTGCTCGGCGAGACCCTGGGCGCCTGGCGCGGCTCCACCGCCCAGCCCCGGCCGGTCCCGCCGGTCACCGCCGACGACACCGGCCGGGTCGTCATCGTGGACCGGCCAGGCGCCGTCCAGACCCAGCTGCTCATCGGCCGCGTCGGCCCCGACCGGCACGACCGCGTCTGGCCCGCCCAGGTGCTCGGCACCTACTGCCTGGGGGGCACCCTCACCTCCCGCCTGGACCGCGTCCTGCGCGAGGAGAAGGGCTACACCTACGGCGTCCGCTCCTTCGGGCAGGTCCTGCGTTCCGCCCCCGACGGCACCGGCGCCTCGATGCTCGCCATCAGCGGCTCCGTGGACACCCCGAACACCGGCCCGGCACTGATGGACCTGTGGACGGTGCTGCGCACGCTCGCGGCCGAGGGCCTCACGGACGCCGAGCGCGACGTGGCCGTGCAGAACCTCGTCGGGGTGGCGCCGCTCAAGTACGAGACGGCGGCGGCCGTCGCCGGCACCCTGGCCGACCAGGTCGAGCAGCACCTGCCGGATGACTTCCAGGCCACGCTCTACCGGCAACTCGCCACCACCGGCACGGTGGAGGCCACCGCGGCGGTCGTGAACGCCTTCCCGGTGGACCGTCTGGTGACCGTCCTCGTCGGGGACGCGGCACAGATCAAGGAGCCAGTCGAGGCGCTCGGGATCGGCGAAGTCACGGTCGTCGCGGCGGAGTAGCCCCACGCGGTTCCACGCGCGCGTGCGGAGCCCTGGTGACCGTCGGTCACCAGGGCTCTCGTATGTCCGAATTGGGGCGGAGGTTGCCTGTCTGCCCTGTGGGATGCGCTACAAAAACCGTGATCCGTTTGGGTATTGAAAGCAGCCCCTCATAGGTTCTTCCGGGCTGTCCGTCAGGCAGTACGCCGCGCCCGCGGCACCGGACAGCCATCGCCGAGTCCCCGTACGGCGCGAGCCAGGGGAGCCGGGGACCCACGCAGTCCCTGGGGTGAATCGGGCGCCCGCGCGTGTCGCGAGGGGGCCCGTAGGAGACCTTCCTGCTCCGAACCCGTCAGCTAACCCGGTAGGCGAGAGGGAAGGAAAGGACCAGCCTCTACATGGCGTTCATGTGCGCCTCCGGGAAGCACCGTCGTCCCGGCCGGGTGAAGCGCACCACCGCGCAGGCCGCCGGTATCGCGGCCCTCACCACCACGGGTGTCATCGGCACCGTCTCCGCCGCCCCGGCGCTCGCCGCCGAGAACTCCGTCGAGCAGACCGGCCTCACCCCGGTCATCACGATCAGCGACTCCGTCGCCGAGCAGATCGACGCCCAGGCCGCGGCCCAGAAGGCCGTCGCCGAACGCAAGGCGGCCGAGGAGGCCGCCCGCGAGAAGGCCGCCGAGCAGGCCAGGAAGGAGCGCGCGGCCAAGGCACGCGCCGCCCGTGCGGCCGAGCGCAAGCGCCTGAACACCTTCGTCGCGCCGATCAGCGACTCCTACGTCTCCACCGGCTACAAGACCGGCGGCTCCCTGTGGTCCTCCGGCGCCCACACCGGCATCGACTTCCACGCCGCGAGCGGCACCGTGGTGCACGCGGTCGGAACCGGCACGGTCGTCTCCACCGGCTGGGGCGGGGCGTACGGCAACGAGATCGTCATCAAGATGGCCGACGGCATGTACACCCAGTACGGCCATCTCTCCTCCATCGGCGTCTCGGTGGGCCAGAAGGTCACCCCCGGCCAGCAGATCGGCCTCTCCGGCGCGACCGGCAACACCACCGGCCCCCACCTCCACTTCGAGGCCCGCACCACCCCGGACTACGGCTCCGACGTCGACCCGGTCGCCTATCTCCGCAAGCACGGCGTGAACGTCTGACGGGAGCCGGACAGGGGCGCCGCGCCTGGGCCGACGTGGTCGCGATGCGTGCGGATGCGTCGTGGCTGGTTGCGCAGTTCCCCGCGCCCCTTTCGGGGCGCTGCGCGTGACGCGCCCCGAAAGGGGCGCGGGGAACTGCGCGAGCAACCCCCACGCACCCGTACCCGACCAGCGAGGCGAACCGCTGCCAGTCCGGCGACAACGACTCGTGAGATGTTCCGAAGCCCCGACCCCCGCGCCGGGGCTTTCGTCGTTTTCGTGCCCCGGCTGTCCAAAATATATCCCTGGATTCCGGCCCGCCGTCGGAAATTCCCGCTCATTGCAATAGAGTCACGGAACGGACGCCACTCGGCGGCGTTTCACGGGGATTAAGGCGGAGGTCGGTCATGCGTATTCCGGCGCACTCGGTATGCACGGCGATCCGGGACGACATCGTCGCGGGGGTCCACGAGCGGGGCAGCCGGCTCACCGAGGAACTCCTGGCCCGCCGCTACGGCGTCTCGCGCGTCCCGGTCCGCGAGGCCCTGCGCACCCTGGAGGCCGAGGGCTTCGTGGTGACGCGCCGGCACGCGGGCGCGTGCGTCGCCGAACCGAGCGAGCAGGAGGCCGCCGACCTGCTGGAGATGCGCACGCTCCTGGAGCCGCTCGGCGCCTTTCGGGCCGCCCAGCGCCGCTCCGAGGCCCACCTCAAGGTGCTGCGCGGACTGGTCAGGCTGGGCCAGGAGCGGGCCAGGCGCGGTAACAGCGAGGACCTGCGCTCCCTGGGCGGCTGGTTCCACGAGACGCTCGCCCAGGCCTCCGGCAGCCACGCCCTGACCTCGACGCTGACCCAGCTGCGGCACAAGATCACCTGGATGTACACGGTGGAGACACCCGCCAACCCCGTGGAGTCATGGACGGAGCACGGCGCCATCGTGGACGCGGTGGCGCGCGGCGACGGCGAGCGCGCCCGGGCGATCACGGCACTGCACACCGAGCGCTCGACGGCCTCCCACCGGCTCCGCTTCCCCGGCCCCACCGAACGGGCGAACGGTGTGAGGACTTCGCAACACCCCGTAAACATGTCGGGCCTGCGGCATTAACAAGCGCGCCGTATACAAAGAGGTGTTATTCGGTGGGGGTCTGTTTTCTGTGCCCGAATTCGTGCGCGCCGGGAATTAACGCTCGCGCCTCTTTCGTGTGCCCGCGGTAAAGCCGGGCGTAAGCCGGGTCCGGGGCCTTCACAAACTACTGGGCGGGGCCTTCACAAACGCTCGGGGACTTCGTGGAGCCGTGTGCCGCCCCGTCGTGAAGCCGTGGCCGGCTGCCAGGGAATCGCGGCGCAGGTCCGGGCGGACGACGGGGCCGCGCCGACCCCGTGGGAGTCGGCGCGGCCCCGGACGTGCGGGTGCTGGATGCTCAGACGGTCTCGGGGAGCTCCTCAAGACCTTCGGCGACCAGCTTGGCCAGGCGGTCGAGGGCGACGTCCGCGCCCTCGGCCTCGGAGGCGAGGACGACTTCCTCGCCGCCCTGGGCGCCCAGCCCCAGGACAGCCAGCATGGAGGCCGCGTTGACGGGGTTGCCCCCGGCCTTGGCGATCGTGACCGGGACGCCTGCGGCCGTGGCGGCTCGGACGAAGATGGAAGCGGGGCGGGCGTGGAGGCCCTCGGCCCAGCCGACGTTGACGCGGCGCTCAGCCATGTGATGCTGCCCTTCGGTGTTCAGGGTTGTCTAGACCAGTTTTCCATATCGTGAAGCATCCCCGGAGCGGGTGTGAGCCCCTCCGGGTGTGTCGCCGGACCGCGGCCTCGGTCCGGCTTCCGTCCTCCACAGACTGCCTCGCGCCGTTGTCGGACGCGAGCCGTACTCTGGGGCCCATGCAGACCCCGGCGGACCCGCAGGACCGGCACGAGTACCCGTCCCACTGGGAGGCCGACGTGGTGCTGCGCGACGGCGGTACCACACGCATCCGGCCCATCACCGTTGATGACGCCGACCGCCTGGTCAGCTTCTACGAGCAGGTCTCGGACGAGTCGAAGTACTACCGCTTCTTCGCGCCCTACCCCAGGCTCTCCGCCAAGGACGTCCACCGCTTCACGCACCACGACTTTGTGGACAGGGTGGGACTCGCGGCCACCATCGGCGGCGAGTTCATCGCAACCGTACGCTATGACCGCATTGGCGCCGACGGGACGCCCGCCACCGCGCCCGCCGACGAGGCCGAGGTCGCCTTCCTCGTCCAGGACGCCCACCAGGGGCGGGGTGTGGCCTCCGCCCTCCTTGAGCACATCGCGGCCGTCGCGCGCGAGCGCGGGATCCGGCGCTTCGCCGCCGAGGTGCTGCCCGCCAACAGCAAGATGATCAAGGTGTTCACGGACGCCGGCTACACCCAGAAGCGCAGCTTCGAGGACGGCGTCGTCCGCCTGGAGTTCGACCTGGAGCCCACCGACCGCTCCCTCGCCGTGCAGCGCGCCCGGGAGCAGCGTGCGGAGGCCCGTTCGGTACGACGGCTGCTGGCGCCCGGTTCCGTGGCCGTGATCGGCGTCGGCCGCGCGCCCGGCGGGGTCGGCCGCAGCGTCCTCGGCAACCTCCGGGACGCCGGCTACACCGGCCGCCTGCACGCCGTGAACCAGGCCTTCCCGGACGACCTCAAGGAGGTCGACGGGGTGCCCGCGCACCGCTCGGTGCGGGACATCGACGGCCCTGTCGACCTCGCGGTGGTCGCCGTGCCCGCCGAGCGCGTGCCCGAGGCCGTCACCGAGTGCGGCGAACACGGCGTCCAGGGACTCGTCGTCCTCGCGGCCGGCTACGCGGAGAGCGGCCCCGACGGCCGCGAGCGCCAGCGCGCGCTCGTCCGGCAGGCGCGCACGTACGGCATGCGCATCATCGGCCCCAACGCCTTCGGGATCATCAACACCGCGGACGCCGTCAGGCTGAACGCCTCCCTCGCACCCGAGATGCCCCGCCCGGGCCGCATCGGCCTGTTCGCGCAGTCCGGCGCCATCGGCATCGCCCTGCTGTCCCGGCTGCACCGGCGGGGCGGCGGTGTCACCGGCACCACGGGCGTCTCCACCTTCGTGTCGTCCGGCAACCGCGCGGACGTCTCCGGCAACGACGTCCTCCAGTACTGGTACGA
Organism: Streptomyces sp. NBC_00631; assembly: GCF_045206895.1. Classification (NCBI taxonomy): domain Bacteria; kingdom Bacillati; phylum Actinomycetota; class Actinomycetes; order Kitasatosporales; family Streptomycetaceae; genus Streptomyces; species Streptomyces sp. NBC_00631. The sequence goes on from NZ_CP107734.1 coordinate 8,065,750, forward strand.
CGACCCCGAGACCGACGTCGTCCTCATGTACCTGGAGTCCATCGGCAACCCGCGCAAGTTCACCCGCCTCGCCCGGCGGACGGGGACCGCGAAGCCACTGGTCGTGGTCCAGGGCGCGGGGCAGGCCCCGCCGGGCCACGCGGTACGGGCGACGCGGCTGCCGCACGCGACGGTGTCCGCGCTGCTGAGGCAGGCCGGGGTGATCCGCGTCGACACGATCACCGAGCTGGTCGACGCGGGGCTGCTGCTCGCGCGGCAGCCGCTGCCGGCGGGACCGCGGGTGGCGATTCTCGGGAACTCGGAATCGCTCGGGCTGCTGACGTACGACCGTTGCCTGGCGGAGGGGCTGCGCCCGGCCCGGCCGCTGGACCTGACGACCGGGGCGACCGCGGCGGACTTCCACCGGGCGCTGTCGCGGGCGCTGGCGGACCAGTCGTGCGACGCGGTGGTCGTCACGGCGATTCCGACGATCGGGGAGGGGACGGTCGGGGACGCGGAGCTGGCGGAGGCGCTGCGGTCGGCGGCCGAGGAGGTTCCCGGGAAGCCTGTGCTGGTGGTGCACGTGGAGCTCGGGGGGCTTGCGGAGGCGCTTTCGGCCGCGGGCCGTACCGCACCCACCGCCGGTGCGATGGCACCCGGCACTGGTGGCGGTGCCCACCCGTTCCGCCCTGCGGAACGCCTGCCCACCGCGGGAGGGGAACGCCTGCCTACCGCGGGAGGGGAACGCCTGCCTACCGCGGGAGGGGAACGCCTGCCTACCGCGGGAGGGGAACGCCTGCCTACCGCGGGAGGGGAACGCCTGCCTACCGCGGGATCGGAACGAGGGCCCGCCGGGGGAGCGGAACGCCTGCCCGTCGCGGGAGGGGAACGCCTGCCTACCGCGGGGGCGGAACGAGGGCCCGCCGCGGGGGCGGAACGCCTGCCCGCCGCGGGAGGGGAACGCCTGCCCGCCGTGGCACCGGCGAAGCCCCCTGCCCCCCACCCCTACTCCCGCCTCATCCCCGCCTACCCCGCCGCCGAACGCGCCGTGCGTGCTCTCGCCGAGGCCGTGAGGTACGGGCAGTGGCGGCGGGCGGCCGCCGAGCCCGGGAAGGTGCCCGAGTACGACGACATCGACGAGAGAGGCGCCGCCGAGCTGATCGGCGCGCTGCTGGAGCGGGGGGAGGGGCTCACCATCGGCGCAGAGGAGACCTGCCGGCTCCTGGGCACGTACGGCATCGGCGTGCACCGCGCGCTGCCCGCCCCCACCCCCGAGGCCGCCGTCGAAGCCGCCCGTACCCTCGGCTGTCCCGTCGCCCTCAAGGCCACCGCCCCCCACCTGCGCCACCGCGCCGACCTGGGCGGAGTGCGGCTCGACCTGGCGGACGAGGAGCAACTGCGCCGGGCGTACGACGAGTTGAGCCAGCTGTTCGGGCCGCCCGAGGAGCTGCGGCCGGTGGTGCAGCGGATGGCGCCCCGGGGCGTCGACACCGTCGTACGGGCCGTGATCGACCCGGCTGCCGGGGCCGTGGTCTCCTTCGGCCTCGCCGGGGCCGCCTCGCAGCTGCTCGGGGACATGGCACACCGGCTGGTTCCGGTCACCGACCGGGACGCGACCTCGCTGGTGCGTTCGATCCGGACCGCGCCCCTGCTGTTCGGCTGGCGCGGCTCGGCCCCCGTCGACACCCCCGCCCTGGAGGAGCTGCTGCTCAGGGTCTCCCGGCTGGTCGACGACCACCCCGAGGTGGTCGCGGTCACTCTGGAACCGGTCGTGGTCGCGCGGGAGGGCGTGAGCGTCCTGGGAGCCACCGTGCGCCTCGCGCCACCGCCGGCCCGCGACGATCTGGGCCCGCGCACCCTGCCCGCCTACTGAACCGACCCCGAACCGCCCGCCGGCCGGGAGGAACGCCCCTACCCGTCGGCGGCGTTCGACGCGGCCGCGCGCGACGGGCGCGGCGTCGGACGCGGTCGTGCGCGACTGGCCCGGGTCCCCTTGACCACGGATTAGGATGGACGCCATGGCCAAGACCAGTACGACGACCCAGGGGCTGCGCGTCGCGATCGAGCGCAGCGGCTACTACCCGGCCCTCGTGGCCGAGGCGGTGGAGGCCGCAGTGGGCGGCGAGCCGATCCGGTCGTACCTGGTCCACCAGGAGACGACGTTCGACCAGAACGAGGTGCGGCGGCATGTGACGGTGCTCGTCCTCACCGGCAACCGTTTCATCGTCAGCCACACCGACGAGCAGGCCGCCGACAGCACCTCCCCGACCCCGTACGCCACCACCTCCACCGAGTCGGTCAAGCTCGGCCGGATCTCGTCGGTCGTGGTCAGCCGGGTGGTGGCCAACCCGGAGCAGTACACGCCGGGCACCCTGCCCCGCGAGATCGTGCTGACCATCGGCTGGGGCGCCGTCTCCCGCATCGACCTGGAGCCCGCCGCCTGCGGCGACCCCAACTGCGAGGCCGACCACGGCTACACCGGCAGCTCCACGGCGGACGACCTCAGCCTGCGGGTCAGCGAGGCCGGGGACGGCCCGGAGACGGTGCGCCAGGCGCTCGCCTTCGCGCAGGCCATCTCCGAGGCGACCGCGGACGTCACCCGCTGATGGCGTACGCCGCCTGGGACCATCCCGAACCGCTCGCCCTCGGCTCCGCACCGCTGCCCGAGTACGGCAGCGGTTCCCTCGCCGACCTGCTGCCCACCCTGGCCGCGGGCATGGCCGTACCCGGAATGACCGCGTCGATCACGGAGCTGACGCCCGCCGACCGCAACTGCGTCTTCCTGATCGACGGACTCGGCTGGGAGCAGATCAGGGCCCACCCGGACGAGGCGCCCTTCCTCACCGCGCTGCTCGGCAGCTCGCGCGGCGGCACGGGCCGGCCGATCACCGCCGGCTACCCGGCGACCACCGCGACCTCCCTCGCCTCCGTCGGCACCGGCCTGCCGCCCGGCGCCCACGGCCTGCCGGGCTACACGGTCCGCAACCCGCAGACCCAGCAGCTGATGAACCAGCTGCGCTGGCAGCCCTGGACCGACCCGGCCGCCTGGCAGCCGTACCCCACCGTCTTCCAGCTCGCCCAGGACGCCGGCGTGCACGCGGCCCAGGTGTCCTCCCCGGCCTTCGAGCGCACCCCGCTCACCAAGGTCGCGCTCAGCGGCGGAACGTTCCACGGACGGCTGACCGGCGAGGAGCGCATGGACCTCGCGGCGGACCAGCTCGCCGCCGCCGACCGCTCCCTGGTGTACACCTACTACGCCGAACTGGACGGAGCGGGGCACCGCTACGGCGTCGACTCCGACACCTGGCGCGGCCAGCTCATGCACGTCGACCGGCTCGTCCAGCGGCTCGCCGAACAGCTCCCGGCGCGCAGCGCGCTGTACGTCACCGCCGACCACGGCATGGTCGACATCCCGTTCGACGAGCAGCACCGCATCGACTTCGACGAGGACTGGGAGCTGCGCGCCGGCGTCGCCCTGCTCGGCGGCGAGGGGCGGGCCCGGCACGTCTACGCGGTGCCCGGTGCCGCGGGCGACGTCCTGACCTGCTGGCGCGAGGTGCTCGGCGAGCAGTTCTGGGTGGCCTCCCGGGACGAGGCGATCACGGCGGGCTGGTTCGGCCCGCCGGACCGGTTCGACGAGCGGGTGTACGAGCGGATCGGCGACGTCGTCGCGGCCGCGCACGACGACGTCCTGATCATCGCCTCCGAGCGGGAGCCCAAGGAGTCGGCGATGGTCGGCAACCACGGCTCCATGACCCCCGCCGAGCAGCTTGTGCCGCTGCTCGAAGTACGCTCCTGACACCCTGGCCCACCACTGACCGAAAGGTGCTCAACTCCCCATGCCCGAGCTGGTGTTCTTCTCCGGAACGATGGACTGCGGGAAGTCGACGCTGGCTCTGCAGATCGAGCACAACCGGTCGGCGCGCGGCCTCGTCGGCATGATCTTCAGCCGCGACGACCGCGCGGGCCACGGCAAGCTCTCCTCCCGCCTCGGGCTGGTCACCGACGCCGTGGAGGTCGAGGACGGCCAGGACCTGTACGCGTACCTGGTCGACCACCTCTCGCAGGGCGGCCGAGCGGACTACGTCATCGCCGACGAGGCGCAGTTCCTGGCGCCGGAGCAGATCGACCAGCTCGCGCGCGTGGTCGACGATCTGGGCCTGGACGTCTACGCGTTCGGCATCACCACCGACTTCCGCTCCAAGCTGTTCCCCGGCTCCCAGCGGCTGGTGGAACTGGCCGACCGGGTCGAGGTGCTCCAGGTGGAGGCCCTGTGCTGGTGCGGCGCCCGCGCCACCCACAACGCCCGCACGGTCGACGGCGAGATGGTCGTCGAGGGCGCCCAGGTGGTCGTGGGGGATGTCAACGGGTCGGCCGGAAAGGTCGGTTACGAGGTCCTGTGCCGTCGCCACCACCGCAGGCGCATGACCAGCGCCACGGCCCGCGCCGCGGCACTGTCCCCCGACGTACTGCCGGTCCCGTAGCGCCGGCTCAGCGCGGACTCTGGATCACCGAGAAGACCGCGCCCTCCGGGTCGGCCACCGTCGCGACCCGTCCGTGTGCGCTGTCCCGGGCCGGTTTCAGCACCTGGCCGCCCAGTTCGGGGACGTCCCGCAGGGTCGCGTCCGCGTCGGCCACCTCGAAGTACGTCAGCCAGTGCGGCCCCCGGTCCCGGGGCAGCGAGAGGCCGACGCCGTGGAGGCCGGCCACCGGGCGGCCCCCGACGTGCAGGGTCACGTAGTCGAAGTCGGCGGACACCACCGGCTCCTCCTCGTATCCGAACACCGTCTCGTAGAACTTGGCGATACTCGACGTCTCGAAGGTGAGCAACTCGTCCCAGACGGGTGTGCCCGGGACGCCGGTCAGGGAGGTGCCGAGGTGGGCCGAGGCCTGCCAGATGCCGAACACCGCGCCCGAGGGGTCGCAGGCGATGGCCATCCGCCCGGCCTCGGCCGCGTCGAGCGGGCCGACACCCACCGTTCCCCCGCACAGCCGGGCCGTCTCCGCCGTCAGATCCACGTCGTCCGAGGCGAAGTAGGGCGTCCAGGCGATCGGCAGATGCAGGTCCGGCGGGAGCTGCCCGATGCCCGCGACCTCCCGGCCGTCGAGCAGGGCCCGCACACAGGGGCCGAGCTGCTGGGGTCCGGGCTCGAACTCCCAGCCGAACAGGGCTCCGTAGAACTCCTCGGTCGCCGTCAAGCCGTGCACCATCAGACTCACCCAGCAGGGGGTGCCGGGCGCGCGCCGAGCGTGCGTGTCGCCGTTCGGACCGGCCGCTCCCCGTACCTCGGTCATCGTCACTCTCTCCTCGGCCCCTCGCGGTGGCCGTGTCGCTTCCGCTGTCCGGACCGGTTGTGCCGCAGTCGCGGACACGCCCCGTGCCGATGCTCGCACCCTCCGTGGCGCCGTGCGTCCACGGCCGTGGGGCGGCTTCGCCGCGAGGATGCCTGATCTGCCGTTTCTCGCCCGTTTCCGGTCGATTGCCGCCGGGTGTCCATCAGCTGTACAGCATGTGCCCGATCCCGTACGCCCGGTGATCGAGCCTGTCCGGCCGAGCAGAGTAGTCGTACCTGGACGATGCGGCCACCCCTGGCGTAAGGATGGGGCCATGGAAGCCATCATCACCGCAACCGAACTCGCCGACGACCTGACCGGGCCGAACCCGCCCGTACTGCTGGACGTCCGCTGGCAGCTGACCGCGCCCGGCACGCCGCCCTTCGACGGCCGGGCGGCCTACGCGGCCGGGCATCTGCCGGGCGCCGTTCATGTGCGCCTGGACGGCGAACTCGCCGCGCCGCCCGGCGCGAACGGCCGGCATCCGCTGCCCGACCTGGCCGTCTTCGGCGCGGCGATGCGCCGCGCGGGGGTGTCGGCGGGCCGGCCGGTCGTGGTCTACGACGGCGGACAGGGCTGGGCGGCCGCGCGCGCCTGGTGGCTGCTGCGCTGGACGGGTCACCCGGACGTGCGGGTCCTCGACGGCGGGTTGCCGTCCTGGGAGGGCGCTCTTTCGACAGACGTGATCTCGCCGGTCGAAGGTGACTTCGAACCTGTCCCGGGTGCGAGGCAGTTGCTCGACGCGGACGGGGCGGCGGCGCTGGCCCGCTCGGGGGTGCTGTTCGACGCCCGCGCGGGGGAGCGGTACCGGGGTGAGGTGGAGCCCATCGACCGGGTCGGCGGTCACATCCCGGGCGCGGTGTCGGCGCCGACCACCGAGAACGTCGGCGCGGACGGCCGCTTCCTGCCCGCCGCCGAACTCCGCGACCGCTTCAAGGGCCTGGGCGCCTCCGAGGGGGCCGAGGTGGGCGTGTACTGCGGCTCGGGTGTCTCCGGCGCCCACGAGGTGCTGGCGCTGGCCGTCGCGGGCATCGAGGCGGCGCTGTACGTCGGTTCGTGGTCGGAATGGTCCGCCGACCCGTCCCGCCCGGTGGCGGTCGGCCCCGACCCGCAGTAGCGGAACGGGAAGAGGGGGCACGCACGCGTGCCCCCTCTTCGTACGGCCGTACGACCCGTTCCTGATCCCGCTTGCTTACTCCTGCTTCTTGCGCCGTGTCCCGAAGACGATCTCGTCCCAGCTCGGCACCGCGGCCCGGCGGCCGGGGCGGACGCCGTCGGCCTCGGCCTGGCGGTCGGTGGCGCCGATCAGCCGGTCGCGGTGGCTGCCGACGGAGCGGGGCATGAGGACGTCCGCGTAGGCGGAGCCGGCCGAGGCCGCCGGGGCCGGAGGCTCCTCCTGTGCGGGTTCCGGAGCGGGCTCCTCCGGGATCTCCACGGGGCGCTCCGGGACCACCATGTCGCCCCGGAAGCTCGGCACCGCCTCCAGGAGGCTGGTCAGCGAGTCGCGTTCGCCGGTCGTCTCCTCGGCCGGTTCGGACGACTGTGCGGGCAGGGCCGGCCGCTCGCGGTCCCGGTCGCCGGGACGGTCCAGCGGACGGTCGCGCGGCAGCCGCGCGATGCGCGGTACGAACGGAAAGCTGGGCTCCGGTACGGCGAGGTCGTCGGACTCGCCGATCAGCGAGCGTGCCTCGTCGTCGACCGCCTGAACGAGCCGCCGGGGCGGGTCGTAGGTCCAGCTCGCCGAGTGCGGTTCGCCCGCGACCCGGTAGACGAGCAGGACCTCCCAGGTGCCGTCGTCGCGGCGCCAGGAGTCCCACTGCACGGTGTCCTTCTCGGCGCCGCGCAGTACCAGTCGCTCCTGCACGGCCTCGCCGAGCAGGGGCCCGGAATTCTCGCCGGGCCGGCGGACGGGCGTCTTGCGAGCCCGCTCGGCCATGAAGGCGCGCTCGGCCAGTACCGGACCCTCGAAGCGCCGCACCCGGTCGACGGGGATCCCGGCGAGCTGCGCGACCTCTTCCGCCGTCGCGCCCGCCCGTATCCGCGCCTGGATGTCTCGGGGTCGGAGATGGCTCTCGACCTCGATCTCGATCTGACCGAGCCGGGGCCGGTCGCCGCGCACGGCGGCACGGAGCCGTTCGTCGATCGGAAGGGTGTACTCCGTAGAGTCGGCAGCCTTGAGCACCAGCCGTGTGCCGTCATTGGAGACGGCCACGACACGCAGTTCGGGCATGGGGACCTCCCGGGTGGTGCCTGCCGACGTCACGTGCGTCGCTGCTTCCGCTAGTCGAGTGTGGCCTGCCCGGGTGCAGCCTGCCACAACCTTGCCGAGTTGCCCGGCGTGTCGGGCACGGGCCCTGGACCGCCGTTATGGCACGGTTACCTATTCGCAACGCTAAGTGACCAACTCCATCACCCTGTGCAACTAGCCCCCTCCCGGCGGTCCTGCAAGGCCTCGGACGCCCTGGCGGGAGACCGGACCCAGGGCTCGCAACAGTACTCCATTCGGGCCACGTGCGTGGATTGGCGCGCCGCCCAACTTCTGGCAACAACCGCCTCCCGGCCGTAGTTTGCCCGCCGGGGGCGATCTTGAACGTGGCACACTTCACGCAATCCTCAGAAACGGAACCAATGGTTTCGTTCGTACGTCCCCTTCTTCCGCCGCCGATCGAACAAGTGCGGGAAGAGTGGGCGAGGTTCGGGAACGCACGAAAGGCCTGGTTCCGGTGACGAGACCGGCGCGGGGGAGGGCCCGGGGCGGGTCGGCCTCAACGCGCCCGGGGCGCGGTCGGCGTGGGGCGGGGAGGGTGCAAGCGCCCCCGGTGCCCGGTGGGTTCACGCTCCTCCGGGCGCATCCGTGAGCGGGGAGCCGAGGACGCCCCCCGCGCCCGCCCGGTCCCCGGCTACTGGCCCAGGACCCTCCGCAGATAGTCGTTCTGGAACAGCCGGTTCGGATCGAGCCGATCCCGCAGCGCCGTGAACTCGCCGAAGCGGGGGTAGGCCTTCGCGAAGTACTCCGCGTCCCTCGTGTGCACCTTGCCCCAGTGCGGGCGCCCCTCGTGCGCGACGAAGATGCGCTCGGCGGCGGTGAAGTACGCCTGGTACGGCGTGCCCCGGAACATGTGCACGGCGATGTACGCGCTGTCCCGGGCGGAGGCGGTGGACAGGGCGATGTCGTCGGCCGGGGCGGTGCGGACCTCGACCGGGAAATTGACCTTGAGACCGGAACGCTCGACCATCGCCTTCAGTTCCCGCAGCGTGTCCACCAGCGCCTCGCGCGGAACGGCGTACTCCATCTCCACGAAGCGCACCCGGCGCGGGGATGTGAAGACCTTGTACGGGATGTCCGTATAGGTCCGCGCGGACAGTGCTGTGCTGGAGATCCGGGCGATCGTCGGCACGACGGCGGGCGCCGCACGGCCGAGCAGCTGGGCGCCGTGGAAGACGCCGTTGGAGAGGAACTCGTCCTCGAACCAGCCGGCCAGCCGGCTCACCGGCTGCGGCGGCCCCGCGCTGCGGTTGTTGCGCTTGGTGTTGGTGTTGCCGGTGTGCGGGAACCAGTAGAACTCGAAGTGCTCGTTCTCGGTGCGGAGCTGGTCGAACTCGGCGAGGACCCGGTCCAGGGGCATCGGCTCCTCGCGCGCGGCGAGCAGGAAGACCGGCTCCACCGCGAAGGTGATCGCGGTGACGATACCGAGGGCGCCCAGGCCGAGCCGGGCAGCCGTGAAGACCTCCGGATTCTCCTTCTCGGAGCAGGTGAGCACCGAGCCGTCGGCGGTGACGAGCTCAAGTTCCTTGATCTGGGCGGCGAGCGAGGCGGACTCCCGGCCGGTGCCGTGGGTGCCGGTGCTGGTGGCCCCGGAGACCGTCTGCTCCATGATGTCGCCCATGTTGGTCAGCGACAGGCCCTCGCGGGCCAGCGCCACATTGAGCCTCTTGAGCGGGGTACCGGCCTCGACCGTGACGGTCATGGCCCTGCGGTCGATGTTGCGGATGCCCGTCAGCAGTTGAGGGCGGATCGAGACACCGTCGGTCGCGGCGATCGCCGTGAAGGAGTGGCCGCTGCCAACCGCCTTCACCTTCAGGCCGTCCTCCGCCGCCTGCCGTACGGCCGCCGCGAGTTCGTCCACGGAGGCGGGCGTGACCTCCCGCGCGGGACGGACGGTGACATTCCCTCCCCAGTTACGCCACGTGCCGCTCTTCCCGCTCGCTGTGCTGCCCAACGGTGCCTCCCCGACCCGTGACCGGCCTGCTGAGCCGGCGGTACCCGAGGAAACCGACCGCGACCGCGACGGCCCCGGACACGGCCGGAACCCCGTACCCGGCACGGGCGCCGGCCGCGTCGATCACCCAGCCGGCGACCGAGGAGCCGAGCGCCACCCCGACCGCGAGGCCGGTGCTCACCCAGGTCATGCCCTCGGTGAGTTTCGCGCGAGGTACGTGCTTTTCGATGAGGGACATCGTCGTGATCATCGTCGGTGCGATGGACAGGCCCGCAACGAACAGCGCCACGGCCAGAAGCGGCAAGTTTCCGACCAGTAGGAGGGGGATCATACTCACGGCCATCGCACATATGCCCAGCAGCCACCTGCGCTCCGCTCTCCCCGCGAACCGCATGAGCCCGAAGACGGCGCCGGCCGCGCAGGAACCCGCCGCGTACAGCGCCAGGACGACGCTGGAGGCGCCCTTGTGGCCGCGTTCGTCGGCGAAGGCGACAGTCACCACGTCCACCGCCCCGAAGATGGCTCCGGTGGCGACGAAGGTCGCCACCAGCACCTGGAGGCCGGGTGCGCGCAGCGCCGAACCGTCGCCGTGGTGCCCGCGCGGGTGCGGCTCGGGCTCGGTGTCGCGCTGGGCGGTCAGCCAGAAGACGCCGGCCGCGAGGAAACCGGCGGCCAGCAGCGGGCCCGCCTCCGGGAACCAGGTCGTGGACAGGCCGATGGAGAGGATCGGCCCGAAGATGAAGCACACCTCGTCGACGACCGACTCGAACGAGTAGGCGGTGTGCAACTGCGGGGTGCCCCGGTAGAGGGCGGCCCAGCGGGCCCGGATCATCGCGCCCAGGCTCGGCACCGCGCCGATCCCCGCGGCGCACACGAACAGCACCCAGTCCGGCCACCCGTAGTGCGCGGAGAACAGCAGCGCGGCCGCCGCGGCGAGCGCGAGCAGGGTGGCGGGGCGCAGGACCCGGCGCTGGCCGTGCTGGTCGACCAGCCGGGACACCTGCGGCCCGATCGCCGCGGCGGACAGCGCGATGGTGGCCGACAGTGCGCCCGCGAGCCCGTACCGACCGCTGAGCTGGGAGATCATCGTGACCACGCCGATGCCCATCATGGACAGCGGCATCCGGCCGACGAAGCCGGCGGCGGAGAAGCCCTTGGTGCCGGGGGCGGCGAAAAGGGCGCGATAAGGGCTGGGCACGGGGTCTCCGACGGCTGTACTGGGTAAGGCGTGACTGCGGCTGATACAGCTTACGAGCGAGAGGGCCCGGGTGCACCCGCCCGGCACCAGGGATAAACCTCCCGAATCCGACTCTTCACGCTCCTGTTTCCGGGCCGTCAGTGCCGGGTGGCAGGATCGGCTCATGCCAGACGCGCTCGATGCCACCCCCTACGACGCCCTGCTCCTGCTCTCCTTCGGCGGCCCGGAAGGCCCGGACGACGTGGTCCCGTTCCTGGAGAACGTGACCCGCGGGCGCGGTATCCCGAAGGAACGCCTCAAGGAGGTCGGGCAGCACTACTTCCTGTTCGGCGGGGTCAGCCCGATCAACGACCAGAACCGCGGCCTGCTGGACGCCCTGCGCAAGGACTTCGCCGAGCACGGCCTCGACCTGCCGATCTACTGGGGCAACCGCAACTGGGCGCCGTACCTGACGGACACCCTGCGCGAGATGGTCGCCGACGGCCGCCGCCGCGTCCTGGTGCTCGCCACCAGCGCCTACGCCTCCTACTCGGGCTGCCGCCAGTACCGCGAGAACCTCGCCGACTCGCTGGCCGCGCTGGCGGCCGAGGGCCTCGAAGGGCCGAAGGTCGACAAGCTGCGGCACTACTTCAACCACCCCGGCTTCCTCGAACCGATGATCGACGGCGTGCTGGCATCCCTCGCCGAACTCCCCGAGGACGTCCGCGCGGGCGCCCACATCGCCTTCACCACCCACTCCATCCCGACCGCGTCCGCCGACACGTCCGGCCCCGTCGAGACGCACGGCGAGGGCGGCGCCTACGTCGAGGAGCACCTGGACGTGGCCCAGCTGATCGCCGACGCGGTCCGCGAGCGCACCGGCGTCGACCACCCCTGGCGGCTCGTCTACCAGTCCCGCTCCGGCGCCCCGCACATCCCCTGGCTGGAGCCCGACATCTGCGACCACCTGGAGGAGCTGCACGGCGCCGGCGTCCCGGCCGTCGTGATGGCCCCCATCGGCTTCGTCTCCGACCACATGGAGGTCCTCTACGACCTCGACACGGAGGCCACGGCCAAGGCCGCGGAGCTGGGCCTTCCGGTACGGCGGTCCGCGACCGTCGGGGACGACCCCAGGTTCGCCGCCGCGATCCGCGACCTGATCCTGGAGCGGGCTGCCGTGGAGAGCGGGCGGCAGGTCACACCGTGCGCCCTCGGCACGCTCGGCGCGAGCCACCACCTCTGTCCGGCCGGCTGCTGCCCGGCCCGCGCACCCCGGCCCGCCGCGGCCGGCGCCGACAGCCCCTACGCGTGAGGAGCCCCGTGACCGACGCCCTGCACACGGACCTGCTCGACCTCGCCCGGGAAGCGGCCGCACGCGCGGGCGAGCTGCTGAGGGACGGGCGCCCGGCCGACCTCGCCGTGGCCCGGACCAAGTCCAGCCCGATCGACGTCGTCACCGAGATGGACATCGCGGCGGAGAAGCTGATCACCGACCTGATCGCCGGTCACCGCCCGGACGACGGCTTCCTCGGCGAGGAGGGCGCGTCCACGGAGGGCACGAGCGGCATCCGCTGGGTGATCGACCCGCTCGACGGCACGGTCAACTACCTGTACGGCCTGCCGACCTGGGCGGTCTCCATCGCGGCCGAGCAGGACGGGGAGACCGTGGTCGGCGTCGTGGCGGCGCCGATGCGCGGCGAGACGTACCACGCGGTGCGCGGCGGCGGGGCCTGGGCGACCGGGGCCTGGGACGGCGAGCGCGAGCTGCGCTGCCGCCCGGCGCCGCCGCTGGACCAGGCGCTGGTGTCGACCGGCTTCAACTACGTCTCCGGCGTCCGCGCCCACCAGGCCGAGGTCGCGGCCCGGCTGATCCCGCTGCTCCGCGACATACGGCGCAGCGGGTCGGCGGCGGTCGACCTGTGCGACGTGGCCTGCGGCCGGCTGGACGGGTACTACGAGCGCGGACTGAACGCGTGGGACTGGGGAGCGGGGGACCTGATCGCCCGCGAGGCCGGCGCCCGCACCGGTGGCCGCCCCGGAGAAGCCCTCTCACGCGACCTCACGGTCGCCGGGACACCCGGCGTCTTCGAACCCCTCCAGCGCCTCCTGGAGGACTTCGGAGCGTGGCACGACTGAGGGGCGCCGCACGCGGGGGCTGAGGAGGTCCGGAACCGCCGGTCACCGCCGCGAGGGCTGAGCGCCGTTGCGGCGTGAGGTGATCGCCGGTGGAGGAGCCCGATTCGGCGGTGGCGGAGTCGGCAGGAGTGCGTGGTGGGGTGGACGGGCACCGCCGGTCACGGCCGTGACGGCTGAGCGCCGTTGCGGCGTGAGGTGATCGCCGGTGGAGGAGCCCGATTCGGCGGTGGCGGAGTCGGCAGGAGTGCGTGGTGGGGTGGACGGGCACCGCCGGTCACGGCCGTGACGGCCGAGCGCCGTTGCGGCGGGAAGAGATCGGCGGGGGAGCCCGGTCGGAGGGCGGAACCGGGAGGGCGACCGCTGGGGTGGAGGGCCGGGCTCCGGGCGCCTCGCGAACACCTCTCCGCGGCCTCCCCGGGAGCTTCGGACCCCTGCCCGGGAGACCGGGTGCCGTCGTCCCGAGCGGCCGGCGTGCTGCCGCGAAAGAGATCTCTTCTCCGCCGCCGAGAGGACTCGAACGCCGTGGCGAGGGAAGGGATCAGGTACGAGCAGGGCCCCGGCGCTGGATTCGCCGGGGCCCTGTTCTCGCGGTGGTGTGCTGCTGTGCTGCGGGACTGTCAGACGCTGGTCGCGACTTCCACACCGTGTTCGGCTGCGAGGCGGCGCAGGTCGTCGAGCTCGGCCTGCTCCACTTCGACGAGGAAGTCGTCACCCTCGTCACGAGCCCTCGTGAGGTCGGACTCGGTCGTCTTTATGCGCTGCAGAAGTCCTGCAGTGAATGCGTCCATGCTGCGCCCCCTCGTCCTGGGTCGTGGGTCGGTGGCACGGGGGTGTGCCGTCGGGAAGGGGCGATCACGTCTCTCGCGGGTGCCCAGCGCTGCCCTGCTGGGCGGCGACGGTGCCGGACACCCCCAACGTCCACTCTGCTGTAGCGGCGGTGTACGTACCGCATGGTGCTGCGGCACATGCAGAGCGTGATCGCGGGGTGTACATGCCGTCCTCCCCCCGCTCCCCTCCGTGGAAACCTCAACCGCAGGAGAAAATCTCGCATTCCCGCCCGGCGGCCTCCGATCTCGCTGCCCGGCCCCTGTCTTACTGCCGACTTATGGCCGAAAAGGGCAGGATGGAGGTCACACACCCCATGCAGCCCCCTGCCCGTGTGCGCCGGTGCGCGCTACGCGAGTGGACAGAGGAAGGACAAGCGACGTGCGCGTACTCGTCGTCGAGGACGAGCAACTGCTCGCCGATGCGGTGGCCACCGGACTGCGCCGGGAGGCCATGGCCGTCGACGTCGTGTACGACGGTGCGGCCGCCCTGGAGCGCATCGGCGTCAACGACTACGACGTGGTCGTCCTCGACCGTGACCTCCCCCTCGTGCACGGCGACGACGTCTGCCGCAAGATCGTCGAGCTCGGCATGCCCACCCGTGTGCTGATGCTGACCGCGTCCGGCGACGTCAGCGACCGCGTGGAGGGCCTGGAGATCGGCGCCGACGACTATCTCCCCAAGCCCTTCGCGTTCAGCGAGCTCATCGCCCGCGTTCGCGCCCTCGGCCGCCGTACCAGCGTGCCGCTGCCGCCCGTCCTGGAGCGCGCCGGCATCAAGCTCGACCCGAACCGCCGCGAGGTCTTCCGCGACGGCAAGGAGGTCCAGCTCGCGCCCAAGGAGTTCGCGGTGCTGGAGGTGCTGATGCGCAGCGAGGGCGCGGTGGTCTCCGCCGAGCAGCTCCTTGAGAAGGCGTGGGACGAGAACACCGACCCGTTCACCAACGTCGTGCGGGTGACCGTGATGACCCTGCGCCGCAAGCTGGGCGAGCCCCCGGTGATCGTCACCGTCCCCGGCTCGGGTTACCGGATCTGATGACCGTGGCCACCACTCCCGCACCCCCGCAGGCACCCCCGAAGCCCACTTGGGACCCCAGAAGGCCGCAGCCTGCCTTCCCGTGGCTGCGCCCGACCATCCGGATACGGCTCACCCTGCTGTACGGCGGCATGTTCCTGATCGCCGGCATTCTGCTGCTGTCGATCATCTACCTGCTCGCCGCCCAGGCGATCAGCACCGGCAACCAGCCGCTGTTCAAGATCGTGAAGTTCCAGGAGCTGCAGGTCTCCAGCGACAACTGTCCCGCGATCAACATGGCCAGCACGGCCAGCTCCGTGCCGCTGCAGGACTTCAACAACGCGATCGCCCAGTGCGTGGACCACCAGCGCCAGGCGGCCCTCGACAACCTGCTCAGCCGCTCGCTGCTCGCCCTGCTGGGCCTGGCCGTGATCGCCTTCGCGTTCGGTTACGCGATGGCCGGCCGGGTGCTGTCCCCGCTCGGCCGGATCACCCGCACCGCCCGCGCGGTGGCCGGCTCGGACCTGTCCCGCCGGATCGAGCTGGACGGCCCGGACGACGAGCTCAAGGAGCTCGCGGACACCTTCGACGACATGCTGGAGCGGCTCCAGCGGGCCTTCACCGCCCAGCAGCGCTTCGTCGGCAACGCCTCGCACGAGCTGCGCACGCCCCTGGCGATCAACCGCACGCTCCTGGAGGTGCACCTCTCGGACCCGGGCGCGCCCGTGGAACTGCAGCAGCTCGGCAAGACCCTGCTGGCCACCAACGAGCGCAGTGAGCAGCTCGTGGAGGGCCTGCTGCTGCTCGCCCGCAGCGACAACCAGATTGTCGAGCGCAAACCGGTCGACCTGGCCGAGGTGGCCTCCCAGGCCGTCGACCAGGTGCTGTCCGAGGCGGAGGCCAAGGGCGTGACGATCCGGGGCGCGCGCAAACCGGCCGTGGTCCAGGGCAACGGCGTGCTGCTGGAGCGGATCGCCCTTAACCTGGTGCAGAACGCGGTGCGCTACAACGTGCCCGAGGACGGCTGGGTGGAGGTCAACACCGAGATCCAGCACGGGCAGGCGGTGCTCTATGTCGCGAACACCGGGCCGGTGGTGCCGGCGTACGAGATCGACAACCTCTTCGAGCCCTTCAGGCGGCTCCGTACCGAGCGCACGGGCAGCGACAAGGGTGTGGGCCTCGGCCTGTCCATCGTGCGGTCCGTGGCCCGGGCGCACGGCGGGCACATCGCGGCCCAGCCCCGGGAGGGCGGTGGGCTAGTGATGCGGGTCACACTGCCGGTCTGATGCCGTTACAAGATCGCGACACACGCGGGGGATGTTCGCTTTGCGCTGAATTTTCCGGCGGCGTGGCACATTCCCCTCTGTGTGATCGATCACAAGGGCGGAATTCAGGCCATCTACTCTCTGTGATCATGACTGGGGGAATAAAGGCGGGAAAATCCCTGTTTTCAGGGGTCTTGATCACGGGAAGTACAGGGTGAGGCGCCTTTGAAGTGCCTCGACAGAACCGTGTACGGTCCCCATCGCCATTCAACCTGATCACTCTTGAGGGATCCGGTTGGGTGTCGATTGAGTAACAGACCTTGATGTGAGGCAAAATCTCCGCCTCGGGTCGGGCACAAGTCCGGCCTCTCACGCGTTACGTGCGCTGGAGACACCGCAGACACCCAGAGGGGGAGAGCGACATGGCAACCGATTACGACACTCCACGCAAGACCGACGACGACGTCGACTCGGACAGCCTTGAAGAGCTGAAGGCCAGGAGGAACGACAAGTCAACGTCCTCGGTGGACGTCGACGAGTTCGAGGCCGCCGAAGGCCTGGAGCTGCCCGGCGCGGACCTCTCGAACGAGGAGCTGGCCGTCCGGGTGCTGCCCAAGCAGCAGGACGAGTTCACCTGCATGAGCTGCTTCCTGGTGCACCACCGCAGCCAGCTGGCCCGCGAGAAGAACGGTCAGCCGATCTGCCGCGACTGCGACTGAGGACGGGTCGGGCATGACCGGCTCGACCCCACCTCGGAAGCGCCGCTTCCCCTTGCCGGGAGCGGACTCGGGGCCGTCCGACGGCCCAGGCGCGCGTGACGACGACGAGCGGGGCTCATCCGATCCGGGAGCCTCGCTCGAACCGGCGGCCGACCGGGACGACCTCCCGGCGGCGGACGGGCCCGCGCCCGTCGCCAGGCGGCGGGTCGCGGTCATCCGTGACAAGGCCGTGGACATGGCCCGGGAAGGCGCCCGTAGGGGCGGCAGCCGGGCGAAAGCGGGGCTGGCGTACCTCGCGGACCGGATCATCGAGATCGCCCCGCGTGTCCCCGTACGTGACCTCGCGACCCTGCGCCTGCAGTTCCCGGGCCTCGGGCCCGAGCAGCTCGCCGACAAACTGGTGGCGGGCGCGGCGGGCGCGACCTCGGCGGTCGGGGCCGGTGTCGGGGCGGCGGCGATGCTGCCGGTGCCGCCGGCGATGCCGACCGAGCTGGCCGCGGAGATCACCGGGGTCGCGGCGATCGAGCTGAAGCTGATCGCCGAGCTCCACGAGGTGTACGGCGTGCGGCCGCCGGGGAACCTGAAGGCCCGCAGCACCGCGTATCTGTCCTCCTGGTCGGGGGAGCGCGGGATCGACGTGATGAAGCCGTCGACTGTCAACACGGCCCTCGGGGGCCAGATGAAGCGCGAGCTGCGCCAGCAGATCATGAAGCGGATGGTGCGGGACCTGCCCAACCTGATGCCGTTCATGGTGGGCGCCGCGGTCGGGGCGGTCATGAACCGCCGGGACACCAGAAAACTCGCGGCGCGGATCCGGGCGGACCTGAGACGGATCCAGGTGCCCTGGGAGGAACTGCCGGAGCTGCCGCCGCTGGAGAAGCCGGCCGAACCGCTGCCGATCGCGGAGCTACCGGAGGACTTCGGGGGCTGACGCCCGCGTCGCCGGTCAGGTGGACCACTGCGCGTCGCGGCTCTTCCGGCCGCGTGCTCAGCCCTGCGGGGCCTTCGCCGCCTCGATCGCCGCGGCCAGGGCTTCCGGCTCCCGTGTCGACAGGTACAGGTACGGCGTCGGGTCCTCGGGGTCCGTGACCTCCACGCGCAGGGCCCTCGGGATGTACGAGCGCAGCAGCAGGAAGGCGCGGACGTCGGCCTTGTACGTGCGCCAGGCGCGCGCCTCCTCCGGGTCCAGGATCTCCGCCGAACCCAGGGCCGAGACCGGGATCTTCGCCTCGCCCGCGATCAGCGAGTCGCCGACCACGCGGATGCGCGGGGAGCCGTACGAGCTGGCCACCACGGCCGCCGCCGCGGTGCCGCCGACCAGGCCGCCCAGCATCGGCAGGGTGCCGAACGGCAGCAGGATCAGAGCGAACGAGACGCCGACGAGGAAGCTGACGAACCACCACGACCGGGGGGCGGTGAGGCGTTCTTCGTACGGGGTGGCGGAGAGCTGCATGGAGCCAAGCTTGGCACGGTGTCCTGATTCACCGGACGCGCGGGTAAGGTCTGCGGCTGTGAGTGGTAGTTCCGCAGCTCTTCAGCCCCCCGCCAGTGCCCGGAAACCGGAGCGGCACCCCGACGCGCCCGCGCCCGGAGAGCTCATCGGTGCACACTACGAACACTGTTTCGGGTGTGGCCATGAGCAGCCCCATGGGCTGCACCTGGAGGCACGGGCGGGCGAGGGTGTCTCCCTCACCGCCGAGTTCACCGTGCGCCCGGCCCACCAGGGCGCCCCGGGCCTCGCGCACGGCGGAGTGCTCGCCACCGCCCTCGACGAGACGCTGGGCTCGCTCAACTGGCTGCTGCGGAAGATCGCCGTGACGGGCCGCCTGGAGACCGACTTCGTACGGCCCGTGCCCGTCGGCACCACACTCCACCTGGCGGCCGAGGTGGTGGCCGTGGCCGGCCGGAAGATCTACTCGACCGCCACCGGACGCATGGACGGCCCCGCGGGACCCGTCGCCGTCCGCGCCGATGCCCTCTTCGTCGAGGTCCCGGTCGAGCACTTCGTCGACAACGGCCGCGAGGAAGAGATCCAGGCCGCCATGAAGGACCCGGACCAGGCCCGGCGGACCCGCGCCTTCGAGGTGAACCCGTGAACCCCGAAAACCCCGTGGCCCCGGCCCGTACGGCGACCCCGCTCGGCGTCCTCGTCCGCCGCGTCGACCCCGACGTACCGCTTCCGGCGTACGAGCACCCCGGCGATGCGGGGGCCGATCTTCGTACCACCGAGGCGCGCGAACTGGAGCCCGGTGAACGGGCCGTACTGCCCACCGGAGTGTCGATCGCCCTCCCCGAGGGGTACGCGGCCTTCGTGCACCCTCGTTCGGGGCTCGCCGCCCGATGCGGTGTGGCTCTCGTGAATGCCCCGGGGACGATTGATGCCGGGTACCGTGGGGAGATCAAGGTGATCGTGGTGAACCTCGACCCGCGCCGGGCGGTGCGGTTCGAGCGCTTCGACCGGATCGCCCAACTGGTCGTCCAGCAGGTCGAGAGGGTCCGCTTCCAGGAGGTGGCGGAACTTCCCGGCTCGGCGCGGGCCGAGGGGGGCTTCGGGTCCACCGGCGGTCATGCCGCGGTGGGCGACGTGAGCGGCACAAGCGGTCAGGCCGCCGAGGGCGGTCGGACGGGTGGGAATCGATACGCTTCGGTCGTATCCGACCGGGAAGGACAGTGACGTGTTCGGACGTCGCAAGAAGAAGGGTGCCGCCGAGGACGCGGCCGGCGAGGCCGAGCAGGTCGTCGACAGCGTCGACACCGAGGCGGACGAGGAAGAGGGCGAGCGCGAGCGCATTCGTCTGGAGCCGGAGCCCCGGCCCGACGGGCCGTGGGACGACACCGAGGTGCGCGAGCCCGGCGAGGGCCGGGTGGACCTGGGCGGTCTGTTCGTGCCCGGTGTGGACGGCATGGAGCTGCGGGTCGAGGTCGCGGGCGACGCGATCGTCGCGGCGACCGTCGTGCTGCGCGACAGCGCCATCCAGCTGCAGGCCTTCGCCGCGCCCAAGCGCGAGGGCATCTGGGGCGAGGTCCGCGAGGAGATCGCGACCGGCATCACCCAGCAGGGCGGCATCGTCGACGAGGTCGAGGGTCCGCTGGGCTGGGAGCTGCGCGCCCAGGTGCCGGTGCAACTGCCGGACGGCACGGGCGGCTTCCAGGTCGTGCGGTTCGTCGGTGTGGACGGTCCGCGCTGGTTCCTGCGCGGGGTGATCTCGGGGCAGGGCGCGGTGCAGCCGCAGGCGGCCGGGCTCCTTGAGCAGATCTTCCGGGACACCGTGGTGGTCCGTGGCGAGGGCCCGATGGCGCCCCGTGACCCGATCGTCCTGAAGCTGCCCAACGACGCCCAGATGGTTCCCGAGGGTGTCCAGCAGCAGGAGGAGTCCTCACGCTTCTCCGGCGGCATGGGCCAGCTCCAGCGCGGACCGGAGATCACCGAGGTCCGGTAGCAGAACAGTAAGGCGACGAGGGCCGCATCCCGCGCGGGATGCGGCCCTTTCACATGCGCGCGGGCTCCGGTGTGAACGACTCCCGCTTACTTCACACCTTGACGGAAGCCTGGTCCGTACCTACGGTCTCGGATCACGCCTATGTTCACAGAGGCGCTCCACGTTCACATACGAGAACGTACGAGAACGGAGTCGCTGTGCGTCGCATCCCCCTGCTCGCGGCCGCGGGAGCCCTGCTCCTGGGCGCCCTGACGGCCCCCGCCGCCCACTCCGCCCCCAGCACCTTCGCGCACCCCGGAGTCACCGTCTCCAGGGCCCAGCTGGACTTCGCCCGCACCGAGGTGCTGGCCGGAGCCCAGCCCTGGAAGGCCGCCTACGACCAGATGATGGCGAGCAAGTACGCCGACCTGAACCGCACGCCGACCCCCTGGGCGACGGTCGAGTGCGGCTCGTACTCGAACCCGAACCTCGGCTGCACCGACGAGCGCGAGGACGCGATCGCCGCCTACACCGACGCGCTCGCCTGGTACATCACCAAGGACGCCCGTTACGCCCAGAAGGCCATCCAGATCATGGACGCCTGGTCGGCCACCCTCACGAGCCACACCAACAGCAACGCGCCGCTGCAGACGGGCTGGGCCGGCTCCTCCTGGCCCAGGGCCGCCGAGATCATCAGGTACACGTACACCGGCACCTGGGCGAACGAGGCCCGCTTCGCCACCATGCTCCGCAATGTCTATCTGCCGGTGGTCATCAAAGGCTCCAACTCCAACGGCAACTGGGAGCTGTCGATGATGGAGGCCGCCGTCGGCATCTCCGTCTTCCTGGAGGACCGGACGTCGTACGACACGGCCATGGCGAAGTTCCGCACCCGCACGGCCGCCTACGTCTACCTGGCCTCCGACGGATCGGTGCCGAAGACCGTGCCCAGCCAGAACCTGGACACCACCGCCAAGATCGTCTCCTACTGGCAGGGCCAGTCCACCTTCGTCACCGGCCTCACCCAGGAGACGTGCCGGGACTTCACGCACACCGGGTACGGCATCTCCGCGATCTCGCACGTCGCCGAGACCAGCCGGATCCAGGGCCAGGACCTGTACGGCACGGACGTCGGCGAGCGGCTGCGGCAGGCGCTGGGCTTCCAGGCCAGGTACCAGCTGGGCACCGCCGTCCCGAGCTGGCTCTGCGGCGGCTCCCTGAACCTGGGGCTCGGGCCCGTCACCGAGGTCGGCTACAACGCCCTTCACAACCGCCTCGGCATCGCCATGACCAACACCCAGGCGCTCACCCTGGACAACCGCCCCGCGGGCACCAACAACCTGTTCGTGGCCTGGGAGACCCTCACCCACGGCGACAATCCCAACTGAGCGGACGGGAAGGCCACGGGCGCCGGCGCCGCGGCACCGGCGCCCGTCAGAGTTGTGTCAAGGATGCCCGCCGCCGCGGTCCCTGCCCCGTTCGCCTGGATTGTTGGCCGTAAGGTCGACGCTGCGTAGGCGGCAGTTGCAGGAAGACAATAGGACCATGGCACGCGGCAAGCTTCGGATCTATCTCGGTGCGGCACCGGGCGTGGGCAAGACCTACGCCATGCTCTCCGAGGCGCACCGGCGGGTGGAGCGGGGCACCGACTGCGTGGTCGCCTTCGTCGAGCACCACGACCGGCCGCGGACCGAGGTGATGCTGCACGGCCTGGAGCAGAGCCGGCGCAAGGAGCTGGAGTACCGGGGCGCCCTGTTCACGGAGATGGACGTGGACGCCGTACTGCGCCGGGCCCCCGCCGTCGCCCTGGTGGACGAACTCGCCCACACCAACATCCCCGGCTCCCGCAACGCCAAGCGCTGGCAGGACGTCGAGGAACTGCTGGCCGCCGGGATCGACGTGATCTCCACCGTCAACATCCAGCACTTCGAATCGCTCGGCGACGTCGTCGAGTCCATCACGGGGGTGCGCCAGCGCGAGACGGTGCCCGACGAGGTGGTACGGCGCGCGGACCAGATCGAGCTGGTCGACATGTCACCCCAGGCGCTGCGCCGGCGGATGGCGCACGGCAACATCTACCAGTCGGACAAGGTCGACGCGGCCCTGTCCAACTACTTCCGGCCGGGCAACCTCACCGCCCTGCGCGAACTGGCGCTGCTGTGGGTGGCCGACCGGGTCGACGAGTACCTGAAGCAGTACCGCAGCGAGCACCAGGTCTCGGCGATCTGGGGGTCACGGGAGCGGATCGTGGTCGGCCTGACCGGTGGGCCGGAGGGGCGGACGCTGATCCGGCGGGCCGCCCGGCTCGCCGAGAAGGGCGCCGGCGGCGAGGTGCTCGCCGTCTACATCTCCCGCAGCGACGGCCTCACCTCGGCCTCCCCGAAGGAACTCGCCGTCCAGCGCACCCTGGTCGAGGACCTCGGCGGCACCTTCCACCACGTCGTCGGCGAGGACATCCCCGCGGCCCTGCTCGACTTCGCGCGCGGCGTCAACGCCACCCAGATCGTGCTCGGCTCCTCGCGCCGCAAGGCCTGGCAGTACGTCCTCGGACCCGGTGTCGGCGCCACGGTCGCCCGCGAGTCGGGACCCGACCTGGACGTCCACATCGTCACCCACGGCGAGGCCGGCAAGGGCCGCGGGCTGCCGGTGGCCCGGGGCGCCCGGCTCGGGCGGGGCCGGATCATCGCGGGCTGGCTGGTCGGCCTGGCCGGCCCGGTCTTCATGGCGGTGCTGCTGAACACCGTCAACCTGGGCCTCGCCAACGACATGCTGCTGTTCCTGACCTTCACGGTCGCGGCGGCGCTGCTCGGCGGGCTCTTCCCGGCGCTGGCCTCGGCGGCCTTCGGCTCGCTGCTGCTGAACTACTTCTTCACCCCGCCCCTGCACCGGCTGACCGTCGCCGACCCGAAGAACATCGTGGCCATCGTGATCTTCTTCGGGGTCGCGCTGGCCGTCGCCTCGGTCGTGGACCTCGCGGCCCGCCGCACCCACCAGGCGGCCCGGCTGCGCGCCGAGTCGGAGATCCTCTCCTTCCTCGCGGGCAACGTGCTGCGCGGGGAGACGAGCCTGGAGGAGCTCCTGGAACGGGTCCGGGAGACCTTCGGCATGGAGTCCGCCGCCCTCCTGGAGCGGGCGGGCGACGTCGAGCCGTGGACCTGTGCGGGCCGCGCCGGATTCGGGCCCGCCCTGGAGCGCCCCGAGGACGCCGACGTCGACATGCCGATAGGCGACCACATGGCCCTCGCGCTGACCGGCCGGGTGCTGCCCGCCGAGGACCGCCGGGTGCTCGCCGCCTTCGCCGCCCAGGCGGTCGTCGTCCTGGACCGCAGGCGCCTCCAGGAGGAGGCCGAGCAGGCCCGCGCGCTCGCCGAGGGCAACCGGATCCGTACGGCCCTGCTGGCCGCCGTCAGCCACGATCTGCGCACTCCGCTGGCCGGGATCAAGGCGGCGGTGTCGTCGCTGCGCTCGGACGACGTGGACTGGTCCGAGGAGGACCGGGCGGAGCTGCTGGAGGGTATCGAGGAGGGCGCCGACCGGCTGGACCACCTCGTCGGCAACCTGCTCGACATGTCCCGCCTGCAGACCGGCACCGTCACCCCGATCGTCCGCGAGACCGACCTCGACGAGGTGGTCCCGATGGCGCTGGTCGGGGTACCGGACGGCAGCGTGGACCTGGACGTCCCCGAGACCCTGCCGATGGTCGAGGCCGACGCCGGGCTGCTGGAGAGGTCGGTGGCCAACCTGGTCGAGAACGCCGTCAAGTACAGCCCGCCCGACCGGTCCGTGCTGGTCTCCGCCAGCGTCATCGCGGACCGGGTGGAGGTACGGATCGTGGACCGCGGGCCCGGCGTGCCGGACGAGGCCAAGGAACGCATATTCGAGCCCTTCCAGCGCTACGGTGACGCTCCGCGCGGCGCCGGGGTGGGACTGGGGCTCGCGGTCGCCCGGGGCTTCGCGGAGGCGATGGGCGGCACCCTGAACGCCGAGGACACGCCCGGCGGCGGGCTCACCATGGTCCTCAGCCTCCGCGCGGCAGGATCGGTCACCACCGCGGCAGCGGCATCCGTAGCAGAACCGGAAAGGCAGGCCTCATGCTGAGCCCGACTGGGGGTGCCCCCCAGCCCCCCACGCGTGTGCTCGTGGTCGACGACGAGCCGCAGATCGTGCGTGCCCTCGTGATCAACCTCAAGGCACGCAAGTACGAGGTCGACGCGGCTCCCGACGGCCGTACCGCCCTCGAACTGGCCGCCTCCCGCCACCCGGACGTGGTCGTCCTCGACCTCGGCCTGCCGGACATGGACGGCGTCGAGGTGATCAAGGGGCTGCGCGGCTGGACCCGGGTGCCGATCCTGGTCCTCTCCGCCCGCCACTCCTCCGACGAGAAGGTCGAGGCGCTCGACGCGGGCGCCGACGACTACGTCACCAAGCCCTTCGGCATGGACGAGCTGCTGGCCCGGCTGCGGGCCTCGGTGCGGCGCGCCGAGCCGGTCGCCGGGGGCGACGAGGACGACGTCCTGGTGGAGACCGAGGGCTTCACCGTCGACCTGGCCGCGAAGAAGGTCAACCGGGCCGGCCGGGACGTCAGACTCACCCCCACCGAGTGGCACCTGCTGGAGGTGCTGGTCCGCAACACCGGCCGGCTGGTCAGCCAGAAGCAGCTGCTGCAGGAGGTGTGGGGGCCGTCGTACGGGACGGAGACCAACTACCTGCGCGTGTACATGGCACAACTGCGCCGGAAACTGGAGACGGACCCGTCACACCCGAAGCACTTCATCACGGAGCCGGGGATGGGCTACCGGTTCGAGAAGTGAGCCGCGGGTTCGGCCGGGGGTCCGGGGGTTGCCCCCGGGGGGATGGAGCATCACGGAGCCGGGGATGGGCTACCGGTTCGAGAAGTGAGCCGCGGGTTCGGCCGGGGGTCCGGGGGTTGCCCCCGGGGGGGATGGAGCATCACGGAGCCGGGGGACGGGGTACCGGTTCGAGGTGTGAGCCGGTTCGGGAAGTGACTCGGGTCGAGGTATGAGCCGGTTCGGGAAGTGACTCGGGTCGTGGAGTGGGCTGGGCTACGGCGGTGTCGGCGGGCCCCGGTACGCTTCAGATATGAGTGCTGTCCCTCGTTCCGAAAAGCCGGTCGGCCGGTTCCGGCGGATGCTCGACCGGCTCTCCTCGTCGCAGGAGGACCTGGAGTCCGAGGAGCTGCGCGAGGACGCCGACACGACGGGCTGCATCCGGATCGGCGACTGCCAGGACCGGCAGATCGTCACCGTTACTGGTACCTTGCGCACGGTAACCCTGCGGCCGCGTGCCGGAGTCCCGGCCCTGGAGGCCGAGCTGTTCGACGGCTCCGCCGCGCTGGACGTGGTGTGGCTCGGCAGGCGTTCCATCGTGGGCATAGAACCGGGGCGCAGGCTGATCGCATCGGGCCGGATCTCGCTGAGCCGGGGCCGCCGGGTGCTGTTCAATCCCAAGTACGAACTGAGACCCCTCGGTAGGGAGTAGCCGGTGACGTCGCTCGACAAGCCGACCGAAGACACACAGGCGGCGGACGCCCGGCCGGAAGACGCTCGGGCGGTGACCGAGGCCGCGCTCTTCGAGGCGTTCGGCGGTGTCCGCGGCATGGTCGAGACGGTCCTGCCCGGCCTGCTCTTCGTCACGATCTTCACCATCAACAAGGACCTGCACTGGTCGGCGATCGCCGCCCTCGCGGTCTCCGTGGTGCTGGTCGTGGTCCGCCTCGCCATGAAGGACACCGTCAAGCACGCCTTCAGCGGGGTCTTCGGCGTCGCCTTCGGTGTCGTCTTCGCGATGATGACCGGCAACGCCAAGGACTTCTACCTGCCCGGCATGCTCTACACGCTGGGCCTGGCGCTGGCGTACATCATCACGACCCTGTGCGGGGTCCCGCTGATCGGCCTGATCCTCGGCCCGGTCTTCAAGGAGAACCTCTCCTGGCGCACCCGCAACCCCGGCCGCAAGAAGGCGTACGCCAAGGCCAGTTGGGCATGGGGCCTGATCCTGCTCGCCAAGTGCGCGATCCTCTTCCCGCTGTACTGGTGGGCCAACACCGCCCAGCTCGGCTGGGTGCTCGTCGCGTTGAAGATCCCGCCGTTCCTGCTCGCGGTCTGGCTCACCTGGGTCTTCCTGGCGAAGGCGCCGGCGCCGATCGACGTGTTCGCGGAGATGGAGGCGGCCGAGAAGGCCGAGGAGGAGCGCAAGGCGGCACCGGCCGCGGAGAGCGGTGACGCCTCCGGCGGCCGCCACCGCAAGTAGTCCGGTCACGGGAGAAGGGGGCCCTCCGCTGCGGAGGGCCCCCTTCTCCCGTGTGTGTCGTCAGCTGTCTTCCCGCCGTACCGACAGCAGGTCCTCCAGCTGCTCCTCACGGGCCTGGGCGGCCACGAAGAGGAGTTCGTCGCCCGCCTCCAGGGAGTCCTCGCGGGAGGGGGTGAGCACCCGGGTGCCGCGGATGATCGTGACCAGGGAGGTGTCCTCCGGCCACTCCACGTCACCGACCTGGGTGCCGGCCAGGGCCGACTCCTCGGGCAGTGTCAGCTCCACCAGGTTGGCGTCGCCGTGGCTGAAGCGCAGCAGCCGGACCAGGTCGCCGACCGACACCGCCTCCTCCACCAGGGCCGACATCAGGCGCGGCGTCGAGACGGCGACGTCCACGCCCCAGGACTCGTTGAACAGCCACTCGTTCTTGGGGTTGTTCACCCGGGCGACGACGCGCGGAACGCCGTACTCCGTCTTCGCGAGCAGCGAGACGACCAGGTTCACCTTGTCGTCGCCGGTCGCGGCGATCACGACGTTGCAGCGCTGCAGCGCCGCCTCGTCGAGGGAGGTGATCTCGCAGGCGTCGGCCAGCAGCCACTCCGCCTGGGGGACCCGCTCGACCGAGATGGCGGTCGGAGCCTTGTCGATCAGCAGGACCTCGTGGCCGTTCTCCAGCAGCTCGCCCGCGATGGAGCGACCGACGGCACCGGCCCCGGCAATGGCGACCCTCATCAGTGACCGCTCTCCTCTTCCGGGCCCCCGGCGAAGGCGGCCTCGACCTTGTCGACGTCGTCCGTCCGCATCATCACGTGCACCAGGTCGCCCTCCTGCAGGACCGTCTGCGAGGTGGGCAGCATCGCCTCGCCGAGCCGGGTCAGGAACGCGACCCGGACACCGGTCTCCTCCTGGAGCTTGCTGATCTTGTGGCCCACCCACTTCGGGGAGGCGTGCACCTCGGCGAGCTGCACACCGCCGGTGGGGTCGCGCCACAGCGGTTCGGCGCCCGAGGGCAGCAGCCGGCGCAGCATCTGGTCGGCGGTCCAGCGGACCGTGGCCACGGTCGGGATGCCGAGGCGCTGGTAGACCTCGGCACGGCGGGGATCGTAGATCCGGGCCGCGACGTTCTCCACGCCGAACATCTCGCGGGCGACCCGCGCGGAGATGATGTTCGAGTTGTCGCCGCTGGAGACGGCGGCGAAGGCGCCGGCCTCCTCGATGCCCGCCTCGCGCAGGGTGTCCTGGTCGAAGCCGACTCCGGTGACCCGGCGGCCGCCGAAGCCCGGGCCGAGCCTGCGGAAGGCGGTGGGGTCCTGGTCGATCACGGCGACCGTGTGCCCCTGTTGCTCCAGGGTCTGGGCGAGAGCGGAACCCACTCTTCCGCAGCCCATGATGACGATGTGCACGACCGTCCTTCCAGTGTTCAAAAGTTACTGCTCAGCCCCATCAGGGTCTCAGACCGAGCCCCAAGCTACACATGCACCGTCCCGGCCGGGCACCCCTCGGGCGGGCTCATCGGCGAGTGATGCTGCGCACGCTCCAGGCGGTGAGGATTCCGAGGCCGACGAGGGCGAGCGTGGCGCCGATCAGCTCAGCGGTAGCAGGCATATGACCTCCGAAGTGCGATGACGGGCGGGGTCTGCCATCTAGGCACGGATCCGGCGTAGGCTGCGGAATCCGTAGTTCCCTACGTCTCCTTTTTCACCCGTGAGGCAGATCCGGCCCCGCGGCTGGAGACCTGCCAGGTGGAAGGCCTACGATCCTCTCTCGTGTCCAAACTGACCGACGTGCCCAAACGGATCCTGATCGGGCGCGCACTGCGCAGCGACCGGTTGGGCGAAACGCTCCTGCCGAAGCGCATCGCACTCCCCGTCTTCGCTTCCGACCCGCTGTCCTCCGTCGCCTACGCGCCGGGGGAGGTCCTGCTGGTCCTGTCCATCGCGGGCGTGTCGGCGTACCACTTCAGCCCCTGGATCGCCGTCGCGGTCGTCGTGCTGATGTTCACGGTGGTCGCCTCCTACCGGCAGAACGTGCACGCCTACCCGAGCGGCGGCGGTGACTACGAGGTCGCCACCACCAACCTCGGCGCCAAGGCGGGCCTCACCGTGGCCAGCGCCCTGCTCGTCGACTACGTCCTGACCGTCGCCGTCTCCATCGCCTCCGGCATCGAGAACCTCGGCTCCGCGATCCCCTTCGTCGTCGAGCACAAGGTGTTCTGCGCGGTCACCGTGATCGTGCTGCTGACTCTGATGAACCTGCGCGGCGTGAAGGAGTCCGGAAAGCTCTTCGCGATCCCGACGTACGTGTTCGTCGGCGGCGTCTTCGTCATGATCGCGTGGGGAGCGTTCCGGGGGCTGGTCCTCGGGGACACGATGCGCGCCCCGACCGCGGACTACCACATCAAGGCCGAGCACCAGGGCCTGGCGGGCTTCGCCCTGGTCTTCCTGCTCCTGCGCGCGTTCTCCTCCGGCTGTGCCGCGCTCACCGGTGTCGAGGCGATCTCCAACGGCGTCCCGGCCTTCCGCAAGCCGAAGTCGAAGAACGCGGCGACCACGCTGGCCATGATGGGCCTGCTGGCGGTCACGATGTTCTGCGGCATCATCGCGCTCGCCGCCGTCACCAAGGTCCGGATGGCCGAGAACCCGGCCACCGACCTGATCCACAACGGCGTGCCGATCGGCTCCGGCTACGTCCAGAACCCGGTGATCTCCCAGGTCGCCGAGGCCGTCTTCGGCAAGGGCAGCTTCCTGTTCGTACTGCTCGCCGCCGCCACCGCCCTCGTCCTCTTCCTGGCCGCCAACACCGCCTACAACGGCTTCCCGCTGCTCGGCTCGATCCTCGCCCAGGACCGCTACCTGCCGCGCCAGCTGCACACCCGCGGCGACCGGCTCGCCTTCTCCAACGGCATCGTGCTGCTCGCCGGCGCCGCCGCGATGCTGGTGGTCATCTACGGCGCCGACTCGACCCGGCTCATCCAGCTGTACATCGTCGGCGTGTTCGTGTCCTTCACGCTCAGCCAGACCGGCATGGTCCGGCACTGGAACCGCCACCTGGCCGGCGAGCAGGACCCGGCCAAGCGCAGCCACATGATGCGCTCCCGCGCGATCAACGCCTTCGGCGCCTTCTTCACCGGCCTGGTGCTGGTCGTCGTCCTGGTCACGAAGTTCACCCACGGCGCCTGGGTGGCGCTGCTCGGCATGTGCATCTTCTACGCCACGATGACCGCGATCCGAAAGCACTACGACCGGGTCGCCGAGGAGATCGTCGCCCCCGAGGAACCGGACGACGACCTGGTACGCCCCTCCCGGGTGCACTCCGTCGTCCTGATCTCCAAGATCCACCGCCCCACCCTGCGCGCCCTCGCCTACGCCAAGCTGATGCGCTCGGACACCCTGGAGGCGCTCACCGTCAACGTCGACCCGGCCGAGACGAAGGCGCTGCGCGAGGAGTGGGAGCGCCGGGGCATAGACGTGCCGCTGAAGGTCCTCGACTCGCCCTACCGCGAGATCACCCGGCCGATCATCGAGTACGTCAAGAGCCTGCGCGCCCAGTCGCCGCGCGACGCGGTCTCCGTGATCATCCCGGAGTACGTGGTCGGCCGCTGGTACGAGCACATCCTGCACAACCAGAGCGCGCTGCGGCTGAAGGGCCGGCTGCTGTTCACGCCCGGCGTGATGGTGACGTCCGTGCCCTACCAGCTGGCGTCCTCGGAGGCGGCCAAGAACCGGGCCCGCAAGCGCCAGGAGTGGAACGCGCCGGGTGCGGTGCGGCGTGGTCCGGCGGAGCACCGGCCCAAGGAGCACAGCGGGAGCTGAGGGGGAGGGGGAGTGCCGGCGACCCCGTAGACTGGTGGGCTGTCGTCGGCCCTCAGCTCGGGCCGTTTCCCTCCCCCTTGATCTGGAGTCACCCCGCCATGCAGGCAGAACCGAAGAAATCGCTGGTGGGGACGGAGTACGAGGTCGAGGTCGGACCGGTCGCGCACGGCGGGCACTGCATCGCCAGGACCGCCGAGGGCCAGGTGCTGTTCGTCCGGCACGCGCTGCCCGGCGAGCGGGTCGTGGCGAGGGTGACCGAGGGCGAGGAGGGCGCCCGCTTCCTGCGCGCGGACGCGGTGGACATCCTGGACGCGTCCAAGGACCGCGTCGCAGCACCCTGCCCCTACGCCGGTCCCGGCCGCTGCGGTGGCTGCGACTGGCAGCACGCCAAGCCGGGGGTCCAGCGCCGCCTCAAGGGCGAGGTGATCGCCGAACAGCTCCAGCGGCTCGCGGGCCTCACTCCCGAGGAGGCCGGCTGGGACGGCACGGTGATGCCCGCCGAGGGCGACAAGCTGCCGGCGGGCGAGGTACCGCAGTGGCGGACCCGGGTGCAGTACGCCGTCGACGCCGACGGCAACGCGGGACTGCGCCGGCACCGCTCGCACGAGGTGGAGCCGATCGAGCACTGCATGATCGCGGCGCCGGGCGTCAGCGAGCTGGGCATCGAGGAGCGGGACTGGTCGGGCATGGCGTCGGTGGAGGCGATCGCCGCGACGGGCTCCCAGGACCGCATGGTCATCCTGGAACCGCGCCCGGGCGCCCGCCTCCCCCTGGTCGAACTCGACAGGCCCGTGTCGGTCATGCGCGTGGACGAGCACGACGGCGGCATCCACCGCGTCCACGGCCGCGCGTTCGTCCGCGAGCGCGCCGACGGCCGCACCCACCGGGTCGGCAGCGGCGGCTTCTGGCAGGTCCACCCGAAGGCGGCCGACACCCTGGTCACCGCGGTGATGCAGGGTCTGCTCCCGCGCAAGGGCGAGATGGCGCTGGACCTCTACTGTGGGGTGGGCCTCTTCGCCGGAGCCCTCGCCGACCGCCTCGGCGAGAAGGGCGCGGTCCTCGGCATCGAGTCCGGCAAGCGCGCGGTGGAGGACGCCCGGCACAACCTCGCCGACTTCCCGCGGGTCCGCATCGAGCAGGGCAAGGTCGAGACGGTCCTGCCGCGCACCGGCATCACGGAGGTCGACCTCATCGTCCTCGACCCGCCCCGCGCGGGCGCCGGCCGTAAGACGGTGGAGCACCTGGCATCGCTGGACGCCCGCAGAATCGCGTACGTGGCCTGCGACCCGGCGGCCCTGGCCCGCGACCTGGCGTACTTCCGCGACGGCGGATACCGGGTACGGACCCTGCGGGCGTTCGACCTGTTTCCGATGACGCATCATGTGGAATGCGTGGCGATTCTTGAACCGGTCGGGAAGGGTGCCTGACCTGCGGCTTTGCCGATGCGCATTATGTGCGGTGTGGGCGGTACGGGCGATATCTTGACGCTGAAATGACGCTCTCCGAGGCATCTTGACGCTCATTTGACGCTCGTTCTGATGGGGTGTCAGGTGATGTGTAGGGCCTTGGTCCATCGAGCGACGTGCCGAACTGACACGCGATCACCCCCATCCTTCACGTCGAACAGGTGTTCTGTGAAGGGGGTGTTGGGATCGAAAGCCGATGCCTGATGACTGGCCGTCGGTAGAAGCCGTCGGCCGTGGAGCATCGGTTCATCGCTGAACGTCATCACCGTCGTCTACGACCAGTCAGGTCGGGGCGACCACCTCACCCAGGTGTCCGGCGGCACCGTGGCGCCAGGCCCACGGCCGGATAGGATCATCCCGCCCGGCCGTGGGTTTCGTGGCACCCAGGACGGCATCCCCGCAGGTCAGAAGCTATAGCGCCATCCAAGCGCCGTCGCTTTCCCAAGCTGAGAGCGCGAGTTCGCTGCTCTCACGCCTGGGGGCTCCGCTGAAGGCGCCGGGACAAGCTCCCGGTGCCTGGATGTGACCGGGGATTCCACCGGCGACGGTGCCGACCTGGGTCTCTGCTCGGACGTCAGCTTGGAGGCGGGAGAGCCAGGTGCCGCCGACCTTCTGCTCGGACACGGTCTGTCATGCTCCTGGTGCTCGTGCCCGGTCTGCGGGCTTGGCGTTCGGCGGCGCTCGGAGGTCTTCACCGTTCGACGCGTGCGACCGCTCCCGCGAGAAGGTCTGCCACCTCGTCGGCGTGCGAGAGGTGCGGGGAGTGTCCCGAGGGGATACGCAGGCTGTGGGCGGCATGCGCGGCCCACTGCTCCTGCACGGCCGGCGGGAGGGCGGGGTCCTCGGTGGCCACGAGGTACGTCAAAGGCAAGTCCGTCGGCGCGGCACCCAGCTTCTCGGTGAAGGCGCGCACGCCCTGCCAGTTGAGCCGCTTGACGGCCTCGGCGGTCAGGACCGGGTCGACCCCGCTGAAGATGGACTGCTCCGCGTCCCCCACCTTGACGGCGAGACCGTCGGATGAGCGGATCCAGGTGGGCGGAAAGTCACCGCCCATCCACTCCATCATCGAGATCCCGGGCTCCAGCGCGAAGGCGGCGAGGTAGACGAGTTCGGCGACCCGGTCCTCCGTTGCGGCGGCCCAGGTGGCGGGCACGCCGCCGTAGGAGTGCGCGGCGAGAACCACGGGCCCCTCGACGGCCTCGATCTCGGCACGGACCACGGCCACGTCCGCGGTCAGCCCCTGGGCAGCGGCACTGTCGGGGTTGCTGCTGGGCAGCTGCACGGCACGGGAGGCGATACCGCGGGCTACAAGCCGCTCACGCAGCGGGTTGAAGATCCACGGCGTGTGCATCGCGCCATGAACCAGTACGACGGTCGGGTTCATCTGATGTGTCCTCAGGTGCGAGTGGGGCGTTCAGTCGGTCATGGCATCGCGGACAAGGGCGGTGTCCACCAGCAGGGCGTCCGTCTCACCGGTGACGAGGGTGGTTGTCTTGTTCTTGCTGCCGGCGGGGAAGTCGAGGTCGAGGACCGCGAAGTCGAGGGCGCTCATGAGAGGACTCCGGTGGGAGGTAGCAGGTGGTTTCCGGAGAGCGCCGTGAGCCGCCGTCCGCAACCTCGGGCAAGGCGTGCACCGAAAACACGATCGAACAGCCTTGCCGCGCCGCGACAGAACCAAAGCGGTGGCCGACTTCCGGGCAGGATTTGTCCAGGGCGCCTTTCCAGAACGATCTCCAGCTTTTCCCTCGACCTCATGGCCTGCAAGGTGGAACGAGGACACGGCGTGGTGAAACGACGACGGACGCGTCAACCACGAGTCTCAGCGCTCCGCGGTTTCCGGAAGGCACCGGGCGTCGTGCCGGTGTGGCGAACGAAGAACTTGCCGAAATTGGTGGACTCCGGGAAGCCGAGGCGCCGGGCGATGGCCGCGATCGGCTCGTCCGTGTGCACCAGCAGCCGCTGGGCCTCCAGAGCGACGCGGGCGTCGATCACGTGCTTGACGGGCTGCCCGGTGGCGGCCGTGCAGGCGCGGGTGAGGGTCCTGACGGTGTAGCCGAGACGCTCGGCGTAGTCGGCGGCGCGGCGGGTGGTGGCGTAGGAGCGTTCCAGCTCGGTGCGGAAGCGGGCGTACACCTCCCCGCCCGCGTGCGGGTCGCCGTGCTCACCGTCACGGGGAAGCCGGTCGATGTACAGCAGCACGGCGGCGAGGAGGTGCCTGAGGATCTCCGGTGACGCCGACTCGTCGGGACGGTCGTACTCCGCGCGCAACTGGCCGATCAGCGTGGTCAGGGCGGCGTAGTCGGCGCTCGCCCCGAGCTGTCGGCAGGCCGGTCCGTACCAGGTGCTGATCACTCGGTCGGCGCAATTCAGGTGAGGCGGGAAGGAAGGGGTGAACAGCACGTGCACGCCGTTGGTCGTGCCCGGTCGGACGTAGCGCTGGACCTGGCCCGGCCGTACCCAGAGCAGGGTGCCTGGCCGGCACGGATAGGTCACGAAGTCGATCATGTGTTCCCCGCTGCCCTCCGTGATCAGCGAAAGGGTGTGGAAATCGACCCGGTGAACCCCGTGAGGGTCCCTGCGGGCGCGCCGCTGGTGCAGGGTGGCCAGGTCGATGATCTCGAAGCCGGGCACTGGCTGCCGCGGCGGGTTGAAGCCGAGACGCGGGATCGGGTCGGCTTGCGAGCGGTCCACGGCGTTCAGCTCTTCGACCTGCATCACGATCTCCACGCGTCATCGTCCTACCGCGGCGGATTCGCACCCTATCCAGCCGTCCGAGACCCGCATGACGCCGCACGCCGGGTTCCAGCGTCCTTGCACTCAGCCTGAACAGGATGTGCGAGTCGGCGATGCGACTGAGCAGTGTGCATCGTGAAAACTGCAGGTCGGATGGTCTGGTGTGCGTGGGCGTCGGGATGCTCGGCCAGGTCCGGGGCGGTAGTCCAGCGACAAGATCGTCGGTCATCGGGCAACTTCCTTGTTCGTGAGGACCAGCAGAGCCCGCACCAGCGCGGTCGCCCACTTCGGAACCGTGCCTTGCTCAGGATGAGTGAGAGAAATCTGCAAGGCCCATCGATCGTGGTGCCGGTCATGCGGGCCTGACCAGCCCGGTGTCGTAGGCGAAGATCACGGCCTGGACGCGGTCACGGGCGTCGATCTTGGCGAGGATGTGGCTGACGTGGGTCTTGACGGTGGATTCGGCGAGGTTGAGCCGTTCGCCGATCTCGGCGTTGCTCCAGCCGGAGGCGATGGCGGTGAGAACTTCGCGCTCGCGCTCGGTGAGCGCGGAGAGCATCCGCTCCTGCTCGGGGCTGCGGCCGGGCAGGCGGTCGGAGAAGGCGTCGATGAGCTTGCGGGTCAGGCCGGGTGCGATGACCGCGTCCCCGGCGGCCACCGCGCGGATGCCGGCGACCAGTTCGTCGGGCAGCGCGTCCTTGAGCAGGAAGCCGCTGGCTCCGGCGCGCAGGGCGGCATATGCGTGCTCGTCGAGGTCGAAGGTGGTCAGGACCAGGACATGGGAGCGGCCGCCGGCCTGGACGATGCGGCGGGTGGCCTCGATGCCGTCCATGCCGGGCATGCGGATGTCCATGAGTACGACGTCGGGGCGGAGTTCGGCGGCCTTGCGGACCGCTTCGGCGCCGTGGCTGGCTTCGCCCACCACGCTCAGGTCGGATTGCTGTTCCAGGAGCATGCTGAAGCCGAGACGCTGCAGCGCCTGGTCGTCGACGATGAGAACGGTGGTCATGCCGGTTGGCTCTCCGTGTGAGCGGGGGGATGGGACGGGGGAGGGAGCAGACGGGCGCGGACGGTCCAGCCGCCCCGGGAGTTGCGTCCCGCGGTGACCTGTCCGCCGTAGAGGGCGGCCCGTTCGCGCATGCCGACCAGGCCGTGACCGCCGCCCTCTCGGTCGGTCGCCCGCGGTGCTGCGGCCGGTCCACTGTCCTCGACGCTGATGTGCACGGCGCCTGAGACGACGGCGATGACGACGCTCACTGTGGTGTCGGAGGCGGCGTACTTGAGGGTGTTGGTCAGGGCTTCCTGGACGATGCGGTAGACGGCGAGTTCGAGTCCCTGACCGAGGCCGGTCAGGTCGCCCTCGGTGTGCAGGGTGGCGGTGGGACCGGCGTCCCGGACCCTCGCCAGCAGGGCGTCGAGGTCGGCCAGGCCCGGCTGCGGCGCGAGCGGGGTGGCCTCTGGCTTCTCGTCGCCCGCGCGGACGACGTTGAGCAGACGGCGCAGTTCGGCCAGGGCGCTGCGCCCGCTGTCGGCGATGATGTGCAGCGTGTCGGCGCCGCGTTTGGGTGAGGTCTCGGCGAGGCCGGCGGCGCCGTCGGCGAGGCCGACGATCACCGACAGGGTGTGGCCGAGGATGTCGTGCATCTCGCGGGCGACCCGGGCGCGCTCGTCGGCCACCGCGAGGCGGGCCCGCTGATCACGCTCTATCTCCAGGCGGACGGCCCGGTCCTCCAGAGCGGCGATGTAAGCGCGTGCGACCCGGCCGGCCAGCCCCAGTCCGACCGCCGCCACGGTGCTTACGACCAGTACGGTCACCATGGCCGGGACCTGGGTGAAATACGACGTTGGCCCGTACGACGAGAAGACCAGGCCGGTCACGACCGCCTCGGGAAGGCTGACCGCGAGGGTGACGGCCAGTTGGACCGGGGTCCCGAGACGGGCCACGTTGTACAGGGCCACCAGACGGCTGACGTTGGAGCCCGCCATGACACCGGTGGCGATGTCCGCCACGGACACGGCCGCGATGACGGCGAAGACCGGCATGGGACGGCGCTCGCGCCACAGCAGTGGGACGGTCAGCCCGATCACCAGCGCCGCCACCGTGGGGACGCCGGGCCCGGAACCGTCGACGGCCTTCGCCAGGGCGGGGAGCCCGAACATGGCCTGGAGGACGGGCAGCCCCCAGTGCCTGACCCGAGGGTGGGCCTGGTCGGCCCGGTTCACCCGGACGAACCAGGACAACAGCCGGACGATCATGCGGTGCTCGGAGTCGCCCAGCAGGGTTTCGGGGTCGCCGACCCGTTCCACTGTCGGCGGTGAGGTCACTGCGTACACCTCCGTGGTGCAGGAGGACCGCCCACCGGTCCCCGGGGGAAGTGGGACCGGCGGGCGGGGTATGGGTGTGGGCCGGGGTGCGATCCGGCCCGGGCTGGCTGCCCAGGGCCAGTCAAGGGGTTGCCTGCCTGGCCCTGGACCGGATCGTACGGCCGTTTGGTCAGCTCCGGCCGGGTGACGCGGGTGTCAGCGACTCGTGCCGCCCGTCGGACTCCAGGTCGGCGTCCTGCTGCCCGGCGAGGGCGTGCCGGAGCTTCTCGCCCTCGACGTCCACGTTGGGCAGGAAGCGGTCGAGCCACTTCGGCAGGGCCCAGGCACGGCGGCCGAGCAGCGTCATCACGGCGGGTACCAGGGTCATCCGGACGACGAAGGCGTCGAACAGGACGGCGGAGGCCAGGCCCAGGCCGATCGACTTGACCAGCAGCACGTCGTCCAGGAGGAAGCCACCGAAGACGGAGATCATGATGATCGCCGCGGCCGTGACCACCCGGGCGCTGTGCCGGAAGCCCGCGACGACCGCCTCGGTGGGCTCGGCCCCGTGCACGTGCGCCTCCCGCATCCGGGTGACGAGGAAGACCTCGTAGTCCATGGCCAGCCCGAACACCACACCGACCAGGAAGATCGGCAGGATGCTCGTGATCGGCGCGCTCTGGTCGACGCCGAGGGCGCCCGCGAGCCAGCCCCACTGGAAGACCGCGACCACGACACCGAGGGTGGCGCACAGGCTGAGCAGGAAGCCGACAACGGCCTTGAGCGGGACGAGCAGTGAGCGGAAGACCAGCAACAGAAGCACCAGGGCGAGACCCACGACCACCGCGAGGTACGGCACCAGGGCGTCGGAGAGCTTGGCGGCGACGTCGATGTTCAGCGCGGTCGTACCGGTGACCATCATGTCGGCGCCGGTGTCCTTGGTGAACGCGGTGCCATGGTCACGGATGCCGGAGACCAGGTCGATGGTCTCCTGGCTGTTCGGGGAGCTCTTTGGCACGGCACGGATCAGCGCCACGTCACCGGAGGCGTTGAACTGGGCGGGGCTCACCGACGCCACGTCGTCCATCGTGCCGAGCAGGGTGACCGCGTCCGCTGCCGCCGTCTTGGCATTGCCGCTGCCACGGGCGTCGACGACCACGGTCAGCGGGCCGTTGTAGCCGGCACCGAAGCCCTTGGTCACGGTGTCGTACGCGACGCGGGCACTGCTGCCCGGGGCGGCGACGGAGTCGTCGGGCATCGCCGTCTCCAGCGACAGCGCCGGAACGGCCAGGGCCAGCAGGCCCACGACGGACACCGCGAGCATCTTCACCGGGTTGCGGGTGACGAACCGCCCCCAGCGCACGCCCATCGACTCGCCCTCACCGCGCTCCAGCCTCCTCATGCGCCCGGTCTTGAGCCTGCCCTTGGTGATCCGCTTCCCGGCGAAGCCCAGCATCGCGGGCAGCAGGGTCAGCGCGATGAGCACGGCGATCGCCACGGCGAACGCGGCGGACAGACCGATGTCGGTCATCATCTGGATACCGATGACGCTCAGTCCCGCCAGCGCGATGATCACGGTGAGACCGGCGAACACCACCGCGGAACCGGCGGTGCCCAGGGCGCGTCCGACGGCCTCCTCCGGGTCCTGGCCGTCCTTGAGCTCGTTGCGGTAGCGGGAGACGATGAACAGCGCGTAGTCGATGGCGACCGCCAGGCCCAGCATCAGCGCGAGGGTCGGGGCGGAGGAGCTCAGGTTCCACAGGTGGGTCGCGATGGTGATCGAGAGCATCGCCATGGCGACACCGAAGATCGCGGTCAGCAGGGGCAGACCGCCCGCGGCCAGCGAACCGAAGGTGATGACCAGGACCACGGCCGCGACCGCGATGCCGATCAGCTCGGTGGGGCCGGTCGTCGCCTTCTCCTTGACAGCCGTGCCGCCGACGTTCACGGTGAGGCCCGCCTTGTCGCCCTCGTCGGCGACCTTGTGCAGGGCGTCCTTGGCCGCTTCACTGACGTCGGCCTGGGCGACCTTGTACGTCACCTGCGTGTAGGCGATCGTCCCGTCCTTGCTGACCGTCCCGGAGACGTACGGGTCCGAGACGCTCGCCACCTGCGGAGCCGTCTTCAGCTCGGCGACGAGGGCGTCGACCTCGGTCTTGGCGCTGCCGGACGTCATCTTCTTGCCGTCGGCCGTCTGGAAGACGACGCGCGCGCTGGCACCCGATGCGGACGCCTGCGGGAACTCCTTGCCCAGCAGGTCCAGCGCCTGCTGCGACTGGCTGCCGGGAACGGTGAAGGTGTCGATGGCGTTGCCCGAGGTGTTCACGGCGCCGAGCCCGAGGCCCGCCAGTACGACGATCCACAACAAGGTGACCAGCCGGCGTCGCCGGAAGGCTAGCCGGCCCAGCCGGTACAGGAACGTGGCCACGGATTACTCCCAGATAGCGGACGAAGAAAGTGGTGCGAAGAAGGCGCCGGTCTCTGCGCGGGGCCCAGAACTCACGCTAAGAGCGATCCGAGCCATCTCAGCGGCACAAACGGACCGAATAGCGGCGGCGGCCGTAGTACCCAGGTACTAGGGCCGCTCATCCTTGGCTCGGCTCAGACAGGCGTGGGCATCTTTTCCAGACGCGGCGGCTTCCAGCCGCTGACGTTTTCTCGTGATCTCGGACACGCTTCCGTCACGCGGCGAGGGCGTGGTCTGGTTTCGTTCTTTGGCGGCGCTGACGGGTCTCGTGGGGCCTGCTGGGCAAGCAGTTGGCTGAGACCGAGGCCGAGCAGGCCCGGGTCGCGGCGGCGGAGCAGGTCGTTGTGCAACTAGTGGTGTTCGCGGGCGTCCGCGCTGCACGCGGCGCCGACAGCCGATCGCTGATCCTGCGGTCAGGACCGGGCTGCCGGTGCCGCGGCGCGGGCGCGGTGTTCGCGGATCTCGTCGTGGTGGTCGGCGGCCCAGCCGATCAGGGATGTCACGATCTCGTGGAGGCCGCGGCCCAGCGGGGTGAGGGAGTACTCGACGCGCGGTGGAACCTCCGCGTATGCGGTGCGGGTGATCAGACCGTCCTCGTGGAGCTGGCGGAGTGTGAGGGTGAGCATCCGCTGGGAGATTCCGGGGACCTGGCGCTGCAGGTCGGTGTAGCGCAGCGGGCCGGCCTCCACCACCGCGATGAGCAGCAGGCTCCACTTGTCGCCGACGCGGTCGAGGACCTGCCGGATGAAGGCCATGTGCTCGGCGGGGATGCGGGCACAGGGCCCCACCGCCGCCGCGCCGCCCGAACTGCCGGTGACCTCCATGACGCACATTCCTCTCCGGCACGAACACCGATGTGCCTTTTGTATCGACTTCCATACTGTCCCATCATGACGCTACGAACAAAAAGTAGGAAGCAAGCGCAGGCACGGGAGGCGCGCGTCATGAAGATCGAGATCTGGGCCGAGGTCACCTGCCCCTGGTGCGGACTGGGCAGCCACCGTCTGGACCGGGCTGTTGAGCGGTTCGAGCACGGCGACGAGGTGGAGGTCGTCCACCACTCGTTCCCGCTGAGCAGCTCCTTCCCCGTGGATGAGACGTTCAGCGTCCGTGAGGTGCTGCTGCGCCGGCACGGCATGGGCGGCTCCCAGGCCGAGGCGTCCACGCGTCGGATCGAGGCGCTGGCCGAGGCCGAGGGACTCACCCCCTACAGGGTGCTGGACAACCTGGTCGCCAACACCGACCTGGCGCACGAGTTCCTCGCCCACGCCTCCGCCGAGGGCAAGAACCGCGAAGCCTGGGACGCGATCTTCCACGCATACTTCGGCCAGGCCCGCCCCGTCTTCAGCCTGGACGACCTGCTCGACCTGAGCCTGGAGATCGGCCTGGACCGCGAGGGCACCCGCCGGGCGCTCACCGAGCACCGCTACCAGCGGCAGGTGGGCGACGATGCCGCCCGCGCCCAGCGCCTGGGCGCCACCGGCGCGCCCTTCATCGTCGTCGACGGCACGTACGGCATCCCCGGGGCCCAGGACAGCGACGGCCTTCTCGACGTGCTGCGCACGGCCTGGGACGCATCCCACCCGCTCACCCTCGCGACCGACGGCGACGCTGCGGTCTGCGGCCCCGACGGCTGCGCCGTACCGGCCCGCAGCTGACCTCCACCGTTCACCCCACGACACACCCTTGATCATGTCGAAAGGCTGACCTCTCCATGTCCTACCTGCTGCACATCGACGCCTCCTCGCTCGGCGAGGCATCCGTCTCCCGTCAGGTCGCCCGGTCCTTCCGTGACGAGTGGAAGGGCGCGGTCGTCCACCGCGACCTGGCCGTCTCCCCCGCCCCGCACCTCAGCGCGGCGGGCATCACCGCCCGCACCACCGACCCCGCCGAGCACACCCCCGAGCAGGCGAAAGCCGCGGCGGTCCAGGACGAACTGATCGAGGAGTTCCTCGGCGCCGACGCCTACCTCTTCACCGTGCCGATGTACAACCTCACGATGCCGTCCGTGTTCAAGGCATGGCTGGACCAGATCATGGTCGCCGGGCGCACCCTGAGCTTCGACGCAGCCCCGCCCACCCTCGGCCGCCCCGCCACGGTGATCTCCGCACGCGGCGGCGGCTACGGCCCCGGCGCCCCCAAGCACGGCATGGACCACCTGGTGCCCACGCTGGAAACCGTCCTGGGCCACCCGGCCAACCTCGGCCTCGACCTGACGACGGTCCTACCCGAACTGACCATGGCCCCGCACGTGCCGATGATGGCCCCTCTCCTCCCCCTCCACGAGGCGTCACTGACCGACGCCCACGCCCAGGCACGCGGCCTGGCCACGGCCATCGGCGGCCGGCAGGCCGCCTGACCGGCCTTGCCCGTCTCCAACCGCGGCCGGGATGGTCCCGAAAGAGCCCGGCCATGCTGGTCCCGAAAGGCAATCGATCACCATGTCCCACCTGCTCATCCTCGGCGGCACCGGCCGCACCGGCATCCACGTCCTCAAGCAGGCCGCACAGCGCGGCCACCGCGTCCGGGCCCTCGTACGCAACCCCGACGCCGTCCAGGCCCCGGCCGGCGTCGAACTGATCAAGGGCACGCCCGCCAGCATCGACGACCTCCGCAAGGCCGCCGACGGAACGGAGGCTGTGATCAGCGCCCTCAACAACTCCCGCGCCTCCGACAACCCCTGGGCCAAACCCGTCAGTCCGCCCATGTTCATGACCGACGTCACCCGCAACACCCTGACCGTGATGAAGGAGGAGGGCATCAACCGGATCGTCGTGACCTCCACGATGGGCGCCGGAGACGACTGGGCGCGGCTCAACCCGGTGTTCAAGGCCCTGATCAAGGTCTCCAACCTCAAGGCCGGCTTCGACGACCACCACGGCGTCGACAAGCTCCTTCGCGCCTCCGACGTCGACTGGACCCTCGCCCGGGCCGTCGCCCTCACCGACAAGCCGATGAGCGGCTCTCCGCACGCCGCCGAGGCCGGCACCGAGAAGCCGGGGACGTGGATCAACCGCGCCGATCTCGCCCGCTTCCTCCTCGACACGCTGGAGATGGACACCTGGATCCGCAAGGCCCCCCTCGTCTGGAACGCACGAGGATGACCCGCCCCATGCTCCATACCCCGTCATGCGTAACAGCTTTCGGACCTAGGGCGTGTGTCGGAAGTGCTCTAGGTTGGCTCACGTGAGTACGCGGGGGCGGAGTTACCGATACGTCGGACCGGTCGAGCTGAAGGCTGCGGTCCGGCCTGACAACGGCGGGTGCCCGATCGGCTCGGCCGCTGAGTTCGGTGGCTGGATTGCTGAGCGATCGGCGGCGGAGCTGGCCGAACCGTTCACTTTCGTGGTTGGCACGGACGGCGTGCTCCGGCTGGCGCCGCGGCGAAGCGAGCACGTGGCCTGTGCCGGCGGAGCCCTGGTTTTGAGTGCCGGTGAGATCGGCTTCGTGCGCGAGGCGGACCGGTGGGCCGTGAGCGAGGTCAGCAATCAGTCCACCGGGTACTGCCCGGACGTCACCTCTTGGTTGGAAGTTGCTCGTGCTCTGGACGAGGTAGGGCTCGGGCGACCCTCCGGGTTCACCCATGAGGTGGTGTTCCGGCGGTGTCCTGACTGCCAGGAGTGCAACATCGTGCGCGAGGACGACTTCGTCTGCGTCTTCTGCGGCAGCGATCTGCCTGCGGCGTGGAACGTGGATCCCGCCACGTGACAGCCGAGAGTCACAGCCACTCGTTGATGGCCGCGATGAGGACGGTTGCCTCGTAGCGGACGGCGAGCTTGTCGTATCGCGTGGCGACGGCGCGATGTCTCTTGAGGCGGTTGATCCCGCACTCGACCGCATGGCGCTTGCGGTAGTCGACCGGGTCGAAGTGCGGCGGCCGTCCGCCACGGGAGCCGAGCTTCTGGCGGTTGCGTGCCTGGTCGTCCTTGTCCGGGATGGTGCAGCGGATCCCCCGGCGCAGGTAGGCGCGGTTCCTGCGGGAGGCATACGCTTTGTCCGCCCGTACACGATCGGGGCGGACGCGTGGCCGGCCCGGACCGATGCGGGGCGCGCGAACCTTCTCCAGCACGGGTTGGAACTGCGGTGAGTCTCCTCGCTGCCCGGCCGTGATCACGATCGACATGGGCTTTTGGCCCTGCTCGACGGCCAGGTGCAGCTTGGTGGTGAACCCGCCGCGTGAACGTCCGAGCCCGTGATCTCCGGGCTCGGTGAACACCCCACCCGGTGGTTCCTTTTGCAAGTCACCCTGCTTGCGGGCCCCGGCCGCATGCTGATGGGCGCGGCACACCGTGGAGTCAACACTCAGGTCCCACACGATCGCGCCCGCGGCGTCGGCCTGGGACTGCAGGCGGGTGAGAATTGGTGCCAGGTGCCGCTCCGCTGCCACCGGCGGAACAGGTCATAGACCCGGCCCCACGGCCCGTACTCGACGGGCACGTCCCGCCACGGAACACCGGTCCGGACTCGGAACCGTATGCCGTCGATCAGCCGCCGCCGAGGCCAGACGGGCGGTCGCCCCGCCTTCATTCCCTTCGGCAGCAGCGGCTCCAGCATCGCCCACTGTTCGTTCGTGAGATCTCCCCGCCCCATGAACCGTGATCATTCACAGCCCAAGATCCACTTTCGATACACGGCCTAGCGGCGTACGGCTGAATCTTGACGGGATCCTGACGCGGTCGCCTCAGCCGGTGTGGACGCGGGGCCGCCGGGAGCGGTTCGGCTCAGCCTCGCGCAGCACCTCACGGGTGACCGGGGCGACCTCGCCCTGGCCGAAGAGGAAGAAGCGCAGGAAGTTGGCGAACGGGTTGCCCTCGGTCCACTCGAAGTAGATGTGCGGGGTGCAGCGGGTGCTGTCGCGTACGTGGAGCAGCAGGGCGGCCAGGGCGTTGGGGATGGAGGCCGACTCCAGGGTCAGGACGCGGTAGCGGTTGTGCAGGACCTCGCCGCGTACCGTCAGTCCCGCCTCGAACTCGGAGGGGTCGGTGACCGTGACCTCGACGAAGACGAAGTCCTCCTGCTCGGGCATGTCGTTGTCGG
Organism: Streptomyces sp. NBC_00631; assembly: GCF_045206895.1. Classification (NCBI taxonomy): domain Bacteria; kingdom Bacillati; phylum Actinomycetota; class Actinomycetes; order Kitasatosporales; family Streptomycetaceae; genus Streptomyces; species Streptomyces sp. NBC_00631. The sequence continues at coordinate 8,109,927 of NZ_CP107734.1, forward strand.
CCCGGATCTGCTCGATCTTGTCGCGGTACTCGGCCTTGTCGCGGCGGTCCGGCTCGTTGGCGATGAACCGCATCTTGCGGCTGGCCATATCGCGGACGAATCGTTCCGCCATGTCGTCGAGCGTCACGCTCGTCACGCGCAGTTCGAAGGCGCGGGCGAGGCGGGACAGGAGGGAGAGCAGGATGATGCCGACGATGAAGCAGGCACCGATCTTCACACCGTCCGGGCGCTCGACGACGTTCGCGACGGTCACGTAGAGCAGGACCGCCGAGACGACCGCGAAGCCGATGGTCCACCCGCGTTGCGCGGCCCTGCGGGCGGCGATGGTCACCGCGATCGCGGCGGAGGACATCAGGACCAGCACGCCGGTGGCGTAGGCGCCGCCCTGTGCGTCGACGTTGGCGTCGAAGATCCAGGTGACCAGGAAGGCGATCAGGGTGAAGACGATGACCATCGGGCGCACGGCGCGGGCCCAGTGCGGAGCCATTCCGTAGCGGGGCAGGTAGCGGGGCATGAGGTTGAGCAGGCCGGCCATCGCGGAGGCGCCGGCGAACCACAGGATGGCGATGGTCGAGAGGTCGTAGACCGTGCCGAAGGCGTTGCCCAGGTACTCGTGCGCGAGGTAGGCGAGCGCGCGCCCGTTGGCCTGGCCGCCGGGTTTGAACTCGTTCTCCGGGATGAGCACCGTCGTGATGAAGCTGGTGGCGATCAGGAAGACGCTCATGATCAGCGCGGCGGTGGTGAGCAGCTTCTTGGTGTCGCGGATGCGGCCCTTGGGATTCTCCTCGGTGTCGTCCGGGTCGCCCTGGACGTGCGGCATCACGGCGACACCGGTCTCGAAGCCGGAGAGACCGAGGGCGAGCTTGGGGAAGACCAGCAGGGAGACGCCGATCATGGCGAAGATGTTGCCGTGCTCGGTGGTGAGGGTGCTGGTCCAGTCGGTGACCACGTGCCCGGCGGTGAGGACGTGCCACATGCCGACGATGACCACGATGGTGTTGAGCGCCAGGTACGCGGCCACCAGGGCGACGGCGACGCCGATGGCCTCCAGGAAGCCCTTGAGGAAGACCGCGCCGAGCAAGGCCACCAGCAGCAGGGTGATGATCATCTGCTGGCCGTGCAGCGTGCTCGTCAGGTGCGGGTTCTCGATGAGGTGGGTGGAGGCGTCCGCAGCAGACAGCGTGATGGTGATCAGGAAGTCGGTGGCGGCGAAGCCGAGCAGGGTCAGCACGAAGAGCTTGCCCTGCCAGAAGGAGAGCAGCCGCTCCAGCATCGCGATGGAGCCCTCGCCGTGCGGGCTCTCCTCGGCGACGCGCCGGTAGACCGGCAGGGCGCCGGCCAGGGTGACGACGACCAGCACGATCGTCGCGATCGGCGACAGCAGACCGGCCGCGAGCGCGGCGATGCCCGGCTGGTAGCCGAGGGTCGAGAAGTAGTCCACACCGGTCAGGCACATCACCCGCCACCAGCGCTGGCCCTGGTGCGGGGGCTCCGGTTCGGCGTGGGGGCCGGTGTGGCCGCCGGGCTTGCCCATGTCGGACAGCCCCTCCAGCATCCACGCACGCAGACGGCGCGGTGGGTGTTCGGTGGTGACCATCGGCGTGCTCCAGATGTGCGGCTCAGCGTGGGGTTCCGGCCATCACGCGGACGGCGGCACCAGCGTAAGCAGAGAGTGACGCCTGGGCCCATGGGAGTGTGCTCCAAGCGCGCTAAGACTCCGTTAAGAGCGGCAGGTGCGTGCCGATTGCACATCGGGGTGAGGAGGGTGGCGCCGAGGGCCGCCTGCGTGGAGCGCTGGGGAGCCGCCTGTACCTGGCGGCAGGGCGGCGCCCTTCGCGACGGGGTAGCCCTGCCGGGGGTGTGCGTCAGGCGGCTCGGTGGGTCGAGGCGATGGCCTCCCGTGCCGAGCGTATACAGGCGTCGCGGATGTAGATGTCGATGGCGGTGTCGACATCGTCGCCGCCGTGGTCTGCCATGGCCTGCAGACGGAAGCGGGCGGCGTCGGAGGCGACGCCCGACTGCTCAATCAGGTGGGCGATTAGGCCGGAGGGGACGTCGCCGATGAGGACCGGGACGACCGGACAGACGACGTCGCCGTGACTTCCAGACCGCGGGCCGTGGGTCCCTCGCACAGCCGGGTGGTGACCGCCGCGCTGGCCGCCCGCCGCTGCGTGCCTTCCGGTGAGGTCACGATGTGCAGGGCCGCGAGGGCGGCCGCGGTCTGTACGGGGTGATGGCGCTGGAGAAGGTCTGCAACTCGCCGAACATCCGCACGTACTCGCGGACGGCGTGGCCAGGAAGCCGCCGGTGGTGGCGAGGGTCTTGGAGAAGGCGCCGCCGCCGACGACCTGGCAGAGGATGCCGTACACCTCCGGCCGGACGCCGCCGGGCTCGCCCAGGACGCCGAAATCGCGCAGGACGACGACGGATGTCGCGCGCGGGTGCCTGCCATGGGACACGCACTGGACCGCCTTCGCACCGCTTCGGAGTGGGGGCTCCTTCGGCCGGAGGCCGCTGACGCTCACGGTCTCCCTGGCGGCCCACAGCGAATCCAGCGTCGCCCTTAGCCATAACCCCCGTGCCGGACAGGGAATTTGCGGCACCTGTACGGCCGGGTGCCGTTGGCGTCAAAGTGCCGTCAAACAAAGCTGAGGAGCCATCAGGGACCCGTCAAGGAGAACAGCCGGTGGCCGGATCCGGTCGCAGACTGATCGGCAACGGGGGGACGGATACACCGTCCGTGGCGTGACGTTGGAGGGACCGTGACTCTCACGGCCGGGTCGGCGCAGGGTCCTCAGACCGAGGAAGCCGAGGAAAGCGCACCGCCACGAAGAACGGTGGTCACCCCGTCCGGGGGCAGCCCCGGTCCACGGCAGCGAGGGTTTTCGCAGACGGCCGGACCGGGTCCGGGGCTGCGCCCGGGGCGGCGGGCCGGGGCCGCTCGGGCCGCTCTGCGCCGCCGCTACTGGGCGTCCGTGCCCGCGCGGCTGCGTCTTCTGCGCGCGGCCACGGTCCTGCTCGTCGCCGTCCTCGCCACACTCCTGCTGGTGGCCGGACTCGGCACCCTCGGCACCTGGAGCAGGGTGGCCGGGCGCGACGCGCCCCGCACGACCAGCGCCGCCGATCTCGACCTGGCCCTGAACGACATGGACGCCCAGGCCGCCAACATCCTGCTGTCCGGCGGGGACGCGGGGAAGGGACGCCTGCAGACGCCGTACACGAAGGCCGTCGGCTTCTACGGCGACGCGCGCAACGAGATCGGGCACGATCTGCGGACCCTCGCCGTCGCCGCCCAGGGCAGCGCGGCCGACGAGAAGACCGTGGAGTCCCTGACCGACGGCTTCGCCGAGTACCAGGAGCTGATCGGCCGGGCTCTGGAGAACGACGGCCACCGCGGTGGCAGACCGGCCGCCCTCGCCGACTACCGCCGCGCGACCGACCTGCTGCGCGCCCAACTTCTGCCTGCCGCGAACACCTTGGTCTCCTCGAACGACGCGGCCTTCGACGCCGAGTACACCTCGGCCCGCTCCAGCCTCTCCGCACAGCTCGCCGCAGTGCTTGCTCTCGGCGTGCTGCTGCTGGCCGTACTCGGTGTCCTGCAGTGGTACCTGGCCCGCAGCTTCCGGCGCATCCTCAACCCCGGTGTGATGGCCGCCACCGTCTGCACGCTGCTCGCGGTGATCCTCGGCAGCCAGATGCTCTCCGCCTCCGCCGGCCACCTGCGCGTGGCCCGGCATGACGCCTTCGACTCCGTCGTCGCCCTCTCGCGGGCCCGCGCGATCGCCTATGACGCAAACGCCGACGAGAGCCGCTACCTGCTCGACCCGCAGCGCCGTGACCAGTACGCGGACGCGTTCCTCGCCAAGTCGCAGCAGTTGTACGGCCTGAAGGGCGCGACCCTGTCGACGTACGACTCCGAACTCGCCACCACCTGGCAGGCGTACGAGTCCGACCACCACGTTCTGCGCTTCACCGGCGAGTTCCAGCGCGAGTTGGCGAACATCACCTTCCCCGGCGAGCGGGCGGCGGCGGAGAAGACGGTACGGACGTACGCCGTCTACCAGCGCGACGACCGCCTGATCCGTGCGCTGCTGGCGGCCGGCAAGGAACAGGAAGCGGTCGAGTTCTGCATGGGCTGGGAACCGGGCACGTCCAACGCGCACTTCGGAGCCTGGATGACCGCCCTGGACAAGGTGACGGCCATCAACCGCGCCCACTTCACGTCGTCCGTCGGCGCGGGGCGGTCGGCGGTGAGCGGCTGGCTTCCGTGGGTGTGCGGTGTCTTGTTCGCCGCAGCGGCTCTGACGGCTCTGGGCTTGCGCCCGAGGCTGGCAGAGTTCCGCTGAAATACTCCGGGGCACTGCACCCCGCCAGGGGCGGGGGGCCGTATCGATGTGCGGCTCCGCCGCGTGGGCGCGAGCAACCACGGCGGACTCGCAGACGAAGCACGACTCCGAAGTTGACTCGGCTTTCCCTCGCGGAGTGCTACGCGTCCGACAACCGCGCCTCCTCCAGATCCAGCCACCGCTGCAACCTCCGGCGGGTCGTGTCGCTGATGGTGTGGGCGTCGTAGAGGCGCTGGAGCTCGGTGGTCTCGACGGTGATGAGGTCGCGGCGGAGCTGGCGGTAGACCAGGTCGGCGGACTCGGTCGCGACCGCGGTGCCGTTCTGCTCGGTGAGGCGGTCGCGGGCGTCGTCGAGGCGGGCGGTCAGGCCGCGGCGGAGACGGTCGAGGACGACGTCCGGCACGACCTCCAGCTCCGCGAGCTCTTCTACGCGGGCCAGACCCGCGTGGGCGAGGTGCGAGCGGGCCTCGGCCTCCTCGCGTGCGGTGTGGGCGGGCTCCAGGGCGATGCCGGAGGCGCGGACGACCGGGGCGAGGGTGAAGCCCTGGATGACGAGGGTGACGACCACGACCGAGGTGGTCAGGACCAGGACCAGTGGTCGGTCGGCGAGCGGGGTGCCGTTCTTCATGACCTCGGGGATGGACAGGGCGGCGGCCAGTGGCATCACCCCGCGGGTGCCCGCCCAGGTCAGCACCATCGGCACCCGCCAGTTCACCCGGCCGATTCCACCCTTGCGCTGGACCAGCGCCGACAGGGGCGCGAGCCACAGCAGACGTACGGCGACGAGTGTGGCGGCGACCGCGAGGGCGTACAGGGGCCAGGCCCGGTCGCCGTCGGCCAGCGCCCGCACCTGCGCGGGCAGGGCCAGTCCGATCAGGCTGAAGACGACGCTCTCCAGGAGGAAGACGACCGTGCCGTACACGGCGTGCAGCTGAAGGCGTATGCGGGCGTTGGTGAGCCGGTCGCCCCGGCCGCCGAGGACCACGCCGGCCACCACGCACGAGGTCACGCCGGAGGTGTGCGCGGCCTCCGCCAGCAGGTAGGCGGCATACGGGGTGACGAGGGCGATCACGGTTTCCAGGACAGGGTCCTCGGTGCGGCGGCGGATCAGGGTGATCACGCCGGCCACCGCGGCGCCGATCAGGGTGCCGCCGCCCGCGAGCACCAGGAACTCGCCGCCGGCCGCTCCCCAGTTGGCGGCGGCGGAGGCCACGGCGATGCCGGCCGCCACCCGGACCAGGACCAGCGAGGTCGCGTCGTTGAACAGGCTCTCGGCCTGGACGAGGACCTGGACCCTGGGCGGCAGGGCGAGCCGGCGGCCGAGTGCGGTGACCGCGACCGGGTCGGTGCTGGCCAGGATCGCGCCCAGTACGAACGCCATCTGCCAGGACAGGGGAGTCACCAGCGCTGCCACCGCGCCTACGGCTGCCGCCGAGGCGAGCACCAGCCCGATGGCGAGGATGCCGACCGGCTTCCACACCGCGTGCAGCTCACGCCAGGGCATCTCCTCGGCGGAGGCGTACAGCAGTGGCGGGAGGACGACGAGGCCGATGACGTCCGGGCTGATCTCGATCTGCGGGGTGCCCGGCAGCAGCGCCACCGTGAGACCGGCGACCACGAGGAGGGAGGGGGCGGGGATGCGCCAGCGGCGTGCGAAGGTGGCCACCACCGTGGCCAGGACCACGAGGGCCAGAACCGTACCGACGCTGCGCATGCCGTCCCCTTGGAGCCTGAACGGGAACCACTCTGACTCCCGGCCGACCAGACTTCCCGGCACACCTTCCCTCACCCTATCGGGCCTGGTCACGTCAAGACAGTGTCAAGGTCCCCGGGGCCGGCGCCAAGGAAGCGCTAACAGCCGCGCCGAGGGCCCCGCGAAGCGGCTTTCTTGAGAGGAGGGACCTCCTGTGCGTGGGGGAGTTGAACCAGTGAGCGGAGCGCGTCGGCGGCGATGAGTGACGTACGGCCCGGACGACTGAAGGTCTACCTCGGGGCGGCTCCGGGGGTCGGCAAGACCTACCGGATGCTCGACGAGGGGCGGCGGCGCGCCTCGCGCGGGGCGGATGTGGTGGTGGGTTTCGCGGAGTGCCACGGGCGCCCGCAGACCGAGGCGATGCTCGGCGGCCTGGCGGCCGTCCCCCGGACCGCCTGCTCCTACCGCGGCGGCCACTTCCAGGAGATGGACCTGGCCGCGCTGCTCGGCTGGCGGCCGCAGCTCGCGATCGTGGACGAGTTCGCCCACACCAACGTCCCCGGCGAGGGCCGCAACCCCAAGCGCTGGCAGGACATCGAGGCGCTGCTGGACGCCGGCATCGACGTGATCACCGCGCTGAACATCCAGCACCTGGAGTCCCTCAACGACGTGGTCGAGAAGATCACCGGGGTGCCCCAGCACGAGACCGTCCCGGACGAGGTCGTACGGCGCGCCTGGCAGATCGAGCTGGTGGACATCCCGCCCGAGGGGCTGCGCCGCCGGATGGCGCACGGCAACATCTACGCGCCCGAGAAGGTCGACGCGGCCCTCGCCAACTACTTCCGGCCCGGCAATCTGACCGCGCTGCGGCAGCTGGCGCTGCTGTGGACGGCCGACCGGGTCGACGAGGCACTCCAGGAGTACCGCTCGCAGCACGGCATCGGCGGGGTGTGGGAGACCCGCGAGCGTGTCGTGGTCGCGCTGAGCGGCGGCCCGGAGGGTGACACGTTGATCCGGCGGGCCGCGCGCATCGCCGATCTCCCCCACTCTCGGCTTCGCTCGAGCGGGGGGACCCCCATGGCAGGAGCGGACCTGCTCGCCGTGCACGTGGCCCGCAGCGACGGCCTGGCGGCCGGTGTCTCCCATGCGTCGCTGGCCCGGCAGCGCCGGCTGGTCGAGGATCTCGGCGGCAGCTACCACTCGGTGGTCGGCGACGACGTGGCCACCGCGCTGGTGGAGTTCGCGCGGGCCGAGAACGCCACCCAGCTCGTGCTGGGCACCAGCCGACGCGGCCGGTTCGCCCGGTTCCTGACCGGGCCCGGCACCGGGGAGACGGTCACCGAGTTGTCCGGCGACATCGACGTCCACCGGGTCACGCACGAACGGGCCGGGCGCGGCGCCCTGCTGCCGTCGAGGCGCCGCACGCTGTCGACGGCCCGGCTGATCGCCGGTCCGGTTGCCGGGCTGGTGATTCCCGTGCTGCTGACGGTCGTTCTTGCCCAGCTGCGGGGCACCCTCAACCTGACCAGCGAGGCCCTGCTGTTCCTGCTCGCCGTGGTGGGCGTGGCCTGCATAGGCGGGGTCGCCTCGGCGGTGATCGCCTCGGTCACGGCGTCCCTGCTGCTCAACGACTGGTTCGTCCCGCCCATCGGGGCCTTCACCCTCGACGACCCGAACGCCCTGCTGGCCCTCGCCGTGTTCGCGGTCGTGGCCGCCACCGTGGCCGCCGTGGTGGACCGGTCACTGCGCCTGTCACGCCGCTCTGCCAGGGCGACGGCCGAGGCGGAGACCATGTCGTCCCTGGCCGGCAGCATCGTGCGCGGCGAAGCGACCATCCCCGCCCTGCTGGAACGCACCCGTGAGACCTTCGGGATGGAGTCGGCGGACCTGGTCGACGAACCGCCGGGCGCGCCGGGCGTGACGGCCGTTCCCGCCGGTTCCGGCGCCTGGCTCGCGCTGCGGGGCCGCACCCTGTCGTCGTCCGAACGACGGGTCCTGGCCGCGTTCGCCGCGCACGTGGGCTCGGCCGTCGAACGGGCCCGGCTCGCCGAGGCCGCCGCCGAGGCGGAGCCGGTGAAGGCCGCCGACCGGCTGCGCACGGCCCTGCTGCGTGCCGTCGGCCACGACCTGCGCACGCCGCTCGCCGCGGGCTGGGCAGCTGTCACCTCGCTGCGCAGCCGGGACGTGGACTTCTCCGCCGAGGACCGCGACGAACTCCTCGCCACCGCCGACGAGTCCATGGCCAAGCTCAACCGGCTGGTGGAGAACCTCCTCGACCTCAGCCGCCTGGAGGCCGGCGCACTCACCCTGAACCTGCGTGCCACCTCCCTGGAGGAGGTGCTGCCCATGGCGCTGGCGGACGTCCCCGGTGTGGACGTGGCGGACGTCGAGGAGATCCCGGCGGTGCTGGCCGATCCACCGCTGCTGGAACGGGTGCTCGCCAACCTGGTCGGCAACGCCGCTCGCCACACACCGCCGGGGAAGAAGGTGCTGGTCACCGCCAGTGCCCTGGCGGGCCGGGTGGAGCTGCGGGTCGTGGACCGCGGAACCGGTCTGCCGGCCGACGGCCGCGACCGGCTCTTCGAGCCGTTCCAGCGGCTCGACGACACCGACAACACCACCGGCCTCGGTCTCGGCCTGGCCCTGGCCCGAGGACTGACGGAAGCCATGAACGGCACCCTCACCCCCGAAGACACCCCTGGCGGCGGCCTCACGATGGTCGTGTCGCTGCCGTTCGCCGCGCAGACCCTGAGTGCCGTACCGACCGAGCAGAGCGCAGGAGGCGTGTGATGAGCACTGTGACCGGCAGCTGGAAGCTGCACCGTGGGGGAGGGGCCCGTGTCACGCCCCGGTCCTGGCCGCTGCGGGACCGCCTCGCCCTGACGGCGGGCCTGGCCGCCCCCTTCCTGGTGGCCCTTGCACTCGTTCCGCTCCGTACCAGCCTGTCGCACACGAACGCCGCACTTGTCCTCGTCGTCGTGGTCGTCGCGGTGGCCGCCCTCGGCAGCCGTACGGCGGGCGTGGTCGCGGCCCTGTCGGCGGCGGCCTGGTTCGACTTCTTCCTCACCCGGCCGTACGAGACGTTCGACATCAGCGCATCCGCTGACATCGAGACGGCGGTACTGCTTCTTGCGGTCGGTCTGATCGTGTCCCAACTGGCCGCCCGTGCCCGGCGTCTGGAGGTCATCACGGTGACGGACGCGGGGTACCTGGCGCGGATCCACACCACGGCAGACCTCGCGCAGTCGGCCCGGTCCGCGGACACCGTCGTCGACCACGTCCGGCGCGAACTCACCGACGTCCTCGGCCTGCGCGCCTGCCGCTTCGAGTACGGCACTCTCCTGGGGCAGCCGCCGCGCCTGCACGACGACGCCAGTGTGACGGTGGGCAAGCGCTCCTGGGACGTGGATGCCGCCGGCTGGCCCGAGGGCGAGATCGAACTGCGCACCTACGGCAACGGCCACTACCTCGGCCGCTTCATGCTCACCCCCGGCCCGGGCCCGGTGCCCTCGCTTCAGGCCCGGCTCGTGGCGGTGACCCTGGCCGACCAGACGGGGTCGGCGCTGGACACGGCCGGTCCGGTCAGGAACGGCTGAGGCTCACTCCAGGCCGGACGCCTTGAACACGGCGTGGGCCGTCTCCCGGTCCACGCGCAGGGCGATGCGCCGCAGGGCGGTCGTGCCGCACAGCAGCGAGCCGCCGGCGGCGGCCTTGCGCGCGCCCGCGTCCAGGAGCGACCACAGCTGTGGATTGCGCACCAGAACCTCGGGTTCGATCTCGACGCGGCCACCGAGGGCGTCCCGCAGCAGAAGCCGTGGGGAGATGCCGTCCAGGCAGCGGACCGACACCAGCAGATCCGTCCGTACCCTGCGTTCGCGCACCAGTTGGCGCGAGGCCAGCCAGTTCCGGCCCGCGGACACCCGGGCGGGATACAGGAGGACGAAGAGCAGCCCGGTGAGAGTGAGCCACAGCGCGGAGCGCCACGGGGTGACCCGGCCGGAGCCCCAGTCGACCAGGAGCAGGAGAGCGAGCAGTATGCCGGCACAGCGGGCGGCGGCCCACAACTCCCGCCTCCACTCGACGTCGTTCGCCGCCTCTTCGGCCCCGTCGTCCGGGGGTGCGTCGAGTGGTCCTCCGCACTCGTCGGCACGGCGTTTCATGGCATCGACGGTAGTGACCGGCGGAACCCGGTCGGCACCCTCTTGATGCGGTCCTGACGGATCTCCGACGGATCTTTGCGTCTGATGGCGGGCACGCGCGGCGGCACACGGCAGTCGCCCAGATCACACGCCCGTCAACGTCCCGTCAAGATCGGCTGCTTCGGCGCGAAGATGCCGCAAGGAACAGTCGGATGCGACGGGAAACGGACAGAACCTGGGTGCAGCCGCGCGCACTTCAAACCTCGTGCGCGGCCGAAGGAAGAAGGAGCACGCGCCCATGTCCGTCCTGACCACCGAGCCGGACGCTGTACCCGCCGGCGAGGAGCCACCTGATACCGGCGAGCACCATCGCCTGACCGCCGTCACGGGGCTCGCGGCCCTGTCGCTGGACGCGATGGCGTCGGTGGCATACGGGCCCGAGGCGATCGTCCTCGTCCTGGCCGCCGCAGGCGCGCACGGTCTCGGCTTCACACTGCCGGTCACGCTGGCCATCGCCGCGCTGCTGACGGTGCTGGTGGCGTCGTACCGGCAGGTGATCGCCGCCTTCCCGGACGGCGGTGGCTCCTACGCCGTCGCGAAGACCCACCTCGGCGCGCGCACCAGCCTGGTGGCGGCCGCCTCCCTGGTGCTGGACTACGTGCTCAACGTCGCCGTCGCCGTCACGGCCGGCGTGGCCGCCCTGACCTCCGCCTTCCCGGGCCTCTACGGCGACCGGCTGTGGCTGTGCCTGGCGGTGCTCGCCCTGATCACGGGCGTCAACCTGCGGGGCATCGTGGAGTCGGCGAAGGCGTTCATCGTGCCGACGGTCGTCTTCGTCGGCTCGATCTTCGTGCTCATCGCCGTCGGACTGTTCCGCTCCCACCCCGTCAGCACCGCGACCGCCGCCGGGCACGCCTCCGTCCTGGCCGACAACGCCTCCAGCGTGGGCGCCCTGCTTCTGCTGAAAGCCTTCGCCGCCGGCTGTGCCGCGCTCACCGGCGTCGAGGCCATCGCCAACGCCGTGCCCTCCTTCCGCGTCCCGCGCGTCAAGCGCGCCCAACGAGCGGAAGTCGCCCTCGGCACCGTACTCGGCGTGATGCTCATCGGCCTGTCGGTGCTGATCGGCCGCTTCCACCTCCAGCCGGTCGCGGGCGTGACCGTCCTGGCCCAGCTCGCCGACGCCTCACTCGGCCACAACGGGGCGTTCTACGTCATCCAGTTCGCCACGATGATCCTGCTGGCGCTGTCCGCCAACACGTCCTTCGGCGGGCTGCCGGTGCTGCTGAAGCTGCTCGCCCGGGACAACTACGCCCCGCACGTCTTCGCCCTGAAGGCCGACCGACAGGTGCACCGCCACGGCGTTCTCGCGCTGGCGGTCGTCTCGGCCGCGCTGCTGGTCTTCTCCGGCGGCGACACCAACACCCTCGTGCCGATGTTCGCGATCGGCGTCTTCGTCGGCTTCACCGTCGCGCAGGTCGGCATGGTCCGGCACTGGCGGCAGGAGCGGGGTTCCGGCTGGCGCGGCAAGACCCTGCTCAACGGCTTCGGCGCGCTGCTCACCGGTGTCGCGACGGTCGTCGTCACGGCGAGCAAGTTCGAGGAGGGCGCCTGGCTGATCGTGATCACCCTGCCCCTGCTCGTGGTCGTCTTCGAGGCCGTGCACCGCGCCTACGGCCGCATCGGCGAGCGGCTGGGCCTGGGCCGCATACCGCAGACGCCGCACCGCGAGCGCTCCCTGGTGATCGTCCCCGTCTCGTCCCTGTCCCGGCTGACGTCGGAGGCGCTCACGGCGGCCACCTCCCTCGGCGACGAGGTCCGCGCGGTGACCGTGTGCTACCCGGACCCCGAGGACCGCGCCGCCCTGCACGCCTTGGAGCGCGCCTGGGCCGAGTGGGACCCCGGGGTGTCCCTGGTCCGGCTGACGTGCGAGCGGCGCAGCCTGGGCCGCCCGATCGCCGAGTACGTCCGAGAGGTGGCGGCCGCCGAGCCGGGCACCCAGGTCACCGTGCTGATCCCGGAGACCGAGCCGGAGCGGCTGTGGCAGCGGCTGCTGCAGAACCAGCGGGGGGCCGTGGTCGCGCATGCCGTACGGCGCGAATCGGACGCGGTGATCTGCAGACTGCGCTTCCGGCTGTGAACCGGGTCACCGCCGGTCACGGCGCTCCTACTCGCCGGTACGGGGCAAGGCCGTAAGAGTCCCGTCAAGGCCGTGCGGGCTGCCGTAAGAGAGCCGTCAACGGGTGGCCGAAACCGGCCGGAGAGGCGCTTTCCTCTAAGCGTCCGTTCCAACCGAACCTCACTCCAGGAGTTCGCGATGGCCGATCTGGCCTTCGTCGTCACCGTGCTCGCGGGTTTCGCACTGGTGGCCCTCGTCGCCAAGGGGGTGACGAAGCTGTGACCGCCGAGAACGTAGTCGGCCTGGTCGTGGCCGTCGCCCTGCTGGGCTATCTCGTCCTCGCCCTGATCTTCCCGGAGAGGTTCTGAGAGCAGACATGGGTCCCGTACTCGCGGGCGTCCTCCAACTGGTCGCCCTCATAGGCGCGCTGGCGCTCGCCTACATCCCCCTCGGCACCTACATGGCCAGGGTCTACTCCTCCGACAAGCACTGGCGCGTCGAGAAGTGGATCTACAAGGGCATCGGTGCCAACCCCGACACCGAGATGACCTGGCCCGCCTACCTGCGCGGTGTCCTCGCCTTCTCCGCGGTCAGCGTCCTCTTCCTCTACCTGCTGCAGCGGCTCCAGGGCGTCCTGCCCGGCTCGCTCGGCTTCTCCTCGGTCAACCCGGCGCAGTCGTTCAACACGGCCGTCTCCTTCGTGACCAACACGAACTGGCAGTCGTACTACGGCGAGCAGACCATGGGGCACGTGGTGCAGACCGCCGGTCTGGCCGTGCAGAACTTCGTGTCGGCGGCCGTCGGTATCGCCGTCGCGGTGGCGCTGGTGCGCGGGTTCGCGCGCTCGCGCACCGGTGAGCTCGGGAACTTCTGGGCCGACCTGGTGCGCGGCACGCTGCGGATCCTGGTGCCGGGTGCGGCGATCGCGGCGATCGTGCTGGTGGCGTGCGGTGCCATCCAGAACTTCTCCGGCATCCATGAGGTCGGTCAGTTCATGGGCGGCTCGCAGCAGTGGAACGGCGGTGCGGTCGCCTCCCAGGAGGCCATCAAGGAGTTCGGCACCAACGGTGGCGGCTACTTCAACGCCAACAGCGCTCACCCGTTCGAGAACCCCACGCCCTTCACCAACCTCTTCGAGATCTTCCTGCTGCTGGTCATCCCGTTCTCGCTGACCCGCACCTTCGGTGTGATGGTCGGCTCGGTGAAGCAGGGCTACGCGATCCTGGCGACGATGTTCACGATCTGGCTGGGCTTCGTGGCCCTGATGATGTGGACCGAGTTCGCCCACCACGGCCCGGCGCTCCAGGCGGCCGGCGGGGCGTACGAGGGCAAGGAGGTCCGCTTCGGGGTCGGCTCCTCGTCGATCTTCGCGGTGTCCACGACCTTGACGTCGACCGGTGCGGTGGACTCGTTCCATTCCTCCTTCACGGGTCTCGGCGGCGGCGTCGCCATGCTGGGCATGATGCTGGGCGAGATCGCGCCCGGTGGTACCGGCTCCGGCCTCTACGGCATGCTGATCATGGCGATCATCGCGGTGTTCATCGCCGGTCTCATGGTCGGCCGTACGCCGGAGTACCTGGGCAAGAAGATCGGCGCGCGTGAGATCAAGCTGGCGGCCTGCTACATCCTCATCACGCCGGCGCTGGTGCTGATCTTCACCGCGGCCTCCATGGCGCTGCCGACACCGCCGCACTCGATGCTGAACTCCGGGGCGCATGGCTTCTCGGAAGTCCTGTACGCGTTCACGTCGGCGTCGAACAACAACGGCTCGGCCTTCGCCGGTCTGAACGCGAACACCGACTGGTTCAACACCATGACCGGTCTCGCGATGCTGCTGGGGCGCTTCCTGCCGATGGTGTTCGTGCTGGCACTGGCCGGCTCGCTCGCCGAGCAGAAGCCGGTGCCGGTTACCGCGGGCACCCTGCGTACCGAGAAGCCGCTGTTCACCGGTCTGCTGGTGGGCGCGATCCTGATCATCACCGGTCTGACGTACTTCCCGGCCCTGGCGCTGGGCCCGCTGGCCGAGGGGCTGGCGTCATGACCACCCGTATAGAGAAGTCAGAGGACTCCATGTCCACAGCCACCCCGACCCGGGCGCCGCACAGTGACGTCCCCACCGGGCACAAGGCACCCGAGGGCCGCGTCGGTGCCGGACTCTTCGACCCCAAGCAGCTGCTCAAGTCCCTGCCGGACGCCTGCCGCAAGCTCGACCCGCGGGTGATGGTCAAGTCGCCCGTGATGTTCGTGGTGTGGATCGGGTCTGTGCTGACCACGGTCTTCTCGTTCAAGGACCCGGGCGACTGGTTCGGCTGGGCGATCAGTGCCTGGCTGTGGCTGACCGTGATCTTCGCGAACCTGGCGGAGGCGGTCGCCGAGGGCCGCGGCAAGGCCCAGGCGGACACCCTGCGCAAGGCCAAGACCGACACGGTGGCCCGCCGTCTGGTGGGGGACACCGAGGAGCAGGTGCCCGGCACCGAACTGCGGATCGGTGATCTGGTCGTCTGCGAGGCGGGCGACATCATTCCCGGTGACGGTGACGTCATCGAGGGCGTCGCGTCGGTCGACGAGTCGGCGATCACCGGTGAATCGGCTCCGGTCATCCGCGAGTCCGGCGGTGACCGCAGCGCGGTGACCGGAGGTACGAAGGTGCTGTCCGACCGGATCGTCATCAAGATCACGACGAAGCCGGGCGAGACCTTCATCGACCGGATGATCAGCCTGGTCGAGGGCGCGGCCCGGCAGAAGACGCCGAACGAGATCGCGCTGAACATCCTGCTCGCCTCGCTGACCATCGTCTTCCTGCTGGCCGTCGCCACCCTGCCGCCCTTCGCCGACTACGCCGGCACCCACCTGACGATGGTCGTGCTGGTCGCCCTGCTGGTGTGCCTGATCCCGACGACGATCGGTGCGCTGCTGTCGGCGATCGGCATCGCCGGCATGGACCGGCTGGTCCAGCGCAACGTGCTCGCCATGTCCGGCCGCGCGGTCGAGGCCGCCGGCGACGTCTCCACGCTGCTGCTGGACAAGACCGGCACCATCACCCTCGGCAACCGGCAGGCCTCCGAGTTCGTGCCGGTGCACGGGGTGACCGAGGCCGAGGTGGCCGACGCGGCCCAGCTGTCGTCGCTGGCGGATGAGACGCCCGAGGGCCGCTCGATCGTCGTCCTGGCGAAGGAGGCGTACGGGCTGCGCGAGCGGCACCAGGGCGAGCTGGCGCACGCCGAGTGGATCGCCTTCACCGCCCAGACCCGGATGTCGGGCGTGGACGTCGATGGACGCAGGATCCGCAAGGGCGCGGCCGGTTCGGTCATCGCCTGGGTGCAGGAGCAGGGCGGCACGGTCGCCGAGGACGCGGACACCCTCGCGGCGGCCATCTCGCAGGCCGGCGGCACCCCGCTGCTGGTCGCGGTCGAGGATGCCGAGGGCGCCCGGATCCTGGGTGTCATCCACCTCAAGGACGTCGTCAAGGACGGCATGCGGGAGCGGTTCGAGGAACTGCGCCGCATGGGCATCAAGACCGTCATGATCACGGGTGACAACCCGCTGACCGCCAAGGCGATCGCCGAGGAGGCGGGCGTCGACGACTTCCTCGCCGAGGCCACCCCCGAGGACAAGATGGCCCTCATCAAGCGGGAGCAGGCCGGCGGCAAGCTGGTCGCGATGACCGGTGACGGCACCAACGACGCGCCGGCGCTGGCCCAGGCCGACGTGGGCGTGGCGATGAACACGGGTACGTCGGCCGCCAAGGAGGCCGGCAACATGGTCGACCTCGACTCCAACCCGACCAAGCTCATCGAGATCGTCGAGATCGGCAAGCAGTTGCTGATCACGCGGGGTGCGCTGACCACGTTCTCCATCGCCAACGACGTCGCGAAGTACTTCGCGATCATCCCGGCGCTGTTCGCGGCCGTCTACCCGGGGCTCGACAAACTCAACATCATGGGCCTGTCCTCGCCGGACTCCGCGATCCTGTCGGCCGTCATCTTCAACGCGCTGATCATCATCGCGCTGGTGCCGCTCTCCCTGAAGGGCGTGCAGTACCGGCCGGTCAGCGCGGACAAGATGCTCCGCCGCAACCTGACGATCTACGGCATCGGCGGCCTGATCGCCCCGTTCATCGGCATCAAGATCATCGACCTGCTCATCTCCCTCATCCCCGGAATCGGCTGAAGGCCATGAACAACTCCGTAACCAACACCGCCCGGTTGCTCGGCGCGGGCCTGCGGGCCCTCCTGGTACTGACCCTGGTGACGGGCGTCGTCTACCCGCTGGTCGTCACCGGTGTGGCGCAGGCGCTGTTCCACAACAAGGCGAACGGCTCCGAGATCACGTCGGAGGGCAAGGTCGTCGGCTCGTCCCTGATCGGGCAGTCGTACAACCTGCCGCTGAAGAAGGGCCAGGAGACCCCGGACGCCGCCCTGCAGTGGTTCCAGGGCCGCCCGGCCAACGGGCTCGGCAGCAACAGCGTCAACACCCAGTACAAGCTGATCCTTTCGGGCGCCACCAACCTCGCCGCCGACAACAAGGACCTGATCAAGCAGGTCGAGGACGCCAAGGCCGCGGTCGTCAAGGACAACTCGGTGCCCGGCTACACGGTCAAGGCGTCCGAGGTGCCCGCCGACGCGGTCACGTCGTCTGGCTCCGGCCTGGACCCGGACATCTCCCCGGCCTACGCCGAGCTCCAGGTCCACCGGGTCGCGGAGAAGAACGGCCTGTCCGTCTCCGCGGTGGAGAAGCTGGTGAAGAACCACACCGAGGGCCGCACCCTCGGCTTCATCGGGGAGCCGCGCGTGAACGTCCTCGAACTGAACATCGCGCTCAAGGACCTCGCGGCGAAGCACTGATGGGATTACGCGACAAGAGCGGGAGTCGGCGGCCGGGAGGCGTCCTGGTGCCGTCGACTCCTGCAGGTATGACGGCGGTTGCGTCACGTCCGGCGCCGTCCGGCCCGACGTACGACAGGAAGGGCACACACCCATGACCCGGGTGCTCGTGGTGGAGGACGACCCGCAGCTCGTACGGGCCCTCGTCATCAACCTGCAGGCACGCCAGTACGGAGTGGACGCCGCTCCGGACGGTGCCACGGCCCTGCGGCTGGCGGCCGCGCGTCAGCCGGACGTGGTGATGCTCGACCTCGGACTGCCCGACATGGACGGGGTCGACGTCATCAAGGCCCTGCGCGGCTGGACCCGCATACCGATCCTGGTCCTGTCCGCCCGGCAGGCGTCCGACGAGAAGGTCGCCGCCCTGGACGCGGGCGCCGACGACTACATCACCAAGCCGTTCAGCATGAACGAGCTGCTGGCCCGGCTGCGGGCGGCGGTCCGCCGTACCGAGGACGCGCCGCTGGTGCCGGAGGCCACCCAGGTCGAGACGGACGGCTTCAGCATCGACCTGCTCGCGAAGAAGGTCGTCCGGGACGGGCGGGACGTGCGGCTGACGCCGACCGAGTGGCACCTGCTGGAGATCCTGGTGACCAACCCGGGCCGGCTGGTCACGCAGAAGTACCTCCTCCAGGAGGTCTGGGGCGTCTCGCAGAGCAACAAGACCAACTACCTGCGTGTCTACATGGCTCAGCTCCGCCGCAAACTGGAGACGGACCCCTCGCACCCCCGCTATCTGATCACCGAGCCCGGCATGGGCTATCGCTTCGAAGGATGACATGGCACGCGGCAAGCTCCGGATCTACCTCGGCGCGGCACCCGGCGTCGGAAAGACGTACGCGATGCTGTCGGAGGCGCACCGCCGTATCGAGCGGGGCACCGACTGTGTGGTCGCCTTCGTGGAACACCACCACCGGCCGCGCACCGAGGTGATGCTGCACGGCCTGGAACAGGTGACGCGCAAGGAACTGGACTACCGGGGCGCGACCTTCACCGAGATGGATGTGGACGCCGTCCTGCGCCGCGCCCCTGCCGTCGCCCTGGTGGACGAGCTCGCCCACACCAACGTCCCCGGCTCACGGAACACCAAGCGCTGGCAGGACGTGGAGGAACTGCTCGCGGCCGGGATCGACGTGATCTCCACCGTCAACATCCAGCACCTGGAGTCGCTGGGTGACGTGGTCGAGTCGATCACCGGGGTGCGGCAGCGCGAGACCGTCCCGGACGAGGTCGTACGGCGCGCCGACCAGATCGAGCTGGTCGACATGTCACCGGAGGCGCTGCGCCGCCGTATGGCACACGGCAACATCTACAAACCGGACAAGGTCGACGCGGCCCTGTCCAACTACTTCCGGCCCGGAAACCTGACCGCCCTGCGGGAGCTGGCGCTGCTGTGGGTGGCCGACCGGGTCGACGCGTATCTCACCGAGTACCGCAGTGCACACCAGGTCTCGACCATCTGGGGTTCGCGGGAGCGGATCGTGGTCGGTCTGACCGGCGGTCCCGAGGGGCGGACGCTGATACGACGGGCCGCGCGGCTCGCCGAGAAGGGCGCGGGCGGTGAGGTGCTCGCCGTCTACATATCTCGAAGCGACGGCCTCACCTCCGCCTCCCCGAAGGAACTCGCCGTCCAGCGCACCCTGGTGGAGGACCTCGGCGGTACCTTCCACCAGGTCGTCGGCGACGACATCCCGGCCGCACTGCTCGACTTCTCGCGGGGCGTGAACGCCACCCAGATCGTCCTCGGCGTCTCCCGGCGCCGCAGCTGGCAGTACGCCTTCGGACCGGGCGTCGGCGCCACGGTCGCCCGCGAGTCGGGCCCCGACCTCGACGTCCACCTCATCACCCACGACGAGGCCGGCAAGGGCCGCGGACTGCCGGTGGCCCGCGGAGCGCGCCTGGGACGCGCCCGGGTCATCTGGGGCTGGCTCGTCGGAGTGCTCGGCCCCGTCCTCCTCACCTGGCTGCTCACCAGCGCCGTTCCGGAGGTCGGCCTCGCCAACGACATGCTGCTGTTCCTGAGCCTGACGGTGGCGGCGGCCCTCGTGGGCGGTCTTTTCCCCGCGTTGGCCTCCGCGGTGGTGGGCTCGCTGCTGCTCAACTGGTTCTTCACCCCGCCCGTCCACACCTTCACCATCGCCGACCCCGAGAACATCGTCGCCATCGTGATCTTCGTCGGAGTCGCCCTCTCCGTGGCCTCGGTGGTGGACCTCGCGGCGCGGCGCACCCACCAGGCGGCCCGGCTGCGCGCCGAGTCGGAGATCCTTTCCTTCCTCGCCGGGAACATCCTGCGCGGCGAGACCAGCCTGGAGGCGCTGCTGGAACGGGTCCGCGAGACCTTCGGCATGGACTCGGCGGCCCTGCTGGAGCGGACCGACGAGACGACCCCCTGGACCTGCGCCGGCAGCGTGGGACCCCGGCCCGCCGAGATCCCCGAGGACGCGGACGTGGACGTACCGGTCGGCGACCACATGGCCCTGTCCTTGCGCGGCCGGGTGCTGCCGGCCGCCGACCGCCGGGTGCTCGCTGCGTTCGCCGCGCAGGCCGCCGTCGTCCTGGACCGCCAGCGCCTGCAGCGCGAGGCCGACCGCGCCAAGGAACTGGCCGAGGGCAACCGCATCCGCACCGCGCTCCTCGCCGCCGTCAGCCACGACCTGCGCACCCCGCTCGCCGGCATCAAGGCGGCCGTGTCCTCGCTGCGCTCCGACGACGTCGAGTGGTCCGAACAGGACCAGGCCGAGCTGCTGGAGGCCATAGAGGAGGGCGCCGACCGCCTCGACCACCTCGTCGGCAACCTCCTCGACATGTCCCGCCTACAGACCGGCACCGTCACGCCCATCATCCGCGAGACCGACCTCGACGAGGTCGTGCCGATCGCGCTCGGCGGGGTCCCCGAGGACAGCGTCGAGCTGGACATCCCCGAGACCCTGCCCATGGTGTACGTCGACCGGGGGCTGCTGGAGCGGGCCGTGGCCAACGTCGTCGAGAACGCCGTCAAGTACAGCGCGTCGGGCGAGAAGGTCCTGGTCTCCGCGAGCGCCCTCGCCGACCGGGTCGAGGTACGGGTCGTCGACCGCGGCCCCGGTGTCCCGGACGAGGCCAAGGAACAGATCTTCGAACCCTTCCAGCGGTACGGCGACTCGCCCCGCGGCGCCGGCGTCGGACTCGGCCTCGCGGTCGCACGAGGCTTCGCCGACGCCATCGGCGGCACGCTCAATGCCGAGGACACTCCCGGCGGCGGCCTCACCATGGTACTGGCGATACCGACGGCCCCGGAGCGCGAGCAGCTGGACCTGCCGGCGGCGGCGACCTCCTGAAGGGGCCGAGCGGCGGCGTACGCCTGACGTGGTGTCGGAGTACGCCGCCCTGGTGCGGGACGGGTTGTCGGCCGCGGCCCGCTGGTCTCTACTTCGGCTCGCGGCCGAACAGCGACTTGGACCAGAAGTAGCCGAGCACGGCCAGCCCCACGCACCAGGCCACGGCCAGCCACCCGTTGTGGCCGATACCGGTGCCGAGGAGCAGCCCGCGCAGGGTCTCGATGGCGGGGGTGAACGGCTGGTACTCGGCGATCGGCCGGAACCAGCCCGGCATCGCGTCGACCGGCACGAAGGCGCTGGACAGGAGCGGCAGGACCATCAGCGGCAGGGCGTTGTTGCTGGCGGCCTCGGGGTTCGGGCTCGCCAGGCCCATCCCGACCGCGATCCAGGTGATCGCCAGGGAGTCGAGGGTCAGCAGCCCGAGCGCCAGGATCCACTCCACGACGGTGGCGTCCGTCGCCCTGAACCCGATCGCCACCGCGACGGCTCCGACGAGGACCACGCTCATCACGCACTGCAGCTCCCGTTCGGGGACTCTCGAAGACGAACGCAGACTGAAGTCACTGGAAAAGTAGGTGAGTTGGCGGGCCGGTGCTCAGAGCCGGCAGCGGCTGACGTCGATGTTGCCCCAGTTGGTCCGTGCCCGGACCGTGACGGTCTCCTCGGTCTGCTCCGGCGCCTCGGACTCGGCGAGCGTGTTGCGTACCTGCCCGCGCTGGGAGCTGACGTCGAGCCAGGCGGCGGTGCCCTCGCGGACACCGATCTCGATGGAGCCGTTAGAGGTCTCCAACTGGATCTCACCACGGGCGACTTCGGCGACCCGGAGGGAGCCGTTGGTCGCGGTGCCGGTGACCGATGCCCCGGCGCGTGTGATGTCGATGGCACCGTTGGTCCCGCTCGCCCGCAGCTCGCCGGTCACGGTGCCGACGGTCGTGGTGCCGTTCGAGTTCTTCAGGACGGCGGGACCGTCGACGAGGCCGACGCGCACGTTGCCGGAGCTGGTGGTGATCTCGGCCGCTCCCTCGACCCGGTCCACGACGATCGAACCGTGGGACACGGCCAGCTTCAGCGGGCCGGTCGCGTCGAGGCGGACGTCACCGACCGAGGTCTTCACCCGGACCTCGCCGAGCCGGCCCTCGCCGAGCACCTGGACCCAGGGGCCGGTCATGTCGATGTGTGATCCCGTGGGCAGCTCGACCGTCACGTCGACGACTCCGCTGGGCCCGAGCATGCGCCGTTCCTTCGTCCGGACGGTCAGCACGCCGCTTGCGTAGGAGACCTCGGTCTGCTCGGCGGCCCGCACGTCCTTGTCCCTCTTCGGGTCGCGGGGCCGCGCCTGGACGACGGTGTCGAGACGGTCGCCCGCGGCGAAGAGGATGGAGCCGGCGCCCACATGGGCGGTGACCGAAATCAGTTCGGGTGTGTCGAAAGAAGGCATGGCTGTCCCGTCCTCTTGAGTCCGTGAGTCGTCCCCGCGGGTGGGACGTGGTGTGGATGAAGTGCGAGGTGCAGTTCGAGGGCAGGCGCGGCTAGCGCACCCAGCCCGTGAAGCTCTGTCCGACCGTGCGGGTCCGCTGCGGGGTACGCGGCTGCGCGCCGCCGTCGACCGCGGCCGACACGGCCCGCACCAGCCACGCGTTGACCGACAGCCCCTCGCGGGCGGCGGCCTCCTCGGCCCGCGCCTTGAGAGGGGCTGGCAGGCGCAGATTGACGCGGGCGGTGCCCCCCTCGTCGCCTTCGGCGGGCGTCGGCGCACGGACGGGTTCGACGGGTGCGTCGCCTGCTTCCGCAAAGCCGCCACCGGTCGGCGGCAGCGTCACGACGAAGTCGGGGTCGAGCCCGCGCAGCCGTACGTCGACCGAGCCGGGGGCGAGTTCGCGAGTGATCTCGTCCATCGCGGCGGAGAGCACGTTGAGCATGGTCAGCCGGGTCGCCGACTCCAGCGGAGCGGTCAGTCGCTCGGCCAGCTCACGGGCATCGTCCCCGCCGGCTTCGGCGGCTACCGCGAGTTCACGGCGGAGGGTCTCGACATACGGGGTGAGGTCCATGGTGACATGGTGGCACCACTATGGCGCCACTCGCAAGCTCGAATGGCGCCTTGAGTGTGACGGTCCCGGCGGTGGCCGCCCGGAACTGCGGAAACTTGGTGACGCAATTCTTGGGCCATGGCGGCATCACGCTTGCTCGCGCGTGTTCGGGTGCATGCACTGCGCCAATTTGGCACCAGTTGGCGCCAGGTGGCGTCATCCGGCGCCATGAGACGCCATGAATGCCTCAGGCGTCGCGCGGCACGGCCTCGAACGCCCTCTCGGCGTGGCCGCTGTCCAGCCGCAGCCGCCAGGTGTTCCGGCGGTGCACGGCCGCGAGGTCGGCCTGAAGCGGAGACGGTGATACCACGAGAACAGGGCGCGGGGTGTGGGCGAGGCAGTAGCGGCTGACCGAAGGCCGCAGCGCACGGTGCAGTCGGCTTCGCGGCCCAGCGCCGACCACGAGGAGGCCGTACTCCCGGTCGGCGATAGGCGAGGTCGGGGCGGCCGTCGGGGAGCCAACCCTCCATGAGGCGCTCGATGATCGGGCGCACGTGCCGCTCGTCGTCGGCGTACTCGGCGAGGGCGGGGAAGGTCCTCTCGGCCCCGCGAGGTTGTCGCGGCTCGGCTGGCCGGGGCCGCGGGCCGATGAAGGTGCCGGCGTGGGGGATGCAGAGCGTGGCCGCGGCGTCGATGGCGTGCTCGGGGCGCGCGCTGTCGTTCGTGACGCTCGTTTGACGCTCCGACTGCTTCACAGCTCGTTCCCGGAGCGGAAAAATGCCGTCTGACCTGCATGTTTTCCTATCGAGCCTCCCCATGACATCTTTCCGATGATGGCGCACGTGGAGTGCGTCGCGATCCTGGAGCCAACTGGAAAGGGCTCTTGACCTGCGGTTTTCTGACTTCTTTCGTCGGTTCGACCTGTCTGGGAGGTGGGAACGGGTGAAGGCGGTCGATGCCGCGTGGCTTGGGCATTCGCCTGAGGATGAGGGGGCGTGGGAGCGGCGGAGCCCGTTGGTTCTTGCGGCTTGACGCACGAATGACGCACGGGCTGAAAGACCGTCAGGTCGTGCGAGAGCCCGCAGTGTGCGCCTGGCGCACCGTCAGGCTCGTGATCAGGTAAACGTGTTCCGGCATACGCCAGAAGGTTCAGGTCAATCGCAGGAACCACAGAGCCCGATGCGAATACGAAGCTGGACATGCCCCTTCGTATGCCTGGGTCACGCATCGGGAGCGCCGCTGGCCCGTTGAGTCCTACCGGCTCACCTGACCCGTAGGACGTCGAGCGCTGTGAGTGCCACGTGTAGTTCGGTGCGGTGTTCGCCGGACTCGAGATCGCAGTCGAGTATCCGCTCGATGCTGCGCAGACGTTGGTAGACGGTCTCGCGGGACAGACCGCCGGAGCGGGCTGCCAGGGTCTTGTTGCCTGCCGCGTCAAGGTAGTGGCGCAAGGTCGTCAGCAAGTCCGTCCCGTGGCGGGCATCATGGTCGAGGAGGCGGCTGAGCCGGCGCTCGGTGAAGTCCTGGATCCGGATGTCCTCCCGGAGCGCGAAGAGAAGGCGGCGCAGGCCGATGTCGGATGGCTTGTGGTAGGAGCGTCCCGGCGGGAGCGGCTGGCCGGGCTCGGTGGCTTCGGTGACGCGGGTCGCCTCGCGGAAGGATCGGGCGACATCGAAGAGGTCCGCCGCCTCGCTGCCTGCGCTGACGGTGGCCCCCGGCGCCAACTCGAGTACGGTGCGGCTCAGATGTTCGACCATGGATGGGCAGGGCTGGCCGGGGCGCAGGGACAGGAGGATGCCGAGGCGCGTGGGGCCGAGAACGCCGACGAGGGCCTGTGTCCCCTGCTTCCTCAGCTCTTCGCAGAGGAGGGCCTCGCTTTTCGTCGCGTCCGTCTCTTGAGGGAAGTCCGCGAGCACGGCCATGAAGCCGCAGTCCTTGGTGGGCAGACCCAGTGCGGCGACCCGGGCTGCGGCGTCCGCAGGAGAGTGGTGACGTTGTCCGACGAGGTCGCGCAGGAGATTGCGGTGTGCGGTGCGTTCCCAGGGCACGGGGTGGATGACGCGGGCGATGGTGAGGGCCATCGCAGCTCTCTCCAGAACGGTCACAGCCGTCGGGCCGAATGCCGAGGGGGTGGGCCGGCCTGACGGAGCGGGCAGCATGACCACCCGGCCCCAGCTTTCGCCCTGGTACTCCACGGATGTCACGAGCCAGCCGCCGGGTCCTGACACGGATGTGCGGCCGGCGGAAGGTGTCGCTCGTGAGCGCCGTTCCCAGTCTCTGAGCGCTGCCTCGACCGTGCCTGCGGAGGGCGCGCAGATCAGTGCCTGGTGGGCCAGGTTCTCCAGTACGACGGTGTGGCCGCTCATCTCAGCGGCGGCACGTACGACCTCCTCGGGCACAGCGCCGCGCAGGGTGAGGGCGGTGAACGCCTCGTGAATGCGCTGGGTCCGGCGCATCTCCTCGGCCTGGTTGCCGAGGATGAGAGCGTGGACGACCTGTGTGACCTCAAGGAAGTTGACGTCCTTGGCCAGGGTCACGAGGGGGAGCCCGCGGGCCTCGCAGGCATGGACCAGGGCGTCGGGCGGGCGGTGGTAACGGCGGACCAGTTCGATGACCAAGGCCGCCGTGCCGACGTCGGCGAGTTCGTTCACGTAGCGGCGTACGCCGGCCGGCTCCTCGGGCAGGGGCATACCGGTGGTCAGTACGAGCTCGCCGCCCTTGAGGAAGGAGGCAGGGTCGGTCAGCTCGGTCATGTGAACCCAGCGGACGGGGCGGTCGAGGAGGTCTGCTCCGGTGACGACCTGTGGCTGCCCGGCGGCGAGGACGGGAAGCATCAGAACGTCGGCCACGGTGAGCGGATGGTTGGCGGTGGCCATGTGTGGGGCTGCCAAGGAGGCGTCAGGACCGTCGGTGACGGGCCGCGCAGCCGTGTGGTTCTCGTGCATGGGGCCTCCCTGGGTGCTCTGTCACCCTGACAATCCTCGCTGACCTGCGCAAGAGCTCTGAAAGGGCTGCTGTGAGCAGGACGAGCGGGGCGTGATGCCGGGTGCGGCTGACACAACGTCCAGATGCCGCGGCGGGGGCGGACAGATCGAGTATTGGCGTCATCGAGGTACGCGGAGATGCTCGACCGGACCGGAGCCAGACCGACGATCCGCCGGGAGACGAACATGACTGCACTGTCGCCGCACCTACGCCAGGCCACGCCCGTGGTGGCGGTCCGGGGAGAGGGCGTCCACCTCTACGGTGAGGATGGCCGCCGCTACCTCGACTTCACCGCCGGCATCGGCGTGACCAGCACCGGGCACTGCCACCCCAAGGTCGTAGCGGCCGCCCAGGAACAGGTGGGCACCCTCGTCCACGGCCAGTACACGACAGTCATGCACCAGCCGCTGCGGCGGCTTGTCGACAAGCTGGGCGAGGTCTTGCCTGAGGGGCTCGACAGCCTGTTCTTCACCAACTCCGGCAGCGAGGCGGTGGAGGCCGCGCTGCGGCTGGCCCGGCAGGCCACCGGCCGTCCCAATGTCATCGTCTGTCACGGCGGCTTCCACGGCCGTACGGTCGCCGCCGCCTCCATGACGACCTCCGGCACCCGCTTCCGGTCCGGCTTCTCCCCGCTGATGAGCGGTGTCGTCGTCACTCCGTTCCCGTCTGCGTACCGGTACGGCTGGGACGAGGAGACCGCGACCCGCTTCGCCCTGAAGGAGCTGGACTACACGCTCCAGACGATCTCCTCGCCCGCCGACACGGCCGCGATCATCGTCGAGCCGGTGCTCGGCGAGGGTGGATACGTCCCCGCCAACCGCGCCTTCATGGAGGGCCTGCGGGAGCGGGCGGACCGCCACGGCTTCCTGCTGATCCTCGACGAGGTACAGACGGGCGTCGGCCGCACCGGTCGCTTCTGGGGTCACGACCACTTCGGCGTCACGCCCGACATCCTCGTCACCGCCAAGGGCCTGGCCAGCGGGTTCCCGCTGTCAGGAATCGCCGCCTCCGAGGAGCTGATGACCAAGGCGTGGCCCGGCTCGCAGGGCGGTACGTACGGCGCCAACGCCGTCGCCTGCGCCGCGGCCTGCGCCACCCTCGACGTCGTCCGCGACGAGAGGCTCGTCGAGAATGCCGAGGCGATGGGCAAGCGCCTTCGCCAGGGCCTGGAGGCGGTGGCCGACCGGACCGCAGGCATCGGCGACGTACGCGGCCTCGGGCTCATGCTCGCGACCGAGTTCGTCACCGAGGACGGCAGTCCGGACCCCGAGACTGCCGCCCGCGTGCAGCGGGCCGCTGTCGACCAGGGTCTGCTCCTGCTTCTGTGTGGCGCCTGGAACCAGGTCGTGCGGATGATCCCGGCCCTGGTGATCGACGAGACGGCGGTGGACCAGGGACTCCAGGCATGGGCGGCCGCGGTGGAGGCCGGCACATCGGGAGCGGCGCGGAGATGACGCGGTCGGGCCGGGGCGCCGTCCTTTCCGGTCACACCGGCCTGCGCGTACCGAGGGCTCCTGTGCGGTCGTCACCGCGGCGACGGTCCGCCTGGTGGCGACCGCACAGGCTTCCACACCGCTCGCTCCCTCGCGTCTTGAGTCAGGAGCTTGCGGAAGTCGCGCAGGCAAGCGGCCCGGTCCTCCGGCGCTGCTGTACGTCCCGTCACGTCCCTCGGGGATGCCGGTGACGGAGTCCGGGCCGCGGCGGGCCCGCACGGTGGCGACGACCGTCTCGTCCAAGCCCATCACCGAGGTGAGAGGGGCGCAGCGCCCGCAGCATGGCGCTCACGGAGTTGACGGCGGTTCGTGGCCTCGGGCGGCTGGAGGGTGGTGAATTCTGACGGCAGCCCGGACGGCTGGGGATGGCTTAGCGGGCGAGTTCGCGGCTGTGAGCGAGGCGGTAGGACTCGGTGCCCTGCGAAAAAACCATTGGTGCCCGGCTTGCCCCGCTGATGGACTGGCGTCCTACCGCGAGTCTGCCGCGTGACCGGGGGTAGTCGTTGTGACGGGTTATGACGTGCTTGCCGAGGTGTACGAGTGGCTCATCTCGGATGCAAAGTTGCCTCCTGCCGAGTTCGCTGCGACGTTCGACGACGTCCTGGGTCTCCTGCCGTCGAATGCTCAGGTCCTCGACTGTTCGTGCGGAAGCGGACAGTTGGCGGTTGGCCTTGCCTGTCGGGGCATCCAGGTGGTCGCAACTGATGCCAGCGAGGCGATGGTTCGTCGGACTGCCGCGTTGTCCGAGGAGTTCGGGGCATCCGTCCAGGCCGTGCGGGCGAACTGGGAAGAGTTGCCCGACCATTTCCAGGACACCACGTTCGACATGGTGTTCTGCGTGGGCAACTCGCTTCACCATGCCGCAGGCGCGACAGGCAGGCGTGCTGCTCTGGAGTCGATGTCACGGCTTCTGCGCCCCGGCGGGCGCTTGGTACTCACATCCCGCACGTGGGAACTCGTGAGGGCCAGAGGTTCCCGGCTGGACATCGGGGACCGACTCGTCCGCCGCAACGGTCGCGATGCCGTCGTGGTCTACCGCTGGGAGATCGCGCCGCATTGGGAGGAGGAGCACCACATCGAGATTGCGATCGCGCACGTTGATGCGACCGGGTTGGTTCTCGTCCGCTCGGAGGTGCTGTCCTGCTGGCCCTACCGGTACGAGGAACTCGAAGTCGAGCTGCACCGGGTCGGACTCCAGGCGGAACTGAGCACGTTCGATCTTGAGGCCGAGAACTACATGGTGGTCGCGAGCAAGGTATGAACACCGGACTCCCAGTCCCCGGCCGGGCCGCGCGGTTGCTCGCAGGACGCTTGTGTCCCTCTCATCGGTGCGGGTTCAAGTGGTCAACGCAACGCCTCGGACGAGGAGTGCTCGTCGATCAGCGGTGTGCTTGTTGACCCTGCTCAGGTGGCGCCGTACATGCACTGCAACGTCCGGTTCGACATGCTTCGTCGAGGCTGTCCTTCACGCGACCATGGTCGGGACCGTCGAGTCGGCGGCTGCTTCACTGAAGGGCAGAGGGTGCGTAATGGATATTCGGCAGCTGGAGTACTTCCTTGCGATCGTTGATCGTGGGGGGTTCAACCGTGCGGCCTCCGCCTTGTACGTGTCGCAGCCGTCGCTGTCGCAGGCCGTGCGGGCACTGGAGCGTGATCTCGGTTCCGAGCTGTTCCATCGCATCGGGCGTAGGGCAGTGCTGACGGAGGCCGGGAAGGCTCTGATCGAGCCTGCCCGGGAGGCCGTGCGGAGTCTGGAGACGGCGCGGGCGAGTGTCGCGGCGGTGCATGAGCTGCGGAAGGGGCGCCTGGACGTGGCATCCGTGCCGTCGCAGGCGGTGGAACCGCTGACGAGTCTGGTGAGTGCCTTCAGCCACCGGTATCCCGGCGTCTCCGTGGCCATCAAAGCGGCGTTCACCGCGCGTGATGTGATCGACATGGTGCGCACGGGTGCCGTGGAACTGGGGCTCTTGGCGTCCGCCGGGCCGCTCTCCGACAAGGAGGTCGTCCGCCATGCGCTGGGGCGGCAGCGCTTTGCGTTGATGGTGCCGGCCGACGGCCCGTTCGCTGATCGGACAGCGGTGGGGTGCCAGGAGCTTGCTGGACAGCGGCTGATCGTCGGGCAGCCGGGTACCGGAATGCGCGCCTACGTCGACGCGCTGCGGGAACAGGGCATCGAGTTCACCGTCGCCGCCGAGACCGAGCACCGGGTGTCGCTCATGCCCCTGGTGCTGGCCGGTGTCGGGCTCGCGGTGGTCATGGATTCCTGGCGGGACCTCGCCCGGCAGCTGGGCGCCCGCGTCCTGGACATCGAGCCGGAGACCACCTTGGACATCGCTCTCGTCAGCCGCCGCGGCAGCCTGTCGCCGGCGGCCGCCGCGTTCGTCACGGCCGCCCTCTCGGCCGCCGGCAGCTGATAGGCGCCGCTTATAAGGGATATCCGCTTTGCGTCTTGGACGCCCCGCGGACCGCCTTGCTGCAATCGACGGCATGACGACCAACCACCGCATTGCCCTGATCCCCGGCGACGGCATCGGCGCCGAGGTACTGCCCCCAGCACAGCAGGTGCTCGATGTTCTCGGCCGCCGCCACGGCTTCAGCCTGTCCTACTCGTCCTACGACTGGTCGTGCGAGCGGTACCTGCGGGAGGGCGCGATGATGCCCGCCGACGGGATCGACCAGCTGCGCGACAAGGACGCGATCCTGCTGGGCGCCGTCGGCTACCCGGGGGTGCCGGACCATGTCTCGCTGTGGGGGCTGCTGATCCCGATCCGGCGCAGCTTCCGCCAGTACGTCAACCTCCGGCCCGTCCGCGTCTTCGCAGGCATCGACAGTCCGGTGCGCGGCGCACAGCCGGGCGAGGTCGATCTCGTCATCGTGCGGGAGAACGCCGAGGGCGAGTACAGCGAGATCGGTGGACGGCTGAACCAGGGCACGCCCGAGGAGCTGGCCGTCCAGGAAGCGGTGTTCACCCGGGCCGGGGTCACCCGTGTCGCCGACTACGCGTTCTCGCTCGCCGCCCGCCGCCGAGGGAAGCTCACCTCCGCCACCAAGTCCAACGGCATCATTCACACCATGCCGTTCTGGGACGAGCTGATCGCCGAGCGGGCCGCCGAGCACCCCGGAGTCTCCTGGGACCAGGAGCACATCGACGCGCTGGCGGCCAAGTTCGTCCTCGACCCCGCCCGCTTCGACGTCGTCGTCGCCTCCAACCTCTTCGGCGACATCCTCAGCGACCTCGCGGCCGCGGTCGCCGGATCCATCGGGATCGCCCCGGCGGCCAACCTCAACCCCGAGGGTGAGTTCCCCTCGATGTTCGAGCCGGTACACGGCTCAGCGCCCGACATCGCGGGCCAGGGCATCGCCAACCCGCTGGGCGCGATCTGGTCCGCGGCCATGATGCTCGACCACCTCGGCCATCCAGCCGCAGCCAAGGACATCACGGACGCGATCGCGTCGGTCCTGGCCGAGACCCATACCCGCACCCGTGACCTGGGCGGAACCGCAACCACCGCCGAGTTCACCGACAGGCTGATCGAGTTCCTCTGAGCCATGTTCTTCCGCGGTGGGCGGCAGGAACGACGCCGCCCACCAGTCATCCCCGCACGCCCTCTGCCGCTGCTTCTCCCGCGTCCAGAACCAGCACCGCGACGTGCAGGGACGTGCGCTCCAGACCTGACTCCAGGTCGCAGCCGAGGAGCCGCTCGATGGTGTGCAGGCGCTGGTAGTACGCCTGCCGGGACATGCCGGCGAGTTTCGCCGCTACCGACTTGTTCCCGGCCGCCGCCAGATAGGCGCGCAGTGCCGGGAGCAGATCGCCGCCGTTGCGGTCGTCGTGCTCGATGAGGCGGGTCAGTTGCCGTTCCGCGTACCGCTGAAGACGGGTGTCCTCGCGCAGGACGCCCAGCAACTCCGGCAGCCGGACGTCGGCGGGGACGTAGAACCACCGCTCCGGGGAGGCCGGTGTGATGGCCGCGGCCGTCTGCTCCGCCTCCTGCCACGACCGGGCGATCCCGCCCAGGTCGGTCACCCCGGGGCCGACGGCGACGACTGCCCGCGGTCCGAGCTCTTCCCGGGTCAGGCGGCCGATCCGCTCGGCGACCGGCTGCCAGGCGCTCGCCTGCGCCAGAGCCATGAGTACACCGATGCGGCCCGGGGCCGTCTCGCCGACCAGGGCGCGGACACCGGTGTGCGTCAGCGCCTTCGCGATGCGTTCGTCGAGGTGCTCCCCCTCGGCGCCGGTGTACGGGTGGCGGATGACCACGGCGAACAGGCGGTGTCCGAGGGTGGGCAGTCCTAGTGCCTCGGCGCGGGCGCGGGCGTCCGCGGGGGAGCGGAAACGCCGTTCGTACAGGTCCCGCAGTACGGAGCGGTGGGCCCGGCGCTCCCACCACGCCTGCCCCGCCAGACGCGCCATGGTCAGCGCGACCGCCGCACGCTCCAGCACCAGGACGTGCTCCGGGTCGGGCTCGGCGCTCAGCCGGTCCTCCAGCAGGACCAGCCGCCCCCACGGGCCGTGGTGGTCCTGCACCGGCGCGATCAGCCACCCCTCCGGGCCGCTCGGCGTGATCCTCTCCGGCGTCGGGGCGGCCCGCGAACGCCGCGACCAGGCCGACACCACCGGCTCGTACGGCCGGCCGAGCAGCTCGCACATCAGGACCCGGTGGGTGAGATCCTCCAGCACCACGGGGGCTCCGGTGAGCTCCGCGGTGGTGTGCACCAGTTCCTCGGGGTCCGCGCCCCGCAGCGTCAGGGCCGTGAAGATGTCCTGGATGTCCCGCCCGCGGCGCAGCAGGGCGCCCTGGGCGTCGAGGATGAGCGCGTGCACCGTCTGCGTGACGTCGATGAACCGGACGCCACGGGCCAGCTCGACCAGCGGCACATCACGGGCACGGCACGCCGCCACCAGCTCCTGGGGCACCTTCTGGTACCGGTACCCGAGCTCCACGATCAGGCCGGCCGCGCCGACGTCCGAGAGCTGGTCGACGTAGCCGCGCAGCTCGGAGGCGTTCTCGGGATGCGGCACACCGGTCGTCAGGATCAGCTCGCCGCCCTCCAGGAAGTCCGCGGGGTTGAGCAGCTCGGTGACATGCACCCAGCGCACCGGGCTGTCCAGCCGTGACTCGCCTGCCAGCACGCGAGGCATCCCTTCGGCGAGCACGGGCAGGCGCAGTACCTCCCTGAGCGTGGGGAAGTGCCCGGTTGCGTGACGTCTGGGTGGCATAGGTGGTGCTTTCTTCCGAGGGGAATCGGGCTCACCTTCGCATCGGCCACTCATCGTGACAAGAGGCGGCCCGTCATTCGGGCAGCCCGGTCGTCCGCCGTGACAGACCGTCTCAAGAAGGCCCCGAGGCGGAACACAGTGTGGGTTGCCCTGCGGGTTCTCCCGGGCGGAGAGTGAACGCCATCCCCAGCAGGACGCGAACCGGAAAGGTCCGCACGGTGTCCGCACAGTGCTGGGGCCCCACTGCCACCCACCACACCATCGAGAGGAGCGACCTCATGCGCGTCCCGAAGCGCGTCGCCGTGATCGGTGCCGGCAGCATGGGCAGCCAGGCCATGTGGCGACTGGCCGCCCGCGGAGCCGAGGTCATCGGCTACGACCGCTACGCACCGGGTCACGACCGCGGCGCGGCCGGGGGCGAGAGTCGTATCTACCGAGCCGCCCACCTCGGCGAGCCGGGGTACATCCCGCTGCTGCGGCTGGCGGACCGGATGTGGGAGCAGCTCCAGGCGGAGACGGGCCGGTCGCTGCTACGCCGCAGCGGCAGCCTGGTGATGGGAGAGACCGCCTCACCGTCCATGCGCCTCCTTCTGTCCACCAGCGCCGCCCACGGGCTGGATCACGAGGTCCTGGACCGGGAGGAACTCGCCCGCCGCTACCCGCAGCACCGGCTCCCGGACGGACACACCGCTGTCCTCGACCGGTTGGGCGCCGTCATCAGGCCGGAGGCGTCGATCCAGGCCGCCGCCGCCCGTGCCGAGCACCTGGGCGCCCGGCTGCACCGCTACACCACGGTGCGCGAGGTCGTCCCCGCCGCGGGCGGCGGGGTGCGGATCGTCACCGACCTGGGCACGGACCACGTGGACGCCGCCGTGGTGACCGTGGGCCCCTGGATCAACACCCTGCTCCCGGACCTCCCCCGGACCGTCGACGTCCGCCGGGTGGTCTGCTCCTGGCACCTGCCCACCCGCCACGACTGGTTCGCGGGCGGTGCCCCTTCCTTCGTACGCGCCGCCCCCCACGACTGCTTCGGAATCCCGTCGCCCGACGGCATCTCCGTCAAGCTCGGTCTCTCCGTCAAATACCATGCGCCGGTGCCCGAGCCCGATCGGCTCGACCGTACCGTCCGCCCCGACGAACTCGGTGTCTTCCGCGAGCTCATCGATGAACTCATGCCCGACCTGAACCCCGACCCCATCAGGATGTCGGCCTACATGGAGGGCTACACGGAGTCCGGCAACCCGCTCGTCGGTCATCTCCCCGGCGAGGACGACATCATCGTCATGGCGGGGTTCTCCGGCAGCGGTTTCAAGTCCTCGCCCGCGATGGGAGAGATCGCCGCCGACCTGGCGCTCGACGGCACCACGGAGCACCCTGTCGACTTCCTCGCTCCGGCAGGAGTCGGCTCGGCCTGATCCCCGGCGATGGTCGACGTCATCGCCCCCCCACTCCTCGACACCTCTGTCATGAGCATGCCCAAAGAGCCGCGCTGGCCCTCACCGGTTCCCCGACGCAAGAAAGTGGAGCACGTCCATGCCCATTCCCTCGTTCCAGTTCCGCCCGAAGTACGTCTCGTTCGACTGCTACGGCACGTTGATCGAGTGGCCGATGACCCCCATCACGCGTGAGCTCGTCGGCGACCAGATCCAGGCCGAGCACTGGGACCAGTTCGTCAAGGAGTTCCGCGGCTACCGCTACGACTCGGTCCTCGACAAGTACTACCCCTACGAGCAGACGCTGCAGGCCGCCTTCGAGGGGGTCTGCCGCAAGTGGGGCATCAAGGCGGCCCCGGACGCGGGCAAGCGGCTCGCCGACGGCGTGCGCAGCTGGGGCCCGCACGCCGACGTGCCGGAACCCCTGAAGAAGATGGGCGAGAACTACAAGCTGGTGATCCTCTCCAACGCCGACGACTCCGTCCTCGCCGAGAGCGTGCCCCGGCTCGGTGCGGACTTCCACGCGGTCTTCACCGCGGAGCAGGCCGGCTACTACAAGCCCCGCTACGCCGCGTTCGAGTACATGCTCGACCAGCTCGACGCGTCCCCCGAGGACTTTGTGCACGTCTCCTCGCACACCCGCTACGACCTGATGCCGATGCACGACATGGGCTTCCGCAACCTCGTCCTGCTGGACCGCGGCTGCGACCCGGTCACCCACGGCTACGACTACGTGACCGTCAAGTCCCTGGACGAGCTCAACCAGATGCTCGGCATCTGACGCGCGACGCGCACCCGCTCACCCACCCCCCCGGTCCGATCCGCACGTCGTCCCCGCATCACGGATTCCCCGTATCCCCGTATCCCCGTATCCCCAGGAGGCACCGCCATGGAAACCAACCGGACAGGCCGCAGAAACGTATTCCGTACCGCAGGCGCCGTGGCCGCCGCGATGCAGGTCAACAGACACCTGAGCATCCCGATCGTCACCACCGCCCTGGCCCTCGCGCTCGCCGCGTGCGGGGCAACTGGCACCGCACAGAACGCGGCGGCGAAGAGCACGACGCAGGGCGGGGGATCCGGCGCGTCGGCCGAGCACACCGACGACATCTCGGTGGGCGTGACGCCGGACCAGAACGCGGTGAAGCTGCTGCCCGCGGCGGTGAAGGCCAAGGGCACGCTCTCGGTGGCCATGGACCTGGCCTATCCGCCCACCACGTTCATGGCATCGGACAACAAGACCCCGATCGGGTTCAACCCGGACATGTCCCGGCTGATCGCTGCCAAGCTCGGCCTGAAACTCCAGATCAACAACGTCAAGTTCGACACCATCATCACCGGACTGCAGGCCGATCGGTACGACTTCACCGCCTCCACCATGGGTGCCACCAGCGACCGGCTGAAGGTGCTCGACATGGTCGACTACGTCAACTCCGGGACCGGAGTATCCGTCCCTTACGGCAACCCGCAGAAGCTGGGCACCCACACGCTGTGCGGGCACCGCGTCGCCGTCCCCTCCGGCAGCACCGCGGAGCTGCAGTGGTTGCCCCAGCTGTCCAAGCAGGACTGTACGAGCAAGCGCAAGCCGGCCATCAAGTCGGTGAGCCTGCCCAGCGTGAACGACGCTCTGACCCAGCTGGTCTCCAAGCGGATCGACGCGGTGATGTACGACTTCATCTCGCTCGAGTGGGCGGCCGCGCAGCAGCCCAAGACGTTCGACGTCCTCAAGCCCCTGGTGGCCACCAAGCCCGCGACCGTCGCGCTGAAGAAGGACTCGCCGCTGACCCCCGCGGTGAAGGCTGCCATCCAGTCGATCATCGACGACCCCAAGTACACCCAGGCGCTCGGTCGCTGGGGTCTCAAGGACCTCGGGATCAAGACCGCGGCCATGGCCGTCCCGCAGGACTGACATGTCCACGGATCTGATCGGTACGAAGACCGGGAGCCGACCGATGTCGCCATTGCTGGCCGAAGAAAAGAAGCGGATCACGCCGAAACGACCGCGCGACTACGTCGCTTGGGCCGTCGCGATCGCGATCGTCGCCGGTCTGGTGTGGACGGCGGTGACGAACGAGAACTATCGCTGGCCGGTGGTGTTCAGCTACTTGACCACCGAGACCATCCTCAACGGCCTGCTGATCACGCTCCTCCTGACGGCGGCGAGCATGGCCCTGGGCACGCTGCTCGGGCTGGTGCTGGCGGTGATGCGCATGTCGCACCAGCGGCCCGTCTCCGGGCTCGCCCAGCTCTACATCGCCTTCTTCCGCGGCACGCCGGTGCTCGTGCAGCTGGTCTTCTGGTTCAACATCGCGGCGCTGTACCCGCACCTCTCGATCGGCATCCCGTTCACCGACATCTCCACGCCGGTGAACGTGAACGCGATCATGACGCCGATGACCGCGGCCATCGTGGGGCTGACGCTCAACCAGGCCGCCTACATGTCCGAGATCATCCGCGGCGGGTTCGCCTCGGTCAGTCGCGGACAGCACGAGGCGGCGGAGTCCCTGGGCATGTCGGGGTTCACCAAGCTCCGGCATGTGATCATCCCGCAGACCATGCCGGCGGTCATCCCGGCCACCGGCAACCAGGTGATCGGCATGCTCAAGGAGACCTCGCTGGTGAGCGTGCTCGGCGTCGCCGACCTGCTGAACAGCGCACAGTCGATCTACGCCCGCAACTACCAGACGATCCCGCTGCTGATCGTGGCCAGCCTCTGGTACCTGATCATGACGCTGGTGCTGAGCGTGCCGCAGTCCATGATCGAGCGCCGTTTCTCCCGCTCGACCCGGGCACGGCTGACCCCGGCCGCCGTCTCGGCCGAGCCGGGGGCGGGCCAGCCAGTTCCCACCACGAGGGAGTCCCTGCTGTGAACGCCGACGGAACGATCGTCGCACGCAAGCTGTGCAAGAGCTTCGGACGTCACCAGGTCCTGCGTGACATCGACCTGACCGTGGCGGCCGGGGAGATCTCCTGCATCATCGGGCCGAGCGGATCGGGCAAATCCACCCTGTTGCGGTGCATCAACGGTCTGGAGACCGTCGACCGCGGAGTACTGCGAGTCAATGGAGAGGACTTCGGCTACGTCGAGAAGGGCGACGCCTACCACGCCGTCCGCCCGCAGCGGCTGGCCGAGCAGCGTGCCCGCATCGGCATGGTGTTCCAGCAGTTCAACCTGTTCCCGAACATGACCGCCGAAAGCAACATCATGTCCGGACCGGTGCTGGTGCAGAAGAAGGACCGCGCCACCTGCCGGGAGCAGGCACAGGAGCTGCTGGCCAAGGTCGGCCTCAAGGGCTGTGGCCACAAGTACCCTGCTCAACTCTCCGGCGGCCAGCAGCAACGCGTGGCCATCGCCCGCGCGCTGGCGATGGAACCCACCATCATGCTGTTCGACGAACCCACCAGCGCGCTGGACCCCGAGCGCGTGGGTGAAGTACTCGCCGTCATGCGCGACCTCGCCGGCAACGGAATGACCATGCTGCTCGTCACCCACGAGATGGGCTTCGCCCGCGAAGTCGCCGACGAAGTCCTGTTCATGGACGAAGGCATCGCAGTCGAGCGCGGCGACGCACGCGAAGTCCTGGGCAACCCCCGTGAGAAACGAACCCAGGCATTCCTCGAAAGGGTGTTGTAGGCAGCGGCACCGACAGGTGGCAGCGGCTCCGGCAGCGAGGCTGGAGGAGACGCTGACCGACTGCGGTGTACGTGACACCCGCTCCCTGCCGGTCCTGGTCTCCAACGCCCGCTGTCTCGACGTCGCCCCGACCGTCACAGCCGTCAGCGCGGCCTCATCGCCATGGCGTACTCGCCCTCGCACCTGACATCGCCGTCGGCCGGGCCCCTGGTGCTGCCCGGCCGCGCCCCCTTCGAAACTCCCCGCTAAGGACCCGACATGAAGACGATTCCCTACTGGATAGAAACCGCCGGGGCGTTTCCCGACCGATCCGGCAAGCCGCTGACCGAGGACACCGACGTGGTGGTCGTCGGCGCCGGCCTGACGGGTCTGTCCACCGCCCTGCACTCCGCCCGCAAGGGCGCCCGCGTCACCCTCGTCGAGAAGGGCCAGATCGGCTCCGGTGCCTCCGCCCGCAACGGCGGCATGGCCAACCTGGGCTTCACCATCGGCGCGGGCCAGGCCATCCGCCGGTACGGACTGGAGCGAGCCCGCGAGATCTACAACTCCTACGGCGAGGCCGTGGACACCGTCGAGCGGCTCGTGAACGAGGAGTCCATCGACTGCCAGTTCCGCCGCGTCGGACGCCTGGGTGTCGCGTCCCGCCCCGCGCACTTCGAGAGCAAGAAGGCCCAACAGCGCGACCTTGCCAAGTACTTCGGACACGAGACCACTCTGATCGGTAAGGCCGAGCTGCGTTCCGAGATCGGATCCGACGCCTACCACGGCGGCCTGCTCGACCCGTTCAGCGCCGCCCTGCACGTCGGCCGCTTCGTGCGCGGTATGGCCGAGGCGTGCGAGCGCGCCGGTGTCGAGATCCACGAGCGCAACGCTGCTATCGGCGTGCGGCGTACCGCCGCCGGCCGGTTCGAGGTCAGCACCGAGCGCGGTGTCATCCGTGCCGGGCAGGTCATGATGGCCACCGACGCCTACACCGACAAGAACTTCCCCTGGCTGCGTCGCCAGCAGGTCTGCGTGGGCAGCTTCATCATCGTCACCGAGCCGCTGGGCGAGGAGCTCGCCCGGGACATCATTCCCAAGGCCCGCCTCATCGTCGACTCGAACAAGGTCTGCCACTACTTCCGGCTCACCCCGGACAACCGGCTGCTGTTCGGCGGCCGCGCCCGTTTCGCCCCGTCCGACCCCACCTCGGACAAGAAGAGCGGGGCCGTCCTCTTCCGTGAGATGTGTGAGATCTTCCCCCAGCTCTCCCGTACCAAGATCGAGTACGTGTGGGGCGGCTCGGTCGGCTT
Organism: Streptomyces sp. NBC_00631; assembly: GCF_045206895.1. Taxonomy (NCBI): domain Bacteria; kingdom Bacillati; phylum Actinomycetota; class Actinomycetes; order Kitasatosporales; family Streptomycetaceae; genus Streptomyces; species Streptomyces sp. NBC_00631. The sequence continues at coordinate 8,148,506 of NZ_CP107734.1, forward strand.
CGCCATGGACCGCATCGTGCACGCCGGGCAGACCGAGGACGGCGTCCACTACTCGATGGGATACGCCGGCCACGGCGTGCAGATGGCCACCCACATGGGGCACGTCATGGCCGAGGTGATGGACGGCCACCCCGAGGTCAGCCCCGTCCGCGACATCGCCCCGCCCCGCATCCCCCTCTACAACGGCACCGCCTGGTTCCTGCCCTTCGCGGGCGCCTACTACAAGACGCTCGACCGCATCCGCTGACCGGTCGGCAGCCTCTCTACACCTACAAGGAGATACCCACGATGACTGTCGTCCGTGATGTTCCCAAGCAGCTGTTCATCGGCGGCGATTGGCGGGACGCCGAGTCCGGCCGGACCCTGTCCGTCGACAACCCGGCCACCGGCGAGGAACTGTGCCAGATCGCCGACGCCTCACCCGCCGACGGCCGCCGTGCGGTCGAGGCGGCGGTCGCCGCGCAGGCCGCCTGGGCCGCCACCCCGCCGCGCGTGCGCAGCGAGATCCTGCGCCGCGCCTTCGACATCATCATCGCGCGCACCGAGGACCTCGCGCTGCTGATGACCCTGGAGATGGGCAAGCCCCTGGCCGAGGCGCGTGCCGAGGTCGCCTACGGCGCGGAGTTCTTCCGCTGGTTCTCCGAGGAAGCCGTGCGTATCGACGGCGGCATGATGACCGCCCCCGACGGAAGGAACCGTCTGCTGGTCGCCCGTCAGCCCGTCGGCCCCTGCCTGCTCATCACTCCCTGGAACTTCCCGCTGGCGATGGGCACCCGCAAGATCGGCCCCGCCATCGCCGCCGGCTGCACCATCGTCCTCAAACCCGCCCCCCAGACCCCCCTGACCAGCCTCGCACTGGCGGAGATCCTCACCGAAGCGGGCCTGCCGGCCGGGGTGCTGAACATCGTCACCACCTCCGACGCCGCCGGCGTCGTCGAACCCCTCCTTCGCGGCGGGAAGATCCGCAAGCTCTCTTTCACCGGCTCCACCCAGGTCGGGCGGATCCTGCTCGCCCAGTGCGCCGACACCGTCATCCGCACCTCCATGGAACTGGGCGGCAACGCCCCCCTCATCGTCTTCGACGACGCCGACCTCGACGTGGCCGTCGAGGGCACCATGGTCGCCAAGATGCGCAACATGGGCGAGTCCTGCTGCGCGGCCAACCGCATCTTCGTCCAGGCTTCCGTCGCCGAGGAGTTCTCCTCCCGCCTCGCAGCCCGCATGGCCGCCCTCACCGTCGGGCCCGGCACCGAACCCGGCACCGACGTCGGCCCCCTCATCGACCTCGCCGGCCGCAGCAAGGCCCACGACCTGGTGCGGGAAGCCGTCAAGCGCGGTGCCACCGCCCTGACCGGCGGTGAACTCCCCGAAGGGCCGGGCTGCTTCTACCCGCCCACCGTCCTCACCGGCATCGCCCCCGACTCCGCGATCATCGACACCGAGATCTTCGGCCCCGTCGCCGCGATCCGCGCCTTCGAGACCGAGGACGAGGCCCTCGCCGCCGCCAACGACACCGAATTCGGTCTGGCCGCCTACCTGTTCACCCAGAACCTCGACCGTGCCCTGCGCGTCGCTGAACGCCTCGAAAGCGGCATGATCGGCATCAACACCGGACTGGTCTCCAACCCCGCCGCGCCCTTCGGCGGCGTCAAGCAGTCCGGCCTGGGCCGCGAAGGCGGACTCGTCGGCATCGACGAGTTCCTGGAGTACAAGTACATGGCCGTCCCCGTCGGAGCCTGACATGCGCGAGCGACTCGTCGTCCTCTACCGCGGCAACCGGCCCCCCGCCACCGACCGCATCGAAAGCCTCGCGGACACCGTCTACGCGACCGAGGAGGAACTGCCCTACCTGCTCCCCGGCGCCGACGTCCTCCTGGCCTGGGTGACCAGCACCCCGGCCATCCGCGAGTCCTGGCCCGACGATCCGGAGAAGGCACCCCGCTGGGTCCACGCGGCGTCAGCGGGCGTGGACTCCTTCCTGTTCCCCGCTCTCGTGGACGATCCGCAGGTTGTCCTGACCAACGCCCGCGGGGTCTACGAACAGCCGACCGCCGAGTACGTCCTCGGCATGATCCTCGCACTCGCCAAGGACTTCCCCGGTACCTGGGAGCACCAGCGGCGCCGCGAGTGGCGTCCGCGGCCCAGCGACGGCATCACCGGACGCACCGCGCTGGTCTGGGGGACGGGTCCGACCGGCCGGGCCATCGCCCGGCTGCTGCGCGCCGTCGGGATGCGGGTGAGCGGTGCCGGCCGCGCGTCCCGCACGGACGACCCCGACTTCGGCACGGTCCACGGTACGTCGACCCTGCGCTCCGCCCTGGCAGAAGCGGACTACGTCGTCCTGGCCGCACCCCTCACCCAGGACACCCGGGGCATGGTCGATGCCCCCGTGCTGGCGGCCATGAAGCCGGGGGCCCGGCTGATCAACGTAGGCCGTGGCGGACTCGTCGACGAGGAGGCGCTGGTCGACCACCTCGCCGCCGGACGGCTCGCCGGCGCAGCCCTGGACGTGTTCGCCCAGGAACCGCTGCCTGCCGAATCACCCCTGTGGAACATGCCCGGCGTGATGATCTCCCCGCACACGGCGGGCGAGACCACCAGCGAGCGGGAGGAGCTCGTCGAGATGTTCCTCGACAACTTCGCCCGGCACATCGAGGGCCGGCCGCTGCGCAACGTGGTGGACAAGCGGCGCGGATACGTGGTTGACGAAACGCCCCCAGCCTGAAGGCGAGTAGCACGCGCCCCGACCGGTGACTCCTACCGGTCGGGGCGCGTGCTACTCGCCTTTTCTCTCTCCGACCTGCGGCACCTGGCTGGACCCGGACGCCGAGCAGCGTGGAGGGACCGGGCGGCAGCCGCCCGGTCCCATCGCCCCGTACCGCTTCGCTGAGCCGGGCTTATGAAACGGTCAGATAGATCTTGCGCACGGTTTCGATGGTCTTCCAGACACCGACGTAGCCCGGCTTCATGACAAAGCTGTCGCCTGCCTTGTAGATCACCGGCTCGCCGCCTTCCGGCGTGAGTTCGATGACGCCGGAAAGGATGTGGCAGAACTCGAAGAGCTCGCCCTTGATCGAGTGCGTCTCGCCGGGCGTGGCTTCCCAGACGCCCGTTTTGATCGTTTCCCCGCGGGCGGCGTCCTGGGCCCAGGTCTTGTAAGCCGGGTTGCCGGAAATCAGGCGTTCCGGCAGCGGGCCGGACTCCTGGGGCGCGAAGGAGGGGTTGGGATCGATGGTCTTCAGGAGCGACATGTTCTTCCTCTACTGGATGTGACAACGACGAAAATCGGGAGCGGACATACCGGGCGTCACTGGGCCGAGTTCGACCAGACTTATCGCGCGTCTCGGAGCGGGGCCTGACGGCTGCCGCCACGGGTGTTGACCTCGACATGAAGTGCCGGACGATCGGCATCGAAGGCGACCTGATGGGCGGCGGCCTGCGCCGGCGGTGTGGAGCGTGCTACTGCCCCGGCCCATTGAGTATTTCTGACGCCCCGCACGGAGCCCATGCGTGATCTGTCCGTCGCGGGCACGATGTTCGGACGTTGTGTCAGGCGGGAGGCCAGAGGGGGCATTCCTGGCCCCGAGCGGATTGGTCGCCACGGGTGCATCCAGCGGCACGGACGGGTCTGCGAGCAGCAGCCCGTCCCCCGGTGCACCATGCGAACGAACCGCGTCTTCATGCGTTGTCCCCTCGTCGGCTCTGGTAGTCGTGGAGCCAGCGGAGACCTTCGCTCGTGTCGGCGCGGGGGCGGTACTCGCAGCCGATCCAGCCTTCGAAGCCCAGCTCGTCGACCACGTCGAGCAGGTGGTGGATGTTGATCTCGCCCCGGTCGGGCTCGCCCCGGTCGGGCACGCCAGCGATCTGCAGATGACCGACCCGGCCGGTCGGCAGGTCGCGGCGCAGGGTCGCGGTGAGGTCGCCCTCGACGATCTGGCAGTGGTAGAGGTCGAGCTGCACCTTGAGATGCGAGGCTCCCACCTCCTGCACCACGGCGTGGGCCTCGGCCTGGGTACTCAGGAAGTAGCCGGGCATGTCACGGCCGTTGATTGGCTCGATCAGGATGTCGACGCCCGCCGCGACGGCCTGTTCCGCGGCCCAGGCCAGGTTCGTCAGGTAGGTGTCGCGGTGCTTGGCCCGCTCGGCCGGTGTCGCGTCAGGCCGGACCAGTCCGGCCATGAGGTGCACCCGCGGGCAGCCCAACGCCGCTGCGTACTCCAGCGCCCGGTCGACCCCGGAACGCACCTCCGCCTCTCGTCCGGGCAGTGCCGCCATCCCGCGCTCCCCGGACTTCCACGCTCCGGGAGGGGCGTTGAAGAGCACCTGCTCCAGCCCGTGGTCGTCGAGCCGGCGGCGCAGCTCGGCGGCGTCGTACGCATAAGGGAAGAGGTACTCGACGGCCTGGAAGCCGTCGGACGAGGCCGCGGCGAAGCGGTCGAGGAAATCGTGCTCGGTGTACATCATGGACAGGTTCGCTGCGAACCTCGGCATGCTGACTCCTGTGTTCCGGCCTGGGACGGCCAAGGGCCGTGGTCGACGACCTGTCCCTTTGGGCTGTCGCAGGGGGCAAGGCGTACTCCCGGTCCGAGCCGGCCGTACTCACCTGTGTGAAGGGAAAACCGGGGCGGTGGTCCCGGAGCAGGCCGACCAGACGGCCAACCGCAACAAAAGGGAACTGGCGGAGGTCGCCCGGTCGGCAACGACGCCACGGACCGCGTGGAGCGCAACACCATGGACCGCGCCGTCAAAGCCGGATCCCAGCGATGCGGTGCCACTATCCGGCTCCGCAGCCTCCCTGCCCTTCCACGGTCTCGAAGGCCCTGACCGCGGCACAAACAGGTTCAGCCGTCTGCTCGTTCAGGACACGCACCGCGTTCTCCGCTCCGCTGCGCGGGCTGGAGAGCACGGGCTTGCCGACGGCTTCCGCGATCGCGGGAGCCAGCCGTGCCATGGACGCCTGGGCCAGCACGATCACGTCGACCTCGGTGGCCAGCGCCCGTGCCCCGTGCAGCACCATCGCGTCGTGGCGGTCGCGGTCACCGGACATCAGCACCGCGAAGGCGCCCTCGCAGAGCCGCTCCCGGACGGTGACATCGCGACCGGCCGCCCGGGCCTTCTCCTCGACGAGGGAACGGGTCGGCGGCAGCGTCGTGGGGACCGTGGCCAGGACGCCGACGGCGTCCGCGGTCTCGACCGCTGACGCGGTCATCGCATCGTCGATCTTGACGATCGGGACGGAGACCAGACGTCGGGCCACGTCGATGGCCGGACCGACCGAGGAGCAGGCGGAGAAGACGACGTCGGCGCCCGCGGCCTCCGCCGCCTGGGCCAGGTGCACCATGCGCTGGGTGCTGGCAGGTGAGACCTCACCGTCGCGCACCACGGCTGCGAGCACGTCGCTGTCGACGAAGTGCAGGACCTTGGCATCCGGCGCGAGTTCCGCGAGGTACTCGTTGATAACCGAATCGGGGTTCACGAACAGCAGGCTGGTATGCAGAACGGCGATCGAGGCAGTGGTGGACATGCGTGGCTCCAACAGGGTGAGGAATCGGCGTACGACGGTCCTGTGTCCGTCGCTGTGGTGCGGCTCGGACAGCCGGGCTGAGTTCAGGTCATGCGCTTCCCCCTTCGGCGTGGGGGCTCAGGCGGCTGATGACATCCAGGGCTGCGTCCCGGACCGCGCCGCGGCCCGCCGCCCACAGGGAGACGACGTCGGAGCCGGGCAGCGCGGACGGGAGGGTCACGCGGGTGGCCTCCAGATAGGCGCGGCGCAGTTCCGCGTTGACGTTGACCTTGGCGACGCCTCGGGCGAGGGCGCCGTGCAGCTCCTCGACGGGCAGACCGCTGGCGCCGTGCAGGACGAGCGGGACCGGTACGGCCTCGTGGATCGCGGCCAGCCGCTCCAGGTCCAGGCGGACCGGGTGCTTGGTGAAGCCGTGGACGTTACCGACGGCGACGGCGAGTGCGTCCACGCCCGTCGCGGCCACGAATTCGGTCGCCTGCTGCGGATCGGTCATCGCAGCGGCCTGCGCGACGGCGTCGGTGGAGACGTCCTCGTCGCCCGGCAGGGCACCGAGCTCGGCCTCCACCCAGGCACCGTGGTCACGAGCCCGCCGGACCGTCTCCTGCGTCAGTGCGATGTTCTCGGCGAACGGCAGATGGGAGCCGTCGACCATGACGGAGGTGTAGCCCGCCTCCAGGCAGGCGGTGATCTCCTCCAGATCCCGGCTGTGATCGAGGTGTACACCGAGGCGGGCCGAGGAGCGTGCGGTGGCGTCCAGCGCCAGCCGCATCAGGGCCTCGCGGCCGGCGTGCTTGAAGGGGCTGGAGCCCGCCTGGATGATGACCGGCCGTCCGGCGGCCTCGGCGGCGGCCGTGATGCCCTGGACCGTCTCCAGGTTGTAGGCGACGAAGCCAGGCAGGGCGTGACCGGCGGCCGCCGCCTCCTTGAGGGGTTCGGTTCCGTGCAGCAGCATCAGGCACTCCTGAGCAGGTCGAGGGCGTCGGCGAGGGCGTCGGCGCCCCCGACGTTCCCGGCGAAGACGATGTAGGGGATGCCGGCGGCGGGGCCGTCCACCGGCTCCCAGAGCGAGACGATGCCCGGCAGCAGCGTGCCCCGGGCCCAGGCACGGCGGATCCGAAGGCCGTGGGTGGCGCTGTCGCTGGAGGTGATCCCGCCCTTGGCGAGGACGAAAGCGGGCCGCCGCGAGGCGTTGACCTGGCGCACGGCCTGAACGAGCGCGGCGGAGACCCGGCGGGAGATCGCCAGACTGTCGTCCGCGTCGGCACCCGTCACCAGCACGCGCGAGGTACGGATCACCGCGTCCGCCGAGTCCAGCGCGCCGGCGGCCGCGGCCGCGACCTCGGCGATGTGGGCCTCACGCCGCTCCTCGTCGAGCAGCAGGGCCACGTCCAGCTCGTACTCGGCGATCCCACCACGCTCCCGCAGCCGGTCCAACTGCCGTGTCGTCAGCGCGACATGAGACCCCACGACGATGAGACCGTGCGGTGCGTCGCCGCGCAGCGGGCGCAGTTCGGCCGGGGTGAGCGGTGCCCGCGCAGCCTGTCCGGCGCGGGCCCTGACGAAGGACGGCCCGACCCGGTACAGCAGTCGCGTGCCGTTCTCCTCCACCTCCGCGAGTGCCAGGGCCAGCACCCGCAGATCGTCGTCGCACACAGCGTCGACCACAGCAGTGCGTCCGCCGCGCAGCGAGGACAGCAGCCGCGCCGTGTGCGCCGGGCCGCCGCCGCGCAGGTCGTCGAGGGTGACGCGCAGAACCTCGTCCGCGGGGATGCGTCCGCCCGTCTTCTCCTCGACCCACTCGGGCAGCGAGGAGCTGCGGTAGCCGAAGGTGGTGTCGCGGGCGAACTCGCTCTCGCCGACCGGGAGCAGTCCGTCGGCGGTCCGCATCCAGTGGCGGGAGCCAACGGTCAGCCGGCCCGCCTCGATGTAGGCGGGGACCACTACCACGCCGTCCGGAGCACCTGCGCCCAGCTCCGTCAGCTCCTCTGCGAGGACATCGGTCTCCAGCGGGAAGTGACCGCGAAGCGTGGAGTCCCCGCGGCTGGCCAGGACGTAGCCGGTGCCCTCGGCCGCCGCCGCCGCGTGCAGGGCGCGGACGACCTCGCGGTTGCGGGCGGCCGCGTCCTCAGGGGACAGGCTGCGGGTGTTGGTGAGGACGAAGAAGACGGCGCTGTCCTGGCGCAGCGCCCAGCGCAGATCGTCCACCGTCCAGGACGTCAGAACGGGCACGTCGGCGACCGTCTGGGTGCCGGTCGGATCGTCGTCGAGGACGACGAGACGGGGGCCGCCGGATATGCGGGCGGCCACTTCCACGGCGCTCACGTCGTGGAGTGGAGGCAGCCCTTCCAGCACCGCTGCCTCGGGGACGGGCCGCGTCTGGGCATGAAGGGGTAGAGACATGGCGAATTCCTGGTCTGTTACGAGTGGTTGAGGGGGAACGTCAGTCGAGGTCGCGCCTGATCACGTCACACCAGGGCTTGACCGGGTCCCGCGACGGCCTCGGGACGGAGCAGCTCGGCGAGGGTGCCGGCGGGGAGGAGGCCCTTGTCCCGTACGAGTTCGGTGACTCCGCGTCCAGTGGCGAGGGCCTCCTCCGATTGCCGCCTACCCGCAACGATCACGTGGCGGAAGTCTGCGCAGTGCCACCGCCGTGGGTATCGGCGCTCAGAACGACTTCTCCTTCGCCTTGCAGTAGGCGCGGCCGAACGGCAGGAACCGGGCGGGCGGCAGGACCTCGGTCCCGCGGTCCCGAGCCGTCACCGGGGATGAGGGTGAAGCGGTGGTTCCGGGTTGGTCATAGGGCCGATTCCAGCAGCGGGCCGGGCAGCGCGTCCAAGACGCAATGCCGATGTTCCTTATAGGGTCGCCCTATAAGGTGGCTTTTACTGCGGTTCCGTCAGCTCGTCCTGGAAGGACACCGCCGCCGGGGACAGTGGGCCGCGGCGGTGATCAGCGCGATACGCAGCTCGCCGTTCGCTTCCGGATCGAGCACCAGGGCGCCCGCCCGCTCCCACCGTCCGCCGCCCGGGTCGGTCACCACCGCCGGCCCCACCCCCCCTCCAGCATCATCGGCAGCACTGACCACACCGTGCTTGCACAGGTCGCTCACATGGGCCCGCCCGGCCGTGCCCCACTGCACGATGATCAGCCAGTGCCCGGCCGGCTCTTCGCGAGCCACCGTCCTGCCCGGAGGGAACGGCCGTGGGGCGGCGTCAGCAACACCAACTCCTGCATGACGGGACACCACAGCCCCTGCTCGCGCGGTGGTCCGGCGGTGGTCAGCAGCCCGGCTCCCCGCGTTGGTGCGCACCATGTCGACCACGTCCTGTGCGGCGAAGGCGGCGCGCACCCGCACTCCGGGATGGCGGCAGCCGAGTGCGAGCCGGTGTCCGGAGCGAGCGAGGGCGGATCCCCGGTGAGCTGGTTGCCGCAGTCTGCTCAGCCCCGAGCAGGACGGACTCTCGGGAAACCGCCCTGACCCTGCGGCATGTCAAGCAACTCACCTACGAGCCGAGCCGCTGACCGCTCACCGCCGAACGGCCACCAGGCGACCGAGATCGCACATGGACCCTCGCGTACGGAGCGACGGACCGAAGGACCGACGGTGGTCGGGTGCTGCACCGTCGGCGGACGCGCTCGTCACCTCTTCGTCTCGCCGACGCTGGGTACGGGGCAGGCGGCCCGGCAGCCCGCGTTGCTGTCCAGCAGCCCTACGACCGCTTTCTCATCGGCGCCCAAACGATGCTCATGCCCGTATGCCGCGCAGCGAGGTCCAGAACCGGAGCACGGTGCAGACCGTCGTCCGACCACCACCAGCATCGGGCCGCAGGGAAGACCGCAGGACCGCTGTGATTGCCCGCTCCCTGGGCCGACCCCGGCTGTTCAGCGGGATTGGGTGAGCTGACGTCCTGACGACAGAAAGATGCCGCTGACCTGCAAGGGTGCGAGTGACGAGTTCGTATCCGGTGCTGCCGCGCAGGCTCGCGGACGCTGGAGCCGGCCAGGTCCCGCGCGGGTGCTGCGGTCCAACGACGGATTCGCCGTTACCGCACAGACTGTGATCCTGGCCACCGGGGTCTCCTACCGGCGGCTCCCTGCGCCCGGTCTGGGGGCGCTGACCGGCAGGGCGCCTTCCACGGCTCAGCCAGGGACCGCCGATCCATGGACAAGCCGTCCTCTCCCGTCCCTGCGCGGGCGCTCCTACGGTCGAGGCTGCGGGCGCTCACCGGCCCGCCGTAGCGAAGGAGCAAGACCCCCATGAAGATCACCGGCAACACGATCCTGATCACCGGCGGAACCTCGGGCATCGGCCTCGGTCTGGCCCTGCGTCTGCACGAGGCCGGCAACAAGGTGATCGTCGCCGGCCGGCGCAAGGAGCTCCTCGACGAGATCACGGCCGAGCACCCGGGCATCGACGCGCTCGTCCTCGATGTGGCGGACCCCGACTCGATCGCCCGGTCCCGTGAGACCGTGGCGGCGAGCCACCCAGGGCTGAACGTCCTGGTCAACAACGCCGGCATCATGCTGCGGGAGAACCTCCTCGACCCGGCCGGACTCCCGGTCGCCGAGGACCACGTCACCGTCAACCTGCTCGGCACGATCCGGATGACGTACGCCTTCCTGCCGCTGCTGGTGGGCAAGGACGACGCGGTCGTCATGAACGTCACCTCGGCGCTGGCGTTCGTCCCGTATCAGAGCACCCCGACCTATAGCGCGACCAAGGCCGCGCTGCACTCCTTCTCCGAGAGCCTCCGCATCCAGCTCGCCGGTGCTGACTCCGGCGTCCAGGTGATCGAGGTGGTCCCGCCGGGCGTGCGCACGACCCTGATGGGCCAGCAGGACAGCGAACACTCCATGCCGCTGGACGACTTCCTCACCGAGACCCTCGACCTGCTGCGGGAGAAGCCCGACGCGAAGGAGCTGGTCGTCGAGCGCGCCAGTTTCATCCGCGACGCGCAGGCCAACGGCTCCTACGACGACGTCCTCGCCATGATCAGCGGCAGCTGACCGACCTGTTGGTTCCGACGGGAAACAACAGCAGGCGAGCGCCGTCACACGAGGAACCTCGTCCTATCGGCCAGGCCGGGCGACGAGGCCCGGGGGCCGTGCAAAGCATCAGGGGTCCTCGACGGAGTCCGTCGCCGCAGGCCGCCTTCCATGCCGACGGCCTGCGGCGCACCGCCGACAGCCAGCGAATTCCCAGCGGGTCATGCAGGGGGGTGATCATCGGGTCGTCTCGCTGCGCGCCCTCGCGTCGGCCGTACGAGAGGCTTCGCGCGGGTGGGAGAGGAGGGCTCAGCCATGGATCGGCGGTCTCTGGATAGCCGGGCGGGTTGCGGCGAGGATGGACGGCATGGACAAGAAGGAACTGGCGGAATTCCTGCGCCACAGGCGTGAGGCGCTGCGGCCCCGCGACGTCGGGCTGGTCGAGGGGCCGCGCAGGCGTACGCAGGGGTTGCGCCGCGAGGAGGTCGCGCAGCTCGCCGGCATGTCCACCGACTACTACGCCCGGCTGGAGCAGCAGCGTGCCCCGCAGCCCTCAGTCCAGATCACCGCGGCTCTCGCCCGGGCGCTGCGGCTGACCCTGGACGAACGCGACCATCTCTTCGTCCTCATCGGCCACAACGCCCCGGCCCGCTGCCACCGCTCCGAACATGTCAGCCCGCCCCTGATGCGGGTCCTGGACCGCCTCGACGACACCCCGGCCCTGGTGCAGACCGACCTGGTCGACACCCTCGCCATGAACCCCTTGGCTGTGGCGCTGCTCGGCGACCAGACCCGCCACACCGGTCTTGCCAGTAGCGGCTACTACCGCTGGTTCATGGACCCGGCCGAGCGGCTGTGGGTTCCCGAGGAGAGTCACGAACGCCACGGTCGTGCCCAGGCAGCGCGCCTGCGGGCCGCGCTGACAGCGGGCAGCGACACCCCTCGAGCCGCCCGGATCCTCGCCGAACTCCAGGAACACAGCCCCGAGTTCGTCCGCATGTGGGAACTCCAGGAGGTCGCCCAACGCTACGACGACTGCAAGACCATCCTGCATCCCGAACTCGGCCGTATCGACGTCGACGCCCAGCTCCTGTACACCGAGAACCGCGCCCAGACCCTGGTGGTGCTGACCACTCGCCCCGGCACCGAGAGCCACAGCAAACTCGAACTGCTCTCCGTCATAGGGCACCAGCAGCTCACTTCCTGACGTTCTGGGCCGGGGGACCGGGCCGGGCTCGGCGCGGAAGGACATCGCGCAGCTCGGCGACCCGGCCGAGGCCCTGGAGCAGTGGCTGCGGGCGATGGAACTTCAGCGCCTTCAGCGGTCTGCCGGACCCGCTCAGGGCCGCGGCCCGGGCGCAGGAGCCGGACAACCCGCTGACGATTCCCTGCGACATCCTCATCTCCGCCACCGATCAGTACGTGCGAGCCGCGCAGCTCGCGGGGCGCGTGCGCGCGTCGGTGCGGGGGCACGACCTGTTCCTCACGGCCTGCTCCGTTGCCTGGATCAAGGGCACCGGTACCGAGGAGGAGTCGCTCGACCGGCTCCGCACGCTCATCGCGAGCGGCTACCGACAGCAGGACACCCAGGCGTAAATCGCCAGGCACCCCGCTCCGCCCCGCAACGCCAGGCGGCACCACCACCCATCCCTCACATCGTGCTGCCCCCAGGGGCGGCGCAACCTCCTAAGGAACAAATCATGAAAATTACTGTCATAGGCGCCGGTGCCATCGGTGGGAACCTTGCTGCCAAGCTCAGCGTGGCGGGTCACGACGTCCAGGTGGCCGACGCCCGCGGCCCCGAGGCCGTCCGGGCGGAGGTGCTGGAGTCCGGAGCCCGCGCGGCGGACCTCGCCGACGCCGTCCAGGGCCGGGACGTCATCGTCCTGTCGATCCCGTTCGGCGTGGCGGGCCAGCTGACGGACCTGTTCGCGTCGGTGCCCGACGAGACAGTGGTCATCGACACCTCGAACTACTACCCCGGCATGCTCAGCGAGCCGATCGAGGCGGTGGACAACGGCCAGCTGGAGAGCGTGTACACCGCCGAGCTACTCGGCCGCCCCGTGGTCAAGGCGTGGAACGCCGCCCTGGCAGAAACCCAGCGCACCAAGGGCGTTCCGGCCGGAACGCCCGGCCGCCTCGCCATCCCCGTCGCCGGCGACTCCGAGGAGTCGCGGAAGGTGGCCATGAGCCTGGTGGACGACACCGGCTTCGATCCCTACGACGCCGGCACGCTGGCCGACTCCTGGCGCCAGCAGCCGAACAGCCCCGCCTACTGCACCGAACCGACCCTCGACGAACTGCCCGCAGCCCTGGCCGCGGCCGATCGCGCCAAGGACGCGGCCATCCGCGACAGCCTCCCGGAACGCATCGCCGCCCTCGGTACCAACCCCACCGTCGACGACGTCGTCGAGATGAACCGCGCCGCCCACCGCTGAGACCCGACGCGGCACTCGTGCACCCAACGGCACGAGAGCGGCAGCGCCGGCACACCACGAACACGCAAAGACGAACACGAAGAGCGCACAGTCCCCCACGCTGTAGCCTCGGCACCCCGCTGCCTGCGAACATCCGCAAGCCTGCAGGTACCCGCAAGAGTGCATCTCGCGTCCGGCCCTCACTTCGGTTGCCACCTCGCATGGCCTGCCGTACTGCGCTGTGCCGCGGCCGCCGTGGCGGCGACTGCGCGCCATGGAGAGGAACCGCCTTGCCCGGCACCACATCAGCCTTCACCGAGATCGCACGCTCTCGACGCTCTCCCCGGCAGTTCCTGCCCACCACCCTGTCCCCTTCGGACATCTACGGCGTGTTGGAAGACGCGCAGACGGCGCCCTCCAACAGCAACACCCAGCCGTGGTCAGTGCACGTCGTCTCGGGGGCGGCGCGGGACGCCCTGGCCAAAGAGCTGCTCCTGGCCGAGGAGGACGGGCGGACCTCCCCGGACTTCACCGACGGCTACGGCGACGGCCTCTACCTCGAGCGGTCGCGGGCCCTGGGCGCGAGTGTCTACCGGGCCCGGGGCGTCGAGCGCTCGGACCGGGACGGCAGGAGGGCGGCGGTCCGCGAGAACCTGGAGTTCTACGGCGCACCCCACGCCGCCTTCCTGTTCATGCCGGCACTCGGAGACGGGGTACGGGCGGCCGGCGACACCGGCATGTACGCGCAGAACTTCCTGCTCTCGCTGGCGCCCGGGGGACTGGCCGGCATCCCGCAGACCGTACTCGGCGTCTACGCCGACACCGTCCGCGAGTTCCTGGGTGTCCCCGCGGAGCTCAAGCTGCTGTCCTTGAGGTCGTGCACGTCGAAGCGGGTGATGGTCAGTTCCCGTGGATCGCTGGGTCAGGGCAACGGGTTGGCACCTTGGATGACCTGCCATCCTGAGGCCGGAGTGCCCGTCAAGAGGTGCTGGACGCCTTCTCCTCGGAGCGTCACGAAGGCGGTGAGACCGGTGTCGAGTTCTGCTACTCGGTGCCCGTAGACGAGGGCCTGTGTCAGTGTCAGGTCGAGTGCCTGCGCTGCACCGCGGAGGCGGATGAAGCGGGCACCGCGACGGACTGGTCCCCGCAGGCAGCGCACATTGACAGTGGCCTGTTCGAGGGACGCCACGATGACCCGTTCGATCTGCAGTTCTACGCTGCTACGACAGCTGCCGGGGCCCGGGGTCTCTCTCACGCGGCTGCCCCCTCTCGCTCGATCAGGACGCCGTCCTTGAACCGGGCACCCGCGCGGACCACAAGAACGAGGTGAGCGCCGGTGATCGCGCGCCGACGGGCCTGGGGGGACTCGACGCGCTTTCCGGCCGCGGTGACCACGCTGTGGGCCAGGTGGCCGTTGCTGACCACCAGCCGCCGCCCGTGATCGTCGGTTCCAGTCGCCAACTCGGTCAGGTACCGGTTGGCTTCCGCCTCCAAAGCGGCGGCCGGCATGCGGCGGGCGTCCTCGCGGACGGTCTCGTCGCTCAAGGGGCCGGACTGGGTGGCACCGTCGTCGGTGACTACGCTGAGCACGGGTGTGCCTTCCTGAAACTGATCCACAAGTCATGAGCGTTGCTCTCGAAGCTGGGAAGAGTATCCCGATCCTGAGGACGGCGGAGGAGCCAAGGTCGAGTACCTCCGAGCGCTCAACGAAGCGACTGCCTTGGTCTGCGAGGCGCTGTGGCATCCACACCGGTCAAAGCTGCTGCGGCGACGGAGACTCAAGGCGGCGCGAGCCGGGGGCAGGACCGGCGGTAGCCGGGCCGTCCGATCCACCTGGTGGGCCGGCCGGGCCGGCTGCCGCGCTTCGCGCAATCGCGGTTACTCAGCGCGGCCGCCCCCCGATGCCCAGGACGGGCGGGGGAGAGGATGCGACGCTGGAGTGAGGGGCCCGTGAGTGGAGGTCCGAGTGCGTCTCATCCGGTCCGGGGCCCTTTCCCCGGGCCTGGCGACCATGTCCCGGTGCGGCTCAACGGATGCGACGCGGAATCGTGCGGTCAGTCCGTGAGCCCGCCAGTTGGAGCACCACTCACCGAGCGTCGCCAGGCGGCCTTGCCGCGTGGATCCGGCCCGCCGGGACCAGGACCGCGCGACCAACCCGGAAGGCAGGTGCGTCCCATGCGCACGTCGACCCGTATCGCCGGTGCCCTCACCGGCCTGACCCTCACCCTCGGTGGTGCGGTCCTCGCCGCTCCCGCGGTCCGGGCGGACATCCCCGCCTGCACACAGATGGCCGAACTGGCCGGTGCCACCGCCTCCGACTCCGTCACAGCGGCCTGCAGCCGTGGCGTGGTCGGAGACCTGCAGAGTTGTGTGAGCGGACTGACCGGGGCCGGAGTGGCGGGCGGCGCCGCGACCGCTGCCTGCCGGGCGGCGGCCCACGAACCGCGTTAGAGGACGAGGTCGGTGACGTCATGCCTCTCCGGGGCCGGGCAGTCACCGCCCGGGCGCGGCGCCCAGCCTCGCCTCGCGGGCCTCATGCGGAGCCCCCATGCTGAGGAAGAGGGCGCCGTCGTCCCGAGACTTGTCCTTCCCGAAGGCCGAACGAAGGCGCCTGAGAGGAGGAGGAAGCCATGCGCATGCGAAGAATCCTGGGCCTCGCCCTGGCCGCGGCGACCCTTGCCGGCGTGAGCGCCGTCGGCGCTGTCAGCGCCGGGGCCGCCTCGTCTCCGACCATCTCCAGAGACGACTGCACGGCCGCCGGCGGACAGATCGTTGCACGCGCCTACGCCGGCTACGTCTGCGCGCTGCCTGACGGGACCTCGCAGGCGATCACCTGACAGGTCGGCGCACGGTTGGGCGACCAGTCCGGCCGGTGCACCCGGCGCGGTGGGTAATGGAGTGACGGCACCCGGTCCAACGTCGGGCGGATCGCCCGCGCCCGACTCGACAGCGCGCCACCCGCGACGGTGGACGCCGACCGTCTCGAAGCCAGGGCCGTCACCGCCTCGAGACGGTCCGCGCCGTCCTGAACACCGCGCTCGCATTTCCTGGCTGTATTGATCACGAGCGTTGTTGACACTCGGCAGGTATTGAACAGGCGCAGAGTGGAGTCCTCCTGCCGGCGCGGGCGTTGAACGCGCCGCCGGCATCGCCAACCGGCACGCGGCCCTCGCCGGGGACCTACGAGACGGCGCCGTAACAGCATGACCAAGGAGCCGACCGGCACGGTGCACCCGCCGGTCGGCTCCGTCATGCTCCGCGACTCCTCGACGCCCGGGGACGACTCCGTCGTTCGGCCCATCAAGGGCACCGGCTGCAACGCCGAAAAGGACCAAGCGGAGTCGCCCCACCCTCGCGTTCCGGTACGCCTCCGTGCCCCAGGCCGCTCCGACGACGGCGGTCCCGTACCCCGGCCGACAGGCCCGGAGGAGATCCCGCATGCGCGTCCTGCTGCCCCTGACCGCCGTCACCACCGCCGCGCTCCTGGTCGTCACGGTCACCGGCACGACTCCCGCCGCAGCAGACCGGAACCCCGACGGCACATCACTGGTCAAGGTGTCCCACGGCGACCCGTACGCGAAGTGCACCATCGGAGCGAGGTCCCCCGACAGCATCGTCCACCCTGGCACCGAGGTCGAGCCGTACCTGTCCGTCGATCCGCGCGACCCCAAGCGCGTGGTCACCGTGTTCCAGCAGGACCGCTGGAACGACGGCGGCGCCCGTGGCCTGGCGGCCGGCTGGACCACGGACGGCCACACCTTCCACCGGAGCACGCTGCCGTTCAGCCTGTGCGCCCCCGGCGGCGCGGACTACGAACGGGCCACCGACCCCTGGGTGAGCACCGGACCGGACGGCACGGTCTACGCCGGCGGAGAGGGCGTCGACTTCACGAAGAGCACGCGCAGCGCCCTCCTGGCAGTCACCTCCCGCGACGGCGGCCGCACTTGGCGGAACCTCACCACCACGCACGTCGACGAGCAGCCGTTCTTCAACGACAAGCCCTCACTCACCGCCGACCCGATCCGCAGGGGCACCGCCTACCAGGTCTGGGACCGCCTCGACAACGACCCACCCGGCCCCAGCTCCCTCGACGGTCCCGGCTACATCTCCCTCACCCGCGACGGCGGCCGCACCTGGAGCAGGGCCCGGCGGTTCGTCGACACCAGCGCCGTGCCCAACACCCAGACCATCGGCCATCTGATCGTCGCCGACCGGCGCACCGGCACCCTGTACGACTTCTTCGACACGATCACCTTCGCCGACGACCTGAGCACCGTCCTCGAAGCCCACTACGCGATGGTCACCTCGACCGACGCCGGAGAGACCTGGAGCGCCCCGGTCGCCGTGGCCCGGGACAGCTCCGTGCCGGAGGTCGACCCGAACGACCCCACCAAACTGCTGCGCGCCGCGGCCACCCTGCCGAGCCCGGCCGTCGACCCCAGGACAGGCACGCTGTACATGGCCTACGAGGGCTCGGACTTCTCCGGTGGAGAGTTCGACTCCGTCCAGCTCGTGCGGTCCACCGACGGCGGGCGCACCTGGGGAACCCCGGAGCTGATCAGCCCCAGGGGCGTGCCGGCCTTCTCACCGTCGATCGCGGTCGCCGAGCGGGGCAGGGTCGCGCTCACCTACTACGACCTGCGCTTCCTCAGGCCCGGCAACACCACCACCCTGCCCACCGCCTACCAACTGGCCACGCTGCGGCACGGAAACCCCGAGCTCCGGTCCGAACGACGGATCTCGCGGGTCTTCGACTGGCTGCAGGCGCCGTTCTCCGGGGGCTACTTCCTCGGCGACTACCAAGGCCTGGCGGCGGACGGCAAGGGAGTACGGGCCGTGCTCACCGAGACCCACTCCGGCGCACCACAGAACCGTACGGACGTGTACACCGGCAGTCTCGGCACCCGCTGACCGACGCGACCGCCGTCGGCCGGCCCGACCGCACGGGAGCGCCCCGCGGCGCGTGGCTGCGGGACGCCTGGTGAGGTTCAGTCGATCTGCTGCCCGTCGTGCGTACCGCCCTTGCAGAGGTTGTCCGTCAGATCGGCCGTTCCGCCACCCTGCCTGCACTGAGAGGGGGTGACGTAGGACGGGCCGCCCTGGGCGGTGGCGGCGGTTGCGGCGCCTGTGAGGCCGAGTCCGGCGAGGGCTGCCGTGGCGATGACGGCGGCGAGGATTCGTCGAATGCGCATGTGGTTCCCCTTTCACGGATTGCCTCGGTCGGGCACTAGCCAGTTTGATCTTCACCCATGTGGGTGGCACGTCACGTTAGGCCATTCGGGTGAATGTGCTGTCAGGCCCGCGTCGAGTGCGGGACATCTCCCGGAGCGGCGCCGCGAGCCCGTTGCTGCCGCTGGAGGTCAGGCGCTGGTCCTGGCGGCTTCTTCGACCAGGTCGGCGACGGGTCCGGGCTGGGAGGCCGGGGAGGCGTGGCTGCTGTCCAGCTCGATGATCCGGCGGGCTGCCGCAGGCGGCCGCGCGGGTCAGGTCCGCGCAGTCTCGTCCCTGTGGCGGAACAGCGTCCGGTACTCCTGGGGCGAGGTGCCGAGGTGCCGGTGGAAAGCGGCCCGCAGGGAAGCGGGAGCACCGAGGCCCGTGAGGCGGCCGACCTGTTCGACGGGCACGTTGCTCGCCTTCAGCAGTTCGCGTGCTCGGTCGATGCGTGCGTCGGTCAGCCAGGCCATCGGCGTGGTACCGGCCTCCTCGCGGAAGCGGCGGATGAAGGTCCGCCGGGACATGTGGGGGCCTGTTGTGCGAGGTCGTCGACGGTGACGGGGTCCGCCAGGTTGTCGAGCATCCACTCCCTCGTCGTCGGAGGCGGGCGCGCGGCGGACGCCCTTCGCTCGATCACGGTCTCCCAGCACCTCTTCGGCATCGAGCGAGTTGTTGTCGTACACCACTCGTTCTGCGGCGCCACCTCCTTCTCGGCGGAGGGAATCACCGCTGCGTGGGAACACGAGCAGCACAGCGACATCTCGTCGCTGTACGACTGGGACGGGATCGCCATCGCCGACTTCGAGACGTCACTCCACTACGACGTGGCCCTGATCCGCAACAGCCCGGGCACCCCGAAGCAGGTTGCCGTTCCGCCTCTGTTGCGGCGCGTCGCGCGGCGTCCTGAGCGCGTGCCGTGTCCACCCGGGCACCGGCGGACCGGCTGAGGCCGGCGAGCGGCCTGAGGCGCACGGGGACGTCGGCCTGTGGGGGCCGGACAGCGGCGGCCGGCCTGTACAGCTCACCGGCGGTCCGGGCGCAGTCGCCGATCAGTTCGGTGAGGGCCACGAGCAGCCGCGCATGCCGATGACGACGTGCGAGCGGCTCGGCGCGATGCGGTGCGGTCACTCCGCCAGGGCCTCGTTCGGGCAGCGGATCCGTGGTCGGTACCTCGTCGGTGAGTAGGTGCACGAACGCGCCCGTGGGTGTTCGCGCGGTCGGCTTCAGCGGAGCCTCAGCGCCTTCATGACACGTAGGCTCAGGCTGATGAAGGCTGCGTACCGCTGGTCGTCCATGCCCATCGACGGAGCCAGCGGAAGTATTCTCTGCGTGGCGACGGTCTGCGACTCCGTGTAGCAGAGGATGCCTTCGAGGCCGTGCCGACGGCCGAGTCCGGATTCCTTCATGCCGCCCATCGGCGAGCGGACGCTGCCATGGGCGGATGTGTAGCCTTCGTTGATGTTCACGGTGCCGCTCTGCAGGCGGGTGGCGATGCGCTCACCGCGCCGGGTGTCCTTCGTCCACACACTGGAGTTGAGGCCGTACGGCGTGGCGTTCACTCGCTCGATCACCTCGTCCTCGCCGGTGAAGCGGTACACCGAGACGACCGGGCCGAAGGTCTCCTCCGCATGGACGGCCATCGTCGGCTCGACGCCGTCCAGGACGGTGGGCTCATAGAAGAACGGGCCGAGATCGGGGCGAGGCCTTCCCCCGGCGAGGACCGCTGCCCCCTCGGCGACGGCTTGCTCGACGTGCCGGGACACCGTTTCGAGTTGGCGCCGGCCCGCCAGTGAACCCATGCCGACCCCGTAGCTCAGCGAAGCCCCGAGGGTGAGCGCCTTCGTGCGTCTGACGAATCGCTCCAAGAACGCGGCGGCGACCGAGGAGTGGACGTAGATCCGCTCGGCCGACAGGCACAACTGGCCGGCCGAGGAGAAGCAGGTGCGAACCGCGCCCTCGGCCGCCTTGTCCAGGTCCGCGTCGGCCAGTACCAGCAGGGCGTTCTTGCCGCCCAGTTCGAGTGACGCGCCGACCAGGCGGCCCGCCGCTCGGGTCGCCACTTCCCGGCCGGTGCGGACAGAGCCGGTGAACGCGACGTAGTCGGCCTGATCCACGACGGCGGACCCGACGCTCCGGCCGTCGCCGATGACGATCTGCCAGACGTCGGCCGGCAGCCCGGCCTCGATGAGCTGTCGGCGCGCCCACAGGGGAGTGAGGGTGCTCTGCGTGTCCGGTTTCGTGACCACGGCGTTGCCGGCGACGAGTGCGGGCAGCGCGTCGCCCAGGGCGAGTTCAAGGGGGTAGTTCCAGGGGACGATCTGACCGACCACGCCTCGCGGGTGGTGCCACTCGGTGACTTTCGTGAGCACCGGGAACGCGCCCAGGTGCCGCCGCGGCCGGAGGTATGCGGGAGCCTTGCGTCCGTAGTGCCGGGCCACCACGGCGACTCCCTGCACTTCCTCGTGTGCGTGCAGGCGAGCCTTGCCCGTCTCCACCTGGATCAGGTCCATCGCCTCCGCCTGTCTGTCCAGGAGGAGGTCGTGGAACCGGAGAAGCACTGCCGCACGCCTTCGAACCGAAAGCATGGCCCATTTCTTCTGGGCTTCCCGTGCCCTGCTGAACGCCATCTCGACATCGTGCGGTGCCGACTCGGGCAGCTCCGCGATGATCTCGCCCGTCATGGGCGTCCGGCTCACGGTACGACCGCCGCCCTCCACCCCTTGGGTGAGGTGGACCACCAGGTCAGGGGTTACCACGTCGGTCACCGTCCGGCCGCTTTTCATTCCTGGTGTCAGACCCATCGGTACATGTCCCAATCGCTGGAAGCGGATTCGAGAGACGGCATGCTCTCGGCGGTGGAGGGCATCACGGAGAGCGGCGGCCGGTGTGAGGCCCGCGGCGTGGGAAGGTCGCCGCATTCCGAGGTCGATGGCGGAGCAGTGCCGTGCGAGGACATGCGTCTCATCCGTTCTGCGGGATTCGCGGGATGCCGTGAGCGGCGGACCCCAGGGTTCTGGACCGCTGTGTCGGGAACCGTAAGAACTTCTGGAACGGAATGTCAAGAACGCTTGTGCGGCCGGTAGGCTGTGGCTCATGGGGCGCCCACCGGGATTCGACTTCGGGAGGGATCAGGTCGTGGAGGCCGGTCGAGCGGCGGTTCCGCCGTGCCGGGTGCCGGGTGCCGGCGTGGGCGGCATCACCAAGGCCGGCGGACTGGGCCGCGGCAGCCGCTGCGCCGCCTTCGGCGGCAAGGGCAAGCCGTACCTGCGGACGCTGCAGGCGTACTGCGACCGCACCGATGCCGTGGGCGGCTGTGCTCGACGGCTCCGATGACACCGCGACGGCGCGGCCGCACGTGTGTCTCGTGAGGTCGGCGCGGTTCGTGCGTGAGGACCCCGACCGGCTCGGCTGCATGGTGACCGGCTGCGTCGTCGAGGGGGCCGGTCGCGATCCGCAGGCCGGCGCACGCGTCAGGCGGGCCCTTGGGGAAGTGAGGCTTCGCTGACCGGGTGCGTGCGGGCCGCGCGGAGACATGGCGACCTCGATGCCGCGGCGGACGCCCCGGGAATCAGCCGCCTGCTCATGGCCGTCGAGGCCGAGGCATGGAAGTGCCGGCCAGGGCCGGGGCCGGCGCGGTCACGCTGGAACGGGTCTCCGGGCAGGCGTTCGCAGGACTCCCGCTGACGGCGCAGGCCTGCTCCAGGCGGGCGCTCCGCCCGGTCTCCTCCGACGCTTTCTGAGTGCTGCCTGCCCGCGGGACCGCACTTCGCGGTACGTCAGTGTTCTGCGGCGAACGACTCGATGTAGGCCAGCGCCCCGTGCAGTGCGTCCTGCAGGGGCGTGGACTCACCGGCCGCCTGGTCCAGGAGCGCTCCGCCCTGGAACGCGGCCGCGAGCAGGTGGGCGAGCGCTGCCGGGTCGGCCTCCGGCCGCAGCTCGCCGCGCTCGCGCATCTTGCTCAGGCCGCGCTTGAACAGCTCCTGCCACCGTTCGAAGCCGTCGGCCACCACGTCCCGGTGGGAGGGCTCGGACTTGACGACCTCGGCCGCCAGGGAGCCGAAGGTGCAGCCGCCGCGCAGCATGTCCCGTGAGGCGACGTACCTGTCGGCCCATCGGTGCAGGGCGGCGAAGCTGTCCAGTTCGCCCAGCTCGGGTGTCTGGTGGCGGGCGACGATGCTGTCGGCCTGCCAGGCGAGCACGGCGCGCACCAGGGACTCCTTGGTGGGGAAGTGGCGCGTCAGCTGCGAGCCGCTGACCCCGGCGGCCTCCCGGATCTGCTCGTTGTTGGTGTTCTGTGCGCCGTGCTCGTAGAACAGCTCGGCCGCCGCCCGGACGATGCGTTCGCGCGTGGCCAGGCCCTTGGCGGTCAGTCTCTGACCCGACGCTTGGCTGGTGGTGGTCATGGTGACCAGCGTACCGCAAAAAAGGGCTTGACAACCCTTTCTGTGCGGTGTCTCCTGGGGGCAGGTCAAAAAAGGGCTGCCAGGCCCATTTTGTTGGGAGGCGGACACGATGTCCACAGAGGCTGCACCGCAGGCGGTCACCACGACACCGCACACCGGACCGGCTCCGGCCGTCGCCGAGGCGGGTCACCCGCGCCGCTGGAGCATCATGGCGGTGCTGGGTGCCGTCGCCTTCATGGCGCAGCTCGACTTCTTCGTCGTCAACGTCGCCCTCGACGGGATCGGGCGGTCGTTCCCCGGCACGGGCGTGGCGAGCGTGTCATGGGTGCTGTCGGCCTACGCGATCGTCTTCGCCGCCGTACTCGTGCCCGCGGGCCGCGTCGCGGACCACTGGGGGCGCAAGAAGATGCTGCTCTCCGGAGTGGCGCTGTTCACCCTCACCTCCGCCGTCGCGGCCGCCGCGCCGAGCCTCGGTGTGCTCGTCGGTGCCCGGGCTCTCCAGGCCGTCGGCGCGGCGATGATCGTGCCGACCTCGCTCGGCCTGCTCTACCCGAGCTTCCCCAGGCGCCAGCACACTCTGGTGGTCGGCCTGTGGGCGGGCATGGGCGCGATCGCGGCCTCGGCGGGGCCGCCCGTCGGCGGTCTGCTCGTCACCGTCGACTGGCGGTGGATCTTCCTGATCAACGTTCCGGTGGGCGTCGCCACCCTCGTCACCGGTGCGCTGCTGCTGCCCGAGGTGCGCCGGCCCAGGGGTGCCGCTGTGCCGGACCCGGCTTCCGCCCTCGCGCTGCTGCTGGCCGTGAGTCTGCTGGTGCTCGCCACCGTCCAGGGGCCGGGGTGGGGCTGGACAGACATCCGCACCGTGTCGCTGTTCGCCGGCGCCGTCCTGGCCGGGGCCGCGACCGTCGAGCGGACCCTGCGCGCCGAGGCGCCGGTGATCGAGAAGCAGTTGTTCGCCGGCCGGCCGTTCACCGCCGCCACCGTGGCCCTCTTCCTGTTCTCCGCGGGCTTCGCCATCGTCCTGCTCAGCACCGCCCTGTTCATGCAGGAGGTCTGGCACTTCAGCCCGCTGCGCGCAGGCGTCTCCATCGCTCCGGCCCCCCTGGCCTCGATCGCCTTCGCGATGAACGCCGGTCCCCTCCAGCGCCGCTTCGGACGTACCGCCCCCGCCGTGACCGGAACGCTGGCCATGGCGCTCGCCGCCGGGTACTGGCTCGCGGCCGTGCACACCACCCCCGACTACTGGGGCGGCATGTTCCCGGGTCTGATCCTGGTCGGCCTGGCCGGCGGACTGGCCCAGGCGCCGCTGTTCGCCGCCGCCGGCACCCTGGCACCCGAGCGGGCCACCACCGGCAGCGCCGTGCTCAACATGAGCCGGCAGATCGGCAGCGCCGTGGGCGTGGCCCTGCTCGTCGCGCTCACCCCCCAGGCCACGACCGCCGGGTTCGACCATGCCTGGTACGTCCAGGCCGGCGCCGGAGTCGCCGCGGCCGCCGCCCTGCTCGCCCTCCGGCCCCGGCGCACCCCCTGACCGCAGGAGCGCGGCCGACCGGGCCGAGCCCGGTGACCGCAGCCGCCTGCCGGGCGGGCGGCGCACCGCCTCCCGCCCATCTCATGCGTCACCCGCGCACAGGGCTGACGCTGGAATCCCCCTTCAGCTCCCGCTCAGGAAAACGGAGATCACCCTCATGGAACGCAACCTCCTCGTGATCGGGGCCACCGGTAAGACCGGCGGCCAGACCACCGAACTCCTCCTCCAGCGCGGCCACCGTGTCCGCGCTCTCGTCCGCGGCCTCGACGGGCGCGCCGAGCGGCTCGCCACCCTCGGAGCGGACGTCGTGGAAGGCGACGTCCTCGACCTGGACTCGCTGGCTCGGGCGACGCAGGGTATCGACGCCCTGTACTTCACCTATCCGATCCGTCCCGGCCCGATGGACGCCACCGTGAACGTGGCGCAGGCGGCGGAGGAGAACGGCGTCCAGGCGATCGTGAACATGTCGCAGGTCTCCGCCCGCCGCCACACCGCCAGCAACGCGGCCCGCCAGCACTGGGTCGCCGAACGCGTCCTCGACCGCTTCCCGGTCCCCGTCACCCACATCCGCCCGACCTTCTTCGCCCAGTGGCTGATCGACACCTGGGCCGACGGGACCGGCGAACTGCGCCTGCCGTTCGCCGACGGACGCCACGCCCCCATCGCGGAGAGCGACCAGGCCAAGGTGATCGCCGCCATCCTGGAAGACCCCGCCCCGCACGCCGGCCAGGTCTACCCGCTCTACGGAGCCGAGGAACTCGACCACTACGAGATCGCCGAGAAGATGTCGCGGGCGCTGGACCGTGAAGTCTCCTACGTTCCCATCGAGCTCGACGAGTTCGCCGCCATCCTGCGCGGGCGCGGCGCGCCGGACCACCTGGTCCAGCACCTGCTCGCGGTGGCCGTCGACTACCGCAACGGCGTCTTCGCCGGCACCAACGACCTGGTGAAGACGATCGGCGGCAGCGAACCCCTCGACGTCGAGGGCTTCGTCGCCCAGAACCGCGCGGCCTTCGACCTGCCCACCGCCTGAACACCGGAGAAATCAATGAGTGTCTGGTTCATCACCGGATCGTCCCGGGGCTTCGGCCTGGAGATCACCCGCGCCGCCCTCGCCGCCGGCCACCAGGTGGTCGCGACCGCGAGGAAGGCCGAAACCGTCCGCGAGCAGTTTCCCGACGCCGGTGACACGCTGCTCGCCGTGCCGCTGGACGTGACCGACCACCAGAGCATCCAAGCGGCCGTCGACGCGGCGGTCGAGCGGTTCGGCCGGATCGACGTCCTGGTCAACAACGCCGGCACCGGCCTGCTGGCCGCCGTCGAGGAGTCCGACGACGCCGCGGTACGCGCGCTGTTCGAGACCAACGTCTTCGGCCCGCTCGCCGTCCAGCGCGCCGTACTGCCGGTACTGCGGCGCCAGGGCTCCGGGCATGTGATCAACATCAGCTCCATCGTGGGCTTCGCCACCGCACCGGGCTGGGGCGTCTACGCCTCCACGAAGTTCGCCGTGGAAGGCTTCACCGAGACTCTCCACACCGAACTGGCGCCCCTGGGCATCCATGTGACGCTCGTGGAACCGGGCTTCTTCCGCACCGACTTCCTCGACCCCGCCAGCCTGCGCACCGGCCCCGGCACGATCGACGACTACGCGCCCACCGTCGGCGCGATGCGTGCGGCCGCGGCGAGCCTCAACCACACCCAGCCCGGCGACCCGGTCAAGGCCGCGCGCGCCATCGTCGAGATGGCCGGCACCGCCGAGCCGCCCCTGCGCCTCCCGCTCGGAGCCGACACCCTGCAAGCCTTCGACGCCAAGCTGGAGGCCTTCCGTAAGGAGCTGGACGCCTGGCGGCACGTCGCCCGCTCCACCGATCACGACCAGGACGACACCGGCCGGCGGTCCCCGTGAGCGCGCAGCGGTCGTCCGCCGCGGCCCGCCGTCACCGGCAGGGCGACCCGCGCCGGAAGACGGGCGAAGCGCTCGAACATCCGGCGGAGTACCTGGAGTCGAGGGCGGGCCGGCGGGTCCTCGGCGTGGGAAGCGGACCGGACGGCCCGGACCGCCATCCGGCCCGGCACCCAGGCGCCGAGGTGACCGGCGTCGACCTGAGCGAGGAGTACGTCGCCGTCGTGCGGCGGGCGTCAGGGGGCGTCAGGGGGTGTCAGGAGCGGCCGGGGGCGTCGGCGCGCAGGCTCCTGGTCAGGAGGCGGTGCAGCAGCGTGCCCAGGCCGGCCTGCTCCTCGGCCGTGAGCCCGTCGAGCAGCGCGGTTTCCACCGAGCTGAGGGCATGGTCCATCTCGTGCAGCAACCGGCGGCCGGTGTCGGTGACGCGTAGTTCGGCGGTGCGGCCGCGTCCTGCTGGAGTCACGCGGTGGACGGCGCCGGCCTGTTCGAGCTGGCGAACGGTGGCCTGCATGCTCTGCGCGGTGATGCCGGCCCGCCGCCCCAACGCACTGTAGGAGAGCCCGGGCTCGCGCGAGAGGTGCCCCAGGGCGCTCAGATGCCGCAGCGACAGCCCCTGGGCCTCAAGGGCCCGCTCGGCCTCCTCCCGCACGATCCGCCCCAGGGCGATCAGCAACAGCGCGGGGCGCCCTTGGGGTGGGCGCTCGGCCGGGTTGCTCGTCACCTGTCCCACCTTCCGGGGCCGGACGCCGACGACCGGCAGCTCCGGGTTCTTGAGAGAGGAATGCTATCGTCGAGCGAGTTTAAGGCAGACTGAAACTGTGCGCCTGATGCCCCGCCCGGCGAGCGCGCGAAAAGAGGAGACACCGGCATGGCCAAATTCCTGCTCAGCGTCCACGTGCTGGCGGCGATCCTGCTCATCGGGCCGGTCACCGTTGCGGCGAGCCTGTTTCCGCGCTACGCGCGCCAGGCACTGGCCGACGGACCCGAGCAGCGGGCGGCCACGGGGTCGGTCCAGCTGCTGCACCGGATCTGCCGGGTCTACGCCGTGGCCGGCATCTCCGTCCCCGTCCTCGGTGTCGGCACCGCCGAGGTGATGGGGGTGATGGGCAGCGCCTGGCTCATCGCCTCCATGGCCCTGACGGCGGTGGCCGCCGTCCTGCTGGGCATCGCGGTTCTCGGCACCCAGGACGCCGTGGTCACCCGGCTGGACACGCCCGAACGGACCTCGACCTCCACGGAGTCCCTGATCGCCCGGCTGCCCCGGCTGTCGATGATCACCGGCATGTTCGCCCTCGTCTGGCTGGTCGTGGTGGTCCTGATGATCGTCCGCCCGGGATCGACGACGGGCGCATGACGGCTCGGCCACCGCGGTGCGCCCCGCGCTCTCAGGCGTTCGGCGGACGCTCCCGGGAGCGGCGCCGAGCGGCCGCCACCGGCACGGGATCAGCGCCACGCACCACGGTGTTGGAGACCGTGCCGATGCCCTCGACGGTGAGCGTCACCGTGTCGCCGGGCCGCAGCGGCCGTGGGTCCTGCCTGCCGCGTACGCCCCACAGCTCGGCCAGGCAGCCGCCGTTGCCGCAGGTCCCGGAACCGAGGACGTCGCCGGGGCGCACCCACGTGCCGCGCGAGGCGTGGGCGACCATCTCCTCGAACGTCCAGCTCATGTTGGACAACAGGTCCTCGCCGACCACCTCTCCGTTCACCGCGGCGGTGAGCGCGAGACGCAGGAAGCCGTCGGCGTCGCGGTGGTGCTCCAGCTCGTCGACGGTGACGAGGCAGGGCCCCAGCGTGGTGGCGGTGTCCTTGCCCTTGCACGGGCCGAGGCCGACCTTCATCTCGGCGGACTGCAGGTCGCGGGCGGACCAGTCGTTGAGGACGGTGTAGCCGACGATGTGGTCACGGGCCTGCTCGGGGGTGAGGTCGCCGCCCTCCTTCCCGATGACGGCGGCGACTTCGAGTTCGAAGTCGAGCATGCCGGACCCCGGCGGCACGGGGATGTCGTCGTACGGGCCGTACATCGCGTAGGGGTTGGTGAAGTAGAACGTCGGGGCCGTGTACCACTGCTCCGGGACCCCCGCCGTCCCGTCCACGGACCGCCGTACGCCCTCGACATGTTCCTCGAAGGTGACGAAGTCCCGCACGGTGGGCGGCTGGAGCGGCGGGAGCAGCCGTACGTCGCGGACGTGCGGGCCGGCCGGGGCATCGAGCGTCGCGGAGCCCGCGTCGAGCAGCCCGGGCAGGCCGCCGCCCTCGGCGAGCAGGCCGGCCAGTGAGGCGACGCCGGGCAGCGGGTACAGCGTGCCGTCCTCCTCGACGACGGCAACCTGGCGCCGGCCCCGGTGTTCGTACGTGGCAAATCGCATGGTGGTCCCTCTCCAGAGACGGATCAGACCGGCGGGGCCACGAAGCAGCCGCGGTCGGCGTCGTTGAAGGACTCCTTGGCGACCAGTTCGTTCATCGGGTTGGCGGTGCCCCACTGGTCGGTGACCTCGGGCTGGGAGAAGTCGTAGACGTGCGGGTGCCAGGTGTCCTCGTCCAGCTCCTCCAACTCGGTCGTGTACTCGACGGTGTTGCCGTGCGGATCGAGGAAGTAGGTGAAGGTGTTGTCGCCCGCCATGTGGCGCCCAGGCCCCCAGACCTTCCGGAAGCCGGCCCGCAGCACCCGGCCGGAGCCGCGCATGTACTCGTCGATGCCGCGCATCTCGAAGGAGACGTGGTGCAGCGAGGTGTGCGGGCCCTTGGCGATGGCCATGGAGTGGTGCTGGTTGCTGATCCGCATGAAGTGCATGACGTCACCGACGTGCGGGGAGCTGAGCGTGTCGGAGTGGCGGAAGCCGAGGTGGGTCTCGTACCAGGCACGGGTCCGGTCCAGATCGGGCGAGTTGAGGACGACGTGCGACAGCTTGACCGGGATCGACTCCTTCTCCTCGATCCTGCGGTGCTGCCGGGCCTCGACGTCCGCGGAGACCTCGACGGTGCGGCCGTCGACGTCGAAGAAGCGGAAGCCGTAACCACCGCCGGGGGTGTCCACCTTGACCGGCTGTGAGATCAACTGGACGCCACCGGCCAGGAGTTGCTCGGCGAGCGTGTCGATGTCGGCCATCGAGGCGGCGCCGAAGGCGACCAGGTCGAGACGCTTCTCGCCGGCCTTGCGCAGCCGTACGACGTACTGCTCGGGGCTGCCCTCGGCGGCCAGGAAGGCGATCCCGGAGTCCTCGGCGACCTTGGTCAGCCCCCAGACACCGGCGTAGAAGTCGAGTTGCTTGTCGTAGTCGGGCACGGCGAGATCGACGTGCCGCAGATGGGTGAGCAGGCGCATGGCGTCAGTCCTTCCGGAGGAGGCCGGCGGCGTTGCCGCCTCGTACGGCGTGGAAGTCGGGGTCGGGCAGGCCGGCGGCGCGCAGCGCGGCGAGCGGGTCGTCCGTGCCCATGTCGAAGGGGAAGTCGGAGCCGAGCAGGACCCGGTCGGCGCCCGCGGCCCGCACCAACTCCCGCAGTACGTACGGGTCGTGTACGAGGGAGTCGAAGTACAGCTGCCGGACGTAGCTGCTCGGCTCCCGGCCGCAGCCGTGCGCGTCAGGACGGGCCCGCCAGGCATGGTCGGAGCGGCCGAGGTGGGTGGGAAGGTAGCCGCCGCCGTGCGCCGCGATCAGCTTCAGGCCGGGATGGCGGTCCAGGACACCGGAGAAGATCAGATGGGAGAGGGCGACGGCGTTCTCGGCGGGCTGGCCGACGGTGTTGGACAGGTACCACCGGTCCAGGCGCTCGTCGAGGGTGCAGCCGAACGGGTGCAGGAAGAGGAGGGCTCCCGTCTCCTCCGCCCGCGACCAGAGGGGCTCGTACGCCGGGTCGGACAACTCGCGGCCGGGTGCGTGCGAGGAGATCTCCACGCCGCGCAGCCCCTGGGCCAGAGCGTCTTCGAGCAACTCGACGGCGCTGTCCGGGTGTTGGAGCGGGACCAGGCCGAGGCCGTGCAGCCGGTCGGGGGCCTTCGCGCAGTGGGCGGCCGTCCCCTCGTTCGCCAGCCGGCACAACCGCTGCGCCAGTTCGAGGCCGGCCCAGTAGTGGTAGTGCGACGGGGACGGGCTGACCAGTTGCACGTCCACGCCCTGGGCGTCCATCGCGGCCAGGCGCACGGCGGCGTCCGTCAGCTTCGGCACGCGCGCGCCGACCATCGGGCCGTTCACGGCCAGGGCCGCCGGGCCGTTGCGGCGGGCGTCGAGGGCGCGGGCCTCGGCGAGGCCGGGGTGCCCCGCGACGGCCTCCTCGATCTCCGGGAGCAGGAGATGGGCGTGGACGTCGATCGTGGGTGTCGGGTGCGGCTCGGTCACGGGCGTTCCTTCAGCGCGCTCAGCGTGCGGAACATCAGTCCGGGCACGTCCGCGTCGCGCACTCCGTCGAGCAGCCACCGGGCGAGCTGGACGGAGGCGTCGACGACCATGCGCACGCGGGGCAGCCGTCGCGCGTGGTAGTCGGTGAGGAGCCGGTCGAGGGACGCGGCGTCCCAGTCGTCCCCGGAGCTGAGCAGCTCGGCGAGGACCTGGACGTCCTCCAGGGACATCGCGGCGCCCTGGGCGAAGGTGGGCGGGCAGGCGTGGGCGGCGTCGCCGACGAGCACGATCCGGCCGCGGTGCCAGGGGCCCTCCACCAGGTGCCGGTCGAAGCAGGCGTAGTTGACGGCCTTCGGGTCGGTGAACGCGGCGCGGAGCTCCGGCCACACACCGCCGTAGCCGTCGGCGAGCGCCCGTATCTCGTCGGCGTACGTCTCCGGGGCCAAGGAGGCCCGGTCGCGGGCCGGTTCGACGAGATACGTGTACACCGTGTCCTCGCCGGTCGGGCAGTACCCGGCGATGAAGCAGCGGCCGCCGTAGATCATCTCGGTGCGGCGCACGCCGGCCGGGCGGGGCGCGGGGGCGCGCCAGATGCCCATGCCGATGGGCTCGGGCCGGTCCGTGATGCCGATCATCCGGCGGGTGGCGGAGCCCAGTCCGTCGGCGCCGGCGACCAGGTCGTAGCGGCGGGTGGTGCCGTCCGAGAAGGTGACGTCCACGCCCTCGGCGTCCTGCTGGAACGCGGTGGCGGTGGTGCCGAGCCGGATGCCGGCGCCCGAGGCGCGCACCTGGTCGATGAGGAGCTGCTGGAGCCCGGGCCGCCGCATGCCGATGTGGGCGGGCAGGTCGTCGCCGCCGGTGCGCAGCTCCTCGTGGGCGTGGAGCACGGTGCCGTCCGGCGCCAGGACGGCGACGCCCTCGGCGGCGTACCCGTCCTTCTCGATCCCTTCGAGGACCCCGACCTCGCGCAGCACCCGCAGTGCGTTGCCCTGGAGTGTGATGCCGGAGCCGGCGGACGCCTTCCAGTCGGGGCTCGCCTCGACCAGGTCGACGCCGATCCCGGCCCGGCGCAGCAGGACGGTCAGGGCGTTTCCGGAGGTGCCGCCGCCCACGACGAGGACACTGCGGGTGGTGCTCTTGGGAATCACGGGGATCATGAGGAACTCCCTTGTTCCGCCCGTTACTTGACGGCGATCGGGTTGACGGGGGAGCCGACGGCTCCGGTGATGGGCAGGGGTGCGGCGGTGAGCCAGAACTCGTACCCGCCGTCGGCCGCGCAGTCCGCGGCGAGGGCGTCGAGGTCCCACATCTCGCCGATCAGCAGGCCCATGTTGGGGATGGCGACCTGGTGCAGCGGCTGGAAGGCGTTCTCGAACTCGTTGGGCCGTACCTCGAAGCCCCAGGTGTCGGTGGCGATGGCGGCGATCTCGGTGCGGTGCAGCCAGCCGGCCGTGGTGAACGACAGCCCGGGTGCGGGTCCGCCCGCGTAGTCGCCCCAGCCGTCCCGCCGGGCGCGGGTGAGCCGTCCGGTGCGGACGAGCACGATGTCACCGCGGCCGACGGTCACGCCGTGCGCCTCGGCGGTCGCGGTCAGGTGCTGCTCGGTGATGGCGAACCCGTCGGCCAGCTCGCCTTCGGCGCCGACGACGTGGCCCACGTCCAGGAGCACTCCGCGTCCCGCGACATACGGCGCCATGTGCTCGATGCCGGTGACGAGGTCGCCGTCGGAGGTGACGACCTTCTCGGCCGCGCGTCCGTTCCAGGCCCTGCCGTGGTCGAAGATGTGGCCGAGGCCGTCCCACTGCGTGGAGCACTGCAACGGCATCGCGATCACGTCGTCGGCGCCGCCGATGCCGTGCGGGAAGCCCTGGTTGCCGAGTGCCGCGTCGGTGCCGGTGTCCAGCATGGTGTGCACCGGGTTGGTACGCCGGCGCCAGCCCTTCTGCGGGCCGTTCATGTCGAAGGACTGCGAGAGCGAGAAACTGACGCCTCGGCGGACGAGTGCGGCCCCTTCACGGCGCTTGGTCCCGTCGAGGAAGTTGAGCGTGCCGAGCACGTCGTCCGCGCCCCAACGACCCCAGTTCGAGTACGCCTTGGCGGCCTCGGCGATGGCACCTTCGGCATCGTGCCGGTTCACGCGGCCTCCCCGACACATCGGGTGCGCTGCGTGCCCAGACCGGTGATGGATCCCTCCATCACGTCGCCGTCGCGCAGCAGGCGTCCCCAGTGCATGCCGTTGCCGGCCGGGCTGCCGGTCAGCACCAGGTCACCGGGCAGGAGCTGCGCGGTCTGCGAGACGTACGAGAGCAGCCGGGCGACGCCGAAGAGCATGTCCTTGGTGGACTCGTCCTGCATGGTCTCGCCGTTGAGCCTGAGGGTGATCCGCAGGTCGCCGGGGTCCGTGATCGACCCGGCCGGGACCAGCCACGGGCCGAGCGGAGTGAAACCGGGTGCGTTCTTGCTGCGCATCCAGTCGGTGCCGACGGCCGGCATGTCCCGGCGGAAGACGGCGGCCCGGTCGGTGAGGTCGTTGGCGATCGTGTACCCGGCGACGTGGGACAGGGCCTCCCCGACCGGCACCCGGTACGCCGGCCTGCTGATCACGGCGGCCAGCTCCAGCTCCCAGTCCGGCTGTTCGGCCCAGTCGGGGAGTACGACGTCGTCGTAGGGGCCGGTGACCGCGGTGGGCAGGCCGATGAACACGTACGGGAGGTCCTCGGCGGCCCGCCGGTCCATCACGGCGGCGATCTCCGCACGCGCCTGCTCGGCCGTGCGAGGGTCGTCGGGGGAACGGTGGGCGACCTCCAGGTCGATCACGTGCTGCCGGTAGTTCGCGCCGGACTGGAAGATCTGGCGCGGCTCGATCGGGGCGTGCACGCGCAGACCTTCCAGGGGCCGCCGGTCGAGGGTGTCGTCGTCCGCCAGTCCGTGCAGGGCGGGGAGGGTCTCCTCCCACCGCTCCACCACGGCGCGCACGCTGGACGGCGCCCAGACGAGGGCGCGGCTCAGGTCGAGCACCCGGCCCCGCGCCAGGAGGCCGGGGAACGGATTCCCGTCCTCGGCGGAGAACGTGCCGAGCGCGAACGGGCCGGCGGGTGGTGCGAACGGACCGGCAGGGTGCGCGAGCGTTGCCATCAGATTTCCTCCTGCGGGGTTGCGGTCTACTCTGACCGTGATCCGTGAATCACGGAAATCAATCCTGTGGATCAGGCCCATCCACGCGGTGGATGCCTTTCCCTCGCCTAGGTGGTCCCGGTGAACCTGTCCCGACTCGACCTCAATCTGGTCCTCGCCCTGCGCGCGCTGCTGGAGGAGCGCAACGTCACCCGGGCCGGGGAGCGCGTCGGGCTGAGTCAGCCCGCCATGAGCGCCGCGCTGGCCCGACTGCGCCGTCATTTCGACGACGAGCTGCTCGCCCGCACCGGCAACAGCTATGAACTCACCCCGCTCGGTGTGGCCCTGCGGGACCGCAGCGCCACCGCGTGCGACCTGCTGGAGCGGGTCTTCGCCAGCCAGGCCGACTTCGATCCGGGCGCCGAGCAACGCGAGTTCACCCTGCTCGCCTCCGACTACGGCGCCGCCGTGTTCGGCGCCGCGCTCGCTCGCGACCTGCACCGGGAGGCGCCTGGCATCCGGCTCACCTTCCGGCACCCGGCACCCTCCGTCGAGGAGAACACCGCGGCCCTGCTGAGCACCGTCGACGGACTGCTGATGCCGCACGGCGTCATCGACGGCTTCCCCGCGGTCGACCTCCACCAGGACCGCTGGCTGTGCATGGTCGCCGACGACCATCCCGAGGTCGGCGACGAGCTCACCCTCGACCAGCTGGCCCAGCTGCCCTGGGCCGTCTACCAGCGCCCGTACGACGCCCCGGCCGCCCGCCAGCTGAGCATGATCGGCATCAGCCCCAGGGTGGAGGTCTCGGTGCAGACCTTCCAGCTGCTGCCGCACATGGTCGAGGGCACCCGCCGGGTCGCCATGATCCAGGAGCGGCTGGCGCGGCGGGCGGTGTGCTCGGCGGCGGTGCGGGTCCTGCCCTGCCCGTTCGAGGCGGTGCCGGTACAGGAGGCGATGTGGTGGCATCCCGTGCACGCCCAGGACGCGGCCCACATCTGGCTGCGCCAGAAAGCCGCGGAGGTGGGGGCGACGCTCATGGGGTAGCGAGAGGGCACTCGCGACGCTCCTAGGCCGGCTGCCCCGCCGTCGCCCGGGACGCCCGGAGCCCCGCGGCGACCAGGGCCGCGGCCAGCCCGAGCACACCCACGGCACCGGCCAGGCTGCCGACCGCCGACTCCCCGGCGAGCAGCACCAGCGGGCAGACGAACTCACCGGCGAAGAAGGCCGACATCCACAGCCCCGTGCCACGGCCGCGGTCCTCGAACGCCAGCCGGGACATGGCGCTCGTGAGCAGGGCGGGCAGCAGCATGCCGGTGCCCACGCAGTTGACGACCGCGCCGATGACCAGCAGCGGGGCGTTCCCGGCGAGGGACATCACCCCGAACCCGAAGGCACAGACCGCGAGGACGGCGGGCAGCATCGGGTCGGGGGAGCGCTTGAGACGGGCGAAGGCGACCGCTCCGCCCACGGTGGCGGCGCTGGCGATCGCGGTCGCCAGACCGATCACACCGGAGTTCTCCACCCCGAGATCGTCGAGCAGGTAGGACATCTCGACCGGGACGGTGTAGAAGACCATCGCGCCGAAGAAGGTGAGAGCGCAGATGCCTGCCAACGGCCGCCAGGGGAAGGGAGATCGCCCTTCGGCCCCGGCCGGGATCTCCGTGCTGACCGGCCGGTGCGCCGGGTCGGCGAGGACGGTGGCCATCAGCGGGGCGAGCAGCAGGCTCACGGCGTACACCCAGAAGGGCACGCGCCAGCCGGCCGACCCCGCGGTGCCGCCGAGCACGAAGAAGACGGTGGCCGACGCCGAGGCGCACATGGTCTGCAGGGCGAGGTACTTCACCCGCCGGTGACCGGTGTAGTAGTCGCCGATCAGAGTGGTGCAGCACGTCATGATGGCGGCCTCGGTGACCCCGACCAGGGCCCGGCCGGCGATGATCGCCCCCAGCGAGTCGAGCCAGAGCGGTGCCGTGCCGAACACGGCGTACAGGAGGGTCGCCAGGATCAGCAGGCGCTTGCGGCCCAGCCGGTCCACGATCACCCCGGCGAAGGGCGCCAGCAGCGCCAGCGACAGCGCCGGAACGGTCAGTGCGAGCGGCACCAGCGCCTTGGCCCCGGGGACCGACGCGAAGTGGTCCTGCATCTTCGGCAGTACCGGGGCGATGAGCACCGCGCCCAGGATCGGCAGGCAGCTGCCCGCCATCAGCAGGGTCACTCGCAGCAGATGGGCGGGGCCCGAGACGGCCACGGGGAAGGGGGCGGCGTCGTCGACCGCCGTGGAAGGCGGCGGCGGAACGGAACCGGGCATGGCGACTCCAGAGGCGGGGTACGGGAGCGGGCATGCCTGTGACGGGCGCCGGGGACGCACGGCATGCGGGGACGGCCGCGCGCGCCGGCGAATGATCCGGACAGCGGCGTGCGGGTAGGGACGACTATGAGTCGTCCGGAACCCGGCCACCATCCTCCGCGCGATCCGAATCCGCTATCCGGCTCATCCACGCCCTGGATGAGCCGCCCCCGTCCCCGTCGTCGCCGGAGCGCCCGCCCTGGGGCGGGTCATCCGCCCGCGGCGTCCTCGGCCTCCCAGCGCAGCAGGTCGCCCGGCTGGCACTGGAGCACCTCGCAGAGAGCGGCGAGCGTCGCGAAGCGCACCGCCTTGGCGCGGCCGTTCTTGAGGACGGCCAGGTTGGCGGGGGTGATCCCTACGCGGTCCGCGAGTTCGCCCACGGACATCTTCCGCTTGGCCAGCATCACGTCGATGTCGACGGCGATGGGCATCAGATCACCTCGTCCAGCTCGGCCTGCATCCGGGCCGCTTGGACGTCGCGCGCGACGGCCTGGGTGAGCAGCATCCGCAGCACGAGCACGATGAGCGCGACCCCGAGGATGGCCACGCCGATCCCGGCCATGATGACGGTGACGCCCGGATCGTCCCGCTGGCCGGGGGCGTTGATGCCCGTGACCGCGAACCACACGAGGGCAGCCGCCACGATCGCGCCGATCACGCCGTCCACGTACCGGAAGGCGGCGTCGGAGAACACGGTTCCGCGTCGCACCATGGTCACCAGCCGCCATACGCAGACCAGGGCGACCTGGGCCGACACCATGCCCAGGATCGTGATCACGCGCAGCGGGGTGAGCGGCAGCGATCCGTCCGCCGGTTTGGCGGCCAACGCCCACACCATCCCGGCCTGCACGAACACGGTCCCGGCGAACACCACCCCGAGGACGGCACGCAGCGCACCCACTGTCAGCTTGCCCATGGCCCACCCCTCCATCGATTCACGATGGGAATCTATCGAAACTCGATAGATCGAGCAAGGAGTGTTGCGTGGCACTTCAGCGCTGAGGAGGGGGGCTGGTCGGCCACCTGGCCGGTTTCGGATATCGACAGGCAGGATACGGAAAGCGCGCCCAGCGCCTGGTGGGATCGTCCTGTACGGCAGGCGGTCGGAAGGGCGCCCCGGCCGGGTACGCGGGGCGGTCCTGATGCGCTCGGAGGGGCGTGTCGGCTCGTCGGCGCGGGTGGCCGAGCGGGCGGCAGCGGTCACCTCGCGGTGCGGAGGGTGCGGGGGCGGACCGCGACGCCCAGGACGCGTCCGCCCCGCACCTGCTCCTCGTCGCCGCTACGCGGCGGGGGTGAGCTCCGCGCGGCCGAACAGCAGCGCGTAGCCGGAGGGGAGCTGGTGAAGGATGCGGGTGACCAGCTCCTGGCCTGCACAGGCCGCGACGGCGGAGAGGACGGAACCGGTGTCCCAGCGTGTGGTGGCCTGGGAGGCGCCGGTGCGGGCGGCGAGGTCCTTGACGAAGGCCCAGCCGGTGAGCGGCTGGATGTCGGGGACCTGGGCGGTGAGGATGCGTGCGGCTTCGAAGGGCAGGCGGGCGGCCAGTTCGGCGCGTTCGTCGCCGGTCAGCTGGCGTCCCAGGCCTGCGAGGACCAGACGCACGGCTTCCTCGGCCTTCTCGCGGGTGGCGTAGGCGCCGTCGTAGCGGACCTTCTCCAGCATCTGCTCGTACGCCCTCCCGTAGGGCTGCTGGAAGGGTGCGCGTCGGTCGGACATCACTGCGGTGGTTGCCTTTCTGTCACCAGGGTCGGGGTGCCGGTGTGCGGTCACCAGGGATGGGTGGTCGGGTGGGCCGGGGGCGGCCGAAGAGCGCTGCGGAGACGATGGTGAGGACGGCGGGGGCGGCGCCGATGTCCCGGCCGGCGGTCCGCTCCGGTGGCGCCCCCGCCCCGGGCCGTGGTCGCCCGTACGAACCGGAACCGCTCGTGGGCCGGCGGCTCGGTGCTCTGCCGTGGGCGGAGCCTTCCCCGGCCCCGGTCTCCGGGGCGCGGAGGACGGGCGAGGGGAGAGCGGTCACCCGTCCTCCGCCGCTGTTCAGCCCTTCTCCGTCCGGCTCAGCCGGAGATCTCCCCGCGGTCGGATCCGACGCCGATGGCGACCTTGCGGGGCTTGGCGCGCTCGGCGATCGGAATGCGCAGGGTGAGCACGCCCGCGTCGTAGTCGGCCTGGATGTGCTCGGTGTCCAGCGTGTCGGCCAGCACCAGCTGCCGGGAGAAGACCCCCAGCGGCCGCTCCGAGAGTTCCATCTGCACGTCGTCGGCCTTCGCCGCCGGCCGGCGCTCGGCC
The DNA here is from genome assembly GCF_045206895.1 of Streptomyces sp. NBC_00631. Lineage (NCBI taxonomy): Bacteria > Bacillati > Actinomycetota > Actinomycetes > Kitasatosporales > Streptomycetaceae > Streptomyces > Streptomyces sp. NBC_00631. The sequence continues at coordinate 8,186,566 of NZ_CP107734.1, forward strand.
TTGACGGTCAGCATGTTCCGTTCGACGTCGATGTCGATCGCGTCCGCGGTGACGCCGGGAATGTCGAAGGACACCACGTACCGGTCGCCCTCGCGGTAGGCGTCCATGGGCATCGGGGACGGCCGCGACCAGGTGCCGGGACCCATCAGATGCTGCGCCAGCCGGTCGAGCTCACGGAAGGGGTCAGTGCGCATCAACATCGGAAAACACCTCCAGAGGGTTCGGGCAGTGGCTGCCAATGCGCCTCACTGAAACCGTTGTAACATGTCATCCAATGGATGACAAACACGGTGTCGTCTGAAGGATGACAACCGCGAGGGAGGTGCCCATGACCCCGGCCGATCTGCCGGCTTCACCCAGCGCCGAAGCGAACAGGCCGACGTCGTTCTTCGCCGCCGCGGCGGCACTGGAGGCCATAGACGACGCCCTCCGCGCCGCCCGGCACGAGGCCCCCGGCACTTCCGAGGCTCCCGAAGTCGGCACGGACCAGGCCCTGGCCTCCCTTCTCCTGCTGCGGCAGGTGCGCGAGCGGCTCGCCGGATGGGAAACCGGCCTGATCGAGACCGCCCGGGACGCCGGAGCCAGCTGGGCCGACCTCGCCCACCCCCTTGGCGTCGCCAGCCGCCAGGCCGCCGAACGCCGCTACCTTCGCGGCCGTCCCGGACCGGCCGGAACCACCGGCGAGCAACGCGTCCAGGCCACCCGCGAACGCCGCGCCGCCGAACGCACCACCACCGCCTGGGCCCGCCACAACGCAGCGGACCTGCGCCGCATCGCCGGCCAGATCACCGCCCTCACCGACCTGCCGGACGCCGCCCGCCTTCCCCTCAGGCATCTCCACGCCGCCCTCGCCCACGACAACCCCGCCGACCTCATCCACCCCCTCCACGCCACCCGCCCCCACCTCATCACCACCCACCCCGACCTCGCCGCCCAACTCGACACCCTCACTCCCCCCTGAGCCGCCCAGGGGCATCGCCGTCGCATCTGGGCGTGCTCCGGCCGGCGGTCGAGAGCTCCGCGTCACCCGGATGCCGCGGTCACCCGGCGTATCCGGACGGGCGGACCGCACCGTAGAGGTATCGGGACCGAGGGGCGCAAGGGCGCACGGACGAGACTGAGGCGGTTCGCGTGGCGGACGAGACAGCCGGGACGACGAACGTGAACGGCACCGCTGCCACGGAGCCGAGGACCTGTCTGGTGACCGGTGCCAGCGGCTACATCGGCGGACGGCTGGTGCCGGAACTGCTGGACGCCGGGTACCGGGTCCGCTGCCTGGTGCGCACACCGGAGAAGCTGCGTGACCAGCCGTGGGCCGGTCGGGTGGAGGTCGTCCAGGGCGATGTCGCCGACGCGGGCTCGGTGGCGGCGGCGATGGCGGGCGTGGATGTCGCCTACTACCTGGTGCACGCACTCGGCGCCGGCCCCGACTTCGAGCACACCGACCGGCAGGCGGCCCGTGTCTTCGGCGAACAGGCCCGCAGATGCGGCGTCGGCCGCCTGATCTACCTGGGCGGGCTCACCCCGGCCGAGGTGCCCGAGCGGGAACTGTCACCGCATCTGCGCTCCCGCGCCGAGGTGGGGCGCATCCTCCTCGGCTCGGGCGTGCCCACGGCCGTGCTGCGGGCCGCTGTCATCATCGGTTCCGGCTCGGCCAGCTTCGAGATGCTGCGCTACCTGACCGAGCGGCTCCCGGTGATGGTCACGCCGCGCTGGGTGCACACCCGCATCCAGCCGATCGCCGTACGGGACGTGCTGCGCGTCCTGGTGGGGTGCGCCGGACTGCCGCCCGAGGTCAGCCGCGCCTTCGACATCGGCGGCCCCGAGGTGCTGACCTATCTGGAGATGATGCAGCGGTACGCCGCCGTCGCCGGCCTGCCCCGGCGGCTCATCGTGCCCGTGCCGGTGCTCACGCCCGGCCTGTCCAGTCAGTGGGTCGGCCTGGTGACCCCCGTACCGGCGGCCATCGCCCGCCCGCTGACGGAGTCGCTGCGCCACGAGGTGGTGTGCCGGGAACGGGACATCGAGCGGTACGTGCCCAGCCTGCCGGGCCACCCGGTCGGCTTCGACCGCGCCGTCACCCTCGCACTGCAGCGCGTGCGGGACGCCCAGGTCGTCACCCGCTGGTCCTCCGCCTCCGTGCCGGGTGCTCCCAGCGACCCGCTGCCCACCGACCCGGAGTGGGCCGGCGGCAGCCTCTACACCGACGTACGCGAACGCCACGCCGAGGTGGCTCCCGACGCCCTGTGGGACGTGGTCGAGGGCATCGGCGGGGAGAACGGCTGGTACTCCTTCCCGCTGGCCTGGGCGGTGCGCGGCTGGCTCGACCGCCTCGCCGGCGGGGTGGGTCTGCGCCGGGGACGACGTGACGCGCGGCGGCTGCGGGTCGGCGACTCGCTGGACTTCTGGCGGGTGGAGGAGATCGAACGCGGACGGCTGCTGCGGCTGCGCGCCGAGATGCGGCTGCCCGGGCTGGCCTGGCTGGAGATGTACGTCGAGGAGGAGGGCGCCGGCGGCGCGCGCTACCGGCAGCGGGCCCTGTTCCACCCGCACGGACTGCTCGGCCAGCTCTACTGGTGGAGTGTGTCGCCCTTCCACGCCGTCGTCTTCGGCGGCATGGCCCGCAACATCGTCCGCGCCGCCGAACGCACGCGTAAGCGGGACACCGCCACCTGACCGGGCGGTGCGGGCGGACCCGGCAGTCCGTCCGCCTCCGCGCGTCCGCCTCCGCCCGTCCCCAGTCGCCCGTCCGCACCCGTCCCGGCCGCGGACGACGGCGCCGTCCGCACCGACCCCCGTCATCCCCCGGCGGGAAGCAGGAACCGGCCGGCGCACGAACCGCTCGGGGCCGGGGTGGGGGTCATGGTGGGCTGCTGGGCTGTTCGTCGGGTTCTTTCCGGTCCTCCGTGGTGCCGTCGGCGTCGGGGGGCAGGGCGGGGTGGCCGACCGCGGTGATCTTGGCCACCATGGCGGCGAGCTGGGCGCAGGCTCGCGCGATCTCCCTGTGGGTCGCGTCGCGCTCGCTGACGGTCGCCGCGACGAGCAGTGCGGTGAGTGAGGAGGAACCGTTGAACGCCTGCAGGGTGATCATGTTTGTCAGCAGGTCGTGACCGGAGAACGGGCCGGCGCCCCGGGCGGCGGCCACGACCGCGAAGGTGGACACGGCCAGGGCGCAGGGTGCCGCCCCGGCCAGCCGGAAGCGGAAGGCCGCCCAGATCAGCAACGGGAAGCCGAGGAACAGGAGGGGGATGCTGCCGGTCTCCAGGAGACCGACGCCGTAGGTGGCCGCGACGAGCAGCAGCGCCTCCGCCCAGCGGGAGGCCGGAGCGTTCTTCGGCCACCGCGCCGAGCGCAGCACCAGCAGGACCGGCGTCACCACCAGGACGCCCATCGCGTCACCGGTCCACCAGACCGACCAGGTGGGCCAGAAGCCGCCGGCGGGCAGCGCACCGGAGAGCGCCAGGGTCCCACTGCCCGTCGTGGCACTGATCAGCATGCCGGTGAACGCGCCGAGAAAGATCAGCGCGAGCGCGTCCCGCAGCCGGTCCAGTTCGAGACGGAATCCCGTACGGCGCAGCAGCAGGTACGAGCAGACGGGCGCGAGGGTGTTCCCCGTCGCGATCACGAGTACGGCCCAGACCGACGGCCCCAGGGAGATGTTGGCCAGGAGCGCGGCGAGGGCGATCCCGGGCCAGACCCGTGGGCCGCGCAGGAGCAGGGCCGCCAGGGCGATACCGGTGGGCGGCCACAGGGGGGTGACCTGGCTGCGCACCAGTTGCTGAATGAGCCCCAGCCTGGCCGAGCCGTAGTAGAGCGCGGCGACGACACAGATGTCCAGGACGGCCACACCACCGCGCCGGAGCTGTGCACGCCGCGCGACAGTCATCGGGCGACCTCCGCATCGACATCGCCCCGAGGTCCATCATCCGCCGGATCCCCCGAATCATCCACGGCACCCTTGAGCCGGGCGTCCCGGCGGAGCCCCCTGGGGTCAGCCGCGCGGGGTGCGCAGGGCGAGCACGGCCATGTCGTCGTGACCGTCGCTCGGGTGGTGGTCGGCCAGTGCCTGTACGAACTCCTGCAGGGGCAGATCGGCGTACGCGGTGGCGAGACAGGTGAGTTCGTCGAGGCTCGCGTCGATGGGCCGGTCCGGGCGCTCGATCAGTCCGTCCGTGAAGAAGACCAGGGTGGCGCCCGGGGGCACGAACCGGGAGTGGTCGGGGCGAGGTTGTTCGGAGTCGACCCCGAGCGGCAGGCCGGGCTCGACGAGCAGGTACTCCGCCCGGCGCCCGGGGGCGATGAGCAGCGGCGGGACGTGCCCCGCGCTGCTCCATCTCAGTTGCCAGCCCGGCCCGTCCGGTTCGATGCGGGCCAGCGTCGTGGTGGTGACGGGATTCTCGGTGATGGCCTGCAGAGTGCGATCGAGCTGGGCGAGCACCGCGCCGGGCGTGCCGCCCCCTTCGAACAGCAGTGCGCGCAGCATGTTGCGGATGGAGGCCATGGCGGCCGCCGCCCTGAGATCGTGCCCCACCACATCACCGATGACGACCGCCACGACGTCGCCGGGCAGCGGGATCGCGTCGTACCAGTCCCCGCCGAGGCGGCTGGGCTCCGCGGCGGGCCGGTAGACGGCGGCGGCAGTGAAGGGCCGCAGGTCGGGCAGCTTGGGCAGCAGAAGGCGCTGGAACTGCTCGGCTCCGAGGCGCACCCGTTCGAACAGACGGACGTTCTCGATGGCGATGCCGGCCGCACCGGCCAGGGCTACGACCACGCTCTCGTCGTAGGCGTCGAAGGGCCGTCCGTCGCGCCGATCGGAGAGGTAGAGGTCACCGTAGACCTGGCCGCGCACGCTGATGGCGACGCCGAGCAGGGTGCGCAGGCGCGGGTGGCCGGGCGGGAATCCGGCGGACGCCGGATGGGTCTGGATGTGATCCACCCGCAGCGGCTCGGGGTGGCGGATCAGGTGCCCGAGGACCCCCAGGCCGCGAGGGAAGCCGGTCTCGGCAAGAGCGGCGTGTTCCTGTTCGGACAGACCGGCGGAGATGAACTGCGCCAGGCTGTCTCCCGACTCGTCGAGCACTCCGAGCGCCCCGTAACGGGCGCCCACCAGCTCCATGGCGGTGGTCACGATGCGGTGCAGCACCGAGGGGAGCTCGACCTCCCGGCTGATGGCCACCACCGCGTCCAGCAGGCCCTGCAACCGGTCCATGGCGGTCAGCAGGGCGCGCAACTGCTCGTCGATCCGGCCCAGCTCGTCACGCAGGCGCAGGTGCAGGCCGGGGAGGTGGGGCTCCCTCTCGTGCTCCCCCTCCCCGATCCCCGACATCACGAGTGTCCGGCGACGGAAGGCCGGGTCGCGGTCACGATCGAGCGGTGCATTCCGGCCTCCTGGCGCGTCCCTGCTCCACCACTGCGGCCGCAGCGAGAACGAATAAACAGGATAAAGGCTACTTATCGGATATTGGAATGGCGCATTCATGGAGCGGCCGCGCCGGACCGGGTCAGCCCTGGTCCTCGTGGGTGAGGGCGTCCCGGAGCTGGGCTCTGGCCGTGATGCCGAGCTTGGGGAAGACCTTGTGCAGGTGGTAACCGACCGTACGGGGGGAGAGATACAGGCGGGCCGCGATGTCGCGGTTGGTCAGGCCCTGGGCGGCCAGTTCGGCGATCTGGCGTTCCTGCGGGGTCAGTTCGCCGCCTGGGGTGGCGGGGGCCGTCGCCGCCCCAGCGGCCCGGAGCTCCGCCGTCGCACGCTCGATCCAGGGGCGGGCGTCCAGGCGCTGGAAGCACTCCAGGGCCTGGCTCAGGTGCGGGCGCGCCTCGGTGCTGCGGCGGCGCCGCCGCAGCCACTCGCCGAAGTCGAGGTGGACGAGGGCCTTTTCGAACGGCCAGCAGTCGGTGGCCGAGTCGTCGAGCGCGGCGCGGAAGTGCCGCTCCGCGTCGTCGCCGTCGGTCAGCAGGGCGGTGGCCCGGTGGAGCACGGCGGCCAGCCGGGGGGAGGGGTCGGGCTTCAGGTCCTGCTCGACGGCGTCGAGCACCGTGCGCGCGTCGTCCGCCCGCCCGGCGCGGACCGCCGCGGCCGCCAGGTCGCCCAGGTAGTAGAGCGAGGCGTGGTAGTGGACGGGGGCCGGACGGAAGTCCCGGGTGAAGGTCGCGCGCAACTGTTCATAGGCCTCCGCGTGGTCGCCGGCGACGAACGCGGCCATGCCCATGGCGTGCCGGTGGCGGACCTGAAGACTCAGCGACCTGCGCGGGTCCATGCCCCGTACGGCCTGCATCGCCTGACTCCGCGCGGCCGCGGGGTCGCCCTGGAGCGCGCGCAGGGCGGCCCGCAGGATGCGGGCGCCCACGGTCACGTTGTCCGCTCCCGCCTCCGTCGCCATCCAGAACGCCTCGTCCGCCGCCTCCTCGGCCGCCGTCCACGAGCCGTTCTCGAACAGGGCGAGGGCGAGCGCCTGGGTCACGGTCGCGTTCGTGCCCGCGCTGCCGGCCCGCCGCAGGACGTCCATGGTCCGCCCGAGGACGCGCACGGCCTGCTCGGTCTCGTCCAGGATCCAGGTCGTGCCGCCCAGCGCCGTGAGGTTGCCGAGGGACTCGTCCCGCGCCAGGGCGGCCATCCCGTCCGCCAACCGCTGCGCCAGACGGGACCGTTCGTGAAGGGGATCGACGACCGCCCGCGCCCAGGCACGGCCGGCGGGATCCCCGTCCCCGTCGATCAGGCCGCCGATCCGGTCGAGTTCGGCGCGGTAGTGCGGTGCTCCGGAGTTGTAGACGGACGTGGCGGCGGTGCTCAGGGCGCCGAGGGCGAGGCCCGGGGCCGAGGCCGCGGTGGCTTCGGCGACGCCCAACAGAAGTTCCAGCGCCTCCTCGTGACGGAGCGTCACCCCGAGAGCCCAGCCGCCCAGCAGCGAGGCCTCGGCACGCAGCCGGGGATCCTCGGTCAGCCGGCCGACACGGCCGCTCAGCTCGCCGACCCACTGCGGATGACCCGCGAACATCGCGGCCTGCGCGGCCGTCAGCAGGCGCCGGGCTCGCAGCTCCGGCGCCGGGGTCAGCTCGGCCGCGCGTTCCAGCGCGGTCGCGGCCGCCGCGTAGCCGCCCCGGCCCCGGGCCCGTTCGGCGCTCTCCGCCAGGGCGTCGGCGACCTCCGCGTCCTGGCCGGTCGCGGCGGCCGCCAGGTGCCAGGCCCGGCGGTCCGGCTCCTCCGCGAGTGCGGCCGCCAGCGCGAGATGGGCCTGCCGACGCTCGTGGAAGGAGGCCGCGTGGTAGATGGCCGAGCGGACCAGCGGGTGCCGCAGCAGCACCCCGCCGTCGGCCACCCGCACCAGGCCGGCGCGTTCGGCGGGGTCCAGCGCCGATACGACGTCCAGTTCGGGGGCGGCCCGCAGGAGATCGGTCAGCCGTGCGGGCCCGGCCGCGGCCACCAGGAGCAGAGCCGCCCGGGTGGGCGCGGGCAGGCCTGGCAGGTCGGCGGCGAACAGGTTCTCCAGGCGTGCGGTGAGCGGCAGCGTGGCGCCCCCGGCCCCGCCGGCCCCCATGTCGCCGGTCCGGCCCCGGGCCAGCGCGCGGGGCAGCTCGATCAGGGCCAGCGGATTGCCGGCCGCCTGCTGAAGGATCTCGGCCCGTGCCTTGCCGCGCGGCGGATCCGGCTGCGCGTCCAGCAGCTGCCCGGCCGCGGTACGGCTCAGCGGACCCACGGTGACCTGCGGGAACGCCCGGTCGAAGCGGGCCGGTACGCCGTCCTCGCGGGCGGCCAGCAGCAGCACCACCGGCCTGCCCTCAAGACGCCGGGCGAGGAAGGCCAGCACGTCCACCGAGCCGAGGTCCAGCCACTGGGCGTCGTCCACCAGCAGGAGCAGCGGCCGGCGCGCGGCGGCCCCGGTGATGAGCCCGAGCACGCCGACGCACAGGGACAGCTGGTCGAGTTTCAGCTCGTACCCCGCCGCCTCCGGTCCGAAGGCACGGTCCAGCGCCTCCCGTTGCCCCGCGGGCAGGCCCTCTCCGGGCAGCAGCGGATGCAGCAACTGGTGCACACCCGACAGCCCCAGACCGGCCTCGCCCTCACTGCCGCGCACCCGCAGGATCCCGAGGCCCCGGGCCCGGCCCCGCTCGGCCGCCCAGTCGACGAGGGTGCTCTTGCCCGCCCCCGGCTCCCCGCTCAGCACCAGCACCTGCGGGCCGCCGCCGTCCACCGCCCCGAGCAGCCGGTCAAGACGCCCCAGCTCGGCGGCCCGCCCCAGGATGCCCGGATCGGAGAGGTGGTCGGTGGTGCCGGCGTGCATGAACCACGTCCTTGTCGTCGAGCCACTGATACGACAATCCTGCCAGCGCCCGTCGAGGGGGCGGGAGTCGCGGGTCGCCCGAGGGGGCGGGAGCCGTGGCCGGGCCAACGGCACGGGAACTGCGGGCCGGTCGACGGGACCGGAGCCACGGACCGGTCGTAGGGGCCGGAGCCGTGGTGGGTCGAAAGGGCGGGATCGTGCGCGTGCCGGCAAAGTGCGCGTGCCGGTGAGGTGGCAGCCCTGGGGACCGGCCGGGCCGGTGGCGCCGGTGACTGGTCATGTGACAGAAGCGGGCCTGCCCGGTCTTCGCGATGATGGCTCTGAACAGGGAAAACGCGCACCGCCCGGGGAGTATGTGCATGTCGGTCCACCCACCCCAGCAGTCCACGATCGGCGACGAGGCGACCGTTCTGGGCCGGGACGGCGAGATCGCGCGGATTCTGCGGTGCGTGGCGCGCGAGACCGGCGCCGCCCAGACCCTGCTGCTCCTCGGTGACGAGGGGACCGGGCGTACGACACTGCTCAGGCACGTCCGGGAACAGGCCGCCGCCGACGGGGTGCTGGTGCTGGCCGCGCAGGGCTGGGCCGAGGACCCACGGCATGCGCACGCCTGTCTGCACCAAATGCTGACACCGCCGGTACGGGACGAGCTGGCCGCCCTGCCCGCCGCGCAGCAACGGGCGCTGACGGCCGTACCGCGAGCGGACGACCCGGCGGACGAGGCCGACCTGCACGCGGGAGTGACGGCGCTGCTGGAACGGCTCGCCGCGTCCCGGCCGGTGCTGGTCTGCGTGGACGACGCCGACCTGTGCGGCCCTGCCTTCCCCGAGACGCTGTTCGCCGCGGTCCGGCAGCTGACCGGCCGCGCCCTGACCGTGCTGCTCGCCGCACGTCACGAGACGGCCCTGCCCACCCCGCCGCCCGGCACCGAGACCCTGCGCCTCGGTCCGCTGAGCGCCACCTCGGCCGCCGCCCTCCTCGACCGGCAGCCGGCGGTGCCCGCCGGCCGGCACCGGCTGGAGATCCTCGCCGAGGCCGAGGGCAACCCGCTGGCCCTCGTGGAACTGGGCCGCGGAGCGCCGGGCCCCGCCAGGGCGGTACGGCACGCGCACGTCTTCGGCGTACGGGTCGACGCGCTTCCCGCCGACACCCGCCGGGCCCTGCTGTACGCGGCGGCCGCCGGACCCGGTGAGCCCGTGGCCGCCGTGATGGCCGCCCTCGGCACCGGCGACCTGTCGGTGTGGGCGCCCGCGGAGGCCGCCGGGCTGATCGCGCTGGCCGAGGACCGGTTCGCCTTCCGGCATCCCCTGGCCCGCTCGGCCGCCTACCTCACGCGCCCGGCGGGCGAACGTCAGCAGGCGCACCGGGAACTCGCCAGGGTCGCCGTGCTGCCCGAGGTCGGCGCCCGGCACCTGGCCGCCGCCACCGTGGGCGCCGACGCGTTCATCGCCGCCGCCCTGGAGGCCTCCGCCTGGCGGCGCGGGGACGCGGTGGCGGCCGCACGCGCCCTGGAGCAGGCGGCCCGGCTCAGCCCACGGTCGCCGGAACGCGCCCGCCGGCTGGCCGAGGCCCTGACGGCGGCCCACGCCGCGGGCGACCCCGGCTGGGTCCGTGAGCTGTACGAACGGCTCGTCCGGGAGTCCGCCGAGCCGGAGTTCGGCTGTGCCGCGGCCGGTGCCCTGGCCTCCGTCCTCTCCCACGAGTCCGCCCAGCGCGAGGCCTTCGAACTGCTCGCCGACGCCTCGGAGCACTTTCCCGTCGTCGACCGGACCCTCGCGCGCGCCCTCGCCGTCCTGGCGGCGGACATCGCCGCCCAGTCCGGGCTGCCGGAGCACACGGCGGCACTGCCCGCGCTGCTCGACCGGGCCCGGCGGGCCGACGCGTCCGGGCGGTGGCGGCCCGCAACGGCCGGACCACTGGCCCGCCTGGACACCCCCCACACCCGGCGGGCCCTGGCCGCACTGTTCACCCCGGCCACCGAGGTCACGGCGGTCGCTGCGGCCACCGAGGTCATGGCGGCCGCCGGGGTCGCTGCGGCCACCGAGGTCACGGCGGTCGCCGAGGTCACGGCGGGTGCCCGGCCGCGGTCCGCCACGGCCACCGGCGCCTCGCCCGGCCCCGGCCGGACGCACAGCGCCCCCGACGCGTCGACCGCCCGCGTCGCCCGCGCCGTATTCGCCGCGGTCGCCCGCCAGGCGGACGAGGCGGACGTGGACCTGGGGCAGTCGCGGACGGCCGACGAGCGGCTGCGCGGCGCCCGCGCCTTCGGGCTGCGCGGCTGGTCGGTGCTGCCGCTCGTGGACACCCTCCTGGCCACCGGGCGGTTCGCCGAGGCCGGGAGCGTGATCGAGGACGCCCTCACGGAGGCCACGGTGCTGCGCCTGCCACGGCTGCGGGCCGATCTGGAGACGCAGGCCCTGACCGTACGCGCGCTGCGCGGCACCCTGCCGCCGGAGCCCTGGTTCACCCCCGACGTCTGGCGGGCCGTCTGCCTGGACGAGAACCGGGCCACCCACGCCCGGCTGCTGAGCGCCCGCGGCCTCGCCTCCTTCACCCGTGGGGACATGGAGGACGCCTGGCGGCGGCTGCGCGACCTGTTCACCGCCGACGGCGCGCCCCTGCACCCCGTCCTGTCCGCACGCGCCGTCGCCGAACTCGCCGTCACCGCCCAGCGCACCGGGAGGTCGGCCGAGGCCCTGCCCGTCGTGGAACGGGTCCTGGCGGAACAGGGGGACCGCCCGAGCACCAGGATGACGCTGCTCCTGCACCACGCCACCGCCCTGGTCGGCCCGGACGGCCAGGCCGAGCGGCACTTCCAGCTCGCGCTCGTCAACCACGGGGCGAACCGCTGGCCGTGGGAGTGCGCCCACGTACGCCTCAACTACGCCATCTGGCTGCGCCGTTGCCGCCGCACCCTGGAGGCGCGCCAGCAGCTGACCACGGTCCTGGAGACCGCCGAACGCCTCGGCGCCGGCGCCCTCGCGGCCGCCGCCGGCAGCGAGCTGCGCGCCAGCGGCGCCGCACCCGCCCCCGTGGGCGCCGTACCGCTGGAGCAACTCACGGCGCAGCAACGGCAGATCGTCCAGCTGGCCGCGCGCGGCCTGTCGAACCGCGAGATCGGCGAGCGGCTCTTCCTCTCGCCGCGCACCGTCGGCTCGCACCTGTACAACGTGTATCCCAAGCTCGGCGTCAGCAGCCGCCATCAGCTCCGTGACCTGGTGCAGGGCCGGTGAGGGCGCCCGAGGGCCGGTCGGGGCAGCGCCCATGACACCCGGAGGACCGGGTCCGGGACCGGGACCGCGCCCAGGTCCGGGACCGCGCCCGGGTACCGCCGTCGTCCTCGACCCCGTGGTACAGCGCCTGGTCAGCGCCGCCGGCGTGCCCCCTGCCCTCGACGACCTCGGCCCGGACGCGGCACGGCAGGCGCTGCGGGAGACCCAGGCCGACCGGTTCGAGGACTTCGACGTGGACGCGGTCTTCCAGGTGGCACCGGTCGGCCCCGCGCGGCTGCTCGGCTTCTGGACCGTACGCCCGGCCGGGGTGCCGGGGCCGCTCCCGGCCCTGCTGTACCTGCACGGCGGCCGGTGGGCGTTCGGCGACGCGCAGACCCACGCCCGGCTCATCAGCGAACTCGTCACCGGCGCCGGGGTGTGCGCCGTCGTCCCCGAGTACAGCCGCGCCCCCGAGGCCCGCTACCCGATGGCGCTGGAGGAGTGCTACGCCCTGCTGGACTGGGCGGTCTCCCAGGCCGGCGCGCTCGCGCTGGACCCCGGCCGGCTGGCGGTCGGCGGCGACTGCGCCGGTGCCACGCTGGCGGCCGCCGTGACCATGCTGGCCAAGGCGCGGAACGGTCCGCGGATCCGCGCACAGCTCCTCTACTACCCGCTCACCGACGCCCGCTGCGACAGCCCCTCGCAACACCGGTTCGCCACCGGCTACCTGCTCACCCGCCGGGCGCTGCGCGCCTACTGGGAGCGGTACGCCGCCGACCCGGCCCGCCGGAACGAGCCCACCGCGGCACCGCTGCGGGCGCGAATGGCGGAGCTGGCCGGGCTGCCGCCGGCCCTGGTCGTCACCGCCGAGGCCGACGTGGCCCGGGACGAGGGCGAGCAGTACGCGCGGCGACTGTCCGAGGCCGGGGTCGAGGCGCTGGCCCTGCGGTTCCTCGGGACCATCCACGACTTCGTGGCGCTGCACGCCCTCGCCGACAGCCCGCCCACCCGGGCGGCCGTGCTGACCGGGTGCGCCTTTCTCCGGGCCCGGCTGCGGTGACCGGCCCGGGAACGGGACCGAGGACCAGTCGGCCGACTGATGCGCCGGCACCCGTCGACCGGTGAAGCTGAGGGCATGCCAACCGCGATCGGCTCCTACGAGGAGAGAACCCGGCGTCCGGCGGGCGCGGCGAGCGAGCGGACCAGGGTGCTGACCACGCGCTCGGTCCCGCCCGACGAGAGCCTGGAGTACTGGCACGACGCCGTGTTCGACACCCTGGTGGGGATGGAGATCGCCGCCGAGGGCCCTGCCTACGACGCCACCCTGCGCACCGACCGCCTCGGGGACCTGCGGATCACCACGGTGGAGGCCGACCCCGGCCGGGTCCACCGGGGGCCGCGGTTCATCGCCCGCGGCGACGGCCGCGAGGTCTTCGTGGCCGTCCAGGGCACCGGCCGGGCCCGGGTCGAACAGGACGGCCGCGCCACCGAGCTGCTCCCCGGCGACATCGGGTTCTTCGAGACCCGCCGCCCCTTCCGCACCACCTTCCCGGACCGCTTCCGGATGAAGATCTTCGCCATACCGCGCCCGCTGCTGATGCTCTCGGAGGCCGACGTACGGCAGCTCACCGGCCGCGCGGTCCACCCGGGCGACGGGCTCCCCGCGCTGCTCGGGCCGCTGCTGGAAAGGCTGGCGGACACCTCCGCGTCGTACACCACACCGATGGCCGAGCGGCTGTCCGAGAGCGTCATCGACCTGGTGGCGGCCACGGCGGCGGATCAACTGGGCGCGGACCCGGCCGAGCTGCCGGGCGCCGACGGCGTGCTGCTGACGCGCGTCAGGACCTACATCCGCTGGCACCTGTCGGACCCCGGACTGACCCCGTCCGTCATCGCCCGGGCGCACGGCATATCGGTGCGCTGTCTGCACCGGCTGTTCGAAGGCGAGGGCACCACCGTCTGCCGGTGGATCCGCGACCTGCGCCTCGGCGAGTGCCGCCGGGAACTGGCCGCACGCCCCCCGGGCCCGGTCAGCCTGGGCGAGGTCGCCCGCCGCTGGGGGTTCACCGGCGCGGCCGGGTTCGGCAAGGCCTTCCGCAGCTCCTTCGGGCTGTCCCCGACGGACTGGCTGGACCGGGTCCGGGCGGACGGACCGCCATGCTGACCGTGGTGTCCTGCGCCGCCCGGGACCTGGCACCCGGCGACCGCCTCGGCGCCTGGCAGCGCGCCCTCTCGCGGACCTTCGTGGACGTCGAGGTCACCGTGGCGCACGACCGTCCCTGGACCGGCGAACTGGTCGCCGAACGGCTCGGCGCCCTGCAGATCGCCACCGAGGACTTCGGCCCCGGCACGATCCTGCGCGGCGCCCGCGCGGCCGCCGCCGACCCACGCACCCACATCCTGGTCCGCCGCCAGTTGACCGGCACCGCCCTGCTCCTCCAGGACGGCCGCACCGCCGAGCTGCGCCCCGGCCGGCTGGCCTTCTGCGATGCCCGGCGCCCGTTCCGGATCGTGCTCCCCGAGCGGCAGCGGACCCGGGTCTTCATGGTGCCCCGCGCCCTGCTGCGCCTGGAGGAACGGCAGCTGCACGCCCTCACCGCCACCGCGGTGGACGGCGCCGACGGGGGCGCGGCGGGCCTGCTGCTCCCCCTGCTCGACGGACTCGCCGACGAGGTGTCCCGGCCCGAGCCGAGCCGCCGCGAACAGCTCGCCCGGACCGTCGTGGACATCCTCGCCACGCTGGCTCTGGACCGGACCGGCGGGCAGGCCGAGTCGGCCCTGTGGGAGCGGATCACCGCGTCCGTCCGGGCCCGGCTCGGCGAACCCGGACTGGCCCCGCGGGACATCGCCGGCCAGCACGCCATCTCGCTGCGCTATCTGCACCGGCTCTTCCAGTGCCAGGGCACCACCGTGGGCGCCTGGATCCGCGCCCGCCGGCTGGAGGCGGCCCACGAGGAGCTGGCCCTGCCCGGCGCCGCCCACCGGTCCATCGCCGCGGTGGCCGCCCGCTGGGGCTTCACCAGCCCCTCCCACTTCAGCCGGGCCTTCCGCGAGACGTACGGCATGTCGCCGGCGCAGTGGCGGCGGGCGGCGGGCACGGACCAGGGCGGCTGACACCGCCGCCTGTCGCCGACGGGCGAGCCAAGGTGCACACCGTGAACGATCCCCCCTGCTTCCCCCGCCTACCGTCCCGAGCACCGGCCTTCGGCGGAAAGAGGCGAGTGGAAAGAGGCGAGTGGAAAGAAGCGAGTGGAAAGGGGGGAGTGGGAAGGGGCGAGTGGGAAGGGGCGAGCGAAGAGGGGCGAGTGGAAAGGGGCGAGCGAAGAGGGGCAAGCGGAAAGAGGCAAGCGAAGAGGGGCAAGCGGAAAGAGGCAAGCGAAGAGGGGCGAGCGGAAAGGGGCGAGGACGCCGGTCACGCGGTCGAGGACCTGGGGGCCGCCTTCGTGCAAGGCGGGGCGGCGGGTGTCCGCGACGGTCCGGTTACCCGGCGGTGGCGTGGCCGGACCGCGTCAGGTCGGCATGCGCCGGCCGGCCCCTGGCACCCGACCACCGTCCGGCCTTCGCACACGGGCCACCGGCGTTTTCGTGGTCGCGCCGCGCCGCCGCGACCACCGCCTCTACCCTTCCGCTTGACGACCGGATCGAACGATGACCGAGTGACGATGGAGCGCACATGACCGACGAGGCGATGGGTGACGAGGTCTACCAGCCGGACGGTTCCGAGGTGCAGGACGACGCGGGCCTGCTGGACGCCTCGGACACCCTGGACTACCGGGCCGGCGAGGAGGCCCTGGACGAGGGGTACTCGCCGCCGGAGCGGCCCTGGGCCGTGGAGCACACCGGCGTGACGGCGGCGGAGGGGCGACGCGGGGAGACCCTGGACGAGCGCCTCGCCGAGGAGGTGCCCGACCTCGCCGTCCCGGAGGGTGACGACCTCGGCGACGTCTGGGACACGGACGGCGAACTCCTCGACGACGAGGTCGGCGACGTCCGCGCCGGACGGCTCCTCGCACCGGACGAGGGTGCGCACGAGGTCACCGACTCGGACCTGTTCGCCTCCGACCGGGGCCTGGACGGCGCCGGGGCGTCGGCCGAGGAGGCCGCGATGCACGTGATCCCGGAGTCCGGGAACTTCTGACGGCCGGCCCGTCGGCCGGGCGGTTCAGGCGAGATGGCGCAGCAGCGCCGCGACGGCCGCCGGGGGCTCTCCCGGCGGCCGTACCACCATCACCTTCCAGGTCGGCGCGTGCCGGGCGATCCGGTAGGTCGCCAGGTCCGGGAAACGGCCGGCGATGGTCGGTGGCATGATGCAGACCCCTAGGTCGCCCCGGACCAGTTCGGACGCGGCCACGATGTCGTTGACCTCGAAGGTCGTGGCGCGTTCGACGCCGGCCGCCCGGAACGAGCGGTCGGCCGCCTCCCGGATGGCCCAGCCCGGCGTGAACTCCACCTGCGGCAGCTCGGCGATGTCGGCCAGGTCGACGGTGCCTTCGGGGCCGCTCGTGGTGAGACTCCGGCGGGGTGAGGCGACCAGGACCATCTCCTCCCGGGACAGCAGCCTGCTCACCAGCCCGCGCTGCTGCTGCCGGTCCAGCGCCACCACCGCCAGGTCCACCGTGCCCTCGCGCAGCGCCTGCCGGATGTCGGCGACCGCCGCCTGCCGCAACTGGACGACCACCCGCGGGTGTTCGGCCCGCAGCGCGCCCAGCGCGAGGTGCAGGTCCGCCCAGACCCCCTGCATCGTGCCGACCGTCACCCGGCCGCACAGCTCCCCCTGCGCCGCGTGGACCGCTTCGCGGGCCAGCTCGGCGGCGCGCAGGGCCTGCCGGGCCGCCGGGACGAACGCCTCACCCGCCGGGGTGAGGCCGACCCGGTGCGTGGTCCGGGTGAACAGGGCCGTGCCGAGCTCGCGTTCCAGCGCGCGGACCGTGCCGGAGACAGCGGACTGGACCACGTGCAGCCGCCGCGCCGCCGCCGTGAACCCGCCCGTGTCCGCCACGGCGACGACGACTTCCATCTGCCGCAGGTCCATCATCCGCTCCCGGTGGCGCAGCGCCCGCCTCTGCCGGGCGGCGGTCTGGGCCGCATCCTAGGCAGGCGCCGCCCGGTTGTCCCGGACCGACCGGCGAGCGGCCCCCACCGCCCTGTGCCGAGCGCGACCGCCCTATGCCGAGCGCGCCACGTGCTCTCGGCGCTCGGTCAGCCAGTACAGCAGGGCCAGTACCGGCAGGGCGGCCCCGAACAGGCTGACCGCGCTCCAGCCGCCCAACCGGTAGGCGAGGGACCCGAGTTGCGAACCGAGGGCGCCGCCGACGAAGAAGATCGCGATGAAGGCGCTGTTGAGCCGGGCCCGGGCGAGGGGGTCGAGTTGGTAGACGGTGTGCTGGCCGAGGATCAGGCTGGTCTGCACGGCCATGTCGAGGGCGACGGCCGCGAGCCCGATCAGGACGACACTGTGCCGGCCGAAGCCCGCTGCCGCGAAGGCCAGCGAGGCGACGCCGAACGCGGCACCGGTCATCGGCCGGGCCAGCCCGCGGTCGGCCCAGTGCCCGGCGAACGGGGCGACGGCCGCACCGGCCGCGCCGACCAGCGCGAAGACCCCGACACCGACGGCGGAGTAGTGGAAGTGCGGCCCGGTCAGGACGTAGGAGACGGTGGTCCAGAAGGCGCTGAAGGCACCGAACATCGCCGCCTGGTACAGGCCCCGGCGGACCAGCGCGGGGTGCGTGCGCACCAGCGCCGCCGTGGAGCGCAGCACGTGGTGGTACGGCACGGAGGTGGTCGGCGCGTGCCGGGGCAGGGCCAGCCGCAGCGCCACGCCCAGCAGGAGCATCAGGACGGCCGAGCCGAGGTAGACGATCCGCCAGCCGGCCATGCCGGCGACCAGGCTGCTGAGGGTGCGGGAGAGCAGGATGCCGGTGAGCAGGCCGCTCATCACCCGGCCCACGACCCGGCCCCGGGCGTGGTCGGGCGCCAGGCTCGCGGCGAACGGGACGAGGATCTGCGCCACCACCGAGGTGGCACCGCTCACCAGCGAGGCAACCAGCAGCATCGGGAATCCGGTCGCGAGACCGGCCGCCACCAGGGCGAGCGTGGTGACCGTCAGCAGCGCGGTGATCAGGCTCCGCTTCTCCAGCCGGTCGCCGAGCGGGACCAGGAAGACCATGCCGATCACATAGCCGACCTGGGTGAGGGTGATCAGCAGACCCGCGGTGCCCTCGCCGATGTGGAAGACACCGCGCAGTTCGGACAGCAGCGGCTGCGCGTAGTACAGGTTCGCGACCGTCATGCCGGAGGCGACGGCGAACAGCGCGATCAGCGGGCCCGGCACCCCGTGGGCGGCCTCGGCGGCTGCCTCCCGGCGCGGGGAACGGACTTCTTCGGACGACGACTGGGACACGGGACCTTCCTCACAGGAGGCGTTGCTCTCACCACCCCCCAGCGCTCGGCCGTCCTCCATGCTTCCCTCTCGCGGACGATGATCCGGGATGTCAGTCATCTCGATCAGAGATGACCCGGGGCCCGCGTGCGCTGCGGGGAGACCGGCAGTGCACTCAGGGGCAACTGCACGGCGCACAGTGCTCCTACGGTGAACCGCGGTGGCGCCGGAACGACCGGTGTGCCCCACGCCGATCCAGGAGACTCGCATGTCCGAAGCCGTCACGCCCGTCACGCCGGTGCTCGAACCCGCCGCGCAGGCCTTCGTCGAGGCCACCGCCAACCCGCCCTACCTCTTCGACCTCGCCCCCGCGGAGGGCCGCAAGGCCGTCGACGAGGTGCAGTCGGGCGAGATCGCCAAGCCGGCCGTCGACGAGGAGTGGATCACGGTCTCCGGCGGTCCCACCGGCACCGTCCGGGCCCGCATCGTCAAGCCCGCGGGCGCCACCGGCACCCTGCCCGTGATCATCTACATCCACGGCGCCGGCTGGGTGTTCGGCAACGCCCACACCCACGACCGCCTGGTCCGCGAACTCGCCGTCGGCGCGAACGCCGCCGTCGTCTTCCCCGAGTACGACCTCTCGCCCGAGGTCCGCTACCCCGTCGCCATCGAGCAGAACTGGACCGTCGCGAAGTGGGTCGTGGAGCAGGGCGCCACCAAGGACCTGGACCCCGCCCGGATCGCGGTGGCCGGTGACTCGGTCGGCGGCAACATGACGATCGCGCTGACCCTGATGGCCAAGGAGCGCGGCGGCCTCCCGCTGCTCCAGCAGGTGCTGTTCTACCCGGTGACCGACGCGAGCTTCGACACGGCGTCGTACCACCAGTTCGCCGAGGGCTACTTCCTGCGCCGCGACGGCATGTTCTGGTTCTGGGACCAGTACACGACCGACGAGGCCGAGCGCGCCCAGATCACCGCGTCCCCGCTGCGCGCCACCACCGAGCAGCTCAAGGACCTGCCCCCGGCCCTGGTCGTCGTCGCCGAGGCCGACGTCCTGCGCGACGAGGGCGAGGCGTACGCCAACAAGCTCCGCGAGGCCGGTGTGCCCGTCACCGCGGTCCGCTTCCAGGGCATCATCCACGACTTCGTGATGCTCAACGCCCTGCGCGAGACCCACGCCGCCGAAGCCGCGATCACCCTGGCCGTACACACCCTGCACACCGCCCTGCACACCGCCTGAACCGGGGAGGCCGGCGTGACCACCGATGACCCGCCCGAGCCCGACGGCCACCCGGGCCTGAGGCGCCTCACGGACCGGTTCACCCGGCACCAGCTCCGGGCGCGGGCCGGGCGCGAGGAGACCGAGCCGGCGGAGGCCGTCCGGACGGCGGCCTTCGACCTGGGGGCCGACATCGCGCACCCCGCCCCGGGCCACGCGGAAGCCGCCCACGACGTCGGCACCGACATCGGCGTCGACCCGCGCCGGCCGGCACCGACCCGGACAGCAGACAAGGAACTTCCATGACCGACCCCACACCCACCGTCGTCCTCGTGCACGGCGCCTTCGCCGACGCGTCCAGCTTCGCCCGGGTCATCCCCGAACTGCTGGCCGACGGCCTGAACGTGCTCGCCCCTGCCGTACCCAACCGCAGTCTCACCGGCGACGCCGCCTACATCGCCTCGGTGGTCCGCGCCGTCCCCGGCCCCGTCGTCCTGGTGGGCCACTCCTACGGCGGTGCCGTCATCACCGTCGCGGGTGCCGAGGACAACGTGCGGGCCCTGGTCTACCTGGCCGGCTACGCCCTGGAGGAGGGCGAGAGCCTCGGCGAGCTGCAGGGCAGGTTCCCCGACTCCGAGCTGGCCTCGGCCCTGGTGTACACGCCGTTCCCGGTCGAGGGCTCCGACGAGCCCGGCACCGACGTGACCGTCGGGATCGACAGGTTCCCCGCGATCTTCGCCGCCGACGTGGATCCCGGCCTCGCCCAGGTGCTCGCCGTCTCCCAGCGTCCGCTGGCCGGCGCGGCCTTCGCCGAGGCGGCCCCGGTCGCGGCCTGGAAGACCAAGCCGTCCTGGGGCCTGGTGGCGTCCTCGGACCACACCATCAACCCCGACGTCGAGCGCTACGGCTACGAGCGCGCCGGCATGACCACGGTCGAGGTCGACTCGTCCCACCTGGTCATGCTCGCCCACCCGAAGAAGGTCGCGGACCTGATCCGCGAGGCCGTCCGCAGCATCGGTACGGAGTAAACGGCGCACCCCGCACGGGTGACGCCGAGCGGGCCGCGCACCGGTGTCGACCGGGCGCGGCCCGTCCGCGTGTAGGTACGTGCCATGCGGATGACACCGGCGCGCCTACGAGCACGGCTGCGATCCCCCTGGACCTGGGCGGCCCTCGCCGCCGTCACCGGTGCGTGCGCGGCACTGCCGTTCCTCCTCGCCGGTGGCGACGGACCCCGCCCCCTCTCGGCCGACGAGGCCCGGCGGATGGCCCTCGCCCCGCTCCGCGTGTACCAGGACAGCCCGGCCGAGGTGACGGTACGGGCGCCGCTGCCCGGCGGTACGGCGGTGGTCCGTGCGGTGGTGGACGAGCGCCGGCACCGGGCGGTGGGCTGGTTCGACACCGGGGACGCGGCGGAGCGGGGGCTGCTGGCGTGGGACGGTGCCGGGCTGGCGGTCGCCCGCCCCAAGGCCGACGGCAGCGCGGGCCCGCTGGCGAGACCGGCGTCGACGGCGGAGGCGGTACGGGACGCCGCGCGGCTGAGGCCGACGGCGTGGATCCGCCGCCGGTACGGGCCCGCCTCGCTGGACACGGCGCTGCGGCTGACGCTGTCCCTGGCCGCCGACCGCCCGGACGACGCCCGCCGGATCGCCCGGTCGGGCCGACGCCATCTGGGCACGGACCGGATCGACGGCCGGCGCTACGACGTCGTCTCCGCCGGTGACGTGCCGTTGCGGTACTGGATCGACGGGGCGGGGCGGCTGCGCCGGGTCAGGGAGGACCTGGACGACGACCGGACGATCGTGGTGGACGTGACGGGGGAGAGGGTACGGACGGCGGTGCCGGACGGGCCGTGGGCGAGGGGCTGAGCGGGGCTGGGACCGGGGGGTGGGGGACGCTCACCGGCGCTGGCAGGGTGCCTCCCCCAGAGGGGGACCCCCAGCGCCCACCCGTGCCGCCCCAGCGGCACGACCGCCCGCGGCTGTACAGCGCCCCGTAAGGGGGCGGGGCCGAACGGCTCTGTGAACCACCCCACACCACCTGTGAGTTGAGCGCACTGCCTGTGGATCGCCGTACCACTCCCCGACAGGTCGGCGCCGGCTGCAAGGATGATGCGCCATGACGGCAGGGTGGTGTGCGCGCACAACACGGTCCGCGGTGTTCGCGGCCGTCTGCGTGCTGCTCGCCGCCCTGGGGCACGTCCTGATGTCCGGGAACCGGGTCCCCGCCTCTGCCCTGGCCGTCGCCCTGGCACTCACCGGCGCCCTCGGCTGGGCCCTGTCCGCACGCGAACGCGGGCTGCCGCTGGTGGTGTCCGCCGCGGTCGGCGCCCAGACGGCACTGCACTCCGGCTTCTCCGCGGCTCAGGTGTGGACCACCCACACCACGCCCATGGGGTCCATGCACATGGACACGGCCGGGGACATGGCCGCCATGAACATGGGGTCGATGCACATGGGCCCCGCTCATACCGACCCCGTCGAATACCTGGGCTTCGGCGCCGGCGGCACGGCCTCCACCGGCATGCTCGCCGCCCACCTCCTCGCCGCGCTGCTGTGCGGCCTCTGGCTCGGCCACGGCGAACGCGCGGCGTTCCGTATCGTCCGGGCCGTCGCCGGCCGGCTCGTCGCGCCGTTCCGGCTGCTGCTCGCCCTGCCGGTCACCCCCGAGCGCCCGCGCCCCCTGCTGCGCCGCCGCCGTTCGGACCGCGCGCCGCGGCTGCTCGCCCTCGTCCACGCGATCACTACCCGGGGTCCGCCCGTGCGGACGGCTGTCGCCTGACGACAGCTGGTGTTCCGGGGCCGCCCAGGCGCGCCCCGGACGAACACGGCGGCCGCACGCCCCCATCCGCGGGCACCACAGGGCCGTCGCCCCCGCTCACCTTTCTCACAAGGACACCCAGTGATCACTTCCGTCCTGCCCGCACGCACTGCGCCGGACGCGCACCGCGACGCGTCGATCACGGCCTGGGCTCTCGCCGCCCGGTCCGGGGACACGGCCGCCGTGGACGCGTTCGTACGGGCTCTGCACCGTGACGTCCTCCGGTACGTCGCCCATCTCTGCGCCGACCCGCAGGCGGTCGACGACCTCGCGCAGGACACGTTCCTGCGCGCGCTGGGCAGCCTGCACCGCTTCGAGGGCCGTTCGTCGGCCCGGTCCTGGCTGCTGTCGATCGCCCGCCGGGCCGTCGTGGACAGTCATCGGTACGCCGCCACCCGGCCCCGCCCGGCGGACGTCCCCGACTGGCAGCAGGCCGTCGAGCGGGCTCAGCCGTACGGGCTGCCCGGGTTCGACGACGGGGTCGCGCTCCTCGACCTGCTGGCGGCACTGCCCGAGGAGCGGCGGGAGGCGTTCGTCCTCACCCAGCTGCTCGGGCTGCCGTACGCGGAGGCCGCCGAGGTCAGCGACTGCCCCGTCGGCACGGTCCGCTCCCGCGTCGCCCGGGCCCGGGAGGCGCTCCAGGATCAGCTGTCCTGAGGCCCCTCGAACGCCCGGAGGATGCGCTCGGCGGCCAGTGTCGCCGTCAACGTGCCGTCCCTGACCCGCTGTTCGAGGTCGGGGGCGGCCGCGCGCACCGCCGGGTCGGCGTACAGCCGGCCGAGCAGTTCGTCCCGCACCATCGACCAGGTCCAGCCCACCTGCTGCTCCCGGCGCTTGTCGGCGAGCCGTCCGGTGGAGTCGAGCAGCGCCCGGTGCTGTTCCAGCCGTTCCCAGACCAGTTCCAGGCCGGTCGACTCCCGGGCGCTGCAACTCAGCACCGGGGGAGTCCAGAAGGCGTCCTTGCCGTGCATCAGCCGCAGGGCGCCGGCCAACTCCCGTGCCGCGGACCGGGCGTCGCGCTCGTGCGGGCCGTCCGCCTTGTTGACGGCGATCACGTCGGCGAGTTCCAGCACGCCCTTCTTGATGCCCTGGAGCTGGTCGCCGGTGCGGGCCAGGCTGAGCAGCAGGAAGGAGTCGACCATGTCGGCGACCGCGGTCTCGGACTGGCCGACGCCGACCGTCTCGACCAGGACCACGTCGTATCCGGCCGCCTCCATGACCACCATCGACTCGCGGGTCGCCTTGGCGACCCCGCCGAGCGTGCCCGCGCTGGGGGAGGGGCGGACGAAGGCGTCGGGGTCGACCGCCAGCCGCTCCATGCGTGTCTTGTCGCCGAGGATCGAGCCGCCGGTGCGGGTGGACGACGGGTCCACGGCCAGCACCGCCACCCGGTGTCCCAGCCCCGTCAGAAGGGTGCCGAACGCGTCGATGAACGTCGACTTGCCCACGCCCGGCACCCCGCTGATGCCGATCCGCCGGGCCCGGCCGCTGTGCGGGAGCAGCTCGGTGAGCAACTCCTGGGCCAGTGCCCGGTGTTGTGGTCGGGTGGACTCGACGAGGGTGATGGCGCGGGCGATGACAGCGCGCCTCCCGTCGAGCACACCCTTCACATAGGCGTCGACATCGATCACAGGTCGTGCCCGAGTTCCGCCGACAGCCGTTTCACCAGGTCGTGGGCCGCGTCCGGAATCACCGTCCCGGGCGGGAACACGGCCGTGGCGCCCATCTCCAGGAGGGTCGGCACGTCCTGCGGCGGGATCACCCCGCCGACCACGATCATGATGTCCGCCCGGCCCTCCTCGGCGAGCTGCTCGCGCAGCGCCGGTACGAGGGTGAGGTGACCGGCCGCCAGCGAGGACACGCCGACCACGTGGACGTCCGCCTCCACCGCCTGGCGGGCGACCTCCTCGGGGGTCTGGAAGAGCGGGCCGACGTCGACGTCGAAGCCGAGGTCGGCGAAGGCGGTCGCGATCACCTTCTGGCCGCGGTCGTGGCCGTCCTGGCCCATCTTGGCGACCAGGATGCGCGGGCGGCGCCCCTCGGCCTCGTCGAAGGCGTCGACCAGGGCCCGGGTGCGGTCCACGTTCGGGGACTCGCCTGCTTCGTTGCGGTACACACCGGAGATCGTACGGATCTGGCTCGCGTGCCGGCCGTACACCTTCTCCAGGGCGTCGGAGATCTCGCCGACGGTGGCCTTGGCGCGGGCCGCGTGCACGGCCAGTTCCAGCAGGTTGCCGTCGCCGTCCGCCGCCCGGGTCAGCGCGTCGAGCGCGTCCCGGCACGCCGTCTCGTCCCGCTCCGCCCGCAGCCGCCGCAGCTTCTCGATCTGCTGGGTGCGTACCGAGGAGTTGTCGACCTTGAGGACCTCGATCGCCTCGTCGCTGTCCACCCGGTACTTGTTGACGCCGATCACCGGCTGCCGCCCGGAGTCGATCCGGGCCTGGGTGCGGGCCGCGGCCTCCTCGATGCGCAGCTTGGGAATGCCGGCGTCGATCGCCTTGGCCATGCCGCCCGCCGCCTCGACCTCCTGGATGTGCGCCCAGGCCTTGCGGGCGAGGTCGTACGTCAGCCGCTCCACGTAGGCGCTGCCGCCCCACGGGTCGATGACCCGGGTCGTGCCCGACTCCTGCTGGATGAGCAGCTGGGTGTTGCGGGCGATGCGGGCGGAGAAGTCGGTGGGCAGGGCGAGGGCCTCGTCGAGGGCGTTGGTGTGCAGCGACTGGGTGTGGCCCTGGGTCGCCGCCATCGCCTCCACACACGTACGCGTGACGTTGTTGAACACGTCCTGCGCGGTCAGCGACCAGCCCGAGGTCTGCGAATGGGTGCGCAGGGAGAGGGACTTGGTGTTCTTCGGCTCGAACTGCGAGACCAGCTTCGCCCACAGGAGCCTGGCCGCCCGCAACTTGGCGACCTCCATGAAGAAGTTCATGCCGATCGCCCAGAAGAACGAGAGCCGGGGTGCGAACGCGTCCACGTCCAGCCCCGCCTCCCGGCCCGCCCGGATGTACTCGACGCCGTCCGCGAGCGTGTACGCCAGCTCCAGGTCGGCTGTCGCGCCCGCCTCCTGGATGTGGTAGCCGGAGATGGAGATCGAGTTGTAGCGGGGCATCCGCTGCGAGGTGAAGGCGAAGATGTCGGAGATGATCCGCATCGACGGCTTCGGCGGGTAGATGTAGGTGTTGCGGACCATGAACTCCTTGAGGATGTCGTTCTGGATGGTCCCGGCCAGCTTCTCGGGCGGTACGCCCTGTTCCTCCGCCGCCACGATGTAGAGCGCGAGAACGGGGAGCACCGCGCCGTTCATCGTCATCGACACGGTCATCCTGTCCAGCGGGATGCCGTCGAACAGCTGGCGCATGTCGAGAATCGAGTCGATGGCCACGCCCGCCATGCCGACGTCACCGGTCACCCGCGGGTGGTCGCTGTCGTAACCCCGGTGCGTGGGCAGGTCGAAGGCGACCGACAGGCCCTTCTGGCCGGCCGCCAGGTTGCGCCGGTAGAACGCGTTGGACTCCTCGGCGGTGGAGAAGCCCGCGTACTGGCGGATGGTCCAGGGCTGGTTGACGTACATCGTCGGGTACGGGCCGCGCAGGTAAGGCGCGATGCCCGGGTAGGTCCCGAGGAAGTCGAGGCCCTCCAGGTCACGGCCGGTGTAGAGCGGCTTGACCCCGATGCCCTCCGGGGTCTCCCACAGCGGCAGGTCACCGCCGGCCGCCCGCCACTGATCGGCGCTGCCCTCGGTGACAGGGGTGCCCAGCTCGATGCCGGAGAAGTCGGGGATTCCCATCAGGACACTCCCATGCGGTCGAGGGTCTCGGACAGCACGGCCACGGCGTCGCAGCCCGCGAAGACGTACGAGTCGACACCGGCGAACCCGCCCCGGCCCGCGAGGGTCACGTGCCGGGCACCGGCCGCCTTCAGCGACTCGGCGGCCTGCTCGGCCTGTTCGGTGTAGAGCGCGTCGCTGGAGCAGAGCACCGCCTCGCCGGCGCCGCTCTCCTCGAAGCTGCCCGCGGTGACGGTTTCGATGCCGCCGGCCTGGAAGAGGTTGGCGGCGAAGCCGGCGCGGGCCGTGTACGCGGCGGCCGGGCCGAGCGTCGCCAGGTAGATCCGGGGGCGGCTGCCCGTCGCCGCGAGGTGGGCGTCCGAGCGGGCGCGCAGTTCCTCGTACGCCTCGTCCCGGCGCACCCGGGGCAGGCCCCCCGACGGCGGCTCGGGCGCGGGCTCGCGCTCCACCGGCTTCTCGGCGAGCAACGGGAACTCGCTGACCCCGGTGATGGGTTCGCGGCGCTTGGCGAGCTTCTTGGAGCGCTCGGCCCAGGTGGTCGCGAGGTCGGTGCGCAGCCGGCCGGAGCGGAGCACGGCCGCCTGGCCGCCGTCCCGCTCGATGGTCCGGAAGAACTCCCAGCCCGCGTGGGCGAGTTCGTCGGTCAGACGCTCCACGTACCAGGAGCCGCCGGCCGGGTCGATGACCCGGGCCAGGTGCGACTCCTCGACCAGGATCGTCGAGGTGTTGCGGGCGATCCGGCGGGCGAACGCGTCCGGCAGGCCGATCGCGTGGTCGAACGGCAGCACGGTGACGGCGTCGGCGCCGCCCACTCCGGCGGCCAGCGTCGCGACCGTCGTGCGGAGCATGTTCACCCACGGGTCGCGGCGGCTCATCATCACCGGCGAGGTGACGGCGTGCTGCACCTGGGCGCCCGCGTCGGCCGCCCCGCTGACCTCGGCGACCCGCGCCCACAGCCGGCGGGCCGCGCGCAGCTTGGCGATGGTCAGGAACTGGTCAGCTGTTGCCGCGTACCGGAACTCCAGCTGCCCGAGGGCCTGTTCGATGCCCAGGCCGGCCTCGGTCAGCTCGCGCAGGTAGGCCACTCCGGTGGCCAGCGAGGCACCCAGCTCCTGCCCGGCCGAGCCGCCCGCCTCGTGGTACGGCAGCGCGTCCACGGTCAGCGCGCGCAGCCCGGGGAACTCCTCGGCCACGCGCCGGGTGAGCGCGGCGACGGGGGCGAAGTCCAGGGACTCACCCGTGCGCGCCGCGTACCCGAGCGGGTCGGCGCCCAGGTTGCCGCGTACGGCCTTGGGGTCGATGCCCTTCTCGTCGTACAGCCGGAACAGTTCGGCCGCCGCCGCCTCGGTGTCCCGGCCCGCGTCCAGGACCACCGGGGCCAGGTCGAGGTAGACGCCGTCGAGGGCGCGGGCGAGGGCGGGCACCGGGATGCCGCCCCGGCCCACGAGCAGCCAGAGCGAGGTGACGCCGTTCTCCAGGTCGGTCAGGACCGCGCCGTCGGGAGCCGCCGCGTGCCGCTGCCGTACGTCCCAGCCGCCGGCGCCGGCGCCCTCCGGACGGCCGCCGCGCACATACGGCGCGAAGCCGGGCAGGCCGGGGTCGGGCGCGGTGTCGCGCGCGGTGTACAGGGGACGGGTGCGCAGCCCGTCCTCCAGCGTCGTGGACAGAGCGTCCTCTGCGGCCTCGCCCGAAACTTCCTTGCCCGACTTGCGCAGCACACCCTCGACCAGGCGTTGCCACTGCTCTTGCGTCGCGTCAGGGAACTCGGCGGCCAGTGAGAGCCCGTCGTCAGGCAGGACCGTCATGCTCGGATGCTAGGGCAGACCGCTTGAACCGCACCGTTGGCAGGGCTGTGACCTTGCCCTCGCCGTGGCTGTGACCTGCGCCTCCCGGGGGTGGAGTGGCCGGATTCGTACGGTCAGGGCGTGTCGTCGGCGAGCTTCGGGATCAGCGCGCAGAGCGCCTCGCGCTGCTCCGGTCCGATGACATGGCCGACCGCCTGCCCGACGGTCCCGGCGAGGGCGGCGGAGGCGTCCTGGATCTGCTTGCGGGCCTTGTCGGTGAGGGCGACCTCGATGCCCCGCTTGTCGCCGCAGGCGGCCTTGCGGGTGACCAGGCCGGCGTGCTGGAGGCAGGCGATCTGGTAGGTGAGACGGGTCTTGGGGCGGCCCAGGAGCTCGGCGATCCGGGTCATGCGCAGGCCCTCGCGCGGCTGTTCGGCCAGCAGGCACAGGATCAGGAACTCGTCGTGCGAGACGTCCAGCGTCTCCTTCAGGACCGACCGCAGCCGCTGCTCCACCGCACCGGTCGCGGCCAGCAGCAGCATCCAGGCACGCAGCTCGGCCGGGAGCAGTCCGCCGCCCTTGAGGGAAGGGCATCTGGGCAGCTCTGCGGGGTGTTCCTGGGAGGCGGCCATGGCATCGAGTCTACCTGTTGTCCAAATTTGGATAGTGAGCTAGCGTGCACCCCATACCGTAGTCATCCAAATTTGAACCATCGATTGATCGGAGCACGGCCATGACCGTCACCGTGGAAACCGGCCTCTGGCAGCTCGACCCGACCGCCTCCGCCGTCACCGTCCGGCACAAGACCTTCTGGGGCCTGCTCACCGTCAAGGGCACCTTCGCGGGCGTCACCGGCCGGGGCGAGGTGTCCGCCGACGGCACCGCCACCGGCACCCTGGCGATCGACGCGGCCTCGCTGGACACCGGGCACAAGAAGCGCGACGACCACCTGCGCTCGGCCGACTTCTTCGACGTTGCGAACCACCCGGAGATCACCTTCGCGGTGCGCGGTGCCAAGCGGAGCGCGGGTGACGCCGTGCAGGTCGACGGTCAGCTGACCGTCCGGGGCATCAGCAGGCCCCAGCAGGTCACCGCGCAGCTGGTCTCCGCGGACGCCGACGGCCTGACGCTGGAGGCCGAGTTCACGGTGGTGCGCGAGGAGTTCGGCGTCTCCATGAACCAGATGCGCATGATGGGCGGCCCGACCACCGTGACCGCCACCCTGCGCTTCACCCGCGCGGCGGCCTGAGGGACGGACCGTCCGGCGGCCCGAGCGAGCGGAGCGCCGGCGCGTCCAGCGGCCTAGCGGACCGTCCGGCGGAGCTTGACGTCCTGGCTGGACAGCGTCTGCGGATCGGCCGTGAAGGCGCGCAGCCGGATCCGGGTGCTCGGCTTGGCGGGGATGCCGAACCGGCCGTTCGCCGGCCTGAGTTCGACACTCGCCGTGCCGTGCCCGGGAATCGTCGCCGGACCCCGCACCAGCAGCCAGTACATGCTCATGCCCTGGCCGGTGGTCAGCGTGTAGTGCGGAGTGAGCGGCACACTCCCCGTGTTGACCACCTTCAGCGTCATCTCCCGGACCACCGCGGCCTGGTGCCTGGCGCGCCGCAGCGCGGTGATCTGCATCCGCAGCGGCGGCTTGCCGGACACCGCGAGCCCCGCGCTCACCAGCGCCGGGGTGAGCAGCAGGACGACCGCCGCGATCAGGGCGGGACGGCGGCGGGGGCCGGTCAGCAGGGCCGGACGCGGCTGCCAGGCGTGCTCGAACTCCGGCAGCGGCGCGGTGACGACCGCCGCCAGCCACAGCGGGGTCATCAGCAGGTAGTAGCCGTCCTGGGAGCGGGTCGCCAGGAAGAAGGCGAGCCACGGCAGCACGGTCGCGGCCGGGCCGAGGCGCCGTACGAACAGCACGAACAGGGCGAGCAGGGCCGCCGCGAGGAGCATGCTCGCGTGCGAGTACCAGTCGATACGGTCGCTGCCGTTCGTGTAGTACAGGGTGATGTCCACCAGGCCCTGGCCGTGCACCACGGCACCCTGGGTCAGCGGCAGCGCGATCCCGCGGAGCCAGCGGCCGGGCTCGGACACGATGAAGTACGTGTTGATCAGCAGCCAGGCCGTGACGGCCACGCCGGTCACCCGCAGGACCACCAGAGCGGCGGCCCGGCCGCCGAGTTCCCCGCGCCGCACCGCGTAGATCCCGGCCAGCAGGAACGGCGTGAGGAACCACGGCAGTTGCTGCGCCGCGCACGCGGCCCCGAGGCACGCGGCCCGCGCGATCCCGGCCGCGCCCAGCCGGCCGCCCTGCCCGATCCGCGGCCAGCGCACCACCACCGGGATCAGCAGCGCCAGGGCGATGATCGCCGGGTAGCCGACCCGGGCGTACGTCGGCAGGAAGCCGAAGCCCAGGCAGGCCAGTGTCGCCGCGGACCGCCACGGCACCGGGAGCATCCGCCACAGCGCGACCGTGCCGGCGATCAGGGCGCCCGTGCACACCGCCGTCGCCGGGGCGCCGTGGTGGCCGAGCCACAGCAGCGGGGTGGTCAGCAGCGGGGCCAGTGGGGGATAGCCGTACGTGTAGTCGTAACTGCCGCCTATCGTCGGCGTGAGGGCGATGCCCGTGTTGTGGAAGAGCCAGGGCCAGGCCTGGCCGTAGACGGCGTGGCCGGCGACCAGTTCCCTGGCGGCCTGGGTGGTGAGGGCGCCCTCGTCGCCGCCGTTGTGGTTCAGGATCCAGGCGCACAGCGCGAGCGCCACCGCCGTGACCAGGACCACCAGGTCGAGGCGGGCCAGCGAGCGGGTCCTGCGGACCGTCAGCGTCAGTACGCCGGTCGCCAGGATCGAGAGGTAGCAGACGGAGATCAGGGCGGCCAGGACCATGTGGTGCGTCACCGCCTGCGTCCACAGCGCCCGGGTCCCGATGAACAGGCCGATGTCCGCGAGGAGGGTCAGGACGCGGTGCCAGAGGGCGGGGGCTCCGGCATCGCCCGGAGCGGCGGACACCGCCGACTGTGTCCGCCGGCCGGGTGCCACCTGTTCTGTTTCTGCCAAGTGCACCCACGGGACGGTAATCGCGGACGGTGAGCAAGGCGTCACAGGAGGAGAAGAGTCCGGTGTGAGGGCAGTAAGAAGCCCCCAATGCGCGTCAATCGCCTGAATAGTGACAAGGTCACTTATTTCGTGCGTCGGCCTCCGGAAACGCTCGCGCATCGTGTCGCTGTTGGGCTGAACGGGTGACTTGGCGTAAGAATTGGCTGGTGCAGGCATCGAGTGCGAGTCAGGTCAGGGGGAGCCGGTGAGCCGTTACGACGTCACCGATGAACAGTGGGAGGGGCTCGCCCAGGTCGTGCCGCTGCGGGGCCGCGACGCGTGGCCGTCGGCGGTGGACCACCGTGCGCTGCCGGACGCGGAGACCGAGACGCGCCGCCGTTTCGTCGTCCTGCGGGTCAATGTCTTCGCCGACGCCCGTGACGTCGCCGAGACGCTGATGGCCGGGATACCGGTCCTGCTCGACCTGACCGGCGCCGAGACGGAGGTCGCCAAGCGTGTCCTCGACTTCAGTACGGGCGTGGTCTTCGGCCTGGCCAGCGGGATGCACCGAGTCGACCGCAACGTCTTCCTCCTCACCCCGCCGGGCACGGAGGTCAGCGGGCTGATGGAGGGGGCGGGGGTCTCGGAGGGCTGAGAGGGGCGTCCGACGGTGAGACCGGGCCGGCCCGCGGGACGGCAGGGCGTCCCCCGATCGTAGGAAGGTCCCGACGGCGGAACGGTTCGCCGGGTGGTCGGAGGCCTACGGTCCGCATATGGCCGTGCCTTCCGCCTCGCCCGCGTCCCACCCGTCTCCTGCCACCCGTTCCACCCCGAGCACTACACCGGACCCATCGCCGTCGCTGCCGCCGCCCGGAGATGCCGTGCCGTCGCCGGATGCGCGTGCAGGATCCGGCGGCTCGTCGGTGTCGCCGGTTGTGTCGACTGGGTCCGGTGGTTCGTTGCCGTTGCCGGTTGTGTCGACTGGGCCCAGTGGTTCGTCGGTGTCGCCGGGTGCGTCGGCTGGGTCCGGTGGTTCGTCGTCCGGGCGGTCGGGGTGGTCGCGCTCCGGTGGGTCGGGGGAGAGCGTCCCGCGTGGCCGTTCGGGCGGCGGGGGCGTGCCGTCGGCCGACGTGGCGGCCGCCCGCCACGCCCCCGCCCCCCGGCGCGACCCCCGCCCCCGGGTCACCGAGCTGCGGCTGTCCGCGTTCGCCCGGCATCGAGGGGCGAGTGTTCCCGTCGGGCGGGTCACGCTGCTCGCCGGGCCCAGCGGGAGCGGGAAGAGCGCGGTGCTCGCGGCCTACGAGGCACTCGCACGGCTCGGTGGCGGAGCCGAGCTCGGCGACGTGTTCCCGGACCCGGGCGCGCTGGTGCCGGAGCGGGCCCGGCCCGACGCACAGCGGCGGCGGGGCTTTCGTATCGGGTGTACGGCCGACGGCGCCGAGGGGCCGGTGCGGCTCGACGTCGCCGTGCAGGCCGAGCCCGAACTGCGCGTCGTCGGCGAACGGTTGACCGCGGGCGGGCTGGTGCTTCTGGAGACCGCGCTGCGCGACCCGAGCCGGCCCGCCGTACAGGCCGCCTGGCACA
Organism: Streptomyces sp. NBC_00631; assembly: GCF_045206895.1. NCBI lineage: Bacteria > Bacillati > Actinomycetota > Actinomycetes > Kitasatosporales > Streptomycetaceae > Streptomyces > Streptomyces sp. NBC_00631. The sequence goes on from NZ_CP107734.1 coordinate 8,218,657, forward strand.
CCGCGGGCACCGCCCCGGTGACGCGGGCCCCGCTGCCCGACGACCGCCTCGGCACCGCGCTGCTGCCGTTGCGCGTCGCAGGGAAGACGGACGGCCAGCGGCAGGTCCTCGCCGCCGCCGAGCAGATGGTCGTCGCCCTGCGGTCGGTGTTCCCCTGTGACCCGCGGCCCGACAACATGCGCACCCCCGTCCTCGCCGGCTCCGGCCGGCTGCTGCGCGGCTGCGACAACCTCGCCGACGTCCTGTGGCGCACCCGAGCCGAATGCGGCCGCCGGCACGGCCTCCTCGTCGACGCCGTGCGCACGGGCTGCGCGGGACCGGTGACCGACCTGCTCGCCGAACCGCTCGGCGACGGCACGGTACGGGCGCTGCTCGACCGCGGCGACGGCCACCGCACCGAACTGGAGCGGCTCGGCGACGGCGAACTGCGCTACCTCGCCCTCGCCCTGGTCCTCTTCACCGGCCCCGGCGTCCTGGCGGTCGACGCGCCCGGCGAGGTTCCCGACGCCATGCGCGGCCTCACCGTCCTCGCCGACGGCTTCGACCGCTGCCTCGACCCGCGTCAGCGCACCGAACTCCTTCGCACGGCCGTCCAGATGGGCGAACGCGGGCACATCCGCTTCGTCGGCGCGGTGAGCGACGCCTCGTGGGCGGGCGGAGCGGAGGCGATCACGGTGGTACACCTGGACGCGTGACCGACGAACCCCTCGACGTGGCGGGACTCCAGCGCCGGCTGGCCGAGTTCGCCGCCGCCCGCGACTGGCGGCAGTACCACACCCCCAAGAACCTGGTGGCCGCCCTCAGCGTGGAGGCGTCCGAACTGGTCGAGATCTTCCAGTGGTTGACCCCGGAGGAGTCGTCACGGGTGATGGCCGACCCCGGCACCGCGCACCGGGTCACGGACGAGGTCGCCGACGTCCTGTCCTACCTCCTCCAGCTCTGTGACGTCCTGGACATCGACCCACTGGCCGCACTGGACGCCAAGATCGACCGCAACGAGAAGCGGTTCCCGCCCGCCTGACGGCCCGTCGGGCGGGCACGGCTGGGGAGTGCCGTACTCCGTATTAACACTGCGTAGCCAAAGCCCCGCCCGAATCCGAATTGTTGTCCAGAGATTTCCGTCTTCCTCTGGCTCGGCGTCTCAGGAACCCTCACTCTGGGTAGTGAACTACTGAGTGCGGCAAGGCAGTTCGGACCGACGGGGACGGGGCGACGGATGGACGCGATGCGGCTCATCGTGGTGAGCAGACGGGCGCTGGCGCGTGGCGCGGGCGTTCCCGAGATGATGACCGAGGTGTGGCAGGCCCAGGCACTGGCTCAGGCGATCGGCAGCCGGCTGGCCGTCTCCGGCCCGCCCGAGCTGCGGGGCGAGGCCCTCGGTCTGATCGAGTTGGCGGGGCGGGGCTGCGGTGTGCTCGGCACCCCCGACCTGGACCCCGGCACCCTGCGCGCCGCCCAGCTCACCGAACTGGACGACGCCCGCCAGACCCTGCTGAGCCTCGGCGGTCTCCTGGGCGAGGTCGGCATCGCGCTGGTCGGCATGGCCAGCGCCGCGGCCGACGAGGCGACGTACTGGCAGTGCATGGAGGCCATCGACGCGGCCGACGAGTCCCGGGACCGGGTGCTGGAGATGCTCCGCAAGCTGGCGGCCCGGGAGGAGGTCCGCGACGGCTAGGGCGGGTGGCGAAATCCCGCCTGCCCGGCCTACGGGCGGCCGACGCCACTTTCGAAACCCGCCCCGGCTTCGCCGCACCGGTACCAGGTCGTGACATGCTCAGGACTGTCGCGCCACACCCGCATCGCGAGGATGAGGCCGTGGAAATCTACCTTGTGCTCGGCCTTCTCGCCCTCGTCCTGGGTGGCTTCGTCTGCATGGTCTGGGGGACTCTGGGCGGCCCGCGCTGGGTCCGCGTCCTCTCCGTGATCATGCTGGGAGCAGGCGAGTTCGTACTTCGGGCCATCAGCGGCTCCGGCCGCACGGGCCCATCCACGTCGTCGGACTCGGACTAGGCTCTGGTCGGCCCGCCAGAACCGAAGGGCGTCGTTTGCGCTCACCGCTTCGTACTCCGGTGACAGGCGCAGCGGCACCGCCTGATCGGCACAGGCCGTTGATCGTGTTCGGTGCAGGGGACGCCGACGGCTGACGGGCGCGAGCCGACGCCTGGGTGGAGTCGATCGTCAGGACGCCGGACGGCCTCGGCGACCAGGGCGGCCGTCGAGGTTCACCCGGGGGTGGACGCCCGTGACGGGTGGTGCCGATGCGGTTGACAGGGCGTGGGCCGTGCAGGATGGGTGTATGGACCTTCGTATCTTCACCGAGCCCCAGCAGGGCGCGAGCTACGACACCCTCCTCACCGTCGCCAAGGCCACCGAGGACCTCGGTTTCGACGCGTTCTTCCGCTCCGACCACTACCTGAAGATGGGCGACGTCGACGGCCTGCCCGGTCCCACCGACGCCTGGATCACGCTCGCCGGGCTCGCCCGTGAGACGAAGCGGATCCGCCTCGGCACCCTCATGACCGCAGGAACCTTCCGCCTGCCCGGCGTGCTCGCCATCCAGGTCGCCCAGGTCGACCAGATGTCCGGCGGCCGGGTCGAACTGGGCCTCGGCGCGGGCTGGTTCGAGGAGGAGCACAAGGCGTACGGCATCCCCTTCCCGAAGGAGAAGTTCGGCCGCCTGGAGGAGCAGCTCGCGATCGTCACCGGTCTGTGGAAGACCAGGGTCGGCGAGACCTTCGACTTCCACGGCACGTACTACGACCTGACCGGTTCGCCCGCGCTCCCCAAGCCCGCCCAGGCCAGGATCCCGGTGCTGATCGGCGGCCACGGCGCCACCCGCACCCCTCGGCTGACCGCCCGGTACGCCGACGAGTTCAACATGCCGTTCGCCTCGGTCGAGGACAGCAAGGCCCAGTTCGGCCGGGTGCGCACCGCCGTCGAGACCGCCGGCCGCAAGGGTGACGAGGTGACGTTCTCCAACGCCCTCGTGGTCTGCGTCGGCAAGGACGACCAGGAGGTCGCCCGCCGCGCCGCCGCGATCGGCCGCGAGGTCGACGAGCTGAAGACGAACGGACTGGCCGGCACCCCGGCCGAGGTCGTCGACAAGATCGGCCGCTACGCCGAGATCGGCTCCCGCCGTATGTACCTCCAGATCCTCGACCTCTCCGACCTGGACCACCTGGAGCTGATCTCGGCTCAGGTCCAGTCCCAGCTCTCGTAACCGGTCCGGATCCGCGCATCCGGTCATCTGTGACACGGCTGTGACCGGAGCTATGGCTTCCGTCACAGTCGTCCGGGGCTCGCCCTGGTGAGGTGACCGGATGCGCCGATCCCGCCCCCGTCTCCTGGTCCCCGCCGCCGTCCTGCTCCTCGCCACCGCGTGCGGTGCGGAGCACGCGGACCCGGACAGGGGCGCCGGAGCGGCTGTCCCGGCACCCCGCGCCGCCGTCACCGACCCTCCGGTGGACGGCGTACGGATCACCTCGGTCACCATCCCGTCCGCCTCCCCGACCCCGTCGGCCACCCTCGGTTCGGTCCACGCGGACCAGTTGCCCCGAGACTCCGGCATCTCCGCCGCTTACCAGGTCAGCAACGGCGGCGCCGAGGCCATGACCTATACCGTGCTCTTCGCCTTCACGACGGACTCCGGCGGGGTCATGGGCAACAAGGAGGTGACCGTGAGCGGGGTCGGGCCGGGCCGCAGCAGGAGCGGGACCGTCGGCCTGGGCGTGCTCGCCCCCGGCGCCTCCCCGGTGACCAGGGTGAAGGTCGAGAAGGTCAGCAAGGTCCCCGCCGACGAGGCACCGGCCCGGACGGGTGCCTGCCCGGCCTCCGGTCTGCGGCTGTGGGCCGACGACGGCGATGCCGCGATGGGCCTGCGGGTCGTCGGACTCCACCTGCAGAACTGCGGGACGAGGGACTACTCGCTCGACGGCTATCCGCAGCTGAGCCTCCTGGACGGGGACCGCGAGCCCGTCGACGGCATCCGCATCCTGCACGGCGGTACCGCCATCGCCTCCGGAACCGGCTTCGACGACCCGCCCGCCCCCTTCACCCTGAAACCCGGCCAGACCGCCCTCTCCGGCCTGATCTGGCGCAACACGACACTGGCGGGCACCTCGGTCGACGTGCCCTACGTCCGTGTCCTGGCCAAGCCCGGCGCCGCGCCCGTGACGGTCGCGCCGGGACTGGATCTCGGCACCACGGGACGACTCGGAGTCGGTGCCTGGAAGCGGGCCGACCGGTAGGGCGGGAGAAAATTCCGCGTCCCGCACCGCGATCCCCGCTACGTTGGAACCGCGAACAAGTGCGCGACCAGCGCTTTCGCACCCTTTCCTGATCCTTTTCGAGGCGACCCACCGTGTTCCTGACGATCACCACCACCGGCACTCCCGAACGCCCGGCCACCGACCTCGGGTTCCTGCTGCACAAGCACCCCGACAGCGCGCAGCAGTTCTCGACGTCCTACGGCGTCGCGCACGTCTTCTACCCGGAGGCGGACGCCGAGCGCTGCACGGCGGCGCTGCTCCTGGAGGTGGACGCGGTGGCGCTGGTCCGGCGCGGCAAGGGCAAGGGACGCGGTGGCGCACCCGACGCGGCGCTCGCCCAGTACGTCAACGACCGTCCGTACGCGGCCTCTTCACTGCTCGCCGTGGCGATCGGCAACGTCTTCTCCAGCGCGCTGCGCGGCGTCTGCAAGGCCCGCCCCGAAGCCCCGGCACAGCCGAGGCCGCTGCGCGTCGAGGTACCCGCGCTGCCCGCCCGCGGCGGCCCCGACCTCGTACGGCACCTCTTCGAGCCGCTCGGCTGGAGGGTGACCGCCGAACCGGTCGCGCTGGACGCCGAGTTCCCGCAGTGGGGTGACTCGCGCTACGTCGGCCTGGTCCTGGAGTCCGAGGCGCTGACCCTCTCCGAGGCGCTGCGCCACCTCTACGTCCTGCTCCCCGTCCTCGACGACGCCAAGCACTACTGGGTCTCCTCCGAGGAGGTCGACAAGCTGCTGCGCGCCGGCGAGGGCTGGCTGCCCGGCCACCCCGAGCAGCGGCTCATCACCAGCCGCTACCTCTCCCGCCGCTGGTCGCTGACCCGGCAGGCGATGGAACGGCTGGAGCTGGTGCGGCTCGCCGAGGCCGACGACACCGAGGTCGAGCAGATCGACAACGCGGTCGAGGAGGAGACGGAGACGGAGGAGAAGCCGACCCCGCTCGCGGTGCAGCGCCGGGAGGCGATCCTCGACGGGCTCAGGCGCTCCGGAGCCGCCCGAGTCCTCGACCTCGGCTGCGGCCAGGGCCAGTTGGTGCAGGCGCTGCTGAAGGACCCGTCCTTCACCGAGATCGTCGGCGTCGACGTGTCGATGCGGGCGCTCACCATCGCCTCCCGGCGGCTCAAGCTGGACCGCATGGGGGAGCGGCAGGCCGCCCGCGTCAAGCTCTTCCAGGGCTCGCTCGCCTACACCGACCGGCGGCTCAAGGGATACGACGCGGCCGTGCTCAGCGAGGTGATCGAACACCTCGACCTGCCGAGGCTGCCCGCCCTGGAGTACGCCGTGTTCGGCGCCGCCCGCCCGCGCACCGTCCTCGTGACCACTCCGAACGTCGAGTACAACGTCCGCTGGGAGACCCTCCCCGCCGGCCACACCCGGCACGGCGACCACCGCTTCGAGTGGACCCGCGCCCAGTTCCGCGCCTGGGCCCACCGGGTTGCCGAACTCCACGGCTATGACGTCGAGTTCACCCCCGTCGGACCGGACGACCCCGAGGTCGGGCCGCCCACCCAGATGGCCGTCTTTGAAATCAGCACAGCCACGGTACGCGTCGCGAAGGAGGCGAAGGCGGCATGACCGAGTCACAGCGCACCGGACGGGTCCTCCCCGTCACCGACCTCTCCCTGGTCGTCCTCGTCGGCGCCTCCGGCTCCGGCAAGTCCACCTTCGCCCGACGCCACTTCAAGCCGACCGAGGTGATCTCCTCCGACTTCTGCCGGGGCCTGGTCTCCGACGACGAGAACGACCAGAGCGCCACGAAGGACGCCTTCGACGTCCTGCACTACATCGCCGGCAAGCGCCTCGCCGCCGGCCGCCGCACGGTCGTCGACGCGACCAGCGTGCAGCCGGAGTCCCGGCGCCAGCTGGTCGACCTGGCCAGGCAGTACGACGTGCTGCCCATCGCGATCGTCCTGGACGTGCCCGAGGAGGTGTGCGCCGAACGCAACGCGGCCCGCACCGACCGCGCCGACATGCCGCGCCGGGTCATCCAGCGCCACATCCGCGAACTGCGGCGCTCCCTGCGGCACCTGGAGCGCGAGGGCTTCCGCAAGGTGCACGTCCTGCGCGGTGTCGAGGAGGCCGAGTCGGCGACCGTCGTCACCGAGAAGCGGTTCAACGACCTGACCCACCTCACCGGACCCTTCGACATCATCGGCGACATCCACGGCTGTGCGGGCGAACTGGAGGTACTGCTCGCCAAGTTGGGCTACACCGACGGCGTGCACCCCGAGGGCCGTACCGCCGTCTTCGTCGGCGACCTCGTCGACCGCGGCCCCGACAGCCCCGGTGTGCTGCGCCGGGTGATGTCGATGGTCGGGTCCGGCAACGCCCTGTGCGTGCCGGGCAACCACGAGAACAAGTACGGCCGCCATCTCAAGGGCCGCAAGGTCCAGCACACCCACGGACTCGCCGAGACCATCGAGCAGATGGACGGCGAGAGCGAGGAGTTCCGCGCCCAGGTACGGGAGTTCATCGACGGACTGGTCAGCCACTACGTCCTCGACGGCGGAAGGCTGGTCGTCTGCCACGCCGGGCTGCCCGAGAAGTACCACGGCCGCACCTCAGGCCGGGTCCGTTCGCACGCGCTGTACGGCGAGACCACCGGCGAGACCGACGAGTTCGGCCTGCCGGTGCGCTACCCGTGGGCCGAGGACTACCGGGGCCGCGCGGCCGTCGTCTACGGCCACACCCCGGTCCCGGAGGCCACCTGGCTGAACAACACCATCTGCCTGGACACCGGCGCCGTCTTCGGCGGCAAGCTGACCGCGCTGCGCTGGCCGGAGCGGCAGCTGGTCGACGTACCGGCCGAGCGGGTCTGGTACGAGCCGGCCCGGCCGCTGCGCACCGAGGCGCCCGGCGGCCAGGACGGACGCCCGCTGGACCTGGCGGACGTGCAGGGCCGGCGGGTCGTGGAGACGCGGTACCAGGGCCGGGTCGCGGTCCGCGAGGAGAACGCGGCGGCCGCCCTGGAGGTGATGAGCCGTTTCGCGATCGACCCGCGCCTGCTGCCGTACCTGCCGCCGACCATGGCCCCGACGGCCACTTCGCACGTCGACGGCTATCTGGAGCACCCGATGGAGGCCTTCGCCCAGTACGCCGCGGACGGGGTCGCCCGGGTGGTGTGCGAGGAGAAGCACATGGGTTCGCGGGCGGTGGCGCTGGTGTGCCGGGACGCGGAGGTCGCGCACAAGCGCTTCGGCGTGGCGCCCGGCCCTACCGGCTCCCTCTACACCCGCACCGGACGCCCGTTCTTCGACGACGAGTCGGTGACCGAGGAGATCCTCGGCCGGATCCGCGCCTCGGTCGGCGCGGCCGGCCTCTGGGACGAACTCGGCACCGACTGGCTGCTCCTCGACGCCGAACTGCTGCCCTGGTCGCTCAAGGCCTCCGGGCTGCTGCGCACCCAGTACGCGGCCGTCGGCGCCGCCTCCGGCGCGGTCTTCCCGGGCGCGCTGGCCGCCCTGGAGCGGGCGGCGGCGCGCGGTGTAGACATCGGTGAGCTGCGCGACCGGCAGCGCGAACGCGCCGCCGACGCGGCCGCGTTCACCGACGCCTACCGCCGCTACTGCTGGACCACCGAGGGCCTGGACGGGGTGCGCCTCGCCCCCTTCCAGATCCTCGCGGTCCAGGGCCGCAGCCTCGCCGCGCTCCCGCACGACGAGCAACTCGCCCTTCTGGACCGGCTGGTGGAGCACGACTCCACCGGCCTGCTGCAGACCACCCGACGCCTCCACGTCGACACCGGCGACCCGGAGTCGGTGCGGGCCGGCGTCGACTGGTGGCTGGAGATGACGGGCCGGGGCGGCGAGGGCATGGTCGTCAAGCCGGCCGGCGCGGTGGTCCGCGACGGGCGGGGCCGGCTCGTCCAGCCCGGCATCAAGTGCCGGGGCCGGGAGTATCTGCGGATCATCTACGGACCCGAGTACACCCGACCCGGCAACCTCGCCCGGCTGCGGGGCCGCTTCCTCAACCACAAGCGGTCGCTGGCGATCCGCGAGTACGCCCTCGGCCTGGAGGCCCTGGACCGTCTCGCGGACGGCGAGCCGCTGTGGCGGGTGCACGAGGCGGTCTTCGGGGTCCTGGCCCTGGAGTCGGAGCCGGTCGACCCGAGGCTGTGAGCCCCGGCGTCAGCCGACCAGCCGGAGCCGCCGCGCGCACGCCCCCACCCGGACCGTCTGCCCCCAGGCCAGCTCCAGGGCGTCGGTCTCGATGCCGTCGCCGAAGGCGATCAGGCGGTCCGACTCGACCGTGAGGGTCAGCGCGGCCGAGGCGGTCAGCTCGCCGGCGACCAGGGCGGTCCCGGTCGCGGGCGACGGCCACGCCTCCCGCACGAACCAGAGGAGGCGGTCCTCCGTGGGGGCGGGCAGCGCCAGCCGGGCGCCGCGCTCCTGCCACACCGAGCGCAGCCAGCCGGTGGCCCCGGTGCCGGTGCCCACCAGCACCCCGGAGGAGGCCTGGGCCTCGACGACACCCCCGTCGTCCTCAAGGCCCAGGCGGTATCGGGCGGTCTGATGACCGGCGCTACCCAGATAGATCTCGTTGAGCGCCACGAGCCGCTGGGTGTCGTCGGCGACCGCCTCGACCATCGTCAGCTCGTCGGCCCCCGTGGCCGTGGCGGTGACCGAGGCCAGCAGCACGGCCGCCTGCTCCGGCCGGTGCCGTACCAGGACCCCCGGGTTGCGGCCGGGGTCGGTGTCGATGCCGATCACCGGCTGGCCGTCCAGGTACTTGGCCACGTTCGCCACCAGCCCGTCCTGGCCGACCACCACGACCACGTCCTCGGGCGCGAACAGGAAGCGGTCGAGGTCGGCCCGCTCGACCCGGGCCTGGCGCCAGGCCGGCGGCACCGCCGAGGTCACCTCGGCGAGCGCCCGCCGGGTGCGCCGGTGCCGCTCGGCGACCTCGGCCATGTCCCGGCCCCGGGAGGCCAGGAAGAAGGCGGCCTGGCCGTGCGTGCCGTGCCGGGCCACCAACTCCTCGTACTCGGTGGTGCGGTGGACCAGCACGGCGCGGGGCGCGAGGCTCATGGCGCCGCCCCCGGGAGCCGGGCGGAGCGGTCTTCCGTGGCGGCGGCCGGCCACGCCGAGCGGCCCCCGGCCTGGGGCCTGCACGCCGCGTTCACGCCTGCTCCGCCGATCCCAGCTTCGCCAGCAGCCCGGTCAGCACGTCCGGCGACACGGTCACGCTGTCGATGCGCGGCAGGTTCTCGGCGAGCCGCGCGCCGGTGAGGGCGTGCAGCGTGGCCACGTCCGCCTCGCCGTGCACCCGCAGCCAGGCCGACTGCGCCGCGGCCCGCGCCTCGCCGACCTCGCGCGCCCCCGCGGCCTCGGCCCGCGCGAGCGTGACCGACCGGTCCGCCTCCGCCTCGCCCAGCTTCACGGACCGGGCCGCCTCCGCCTCAGCCAGCCGTACCATGCGCGCCGCTTCGGCGTCCGCCAGCTTCACGGATCTGGCCGCCTCCGCCTCCGCCAGTTTCACCGTCCGGGCCGCCTCCGCCGCCGCCCGGACGGAGTCCGCCGCCGCGTGCTCCTCGGCCTCGCGCCGCGCGTTGGTGCCCCGCTGCTCGACCAGCTGCTCTTCGCGGCGGGCCAGTTCGATCTGGCTCGCCAGCTCGTTCTCGGCGATCGCCCGCTCCCGCTCGACGGCCACCGCGCGCCGCTCGTAGGTCGCCCGGTCGGCCTCCTGCTGGATCTGCTCACGGGCCGGGGTGCGCAGCGCCCGCTCCACCTCGGGCTCCGGCCGCAGCGCCATCACCCGGACGGCCACCACCTCGATGCCGGTGGCCGGCAGCCGCGGTTCCGCCGTCAGACCGGCCGCGATCCGCTCCCGGACCACCGCGACCCCGTCCACCAGCGCCTCCGCCAGCGGAGTGCGGGCCAGCGTGTCCAGCGCGTGCTGCTGGGCCGTCTCCGTGAGCAGGGTGCCGAGCTGTTCGAGGGGGGTGCCGCGCCAGACGCCGGTGTCCGGGTCGATGGAGAAGTCGAGGCGGGCGGCCGCGACGGCCGGGTCGCCGACGCGGTAGGTGACGGTCGCCTGGACCACCACGTCCTGGAAGTCGGCCGTACGGGCGTGGAAGGTCATCGCCAGCTCCCGGTCGTCGACCGGGACCTCGGAGATCGCCGCGGTGAGCGGGCGGAACCAGAAGCTGAGCCCCGGGCCGTCGTGCAGCAGCCTCTCGCCCCGGTGGTGTCTGACGTGCGCCGTCGGCGCCCCGCGCAGATGCCGCCAGCCCAGGCGCCGGGTGATGTCGGCCATGGAACCCCCTCGCAATTAAGAGTCAACATGACAATAATTGCCCTCCTGCTGCTTGTCGTCAAGGGGACGAGAAGAGGAAACGGCCGGGCGGCCCGGACAGAAACGGTCGAGCGGGGGGTGAACACGGTCCGCGATGGTCAGGATGGAGACATGGGATTCCATGTCGACTCCGAGGCCGGGCGGCTGCGCCGCGTCATCCTGCACCGGCCGGATCTGGAGCTCAAAAGGCTCACCCCGAGCAACAAGGACGCCCTCCTCTTCGACGACGTCCTCTGGGTGCGCCGGGCCCGGGCCGAGCACGACGGGTTCGCCGACGTGCTGCGCGACCGCGGGGTCGCCGTCCATCTCTTCGGCGACCTGCTCGAAGAGGCGCTGGCGATCCCGGCCGCCCGCACCCTCGTCCTGGACCGGGTCTTCGACGAGAAGGAGTACGGCCCCCTCGCCACCGACCACCTGCGCGCCTCCTTCGAGCGACTGCCGGCGCGCGAGCTGGCCGAGGCGCTGGTCGGCGGCATGACCAAACGGGAGTTCCTGGCCGCCCACGAGGAGCCCACCTCGGTCCGCTTCCACGTCATGGACCTCGACGACTTCCTCCTCCAGCCCCTCCCCAACCACCTCTTCACCCGCGACACCTCCGCCTGGGTCTACGACGGCGTCTCCATCAACGCCATGCGCTGGCCCGCCCGGCAGCGCGAGACCGTGCACTTCGAGGCGATCTACCGGCACCACCCGCTCTTCCGTGGCGAAACGTTCCATGTCTGGTCGGAGGGCCAGGCCGCCTACCCCTCCACCATCGAGGGCGGCGACGTCCTGGTGATCGGCAACGGCGCCGTCCTGATCGGCATGAGCGAGCGCACCACCCCGCAGGCCGTCGAGATGCTCGCGCACAAGCTGTTCGCGGCCGGCTCGGCGCAGACCATCGTCGCCCTGGACATGCCGAAGCGGCGCGCCTTCATGCACCTCGACACCGTGATGACGATGGTCGACGGCGACACCTTCACCCAGTACGCCGGGCTCGGCATGCTCCGCTCGTACACCATCGAACCGGGCACCGACGACAAGGAGCTCAAGGTCACCGACCATCCGCCGGAGCACATGCACCGGGCGATCGCCGCCGCCCTCGGCCTCAGCGAGATCCGGGTCCTGACCGCCACCCAGGACGTGCACGCGGCCGAGCGCGAACAGTGGGACGACGGCTGCAACGTCCTCGCCGTCGAACCCGGTGTCGTCGTCGCCTACGAGCGCAACTCCACCACCAACACCCATCTGCGCAAGCGGGGCATCGAGGTGATCGAGATCCCGGGGAGTGAACTGGGGCGGGGGAGGGGCGGGCCGCGGTGCATGAGCTGCCCGGTGGCGCGGGACGCGGTGTGAGGCACCCGGCCGTATAGAAATGTGGAACATCGTATAGACTTCCAAAGTCCCGAAGCCGACCCCTACCGCTGGAGCGTCCCCCATGGCGACTGTCCCGACCGCCCTCGCCGGCCGCCACTTCCTCAAGGAGCTGGACTTCACCCAGGAGGAGTTCCGCGGGCTGGTCGAGCTGGCCGCCGAGCTGAAGGCGGCCAAGAAGGCCGGGACCGAGACGCAGTACCTGCGGGGCAGGAACATCGCGCTGGTCTTCGAGAAGACCTCCACCCGCACCCGCTGCGCCTTCGAGGTCGCCGCCGCCGACCAGGGGGCGTCCACCACCTACCTCGACCCGGCCGGCTCGCAGCTCGGGCACAAGGAGTCGGTGAAGGACACCGCCCGGGTCCTCGGCCGGATGTACGACGCGATCGAGTACCGCGGGCACGGCCAGGGCGTCGTCGAGGAGCTGGCCGCGTTCGCCGGAGTGCCCGTCTACAACGGCCTCACCGACGAGTGGCACCCCACCCAGATGCTCGCCGACGTGCTCACCATGACCGAGCACTGCGACAAGCCGCTCGCGGAGATCGCCTTCGCCTACCTCGGCGACGCCCGGTACAACATGGGCAACTCCTACCTCGTCACCGGCGCCCTGCTCGGCATGGACGTCCGGATCGTCGCGCCCCGGCTGCTGTGGCCGGACGAGACCATCGTCGAGCTGGCCCAGCAACTCGCCGGCGCGTCCGGCGCCCGGATCACCCTCACCGAGGACGTGAAGGACGGCGTGCGCGACACCGACTTCGTCGCCACCGACGTCTGGGTGTCGATGGGAGAGCCCAAGGAGGTCTGGGACGAGCGCATCGCGCTGCTCGGCCCCTACGCCGTCACCATGGAGGTGCTGCGCGCCACCGGCAACCCCGACGTCAAGTTCCTGCACTGCCTGCCGGCCTTCCACGACCTCGGCACCGTCGTCGGCCGCGAGATCCACGAGCGCCACGGGCTCACCGAGCTGGAGGTCACCGACGAGGTGTTCGAGTCCGAGCACTCGGTCGTCTTCGACGAGGCCGAGAACCGGATGCACACCATCAAGGCGGTCCTGGTGGCCACACTCGCCTGACCAGCCCTATCCTGTGCGGCGGCCCGGCACCACCCCTCGCCGGAGCCGCCACCGCGACCGACCCGGGATCGCACCCGCACCACCAGAAACGAGCACCACCCGCATGCCCCGCATCAAGTCCCCGCACCTCCTGGTGGCCGAATCCGGCGCCGACCGGGAGGGCCACGGCCTCCGCCGCACCATGGGCCTGTTCCAGCTGATCTGCTTCGGCATCGGCGCGATCGTCGGCACCGGCATCTTCGTCGGCCTCTCCGACTCGGTCGCCCAGGCCGGCCCTGCCGTCGTCGTCTCCTTCGTCCTCGCCGCGGTCACCTGCGTCTTCACCGCTCTCTCCTTCGCCGAGCTGGGCGGCGCGATCCCGGTCTCCGGATCCTCGTACTCCTTCGCCTACGCGGGCCTCGGCGAGTCCACCGCGTTCCTGGTCGGCTGGTGCCTGCTCCTGGAGTACGGCATCTCGATCTCGGCCGTCGCGGTCGGCTGGAGTCAGTACGTCAACGAACTGCTGCACAGCCTCACCGGCCTCCAGCTCCCGCACGCCCTGTCCGCGGGACCCGGCGACGGCGGGATCGTGAACCTGCCCGCCGTCGTCGTCATCGCCATGGCCGCCGTACTGCTGGTGCGCGGGGTCCGGGAGAGCGCCCGGGCCACCGCCGCGATGGCGGCCGTGAAGCTGGTCGTCCTGGTCGCGTTCTGCGCGATCGGCTTCAGCGCCTTCAAGGACGGCAACCTCGCGCCGTTCTCCCCGGCCGGCCTCGGCGGCATCGGCGCGGGCACCACCGCCGCGTTCTTCTCCTACATCGGCTTCGACGCGATCACCACGGCCGGTGAGGAGGCCAGGAACCCGCGCCGGGACATCCCGGTCGCCATCCTCGTCTGCATGGCCGTGGTCACCCTGCTGTACTGCGCGGTCGCGCTGGCCGCCATCGGCGCCATCGGCGGCGGCCGGGTCGCGGGGCGTCCCGCCGCCCTCTCCTACGTCGTCAACCAGGTCACCGGATCCACCATCGGCGGCGGAGTGATCGCCTTCGGCGCGGTCGTCGCCATCGCCTCGGTCGTCCTCGCGGTGATGTACGGCCAGACCCGCATCCTGATGTCCATGTCCCGGGACGGGCTGATCCCGCGCGTCTTCGAGAAGGTCTCCCCGAGGACCGCCACCCCGGTGGCCGGCACCGTGATCGTCGCGGCCGTCTTCGCGCTCCCGGCGGCCTTCGCCTCGCTGGACGCGGTGATGAACCTCTGCACCATCGGCACCCTCGCGATCATGGCCGTGGTGAACATCGCGGTGATCGCCCTGCGCCGCCGCGAACCGGCCCTCGCCCGCACCTTCCGGGTGCCGCTCCACCCGGTCCTGCCGCTGCTGGGTGTCGGCTTCTGCCTCTATCTGATGTACGAGACCGGGTGGACGACATGGATCCAGTTCGCCGTCTTCCTGGCCGTGGGCCTGCTCGTCTACGTCGGGTACGGGCGCCGGAACTCCACGCTGGCCCTCGCGAAGAGCGACGCGGTCACGCCGGACGCCACTGACGCGGTACTACAGGAAGCCTGAACCACACCGCCTTGCCGGACTCGGTGGGGCGGTGCCCGCAGGACGAGCTCAGGGCGCGGATCAGCAGCAGGCCGCGCCCGCCCTCCTGCATGGGGTCGGGCTCCTCGATCACCGGACGGGTGAGATGACCGGGCGGCGCCGGGTCCGGGTCGTGCACCTCGACCTTGCAGCCGCCCGGCATCAGCTCGACGATCAGCTCTATGGGCCCCTTGCCGGCGGTGTGCTCCACGGCGTTGGCGACCAGCTCCGCGGTGAGCAGCTCGGCGGTGTCGGCGTCGGCCGCGTGGTCCGTCTCCTCCATCGCCGAACGAACCAGGGCACGGGCGACCGGCACGGCCGCCACGGTGTGCGGCAGCGCGATACGCCAGGAGGCGGCTGCGGAAGGTGGTTCGTACACGGCGATTCCGTTCATGGCGCAGGCGATCACTGCTTGTCCTGCTTTCAACTGTAGGAATGGTACGGGTCCCGTCCCGGGGGCTGTCGGCACCCCCCTGACGGGACCTTCGTCCCGGTAACGGGTGGCTTACCCCGTCCATGGGCCCCTCTCGCACATCCGGCTCGGCTGTTACCGCGTTATTGACGCGCCGTGACCTTGTGACGCGGTACACACGAAAGAGCCCCCGGTTTCCGGGGGCTCTTTCACGGTGGAGGGGATCAGCCGAACTCGACCATCCCCGCGGTCAGCGTCGCGCCGTCCGCCGGGTCGATCAGGATGAACGCGCCGGTACGGCGGGAGACCGCGTAGGCGTCCAGCGGCAGCGGCTCGGCGCTGCGCAGGGTGATCCGGCCCAGGTCGTTGGCGGTGAGCTCGGTGGCGCCCGCCAGGTCGCGGACGATCGCCTTGACGGTCCGGGTCGAGTGCTTGAGCAGCACCCGGTCGCCGACCCTGAGCGGCCGGTCGGCCAGGTGGCACACGGCCGCCGACACGTCCTGGGTGAGCAGGGGCGCCTCGGGGCCAGCGGTGATCATGTCGCCGCGCGAGACGTCCCGCTGGTCGGCCAGGCGCACCCCGATGGACTGCGGGGCATGGGCCGCCTCGACCTCGGTGCCGAGCACGTCGATCGCCGCGATCGTGGAGGACTCCCCGGAGGGGTGGACGGTGACCCGGTCGCCGACCCGCAGCGAGCCGGAGACCAGCTGGCCCGCGTAGTGCCGGAGGTCACCGTGCCGGATGACGTACTGGACCGGGAAGCGGGCCGGGGCGTCGGCCGCGGCCGCGGCCACCGGGACGTTCTCCAGGAACTCCAGGAGCGCCGGGCCGTCGTACCAGCCCATGTGCGCGGAACGGTCGACGACGTTGTCGCCCACCAGCGCCGAGACCGGGATCGCGGTGACCTCCGGGAGCCCCAGCTCCGCGGTCTGGGCGGTGAAGTCGGCGACGATCCGCTCGAACCCGGCCCGCTCGTAGCCGACCAGGTCCATCTTGTTGACCGCGAGGACGACGTGCGGGACCCGGAGCAGGGCGGCCACGGCCGCGTGCCGCCGGGTCTGCTCGACGACGCCGTTGCGGGCGTCGACCAGGATCACGGTCAGCTCGGCGGTGGAGGCGCCGGTGACCATGTTGCGGGTGTACTGCACGTGGCCGGGGGTGTCGGCGAGGATGAACCGGCGCTTCGGGGTGGCGAAGTAGCGGTAGGCCACGTCGATGGTGATGCCCTGTTCCCGCTCGGCGCGCAGGCCGTCGGTGAGAAGAGCGAGGTCGGGGGTGTCCTGACCGCGGCTGGCCGAGGCGCGTTCGACGGCCTCCAGCTGGTCGGTGAGGACCGACTTGGAGTCGTGCAGCAGCCGTCCGACCAGGGTGGACTTGCCGTCGTCGACGGAGCCGGCGGTCGCGAACCGCAGGGTGTCGATGGTGGTGCCCGTCATGGCTAGAAGTACCCCTCGCGCTTGCGGTCTTCCATCGCGGCCTCGGAGAGCTTGTCGTCGGCCCGGGTGGCGCCGCGCTCGGTGAGCCGGGAGGCGGCGATCTCGGTGATCACCTTCTCGATGCTGTCGGCGCCGGAGTCCACCGCGCCGGTACAGGACATGTCACCGACGGTCCGGTAGCGCACCTGCCGCTTCTCGACGGTCTCGCCGGCCTTCGGGCCGCCCCACTCGCCGGCGGTCAGCCACATGCCGTTGCGCTGGAAGACCTCGCGGTGGTGGGCGTAGTAGATCTGCGGGAGTTCGATCTCCTCGCGGGCGATGTACTGCCAGACGTCCAGCTCGGTCCAGTTGGAGAGCGGGAAGACGCGGACGTGTTCGCCGGGGGCGTGCCGGCCGTTGTAGAGGTTCCACAGCTCGGGGCGCTGGCGGCGGGGGTCCCACTGGGAGAACTCGTCGCGCAGGGAGAACACGCGTTCCTTGGCGCGGGCCTTCTCCTCGTCGCGGCGGCCGCCGCCGAAGACGGCGTCGAACTTCTCGCTCTGGATCTTCTCCGTCAGCGGCACGGTCTGCAGCGGGTTGCGGACGCCGTCGGGCCGCTCGCGGAGCACACCGCGGTCGATGTAGTCCTGTACGGAGGCCACGTGGAGGCGCAGTCCGTGCCGCTCGACCGTGCGGTCCCGGTATTCGAGGACCTCGGGGAAGTTGTGTCCGGTGTCCACGTGCAGCAGGGAGAAGGGGATCGCGGCGGGGGCGAAGGCCTTCAGGGCGAGGTGCAGCATGACGATGGAGTCCTTGCCGCCGGAGAAGAGGATCACCGGCCGTTCGAACTCGCCCGCCACCTCGCGGAAGATGTGGACCGCCTCGGACTCCAGCGCGTCCAGATGCGACAGCGTGAAGGTGCTCATGCCAGCCCCCGCTCCACCAGCAGCGCGTGCACCGCGGCCGCCGACTCCTGCGGGGTCTGGTCCTGGGTGCGCAGCACCAGCGCGGGATCGGTGGGCGGCTCGTACGGGTCGTCGACGCCGGTCAGCCCGGTCATCTCGCCCGCGGCCTGCTTGGCGTACAGGCCCTTCACGTCCCGCTCGCTGCACACCTCGACCGGGGTCGCCACGTGCACCTCCAGGTACGGCGTCCCGCTCTTCTCGTGCCGGCTCCGCACGGCCTCGCGGCTGTCGGCGTAGGGGGCGATGACCGGGACGACGGAGAGCACGCCGTTGCGTGCGAGCACCTCGGAGACCAGGCCGATGCGCTGCACGTTGGTGTTGCGGTCCTCCCGGGAGAAGCCGAGGCCGGCCGAGAGGAAGCGGCGTATCTCGTCGCCGTCGAGGACCTCCACGCGGTGTCCCTCGGCCTTGAGCCGGTCGCCGAGGAGGCGAGCGATCGTCGTCTTGCCCGCGCTCGGCAGCCCCGTCAGCCAGACCGTGGCTCCCTGAGCCCTTGGCGTGGTGGTCATGCGCAACAGACCTCTTCCTTACCTTCTCGGCGAACTCGCGTACGACCCGTCGAAGGGTAGGTAAGAAGTCTGAGAGGAGTGGTTAAGGAAGCTGAGGTTTAACTGAGTGACTCCTGGTACGCAAGAGGTCACAGCGCCCTGCAATGAACATTTCACACAAGGGCGTCCGTTCACAGAGTCGGCAACACGGCGCACAGGGGTCGGTCACAGGCCGACGAAGGTGCCTCCGGCCTCCCGAAGCCGTTCGTGCAGGGCATGGAAGACGGCCGCCGAGCGGGTCCCCGGCCAGTCGGCGGGCAGCAGGCTCGCCGGCAGCCCGGGGTCGGTGTAGGGCAGGTGACGCCAGGAGTCGAGGGCGCGCAGATAGTCGCGGTAGGCGTCCTCGGGCGGGGTGTCCGCCCGGTGCTCCCACCCGCGCAGCACCGGCTCGTGGGCGTCGAGGAACTGCTCGTGCGCCTTGGCGATCGCCGTCAGGTCCCACCAGCGGGCGACCGCCTCGGTGGTGGGGGCGAAGCCGAGGTGGTCACCCCGGAAGAAGTCCACGTACGGGTCGAGGCCGAGCCGGCACAGCGTGTGCCGGGTCTCCTCGAACAGCCGGGCCGGGGCGATCCACACGCCCGGCGCGGCGGTGCCGAAGCCGAGACCGGCCAGCCGGGAGCGCAGGACATGCCGTTTCTGCCGCTCGGACTCGGGCACCGAGAACACCGCGAGCACCCAGCCCTCGTCCTCCGGCGGCGCGCAGGCGTACACCCGGCGGGCGCCGTCGTCGAGCAACTGCCGTGCCTCGGCGGAGAGTTCGTACCCGGCGGCGCCCCGCGCGGTACGGGCCGGGGCGAGCAGCCCGCGCCGTTTCAGCCGGGACACCGACGAACGTACGGAGGGGGCGTCAACGCCCACGGCGGCCAGTAGCCGGATCAGCTCGGCGACGGGCACCGGGCCGGGCAGGAGGCGGCCGTAGGCGCCGTAGAGCGTGACGATGAGGGACCTCGGGGCGTGTTGCTCGGGCACGTTGATCATTTTAGGTCCCCGGCATCACTGCTGGTCACCTTCGGTGCCCGGCTGAATGAGAGTCAGGATTCCGGTTCCCGCCCCGGCCCCTGGCGCCGGGTCAGGCGGCGACGGCGAGGCGGTCCGCCGGGCCGCGGTGCGGCGGGACCACGCTGCCGTCGGGGTGCAGCTCGCCGGTGTCGTCGAAGACGATCGCCCCGTCGCACAGCAGGGTCCAGCCCTGCTCGGGGTGGGCGGCGACGATGTGCGCCAGGCCGCGGTCGGCCGTCGCGCTCGGGGACTGGTGGGAACACATGGCGCACCTCCACGGGTCTGCCTCCGGCATGGACGCCGACCGGCATGACCAGACCATGCTCCTGCCGTGAACGCCCGGGAACCCCCCGCCGCGACCTGTGACAACACGCGGACAACTCCCGGACGCGGCCACGACGGTCGCCGCGTCTCCGGGACACGCCCGGGCTCTCCGGCACGGCGGGACGCGCCACCGAAGGAGTGACGGTCACGCCCCGGGGCCCGAACGCCGGGTATCCAGGGCATCCCCCCTCATGATCCGGGAAGGAAGCCATGCCCCTACGCCCCGTCCTCGCGGCGGCCCTCGGTTCCGCCGCCCTGCTGTGCGCCGCCGTCGCCCCCGCGACCGCGGCCCCGACCGCCGCCCCCGCCGAGTCCGTGACCGTCGACCCCACCGGCCGTCTCGCCGATGACGGCACCGTCACCCTGTCCGGCACCTACACCTGCACCGGTGCCACCGGGCCGGTGTTCATCAGCTCCTCGCTCAGCCAGGACACCCCGAACTACCGGCACGGCATCGGCGGCACCCAGGCCGTGTGCGACGGCGCCGAGCACCACTGGGAGAACACCGGCTCGGTCACCTCGGAGAAGCTGAAGCCCGGCGCGGCCCACGTCGAGGCCACGATCCTGGAACTGCGCAACACGGGCGGCCTGCCGCTGCCGTCCTTCCACGCCACCGGCGAGCAGGACATCACCCTCACCAAGGCCTGAGCCGCGTCTGCGGTGCGGTCCGGCACCTCAGGGGTGCCGGACCGCCGGACCCGACGACACCCGTCAGCGGCTCAGCAGCTTCCGCAGCGCCGCACTCACCTCGTCCGGCGCCTCCTCCGCCATGAAGTGACCGCAGCTCACCGTGTGGTGCTCCAGGTCGGGCGCCCAGGCCCGCCACAGGGCGGCCGCGTCGTAGCCGAGGGCGGCGCCCCAGTCCTGCTGGAGGACGGTGACCGGCATGCGCAACACGTTTCCGGCGGCCCGGTCGGCCCGGTCGTGCTCGGTGTCGACCCCGGCCGAGGCCCGGTAGTCGGCCACGATCGAGGGCACCGCCGCCCGGCAGGCCGCGAGATAGGCGGCGCGGACGTCGGTGGGGATCGCCCCGGGGTCGCGCGTCCACAGGTCCAGGAAGTGGCCGAAGAACAGGTCCGGGGCCGCGCCGATCAACTCCTCCGGCAGACCGGGCGGTTGCGCCATCAGGTACAGATGGAAGGCGACCGCGGCCGTGGCCCCGTGCAGCACCTCCCACATGTCCAGGGTGGGCAGGACGTCCAGCAGGGCCAGGTGCGTGACTGCCTCCGGATGGTCGAGCCCGGCCCGGAAGGCGACCAGCGCGCCCCGGTCGTGCCCGGCCAGCGCGAAACGCTCGTGGCCGAGGGCCCGGGCGAGCGTCACGATGTCCGCGGCCATGGTCCGCTTCGCGTACGCGGTCCCGTCCGAACCGGCCGGCTTGTCGCTGGCGCCGTAGCCGCGCAGGTCGGGACAGATCACGGTGTGCCCGTCCGCGAGGCCGGCGGCCACGTGCCGCCACATCAGATGGGTCTGGGGGAAACCGTGCAGCAGGACGACCGGGCTGCCGGCGCCGCCGACCGCCGCGTGCAGGGCGACGCCGTCCGCGACCGGGACGCGGTGCTGCTGAAAACCAGGGATGTTCATGCGCCGAGACTCCCGCGCCCGGATCAGCAGCCGATCAGCAGCACGTACGGTGGGCGGGTGAGGATCGACCAGGTCGCCTTCGGGGTGCTCGGACCCGTCACGGCCGAGCGGGCCGGCCTCCCGCTCGCCCTGAAGGGCCCTCGGCACCGCGCCGTACTGGCCCGGCTGATCGTCGCCCGCAGACGCGTGGTGCCCGTCGCCCGGCTGGTCGCCGACCTCTGGGCGGAGCCGCCGCCCACCGCCGTCGGTGCCGTCCGCACCTTCGTGGGCGATCTGCGGCGGGCCCTCGAACCCGACCGGCCGCCCCGCACCCCCGCCCGGCTGCTGGTCACCGACGGCCCCGGCTACGCCCTGCGCGCCGAAGCCGTCGACGCCTGGCGGTTCGAGCGGGCCGTGGCAGCCGCCGGGCAGGACGAGCCCGGGCGGGCCGCGTGGCAGCTGGGGGAGGCGCTGGAGCTGTGGCGAGGGCCCGCCTACGCCGAGTTCGCGGACGAGGAGTGGTGCGGGGGCGAGCGGGCCCGCCTCGCCGAGCTGCGGCTGCGGGCCGTGGAGCAGCGGGCCGAGGCGCTGCTGGCGGCGGGCCGGGCGGCCGAGGCGGTGCCCGACCTGGACGCCCATCTCATCGGGCACCCGTGGCGCGAGGAGGCCTGGCGGCTGCTCGCGCTCGCCCTCTACCGGACCGGCCGCCAGGGCGACGCCCTCGCGGTGCTGCGCCGGGCCCGCGCGACCCTCGCCGGCGAGCTGGGCGTCGACCCCGGCAGGGCGCTGCGCCGGCTGGAGGCCGACGTGCTCGCCCAGGACCCCGGCCTGGACGCCCCCGCCACCCCGGAGGCCACGGCGGCCCAGGTCTGGTCCCGGGCGGCCGAGGCGTACGACCGTACCGTCGCCGCCGGTGCCCGGGCCCGGCTCGAATCGACCGTCGGACTGCTGCGCACCCTCGCGGTGACCGGATCCGGCGGGCTGGCCGCCGCCCGCGAACACCGGCTCGCTGCGATCACGGCGGCCGAGGAGTTCGGCGACCCGGAACTCACCGCCCGGGTCATCGGCGCCTACGACGTCCCCGCGATCTGGACCCGGTCCGACGACGAGGTGGGCGCCCGCCGCATCGTCGGGGCCGCCGAACGGGCACTGGCCCGTCTCCCCGCCACCCCGGCCCAGGACGCGGCCCGCTGCCGGCTGCTCGCCACCGTCGCCCTGGAGTCACGCGGCACCCGCTCCGACCGCGCCGTGGCAGCCGCCGCCGAGGCGGAACGCCTCGCCCGCCGCCTGGACGACCCGGCGCTGCTCGCCTTCGCCCTCAACGGCGCCTTCATGCAGTCCTGCACCCGGACCGGCCTCGCCCCGCGCCGCGACGCCATCGGCACCGAACTGGTCGCCCTGGCCGCCCGGCACGACCTGGTCACCTACCAGGTACTCGGCCACCTGATCCGGGTGCAGGCGCGTGCCGCCCTCGCCGACTTCACGACGGCCGACGAACACGCCGAAGCAGCCGACCGGTTGGCCGACCGCCACGAACTGCCGCTGGTCGCGGTGTTCACGAGGGGATACCGGGCGCTACGCCTGGCGGCGACGGCCGATACAGGGCACGTCGGGGAAGAAGCAGACAGCAGCCGGGAGAGGCACGCACCGGTTTCCGGCAGGCGGGCCACGCGGGATGGTGGGCTGGACTCGGGCCGGGGCGGGGCGGCTGAGCGGGACGGTGGGCCGGATTCGGCCTGCAGCGGGTCCGATTCGGGCCGGGGCGGAGCGGTGGGAGGGAGCGGGCGAGCGCCGCTCCCCGACGCTGACGCTGTCACGACGCGCCGGCCCGGCGGGTTGGTGCCGGACGCCGAGGCGGCTGCGGCTTGTGGGGTGGGCGGGTTGGTTCCGGACGCCGAGGCTGTCACGGTTCGTGGGACCGGCGGGTTGGTGCCCGGTGACGAGGCGGCTGCGGCTTGTGGGACCGGCGGGTTGGTGCCGGGTGTCGAGGCGGCTGCGGTTCGTGGGGTGGGCGGGTTGGTTCCGGACGCCGAGGCTGTCACGACGCGCCGGCCCGGCGGGTTGGTGCCGGGCGTCGAGGCGGCTGCGGCTCGTGATGTGGGCGGGCCCGTGTCCGGCGTCGGTGGTCGGGCGGCCTGTGGGAGGGGAGCGGCCCTCGGTCCTGACGGTGCTGCAGAGGTCGCCTACCGTGCGGTCGGGCGGCTCCTCGACGGGCCCGGTATGCCCGGGGTGCGTGAGGGGCTGCTGCCCTTCGCGCTGCTCTGCCGCCGCCTGGCGGAGCGGCCGTACGGCATCCGGGACGCCGTCGACCCGGGCGCCGACTGGGGGCCGTATCTCCCCTGGATCAGGCCCGCGCTCGCCCTCGCCGCCGACGACGAAGCGGCGGCGCGTGACGGGCTTCGCGGGCTGCCCGAGCCTCCTGCCGACCTCGTGCAGGAGGCGCTGTGGTGTGTCGTGGCGGCCGTCGCCCTGGCACTCGGCGACCGTCCGGCCCTGCGCCGCTGCCTGGCGGCGCTGCGCCCGGCCGCGGGTCAACTCGCCGGTGCGGGAAGCGGGTTGCTGACGGCCGGACCGGTCGACGACTGGCTGACGGCGATCGAGGAGGCTCTCGGTCAAGCGGGCCTGGCGAAGTCCGCTGCGGTTCGGCAGCGCCCCGTAAGGGGCGCGGGGAACTGCGCGACCAGCCACGACGGCGCCGCAGCCGACTGACGGCATATCCCAGCGCTGCCGGCGGAGCGCCTAGGCCGCGAGCTCCTTCCTGATGCGGTCCAGCATGAACGCCGAGGACTCGCGCGCCCGTTCCTCCCAGGCGAAGACGCAGGCGGTGGCGACACCGTCGAAGTCCAGTTCGCGCAGGGCGCCGAAGAAGGCGTCCCAGTCGACCTCGCCCTGGCCGATGTCCAGGTGCTGGTGGACGCGGGCGGCGGTGCCGGGCGGGTTGAGGATGTAGCGCAGCCCGCTGGAGCCCTTGTGGTTGAAGGAGTCCGCGATGTGCACGTGCTGGAGCTTGTCACCGGCGTACCGCATCATCGCCGCGATGTCGGCCGTGGGGTCGGCGCCGGAGAGGTGGAAGGAGTGCGGGGCGCAGTAGAGGTAGTTCACCCACGGCCTGTTGACCGCGCGGACCAGGTCGACCGCCGGGGTGTTCTCCTCGCAGAAGTCGTCCGGGTGAGCCTCCAGGTTCAGGGCGATGCCCTCGCGCTCGAACACCGGCAGCAACTCCTCCAGTGACCGCCAGAACGCGGCCTCGCTCTCGGCCGCCCGCTCCGGACGGCCGTTGAACTCGCTGTTCATCAGCGGGCATCCGAGGTCGGAGGTGATCTCGATCATCCGCTTCCAGTAGCGGACGGCCGCCTGCCGTTCGGTCTCGTCCGGGGACGACCACTTGTAGAGCGGCAGCACGGACGACAGCCGCACGCCGTACGTGCGCAGCGCGTTCTTCAGCTCCGCGATCCGCCCGTCGTCCGCGCGCGGGTGCAGGAAGAACGGCATGAAGTCGTCACGCGGCGACAACTCGATGTACTCGTAGCCCAGTTCGGCGACCGTGCGCACCATGTCGTCGATCGGCAGGGCGCGGAACATGTAGGGATCGAGGGCGATCTTCACGCGGTACCTCCGTAGAAGGCCGGGCGGGGCTTGAGACCGGTGGCGACGACGGTGCCCGACTCCAGGGCCTCGACGGTCGCGGCGGTGATGACGGTGGCGGCGTAACCGTCCCAGGCGGAGGGGCCGGTGGGCTCCTGGCCCGCCTCAAGAGCGGCGATCCACTCCCGGAACTCGGTGTCGAAGGCTTCCTTGAAGCGCCCCACCCAGTCCGTGAGGACGGCCGTGCTGTGCTGTCCGGTGGTGCGGACGCCGACCGCGGCCGGGTCGGGCAGCCGGACCAGGCCCTCCTCGCCCACCGCCTCGCACTGGATGTCGTAGCCGTACTGGCAGTTGACGAAGACCTCCAGGTCGACGCGGACGCCCCTGGCGGTCTCGAAGAGCATGATCTGCGGGTCCTTCAGGTGCTCGAACCGCTTGCTCGTGGCGCGCGGGGTGATCACCTGGGTGGAGACGATCTCGTCGTCGAGGAGCCAGCGCAGTACGTCGACCTCGTGCACCGCCGTGTCCAGCGCGGCCATCGCGGAGGTGTACGACTCCGGGACGGCCGGGTTGCGGTGGGCGCAGTGCACGATCAGCGGCTCCCCGATCCTCCCCGACTCGATGACCTGCTTCAGCTGCCGGTAGCCGGCGTCGTAGCGGCGCATGAAGCCGACCTGGACCAGGCGGCGGCCGTGCGCCTGCTCGGCCTCGACGATCTTCAGGCAGTCCTCGGCGGTGGTGGCGAGGGGCTTCTCGCAGAACACCGGCTTCCCGGCGGCGACGGCGTTCAGCACGTGTTCGGCGTGGCTGGGCCCCCAGGAGGTGACGAGTACGGCGTCGACGTCGTCCGCCGCGACCACGGCCGCCCCGTCGGGCAGCACCCGGGCGCCGGCCGGCTCCGCGGCCTCGGCGGCGCGGGCCGGGTCGATGTCGGTGACCGCGGTGACGCGGGCGCCGGTGACGGTGTGGGTGAGACGCTGGATGTGCTCGTTGCCGATCCAGCCGGCGCCGATGACTCCTACACGTACGGTCATGGTCGTCCCTTCAGGGGTCAGGAGAAGCGCGCCAGGGCGCGCGCGGTGGCCGCGTTCGCGGTGAAGGCCGGCAACTGCCCGGTGACGATCATCAGTTCGTTGCGGGTGACCAGCGCACCGCGCCGGTCGGCTGGCGAGATCTCCGCGAGGTGCACCGGCACGGTCACCGACGCGCCACCGACCGCGAGGCCGAGCACGAAGCGGGCGACGATCATGGCCGCGGTGGCCGGGGCGAGGGTGGCGCCCAGTGCGCCGGCGGCGATGACCGTGACGAGCCGCAGCCGCCGGGAGACCGCCACGGAGGGCGGGGCGGCGGCGGGGACGGTGGCCTGGACAGTGTCGTCCCTGACGTCCATGCGGCCGCCTCCTACGGGTTCGGGTTCGGGCGCCGGGTACCGGACAGGCCGTGGCCGTTCAGGTACTCACGGGTGCTGGTGGCGATGGGCAGCGGCACCTCGGGGGCGCACGGGTAGAGGTCCTGCTCGACGATCACGAACAGCTCCGCCTCGAGCCCGGCCAGCTCGGCCACCACGTCGGCCGGGTCGGGCACACCGGCCGGCGGCGACACGCACACGCCCCTCTTCACGGCCTCGCCGAAGCCGAGGTCCTCGGCCGCGACCTGGGCCAGGATCTCCGGGTCCATCTGCTTGATGTGGACGTAGCCGACGCGCTCGCCGAAGCGGCGGATCAGGTCGACGTTGTCACCGCCCCCGTAGGCCACGTGACCGGTGTCCAGGCACAGGTTCGTGTACCGGCCGTCGGACTCGTTCAGCAGGCGCTCGATCTCGGGCTGGGTCTGGATGTGGCTGTCGGCGTGCGGGTGGATGACGAGGCGCACGTCGTACTCGTCGAGGAGCAGCCTGCCGAGCCGGTCGGCGGCCTTGCCGAAGCCCGCCCACTGCTCGGCGGTCAGTTCGGGCGGCTCGGTGAACGCGCCGGTCCGCTCGTCCCGGTACATGGGCGGGATGAGGACCAGGTGGTGGGCGCCGGCGGCCTGGGTCAGCGTGGCGACCTGCCGGACATGGGCGAGCATCTCGTCCCAGGCCTCCGGGCGGTGCAGCGCGCCGAACGCGGTGCCCCCGGAGACGTTGAGCCCGCGGGCGTCGAGTTCCTCCTTCAGCCGCCGCGGGTCGGTCGGAAGGTAGCCGTAGGGGCCGAGTTCGAGCCACTCGTAGCCGGCGTGCCTCAGCTCGTCGAGGAAGCGGGTGTACGGGACCTGGTGCTCGTCCTCGGGGAACCAGATGCCCCAGGAGTCGGGTGCCGAGCCCAGGCACAGGTTGCCGGCGGTGGTGCGGAGGGCGGAGGGCGCCGTTGCCATGGAGTGTCCTTCGGGGAGGGGACTCTGCCGCGTGAGGCGGGCCTTTGTCGCGCTCTACTAGCGCGCTCTAGTGCGAGTACGATGACCCCTGTCCGAATGTCATGTCAATACCTTGTTGCCCGGGATTTCCAGGAGCTTCCCGGGACAGGCCCTAGGGTGGGTTCGTCGAAGGGTGGGTGCACACGTGGATGCGGCGCGCAGACAGCGACCGACGATGGCCGACGTCGCCGACAGGGCGGGTGTCTCCCGGGCGCTGGTGTCGATCGTGTTCCGCAACCAGCCGGGTGCGAGCCAGGAGACGCGCGAACGGGTGCTGCGGGTCGCCGACGAGATCGGCTACCGCCCCGACAGCGCGGCCCGGCTGCTGGCCCGGGGCCGCAGCCGCACCCTCGGCGTGATGTTCACCGTCCACCAGACCTTCCACACCGATCTCATCGAGGGCATCTACCCGGAGGCCGAGCGGCTCGGCTACGACGTGCTGCTCTCCGCCGCCGCCCAGGGCCGCAGCGAGGAGAAGGCGGTCGAGGCGCTGCTCGGCCACCGCTGCGAGGCGCTGATCCTGCTCGGCCCGGACGCGGACCCCGCCTACCTGGACGAACTCGGCCGGCGCGCCGTGACCGTGTCGGTCAGCCGCCGGGTGCCGCGGGCCCGGGTGGACTTCGTGCACAGCGCGGAGAGCAAGGGGGTCAGGCAGGCCATGGACTACCTGGTCGAGCTCGGGCACCGCAGGATCGTGCACATCGACGGCGGCGGGGGTCCCGGATCGGCCGAGCGGCGGCGCTCCTACCGGGCCGCGATGCGCCGGCACGGACTGGAGCCGGAGATCCGGGTCATATCCGGTGAGCACACCGAGCGGTCCGGCATCGAGACCGGACGGCTGCTGCTCGCCGAACGCGACCGCGGGCTGCCGCTGCCGACGGCGGTGCTGGCGGGCAACGACCGGTGCGCGATGGGCGTGTTGATGGCGATGACGCGCGGCGGCGTCGAGGTCCCGGGCGATCTCTCCGTGGTCGGCTTCGACGACAGCCATCTCTCCCACCTCATGCCGATCGGCCTCACCACCGTCCGCCAGGACGCGGGGCTGATGGCCGAGTACGCGGTGCGGTTCGCCGTGCAGCGGCTGGAGGAGCCCGAACTGGAGCCGCGCGAAGCGGTGCTGGACCCGAAACTGGTGGTGCGCGGCACGAGCGGGCCGCCCCCCGCGGGGGACGGCCACTCGTCCGCCGGTTGATCGATCGTCACCGGGTGCCGTTGGCGGCGAACTCGGCGATGCGGTCGGCGTTGTCCTTGGTGACGAACGCGGGGCCGGTCAGGACGGGCTCGGCGCCGCCACCGCTGTAGTTGCCGTTGTTCTTGTAGAGCCACAGGGCGTCGACGGCGAGGTAGCCCTGCAGGTACGGCTGCTGGTCGACCGCGAACTCGACGGAGCCGTTCTGCACCGCGGACACCAGGTCCTTGTTGAGGTCGAAGGTGGCGACCCGGGCCTTGCTGCCGGCGTCCTTGACGGACTGGACGGCGGTCAGGGCGAAGGGGGCGCCGAGTGTGACGACCTGGTCGATCGAGGAGTCCTGCTGGAGCTTGGCGGTGATGGTGGACTTGACGGAGGGCATGTCGGTGCCGTTGACGTAGATCTTCTCCGTCTTGCCCTTGAAGCCCTTGGCGAGACCCGCGCAGCGGGCTTCGAGGGCGACCTGGCCCTGGGACTGCACGACGCACAGGGCGTGCTTGGCGCCGAGTTGGTTGAGGCGCTGCCCGAAGGCCTCGCCGGCGATGTTCTCGTCCTGGCCGAAGTACTCCAGCATGCCGAGCTTCTTCCAGTCGTCCACACCGGAGTTGAAGCCGACGACCGGGATGTCCGCGGCCTTGGCCTTGGCCACGACGGCCTTCAGGGCGTCGGGCGTGGCGGCGGTCAGAGCGATGCCGTCGACCTTCTGGTCGATGGCGTTCTGCACCAGGTTGGCCTGGTTGGGGGCGCTGGGGTCGCTGGAGTAGACCAGCTTGATGTTGTCCTTGGCGGCGGCCGCGGCGGCACCCTTGCGGATCAGGTCCCAGAAGGTGTCGCCGGGCTCGGCGTGAGTGATCATGGCCACCGTCATGCGGGGCGTGGACGCCTTGCCGGCGGCCGCGGCGGCGCCGCTGTCCTGGGACTTCTTGCCGCCGGAGCTGCTGGAGCAGCCCGCGGCGAGCAGGACGCCCGCGAGAACGGTGGCGGCCATGGCGGCGGCTCGGTGGTTTCTGTGCATGTCCCTTGCACCTCGCTGTGCGGTCTGGGTCGGCTCTGCGGAGCGGAGCGAGCGGTGAATGACGGGGAGGGGATGACGCCGGGGGCGGACGGCACCGGTGGCCGGCCGGGTGCCGCGCACGGGCGGGGCGGAGCTCCGTGCCGACGGTCAGGGGTACGACCGCCGACGGCTCGGATGTGCACTAGAGCGCTTTATTAGCGCGCTCTAGTGACACGTACTATGGAGGCGCCCTCAGGGGATGTCAATCACTTTGTCAGGACGTTCCAACAAAGGCTCACCGCGTGCTGCACACCGACTTCGGAGCCGCTCTGGCGTCGTCGCCGCCCTGTGCGGACTGGGCGTCCTGTACTCGCTGGACATCCTGGAGCAGACCCCGGATGCCGGGGTCCTGGCCGGCGGCGACACGCGCGATGGTCAGCAGGGCGGCCTCGTAGAAGGCGTCCCGTACGGCGGGCGCCATCACGTCCGAGGCGTCCAGGCAGCGGGGGCCCGTGCGGAGCCGTTCCGCGATCTCGCGTTCCACCGTGCCGCCCTGCGGTTCGACCTCGCGGTTCGCGGAGAAGACGTCCGCCAGCTCGGCCCACTTCTGCTGGCCCTCCCGCGAGGCCAGCCGCCGGATCAGGTCACGGGCCGCGGACCGGTCGCTGAACAGCGCCGCGAAGTCGCCGCTCACCTCGTGGCCCCGGACCGTGCCGCCGGTCTCGGGCAGCAGCGGTGCGGAGTCCGTCAGGCGGGCGCGCCGGGCGTCGGCCGCGCTGTAGAAGGAGCGGGCGAAGGAGCCCTGGTGTTCCAGACCGCACCCGCCCCACTGGTCGAAGAGCAGCCCACGACCGCCGGGGGCACCGCGGTGGTCGGTGAGCAGGGCGTGCCGGGCGGCCCCCCGGTCCTGGCGCAGCAGGGCGGCCCAGGCCTCCCAGGCCGTGCGCACCGGAGCACTGCCCCAGGTCACACCGTGCTCGCCCAGCACCCAGTCCTGGTAGGCGTCCGGGCCCGACCGCTGCAGCACGAGATCCTCGATCCAGTCGGTGCCGGGCCAGCCGGAAGCCCCGTCGTCCCCCATGCCGATGCACCAACTCCGCATCGGCGCAGGCGAGTTCGAGAGTCTCTCGCCCCGCCGGTACCAGACGATGCTCTTCAGATCCGCCTTGACCGGAACCCAGTAGACGTCCTCGGACGACGCGCCCGTCGGCTTCCAGGGGGCGCCGTACTCCCGCGGGTCGTAGAGGCCGTTCAGCGGCTTGAGCCGGTTCTGGCCGGCGTACTCGGCGAGTTCGCCGATGCCCGGCATGATCACGATGTCCGGGGGTTCGCCCGACAGCACCTTGGAGAGCAGCACCTGGCGCTGGGCCGCGGTGCCCTGGTAGCGGAACGGGATGCCGAAGCCGCGCAGCAGGGACTCGAACTGTGCCGCCTGCGCTCCGGTCCAGGTGCCGAGGATGGTCACCGGCTCCTCGTCGTCGTGCCCCGCCCACGCCACCACCAGGCCGCCGGCCGCGATCAGCACCATGACCAGGAGGAGGACGAGGACTCTGAGCCGCCGGGTCACCGCCGCCTCCAGTAGTCGCCGTCCAGCCGGAGCGCCAGCGCCAGCGCCGGCAGCACGACGACCAGCAGGCCGCCGACGAACGTGCCCTCGTACACCCGGCCGGTCCAGGCACCGGCGGCCAGTTCCTGCCGGACCCGCTCCGAGGCGTCCGCGACGCCCTGCTGCGCACCGGCCGCCCCGCCGCGCCCGGACACACCTGTGATCCACCGCAGATCGCCGAGCGCCGCGTCCACGCCGTGCTGGGTGGCGGACGCCGCCAGCAGCGGGACCACCGCGAGCAGCACGGTCAGGACCAGGGCCGCGAGCAGATACGGGTTCCAGTCCCGGCCGCAGCGGTCGCGCAGCACGAACAGCGCCGACAGCAACGTCGAGGCCAGGGCGGCCAGGGCGAGTTCGCCGATCCACCAGCCGGCCAGCTGCCAACGACCCACGGCGGCCGTGGCCTTGGCGTGCCGCAGCTGGGCCGTCTCCAGCGCTTCGAGCCGGGGCACGAGACCGACCGTCCTGCGGGTGAGCAGTGAGTGCGCCTCGTCGAGCTTCTGCTCCTGCATGAGGGGCTGGTCGTGGTAGACGGAGGTACCGAGGTTGAGCGAGTTGCCGTAGGTGTCGAGCAGGCCGTTGACCGTGCCGAGGTCCTGGTCGGTGCGGTCGGCGATCCGGGACAGACCCTGGTCGGCGGCGGAGAGCTGGGACCGGTAGGCATCGCCCGAGCCCACGACGTCGAGGAGTTTGCGGTCCACCAGGTACTGGGCCTCCTGGTAGGAGCGCAGCGCAGCGAGCCGGCTGGCGGCGAGCCCCTGCACGGCGGGCGCCTCCCGGCTCGCGAGCGCCTGAGCGCCCCGCTCGGTCTGCCGGCACGACAGGGACAGCGCGGTCGCCGCCAGGAGCGCGCACACGAACGCCACCAGCAGGTGCGCCTCCAGCAGCCGACGGGTCCGCCAGGGGCTCAGCCGCCCGCGCCAGAAGGCGGCGGGGGAGTACCGGTGCCGTCGGTCCGCGCGCACGGTCGTCGTCACAGCAGCTCCTTCCCGCAGTCGATGCAGTACCGGGCCTCGCTGCCGGCCGGAGTGCCGCAGTCGCCGCAGCGCGGGCCGGGCCGGGCGCCGGGGGTGTCCGCCGGGGGCGCGCCGGGCCGGGACCCGGCGCGCAGGATCATCGGGTCGAGCGTGCCGGCGTCCACGGCGCGCAGCCGGATCCGCCCCGCTGCCGCGTCCTCGACATCGGCGACCGTGCGGATCTCGTCCAGCACCCACCCGATGTCCAGCCGGGCCGCCAGCCGGGCGGCCTGCCCGAGCCACTCCGCGGCGGTGTCCCGCCGATGGTCCCGGAGCGCGGCGAGCCCCTCGCGCAGGGCCCCGCGCATCTGGGCCGCCTCATTCAGACTGCGCACGCTGCCGAGGCCGCCGGCCGGGGCGGGCGCCGCGGACTGGTCGGGCAGATGCCAGCGGGCGACGACGGGCGCGTGGACGTCCCCGACGGAGACCATCGCGAACTGCAGCTCGGTCTCCAGCGGGTCGTCATCGGCGTCGGCGACCAGCGTGAGCAGGTAGTCCCGTCTGCCCTGCTCCCACTGGTACGTCGGGAAGCTCCAGCGGTGCGGCCGGCCGGGCTCGGGCAGCCCGCCGAGGCGGTGCGGCCGGGGTGCCCTCTCGCTGAGCGAGACCTGGCGTACGGAGGGCCGCAGGGTCACCTCGATCGGCAGCTGGGGCGTGTGCACCCGGCGCAGCCGCGCGATGGCGTCCGTGACCGCCTGGCCGAGGCCGTCGTCCACGAACTGCGCGGTGCCGTGCAGCCGCTCGGCGAGGACCAGCAGCGGGTCGGGGGACCAGTCGGCCCCGACCGCGAACACGTCGCAGGTGAACTGCCCCGCACAGCGGTCCAGTTCCTCCTCCAAGGAGCGTTCCCCGGCGGCACTGCTGCCGTCGGTGATCAGCACCAGATGCCGTACGGACAGCGGGCGGCCGGCGAGCAGGGCACGCGCCCCGGCCGCCCAGTCCGCGTACCCGGCCGGACGCGGGCCGTCCCGGTGCAGCGGCAGCGAGCCCGCGACGAAGGCGGCCCGGCGCCGGTGGTACCGGTCGGCGACGGCCCATTCGTCGTCGCCCCGCGGATAGCACCGGACCGGCTCGGGACCGCCGCCGAGGACCGCGAAGGAGATCCGGTCGGGCAGGGCGCGCAGCGCGGCGGGCAGCGCGTGCCGGACGGCCGCCCGGTTGCGCTCGGCGACGTCCACCGCGATGATCACGGCGAGTTCGACCGCGGGCAGGTCGGTGGGGGCGCCGCCGGCGGCCACGTCCACCTGCAGACGGGCTTCGATCTTCGCGCTGCGGTGCGGCTGCGGATCGCCGTCGAGGTCGATCCGCAGCCCGATGCCCGGCTGCGGCGGCCGGGTGTGACTGCTCATGTCCTGCGTCACCGCTCCTTCCCTTCGTCGCCGTCCGCACCGAATCGCCGAGTGCGGTTCGGCCGGTCGTACCGGGTGCCGGTCGGCCGGTGGTGCCGGGTGCCGGTCGGAATCCGTGGTGCCGGGTGCCGATCGGGCGGTGCTGCCGTGCGTGGGGCTTCGGTCGTGCCGTTCCGGGGTGCCGGTCGTGCCGTGCGGTCAGAACGGGGTCTGGGGGCGTACCGCGTGGACGAGGTCCACGAGGTGTTCGTGGGCGGCGGGCGACTCCCGGTGCCGGACTGCGAGTTGCCGGTAGAGCGACTCCAGCCGCCGGCGCAGCTCGCGCTCCGGCGCGGTCAGGCGTCTGAGCCGGCGGGCGTCCGGCCGGCCGGGTGCGCGGCCCGTGGGAGCGGTCCGGTCGTTGAGGCGGTGCAGCGCGTCGAGCTTCCATTCGTGCAGCTCGGTACGGAGACGCAGCGCCTCGTCC
Organism: Streptomyces sp. NBC_00631; assembly: GCF_045206895.1. Taxonomy (NCBI): domain Bacteria; kingdom Bacillati; phylum Actinomycetota; class Actinomycetes; order Kitasatosporales; family Streptomycetaceae; genus Streptomyces; species Streptomyces sp. NBC_00631. Next base: position 8,252,026 of record NZ_CP107734.1, read on the forward strand.
TCGGACAGGCTCGGCTCCCCGGCGCCCGGACCGCGGCCCACCAGACCGGGCAGTTCGGCGAGGGCCGCGTCGACCTCGGCGGGCGCGGCGAGCGAAGCGACATGGGGGTCCCCCGGGACGAAGCCTGGGGGAGGATCGATGTCCCCGGGCAGCCGGGCCGCGCGGATGCGTACGGAGGCGATCCGGGCGACGGTGTGGTCCAGGGTGCCGGGCCCCACCCGGCCCAGCACGTCGAGGGCCGCCCGGCGGTCACCCGCGCGCAGCGCGAGCCTGGCGAGGCCCAGGGCGGCGCCGCCGTGCGCGGGGTTGCGGGCGAACACCGCCTCGTACAGCTCCCTGGCGCTGAGCCCGCCCGCGTCGGCGCCGAGCCGTTCCCCGCAGTAGGCGAGGGCCAGCTTGGGGGCGTACTCGCCGGGCAGTTCCAGGTGGACCCGCATGAAGTGGGTCCTGGCCTCGGCGACCTGCTGCGCGTTGCCGTCGAGGCCGGCGCTGCGCAGCGCGAGCAGGGCGCGATGCCACTCCAGCCGCCACCGGCGCACCGCGGACGGCCCCGGGATGGAGTCGGCGGTGTCCAGCTCCGTCTGTGCCCGCTCCAGGTCGTCCCTGGTGTTCCGGGCCAGCAGGACCCGCACGTTGTGCAGGCAGATCTCCACCGAACGCGGCTTCTCGTCCTCCTGGTCCAGGAGTTGACCCGGGTCGTAGCCGCTGCTCACCTCGAACCGCGCGGTCTGCGGGTCGCCCGGATACCGCCTCGGCACCGGCAGACAGCCGGCGATCTCGGCGGGGGTGGGGGTGCCGAGGTCCAGGGCCGGCGCGACGGGCGGCTGGTACCGGTCGGGGCGGGGCCGTTCCAGCCAGTGCTCGATGCCCGGCACCGTGCCGAGCCGGGCGCCGAGCAGCTGCGGGGAGGGCCGGAAGTAGTCGGACGGCTCGGGCGGATCGCTCTTGCCGCGCAGGGCACGGATCTCCCGCAGCGCCCCGCGCAGTTGACCGGCCATCTCGCGGGCGTCGGTGAACCGCCGGCCGGGGTCGTCCCGGACGGCGCGCTCGACGACCCGGCGGAAGGACTCGGTACCGAGGCCGGGCACCCGGTCGACGGCCCAGCCGGCGAGTTCCCGCAGGGTGACGCCTACGGTGTGCAGGTCGTGGGCGACGGTGGGCAGGCCCGTGAAGGCGGTCTCGGGGGCCATGTACTCGGGGGTGACATGGGCGGGCGGCGTGCTCTGCCCGTCCTCGCGCATGCCGCCGAGGTCGATGACCTTGACGCCGTTCTCGTGGTGTACGACGTTCGAGGGTTTCATGTCCCCGTAGACGAAGACCCGTTCGCCGCCGGCGTGCAGATGCGCCAGGGCTTCGAGGATCTGGCAGCCGTACGCCGCGACATGCTCGATGTCGAGCACCGACTCGCCCCGCCGGGTCTCCTCCACGACCTTGGCGAGGGTGCCGTCGCCGACGTCGTCCATGACGATGTGGCCGCCGGTGGTGACGCCGTCGTCGTCGCGCCGGGCGACGAAGTCGCGGATCTGGACGATGCGCGGGTGGCGGATGGCGACCAGGTTGCGGCGTTCGAGGTCGGCCAGCCGGGCGCCGTCGTGCTCGTACCGGTTGAGCAGCCCCTTGACGGCGACGACGTCACCGAGATGGGTGTCCGCGGCCAGGTAGACCCAGCCCTGGCCGCCGTGTGCGATGGGCCCCATGATCTCGTACTGGTCGCGCAGCAGCTCGCCCGCGGTGAGTTCGGGCTCGTACGAGTAGCGCGCGCCGCAGGCCGGGCAGTACCCCTTGATGGGCACCGGGCCGTGCGTGTACGGCGGGGCGAAGGTGATGCCGCAGCCGGCGGCCGAGCAGCCCATGCGGATGCGCAGCGGGGCCTCGGGGCGGACGAGCCGGGCCTCGACGGGGCGGGCGGTGCGCTCGGGGAGCGCGAGGAGGTCGCGAGGTCCGAGGTCCCGCGGGTCGTCGGGCAGGGCGGGCAGCCCGGGGTGCCCTTCGGCGCGGCCGCACAGGTCGCACCAGCCGGTGGGCAGGACGGTGCCGGTGCAGCGGGATCCGTCGAAGCTCCGGTGCGGGCAGCTGGTCATCCTTCCGCCGACCGCCTTCCCGGACCGCACCGGCCGCCCCGCATCAACGGCCTCCCTGGCGGTCCAGGTCGGCGCGCAGCGTCCTGAGCAGCGCGCGCACCCGGGTGAGCTGCTGCTGCGGGTCCCGTAACGCGTCGATCCGGCGGCGCTCGGCCCGGCGCAGGTCGGCCGTCTCGGTGGCGGAGCGCAGAGAGGCGCTGTCGACGACGTCGCGGCGGATCGCGTTGCCGAACTCCGCGAGTTCCAGGCGGCCGAGCAGCGCCTCCGTGTGCCGGAGCAACGCGGGCCGCAGCAGGTCGTCGCGTGCAGCGGTCCAGCCGGTGCCGCCCTCGTGCCGGAAGACGAGCAGTAACCGGAAGTCCAACTCCCTCAGCCGGGCCAGGAGTTCGAGCAGCGGACCGGGCCGGGGTTCCTCGTCGAGCCCGTCGACGACCACGGTGACGGGGCGAACCGGCGGCATGGGCCGAACGGAGCGCGCGGGCCCGGGGCCGGCACTGCTCGCGGGTTGGCGCGCGGTGCCGAGCAGCCAGTCCCAGTGGGCCAGGTACTCGCCCACCGGGAAGGAGATCCGGCCCAGGGCGTGGTCGGCGAGCTGCGGCCTGCTGTCGCCGCCGCGGTGGACGATGTCGGCGTGGTGCAGCAGATGGCGCAACGAGCGGTCCTTGCCGCTGCCCGGAGGTACGACGGTGATCTTCACCGGGTCCTCGTGCGGGTCCGTGAACCACTGGACAAGCCGCTCCTCGAAGCCGTGGTCCCACGCGTCCGGGCTGCTCAACTCCTTCACCACGGGCGAGAGTTCGGCGATGCGGTCGACGGGGACGAGATACGAGAAGGCCAGCCGGTTGTCCTCGGGCAGCAGCGCGCCCAGGTCGCCGCGCCAGCTGACGACGAGGCCGACCACCCGGGCCGGACGGCCGTCCTGCGGCCGGGTGCACACAGCGGCACCGCTGAAGCCGGCGCGCACCACCTGCGCCTTGGTGACGGCGTCGAGCTGCACCAGTTCGCCGCTGGCGCCACCGATGCGGCCCCACAGGCTCATGCCGTCGTCGAAGCCCTCCGCGTAGCCGGTGGCGTACACTTCCAGGCCGGCCCTGAGCCGGGGTTCCAGCCGGGCGGGGCGGGCCCGGGGACGGGGGCTGTCCAGCCGCAACACGGCGACGTCCTCGCCGTGTTCGCCCTCCGGCAGCCAGCCGCCCGGCAGGACCCGCGCGGCCACCGGCTCCAGCGCGCTGTTCTCGGCGAACTCCAGCCACATCACGGCGTCCGGATGACGCACCACGTGGGCGCAGGTCAGTGCCGTGTGCTGGTCGACGAGAACCCCGGCCCCGCAGACGGGGCCGTGCGCGTCCTCGCGTCGCAGCCGGATTCTCCAGTCCGCCCGCAGTTCCCCCATGGTGTCCCACACTACGCGCGGGACAGGTGCGTCCCTAGACTTGTGACCAGGTTGGATCGGTCAATCAACGGAAGCCGGCGGTGTGTTGCCATGGGGGATCCGGAACCGATCGGTCTCGCGGAGGCCATCGGCACGGTGCGTGCGGAGCTGGCCAGGGCCCAGGCGGAAGGCGCCCAGAGCGACTGGCGGTTCAGCGTGGAGCAGGTCAGCCTGGAGTTCTCGGTGCAGTTCCACCGCGCCGGTGAGGGCGGCGCGGGGCTGCGCCTGGGCGTGGTCGAGGCCCGGCTGGGCGGCTCGGTGAGCCATGACTCCACGCATCGCATCCAGGTCGACCTCAAACCCCTGCCCGGCCCCGACGGCCGCCACCACCGGGTGAGCCGCGAGGACGACGGCCTGCTCGGCCGGGGCTAGCCCCGGCCGAGCAGGCCGTCCGGGGCCGGGACGGCTCGCGCGGGGACACCCCCGTCGCCCCCGCGCGAGCCGGTTCGAGAGGCGCCGCGGTCAGAAACCGCAGGAGTAGTTGGAACCGTTGCCGGGAAGCAGGGAGTCCTTCACCCAGCCGACCGTGTTGTCGGAGATGTTCCAGAGCCACGTCCAGGTGCCGCCCTCGCCGGAGGTGTAGCAGTAGTACATGAGCCAGTCCTGGTTGTCGGCCCAGCCCTTGACGCCGCAGCTGGTGGTGGAGCCGCTGCGCATGTTGGCGGCGACGCCCTTGGTCATCCTGAGTTCGGTGCCGTCGTTCAGCGGACCGGTCTTGCCGCAGGCGGCGCTCGCCGCCGCCGGACCCGCGGCGGTGACCACCAGGCCCGCGGGGACGGCGAGGGCCGCGATCGCCAGCGCCGCCAGCTTCGCGCGGAATGCTGCTCGCATGTCTCGTTCCTTCCGGTAGGAGTTACGGAATCTCTCGTGGACGGTGGTCAGCAGCCCAGATAGCGCAGCCAGGGCCAGGTCTTGGGGCCGACGCTGCCGTCCTCGTCGAGGGTGGTCTGGCAGACGTCGTTGGTGGCGTGCTGGAAAGCCCTGGCCGCCGCCTGGGACTTGGGGCCGAAGATCCCGTCGACGGTCCCCGGGTCGAAACCCCGGAACTTGAGGAGGCACTGGGCCTCCTTGCCGGCGGCGGTCACCTGCGTGGTGGACGGAATCACGGTGCCGCCGCTGTAGTAGCCGGCCGTGAGCGGGCCGAAGCCCCCGGTCACGTTGCAGGTGTAGACCGTGGCCGCGGTGGCGGCTGTGGCCTCGGTCCCGGCGGCGAACTGGCCGGCGACCGTGCCGCCCAGCAGGACGACCGCGGCGAACGCGAGCGGAACGCGTCTGCGCGTCGTGGTGACTGTCATGGAAACCCCTGAACCCGTTGTGTTCGGTGCGCGGCCCATCGTTGCCGGGACGCCGTCCAACCGGCCATTGATCAAAGTCAGTTGGGACAACAGGGGACGATCCCGGTGCTGAGCTGCCGGGACGTCGCGCGGGACGGCGGGACGGCGGGATGTGCGGATATCGTGAAGGCGGGAAGGGTGCGGGACGGGGGCTGGATGGGTGCGCTGCGGCGTACGCGAAGGGTTGGGGCATGCCGCGATGGAGAGCGCTGCCCGAGTCGACGGATCCCCGGGTCCGCCGACTTGTGGTCGAGCTGCGCCGGTTGAAGGACCACAGCGGACTGAGCATGGTCGCGTTGGCGTCCAGGACGGAGTTCAGCAAGTCGTCCTGGGAGCGCTATCTCAACGGCAAGGTGGTGCCGCCCCGGCACGCCGTCGAGGCCATGGCCGACGCGTGCGGCGGCGACCGGATCGGGCTGGCGGCGCTCTGGGAGGTGGCCACCTCCGCCACGGCGCCTGGCCCCACGCCACCGGCTCCGCATGAGCCGCGTCCGTCAAAAGAGGCGCAGGAGCCGCAAGAGCATGAGGTCTCCCGAGCGGTGCCTGCGGAGACCCGGGAGTCACCGGCCCCCGGCGGCCGACCGGACACCGGCGGGCCGGACGGTGACCGACCGGACGACGGCCGGCCGCCGCGCCGCAGACGGCCGGTCGCGACCGTGGCCGGGGTGGCCGTGGTGGCGGCAGGCCTCGCCGTGCTGGTGGCGGTGGCCGTGGCGATCACCTGGCCCGGGTCGCCGTCGGGGGAGCCGGAGCCCGGCACAGCCGCCGCGACCACGAGGGTGCCGACCTCCACGTACTCCGCGGAGACGTTCCCGTGCTACTTCCACCTGCACGACGGCCTGCTGTACGCCGGGCACAGCACCACCCTCACCGACCCGTACCACGTCGGCATCACCGTCGAGGCGGTGGCCGAGGTGCAGTGCCTGGTCAGGCGGCACGGCTTCGACCCGAAGGGGATCGACGGCTCGTTCGGGCCCAACACCAGGGCCGCGGTCCAGGCGTTCCAGCGGTCCCGTGGGCTCACCGCCGACGGCATCGTGGGGCCCGTGACCTGGCGCGAGCTCAGGAATCCGGGTGACTGAGGACACCGGGCCGGGCCCGGGCCGTCCGTCCCGGGCGGCCACCGCGCCCGAGGTCCGCCACCTCGTGGAGCGGCTGCGGGAGGCCCGGGAGGGAACAGGGCTGAGCTTCGCCGCGCTGGCGGCCAGGACCGCGTACAGCAAGTCGTCCTGGGAGCGGTATCTCAACGGCAAGACACTGCCGCCCCGGGACGCGGTGGAGACGCTGGCCAAGCTGAGCGGCGCGGATCCCGTACGGCTGCTGGCGCTGTGGCGGCTCGCCGACCGCGCCTGGAGCGGACGCGACGCCCGCGCCACCGAGCCGGCGGGCGCCGACCGGGCGGGCACGGTCGTCGGCCCGTCCGGAGCCCCGGCAGACCCCAGCGGGCCGGAACCCAGGAACCGGAAACCGCGCCGCGGCACCGCCCTCCTCGTGGCGGCGGGGACCGCGCTGGTCACCGCCCTCGCCGTGGGCGCGGTGGCCTGGACGTACGGCGGCTGGCACCGGGAACCCGCGTCGAGAGCCACCACCGGTACCTGCCGGGGGGAGAACTGCACGGACCGCGACCCCGAACAGCACGACACGGACTGCTGGACGGACGCGGGCAGCAGGGCGCGACGGGAGATCGCCGGGCGGACCGTGGAACTGCGCTTCAGCCCGACGTGCCGGGCGGCCTGGGGCCGGATCACCGAGCCGCGCAGCGGGGACAGGGTACGGGTCGACACCACCGACGGGCGGCACCAGACACAGCTGGTGCTCGTCCCCGGCCGGTACCTCTACACCCTGATGATCGGCATCGGCCGCCCGTCCGAGGCACGGGCCTGCGTCGACCTGCCCGACGGCTCGGCCGCCTGCACCGGCTGGGGGCACTGACGCCCGGGGGCACTCGCACCGGAGGACATGGCGCCCGGCGCCCGTCCGGCCGCTCCGGCTCCGCCCCGCTGGATGATCTCGTACCGAGCTGACATCGGAAAGGTGTAACCGTGGGCGGCCCTGATCCGCGCTTCCGGGTGGCCGTGGCTGCGTTCGCCCCGGTCACAGGGGCACGTGGCGCCACCCGCCATGCCCGGCCGGAGTGGTCACCCCCCGGGGACACAAGAGTCCAGCCCGCCGGCTGCCCGGCGGGCTGGAGGGAGTGCGCCGGGTTGTCGGCCGGGTCCTCGACGACAGGACGGAGGGGCGACGCTCAGCCCCGGCGCTGCACCGGAAGCCGCATCAGATCGGCGCCCAGGAGCACACGGCCGCCGTATCCGCCGCTCTTCGCGCTGTCGCGCAGCAGGCGGCGCCAGGTCGCGTCGGAGACGGCAGCCGGGTCCCCGGGGCCGAGATGGGTGGCCACCAGCGTGCCCACACCGGCCTCGGCGGCGATCCCGCCGAGCTTCGCCACGTCGGTGTGGGTGGCCAGGATGTGGTCGATGAGGGCCTGCGGCAGGCCGAGCCCGGCCAGCCCGGCGGGGTAGACGGCCTCGTGCACCAGGACGTCCGCGCCCCGGGCCAGCGTGATGACGTTGGCGGAGGGGGCGGTGTCGCCGGAGAAGACGACGCTGCCGTGGTCGGTGTCGAAGCGGTAGGCGTAGGCCGGGTACACCGCCCCGTGCGGCACGAGTACGGCCGTGACCTTGACGTTGTCGTCCTCCATGACGGCGAACGGCTGCATCGCGGGCGCGGTGTCCGTCGCGGAGGCACCCGTCGCGGCCGGCGGCAGGACGTCGTGCACGTCCAGCAGGGTGGCCGGGTCGATACCGGCGTGCTCCGTCATGAAGAACGTGGGGGAGGCGGCGTACGCCTGTCCGGCCAGCTTCGTCATCTCGACGGTGCCCGGCAGGGTACCGGGGGCACCGGTCACGGTGGAGGCGATCCCCGCGGAGCCGGGGCCGTACACGGACACCGGTGTCCGGAACCCCTGGGCCCCGGAGGCTCCCGCGGCCAGCGACGGGAAGGCGTAGTAGTCGACGATGTGGTCGGCGTGCAGGTGGGTCAGGAAGATGCCGGTCAGCGACGGCAGCGACAGGCCCGCGCGCATGTACTGCGTGACCGCTCCGCGGCCGCAGTCCACCACGTACGTCCGGCCGTTCACGACCAGGGCGGACGAGATGCCGTACCGGTCCGCCAGCGGTGGCGGTCCGGCGTTCGTGCCGAGCAGGACCAGGGACAGGTCCGTGCCGGAGGTGTCGGCGGAGGTCGCGGCCGAGGCCTGCGAGGCTCCGATCAGCGACGTGGCGGCCAGGGCCGAGGCGGTGACCGCGCCCAGCAGGGTTCGGCGGGACGGGGCGGAGTGTTCGTTCTCCTCGGTGCTGCACATGGCGGCGGCTCCTCTGCGGGCACGGTGGGCACGTTGGTGGGAGTCACTTAATCGTTCTAGGTGGGTGGGCTGTCAATACCGGCCGCAGGGCGGTTCGACGCCTTGACCAAATCGATTTGTTTCGCCGAGGGAGCGGACGCCGACGCCCCCTCCTCCGGTGTAGCGGGCTACCCCCTTGGCCAGGGTGGGGTGCTCCATCGTGGCTTCGGCGGGTTCACGGAATGGTGGTGTGCGGAGCCGGGCGCCTCTCCACTGCTCTTGAGCAGGTCGGATTCCCCCTTGGAGGCGGCTCTTGTGCCTGCTGGCGTTTTCCGGACCGCTGTCGTGGAGGCTTCCTCGTCATGGCAACTGTCCTCCGTCGCCTGGGCCGCATGGCCTTTCGGTGGCGATGGTTCGTCGCTGTGGTGTGGGTCGCGGTGCTGGGTGCCGCCGGGTTCGCCGCGTGCTCGTCCGTGCCCGACCGGCACCCGACGGCCGGTCCCGCGCCGACGCCGCGGCCCGACGACGGGCGCGCCGACGCCGAGACCCCGCGCACGGCAGCCCCTGCCGGCAGCAGCCCGATGACGGGGCGTACCGGCCGGCGGAGGACTCGTCCGGGCATGATCCGGCCCCCCGTGTCGCCAGGGCGTCTGTTCTGCCGTTCGGGCAGGAACAGAACCCGTGTTCCGCCTGCCGTTCACTCCACTGCTCACGCGGTGGCAGCAGTCGCCGGCTCGGCGAAGGGTGCGGTGAGGTGGTGCGGGCGCAGGATCGTGTCGAGCTCCTCGGTGGTCAGTAGGCCGGCCTCGGCGGCGAGTTCCTTGATGGTTCGGCCGGTGGCCAGGGCCTGACGGGCAAGGGTGGTGCTCGCGGCGTAGCCGATGTGCGGGGCGAGGGCGGTGACCAGCCCGATGGAGCGGTGGACGCCGGCATGGAGGTGCTCGCGGTTGGCGGTGATGCCTGGGACGCACCGGGTCGCCAGGGTGTCGCAGGCCGCGCGCAGGTGGGCCAGGGAGCGCAACAGGCTGTAGGCGATGACGGGTTCGAAGGCGTTCAGCTGGAGCTGGCCCGCTTCGGCGGCCATGGTGACGGTCAGGTCGTTGCCGATGACCTCGAAGGCGACCTGGTTGACGACTTCGGGGATCACCGGGTTGACCTTGCCGGGCATGATGCTGGAACCGGCCTGCACAGGCGGCAGGTTGATCTCGCCGAGCCCGGTGGTGGGGCCGGAGGAGGTCAGACGCAGGTCGTTGCAGGTCTTGGAGAGCTTCACGGCCACCCGCTTCAGGACGCCGGAGAGCTGGACGAAGGCGCCGCAGTCCTGGGTGGCCTCGATGAAGTCGCCCGCGGGCCGGACTGCTTCACCGCTGATCTCCGCGAGACAGGCGCAGGCGAGCTCGGCGTAGCGGGGGTGGCCGTTGATGCCGGTGCCGATGGCCGTGCCACCGAGGTTGGACTCCAGCAGCAGGGCCGCGGCCTCGGTGAGGCGCTGGCGATCCTCCTCGATCATGACCGCGTAGGTGGTGAACTCCTGGCCGAGGGTCATGGGGACCGCGTCCTGCAGCTGGGTGCGGCCCATCTTCAGGACGTCGCTGAACTCGGCTGCCTTCGCGGTGAATTCCGCGGCCAGAAGCCGCAGTGAGTCGCCGAGTCGGCGCAGTGAGGTGACGAGGGCGAGGCGTACGGCGGTGGGGTAGACGTCGTTGGTGCTCTGGCCCAGGTTGACGTGGTCGAGGGGATGGACCACCTCGTAGCAGCCGCGTGGGTGGCCGAGGATCTCCAGGGCCCGGTTGGTGATCACCTCGTTGGCGTTCATGTTCGTCGAGGTGCCGGCGCCGCCCTGGATCGGGTCGACGACGAACTGGTCGGCACATCGGCCGCCGCGGATGTCCTGGCAGGCGGTGATGATCGCCCCCGCGATGTCCGGTGGCAGCAGGCCGAGTTCGCGGTTCGCGGTCGCGGCGGCCTGCTTCACCGCCGCAAGCGCGGCGATCAGCTCCGGGAACCGGGCGATCGTCGACCCGGTGATCGCGAAGTTCTCCACGGCCCGCACCGTGTGCACGCCGTAGTAGGCGGCGGCCGGGACCTCCTTGTCGCCCACCAGATCGTGCTCCACACGCGTGTCCTGCGTCATCTCTGCTCCTCGTCGTAGCCGTCGGCTTCAGCCGGTGTGCGGGTGCGGAACCTCTTGACAGGCCGCTGTCCGGAGGCCCAGTCTTACCGACCAATACGCAGAGCGCAATATATTGCAGTCGGTAGGAGGCACCGATGAACACCCCGAGCACCCCGACCACCAGCACAGACTCCCGCTCAGGGCCCCGACCGGGTCTCCTGCGGCGATGTCTGCGGATGCCGATCGGCGTGCAGTCGATCATCGCCGTCGGGCTCGGCGCCCTGATCGGTACCCTCGCGCCGGGCGCGGGGGAGCAGATGAAGATCCTCGGTGATGTCTTCCTCAACCTGGTCCAGGTCGTCGTCCTGCCCCTGGTCTTCCCCCTCATCGTGCTGGGCATCGCCCGCATGGAGTCGGTCAGGAAGGTCGGACGGATCGCCGCAAAGGCCATCCTCTACTTCGAACTCGTCACCACCGTCATCCTGTTGATCGCGGTGGGCCTGGCCGAGTTCACCGGCATCGGCAAGGGCGCCCCCGTCCACGCGGCCGACGCCAAAAGCCTGGACGGCCTGAGCCAGGGCATCGACTTCCACGAGCTGATCCTGCACGCCGTACCGAAGAACATCTTCGAGGCGTTCGGTGAGGGCAACCTGCTCGGCGCCATCACCTTCGCGCTGCTCGTCGGCGTCGCCATGGCCGCGATCGGGGAGAAGGCGGCGCCCTTCGCCTCCGTTCTGGAATCCGTCGCCGCGGTGATGTTCAAGGTCGTCGGCTACGTGATCCGCGTCGCCCCGCTCGGTGTGCTCGGTTTCATCTCCTACGACGTCGCGTACTACGGCTTCGGCAACCTGCGCAGCCTCGCGGGCTTCGTCGCCGTCGTCTACGCGGGCCTGGCGATCGTGCTCGGCGTGCTCTTCCCGCTGATCGCCGCGCTCTACCGCATCCGCTACGTCGAGTTGCTCAGGTCGATCGGCGGCCTGGCGGGAATCGCCTTCGTCACCCGTAGCTCCGAGTCCGTACTGGCGCCCCTGATGGGCAAGCTGGAGGCCTTCGGTCTCAGCCGGTCGACGACCTCGTTCGTCGTCCCGCTCGGCTACTCCTTCAACACCGACGGCTCCGTCCTCTACCAGGCCGCCGCCCTCGTCTTCCTCGCCAACGCCTACGGCGCCGACACCTCACTGCCCGCCCTGCTCCTCATGGTCGGCGTGCTGGTGATCCTGTCCAAGGGCATGGCCGGGGTCGCCTCCGCCTCCATCGTGGTGCTCATCGCCGCCGGCAACAGCATCGGACTGCCCGCCGAGGGCATCGCCCTGCTCCTGGGCGTGGACTTCATCGTCGACATGGCCCGCACCGGCGTGAACGTCATCGGCAACTCCCTCGCGGCCGCCGTGGTCGACAGCTCCGAGAAGCGGCGGGAGGCCAAACACGGCCCCGGCGAGGCTGTCCGAAAGACGGCCGCGCCCGACGACACGGCCGGCCCCGACTCTCCGCCGGCACGCACCCTTCAGAAGGACGCCGCGCAGTGACGAGCCCGACCGGCACCACGGAGATCATCGGCATCCTGGGCGGCATGGGACCGGCGGCCACCGCCGACTTCTACGCCAAGCTGGTGTCGATGACTCCGGGGCGCAGTGACCAGGACCACCTCAGGACGGTCATCTGGTCCGACCCCACCGTCCCCGACCGCACCGAGGCCCTCCTCGGTGACGGTCCGGACCCCACTCCCTGGCTTCTCAACGGCAGCCGGGTCCTGCGGGAGGCCGGCGCGACCGTCATCGCCATCCCCTGCAACACGGCGCACGCCTTCGTGCCCCGCATCGCCGGCCACGTCGGCCTGCCGATCGTCCACATGATCGGTGAGGTCGCCCGCCATCTCGCCACCCTGCGGCCACCCGTCCGGACCGCCGGGTTGCTGGCCACCACCGGCACCATCCGGGCGGGCCTGTACCAGGAACGACTCGACCGCTACGGCATACACCTCACGCTTCCCGACTTCGGTCAGCAGGATCAGGTCATGACCGCCATCCGCGCCGTCAAGGCCGGACACCGCGATGCGGCTGCCGCCGCTCTGGCCGACGCCGCCAGAGATCTGACCGGGCAGGGTGCCCAGGCGATCATCGCGGGCTGCACCGAGATCCCCCTCGGCCTCCCGGCCGATGCCGTCGACGTGCCGCTCGTCGACCCGGCCGTCGTCCTGGCCCGGGCCCTCGTCCGCAGGGCGCGAGCGGCGTGACGGGGGCGGCGGGTACACCACAGCAGGAGCGATGTATCGTACGCAATATGTCGCTCGACAGCCCTGTCTCCCGCCGCCTCCTCAGTGACGAGGTCTTCCACCGCCTGCGCGACTCGATCGTGCGCGGCGAACTGGTCCCAGGAGAGAAGGTCAAGGACAGTGAGCTCGCCGAGCGTCTCGGGCTCAGCCGCACCCCGGTGCGAGAGGCGCTCGCCCGGCTCGCCGACATCGGCCTGGTCGAGGCCAAACCCGGCGTCTACACCCGCATCACCACCCTCAACCGCCGCGACGTCGAAAAGACCCTGGCCGTCCTGCGCTCCCTCGACCAACTCGCCATCGAGACCGCCGTCCCGGTCATGACCGAGCGGGATCTGCGGGACATGCGCGAGGCCAACCGCTCCTTCGAACGTGCCGTCGCCGAGAACGACATCACGGGGGCCCTCGAAGCCGACGACCGCTTCCACGCCGTCCCCATCACGGCCGCCGACAATCCGGTACTGAGCCGGATCGTCGAGCAGCTCCACCCCCAGATCCACCGCATCCTCTACCGCAAGTTCTCCACGTTGCTCGGCGGTCGCAACACCATCGAACACCACAACCAGCTCATCGACGTGTGCGCGACGCGTGACGCCGTTGCGGCCGCCGGTCTCTCCGGGCAGCACTGGTCCGAACTCGGCGGGCACATCAACCAGCTGTTCGACACGAACCAGTTCGCCGAAGACCCGCCCGTCTAGACCACAGAGCGCAGTCCCGGAGGTGCCGCCGCACCCGCCACGGACCCGCATCCACGCAGGTCAAGAAGGATACGGCGGCATCGGTGGCTCAGATGTCCCGGAAGATCTCGATCTGCGCCCCGATCGTGTTGAGGCGTTCGGCGAGGTCCTCGTAGCCGCGGTTGATGACGTACACGTTGCGCAGGACCGACGTGCCCTCGGCCGCCATCATGGCCAGCAGGACGACCACGGCGGGGCGCAGCGCCGGCGGGCACATCATCTCGGCGGCGCGCCAGCGGGTCGGGCCCTCCACCAGGACCCGGTGCGGGTCGAGGAGCTGGAGGCGGCCGCCGAGGCGGTTGAGGTCGGTCAGGTAGATCGCGCGGTTGTCGTAGACCCAGTCGTGGATCAGTGTCTTGCCCTGCGCGACCGCCGCGATCGCGGCGAAGAACGGCACGTTGTCGATGTTCAGGCCCGGGAAGGGCATGGGGTGGATCTTGTCGATCGGCGCTTCCAGCTTGGAGGGACGGACCGTGAGGTCGATCAGGCGGGTACGGCCGTTGTCCGCGCAGTACTCGGGGCTGCGGTCGTGGTCGAGGCCCATCTCCTCCAGGACCGCGAGCTCGATCTCCAGGAACTCGATGGGGACGCGACGGACCGTCAGCTCCGACTCCGTGACGACCGCCGCGGCCAGCAGGCTCATCGCCTCCACCGGGTCCTCGGAGGGGGAGTAGTCCACGTCGACGTCGATGTTCGGGATGCCGTGCACGGTCAGGGTGGTGGTGCCGATGCCCTCGACCTTGACGCCGAGCGCCTCCAGGAAGAAGCAGAGGTCCTGGACCATGTAGTTGGAGGACGCGTTGCGGATGACCGTCACGCCGTCGTGGCGGGCCGCGGCCAGCAGCGCGTTCTCGGTCACCGTGTCGCCGCGCTCGGTCAGGACGATCGGGCGGTCGGGGCGGATCGCGCGGTCGACCTGGGCGTGGTACTGCCCCTCGGTCGCGGCGATGTCCAGGCCGAAGCGGCGCAGCGCGATCATGTGCGGCTCGATGGTCCGTGTGCCCAGGTCGCAGCCGCCGGCGTACGGCAGCTTGAACTGGTCCATGCGGTGCAGCAGCGGGCCGAAGAACATGATGATCGAGCGGGTGCGGACGGCGGCCTCGGCGTCGATGGAGGCCATGTCGAGGTCGGCCGGCGGCACCAGCTCCAGGTCGACGCCGTCGTTGATCCAGCGGGTGCGCACGCCGATGGAGTTGAGCACCTCCAGCAGGCGGTACACCTCCTCGATCCGGGCCACCCGGCGCAGCACCGTGCGTCCCTTGTTGAGCAGCGAGGCGCACAGCAGGGCCACGCACGCGTTCTTGCTGGTCTTCACGTCGATCGCGCCGGACAGCCGGCGGCCGCCCACCACCCGCAGATGCATCGGGCCCGCGTAGCCCAGTGAGACGATCTCGCTGTCCAGGGCTTCACCGATTCGAGCGATCATCTCAAGGCTGATGTTTTGGTTGCCGCGCTCGATGCGGTTGACAGCGCTCTGACTGGTGCCGAGCGCCTCCGCGAGCTGGGTCTGTGTCCAGCCACGGTGTTGCCGGGCGTCACGAATGAGCTTGCCGATGCGTACGAGGTAGTCGTCTGCCATGAGGCCGAGGTTATCTCAGATATGAGATGGCACCCGTTGGGGGGTCCGTTCGGGTGATGCCCTGTCAACGGGCCCGGCTGTTCGGCCCGTCGACCGTCGTTCCGGTCCCCGCAAGGGCGAGGTGAGAGCCCGTCAGGACGGCTCTGAGTATGTGGTCGGGAATTCCACCGGCCTCCTTCTCCTTCGGCCCGCGGGCCGAAGGAGATGCTCTGGAAGGTTCTTTGAGATCGAGATCCCGGCCGGTGTCGGGGTGAACCGCCGGGTCGTCCCCCGACTTCTCCGTGCCCGCGAAGGAATACGCATGACCGGCCCCATACGGGTTGGTCGGCCGCGTCGACATCGAGCTCGCGGGGTGCGGAATTGTTGCGGATGGCGCCCTGTGTGCGGGGCCGCGGCCACCGGGGTCGCCATCGGCGGCTGCCTGGGGGCGGGCGGCGGCCTGACGGGCATGCACTTGGGCTTCGTCTTGCGGGATACCCGAGTTGATGCGCTCTGGCATGTTTTCCGACGCGCCGACGATCCGCCGTGCGGGTTCCCCGCACCTCCGTTGGGGGGGGGCGGACGGCGGCGCCCGGGTGATGACGACACCACCTTCGCCGCCGCCCCGGCCGTCACCGGCGCCGGGCCCTGGTGGTGCGCCGCCACCCGAAGGGGCCCGGCAGGTCGATCGACGTCGTGCGCCGTCCCGTACTGCTGTGCGTGTGGCGCGGCCCGTGCTCGCCGCCTGTCGTGATGGACCAGGAGTGCCGGTTGATGTTCAGACGCACACCGGGCAGGATCCGGAAACTCTTGCGGAACGTGAGGGGCATGGTGTCTCCTTCCACCTCGCCGTGAGGCTTGCCGATGGACCTTCGGCTACCCCGACGCGGCGCCCTCAGCCCGGCCAGGACGCCTCGGCCCCGGCCCGGCGGTCCCGCGGACGTCTCAGGCGGCGGCGCACCGCACAGCGGGTCCGGGCATGACCAACCCGCGCCCGTGTACTAGAGTTATCTCGACATCGAGATATCTGCCTAGGCGCACCGTTGCCGCCACACCAGTAAGGCATGCCTAACTTAGTCTGACCTAACTGGATCGGCCAAGTCGGCGTGGCGGCACGATTGACGGTGGTACGCGCACATCAATGAAGGAGACTGTCGTGTCGGCGAACAGCTTCGACGCCCGCAGCACGCTGCAGGTGGGCGACGAGTCGTACGAGATCTTCCGGCTGGACAAGGTGGAAGGCTCGGCTCGCCTTCCGTACAGCCTGAAGGTGCTGCTGGAGAACCTGCTCCGCACGGAGGACGGTGCGAACATCACCGCCGACCACATCCGCGCGCTCGGCGGCTGGGACTCCCAGGCCCAGCCCAGCCAGGAGATCCAGTTCACGCCGGCTCGCGTGATCATGCAGGACTTCACCGGCGTTCCGTGTGTCGTGGACCTCGCGACCATGCGTGAGGCCGTCAAGGAGCTCGGCGGCGACCCGGCGAAGATCAACCCGCTGGCCCCGGCCGAACTGGTCATCGACCACTCCGTCATCGCCGACAAGTTCGGCACCAACGACGCCTTCAAGCAGAACGTCGAGCTGGAGTACGGCCGCAACAGGGAGCGCTACCAGTTCCTGCGCTGGGGCCAGACCGCGTTCGACGAGTTCAAGGTCGTCCCCCCGGGCACCGGCATCGTCCACCAGGTGAACATCGAGCACCTGGCCCGCACCGTCATGGTCCGTAACGGCCAGGCCTACCCGGACACCCTGGTCGGCACCGACTCGCACACCACCATGGTCAACGGCCTCGGCGTGCTCGGCTGGGGCGTCGGTGGCATCGAGGCCGAGGCCGCCATGCTCGGCCAGCCGGTCTCCATGCTCATCCCGCGCGTCGTCGGCTTCAAGCTGACCGGTGAGCTGAAGCCGGGCACGACCGCCACCGACCTCGTCCTCACCATCACCGAGATGCTCCGCAAGCACGGTGTGGTCGGCAAGTTCGTCGAGTTCTACGGCGAGGGTGTGGCGGCCACGAGCCTCGCCAACCGCGCCACCATCGGCAACATGTCCCCGGAGTTCGGCTCCACCGCCGCGATCTTCCCGATCGACGACGAGACCCTGAACTACCTGCGCCTGACCGGCCGCAGCGACCAGCAGGTCGCGCTCGTCGAGGCGTACGCCAAGGAGCAGGGCCTCTGGCTGGACCCGAAGGCCGAGCCCGACTTCTCCGAGAAGCTGGAGCTCGACCTCTCCACGGTCGTCCCCTCCATCGCCGGCCCGAAGCGCCCGCAGGACCGTATCGTCCTCGCCAACGCCGCCGAGCAGTTCAAGACGGACGTCCGCAACTACGTGGACACCGCCGACGAGGCGGGCAAGGAGTCCTTCCCGGCCTCCGACGCCCCGGCCACCGCCAACGGCGTTCCCAGCAACCCGGTCCAGGTGACGGCCCCCGACGGCACCACCTACGAGCTGGACCACGGCGCGGTCACCGTCGCCGCGATCACCTCCTGCACCAACACCTCCAACCCGTACGTCATGGTCGCCGCCGCCCTGGTGGCCAAGAAGGCGGTCGAGAAGGGCCTGACCCGCAAGCCCTGGGTCAAGACCACCCTCGCCCCGGGTTCCAAGGTCGTCACCGACTACTTCGACAAGGCGGGCCTGACCCCCTACCTCGACAAGGTCGGCTTCAACCTGGTCGGTTACGGCTGCACCACCTGCATCGGCAACTCCGGCCCGCTGCCGGAGGAGGTCTCCAAGGCCGTCAACGACCACGACCTCGCGGTCACCGCGGTCCTCTCCGGCAACCGGAACTTCGAGGGCCGTATCAACCCCGACGTCAAGATGAACTACCTGGCCTCCCCGCCGCTGGTCGTCGCGTACGCCCTCGCCGGCTCCATGAAGGTGGACATCACCAAGGACGCCCTCGGCACCGACCAGGACGGCAAGCCGGTCTACCTGTCGGACATCTGGCCGACCGAGGCCGAGGTCAACGACGTCGTCGCCAACGCCATCGGCGAGGACATGTTCAACAAGTCCTACGCCGACGTCTTCGCCGGCGACTCCCAGTGGCAGTCCCTCCCGGTCCCGACCGGCAACACCTTCGAGTGGGACGCCGAGTCGACCTACGTCCGCAAGCCCCCGTACTTCGAGGGCATGCAGCACGAGCCGGCCCCGGTCACCGACATCGCCGGCGCCCGCGTCCTCGCCAAGCTGGGCGACTCGGTCACCACCGACCACATCTCGCCCGCCGGTGCCATCAAGGCCGACACCCCGGCCGGCAAGTACCTCACCGAGCACGGTGTGGAGCGTCGTGACTTCAACTCCTACGGCTCCCGCCGAGGCAACCACGAGGTCATGATCCGCGGCACGTTCGCCAACATCCGCCTGCGCAACCAGATCGCGCCGGGGACGGAAGGCGGCTACACCCGCGACTTCACCCAGGCCGACGCGCCGGTGTCGTTCATCTACGACGCCTCCCGCAACTACATCGAGCAGGGCATCCCGCTGGTCGTCCTGGCCGGCAAGGAGTACGGCTCCGGCTCGTCCCGCGACTGGGCCGCCAAGGGCACCGCGCTGCTCGGCGTCAAGGCCGTCATCGCCGAGTCGTACGAGCGCATCCACCGCTCGAACCTGATCGGCATGGGCGTCCTCCCGCTGCAGTTCCCGGAGGGCGCCACCGCCGAGTCCCTCGGCCTGACCGGCGAGGAGACCTTCTCCTTCACCGGTGTCGAGGAGCTCAACAACGGCACCACCCCGCGCACGGTCAAGGTCACCACCGACACGGGCGTCGAGTTCGACGCGGTCGTCCGGATCGACACCCCCGGTGAGGCCGACTACTACCGCAACGGCGGCATCATGCAGTACGTGCTTCGCCAACTTGTCGGTTCTTGACCTGACGTGAACGAGCGCCCTGCCCCTGCGTCTCGCGGGGGCGGGGCACTCGCGCTCGAGGGGGCGGAAGACGCGCCTGCGACCATGATCGCACGCGATCTGTTCCCGGAGCGTAGCTGCGCATCCTACGACGACGAAGAACCCCGCACCTGATACCAGGTGCGGGGTTCTTCTGTCCTTGCGAGCGTGTGGCGAACGAGCGCCGCCAGGCGGGCACCGGATCCAGGAGACCGGACGGGCGGATCGCGTCCAGCGCGGCGAACAGCCTCGTGGTTCCTGCGCGCACGTAGTCGTGGGTGA
The DNA here is from genome assembly GCF_045206895.1 of Streptomyces sp. NBC_00631. Lineage (NCBI taxonomy): Bacteria > Bacillati > Actinomycetota > Actinomycetes > Kitasatosporales > Streptomycetaceae > Streptomyces > Streptomyces sp. NBC_00631. The sequence goes on from NZ_CP107734.1 coordinate 8,271,061, forward strand.
CCCGCTGCGGGACACCCGGCATCATCGGCAGCACCGGCTGGGAACGGTCCAGTGCCTGGATCTACCCGTTCCGCACGGTCATCCGCACCGGCACGACCGGGTACGTGTACGGCGTGTCGGTGCCGACCGCGAGCGCGGCCGTGTAGGTCCCGGCCACGTCCACCGCGGTCACGCCCGCGTCCAGCCGGACGGTGACGCTCAGGCGCTGGCCCGGGGCGAGCGTATGGGTGACGGGGGCGGCGGAGAGCCAGCGGACGTCGGTTGCCGGGACGCAGCTGTCGAGGCCCGGCAACCGCTCGACGTTCGCACGGGCGTCGAAGACGCTCGGCGCGCCCCCGACCCGGTAGAACCCGCAGGCGCCGCCGGCCCGGTAGAGGGGCGTGGCGGCGGCGGGCAGGGCCGTCCAGGTGCGGGCGGCCGGGTCGTAGGCGTAGCCGGCGCTGGTGACGGCGGAGAGGAGGTCGCTGGCCCCGCCGGAGAGGAGGAAGCGGCCGTCGGCGGTGGTGGCGGCCGAGGCCCACAGGTCGGTGGGGAGGTCGGTGATCGGGGTCCAGGCGGCGGTGGCCGGGTCGTACGCGTAGCCGTGCCGCGTGCCCTCGACCGCGGTGACGCCGCCCGCGCAGTACAGGGTGCCCGAGACGGCGCCGCAGCCGAGCCAGGAGACGGCCTCGGGGTAGGGGGCGGCGGCGGCCCAGGTGTCGGTGGCCGGGTCGTAGACCCGCATGGCGGTGGTGCCGCTGCAGTAGCCCGATCCGCAGCCGCCGACCAGGTACCACTTGCCGTCGAGCGTGGCGGAGGCCGCTGCCGCGTACCCGGCGGGCGCCGGGGCGGCGGTGGACCAGGTGTGGTGCTGCGGGTCGTAGACGTCGGTGGTGGGCACGGTGGCGCCGTCCGCCGTCCAGCCGCCGGTGACGTACAACTTGCCGTTCAGGAAGGCGGACTGGGGTGCCTCGCGGGGGGTGGCGGGACCGCCGGGGAGCGCCGTCCAGGCGGCGGTGACGGGATCGTAGACGTAGCCGCCGGACAGGACGGAGGTGCCGTCGATGCCGCCGACCGAGTAGACGCGGCCGTCCGGGCCGGTGGCGACGGCGTTGTCCATGACGGGGGTGGGGTAGTCGGTGACGGAGGTCCAGCCCGAGGCGGCGGAGGTCACCGCCGTGGCCGTTTCCGTGGCCGTGGATTTCGCCTTCGTCAGCCGGTCGGGGCTGTAGTCACCGGGGACGTACTGCGGGGCCGTGGCGTCGGCGGTCGTCGCCGTCGGGATGTCCCCCGACCGCTCGGTGAGGCTGACGGCGAGCGGGGCCGAGCCGGTGTTGCGCAGGGTGACCTTTGCGGTGGTGGCCTTCCCCTTGCGTACGGTCCTGTCGACCGCCGCCGGGCTGATCGCCAGCCGTCCGGCGCGCAGCGCCGCGTCGAGGCGGGTGGCGTGGTCGGCCTTGACGCTCACCTTCTTCGTCGCCGTGGTGTAGTGCTCGGCGCTCACGGCGACCTGCTGACGGCCCGTCCGCGGCACGAAGCGTACGTACGTACCGTCGCCCGCCGTGGTCACTGTGGCGCCGGCCTTGCCGCTCACCGTCGCACCGCTCACCTGCCGGCCGGTGTTGCGGTCCGTCACCGTCCCGTAAAGCAGGCCGCCCGGCACCGGCGCGCAGGTCATGCCGCCGAAGGCGACGTCGTCGACCTGCCAGTAGTAGGCGTTGTCGCCGGTGTAGCGGAACCGCACCCGGACGGCGGACTTCCCGGCCGCGGCCGGGAGGGCGATGCTCTCCGTCCCGGGGCCGGCGGAGACGGTGTCGCGGTGCCAGACCGTGGACCAGGTCGTGCCGCCGTCGACGCTGAGGTCGACGTCGGCCTTGGAGGCGTCGGAGAACTTCCTGTAGAAGGTGTCGAAGCGGACCGCGGGTGTGTCGTGGCCGGTCAGGTCGAGGACCGGGGAGACCAGGGAGGTGTGCTGCCCGTCGGCGAAGTAGCCGCTGTCGGCGATGGCGAAGCCGCCCGAGCCGCCGGTGAGGTTGCCCCGCCCGGCCGGGTCGTCGAAGCGCCAGGTGTGGCCGCTGCCGGTGACGCTCCACCCGTCGGGCGCCCCCGTGCCGTCGAAGGTCTCGGTGCCCTCGGTGAACTTCTGCCGGTAGCCGGGTGCCACGCAGGCGGCGGCGTCGACCGGGACGTCGAAGTCCTTGCGGCCGGCCGTGGCCCCCACCGTCAGGTCGGACGTGCTGACCTGGTAGCCGGAGTGGACCGGATCGACCTGGAGGGTGTAGGTGCTGTTGGCGGGCAGCTTGAGGGTGTAGCGGCCGGTCGCCGGGTCGGTGTACGTCCGGGTGGACGGCTCGTCGGTGACCTGGATGCCCGCGGAGAGCGGCCAGCCGTGCCCGGAGCCGTCCCGGATCCGCCCGCTGACGGTGACCAGGGGCTGGGCGGTGAGGGTGAAGTCCCGGGTCGCGCTCGCGCCGTCGCCGACCTCGACGGCGGCCGGCCCGGCGCTGCCGTAGCCGAACTTCGCGGCCGTCACGTCGTACGTGCCCGCCGGGAGCGTCATGTCGTAGGTGCCGTCGGCGCCGGTCGTCGTGGCGTTCGCGCCGGCCGTGATCCGCACCCCGGCGACCGGGTCGCCGGTGTCGGGGTCGGTGACCTTGCCGGTCAGCATGCCGTACGGGCCGGTGGTGAAGGCGGCGGTGCCGTTCGGGGTGCCGAGGCCGGTGGGGCCGTCCCAGCCGGGGCCTGCGGTGCACAGGTCGGCGGTGGCGCAGGTGCCGTTGGTGCCGGAGGTCACATCGTTCAGAGCGCCGTTCAGCGCGTCGTCGGGAGCGCCGGTGTGAGCGTACGGGTAGGCGTTGGGGTAGGACTTCGCGCCCGGCGTTCCAGCGAGCGCGTAGGTGGCGGCGATGATCGGGGCCGACGCACTGGTGCCCCCGTAGACGCCCCAGCCGCGGTCCTCGTACGTGTTGTAGACGCTGACCCCGGTCGCCGGGTCGGCGACGGCCGACACGTCCGCGACGGCGCGGCCGGCGCAGCCCCGGTCGGTCTGGAAGGACGGCTTGGGGTAGTAGGCCGAGCAGCCGCTGCCCGCGCCGGTCCACGCGGACTCGGTCCAGCCCCGGGTCGACCCGCTGTCCCGGCTCAGCGAGGTCCCGCCGACCGCCGTGACGTACGGCAGCGAGGCCGGGTAGCTGGTGCCGTAGCCGAGGTCACCGGTGCTGAAGGTGATCGCCACGCCCGGGTGCCTGTAGTAGGCGTCGCCGGGCAGGTCGCCGATCGCGCTCTCGCTCCCGCCCCAGCTGTTGGAGACGTACGTGGCGCCGAGCGCGACCGCCGTGTTCTCCGTCTCGCCGAGGTTGTCGATGGACGGGTCGTCCGCCTCGACCAGCAGGATGTGGCAGAGCGGGCAGGCGGCGCTGACCATGTCGAGGTCGAGGGCGATCTCGCCGGACCAGCCCGCGTCGGGCTGTGGGTAGTCGGTGCCGCCGCGCTGGTCGGTCTTGCGGAAGCAGCCGCTCGCGGTGGTGCAGGGCGGTAGGCCGAACTGGGAGCGGTAGACGGCCAGGTCGGCCTCGGCGTTGGGGTTGTCGTAGGCGTCGACGATGGCCACCGTGGCCCCGGCTCCGGCCGCGTCGGACGGCAGGTCGTAGGCGCTCTGGAGGTCGGCGGGGCCCAACCCGGCGGGGGCCAGCAGGGGTTGGAGCCCTTTGCCGGTCTGCCGGACATCGTCGCGGGCGACCGCGAAGCAGGCCATTTCGTTGGGCTTGTCGGGTCTTGCGCAGAGGGGATGCGTCGGCACGGTCGAGGCCGTCGAGGGGGTGTCGGCGGCGGCCTTGGTGGCGGCGGCCTTGGTGGTGGCGGTGGCGGACTGGGGGAGTGCCCAGACCAGTGTCATCAGGATGCCGAACAGGGCGGTTAACGCCGTCAGTCGGGCATGGAACAGTCTTACCTTGATCATCTGGGTCCTCCCAGACCTTCATGGACAGAAGGGAAACGATCAGAGGGGATCGTACTTCATGAACATGTCATATGTGTGAATTTGTGCGCTCCTGTTTGATCGATTGGTGGGCAGGACGCCTGGGGGCTGCGGCCAGCCCACGGGCTGGCTGGAGCCAGGGTGGGCGACCCCGTTCCGGGTCGCCCACCCTGGCTTTCGGCCGGTCCTACTTTCTCTTGAGGGTGAAGTTCTTGGTGACAGTGGACTTCTTCTTGATCGTCACCGTCGCGACGGTCGGCTGGAAGCCGTCCTTGGCGACGATGACCTCGAGCGGGTTGTTGCGGACGTCGAGCCACAGCGCGTATCCGCCGTGGGCGTCGGTCGTCAGCGTGTAGCTCGTGGCCCAGGTGTCGATCTGGACGGTGGCCCCGGCGATCGGCGCGGTGCCGCCGTCGCCGGTGACGCCCAGTACCGTTCCGGTGATCTTGCCCCAGGTGGCGGGCGGAGCCACCTGCATCTGCACCGGAAGCCTGGGCAGGGAGTACGGAGTGTCGGAGCTGAAGGACAGCTTGGCGGTGAAGTCTCCCGGCTGGGTCACCTCGGCCACGGAGGCGTCCAGGGTGATCTTCACCTTCGCACTCTTACCGGGCTGAAGGGTGAGCTGCTGCTCGCTCTCGCTCAGCCAGCTGACGTCGCCCGATTCCCCTTGGTCGTAGCCCGGCAGCACCTCCACCGTCGTCGTGGGGGTCGCCAGCGCGACGCCGCCGCCGACCTTGAAGAAGCCGAGCGCGCCTCCGCCGCGGTAGCTGGCGGTGTCGGCGTTGGGGAGCGCGGTCCAGGTGCCGGCCTGCGGGTCGAAGGCGAAGGCCTGGTTGGTGATGCTGTTCCCGGTGACGCCACCGCCCGTGACGAGCAGGCCGTTGGCTGCGGTGTACGCGGAGCCCCAGAGGGTGACGGGCAGGTCGGCGACCTGTGACCAGGCGTTGGTGGCGGGGTCGTAGACGTAGGAGTGCTTGACCTCGCTGGTGCCGCTCAGACCGCCGCCGCAGTAGAGCTTGCCGCCGATGCCGGCGCAGGAACTCCAGGAGATCGGCTCCGGGTAGTCGGCCACCGTGGACCAGGTGTCGTCGGCCGGATCGTAGGCGGTGACATCCTTGCTGCCGCAGGATTCCGCCGCGCAGCCGCCCACGACGTAGAGCTTCCCGTCGAGCACGGCGTTGCCGGAGCCGGCGTAGGGCTTGGGCGAGGCGGCGCCGGTGGTCCAGCTGTTGCTTCCCGGATCGTAGATCTCCAGCTTGGAGTCGGGGTCGCCGCTGGGTCCCCAGCCGCCGACGGCGTAGAACCTGCCGTCGATGAACCCGTGGGCGGGATCCTCCCGGGTGTCCGCCGCGGCGGCCAGCTTGGTCCAGGTGCCGGCGACCGGGTCGAGGACGTACATGTCCTTGGTGTCGGCGCTGCCGTTGAAGCCGAAGGCGGAGTAGACCTTCCCGTCGTCGGTGGCCACGGCGTTGTCCATCAGCTTCACCGGCAGGTCGGGGGCCGCCGCCCAGGCGTCACCCGCGGCTCCCGGGACCACCTTCGGGGTGCTGCCCGCGGCGGACGCGGTGGCCTTGCTCGACAGCGGGGAGTACGTGCCCTTGACCAGTTTCAGCGGGGCGCCGCCCGCGGACGCGATGGTGAACCCACCGGGCTGTTCGCCCAGCTTGACGGTGGCGGCGGCCGTGCCGGTGTTCTTGACCGTCAGGGTCTTGGTGGTCTGCTCGCCCCAGCCGACCGACGCGGTGACCGAGGTCTTGTCCAGGGTCAGCTGCCCGGCGCCGAGGGCGAAGTCCGCGCCGACCGCGCTGTCGGCCCGTACCTTCACCGTCTTGTCGAGCCCGGTGTAGTGCGGCTTCGCCGCGGTGAAGCCGTGGCTGCCGAGGGAGGAGAACAGGGCGTAGACGCCGTCGCCCAGGGCCGGGTCGTCGGGGGTGGCCAGGGTCACGGTGCTCTGCTTGTCGTCGTCCTTGCTCGTCACGGTGGCGCCGACCAGCCCGGCGGAGGTGTTGGCATCCGTCACCGTGCCCGTGAGCAGACCACCGGGGAGCAGCGTGACCTTGCGCTGGCCGATGAAAACGTTGTCAACCTTCCACCACCAGCCGAACGAGCCGGTGAAGTGGAAGCGCAGCTGCACCGATGCCTTGCCGGCGTAGTCGGTCAGAGGGAGTTCGACCTTCTGCGCGCCGAAGGTGGTGCCGGTGGCGGACCAGACGGTGGTCCAGGTGGTGCCGCCGTCGGTGGTCGCGTCGACGTCCGCGCTCTGGCCCCCGATGGCCCAGTAGTCGTCGGCGAAGGCGATCTCCGGTGCGGAGTCGCCCGTGAAGTCGTACACGGGGCTGAGCAGTTGCGTGTCCTGGTGTACCCCGCCGCCGTAGTGGTCGCTGTCGACGATGGCGAACCCGCCGTCGCCGCCGGTGGTGTTGCCTCGCGAGCCCGGGTCGTCGAAGGTCCAGCCGCCGGTCGTCCCGTCGGCGTTGACCACACTCCAGCCCTCCGGGGCGGAGTCGGTCGAGTCGAACGGCTCGGTGGTGCCTTCGTCCCGCACCGAGTAACCGGCGGGCTGGGCGGCCGCCCAGGGGTCGACCGGCACCGCGGCGTTCAGGCTCAGGTCGGCGTCCGCGACGGTGATCTTCCTGGTGAGCGACGTGTAGCCGGGGTAGGCGCTGTCCACGTGCAGGGTGTAGTCGTGGCCCTGGGGCAGCTTCAGGTCGAAGGCACCGGTGAGGGGGTCGGTCCACACCGGGCCGCCCGGAACACCGTCCGCCGTGATCTTGGCGTACAGCGGCCAGCCGTGGCCGGAGCCGTCGGTGACCTTGCCGGAGACGGTCCGGCTGGGGACCGGGGTCAGGGCGAAGTTCTTGGTCAGGGTGTCGCCGTCGGCGACGGACACGCCGGAGGCGGTGCCGGTGGCGTAGCCGTAGGCTTCGACGGTGATGTCGTAGCTGCCGACCGGCAGGACGAGCGAGTAGGCCCCGTCGGCATCGGTGTGCGCGGTGCCGCCGCCCTGGGTGGTGACGGTGGCTCCGGCGACCGGCTTGCCGGTACCGGCGTCGGTGACGGTGCCGGAGACCTTTCCGTGCGGACCGCTGCGGAACGCCGCGAGTCCGTCGGGCGTGCCCAGGCCGGTGGGGCCGTCGTAGCCGGCACCGGCGGTGCACAGGTACGCGGGAGTGCAGGTGCCGTTGTCGCCGGCGGTCACGTCATTGAGGCCGGTTCCGGAGGCGTACGGATAGGAGTTGGGGTACGTGCCCGCGACGGGGGTCCCGGCGTCCGCGTACACGGCGGCGATGATCGGAGAGGCGGCGCTGGTGCCCCCGTACACCTGCCAGCCGCCACCGCCGTAGGTCTGGTAGACCGCGACACCGGTGGCCGGGTCCGCCACGGCGGCGACGTCGGCGACGGTGCGCATGTCGCATCCGGTGTCCGTCTGGAAGGCCGGCTTGGGCTCGTAGAGGGAGCAACCGGACCCCGGGCCGAGGCCGTTGCGGTTCCAGACCGACTCGGACCAGCCGCGGGCGGTGCCGGAGTCCCGGACCAGTGAGGTACCGCCGACGGACGTCACGTACGGGGAGACGGCGGGGTAGGCCACCCCGTAGTCGCTGTCGCCCGAGGAGGCGACCACGGCGACACCGGGGTGGTTGTAGTGGGTGTCGTACGTCGTCTCGTCCGGGGCCTCTCCGCTGCCCGGCGTGCTGCTGTAGTTGGTGCCGTAGGAGTTGGAGACGTACTTGGCGCCGAGCGCGACCGCCTCGTCGACGGACGCTCCGAGGTCGTCGAAGCTCGGCTGGTCCGCCTCGACGAGCAGGATGTGCGCGTTCGGCGCGGCGGCGGAGACCATGTCCAGGTCGAGGGAGATCTCGCCGGCCCATCCGGAGTCGGGGGCCGGGTAGTCGGTGCCGCCGCGCTGGTCGACCTTGGTGAAGCAGCCGTTGGCCGTGGTGCAGGCGGACAGCCCGTACTGCTCGCGGTAGACCGCCAGGTCGGCCTCGGCGCTGGGGTCGTCGTAGGCGTCCACGATGGCGATGGTCTGGCCCGCCCCGCCGTCGGCGGGAAGGTTGTAGGCGCTCCGCAGGTCGGCGGCGCCGTAGCCGCCGGGGTCGACGGAGGGGGCCAGCAGCCCCTTGACGGCCTTGGTGTCGGTCCGGCGCAGGGCGAAGCAGGTGGCCTCGCCCTCCTTGGGGGTGGAGCAGGAGGGGTCGAGGTCGGCCTTCTTCTTGCCCGACGGGGCCGACGCAGCCGACGAGGCCGAGATGGTGGACGGTGCCGTCGCGTGGGCCGGTATCTGCATGCCCACGACCGTCATCGCGGCAGCGCTCAGGACGGTCAGACAGGCGGCGGCTCTACGGCGTAAAGCTGAACCGGTTCTTGGCGAGGTGCGCAAAACGTTACTCCCCACTTTGCCCAGCATGGGTCGACTCGTACGCGGTTCCCGGTCGACGGCGAATGCGGGTCGCCGCATTCGCCGCAATCAATTGGCATGCCTCGGGGCGCGAATGACAATAAAATCCATGTTACATGTACATGTCATAAGTCCAATGCCCCGCAAAGCGGAAACTCCGGCCCGGGGTCGGAAATCGAATTCCCACGCCAATTCGGCCCACCGCTCGAAGAAGCGCGGGGGCCATTTCTGGAAGGTGATGATTCTCGGTCGGCTGCAGGCGTCCGGGGATCGCTGTGCGCACCCTGCGGAGGCCACGGGAGTCGGGGGCCGGAACATGAGCTGAAGGCGGAGATCACCGCGCCGGTGACCTGTGATCATCCTGACCTCGGCAGTCGCGCCTGGCAAGATCCCCCGCTTGCGGGCCCGCGCAGTTGCGCACTTGCGTAGCATCGCGGTGAACCTCGTTCCGATCTTCCGGGGAGTCACTGATGGACGTGTCGGACGTGTCGTCCTCGGACGCGCTGTGGGCAGGCACCGGCCTGGGCGCTCCGGCCCGGCAGGCCCTGGAATTCCTGGTCAGCCATCCGGGTGCGGAAGAGGACGCGGTCGCGGCGGGAATCGGACTGCCGGTCGCGACGGCCCGGACCGTCCTGCGCTCCCTGGAAGCCGAACTCCTCGCCGTACACGTCGGGGAACGGCCCTCGCGCTGGAGCGCCAGCCCGCCCCGCTCCTCGCTGGGTGCCCTACTGGCCCGTAGGCGACAGGAGTTGGCCAGGGCCGAGCTGTACGCGGAACAGCTCCAGGAGGTGTACCGCACAGCCCCGGGCCAGCAGATCGCCTCGGATCTCTTCGAGGTCGTCGAGAGCAACGAACAAGTCGGCGCCCGCTATGCGCACCTTCTGAGAGGCAGCCGGCACGAGGTGCTGCATTTCGCGAAGCCGCCGTATGTGACCTCGCGGATCACGCCCACCGACGCTTCCACCGCCGCGGGCGCCACGGTCCGCCCCGGTGTCCGGCTCCGGTCCGTGTACGACAGCGCCGGTATCGCCGACGACGAATGCCTGGAGACGGCCCTCGGGGGCGCGGCTCCGGAAGGGGAACTGCGGCTCCTGCCCGGATTACCCATGAAACTGGTCATCTTCGACGGCGCGGCGGCGATCATGCCGCTGCGGAGGGACGATCCCGCGGCGGGCTCGCTCGTCGTCCACTCCTCGACACTCCTGGAAGTGCTGACCGCCCTCTTCGAGAGCGTGTGGGAGCGCGCGGTGCCGCTCTCGCTGGAAGGCCGGCCCGCCTCGCCCCCGGTGAGCGCCGAAAGACAGGACGGCGCCCTCCACAGTCGGACGCGGGACATCCTTCGCCTGATGTCCGCCGGAATGAAGGACGACGCCATCGCGCGCTCCCTGCGGCTCAGCCGCCGGACCGTACAGACGCATATCAGCGAGCTGGGCCGAAAACTGGGCGCACGGACCCGCTTCCAGATAGCCCTGCTGGCCCAGGAACGCGGCTGGTTGGAGGATCGGGAGGGGTGACCGGCGCTCCCGGTCGGGGTGCGGTGGGCGTCAGGCTGCAGTTTCGACGTTCGATCAGCAGGATCCGACGTTGTCGCTGCCGAGACAGCTTCGGGTGTGCCGAGGGGCCCTGCCGGAAGGCGCGGTCATCGCTGCCCGGATGGAGATCCCTGTCCCGCGGGATGGCGGTATCGGGGATCTGTTGTGGGAGGCGAACCGTCCGGACCGGCGTTTCGATGCGGTGATCTGCGAGTCGATCGACCGGATTGCCAGGCGCGTACCCACCCGGAGCGGCCGTCTGTATCCCTCGGCACGCCTCTGACCAGGCGTTTGTGTGGCTGGTCGAGAGTGAGGTCAAACGGCGGCGGTGAATAGGGTTAAGAACGGCGATCGAAGCATGTCTCAGTACGTGCTGCGCAGCCTGATCCGCAAGTAGGCGGCAGGGGCCTGTGAGGCCCGCGTCCCCGGTCAGCCGGGGCGCGGCCCTTCGCGTTCCCCGCGGACATTGCCCGCACGTGACATCGTCAAAGCTCAGCCGGAACACAGGGTTCCCTCAGCGAACCGGCACAGACTTGCTACATGTCCGCCACCGCAGGGGCCCGAACCGGCCGAGTCCGCGTTTTGATCGTCGACGACGAGCCCGGTCTCACCGAGCTGCTCTCCGCCGCCGTCGCCGACGCGGGCTGGCGCCCCTACCCCGCGCTCGACGGGCAGACCGCCCTGCGGCTGGCCCGCGGCTGCGCCCCGCACGCGGTGGTGCTCGACGGGATGCTGCCCGACCTCGACGGCCTCCAGGTGCTGCGCAGACTCCGCTACGAGATGCCGAGGCTCCCCGTCCTGATGCTCACCGCCCGCGACGCCATCGAACACCGTATCGACGGCCTGGAGGCCGGGGCCGACGACTACGTCACCAAGCCCTTCTCCCTGGAGGAGGTCGTGCTGCGGCTGCGCGGACTGCTGCGCCGGGCCGGCACCGAACGGCCGCCCGCCGACGACTCCGTACGCGTCCTCGGCGACCTGGTGCTGACCGGCGAGTCCCGCGAGGTACAGCGGGCCGGCACCCCGATCAGGCTCACCGCCAAGGAGTTCGACCTGCTCAGCCTGCTGCTGGACCATCCGCGCCAGGTGCTCAGCAAGGCCCAGATCCTCGACCACGTCTGGAGCACCTCCTTCGACGGCGGCGGCAACCTCGTCGAGGTCTACATCTCCAGCCTGCGCCGCAAGATCGACCGGGGCCGGGCCCCGATGATCCACACCGTGCGCGGCATGGGATACGTCGTACGGCCCGTGGAGGTCGGCAGATGACCGCCCGGCCGCGGAGCCGGTCGCTGCGCACGCGGCTGCTCGTCTTCATCACCGCCGTCCTGGTCTGCGTGTGCGCCGCCATGGCCCTGACCACGGTGTTCGCCCAACGCGCCTATCTGCTGGGCAACCTGGACAACCGGGTGAACGACGCGGTGGAGCGCAACGCGGGCGGGGCCGCCCTGCACCCGGAGCTGACCCGCGATCTGACCTTCCTCAACGAGGGCGGCCAGCCGGCCGGCATGCTCGCCGCCCGCATCGACGCCAAGGGCGACATCCTCAGCGCGGCCGTGGTCGGCCACGACGCGCCCCCGCGCTCGCTCACCACCGCCCAGACCGACGCCCTCCAGGGCATCGCGCCGGACGGCTCCACCCACACCCGCGTGGTACCCGGCCTCGGCACCTACCGGGTCGCCGCCCTCGACGCGAGCGGTATCCGGGTCCTGACCGGCCTTCCCATGGACGACGTACTGGACACCATCAGCGGCCTGGTCGCGGTCGAGACCGCGGTCGCCGTCGTCGGCCTCACGGCCGCCGGCTGTGTCTGCGCGGTGGTGATACGACGCCAGCTGCGCCCCCTCGGCCGGGTCGCCGCCACCGCCGTCGAGGTCTCCCACGCGCCGCTCGGCCGGGGCCAGGTGACCGGCCTGACCCGGGTGCCCGAACGGGACACCGACCCCGGCAGCGAGGCCGGCCAGGTCGGTGCCGCCCTGAACCGGATGATCGACCACGTCGAGTCGTCCCTGGCGGAACGCCAGCGCAGCGAGGAACAGGTGCGCCGCAGCGAGGAGCGCATGCGGCGGTTCCTGGCCGACGCCAGCCACGAACTGCGCACCCCGCTCGCCTCGATCGCCGGGTACGCCGAGCTGATGAACCGCGGCACGGACCGCATCGAACCGGACCTGGCCTGGCGCCGGGTCAACGCCGAGTCGGCCCGGATGCGCAGCCTGGTGGAGGACCTGCTGCTCCTGGCCCGCCTCGACGAGGGCCGCCCGCTGCAGGCGGCCGAGGTGGACATGGCCGCGCTGGTCGCGGAGGCGGTGTGGGACGCGCGGGCGGCCGGGGCCGGTCATGTCTGGCAGCTGGAACTCGGACTCGACGGCCCCGCGCTGGTGCTGGGCGACGAGGCCCGCCTGCACCAGGTGGTGGCCAACCTGCTGGCCAACGCACGGGTGCACACCCCCGCGGGCACGACCGTGACCGCGACCGTCGAGTCCACCGCCAGCACCTGCGTGGTCCGGGTCCGCGACGACGGCCCCGGCATCCCGCCCGCTCTCCTCCCGACGGTCTTCGAACGCTTCACCCGGGCCGACAGCTCCCGTACCCGCGCCGGAGTCCTGGAGGGCGGCTCGGGGCTGGGCCTGGCGATCGCCTCGGCCATCACCACGGCCCACGGCGGCCGCATCGACGTACAGAGCGCCCCGGGCCGCACGGAGTTCACCCTGGAACTCCCGGTCACCGACCTCCCACCGACGGGAACGGCGCCCGTCGCCCGCACGGCACCCGTCTGAGCGGGTCCGTCGAATTCCGCTGCGGTCAGAACCCGACGAGGGCGTCGAGGTCGATCTCGACCGGGAACGGCAGTTCGGTGATGAGCTTGCCGTGGTGCACCGGGTGCAGGGGGGCTGGGATGTACGACAGGGTGTCCGCGTTCAGCCAGTACTCATGCACCGCCAGTTTCTGGTCCCTGCTGAGCTCGACTCGCCAGTAGCACGGGACCTTCGCCGCGGCGAACTGCGCGGGCTTGCTCACGCGGTCGTCGCGGCGGGAGCCGGGCGAGACGACCTCGACCACGAGGGTGAGGTGAGCCGTTGGAATGCACTCCGCCTCGAAGAAGTTCAGCTTTCGAGGGTCGAAGACAATCACGTCGGGTTTGACGATGTTCCGGTCGTCCAGCATGACGCATTGTTCGTTCAGGACCCGGTAGGGCTGCGCCAGGGCCGCCTTGAGGGCATCGGCGATGCCGTCCCGTACGGCGTTGTGCCAGACGTTGGTCTGCCCGCGGGCCACGATCACTCCGTCCACGAGTTCCCAGTCGAAGGGCAGCTCCAGATTTTTGACCTGGTCGAAGGTCCAGCCGTCAGCAGGCGGGAACATCCAGTTGTCCTCGTTGGCCGGTCCCTGCTGGCGTGTCGTCATCACCGCTCCCATGGGCGAGAGTGTGGACGCGGTTACGCGTCGTGATCCTCTGTACGAAGGTATCGCCACTCGAAGCAGTGAAGCCATGCCGGGCCGTTTACACCCGCCTCCGTCCGCGCTAGCTTCACAGGAGAGCAGGGTGGGAGCGCTCCCATATCATCTCGGCGGACCGGAACCCGCCGTGGTGACGGGGCCGCTTCCGCCCCGCGCTCATCTCCATGACCCGCGCACGACCGTTCACCCCAACAGAGGTTGATCTGTCATGTATATGACAACGAGCCAATCCGGGTCCCGCCTGCCCCGATTACCCCTCCCCACCCGAGGCCGGGCCCTCTTCCTCGCCCTGCTCGCCCTCCTGACCACCGTGCCCGCCCTTGCTCTGATCCTGGCGGCAGGGGCGCCGGCGCAGGCACACGGCACCCCCATGAAACCCGGCAGCCGTACCTTCCTGTGCTGGCAGGACGCGCTCACCGACACCGGGGAGATCAAGCCCGTCAACCCGGCCTGCAAGGCGGCCCAGCAGGTCAGCGGGACAACGCCGTTCTACAACTGGTTCTCGGTGCTGCGCTCGGACGGCGCCGGCCGCACCCGGGGCTTCGTGCCGGACGGCTCGCTGTGCAGCGGCGGCAACCCCAACTTCACCGGTTTCGACCTGCCTCGCGACGACTGGCCGGTCACCCACCTCACCTCCGGTGCCACCGTCGACTTCTCCTACAACGCGTGGGCGGCACACCCGGGTTGGTTCTACGTCTACATCACCAAGGACGGCTACGACCCGACCCAGCCGCTCACCTGGGACGACATCGAGGACCAGCCGTTCCTGACCGTCGACCACCCGCCGCTGAACGGCACCCCGGGCACGGTCGAGGCCAACTACTCCTGGACCGGGCAGCTTCCGGCGAACAAGACCGGGCGGCACATCATCTACATGGTGTGGCAGCGCTCGGACAGCACCGAGACCTTCTACTCCTGCTCCGACGTCGTCTTCGACGGCGGCAACGGCGAGGTCACCGGCATCCACGACCCGGGCGACCCCACCCAGCCCCCGCCCGGCACCTGCACCGCCACCCGGACCACGACCAACAGCTGGCCCGGCGGCTACCAGTCCGAGGTCACCGTCACCAACAGCGGTGACGTCCCGATGCTCGGCTGGATGGTCGACTGGACGCTCCCGGGCGGCCAGTCGGTGGCCAGCCTCTGGAACGGCAACGCCACCTACAGCGGACAGGACGTGATGGTCCACGACGCCGACTGGAACGGCTCGCTCAGTCCCGGACAGAGCACGACGTTCGGGTACGTCGTCCAGGGCGACGGCGGGGACAGCGCAACCGGCCTGCCGTGCCAGGTCGGTTGACGTACGCGACCCGCTCTGGGCGGACCCGGTGTCGGTGCGCACCGGGTCCGCGAGCCGGGCAGGCGAGGGGGGTGGGCGGCCTGTCCGGGTGGGAGTAGCTCGAAGTGCCTCTTGCCTGCCGGCTGGGCGGTCTGTGTCGGGTCACGAAGAGCGACAACGTTGTCTGATGGTCTGTACATGACTTTACCGCCTCAACCGACAACGATGTCAACCCACTTCGGGTCGCCCGACCGGGTGAACCGGGGCGGTGCCGTCCCAGGCAGGCGCGGTCTCCCGTGGTACCGGTGGCGCACGTTACTGTCCCCGCGGCTTGTGCGACCTGTGATGCGCGGCCCGTCCGGAGGAGGAAGGGCCGCCTCATGCGTTTTCGACCCGTCTTCGCGCTGCTGGCCGCGGTACTCGCGGCCGGCGGTGGTGCCACCCCCGCCCTCGCGGCGCCCGCGAGCGCATTCCCCCGACTGGTCGAGGACCCCACGGCGTACGTCGATCCGCTGATCGGCAGCAGCAACGGCGGCAACACCTTCCCCGCGCCGAACTCGTCCTCGCCTCGCCCCTGTTCGCGCGCGTGGAGATCGACCGCCCGGGCGGGAACGACATCTCGATCCACGCGGCGGGAGCGGCCGCCGCCGCCCCCTACATCCAGGCACTGACAGTCAACGGCCGTACCGGCGACCGCCCTTGGCTCGACAGCTCCTTCGTCCGCGACGGCGGCCGGCTCGACTACACCCTCTCCACCACCCCGAACCGCGCCTGGGGCGCCTCCGCCGCGCCCCCGTCCTTCCGCCAGGGCGAGCAGCCGTACCAGATCGGCGTCGGCCCCACGGCCGCGACGATCGCCCCCGGCGACGGCACGAAGGCCGACATCCGGGCGCTCTCCCTGACCGGCGGCGCCGGCCCGGAGGTCCGCTTCCGCGTCGAGACCCCCGACGGGGTCAGGGCCGCCCCGGCCGAGGGCACCATGACCGACGGCTTCCAGCGGATCACCCTCGCCACTGCCCCCGACGCCCCTCAGGGCCGGTACGACGTGCGGGTGACGGTGACCTTCGCCGGCTCCTCCTTCTCGCAGCCGGTCGTCCTCACCGTCGCCGCGCCCGGCACCCTCCCCCGGACGGCACAGGGGCGGACCCGGACGGGTCCGCCCCCTCTCCGTGCCGCCGTCTCAGGCCAGCAACTCCACCTCGGCCAGGGTCGACGCACTGTCCAGGACGAGCCGGTAGTGCGGGTACGCGCCGGGTTTCTGGATCGTGAAGGCCCGGGTCTGGAGATCCCAGGTGAAGGACTCGCCGGAACGGCGGTCCACGGTCCGCCAGTCGGTGCCGTCCGCCGATGCCTGAAGGGTCCAGCCCGTCGGTGCCCTGGTGTGGTCCGACGGTGAGGTGAGCGTGTACTGGATCCCCTTGGCCGACCGGGTCACCGGCAGGTCCACCGACGTCACCGTCTCCTGTGTCGCGGAGGTGTTGTCGAACAGGGAGCCGTCGGCCTTCAGGACGTCCGCGCGCGGGGTCGGGACCTTGTCGTCCTTGGTGATCGAGACCGGGGCGGCGTCCTTCCCGGTGCCCCAGGCCGACGGCTTCGGGCCCATGGTGAAGTCGATGACCCCGCCCTTGGAGATGAGGGAGTGCGGCAGCGAAGTCGACGTCCAGTCACGGCCGTTGACCCGGACACCCTGCACGTAGACGTTGCGCGTGCTGTTCTGCGGGGCCCTGATCACCAGGTCGTGGCCGTTCTCCAGATGGACCGTCGCCTTCTTGAACAGCGGGGAGCCGATCGTGTAGTCGCCGCTGCCCATCACCAGCGGGTAGAAGCCGAGGGCGGAGAAGAGGTACCAGGCGGACTGCTCGCCGTTGTCCTCGTCGCCGTGGTAGCCCTGGCCGATCTCGCTGCCGAGGTAGAGCCGGGAGAGTGCCTCACGGGCGTAGGCCTGCGCCTTCCAGGGCTCGCCGGCCGCGTCGTACATGTAGATGACGTGGTGGGCGACCTGGTTGGAGTGGCCGTACATGCCCATCCGGACGTCCCGTGCCTCGGTCATCTCGTGGATGACCCCGCCGTACGAGCCGACGAAGTCGGGGGAGGCCGTCTCGGGCGTCGCGAAGAACTCGTCGAGCTTGTCGGCGAGACCGGACCGGCCGCCGTACAGGTTGGCGAGGCCCCGGCTGTCCTGCGGGGCGGTGAAGGCGTAACCCCAGCCGTTGGTCTCGGTGTAGTCGTAGCCCCACACCCGCGGGTCGTACGCCGAGGAGTCCACCCTCCAGTCGCCCTGGGCGTCCTTGCCCTGGAAGAAACCGGCCTTGGAGTCGAAGAGGTTCACGTAGTCCTGGGCGCGGTTGAGGAAGTAGTCGGACTCGTCCTTGTAGCGCTTCTCGCCGGTCTTCCTGTAGAGCGCCTTGCCCATCTCGGCGATGCCGTAGTCGTTGACGTATCCCTCCATCGCCCAGGACAGGCCCTCGCGGGTGTCGTCGCTGGTGTAGCCGAGGAAGGGGGAGGTGGCCATGCCCTTGCGGCCGACGCCGGAGGAGGGCGGTACGACCGTGGCGTTCTTCAGCGCCGCCTCGTACGCCGCCTTCGCGTCGAACTTCACGCCCTTGACGTAGGCGTCCGCGAACGCCACGTCCGAGGAGGTGCCGGTCATCAGGTCGGCGTACCCGGGGGAGGACCAGCGCGAGGTCCAGCCGCCGTCCTTGTACTGCTGCACGAACCCGTCGACCATCTCGCCCGCCTGACCGGGTGTCAGGAGTGAATAGGCGGGCCATGTCGTGCGATACGTGTCCCAGAAGCCGTTGTTGACGTACACCTTGCCGTCCACGATCTTCGCGCCGGTGTGCGTCGGGGTGTCCTGGCTGGTCATCGGCGAGAACGGGGAGGCGTACTGGTACGTCGAACCGACCTTCTCGAAGCCGGAGTCGGGGTACAGGTACAGCCGGTACATGCTGGAGTAGAGGGTGGTCAGCTGGTCGGCCGTGGCGCCCTCGACCTCCACCTTGCCCAGCAGCCTGTCCCAGACCTGCTGGGCCCGCGCCTTCACCGTGTCGAAGGAGGTGCCGTCCGGGATCTCCTGACGCAGGTTGTCCTTCGCCTGGTCGACGCTGATCAGCGAGGTGGCCAGGCGGAGCGTGACGGTGTGGTCGGAGCCCGCGTCGAAGCGGAGGTAGCCCTTGACCCCGCTGGAGTCGCCGCCGGTCACCTGCTTGTCGAAGACGCCGTAGACGAAGAGCCGGGTCGCGCCCGTCGACAGCCCGGACTTCACGTCCGAGTAACCGGTGACGATCCCGTGCTCCTTGTCCAGGGTCAGACCCGCCTGCTCGGTCACGTTGTCGAAGATCACGCTCGCGTCGTCGCCCGGGTAGGTGAAGCGCAGCGCGGCCGCGTGGTCGGTCGGTGTCATCTCCGCCTTGAGGCCGTTCTCGAACCGGACCCCGTAGTAGTACGGCCGCGCGGTCTCGTTCTCGTGCCGGAAGGCCAGTTCGCGGGCCTCCCGGCCGGTGTCCGGGGTGCCGGCGGCGACGGACGGCATCAGCTGGAAGGTCTGCCGGTCGCCCATCCAGGGGCTCGGCTCATGGCTCGCGCTGAACGCCTGGATCGTCGGCAGGTTGTCGGCGTTGTTGGCACGTGCGTACTCGTACAGCCAGCTCTCCGAGGACGCGTTGGTCACCGGCGTCCAGAAGTTGAAGCCGTGCGGCAGGGCCGTCGCAGGGAAGTTGTTGCCGCGCGAGAAGCTGCCGCTGGAGTTGGTGCCACGGGTGGTCAGCGCGTAGTCGGACAGATGTGCCCTGGGCTTCTCGGGGGCCACCGGCTTCAGGGACACGTCGTCGATCCAGCCGCGGAACTTCGCCGGCCCGGCGGGGGAGTCGTAGCCGACCAGGATCCGGTCCACCGTCTTCCCGGCCGCCACCGAACCGATCACCGACGACACGTTGTTCCACTGGTTGACGTACAGCGCCTTCGACGCGCCCTGCCCGCGCGGCGACAACCCGAACCCGTGCTGGTCGACGGCCCCGAGGCCGCTCAGATAGGTGCCGTCCGTGAAGGCCAGGTCCACGGCCACGTTCGTGGCGTCGTAGTCGAGGTCGCCGTCGGCCATCGACGGGAAGATCCGGTATGCCAGCCGGGTGTCCCGGCCGACCTTCACGTTCACGTCGAAGACCTTGTTGTACGAGTACGCCCGGCCGCTCGCCGTGTGCCGTCCGGCGTAGCGCAGCGCGTGCGTTCCGGTGAACCCGGCCCGTGCCTTCGCGGTCGGCGAGCCGCTCGGACCCTTGTCGACCAGCGAGAGCATGTCCTGGGGCACCGGCCGGCCGCTGCCGCCCGTGGAGAACTGCACGTCCGCGAGCTGCAGGATGTCCGGGGCGCCGTTGTTCCGCGTGACGTCCAGCCGGAAGTGCTGGTACTCGGCGGGCGCGGCGAGGTCGTACGACTTGGTCTGGAACCGCTCCGAGAAGGATTCGTCGGTGCGGGTGTCGACGGTCTTCCAGTCCTTGCCGTCCGTCGAACCCTGGAGGGTCCAGTCCTCGGGGTCGCGCTCGTCGTAGTCGTTCGCCGAGGTGAGGGCGTACGTCACCAGTTTGACGGGCTTGTCGAAGTCGAACTCGACCCAGCCGGTGGGCTCGAAGGTGAGCCACTTCGTGCCGGACTCCCCGTCGACGAGGTTCTCCTTGACCTCGCCGGCGCCGGTGTTCTCGCCGCTCGCCCGCACGTCGGTCACATGGTCGGTGACATTGCCGGGGATGCCGGTGCTGTAGCCGCCGTCCACCCCGGAGGCGCGCGGAGCGCCGCTCGGGTCGGTGTCGACGGTGTCGGTCCAGTCCGGTGACGGATCGCCAGACTCGAACGAGGATGCGAACTGTGTCGCGGCGGCCGGTGCCTTGGCCGGCAGGGCCACCGCGGCCCCCTGGGAGCCCAGGGTCATGACTACGGCGGCCGCGATCACGACCGCCGTACCAGATCCGTGTCCTGTTCTTCGCTGCGTTCTCCGCTGCATCACAACGGGTACCCTCCCTGCCACATGAGACAACGTTGTCAGCTGCGTGGCACAGGAACCAGTAGGTGGTCAAGTAGCCGGTGATGTCAAGGGTGTTGAGTGCGGCATTCAGGGGGCTATGTCGGCTCTTTTTCCGGCAAGGCGTACAGAGATCGCTCATATTTCCGACAGGTCTCAACTAGGAAAAGACCCATGGCCAACCTTGCATTCGATCTTGCCCCGCCGACCGGAAGTGGACTATACCTGTCGGCGTTTCCCGCATGACTTCCTGCACGACCCAGCACTACCCGACCGCGGTGCCGGGGAGGATCCGGTTCACCGCCTGAGTCCTGGAGAAGGCGAGGACTTGAGCATGGGATCCACGTCCGCAGCGAACCACGGTTCCGAGGGTGTCGGCCGCCGCGATCTGATCAAGCGGTCCGCCGCGCTCGGCCTGATTTCGGTCCCCACCGCCGGTTTTCTCTCCGCCTGCGCCAGCAGTGGCGGCGGCGGCCAGTCCAAGGACAAGGCCGGCAAGAAGACGGCCAAGAACCCCCTGGGTGTGAACGAGACCGCGCAGATGGAATTCGTCCTCTTCGACGGCGGTTTCGGCAAGGAGTACGCCCAGGACGCGGTGAAGATCTACCAGAAGGACTTCCCGAAGGCCAAGGTCAAGTTCTCCGCCACCCAGAAGATCCAGTCCACCCTCCAGCCGCGCTTCAACCAGGGCACCCCGCCCGACCTCATCGACAACTCGGGCGCCGAGCAGATGGACATGGGTGTGCTCGTCGGCAAGAACCAGCTGGCCGACCTCACCCCGCTGCTCGACGCGCCGTCGTACGACGACCCCAACAAGAAGGTCCGCGACACGCTGCGCCCCGGCATCGTGGAGATGGGGCAGTTCGACGGCGACCCGGTCTGGATCATGTACTACGCGTACACGGTGTACGGCGTCTGGTACTCGCAGAAGGCCCTGGACTCGCTCGACGCCGAGTACCCGCAGACCTGGGACCAGATGATCGCGGTCTGCGAGAAGGCCAAGAAGAAGGGCATGGCCGGCTGGACCTACGCGGGCAAGTACCCCTACTACATCCCCTTCTCGCTCTACCCGATGATCGGCAAGGTCGGCGGCGTCGAGGTCCTGAACGCGATCGACAACCTGGAGCCGAACGCCTGGAAACACCCGGCCGTCAAGGCGTGTTTCGAGGCGTACTACGAGCTCTACAAGAAGGGCTACATCCTCAAGGGCACCCCCGGCCTCGACCACATCCAGTCGCAGACCGCCTGGGCCCAGGGCAAGGCGCTGTTCATCCCGAACGGCTCCTGGGTGGAGAACGAGTCGGCGAACGTCATCCCCTCCGACTTCAACCTCGCCGTCTCCGCGCCCACCGGCATCGACAAGAACGACAAGATGCCGTTCGGCACCATCTGGGCCTCCGGCGGCGAGCCGTTCATCGTCCCCGCCAAGGCCGCGAACGCCCAGGGCGGCATGGAGCAGCTGCGCATCATGCTCAGCGAGGCCTCCTCCAAGAACTTCACGGCCAAGGTGAAGTCGCTGACCGCGTACAACGGCGGCACCGACGGCATCACCCTCACCCCGGGTCTCACCTCCGGCGTGGCCGCGCTGAAGCTGGCCGGGTCGAACGTGGTCAACCCGCGGCTCCAGGACTGGTACGTGCAGCTGCAGAAGGAGAAGATCGGAGTCTCCGGCCTCGGCGAGATGATGGCCGGCCGGCTCACCCCGGCGGAGGCCATCAAGAAGATCCAGGGCTTCGCCGACGAGACCGCCAAGGACACCTCGATCAAGCACTACAAGCACCAGTAACACTCACCCTCACGGCACCGGAGTGGCGATGCAGCACGGCAAGTACCGGTTCATTGTGGGGTTTCTGGCGTTGCCCCTCGGACTGTACGCGCTCTTCGTGGTGTGGCCGTTCGTCCAGTCCATCTACTACTCGTTCACGGACTGGACCGGCCTGAGCCCCGAATTCAAGATGGTCGGCCTGGACAATTACCGGAGGATGCTGCACGACGACATCTTCTGGAAGTCCTTGCAGCACAGCTTGATGTTCGCGGTCGTGCTGCCGCTGGTGACGATCAGCCTCGCGCTGTTCTTCGCCTTCATGATCAATGTCGGGGGCCGGAGAAGGAGGGGCGGCCCGGTCATATCCGGAGTCCGGGGCTCTTCTTTCTACAAGATCGTCTATTTCTTCCCGCAGGTGCTGTCGATCGCGATCGTCTCGCTGCTGTTCGCCTTCGCCTACAACCCCGACAGCGGCGCGATCAACTCACTGCTCCGCGGAATTGGTCTGGACAATATCCAGCCGCTCTGGCTGGGTGACCCGAACCTCGCCCTGTGGTGTGTGATGGCCGTCCTGGTCTGGTCCACGGTCGGCTTCTTCGTGGTCCTCTTCTCGGCGGGCATGGCCTCGATCCCGACGGACCTCTACGAGGCCGCGCTCCTCGACGGCGCCGGCCGCGCCACCACCTTCTTCCGCCTCACCCTGCCGCTGCTGTGGGACACCGTGCAGTCCGGCTGGGTCTACATGGGCATCCTCGCGCTCGGCGCGGAGTCGTTCGCGGTCGTACAGATCATGACGACCGGGCCGGGCGGTCCCGACTACTCGACGACCGTGATGGTCCTGTACGTGTACCAGAAGGCGTTCCGGGACGGTCAGGCCGCCTACGCCACCACCATCGGCGTCGCCCTGCTGGTCGTCACGCTCGCCTTCGCGGCGATCGTGATGCGGCTGGGCCGTCGCGAGCGGCTGGAGTACTGAAGCGATGACGACGACCGAGACCGACGTCACTGTCACCAAGACCGAGCCCCCCGAGCCCGAGCCGACCCGGTCGAAGCGCGAGGGCGGGGTCCTCAACGTCTTCTCCCACGGCATCCTGGTCATCTGGGCGTTCATGGTGGTCACGCCACTGCTGTGGGCGGTGATGACGTCCTTCAAGGACGACCGGTCCATCTTCAGCTCGCCGTGGGCGCTCCCGGACAGGCTCCACTTCGAGAACTGGGCGCGCGCCTGGACCGACGCCAACATGAGCGACTACTTCCTGAACACCGTCCTGGTGGTCGGCGGCTCACTCATCGGCACCCTGGTCCTCGGCTCCATGGCGGCCTACGTCCTGGCCCGCTTCGACTTCCCGGGCAACCGCTTCATCTACTACCTCTTCATCGGCGGCATGAGCTTCCCGATCATGCTCGCGCTGGTCCCGCTGTTCTACGTCGTGAACAACATGGGCCTGCTGAACACGCTCCACGGCCTCATCCTGGTCTACATCGCCTACTCGCTGCCGTTCACGGTGTTCTTCCTCACGGCCTTCTTCCGCACGCTGCCCACCTCCGTGGCCGAGGCGGCCTTCGTCGACGGCGCCTCCCACACCCGGACGTTCTTCCAGATCATGTTGCCGATGGCGAAGCCCGGCCTGATCAGCGTGGGGATCTTCAACTTCCTCGGCCAGTGGAACCAGTACATGCTCCCGACGGTCCTCAACACGGACCCCGACAAACACGTCCTCACCCAGGGCCTGGTCCAGCTCGCGGTCAGCCAGGGCTACAAGGGCGACTGGTCCGGCCTCTTCGCCGGCCTGGTGATGGCGATGCTCCCGGTCCTGGCGGCGTACATCATCTTCCAGCGCCAGGTGGTGGCGGGTCTGACGGCGGGAGCTTTGAAGTAACGAAGCGTTTGCCAACCCAAAGAGGCGCGAGGAACTGCGCGACCATCCACGACGCACCCGCACCCGACCACGAAGCCCTGCTCACGCCCTCCTTCACCTGCTGACCAGTGGCCTGGACATGTCGAAAGCATGACTGTCAGGCGACCTCCGAACCGCCAACGATTTCTGTCAAGGACTTGACGGCGGTAACCCGTTCAGCAGAGCTTGGAGTTCATAACTTGTAAGTGACCCGGTCTCGGTGAGGTGATCTGGGTCACGTGGGCGGCGCCGTGGCCGCCTCCGATGGCAGGAGTGGATGGGTCGATGGAGACTCCGGGGTCGCAGTCGTCGCTGCACCGAGCCAACCTGGAACGTGTCGTACGGGCCGTACGTCTGGCCGGATCGCTCACCCAGGCGGAGATCGCGCGCACGACCGGCCTGTCGGCTGCGACGGTCTCCAACATCGTGCGCGAGCTCAAGGACGGCGGAACGGTCGAGGTCACGCCCACGTCGGCGGGCGGCCGCAGGGCCCGCAGCGTGAGTCTGAGCGGTGACGCCGGCATCGTCATCGGGGTCGACTTCGGCCACACCCACCTGCGCGTGGCGATCGGGAACCTCGCCCACCAGGTGCTGGCCGAGGAGTCCGAGCCGCTCGACGTGGACGCGTCGTCCAGCCAGGGCTTCGACCGGGCGGAGGAGCTGGTCAACCGCCTGATCGCGGCGACCGGCGTGGACCGCTCGAAGATCGCCGGCGTGGGCGTCGGCGTCCCCGGGCCGATCGACGTGGAGTCCGGCACCCTCGGCTCCAGCGCCATCCTGCCCGGCTGGATCGGCGCGAGACCCGCGGAGGAGCTCCGGCTGCGCCTCGGCGTCCCCGTGCACGTGGACAACGACGCCAACCTCGGCGCCCTCGGCGAGCTGGTCTGGGGAAGCGGCAAGGGTGTACGTGATCTTGCTTACATCAAGGTCGCCAGCGGTGTCGGCGCCGGCCTGGTGATCAACGGGAAGATCTACCGGGGCCCTGGCGGCACGGCCGGCGAAATCGGACACATCACGCTCGACGAGTCCGGCCCGGTCTGCCGCTGCGGCAACCGCGGCTGCCTGGAGACCTTCGCGTCGGCCCGCTACGTGCTGCCGCTGCTCCAGCCCAGTCACGGCACCGACCTGACCATGGAAGGCGTCGTACGGCTGGCCCGGGACGGCGACCCGGGCTGTCGCCGGGTGATCGGCGACGTCGGCCGGCACATCGGCAGCGGTGTGGCCAACCTCTGCAACCTGCTCAACCCGAGCCGGGTGGTCCTCGGCGGCGATCTCGCCGAGGCCGGAGAGCTGGTCCTGGGGCCCATCAGGGAGTCCGTGAGCCGCTATGCGATCCCCAGCGCGGCCCGCCAGCTCTCGGTGCTTCCGGGGGCGCTCGGCGGCCGCGCGGAGGTGCTCGGAGCGCTCGCTCTCGCACTCAGCGAGATGGGCGATTCGACCCTTTTGGATGGCTTGGTGCCCGCTGTTGCACCTGCCTTCACTTAGAGAACGAATGGCGCCGTTGCCATCTCGTTAAGTATTTACTTCTTGACGTCGAAGTCACGGCCGAGTTGACTTCCAGCCACCTCGGCCGCAGCGTTGCGGCCCTGTCAGGGAGGCACCCCCAAATGAACGCAACGATGCGTAGAGTCGTGATCGGCACCGCCGCTGTTTCCATGGCGCTGTCGCTCGCCGCCTGTGGCAAGGCCGGCGATGACAAGAAGAGCGACTCGTCGAGCAGCAGCTCCTCCGGTGGTAGCAAGACCATCGGCCTGCTGCTCCCCGACAGCGTGACCGCGCGCTACGAGAAGTTCGACAAGCCGTACTTCGAGCAGCAGGTCAGCTCGCTGTGTGCCGACTGCAAGGTCGAGTACGCGAACGCTGCCGGTGACGCCGCCAAGCAGGCCCAGCAGGTCAGCAGCATGGTCACCAAGGGCGTGAAGGTCATCGTGATCTCCGCCCAGGACTCCGCGGCCATCAAGTCCTCCATCGACGCCGCCGTGGCCAAGGGCATCAAGGTCGTCGCCTACGACCGCCTCGCCCAGGGCAACGTCTCGGCCTACGTCTCCTTCGACAACGTCAAGGTCGGCCAGCTGCAGGGCCAGGCCCTCCTCACCGCGCTCGGCTCCAAGGCGACCACCAAGTCCAAGATCGTCATGATCAACGGTGACGACGCCGACCCGAACGCCGCCCAGTTCAAGAAGGGCGCGCACGAGGCCCTCGACGGCAAGGTCGACATCGCCTACGAGCAGTCCGGTCTGTGGAAGGACACGGTCGCCGCGCAGAAGGTGAAGGCGGCCATCACCCAGCTCGGTGCCAAGAACATCGCGGGCGTCTACTCCGCCAACGACGGCATGGCCGGTGGTATCGCCACCACCCTCAAGGGCGCCGGCATCAGCGGCATCCCGCTGACGGGCCAGGACGCGGAGCTCGCGGGCATCCAGCGCATCGTCGCCGGCACCCAGTCCTCCACCGTCTACAAGGCGTTCAAGCCGGAGGCCGACGCCGCCGCCACGATCGCGGTGGACCTGCTGGAGGGCAAGAGCATCTCCTCGCTCGCCACCACCACGCAGACCAGCGGCTCCGGCAACAAGGTGCCCTCGCAGCTGCTGACCCCGGTGTCGGTCACCAAGGCCAACATCAAGGACACGGTGATCAAGGACGGTCTCTACACCGTCTCCGACATCTGCACCAGCGAGTTCGCCAAGGCCTGCAAGGCCGCCGGCCTGCAGTAGTCCGGTACCGGAGCCGCACGGCTCCGGCGGCCAGCGCCCGGGTGATCGCAGTACGACACCCGGGCCCCGGCCGCCCGGCGCACCCCGGCCCTTCCGTAAGGGCCCGGTCCGTCCGGCGGTCCCGCGAAACTCCTCCGACGCCCGCTCCGGCCTTCATACCCCGCTGCCGGAGCGGGCGTCGGACGGACCCGTTGCCAAGCGCAGCGGATTCGCGCATGTTCATCTTGTAAACCGCGTGCGTACACCGAAGACAACCCGAGGTACCGCACGACCCTCCGCGCCTGTTCACCAAGCGCGGCATCCCCGCCGGTCAGGCGGCGAAGGAGATGGTTCACGTGTCCGCTACGCCCGTGCTGGCGTTGCGCGGAGTCTCCAAGCGATTCGGTGCGGTCCAGGCCCTCACCGACGTCGAACTGGAGGTCCACGCCGGAGAAGTGGTCGCCCTGGTGGGCGACAACGGCGCAGGAAAGTCGACCCTGGTCAAGACGATCGCTGGTGTACACCCCATCGATGAGGGCGTCATCGAGTGGGACGGCAACCCGGTCAGCATCAACAAGCCGCACGACGCCCAGGGTCTCGGCGTCGCGACGGTCTACCAGGACCTCGCCCTCTGCGACAACCTCGACGTGGTCGGCAACCTCTTCCTCGGCCGTGAGCTGCTGCACCGCGGCGTCATCGACGAGGTGACGATGGAGAAGCAGGCCCGCGAGCTGCTGAGCACGCTCTCCATCCGGATCCCGAGCGTGCGTATCCCGATCGCCAGCCTCTCCGGCGGTCAGCGTCAGGTCGTGGCCATCGCCCGCGCCCTGATCGGCGACCCCAAGGTCGTCATCCTCGACGAGCCCACCGCCGCCCTCGGCGTCGAGCAGACCGCGCAGGTCCTCGACCTGGTCGAGCGGCTGCGCGAGCGGAACCTCGCCGTCATTCTCATCAGCCACAACATGGCCGACGTGAAGGCGGTCGCGGACACCGTCGCCGTGCTGCGTCTGGGTAAGAACAATGGTTTCTTCCCCGTGAAGAGCACCAGCCAGGAAGAGATCATCGCGGCGATCACGGGTGCCACGGACAACGCCGTGACCCGTCGTTCGGAGCGTCGCACCCCGGAGGCGGCAAAGTGAGCGAGACGTCGAACAAGACCGTGAAGGGCGACGAGTCGCCCCAGCTCGACAAGGTCGAGGCGGCCGAGGCCGCGACCACGGTGGCCCCCGCCGACGACCCCACGGCCGCGCCGGTCACGGTCGTCGACCCGCGTCTGCTGGTCCGTGAAGAGGGCTTCAAGGGCTACCTCACGGAGTTCAAGCGCCGGGTGCGGGGCGGTGAGCTGGGCTCGCTGCCGGTGGTCATCGGCCTGATCATCATCTGGACCATCTTCCAGGTGAAGAACAGCCTGTTCCTCAGCGCGGACAACCTCTCCAACATCAGCTACTTCCTCTCGGCCACCGGCATGCTCGCCATCGGCCTGGTGTTCGTGCTGCTGCTCGGCGAGATCGACCTCTCCGTCGGTTCGGTGAGCGGTCTGGCCTCCACGGTGTTCGCCGTCTTCGTGGTCAACCACGGGATGAACCAGTGGCTGGCCCTGATCCTCACGATCATCACCGGTATCGGCATCGGCGCGCTGCACGGCTGGTTCTTCGCCAAGATCGGCGTACCCGCGTTCGTGGTCACCCTGGCCGGCTTCCTCGGCTGGAACGGTCTGATGCTGTGGCTGCTCGGCGACAGCGGCACGATCAACATCCCGGCCGACTCCGGCCCGGTCCACCTCCTCGGCCAGTCCTCCTTCTTCATGGACCAGGCCATCATCGGCGCCTACCTGCTGGCCGGCCTCGGCGTCGTGCTGTCGGCCCTGGGCCAGTTCAACGAGCAGCGCCGGCGCCGGGCGGCGGGCGTGCCGTTCCGGCCCACCAGCGAGATCATCGTCCGCGTGGCGCTGCTCGCGATCGCGTCCTTCGTCGCGGCCGCCGTGCTGAACAACGCGGCCGGCGTCTCCAACGCGCTGGTGATATTCCTGGCCTCGCTGGTCATCGTCGACTTCGTGCTGCGTCGTACGACGTACGGCCGCAAGGTCTTCGCGGTCGGTGGCGGCATCGAGGCGGCCCGCCGTGCGGGTATCAGCGTGCCGATGGTCCGGATCACCGTGTTCGCGATCTCCGGTGGCTTCGCGGCGATCGGCGGTATGTTCTTCGCCGGTCAGACGGCGAGCGCGACGCTCAACGCCGGTGGCGGCAACACCCTGATGCTCGCCATCGCGGCGGCGGTCATCGGTGGTACGTCGCTGTTCGGTGGCCGCGGTACCGTCTGGTCCGCCCTCCTGGGCATGCTGGTCATCCAGTCCATCCAGACCGGCCTCGACCTGCTGAACATGAACACGTCGATCCAGTACATGATCACCGGTGGCGTTCTGCTGGGTGCGGTCGTCATCGACTCCGTCTCCCGCAAGAGCCAGAAGGCGGCGGGGCGCGGCTAGCGCCGTGGGGGGTGCGGTGCGCGGGTGGCTTTCCCGCCGTCGTGGTTGATCGCGCAGTTCCTCCCCCAGCCTTCGGCCGGGGGGACCCCCAGCGCCCCTAGGTTTCCGACTGTGCCCGGCACTGGACTGTGCCGGGCACAGTCGTGTCATAGGTGGGGCTCATGATGGGTACAGCCGATCGCGTGACCCATGACCCAAGGGCCGGAGTCGTTCCGCCCGGTCGGAACATTAGACTCGACAAGCCCGGCAACAGCTCGATCAGCTCTACTGCAAGGAGGCACGGGTGCCGCTGCTGACCCGTATCAGGGGACCGCGCGATCTGGACCGGCTCAGCCCCGAGGAGCTGGTCCAGCTGGCAGAGGAGATCCGGAGCTTCCTCGTGGACGCGGTCTCCAAGACCGGCGGACACCTCGGTCCCAACCTGGGCGTGGTCGAGCTCACCATCGCCCTGCACCGCGTCTTCGACTCCCCGAAGGACAAGGTGCTGTGGGACACCGGCCACCAGTCCTACGTGCACAAGCTGCTCACCGGCCGTCAGGACTTCTCCAGGCTCAAGCAGAAGGGCGGCCTGTCCGGCTACCCCTCGCAGGCCGAGTCCGAGCACGACGTCATCGAGAACAGCCACGCCTCCACGGTGCTCGGCTGGGCCGACGGCATCGCCAAGGGCAACCAGCTGCTCGAACGCGACAGCCATGTGGTCGCCGTGATCGGTGACGGCGCCCTCACCGGCGGCATGGCCTGGGAGGCGCTCAACAACATCGCCGACGCCAAGGACCGCCCGCTGGTCATCGTCGTCAACGACAACGAGCGCTCGTACGCCCCGACCATCGGCGGCCTCGCCAACCACCTGGCCACCCTGCGCACCACCGACGGCTACGAGCGCTTCCTGGCCCGGGGCAAGGACCTGCTGGAGCGCACCCCGGTCGTCGGCAGGCCGCTCTACGACACCCTGCACGGCGCCAAGAAGGGGCTGAAGGACTTCATCGCCCCGCAGGGCATGTTCGAGGACCTCGGCCTGAAGTACGTCGGCCCGATCGACGGCCACGACATCGAGGCCCTGGAGTCGGCCCTCGCGCGGGCCAAACGGTTCGGCGGCCCGGTCATCGTGCACTGCCTCACCGAGAAGGGCCGTGGCTACCAGCCCGCCCTCCAGGACGAGGCCGACCGCTTCCACGGCATCGGCCCCATCCACCCCGACACCGGCCTGCCGGTCAAGGCCTCCGGCGCCGACTGGACCTCCGTCTTCGGCGACGAGATGGTCGAGCTCGGCAAGGAGCGCGAGGACATCGTCGCCATCACGGCGGCCATGCTCCAGCCGGTCGGCCTGAAGAAGTTCGCGGACACCTTCCCGGACCGCATCTACGACGTCGGCATCGCCGAGCAGCACGGCGCCGTCTCCGCGGCGGGCCTCGCCACGGCCGGCCTGCACCCCGTCTTCGCCGTGTACGCCACCTTCCTCAACCGCGCCTTCGACCAGGTGCTGATGGACGTGGCCCTGCACCGCTGCGGGGTGACCTTCGTCCTGGACCGGGCCGGCGTCACCGGCACCGACGGCGCCTCCCACAACGGCATGTGGGACATGTCGATCCTCCAGGTCGTCCCCGGCCTGCGGCTCGCCGCCCCGCGCGACGCCGACCAGGTCCGCGCCCAGCTCCGCGAGGCCGTCGAGGTCGACGACGCACCGACGGTCGTCCGCTTCTCCAAGGGCGCGGTCGGCCCCGCCGTACCCGCCGTCGGCAAGGTGGGAGGCATGGACGTGCTGCGCGAGCCCGGCACCGGCACCCCGGACGTCCTCCTGGTCTCGGTGGGCGCCCTCGCCCCCATGTGCCTGGAGATCGCCGGCCTCCTCGACAAGCAGGGCATCTCCACCACGGTGGTGGACCCGCGCTGGGTGAAGCCGGTCGACGAGGCGATGGCCCCGCTGGCCGAGCGGCACCGGGTGGTCGTCACGGTGGAGGACAACGTCCGCGTCGGCGGCGTCGGCTCCGCCGTCGCCCAGGCCCTGCGGGACGCGGGCGTGGACGTCCCCCTCCGCGACTTCGGCATCCCGCCCCGCTTCCTGGACCACGCGTCACGGGCCGAGGTCATGACGGAGATCGGCCTGACGGCCCCGGACATCGCCCGTCAGGTCACGGGCCTGGTGGCCAAGCTGGACGGCGAGCCGACGGATGTCGGTTCGGTCGAGCCGGCGAGGGATTGATCTGAAGCGCCCCTGGCTGGGGCGCGCCCCAGCCAGGGGCGCGGGGAACTGCGCGGCCGGCCCCCACCGGGCGCGCAGCCCCCGACGCATTCCGAACCACCCCGATGGGTCGGTCTCCCACACCCCTCCGGTGGCGAGACCGACCCATCTGCGTGAACCTGCCTTTGCCGGGGCATACGCACCCCCGGCCCTCTCGATCATGTCGAGGACGACAAACGTGGGAGGTAGGCACGTGAGCAGTACCCTCTTCAGGACCAAGAACGTCGAACAGTCCATCAAGGACACCGAGGAACCGGAGCACGCGCTCAAGAAGTCGCTGTCGGCCCTGGACCTCACGGTCTTCGGCGTGGGTGTCATCATCGGCACCGGCATCTTCGTCCTGACCGGCACGGCCGCCAAGAACAACGCGGGACCCGCCGTGGCACTGTCCTTCGTCGCGGCCGGTGTCGTCTGCGGCCTCGCCGCCCTGTGCTACGCGGAGTTCGCCTCCACAGTCCCCGTCGCCGGTTCGGCGTACACCTTCTCGTACGCCTCCCTCGGTGAGTTCCCCGCCTGGATCATCGGCTGGGACCTGGTGCTGGAGCTGGCGCTGGGCACGGCGGTGGTCGCCGTCGGCTGGTCGGGGTACATCCACTCGCTGCTCGACAACGCCGGCTGGCACCTGCCCGAGTACCTCAGCGGCCGCGACGGCGCCCACGGCTTCGGCTTCGACATCCTCGCCGCCGCCCTGGTCCTCGTCCTCACCGCGATCCTCGTCGTCGGCATGAAGCTCTCCGCCCGGGTCACCTCGGTCGTCGTCGCCATCAAGGTGGCCGTCGTCCTGGTCGTCATCATCGCGGGCGCCTTCTTCATCCACAGCGGCAACTACAGCCCCTTCATCCCGGCCAAGGAGCCGGTGCCGGCCGGCGGCAACCTCAAGGCCCCGCTGATCCAGCTGATGTTCGGCTGGGCACCCTCCAACTTCGGCGTGATGGGCATCTTCACCGCCGCCTCCGTCGTCTTCTTCGCCTTCATCGGCTTCGACGTCGTCGCCACCGCCGCCGAGGAGACCCGCAACCCCCAGCGGGACGTGCCGCGCGGCATCATCGGCTCCCTCATCATCTGCACCGCGCTGTACGTGGCCGTGGCCATCGTGGTGACCGGCATGCAGAAGTACAGCGAGCTGTCCGTGGACGCCCCGCTGGCCGACGCGTTCAAGGCCACCGGGCACCCCTGGTTCGCCGGCCTGATCAGCTTCGGCGCCGCCGTCGGCCTGACCACCGTCTGCATGATCCTGCTGCTCGGCCAGTCCCGGGTGTTCTTCGCGATGAGCCGGGACGGCCTGCTGCCCCGCTTCTTCTCGCACACCCATCCGAGGTTCCGCACCCCGTACCGGCCGACCATCCTGCTGGGCGTCGTCATCGCGATCGTCGCCGGCTTCACCAGTCTGAGCGAACTCGCCGAACTGGTGAACATCGGCACGCTCTTCGCGTTCATCGTCGTCGCGATCAGTGTGATCATCCTGCGCAACACCCGGCCGGACCTGGAGCGGTCCTTCCGCACCCCCTGGGTGCCGGTGCTGCCGATCCTGTCCGTGCTGGCCTCGCTGTGGCTGATGCTCAACCTGCCCGCCGAGACCTGGCTGCGGTTCGCCATCTGGATGGTCATCGGCTTCGTCGTCTACTTCCTCTACGGCCGCTCGCACAGCCGCCTCGCCCAGGCCGAACGGGCCCCCGCCGACGCTCCGTGACCGGCAGGCTCGCCGCTCCGGCCCCGTATGTCCCGTCCGGGTGGGACTGCGGGGCCGGATAGCGTGCTCCCCATGCTTCTCGCGCCCCTCGCCCCACCACGGTCCGTAGTCGCAGGGAAGGGGTACTGGGCGCGGCTGCTGCCGCTGCTCGCCGCCCTGGCCTGCGTCACCCGGGTGCCGTCCTTCCGCAGGCCGCTGTGGAACCCGGACGAGGGCTACCTCGCCGTACAGGCACGCCTGCTGGCGCGCGGCGGGCAGCTGTACGAGACGGTCGTGGACCGCAAGCCGCCACTGCTGCCGTGGCTGTACGAGGGGACGTTCGCGGTCTTCGGGTCCGGGTCGCTCACCCCGGTCCGGGTCCTTGCCGTACTGGCCCAGCTCGCCACCGCCGTCCTGCTCGCGTCGATCGCCCGGCGCCGCTGGGGCGACCGCGCGGGCCGCACCGCCGGGGCGCTGTACCTGCTGGTCTCGGTCGGGCTCAACCCCGAGGACGCGCAGGCGGCCACCTTCGAGGTGTTCATGCTGCCCTGCACGGCCGCCGCGATGTGGTGCGCCGACCGCCGCCGCTGGGGCGCGGCCGGGGCGGCCGTCGCCTGCGCCTTCCTCACCAAGCAGACCGGCGGAGCGGTCCTGCTGCCGGTGCTCTGTCTCCTGAACCGGTACGGCGGCCCGCGCGCGGGCCTGCTCAGGCTGGCGGGCGGCGCCGCCCTGCCCGTGCTCGGCGCCGCCCTGGCCACCGACCCGGCCGGTTTCGCCTTCTGGACGGTCACCGGCTCCGGCGCCTACGCCTCCTTCACCGGCTCCGAACTCCATGTCCTGGCACGGGCGCTGACCAACACCGCGATCCTCGCCGTGGCCTCGGCCGGTCTGCTCCCGCCCATCGTGCGGGCCCTGCGCATCGCCCGCACCGGCGCAGGCGACCTGTGGCTGTGGCTGGCGGCGTCGGCGGTGGCCGTCACCCTCGGCTTCCACTTCTTCGGCCACTACTTCCTGCAACTCACCCCACCGCTGGCACTGTTGGCCACGGCCGCGCTGCAGGTCCTGCCGCGGGAACGGGCCCCGGCCGCCGTGCTCGCCTCGGCCTGTGCCTGCGTCCTCTTCCTGACCTGGGGCGTCCTGGCCCCCCGGCCCGAACTGGCGCACGCACAGCGGCTGGCGCTCACCCTCGACCGCCGTACCGCACCCGGCGACCGGGTCCTGGTCTGGGGGATACACCCGGAGACGTACTGGCTCGCCGACCGCGCCCCGGCCACCCGCTACCTCACCGCCGGCCTCCTCACCAACTTCAGCGGCGGCCGGGACGGCCCGCAGGTCGGCGAGAAGTACGCCGTCGCCGGCACCTGGCCGGTCTTCCGCGCGGAAATGGCCGAGCGGGCGCCGGCCCTGGTGATCGACGACTCCCGCGGCAAGCCGTACGGGCCCGACCGCGTCCCGAGCCTGCGGCGGCTGCTCACGGCAGGCTACGAGCAGGCGGGCGAGGTGGACGGGGCGGTGCTCTATGTCAGGGTGCCGGGGAACTAGGCCGACGGCGCCGCACGGCAGCTCCAGCGGGGCGCCCGGCTCAGTGCAGCAGGGCGCTGGGCCCGATCACCTCGGCGCCCAACTCGGTCACCCTGCTGCGCAGTTCACGGTCGGCGGTGACGACGAGCCGGGGCCGGCCGGGTGCCTCGGCGGCCAGCTCCACGATCCGGTCGTCGCCGCTGCCGGGTGCCGACTCCACCCGCACCCCGGGCACCGACGCCACCCCGCGGGCCGCGCCCTCGACGACGAGCACCAGCTCCACCGGCGTCGGGCGGCCGGGCAGCCCCCGCTCGGCGAGCCGGTCGCGGAGCCGCTCGGCGGCCCCCTTGCGGTCCCGCCACCAGCCGTCCGGCCGCGCTCCGACGACGTTCGCGCCGTCGACGATCACCAGCAGGGAAGCTTCGTCCTCCATACCCCAAGCCTCGCATGCCCGGGGCCGCTCCACTGCTGCGAACGGCCCCGCTTAGAGTGAAGCGGTGAACGGCGACTGGCTCCTCCGCGGCCGTGACGGCCGGCTCAGTGTCTATCTGCCGTCGGGCGACGCCGTGCTGTGCCGCGCCGAGCGCGGCCCCGGCAGCCCCTGGGGCGCACCCCGGAAAGTTGGCGGCGACCAGCGGCTGCATCCCGGCTTCGCAGTGGGGCGGGGAGCCGACGGATACGCGCACCTGGTCGCCTGGCGGCCCACCGTGAAGGGTGAGTCGGGTCTCGTCCACTCCACGCACTACCGTCCCCATCTGGCCGCCCTGGACTGGCAGTCGATCGGCCACCCGAGCAAGAAGAGCGACGCCACCGGCACACCCGCCGTCGCCGTGGACGCGGCGGGCCGCGCCCATGTCTTCGTCCGCAACCGGGGGCGCGGGCTGAGCATGGTCGCCCAGAAGGAGAAGGGCGGCTGGGAGCCGTGGCGGGACCTGAAGGGGCGGCTGGTCGAGGACGGCCTCGCGGCGGTGACCGGCGAGTCGGGGCGTGTCGAGGTGTACGCGGCCGTGCCCGGCGGGATCGTGTACTGGCGCCAGGAGGAGCCCGGTAAGCCGCCCGTGCTGCTTGAGGCGCTGGAGACCCCGGTCCGGCCGGGCACCCTCACCGCCCTCGCCACCTCGGCCGACAGCACCACCCTCTACTACGCCGACGAGTCCGGCGACCTCTGCGCCTGGCGTCCGGGCGGCAAGCCGCACACCCTGCTGTCCTCCGCCGGGCCCGGCCCGGTCGCCGCGGTCCGCTGCGAACTCGACGGGTACGACTGCACCCTGCTCGCCCAGCGCTCGGCGAGCGGCCGGGTGGCCTTCGCCGCGTATCCGACCCAGGACGAGCGGGCGGGCGCCTGGTGGACCGAGTCGGGGCCGCAACTCCCCGCCGACGCCCAGGTCGCCCTGACCACGGACGAGGAGGGCCGGGTGACCGCGGCGAGCCTGTCGCCGTCCACCGGCGAGTTCCTGCTCACCCGCCGCAAGGACGAGCCGGGTCTGGCACTTGAGGCCTGGCGCGCGTTCTGACCTCTGTACACAGGGGAAAAGGGGCCCTCCGCGTGGTGCGGAGGGCCCCTTCACTCTGCTGTGGCCGTTACGCGGGGACCGATGCCACGCCCGGGGCCAGGAACTTCTTGCCGTTCACACGCTCCGAGACGCCCTCGCGGTCCAGGTACGGCGTGATGCCGCCCAGGTGGAAGGGCCAGCCGGCGCCCGTGATCAGGCAGAGGTCGACGTCCTGGGCCTCGGCGACGACACCCTCGTCGAGCATGAGCCCGATCTCCTGGGCGACGGCGTCCAGGACACGGTCGCGGACCTGCTCCTCGCTGAGGACGGAGTCGCCCTGCTTGAGCAGCGCGGCGACCTCGGGGTCCAGCTCCGGCTTCCCGCTGTCGTACACGTAGAAGCCGCGCTTGCCCGCCTTGACGACGGCCGCGAGGTTCGGGGAGACCGTGAAGCGGTCCGGGAAGGCCCGGTTGAGGGTCTCCGAGACGTGCAGACCGATGGCCGGACCGACCAGCTCAAGGAGGACGAGCGGCGACATCGGCAGACCCAGCGGCTCGACCGCCTTCTCCGCGACCTCGACCGGGGTGCCCTCGTCGATGACGTTCTGGATCTCGCCCATGAAGCGGGTGAGGATGCGGTTCACGACGAACGCCGGGGCGTCCTTGACCAGCACCGCGGTCTTCTTCAGCTTCTTGGCGACGGCGAACGCCGTGGCCAGCGAGGCGTCGTCGGTCTGCTCGCCGCGCACGATCTCCAGCAGCGGGAGGACCGCGACCGGGTTGAAGAAGTGGAAGCCCACGACCCGCTCGGGGTGCTGGAGCTTCGACGCCATCTCGGTCACCGAGAGGGAGGAGGTGTTGGTGGCGAGGATCGCGTGCGCCGGGGCGACCGCCTCGACCTCCGCGAACACCTGCTGCTTGACACCGATCTCCTCGAACACGGCCTCGATGATGAAGTCCGCGTCGGAGAAGCCCTCGGCCTTGTCCAGCACACCGGTGACCAGGGCCTTGAGGCGGTTGGCCTTGTCCTGGTTGATACGGCCCTTGCCGAGCAGCTTCTCGATCTCCGCGTGGACATAGCCCACGCCCTTGTCGACGCGCTCCTGGTCGATGTCGGTCAGCACGACCGGCACCTCCAGGCGGCGCAGGAAGAGCAGGGCGAGCTGGGAGGCCATGAGACCGGCGCCCACGACGCCCACCTTGGTGACCGGACGCGCCAGGTTCTTGTCGGGCGCGCCCGCCGGGCGCTTGCCGCGCTTCTGCACCAGGTTGAACGCGTAGATGCCGGCGCGCAGTTCACCGCCCATGATCAGGTCGGCGAGCGCCAGGTCCTCGGCGTCGTAGCCCTGCTGGAGGTCGCCGTTCTTGGCGGTGGCGATGATGTCCAGGGCGCGGTAGGCGGCCGGGGCGGCGCCGTGCACCTTGGAGTCCGCGATGAAGCGGCCACGCGCGACGGCCTGGTCCCAGGCCTCGCCGCGGTCGATCACGGGACGCTCGACCTCGATGTCGCCCTTCAGCACCTGGGCGGTCCAGATCAGCGACTGCTCCAGGAAGTCGGCACCCTCGAAGAGGGCGTCGGCGATGCCGAGGTCGAAGACCTGCTGACCCTTGAGCTGCTTGTTCTGGTTGAGGCTGTTCTCGATGATCACCGAGACGGCCTTGTCGGCGCCGATCAGGTTCGGCAGCAGCGCGCAGCCGCCCCAGCCCGGGACCAGGCCCAGGAAGACCTCGGGCAGCGAGAACGCCGGGATGGCCTTGGACACGGTCCGGTACGTGCAGTGCAGACCGACCTCGACGCCACCGCCCATGGCGGCACCGTTGTAGTACGCGAAGGTCGGCACCGCCAGCCCCGCGAGGCGCTTGAAGACCTCGTGGCCGCCCTTGCCGATGGCCAGCGCGTGCTCGTGCTCCTTGAGGAGCTCGACACCCTTGAGGTCCGCGCCGACGGCGAAGATGAACGGCTTGCCGGTGATACCGACACCGACGATCGTGCCCTCGGCGGCCTCCTTCTCCACCTGGTCGACGGCGGTGTTGAGGTTCGCCAGCGAGGCCGGGCCGAAGGTGGTCGGCTTGGTGTGGTCCAGGCCGTTGTCCAGGGTGATCAGCGCGAAGCGGCCGGCTCCGGACGGCAGGTCGAAGTGGCGTACGTGCGCCGACGTCACGACCTCGTCGGGGAACAGGTCCGAGGCCTGCTTCAGAAGCTCGGCGGTGGTGCTCACTTGTCCCCCTCGAAGTGCGGGTTCTCCCAGATGACCGTCGCGCCCATGCCGAAGCCGACGCACATGGTGGTCAGGCCGTAGCGGACGTTCGGCTGCTCCTCGAACTGGCGGGCCAGCTGCGTCATCAGACGCACGCCCGAGGAGGCCAGCGGGTGACCGAAGGCGATGGCGCCGCCGTACTGGTTGACGCGCTCGTCGTCGTCCGCGATGCCGTAGTGGTCGAGGAAGGCCAGCACCTGCACGGCGAAGGCCTCGTTGATCTCGAACAGACCGATGTCGGAGATGGACAGCCCCGCCTGCGCGAGGGCCTTCTCGGTGGCCGGGATCGGGCCGTAGCCCATGACCTCGGGCTCGACGCCCGCGAAGGCGTACGACACGAGCCGCATCTTCACCGGCAGGTTGTTCTCGCGGGCGAAGTCCTCGGAGGCGATGATCGAGGCGGTCGCGCCGTCGTTCAGACCGGCCGCGTTGCCGGCGGTGACCCTCCCGTGCACCCGGAACGGCGTCTTGAGCCCGGAGAGGTTCTCCAGGGTCGTCCCCGGCCGCATCGGCTCGTCCGCGGTGACCAGACCCCAGCCGGTCTCGCCGCCCTCGGGGTTCGTCCGGCGCACCGAGATCGGCACCAGGTCGGCCTGGATCTTGCCGTTGGCGTACGCCTTGGCGGCCTTCTCCTGCGAACGCACCGCGTACTCGTCGGCGCGCAGCTTGGTGATCTGCGGGTAGCGGTCGTGCAGGTTCTCGGCGGTCATGCCCATGAACAGCGCCGACTCGTCCACCAGCTTCTCGCTGACGAACCGCGGGTTCGGGTCCACGCCCTCGCCCATCGGGTGGCGGCCCATGTGCTCGACACCGCCGGCGATGGCGACGTCGTACGCGCCGAAGGCGACGGAACCGGCGACCGTGGTGACGGCGGTCAGGGCGCCGGCGCACATACGGTCGATGGAGTAGCCGGGCACGGAGGTCGGCAGGCCCGCGAGGATGCCCGCGGTACGGCCGATGGTCAGGCCCTGGTCACCGATCTGCGTGGTCGCGGCGACGGCGACCTCGTCGATCTTCTTGGTGTCCAGTCCGGGGTTGCGGCGCAGCAGCTCCCGGATCGCCTTCACGACGAGGTCGTCGGCACGGGTCTCGTGGTAGATGCCCTTCGGGCCCGCCTTGCCGAACGGGGTGCGGACGCCGTCGACGAAGACGACATCCCTGACGGTACGAGGCACGATTGGCTCTCCTCCAGGGTGCGGGATGGCACTGCTGCGATGCGCTGAGCACGCGCTCAGTCACCATGCTACTTATGAGTAACGTGACTGCCCACCCCTGACGGGGGGAGCGGCGAAGGTCACATCTGAAGCGCCGGTCGGGAGCGCCCCTTCAGGGGCGCGGGGCTATGTCGACATGCGGCTCCGCCGCGCGGGGGCGACCAGCCACAACGGCCCCGCACCCCCCCACGGTGATTCATCGAGGCGGCGCAGTGGATCCTCTAGGAGTCAGTACCGGAGTAGCCACCGCATGCGACCCGACCTCCCCGAACAACGTCCGCGCCACCTCCGCCCCGAACCCCTGCACGTCATGGCTCATCGCCGACAACGTCGGATGCGTCAGCCGGCACAACTGCGAGTCGTCCCACGCCAGCAACGAAACATCCCCCGGCACCGACAACCCCATCTCGGCCGCCACCGAAAGCCCCGCCACCGCCATGATGTCGTTGTCGTACATGATCGCCGTCGGCCGATCCCCCGCGGCAGCGGTCAGCAGCGACCGGGTCGCCCGCGCCCCCGCCTCCCCCGAGTAGTCGGTCGTCACCTGCGCCGCCCCCGCCAGCCCCGACGCCGACGCGGCCGCGGCGAACGCGGTCGCCCGCATCTCCGTGTGCCCCAGCGCGGCCGCACCCCCCACCCGGGCGATCCGCCGGTGTCCCAGCGCCGCCAGATACCGCACGGCCTCCGCGACAGCGTCACCGTCCTCCGTCCACACGGATGTCAGCCCGCCCGTCAGCGAGGGATGCCCCACCGCCACCACCGGCAGCCCCAGCCGCCGCGCCGCCCCCACCCGGGGATCGTCCGCCCGGAAGTCGACGAGGATCGCCCCGCCGATGTGCCGCCCCTGCCACCAGGACTCCAGCAGCCCGGCCTCCTCCTCCACGCTCCGCACCAGCCGCAGCAGCAGTGAGCAGGAGCGCTCGGTCAGCACGCTCTCCACGCCCGAGATGAACTCCATGTAGAAGGGTTCGAGCCCGAGCATCCGGGCGGGGCGGCAGATCGCGAGGCCGACCACGTCCACCCGGGCCCCCGCCAGGGAGCGCGCCGTGGTGTTCGGCGCCCACCCCAGCTCCCGCGCCGCCGCGAAGATCCGGTCCCGGGTCGCCTCCGCCAGCCCCGGCTTGTGGTTGAAGGCGAGCGACACGGCCCCTTTGGACACGCCCGCGCGCGCGGCGACGTCCTTGATGGTGACGCGGGGTGCTGTCATCGGGAGGGCTCCACGCAGTACAGGGCGGCCCGGGCGGCGGCCACGTCCGGAGTCTTCCAGCCGGTCACCCCGATCGTGACCCGTTCCCCGGGAAGCAGCGTGACCAGTCCCCGGTCGGCCCGCGCGGCCGCATCCAGCCGGTCGGCCTGGAGAAGGAGGTCCCGTACCAGGGTGCGGGCCGTGACCGTGACCGTCCCCGGCGCCACGGTCACCTCGAACTCCGGCTCCAGGTAGGGAATGTCGCGGTCCGGGGCCGGGAAGTACAGGGCCCGCAGCCCCCCGCCGTCGGCGACCAGGAACTCCTTCGGCGCGTCCGGCCGCAGTTCCTCCGGTACGCCGACCACCGCGACCGCCCGCGCCCCGGCCTCCAGTGCCACCTCCGCACCCCCGACCACCACCCCGTCGACGGTCATCCGGCGCAACGTCACCGCGCCGCTCCACACCTCCGCCCCCTGGTTCACGGCGGCCAACACCAGCCCCCGCCCCCGCACTTGCAGGCTCAGCAGCCGGTCCGCGTACAGCCGCCGCAACTCGTGCCAGAGCGGCTTCTCCCGCCCGTCCCCGTCGATCGCGGCCCAGGAGGTGACCGGCCAGCAGTCGTTGAGCTGCCAGAGGACCGTGCCCGCGCACACCGGCCAGTGCGCGCGCCAGTGTTCGACACCGGCGGCCACGGCCCGCGCCTGGTTGACCTGCGTCAGGTAGTGCCACCGGTCGAAGTCCCCCTCGGGAAAGGCGAAGTGGCGTTCCAGGCCGCGCCGCAGCTTCCCGTTCCCGTCGTCCGCCTTCTGGTGGTGCAGCATGCCGGGGGAGTCCGCCGTGAGCGTCTCACCCGGCAGCGCCCGCCGCAGCGTGGCGTACGCGGGCGGCGCCTGCCAGCCGAACTCGGCCACGAAACGCGGCACTTGCGAGCGGTACTCGGCGTAGTCCGCCCGGTTCCACACCTCCCAGGAGTGGTGCGTGCCGTACGCCGGATCGTTGGGGTGCCGCTCCCACGAACCGGACCACGGACTGCCCGCCGTGTACGGCCGGGTCGGATCCAGCTCCGCCACCACTCGCGGCAACAGCCCCAGGTAGTAGCCCTCGCCCCAGGACTCCCCGGCCAGCCGCTCCTCCCACCCCCAGTCCCGGAACCCCCACAGGTTCTCGTTGTTGCCGTTCCACAGCACCAGCGAGGGATGCGGCATCAGCCGTACGACGTTCTCCCGGGCCTCCGCCGCCACCTCGCCGCGCAGCGGCTGCTCCTCCGGGTAGGCCGCGCACGCGAACGGGAAGTCCTGCCAGACCAGCAGCCCCAGCTCGTCACAGGCGTCGTAGAAGTCCTCGCTCTCGTAGATCCCGCCGCCCCAGACCCGCACGAGGTCCACCCCGGCCTCGGCTGCCCGCCCGAGCCGCTGCCGGTACCGGTCCCTCCTCACCCGGGACGGGAACACGTCGTCCGGGATCCAGTTGACACCTCGCGCGAACAGCCGTTCCCCGTTCACCACCAAGGTGAACCCGCTGCCGTGCTCGTCGGGCCGCCGGTCCAGCCGCACGGTCCGGAAGCCGACCCGCCGGCGCCACGAGTCGAGCACCCCGTCCCCGTGCAACAGGGTCAACTCGACGTCGTACAGTGGCTGTTCGCCATAGCCGCGCGGCCACCACAGCCGTACGTCCGGCACCTGGACCCGTACCACCCCGCTCGTGCCCTCGATCGAGGCCCGCGCCGTCTGCCCGCCCACCCGCACCTCGACGTGCAGGCCGGCCTCGGACCGGGTGCGCTCCACGTCGATGTGCAGTTCGACGGTTCCCACGGTCTGCTGGACCGTCACCACCGGACGGACGCGGCCGAGCCGGGCCGTCGACCAGTGTTCGAGTCGTACCGGCCGCCAGATCCCGGCCGTCACCAGCGTCGGACCCCAGTCCCAGCCGAAGGAACAGGCCATCTTCCTGATGTACTGGTACGGCTCGGCGTAGGCGGCGGGCCGCTCGCCCAGCCGGTCGCGCACCGCGGCCGCCTCGGTGTACGCGGAGGCGAACCGCACCGCGAGCCGCCCGCGCAGCCCGGTCACGTCGAAGCGGTACGAGCGGTGCATGTTCCTTGTCCGGCCGAGGAGCCGACCGTCCAGGGCGATCTCGGCGGCGGTGTCGAGACCGTCGAAGACCAGGTCGGTCCGCTCGTGTCCGGAGGCCGCGTCCAGCTCGGTCGTGTACGTCCACTCCCGCCGGCCGACCCAGGCCACCCCGGTCTCGTTCCGCCCGAGGAAGGGGTCCGGGATCACCCCGGCGGCGAGCAGGTCGGTGTGCACACATCCCGGTACGGCGGCGGGCAGCCGGCCGCCCGCGTGCTCCAGTTCCCATCCCTCGCCGAACGGCGTGACCTCCAGCATGCGCACTCCCTAAACCGGTTTACTCCAGTGCCTGGGCGTACTGTCCGCATCCTTGGCGGGATTGGGACTTTACCGGTTGAGGAAAGCGCTGTCAGAGTGCCGAATCAGCCAACCGTCGCACGTGCTCGTCCGTCCCCTGAACGGAGCTGATGCACATGAACCGCCGAACGCTCGCCGCCCTGGCCACCGGAACCGCGCTGCTCCTCGCCGGCTGCACCGGTACCGGCGGCTCGACGAAAGCCGCGGACGCCAAGGCGCCGACCGACCCCTCGAAGGTGACCGGGACCATCACGGTCCTCACCCAGCGGACCGACCTGGTGCAGGACGGCACGATGAAGAGGTACGCGGCCGCGTTCAACAAGGTCTATCCG
The DNA here is from genome assembly GCF_045206895.1 of Streptomyces sp. NBC_00631. Lineage (NCBI taxonomy): Bacteria > Bacillati > Actinomycetota > Actinomycetes > Kitasatosporales > Streptomycetaceae > Streptomyces > Streptomyces sp. NBC_00631. The sequence goes on from NZ_CP107734.1 coordinate 8,313,874, forward strand.
AAGGTGAAGGTCGAGTTCCAGGCACTCACCAACTACGAGACCGAAGTCAAGATCCGGATGAACACCAAGAACTACGGTGACGTCCTGATGATCCCCGGGGTCATCAAGAAGAGCGACTACCCGAAGTTCTTCGCCTCCCTCGGCACCGAGACCGAGCTCTCCAAGAAGTACCGTTTCACCGGCTTCACCACGGTCGACGGCAAGGTCTACGGGCAGAGCCCGATCGGCGTGATGCCGGGCTTCGTCTACAACAAGCGGGTCTGGAAGCAGGCCGGGGTGACCGATTGGCCCACCACCCCGGCCGAGTTCATCGCCGACCTCAAGGCGATCAAGGCGAAGACCGGCGCGACCCCCTACTACACCAACTACGCCGCCCAGTGGCCGCTGACGTCGTGGACGTTCGTGAACGGCTCGGTGCACTGCGATCCGCAGGCCACCACCAAGCTGGCCGAGGGGGATCCCTGGGCGGCGGGATCCGATCTGCGGGTGGGCGACACAACGCTGTACGACATAGTCCACGACGGTCTCGCCGAGAACGACCCGACCACCACCAACTGGGAAGCCTCCAAGGCCCAGCTCGCCAAGGGGAAGATCGCCACCCAGTGGCTCGGCACCTGGGCGATCGTCCAGTTCCAGGACGCGGCGAAGAAGGCCGGCGTGAACCCCGACGACATCGGCTTCATGCCCTTCCCGGCCCAGACCGACGGGAAGTTCTGCGCGGTCGTCGGCCCCGACTACAACCAGGCCGTCAACATCCACTCCGCGCACAAGGCGGCGGCCCGCGCCTGGATCGACTGGTTCACCGACAAGTCCGGCTACGACAGGGACAACCTGGCGATCTCCCCGCTGAAGGGCGCGGCCCTGCCCGCCGTCCTCAAGCCGTACTCGGACGCCGGAGTGAAGCTGATCGAGCTGGACGACACGGCCGGCGCCCGGGTCAAGCTCATCGACTCCGCCTCCGAGGTCGGCATCAACGCCCCCGACTACCGCCAGAAGCTCGTCGACCTCGCCCGGGGCGCCCGCGGCGGCACCCTGGACGGCTTCCTGGACGACCTCGGCAGCAAGTGGACCGCGGCGGAGAAGACCGCGGGGACGTCATGACGTACACCACGGCGAAGAACGTCCCGGCCGCGCGACTCGCCCAGGCACCCGCCGCGCCCGCGCCCCGCCGGGCCCGGCGGCCCCTCACCCCGTGGCTCTTCCTGCTCGCCCCGCTCGCTCTCCTGGCCACCTTCACCTACGCGCCGATCGTGAACATGCTGGCGTACAGCTTCACCGACTGGGACGGCGTCAGCCCCGAACTCCACTACACCGGCGCCCACAACTACGCGGAGATCTTCACCCGCCCCGACCTGTTCGAGGTCTTCCTGGTCAGCGGGTACTACCTGGCGGCCTCGGCCGTCCAGATCGTCCTCGCCCTCTACTTCGCGACCGTCCTCAGCTTCGACATCCGGTTCCGGAACTTCTTCAAGGGGGTGCTGTTCTTCCCGTCCCTGATCAACGGGGTGGCGATCGGATTCGTCTTCCTCTACTTCTTCCAGGACGGCGGCACGCTCGACTCCGTCCTCGCCCTGTTCGGCGTGCACACCGGCCACGCCTGGCTGGGCACCCCGGTGTCGGCGAACGTCTCCCTGGCCGGCGTCTCGGTCTGGCGCTACCTGGGCCTGAACTTCGTGCTCTTCCTGGGCGCGATCCAGTCCATCCCCGGGGAGCTGTACGAGGCGGCCGAACTGGACGGGGCGAACCGCCGGCAGCAGTTCCGCCACATCATCGCGCCGGGCATCCGGCCGGTCGTCACGCTCACCGTGATCCTCTCGGTCTCCGGCTCGCTGTCGGTCTTCGAGGTGCCGTACATCATGACCGGCGGTGCGACCGGCACGGAGACCTTCGTGACCCAGACCGTGAAACTGGCCTTCCAGTACAACAAGACGGGGCTCGCCTCGGCGGCGGCGGTCGTCCTGCTGCTGATCGTGCTGGCGGTGACGTGGCTGCAACGGCGGCTGGTGCCCGACGAGAGGGTGGACCTCGTATGACACGCCGACGGGTGACCCGCGCGCTGGTCTACCTCTCCCTCGTCGCGGCCGCGCTCGTGGTGCTGCTCCCGCTCTCCGTGGTCCTGCTGACCTCGCTGAAGTCGTCGGGCGAGATGGCGGACGGCAGCGGGGCGCTGACGCCGCCCCACGACCTGCTGAACCTCCACAACTACGTGACCGCCTTCCGGGACGGCGGCATGCTCCGGGCCTTCGGCAACACGCTCTTCATCGTGGTCTTCTCGATCGGCGGGACGGTCCTGATCGGCTCGATGACGGCCTACGCGATCGACCGGTTCACCTTCCCCTTCCGGAGACTCGTCGTCGGGCTCTTCCTGCTGGCCGCGCTGGTCCCCGGGGTGACCACCCAGGTGGCCACCTTCCAGATCGTCAACAGCTTCGGCCTCTTCGACACCCGGTGGGCGCCGATCGCCCTCTACATGGGCACGGACATCGTCTCGATCTACATCTTCCTGCAGTTCGTCCGCTCGATCCCGGTCTCCCTGGACGAATCGGCCCGCCTGGACGGCGCGAACGCGTTCACCATCTACCTCAGAATCATCCTGCCGCTGCTGAAACCGGCGATCGCGACCGTGGTGATCGTGAAGGGGATCGCGGTCTACAACGACTTCTACATCCCGTTCCTCTACATGCCGTCCCAGAACCTCGGTGTCATCTCGACGTCCCTCTTCCGCTTCCGCGGCCCCTACGGAGCGCACTGGGAGATCATCTCGGCGGGCGCGATCCTGGTCATCCTGCCGACGCTGATCGTCTTCCTGTGCCTGCAGCGCTTCATCTACAACGGCTTCATGCGAGGCGCGACGAGGTGACTCGGGGCATGGGGCCAACGGCGGGCCCCTGCCCCGGGAGGCGTCGAGGGCCGGCAGTAGTTCCCGGATCTGCCGGACGAGGACCGGTCCGCGGTACGCCGAACTCCAGGATGCGGGCGTTGCCCGTGAGCAGGCGCCGGGTGCGGGCGGGGCGGGACCGGAGTGCGGGTGATGTGGGCACGGGGGTTCCTCTCGGGTGACGGGGTGCGTGCACGGGCGGCGGCCGGCCGCCGGGTCATGAACGGCCGTACAGGCAGGGGCTGTCGGGTGCGGTCCGGGGGGCCGGCACGCACGCCGGCCGGTGGCGGCCGGCCGGCGTCCGCGGTGCTTCGTCGGCCGGCGTCATGACCGGCGCCGCGAGCGCGCAGACCAGCCGCGGCCCGTCGCCCACCGTGCCGTCGTCGCCGTACGCGAGTTGCATGGTGGCCGGGCCGCACACCACGCCGAGCGCGTCGAGCACCCGGGCCGTGTAGCGCGCGAGGGCCGCGGCCGGCGGGCCGCTCGGCGGACGCGGACCGGCGGTCACGTCCGCCCGCAGGCCGGTGACGACGTGCTCGGGCCGTCCGTCCGGGCCCGGGCGGGTGACGGTGTCGACCGTGTACCGGCGGCGACCGGGCAGTTCGGTCAGCACCAGGTGCGGGCTCCCGGAGTGCTGGGCGGCCGCCTGCCACAGCGCCGGCCAGGCCGCGCCGATCCGGCGTTCGTCCGCGCACTCCACCGCGTCGACCGGGGTTCCGGCGGCCGCCGGGGCGAGCAGGTAGCCGGCCGCGGGGTACGACCGGGCCCAGGCCACGGCGTCGGCCAGCCGTGCGGTGCGGACGCCCCGCAGCACCGGCATCCCCACCCGGGCCAGCCGGGCCGCCTGGGCACCGCGGTCGTACCGCAGCGCCGAGGACGCCGGATCGGCGCCCGGAAGACCGAGCTGCCAGGCGATCCGCTCGGCCAGCTCGATGCCCCCGGCGCCGCCCGCGACGACGGCCGACACCCCCAGCGCCCGCAGCGCCTTGACCGTCTGCCGCAGTCCCCGGTGCACGACCGTGTCGCCGTACCCGACGGGCGGCGGCGCGTTCCGGTACGCGGGCGGGCGCAGCCGGCGCTCCGGAAGGACGGCCACGGTCCGCCAGCCATGCCGTGCGAAGGCCTGCGGATACCCGCCCTTACCGTCGTACGGGGCGACCACCGCCGCGGCACCGGCGGCGGGATCGGCCCGGAGCACGGCCGCGACGGCGGAGGACGGGACGCTGGTCATGGCGCGGGGCTCCTGTGCGGGGTCGGCGGGTGGGGGCAGGGTGGAGGCAGAGCCACGGTCCGGCTCGTCGCGCCGCCGGCGAAAGTGTCTGAAAGGGCACTGTCGCGCCGGGGCCGGCCGGAGGCCTCCGGCGGGCGCGGGAACCGCTGACGAGGACGGCGGTGCGGTCGGGGTGTCGATGGCCGTTCTGTTCGCCCGTCCCGGTGCGGGCTCGTTCGGACCAAACGGTCTCTTCAGAAGGGACCAAGCGGTCTGTTCTGTCGACGTCCAGTCTGGAACCAGGGCCAGAGGACGTCAAGCAGCCTGGGCTGACGGCGTTGTCCTCCGTGACGGACAGCGAGACCGGTCAGTACCGGCATGCCATAGAGGCCCTTACGCGCGAGCCCCTCGCCCGGTCCGATCTTCGCGGTAGTATCGGGAGGCTGATCGATGCGTGGGCATGAATCCGTGACATGGGCCTCGAAGGCGAGATCGAATGAGCAACCCGCGCAGGCCGCGACGTCAGCAGCAGCGCGCCATCGACACCAGGCAGCGAATTCTCGACACCGCCGGCGCGCTTTTCGTGAGGGACAGCTACGAAGGAACCTCGGTCGGTGACCTCATCACCGCCGCACGGACCAGCAAGGGTGCCTTCTATCGGCATTTCCCGGGCGGAAAGATCGAAGTGGCGACGGCCATCATGCAGAACACGCTGACCATGGACGGTCTGCGGGAACAGCGGTTCATGCTCCAGGAAGTGGTCGACATCGGGATGATCCTGGCCTACCGGATCTCCCACGAGAACGCCCTTCAGGCCGCCTTGAAACTTTCGTTCCACAGCAATGCGCCGGAAACCTATGGAACTCCCTGGCCGGACTGGATCGTTTTCAATACCGGGCAGCTCACCGAGGCGCGGCGACGCGGAGAGCTGAAACCCTTCGTCGATGCGGAGCAGCAGGCCTACCAGATCGCGGGGAACTGGGCCGGAGCGGTGCTCATCTCCAACACCGTCGACCGGCACCTGGGAAATGTCGAAGCGCGGATCTCGCGCATGTACCGCAACCTCGTGACCGCGATCGCGGTCCCGGACCTCCTGCCCGAGCTCGACCTCTCCGTGAACCGGGGCAGGGATCTCTACACCGCGTTCCTCGAAGGCCCGGCCGACCAGGTCGAACCGGCCGACCAGGTCGAAGAAGGCCCGGAGTGAGCGAGCGGGTGTCCGCCTAGGCGGACAGCGCCGCCACCAGCACCGGTGTCACCTGCTCCACCTGCCAGGGCCGCGCGCCGTATCCCACCAGCGCCGCCCCCACGGTCTCCGCGTCGACCGCCTTCGGCGGCTCCCAGCAGATCCGGCGCACGGTGTCCGGCGCGATCAGGTTCTCCTGCGGCATGGTGAGCCGTTCGGCCAGTGCCGACACCGCGGCCCGGGCCGCCGACAGGCGAGCCGCCGCGGCGGGGTCCTTGTCGGCCCACGCCCGGGGCGGCGGCGGTCCCGTCACCGGCTGCCCGGGCTGCGGCAGCGCGGCGTCCGGCAGCGCCTTGGCGCGGTCCACCGCGGCCTGCCACTGCTCCAGCTGCCGGCGGCCCATCCGGTGGCCGTAGCCGTTCAGGCCCGCGAGGGCGTGCGCATTGGCCGGCAGCGCCAGCGCCGCCTCCACGATCGCCGCGTCGCCGAGCACCTTGCCCGGCGACACGTCCCGCTTCTGCGCGATCCGGTCCCGGGTCTGCCACAGCTCCCGCACCACCGCCAGCTGCCGGCGCCGGCGCACCTTGTGCATCCCCGACGTCCGGCGCCAGGGGTCCTTTCGCGGCTCGGCCGGCGGTGCGGCCGCGATCGCGTCGAACTCCTGCCGCGCCCACTCCAGCTTCCCCTGCCGGTCCAGCTCCTTCTCCAGGGCGTCCCGCAGGTCCACGAGCAGTTCGACGTCCAGCGCGGCGTACCGCAGCCAGGGCTCGGGCAGCGGCCGGGTCGACCAGTCCACGGCGGAGTGGCCCTTCTCCAGCACGAAGCCGAGGACGCCCTCGACCATCGCGCCCAGTCCGACCCGGGGGAACCCGGCGAGCCGCCCGGCCAGCTCGGTGTCGAAGAGGCTGCTGGGTGTCATGCCTATCTCGCGCAGGCAGGGCAGGTCCTGGGTGGCCGCGTGCAGCACCCACTCGACGCCGGTGAGCGCCTCGCCGAGGCCGGACAGGTCGGGGCAGGCGACGGGGTCGATCAGTGCGGTCCCGGCGCCTTCCCGGCGCAGCTGGACGAGGTAGGCGCGCTGGCCGTAGCGGTAACCGGAGGCCCGCTCGGCGTCGACGGCGACGGGGCCGGAGCCGGCGGCGAAGGCGGCGATCACGCGGGCCAGCGCGGCCTCGTCCACGACCACCGGCGGAATGCCCTCGCGGGGCTCCAGCAAGGGGATCGGCGCCTCCGTCACAGAAGATCCGGCGTCGTCCGGAGGGGTGCCCCCGGTGGTGCGCAGTGAACTGTCTGCTGCGGTGTCTTGGGCGTCGGTCACATGTCAAGGGTATCTGTGTGTGGACGGCGCCCGTCGACGGAACGTTCCGTCGACGGGCGCCGGAGGGTCGTAAACCAGTCAGGCCGGTGAAAGATCAGGTGCACGAACGGGGGACAACGGGATACGACGCGACGGCGGACCATCGGACGGCCCGGTCACATCGGTGAACGCATGACCGGTCGGTGACCGGCGATCGTTCGGTCAGTGGATGATGCCGGTGCGCAGGGCGACGGCGACCATCCCGGCGCGGTCGCCCGTGCCCAGCTTGCGGGCGATGCGGGCGAGGTGGCTCTTGACGGTGAGGGCGGACAGTCCCATCGAGACGCCGATCGCCTTGTTCGACTGGCCCTCCGCGACCAGCCGGAGCACCTCGACCTCACGGCCGGAGAGCTCGCGGTAGCCGCCCGGGTGGCTCGGGGCACCCGGGGGGCGGCGGTGCATACGGGCGGCGGCGCCGATGGGGGCGGCACCGGGTCGGGTGGGGAGCCCGATGTTGGTGCGGGTGCCGGTGACGACGTAGCCCTTGACACCGCCGGCCAGGGCGTTGCGCACGGCGCCGATGTCGTCGGCGGCGGACAGGGCCAGGCCGTTGGGCCAGCCCGCCGCGCGGGTCTCGGACAGGAGGGTCAGGCCGGAGCCGTCGGGGAGGTGGACGTCTGCGACGCAGATGTCGCGGGGGTTGCCGATGCGGGGACGAGCCTCCGCGATGGACGAGGCCTCGATGACATCGCGTACGCCGAGCGCCCACAGGTGGCGGGTGACGGTGGAGCGGACGCGCGGGTCGGCCACGACCACCATGGCGGTGGGCTTGTTCGGGCGGTAGGCGACCAGGCTTGCGGGCTGCTCTAGGAGAACGGACACCAGGCCTCCTGGGTGGGGGACGGGGCCGGCTTGTGGGGATGAAGCCGGGACGAACCGTGCTTTCAAGGTCACAGTCGTCTTCGGCACCAAACCCGTCCGCCTTTAGAGAATGATCACGATCTGGTGAGTAACAATACGTGCAATTCGGACACGCGATCGATCATCCGAAGATCGAATCGGTTCGGGCCGTTGCCGTACGAGACAGAAAGTGGCCGTATCGACAAAGAGATGGTCAATGGAGGGTGAGTCGACGGGGCCCGGGTGGACGGGGCCCCGGTCGACGAAGGAACGGGTTCAGCGCGCCTGCGGGTCGCGGCGCTGCGGCAGCGTGACCACCGAGGCGTCGCCGGGGACGGCCGGCGGCAGGCCCGCCACCTGCGCCAGCAGGTCGCACCAGGAGGCGAGGTGGGCCGCGGTGTCGGGAGCGCCGGAGCGGCCCTCCCGGGGCGTCCAGGAGGCCCGGATCTCGATCTGCGAGGCGGCGGGACGCGCGGACAGCCCGCCGAAGTAGTGCGAACTGGCGCGCGTCACGGTCCCGCTCGGCTCGCCGTACGACAGGCCGCGCGCCTGGAGAGCGCCGGTCAGCCACGCCCAGCAGACGTCGGGCAGCAGCGGATCGGCCGCCATCTCCGGCTCCAGCTCCGCGCGCACCAGCGTGACCAGCCGGAACGTGCCGTGCCAGGCGTCGTGCCCGGCCGGGTCGTGCAGCAGCACCAGACGCCCGTCGGCGAGATCCTGGTCGCCGTCGACCACGGCCGCCTCCACGGCGTACGCGAACGGGGCGAGCCGCTGTGGGGCGGGCGTCGGCTCCACCTCGACCTGCGGCCGCAGCCGGGCACCGCGCAGCGCGTCGACCGCGGCCCGGAAGGCCGGTGGTACCGGTGGCGCCGTACTCCCGGTATGTCCTTCGTCCTCCCCGTTGTCCTTCCCCTCGCCCATCCCGCCAGCGCCGTCCGACAGTCGTCCCTGAGCCGCAGCCATGCGGGGAAGAGTAAGGGGAACGACGTCTTCGCGCAGGGAGAGACACCACCTAAGGACCATGTAAGGGCGCCGCGATACCGGCTTCCGGGGCGTGCGAGACTTGCCGTCGTGAGTGCGAACGGAAGCCCCGCGGGCCAGCAGCCGACAGCGACGTACGACAGTGCCTTCCTGAAGGCGTGCAGGCGTGAGCCCGTGCCGCACACCCCCGTGTGGTTCATGCGACAGGCCGGCCGCTCGCTGCCGGAGTACCACAAGGTGCGCGAGGGCGTCCCGATGCTGGAGTCGTGCACGCGGCCCGAGCTGGTCGCCGAGATCACCCTCCAGCCCGTCCGCCGGCACGGCGTGGACGCGGCGATCTACTTCAGCGACATCGTCGTCCCGCTCAAGGCCATCGGCATCGACCTCGACATCAAGCCCGGCGTCGGCCCGGTCGTCGCGCACCCGATCCGCACCCGCGCCGACCTCGCCCGGCTCCGCGACCTCACCCCCGAGGACGTCTCCTACGTCACCGAGGCGGTCGGCCTGCTCACCGCCGAGCTCGGCCCGACCCCGCTGATCGGCTTCGCCGGCGCCCCGTTCACCCTCGCGAGCTACCTCATCGAGGGCGGCCCCTCGCGCACCTACGAGAACGCCAAGGCGATGATGTACGGCGACCCGGAGCTCTGGGCCGACCTGCTCGACCGCCTCGCCGACATCACGGCCGTGTTCCTCAAGGTGCAGATCGAGGCCGGCGCCTCCGCCGTCCAGCTCTTCGACTCCTGGGCCGGGGCGCTGGCCCCCGCCGACTACCGCCGCTCGGTGCTGCCCGCGTCCGCGAAGGTCTTCGACGCCGTCGCCGGATACGGCGTCCCGCGCATCCACTTCGGTGTCGGCACCGGTGAACTGCTGAAGCTCATGAGCGAGGCCGGCGCGGACGTCGTCGGCGTCGACTACCGGGTCCCGCTCGACGAGGCCGCCCGCCGGATCGGCCCCGGCAAGGCGCTCCAGGGCAACCTCGACCCGGCCGTCCTGTTCGCCGGCAAGGACGCGGTGGAGACCAAGGCGCGCGAGGTGCTCGACGCGGCCGCCGGTCTCGAAGGCCATGTCTTCAACCTGGGCCACGGCGTGATGCCGTCCACCGACCCGGACGCGCTGACCCGGCTCGCCGAGTTCGTGCACACCGAGACCGCGCGCTGACCCGGTCCGCTGCTACCAGCCGTGCCGGGGCCGGGCCCGCCTGCCGAACAGCAGGCCGCGCGGCTCCGGCGGCGGGGGTGTGCCCGGTTTGAGCGGCCAGGCGAGCACCATGCCCACCAGGAAGCCGACGATGTGTGCCGCGTACGCCACGGTCCCGGCGTCGGAGACGCCCTCACCGGACGAGTAGACGGCCTGGAGCACGAACCAGAAGCCCAGCACCAGCCAGGCCGGCAGCCGCAACGGCAGGAAGACCAGGAACGGGACGAGTACCCAGACCCTGGCCCTCGGGTAGAGGACCAGGTACGCGCCCAGGACCCCGGCGATCGCGCCGGACGCGCCGATCAGCGGGTCGCCCGACGAGGCGTTGAGGAGCGCGAAGCCGTAGCCGGCCGCGTAGCCGCAGAAGACGTAGAAGAGGAAGAAACGGATGTGGCCCATCCGGTCCTCGACGTTGTTGCCGAAGATCAGCAGGAACAGCATGTTGCCCAGCAGGTGCAGCCAGCTGCCGTGCAGGAACATCGCCGTGAACACCGACAGCGCCGGCGACTTGTGGTAGCCGGGCGCGCCGACCACGCAGCCGGGGCCGTTCCGGCCGATGCCCACCTGGCCGGTCGGGACCACCTGCGGCATCTGATGGTGGATCAGCTCCCGGGGGACCGCAGCGTAATGGTCCATGAACGCCTGCAGATGACACAGCTGCGCCAGGTCGCTGCCGCCGGCCACGGAGCCGGCTATGCCGGGCATGAAGAGGAAGACGAGTACGTTCGCGGCGATCAGCGCGTACGTCACGTACGGCGTGCGACGCACCGGGTTCACGTCATGAACGGGGATGACCACAGCTGACTAGTGCCCAGGCAGGGGGCGCTCGATGCGCGGGGAGTCCCGGTGAACGCCGGCACGCGCGCGTGCGTATGTCCTTGCGACCGACGTGAGGTTCAGGCGACGTGAGGAACAGGCGATGAACGAGCGGGTTACTCCTCAGGCATTCCCTCCCATGCAGGCGCTCCCCGACGGTGAGGCGGAACTCTCCCTGGTCGTACGGCTTCCCTGGGAGGACGTGGCACGGCTCGGTCAGGAGGCGGGGCGGCTCGCCGCGCAGATGCAGCGGCCGGTGACGCTGGACGAGGCGGTGAGCAACCGGCTGCGGTCGACGCGGCCGGCGGCGGCGCATGCGCGGCAGGGGGCCGAGCAGCCTGCCGCCGCGGCTGCGCCGGGAGGGGCCGGGGTCACTTCGTTGCCGAGGATCAGCGGGACGGCTTGATCGCCGTTGCGGGGCGCGGATGCGCTGTGGCTGGTCGCGCCCCGCGGCGGAGCCGCAGATCGGCTACGCCGCGCGCCCCTTAGGTAGGCGCCCCTGGCGTATCTCAGGAAGTTCGCACCTTTGCTGCTGCTTTCCTCGCCGCGACCAGGACGGGGTCCCACACCGGTGAGAACGGTGGTGCGTAGCCCAGGTCCAGGGCTGTCATCTGTTCCACCGTCATGTTCGCCGTGAGGGCGACCGCCGCGATGTCGACGCGTTTGCCCGCGCCCTCGCGGCCGACGATCTGGACGCCGAGGAGGCGGCCCGTGCGGCGTTCCGCGATCATCTTGACCGTCATGGGGTCGGCGCCGGGGTAGTAGCCGGCGCGGCTCGTGGACTCTATGGTGACCGTCTCGAACCGGAGGCCCACCCGGAGGGCGTCCTTCTCGCGCAGGCCGGTGCGGGCGATCTCCAGGTCGCAGACCTTGCTCACCGCCGTGCCGACCACCCCCGGGAACGTGGCGTAGCCGCCCCCCACGTTGGTGCCGATGACCTGGCCGTGCTTGTTGGCGTGGGTGCCCAGCGGGATGTACTGCTCCTGGCCCGAGACCAGGTTCAGGACCTCCACGCAGTCGCCGCCGGCCCAGATGTCCTCGTGACCGCGCACCCGCATCGCGAGATCGGTCAGCAGGCCGCCGTGGCGGCCGACGGGCAGGCCCGCCGCCTGGGCCAGGCCGGTCTCCGGGCGGACGCCGATGCCCAGGACCACCACGTCCGCCGGGTACTCGGCGTCCTCCGTGGCCACCGCGCGCACCCTGCCGTCCTGGCCGGTGAGCAGCTTGGTGACCTCGGTGTCGTTCACCATGGTGATGCCAAGGCCCTCCATGGCCTCGTGCACCTGGCGGCCCATGTCGGGGTCGAGCGTGGACATCGGCTCGCTGCCGCGGTTGACGACCGTCACCTCGTAGCCCCGGTTGATCAGTGCCTCGGCCATCTCGACGCCGATGTAACCGGCGCCCACCACCACGGCACGGCGGCCACGCGTGTGTGCCAGCGTGTCGAGGAGGGCCTGGCCGTCGTCCAGGGTCTGCACCCCGTGCACCCCGGGTGCGTCCCCGCCGGGCATGTCGGGCCGGATCGGGCGGGCGCCGGTCCCGATGACGAGTTTGTCGTACGACGTCCAGGACTCGGCGCCGGAATCGACGTCACGCGCGCGTACCCGCTTCCCGGCCACGTCGATCTCCGTGACCTCGGTGCGCATCCGGAGGTCGATCGCGCGGGCGCGGTGCTCCTCGGGCGAACGGGCGACCAGCTGGTCCCGTTCGTCGACGGCCCCTCCGATCCAGTACGGGATCCCGCACGCCGAGTAGGAGGTGAAGTGGCCGCGCTCGAAGGCCACGATCTCCAGTTCGTCCGGTCCCCGCAGCCGGCGTGCCTGGGACGCCGCGGACATGCCCGCGGCGTCACCGCCGATCACCACCAGTCGTTCGCGCCCACCGTTCATGCTCATGCGAACACGCTACGGGGCGCGGTCATTTCGGGCTCGCTCAGGTCTCACTGCCGGGCCGGGTGGCGGCACGGCGCCGACGGGCGAGCTTCCACCACAGCAGCGCGAGTGCGGCCGCCAGGGCCGCGAACGGCAGGGCCGCGCCCACGGCCAGGGCGATCCAGCGCAGCATGGTGACGAAGACGTGCCAGCCGCCGGACAGGGCGTCCACGAACCCCGGGCTGTCGTCCTTCGTGGTCTTCGCGACGGGCGTCTGCGTGAGGGAAAGCGTGATCGTGGCCATGCTGGTGCGGTCCTTCAGGGACGCCTGCTGGGCGAGCAGTGCCTCCAGGTCGGCCTCCCGGCTGCTCAACTCCCCTTCCAGGGTGACCACGTCACTGAGCTTGGCCGCCCGGTCCATCAGCTCGCGGACCCGGGCCACGCTGGCCCGCTGCGACCTGATCCGGCTGTCCACGTCGACCACCTGGTCGGTGACGTCCTGCGCCTTCGCGGTGCGGTCGATCAGCTTGCCCGCCCCCTGGAGGCCGGTGAGCACCGCGTCGTACTTCTCGGTGGGGACCCGCAGGACCACGCGGGTGTGTTCGCGGCCCTCCGAGTCCCGGCTGGTGGTCTCGTTGCCGACGTAGCCGCCGGCGTCCTCGGCCGTGCTGCGGGCCGAGTCGAGGGCCTTGGGGACGTCCTTGACCTGCACGGTGAGGGAGGCGGTGCGGATGATCCGGTTCGCGGTGAGGTCGGGTGCCGTCCTGGTGACCCCGCTGCCGCTGTCCTTGGCGCCCGCCGAGCCCGCCGCCTCCTGCGCCGCGCCGTTCGCGCCGGCCTTCGCGTCGCTGGCGGAGCCGCCGTCGGAGGTGTCGCTCGCACCGCAGCCGGTGAGGACGAGGGCGGCGGCGAGCAGGAGGCCGGCGAAGGCGGGTCGTACGGGATGGCGCATGGTTCCCCCCGAGGGTCGTGATGACTGACGCTCCTTCGACGCCGGGGCGGGGCCGGACGTTTGCCGGCGACGGTCCCGATGCGGTCACGGTCCGGACGCGTAGGGGTCACCGGGCCCCGGCGGGAGTGTCAGTGAGGTCTGAGAGAGTGAGGGCATGAGCGCAACGGGTACGGGCACGGGTCGGGTCGTCGTCATCGGAGCCGGGATCGCGGGGCTGGCCGCGGCACACCGGCTGCTGCAGCGCGGCGCGCGCGTGACCGTGCTGGAGGCCTCGGGGAGAGTCGGCGGCAAGCTGCTGCCCGGCGAGCTCGCGGGCGTGCGCGTCGACCTGGGCGCCGAGTCGATGCTGGCCCGCCGGCCCGAGGCGGTCGCCCTCGCGCGCGAGGCGGGCCTCGCCGGCCGGCTGCAGCCGCCGGCCACCGCCACCGCCTCGATCTGGACCCGGGATGCCCTGCGCCCCATGCCCAAGGGCCATGTCATGGGCGTCCCCGGCACCGCCGCCGCACTGTCCGGGGTGCTCTCCCAGGAGGGCCTCGCCCGTATCGAGCGCGACGCCGACCTGCCCCGCACCGAGATCGGCGACGACGTGGCGGTGGGGGAGTACGTGGCCGCCCGGCTGGGCCGCGAGGTCGTCGACCGGCTGGTCGAGCCCCTGCTCGGCGGGGTCTACGCGGGCGACGCCTACCGCATCTCGCTGCGCTCGGCGGTCCCGCAGCTCTACCAGGCCGCCAGGACCCACACCTCGCTCACCGAGGCCGTCCGCGAGATCCAGGCCAAGGCGGCGGCCGACCAGCAGACCGGACCGGTCTTCATGGGCATCGAGGGCGGCGTCGGCACCCTGCCCCTCGCGGTGGCCGAGTCGGTCCGGGCCCGCGGCGGCGAGATCGTCACCGGCGCACCCGTGACGGAACTGCGCAGGGTGCCGGCCGACCGCGCGGACGCAGCCGCCCGTGACGGCTCCCGGACCGGCGGACCCGGCCCCTCGCCGGCCGCCGCCGACGCGCGCACCGTCTGGCGGGTCGTCGCCGGTGACCGGGTGCTGCACGCGGACGCCGTGATCGTCGCCGTCCCCGCGCCCGTCGCCGCGGGGCTGCTGCGCGCCGAGGCCCCCGCCGCCGCGGCCGAGCTGGCCGCCGTCGAGTACGCCTCGATGGCCCTGATCACCCTCGCCTACCGCCGCGTCGGCCTCGCCCTTCCCGAGGGCAGCGGCTTCCTCGTCCCGCCCGTCGACGGCCGCACCATCAAGGCCTCCACCTTCGCCTCCCAGAAGTGGGGCTGGATCGCCGAGGAAGACCCGGACGTCGTCGTCCTGCGCACCTCGGTCGGCCGGTACGGCGAGACCGCGGTACTCGGCCGTGAGGACGCCGACCTCGTGGAGCTGTCCCGGCGCGACCTGCGCGCGGCCACCGGTCTCGACGCGGCCCCCGTCGCCACCCGCGTCACCCGCTGGACCGACGGCCTGCCCCAGTACCCGGTCGGTCACCACGCGCGCGTGGCCCGCGTCCGCGAGCACGTCGCCAAGCTCCCCGGCCTCGCGGTGTGCGGGGCGCAGTACGACGGGGTGGGCATCCCCGCCTGCGTCGCGAGCGCGTACGCGGCGGTCGACCAGCTGGCGGGCGACCTCAGCGGTGTCGCGGAGCTGACGGCCAACCCGGTGCAGAGTCTGCACGGCGGAGCGGGAGAATAGGGACCATGAGTGACGACGCCCCCACCACCGAGTCCGGCAGGATCCCGAACAAGGGCAAGCTGGCCAGGGACCTCAACGAGGTCATCCGCTACACCCTGTGGTCCGTCTTCAAGCTGAAGGACGTGCTGCCCGAGGACCGCGCGGGCTACGCCGACGAGGTCCAGGAGCTGTTCGACCAGCTCGCCGCCAAGGACGTGACCGTCCGCGGCACCTATGACGTCTCCGGGCTGCGCGCCGACGCCGACCTGATGATCTGGTGGCACGCCGAGACCAGCGACCAGCTCCAGGAGGCGTACAACCTCTTCCGCCGCACCAGGCTGGGCCGCGCCCTGGAGCCGGTCTGGTCGAACATGGCGCTGCACCGCCCCGCCGAGTTCAACCGCTCGCACATCCCGGCGTTCCTCGCCGACGAGACCCCGCGCAACTACGTCAGCGTGTACCCGTTCGTGCGGTCCTACGAGTGGTACCTGCTGCCCGACGAGGACCGCCGCCGGATGCTCGCCGACCACGGCAAGATGGCCCGCGGCTACCCGGACGTGCGCGCCAACACGGTCGCCTCGTTCTCGCTCGGCGACTACGAGTGGGTGCTGGCCTTCGAGGCCGACGAGCTGTACCGCATCGTCGACCTCATGCGCCACCTGCGCGGCTCCGAGGCCCGCCGCCACGTCCGCGAGGAGGTCCCGTTCTACACGGGGCGCCGCAAGGACATCGCGGAGCTGGTCGCGGGCCTCGCCTGACGGTCGTCAGCGCTGGTCGGCCTTGCCCTTCAGGGAGTCCCGCAGGTTCTTCCGCCGGGTGTGGTCGGCCGGCGCCGCCGGCTTCGGCTCCGGGTGCCCCGCGCAGGAGGCGCGCCGCTTCGGGAGCCTGCCTTCCAGCAGGTAGGCCTCCAGGTAGCCGTTCACGCACTTGTTGGGGCCGCCGCCGATGCCGTGCGTGCCCGCGTCCCGCTCGGTCACCAGCACCGAGTCGGCCAGGCGCCGGTTCATCTCCAGCGCGCCCGCGTACGGCGTGGCCGCGTCCCGCTCGGCCTGGAGGATGAGCGTCGGCGGCAGCTCACCGGGGCCCGTCCGCACGTCGAGGGCCTGCTGCCGGGGCACCGGCCAGTAGGCGCACGGCAGGTTCATGAAGGCGTTGTCCCAGGTCTCGAAGGGCGCCACGCGCGCCAGCCGGGTGTTGTCCCGGTCCCAGGTCTTCCACTTCGTCGGCCAGGGCGCGTCGTTGCACTCGACGGCCGTGTAGACCGCGTTGCCGTTCTCCGCCTCGGCGGCCGACTCCGCCGCCGGCGCCGCCAGCCGGACCAGCGGCTTGGCGTCTCCCCTCAGGAACCTCGACAGCGCGTCCGCGCGGCTCGGCCAGAAGTCGTCGTAGTACCCGGCCGACAGGAACGCGCCCTGCAACTGCCCCGGCCCGACCTTCCCGCCGGCCGCCTTCTTGGTCAGCCGCCTGACGGCCTTGTCGTAACTCGCCTGCACCTTCGCGGCCGTGCCGCCGAGCCCGTACACGTCGTCGTGCTCGGCGATCCACTCCCGGAAGTCCGCCCAGCGGCCCTCGAACGCGGCCGACTGCTCCAGGTTGTCCCGGTACCAGATCCGCTCCGGGTCCGGGTTCACCGCGGAGTCCAGCACCATCCGCCGTACGTGCGAGGGGAAGAGGGTCGCGTACAGCGCGCCGAAGTAGGTGCCGTACGAGGCGCCCATGAAGGTCAGCCGGTTCTCGCCGAGCGCCGCGCGCAGCACGTCCAGGTCACGGGCGTTGTTGAGCGAGGTGTAGTGGCGGAGCCTGCTCCCCGAGCGCTTGAGGCAGCCCCGCGCGTACGCCTTCGCCTCCTTGATCCGTGCCTTCTTGTACGACTCGGAGGGGTGCGTCGGCGCCTGCGACGGCGCCTTGAAGAAGTGCTTGGGGTCGACGCAGGACAGCGGTGCGGAGCGGTCGACGCCACGCGGTGCGTAGCCGACCAGGTCGTAGGCGGCGGCGATGCGCTTCCACTCGGGCAGCACACCGATCATCGGGAAGAGCATCCCGGAGGCGCCGGGGCCGCCCGGGTTGTAGACCAGGACGCCCTGCCGGGGCACCTTGCGCTTGCTGTTGTGCGGGTCCTTGTGGGTGGCGGCCACCCGGCTGACGGTCAGCCTGATCTGCTTGCCGTCCGGGTGCGCGTAGTCCAGCGGAACGCTCACCGTGCCGCACCGGAAGCCGGCCGGCGCCTCCAGGTCGGTGGCGCACCGGCCGAAGTCGATGCCCGCCGCGCGCGCCCGCGCGGCGGCCACGGCGGTGCCGCGCAGTTCGGCCGCCGCCGCGTCCGGGACGCGGGGTGCGCTCCCGGCCGGGGCGGCGGCCAGGGTGGTCAGGATCAGGGACCCGGCTGCCGAGTACAGGGCGGGGGCTCTCATGGCGTATCCCTTCGGTGCAACGGCTGCGGTGGCGTGGCGGCAACGGCACCGCAGCGACTGCACGGCAGCAATAAAAGGGATGTTTCGACCGGTCGTCGGTGAAGGCAAGCACCACCGGGCCGGTGTCGGCGCAATGCCCCCGATGCGCCCCCGCTCACTCCCGCGGGGGTTGGTCCCGGTGTGCGAAGGCCGCACGCAGCTCCGGTTCGCCGATCGCGCGGATGCCGCGTACGGCGACGGAGGCCAGCAGCGACTGGTCGTCGGCCGCCCGGTTCGCCCGCCGGTGCAGCACGCCCAGCAGCCGCTGTCCGGCCGGGGAGGCCCAGCGCGAGTACGGGTGCACCTCGACCCGGGCGATGGCCAGACAGCTCAGCGTCAGGGTGAGGGGCAGCGCGAACCAGACGGCGACCAGGTCGCGCGGCATCTCGGTCGGAGCGGGCAGCGTGAGCGCGACGACGCCGAGCCCGAAGACCGCCAGCGCGGCGGCCCGGACCTGGCGGACACCGGAGGCGACCGTCGTCCGCGCCGCCGCGTCGGGTACCGCCAGGCCCGCCCGCACCAGTCCCTCACCGAGACTGCGCACGGCGTCCGTGTCGGCCGCCGCCGAGCGCACCGGCGCTATCCGCGACTGCCCCTCGGGCCCGATGGCCCCTATCACCGACCGCTCCATCTCGTCGCGCCCGCGCGGGTCCACGACGGTCGCCCAGCCGGTGTGGGCGAGCAGCAGCCGCCGCTGCCGGGCCATGGACACCAGCGTCAGATCGGCGACCCGCGCCGGCCCGCCGGACAGGAACGCGGCCTCGTACAGCGTCAGATCGTGCCCTCGGCCCGCGGCCGCGTCGGCGGCCGCCGTCCGTACGGCGGCCAGGCACAGCCGGGTGCAGGCGGTGCCGGCGACGGCCCAGGCCAGGAGCAGGAGAAGGACCCAGAACATGACATGTTTCTATGCCAGGGGCCTGGCCACCGCCATGCCCTGTTCACATTCCGGACCGAGTGTTGTCGGTATGTGACGTTCCGCTTCCCGTGCAGGTCAGGGGGTCTGGGAGGTCGGCTCCGGGCTGGCGGTGGCGGGCGGCAGCGAGTACGTCGAGGACGGCGACGGGGCCGATGCCGGCCCCGGCGCGACCGGGGTCGCGTCCGCCGGGGCGACGACGGGCGGTGAGGCCACGGGGGCGGGCGTGGTCGCCAACTGCTGGGCCAGCGTGGCGAAGTCGACGTAGCCCGTCGCCTCCAGGACCTTGATGTGGTCCAGGACGGTGCTGTTGGCGTCGTCGGCGAGATCGCGGACCAGGGTGTTCTGGGTGGCGGCGCGTACCTGGGCGACCAGGGAGAAGACCCGGCCGTGGGCCAGCCGCACGATGTTCGCGAACTCCCGGTCGAAGTCCTGCCCCTGCGCGGCGCTCAGCGTGGCGAGCCACTGCTGCTGCTGGGTGTTCGGCGAGTTCGGGATCGGCACGCCGAGCTGGGTGGCGACGGTGCGGACGTGGGCGTCGAGGGAGATGTGCCCGTCGACGAGGTGCTGCCCGGCCGTCCGTACGGCCGCCGTGGTGCCCTTCTGCTCCGCCATCTCCCCGGCCGGCAGCTCCCAGAGCCCGGCGAGGCGGACCTTGACGATGAAGTCCCGGTCCTGCGCGGACAGCGGGCCGTACGCCGTCGACACGGTCCGGGCGCTGAGCACGGTCACCGAGCCGGTGGGGTCGGAACGGTCGGCGTACGACCAGATCGGGAACACCAGGGCGGCGAGGGTCGCCGCGAGACAGACGATGATCAGCCCGGTACCGCTGAATATGCCTCGTCCCTGAACGGGTGGTCGGGGTCGCATAGTGCCTCCAGCACCGCACGCCGGTTGGGTGCGGGGTTGGCATATTACCGACGGGTGCGGAAAGTGGCCGTGGTGTGTGACGGACGTGGCAGCGCGGTGCGGGGCCGTGTGTCGGCCGCGGGCCGGTGGGGGCTGGTCGCGCCCGCGCGGCGGAGCCGCATATGAACACAGCCCCGCGCCCCTGACGGGGCGCTTCAGCTCGCGTCAGCTCCACAGCTGCGGGCAGGCGTGCCGCAGGGCGGCACGGGTGGGCGCTGGGGGCCCCGGCCGAGGGCTGGGGGGACCCCTTCCAGCGCCGGTGAGCGTCCCCCCGGCTCCGCCGCTAACCCCGCCGCAGCAGCACCCTCCGCGCCGGCGACCGCCGAGGTGCCGCCCCCGCCCGCTCCAGCCACCACCGCTCCAGCCGCCGACGCGAGGCCCCGCCTCCCGGCCGCCCCGCCCGCAGCAGCGCCGCCGCGAACTCCAGCGCGTCCCGCCGGTAACCCCCCGCCATCGGCCGCTCCTGCGCATACGCCAGGAACGCCGCCCGGTACCCCGCCCCCAGAATCTCCGGCAGTTCCGGCGCCACCTTCGCCACCACGTCCGCCCGTTTCGCCGCCAGCGCCCGCGCCTGCACCCCCATCCGCACCCGGTCGAACCCCTCCGGCACCGGTGTCCCCGCGACCAGCGACGACAGCACCGCGGTCTGCGCGAGCCCGACCCGCTGCCGGGTCGCCTCGGGCACCGCGGTCGTGGTAGCCGCCGGCGAGGGCTCCCACTGGCCGCCGCCCGCCGCACTGCCCGCCGCGACCGCCGCCCGGATCGCCGCCACCTCCCGCTCCAGCTCGGCCGGTTCCGGGAAGTTCTCGTCACGCTCCAGCAGCACCCCCGGCGGCGCGACCCGGGACGCCAGGCCGGTAAGGATGTCCAGGACCGCCGGGGGCACCGGATGGGCGTGGCTGTCGTGCCAGACGCCGTCCCGCTCGAAGCCGCCCGCGACATGGACGTAGGCGATCGCCTCGACGGGGAGTTCGGAGAGGGCCTTGGCCGGGTCCTCCCGCCGGTTGACGTGGTTGGTGTGCAGGTTGGCCACGTCGATCAGCAGCCGTACCCCGGTGCGGTCGGCGAGGTCGTACAGGAACTGCCCCTCGGTCATCTCCTCGCCCGGCCACGAGATGAGCGCGGCGATGTTCTCGACGGCGAGCGGCACGGGCAGCGCGGCCTGGGCGATGCGGATGTTCTCGCAGAGCACGTCCAGGGCGTCCCGGGTGCGGGGGACCGGGAGCAGGTGGCCCGCTTCCAGGACGGGCGACGCCGTGCGCGGGCCGCCCGCGCGGACGAACGCGATGTGCTCGGTGACCAGCGGCGAGCCCAGCGCCGCCACCCGCTCGGCGAGCGCGGTGAGCCGGTCCTCGTCCGGACGGTCCGCGCCGCCGAGGCCCAGCGAGACGCCGTGCGGTACCACGGTGACCCCGCGCTCGCGCAGCCGCCGCAGCGACTCGGGGAGGTGGCCCGGACAGGTGTTCTCGGCCACGACCTCGACCCAGTCGATCCCCGGCATGCGCTCCACGGCGTCCGCGATCTCCGGCCGCCAGCCGATGCCCGTCCCCAGCCGCTCCAAGGTCATGGTCGTCCCCCTCCTGCTCCGAATGACGGGGGTATGGCCCCGGGGCGCGTCCGCGAACCGCGTTGCCTGCCGCTTCAGAGCAACATTTGAGGTTCGCGCCCGCGCCCCGGGGAGCTGTGGGGCCGGCTATCCGCCGAGCACGCCCAGGGAGTCCACCGGGTCCGGGCGCGCGGTGTTCACCGTGCCCGGCGCGCCGGGGGAGGGCCGGGACGTGGTGCGCACGTTGCCGCTGGCCTGCGCGGCCGGCGCGGAGGGCACCACCACCCCCGGGGCCGGCACCGCGGGACCGGTCGGGCTGGCCGAGGTCGAGTCGGCGACCTCGTTGGCGATGGCCTCGAAGTCGACCTTGCCGGTCTTCTCCAGGATCGTGATGTGGTCGAGCACGGTCTGGTTGGTGTCGGAGGCCAGCTGCCGCACCAGACTGTTGCGGGTGGAGTTCCGCACCGCACCGATCGCCGGGAAGATCTTGCCGTGCGCGGCCCGCAGCAGGTTCACGAACTTGTACTCGTACTCCGCGCCGGTCGCCGCCGACATCTCCTGGAGCCAGCCCTGCTGCTGCTCGTTCGGCACGTTGGGCAGCTCGACGCCCAGCTGCCCCGCGACGATCCGGACCCGCCTGTCGAGGTCGGAGTGGCCGACGATGAGATGGTCGCCGGCCTCCTTGATCGCCGAGCTCGGCGCCCGTTCGACCGCCTGCTGCCCGGCCGGCAGCTCCCACAGCCCGGCCAGCCGCACCCGCACGATCAGATCCCGGTCGGCGGCGGTCAGCGGGCCCCACTGGGTGGCCACGGTCCCCGCCGCCACGTTCGCCTGCCCGGTGCCGGAGCGGTCGGCGTACGACCACACGGGATAGGCGAGCGCGCCGAGGGTGGCGGCGAGGGCCGCCACTATCAGGGCCGTACCGTTGAAACGCCGCAAGGGATGCCTCCCCGTGTCGCTGGTTCAGTGCCAGGACGTACGGGTGGCAGGGCAACGGTGTTCAAACAAACGGCAAAGTTCGTCAGGTTGGTTAAAAATCAGCAGGTCAACGCAGTGCGGGATGGTCCGCGACGACCGTGCAGCTGCCCGGCGCGATCTCGGTGAACCCGGCGTCCCGCACCAACGGCAGCCCGCTGCCCGTCAGTTCACGCCACTCGTCCGGATCGGCGCTCCGCACGGCGAGCGGGAAGCCGGCCTCGCGCCATGCCTCCCGCTCCTCCTGCGACAGCGCCCACCAGGCCAGTTGGGCCCCGTGCCCGGCCTGCGCCATCGCCTTCCCCGCCGACATCTCCAGCTCCGGGTTCAGCCAGAGCACGGGCGCGGACCGGTCGGCACCCACGGGCGGTTCCGGATCGTCCAACTCGGTCCCGGACACCTGCAACTTGGCCAGCTCCCTGGGCCACCCGTCCAGGGGAACCGGCGGAAACACCCGTACCTCGGCCGACTTCCCCGTGAGGGTGATCCCGGGCAACTCCCCGGCCCGCCGCCACTCGGCCCCCCGAGCCCGCCGCACGACCTTCCGGATCCGAGCGTCCTCCCAGTCCCGAACGGCCTGCGCCCACTCGCCGTCCCCCAGTGCCCGCTCATCACTGAGCATGGTCAGGACAGCCCGAGCGGCCGTCTCAAGGGCGTCGGTCCGGGCAGGTGGAGCCGACTTCTCTATCCGCACGACAAGGGGCAGCACAAACTGGGGTGCTTCGTCACGGCTGTTCGCCGAGACCTGGAAAGGAGCGCTCACATGAACACCCTAAGGGGCGCGGGGCTGTGCCCGTTCTGCGGCTCCGCCGCGTGGGCGCGAACAGCCCCCACCGGCCCGCAGCCCGCACAGCTCCGCAACCCACCACCCGATTCCGCACGACAATGTCCTCATGCACCGTGATCTTGAACTGGCCCGCGTAGGCCGCCGCTACGGCATACGCGGCCCCTGGGTGTTAAGAGGCGTCGACCTCACCATCACCCCTGGCTCCCTCACCCGCGTGGAAGGAGCCAACGGCACCGGCAAGTCCACCCTGCTCCGCCTCGTCGCCGGCATCGACACTCCCACCGAGGGCCGGATCACCGGCCGCCCCCGCACCGCGTACGTACCCGAGCGCTTCCCCTCGGCTCTCCCCTTCACCCCCTCCGGCTACCTCACCCATCTCGGCACCGTCCACGGCCTCTCCCGCCGGTCGGCCGCCGCCCGCGCAGCGAACTGGCTGGAGCGGTTCGGCGCCGCCGCCTACGCGGCCACGCCCATGGCCCAGCTCTCCAAGGGCACCAGCCAGAAGGTCGCGGTCGCCCAGGCGCTCCTCGCCGACCCCCAGCTCCTCGTCCTGGACGAGGCCTGGACCGGTCTGGACGCCGAGGCCCGCGCCGAGCTGGAGCGGGCCGTCGCCGAGCGGACCGCCGCCGGCGGCGCCGTGGTGTTCGTCGACCACGATCCCCGGCGGCTGGCGGGCGCGCCCGCCACGATCCACCAGGTCGTCGACGGCACCCTCAACCCCCGGACCGCGCAGGCGGCTTCACCCATCGGTCCGCTCACCGTGGTCACCGTCCGGGGCCCGGCCGGCGGCCGGCTGCCCGCCGACGCCACCCGTACGGCGGCCTCGGCCGAGGAACCGACCCCCGGCACCTACCGTCTTACGGTTCCCGCGTCCCACTCGGACGTGGTCCTGCGTGCCCTCCTCACGGCCCAACCGCCCTGGCACGTGGTCTCCGTCAGCCCCTCGGAGCCCTCGGACGTCCCACCGGACGAGAAAGACCGCCCATGACCGCACTCCTGCGCTACCAGACCGCTCTCCTCCTGCGCTCCCAGCGCTGGCTGCCCCCGGTGATCCTTTACGCGGTGTTCCTGGGCGTGGGCGTGCAGAGCGGTCAGCCGGTGCTGGACTCGCTCGGCTACACGGCCGCCGCGCTGCTTCCGGTGGCCGCCTGGCTGGTACGGATCTGTGTCACGGGCGAACCGGCGGCCGCCCGCGCCTGTGTCAGCGCGGCGCGCGGTCCGGCCAGGGCCCACCTGGCCGCCCTGCTCACCGCCCTCACGGCCGCGGCCCTGCTCGGGACGGTGGCCACCCTGGTCGTGACGGTGATCAGCCAGCATGCCACCAACGACCACCGGTTCCCCGTGTCACCCGTCCGGGCCGGAGCCGCCGGTCTCCTCGCCACCCTCGCCTGCGCGCTGCTCGGCAGCGCCGTCGGCGCACTCACCAACCGGCCGCTGCTGCGCTCGCCGGGCCGGGCGGTGCCCACGATGCTGCTGGCCGCGCTGCTCGCCATGGTGGTCGGGGGCTCCCCGGCGCACGCGGCGGTCAGCGGCCTGGTCACCGGCTCGGAGTCCGGCCGGATCCCGGTGTCACCGCTGCCCCTGGCCGCGGCGGCCCTGCTCACCGCCGCGGCCTTCACCACGGCCTGCGCCCTCAACGGCCGCCGCTCATCCTGAACAGGCGGTCCGCTGCGCTCCCTGTCTCCCCCCACTCTCCACTTCGTTCGAGCGGAGCGTCCTCTTAATCGGGGATCAGGACGGTCACCGGTGCCCGGGCGTCTGACCGATCAGCTCGGACACCTTCACGAACCGGAAGCCCCGCTTGCGCAGTTCCGGTACGACGGTCCGGACCACCTGCTCGGTGGTCGGCGCGGCGCTGCGGGTGCAGTGCATGACCACCACGGAACCGGGCTTCACCCCGTCCAGCACCTGCTTGGCCACCGCGTCGGCGTCCGTGGCGAACGCGTCCCCGCTCACCACGTCCCACTGCACCGCGGTGACCCCGAGCGCGCCGACCGCGCGCAGCGCCTGCTTGTCGTAACAACCGCCGGGGAAGCGGAAGTAGGGCATCGGGTGCGGTACCCCGGCGCGCAGCAGCGCGGAGTAGGCGCGCTCCACGTCCGACTTCATGTCGGCGGCGGCGACGGTCGGCAGGCCGTAGCAGTCGCCGGTGAACGCGTAGTGGCTGTAGGAGTGGTTGGCGACCTCGAACTGCGGGTCGCGGCCGAGGGAGCGGGCCTGGGCCGGGTACTCGTCGGCCCACCGGCCGGTCATGAAGATCGTGGCCGGCACCTTCAGCCTGCGCAGGGTCGCGATCAGCGCCGGGTTGTCGAAGTGCTCGCCCGCCGCCGCGCGCGGCCCCTGGTCGGCGGTCATGTCGGCATCGAAGGTGAAGGCGACGGTCTTGCCCAGGGTGCGCGGGCCGTTCATGAAGACGGGTGCCGCGCCGCCGGGGCCGGGGGTGAGCGTGGGCGGCGGGGTGGCGGAGGAGGAGGGCCTGGCGGGGGCCGGGGGGCCGGGGTGGGGGGCCTCGGTGGTGCCACAGGCGGCGAGCGCGGCGCCCAGGGCGACGCATAGGGCGGTCGTACCGGTCAGACGGCGTGCTAGTCGGATCACCGTATGAACGTAGGTCGGTATGTCCGATTTTCCGGGGTGGCGCGGCGGGCGGTACGGCGCCGGATCACCCGGGCGGCGGCCCTCCCCGCACGGTGGTCTCGGTGATGCCGGCCGGGGTGTCACCGTTCGGTGGCGGCGGTGGCCCGCCGGCCCGCTCCAGGAACCGCAGCAGCTCCACGGGGAACGGCAGCACCAGCGTGGAGTTCTTCTCGGCGGCCACCGCGACGATCGTCTGCAGCAGCCGCAGTTGCAGGGCCGACGGGGTGTCCGCCATCTGCTGGGCCGCCTCGGCCAGCTTCCTGGAGGCCTGGAGCTCGGCGTCGGCGTTGATGATCCGGGCCCGGCGCTCCCGGTCGGCCTCGGCCTGGCGGGCCATCGAGCGTTTCATGGTGTCCGGCAGGGACACGTCCTTGATCTCGACCCGGTCCACCTGTACGCCCCAGCCCACGGCCGGGCTGTCGATCATCAGCTCCAGGCCCTGGTTGAGCTGCTCGCGGTTGGAGAGCAGGTCGTCCAGGTCGCTCTTGCCGATGATGGAACGCAGCGAGGTCTGGGCCATCTGCGAGACGGCGAACTTGTAGTCCTCGACCTTGACCAGCGCGCTCACCGCGTCGACCACCCGGAAGTAGACGACCGCGTCCACCCGCACGGTGACGTTGTCGCGGGTGATGCCCTCCTGGGCGGGGATCGGCAGCGTGACGATCTGCAAGTTGACCTTGCACAGCCGGTCCACGAACGGGATCACCAGATTGAAGCCGGGTGTCCGTACGTCACCGGCGACCCGCCCGAGCCGGAAGAGCACGCCGTGTTCGTACTGCTTGACGACTCGCGCGCCGGCGGCCAGGTACAGCGCGCCGGCGCACAGCGCCGCCACCACCGCGACCAGCAGTTCCTGAACCATCACGACCCCCAGACAGAGAGGTCCGATTTGTCTGTTGCTGCAACGATATGCCCGGTGGGAGGGTCGGGGCCACGGCCCCCGGGAAGCAGGTCCGGGCCGGGGTGCCGAGGGGCGTCGGCATCCCGGCCCGGGGCGGCCGCCGGTTCAGGCGGCCGTGACCTTCACCGGCTCGGTGCCCGCGTCGCTGTGCCGTTCGGCCCAGTTCTCCAGCGCGGTCCGGCAGGCGTGATCGAGGTGGTGCAGCCCGGACAGGTCCACCCGGATCGGGCGGTCCTGGGGCAGCGCCTCCAGGCCGTCGAGGATCTTCGGCAGCCGCAGGAAGGTCGCGTTGCCCGACAGGTGGGCGTCGATCGGCCCCGAGCCCTTGTCGACGACCTCCAGTTTGAGGTGCGAGGCCTCCCAGGCCGTCTTGACGATCGACAGGGCGAGCCCGATCAGCACGCCCTCGAACATGCTCACCGCGACGATCGACACCGCCGTGACGACGAGGATGAGGGCCTCGCCCCGGTGCTCACGCCACAGCACGGCCAGCGCGCGCACCGGGATCAGCTTGGCGCCCGAGTGGACCAGGATCCCGGCGAGCGCCGGGATCGGGATGTAGCCCAGCACTCCCGGCAGCAGCGCCGCGAACAGCAGCAGCCAGACGCCGTGCAGCACCCGGGACGCCTTGGTACGGGCACCCGCCTGGACGTTGGCGGCGCTGCGCACGATCACCGCGGTCATCGGCAGCGCGCCGAGCGCCCCGCAGAGCGCGTTGCCCGCGCCCTGGGCGACCAGTTCCCGGTCGTACTCGGTGCGCGGACCGTCGTGCAGCCGGTCCACGGCCGCCGCGCTGAACAGCGACTCGGCGGACGCGATCAGCGTGAACGCGACGATCGTGCCGATCACCCCGGCACTCGCCAGTTCACCGAAGGCGGCGAGCGGTGGCGGCTGGACGGACTCCAGCAACCCGTGCACCTCGACGGTGGCCACCGGGAGGCTCAGGAGGAACGCGGCCAGGGTGGCGAGGCCGACGGCGGCCAGCGGCCCGGGGACCGTCCGCGCCTTCGCCGGGGCGTGCTTCCACAGCACCAGGACCGCGATCGTGCCCGCGCCGAGGGCGAGCGAGGCCAGCGCCCCGCCGTCCCCGAGGGCGTCCAGGAACGCCCCGGGAAGCCCGGCTATCTTGCCGGGGCCCGACTCGGGAGCCTTGGCGGCGAGCGCCGGGTACAGCTGGCCGGCGATCAGCACCAGACCGATTCCGGCCAGCATGCCCTCGACCACGGAGACCGAGATGGCCCGGAAATAGCGCCCCAGCCTCAGGACGCCCATGGTGATCTGCAGGACGCCGGTGGCCAGCACGATCACCCCGAGCAGCGGCAGCCCGAACTCCCGCACCGCCTCGAAGACGAGCACGGTCAGGCCGGCGGCCGGCCCCGACACCTGGAGGCTGCTGCCCCGCAGCATTCCGGTGACGAGACCGCCCACGATGCCGGTGACCAGGCCGAGTTCGGCCGGGACACCGGAGGCCACGGCCACGCCCACGCAGAGCGGGAGCGCGACCAGGAAGACGACGAGGGAGGCGGCGAAGTCCTGGCGTATGTAGGGGAACTTGGTCATCGCGGCGCTCACAGGGCCTCGAAGGTGTCGGTGTCGCCGCGGTGTTCACGCACGGCACCGGTGTGGACCTCGTAGTACCAGCCGCGCAGGGTCAGTTCGCCCTCCGCCAGCTTCCTGTCGATGAAGGGGTACGAGCGCAGCCGCAGCAGCTGGGCGAGCACGTGGTTCTGCACGCCCTCGGTGACGGCCGGGTCCTCGGCCGCCCCGCTCGGGCGCGGCTCGGCGCTGGCCAGCCAGTCCCGTACGGCGGGTACGGCGGTCAGGTCGTCGCCGCGCACGAGGGCGCCGACGGCACCGCAGTGCGAGTGCCCGCAGACGACGATGTCGCGGACGCCGAGCACCTCCACGGCGTACTCGATGGTGGCCGCCTCGCTGGTGGGGTGGGCCGAGGCGTACGGCGGGACGATGTTGCCCGCGGTGCGCAGCTCGAAGAGCTCGCCCGGGCGGGCGCCGGTGATCAGGGCCGGGACGACCCGGGAGTCGGAGCAGGTGATGAAGAGCACCTGCGGGGACTGGCCTTCGGCGAGCCTGGCGAACTCCTCAGGGCGCTGTCCGAAGGTACGGGCGTTGTCGATGAGGGGCTGCATGTGTGTGGACTCCTCCTGGCGCGCTACAGCGGCGCGTCGGGCTTGCACGACGGGGGTGGGGGGATGTGTGTGGGGTGGTGGGGGACTGGAGCCGGGGCGGAGCCGGTCCGGTCAGCAGCGGAAGACCTGCAGCGTGGCCGGTGAGTGGGCTCTGGACGCTCTTGACGTGCGGTGGTGCCCGGCTGCGGAAGGCGCCGCGGTGCGTATGGCCTCGGTGTGCCGCGCGGTGGGCGGACGGTCGTCGGCCCAGCCGGCGGTGGCGCTGCGATGGCGGTCCACGCTCTGCGGCGGGCTGGGCGGCTCACCGCAGCGGCCGTGGTCGTGGAAGGTGACCGAGCCGGCGCGCACGGCCTTCGCGGAGGACTCCGGCCCGGCCTGGGCTTTGGCCTCGACATGACTGGGAGTGTGCGCGGCTGCGAAGGTTGCCGCAGGCGCGAAGAACTGGACGGCGAGCAGGGCGGCGGCGAGGAGCGAGAGCACGGTCCGGGCCGTCGTACCTCGGAACATGAGCCCTCCTCGCGGCAGTTCACGCCTCTCGTGTGCACCAAGCACGGGTCAATGGTTGGTCAAGAAACACGTTAACCCTGCAAAGTTGTTTGCAGGGTTAACTCGGCGTTGCGAGCCGAAGAGAGCGTGAAAAGTGCCGGTGGGGTGGCCTGATCAAGCTCTTGACCCGAAGAGCTTGAGCACTTAGAGAACCGTCGCCAGCGCCTACCCGGCGTCCACGAGCCCCTTCGCGTCCCTGGCCAGGGCGGTGAGCCGGGATATCGCGCGGAAGTACTTCTTCCGGTAGCCGCCGTTCAGCATCTCCTCGCTGAACAGCTTGTCGAAGGGCAGTCCGGAGGCCAGGACCGGGACCTCGCGGTCGTAGAGCCGGTCCGCGAGGACCACGAGCCGCAGCGCGGTCGACTGGTCGGGCACCGGCTGCACGTCCGTCAGGCAGACGGCGCTCAGGCCGTCGGTCAGCGCGCCGTACCGGCTGGGGTGCACCTTGGCCAGGTGGTCGAGCAGCTGCGGGAAGGTGTCGAGGGAGGCGCCCGGGGTGGCGTACGCCGCCTTGGTCACCTGCTCCTCGGAGTACGGCGCAGGCGCCTCGGGCAGGCCGCGGTGGCGGTAGTCCTCGCCGTCGATGCGCTGGGTGCGGAAATGGGCCGACAGGCCCTGGATCTCACGCAGGAAGTCGGCGGCCGCGAACCGGCCCTCGCCGAGCTTGCCGGGCAGGGTGTTGGAGGTGGCGGCGAGTGCGACACCGGCGTTCACCAGCCGGCCCAGCAGGGTCGACACCAGGACGGTGTCGCCGGGGTCGTCCAGCTCGAACTCGTCGATGCACAGCAGGCGGTGGCCGGAGAGGGTCTGCACGGTCTGCTGGAAGCCGAGGGCGCCGACCAGGTTGGTCAGCTCCACGAAGGTGCCGAACGCCTTCAGTGCGGGCTCCGCCGGGGTGGCGTGCCAGAGCGAGGCCAGCAGGTGGGTCTTGCCGACGCCGTACCCGCCGTCGAGATAGACCCCGCGCGGACCGGCCGGGGCCTTGGGCGCCCTGGCCCTCCCGAAGCCGAGGAAGCCGCGCTTGCCGCCGGCCACCGCGTGCGCCCCGCCGAGACCGCCGGCGAACCCTTCCAGGACCCGCACGGCCTCGGTCTGGCTCGGCTGGTTCGGGTCCGGGATGTAGGTGGCGAAGCGGACCGAGTCGAACCGGGGTGGCGGCACCATCTCGGCGACCAGCCGGTCCGCGGGGACGTGCGGCGAACGGGCGCACAGCGACAGCGGGGCCGCGTCGGCTATGGGGCTGACCTCGGATGCGGCGGGAGAAGACGACACGGTTACCCATGCTAGTTGCCGTGCCACACTGCACGACATGCGACGCCTGTTCCCTGTGACCGAACGAACAACAGCCCGGGTCGCCGACGGTTCCGCCGAGGCGGAGAGCGGCACGGCCCTGAACGCGGGCGCCTCCCCCGTCACCCGGCAGGAGCCGGTGGACGGGGAGTGGAGCCTTGCCGAGCTGGCCCTCGCCTACGCCTATCCCGAGTCCGCCGGGCAAGAGGCCTGGCTGCGGGCCAACATGGTCGCCACGCTCGACGGGGCCGGTCAGCACGACGGGCGGTCGCAGCCCATCTCCGGCGGGGCCGACATGCGGATCTTCGGCACCCTGCGGGGGCTCGCGGACGTCGTCGTCGTGGGTGCGGAAACGGTACGGCAGGAGGGGTACCGGCCGGCCCGTGAGCGGGCGGAGTTCGCGGGCGCCCGGGCCGCGGCCGGCCAGGCCCAGGTCGCCGCGGTCGCCGTCGTCACCGCGAGCCTCGACCTCGACTTCTCGCTCCCGCTGTTCACCTCGCCGCTCGTGCCCACGCTGATCCTCACCGGCGCGGCCGCCGCGCCCGACCGGGTCGCCGCCGCCGAGAAGGCCGGCGCCCGGGTGGTGATCGCAGGTGACGGCGTCGGCGTCGACCCCGCCCGCGTGGTCCGCGCCCTCGCCGGGCTCGGCCACACCCGGCTGCTCACCGAGGGCGGCCCCCGGCTGCTCGGGCAGTTCATCGCGGCCGGCGTCCTCGACGAGCTGTGCCTGACCGTCTCCCCGCTGCTCACCGCGGGAGGCGCGCAGCGGATCGCCGGGGGACCCGGTGTCGCCGTACCCCGGCGCTTCGAACTAGTGTCCCTTCTGGAAGAGGACGGATTCCTGTTCGGCCGCTACCGCCGGTCCTGAGATCAGCGGAATATCCCGTTCCGCTTAGCTTTCGGCGGGCACACTGAATCCGGCAGTACCCGTGCGATCGCGGGGCAGGATGGTTTCCGCAGGGGTGCTGGGCCCCACGGAGGACAGAGGGTCGATGCGATCCTCTAAGGAGAAGAGGCGCCTGGTGTTCACAAGCGTTCTGATGATCGAGAAGGCCCTGACGTCCGCCGACGTGGAGTTCGTCACCACCTTGCACGGGGACGAGCAGGTCGGCTTCCATGTGCTGCTCCAGCCGCGCGGCGACCAGGCTGACCGCCTGCTGCGGGCCATCGACGACATCGCACTCGGCGAACTCGACGAGGCCGCGCGCGAGCGGGAGACCCCGGAGGGGGATGCGGCGAAGGGCCCGGCCGAGCAGGCGCTGGACGTGTCCCTGACGGCCCTGCGGGCGGCGGGGAGCACGGCGGAGGGGCGGATGGTGGAGGACCACCCGCTGGACGCGCTGCGCAAGCTGGTGGAAGAGGTGGGCGCGGACGAGGTGATCGTGCTGACCGATCCGCACTATGTGGAGGAGTTCTTCCATCGGGACTGGGCGTCCCGGGCTCGGCACAAGGTGGGGGTGCCGGTGCTGAAGCTGTTCTCCCACAGCAAGGCGTAGGCGCCGTAGGGGGTGCGGTGCGTTCGCGACCGCGGATGCGTTGTGGCTGGTCGCGCAGTTCCCCGCGCCTTATGGGGCGCTGACCAGCCGTGCCGTTCAACCCTGCCGCGGGCGGCGCCCGGCCGGCGCCGGTGAGCGCCCCTTGCAAGGCGCCCGGTGCTCCAGCACATAGGCTGGGCAGGCTTTCGCACGTCACCGTCTCTGGGAGAAACACATGGCAGCCGGCCTTCCTTCCGCCATGGAGCGTCCGCACTTCATCGGGATCGGCGGCGCCGGGATGTCGGGGATCGCCAAGATCCTCGCCCAGCGCGGCGCCGCGGTGGCGGGGAGTGACGCCAAGGAGTCGGAGACCGCCGAGGCGCTGCGGGCCCTCGGTGTCACCGTGCACATCGGGCACGCGGCCGGGCACCTCGCCGACGACGCCAGCTGTGTCGTCGTGTCGTCGGCGATCCGCAAGGACAACCCCGAGCTGGCCCGCGCGGCCGAGCTGGGTATCCCGGTGGTGCACCGCTCGGACGCCCTCGCCGCGCTGATGGACGGCCTGCGCCCGATCGCGGTCGCCGGCACGCACGGCAAGACCACCACCACGTCCATGCTCGCGGTCTCCCTGACCGCGCTGGGGCGGAACCCCTCGTACGCCATCGGCGGCGATCTCGACGCCCCCGGCTCGAACGCCCTGCACGGCGAAGGGGAGATCTTCGTCGCCGAGGCGGACGAATCGGACCGGAGCTTCCACAAGTACGCGCCCGAGGTCGCCATCGTCCTCAACGTGGAGCTGGACCACCACGCCAACTACGCCTCGATGGACGAGATCCACGAGTCCTTCGAGACCTTCGCCGGCCGCATCGTGCCCGGCGGCACGCTGGTGGTCAACGCCGACCACGAGGGCGCGCGCGAGCTGACCCGGCGGGTGGCCGGGAAGGTGCGGACGGTGACGTACGGCGAGGCCGCGGACGCCGACGTCCGGGTGCTGTCCGTCGTACCGCAGGGCCTGAAGAGCGAGGTCACCGTCGCGCTGGGCGGGGCCGAGCTGACGTTCACGGTGTCGGTGCCCGGCCGGCACTACGCGCACAACGCGGTGGCCGCGCTCGCCGCCGGCGTGGCCCTGGGGGTCCCGGCCGCCGAACTCGCCCCCGCCCTGGCCGCGTACACCGGGGTCAAGCGGCGCCTCCAGCTCAAGGGCGAGGCGGCCGGCGTCCAGGTCATCGACTCCTACGCCCACCACCCGACCGAGATGACCGCCGACCTGGAGGCGATGCGCGCCGCCGCCGGGGACGCCCGGATCCTGGTCGTCTTCCAGCCGCACCTCTTCTCCCGGACCCAGGAGCTCGGCAAGGAGATGGGCGACGCGCTGGCCCTCGCGGACGCGTCGGTGGTCCTCGACATCTACCCGGCCCGCGAGGACCCGATCCCCGGCGTCACCAGCGAGCTGATCATCGAGGCGGCGCGGGCCGCGGGCGCCGACGTCACCGCCGTGCACGACCAGGACGAGGTCCCCGCCGTGGTCGCGGGAATGACGAAGCCCGGTGATCTGGTTCTCACCATGGGCGCGGGCGACGTGACCGACCTGGGCCCGAGGATCCTGGAACGCCTGGCGAAGTGAGGGGCTGAGAGTCATGTCGTACGACGTCGAGAAGCCGGACGAGCAGTGGCGGGCGGAGCTGTCGCCGGCCGAGTACGCCGTGCTGCGTCAGGCGGCGACCGAGCCGGCCTTCAGGGGTGAGTACACCGACACCAGGACCAAGGGCGTCTACTCCTGTCGCGCCTGTGGTGCCGAGCTGTTCACCTCCGGCACGAAGTTCGAGTCCCACTGCGGGTGGCCGAGCTTCTACGACCCGAAGGACACCGACGCGGTCGAGCTGGTCGAGGACCGCGCGCACGGGATGGTGCGGACCGAGGTGCGGTGTGCGCGCTGCGGCTCGCATCTCGGGCACGTGTTCGAAGGTGAGGGGTATGCGACCCCGACCGACCAGCGGTACTGCATCAACTCGATCTCGCTGCGGCTGACCGCCGACGAGAGCTGAGCCGCCGCACCGCCGCGCCGCCCCCCGCACCCCGCCGCCCACTCGGGCGGCGGGGTGCTGTCGTCTGCGCTCCCCCCCAATATTGGGCAGTCTATTGACCGACGTGAAAAAACTGCCCTACATTTCGCGGCATCCAGCCTTCTCCCGCTGCGTCCCGCCGCATCTCCCGAAAGACCGCTCAAAGGGGAGCACTCGTGTCCACAGAAACGCGCTCGCAACCTGATCCCACGACCCTCCGCAAGCCGTCCGGCGGGCTGCCCGTCGGCACCCTCGTCGCCGGCTGCTTCGCGGTCTGCCTGGCACAGATCGCCCTCGCCATGCCGGCCACCCTGAACGGACTGTTCCAGGAGGACCTGCACCCCGTCGGCTCGCAGCTCACGTGGATCTCGGACGCGTTCCTGCTGCCCGTCACCGTGCTGGAGCTGACCTTCGGCGTCCTCGGAGACCTCTTCGGACGCAAGCGGCTGCTGGTCGGCGGCGGTGCCCTGCTCGTCGCCGGTGAGGCACTGGCCGCGGCCAGCACCGGCATCCACATGCTCTGGGTCGGCCAGGCCGTCGCCGGTCTCGGCGCGGCGGCGCTGTTCCCGACCTCGCTCGCCGTGATCGCCGCCGGCACGCACACGGCCCGGGACCGCGCCCGTACGATCACCGTCTGGGCCGCCGCCCTCTCCAGCGGCGGGTTCATCGCGCCCGTGCTCGGCGGCATCACCGGCAACTACGGCTCCTGGCGCTGGGCCTTCGTCGTCGTCACCGGGCTCGCCGTGGTCAGCACCCTGCTCAGCGGGCTGCTGGCGCAGAACTCCAGCGCCCCCGAGGGCCGCTCCCTCGACCTCGCCGGCCAGATCACCATCGGCGTCGGCATGTTCGCCCTGCTGTACGCGGTGATCCAGGGGCCGTCGGACGGCTGGACCGCGCCGCCGGTGGTGATCGCGTACGTGGTCGCGGCGGTCTTCATCGCCCTCTTCGTCGTCGCCGAGAGCCGGGCGGCCGCGCCGCTGCTCCGCCTCGAACTGTTCCGCAACCGGGCCTTCGCGGTCGCCTCGTTCGTCGCCGTCGTCGGCATGTTCAGCTACCTGGGCACGGCCTACGCGACCAGCATCCGGCTCGGTCCGATCCAGCACCAGAGCCCGCTGCGCGGCTCGTTCGCGTTCATCCTGCTCAACTCGTGGACCCTGCTGTTGCTGCCGCTGATCTCCCGGCTCCTGGAGAAGGTCAGCGCCCGCTGGGTGCTGGGCGCGGGCCTGGCCCTGATGGCGGCCGGCGACTTCGTCGCGGCGGGCCTCCCGGTCCACGACCGCGCCCTGACCTCGCTGATTCTCCCCATCGGCCTGGTCGGCATCGGATTCGCCCTCACCGTCTCCTCCATCACCGCGACCGCCGTCAACACCGTGGAGGTCCACTACGCGGGCATGGCCAGCGCGTCGACCAGTCTGCTGCGTGACTTCGGGTTCACCCTCGGCCCGGCCGTCATCGGGGCGGTCGCCCTCAGCCGGGCCGCCGACGAGTTCACCCGCAAGCTCGCCGACTCCGGCCTCACCGCCCAGGTCAAGGCGGCGGCGGGGCAGGTCGCCGCCGAGGGCGGACCGCTCGCCGTCAACTCCGTCCCCGCCTCCTCACCGCCCGGCGGCGCGGCGCCCCTCGCCCTGGAGGCCCTCGGCAACGGCTACGCCGTCGGCTACGTGGTCTGCGGCGTCGCGGCCCTCGTCTGCTGCCTCCTCAGCGTGGTCACCCTGCGAGGTAAGGACGAACAGACGGCGGCACTCGGCATCACGGCAGAAGGGCGGCCCGCATCCGCCTGACCAGACACGGCGGGTCCGGCACGAGGAGAACTCCCGCCCCGGAGCCGCCGTCCGGCCGTGCCCGCCCAGCGGGCACGGCCGAATGGGCGCTGTGACGGACTGACCGGCCGTGACTGTCATGACTGCGGCAGGCACGGTCTCCGGCGCGCGTTGGGGCGTGTCCGTGCCCGGAGCGGTGCTGTTTGAGATTCTGTGAGGGTGTTGGGTGTCGCGCGATGGATCCGGTCCCGCCGTGGACCCGCGTCCGGCGACGGCGCGGGTGGACCGGACGGGCCCGCCGCTAGCGCCGGCCCCGCCATGCCGCTCAGGGCGTTGCGCACGGCCGCGGCCGGCATCGGCACCAGCCTTGACGAGTCCACCACCTGCAGGGAACTGACCCGGGCGGCGATACAGCTGACCGGCGGCGGCGCGGCCGTGATGCGGCGCGCCGGCGACACCGTCTCCGGCTACGAGTCGATCGCGGGCGACGCCGACCTGCTGCCCGACGCCCGCTGGGCCGCGGCGGTGGCCAGGGACGCCGGGACCCCGGCCACCGACCACTGGGCCGACCCCTGGCTGTCCCGCCCGGCCGGCAACCGCACCCGCCCCGCCCTGTGCGCGCCCCTGACCAGCGGCGCGGACCAGTACGGCGTCCTGGTCTGCGCCCGCGAGGGCAGAGCCTTCGGCCGTGCGGAGGCCGAACTGCTCGCCCTCCTCGCCGAACGCGCCGCCTCCCACATCCGGAACGCCCGCGAATTCGACCAGGTCAGCCGCACCGCCGGTGACCTGCAACGCGCCCTGCTCGCGGAGCCGGGCCGGCCGCACCCGAACCTGGACGTGGCGATCCGCTACCTCCCGGCCGGCGGGCGGGTACTGGTCGGCGGCGACTGGTGCGAGACCGTACGCCTGCACTTCGGGCGCACGCTGCTCGTCGTCGGCGACGTGATGGGCCACGGCCTGGAGGCCGCCGTCGACATGAACGCGTACCGGTCCTCGCTGCGCTACATCGCCTCCTCCGAGCTGCCGCCGCACCGGGTGCTGCGCCAGATGGACGACATCGCCGCCACCGAGGCGGACCGAAGGCCCGCCAGCTGCCTGCTCGTGCGTGTCGACCCCGGCCGCGGTCAGGTCACCCTGGCCAGCGCGGGCCATCTGCCGCCCGCGCTGATCACGGGTGCCGGCCGCACCGCGCTCCTGCGGGTCCCCGTCGGCCCGCCCCTGGGCACCGGCCTCGGCGGCTACGAGTCGGCCACCCACCGGCTCGAACCCGACGAGGCGCTGGTGCTCTTCACCGACGGCCTGGTGGAACACCGCGACGAGGACATCGACCGCTCCCTGCACCGCCTCACCGACCTCCGCTTCACCCCCGCCACCGGCGTAGACAGCCTCCTGGAGTCCATCGTCACCCGCCTCGACGCCCGGCACGCCGAGGACGACGTCGCGGTGCTGGCGGCGCGCCCGCACACCCGGCACGGCGGGTTCGGCTCCGCGGCCGAGGAGGCGGCGGCCGAGAGCTAGCCGGCGGTGCGGGCGGCGGCCGGCGTGCTGGGCAGCGTCAGCGTGAACACCGTGCCGGCCGTGGGGTCGTCGCCCAGGCCGATGGTCCCGCCGTGCGCCTCCACCAGCGCCCTGGCCACCGACAGGCCGAGCCCGCTGCCGCCGCGGTCGCGGCTGCGGGCCTTGTCCACGCGGTAGAAGCGGTCGAAGACCCGGGCGCGGTCGGCGGCCGGGATGCCGGGACCGTGGTCGGTGACGCTCACCGACGCCGAGCCGGCGGTCACGGCGACCGTCACGGACACCGGGGTGCCGACGGGGGTGTGGACCGCCGCGTTGGTGAGGAGGTTGTCCAGCACCTGCCGGATCCGGACCGGATCGATGCGGACCGGGACCGGCTCCGGCCCGGCGGTCACCGTCAGGGGATGGCCGGCGCGGGCCGCGCGGAAGGCGTCGGCGGCGTCGCGGACCAGCTCGGTCAGGTCGGCGTCCTCACGGCGCAGCGGGGTCTCCACCTCGGCCGCGTCGAGGCGGGCGAGGAGCAGCAGGTCGTCGAGGAGGACGCCCATCCGGGCGGCTTCCGCGCGCAGCCGGGCCAGATGGCGGTCGCGTTCCCCGGGCTCGTTGGCGGCGGCGTACTGGAAGAGGTCGGCGTAGCCGCGTACCGACATCAGCGGGGTGCGCAGCTCGTGCGAGGCGTCCGCGACGAAGCGGCGCAGCCGCTGTTCGGCCTCGGCGCGCACGGCGAGGGAGTGGTCGATGTGTTCGAGCATCGTGTTGAAGGCGGTGCGCAGCTCCTCGACCTCCGGCCCGCCACCCCGTTTCGCCGCGCGCAGCGGCAGCCGGGCCGCCGACTCCGTCAGGTTGTGCGAGGCGATGCCATGAGCCGTGTGCGCCATGTCGCTCAGCGGTTCGAGGCCGTGCCGCAGCAGCCGGCGGCCGAACACCACCAGCGCCAGCAGCGCCAGCCCGAAGGCGACCACCTGGACCGTGACCAGCTGTCGTACCGTGTCGTCGATGCTGTCCGTCGGTGCCCCGCTGACCAGCACCACGCCCGGCTCCACCTCGCAGCCGCGCAGCCGGTACTCGCCCTCGCCGGTCAGGTCCTCGGTGCGCAGCACCTCCGTGCCCGCGGCGATCTGCGCCTTCGCCACCGAGGTGAGGTCGCCGATGTCCTTGGGCAGGTCACCGGTCTCCTCGGGCTTGCGCAGCACCGGGGCCCCGTTCGAGACGTCGTACACGGCGTAGTACCAGCGGTAGTACTTCTTGCCCTGGAGGGTGCCGTTCTGCTCGATGCTCTTCGACTGGGCGGTCTGGGCGAGGCCGAGCTGGTCGTCGAGCTGGGCCGAGAGATAGTCGCGCATGTAGGTCGTCAGGGCGGTGCCGACGACCGCGAACACCACCAGCGCCAGCGCCCCGAGGCCCAGTGCCAGCCGGGTGCCCAGACGCATGGTCCGGTACGAGTGCGGCAGCCGGCCGATCACTCCGCCGCCTGCTGCCGGATCACGTACCCGAAGCCGCGCACCGTGTGGATCAGTGACTCCCCGCCGGCCTCGTCCATCTTGCGGCGCAGCCGGCTGACGACCAGCTCCACCACGTTCGAACGGCCGCCGAAGCCGTACTCCCAGACGTGGTCGAGGATCTGCGCCTTGGTGAGCACGGTCGGCGACTTGCGCATCAGGTAGCGCAGCACCTCGAACTCGGTGGGGGTCAGGGAGAGCAGCCGGTCGCCGCGGCGGACCTCGCGGGTGTCCTCGTCGATGGTCAGGTCGGCGACCCGGAGCACCGAGCGCTGGAAACCGGGCCCGGCGCTGCGCCGCAGCACGGTCCGCAGCCGGGCCATCAGCTCCTCCACCGCGAACGGCTTGACCAGGTAGTCGTCCCCGCCCCGGGTCAGCCCCGCGACCCGGTCGGCGATCCCGTCGCGGGCCGTGAGGAACACCACCGGCACCATCGTCCCGGAGTGCCGCAGCCGGTCGAGCACGCCGAAGCCGTCGAGGTCGGGCAGCATCAGGTCGAGCACGACGATGTCCGGCCGGAACTCGGCGGCCCGGGCCAGCGCGTCCTCACCGGAGTACGCGGTGACCGCCTCCCAGCCCTCGTACCGTGCGACCGTCGCGACCAGGTCGGCGATCGGCGGGTCGTCGTCCACGACGAGGAGTCGTACTTTTTCCACCCGCTCATAGTGCGGTACGCGCCGGTGGGCGCCAGAGCCGTGCTCACACAGAGAACACATCGATAACCAGTTGAAAGCGGTCCGACAGGAAAACGACAGCAGGCGCGGGCGAAGCTCGACTCCCAGGACCCGATCAAGGAGCTGCCGACCCGTGACGACCGTCCAATCACCCCCTGCGCCCCCCACGGCGACACGCCCCAGGGTGGTGGCCCGCACGGGCCTGTACGCCGTGCTCGCCGTGAACGCGGCCGTGGTCGCCTGCTTCTTCGCCCAGACGGGCTTCGCCTCCAACGCCCTGATCGTCATCGGCCGCTTCTTCGGCCTCTACGGCGCCCTCGTCATGGCCTTCCAGCTGGTGCTGGTGGCCCGGCTGCCGTGGCTGGACCGCCGGATCGGCATGGACCGGCTGACCTCCTGGCACCGCTGGACCGGCTTCGCCCTGCTCTGGACGCTCCTCGCGCACGCCGTCTTCATCAGCTTCGGCTACGCCGACGGCGCGGGTGTCGGCCCGGTCGGCGAGCTCGTCGACCTCGCCGAGACGACCGAGGGAGTGCTCCGTGCGGTCGTCGCGCTGGGCATCATCGTCGTGGTCGGCGCCGTCTCGGCCCGCTACGCGCGCCGCCGCCTCGCCTACGAGACCTGGCACTTCATCCACCTGTACACGTACGTGGCCGTGGTGCTCGCGTTCAGCCACCAGGTCGCCGTCGGTACGACCTTCACGTCGTCGTCCGCCGCGAAGGCGTACTGGTACGCGGTGTGGGTCGTGGCGCTCGGCGCGGTGGCCCTGGGCCGCCTGGTCCTGCCCGTGTGGCGCAACCACCGGCACCGGTTCCGGGTCTCGGCGGTCGTCCCCGAGTCCGACGACGTCGTCTCCGTGTACATCACCGGCCGCGACCTCGACCGGCTGGGCGCCAGGGCCGGCCAGTTCTTCCTGTGGCGGTTCCTGACCAGGGACCGCTGGTGGCAGGCCAACCCCTTCTCCCTCTCCGCCGCCCCCGACGGCCGCACCCTGCGCCTGACCGCCAAGGCCGCCGGCGTCGGCAGCGCCGGCCTGCGCCACCTCAAGCCCGGCACCCGCGTCTTCGCCGAGGGCCCCTACGGCGCCTTCACCACCCTGCACCGGCAGAAGCCCGAGGCCCTGCTCATCGCTGGCGGCGTCGGCGTCACCCCCATCCGCGCCCTCCTTGAGGACCTCGAAGGCCACGCGATCGTCATCTACCGCGTCGGCACCGACCGGGACGCCGTCCTCTACGACGAACTCCGTGACCTCGCCGTCGCCAAGGGCGCCGAACTCCACCTGGTCACCGGCCCGCCCGTCCCCGACAAGCTGGCCCCGCGCGAGCTGGTCCGGCTGGTGCCGGACATCGGCGACCGGGACGTCTTCCTGTGCGGGCCGCCGCCGATGATGAACGCGGTGCTGCGCACCCTGGGCGACCTGGGCGTGCCCAAGCCGCAGATCCACTTCGAGCGTTTCAGCCTGGCGGGATGAGAGAGGCACCGTGAAGCGAGCCATACCTGTCGTCGTCCTGAGCATCGCGGGCCTGGTGCCCGTCTGGCGCTACGAACCGGCGACCGGCGCCGCGACGTCCGTCGCCGCCGAGCCCGCCCCCACCCCGTCGGCCGCCTCGACCAGCGCGTCGGGCACCGCTTCGGGCACGGTCGTCAAGGGCACCACCGTCAACACGGACAAGGGCCCGGTACAGGTCCAGGTCACCTTCTCCGGTGACAGGATCTCCGCGGTGACGATGCTCCAGCAGCCGGACCATCCGCAGACGACGGCCGCCGTGCCGGTGCTGGTATCGGAGACACTGAAGGCACAGAGCGCCGACATCGACACGGTGTCCGGCGCGACGATCACCAGCGGCGCCTACAAGGAGTCCCTCCAGGCGGCGATCGACGCGAAGGGCTGAGCGTGCACCGAGTCGAACACGTCATGGGCTTCCCGGTCTCCCTCCGGGTCGACGACGAGGGGGATTTCGCCGGGGCCGCGGACGCCGTCTTCGCCTGGCTGCGCGAGGTCGACGAGCGGTTCAGCCCGTTCCGGCCGGACAGCGAGGTCTGCCGCCTGGACCGGGGTGAACTCGCCGAGTCCGACCTGAGCCCGGACCTCGCCGAGGTGCTCGCGCTGTGCGAGGAGTACCGGCTGGCGACCGGGGGCGCGTTCGACGCGAGGCTGCCGGGACGGGGCCTCGACCCGTGCGCGGTGGTCAAGGGCTGGTCGGTGCAGCGGGCGGCGCGGCTGCTGTCGGCGGCCGGGGCGAAGCGGTTCGTGCTGAACGCCGGTGGTGACGTGGTCGCCTCCGGCGGACCCTGGCGGGTGGGGATACGCCACCCCGAGCACGCCGACCGACTGTGCACGGTCCTGGAACTCACCGACGGGGCGGTCGCCACCTCCGCCCGCTACGAGCGCGGCGACCACATCATCGACGGCCGCACCGGACGTCCGGCGACCGGGCTGCTCAGCCTGACGGTCGTCGCCTCCTCGCTGACCGTGGCGGACTCGGTGGCCACGGCCGCGTTCGCGATGGGCGCCGAGGGCGTCGGCTGGGCGGCCGCGCGTGAGGGCTGCGAGGTGTTCGCCGTGGACGCCGGGAGGCAGGTGCTGCGGACGGCGGGATTCCCGGTCGCGGGGGAGTCGCCGGCAGCCGCCTGACCCGCCGCGGCGGGCCGGGGCCGGACGACCGGGGGAGCAGAGATCCGCCGCGATGCGCGCGACGGACTCCGCGACCACCGCCAGGGCCGCCGTTCGTCGATCAGCGGGTGGCGTCGATCAGAGGATGGCTCCGATTGCCCCTGGCGGCCGCGCCGGCCGCTCTTCGTCGCGCCGGTAGTGGGTGAACTCGCCCACCCGGGTGGGGCGTCACGAGTCCGGCCCGTTCGCGCGTGCTCCGGTAGCTGGAGACCGTCGACTGGGCGAGTCCGGACTTCGCCGGGATGTGCGTGACGCACACGCCGACCCTCCGGTGGTCCGCGATCGGCTCGTACGCGCCGAAGTGTGTGCCGGGATCCTTCAGCCACTGCAGCCGGGCGGGGTTGCCGAGGGCCTTGAGGACCTCGATCAGGCCGCCCGGATCCCATCACCACGACATCCGGATACGGGCGGGCCGCCGGTAGGGGATACCGGCGGCCCGCCCGCTTTCGGGGGAGAGGGGGTCAGCTGACGTCGGACGCGTCCAGGCGGTAAAGGCCGCTGTACGCGCTCACCGCCGTCCCGTGCTTCTTCACCCAGGTCGCGATCCCGGAGTCGGTGCCCTGGCCGCCGTCGCTGCTGACCACGATGTAGTGCAGCTTGCCGGCCTTCACCAGGCTCTTGAGCTTCGCCAGGGTCATCGCGTCGTCGCTGCCGGACCAGCCACCCATGGAGATCACCGGCTGGCCGGACTCCAGGATGATCGAGGACGCGGTCTGGTCGGTGGCCACCGCGACCAGCCACGTGGCGCCGTCCTGGTGCTTCTTGAGGTACGTGATCATCGCGGAGCTGACCTGGGTGCCGCCCATACCGCCGCCCGTCTGTCCCTGGGCGGTCTTCGACGAGGACGAGGAGCCCTGACCCGAGGAGGAGTTGCCGCCGGTCGGCGGCTGCGCCGTGGACTGCCCGCCGGAACCGCTCGGGGCGGTGCCGCCGGTGGTCCCGCTCGGCGCGCTGCCGCTGGGGCGCTGCCCGCCGCCGCCCATGCCGCCCCCGGTGCTGGGCCCGGCCGTCGGGTTGGTGCCGTTGGAGCTCGCGGTCGTGGCCGCCGAGACGGAGTAGGCGGCCGGACCGGCCAGCAGGGCGACGACCGCCGCCACCGCCGCGACGCCCATCAGCCTGTGCCGCCGCGTGAACCGCCCGACCAGCAGCCCGGCCACCGCCAGCGCACCGCCCAGCGCGGCCACCACCTCGGCGACCGTGTACACCGTGCCGGAACCGGAGACCCGCTGGAGCAGCACGACCGCCCAGACCGTGCTGACGCCGATGGCCGCCGGGAGCACCCAACTCCACCCCCACGCCCGAATGCGCTCGTGCGGGGGGACCCCCATCGCCGCAGAACCTTCACGGAAGGCCTTGTGGAGCATGACCCCGCCCGCGCCGGCCAGGGCGGCGATCCCCGGCGCCATGGCGGTGACGTAGTACGGGTGGAAGGTGCCCTCGGCGAGCGAGAAGGTCAGGAAGTGCAGGACGAACCAGCCGCCCCAGAGCATCAGCGCGGCGCGCTTCGCGTCGGTGCGCGGCGCCCTGCCGCGCAGTACCAGGCCGCCGGCCAGGGCGATCGCGGCGAACGGGATCAGCCAGGAGATCTGGCCGCCCATGATGTCGTTGAACATCCGGTACAGACCCGAACTGCCGCCGAAGCTCGCGCCGTTGCCCTGCGAGCCCACCGAGGAGCTCGCCCCGAAGATCCGGCCGAAGCCGTTGTAGCCGATGACCAGGTCCCAGACCGTGTTGTCGGTGGAGCCGCCGATGTAGGGCCGTGAGGAGGCCGGGATCAGGTCGACGATCACCATCCACCAGGCGCTGCTCACGATCAACGCGACGGTGGC
The DNA here is from genome assembly GCF_045206895.1 of Streptomyces sp. NBC_00631. NCBI lineage: Bacteria > Bacillati > Actinomycetota > Actinomycetes > Kitasatosporales > Streptomycetaceae > Streptomyces > Streptomyces sp. NBC_00631. Next base: position 8,357,415 of record NZ_CP107734.1, read on the forward strand.
GACGGCCAGGTTGCGGATGCGCCTGCCCAGCGACGCGTTCGTGGCCCACAGATAGACCAGGAAGAAGGCGGGCAGGACGACGTACGCCTGCATCATCTTGGTGTTGAACGCGAAGCCGACGGCGACCGCCGACCAGACCAGCGGCATCAACCTGCCCGAGCGCACGGCCTTGAGCAGCGCGGCCGCGCCGAGCAGCATCAGGAGGACCAGGATGGGGTCCGGGTTGGTGTCGCGGTTGATGGCGACGGTGATCGGCGTGAGAGTCAGGACGAGGGCGGCGATCGTGCCGGCCACGACTCCGAAGTCCCGCTTCACCAGCCGGTACAGCAGCGCGACCGAGCCGACGCCGACGGCGACCATCGGCAGCGCCAACTGCCAGGTGCCGTACCCGAAGACACGGGCGGACAGGCCCATCACCCACAGGGCGAAGGGGGGTTTGTCGACGGTGATGAAGCTGCCCGCGTCCAGGGCGCCGAAGAAGAACGCCTTCCAGCTCTTGGTGCCGGAGTAGACCGCCGCGTCGTAGAAGGAGTTGCCGGTGAGGGAGGAGAGGTTCCAGGCGTACAGGGCGGTGGCCAGCAGCAGGATCGCCCACAGGGCCGGGCGGGCCCAGCGCGGATCCTCGGGGGCGCCCATGAACAGCCTTCTGGCACGGGAGACCGGCGGGGTGGCGGCCCGGTGCCGGCCGTCCTGGACCGGGGTGGGAGGCGGGGCGAGGGTCGTCATGACGCGTACTCCATGGGCTCGACGGCGGTGACTGCCCCGGTGGGCAGGGCCGTGACGTTCTGGGGGACGGTGGTGCGGCGGGGTACGTCGTGGACGCGGGTGCGGCCGGTGACGGTGGCCTTGAACATGCGGCCCATGCCCTTGAGGTCGTCGACGGCGGTGCGGACGATGTCGACCCGGCTGTCGGGGTCGTCGACCCAGTCGACCGGTACCTCGTGGACCCGGAGGCGGTTGCGCTGGGCGAGCACCAGCAGTTCGGTGTCGAAGAACCAGGCGGTGTCCTCGATGTGCGGGGCGAGCGCCCGGAAGACCTCGGTGCGCACGGCCTTGAAGCCGCACTGCGCGTCCGAGAAGCGCGCCCCGAGCCCTGCTTTCAGCAGCAGGTTGTAGGAGCGCGAGACGAACTCCCGCTTCGGGCCGCGCACCACGGCGGCCTGCCGGTGCAGCCGGCTGCCGACGGCGAGGTCGCTGTGCCCGGACAGGAGCGGGGCGACCAGCGGCAGGAAGCCTTCGAGCCCTGTCGACAGGTCGACGTCCATGTACGCGACGACGTCCGCGGTGGACCGGCTCCACACGTGCTGCAGGGCGCGGCCCCGGCCCTTCTGCTCAAGCCGCCGGGCGTGCACGTGCGGCAGGCGCAGGGTCAGGCCGGTCGCCACCGCCCAGGTGGCGTCCGTGCTCGCGTTGTCCGCGATCGTGATACGGAACGGGAACGGGAAGGAGTCTTCGAGGTATGCGTGGAGACGGCCGATGCTGCCGGCGAGGACATGGGCCTCGTTGTGGACCGGCACCACGATCTCGACCGATCGGCGCCGGACGCCTCCCGCGTTCGTTTCGTTCATGACCATGACGATCGGGGTGCTGTCTTGGGCGGTCCTGAGGCTTCACTGAGCGGGGAATGAGAATCAGGGAACTCACAGGTGCCGCACAGTGTGACGTCGGCAGGTCACAAACTGAAGAGGATCAGTCAGTCGCCAAAGTACTGAAACACTTGCGGTTTAGACTCTGTCCGCAACGGCCTGCGCCACGGCGACCGTGGTCGACTACCGGGCACTCTCTGCCAAACCCGAAGGGCATTCGGCGTTTTGATACGGATAGATTCAGTCACCAAGCGGTACCCGGACGGTACGGTCGCCGTCGACCGGCTCTCCCTGGAGATACCGGATCGCTCGATCACCGTCTTCGTCGGCCCCTCCGGCTGCGGCAAGACCACGACCCTGCGGATGATCAACCGGATGGTGGAGCCCAGCGAGGGCCGCATCCTCCTCGACGGCGCCGACATCCAGGCGCAGCCGGTCAACACCCTGCGCCGGTCGATGGGTTACGTCATCCAGAACGCCGGTCTCTTCCAGCACCGCACCATCATCGACAACATCGCCACCGTGCCCCGGCTGCTCGGCTGGAACAAGCAGAAGGCGCGGGCCCGGGCGGCCGAGCTGATGGAGCGGGTGGGGCTCGACTCGGCGCTCGCCAAGCGCTATCCGTACCAGCTCTCCGGCGGCCAGCAGCAGCGCGTCGGCGTGGCCCGGGCGCTCGCCGCCGACCCGCCGGTGCTGCTGATGGACGAGCCTTTCTCCGCCGTCGACCCGGTGGTCCGCAAGGGACTGCAGGACGAACTCCTGCGTATCCAGGACGAGTTGGGCAAGACCATCGTCTTCGTCACCCATGACATCGACGAGGCGATCAAGCTGGGCACGATGGTCGCCGTGATGCGCACGGGCGGCCACCTCGCCCAGTTCGCCCCGCCGGCCGAACTGCTCACCGACCCGGCGGACGCCTTCGTCGAGGACTTCCTCGGCGCCGACCGGGGCATCCGGCGGCTGTCCTTCTTCCCGTCCGCGGGCCTTGAGCTGCAGCGGACCCCGATCGTCGCGATCGACGCCGACGCCGGCAAGCTCGCCGCGCGCTCCTCGGCGGACACTCCCTATCTCCTGGTGACGGACCTGGACGGCAGACCGCTCGGCTGGGGCGAGCCGCGGACCCTCACCGCCGGCTCGATCCAGCCGGAGCAACTCGTCCCGTACGGGCGGCCGTTCGTGCCCGGCAAGGACTCGCTGCGCGCCGCCCTCGACGGTTCCGTCCTCTCGCCGACCGGCTGGGCCGTGGCCGTGGACGGCGAGGGACGCGCCGTCGGCGTCGTCTCCCAGCAGGTCATCGGCGCCGCGATCCGCACCGCCCACGCCGAGGGCCGCGACGACGCGAGGGTCGGGGGATGAGCGGCTTCTTCGACATCCCGAGCGACCTCCAGAACACCTACTTCGGGCTGATCGGCCTCCACCTGCGCGAGGCCCTCGTCCCGGTCCTGGCCGGTCTGCTGGTGTCCCTGCCCATCGCCCAGCTCTGCGTGCGCTTCCGCTGGCTGTACCCGCCGGTGCTGGGCGTGACCACGATCCTGTACGCGATCCCCTCGCTGGCCTTCTTCGTCGTCCTCATCGACTACACGGGCCAGACCGAGACGACGGTGATGATCCCGCTCGCGGTGTACAGCCTGGTGGTCCTGGTCCCGGCGATCGTGGACGGCGTCCGCTCGGTCCCGGCGGAGACCCTGGCCGCCGCGACCGCCATGGGCCTCGGCCCCGTACGGCGCTACTTCCAGGTGCAGTTGCCGATCGCCGTCCCCGCGATCTTCGCGGGCCTGCGCGTCGCCACCGTCTCCAGCATCTCCCTCGTCAGCGTCGGCATGCTGATCGGCAACCAGGGCGCCCTCGGCAACCTGCTCAACGACGCGAACATCTACCACCGCCCCGAACTGGCGGTGAACTCGGTCGTGACCACGGCCGTGCTGGCCATCCTGGCCGACGCCGCTCTCGTCCTCGTACGCCGTGTGCTGACGCCCTGGATGCCGAAGGAGAGCGCCCGGTGAACGTCCTCAACTTCGTCCACGCCTTCTTCAGCGACAGCTCGCACTGGCACGGCTACGACGGCATCCCCACCCGCCTCTGGGAACACATCCAGTACTCCCTGGAGGCCCTCGCCTACGCGGCGGTCATCGGCCTGCCCATCGGCCTGATCACCGGCCACTACGGCCGGGGCGGCAACACCCTCGCCCTGATCGCCACGGCCGGCCGGGCGCTGCCCAGCTTCGGTCTGCTGGTCCTGATGTTCATCTGGCTCGGCTTCGGCATGCTGCCGGTGATGATCCCGCTGGTGATCCTCGCCGTACCGCCGATCCTGGTCACGACGTACGAGGCGATGCGCTCGGTCGATCCGTCCCCGGTGGACGCGGCCCGGGGCATGGGCATGCCGGAGACCCGCATCCTCTTCCAGGTCGAACTCCCGGTCGCCCTCCCGCTGGTACTCAGCGGCCTGCGCTCGGCGGCCATCCAGATCGTCTCGACGGCGACCATCGCGGCGTACGTCAGCCTGGGCGGCCTCGGCCGCTACATCATCGACGGCCTCTACCAGAAGAACTACGAGAAGGTCGTGGGCGGCGCGACCCTGGTGGCGGCGATGGCCCTGGCCACGCTGGGCATCTTCTGGGCGGTACAGAGACTGACGGTCTCTCCCGGCGTACGGCGGAGTTAGCGCCCCGTAGGGGCGCGGGGAACTGCGCGACCAGCCACAACCGGTCCGCAGTTCCCCACAGCCGCGACTACCCGCCACTCCGCGCCAGCGCCAGTTCCAGGACGACAAGCAGCGCATCCCGAACAGAACCCCGTTCACGCGCGTCGAAGACGACCAGCGGCGTACCGTCGGCGACATCCAGCGCCCACCGCACCTCGTCCAGCGTGTGCTCGACGCGGCCGTCGAACGCGTTGATCGCGACGGCGAACGGAATCCCCTTGTGCTCGAAGTAGTCGACGGCGGCATAGCAGTCGTCGAGGCGACGCGTGTCAACGATGACGAGCCCGCCGAGCGCGCCCTCCACGATGTCGTCCCACATGAAGCCGAAGCGCTCCTGCCCGGGCGTGCCGAACAGATACAGCTTCAGCGTCGGGTCGATGGTGATGCAGCCGAAGTCCATCGCCACGGTCGTGGTCGTCTTGCGCGGGGTGAGCGTGAGGTCGTCCACACCCGCCGCGACCTCGGTGATCGACGCCTCGGTGGTCAGCGGCTCGATCTCCGAGATCGAGCCGACGGCGGTGGTCTTGCCCACGCCGAAACCGCCCGCGATGACCATTTTCACCGGCAGCGGCGGCCGGACGGCCGTACGCCCGGCGCCCCGGGTCAGCGAGTCAGTCGGTGTCACGGAGTACCCCTCGGGAGTCGGGGATGGCCCGCAGGCCATCGATAACCCTGCGCAGGACGGACGAGTCGTGGGTGGCCTCGAAGTCGGGCACGTGCACCGTCAGCTGCCCGGCCTCGCGCAGGTCTTCGGCCAGCACCCGTACCACGTTCAGGTGCAGCCGCAGCCGGGCCGCCAGTTCCGCGAGCGACTGCGGAATCCGGCACGCGGCGACGATGTCGTGCTGCTCGAAGGAGAGCCGGTCCAGCACGGCGAGCCCGGCGGCGGTGGCCACCACCTGGGTCTCGACGGGCATCGCCGGTCCGGAGGCGCTGTCCGCCACCCGGCCTGCGGTGACCAGGAACGGCCGTACGGCGGGGGCGGGGCCGACCGGGTCCGGGCCCGGGGGCGGGGTGCCGTCCGCCATGGCTGTGTCTTCCTCTCTCGGCCTTCTCGGCGTGCCGACCGGCGGTGCCGGTCAGCGCGTCTGTGGGACGCCGACGCTGTTCTTCAGTTCCAGGACGAGCTGCGGACTGAGCGCCGCGCCCGCGCGGTTCGCGAACAGCGTCATCTCGTAGGCGATGTTGCCGAGCTTGGCCTCCTTGTCGGCGACCACGCCGAGCACGGCGCCGCTGCCGATCGCGGAGACGATCACATGGCCGCCCTCCAGGTCGATGATGACCTTGTTGAGGCCGCCCAGGCCGTAGTTGCCGGAGGCGCCGGCGGCCAGGCTGGTGATGCCGGAGACGATCGCGGCCAGCCGTTCGGAGTGGGCGCGCTCACGCAGTTCCGAGACCGCGATCAGCAGACCGTCGGAGGACACGGCGATCGCGTCGACCACGCCTGCGGTCTCGGTGGCGAAGCGGTTCAGCAGCCAGGTGAAGTCGGCTGCGGCCGCCTGCAGGTCGGTCGGCGTGACGCCGCCCGTCGGGGTGTCACCTGTCGACGTGCTCACTGCTCGGCTCCTTCCGGAAGGTGGTTCTGGTCCTGCGGGGGGTGCGTGGGGTCGATGTGCGGCCTGGGCCGCTCGTGGCTTCCGGTGTCGCTCTCGCGCCGGGCGCGCTCCACCGCCGCCTCGAACTCGTCCAGCGCGTCCCGTTCGGCCTCGGCGTCGCGGGTGCGCGGCGCCTGGGCGAGGCTCTGGGCGGCGCCGACGGTGGTGCGGAGGGTCGCGCCGCGTACCCGGCGGCGCAGTGGGCGGGGCCCGTCGCCGGAATCCTGGTCGGGGTCGGCCAGGGGCTCGCCGGAACGGGCCGCCGGGATGCGCGGCTGCTCGGCGGCGGGCTCGGCGGCCGGCTCGCGGCGCGGCAGCCGGCGGGGGAGCGGGCTCTCCGGTTCCGCGGCGGCCGGCACCGTGACGGCGGGGGTCGGGCCGGTCGGCTCGGCGGCCGCCACCGGTGCCGCTGGTGCCGCGGCTTCCACGGCGACCGGGGTGCCGGAGGTGTCCGCCACCGCGCTCATCGTCAGCAACAGGCGAGCGGGCAGCGTCACTTCGGCGGTGACACCGCCGCCCGGGGTCCGGGTCAGCTCGACGCCGATCTCCCAGCGCCGGGCCAGCGCACCCACCACGAAGAGGCCGAGCACCTTGGTCGGCACCAGGTCGAGGCGCTCACGGCGGATCAGCCGCTGGTTCTCCTCGGCCAGCCGCTCGGCGCTCATGCCGAGACCGTGGTCGGTGACAACGATGTGCGCGCCCGCGTCGCTGGAGCGGACGGTGACCTCGACGGGGCTGCCGGCCGGTGAGAACGACACCGCGTTCTCCAGGAGTTCGGCCACCATCAGCGTGAGGTCGCCGATGATGTCCGGCTCGATCATGGCGTCCGTGCCCGCGTACAGCCGTACCCGCTGGTACCCCTCGATCTGGCCGAGCGCGGCCCGGACGACGTTGGACACCGGGGTCGGGCCCGCGGCCAGCACGGTCTCGCGGATGCCGGCCAGCAGCATCAGGCTGTCCGCGTTGCGGCGCAGGCGGACGGCGATGTGGTCGATGGAGTAGAGGCGTTCGAGGAGGGCCGGGTCGGTCTCGGCCCGCTCGACCGCGTCGATGAAGGCGAGCTGGCGGGTGGTCAGGTTGCTGACGCGGCGGCCGACGTTGCCGAACATCTCGGCGGTGTTGCGGCGGCTGAGCACCTGGCGTTCGAGCAGAGCCGCGGCGGTGGTCTGCACCTGGTTGAACGCCTCGGCCAGGTCACCGATCTCGTCGCGGGCGGTGACCGGCATGTCCCGCAGCCGGGGCGGACCGGAGTCCTCGGCGTCGTCGTCGGCGACGCGGGCGAGTTCGCGGCCCGCCACCTCGGCGACCTCGTGCGCGACCCCGGTCAGGGCCTGCACCGGGCGGATCACCGAGCGGCGGACCAGCGCCGCGAGGGTGATCCAGAGGACGAAGCCGAGCAGCGAGGCGTTCAGCAGGTAGATCGCGCGCCACTTGGCCGAGTCCGCGGCGGTGTCGGCCCGGTCGGCGATCTGGCCGATGAGCGAGGTGGTGATGGTCAGCCGGGCGGCGGCCTGGTCGAGGTAGGCCGGGTAGTCGCTGAGCGCGTCCTTGACGGCCAGCCGGATCTCGTCCTGGCTGCCGGCATCCAGCTTGGTCGGATCGATCTGCAGCTCGGCGAAGGACTCGGCGATGGTGCTCTGGGCCTTGGTGTGCTCGATGTCGGCCAGCTGCCGGGCCTGCCCCTCGGTGGCGAACCGGGTGAACCGGTCGGCCTGGTGCTGGTAGAGGTCGTAGGCGCCGACCGCGCTGGTGAACTCGATCAGGGCGTTGGTGTCGCCGGTGGTCGCCGCGAGCACGTTGGTCTCGAAGGCGCCGTGGGCGGCGTCCGCGCGCAGCAGCGAGTCCAGCAGGTTGCCGGTGAAGGTGGAGGCGAGGTCGGTGTCGCGGTCCAGTCCGAGGCCGTCGATCAGGTCGTTGGACGCGTTGCTGTACGCCGGGTCGATGTTGTCGGCCGGAAGGTAGGCCTGCTCGACCGACTCCCGCAGGCTGGACAGGCCCTCGACCTGCCGCAGGGCATCCGCCTCGGTGCCCGGCAGCCGGTCGCCGAAGCTCTCACGGACCTTCGTGACCTGGGAGTTGACCGCGTCCTGGGCCTTGCGGTAGGCGGCCGCCGAGGGCTTGGCGTCGCCCGACTCGTACCGCGCGGAGAGCAGGATCGCCTGCTGGTGCTCCGCCTCGACCTTGTCCACGAGGCCTGCCACCTGCGCGCTGTCCCGGACCGTCTGCGCCGCGTCCTCCGCGCTGGTGGACTGCTGCACCAGGTCGGTGAAGACATACGCCAGCAGTACGGCGATGACGGCGAGCGGCACACCGACCAGCAGGTTGAGCTTGCGCCGGAAGGGCCAACGGTCGGCGAAACCCCGTATCCCGCCCCGCGCCTGGGCGGGCCGGACGGGCGCGTCCACCTGGTTCGTGGACACCGGGCCTCCTTCATGAGGGTGTCTGGTCTGGGGGGCGTCTTCACCCCGAGCTGTTGCGGAACGACACCGAGTAGCGGGCCCCGTGCACCGCTGTGACCGATATCAACTGCGGTGAGACTACAGCGTCCTTGAAGCTCGGTTCCGCTTGCTCTTTATCAAGAATCCGTTACAAAGAGACCGCTCTCCGTCCACAACTGGCCACGGATTGAAGCCAATCAGTGACCCGGAGATACTTGACTGACCGAGAACCGGCTGGATTGGATCGTGCGGAGTGGTTCGCAGCACCCCCCCTTCCCACAGCTCCCGGAACGGCAACCGTGACTTCCAACACCCTTCCCAGCAGGTCAATCCGGACATACCGAGGCGTGGCAGCCGTCGCGCTCGCCGCGACGACGGCCCTGCTGGCGGGCTGTTCCTCCTCCGACGACAGCAAGTCCGACCCGCTGTCGGACAGCAAGGCGAGCGGTGACACCGTCGTCGTCGGCTCCAACAACTTCGCCGAGAGCATCCTGATCGCCGACATCTACGGCGAAGCACTCAAGGCCAAGGGCGTCAAGGTCACTTACAAGTCGAACATCGGCAGCCGCGAGACCACCTACGGTCTGCTCAAGAACGGTTCGATCTCGGTCCTGCCGGAGTACAACGGCGCCCTGCTCGCCTACCTGGACCCGAAGGCGGCCCCGAAGACCGTCGACGAGACCACCAAGGCCATCGAGGCCAAGCTCGACTCCAAGCTGACGCTGCTGGACCCGGCGGACGCGCAGGACAAGGACACGGTGACGGTCAACGCGGCGACCGCCGCCAAGTACAACCTCACCGAGAAGTCCTCGATAGCCGACCTGAAGACGATCGCCAAGGACCTGGTGATCGGCGCCTCGCCGGAGTTCCAGACCCGCCAGCAGGGCCTGGTCGGCCTGAAGTCCGTGTACGGCCTGGAGTTCAAGTCCTTCAAGGCGCTCGACGCGGGCGGCCCGCTCACCGAGGCCGCCCTGAAGAAGAACGCGGTGCAGGCCGGCGACATCTTCAGCACGGACCCGACCATCACCAAGGAGAAGTTCGTCGTCCTCCAGGACCCGGAGAACCTCTTCGGCTTCGAGAACGTCCAGCCCCTGGTCTACAAGAGCGCCCTGAACCAGACGGCCACCGACGCCCTCAACGCCGTCTCCGCCAAGCTCGACACCGCGGCCCTGCTGGACCTGGACACCCAGGTGCAGTCGGGCAACAAGGACCCGCTGGACGTCGCCCAGGCCTGGCTGAAGAAGGTCGGCCTCTCCAGCTGACCCGTGTCCGGCCCTCCACGGATCCTCCCTGGACCTTCCTTGGACCGTGTCGTACTCGACGGCAACGGCCTCGGCCTGACCGGACTCGTCCGGCTCGCCGACGCCGTTGCCGGCCCCGTCGTACCGTCCGCGGCGCTCGACCGGGTCCGCCGGGCCCACGAGAGTGCCGACCGCCTCGCCGCGCAGGGGCGTTGGTACGGCCGCGGCACCGGTGTGGGCGCCCACCGCTCCGTCGTCGTCGACCCGTCCGACGCGGCCGGCCACACCCTGCGCCTGCTGCGCAGCCACGCCGGTGGCGCCGGCCCGCTGCTGCCGGCCCGGCAGGCCCGCGCGCTGCTGGCCGTCCGCGCCAACCAGCTGCTCGCCGCCGGCTCCGGCATCCACCCATCCGTCGTCACCGCGCTGACCGACGCCCTGCGCCTCGGCGTGCACCCCGCCGTCAACGAGTACGGCGGTGTCGGCACCGGCGACCTCACCGCCCTGGCCCAGACGGGCCTGACCCTGATCGGTGAACGCCCCTGGCTCACGGCGTCCCCCGACGCCGAACTGCCCGTCCCGGTCACCCTCCACCCCGGCGACTCGCTCGCCCTGCTCAGCAGCAACGCCCTCGCCCTGGGCCGGGCCGCCCTGGCCTGCCACGACCTGGACGTGCTGCTGCGGGCCACCCACGCGGTGGCCGCCCTCTCCCTGGCCGCCGTCTCCGGCTCCCCGGAGGCCTACGCCCCCGAGGTGCACGCCCTGCGCCCCTACCCCGGACCGGCCAGGGCGGCGGCGGAGGTGCGACGCCTCCTGGCGATGCCCGACCGCCCGCTCACCACCGGACGCCGAATCCAGGACCCCTACGGCTTCCGCGCCTTCCCCCAGGTCCACGGCGCGGCCCTGGAGGCAGCCGACAGACTCCGCCACATCATCGAGACGGAGATCAACTGTCCCACCGAGAACCCCGTCCTGGCCCCCGACGGCAACCTCTACCACCACGGCGGCTTCTTCGCGGCCCCGCTCGCCCTGGCCCTGGACGGCCTCGACCTCGCCCTGCTCCAGACCGCCCAGCTCTCCGCCGCCCGCCTCCAGGCCCTGACCCGCGCCGACCTCACGGGCCTGCCGGCCTTCCTGACCGCGGGCCCGGCGAGCAGCTCCGGCACGATGATCCTGGAGTACACGGCCAACTCGGCCCTCGCTGAGCTCCGTTCCAGCGCCGCCCCGGTATCCGCGGGCCACACCGTCCTCTCCCACGGCCTGGAGGAGGCGGCGAGCTTCGCGGGCCAGGCGGCGAAACAGGCGGAACGGGCGGCCGAGGCCTACCCGGTGGTACTGGCCTGCGAACTGGTGGCGGCGGTACGAGCGTTGCGGCTGGGCCCGGTCGAGCCGACGGTGCCCGCGTACAGGGTGGCTGCGGCAGCTCTGCCGGGGGACATGGACGACCGCGCCTTGACAGGTGACGTGACGACAGCAATGGAGCTACTGCCACTGCTGGCCGACGTCTGAGCAGCCGACCTTTCCCGGGGGCGCGGGGCTGTATCAAATCCGCGGCTCCGCCGCGCGGGCGCGATCAGCCCCAACGCACCCGCGGCCATGGCTCAACGCGTGTGATTCCGTCATGAACACCGCTGCCGATGGAAGAAAACCTCCACTTCCCATCCAGAACCGTCGGCCCCCGCTTCGCGATACGCACGCTGCCCCCATGACAACCACATCCACGCACACCCCCACCACCCCGGCCCCCCGCCCCTGGCGATGGCCCGCCCTCCTCGCCCTCCTCCTCGCCGAGGCGATGAACCTCCTGGACGCGACGATCGTCCAGGTCGCCGCCCCCGCCGTGCACGGCGGCCTCGGCGGCTCCCTCTCCGACGTCCAGTGGTTCAGCACGGCGTACACCCTGCCCTTCGCGGTCCTGCTGATCACCGGCGGGCGGCTCGGCGACATCGCGGGCCGCCGACGCCTCTTCGTCCTCGGCGTCGCGCTCTTCACCACGGCCTCCGTCGCCTGCGCACTCGCCTCGACCGCGGGCCTGCTGATCGCCTTCCGCGCGGTGCAGGGCGCGGCGGCGGCCGTGATCATTCCGCAGACCATCGGACTGATCAAGGCGATGTTCGAGGGCGAGGAGCTGGCCCGGGCGCTGGGCACCATCGGCCCGGTGATGGGCCTCGCGGCCGTCTGCGGCCCGGTCCTCGGCGGTGTCCTCACCCACGCCGACCTGTTCGGTTCCTCCTGGCGGGCCGCCTTCCTGGTGAACGTCCCCGTGGCCCTGGTCGTCCTCGCCCTGTCTCCCAGGCTCCTGGAGGACCGCGCCCCGCACCGCCCCGCCCTCGACTGGCCGGGCACGGCACTCGCGGCGACCGGCACGGGGCTGCTCGTCTACCCCCTGATCGGCACGGACCTCATCGAACTCCCGCCGCACGACTGGGCATTGCTCGCGCTCGGCCTGCTGACCCTGACCGCCTTCGCACTGCACCAGCGCCGCACGGCCGCGCCTCTCCTGGAACCCACCCTCTTCACCCACCGCGGCTTCCCGCCCGCCCTCGCCGCCTCGACGACGTTCTTCGCGGTGACGAACGGCCTGATGACCGTGGTGGTCCTCCAGCTCCAGCTGGAGGCGGGCCAGGGCGTACTGACGGCAGGCCTGAGCCTGACGCCGTGGTCGATCGGTCTGGCGGTGTCGTCATGGCTGTCGGGTCGCCGTGGTGCCCGGCGCCGCATGATGCCGTACGGTCTGGCCCTGGTGCTGATCGGCCTGACGGCCGCCGCGGCCGTCTACGCCACCGCCACCACCACCGCCCACTACCCCTGGCCGCTCCTGCCCGCGCTGGCCCTGGTCGGCCTGGGCGCGGGCCTGTTCACCCCCGCCTTCTTCACGCTGGCCCTCAAGCCCTTGCGCCCCCAGGAGGTCGGCTCGGCGGCGGGTGCGCTGAACGCCGTACAGCAACTGGGGGCGACGCTGGGAGTGGCGGTGCTGGGCAGTGCCTATCTGGACGGTTCGGCGGCGGCGGCCTGTGCCGCGGCCACGGCCCTCACCGCACTCTGCTGGGCCGCGAGCCGGCGGATGTGAGGGGTCAGAGGTCGAACTCGTGCGGCGGCAGGTCCAGGGTGTAGCAGGCCTCGCGGACCACGGCCTGCTCGGTCTTGTCGAAGTCGCCGTCCGCGCCGCCGATCACGATGCCGATCTGGATGACGGCACGCGCCTCGGCCGGCTTCTTCTTCGCCTTCGCGACCTCCTGGAGCACGCTCACCTTGCCGAAGGCGAAGTCCGTGGTCAGCTTGTCGAGGTTCTCCTCGAAGCGGCGGCGCAGGTCGTCCGCCGGGAAGTTCTGCAACACCTCGTTGGTCGAGATGAGTTGGGCGACCCGCTGGCGCTCGGCCGGGTCGATCGTGCCGTCGGCGGCGGCCACGAGCGCGCACATCGCCATGCTCGCGTCGCGGAACGCACCGCTCTTCAGGTCGTTCTTCTTCGAAACGAGCTGGGTCTGCATCTGCGTCGCGGACTCCTTGATGCGGTCCCACAGGGCCATGCGCACTCACTCCTCGGTCGGTAAGAGACCTGCTTGCCAAGAAATTACTTCTACAACACCGTAGAAACTTGCGCGGTGGCCGATAAGTTCCCGCGTCCTAAACTGTCCTGCGACCCGCGACGGGTCGCTTCGGACCGATCCGCGACGGGTCCCCTCGACGCGGTGGACAGGAGGACCACGACGGTGCCCGGCAGCGGCCACGAGGACCCCACCGCGGACGTGCTCACGGAGGCGGCCGCGGCCTTCGGGCTGCTCGCCTCGCCCGCCCGGCTGCACATCGTCTGGGCGCTGGCCCAGGGCGAGAGCGATGTCACGGGCCTCGCCGAGCGGGTCGGCGGCGCGCTGCCCGCCGTCAGCCAGCACCTCACCAAGCTGAAGCTCGCCGGCCTCGTCCGCTCCCGCCGGGAGGGCCGCCGCCAGGTGTACCTGGTCGACGACCCCGACGTCGTCGACGTCGTACGCCTGCTCGTCGGCCGCCTCACCGCCCGCACGACCGGTGCCGGGCTACCGGCCCCCCGACGGCTCCATGGTCTCTGAGGGCGAGGCCGCCACCTCGCTGCAGGTGCTGCGCCGGCTGGACACGGGACCGCGCGGGCTGACCGAGGCCGGGGCCGCGGCCCGCCTCGCCGACCTCGGCGAGAACACCCCGCCCCGCCCGCACACCGCCTCCTGGCCGCTGCGCGGCGCCCGTGCCCTGCGCGACCCCTTCACCGCCGTCCTCCTCACCCTCGGTCTGGTCTCCGCCCTCGTCGCCTCCTGGGGGACGGCCGTCGTGATCCTGGCCCTGGTCGCGGTCAGCTGCGGACTGCGCGCCGCCGGCGAACACCGTGCCGACCGCTCGCTGGCAGCCCTGCGCGCCCTCGTCGCCGGCACCGCCACCGTGCTGCGCCGGGCCGGCCCGGACGCGGAGCCGCGGGCCCGGGAGGTCCCGGTCGCCGAACTGGTGCCGGGCGATGTCGTCCGGCTCGGCCCCGGCGACCTGGTCCCGGCCGACGTACGGCTGCTGCGCGCCCGTGGGCTGACCGTGCACCAGGCCGTGCTCACCGGCGAGTCGGCGCCCGTCGCCAAGGCCGCCGTCGAGGTCCCCACCGCGGCTCCGCGTCCGGACCCAGGGCCCTTCCAGGAGCCGTACCTCTGTTTCCAGGGCAGCGGGGTCGCCTCGGGCAGCGCCACCGCGGTGGTCGTGGAGACAGGGGAGCGGACCCGGTTCGCCGTCGCCCAGGGCGCGGCCCCGCCGCGGGAGCCGAGCGCCTTCGACCGGTCCGTGCACGGGATCTCCTGGGTGCTCGTCCGGTTCATGCTGCTCACTCCGCCGCTGGTCCTCATGGCCAACGCCGCCCTGCGCGGCCGCGGACTGGAGACGCTGCCCTTCGCGGTCGCGGTCGCCGTCGGGCTCACCCCTGAGATGCTGCCGGTGATCGTCACCACCTGCCTGGCCCGGGGCGCCGCGCTGCTGGCCCGCGCCCACCAGGTCGTCGTACGGCGGCTGCCCGCGCTGCACGACCTGGGCGCCGTCGACGTGCTCTGCATCGACAAGACCGGCACCCTCACCCAGGACCGGCCCGTCGTCGAACGCGCCCTCGGACCCGACGGCGCCGACGACCCCGAGGTGCTGCGCTGGGCGGCCGTCGGCGCCTGGTGGACCCTGCAACTCGCCGACCTGCCCGCCCCCGACGCCCTCGACGAGGCCCTGCTCACGGCCGCCGGACCGGTGGGGGAGGAGTACGACGGCATCGGCGCCGTCCCCTTCGACCCCGAGCGGCGCACCGCCACCGCCGTCGTCGCCGGCGCCCTCGGCACCCATGTCCTGGTGACCAAGGGAGCCGCCGAGGACGTCCTGCGCCGCTGCGCCCTCGGCTCCGCCGAACGCGAGCGTCTCCTCGCCCTCGCCGCCCGCGAGGCAGGAGCCGGGCTGCGGGTCCTGGCCGTCGCCACCGCCCGGCTCCCGGCCCGCACCCGCCCCTACACCGCGGCCGACGAACACGGCCTCACCTTCCACGGCCTGGTCACCTTCCGCGACGCCGTCGCCCCCGGCGCCGCCGAAGCCCTGCGCGACCTGACCGGCCTAGGCATCACGATCCGGATCCTGACCGGCGACCATCCGGCCACCGCCGCGCGGGCCTGCCGGGACCTGGGGCTGGGAGCCGTCGATGTGGCAGTGGCGGCCGACGTCCGGGGTCCGGCGGACCCGCCGCGCCGGGGGGAGCACGGGGCGGTCGCCGGGGCCGGTCCGGCGGCGGGCGTGCCGGAGCCGGTGGGCGCCGGGCCGGTCCGCGGCCCTGTCGTCGTCGCCCGCTGCACCCCCGAGGACAAGGCCCGGATCGTCGCCGGGCTGCGTGCCGCCGGGCACACCGTCGGGTTTCTCGGGGACGGGGTCAACGACATCCCCGCCCTGCGCGCGGCCGATGTCGGGATCGCGCCCCGCGGCGCCGTGGACCTCGCCCGCGAGACCGCCGACGTGGTGCTCGCCGAGAAGGATCTCGGCGCCATCGGGCACGCCGTCACCGCCGGCCGGCACAGCGGCGCCAACATCGCCTCGTATCTGAGGGTCACGCTCTCCTCGAACCTGGGCAATGTCATCGCGATGCTCTGCGCGGGACTGCTCCTTCCTTTCCTGCCGATGCTCCCGGTCCAGGTGCTCGCCCAGAACCTCTGCTTCGACGCCGCCCAGCTCGCCTTCGCCCACGACCGCCCCGGACCTGAGGTCCTGCGCCGCCCGACCGTGCTGCGGCCGCGTGCCTTCCTGCGGTTCATCACCGGCTTCGGGGTGCTCAACGCGATCGCCGACCTCGCCACCTTCGGCGTTCTCGCGCTCGCCCTGCGCGGCCCGGACGCCCTCGACGACCAGGCCGTCTTCCACTCGGCCTGGTTCACCGAGAACCTGCTCACGCAGGCCCTGGTGATGTTCCTGCTGCGGGGCGGCAGCCGTTCCGGGCCCGTCGGCCGGGCCGCCGCCGCGCTCGCCGCCGTCGGCCTGCTGCTGCCGCCCGGCCCCCTGGGCGCGGCCGTGGGCATGACGGGGCTGCCGATCGCCTACCACGCACTGCTCGCCGCGGTCCTGGGGCTGTACGCCCTGGCGCTGCGGGCGGCGCGGGCACGCCACGACCGGCGCCACCCGGCACAGTCGTAGGGCCGGGTTCGGCCACTGTTTCCCAAGCGGGTTGTACAGTTGCGCAATGTAGCAATCGTCGCTGCCCGGCCGAGTCGCGTGAAGCACTCTTCGTCGGCACGGAACAACGTGAGAATGGGAGGGGGCGGTCATGCTCCGCAACGGACTCGAACCCTGGCACCTGCTGATCGTCGCGATCGTCTTCATCGTGCTCTTCGGCTCCCGGAAGCTGCCGGACACCGCCCGGGCCCTGGGCAAGTCGATGCGCATCCTGAAGAGCGAGGCGAAGGCCATGAAGACCGACGAGGCAGCCGCGGCGGCGCCCGTGGAGCCGACGTCGGTGCAGATGGCGGCGGAACCGGTCGTGGCCCCCGCGCAGCCGGAGCCCAAGCAGGCCGCCGAGCCGACCGTCACGACGAGCTGACGTCACCCGGCCCCGTGCCTCGCGGTCTCTGACGCGCATGGAGTGACCGGTCCGGGGGTGCCCCGGGCCGGTCACGTCCCATGGCGGGGCGTCACGCTCCCCGACCGGCTCCGAGCGGTCAGCGCCGGGCGGCGATGAAGGCGCTGACCTTGTCCGCCACTTCCCTTCCGGCCTGGTCCTTCCCGGGGTCGTCGGGCGCGGCGATGGCCGAGACGTGCGGGCGCGCCGAGGTGGCGCCGACGATCACGAACTCCTGGTGCGGGTTGGCGCGGGCCGCCGCCTCGGTCGCGGGTCTCATGCCGGCGCCGACGGTGACGATCAGCCCGCAGTGATGCTGCACGGCGCCGTTGATGTACGGCAGCGCGGCCTTGGCGTCGATGGTGGGAGCCTCGAACCGCTGGGCGTTGACCCCGCCGGAGCGCGCCGCGTCCTGCATGCCCTGCCAGGACGCCTGGCTGAGCCGGGCGTCCGTGGCGCCCGCGGGCGAGACGAGCAGACAGGCGCGGAAGTTGCGGGAGACGTTGGCGGCCCGGGGCTGGGCGCTCCGGCCCCCGGCGAGCAGCGCGGTGAGCGACAGGGCCGCCAGGAGGACGGCGGCCGTGGCCGCCGCGATGACCGGGTGGCCGCGTACGAGACCGGTGAAGCGGTGGACGGGCCGCGCGCAGAGAGCCGGGAGCCGCATGCTGATGGGGTTCCTCCTGTGGATCACGTACGACGACGGGAGCGGCGGCGGACGAACAGGCCACCCGCCCCCGCGGCGATCAGCCCCGCCACGACGCCGATGACCGCGACGGTTCCGCCGGGAACGCCGCCCGTCGTGTCGGCCGCCTTCGGCGCGCCGTCCCCGGCGGCGGTGAGCAGCGGATCGGCGCCGGCGGCAGGTGCCGGCGCGTCCAGGGCCTTCAGAGGGTCGACGATGCCGTAGCCGAAGCGGTCGTCACGGCCGGAACCCCCGCCGGGGCGGTCGGCGGTGCCGACGAGCCGGGCGATGATCTGCCCGGCGCTCTCCGACGGGTACGCGGCCCGCAGCAGCGCGGCGGCCGCGGAGACATAGGGAGCCGAATAACTGGTGCCGTCCTTGGTGAGGTAGCCGCCGCTGTTCCTCGTGGAGTAGATGTCCACCGCCGGGGCCGCCAGCGCGATGTAGGAACCGGACTCGCCGGAGGTCCAGAAGCCGCCGGCCCGGGTGGTGCCGGAGACGGCGACCACGCCGGGGAACGCGGCCGGATAGGTCACCGGGTTTCCCGCCCGGCCGCTGTTGCCCGCCGCCGCGACCACGACGATGT
The DNA here is from genome assembly GCF_045206895.1 of Streptomyces sp. NBC_00631. NCBI lineage: Bacteria > Bacillati > Actinomycetota > Actinomycetes > Kitasatosporales > Streptomycetaceae > Streptomyces > Streptomyces sp. NBC_00631. The sequence goes on from NZ_CP107734.1 coordinate 8,375,325, forward strand.
CATGGCGGCGGGCGTAGGCGACGGCGTCGCGGATCTGCGGGTCGGGGTCGGTGGTCACCATGGAGATGTTGATGACCGCTGCGCCGTGGTCGGCGGCGTAGACGATGCCCCGGGCCAGGGCGAGCGGATCCGCGGCGTTGTCGGCGCTCACCCGGACGGGGAGCACGGTCGCCCGGGGGGCCAGCCCGGCCATGCCCTTGCCCGTGCCGCCGGAGCCCGCGATGACTCCGGCGACCGAGGTGCCGTGCGAGTCGGCCGAGAGGTCTACCCGGCCGTCGGCTGCCTGCTGGGTGACATCGGTTCCGGGCAGGACCCGGCCCGCCAGATCGGGGTGCCGGGCGTTCACCCCGGTGTCGACCACCGCGACCGTGACGCCGGCCCCCTGGCTGAGCCGCCAGACCCGGGAGGCGTCGAAGTGCTGCCCGTCCAGCGGCCATTCGGCGCTGAGCGGGGTGGGTGCGGCGGACTGCCGTGCGGCGGCCGGAGGTGCGGCGGCCACGAGGAGCAGCAGCGGCAGGGCGGCGTATGCGCAGGCGCGTAAAGCCCCCGACGATCCCGGTCTCATCTGCCCCCGCAGCCCCTCTGATGTCCTGTGAGAGCAGCCTTACTCGCCAACTGGAAAGAGTGGGGCGGGAATTGGCCAGGAAAGCTACAAGCGCTTGCAATGTACTGGTCAACCTTGGTGCGCAATGCCGGTCTTTGACGCCAATGGCCCGGGTTATATGGCTGTCCCGGGCCGTCGTCCCGCTGATAGAAGATCCGGCTGTCCGGAGTTGGATGTTGGGCATCGCTGGGGGGCAACGATGATGGGCCGCTTGTGGAGATCCGTCCGGCATGTGCCGACGGCACTGAGAGCGACGGCGTTCGTGGCGGTCGCCGCGCTGGTCGGGGTGCAGGGCGGTCAGGCGGCCCAGGCGTTACCGGGAACGGCGGCCACCCCGGCCACTCCGGGACAGCAGACCGGCACCGCGGCGGGCAAGAAGCACGCGGTCCCGGCCTCGGCGACCAGCAGCAGAGCCAGAACCGTGCTGCCCAACTCCCGGCCCGGCCAGGTCAAGGGCGCGGTGGGAGCGTACAAGGCCCACGGCGCGAAGAGCGCCCCGGTGAACTCCGGCAGCCGGATCCACAAAGCCCCGAAGCCCGTCGCCGCACCGGCGGCGAAGAAGCATCGGGGCTTTGTCGCGTCCACCAGCGTGGAGCAGCCCAAGCTCGACACCGCCACCACGACCGTCTTCAAGAACGCCGACGGGACCTACACCGCGCAGGTCCACACCCGCGCGGTCAACTACCGCAAGTCCGACGGCACCTGGGCACGCATCCCCGCCGGCGCCACCGGCACGGTCACCCCGGGAACGGCCGACGCGGCCTCCTACCGGACCGCGGCCGCCGCGGGCAACCCGACCGGCCAGGGCAACGCCTCCTCCTCGACCTACGTCGAGTCCGGCGTCACCCAGAACTTCCACGGCAACGGGCAGCTGTACGTCGGGAAGTACCAGAGTCACGACTACGACTCCTTCCTCCAGTTCAGCGGCTTCGGCACGCAGTTCGCCAACGACTACGTCGTCAACTCGACGCTCTGGCTGGACACCGAGTACTCCGGCCTGGACACCACCGGCGCCTGCTCGGCCGAGGCGGTGAACGTCGCCCCCGTCTCCGCCTCCTGGGACCCGGCGAAGATCGACACCTACCCGGGGCCGGCGGCCGGCGCGCAGATCGGCACCGCCTCCTTCGCGGCCGGCACCGACTGCTCCAACGGCCGCCAGTGGGAGGGCATCAGCCTCGACACCAAGACGGTGATGAACTGGGCGCACGGCTGGGCGCCCAACTACGGTCTGCGGCTCAGCGCGGCGTCCACCGCGGCGGCGGCCAAGGAGTTCTACGCCGACGACCCCTACCTGGCCATCGAGTACACGCCGAACGGCGCCGGGGCCTCCTACTCCGAGGTCAGCTACGCCTCGCCGTGGAACAACCAGCCCGGCTGGGGCAAGGTCACCGTGCAGAACCGCGGTACGGCGACCTGGACCCCGACCAACGGCTACAAGCTCTCGTACCAGCTCTACACCGTCTCCGGCACCACCCGCACCCTGCTCACCAGCCCCGCCGCGACCCCGGCCGCGATGCCCTCGACGGTCGCACCGAACAAGCCGGTCACCGTGACCGCGTCCATTCCCGCGCTCACCGCCGGCAAGACGTATCTGATCTGCTGGGACATGTCCTACAACGGGACGCTGTTCTCCACCTACGGGGTCCCGCAGACCTGTTACTCCCTGCCGGTCGTCAACAACCCGCCGATCGTCGACACCTTCACGCCCGGCAACAACGGCTCGGTGTTCAGTCTCACCCCGACGCTGGCCGTGACCGCACACGACGCGGACAACTACCCGGGTACCGGGCTCAGTTACTCGTTCAACGTCTACGCCAACGGCTCGACGACCGCCCTGGCCAGTTCGGGGTCGCTGACCACGTCGGTGTGGACCGTCCCGGCGGGCAAGCTCGCCTACGGCAAGACGTTCTACTGGACCGCCCAGGTCAGTGACGGCAACGCCGCCTCGCTGTGGTCCGCGCCCGACTACTTCACCATCCCGGCCGCACCCCAGCCGCTGGTCACCGCACACCTCGGCGCGGCCCCGTACGACGCCACCGTCAAGGGCGTGGACCCGCAGCTCGGCGACTACTCGACGCAGACCACCGACGCGACCATCCCAGGCCCGTCCGACGGCCCGACGCTCAGCGTCCAGCGCACCTACAACAGCCTCGACCCCGGTGCCTTCAAGGCGTTCGGCGCGGGCTGGTCGTCGTTGCTGGACATGCGCGCCACCGAGGACGCGGACGGTTCCGGCAACGTCGTGATCACCCTGGCGGACGGACGCCAGGAACGGTTCGGCGCCAACGGCGACGGCACCTACAGCCCGCCGGCCGGCGACTACGCCGTCCTGTCCGCACCGGCGTCCGGGTACGGCACCTCCGGCTTCATGCTGACGGAGAAGTCGGGCACGCGGTACTTCTTCCAGAACCAGGTCACCGATCCCGTCACCGGCCAGACCTACTGGGGTCTGACCCAGTACGGCAACCGCAACGGTCACGGCCTGGACGTCGTGTGGCAGACGGTCACCCTCACCCTTCCGGACGGCAGCACCGTCAAGCCCGAGGAGCCGACTGCGTTCGGTTACCTGCTCAACCAGGACAACGGCTACGACAACGGCGACCACAACCCGGGCGACATGAGTGTCACACTCCAGCTCACCTGGGACGTCCAGCAGGTCACCGCTTCCGACGGCACCGTCAAGAACGTCCCGCACGTCGACAAGGTCACCTCCAAGCCGGGCCTGTTCGCGACCACCCGCAACCCCTGGACGTACGGCTACGATGCCGCCGGCGACCTCACCTCGGTCTGCCCGCCCGCCAGCAGCAGCTCCACCGCGACGGCCTGCACCCAGTACAGCTACACCTCCGGCGCCGCCTCCGGGTCGCACTTCGCCTCGACGGTCCTGGACTCCAACCCCACGGACTACTGGCGGCTCGGCGACGCGACCGGCTCGGCCACCGCCAAGGACGGTGTCGTCGCGAACGAGGGCACCACCGACGCCACCGCCGCCAACGTCACGTTCGGCCAGGCGGGCCCGCTCGCCGGCACCCCCGCCACCGCGGCCTCCTTCAACGGCACCAGCTCCTACCTGGCGCTGCCCGACAACCTGCCGGCCAACGCCAGCAACCTCGCGGTCGGCATGTGGTTCAAGACCACGCAGGCGGGCGGGACGCTCTTCTCGTACCAGAGCGGAAAACCCGGTACCGCCGTCACCTCCGGCTACGTCCCCTCGATGTACGTCGGAACCGACGGCAAGCTCCACGCCGAGTTCTGGAACGGACACGCCGCGCCGATGGCCTCGCCCAACGCCGTGAACGACGGCAAGTGGCACTACGCGGTGCTGTCCGGCGCCCGTACCGACCAGACCCTGTATCTGGACGGCGCCAAGGTCGCCACCCTCACCGGCACCACCATCAGCTTCGGTGCCTGGCCCTACACCACCGTCGGCGCCGGCGAACTCGCCGGATCCTGGCCGTCGGTCCCCTCGGGCAACGCCCTGGGCTGGTTCAACGGCCAGATCGAGGACGTCTCCTTCCTCCAGCACCCGCTCGGCCTGCCCGCCGTGCAGCAGGAGTACGCCTCCGCCACCCTCGCCTCCCGCGAACTGACCGGCACCACCCTGCCCTCCGGCAAGACCGCGCTCGCCGTCGGCTACGACCCGCTGACCGACCGCGCCTCCTCCGTCACCGACGCCGACGGCGGCACCTACCAGCTGGCCACCCCGGTCACCACTGGCAGCAACGACTACTACTACGGCGCCGTCCGCGGCACCCGGCCCGCCCACGACTACCCGATGACCGAGTCGTCCGGCCTCACCGCCGCCGACCAGTACGGCGTCGACAACTCGGCCGGCGGTGCGTCCGACGGCATCTACAACGACGTCATGCTCGGCGAACCCGGCGTCTTCGGCCCCGGCGGGGACACCGCGGCCGGCTTCAACGGCACCGACTCCTCCCTGTCGCTGCCCACCGGAGCCCTCGACGACAGCAGCGGAAACGCCTCCGTCGCCCTATGGTTCAACACCAAGCAGGCGGGCGGCGTCCTCCTCTCGTACCAGAACGCCCCGATCGGCTCGGTGCCCACCAGCTACACCCCGGCCCTCTACATCGGCACGGACGGTCTGCTGCACGGGCAGTTCTGGGACGGCAGCCTCTCCCCGATGGCCTCCAAGGCGGCCGTCAACGACGGCAACTGGCACCTGGTCGTGATGACCGCGAGCGGCACCGGCCAGACCCTGTGGCTCGACGGACAGAGCCAGGCCACGCGCACCGGCAAGTCCATCGCGGGCCAGGTCAAGACCTGGGGCGAGACCACGGTGAGCGTCGGCGCCGGATACGTCGCCGGCTCCTGGCCGAAGCCGCCGGCCAACGCGCAGGGGTACTTCAACGGCGAGATCGGCCAGGTCGGCATCTACCAGACCGACCTCGGCCAGAGCAGCGTGGAGGCCCCGCTCGGCCTGTACACGGCCAGGGGCTCGGCCACCATGCTCATGCCGTCGACCACGCTGACGGTCACCGACCCCGCGCAGCACACCGAGACGTACACCTTCGACCCGTCGAACGGGAACCGCACCACCGCCGTCACCGACGCGGGCGGCGGCCGGACGACGTACGCCTACGACTCCCTCGGCTTCCAGGACGCCGTCACCGACCCGGACGGGCACTCGACCAGCCGTCAGCATGACGCGTACGGCAACGTCCTGGCGACGACGACCTGCCGCCAGGTGAACTCCTGCCAGACGTCGTACTTCAGCTACCACACCAACGCGGCCGACCCGATGGACCCGCTCAACGGCAAGGTCCTCTACGCGGCCGACGCCCGCTCCGGCGCGACCGGCACCGCCAACCCGGCCTACCGGACGGCCTACACCTACACCCCGTTCGGCGCCCTGGCCTCCGTCACCACGCCCCCGACACCGGACTACCCGAGCGGCCGCAAGACCAGATACACGTACTACAACGACAACGAGAGCTTCACGGACAACATCGGCGTGGCGTACACCGAGGTGTACGGGATGCTCGCCACGGTCACCGACCCGAGCGGCAAGGTCACCCGCTACCACTACTGCGGCACCGACCACCTCGGGAAGGTCTGCAGCGAGACGGACCCGTCCGGCCAGGTCACCTACTACCTGAACGACTTCCTCGGCCACCTCACCACCAAGGCGGTCAGCTCCGACGCCTACCCGGTGACGTTCAGCTCCTCCGGCGCGCCGGTCGGCGGCGTGCAGACCACGTACACCTACGACGCGCTGGGCCGGACCCTCACCGAGACCGGTCCGGCGACCACCGACGCGGTCAGGGGCGTCACCCACACCCCGAAGACGACCTACACGTACGACGCGGACGGCGACCTGACCGGCACGTCGACCGCAGACACCACCGGCCACGACGCCACCCGCGCCACCGCCTACGTCTACGACGACAACGACCGCGTCAAGACCGCCACCGACCCGGCCGGCCAGGTCACCGCGTACACGTACGACAGCTTCGGCCGCAGGACGACCGAGACGAACCCGGCTGGCACCACCTACCGCTACGCCTACTCGCCGACCGGCCGGCTGCTCACCACCACCCTGCTCGGCTGGACCGGCGACCCGACCGCCCCCTCCGACCCGACCGACCTGGTCGTGGAGTCCCGGGCCTACGACCCGGCGGGGCGGCTCGCGTCCGTCACCGACTCCATGGGCCGGACCACCGCCTACAGCTACTTCGACGACAACCTGCTCCAGTCCCAGACCGACGCCTCCGGCACGTCCGTCGCGACCACCACCAAGGCCTACGACTACGATCCCGCCGGCAACATGACCTGGGAGTGCGACGTCTGGTCCGGCACGGCCTGCCTCAAGCAGACCCAGTACACCGTGGACGCCGCCGACCGGACCGCCAAGACCGTGGTCGACCCGTCCGGCGTCAACCGGATCACCGTCAACACCTTCGACCCGGACGACAACGTGTTGTCCCGCATCCTCACCGGCGGCGGGCAGACCCGGCAGATCGGCTACTCCTACGACGCCGCCGGGAACCGGATCGCCCAGTCCGTACGGACCGACACCACGGGGCCGACCGGCTACTGGCCGCTCGACGCGGGCGCGGTCACAGCCGCCGACTCCTCGGGCAACGGTTTCACCGGCACGCCGTCCACGGGCACCTCCTGGGGCCCGCCCGGCAGCAACTACACCTCGTTCAACGGCACTTCCGGCGCTGTCCTCACCAGCGGCACACCCGTCGTGGACACCACCAAGGCCTTCTCCGTCTCGGCGTGGGCCTACCTGAGCGCCACCAGCACCACGAAGGACTTCACGGTCGTCAGCCAGCAGGGCGCCCAGAACAGCGCCTTCCAGCTGGAGTACAACCACACCACGAAGTCCTGGGCGTTCGTGCGCGCGAGCAACGACACCAGTACGGCCACCAACTACGTCGCCAGCGACCCCACTCCGGCCACCGCCGGCACCTGGACCCACCTGGTCGGCATCATGGACGCGCTCGGCAACATGAGCCTGTACGTCAACGACGTCGAGGTCAGCGGCATCTGCCTCAACTGCACTCTGGTGACCGACCCCACGCCGATGGCCAGCACCACGGGCGTGGCGATCGGCAGGGGCAAGGCCGCCGGCGCCTCGGTCAACTGGTTCGCGGGCCGGGTCCGCGACGTGCAGCTCTACGGGCGCGAACTCAAGCCCGTCGAGATCGGCCAGCTCTACACCTCGGCCACCACCACCGGTGAGTCGCCGGTCACCGTGGGCGCGGCCGGCTGGTGGAAGCTGGACGACGGTGAGAACCCGTCCGCCGGTGACCACTCCGGCGCCGGGAACGCCGGCACGCTGAACGCATCGACGAGCTGGTCGACGGAGAACGGCGGCTCCGCCGTCTTCGCCGGGGCCGGACAGATCGCCACCGGCGGGCCGGTGGTCGACACCACGAAGAGCTTCTCGTTGTCCGCCTGGGCGAAGATCACCAGCACCCCGACCGGCACCTGGCAGACCGTCATGGCCCAACAGGGCACCCAGGCAGCCGGGTTCTCCCTCGACTACAACCCGACCGCGGGCCGGTGGGCGTTCGACCGGGCCACCACCGACGTCGCGTCCCCGACCCTCGCGGGCGCCACCTCGACCGCCGCCCCCACCCTCAACACCTGGACCCACCTGGTCGGCACGTACGACGCGAGCAGCGGCAAGATGACGCTCTACGTCAACGGCACCGCCCAGAACACGGCGACGGACACCACACCGATCGCGAGCTCCGGGGCGTTCGTCATCGGCCGGGGATACACGGCCGGCGCGGCCGCCCAGTACTTCAACGGATCGGTCAGCAACGTCCAGACGTACAACCGCGTCCTGTCCGCCGCCGAGGTCGCCGCGCTGCACACCTCGGCCGGTACCGCCGGCTCCGCGCCGCTGACCACCAGCTGGACCTACGACCAGCGCGGCCTGCCGGTCACGATGACCGACGCGCGCGGCAACGCCGCCGGCGCCACGGCGTCCGCGTACACCACCACCTACGCCTACGACGAGGACGGCCGCCTCACCACCACGTCCTCGCCGCCCGTCAGCACCGAGACCGGCGGGGGCGCCCCCCAGCAGACCGTGGCGATCGCGAAGTCGGGCTACGACACCTTCGGCGAACCGGTCGAGACCGACGACGCCGACGGCAACATCGTCACCACCACCTACGACCTCGACGGCCGTGTGCAGGCCGTCTCCCAGCCGGCGTACACCCCGCCGGACGGCTCCGGCACGGTCACCCCGACCACCTCCTACACGTACGACGCGCTCGGCGAAGTCCACACCGAGACCGACCCGCTGAACCACACCGCGTCCTACGTCTACGACCAGTTCGGCGACCGCGTCCAGCAGACCCTGCCGGGCGGCCTGGTCACCCACGTCGGCTACGACACCGACGGCGAGGTCCTCAACAGCACCGACCCGACCGGCGCCAGGACCGAGGCGACGTACGACGCGCTCGGCCGCGAGGCCACCAGCACCCAGGTGGAGCGCAGGCCCACCCCGGCCGCCTACACGACGAAGTACGGCTACGACGGCCTCGGCGACCTCACCTCGATCGAGGACCCGCTGGGCAACACGGCCACCGCGGGCTACGACGCGCTCGGCGAGATCAGCACCGCCACGGACCCGCTGGGCAACACCACCTCGTACGCGTACGACGTCGCCGGACAGGTCGTCAGAACGACGGCCGCCGACTCCACGGCCAGCACGGAGAGCTACGACCAGGCCGAACGGCTGGTCTCCATGGTGCAGCTCGACGCGAACGGCGCCACCCTCGCCTCGACGTCGTACGGCTACGACGCGGCGGGCAACCAGACCACCGCCACCGACCCCCGGCAACACACCAGCACCAGCACCTACGACGCCCTGAACCGGGTCACCGGCCAGACCCAGCCGGTGGACGCCACCACCTCGATCACGACCTCCTTCGGCTATGACGCCGCGGGCAACGAGACCCGCTACACCGACGCCGACAAGAACGCGACCTACTACACCTACAACCCGCAGGGCCGGCAGGAGACCAGCGTCGCCCCCAGCGTCACCGGTCTCACCTCGGCCGCCGACCGCACCACGACGTTCTCCTACGACGCCGACGGCCACCAGCACAGCATCACCCGCCCTGGCGGGGTCAAGCTCACCGAGTCCTACGACGACAACGGAGTGCTGACGGCGGAGTCCGGCAGCGGCGCCGAAGGCGCCACCGCGAGCCGTTCCTTCGGCTACGACGCCGACGGCCGCCTCACCTCCGTCTCCGCACCGACCGGTACCGACACCTTCACCTACGACGACCGAGGCCTCCTCCTCACCCTGGGGGGCCCCAGCGGCACCGCGAACTACGCCTACGACGCCAACGGCGGGATCAGCAGCCGCACCGACGCCACCGGCACCGCCACCTTCGGCTACGACGCCGACGAGCGGGTCAACAGCGAGACCGACCCGCTGACCGGCACCACGGCGACGCTGACCTACACCAAGCTGGGGCAGCCCAAGACCACCACCTACGGCACGAACGGCGCCACCCGCGCCTACGACTACAACGCACTGCACCAGCTCACCTCCGACGTCCTGAAGACCCCCGCCGGGACGACGGAGGCGTCGGTGGCGTACACGTACAACGCCGACGGCCAGACGGCCACCCGGACCACCACCGGCACGGCGGGCTCCGGCACCAGCACCTACGACTACGACTACGCGGGCCGCCTGAAGTCCGCCACCACCGGCTCCTCGACCACCGCCTACGGCTACGACGCCAACGGCAACCGCACCAGCGCCGGTTCGAGCACGGCCACGTACAACGCCCGCAACGAACTGACGTCCGTCACGTCCGGCTCGACCAGCACCACGTACGGCTACACCGCGCGGGGCACGACGTCGAGCGTCACCTCGGGCGGCTCCACCACCACGTACACCGCGGACGCCTTCGACCAGCTGACCGCCACCAGCGCGGGCGGCGGCTACACCTACGACGGCCTGGGCCGGCTGACCACCGCCGCTTCCGGCGGCTCCACGCACACCTTCAGCTACGCCGACGGCACGAACAACGCCGTGTCCGACGGCACCCAGGACTTCGCCCGCGGCGCGGACGGCGGCCTGCTGGCGGTGAGCGCGGCGGACGGCACCTCCGCACGGCTGGCCCTGACCGACGGCCATGACGACGTGACCGCCACCTTCACCGCCACCGGCTCGGCACTCACCGGCTCCACCGCCTACGACCCCTACGGCACACCCACCGCCACCAGCGGCAGCCAGACCGACCTCGGCTACCAGTCCGGCTGGACCGACCCGGGGACGGGCTACGTCAACGCGGCCGCCCGCTGGTACAACCCGGCCAACGGCGACTTCACCAGCGCCGACACGGTGAGCAACCCGCCCACCCCGGCCGTCAACGCCAACCCGTACGCGTACGGCAACGACGACCCGCTCGACGCCACGGACACCTCCGGCCACGACGCCTGCACCAGCGACGACATCAAGGCCCAGGAGGAGGCGTACGAGGCGCAGCAGGCCTGGCTCAAGCAGTGGCAGGCGGGCGCCTGGGACCGGATGGAGAAGTACTCCCAGGACCAGTACAACGCCTGGAAGCGCGAGAACGCCCGGAAGATGGCCCAGAACGAGGCCGACGAACGGGCTCTGCAGCAGCAGATCTCCGACCAGGTACGGCAGTTCGAGAACGAGTTCAACGACGCCATGAACTGGGAGCCGTCGGGTCACTCGGGCGGTCACGGGTCAGGGTCCGGCTCGGACTCGTACAGCGTCTCGTACGGCAACTCGTACGGTTCCTACGGGTCGCACGGCTCGTCCGGAAGCAACTACTCGTTGTACTACGGAGTCGCTGCCGGAGGGGCGCTGACCTACGGCTACGGCGCCGCGAGCTCCGCGAGTGGCGGGGCCGCCGCCGAGGGCCTGGAGGCGGTCGGCGACGTCATCTGGGAGGAGCTCGCCTCCGCCAGCGCCGAGGAACTCCTCTTCGGCCTCGCCCTGGCCGCCTCGGCGGACGACGACTGCGGCGCCCACGGCATCCCCACCCGCCCCAAGAACCAGAACCTCGGCGGCGTCAACACCACCCCGGTCATCGGCACCACCCCGGACGAGGACGCGGCCGCCGCGGCGGCGCACGACGCGACCAGCTCGTCCGCGGCACAGGACGCCGGCGTCGCCACGACCGACAGCGGCGGACTGGGTAACGGCACCGGGACCAACAGGCGCGACGACCGCTGTGACACAGGGGCGGGATTCAACAGCAAGGGCAACATCGTCTACCTGCCACGCCATCTGCAGGCGGGTGAGTGCGTGGCCACGGGAGCGTTCGCCAACCTCGACAAGTCCGACTACACGCCACCGCCCAGACCCAACCTCAGGTTCGGCCTGCCCGGACTGACCAACCTGCCGTCCGACAACCGCGCGAGAGGGCATCTCATCGGGTACGCGTTCGGCGGCTCCAACAAGGACACCCGGAACTTCGTCCCCATGTACCAGGTCGCCAACCAGGACATGTTCGACTACGCGGAGGCACCGGTACTGAAGGCGATTCAGGGCGGTGGGCACGAGTTCATCGAGGTGACCCCCGTGTACGGTAATCCGTCCTCGCCGATTCCGACCGAGGTGCACTTCGTCGCCTTCGGCACCACCGACCTGGAGTGCGTCATCGAGAACACGCCCACGGGCGGTGCCCATTGCACGTAGACAGAGAAAGGCCGTTGCCGTGTCAGCCGCACATGTCCTCACCCCCGTTCTCGGCCGGCCCCCTCAGCGGGACGCGGGCACCTTCGAAGCCCTGGAGAGGGAATGGGGGGTGCCCCTCCCCGAGGAGTACGCGGACTTCGGCCGTGCCTACGGGGACGCGACGATCTCGGACTTCGTGTTCGTCTGCGGGCCCCGGACGCTTCAGTCATACGCTGAGAGGATGGGGCCGAGGATGGAGCGCAGCCCCTTCGTACCAGGGGAGGTGCTCCCCACCAAGGGCGGCATGCTGCTGTGGGGGAACACGGTCGAGGGCGACCAGCTGTTCCTGGTCGACCGGGGCGACGGCCGGTGGACCGTCGCGGCCTTCCGGCGCAACTGGGCGGACTGGTACGAGTCGGATCTGACGCTGCTGGAATGGCTGCGCCAGGCCCTCACCGGACAGATCGCCACGGACTGGCTGCCGGCCTGGCCGAGGCGTCACACCCTCGTGCCGGCACAGCAGTGATCGCGGCGCGTGCGCTCGGAAGCCGAACCGGTCCCGGTCCCGGCTTTCGGGCCACGCCCCGTACATCGCGACGTCCTCGCCCCTGACCGCCCCGTTCCCCGTACCGTCCGACCGCAACTCGTGCACGATCGCCGGGCAGGAAACGGACGATCGCGATGACGGTCAGGGCGGCCGGCGGCACATGGCGTCGCCCGTCTCCTGGTCGGCCGGGCGCCGGCCCCCGCACACGCGGAAGAGGCGGGCCGATGTTCGTCGGCCCGCCTCTTCCGTGGTTTCAGGTTCCGTGGTTTCAGGCGGGCTCTCCCGCACCTTCCCCGAACCCCTGCCCCTGCGCGGCAGCCCGCGCGGCCTTGCGTCGCTTGCGCCGGCTCACCCGCGGCTCCTGGTCCGGCAGCCAGCCGAAGATCAGGCAGCTGCCGACGGCTCCGAGGATGAGGCCGACGAAGAAGCCGCCCAGGTTGGAGGTGACCCAGCTGCCCAGGGAGCACAGCATGCCGAGGATGGAGTAGAAGAGGCGCTGCGAGGGGCTGAAGAGGGTCAGCAGGCCGCACAGCACCATGACCGCCGGCAGCAGGTAGCCCGCCACACCCTGCATGCCGACATGGATGACGACCTTCAACGAGGCCTTCACGGTGAGCAGGATCCAGCCGCCGCCCAGGGTCAGCAGCAGGCCGCCCAGGAACGGCCGACGGGCCCGCCAACCGCGGAAGGCGGGCCGCCACCCCTGATGTGGAGTGTCTGTGCCGGACATCAGCAACCCGTGTCGCTGAAGCTGAGTTTCAGGCCGGGAAGCGTGAACGTCCCAGCGGTCGTCTTGTAGTTGGTCTGTCGCAGGTTGTCGATGTGCACGGTGTCGGCCTGCTGGCTGAAGACGCCCAGAGGTCCCTTGACCCCGGCCTTGTCGAGAGTGCTCGCGTCGTTGCCGATCTCGATGTTGTTGAAGGACGCGTCGCCCGACAGCAGGGTCGAGTCGGTGGTCAGATCGGTCGCCTGCACCTTCGACGAGCCACTGCCCGCCTTGATGAGCAGGTTGGTGCCGCCGAGGTCGACGCTCTGGCACAGGGTGTCCAGGGTCGCCTTCTTGATCGCGGAGGTGACGACCAGCACCTGGCCGCCGGTGTCACCGGCGTTCGGGCTGCCGTCGGCCATGTTGTCGAGCGCCCCGAACTGCTCGAAGCCGGTGCCGTCGAGCGACTTGGCGGTGACCGTGAAGGGCATGCCGGAGATGTAGAGCGTCACCCCCAGCGCCCCCTGGGCGGTCAGGACCGCGAGGCCGGCGACGGCCAGGGTGGCCGGGACGGCCAGCACGGCGGCACGGCGTGCCCGCACCCGTCCCCGTCTCGGTGCCCCTCCGGTACCCCCGGTGGTGTCTGATGTTTCGGAAAGAGAACCGCTTCCCGGGTTCTCTGGCGTGTTGTCGACGGACGGAACGTCCGGGGACTCGGCCATGTCTGCTCCCATGCATTAGGTCACGCGGGTTGGGCTTCAGTGGCACGTTGTCCTGGCGCGGACAGCGGCTGTCGCGCACGCCTCCTCACAACTCCCGGCGGGTGCAAGGGCTTTCTCGTTACGCAGCAGTAGCCAAGCCGAAAGTTACCGGCGGTTACTTTTCAGGGTCAAGACAGTTGTGAAAAAAGAGTGTTGAATTCGCGTCAGTTGTGTTCCGACCATGCATTCCCTTGATCGAGTACTCAACTCCCTTGATCGGCCTTGACGTTGACGGCCGATCAGGTCTACAACTCTCCCTGGTCTACTTCGGATCCGTGGCGCCGGATCCGCCGAGCGGCATCGACCGCTTCCCGGCCTCTTCGATCACCGCTCCGCTCAGCGGCGTCGGCAACGGTCGCTTCCCCCCAGGGACCGTGCCGGAACGCCTGTGACCGGCCCGGTCGGAGGCCTAACCCCCCCAGGCTTTCGGTCGGTGTCCGGCCTGACCGCCGTTGCCGGCCCGTCACGTACGGAGAAGGCGTGACGAGCCGGCAACGGCCGGCGCTGCATTCGCGCCCCCCCCAGACCCCCCACCTCACCTCACGCAAGTCCCCCCAAAGAAAGAGGCAACCCGCATGCGTACGCGATCCCTCCTCGCCCTCGCCGGTACCGTCGTCGCCCTCTCGGTCGCCGCCACCGTGCCGGCCTCCGCCGACGGCTCCGTGCTCACCACGGGCAGCGCCGGCGGCACCGCCGTCGCGGTCGGCGACACCCTCACCGCGTCGCTGGCCAGCGGCACCACCGCCACCCTCTACTCCAGCGCCACCAGCACCAGCGGCATCACCTGCGCGGCCTCGACCTTCACCGCCACGGTGACGGACAACCCGGCCGCCCCCGGCACCGCCACCGAGTCGGCCACCGCGCAGACCTTCGGCAGCTGCACCAGCAACGTGACCGGCGTGACCGGCGTCTCCAGCATCACGGTCGACAACCTGCCGTACACCACCGCGGTCTCCTCGGACGGCTCGGTCACGGTCACCCCGCCGAGCGGCTCGACCATCCAGACCACCGTCAAGCTGACCACCCTGCTGGGCAGCATCACCTGTGTCTACCAGGCCTCCAGCCTGACCGGCACCAGCTCCAACACCGACAACAGCCTCGCCTTCAGCAACCAGGCGTTCTCGAAGACCTCCGGCTCCATCCTCTGCCCCTCCGCCGGCTACTTCACCGCCAAGTACGCCCCGGTCGCCGACAACGGCGCCGCCGTCTTCACCAACTGACCCGGTTACGAGAGTCGTCAGCGTCGACGTAGACGCAACGCCAGGGCGGCGCCGCCGGTGAGCACCAGCACCGCGGCGGCGCCGCCCGCCACCAGTGGCGCCGACGGGCCCGAACCGGAGTCCGTGTCGGAGGCCACGGGAGTGCTGTCGGCGGCGGTGGTTCCGGTCTTTGGGGAGACCGGGGTCGCCGCCGCCGTCCGCTGTGCCCGGGCGGCGACGCTCGGCGAGGCGCCGTCAGCCGGGGTCGCGCTCGGCCGCGGCTTCGCGCCCGCCGTCGCCGCACCGTCCTTCTGCGCGGTCCTCCCCGCGGCCTTCTTCGCCGTGAACACCACGTCCGAGCACGAGTAGTAGGTGTCCGGCGTGCTGCTGGTCTGCCAGACGGTGTACAGCACCTGACGCCCCGTCCGGTCGGCGGGCAGCGTCGCGCTGAAGTGGTACGCCCCGTTCGTCAGCGCCGGGTCCTTGAACTCCGCGAAGGGCTGCGCGGGCAGCTCGGACCACGTCAGCGGCTTCGCCGGGTCGTAGCCCGGCTTCGTCAGATACAGCTTGAACGTGCCGGAGTGCGCGATGGTCGCGGCATACGTCATCGTGATCCGGGCGCCCGGAGTCAGTTCGGTCGCGGGCCAGTCCGCGCGCGCCAGGTCGAGCCCCTTGTACGCCGGCAGACTGCCGCTGCACAACTTGCCGTCCGGAATCACCTGCCGGTCCCGGCCGTCGACGCCCGCCACCCGTATGTCGTCCCACGCGACGAAGGTCTGCCCGCTCGCCGCGATCGCCGCCTTGCAGGCCGCCGTCGCCGCGCTGCCGCCGCTGGGCGAGCAGGCGTAGGCCCGGCTGACGGGATAGGTGGGCGCGCCGTGCGCCCGGGCGGACCCCGCCGCCCACGACAGGAGCAGCAGCGGGGCCGTGGCGGCGGCTGCCGTGACTCTCAGGCGGGCGGTCGGCCGAGTCATCGGGACGTCTCCTCGGAGGTCGCGGGTAGAGGTCTGCCGAGGTGAGTACGGGAATCGAAGCCGCACCGTTCAGTGTGGTTGATCACAGGGCCGGTCGAAGTGGGCGGCACCGACCGGCTCGTCCGTTTTGCCGACTTTCCAGGCGCCATTGAGAACCAACCGTCCGGCTCGTATCGTGGCGATCACCGATCGTCGTCCGGCCGCCCGCAGCGCTTCCGGAAACGGGCACGAACACGAGGGAGGGGTGCGTTCTGATCTCTTCCGTTTGTGCACCGTGGACCCCGAACGCGTGGTCGCACGCGCGACTTGTGCGAGTGTGTCACCGGGTCCGCACCAGTTGCCTCCCGCTGCCGCACGGTGAGCTATCGTGTGCACGGGGTAAAAAACAAACCGCATGCCCCGTCGGTTTGGCAGCCGTGAAGTCGTGAAGCGCTGAAGCCCCGAAGTCGCGAAGTCCTGAAGTCGTGGAGCCGTGAAGGAGCGTCGAGTCGATGGCGAGGCAGTTACGCGCGGAGCAGACCCGCGCCACCATCATCACCGCCGCCGCCGACCTTTTCGACCGGCGCGGCTATGAATCCACCAGCCTGAGCGAGATCGTCGAGCACGCGAAGGTCACCAAGGGGGCGCTCTACTTCCACTTCGCCGCCAAGGAGGACCTGGCGCACGCCATCATGGAGCTCCAGTCCCGTACCTCCAGCCAGTTGGTGCGGGAGATGGACAGCCGCGGCTACTCCTCGCTGGAAGCCCTGATGCGCACCACGTTCGCGATCGCCCGGCTCGCCGTCGACGGGCCGATCCCGCGCGCCGGACTGCGCCTCGCCACCGCGGACGTCACCGTACGGCCGCCGCTCAGGCACCCGTTCACCGAGTGGCTGGAGTTCGCCACCCGCAAACTCATGGGCGCCGTCAAGGAGTCCGACGTCCACCCGGACATAGACGTCGGCGCGGTCGCGCACTCCCTGGTCTGCTTCTTCGTCGGCACCCGGGTCGCCGGCCGCAACCTGGAGCCGGTGGGTCGACTGCCGCGCAGGGTCGCCGAGATGTGGCACCTGATGATCCGCGGCCTGGTCCCGGTGCACCGGCGCGCCCGCTATCTGACCCTCGCCACCCAGCTGGAGCGCGAGATCAGAACGGCCTGACGGGCGGCGTGACCGACGGTCTGACAGGCGTCCCGCGGTTCGGCGGAGCCGGGCGGCCCGCGCGATAGCGTGGCGCCCATGCCCGACTCCGCCGCCGCACCCGTGATCCTCGGCACCACCGGCCCCTTCCCGCACAGCGTGCTGGCCGAACGGCACCCGGCGATCATCCGCCAGGTGCGGGACGCGTTCCCGTACGGCCCCGCACAGCACCGCGCCCTCGACGCGCTGCTGCGCAACTGCACCGAGGGCGTGATCGAACCCCTGCCCGGCGGCGCGAGCGGCTGGCGCGACTGGGGCCTCGACAGCTATGTGGGCCGCTCCTGGTTCGACGTGCCGTGGCTGTGGTCGGAGAGCTACTTCTACCGCCGGCTCCTGGACGCCGTCGGCCACTTCGCCCCCGGCCCCTGGCAGGGCATCGACCCGTTCCGCCCGTTCAAGCTCGCCGAACTCGACGCCAAGGAGACCGACGAGGAACTGGCCGCACTCGACGACCTCGGCGACGACCCGGACCAGGCCCTGCTGCACGGCTCGCTCTGGGGCAACCGCGCCGACCTCGGCTTCCGGCTCTCCGCCGTCGGCTCGGGCGAGGCCGTGGCCGCCCTGGTCGCCGACGACAGCGCCGCCCTGTGGCCGCTGCTCCACGGCGGCATCCTGTGCCTCGTCGCCGACAACGCGGGCCGCGAACTCGTCCCCGACCTGCTGCTGATCGCCCACCTCCTGGACACGGGCCGCATCGCACACGCGGTCCTGCACATCAAGCCGTACCCGTACTACGTCTCCGACGCCACCACCGCCGACGTGCTCGACGCCCTGCGCAGGCTCACCGCGGCCCCGGGCGCCGCCGCCGGATACGGCCGCACCCTCTGGTCGGCGATGACCGACGGCCGCCTCACCGTGCGCGCCCACCCCTTCTCCTGCGCCCCGCTGCCGTACCCCCAGATGCCCGGCGACCTGCGTGCCGAGTTCGCCGCCGCCGACCTGACGATCTTCAAGGGCGACCTCAACTACCGCCGTCTGGTGGGCGACCGGCTCTGGCCGCCGACCACCCCCTTCACCGATGTCACCGCCTGGTTCCCGGGCCCGGTCGCCGCGCTGCGCACCCTCAAGTCCGATGTGATCACCGGGCTCTCCGCCGACACCGTGGCGGCCCTGGACGCGGCCGAGGCGGAGCGCTGGCGCACCGCCGGCACCCATGCCCTGATCCAGGTCAACACAGGGACATCGGCAGCGCCTTGAGCCCGTTGATGAAGTTCGAGACGAGTCGCCCGGCGGAGCCGGCGGGCTTCAGGACGGGCGGCGCCTGCGCGTAGAGCGTGCGCAGCTGCAGCCGGGCGAAGTGGGCGCCCAGGCAGACGTGCGGCCCGCCCCCGAAGGACACGTGCGGGTTCGGCGTCCGGGTGAGGTCGAGCCGGTCGGGCTCGGCGAAGGCCCGCTCGTCACGGTTGGCCGAGGCGTGCAGCACGACCACCTTGTCGCCCTTCCTGATGTGCCGCCCGCCCAGCACGGTGTCCCGCGCGGCGGTGCGGCGGAAGGTCAGCACCGGGGGATGCCAGCGCAGCAACTCCTCCACGGCACCGTCCGCTCCGGCCTCGCCGGTGCGCAACAGGCGGTACGACTGCGGGTGTTCGGCCAGTGCCAGCAGTCCGCCGGGGGCGGCCGAGCGTACGGTGTCGTTGCCCGCGACCGTCAGCAGGAAGAAGAACATCTCCAGTTCACCGTCGGCCAGTTCGGCATCGTGGGCGAGGGCCGTCATGACGTCGTCGGCGGGGTTGCGGCGTTTGTGCGCGGCGAGTTGCCGGGCGTATCCGAACATGTCCCCGAGCATCGCGGGTGACCGCGGATTCACCGGGCGGCCCTCGCCGTCGCGTATGGCGGGCCCGGCCTCGTCCGGGTCCTGGTAGCCGATCACCCGCCGCGTCCAGTGCAGCAGCAGTCCCCGGTCGCTCTCCGGGACACCCAGCAGGTCGGCGAGGTTGAGCAGCGCGTACTCGTCGGTGACGGCGGCGACCAGGTCCACCGTGCCGTCCGCCGCCCGGGCCGACTCCAGTGCCCGGGCGAACAGGGTGCGCGCCCGCTCCCGTACCACCGTCCCGAAGCGCTCGATCCGCCCGGGTGTGAAGGCCCGGCTCACCGTCCGGCGCAGCCGCCCGTGGTCCGGCGGATCCTGATTGAGCATCATGCGCCGGATGAACGGCAGATCCTCCGGATCCGGATCCCGGATCTGGGTCGCGCCGAGAGACGACGAGTAGGTCGCCGGGTCCTTGAGCACCCGCACCACGTCCGCATGGCGTGCCACCGCCCAGAACCCCGGCCCGGCCGGCCATCCCAGCACCTCCGGCTCCCGCTGCCAGGCCACCGGATGGTGGTCCCGCAGGACGCGGTAGTCGGGATACGGCACGGCGGCCGCGTACCGGCGCGGATCGAAGACATCGGGAACGGGCGGGGCCGCACCGCCGTCGGCAGAGGTGGTCATGCGACCACGGTGGCCCGTGCGGCGGGACCGGGCAAGACGGGCCGGCCACGGTGAGGTGCATCGCCGAACGCCACACGAACCGGCCCGAGTTCGCGGATTCCGCCTCGGTTCACGCGATGGTGTGATCATGTGCCGCGCGGTGGATGGCGTTCGCGGTGCGCGGGTAGGGCCCCGGCCATGACGCAGCCGTTCGAACTCCCGCACTTCTACATGCCGTATCCCGCGCGGCTCAACCCGCATCTGGAGGAGGCCCGGGCGCACTCCACCGAGTGGGCCCGCGCGATGGGCATGCTGGAGGGGTCCGGGATCTGGACCCAGGCCGACCTGGAGGCACACGACTACGGCCTGCTTTGCAGCTACACCCACCCCGACTGCGACGGCCCGGCCCTCTCGCTGATCACCGACTGGTACGTGTGGGTGTTCTTCTTCGACGACCACTTCCTCGACATGTACAAGCGCACCCAGGACCGCGCCGCCGGCAAGGCCCATCTCGACCGCCTCCCGCTGTTCATGCCGCTCGATCTCGCGACGCCCGTGCCGGAGCCGCGGAACCCGGTCGAGGCGGGCCTCGCCGACCTGTGGGCGCGCACCGTGCCCTCCATGTCGGCCGACTGGCGGCGCCGCTTCGCGGTCGCCACCGAGCACCTGCTGAACGAGTCGATGTGGGAGCTGTCCAACATCAACGAGGGACGGATCGCCAACCCCGTCGAGTACATCGAGATGCGCCGCAAGGTCGGCGGCGCCCCCTGGTCCGCGGGCCTGGTCGAGTACGCGACGGCCGAGGTGCCCGCGGTCGTCGCCGGCTCGCGGCCGCTGAGGGTGCTGATGGAGACCTTCGCCGACGCCGTCCACCTGCGCAACGACCTGTTCTCCTACCAGCGCGAGGTGGAGGACGAGGGCGAGAACAGCAACGGCGTGCTGGTCCTGGAGACCTTCTTCGACTGCACCACCCAGGAGGCGGCCGACACGGTCAACGACATCCTCACCTCCCGCCTCCACCAGTTCGAGCACACCGCCCTCACCGAAGTCCCGGCCCTGGCCGCGGAGAAGGGCCTCACCCCCGACCAGGGCGCCGCGATCGCGGCCTACACCAAGGGCCTGCAGGACTGGCAGTCCGGCGGCCACGAATGGCACCTGCGCTCCAGCCGCTACATGAACCAGGGTGCCGTCCCGTCCTCCCCCTGGCAGCACCTCACCGGCCCCGGCACCTCCGCCGCGGACGTCGGCGCCTTACTGGCGGCGGCCGCGTCGGAGCGCCTGCGCGCCTACTCCCATGTGCCCTTCCAGCAGGTCGGCCCCTCCCTCCTGCCCGACTTCCACATGCCGTACGAGGTGGAGGTGAACCCGCACCTCGACGGCGCCCGCTCCCGGCTCGTCGGCTGGATGCACGCCACCGGCATGCTCGCCGAGGGCGTCTGGGACGAGGACCGGCTCGTCGCCTCCGACCTCGCGCTCTGCTCCGCCGGCCTCGACCCGGACGCCACCCCCGAGGAACTCGACCTCAGCGCCCAGTGGCTGGCCTGGGGCACCTACGCCGACGACTACTACCCCCTCTGCTTCGGCGCCCGGCGCGACCTGGCAGGCGCCCGGTTCGCCACGGCCCGCCTGTCGGCCTGCATGCCCCTCGCCGACGAGCCCGTGCCGGTGCCGGCCACCGGCATGGAGCGCGGCCTGATCGACCTGTGGGCCCGCACCACCCCCGGGATGAGCTCCGAGGACCGGCTCGCTCTCAAGGAGTCCGTGGACAGGATGACCGAGAGCTGGCTCTGGGAGATGTCCAACCACCTCCAGCACCGCATCCCCGACCCGATCGACTACCTGGAGATGCGCAGGGCCACCTTCGGCTCCGACCTCACCCTGAGCCTGGCCCGCCGCGGCCACGGCCCGGCGATCCCACCGGAGGTGTACCGCAGCGGCCCGGTGCGCTCCCTGGAGAACGCCGCCATCGACTACGGCATGCTCGTCAACGACGTCTTCTCCTACCAGAAGGAGATCCAGTACGAGGGCGAGTTGCACAACGCCATCCTCGTCGTCCAGAACTTCTTCGGCGTCGACTACCCGACCGCGCTCCGTGTCGTACACGACCTGATGACCCAGCGGATGCAGCAGTTCGAACACGTCGTCGCGGGCGAACTCCCGGTCGTGTACGACGACTTCGAGCTGACGGCCGAGGCGCGCGAGGCCATGGGCGCCTACGTCCGCGACCTGCAGAACTGGATGGCCGGGATTCTCAACTGGCACCGGCACGTCGACCGCTACAAGCCGGACCACCTCGCCCGCCGGGCCCACGGCTTCCTCCCGGACCGCCCGCCGCTCGCGCCGTCGCTGCCGCTCGGGTGACGGCGCTCGTCTCGCGGGTTCCTACTGGAGGGAGGCGCGCAGACCCCGGGCCCGCTCGGCCTGCGGCAGGTCGCCCAGCCGCTCGAACTCCCCGGCCAGCCAGAGCAGCGGCGACAGGTCGAGGTCCTTTCTGCTGCCGGGGCGGAGCAGTATGCCCTGGTCCATGAATATCTCGTCCAGCCGGCGGATCAGCGCCACCCGGGCCAGTTCGGTCATCCCCTGCTCGGCAGCCAGCCGGGTCCAGGTCGGCAGCGGCTCGCCGGCCGGGTCGCCGGACACCTCGTGCCGCACCGATTCCCACAGGGGCGGCCGGGGGTGCGGGTCGAGCAGGTCGTAGGCGCAGCCCTCCTCCGCGTTCAGCAGGAGGAAGTCGGGCTCGGTGCGCAGCAGGGCGGTGTGCAGCATGCCGAGCAGTTCGACGGGGGAGCGGTCGGGCAGGCCCAGGGCGGCGCGGAGTTCGGCGCGCTCGGCGTCGATGCCGTGGTACTCGCGGATCTCGTCCTCGATCTCGGCCACGCGCCCGAGGATCGCCGCCTCGCCGTCCGCCGGCGTCAGGTAGAGGCAGTCGCGCCAGCCCGGCAGGCCGATCATGATCTCCAGCGCCTCGTCCACGGACGAACCTGTGATCCCGGCCGAGCCCTCCGAGTCCGCGTACAGCAACGAGCCGTCCGGGCACACGAAATACGTGCCGCCGGTGTCGCTGCCCGCCACCGCCTCCAGCGGCCCCCCTGAGGCGAGGCGGACCGGCTCGACATGGCCGTCGGCGGCCCGGTCCAGGTCGAAGTCGAAAGGAAACGCCGCCAGTTCGGCCAGGCGGGGGTGCTGCCGGAGCAGCCGCAGGCAGTGATCGGTCATGTCACAGAACGTAACAGCCGCTACTGACAACGGCCTGCGGCCGCGGCCGGAAGCAGTGCGCACCCGGCCTCACACCGCCGCACGCACCCGCTCCGAGGCGTGTGCGGTCGCCGCTCGGGCCAGCGCCCGGATCACCGGATGCGGACGCGAGCCGTCACCCGACAGCTCCGGTTGGAAGAGCGTGGCCAGGAAGAAGGGATGGCCGGGCAGTTCGGCGACGCGGACCTGGCCGTCCTCGTCGTGTCCCGACAGCCGCAGCCCGTGGGCGCGCAGGGTGTCGAGGTGGCGGGAGGGGCCGTACGAGCAGAAGTAGCGCTCGACCGTGCGGCCCGAGCCGATCGCCGACTCGGCCAGCGTGCCCGGCTCGACGGTGACCGCCGCCGCGTGGCCCACCAGCGAACAGGCCAGTGGCTCGATGAGAAGGTCCTCGGCGCCGGGGTCGTTCTCGGCGTGCGCGACCCCGGTCAGGCCGCACACGTCGCGGGCGTACTCCAGGAGCGCGTGCTGGAAGCCCCCGCAGGTGCCCAGGAAGGGGATGCCCTCCTCACGGGCGGTGCGGATCGCCCGCAGCACGCCCGCCTCGCTGCGGTACGGGCTGCCCGGCAGCACCCACACCGCGTCGAAGCCGAGCACCGCGTCCGCGGCCTCGGCGTCCCCGGACGGGATCCAGTAGGCGTCCAGCACCAGCCGGTCGTGCCGGGCGAGGGAGTCGAGGAGGAGCGGGATCCGGGTGTGCGACACGACGTTGGGGGAGCGGTCCCCGACCAGGGCGATCGTGGCGGTCCGAGCTGCGGAGTTCGTCATGGGCTCATCCTGGGCACCCGCCCCTGTTCACGTCCAACGATGATTGACGCACTCTCGATAAGCAGCACTGATGCGATCCTGTGGCGCATGGACCCGCACCTCCTGCGCACGTACGTCACCGTGGCCCGCCTCGCCTCCTTCTCGGCGGCCGCGCGCGAGCTGGGCTACACCCAGTCCGCGGTCTCCCAGCACATCGCCACCCTTGAACAGGACCTCGGCGCCCTCCTGCTCACCCGCCGTCCGGTGACCCCGACCACGGCGGGCGAACGGCTGCTGGAACACGCCGGACCGCTGCTGCTGCGCCTGGAGGCGGCCCGCGCGGACGTCGCCCGGATGGCCGCCGCGCCCGCGCCCGGCCTGACGCTCGCCGCCACCCCGGCCGCGCTCACGCCCGCCGTCCTCGCCGCGCTGCCGGCCGCCGGCGTCACCCTGCGGGTCCTGCCCCGTGACGGGATCCCGGCCGCCGTCGCCACCGGCACCGCCGAGCTGGGCCTGCTCGACGGCCTCGCTGCCCCCAGCGACCCCCTGCGACTGCCCGACGTGGCCCCCCTGACCACCCAGGGCGTCGCCGAGGAGCCCGTCGCCGTCCTGCTCCCCGCCGGGCACCCTCTCGCCCGCCGCCCCGGCCTGCGCCTCGCGGACCTCGCCGACGCCCGCTGGCTCGACGCACCCGACGCGGCCCCGCCGCTCAGCCAGTTGCGCACCGCGACCGGCGGCGGCGCCTTCCGTACGGCTCTCCGCTACGACGGATGCGATGTCCGCACCCTCACCGCCCTGACCGCCGCCGGTCACGGCCTCACCCTGCTGCCCCTGCGCACGGCCGGCGGCATTCCCGGCACGGTCGCCGTCCCGGTCACCGCACCACGCCTCGTCCACCGGGTTGAACTGGTGTACGGCGGGACGCCCGTGGGAGCGGCGGCGGACCTGGTGGCAGGCCTTCTCGACGGTGCCCGTGGCGCGAGTGCGGGCTAAGGATTCCCGTTGCTGAGCCAGGGTCAGTCTCACTCGTTCGTGTCTCGTCGCGCCCGCGTGCGCCGGGTAGGGCTCGGGGTGGAGGCGAACCATGGAACAGACCGCATTGCGTCCCAAGCCGATCCCCGGACAGGAACGCGGGGACGGCCCCCCGCCCGATCCGGCCCGGCGCCCGCACGCCGCGCGCCACCGCGCCGGCCGGATCAGGACCCTGGTGTTCGGATCGTTCGTCGCCACGGTCCTGGTGTTGTCCGGGGTGGGGCTGGGCACGGTGGGCGCCACCGTGATCGGCATGAGCAGACTGGCGGAACTGCGCCGGCAGGCCCGGCCGGCGACACCCAGCCCCGCACCCCCGGCCACCCCCGTCCCCTCCCCGGCGGCTGCCGCGACGCTGGGCGTGGAGGCCGTGGACGCCGAGAAGGTCGGCGCGCTGGTGGTGGGCGTCCACGTACCGGGGCCGGGCTACTCGGCGGGGCTGGTGCGCGGCGACGTGCTGCTCCAGTTCGGCGCCGACCGGATCGACAGCGCCGCGGACCTGGTCCGAGCGGTGGCCGACGCCCGACCGGGAAAGGAGGCCAGACTGACGGTGCGGCACGAGAGCGGGGGCTATCAGCAGCTTACGGTCGTTCCTGGCGTCGTTACTTGATCAGCTCAGGGGCGCGGGGCCGTATACATGTGCGGCTCCGCCGCGTGGGCGCGACCAGCCACAACCCACCCGCACTCGCCACACAGCCGAGACACGCAACGGCGCTTCCGCGCAAACCGGCTCGCGCCGCCCTTTCTCTCCGGGCAGGATGCATGCCGAGGCCCATACCGCCCCTCACCCGTGCACGGAGGCCCTGGATGACCGGCACCCCCGCCGCCCCCTTCACCGCCGGCGACTACAAGTCCCGCATGACGCGCGCAGCGCACACCGCCGCGGACGCGGGCCTCGCCGGTCTCCTGATCGCCCCCGGCCCCGACATGGTGTGGCTCACCGGCTACACCCCCACCGCCGTCACCGAACGGCTCACGCTCCTCGTCCTGGCCCCCGGCAGGGACCCCGTGCTGATCGTCCCCACCCTCGAAGCCCCCGACGCCGAGAAGGCCGCCGGCGCGGCCGCGCTGACCCTGCGGGACTGGACCGACGGCACGGACCCCTACGCCGTGACCGCCGACCTGCTCGGCGAGGACGGCCGGTTCGGTGTCAGCGACAACGCCTGGGCCATGCACCTGCTGGGCCTGCAGAAGACGCTCCCCGACACCTCCTACGCCTCCCTCACCGACGCGCTGCCCATGCTCCGCGCCGTGAAGGACGCGGCCGAGCTCGAACTCCTCGCCGCCGCCGGAGCGGCTGCCGACGCGACGTTCGAGGAGATCCGCAAGGTTCCCTTCGCCGGCCGCCGCGAGTCCGACGTCGGCCACGACCTCGCCGACCTGCTGCGCCGCTTCGGCCACGACCAGGTCGACTTCACCATCGTCGGCTCGGGCCCCAACGGCGCCAACCCGCACCACGAGGTCGGCGACCGGGTCGTCCAGGACGGCGACATGGTCGTCCTCGACTTCGGCGGTCTCAAGGACGGCTACGGCTCCGACACCACCCGCACCGTCCACGTGGGCCCGCCGACCGCCGAGGAGCGCGAGGTGCACGACATCGTGCGCGCCGCCCAGGAGGCCGGCTTTCGGGCCGTACGCCCGGGTGTCGCCTGCCAGGAGGTCGACCGGGCCGCCCGCGCGGTCATCTCCGACGCCGGGTACGGCGAGTTCTTCATCCACCGCACCGGGCACGGCATCGGCGTCACCACGCACGAGCCGCCTTACATGATCGAGGGTGAGGAGCAGCCGCTCGTCCCCGGGATGTGCTTCTCGGTGGAGCCCGGCATCTATCTGCCCGGCCGCTTCGGAGTGCGGATCGAGGACATCGTCACGGTGACCGAGGACGGCGGCCGTCGTTTCAACAACACCACCCGCGAGATGGTCATCGTGGGCTGACCGGCCCGGCCCGCCACCACCTGCTCGCCCCTACCCCACCCCGAACGGCAACGGCGCGATCCATGACCCAGCCACCCACTCCCACCGCGGACACCGTCCGCCGACTGGTCCGCTCGCTGCTCAAGGAGGGCGCGGGCGGCGCCTCGGGCCCCGAGGTGCGGCCCGTCGCGGCGGGCGGTGAGTACTCCACCTGGTGGGTCGGCACCCGCCATGTGCTGCGCCTCGCCCCCGACCGGGACACCGCCGTCCGTCAGCGCCGCGAACTGCGCCTGCGCGACCTGATGCGGCCGCACCTGCCGGTCGCCGTCCCGGCCAGCGTGGCGCACGGCGAGTGGGCACCGGGGCTGACGTACACGCTGGACACCGTGATCCCCGGAGGAACCGCCGAGGAGCACGACGTCTCCGCGGTCGGCGAGGCGGACCTGGCCGGCCTGCTCACCGGACTGCGCGAGGTGCCGGTACGGCAGGCCGAGACGCTCGGCGTGCCGCGCACCCCGCCACGTTCCCTGGAGGCGCTGCGCCGCATGGCCGTGGCCGCCGCCGAACGCCTCGCCGCCGACGACGAGTTCGATCCCGCCCGGCTGCTCCAGCTGACCCCGCAGGGCGCCGCCCAGCTCGCCGCCCAGCCCGGTACCGCCGTGCTGGCCCACCACGACCTCAAGGGCGAGCATCTGGTGGTCAGTGCCGACGGCAGGGTGCGCGGCGTCCTCGACTGGACCGGCACGGCGGTGGGCGACCCCGCCGAGGACATCGCCGGGCTCGCCGTCGCGGTCGGCTCCGGCGCGGCCGTCCGCGCGGCCACCCTGGCCGGCTACGGCGCCCGCCCCTGCCTGCGCGGCCTGTGGCTGGCCCGCTGCGACACCGTCATCCGCCTCACCGACCGCCTCGAAGGCCGCGACGACAGCCCGCTGCCGCTGCTGCGCACCCAGCTCCGCCGCGCCTGGGAGGCGATCCTGCTGGAGCGGGTGACGGAGCTGCGCGAGGACACCGAGGACGACGACGAGCTGTGACGGGACGCCAGGTGCCCAGGGGTGGTCCAGGCCTGGGTCACGCCTGGGTCAGCACCATGCACGACTCGCCCGGCACCCGCAGCACCCCGTCCGCGTCCGGTGCCACCGGGGCGTCCCACGCGGCCAGCACCTCCACCCGCCCGGTGCCGAGCGGGATCGCGGCAGGTTCCGGGCTCAGGTTCACCGCCACCCGCAGGTCTCCGCGCCGGAACGCGAGCCAGCGTGCCGCCTCGTCGTACGCCACCTTGGTGTCGGCGAGATCGGGATCGGTGAGGTCCGGCTGCTCGCGGCGCAGTGCGAGCAGCCGGCGGTACCAGGCCAGCACGCGCGCGTGCGGTTCGCGCTCCGGCTCCGACCAGTCCAGGCAGGACCGCTCGCGGGTCGCCGGGTCCTGCGGATCGGGCACGTCCTCCTCGGCCCATCCGTGCGCCGCGAACTCCCGCCGTCTGCCCCGCCGTACGGCCTCCGCGAGGTCCGGGTCGGTGTGGTCGGTGAAGAACTGCCAGGGGGTGGCGGCCGCCCACTCCTCGCCCATGAAAAGCATCGGCGTGAAGGGCGCGGTCAGGGCCAGAGTGGCGGCGCAGGCGAGCAGGCCGGGGGAGAGGACGGCCGAAAGCCGGTCGCCCTGGGCGCGGTTGCCGACCTGGTCGTGGGTCTGGGTGTAGCCGAGCAGCCGGTGTCCGGCCACCCGCGCGCGGTCCAGTCTGCGGCCGTGCCGGCGGCCCCGGAAGCTGGAGTAGGTGCCGTCGTGGAAGTAGCCGCCGGTGAGCGTCTTGGCGAGGGCGGCGAGCGGGGCGCGGGCGAAGTCGGCGTAGTAGCCCTGGGACTCGCCGGTCAGCGCGGCGTGCAGGGCGTGGTGGAAGTCGTCGTTCCACTGCGCGTCCAGACCGAACCCGTGCTCCGCGCGCGGGGTGACGACCCGTGGATCGTTCAGGTCGGACTCGCCGATCAGGAACAGCGGCCGGCCCGACTCGGCCGCCAGCCCCGCCACGGCCGCCGACAGCTCCTCCAGGAAGTGGCACGCGCGCGTGTCGCACAACGCGTGCACCGCGTCCAGGCGCAGCCCGTCGATCCGGTAGTCGCGCAGCCACGCCAGTGCGCTGCCCACCAGATACGCGCGCACCTCGTCCGACCCGGGCGCGTCCAGGTTGACCGCGGCGCCCCAGGGCGTCTGGTGCGCCTCGGTGAAGTACGGCCCGAACGCGGGCAGGTGGTTGCCGGACGGGCCGAGGTGGTTGTGCACGACGTCCAGGACGACGCCCAGGCCGAGTTCGTGGGCCCGGTCGACAAACCGTTTCAGCGACTCGGGGCCGCCGTACGGCTCGTGCACCGCCCACAGCGAGACCCCCTCGTACCCCCAGCCGTGCCGGCCGGGGAACGGGCACAGCGGCATCAACTCCACGTGCGTGACGCCCAGCTCACGCAGGTGGTCGAGTCGGCCGGCGGCCGCGTCCAGGGTGCCCTCGGGGGTGTACGTGCCCACGTGCAGCTCGTAGAGCACCGCCCCCGGCAGCGCGCGCCCCGGCCAGGCGGCACGCCACTCGTGGCGGGTGTGGTCGACCACCGCGCTGAGCCCGTCCGGGCCGTCCGGCTGCCGGCGCGAGCGCGGGTCGGGCAGCACAGGGCCGTCGCCCAGCGCGAACCCGTACCGCGTGCCGTCCTCGGCGTCCGCCTCCCCGCTCCACCAGCCGGGCCGCTCCGGGACGCGCTCCAACGCGCGCGTGGCGCCGTCGCAATGGAGCGTCACACGGTCTGTCTGCGGTGCCCACACCTCGAACTGCACGGACGGTCCCCTTCGTCTGGCTCATCGTGAGGTAGTGGATCCATCGTGCCGCGAAAGCGATCAGTCCGCTTTTGAATCCCGGCTTTCCCGGCGCATGTCGCCATACGTACGCGCGCGTGGCGGCCGTTTTCCCGTTTTCTGGACACCCGGGGTTCACTGACTCAGAATCGGCAGCGTGACGTCGTCCTTCGAGTTCCACACCTACCCCGCGCGGCTGTCCGACGCGGAGCGGGACAAGGCGCTGAGTGTGCTGCGTGACGGCGTGGCCATGGGACGGCTGTCGCACGACACCTTCGTGCGCCGCATGGAGCTGGCGCTCGCCGCCCGTCGCGCCGAGGAACTCGCCGCGCTCACCGCCGACCTGCCCCAGGAGAGCCGCTTCGCGCGCGTGCTCTTCGGCACCGTCGAGGCCGTCTCCGGCTTCACCGTACGGCTGCGCCGCGCCTGGCAGGCCGAGCGGCTGCCCAAGCTGCTGCTGCCGCACCCGGGCAACAGCCACCCGCTGCGCATCGGCCGCGACCCCGCCAACGGGCTGCGGCTCAACCACGAGACGGTCTCCCGGGTGCACGCCGAACTCCGCCGCCAGGGCGCCCTGTGGGTCCTCAGGGACCTCGGGTCCACCAACGGCACCACCGTGAACGGCCGCCGGGTGACCGGTGCCGCCGTCGTCCGCGAAGGCGACCAGGTCGCCTTCGGCCGGATGGCCTTCAGGCTCGCGAGCGCCTGAGCCCCGGGCCGGTTCACCCCCGCTACCTGAACGTCTGCGCGAGGTGGCCGAAAAGTGTTCGTCCGTCGTGGTGTTGACGTTCCCCTCAAGTCGTGACTGACTGTGCGTACATCATGCACAGCATGTGAATCGACGGCACCGCATTGTGGAGGTGTGACCTGCCGCCCCTCCTCCGCTTTCCGTCCGTGGACGAGCTGGCCTCGCGGGCGGCCGCGCTGGTCGCCGACCATCCCCGGGACGCCCGGCTGCGCAGGGCCGGCGTCTCCCGCGCGGGCACGCCGATGTGGCTGCTTTCCATCGGTCACGGCACCCGTCACGTCCTCGTCGTCGCAGGCCCGCACGCCAACGAACCCGTCGGCGGCGCCACCGTGCTGCGCCTCGCCGACCGGGTCCTCGCCGACCCGCGGCTCACCGAGGACGCCGACGTCACCTGGAACCTGCTGCTGTGCCTGGACCCCGACGGCTCCCGCCGCAACGAGGGCTGGCTGGCCGGGCCGTACACCCTGGGCCACTACTTCCGGAACTTCTTCCGGCCCGGCTTCCTGGAACAGCCCGAGTGGCTGCCCGACGGGGCGGAGGCCGCCGCGCTGCCCGAGACCCGGGCACTGCTCGACCTCCAGGACGAGCTGCGGCCCTTCCTGCAGTGCTCGCTGCACGGCGTCGACGTCGGCGGCGGCTTCGTCGAGCTGACCCGCGACCTGCCGGGCCTCGACCGGCGCCTCGCGCACATCGCGACCCGGCTCGGCATCCCCCGCGAACTCGGCGCCTACGACACGCTGTACTGGCCCACCCTGGGCCCGGCCGTCTACCGGGTCCCGCCGCCCCGCCGCGGCGACCTGGCCGCCGCCATCACCGAGGCCGCCGTCGAGTCCACCTGGTTCCACCCCTACCGGCACGGCACCGTCACCGCGATCGTCGAGGCGCCCATGTGGGGTGTGGCGGCCGTCCAGGACGGCACTCCGCCCGCCGACCGGGACGCGGCGCTGCGCTCGGTCAGCCGGACCCTGCGACGCGACACGGACCTCCTGGACGGCGTCCTGGCCCGGGTCCGGCCGCAGCTGGCCGCCGCGCCGGACGCGGCCCGGCTGCTCGCGCCGGTCGACGACTACCTGCTGGTCTGCCCAGGCCTCGCCGACGCCTGGGACCCCGACACGGACGCCGGCAGCGCCCGCCCGCTGCCCCCGCTCAGCTCCGCTCACCTGGCCGCCCTGCGCATCGCCGGGCGCCGGCTGGCCCTGCGCACCGCCGGGCTGCTGCACCAGCTCCTGCGCAGCACCGGTCACGACCCCGCCGCCGCCCTGCCCGACCTGGACCGGCTGATCGACACCTGGTGCGCGAGCTACCACGACGCACTCGGCGCGCGCTGGATCCCGGTCGCACGCCAGGCCGAGTACCAGACCCGTGTGGTCCTGAGCGCGTTCGAACTCGCGCACCGCCACGCGCGCGTGCGTGCCCGATCGGGTGAGCCGGGCTGGGGGACCGAGCCCGCCGTGCCGATGCACGGGGAATGACGCATCTCAGCAAAGCGACAGCGGCCGCCGGTGCCCTGCTGGCCGCCGCCGTCCTGCTCGCCGCCGGCCCGGCCCAGGCCGCGCCGGGCGCGACGCGCGACGGCGACTACCTGTACCTGACCGTCACCAAGGGGGACAGCCACTCCAGCGACACACACGGCACGCTGCTGCTGTGCGATCCGCCCCAGGGGCACTCCCGCGCGGCCGAGGCCTGCGCCGGGCTCGACGCGGTGGGTGGTGACATCGCCCGCGTCGCCCCGGTCAAGGGCGCGATGTGCCCGATGGTCTACGCCCCGGTGACCGCCCAGGCGCGCGGACAGTGGAACGGCCGCCCGATCGAGTACCGCGAGACGTTCTCGAACTCCTGCCAGATGGCGGCCCGGACCGGTCCGGTCTTCACCCTCGACGGCTGAGCCGGGCATGGCGTGCGGCCCTCGCACCGGCCCGGACCGCACGCCGCCCGCACACCGCTCGCGCGCTCCCCTCACGCCGCCTGTTCACGCGCGTGCTGCGCGGCCGCAAGCACCGTCCGGGACTGATGCTCCACCTGGCGCTCCAGCGGCACCCAGCGGGCCTGGAAACGCTCGCCGTAGGCCTCGCACCAGGAGGCCACCAGCTCCTCCAGCCGGGGCGCCGCGCGGTCGTCCGCCTCCCGCAGCACCCGCAGCAGCATCGACGCGGCCCGCAACGGCAGCCGCCGACCGAAGGCGTCCACGCTGCCGACGTAGGCCATCGTGGTGTCGACCGGCGGCCGCTGGATCCAGTCCTCGGCCAGTCCGGGTATCAGCCCCAGCGCCCAGCGCGCCGCCCGCAGCAGCGGTCCGTCCAGGCCGTCCAGCCGGGGCAGCGCCTCGGCCAGCACCCGCTCCACCTCCCGCGAGTCCCGCAGCAGCCGACGCGCCAGCCGGCGCATCGCCGCCGCCGGAGCCGGGTGCGCAGCCGGGTCGTCGACCAGGTCGCTCGCCCACATCGGCACCTCGACCACCGCCGTCAGACCGCCGTAACGGTGTGCGTGGTACCAGGTGCTGTGCCGCGCGTCGTCCGGCATGCTCGGGTACGCCACCCCCGTCTCCGGGCCGGGCATCACCCGCACCCCGGGCCCGGAGTGCGGCCAGCCCGCGGCGTCCGAGGCGCCCGTCTCCACCGGGATGTGCAGCTCCGCGGCCGACTTGGCGAACGGCTCGGCCAGCCCCGGCACGTCCCTCGTCAACTGCACCCAGCTGCCGCCCAGATCGGTGCCGTGCAGCGTCACCTGGAGGTAGGGGCGCAGCTCGTCGATGACTCCGAGCAGGGCGCGGGTCTCGGGCGGCAGCCGGTCGGGTGGCAGCACCGACGGCGACCACTCCGGCTGCTCCGGGCCCGCCGGCCGGTAGAAGCCGAGGTGGTAGTCGAACAGGCTGCGCGGTGCCGGGGTGACATGCAGGCTCGCCCCGTCCGGGTCCGCGCAGAGCAGGAAGTGCCAGGAGGTCTCCGCCCGCAGGTCCCGCTCGTGCAGCACCCGTTCGGCCAGTGCCTGGAGGGTGCCGCCTCCGGTCGGCTCGTTGGCGTGGGCGCCCGCGACGACCAGCACCGCCCGTCGGGCGTGCCCGACGGACAGCAGGTGCAGCGGTCTGCCCGCGCGGGAGAGGCCGATCTGCCGCAAGGTGCACAGGCCGGGCCGGTGAGCGGCCAACGCCCGGGCGGTCGCGACGAGTTCGGGAACACTGGGGTAACGCAGCTCCGGCAGGAGACTCACCCCCGACTTGTCCGCCCGGCTTCGCATTCCCCAGTCCCGCACGGCATAGGTGAACTGTCAAGAACCTCCCGGGGGAGGCTCCAGGGGGCGCCCCGAGGCATGTGCTGTCGTCCTGTCGGGGCGGTTGGCGCGGAGGGGAGTGCGAAGCCACTACGGGGCGCGGAACCGCTCCGCGCGCCGATAACCGACGCGGCCCGCGCCCGGCGAGTTTCAGCAAATCCCCGAACCGGCCCCATATTCACTCGTACGAGTGAACCTGCCGTCGGTCACGTCACCCACGTCAGCCACGTCCGGCCCGTCAGCCACGTCCGGCCCGTCAGCTCCCGTCCTCCACCCGCTCCAGCAGCGCCACCGGCAGCCCCTCGAAAAGCTCGCCCACGCGCGCGCGCCCCGTGAACTCCCGCCCCGGCGCCAGCACATCGGCCCACCGCCCCGGCGGCAGCGCCAGGACCGTGTCCCGCCAGCCGCCCGCCTCGGCCAGCCGCAGGGACAGCCGGGTCACCGCCGTGACCACCCGGCCGGAGCGCGCGAACGCGAGGCAGTGCGCCGCGGCCGGCCCCTCGGCCGTCAGCGGCGCGTACGTCGCCGTGTCGCCGAAGACGTCCGGGCGCCGCGCCCGCAGCCGCAGTGCCGCCGCCGTCACCGCGTCCTTCTCGCCAGGGCGCGGCGGCGGGAAGGAGACCGGCCTGCGGTTGTCCGGGTCCACCAGCGCCCGGTACTCGCCCTCCGTGCCCTGGTAGACGTCCGGCACCCCCGGCATCGTCAGATGGACCAGAGCCGTCCCCAGCACGTTCGCCCGGACCTGCGGGCCCAGCGAGGCCCGGAAGGCCGCCACGCGCTCTCCTGGCACCCCGCACGGCCCCGCCTCGACGAACGAGACCACCGCCTCCTCGTACGGCGGCTCCTGCTCCGTCCAGCTCGTGTACAGGCCGGCCTCCCGCACATGCTTCACCAGCGCCTCCCGCACCCGCTCGGGCGCCGCGGGGCCGAGCCCGAACACCGTCTGCCAGGCCGCCCAGGCCAGCTGCGCGTCCGGCACCCCCTCCCCGTCCCGGGTCACCTCGGCCAGCACGTCCGCCCAGCGTTCCGGGCACTCCGTCAGCACCGCCAGCGCGGCCCGCACATCGGCGCTGCGCTTGGTGTCGTGCGTCGTCACCACCGTCCCGGTGAGCGGCCAGTCCCGCTGCACACGCGCGCAGTACGCGTGAAAGGCGGCCGGGGAGACCCCCGGGCTGCCCGGGTCACCGCCCACCTCGGTCGCCGCCAGCAGCGGCACATAGCGGTAGAACGCCGTGTCCTCCACGGACTTGGCCCGCAGCGCCGAGGCGGTCTGCGCGAACCGCGTCCGGAACTCCGCGACCCCCGGCCCGTCCCCCGCCAGGAGCAGCCCGCGCACCACGTCCACCGCCCCGCCCTCCTCGGGCACCACGAAGGCCCGCCGGGCCTCCTCGGCGGCCTCCTCGGTGACCACGGCGGCCACGTCACCGCAGGCGTACGGCCGGTACACCCGCATCCGCACCAGCAGCTCCTGCAGCGCGGTGCGCAGCGCCCAGGGCGCCCGGTCGCGCAGTGCGGGATCCGCCGATGTCGCGCACACGCGCGTGGCGGCCCGTGTCAGCCGGTCCGTCTCGGCCGCCAGCTCGTGCGTGATCACGTTGTACGCCGCCCGCCGCACCGTCGCGGCCCACTCGCCGCCCCGGTCCGTCTGCGGGGCGGCGAACCTGCGGTACTGGCCGAGCAGTTCACCGGCGCCGGCGGGATCCGTGAACAGGCCGTCCACCTGCCGCAGGGCGTCGTACCCGGTGGTCCCCGCGACCGGCCAGCCGGCCGGCAGCTGCTCGCCGTCGGCCAGGATCTTCTCCACGACCGTCCAGCGCCCGCCGGTCGCCTCGTGCAGCCGCGCGAGGTAGCCGTCGGGGTCGGCGAGACCGTCGGGATGGTCGACGCGCAGCCCGTCCACCACGCCCTCGTGCAGCAGCTGGAGGATCTTGGCGTGGGTGGCCTCGAACACCTCCGGGTCCTCCACCCGCACCCCGATCAGCTCCGAGATGCTGAAGAACCGCCGGTAGTTCAGCTCGGTGCGGGCCAGCCGCCACCACACCGGGCGGTACCACTGGGCGTCCAGCAGCTCCGGCAGCGGCAGGTCCGCGGTGCCCTGGCGGAGCGGGAAGGCGTGCTCGTGATAACGCAGCACGTCGCCGTCGACCACCAGCTGCCCGAGCACCTCGCCGACCGGCCCGCCCAGCACTGGCACCAGCAGCTGCCCGCCCTGCGCCTCCCAGTCGACGTCGAACCAGCGCGCGTACGGCGACTTCGGGCCCTCCCGCAGCACCTCCCACAGGGCGTGGTTGTGCCGGGGGGACATCGCCATGTGGTTCGGCACGATGTCCACGACGAGGCCGAGACCGTGTTCCCGCGCGGTGTGCGAGAGCGCCCGCAGCCCCTCCTCGCCGCCGAGCTCCTCGCGCACGCGCGCGTGGTCGACGACGTCGTAGCCGTGGGTGGAGCCGGGGACGGCCTCCAGGACAGGGGAGAGGTGGAGGTGGGAGACGCCGAGCGAGGCGAGGTACGGCACGGCCGCGGAAGCCGCCGAGAAAGGGAAGCCGGGCTGGAGCTGGAGTCGGTAGGTGGCCGTCGGGACGGTGAGGGCGATTCGCTCGGCTGTCATGCGGACGTAAGTACCCGTCTGGTCGGCTTCTGTGTCACCACGCGCGGTACGCGCCCCAAAGGGGCGCGGGGAACTGCGCGACCGGCCCCCACCGGTCCGCACCTGCCCCACAGCCCATTGGAGCACGCATCCCTACGCCGGCCTCTTCAACACAGTCAGGCTCCGGCCGATCAGTGTCAGTGTTTCTCCCGCATCCACCTTCGTGCCCGCCGATGCGCCCTCCGCCCGTGCCGTGTCGACCACCACCTCCCACTGGCGGCCGTGATTCACCGGCACCGCGAAGTCCAGCGTGTCCGGGGACGCGTTGAACATCAGCAGGAACGAGTCGTCGGCGATCCGCTGCCCCCGGGCGTCCGGTTCCGAGATCGCGTTGCCGTTGAGGAACACGGTGAGAGCCGACGCCTGGGTCGAGTCCCAGTCCCGCTGGGCCATCTCGTGGCCCTCCGGGGTGAACCAGGCGATGTCGGAGAGCTCGTCGTGGGTGCCCTCCACGGGGCGGCCGTGGAAGAAGCGGCGGCGCCTGAAGACCGGATGCTCCTTGCGCAGCCGCGCCATCGCGCGCGTGAAGGCCAGCAGCTCGCTGCCCTCCTCGGCGGCCGGCCAGTCCACCCAGGACAGCTCGTTGTCCTGACAGTAGGCGTTGTTGTTGCCCTGTTGCGTGCGCGCGAACTCGTCGCCGTGGCTGATCATCGGCACGCCCTGGGACAGCATCAGGGTGGCGACGAAGTTCCGCATCTGGCGCTCGCGCAGCTCAAGGATCGCGGGATCGTCGGTGTGCCCCTCCACCCCGCAGTTCCACGAGCGGTTGTGGCTCTCGCCGTCCCGGTTGTCCTCGCCGTTGGCCTGGTTGTGCTTGTCGTTGTAGGCCACCAGGTCGTGCAGCGTGAAGCCGTCGTGGCAGGTGACGAAGTTGATGGAGGCCAGCGGGCGGCGGCCGTCGTCCTGGTAGAGGTCGGAGGAGCCGGTCAGCCGGGACGCGAACTCCGCCAGTGCGCGCGGCTCGCCGCGCCACAGGTCGCGCACGGTGTCGCGGTACTTGCCGTTCCACTCGGTCCACAGCGGCGGGAAGTTGCCCACCTGGTAGCCGCCCTCGCCGACGTCCCACGGCTCGGCGATCAGCTTCACCTGGGAGACCACCGGGTCCTGCTGCACCAGGTCGAAGAACGACGACAGCCGGTCCACCTCGTGGAACTGCCGGGCGAGGGTCGCCGCGAGGTCGAAGCGGAAGCCGTCGACGTGCATCTCGGTGACCCAGTAGCGCAGCGAGTCCATGATCATCTGGAGGACGTGCGGAGACCGCATCAGCAGCGAGTTGCCGGTGCCGGTGGTGTCCATGTAGTAGCGCGGGTCGTCGGTCAGGCGGTAGTAGGACGGGTTGTCCAGGCCGCGGAAGGACAGCGTCGGGCCCAGGTGATTGCCCTCGGCGGTGTGGTTGTAGACCACGTCGAGGATCACCTCGATGCCGGCCTCGTGCAGCGCCCGGACCGCCGACTTGAACTCCAGGACCTGCTGGCCGCGGTCGCCCCAGGAGGCGTACGCGTTGTGCGGGGCGAAGAAGCCGATGGTGTTGTAGCCCCAGTAGTTGTTCAGGTCCATGTCGACCAGCCGGTGGTCGTTCACGAACTGGTGGACCGGCATCAGCTCCAGGGCGGTGACGCCCAGCGCCGTCAGGTGCTCGATGACGGCCGGGTGGGCCAGGCCCGCGTAGGTGCCGCGCAGCTCCTCCGGCAGGCCGGGGTGGCGCATGGTGAGGCCCTTCACATGGGCCTCGTAGATCACGGTGTGGTGGTACTCGGTGCGTGGCCGCCGGTCGTCGCCCCAGTCGAAGTACGGGTTGATCACCACCGACGTCATGGTGTGCGGTGCCGAGTCCAGGTCGTTGCGCTTGTCGGGGTCGCCGAAGTGGTAGCCGTACACCTCCTCGCCCCAGCGCACCGACCCGCTGACCGCCTTCGCGTACGGGTCGAGCAGCAGCTTCGCCGAGTTGCAGCGCAGCCCGCGCCCGGGGTCGTACGGGCCGTGCACCCGGAAGCCGTACCGCTGCCCGGGCATCACACCAGGCAGGTACGCGTGCCGTACGAAGGCGTCGCTCTCCCGCAGTTCCACCGCCGTCTCGGAGCCGTCGTCGTGCAGCAGACACAGCTCCACTCGGTCCGCGGCCTCAGTGAAGACCGCGAAGTTGGTCCCGGCACCGTCGTACGTGGCGCCGAGCGGATATGCCTCTCCAGGCCAGACCTGCATGAAGTCGACTCTTCCAGGTGGGTCCCGCGCCCAGGGGCGCCTTGGTCATGAGTCTGCCCGAAAGTAATGGAACCCCTCGTGACTTACGCCCCTCTTACCCGGCGACCAGTGCACACAGCGGCTCATGTGGCGAAGTGTGCCGAACCAGTGGGGCAGAAACGTACTCCCTGTGACCAAGGGGGAGTAGGGGGAAGATGTGCGCAAGATAGTGCACCGCCATCTGGGCAAAGCGGTGGCCGGTGCGGGACTGGCGGTGGCGGGGACCGCCGTGATGGTCGGGATCACCCTGCCGGGCACGGCAGGGGCGAACGAGTCGGGAGGGAGCGACGGGACCGGCGCGGTCACCGCGCAGCAGGCGGGCCAGGGACAGGACGCCGTCAAGCCGGGCGTGGTGGAACAGGCGCCGGCCGAGGGGAAGAAGGGCACGGGCAGCGACCCGCTGACCGACGACGAGACCAAACGCGTCGAACAACTCGCTCTGACCAAGCAGATGTTCAGCGCCGGGGAGAACGTCGAGGGTCGGCGCGGCCCGGAGCGGCTCAGCGTCGATCTCGCCGAGCCGAACGCGAACGAACTGGACAGCTCGAACGCACCGCGCCGCGCGGACGTGACCTTCTACGACTACCGTGACGACACCCTCGTCACCCGGACCGTCAACCTCGACACCGGCAAGGTCGAGCAGACCACCAGTCGCAAGGGTGTCCAGCCGCCGCTCAGCCACGACGAGAACGTCGAGGCCCTCAAGCTGCTCGTCGCCGACCCGCTCGGCGCCGGCCTGAAGGCGGACTTCAAGGACGCCACCGGCACCGAACTGACCGACCCGGAACAGCAGCTGCTGCTCAACAGCGCGGTCTACCGCGCCACCGAGGGTGCCCAGCCCGCCGCGCTCGACGCGTGCGGCGAACACCGCTGTGTGCGGCTCTTCCCCAAGGTGAAGAACGGGCCGTGGATCGACGCGAGGTCGCTCATCGTCGACCTGAGCGCGCGCAAGGTCGTGAAGCTCGGCAGCTGAGCCGGCCCCTCCGCTCACCTTTCACTTTCCACCTGCATCTCCCGTACCAGGAGTCACTTCGTCATGCACGTGAACCTGCGCGCGAGCACGCGCGTGCCCAGAACCCGTCATGCCCGCAGGACGGCCGCCGTGGGCCTGTCCGTGGCCGCGCTGGCCGCCGGCGTGACCACCGCGGCCGGACCCGCCGTCGCCCAGC
The DNA here is from genome assembly GCF_045206895.1 of Streptomyces sp. NBC_00631. NCBI lineage: Bacteria > Bacillati > Actinomycetota > Actinomycetes > Kitasatosporales > Streptomycetaceae > Streptomyces > Streptomyces sp. NBC_00631. Next base: position 8,414,702 of record NZ_CP107734.1, read on the forward strand.
CGAAGCGGGCCGCCGCGGCCGCGGCCGACTGCTCCGCGGCCTACCGCATCGAGCAGAAGCTCTCCACCGGCACCACCTGGCGGATGTGCTGGCGCTACGACAGCAAGGCCGGACTGGTCCTGGAGCACATCTCCTACCAGCCCAAGGGCGAGCCGGCCCCCATCAAGGTGCTCTCCAGCGCCCGTCTCGGCCAGATCGACGTCCCCTACGACGACGGCAGCGTCGAGTACGACGACCTGACCGGCTTCGGCTTCGCTCAGGGCCTGATGCCGCTCGCGTCTGCCGAGTGTCCCGGCGGTACCATCAAGACGGTCAAGGTCCCGGACGCCTGGGACCCGGCCCACCCCGACGTCAACGGCCTGTGCACCACCACCCGTTCGCGCGGCCACGCGTACCGGATGCAGGCCGACACCGGCAACCGGGTGTACCAGCAGCAGGGCAAGGACCTGCTGATCTACACCGTCAACAAGGTCGGCTGGTACGAGTACATGACCGAGTGGCGGTTCCAGGACGACGGCACGATCAACATGAACGTCGGCGCCACCGGCAGCCTCTCGCCGGGCGACTACGACGCCGGGGACGGCCGCGGCTGGCCGATCGGCAAGGGCGCCCACGCCTACGCCACCAGCCACAGCCACAACGTGTTCTGGAAGCTGGACTTCGACCTCGACGGCTCCTCCAAGAGCCGCATCGAACAGTACGACTCGAAGGTCAGCGCCCCCGCACACGGTCAGGAGGCCCCCACCAACAGGACCACCCGCACGAACGTCACCAAGGAACTCGCCGGTGACGCCAAGAACATGCGCTGGTGGCGCGTGGTCAGCACGGCCGGAAAGAACAAGGACGGACACGCGCGGTCGTACGAGATCGTCCAGGGCGCAAGCAACAAGTACCCCGGCCACGCGTTCACTTCGCACGACGTCTACTTCACCCAGTACGACAGGTGCGAGCAGTTCGCCAGCAACAACCCTGGCTGCGCGAGCGGTCACCCCAAGACCGTCGACAAGTTCGTGAACGGGCAGACCCTCACCAACCCCGTGGTCTGGGTGAACGTCGGTTTCCACCACATCGCGCGCGACGAGGACCAGCAGCCGATGCCGGTCCACTGGCAGGGCTTCTCCATCGCCCCCCGGGACGTCACCGCTATGAATCCGCTCACTCCGGCCGCCCTCGCTGATCAGAACGGACAGCCCGGAAACGGTAGTTGAGAAACGACCTGTCCATCCGGCTGCACCGCCGACCACTCCCGGAGTACCCTTCCTTGATCGTTGGCATGGGGAGAGCTCGGGGGAGCGGAAGGCGGTGCACGGGTGGGCTCGGGAGGCCTGGAGCTGCCCCCTGGTGACGAGGGTCACGAGGGGAACTCCACAGACGTCCCGCCCGGCGCGGTGTCCCTGGCCCGGCCGATGGACGCCACCGGCTCCATCGGGCCGGAGCTGGAGTGGGACGCCGACGCCTGGCTGGAGGTGCGTACGCGCGCCCAGCGGGCCGGCCGGGCCTACATCTGGCTGAACCTCGTCGAGCAGCGGATGCGCGCGGTCGTGGCCGCCGTGCTGCGGCCCATCTACGAACCCGTCCACGGCGACGAGTGGGTGGTCGCCGCGGCCGGTCCGGCCGGTCAGGAGTGGGTCCAGCGGGCGGTCGCGGTCCGCGAGGTCAGCCGCCGCAAGGGCTACCTGCTCGACCCCGCCGACGACAACGTGCTCAGCTTCCTCACCCTGCCCCAGCTGCGCGAGCTGATGGTGCAGCACTGGCCGTGCTTCGAGCCGTACTTCGACGAGCGCCGGGACGTCGAACTCGCTCTGGACGAGCTGGAGGTGACCCGCAACGTCGTCTCCCGCAACCGGGCGCTGTCCGGGGCCGTCCTGGACCAGGCCGAGCGCGCCTCCGCCCGGCTCCTGGAGATGCTCGGCGCGGGCGGCGACGTGCCCTCGGCGCGCCGGCTCCCCGTGGACGCCGTCGAGGACCTGGTCGGCGACCGGTACGCGGACGTCGTCGCCGTCCACCCCGACCGGGTCCGCCTCATGCGCCAGTTCCCGGCCGAGGACTTCTTCGGCGGCGCCCGCCGCCTGGACGCCATCGGCATCGGCCTCAACCTGCTCGTGCAGAACTTCTCCGGCCGCCGCCTGGTCCGCCTCGCCGAGACCGGCTGCCGGGTCCGGCTCCTCTTCCTCAACCCCGCCTCCAGCGCGGTCAAGCGCCGCGAACGCGAGCTCGGGATGAAACGGAGCGAACTGGCCCGCTCCGTCGAGATGAACATCCTCCACATGCGCCGGGTCCGCTCCCGGCTGCGCGACCCGGGCGCCTTCGAGATCCAGGTGTACGACGACACCCCCCGCTTCTCCGCCTACCTGGTGGACGGCGACGGGTCGGACGGTGTCGCCGTCGTGCAGTCCTATCTGCGCGGGGCGCGGGGGATGGAGTCGCCGGTGCTGGTGCTGCGCAACGGCAACAAGGTGGTCAAGTCGGACGACGCGGTGGAATCAGGGCTCTTTCCGACCTACCGCGAGGAGTTCGAGACGGCTTGGGTGGATTCGCGTCCGGTGTCCTGACACGCGCGCGACGGTCACCCGCCGGTAAGCGGAACGCGGTCCTCTGATTGTCAGTGGCGCATGCGAGGGTGGAGACCACTGGGGGAAAGCACCACCAAGAAGGGGGGCCGCCCATGGGCTGGCACCAGGAGCTCCTGATCGGCTTCGACCTGGAGACGACGGGTACGGATCCGCGCGAGGCACGGATCGTCACGGGGGCTGTGATCGAGGTCAGGGCCGGGCAGGAACTGGGCCGTCGCGAGTGGCTGGCGGATCCGGGCGTGGAGATCCCTGCCGACGCGGTGGCCGTGCACGGCATCAGCAACGAGCGGGCGGCGGCGGAGGGCCGGCCGGCCGACCAGGTCGCCGACGCCCTCGCGGACGTCCTCACCGGCTACTGGAAGACCGGCGTCCCGGTGGTCGCCTACAACGCGACCTTCGATCTCACCCTGCTCTCGGCGGAACTGCGCCGCCACGGCCTGCCGTCCCTCTCCGACCGCCTCGGCGGCGTCGACCCCGCGCCGGTCGTCGACCCGTACACCATCGACCGCTGGGTCGACCGCTACCGCCGCGGCAAGCGCAACCTGGAAGCGGTCTGCGCCGAGTACGGCATCACCCTCGCCGCCGCCCACAACGCCTCGGCCGACGCCCTCGCCGCGGCTCGCCTGGCCGGCGCGATAGCCGAGCGCCACCCGAAGATCGCGGCGCTTGGTCCGGCGGAGCTGCACCGGCGCCAGGTGGAGTGGTATGCGCAGTGGGCGGCGGACTTCCAGCAGTTCCTGCGGCGCAAGGGAGAGGCCGACGCGGTGGTGGACGGGGCGTGGCCGCTGCGGGAGCTGGCCGAGGCGGTCTGAGCGATCCGCTGGAAGGGCAGCGTCGTTGTTCGTCCGCGGCGCCGTCGTGGCTGGTCGCGCCCACGCGGCGGTAGCCGCACATCCAATACAGCCCCGCGCCCCTTCGGGGGGCTGGTGCTCAGAAGGGGTACCACCGCACCGACTCGTCGCCCTCCCGTAGCGACGTCACCCGGCGTTCGAACTCCGCGAGCGCCTTCGGGTTGCTCGGTGCGTGCTGAGCGACCCAGGCGCAGCTCGCCGTTTCCCGGGCCCCGCGCAGCACGCCGCACCCCTCCCACTCCCGCACGTCCCACCCGTAGGCCTCGGTGAACGTGTCGTACGCCTCCGTGGGCATCCCGTACCGGTCCCGGGACAGGGCCATCACCACCAGGTCGTGCTCGCGCAGGTCGGACGAGAAGGTCTCCAGGTCGACCAGTACCGGGCCGTCCGGGCCGATGTGCACATTGCGGGGCAGCGCGTCCCCGTGGATCGGCCCCGGCGTCAGACGGGGCGTCAGCGCGGCCGCGGCCACCGCGAAGCCGTCCCGGCGCTCCCGCAGATACGCCGCGTCGGCGGGGTCGATCGCGTCCCCGGCCAGCCGCAGCCAGCGCTCCACACCGCCCAGCAGCTCGCGGGGCGGCAACGCGAAGGAAGGAGAGGGCAGTGCGTGCACGATCCGCAGCAGCTCGGCCAGGTCCCGCGGCTCGGCCGGCCGCACCGGATCCGGCAGCCGGTGCCACACGGTCACCGGGTGCCCCTCGACGAGCAGCGGCTTCGGTTCGGCGGCCCGCACGGCCGGCACACCGGCCTCCGCCAGCCACCCGGCGATCTCCAGCTCGCGCCGGGCCCGGTCCAGGAGCTCACTGTCCCGGCCCACCTTCACCACCAGGTCCCCGGCGGCGAACACCGCGTTCTCGCCCAGCGCGAGCAGCGGGGCGCCGTCCGCCGCACCGGGCAGCACACCCGCCGCGGCCAGTACCTCCCGCGCCCTTGCCTCGTCCATCGCCCGCCTCCGTGTCGTCCCCGACGCCCGCGCGCCCGCGACCGTGCGGGTCCACACGGCGTCGTCCTCTCGCCGTCCGGCGGTCAGTCTCGCATCCGGAAAGGCCTGACCGGGCCGCGCGGCGGGGGACGACGTGGCGTTCGTCACCGGCGCCCCGCGTCACCGTGCGCGGGCAGCACCGGCGGACCGTACTGGGGCCGGACGGCCAGGGACAGCAGCCCGGTGACGGAGGACGGCAGCACCGGGGCGATGGGTACATGTCGGTGCGGCCCTCGGTCGCCCGCCGGGCGTGTTCCACCGCCCGCTCCAGATCACCCGTCACCACGAAACCACCGAGTTGTCGATCGCGCCACCCTAGGTGAACTCGTGCGGAACTTCCGGAAGTTCACCAGTGGTCTGTGCGGGCAACGACACGTGGCGAGGGCCCGTTGGTTCCCCCGGAGACCAACGGACCCTCGAACGGGTGATGCTCAGACACGCACGGGTTCGGTCTCGCCCCGCGCCGCCGGTGCCTCCGTCTCCGGCGACTCGTCGTGGGTCAGGTCCGGCAGCCACCGCAGCCAGCTGGGCAGGTACCAGTTGCGCTCGCCGAGCAGTGCCATGACCGCCGGGAGCAGGACGCCCCGGATGATCGTCGCGTCGATGAGGACGGCGGCCGCCAGGCCCACCCCCATCTGCTTCATGGACTGCATGGACAGCGTGCCGAAGATCGCGAACACGGCGACCATGATGACGGCGGCACTGGTGACGACCCCGGCCGTGGTGACCACCCCGTGCTGGATCGCGTCCCTGGTCGAGCGGCCGCGCAGCCGGGCCTCACGGATCCGGGAGACCACGAACACGTGGTAGTCCATGGACAGGCCGAACAGGATCACGAAGAGGAACAGCGGCAGCCAGGTGACGATCGCGCCGACACCCTGCGCGCCCACCAGCGAGGCGCCCCAGCCGTGCTGGAAGACGGCGACGAGGATGCCGTAGGCGGCGCCCACCGAGAGCAGGTTGAGCAGGATCGAGGTGAGCGCGACCGTCAGCGAGCGGAACGACAGCAGCATCAGGAGGAAGGCGAAGACGACGACGAAGGCGAAGACCGGGACGACCGAGCCGAGGAGCTGGTCGTTGAAGTCCTGGTTGCCCGCGACGTTTCCGGTTATCGGCGCCTGCACGCCGTCGACCTTGCCGAGGGTGGCAGGCCGTACCTCGTCGCGCAGCTTCTGCAGGCTCTTGCCGGCCTTGTCCAGGTCGGAGCCGCCGACCAGGGGCACGGAGATCAGGGCGACGTTCTGGGCGTCGTGCAGCTTGATGTCGACCGGGCCGCGCGAGGCGCCCGAACTGATCGCCCGCTCCTTGAAGTCGGTCAGCGCCTGCCTGACCTCGGGGGCGTTGACGTCCTTCGCCTTGACGACCACCTCGGCCGGTTCGGAGCCGCCGGGAAAGGCCTGGTTGACGCGGTCGTAGGTCTGCACGATCGGGAGCGAGTTCCCGAACTCCTGGTCCAGGGTGAGCTGAGAGGTCTTCATGCCGAGGGCGGGCGCGGCCACCGCGAGCAGGGCGCCCACCGCGACGATCACGGAGACCAGGGGCTTGGCGAGGACGCCCCGCAGCACGGCGGTCCACAAGCGGCTCTCGGACGGCCCGTGGGCCCGCTCGCGGCGGCGCAGGAAGGGGAGACGGCCCTTCTCGACCCGCCGGCCCAGCAGGGAGAGCAGCGCGGGCAGGACGGTCACGGAGCCGACCATGGCGACCGCGACGACCATCAGGGAGGCCAGGCCCATCGCCTCGAACTCGGCGAGGCCGGTGAAGAGCATGCCCGCCATCGCCACGCACACCGTGACACCGGAGACGATGATGGCCCGGCCGCTGGTGGCGGCGGCGATCCGGAGCGCGGCGCCCGCGTCCCGGCCGGCCTCCCGCTCCTCGCGCTCCCGGCGCAGGTAGAACAGGCAGTAGTCGACGCCGACCGCCATGCCGACCAGCAGCATCACGGAGTTGGCGGTGTCGCTCATCGGCTGCAGATGGCTGACCAGGCCCATCAGGCCCATCGTCGCCATGATCGCGGTGATCGCCAGACCCACCGGCAGCAGCGCGGCCACCAGGGCGCCGAACGCGATCAGCAGGATGCCGAAGGCGACCGGCACGGCGGAGTACTCGGCCCGCCGGAAGTCCTTGCCGAAGGCGTCGTCGTACTGCTTGTTCATGCTGGCGCCGCCGATCTCCTCGATCCGCAGCGAGTCATGCGCCTTCTGCACGCCCTTGACGGCGTCCAGCACCGGCTCGACCCGGTCGCCGGCCGTCTCGGAGTCGCCTCGCATGTCGAACTGGACCAGCGCGCTGCGGCCGTCCTTCGAGATGGTCCCGGTGACGTACGGCGAGGTGACGTCCCTGACCTCGCCGGTGCCGTCGACGGCCTTCACGACGTCCGTGACGGCGGCCTTGAACGCGGCGTCCGTGGCCTTGACCGACCCGTCCCTGGACTGGATCAGGACCGTCTCGCTCGCCGGTTCCTTGATGCCCGCGTCGTCGATGATCTTCGCCGCGGTGTGGGTCTCGCCCTTGAGCTGGTCGCTCTCGTCGACGTCGACCCGCCCGGCCGCCGAGCCCAGCCCCATCGCCAGGACGACGAACAGCACCCATATGCCGACGGCGGCCCAGCGGTGCCGGGCGCTCCAGCCGCCGGCCCGGGCGGCCAGCCCCCGCACCCGCGTCTCTCCGTTCCCCATGACGGGATCCATGACGGAAATGCCCCCTCGTGTGCGGTGACGGCCCCCCGGCCGCCACGATCTCTTCACGCTTCCTTCGTTCGATTCGAAGGTATGGGCCGGACAAGACCGACTCCTCGTGCTGCCCGGTGAAGTCAGGCGGCCGCCTCTCGTCGCCCAGGAGGATGTCGGGCCCCTACATCTATCCACCCATCTCGGGGGTGATGATCAGGGGTGTCCCTTCCGACGACGCGGATCCTCTTTGTGATTGCGAAACCTTGTTGAACAAGTCACAGGTGCGTGTAGGAGTTGATCCGGACCGGCCCGATCGGCCAGAGTTTCGGGCAGCCCGGCCTGCCCGGCACGGCCGTCGTGCCAACCCCCACGGGGCACGACGGCCGTTCTAAGGTGTTCGAATGACGACGTATGCGGCGCTGCTGCGCGGGATCAACGTGGGCGGCAACAGGAAGCTCCCGATGGCCGAACTGCGCACGCTGATGACCGGCCTGGGCCACGACTCCGTGGCGACCTACCTGCAGAGCGGACAGGCCGTCTTCACCACCGACCAGGGGGACGCCGAGTCCCTGGCGGCGGACCTGACCAAGGCGATCGAGGAGCGGTTCGGCTTCCTCGTCGACGTGCTCGTCCGCGACCATGCCTACCTGAAGGCGATCGTGGACGCCTGCCCGTTCCCGGCCGCCGAGCTGGCGGCCAAGCAGCTGCACGTCACCTACCTCTCCGGACCGGCCGCCCCGGAGCGCTACGCGGACATCGACCCCGCCGCCCACCTCCCCGAGGAGTTCCGCCTGGGCGACCGCGCGCTGTACCTCTACGCCCCGGACGGCCTCGGCCGCTCCAAGCTGGCGGAGGCACTGTCCCGGTCCCGGATCCACAAGGGGCTGATCGCCACGACCCGGAACTGGAACACGGTCGTCAAACTGGCGGAGCTCACGGCCGGGGGAGCGTGACCGTCCGCGCCGTGCTCCCGCGACCCTGTCCCAGAGGCAGGGGCGACGCCTGTGCGAGGCTCGTCCCATGCGCTACATCATCATCGGAGCAGGGGCCGTCGGCGGGGCGATCGGCGGGCGGCTGGCCGGCGCGGGACACGAGGTCGTCCTCGTGGCACGGGGCGCGCACCACGCGGCGCTGCGGGACGGCGGACTGCGGCTGAAGGTGCCGGACGGCGAGTACACGTACCGGCTGCCGGCCGTCACCGGGCCCGGGGAGCTGGGCGAGTTGCGCGCGGACGACGTGCTCGTCCTCGCCGTCAAGACCCAGGACACCGTGACCGCCCTGCAGGCCTGGGGGCCGGCGCCGGTCGCGGGCGGCGGCACGGCGGCGGAGCGGCTGCCCCTGTTCTGCGCCCAGAACGGCGTGGAGGGCCAGCGTCTCGCCCTGCGCGTCTTCCGGCACGTCTACGGCGTCTGCGTCTGGCTGCCGTCGACCTTCGTCGAACCAGGCGTCGTCTCCGCCGGCGGCGCCCCGCTCACCGGCATGCTGCACCTGGGCCGTCATCCGCACGGCACCGACGACACCGCCCGGCTGGTAGCCCGACCTGGAGAAAGCGCACTTCGAGGCACCGGTCGTGCCCGACGTGGCACGCTGGCAGTACGCCAAGCTGCTGTCCAACCTCGGCAACGCGCTGGAGGCCGTCGCCGGGCCCGTCGCCGACGACGAGGCCATGGCTCTCTTCGAGAGGGTGCGGGCCGAGGGCGAGGCCGTGCTCGACGCCGCCGGGATCGCGTACGCGAGCGCCGAGGAGCAGCGGGCGCTGCGTGGCCACAAGGTGGACCTGGTCCCGCTGGAAGGCGCCCCACGCGGCGGTGGCTCCTCCTGGCAGTCCCTCAGCCGCGGCACCGGCACCATCGAGGCCGACTACCTCAACGGCGAGATCGCCCTGCTGGGCCGCCTGCACGGCGTGCCGACCCCGCTCAACGACCTCCTGCAGCAGCTCGCCAACGCCTTCGCACGCGAGTGCCGGGCGCCCGGCTCGATGCCGGTCCGTGAACTCGCCCGTCTCGCCGACGAGGCCGCCACCGCGGCCGTCTGATCAACTGCCCAACCGGGGCAAGTCGGTTGGGAACCTGAACCGGTAAAGCCCCTGGTGTGACACGTTCGCCGTACGCGGCGCAGAGGTAGGTGCCGGCCACGGCGAAGCGCTCGCGAGAGCCCGCCGCGGACCGGCTGTTCGCGGTCCGACGGACAGGGGAGCGCCGGACCGCGAACACCGGGCCCGTCGCTCAGGCCCCCAGGGCCGCCAGGGCCGGGATGCGCGCCGCGTCGTACCGTTCCAGCAGCACCCGCGCCACCTCCGGTGCCGGGCCGAGCACCTCGGCCAGCACGTCCGCCTGAGCGGCGCCCCGGGCGATCCGGTCGGGCAGGAAGCCGGGGGCGAGGACGTACGGGGCCACGGCCACCCGGGCACAGCCCAGCTCCCGTAGTTCCCGTACCGCGTCCTCGGTCCGGGGCAGGGACGCGGAGGCGAACGCGGGCCGCACGGCACACCAGCCGGTCTGCCACCACTCCCGCGCGAGATTCGCGATCACCGCGATCGCCTCCGGATCGGAGGACCCCGCCGAGGCCAGTACGACCCCGGTCGAGGACCTGTCGGCAGGGGCCAGCCCCGCCTCGTGCAGCCGCCGTTCCAGGGCGGACAGCAGCAGCGGGGACGGGCCGAGCACGTCCGCCTGACGGATGCGCAGCTGCGGCGGCGCCTCCCGCAGGACGGCGGGAACGTCCGCCTTCGCGTGGAACGCGCGCGTCAGCAGCAGGGGGAGGGCCACGACGTCGCGGACGCCCTCCGCCGCCAGGGACTCCAGTACCCCGTGCACGGACGGGATGTTGAAGTCGAGGAAGCCCGTCTCCACGCGCAGCCCGGGCCGCAGCGACCGTACCCGGCGCACCAGGGCGTGGACGGTCGCCGCGTGCCGCGGATCGCGGCTGCCGTGGGCGATGACGAGGAGAACGGGCTTCGTACGCATGGATCTCAGCTCTTCACCAGCAGACCGCGGCTGCGCAGCACCCACCGCTCCAGCGGACTGAAGATCAGCAGGTCGATCGCGATGCCGACGAAGAGGATCAGGATGATGGCCTCGAACACCATCGCCATGTCACTGGCGGTACGGGCGTTCTCCAGGAGCTGGCCGAGGCCCACGCCCAGGTCGGGGAAGCTCGCGATGATCTCCGCCGCCATCAGCGAGCGCCAGGAGAACGCCCAGCCCTGCTTCAGGCCCGCCACATAGCCGGGCATGGCCGCCGGCAGCACGACGTGCCAGATGCCCTTGACGCCGGTCGCGCCCATGGTGCGTCCGGCCCGCAGGAACAGCGGCGGCACCTGGTCGACGCCGGACACCAGGCCGTTGGCTATGGAGGGGACCGCGCCGAGCAGGATCACGGCGTACATCATCGAGTTGTTCAGACCGAGCCAGATCACGGCCGGCGGCACCCACGCCACCGACGGCAGCGACTGCAGGCCGGACAGGATCGGGCCGATCGCGGCGCGCACGAACCTCACCCGCGCCACCAGCAGCCCCAGCGGGGTGCCGATGACGAGAGCGAAGAGGAAGCCGAGCAGGCCGCGGCTGACGCTGGTCCAGATGTAGCCGAGCAGGTCGCCCTTGAGCCAGGCGTCCTTGAACGCGTCGCCCACCGCCGTCGGCGAGGGCAGCTTGGACGGGTCGTCGACGACCGGGACGAGGAGCGTCCAGACCACGAGGACCACGGCGAGCGCGACGATCGGGGGCAGGATCTTGGCGGTGAAGGTCTGGCGAAGGGACGGCCGGCCGGTGGCCGTGGTCTCCAGCGCGTCCAGACCCGCCTCCACGCTCCCGGAGTCCTGGGAGGCTGTCGTGTCAGTGCTGGCCATGACGGCGGATCTCCCCACGCAGTACATCGGTGATCTGAAGGGACAGCTCGGCCACGGGCGCGTCCTCGATGCGGCGCGGCTGCGGGATGCCGACCTCCCACTCGCGGGCGATCCGGCCCGGCCGGGACGACAGCAGGATCACCCGCTGCGCGAGCCGTACCGCCTCGCGCACGTTGTGCGTGACGAACAGGACGGAGAGCCCCGTCTCCTGCCAGATCCGGGTCAGCTCGTCGTGCAGCACGTCCCGGGTGATGGCGTCCAGGGCCGAGAACGGCTCGTCCATCAGCAGCAGTCTGCTCTCCTGGGCGAGCGAGCGGGCCAGTGCCGCCCGCTGGCGCATACCGCCGGACAGCTCATGGACCCGCTTGCCGTACGCGCCCTTCAGCCGGACCAGTTCGAGCAGCTGCTCGGCCTTGTCCCGGCGGTCGCTCTTGGGAACTCCCCTCAGCTTGAGGGCGAGTTCGATGTTCTTGCCCGCGGTCAGCCACGGGAAGAGGGCGTGCTCCTGGAACATCAGGGCGGGCCGCCCGTCCGTCGCGATGGAGCCCGCCGTGGGCCGGTCGAGCCCCGCCACCAGGTTCAGCAGCGTGGACTTGCCGCAGCCCGAGGCCCCCAGGAGGGTGACGAACTCGCCCGGCGCGACATCGAGGGTGATGTCGTCCAGGACGAGCTGCTGCCCGCCCGGAGTCGCGAAGGACTTCGAGACATGCTCAAGGCGTGCCGCGTACTCGACCGACTCGTCGGCCTTGGCGAGTGTCGTGGTCGTGGCCATGGTCGTCACCTCCTGGGATCTCGTCGGGATCGGCGTCAGCTGCTGCCGAGACCGGCGGCGTCGACCGGGCTCTGGCCGTCGGACTTCAGCACCTTGTTGAGGATCGTCAGGTCGTAGATGTTCTTCAGCAGCGGGTCGGTGAGCAGACCCGCCTTGACGGCGTGCTGGGCCTCGGTGTTGAGGGTGGCGGCCAGCGGGTCGTCGGTGAACTTGATGGACGGCCAGGCCGAGTTCAGGACGTCGTCGGGCAGCGCCTTGCCGGAGTCGATCGCCAGTTGCTTGTTGGCCGAGGCCTTCGCCGCGTCCGGATTGGCGTTGATCCACTTGTTGGTCTCGACCGAGCCCTTGAGGACGGCCTCGACGACCTTCGGGTGCTCCTTGAGGAACTTCTGCGACACGACGATGTTCGTGATCACGAACTTCTTGTCGGGCCACAGCGACGACTCGTCGAGCAGCACCTTCGCACCCTCGGCGACCAGCTTGGACGCGGTCGGCTCCGGCACCCAGGCGCCGTCGATGGAGCCCGCCTTGTAGGCGTCCGGGGTGATCTTGTTGTCGGTGCGGACGACCGTGACGTCACCCTTGCCGCTCTGCGCGTCGACCTTCCAGCCCTGGTCGGCGATCCAGTTGAGGAACGCCACGTCCTGCGTGTTGCCCAGCTGCGGGGTCGCGATCTTCTTGCCCTTGACGTCCGCCGGCGTCTTGATCTTCTTCGGGTTGACGACCAGCTTCACGCCGCCGGACGCAGAACCGCCGATGATCTTCAGGTCGGTGCCGTTGGACTTGGTGTAGCCGTTGATCGCCGGGGAGGGGCCGATCCAGCCGATGTCGATGGAGCCCGAGTTGAGCGCCTCGATCTCGGAGGGCCCGGCGTTGAAGATCGCGTACTTGGCCTTGGTGGCGCCGAGCTCCTTCTGGAAGAAGCCCTTCTGGTTGCCGACCAGCGCCGTCGCGTGGGTCAGGTTGCCGAAGTAGCCGATCTTGACGGTGTCGAGGCCGTCGATCTTCTTGGCTCCGGCGGCGACCTTGGTGGTGTCGCTCTTGTCGGAGTCCGACCCGTACCCGCAGGCGGCGAGCGTGAGCAGGGGGAGCGCGGCGAGCGCGGCTATGCCGCGGCGAAGGAGGGCTGAGCGGTTGGCAGGCACGGGAGGCTTTCCTCTCGTTGGCCCGGCGGTCACGGTCTTTCAGGTCGTGGCCGGGAGGTCGGCAGGTCTTCGTCGCATCCGGGACGTCGGGTGGGGGGCCAGGGCGCGCAGGCAGTGCGCGTACGTCATCGCGCACATCGCGCCACCCCGCCCTGCCCGCTCCCGAGAGCACCGCTGCCGACGCGGCCGCCCTCCTTCGCGAACGTCGAGTAGACGTCGGTCATCGTCATGTCAGAAGTCCCAGCCGTCGTCTTCGGGCTCGTCCTTGACCGGCTCGGGGGAGGCGAACGACTCGCCGACCATGCCCGCGGTGAGCGTGGTGCCGTCGGCGGGGTCGATCAGGATGAACGAGCCGGTGCGCCGCGAGTCCGCGTAGGAGTCGACCGGCAGCGGCTCGGCGGTACGGATCTTCACCCGGCCGATGTCGTTGGCGACGAGCTGTCCCGGGTGCGGGTGCAGGGACAGGTCGTCGAGCGTGAGACGGGACGGGATGTCCTTGACGACCGCCTTGACCGTGCGGGTGCCGTGCTTGAGCAGCACCCGGTGCCCGACGGTCAGCGGCTGGTCGGCCACGTGGCAGACGGTCGCCTCGACGTCCTGGGTGGTCGCCGGGGCGTCCTTGGTCGGGACGAGCAGGTCGCCGCGCGAGACGTCGATGTCGTCCGTGAGCAGGATGGTCACCGACTGGGTGGTCCACGCCGCGTCGACCGGCTCACCAAGGAGGTCGATGCCGGAGATCGTCGTGGTACGGCCGGACGGCAGGACCGTGACCGCCTCGCCGACGTGGAACGTGCCGGCCGCGATCTGGCCGGCGTAGCCCCGGTAGTCCGGGTGCTCGGCGGTCTGCGGGCGGATCACGTACTGCACGGGCAGCCGGGCGTGGCAGTGCGCCAGGTCGTGGCTGACCGGGACGGTCTCCAGGTGCTCCAGGACGGTCGGGCCGCCGTACCAGTCCATGCTCGCGGACGGCTCCACGACGTTGTCGCCGACGAGCGCCGAGATCGGGATCGCGGTGACCTCGGGAACGCCCAGCTCGGTCGCGTACGCCGTGAACTCCTCGGCGATCCCCGCGAAGATCGGCTCCTGGTAGTCGACCAGGTCCATCTTGTTGACCGCGAGGACGACGTGCGGGACCCGGAGCAGGGCCGCGATCGCGGCATGGCGGCGGGTCTGCTCGACGACGCCGTTGCGGGCGTCGACCAGGATCACGGTCAGCTCGGCGGTGGAGGCGCCGGTGACCATGTTGCGGGTGTACTGCACGTGGCCGGGGGTGTCGGCGAGGATGAACCGGCGCTTCGGGGTGGCGAAGTAGCGGTAGGCCACGTCGATGGTGATGCCCTGTTCCCGCTCGGCGCGCAGGCCGTCGGTGAGCAGAGCGAGGTCGGGGGTGTCCTGACCGCGGCTGGCCGAGGCGCGTTCGACGGCTTCCAGCTGGTCGGTGAGGACCGACTTGGAGTCGTGCAGCAGCCGTCCGACCAGGGTGGACTTGCCGTCGTCGACGGAGCCGGCGGTCGCGAACCGCAGCAGGGTCGTCTCGGCGAGGCCGAGTTCCGTGGTGCTGGTGCTCATGGCTAGAAGTACCCCTCGCGCTTGCGGTCTTCCATCGCGGCCTCGGAGAGCTTGTCGTCGGCCCGGGTGGCGCCGCGCTCGGTGAGCCGGGAGGCGGCGATCTCGGTGATCACCTTCTCGATGCTGTCGGCGCCGGAGTCCACCGCGCCGGTGCAGGACATGTCACCGACGGTCCGGTAGCGCACCTGCCGCTTCTCGACGGTCTCGGCGCCCTTCGGGCCGCCCCACTCGCCGGCGGTCAGCCACATCCCGCCGCGCTGGAAGACCTCGCGCTCGTGGGCGAAGTAGATCTGCGGCAGATCGATGCCCTCGCGGGCGATGTACTGCCAGACGTCGAGCTCGGTCCAGTTGGAGAGGGGGAAGACGCGGACGTGTTCGCCGGGGGCGTGCCGGCCGTTGTAGAGGTTCCACAGCTCGGGGCGCTGGCGGCGGGGGTCCCACTGGGAGAACTCGTCGCGCAGGGAGAACACGCGTTCCTTGGCGCGGGCCTTCTCCTCGTCGCGGCGGCCGCCGCCGAAGACGGCGTCGAACTTCTCGCTCTGGATCTTCTCCGTGAGCGGCAGCGTCTGGAGCGGGTTGCGGACGCCGTCGGGCCGCTCGCGGAGCACACCGCGGTCGATGTAGTCCTGTACGGAGGCCACGTGGAGGCGCAGTCCGTGCCGCTCGACCGTGCGGTCCCGGTATTCGAGGACCTCGGGGAAGTTGTGTCCGGTGTCCACGTGCAGCAGGGAGAAGGGGATCGCGGCGGGGGCGAAGGCCTTCAGGGCGAGGTGCAGCATGACGATGGAGTCCTTGCCGCCGGAGAAGAGGATCACCGGCCGTTCGAACTCGCCCGCCACCTCGCGGAAGATGTGGACCGCCTCGGACTCCAGCGCGTCCAGATGCGACAGGGCGTACGGGGTGCCGGTGCCCTCGCCGTGAGCCGCCACAGTCGTCGTCATGCCAGTCCCTTCCCGCTCAGCAGGGCGTACACGGACGCCGCGGACTCCTGCACGCTCTGGTGCTGCGACTCGATCCGCAGATCGGGCGTATCGGGCTCCTCGTAGGGGTCGTCGACGCCGGTCAGCCCGGACAGCTCACCCGCGGCCTGCTTGGCGTACAGACCCTTCACATCGCGTACGGAGCACACCTCGACCGGCGTCGCCACGTGCACCTCCACATACGCGGTGCCGTTCTCCGCGTGGCGCTTGCGCACCGCGTCACGGCTGTCGGCGTAGGGGGCGATCACCGGGACGAGCGCCTTGACGCCGTTGCGGGCCAGCAGCTCGGCGACGAAGCCGATGCGCTGCACGTTGGTGTGCCGGTCCTCGCGGCTGAAGCCGAGGCCCGCGGAGATGAACTCGCGGATCTCGTCGCCGTCGAGCACCTCGACGAGGTGGCCCTCCTCGCGCAGCCGGCCGGCCAGCTCGTGCGCGATGGTGGTCTTGCCGGCACTCGGCAGACCCGTGAGCCAGACGGTGGCTCCGGTCGTCACGTTGTTCTCCTGGTTCGTCGAAAGCCCGATGGTCGTCATCCGTGCAGTCCGCACTCGGTCTTGGCCCGCCCGGCCCAGCGGCCGGCGCGCGCGTCCTCGCCCTCCAGCACCCGGCGGGTGCAGGGGGCGCAGCCGACGGAGGCGTAGCCGTCCATCAGCAGGGGGTTGGTCAGTACCCCGTGTTCGGCGACGTAGGCGTCCACGTCGTCCTGGGTCCAGCGGGCGATCGGGGAGATCTTGACCTTCTGCCGCTTCTCGTCCCAGCCGACGACCGGGGTGTCGGCCCGGGTCTCGGACTCGTCGCGGCGCAGCCCGGTCGCCCAGGCGGTGTAGTTCTTCAGGCCCCGCTCCAGGGGCAGCACCTTGCGGAGCCTGCAGCACAGGTCGGGGTCGCGGTCGTGCAGCCGGGGGCCGTACTCCGCGTCCTGCTCGGCGACCGTCTGGCGCGGGGTGAGGGTGATGACGTTGACGTCCATCACGGCCTCGACCGCGTCCCGGGTGCCGATGGTCTCCGGGAAGTGGTAGCCGGTGTCGAGGAAGACGACGTCGACGCCCTTCTGGACGCGGGACGCCAGATGGGCCACCACCGCGTCCTCCATGGAGGAGGTCACGCAGAAGCCCTTGCCGAAGGTGTCCACCGCCCACTGGAGGATCTCCAGGGCGGAGGCGTCTTCGAGATCGCGGCCGGCCTGCTCGGCCAGCGCCTTCAACTCCTCGGTGGTTCGCTCTTCCTGAGCGGTGGTCATATCTGTTCCCCTCCAGCTTCGGAGTGCTTCAGCCCCCGGGCGAGCAGCCCGAGGAACTTCAGCTGGAATGCGCGGTTGCAGGCCGCGCATTCCCAGGCGCCGTGACTCTCGTCGCTGGGACGCAGGTCCTCGTCCCCGCAGTAGGGGCAGTAGAAGGGGGCGGCCCGCTCGCTCATGACAGGGCCTCCTCGTCGGCGCGGGCGGCCCAGGCGGCGAACCGCTCGCCGTCCGCGCGCTCCGCCTGGAAGCGCCTGAGCACCCGCTCGACGTAGTCCGGCAGCTCGTCCGCGGTCACCTTGAGACCACGCACCTTGCGGCCGAACCCGGCCTCCAGGCCGAGCGCGCCGCCCAGGTGCACCTGGTAGCCCTCGACCTGCTCGCCCTCGTCGTTCAGGACCAGCTGGCCCTTGAGGCCGATGTCCGCGACCTGGATACGGGCGCAGGCGTTCGGGCAGCCGTTGAGGTTGATGGTGAGCGGCTCGTCGAACTCGGGCAGCCGGCGCTCCAGCTCGTCGATGAGCGAGCTGCCGCGCTGCTTGGTCTCGACGATGGCGAGCTTGCAGTACTCGATGCCGGTGCAGGCCATGGTGCCGCGCCGGAACGTGGACGGCTTGGCGGTCAGGTCCAGCGCCTGCAGGGCCTCGACCAGCGACTCGACCTGCGCCTCCACGACATCGAGGATGATCATCTTCTGTTCGACGGTGGTCCGCACCCGGCCCGAGCCGTGCGCCTCGGCGAGGTCCGCGATCTTCGCCAGGGTGGCTCCGTCCACGCGGCCGACGCGCGGGGCGAACCCGACGTAGAAGTTGCCGTCCTGCTGCCGGTGCACACCGACGTGGTCGCGCCAGCGCTGGACCGGCTCGCCGGGGGCGGGGCCGTCGACGAGCGGACGCTTGAGGTACTCGTCCTCCAGCACCTGGCGGAACTTCTCCGGGCCCCAGTCGGCGACCAGGAACTTCAGACGGGCGCGGGTGCGCAGCCGCCGGTAGCCGTAGTCACGGAAGATGCCGACCACGCCGGCCCAGACCTCCGGGACCTCGTTCAACGGCACCCAGGCGCCGAGCCGGACGCCGATCTTCGGGTTGGTGGACAGGCCGCCGCCCACCCACAGGTCGAAGCCGGGACCGTGCTCGGGGTGCTCGACGCCGACGAACGCCACGTCGTTGATCTCGTGCACCACGTCCAGGAGCGGGGAGCCGGAGATCGCCGTCTTGAACTTGCGCGGCAGGTTGGAGAACTCCTTGCTGCCGATGTACCGCTCGTGGATCTCGTCGATCGCCCAGGTGCCGTCGATGATCTCGTCCTCGGCGATGCCGGCGACCGGCGAGCCGATCACGACACGCGGGCAGTCACCGCACGCCTCGGTGGTGGAGAGCCCGACCGCCTCAAGACGGTTCCAGATCTCGGGCACGTCCTCGATCCGGATCCAGTGCAGCTGGATGTTCTGCCGGTCGGTGATGTCCGCGCTGCCCCGCGCGAACTCCTGCGAGATCTCACCGATCACCCGCAGCTGCTGCGTGGTGAGCCGGCCGCCGTCGATCCGCACCCGCAGCATGAAGTACTTGTCGTCCAGCTCCTCCGGCTCCAGGACGGCCGTCTTGCCGCCGTCGATGCCGGGCTTGCGCTGGGTGTACAGACCCCACCAGCGCATCCGTCCGCGCAGGTCGTTGGGGTCGATCGAGTCGAAGCCGCGCTTGGAGTAGATCGTCTCAATGCGTGTCCGCACATTGAGACCGTCGTCGTCCTTCTTGAACTGTTCGTTGCCGTTGAGCGGGGTGTAGTGACCCATAGCCCACTGCCCCTCGCCGCGGTGACGGCTCACCTTGCGGCGGGGCGCGGAGGCGGCAGGGTTCTGTGGGGTGGCGGCCATGGCGATATACGTCCTTCAGACAGCGGGGAAGCGGCTCTGACCTGCGCCTGCGGGCGCACGGGGGCATGTCTGCGCGGCACTGCGCAAGGGGAGGTCTGGACAGGGAGGCGCGGCGGTGCTGTGCTCTCAGCCCGCCGGACAGATGGCGCTGGACATGCGGCCGAGGTCGACGTGGAGCCGACTCACCAAGGCAATTCCAGTTCCAGACATGACGGAAGCGTGTCACGCGGATCTCCGGCCAGTCCACCATCGTCCGCGATTCGGACTAATCTATTCTGAATAATGAGACAGAGTGTTGTGGGTCACGCCCCGTTTCACGCGGTGGTGTGCGCCCCGGGCCACGGTCCGGGTGCCGAGACGTCCGGTTCCTCCGTGACCTTGGTGTCGAACAGCCGGAAACCCCGCCGCTGGTAGTTCGCCATCGCGTGCTCGCCGTCCAGACTGCACGTGTGCAGCCACACCCGCTTCGTCGGCGGCCGCACTGACCACCGCTCCGCCAGGTCCCAGGCGCGCGCGGCGCCGTACGAGAGCAGGTGACCGCCGATGCGGCGACCACGGAAGGCCGGGAGCAGACCGAAGTAGGCGATCTCCACGGCCCCGTCGTCCTGCGGGTCGAGCTCGACATAGCCCGCCGGGGTGCCCCGGTCGTACGCGACCCAGGTCTCCACGCCCGGCCGCGCCAGGTACTGCTGCCAGCGGGCGTGGCTCCAGCCCAGCCGGTCGGTCCAGCGGATGTCACCGCCGACCGAGGCGTAGAGGAAGCGGCTGAACTCGGGGGAGGGCACCTCGGCGCGGACGACCCCGCCCGTGTCGCCGTCCGGGGCGGCGGCGGGCAGGAGGTCGGCCGGGGAGGTCTGCTCCAGGGACCAGGTGGTCACGACGATGCTGCTCATGGGGCCAGGCAATCATCCCGGCCCCGGGCATGTCGACAGCCGCTATCCGAGCGACGCGTCGATCGAGCGCAGCGGGACCGAGAACAGCATGTGGTCCGTGACCGACCACACCTCGCCCGTGTCCGGCGCGTAGGACAGCGAGCCGGTGCCCTCGGCCCAGCAGCGGTGCGAGGCGTCCGAGCCGCAGTCGGCCGCCCGCGCGCCCTTGGCGTCCTGGCGCCACAGGCTGCCGTGCCCGTCCATGGCGCCGGGGAGGTGCCCGACGTACCACTCGGAGTCCGTCGCGCCCGGTGGCCGGTACGACAGGACACCCCGGATCTCCGAGGCCCCGGTCCGGTACGCCTCGACCGCGTCGGCCCGGCCGAAGGTGTCCGTGGCGAGCAGTCCGCCACGCTTGGGGTCGTCGTCGAACGCGTACCGCCACAGCCGGGCGTGCTGATCGCTGCCGGCAGGCGTCCACTCGCCGAGGACCAGGCTGTCCGGGGCCGTCCCCCGGTCCACCGAGAGCGCGCTCGGACAGGGCGCGCCGGTCCGGGAGCAGGCCCCGGCGGTGAAGCGGTACGAGCCCACGGCCGGCATCACGTACCGGAAGCCGTCGGCCGACCAGCCGCCGGGCACCCGGCCTATCGCCTCGGCCGGCACCGAGGTCCGCTGGATGCGGTTCAGGTCGTAGACGTAGAGCGCTTCGGCACTGCCCTGGACGGTGGTGACCAGGAGCTTGTCCTCGTACCAGGCCATGCCGGAGATCTGCGAGGTCAGGCCCCGGTAGGTGCTGCCGTCGGCGCTGGGCACGGTCAGCAGGACCCAGGAGTAGGAGGGGTGGGCGGGGGTGTTCGCGTTGATCACGGCGACCCGGGCCAGGCCCCGGGAGGCGGCGGGGCCGCTGCTGGTGCTGTGCGTCCAGCCGGCCAGGACGACGCGGTTGGCGCCCCACAGGCCGTCGTCGTCCGCCTCCGAGGAGGTGGTCACCGAGGCCGGCTGCCAGTCGTCGGTGAGGGTGTCGGTGGGGTCCCAGCAGTACGCCTCGGCGGCGGCCGGGGTGACCGGCAGCGAGTCCCGGTCGCCGGAGCCGCAGTCGGCCGCCTCACGCAGGGTGTGGTCGGCCTCGGCCAGGACGTCGGCGACCCCGACCGTGCCGCCCATCGCCGAGGCGAGCCGGTCCAGCGAGCGGCGCGGCACGAGGTGTTCCTGGAGTTGCAGCGGGGCGAAGTCGGACGCGGAGGTCAGGGGCTTCAGCGCGCCGGGGTCCTCGGCGACCGTGGCCTGCGAGGCGCTGACGATCGTGGCCGTCGCCGTGAGCGCCAGCGCGGTCCCGGCCAGGGCAGCGCGCAGGGCCGCACCCCGTCTGCGCCGCCGGTGTCTGCCGCGATGCTTCATGTGTCCTCCCAGGGCGGGCCAACTGCGCCTGATGGTCCGAGCGTTGACCAAGGAGCAGGTGGGGAGGCCCGTACTCGGATGCTACGGCAGCCGAAGGCGCCGTACCTCGAAGACTCCGCAAATATGCGGAAGATACCTCCTGGGATGCCCCGGATGCGTCGAATACGTTCGGAGGCGGGGGCGTTCAGCTGGGCCGGGGACCCGGCATCCGGCCCGCCGTCACGGCCGGGGCGGTCGAGTACGGCAGCAGGTCGCCGGGGTCGTCGGGGAGCAGCACCTCGATCTCGGCGTCCTCACGGAAGCGGTACGGCCGGTGTTCGAGAAGTGTCCCGAGATACCGCCGGATCCTGGACATCTCGGCGCGTACGGTCACGGTCCGTGAGGCGTCCCCGAAGATGTCCTCGGCCAGCCCGGCCGCACTGCGCCCGGCGCGCCGCACGGCCAGCAGATACAGCAACTCGGCATGCCGGGGACTGAGTTCACGGGACCACGAACCGGCGCCGCCGCCGACCGTCACCAAAGGGCGGCGCGGGCGGCCCAGGTCGAGCACGAGCCGGCCCCCGCCCACCGGCGCCGGCTCCTCCGCCGTCCGCAGCAGCCAGCCTCCGGCCAGCGGCTCCACCGCGCACAGCCCGAGGGCGGGCAGCCACCGGCGACCCGGCGACAGCGACTTGGGCAACGCGAGCCGCCGTGGATAGGGCATGCCGGTGACCGCCGCGGTCCAGCCGTCGGCGTCCACCACCAGCGCCCGGCCGCCGAGCCGGGCCAGCACCGGAGCCGCGACCGCCCGCAGCCGCTCCAGCGCGTCCAGATGCAGCTCCCGCAGCCGGGCCTCGGCGAGCTTCGCCACCGAGTTCACCCAGGCCAGGGTGGCCGGATGCATCGTCTCCAGCGGCCCGCTGACATCCACCACACCGAGCAGGCTGCCGTCCCGGGGGTCGGTGATCGGGGCGCCGGAACACGTCCAGGAGACGTGCGAGCGGACGAAGTGCTCGGCGGCGAACACCTGCACGGGTCTGCGTACCACCGCCGGGGTGCCGATCCCGTTGGTCCCGACGACGTCTTCGCGCCAGTCGGCGCCCAGTTCGAAGCCGAGCCCGTCCGCCTTGCGCAGCACCGGGGAGGATCCCTCCCGCCACAGCACCCGGCCGTCGGCATCGGCCACCACCATGATGTGCTGGGCGACGTCCGCGACCGAAAGCAGCCCCTCGCGCAGCACCGGCAGCACGTCTCTGAGCGGTGACTCCTCACGCCTGCGCCGCACTTCGTCGGCGGACAGCAGCCCCGAACGGAAGTCGTGGTCGGGATCGACGCCGCTGCGCAGCATCCGCCCCCAGGACTGTTCGATCACCGGACGGGGCGCGAGCCGCCCACGCTGTCCGGCGAGTCTGGCCTCGCGCACCTCGTTCAGTACCCGCGCCGCCTGCGCCGCGTCCTTCGCGGCGAGTCGCGCCACGTCCATCGGCGGGTTCCCCACTGAGGTCCTCCCGGATACGCCTCGAAAAAGGCATCGATGAGTCGCTGTCAAGCCGACCGGGCGGCGGTTTCCGGTCCGACTGCGCGTCTCATACTGCCGTTTTCCGGTGCCGGAGGCACACAGTCCGCACACAGTCACCGATATGTTGCAACCCCTTGCAACCCTGGTGAACGGGCCGGGGGTGGCCGAAACTTGAGCCGACGCCATGGCGTCAGTGGCCTGTACATGGGCCGAAGAGGTGGGGGTGGTGCCGTGTCGGCGCAGCACCACCCCTGCCGCCCGGTGGGAGCCGTTCGCAGCAGGGGGTGCGCTGCCAGGTGCGTTGGCGGCCGGCGGTTGTGTCGGGTTGCTCGCGCCCGCGCGGCGGTAGCCGCATATTCAATACAGCCCCGCGCCCCTTGGGAGTTGCAGTGAGCGTTCTCAGCAGGCTCGGGCCCGGTCCACAACCGCCGTGAGATCCAAGCCGCTCGGCAGCGTGCCGAAGGTCGAGCCCCAGTCGTTGCCGAGCCTCGATGCGCAGAAGGCGTCCGCCACCTCCGGTGGTGCGAAGCGGACAAGCAACGAGCCCTGGAGGACTGTCGCCAGCCGTTCCACCAGCCGCCTGGCCCGGGACTCCATGCCCTCCAGGTCGGCCAGTTCGGAGAAGAGGTCCTTGACCGCGCGGTCCAGGCGGTGGTCGGCGCCGTGGGCGCGGCCGATCTCCTGGAGGTAGGCGTCCAGTGCGCCCGGTTCGCGTTGCAGCGCGCGGAGCACGTCCAGGGCCTGGATGTTGCCGGCGCCCTCCCAGACCGAGTTGAGCGGGGACTCGCGGACCAGTCGGGGCAGGCCCGACTCCTCCACGTAGCCGTTGCCGCCCAGGCACTCGGCGGCCTCCACGACGAGCGGCGCGCAGCGCTTGGTCACCCAGTACTTGGCGGCCGGCAACGCCAGCCGCAGCAAGGCACGTTCGGACTCGCCGCCGTCGTCGTAGGCGGCGGCCAGGCGCAGTGCCAGGGTGGTCGCGGCCTCCGACTCGATCGCGAGGTCGGCCAGCACGTTGCGCATCAGCGGCTTGTCGGACAGCCGCCCGCCGAACGCCTCGCGGTGCGTGGCGTGGTGCACGGCCTGCGCCACCGCCTGCCGCATCAGCCCCGCCGAGCCCAGCACACAGTCGAGCCGGGTGGCGGCGACCATCTCGATGATGGTCCGCACCCCGCGCCCCTCCTCGCCCACGCGCCGCGCCCAGGTCCCGTCGAACTCGACCTCGGCGGACGCGTTCGACCGGTTGCCGAGCTTGTCCTTGAGCCGCTGGAGGAGGAAGACGTTGCGGGTGCCGTCCTCCAGCACCCGGGGGACGAGGAAACAGGTGAGCCCGGCGGGCGCCTGGGCCAGCACCAGGAAGCCGTCCGACATCGGCGCCGAGCAGAACCACTTGTGGCCGGTGAGGGCGTACGTGCCGGCCTCGGCGAGCGCCGCGGCGGTGGTCGCGTTCGCCCGGACGTCGCTGCCGCCCTGCTTCTCCGTCATGCCCATGCCGAACAGGGCGCCGGCCTTCCGGGCGGCGGGCCGCGGCTCACGGTCGTAGATCACCGAGGTCAGCAGTGGCTCCCACGCGGCGGCCAGCTCCGGATCGGCGCGCAGCACGGGCACCGCCGCGTTGGTCATCGACAGCGGACAGCAGTTGCCGGCCTCGACCTGGGTCCAGACCAGGAACGCGGCGGCGCGCCGGACGTGCCCGGACGGCCGTACCCAGCCGGTGGTCAGGCCCGCGCCGACGCCCTTGCCGAGCAGCCGGTGCCAGGCGGGATGGAACTCGACCTCGTCGATCCGGTGGCCGTAACGGTCGTGGGTGCGCAGTCTCGGTGGGTGCTCGTTCGCCTGCGCCCCCCACTCCTGGACCTGTGCCGAGCCGGCCGAGGAGCCGATCCCCGACAGCTCGGCGCGCACCTCGTCGAGCAGCTCCGGGCCGGTGTGCCGCTCGACGGCCTCGACCAGGGCCCGGTCGGCTCCGAACAGGTCGTACCCGACCAGTGGGGGCGGCTGGTTGGTCACGGTGTGCGTGCTGTTGCCTGCCATGTCTGCGAACCTACCCGGGGCGGTGGTGGTGGCCTCCAGCCTGACACAACGGCCCCGCTCAGCGCGTCCGCCCCGGGCGGAGCCCCGTGAGGTGAGGACGGCCCCGGGTGACGGATACCGTTAGGGCGTGCAGCCAGCAAGCGATACCCCCGAGCGGCCCTCCGGCCGGCTCCACCGGGCCAGAGCCCTCTACCGGAACGTCTCCAAGCGCAGGACGGCCTGGCTGCTGCTCAAGGACACCGTCAATTCCTGCATGGAGTACCGCATCCTCGGCCTCGCCGCCGAGGCCGCCTTCTTCACCCTGCTGTCCGTACCACCGCTGCTGCTCTCGCTCATCGGACTGCTCGGCTACGTCGACGACTGGACCGGCGCCCACACCATCGCCAGCCTGGAGGCCAACCTCCTGGAGGCCTCCCGCACCGTCCTGTCCGACAAGGGCGTCAAGGAGATCGCCGAGCCGATCCTGCACGACGTGATGAAGGGCGGCCGCCCCGACGTCATCTCCATCGGCTTCCTGTTCGCCCTGTGGTCGGGCTCCCGCGCGGTGAACGTCTTCATCGACACGATCACCGTGATGTACGGCCTGGACGGCGTCCGGGGCATCGTGAAGACCCGGATCGTCTCCTTCCTGCTCTTCATCGCCGCGCTGCTGATCGGCTCGGTCGCGCTGCCCCTCATGGTGGCCGGGCCGGACGCGGTGGTCGGGGTCGTGCCCTGGTCGGAGACGCTCGTCCAGGTCCTGTACTGGCCGGTCGTGATCGTCCTGTCCATCGTCTTCCTGACCACGCTGTACCACGTCTCCGTGCCGGTGCGCTCGCCGTGGATCGAGGACGTGCCCGGCGCTCTGGTCGCCCTGGCCATGTGGGTCCTCGGCAGCTTCCTGCTCCGCATCTACCTGACCAGCACCATCGAGGGCGCGACGATCTACGGCTCCCTCGCCGCGTCCGTCGCCGTGCTCCTGTGGATCGGCGTGTCGGCCTTCGCCGTGCTGGTCGGCGCCGCCGTGAACGCCGCGATCGACCGGGTCTGGCCGGCCGCCGCGACGGCCGCGGCGCGTGCCGCCAACGAGCGGCTGCGGGAGGCCCAGGTCGCCGAGTACGTGGCCCGCGCGGCCGCGGCCCGGGAGGCCGATCCCGGGGACCCCGACGACCCCGACATGCCGTCGGAGTTCCCGGAGCGCTGGTCCCGCTTCCTGCCGCCGGAGGACGTCACGGCGAGGCTGCGCGCGCATGTGAAGAGCAGCCATCCGCCCCATAAGCCGGAGGCTTGAGGGCCGACGCCGGGTTCGATGCGGGGGTTCGCGAGGGGGGCAGGGTGCGGGTTCGTCGTGGCTGGTCGCGCCCACGCGGCGGAGCCGCACATTGATAAAGCCCCGCGCCCCTTCGGGGCGATCGGACGCGGCCTGTCTAGTCTGGCTCTGTGTACACGGAGCGGGTATCTCGGCTCACCGGAGCCGTTGTCTGGGTGAACAAGCCCGACGCGGGCGGCACCGGGCGGGTGCTGCCCGACGGGTGCATGGACCTGCTCTGGCACGAAGGGCGGCTGCTGGTCGCCGGGCCTGACACGCGTGCGTACGTCACTGAGGGCGTCCCGGGTGTGTGGGTGGGCCTGCGCTTCTACCCGGGTACCGCGCCCGCCCTGCTCGGCGTGCCGGCGTACGCGCTGCTTGATCAGCGGGTCGAACTGGGTGACCTGTGGCCGGCCGCCGACGTGCGGCGGCTACGGGACCGCGTCGGAGGGGCTGTCGATCCCGCCGCGGCGCTGGAGGAGATCGCCCTGGAACGGGCTCTGCCCCCCGACCCCTCGCTGCGGCGGCTTGTCGAAGCCCTGGACGCCGGGCGGCCCGTGGCGGCCGCCGCCGACGAACTGGGTCTCGGTGCCCGCCAGTTGCACCGGCGCTGTCGTGCCGCCTTCGGCTACGGGCCCAAGACGCTCGCCCGGGTGCTGCGGATGCGGCGGGCGCTCGCGCTCGCCCGGGCCGGGGTTCCGCTCGCGGAGACGGCCGTCCGGGCCGGGTACGCGGATCAGCCTCATCTCTCCCGGGAGGTACGGGAGCTGGCCGGTCTGCCGCTGACCGGGCTACTCGGCGGGTAGCGGGGCGAACAGGTCGACGCCGTTGCCGTCGGGGTCGTGCACCGTGGCGTAGCGCTGGCCCCAGAACGCGTCCCACGGCTTGAGCTCGCCGTGGTGGCCGGCGGCGACCAGGTCGTCGTAGAGCGCGTCGACCTCCGCGGGTGAGTCGCAGCGGAAGGCGAGTGACACCCGGCCGCCGTCGGCCGGCGGGCGCCAGGTCGGGTGGAAGGAGCGGATCGTCTCCTCGGTGTCCAGGGCGAGGGTGAGCCCGCCGGGCAACTCGGCCTCGACGTGGGGCTGTTCCTCGGCGCCCGGCGGGAATTCCAGGCCGAGACGGCGGTAGAAGGCGAGGGAGGCGGTCAGGTCGGAGGTGACGAGACCGAGCACGGCGAATCGTGGAGTCATACCGTCACCGTAGGCGGCGGCCGGTCGCCGGTCTTGAAGGAATCGGACACCCTGCCAGGGCTACCCGTTCCCGGTGGGGCGCCGGGGTCTGGGGGTGCGAGAAAAACCGCTCCCCTGTGGAGCACCTGTGCGGCACGATGGGTGCATGATCCGTGCCGTGCGCGTCCTGCCGCCCCTGCTGCTCGCCACCGCCCTGCTCACTGGCTGCGGCACCGAGAAGGCGGGATCCGGGGACTCCGGTGCCGACACCGGCGCTCCCGCCGACCCGGCCGAACTGGCCTCCAAGGCAGCGGCGTTGGGAATGGCCCCGGAGCTGGTCTACGTCACCGACGCGCCGGGTTTCACCCTCGCCCAGCAGTCCGTCGGCGTGCAGGGAGACGACGGCTTCTCCGCCGCGTACACCGACCGGACCGGCGCCGTCATCCACCTCTACACCGACCGGCCGGGCAACGCCGGGCACCACAGGTACGAGGTGGACAAGAAGGACTGCGTGGTGTGGCTGGAGGGCGAGGGCGGGGTCTCCGGCGCGGTGCTGAGCAAGGCGGTGCGCGCCGTCCACCGTCCCACCGCCGGTGAACTCGACACCCTGCTGCCCACACCCGACCCGGCCTTCACCGACGACCAGCCGGTGCAGCGCGGCGACCTGCCGACCAACGGCGACGGCGGCCCGCCCGACAACAGCGTGCCGACGCCGGGCCTTTGAGCCGTCCCCATCCGTGGGCGATCATGCCGACATGGCCCGTCGACTGCTCGTCCACACCCGCACCACCGGCTACCGCCACGAGTCCATCCCCGACGCCGTCGCCGCCGTACGGGAGTTCACCGGTTTCGACGTCGACGCCACGGAGGACCCGGCCGCCCTCGAACAGCCCCTGGACGGATACGCGGCCGTCGTCTTCCTCTCCACCAGCGGGGAGATCCTGACACCGGCAGGGCGTGCGCGGCTCGCCGCCTACGTGGAGGTCGGCGGCGGCTTCGCCGGGGTGCACGCGGCGGCCTGCACCGAGTACGACTGGCCGCACTACGGCGAACTCCTCGGCGCCCGCTTCGACCGCCACCCGGACTACCAGCCGGGCCGGGCGCTCGTCGAGGACCACGACCACCCCGCGACCCGGCACCTGCCCGCCGTCTGGGACTTCGCCGACGAGTGGTACGACTTCCGCGACAACCCGCGCGGCCGGGTGCGGGTGCTCCTGCGTGCCGACGAGACGTCGTACGACGGGGGCCGGATGGGGGACGACCATCCGCTGGCCTGGTGCCGTGCGCAGGGGGCCGGACGGGTGTTCTACACGGCCCTCGGGCACGCCCGGGAGGCCTACCGGGATCCGGCCTTCCTGGCCCATGTGCACGGGGGCCTCGCCTGGGCCGCACAGCTCGACCAGTGACGTTTCTCCGGTGAAACCGATCCGCCATTGGGGTGAGTAAAGGTCGCGCACGGAGATAGTCACGTGTGTATCTAGAGATGCTCTTGTCTTGGCAAAGGGCTGTAGAGACGCGGCGGTCGGTCGTGCCGCCGCGCCACCCACCCACAGGAGGAGCCGGACCTTGACTTACGGGAAGAAGCTGCGCGAGCAGATCGCCGGGCCGGGGACCACCCCGCTGATCGGCGTGTACGACATGTACTCGGCGTCGATCGCGGCCAAACACTACGACGGGATGTTCGTATCGGGCTTCGGCTTCGCCGCCTCGTACTACGGCCTGCCGGACATCGGGTTCATCGCCTGGCCCGACATGGTGGCCTTCGTCCAGCGGCTGCGGGGCGCGTTCCCGCACCACCATCTCCTCGTCGACATCGACGATGGGTACGTCGACCCGGAGGTCGCCTGCCATGTCGTGGAGGGGCTGGAGCGGATCGGTGCCTCCGGGGTGATCCTGGAGGACCAGAAGCGGCCGCGCCGCTGCGGACACGCCGACGGCAAGCAGGTGCTGCCGCTGGAGGAGTACCTGGACAAGCTGGAGAAGGTCCTGGAGACCCGCCAGGACCTGGTCGTCGTGGCCCGCACGGACGCCACCGACGAGCACGACATCCTGCACCGCGCGGAGCGGCTCGCCGCCACCGACGCCGACGTGATCCTCGTCGACGGGGTGCGCAGCGAGGAGTGGATCCGCCGCATCCGCAAGGTCGTCGGCGACAAACCGCTGCTCTTCAACCAGATCGCCGGCGGCAAGTCGCCCCGCCTCTCGCTCAGCGAGCTGGACGGCCTCGGTGTCGACGTGGCGATCTACTCCACTCCCTGTCTGTTCGCCGCGCACCAGGCGATGGACTCGGCGCTGAGCGAGTTGAAGGCCGCGGACGGCCGGCTGCCGTCGGTCGACCCGGCCGGCGGTGTCGGCGTCAAGGCGTCCACCACCCTGCTGGAGCGCAACATCGCCCGGGAACGACTCGACGAGCCCGAGCCCGAGGGTGTGGGCGTGTGACGCGGTTGGGGACCGCCGCGGCCGTCGCGGCGGCACTGCTCGGAGTGGCCACGGCCCCCGTGCACGCGGCCGGCGGTCTGATCACGGTGATCGACAACTCCAACGCGGACTCCATCCTGGAGGTGGACCGCACGGCGAACGTCCAGGCCGGGCGGGGCACGGCCGGCAGCGATCACGACGGCAGCGCCGTGGACGCGATCCAGGCGTTGCTGGGTGAGCCTAGGCAGGACGACGACTGACCGAGTGGTCGGCGGGGAACTGCGGGACCGTTGTGGCTGGTCGCGCAGTTCCCCGCGCCCCTGTGGGGCGCTTCAGTCCTCGCCCAGGTCCGGGCGGCCGTTCTCGTCCAGCTCCACGTCCTCCTTCGGGTCGTGCTCGTCGGCCAGGACGGCCACCGTGGTGTGGTGCCGGGCCGGGGCGAGGGTCAGGGGCGTGGCCCAGGCGGTGCCCAGAGCCGTCGTCATGGCGGCGGCGGCCAGGGCACAGGCCGCCGCGGTGCGCAGGGTGGGTTTCATGCCCGGGAAACGATCTTGACGAGGGCGCGGTCACCGCCGTACGGCCGAACGGGCAGGCGGAGCCGCCGTGCTCGCCCGCTCCACCAGCCTGGTCGACAGCTCCGTCCGGGTGCCCTCCGGACGTTCCCCGTGCATCAGCCGCACCAGCAGCCGCAGCGCCGTCGCCGCCATCTCCGACAGGGGCTGGCGGACCGTGGTCAGCGCCGGGGTCCCCCAGCGTGCCTCGGGCAGATCGTCGAAACCGACCACGCTGACGTCCTCCGGCACCCGCAGCCCGCGCTCGGCCAGTGCCGCGCAGACCCCGAGCGCCATCCGGTCCGAGCAGACGAACACGGCGGTCGGCGGCTCCGGCAGGTCGAGCAGCTCGTGCATACGATGCCGGGCCGTGTCCTGGTCGAATCCCGCGTGCCGGACGTACTCGGCCCGATGGCGCAGTCCCGCCGAGGCGAGCGCCGAGCGGTAGCCGGCCACCCGGGCGCCACTGCACATCCGGCGCCGGTTGCCGGCGATCACCGCGATCCGCTCATGGCCGAGCGCGAGCAGGTGCTCGGTCGCGGTGACCCCGCCCTGCCAGTTCGCCGCCCCGACCGAGACCACGCCGGCCGGCGGCTCATGGACGGGGTCGATCAGCACGTACGGGATGCGGTGGTGGTCCAGCCAGGCGTACTGCGCCTGGGTCAGCTCGGCCAGGTTGAACAGCACCCCGGAGGAACCGCGCGCGGTGAGCTTGTCCAGCCAGCCGTGCTCCGGGCGCCCGGCCCGGTTGCGGGCCAGCCCCGCCGACACGACGATCTCCAGACCCGCCTCGTGCGCCGCCTCCTCGGCCCCGTGCAGCACCGCGCCCGACCACGAGCTGTCCAGTGCGTGCACGACCAGGTCGATCAGGGTGGGTGCCTTCGTCGCGTCGAACCGCGGCCGACGGACGTAGCCGAGCCGTTCGAGGGCCTCGGTGACCCGGCGGCGGGTCTCGGGTGCCACGTCGTCACGGCCGTTCACCACCTTCGAGGCGGTCGGCACGGAGACGCCCGCCTCGCGGGCCACCACCGCCAGCGTCGGACCGGCCGCCGCCACGCTCGTACCTCCGGCACGGACCATGGGGAAACCCGCCTCTCCGGCCCGCCCTTGGGCCAACGAAAGTAACGAAAGTTGCGACCAACGCTGCTTCCGCGGTCTGCGTGCAAGCCGTGCAGTAAGCGCTTCCTACGATAGGTGCACGTCAACACGGCGTGAAGACCTGGGAAATCGCGGGATCCTCGGCGGCGGCACTTTCGAAACTTCGAACAGGGCGGGTCGGAGCTACACGGGTGTGCAGATGACTCGAAAGTCCGTGAAGTCCGCGGTGAAAGCCGCGTCCACGAGGTCCACGGCGTGGATCGCCGCCATCGCGCCGGTGAAGCGGAGGCGGGAGCCGTGGTCGTCGGAGAGGCGGGTGAAGTCGAGGGGCGGGCCGATGGGGGAGCGGGCGTTTTTGTGGAGGTGCCAGAACCGGGCCTCGGTGCGGTGGACTGTGACGCCGAGGGTGACTGGGGTGCCGGCCTGTACCTCCACGACGGCCCGTCGTCGGGTTTCGTTCCCGTCACGGGTGGTCAGGGCGAGGACGGTTCGGCCGGTGTGCCGCCACTGCTGGCCGAGTTGGCCTTCGCCTTCCGGTTCCGCCCAGGTGAGGTCGAGGGCGTAGTAGGCCTCGGTGTTGTACCAGAGGAGCAGGCCCGCGGACTGGGTGAAGGTGGTGGGGGTGGCCTGGAGGGTTACCTGGGCCTCGGTGTGGTGTTCGGTGATGCGGCGGGCGAGGAGGTTGTGGGACCAGAGGGAGTCGGGGCCGTGGTGACCGCGGAGGCGCAGCCGGCCGGGGCGGGGGGTGGGGTCGACTGTGGAGGGGGCTGTCGGGGAGCGGAGGGTGTAGTAGAGGGGTGTGGTGTCGGGTGCGGGCCGGTGGGGGGTGGTCGCGCCCACCCGGCGGTAGCCGCATAGCGAATGCAGCCCCGCGCCCCTGTCGGGGCGCCTCACCGTAGGTATCTCGACTGTGAGCGCCGGACGGGGATCCCCGTGCCGGAGTCTCGGCCAGCCCTCCGCGTCCCACGTCACCGCCTGGATCGCCGTTTCCCGGCCGAGGGGGCATCTTGGGCCCTCCGGTGTCTTCAGCGGGCGTGCCGTCAGGTGGCTCAGGTACCACTCGCCCTCCGGTGTCTCCACCAGCTCCGCGTGCCCCGCCTTCTGCAGTGGCCACTCCGGATCGTCCCGTGCCGTCAGCAGGGGGCGTTCGTCGAGTTCGTACGGGCCGGTGAGGTCGCGGCTGCGGGCCACGCGCACTCCGTGCTCGAACCCGGTGCCGCCCTCCGCGAGCACCAGTACGTACCAGCCGTCCCGCTTCAGCAGCTTGGGGCCCTCGATCAACCGGTCGTGCTGGAGGAGGAGGTGCGTGGTGCCGACGGGGGCGAGCGTCTCCCGGTCCAGTTCTGTGGCGACGATCCCGGCGAAGCGCCGGCCGCCCGGGCGGTGGTCGTTCTGGAGGTTGAGGAGCCAGATGTGGCCGCCCTCGTGGAAGAGCGCGGGGTCGAATCCGTGGCTCGGGATGCGGCGCGGGGGACTCCAGGGGCCGGATACCTCCGTGGCCGTACTGACGTACGTGTCCGCGTCGAAGTAGGGCGTTCCCACCGAGCGGACGATCGAGTAGACCACCCAGAAGCGCCCCCCGTCCCAGCTCAGGGACGGGGCCCAGATGCCGCCCGAGTCGGGGACGCCGGCCAGGGTGTCACCGGGGGCCGCACCCTCGACATGGCCCGCGTACTCCCAGTGGGCCAGGTCGCGCGAACGGTGGATCGGGATCGTCGGGAACCACTCGAAGGAACTGTTCGCCAGGTAGTACCAGTCGCCGGCGCGGACCAGGGAGGGATCCGGGGCGAAGCCGCGGACCACCGGGTTGTGGAGCTCGGTCACTTGAGGGCTCCCAGGGTGACGCCGGTACGCCAGTAGCGGCGCATCGCGATCATCATGATCGCCATCGGGACGATGGACAGGAGCGCGCCCGTGAGGACCAGGCTGGTCAGGTCCACGCCCGACTCCAGGCGTTTGCCGGACCAGTTGTACAGGCCCAGGTTGAGGGTCCAGTTCTCCTCGCCGCGCAGGACCGTGAGGGGGAGGAAGAAGGCGTTCCAGGTGTTGACGAAGGCCAGCAGGAAGACCGTCGCGCCGCCGGTCGTCATCATGCGCAGGACGATCGAGAAGAAGATCCGTACTTCGCCGGCGCCGTCTATGCGGGCGGCTTCGAGGAGTTCGTAGGGGACGGTGGCCTCGGTGTAGACCTTCGCCAGGTAGACGCTGAACGGATTGATCAGGCAGGGGATCAGCATCGCCCAGGGGGTGTCCACCAGGCCGATCTTCGAGAACAGCAGATACAGCGGAAGAGTGAGCAGGGCGATCGGGACCAGGAAGGAACCGACCACGCAGGCGAAGACCAGGCTGCGGCCCGGGAACTCGAAGCGGGCCAGGCCGTAGCCGGTGGCGAGGGCGATCAGGGTGCCGCCGAGGGAGCCGACTCCGGCGTAGAGGAAGGAGTTGGCGGTCCAGCGCAGGAAGATGCCGTTCTCGTAGGTGAACAGCTGGTGCAGGTTGTCCCAGAGGTGCCAGCCGGAGAACCAGAGGCCGTTGCTCTGGTAGAGAGCGGTGCGGTCCTTCGTCGCGGCGACCAGCAGCCACCAGACCGGGAAGAGGCTGTACGCGCCGGCCAGGACCAGGCCGACCAGGAGGAAACGCTGTCCGCCGCGGGAACGGGCGGCCGGGTCGGGCCTGGCGATGCGGCGGACGGCGTGCGTCCTCGTGCGCTCCTCGGTGAGTGCCATCAGTCGGCCTCCTTCGAGGTCAGCCGGTAGAAGAGGAAGGAGGCGACGCCGAGGATCAGGGCCAGCAGCACCGAAAGGGCGGCCGCGTAGTGGTAGTTGCCCGCGTTGAACGCCTGGTTGTAGATGACCATGATCGGGGTGAAGCTGTCGCTCACCGTCTGGGGTGTGACGTTCCGGAACAGGGCCGGCTCGTTGAAGATCTGGAGCATCTGGATGATCGACAGCATGCCGGTGAGGACCAGCGCACCGCGCACGTAGGGGATCTTGATGCTCAGGGCGATGCGGCGCTCCGAGGCGCCGTCCAGCCGTGCCGCCTCGAACAGTTCGCGCGGGACGCCTTGCAGCGCCGAGTAGATGATCACCATGTTGTAGCCGATGCCGTGCCAGGTGAGCAGGTTGCCGATGGACGGCCACACCATCGACGGGGCGAAGAAGTTCCAGTCGAGGCCGAATGCTCTGGCCAGCGGGGTGAGGGGGCCGACGTCCGGGCTGTAGAGGTTGATCCAGACGATCGCCGCGACCACGCCGGGGATCATGTACGGCACCAGCAGCAGCACCCGGAAGCGGCCCGCCGCCCGGGACGTCAGCGCGTCCAGGAAGAGGGCCAGGAGCAGGCTGATCAGGAGCATGGCGGGGATCTGGACGCAGGCGAACAGGAGCACGCGCAGTACGGAGTCGAGGAACGCCGGGTCGGTCAGGCCCTGGTGGTAGTTGGCCAGACCCGAGAACCTGTCCGTGCTGCCGCCGAGGCCCAGACCGGAGGACTGGGAGCGGTACAGCGACTCGTAGACGGCGTACCCGATCGGGATCAGGTAGAGGAAGACGAAACCGAGCTGGAAGGGCACCGTGAAGGCGGCGCCCTTCCAGCGCTGGGAGCGGACCATCCGGGTGCCCGCCTCAGCCCTTGACGCTGATGCCGCGGGACTTCAGGTCGTTGACCGTCCACTGCTGCATGTGGGCGAGGAGGTCGGTGACCTTCTGCTGCTTGCTGACCACCTTCGCCCAGCCGTTCTGCAGCTCCGTGAACATGGCCGTCCAGTCGGGGCCGAAGGTCCAGTCGGTGGTGACCGTGTTCAGGCTGTCGGTGACGACCTTCTTCGCCGGGTCGTAGTCGGACCCGAGAAGCTTCTGGGAGATCGCCTCGTCGACGTAGGCGCTGCTGTCGGCGAGCGCGGGCATCACGCCGTTGCCGGTGGTCGGGCTCGCCATCGTCTTCACCGCGCCGGAGTCGGTCGACATCCACAACGCGGCCTCGGCGGCCTGCTGCTGGTGGGAGCACTGCTTGGTGACGAGGGTGACGCTGCCGGTGAGGTTGGTGCCCGCCGGGGTCTTGGCGGCCTCGCCGGTGAAGGCCGGCCAGGGGGCGAGGGCCCACTTGCCGAAGGACTTGGTGAAGTTCTGCACCATGCCGGCCATCTGCCAGGTGGAGATCTGCCGGGTCGCGGTACCGCCGTTGTCGTAGTTGCGCTGCACGGCGGCGTAGTCGGCGAACGACAGCTTGGAGTCGAGGTCGTTGTCGATGATCTGCTGGATCACGTCGGCGGCCTTCAGGCTGCCCGCGTCCTGGAAGTCCACCTTCCAGGAGTCGCCGTCGATCGAGTACCAGTGGGCGCCCGCCTGCATGGCGAGCACTTCGAGGGTGCTGGGGTCCTCACCGGCATAGTTGGTGATCTTGACGCCGTGCTTCTTGAGCACCTTGCCCGCCGCGATGAACTCGTCCCAGGTGGTGGGGGCCTTGAGGCCGTACTTCTGGAAGATGTCGGTGCGGTAGATGGTGAAGTTCGGCGAGGAGCTGGTGGGAACGCCGTAGAGCTTGCCCTGCACCTGCGCGGCCGACCAGGAACCCGAGTTGAACTTGTCCTTGTCGGCGCTGACGTACTTCGTGATGTCGGCGAGGGCGCCCTGGGCGACCCAGCTCGTCACGTACTCGGCGGTGTTCTGGACCAGGCAGGGCGCGTTGCCCGCCTTCACCGCGTTGGTGAGCTGCTTCTGCATGGTCAGCTGGTCGGTGACCTTCGTGTACTTCAGCTTGACGTCCTTGTGTGAGGCGTTGAACGCCTTCACCACGGCCTCCTGGCCGTTCGCCCAGCCCCAGAAGGGCAGGGTGACCGGACCGGAGGCCGAGTCGGAACCGCCGGAGCCGGAGCCCGATCCGCCGCAGGCGGAGAGCAGACCTGTCAGCGTGAGGCCCGCGATCGCGGCGCGGACCAACCTGGTGGAGTTCATCAGACCGTGTTCCTTCGGAGGTTGGCGCTCTCGGAGAAGAGGGCGGCGGCTCGGCAGTGCCTTAGAAACCGGTTTCCACGGGACAGTAGGACGGCCCGGCCGCTCCCAGCAAGGGGTATGAGTCGGAATCTTTCGACGTGCGGTCGGTCGAACGGTCCGTGAGCAGCAACCGGTACGCAAGAGCAACCGGTTGCCGCCGAAGGGTTTTCGAAAGTTCGTCGCGCCTCTTGACGACGCTCTTCTACGGGTTGAAGCTCCCCTCACCGCTCATAGCAACCGGTTGCCAACGATCGGGTACTCCGTCATCTCAACGCAGAGAGTGGGTAGTCCATGCAGACGCACGCCCGTGCCCCGGTGAGCCGGCGCCGCTTCCTCGCCCTGTCGGCGGCGGGTGCGGCGGCCGGCGCGGCGTCGCTCGGTGGCTGTGCGCTCCAGGTGTCCACCGGGGTCAGCGGCTCGGGCGAGACCGTCACCGTGATGGTCAAGGCCGGCGACATCACGCCCGACCTGGTCGCGCAGGCCAAGAAGGAAACCGGCATCACGATCAAGCAGGTCGACTACGACATCACCAAGCTGATCGCGATGCTCACCAGCGGCAACCCGCCGGACCTGGTGCGCGGTGTCGGCGCCGTGGACGCGGCGTACTTCGCGGCCCGGGACGTGATGCAGGAACTGGACACCTACTTCGCCGGGAGCAGCGTCCTGCGGCTCGACGACCTGGACCCCGTCAACGACCTGTGGCGCTACGACGGCAGGTCCCAGGGCAAGGGGCCCCGCTACGGCATGGCGAAGGACTTCTCCCAGGACTCCATGTTCTGGTTCGACACCGCCGCCTTCGACAAGAAGGGCGTCGGCTACCCGTCCGAGACCGAACCCATCACCTTCGACGAGTGGCTGGACAACGCCCGGCGGCTCGCCCAGCGGTCCAAGGGGCAGACGACCGTCTTCGGCGGCAGTTACAACGGCCTCGTCAAACTCACCCTCATGGCGACCATGACCGCCTCCGCCGGCGGCAGCCTGTTCAGCGACGACTTCGCCGAGGTCGACTTCACCACGCCCGAGGCCCGCAGGGCCCTGGCCTGGTACCTCGACTACTGCAAGGCCAAGGTCGGGCCCAGCCCCGTCCTGCCCGACCCCAACGGCTGGGACGGCCCGACCTACCAGGCCGGACGCATGGCCATGTCGAACAACGGCTACTGGATGGGCGGCCTGATCGGCACCGACGCGAAGCTGGCCAAGGTGTCCCGGCTCGCCCCCGCCCCCGTCTTCGCGGGCGGTCCGCGGGTCAGTGCCTGCCAGGGCGGTACCGGGCTGTGGATGCCCCGCAAGGCACACCACAAGGACGCCGCCTGGCGGATCTTCGAGTGGTTCTTCGGGGAGGCACCGGCCAGGGCACGCGCCACCAGCGGCTGGGGCATCCCCTCTCTGAAGTCCCTGCGGCCGCTGATGCCGGCCAAGGAGGAGTACCAGAAACGCACCTTGAAGGCGCAGGAGAACGAGCTCAGGCACTTCTCGGTGATCGCCGTCAGCCCCTACATCTCGGTGGACGCCTTCGAATCCCTCTTCAACCAGGTCGCCACGCCTGCCATGAACGGCGCGATGTCCGTCGACACTCTCGCCGGACACCTGAACTCCGTCATCAACAGGCAGCTCAAGCGCGGGAAGGAGCAGGTCGGATGACGACACATCAGCTTCCCTCCCTGGCGGACCGGCCCGGCCCGGCCGCGGACACCGGCCGGACCCGATCGGCCGAGCGCCCCCGCACCACGATGGCCGCGCGCAGGCACCGCGCGTTCTACATGTTCACCTCACCGTGGATCATCGGGTTCACGCTGCTGACCATCGCGCCCATGGCGTTCGCGCTGTGGCTGAGCTTCACCACCTACGACGGCATCTCCCCGCACTGGCACTATGTCGGCCTCGGCAACTACCGGGAGCTGGCCGGGGACTCGCAGACCTGGAACGCCCTCGGCCGCGCCGGCCTGTTCGCGGTGGTGTCCGTACCGCTGTCGATCGTCGCCGGACTGGCGCTCGCCGTCCTGGTCAACCGGCCGATCAAGGGGCGTGGGCTGTTCCGCACCCTGCTCTACCTCCCCGCCGTGGTGCCGCCGGTGGGCGCGGGCATCGCCTTCAAGAACCTCTTCGACCAGAACTCCGGCGCGGTCAACGGCGTCTGGACGTTCTTCGGCTTCGACGCGATCGGCTGGCTGGCCGACCCCTACGCCCGCTACGTCCTCGTCATGACCGTGCTCTGGGCCGCCGGCAACGTCATGATCATCTCGCTGGCGGGACTCCAGGACGTACCCCGCGAACTCCACGAGGCCGCCCGCCTCGACGGGGCGAGCGCCTGGCGGACCTTCCGCAGCATCACCGTGCCGCTGCTGTCGCCGGTACTGCTCTTCCAGACCGTGACCGGGGTGATCGCCTCGGTGCAGACCATCATGCCGATGCTGCTGGCCCCGGTCCCCGGCACCAGCGGCCTCACCACGATTCCGCAGTCCGACTACACCTACATGATCCACGTGTTCTCGGAGTACTTCGCGCTCGGCCGCTACGGATACGCCTCCGCGCTGCTGTGGGTGCTCTTCGTCCTGATCCTCGTCGCGACCGGACTCATCTTCAGGTTCACGTCCGGCGTGGTGTTCTACAACGTCGATCCGGAGGCGAACCCGTGACCACCGCCGGCCTCGAACCCACCTCCCAGGGGCGGGTGCGGATACGCGTCAACCGCCTCGTCCTCTACACGGCCCTCGTGGCCGTCACCGGTCTGTTCCTCGGACCGTTCGGCTGGCTGGTCCTCACCGGCCTGAAGGACCAGAGCGAACTCGCCGCCGCCCCTGTCCACTGGCTGCCCGCCCACTTCGAGTGGCACAACTTCGCCGACGCCTACCAGCTCGTCGACTTCCTCGGCTACGCCCGCAACTCCCTGATCATCGCCACGATCTACGCGACCCTCGTCACCCTCAGCTCCGCCTGGGTCGGCTTCGGCTTCGCCCGGCTGACCGCGCCCGGCAGGAAGACCCTGTTCGGCATCCTCATCGGCTCGATGATGCTGCCCCAGATGATCACCCTGCTGCCGACCTACCTGATCTTCGCCAAGCTGGGCATGGTCGACACCTACTGGCCGTGGGTGCTGTGGGGCCTGTCCTCCGCCCCCTACCTGGTCTTCCTCTTCCGGCAGTTCTTCGCCGGCCTGCCCCGCGAGCTGGAGGAGGCGGCCATCGTCGACGGCTGCGGATACGCCGGGATGTTCTGGCGGATCTTCCTGCCGCAGTCCTGGCCGGTGCTCTCCGCGAGCTTCGTCATCGCCTTCACCTGGACCTGGGGCGACTACATCGCACCCCAGCTCCTGCTGTCCACCGACCGGTCCACCCTCGCGGTCGCCGTGATGACCAGATACGTCAACTCGGCCGGCACCCCCGTAGCCGACCTCCAGGCGGCCGCCTCCGTCATGTACGTCGTCCCCATCCTGCTGGTCTTCCTCGTCGCCCAGCGCGGCTTCGTCGCCGGCATGTCGACGTCCGGTCTCAAGTAACGCCGTCTGCAGACCTGTTCACCGCTAGGAGTATGAGATGAACGCGCCCTTCTCCCGCCGTACCGCACTGCGGGCCGCGGGGGCCACCGCGCTCGCCGCCGGCCTGTCCGGCGGGCTGACCGCGACCGCCGCTCACGCGGAGGACCGCGGTCCCGCGCCCAAGCTGGTCACCTACCCCCGCCCGTCCGCCGTGCCGACCAACACCAGCTTCCAGGTGCGGGTCCGTACCGCCCCCGACGGCGACTGGCAGACCCTGGACGTCTACCGGCCGCAGTTCGAGGAGATCAACCCGGCCACCGGCTCGGGCAAGGTCTACAGCTCCTCCCTGGTGTACTTCGACTTCCAGTGCTCCGTGGAGATCGAGGTGACGTACCTCAAGGGCGGCACCACCAAGGCCCGGGTGAGACCGGACTCGTACGGCATCAAGCCCGAACTCCTCGGCGACACCCTGCGGTTCACCCTCGACGAGCCGAAGGACCTGGTCGTCCAGATCAACGACGAGATCTTCGACTGCCTGCACGTCGTCACCAACCACGTCGACCACCACCCGCCCGCCGCCGACGACCCCGACGTCATCTACTTCGGCCCCGGCGTGCAGACCGTGACCGGCGGCACCCTCACCGTCCCCAGCGGCAAGACGGTCTATCTCGCCGGCGGTGCCGTCCTCAAGGCGACCGTCTACTTCAAGGACGTGGAGAAGGCCGCCCTCAAGGGGCACGGCATGATCTGGGCCGGTCCGGGCGGGGGCGTGCTCTGCGAGGGGAGCAAGAACATCCGGGTCGAGGACGTCATCATCATGAACCCGGGCGGCTACATCACCACCCTCGGCGAGGCCCAGAACGTCCGCATCAAGAAGGTGCGCGGCTTCAGCTCCCGCGGCAACGGCGACGGCATCGACATCTTCTCCTCCAGCGACGTCGTCCTCGACGGCTGCTTCCTGCGCAACTCCGACGACTGCGTCGCCATCTACGCCCACCGCTGGGACTACTACGGCGACACCCGCGACATCACCGTGCAGAACTGCTCCCTGTGGGCCGACGTCGCCCACCCGATCAACATCGGCACGCACGGCAACACGGACGCCCCGGAGACGATCGAGAACCTGGTCATCCGGAACATCGACGTCCTCGACCACCGCGAACCCCAGATGAACTACCAGGGCTGCATCGCCCTCAACCCCGGCGACTCCAACCTCATCAAGAACGTGCGGATCGAGGACGTACGGATCGAGGACTTCCGCTGGGGCCAGGTCATCTACATGAAGGTGATGTTCAACCCGAAGTACAACACCTCGGTCGGCCGCGGCATCGAGGACGTCTACGTCAAGAACCTCAGCTACACCGGCACCCACGCCAACCCGTCGCTCTTCCTCGGCTACGACGCCGAGCACGGCATCAACAACGTCACCTTCGAGAACCTGGTGATCAACGGCGTCGTCATCGCCGACTCGATGAAGAAGCCGAGCTGGTACTACACCACCGACGAGATCCAGTGGTTCTACAACGAGCACGTGACGAACCTGAGGTTCATCACGACCGCCGAGGCGGAGGCGGCCGCCCAGTGACTCCGCTCAGCCGCCGCGGCCTGCTGAAGTCCTCCGGCGCGCTGCTGCTCGCCGCGGGCACGAACACCCTGTTCGTGCCCGCGGCCCGGGCGGACAGCCACCTTCAGGACTTCGCCTTCACCCACCCGGGGATCCTGCACACCGCCGACGACCTGGCCCGGATGCGAACCGCGGTCGACGGCAGGCAGTCGCCCGTGTACGACGGCTACCTCGCTCTCGCTGCCCACGCCCGCTCCCAGTCCTCGTACAGCGTCCAGAACACCGGCCAGATCACCTCCTGGGGCCGCGGCCCCACGAACTTCCAGAACCAGGCCGTCGCGGACTCGGCCGCCGCCTACCAGAACGCCCTCCTGTGGGCCGTCACCGGCGACCGTGCCCACGCCGACAAGGCCCGCGACATCCTCGACGCCTGGTCCGCCTCACTCACCGTCGTCACCGGCGCCGACGGCCCGCTCGGCGCCGGCCTGCAGGGCTTCAAGTTCGCCAACGCGGCCGAACTCCTGCGCCACACCGGCTACGACGGCTGGACGGACGCCGACATCGCGCGCTGCGAGACGTCCTTCCTCGACGTCTGGTATCCGGCCGTCTCCGGCTACATGCTGTACGCCAACGGCAACTGGGACCTGACGGCTCTCCAGACCATCCTGGCCATCGGCGTGTTCTGCGAGGAACGCACCCTCTTCGATGACGCCCTGCGCTTCGCCGCCGCCGGTGCGGGCAACGGCAGCGTCCGCCACCGCGTCGTCACCGACGCCGGCCAGGGCCAGGAGTCCGGCCGCGACCAGGGCCACGAACAGCTCGCCGTGGGCCTGATGGGCGACGCCGCCCAGGTCGCCTGGAACCAGGGCGTCGACCTGTGGGGCTACGACGGCAACCGCATCCTCGCGGGCGCCGAGTACGCCGCCCGCTACAACCTCGGCGGCGACGTCCCCTTCACCCCGGACCTGGACCGCACCGGCAAGTACCTCAAGACGGCGGTGTCGGCGATCTCCCGCGGCACCCTGCCCCCGATCTACGAGATGTACTACGCCCACTACGCGGGCGTGCGAGGCCTCGACGCGCCGTACACGAAGGCCGCCGTGTTCCGGGGTACGGGGGGCACCCGGGCCGTCGAGGGCAGCAACGACGACCTGCCGAGCTGGGGCACCTTCGCCTACGCCGGCGGTACGGCCCCCGCCCCGGGCGTGCCGACCCCTCCGGCGGGCGTCACCGCCGACGGCGACGAACGTGCCGTGACGGTGTCCTGGCTGCCGTCGGTGGGTGCGACGGACTACGCGGTGCGGCGCGCCGAGCAACCCGATGGCCCCTACGAGCCGCTGGCCGAGGGCGTCGGGTCGCCGTCGTACACCGACGGACGCGTACGTCCCGGCCGCACGTACTACTACTCGGTCGTCTCCGCCAACTCCCTGGGCGAGAGCGGGCCTTCGGCCGTCGCCTCGGCGACCGCGGGGCTCCCGGGCCGCTGGCGGACCGAGGACCTGGGTGCCGTGCACACCCCGGGTTCGGCACGCTTCGACGGTGAGCGGTTCGTGCTGGAGGCGAGCGGCACCGCCGACACCTACCGTCTCGTGCACCTCCCGCTGCACGGCGACGGCAGCGTCACCGCCCGGATCGTCTGGCCGCTCAGCTCGCAGTACGCCAAGATCGGCGTCACCCTCAGGTCCTCGCTCGACCCGTCCGACGCGCACGCCTCGATGCTGATCCAGGGGCTGCCGCTGCACACCTGGAGCGGGGTGTGGAGCGTGCGGCCGACGGCCGGGGCCGAGATCTCCGCCACCGGAAGCACGCCGGTGCCGCCCAGCCAGCAGCAGACGATCACCTCCGGCGCCGGCTTCCCGATCTCCGACCTGGGCGCGCTGCCCGCGTCGGCGACGCCGCTGGCAACTCCGTACGTCGAGGGCGCCGGGGACGGGTACCGGCTGCGGGCGCCGTACTGGGTGCGGGTGACCCGGGAGGGGGAGCGGTTCAGCGGGGCGATCTCGGCGGACGGGGTCCGGTGGACCGAGGTGGGGTCGACGGTATGTGATATGTCACGCGTCACATACGCCGGACTCGTCCTCACGTCCTGCCTCGGCGTCGACGAGGACTACGCGGAGACCGGCACCGGCGCCTTCGACAACGTCAGCGTGGTCTCCCGGTCCGGCGGCAACGGCTGGCGCGTGCCCCGCCCGGTCCGCGCAGCCGCCGACCTGCTCGCCGCCGCCGGCTCCGACGGAACCGAGCTGACCTGGACGGACCCGGACCCCGCGGCCCGCTACACCGTGCTGCGCGCCCTCGCCGCCGACGGCCCCTACCGGACCCTCGCCCGGGACATCGGCGCGGTCGGCTTCGGCACCCGGATCCGGTACACCGACGGGAGCGGTGCGTCCGGGACGACGTACCACTACGCCGTGGCGAAGACCAACTGCGCGGGGTCGGGCCCGCGTTCGGCGGCGGTGAGCGCGGTGATGCCCACCGTCACGGCCACGACCGTGGCACCGACGACGATCACCGCCTCGGCCCTGCCCACCCCCTGGACCAGTGGCGATCTCGGCGACGTGGTCCTCGACCGGCGCGCCTACGGCACCCTCGGAGTCGTCGCGGTCCTCACCCCGGGCGACGCGGCCCACGCCGACGGCACCTTCACCGTCCGCGGCGCGGGCGTCGATCTCAACGTCAACTCGCAGGGTATGACGGGTCAGTTCGTACGACAGCAGGTCACCGGCGACTGCCAGCTCACCGCCCGCCTCGTCGGCCGCTCCGGGGCCACCGCGGACCGGGTCGGGCTGCTGCTGACCAAGTCGCTCTCGCCCTTCGACCAGGCGGCCGGCGTGATCGTCACCGGCGGCACCACCGCCCAGCTCATGCTGCGCCCGACCGTCGCCGGCGCCTCCGCCTTCACCGGCACCACCGCCGTCCGACTGCCCCTGCTGCTGCGGCTGAAGCGCACCGGGACCGCCTTCGCCGCCGCCGTGTCCGCCGATGACGGCGTCACCTGGACCGCGCTCGCCACGGGCACGATCCCCACCTTCGGTGACGCCCCCTACCACGTGGGCCTTGTGGTGTGCTCCCGCACCCCGCAGGCCCTCGGCACCGCGCAGTTCGAAGAGGTGAGTGTCGCACTCACCTGAACTCCCCCCACCGAAGGAGAAGCTTCGCGATGAGC
Source organism: Streptomyces sp. NBC_00631 (assembly GCF_045206895.1). Lineage (NCBI taxonomy): Bacteria > Bacillati > Actinomycetota > Actinomycetes > Kitasatosporales > Streptomycetaceae > Streptomyces > Streptomyces sp. NBC_00631. The sequence goes on from NZ_CP107734.1 coordinate 8,458,728, forward strand.
CGCCGCGAACAACCACCCACCACGACGGACCGGTTGAGCCGCCGTAACGTCCTGAAGTCCGCCGCCGCGCTCGCCGTCGCCGCCTCGGTCACCGCCCCCAGGGTGGCCGACGCGGCACCGGCCGCCTTCACCCACCCCGGCATGCTGCACAACGCGGGTGACATCAACCGCGCCAAGGTGCGGGTCGCCGCCGGCACCGACCCCTGGCTGTCCGGCTGGAACAAGCTGACCGCCAACTCCCACTCCGCGTCGACCTGGACGCCCAACCCCCAGGCCACCGTCATCCGCGGAGGAACCGGCGAGAACTACGGCATCCTCTACAACGACATCGCCGCCGCCTACCAGAACGCGCTGCGCTGGAAGGTCGGCGGTACGGCCGCCAACGGCGACACCGCCGTGAAGATCCTCAACGCCTGGTCGTCCACGCTGACCACCGTCACCGGAAACGCCGACCGGTTCCTCGCCGCGGGCATCTACGGATGGGAGTTCTGCCAGGCGGCCGAACTCATGCGTGACTACGCCGGGTTCGACCTCGCCGCCTTCCAGGAGATGATGGTCAACGTCTTCTACCCGCTCAACAACAGCTTCCTGACCAACCACAACGACGCCTGCATCACCAACTACTGGGCCAACTGGGACCTGTGCAACATGGCCTCGGTCATGGCCATCGGGATCCTCACCGACGACGCGGCCAAGTACGACCAGGCCGTCGACTACTTCAAGTCCGGCGCGGGCAACGGCTCCATCGCGCACGCCGTGCCGTACCTCTACACCGACTCCGACGGCTACGGCCTCGGCCAGTGGCAGGAGTCCGGCCGCGACCAGGGCCACACCGTCATGGGCATGGGCCAGATGGGCGCGATCTGCGAGATGGCCTGGAACCAGGGCGACGACCTCTACTCGTACGACAGCCGGCGCTTCATGCAGGCCGCCCAGTACGTCGCCAAGTACAACCTCGGCCAGGACGTGCCGTACACCACCTACACCTGGGGTACCGGGCAGAGCTGCGCCCAGTCCTCCCAGACGGTGATCTCCGACGGCTCCCGCGGCCAGCTCCGCCCCGTGTGGGCGATGCTCCACTTCCACTACAACCGGCGCCTCTACCTCGACGACAAGTACATCTCGGCCATGTACTACGACCTCGTCGCCCCCGAGGGCGGTGGCGGGGACTACGGCTCCACCAGCGGCGGCTACGACCAGCTCGGCTTCGGCACCCTGATGTACGCCAAGTAGCCGCCCGTATCCGTCCGGCCGCCGTGTGAGCCGGAATACCGGGAGCGAGTGTGGTGCTCTTTCTGTACCGGCGTACCGGGACACGCGGCGGGAGGAGCTGGTGGGCCGATGACGGCAGACGGGACCGGATCGAAGGGCCCGGTGGCGGACACCCCCTGCGGAGCGGTACGCGGCAGGTGGGAGCACGGGGTCGCCGTGTTCCGCGGTGTCCCGTACGCCGCCCCGCCCTTCGGGGAACACCGGTTCCGTCCGCCCGTACCGCCAGAGCCCTGGGACGGCGTCCGGGACGCGGGCGCCTTCGGGCCGACGGCGCCCAAGCCGCCGTACTCGGAGGCGTTCGCGCAGTATCTGTCCGACCCGGTGATCCCTGGCGACGACTGCCTCAACCTCAACGTGTGGACCCCGGAGCCGGGCCCAGGCGCCCGGCTCCCGGTCCTCGTCTGGCTGCACGGCGGCGCCCTGACCAGGGGATCCTCGGCCGTACCGGTGTACGACGGACACGCGTTCGCCCGGGACGGAGTCGTCTTCGTCTCGGTGAACTACCGGCTGGGGGTGGAGGGCTACGGCCTGTTCCCGGACAGCCCGCCCAACCCGGGCCTGCGCGACCAACTCGCCGCCCTGCGCTGGGTCCACGACACCATCGCGGCCTTCGGCGGCGACCCGGCCCGTATCACCCTCTGCGGCCAGTCCGCCGGAGCCATCAGCGCCGGCGCCCTGCTCGCCGCGCCGCAGACCCAGGGCCTGATCCGCCGAGCCGTCCTGCAGAGCGGCCCACCCGAGGCCGCGGAGCGGGACAAGGTACGGCGCATGGTCCGCCGGATGGCCGGCCGCCTGCGGATCCCCGCGACCGCCCAGGCCTTCGCCGAGGTCGACCGCGGACTGCTGCTGCGCACCCAGGCCGAGGTGGGCCGGCTCAGCAGCCCCGTCCTCGGCGGCCCCGCCTTCGGAATCGTCGTCGACGGCGACCTCGTCCCCCGCGACCCCCTCCAGGCCCTCCTCGACGGCGAGGCGGCCACGGGCGTCGACCTGCTGATGGGCTGGACCCGCGACGAGTACCGGCTCTGGCTGGTCCCCGGCGGCCTCGTCGACCACGTCGAGCGGCTCGGCCCGGTGGCCTTCGCCGGTGCCATGGCCCGCTGCCGCGCCGGCCACGAGGTGCCGCGCGGCTACCGCGCCCTGCATCCCGGGGCCGGCCCTGCCGAGATCGTCGGCCAGATGGTCACCGACCACCTGCTCCGCCTCCCGCTGCACCGGCTGGCCGAGGCCCGCCCCGGCTCCTCCTACCTCTACGAGTTCGCCTGGCCCTCCAACCGCCCAGGCCTCGGCTCCTGCCACGCCCTGGAACTGGGCTTCGTCTTCGACACCGGGAAGGACCCCGACTCGGCCCGGCTGGCCGGCGAGGGCGCCCCGCAGGAGCTCGCCGACGCCACGCACGGCGCCTGGGTGCGCTTCGCCACCAGCGGCGACCCCGGCTGGCAGCCCTGGGACCACACCCACCCGGTCCGCGTCCTCGGCGACGGTGAACCCCACACGGTGTCCGGCCCTCGGGACGCGGAGTTCGCCCTCTGGACCCGGGAGGCGCCGCCGACCCGCCCCGAACGATCGGCCGAACTGACCCTGGCGGTACGCCGGCTGCGCCGCTCAGTGGCCGCCGTACGCCGCCACTGAGTCCCGTACGACCACATGCGTGCCGAGGAGCAGGTGCTCACCGGCCGACTCGCCGCCGTGCCCGAGCGCGGTCCGCACGGCGAGCCGCCCCAGCTCCTCGTAGGGCACGTGCACGGTGGTCAGGGCCGGGTGCAGATCGCGGGCGAACGGTATGTCGTCGTACCCGGCCAGCGACACGTCCCCCGGCACCGCGAGATCCGCCTCGTGCAGCGCGGTCAGCGCGCCCGCCGCCACCATGTCGGTTGCGGCGACGACCGCGCTGAACTCCAGCCGCCGTGCGAGGGCCTGGCGCATCAGCCGGTGCCCGGAGTCCCGGGTGAAGTCGCCGTGGAGGAGAAGAGCGGGGTCGGGGTCCAGACCCCGGGCCCGGTGGGCGGCCAGGTATCCCCGCTCCCGGCCCATCGCCGTCGTGTGGTCCGGCTTCCCGCCCAGGAACAGCACCCGCCGATGGCCCTGCGCGAGAACGTGGGCGACCAGGGCGTAGGCGCCGCCCTCGTTGTCGTACTCGATGACCGTCACCGGCGCGCCGGGCCCGAGCGGCGGACGCCCGCACAGCACGAGCCGGGAGCCGGCCGAGGCGAGCGAGTCGGCGGTCCGGCGGGTCCGCTCCCGGTACTCGGCCGTGTCCGCCGCTCCGCCGACGAGAATCACGGCGGCGGCCCGCTGGGCCCGCATCATCTCGATGAACTCCAGCTCGCGCCGCACGTCACCGTCGGTGCTGCACACCAGACTCAGATGCCCGAGCCGGGCCGCCTCCCGCTCCACCCCGTGCGCCATGTGCGCGAACGACGGCCCGGTGATGTCCTCCAGTACGAAGGCGAGCGTGGGCGTACCGGCCCCGGCGACCGCCTTGGCGCGAGCGTCGGCGACATAGTCGAGCTCCCGGACGGCACGCAGCACGCGCGTACGGGTGGCGGCACTGACGGGATAGTCACCGGCGAGCACCCGCGACACGGTGGACGCGGACACCCCGGCGCGGGCGGCGACATCCCGAATGGTGCTACGCCCGGCCTCTTCGTTCTTCCTGGTCAACCCCACCCCCCAGCAACCGCTTCCCCAACGGGACCTTAGCGTCCCGTGCCGGATACAGGGAACGTGACTGCAGCGCCCCGTGAGGGCGCGGGGAGCTGCGCGACCAGCCCCACACGACGGTCGGTCGCCCACCCACAGGACCCTTGCGGTGCCGGCGCGACCTCAGACCACCCGAGCGATCCCGGCGATCGCCTCCGGCCCCACCCGGCAGCACCCGCCGATCAGCCGGGCCCCCGCCTCCCGCCACCCGGCGACCTCCTGCGCGGCGAACGTCGAACGCCCCGTCCAGGCCCGGGCCTCGGCGTCCCACACCTCCCCGCTGTTGGGGTACACGACCACCGGCTTCCCGGTCACCCGCGCGGCCACCTCCACCGCGTCCGGCACATCCTCCGGGAGACAGCAGTTCACCCCCACGGCGATCACCTCGTCCACGTCGGCGGCCAGGCCGAACGCCTCCTCCAGCGGCTGCCCCGCCCGGGTCCGCCCGCCCGCCACGCTGAACGACAGCCAGGCCGGCACCCCCAGCCCCCGCACCGCCCGCAGCAGCGCCGCCGCCTCGTCCGCGTCCGGCACGGTCTCCAGCGCCAGCACATCCGGTCCCGCCCCGGCCAGCACCTCAAGCCGCGGCCGGTGGAACCGCTCCAGCTCGTCGACGCTCAGCCCGTACCGCCCGCGGTACTCGGAGCCGTCCGCGAGCATCGCCCCGTACGGCCCGACCGAGGCGGCCACCCACAGCGGCCGTACGATCCCCTCGGCCCGCGCCCGCCGTACCGCGTCGCGCCCCAGCTCCACGCTCAGCGTGAGCAGCCGGGCCGCCTCCTCGTGCGGGATCCCGCGCTTGGCGAAGCCCTCGAACGTGGCCTGGTAGCTGGCGGTGATCGCGACATCGGCGCCCGCCCTGAAGTACGCGAGGTGCGCGTCGCTCACCGCGTCGGGCCGGTCGGCCAGCAGCCGTGCCGACCACAGCTCGTCGCTCAAATCGTGCCCGGCGGACGCCAGCTGGTTGGACATGCCGCCGTCGAGCACGACCGTCCCGGCGGCGAGGGCGTCGGCGAGGCTGGGGGAGGTGTCGCTGGTCATGCCCCGACGCTAGTCGACCCGGCTCCGAACGACCGACTGTGTCCACGGTATGAACAGACGGACCAGCATGTGGACACTCGGGTTACCATCACCCGACTCCCTGCCCCTCGCCCACTCGCCCACTCGCACGCCCGCACGTTCACGGAAGCGCCATGACAGCCCCCACCCCCACCGAGGCCACAAATCCCGCCCAGGCCCCGTCCGCTCCCCGCCGCACCTTCGGTCTGGCCACCGCGACCGCCCTGGTCATGGGCAACATCATCGGCGGCGGCATCTTCGCCCTGCCGGCCGCCGTCGCGCCCTACGGCACGGTCAGCCTGCTCGCCTTCGCCGTCCTGTCCGTCGCCGCCGTCCTGCTCGCCCTGCTCTTCGGCAGGCTGGCCCGCCGCAGCCCGGTCACCGGCGGTCTGTACGTCTACCCGCGGGACGCGTTCGGCCCGTTCGCCGGATTCCTCTCCGCGTGGTCGTACTGGACGATGTGCTGGGTCAGCATCGCGGCACTGGCGGTCGCGGTCGTCGGATACGTCGACGTGCTGATCCCCCTGCACGGCAGCCACGTCCTCGAAGGCGCCGTCGCGCTCGCCGCGCTCTGGCTGCCGGCCGCCGCGAACTTCGCCGGCACCCGCTGGGTCGGCGCGGTCCAGATCGTCTCGACGGTCCTGAAGTTCGTCCCGCTCCTCGTCGTCGCCACCGTCGGCCTGTTCTTCGTCGACACGGACAACTTCGGCCCGTTCAACGCGTCCGGCGACAGCACCCCCGGCGCCCTTGCCGCCGCCGCGGCCCTGCTCCTGTACAGCTTCCTCGGCGTCGAGTCGGCCGCGGTCAGCGCGGGCGAGGTCGAGAACCCCGGGCGCACGGTCGGCCGCGCGAGCGTCCTCGGCACGGTGGGCTCCGCGCTCGTCTACCTCCTCGGCACCGTCGCCGTCTTCGGCCTCGTCCCGCACGACAAGCTGGTGAACTCCGGCGCGCCGTTCGCCGACGCGGTGAACGCGATCACCGGCGGCGGCTGGGGCGGCACGGCGATCGCGCTGGTCGCCGTCGCCTCGATCGTCGGCTGCCTCAACGGCTGGATCCTGATGGCCGCGCAGATGCCCTACGCCGCCGCCCGCGACGGACTCTTCCCCAAGCCGTTCGCGAAGGCCGGCAAGGGCGGGGTGCCCGGCTTCGGTGTCTGGGCGGTCGCCGTCCTCGGCACCCTCCTCATCGCCCTCAACTACTCGGCGGGCCCGGACACCACGTTCCGCGTCCTGGTCCTGATCACCACGTTCACCGGTTGCGTCCCGTACCTGCTCTCGGCGGCCGCCCAGCTCTACTGGCTGGCCCAGGGCACCCGGGACCGGGTCCGCCCCCCGGCGCTGATCCGCGACCTGATCGTGGCCGCCCTTTCCTTCGCCTTCTCCTTCTGGCTGATCGCGGGCGCCGGCTACGCGGCCGTCTACCAGGGTGTGCTCTTCCTCTTCGCGGGGATCCCGGTGTACGTGTGGCTGCGGGGCCGGCAGCGGGAGGACGTGACGGCGTGACGGCGGGGCCCGGTACGCTCACCGCCGTGAACGTCACCCTCGTTCGGGCCTGCCTGCGCGACGGCCGCGGAGGCAGCCCCACCGCGGTCCTGGACGACGCGCCGCTCACCGACGACGAGCGCCGCGAGGTACCCGCCCGGGCCGGTGCCTCGCACGCCGTGTTCCTCTCGGCCGACCGGCCGGCCGGTGTGACCTCACTGCGCTTCTTCACCGCCGAGGGCGAACTCCCCGGCTGCGGCCACGGCACGATCGCGGCGCTTGCCGTCCTCGCCGAGCGCACCGGCACCCATGAGGTCACCCTGCGAACGCGGGGCGGCACCCTGGCCGGCCGGGCGATCCGGCATGACGGGACCGGCGGCCTGGAGGGCTGGTTCACGCCGGGCCCCGTCGGTCTGCGCGCCCCCGAGGACGGCGAACACGAGGACGTCCTCACCGCGCTGGGCCTCGCCAGGACCACGCCCGGCTGCGTCGTCGCCACCCTTGGACGGCCGCGACTCCTCGTCCCGCTGCCCACCCGGTCCGCCGTCCGGGCCCTGACCCCGGACCTGGACCGCCTCCGCACCGCCTGCGACCGGCCGGCCCTGCTGGGCTGCTACGTGTACTCCGCCCCGACCCCGGCCGGCCGAGTGGCGGCCCGCATGTTCGCCCCGTCGATCGGTGTCCCCGAAGACATCGCCAACGCCAACAGCACAGCCTGCCTGGCCACCCACCTCACCGGCGCGGGCCTGCGGAGCCTCACCGCCGACATGGGCGACGCACTCGGCGCTCCGGCGACCATCAGGACCGTCGCCGGCCACGCGGCGGACGGCCCGCGGATCCTCGTCGGCGGGGCGGCGCGGATCACCCGCGCACAGCCTTGGGCCAGGCAGCCTGGCCTTCCGCCGCCGAGCGGACGGCAGCCGTAGCCCGTCAGCCGGCGTGCCGGCCGCCCCTGCGGCCGCCCTTGCGCCGGGTGCGCAGGCCTGCCGGGATCATCAGGCCGCCGAGGAGGCCGAGGGCGAGGGCATAGGGCCACCAGCCGAAGGCCTGCGCCGATTCGGCGGTCGTGCGGGTGGTCACCGTCGGGGGAGCGGTGGGCGCGGTGTCGGTGGTGTCGGCCTTGGCGGAGGCCTTCGCAGTCTCGGCGTCGAGGACCACGTCGTTGCCGTCGCCGCCCCGGTAGGTGAGCCGGTAGACCGTGCCGGCGAGCTTGACCTCGGTGCCTTCGGCGAGGCCGTCGAAGGCACCGGTGGTCGGGGCGTCGCCGGTGTGGTCGATCAACATGATGTGGCGGCCCGGGGCGGTGCCCGCGGCGGACATGTCGAGGGCACCGGCCAGGCTGACACGGCCCGTCACCTTCAACGGCCGGTCCCGCAGCACCAGTTCACCCCGCTTGTGCTGGGCGTAGTCGCCCTTCACCGTGAGCCCGCTGGTCACCAGGCTGTCGTTGGTGACGGACCCCAGCACGGTGCCCTTCCCGGAGAGCGTGGTCAGCACCCGCAGGCCCGCCGGGCCGGGGTCCAGACGGGCCCCGGCCGAGGTGAGCCGGACGGCCTGGCTGTGTGCGAGCGTCGCCCCGGCGCGCAGGGCGAGGGTGCCCTGGCTGACGGTGGTCGTCCCGGTGTACGTCACCGCGTCGCCGGTGAGCGTGGTGGTGGCCGCCCCCGACTGGACCAGGGACCCGGAGCCGCCGACGTGTGCCAGGCGGATCGGGGTCGAGGTGTTGCGGACGATCAGGGTGCCGTCGTTGTCGACGCGCCGGCGTGCCGTGCCGGTCAGGAGCGAGCCGTCGCCGCCCTTCGCGCCCGAACCGAGCCGCAGCACCGCGCCGTTCCGGATCGTCGTCGAGCCGTCGTAGTCCTGGGCGGCCGCGAAGGTCACGTCGTTGCCGGGGGTGCCCGCGATCACGATGTCCCCGGCGCCGGGCGCGGCCAGTGTGTCGTGGTAGCGGCCGCCGCCGATCGGGGCACCCAGCGTCACGGGACCGTCGTAGTCGAAGGTGAGCGTCGAGCGGCGGCCGCTCGCCTCGTGCAGGTTGATGTAGACGGTGTCCTTCGTCCCCGGCATGAAGATGCGGTGGGTCGTCCCGTCGCCCCAGTGCACGTCGGCACCCTCGATGTTGGTGCCGCGCTTGTTCGTCCGGTGGGGGAGCAGCTTCCAGTTGAGGGACGGGTCGCTCAGGGACGGGTCGGTGTCGCCGCCCCGGTCGCTGTAGCTGTACTGGCCGGTGAGGACCACCTTGCTGCCCGGCCGCGAGTGGACGTTGACGTCACTGCCGTACTCCCGCTGGTAGAAGTCCTGGCGCAGGGTGATCGTCTGGTACAGCGGGGTGTCGATGATCCAGGAGCCCTGATTGAGGATCGCCCGGGCGTCGGGGAGGGCCACGGGGTACTCGGGGCGGCCGACGGCCATGCCGGTGCCGTTGTCGATGACGCCGGAGAAGGGGTGGGTGCCGGCCAGGTCCAGCGTGCCCCACATGTTGCGGGGCTGGGTGACCAGGCCCGAGCCGCTGATGGTGCCGATGTTGAAGGTGCGGGTCAGGGAGAGCCGGAGGGTCCCGTCCACGCGGATGTTGAGCTGGTTCAGCTGGTAGCCGGGGGTGTTGTAGGGAAAGTGCCCGATCAGGCCGGTGCCGCCGCCCGTGCCGTACTGGAGGGTCGTACCGCGCTCGACGGTGATCGCGGGCGGGTCGGGGTGGGTGACCGTCGTGTACGGATGGTTGCCGCCCTGGGTGCGCACGACCTGGCGTTGCCGTGACTTCGGCAGGGTGAAGTCGCTGTCCCTGGTGAGGATCAGCGTGCCGCCGCCGCGCACGGTGAGGGTGCCCTCGCCGTGCACGACGCCGTCGTACGTGGTGGTCCCGGCGGGCACGGTGACGACCGTGTCGCCGGTGAGGGTCACGTCCCGGTCGGCGAGCACGTCGGCGGTGACGTCCCGGACGCCGGCGGCGAGGACGGGAGGGGCGGAGGCCAGCACGGCGGCCAGGGCGCCGGCGGCTGCTGCGGTGGTGTGGAGAAGGGTGCGCACATGATCGGAGACGGGGGCGGGCGACCGCGGATAACAGAAATTCGAGTTCCGGAAGTGGATCAGCTGGAAATCGCTTTCTGCCTTGTCTTGTCAGACCCGTTGACCTTCTCGTAACGCGCCCTTACCTTTTCGGCGATCTCAGAACCCCCCAGAACTCACCAGGAACACTCAAGGAGCGTGTGTGAGATGAGACGTGCGTACGCGATCCTGCTGTCCCTCTGTCTGGCGGTGATCGGCGCCCTGGCCACCGCGGGACCGGCCGCGGCCGCCTCCCAGACCGTCACCAACGGCACCCGGTTCACCGACACTTCGGGGAACACCGTCCATGCCCACGGCGGCGGGGTCATCAAGGTCGGCAGCTACTATTACTGGTTCGGCGAGGATCGCAACTCCGACAACACCTTCAAGTACGTGGACGCCTACCGCTCCACCGACCTGAAGACCTGGGAGTTCCGCAACCACGTCCTCACCCAGTCCTCCGCCTCCGAACTCGGCACCGCCTACATCGAGCGCCCGAAGGTCATCTACAACGCGTCCACCGGCAAGTTCGTGATGTGGATGCACAAGGAGAACGGCGTCGACTACAGCGAGGCCCGCGCCGCCGTCGCCGTCTCCGACACCGTCGACGGGACCTACACCTACCAGGGCAGCTTCCAGCCGCTCGGCCAGTACATGTCCCGCGACCTCACCACCTTCGTCGACACGGACGGCACGGCCTACATGGTCTCGGCCGCCAACGAGAACGCCGACCTGCACATCTACAAGCTCACCGCCGACTACACCGCCATCGACAGCCTGGTCGCGAACCCCTGGGCCGGCGCCAGCCGCGAGGCCCCGGCCCTCTTCAAGCGGGGCGGCGTCTACTTCATGCTGACCTCGGCAGCCACCGGCTGGAGCCCCAACCAGCAGAAGTACGCCACCGCCACCTCCCTCTCCGGGCCCTGGACCTCCTGGACCAACGTCGGAGACTCCACGGCGTACGGTTCCCAGACCGCGTACGTCCTCCCGATCAGCGGCACTTCGGGCACCTCGTACCTCTACATGGGCGACCGCTGGGGCAACTCCTTCGGCGGCACGGTCAACGACTCCCGGTACGTCTGGCTGCCGTTGACCTTCCCGACCGCCACCTCGATGTCGATGTCCTGGTACCCCGAGGTCTCCGTCGACACGGCCGCCGGCACGGTCAGCGGCACCAGTGCCACCTACAACACCCTGATCGCGCGGCACAGCAGCAAGTGCGCCGACGTGCCCGACCAGTCCCTCTGGGAGGCCGTCGCGATCAGCCAGTACACCTGCAACAGCGGCACCAACCAGAAGTGGTGGTTCAAGGACCTGGGCACCGGCTACTACGAACTGATGGGCCGCGGCAGCTCGCTCTGCCTCCAGGAGAACTCGACCAGCGTCACCCAGGAGGACTGCACCGGCGCCACCGCCCAGCAGTGGTCGGTCGTCACCTCGGGGTCGTACGTGAACATCAAGGCCCGCACCACGGGTGAGTGCCTGGACGTGTCCGGCGCGTCCACCGCCAACTCGGCCGCCATCATCACGTACACGTGCAACGGCGGCACCAACCAGCAGTGGACCCGCGGAACATGATGAACCCTCAGGTCAGGCCAGCAGGTCGATCGCGTCGATCGCGGTGCCGGCGCTGAGGTAGGACGTCGTCCCCGAGCCGCTCGCCACGTAGATCTTCAGCGTGTTGTAGGCGCTGGTGTCCGTCAGCCAGGCGGAGGCCGGAACGCTGTAGGTGAACGTGTGGTTGTTGCCCCGGTACGAGCCCACGGTCAGCGACCGGGTGCTCGGCTGGGTGGGCGCGGCGGGGACGGCGGAGGTCCAGGTGTCGTTGACGACTACCTGCGGCCGGCCGTTCGCGTAGGCCGTCGTCACGCCGATCCTCAGGGTGTGCGCGGCGGCGGCCTGGGCGGCCGTCAGCCTGAAGTAGACGACGATCCCGCTGTTGACGTCCTTCCACAGGTAGCAGGGGAAGGCCGAGGTCTCCGTGCCGCTGCCGATGACCACGTTCCCGGTCCAGGACGCGGCCCGGACGTCCGACGGGTGCATGTACGTCATCAGGTCGGCGTTCTTGAAGCCGCTCGGCGTGCCGTCCCAGTTGTTGATCCGCCAGATGGCGGTGGCGTTGCCGGGGTCGTTGGAGGAGGGGACGGCGATGCTGTTCAGGGTGGTGGTCGCACCCGCTGAGACGCTCACCGAGCCGGTGTAGACGGCCAGTTCACCCTTGAACACGGTGAGGGTGTACGTCCCGGGCAGCACGCCCGCGATCGAGAAGTAGCCGTCCGACGAACGCGCCGGACCCCAGTACTGCGCGGCCGAGTTGGCGAGACCCACGGTGTACGCGTAGGTCGTGTCCCGCCCCGAGATGCCCACGCCGGCCACCCGCCCGCGCCCGCCCGCCGCCACGTACCCGGAGATGCCGAGCGAGTCCGCCCACGACGTGGTGAGGGTGCCGGGGTACAGGGAGGACGAGGGCGCGCCGCCGTCCGTGAAGGCGATGACGTACGGGCCCTGGAGGCCGTAGCGCTCCGACTCGGTCTGGTTCTCGCCGTAGTACAGGATCTCGTAGAGGCCGCCGCCGTCGGCGCTCTGGTGGCGCAGCAGTGAGCGGTAGAACGGGCCGCCGGACGCCTTCTCGTGGTTGCTGCGCACGATCCACAGGCCGACGCTGCCGGTGGTCCAGCCGATGTAGTCGTAGTCCATCACCCGCAGCCTGGAGTAGTGCTTGGCGCGGGTCTGGCCGTCGGACTTCTCGAAGATGTCCGCGGACTCGATGACGGTGGGCGCGTAGGTGTAGGAATCCGGCTCGTCGTTGAGGAACAGGCCGGCCTTCACGCGCACGATGTAGCGGGTGGCGGTGACGGACGAGTCGGCCTTGTTGGTCCACAGGTAGACGTTGTTCTCGCCGCTGCGGGCCGCGTAGTAGTGCTTCAGCGTGCCGTAGGTCACCGAGATCAGGATCGTGGTGCCGGACTGGGCGATGGTCACCGTGGAGGTGCCCAGGCCCGACTCGACGTGCGAGTTCTTGCCGCCGTAGCCCTGGTACTCGGTGCCCTTGTAGACCAGTGAGGTCAGGTCGCCGTTGGTCTTGCTGACCTTGAAGACCAGGTTGGCGCCGGTGTCCACGACGTAGTTGGAGCCGTCGTCCGACCAGCCGAAGCTCGCCGCCGACGCGGTGCCGGCCAGCGGTCCGGTGAGGGCGGCGGTCCCTGCGGCGGCCGCGCTGCCGAGGACGAAGGTGCGGCGTCCGAGCGGTCTCCCGGTGGATCCGGACATGGGGGTGCCTCCTTCGGTGGGGCGAGGGTGCGGGTGAGTGTGAGAGTGACAGTTGAATCGATTTCGCGAAAGGGCTTTCGCCGTCTTGGGGTTGGCAGTTTGTCGAAAACGGTCCATGGACTAGAAAGCGCTTGTCGATTGGCGGTACGGTCCGCGCCAGGCCATTCGCCACGACGGAGGAGTTCCGGGTGAGACGTTTCAACGGTGTTCGTGTCGCCGCGCTCGCGGCGGTCGTCCTCGGCGCCTGCCTGACGGCCGTCCCCGCCGCGCAGGCACACGACCGGCAGCCGCCCCTGGGCATGGAGAACTGCACCGCGACCGCCTGCCACTTCGACGTCCCGCCGGGTGACTACGACGTGACGGTGCGGCTCGGCGGCACGGCCGCGTCCAGCACGAGCATCGCCGGGGAGACCCGGCGCTCGCTCCTCCCCGAGACGGCCGCCGCCGCGGGGCGGCGCGTCACCCGCGGTTTCACGGTGAACGTCCGCACCCCCGAGGGCGAGCCGACGGGGCCCGACGGAACTCCGGGGCTGGACCTCACCATCGGCGGCTCGGCCCCCGCGCTCGCCGGTATCCGCGTCACCCCTGCGCGCCACACCCGGCAGGTCTTCCTGGTCGGCGACTCCACCGTCTGCGACCAGCCCGCCGACCCCTACACCGGCTGGGGCCAGCAGCTCCCGCAGTTCCTGCGCAAAGGTGTCGCCGTGGCCAACTACGCCGACTCCGGTGAAAGTACGGTGACCTACCTCCAGAACCCCCAACTCTGGGGTACCGTCCAGCCGTTGATCCGTCCGGGCGACCTGGTCCTGATCCAGCTGGCACACAACGACAAGACGACCGACGAGGCGACCTACCGCGCGAACCTTGAGACCCTGGTGGCCGGCGCACGGGAGAAAGGCGGCAAGCCGGTCCTGGTCACACCGATCGTGCGCCGCTGGTTCAATGCCGACGGCACGCTGAACAACGACATCGCGCTTCTGGTCAACGGGCTCGGCGTCAATCATCCTGAGGTGATCCGCTCGGTCGCCGCCGCCGAGGACGTTCCGCTGATCGACCTCACGGCGAAGACCAAGGCGCTGGTGGAGTCCCTCGGCGTGGAGGGCTCCAAGGCGCTGTACCTGTACAACGAGAAGAAGGACAACACGCACACCTCCGCCCACGGCGCCACCGTCTACGCGGGCCTGGTGCGCGACGAGCTTCTCGCCCAGCACCTGGTGCCCCGCGGCACCGTGCGGGTGGGATGAGCCCCTGGGGCGCCCCGACCGGAACCGGGGCGCCCCAGGTTCGAACGGCACGAGGGCCGGTACGAGGTCCGGTACGAGCGAGAAAGAGCACCGATGCAGCTGCCTCCCGAGGACCGCGGCCCCAGCCCGCGCACCGGCTACACCCGCGCCCACTGGGAGGCCGCGGCCGACGCGCTGCTCGCCGCCGTGGAGCCGTACGCCACCCCGGACCGCGCCCTCTACCACCTCCCCGGCGACCGCCAGAGCTGGTCGGGGCAGCTCTCCGACGGCCTGGAGGGCTACGCCCGTACCCTGCTCCTCGCCGCCTTCCGCCGTGACGAGACCGCGCTCCAGCGGTACGCGGACGGACTCGCGGCCGGCGTGTCGGGCGTCTGGCCGCGCATCGAGGACCGCAGCCAGCCGCTCGTCGAGGCCGCCTCCGTCGCCCTCGCCCTGCGCCTGACCCGGCCACTGCTGTGGGACCGGCTCGACGACGCCGTACGACAGCGCGCCGCGGCCTGGCTCGCCGACGCGCTGACCGCCGAACCCTGGCCCTGCAACTGGGAGTTGTTCCCGGTGACGGTCGGCGGCTTCCTCGCGGAGATCGGCCACGAGACCGCGGCCGCGCACAAGGCGATCGACCGCGGCCTGGCCCGTATCGAGGACTGGTACGTCGGCGACGGCTGGTACACCGACGGCGACGGCCGCAAGTTCGACTACTACAACGGCTGGGCGATGCACCTCTACCCGGTGCTGCACGCCTGGCTCGCCGACGACGAGGAGCTCCTCGACCTGTACGGCGGCCGCCTGGAACGCCATCTCCTCGACTACGCCCGCCTGTTCGGCGGCGACGGCGCCCCGATGCACCAGGGCCGCTCCCTCACGTACCGCTTCGCGACCACGGCCCCGCTGTGGCTGGGCGCGCTCACCGGTCGTACGTCGCTGTCCCCCGGGGAGACCCGCCGACTGGCCTCCGGAGCGCTGAAGTACTTCCTGGACCGAGGCGCGGTGGACGCCCGCGGACTGCTCACCCTCGGCTGGCACGGCCCCGACGAGGCGGTTCTGCAGGGTTATTCGGGCCCGGCGTCCCCCTACTGGGCGAGCAAGGGCTTCCTCGGCCTGCTGCTCCCGCCCGACCACGAGGTGTGGACGGCACCGGAGGAACCCGCCCCGGTGGAGCGCGCCGACGCGGTCGCTCCGATCGCGCCGGCCAACTGGCTGCTCCAGTCCACGCGTTCGGACGGCGTGGTACGCCTCCACAACCACGGCAGCGAGGACGTCCGTTACGACCCGTACTACACCAGGCTCGGCTACTCGACCGTGACCGAGCCCTCGGCGTCGTACGACAACAGCGTGATCGTCGGTGACGATCCGAGCCGCACGGGTATCGAGCCGCTGGGCGTGGGGGACGGCTGGGCGGCGTCGCGGCACTCGGCCGGTGCGGGCGCCCGGGTGACGAGTGCCGTGCTCGTGCACGGGGCCGTGGAGGTGCGGGCCTTCCGGGTGACGGGAGCGGAGCCCGGGACACCGGTGCGGGTGACCGGGTGGGCCGCAGCGGACGGGCTGCGGTCCGAACTGCTGCCCGCTGTGGGCCTCGACGACATGCTGACGGGGGTCACGACGCGGGACGCGACCCTGTTCGTCGCAGTGAGCCGTCTCACCGGGGCGGCGGATGCCGCGCCACTGGGGGAGACGGTGACCGTACGCGCGGAAGGGGAGCGGGAGCTGACGGTCCTGTGGAGCGGCGGCCCCGGACTCCGCGTCCGGTGGCAGGACTCCGGCGTGGATGTGGAGCACACCGCGCGGGACTGAGCCGGTGGCGGATCCGTGGGCCGGGAAGGCGGTCACGGCGTCAGGCGGGCGATCCGCAGGGTCGTCGTGGTCGGCGACGCCCCGCTGAGCGGGCTGCTGTAGGTCGGGGTGACGGGGGCGTAGGCCCAGGTGAGGGAGCCGTCCTTGAGGACCGCGATGTCACCGGTGAACCGCGCGTTCACCACCTTGTCGGCGCTGACGAAGGTGCCGCTCCAGTTGACCAGCCGCAGATGCGTGCCCGTGAAGGTGCCGGTGCAGGTGCCCGCCGAGCACTTGGCGTTCTTCAGGGACTCCCAGGAGAGCAGGAGCTTGTCCTTGCCGTACGGCGCGAGGTGCACGTCGACGTTCTCGACGGTCCTGGCACTGGTGAGGTAGATCGCCTTGCCGGGACCGGAGTTGCGGTTCTTCAGGAACGCGATGGCGACCTGGTGGGTGGCGGTCTTCGGGGTGACCGTCCAGCCGCGGCCGCTGCTGTCGTCCGGGTTCTTCTTGGCGGAGGCGGCGCCCCGGGAGGCGAACGCGGTCGCGTACCTCCCGGTGGACGACTTCACCAGGTCACCGGTGCGGCTGGGGAAGGTACCACCGCAGTACCCCGCCCAGCACTGCTCCCGCTGGACGACCGGGGCCACGTCCGGGGCGCCGATGCCGGTGGAGACGAACAGGCCCGAGCGCCAGTCGTCGAAGCAGAGGGAGGTGAACGCGCCGGAGGTCTCGGCGTGCAGGGCGATGCCCTCGTTGTGGCTGCATCCCCAACTCCAGCCGCCGCTCAGCTTCTTGCCGGCGGCGCTGACGTACGACAGCTTGTCGCCGTAGTGCCCGTCGGCGAAGCCGCCCGCGCCGTGCACCACGAAGTACGCGCCGTACTTTGAGCCGTTCCAGGTGAGCCGGCCGTCAAGGGTGGGGGAGGTGTCGTGCGTGGCGGTACCGGTGAGCTTGGTCGTCCAGGCCCTCTTCCCGCCGGTGTAGCGGATGATCGCGGCCGCCGTCTCCTTCCACTTGTTGGTGTCGGCGACCCGGGTGAGCAGCGCGAAGCCGTTGTTGTGGGCGACCAGACCGCCGACCTCCTTGGCGCCCTTGACGACGGTGTCGGCGCCGGACCGCTTGCCGGCCGCGCTGAGCGGGGTGACGTGGACGCCGTCGGCGGCGGGCCAGGCGACCCGGATGGTGCCGTCGGGGGCGACCGCGGTGGCGGTGCGGTTCCACTCCCGGGTGTTGTTGTAACCAGCCGAGAGGTAGGGGTACTTGGCGCCGAGACTCACCGCCGTGGAGGTGACCTTGAGGTCCGTGGTGGTGGCCGCGCCTGCGGTGGCGTACCAGGCGCCGGCCAGCAGACCGGCGGCGGCGAGGACACCGATCGCGGGCTTGCGGAAGGCGTGGACCCGGCGGTGTCTTGTGGTGCATGGTGCGGTTGTCATGCACTGTGGTCGCCGGCGGGCCCCGGAAGGTTGCCCCGTGGTGCCGTGTTTTCTTTCCTCGCCTCACCTGCCCTGGATGGGGACGAGTCGCGTCGCGGATGGGGGAGGCGGGGCTCACCCGGCCGCGAGCAGGGTCTCCGTGAGCCGGTCCGCGAACACGGCGGCGTGCTCAAGGGTGCCCAGATGGCCGCCCGGGAACTCGGCGAAGGCGGCGCCGGTGTACTCGGCGGTGAACTCTGCTGTGCGGTGCAGGAGCTGGCCGCGCGAGTCGAGACCGGCGGCCAGGGTGAGGCGGGGCAGGCCGCCCGGCGGCCGGTAGGTGGTGAACGAGGGCAGGACGTGGGCGAGGAAGATCGAGAACGGGGTCGGTCCGCCGGAGACCCGGTGTCCGCCGTCGAGTTGCTCGATCAGTTCCGCCCGCAGGCGCTCGCCGTCCGGCAGCAGGGTGACGCACGGCGGCTCGTGCGCGATGACGTGCCGGAGCCGGTCCGGGTGGCGGGCGAGCAGGTCGAGAGCGGTGATACCGCCCGAGCTGGTGCCGAAGACGTACGCCCGCTCGTCCTCGGCCGCCACCTCCGCCAGCACCCGGTGCGCGCCCTCGCTCCAGCCCCGTACGGTCTGGTCGGCGACCGGGCCCCCGAGGTGGCCGTGGGCGAGGCCCAGCGGGTCGTAGGTCACGACCGTGAAGTGCGGGGCGAGCCGTTCCGTGAGCGGGCCCAGGCCCATCGGGTGCCCGGCTCCGCCGGGGAGCACGAGCAGCACGGGGCCGCTGCCGGTGACGTCGTAGTGCAGGTCAGACATGGTGGTCGGTCTCCTCGCGGGGCCAGTTCTCCAGTGCGATGTGCAGGGCGTCGATCGCCCGGTCCCAGGACGCGCGGACCTCGCGCGGGGCGTTGAAGCCGCCGCAGGCCTCCAGCGCGCAGTAGCCGTGGAAGGTGGCGCGCAACAGGCGTACCGCGTCGGTGAGATCGGGCTCGGTCAGGCCGTAGCCGCGCAGCATGCCGTAGGTGATCTCCACCGTGCGGCGCATGGCGGGGGCCTCGGGGTCGGCGAGCGTCGGGTCGATGCGGATCTGGGTGGCCGCGTAACGGCCGGGGTGGGCGAGGGCGTAGGCCCGGTAGGCGTCCGCGTAGGCGGCCAGCGCGTCCCGTCCGGACCGTCCGGCCACGGCGACGGCGATCCGGTCGATCATCTCGCCGCCCGCGAGCAGCGCGAGCCGGTGGCGCAGGTCCTGGAGGTTGCGGACGTGCGAGTAGAGGCTCGCGTCGCGCACGCCGAAGCGGCGGGCCAGCGCGGACAGCGAGACCTGCTCGAAGCCGGCCTCGTCGGCCAGTTCGGCCGCCGCCGCGACCAGCCGGTCGGCGGTGATCCCGGCACGTGCCATGTGACGCCTCCCTCTGGGGTCTCCAGGTAAAAACCTAGGGGGTCTAGCTTCCGCGCTCAAGCGATTATCGCGCCTGCCCGGCGCATAAGGTTGCGGAGAGACGGAAGGGGGAGCCGTGGCGTACGGGGCGCGGCGGGTGGCGCGGGCGGCATCGCGGAGGGGTACGGCTGCTGGTCGACCGCTCTGGAGGCAGCGGGACTTCGGGTTCTTCTGGCTCGCCCAGACCCTGTCCGTCCTCGGTGACTCGTTCAGCCTGATCGCCCTGCCCCTGCTGGTGCTCCAGGCGACCGGCTCGGTGGCCCGGATGGGCCTGCTCACCGGAGTCGGCGGGGCCGCGATGGTGCTGGCGGCGGTCTTCGCCGGCGTGGTCGTGGACCGGGTCGACCGGCGCAGGCTCCTCATCGCCTGCGACCTGGTCCGTATGGTCCTCTACGGCCTGGTCCCGGTCGTCTGGCTCACCGGGCCGCACCTCTGGCTCCTGTACGTGGTCCTGCCCCTGTGCGAGGCCGTCGGGATGCTCTTCGCCGTCGGGTACGTCACCGTCGTCCGCGGGCTGGTCGGTACCGGCCGGCTCACCGAGGCCAACGGCCGGTTGAACGCCACGGCGGCCGCGGCCGGTGTCCTGGGACCGCTGGGCGCGGGCCTGGTCGCCGCCTGGACGGGACCGGCCGACGCCGTGGCCGTGGACGCGGTCAGCTATGCGGTGTCGGCGAGCTGCCTGCTCCTGGTACGGCTCGGGGAGCGCGCCGCGGACGACCGGGCGCCCAAGGACACGGGCCTCGGGCGCGACCTGCGCACCGGGATCTCGTACCTCGTCCGCCATCCCGTCCTGCGCTCGCTCACCGGGCTTCTCTGCCTCTTCAGCTTCCTCACCCTCGGCATCAACGACCTGGTGATCTATCACCTCAAGCACGACCTCGGCCACGACGACGGCACCGTCGGCACCGTGCTGGCGGTCGGCGCGGTCGGCACGATCACCGGGGCGCTGCTGGTCGCCCGGCTGCGCAGGCGGCTCGGCTTCGGGCCGACCTGGATCGGCACCACCGCCCTGTGCGGACTCGCCTTCGCCGGGCTCGGCTGGGTGCGCACCGTACCCGCCGTGGCCGCCCTGAGTGCGGTCTACCTGGCCTGCGTGGGCATGGCGGGCACCTGCTCCATGTCACTGCGCCAGGAGATCACTCCCGAGCCCCTCCTCGGCCGGGTCACCTCCGCCCACTGGACCCTGCAGTACTCGATGGCCCCGGTCGGCGCGGCCGTCCTCACCTGGGCGGCCGAGCGCTACGGCACCGCGCCCGTGGCCGCCGCCGCCGGAGCCTGCTGCACCCTGATCGCCCTGACGGCCCTGGGCACCCCGATCCGCGGCGCGGGACGCACCTGAGGGACCGGGGGAACGTCAGCCGTTCACCCCCGTGTAGTGCCCCAGCGCCCATCGCCACAGGCCCCGCGCGGCCAGGTAGGCGAGCAGGCCGACGAGGGGCGAGCCCGCCGCCAGCCAGTAGGGGACGACGGTGGAGTGGCCGTGGCCGGTGAGGACCGCGGCCGGAAGGTAGGCGACGAAGGCGAGCGGAAGGCCGTAGGTGAGCAGCCCGCCGACCGCCCGGGGCAGCACGTTCAGCGGGTAGCTGCCGAAGGTGCCGAGGAGTTCCTCCAGCCAGCGGCTCCAGTAGTCGGCGGCCGGGTAGCGCAGCGAGGCGCCGGCCACGACCGTGAACAGGGCCGCCTCCAGCAGCATCCCGCCGAGCACCGCCGCGATCAGGTACGAGACCCGGCCCGCCGTCCAGTCGAGGTGGCTGCGGCCGAGCGCGCCCACCATCAGGCCGGCGGCCACCGTCAGGTCACCGATCGCGTTGGTCGGGAAGTACTCCAGCTGCACCTGCCGGTGCACGGGCAGCGGACGCAGCAGGTAGGCGTCGATCCTGCCTTCCTGGATGAACCGGCCCACACCGTGCACCCGGCCCAGGATCAGTACGAACAGACCGTGCGCCAGCATCCGCGTCGCCGGGATGAGCAGGACGTCCGAGCTGTCCCAGCCGCCCATCCCGGTGAACCGGGTCAGCAGCACGGTCGCGAACACGATCACCGACACCTGCCAGACCGCGCCGATCGCGATCATCATCAGGAACTCGGTGCGGTACTCCAGCTGCGCACGGAAGTTGAGGCGCGTGATGCGCCAGGCGATCCGGACGGCGTTCAACGGCCTCAGCCTCCCTGGGAGATGACACGGCGGGCGGCCCGCCGCCACACGAAACGGGTGAAGAGATGCAGCGCCACGACCCAGCCGGCCTGGACACCGAGCTGGAAACCGGCGTCCGACAGCGGGATCCGGCCCACGTACAGCGACAGCGGCACGCTCAGGGTCGCCTGGAAGGGCAGGAAGGAGCTGAGTACGACGAACCAGTGCGGGAAGAACCACAGCGGCGCGTACACCCCGGACAGCAGGTTCTGCGCGAAGACCAGGATCAGCATCGCCGCGGTGTTGCGCAGCGTCCAGAAGCAGAACTGGTCGATGAGGAGCATGACGTAGTAGAGGACCAGCTGGCCGAGCAGCAGGCTGAGCGCGAACACCGCCGCCACCGCGGCCGACCGCGGCGGATCCACCACCCCGGCGGCGAGACAGACCGCGTATCCCGCCAACGCCCAGGTCAGCCCGTACAGTTGCTCGCCGACCGCGCGCAGCGCGTGGTAGCGCTGGGGCGGCAGCGGGCGCAGATACCAGTAGACGATCGTGCCGAAGTGCATGTGCTGCATCACGGAGTCGCGGCCCGCGTACTGGTCCAGCTCCCGCAGCCGGGAGGCGAGCACGGCCAGCACCGCGTAGGTGACGGCCTGGCCGCGGTCCAGACCCGCGGTCGTACCCGACTGGGCGTACAGGCCCCGCCACAGCGAGGCGACCAGCACCACCTGCACGGTCAGCCGCAGCAGGACCCCGGTCATCCGGGGCGGGGTGTACAGCTCGCCGAGCGGGGTGACCCGGGCGGCGCGCCAGGCGTACGGGAGGGCCATCTCAGACCGCCTCGGCGTTCGCCTGCGCGTAGGCCGCCCGCATGACGTCCTCCAGGTCCGCCTCGTCCACCGCCACGCCCGTCACCTCGTACCGCTCGATGACCAGCTTCAGCGCCTCGTGGACCGTGGGCGCGGCCGGACCGTCCGGGCCGAACACCGCCTGCGGCCCCTCCCGGCGCACCAGGGTGATGCCGGGCAGCGGGCCGACCGGGGTGTGCGCGTCGGCGAGCGTGGCCCGTACCTGCCAGGTCGAGCCGAACCGGCGCCGCATCTCGTCCAGCGAGCCGTCGAGCACCAGCTGCCCGTGGTTGACCAGCACGACCCGCTCGGCGAGCCGCTCGACCTCGGTCATGTCGTGCGTGGTGAGCAGCACGGTACGGCCGCGCTCGGCCACCTGGTACCGCAGGAACTCGCGGACCTGCTCCTTCACCACCACGTCCATGCCGATGGTCGGCTCGTCCAGGAAGACGACCGGTGGGTCGTGGAGCAGGGCCGCGGCCAGGTCGCAGCGGACGCGCTGGCCGAGCGAGAGGTGCCTGACCCGGGTGTCCCAGAAGGCGGAGAGTTCGAGAAGGTCGTCGAACTCTTGCAGGCGCGCCGCGTGTTCGGCCTTCGGCACCTCGTAGATGTCCCGCAGGATCGCGAACGACTCCCGCACCGGCAGGTCCCACCACAGCTGCGTCCGCTGCCCGAACACCGCGCCGATGTTGCGGGCGTTGCGCTCCCGTTCCCGGTACGGCACCACGCCCGCGACCCGGGCCTCGCCGGAGGTCGGCGTGAGGATGCCGGTGAGGATCTTGATGGTCGTCGACTTGCCCGCGCCGTTCGGGCCCAGCAGGGCGAGGAGCTCACCCTGGGCGACGTCGAAGGAGATGTCGGAGACCGCGTGCTTCTCGACGCGCTCGGGGTTGACCAGGGATCGCAGGGCGCCCGCGAAGCCCGGGCGCCGGACAGTGGTGTGGAAGGTGCGGGACAGACCGCGGACCTCGATGTTTCCGGCCACGCTGGGTACTCCCTCATTCCGTGCACGAAGTACGGCCGGTCGGCTTGAGAGGCCGACCGGCCGCGGATACGCCACGACGGTCGCAGAACGCCGAGGAGCCCGGCAATGGATTAATCGAGCCGCGATTTGGACTGTTCGATCACCGGGAAGGCCGCGGCCGCGGCCGGAAAGGCGCCGTCGGCGGCCGGGCAGACCGTGTCGGTCACCGCGAGGCGGGCGCGGTGCGGCCGGTGCGGACGCCGTTGCGCAGGCCCACCGACCGCAGGGCGCCCTCCAGCGCGAACGTGGCCGCGCCCAGGCAGACCGGGTCGGTGGGGATGGGGGAGAGGACGATCTCGGTGGCGGCGAACGGCCGCCCGAGCGCGTGCCTCCGGACGGCCTCGCGCACTTCGTCGAGCAGCGGTTCGCCGAGCTGGCGGGCCACCCAGCTGCTGAGCACGACCAGTTCGGGGTTGAGCAGGTTGACCAGGTTGGCGATACCGGCACCGATGTAACGGGCCGTGTCCCGTACGACCTTGACCGCGACGGGATCACCGTCCGCCACGCCGCGGGCCAGCGCGTCCACGGTGGCCGTCTGGTCCTCCGGGTGCAGCAGCGGGCTCTGCGGGCTCAACTCCCGCAGATTCAGCATGATCCCCGGGGCACCCACGTACGTCTCGACGCAGCCGTGGTTGCCGCAGTGGCACAGCCGCCCGTCCAGCACGAGCGTCGTGTGGCCCCATTCGCCGGCGCTGTTGCTCACCCCCCGGTGCAGCCTGCCGCCCAGCGCGAGCCCGGCGCCGACGCCGGTGCCGAGGTTCACCACCACGGTGTCCCCGCGCCCGCGCGCCGCCCCGAACCACTGCTCGGCCACCGCGCAGGCCCGCAGCGGGTTGTCCAGGTGGAGCGGGTAGGCGATGTGGGCGGAGAGCAGGTCGAGGAGCGGCACGTCGTGCCAGTCCCAGTTGGGCGCGTACTCGGCGATGCCGGTGGCCCGGTCCACCTGCCCCGGCACGCTCACCCCGACCCCCAGCACCCGCGCGCCCTCGATCCCGGCCTGCGCCACCACCGCGCCGACCGCCGCGGCCACCTGGCCCACCACCTGCTCCGGCCGGTTCTCGCCGGGACGCACGTCCTCCTCGGCGCGGGCCAGCACGGTCAGCGCGAGGTCGAACAGCTCGACGTGGACGTACGTCTCCGCGATGTCGACGCCGATCAGCGCGCCGCCCGAGGCGTTGACGGCGACGAGGCCCCGGGGGCGGCCGCCCGCGGAGTCCTCGAAGCCGACCTCCGTGATCATCCGCAGCTCCAGGAGCTCCCCGACGAGGGTGGCGACCGTGGCCAGGCTCAGCCCGGTGACGGCTGCCAGCTCCTGCCGGGAGGTGGGAGACTCGGCGATGATGTGCCGCAGCACCTCGTAGCGGTTGGCGGTGCGGATGTCACGTGATGTGTGCTTCACGCCGTACAACGCTATGGCCTGGGAAGCGCTTTCGACAAGCCATTACCTTAAGGGTTGGATTAAGTCCGTCAGCCGTGCAGGACATCTGCCACGAAGGGGTTCGTGAACTTCCCGTCCGGATCGAGGTCCCGGACCAGGGCACGGAAGTCCCCGAGGCGCGGGTACCGCCGGCGGACCTCGGCCGCCGGAACGGCGAAGACCTTGCCCCAGTGCGGCCGCGGATCGAACGGCTCCAGCACCTCCTCCAGCCGGCGCACCACCGGGAGTACGGCCGTCAGGTCGTCCACCCAGGTGAAGTGCAGCGCCACCGAGTCACGGCCGTGGGCGGGGCTGAGCCACTGCGGGTCGGCGGCGATCGTCCGCACCTCGCAGGTCTGCAGGACGGGGGCGACCGTCCGCCGGATGCCGTCGACCGCGTGCAGCGCGTCCACGGCCGCCGACCTCGGCAGCAGGTACTCCGACTGGAGCTCGTCCCCGCTGCTCGGCGTGAACTCCGCCCGGAAGTGCGGCAGCCGCTCGTGCCAGGGCCCCGGCACCCCGAACTGCTGTGTGCAGTTGCCCGCCGGCATGCCCGGCACCGGGTGCATCGCCTCGGTCGCGGGCGCGGCCCACCCGAAGTCCACGGCCGGCCGGTCGGTGCGCCGCTTCACCCACACCTGCCTGAAGCCCGGCTCCCGCCAGTCGGTGAACAGGCTCACGCTGTACGCGGCGCCGGACACGGCGGCGAAGTCCAGTCCCTCCAGCGGTAGTTCGGTGTACACCGTCTGCGTCATGTCGTAGGCCGCCTCCAGGTCCAGGGTGAGCGCGGTGACGGCACCCAGCGCGCCCAGCGAGGTCACCGCCCCGTCGAAGCCCGCGTCACCGCGCGCGACCGTCACCGCAGAGCCGTCTGCGAGGACCAGCTCAACCTCCCGGACGGGCGCCGCGAGCGACCCGTTGGCCACCCCCGAGCCATGGGTGCCGGTGGCGACCGAACCGGCCACCGAGATGTGCGGCAGCGAGGCCATGTTGGGCAGCGCCAGGCCGTGCGCGTGGACCGCGCGGGCGAGTTCGGCGTACCGGACGCCGCCCGCGACCCGGACCGTACGGGCCGCGGTGTCCACCTCGATGACCGACGGCAGTTCGGCGATCGAGACCAGGACGCCCTCCGGGCCGGGGTCGGCGATGCGGTTGAAGGAGTGCCCGCTGCCCAGCACCCGTACCCGCGCACTGCCGGCCACCAGCGACCGGAGCGCGTCGAGCGAGTGCGGGCGGTGGAACTCCTTGGCGGTGTACGTGATGTTGCGCGCCCAGTTGGTGACCGTCTGCACCGGATCCGTCATCTCTGCCGTCCATCCCTGTCGTTCTTCGGGGAGTGCCTGTCCATTGACCCTCTCATTCGCCGAGACCTACGGTAGAGACCGGTTGCTATCCGCGCGTCACCGAGCCGGAAGGTCACTTCCTTGCCCGAGCGTCCTCAGGCATTGTTCGCCATGACAGCCCAGAACGTGCCGCACGTCTTTCCGCCGGAGGTGCTCGCGCGACTGCGCGAGTACGTAGAAATCGATCCCACTCTGGTGGCACACGACTTCACCGACCCCCGGGTACGGGAGACGCTCGCCCGCACCGAGGTCCTGGTCACCGGCTGGGGCTGCCCGGTCCTGGACACGGCCGCCCTGGACGCGGCGCCGAAACTGCGGGCGGTGCTGCACGCGGCCGGCTCGGTCAAGGGCTTCACCACGCCCGAGGTCTGGCGCCGCGGCATCGTCGTCTCCTCGGCCGCCGCCGCCAACGCGCTGCCGGTCGCCGAGTACACCCTGGCGATGATCCTGCTCGCCGGGAAGGACGTCTTCGCCTTCCGCGACCTGCTGCGTACCCGCCGCACCTTCCCCTACGGCGACATCGTCCCCGCCATCGGCAACTTCCGCCGCCGGGTCGGCATCGTCGGCGCCTCCCGCATCGGCCGCCGGCTCCTGGAGCTCCTGCGCCCCCACGACCTGTCGGTCGCCCTCGCCGACCCCTACGTGGACGCGGCGGAGGCCACCCGGCTCGGCGTCCCCCTGCTGCCGCTGGACGAACTGCTGCGCACCTCGGACATCGTCACCGTGCACGCACCCGAGACCCCCGAGACCCGGCATCTCCTCGGCGCCCGCGAACTCGCCCTGATGCCGACCGGATCGGTACTGATCAACACCGCGCGCGGCTCCCTCCTCGACCACGACGCCCTGATCGAGGAGCTGCGCACCGGCCGCCTGACCGCCGTCCTCGACGTCACCGACCCCGAGCCGCTGCCCGCCGGCTCACCCCTCTTCGACCTCCCCAACGCCTTCCTCACCCCGCACCTGGCCGGCTCGCAGGGCAACGAGGTGGCAAGGCTCGGCCTCACCGTCGTGGAGGAAGCCGCCCGGCTGCTGACCGGCGACGGTCTCCTGCACGCCATCGACCACTCGGCCCTTGAGCGGGCCGCGTGACAGGCCGTCGGCCCGGGTGCCCCGGCCGTCTCGTAGGGTGACCTGAACACATGACGAAGGGGAGCCGAGCGGTGGCGAAGCGGACGCAGCCGGCGCCGAACGGGGACGCCTCGACGGTACGGGACGTGGCCGCGCGGGCCGGGGTCTCGGCTTCGACCGTCTCCCGGGTACTCGGCGGCACCTACCCGGTGGCCGCCGCCACCCGGGCCAAGGTCCTGAAAGCCATGCGCGAACTGGACTACGTGGTCAACGCGCACGCCCGCGCGCTCGGCGGCGCCACCAACAAGACCGTCGCCTTCGTGGTGGACGACGTCACCGGCCCCTTCTACGCGCACATCGCGCGCGGGGTCGAGGAGCAGGCCTCCGAGGAGGGCCGGCTGTGCATGCTCTGCACCACGCACGGCGACCCGCGGCGCGTCCTCGCCGTCGTGGAGACCATGCGGGAGCAGCGGGCGGACGCGGTGATCGTGGTGGGCGGCGCCCTGGAGGACAAGGCCTACCACGACCGCATGACCCACTTCGCGCACGCCCTGGACCGGTCCGGCTCTCGGCTGGTCCTCGTCGGCCGCCCACCGCTCGGCCCCGGCGTCCCGGCCACGGTCGTCGACTACGACAACGAGGGCGGCGCCTTCGCCCTCACCGGCCACCTGCTCTCCGGCGGTCACCGCCGCATCGCCTATCTCGGCCGCGTCCCCGGCCTGTCCACCAGCGCCCAGCGCATCGCCGGCTTCACCCGCGCCCACGAACTCCTCGGCCTCGCCCCGGACCCCGGCCTCGTCCTCGACGGCGTCTTCTCCCGCTCCTACGGCTACCGGGCGACCCGTGAACTCATCGCCTCCGGGCGAGAGTTCACCGCGATCTTCGCCGCCACCGACATGATCGCCACGGGCGTGATCCAGGCCCTGCGGGAGTCCGGCCGCCGCATCCCCGACGACATCGCCGTGGCCGGCTACGACGACATCCCGGTCGCCCGGGACGTCCACCCGACGCTCACCACGGTCCACGTACCCCAGGAGGAACTGGGCCGCGCCGCCGTCCGCCTCGCCCTGCACCGCGACGACCTGCCGGACGGGCAGCATCTGGTACTGGGCACACATGTGGTGCTGCGGGAGTCGACGCGACGACCGCCGCCGGCCGGCTGATCCGGTTGCCGTGGCGCCGGACGGGGGAGCGGTGCTGCCCGGACGGGTAGCCGGCCGAGGCGGTCCGGGCCGGTGCGGACGGGCAGTGGTGTCGACCACGTGGAGAGGCGATGATCCTTTTGTTCACCGAGTCCGTGCCGTCCGCGCAGCAGACCGCCCGATGAGCATCGAGTTCACGATGCGGCGCATCTCTGCCCAGGCCTACGACAGCCTCATGGGGGGCGACCTCCGCTTCCACCGGTACGTGGCCGAGAGCGGGCAGGTCGCCAAGCGCTGGGAGATCCTGGCGATGATCCTGGCCGACGGGGACCGGGCGGCGCCCGGTCCCGGCGCCGCGATCGTCGGGGGGCGGCAGCTGCCCGGTGAGGAGGACGCGGACTACGGCGGGACCCGGATGTTCTCCGTGTCCGAGGTGGCCGGCCTGTCCGCGGCGCTCGCCGCGTTCGACGAGCCGGAGCTCCGGCGGCGCCACGAGGTCCTGGACTTCACCGGGGCGTACGGTTCCGGACCGGACGGCCGGCCGGCCGTCCAGAGAACCGGAGGACTACGTCTCGTCCTTCCGCCGCCTCCGCGACTTCTACGGCGCGGCCGCGGCGGCCGGCGACGCCATGACGGTCTGGCTCGGCTGACTCCGATCCGCGCCACACCCGGACCCCCGCTCCCACCTCCGCCGACGAAGGGGCATACCGTGAGGAGCTGAACGCCTGAGCCGGGAGGAGACACGGGATGGGCAGCCGTACCGCGCTGGTCGAGGATCTGATGGAGAGGTTTCCGCATGTACCACGGGAAGCCGTCTTCAAGGAGGACCTGCTGCGGGGCGGTGTGGCCTTCGACCCGTCCGCGCTGAGCGACAACGAGGGCGGCGAGGTCAAGCCGAAGTCGTACTTCATCTTCTCCTTCGACCACGGCACCCTGCCCGAGCTGGGCGAGGCCGCGCTGCGCCGGCCCCCGGAGGAGATCATCCTCACCGGCGGGCCGTACGACCTGCGGCGGACCGTGGTCTCCGTGCGGGTGAACCCGGCCTCGCCGTACCGGGTGGCCGCCGACGACGAGGGCGTGCTCGGGCTCTACCTCGACGGGAAGCGGATCGCCGACGTCGGGGTGCCGCCGATGCCGGAGTACTACCGGCACAAGCTCGCCAGCGGGAAGTCCGTGATGGAGGTCGCCCCGACCATCCAGTGGGGCTACCTGATCTACCTCACCGTCTTCCGGGTCTGCCAGTACTTCGGCGCCAAGGAGGAGTGCCAGTACTGCGACATCAACCACAACTGGCGCCAGCACAAGGCGGCCGGGCGGCCGTACACGGGCGTGAAGGACGTCGAGGAGGTGCTGGAGGCCCTTGAGATCATCGACCGGTACGACACCGCGAAGGCGTCCACCGCCTACACGCTGACCGGCGGCGCGATCACCAAGACCGTCGCCGGCCGGGATGAAGCGGACTTCTACGGGCACTACGCCAAGGCCATCGAGGAGCGCTTCCCCGGGCGGTGGATCGGCAAGGTCGTCGCGCAGGCGCTGCCGAAGGACGACGTGCAGCGGTTCAAGGACTACGGGGTGCAGATCTACCATCCCAACTACGAGGTGTGGGACGAGTACCTCTTCAAGATGTACTGCCCGGGCAAGGAGCGGTACGTCGGCCGGGACGAGTGGCACAAGCGGATCCTGGACTCGGCCGAGATCTTCGGCGCCCGGAACGTGATCCCCAACTTCGTGGCCGGCGTGGAGATGGCCGAGCCGTTCGGGTTCAAGACCGTCGACGAGGCGATCGAGTCGACCACCGAGGGGCTGCGCTTCTTCATGTCGCACGGCATCACGCCCCGCTTCACCACCTGGTGCCCGGAGCCGACCACCCCGCTCGGCAAGGCCAACCCGCACGGCGCCCCGCTGGAGTACCACATCCGGCTGCTGCAGGCCTACCGTCAGACGATGGAGGACTTCGGGCTCTCCTCCCCGCCCGGCTACGGGCCGCCCGGACCCGGCCGTGCCGTCTTCTCGGTCAGCTCCTTCATGGACAGCCTGCCGGCGGCGGAGCCGACGGAGGTGTGATCTCCGGCAGCCGCGAGACACTTACGGGAACGGTGAGTCGAAACGAGGTCGCTGTCCGTACTAGAGGCCGGAGTTGTGGGACACGGTGGACACGAGGGCGTTCTCCGGCCGGACCGCGATCCACGGTCAGGTGTCCGCTTCGGCCGTCAGCGTCCCGGTGCGGACGCTCGACGCGCGGGGGCGGACGGCGGTCGGGGAGCGGCCGGACAGCTGGGCGCTGCGGTTGACGTGACACCGGGGACCGGTGGTATGGGTGACGGGGAGAATCCGTGGCCCGACCACCGGTAACCGGTATTGAATATGCCGCTTGTCAGTTGTGCAGGGTACGTGAAAAGCTCGGGCCTGCCGTGAGGTTCCCCCCAACTCCGTTGCCGATACGGTGAGTTGACCTCGCTTTGGATGCAGGAGACCCATGCCCGACCTGCCGACCCCTCAGGACGCCGCCGAGGCAGCGCTGTTCTCCGAATGCTGGGACGCGGTGCTCTCCTACGCCGACCTGTGCACGTCCGGCTCTCTGACGGCCAACCAACTGGCCACCGAGGCTTTCACGCTCGGTATGCGCGAGGCCCGTGACGCCGACTTCACGCCCGTCCGCAGCTCAGGACGGCGCGCCGCCCGGCTGCCGATGATCCCGCTGCTGCTCACCGCGGTGCGCAACACGGCCGCCGCCTGGGAGGCCGCAGGGCTCGGGCACAAGCTCGACCCGGACCTCCGGCTGTGGCTCAACTCCGAGAAGGCCGCGCGCTATACGGGCCCGCCGTTGCAGCGGCCCGTCGCGCTGCGCGGCCTGCGCGACATGCAGGACGCGGACGCCTCGCTGCTGTGGCTGGCCGAGGTGGAGGCGCTGCCGCTGTCCTCCGTGGCGCGCCGGCTCGGCCTCGACCCGGCCGTCGCCGCCCAGGAGCTGGAGCAGGTGCGCGCGCTCTTCCGGGACCGCTGCCACCGCGCCCACCTCGACACGCCGATGGCCGCCGAGTGCCGCAGCTACGCCCGGCTGCTCGACGCGGTCACCCGCTCCTCGGCGGCCGACACGCCCGAGGACCTCTCCCGGCACCTCGCCACCTGTGTGCAGTGCGCCGAGGCCGCCGCCTGTCTGCGGCTGCACGGCGGCGGACTGCCCGCGGCGCTCGCCGGCGGGGTCATCGGCTGGGGCGGCCTCGCCTACCTGGAGCGCCGCCGCCGCGCCGCCGAGGTACGGCTCGGCACGGCCCGCCCGGCCATCGCGGACAACGATGGCGCCGAGGTCAAGGAGGGCGGCGGCCGGGGCAAGGTGCTGCGGCACGGTCTGCTCGGCGCGGCGGTGCTGATCTCGCTGGTGGCGCTCGGCGTGTCGATGATGCCGATGGGCGGCGGCACCGGCGACGACACGGCCACCGCCTCCCACGACGACCGTCAGCCGGTCGCCGACCCCACCGCCGCCGTCCCGTCGGCCGACCCGACCGGCAAGCAATCCGCCTCCGCCTCCGCGGCCCCCTCCTCCTCGGCCACCGCCGGGAAGCCGGCCCACAAGAACTCCGACCCGGAGCCCCAGGGCACCTCCTCGGCGACGGCGAGCACCGGCGGCCACCACGCCACCGCCTCGGCGAGCCCCACCGCCCCCGGGGCGGTCACCTGCCAGGTCTCCTACGACCTGGTCAACCAGTGGACCGACGGCTTCCAGTCCACCGTCACCGTCACCACCAGCCAGGCCCTGTCCGGCTGGCGGGTCCAGTGGTCCTTCCGGGACGGCCAGAAGGTCACCCAGATGTGGGACGCGACCGTCAGTCAGGACGGCGGCCAGGTCACCGCCGACGCCGCCGACTACAACCAGTCGGTCACCGCGAACGGCACCCTGTCCTTCGGCTTCCTCGGTACCTGGAGCGGCCGGAACTCGGAGCCGTACGCCTTCACGCTGAACGGCGACTCCTGCTCGCTGAGCTGAACTGAGCCGAGCTGAGCCGAGCCCGGCCGCCCGTACGACCGGCGGCCGGGCGGACCCAAGAGGGTGGGTCCGCCCGGCCGCTGATGTGAAGCCCCGCTCAGCACTGCGACTTGTAGAAGTACTTGCTGACCGACGGGTCGTTCATGTTGTCCTTGGTGATCGCCACCATGTTGGTGCCGATCGACTTGCTGACCGACTTGCCCTCGAAAGCGTCGGCCAGCTGGTCCACCGCCTGCCGGCCGATCGCCGCGGGGTCCTGGGCGACCAGCACCTGAAGGGTGCCCGACTTCAGCGAGGCGACCTCGTCCGGCTCCGCGTCGAACGCGGCCACCTTCACCGCGCCCTGCTTGCCGGCCTGCTTCAGCCCGGTGGCGATGCCCTGACCGGTGTTGGTGTTGCCCGCGAACACCCCGCCGAGGTCCGGGTGGGCGGCGAGCGTCGACTGGATCTGCGAGGCCGCGGTGGCCGGCAGGTCGTTGTCGTAGAGGGTGGGAAGCACCTTGATGTTCGGGTACTTGGCCATCTCCTCGGTGAAGCCCTTGATCCGCGCGTCGGTCGTCGAGACACCCGGCTTGACGCTGATGACGATGACCGAGCCCTTCTCCTTCATCAGCTTGGCCAGCGCGTCGGCGGCGACCCGGCCGCCCTTCTCGTTGTCCGACGATATCCGGGTGATGCCGATCGACGTGTCCGTCACCGTCGTGTCCACCAGCGCCACCTTGGTGCCGGACGACTGGATCTGCTTGAGCGACGGCGTCAGCGCGCTGGTGTCGACCGGCGAGATCAGCAGCCCGTCGGGCCGGGAGGCGGCCACCGAGTCGAGCAGTGGCCGCTGCACGGAGACGTCCCACTGCGCGGAACCGTCGGCCGTGAAGTCCATCCCCTTGGCCTTGGCCTCCTGCTGCGCGGCACAGGTCATGGTGATGTAGAAGGGGTCGCTCTTCACCCCGGTGATCAGCCGGACCTTCTTGCCCTTGGCACTGCCCGAACTCCCCGAGCCGCCACTGTCGTTCGACGATCCGCACGCCGAGGCCCCCGCGCCGAGGGCCAGGACCGTGCCCACCGCGACCAGCAACCGGCGCCTGCTGCGAATGCTCCTCATCACAGAGTCCTCCTTCGTCCCGAGCGATTCAGTAGTCATGAGCGATCCGGTCACGAGCGATTTGGTCATGCGCGATCCGGTCATGCGCGTTCCCTGGTCTTCCTGCGCAGCTGGTCGATGTAGACGGCGACGACCAGCACCACACCCACCGCCACGTCCTGCCAGTACTGCTGGACGCCGATCACGATCAGCCCGGTGGTCAGCACCGCCGGGATGAACACACCGATCACCGTGCCCAGCACCGAACCCCGCCCGCCGAACAGGCTGGTACCGCCGAGCACCACCGCGGTGATCACCTTGAGGTTGTCGGTGGAGTGCCCGGCGATCGACGTAGTGCCGTACGAGGCCAGCCACATCACCGCGCCCAGCCCGGCCAGCAGCCCCATCAGTCCGTACACCTTCACCAGTTGCCGGCCCACCGGAATACCGGCCCGCCGTACGGCAGTCGGGTTCGACCCGATCGCGAGGGTGTGCTCGCCGAACCGGGTGGCGCCCAGCACCGCGCCGAAGATCGCGGTCACCACGGCCGCCAGGATCACCATCCAGGGGATGCCGAGCACTTTGCCGAAACCGAGGCTGTTCTGCAGATGCGTGGAGGCCGCCCCGGCCGGGTCCTGGCCGCCGGTGGCGAGTTCGGCGATCCCCAGCGCCGCGCCGAGCCCGCCCAGCGTCACGATCAGCGGCGGCACCTTGCCGGTCGCCACCACCGCGCCCTGCAAGGCGCCCCACGCCGTGCCCACCGCCAGCGCGATGACGACACAGAACGCCACCGTGCCCCAGCCCGAAGTAGCCCCGCCGTGATGGATGTTGTACTCACCCGCCGCCACCGCCGCCAGCACCAGCACCGAGCCGATCGACAGGTCGATGCCCGCCGTGATGATCACGAAGGTCATGCCCACGCCGAGCACCAGATAGATGGCCGCGTTCACCGCGATCTGGGTGATGTCGTACGTCGTGAAGAACTTGCCCGGCGCCGCGATGGTGAAGAACAGGACCAGTGCCACCAGGATGACGAAGGTCCACAGCTCGTTGAGGGTTGCCGCACGGCGCACCCAGTCGGGCACCGCGGCCCGGCCGCCCACGGCCGCCGCGGCCTTCTCGCTCTGCGCCGTCATCGTGCGCCCTCCGCTTCCCCGGTCCGGTCCGGCCCGTCCAGCGAGCCGGTCATCGCCCCGACCAGCTCCTCGATCGTCGTGTCGGCGGCGGTGTACGACGCGACGCGCCGCCCCAGCCGCAGCACCTCCACCCGGTCCGCGACCGACAGCACCTCGGGCATGTTGTGGCTGATCAGTACGACGCAGATGCCCCGGTCGGCGACCCTGCGGACGGTCTCCAGGACCCGGGCGCGCTGGACGACGCCCAGTGCGGCGGTCGGCTCGTCCATGAAGATGACCTTGTGGGCGAAGGCGACGGCACGGGCCACCGCGACGGACTGCCGCTGCCCGCCGGACAACGTTGTCACAGCGGCCGTCACATCCTTCAGTTCCACGCCGAGTTCGGCGAAGGCCTTGACCGCCTCCCGGCGCATCGCGGGCCGGTCGAGGACGCCGAGGCGCCCGAGCAGCCCTCCGCGCACCATCTCCCGGCCGAGGTAGAGGTTGGCCGCCGCGTCCAGGTCGGGGGCGAGCGACAGGTCCTGGTACACGGTCTCCACACCGTGCCGCTGCGCGTCCATCGGACCGGAGAACCGCACCGGCGCGCCGTCCAGGCGGACCTCGCCGGCGTCGGGGGCGAGCACGCCCGACAGGACGTTCACCAGGGTGGACTTGCCGGCACCGTTGTCACCGATGAGGGCGACGACCTCGCCGGGGTATGCCGTGAAATCGGCGCCCGAGAGCGCCTGGACGTGGCCGAAACGTTTGACCACTCCATGTGCGGTGAGCAGTGGTTCCCTTGCAGAGGCCATGTTGTGCCTTCTGGTTGGTATCGTTAACAGCTTGGCTGATTCTTGGGGCGCCCACAGCGGGGTGTCAAGGGTGGTGCAGCGGGTCGCCGAGCACGCTGGTCGAGCCCTCATCTCCCGTTGTTTGCAAGGCTGTTGATACGCACGTGGTTGGTAACGTTAACGAGTCGACGCTCAAACGTGACGCAGCTGGAGGACGTGGCGTGGCAGCCACCCGGCCGACCATGAAGGACGTTGCCGCGGAAGCGGGCGTCAGCACGATGACGGTGTCCCGGGTCGTCAACGGTGATTCGGCCGTCGCCCCGCGGACCGCGGCGCGGGTGGAGGCGGCGGTCCGCAAGCTCGGCTACCAACGCGACGACGTGGCACGCCAGTTGCGCCGCACCCATGAACTGAGCCAGATCATCGGCCTGTTGGTCGACGACGTGACCGATCCCTTCATGGCCGCGGTCGCCTCCGCCGCCGAGGACGTCGCCCGGCAGCGTGGCAGCATCATGCTCATTGGCTCCAGCCGCGCCGACCTGCGCCGCGAACGCGAGGTGATCGCCGCGTTCACCGCCCGCCGCGTCGACGGCCTGATCCTCACCCCGGCCGCCGGCAGTCACCGCTTCCTGCGCCCCGCCCAGGCGCAGGGCACGAAGATCGTCTGCGTGGACCGGGCGGCCCCCGGCCTGGACGTGGACGCCGTGGTGGTCGACAACTTCGGCGCGGTGCGCGAGGCCGTGCGGCTGTTGGTGGCACGCGGGCACCGCAGGATCGGCTACCTCGGCGACACGCCGAAGATCTGGACGTTCGGCGAACGGCGGCGCGGCTATCTGGCGGCGCTGGAGGCCGCGGGCGTCGCCGCCGACCCGGCGCTGGTCAGGGACGGCGTGCGCACCGGACCGGAGGCGGCCGCGGCCGTCGCCGGGATGCTGGCGCTGCCCGACCCGCCGACGGCTCTCCTCGCCGGCAACGAACTGCTCGCCTTCGGCGCCCTCACCGCGGCCCCCCGCGACCTCGCCTTCGTCGCCTTCGACGACTTCGCGCTCGCCGCCCGGCTGACCCCGCCCGTCACGGTGATCGCCCAGGATCCGGTGGCCCTCGCGACCAGCGCGGCCCACCTGTTGTTCGCCCGGATCCACGGCGACGTCTCCCCACCGCGCACCGTGGTCATGCCGACCCGGCTGATCCGGCGCGGGTCGGGGGAGATACCCGGGCCGTTCGCGGCGTAGCGGCGCGTGGGGTGGGGCGGCCGACACGAGGGTGACGGTTCGGTGATGGCGCACGGGGCGTATCACCTCGGTGTGCTTCAGCTACGCCCAGCGGTCCGTGTCCGTCCGATTTCGGGTGCGGGCCGGTGGGGGCTGGTCGCGCAGTTCCCCGCGCCCCTTCAGGGCGCGGGGCTGTATTCATTTGCGGCTCCGCCGCGTGGGCGCGACCAGCCACGACGGTGCCGCGGTCGGCAGACGGCAGGTCGCGACGCTTCCAGCGGAGCGCTCAGGTGGCTGTGGTGCGGCGGCCGTCTCGGCGGCCGGAGCCGCGACCGCCCGTGCCGGTGGCGCTGGCGGCGGCCCCGCCGGACGGCGCGCGCCGCCGGGAGCCGCGGTCGTCCTTGCCGGATGCGGTGCCGGTGGTGGTACCGGCCGAGGCCCGGCGGTCGGAACTGCGGCCGGCCGCGGCGCCGGCAGCCCCACCGGATGCGGCCCGGCGGTCGCCACGACGGCTGCCCGCGTCCACGGAACTGCGGCCACCCGTGCCGGCGGCACCCCGGCCACCCGCTCCGGCGGCATCCGTGGCTGCCGCGGTTCCCTTGCGGCGGGCGGAGCGGCCGTCCGCCGCGGACGTGCCGGCTCGGCCGCCCGCCGCGGCATTGGCGGGCGCGGCCGGGGCGGCCCGGCGGCCCGAGCCGCGGGCCGTTGCGGTGGCCGTACCTGTCGCCGTTCCGGCGCCGCTGCTCCGGCGTCGGCGGCCGGACCGCCCGCCGGGCCTGGGGTCGGTCTGCCGGCCCGGACGGGTCGCCGTGGTCGTCGCCGGCTGGGGGAGTTCGATGACGACGGGCACACCGGACGGCTCGCGGGCACCGGTGATGGTGGTCAGTTCCGCGTCGGCCGATGAGACGCGGGCCGTGCGGGGGCGGATGCCGGCGTCCGACATGAGCTGGGTGACGTCCCGTTTCTGGTCGGGCAGGACCAGCGTGACCACGCTGCCGGAGCCGCCGGCGCGGGCCGTGCGGCCGCCCCGGTGGACGTAGTCCTTGTGGTCGGTGGGGGGATCGACGTTCACGACGAGGTCGAGGTCGTCGATGTGTATGCCCCGGGCCGCGACGTTCGTCGCCACCAGCGCGGTGACCTGGCCGTTCTTGAACTGCTCCAGGGTGCGATTGCGCTGCGGCTGGGAGCGGCCGCCGTGCAGTGCCGCCGCGCGGACGCCGACGGCCAGGAGCCGCTTGGCGAGCCGGTCGGCGGACCGTTTGGTGTCGAGGAAGAGGATGACCCGGCCGTCACGGGCCGCGATGCGCGTGGTGACGGCCTTCTTGTCGGTCTCGTCCTGGACGTGGAGCACGTGGTGCTCCATGGTGGTGACCGCCCCGGCCGACGGGTCCACGGAGTGCACCACGGGGTCGGTCAGGAACCGCTGCACCAGACGGTCGATGTTGCGGTCGAGGGTGGCCGAGAAGAGCAGGCGCTGTCCGTCGGGCCGTACCTTCTCGATCAGCTTGGTGATCTGCGGCAGGAAGCCCATGTCCGTCATCTGGTCGGCTTCGTCCAGCACCGTGACGCGTACGTCGCCGAGCACGCAGTCCCCGCGTTCCACGAGGTCGTTGAGCCTGCCGGGACTCGCCACGACCACCTCGGCGCCACGCCGGAGGGCGGCCGCCTGCTTGGTGATCGACAGCCCGCCGACCACGGTGGCCAGCCGCAGGTTCACCGCCGTCGCGTACGGGGTCAGCGCGTCCGTCACCTGCTGGGCGAGCTCACGGGTGGGCACCAGCACGAGAGCGAGGGGCGCCCTGGGTTCGGCGCGCAGCCCGGCCGTACGGGCCAGCAGCGCGAGCCCGAACGCGAGGGTCTTGCCGGAGCCGGTGCGTCCGCGTCCCAGCAGGTCCCGGCCGGCCAGCGAGTTGGGCAGCGTGGCGGCCTGGATCGGGAACGGGGTGGTCACGCCCTGCGCGGTCAGGGTCTTCAGCAGCGCCGCGGGCATGTCCAGGGCGGCGAAGTCGTCGACGGCGGGAAGCGCGGGGGTCGTGGTTTCCGGCAACCGGAACTCACGCGGTGCCGAGCCGGACGGCGGGGCCGGCGGGGCCGACGAGGTGCGCCTGTTCGGCTTCTGGGGCCTGCGGGACATGCGGTGATCTGCCTTCCTGGAAACAGCACAAACCGGGGTCCGCACCAAGACGGTGCGGACCCCGGTGAGCGGATACGCGTCCGGCGATCAGGCGGGGACGATGTTCTCCGCCTGCGGGCCCTTCTGGCCCTGCGTCACGTCGAAGGAGACCCGCTGGCCCTCCTGGAGCTCACGGAAACCCTGGGACTGGATGTTCGAGTAGTGAGCAAAGACGTCGGGGCCGCCGCCGTCCTGCTGGATGAAGCCGAAACCCTTTTCGGCGTTGAACCACTTCACGGTTCCCTGTGCCATGACCTTCTCCTTCTGTAGGCAGAGGCCCCATCCGGAGATGCCGGTAAAACAACTAATGCGCCTGAAGGAGAAACATTCCCGTCAGGCGCACATGGGTTCATGGGTACCACAACTGCAACTCTCTTAACTGTAGCACAGGCTCACGCCCGGTCCGGGTCCGCGGCGCGCGTGGCCTCGGGCCGCGCAAGCCGGTCCGCCCCCGTCCACCGGGGAAGGACCACCAGCGCGATGCCCAGGGCCAGGCCCAGCGCGGGCAGCACCGGGAACCGGCCGCCCGGCGCGAAGCCCTGCACGGCCAGCCGGCCCAGCGCGGCGACATTCATGGCCAGGCCGAGCCACAGCGGCCAGGCACGGCGCACACCGGCGTCCGGCACGTTCCGGTCCGGGGCGGTCCGCGCGTACAGCACGCCCAGCCCGCGGTCCAACGGCTTCAGCGCCGACACGACGCAGGCCAGGACCGCACCGAGCACCAGCAGCCACGGCACACGCAGCGCCCACCACGCCGCGGACCCCAGCGTCGGTTCGGGCGCGAGGCCGGTCAGGTAGAACGCGGCGGCGACGACCAGCACCGGCAGCATGTGCCACAGATACAGGGTCATGCTCGCCGAGCCCACGGGGCGCACGACGCGCCACACCCGCTCGCGGTCCAGCAGCCGCCGCAGCGGCGGCGCGACGAGGAGGCAGAGGCCGACCTGGGCGACCGCCCACGCCAGCATCGCGGCCGACGGCGGATCGGTGTTGCTGGGGCTCTGCCCGGTCACCAGGATCAGGCTGACCGGGAAGGGCCCGAGGGCCACGAGCGCGGCGAAGGCCAGCCCGCCGCCCGCCGCCATCGCGAGCGGCACGGCCCGGCGACCGTTCAGCAGACCGTCCCGCCAGCAGAAGCCCAGTTGGTAGGCGACACCCCACACGAGCACGTAGTCGAGCAGTCCGACATAGGGGGCGTGCCACGTCACCACGAGCGTGTCGGCCACCAGGGCGACCGCCCCCAGCGCCGCCGGGACGCGCGGCCCCCAGCGCAGGTGTGCCGCGTACAGCGGCGGCGTCACTGCGCTGAGCAGCAGATACACCGGAAGGAACCAGAACTGCATGCCCATCGCCCAGCCCACCAGCGCCAGCGTGTCCGCGTCCACACCGGCTGCCGTGCAGACACCGACGGCCAGCAGCACCGCACCGCTGTAGACGCCCACCGGAAGAAGCAGCCGCAGCGCCCGCCGCCCCAGCCACCCCGCGGGCGTGTCCCCGGCCGCCCGGGCCCGCGCCCAGGAACCGCCCGCGGCATGGCCCCCGGCCAGGAAGAACAGCGGCATGATCTGGAAACCCAGGGTCAGCCACTGGGTCCAGGGAACGGCAGCCAGCAGCTCCGGGGCGGTGATCCGCCCATCGGGCTCCCGGACCAGGGCGGTGATCAGCCAGTGCCCGAGCACCACCAGCACGATCGCCCAAGCGCGCAGGAAGTCGACGTAGCGGTCTCTGCTCATGGCCGCCATGCTCCCGCAGCTCGGACGCCACGGCGGGACCAAGCCCATGCCGCAACCGTTCCGTGCCCGGCACGACATCGTCCGGCTGTGAACTGCCCACACATGCCGCCGAGTTCGCTCACACCCGAGCGACCTGGGCGCTCTGGCGCCGTTGCTCTCGCCCGTCGGCGTCCGGGGTTCCGGCGTCCGCACCATGCCGGACCGCGGTCCACGACCGCTCGGCCGTCCGGGCCGGCCCGGTCACCGCCGCGCGCCTCCCGGAAGTCGCCCTGGAGCGCCCGAATGTCGCCGGCTGGGCCACTCCGGTCGGTGGTGGCCGGAATGCTGTCCGGCTCGGGCCGCGGGGTAATTCGATGGCGCCGCCGAAGGGCTGCTGGCCGGACGTGTCGTCCGGGTCGACCGCGGGCGGTGCGACGTCATCACCGCCGGCGGCCCGCTGCGCGCCGACACCGCGCTCGTCACCCCGCCCGATCCGCTGCGCGTCGTCTGCACCGGCGACTGGGTCGCCGTGGAACCCGGCGGCAACCCCCGTTACGTACGCGCGTATCTGCCACGCCGTACCGCCTTCGTGCGCTCCACCTCCTCCAAGCGGTCCGAGGGGCAGATCCTCGCCGCCAACGTCGACCACGCGATCGTCGCGGTCTCCCTCGCCGTCGAACTCGACCTCGGCCGCGTCGAACGGTTCCTGGCGCTGGCGTGGGAGTCCGGCAGGACCTGGGAAGCGGTCAGCCACTGCAGGCGGCAGCTCCCGCTGCCCCGGCTCCGCGGCCGTTTCGGCGGCGTGACCGCCTGCCGGGCTTGATGCCGATCTTACGGTCCGGGGGACGGCGCCGGTGTCGTCGGCTGGGGAGCCTCGATGGTGACGGGCACGCCGGACGGGCTCGCGGGCACCGGTGATGACCTCCTGTTTCTGCTCGGGTAGGACCCGTGCGACCACGTTGCTGGAGCCGTCGGCGCGGGCCGTGCAATCGAGGGGCGTCGGAGTCGCCCGACGGAGGCGGTCTACGGGCAGGGCGATCGGTAGGGGAGGGTTCCGACGTACTGATTCCACTGTTGGGTGGTCAGGGTGTTCCTGGTGGCGGCGCAGATCTGTGCGATGGCTTGGTCGGCGTCTGTTGCCCACAGTCGGACCGTGCCGTCGTTGCCGGAGGTGGCGAGGGTGTGTCCGTGGCGGCTGAAGGCCATTGCGTTGACGGTGTCCGTGTGGCCCGAGAGGGGGTGCCCCAGACGCGTGGGATGTGCCGGGTCGGCCGTGTCCCACAACTGCACCCTGGCTCCGTCCTCGCCGGCGCCCCCAGCGGCCAGGACACGCCGGTCAGGGCTGAACGCCAGCACGAGCCCGAGATCATCTCTGCCACCGGCCTGCAGGTGACCAGAACGTTCGGCGTGGGCCGGATCGCTGGTGTCCCAGAGTTGCACGTCGGTGAGGTTCGTACCGCTGCCTGCTGCGGCCAGCAGCTGACCATCGGGACTGAACGCCAGCACGGGAGTGAAATCCCCGGTGGGGCGGTGTCCGGTCGACAGGCGATCCGAGCGTGTCGGGTGTGCTGGGTCGGCGGTGTCCCACAGCTGTACCTGGCTGTGGCCGTCGTTGCCACTGGTCGCGACGGCGAGGAGGTCCTTCTCGGGGCTGAGCGCCATGCTCAGGATTCCGGGGGACGGGATCGTGCTCAGTTGTCCGGGGTGGGCCGGGTCGCCGGTGTCCCACAGCCGGACGTGGTCACCGTTCTGATCGGTGCTCGCGGTGGCCAGGGTGTGTCCGTCGGCGCCGAACGCCACCGCGATGGTCTCGGTGCCAGGGCGGTCCAGCAGGTGACCGACGACTCTGGGCCGGGCCGGATCGGTGGTGTCCCACAGCCGGACCGCGCTGCCGTCCACCTCCGCAGTCGAGGTTGCCAGGAGATGTCCGTCGGGACTGAGCGCCATGGCATGGACCGAGTGGGAGGGACTGATGCTCAGACGTCGGGGGTTTGCGGGGTTTGTGGTGTCCCACAGCCAGATGGCACTTTCCATGTCGGGGTTGTCTTGATCCCCGGTGGTGTCGCCGACGGTGGCCAGCAGGTGGCCGGTGAGGTCGAACGCTGCCTGGTGGACGGGACCTGGGTAGCCGCGCAGAACTGTGCCCGGCAGGCTCCATAGGCGAACGCCGTCGCCGCTGGTGGCGATGGTGCGCCCGTCGGGGCTGAACGCCACGGAAGTGGTGGATACCGCGAGAGGTCTGTCCCAGGGCATTGGGTTGGAGGGATCGCTGACGTTCCACAGACGCACCGAGCCGTCCTCGACAGCGGCCAGGGTGTAACCGTCCGGGCTGAGCTGGGCGGCGTCGACCACGGCGGAATCAGCGGTGATCGGATCACCGAGGCGTCGTGGGTGTGCGGAGTCGGCGGTGTCCCACATCTGCACCGCGGCCTCGTTTCCGCCGCTCGTGGTGGCCAGGAGGTGACCACGCTGGGCGAACGCCAGTCCGATGACGTGCTGGGACGGCAGGCTGCCCGCACGGCGGGGGTGCGCGGGGTCGGCGACGTCCCACAAGCCCACCGCGTCACCCCGGTCTTCTTCCACCGCGGCCAGCAGGTGACCCCACGGGGCGAAGGCAACGGCTCCGAAGCCGTTGCGCGAGCCACGCAGAAGGGGTTTGAGGAGTCGGGGAGATACCGGATCGGTGACGTCCCACAGCCGGATCCTGCCGCTGTCGCCCGTGGTGGCCAGGGTCCGCCCGTCAGGGCTGAAGTCCATCGTGTCGATCCTGTCGGGGGTGGAAGCACTGGTGCCGAGCAGGGATGGATGTGTTGGGCGGGTTACGTCCCACAACTGGAGTCTTGCCGGAGTGCCGGTGTCCGTATCGCTGCTCCGGCTGGGGGCGGTGGCGGCGGCCAGGGTGCGTCCGTCGGGGCTGAACGCCACCGCGGTGACTTCGATGCGGCGGTCGTCGGGAAAGTGCCCGAACCGCTGGGGATGCGTGGCTGCAGCGCTGCTCCACAACTGCACCTGAGCCGGACCGGAACCATCTGCCTCCACGGCGGCCAGGACCTGCGCGCGCGGACTGAACGCCACGTGGCTGACTGAGTCCGGCTCACTGGTGAGGGTTGTGGACAGCACGGCGGTCGTGGCTGAGAGCAGGTTCGTATAAGCCTGCGGAGAGTGCCGTAGACGGTAGGCGACGATATCGAGCCGGGCTGCGAGCGAGACGTCTTGGGTCTGCGGTGACATGCCGGACATGCCGGTGCCGCGCAACTGGTCGGCTTCGGTGATGATCCTGTTGGAAATGGCGGTGTTGCGCTCGGTGCGCGCGCTGGACCGCTGTTGCAGGGCGATGGCAGCGGTCACGGACGTGACCAGGCTCAAGACGGACAACACTGCGATCAGCATGCGCAGCCTTCGGGTCGCGCGGGCGGCCGCCCGCTGTTCTCGACGGCGCATCTCAAGGCTGGCGGTGAGGAATTCCGCTTCCCGCGTGGTGAGGGCGGCACGGTAACCGCTCACCTCGAATGCTTCCTCGGCCTCTGCGAGCCGCACGCCGCGATACAGGGCTCCCGGGTCGCGGCCGAGACTCTGCCAGGCATGGGCGGCGTCGGTGAGTTGGCGGTGGAGGCGCAACCGGTCCCGTTCGGCGTCGATCCAGGCCCGCAGCCGCGGCCAGGCAGTGATCAGGGCTTCATGGGCGAGGTCGACGGTGGCGTCGTCCACGGTGATCAGCCGGGCGCCGGCCAGGCGTTCCAGTACGGTGCTGGTGTCGGCGGGGTCGGCGAAGTCGAGTTCGGTGCGGGGTGTCGGTCGACGGGTGTCGGGGGTGCCGTCACCGGGGGTGATCAGGCGCAGTAGGAGACGCCGCGCCAATTCGGCCTGGGCGGGGGTCAAGCGTGAGTAGAGGTCTTCGGCAGTGCGGGTGATCGCGCCGTGCAGACCGCCTGCCGCCTCGTACGCATCCCCGGTCAGGGCTCGCCCCTTGCGGCGGCGCCAGGTCTCCAGCAGGGCGTGGGACATCAACGGCAGGGCGCCTGGTTCGCCCTCCACCTCGTCGAGGATGCGGGCGGTCAGGGGGCGTTCGACGATGAGACCGGCGCTCTGGGCGGGTTTGACGATGGCCTCGCGTAACTCGTCGCGGCTCATCGGACCGACCAGCACGGTGGCATCCTGCAGCACGGCCGTCAGCCGCGGATGCCGGGCACAATGGCCGAGGAAGTCGGCCCGTACGGCGATGACCACCCGCAGTCGGCTTGCTAGGGCGGCGGCAATGAGCCGGTCGATGAACTGATCGCGTTCGCCCGGGTCGGTGCACAGGGTGTAGAGCTCTTCGAACTGGTCCACAATCAGCCACGTGTCGCCGTCGGCGTCGTTAGGTATCAGGCGCTGCTCGTGGGTGCGCAGGGGGTGCTTGCCAGGGGTAAGCACGCGCAGGGCGGCCGGTCGTGGCACGGTGGTGCCGGGATTACGCAGGCGGGGGACGAGGCCGGCGCGCAGCAGGGAGGACTTGCCGCTGCCTGATGGGCCGAAGACGGCGGTGAAGTGGTTGGAGTGCGCGAGTTCGAGCAGCCGGTCTGTGAGCTGGTCCCGGCCGAAGAACAGGTCGGCGTCGGTGGGTTCGAAGCGTGCCAGGCCCCGGTACGGCGGTTCGGAGTCGTCGTCCTGGGCACGGGGCTCGGCTGCTGCTTCCCCGGCCACCTCACGCCATCGCACCTCCCACTCGTCTGGGGCACCGCCGCAGGCTTTCACGTAAGCCAGGACCACCGGCAGGGTCGGCAGCCGCTCACCGCCGGCAGCCTGCGACAGCGTGCTCGCCCCCTGACCGGTGCGCTTCGCCATGACCCGGTAGGTCGGACTGCCTGCCTCCGCACGGAGTTTGCGCAACTCGGCCGCGAACCACGCCACCGGCCCGCCACTCGGATCCAGTTGACTTTCAGGACGCCCTGCCATCGACAGCTCACCCCCACCGCCTGGCTCTCCCACGGATGCATCCCAGGGCTCGCACGTTACGCAGCCCGCAACAGGACGGCAAACCAGAGCCGTTGACTTTGGTCACGTGGCAACCCCCTGCCCCTGACCTGCTGAGCGGCCTTTGATCAGGGTGACAAAACCGGCTGCCCATTCAATCCCAAGAC
Source organism: Streptomyces sp. NBC_00631 (assembly GCF_045206895.1). Classification (NCBI taxonomy): domain Bacteria; kingdom Bacillati; phylum Actinomycetota; class Actinomycetes; order Kitasatosporales; family Streptomycetaceae; genus Streptomyces; species Streptomyces sp. NBC_00631. The sequence goes on from NZ_CP107734.1 coordinate 8,503,595, forward strand.
CGCTGAACTCGGTTTCAGACACAGGCCGGGCCGGCACGGCGCGCCTTCGGCGTCCAGGCCTCGGTCACTCCAACCGGGTGGAAGGAACACTCACCATGAGCATCCGCAGTCGCTCCGCGCTCACCATCGCTGCCGTGATGTGCGGGGCCGCAATTGCCTCGGGACCGGCTGCCGGCGCAGTCGCAGCCCCCGCGCGGCAGTCGGCAGCCACACAACGCGTTGACGCCTGCTTCAACGGGGCCTGCGGCAGCGCTACCTACAAGAGGACGAGCAGCAATTCCTACGATCCCGTCAGCATGTCGGTCAAGGACAACAAGTGTGACGGCCACCCCGTCTACATCCAGGCCGGAGTCGAGGACGGGACCTACCCGCAGGGGTACGTCTGGCTGAACACCAAGCACTACAACAACCTCGGATGCCACGGTGGCTATGCGAGCTGGGACTCCTACATCAAGAATTGGCATCTGCCCATCAGGGACCTGATCTTCCGCGTGTGTGTCGACGACTGGGGATCCGACACGTGCAAGGTGGCGTACTGAATCAGGGACAGCCACCGCTTGAATCTCCACACCAGTTCGGGGTTCCAGTGGGCCGACGTGCGGCTCTCTACCGCGACTGATCTCCGCGGCCGCCTCTGCGGCGCCGGCGGCCCGTCTCGGTCAGTCGTCCTCGGCCCGGGACGCTGGTGGCTTTCCGCCTGGGCCGTCGGCCGGCGCGAGGGGACTGGCCGGCAGCCCAGGCTTGGGACACGGATGACGGGTTGGATACCGGTGGAGAGTGCCTGACTGGCCTGTCGACGGATGGGAGCAGCGGCACACCGGCGGACGTACCGGGCCCACGTGACGGCGCTTCGGGCCGGATCGCCGGGCACGGGGCTTCCCCGGCTGTCGAGGCCCTGGGATCCCTAGGCGGATCCCAGGGCCGTGTGCCACTGCGGCTGCCGCCTGGGCGCGGACCACCGGTTCAGGTGCCGTGCCGGCCTCGGCTTGATCAGTCCATTTGCCCCACGGCGTCGGCAGTCGGGCAACGAGCCGTCCAGTGCCGTCCCGCGTCGCCCCCCTGACGGCGCGACGCGGCTGCTCACACCCACAGCAAAGGAGTCCGACAGTGGATGCTCACGAGCCCGTCAATGAGGTGTTGGAATTCGAGGAGTACGTCCGTGCGCGGCAGAAAGCGCTGCTGCGCAGCGCCCGGCGCCTGGTTGCCGACCCGCTCGACGCTCAGGACCTGATGCAGACCGCGCTCGCGCGGACGTACGAGCACTGGAACGGCATAGCGGACAAGCGGCTTGCGGACGCCTATCTGCGCCGCGTCATGATCAACACGCGTACGGAGTGGTGGAGGGCCAGGAAGCTCAAGGAGCTGCCCACCGGGCAGCTTCCGGACGTGTCGGTGGAGGACTCCACCGAGCAGCATGCTGACCGGGCCCTGCTGATGGACGTCCTGAAGGTGCTGGCGCCCAAGCAGCGCGCGGTCGTCGTGCTGCGGCACTGGGAGCAGATGTCCATCCAGGAGACGGCCGCCGCCCTCGGTATGTCGGCCGGCACCGTCAAGAGCACACTGCACCGGGCACTCATCCGGCTCCGCGAGGAGCTGGAAGCCCGCCACCTCGAATCCGTTGCGGCGTCGGCCGGCCGCCAGGGGTGACGATGCGTCGGGGCCAAGCTGCCCGAAAAGGTCGTGTCTCCCTCCTCCGGCCCGCCCGCACTTCTGCCGCCCCTCACGATCTCCTTCCCGAGGCCCGGCCAGCTTGCGGCTTGGCGCGAGGGAACAATCGATGATCAAATCTTGCTTGTGCGAACCCGGTTATTGGCGCGACGGGCTCATGGAGAAGTACAAGGACGGCGAAAAGCCCTCGCCCGAGGGCGCGTTGGTCATGGGGGTGCTTGCGGAGGCGGGAGCGGATGCGGATGCGGATGCGGATGCGGAGGTGCATCTGGTGTCGCCTGCCGCCCGTCCACCGGGGCGAGCGCGCAGGGGACGATCGTGGTCACGGCGCCGGTCCGGTCGCGACATGCTGCCGGCGACCGGACATCGAGGCTGAGGCCAGTCCGATGCCGGAGCCGCAGACGCCTGCGGCGAGCGTCGGAAGCACGAGCGGCCGGGTGACGGTCGTCCTCGCCACGCCCCGCGAAGTGGCCCTGCAGTGAGCCCCGCGCGATCTTGCGTGGAGCGAGGAATATTCGGTGGTCGCCGGGGAGGAGCCCGTCTAGGGTGAGCCTCACATCTGGCAGTGGCCGTTGGCCGCTGCTGTCTGCCGAGTGAAGAACGGGAGGTGTGACCGATGGCTGTCTCTGTGATGGGCGCTGCCCGCAACCAGAAGTACATCCACTCCACCCCCGTGGTCTCCGGCTGACCTTTCCTGCTTCTTCGCACCCGTGAGTGCGCGCAGCCGGGGCCGCCCTGTGAAGGGTTTCCCTTGAATCTCTCTTCTCTTTCGGCTTCTTCTGCTTCGTCGCATCCTCTGGTCCCCTATGGGTGGGACGAGGGCTGGGAGGCCGAGTTCGCTCCGTATGCCGAGCAGGGTCTCCTGCCCGGCCGTGTCGTGCGGGTCGACCGCGGCCAGTGCGATGTCGTCACCCCCGTCGGTGCTGTCCGTGCCGACACAGAGTTCGTCGTCCCCCGCGACCCGATGAAGGTCGTGTGCACGGGGGACTGGGTCGCTGTCGATCCCGAGGGCAGCGACCCGCTGTACGTGCGGACGCTCCTGCCCCGCCGCACCGCCTTCGTACGGTCCACGTCGTCGAAGCGTTCCGAGGGCCAGGTGCTGGCCACTAACATCGATCACGTCGTCATCTGTGTGTCGCTCGCGGTCGAATTCGACCTTGGGCGGATCGAGCGGTTTCTGGCGCTGGCCATGTCCTGTTCGAGTGGTGAGGCCCTGCTGCGCAAGTCGGCACTCTCCTGGGAGTCCGGGGCGCAGCCGGTCGTGGTCCTCACCAAGGCCGACCTGGTCCCGGACCCGGCGACCCTCGCGCACCTCGTCCAGGACGTCGAGACGACGGCCCCGGGCGTGCCGGTCCTGACGGTCAGCGCGCACGCGGGCGACGGCCTGGACATGCTGGTCGCCCTCGTCGGCTCGGGCACGTCGGTGCTGCTGGGTCAGTCCGGCGCCGGCAAGTCCACCCTCGCCAACGCGCTCCTCGGGGAGGACGTGATGGACGTCCGGGCCGCCCGGGACGTCGACGGCAAGGGCCGGCACACCACCACCACCCGCAACCTCCTCGCGCTCCCGGGCGGCGGCGTGCTGATCGACACGCCCGGACTTCGGGGCGTGGGGCTGTTCGACGCCGAGACCGGCGTCGGGCAGGTGTTCGCCGAGATCGAGGAACTGGCGGAGCGCTGCCGGTTCTCCGACTGCGGGCACGACAGCGAGCCGGGGTGCGCGGTGTGCCTCGCCGTGGAGACCGGGGAGCTGCCCGTGCGCCGGCTGGAGAGCTACCGCAAGCTGATGCGGGAGAACCAGTGGATCGTCGCGAAGACCGATGCCCGGCTCAGGGCCGAGATCAAGAAGGACTGGAAGAGGAAGGGCGCCGAGGGAAAGGCGGCGATGGAAGCGAAGCGGGGGCGGTGGCGGTAGCCGTCTGACCGCGGGTGGAGGCGGCGGGGCCTGGGGTGAGGGCTGGGGACGTCACGTCCGATTCCCGCCAGCCCCGCCCCCGGCCGTCACCCACACTTGAAGGGTGATGGACGAAGACACCAGGTACGAGGCGGTCCGCAGCCGGGACGGCCGGTTCGACGGCGCGTTCTTCTTCGCCGTCGAGACCACCGGCATCTACTGCCGCCCCAGCTGCCCCGCCGTCACCCCGAAGCGCCGCAACGTCCGCTTCTTCCCCACCGCGGCCGCCGCCCAGGGCTCCGGTTTCCGGGCCTGCCGGCGGTGCCGCCCGGACGCGGTCCCCGGCTCCGCCGAGTGGAACGTCCGCGCCGACGTCGTCGGCCGGGCGGTACGGCTGATCGGCGACGGCGTCGTGGACCGGGAGGGCGTCGCCGGGCTCGCCGACCGGCTCGGCTACAGCGCGCGCCAGGTGCAACGGCAGCTCACCGCCGAGCTCGGCGCCGGCCCCGTCGCGCTCGCCCGGGCCCAGCGGGCGCACACCGCGCGCACGCTGCTCCAGACCACCGAGCTGCCGATCACCGAGATCGCGTTCGCGAGCGGCTTCGCCAGTGTGCGGCAGTTCAACGACACCGTCCGCGCCGTGTACGCCACCACCCCGAGCGGGCTGCGCGAGGCCGCGCCCGGCGGCCGGGGCGCACGGCGCGGATCCCCTGCCGCCGGGATCCCGCTGCGGCTCGCGCACCGTGGCCCGTACCAGGCCGGCCCCGTCTTCGACCTGCTGGAGCGGGAATCCGTGCCCGGGGTGGAGGAGGTCACCGGCACCCCCGGCGGGCGCACCTACCGCCGTACCCTGCGGCTCCCGTACGGCCACGCCGTGGTCGCCGTCGAGGAGCGGACGGGTACGACTCGCGCGACCGGTACGGGTCTCGGCGCCCATCCCGGCGGCTGGCTCGACGCCCGGCTGCGCCTCAGCGACCTGCGCGACCTGACCACCGCCGTACAGCGGCTGCGCCGGCTGTTCGACCTCGACGCCGATCCGTACGCCGTCGACGAGCGGCTCGCCGCCGACCCGCGGCTCGCCGCGCTGGTCGCGGCCCGGCCGGGGCTGCGCTCGCCCGGCGCCGCGGACCCCGCCGAGGCCGCCGTGCGGGCTCTCGTCGGCACCGCGGGCGCCGAGCGGCTGGTGCGGCGGTACGGTACGGCGCTGGACGCCCCGTCCGGCGGCCTCACCCACCTCTTCCCCGAGCCCGCGGTGCTCGCCGGAGCGGAACGCGACGGCAGCCTGGGCGAGCTCGCCGCGGCGCTCGCCGACGGGAGAGTACGGCTGGATCCGGGCGCCGACCGGGACGAGGCGGAGGCGGCGCTGCGGGCGCTGCCGGGGATGGACCCGGCGGTCGTCGCCACCGTGCGCGTCCGAGCCCTCGCCGACCCCGACGTGGCCCTGCCCGGGCTGCCCGGGCCGGACGTACCGGACGAGTGGCGGCCCTGGCGGTCGTACGCCGTCCGGCATCTGCTGGTGGAAGGAGAGACGAGGGACTGATGGATGTCACCTACTGGACGCGGATCGCTTCGCCCGTGGGGGAGTTGCTCCTCACCGCGGATGACGACGGGGCGCTGACCTCGCTGTCCGTCCCCGGACAGAAGGGCGGCCGGAGCGTCGAGGCGGGATGGCTGCCCGATCCCGGCCCGTTCCGGGCGGTCGAGGACCAGCTCGCCGCGTACTTCGCCGGTGAACTCAAGGAGTTCCGGCTGGAGTTGGCCGCACACGGCACCGAGTTCAGGGAGCGGGTGTGGGATGCGCTCGACGACGTTCCCTACGGGGCGACGACGACGTACGGGGAGATCGCCGCGCGGATCGGGGCGTCCCGGATGGCGGTTCGGGCGGTCGGCGGGGCGATCGGGGCCAACCCGCTGCTGATCGTGCGGCCTTGTCACCGGGTGATCGGGGCGGACGGGACGATGACCGGGTACGCGGGGGGACTTGAGCGGAAGGTACGGCTACTGACGCTGGAGGGAGCGGTGGGGTAGGGCCGGGGGTGGGGACCCTTACCGGCGCTGACCGGGTGCCTCCCCCAGAGGGGGGACCCCCAGCGCCCACCCGTGCCGCCCTGGGGCACATCCCGGGCCCTCAAGGCACTGGGGGAGGCACGACTGTCCGCGGCTGAGCTGAAAAGAAGCGGCGGCTGCAGCGCCCCGTAAGGGGCGCGGGGCCGTATCGATGTGCGGCTCCGCCGCGCGGGCGCGACCAGCCCCCACGCACCCGCCGCCACCCACGCACCCGCCGCCACCCAACCACCGTCCCCACCCAACCACCGTCCCCACCCCACCCGACCCCACCGCTTCTCCCATCCGCAGCCGAGCCAAGAAGCATCGCCCCTGCCCCTCCGGTCGCCTCCGCGCTCCGCCACCCGGGTGGTCTCGTGGTCGGGTTGCTGTTCGGGTCGACGCCCGTGTGTCACCTTCCCCTCCAGTGGGCCTTCGGAAGGGCAGGTGTGGATGGGCAAGGTCGGGCGGGTGCTCGCGACGGCGTTGTTGCTGGTGATGGGGGTGACCGGGCGAGCCGGTGCCGATGCGGGGCCCCCGCTGTGGGCCGGGAGTTGGGAGGCCGCGCCCTCCGGTACCGACCCGGCCGTGCCCGGCGCCGCGTTCCGCAACGTCGTTCACCTGAGCATCGGAGGCAGCGCGGTGCGCGTGCGGGTCAGCAACCGGCTCGGCAGCGCCCCGCTCCGGCTCGGAGCCGTCACCGTCGCCCTGCGGCAGGGCGCCGGCCCGGCCGCCGTGCCCGGCTCGATGCGCGCCGCCACCTTCGCCGGCGCCGGCACCGCCGTCGTGCCCGTCGGGCAGGACCTGGTCAGTGACCCGGTGCCGCTCGCCGTCCCGGCCGCCGCCGATCTGCTGGTCACCGTCGAGACCCCCGGCGCCCTGGGGCCCGCCACCTTCCACCGGGTCGCGCTCCAGACCAGCTACCTCGCCGAGGACGGCGCCGGGCGGGCCGCCGACGAGGACGCAGGCGCCTACACCCGGACCACCGGCCACTGGTACTACGTCACCGGCGTCGACGTGCAGACCGTGGCCCGCGGCAGTGTGGTCGCCTTCGGCGACTCCCTCACCGACGGCAACGGCTCCAGCATGGACGCCAACCACCGCTGGCCCGACCGCCTCGCGGACCGGCTGCGGCCCCTGCGGGTCGGCGTCCTCAACGCCGGTATCTCCGGCAACCGGCTCATGCTCGACAGCACCGGCGGACCGGCGGCCCTCAGGCGCCTGGACGCCGACGGGCTCGACCGGAGCGGCGTGCGGACCCTGGTCGTCCTCGAAGGCATCAACGACATCAAGGGCACCCCGGAGGCCACGGACCCCGCCGACTTCGTGCGGGCCTACCGGACCATCGTGGCCCGCGCCCACGCGCGAGGGATCCGGGTGATCGGCGCGACTCTCACGCCGTACGCCGGGTACAGCGGGTACACCGACGCCCGGGAGGCCGTACGGCAGGCCGTGAACGCCCTGATCCGCACCCAGCACGTGTTCGACGCGTACGTCGACTTCGACGCCGTCGTGCGCGATCCGCAGCGGCCCGGCCGTATCCTGCCCGCCTACGACCCCGGTGACCACCTGCACTTCAACGACGCCGGCACGCGCGCCCTGGCCGACGCCGTCCCGCTCGCCGACCTCCTCTGAGGACTCGGCGCAGGTCAGTTCCGGGTCACCCAGCCCCGCTCGTACGCGTGCCGGCCCAGCTGCGGCCGGGTGGCGGCCCCGGCCGGCTCCATCAGCCGCTCGACCCGGCGCCGCAGCTCCGCCGCCGGCTCCGCCCCCGGCGCCTTCGCACGGGAAACCGTCCCGCCATTCACAGCTGACCGCCAGGAAGACCCGTCACAATCTGGCCTTCCGGCCGACGCGGTGGCGTCCCGCCGTGCGAACGGTGACCCGCCCCCAGGACGCGCACGCGGAGGGGATCTGGGGCCGGGTCACGCCGGTGTCGCCGGGTGGTTCTCCCGTGGGGGGTGGGACCACCCGGCGACTCACACGTGTCAGTCCCCGGCGCTCCGGGCTCCCTCGGCACTCCGGTCGGCCCCTGCCGGCCGCGCCTCGTCCGTGTCGTCAATGCCGTCGGTCCCGCGCGTGTCATCGATCCCCTTTCCTCGTACGGGTGTTCAGGATGTCCCTCGACGCGCCGTTCGAGAGGAGGTCGGGTGCGGGATTTTCCGGATGCCCCGTTTTCATCGGGCCCGCGCGGTGGACAATTAGGGGCATGAGCCAGCCAGGGGGTAGGCCCGCCCGTCATGAGGACGACTGGTGGGGGGAGTTGTACGACGACTCCACCGAGGACACCGGACCCACCGCCGCACCCGATTCCCTGGACGACCGCTTCGACTCCGCGAAGAAGACGGTGGCAGGACGGCGGGGCGGCACCGCGCAACCGGGTGACGAGCAGGCGCCGCCGACCGTACCGGCCCAGCGGACGCCCACCGCCCCCGCGCCGAAGGCGTGGCCGTGGGACGAGGAGGACCAGGAACTGCTGGAGGCGGACGACGACGCCCCGGCGGCCGCTCCCCACCCCGCGACCCGGCCCGACCTGACCGCCCTGTCCCCGCGTGCCGTCCCGGAGGTCCCGGAGGTCCCGGAAGTCCCGGAGGTCCCGGAGGCCCCACAAACTCCACACGCCCCCGAAGTCCCGCGAGCCTTCGAAGTCCCGCAAGTCCCGGAAGCCCCCTCGGCCTCCTCCGTGGACTACGTCGGATCCGGCCCGCCCACCTACGACGCCGAGCCCACCGCCCTGCCCGCCGCCGACCCCGACGAACTCGACGACCTGGTCCCCGACACCGTCCTGGACGGAGCCCGGTACGGCTCCTGCACCCTGCGGGCCGTCTCGCAGCGCGGGGACTCCGCCCGGTACCGGGGCGAACCGCGCCGCGACGCCCTGCTCACCGCCCGGTTCGGGTCCGGCGAGCAGGCCCTGGTGCTGGTCGCGATGGCCACCGGCGCGCGGGCCACCCCCGATGCGCACCGGGCCGCCGCCGAGGTGTGCGAGTGGATCGCCCGGGCCGTCGGCCGCAGCCACCAGCGGCTCACCGAGGACATCCAGGCCGCCCGGCGCGGCGACCTGAAGTCCGGGCTGCACCGGCTCACCGACCGCAGCCTCGGCAAGCTCCGCGCCAGCGCCGCCGAACAGGGCATCGCCCCCGAGGAGTACGCGGCCAGCCTGCGCTGCCTCCTCATCCCCGCCCATCCCCAGTGCCGTACCCGCGTCTTCTTCGGGGTCGGCGAGGGCGGGCTGTTCCGGCTCCGGGGCGGCGAGTGGCAGGACATCGAACCGCGCGTCGACACCGACGCCGCCGGCGAGCCCGTGCTCGGTTTCGGCTCGCTGCCCGCCGAGACGCCGGAGGGCGACCGGCTCACCATGGACCTCGGCATCCCGACCCCGCCGAGCCCCTACGAACCGGCCCCCGAGCCACCCCGCGACCCGTTCCTGTTCCGGGCCTCGGTAGCCCGCCCGGGTGATGCGCTGGTGATGTGCACGGGCGGGCTCGCCGACCCGCTGCGCGGCGAGCCCGCCCTCTGCGCCTACCTGGCCCGACGCTGGTCCGGCCGGACCCCGCCGGGCCTCGCCGCGTTCCTCGCGGACGCCCAGGTACGGGTCAAGGGGTACGCGGACGACCGTACGGCGGCCGCCGTCTGGGAGGCGTGAGCGCGGCCTGTGTGGATACATGGAAGGGCATCGCGGGGGGAAAGCCGGAGATCCGCGCAGCCGAAGGGTGCCCGACCGCCATGGCCAAGCAGAACGTCGCCGAGCAGTTCGTCGACATCCTCGTCCGCGCCGGTGTGCGCCGCCTCTACGGCGTCGTCGGCGACAGCCTCAACCCGGTCGTGGACGCCGTCCGCCGCAACTCCGCCATCGACTGGATCCACGTCCGCCACGAGGAGACCGCCGCCTTCGCGGCCGGCGCCGAGGCCCAGATCACCGGCACGCTGGCGGCCTGTGCCGGTTCCTGCGGCCCGGGCAACCTGCACCTCATCAACGGCCTGTACGACGCCCACCGCTCGATGGCCCCGGTGCTCGCCCTCGCCTCCCACATCCCCTCCAGCGAGATCGGCCTCGGCTACTTCCAGGAGACCCACCCCGACCGGCTCTTCCAGGAGTGCAGCCACTACAGCGAGTTGATCTCCAGCCCGCAGCAGATGCCCCGGCTGCTCCAGACCGCCATCCAGCACGCGGTCGGCCGCAGCGGGGTGAGCGTGGTGAGCCTGCCCGGTGACATCGCCGACCAGCCCGCCCCCGAGCAGTCCGCCTCGGCCGCCATCGTCACCTCCCGGCCCACGGTCCGCCCCGGGGACGAGGAACTCGACAGACTGGTCGCGATGATCGACGCGGCGGACAAGGTGACCCTGTTCTGCGGCAGCGGCACGGCGGGCGCCCACGCGGAGGTCATGGAGCTGGCGGAGAAGATCAAGTCCCCGGTCGGGCACGCACTGCGCGGCAAGGAGTGGATCCAGTACGACAACCCGTACGACGTCGGCATGAGCGGGCTGCTCGGCTACGGCGCCGCCTACGAGGCCACCCACGAGTGCGACCTGCTGATCCTGCTCGGCACCGACTTCCCGTACAACGCCTTCCTCCCCGACGACGTGCAGATCGTCCAGGTCGACGTCCGCCCCGAGGTGCTGGGCCGCCGCTCCCGCCTGGACCTCGCGGTGTGGGGCGATGTGCGCGAGACCCTGCGCTGTCTCGTTCCGCGCGTGCGGGCCAAGGAGAACCGGCGGTTCCTCGACCGCATGCTCAAGAAGCACGCGGACGCGCTGGAAGGGGTGGTGAAGGCGTACACGAGGAAGGTCGAGAAGCACGTCCCGATCCACCCGGAGTACGTGGCCTCGGTCCTCGACGAACTCGCCGACGACGACGCTGTGTTCACCGTCGACACCGGCATGTGCAACGTATGGGCGGCCCGGTACGTCTCGCCCAACGGCCGCCGCCGTGTGATCGGTTCGTTCTCGCACGGCTCGATGGCCAACGCGCTGCCGATGGCGATCGGCGCCCAGTTCACCGACCGGCGGCGGCAGGTCGTGTCGATGTCGGGGGACGGCGGATTCGCCATGCTGATGGGCGACTTCCTGACCCTCGTCCAGTACGACCTGCCGGTGAAGGTGGTCCTGTTCAACAACTCGGCGTTGAGCATGGTCGAGTTGGAGATGCTGGTCGGGGGGCTGCCCGCGTACGGCACCGCCAACACCAACCCCGACTTCGCCGCCGTCGCCCAGGCCTGCGGCGCCTACGGGGTGCGGGTGGAGAAGCCGCGGCAGCTGGCCGGCGCGCTGAAGGACGCCTTCAGGCACAAGGGCCCGGCCCTGGTCGACGTGGTCACCGACCCCAACGCGCTGTCCATCCCGCCGAAGATCAAGGCGGAGATGGTCACCGGGTTCGCGCTCTCCGCGTCCAAGATGGTCCTCGACGGCGGCGTGGGCCGGATGCTCCAGATGGCCCGCTCCAACCTGCGCAACGTGCCCCGGCCGTGACTCGGTCCGTGACTCAGTCGGTGGGCACCCACTTGCGTACGCCGTCGACGAAGCCGTACCAGTAGTGCGGCAGGCCCTTGATGGAGCTGGTGCGGAACGGCCGGCCGTGGTCGTCGATCCGGACCGTGCCGCTGCGGCCCTGTGACGACCAGTCGAGTTCGAGGTACCAGCGGCAGTCGCAGCCCACGGTGCTCGCCTTGACGCGCAGCACCTCGGGGTCCGTGGCGGAGACCCGGTAGGGCAGGTGCATGGTCGAGACGGTCTTCCCGTCGGGACCCTCACCGGCCACCGGGCGGGCGATGGGGCGGTCCTTGTCCAGGTTCACGTCGAAGTACCGCGGGGTGAGCCCGCCGCCGCAGCCGTCGGCCATCGAGTACGCGATGCCGGGCGCGGGAGCCGTACGGCCGACGACGCGCACCCGCAGGTCCTCCAGGACGACGGCGGTGGACGAGCGGCCCTGCACGGAGACGTCCACGATCGTGTTGCCGCCGTGCACCGCGCCCTGGGTGGCCGCCCAGGTGCCGGCGTCCTGCGGGGCGGGCGGCGGCGGGACCTGGGCCGGCTGCTTGTCGATGACGTAGTCGTGGTCGCAGCCCAGCTCCCACAGCTGGGAGTTCGCGGTCCAGGTGAGGGGGACGGCGGTGGTGCCCTGGGCGGTGGGGGTGGCCGCGCCGGAGCGGGACGGGGAGGGCCGCGCACCGCGCGACGAGGGGGACGGCGACGGATCCGCGGAGGCGGGGGCCGTGGCCGGACCGGTGGCCGCGGCGGCCTCGTGGTGCCTGCTGTCACCGGCCGCGGTCGTGGGGGCGGCGGAGCCGGGGTGCAGGGTGGCGGCGCTGTCGGCGGGCGGCCGGTCGCCCGGGAGCGCGGCCAGCGTGCCCAAAGTCGACAGCAGGACGGTGGCCACGGCCGCCGCGACCAGCGTGCGACGCCGCCGGTACCAACGGCGCGAGCCCGCGGGCACCACCGGTAACACCGCCGCGGACGCCTCCTCGACGTCCTCACCGACCACCGACTCCGCCCCGGCCTCCGCGCCGCCCTGCGCCGCGGGCTCGTTGTGGGGCCCCGCCGCGCGTGCGGGTACGGCCTGCGGCCCGGGCTCCGCCGCGTGCTCCGGTCGTGCTTCCGGTGTGGGTGCCGTGGGTGGCTGTTCGTTGTCCGTTCCGCGCGGTCGCTGTCTGGCAGCCACCGCTCCCAGCCAGCGCTCGTGGAGTTCGAGCCGTTCCTGCGGTGTCGCTCCGCAGAACGCCGCCAACCGCTCCACCGGGGCGAAGTCCAGCGGCACCGCCTCGCCCGCGCAGTAGCGATGCAGGGTGGAGGTGTTCATGTTCAGCCGACGGGCCAGGGAGCCGTAGCTCCGGTCCGTACGGTCCTTCAACTGCCGCAGCAGCGCCGCGAACTCCTCGACATCGTCGCGCACGGGCACCCTCCCCCGGTCGTCGCCATCCCAGGCACTCATATACCTGCACGTCAACAGGGCTGGGATGGTTCCAGGGCGGGGAAACGGGCGGTCACCGTTGCGGTCCACGCCGGTGACGGCCGATGCTCCTGGTGTCGCACCGAGCAGGGCCGGACCGACCAGCCGGCCGCATCGGCGGCAGCCCACACCCATGCACCGACCCACGGGGGAACACCCATGCCCAAGCGCACCCGAGCAGGCGCGCTCACCGCACTCGCCGGCGCCGCACTCGCCGTCGGTACCGCGCTCGCCGCTCCCGCGGCGGCCGCACCCAAGGCGCCCGGCTTCCTCACGGCGGCCGACCTGCCGCCGCGGGCCGGCTCGTCCTGGACGGCCGGCAAAGTCACCGCCGGCCTACCGGACGAGGTCCGGCAGGACATCTGCGTGGGCGTCGCCCTCGGCGGCGGCCAGGACTCCTGGTACCGGGAGTTCCGGACCGACCTCGACACGAGTGCCCGTCAGATCAGCGCCGAGCTGCCCAGCGTCCGCGTGGCGAAGGGCCGGTTCGCGAAGCTCGACGAGGACATCGTGTCCTGCGCGGACCGGATCGAGATGGACGACCCGCAGACCCAGGCCGCGTTCCAGGACCACGGCACCCTCCCGGTCGGGGACGGCGCCCATGTCTACGCCTTGCACACCGTGACCGCGTGGGGCGCCAGTGACATCCGGCTGCTCTCCCTCGGCCGGGAGGGACGCACCGTCACGGTCGTGGACTGGGGGCAGCTCGGCGACTTCGCGGACGCGCCCGTGAAGGCCTTCAAGAAGACCACCACCACGGCCGTGCACAAGCTCCACTGACGCACGGTCACCGGGACCGGGGCCGCCCTCTCCCTCGGGGGAGGGGAGGGCGGCCCCAGACGCAATAGGCAAGACACGAAGACACGAAGACACAGAAAAACGGGGAACAGACATGAGCAGCAAGACCCGCGCCGTCCTCACCGCCGGCGTCCTCGCCGTGGCCCTCGGGCTCGGCGCCACCGCCCAGGCCTCGGCCGGCGCACCGCGCGCCGTCAGTGGCAGCCCGGCCGACAACATCAGCCGGATCGCCGACTTCTACGGCGCCTACATCGACGCGGAGAGCGACCCGGACGGCAGCGGCAACCTGCCCACCGCGCTGCGTGCCTACTACATCGCCCCGACCTACCTGAAGAAGCTGAAGGCCTGGGAGAACCGCGAGCACGCGGACGGGGTGCTGCGCGCCCAGAACACCCCGCTCAAGTGGAAGGTCACGGACCACGGCACCGGAAAGTACACGGAGGCCGTCGTCACGCTCACCTGGAGCCGCAACACCACCACACAGCTGGTCGTCGACATGACCCGGGACACCCACAAGATCGTCAACATCGGCACCAAGGGACTCGGGAGCAAGTAGCCGGAAGGACAGGTTTCGGCCAGGTTCGCCGGTGCCGTGGACCGGGGGAATCAGCTCGGGGGGTTGCCCGAGGGGCTGGTTCACGCCGGGTCCACGGCACCCTTGGCGCGTACGGGACGGTCCGGGCGGCGGCGTACCCGCGGGGGCGGATCCGGGACTTGGCCGAACACCCGGTCGTCATCGACGTGACATGACTGGCCCGTGCCCGAGCGGGCATGGATCCCCGTGAACGTGTTCGATCAGGAGGGGATCCGGCAACAGCGTGCGGGCGGGGGCCATGAACAGTCAGGCACGAGGGGGCGGTCCCGTGGCCATCGGGGCCTCCTCGGCGCAGGCGGCGGGGGAAGAGACCGACACGACGGAACGGGGCCACCCGGCGCAGCTCAGGCGCCGGTTGGGGCGGTCGGATCTGCGGGCGGTGCCCGAGGCGCGCAGGGAACTGCGGGAACTGCTGCGGCACTGGGGGCGGCCCGGCCGCTCCGAGATCGCGGAACTGCTCACCAGCGAACTCGTCACCAACGCCCTTGTCCACACGGACCGCGAGGCGGTGCTGACAGCGGTCGTGGAGCCGAGCCAACTGCGCGTGGAGGTGCGGGACTTCGTGGGCCGCAGGCCGCGTGTGTGCGCCCCGGACACCGGCGACGGCACGCACGGCCGGGGCCTGGTACTGGTCGACGCCTTCGCCGACGCGTGGGGCGTCCAGGCGCACGAGGTCGGGAAGTCGGTGTGGTTCGAACTGGACGCCGAGGCCGCCTAGCGGGGCCAGGGCCGCATCCGCGACGGGACGGGGGCGTGACCTGCCAGGTCACGCCCCCGTCCCGAGATGCCGTACGGCAGCAGCCGAATCAGCCGAACTGCTGCTCAAGGTCCTTGAGCTTGCGCTCCAGGGAGTCGAGACGCGGCAGGGCCATTGTGTCGTCCTCCGCGGTCAGGTCGACGGTGATCGGGTCAGACCCTTTGCGGACGGGCTGAAGGGAGGGCCGCTGGCGTACGGGCAACTGCTCCGGCGCCGATATGGCAGGCTCCGCAGTGGGCTGGGAGGCACGCTCGACCTGATGGACCTCGTCCTGCCGGCCGCGTCCGGCGAAACCGCGGTGGCCCCGGCTGATGGCCTTGAGCTGGGCCCGCTCCAGACGGTCCTGCTCGCGGCGGCGCAGCCGGTTGGTCTCCTTCTGCCGCTTGTCCTCGCGCACCTCGTCGACCGCCTCGTCCAGGCTGCGCACGCCCTCCAGGAGCATCAGCGACCAGGCCCTGTAGGTCTCGCGCGGGGCGCGCAGCCAGCGGACGATACGGATCTGCGGCAGCGGGCGCGGCACGAGGCCCTGCTCCCGCAGGGCGGCCTTGCGGGTCTGCTTCAGCGCGCGGTCGAAGAGGACGGCCGCGGAGAGCGACATGCCGGCGAAGAACTGGGGAGCACCCGCGTGGTCGACACCCCGGGGCGCGTGCACCCAGTTGAACCAGGCCGCGGCGCCCGCGAACGTCCACACGAGTATCCGGGAGCCGAGAGCGGCGTCACCGTGGCTCGCCTCGCGCACCGCGAGGACGGAGGAGAACATCGCCGCGCCGTCCAGACCGAACGGCACGAGGTACTCCCAGCCGTCGGAGAGGCCGAGGTTCTGCTGGCCGAAGCCGACCAGGCCGCGGAACGAGAGAGCCGCGGCCACCGACGCGGAGGCGAACAGGAGCGCGTAGGAGACGGTGCCGTATATGGCCTCCTTGCGCCGGCGGCGCTCCTCGCTGCGCTCCCACGAGTCGTCCTTCGCGTGCTCCCCGCCGGACCGCTTGGAGCGCGCGAGCACCGCCACCGCGACCAGCATGCCCAGGAGCAGTACGGCGCCGGGAAGCAGCCAGTTCAGCGATATGTCGGTCAGTCTCATCTAGGGGTCCCTTGCATTGGGATAGGGCGTATCGCCCGCCATAGTGGCCCAATCCCACTGGCCCTCAGGGGGTTTCGGGGCAAGAGGCCGCCAAGGAAGTGCAAGGGGATGCCCCAGGGCGGCATTCTGCTCGAACTGCCGCATGAGGGGCGGGAGTTGAGTTCGAGTAAGACTACCCATACGGGTGGTTCCTCGGAAAGTTCCTGCGGCAAGTGAGGAAGTTGTGAATTCCCTGTCCCCGCAGGAGCGATCTTGCCAGCGGCGATCTTAGTGGATGCCGCGGGGTGCCGTGTCACCGGGGTGGGTGCCGCAGGACAGGGTGAGGGGGCCTCAGGCCGCAGTGGCCGCCGTGAGTTTGGCGATCCGCACGTCGTCGCAGGTGCGCGGGCAGGTGGCGCAGGTGTCCTCGGGGCGCAGGGTGTAGTACATGCAGCAGCTCGCCCGGTCCCGGGTGGGCAGCGGCTCCCCCGCCGGGCCGGTCAGCACCCGGAAGGCCGCCGAGCCGACGTACGGCTTGGTCGCGCCCGGCAGCAGCTGTTCGAGCTCGCGTACGGCCCGCGCCTCGTCGCCGAGCAGTCCGGCGACGTACCAGAGCCCCTCGACGACCTCGTCCGTCGCCATGCCCCACAGGGCGCGCCCGCGCCGCCGCATCCGGGGTCCGAAGCCGCCGAGGACCGGTTCCAGGTGCTCGGCGACGGCCGCCCGCACCTCGGCCCGCAGCGCCTCCTCGCCGGCCACGACGACCGCGCCGGGCAGCGCCGCCGCCGGGTCGCCCGGGAGGCAGGCGAAGGAGGTGACGTGCACGGCCATCCGGCCCGCCGTCCGGTCGTACGACACCTCGGTCGCGGGGAGGCGGGGGACCCGGCGGTCCAGGAACCAGGGGAGGGTGATCAGGAGGCAGGCGGCCCAGCCGTAGCGGTGCAGGCCGAAGCTCGCGACCACGTCGGGGCGGGCCGGCCTGCCCTCGTCCCGCAGGATCTGGTCGGCGTCCCAGGCCAGGAAGGCGTCCAGCCCGGCACCGCCCGCCGCCAGCTCGGCGGCGCCCACCCAGCCGTCGCCCCGGGGTGCCGCGTCGCCCGGACCCAGCTCCGTGACCACCAGGCCGGGGCAGGCCTCGGTGAGGCGCGCGTAGGCGGCGGAGACGAGGGAGGGCATGGACTACCACCGATCGGGTGCGGGCTGCGGGCGGACTGCCAGATAAGTAAGCCTTACCTTACCCAGTCGTACGGGAGTTTGAACCAGCGCCTTGTGCGCCTAAGGTGCTTGACGGACAAGTAACAACCCGCCGTTAATGACCCAAGTGCCGACGACCTGAGGAGACCCGTGAACCAGCGCGCGCACGCGGCTCCCGCCGAGACGGCCAGGGTGCCGGCGCAGTCGCGGTCCGAGGAGTCGGCACGGGAGGCGCCCGGTTTCCCCGCCGAGCCGGCGGCCGCGCGAGGCGAGCACACGCACGGCGAGCGGCCGATCCGGCAGCCGAGGCCCGCCGTGCAGCGGGCGTCCGTACGCGGGCAGATCCTCGACGCGCTGCGTACCGCACTGGTCAGCGGAGACCTGGCGCCCGGCGAGGTGTACTCGGCGCCGGCGCTGGGGGAGCGGTTCGGGGTCTCGGCGACGCCGGTGCGCGAGGCGATGCAGCAGCTGGCCCTGGAGGGAGCGGTCGAGGTCGTGCCCAACCGCGGGTTCCGGGTCGTCGAGCGGGGCGCTCGCGAGCTCGCGGAACTGGCCGAGGTGCGGGCGCTGATCGAGGTGCCGGTGATGCTGCGGCTGGCACGCAGCGTGCCGGCCGAGCGGTGGGCCGCGTTGCGGCCGCTCGCCGAGGAGTCGGTGCGGGCGGCGGCGTCGGGGTGCCGGGCGACGTACGCGGAGGCCGACCGGGCGTTCCACCGGGCGGTGCTGGCCCTGGCGGGCAACGAGCAGCTGGTGCAGATCGCGGAGGACCTGCACCGCCGTGCGGTTCCGCTGCGCGGGGGCCGGGCCGACCTGATGTCGGACGCCGGGGAGCATGCGGCGCTGCTGGATGCCTTGGTCGCGGGGGAGTTGGACGCGGTGCGGAGACTGGTGGCCGGGCATTTCGCCGGCGCGGGGTGAGGGGCGGGGCGGGTGTGCGGCGGCGGTTCGCCGTCGGGGGTGCGGCCGTCTGCCGGGTGCGCGTTCGTCGTGGCTGGTCGCGGAGTTCCCCGCGCCCCTGAACCTCCCCCGGAGCCTCAAGGGCCTGGGAGGTGCCCCCAGGGGGGGCACGGGTGGGCGCGGCGGCATCCTGCCAACGCCGGCAAGTGAGACCCCGCCCCCAGCTGTCACGCCGTTGCCGCGCCGGGGGACGGTGGGGTCAACTGCCTGGCCAGCCACGTCGGCACGCCGCCGAGGAGGCGGAACAGGCGGCCCGCCTCCTCCCGCAGCCGCGACGCCTCCGGCTCGGACTCCGTGTCGGCCAGAGAGGCGAGGGCGGGGGCCGTGCCCACCAGGTAACCCAGTTCCTCCCGGATCCGCAGCGACTCGGCGAAACCGTGCCGTGCCTCGCTCAACTCGCCGTCGCGCAGCGCCAGTCCGGCCAGGTGGCGCCAGGTGAAGGAGAGGAGGAGGGGGTCGGCGTGGGCCGTGGCGCCGGCGTGGGCACGGCGGTAGGCGGCCCGGGCGGCCTGCGGGGAACGGGTGAGGTTCTCCGCCAGCAGACCCCGCCGGAAGTCGAGCAACGCCCGCCCCGGCGCCCCCGGAGGGATCAGCGCCGCCGCCCTGCCGAGCGCCGCCCGCGCCTCGTCGGCCCGGTCGCGGACGCCGTGCAGCGTGGCCGCGTAGGCGAGTTGGCCGCGCTCGCAGGCCGCCGCCCCCCGCTCCTCGTCGGACCGGGCCACCGCCTCCGCCGTCCGCAGCGCGTCCTCGGCCTCCTCCCAGCCCCGCTCGGTGTACAGGCACCGCTCGACCATCAGCCCCGCCCGTTGCAGGGTGTACGCCGGGGTGTCCGACGGCAGCAGAGCCGCCGCGTCGGCCCAGCAGGCCCGCGAGCGCAGCCGCCACACCGCGGTCTGGAGCGGATCGTCATCAGCGGTCGTTCCGTTCCCAGACATGGCGGAATACGCCACGTTGCCCTCCCCTAGCGCGCCGTCGAGCAGTGAAGTGGTGGCCGCATTCCAGCACCGATCGCCGCGCGGGGCCAAGAGGGTGGGTGAATAATTTCACAAAGTCGTGGGACGGCGGCGGCCCTCGGCACGAGCCGGTCGCACGCCCGCGTGACCTCAGCTCATCCGCAACGCCAAGAAGAAATCGAGCTTGTCCTCCAGCCGGGACAGGTCCCGGCCCGTCAACTGCTCGATCCTCCCCACGCGGTAGCGCAGTGTGTTGACGTGCAGGTGGAGACGGGTGGCGCAGCGCGTCCAGGAGCCGTCGCAGTCGAGGAACGCCTCAAGGGTGGGGATCAGTTCGGCGCGGTGGCGGCGGTCGTAGTCGCGGAGCGGATCCAGCAGCCGGGCGGTGAAGGCGCGGCGGACGTCGTCGGGGACGAAGGGGAGCAGCAGGACGTGCGAGGCCAGCTCCTGGTGGCCGGCCGCGCAGACCCGGCCGGGGCGGGCGGCGGCCACCCGGCGGGCGTGCCGGGCCTCCTCCAGGGCACCGCGCAGCCCCTCCGCCGAGTGCACGGCCGCGCTGACGCCCACAGTGACCCGGCCGTCGTCGTCCAGCCCCGCCGACAGCGGTTCCCGTACCGCCGCCTGGAGGGCGTCGGCGTGGATGCCGGCCTCGGAGCCGTCGTGCTCGGCGGTGACGGCGGGCAGCGGGACCAGGGCGATCGCCTCGTCGCCGGTGTGGGCGACCGCTATGCGGTCCGAGGGCTCCGGGCCGGTCGCGAGCGGGTCGACCAGGATCTCCTCAAGGAGGGACTGGGCGACCGGGCCGCCCTCCACCTCCCCGCCGTCCCACTCGACGCGGGCGACGACCACCTGCCAGTGCGGGGCCGCGCCGAGGCCGGGCAGCAGGACCGGCGCGGCCACCCGCAGCCGGGCGGCGATCTCGGCCGGTGCCGCGCCCGTCTGGACCAGCTCAAGGACCTCCTGGGCGAGTCTGCGCCGCACCGTGCGGGCCGCGTCGCGGCGGTCGCGCTCCACGGCGATCAGCTGGGTGACGCCCTGGAGCAGGTCGAGCCGCTCCTCGGGCCAGTCACCGGCGTCCGCCTCGACCGCCAGCAGCCAGTCCGACAGCACCGTGGTCCGCACGTCCCGCGCGCCCTGCGGGGAGCGCCCGGACCGGACCGGGAAGAGCGAGTACGTGGTGGCGCCGAGCAGCACGCGGTGCGGGCCGCGGCGGCCGGTGCGGGTGGCGGCGAGGTGCTCGGCGGCCAGGGCGGCACAGGCGTCCGCGGGCAGCGCCGGTCCCGACACCTTGGAGCCCGCGATCAGCCGGCCGGCCGGGGACAGCACCCAGGCGCGCAGGTCGAGATCGGAACCGAGCAGGTCGAGGACGACGTCCGGGCCGCCGCCCGCCGGGCCCGAGGTCATCATCCGCCGGTGCCGGTCCACGACGGCCGCCAGGTCCCCGGCGCGCTCGCCGCTGACCTGCCGTACGACATGCTCGGTGATCGTCGCGAAGGCCACCGACTCATGGACCGCGAAGAGCGGGAGCCGGTGCCGCGCACAGGCCACGACCAGGTCCTCCGGCACGTCGCCCAGCTCCGCCTCACCGGCCGCCAGCGCGACCACCCCGGCCTGCACCAGGAGTCGTACGAACGGCTCGGAGTCCGCCGCGTCCCGGCGCCAGGCCAGGCCCGTCAGCACCAGCTCACCGCCGGCCAGGTAGCGGCTGGGGTCGCGCAGGTCGGTCGTCATGACCCCGCGCACGGTGCGGTCCAGCTCGTCCTCGCCGCCGAGCAGCCGCAGGCCCAGCGCATCGGTGTCCAGCAGTGCGCGCAGCCGCATCTCGTCGCCGCCGTTCTGTGTCTCGAAATCTACGATGAATCTTGCAGGGTCATGGGTGAGGCGCCCCGACCGGCGGGCCCGCGGGCCGTCACCATGGGCTGCCGGACCGCAACCGATGGCTGCCAGGGTGTTTCCCGCGTTTCCACGGGAAAACCAGGAGGTTACTGATGACCCCCGTTCATACGAATCTACAAGATGGCCGTGCTGGCCAGCCAACTCCTTCATGGTTTCGGTGACTGACCCCGCTGGAGCAAGGGGCGGTGTACTGGCCTCGTTCCGCGTCAACAGGACATGAACGAGCCGGGCCCGCCGCACACGGATTGGCTCAATCCGAACGACTCACGAGACGTAACGAGACGGAGAAGAGAGCCGGTCATGGACTTCCTTCGCCCCGCCAGCTGGGAGGAGGCGCTCGCCGCGAAGGCCGAGCACCCCACCGCAGTGCCGATCGCGGGTGGCACCGATGTGATGGTCGAGATCAACTTCGACCACCGCCGGCCCGAGTACCTTCTCGACCTGAACCGCATTGGTGATCTCTACGAATGGGAGGCCGGCGGGGAGAGCGTACGGCTCGGCGCTTCCGTCCCGTACACCCGGATCATGGAGCACCTGCGCGCCGAGCTGCCCGGCCTGGCCCTCGCCTCGCACACCGTCGCCTCCCCGCAGATCCGCAACCGCGGCGGCGTCGGCGGCAACCTCGGCACCGCCTCCCCGGCCGGCGACGCCCACCCCGCGCTCCTCGCGGCGGGCGCCGAGGTCGAGGCCGAGTCGGTGCGCGGCACCCGGCTCATCCCCATCGACGACTTCTACACCGGTGTGAAGCGCAACGCCCTCGCGCCCGACGAACTGATCCGCGCGGTCCATGTGAAGAAGGCCGACGGCCCGCAGCAGTACTCGAAGGTCGGCACCCGCAACGCGATGGTGATCGCCGTGTGCGCCTTCGGGCTCGCCCTGCACCCCGCGACGCGGACCGTGCGGACCGGGATCGGTTCGGCCGCCCCGACGCCGGTGCGCGCCAGGACCGCCGAGGACTTCCTGAACGCGGCGCTCGACGAGGGCGGCTTCTGGGACAACGGGAAGATCATCACACCGTCGGTCGCCAAGCAGTTCGCGGACCTGTGCGCCGCCGCCTGCAACCCGATCGACGACGTCCGGGGCACCGCGAGCTACCGCCGCCACGCGGTCGGCGTGATGGCCCGCCGGACGCTCACGTGGACCTGGGAGTCGTACCGCGGCACCACTCAGCAGAAGGGGAGTGTCGCCTGATGCGCGTCAACTTCACCGTCAACGGACGCCCGCAGGAAGCCGACGACGTCTGGGAGGGCGAGTCCCTGCTGTACGTCCTGAGGGAGCGCCTGGGCCTGCCCGGCTCCAAGAACGCCTGCGAGCAGGGGGAGTGCGGGTCCTGCACCGTCCGGCTGGACGGGGTGCCCGTGTGTTCGTGTCTGGTCGCGGCCGGACAGGTCGAGGGCCGCGAGGTGGTCACGGTCGAAGGACTCGCGGACTACGCCAGGCAGCGGGCCTGCGGTGATTCCTGCGGGACCTCGCTGGACGAGGCGAAGGCGTGGGCCGCCAAGGGCCAGGACTCCCGGACCGGCGAAGCCGCCGGCCCACTCCCGCACGCGGCGCTCTCCCCGATCCAGCAGGCGTTCATCGACGCCGGCGCCGTCCAGTGCGGTTTCTGCACCCCTGGTCTGCTGGTCGCCGCCGACGAGATGCTGGAGCGCAACCCGAACCCGACCGACGCGGACATCCGCGAGGCGCTCTCGGGCAACCTGTGCCGCTGCACCGGCTACGAGAAGATCATGGACGCGGTCCGCCTCGCGGCCGCCCGGCAGGGAGAGGCGGTCTGAGCCGGATGCCCAGCAACAGCGCCCCCCTCGGCACGCCCACCAAGGTCACCCAGGGGTCCCGGACCAAGGGCGGCATCGGCGAGTCCACGCTCCGCCCGGACGGCACCCTCAAGGTCACCGGCGAGTTCGCGTACTCGTCCGACCTGTGGCACGAGGACATGCTCTGGGGCCAGATCCTCCGCTCCACGGTCGCGCACGCCGAGATCGTGTCGATCGACACCGGCGAGGCCCTCGCCCTGCCCGGCGTGTACGCCGTCATGACGTACGACGACCTGCCCACCGAGGTGAGGAACTACGGCCTGGAGATCCAGGACACCCCGGTCCTCGCGCACGGCAAGGTGCGCCACCACGGCGAGCCGGTCGCGATCGTCGCCGCCGACCACCCGGAGACCGCCCGCCGCGCGGCCGCCAAGATCAAGGTCGAGTACCGCGAGCTGCCCGTCATCACCGACGAGGCCTCGGCCACCGCGCCCGACGCGGTCCTCGTCCACGAGGGCCGCGACGACCACCACATCGGCCACGTCCCGCACCCGAACATCGTGCACCGCCAGCCGATCATCCGCGGCGACGCGGACGAGGCGGCCAGGAGGGCCGATGTCATCGTCAAGGGCGAGTACTACTTCGGCATGCAGGACCAGGCCTTCCTCGGCCCCGAGTCCGGCCTCGCGGTACCCGAGGAGGACGGCGGCGTCCACCTCTACATCGCCACCCAGTGGCTGCACAGCGACCTGCGCCAGATCGCCCCGGTGCTCGGCCTGCCCGAGGACAAGGTGCGGATGACGCTGGCCGGCGTCGGCGGCGCGTTCGGCGGCCGCGAGGACCTGTCGATGCAGATCCACGCCTGCCTGCTGGCCCTGCGCACCGGCAAACCGGTGAAGATCGTCTACAACCGCTTCGAGTCCTTCTTCGGGCACGTCCACCGCCACCCGGCCCGCCTCTACTACGAGCACGGGGCCACCCGCGAGGGCAAGCTGACGCACGTCAAGTGCCGGATCGTGCTCGACGGCGGTGCGTACGCCTCCGCCTCCCCGGCGGTCGTCGGCAACGCCTCCTCGCTCGGCATCGGACCGTACGTCGTCGACGACGTCGAGATCGAGGCCATCGCCCTGTACACCAACAACCCGCCCTGCGGCGCGATGCGCGGCTTCGGCGCGGTCCAGGCGTGCTTCGCCTACGAGGCGCAGATGGACAAGGTGGCCAGGCAACTCGGCATGGACCCGGTGGAGTTCAGGAAGCTGAACGCCATGGAGCAGGGCACCGTCATGCCGACAGGGCAACCGGTCGACTCCCCGGCACCCGTCGCCGAACTCCTGCGCCGCGTCAAGGCGATGCCCCTCCCGCCCGAGCGCCAGTGGGAGAGCAGCGAGGGCGCGGACGTACGTCAGCTGCCCGGCGGTCTGTCCAACACCTCCCACGGCGAGGGTGTCGTACGCGGCATCGGCTACGCGGTCGGCATCAAGAACGTCGGGTTCTCCGAGGGCTTCGACGACTACTCGACCGCGCGGGTGCGCATGGAGGTCGTCGGCGGCGAGCCCGTCGCCGTCGTGCACACCGCGATGGCGGAGGTCGGGCAGGGCGGGGTGACCGTCCACGCGCAGATCGCGCGCACCGAGCTCGGCGTGGCGCAGGTGACCATCCATCCGGCGAACACCCGGGTGGGCTCGGCGGGTTCGACCTCGGCCTCCCGGCAGACGTACGTCACCGGCGGCGCGGTGAAGAACTCCTGCGAGCTGGTCCGGGAGAAGGTCCTGGACCTGGGCCGCCGCAAGTTCGGTACCTACCACCCCGCCTGGGCCACCGCCGAACTGCTCCTGGAGGGCGGCAAGGTCGTCACCGACGGCGGCGAGGTGCTCGCCGACCTGGTGGACGTCCTCGGCGACGAGGCCGTGGAGATCGAGGCGGAGTGGCGGCACCGGCCGACCGTGCCGTTCGACCCGCACACCGGGCAGGGCAACGGCCACGTCCAGTACAGCTTCGCCGCCCACCGCGCGGTCGTCGAAGTGGACACCGAGCTGGGCCTGGTCAAGGTGATCGAGCTGGCCTGCGCCCAGGACGTCGGCAAGGCGCTCAACCCGCTCTCCGTCGTCGGCCAGATCCAGGGCGGTACGACCCAGGGCCTGGGCATCGCGGTGATGGAGGAGATCATCGTCGACCCGAAGACCGCGAAGGTCAGGAACCCGTCCTTCACGGACTACCTGATCCCGACCATCCTCGACACGCCGACCATCCCGGTCGACGTCCTCGAACTCGCCGACGACCACGCGCCGTACGGGCTCCGCGGCATCGGCGAAGCACCGACGTTGTCGTCGACTCCGGCGGTCCTCGCGGCGATCCGCAACGCGACGGGCCTGGAGCTGAACCGGACGCCGGTACGCCCGGAGCACCTGACGGGCACCGCATAAACGGTGATCTGATGACGCCGCATGCCGTTGCGGGCAGTCGTGCCCCAGGGCGGCACGGGTGGGCGCAACGGCACCCCGGCGCCGGTGAACCGCTCGGCTCCCCGGCGCAGAACCCCACAAGCGTGCACCACCGGGCCGTCCCCCGGGTCATGCACTTCCCAAATCCCGTCCACCGCCCGAGGCGGCGAGACGGGGGCCCCTGTGAACCTTGGGAGACGGCACCATGACCCAGCAGTCACTCGAACCCAGGGCCACCGCCGAAGACGCGGGAGAAGGCACCCGCGTCCCGGCCGGACGGTCCTGGCTCGACCGGTACTTTCACATATCCCAGCGAGGATCGAGCGTCGCACGTGAAGTGCGCGGCGGCGTCACGACCTTCATGGCGATGGCGTACATCCTCCTGCTCAACCCCCTGATCCTGTCCGGCAGGGACGCGGCCGGGGACACACTCGGCCAGAAGGCGCTGATCACCGCGACGGCGTTCGCGGCGGCCTTCACCACGCTGCTGATGGGCTTCGTCGGCAGGGTGCCGCTCGCGCTCGCCGCCGGCCTCTCCGTCTCCGGCGTGCTCTCCTCGCAGGTCGCCCCGCAGATGACCTGGCCGCAGGCGATGGGCATGTGCGTGATGTACGGCGTGGTCATCATGCTCCTGGTCGTCACCGGCCTACGCGAGATGATCATGAGCGCCATCCCGCTGGCGCTCAAGCACGGCATCACCATGGGCATCGGCCTGTTCATCGCCCTCATCGGCTTCTACAAGGCCGGCTTCGTGCACCAGGGCAAGGCCACCCCGGTCACCCTCGGCCCGGCCGGCGAACTGGCCGGCTGGCCGGTACTGCTCTTCGCCGGCACCCTGCTGCTGATCTTCATGCTCCAGGCCCGGAACGTCCCCGGCGCGATCCTGATCGGCATCATCAGCGGCACGGTGGTGGCAGCCGCGCTGAACGGCCTCGGGGTCATCGCCCCCGGGCAGTGGGCGAACGGTGCCGCCCCCGAACTGCACGGCTCCGCCGTCTCCATGCCGGACTTCTCGCTCTTCGGGCATGTCGAGTTCGGCGGCTGGGGCAAGGTCGGCGCGATGACGGTGGCGTTGATCGTCTTCACCCTCGTGCTCGCCGGGTTCTTCGACGCG
The DNA here is from genome assembly GCF_045206895.1 of Streptomyces sp. NBC_00631. Lineage (NCBI taxonomy): Bacteria > Bacillati > Actinomycetota > Actinomycetes > Kitasatosporales > Streptomycetaceae > Streptomyces > Streptomyces sp. NBC_00631. The sequence goes on from NZ_CP107734.1 coordinate 8,529,665, forward strand.
ATGGCGACCATCATCGGCGTCGGCACCGAGGCGGGGCTGGCCGACCACAAGGGCCGTATGCCGGGCCTGTCCAAGGCGCTGTTCATCGACGGCGCGGGCGGCGCGATCGGCGGGGTCGCGGGCGGCTCGGGGCAGACCGTCTTCATCGAGTCGGCGACCGGGGTCGGCGAGGGCGCCCGTACCGGGCTCGCCTCCGTCGTCACCGGCCTGTTCTTCGCGGCCTGCCTGTTCTTCACCCCGATCACCGCGATCGTCCCGCAGGAGGTCGCCTCGGCCGCCCTCGTGGTCATCGGCGCGATGATGCTGATGAACGCCCGGCACGTGGACTGGGCCGACCGGGGCACCGCCATTCCGGTGTTCCTGACGGTCGTCCTGATGCCCTTCACCTACACCATCACCACCGGAGTGGCCGCAGGTGTCATTTCCTACGCCGCCATCAAGGCAGCTCAGGGCAGGGCGCGGGAAGTCGGGGCATTCATGTGGGGCCTGACAGGGATCTTCCTGGTCTATTTCGCCCTCCATCCCATTGAGAGCTGGCTGGGCGTCCGCTAGGCCGCTCCGCCGGGAGAGCCGACGGGACGGCGGTCGGGCGCGGGTTCGCTGTGGCTGGTCGCGCCGTTCCCCGCGCCCCTTCGGGGGCGCCTGTGCCTGACCTCGTTTCAAGGAGACCGAGACATGCTCGACATTGCTGGGGAGTTGGAGCGGTGGGTCGCCGACGGCCGGGACTTCGCCGTGGCCACGGTGGTGGCGGTCGGCGGCAGTGCCCCGCGGCAGCCCGGCGCCGCGCTGGCGGTGGACGCCGAGGGCGCCGCCCTCGGCTCGGTCTCCGGCGGCTGCGTGGAGGGCGCCGTGTACGAGCTGTGCCGGCAGGCGCTGGAGGACGGGGAGACCGTCCTGGAGCGCTTCGGGTACAGCGACGAGGACGCCTTCGCCGTCGGCCTGACCTGTGGCGGCGTCATCGACATCCTCGTCACCCCGGTACGGGCGGCCGATCCCGCCCGGCCGGTGGTCGCGGCCGCGCTGGCCGCCGCCGCGCGCGGGGCGGCGGCGGCCCTCGCACGGATCGTCGCCGGGCCGCCGGAGCTGCTGGGCCGTGCCCTTCTGGTGGACGCCGGCGGTTCCCACGAGGGCGGCTTCGGCGCCCACCCCGAACTGGACCGTACGGTCGCCGCCGAGGCGGCCGCCTTCCTGGACGCGGGCCGCACCGGCACCCTGGAGATCGGAGAGCGGGGCTCCCGGTGCGGAGCACCGCTCACGGTGCTGGTCGAGTCGTCCGTCCCCCCGCCCCGGATGATCGTCTTCGGCGCGATCGACTTCGCGTCCGCGCTGGTCCGCGTCGGCAAGTTCCTGAACTACCACGTGACGGTGTGCGACGCGCGCCCCGTCTTCGCAACCACGACCCGCTTCCCGGAGGCCGACGAGATCGTCGGCGAGTGGCCCCACAGGTACCTGGACCGCACACAGGTCGACGGCCGTACCGTCCTGTGCGTCCTCACCCACGACGCCAAGTTCGACGTCCCGCTGCTCCGGCTCGCCCTCCGCCTCCCGGTGGCCTACGTCGGCGCGATGGGCTCCCGCCGCACCCACCTGGACCGGACCGAGCGCCTGCGCGAGGTCGGCGTCACCGAGCTGGAACTGGCCCGCCTCCGGTCACCCATCGGCCTCGACCTCGGCGCCCGTACGCCCGAGGAGACCGCGCTGTCGATCGCGGCCGAGATCGTCGCGAACCGCAGAGGCGGCAGCGGGATCTCCCTGACCGGCGCGCACACCCCGATCCACCACGACGCGGCGTCCTCGCCGCTCCCGGCGCGGCGGATCGGGTCGGTTGCCTAGGGCGCGCAACACACCCAGGAGCATGTCCGGAGCCGCGGTCAGGACCGTCGGAGCAGCGAGTTGACGGCCCGCCCGAACACCGCCTCGGAGGCCTTGCGCACCAGCGGGTCGAAGGCCGACGGCAGCCCCCGGATCCGCAGCTCCTCGTGCCAGACCACCCGGGTACGGCCGCCGGGGCCGGGGTGCACCTCCAGTTCGGCCCAGCCGAGCACGACCCGGCCGCGCTTGACGAGCCGGCACCGGCCGGGGCCGCCGTCCTCGGGAGGATGCCAGACGGTCACCTCCATGGGATCCTCGAAGGACAGCGGTCCGAGACCGGAGCGCGCCACGAAGACCGTGCCCTCGTGGGTCGGGGGATCGGTGAGCACGGTGATCCGGGTCAGCGGAACCGCGTCGGCGTGCCGGGACCACTTCGTGAGCCGGCGCCACGCCTCGTCGATCGGCAGCGGAGCCGTCCGCTGAAGGAGGAAGTTGACCACGGCACGATCGTAGGGAACCGGTCACCGTTCGCGGGTCCCACACGGCGTGTTCACAGGACCGGCAGATTCGCCCAAGCGGGGCCGCGACCGGCTCCGGGCTCGTACGATTTCCGCCATGGGCGGTCAAACCGCCTTCTTTTACGGGGAGTTGGTCATCATGCCGTTGAAGACCTATGGCGTACTGATCACGCGGGCTGTCGGCGTGCGGCGCGAAGGCGCCGCCGAGACCCCGCACTACCAGATCCACCTCACCGACGACGCCGGCGTCCACTACCGCGCCGCCGTCAACGTGCTGTCCCAGCAGCAGCCCGCCGACCTCCTCTACCTCGTCGACGACGACTTCAAGCACCCGCTCACCGCCCGCCTGACGGGCCTGACGAGCGGCTGGAACACGCTGCCGCCGGGACCCGGCGGACCCAACCTCGACTTCGTGCGCGGCAACCTCTTCGACCCGGCGAAGCTGCGCGTCCTGCCGGCGGACCGTCCCGGCCCCGACAACGACCTGGCCGACCTGCTCGACCACTACGTCCAGCGGGCCGTCGGCGACCCCCGTGTCCTGCTGTACCTCTTCGGCGAGCGCTGGGGTCCCGAAACCGGCGTCAAGGACAAGGTGTTCGGCTTCCTGCCCGGCAACGGCGTGCACGACATCCACATGAACCAGGGCAACAGCGGCCGCTTCACCAGCGACGACGGGGTGTGGCAGGACGGCGGTCTCCTCATCCGCCTGCCGGGCGACGGCGGGAACGAGGAGCGCTGGGTCGGGATCTTCCTCGCCTTCCAGAGCCAGGCCTGGCACACCGACGACGTCACCGGCCACACCCTCCCCGACGTCGACACCTCCCGGCCCGCCCCCGGCGACCAGCCGGTCCGGGTCGTCGCCGCGCTCGTCAACCCGCCCGGCCGCGCCCCCGAGGCGGAGACCGTCACCCTCCTCAACGCCTCGCCCGCCCCGGTCGACCTCACCGGCTGGCGTCTGCTCAACCGCATCGGCCAGGCCTCCCCGGTACCGGCCGGTCCGCTGGCCGCCGGCGCCACCCTGGCCGTGCCGCTGTCCGACGGTGCCCAACTGGGCAACCACGGCGGTGAGATCACCCTCCTCGACGCCACCGGGCTCAAGGCGCACGGCGTGTCGTACACGGCCGAGCAGGCGGCTCGCGAAGGGTGGTGGGTCGTCTTCTGACCCGGCTCTGTCGGGAGCGTGCGGCGGTACGGCACCATGAGCCCGGTCCGTACCGCCGTCGTCGTCGTCGTCCCGGGGGGCGTCTCGTGGAACACGAACTGCACGACAGGCACGACAGACTTGACGAATTGATGCGCGACCCCTACCCGCTCTACGCACGGGCGCGGGGCGCTGAGGGCCTGGTGCGGGTGCCCGAACTGGACGCCTGGCTGGTGGCCCGGGACGCCGACGTCCGCGAAGTGCTGCGCCGGACCGAGGAGTTCTCGTCGGCGAACGCGTTACGGCCGGACGTCATGCCCGCGCCCGCCGCGCTCGCCGTGCTGGGCGGCGGTTTCGGCGGCCGTCCGGTCGTGGTCACCTCGGACGGCGAACGGCACCAGCGACTGCGCGCCCCGCTGCTGCGCGCGCTGTCACCGGCCCGGATCGCGGCGGCCCTGCCGTACGTCCGGGAGCGCGCCGCCGCCCTCGTCGACGGGTTCGTGGCGGACGGCCGGGTGGAGCTGATGTCGGCCTACGCCACCCGGCTGCCCGGCGAGGTCATCGGCCGGATCGTCGGGCTCGACCCCGCCGACGTGCCCCTCGTCGTGCACGGCGGGCGACGCGCCGAGGAGTTGCTGTTCCGGCCGCTGCCGGAGGCCGGGCAGATCGCCGCCGCGGAGGACGTCGTCGCCATGCAGCACGTCCTCGACCGCTGCGCCCGCGACCGGTACACGCATCCCCGCGAGGACCTGGCCACGGAGATCGTCGCCTCCGTGGCCGAACCCGGCCACGCCGAACTCTCCCTGGAACAGCGCCACGAGGCTGTCGCCCATCTCCAGAACCTGCTGATCGCCGGGCATCTGACCACCACCGCGCTGATCGGCACCACCGTCCTGCACCTGCTCGGCCACCCGCGTCAGTGGGAACTGCTGTGTGAGCGACCGGACCTGATCCCGGCGGCCGTGGAGGAGGCGGCCCGCTACGACGGGGCGCTCCAGGGCTTCCGGCGGGTGACCACCCGCCCGGCCACCCTCGCCGGTACCGAACTCCCGGCCGGGGCGGAGCTGTTCGTCGCCTTCGGCGCGGCCAACCGTGATGCCTCGCGGCACCCCGGCCCCGACGCGTTCGACATCACCCGCGCCGCCCCCGCCCGCCACCTCGCCTTCGGCTACGGCGCCCACGCCTGCGTCGGCGCCCCACTCGCTCGCGAGCAACTCCGGGTCACGGTGACGGAGCTGACGCGCAGGCTGCCGGATCCGCAACTCGCACAGGACCGTCCGGTCACCATGCGCCCGACCCTGATCCACCGCTCACCACAGGAGCTGCACCTCACCTGGCGGACGGTCTAGGGCCGACGGCGGTCGGCGGTTCCGAGCCGGGCCTGGCTCGTGCCCGTGGCGCGGCCGCGTGCGTCGGCCTGGGAGGCCGTGTCGACCCGCGCGCAGCACGCCAGGGTCAGAATAGAATGCGTGTGCGAATTCTCGGGATCGACTCGGCCCTCGGCGCCCTCGGGTGTGAGCATGGAGGAAAGGGACCGACCTCGGCCGGAGAGGACGACCCATGCGCTACCGGGACCGCGCCCACGGCGGCCGTGAACTGGCCGCCGTGCTGGGCGAGTTGCGGGACAAGGGCGCGCTGCCCGACCCGATCGTGCTGGCGCTGCCCCGGGGCGGGGTGGCCGTGGCCGCCGAGGTGGCACGGGAGCTGGCGGCCCCGCTCGACGTGCTCGTCGTACGCAAGATCGGCGCCCCGCACCACGAGGAGTTCGGCGTCGGCGCGATCGCCGGTGACGACCCGCCGCTGCTCGACCCGGCGACCCTGGCCCACCTGGACCTGAGCGAGGAGTCCCTGGCCCCCGTGGTGGAGCGGGAGCGGCAGGAACTTCGCCGCCGCGAACGCCGCTACCGTGAGGGCCGCCCGCCGCCCGAACTGCGCGGCCGTACGGTGATCCTCGTCGACGACGGCCTCGCCACCGGCTCCACCGCCCGCGCGGCCCTGCGCCACGTACGGGGCCGGGGTCCGGCGCGGACCGTGCTGGCCGTCCCGGTCGGCGCGCCCGACTCCCTGGACGCGCTCGCCGCCGAGGCCGACCTCGTCGTCTGCCCCTGCCGGCCGGTGCTGTTCAGCGCGGTGGGTCAGTGGTACGACGACTTCGGGCAGCTGACGGACACCGACGTGCTCGACGCGCTGCGCCGGGCCTGATCGGTGCGGGGACGGGGGACACGGTGCCGGAGCTGGCCGGGAGCGAGGCGCGACGCCGGTTCGCCGACGCCCGGGTGGCACGGCTCGCGACCGTGGACGAGCACGGCAGCCCCCATCTGGTACCCGTCGTCTTCGCCCGGTACGGCGCCGACGGGATCGTCACCGCCGTGGACCACAAGCCCAAGACCACACCCCGCCTCAAGCGGCTGCGCAACATCACCGCGCGGTCGGCGGTGAGCCTGCTCGTGGACGTGTACGACGACGACTGGGACCGTCTGTGGTGGGTCCGGGCGGACGGCGAGGCGCGGGTGGTGCCCGCCGACGCGGCGCTCGTCGGCCCGCTGAGCGCGAAGTACCCGCAGTACCGGGAACACCCCCCGGCCGGCCCGGTCATCCTCGTGACGGTGACGCGCTGGACCGGCTGGCAGGCGGCGGCGCCCCCTTGACCTGCCCGAACGCGATCTGCTCGCGGGCCACGAACCCACTGGATACGATGTGGGTGACGGCGACGCGCATCGCGGGCTACGAGGTCCAGGGAGAGATCGGGCGCGGCGGCATGGCCGTCGTCCACCGTGTCACGGACCTGCGGCTGGACCGGACCGTCGCCCTGAAACTGCCGGCTCCCGAGATGGCCCGCAACGACACCTTCCGGCGCCGTTTCACCCAGCTCAAGCACATCGTCGCCGGCTGCACCTGCCTCCAGGCGGCCCGGCAGACGGGGCTCGCCAAGCACACGGTCGACGCCTACCAGCGCCGTGTCCGCGCCAAGCTCGACATCACCACCACCGCCGAGCTCACCCGGCCGGCCATCTCCCTCGGTCTGTGATCCCGCTCCGGCCGACAGATCCGGCCCGCCCGTGACAGCGTAGGAGCAGCGGCTGAGCACGGTGGTGTCCTGGAGGCGGAGATGACGGTGAACGGGCTCGGACTGGTGGTGCACGGCGGGCGCGCGGAGGCGGTGGACGCGGCCTGTGCCGTACGGGCGTGGGCGGCGGAGCACGACGTGCGGTGCACCGACATCGACGTGTGGCACGACGGCGGACGGCACCACTCCGGGGAGGAGGTCGCCGCCGCGGGCGACCCCGACCTGATCGTCACCCTCGGCGGCGACGGCACCTTCCTGCGCGGCGCCCGGCTCGCCGCCCGCAACGAGGCGCTGGTCCTCGGTGTCGACCTGGGCCGGGTCGGTTTCCTGACCGAGGTGCCGGTCTGCTCGGTCCGGGAGGCACTGGACGCGATCCGCGAGGACCGCTACACCGTCGACAACAGGCTGCTGCTGACCATGCGGGCCTCCCGGCGCCTGGAGGTGCCGGCCGACATGGGGCAGCTGATGCAGTACGGCCGAGGGCCGATGCTGCCGCCGCCCCAGGTGCGCACGGACTGCGAGCAGGATCCCGACTGGGGCGTCCCGCTGCACGTCACCGCGGTCAACGACGTCGTCCTTGAGAAGCTGTCCCGGGACCGCCAGGTGTCGGTGGGCGTGTACATCTCCGGGCGGCTGCTCGCCTCCTACTCCGCGGACGCGCTGCTGGTGGCGACGCCCACCGGTTCGACCGCCTACAGCTTCGCCGCCGGCGGACCCGTCGTCTCGCCCTGCGCGGAGGCGCTGGTCTTCACCCCGGTCGCCCCGCACATGGCCTTCGACCGCTCGGTCGTCACCGCCCCCGACGAGGCCGTCGGCCTGCGCGTCCTGGAGCGTTCCGGACCCGCCGCGGTCAGCGTCGACGGTCAGGTGCGGGGCGTCGTGGAGCCGGGCGACTGGATCGGCGTGTACGCCGCCCCGAGCCGGCTGCGCGTGGTCCGGCTCGCGGCGATGGACTTCTACGGCCGGCTGCGCGAGCGGATGAACCTGACCGACGCCCCGGCCGCGGTCGCCGACGGCACGCCACCCCCGCTGTGGTCGCTGACCGCACCCCCGCCGGCCGACCTCGACCACATCTCCTTCCCGCTCCTCGCCGAGCAGCGCGGCCAGGCGGAGGAGGCGTGCGCCGACGGGGAGGACGGTCTGCACACCGAAGCTCCGGCCCGCGCGGCAGGGCGCGAGCCGGAGCAGTAGGGGGGTGAGGGCCGGTCAGTCCGCGGACCGCACCGTCGGCATGGCGAGCGCGACCGGGCCGGTCTTGCAGGAGTCGTGGCAGTCCTTCTCCAGGCTGCAGCACAGCGAGCAGATCGCGCCCGAGTGGAAGGGGCAGCCGGCCACGTCCGGCCGCTCGAAGTCGGTCGCGCACACCGTGCAGGTCAGCGTGGCCGCCGACGGCAGCCCGTCCGGGCCGAGCAGCGGCTCTTCGAGGTCGTCGACGCGGGCGATGTAGTACTTCCCCTTGGTCAGCACCGCGAACAGCGGCGAGAGCGCCATCGCCAGGAACAGCGCGATGAACGGCGAGTACGCCTTGCCGTACGCCCCGAAGGCGTCGAAGTAGGCGGCGATCGAGACCGCCGACGCGATCAGCATCGAACCGAAGCCGACCGGGTTGAAGTTGTGCAGGTGGGCGCGCTTGTACTCGATGTACGAGGGGCTCAGCTTCAGCGGCTTGTTGATGACCAGGTCGGCGACGACCGCGCCGATCCAGGCGATCGCCACGTTGGAGTAGAAGCCCAGCACGGTGTTGAGGAAGCCGAAGACGCCGCCCTCCATCAGGGCCAGCGCGATGCCGACGTTGAGGAAGATGTAGACCACGCGCCCGGGATGACGGTGTGTCAGCCGGGAGAAGAAGTTGGACCAGGACAGCGAGCCGGAGTACGCGTTCGTCGAGTTGATCTTTATCTGGGAGAGGATCACGAAGAACGTGGCCAGGCCGAGCGCGACGGGCGCCGCGAAGGTCTTGAACCCGGACACGTACTGCTGGATCGGCTCGTTGGCCTTGGCCAGCCCCACGCTGCCGGCGATGTAGAAGGCGAGGAAGGCGCCGCCGATCTGCTTGGCGGCTCCGAGCACCACCCATCCCGGACCGGCGGAGAGCACCGCACCCCACCACTTCCTGCTGTTCTCGGGCGTCTTGTCCGGCATGAACCGCAGATAGTCGACCTGCTCACCGATCTGCGCGATCAGCGACAGCGCCACACCGGCGCCCGCGCCCACCCCGAGCATGCTGATGCTCGACCCGGTCGGCGAGTTGCCCGCGAAGTGCGTGAACTCCGAGAACTTGCCGGGCTCCTGGATCGCTATGGACACGAACGGGGCGACCATCAGCACCAGCCAGACCGGCTGCGTCCACACCTGCATCTTCGACAGCGCGGTCATTCCGTAGATCACCAGCGGCAGGATGATGAGGGAGCAGATCAGGTACCCGACGGCCAGCGGGATGTGCAGGCCCAACTCCAGGGCCTGCGCCATGATCGAGCCTTCGAGGGCGAAGAAGATGAAGGTGAAGCTCGCGTAGATGACCGACGTGAGCGTCGAGCCGAGGTAGCCGAAGCCCGCGCCCCGGGTCAACAGGTCCATGTCGATGGAGTACTTGGCCGAGTAGTACGAGATCGGGATGCCGGTGAGGAAGATGACCACGGCCGCGGTCAGGATCGCCACCATCGCGCTGGAGAAGCCGTTGGAGATGGCGATCGAACCGCCGATGGCGAAGTCCGCGAGATAGGCGATGCCGCCCAGCGCGGTGGTGGCGACCACGTAGGGGGTCCAGCGGCGGAAGGACTTCGGCGCGTACCGCAGCGAGTAGTCCTCCAGCGTGTCGTTCTGCGCCCAGTCGTTGTACGTCCGTTTGCCGTCCGCCCGCGCGCCGTCCGCCACGGCCGGCGGCGCCTCTTTCCCGACGATCTCCGTCACGACTCTGCCCTCTCTCGTCCCCGGTCGTTTGCACGGAAGAGTCGCGGCGCGCTGTTTCCCGAACGTTTCACCTGCTTTAAAAGACAAAGCTTGATACTTTCCATGGGAAGTATCGGCCTTTGTGCGTGGGTTGAGCTCAGAGCTGGGTGACGACGTGGAAGTCGAACGCGTCCGCCCGTGCCAGGTACAGCCGTTGGGCGAGATGGTTGCCGCGCAGCCGCACGACGCCCCGCGGACCCTCGTACGACACCGTGTCCCCGACCGCGCACATCGCCCGCACCTCCAGCGACCTGGCCCGCTCGGCCAGGGCCGCCAGCAGCCGTACCCCCTCGAAGCACGACTCTCCGAGGCTCCCGACCACCGGGGCGTGCGTCCCGAACCGGGCCGTGTAGCGGGCACCGAAGTCGAGGCTCTCCGCGGTCGCGAGGGTCTCGAAGAAACCGGCCGCCGCCCAGAGCCCGTCGGTGCCGTCCGCACCGGTGGCCAGCAGGATGTTCTCGTCCATGTGCGTGCTGAGCCGCAGGCACCGCTGGTGCAGCCCGTACGCGGCGAACGCCCGGTTGAAGCGGGCCGCGTCCGCTCCCACCAGCAGCATCAGCACCGCGTCCGCCTCGCACCGCTCGATCCGGCGCAGCACCGGCCCGAACTCCTCCGACCCCAGCGGCACGAACACCTCGTCCCGCACCCGCCCGCCGCACTCCCGCGCGTACGCCCGTGCCGTGCGGGCGGTCACCCGGGGCCACACGTAGTCGTTGCCCACCGTGCACCAGCGCCGCACCCCGGCGGTCTCCGCCAGCAGCCGCATCGCGGGCAGCAGTTGGGCGACATCGGTCTCACCGGTCAGGAAGACGCCGGGAGTCCGCTCGCCGCCCTCGTACTGCGCGGTGTACACGTACGGCACCCTCCCCGCGATCCGGGGCAGCAGCGCCTGCCGTACCGCCGAGGTGTGCCAGCCCACCACGCCGTCCACGGCGCCGAGCGAGACCAGCGCCCCGACCTCGGCCGCGACCCGCGCCGGCGGCGCCCCGCCGTCCACCGTGACCAGCCGGACCTCCCGGCCCAACACCCCGCCCGCGGCGTTCAGTTCCTCCACGGCCAGCCGCGCGGCCGACTCGCACGACGGCCCGAGGACACCCGCCGGCCCCTGCAACGGCACGACCAGGGCGAGGAGCAGCGTGCCGCGCGCATCGCTCGGCGGAGCCGGACGCATCGGCCACCTCCGTGCGGGCATGGGGAACGCGGATTCCGGTCCCGGGCCCCGGCGCCGTCGCCAAGACTCGTATTCTGCGCGCACAGTAGACCTACCGGAAGGACACCGGCAATGCCGTCCGTACCCTCCTCACCGGACCTCGCCCACCTCCTCAGCCATGCCGAGCGGCGGGTCGTGCGGCGGCTGGCCGCGGTGCTGGCCGAGGAGGACTGCACGGTCGAGGAGTGGCGCGTCCTGTCGCTCGTCGGGGACGGCCGAGGGCACCCGATGTCCGAGATCGCCGACCACGCCCTGATGCCGGCGCCCAGCCTGACCAAGCTCGTCGACCGCATGGTCGCCGACAACCTGGTCCACCGCCGCCCCGACCCCCACGACCGCCGCCGCGTCCTGCTCCACCTCACCCCGCGCGGCGAGGACCTCCACCGGCGCACCGCCCCCCGCGTCCGCGCGGACCAGACCCGCCTGCTCGACGAGACCGGCGACGGCGCAGCGCTGGCGCACCTGCTGCTGCGCCTCACGACGGCGGCCTCGGTGGCGGCCGGGGCCCCGCTCCCGGCGAGCGACGACGACCCCCGGCACCCGGCCGCCGCCACCCGGGTCACCAGCCCGTGAACAGCAGATGGTTCAGCAGCAGCGCAAGCAGTGCCTGCGCCGCGAGCCAGGCGCGCGGCCGGGGCAGGAACGCACAGGCCGGCAGCAGCCACATCGCGAACGGCAGCCAGATGCGCTCCGTCTCCGCCTTGCTCATCCCGGACAGGTCGGCGATCAGCAGGGCGACGAGCGCGGCGCCCGCGAGGAAGGCGAGAGCCCTCTGCCCGGCGGGCGCGGTACGGCGGTGGATCAGCACGGCACCCGCCCTGCGCAGCCCGGCCACCGTGGCCGGGCCCGTGATGACCACCGTGCACGCCAGGTTGGCCCACACCCAGTAGCCGTACGGCCGGGTCCCGCCGATGCCCTGGTAGTAGCGGGTGACCAGCAGCCGGTACCCCTGCCACCAGTCGAACCCCGCAAGGGTGAACACGAGCGGGACGGCCGCCGCCCCCGCCACCAGCAGGGCGAGGACGACCGGGCGGGCGCGCACCCGGCGCCGGGCGAGCACCAGCACGGCCGCCCCGATCAGCGCGAAGAGCGTCAGACCGTACGACAGATAGCAGGTCAGCCCGTACAGCAGCCCGGCACCCGCCGCCCAGGCCACGGACCGGCCGGTGACCGCGAGCGCCAGCAGGGCCACCGCCCAGGCGGCGACCGCCGCGAAGTACCCGTCCGCCGAGGCGCCCACCCACACCGCGGCCGGGGCCATGACCAGGAAGGGCGCGGCCCGCCGGGCGAGCCGCTCGCCGGCCAGCGCCCGCACCGCGACCAGCACGGCGACACAGGCCGAGGAGCCGACCGTGACGCACCAGGCGCCCGCCCACCCGCCGCCGTGCAGCCCGGCCCGGTCCAGGAGGACGAAGGTGAGCGTGGCCGCCGGAGGGTGCCCGGCGATGTGGGCAGGCCAGGGGGCCGGGGAGCCGCCGACGATGTGGTGGGTGAAGTCGCGCAGGGCCGCCGGGATGTCGTGGAAGCGGCCGATGACCGTGAGGTACTCGTTGGGGCTGGTGAGCCGGCCCGCCACGCCCCGCTGCCAGCCGTCGACCAGCGCCAGCGACCACGTCCAGGCCATGCAGGCCGCCCAGGCCGCGCCCAGCAGCCCGCGCCAGGGCAGCCGGACGGCGAGGCCCGGCCCGTACGCCGCCACGGCGGCCGCGACCAGCACGGCGGCCGGGGTGCCCGGGCCCACGTGCGGGTCCCAGTCGGCGAACAGCGGCGGCCAGTGCACGAACAGGACGCGGTAGGTGTCCTGGAGGTGCCGACCGACCAGTACGGCGGCGAGCACGAGCAGGGCGGCGGCGAGCACGGCGATCAGATCGGCGGACAGATCGGCGTACCGGTCACGGAGCGGAGCGCGGGTCACACCGGAACGCTAGGTCGGCGGTCGCGCCGAAAGGTGGATCAGGCGGCTGACATCAGACTTTCGTCATGGGTCGTGCACCCCTTTCCGGGGGTGCCCCGGCCTACGGTCGGACCATGCGACACGACGACCAGGGCTGCCCACCTCACCCGGCTTCTGGCGCAGCCCGCTGCGCGGCACCCGGTTCACCTCGGTGCTCGGCCTGGTGCTGCTCGCCGGCATCACCGTGCTGTTCGTGACGGGACTGCTGTCGTACGCCGCGTACAACCCGGACCTGGCCCCGGTGAACGACCAGACCCCGGACAAGGGCCTCCTCGGCTTCTACCGCTTCGCCTGGCCGACGAACCCGCACTGGCTCTACCGGGTCACCCAGGGCCTGCACGTCACCCTCGGCATCGCCCTGATCCCGGTGCTGCCCGCCAAGCTCTGGTCGGTGGTGCCGAAGCTGTTCACGCTGCCCCCGGCCCGCTCGCCCGCCCGGTTCCTTCTACCCCCTGCGCTTCTACGGCGCCTGGGTGTTCTTCGCCGCGTTCCTGGCACATGCGGCGCTCAAGACACCGACGGCGCTCCGGGCCGTTCGGGGCCGGCGCCGGGACGAAGCGGAGTTGGCGTCACCCCGGCCGGACGCGCCCACCGTCTCGCGGCGCGGGGCGCTGTGGTTCGTGTCCGGCGCGCGGAGCGGCGGCGTAGGGGCCGGCGCCGGTCCCGGGGACGGCCGGCGAGGCGGTCATCGGCGGCCCGTTCCGCTGTGCGTCGTGCACCGGGCCAGCTGGGCGGCGAAACGGCCGTGCGGGACGAGGGCGGCGACGGCGGTCGCGTCGGCCGCGGTGTCCACGTCCCGCAGCCGGGTCAGGTCGCAGACGCGCAGCCCGGCGGCGAGGAGGCGCTGCCGCTGCACGGCGCCGGTCTCCGGGGTGGACATCGGCACCCCGCGCAGCAGCGCCGGGTCCGGGTCGGCCAGCCCCAGCGCCCAGAACCCGCCGTCCTCGGCGGGACCGAAGTACGCGTCGCACTCCGCGAAGTCCACGGTGAGGAGGGCCGGGGTGACCTGGGGGGTGTCCATGCCGATGAGGAGGGCGGGGCCGGAGCAGTGCGCGAAGGCGTCGGCGAGCCGCTCGTCCAGGCCGCCGGGGCGCTGCGGCACGACGTCGAAGCCGGGGGGCAGCCAGGGGCCGGGGTCGCCGTCGAGGACCAGGACGCGGCGGCCGGCCGGGGCCGCTGCGACGGCGTCCAGGGTGTCGGCGAGGGCGGCCTCGGCGAGAGCGGCGGCCTGCTCGGGGGAGAAGGGCGGGGTGAGCCGGGTCTTGACCTTGCCGGGGCGGGGTTCTTTGGCGATGACGAGGAGGGTGGTCATGGGGGGTCCTTGGATGGTGCGGGTCGGTGGGGGCCAGGGGTGGGACGCTTGCCGGGTGCCTCCCCCACAGGGGGCCCCAGCGCCACCCGTGCCGCCCTGGGGGCACCTCCCAGGGCGGCAAGGCACTGGGGGAGGCACGACTGCCCGCGGCTGTGGAGATGCGGTGGGCGCGGCGTCCCGTCAGGGGCGCGGGGCGGTATCGATTTGCGGCTCCGCCGCTTGGGCGTGCTCAGCCCCCACCGGCCTGCACCCGGGGTCGCTCCCGCAGCGCCCGGCTCATGTCCCGCACCGCCTGCCACGTGCCGCGCCAGGTCCCCGTCACCTTGGACGTCCCGGCGCGCGGCAGGTACGCCACATCGTGCTCGGTGATCCGCCACCCCGCGTCGGAGGCGCGGACGACCATCTGCAAGGGATAGCCGCTCCGCCGGTCGTCGAGGTCCAGCCCGAGCAGCGCCTCGCGGCGGGCCGCGCGCAGCGGACCGAGGTCGTGCAGGCGCAGCCCCGTGCGGCGCCGCAGTATCCGCGCCAGCGCCAGATTCCCCGCGCGGGCATGCGCGGGCCACGCGCCCCGCCCCTGCGGACGTCGCCGGCCGAGCACCAAGTCGGCGTCGCCGTCGAGGACTTCCCGCACGAACGGCACCAGGAGTCCCGGATCCAGCGAGGCGTCGCAGTCGCAGAAGCAGACGATGCCTGCGGTCGCGGCGGTCAGCCCCGCATGGCACGCCGCACCGAACCCGCGCCGCGCCTCGTGGACGACGGTCGCCCCGTGCGCCAGGGCGATGTCCGCCGAGCCGTCGGTGGAGCCGTTGTCCACCACGAGGGCGCGCCAGCCCGCCGGAATCCGGCCGAGCACCCAGGGCAGGGCCGCCGCCTCGTTCAGACAGGGCAGGACGACGTCCACGTCCGGCACCGCGGAAGGGGGAGGGGAAGAGGGTGAGGTGGTCACGGCTCTCACCCTACGAACGCGAACCGGGCATATCGGGCCCCGACTGTTCACGAAACGCGGGCGTCGCGCCCCGAGCCACGCTCGCTCGCGACGCCCGCGGCGGCCCGGTGCGAGGGAGGAGGCATGCAGCAGCCGTACGAGCTCACCGAGGGTGATGCTGCCCACCACCGCTTCTTGATCGTGGGCAGCACCACCGGTCCGTCCGGGGCCTACGCGCCCCGCATGCCGGCCCGCGCGAACTCCGCCATGCCGTCCGCGAACCCGACCTCGGGCTTCCAGCCCAGTTCGGCCCGGAGCCGCGAGGAGTCGGCCGTGATGTGCCGTACGTCGCCCAGCCGGTACTCCCCGGTGACCACCGGCGGCGGTCCGCCGTGCGCCCCGGCCAGCGCGTGGGCCATCTCGCCCACGGTGTGCGGCTCGCCGCTTCCGGTGTTGTACGCGGTCAGCACACCCGGGACCGGCTCCGCCTCCAGCGCCACCGCGTTGGCGGCGGCCACGTCCCGGACGTGCACGAAGTCCCGGCGCTGCCGCCCGTCCTCGTACACCCGGGGCGCCTCACCCCGGGCGAGCGCGGAACGGAAGAAGGAGGCGACCCCCGCGTAGGGGGTGTCGCGGGGCATCCGGGGCCCGTACACGTTGTGGTAGCGCAGCGACACCGCCGAGGCGCCCGTCGACCGCGCCCAGGCGGCGGCCAGATGCTCCTGGGCCAGTTTGGTCGTGGCGTACACGTTGCGCGGATCGACCGGCGCGTCCTCACCGACGAGCCCGGGCGTCAGCTCGGCACCGCACACCGGGCAGTGCGGTTCGAACCGCCCGGCGTCCAGATCGGCGACCGCGCGCGGGCCGGGCCGTACGACGCCGTGGCGCGGGCACTCGTACCGTCCCTCCCCGTACACGACCATCGACCCGGCCAGCACGAGGTGCCGTACCCCCGCCTCGGCCATCGCGGAGAGCAGCACGGCCGTACCGAGGTCGTTGCGCGAGACGTACTCCGCCGCGTCACCGAACCCGACGCCGAGTCCGACCATCGCGGCCTGGTGGCAGACCGCGTCCACACCCGCCAGGGCCCGCTCGACCGCCACCGGGCTGCGCACGTCGGCGCCCGGATCGTCGCGGACGTCGAACACGACCGCCTCGTGCCCGCGCGCCGCCAGCGCCTCGACGACATGGGACCCGATGAACCCGGCACCGCCGGTGACCAGTACACGCATGCGGCCACGCTAGGCTCGCGCGGCCCCCGCACCACGCGCCCACGCCCGCACGTCACGACTCCGTAAGACGCGAAGCCGCCCCTGGTGGGCCTGACCCGATCCCGGCCCCGACTCAGTAGCCGCTCAGCAGCGCGCGCACCCTGCGCAGGGACTCCGGGCCCGCGGCGCTGTGCCAGCGGGTCGGGTCGGCGGGACGGCGGCCCCACAGCAGCAGTACGCGTACCGCCGCGTCGCTCTCGATCGTCGCGGGGCCCTCGGGCGCGGCGAGCCGGATGCCGGCACCGTCCGCGTCGGCGCTCACCACGACGTCGTCCATGCCGGGCGTACGCAGCCGGCCCTCGATCCGCCCCTCGGGCCCCAGGTCGAGACCGGTGCGGCCGCGCTCCAGCAGCGGCCGGCCCACGGACGTCACGGTGTGCTCCGTCATCCACGGCTCGTTGAGCGCCTGCACCGCCGTACGGTCGTCGCCGGTCAGGTCCCAGCGGTGCAGGATCAGCTCCTCCCGCATGTGCTCCGCGAAGAAGGGCACCTTCACCGTCCGGCCGGTCCACATCACCTCCGTGTCCGGGGACAGGTCCCGGGCGGCGGCCGCGGCGACCTCGGTGAGCTTCTCGCAACGGCTCAGGAACGCCGACCACAGCTCGGTGTCGGACATCCGCCGGTAGGGCTCCTCCCGCTCGAAGCCCCTGGTCGCCACCGGCGCACCGGCGAGGAACGCCTGCAGCACCCGGGCCAGTTCCTCGGCGTTGCCGGTCTGGTGGGCCAGGACGTCCCGTACGGTCCACGCCTCGCACCACGTACCGTCGTCGGGCCGCCGCCCCTGAACGGCGTGCACGAAGGGGGCCAGCTCCGGCAGGGTCTCCTCGACCCGAGAGGGAATCATGCGCCATGGGTAGCCGCCCCCGTCGCCGCCCAAACGCCCGGTGGCGGCGACCGCCGCCCGCTGCAGTTGAACGGCCCGCCCGGGGGTCACGTACCTGTCGCTGTGGGGCGGCGCCGTGCCGCCCGAAGGCATCGATGACGCACGGCAGTCGGTGCCCGGAGAAAGGGTTGAACGATTTCAGTGGATTCGAGTCGCCCGGCCGGCAGCGCCCTCGACCTGGCCGCCCCCGTGCGTCCGGAGGAGAGCGGGAGCGGGAACGGCGCCGGAGCGGGGAGCCGCCGGCAGGTGCAGGGCCTGGACGGGCTCCGTGGCCTGGCGGCTCTGTATGTGGTCCTGTTCCACTGCTGGTTGTACACCTTCCCGGGCTATCCCCGCAGTTCGGCGCCCTCCTGGCTGGGCGGGCTGATGTTCGGGCGCCTGGCCGTCGTCTTCTTCCTGGTGCTGTCCGGGTTCTCCCTGGCGATCTCCCCGGCCAGCCACGGCTGGCGGCCGGCGGGCATCGGCGAGTTCCTGCGGCGGCGCGCCTGGCGCATCCTTCCCCCCTACTGGGCGGCACTGGCCATGAGCCTGTTGGTCTCGTGGTTCGTCGTACCGGCCTCGCACTTCGGGCCGCCCACCGGCGCGACGGTCCTGGTGTACGGCCTGGTCGCCCAGGACGTGGTCACCGCCCCGACGCCGAACGGCGCGTTCTGGTCGATAGGCGTGGAGGCCGAGCTCTATCTCCTCTTCCCCCTGCTCCTGTTCGTCCGCCGGCGCTGGGGCGCCGTGATGTCGGCCGCGTGCGTGACACTCCCGGTGATCGCCTGGGGTCTGACGGCGGCCGGCGCGAACCCCGTGGAGGGCGACAACTGGCTCGCTCCCCACCTCGCCCCGGTGTTCGCCGCGGGCGTGCTGGGCGCGGGAGTCGTCGCCGCGCCGGACAGGGTGCGGCGCCTGCCCTGGGGATGGTTCGCCGTCCTGGCCGCCCTGCCGGTCCTGGCTCTTGGCGCCGTCCGGGGCTCCGTCTGGACGGTGAACCACTATTTCTGGATCGATCTCGCCATCGCTCCCGCCATGACGATGCTGCTGGCCGCCGTCGCCACCGGAAAACCCGCCGTCCTGGTACGGCTCCTGACGGCACGCCCGATCCACGGCCTCGGCGGATTCTCCTACAGCCTGTACCTGATCCATCTTCCGATCGTCCTGGCCGTGATCCGCCGCGTCGCTCCGCATTTCGTGGCGCCCGGACTGCCCACGTTCTGGTTCACGCTCGCTGTTGGCCTGCCGGTTTCGATACTCGGGGCGTGGCTTTTTTCCAAGATCTTCGAAATGCCGTTCAAGCGGAACAGGTCCTGGAAATCAATTGTCGTGGCCCGTTCGGGCAAGTGAGGGTAAGCAGGCGGCCCCGGTTGTCAGCCGGTCACCTGGGACTTCTGGCCGGCGGGCGTGACGGCGTACCACTCGCCGTCCTTCCCCTGGCCGTTCGTCTGTCCGGCCGCCGTGTCGCCTATGTACCGGTAGAGCGGCCAGCCGGCGAGGGTGAGCTGTGTCATGCCGTTCCGGTGGACCGTGCCGAGGAGGCTTTTCTCCACCCCTGAGGTCTGCACGGACTCCGGCACGATCACGGGCAGCCATGTCTTCGTGCACGCGCCCGAGCACGTCCACTTCGAGGGGTTCGGCTGGTCCTTGTCGTAGCGGTAGAGGGTCAGCCCCTTGTCGTCGGTGACGATGCTGCCCAGGCCCTGGGCCGTCCTGGCCGTCACCACGGCGGTCGTGGCCGGCTGCCCGCTCACGGGACTGCTGCTGACGGCGGCAGGCGCGGAGGTCGCCGGATCCGGTGTGGCCGACGTGGCGGGGGCGGCCGGGGCGGCGGCGCTGGATCCGGTGCCGTTCGAGGAGCCGCAGGCTCCCAGCAGGAAAGCGGAGGCGAGCCCTGCGGCGAGGCTCAGGCCGATGCGTCGCGGAATCAAGGAGGTGCCCTTCGTCGGAAGTCGCGTCTACCTGCCCCTTCAGTACGTCGGCCGGCTCCCGCCCGCTCAGCCGCCGAGGCCATGTGACGCACTCTTGACCATCGCCGTGCCGGCCGACGGCGCGGATTCCC
The DNA here is from genome assembly GCF_045206895.1 of Streptomyces sp. NBC_00631. NCBI lineage: Bacteria > Bacillati > Actinomycetota > Actinomycetes > Kitasatosporales > Streptomycetaceae > Streptomyces > Streptomyces sp. NBC_00631. The sequence continues at coordinate 8,548,748 of NZ_CP107734.1, forward strand.
GAGGCCATGATCCGGCGTCAGCGACCCGGCCGCGCTGCGCCTTTCAGGAATCTCAGGTTGTGGACCGGTCTCCATGGGTTGAACCCGAGCCCGAGCCCGGCCCGGTGGACGAGGTGCCCATGCGCACCACCACGGCCCTCCTCCCCGCCGACACACCCCCGCTGCCGCGAATCCCGCGCCCCGGCCGGCTCCGCTGGGTTCCGGCCCTCCGCGGCCCGGTCCGGAAGTGATCTGCCTGGGTGGGGGACCCTCGCGAGTTCGTCGAGCACTGGTGAGTGCGGGCCGGAAGGCGGGCTGTGCCGGGCGGTCCTCTCAGCGAGGGAACCCTTGCGCCGACGGCGTGTGCCGGGGCGGATCCGGTGGAGCTGGACGCTAGGGCCCCCGACGGTTGTGACCACATCCGGAGCGCGGTGCCGCGCGCTCTCGTGCGGCCCGCCGTTCACCGTCTGTGGTCCCGCCCCAGATCCCCTCCACCTGTCCCGCCCGCACGGCCCAGTCGAGGCACTGCTTCATGACAGGACAACGGCCGCAGACGGCCTTGGCCTCGGCGATCTGCCGAAGCGTCAAACCGCTGTCGGATATGGGGAAGAACAGGTCGGGATCTACGCGCAGGCATTCCGCCCGCTCGCGCCAGTCCATGGCATGGTCACCTCGTTCGCGAATCCGGCAGGGGGGGCGGGGAGGTGCCCGAGCGGCGACGTCCGGGCCGCAACGCGGGCGGAGCCGGTCGTCCGCTCCCGGCGCACCTGGACGAGGCCCGCATCCGGACCCACGCCCCGGCTCGGCTGACCCGCTCCCCGTCCCGCTCGTGGCTCAGTCGGCCGAAGGCCGCGGGGCACGCAGATGCGCCCGCTGCTCCAGCTCCTCCTCGTCGACCAGCGTCAGCATCGGCCGGCCCGGTGCGCACAGGATGGTCACCACGAAACTGGTCGGCCCGTCCGACAGCGCGTTGCCGTTCTGGTAATGGATCACGTCGCCGCCGGGCTCGTACAACGGTTCACCGGCCTTGATCACACGCTCCGGCTCGCCTTCGAGCTCGAACCGCACCGCACCCTCGATCACGTAGCCGAAACACGGCCCCGACCGCCGGTGCGGCGGGGTTCCGGGGTGCCCGGGAGGCCATTCGACCACGACGGTCGTCCCCGAAGAGCCCTCCGGGATGAACGGCGGCTTGAAGTGCGCCAGCGTCCTGGGCCCCACCCCGTCCAGGCTCACGTGCCCGTCGGCTCCGTCCACTGAGTCCTTCTCCCACACGTGCCCACCTCCGTAACCAGGCCCGGAACACACGATCATGTCCAGACGCACGCAACGCGCTTCCTAGGGGAGACAGGGCATGCCCCGCATATGTGACACGGGGACCGGCAGCCGAACGGGGACGAAGGCCGACTCACCGTCTGCCACTCGCCGAAGGCGGTCGAGGTCTGCTACTGGCCGCCCAGCCGGGCCGGATGCGCGCTGTGGCGGGTGAAGAGCGGCTCGACCGACCTCGACCGGCCCGCCGCACCGGACCCTGTCCGCGGGAGCCAGCCAGACGCCAAGCCGCAGCAGACGGGGCAGGAGCACCGCTCATGCGGTCGCCGTGCGCGGTCAGGAAGCAGACGCGCGTGTGGTCATGGATGTGTCGCCGCCAGTCCGTCAGCGTGTTCACCGGTGACCAGGAAGACCACGCGGCGGGCGACGGAGACGGCGTGGTCGGCGAACCGTTCGTAGTAGCGGCCGAGCAGGGTGACGTCGACGGCGGTCTCCACCCCGTGGTGCCAGCGGTCGTCCATGAGGTGCTGGAATATCGAGCGGTGCAGTTCGTCGATCCGGTCGTCGTCCTGCTCCATCTGGAGGGCGGCGTCCAGTTCGCGGGTGACGAGGACGTCGGCGGCCTGCGCCATCAGACGCTGGGCGAGCTGGCTCATCTCCAGGACGGTGCGGCGCAGGTCCTGCGGCACGGCCTGCCCGGGGTAGCGCAGCCGGGCCAGCTTGGCCACATGCTGGGCCAGGACCGAGCAGCGTTCCAGGTCCGCGCTCATGCGCAGCGAGGTGACCACCACCCGCAGATCGGTGGCGACCGGCTGCTGGCGCGCCAGCACCGCGATCGCCCGGTCATCCAGATCGCGTTGCAGGTCATCGACCTTGGCGTGGGCGGAGATCACGCTTTCCGCCAGCTGGAGATCGGCATCCAGCAGTGCGCTGGTCGCCCGGCCCAGGGCCGAACCGACCCGGTTCGCCATGTCCACCAGGGCCTCGCCGATCGAGGCCAGCTCATCGTGGTACGCCTCGCGCATACGAGCCCCACTCCTCTTTGCATGCCCCGTTCGCGTCTCTGCCAGAATCCCACACCCGTCCTGAGCAGGAACTTCAGTGGTCCGCCGCGCAAGGGGGCCATGCGGCCGTCCGGCGGCGCGCCCGATGCGGCGACGGCAGGCCGCGCCCGCTCAACGGGCGGTGCCGAAGTCCTGGGTCCAGTAGCTGTTGGGCTGTGCGAGACCGACGCCGATCTCCTTGAACGTGCAGTTGAGGATGTTGGCCTTGTGGCCCGGGCTGGCCATCCAGGCCGCCATGACCTGCTCGGGAGAGGCGTAACCGTAGGCCACGTTCTCGCCGTACGCGCTCCAGGTGTACCCGGCACGGGTGAGCCGGTCTCCGGGGGAGGAGCCGTCGGACCCGGAGTGCGACATGTTCTGGTGGAGCGCCATGTCCTCACTGTGTGCCTGTGCGACCTTGGACAGGGTCGTGTTCAGGGTCAGGGCCGAACAGCCCACCTTGCTGCGCTCGGCATTGACGAGTTCCACGATGCGAGCGACGACTCCGGACGCCGTGGCGGTGGCCGTCGGGCTGCTCGACGGCTTGGGGGCCGTGGAAGCGGCGGCGGTGGTGTTCCGGGTGCTGGGGGACGCGGTGGTGGCGCTGGGCTTGGGAGCGGTGGTCCGTGCGGGGTGCCAAGGCGCTGTGGCCTTCGGCCTCGGCCTGATGGTCTTCCTGGCACTCGCGGAGACGTGCGTAGTCGGCCTGGCACTCGCGGAGACGTGCGGAGTCGTCCTGGCACGCGCGGAGGCGCTCGGAGTCGTCGTGGCGCTCGGCGCCGCCGATGCCGTTCCCGAGGGCTCGCCGGCCTGGTCGGCGTTCCAGGGGCGGGCCCAGTTCGCGTCGTTCCACCAGTCCTTCGTGTTCCACGAGTCCTTCGCCGCGGTGTTCTTGGCGCTGTCGGAGCGGTGTCCGCCGCTGTCGGGCCAGCTGGTACAGGCCATGGCGGCGGACGGTATGCCCACGGTGCCCACGGCGACGGCAGCGATGACTATCCGCCGGTAATGCGCGTTCTTACGATGTCGACCCATGAGTAACCGGCTCCTGAGCTGCGGCGGCGTCCTGCGGGTCGTCATTCTTAGGGCGCCTTCACAAGGAGCGCAAAGGGCCTTGGTACTAACGCGCTTCGTAGGCTCGGGCGGCCCTGGTCGCGGGAGTGGGGAGCGCCGGTCTTGTCTCCGGGGTTGCTGCGAAATTCTGTCGTCCCGTCAGAATCCGTGTGTGCGCGCGGAACGGACGAAGGTGGCCCGTGCGCGGAAAGCCGTGAATCCGGCCGCGGCGCACGCGCGCGCCAAGCCGGACAAATCCCATATGTCGCCAGAGCGGCTTCTACTATCGGGCACGCATAGGTCAGGGATCCGTTGTGGCGGATGTCACGGAACCATGTGTTCCGGTTCTGGTCCGACGTGGATGCCGCGGGTCGGAGCGCGGAGTGGGCGAAGCTCGTCGGGTAGGAGGCGGCCCTGGCAGCGGGGCGGCACTCGCGTCGATTTCCGGCGCCGTCACCCTGGCGCCGGACGGCATCTGCAGCCTCGTGGACAAGCTGCAGGACCATGCGACCGCCGCCCACGGCACGGGGGTCACGTTCCTCCCGAGCGTCTTCGGCCGCCCGCACCTGGTGGCCGTCCACGCGCCCGGGGGGCAGCCGGTGGTGCAGTACCCCGTCGCCGAGCCGAGTCCATCGGGCCGGTGTCGCTGGAAACGGTCAGGCTACGACTGGAGGCACTCGCCCATCCGGTACGGCCGCGGCTGGTGCGCACCCTGGCCCGCGGCCCGCGCACCACCGGTGAGCCGGCCCACGCCTGGGAACTCTCGCCACCGGAAGTCTCCCGCCCCTGGCTGTCCTGTGCCGCGCGGGCCTGCTCACGGCCCCGCGGCAGGGCCGCTACGTTCGTTACACCGTCAGTCTGCCCGACCTGACGGCCCTGGTGGCCGACCTGCTGGCGGCCGTGCTGCGCTGAGCAACTCCGGTCTGCGGCAACCGACTCCGGGCATTCCGGAGAGTGAGTGGCCGCTCTGCCTGTCTCCCGTACTGTGGCTTCGCATGACCGACTCCGAGACCGAGATCACCGCAGAGCTGGTGCGCGACCTTCTCAAGGACCAGCATCCGGACCTTGCGGGGCTGCCCGTCCGGGAGGTGGCGGGCGGCTGGGGCAACCAGATGTGGCGTCTCGGGGACGAGTTGGCCGTGCGCATGCCGCGCATGGACGGTGCCCCGGACCTCCTGCGCAAGGAGTGCCGGTGGCTGCCTGTCCTGGCCCCGCGTCTTCCGCTCCCGGTTCCGACTCCGGTGCGGATCGGTGAACCGTCCGTGCGCTTTCCGAAGCCCTGGAGCATCATGACGTGGGTCCGCGGCGAGCCACTGGACCACACCTCGATCAGTCGCGGCGACCACGCGGCCGACACTCTGGCGGACTTCCTCAGGGCACTCCATGTGGAGGCGCCCGCTGAGGCGCCGGCCAGTTCGGACCGCGGCGCTCACCCCAAGAAGTGCACCGACGGCTTCGAGAGGTTCTTGCACGCCATCGCCCCCGGCGGCATCGCCGTCGAGCTCCGGGCCGTCCGGGCCGTCTGGGACGACGCTGTCGCGGCCCCCGAGTGGGAGGGCCCGCCGGTATGGCTGCACGGCGACCTCCATCCCGCGAACGTCGTCGTCTCGGACGGGACACTCTCGGGCGTGATTGATTTCGACGCCATGTTCGCCGGCGACCCGGCGTGGGACCTCGCGGCCGCGTGGGTGCTCCTTCCCGCGGGCGCGGGCCCACGGTTCTTCGCGGCGTACGCGCAGGCGGACGAGGCGACGGTCCGGCGCGCCCGAGGGCTGGCCGCCATGAAGAGCCTCTTCCTCATCCTCATGGGCCAGAACGGGGAGCTAGGTCTTCCTGGCGGCAAGCCGACATGGGGACCCGCGGGCCGGGCGGCGCTCGACCGTGTCACGTCCAGCCTGAACCGGCCCGCTCGCCCATAGACCCCGCTGCCACCTCGGCGCGAGGCGCACCGAGTTCAGGGCCGTGTGAGGATGCGGATTCTCAGGAACGCGAAGGACGCAAGGCCGTACATCCGGGAAACCGGCGACTCGTGGTGATGCGTCGGTGCCCCGCTAGCCGAGCTTCCGCAGCACCTCGGCGATGGTGGCCCGGTAGGTCCGCAGCGCCCGCAGCCCGGCGGCGTAGCGGTCGCGGTGCCGTGCGATGTCCACGGCCTGCTGCCGCGCCCGTGCCGCGTGCCAGAGTTCGGCCGTACGGTGGCGGCGTTTGCAGGTGACGTCGGCGACGGCGGTGGCCCGCTCCCGCCGTGTATGCCGGGTGTTGCCGTCACTGCCCCGCTGCCAGGCGGGGTCCGTGTACGCCGCGACGGGGTCGGGATAGCGCGTGAACCCTTGGTCCGCCACACAGCGGGACCACACGTCCCAAGCCGCGCGGAGGCGCGGGTCCCGCTTGACCGCCTTGTCGACCTCGACCGCCCGTGTACCTGCGTAGAGCCAGTCCCGCTTGAGGTCGATGCCGCGCAGCAGCCGCCGGCTCGCCTCGGCGTTGCAGGAGGGGAAGTCCGCATACTCGGCGTTGGTCATCCGACGGCCCTTCGGGCGAAGGGTCGGGGACTTGGCCGGGTCCCAGCCGTAGCCCCAGCGACGGGCGGTGGCGAGGTCCAGGGCGCCGTAGTCGGTGCTGACCGCGGTGGCGACGATGGGATCGCTGGGGTAGCGGGGGTCGAGCGGGAAGTCCCGGTGGCCGCGCTCCGCCATGCACTGCCGGACCAGCAACGCCGACGCCCGCTGCGATCGCTGGTAGTCCTGCGGCGTGTAGTCGTAGCGGTCGGCCGGCAGGGGGCCGAGGTCGGACGCCGTGCGGATGATGTCCGCAGGCTCGGGACCGGAGACGCAGATCGCGGCCAGCACCGCCACGACACCCAGTCGCCACCCCCGCCTCGTCATGCGAGGGATGCTAGCGGGCGGCGTGCAGCGGTCGGCCGTGGCCCTCGGCACCAGCGGTCCTGCCCGGCGACACAGTGTCCTGTTAGCGTCCTGCGGTGATCTCTCTGGGGGAACCCGCGTTCTTCACCCGCCTGCGCGACGCGCGACGGGTGCTCATCGCCGGTGCGGGCGGCGGCTTCGACGTGTATGCCGGACTGCCGCTCGCACTCGCGCTGCGGTCCGCGGGCAAGGAGGTGCACCTCGCCAACCTGTCCTTCGCCGACCTGTACGGCCTGGACCTCGACGTGTGGGTGGACCAGGACGTCGCGGCCGTCCGGCCCGACACCCCCCTGCGCGGCGACTACTTTCCCGAACGGACGCTCGCCCAGTGGCTCGCGACGCAGGATCTGCCGTCGACCGTGTACGCGTTCCCGAGCATCGGGGTCGGTCCGCTGCGGGCGGCCTACCGGACGCTGATCACGCATCTCGGCGGTGTCGACGCGGTCGTGCTCGTGGACGGCGGGACCGACATCCTGATGCGCGGCGACGAACACGGTCTCGGCACACCGGAGGAGGACATGGCGAGCCTGGCCGCCGTGAGCAGGCTCGACGAGGTCCCGTACCGGCTGGTGGCCTGCCTCGGCTTCGGGGTGGACGCGTATCACGGCGTGAACCACTCGCTCGTACTGGAGAACCTGGCCGCCCTGGACCGGGACGGCGCCTATCTCGGAGCGTTCTCGCTGCTCGGGGCGGCGCGGGAGGGCGCGCTCTACCTCGACGCGGTGGCGCACGCCCAGCGCCACACCGCGAGCCACCCGAGCATTGTGAACGGATCCGTCGCCGCCGCCGTGCGCGGTGACTTCGGCGACGTCCGGTTCACGGAAAGGACCAAGGACGGCGAGTTGTTCGTCAACCCGCTGATGGCCCTGTACTTCTGCGTGGACCTGCCTGGACTGGCCCGCCGCAATCTCTACCTCGACCTGCTGGAACGGACTTCGCTGATGCGGCAGGTGAGTTCCGTGATCGAGGAGTTCCGCACCACCCTGCCCCGCCAGCGTCCGCCACGGGCATTCCCGCACTGAGCCTTCCGCCGGCAGGGGGTGAGACGGCGACAACGAACGCATCGGTGCGGTACACCGCTGTCACTGATCCCGTTTAGGTGCGTGAGCCGGATCAAGTCGCAGGAAAGTACCAGTCAAGCACCACCCACTGACAGCCAGCCGGGCGCCCCGCGCCTACAGCATTCCTACGGGTGATGTCTCTGATCCAGATACCCGCCCATGCCGGGTGACAGCGCAGGTCACAATTCCAATGCGGTCCCGCGGTCCAGCTCCAGGCACGAGGGCTGGGGCAGGGACTGTGAAGGGCGCAGGATTATGTATCCCTCCTGATGTCGCCGATCGCACCTATCCCGCAGCCGGCAACTCCGTCGGCGGCATAGGTGGCTCCGGCTCATCCTGTCGTTCCGACGCCCGCCGATTCTCCTCCCGCAGCGACGTCAGCCACGGCCACAGATCTGGCAGCTGCTGCCGCGGGCACGCCAGCCGGTGCTCGATGCGGCACCGCTGCTCTGCGACTGGCGGCGCCACCGCGTACACGGTCACCGTCCCGTCGACCAGTGTGATCCACCGGTGCTCGGGCGGCACCGTATGCACCAACGGATCCATGCCGGGTTCGAGCATCACCCAGTCGCGATCCTGGGTCGCCACTCGCTCCTGCGGCAGCCCGCAGTACGGGCATGTGAACGTCGTCGTGTTGAGTCGGGCTAAGCCCTCATCCGCCCCCATGCATCGAGCGTGCGCCGCCGAGCAGATCTGGCGGGAGAGCGCGAACCGGACGGGGCGTCAGAGACGGCCGAGACGACGGACAGTCAGAGACGGTTCGGCGGGCGTCATCTGCATGCACAAGCCACACTGCGGCAGGCCGAGATCGTATCCCCCAGGTGACGGCTGGGCTCGTACCTCAATGGGCGGCTGCTCCGTCGCCGGCACCAGCGGCATCCGCATTGACGGTATCCCGCGGTGACCAAATCAGTACTCTTTGTGACAGCAAGGCAGGAGGGGGAGGGGCTGTGGACTGCGACTACTGCCACGGGCGCGGCTGGTGCCCGTACTGCCACGGCGGGACACCAAGGCCGGAACGGGAAGCGAAAACGAACCAAGGAAGCTGCCTGCAGACCATCGGCTGGACGGTGGCGGTCATGGCCGTCCTCTCGTACTTCATGTCCCACACCCACGAACAGCATCCACTCGACAAGCTTGACGATCTTCGGAACTGGGTGACCGGTCACCTGCCGCATCTTGAGCGGTGAAGGGGCCCCAGCCGGCGCGACTGGGGGCTCGGTGGGTCACGTCAGCCGGCTCGTCTCGAAGGGCGGCGGCAGATCAGGCAGTTCCACGTCGAGCACCTGCGCGAGCAGGTAGCGCGTCGTCGTGTCCCGCTCGAAGTCCGAGCGGCCCGCCGGTAGCGTCAGGAACAGACGGCCGTTGCTGCGCCGGCCTGCTGCCCCGGAGAAGGTGCAGTCCGAGACCCGCGCGACCGCTGGAGGGGTGACGCCGTAGCGCCCCGAGGCGTAGACGCGCCTTGGCCGCGGGTTCGCCGCGAACAGGAGTTCCGTCGACGAGCCGGGTCTTCCCGGGAGGCACCAAGCGCTGTTCCCCTGACGTTCAGCGGCGGATGCAGTTGGGAGATCGGTTCCCTTTCCAGCGGGACCGGATCGGAGTGTTCGTTCCAGATGAGGGTGAGGTGCTGGTGCACCATCGTGGATCCTCGGCGGTCCACCCCGTCCAGCGGCGCCAGACCATCTCCGACCAACTGTCGTTCGTAAGGAAGCCTCATCCGGGGCGAGTGACTCTGCGTCTGGGGAGCGTCAGCGAAAGCGATGCGCGCTTCATTCTCCCCAGATTCTCCCCAGCGACCTTGAGCGGGGCTTCCGGCGGCCGATCTCGCTCCCGTGAGTCCCCGCCCCGACCTTTCGAGGGCCGGTTACTCAGAGCCAGTCCTTCCGCTTGAAGATGAGGTACAAAGTGGCGCATACGATAGCCATCAGGACGATCGCGAAGGGATATCCGAGTGCCCAGTGCAACTCAGGCATCTGCCTGAAGTTCATCCCGTAGATCGTTCCGACCAGCGTCGGAGCGAACAGAATGGCCGCCCAGGACGAGATCTTCTTGATCTCCTCGTTCTGTTCGAAGCCCGCCTCCGCCAATGCTCGCATCTCCGCGTTCTGTTGCTGGGTGACCAGGGTCGCGTTGACGGTGAGGATTTCTGTGAGGGCCTGGCGGAAGCCGTCCACGCGTTCGCTGATGTGGGTGACGTGGTCGGCGACGTCGCGGAGGTAGCGCTGGAGTTCCTCGTCGGTCTCGTACTTGGTGAAGCCGGCCATCAGGCCGTGCAGCATCCCGACGAGCGGGCGGGTCGCGCGCTGGAACTCGACCATCTCGCGGGAGAGTTCGTAGATACGGCGGGACACCGACGGGTCGCCGCGGAAGACCTCCGTCTCGATCTCGTCGATGTCGTTCTGGACGCCCTCGACGACCGGGGCGTAGCCGTCGACCACCGCGTCGAGTATCGCGTAGAGGACCGCCTCCGGGCCGAGCTTCAGGAGGTCCGGGGAGCCCTCCATGCGGTGGCGGACCGCCGAGAGGTCCGGGGCCGCGCCATGCCGGACCGTGATCACGAAGTCGGGGCCGACGAACACGTGCAGTTCGGCGAAGTCGACCTCCTCCGGCGCGTCCAGATACCGGGCGGCCCGCAGGACCACGAAGAGCGTGTCGCCGTACCGTTCCAGCTTCGGGCGCTGGTGTGCCTCCATCGCGTCCTCGACCGCGAGCGGATGCAGGTCGAACTCGGCGGCCAGGGAGAGGAGTTCGTCGGAGGTGGGGCGGGCCAGGCCGATCCATGCCATGCCCGAGGGCGTGTCGCGCAGTTCGCGGTATGTCTCCGCGAGGGTCGACGGTGTCGAGACACGCACCCCGTCGCTGTACAGCGCCGCCTCCACGATGCTCGGCGACTCGCCGGACTCCGCGGCCGACGAGGCCCCGGGCTCCGGCAGCTCGGCGGTGTCCTGCTCCGCCGTCACTGCGCGGCGCCAGACGGACCTTCTGGTGCCCCGGCCGTTCCTGCCGTTCGCGGAGTTCTTCGAGGCCGGGCTGGGGCGTCGCTCGGACATCGCGGCCGCCTCTCGGTGGAGCCTGCATCGGCGTGGGCTGTGACTGGTGTGATCCGAGTGGTCCGGGTGATCACGCGTGATCGGTGAGTCTCGGAGCAGGATATACGGGGCATACGGCCCCGGCGGAGGGATTCGAGGACGGGATTCGGTGAGAGACGCGGACAGGAGGTGTCCGCGTTCGGCGTTAGCGTGCCCGGTATGACGAAGCAGCCGTCCGGCCCGGTCCTCGGCAGCCGCGCCCTCAACCGCGCCACCCTCGACCGGCAGCTCCTGCTGCGCCGCTCACCCCGGTCGGCGAAGGACGCCGTGGCCCACCTCGTCGGCCTGCAGGCGCAGAACGTCAAGCCGCCGTACTACGCCCTCGCCGCCCGCCTCGACGGCTTCACCCCCGAGCGGCTGTCCGAGCTCATGGCCGACCGGGAGGTGGTCCGGATCGTCACCCTGCGGTCCACCATCCACACCCACACGGCCGCCGACGCGCTCACCCTGCGCCCGCTCGTGCAGCCCGCCCGGACCCGGGAGCTGACCGCCTTCCGTACGGGCCTGGCCGGTGTCGACCTGGACCGGCTCGCCGCGCTCGCCCGGGATCTGGTCGAGGCCGAGCCGCGCACCATGGCCGGGCTGCGCGAGGCGCTGCGCGCCGAGTGGCCGGACGCCGACCCACAGGCCCTCGCCATCGCCGCCCGCTGCACCCTGCCCCTGGTCCAGGTCACCCCGCGCGGGCTGTGGGGGCGGTCCGGACAGGTCGCCCTGACCACCGCCGAGCACTGGCTCGGCCGCCCCGCCGAGCAGGTCTCCACCCCTGACGCCACGGACACCGCCGTCCTGCGCTACCTCGCCGCCTTCGGCCCGGCCTCCGTCAAGGACATGCAGACCTGGGCCGGTCTGACCCGGCTCCGCACTGCCTTCGAACGGCTGCGGCCCCGCCTCCTCACCTTCCGGGACGAGAGCGGCGCCGAGCTCTTCGACCTGCCCGACGCGCCACGCCCCGACCCCGAGCTGCCGGCCCCGCCCCGCTTCCTCCCCGAGTTCGACAACCTTCTCCTCTCCCACGCCGACCGCACCCGCGTCGTACCGCCCGAGCACCGGGGCCGCGCCTGGCAGGGCAACCAGGCCTACCGCACCCTGCTCGTCGACGGCTTTCTGGCCGGGGTGTGGAAACTGACGGAGGACGCGCTGGTCATCGAGACTCTCGGGCCACTGAGCGGCGGGGCGGCGGAGCGGGCCGCGATCATCGAAGAGGGCGAACGGATGCTGGCCGTCCTGCACCCCGGCATGTCCTACGACATCCGGTTCGGGACCGTCGTACCGCAAGCCGGTCGTTGAGCGACCTGTCCGCCCGGTCCGGCGCCGCCACCGTCACGCTCGGCCCCGCCCAGCCCGTTCGCGCCGAGCTCGCCGTCGCCGGCCGGGCCCCCGCGACACCGAACTCGAGCGGGACCTCGTCAGGCGCGGCACGGACGCGTTCGTGGACGCTTACAAGATTCCCGCCGGGACCGTGCAGGTCTGGATCCACGAGGTCCCGGCCGGCAGCTGGGGCGCGGCGGGCACACTCACCGCCGACAAGTAGCCGGGCCGGGACATGGATAGGGGGCGCTGCGGGCTGCTCGTGGTAGCCCGCAACGCCCCCTGGTCACTCACCTGAGGGATGCTCAGGAGTTCTTCTGGTGAGGAGTCACGAGTTGACCTGCGCGGTCACCAGGTCCGAGAAGGTGGTCAGCCGGGTGTAGACACCCGGGTAACCGGCCTCCGCGCACCCCTCCCCCCAGGAAGTGATCCCTGCCAGGACGCCCCCGATGAGCAGGGGACCGCCGCTGTCGCCCTGGCAGGTGTCTGTGCCGCCGGACGTGTATCCGGCGCAAACCATGTCGGTCTGGACGAAGTCCGAACCGTAGGAGCTCTTGCAGCTGGAGTCGGACACGATCGGGACGGTCGCGGTCCGCAGCTGGTTGGAGGAGCTGCCGTTCTCCGAGGTGGTGCCCCAGCCGAGGATGCGGGCCGTGGTGCCGGCCGCGTACAGGCTCGTCTGGGACGACGTCACGTACGACGCCGGGGTGTACGACATCGACGTCGACAGGGTCAGGACGGCCACGTCGTCGCCGTTGGTGGCGTCCGTGTAGTCCGGGTTGATCCAGATCTTGCTGACCCGGCTCACCGTGCCGTTGGTGCCGTTCAGGTACGTGCGGCCGCCGACCACGCGGACGCTGCTGGTGGACTCGCCCTCCATGCAGTGCGCGGCGGTCACCACCTTGGTGGCGGACACCAGGGTGCCGCCGCAGAACTGACTGCCGGACGCGTCCGTGATCTGCATCATGAACGGGTACGCGGTCGTCGTGGTGGTCGTACCGCCGACGATCGGTTGGGGGGCTGCCGACGCGGTGGGGGACGCGATCAGCGCGGTCGCCGCGGCGGCGGCGGTGGCCACCAGGGCTGCGGCGGTCTTTCTTGCGCGGTGGTGCCCGAACATGAGTCTCCTCAGTGGGGGTTGCCGGTGGGGGTCGCGCGGGTGTGGGGGGTGCAGCACGGGGGTCGCGGGACCGACCCCCGTATGCCCGGGCGAGCGGCACATCCATAAGCTAGGACCCGGAACCCCACCCTCCCAATGAGGGAACCCCCTAGGGGGATGGGGGAGGGAAAACCCTCGGTCCGCCTCAGTTAACCGGGAGCGCTCTCACTTCGCGCGTCGCCCTGCCGCCAAACGGACTATGTCCACGCGCGATCGAATGCCCAGCTTGCGGTAGACCCGGGTGAGCGTGGCCTCCACCGTCTTGACGCTGACGAACAGCCGGGCGGCTATCTCCCGGTTGGTGGCACCCTCCATGACCAGTGCGGCGACCTGACGTTCCATCGCGGCCAGCCCGTCCAGCGCGTCGAGCGCGGCCGGCGCCTCGACCGCTGGCTCCGGCGCCGAGACGGCCTCGTCCACCTGCCGCAGCCACGGCAGCGCCCGGCACCGCCGGAACAGCCGGGTGGCCTCGTCGAACGCCGTGGGGGAGCGCCGGTCGTGCAGGGCCGCCCGGGCGAACGCGGCCCGCGCCTCCTCCAGGCCGTAGCCCAGTTTGGCGAACCGGTCCTGAGCCGAGGTCAGCTGGGCGACAGCCGCGTCGTGTTCTCCGTGCGCCGCCCGGACCAGTGCCTCGGCCCGGTCGAGCGCGGCCAGAACACTCTCCCGGCCGAGTCGGAGCGCGTGCTGACGGGTGACGTCGATGACGTCCTGCGCCTCGGCGGACTCACCCACCCGGACGAGTGCCTCCGCGAGGTCCCCCTGCCAGCGGCCGCGGGCCGGGTCGGTGATGCCGAGGCTCTGCTCCAGCTCCCGTACCCGGCGCAGCGAGCGGACGGTGCCCGCCGGGTCGCCGGCCACCAACTGGGCGTATCCGAGGGCGCCCAGGGCCCGGGACAGGTACATCGTGTCGCCGTCCTGCTCGGCGTGTTCCACCGCCTCCCGGGCGAGTGCCAGGCCCCGGTCCACGTCGCCGCCGGAGGCCTCGGCCAGCGAGGTGAGCATCGCGGAGGCGGTCTCGCCGATCCCGGAGTCGTGGGCCAGGCGCAGGCCCTCCCGGGCCAGGTCCAGGGCCCGCCCGCAGTGCCCGGAGCGCAGCTCGGTCTCGGCGAGCCCGCGCAGGAAGTGCACCTCGCTCTCCACCTGCCCGCGTCGGCGCACCTCGCGCAGCAGCGCGGTGACCGTGGCCCGTGCCTCGGTCAGCTGGTCGCCCATCACCAGCCAGCGGAACCTGGCGCTGCCCGCCCCGTTGTGGTGGCAGGCCACGTTCGGGTCCTGCGGCTCCTTCAGGGCGCGCTTGATGGTGGCGGGCGCCGCCGGATGGCCCATCAGGGTCTCGACCTGGGCCTGGAGGGAGAGCGCGAGGAGTTCGGTGCGCCGGTCGCCGCCCTGCGCCGCGAGGTCCGCGGAGTGCGCCGCCGCCTGCCGGGCCTCGGTGAAGTCGCCGCCCACGATCAGCGCCCGCCAGGCCAGCTGGTAGTGGACCTTGCCGAGCAGGCGCGGGTCGTCACCGGCGTCGGCGAGGGCGTGCGGGAAGGCCGCGTCGACCTCGGTCATGGTGTGTCCGGCGGAGTCGATCACCAGGATCCAGGCCCGCACCCGGTCCCCCGGACGGGTGGCGTGGGTGAGCACCTCGCGGGCGATGTCCTGGGCGAGGTCGATCTCGCCCGCGCTGGTCGCGTCCTCGGCCGCCTGGAGCCGGCGCTCGTCCGGGGTGGGCGTGTGGTCGCCGGGGGTGTGCCGGGCGGCGAGCAGGCCGATCTGCGCGGCCACCGAGGGCGCGCCCCGGTCCCGGGCCTCGGTCGCGGCCTCGGCGAGCCGGTCGGCGACCTCCGGGTCGGTGCCGGTGGTGGCCAGGGCCAGGTGCCGGGCCCGCTCGATCGGGTCGGAGGCGGCCGTGGACAGCGCCGCGTGCGCGGCCCGGCGCTCCTGTGCGGGCGCCTCCGCGTACAGGGCGGCGGAGATGAGCGGATGCGCGAAGCGTACGGCGGGACCCTCCGGCTCGGTCGCCAGCAGCCCCAGTTCGGCTGCCTGGGCGCACTCGGCCTCGGCGTTCTCCCGGCCGGCCGCGTGCAGCAGGGCCTGGGTGGGGCGGGCGCCGGCGCTGGCCACCAGCAGGGTGCGGCGGGCCTCGACGGAGAGCATGTCGAGACGGCTGAGCACCAGCGCACGCAGCGAGGTCGGCACCGGCAGCGGTTCGCCGGGGCGGGGCGGGGTCGGGTTCTCGGTGAGGGCGCGACCGAGTTCCAGGGCGAACAGCGGGTTGCCGCCGCTGGTGCGGTGGATCTCCCGGACCGTGGACCTGGTCAGGCCGGTGTGGCCGCGGTGGTCGAGGAGCTCGGAGACCTGTCTGCGGTTGAGCGGGCCGAGGCGGACGGCGACGGTGTCCGGGGGCGACGCGCGTAGGTGACGGTCGTACTCCTGGCCCTCCGTGCGGACCGCGCACAGCAGTTGGACCGGGGTGCCGCCGAGCCGGCGGGCGGCGAAGCCGAGGAGTTCGGCGCTGGCCGGATCCAGCCACTGCAGGTCGTCGGCGACGATCAGCACCGCGCCCTCGGCGGCCAGCACGCGCAGCGCGGACAGCACCGCGAGGCGCAGGGCGAGTCCGTCGCGCTGGAGGGTGGACTCGCCGCGGCCGGTGAGCGCCGATTCCAGGGCGGTGCGCTGGGCGCCGGGCAGGTGGGCCGAGACGTCGTCGAGGACCAGACCGAAGAGGTCGGCGAGGGCGAGGAACGGAAGATGGGATTCGGACTCGGTGGCCGAGCAGCGCAACACGGTGCGGGCGGTGCCGGCGTATTCCGCGTCCAGTGCCCGCAGGACCGTCGATTTCCCTATTCCGGCGGGCCCGTGCAGGAGGACGCTGCCGCCCGAGGCGAGCTGCTCCCGGGCGGCCGCGACCAGCTCCGCCCGGCCGATGACCAGGTCGGGGCGGCATCTGGCAGGCTCCTGGAAGTCCCGTCGCACGGTCACCGCTCCCCTCGTGTGTCGTGTCCAAACCAAATTCTAGGCAATGAACCGTGAAATCCGGCCGAACGGCGTGGTGAGGGAAATAACAGCGGCCTTGCAGATAGCAATTCACAGCGCGTCCGCATGAATGGAATGGGTCCCCTCCGGCTATGGCAACAACCCCGTCCGACGAGCCGCCGACACCGCCTCCCCCCGGGTGTGCGCGCCCAGCTTCCGCATCGCCGAGCGCAGGTAGCCCTTGACCGTCTCGGGCCGCAGCCCCAGCCGCTCGGCCACCGCCGCGTTGGTCGCCCCGGCCGCCACCCACGCCAGCACGTCCAGTTCCCGCGGCGCCAGGACCGCCTCGGCCACCGGAGCCGGGGCGGCGGTCAGCAGCCCGCAGGCGGCGATGACTTCGGCACGCAGCTCCGCGTCGGCGATCCGCGGCGCGAGAGCCCGCAGCGCGGCATGCGCCTCCCGCACCTGTTCCCAGGCGGCCCCCGGATCCGGTGCGACGGCCGGTTCCGGCCGCGCCGCCGCCAGCAGTCCCCGGGCCTCGTCCTGCACGACCAGCGCCTGCTCCACGTCCCGGGCCGCCGCCACCGCCGCACCCAGCGTGCGGTCGCCCAGTGGCTGGGCGGTGCGCAGCGCCCCGTACAGCACGCCCCGCACCCGGCGCCGTACCACCACCGGCACCGCCAGCACCGAGCGGATGCCCTCGGCCGCCACCGGGATGTCGTACTCGTGGCTGATCTGCCGGGAGGCCGAGTAGTCGGTGACCGCGCACGGACGGCCCAGCGCGACCGCCCTGCCGCCCAGGCCGTTCCCCGAGGTGACCGCGAGCGCGCGCAGCGCAGCGGTGTTGGTGCCGGTCAGCTCGCTGATCCGCACCTGCGTCCGGCCCGCCTCGACCAGCCCGCCGAAGGCGATCGGGAGCCCGGTGGTGCGCCGGAGTCTGGACAGCGCACCGCGTATCTCCACCACCCCCGCGACCTCTGCTGCCACCTGTCCTGCCCCTTCGACCCCGGCTTCGTGCGGTCCACACCCCCGTTCGGGGGTAGTGAGACCTGCATCACGGATTACACGATGCCAGAGAGCCGCCCGGCAATGGTCCGGTACTGAAGGAGACGCGTATGACGAGTGCGACGGAGGAGTTCCGCAGGGCACGGGACTTCCTGCTGGAACACCGTACGGACTACGCCACCGCCTACGAGGGTTTCGCGTGGCCGCGTCCGGACCACTTCAACTGGGCGCTCGACTGGTTCGACGTCATCGCCGAGGGCAACGACCGCACCGCGCTGCACATCGTCGAGGAGGACGGCTCCGAGACGAAGCTGTCCTTCGCCGAGCTGTCCGAACGCTCCGACCGGGTCGCGAACCATCTGCGTGCGCGAGGCGTCGAGCCGGAGGACCGCATCCTGGTCATGCTCGGCAACCAGGCCGAGCTGTGGGAGACCGCGCTGGCCGCGATGAAGCTGCGTGCCGTCGTCATCCCGGCCACCCCGCTGCTCGGCCCGGCCGACCTGCGCGACCGCGTCGACCGGGGCCGGGTGAAGCACGTGCTCGTGCGGGCCGAGGACGCGGCCAAGTTCGCCGAGGTGCCGGGAACGTACACGCGGATCGCGGTGGGCGGTCTGCCGCCGTCGGAGGCGGGGCCCTGGGAGCCGTACGAGGACGCGTACACGGCCTCGGCCGACTTCGTGCCGGACGGGCCCACCCTGGCCGACGACCCCCTGATGCTCTACTTCACCTCGGGCACCACCGCCCACCCCAAGCTGGTCGAGCACACCCACACCTCGTACCCGATCGGGCACCTGGCGACCATGTACTGGATCGGCCTCAAGCCCGGTGACGTGCACCTGAACATCTCGTCGCCGGGCTGGGCGAAGCACGCCTGGTCGAACCTGTTCGCGCCGTGGAACGCGCAGGCGACGGTCTTCATCCACAACTACTCGCGCTTCGACGCGGGCCGGCTGATGGCCGAGATGGACCGGCACGGGGTGACGTCCTTCTGCGCCCCGCCGACGGTGTGGCGGATGCTCATCCAGGCCGACCTGACCCAGCTGCGCACCCCGCCCCGCGAGGTGGTGGCGGCCGGTGAGCCGCTCAACCCCGAGGTGATCGAGCAGGTGCGGCGGGCCTGGGGGGTGAGCATCCGGGACGGGTTCGGGCAGACGGAGACGGCCGTGCAGGTGTCCAACAGTCCGGGGCAGCGGTTGAAGACCGGGTCGATGGGCCGTCCGAGCCCCGGGTACCGGGTGGAGCTTCTGGACCCCGTCAGCGGTGCTCCCGGGGCGGCGGAGGGCGAGATCGCGCTGGACCTGTCGGCGCGGCCGGTCGGCCTGATGACGGGTTACCACGGGGACGCGGACCGGACGGCGGAGGCGATGGCCGGGGGCTACTACCGCACCGGGGACATCGGCTCCCGGGACGAGGACGGGTACATCACGTACATCGGCCGCGCGGACGATGTGTTCAAGGCGTCGGACTACAAGATCAGTCCGTTCGAGCTGGAGAGCGCGCTCCTCGAACACGAGGCGGTGGCCGAGGCGGCCGTCGTGCCGGCGCCGGACGAGCTGCGGCTCGCCGTGCCCAAGGCGTACGTCGTCCTTGCGGCGGGCTGGGAGCCGGGACCGGACACGGCGAAGGTGCTCTTCGAGCACTCGCGGCAGGTCCTCGCGCCGTACAAGCGGATCCGGCGCCTGGAGTTCGCCCCGCTGCCCAAGACCGTGTCGGGGAAGATCCGGCGGATCGAGCTGCGCGAGGCCACCGCGGCCGGCTCGGCCGGCGAGTACCGCGAGGAGGACGTCCGGTGAGCTCGTCGTACACGCACGGCACGAGCGGCACCACGCTGCTCGGCGACACCATCGGGGCCAACCTGGACCGGGCCGTCGCGGCCTGGCCGGACCGCGAGGCGCTGGTGGAGGTGGCGACCGGCAGGCGCTGGACGTACGCGCAGTTCGCCGTCGACGTCGACCGGTTGGCCTGCGCGCTGCTGGCGAGCGGGGTCGCCAAGGGCGACCGGGTGGGCATCTGGGCGGTCAACTGCGCCGAATGGGTGCTGGTGCAGTACGCCACCGCCCGGATCGGCGCGATCATGGTCAACATCAACCCGGCCTACCGCACCCACGAGGTCGAGTACGTCCTCAACCAGGCCGGGATCTCCCTGCTGTTCGCCTCCGTGCGGCACAAGTCCAGCGACTACCGGGCGATGGTGGAGGAAGTGCGGGGCAGGTGCCCCGAGCTGCGGGAGACCGTGTACATCGGGGACCCGGGCTGGGAGGCGCTGACCGCCCGCGGGACGGCCGAGAGGGGAGCTGAACTGGCTTCCCGGGCAGCCGAGTTGTCCTGCGACGACCCGATCAACATCCAGTACACCTCGGGCACGACCGGCTTCCCGAAGGGGGCCACGCTCTCCCACCACAACATCCTCAACAACGGTTACTTCGTGGGGAAGTTGATCGACTACACCGAGCAGGACCGGATCTGCGTCCCGGTGCCCTTCTACCACTGCTTCGGCATGGTGATGGGCAACCTGGCCGCCACCTCGCACGGCGCCTGCATGGTGATCCCGGCCCCGTCCTTCGAGCCGAAGGCAACCCTGGAGGCGGTCCAGCGGGAGCGCTGCACCTCGCTGTACGGCGTCCCGACCATGTTCATCGCGGAGCTGAACCTGCCGGACTTCGCGTCCTACGACCTCTCCACGCTGCGCACCGGCATCATGGCGGGCTCGCCCTGCCCGGTCGAGGTGATGAAGCGGGTGGTCGCCGAGATGCACATGGCGGAGGTCTCCATCTGCTACGGCATGACGGAGACGTCCCCGGTCTCGCTCCAGACCCGGATCGAGGACGACCTGGAACACCGCACCGGCACCGTCGGCCGGGTGCTGCCGCACCTGGAGGTCAAGGTCGTCGACCCGGCCACCGGGGTCACCCAGCCCCGGGGCACGGCGGGCGAGTTGTGCACCCGCGGCTACAGCGTGATGCTCGGCTACTGGAACCAGCCGGAGAAGACGGCGGAGGCCATCGACCCCGGGCGCTGGATGCACACCGGCGACCTGGCGGTGATGCGCGACGACGGGTACGTCGAGATCGTCGGCCGCATCAAGGACATGATCATCCGGGGCGGCGAGAACATCTACCCGCGCGAGATCGAGGAGTTCCTCTACGCCCACCCCAAGATCCGGGACGTCCAGGTGGTCGGCGTACCGCACGAGAGGTACGGCGAGGAGGTCCTGGCCTGCGTCATCCCGCACGATCCGGCCGCCCCGCCGACCCTGGAGGAACTCCGCGCCTTCTGCGAGGGCCGCCTGGCCCACTACAAGATCCCGAGCCGCATCCAGATCCTGGAGACCTTCCCGATGACGGTCTCGGGCAAGGTCCGCAAGATCGAACTGAGGGAGACCTACAGCGCCCCGTAGGGGGGCGGGGCTGTGTCGATATGCGGCTCCGCCGCGTGGGCGCGACCGGCCCCCACCGGCCCGCAGGTGCTCACGCACCTGAGCCGTGCAGCTCATCGGCGGGACTGTTGACCGGCTGAGGCGTCCCGGTGAGGTCCAGAACGAACAACGGCACCCCCAACGCGTCGGCCCGCTCACGAGCCTCCTCGGCGTACCCCGCAAGGGAGAAGTACACGCACCCGGAGTCCTCCGTCATCGCCGTCAGCCACAGGCACTCCACGTCCCGCAGCGAGGCCGGCTGCACGGTCGGGTCCACCTGGGCCACGAGCCCCCGCGCGGCCAGGCCGATGCCGGACGGCGGCCGCTGGTCGGCGCGCCGGATGTCCCGGTAGCCCAGCCAGCGCAGATAGAGGGCGGCCGCGGTGACGGCGTCCCGGGCGGTGCGGATCGTGACGGGATGGAAGACGGGCCGGGGCTCGGGGTCGGGCGGGGACGCGGACACGGCACCGGCGACCGCGATGCGCAGCACCGCCCCGCACGGGCAGCCCAGCTCCGGCTGCGGCCACTGGTCCCGGCGGCCGCAGGCCGCGCAGCTCACCGTCACCCAGTCCGCGTTCCAGGCGCGGTGCGCGACCGGCGTCGGCTCGACCGTGTCGTCCAGGCTCGGGGTGACCGGCGCGCCGCAGGCGCAGGGGTACGACGGCGCGGTGTAGACGTGCTCGCGCCGACAGGCCGGACAGCGCACCGGCACGCTCTCGGACATGGCCCCACCCCAGGCGTCGCGTCGGTTCAGCCGTCCCATGGTGCTCCCGCCGGACCCCGGTTGTCCGTCCCTTGACGACGTTGGTCCCCGCACCTACATTGATTTCAGATAGCAGAAGTTATTTTCCGCAATGTGGAAATTCAGGACTGTGCTCACCGCGGGGCGCGCCGGGAGCCGGCATCCGAC
The DNA here is from genome assembly GCF_045206895.1 of Streptomyces sp. NBC_00631. Classification (NCBI taxonomy): domain Bacteria; kingdom Bacillati; phylum Actinomycetota; class Actinomycetes; order Kitasatosporales; family Streptomycetaceae; genus Streptomyces; species Streptomyces sp. NBC_00631. The sequence goes on from NZ_CP107734.1 coordinate 8,569,924, forward strand.
AGCCGAAAGCAGGAGTTCTCGATGGCTCGTATGACCGCTGCCCGCGCGGCAGTTGAGATCCTCAAGCGCGAGGGCGTCACCGACGCGTTCGGTGTCCCCGGCGCGGCGATCAACCCCTTCTACGCGGCGCTCAAGGCCTCCGGCGGCATCCATCACACCCTGGCCCGCCATGTCGAGGGCGCCTCGCACATGGCCGAGGGGTACACCCGCGCCCACCCCGGCAACATCGGCGTCTGCATCGGCACGTCCGGGCCGGCCGGCACCGACATGATCACCGGCCTGTACTCGGCCACCGGTGACTCCGTGCCGATCCTCTGCATCACCGGCCAGGCCCCGACCGCGGTGATCCACAAGGAGGACTTCCAGGCCGTCGACATCGCCTCGATCGCGGGGCCGGTGACGAAGATGGCGGTCACCGTGCTGGAGGCCGCCCAGGTCCCGGGCGTCTTCCAGCAGGCCTTCCACCTGATGCGCTCCGGCCGCCCGGGGCCGGTCCTGATCGACCTCCCGATCGACGTGCAGCTCACCGAGATCGAGTTCGACCCCGGGACGTACGAGCCCCTGCCGGTCTACAAGCCGGCCGCCACCCGTGCCCAGATCGAGAAGGCGATCGGGATGCTGAACGCGTCCGAGCGCCCGCTGATCGTCGCCGGCGGCGGGGTCATCAACGCGGATGCCGCCGAACTCCTCGTCGAATTCGCGGAGTTGACGGGCATCCCGGTCGTCCCGACCCTGATGGGCTGGGGCGCGCTCCCCGACGACCACGACCTGAACGCCGGCATGGTGGGCCTGCAGACCTCGCACCGGTACGGCAACGCGACCTTCCTTGAGTCCGACTTCGTCCTCGGCATCGGCAACCGCTGGGCCAACCGGCACACCGGCAGGCTGGACGTCTACACGGCCGGCCGCACCTTCGTCCACGTCGACATCGAGCCCACCCAGATCGGCAGGATCTTCGCTCCCGACTACGGCATCGCGTCCGACGCGAAGGCGGCCCTGGAGCTGTTCGTCGAGGTGGCACTGGAGTTGAACGCCACCGGCGGGCTGCCCGACCGCTCCGCCTGGTCCGCCTCCGCACAGGAGAAGAAGGCGACCCTCCAGCGCCGCACGCACTTCGACGACATCCCGATCAAGCCGCAGCGCGTCTACGAGGAGATGAACAAGGCCTTCGGCCCTCGGACCCGGTACGTCTCCACGATCGGCCTCTCGCAGATCGCCGGCGCCCAGATGCTGCACGTCTTCAAGCCCCGGCACTGGATCAACTGCGGCCAGGCGGGCCCCCTCGGCTGGACGATCCCGGCGGCGCTGGGTGTCGCCAAGGCCGACCCGGAGGCCTCCGTCGTCGCCCTCTCCGGCGACTACGACTTCCAGTTCATGCTGGAGGAGCTGGCGGTCGGCGCGCAGCACAAGATCCCGTACATCCACGTCCTCGTCAACAACTCCTACCTGGGCCTGATCCGCCAGGCGCAGCGGGCGTTCGACATCGACTTCCAGGTCAACCTGGAGTTCGAGAACATCAACTCGCCGGAGCTGGGCGTCTACGGCGTCGACCACGTCAAGGTCGCCGAGGGGCTGGGATGCAAGGCGATCCGGGTGACGGACCCGGCGGAACTGGGCGCGGCCTTCGAGACGGCCAAGAAGCTGGCCGCCGAACACCAGGTGCCGGTCGTCGTGGAGGCGATCCTGGAACGCGTCACCAACATCTCCATGTCGACCAGCAACGACATCTCCGCCGTCGTGGAGTTCGAGGAGATCGCGACCGAGCCGGGGCACGCCCCGACCTCGATCAGAACGCTGAAGGTCTGAGCCGGCGCAGACGGGAGCGGGCGGTCCATCCGGGGGATGGGCCGCCCGCTCCGTGCTGTCGGTGACTCGGTGCCCGCCGCCCCCGTGCCGGCGGGCACCGTGTGAAGTGAATATGCCCAATGACTGCGGCAGTTGAAGCATGTCGCACACAGTCCAGAGCTTTATTTGAGGATCGGCCGGTCTGTTCGTCCTGGTACATCAGCTTTCGGGATGCTCGGTCAGGCCCGGCCAGTCGTCCGGGCCGCCGCCCTGCCACTCGATGAGGTCGCTCTCCTCGACCTCGATCCGGTCCAGGTCGGCCATCCGCAGGATCTCGATCACGTCGTCGAGGTGGGAGGCGATCCCGAGGATCACGTCGCCCTCGGTGACCCGCCGGGAGCCGTCCAGGGCCGGCGCGTGCACGACGATGTGCGGGAACTCCGTCGGTGGATGTGCAGTCATGCCTCAAGGCTCCTGCGGCAGGGGTGAGAACGCACGCCGAAGCGCCGGACGCGGGCGGTTCCGCATCCGGCGCTCAGGGAGCCCGTGAGGCTCTCTTCGGCTGGGCCGTCCGACGGCGCGAGGCTGGGCGCGACAGGACGTTCGCGCCGCCGGACGGGGTTCAGGGGGTGTGGCTGGGACCGCGGCGGGTGCGACGGAACCGGGGCGTTCCCCCCTCTGGTCGAGAAGAGCGCTCGGTTCCTTCACCACCGCACTGGCTCGCACGCCGCCGCGGTCCTCGCCCCGCCCGCGCGCCGGCACCGACCGGCCACCCCTCATCCGGGCCGTTCGGCCGCCGCGGGCCGTCTGTGGGGCCGTCCTCGCGCAGGGCGCGGACCGCCTCCGCCACGCGCCTGCCGTACTCCGGGTCGGCGGCGTGGAAATGGTGGGTATGGGAGCTGCAGCCGTTCATGTGCACCGAGAAGTCCCGGGCGCTTTCCGGCTCCTGAGATTCCGGGCGGCGCCGGCGCCTGGGCGCGACAGGACAGATGTCGGCGCCGGCGCCGCCCGGAAGTCCGGGGGTGTTCGGGTCAGGCCCGGGCGCCGGACAGGCGCTCCACCGCGCGCAGCAGCGCCGAGTGGTCCAGGCCGCCGTCGCCCTGCGCGCGCAGGGAGGCGACCAGTTGCGCCACCACGGCACCGACGGGCAGGGCGGCGCCGACGTTGCGGGCCGCGTCCGTCACGATGCCCATGTCCTTGTGGTGCAGGTCGATCCGGAAGCCCGGCCTGAAGTCGCGGTTCAGGAAGTTGTCCTTCTTGCGCGTCAGCACGGTCGAGCCGGCCAGGCCGCCGTTCAGCACGTCCAGCGCGGCCGTCAGGTCCACGCCGGACTTCTCCAGGAAGACCACGGCCTCGGCGCACGCCTGGATGTTCACGGCGACGATCAGCTGGTTGGCGGCCTTCACGGTCTGGCCGGAGCCGTGCGGACCGCACAGCACGATGGTCCTGCCCAGCGCCTCGAAGATCGGCTTCGCGGTGTCGAAGTCCGCCTGCTCGCCGCCGACCATGATGGAGAGCACGGCCTCGACCGCCCCCGCCTCACCGCCGGAGACGGGCGCGTCGAGCACGCGGATGCCCTTGGCCTCGGCCGCCTTCGCCAGGTCGACGGAGGTCTGCGGGGTGATGGACGACATGTCGATGAGGAGCGCGCCGGACCTGGCGTTGCCGAGGATGCCACCGGGGCCGTACGCGATGGCCTCGACCTGCGGTGACGCGGGCACCATCGTGATGATCACGTCGGCGTCCCGCACGGCCTCGGCGATCGAGGAAGCCGCGGTGCCGCCGGCGGCGGTGAGCCGGTCGAGCTTGTCCTGCTCCAGGGTGAAGCCGGTGACGTCGTAACCCGCCTTGACCAGGTTCTCGGACATGGGGGAGCCCATGATGCCGAGGCCTATCCAGGCGATCTTGGGGAGTGCGTTGCTCATAGGGGGTGCCTCTCTGGATACGTCGATCACACAGCCCGTCCGGGGGTCCCCCCTCTGGGGGAGTTCGAGGACGAGGCCGTTCAGGCCGAAGCGGGGGTCTGGGGGCGGCAGCCCCCGGGGACGGTCGCTTCAGCGTGCGGCGCGCTGGTCCACCGGCAGCCAGCCGAAGGCCTCGGCGCTCGGACGGTCGCCCGGCTTGTACTCCAGGCCCACCCAGCCGTCGTAACCGGCCTTCCTCAGCTGGTCGAGGAGGTCCGCCAGCGGTAGCGACCCGGTGCCCGGGGCGCCGCGGCCCGGGTTGTCGGCGATCTGTACGTGGCCGGTCCTCGGCGCGTACCGCTCGATCACCGACGGCAGGTCCTCGCCGTTCATGGACAGGTGGTAGAGGTCCATGAGGAAACGCGCGTTGCCCAGTCCGGTGGCCGCGTCGACCCTGTCGACGACCTCGACGGCGGCCGGGGCCGACACCAGCGGGTACCGCGGCGACTCGGGCTTGTTGAGCGCCTCGATCAGCAGCACCGCGCCGATCCGGTCGGCCGCGCGCGCCGCGAGCGCCAGGTTCTCCAGCGCCAGCGCGTCCTGCTCGGCCGGGTCCACGCCGTCGACGCGGTTGCCGTACAGGGCGTTGAGCGCCGTACAGCCGAGCGACCCGGCGAAGTCGGCGGCCACGTCGATGTTGGCGCGGAACCTCTCCGACTCCGCGCCCGGGACGGACAGGGCGCCCCGGTCGGGGCCGGGGAGCTCTCCGGCGTAGAAGTTCAGGCCTGTCAGCCGGACGCCCGCGTCCTCGATCGCCTTCTTCAGCGCGTCGAGCTCGGAGTGCTCGGGGGTGGGGGAGTCGACCCAGGGCCACCACAGCTCGACCGCCGAGAAGCCGGCCGCGGCGGCGGCCGCCGGGCGCTCCAGGAGCGGGAGTTCCGTGAAGAGGATCGACAGGTTGACGTTGAAGCGCTGCTCTGCGAATCCCATGGGGGTCGGCGCTCCCTTCCGCTGGCTGCTTATTCCGTATTACGGAAGTTGATTTCTGCTTAACGGAAGACTGCCCGGAGCCGGGGAGAGCTGTCAAGGGCGCCCGCGCAGCACCCGCGCCCTACCCTGGAGGTGTGGCCCGTTCCAACGACGAGGTCGCCGCGTTGTTCCAGGAGTACGCGGACCTCATCTCGATCACCGGTGGCGACGCGTTCAAGGCGCGTGTCTACGAGAAGGCCGCCCGGTCCGTCGGCGGCCACCACGCCGACGTCTCCACGCTCGACCTCAAGGGCCTCCAGGACATCCCGAACGTCGGGAAGTCGATCGCCCAGAAGGTCCTCGAATACTTCGACAGCGGCAGCGTGTCCGCCGTCGACGAACTGCGCGCGAAGATCCCCGCCGGGGTCCGCCGGCTGACGGCCGTCCCCACTCTCGGTCCGAAGAAGGCGATGGCGGTCTACGAGGAGCTGGGCGTCTCCTCGGTCGAGGAACTCGCCGACGCCATCCACCAGGAGCGGCTGCGCGACCTCAAGGGCTTCGGGCCGAAGACCGAGGAGAACATCCTGCACGGCATCGAGCTGCTCCAGTCCGCCGGCGGCCGGGTGCAGCTCGACCTGGCCCTGGATCTCGCGGAGAGCATCCTCGGCGACCTGTCCGCGGTGCCCGGCTGCGAGCGGTGCGCGTACGCCGGATCACTGCGCCGGATGCGGGAGACGATCGGCGACATCGACATCCTCGCGGCGGCGCCCGGGTCGGCGCCGCTCATGAAGGCGTTCACCGGGCTGCCGTACGTCACCGAGGTCATCGGGCAGGGCGCCACCAAGACGTCCGTGCGCACCAGCAAGGGCCTCAACGTCGACCTGCGGGTCGTACCGCCGGACTCCTGGGGCGCGGCCCTGCAGTACTTCACCGGTTCGAAGGCCCACAACATCCGCACCCGCGAACGGGCCGTGCACCAGAAGCTCAAGCTCTCCGAGTACGGCCTCTTCGACGTCGAGAGCGGCGAGAAGATCGTCTCCGAGACCGAGGAGGAGGTGTACTCCCGGCTCGGCCTGCCCTGGATCCCGCCGACGCTGCGCGAGGATCGCGGGGAGATCGAGGCAGGGCTGCGCGGCGAACTGCCCACCCTGGTCACCGAGGCCGACCTGCGGGGCGACCTGCACACCCACACCGACCTCACGGACGGGTTGGCCCCGCTGGAGGAGATGGCCGAGGCCGCCGCCCGGCGCGGTTACGCCTACTACGCGATCACCGACCACGCGCCCGACATGGCCATGCAGCGCATGACCGACGAGCGGATGCTGGCCCAGCGGGAGCGGGTGCGCGCGCTGGACGGCACGTACCCCACCAGGGGCCGGCGCGGCGGGCTGCGGCTGCTGCACGGCACCGAGCTGAACATCGGCCCGGAGGGCGAGGTGGACTGGCCGCAGGACTTCCTCGCCGGCTTCGACCTGTGCGTGGCCTCGGTGCACTCGCACTTCAGCCAGAGCCGCGAAGCCCTGACCCGGCGGCTCGTCCGGGCCTGCGAGAACCCGTACGTGAACATCATCGGCCACCCCACCACCCGCCTCATCGGCAAGCGGCCCGGCATCGACGCCGACCTCGACGCGGTCTTCGCCGCCTGCGCCCGCACCGGCACGGCCCTGGAGATCAACGCCCACCCGGACCGCCTCGACCTGCGCGACGAGGACATCCTGCGGGCCCGCCGGCACGGCGTGAAGTTCGCCGTGAACAGCGACGCCCACGCCGTCCCGCACCTCGCCACCATGCGCTACGGCATCGGCACCGCCCAGCGCGGCTGGCTCACCGGCGACGACGTGATCAACACCTGGCCGGAGCGGCGGCTGCGGGGCTTTCTGCGCAAGGCCGGGTGAGCCCCGCACGATGCCCGCGTGGCGGGCGCGGGGGTGCCGTGGTCCGTTAGGGTCGCCTCGTGGCGGACGGAGTGGGTCCGTCGCGGTGAAACCGGTTCGCCGGGGTGCATCGCGGTCAGGTCAGGGACGTGTTCTGGGGGCGCAATGCGTTTGAGAGTGGAGTTCACCACCGAGCCCTTCGACCTCGACGAGGCTCCCGCGCACGCGCTGGTCGCCCGCGAGGTCATCGAGGCGGCCGAGCTGGACGCGGTGGACGTCGGGCCGTTCGGGAACACGGCGGAGGGCGGCTCCAGTGCCGTGCTCACCGCCGTGGACGCGCTGCTGCGCAGGGCGCTGGAGGCCGGGGCCACCCGGATCTCGCTCCAGGTCAACGTGGTGGGGGAGGGTGACGACAAGTGACCGGACACGGGGACGAGCCCTTCATCACCGCCGTGAAGCCGCTGGTCGACGCCATGGGCGGGGAGATGCTCCCGCCCGACGAGGCCGGCCCGGACGACGTCGTGCTCGCCTGGGAGGGCGCCGACGCGGTCGCCGTACGGCTTCCGCAGCTCGCGGACTCCCTCGATCACATCCTGGCCGCCATGGAGCGCAAGCGGGGCAAGCCGCTCGCCGACCTGGACCGCAAGGCGAAACAAGAGGTCGTGCGCATACTGGAGGCGCGCGGCGCCTTCTCCGTACGGCACGGCGTGGAGACCGTGGCGAGCGCGCTCGGGGTGAGCCGCTTCACCGTCTACAACTACCTGAACCGCGAGAAGGAGAGCTGACCCGGGCGGTACGTCCCGGGCGGTCCGTGACGTGGGTCCTGGGGGGTTGCCACGCCGAATTTTCAACAAAGTGTTGACGCCGGGTCCCGGAGGGCGTTAGCTGACGGCAGCCCGTTCAGCACGAAGGCCGCCCACGGCCACGGAGGCTCCCGTGACGTCGACTTCCACGCCCCCGGGCCTCGCCCGGTTCAACGACCTGGCGGAGCCCGCGGCCCTCGCCGCCCTCCACGAGGCGTGCGCCTCCACGGCCTGGGCCCGGCGCCTGCTCGCCGCCCGCCCCTACACCACCCCCGAGACCCTCTATGCCGCCAGCGACGCCGCCATGGCCGAGCTGACCACGGCGGACCTGGCCCAGGCCATGGCCGGGCACCCGCCGATCGGCCGCCCCACGCCGGGCGACCCCACCTCGGCCCGGGAGCAGTCCGGCATGGCCGGTGCCGCCGACGACCTCAGGGCGGAGCTGCTCGAACTCAACCTGGCCTACCAGGAGCGGTTCGGCCATGTCTTCCTGATCTGCGCCACCGGCCGTACCGGCGAGGAGATGCGGGACGCGGTCAGGGAGCGGATCGGCAACCCGCCGGAGCGGGAGCGGGAGATCGTCCGCACCGAGCTGGGCAAGATCAACCGCATCCGGCTCGCCCGGCTCGTCGAAGAGGACCGACAAGGTAGGGACGCCTGACACCATGAGCACCAGCACCACCGCCTCCGTGTCCACCCACATCCTGGACACCAGCGTCGGCCGCCCCGCCGCCGGCGTCGCCGTCCAGTTGTCCGCCCGCAGCGGCCGGGCAGCCGGCTGGCAGGCGCTCGGCGGCAGCACGACCGACGCGGACGGCCGGTGCAAGGACCTGCCGGCGCTGCCGGAGGGCACCACACACGTACGGCTCGACTTCGCGGTGGAGCCGTACCTCGAAGAGAAGCAAGCCGATGCGCAGCAGGACGCCCCCGCGAATCGGGACAGCGGACCGGCCGTGTTCTTCCCGGAGGTGGCGATCACGTTCGCCGTCGTACCGGGCGAGCACTACCACGTACCGCTGCTGCTCAACCCGTTCGGCTACTCCGTTTACCGAGGGAGCTAGCTAGATGACCGACAATTCCCGCCCCGCCCGCCCTGTGATGCTCGGACAGAACCAGTACGGCAAGGCCGAGAACCGGGTCGTGAAGATCACGCGGGACGGCGCCACCCACCACATCAAGGACCTCAACGTCTCGGTGTCGCTCTCCGGCGACATGGACGAGGTGCACTACTCCGGCTCCAACGCCAACGTCCTGCCGACCGACACCACCAAGAACACGGTGTTCGCGTTCGCCAAGGAGCACGGCATCGACTCCGCCGAGCAGTTCGGCATCCACCTCGCCCGCCACTTCGTCACCTCGCAGGAGCCGATCCACCGGGCCCGGATCCGCATCGAGGAGTACGCCTGGGAGCGCATCGAGGCCCCCGCCGCCGGCTCGCAGGTCACCGGCGCCGACGAGGCCAGGCACTCGTTCGTACGCAAGGGCCAGGAGACCCGGCTCGCGCAGATCACGTACGACGGTGAGCGGTGGGAGGTCGTCTCGGGCCTCAAGGACCTCGTCGTGATGAACTCGACCGACTCGGAGTTCTGGGGTTACGTCAAGGACAGGTACACGACCCTCCCCGAGGCGTACGACCGCATCCTGGCCACCCAGGTCTCCGCGCGCTGGCGGTTCAACTGGTCCGACGACGGGCAGCAGACGCCCCACTGGGAGAAGTCCTACGAGCAGACCAGGAAGCACATGCTCCAGGCCTTCGCCGAGACGTACTCCCTCTCGCTCCAGCAGACCCTCTACCAGATGGGTTCGCGGATCATCGACAACCGCGACGAGATCGACGAGGTCCGCTTCTCGCTCCCGAACAAGCACCACTTCCTGGTGGACCTGGAGCCGTTCGGCCTGAAGAACGAGAACGAGGTGTACCACGCCGCCGACCGGCCCTACGGCCTGATCGAGGCGACCGTCCTGCGGGAAGGCTGCGAGGCGCGGATCCCGGTGGACCTCACCAACCTCTGACCCACCCTTTTCGGCACCCTCGGCCGGGGAAGCAGGCCTTCTGGGCTCCCCGGCCGCGGCACTCAAATCCCCGGGGTCCTGCCGTGCCCTCACCACAAGTCCACTGAGCGAAAAGGACGAATCATGGCAGCAGACCAGCGCGTCGTCATCGAGAAGTGTTCGATCGCGACTGTCGACGCCCACGACACGGAGCACGCGAACGGGTACGTCGTCATCGCCGGCAACCGCATCGAGTCGCTCGGCGCGGGCCGGGCCCCCGAGGGCCTGGAGAACGTCGTACGCCGTATCGACGCCACCGGTCACCTGCTGACCCCCGGCCTGGTCAACACCCACCACCACTACTACCAGTGGATCACCCGGGGCCTGGCCACCGACCACAACCTCTTCAACTGGCTGGTCGCGCTGTACCCGACCTGGGCGCGCATCGACGAGCCCATGGTGTACGCGGCCGCCCAGGGCTCGCTCGCGATGATGGCCCGGGGCGGCGTCACCACCGCGATGGACCACCACTACGTCTACCCGAAGGACTCCGGCGACCTGTCCGGCGCGATCATCCGCGCCGCCCGTGAGACGGGCGTCCGCTTCACCCTCGCCCGCGGCTCCATGGACCGCAGCGAGAAGGACGGCGGACTGCCCCCGGACTTCGCCGTCGAGACCCTCGAAGGCGCCCTCACCGCCACCGAGGCGACCGTCAAGGAGTACCACGACGACTCCTTCGACGCGATGACCCAGGTGGCCGTCGCCCCCTGCTCGCCCTTCTCCGTCTCCACCGAACTCCTCCGCGAGGGCGCCGAGTTGGCCCGCCGTCTCGGGGTGCGGCTGCACACCCACGGCTCGGAGACGGTCGAGGAGGAGAAGTTCTGCCACGAGCTGTTCGGCATGGGCCCCACCGACTACTTCGAGTCCACCGGCTGGCTCGGCGAGGACGTGTGGATGGCGCACTGCGTCCACATGAACGACTCCGACATCGCCGCGTTCGCCCGCACGAAGACCGGAGTCGCCCACTGCCCGTCCTCCAACGCCCGCCTCGCGGCCGGGATCGCCCGCGTCCCCGACATGCTCGCCGCCGGCGTCCCGGTCGGCCTCGGCGTCGACGGCACCGCCTCCAACGAGTCCGGCGAACTCCACACCGAACTGCGCAACGCGCTGCTGATCAACCGCCTCGGCGCGCACCGGGAAGCGGCTCTCAACGCCCGCCAGGCGCTGCGCCTGGGCACCCACGGCGGCGCCCAGGTCCTGGGCCGCGCGGACCAGATCGGCTCCCTCGAACCCGGCAAACTCGCCGACCTGGTCCTCTGGCGGCTGGACACCCTCGCCCACGCCTCCATCGCCGACCCGGTGACCGCCCTGGTGTTCGGCGCCGCGGCCCCGGTCACCGCCTCCTTCGTGAACGGCCGTCAGATCGTCGAGGACAACCGCCTGCTGCACGTCGACGAGGACGCGATCGCCCGCGCCACGCGGGCCGAGGCCCAGCGGCTGGCCCGCATCGCCGCACAGTAACTCTGCTCCTCCGCACGGTACTTGAGCTCCGGTCGGGAGGGACGGCTCCCAGGCCGGTGGCCGTGGCCCCGCAGCGGGTCCACGGCGGTCGTCTCCTGGGCGCGCGCTGTCACGCGCGCGCCCAGGAACGGTCACCGTCCTTCGGTCCCTCCCCCACGCCCGGCTTCGCTCGCGCGGGAGGTGCCTCCACGACCGCACGCAGCACCTCCCTGGAACCCGCGTCAGAGCCGACGTGTCAACCGACCGGAGGAGCCGCCCGTGTCCGCGTATCCCGTGCACCCCGTCGACGAGAAACTCCCGGCCCTGAAAATGGCCACCACGGGCCTGCAGCACGTGGCCGCCATGTACGCCGGCGTGGCCGCCCCGCCCCTGATCGTCGGCGCGGCCATCGGCCTCACCGGCACCGAACCGACCTTCCTGACCGGCGCCTGCCTCTTCACCGCGGGCCTCGCCACCCTCCTCCAGACCCTCGGCGTCCGGAAGATCGGCGCCCGGCTGCCCTTCGTCAACGGCGTCACCTTCGCCGGGGTCGCCCCGATGACCGCGATAGCCGCCGCCACCCACGACACGTCCGACGCCCTGCCGGTCGTCTTCGGCGCGGTGATCGTCGCCGGCCTCCTCGGCTTCCTCGTGGCGCCCTTCTTCAGCAAGGCGGTCCGGTTCTTCCCGCCCGTCGTCACCGGTACGGTCATCACGCTCATCGGCGTCTCCCTGCTCCCGGTGGCCTTCGGCTGGGCGCAGGGCCCCGACCCCACGGCGGACGACTACGGTTCGGCGAAGTACCTCGGCCGGCAGCGCGCGCGGGCGACGGGTCCGACGCAGGCCGGCGTCCCCCTCACGGGACCTCGGTCGATCTCGTGACCGCCCGTGACCGCGCCTGCGGGGTCAAGGGCGGCGGATCGCCTGGCAGGGGGTCGTCGCGGGCAGCCGGCCCGTGACGTACGAGCGGGGCGGCACGCCCATCAGGGTGCGGAAGTCGGTCGTCATGTGTGCCTGGTCGAAGTAGCCGGTGGCGGCGGCCAGTTCCGACCAGCCGGTGCTGCCCGCCCGGGCGGCGACCGTGCGCACCCGGTCGATACGGGCGTAGTGCTTCGGGGAGACACCGACGCCGTCGGTGAACAGGTTCCGCAACTGGCGCTCGCTGACGGCCAGTTCCCGGGCCACCTCCCGCACCTGCGCGGGCGCCCGGTCCAGTCGTACGGACAGCGCGTCCGCACCGGCCCGCAGCAGCGCGGTGCGGGCCGGGTCCGCCTGCTCGGACAGCAGCCCGGGGAGCACCTCGGCCATGCGCGGCAGCGCCTCCCGCGGATCCAGCCACCGCACCTCGCGCGCGAACCGGCGGGCCGGCCCGCCCGGCAGGGCGTCCAGCGGCACCACGCGGCCGACCAGTCCCGCGGCCGGAACACCCAGCAGGGGCCGGGCGGCGCCCGGTGCGAGGCGCAGCTCCACACAGGCGATGTGGGCCTTGCCGTCGTGATAGGCGGCCCGCACCCGCGGCCCGACGGCCAGCACGTCACGCCGTCCGTCCCCGGTGACCCGCAGCACCACCTTGGTCCCCGCGTCCGGCAACTGGACGAACGGCCCCTCGGGCGGGTCGGTGAAGGACATGGTCCGCACCTCGGCGACCCACGGGCGCAGCGCCTCGGGTGTGGTCGCAAGCGGCTCGGCGATGGTCATCGGCACCCGTCCACCGTAAAGCCCGGCACCGCCGTCCGGGCGGGCCTGCCGTGCCGGAATTTCCAAGAGCCGGCCGCCCCGGCGGGCCCACCGTGGACCCATGATCCTGGTGACGGGTGCCACGGGCACCATCGGACGTGAGGTCGTACGACAGCTGGCCGGGCGGGGCGTGAAGGTGCGCGCGCTCACCCGGGACCCGGCGAAGGCGCGGGTGCCCGCCGGGGTGGAGGTGGTGCGCGGGGACCACGGCGACCCCGTCTCGCTGGACGCCGCGTCGGCCGGGGCGACGGCCGTGTTCCTGCTCCGGCCGCCCGGCCCCGACGAGGGTCAGGACGCGGCGCTGGTCGGTGCGGCCCGGGCCGCCGGAGCGGAGCGGCTGGTGAAGCTCTCCGCCATCGCCACCGGCGAGTCCGGCTCCGGCCCCTCCGCGCAGTGGCACGTGGCCGGTGAGCGGGCCGTGCGGGACAGCGGGCTCGCCTGGACGGTGCTCAGGCCGTCGTCGTTCGCCTCCAACACGCTGACCTGGCTTGAGGCCCTGCGCGCGGGCGAGCCGGTGCCCAACATGACCGGGGACGGCGCCTCGGGCGTGATCGACCCGCGCGACATCGCCGAGGTGGCGGTACGGGCCCTGCTCGACGCCGGGCACGCGGGACGGACGTACACCCTGACCGGCCCCGAGGCGATCACCGTCCCCGGCCAGGCCGCCGTTCTCGCCGAGGTGCTGGGCCGCCCGGTGCCGACCCGGGACCTGTCCCCGGACCAGACCCGTGAATTCCTGCGCACGGCCTGGGGCATGGACGGGATCCCGGCCGAGGGCGTCCTGACCGGCCTGGCGTTCGTCCGCGCCGGTGGGAACGCGGTGGTCACCGAGGACGCCCGGGAGGTGCTCGGCCGGCCGGCGCGGACCTATCGGCAGTGGGCCGAGGACCACCGGGAGGCGTTCGGGGAGTCCTGACAGGCGTGGTGGGCGAGGCGCCTCGCGAGGTGCCCCGCCCCGCCCGGTCCAGGCGGCCCGCCCGGTCAAGGCGGCCCGCCCGGCGCAAGGCGGGCCCGCCGGGTTCAGGCGCGCCGGGGCCGCAGCGTGGCCGCCGCCAGCCCGAGGGCCACCGCCGCGATCGCCGCGGCCACCCGGAACGCCAGCCGGTAGCCCTCCGCCGTGGCCGGCACCAGCTCCGCGCCTCTGTGCAGCAGACCGTCGGTGTGGCTCGCCGCGAGTGTGGACAGGACGGCGAGACCCAGTGAACCGCCGACCACCTGCGTGGTGTTGAAGAGCCCGGAGGCCAGCCCCGCGTCCTCCTCGCGGACGCCGGCCATGGCGAGGCCGGTGAGCGGGGGCATCGCCGCGGCGAAGCCGGCCGCCATCAGCAGCATCGGAGGCAGCACGTCGGCCGCGTACGAGCCGTCGGCGGGCGCCCGGCTCAGCAGGGCCATCCCGGCGGTGATCAGCGCGAGCCCGGCCAGGAGCACGCGGTACGCGCCGAAGCGGTCGGCCACGCGCGCCGACAGCCCCAGCATCAGGGCGCCGATCGCGAGCGGCGCCGGCAGGAAGGCCAGGCCGGTGTGCAACTCGCCGTAGCCCAGCACGCGTTGGAGGTAGAGCGCGCCGATGAACTGAAAGCCGTACATCGTCGCGACCATCAGGATCTGGACGCCGTTCGCGCCGCTCAGTGTGCGGGAGCGGAGCAGGCGCAACCGCAGCAGTGGGCGCTCGGCCCGGGCCTGGCGCAGGGTGAACGCCACGAAGAGCGCGAGGGCGAGCGCGGCCGGCAGCAGGGTGGCGGCCGGGTCCCGGTCGCCGGAGCCGACGATGACGTAGACGGTGAGCATCAGCGCGCCGGTGACCAGGGCCGCCCCCGGAGCATCGGCGCTCCTGCCCAGCCCGGAGCCGCGCCCGGAGCCGGGCTCGCGGGCCAGGATCCGGACCGCGGCACACCAGGCCGCCACCCCGATCGGCAGATTGATCAGGAAGATCCAGTGCCAGCTGAGCTCCTGCGTCAACGCGCCGCCGAGGAAGGTGCCCAGGGTGGCACCCACCGACCCCACCGCGCTGAACACCGCGATGGCACGGGCCTGTGCGCGCGGTTCGGCGAAGAGCGAGACCAGCATGCCCAGCACCACCGCCGAGGTCATCGCACCGCCCGCGCCCTGCACCGCCCGCGCCGCGATCAGCGCGCTCTGACTGGTGGCCAGCCCGCACGCCACGGAGGCCGTGGTGAACACGGCCAGCCCGGCCGTGAACATCCGTTTCCGGCCGACCAGATCACCCAGACGGCCGAACAGCAGAAGCAGTCCGCCGAACGGGATCAGATAGGCGTTCACCACCCAGGCCAGCCCTGGACCGCTGAAGCCCAGGTCGCGTTGGACGGCCGGCATCGCCACGGTGACGATGGTGCCGTCCAGGATCGTCATCAGCGCGCCCGCGCACAGGACGGCGAGGGACGCCCGACGCGGGTATGTTCGAGAGAGAGTCACCGGTGCGGCCGGTGTGCCGGTCGTGGTCGACATGGCCTTCTGGCCTCCGCAATCGCCGTATCTCGCCAGGGACATCAACAGGAACCGATCGTGCGCAAGGTGCACGACTTGTAACGGGGTTCATGGTGAGTGACCATGAGAGGACGGCGTAAGGAGGCAGCTCGATGTCCCAGAGGAACACCGGTGTTACCAGCCAGGTCGTGAACGCGCACGCCTGCCCCGTCCGCGAGGTTCTTGACAGGGTGGCCGGTAAATGGAGCGTGCAGATCCTGGTCGCGGCCTCGCACGGCCCCATCCGCTTCACGGAGCTGGAGCGCGGCATCGAGGGCATCAGCCGCCGGATGCTGACCCTCACCCTGCGCAACCTGGAGCGCGACGGCCTGGTGACCCGCACCGTGTATCCGACCGTCCCCCCACGCGTGGAGTACGGACTCACCCCGGTGGCGCTGGAGTTGCACGAGACCTTGCAGCGGCTGACCGAGTGGGCCGAGCGCAACCGCCACTACATCGCGCAGTCGCGGGCGGTCTACGACGCCGAGCACCAGCCGGAACTGCTCGACGTGTAGACGGCGCGTACCGCGTCAGAACCCGAACAGCTCCGGGGCCGAGGTGAGTTCCTCGAAGATCTCGCGCGGATCGGCGACCAGCTTCCGGGCCTTCAGGTCCAGCAGCCCGCCGACCGCGTCGACCTCGGCGGCCAGAGTGCCGTCCGCCCTGGTGATCTTCTGGAGTATCCGGAACGTCTTGCCGCCGCTCCACTCGAACGCGCAGCCCACGTCGACCTCGTCACCGGCGAGCAGTTCCCGCCTGTACCGGATCGTCGTCTCCAGCGCCACCGGGCCGACGCCCCGTCCTATCAGCCGGGCCTGGCTGATCCCGGCCGTCTGGAGCAGTGACCAGCGGGCGTGCTCGGCGTAGTTGATGTACACCGCCTGGTTCAGATGGCCCTGCACGTCGGTCTCGTAGCCACGGACGGTCACCCGGACGGAATACGGTTCGCTCACGACTTCCCCTTCTCGTGTACGGCGCACGGATCCTTTGTCGGCATCCTGGCACGTCCGTCACACCCGGCGCGGCGATGCCAGCAGATAGCGCGTTCTGGTGCGCGGCTCCGTGTACTCGCCCGTCTGCCAGCCCGCCCGCTCCAGCGTGGCCGCGCAGCCGCGCAACGGCTCGCCCTCCGGCGCGTACACGGCGACCGCTTCCGGCTGTGGGGTGGCCCGCACCCGGTAGCCGGGGGTGTCCGGTCCCTCGGGCGGGTGTCCGGCCGCCTCCAGGGCGAGTGCGGCGGCCCGCACCAGATGCGTACGCTCCCAGCCGCACGGCCGGTCCGTGGCGCCGTCGGGATTGGTCATCCGGCGCAGTTCGAGCAGCCCCTGCCAGGCGCTGTGCACCTCACGCGCCCGGGCGGGCCCGGTGTCGGCCTGCTCCTCGCCGCCGATCCGCGCGGCGAAGCCGTGGGCCGGCTCCGGCTCGACCGCGGCCGGGGGCTCGGGAGCCTCCCGTATTCGGTGCCCGGCCGGCGTCAGGAAGTGGTCGTGCGGCGGGCGCGGATGCCGGAAGGCGAGCCCGCGCTTCACGAGTGCCGTCAGCTGCGCCTCGGTACCCCGCAGCCGCCCGGTGACCGGGTCGGCGGCGTCGATGACCCGCCGCTGCGCGGCGGTGGGCGGTCGGGTCACGGTGCTCCTCCCCGGTGGTCTGCGGTCCGGAACCGCCTGGTGAGCGGCACCTTCGAAGACTACGACCGGGCACTGACAACGCGGTCCCGCTACCCGCTGGGCCGGATGTTCCAGCCCGCGATCACCGGCCGGTCGTGCTCCGTGCCCAGCCGGCACAGCGTCCCGGTCGCCAGCTGGAAGAGGGCCCCGGCGGACGGGGGCAGGCCGAGACGGCGGGCGGTCAGGACGCGCAGGAAGTGCCCGTGGGCCACCAGCAGCACGACCCCCTCGGTGTTGGCGAGGGCCGCCTCGACCTTGGCCAGCATCCGGTCGGCCCGCTCGCCGACCTGCTCCGGGCTCTCCCCGGGGTGGTCCGGCGGGCCGGGCGCCACTCCGTCCGTGAACAGGAACCAGCCGGGCCGGGTGCGGTGGATCTCCATGGTGGTCACGCCCTCGTAGCCGCCGTAGTCCCACTCCCGCAGGTCGGTGTCGACCCGGGCGTCGTCCACCCCGATCAGCTCGGCGGTCTCGCGGGCCCGCTGGAGCGGGCTGACGAAGGCGGCACCGATGCGGTGCGAGCGGATCAACGGCACCAGCCGCCGCGCCTCGTCCCTGCCGTGCTCGGTGAGCGGCACGTCGGTCCGCCCGGTATGCCGTCCGGACCGCGACCACTCGGTCTCGCCGTGCCGGACGAGAAAGACATCAGCCATACCTCAGAGGCTAAGAGCCCAGCGCTCCAGTGCGGCGAAGTCACGCGCCCGCAGGCCGTGCCGTGGATCCACCGGAAGGAGCAGTGCCGGGCCGTCGTGGTGCTCGGCGACATGGCGGACGTCGAGTTCGGTGACCATGTCGTCCACCCAGACGAACGGCTGCCCGGCCGCCCAGGTCAGCACGGTCCGCGTCTTCCAGTAGAGGCCGTCCGGGTCCTTCGCGAACGGCTCCGGCCACTCGATGACGGGCAACTCGGGCAGCCCGATGACCGGCCCGATCATCTCGTTGGCCTGATGCGTCCAGGTGGTGGCCCAGGCCAGCTCGTACGGCAGTGCGAGCAGCCGGGCCCCGTGCCCGGGGTGCAGCCGCACCCGCAGCCCCCGGCGCAGCGCGCGCGAGCCCGGCTGCTGGCGGGCGGACCAGTTGGCGGGGTGCAGTCTGCGGGTCACGTATCCGCGGTGCCGCAGGAACCGGGCCCGGAAGGGGTTCAGGGGGCCGTCGACGTCGAGGAGGAGCAGAGGCCGCTGGGTCATGGGGACGACTTACCCAGGCGGCCCCGGGGTCCACTACTGCCGGTACCCGCTGAGGAACCGCCCGATTCGGCCGATGGCCGTCTCCAGGGTCTCCGCGTGCGGCAGGGTGAGGATGCGGAAGTGGTCGGGGGCGGGCCAGTTGAAGCCGGTGCCCTGGACGACCTGGATCTTCTCCTGGAGCAGCAGGTCCAGGACGAACTTCTCGTCGTCGTGGATCGGGTGCACCTTGGGGTCGATGCGGGCGAAGGCGTAGAGGGCGCCCTTCGGTTTGACGCACGAGACGCCGGGGATCTCGTTGAGCTTCTGCCAGGCCACGTTGCGCTGCTCGTACAGCCGGCCGCCGGGCACCACGAGTTCGCGGACGGACTGGCGGCCGCCGAGCGCGGCCTGGATGGCGTACTGGGCGGGCGCGTTGGCGCACAGCCGCATGGAGGCCAGCATGGTGAGGCCCTCCAGGTAGTCCCTGGCGTGCTGCTTCGGGCCGGTGACGACCAGCCAGCCCGAGCGGAAGCCGGCCACCCGGTACGTCTTGGACAGGCCGCAGAACGTGAGGACCACCAGGTCGGGGGCGAGGGCCGCGGTGGAGTGGTGGACGGCGTCGTCGTACAGGATCTGGTCGTAGATCTCGTCCGCGAAGACCATCAGGCCGTGCCGGCGGGCCAGGTCGAGGATGCCCTCCAGGATCTCCTGGGGGTAGACGGCGCCGGTCGGGTTGTTCGGGTTGATGACGACCACGGCCTTGGTGCGGTCCGTGATCTTCGACTCCATGTCGGCCAGGTCCGGGTACCAGTCGGCCTGTTCGTCGCAGAGGTAGTGCACCGCCTTGCCGCCGGCGAGCGTGGTCACCGCCGTCCACAGCGGGAAGTCCGGGGCCGGGATGAGGATCTCGTCGCCGTCCTCGACCAGGGCCTGTACGGCCATGGAGACCAGCTCCGAGACGCCGTTGCCGAGGAAGACGTCGTCGACGCCGACCTCCAGGCCCAGGGTCTGGTAGCGCTGGGCGACGGCCCGGCGGGCGGAGAGGATGCCGCGCGAGTCGGTGTAGCCGTGCGCCTGCGGAAGCATCCGGATCATGTCCTGGAGGATCTCCTCCGGCGCCTCGAAGCCGAACGCGGCGGGGTTGCCGGTGTTCAGGCGCAGCACGCTGTGGCCCGCCTCCTCCAGGGCGTTGGCGTGCTCGATCACCGGCCCGCGGATCTCGTAACAGACCTCGCTGAGCTTGTTGGACTGCCGGAACTCCATGCGCCCCTCCGGAAACTCGTGTTGCTTGGTTTTACCAAGTAGGAGCTTGGAAAGTCCAACATCTTGTCTAGACTGCGTCGCATGTCACCTCGCCGAAGCTACGACCAGTACTGTTCCGCGGCCCGCGCCCTCGACGTCGTCGGCGACCGCTGGACCCTGCTGATCGTCCGGGAGCTGCTCGCCGGTCCCCGCCGCTACACGGACCTGCACGCGGACCTGCCGGGGGTCAGTACGGACGTCCTCGCCTCCCGGCTGAAGGACATGGAGCGGGACGGGGTCACCACCAGGCGGCGGCTGCCCCCGCCGGGCGCGGCGTACGTCTACGAACTCACCCCACGCGGACGGCAGTTGCTGCCGGTCCTCCAGGCGCTGGGCAAGTGGGGGGAGCCCGAACTCGGCGACCGCCGGCCCACCGACGCGGTACGCGCCCACTGGTTCGCGCTGCCGCTGCTGCGGATCCTGGAGGGCGAGGGGCTGGTCGAAGTCCGGCTGGGAGAGGGGCAGTTCCACCTCCATGCCGGTGCCCAGGACGGCCCGGTCTACGGCGACGGCCCCGCACCCCGCGAGCCCGACGCCCGGCTCGTGCTCGACGCCGCGACGGGGGCGGCCCTGGCCCGGGGCGAGCTGGGGCCGGCGGAGGCGGTGCGGACGGGACGGCTGACGGTGACCGGGGACGGGGCGCTGGCCAAGGAGCTGCGAGAGGCCTGAAACGACGACCGGGCCGCCGCGAACGGGGCCCAGTCATCAGGTTCCGTACCGGATCACGCGCCCGGCGGCACCCGGGACGGCCGCCCCGCCCCCCGCGTCAGCGCGTGCCCGCCGATTCCTGCCAGCGCGGCCAGTATCCCGCCGATCCCG
This sequence comes from Streptomyces sp. NBC_00631, assembly GCF_045206895.1. Classification (NCBI taxonomy): domain Bacteria; kingdom Bacillati; phylum Actinomycetota; class Actinomycetes; order Kitasatosporales; family Streptomycetaceae; genus Streptomyces; species Streptomyces sp. NBC_00631. Next base: position 8,589,923 of record NZ_CP107734.1, read on the forward strand.
GTCCACACCCAGCGGTCGCTCCACCAGCCGGAGGACCAGCCGTCGTCGGGCTCGATGCTGGACAGCACCGCCGACTTGGTGGCCGGGGAACTGCCGTCGTCCGACTCGGACCTGACGGCGATCCCGGGCACGAGCGGCTCGGCCAGCGAACCGTCCACGGCCGCCGAACCGCCGATGTCCTTGGAGTCCACCTTCACCTCGGCGCTCACCGGCTGACCGAGGTCGGCCGAGGTCAGGTCCACCACGGTGAGCCGGATGTAGTACGTGCCGGGCAGCGGGTCGTCGGCCCACGGCTCCGACCAGGCCCGCACGGTACGCATCACGCAGGCCAGCTCCACCGACGTGGCACCCTGCGCGGCCGTGCGGGTCTGCGCGCCGTACTGGCAGGCCTGCCGGCGCCGCAGACCGTCGTACACGTCGAGCTGCCAGGTCTGCCCCGCGTGCGAGTCGGGCAGCTTCACCGTCGCCGTGACGTCGGGGCGCCGGCCGGCGTCGGCCGGGAAGGACCAGTACAGGTAGTCGCCCGTGGATCCGTCGGCCGTCGCCTGCTGCCCCTGGTCGATCTCCGTCGCCGTACGGAAGGACGTGCCCGCCTGGGTGGGCGCGGCGCTGTCCTGCGAGGCGCTGGGGGACGGGGAGGCGGAGGTGTCCGCGGCCGCCGGACCCGCCGCCAGGCCCACCGCCAGCAGCGCGGCGCTCAACACACGTGTGATCGACATCAGTTGGTCCTCCAGACCGCGATCCGCCAGCGCGACACCCAGCCCCACACCAGACCCGCGAGGAAGCCGGTCAGCACCAGCGCGCCGAGCAGCCACCAGCCGCGGCCGAGCCCGAAGGAGGCGACGTCGCTCGCCTGCGACGGCCCGTCCACCACGTCGACCGTCAGCTCGACGGGCAGACCGGGGCTGGTCTTCACCCCGGACGCGGCCGAGAAGGAGTTGGTCACCTGGAGGCAGACGGTCTCCGGGGTGGCGTCCTCGTCGTCGCTCTCGGCCTTCGGGTACCGCAGCCCGGTCGAGATGACGTCCGTACGCCCGAGGCCCGACGCCTCTCCGCGCACGATCTCCCGCCCGTGCACGGTCACCGCCCGCAGCAGCACCCCGTAGTCGGCGTTGACGGCCCGGTCGGCCGCGACGCTCACCGAGGCCCGCAGCTCCTGGCCCGGGTCGACGTCGACCCTGTACCAGCGCTGCTGCCCGAACTCCTCACGGTCGGTGTACAGACCGGACTTCAGTGTGGGCGCGGACGAGCACTGGTCCGTCCCCTCGGTCGCCACCGGCGTGACCACGGGGTCCGCCGCCCGGTCCACCAACTGGCCCACCCGGTCGGTCAGTTCCTCCTTGTGCTGGACGGAGGTGTACGTGCCGCCGGTCGCGTCCGCGATGCAGCTGAGCTGGTCGCGGGTCTTGGCGTCCGGCACCAGGCCGAGGGTGTCGATGGTCAGCCCCACGCCCTTGGCGGCGATCTCGCGGGCCACCTCGCACGGGTCCAGCGGCTGGCAGGTGTCCTCGCCGTCGCTGATCAGGACGATACGGCGGGTCCCGCCGCCGCCTTCGAGGTCGTCGGCCGCCTTGAGCAGCGCGGGACCGATCGGCGTCCAGCCGGTCGGCGTGAGCGTGGCGACGGCGGTCTTCGCCTCGGTGCGGTCCAGCGTGCCGACGGGGTAGAGCTGAGCGGTGTCCTTGCAGCCCTCCTTGCGGTCGTTGCCGCGGTAGTTGGCGCCCAGCGTGCGGATGCCGAGCTGGACCCCCTCGGGCGTCGCGTCCAGCACCTCGTTGAACGCCTGCTTGGCCGCGGCCATCCGCGTTCCGCCGTCGATGTCCGCCGTCCGCATGGAACCGCTGACGTCCAGCACGAGCTCCACCTTGGGAGCGGCCTGTTCGGTCTCGTCGGCGACCGCCTGGCCGGGGAACGCGATCCCGGCCGCCAGGGCGGCGAGCAGAGCGCAGACTCCTGCCGCCGGCCGATGTGTTCTGATCATCGGCGGATCCTATTGATCAAAGGCGCCGGGCTCCAAAACGAGGTCGGGACCGGTGTAACGAGAGTGACCGGCAGATCAACGGAGGGCGGCCAGCGGGTTCGGCAGTGCCGTCCACTGGTCCCCGGGCACCTCCGGGGACAACCGCATCAGGGTCAACGCCTTGGCGGGCAGCGGGCCTTCGAGGAGCGCCGTCAGATCGGGGCCGGCGGGCAGGTGCGGCACGGCCGCCTCCAGGGCCGTCGCCAGGGCCGGTCCCGAACCCGCCGTGCCCGCCAGCGCGCCCGCGACCAGGGAGCCGAACAGCTTGCGGCGCAGAGCGGTTTCGTCGTCCGTGACCAGGCGGCCCGTCAGCTCGGGTGGGGTGATGCCGTGGCGGGTGAGACGGGCGGGGCTGAGGCGGATGTCGGCCAGGTCGCGGTAGACCAGGCGGAGCGGGACGCCGGTCGCGGAGAGCACGACCAGGAGGTTCTGGCCGTGCGCCTCCAGGGCCACGCCCAGGTCCAGCAGTCGCAGCCCCACCGTCAGCGCGAGCCGGGTGAACTCGGCCAGCCAGGACGGCGATCCGGGGAGGACGGTGGTGGCCAGGGCCGCCACCGGGAGGACGCGCTCACCCGGCGCCGCGTACCCCTGCGGCGACTCGCGCAGCAGCGCCGCCAGCTCAGGGGAGTCGGCGGTCACCGCGCCCAGCGTGCGGGTGACGTGCAGCAGTCCGTCCGTGCGGGACGCCAGGTCCGTCGCGAACGACGACAACGTCATCGCCGCGCCGACCGAGTACGCGGAGATGTCCCGCACCGACGAGGTCAGCCGGGCGCTGAGCGCGGTCTTCACATGCGGTCCGCCGGGAAGCGCGAGCGTGCGCAGCGACATCAGCGGATGCGCCTCGCGCCAGGGCCGGGCGGAGTCGCCCTTGAGGGCATGGGCGCTCTGCCAGGGATGCACCGGAACCAACACCCGCCCCGCGTCCCGCAGTTCCTCCGGCCAGTCGCCGGTCAGCAGATACTCCCCGGCCGCGACCGGAACCGCCTCCAGCCGCACCACCGGCCGGTGCTCCGGACCGTACGCCAGCTGCTCCGCCACCGAGAAACCGGGCCGGGAACGGCAGTTGGGGTGAAACGGATGCCCGTCGACGACCCGCTGCTCCCACTCCCAGTCGCGGTCCGGCAACTCCTTGGGGGGAAACTCCCGATCGGCCCGCGACAGCGCCAACGAAGCGACGCTGTGCCCGAGTTCGGCCGCGAACCCGTCCGAGTGCGGCCACCCCAGATCCGACATCAGCCGTGCCGGATCGTCGTACGCCACCCTGTCCAGACGCACGGCGCTCACATACCCGCCGGTGGCGTACGGGTCCGCCCGCGGGCCGTGCAGCGTCCGGCCGTCGGCCAGCCCCAGGGCCAGGCTGTGCGCCCCGCGCACCCGGCGCGCCACCCATGGCAGCGGTTCGTGCGCCAGCGCCCGCCAGAGCCGGGTCAGCACCGCCGCCCGCGCACCGGGCAGCTCGGCCGTGTACCGGTCGGCCAGGTCCGGCCGCGCCTCGGCCAGCTCCGCGGCGAGCCGGGTCTCGATGGGGGAGGGACGGTGCACGGGAGGGCTCCTCGGAGGACGGGTACGACGGTCATGATGACCGGTGACGAGCGACATACTGATGACGATCGGACTGTGTGGACACAGAGAACGAATGGAACGCGTGGACCTCATGACCCTCGGCGACACCGTCGGCGAACGTGCCGACGCGTACGCTGCCGCGCCCCTGCTCAACTGCCTGCTGCGGGAGGTGGCCCAGCCGCTCCCGGACGCAGGGGAAGGGCCGTCGCGGGTCTACCGGCTGCCCGGCGGCGGACGGCTGCTGCGGGTACGCGGCGCACGCCGGCCCGCCGCGCCCGAGGTGTACACGGACGGCACCTGGCACCCCGTCGGCCACGCCGAACTGGTGAAACTCGTCGCCGAGGAGCTGCGCAGGCACACCGGGCTGTCCAACGGCGACCTGCCGGCCGAGATGATCGACAGCCGGGACGCGGTCGCCGCGCTGCTCACGGCACGCGCCCGGGCGACGGCGCCCGGCGACCCGTATCTGCGCTCGGAGCAGTCCCTCATCACCGGCCATCCCTACCACCCCGCCCCCAAGGCGCGCGGCGGCGGCCCGGTCACCGCCTGGCTGCCCTACGCCCCCGAGGCGCACGCCCGGTTCCCGCTGGTGCTGCTCGCGGTACGCGCGGACGAGGTGGCGGAGGAGGGCGACACGGCCGCGCTGGACGCACTGGCCCCGGCCGCCGTGCCGCCGGGCTACCGGCTGCTGCCGGCCCACCCCTGGCAGCTCGACCTGGTCGCCCGCGAGCTCGCCCCGGCCTTCGCCGACGGGCGGCTGCTGCGCCTCGGCGAGACGGACTTCGTGACCTGGCCGACGGCCGCGATCCGCACGGTGTACGAGCCCGAGCGGGATCTCTTCCTGAAGTTCAGCCTGGACGTCCGGATCACCAACGACATCCGCCGCCTGTGGGCGCACGACCTGCGCAGACTGCGCCGTACGGACGCGGCCGCGACCGCCGCGTTCGCGGCGATGGACGGCCCGGCGGCCTGGCTGGGCGACCGCGGCTACCGCACCGCCCGCTTCGCCTTCGAGGAGCTCGCGGTGCTGGTCCGGGACGGGCTGCGCGGGCCCCTGCTGCCGGGGGCCACGCCCCTGCTCGCCGCCGGCCTGGTGGAGGGCTTCGCCGGGGACCCGCTGACCGCGGCGGCGGACCCGGGTGCCTGGTGGGAGGCGTATCTGCGGGCGGTCGTGCCCCCGGCCGTGACCGCCTTCGCCGCGCACGGCGTCGTCCTCGAAGCGCACCTGCAGAACACCCTGGTCGCCGTCGACGCCGACGGTATGCCGGTGCAGGCGCTGTACCGGGACGCCGAAGGGGTCAAGCTGCCGGGCGACGTGGAGCGGGCCGCCGGGTGGGAGCGGCTGGTGTACTGCCTGGTCGTCAACAACCTGACCGAGGTCGCCGCCGCGCTCTCCGAGCACCACCCCGGGTTCGATCCGTGGCCCGCCGCACGGCGGGAGCTGGCCCGGCATCCGCTCCCGGAGGCGGCCGGCCTGCTGGCGTCGCCTACGCTGCCCGGCAAGACGAACCTGCTGCTCCGCTGGACCGGCGCGGGCGGCGCCGACGCGCGCTATCTGCCCTTGCCGAATCCGCTGGCCTGAGACCGCGAGGGGCGCCCGCTGTGCCGCTCGGCCGCCGTCGACTGCGGGAACCGGGGCGTACGGGCCGACCGGTGTGCCCGAGGTGTTCCCGCCCGGCCCGCGCGTGCCCGGCATGGACGGCCCAGGCCACCTGGCGGACCTCGCCTCCGGCGACCTCGCGTGTCCTGGCCTGAACACCCTCCCGCGCTCGCACCGCGGCGGCCGGGAGGCCGGTGCGCCGGGTGGTACGCCTATGACCCACCTTCCCGCGGCGGTCCGGCATACCCTACGGTGCGGATGCAGGACCGCCCCGGTCGAGCCGGGGCGGGGCGGGGAGGAAGAATGCGTGAGCAGCACGGCGGTCACGGCGCTGTGGCGGACGTCGGGACGGTCCCCGGCGGGATGGTGGTGGTCGAGGACCTGCGCCGCACCTACGGCAGCGGCGACACCGCCGTCCACGCCCTGCGCGGTGTCTCCTTCAACGTGCCGCGCGGCGAACTCGTCGCCCTCAGAGGCCGTTCCGGCTCCGGCAAGACCACCGTGCTCAACCTGGTCGGCGGTCTCGACACCCCGGACGGCGGCCGGATCGTCCTGGACGGCACCGACCTGGCCGGCCTCGGCGCCGACGACCTGCTGGCGCTGCGCCGCGACCGAGTCGGCTTCGTCTTCCAGTCCTTCGGTCTCATCCCGATCCTGACCGCTGCCGAGAACGTCGGGGTTCCGTTGCGCCTGCGGAAGGTCCCGGCCCGCGAGCGCGAGGCCCGGGTCCGTCTTCTGCTCTCGCTCGTCGGCCTCTCCGACCACGCCGACCAGCGTCCCGGCGAGCTCTCCGGCGGCCAGCAGCAGCGGGTCGCGATCGCCCGGGCACTTGCCAACAATCCGGCCCTGATCATCGCCGACGAACCCACCGGCCAGCTGGACGCCGACACCGGGCTCACCGTGATGAACCTGCTGCGCGCCGTCGTCCGCAGCGAATCCGTCACCGCCCTCGTCGCCACCCACGACACCCAGCTCCTCGCGCTGGCCGACCGTGTGCTCGAACTCCGGGACGGCCGCATCGTCGAGGACGACTGACGGCACCGCCGCGGACCGGCGACGGGGCGGGCGGCCCTTGAGGCGCCGGCACCCGACCGTCCGGGACGGAACCGGCGTGCCGCCGCCGACCTGCCGGATCCCGCCCCTCGCACACCCTTCCGCATTACCCTGGCGACTGCCCGACAGCGTTGTCCGCAGACCTCACCTCCTCGGGGGACCGTGTGCCAGTTCACGAACAGCCCACCGGGGCACCGGACTTGGCGGAGCTTCGCCGGCGGGCCGCGGCGGCGGCCGCCCCGCGGCGCGAGGCGGGGCTGGTCGTCTGCGAGAACCTGGTGCGCATCTACCGGACCGAGGACGTCGAGGTACAGGCCCTCCAGGGCCTCGACCTGACCGTGGCCGAGGGCGAGATGATCGCGGTGATCGGGGCCTCCGGCTCCGGCAAGTCCACGCTGCTGGGCATACTCTCCGGCCAGGACGTGCCCACCGCGGGCGCCGCCGAGGTCGCCGGACACGACCTGCTGGCGATGAAGCGCCGCGAGCGGCTCGGCTACCGGCGCGGCACGGTGGGCTTCGTCTGGCAGCAGACCTCCCGCAACCTGCTGCCCTACCTCTCCGCGGCCGAGAACGTGATGCTTCCGATGACGTACACCGGGATCAAGCGCTCCCGGCGCCGGGCCCGGGCGGAGGAACTGCTCGACCTGCTGTCCGTCGGCCACTGCCGGGACCGCACCCCGGACACGCTCTCCGGCGGCGAGCAGCAGCGGGTCGCCATCGCCGTCGCCAGCGCCAACGAGCCGCGGGTGCTGCTCGCCGACGAACCCACCGGCGAACTCGACACCGCCACCAGCGACGAGGTCTTCGCCGCGCTGCGCCGGGCCAACGAGGACCTGGGGGTCACCGTGATCGTGGTGACCCACGACGCGCTGGTGTCCGAGCAGGTGCAGCGCACCGTGGGGATCCGCGACGGCCGCACCTCGACCGAGGTGCTGCGCCGGGTCGCCACCGACGAGGACGGCGTCGAGGTGCTCACCGCCGAGGAGTACGCAGTACTGGACGGCAGCGGCCGGCTGCAGCTGCCGGGCGAGTTCACCGAGCGCCTGCACCTGCGCAAGCGGGTGCGGCTGGTCCTGGAGAGCGACCACGTCGGCGTGTGGCCCGACGAGGCCGCGCGCCGGGCGAGGTCCGACGCACAGGACGCGGCGAGCGGCGGCCCCGAACGCTGAGCACGCCCAGGGCGAGCCGTCACGCGAGGCGCAGTACGGCTCCCAGGCCGCGGCGGCGGGCGAGGACGGACTCGGTGACCGCGGCGGCCAGGATCAGCGCGGTCACGCCGGCGACGAGGGCGACGGTCAGCGAGTAGTCGGTGTGCAGCGCCGGTTGGGCGGGACCGTCGGTGAACTGCCGCAGGTCCAGTGTCCGCGCCGTGAGCGTCGGTTCGAGCAGCCCGAGCAGGGTGCCGCCCACCGCCGAGGCGACCGCCAGCGGCAGCAGTTGCAGGAAGTGCAGCGCCCCGGCTTCCCCGGCGCCGAGTCCGAGCGTGCGCAGGAACGAGGTGGTGCGGCTGCGCTCGTGGGAGGTGAGGGTCAGTTCCAGGACGAGCGCGAGCAGGCCCGACAGGGCGGCCAGGATCGAGCTGGTGGTGTAGATCGTGGCGAGCCCCCGCGTCAGGCCGTCCGCGCGCAGGGCGCTGACCGTCTCGGAGCGGACGCGGATCCGGGCCGGAGAACCTAGCGCCTTGGCCGCCGCCGACCGCAGTGCCGCGGGTGCGGCGGTGGCGGGGCTGTCGCCCCTGAGGAGCAGGACGGTGCTTCCCGAGGGCTGCGGGGGCAGCAGATGCTCGGCTCCTGCGGTGGTGATCAGCAACGGCGTACCGGCGGTGAGCTGCGCGGTGACCGGCCCGAGGAGCGGGTCGCGCAGGTCCGCGGCGGTGAGGGTGCCGACCGGCTTGAAGACGAGGTCCACCGGCCGCTGCCCGTCGGGTACGACCGTGGCGGTGAAGCCGCCGGTGCGCTCGCTCGCCCGCAGGCCGGGCGAGAGGAAGGAGGGCAGCGGGGTGTTCGCGCCGGCTCGGGTTCCCGCCGGGGCCGCCAGCCGGGACAGCAGCGCGCCGGCCAGGGGCGACTTCGGGGCGACGGCGGCCAGTTGCCGGGGATCCACGGTGATCACGGCGACCGGGGAGATCACCGCGCCGTCGGCCTGTCCTGCCAGGTCGAGGGTGTACAGATGCTGGAGGGCGGTCCGTGTCCCGGTGGTGCCGGTGCCCGGTGCGGAGTTCACGGTTCCGGCCACGGTCGCGCTCGCGTCGGCGCCGGTGCTCCAGGCCGCACCCGTGGCCAGGCCGTCGTCGATCGTACGGTGCACGAGGCCGCCGAACACGGCCGTTCCCAGGGTCAGTACCAGGACGAACAGGGCCAGCCCGGTCGCCGGGGCGTCGTGGGCGGCCCGGGCGGCCCCGACGAAGCCCACCGCTCCCCGTCCGCGCCGGGTCCGCCGCAGCACCAGGCGCAGCACGAGCGGGTAGCACCGCAGCAGGACGAGTACGACGGTCAGCGCCACCAGCACCGGCACCGCGCCCAGGATCCCGTCGGGGCCCTGCGAGCGCAGCGCGACCACGCCCGCCGCCGTCGTGACCAGCACCGTCAGCTCCAGAACCACGCGCCGGCCGAGGGCGATGTTCCGGCGTGAGTGCCGCAGCCGGCCGGGTCTGCGCGGCTCGCGGACCGCGAGCCAGGTCATCAGCGGCACCGTCAGCGCCACCACCGAGGCGGCGAGGGCGGCGGTCACCGGTTGCGGCGCTCCGGACGTGCCGGTGGGGGCGAGCGCCCCTCCGGCCGACCAGCCGAGCAGCGCTGCGATCACCACCACCGGCCAGGCCACGGCGCAGCGCAGCAGCACCAGCCGCGTGGTGGACGCGCCCCGCGCGCGCTGCAACCGCAGGTGGGCCTGCCTTCGGCGCAGCAGCAGCCGTACCGCGACGGTGACGGTGGCCAGCGCGACCGCGGCCAGCGCGTCGACGGCGAACGTCGCCAGGTCCCTGGCCTGCCGGTCCTGAGCGGTGAAGGCGGTGAGCAGCGGCGACAGGGAGTCGGTCAGCAGCAGGGGCCCGGTGGCCTGGCCGCCGACGTGGCAGCTGAGGTCGCCGGTGAGCGGGTCGGCTCCCTGGCACTGGGCGGCGCTGAGGTCCGCGCTGTAGTGGGACAGCGGCCCGGTCAGTGCGCGGGCCCGGTCGAGCGCCGCCCCGGACAGGTCGGCGCGCAGCTGCCAGGTCACCCGCGGGCCGCCCACCCCGGCGCCGGCCAGCAGGTCGGCCGCGTCGCGGCCGACGAGGCCGCGCACGGCGAGCACCGTGCCGGCGGAGTGCTCAGCCGGGTAGCGGGACGGCTGGTCCAGCGTCTCCCGGGCGGTCCAGAAGCCGTCGGCCGCGGCCGTGGCGCGGTAGACCCCGCTCACCAGCAGCACCGCCCGGGGCGGGGCGTTCTGCACCCCGAGCGTCTTGGCGAACTCAAGGGTCAGCCGGCTGCCCGCCCGGACGCCGAGCGCCTGGGCGGTGGCCTGGGACAACCCGATCTGGGGCGCGGTGCCCAGCGGCGTGTGGTCGGCCGGCGCGTGGCCGCTGACGTAGCGCAGGTGGGCCCGCGCGGACGGCAGATGGCTGACCGTCAGCTCGGTGCTGGTGTTCGCAGGCCCCGGTGGTCGCGGCGAGAGCAGGGACGCCTGGTTGTAGTCGTAGCTGCCGCCGGTGATGGTCACATGCCGCGCGGCGGGGCCGCTGAGCCGCTCGGTGAGCGTGCGGCCGGCGTCGAGCAGGTCGGCCATGTTCACGGCGGGCGGCACGGTGTCGAAGACCTCGGGTGTGGTGCTGAGGCTGACAAGCGGCGCTTGGGCCTGCGTGGCGTCGACACGCTGCCGCAGTGCCCGGTCCTCCTGGCCGCCCGCGAAGGCGGGGGCCCACGCGCAGAGCGCCGTCAGCACCAGGACCACCATCGCAAGGCAGGCCAGCAGCGGCAGGTCGCCGCGGGTCTCCTTGCGTATCAGGCGCCGCGTCACCGCCGTGCCCGTGCCCACGGGTCGGGTCACCGTCCGCCCTCTCGGATCGTGTCCGGCCGCCCGGCTCGACGGCCTTCCCCACCTCGGCCGTCTTCCCCGGCTCAACGGTCTTCCCCCGCTCGCAGCACACGTACCAGGTCCACTCGGGACAGCAGCCGGGCCAGCGCCAGCACGACCGCGCTGATGGCCACAGCGGTCGCCACGGTGGTCAGCGCCACGGTGCTCCAGGGGAGGACCTGCGGCAGCGGCGGATAGGGGGCCTGTCCGCTGTCGTCGACGGTGACCAGCGGCAGCACCGCCGATGCCAGGGCCATGCCCATCAGAGCGCCCGGGACCACCGCGAACAGCGCCAGCCCCAGTTGCTCGGCGCCCAGCAGCGCCGACAGGCCTCCGGCACGGACGCCGACCGCCCGCAGCAGGGCGAACTCCTTGCGGCGCTGCCGGGTGGAGACCACCGCGTGCACGGTGAAGGCGATGACCGCGAAACCGGGGGCCAGATACCGGACCAGTTCCAGCACCCGGCGCAGTCCGCTGCGGAACGGGTCGGCCTGCAGGGACGCGGCGGTGCGCGCGGTGGTGGTGACGCGGCCCAGCGCGGGCTGCGCCTCGGCGGCGGCGGCCGTGCGCGCGCTGTCGGTGGAGCCGAGCCACCAGAACGCGGGATCCTCCGGGTCGGCACCGGCCCGCGTCATCGCGGTGGCCAGTCGGCGCTGGTCGGCGATCAGATGCCCCTGTCCGCGGCCCAGTCCGGGCACCGAGGCGACGCGGCCCACGATCCTGACGGTGATCCGGGCGCTGCCAAGATCCAGCGTGGTGGTGCTGCCCACGCCCAGGCGCGCGTCGCTCAGCGTCGAGGCGTCGGCGCGCACCGGCAGCGGCGCCGGCCGGCCGGCCGGCGCCGCCACGAGTCGCACCTGGCTGCCGGGCCGGGTGTCGTAGTCGCTGTCGGCCAGGCCACCGAAGGCGTCGTCGGTGGCCTGGGAGGCCCGGATGCCGGTGCTGACGGTGCTCCGGAGCACCTCGGAGCCGCCGGGAACGACCGAGCACACCCCGGGGGTGCCGAGCTCGTAGCCGCCGGTCAGCTTTCCTTCGCACGCCCCCGCGGTGGAGTCGGTGGCGTGGTCCGTGCCGTCGGCCCAGACCTGCCCGGCGGGCAGCCGGGTGACCCAGCTGTCCGCGGCGCCGCGCGCGCCCACCCGGACCAGTTCCAGGTGCAGCCGCGCGGGACGCACGTTCGGCTGCGGCAGGACGCTGACGGCGGTCACCGTCAGCGGATACTCCCGCCGGTGGCCGCCGCTCAGCGCCACGTCGAGGGGGACGACGACGGTGTGCCTGGCTCCGTCGGCGGCGGGCAGGCGGGCCGTCACCGTGCTGACGAGGCCGGACGCGTCCTGCACGGTCAGTCCCAGGCTCGGCGCCGTCCGGCTGCCGTCGCTGCTCAGCCGCTCCTCCAGCAGCAGCGCGGTCGGACGTCCGGGGAGCCGTATCCCGAAGACGTCCGGGGACGGGGTGCGGGGAGCGGGCCCGCCGATCGTGCCGACCAGGGCTTCGGTGGCGCCGCCGGGCAGGGTCACCGTCGACTGCGTCACCGGTGTCACGGCGGTCACCGCCGGCAGCGCCCGATAGGCCGTGCCCAGTACGGCGGAGGGGTAGCTGTCGGCTGCGGACGGAGAGATCCGCACGTCCCCGCCGACGGTGAACGCGGCCTCCTCGGACGCCAGGCCGCCCAGGCAGGCCAGCGCGGTGGTGGCGAAGGCGCTCACCGAGACGGCCAGGCACATCAGTACCACCGGTCCCGCGTTGCGCGCGGCCCGCCGGCTCAACTGCCAGCCGGCCAGCGCGAGGACGAGGCCCCGGCTGCGCCGGGCGCACACGTCCAGCAGGAGGGAGGTCAGCGGCAGCAGCCGTAACAGCAGGAGCGCGGCGGCGCCGGCCACCAGGGCCGGTACCACGACCAGCACGGGGTCGGCGGACGCGCCGCCGGTGCCCACGCCGGCGAGCAGCGAGTGGTGCCGCCGCAACTCCAGATATCCCAGGGCCGCGACGGCCAGCAGCGCCAGGTCGGCGCCCAGCCGCTGGGCGGCGGCGGCCCGCGCGCCGCGGGCCGGCCGCGACCGCGCCGACGGCAGCACGGGCAGCAGCACCGCCGCGGCGTGCACCAGCAGGGTCAGACCCACCGCCGCCCACGCGCCGGTGCTCCGGGTGCCGGGGTGCAGCAGCCCGGCCAGGAAGGGCGCGGCGACGGCGGCCGGGACGCCGGTGAGCGCCCACTCGGCCGCCGCGCCGCGCAGCAACCGCAGGGTGCCGGCGCCCCTGGCCCGTTGGAGGGCCAGCTCACCGCGCCGGCGCACCGTCAACTGGCGAGCGGCCAGCACCAGGGTGGCCAGGGCGAGGGCCGCCAGCATCACGCTCGGCAGGTACAGCGAGGACCGGGCCGCCACCATCGGCACCGTCAGGTCGTCGACCGCGCCCGGCAGGCCGGAGACCACGGTCAGGTCGTCCAGCGACGGCTGCCGCCCGTCGAACACCGACACGCGGCTCTGGCTGCCGGAGAACGCGCGCAGCCGGTCGTGCAGTCCGGCGAGGGCGCCCGCGTCGATGCGGGAGAAGTCCGGCTGCACACTCCAGTGGGCCGTCAGCTGCCCGTTCAGGACGGCGCTGCCGTTGAGGGCCGACGCCGACACCACCAGCAGCTTCTGGTCGGCGGTCTCCCCCTGGGTCAGGTCGCCGGCCATCGCGGGCCAGAACCCGACGGCACCGGTCGCCCGGAAGACGCCGGTGATCCGCAGGGTCATGGCGCGCCCGAAGGCGTCCCGCACCTGAAGGCGGGAACCGGGCTCGACGCCCAGACGCTTGGCCAGCGCGTCGGGCACCGCCGCGTCGACCGGGGCGGTGGAGCCGGTGGCGACCCGGACGTCGGGGAGCGAGGTGAACGCGCCGGCCGGGGCGTCGGCCGTGCCGGCCGGCCACCGCCCGGCCACCAACTGCCCGAACCTGCCACCGTCCTGCACCGCGACCGGGTGCAGCCCGCTGCCCCCGGGACCGCGCGGGGCGCCCGCTTTCCCGTCGATCCCGGTCACGGAGACCGGCGACGTGCCCAGCAGCCCCACATAGGTCCGCTGCGGCACCCCGGCGAACACCCGCTCGGCGGCGGCCCGCACATCCCGATCGGCGGCCGCCATGCCGCCGGCCCGGAAGGACGCGCTGACGTTCACCTGGGCGTCGAGGTCGGCGGCCAGCCGCCGCACGGCCCCGGCCTGCACCGAACTCCCGGCCAGCGCCGCGAGCGCGGCCAGCGCCGTCGCGCACAGCAGCACGGTCACCGCGACGGCGGCGAGCACCAGGCCGTGGTGCGTGGCCCGCCTGGCGACGACGGGAAGCCGCTGCCAGGCCGGGCGCGGAGCATCCGGGCTTCGCCGCGGCGAAGACGTCAAGGCCGTGGCGACCACATGAAACCCCCGCAGAATCGAACATGTGACGGTGACGGCGCGCCACAGTCCTACCAGGCGTCCCCCCGACCACACAAGAAACGCTGATCTCTCCGACGGGCACCGGAGCGGCCGGAGCCGCCGCCGATGTGCCGTACTGTCGATGACGGAGCGCTGGGAGCTGACTGTGGAATATGAGGCGAGATGCTGAGAGAGGTCACCGCTGCCCGCTATGTCGAGCCCCTTCGTTCCGGCGGCTCCGTGCCCGGCATCGTCGAGGCCGACGACCTGGGGACGTACGTCGTCAAGTTCACCGGATCCGCGCAGGGCCGCAAGGCGCTGGTCGCCGAGGTGATCGTGGGGGAGCTGGCACGGGCGCTGGGGCTGCGCTTCCCCGAGCTGGTCCTGGTCCACTTCGACCCGGCGATCGCCGACGCCGAGCCGCACCAGGAGGTCCGCGACCTGCACGCGGCCAGTGGCGGGGTCAACCTCGGGATGGACTTCCTGCCCGGTGCGGAGGACTTCACCCCGCAGATCGCCGACGTCTTCCCGGTGGATCCCTCGGAGGCGGGCCGGATCGTCTGGCTGGACGCGCTCACCGTCAACGTCGACCGGACGGTCCACAGCTCCAACCTCATGGTCTGGCCGACCTTCGGCATCGCACCCCCGCGCCTGTGGCTCATCGACCACGGCGCCGCCCTCGTCTTCCACCACCGCTGGGGCACCTCGGTCCCCGGCAAGGCGTACGACTTCCGGCACCACGCCCTCGGCCGGTACGCCCCCGACACCCGGGCCGCCGACGCCGAACTCGCGCCCAGGGTGACCGAGAAGCTGCTCCGGGACATCCTCGCCGAGGTCCCGGACGCCTGGCTCACCGACTTCGGCACGCCCGACGAGATGCGCGAGGCCTACGTCGGCTATCTGCTGGCCCGGGTGCGGGCCTCCACCGAGTGGCTCCCCACCGACTTCCCGACCCGCGACCAGCTCGCGGACGAGGAGGCCGCCCGCGCGGCCAGGACCCGGCAGGGACGCCCGGACTGGCTGAAGCGGGTACCCGACCTGCACGGCAGACCTGCGGCCCGACAGGACTGGTCGGTGCATCTCGGATGAGCGAAGTGACGAGTGACAGCCGGCGCGTCGAGATCGAGTACTGCACCCAGTGCCGCTGGCTGCCGCGGGCGGCCTGGCTGGCGCAGGAGCTGCTGACCACCTTCGAGACCGAGCTGACGGAGCTGGCGCTGAAGCCGGGCAAGGGCGGCGTCTTCGTCGTACGGGTCGGTGACGAGGTCGTGTGGGACCGGCGCGAGCAGGGCTTCCCCGAGCCCACGGCCGTCAAGCAGGCCGTCCGTGACCGAGTGGCCCCGGGGAAGTCCCTGGGCCACTCGGACAAGCCCGCGTCCTGAAGGATCAGCCCCTGAGCTGCTGGTACGCCGGCAGTGTCAGGAAGTCCGCGTAGTTCTCGTCGAGGGCGACGGTGAGCAGCAGGTCGTGGGCCTGCTGCCAGTGGCCGGCCGCGAAGGCCTCCTCGCCGATCTCCGCGCGGATCGCGGCGAGTTCCTCGGCGGCGACCTTGCGGGCCAGCTCCGGCGTGGCCTTCTCGCCGTTCTCGAACTCGACGCCCGCGTTGATCCACTGCCAGATCTGCGAACGGGAGATCTCGGCGGTGGCCGCGTCCTCCATGAGGTTGAAGATGGCCACCGCGCCGAGCCCGCGCAGCCATGCCTCGATGTAACGGATGCCCACCTGGACGGCGTTGACCAGGCCCGGGTAGGTCGGCCTGGCCGCCAGCGAGTCGATCGCGATCAGGTCGGCGGCCTCGACGTGGACGTCCTCGCGCAGCCGGTCCTTCTGGTTGGGCTTGTCGCCGAGGACCCGGTCGAAGGACTCCAGGGCGATCGGGACCAGGTCGGGGTGGGCGACCCAGGAGCCGTCGAAACCGTCGTCCGCCTCGCGGTCCTTGTCGGCGCGGACCTTCTCGAAGGCGACCTTGTTGACCTCGGCGTCCCGGCGGGACGGGATGAAGGCCGCCATACCGCCGATCGCGTGCGCGCCACGCTTGTGGCAGGTACGGACGAGGAGTTCGGTGTACGCCCGCATGAACGGGGCCGTCATGGTCACCGCGTTGCGGTCCGGGAGGACGAACCTGGGCCCGCCGTCACGGAAGTTCTTCACGATGGAGAACAGGTAGTCCCAGCGCCCGGCGTTCAGCCCCGAGGCGTGGTCGCGGAGTTCGTAGAGGATCTCCTCCATCTCGTACGCGGCCGTGATCGTCTCGATCAGCACGGTGGCGCGGACGGTGCCCTGCGGGATGCCCACGTAGTCCTGTGCGAAGACGAACACGTCGTTCCAGAGCCGGGCTTCGAGGTGCGACTCGGTCTTCGGGAGGTAGAAGTACGGTCCCTTGCCGAGGTCCAGCAGCCGCTGGGCGTTGTGGAAGAAGTAGAGCCCGAAGTCGACGAAGGCGCCGGGCACCTGCTCGCCGTCGACCTCGACGTGCCGCTCGTTCAGGTGCCAGCCGCGCGGCCGCATCACGACCGTCGCGAGCTCCTCGTCGGGGCGCAGGGCGTACGACTTGCCGCTCGCCGGGTCCGTGAAGTCGATGTTCCGGGTGTAGGCGTCGATCAGGTTCAGCTGGCCGAGGACGACGTTCTCCCAGGTCGGCGCGGAGGCGTCCTCGAAGTCCGCCAGCCAGATCCGGGCGCCCGAGTTGAGGGCGTTGATGGTCATCTTGCGGTCGGTCGGACCGGTGATCTCGACCCGCCGGTCGTTCAGGGCCGCGGGGGAGGGGGCCACCCGCCAGGAGTCGTCCGCGCGGACGGCGGCGGTCTCCGGGAGGAAGTCCAGGGTCGAGGTGCGGGCGATCTCGGCGCGGCGCTCGGCACGGCGGGCGAGGAGTTCGGCGCGGCGCGGCGAGAACCGCCGGTGCAGCTCGGCCACGAAGGCGAGCGCCGCGTCGGTGAGGACCTCCTCCTGCCGGGGCAGGGGCTCGGCGTCGACGATGGCCAGCGGAGACGGCGCTGGTGCGGACATGAGCTGTCACTTCCTTCAGCGGTGGCACCGGGTGCCAGTCGTTCCGGGTGGAGCGAAGCAGGCCCGGTCAGGGGCCGGGCGCTTCTGAACAGTGGATACTAGTTTCCTCATTGTGGAAGTTCAATGGTTTGTTGATGTCGAGATTCTCCGAGTCGAGCCACCGTGGCGCTCCGTGCCATCCCGTTCACTCAAGGTGGCTCAGGTCCGCTTCCGTGTCGATGTCGTACGGCTCGGCCACATCCCCGCACTCGACGAGCGTGATCGCGTCCTCGTGGGCCTTGAGATAGGCGCGGGCGCCCCGGTCCCCGGTCGCGCTCGCCGCGATCCCCGCCCAGTGGGCCGAGCCGAAGAGGACGGGATGGCCGCGCACTCCGTCGTACGCGGCCGACACCAGCGACGACTCGTCCCGGAAGCCGGCGACGACCCGCGCGACGGCCGCCGCCCCGATCCCCGGCTGATCCACCAGCGACACCAGGGCTGCCCGTACCCCCGCCCCGGCGAGCGACTCAAGTCCCACCCGCAGTGAGGACCCCATGCCCGCGGCCCAGTCCGGGTTCTCCACGACCACGCAGCCGCCGAGTCGGGCCCGCATCCGCACGTCGTCCGCCGCGGCCCCCAGGACCACGTGCACCGGCCCGCAGCCGCCCGTGCGCAGCGCCTCGACCGCGTACTCCACCAGTGGCCGCCCCCGGTGCGTCAGCAGCGCCTTGGGGCGCCCGCCGAGCCGTCTGCCGCCGCCGGCGGCGAGCAGCAGCCCGGCGATCCGGTCATGCGTGTACGTCATGCGTCCTGCATACCCGACGCGGGAGCGGGCGGCCGGTTCCCCAGGGCTGAAATTCGGTCCGCGCTGTAGCGCTTTCCGTACGGGAGGGCGTTTACTGACCCGCGTCCCCGGGCGCCCGACCGCTGTCCTGGGGCGCCTGGCGAGGGGGGAGAGCTGTGTTGCGGAGCTTGGGACAGAGGCCAGTGACCGGCAGCGACGAGGATCCGAGGGTGACGGAACTGCGCACGGCGGTCTCCCGGCTGCGCCGCGAACTGGCCGCGCATCCGGCCGAGTTCCCGGACCGCGTGATAGCCGAGGACGAACTGGCGGCCCTGGCGGCGATGACGACGGGCGGCATCTCGGAGATTCCGCGCCTGCGCCGGTCGCTGTTACTGATCGCGGGCGCGATCGGCTCGGTGAGCGCGCTGTCGCGGGGCCTGTCGGACGTACGTCAGGCGGTGGACCTGTTCGGCGAACCGAGACGTTGAAACGCCCCCAAGGCCACCAACCCAGGGGCGCGGGGCGGTATTGATGTGCGGCTGCGCCGCGTGGGCGCGGCCAGCCCCCACGCACCCGCACCCGCACCCGCTCCTGCCGACGCTGCCCCTCAGGCCCCCGAACTCACCAACGCCCGGGACAACTCGACAGCCACCTGCTGCAGCACCGGCACGATCTTCTCGACGGCCGCCTCGGTCACCCGCCCCGCAGGCCCGGAGATCGAAATGGCCGCCGCGGTGGGCGAGTCCGGCACGGACACCGCCAGGCAGCGCACCCCCACCTCCTGCTCGTTGTCGTCCACGGCGTACCCGAGCTCCCGCACCTCCGCGAGGGCGGCCAGGAACCCCTCCGCAGTGGTGATCGTCCGCTCGGTCGCCGCCGGCATCCCGGTCCGCCCCAGCAGCGCCCGCACCTCGGCATCCGGCACGTTCGCCAGCAACGCCTTCCCCACCCCCGTGGAATGCGGCAGCACCCGCCGCCCCACCTCCGTGAACATCCTCATCGAATGCTTCGACGGCACCTGCGCCACGTACACGATCTCGTCGCCGTCGAGCAAGGCCATGTTCGCCGTCTCCCCGGTCTCCTCGACCAGTCGCGCGAGGTACGGCCGCGCCCAGGTGCCGAGCAGCCGGGACGCCGACTCGCCGAGCCGGATCAGCCGGGGCCCGAGGGCGTACCGCCGGTTCGGCTGCTGCCGCACATAGCCGCAGGAGACCAGCGTGCGCATCAGCCGGTGGATCGTCGGCAACGGCAGCCCGCTGCTCGCGGACAGCTCACTGAGGCCCACCTCGCCGCCCGCGTCCGCCATCCGCTCCAGCAGATCGAAGGCGCGCTCAAGGGACTGGACCCCGCCGCCGCTGGACTTGGCGGAGTCGGTGGTGCTGGCGCGGGACGTCGGCACGGCGCGTTCCTTTCGGGACTGGCGGGAAGGGCAGAAGCCTACCCGGCAGTCGGTTGACTCCCTGGTCGTAGCTGGCTACGTTCTGCTTGTCGGAATCGTAATTCCGCTTTGTGGAAACGTCCAGAGTGACCGCACGCGGGGCCCCCGAGAAGCAGTGTGCCCTTGACGGCGCCGGAGCGGGAGTGAAGACTCCTTCAACAGAACGTTGAATTGGGCGGCGGAGAGAGGGGTCCGGATGTCCGAGGCTGAACTGGTGCTGCGCTCGACGCGCGTCATCACCCCGGAGGGGACGCGGGCCGCCTCGGTCGCCGTGTCCGCCGGGACGATCACGGCCGTACTGCCGTACGACGCCCCCGTCCCGGCGGGCGCCCGCCGGGAGGACTTCGGCGACGACATCCTGCTGCCCGGCCTGGTCGACACCCACGTCCACGTGAACGATCCCGGCCGCACCGAGTGGGAGGGCTTCTGGACCGCCACCCGCGCGGCGGCGGCCGGCGGCATCACCACCCTGGTCGACATGCCGCTCAACTCCCTCCCGCCGACCACGACCGTCGAGCACCTGCGCGTCAAGCGGCAGGTCGCGGCGGACAAGGCGCACATCGACGTCGGCTTCTGGGGCGGCGCGCTGCCCGACAACGTCAAGGACCTGCGCCCGCTGCACGAGGCCGGGGTCTTCGGCTTCAAGGCGTTCCTGTCGCCGTCCGGCGTGGACGAGTTCCCGCACCTCGACCAGGAGCGGCTGGCGCGGTCGCTGGCGGAGATCGCCTCCTTCGACGGCCTGCTGATCGTGCACGCCGAGGACCCGCACCACCTGGAAGCCGCCCCGCACCGGGGCGGCCCCAAGTACGAGGACTTCCTCGCCTCCCGCCCGCGCGACGCGGAGAACACGGCGATCGCCCAGCTGATCGCCCAGGCCAGGCGCCTGGACGCGCGCGTGCACGTCCTGCACCTGTCCTCGTCCGACGCGCTGCCGCTGATCGCGGCGGCCAAGGCGGACGGCGTCCGCCTCACCGTCGAGACCTGCCCGCACTACCTCACCCTCACCGCCGAGGAGGTCCCGGACGGTGCCAGCGAGTTCAAGTGCTGCCCGCCCATCCGGGAGGCGGCCAACCAGGACCTGCTCTGGCAGGCGCTGGCCGACGGCACCGTCGACTGCGTCGTCACCGACCACTCGCCGGCCACGGCCGACCTGAAGACCGCCGACTTCGCGACCGCCTGGGGCGGCATCTCCGGCCTCCAGCTCAGCCTCGCCGCCGTATGGACAGAAGCCCGTGAGCGCGGCCACGGTCTTGAGGACGTGGTCCGCTGGATGTCGGCCCGTACGGCCGCGCTCGTCGGCCTCGACGACCGCAAGGGCGCCATCGCGGCGGGCCGGGACGCCGACTTCGCCGTCCTCGCGCCCGACGAGACCTTCACCGTGGACCCGGCGGGGCTGCAGCACCGCAACCGGGTCACCGCGTACGCCGGCAAGACCCTGTACGGCGTCGTGAAGTCCACCTGGCTGCACGGCGAACGCATCGTCGCGAACGGCGAGTTCACGCCCCCGCGGGGCCGCCTCCTCACCCCTGCCCCCTGACCGCCTCGTCTCCCGTACCCGCAACGGCCGACACCCGGAAGGAAGCACTTCTTTGACGGCGATCCCGACCTTCACCGGCGACGCGCACCCCTACTCCGGCGGCGACCCGTACGCCGACTACCGCACCGCCGCCTTCCCCTTCACCCGGTACGCCGACCTCGCCGACCGGCGGCTCGGGGCCGGGGTCATCGCCGCCAACGACGAGTTCTTCGCCCAGCGGGAGAACCTGCTGGTGCCGGGACGGGCCGAGTTCGACCCCGAGCGCTTCGGGCACAAGGGCAAGATCATGGACGGCTGGGAGACGCGCCGCCGCCGCGGGATCTCGGCCGGCCGGCCCTGGCCCACCGCCGAGGACCACGACTGGGCACTGGTGCGCCTCGGCGCTCCCGGGGTCGTCCGCGGGATCGTCGTCGACACGGCCCACTTCCGTGGCAACTACCCCCAGGCGGTGTCGGTCGAGGGCACGTCGGTCGCCGGCTCGCCGTCCCCCGAGGAACTGCTCGGCGACGACGTGAAGTGGACGACCCTCGTCCCGCGCACGCCCGTCGGCGGCCACGCGGCGAACGGCTTCGCGGTCTCCCTGGAACAGCGCTTCACCCACCTGCGCGTCAACCAGCACCCCGACGGCGGCATCGCGCGCCTGCGCGTGTACGGCGAGGTCGTCCCCGACCCCGAGTGGCTCGCCGTGCTCGGCACCTTCGACGTGGCCGCTCTGGAGAACGGCGGCCAGGTCGAGGACGCGTCCGACCTCTTCTACTCGCCTGCCACCAACACCATCCAGCCGGGCCGCTCCCGCAAGATGGACGACGGCTGGGAGACGCGCCGCCGCCGCGACCAGGGCAACGACTGGATCCGCTACCGGCTCGCCGCCCAGTCCCAGATCCGCGCGGTCGAGATCGACACGGCGTACCTGAAGGGCAACAGCGCGGGCTGGGCGTCGGTGTCGGTGCGGGACGGCGAGGACGGCGACTGGCACGAGATCCTCCCGCGCACCCGGCTCCAGCCCGACACGAACCACCGTTTCGTGCTGCCGGACCCCGCCGTGGGCACGCACGCGCGCGTGGACATCTACCCGGACGGCGGCATCTCCCGGCTCCGCCTGTTCGCAACGCCGACCGGGGCGGGAACAGCGGCCCTGACCACAAGGCACCGCGAACTGTCCTGACCCCTCATGCGTGCCCGCCCGCGAGCAGGGTGGGCGGGCCAGGGAACCGCCGGAGCGTCGACTACGTTCTTCTGCCGTGACTCTTCAGCAAGAAATCGTCGGCAACGCCATGCAGATGGCGATCGTCAACCTGCGCCCCGGCCAGACCGTCTACTGCGAGGCCGGCAAGTTCCTGTTCAAGACGACGAACGTGACCATGGACACCCGGCTGAGCGGCCCGTCGGGCAACGGCGGCCAGCCGCAGGGCGGCGGTGGCGGCATGGGCGGCATGCTGCGCCAGGCCATGGGCACCGCCATGCAGGTCGGCCAGCGCATGATCGCCGGCGAGTCGCTGGCGTTCCAGTACTTCACCTCCCAGGGCGGGGAGGGCACTGTCGGCTTCGCCGGTGTGCTGCCCGGCGAGATGCGCGCCCTGGAGCTCGACGGCCGGCGTGCCTGGTTCGCCGAGAAGGACGCGTTCGTGGCGGCCGAGTCCACCGTCGAGTTCGGCATCGCCTTCCGGGGCGGCCGCACCGGCATGAGCGGCGGCGAGGGCTTCATCCTGGAGAAGTTCACCGGCCACGGCACGGTGATCATCGCCGGCGCGGGCAACTTCATCGACCTCAACCCCGCGGACTTCGGCGGCCGTATCGAGGTCGACACGGGCTGCGTCGTCGCCTTCGAGGAGGGCATCCAGTACGGCGTCCAGCGCGTCGGCGGCCTCAACCGCCAGGGCATCATGAACGCGGTCTTCGGCGGCGAGGGCCTCTCCCTGGCCACCCTGGAGGGCAACGGCCGGGTGATCCTGCAGTCCCTCACCATCGAGAGCCTCGCCAACGCCCTGAAGAAGGCCCAGGGCGGCGACAAGCAGGGCCCGACGGGCGGACTGTTCTCGACGAACGCGGGGTGAGCGCACACCGGAGGCCGGCCGACCGATGAGTCGCGGCCGCCGCGGGGGTCTCAGCTGACGACAACCGGCCCCACCCCGGGAAGCAGGCACCTCTCATGGGCAAGCTCGTCTCCACCATGTTCGTCACCCTCGACGGCGTCTACCAGGCGCCCGGCGGCCCCGAGGAGGACCCCAGCGGCGGCTTCACGCACGGCGGCTGGAGCTTCCGGTACGGCGACGAGGACTTCGGCAGGTTCGTCACCGAGGTCTTCGAGCGGGCGGGTGCCTTCCTGCTCGGCCGCCGTACGTACGACATCTTCGCCTCCTACTGGCCGAGGATCACCGAACCCGGCAACCTGATCGCGGCCAAGCTCAACGCGCTCCCGAAGTACGTCCCGTCCGCGACCCTGACCGACCCCGCGTGGTCCGGCACCACGGTCCTCGCCGGCGACCTCGCCAAGGAGGTCACGGCCCTCAGGGAGCGCACCGACGGCGAGCTCCAGGTGCACGGCAGCGGCGCGCTGGTCCGCTCCCTGCTGGACCTCGGCCTCCTCGACACCCTCCACCTGGTGACCTTCCCCGTCGTCCTGGGCTCGGGCCGCCGCTTCTTCCAGGAGGGCGCCGAGCCGACGAAGTTCCGGCACACCGCGGGCCGGGTCACCGCGGCGGGCGTGTCCATCCAGTCCTACGACACCGCGGGCCGCCCCGAGTACGGCTCGTACATCGCCGAGGCGAACGCCTAGCGGCGGTGCCGGGCCCGCTGGCCGCATGCTGGGTCGCTGTCGCTGTCGCTGTCGCTGTCGCTGCCGTCCTGGCGAGAGCCGGCGGGTATCTGTCGCACAAGCGATAGAGTGAAACGCCTGCAAGGACAGATGGCGACCCGGAAGGGTCGGAGCCGGAGTGCCGGGCACCCCGGTGTGAGCCGCAGGAGGACCGGTCATGGCAGGCCAGGTGCGCAGTCCGCGCGAGCGGTACCGGGAACAGACCCGCTCGGAGATCAAGGAAGTGGCTGTCCGCCAGCTCGCCGCCGGCGGCATCGAAGGTGTGGCGCTGCTGCGGATCGCCAAGGAGATCGGGATGTCGGGTCCCGCGCTCTACCGCTACTACGCCAGCCGCGACGACCTGCTGGCCGAACTGGTCCTGGACGCCTACACGGCGGCGGCCGAGGCAGTTGACGCGGTGGACACCGACGGCGGAGGGCGCGCGGCACTGTTCGCGCTGACCAGGGGATACCGCGCGTGGTCGGTGACGCATCCGCATCTGTACCTGCTCCTCCAGGGCACCCCGGTGGCGGGCTTCACGGCGCCACCGGAGACCGTGCTGAAGGCCCGGTCGGTCCTCGGGCCGTTCCTGCCCGTGTTCGCCGAGGGCCGGCCGCTGGCCGGCCTGGACCCGCTGCTGGCGGAGTTCCAGATCTGGCTGCGCGACGAGCCGGACGTGACCGCGTGGGTGCGGCAGTGGACGCGTCTGCCCGCCACCGATCCGGCGGCGGCGGTGGCGCTGACCGGCGCCATCATGGCCTGGCCGCTGCTGCACGGCACGGTGGGCCTGGAGACCGCGGGCCAGTTCACGGGGATGGGCCACAGCCCCGCCACCCTTCTCGACGTGCAGACGGCCCTCCTGGCCGACGCCTTCCAGCTCCGCTGACGGCCGTCGGGCGCGCGTCGCCCTGACGAGACTCTCCAGCCCCGCCGGCAACTGCCGGCGGGGCTGTTCCGTGGCGTGCGGCGCCTGCGATCCCGCACTTCAGTTATATACTGTCACTATTGCTTGACGATATCGCGGTTTGCTGGTCTCATCTTCGTTAGAGCCTCTCGCAGAAGCGATGCCAGCCAGCTAACTCATCCGGGATGTAGGAGGTCGCCGTGAGCGCCGAACAACTCACCCAGGTCGTTCTGCCGGGCAAGGTCGAGCCGGAAGGGCTGCTGATCCGTCACGGGGCGGTCCCGGTCCCCGGGCCCGGCCAGGTCGTGATCCGGATGGAGGCGACCGGCGTCTCCTTCGCGGAGCAGCAGATGCGCCGGGGCAAGTACTTCGACCAGCCGCCGTTCCCCTTCTCGCCCGGCTACGACCTGGTCGGTACCGTCCGCGCCACGGGCCCGGGCGTCGACCCGGACCTGGCCGGAACCCGGGTCGCCGCACTGGTCAAGGTCGGCGGCTGGGCCAGCCATGTCGTCGTGGACGCGGCGGACGCGGTCCCGGTGCCGGACGGGGTCGGCGCGGCCGAGGCGGAGACCCTCGTCATCAACGGGATCACGGCCTGGCAGATGCTGCACCGCACGGCGTGCGTCAAGGCCGGCCAGACCATCCTGGTGCACGGCGCCAACGGCGGTGTCGGCTCCATCCTGGTCCAGCTCGCCAGGCTCGCCGGGGTGAAGGTGATCGGCACGGCCTCGCCCCGCCATCACGCCGGCCTGCGGGAGCGGGGCGTGACCCCGATCGACTACCGGTCCGGGAACGTCCCGGCCCGCGTGCGCGAGATCGCCCCCGGCGGTGTGGACGCCGTCTTCGACCACGTCGGTGGCCGCAGCGTCATCGACTCCTGGCGGCTGCTGGCCCCCGGTGGCACCCTCGTCTCCTACGGCTCCGCATCCACCCGCGACGTCGGGGGCTCCAAGATGTGGCCGGTGCTCAAGACGGTCGGCCGGCTGATGCTCTGGGACGCGCTGCCCAACGGGCGGCACGCCTCCTTCTTCAACGTGTGGGCCGGAGCCAGGAAGAAGGACAGCTTCCGTGCCCGGCTCCGCGCCGACCTCACCGAAGTCCTCGACGCGCTGCGGCGGGGCGACATCGACGCGCCGATCGCCGCCCGGTTGCCGCTCGCCCGGGTCGCGGAGGCGATGCGGCTCGCCGAGTCCGGCACGGTCGCCGGAAAGGTGATCCTCACGCCGTGACGGCACCGCGAACCGCGCCGCCGTACCGCCACCCTGACCTGCGAGCGGACCCGCGCTCGACCGGCCGGCGGCCGGTCTGCCGGGCCCCCGCTCCGTGCCGTGGGGTGCACGGTGCGAGGGGCTCGGCGCCGGGCCTCAGCAGTCGAAGTCGATCAGGTCGAACGAGGCGTAGTGATCGGCGGTGTAGTAGTCCTCCTGGCTCTCCTCGCCGGTGATGATGCGGCGTGCGCCGCGCGTGGAGGAGCCGGGCGTGATCACCGTGTACTCGTGGTAGTACCCGGACGGTTCACCGGGCAGGAGGCCCTCCTGGTTGCGGAAGACGGTCCCGTCCTGCGAGTACGGGAAGGGGCCGTCCGACGCGATCAGGTCCAGCGTGTCGTACGCCTGCGACGGCAGGTCGCCGTAGCAGATGCTGCCGACCGAACTGGCAGCGGCGTCCGCCGTGGTGACGGTGACGGTGCCACCGACGAGGAGGGCGGACAGGAGGGCGCCGGCGGCGCCGATGCGGGTGATTCGTGGGGGGAATCTCATGGCTCCATGATGACGCGCGTAGAGTGTGGCATGTCAATGACAACTCTGCGGAATTTCCCGTCAAGTCCGATGAGTTTTCGCGGAGTTAACCGACCGCCTGGTGTCTCCACGCCGTCCGCGCGCCCGCACGCGCGCGTGGCGCAGGCTCTGCCCCTCCGCCGTGATCCATGAACTCGGCCCCGACGCCGGTCCGGCCGGCCGACGGCCCCGGCGTACCGCCCGCGCCGGCCGTGACCCGGCAGCTGATGCGGCACGCGGCCGGCGCCCGGGTCGGTATCCGGCAGGCGCGCGCGTGACCGGCTCGCCGCCCTCAACGACCGCGAGCGCGAGGTCGCCGTCGCGGCCGGCCGCGGCCCCGCCAACGCCGAGATCGCCACCGGACTCTTCATGAGCGTCGCCTCCGCCAAGACCCACGAACAGGGCACCTGTGGGACGGCCCGTCCGTTCACCGGGTACGGGACCGGCCTCGGGGCCTCTCGAAGGGGGAGCACAGCATGGAGATGATCGACCTCGGCGAGTACGGCGAGGATCTGCGCACGGACCCGCACACCGTGTACGCGCGGCTGCGCGAACGCGGCCCGGTGCACCGGGTGCGCTGGCCCCTGCCCGGCGAGTACCACGAGACCTGGCTGATCGTGGGCTACGAGGAGGCGCGCACCGCGCTCGCCGACGCCAGGCTGGCGAAGGACACCGAGAAGGCCGGCTTCCAGTTCGTCGACGAGGAGCTGATCGGCAAGTACCTGCTGGTCACCGACCCGCCTCAGCACACCAGGCTGCGCGGCCTGATCACGCGCGCGTTCACCGCCCGCCGGGTGGCCGCACTGGCCCCGAGAATCCAGGAGATCACCGACCGGCTCCTCGACGAGATGCTCCCGCGCGGCCGCGCCGACCTCATCGACGCCCTCGCCTACCCGCTGCCGCTCACGGTGATCAGCGAACTGCTCGGGGTCCCCGAGCTGGACCGCGCCCGGTTCCGCAAGCTCTCCCACGAGGTGGTCGCGTCCAGCCGCCCGAGCAGCGAGTACGACGCGTTCGTCGAGCTCGCCGGCTATCTCGCCGAGCTCATCGAGGACAAGCGGTGCGCGGGACCGAGCGACGACCTGCTCAGCGACCTGATCCGCACCACCGCCGAGGACGGCGACCGGCTCTCCGCCGGCGAACTGCGCGGGATGGCCTACGTGCTGCTGATCGCCGGCCACGAGACCACCGTCAACCTCATCGGCAACGGCGTCCTCGCCCTGCTCACCCACCCGGACCAACTCGCCGCGCTGCGCGCCGACATGAGCCTCCTGGACGGCGCGGTCGAGGAGACCCTGCGCTGGGAGGGCCCGGTGGAGAACGCCACGTACCGGTACGCCGCCGAGCCCCTGGAGATCGCGGGTACCGCCATCGACCGGGGCGACCCCGTGATGATCAGCCTCGTCGGCGCCGGCCGCGACGCGGACCGCTATCCCGAGCCCGACCGCTTCGACATCCGCCGCGACCACCGCGGCCATCTCGCCTTCGGCCACGGCATCCACTACTGCCTGGGCGCACCCCTGGCCCGCCTGGAGGGCCGGACCGCCCTGCGCACCCTCCTGGAGCGCGCCCCGGACCTCGCCCTGGACGGCCCGCACGGGGAGTGGCTGCCGGGCACCCTCATGCGAGGGGTGCGCAGCCTCCCGGTGCGCTGGTAGCCGCGGTCCACGCCTTCCCGGGCCGACCGCGCGGGGCCGGTCCGGCCGGTCCGGGCCGGCGGTCAGGCCGGCCGGTCCGGGATCTCCGCGAGCGCCACCGGCCTGCGCTCGCGCCGGGAGATCTCGCAGGCCTCCGCGATCCGCAGCGCCTGCAGCGCCTCGCGCCCGTCACAGGGGTTGGCCAGCGTGCCCCGCACCACGTCGACGAAGGCGCACAGCTCGGCCTCGTAGGCGGGTCCGAACCGCTCCAGGAAGCCGGGCCACGGCTTGTCCGCGGGCGGCGGCCCGGTCGGCTCGGTGGAGGCCACCGGCGTACGGTCGTCCAGGCCGACCACCACGGTGTCCAGCTCGCCGGCCAGCTCCATCCGCACGTCGTATCCGGCGCCGTTCAGCCGGGTCGCCGTCGCCGTGGCCAGCGTGCCGTCGTCCAGAGTGAGCACCGCCGCGCCCGTGTCGACGTCCCCCGCCTCGCGGAACATCGCGGGCCCCGCGTCCGAACCGGTCGCGTACACGTCCACCACCTCGCGGCCGGTCACCCAGCGCAGCACGTCGAAGTCGTGGATCAGGGCGTCCCGGAACAGCCCGCCGGACAGCGGCAGCCACTCAGGCGCAGGCGGGGACTGGTCGGAGGTCAGCGCCCGGACCGTGTGCAGCCGCCCGAGCCGGCCCGAGCGCACCGCCTCCCGGGCCCCGATGTACCCCTTGTCGAAGCGGCGCTGGAAGCCCATCTGCAGCGCCGTGCCGGCCTTCTCCACCTCCGCCAGGGCGGACAGCGTGCCCGGCAGGTCGAGGGCGATCGGCTTCTCGCAGAAGACCGGCAGCCCGGAGCGGGCCGCCCGGCCGATCAGGTCGGCGTGGGCCGAGGTGGCGGCGGTGATCACCACCGCGTCCACACCCCACTTGAAGATCTCGTCCGTGCCGGGGGCCGCCGTCTCTCCGAGCCGGTGCGCCAGGTCCTGGGCCCGCTGGGGATCCACGTCCGTGAGGATCAGCGATCCGACCTCGCGATTACGGCTGAGCGTGTTCGCGTGAATGGTGCCGATGCGGCCCGTCCCGATGACCCCGATGCGCATGGAAACACGGTGCTGGTGCACCCCGCGCGCTGTCAATCCGTATGTCCGGACAATCGAACTACACAACTTCCCGTCAACCCGTCACGGGGATACGCTCGGCCCCGTGCCGAAACCAGATGTGGACCCGACCGTGACGCTCGACCTCAGTGTGGACCGGAGCTCCCCGGTCCCGTTGTACTTCCAGCTCGCCCAGCAGCTGGAAGCGGCCATCGAGCACGGCTCGCTCACCCCCGGCAGCCTGCTGGGCAACGAGATCGAGCTCGCCGCACGGCTCGGCCTGTCCCGCCCGACCGTCCGCCAGGCCATCCAGTCCCTGGTCGACAAGGGCCTCCTCGTCCGCCGCCGGGGCGTCGGCACCCAGGTCGTGCACAGCCAGGTCAAACGCCCGCTGGAACTCAGCAGCCTCTACGACGACCTGGAGTCTGCCGGCCAGCGTCCCGCGACGAACGTGCTGGTCAACACCGTGGTCCCGGCGTCGGCCGAGGTCGCGGCCGCGCTCGGCGTCGCCGAGGACACCGAGGTGCACCGGATCGAGCGGCTGCGGCTGGCGCACGGCGAGCCGATGGCGTACCTGACCAACTACCTGCCGCCCGGCCTGCTCGGCCTGGACACCGTCCAGCTGGAGGCGACCGGCCTGTACCGGCTCATGCGGGCCGCCGGGATCACCCTGCACAGCGCCCGCCAGTCCATCGGCGCGCGCGGCGCCACGCCGGCCGAGGCCGAGCGGCTCGCCGAGCCGGAAGGCGCCCCGCTGCTCACCATGCAGCGCACCACCTACGACGACACCGGCCGCGCCGTCGAGTTCGGCGACCACATCTACCGGCCGACCCGTTACTCCTTCGAGTTCCAGCTGCTCGTGCGATCCTGAGGACGGCACCGATCCGGTCGCAATGTCCTGACAATGTGACGGTGCTCGTTCGCGCTGGTCGAAGAGGGGCACCGCAACGCCCATGAAAAGGGGCGCGGGGCTGTGACATGTGCGGCTCCGGCGCGCAGGCGCGACCAGCCACGCACGACCCGCACTCGGCAACGGCGCCGCAGCCTTCCTTATGTCCCCCGAACAGCACTCCCCGCACGCGTACGGCACAATCGAGCCCGATGAGCACCTACCGCGACCTCACCGCCCCCATCGGCTCCCGCCGAGCCCCGGTTCTGCGAACCGTCGGTACCCGGGAGCGCCGGTCCCACCTGACGGCCCCCCGTGTCCCCACCGTCGGCATCGACATCGGCGGCACCAAGGTCATGGCGGGCGTCGTGGACGCCGACGGCAACATCCTGGAGAAGCTCCGCACGGAGACCCCGGACAAGTCCAAGAGCCCGAAGGTCGTCGAGGACACGATCGTCGAACTGGTCCTGGACCTGTCCGACCGGCACGACGTGCACGCCGTCGGCATCGGCGCCGCCGGCTGGGTGGACGCCGACCGCAACCGCGTGCTGTTCGCCCCCCACCTGTCCTGGCGGAACGAACCGCTGCGCGACCGCCTCTCCGGCCGGCTCTCGGTCCCCGTCCTCGTCGACAACGACGCCAACACCGCCGCCTGGGCGGAGTGGCGCTTCGGCGCCGGCCGCGGCGAGGACCACCTCGTCATGATCACGCTCGGCACCGGCATCGGCGGCGCGATCCTGGAGGACGGCCAGGTCAAGCGCGGCAAGTACGGCGTCGCCGGCGAGTTCGGCCACATGCAGGTGGTGCCCGGCGGACACCGCTGCCCGTGCGGCAACCGCGGCTGCTGGGAGCAGTACAGCTCGGGCAACGCGCTGGTCCGCGAGGCCAAGGAGCTGGCCGCCGCCGACTCCCCGGTGGCGTACGGGATCATCGAGCACGTCAAGGGCAACATCAACGAGATCACCGGCCCGATGATCACCGAGCTGGCCCGCGAGGGCGACGCGATGTGCGTCGAACTCCTCCAGGACATCGGCCAGTGGCTCGGCGTCGGCATCGCCAACCTCGCCGCGGCCCTCGACCCGTCCTGCTTCGTGATCGGCGGTGGCGTCAGCGCCGCCGACGACCTGCTCATCGGCCCCGCGCGGGACGCGTTCAAGCGCCAGCTGACCGGCCGCGGCTACCGCCCGGAGGCCCGGATCGCGCGCGCCCAGCTCGGCCCGGAGGCCGGCATGGTCGGGGCCGCCGACCTCGCCCGCCTGGTCGCCCGCCGGTTCCGGCGCGCCAAGCGGCGCCGGGTCGAGCGGTACGAGCGCTACGAGCGGTTCGCGGAGGCCCGCCGTACCCGGGACACCGCATGACCGCTTCGCTGCCCCGCCAGGCCGCGTCCCCGGAGGAACCGCGCCGCCCGCCGGAGACCCCGCGGCACAAGGCCAGGCGCCGGGCGCTCACGTTGCTGATCATCGTGCTGCTCATCGGCGTACCGGCCGGCTACCTGGTGATCTCCGCCGCCCAGAGCCGAAGCAGCGGCAAGGACAAGGAGTCCAAGTACTCGGCGACCGGCCTCACCGCGGGCTGGCCGTCGAAGGTGCAGCGGCGCCTCTACCAGGTGCCGGTCCCGCACCCGGCCGACCGGATCGCGTACTACGAGACGAACAACTGGAAGACCAGCCGTCTCTACGTCCAGTTCCGCACCAACAGCGCCGGCCTGGACAGCTTCCTGGAGGGCATGGGCCTCAACCGGGACGCCCTCAAGAAGAACGACATCAGCATCAGCTCCCGCGACCAGAAGATCTCCGGCTGGAAGTTCACCGGCCCCGGACCCTGGTCGGGCCTGACCCACAAGCAGAAGAACCCGGCGCCCACCCAGGACCTGGTGGTGAACACGGCCGACCCGAACTTCCCGATGATCTACGTCGTCTCGCGCACCGTCCCGTGAGCCGCCGCCCCGGCCGGTCGCCGGGGCCGATTGTCAGACCCCGCCCGTACAGTCGAAGACGTCTGATCCGACATGTGGGCGGGAGGTGGCAGAACGTATGAGCGGCACCACGGCCGAGGCCGACGCGGGCGTCCCGGTGCGCCTGGCGGCGGTCTATCTGCCCGCCGACCTCCCACGCCAGGGCCGGATCGCCTTCTGGGACCCCGAGGGGGACCCGCTGCCCGGCACCGCGACCGAGGAGCTGACGGTCGTACGACGGCACGGCGCCACCGGAGTCCGCCGCCGGCAGGTGCCCGCGCTCACGCTGCCGCTCGCCGACGCCCTCCCGCTGCTCGTCCGGGCCCGCCGCGACCCGGCCGCCCATCCCGCCACCGCCTGCTGGGGCGCGGCCGCCCAGCACGCCCTGCGGCTCGCCGCCCGCGGCCGGCTGCTGCCCGGCCTCACCCCGGCCGGCCACGACGCCTGGCGGGCCGGTCCGCTGGAGCCCGCCGACATCGCCCACCTGCGCGCGGTGGCCGCCGCCCTGCCCGCCGAGGGGCACGCCGTCCCGCTGCCCGGCCCCGGCCCGCTCCTGCTGCCCCAGCCGGAAGCACTGATCCGCTCCTTCCTGGACGCCGTCGCCGACACCCTGCCCCGCACCCCGGCCGCCCCGCACACCTCGGGCCGGCCCTTCGCCGCACGCGAACCGCAACGGCTGCCCGACGCCCACGAGTGGGCCGCGGAGGTCGCCGCCGGCATGGACGCGGGCGTGCGCATCTCACTGCGCCTGGACCTCGCGGCGTACGACCTGTTCGACGACGCAGAGGGCGCGCAGCGCGCGGGAGCGGCAATCGTCCAGGTCCACAGCCTGGCCGACCCGACCCTGGTGACCGACGCGGCGGCGCTGTGGGCCGGCCGGTCCGACGCGGCCTTCGGCCCCCGCGCACGGGTGGACGCGGCGCTGGCCGTGCGCCGGGCCGCGCGGGTGTGGCCGCCGCTGGACCGCCTGTCCGAGCAGGACGTGCCGGACGTGCTCGCGCTCTCCGAGGAGGAGCTGGGGGAACTGCTCGGGGTGGCGGCGACCAGGCTCGCGGCGGCCGGGGTCGCCGTGCACTGGCCCCGGGACCTGGCCCAGGACCTGACCGCCGCGGCCGTGGTCCGGGCCGCCCCCGGCTCCGCCACCGACGGCACCGGCTTCTTCGAGAGCGAGGAACTGCTCCAGTTCCGCTGGCAGCTCGCGCTCGGCGGCGATCCGCTCAGCGACGCCGAGATGGACGCCCTCGCGGAGGCCCACCGCCCGGTCGTACGGCTGCGGGACAGCTGGGTGCTCGTCGACCCCGCCCTCGTCCGCAAGGCCCGCAAACGCGAACTGGGCCTGCTGGACCCGGTCGACGCGCTCTCGGTGGCGCTCACCGGCGAGGCCGAGGTGGACGGCGAGAGGGTCGAGGCGGTCCCCGTCGGAGTCCTCGCGGCCCTGCGCGACCGCCTCACCGCCGGCATCCGGCCCGCCGAGCCGCCCGCCGGTCTGCACGCCACCCTGCGTGACTACCAGCTGAGGGGCCTGGCCTGGCTCGACCTGATGACCTCCCTGGGCCTCGGCGGCTGCCTCGCCGACGACATGGGCCTCGGCAAGACGATCACCGTCATCGCCCTGCACCTGAAGCGGGCCCGCACCGAGCCCACCCTCGTGGTCTGCCCGGCCTCACTGCTCGGCAACTGGCAGCGGGAGATCGCCCGGTTCGCGCCCGGCGTGCCGGTCCGCCGCTTCCACGGCCCCGACCGCACCCTCGACGGCCTCGACGGCGGCTTCGTCCTCACCACGTACGGCACCATGCGCGCCGCCGCGGCCGGCCTCGCCGACCAGCCCTGGAGCATGGTCGTCGCCGACGAGGCCCAGCACGTCAAGAACCCCTACTCGGCCACCGCCAAGGCACTGCGCACCATCCCGACCCCCGCGCGCGTGGCTCTCACCGGCACCCCCGTGGAGAACAACCTCTCCGAACTCTGGGCCCTCCTCGACTGGACCACCCCCGGACTCCTCGGGCCGCTCAAGTCCTTCCGCGCCCGGCACGCGCGTGCCGTCGAGAACGGCGAGGACGAGGAGGCGGTGGCCCGGCTGGCCCGCCTGGTCCGCCCCTTCCTCCTGCGCCGCAAGAAGTCCGACCCGGGCATCGTCCCCGAACTCCCGCCCAAGACGGAGACCGACCACCCGGTCCCGCTCACCCGCGAGCAGGCCGCGCTGTACGAGGCGGTGGTGCGTGAGTCGCTGCTCGCCATCGAGACGGCGGACGGCATCGCCCGCCGCGGCCTGGTGCTCAAGCTGCTCGGCGCGCTGAAGCAGATCTGCGACCACCCGGCGCTGTACCTGAAGGAAGAGACCCGTATCGAGGGCCTGACCGCGCGCTCCGGGAAACTCGCCCTGCTCGACGAGCTGTTGGACACGGTGCTCGCCGAGGACGGCTCGGCGCTCGTCTTCACCCAGTACGTCGGCATGGCCCGCATGATCACCGCGCATCTCCAGGCTCGCGCGGTCCCGGTCGACCTCCTGCACGGCGGCACCCCGGTGCCGGAGCGGGAGCGCATGGTGGACCGCTTCCAGAGCGGGGCGACCCCGGTCCTCGTGCTGTCCCTGAAGGCGGCGGGCACCGGCCTCAACCTCACCCGCGCCGGTCATGTCGTCCACTTCGACCGCTGGTGGAACCCGGCGGTGGAGGAACAGGCCACCGACCGCGCGTACCGCATCGGCCAGACCCAGCCGGTCCAGGTGCACCGGCTGGTCACCGAGGGCACCGTCGAGGACCGCATCGCCGAGATGCTGGAGTCGAAGCGGGCACTCGCCGACGCGATCCTGGGCTCCGGCGAGTCCGCGCTGACCGAGCTGACGGACCGCGAGCTGTCCGACCTGGTGTCGTTGCGGAGGACGGCATGAGCGGCGAGGGCGGGCAGCGGCCGGCGGACGCGGCACGGCGTGCGTTGCGGGCGGCGCGGGGACCCGGGACGGAGACCGGGGGCGGCGGGATGGCTCCGGGCGAGGGAGCGGGGGAGCGGGCGGGACGCGCGCCCAGGCCGGGAGACGCCGCGCGGCTGGCGCTGCGGGCGGCCGCCGCCGCGAAGGAGGCGGAGCAGCGGGATGCCGAGGCCGAGGCCGAGCCCGAGTCCCGGCCCGAGCTCGACGCCGACCCGACGGACCAGGCCGACACCGGCGCCTCCGCTGCCGTCCGGCCGGGCAGCCGTCCCGGTGACGTCGCGCGGGAGGCGCTGCGCGCGGCGCGCGCGGAGGCGAGGCGGGCCGAGGAGGCGGCTGCGGCGGAGGCTTCGGCACCGTCACCGTCCCGCCCGGTACGGCGATCGCCCTCACCGGCCCCGGCATCCGCGGCTCACGGCGGCCGCACCGCCCGTGACCTGAAGCAGTTCCTGGCGACCGCGTTCCGGATGCCGAGGGACGAGGCCGAGCCGAACACCGCCGCACCCGAGACGGAACCGGGTCGGTCTGAGTCGGGGGCTCGGTCCGCTCCGTCCGCCGCGGCTCGCCCGGAGCCGGGTCGGTCTGAGCCTGAGTCCAGGCCTGTCGGGTCCGCCGCGGCTCGCTCGGAGCCTGAGCCCGGGGCCCGGTCTGCCGTGTCCGGCGCGGCTCATCCGGAGCCGGGTCGGTCTGAGCCTGAGTCCCGGCCCGCCCTGTCCGCCGCGGCTCTGCCGAAGCCGAGCCGGCCTGAGCCCGAACCCCGGCCTGCCGTGTCCGCCCCGGCTCACTCGGAGCCGGGCGCCCCGGCCTCTGACCCCTCCGCGACCCCGCGCGTCCCGCGCACCATGGCCACACCCCACCGCGACGGCGAGCTCCGCCGTACCTTCGCCGCCCTTCCTGCCCCGACGCCTCGCGATCCCGCTGCCGCTTCGGGCTTCGCCGAGACCTGGTGGGGCAACGCGTGGATGCGGGCGCTGGAAGAGGGCGCGTTGGACGCCAAGCGGCTTGTGCGGGGGCGGGGTTACGCCGAGCGCGGGCATGTGGACGCCATCACCGTGACCCCGGGACTGGTCCTGGCGTATGTGCAGGGCAGCCGGCCCCGGCCGTACCGCGTGCAGGTGCGGCTGCGGACCTTCGGCGAGGACGAGTGGGAGCGGCTGCTGGAGGCCGCCGCCGACCGGCCCGCCGACATCGCCGCGCTGCTCGACAGGGAGCTGCCGCAGAGCCTCGCCGACACCGGGGTGCCGTTGCTGCCCGGGCCAGGTGAGCTCGAACCCCGGTGCAGTTGCCCGGACTTCGGTCACCCCTGCAAGCACGCGGCCGCCCTCTGCTACCAGACGGCGCGGCTGCTGGACGCGGACCCGTTCGTGCTGCTCCTGCTGCGCGGCCGTGGGGAGCGCGAGGTGCTCGACGCGCTGTCCCGGCGCAACGCCGCCCGCGCGGCCCGGGAGCGGCAGCCGGCCTCGCTGCCGGGTGTCCGGGCCACCGAGGCCCTCGTCCCGCGTCAACGTCCGCCGCTGCCGCCCCCGTTGCCGGTTCCGGCCCACCCCGAGCAGCCGCCGGTCTATCCGGGGGTGCCCGGCGGCCCGGACCCGTTCGCGCTGGACCAGCTGGCCACCGACGCGGCGG
Source organism: Streptomyces sp. NBC_00631 (assembly GCF_045206895.1). Classification (NCBI taxonomy): domain Bacteria; kingdom Bacillati; phylum Actinomycetota; class Actinomycetes; order Kitasatosporales; family Streptomycetaceae; genus Streptomyces; species Streptomyces sp. NBC_00631. The sequence goes on from NZ_CP107734.1 coordinate 8,625,947, forward strand.
CCCGCGCCCACGCCGTGCTCACCACCGGATGCGACCCGGTCGGCGAACTGACCCTCTGGCAGGACGCGGTACGGCTCGCCGCGGCCCGCCCCGGGTCCGGGCTCACCGCGTCCACCCGTGCCCTCTACGCCACGCTCGCGGACGCGGTCGGCCGCACCCCGGGCGACCTGGCGCGGGCTGTCGCCGCCTGGCGCCAGGGCGGACTGGAGGGGCTGGCCGTGCTGGAGGAGCCCTGGGACCCGCCGGCCGGGCGTTTCGACCGGGCCCGGCCGCTGCTGCTCGCCGCCGACCTCCCGGCCTTCCGGCCCTGGCGCAACCACCTCACCCACCCCCGCGGCCACCTCCAGCTCCGCTTCGGCCGGGACGGCCTGTGGTACGCCTACGAGTCGGAGCCGGGCCACGACGACTGGTGGCCCCGAGGCACCCCCGACCTGGACCCGGTCGGCGCACTGACCGGCCTCGGCGCCTCGGACGATCTTCAGGACTGAGCCGCCTCCTTCCCGATGTCGTCGTGCCTGGCCACGAACCGGGCCCTGCCGTCCTCGACGCGATAGCGGAACCAGCCGCCGCCCGCGCCGGTCTCCAGGTACTGGTTCTGGCTCTCCGTGCATTGTCACGTCCGCACGAACGTCCGCCTCCCGGCACTCAACTCCCGCAAACAGCGCCGCAATCGACCGGTTCCCCTCGCGTATCACTGCCACATTCGAAAACAACCTCGGAGGTGGCTGTGAGGCGAGAGACGAGTACGTCCCCGACCGTGTCCCCGACGGCGACGGTGAGACCCCCCGCTGACCGCACCGCCGAACGCATCGCGGACCTGGAACGCCGTACCGCACAGGCACTCGCCCCCGGGGTGCCGAGGAGAGGCGGGGCGCTCGGTGCCCGGCAGCGGATCGAACGCCTCCTCGACGAGGGTTCCTTCACCGAGACGGGGCTGTTCGTCCGCGCCCGGTCGACGGGAGACGGCGCCCGCCGCCCCCACGGCGACGGAGTCGTCACCGGGCACGGCATGATCGACGGACGCCAGGTCTGCGTCTTCGCCCAGGACTCCACCGTCTTCGGCGGCAGCATGGGCGAGGCCTTCGGCGAGAAGACCGTGGCCCTCATGGACCTGGCACTGAAGACCGGCTGCCCCGTCGTCGGCCTCAACGACTCCGGCGGCGCCCGCATCCAGGAGGGCGTCGCCTCCCTCGCGCTCTACGCCGAGCTGGTGCGGCGCAACGTCCAGGCGTCCGGGGTGATCCCGCAGATCTCCGTCATCCTCGGCCCGTGCGCGGGCGGGGCCGCCTACTCACCGGCGATCACCGACTTCACGGTGATGGTCGACCGCACCTCCCACATGTTCGTCACCGGCCCCGACGTCATCGAGACGGTCACCGGAGAGCGCACCACCGCCGAGGAACTGGGCGGCGCCCGCGCCAGCAACGCCGTCAACGGCAACGCCCACTTCCTGGCCGCCGACGAGGAGGACGCCCTCGACACCGTACGCGACCTGCTGTCGTACCTGCCCGGCAACAACCTGGAACGGCCGCCCGAGTACGCGCCCGGGGCCGCGGCCGGCGGGCACTCGCTCGACGAGGTGGTCCCTGACCGGACCGACCAGGCCTACGACATGCGCGACATCCTGTGCTCGGTCGTCGACGACGGCGAACTCCTGCCCGTGCAGGAGCTGTTCGCGCCGAACATCATCTGCGCCCTGGGCCGGATCGAGGGCGCCACGGTGGGGATGGTCGCAAACCAGCCGCTGTACGCCGCCGGCGTCCTCGACATCGACGCCTCCGAGAAGGCCGCGCGGTTCGTACGGTTCTGCGACGCGTTCGGCATCCCGCTGCTGACCTTCGCGGACGTCCCCGGCTACCTGTCCGGCGTCGGCCAGGAACGCGCCGGCATCATCCGGCGCGGCGCCAAACTCCTGTACGCCTACGCCGAGGCGACCGTCCCGAAGGTCACCGTCGTGGTGCGCAAGGCGTACGGCGGCGGGTACGCGGTGATGGGCTCCAAACACCTCGGCGCCGACGTCAACCTGGCCTGGCCCACCGCCCGTATCGCCGTGATGGGCGCGCAGGGCGCCGTCGGTGTGCTGCACCGGCGTGAACTGGCCGCCGCCGACGACCCCGAAGCCCTGCGCGCCCGCCTTGTCGCCGCCTACGAGAGCACGCACGGCACCCCGTACCCCGCCGCCGAACGCGGGTATGTCGACGCGGTCATCGCCCCCCGAGACACCCGCGCCCATCTGTGCCGCGCCCTGCGCGCCCTGCGCGGCAAACGCGCCCCGCTGCCGGAGCGCCGGCACGGCAACATCCCCCTCTGATCCGCCGACTCGTCAGCCGAACCCGCGATGTGAGGAGCCACGCCCGTATGGACAGCCGCCGCCCCCCGCTCGCGCCCGCGTACCGGACCCTGCCCGAGTACGTGCGGCACTGGGCCGAAACCACCCCCGACCGCCGGGCGTTCACCTTCGTCGACCACCCCGCCCCGCACTCGCGGGGCGTCCACCGCACCCTCACCTGGCAGCGCCTGGACGTGCGGGTGCGGGCGCTGGCCGCCCGGCTCGCCGAGGTGGCCGAACCGGGCGACAGGGTCGCGCTGCTGTGCCCCCAGGGCACGGACTACGTCACCGGGTTCCTGGCGGCCCTGACCGCCGGGCTGGTCGCCGTCCCCCTCTACCCGCCAGGCCTGCCCGGGCACGGCGACCGGCTCCTGGCGGTGCTGGACGACGCCCGGCCCGCGGCCGTCGTCACCACGGACCGGGCCGCGGCGGAGGTCCGGGACCTCTGCGAGCGCGCGAAGGTCCCGGCCGTGGTGGCGGACCGGGCCCCCGACGCAGGCGCGCGCGACTGGCCGCCGCCCGCGCCCGGCACCACCGCCTACCTGCAGTACACCTCCGGCTCCACCCGCGCCCCGGCAGGCGTGGAGATCACCCACGCCAACGTGGTCGCCAACGCCCGCCAGGCACTGACCGCGTACGGCGCCGACACCCACCCGGTGACCTGCGTGGGCTGGCTGCCCCTCTACCACGACATGGGGCTGGTGCTGAGCGTCGCGGCGCCGGTCGTACGGGGCCTGCTGTCGGTCCTCATGGACCCGGCCGCGTTCCTCCACGAGCCGGTCCGCTGGCTGCGGCTGCTGGCCGCCCATCCGCGCGCGGTGAGCGCGGCGCCCAACTTCGCCTACGACTACTGCGCCGCCGCCGTCACCGACGCCCAGAAGGCGGAGCTGCGGCTGGACGGTGTCGCCGCGCTGATCAACGGCAGCGAACCGGTACGGCCGGGCACCGCCGACCGCTTCCACGCCGCGTTCGCCGGACAGGGGCTCCGCGCGGAGGCGCACTGCCCGTCGTACGGGCTCGCCGAGGCCACCGTCTTCGTCAGCGCCGCCCGGCCGGGCGAGCCGATCGCCCGCTTCACGCTGGACCGCGACGCGCTGACCGTCGGCAAGGCGCTGCCCGCGCGGCCCGACGACCCCACGGCCGTGCCGCTGGCCGGCTGCGGCACCCCGGCGGACCAGCGGGTCCGCATCGTCGACACGGCCTCACGCACGGTGCTGCCGGAGGGCGAGATCGGCGAGATCTGGGTGCAGGGCCCCAACGTGGGGCGCGGCTACTGGAACAACGCGGCGCAGACCATGCGCGTCTTCGGCGCCACGCTCAGCGAGGTCGAGGTCGAGGTCGAGGTCGAGGGCGGGGGCGAGGTCGAGGTCGAGGGCGGGGGCGGGGAGGTGCCGGGTGGCTGGCTGCGTACCGGCGATCTGGGGACGGTGCTGGACGGGGAGCTGATCGTCACGGGCCGCCTCAAGGACCTCATCGTGGTCGACGGCCGCAATCACTATCCGCAGGACGTCGAGGCCACGGCCCAGGACGCGCACCCGGCGGTGCGGCGGGACCGGCTCGCCGCGTTCGGGGTGCCGGGCCGTGCGGGGGAGGAGGTGGTGGTCGTGGCCGAGCACGCGCGGACCACGAGCCTCGGCGAGATCGACGTACCGGCCCTGGTGCGGGCCGTGCGCGCGGCCGTCTCCGCCCGGCACGGACTGCGGCTGGCCGACGTCGTCCTGGTCGCGCCCGGCACGGTGCCCCGGACGTCCAGCGGAAAGGTGTCGCGGGCGCTGACCCGGGCCCGCTACCTGGAGGGCGCCTACGCACCGGAGACGGTGGCATGAGGCCCGTGGACGCGGGCGCGGTGCGCCGGCTGGTCGCGGAACGGGCGGCCGCCTGGCAGGGCACCGCCCCCGACGACGTGCCGATGGACCTGCCGCTGGCCGACCTCGGCATGTCCTCCCGGGACGCGGTCGTGCTGGCGGGGGAGTTGTCCCGGCTGACGGGCCGCGAGCTTGCGTCGACCCTGCTCTGGGAGGCGTCGACCGGGGACGCGCTGGTGGCGTACCTGTGCGACCCCGCCGTGCGACCCGGGCCGGTGTCCCCGACACCGGCCCGGCCCGGCGTGCCGGTTGAGCCGGTCGCGACGGCCGAGCCGGTCGCGGCGATCGAGCCGGTCGCGGTCGTCGGCGTCGGCTGCCGGCTGCCCGGCGGAGTGCACGGGCCGGCCGACTACTGGCGGCTGCTGCTCGACGGGGTCGACGCCGTCCGCCGCGTTCCCGAGGACCGTTGGCGCGAGGTCGCCGCCTTCCCGCCCGCCGACGCGCCCGCGTACGGCGGTTATCTCGACGACATCGCGGGATTCGACGCCGACTTCTTCCGTGTCACGCCGCGTGAGGCCGCCGTGCTCGACCCGCAGCAGCGGATCCTGCTGGAGGTCGTCCGTGAGACCCTCGACCACGCCGCCGTCCCGGTCACCGCCCTCGCCGGCACGGCCACCGGGATCTTCGTCGGCGTCTCCGCCCCGGAGTACGGGCAGCTCACCGGCGCCGACCCGGCCGCCGTGGACCCCTGGGCCCCGGCGGGCGCGGCGCTCAGCGTGACCGCGGGCCGGCTGGCGTACGTCCTGGACACCCACGGGCCGGCCCTGGCCGTCGACACGGCCTGTTCGTCGTCGCTCGTCGCCGTGCACCAGGCCTGCGTCGCGCTGCGCACCGGCGAGTGCGACACGGCGATCGCCGCGGGGGTCAACGTGCTGCTGTCGCCCGTCGTCGGCGTCGCGTTCGGGCGGGCCGGAGCGCTCGCACCGGACGGCCGCTGCAAACCGTTCGCCAGGACGGCCGACGGCATCGGGCGCGGCGAAGGCTGCGCGGCCGTCCTGCTGAAACGGCTGTCCGACGCCGAACGGGACGGCGACCGGATCCTGGCCGTCATCCGGGCCACCGCCGTCAACTCCGACGGCCGCTCCAACGGCCTCCTGGCTCCCAACCCGGCCGCCCAGCAAGCCCTGCTGACCACTGCGTACGCACGTGCCGGACTGGACCCGGCCCGCATCGACCACGTCGAGGCGCACGGCACCGGCACCCCGCTCGGCGACCCGATGGAGGCGGCGGCCCTCGACGCCGTGCTGGGCGCGGACCGTGACCCCGAACAGCCGCTGCTGCTCGGCTCCGTGAAGGGCAACCTCGGCCATCTGGAGTCCGCCGCCGGTATGGCCGGCCTGGTCAAGACGGTGCTCGCCCTCCACCACGACAGCATCCCGCCGTCGCTGCACTGCGCCGACGGCAGCGCCCTGAAGGACGTACGGCTGCGGGTGGTGACCGAGCCCGAGCCATGGCCCCGCTACGGCGGCACGGCCACCACCGGGGTCTCCGGCTTCGGCTTCGCCGGCACCAACGCCCATGCCGTACTGGAGGAGTGGCGCCCCGGTGTCCCGCCGCCGTCCGTGCCCGAGCCGGCCGCCCGCCTGTACCTCCTGTCCGACGCCGACACCGAGCGGGTCCGGGACACCGCCGGCCGGCTGGCCGCCTGGCTACGGGCCCCCGAGGGGCGCGGCGCCCGCCCGGCCGACGTGGCGCGCACGCTCGCGGGACGCGCGGGACGCGGACCGGTCCGGGCGGCGGTCATCGCCCATGACCGGTCCGAACTGGCAGACGCCATGCACGTGTTGGGAGACGGCGGTCAACACGCCGGTGTACTGACCGGTGACCGTGATCTCGTCGGCCGCGGCCCGGTATGGGTGTTCTCCGGATACGGCAGCCAGTGGCCCGGCATGGCCCGCGGACTGCTGGCCGAGGAACCGGTCTTCGCCGCCGCCGTCGAGAGACTCGACGCCCATCTCGCCGACGCGTGCGGCTTCTCCCTGCACGAACAGCTCGCCTCGGGTTGCGCCGTCGACCGGCTGGAGGTGGCGCAACCGGCCTTGTTCTGCGTGCAGTTGGCGCTCGCCGAGATGTGGCGCTCGTACGGGGCCGAGCCGGCCGCGGTCATCGGTCACTCCATGGGCGAGGTGGCCGCGGCCGTGTGCGCGGGCGCCCTCGACGTGCCGCAGGCGGCGCGGGTCATCGCCGTACGGGCCCGGCTGCTCGGCGGGCTGCGCGGCGGCGCGATGGCGGTGACCGACCTGACGGACGACGAACTGCCGGTGCTGGAAAGGGACTTCCCCGGCGTCCAGGTCGCGGTCCACTCCTCGCCCCGGCAGAAGGTCGTCACCGGCGACAAGGAGGCGATCGCCCCGCTGGTGCGCCTCCTGGAGGAACAGGGCCGCGCCGTCCGGGCGATGCGGGTCGCCGGCGCCGGTCACTCGCCCCGGGTGGACCCGCTGCTGCCGGAGCTGACCGACGCCCTGTCCGGCATCCGGCCCCGCCGGCCCCGTGTCCCGGTCTACTCCACGGTCCTCGACGACCCGCGCGGCGACAGCGCGTTCGACGCCGCCCACTGGGCCGCCAACCTGCGCAGGCCGGTGCGCCTGGACCGGGCCCTGGCCGCGGCCGCGGCCGACGGTCACACCGCCTTCGTCGAGATCTCGCCCCACCCGGTGCTGACACGGTCTGTGACGGACACCGTGCCCGGAGCCCTCGCGGTCGGCACGCTGCGCCGCGACGCGGACGGATCCGCCCCGTTTCTGCGGCAGTTGGGCGCGCTGTACGCGGCGGGGCTGGCGCTGCCGGCGCCCCCGGGCCGGGTGATCGACCTGCCCGCACCACGCTGGCGGCACGTGCGGTACTGGTGGCCGGACGGTCGCCCCGGCGCCCACGCCCCGGTGCGGTGGGACAAGCACGAGCCGTCTCCCGACGCGGACGCGTCGGCCGCGCACACGCCGACGGCGCGCACATCGGCGGCACCCGCGTCCACCGATGACACCTCAGCCGATGACGTCTCGGTCATCGCCCGCCTGAGCCACCACATCGCAGCCGTCACCGGCCACCCGGCGGCCCGCATCACTCCAGCCACCGTGTTGGCCGATCTGGGCCTGGACTCCCTGATGGCCACCCGGGTCCGCACCTCCCTGGAAAGGGAGTTGGGGGCCGAGCTGCCCCTGCGTGACCTCTTCGCCGCCACGACCGTCGCCGAGGCGGCCGCCCGCATCCGGCAGCCGGCGCCGGGCGGGCCCACCCCGCTGCGGCCGTCGAACGGCACCACCGGTACCCGGCCGCCCCTGTTCCTCTTTCACGCGGCCGGCAGCCCCACCACCGTCTACCGCGCACTCACCGAACGGCTCGGCGACGACCGCCCGGTGTACGGACTGGAGCGGCTTGAGGACGCCCTGACCGTGCCGGAGAGGGCCCGCCGCCACGCCGAGGCGATCACCGCCGCACACCCCGACGGGCCCTGCGTGCTCGGCGGCTGGTCCTTCGGCGGCTTCCTCGCCCAGGAGACGGCACGCCAACTCACCGCCGCCGGACGGGAGGTGGAGCTGGTCGTGCTCATCGACTCGGTACGCCCGCTCCTGCCACCCGGCAGCACCCCGGCCGACCGCGTCCGCGCCCATCTCACCGGCTTCGCCCGGCACATCGCCGACACCTACGGAGTCCGGCTCGACCTGCCGTACGACGACCTGGTCGCGACGGCCGACGACGGTGAGCGCATCGACCGCGTGCTGCGCGCCCTGCGCGAGACCGCCGTCGTGCCGCCCGCCGCGCTGGCGCATCAGCGCGCCTCCTACCTGGACCTGAGGACCGGCGAGGCACACCGCCCGGGCGGGTACGACGGCCGGGTCGTCCTCTTCCGGGCCGGCGAACCCGCCCCGCACACCGTGCGCGACCCGGCCTACGAACGCGACGACGACGCCCTCGGCTGGGACGAGGTGTGCCCGCGGCTTGAGGTCGTACCGGTCCCCGGACACCACCTGTCCCTGCTCGACCCGCCGCACGTCGACGAGATCGCCGCCCGGCTGCGGCGGTTGCTCGCCGCGCCGGGCGGACCCGCACAACCGGACTGAGGAGCCGCCATGCCGCACCACCCCGCCGGACTCTCCCGACGCGCCGCCGCCAGGGCCGCGGCGGCCACCGGCCTGGCCGTCCTGTTCGGCGCCACGGCCGCCGCGGGACGCGCCCGGGCCGCCACCCAGGTCGGGCCGCGCACCTTCGACGTGTCCGTGACGTCGTCCGCGCTCGGCCGCAGTGCGCCCGTCCGGCTGATCCTCCCGTCGGACTTCGGCACGCAGACCGCCCGGACCTACCCCGTGCTGTATCTCCTGCACGGCGCCCACGACGACTACACGTCCTGGACCCGGGAGACGGACATCGAGTCCTTCACCGAGGGCCGTGACCTGATCGTGGCGATGCCGGACGCGGGCCCCACCGGCATCCCCAGCGCCTGGCGCGGCGGCCCCGACTACGAGACCTTCCAGCTCCAGGAGGTCCCGGCGCTGCTCGCCCGCGACTACCGGGCGTCCGGGGTACGGGCCGTGGCCGGGGTCTCCACGGGCGGCTACGGCGCGATGGCACACGCGGCCCGCCACCCCGGGGCCTTCACCGCGGCCGCCTCCTACAGCGGCATCCTCGACACCACGGCAGTCGGCGTGCCTCCCCTCGTCGACGCCATCGTGGCCCGCGAGAACCTGCTGCCCGGCTCGCTCTGGGGCAGTCCGCTCCTGAACGCCCTCGTCTGGGAGGACTTCAACCCGCGGGCCCGCGCCACCGGACTGCGCGGCACACCCCTGTACGTGTCCCAGGGCAGCGGGGTCGGCGGCAGTGCCGTCGGCGACTGGACGGCCGGGGTCCTGGAAGGCCTGCTCTGGCCCTCCGCGCACAGCTTCACCGTGGCCCTCGCCGTTCTCGGCATCCCCGTCACCACCCACTTCTACGCGGGCGGCGGACACAGCTGGGACTACTGGAAACAGGAGTTCACCGCCTCGTGGCCGATGCTCGCCGGTGCGCTGGGAGTGCCGGAGTGACCTCCGCGCAGCCAGGGCACGGAACGGAGCGGAGGGGACGCCCGTCCAACCCGGGGCGTCCCTCTCGTCCCACGGGCAACGGCCCGTGGGGGAGCCGCCTCCGGGGGAAAGGAGTGTCCGCCGTGGCCGTCCCCACCCCGCGCTCCGTGCCCCCCGAGCCAGGAACCCCGCCGGTCCCGCCCGAACTGGCCGAGCTGCTGCGCGGCCAGCTGGAGGGCGTCGCGGACGAGGTGGAGGCGGAGGTACGCCGGCAGGTCCCGGAGTACGCGCGACCGGCCGACGGGCCGTACGGGCGGACCATCCGGGCCGGGGTGGTGCAGGCGCTCACCCTGTTCGTCGACCACATCGCCGACCCGCGTGGCCAGGGGGACGCGATCGCCGCCACGTACTACGAACTCGGGCGCGGCGAAGCGCTGGCGGGCCGCGGCCTCGACGCGCTGCAGTCCGCGTTACGGGTGGGCGGCCTGCACGCCTGGCGGCTGATGGGGCGCACGGCGGAGCAGCTCGGCCTGGACTCGACGATCGTGGCCGCACTCGGCGAACTGGCCTTCCGGACGGTCCACGAGGTCGCGGAGGCGGCCGCCGCGGGTTACGCGGAGGCGCAGTCGCACAGCACGGGCGAGCTGGAGCGGCGGCGCGGGCGGCTGCTCGATCTGCTGCTGGAGGAGGGGCCGGTGGCCCCGGAGGCCGTACAGGACCTCGCGCACGGCGCGCGCTGGCGGGTGCCGAAACAGGTCGCCGTCGTCGCTCTGGCGGCGGACCCGCGGGCCGAGGACCGGCCGCCGGCGATGCCCGGGGCCCTCGTGGACATGGACTCCCGGCCACCGCGAATCCTGGTCCCCGACCCGGAGGGCACCGGCCGGTTCGGCGGCCGCTCCCTGCTGCTCGGCCTGCAGGGCCGCCCGGCCGCGATCGGCCCGACGGTCCCGGTGACCGAGGCCGCGCAGTCGCTGCGCTGGGCCACCCGAGCCCTCGGCCTGATGGGCCGCGGGATCCTGCCCCGGCAGGGCGTGGTCCGCTGCGCCGACCACCTCTCGACCCTGCTCCTGCACAGCGACGAGCCACTCCTCGCCCGGCTCGGGTCGCACACGCTCGCCCCGCTGGACGCCGCCTCCGAGGGCCAGCGCCCCCGCCTGGCCGAGACCCTGCTGGTCTGGCTGCTCAGCGGCGGCAACGTCCCCGACGTCGCCGCCCGCCTCCACATCCACCCCCAGACGGTCCGCTACCGCCTGCGCCAGCTGGAGAAACTCTTCGGCGACCGCCTGCACGACCCCGAGGCCCGCCTGGACCTGATCCTGTCCCTGCGCTTCGGGCAGAACTGAAACCCCACTCACCACAGGTGAAAAACCCAGGGAATTTCTGAATCACCGTCCATAACACCAGGTCTGGAAACGCGAATACCTTCGGGAACGTCCTTTTCCGCAGGCGCCTCACGCGCCCGACCCCCAAAGGATTCCCCCATGCGTATCCGCTTGTGCCTCGCCGCCCTCTCGCTGGTCGGCGGAGCCGGACTGACCGCTCTCTCGGCGCCCACGGCATCGGCCGCCACCTGCTCGGACATCGACGTCGTGGCAGCCCGCGGCACCTTCGAACCGGGCACCCTCGGCCTGATCGTCGGCGACCCGGTGTATTCGGCCCTGCAGAAGAAACTGACCGGCAAGAACCTCTCCAGTTATGCCGTGGATTACCCCGCGGACCTTTCCCTGACCTCGGCCGCGCAGGGAAACGCCGACCTGGTGAACCACGTCACCGCACAAGCCGCGGCCTGCCCGAATCAGCGTTTCATTCTCGTCGGTTATTCGCAGGGCGCGAACGTCGTCGACAACTCCGTGGGAGTCAGCAGCGCCGGAGCCCTGGTCGGCAGCCCCATCGTGGCGACCCTTCCGGCCTCGGTGGAGCCGAAGGTCGCCGCGGTGCTGCAGTTCGGCAACCCGATCCGCGCCCTCGGCAAGAGCATCACCGGCACCTACCAGAGCCGCACCATCGACTTCTGCGCGACCGGTGACCCCGTCTGCGAGAACGGCGGGGACGACGTACTGGCCCACCTCGGCTACACCTCCGACGCCGACGCGGCGGCCACGTTCGCCGCCGGCAGGATCTGAGCCGTACGGACCACCGCACCGCGCAGGACCCGGGAGTCGGCCGGCTCCCGGGCCCTTTCGGTCTTTCGCGGTGGGACTGCCGGAGGCTACCGCGGAGTGCGAGCGAACGCCGCGAGGCTGGTGGAGACCGGTTCGGGGCGGCCGTCGTTCTGCACGGGCGCCGCGGTCAGCACGTCGAGGTGCTGGTACCCGGGGGCGACCACCGGATGCAGGTCGGTGGGTATCCGACCGGCCAGCAGACCGTCGCCGGCCAGCACCGTGAGCGTCGGGTTCGCGGTCAGCCCCTCGGGGTGCACGACCAGTCGCTTCACCTGCGGCGAGTCGGACAGTTCGAGGTCGGTGACCAGTTTGGTCGGGAAGTACTGTTCGGTGAAGTCCAGTGGCTGCTCCGCCAGGCTGCGGGCCAGCTCGTGGATGTCGGTGACCTCCTTCGAGGCGTCGGTGAACGGCGTGCCGTCGGCCGACCGGTACCCCGGGTCGTCGGCGGCGCCCACCCGGTCGTAGTCGCGCCAGGTGTACAGCGGCCCGTGCGGCTGCGCGGGAATGGCCTTGTAGTCGACGCCGAACAGCTGCGTCGGCTGCGAACTCCCATTGGCGGCCGGGAAGTTCTTGTCGGTGATCGGTCCGCCGTCGAAGAAGCCCACGCTGCTCTGCAGGAACGCCAGCGGTACGGAGTTGTCGTCCAGCAGGGCCCCGAGCACCGCGTCATTGGTGAGCCGGAAGTCCTTCACCGCCGGGGAGCCGGTGAGGAACGTCGCCGTGTCCTTGGAGAACAGGAACCTGTTGGTGGCCTCGATGTCGACGTCGGAGGGGAGATAGGAGGGCAGGTCGGACTCGGCGTCCGGGTCCTGTACGGCCCCCACGCCGGCGATGGCGAGCAGGGTCATGGTCTCGGGGTTGAGCAGCACGGGCGCGGACAGCGAACGCGACAGCAGACCGCTGTCCAGCCCCGCCTGCACGGCCGCGTAACCGATGCCGACGTCGGGCAGGTCGGTGTCGTCGGGGATGCTGCCGCTCAGGTCGGCCAGCGAGGTGGAGATCGTGGTGTCCAGGGCGAAGTACCCGGCGCACTGGTTCTGCCCGGCGTCCGCCGTGGTCGCGGGATCACCGTCGAAGTCGGCGGCCGCGAAGTACCCGGTGATCACCCCGCCGAGCGAGTGCCCGCCGCACAGCACCTTGCGCCTGCGCAGCCCCTGGTCGGGCAACTCGGCGGTGAGCAGGTCGTGTTCGTCCCGCACGGTCTGCTCGATGCCGAGCTTCGCCAGCCACCCGAGCTGGTCGTTGCCGGTGAACCCGGCGAAGCTGCGGCCGTCGACCGCCCTGCCCCGGTAGTAGTAGTCGACGGCCGTGTGCTGGTCGCCGGAGGCGATGCCGGTGTGGTCCTCCAGACAGTTGGAGCGCCGGTCCAGAGCCCAGAACTCGATGTGCTGCCCCTGCGCGGCCGCCAGGGCGACAGTGTCGCGGGCGACGCTGTCGAACGCCCCGGCGCCCTCCAGGATGCCGGGCTGGGCCACCAGGATCCGGTCGGCGTCCGCCGACCTGCTCGGCCCGTCGGCGGCGCGGTAGCGCAGATACGACAGCCAGTCGCAGGCCCCCGGACGGGCCCCGAACGACTGCGGCAACGGCACCTTCACCCGCACCACCGACTCGGCCACGCCGTCGGCCGGATGCGTCGACGCCACGGGTGTCTCGGTCCGGGCGTCCGCTCCCTGGGCCTGCGGGGCGACCGTGGTGAGCGTCCCCGTGACCAGCAGCGCCGCCAGCGCGGCGCTGCGCCATGTCCTTCCTCTGCTGCGACTGGTTCTCATGGCCGGGACCGTAGGCCCGCTGAGCGGCGGCGCTCAGGAACTGCTCACAACAACGCAGCACTCCGCGCCCCGCTTGTCACGGCCACGCAGAGCGGCCGGAGAACCGGCGGACGTCACACGTCCTCGACCGACACGGCGACGGGGGTCCCCGCCTCGACCGTACGGCTGACCGTGCACAGCCGGTCGTGGGAGACGGCGACCGCGCGGGGCAGGATCGCGCGGGCGCGGTCGCCGGCCGTGCCCTCGGGGAAGGCGACGGAGAAGGCGACCGCGAGGTCCGTCATGCGGTTGCCGTCCTCGTCACTCACCTTGTGGCCGCTGACGGTGACGGTGAAGGCGGCCGGCTCGACATGCCGGCTCGTGGACACGTCCACGTCCGCCGCCGTACAGCCCCCGATCGCGGCGAGCAGCAGCTCGACCGGGGTGAATTCCGTGCCGTCGCCGGTACCGAAGGTGATCGTGCCGCCGCGGGCGTTCGTCGCGGTGAAGCGGCCGGTGCCGGTGCGCTCGACCGTGACCAGACGCAAGGAGTCCTCTTCGCTCATACCGGCGAACCTAAGGCAGGACCGCCGTCATTGCAGGATGTTGACAGCCCGCGCCACCACCAGGACCACCGTCACCAGGGAGACCGAGGACTGCAGCATCATCAGCATCTTGGCCCAGCGCGACAACGGCATCACGTCGGTCGGGCTGAAGGCGGTGGAGTTGGTGAAGGACAGGTACAGGTAGTCGAGAAAGCCCGGTTCCCAGTCGGAGGGCGCGGTCTCGGGACTCTGCATCTGCACGAAGAGGAAGTCCGCGAACTGGTGCCGGCCGAGGACCCGCGCCATCGGCCCGCCACGGTCCCACTCCCAGTACCAGAGGGCGAACACGATGACGTTCGTCAGCCAGATGCCGCCGCCGGTCAGCAGCAGCGGCCCGGCCTCCCTGCCCTCGGTGCCGTGCACGAGCCCCGCCACCAGCCGGACCGCCGCCCAGCCGTTGGCGACGCTGATCACCCCCATCAGCACCAGCCCCAGCACCCGCAGCCACCGGGTGCGGGGCTCGACCCGCCGGGGGTTGCCGGCGATGAGGCCGGCCAGCAGCACCACCTCCAGGACGGGCAGGGCCCAGTACGGCTGGAGGACGAGCCGGTGCGGCAGCATCAGCTGGAGGGCGATCGCCACGAGGATCACGGCGGTCACCGCCCACCGCGGCTCGCCCTGCGTCGCCCGCCGCCACGCGGGCACCACATTGCGCTCGCCGCTCTGCAGCAGCCCCTCGATCCTGGCCAGACGGTTCTCGGCATCGGGCATTCGGTCGCTCATGGCGACGATTGTCCCGAGACCGCCCACCGGCCGACCCACCGGCTCGGCCGTTACCGCTGAGGTGCGCCGTGTCAGCGCGTGTTGCCGATGACATCGCGGGCCGCGCGGCGGAAGTCCTTGACCGCCTGGTAGAGGACTCGCTCACGTTCGGCGGCAAGGGCGGAGTCCTCGGCATCGCCGGTGGCGTCCCCCGCGTGGGCGTTCGCGACCATCCGCCGCATGACGTGGGAGAGGTCGCTGGAGGCCCGGGTCACTCGTGAGGAGAACTCCACGAGCGACGCCGGTCCTTCGAGGAGGACGACTTCGGCGGTGCGGTGGACCTCGCGGGCCAGGGCGACGAAGCGGCGTACCTTCTCGTCGACGTCCGGCAGGTCGGGGTGGTCCGCACGCAGCGCGTCGAGGACGGCGTCCATGGCGATGTCGCGGTCATGGAGCGCACTGAGGTAGCCGGCGTACGCGTCGCGGCGGTGCTGACGGCGCCACTGATCATGCTGTGCCCGTGCCTGTACCCGGCCGCTCACGATCGCGGCGGCGAGCGTGGCGACCGAGCCGACTGCGGTGCCCAGCAGCGCGGCAACTCCTGCGTCCATGGCCCCAGTCTGCCGTTGTCGACGTTCGTTCCGAGGCGGTACGGCCCCGCCCCGCGACCGGCGCCGGTCCGGTGAGCGGACCGGAACGGGCCTTCTCCGCGGCGCCCGGGCAGTCTGGTCGGCGTCCGCCCGGAGGGACCGGGCGGTGACGTGGAGGGAGACACGGGGGATGACAGGGATGACGGGGACGGCAGGCTTCTTCGGATCGCGTGGGACCGGCGGACTGGGACGTGTGGTGCGGTGGACGGTGCCCGCGTCGGTCGCGGCGCTGGCCGGGCTGTTCACGGCGGTGCCGGCGCACGCGGACGACCCGGGCGCCAACTGCCTGGCGACGGCGACCGGTTCGCTCGCGACGTCGTCGAACCCGGTGACGTACGGGCAGTACACGACGGTGTCATGGGGCGTGAACTGTGTGGGTGCCACGGCGGAGGACGCCGTGGAGATCGTCGGTCCCGGATTCAGCCCGGCCACCGACGAGCTGACCCTCGGCGGGTCGCGGCCGGTGTTCGTCACCGACACCTCCGTCTCGTCGTGGACCGAGGTCCTGATCGACGAGAGTTCCGACACCGGCGCGAGCCGTGTCCTGGCGACCCTGACGGTCCCCGTGACGGGGGTGACCCGGGTGCCGGACGTGTTCGGGGACAGGACGGCCGTGGCACAGAGCGTGCTGCGCGCCGCGGGGTACGTGCCGGTGATCGGCGGCACCGTGTCGGACTGCCCCGGTGGCGAGGTGTACGAAACCATCCCGGCGGGCGGCACCGCCTTGCCGCTGGGCAGCAACGTGGACCTCATCGTGACCACCTGGCCGACCAACAAGTGCCCCTGACCCGAGCCGGGTTGCCCGAACGAACGAATCCGGAGGCGGGGAGGCCGGCAGCCTTCCCCGCCTTCCGGCCTCGTTCTCCGCAGGATCCCGCGGTCGCCCCGTGCCGGCACCGTCCCGCGCGACCACCGTCAGGCGCCGACACCGCCCGCCAGGACCACGTGTTCAGGACATTCCATGGGCGGGCCGGCTGCGACAGGACGGGAACGTGGGCATCACATGTCCGTGCGTGAACCACGAGGTGGCGCCCGAAGCGGCGGACGGGATCGACTCGATGGACCTGGCAGGCGCCTTGGACCTGCTGCGCGTGGAGGCCGGCGCGGCGACGCCGCGGGGCCCGGCGGGATCGGACAGGTCGTACGGTCGCATGACACACTCGGACCGGGCGTACAGGCGTCGACAGCGGGAGGTAGCACCTTGCTGACATTGGATCTGCACCCGGTCTTCAGGAACAACCGCGACATCGAACTCTCGCTGCGGCAGATCGTCTTCCAGGCGAAACGCACGGGGGAGCCCGTCGTGCAGATCATTCATGGGAAGGGCACCGGGCAGCTCAAGGGCCGCGTCCTCGCGTTCCTCGGCCAGAAGCACATCCGCAAGCTGTACGACCGCGTGGAGATCGACACGGCGAACACGGGCCGTGTCCTGGTGCACTTCGCGCCACCGCAGGGCGCTCACCGAGTCGTCGGTGACCAGTCCGAGCCGATCGCCTGAAAGGCGTCCGTCGGCTGGCGCCCAGCGGCGCCGACACCGCCGGTCCGGCCTGGGTGCACCGGCTCGGCTTCGCCACGGCAGACCCAGGGACAGCAACCGTGTCGACCACCCCGTTCTCCGGCTCCTCCGCAGGGGTTCGGGTCCAGTGCTGCCGGCGGGCGGCGGAGTCGGCGGCAGTGCGGTGGCCGATCGGGGCTTGGGCGAGCGGTTCCCGGGAGCGGTGCAGGAATGCCTGCCGGAGCAGCCGCCCCGCCGCACGAAGGCATTCCCGGGTGCGAGATACTCTCCCGATGGGTTCACGTACTTCCCCGACCAGCCGGCCGATCACGATACGGAGGGCCGTCGCGCGGGATGCCAGACGGCTCACGCGGCTCGTGCGTGGCTCAGGCGCCTACGAGGGCAAGTACGCAGCCGCAGTCGCGGGCTACCGGGTCGGTCCTGATTACATCGAGGCCCACCGCGCTTTTGTGGCCGTAGGCGCCGACGAGCCCGGAGGCCGGGTCCTCGGGTTCTACTCGCTCGTCCTCGCTCCACCGGAACTCGACCTGCTGTTCGTCGCCGACGAAGTGCAAGGACGAGGTATCGGACGGCTCCTCGTCGCGCACATGCAGTCCGAGGCCCGTGCCGCCGGGATCGACTGCCTCAAGGTCGTGTCGCATCTTCCCGCCGCGGACTTCTACCACCGCGTCGGTGCGGTGCGGACCGGGACCGCTTTTGCGAACCCGCCCGCCGTGCCGTGGGACCGTCCCGAATTCGAGTTTCGCATTCCTTCGGAATGACGCGGGATGCCGGTTGGCGGAGCACTGGCACCGGTGTACTCCGGATCAAGCACCCGCGAGTCGGTCCGGCTCCGTGGAAAGACGGGTTTCGGTGCTCCTCGGCTCCGGGGGACACGCCGTCGGCGGCCCGCCACTACTGGTAGCCGTACCGGGGACGCTCCGGCCAGGGGCCCAATTCCCCCAGCTCACAGCCCTGTCTCGCGAGCGTGTGGTGGCGGGCATGGGTGGAAAGCGAGAGGGTAGCCGAAGGATCGTCGGCCGTTTCACAGTGGGCCGTGTCCTTGGTCCGTTACGCGGCCGGCCGGTTCCGCAGCCGGGGGCCGGAGGAGATGGAGGACGTCGTCCAGGTCGGAATGAGCGGCCTGATCAAGGCGATCGACCGGTTCGAGCTGTCCCGCGAGGTGGACTTCACCTCCTTCGCCATCCCCTACGTCGTCGGTGAGATCAAGCGGTTCTTCCGTGACACCACCTGGGCCGTGCACGTACCCCGGCGGCTGCAGGAGGCCCGCGTCCAGCTCGCCCGGGCCACGGAGGAACTGCGAAGCCGGTTGGGTCGCACGCCGACGGTCAAGGAGCTGTCAGAGCTGATGAGCCTGCCCGAGGGCGAGGTGATGGAGGCCCGAACCCGAGGCAACCGACGCACCGTCGACGAACGAGGCCGCGGAGGGACCGCTCCGCGTTCCGCAGCTCAGTCGGGCTCAACGCGTCGACCGGACCCCGCCGGAAGAGACAACCGCGAGCGGGTGTGACGGACGTACTGGGTGACTAGGGCCGAACCCGGGGAAGAAGGAGCAGCAACCGATAGGAGGTTGCCATGCGTGGCGGGGATCTGGAACTGGGGCAGCTTCTGGCCGCCGCTGAGGCGGCACCGCCCGGGGAGTCCGTCGAGGTACTTGCGAACGACCTGCGCAAGCGCTTCGGTGCGGAGCGTGTGTCGTTCCTGTTCGTCGACCTCGTGGGCCGGCGGTTGCTGCGCCTGATCACGCAGGCCGACGATGACATGGAGGGCGCTGCCGAGCGGATCGACCTGGAGGGCAGTGTCTACGACGCAGTCCTGCGCAGCCAGCGCCAGCGCGTGGAACCGGACGGCCAGGGCGGGCGGCGCGTGATCTCGCCGGTGACCAACCGCGGCGACTGCATCGGTCTGCTGGAGGCGACGCTGCAGAACGCCGACGACACCGTGCTTGCGCAGATCGAAGACGCGGCGCACGCACTGGCTTACATCATCGTCACGGACCGCCGTTTCACCGATCTTTACCACGCGGGCCGGCGCACCACCCAGACCAGCCTGGCCGCCGAGATCCAGCACCAGTTGCTTCCCTCAGCCTCCTGCTGCGAGGCTCCCCAGTTCACCCTCGCGGCAGGGCTGGTGCCGGCCGACGACATCGGCGGGGACACCTACGACTACACACTCGATCGAGACACACTGCACCTGTCCATCACCGACGCCATGGGACACGACACCCACTCCGCGCTGCTCGCCACGCTCCTGGTCGGCGCCATGCGCGGCGCCCGCCGTGGCGGCTGTGACGCACTCCAGCAGGCGCAACGCGCCCACGACGCCCTGTTGACCCACAGCCGCGGCCTGGCCACTGGACAATTGCTGTGCATCGGCCTCTCGACCGGCACCTGCGAACTGGTCAACGCAGGGCATCCCCGGCCCCTGCGCCTACGCCGAGGCGCCACCGAGGCCGAAGAGATACAGCTCGCAGTCGACCTCCCCTTCGGCGTGGCAGCCCCCCACGCCTACCGTGTCCAGGAACTCCAGCTTCGCCCCGGCGACCGTCTGATTCTGCTCACCGACGGCATGCAGGAACGCGGCGCCGGAGCCGTCGACCTGGCATCCCTCGTGTGGGACACTCGCACCTCACACCCCAGGGAAGCCGTGCGCAGCCTGACCAGCGCGGTGCTGGATGCCTGCCGGGGAAACCTCAGGGACGACGCCACCGTCCTCGTCCTGGACTGGCACGGTCCGCGGCGCGAAGACGGCTGAAGCTGTCCCCAACGCCCAGGGCACCCTGGTCGCCACCGACGAGGGGCCCGGCGAGGAGTTCTGGGCCGGCCTGCTCGCCGTCTCCGACGTGATGGGCACCGGCTGGTACGCGGTCGACGCCGTCGACGCCGCCGAGGTCCGGCCCGGCTCCACCGCCGTGGTGGCCGGCGACGGCGCGGTCGGCCTGCGCGCGGGCATCACCACCTACGCCCCCCTGCGCCGCTGGGGCGCCGGACCCGGCAAGAAGGTCGCGGCCGTCGGCCTCGGCCGAGCGCGTCCTCGCCTCCGACGTCCGCTACCGCTTCGTCATCGACACCACCACCGTCGCCTGACCCGCAGAGCCTGGCCGGCGCGGTGGGCATCGTGATCGCCCAGGCAGCCGGCCGCGACCCTGTACTCCGGCGGCAGGCTGGTGCGCTGCTACGGCCGCCTTCATGGTGTCCGGCTTCGTCTCGGGACGGCTGTCGGAGCGGCGGCCGGAAAAGGGCACCTCGTCCTGGACCTCGCCATGGCCCTCGCCATGGCCCTCGCCGTGGCCCTCGCGGGTGCGGGCGGGCTCCTGGTCACCGCGGCCCCTGCAGTTGCCGCCGGCCGCGCGCCACGAGCGCCCCCCGCACCACGCAGCAACTCGCCACCAGCCGCCGCGCCCTGGACGTCACCCTCTGCGAGGACACGTTGCACAGGCTGGACGAGATCCGGCCCGGCCACGGTGGCGAAGCCCCGGGGCGGGTGGTCGCTGATTCCCGTGTCCGACCTCGGCGTTGGCGGGGCCGCGGCCGGAACCGGGAGCCGTGCCCCCGGACCGGCTCAGGCGTCGATGATGACGGGGATGATGAGGGGCCGACGGCGGTGGGTGCGGAACGCCCAGTTCGCCACGGCGCGGGCGACGAGTTGTTCGAGTTGGCGCGCGTCCCCGACGCCTTCCTCGGCCGCGGTGGCCAAGGTCTTCTCGATGACGGGGATGACCGGCTCGAAGGTGGTGTCGTCGTGGACGAAACCCCGGGCGAGGAAGTCGGGGGCCTCGGCGAGGGCGCCGGTGTCCGCGTCGACGATCGCCACGACCGTGACCACGCCTTCGGCAGCGAGGGTGAGGCGGTCCTTGAGGGACGCTTCGGTGGCGCCGCCGACTTCCATGCCGTCCACGTAGACGTTGCCGGCGGGGACCTTGCCGGTGACGGATACGCGCCCGTCGACCAGGTCGACGACGACGCCGTCCTCGGCGATGACGACCCGGTCGGGGTCGACACCGGTACGGATGGCGAGGTCGGCGTTGGCCCGCAGGTGGCGCCATTCGCCGTGCACGGGCATGACGTTGCGGGGCTTGACGATGTTGTAGCAGTAGACGAGTTCGCCGGCGCTGGCATGCCCGGAGACGTGCACCTTGGCGTTGCCCTTGTGGACCACGTGGGCGCCCCACCGGGTGAGTCCGTTGATCACCCGGTAGATGGCGTTCTCGTTGCCGGGGATGAGGGAGCTGGCGAGCAGGACGGTGTCGCCCTTGCCGATGCGGATCACGTGGTCGCGGTTGGCCATCCGGGACAGCGCGGCCATCGGTTCGCCCTGGGAGCCGGTGCACACCAGAGTGACCTTGTGGTCCGGGAGCTTCTCCAGTTCCTTGGTGCTCACGACCAGACCGGAGGGGACCTTCAGATAGCCCAGGTCACGGGCGATGCCCATGTTGCGGACCATCGACCGGCCGACGAAGCCGACCTTGCGGCCGTGCTGGTGGGCGGCGTCCAGAACCTGCTGGATACGGTGCACGTGGCTGGCGAAGCTGGAGACGATGACCCGGCGCGGCGCGGTGCGCATCACCTGCTCGATCGCCGGGTTCAGCTCTCGCTCGGAGGTGGTGAAGCCGGGTACTTCGGCGTTGGTGGAGTCGGTGAGGAACAGGTCCACGCCCTCCTCGCCGAGGCGGGCGAAGGCGCGCAGATCGGTGATGCGGTCGTCGAGAGGAAACTGGTCCATCTTGAAGTCGCCGGTGTGCAGCACCATCCCGGCCCGGGTGCGGATCGCGACCGCGAGGCTGTCGGGGATGGAGTGGTTGACCGCCACGAACTCGCAGTCGAAGGGCCCGAAGCCGCGCCGGTCGCCCTCCCGCACCCGCACCGTGCGCGGCCGGATGCCGTGTTCCTTGAGCTTGGCCTCCAGGAACGCCAGTGTGAGCTTGGAGCCGACGACGGGAATGTCCCTCCGCTCGCGCAGCAGGTACGGCACGCCTCCGATGTGGTCCTCGTGGCCGTGGGTGAGTACCACGGCCACGATGTCGTCCAGCCGGTCCCTGATCGAGGTGAAGTCCGGCAGGATCACGTCCACACCGGGCTGGGTCTCCTCCGGGAACAGCACGCCGCAGTCGACGATGAGCAGCTTGCCCGCGTGCTCGAAGACGGTCATGTTGCGGCCGATCTCGCCCAGGCCGCCCAGGGCGATGACCCGCAGCCCTCCTTCGGAAAGGGGCGGCGCGGCGGTCAGCTCGGGATGCGGATGACTCATACCCCGACGGTACCCGGAGAGCGGGACAGGGTGACTCATTGCCTCCGTCCCCCGACGAGGGCTCGATGAGCGCGGCGCGGATACCTGGTCCTGCCACCACAGAAACACTCACCGGAGCGGGTGAGAATCAGCCGCCTGTCTGCGCGTCCGAAGCGGGACCGGGCCTGGCCGACCGCTGGATCATGGCGACCTTTCGAAAGCGACCCGGGCCCGATGACCGTCGGCCGTCAGCAGACAGGTGCCGGGCATGCCCGCCATGCGGGCCACAGGGATTCGTTTCGGTAGGTCGAGGCCAACTCGGCCGCGCGGCGGCGGCGCTCCGCGAGTTCGTCCTCCGACAGCTGCGGCGGCGGGGCGTCCTTGCCCGCGACGACATCACCGATGCGCATGAAGTACTCGTCCTGGCCGGCGGGGGTGCACATGCACAGCATGCGGGCCGGCGCACCCGAGGCGTTGCGGAAGTTGTGCGGCGCGTTGGCCGGGCTGTGTGACAGCTGACAGCACGCCGGAGCCCCGCGTTCAGCCGGTGCCGGCGGTGGTGCAGTGTTTCAGCAGGTCGACGGTGACGGGGTCGACAACCCGGTAGCGCACCACACGGCCCTCCTTCTCGCCCGCCACGACGCCGGCGGCGCGCAGCAGACGCAGGGCCTGGGAGACGGCTGGGTCGTTCATGCCGGTCGCCACGGCGAGGTCGGAGACGGCGAGTGGGCCGGTGTGGTGCAGGGCCAGCAGGAGGGCGAGGCGTCCGGGGTCGGCCAGCAGAGAGAACCGCTCGGCCCAGGTGCGGACGTGGCCGGGTTCGCCGATGGCGGCGATCGCGTCGCAGACCCGGTGGCCGTCGATGGTGCGGCGGCCGGAACGGTCGGCGGGGACGAGGTGCATGCGCGCCATCCTCCCAGGTGCACCGATGTGATCTTGCGTACCTGCGTAGCTGCGCAGGTATGCAGGGAGTATCGGGTCCCCGTACGGTGGGGGAGCCGTGGTGCTCGGGAAGACCGGTGAAAGTCCTTCGCGGATCGAGGGATTCAGGCCGGAGCGGCCCTCGCCACTGTGATCAGGGAGTTCCCGTCCCATGGGTTGTACGGTCACTGTCCGCCGACGGCGGACGGGAAGGCCGGGACGGGCACGCGGCACCTGTAAGCCAGGAGACCGGCCACGGCATCTCACGAAGTGATCCACGAGGTGCTGGAGCGTGACCTGATGGCCCTGCCCGAAAACGGGACCGAGACCGATTCTGTTTCCTTTCGCTGGCGGCGCGAGGACACCGTCAGGACGGCGGGGCTGATGGCGGTGATCGCCGCCCTGCATGTCGTCGCCTTCGGGGTGCTGTTCCTGCTCGTCGTCCCTGGGCACTACGAGATCGGCTCCAAGGCGTTCGGAATCGGGCTCGGCGTCACCGCCTACACGCTCGGTATGCGGCACGCCTTCGACGCCGACCACATCGCCGCGATCGACAACACCACCCGCAAGCTGATGGCCGACGGCAAACGGCCGGTGTCGGTGGGCTTCTGGTTCGCGCTCGGCCACTCCAGCGTGGTGGTCGTGATGGCGGCACTGGTGGCGGGCGGCGCCGCCATCGCCGGCACGCTGATGAACGACGGCTCAAGCACCCACCGGACGCTGGGCGTCATCAGTACGACCGTCTCCGGCTCCTTCCTCTACGTCATCGCCGCGCTCAACCTGGTGGCTCTCGTGGGCATCCTGAAGGTGTTCCGGGCCATGCGGGCAGGCAGGTTCGACGAGAAGGAGCTCGAACGGCACCTGGACTCCCGCGGGTTCATGAACCGGATCCTCGGCCGCCTCACCAGGTCCATCACCCGGCCCGGCCAGATGTACCCGATCGGTTTCCTGTTCGGCCTGGGCTTCGACACGGCGACCGAGGTCACCTTGATGGTGATGGCGGGGTCGGGCGCGGCGGCGGGCCTGCCCTGGTACGCGGTCGTCTGTCTCCCCCTCCTCTTCGCCGCGGGCATGAGCCTGTTCGACACGCTGGACGGAACCTTCATGAACTTCGCCTACCAGTGGGCCTTCTCGAACCCGGTCCGCAAGGTGTTCTACAACCTCACCATCACCGGGCTGTCCATCGCCGTCGCCTTTCTGATCGGCACCATCGAACTGGTCGGCGTGCTGCACGAGAAGCTCGACCTGCGCGACGCCGTGACCGACTGGATCGCCGGACTGGACCTGGGCAACGTCGGCTATGTGATCGCCGGGCTGTTCGTCGTGGTGTGGGCCGCCGCGGTGGCGTACTGGAAGCTGGCCAAGGTGGAACAGCGGTGGGCGGCCCGGCTGGGAGAGGGCAGCTGACACTTCAGGACCGGCTGCGGGCCGGGAAGCCCCGGCGCTTCCCGGCCCGCCGTCTCGTGTGTGTCCCGAGCGGTGGCGGACGTACCGATGCCCGCGACGACCTTCAGGTGCAGACGCGGTTTCACCGCGTCGGTGCCGACGATCGCGGCCTGCGCCTTCGTCGCCGCGTCCTGCCGCTTGCCCGGGTCGGACTCCGTCCCGGCGGCGACCAGCCCGTCCGCGTTCTTGTCGCACAGGAAGGCCGGGTTGTAGGAGCCGTCGCGGGTGAAGTCGCCGGCGAGGACCGTGACCGGGTCGCCGGTGTCGAGCATCATGCTGCCGGAGCACCTGGGCGGTCTCCGGCAGCTCTGGCCGGTCGCCGTAGGCGGCGATGGTGACGCTCCTGCCCTCGGGGCTGGTGGCCTCCGCCCGGCCGGCCGGCTCGGTCCGCTTGCCGGCGGCCCAGGTCAGGGCGGGACCGAACGTCCGTTGTCTCAAGCGCTACCTGGCCCGGGAGGTCTTCCACCCGGTCGGACAGCTGCAGTCGGCCCCCCCCGCTCACAGGGGCTGTCGTGACACCTGAAAGCGCGACGAGGCCCTGCCGGTCCGGTCGGCGGGGCTCCGTCGTGCGCGGCTGGTCAGGATGGGTGGGAGCGTGTGCAAGGGCTCCGTCATACCCCGGCTCGCCGCTTTCTCCCGACCTGACCGCCGGAACCCTCCTCGGCGATCTGATCGGCGACTACGAACTTGCCGTCGGCGGCCACTGACCCCGCTGCGGCTGCTCGCCTGCGACTCACGTGAGGCGAGCAGCCGCCCTGTCCGCCGCCCATCGCGGAAGGCGTTGCGTACGTCGTTGAGCGGTCGGCGGTCGCGGAGTCTGCACGCGCTCGCGTACGGCGCCTGCGTGCGGCCGGCGCCTGCGCGGTGCCGAGGGCGCCGCAGCCCGGGTGCGAAGGAAGCCGCCGTGCGTCGGTTGGGTGACCTGGAGGGGACCGGGCCTGGGGCTGCACGCACACCTGTACCCGTCAGCAGGCGCAGCGGTGCTCATGCAGGACGCCCTCGTGGACGAGCCGGACCCGGCGGGCGCGCCGGCCGGTTTCGTGGAACAGATGAGTACGGAGGAAGTGGACGCGATACGCTCGGCGCTCCGAGCGGTGAAGAGGCGGAGTAGCGCATGATCACAGCCGCGGGGCTGGCCGGATACGCGGTCCTGGTGGGTGCCGTGGTGCCGCCCCTGCTGGCCAGGGCCCCGTGGGCGCACCGGGCGCCGGCTGCCGCGGTCCTGGCATGGCAGGGCCTCATGGTCACGTTCGTTGTCGCCACCGCCCTCTCGGTGTACCACGTAGTGACGGCCGAACAGCATGTGCACGACGGAATGATCGGGCTGCTCACTGCATGTGGACTGCCCGCGGACGCCTCGTCGGCGGGCGACGCGCCCCTCACCTTCGACGCCGCCCTGGCGATCGCGGCACCCGTCGTGGTCGTCCTGCTGCCGGCCGGGTGGCTGGTCCGGTGCGCCTGGCGGGCGCGACGTGCCAGCAACCGCCAGCTGGACATGCTCACTCTTGTCGGCGAACCCGCGCCCGAGTACGGCGCCACGATCGTCGACCACGGCATTCCCGCCGTGTACTGTCTGGCCGGACGCCGCGCCCGCGTGGTCGTCACCAGCGGCGCGCTGGACATCCTCACCGAGGAGCAGCTGCGCGCGGTACTGGACCACGAGCGCGCCCACATCGCGGGCAGGCATCACCTGTTGAAGATCCTGGTGGACGCGTTCTCGCGTGCGTTCCGCGGTCTGCCGCTCGCCCGGCACGCCAAGGAGCAGACGAGCCTGCTGCTGGAGATGATCGCGGACGACCGCGCCCTGCGGCATCACTCCAGGGACGCGCTGGCGACGGCGATGTGCGAGGTCGCGGCGGGACGAGCGCCGGCGGCGGCTCTGGGTGCGGGTGGATCGGGGGTCCTCATCCGGCTGCGGCGCGTCCTTGTACCGCAGCCCCGGCCGCACCGCGTGGCATGGCTGGGCATCGTTGTGGCCACTGTCGCAGCTCCGCTGCTGCCCCTGACGGTGGCGTGCGTGCCCTGACTCCTACAGGACCCGCACCGTCCC
This sequence comes from Streptomyces sp. NBC_00631, assembly GCF_045206895.1. Classification (NCBI taxonomy): domain Bacteria; kingdom Bacillati; phylum Actinomycetota; class Actinomycetes; order Kitasatosporales; family Streptomycetaceae; genus Streptomyces; species Streptomyces sp. NBC_00631. Next base: position 8,652,161 of record NZ_CP107734.1, read on the forward strand.
CAACAGGTCGCGTACTCGCGCAGGATCGGGCGCGTCTGCGGCACATCAGTCAGTTCTGCCGGGGCTGTGAGACGCGACGGGTGCGACCGGACCGGGCGACCGTGATGAGGATCGCCGCGGCCAGGCCGTACAGGCCCAGGGTGGCGGCGGTCCGGGCCGGGCGTGCCCCTCCACCCTGGGGTGGAGATTGATTGTCCGCCCCAGGATTGATCCTTCCTCGGGGCCTGCCTGCTGAAATGAATACGTGATTGCCGCGTTGCCTCGCATCTGTCCCAGCCCCCACGGCAAGCCGCTCCCGCCAGCGGGAACCGCTGAGGTCTTCCGTGTTTTCGCCCGCGATCTGGCTGCCGGTCGCCGCTCCTGGGACATCGAGACAGCCCGCTTCGTAGCAACCCAGTTCGACCAGCTAGCCGCGGAATGGGACACCGGCCGAGCCACCGGCCGAGATGACCCTCTGCGCGACGCTCTGGAACGCGGCGGTCCCTTCCCTGACGGCCCGTGCTTGGAGATCGGGTCGGGAACCGGCCTGTTCACCCCGCTGCTGCGCGGAGTCTTCCCACGCGTGATCAGCGTGGATCTCTCCGAGCAGATGCTCCACCAGGCCGCCGGACGCTCGCTGATGCGCGTGCGCGCCGATGCCGGCGGCCTTCCGCTGGCGGACGCCCGGGTCGCGGCTGTGGCAGCCATCGACATGCTGCTGTTTCCCGCCGAGACCGCCCGCGTGCTGGCCCCCGACGGTGTGGTGCTGTGGATCAACCAGCTCGGTGAGGACGGGCCGCTGTACTTGCCCGCCGCAGAGGTCGCTGCGGCTCTGCCCGGTGACTGGTCGGCCATCGAGGCCAGTGCCGGCTGGGGCAGTTGGGTGGTACTGCGCCGCGGTCACTGAACCATGCCAGGAGCAGTGAGAGCGCGGCGGTCGCCGGCGACCTCGTGAACCGGTGGCGCCCCTCGTCATGGCTGCGCCGGAGACAGCGGCTCCTCGCAGAGCGGGGTTTCGGAGGATCCCGGCCGCTCCCTCCCGGCGGGCCTGCGGCCACATCGGGCGGGCGAGTGCCCGAGTGTGCGGTGCGCTCCAAGTGGCCCACCCGACGCCGGTGCGCGGCGAGTCGTCCCCGTAGGTGCTGAACACCGCGGGTGCTCCGCTCGCCACCGCGGCCGTCGGCCGGCCCATGTGGGGTATGGGGAAGTCGTCGTGGCACTACTGTGCTAAGGAGATTCGTCATGACGGTTGGCCGGGGAATGATCTACTCAGGGTGCCGGCCCCCGCCTGTCAGGAGCCTCGACGTGTGCCTGATCAAGAAGGTCCTCAACAAGAAGATCCTCGTCCCACTGGCCGTCGCCGTGGCCGGGACGCTGGCGGTGCCTGCCTCCTGGGACCTTGTGACCGTTCCTTTTTTGGTCCTGCTGGTCTGTCCGCTCACCGTGTTGGTGATGATGCGTGACCGGCGCGCGGGCGCGGGCGCGTCCGTCACCGATGCCGGAGGGTCTGAACCCGGGCCGACCATGCTCACCGACGAAGCGATCGAGGCGCGGATCCGCGCTCTGCAGGCGGAGCTGCGCCACCTGAAGGCCACCCAGGCCCGCCGGGCAGAGGAGGCCGCCACGACACACGGCAGCCGGAACCCCGGCGGCCCGGACCAGCCCGGCCCGCCCACGCGGTCTTCCTGATCAGGAAATTGTGCGGGCCCGGTGCCTCAGCGCACGATCAGCGTCCCTTTCATATTGGCGTGGTAGGTGCACACGAAGGGGTAACTGCCGCTCTTCGCCGGGGCGGTGAACGTTCCCGTCCTGCCGGGGGCGACTCTGCCGGTGTCGAAGACCTTGCCCTGCGTGGCGGTCACGGTGTGTGCGGTGGAGTCGTCGTTGACCACAGTGACCTTCTGGCCCGCCTTCACGGTCAGGGTGGTCGGCGTGAAGGCGAAGTTCTTCATCGTGATCTGCGGGGCCCCGGCCGTGGTCGCGGACGAGGCGGGGCTGGGGGCCGTGGCAGTGGACGTCGCTGTGGAGTTGCCGTTCCCACTGGAGCAGGCGGTCGCCAGCAGCAGGGCGGCGGCTGCCGCCGACACCAGGGAAGCGGTGCGCCGGCGGTGAGGTGTGGACGACATGGGAGCAGTTCCTTTGCGGTGGATCAGGCTGCGCGCCGGACGGGGTCTGCGCTGTCGAGGGCGGCGGGTTCCCGAGGGACCGGCGTGGGGGAGGGGGCCGCGCTGGGCAGCCGGAGTCCCTTCAGGGACAGTGCGTTGACGGCGACGATGAAGCTGGAACCGGACATGGACGGCGCGGCGATCTCGGGGCGGAGCACCAGGCCGAAGGCCGGTTCGAAGACACCTGCGGCGATGGGCAGGCGAGAGCGTTGTAGCCGATGGCCCAGCCCGGGTTCTGGCGCATCTTGCGCAGGGTGCCGCGGCCGATGCGCAGGGCGGTGGGCACATCCAGGGGATCGGAGCGCATGAGGACCAGGTCGGCGGTCTCGACGGCGACGTCGGTACCCGCACCGATGGCGATGCCGAGGTCGGCCTGGGCGAGAGCGGGGGCGTCATTGACGCCGTCGCCGACCATCGCCACCTTGCGGCCGGTGGCCTGGAGCTCGGCGACCTTGGCCGTTCTGTCGCCGGGGAGGACTTCGGCGATGACGGTGTCGATGCCGAGCTGTTCGGCGATGCGGCCGGCGGTGGCCTGGTTGTCGCCGGTGAGCATGACCACCTCGACGCCCAGGGCGTGCAGCTCCTTTACAGCCGTGGCGGAGGTTTCGCGGGGCGCGTCGGCGATGCCGATCAGACCGGCCGCGTGCCCGTCGATCGCGGCGTGGGCGACCGCAGCGACCGCCCCCGATACGATCCGGCCGGGCCTTCGCCGACGGGCCGGATTCCTACGCAGACGGTCGACCTCGCTCATGGCGCTCTCCTGCGCTCACTGAGGAATGACAGATCCGTGGGGGCCCCGCAGGGGTCCGCAGTTGGAGCGGGAGGTGCCCGCCGGCTTCAGTGCTTGGCCAGGTCGGCACTCGGGGAGTGCAGCACCCGCCGACGACGCTGGTACTCCTCTTCGTCGATCTCGCCACGCGCGAACCGCTCGGCGAGCAGTTGCTCGGCGGAAGGCGGCGTCGGCTGCGTACAGGAGGTGGCGTCGTGCGAGCCGCCCGGCGCGGGCCGGTTCAAGGCGCGGAAGAGCAGCACCAGGACCGTGATGATCAGGCCCCAGAACACGATCATGCCCAGGGACATGCCGAACCATCCCCACCCGCTCATGTCACGGCCGTACCAGAACATCATGGCAATCACTTCCAGGATCGAAGAGGCGAACGCGGGCTGCAACTGCCTCCGTGAGGGGCGGTATACGACCACCCTGCCCCCACTAAGGGATTTAGTGCATGGGCCGGGCGGCCCTGTGCGGGGACAGGTGGGCCCCTCCTGGGTGTTGGCAGGTGTCTCAGCTGTCGCCCTCGCCGCGCCGGGGGTCAGGTGGCCTCGCACTTCACCCGCCTCGATCCCGTGTGTCAGTTGGCCCCGGTCAGCCTGGCCGGAGGCGTGGTGAGCGGTCCGGGGGCGTCCCGCACCGTGTCGGCGCTTGCGTAGACGAGGGCTCCCGGAACACCTCGCGCACGGCGATCACCGCCTCGTCCGGGACGATGGCCGGACACATGTACCCGCGCTTTGGTCTCCGAGCCACTTCGCCCATACGTGGACGAAAGCTGCCGGATCGTGACGGTACGCTTACTATCTGTCGCATGCCGCAGGAATCTGCCGGCTGCGCGAGGGTGCGCAAGCCGGCCCTCGCCCTCCTCGTGGGTCTGGTGCTGATGCTCCTGGCCCACGCCGTCGCGTGCGCAGCGGACCTGGATGACGGCCACCCGCACGCCACGACCGTGGCCGCGCCGGCGGTGCACCAGGAGGCCGGAGCGAACAGCCCGCGCTCCGTGTGGGCGGTAGCGGACTGTGCCTTGGACCACGGGGCGGACGAACGTGGTGGGCACTGCATCCTGCGCTGCGACCCGGCTGACCGGCCCGCCGGCCCGCGTGTGCCCGCAGGGACCCTGGTACTGGCGTTCACGCTGATCGCGCTGCTTTCCCTGCGACACCGCATGGTCGATGCCGTGCCGTCGGGCGGCCCGCCAGGGGGACGGGACCCGGCGGCCGTGCCGACTCCCGGCGGCCCCCATCTGCTGAACCTGGTCTGCGTCAGCCGTACGTGACCGTGCCGCCCGGCGTGCACCGCCGGGCCCTCCGGCACACCCACCCGTACGGCAGACACGCGGCCCCAGCGCGAGCGGGGCCGCGAGAGGACCCCCACATGACCACTGCGCTGCGCGACGTCACGTCGCACGACATCACTTCGTTCCTCGCGGGACACGGACTTCCGGAACCGGCCGGGGCGCCGCGACGCTCACCGGCCGGCATGGTCGGCAACACCCCCGTCCTGTGGATCGGGGAACCCTTCAACCCGGCGGGCCGCGGCTTCTGGGCGAAACTGGAGGGCGCCAACCCCGGCGGCATCAAGGACCGCCCGGCACTCCACATGGTGGCCGCGGCCCGCAAACGGGGTGACCTCCGGCCAGGGGCGCCGATCATCGAGTCCACCAGCGGCACCCTCGGCCTCGGCCTGGCCCTGGCCGGGATCACGAACGGCCACCCGGTCACCCTCGTCACCGATCCCGGCATGGAGCCGCTGATGGTGCACCAGCTGCGCGCGCTCGGAGCGCACGTCGACGTGGTCACCGAGCCACGTCCCGTGGGCGGCTGGCAGGAGGCACGCCGCGAGCGCGTGCGCGAACTGCTCGCCCGTATCCCATCGGCCTGGTGCCCCGACCAGTACAACAACCCCGACAACGTTGCCGCCTACGCCCCGCTGGCCCTGGAACTCATCGTGCAACTCGGACGGATCGACGTCCTGGTCGCGGCGGTCGGCACCGGCGGCCACTCGGCGGGCATCGCCCGCACCCTGCGCGGCTTCACCCCGGAACTCAAGCTCGTCGGTGTCGACTCGGTGAACTCCACCGTCTTCGGCCAGCCGGCCGGCCCCCGCCTCATGCGCGGCCTGGGCAGCAGCATCCATCCCGGCAACGTCGATCACGCGGCCTTCGACGAGGTTCACTGGGTGGCCCCGGGGGAGGCGGTGTGGACCTGCCGCCAACTGGCCCGCGGCCACTACGCCAGCGGCGGCTGGAGCGTGGGCGCCGTCGCACTCGTCGCGAACTGGCTGGCCCGGACCGAACCGGAGCGGACCCGGATCGCGGCGATCTTCCCCGACGGCGTGCACCGCTACTGGAACACCGTCTACAGCGACCAGTTCTGCCGTGCTCATGACCTCCTGCGCAGTTTCCCCGCCGCTGAGCCGGACGAGATCGCGCACCCGGGTGAGCGCACGGTGGAGCGTTGGACCCGCTGCACCACCGTCACCGTGCCGCAGGGGGCAGTGCGATGAAGGCCCTTGCCGTGCAGTTCCGTTCGTTCAACGGATGCAGTCGTCTGCTGATGATCCAGCAGTTCACCATCAATACCGCCTTCTACATGCTCATGCCCTACCTCGCCGTCCACCTCGCTGACGGCCTGGGCCTGGCTGCCTGGGTGGTCGGTCTGGTCCTCGGGGTGCGCAACTTCGCGCAGCAGGGCATGTTCCTCGTCGGCGGCACGCTCGCCGACCGGCTCGGCTACAAGCCCGTGATCGTGACAGGGCTTGTGCTGCGAACCGCCGGCTTCGGCCTGCTCGGCTTCGTCAGCTCACTGCCGGCTCTGGTCGTGGCATCGGCGGCGACCGGGTTCGCGGGCGCGCTGTTCAATCCGGCCGTCCGTGCGTATCTGGCACAGGAGGCGGGGGAGCGGCGTGTGGAGGCGTTCGCCGCCTTCAACGTCTTCTACCAGGCCGGGATGTTCGTGGGCCCGCTGGCCGGACTCGCCCTTTTGGCGGCAGACTTCCGGCTGGTCTGTTCCGTGGCCGCCCTGCTGTTCCTCGCCCTGACGGTGATTCAGCTGCGCATGCTGCCCGCCCGCACGGGCACATCGCGGCCCGAACCCGGCAGCGTGCTGGCCGACTGGCGCACGGTCGTCGCCAACCGCCCGTTCCTTCTCTTCGCCCTGGCCATGATCGGCTCGTATGTCTTGTCCTTCCAGGTCTACCTGGCACTGCCGTTGCAGGCGCACCGCGTCGCCCCGGACCGGGGCGACGCGGTGACCACAGCCCTGTTCGCGGTCTCGGCCGCGGTCGCCGTGGTCGGCCAGCTGAAGATCACCGCATGGGCACGGGCGCGCTGGTCGTCCCAGCGCGCCATCGTGTACGGCATTGCGCTCATGGGTACGGCCTTCCTCCCCCCGCTCATCGATACGGGCACGGGGATCCGGACCTCCGGCCCGGCGGCCTGGGCCGTGGCGCTGGCACCACTGTTCGCGGCGGTGGTCCTGCTGGGGCTGGGGACCGCGATGGTCTACCCGTTCGAGATGGACACCGTCGTCTCCCTGGCCGGCGGACGCCTCGTCGCCACCCACTACGGGCTGTACAACACCGTGGCCGGCCTGGGCATCACGCTGGGCAACCTGACCACCGGCGCTGTCTGGGACACCGCCGACCGACTGGGGCGCCCGGAACTGACCTGGTGGGTGCTGGCGGCGACGGGCGCGTTCTGCGCCGGCTGCGTCGCACTGCTGGCGCGCTCGGGCCGGTTGGCCGCGAGCCCCGAACCGAAGCTCACGGCAGTGGCGTCGTGACCGTGCCGACGCGCCGGGGCCACCTCCTGCCCGGACATCGGCTGCCGCATCGACGACGCCGTTGCCCCCCTGGCGTCGGCGCCCCATCTCACCGACGCCGGACGAGGACCTCGCCGCACGCTCCGGGTAAAGGTCTCGTCATGTGCGCCTCCTGTGCCTGAACGGTCCACTGTCCACGAACGTACTAAGGGCATCAGTAGATAATCCGTGTGACAACAAGGGAGAACTCCGTGTTCCGGCACCGCATTGCCCTCGTCATGGCCTCGGGCGTCGCCTCGGCGTTGCTGCTCACCGCGTGTGGGTCGTCCAGCGACAACTCCGCGAACACCGGCGCGGCCGCACCGGCGGCCTCCGCATCCGCCGAGACCGCGGCGCCCGCCGACGGTGGCACGTCCACCTCAAGCAGCGGCGCGGGCCATATGGTCAGCACGAACATGCTGATGTCCAAGACGATGTCCGGCATGGGGGCGGTGGTCACCGACGCCAAGGGCTTCACGCTCTACCGCTACGGCAAGGACCAGGTGAACATGTCGATGTGCACCGGCAGCTGTGCAGAGACCTGGATGCCGGTCATGGCTGACGGCGCCCCTCAGGGGATGGGCGTTCAGGCCAAGGTCGGTGTCCTCACCCGTGACGACGGCATGAAGCAGATCACCCTCGCGGGCTGGCCGCTGTACCGATACATGGGCGACACCAAGGCCGGTGAGATGAACGGCCAGGGCAAGGACGGCGCGTGGTTCGCCGTCACACCGGCGGGCAAGAAGATGGCCGCCTCCGGGTGACGGGTGCCGCGTGCCCCGCGGCGGCCGGTCATCGGTCGACGGTGTGTGCGCAGCCCGATTAGTAGAACGAGATACCCCCAGTGGGTATAGTGGGCGGGTCGGGTCAGACAAGACAGGGTGCGGAATGCGATGACGACAGCCACGGACCGGCGGGCCGGCGCCCGAGGCAGCGCGGTGCGCTGCGCGCGGGCCGTGGTCGTCGCGCTGCTCGCCGCACTCGCCGTCCTCGTCCATCACGACGCGATGTCCGCGGTCATGCCCGGCCACTCCATGAGCGCGATGGCCGGCATGGACCACACCTCCGCCGCCATGACCCCGACGGCCGTCTCGGCCGCGCACGGTACGGTCCTCAAGGCCGCGAACACGGCGATGGGCGATGACGGCGGCGCCTGCTCGGGTCCCGGCTTGCAGCACTGCTCGGCCGGGGACGTAGGCACGGCGAAACTCCTGCCGCTGCCTGCCGCTGTCACCTTCGTCCGTTCGGACGCCTTCCGTGGCATGCCTGCCCGGCGCGATCCGACCGGGACGTCACACCGTGCGCCACCCGATCTCTCCGTCCTCTCCCGGCTGCTGATCTAGGCCGGATCCCGCGAGCCGCCGCCGTGTCCCCCTGGTACGCGAGCGGTGCTGCCCGCGCGCGATCCGGCCGACGGCACATCGAGTAGAGGACTCTCCACGTGAACCACATGAACCACATGAACAGCGTCAACCGTCGCTCCGTCCTGCTGGCCGGGCTCGGCGTCGCGGGCGCGGGCGTGCTCGCCGCGTGCAGCAGCGGCTCCGGCAGCTCCACCGCGTCCCTGGTCAGCCCCAATGACGCGGCGGTCGCCGCCGTCGAGAAGAAGCGCAAGAGCACCGGCAGGACGCAGCAGGTGACCCTGACCGCCGCGCGCGCCATGCTCGACCTCGGCGGCGGGGTCATGGCCAACAGCTGGGCCTTCAGCGGACGGACCCCGGGCAAGGAACTGCGCCTGTCCGTGGGCGACACGCTCGCCGCCGAGCTGTCCAACCAGTTGCCGGACCGGACCACCACCTCCATCCACTGGCACGGCATAGCCCTGCGCGCGAACATGGACGGCGTACCCCCGGCCACCCAGGCCGCCGTGCGCGCCGGCAGCAACTTCACCTACCGTTTCGTCGCCGACGCCCCTGGCACCTACTTCTTCCACCCGCACGTCGGCGTCCAGCTCGACCGGGGTCTCTACGCCCCGCTGATCGTGGAAGACCCCAAGGAACCGCTCCAGTACGACGACGAGTGGGTCGTCGTCCTCGACGACTGGGTCGACGGAGTCACCGGCACCCCCGACGAGGTCTTCGCCGAGCTCAAGCAGGGCATGGGCGGCATGGACATGGGGGGCGTGGACATGAGCGGCGGCTCCAGCGCCAGCCCCAGCAGCTCGTCCTCCGACAGCATGGGCGACATGGGCGGGATGGACATGAGCGGCGGGAGCACCGACGGCATGAGTGCTTCGCCGTCCGCGTCCTCCTCCGGCGGCATGTCGATGAAGTTCATGCTCATGGGTGCCGAGAGCAAGCTGCTCGGCGGCGACGCCGGCGACGTCAGGTACGCGTACCACCTGGTCAACGGCCGCGTCCCGGCCGACCCCGACATCTACACCAGCAAGCCCGGCAAGCGCATCCGGCTGCGCATCATCAATGCCGCCGGCGACACCGCTTACCGGGTGGCGCTGGGAGGTCACAAGATGACGATCACCCACACCGACGGCTTCCCGGTCGAGCCGACATCTGTCGACGCTCTGCTGGTCGGTATGGGGGAGCGCTACGACGTCACCGTCACCCTCGACGACGGTGTCTTCCCCCTGGTCGCCCTCGCCGAGGGCAAGAACGCCAACGCCATGGCAGTGGTGCGTACCGGATCCGGCAGTACGCCGAAGCCCACCGTCCGCCCCTCGCAGCTGGACGGCATGATCATGTCCGCCTCCCAGCTCAAGGCGGCGGACGACGTCCGCCTCGACTCGAAGAAGACCGACCGGGTGCACCGCATCGAACTGACCGGCGGCATGGGCAAGTACAACTGGGGCATCAACGGCAAGCGGTTCGACATGAACAACCCGACCGCCAACCCCGTCCTGGTCAAGCAGGGCGAGCGGGTCCGCCTGGACTTCGTCAACAAGACCACCATGTGGCATCCGATGCACCTGCACGGCCACACCTACCAGCTCGGCAGCGACGGCCCGCGCAAGGACACCGCCATCGTGCTGCCGAAGAAGACGGTGTCCGTGTTCTTCGACGCCGACAACCCGGGGCAGTGGATGCTGCACTGCCACAACGCCTACCACGGCGAGGCGGGGATGATGGCGCTGGTGGCCTACCAGGCCTGACGAACGTCCGGACCGACTCCTCGGTCGTCTGCGCGCGGCGCGTCGGTGTCACGCGTCGCGCTGTGGGCGACCGATGGCGGCTTGAAGTTCATTGAGGCGGGCGAGCCCCTTTGCAGCAAGGCGCAGCAGTTCGAGTCCCGCACGTGGATCAGTGCCGCCCCGCTTGGCGGTCGATTTCCTACCTGCCCGTCAGCCGGCCTGCGCCTCCCCAACATCCGGCCTGCGCCCGTCGACGCCAGCAGCGAGCGGGGAGCCGCGGTCGACGTACTGCCACGGGAAGTTGTCGGTGATCTGTCCGAACTCGGGCTCGCTGGGCGGCTGGAGCGGCGAACTCCGCAGGATGGTGAGTCGAGGGTCTTCGCTGTGCGGGGCGAACAGGAGTCGCGTCTCCCACGCGCCTCCGGTCTTCGCGACCCTGTCCTCCAGCAGCGCCGGTCACGTGTCCGCGCGCTTTCCCGCGTTCCGAAGGGCCTTGCGCAACGCGGAGATCTCGGCGGACGACATCTGGTCCACGAAGTGGGTCAGCGCCACGGGGCGATCCTCGCTGGTACTCAGGGCGTCCTCCATGAGGGCGGCCGCGTACTCCTCCCGGGTGCGGACCGGTTCGTACAGCCAGGCGCGGCCGTCCTTCTGCTCGCGCACCAGCCAGCCCTTGCTGTGGAGGATGTTGGCCACGGTCATCACGGTGGTGTAGGCGACGGGCCGGGTACGGTTGATGTCGTCGACGACCTCGCGCACGGTCGCCGGGCGCCTCCACCTCCAAAGACGGTCCATGATCTCCGCCTCCAGATCCCCCAGCCGTCGCATGCCCAGCGTCTCCTTCCGCACCGCGGTAATAGGAGTCATCGTAAAGGCTGCGGTACGGCCGGTGTGGTGGCCCGAGTACGGCGCACCCACATGGCCATCGCGAGCAGTGCTCAAGTCCTGTGGATCAGCTCCGGAAGGAACGCGCAGGACGTACCTTCCCGAAGGATCCCGTGATGGCCGTCGAGTAGACCGACGTTGCATCGTCGGTCGGCAAGATGCGCTCGTGCTCACCGTTGTCAACGCCGACGGCTCGACTCGAAGGACGGCTCCCTGTCGGACGAGATCGTCCGCGAGGGCGCGAGGCGAATGCCGGCCGCCGCCGTGGAGGCCGAAGCCAACGCCTACGTCGCCGAGTTGGTCCACGAGCGTGGCGACAACGGGCGGCGTCTGGCTGTCTGACCTGCGAAACAGGAAGATCCAGGAAGGGGCCTGAGTGGATCGGAGGATCCTCAAAGGGCTATCAGTCCGTCAAGGCCCACGTGCATGGGGTCGTCACGCCGCCCGCCGACACCTGGTCGGCGGTGACCGGAACGTGGCATCCAAGGGCAGACTCGGTACGAAGCTGAGGGGCGCCGCCGTCCCCGAACCTGCTGCGCGTGACCGGGAACCACGAACGCCGGATCAGGAGCGGTCGTGGGCCTTGTGCGCCGCGGCGAGCGCCACGAGGTGCGCCGTGCGGCCCGGTGTGGCGTCGGTCTTCTCGGGGCGTATGCGACGGCCCACCGCTGCAGCCGGTCTGCGCGGCTCTCGTGACGCTCGTTTGACGCTCCGAGGCCCTCGCGGCGACTCAGAACAGCCAAGAAGGGCCATCTGACCAGTTCGTCGCCGACGAAGTGCAAGGCCGGGGTATTGGACGGCTGCTCGTGGCGCACATGCAGTCCGAGGCCCGTGCCGCCGGGATCGACCGCCTCAAGGTCGTGTCGCATCTTCCCGCCGCGGACTTCTACCACGCCGTCCCGCACTTCGGGTTTCGCATTCCTTCGGAATGACGGGCAGCTGGACGCCGCGCGCTCCGTGTGCGCCAGCGTCTCCGCCCTGGCGACGGATCACACCGGCTGCCTCTTGCCAGTGCAGCCGTCAGCGCAAGTGGCCCGTACCAGGAGCGAGGCGAGGGTGCCGCTGGACGGTTTCCGAAGGCTGTTGCGGACAGCCGCGTACGTCGTCACCCCCTGGCGGCCGGGGTTGCACTTCTTGAGACCGCTCTTCCTGGAACGTAGCACTCCGAGTGGATCAATATGTGTGCTCGCGAAGTGAGGCTTTGACGGACCACGTAGTGAGAGTTTTTCCCGCACTGGGCAGAGCGGAATTGCGTTACGTGCACGGGCCGTTTCAGTGTGCTACTGTCGATCTCAGTTGCAGTTGTGGTTCCCGAAACTTCAGGTGCCTCACCCGGTTCTGTCGGTTGGGAGCGCTTCTGTATTTCCGGTCATTTCCGGCGGGGTAATCATCGCGGCGACGCGGCGTCCGCGCAGTGCGGACTCCGATGTGCTGCCCCAAGGAGATATGACATGGCTGCTGGTACCGTGAAGTGGTTCAACGCGGAAAAGGGCTTCGGCTTCATCGAGCAGGACGGTGGCGGCGCTGACGTGTTCGCCCACTACTCGAACATTGCCGCGCAGGGCTTCCGTGAGCTGCTCGAAGGCCAGAAGGTCACCTTCGACATCGCGCAGGGCCAGAAGGGCCCGACGGCCGAGAACATCGTTCTCGCCTGACGCTCACGCACAATCTGCAGCTGGGGCCCGCATCCTTCGGGGTGCGGGCCCCAGCTGTACGCTTCTCCCGCGTCGGTTTTTTCCCGCGGGACTACGTGGAGGAATCCGCAGTCTCAACACGCGCGACTCCTCCTTCCGGCATGCAGACGCATCCTGAAGAGCTGCACCGCAGTCGACGCCCGGATCTCAAGGTCCCCATTGCGTCTTCCCTTTCTGCGCCTGTGCCCCGGAGAATTCCGTCGGCCAGATCTGCTTTCTTTTGTCATCGGTCCATACTTGTAATTCTCCATGCCGCTCATCGCAGCGGGAATTCCTTGATATGTGCCACATCGAGGAAGGTTCCGCATGAACCGCACACCCACGAACGACCGCTACGCCCGCGCCCGTAAGGGCAGTGCCGACGCCGGAAAGGGTGGCAGCCGCTTCGCGACGCAGGCACCGCACCGCTCCGGCGGGCCTGCCCGTCCTGGCGGTTCCGGCCGCCGGCCCGCCGCCGTGCGCGGTGAGTTCGCGCTCCCCAGGACGATCACCCCCGCGCTGCCCGCCGTCGAGGCGTTCGCCGATCTCGGCATGCCCGAGCAGCTCCTGGCCGAACTCGGCAAGCAGGGTATGACCACACCGTTCCCGATCCAGGGAGCGACGCTGCCGAACTCCCTGGCGGGCCGTGACGTCCTGGGCCGCGGGCGCACCGGTTCCGGCAAGACCCTCGCCTTCGGCCTCGCCCTGCTCGCCCGTACCGCTGGACGGCGTGCTGAGCCCCGCCGGCCGCTGGGGCTGATCCTCGTACCGACGCGTGAGTTGGCGCAGCAGGTGACCGACGCGCTCACGCCGTACGCCCGTTCCGTCAGGCTGCGGCTGGCCACGGTGGTGGGCGGGATGTCGATCGGCCGGCAGGCCGGCGCGCTGCGCGGCGGGGCCGAGGTCGTCGTCGCGACGCCCGGACGGCTCAAGGACCTCATCGACCGCGGCGACTGCAGGCTGAACCACGTGGATGTCACGGTGCTGGACGAGGCCGACCAGATGGCCGACATGGGTTTCATGCCGCAGGTCACCGCACTGCTCGACCAGGTGCGTCCGGAGGGGCAGCGGATGCTGTTCTCCGCCACCTTGGACCGTAATGTCGACCTGCTGGTGCGCCGCTATCTGACCGACCCCGTCGTGCATTCGGTCGACCCGTCGGCCGGTGCGGTCACGACGATGGAGCACCACGTCCTGCACGTCCATGGCGCGGACAAGCACGCAGCCACGACCGAGATCGCCGCCCGCGACGGCCGCGTGATCATGTTCCTGGACACCAAGCACGCCGTCGACCGGCTGACCCAGGATCTGCTCAACAGCGGGGTACGGGCCGCGGCGCTGCACGGCGGCAAGTCGCAGCCGCAGCGCACCCGCACGCTGGCGCAGTTCAAGACGGGGCACGTCACCGTGCTGGTGGCGACCAATGTCGCGGCGCGCGGCATCCACGTCGACAACCTCGACCTGGTCGTCAACGTCGATCCGCCGACCGATCACAAGGACTACCTCCACCGCGGAGGCCGGACCGCCCGCGCCGGCGAGTCCGGCAGTGTCGTCACGCTCGTCACACCGAGCCAGCGCCGAGGCATGGTCCGCCTCATGTCGGACGCCGGAATCCGGCCGCAGACCACCCAGATCCGTTCGGGAGACGAGGCCCTGAGCCGGATCACCGGAGCCCAGGCCCCGTCCGGCATCCCGGTCGTCATCACCGTACCGGTGGTCGAACGCCCCAAGCGCAGCGCTTCCTCCCGAGGCCGACGCCGCCCTTCCTCGGCGACCCGGCGCGCCCCCGTACGCCGGCCCGTCCTCGACACGGTGGCCTAGCCGCGAACTTCGTGATCAGGAAGTCGACCCATCTCGGCAGGAGGCACATTTTGACGCTGATTCAGATGCAGCCCCGCACGGCGGACGCCAACCCCGTGCACAGGACGGCGGTGGAGGTGATGGACGCGGCCGGGCCGCAGGTCTGCGACGACATGAGCGTCGAGGTGGCGCTGGCCGTCATGGCCGCCGCACGCACGGGCCGACTGGTCGTCTGCGACCAGGACGACCAGCCCATCGGCGTGGTGACCCGAACCGACCTCACCACCGTCCGCGACCGCGGCGCTCGCACGGACCGCGTCCGCCTGCGCGACATCCGTGGCTTCCACGGATCGTTCACCCCACCTATGACCACGATGGCGAAGCCGAGCACGCGATGCGCTCCCGTCGGCCCGGCGCTCTGCGAGTCGTAGCCGACCAAGGCAGCGCCCCGGGCATCGCCGCCCTCTCCCGCCGAAACTCCGCGCCCCTGGTCGGACCATTCTTCCCTTCTCCCTGTGAGGCCACATGCGCTGCGTCATCGCCCGCTTCCCCTTCGAGCTCACCAAGGGCGGAGTGCTGGAATCGATGAAGGGCATCAAGCCCGAACCGGTCACCGGAGAATCGGTGATCATCGGCCGCCGCCACTACCCCGTCAAACAAGTCGGCCAAGTCATCACCCGCCAGGACCGCCGCGACTTCAGCGCCGCCGAAGTCCTGCGGGCCATGACTCAGCTCGGCTTCACCTGCCGCGCCCTCCCCAACGCCGAGCCCCGGGGCATCCCCGGCTCGCTGCAGCACGCCTCCGCGATGCTCGGCGCCCCCGTGACGGTCTGACCGGGTCAACAGGCACGAGCCGACATCTGACCAGCAGTGTGGGCCCGACCGGTACGCCGGTCGGGCCCACACTGCGTGCAGCGGGTTCCCGGCGCAGTCGCTCAGCGGCCGGAGAGGAAGGCCCGTGCCGTGTCCCGCGCGTCGGCAACGGCCGTTGCGGACCGGACGGCGGCGGCGCCGGCAATGACCGTGATCATCAGAATCCCTGGTCTCTGGATCGTCCATGCCCTGTCCGTGCCTATCCCACCCCTGTGCTCCGCCCTCCACCCGCCAACCCCGCAGAGCCGCAGTGCTTGCCTGAAGGGGACTGCGGACCACCAGTCGACGCATGACGGCACCTGCTGCCGTGAGCCCGTGTCCCGGCAGCCCACCGTCTGCTCGAGACGGGAGCCGTACCGGTTCGAGCCGCGGCCCACCCGCGGCGATGCCACCGCCCGGGCGAGCGCGTCCACGACCTGCGCGATTATCCCGGGATCGTCGAGGATGGCGCAGACCCTCTTGCGGTGCCCGTAAACGGCCGACCTGCGGGGCGTAGCGGTTGGAAGCGTCCGTGCCGGTCGGTGGTGTTCTTCGCAGGACGCACTGTTGGCCGGTGCCCGCCGACGGCAGCCGCGGCGCAGTCGGCGACGTCACGCTCAGCCCGACGTGCTGCGCGGCGGTGGGTCCCTGTGAGCGCCGGACTGGGCCGCGGAGCTGCTTGAGCCACCCATTGACCGGTCGAGGTGGATTACCTCGTCTTCGACCATGGGGAAATCTGTGCCAGCCGGAGTAGACATTGGGTGGCAGTGTGGTTATGGTTTCTCTCGTAGTCGAGATCGAACGAGCCCGGCAGAGATGAACTGCCGGGCAGCAGTACGGCAGTTGCAGTTCGCAGGACGGTGCGGTGGTGGAGTTCCGAAGCCAGAGCGGTTGCAGGACGGCGACGGGACTGACGACCGGACCGGGTGGCCCGCAGTGATCAGGGGCTGCCATGAGTGGAACCATCACTGAAAGGTCGCAGTACCCAGCAGCGAAGTCAGTGAGCAGTACCTCGGTGAAGGCGTCGGCTGCGGGCGCGCGCACCGGGAGGTTCGGCGGTCGGGGCCCAAGCCAGAGCAGACGCAGGACGGGCGACGGCCGGCTGCCGAAGAGTGGTGCTGTACGAGGCCGCAGTGAGTAGTTGATCAAGAGGGAAGAACGGAGGAGCCGAGCGCCATCAGGATCGCCCGGGCGGAAGTCCAGGACCCGGGTACCGCAGGACATCGATAGTGAGGTGGTCTCCGGTCAAGCAACCGCGATCCCCGCGGTCCCGGCAGCGTTTCGGTCGGGTCTGCGGAAACAGAGGGCCGGTGCAGTATCAGGGCCGGTGGATGGTGTAGTAGTTCCTCCGGGGCCCTGGTGCCAGTACGGCGCCAGGGCCCCTCGACGCGTTCCACAGAGAGGTGTAATGACAGCAGACGACACGTTCGGCCGTCTCGACGACGACGATTACCCCGCCTACACCATGGGTCGGGCCGCCGAGATGCTCGGCACCACACAGGGCTTCCTCCGCGCCATCGGCGAAGCCCGCCTCATCACCCCACTCCGCTCCGCAGGCGGCCACCGCCGCTACTCCCGCTACCAACTGCGCATCGCCGCCCGCGCCCGGGAACTCGTCGACCACGGGACCCCCATCGAGGCCGCCTGCCGGATCGTCATCCTCGAAGATCAGCTTGAGGAAGCCCAGCGCATCAACGCCGAATATCGCCGCGCCGCCGAATCAGCGAACCCAACAGCAGCAGCATGAGATGAGCGTGCCCGTCCGCGTCGGCGGGCATCGCACGCACGGTCTCGGTGTGCAGCGTGATCATTCCTATGGTGACGCGGTGTGTGGGCGTGTAGCCTCTAGGTCAGCTGTCGTGGTTCGGAATTCCCTCTTGCCCACGCCTCTGGTGTGGGCGTTTTGCTGTGCTGTGCCGCAGGGACCAGGGCGATCACCTCCGTCTGCCACGGGGAGTGGGAGACGTTCATCGACTGGAAGGCATAAGACATGGCAACAGGAACAGTGAAGTGGTTCAACGCGGAGAAGGGCTTCGGCTTCATCGCCCAGGACGGCGGCGGCCCGGATGTCTTCGCGCACTACTCCGCGATCAACTCCACAGGCTTTCGTGAGCTCCAGGAGGGCCAGGCCGTGACGTTCGACGTCACCCAGGGCCAGAAGGGCCCGCAGGCCGAGAACATCAACCTGGCCTGACCTCGCAGACCTGGACGAAGGCGACTGCTGTCGTGCCAGGCGTGCACAGGATCAGGGGCCGCGCAGCCGTTGCTGCGCGGCCCTGCTGTTGCGGCGCGTGGACCGGTGGGACCTGGGACCGGAACACCTCACCTCAGTCGCTTCAGGCGGCGGGCTCGGGGGTCGCATGCCCTGCGCGGCTGTTCGTGCAGCTTGGAGAGGTGGCCGGTCAGGCGTCCGTCCAGGCGTCGACGAAGGCTTGCCGTCCAGCACCTGTGTCCTGAGGTCGGGTAAATGGTCGGACTCGGCGAGGGCTTGACCGATCACCTCCCCGGCCGCGACGCGCTGGGGCGGCGTCATCTCATCGACGGCCGAGAGGATCTGCCGGGCCAGGGCGGTCCCCTCTCCTGCCAGAGAACGCAGCACCAGAGCCTTGACGTTGACGGGCAGCAGGTAAGCGGTGCCCGAAGACCTCCACAGCTCCGACCAGAAGCGTTCTCCTGCTGCGATGCCGGCGACGCCCTCCAGGCTTGCCAGGGCAGCGGATACGAGGGGGCGGAATCAGGAAGCATCGGCGATCCTTGCGCGTAGGCGAGCGGAGATGCCCGTTCGTAAGCCCTGATCGTTCTCACGACCGGCCGATCTACTCGGCTTGGACAAGCCCGATCGGCGGCAGCGTCCACGGGGCTGGAGTTCACACGGCGGCGAGCCGACCCATGCCCGGCGATGTGGCTCTGGGGCGCTGGACTGACCTCACATGATGCTGTCGGACTGAGATCTTTTAGCATTACCGCACTGCTGCAAGTGACGCCCAGTTGCCCGAGGGAGGACGAGAAGCTGTGTCCCGCGACGCCGCCAAAGGTGAATCCGGTCACGTCGGCCCAGGGCGTGGAGAACGCCGCGAAGACGGGCTGCCCGGCGGATCACAAGGCGACCATGCGGGGGAGGGGGCTCACCCGGTTGCTGCTCTGGTGGAGCGGGTGGCCGACCTGGCCGAACCGATCAAGCCGAGGTTGCGTGGCTGGCTCCATGCCGGAATGGTCCCCGCCGCACTGATCGCGGGCGTCGTACTCATCTGCCTGGCCCGTACTCCGCAGGCGGTCCTGGCCTGCGCCGTGTACTCGGTGACCGCCTGCCTGCTGTTCGCGACGAGCGCCATCTATCACCGCGGCACCTGGGGAGCGCTCGGCGAGGCTCTCCTGCGACGCCTCGACCACGCCAACATCTTCCTGATCATCGCGGGCACCTGCACCCCCCTGGCCGTGCTCCTCCTCCCGCCGGACCAGCGGTCCGTGCTGCTGTGGATCGTCTGGACGGGAGCGTTGGCGGGCATCGCGTTCCGGGTCCTGTGGGTGGGAGCTCCGCGCTGGCTGTACACCCCGTGCTATCTGGCGCTGGGGTGGGCGCCGGTGAGCTATCTGCCCGACTTCCTGCGCACCGGCGGAGCAGCCGTAGTCGTCCTGATCGTGGTCGGCGGTCTCCTGTACAGCGCGGGCGCGGTCGTCTACGCCCTGCAGCGGCCCGACCCCTCACCCCGCTGGTTCGGCTATCACGAGGTTTTCCATGCCCTGACCGTGGCAGCGTTCACCGCGCACTACGCCGCCATCTCCCTCGCCACCTACTGACCGCGACAGGCTCGGGCTCGCGCCGCTCGTCACACACGTTGCCGCGTGCTGCTCGGCGACGGTCGGGCCGTCGCCGAGGCATCCCCCTGTTCGTACGCCGCCCGCCGTCCGGTCCGCAAGCCGGCTGCTCTCCGTCGTCCACCACCGGTTCGGGCCTTGGCGACGGCGGCGATGCGCGGCTGATGGTTGGCGCCATCCGACGGAGAGCGCCCGTCCTCTTCATCGGAGTACGCCCCCGGACGCCGGTGATGCTCCGGTCGACGGTCTCGGCGACGGCCTCGGGGAGCACTGTGCCGGGGCGCGATGTGCGGCAGGCGGTCTTCGGCGCCGCCCCCCGGCCTGGACGCCCTTCGGGTCGGCGATGTCACCAAAGGCAGCGCTCTTCCGAGTGCGCATACGGTTAGAGGTGCATGCATCAGCCCAGAAGGAAATCTCTTGTGGTCAGAGTAGAAATTTGCTCATTGTAGGGTTACTGTTTGTCGTACACAGGAAGTCGCAGTGGGCGCGGCAGACATGAACTGCGTGCGAGCAGGTCAAGAAGGACACGACCCCCGAGAGGTCGTGAGCAGTACCGCAGGCCCCGGATTGGAAGGTGGTCCCCGGTCACGCATGCGCGCTCCCGCAGCCCCGCCCTCCCAGGCCCCTGTGGACGAAACAGGCCGGCGCAGTGTGCCGGCAGATGGCGTTGCAAGGTCGGGGCCAGGGTGCCGGCACGGCACCCGGGCCCCCCGACGCGTCTGCGGAAGAAGAGGTCTATGCCCCCTGCCGGTCCCCGTCCCGTCGACAATCTCGACGACGACTACCCCGCCTACACCATGGGCCGGGCCGCCGAGATGCTCGGCACCACCCCCGCCTTCCTGCGCGTCCTCGGCGAAATCGCCTGATCACACCTCCGCGCTCGGAAGGCGGACACCGCCGCTACTCCCGCTACCAGCTGCGCATCGCGGCCCGCGCCCGCAACTCGTCGACGGGGGCGCGCCCATAGAGGCCGCCTGCCGCATCGTCGTTCTCGAAGACCAGCTCGAAGACGCCCAGCGCATCAACGAGCAGATGCGCACCCAGGGCGGGGCGCAGCGAAGACCTCTGCGTGACTTGAGCACGCACGGCTGTCGGCCGAATCCTGACCGTCAGCGAACGAGGCCGTCGCCCGATCGAGGCGGTGCAGTCGAAGCATGGCCCGTGATCGGCCGCGGTTGACGCTCGGCGTGGCAGCTTCCACCCTGATAGGGGGCGGTGAAAGGACCGCGGTCGTGAGTGGTGGGCGCAGTGGGTATCCCGAGCTCCTGACAGCTGCGGAGAGGGCGGCGCCGGTGGAGGCCGTCGACGTGTTCGCGGAGGAGCTGCGGCGGCGCTTCGGCGCCACGAAGGTGTCATTCCTCATCGTCGATCTGACGGGGAAGGCAGTGGCGCGGCTGTCCACAGCCGGGGCGGTGGGGGACGGGCGGGAGGCGGAGCGGATCCCTCTCTTCGGCAGCGTCTACGAGGTCGTGATCCGGACCCAGCGGCCGTATCAAAAGGCGACCGACCAGGGGCAGCAGGTGATCCTTCCGATCACCAACCGCGGAGACGCCATCGGACTGCTGGAACTGCTCCTGCAGGCCAGCCCCGACCCGGACGTCCTGGAAGCGGTCGGGGAAGCCGCCCACGTGCTGGCGTACGTCGTGATCGCCAACGGGCGCTTCACCGATCTGTACACCTGGGGCAAACGCTCCCGGCCACCCACCCTGGCAGCGGAGATCCAGTACCAGCTGCTGCCGCCGTCGCTCTCGTGCGAGGCCGCCCAGTTCACTCTGTGCGGGAGCCTGGAGCCCTCCGCAGCCCTCAGCGGCGACACCTTCGACTACGCCCTGGACCGCGACACCCTGCACATATCGGTGACCGATCCCATGGGCCACGACATCGACGCCGCCCTGGCCGCCACGGTCCTGGTGGGCGCCCTGCGCGGCGCCCGCCGCGCAGGAGCCGGTCTCGCGGAGCAGGCCCACCTGGCCGACCAGGCCCTGGCCGACCACGACCGCGGCCACGCCACCGGGCAGCTGCTGCGCATCAACCTCCGCACCGGGCGGGCCCAGCTCGTCAACGCCGGCCACCCCTGGCCCCTGCGCATGCGCGACGGGATCACGGAGACGATCACCTGCGAGGTGGACCATCCCTTCGGGCTGTCCGTGCGCGTACCCCACCCCTACCGCGCCCAGGACATCGATCTGCGCCCCGGTGACCGTCTGCTCATGCTGACCGACGGCATGCTCGAACATCACGGAGACAAGGTCGACCTTGCCGACCTGCTGGAGAGGACCCGGGATCTGCACCCGAGGGAGACCGCGCTGCTGTTGACCTCCGCAGTCCTCGACGCGGCAGGCGGCCGCCTCGAGGACGACGCCACCGTGATGTGCCTGGACTGGCACGGCCCCCAGCACACTCAGCGACACGTCAGCTCCGGCGCGGACACCAGGCAGGCCTCAGCCGCCCGTACGAAGGATCCATGACCGCGACCGCTCTCGGGGAGGCCGCATGGTGGCCGCGGACCCGAATGACGCGAGGGCCGGTCCAGCCCGCCCCGTTCCTGCCAGAGGGCCCGTGCCCGCGATGACGGGCTCAGCCTGGCCGACGTATTGATGATCAGGGCATGAGCCGGGGGCCGTAGTGCATGACGGCCTCCCCTGCCGGTGCCACGAGCCTGGGCCCGGCGGGACCAGGGCAGAGGCACAGCCGGCCCTTCCTCCTCGGCCGCCTCAGACTTCTACGGAGCGTTGACCGGCTTGGTCACGCCCGCCTCGCCAGGTGGCGACGTACGCCGTCTTCCCCGACCGTACCGCCGTGATCCGCCTGGTCGGCGCCGTCCTCGCCGAGCAGAACGGCGAGTGGACCGAGGCCCGCCGCTCCATGGGACTCGACCTGCTGGCCAAGGCCCGCCTCCACCCGATCGAGTCGCGTCGCCGATCGCCTCCTGGCCATCGAGTGAGCCTCGGTCGGCCTCAATGATGACGAAGGAGGCCAGCCAGCCGCCTCAGCCTTCATGATCAACGTGCGCCGGTTGGCCACGACGCTTTCCAGCGTGGCGAAACACTTCTTGCGTCCATCGCCGTCGACCCCCATCCATGGCCGGGCCGAAGCCAAGGTCCTCTCGGTCTCCCGGCCGACCGTCGGATCCGCTGCGGAGCGCCGGTCCAGGGCAGTCAGTTGGCTGAATGGACCTGCCAGAATCAGTGGCAAGACGACCAAGGGTGACGACTGCACGTGGTCTCGTGTCAGAACGGGCCGTGGAGGTTGCCCAGTCTGTCGGTCAGCCGCAGATTCTCGGAGTAGTCGACGGCACAAGCGATCACGGAGACTGTGTCGTCGTCGAGGGCGCGGCGCAGTGTGGGCAGCAGCTGGTCGGCGGACTCGACCCGGTAGCCGCGTGCGCCGAAGCTCTCGGCGTAGGCGACCAGGTCCGGGTTGGTGAACCGGGTGTGGCTGTGGCGGCCGAGTTCGAGTTCCATCTTCCAGGTGATCAGGCCGTATTCCTCGTCCACGAGGACGAGGACGACCAGGGGGATGTGTTCGCGGACGGCGGTCTCCAGTTCCTGGGAGTTCATCAGGAAGGAGCCGTCGCCCATCATGGCCAGGACGCGTCGGTCCGGCCGGGCCAGTTTGGCGGCGATGGCGCCCGGCAACGCGAAGCCCATGGTGGACAGGCCGTTGGAGACCAGGCAGGTGTCCGGTTCGTAGGTGGGGTAGAGACGGGACATCCACATCTTTCCGGCGCCGGTGTCGGCGAGCACGATGTCCCGGCGGTCCAGCGCGGTGCGGACGTCGGACACCACGCGTTGCGGCACCAGGGGGAACGCGTCGTTGTCCCGTCCGTACTGGAGTTCTTCGTCGAGCAGCGTACGGATCTTCGCGCTGCCCGCCGAGTCGTAGGTGAGGCCGTCGGGCAGTGCCGCCGCGAGTGCGTCGAGCACCTGCGAGAGGTCGCCCTCGACGCCCACGGTGACCGGGTAGTGGGCGTCGACCTCGGCGGGGAAACGATGCACGTGCACGATGCGTTTGTCGCCGTTCGGGTTGATCTTGGCGGGGTCGAACTCCTGGATCTCGTAGCCCACGCAGACCAGTACGTCGGCGGTGTCGAAGCCGAAGTTGCCGTAGTCGTGGCGCATGAAGCCGACCGCGCCGAGGGCGTTCGGGTGGTCGTCGGGGAAGACGCCCTTGCCGTGGAAGGTGGTCGCGACCGGAAGGTTCAGCCGTTCGGCGAACCGCACCAGGGCGGCCGAGGCTCCGGCCCTGGCGGCGCCGTGGCCTGCCAGCACGACAGGGTGACGCGCTGCGGTGAGTACTTCGGCGGCTCGTGCGATCTGGGAGGGTGACGCCGCGTCCGCCCGCACCGCGTCGATCTGCAGGGGGGCGAGCGGCTCGGCGGGACGTTCGGCCTCGATGTCCTCCGGCACCGCCAGGAACACGGCGCCGGGCCGCTCGCTCTGCGCGGTCTTGAACGCCGTGCGCGTCATCTCGGGCACCGCGTCCGGACACTCGATACGGGCCGCCCACCGGGTGACGGGAGCGAACATCGACACCAGGTCGATGACCTGGTGCGACTCCTTGTGGATACGGCGCAGAGAGCCCTGGGCGGCCAGGGCCACCAGCGGCGCGCTGTTGGTCGTCGCGTCCGCGGTGCCGAGCAGCAGATTGATCGCGCCGGGGCCCAGTGTGGCCGAACACACCCCGGCCCGGCCGGTCAGCCGTCCGTAGATCTCGGCCATGAAAGAGGCGGCCTGCTCGTGCCGCACCAGGACATACCGGATCCCGGAGCCGTTCAGGGCGTCGACGAAGCGGATGTTCTCCTCACCGGGGATCCCGAAGACGTACTCCACGCCCTCGGCCTGCAGACAACGCACCAACAGATGCGCGACGTCCTCCACGACTGCCGTGTTCCGCGACCCGGTCGCGCCTTCGGTGCCCATGAGACGAAAGTAGGTACGCCGACCTGCCCCGGCCACTCGGCGGCCGCCGACCGGGGCAGCCATGGGCACCGAAGTCCCGAGCTCGCCCGAGCCATTCGGATGAGCTGTGGTGGCGGCTGCCGGTGGCGGCAGGCACGCTGGACCCGGGTACACCGCCGTGCGCCGTGCGGCGGCAGCGCTTCTGGGAGGATCGCGTGACTGCTTCGTCGCCCGCCACCGACGCACCGCCGGCCCGGTACGACGACCTGCGGGCCCTGGTGATCAACTGCACCCTCAAACGCTCGCCGGAGACGAGCAACACCCAGGGGCTGATCGACCGCAGTACCGCCGTCATGGACGCGCAAGGAGTGCGCGTCGACGTCGTAAGGGCGGTGGACCACGACATCGCGACCGGGGTGTGGCCCGACATGAGGGAGCACGGCTGGGAGACGGACGCCTGGCCGGAGTTGTACCAGCAGGTCTTGGCGGCCGACATCCTCGTACTGGCCGGTCCCATCTGGCTGGGCGACAACAGCTCCGTGACGAAGCAGGTGATCGAACGCCTCTACGCCTGCTCCAGCCTCCTCAACGAAGCCGGTCAGTACGCCTATTACGGCCGCGTCGGAGGTTGCCTGATCACCGGCAACGAGGACGGCGTGAAGCACTGCGCCATGAACGTCCTCTACAGCCTGCAGCACCTTGGCTACACCATCCCGCCGCAGGCGGACGCCGGATGGATCGGCGAGGCGGGCCCTGGCCCCTCCTACCTCGACGTCGGTTCGGGCGGCCCGGAGAACGACTTCACCAACCGCAACACCACCTTCATGACCTGGAACCTGCTGCACCTGGCCCGGGCGCTGAAGGACCTCGGTGGCATCCCCGCCTACGGCAACCAGCGCACCGCCTGGGACGCCGGCTGCCGCCGCGACTACGAGAACCCCGAGCACCGCTAGAGATGCACGTGATCGCTGTCGGGACGGTGTGCCGGGCAGGTCGGTGGGGTCGACTCAGCGGCCGTGGCCGCCGAAGACGACAAGCCGCAGCAGGGTGAAGCGCACCACCGTCACCAGGGCGAAGCCCGGTACCAGCACCAGGGCCTCCTGTGCAGGCGAGGCGGTGGGCCGGTAGTGGAGGAAGAGCAGGAGTGCCCCGGAGGTGACCACGTACGCCAGGACGAACAGGACGCCTGCCGCGAGATGAGCCCGGGCGGCACGAACCGGAGAGCCACGGAAGGTCAGTCGCCGGTTCGCCTCGGTGTTGAGGACGGTGACGACGCCGAGGGAGGCCAGATCGGCCACGAGAGGAGGCGACCAGTGGCGCAGCACCCAGTACAGCAGGGCCTGACCGGCTGTGGAGGCGACACCGATCACGGCGAACCAGCCGACCTGTCCGGTCAGCGTGGCGCGGCCGGGTCGGTCGGGGGCGCTGTGCCGTGCGTCGAGGCGTCGCACCCTTCCATCATGAGCGGGGCGCGGAGTCTGGCGGACCACGTGAAGCAGTTGTTCGACCGTTCGGCTGGTGACGGACACCCGCATGCACCGCATGGCCGACAGCCCGCCCTGGCTTGTCCCAGCTTGCGAATGTCTCGTCCGTCAGGCACGGGTCGAGGCGTCGCCCCGTGGTGGGGCTGGTCGGCGACCGGAGGAGACGGCCGATGACAAGTGGCGGACGGCCGTCGGGGCCGGCTCCCTCCGGTGGGCCGCAACGCCGGGGAAAGGACGGAGAGCGCACGCGGGTGTGGCGTGAGCGCGTGGAGGCCGCGGCGGCGGCCGCGACCGCGCGCACCCGGGCGGGGGCGCGGCGCATCGGACAGACGCCCCCGCCTCCTGGTCCGTTCCGTCCCGGCTTCTGGCGCAGTCCGATCCGCGGGCCCTGGCTGACCTCCGTGTTCGGCCTGGTGCTGCTGGTCGGTATCCCGCTGCTGTTCGTGACCGGGCTGCTGTCCTACGCCTCGTACAACCCCGGGCTGAGTCCCCACAACGACGAGACCCCCGACAAGGGGGTGCTGGGTTTCTACCTCTTCAGCTGGCCGACGCACCCGTACTGGCTGTACCGGCTCAACCAGGGCGTGCACGTGACGCTGGGCGTGATCCTCGTCCCGGTGCTGCTGGCCAAGTTGTGGTCGGTGATCCCCAAGCTGTTCGAGTGGCTTCCGGTGCGCTCCGTCGCCCACGGGCTGGAGCGGCTGTCCCTGCTGATGCTGGTCGGCGGGGTCATCTTCGAGTTCGTCACCGGCATCCTCAACATCCAGCTCTACTACGTCTTTCCGGGCTCGTTCTACCGCCTGCACTTCTACGGCGCCTGGGTGTTCATCGCCGCCTTCGTGGTCCACGTGTGCCTCAGGCTGGGCCGGATGACCCGCGCCCTGCGCTCTCGCGGCCTGGGCGCCGAACTGCGCACCGACCTCGCCCACACCCTGCCCGAACCGCCCGACCCCGACGGTCTGGTGGCCGCGGCCCCTGCTCCGCCCACCATGACCCGCCGCGGCGCGGTGGGCATGGTGGGCGCGGGATCGCTGCTCCTCCTCGTCGTGACCGCCGGCCAGAGCATCGGCGGCCGGCTGCGCGGCACCGCGCTCCTCGCACCGCACAACCGCGATCCGGGCGAGGGCCCGAACGGCTTCCAGATCAACAAGACGGCGGCAGCCGTCGGCGTCCTCCCCGAGTTCGTCGGCCCCGACTGGCGGCTGGAGATCCACGGCCGGGGACCGGTACGGACATTCACCCGCGAGCAACTCCTGACGATGCCCCAGCACACCGCCGCCCTGCCGATCGCCTGCGTGGAGGGATGGTCCACCGACGACCAGCACTGGAGCGGCCTCCGGCTGGCCGACCTCGCCGCCATGGCCGGCATGCCCGGCGCCGGAAGCGTCCTGGTCGAATCCCTCCAACCGCCCGGCCCGTTCACCAGGGTGGTGCTGGGGGGCAACCAGATCCACGACCCCCGAGCACTGCTCGCCCTCCGCGTCAACGGCGCGGACCTCTCACTCGACCACGGCTACCCGGCCCGCACCATCGTCCCGGCCAACCCCGGCGTGAACAACACCAAATGGGTCCACCGGCTCACCTTCAGGGCGTGACCATGGCACGATCCCTCCGCTGGTACGGCTCCGGACCCCTGCACCTTCTCGTCCTGATCGCCTCGTTCGCCCTCACCGGCTACGCCATGGTGCGCCTGTTCGCCGTCCGCCCGCCGGAGGTGGCGATCTGGTTCGTCGGCGCGGCGGTCCTCCACGACCTGATCCTGCTGCCCCTGTACTCGCTGGCCGATCTGTCGGCCCTCTCCGTGCTGCGGCACCGGGCCACGGACGGCCCGGCGGTGCCGTGGATCAACTACCTGCGCGTTCCTGCCTTCCTGTCGGGTCTGCTCCTGCTGGTCTGGTTCCCCCTCGTCTTCCGTCTCGCGGTCCCCTACCCCGGTGACACGGGGCTGTCCGACAGCGTGTACCTGGGCCGGTGGCTGGCTGTCACCGGCGTGCTCTTCGCCGCCTCCGCGGTGGCCTTCGCGCTCAGACTCCGCCGCGTACGGCGGGCCGGCCGCGGCGACGAGAGCCGGCTCGACACCGGCGATGGCACCACATCGTGACGACCGACAAGGACGAGCTGTACGGAGCCGGCGAGGATCCCTTCGCGTTGGCTCTGCGGCCCGGCCGCGGCCCGGTCTATCTGCGGTTGGCCGACGGGCGCCGGATCCGGATGCCGGTCCACCGCTGGCACGAGCGGCCCACCGTGGCCGACGAGACGGTCCTGGAACACTGCGTCGGCCCCGTGCTCGATGTCGGCTGCGGGCCGGGCCGGCTGTGCAGGGAACTCCTGAGCCGGGGGGTCTTCGCTCTCGGGATCGACATCGCGCCCCGCGCGGTCGCCCTGACCACCGCTCTGGGCGGGCTCGCACTCTGCCGTTCGGTGTTCGACCGGCTGCCGACCGAGAGAGGCTGGCAGACCATCCTGCTCATCGACGGCAACATCGGCATCGGAGGCAACCCTCGCGGTCTGCTGTACCGCTGTCGCGGGCTCATCGCGCCCCTGGGGCGCCTTGTCATCGAGCTCGACCCCCACGACGTCGAAGAGCTCTGCACAGCCCGGTTCGAGGACCTTCATGGCCGCAGCGGGCCACTTTTCCCCTGGGCGCGGCTCGGACGACAAGCGCTCCACCGGGTTGCCGAGGACCTCGCCCTCAGCGTCACCGACCAGTGGACGAGCGAGCACCGGCGCTTTGCCACCCTGGCTCACCGGAGATCAGCCCCGGAACGCCCCGACGTGGGACCACGATGACGTATCAACCGTGGTCTTTCACTGCCGGGCCGTCTCGGCGAGAGGACTGACGCCAGCAGCACAGGCCGCGGCCCGACGCTGGCGCCTGCCCGCCGCCCAAGAGGGCGGCCTGCCCCTTCCACCAGCGCGGGGCTCCCGTGGCAGCTGCCCATGACTGTTGTGTGGAGTGGCCGGAGGGGCTGCATGGTAGAGCGGGCGGAACGGTGGGCACATCGGCACCGTTCCTTGGCGGGTCAGTGGTCGGCTTCGGCTTCCGCGGCCACGTCGCGGATACCACGTGGCCGTCCGGCCTCGACCCACAGCCGGTACAGCACCCCGGTGGCGGGCGGGCCCCTCGCCGGGCCCGAACCCCCGTCGAGCAGCACCCCCGCGCCCAGTTTCGCCCTGGATGGCCGCGCCGAAGGGCTCGACCGCGGGTGCGGCGTCCACCTGGCCCCTCTGCAGAGCGGGGACCATCTGCGGCAAGAGGATCTGCCGGTAGACGGGCCGTCCGGTGTGCTGGGCGTCGAGGATCGCGTTCAGGGTCAGGGACTGGATGTTGTTCAGGACGGCGACGGCGACCTACTTGCCGGCGAGGTCCGCGGGCGACTTCAGGGCGGAGTCCTTGGCTACCAGGACGTCCGTCATGTGCCGGGCGATCCGCCCGCCCTCGGCGAGGATGCACAGGTCCAGGGTGCCCTTCTCGTACGCCTGGAGGCAGGTGACGTAGTTCGCGCTCGCGACGACGTCCACCTGGCCCTTGAGCAGCCCGGGCAGCGCCTGGACGCTCTGCTGCACGGGCCGGCTGCGCACGTCCAGGCCCTCCTTGGCGAACAGCCCGCGGTCCCGGGCCAGGTAGAGGGCGGCGGAGTCGGTGAGCGGGAACGCCGCCACGGTCAGCTGCCGTCGGCCGGGTGCGGTGAGGCGTCTGCTTCCCGGACCTGGCCGGCCCGGTCGACGTGCTCCACGTGATCGCCTTGAGCGAGGCAAGCGAGATAAGCGAGGTAAAGGCATGTGGGCATGACTACCCGCCTGGATGACCGCATCACGAGAGACAGTCCTTTTCGATCTTTCGATGGCCGAAAAGCTGTGGTGCGGGGAACGGGTGGCGTGCCCTGGTGGCAAGGGGGAACCAGAGATTCGGCGGCCGTCCGCAATGGCCGGCGGGGTGATCGGTGTTTCGGGATTGCCATTGCGCTTCCGCGCAAACGCGGCAATTCAGCGGGGGTGACACGGGTGGTGCCGGGGGTACGCCTTTACATGCACCTGATTGCGGTCGTGTAACTTTGACTCATGCGCTCGTTGACAAATCATTTCGGGAGGTGCGGAGAAGTGGCACTGAAGGTGCTCGTGTGCGATTCTGTCCCAGTGGTTCGGGACGGCCTCAAGTCGCTCCTTTCCTCAGCGCCGGACGTGACGAGCGTTTCAGTCACAGGTACGCTGTCGAATGCCTCGTCATGGTCCGTAAATTACAGCCCGACGTTCTGATAACCGACCTCAACCCGGCGGGAATGGACGGGATTGATTTCGTCCACCGGGTGATCAAGGAGAATACGCAGGAACGTGATCGGTCGACCGGGATCGTCGTATTCACGAGCGAAATGACGGACCGGACCATAGAGACCCTGTTACGGGCCGGGAC
The DNA here is from genome assembly GCF_045206895.1 of Streptomyces sp. NBC_00631. Lineage (NCBI taxonomy): Bacteria > Bacillati > Actinomycetota > Actinomycetes > Kitasatosporales > Streptomycetaceae > Streptomyces > Streptomyces sp. NBC_00631. The sequence goes on from NZ_CP107734.1 coordinate 8,681,784, forward strand.
GATGACTCTCCTCGAAAAGGAGACGGGGCGTGAACAGCTTCTCACCGCGGTCAGGGCGGCGGCGCGGGGTGAGGTCATGCTCGCTCCCCAAGTGACCGGGAAACTGGTCAGCTGGTTCAGGAACCAGGAGTTCGGGCCGGATCCGGTCCTCGACCCGCAGGTCGAGTCACTGACCCCGCGCGAACGGGAGATCCTCGTGCTCGTGGGTGAGGGGCTGCCGATAGACGAGATAGCGTCGAAACTCGTCATCGGCGCGGCGACCGTACGTACGCACATCTACCGGCTGAGGCACAAGCTCAATGTGCGCGACCGGGCTCAGGCCGTCTCCTTCGCCCACAGTTGCGGGTTGCTCTGAGCCTCCCCGCCCTGCGGACGTGCCGCGCCGGATCCGGCTGACGGCTCGTCGGCCGCGGAGGTCCCGGACGTCGAGCCGGGGACCTCGACCAGGAACATCGCCGTCACCACGAGGGCGCCGCCGGCCAGGGTGGAGAGTGTGAGGCGCTCGCCGCCGGCGAGCACGGCGAACAGGCCCGCGAAGACCGGTTCCATGGTGAGGATCACCGCGGCCTGGGTCGCCGTCACATGCTTCTGCGCCCAGGTCTGCACCATGTAGGCGAAGGCCGAGGCCAGCACCGCCGTGACCAGGACCGCCGTCCAGGCGCCGGCGTCGTGCGGGATCCGCACACCGTGCGGGACGGTGCCGATCAGGCACATCAGCGCGGCGGTGGCCAGTTGGACCACGGTGAGCGCGTAGGCGTCCCGTCCCGGGGACCAGCGTCCCAATGCCAGCAGATGCAGCGCGAAGCAGACGGCACACAGCAGGGTGAGCGCCTCCCCCGAACCGAACGAGACACCGCTGAGCGTGATGAGCGCCAGGCCGGCGGTCGCGGTCAGTGCCGCCGTCCACGCGAGCGGGGAGAGGCGCTGGCGGAACAGCAGCCAGGCCAGGAGCGGGGTGAGGACGACGAAGAGGCCGGTGAGGAACCCGCTGACGGCCGCCGACGTGTGCTGCAGGCCCAGGGTCTGCAGGATGAACGCCATGCCCAGCAGGAAACCGGCCGCCGCTCCGCGCCCCAGTGTGCCGCGGTCGACACGGCGGACGACCGACGGGCGGATCGCGGCCATCACCACGGCGGCTATGGCGAACCGCCAGGTCAGGAAGGAGAAGACGGGCATACCGACGGTGGCGTCCTTGACGACCAGGAACGTGGCGCCCCAGACGGCGGTGACGAGCAGCAGCCCGACCACGGCGCCTGTCCGTAACCTGCTGTGGCCCGGCCGCAGCCGGAAGGTCCTGTTCATGAGGGTCCTTTCGTCCGGGCGGCGGCCGCGGTGTCGACCGGGCACGACTGCTTGGGGCACTCGTCCAGGGCGCACATGCGGCAGATGCGCTGTCCGTGAGCGGCGTCGGTGGTCAGATGGGCCAGCATCCGCCCGAGGAAGCCGGTCAGTACGGTTCTCTCGTCCGGCCGGAGCACGGACATCGCGTCGCTCATGAGACTGCGCCGCAGCTCCAGCAGCCGCTCGGCCTCACGTGTGCCCTCCGGAGTGAGGAAGACGGACACCTTCCTGCCGGTGGCGCCCGGCTCCCGTCGCGCCTTGCCGTCGCGCTCCAGCCGGTCCACCAGCCGGGTGGCGGCGGACTGGGTCAGGCCGAGCGGGCCGGAGATCTGGTCGATGCCGGCGCCGGGCTCCTGCAACAGGTAAGTGAGGGCGGCCGGGGTGGCCCCGCTCTGCCCCGACGCGCCCTCGCTCGCCGTCCGCTGCGCGTCACCCAGCGCGGTGACCAGGGCACCCAGCAGGTTCCCCGTCCGGCCGTCTCCGGCCATGGAGTCCATACCCATGAAATCCACCATGCATGACTCATGCATGAGTGTCAACGTCCCCCTCACGGGCGCACGGACAGGCGGTGCCGGTGCAGCGCCTCGTAGTACGGGAGCTGCTGGCGACCGGGTCACCGTCCTGCCGTCCGGACTCACCAGCACCATCACCGCCATCGACGCCCTCGGCAAGCCCGTGGACATGGCCTGGGCCCCGCAGTCCGTCACCGTGCTGCTCGCCGACGACCTGGACATCTCCCGCGGCGACCTCATCGCCCCCAGCGCGCAGGCCCCGGACACCACCCGGGGCCGTCCTCGCGGCGGGGATGTGCGCCTGAGCCGAGGGGGCCGCGAGGGGCCACCCCACCGCGTCGGCGCGTCGGGGCGGCCCCCTCGGTCATGGCTCCCCGGCACTCAGCCGTCGGTGCCGGCCGGGGTCGTCGTGGTGGTGAGGCCCTCCTTCTCGTTGGCGGCGAGGGCGAACTCGTTGGTGAACGTCTCGCTCAGGTCCACGGATCCGGTCATGTTCCCGACCAGCTTCTCGGTGGCCGGCGCGGTCTTCGGGCCGCCGGCCGGCATGATGCCCTCCGGCAGGAACTGGCCCTTGTCCTCGGTCGGCGCCTTGACGTAGTCGGCCTTGGTGACCAGCTGGTTCTGCACGAACGACGCGGGCAGCTTGTAACGTCGTGGGGTTTCGGCACCCGCGGAAGCCGGCGAACGCGGGGCGCCAGTACCGTTGTTGAGCGCAGCAACCAGGCTCCACACGACCAGCCGCCTTCGACCGGCTTCAGCGTGGCGTTCCGTACCCGTGAATCCCCGGGATGGTGAGCTTTCCGCCCGTCTGTCCGGCCTGGTCGATGTCGGCGTCGCTCAGGCTGAGTTGGAGCTTGAGTTCGAGCTTCCCGATCGTGTCGTAGAGCCACTCCGGCACGGTGTCTGGGGTGAGGTTCAGGCGGAGGACGGGCGGCGTGGGAATGTTCTCGACGCCGGAGAGGGTGCCGGTCAGACGTTCGACATACATGGTGATGTTGTCGCCCTGGAGCGTGGACGTGGAGCCGGGCGCTCCGTCGATGTGCTGGATCTGCGGGCCGACGGGCACCGCCATTCTCAGTTTGCGGATCGTGACAGCCGTGGCGGAGAACTTGAGCACCCGCTTGGGTCCGGCGGCCGTGTCCACGGTCACCACGCCGTGGAAGACGAGGTCGTGCAGTTCGAGGCGGCTCCCCTTCATGTTCCAGGGCTCTGCGGAGAATCGGCCGGCCCGCTTGTCCTCGGGGGCCTTGAGATCGCTGAGGTCGCAGGTACGGGCGGTTCCCTGGGCGGACTCCGGTTGGGGCGATGTCTCCGCGCTCCGGTGGCTGGGTGCAGGTGAGGCGTGCGGCCTGGGCGGCCATGGGTCGAATGGTGCTGTGGCCTTTGGCGTCGGAGTGTCTGGGCTCGGCGAGGGACTCACCTGGGGCGAGGCCGTTTGCTGGTATGTGCTGTCGTGGAGGAGGGGGTCCAGGAGGTCGGCAAGGCTGGCGGAGGAAGCTGCGCTCGGCGCGGGGGAGTGGGCGGTGGTCGGTGCCGGAGTGCGCGCCGTTCCCGCGTCTGCCGTGTGCTCCGGCCGCTTGGCGGGCTCACCGCTCGGTTGGGCACTGGACGTGCTGAGATTGGCGGACGGAGTGGGGCTTGTGGGAGCCGGTTTGGCAGGGGTGGGTGTGTCGTCGGGGCGGGCGCAGTCGACCCTGCTGGTTTGTCCGCCCGGCCGCTCTTCGGGAGCGGAGAGAGCTGCGGTGGCGCCTGTATCGGCGACCTGGGGCAGGCGTTGGCTCCCGAAGACCAGCGCAGTCGGGAGGGCGGTCAGCGCGAGGGCCTTTCCCACGGGCAGACGCAGGCGCGTCAGCGCGGAGGCGCGGGGGATGGCGTGCCGGCCTCTCGGTGGCCTGGCGAAGCGGGGTTCTCCGGCCGGGCCCCGTGTGTCGGGTGACTGGTCATTCATTTCCCGGGCCTCCCTCCGGACCGACGGTGGGTGACGGCCCTTCGGTGCTTTCAGCCTTGTCCGCCGGATGCGCGTCCACCGGCCCCCACGCCAAGGCGAGGAGTCCGCCAGTGGCCGCGAGCAGCGTGCCGGCGAGGAATCCGCCGAAGTTCGAGATGGGAAGGGACAGCACGCCGAGGAAGACCGCGACGCAGCCGGCGAGGATTCTGATGATCGGCTGGAACCAGAGGAGTGCGCCAAGGACGATCAACGTCAGGCCGATGACCAGCGATCCCGCCCCCGCAGTCGTGGACATCGCCACGGACAAGCCGCCCAGGGAAAGGTTGAAGTACGGGAAGTAGATGATGGGTGCGGCAGCCAGGAGCACCAGCAGGCCCGCCCAGAAGGGACGCGTGCGCCGCCAGGCCCGGAAATCCCGGCGGGCGCGGGTGAGGCCCCTGTCAATGTGGGGATGTGCGGGTGCACTGGTGCTCGTCATATGGCAGCTCCCAGGTCGTGAGTGGGTGAGGGTGTCCGCGGGGGAGGTGGAGGGCCGCCGGGCCGTCGTAGGCCGCTTCCGCGCTGAGACGACAAGGCGCAAGCGAGGTCAGAAGCAGTCGTGGCGGCCGGCCGCGATGTTCATGTGCAGTCCCGCCAGTTCGAACGTTCCCGCAGTCGTGGCCCAGACCTTCTGGTGGGCATCGAGGATCTTGACCGAGTCGGCCTGCTGGGCATAGCCGTTGGGGTCGACGCGGTCCTTGGGGTTGACCTGGCCCTTGGTCATGGAACCGGTGGCGACGCCGATGTCGACGTTGGTGAAGGTGCCGGACTTGGCCTGGAGGTCGGTCATGTCGATGTACAGGTTCTTGGCCTTGACCGGTGTTCCCGACCCGCCGGCCTTGAGCGTCATCGTGTAGGTCCCGAGCACAGGGATGTTCACCGGGACGGACTGGCACATATCGGTGACCGTCGCGTCCTTGATGGACGAGACGGAGACGGGCACGTGCTTGCCGTTCTTGGCGACGTCCACCGTGGCGTAGTTGCCGAATCCGGTACCGCTCAGGGAACCGGCCGAGACCTGGAACTCGGAGCCGGAGATGCTGAACGAAGCGGCCAGCGCACCCTGGGCCATGGAGATGCCGACAGCCGCCGTGGCGGCCACCGTCGGCACCGCGCCGACGGCAAAACGCTTCCAGTGGGTCTTGCCGATTCGCTGGGACATGACGCGGTCCTCCGTTGTCGTGGCGTACGAGATCACGGACCGGGGCTGCCTGGCCCGGGTCCGGGCTGGGGAAGAACGACGGCTGGGTACGGCCGTGGCGGTGCCCGGGGCTTCCGCAGGGGCGTGTTGTCCACGCGCGCCGGGGAAAGCGGGCATGCCGAAAAAGCACTCGATAGTGTTACTGCCGAGTACCCGATAGTGGCACTATCGAGTCGGCTGGGCAACCCCCGGTAACGCGATACTGGACGGGACGGTTGAGCGTGAGGGAGCAGATGAGGATTTCAGAGCTCAGTCGCCGGTCCGGGGTGCCGGTGGCGACCATCAAGTACTACCGGCGGGAAGGACTGCTCCCCGAGGGCCGCGCACTGAACCCGACGGCGGTCGAGTACGGCGAGGAACACGTCCAGCGACTCCGCCTGATCCGCTCCCTCATCCAGCTCGGCGGGCTGTCCGTGGCTCGTACCCGCGAAGTGCTCGATGCCGTCGACCGTCCGCTGGATGCGTTCGAGACCCTGGGCGTCGTCCATCACGCACTGCCCGTACCCTCCGCGGACGGTGACGGGAGGGGCGGCAAGGGTGATGCCGGGCCGGATGTCACTGCTGACGAGGCGGTGTCGGGCGAAGTGGCCGCGGCGAGGGTCGAGGCTCTCATCGAGAGCATGGGCTGGCAGATCTCCGACGAGTCACCGCATCGCCCGGCGCTCGCGGCAAGTCTCGCCGCCCTGGGGCAGGTTGGTGCCGACTACACAGCCGGCGACCTCCTCCCCTACGCACGGCTCGCCACATCCACCGCAGACCTGGATTTCGCGCAGCTCGACGGAATCGAAGACCGCATCGCCCTCGCCGAGCGAGCTGTGGTCCTCACTGTGCTGTTCGAGCCGGTGGTCCGACTTCTACGGCGACTGGCCCAGGAGGACGCGAACCATCGTCGTCACGATCGCCGCGCGTGCACTCGGGTCGAGTCGTCGCCGGAGTGAGTGAGGAGCGGCAGGGCGGCGTCGGCCCTGTGCGCCGTACCGCACACATGACAGCAGTGCGCCGGCCTGTCCGAGTCGACCGGCATGGGGCCACTGCGGCCGGTGCCGGTGAGGGCAAAATTCACCTCCTGATGCGGGGCCGGACGGAGGGGGTGGGCCCCAGGGGGGCCTGGGCCGCTGGTCTTGCGACAAAAACTGATCGGTTTACCTTGGTGAAGCTGATCGGTTTCTCATCGCGTAGGCGACCGAGAAGCCTGGACCTGCTGGGGGCATCGGATGACCATCGCTCGCGGCGGCGAAGTGCAGTCCGCTGGGTGGTGGCGCACGCGACGGTCGCGGCGGCCGCGGGGCTCGGTGTGATGGGCCTGCACCGCAATGCCGTCCACCTGAAGTCGGGCGGCTTCGTGCTGCCCGTCGGCCTGGTCAACGTCGACAAGGGAGCATCCGTCGGCGGTCGGCAGGTCTACCTGGGCGCGCAGGTCACCGAGTCGATCAAGAACTCCACTGCGAGCGGGGACCGGATCGGCTGGAAGGCGATGGGCGAGAAGGAGGTGAATCGGCAAGGGAAAGTTGCCCGAGGCCGTCGCCGAGCCTCTTCCCGTCCTCCGGGGTGTCGCCCGGATGCGCAGGCAGTGCCCCACGACCAACAGCAGGAAACCGATCGGTTTATATTTTGCCCGAAACGAGTTACCCTCACGGTATGGGCACTGAAGTGAAGCAAAGCCCCCGAGAACGGCTGCTGGAGGCGGCGGCCACGCTCACCTACCGCGATGGCGTCGGCATCGGCATCGAGGCGCTGTGCAAGGCGGCGGGGGTGTCGAAGCGGTCCATGTACCAGCTGTTCGAGAGCAAGGACGAGCTGCTGGCGGCGAGCCTGGAGCAACGCGTTTCCGCCTTCGTCGCCACGCTTCTGCCCGCGGCGGACGATGGCCGTTCACCCCGCGAGCGGATCCTGCACGTCTTCGAGCAGGTGGAACGGCAGGCCGGCGCGCCGGAGTTCCGGGGCTGCCGGTACCTGGCTGTGCAGATCGAGCTCAAGGACCAGAGCCACCCCGCGAGCCAGGTGGCCCGCCGGGTCAAGGGGAACTTGACGGGCTTCTTCCGCGCCGAGGCCGAACAGGGCGGCGCGAGCGACCCAGACCTGCTGGCTCGGCAGCTCAGCCTCGTCTTCGACGGCGCCAGCGCCCGCGCTGGGATCGGAGTCGACAAGCTCACAGGGTTCATCGCTCCCACGGTGGTCACCCTGCTCGATGCGGCAGGGATGGGCTGACGCACCGCTTGTCGACGGGGCCCGGTGAGCGAGGCGCCCTCCGGGTTGGCGCCCGGCATCGGCGCCCTGAGCGGCTCCGCTGGCTTCACGGCCCCGCTTCCCGGCGGTCGGAGGGAAGCCCGATGGCTGTAAGGGTATTGATCAGCGTGCCGCGCGCGAGGAAGGCCGCGACCTCGCCCTCACCGCCACCCAGCGACAGGCGCACAGTCTCCCAGAGCCTCGTCCAGCCGGCCCGGACGCGTTCGCCAATACGGTCATCGTCCTGCGCCTCAGCCGCTGCCACGAGGGCGTAACCCTGCATCTGCATCAGAAGTGTTTCCGGGTGTGCCGAGAGCAGCCGCGTGTAAGCGCTCGCCATGGCGTGGAGGGCGTCCTCGCCGCCCTCCGCCCCGTCGGCCGCCCGCTCGAAAGCCGGACGGGTGTCCTCCATGCTCCGCGTCAAGGCGGCGGCGAAGATCGCCTTCTTGCCGGGAAAGAGCCGGAAGAGGCACGGCTGCGTGACCCCGACACGCCTGGCGATCGCCTCGGTGGAGGTGCCGTAGCCCTGGAGTGCGAACTCGTCGATCGCCGCACGGATGACGCTCTCACGTCTCTCCCGCGCACTGATCCTCTCCTCCCCATGCGGCCGTTCTGGCAGGCCCGGACGGAAAAGCACCCTGGGACTTGCGCGCGTAAACCGATCGGTTTACGGTGAGCGAAACCGATCGGTTTCTCAATGAGTCCGGGAGTCCATGATGGGCACACATCGGCCGGTGGCACTCGTGACGGGCGCGTCGTCCGGCATCGGGAAGGCGGCCTCGCTCGCGCTGGTCCAAGCGGGATTCGACGTGGTCGGCACAAGCCGCGACACATCCCGCGCCACCCCGCCCGACGGCGTCACCCTCCTCGACCTCGACGTGACCGGCGGCGCGTCGGCCACCGCCGTGGTCCAGCAGGTGATCGATCAGTTCGGGCAGATCGACATCCTGGTCAACAACGCCGGTACGGGCTTGATGGGTGCTGCAGAGGAGAACTCCCTCGCCCAGGCCCAGGTCGTCTTCGACGTCAACGTCTTCGGCGTGATGCGCATGGTGAAGGAAGTACTGCCCCACATGCGCGCCAGGAGGCGCGGTCGCATCATCAACCTCTCCTCCGTGGTCGGCTTCCTCCCCTCGCCCTACATGGCCGTCTACTCCGCCTCCAAGCATGCGATCGAGGGGTACACGGAGTCCCTGGACCATGAGATCCGTGAGTACGGCGTACGGGCGCTGCTCGTCCAACCCGCCTACACCAACACCGGATTCGAGGCCAACAGCCCGCGACCCGACATGCCCCTGCAGATCTACGCGAACCAGCGGCGCGCCTTCGACCGCATGATGGAGGCAGCGATCAAGGACGGCGACGACCCCGCCGCCGTCGCAAAGGTGATCGTCGCGGCAGCGACCGACCCGAAGCCGAAGCTGCGCTACACCGCCGGTCCCCTGGCCGGACGCGCCAGCACCCTGCGCCGCCTCGCTCCTGCCGGGATCTTCGACAAGCAGATCCGCAAGCTCAACCAGCTGGCCGGCTGACATCTGCCCGCCCCAAGCGCACCCACGAGACCAAGACGCCCAGGGAGCGGCACATGGCGCAGGTCCGGATCGAATTCGACGTACCGGCCAGCATGCGTGACGGCATGGTGCTGCGCGCGGATGTCTACCGGCCCGGCGGCAGCGGACCGTGGCCGGTGCTGCTGGGCCGGCTGCCGTAGGGCAAGCAGTCGCCCATGGCGGCCATGATGCTCGATCCGTTGGCTGCGGCCAGGCGCGGCTTCATGGTCGTGACCCAGGACACCCCCGGCCGGTTCGCCTCAGAGGGGGAGTGGGAGCCGTGGGCGTACGAGGAGAGCGATGGTGACGACACCGTACGGTGGGCCGCCGCTCTGCCCGGCTCCAACGACTCCGTCGGCATGATCGGCGGCAGTTGCTTCGGCAACACCCAGTGGATGGGTGCGCTGTCGAAGCCGCCGGAGCTGAAGGCGACCGCGCCGTTGATCACGTGGTCGGATCCGGACGACGGGCTGTGGACGCGCGGCGGTGCGACCGAGCTCGGCATCACCGCGCCCTGGTCGCTCATGCAGGGCGCCGACACGTTGATGCGCCGGCCGGCCTGACCGCACATGTCCTGCCCATTGACCGCGTGCGGACTGGACAACGGTCTGGGACGCACGGCTGCTTCACTGATCAGTTACCTGTCGCGGTGGAAAACCGGTGAACCGATCCCTGCAGCGGTGGCTCGCGCCCCGGGTGGGCCTGTAATGCCGCTGGCTGGGCATCCCGGCGGCGCCGGGCCTACGAGAGGGCGCTCCTCGGTCTCTCCGCCGGACTCCCGGGTGAGGTCATCGCTCCCCATGGCTGCCGGTGATTTTCAAACAACTATGAGGACCTTGACCCGGCTGATCGGCGGCGGAGGGTACCGCGGCGTCACCGGCCAGATGGAAACCCTGCTCGGGCGCCCGCCGAAGACCGTGCGGTGGGCGCTGGAGAACCATCCGCGCATCCAGGAACTGGCGGCTGCTCTGAGCCACTGAACGGCCCAGAGAGGAAGCCGGCCTTCCGCTCCGCCGCTCACCGCTGGAGGAGACGGCGAACGGGCAGTGCGCGGTGCGGAGCAACGCTGTGGGCAAGGCGCTCGTGCGGAGTGGCTGTGGCCGACTGATCACGTACTGGTGCCACGGTCGGTACGCGGTTGCGCACGGACTGTAATGAATTGTGGTCATGAGTGAGGAGGCGAGCGATGAGGTTGCCAGGACCCGTGGAGGAACAAACTCCACACTGTCGGTTGGAGCGCGTCGACTTGGGAGAAGTACCCTACGCGGCGGCGCAGGCGGACATGGTCCGCTGGGTCGAGGAGCGCAAACAGGGCCTCGCGGCCAACCGCCTCTTCCTGCTCACGCACCCTGCGGTGATCACCTACACCGCCCGTACGCCGAACGACCAACTGCCCGACGCGGACTCAGCCATCGCCCTGGTGCAGACTGACCGCGGCGGCCATGCCACCTATCACGGTCCCGGCCAGCTCATCGGCTACCTCGTGCTCAACGTGCGGGAGTTCGGTCCCCGTGGTCTGATCCGCCGTGTCGAGCAGGCGCTGATCGACGCACTGGACACCCTCGGTTTCCCGGCGATTCGCCGTGAGACGCCGCCGGGGTCGCAGAGCCTGGTGGGCGTGTGGACCCCCGATCACCGCAAACTCGCCTCGATCGGCATGCGCATCAGCGGGAGCGTCTCCAGCCACGGCTTCGCCCTCAACATCGACCCCGACCTGAGCGTCTACACCGCCTTCACCGCCTGTGCCCTGCCCGGCGTCCGGATGACCTCCCTGGCCGAACTCTCCGCCGAACGCGGCCTGTCGACCCCAACCCACACCGAGGTGCGCGACGCGGTCGCACGAGCGGTCACTACGCACCTGGCACCACGTTAGAAGACAAAAAAGCATGCCCGATGGCCAGCAAGAACAAGACGCCCGGACGGCTGTCTGCGTCCTCACCCACGACGCCAAGTTCGACATCCCGCTGTTGCGCCACGCTCTGACCCTGCCGGTGAGCTATGTGGGAGCGATGGGCTCCCGGCGCACCCACGAGGAGCGGATGCGCCTGCTGACCGAGGCAGGCGTGCCGCAGGAGCGACTGAGTCGGCTGCGCTCCCCGATCGGCCTCGACCTCGGTGCCCGTACCCCCGAGGAGACGGCGGTCTCCATCACCGCGGAGATCATCGCCGCCGGAAACCACGCCACCGGTCGCCCCTTGTCCGGGCTGTCCGGTCCGATCCACCGTGACCGGGCGCCCGCGCCGCGGACCGTCGTCTGAGCAGACGCGGCCACGGACGGCGGCGCCTGGCTGTAGGCGCTGTTCGGCCGCCCGACGCTCAGGCGAGGGCGGAGGAGGGGGCCAGGTGCTGGTCGGCGGCCCAGGAGGCGAGGATCCGCAGCCGTTCGTGGGTGGGGGAGCCGGGCTCGGCCGTCCAGACGGTCAGGTGCTGGTCGGGATCCGTGTTGGCGGTGTAGGTGTCCCAGTCGAGGACCAGTTCGCCCACGACCGGATGGTTGAGGGTCTTCGTGCCGACGGTCCGGGCGGCCACCCGGTGATCTCCCCACCACCGGGCGAACTGCTGGTCCCGCGTGGAGAGTTCACCGACCAGCGTGCTCAGCCGGGAGTCCTCGGGATAGTTGGCGGCCTCCATGCGCAATTGCGCCACGGCGGTGCGCGCCGCGTTCTCCCAGTCCGCGTACAAGGTGCGCATGGCCGGCTCGACGAAAATGAGCCGCGGATAGTTGCGGTGCTTCTCCGGAAGGGCGGCGAAGTCGGTGACCATCGCGGAGGCCAGCGTGTTCCAGGCAAGGACGTCCCCGCGCCGGCCCTGCACGATGGCCGGCGTGGCGGTGAGGTCGTCGAGGACGCGCTGCAACTGCGGCTGGACCGTCTGCCGGCCACGACGCCGCGTGTGGGTGGTGGGCTTGCCCGCGAGCCGGAAGAGGTAGCCCCGCTCGTCGTCGTCCAGGTGCAGCACCCCTGCAAGGGTGTCGAGCACGGGGGCGGACGCCTGCATGCGTCCCTGCTCCAGCCGGGTGTAGTAGTCGGTGCTGATCGAGGCCAGCCGGGCGACCTCCTCCCGGCGCAGCCCGGCGACCCGGCGGGGACCGCCCGTCTCCGGCAGCCCGACCGTGCGCGGGCTCAGTTCGGACCGGCGCTTCTTGAGAAATTCGCCCAGCTCGTTGAGAGGTGCGTTGCTGGTCATGCTGCCCAGGATGACACCGATCGCACCTCAGCAAGGGGGGAGAGTTTCCTCCCAGGATGCGGCTCTCCCCGGATGGATTTCTCCGCTTTTCGCACCCACCCACGCGTGTGACTCTCGATGCCAGGCACCCGGACGAAGCACGTCACCCGTCTGCCGTCCGAGGCCGGCCGACAGTCACTCCCGGCAGCGAAGGAAAGACCATCATGCGCGGAGCAGTCATCCACGCCCCCGGCGACATCCGCTTCGAAGAGCTGGACGACCCGAGGATCACCCACCCCACCGACGCCATCATCCGCACCGTCGTCACCTGCGTGTGCGGCTCGGACCTGTGGCCCTACCGAGGTGCGGAGCCCGTCGACGAGCCCCATCCGATGGGCCACGAGTACGTCGGCATCGTCGAGGAGGTCGGAGCCGAGGTCACCCACGTCAAGCCGGGCCAGTTCGTCATCGGATCCTTCGCCACCTCCGACAACACCTGTCCGAACTGCCGGGCGGGCTACCAGTCCAGCTGCGTGCACCGCGAGTTCATGTCCACCTGCCAGGCCGACTACGTCCGCATCCCCAACGCCCAGGGCACCCTCGTCGCCACCGACGAGACGCCCGCCGAGGAGCTCCTGCCCAGCCTGCTCACCCTGTCCGACGTCATGGGCACCGGCTGGTACGCGGCCCAGGCCGCCGAGGTCAAGCCCGGCTCCACCGCCGTGGTCGTCGGCGACGGCGCGGTCGGCCTGTGCGGCGTCATCGCCGCCAAGGAGATGGGTGCCGAGCGGATCATCGCCATGAGCCGCCACGAGTCCCGGCAGAAGCTGGCCCGGGAGTTCGGTGCCACCGACATCGTCACTGAACGCGGCGAGGAAGGCGTCGCCCGCATCAAGGACCTGACCGGCGGCGTCGGCGCCGACAGCGTGCTGGAGTGCGTCGGCACCCCCGAGGCCATGCGGCAGGCGCTGCACTCCACCCGCCCGGGCGGCAACGTCGGCTTCGTCGGCGTCCCGCACGGCGTGGAGATCGACGGCCAGGAGCTGTTCTTCTCCCACGTCGGCCTGCGCGGCGGGCCCGCCCCCGTGCGCGGCTACCTGCCCGACCTCATCCAGCGGGTCCTGGACGGCCGCATCAACCCGGGGAAGGTCTTCGACCTCACCCTGCCCCTGGACCAGGTCGCCGAGGGCTACAGGGCCATGGACGAACGCCGCGCCATCAAGGCCCTGCTCAAGCCGTGACCACGCACGTCCTGCCCTGAACGCGCCGGCTTGGACGGTGAACCCGTCCGGGCCCGCAACAGCAGGACCGGCCCCTCTTCCTCCGGGCCCGCAAGACAGGACCGCCCCCCTTTCAAGGACTCACCGTGACCACCTTCGCCCTCATCGGCGCCGGCCCCGGCCTCGGTCTGGCCGCAGCCCGCCGCTTCGGCACCGCCGGCCACACCGTCGCCCTGATCGCGCGCAGCACCGAACGCCTGGACGGCCTCGCGGCCGAGCTGGCGCGCGACGGCATCAAGGCACGCGGTTTCGCCGCCGACGTCCTCGATCCCGCCTCCCTCACCGCGGCCCTGTACGCGGCCGCGGACACGCTGGGGCCCGTCGAGATCCTCCAGTACAGCCCGGTGCCCCGCGGCGACTTCATGAAGCCGGTCCTCGACACCGCCGCCACCGACCTCGACGACCCGCTGGCCTTCTCCGTCAAGGGCCCGGTCACGGCGGTGAACGCGGCCCTTCCCGGCATGCGGAACCTGGGCCGGGGCACGGTGCTGTTCGTCAACGGCGGCAGCGCCGTACGCCCGCATCCCGAGCGCGCGGGCACCTCGATCGCGTTCGCCGCCGGGAGCGCCTACGCGGCGATGCTCCACGACGCCCTCGCCGGAGAGAACATCCACGTGGCGCAGCTGATCGTCCCCGGGGCGATCAGGCCCGACTCCGAGCACTCCAGCCCCGCGGCCCTGGCCGAGCGTCTGTACGCCCTCCACGCCGAGCGCGGCGCCTTCCGGCACTACTCCCAGCCCATGCCGACGTAACGACACCGGAGACTCGTATGAACTCCGCCATCCGCCGCCGACTGGTCCGCGTCGCTCCAGCGGCCACTGTGCTGCTGGCCGTGAGCGCCTGCTCCAGCGGCTCACCTCAGGCCACGCCGTCTCCCGCCTCTTCCTCCCCGGGGCGGCATGAGGCGGCACCCTCCGCCGCACTGTCCCTCTCCGACAGGAGCACCGCCATGAACATCCGGGTCACCCTCGACGGCCGCCGCGTCGATGCCACCTTGAACGACAGCCCCGCCGCCCGCGACTTCGCCAGGCTGCTCCCGCTCACCCTGGACCTGCAGGACTTCCACGGCACGGAGCGGATCGCCGACCTGCCGCGCAAGCTGGACACCTCCGGTGCTCCCGCACCGGCCGCGGCCAAGGTCGGCGACATCGCCTACTACGCGCCGTGGGGCAACCTGGCCCTCTTCTACCGCAACGGGCCGGCCGCCTCCGCCGGCCTGCTCATCCTCGGCCACCTCGACGTCAGCGCCGATCAGCTCGGCGGCGCCGACCGCATCACCATCGAAGCCGACTCCTGATCTTGACACCTGAGAGGAAGAGAAGTATCTGCATGCCTTCCGCAGTCGACACCCCCACGGGCAAGCTGCCCTTCGTCGTCTGGGTGCTCGCCGCCGGCACGTTCCTGATGGGCACCACCGAGTTCGTCGTCGCCGGGCTCCTTCCGCAGATCGCCGGTGACCTCGGCGTCGGCGTCTCCCATGCCGGTCTGCTGATCACCGCCTTCGCCGTCGGCATGATCGTCGGCGGGCCGACCATGGCGCTGGTCACACTGCGTCTGCCCAGGCGCCTGACCCTCGTCCTGGCCCTGGCGGTCTTCGCTCTCGGGCACGTCGTCGCGGCCGTGAGCTCCTCCTTCGCAGTCGTCCTGGCCGCTCGGTTCGTGACCGCGCTGGCCACCGGCGCGTTCTGGGCCGTCGGGTTCGTCATCGCCACCGCCACCGCGGGGCCCGCGCGGGCCACCCGGGCCGTCGGCGTCATGATGGGCGGCCTGACCCTGGCCAACGTCGTCGGCGTGCCGATCGGCTCCTTCGTCGGCCACTACACCGGCTGGCGCGGCCCCTACTGGGCACTGGCCGTCCTCGCCACCCTGGCCGCCGTGTTCGTCGGCCGGTTCATTCCCCGGACGGAACAGCGGGCCGAGGTGTCGGTACGGGCCGAGGTCCGTGCCCTGCGGCAGGGGCGGCTGTGGCTGGCCCTGGCCGCCGCCGTCCTGATCATGGGCGGCGTCCTGGCCACCTACAGCTACATCACCCCGCTGCTGACCGACCGCGCCGGCATCCCGGCAGGCGCCGTCCCGCTCGTCCTCATGGTATTCGGCCTCGGCGCCCTGGGCGGCACCGCCATCGGCGGCCGGCTCGGCGACCACCGCCCGGTGCTCACCACCATCACCGCCGCGGCGATCACCGCCCTGGCACTGCTCCTGCTGATCCCGCTGTCGACCGGCCCCGTCACCGCCGTCGCCCTGGTCTTCCTCATGGCCCTGGCCGGGTTCACCGTCAACCCCGTCGTCACGTCGCTCGCCGTCCGCTTCGCAGGCGACGCCCCCACCCTCACCTCGGCGCTGACCACCTCCGCCTACAACACCGGCATCGCCGTCGGCTCAGCCCTGGCAGGCCAGGCCCTGGACACCTCCCTCGGCCTGACCGGCCCGCCCCTGGTCGGCACCGTCTCCGCCGCCCTCACCCTTGTGCCGCTCATCGCCCTGGCCCTCAGCGGCGCCCGCAACCCGGCACGGATGGTGATCCAGGGCACCGCCCCGGCCTCCGCAGACGCAGGCACCACCGCACCGGTGCCGTGCCGGCGCTGACCCCCACCTCCCTGGCCGGGTTCGTCCCCGCTCTGGCCGCCCTGGTGCCGTTGGGCCTGCTTGCTGCCTCGTTGACGCGGAGGACTCATCGCTGACCAGCCCGGCCGCCTCGGCAAACCCGAAGGGATCACGACCGCCGTGCTCCGGCTGCTGCTACGACGCCGTCTTCACCACCAGGTGGGCACTCGTCGTTCAGCGGCCAGACCGCTCGACCTGCAATTCACCCTGCAAGGAGCCCCCGATGAACCCCACTTACGACTTCACCGGCCAGGTCGCCCTCGTCACCGGAGCCGCCTCCGGAATGGGCCTGGCCGCGGCCCGCGCCTTCGCCACCTCAGGTGCCGCGGTCGCCCTCACCGACCTCGACGTGGACGCGCTGAAGACAGCGACAGACGAACTCGCCGCAGCCGGGCACCGGGTTCTCGGCCTGCCCTGCGACGTAACCGACGAGGACCAGGTCGCCGCCGCGGTCGACCACACCGTGGAGACCTTCGGCCGCCTGGACATGGCCTACAACAACGCCGGCATCCAGATCCCGCCGAGCGACGCCGCCGACGAGCCCGCCGAACGGTTCGACCGCGTCAACGCTACCAACCTGCGCGGTGTGTGGGCCTGCATGAAGCACGAGCTGCGGCACATGCGCACGCAGGGCAGCGGCGCCATCGTGAACTGCTCTTCGCTCGGGGGTCTGGTCGGCCTGCCAGGACGCGCCTCCTACCACGCCTCCAAGCACGGGGTCATCGGCCTGACCACCAGCGCCGCCCTTGAATACGCCCCGCGCGGCATCCGGATCAACGCCGTCTGCCCCGGCACCATCGACACACCCATGGTCAGCGACATGATCGCCAAGGGGGAACTCGACCGCGCCGAGGCCGAAGCCAACCAGCCCATCAACCGCCTCGGCACCACCGAGGAGATTGCCCAAGCCGTCCTGTGGCTGTGCAGCCCCGGCGCCGGCTTCGTCGTCGGCGTCGCGCTGCCGGTGGACGGCGGCTACGTCGCCCGTTAGCAAGCGGGCCGGCCGACCCGCACGGTGTGGTCCGGTCAGGCGCGGCCCGGTCAGACCCGGCGAGACGGTGAATGGGGCAACCGGTTCGGGGCCTACGCGGGCGAGGGCTTTCACACCGTGCGACGGGGCCGCTGCCGGTTTCTCCCGTTCGGCGGGTCCGCGAGCCGCTGATCGCGGAAGACGTCGCCTTCGCGAAAATGGTCCACGTCAGTTACGGGACTCCGGGATTCGACAAGTCAAGACACTGTCGCTGGCTCATCGATTGGTCGGCTTCGGAGACGTTGAACTTATCGCGAGTGTCATCCCTGGTGGGCATCTTCAGGCAACCGTGGAAGGCGGCACTTCCGGCGGTCGCGGGACTGGAGATGAAGCACGAGGCACCCGGGTCATCGGCTGGCAGCCAATCCCCGCCCATGAGGACGGAACCACGCGGCTTGATGCCGAAAGGGGCTCTTCACAGATGAGAGTGTGGTCCTCGCCGCTGGGACCGGCGCGTCGGTGACGGGATAGTCGTCGAGGTCTCCCGAGGATGGTCGTTCTCACACTGCCCGTCTGGACGCTCTCGACATGCCCGACGCTACCGTCGCGGCGCGCCCCGATCATGGGTTCACGCGCGCTGATCCGACCACGTTCTGCCGTCTCGATGAGCTCGGACTCGAGGTGACCGGCCAGCGTCTCGCAGCCGACCGGGCCGTGCTCGCCTGTCGGGCCTCGAACCCGACCAGTGGTGCAGCCGCTGCGGTGGCGAGGGGACCGTGCGTGACACGGTGACCAGGCGGCTCGCACACGAGCCGCTCGGCTGGCGGCCCACGACGTTGGCGGTCACGAGCCGCCGCTGCATCGCGTGGTCCCTGTCGCTCGAAGTCCCGACAGCGGATGACAGTCGCTGACCGGTCTCGTGTCGCCGGACGAGGACGGCGATCACAGCGATCCGGATTTCCCTCAGCTAGGACCTTCTGCGTTTTCGAGCTTGGCCCAAATCCGGGTGATGGCAGCAATGTCATCGTCGTCGAGGGGATCGACAAAGTATTTCTTGACCGAATCCTCGAAAGTTCGTCTGACCGACTCGGCGAAGTGCCGTCCGCTTTTGGTGAAGCTGATGAGCGACACCCGCCCGTCGCCTTGGTCGGCGCCACGCTGGAGGTGCCCGGCATCGATCAGATTCTGGACCAACCGTGATGCTCGAGTGGGGCTCACGCTGACAAGTTCGCCAGACAGAACTCGAACCGACTGAGGCTCGGTTTCCAGGAGCCAGCACAGGATCTCGACGGTGCTGAACGAGATCTTGTGCTGGTCCATCAGCGCGGCGTCGATCCGCCCGGTAACTGTGGAGTGGGTGAGCAGCAGCGCAAACCAGCCCTTGACTTGGTCCGGGGAAATGATTCGCGGTTGCGACACGGGTGCCTTCACACCCAGCAGCATACCGGAAACTGAGTGCCCTCCCAGTTAGGTGCGTGCGCACGCATCTGGTACGGTGAGCGTGTAGTCACGAACGGGAGAACAGTCCCGTGTGCGGAGCGCTTCGCACAACCGGCGCGTACTCGTCGGCCCGCGTGCCCGGCAGGGTCCGCGCACCGTTCGGCCGTTCGGCCGACAGAAGGATGAAGGTCAACATGCCCAAGCTTGATGGCAAGGTCGCCGTGATCACTGGAGCAACCTCTGGGATGGGGTTGGCGACGGCCAAGTTGTTCGTGGCCGAAGGCGCCGACGTGTTCATCACCGGACGAGACAGGCGCAGGCTGGATGAGGCGGTCGCCTCCATCGGCCACAACGTGACGGGCGTACAGGCGGACTCGGGAAATCTCGACGACCTGGCTCGCTTGGCCGAGACCGTGCGGGAGCGTCGCGGACGAGTCGACGTCCTATTCGCCAGCGCCGGCCTCGGATCGGTTTCGGACCCGCTGGGAAGCATCACCCCCGATGCGTTCGATGCGCTGGTGGGCGTGAACTTCCGCGGCACTGTGTTCACCGTTCAGTACCTGCTGCCGCTGATGAGCGACGGTGCGTCGATCATCCTGAACGGCACGACCAGCGCGACCAAGGGCATTCCCGGTGCCGGGGTCTACTCGGCGAGCAAGGCCGCCGTGCGTTCACTCGCTCGCACCTGGGCCGCGGAGCTGAAGGTCCGCGGCATCCGGGTGAATGTCGTCAGTCCCGGTTCGATCGACACCGCGCTCTTCAGCACCGTATCCCCCGAGATTCGGGAGCAGATCACCGCCGCCATCCCGCTGGGACGGCTGGGAAGCAGCGAGGAAATCGGGGCTGCTGCGCTGTTCCTGGCCTCCTCGGACGCCAGCTTCATCACCGGCGCAAACCTAGTCGTCGACGGCGGGTTCAGCCAGATCTAACAGCGAGCGACGACCAGAGAAGCGCCTCATGTCGGCGCTCCGACCTAACCGCACCAGGGGCAGAGAAGATGAGCAGTGACGAGCCCTCCAGGGCCCCCCGTGTCTCAGTTGTCGCGAAAGCCGACGCAGCGCAATCGACGGTTCCACACAATCCGTACCACGAGCGACGGTGGATGGCTCTGGGCGTCGTCGTCACCGCCCAGATCATGATTCTGCTGGACGCAACTGTCGTGAACGTGGCGTTGCCTTCGGCGCAGGCCGACCTGGGCTTCTCTGACGCCAACCGGCAGTGGGTCGTCACTGCTTACGTGCTGGCGTTCGGCAGTTTGCTACCGCTGGGCGGTCGGCTTGCCGACGCGTACGGCCGCAAAGCCATGTTCATCGTGGGGCTGCTTGGGTTCGCGATTGCCTCCGCCGTCGGCGGCGCGGCCCCGAACATCGGCACGTTGGTCACTGCCCGGGCCGTCCAGGGTGGGTTCGCCGCGATTCTCGCGCCGGCGGCGTTGTCGCTGATCACCGTGATCTTCACCGATCTCAGGGAGCTGAACAAGGCGTTCGGGATCTTCGGTGCGGTGTCGGGCAGCGCCGGCGCCATCGGCCTGCTGCTGGGTGGTTTGCTGGCCGACTATGTGAGCTGGCGCTGGTGCATGTATGTGAACATCGTCCTCGCGGTCGTGGGACTCATCGGCGGACTTACATTGCTGCACAACTCCACCGAATCCGACAAGCCCAAACTCTCCGTGCCTAGCACGGTCGTCGGCTCGGCGGCGATTTTCGGGTTGGTCTTCGGCTCGGCCAGGGCCCAGACGGACGGCTGGGGCTCAGCAGTCACGCTGACCCCGCTCGTCGTCGGTGGTCTCCTGCTGGTCGGCTTCGTCGTGCTTCAGAAGGTCGACAGTCACCCGCTCATCCCGCTGCGCGTACTCGCCGACCGCAATCGCAGTGCGGCCTACCTGACGCTCTTCCTGGCGAACGCGGCGGTATTCGCAGTGTTCCTGTTCCTGACGTACTGCTTCCAGGGCGTGCTGCGCTACTCGCCGATCACGACTGGCGTCGCGTTCCTGCCGCTGATGGTGACAATTGGCGTGGTAGCCACGCTGACCCAGGGCGTGCTGCTGCAGCGCCTGACCATGCGGTTCATCGTCGCCGCCGGCTTGATCGCCTCCGGTGCTGGGGCCGCCTTGCTGACCCAGGCCGATGCGGGCAGCCCGTACGCGGCCTGGGTGCTGCCCGGGCTGGTGCTGATCGGAACGGGTATCGGCTCGGCCGCCGTCGTGGCCGTCGCGGTCGGGCAGATGGGCGTCGAACTGCGCGACGCCGGCACCGCCGGGGCGCTCAACAATGTCTCTCAGCAGCTCGGCTCGGCGCTCGGCGTCGCCTTGATCAGCACCTTCGTCGCCACCGCAACCAACCACTACCTGACCGAGCATGGCAGCACGGCCGTTGTCGGTGCCACCGTGCACGGGTTCGCCATCGGATTCTGGTGGGCCGCGGGCCTTTTCTGGGCCGCCGCTGTCATCTGCGGCGCCCTGATCCGCGGCGGCACCAGCCTTCACCACGAGGCCGGCCAGCCCGAGCCTCTCGACGGAATCGTCAGTGCCCTGATCTGACAACACGCCGTGGGCGACGACGTCGCGCGTCGCGGCTGACCACACACGAACGACTGAAGGAGACGTCGATGCCTGACTATGGTCATCCCCTGCGTTTCGCAACATTCATTGGTCCCACGAACTCCCCGGCGACCCGTCCGGTCGAGTTGGCGCAGCTCAGTGAGCGTCTCGGTTTCGACTTCGTGACCTTCCAGGATCATCCCTACCAGTCGAGCTTTCTCGATACCTGGACTCTGCTGAGCTGGGTGGCCGCGCGGACCGAGCGCATCGGTCTGTCTGGCAATGTGCTCAACTTGCCGCTGCGTCAGCCCCCCGCCGTGCTCGCCCGCGCGGCCGCCAGCCTCGACCTGCTCTCCGGTGCTCGGATCAGCCTCGGGCTCGGGGCCGGCTTCTACTGGGATGCGGTGCAGGCGATCGGCGGACGTCGATTGACCCCGTTGCAGTCAGTGGCGGCGTTGAGCGAGGCGATCGACGTGATCCGCGGGGTGTGGGACGCCGACGGGCCCGGACGACTGGATGTCGACGGGGAGTTCTATTCGGTCCACGGCACCGAGCGCGGACCCGCGCCCGCACACGAGATCCCGATCTGGCTCGGAGCCCACAAGCCGAAGATGCAGGGCCTGGTGGGACGTAAGGCCGATGGCTGGTTGCCGTCGCTGCCGGTCATGGAGCCAGGCGGCCTCCAAAAGGGAAACGCGATCATCGACGACGCCGCGCGGGCCGCTAACCGCGACCCCCGCGAGATCACCCGGCTGCTGAACATCTTCCCGAGTCAGCAGACTGCGGAGGCACTGGCCCAGATGGCCGTCGAGGACGGTGTCAGCGTCTTCATCCTGGCCAGTGACGGCCCGGACGTACTCGAACGCTTCGCCGCGGAAACCATCCCCGCCGTACGCGAACACGTCGCCCGCGAACGCTCTTAGCACTCCGCCCTGCGCGGCCAGTGCTCTCGACGCAGCCCACCACACCGGCAAGACCCCTATCACCCAGCAGTTGATCGATAGACAGCAAAGGAAAACGTCATGACCACCATCAGCATCATCGGCTCGGGCAATATGGCCACCGCCATCGGCACCCGGGCGGCGAAGCACGGCCACACCATCGAGCTCATGAGCCGCAACACCGTCAAAGCTCAGGCGCTAGCCGACCAGATCGGCAATGGAGCCACCGTCGGCGTGTTCGGTGCAACGCCGGCAGGTGACATCGTCATCGTGGCCGTCCCGTACACCGGCGCAGTCGACGCGGTCATTCGCTACGACGGCGCGTTGGCCGGCAAGATCCTCGTCGACATCTCCAATCCCTTCAACACCGACGCCGACGGGCTCGCGACTAACTCAGGCCGCTCGGCGGCCCAGGAGATCGCCGCTGCCGCCCCCGAGGGCACACCGGTCGTGAAGGCGCTGAACTCGATATTCGGCCACGTCCTCGCTCACGACAAGCCCCTGGACGCGTTTCTTGCCGGCGACGACGCCGAGGCGAAGGCCCAAGTCGCTGCGTTTCTGAAGAGCATCGGCTTGCGGCCTCTCGACGCCGGAGGGCTCCAGATGGCGTCGGTCCTCGAATGGACCGGCCTCCTGCTAATGGGGCTGGCCCGCCACGGCGCGGGCTTCGACATCGCCCTCGGCGCAGAAGTCAACTGAACACATGGCTGTCTCGGCTGCCCCGTGCTGATCGGGTGAGGTAGATGGGCGGATGTGTGACTGGTACGGCCTCTGTGATTCGAGGGCGACCGGTGTTCAAGGACGTCGTTCCTACCGGTAGTTCGTTAAATCCGGAGGTAGAGGTCGATGCCGTGTCCGGTGGTGACCGCGTCGATCAGGGCCTGGAGCTCATGGGGTGGATCCGTGTCCGTCCATGCTTGCCACCATCGGGTGAGGGTGATGGCTGGGGTGAGCCAGGACCGGATGGCGCGTAAGGCCCTGGGCCAGTAAGGCTGTTGGGCCTGGTGGGGTGTGTCTGGTCCCCCTCTCTGGCCCCTCGTCGGGGCATGGGTCCGGTGCGGTGGCATCCAGCGGTCCGGGTGGGGCGAACCATTGATCCCAGCAGAAGGAGAAGGCGCAGTTGACCAGGGTCTGGTGGCGGCGGATGGCGCGGTCGGAGCGGACCTGGAAGTCGGCCCAGCCGAGTTCGTCCTTGATCTGTTTGTAGCTCTGCTCGATCCAGGGCCGCAGTCCGTAGAGGCGGACGATCTCGGTGAGGTCGGCCGGCGGGTGCGGACTGGCCATGGCGTGGGGTGCGTCGGGGTGGGGCAGGTTGGTGGCCAGATACCACGTGGCCTTTTCCGGCAGCCGGGCCGGGTCGGTGGTGGCCACGACCAGCCGGCAGGGCAAGTTGGGTCCGTAGCCGCCCAGACGGGCATCAGCGGCCCACCAGGTCTCGGTATGCCCGTCACGGAAGTGACGCTCCACAGCTGTCCAGTCACCGGGACGCCTGGCATCGCGCCAGGTCAGAGCCTGCGCGGCTTCGATGGGGGTGTGCGGCTGGTCGGCCCGGGCCCAGGTGCCGCGGTGCGGCTTGAGCGCCACCACGTAGGCCAGGCCGGCCTCGCGCAGCGCGAGATACCAGTCGTCGCTGACGGAGTAGGCGCAGTCGGCGACCACCGCCCGGCAGCCGAAGCCCGCCTCCTTCCCGCGGGCCGCGAGAGCAGCAGCCAGCTGCGGTTTCGTACGGAAGACCGGATCAGACCGACCGCGGGCGAAGTGATGCGACGGATCCAGCAGATCACCCATGGTCACCGCGGTAGAAAGGACGACCCGCTCTACCGGGCCCGTCGGACCCTGCACACCGGCGCCGATCTCCTCACCAAGAGGCAGAAGGACCGCCTCGTCGCGTTGTTCGACGGCGAGGACCACGTCCAGGTCGAGGCGACCTGGGGAATCTACCAACGGATGATCGCCGCCTACCGCGAACCCGACCGCGTCAAGGGTCGCGAGCTGATGGTCAAGCTCATCGAGTCCGTCAGCGACGGCGTCCCAACGGTGCTGAGCGAACTGATCACCCTTGGACGGACCCTCAAGCAGCGTGCCGACGATGTTCTGGCCTACTTCGACCGGCCCGGCACAAGCAACGGACCGACGGAGGCCATCAATGGACGGCTCGAGCACCTACGCGGCTCAGCCCTCGGGTTTCGCAACCTCACCAATTACATCGCCAGATCCCTGCTCGAGTCCGGCGGGTTCAGGCCCCGACTACACCCTCGATTGTGAAGACCCCGAAAGGTCCCGTAAAGTCGGGGCGATTTTAGGAGCATGCCACCACTTGCACCTCGCGACCCGTGTCATTCACCACTCTGAACCCTGGGTCATCTTTCGAGAACAGGATGAGCCAGGCACCGAAGCACGAAAACGCCGCGATGGGGGTGACCGCCAGAGCGATGATTATTCCATTTCTCTTCATGCGACGCGTTCACCACGACCGATCCAGGCGCCGATGATGGTGCCGATTCCTGTACAGTCCCGGCAGTCAGACGTTCCCACGGCCTTTCCCGCGCAGCGGATTGAGGAAGCCCTTCTGGTGTTCAAGCCAGATGCTCTCATGTTTGGCGTAGCCGGTCCGGTGCTTCATCCAGTCCACTGCAGCGTCGCCTGCGATATCTTCTCCCTACGTAATCCAACCATATGGATGCAATGGCAATGCCCACCTGCCGTACCTGCTGTGCTTGAACCGTAGCCGGCGTAGTAGTACGTGTAGGGCGCCACGGCAACCACTCTCAGCGACTGGTATATCCAGCGATGGTGCCAGCAGAAGAAGCACCTGCCATCGAGGTCGAACGTGTTGATCGGATCATGGTGGGACTGTCCACATATGGGCCGCTGTCGCGGGGCGGGGCGTCGCTGTATCGGCTCATGCCGGCGGGGCGGCGGCGCCCCGAGTCGTTCCGGTCGGGGCGTGCAGGGCCGGGTCGTCAGGGTGGAGCCGTTCGGCCAGTTCGAGGGCGTTGAGCGCCTCCTCGTAGGACTGGACGACGCCTCCGGGGCCGGGCTGGGGCGGCCGATAGCGACTTGGCTGCCGTCGGCGGCGGCTCGACGGGGATATGTCGGGGAGGGGCGAGCTAAGGAGGCATCAAGAGCCTGGTCGGAGCACATACTTGAGGGTGCGGGGGCGTCTCGCGGTGGTCTGACGGGGAGTGGCATGGTGAGCGGTGTCGGTGAGGGGCTGGGCAAGGTCGAGGTGAAGCTCCGGTGGGACCCGAGTCCGTACGGGGAGCCGCCTCGGCATCTCGACATCATCGCCGCGACCTACGCGGCGGACGATCCCCACGGGCGGCCTGTGTACGTCGTGCACTACGAGAGCCGGTCGCCGGACGGCACGATCAACATGAGCCGGCACAGCGAGACCGGGATGGGCTTCGGGTTTGTCGAGGCGATGGTGCTGGAGTTCGACCGGCTGGCGCCCGTCTATGGGCGGGTGGTGGTCGGCGTGGCCATCCATCAGGATCGCGGTCCTCGCACCTTCGCCGACATATCGAATGCCGGGGTGGTCGTCGTCGAGGGGTACCAGCAGCTGCTGGTCGACGATTTCTCGCAGGTCGCCGATGCGACGGCGGCGACGGTCGCGGAGTTCAGCAGAGATGCGTCCGGAGCGTGGCAATTCCGTGAGATGGTCCGGGGGTTCGACGCCGACCCGGTGCTGTTCGCCGCGGAGATGGGCAGCCCCTGCCAGTGACGTCGGATCGCCGCCGGCCGTTGCATGCCGGCGGCTCGCGCCGGCGCAGATCCTGTCGTTGCGCGCCTTCATAGTCGACTTCGCCCTGCCGTCCGTCCCAAGAGGTGCCGCCCTCACAGCTCCTCGGCCGACCGGCCGGTCCGGGTGCCGGGCGCCGATGACGGCGGTCTGGAGCATGTAGCGGTGCGCGGGGTCGGCGGGGTTGGCGCCGGTGAGCTGGTGGATGCGTTCCAGGCGGTAGGCCAGGGCCCGCACGCTCAGGGAGAGACGGCGGGCGGCTTCGGTGGCGCCGCAGCAGGTGTCGAAGTACGCGGTGAGGGTGTCGAGGAGGGGCCGGGCGCCGACCCGGGCGTTGGTGAGTGGGCCGAGCGTGTTCGCCACAAGGTCGGCCATGGCCTGGCGGTTGCGGGTGAGGACGGGGTAGACGAGCAGGTCGGTGGCGCGCAGCACGGGGTCGTCGAGGTCGAGTCGCTCGGCCATCTCCAGGGCGCTGAGGGCCTCCTCGTAGGACTGGACGACTGCGCCGGGGCCCGTTGCGGGCGGCCGATCGCGACCCGGCCGCCTTCGGTGGCGGCGTGCGCCTGTTTGGCGAAGTAGGGGAGCACCTCGTCCTCGTGGCCGGGCGCGACGCACAGCAGTCGTCCGGCCTTGGTGGTGAGCAGCACGTTGCGGTTGCCGAAGCGGGTGATGAGCGCGTGCTCCACCTGCCGGGGCACCGGAGCGCCTTCTTCGTAGGCGGCGGGGCCCTGCGCGACGGCGACGGCGTGGGCCTGGGACAGGCGCGGCCCGAAGCGTTCAGGCCCCGGCGATGGCCGAGCGCGGCCACGGCGCGATCGTGAACGTCAGCACCATGGTCGCCGAGTACGGCGTCGCGGGGATGGCGCTGTACGGCTCCAGCAAGGCGGCGCTGAACCTCCTGACCAAGGCGTGGGCAGCCGAGTTCGGCCCGCGCGGGGTGCGGGTCAACGCCGTGGAACCCGGCCCGGCCCGCACGGAGGGCGCCGCCGGCATGGGCGACGGCCTCGACACCCTCGCCGCCCAGGCGCCCGCAGGACGGCCGGCCGCACCGGAGGAGATCGCCGAGGCGATCGCCTACCTGGCCAGCGACGCGGCGGGCTTCATCCACGGAGCGGTCCTGCCCGTCGACGGCGGTCGTACCGCCGTTTGACGCGCACCGACCGTCCTACGGGGGGCGCCGGCCTCTACTGTCCGGCGCCCTCCCCGTAGCGCATACCGTGCTCAGGTCGGGACTCAGTCGCTCGCCGACCGGTCGAGTGCGGCGATGAACCGGCCGAGGTCACGGCGGCGCGAGTCGGCCGGCCACACCGCCCAGGTGCGCCGCACCAGAGGATGCCCGACCAGCGGTGACCAGGTCACGCGGTCGGGCAGCGGCTGCTGCCAGCCGGGCGGAGCCAGTGCGAAGGCCCGTCCGGAAGCAACCGCTGCCAGCTTCACGTCGGCGATCAACGCCTGCCCCTGCGGGGCCTCCGGGCCGAGGTCGAGGCCGTGGCCGCGCAGGGTCGCGGTCAGCTCGTCGTACCAGGCGGGGCTGCCGGAGCGCGGGAATCCGACCCACTGCAGTCCGACGAGCGCGTCGAGCGCGATGCCGTCGGGTCCGGCGAGTTCGTCGGCCTGCTCCGCGGCCAGTAGTACTCCCAGCCTCTCCCGCACCACGAGCAGTGCGTCGAATTCCGGACCCGAGGGCCGCTCCCGCAGAAGGCCGACATCGAGCTCACCGGATTGCAGCGCAGCCAGCTGCTCCGCCGTGGACAGGTGCCGGGCCTGCACCCGCGTGTCCGGATGCGCCTCGGCCAGCTCGGCCAAGGCCGGATCGAGCAGCCCGGAGGGCAGCTCCAGAGGGATCCCGATCCGCAGCGCCCCGCCGCCCGGGCCGGTGTACTGGGCCATCGCCCGCAGGGCCTGATCATGCCGGGCCACCAGCACCGCACGCGCCTCCCCCCCCAGCAGGGCCGTGCCCGCCTCGGTGGCCCGCACCCCGGCGCTGCCGCGCACCAACAGCTTCACCCCCAGCTGCCGCTCAAGTCCGCCGACCGTCTGAGACAGGGCCGGCTGACTCACGTGCAGCCGCCGCGCCGCCGCCGACAGCCCGCCCTCCTCCACCACCGCCACGAACGCCCGCAACTCCCGCAACTCCATTCCCCCATGCCACCACGCCGTCTGCGGTGTGTCACACCTCGCATGCTCGGCGGGTTCATCGTGGGGCACGTCGGCCGGCGTTGGATCCATCCGCCTTGTGGACCCACCGCTTTTCTGCGTTCGTTTCTTCGCTCACACCTTCGCCTGGACATCCGTCTTCACGTTCCCCGCCTATCGGGTCGCGGTGCGGCTACCCGCCCGGCCACCCGAGCCCGCAGCGGCTCAGGTGGCAGAACTCGAACGCGAGCCATTACGCACGATCCCAATACTGCCTCTCCTCCAGCTCACGCCGACGGCGGTCCGGCCGACAGGAAGCCCCGCATGCGTGCCGCGACCTCCGGCCAGTCCTCCCCGAACCAGACGAAGTGGGTGTCCGCGGAGCTCTCCAGCAGTTCCGCTCGCCGCAGCCCCGCCGTCAGCGCCTCGGCATGAGCGAACGGCACGGCGCCGTCGCGACGGCTCGCGATGACCAGGCTCGGCTGGGTGGCGTCGGCCAGCAGGAGCCCTGGATCGGCGTCGGCTCTGAGGTCCCTGAGGTCGTTCAGGAACCCGTGGCCCGATCTCATCCGTGAGAACAGCGCGATCAACTGCGCCCGGTCCTCGGGCCGGAGGTCCGCCACCACCTCGGCGGCCGGAAGAGTCGTGAGGTCGCGCGGCAGCAGCCGCAGAGCCGTGGCCGGTGCACGCCGGACGAGCGCGCGTACGAGGGCCCAGGTTGCCCGCTCCCGGCCGGGTACGAAGATCACCTGGGCGCCGAGGTAGGTCCGGCGATCGGGCCAGGGCAGCGGTCCCACGGCGCTCTGCAGGATGAGCCGTTCGACGGTCTCGGGATGGCGTGCGGCCATCGCGACCGCAGTGGGGCCTCCGCCGGAGACGCCGACCACCGCCGCGACCCTCGTGATACCGAGACGTCCGCACAGCGCGGCCGTGACGTCGGCGAAGCGGGCCGCCGACCGGCCGGTCGAAACGGGGGTGCGGCCATACCCACACGCGTCGAGGACGTCGCCACGACGTCTCTTACCGGCGGCCCGAGCACCGTGCCGGCTCGGCGAGAGAGCGAACTTCACCACCACATACGCCCCGGCCATCAAAGCGGCTTGGCTGATCCACCCCAGCACCACCACCCACGTCACCGACATCGAACAACGTTCCATCGCCCTGGCGTTGAAGAAAACCAAGGACGGCAAGAGCATCCAGGTCACCGTTCCGGACAACCGCGACCTGGTCCCGGCCGGCTGGTACATGCTCTTCGTGACCGACGACCAGGGCACCCCGTCCAAAGCGCTGTGGGTGCGCGTGCCCTAGGCGCTGTGACCGGAAATGATCACCGGGCTGGTGGTGGTCGAATGTTTGGCGCGGGGAGGCGAAGATGAGGAGATGATCGCAAGCTCTCGCGCCCAGTCGTTCGATGTGGCCGCGGCTCAGTACGCGGCGAGTCGGCCATCTTATCCAGCCGCCCTCTTTGACTTCATCGAGAAGTTCGCGGGCTGTCGTCTGGCCGGTGCCCGGGTCGCCGATGTCGGTGCGGGTACCGGAATCGCCAGCCTGCTGCTGCGGGAGCGGGGTGCCGATGTGATCGCCGTGGAGCCGGGTGAGGCCATGGCGGGTGAGTTCCACCAGGCGTTCCCGGGCGTGCCGATCGTGAGGGGTGACGGTAATGCCCTGCCGCTGGCAGAGGCTTCCTGCGACCTCATCACGTATGCGCAGTCCTGGCAGTGGACCGATCCCGCCCGGTCTGTCCCGGAGGCGTTGCGTGTCCTGCGGGCGGGCGGTGCGCTGGCGATCTGGTGGAACACCACGGCCTTCGACGTGCCGTGGATCCGCGAGCAGCACGGGCGTATCGCCCACCACTGCGGGGTGAAGCCAAGGTCTGCGGTGCGCCCTTCGGACAGCGATGCCATCCGGCTGGCGGGTCTGACTGGTTTGCGGGTTACGCGCCGTCAAGTGCGCTGGAGTCGCACCGTCTCTCTGGACATGCATCTCGCCAACATTGGCAGCCGCTCGGCATTCCTCGTCCTTGAAGAGGCTGCCCGTCATGCGTTTTTCGCCGAGGAGCGCGAGCGGCTGGGCAGGCTTTTTCCTCACGAGGAGGTGGAAGAGACCTACGTGGTTGATCTCCTGGTGGCGCTCCGCCCCTGACGTTGCGCGGCAGCGGGGTGGGGCGGTGCGGTCGTGCTGCCGAGGCGAGTGGGCGGTCGGACCAGACGTCACCGCACATCCAACCGCCACGACCACCACCCGGTGATCGTTTCAGGCCGCAACTCTGGCGAGTCCCGCCGTCGGTGCGGTGGACGAGGCAGGCGGCGGGCAGGGCCGTTCGGAGGTGCTGCGTTGGCGCCTGGCGCGGGTGGCTGGCTCGCTGGACCCGGACGGACATGGACGGCTCGCCACCCCACCACGCGGCGGCAGCGCTTCTGGGAGGATCGCGTGACTGCTTCGTCGCCCGCCACCGACGCACCGCCGGCCCGGTACGACGACCTGCGGGCCCTGGTGATCAACTGCACCCTCAAACGCTCGCCGGAGACGAGCAACACCCAGGGGCTGATCGACCGCAGTACCGCCGTCATGGACGCGCAGGGAGTGCGCGTCGACGTCGTAAGGGCGGTGGACCACGACATCGCGACCGGGGTGTGGCCCGACATGAGGGAGCACGGCTGGGAGACGGACGCCTGGCCGGAGTTGTACCAGCAGGTCTTGGCGGCCGACATCCTCGTACTGGCCGGTCCCATCTGGCTGGGCGACAACAGCTCCGTGACGAAGCACCCCGCGGGCGATGCGGGAGAAGCTGAACGTGCTGGAGCGCGGCAGCGACCTGGTGCTGGCTGAGCACTTCACCCCGATCGCCGGCGGGCGGCTGACAGCGGTCACCGTGGAGACGGTGCGCTTCACCCGGCCCGAGCGCATCGACTTCCGGTTGGTTCGAGGTCCGGTGCCGCAGGTGACCGAGTCTTTCGTGCTCGGCGAGCACGGGTCGGGGACGCGCCTGATGTACGAGGGAGAGCTGGGCACCGACCTGAGGCGGGCCGGGGCCTGGTGGGGCGAGAAGGTGGCCGTTCGCTGGGAGGCGGCCGTCGCAGGGTCGCTGGCTTCGGCGAAGGAGGAGACGGAGCGCAGGGCTCATCGGTGAGTGGTGCTAGGGCTCTGCTCGGCGGCCGAGCGAGGAGAGTGCCGTCGTCACCGTGCTGCCGAGTTCGCTCGCGTCGGCTCCTGCGCGGGAGCGGAGGTTGACGCCGTACGCGAGCAGGGCCAGTAGATCCGCTGCGGCATCGAGGTCGGTGTCCGGGCCGAGCTGTCCCTGCTCCTCGGCAGCGACCAGCGCGGCACGCATCGCGGCACGCAGCTCCTGGTGGTGTCGGTCGAGAAGGGCACAGACGTCGGGATCGCCGTTCTCGACGCCGGCGTACGCGTTGGAGACCATGCAACCCCAGCGGGCGAATTCACCCGAGCACCGTGCCTCGATCAGCCCGGTGAAGAACTCGGCGATGGCGGGCAGGCCCCGCTCGTCTTCGGCGAGGCGGTGCAACGTCGGCTGGGAGCGCTCGTCCATGTAGCGGCGCAGGGCGGCGCGGTAGAGCTCCTGTTTGCCGCCGAAGGTGGCGTACAGGCTGGAGCGGTTCAGCCCCGTCGCCGTCACGACGTCCTGGATCCCGGTCGAGGCCACGCCCTGCCGCCAGAACAGCCGCACCACGGTCTCCAGTGCCGCGTCCGGGTCGAAGTGCTTGATGTCCGGCATGCCACTCCCCGCCCTCCCTCACCCGCCATCCTGAAATGAGGGTTCCAGGATACGTCCGCTCCGACTATCTTGGAACGGTCGTTCCGAGTCGATCGATCCGTGCCTCAGGAGGACCGTTCCCATGACCTTCAACACCGAGCTGCGCGCCTTCTACGAGTCCCGTCAGCAGCAGATCCCCGCCGAGATACGCGAGATCATGCGCCGTGCCGGGCAGGATCTCGCCGACTCGGGTCAGGCTGCCCGCGCCTTGGCCGTCGGCGACCAGACCCCGCGCTTCACCCTCCCCTCCGCGGCCGGGCAGACCGTGGCCCTGGACGCCCTGCTCGCCGAGGGCCCGGTGGTCCTGACCTTCTACCGGGGCGCCTGGTGCCCCTATTGCAACCTCGCCCTGCGCTCCCTCCAGCAGCACCACGACGCCATCACCGCACGCGGCGCCTGCCTGGTGGCCGTCTCCCCTCAAATCCCCGACGAGTCCCTGTCTCTGACCGAGAAGCACGACCTCGCCTTCGACGTCCTCAGCGACCTCGGCTCCGATATCGCCAAGCAGTACGGCCTCGCCTTCGACCTCCCCGACGACCTCGCCGCCGTCTACGACAAGCTCGGCTTCGACCTTCAGCGCGTCAACGCCGGCCACCCGCGCACGCTCCCGCTGCCCGCCACGTACGTCATCGACCGCGAGGGCGTGATCCGCTGGGCCTTCGTGAACACCGACTACACCACCCGCGCCGAACCCGCCGACATCCTCGCCGCCCTCGACGCCCTCGACGCCTTGCACTGACCCACCAGGGCGGCGGTCAGCAGCATCAGCGTGAGCGGGTAGAAAACCGGCCGCAACGGAGTGAGCACCGGCAACAGCGCGGCGGCGGTGCCGGTGCCGAGGAGGAGCAGGACGGTCGGTACGCACCAGGCGAAGCCGAGCAGGAACGCCGGGAGCATTCCGAGGAGCCGTGCGTACCCCCTCCGACGGCGCGTCGCCCGGCAGGCCGCTGCCTGCAGGGCCGTGAGCCCGGCGACCGCGACATTGCAGCCGACCAAGGCGGCGACGATCCCTCCGAGCAGCACGTTGAGCGGGCTGACGAACACCGCAGGTATGCCGTGGGACGTACCGCGATCACCGGCTCGAACAGGTAGGGCGCCCGCACCTGGAAAACCCGCTCCCAGGCGGTCTGGAACACCGGGACGCCGGCGAACCGGCCCGAGGCCGAGACCGCGATGTCGCCGATGGAGAAGAGGTACGCCACCAGCACGACGGCAGCGGCGATCAGGGCTGTCCTGCTGTGGCGGCCACGGCGAGGGCGGCCTGCAGGCGCCGCGGGGTGGCCCTGATGGCCGCAGCCGTGGCGTCCCAGGCCCTCGCCAGTCCCACCAGCAGCCGGTTCACTGCCGTACGGATGTAATCGTCAAGGAGGGCAGGGCAGGGCACGGGCCGGTGCCGGGGATTGAGCGCGCTTACAGTTCCCGGCCCTTGTGCGGCGTCTCGGTGAACCGGCGCGAATCGCATCTGATGAGAACTGGACGCATCCCGCGTCGCGCTGGCCGAGCGGGCATCGGAAAGCGGCATGTGTCTGTCGAGACGGTAGCCGACAGGCCGGGTATGCGTCCTTGCGCTTCACTCGACCGGATGGCTGACCTGCTGTTCCGATCTCCCCTTTGCATCTGACGCGAGATTCTCGCGGCGGATGCGATTTACGGAGCGTGACGGATTTGGCGGGCAAGGACGGGACTGCACCGGGGGCCGCGCGGCTACACCTCGCCGACGGGTGCCGCTGCTGCGGCCGGACGGTCAGGTCCTCGTCCGGCTCGGCGACCCGCCGTCGCCTGTCCCGGCCCCCGTCGTCGGGATGCTGCTGGACTACCTGGAGCAACGACCGAACACCATGACCGCGACCAATCCGGACGCCCGCTGGCTCTTCCCCGGCCGCCGGGCTGGACAGCCCATGACTCCGGTCACTCTCGAACTCCGTCTCCGGTACCTGGGATTTCCGACTCAGCGGGGACGCCCCGCAGCCATCCGCCACCTCGTCCTCCAAACCCCGGCTCCGGTGGTCGCCCGCATGCTCGGCTACCACGGCGACACCGCCGCCCGCCTCGCCGAAGAGGTCGGAGGAACCTGGCGGCTCTATGCCCCGGCGACCATGCGCCGTGACGACCAGGGACCTGACTGACGAATCCACGCGACCCATGCTCGCCATCCCCGGGTCCGATCTGATCGGCCCCAGCGGGTTCTGTGGCGGTCAGGGCGTCAGCGGGCCGGCAAGAGCCGCCGCTCCCGCCGCGCGATCTCCGGACCACGAGATCGACGCATCGTCAGCAGGCAGTCGGCCCCAAAGCATGAGCAGTAGCCGCTCCGCCGTTCCGGAGATCTCGGCCACAGGCTCGCCGGGACCGTAAGTCCAGGACTGGCTGGTGTCCGTGGCCCGCAGCCGGAGTGCATGGCGAGGCGGTTCAGCCCGTCCGCGCGCAATCTGACGCGGTGCCATGGTGTCGAAGATCTCCGCTACGCCGTCTGCCGCGAACTCCGGGCTGAAGGGGAGAGCATCTCCAAGGGCGTTCTGCGCATCCCAGCGGTGGATCAGCATCTCCTGAGCGAG
Organism: Streptomyces sp. NBC_00631; assembly: GCF_045206895.1. NCBI lineage: Bacteria > Bacillati > Actinomycetota > Actinomycetes > Kitasatosporales > Streptomycetaceae > Streptomyces > Streptomyces sp. NBC_00631. The sequence continues at coordinate 8,715,745 of NZ_CP107734.1, forward strand.
CCGCCGCTGCCAGAAGCCCACGGTGTGTGGCGGGTAGAAGGTCCACGCCTCGATGGCCGGATCAGTGTCCAGCACGACCAGCAACTCGTCTGCCGAAACGTTGAACCAACCCCGCACCTCGGCGTCCTCTCGCGGTGCGGGCGGGGCCTCGTAGTCGCCGCGCTTGTCGGTGACCGCCGCGGCGGCCCAGCGGTTGCCCCGGCCCATGTGCTCGGCGAGGTCGCGCAGCGTCCAATCCCCGCAATGGACGACGGGCAAACTCAGGTCGTACCCAAGGCAGGCGCTGAATGCAGCGGACTCCTGGCGCAGCAACTGGAGGTACGGAAGAGCAGCCATGGCGCTGACCCTACCCAGCCTTAGCCCGTGGTCCCGCGCGCACCCCGTCGATGGCCTCGCCCTCAAGATCACCAGCGGAGGGCCCTGGTCACTCATCTCCTAGCGGTCGCACACAGTGACGACAGGTCCGCTCACGCAGAGGAATACACGACAGCCGATTACGCGACGTCGCCAGTTTTCTCTTCCCGGCGGCCGAGGAGTCCAGGGGAGCGCCCAGGGATCGGCCTGGCGCAGACCTTGGCCGCCTCGCGGCCGCGTGCGTTTGCCAGCGGACCGTCAAAACGAGGGGTTCGGCGCGGCGAAGCGGCTTCTACTTGGGCGGCAGGCTCGCCGCGAAGGCGTGTCCCTCGTCGATCCACGCGCCAAGGGCGTCATCCTCGGTGACGGCGGAGCCCGCGACCACGACCCAGCCGCGCATCGGGCGGCCCGTCATGTCGAAGATCCGCGCCCCCGGGCGGGCCAGGGCCGCGTCGGTGGCGTCCGGGCCGACGCGGACCATGAGGTCGTCACCGGTCACGCCGACGGCCATGTTGCCCCGGTACAGGAAGGCGATCCCGCCGAACATGCGCTTCTCGGCGACGTCGGCATCAGCACCGAGCCGCTCGCGGATCCGCTCGGCCAGTCCCTGGTCGTACGCCATCACTCGCCTCCTTGCTGCTCGGTGAGCCTCCGCTTGCGGTCGCGCAGGTCCTTGGCGAGGGAGGAGCGGACCCGGCGGGCGAACAGGGGTGCGGCCAGGCGGAGGAGGCCGCCGGGTCCTCCCTGGACGCGGATTGCGGCGAGGGTACCGCGCGGGTGCCGGGCGAAGGAGTACGTGAGGTGCATCGGCATGGGAGCAGCCACGGAGGCCACGTCCAGCAGACGAGGGGGCTCGTACGCGGCCACGCGCAGGACGTAGTGGATGCGTTGGCCCAGGAAGTACGCCGTGCGGGTGACTGCACCCGTCCCGAATCCGCCGCCGTCCGCCTGCAGGGTCAGCTCCGCCGTACGGATGCCCCGCGTCCACTCGGCGTCGTGGCGCCAGTTCACGGCGTACGCGGCCACTCGCTCGGGCGGCAGCGGGATCACGCGCCGCACCGTCACGTCGATCGTCATCGCCTCGCCGCCTTGTGCTCGTGCCCCGGGCTCCGCCTCAGCCGGTGCTGTATCGGCTCCAGGATGTGATCGCCGGCAAGCACGCGCCATCGGTCCACGCCGGGCAGGGCGCCCGTGTGCCGACGGTCCGAGTACGGACAGAGAGCGACGGACAAGATCCGTGCGGGAGGTCCCCGCTGGGGCCCCGACCATGGCCGAGTTCTTGAAACTCGCCACCGATCATCCCTACGACGTTGCCAAGCCCTCCTGCTGCGCCGACTTACTGGCTCAACGCCCTTGGGCGTCGAGAATGCAGGTGGTCGGTACGGTCCTCTCGACCGTGAACCAGGGGACGGTGATCGCCTCCGGCGAGGCCACCGCCGACGGAGACCCGCCCCTGCAGCCCGCTCGTGTGCGGAGGGCTCCCGCGGGGCGGAGGCTTGGACGGCCTGCTCGGTGTCATCGAGGAACATGCGCCACACAGCATCCGGGACGGGCGCGGTGCCGCCCCCGTCGCCTGGTCTCCCGCTGCCCTCCGGCTGCTCAGCGACCACTGGCCCTCATCTCCGTGAGTGTTCCTCGACCGGCTTGCATCCTGCCGGAGGGGCCAACCGCGGGGATCGGCGGAGGTGGTCGGGATCGCTTCAGGGCCCAGCCGACCCCGGGGGCCGTCGGCGGCCGGTATGTCGCCCAAACCCCGATAATCTGCCGGGTCACTCCTGGGCACCGGGCGACCCCGACCGCCGACTCGGCCCCCGAGAGGGATTTTTGCATGATGCAAAATAGATTGCCAGCGCTTCCGGCGAGTTTCCCCAGATCTCGGTTGCCGGGGCAGGTCATGTCCGGCGAAGCCCGGGGCCGTCCTTCAGGCGTACGAAGGGAATGGCCCGGCCTGCCTGCCGGAACCCGGCGTCGGTTCCGTCCGAGGGAAGGCCCATGAACCGGCACAGGCGGTGAGCCGTCCGGGGATGTCGCGGGGCATGGCGTGCCATGATGTCGGCGCCGTCCTCGGGCGGCAGGAAATGGGCCGTGACGGCGTGGTGGTGGGTGCCGACCTCGATGACGGTTTTCGGCTCGGCGCGCAGGTTGCGGTACCAGGCCGCCCTCGGTCCGAAGCCGGACGCGACGATCCAGCCGGAGCCCGCTGGGTCGTGCTCGACCACTTCGAGGACGACCCGGCGATGGAGTCCGCTGATGCGGCCGGTGTGGTGCAGCAGAAGCAGGCGCCTGCCGAAGACCCAGCCCAGCCCGCAGCGGAAGAGGAGTATCGGCAGGCGTGCGGCGAAGCGCCGCCAGCCCACCGGGAGTGGCGGTCGGTCCGGCATGGTCCGGCTGTGGCGCATGGTCGCCTCCCGGGGATCGGTGGTCGCCTCCTCCTCTGTTGGGTAAAGGGTGAGACGAGAGCGGCTTCGGCACGGAAAACTTTTGCATAGTCTAAAGACGGGGGCGGGAGGAAGTGTCCGTGCCGGAACCATGCAGAGGTGATGGAGGTGGGCGGCGGGCCCTGCCGTACTACTGGAGGGCGTCATGACCGAGCACGAGCAGGCGTCGACTCCGGTGCTGCTGTTCTGGATGCCGGTGGCGGCGATGGCCGTGGTGGCCGTCGCGGATGTGGTCGCGGGGCCGGGAGTCGGATTCCTGCCGCTGGTGTCGCTGGGGCCGGCGTTCTCCGGGCTGGTGGGAGGGTGGCGGCGTACGGCGCTGACTGGTGCGGTGGCGCTGCTGCTGTGCGTGGGGCTTGGGATGTACGACGGGCTGTTCGAGGAGCGTCGCGGGTTCACGGCGATGGTGTCGGTGGCAGGGGTCACGGGTGCGGGTGTCGCGGCCGCGGTGATGCGTTCGCGCCGGGAGGCGGAGCTGGCGAGTGTGCGGTCGATCGCGGAGGTGGCGCAGCGGGTGCTGCTGCGTCCGGTGCCGCGGACCGCGGGGCCGTTGCAGGCGGCGGTGTCGTACACCTCGGCGGTCGCGGAGGCGCGGATCGGCGGGGATCTGTACGAGGTGGTCGCCTCGCCGCACGGTATCCGGGTGATCGTGGGGGACGTGCAGGGCAAGGGGCTGGCCGCGGTGGAGACGGCGGCCGTGGTGCTCGGAGCCTTCCGGGAGGCGGCCCACGACGAACCCGATCTGGTGGGGCTGGGTGAGCGGCTGGAGCGCAGCGTGGCGCGGGAGCTGGAGGGGGAGAAGTTCGTCACCGCCGTGCTGGCGGAGATCGGCTCGGACGAGGGGGTCGTCTTCCTCAACTACGGTCATCCCGCCCCGATGGTCGTGCGCCGGGACGGCACGGTCGACTTCCCGCAGCCGCCTTCGTACGCGCTTCCCCTGGGGCTGGCGCACGGTGGCGAGGGCCCCAAGCCCTACCGGGTGGACTTCGGGCCGGGTGAGCAGCTTCTGCTCTACACCGACGGCGTCACCGAGGCCAGGGACGCGACCGGCTCCTTCTACCCCCTCGGCGACCGGGCGGACCTGCTCAAGGAGCCCGACGCCGATCGCGCCCTGGAGGTGCTGCGTGAGGATCTGGTGCGGCATGCCGACGGACCTCTCCATGACGACGCGGCGATGCTGCTGCTCCGGTATCACGGTCATGGGGAAGGAAAATCTGTTCCCATCGCGTGAGGGAGCACCGACTTCGGCACGGTAGAAAGGACGTATGCCGGAGCGCGAGAACCCTGCGGGGGCCATGGACGATGTCGACGCGGTCACCAGGGCGGTGCTGACCGCCTCCCGTCTGCTGGTGGCGGTCTCAGCCCGTTCCCTCGGCGAGGTCGAGGAGCGGGTGACCCTGCCGCAGTTCCGGATGCTGGTCGTACTGGCTACCCGGGGTGCCACCAAGCTGGTGGTGCTCGCCGACCTGCTCCAGGTCGCGCCGTCGACGGCGATGCGGATGGTGGACCGGCTGATCGCGGCCGGGCTCGCGGACCGGCAGACCAATCCCGACAACCGCCGCGAGACCCTGCTCCAGCTCACCGAGGAGGGCAGGCGCACGGTCGAGGACGTCACCGCCCGGCGCCGCGCCGAGATCGCCGCGATCGTGGCACGGCTCGGCCCGACGCAGCGGCTGGCGCTCATCGAGGCCCTGGGTGCCTTCAACCGGGCCGGCGGAGAGCCGCCGGCCACCCTGGCCGCCGGCGACCAGGAACCGCACCCGCTCGGCTGGATCATGGACGGTGCGCTGGCGCACGACGCCTGACCCCCCTATCCCGACTGGTCGGCACCACCGTACGGTCGGCCGTTTCCCCCCGCCGTCGAGTTTTGCATAATGCAAGGGAAATGGGAACGCCGGCTTTGCCGTCGGCACCGGCAGGGGCATGCCACCGGTGGGCGGCAGCAGTGAGGGATGTGACACGCGTGCACCGAAGACGTCGGGCTGCGCCTGCCGCCGAGCCGCGCCTCATGGCGCATCTGCGGACGACGGTGTGGGGACCGGCGGAGTTCGTCGGGCTGCCGCCCTGGCGGCTGGTGGGGGAGGGGCTCCTGGCCGGAACTGTGACCGTCGGGGCGATCGTCGCCACGGTGGTCGTCGGGGCCTGGACGGGAAGGCCCGCGCTGGCCGACGGCGAGGCCGGCCTGGGGTGCGCGCTGTCCCTGCCTCTGTACCTCTCCTTCGTGGGGGCCGGGCGCGCGCTGGTCGGTGCCGTCGCGGTGCTCGGTGTGTGCCTCGCCCTGCAGGCTCCGCAGGCTGCCGCCGGCGTGGTGCTGGCGGAACGGGGACGCCTGGAGTCCGCGGTGGTGACGTCGGTGGAGACCGGCCGGGCCGCGCACGGCGGGCAGGCCCGTTACCTGTGCTCGGTGGTGGACGCCGGCGGTATGCCCCTCAAGACCCGCATCTGGCGCGGCTGCGAGAGCACGACCAGGCCCGGGGACGCGCTGGCCGTCGTCTACGACCCGGCCGGGCGCGTGCCGCCGCGCGGTGTGGAGCGGGGGGCCGGGGTGCGGGGCGCGGCCCGTGACCTGGCCCCCTGGGCGGCCGCCTTGGCAGCCACGGGCCTGGTCGCGGTCGTCCGCTCCTGCCGGCTCTCCGCTCCTTCGTGAGCCTCGGGTTCCCCGGGCGGGGCGGTGCCGCCCGCTGCTGATCAGCTCGCGGTCGGACTGGGCGTGGGGGACGCGGTGTTGATGCCGAGGTCCGGGCGCGGGGTGAGGGCGCCGGGCTGTGCGGCGGGTGGGGTGAGTTGGTCCTTGGGGAGCTTGGGCGGGGTGGTCTGCTGGAAGTTGACCTGGTCGAAGTTGACCACGCCGGTGTTCTCCAGGACCGTGATGTGGTTCAGGACGGTGTCGTTGGCCAGGTCGGCGAGCTGACGCACCAGGGTGTTGGTGGTGCTGGCGCGCATCTTGGCGATGGTCGGGAAGATCTGGCCGTGGGTGACGCGCAGGATGTTCGCCGCGGTGGAGTCGAACTGCAGGCCGGACTGCGCCGCCGAGGTCGCGACGAACTGCTGCTGTTGCGGAGTCGCCTGGTTGGGCAGCGTGATGTTCAGCATGGGCGCGATCTTGCGGCACAGCTCGTCCAGCCCGGCATGCCCCACGATCAGGTGCTTGCCGGCTTCCTTCATCTCCGGAGTCGAGCCCTTCTCCAGCGCGAGTTCTCCCAGGGGGTACTCCCACAGCCCTGCCGACCGGACCTTGACGACGAAGTCGCGGTCCCCTTCGGTCAGCGGTCCCCACTGGGTGTTGGCGATGATCCGCGACGGATCGGAGGACGTGGCCTGGACGCCGAGCATGCTGGGGTAGACAAGGGCGGCGAGAGTGGCGGTGAGTGCCCCGCCGACGACGAGAGTGCCGAACGTGTTGCGGGCCATGGCCATGGCGCCTCCTGATGCGAGCAAAGGGTTCGTCAAGAAGTACGCGCGATTCACCTCGGCCGATCATTGCGCTGGGTAAAACTTGCACGCTGCCATGCCCCGGTCGATGGGGCCGAGTCATCCCGCGGTCGGCGACGGCGTCGGGGACGTCACAGAGGAGCCCTCCGAGGTGACGGCCGGACCCGTCGGTACGCCCTCGGTCGACAGGCCGGGGGGCACCGTGAGGACGACCTGAGGTGCGCCCGCCTGCGGCACCGGCGGCGTCACCTGGGCGGACGGAAGCTTCGGCGGGGTCGTTATCTGGAAGTTGACCTGGTCGTAGTTGACCAGGCCGGTCTTCTCCATCTGCGTGATGTGGTCCAGGACCACGTCGTTGGCCTGGTCGGCGAGGGCGCGCACGAGGGTGTTCTCGGTGGTGGAGCGGACCTTCGCGATGGTGTTGAAGATCGAGCCGTGGGTGACACGCAGGATGTTGGCGAAGTCGGTGTCGAACTGCTTGCCGCTGTCCGACTGGAACGTCGCAAGAAAGCCCGCCTGCTGTGGTGTCGGCTGGTTGGGGATCGTGATGTTCAGCATGGGTGCGATCTTCCGGCAGCTGGCGTCGAGCGCAGCATGCCCGATGACCAGGTGCCGCCCGGCCTCACGCACCGCCGCGGTCGTCCCCTTCTTCATGGCCAGGTCCCCCGAGGGCCCCTCCCAGAGCCCGGCGGAGCGTACGAAGACGACGAAGTTGCGGTCGGACTCGGTGAGCGGCCCCCACTGGGTGTTGGCGAGGATCCGGGACGCGTTCGAAGAGGTGGTCTGGATGCCCAGCATGCTCGGGTAGACGAGGGCCGCGAGGGTGGCGGTGAGCGCCCCGCCGACGGCGAGGGATCCGATCGTGTTGCGCGAGAAGGGCACAGGGCCTCCCGTGGTGGGGCGGAGTGGTCGTCGCCTGGAGGTACGGCCCCGCGATACAAGAGAACCTTTGCGGCAGGTAAAGATTGCATGATGCCAAATAGGGGCCGAGGGGCCTCGGTCCTCGGTGGGGGTGGTGGGCGGTCACATCCGCTCCTTCCAGCCCGCCCGGATCAGCCACCCGTTGACCGGCCAGGCCGTGAAGAATCCGACGATCATGGCGACCTGCATCAGTAGCCAGTATGCAGCCGTGGTCTTGGCCAGTCCTGGCGCGAAGACGTACCGGTGTGCCGTCGTCACCCGTCCCGGCCGCATGATGCGGATCTTGCGGCTCTCGCAGGCGGGGCAGCGGGGTGACTGCAGGGGTGACGGCACGGCCCTCCCGTCGAGGTGGTACGTGGCGATGATCCGCGTCTCGTCGTCCACGGTCACGTGGATGTCGTATTCCGCCTCCCAGCCGTGTCCGCAGTCGAGGCAGACGAACGAGTAGGCGCGCCGGGTGTACTCGGTGTGCATGGCCACCTCCCTGGAGTGGTGCGTGTCGTCCTTCGAGGCCCCCGGTATCCATTTTTGCACAGTGCAAACTGGGAGGTGTTTCTGTTGTCGAACACCGGTCAACGAGTACTCAGGGCGTCGCGTGTACAGCGCGCAGGGCGCTCTGGTGGCTGAGCCATCCGACCGGTTTGCCGTGGTCGGTGTCGAGTACGGGTACCCCGGTGCCGGCGGCGGACAGCAGGGCGTGCAGGGCCTGAGTGAGGGGCTCGTCGGCGGTGACGGGCGCGGGCGGCTCGGCGAGCTGCCCCACCAGCGTCGGAGCGCCTTCCGGTTCCTCCGTCAGGGCCTCGGCCACGGCCTGCGCGGTAACCACGCCGACATAGCGCCCGGTGTCGTCGACGACCGGGAGCGCGCCATGGCCCGAGAGGCTCAGCAGGTCGGCGGAGTCGGCGAGCGCCGTCGACGAGGGCAGCGGGGGCGGCAGGGGCTCCATCACGGCACCGACGTGCTGCGTGCCGATCCGCGCGCCGGGGGCAGGGCCTTCGAGGTCGATGCCGCGGCGGCGCAGCTTGAGGGTGTAGACGGTGTCGCGGGTCAGCAGGTGACTGGTGGCGGTGGCCAGCACGATGGCCAGCATCAGCGGCAGAATGATCGAGTACTCGCCGGTGAGCTCGAAGAGGATCACCACCGCGGTGATCGGCGCCCGCGCCGCACCGGCGAAGACGGCACCCATGCCGACCAGCGCGTACGCACCGACCGCGCCGGCGGAGGCGGGCAGCAGGTGGTGGACGCCGATCCCGTACGCCGAACCCAGCATCGCCCCGATGAACAGGCTGGGCGCGAACACTCCGCCCGAGCCGCCGATGCCTATCGTCAGGCTGGTCGCCAGCATCTTCCCCACAAGGAGCAGGAGCAGGAAACCGACAGCGTAGCCGCCCTCGGTCGCCTTCTGCAGCACGGGGTACCCGACGCCGTACATCTGCGGCAGGGCCAGCAGCACGGCACCGAGCGCGAGTCCGCCGACTGTCGGACGCAGCCACTCCGGTCCGCGCCAGAGCCAGTCGCAGACGTCCTCGATCAGGTACAGGACGCGGGAGAAGCCCACGCCCACCCCGGCCGCGAGCACGCCCAGAGCTGCGAACAGGCCGTACTGGACGAGGTGGTCGACGTGGAAGCCGGGGAGGGTCAGGAAGGCGACGTCGCCGAAGGTGGCGCGACCGATGACGCTCGCGGTCACGCTGGCGAGCACGGTGGCGCCGAAGGCTTCCGCGCTGAAGGTGCCCAGGATCAGCTCCATGGCGAAGAAGACGCCGGCCAGCGGGGCATTGAAGGTGGCGGCGATGCCGCCCGCAGCGCCGCAGGCGACCAGGAGCTTCATGCGGTTCTCGGTCACCTTGGTCAGGCGGCCGAGGGTGGAGCCGAGCGCCGAGCCGATCTGCACGATCGGGCCCTCGCGGCCCACCGAGCCACCCGAGCCGATGCACAGGGCGGAGGCGAGCGTCTTGACGACAGCGACCTTCGGGCTGATCCGCCCGCCGCGCTGGGCTACGGCCAGCATCACCTCGGGCACGCCGTGCCCGCGCGCTTCCTTGGCGAACCGATTCACCAACGGCCCGTAGAGCAGCCCGCCGACGACCGGGGCGAGCAGCACGAAGTACGGGCCCAGCCAGAGCGCGTGCGGATTGCTCGCGCCGGGGGAAGCCGAGTAGTCGGCGTGGCCGGAGAAGAAGTGAGTGAAGGTCTTGATGCACCAGCGGAAGACGACCGAGCCGGCCCCGGCTCCGGCTCCGACCATGACAGCCAGGGCCATCAGGCCCCATGGGGCGGTGCGCAGCTCCGCTTGTGCTGGTCTGAGTGTGAAACCCATCTCCGTCGTGCTGGTCACCTGGTTCCTGTCCCTTGCTGCCGGTGTGGCGGCCATCGCGTCGACCTCCCCCACTTTTGCATTATGCAAAACGAGTCAAGGGGGTACGTCACAGGGGGGCTGCCTGCCTCCGTCGGAAACCCGGTCCGGTTGCCCGCCCGGCCGGGGCGAAGGGGCACGTGGTGCGCGACCATGCTCGCGCGAGTTCGGCCTGGGTGAATGAGTGAACCGCGGAGGTGGACCTCAGGCCGAGCAGGGGCACCCGACAGGTGCTGACCGAGGCGGCCCGGATCACCGGCCCGCTTGTCGCGGCGTTCTCCGGCATGGCGCCCTCGCCAGGATGCTCCCGGGTTCAGTCGGTCAGCACTGTGCGCGGCAGGCCGCCCCGGACCGACCTGGTCGTCCGCGACGGCGGCGGCTGATCTGTGCGGCCGGTTCGACGGCGCACAGGGTCAGTCCGCTTCGGCGCGTGCTTCGATGTCCTCGATGCCGGTCGGGCGGCCGGCTCGTGTCCACCGGGCGTAGAGGCCGACCGCGATGAGCAGGGTCGCGGCCAGGGACAGCATGGGCCAGCCGCGCAGTAGGTTCACCGCGAGGGTGAAAGCTACCGCTACGGCGGCCAGGCCGTTCAGCCAGGCCAGGGCCGTCTTCCGTTCCCGGTGGGCGAAGCGGGCCATGGCGAGCAGGCCGACCAGGAAGCTTACGAACACGGCGACGGCGTAGAACAGGACCAGCTCCTGCTCCTGGCCGGCGGCCGCCAGGATGATCAGCGCGGCGGCGGCGAGGTAGACCACGACGGACCAGTACGGGGTGTGGTGGTGGTTGGTCCGGCCGAGGACCGGCGGTAGGACGCCGGGCCGCTCGGCCGTGCCGGACAGTGCTTTGAGCAGGCCGGGTCCGGCCTGGAAGGAGGAGCTGGCCGCGGCGAGCAGCAGCAGTGAGCTGGTGAGCTGGAAGGTGCCGTACAGCCAGCCGGGTCCAGCGGCGGCGTGCGCGATGTCGGCGATCTGCGTGGAGTCCGTACCCGGGATGCCGATGTGCAGTCGGACGGCCAGTGCCGTCAGGGCCAGGGTGAGGCCGCCCACGATGACCAGCAGCAACGCGAGCGTGCCGCGGCCGAAGCGCCGCCGGTGGGTGTCGTCGAGCTGGCCGAGCTGGGCGATCGCGGTGGACGGCGCCTCGATCCCGGTGGCCAGTGCCATGGCGACCGGGAAGGCCAGGACGACGGCGAGCACGGCGGAGCGGCCGGGATCCGTCGTCGCGGCGGCGTGGCCGGTGGTGTGCGGTGCGGTGAACCCCAACACGAGGACCGCGATGGAGATCAGGACGAAGGCGACGGTCATGACGGCGAACAGCAGACGCCCGCCGTGTCCGAACCAGGTCAGCCCGGCCACCACCACGAGCAGCAGCAGTGCGAGCGGGATGCGCCAGGCGGCCAGGCCCGGGAAGAGGGCGATCACAGCGCTGGCCGCGGCCGCGATCGAGATCCCGATGGTCAGCACGAAGTCGACGACCAGGGCCCCGATGGGCAGGAACGTCCAGCGTGCCCCGAAGGCCCGCCCGGCCGCAGCCGCCGCGCCGCCCCCCTTGGGGAAGCGCCGGACGAGCTGCCAGTAGTTCGCGGTGACGAGGACGACGAGTGCGATGACCAGGCTCATCGTGGGCAGCAGCAGTGCGAGGTCGCCGTGCAGGGCGCGCAGCGCGGCCTCGATCGCGTAGGCCACCGAGGAGACCGGGTCGGCGATCACCGCGAAGGCGAACGCGAAGAAGAGCACGGAACGGCGCGGGCCACGGGCGCCCGCGGCGGCGGGGGGTGCGGTCGCGACGGCAGCAGCGGCCGGCTTCGACTGGGTCACGCGAAGACCTTCCTCGGGGCCCGCACGGGATGTCCGTACGAGCGATTCACCACAGGGGATACTTCGCCGACCCGTCTTCCCGGCACACCAGGTACGAAGCTACGTCAAGAAGCCGCCAGTGGGGTGTTAAGGGTCCATCAGGATTTCCTTCGCGTCCGGACACGCCGTCATCGGGCCTTCTTGACACCCTAGCTTTGCATAGTGCAAAAGTGGGAGGGGGTAGCGCCGGGCTTGTGCCCCGGGCACCGCGGAGTGGAGGAGGCGATGCACCGATGAGGGCAGTGATCTGCGGGGCCGGTATCGCCGGTCTGGCGCTGGCCGGACGGCTGCACAACAGGCTCGGCTGGGAGGTCGTCGTCCTGGAGAAGGCTCCGGGACCGCGGACCGAGGGATACATGATCGACTTCTTCGGGCCGGGCTACGACGCCGCCGAGGCCATGGGCATGCTGCCCTGGCTGGAGGAACTCGGCTACCCGATCTCCGAAGCGGCCTTCCTCGACGACCACGGAGAGTGCCGGGCCCGGCTGCGCTACGACTCGTTCGCCCGCCCCCTGGGCGGACGTCTGCTGAGCATCATGCGGCCGGACCTCGAACTCGCCCTGCGGGAACGTTTGTCCTTCGCCGTCGGCCTGCGCTTCGGCGTCGGCCCGGCACGGATCGACCAGAACCCCCACGGGGTCCGCGTCACCCTCACGGACGGCAGCACCCTCGACGCCGATCTCCTCGTAGGCGCCGACGGCATCCACTCCACCGTCCGCGCCCTGGTCTTCGGCGACGAACAGCGGTATGTCCGCCACCTCGGCTACCATACGGCCGCGTTCACCTTTGACGACCCTGAGACGCACGCGGAACTCGGCGACCGGTTCTGCCTCACCGACACCATCGACCGGCAGATGGGCCTGTACGCCCTGCGGGACGGCAGGGTCGCCGCCTTCGCCGTACACCGCGCCCCGGATCCCGGCCTGCCCGACGACTCCCGGGCCGCGCTGCGCCGAGAGTACGGCTCACTGGGCTGGCTCGTGCCCCGCGCGCTGGCCAACTGCCCACCGCCCGCACAGATCTACTACGACCAGGTCGCCCAGGCTGTTCTGCGGTCCTGGAGCCGCGGACGCGTCGTACTGGTGGGCGACGCCTGCCAGGCCGTGTCCCTGGTCGCCGCACAGGGCGCATCCCTGGCGATCGCCGGAGCCTACGTCCTGGCCGACCAACTCGCCGGTACCCGCCGCATCGAGGACGCGCTCGCCGGATACGAACGGCTCTGGCGGCCGGTCGCGGCCCGCAGACAGCGCACCGCCCGCCGGATCGCCCGCTGGTTCGTTCCCGAATCGCCCCGGAAGCAACGGCTGCGCCGGGCCGCCCTGCACCTCGCCGGCCTGCCCGGATGCAGCCGCATCGCCGGCGCGGGGCTCGTCGGCGGACAGCGACCCCCACTGAGCCGGCTCGCCGCCGTACCGGCCCGGGCGAGTGCCGCGGACGTGCCGGACATCAGCCATGGAGGGATAAGTCCGCTCAAATGATGGTGAGTTGGGGCGGGCAGCCCCCGTCACGCGGAGAGGTCCAGATGCCATCCAGCCCACGGCCCGGCCCGAGCGCCGTCGCGGCACACCTACGCGAAGCACTGCGGAGAGTCGACTGCCGACTGCTCGCCGAGGTGCTGCACCCGAACGTGCACTGGAGCCCGCCCGGCGGCGGGGACACCGGCTGCCACGCCCGCTCCCATGTTCTCAGCCGCTGCTCCCGCCTGCACACGCTCGGGCTGCGGGCCGAGGTCGAGGAGACCTTCACCTACCCGGCGGCTGTCGTCCTCGGCCTTCGTATCCACGGCACCGTCCCGCCGGCCGACCCGGACAGCGTGGCGTACCACGTCTTCGACGTCACCGGCGGCCTGGTCACGCGTATCACGAGCTACACCGACCGGGCCCAGGCGCTCGATGTCGCCGTCGCCGGCACCGCCGGCTGGTCAGGCTGAGGAGACCCTGGCCTGGAACCGGATCAGTCCGGCCACGCCGAACTGAAGGGCCACCGGCAGGGGATGCCGCGCGGTGACGCCCCGCACGTGATGCAGCAGGACACGCGGTCCGCCGGTGCCGCCGAACGTGACGCTGGTCCCGCTCGTCACCAGGATCCCGGCGGTGGACAGTGAGCCGTCGCCCTCGGCCGACTTCCCTCCGACGAGTTCCCCGCGTCCGCCGTCGGGTGTCGCGACCATGCCGAGGTGTTCGGGGACGCCGTCGTCGTTCCGGACGGTCATGGCGAGCGAGCCGTCACCGAAGCGGTCGAGACGCGCGACGGCGTCCGTGACTGCCAGGTCGACCTCGCCGGCGACGGCCACATGGACGCTGCCGGGAGTGGCCGTACCGCCGGTGCTCGGGGAAGCGGTGTCGGTGGTGTGGAGGGAGGAGTTGTTCGCGCAGCCCGCGGTCAGGATGGCGAGTGCCACGGACAGGGATGCGACGAGGAGGTTGCGGCTAGGCGATGATGTGCCTGTCATCTTTGCAGTATGCCAATATTGGTTCGAGGCTCGGCCGCTGCCCCGGCTGTCCGAGCCGGATGCCAGAATGCGGTTCTCGGGCCAAAAGACGCATAGGCCGCCGGGCGGCACGGACACCGACGGAGTGGGGGGTGCCATGGGACTGGCCATGTGCCCGTTGTGCAGTGACGACGAGGACATCGAACTGGTCCGTACCCTGGGCGACGGACGGCGGGTCGTGAAGCACCGGTGCGGCTTCGAATGGGAGCACGGCGAGCCTGTCCTCCCGGAGAAGGACTGGGGCCGCTCCTTCGGTGACCTCAAGGCCCGCTTCCCGAAACCCGAGGACGTCGAGCCCCGGTGGCTGGAACGGGCGGCCCGGCTCAAGGCCGAGTACCTGGCCACCAGGCCCGACTTCGACCCGCAGGTCGCCGCCTACTGGGAGAAGTACCAGCAGGTCTTCTCCCCGGACGGGCTGAGCACCTGTGACCCCAGGGTCCTCAAGGACTTCGCCAACTCCGATGTCGGAGCCCACCCCGGCAACCAGGCCACCTTCAACTCCGCCTGGAACCTCATGGGCGACGCCGCGGCGGGAGAGTCGACCCGCAGCACGATCGAGTACCTCCTGTACGGGCCCGACGAGGTACCGCTGGAAGACCGGCTCCAGCACCTGCTGTCTGGTGTGAAGCCGTTCGCGATGACCGGTTTCAAGGAGGCACTTCTCACCAGGGTTCTGTGCGTGGTGCAGCCCGAGCGGTTCCTGTCGATCCTCAAGTACACGACGCTGGCGGGCGGCAAGCGTGAAATAGCCCGGGCCGTGTACGGACTCGAACTGCCGGCACCGGAGTCGGTGAACTGGACCCTCGGGCGGCTCATCTTCTGGAGCAACGACCTCCTGCACACCCTCGTCGGCGAGGGTTTCGCCAACCAGCAGCACTCCGCCGCGTTCCTGTGGTGGGCCAAGGACCAGCCAGGAGGATCCGGATAGGCCGGCCGTCGCGCGGACGCCTATGCTGCCCTCCTTGCCATAAGCATCGCAGCCGTCGCCGACTGATGGCCGAGCCTGCCGTGGTTAGTGCGGCTGGGAAGCGCTGACGCCACAGCCGGTGGGTGACAGACCTCGGCCGGGGTGTACAAGGCGGGCAATCCAAATCGCCCCTCAGCAGAATGAAGACCGCAAGATCCGGGTTCTGGATCCATCAGTTCAGAACGGGCCGTGGAGACTGCCCAGTCTGTCGGTCAGGCGAAGGTTCTCGGAGTAGTCCACGGGGCAGGCGATCACGGAGACCCCTTCGTCGTCGAGGCCCCTGCCCAACACAGGCAAGAGCTGGTCGGCGGACTCGATCCGGTAGCCGCGTGCGCCGAAGCTCTCGGCGTAGGCGACCAGGTCCGGGTTGGTGAACCGGGTGTGGCTGTGGCGGCCGAGTTCGAGTTCCATCTTCCAGGTGATCAGGCCGTTTTCCTCGTCCACCAGGACCAGGACGACCATCGGAACGTGTTCACGGACGGCGGTCTCCAGTTCCTGGGAGTTCATCAGGAAGGAGCCGTCGCCCATCGTCGTGGCGGTCCAGCGCGGTGCGCACATCGCTCACGACGCGCTGCGGCACCAGGGGGAAGGCGTCGCTGTCACGTCGGTACTGCAGTTCTTCGTCGAGCAGCGTACGGATCTTCTCGCTGTTTCCCGAATCGTAGGTGAGCCCCTCAGGGAGCGCTGCCGCGAGTGCGTCCAGCGCCTGCGAGAGGTCACTTTCGACGCCCACGGTGACCGGGTAGTGGGCGCGTCCACCTCGGCAGGGAGTACGGGGGGCTGCAGCACGACCAGCCGATTTTTGCACTTCGACAAACCGGACCGGCTCACCGCTAGGGGTGTCCGCCGTCTGGTAAGGCGGCCTACACGGCTGCCCGTCAATGCCGGTCACGAGTAGACGGAGAGCCAACTCATTGTCAGACCGTCCAGATCAGGTTGAGTGCCGGTTCGGGCGAAGCCTTCCAGGAGTGATCGGGCCGTGCCGTTGCGCCGGATTGGTGGGACGGTTGCGCAGCGCTGTGCTGGACGGGGGTCTGACTCATGACATCTTTGACCGAAGTGTCTTGTGCTGGACGTGTCGACTGCCGTTGCGGGATGGTGCCTGCTGTCACCGAGCCACAGGGCGTGTCCCCATAGGGGCCTTGCCGTCAATCAGGCGCCATCACGGTTCAGACCGCCCGGCGAGACCGGTGCCAGCCGCCCAGCACGTCACCATGCGGGAGGCGGACCACCATGACACCCAGACAGCGCGGCACCCACTCCACCAGCACAGGCCCGCCGCCTTGGGGCGAGGTCGTCCTGGGGGTGGACACGCACGGCGAGGTCCACGTCGCCGCAGTGGTCTGCCCGCTGGGGCAGGTCCTGGCTACGAAGTCCTTTCCGGCCACGGCGGTCGGATACGGGCGGCTGCTTGCCTGGGCCCGCAAGTTGGGGACGGTGCGCCGGGCCGGTGTGGAGGGCACCGGCAGCTTCGGTGCGGGTCTGTCCCGCTACCTGCTCGCGCAGCATGTTCAGGTGTTCGAGGTGAACCGGCCTGACCGGTCGGCCCGTCGTCTGCTCGGGAAGTCGGACCCGCTCGATGCGCAGGCTGCTGCGCGGGCGGTGCTGAGTGGTCGCGCCCGGTCGCGGGCCAAAACCGGCGACGGTCCGGTGCAGAGCGCCCGGATGTTCAAAATCGCCAAGGACTCCGCGGTCAAGACCCGTACCCAGGCGATCAACCAGCTCAAGGCCGTCCTTGTCGTAGCCGACCCGGCTCTGCGGGAGCGGCTGTCGGGCCTGGGTAACCGCGAGCTGTTCCGCACCTGCGCGCGCCTCAGCCCGCGCGACGGCGAAGACGGCGGGGGCGACGAGGACGCCGTCGCCCAGAGCACTCGCATTACCCTGAGGCTGCTGGCCGAGCGCATCGAGCAGCTCACGGCGCAGGTCGATGAGCTGAATCAGCGTCTGACCGGGCTCGTCGAACGCCATGCCCCGCAGCTGCTCGTACCGGTGGGTATCGGCCCGGACTCCGCTGTCACGCTCCTGATCACCATGGGCGACAACCCCGAGCGGCTGAACACCGAGGCGTCCTTCGCCGCTCTGTGTGGAGTCAGTCCCTTCGAGTACTCCTCGGGCCGGCAGAACTCGCGTCGCCTCAACCGCGGCGGCGACCGGCAGGCGAATGCCGCCCTGCACCGCATCGTGTTCACCCGGCTGCGCCACGACCCGCGTACCCAGGCGTACTACGAACGCCGCACCCAGGAGGGCAAACCCGTCGTGAGATCGTCCGTTGCCTCAAGCGATATGCCGCCCGCGAGGTCTTCAACCTGGTCAGGAAGGCGTCTACCAACCCCCCGTTATAGGGGCGTCCAGCGTGACGAATCGCCCGTCGGCTGGTTGTGTTTTGGTCTGGCTCGTCGGCATGGCTGGCGCGGTGGTGGATATCGCGCGCGCTGAGCCTAGACGTACTTGACGCGAGCCTCTTCTGTGGCGGCTTCCCGGTGGATGCACCTGTGGTTTGCCGCTTCGATGTCTGCAACGCGCCTGTGCTCGGAGGTTGCGCTGGCAGGCATGATTTCTTGGGTGGGCCCGCAAGCTGGTCCTCAGTGGAGCCTTCGACGGTGTCGGTCCGTTCGCCGACTGGGTGTGGGCTGGCGGCTGCCGCGGACGTGGGCGGGCCCCCGCTGCTCCCGTCGGAGTCGGCGCGGGCCCTGGATCGGCGGTGGGTCAGTGCAGTGCGCTGACCTCGGTCGCCGAGAGTGTGCGGGGGTAGACGTGGACGTCGGCGACGGAGCCGGGGAAAGTAAGGTTGGGGGTGGTGGCGGAGGCGCTGTTGATGCAGCCGCCGATGGTGAGGCGCATGGAGGAGTCGTACTGGGGGCTGAGGTTGGTGGCGGTCCGAATGAGGGTGCCGTGCTGGTACAGGGCCATGTTGCCGGTGGTGGAGCCTCCCGGGACTGGTGCTCGGAAGGTGGCGACGAGGTGGGTCCAGGTGCCGTCACCACGGGCAACGGCTAGCGGACGTCGACGTAATCGGTGACCCGGGCGCTTCTGAGGTAGTGGTCTCCGGCCTGGCGGTTGACAACGAGGGCCCAGGTGCCGTCCTTCTCGGCGGTTGCCATGCCGATGAGGTGGCCGTGCTTGTCGGTGTCCAGGTCGTAGACGTAGTGGTAGGTGCTGGAGCCGCGGGGTTTGAAGTAGAGGCTGGGGGAGCCGCCGTAGAGCGGCTTCCAGGTGGTGCCCTTCTTGTACTGCAGGGTGCCGGCGAATCTGATCGGCTGTCCCTTGCGGACCGGGTCGGGGGAGGCGTGGAAGCCGGTGATGCGGGTGGCGTAGCGGTAAAGGTGGACGGGCTTGGTGGTGCTGGTACCGAGGTCGGGGTTGCCGTTGAAGCGGGCGCGCCAGTAGGCGTCGGTGTTCGGCGCGTTGAGGGTGCGGGCGAACCACTCCTGGAACAGGGGTTTGTTGTAGCGGATCGGGAGCGGAACGGTGGCGGCGTTCTTCCAGCCGGTCTTGCCGTCCTTGGAGTACTGCAGGGTGACGGTGGGCTTGGCGGGCCAGTGGGCGCGTGCGTCTTCGTAGTAGACGTAGCCGTAGGTCGGCATGGACCCGTCGTCTTTGAGGGACGCGGTCAGGTCGATGTGGGTGGTGTAGGCGACGTGGAGGCTGAAGGGTTCGGTGGCGATCTGCTGGAAGGGCATGTTGGCGGTGCCCGCCATGAGTTCGGCGCTCGGGGCGGCGTTGTACGAGGAGACGGGCAGTGTGTAGGCGCCCTTGCTGTCGGTGGTGGTCTGGCCGACCAGGAATTTGGGAAGACCGTCCGCGTCAAGGCCGTAGAGGGTGATCGCGGTGTGCGGCAGTGGTTGCCAGCCGGCTGTGGTCTGGATCTCGGCGTGGCCGGTGACGGTGCCGGTGGCGCCCTGTTTCAGGTTCAGGGCGTGGGTGCTTGCCGTGAAGCGGACCGGTGCCTGGGTGGTGTGCAGCCACTGGGTGGGGTATGTCGACAGGTCGATCGCTCCCGGGTAGCTGCTGGAGGCCTGGGGTGCGGCGGACAGCCGGAAGGACTGCTCGGTGGGGACGTAGGCGGCGGTGAAGCGGCCGTCGGGGCCGGCGGTCGCGGTCGTGATCGTCCGGCCGAGTCCGGTGTCGGCGACGACGTCGACGGGGGTGCCGGCGGCGGGGGTCGGGGTGTCGGGGGTGCGGGGATCCCGGGCGATGACGGTGCCGCTGACGGAGACCTGCTGGTGGAGGTAGTCGGGCACACTCGGGGTGGCGGTCAGACCGGAGACCATGACGATGGTCCGGTACTGCAGGGGGTCGGGGGAGAGGGCGCCGGTGACGGTGGCGCCGGAGGCGTCCTGGAGGTCGACGGTGACCCGGTAGTCACCTAGGTCCGCCAGGTGGACCGGCGCCCGCCAGGTGCCGGCTGTGGCGTCCTGTCCGGAGTACTGGGCGAAGTCCTCGGTCGATCCGGCCTCCGGGGCTCCGTCCGGTGCGTCCAGCGGATAGAAGTGGGCCGTGATGTGGGTGATCGGGCTGTCGGAGTGCGCGGTCACGAAGACCAGCCCCGGCTCGTTCCAGCCGTTGGCGTCGACCAGGACCGGGCCGCCGCTGGCGCCGTCCGCCCACGCCGGGGCGAGGCCCGTGAACAGGCTGGCGGTCAGTGCGGTTGCCGTAGCCGCTGCCAAGAAGGCGCTGCGTCTCATGATGGTCCCCCCAGAGGATCGGTCGACTGCGCAAGCGAGAGCGCGAGGCCCGGACTGCGTCCCTCGGCGCTCCCGGATCGGTCAAGTGATCGAGAACTGTAGTGGTGTGCTCGGACAGTTCGGTACGTAGGTCTGCTGCGCGATCGCCCCGCGGACTCGGCAGGCGCTCGACCGAAGTGTCTCGGTCGAGCGCCTGAACGTACCTCAGTGTTCAGTCGAGTTGGCTGATGGCGGGGTTGTCACCGGTAGCGGCTGCGTCGGCGGGAGGCAGGACGGTGTTGTAGATGTGGATGTCGCTGATGCCTGCGTTGGCGTACTCGCCGTAGGCGCCGGAGGAGAGTTTGCGGCCGATCTGGAGGGAGCCGGTCGCGTTCCAGGGAGTGTAGGTCCAGTCCCTGGCGGCGGTGAGCTTGCCGTCGACGTAGAGCCGGATTTCCTGGTTGGTGGCGTCGAAGACGCCTACCAGGTGTGTCCATTTGCCTATGACGGGCTTGCTGCCGTAGGTGGCCTGCCAGACGGCACCGCTCGCGTCGGTGCTGTGTCTGCCGAAGGCCCACGCCTGGGCGCCCGAGGAGTAGTACAGCTGAAAGCCGTTGTTGACGGCCCCGTCCTGCGAGACGAATGTCGAATTGGCGGACGACGAATTGAGCTTGATCCAGGCGGAGACGGTGAAGCCCCGCGAGGTGTCGACGGCAGCCCCGGAGGTATTGGCATGGCCGGTGGTGCCGTTGAGGTTGATGTACTTGCTTCGTGTCGAGTCGCTGCTCCAGGTATAGGCGCCGCTGAGTGAGGTTGGGAGCCCACCGCTGCAGCCGGCGTCTGTCGCGGTGGCGCAGTCGGCGGCGGTGTTGCCGGTGCCGTCGTCAAGGTTCCACCAGTGAGTCGCGGCGTTGGCGGCGGTGCCCAGCGAGACAGGGGCGGCGAAGTTGGCAGTGGTGCTGGTCGGTGCGGTCCCTGGGTACTCGATCAGTTCGCCGTGGGTGTCGGTTACGTAGAGATCGGGGTTGCCGTCCGGGCCGCCGGAGAGGCTGTTCACGTCGCCGGACGCTGCGATCTGGGGGTAGGTCGTCGGAGGCAGGGTGAGGGGCAGCGCGGTGTGGGTGGTGGCGTGCAGGAGCGGGGGCAGGCCGTCGGAGCCGAGGGTGAGCGAGTAGGTGTACAGGGCTCCGGTGGTGTTGTCGCGGGCCCACAGGGTGGGGGTGCCACCGGTGACTTTGCCATCGCCGTTGGAGTCGGAGCTGAAGGTTCCGCCGACGGTACCGGGTGCGATGAGGGTGAGGCCGGACCAGTCGCCGTCACCGAGGAGAATCGGGTTCTTCAAATGGCCGATACTGTCGGATTGATAGAGCCACAGCTTCTTGTTCTCGACGGTGATGACGGCCGGGTAGTTGTCGGGATTGCCGTAGACATTGCCCGGTGTCAGCAGTTGGGTGATTTCCCAGCCCGCATTGTTGTATCCGGCCGTACGGCAACGTGTATCGTCGGCGACTATGCCGGAGGACGCGCAGTTTTCCTTCGCGACGGTGTTGAAGCGCTTGTCCACGTAGCCGGGGAAAGTCGAGTACTCCTCACCCGGAGTAGAACTGTCCACCGGGTCGTGGTCGTTTTTGATAATATAGAGCTGTTTGGTCTGCTTGTTATAGGCGAACAAATCGTCGAATTCCGCGCCGTGCAGGTTGCCTCGGTGAGCGATCAGGTAGTTGTTCCAGCTGGATTGGTCGGGCGAGTCGTCCGGAGTCGAGACGAGTACCGGACCGTTGATCGCGGGTGCTGGTGTGGTGGCGATGGGTCCGGTCTGGGCGGGGGTGGGGCTCTGGGCGGGGTCGGTGTCGCCGGGGATCAGTTCGAGGTCGCCGGTCTTCGTGGTGGCCAGCAGGTCGGGTATGCCGTCGCCGCTGATGTCTCCTGGGGTGATTTTGGTGTTCGGATTCCAGGGGATGGTGAAGGTGTAGCTAGCGGGGGCCTGGGAGATGTTCCCGGCTGCGTCGACTGCGGCGACGTAGAGGGTGTGGATGCCCCAGTGGGTGATCGGGACGGGGATTGTTCCGGTCGCGATGCCGGAGCTGTCGCTGCTGGTGACGGCGGCCGGTGTGCCTGTGTTGGCGGTGGGCTGGCTGTCCAATTGCCACAGGAAGTGGTCGACGCCGCTGGACAGGCAGGCGTTCGGGGTGCAGCTGGTGTCGGCGGGAGCAGCGTCGGTTGCGGTCACGGTGAAGGGGGTGGTGCCGGGGCCGGCGTACACCAGAGGGTTGGCTGGCCCGGTGCCGGCGGGTGGGAAGGACTTGTTCGTGGCGATGTCGGGTGTGTCCGGTGGGGTGAAGTCGGTCTTGAACCAGCAGTGGTCGCTGATGTCGGAGGACAGGGGCTTTGCGTTGTTGTCCTGCGCGTAGGCGTCCCAGCCGTACTCGTGGCCGTCTTTGAGGGTGAACCCGATGGGCAAATTGACGTCTCTGGCGGTGTCCGCTGCGACGTAGCCGGTGGTGGGGTTTCCCTTGTCCTGGGCGTTGCCGCTGGAGTCGAGGACGGTGCGGTCCCAGACGTGAAAGATCGCCCTGACGTTCTCACCGGAGACGTTCGACTTGACCTTGGCGTGCAGTTGGATGTTGCTTCCGGCACCGGAGTAAGTGGTAGCACCGATCCAGCCGTCACCGCTGGTGACACAGGAACCGGCGGCTCCGGTCGCGGGCGGCGTGGTCTGCAGGCTCGCCGGGACGTCCGGGGGGATGTCGAATGTCACGGTCAGCGCAAGTTTGCTGGACATCCGCAGGTAGTCGTCGTTGCCCGAGGAGATGCTCTCGTTGCCGAATAGACCGATCGTCCAGTAGTCGCTGCTGGCGCTGTGGTACTTCGCTATTCGCTGGGCCTGCGTCGGGACCTTGAAGGTCGCGGGGTTGTTGCTGCAACTGCTGCCGGAGTTGGCCCCACTGGGAATCGTAGTTGTGACGGGGGCGTAGCTGTCGTCGACAGGGGCGGGCTTGTTGTTCCAGTCGGTGCCAGAGTCGATTGGCCCTGTGGTGTGAAGGGTGATCGGCTGGTTCTGCGAGCAGTTGTAGCTTGCCGCGTAGGTGGAGTTCACGGTGATGAGGGCGTCGTAGACGTGCATGGAAGGGTCGAGGTCTTTGGTGGGGATGGCGTAGTAGGAGCGTTCCAGGCCGGTGCCGCAGGCGCCGCCCCAGCGCTGGTAGCCCACGCCCTCACCGAGGGTCTGGAGTTTGTCGTACTGCGGGCTGTCGGAGCAGGTGGAGCTGGAGTACACCTCGTCGTAGTGGCCGGAGCCCGCGCTGACCGGGTTGTCGAACGGGTCGATGTACACCGGGTAGGTGGTGTCCGGGGCGTTGAGGACGCTTGTGTCCGGTGTCAGTGTGATGCCGCTGGACGTGGTGCTCATCGGCACCGTGTTGACGTTGGCTCCCTCACCGGGGCCGTCGGCGGAGGATGCCGTAGGGGCATCGCCGGCCGTCGTGGTGTCCGAGGCGGGTGTGGTTGTCGCCGGTGCGTCCGAAGTGGTGCTGGAGTCCCACATCAGCGGGCGTGGGCTGGTGTAGGCGACGGTGCCGTCCGCGGTGGTGGCGTTCATGCCGCCTGAATCCGTGGAGGAGAGGATCAGGCCGTGGGTGGAGGCGGCCTCGGTGAGCGTCTTGATGTGCGGGTCGGCTGCGGCTGCGGCGTCGTGGACGATCAGTACGTCGCTGAAGCCGCCCTGGTCGGTGACCGATACGGACAGGTCCACGCCGGGCAGTACGGACTTGTAGACGGCGGTGTCGTCGCTGACGACGGGCGCGGGCAGCGTGAAGGGCATGGTCAGAGCCATGCTGTGCCCGTCTTCGTTGGTCTGTGTGACCAGAGGGCCACTGCCGCCGCCCGACAGGGTGACGTCGTTCGGCGTGGCCTTCGGCGAGAGGGTTCCGTCCGCATTCGTAGCCAGAGTGGCGTCGACGGGTGTCCAGGCGCCGTCCTTGAGGACTCTTACCGGCATGACGTTGATGGTGGAGGTGAACGTGCCGTCGGGGTTGGCGGTGACGGTGGAGGTCTCCGTCGTGAGGGAATCGACGGGCACATCGTGACCGCTGGCGACGGCCTCGGCCTGGGCGGCCAGCATCGGATCACTCGGGGACGACTCGTCGGCGCTTGCCGGCGTAGCGGGAATTGTGAGCAACAGCGCTGCCAGCACGGGGATCAGCGCCAGACGGCGCGTCAGTTCCCTTCTTCTGCGCTGCTTTCGGGTATATCCGGACAACACTTGGCAACTCCCCCTCTTTTTGCAAATGCTTTGCATTCGTGATATTCGCCACATCGACGGATGTTAAAGCTGTGGCGAGCGGTGTGCGTGGTGTCCGGTTTGCCATCAGGTGTTGATGTTCGCGATTTCACGGAAAGGGCACATCAGGCACTCAGTTGGCGTACGTCATGGTCACATCGCCGGCACAGGGTATTGAGTTGCCCGCCCCCTATCAATAGCCTCCCGACGATCACGCAGCGGGCGTGGTGGGGGGACGACGGTCTGTCAGGACCGCTGGTCGTGGGGGGATTTCAGTGAGCGGCAAGCGGCGTTGGTATGCGAGCGTCCAGTACCGGATCTGGGGCAGAGCGCTGACTCTCGCGACGACAGCCGTCGCGTTGCTGACTCTTCTCGTGCCCGCTGCGGTGGCCGCCGGCGTGGTCGTGGGGCCCTACCGCTTCAAGGGCACGGTGTGGAACCCGAAAGCCCTGCCGAAGACCCCGGCAGTTGGCAGTCATACCCTCCGCCAACCCGCCACCGTCCACCCCAAGGGCTACAAGGCGGCGGGCCGTTATCAGGCCGTCAAGCCCGTGTGGCCGAAAGCCGGCACGAAAACCGTCTCCCTGACGCACACCACCGGACCTGGCAACACCGCCTCCAGTATCGCGGGGACGCCGGGTCTGCCGTCCAGCCCCGCCAGTGCTTCCAGTGCACCCTCCAAAGCGGAATCCACGCCTTCCCCGAGCACTCCCGTCCTTCCGGTGACGAAGCCCGTCAAGGCCGGTGCCCTACCCGTGTGGGTGTCACCGGCACCTGCCGCCAAGCACAAGTCAGGGTCCGTCAAGGCATTCGGCCCGGCGGCGGTCAAGGTTAAGGTCGCGTCGCACGCCCAGACCTTGCGGGCAGGCGCCGACGGCATGCTGCTCGCCTTCACTCGCGCCGATGCGAAGTCCGGTGGCGGCCGGGTGCGCGTGGTCATCGACTATTCCTCGCTTGCCAAGGCGTACGGCGGTGGGTTCGGTTCACGGCTGCGGCTGTTCCAGGTTCCGGCCTGTGCGATGACCACGCCTCAGCTGAAGCAGTGTGGGACGCGGACCCCCATCACCTTCACCAACAGAGCGGCAGCGGACCAGCTGACCGCCACGCTCTCCCTCGGCTCCTCCCGCGCCGCGACGTCACGTGCCGCGAGCGGTACGGCCGAGCCGATGTCGTTGTCGGCGAACACCACCACGGCGAACACGACGACCGTGGAGGTCACCTCCGGCAGCTCCGGCTCCCAGGGCACCTACGCGGCAACTTCCCTGAACCCTTCGGGGAGCTGGCAGACCTCCGGTACCGGCGCATTCACCTACTCCTACCCGATCGACGTCCCGTCCGTAGTCGGCGGGAACGCCCCGTCGGTGGCGCTGTCCTACGACTCGCAGTCCGAGGACGGGGAGACCTCGGCCCGGAACTCCCAGGCGTCCTGGATCGGTGACGGCTGGGACTACCAGCCGGGCTTCGTCGAGCGGACGTATCGTTCCTGCGGCACCCTGCTGGACAGCAGCGGCAAGAAGATCCTCAAGGGATCCGGGGACCAGTGCTGGGCCGGTGACAACGCCACGATCTCCTTCGGATCGCACTCCGGGCAGCTGGTGCCCGACGGCGTCGACTCCAGCGTGCCGGGCGAGATCAAGCAGTGGCGGCTGCAGGGCGACGACGGCACCCTGATCCAGGAGCTGTCCGGAGCCGCCAACGGCCTGCACGACGGCGTCTACTTCCGGCTGCTGACCACGGACGGCACTGCCGCGTACTTCGGTGCCGACCACTCCCCGACTGGCCCCGGACCCTCCGGGGCGATGCAGTCCGGTACTCCGAGCGACTCCTCGACCGATTCCGCCTGGGGTGTGCCGGCACTGCACCCGGAATCGAGCGACCCGTGCTACGACTCGGCCAAGGGTAAGGCGTCGCAGTGCGACAAGCATGAGGGCTGGCGCTGGAACCTTGACTTCGTCGTCTCGCCGAGCGGGTTCCTCCAGCGATACGACTACACGACCGAGACCAACTACTACGACCTGGGCGGCGGCCAGGCCACGACCGGTGACTCGGGCACCCTGACCTCGTACGTCCGCGGTGGCAAGCTCGACTCCGTCTCCTACGGCTACAAGCTCACCGATGAGCAGACCGGCCACAAGCCCGCCGGCCAGGTGGTCTTCACCTCCAAGCAGCGCTGCCAGACCACCGACACCTTCACCGACTGCTCGGCCGGAAACCTCAACGACAACACGGCCCCGCACTGGCCTGATGTGCCGTGGGACCTGCACTGCGACTCCACCGACAGCACCACCCTGCCGTCCGGGTCCACCTCCGTGCCCACGAACGTGTGCATCACCGCCGGACCGACGTTCTGGTCCACCACCCGGCTGGACAGCATCACGACCAAGGTCCACGTCAAGGATTCCTCGACGGACGACCTCGTCGACGTAGACAGCTACCAGCTGGGGCAGGTGTACTCGGACGCCGGCGGAACGGTCGACCCGGTCACCGGTACCACCATCGACCCCAAGGACGCGGGTTCACTGCAGGCAGTGACGTGGCTGCAGTCGATCCAGCACACCGGCAAGGACACCTACGGCAACGGCAACAGCGCCATCAAGCTCAACCAGGTCTCCTTCACCGGTACCGAGATCGACAACCGGGTCGACGACACCTCCCCGTCCGCGCCGCCGCTGTACCGGCCGAGGATCTCCTCGATCCAGACCGAGACCGGCGAGTCCATCGCCGTCGACTACAACACCAACCCGTGCGCGAACAAGACGCTGTCGATCTCGGCCGCGGACAGCAACACCAACTCCTGCTATCCGGTCTACTGGACGGTGCCGGGCGCATCGAAGCCGATCGCGGACTGGTTCAACAAGACCACCGTGCACACCGTCACGGCATCCGACCGGACGATCGCCTCCCAGTACAAGCCGAACTCCACGAACAGCAACGCCGCGGGCTCGGAGATACAGGTCTCCACCTACAGCTACGCCGGCCCCGCCTGGCACCGGGACGACTCGGCCCAGACGGACGACCAGTACCGCACGTGGGACCAGTTCCGAGGCTTCCGCACGGTCACGGTGCAGACCGGTCAGGCTCCCGAGCCGGTGACCCAGCAGACCACCACCTACCTGCAGGGCATGGACGGCGACTACAAGGCCGACGGCACCCGCCGCTCGGTCAGCGTGGACGCCAAGGTCGGAGGCTCCACGGTCCAGACCGTCGCCGACGCCAACCAACTCGCCGGCCAAGCCCTTCAGAGCGACACCTACACGGCGGCGGGCGGCACCGTCAATGCCGTAACCGTCAACGGCCCGTTCACCTTCACCACCACCGCCCACGCCGCCCAGACCCCGTGGACGGGCTGGACCCAGGACGACAACCCCGGCCAGACCGAACCAGACCTGTCGACCCTCCCCGATCTGATCGCTCTGCGGATCAAGACCACACAGTCGCACGGCTACGCGCTGCTCGCCAACGGGACATGGCGCCACACCCGCACCGACACCACCTACGACAGCCAGGGCCGCGTCTCAACCATCGACGCCCACGGGGACGTGAGCGTGGCTGCGCAGGAGAAGTGCGCCACCACCACGTATGCGGCGCCGTCGTCCAGCAACACCATGACCCTGTCCTACCCGGACCAGGTCACCTCCGTCAGCGGCCCCTGCGGCACGGCGGCCTCTGCGAGCACGCTGCTGGCGGACAAGAAGATCTACTACGACGGTGACGGCACCCTCACCAACCTGGGCACGTTCGGGCAGCTTGATCAGACCAGCAGCACCGCCATTGGCCAGGCCACCGCCGTACGCACCGCCACCGGTTACACCGGGACCACGGAGAACTGGCAGACCAGCTCGGCCATGAAGTACGACGGGGCCGGCCGGGTCACCGATGCCCTGGACGCCACCGGGCAGAACACCCACACCGACTTCAGCCCCGCCTGGAGCCCGTTCGGCGGCAACACCAACCCGACCAGCATCACGACCACCAACTCCCAGAACTGGACGATCACCTCCACCCTCGACCCGCTGCGTGGCCTGGCCACCGAGAACGGCGACGCCAACAAGCGCAAGACCGACATCACCTACGACGCGCTCGGCCGACGTACAGCCGTCTGGCTACCCGGCCGGGACAAGGCGTCGGGCCAGAGCGCGGACGAGACGTTCACCTACGCGATCAATCCCGGGGTGGTCATCGGGCCTAGCGGCAGCATCACCTCGCCGGGCGACCCCTCCACGGTGACCACGAAGACACTGCGCGAGGACGGCACCTACGCCTCGTCCATCACCATCTACGACGGCATGCTCCAGCCCCGCCAGACCCAGGCCACGGCCGACGGCGACACCAACTCCGGCCGGATCATCTCCGACAACTTCTACGACTCACACGGCTGGCAGACCGTCTCGTTCGCGCCCTACTCCGATCCGAACAACTCCCCCTCCACCACCCTGTACGCAGCGAACGAGAACCAGGTCCCGTCGGAGACCACCACCGGGTACGACGGCGAGGGCCGCGCGACCACCAGCACGCTGTGGCATACGGCGATTCCGCAGTGGCACACCACCACGAGCTACCCCGGGGCCGACGAGACCGACACCACCGCCCCGGCCGGCGGCCGCTCCACCGCGACCTACACCAACGCACTGGGACAGACCACCGAAAGCGTCGTCAAGAACACCGGCAGCACGGTCAAACTCACCCAGGGCCAGGTCATCCCATCAGGCACATCGCTGACCTCGGACAGCACCCGGCTGGCCATGCAGGCTGACGGCAACCTGGTACTGACCTCCCTCGCGACGGGCAAGACCCTGTGGTCGACCAGCACCTCCGGTAACCCGGGAGCCTTTGCCACCTTGCGGAGCGACGGCAACTTCGTCGTCTCCAACGCGGGCGCCACCACCACGCTGTGGTCGACCGGAACCACCACCGGCACCGTCATGCAGATCCAGAACGACGCCAACATGGTGCTTTACGACAGCACCGGTGCCGCGATCTGGAAGACCGACACCTGGCACCTGGCGAGCGAGGCCGACACCGCCACCACCTACACCTACACCCCCGCCGGTCAGGTCGACACGATCAAGGACAGCGCCGGCAACACCTGGTCCTACCACTACAACCTTCTGGGCCAGAAGACGTCCCAGACCGACCCGAACACCGGCACCACCAGCTACGACCAGTACGACGTCGCGGGCAACCTGCAACAGACCACCGACTCGCGCGGGCAGGCTGTGTCCTACAGCTACGACTGGGACAACCGCCCCACAGCCGAGTACAAGGGCGCGTGGTCGGCCACGCCGGATCCCACCAAGGAACTTGCTTCCTGGGAGTACGACACGCTTGCGAAGGGCTACCCGACCTCATCCACCCGGTACGTCGGCGGGAAGTCGGGATCGGCGTATATCCAGGCAGTCACCGGCTACAACACGGCCTATCAGCCGACCGGCAGCACCCTGACCGTCCCGGCCTCAGACGGCTTCGCCGCGGCCGGGCAGTCCACCGCCCCCAGCAGCGGCACCGTCACCTACACCAGCACGGCGATCTACACACCTGCTGTCGGCCTGCTTTCCACCGTGCACTACCAGGCCGACGGCAACCTGCCCGCCGAGGACGTCGACTACGGCTACACCCAGCAAGGAAACCTCGACGGCATCGGCGGCTTCATCAGCTCGTCCAACACACCCGCCTACCTGGACACCACCGTCCACGACCCCTTCGGCCGGGTCCTGCAGACCAACTACGGCCCCACCGGCAAGGAACTGGTCAACCTCGCCCAGTACGACGTCACCACCGGCCGGGTCACCCAGACGGAAAGCCAACTGCAGACGTCCACCACCCCCCTGGACTTGACCAACTACCGCTACAACCAGGCCGGCGAGATCACCGCTGTCGACGACCTGCAGAACAACACCACCCACGACACCCAGTGCTTCACCTACGACTCCTTCCAGCGCCTGACCGCCGCCTGGACGGACACCGCAGGTATCACCAACTCCACCAGCGCCCCGGTCGGAGCCGTCGGCGGCTGCACCACCGGCTCCGTGCAGACCACCACCACGGCCCCGGTCACGGCCGGCACGGTCGGTGGCCCGGCAGCGTACTGGCAGACCTACAGCTACGACCTGCTCGGCGACCGCACCAGCATGGTCAACCACGACACCACCGGCACCGCGGCCAACAACACCACACAGACCACCGCCTACACCGGAACCGACGGCACCGCCGCCGCGACCCTGCCCGACCAGGCGGGCACCACGACCAGTAGCAACCCGACCACCGGCACCGCGACCTGGACCCCCTCCTACACGGACCCGGCCTACAGCAACAAGAACGCCGGCGACACCATCAGCCGGAAGACCACCACCACCGGCCCGCTCAACACCGGCTTCGCCCTCTCCGGGGGCGGCAAGCTCTGCATCGACGATGCAGGCGCCTCCACCACTCCCGGCGCCGTGGTCCGCACCTACACCTGCAACGCATCCGCAGCCCAGAACTGGACGATCGGCACCGACGGCACTGTGAAGGTGCTTGGCACCATGTGCCTGGACACCACCGGTAACGCCACCACCGCCGCCACCCTCCTGGTCATCGACACCTGCAACAGCGACGCCACCCAGAAGTGGAAGGTCACCAGCACCGGCACACTGGTCAGCAGCGCCAACAGCGCGATGTGCGTGACCGACCCGGGCGCCAGTGCCACCATCCGCACCCAGCTCACCCTCGCCACCTGCGGCAGCGCGGGCCAGACCTGGACCACCGTCGGCACCGGAGCCCTGCCGCCCGGCCAGACCCAGACCTTCACCTATGACGCCGAGGGCCGCACCGCCACCGTCACCACCGGCTCGGGCACCGACACCAACACCAGCAGCTACCTCTACGACGCCGACGGCAACCTGCTGGAACAGACCAGCAGCCTCGACGGCACCGCCAAGGCCCGTGTCCTGTATCTGTTCGGCGGCACCGAGCAGATCACCCTGAATATCTCCGCCAAGACCTGGACCGGC
This sequence comes from Streptomyces sp. NBC_00631, assembly GCF_045206895.1. Classification (NCBI taxonomy): domain Bacteria; kingdom Bacillati; phylum Actinomycetota; class Actinomycetes; order Kitasatosporales; family Streptomycetaceae; genus Streptomyces; species Streptomyces sp. NBC_00631. The sequence continues at coordinate 8,746,492 of NZ_CP107734.1, forward strand.
CTGCGCTACTACCACGGCCCGGATGGCACCACCATCTGCCGCTCCAGCAGCGGGACCGTCACCTATGAGGTGGCCAACGCCCAGGGCACCGCCACCACCGCCATCAATGCCAGCACCCTGGCAGTCACTCGCCGCTACTACGACCCCTACGGCAACACCCGCGGCACCAAGCCCACCACCTGGGTGGCCGCCGACGAGAACCACGGCTACCTCGGCAAGCCCACCGACGCCACCACCGGCCTGGACCTCCTCGGCGCCCGCAACTACGACCCCGCCCAGGGCCGCTTCCTCACCCCGGACCCCCTCTTTGAGTCGGGCGACCCCAACCAGATGGGTGGCTACACCTACGCCGGCGACAACCCGGCGTCGGGAAGCGACCCGACCGGAACCGTCCTGGTCAACAATGACGGCACACAGTGCAGCGGCGGCTGGAGCAAGTGCAGCGGGCAGGCGGGCTCGGGCGGCGGCGGCCACACTGCCAACACTGACAACTCGAACGGCAACACCTCTGGCAACTCGTCTCCGACTCCCTCACCTTCACCAGGCACACCCCCCACCCTCGGCTCTTCCCCGTCCACTTCCCATGACGTGGTCTCCAAGGTTGTGGTGGCTGTCGTCGTACCGCTCTACGACGTTTTCAAATGCGAGTTCTGGATTACTGGAGGCGGCGCCGACCACGACCAAGCCTGCCAGGTAGCCGGCGGTGTCATCTCGGGCGGCGGCCTTGAGGGCAGCGGCGTCACGGGTGCCGGCGAAGGCGGACTCCTCGGCGAAGGGGAGGGCGCTGCCGATGGAGACGTCAGTGGTGTTGCGGCCGGCGCTGCCGGTGCAGGGGCTAAGGCCGTCGACGAGGCGGCATCCGACGTCGAGGACCTGGCATCCCTCAAACGCGCGAACGCCCAGGAACGGGCCAAAGAAGCGGACGCCGCCGCCACCAAACCCGACGAGCCATCGTCCGGCACGTCAAAGGGCGGAACGAAGCCCTCGAGCCGTTGCAGCTTCTCCCCTGACACCCCGGTCCTCATGGACGGTGGCAAGACCAAACCGATCGGCGAAATCAAAACCGGCGACAAGGTCGAATCCGCCAACCCCGAGACTGGCAAGCATCAAGGCACTCGCACTGTCCAGCACGTGTGGATCAACCACGATCACGATTTGCTCGACCTCACCATCCGCACCAAAGACGGCCACACCGCCACCCTCCACACCACCGCCAACCATCCCTTCTGGGACGACACAACCCACACCTGGGTCGCCGCCGGCAAGCTCCACCCTGGCGACGCCCTCAACACCGCCACCAACGGCCACGCCTACGTCGTCGCCACCCAGCCCACATCCGGTACCGCAAACCGCTGGAACCTCACCGTCCAGCAACTCCACACGTACTATGTGCTGGCGGGCGGCGTCTCGATCTTGGTCCACAACACCGGTGATGCCTGTAAGCCAGCCTATGTGTGGCGGCCCAACCGCCCATTTGTAAACGATCATCCTCAGGATCCAGTCTCCGCGGATGCCTTGATCAAGCCGGGTGAACCGCTTGCGGCCGGAGACTACGTCTACGTGGTCAAGCGGGACGGATCCCTCGCGGCAGCGCTCGAGGATAATGTCGTTAATTTCGGGTCGCCGCGGCTGAACGGAGGCCACACTAGTCTTTCGGCGGACCTTGGAGCAGGCGAGAGCCCAGCACCGGTGCTCATGGCCGGAAGGTTCACTGCCGACGAGAATGGCCGCATTACGATGTTCGACAATGATTCGGGCCACTATCACCCTGGGTACGATGATTGGAAATATGATCCTGAAGCATATATGCCGCTTGAGGACGTGGCGCGTAAGGCATTTGAGCGATTTGGGCTTCCGGCGCCAGGGGCGGATGCTTGGGATCCGTACGTACCATAGTCATGGGGATCCGGAGGAAGAGAGGAGTCTGCTGTGCATGAACAGAGCGGCGCAAGCGATCCGGAAAACGTCGTAGGCGCTGGTTCGACGCTGTCGCAGGCGAGCGAGGCTTCCGAGACTTACCTCGCGTCTGTGCTGGAGCTGGCTCAACTGCTCGGCCTTGAGGTCAGCCCTACCTCACACGACACGCGTGCGGCGCGTGACGTGTGGGGGGCGGTGCGTGGACCCCTCGCGGCGAGGTCGAGCCTCTCGGATGATTTCTTCACGCCACTGGTGGCAGCGGCGATCTATGAACCGGACCCTAGTTTTACGCGCTGGTTCGCTAAGCCGGCAATTGAAGCCTTTGGGCGCCTTCGAGTCCGTCGCGCATTGCTTGAATATCTCAAGACTGGGTCAGATCGGGAACGGATCGGAGCAGCTCAAGCCTGGTACTATACGCAACTGCGACGATCTGATATGCGCGCGGCTGAGGGGACAGCCGGGGCTGAATTAAATAGTTCGGGTGACCTTACGGCTGAATGGCGTGCGGCTGCGCTCCGCGAGTTTGTCAGAAATGATAACTTGATGCTTCGGCATTATCTTGTGAAATACCTTCCCCTTAGCAGTCCGGATGCGTTTCCATCTAATTCTCGAGAGCTAGTGGATGTGGCGCGAGAGATTGCGAGAGCGTTGCCTCGATAGCGGCTACTGAACTTGATTGGGTGATGTCGGTGGCGTTCGTCTGACAGCCAGCGTTTGGTACCGGTAGCCCTAGGGATGTGAGGTACGCGCAGGGTGGCGGGCTGACGGACGTGGAGAGAACAGCGCGGGAGCGGTTGCGGCTCCAGGCTGTGGAGCGCTTCGAGAGCGGGCAGAAGAACGCGGAGATTGCCGTTGTCCTGCGGATCAGCGTGCGGTCGGTCGAGCGGTGGCGAGGCGGGGCTGCTGTCGAAGGGCTCGCCGGGGAGACCTCGGCTCAGTGAAGTCCAGATCGTCAGGCTGGCGCGGGATTTGGAGCGCGGGCCGCTGGCTCACGGCTGGGCGGACCAGCGGTGGACACTGGCACGGATCAAGACGCTGATCGGTCGGCTGTTCCACGTCTCCTACACGGTGGAGGGCACCTGGCGGTTGCTGAAGCGGCACGGCTGGAGTTGGCAGCAGCCGGCCCGCCGGGTGCGCGCGTAGCGGCGGGCCAGTCCCAGTTCACGTCCGATCGCGCTGATCGTCCATCCCTTCGCCAGCAGGTCCTGGACCGCCCGGTAGCGCTCCCGCGTGCGAGTGACCAGCCACTTCTCGGCACCGGTGTCCGGGTTGAGCCGACGTGGGCTCGTGTTGCTCTGACGACGGTGGGGTCAGGCAGGACCGATGGGCGATGGGGAATACACCGAACGCAAGGACCAGCCGAAAGGCTTCGGCTGGCGCGACTTCCGGGCCCTGATTGTCCGCGCCCGCATCCAGCTCGGTGGTCCCATCCTGCTGGTCTGGGACAACGTCCGCCTGCACCTGACCAAGCAGCTTCGCGAGTTCATGGACGCGAACGCCGACTGGCTCACGGCCTTCCAGTTGCCCACCTACGCGCCGGACCTCAACCTGACCGAAGGTGTCTGGTCGCTGGTCAAGCGCGACATCGGCAACCTCGCCGCAGCGAGCCTCGGCGAAGTCACCCGCGCCGTGAAACGCAAACTCAAGGCCCTCCAGTACCGTCCGGAAGTCATCGACAGCTGCCTGACGGGCACCGGCCTGTTGCCGGACCCCTGATCTCCTGGTCGCGACTGCACGGAGTCGTGCTCCAATAGCAGCGCACGCCCGGAGATGTCCCCTCCTCGGAAGCCCGAGCCCTGAACGGAGGCGGCATGACCGAGCGAGGAGCCGCAGTAGCCTTCTACCTCCGCCTCTGCTACTGGCAGTCGGCCGGCCAGGTGGAGATCGGATACCAGGTGACCGGCGTCGCCGAAGTCGTTGCGCGCGCTGACCAGGCCGCGCAGATCTACCGTGCGGCCGGTGCCGATTGCCTGGCCGGCGTCTCTGCGTGGCGCGGCGCAGACATCCCCGAAAACTCGCTCAGCCTCGCCATCGGTCCAACACGCTGGGCCATCGTCCGCACCGACGCCGATTTCTTGCAGACCGTGACACGGGTCCGCGGAGCCCGGAGCGAACCTGGCAGAAGGTTCGCTTCGACGAGTACGCGGTTGCGGTCCTCGTCGGCGCCGGCGGGTACGGACTTTCTTCGCTGGGTTCCGTCGGCAGCTGCGCGAGCTGACCCTCCTGACATTTCGGCTCACCGTCAGCGGTGTCCACCGCCCTGTAAAGCGGGCTACGCGGCTGCCCGTCATTGCCGGTCACGAGTGGGCGAAGAGTCAACGCATTGTCAGCCAGTCTAGGCCAGGTTGTGCGCGGGTTCGGACGAAGTCATCCGGCAGTGATCGAGTCGTGTCGTTGCGCCGGGATCAGTGGGACGGTTGCGCAATGCCGTCCCGGACGAAGGTCTGACTCATGAGATCTATGACCGAAGTGTCCAGTCACGGGCTTGTCGACTGCCGTTGCGGGATGGCGCCTGCTGGTACCGAGCCACAGGGCGTGTCCCTATAGGGGCCTTGCCGACTTCCAGGCGCCATCACGGTTCAGACCGCCCGAGCGGGCCGGTGCCGTCGATCCAGCACGTCATCACGTGGGAGGCGAACCATCATGACGAGCCGACAGCGCAGCACCTCCTCGAACACAGATCCTCCCGTTCGGCGGGAGGTCGTCCTGGGCGTGGACACGCACGGCGAGGTGCATGTCGCCGCCGTGGTCTCCCTCTTGGGGAAGGTCCTGGGGACCGAGTCCTTTCCGGCGACGGCGGCTGGCTACCGTCAATTGCTGGTCTGGGCCCGCAGGCGGGGGACGGTGCGCCGTGCCGGTGTGGAGGGCACCGGCACTTTCGGCGCGCGCGTGTCCCGCTACCTGCTTGGGCAGCAGGTCGAGGTGTATGAGGTGAACCGACCCGACCGCTCGGCCCGCCGGCTGCTCGGGAAGTCGGACCCGCTCGACGCTCAGGCCGCCGCGCGGGCCGTGCTCAGTGGCCGCGCCCGGGCCCGGGCCAAGTCCGGCGACGGTCCGGTGCATAGTGCCCGGTTGTTCAAGCTCGCCAAGGACTCCGCGGTCAAGGCCCGTACCCAGGCGATCAACCAGCTCAAGGCCGTCCTGGTCATAGCCGATCCCGCCCTGCGGGAACGGCTGTCGGGCCTCGGCAACGCCGAGCTGTTCCGCACCTGCGCGCGCCTCGGCCTCCCCGACGGTGGGGTAGACGAGGACCCGGTGGCCCAGGCCACCCACCTGACGTTGTGCATGCTCGCCGAGCGCATCGAACAGCTCACCGCTCAGATCGACGAGCTGAACCAACGCCTGACCCGGCTCGTGGAACGCCACGCCCCACAGTTACTCGAACCGGTGGGCATCGGTCCGGACAGCGCCGTCACTCTCCTGATCACCATGGGAGACAACCCCGAGCGGCTGAACACCGAGGCGTCCTTTGCTGCCCTTTGCGGAGTCAGCCCCGTCGAATATTCCTCGGGCCGTCGGAGCACGCGTCGGCTCAATTACGGCGGCGACCGCCAGGCGAACGCGGCCCTGCACCGCATCGTGTTCACCCGCCTGCGCCACGACCCGCGCACCGAGGCGTACTACGAACGCCGCACCCAGGAGGGCAAGACTCGCCGTGAGATCATTCGGTGCCTCAAGCGATACGCAGCCCGCGAGGTATTCAACCTGGTCAGACCGGTTGCCAGCACCCCCGCGTTATAGGGGCGTCCGTGAGACGTGAGAGGGTCTGGGGCGTGAGTGAGACACCACCGAACACCCTGCAATACCGCTTTGACGGGCCAGAAGACGCTCCGGTCCTGATCTTGGGTCCCTCACTGGGTACCACATGGCACATGTGGGACCGGCAGATCCCGGAGCTCATCCAGCAGTGGCGGGTCTTCCGCTACGACATGCCCGGGCACGGCGGCGCCCCGGCGCACCCTGCGGTTTCCGTGGCCGAGCTGACCGCCAGGCTGCTGGCCACGCTGGACTCCTTCGGCGTGCAGCGCTTCGGCTACGCGGGCTGCGCGCTCGGCGGCGCCGTCGGCGTCGAACTGGCTCTGCGGCACCCGGAGCGGATCGCCTCGCTGGCGCTGGTCGCCACCTCACCCCGGTTCGGGACGGCGGACGAGTTCCGCCAGCGGGGCGTGATCGTACGGTCGAACGGTCTCGACCCGATCGCCCGTACCTCGCCCGACCGCTGGTTCACCGGCGGGTTCGCGGCCGCCCAGCCCGCGATCACCGAGTGGGCCGTCCAGATGGTCCGCACCACCGACCCCGGCTGCTACATCGCCGCCTGCGAGGCACTGGCCGGCTTCGACGTGCGGCACGAACTCGCCCGGGTCGGCGTCCCCACGCTCGTCCTGGTCGGCTCGGACGACCAGATCACCGGCCCCGCCGAGGCCCGCACCCTGGTCGCCGGGATCCCGGACGCCCGGCTCGCGGTCGTACCCGGCGCCTCCCACCTCGTCCCGGTCGAACAGCCCGCCGCCGTCACCGACCTGCTGGTCCGGCACTTCTCCACCGCCTGGCAGCCCGCGTACGACTCGACGACCGGCCAGATGGCCATCCCGGCCGCCCCCCTCAAGCCGGTCCTGACGGCCGCTCCCCAGGCCGTGCCGCAGGTCGCTCCCCAGGTCGCGCCGATCGCCGAGATCGCCCCGGCGGTCGTGGCGCCGCAGCCGCTCGGGCGGCCCGACCCGTACGACGCGGGGCTGAAGGTCCGCCGGGAGGTGCTCGGGGACGCGCACGTGGACCGGGCGCTGGCGCAGGCCGACGAGTTCTCCGGCGACTTCCAGGAGTTCGTCACCCGCTACGCGTGGGGCGAGATCTGGGACCGGCCGGGCCTCGACCGGCGCTCTCGCAGCTGTGTGACGATCACCGCGCTGGTCGCCGGCGGCCACCTGGAGGAGCTGGGCTTCCACGTGCGCGCGGCCCTGCGCAACGGCCTCACCCCGGGCGAGATCAAGGAGGTGCTGCTCCAGGCGGCGGTGTACTGCGGGATGCCGGCCGCGAACAGCGCGTTCCGGGTCGCCCAGCAGGTCATTCGCGAGGAGACCACTCCCGAGGGCTGAGGGAGTCCGGCGGGACCGGGGGAGTCCCGAGGAACGCAGGGCGTCTCGGGGGCAGGATGGTGACCATGAAGCTCACCAAGAAGTCCCATGCGTGTGTGCGTCTGGAGAAGGACGGGCGGGTGCTGGTCCTCGACCCCGGCGGGTTCAGCGAGCAGGACGCGGCCGTCGGCGCCGAGGCGATCCTGATCACCCACGAGCACGCCGACCACTTCGACGAGGACCGGCTGCGGGCCGCGCTGGACGCCGACCCGGCCGCCGAGATCTGGACACTGAAGTCCGTCGCCGACCAGCTCGCGGCCGCCTTCCCGGGCCGGGTCCACACCGTCGGCCACGGCGACACCTTCACCGCCGCCGGCTTCGACGTCCAGGTCCACGGCGAACTGCACGCGGTGATCCACCCGGACATCCCGCGCATCACCAACGTCGGCTACCTCATCGACGGCGGCAGGGTCTTCCATCCCGGCGACGCGCTCACCGTCCCCGACCACCCGGTCGAGACGCTGATGCTCCCCGTGATGGCGCCCTGGAACAAGATCTCCGAGGTCATCGACTACGTCCGCGAGGTGAAGCCGCAGCGCGCCTACGACATCCACGACGCCCTCCTCACCGACCTGGCCCGGCCGATCTACGACCGCCAGATCGGCGCCCTGGGCGGCGCGGACCACCAGCGGCTGGCGCCGGGGGCCTCGGCCGACGTCTGAGGCCGCCCGACGTCTGAGGCCGCCCGACGTCTGAGGCCGCCCGACGTCTGAGGCCGGTTGTCAGAGGGGCCCGGTAGGTTGTGGAGCATGCGCATCGCGACCTGGAACGTGAACTCGATCACCGCCCGCCTGCCGAGGCTCCTCGCCTGGCTGGAGAGCAGCGGCACCGACGTGCTCTGCCTCCAGGAGGCCAAGGTCGCCGAGGAGCAGTTCCCCTTCGGGCAACTGCGCGAGCTGGGCTACGAGGCGGCGGTCCACGCGACCGGCCGGTGGAACGGCGTGGCGGTGCTCTCCAGGGTCGGTCTGGAGGACGTCGTCAAGGGCCTGCCCGGCGACCCCGGCTACGACGGCGGTGCGGAGCCGCGCGCGATCTCGGCGACCTGCGGCCCGGTCCGCGTCTGGTCCGTGTACGTGCCCAACGGCCGCGAGGTGGCCCACGCGCACTACGCCTACAAGCTCCAGTGGTTCGAGGCGCTGAAGGCGTCCGTCGCCGGGGACGCGGGCGGCAGCCGCCCCTTCGCGGTCCTCGGCGACTACAACGTGGCGCCGACGGACGACGACGTCTACGACGTGGCCGCCTTCGAGGGCCTCACCCACGTCACCCCCGCCGAGCGCGCCGCCCTCGCCGCCCTGCGCGAGACGGGCCTGACCGACGTCGTGCCGCGCCCGCTCAAGTACGACCGCCCCTACACCTACTGGGACTACCGCCAGCTCTGCTTCCCCAAGAACCGCGGCATGCGCATCGACCTGGTGTACGGCAACGAACCCTTTGCCAAGGCTGTGAAGGACGCCTACGTCGACCGCGAGGAGCGCAAGGGCAAAGGCGCGTCCGATCATGCCCCGGTGGTGGTGGACCTGGAGGTGTGAGTGTCAACCTGGGACCATGAACATCCCCTTTCTGGGTAACAGGCACGGCAAGACAGGTGACGTCCCCCACACCGCCGACCCCGATCTGCTCGCCGAGTGCGAGTTCCTGCGCGCCCAGGCGGCCGAGGAAGGTGTCGCGCTCGACGACACCCCGGCCTCGCTGGAGGCCCTCGACCAGTTGCTCCCGCGCTGGCGGGACGACGAGGAGACCATGACCTGGCTCGGCACCGACGCCGGCCTGTATCTGGGCACCGTCCTGACCCGGACCGTGTCCGGCGCCGAGTGGGAGATCAGGGCGGACGGGGAGCCGGTGGTACGGCTCGCGTCCGGGCGGGAGTTCGAGGTCGTCGAGTCCGGCCACGACTGGGCCGCGAGCGGGGTCCCCGAACTCTCACAGCTCTACGCGGAGGTCGCCGAGGCCTGAGCGGCGGCCGTGACACAGCTGGCAGTGGGCAGGCCGCGGATGGCCGTCGATCCTCTGACCGTACGCGCCCGCGTCGGGTGAGCGGCGGCGAACGCGGTTGACGGGAGGCCGAGTTCGCGCTCGGCGTGCGCAAGTCGCAGGTCATGTCGTACGTACTCGTGCCGCAGGCCGTACGGGCCATGCCGGGAACCCGATCGTGTCGAACCTCGACTACGATTTGCCCTTCATCCCTGTGGTGATGGTGGTCTCGCCGATCCGCACCGGGGTGTGCATGTTGCTCTCGTGGTTCGCCGGCTGGGTGGCGGGGCGGGAGCGGCACAGTCCCAGGACAGGGGTCACCTCGGCGGCCCCGGCCGAACCGGGGACGCTGCTGCCGTAGGGGGCAGCAGCCAAGGGCCAGGCCCGGCCGGCGGCAGCCGGAGATCACTGCTCGCGCAGCGGAACGGACACGTACGACGGGTCGTCCACCGGCGAGGAGAAGGTCAGCTGCGCGCCGGACGGGTTGTGCTCGGTGTAGAGCGGGTCCACCGTGTCGATCACCAGCGCGAGCCGGTGCCCGGCGGGCACGTCGTAGGCCGTGGAGAACAGGTCCAGGTCCACGTCGAACGCCGTGCCGGGCGTCCGGCCGTGCCAGGTGTAGGGCGCGTGGGTGACCAGTTTGCCGAGGCCGAGCGGCCCCACGTCGTAGAGGTAGGCGACGAGGGTGCCGCTCTCCGCGGTCGGGGTGAGGGTGGTGTGCAACCTGGCCGTGCCCCGTACCTGTTGGGCACTGCCGTACCGCTCCGACTGCCAGACGGCGGCCCAGCGCCGGGGCAGCAGCGGGATCGAGGCGACCGGCGGCAGCTGGGCGACCTGGTCGAGCAGGCCGGAGAGCAGGACGACCCCGCCGTCCGCGCCCGAGTCGACGTTCGTGTGGATGGTGGTCGAGCCGGCGAGGGCGAGCTTCCTGCGGGTGGCGCCCACCGACTTCCAGTCCGGGTAGCCCTCGTAGCCGCCGCTGGTACGGGACTTGAGCTGCACCGGCTGCTCGCGGTCGATGCCGTTGTCCGTGCCCTTGAGATAGTGGTCGAACCAGCGCTCGGTGTCGGTCCACACGTCGTTGGGCAGCCCCAGCAGGCCGGACAGCTCGGCGGTGGCGTGGTCGCCGGGGCGCAGCTCCAGGCGCTTCGGGACGGTCAGCTTGCCGTAGAAGTCGGCGTACTGGTTGGCCGGGAAGATGGAGTCGCTCCAGGCGTTTGCCATGAAGACGGCCGCGCCGTTCTTGTTGAGCTGGTCGACATAGGTCGTGGGGGAACGTTTCGCCCCCCAGGCGATCATGTCCTGCTCCTTGGCCAGGTTCGACGCGTACAAGTCGTCGAAGACCTGACGGACTTCGGGGCTCTCGCGCCCGGTGAGGGTCGCCGTGCCGTCGAGCAGGGCGGCCGCCTCGACGTGCTGCGTACGGCCGGAGTAGATCGACTGGATCAGGTCCGCCCAGCCGCTGAGCGCGCCGACCGCCTTGATCCGCTTGTCGTGCGCGGCGGCCAGCAGGCTGATCCCGGCGCCGTACGACACCCCCGCGATGCCGATGTGCTGTGGATCGGCGGTGGTGTTGGCGAGCGCCCAGTCGATCACCTTGGACGCGTCCGCGACGTCCTGAGGGCCTGCCACGTCTATCTGGCCGCCCGACTGGTAGAACCCGCGCACGTTGTAACTGAGCACGATGTAGCCCGAGTCCGCGAGCTTCTGGGCCTGGGCCAGATACTCGACCTGGGGCAGCGACCAGCTCGTGGGCAGCACGATGAGCGGGTAGCGCCGCGCGGCGTCGGCATCGGCGCCCGCGGGTGTGACGACGTTCGCCTTCAGGACCGTGCCGCCGTCGCCGGTGATGTCGACGAAGCGGACGGAGGTGGCGGCCTGGGCGGCCGGGGCCAGGCCGACGAGGGTGCCGGCGAGCAGGACCGCGGAGACGGCGCCTGCGGCGGTCGTGCGCACGGCGGTGGCGCGGCGGGCGGGGCGGCGAGCCGGGTGGCGGCTCGTGGTGGCGCGACCAGGTCCCATGGGTCACTCCTCACTCGTGTCAGTGCAAAGTGACCAGACGGTAACCGCGGGCCCTTACCGTAAGTAACCCGTCGGTAAGTTACGTGCGGGTAACGATTGTTGAATGGTGCAGGTATTCAGGAGGCCCGGTGTGAGGACTGCGGCGTCTCGGTGGCGGCGGGCGGCAGCGGCGCCTGGGCGGCACGGGTGACGTCCGAGACGAGTTCGACCACGTCAGGGCCGTACGCCTGGGAGTTGACGACCTTGAGGAGCAGGACGAAGGAGTTGTTGCCGTGCTTGCGGGCGAGCCGTTCGTGGTTGCGGGCCAGGTAGCGGGTGGCCGCCTGGTTGGTGATCGCGCGCTGCCCGCAGAAGAGGAACACCGGGCGGGCGTCCGGGCGCTGGCCGGCCGTCAGACGGGCCAGCAGTACGTACTCCGTGATGCCCGGGTCGAGGCGGTAGCGCTCGGTGCCGATCTGGAAGGCGCCGCGGTCCGGGCCCGGCTCCGGGGCGATGTTGACGCGGACGCCGGGCAGCATCGCCGACATGTGGGCCAGCATCCGCCGGTTCGACCCGGGTCCGCCCACGCAGAACTCCGTACGCTCGCCGAAGCCCTGCTGGACGTTGTCCTGGGTCACCATCTGGAGGTTCGCGCCGCAGTCCTTGATCAGCGCGGCCAGCTCCAGGAGCGCGAACACGTCCAAACGGTGGACCGCCGGTTCGGACGTGGCCGGATCGCGGTTGACGACCAGCAGCGACTCCGAGTTCTCCGGCAGCCCGAAAAAGGCCTGCTTGCGGCGCAGGCTCCGGCGCCACAGCGAAGTACGGGCCAGCCAGCCGAGCGCCGCACTGATGCCGGCCGCCACGACGCCGAGGATAATGTTGCGCAGGTCGTCATTCATGGGCGCGCATGCTAGCGGTCACAGGTGGCCGGAACGTACCCGTGTTCGAAGTGTGGCGGTCGTATGACAGTGCCCTGAATGTGGCTGTCGGGGTCGTGGCCCCGCCGATACGCTGCGCGGACGTTCCGGAACTGGAGGTGCGGATGCGTCGCCCTGTCGCGCGGAAACTGACGGTCCTGGCGGTCTCGGCCGCCGTGGTGTCGGTGGGGGCGGCAGCGCCTCCCGCCTCCGGCGCCGCGACCGCCGCGAAGACCCCGGTGGCCGTCGGCTACGGCGGTGCGGTCGCCAGCGTCGACGCGGATGCCACCGCCGCCGGTATCGAGGTGCTCCGCAAGGGCGGCAACGCGGTCGACGCGGCCGTCGCGACCGCCGCCGCGCTCGGCGTCACCGAGCCCTACTCCTCCGGTATCGGGGGCGGCGGCTACTTCGTCTACTACGACGCCAAGTCCCGTACGGTGCACACCATCGACGGCCGTGAGACCGCGCCGCTGACCGCCGACTCCGACCTGTTCGTGGAGAACGGCAAGCCGCTCGCCTTCGCCGACGCCGTCAGCAGCGGACTGAGTGTCGGCACCCCTGGGACGCCGGCCACCTGGCAGACGGCGCTCAGCCAGTGGGGGACGCGGCGGCTCGGCAGCGTGCTGAAACCGGCCGAGCGGATCGCCCGCAACGGATTCGCCGTCGACGACACCTTCCAGTCGCAGACCGCCGCGAACGAGACCCGGTTCCGGTACTTCCCCGACACGGCGAAGCTGTTCCTGCCGGGCGGGAAGCTGCCGGTGGTGGGCTCCACCTTCAAGAACCCCGAACTGGCCCGGACCTACGAGGAGCTGGGGAAGAAGGGGATCGGGCTCGTCTACAAGGGCGACCTCGGCAAGGACATCGTCTCGACGGTCGACAATCCGCCGGTGGATCCGGGTTCGGGGTGGAAGGCGCGAGCGGGCAAGCTGTCCGTGAAGGATCTGGCCGCCTACCGCGCCAAGTCCCAGGCGCCCACCGAGACGGGGTACCGCGGACTGAAGGTGTACTCCATCGCACCTTCGTCGTCCGGCGGGACGACCGTCGGGGAGGCGCTCAACATCCTTGAGAACACCGACCTCTCCAAGGCCGGCGAGGTGCAGTACCTGCACCACTTCATCGAGGCGAGCCGGATCTCCTTCGCCGACCGCGGGCGCTGGGTCGGTGACCCCGCGTTCGAGGACGTGCCGACGAAGGGGCTGCTGTCGCAGCGGTACGCCGACGAGCGGGCGAAGCTGATCAGCGACGACGCGGTGCTGACCAGCCCGGTCGCGCCCGGCGACCCCAACGACCCCGGCTCGACGGGTACGGCGGCGCCGACCACGTACGAGGGGGAGAACACGACGCACCTCACGGTCGCCGACAAGTGGGGGAACGTCGTCTCCTACACGCTGACCATCGAGCAGACCGGTGGCAGTGCGATCACCGTTCCGGGGCGGGGATTCCTGCTCAACAACGAGCTGACCGACTTCTCGTTCACGCCGGCGAATCCCGCGGTGCACGACCCCAACCTGCCGGGGCCCGGGAAGCGGCCGCGGTCGTCCATTTCGCCGACGATCGTGCTGGACAAGGCGAACCGGCCGGTGGTCGCGGTGGGTTCGCCCGGCGGGGCGACCATCATCACGACGGTCCTCCAGGTGCTCACCGAGTTCCTCGACCGGCATCTGCCGTTGGTGGACGCGATCGCCGCGCCTCGGGCGTCGCAGCGGAACGCCGCGAAGACCGAGTTGGAGCCGGCGCTGTACAACGACTCGGAGCTGAGGGGGAAGTTGGAGGCCATCGGGCACTCGTTCTCGTTGAATCCGGAGATCGGGGCGGCGACCGGTGTGCAGCGGTTGCCGGGTGGGAAGTGGCTGGCGGCGGCTGAGACCGTGCGGCGGGGCGGTGGGTCCGCGCAGGTGGTGGATCCGGCTCCGTAGTTCGCGGGCTGCCGGTGCGTGGGGGCTGGTCGCGCCCACGCGGCGGCAGCCGCATGTCGGAAGCAGTCCCGCGCCCCTAAGGGGCGCCTCAGACGGGGGTGCCTGAAAGGTCCCGCTTCTGAAACACCAGCCTCCCGCCCTCGACATCCACCGTCACCTCACTGCCCTCCGTGATCGTGCCGTCCAGGAGCAGCCGGGACAGCTGGTTGTCCACCTCTCGCTGGATGGTGCGGCGCAGTGGTCGGGCGCCGTACTCCGGCTGGTAGCCGTGTTCTGCCAGCCAGTTGACCGCCGCGTCCGTGAAGTGGGCCGTGATGCCCTGGGAGCGCAGCATGCGGCGGGTGTGTTCCAGGAGGAGTTCGGTGATCCGGCGCAGCTGGTCGCCGGTGAGCTGGCGGAAGACGACCACCTCGTCGATGCGGTTCAGGAACTCCGGGCGGAAGTGGTCGCGGAGCGGGCGCAGGACCTGTTCGCGGCGGGCCTCCTCGGTCGCCTCCTCGCCGCCGGGGCCGAAGCCGATGCCGGCGCCGCGCCTGATGATCACGTCCGAGCCCAGGTTGCTCGTCATCACGATGACCGTGTTGGTGAAGTCCACCGTGCGGCCCTGGGAGTCGGTCAGGCGGCCGTCGTCCAGGACCTGGAGGAGGATGTTGAAGACGTCGGGGTGGGCCTTCTCCACCTCGTCCAGGAGGAGGAGCGAGTAGGGGTGGCGGCGGACCACCTCGGTGAGCTGGCCGGCCTCCTCGTGGCCGACGTAACCGGGCGGGGCGCCCACCAGGCGGGAGACGGTGTGGCGTTCCTGGTACTCGCTCATGTCCAGCCGGACCATCCGGTCCTCGCTGCCGAACAGGGCCTCGGCGAGCGCGCGGGCCAGTTCGGTCTTGCCGACGCCGGTGGGGCCGAGGAACAGGAAGCTGCCGATCGGGCGGTTCGGGCTCGCCAGTCCGGCGCGGGAGCGCATGACCGCCTCGGAGACGACGGCGACCGCCTCTTCCTGGCCGACGACCCGCTCGTGCAGATGCGCCTCAAGGCCGAGCAGCCGTTCCTTCTCCTCCTGGGTGAGGCTGCTGACCGGGATGCCGGTCTGGCGGGAGACCACCTCGGCGACGGCCTCGGCCGTCACCTCCAGGTTCAGCCCCTCGTCCGCCTCTTCCTCGCCGGAGAGTTCGCTGATGCGGGTCTTCAACTCGCAGATGCGGTCGCGTAGTTGGGTGGCGCGTTCGTACTGCTCGTCGGCGACCGCCTGGTCCTTGTCCCGGGTGAGCTGTTCGATCTCGCGCTCCATGGCGCGCACGTCGCTGCCCTTGGCGCGGGAGCCGAGGCGGACCCGGGCGCCGGCCTGGTCGATCAGGTCGATCGCCTTGTCGGGCAGCCGCCGCTCGGTGAGGTAGCGGTCGGAGAGCTCGACGGCGGCCACCAGGGCCTCGTCGGTGTAGCGGACCTGGTGGTGGGCCTCGTAACGGTCGCGCAGGCCGCGCAGGATCTCGATGGCGTCCGGGACCGTCGGCTCGGGCACCAGGATCGGCTGGAAGCGGCGGGCCAGCGCCGCGTCCTTCTCGATCTTGCGGAACTCCTCAAGCGTGGTCGCGCCCACGACATGCAGCTCGCCCCGGGCCAGCGCGGGCTTGAGGATGTTGCCCGCGTCCATCGAGCCGCCCTCGCCGCCGCCCCCGGCACCGACCACGGTGTGCAGCTCGTCGATGAAGACGATCAGCTGGTCCGAGTGCGAGCGGATCTCGCCGACGATGTTGTTGAGCCGCTCCTCGAAGTCGCCCCGGAAACGGGTGCCGGCCACCACGCCCGGCAGGTCGAGAGCGACCACCCGGCGCCCGGCGAGCCCGTCCGGCACATCCGCGTCGGCGATCCGCTGGGCCAGCCCCTCGACGATCGCCGTCTTGCCGACCCCGGCGTCACCGATCAGTACGGGGTTGTTCTTGCCGCGCCGGGAGAGCACCTCGATGGTCTGCTCGATCTCGTCGTCACGGCCGATGACCGGATCGATCCGGCCCTGACCCGCCAGCTCGGTCAGATCGCGGCCGTACTTGTCGAGCGTCGGCGTGCCGCCGCTACGGCGCCGGGTGTCCGGGCCGGCGAGCGAGCGGTCCGTCTCCGGGGCGTCCGGCGGCAGGCCGGCGGCGGCGAACCGGGCGGCGTTCAGGATGTGCCCGGCGGCCGAGTCCGGGTTGGCGGCGAGCGCGCCCAGCACGTGTTCGGGGCCGATGTACCCGGCGCCGCTGGCCCTGGCCAGGTCGTGCGCGTCCAGCAGGGCCCGCTTCACGGCCGGGGTGAGGGACAGCGAGGTCGGCGGGGGTGCCTCGCCCGGTGGGTGCTGGACCGGGCCGGCGCGGCCGTCGATCTCCGTCGCCAGCGAGTCGGGATCGGCGCCGGACCTGCTGAGCAGCGAGCGGGTGGGTTCCGCCGTGAGCGCCGCGCGCAGCAGATGCTCGGTGTCGAGGTCCCGGCTGCCGTGTTCGGCGGCGTACTGGGCGGCGCCCTTGACCAGTTCCCTGGCCGGCTGGCTCAGCAGCCTGCCGATGTCGATCTGCCGGGGACCCTGGCGGGCTCCGCCGCCCCCGAAGAAGCGTGCGAGGAACTCTCCGAAAGGATCCTGTCCGAAATTGTCCGGTCCGGGGTAACCGCTGGTCATGAGCGTTCGTTCCGTTCCGGCGTCCCGGCGCCTGGCGGGACGCGCTCGCTGGTCGACGTGCCGGTCCACGCGGGTGCCCCTGCAGGGCCCGGTCACACCACCTTCGCACGCCCGCCGGAGGGGGGCACGTTCAGCCGTTCGGGCGGCGGCCCGACGTGCGCCACCGTATTTCGCCGGCCGCTGCCGCCCACCCGGCCGGGGAGAATTCCCCAGAAGAATTCAGCACCGGCCGGACCCGCAATCCGGCCGGTGCTTCACGTGAGCGCTATGT
This sequence comes from Streptomyces sp. NBC_00631, assembly GCF_045206895.1. Taxonomy (NCBI): domain Bacteria; kingdom Bacillati; phylum Actinomycetota; class Actinomycetes; order Kitasatosporales; family Streptomycetaceae; genus Streptomyces; species Streptomyces sp. NBC_00631. The sequence goes on from NZ_CP107734.1 coordinate 8,763,270, forward strand.
CACGTGATCAACGGCCGTTGGTATTCGGCCGGGGCCGTCGCCGACCCTGGGGCGGGGGCGGCGGGGGTACCGGCTGCCGCTGCGTGGGCCGGGGGAACGGGACCCGCATGCGCGCGTTTTCCATGAGAACTCCTTCGCTGATTTGGCGGCTTTTTATCCGCCCGTCACGGATATGCGTACGGGGGCCCGTCCGTCGTTGTTCAGCGTTCTGGAGAATTCATTGGTGTGGCGCCGGCCCGCATATCGCGATGAGAAATACCCAGGAATATCCTGTGTCAGTTCTCTGAGTTCCTGGCCGTGAGGATCCGCGGGCCCGACTCCGTGATCGCCACCGTGTGCTCAGCGTGAGCGGCCCGGGAGCCGTCGTTCGTCCGCAGGGTCCAGCCGTCCGCGGCCGCGTGGTAACCGTCCTGGCCGCCGCCGATCAGCATGGGTTCGATCGCGAGGACCATGCCGTGCCGGAGCGGGAGACCGCGGCCGGGGCGGCCCTCGTTCGGTACCCCGGGGTCCTCGTGCATACGGCGGCCGATGCCGTGGCCGCCGAAGTCCTGCGGGATGCCGTAGCCGGCGTCCCGGCACACCCGGCCGACCGCGTGTGCGATGTCGCCGATGCGGTTGCCGACGACCGCCGCCGCGATGCCCGCCGCGAGCGCCCGCTCGGCCGTTTCGACGAGTCGTACGTCCGCCGGGCGCGGCCTGCCGACCGTGAAGCTGATCGCCGAGTCGCCCGCCCAGCCGTCCAGCACCGCACCGCAGTCGATGGAGACCAGGTCGCCGTCGCGCAGCCGGTAGCCGGTCGGGATGCCGTGCACGATCGCGTCGTTCACGGACGCGCAGATGACGGCGGGGAACGGAGTGGGCGCGAACGAGGGCCGGTAGCCGAGGAAGGGGGAGGAGGCCCCGGCCTCACGCAGCACCCCGCGCGCCACCTCGTCCAGTTCGAGCAGGGAGACGCCGATGTCGGCGGCCTCCCGTACGGCTGTCAGGGCTCGCCCCACGACCTGCCCCGAGGCGTACATGGCGTCGATCGATGTGTCTGTCTTCAGTTCCACCATGCCAATTAATATACCGGTTTTCTCGACCGGGTTAGAATGACGGCATGGTACGCACCCCTCTCACCCCGGAAGAGCGTGAACGCGGCGAGCGGCTCGGGCGGTTGCTGCGCGAGGCGCGCGGCGGCCGGAGCATGACGGAGGTGGCGGCCGCGGCGGGCATCTCGGCCGAGACCCTCCGCAAGATCGAGACCGGGCGGGCGCCGACCCCCGCCTTCTTCACCGTCGCCGCGCTGGCCCGCGCGCTCGGCCTGTCGATGGACGACCTCGTGGAGCGCTGCGCCCTGGTCGTCGTCTGACGCGCGTCGGTCAAGATCGGGCAATGAGGTCTCCGCACTCCCACGGAAAACTCCCCGTAGCAACCTCGTAACACGACTGGTGTTGCCTACGGAACCGGAGTGTTCCGGTCTGGCGGGAGTCGAGCGATGACTGTGGATCAGCTCCCCGGCCGGGTGCGGGAGTTTGCGAACTACCTGAACGGCCTGCTGGCGCGCCTGGACCAGGGCGGCGGCTGGTGTGCCGTCTTCTGGCTGCGCGACCCCGACGGTATGCAGGCCTGCCTCGGCGGGCGCGAGGTGCCGCCCTGGGACGTCGTGGAGGCGCTGCTCCAGGACCTCGCGACCGGCTACGGCCCCGAGATCGCCGCCCACGAGACCGGGCAGGCCCGCCGGCTGCACGCGGACGCGCTCACCGCGTACGACTCCCGGCCGGGCGCCCGCGAGGACCTGAGCGACCGCCTCGACGGCACCCTCCGCGAACAGCGGTACGCCACCGAACGCCTGGCCCAACTCGGACGTGCCCTCGACTCCGCGCACTCCCGCGAGGAGGCCGAGGCCCTGCACGTCGACCTCGCCTGGGCCCGCGACGACCACGAACGGGCGACCGCCCGGTGCGCCGAACTCCGGGCCCGGATGGCGCGGCTCCAGCACCGCGCCGAACTCGGCGGCCACCTGCGGAGCCGGACCCCCGCCGCAGCCCCCCAGCCGGACCCCGCCCCCTCACCGGCCTCTGCAGCCTCTGCCCCGGTACCCGCACCTGCCCCGGCCCCCGCCCCCGCACCTGTCTCGGACTCCGCCCCCGCCCCGGCCAAACAGCGCAAGCGGCGGCGGGGCAGCGCCCGGTTCGCCGGCATGGCCGAGGACGAGGCCGCGCCGACCGTCGTACCGCAGACTCCGCAGGTGTCCACGGCTCCCAGCGGCCGTGGCATCCCGCGCGGGGCCCGGTTCGCCGGAGCCGCCGAGGCACCGGCGCGGACGGAACCGAGTGCGGAGCAGGCGCCCGACGCCGAGGCGGGGCAGGCCGCGGCCCAGGCCACGGAAAGGCTCGTTCGGCTGCGGGCGCAGGGCCGCACAGGCGAGGCGCACGCGCTCCTGGCCGAGGTCGTGCAGTGGCCGGCCGCCCGCTTCCCCCTGCTCGCCGAGTCCCTCCAGCGCGCCGGGCTCGGCGCCGACTGGGCCACACTGCTCTGGGAGGCGGCCTCACTGCCGCCCGCCCGGCTGGTGGCGGCCGCCGACGCGCTGTCCGCCGCGGGCAGGGTCGCCGACAGCCGGCAGATCCTGCGCCAGGGTGTCGTCCGCCCCGCGACGGAGATCGGCGAGGCGGTCCTCGCCCTGGACACGGAGGGCCGCCACCGCGAGGCCCGCGCCCTGCTGGACACCTACGTCCAGGTCCGCGCCCCGGAAGAGGCGGCACAGAGCGCGGAGCCGGATCCGCAGCGCCTGGTGCCGCTGCTCCTCAGCTCGGCACAGGCGGTCTCGGACCAGTGCCACTGGGATCTGCTGCACGCGCTGCGGGTGGCGGGCCTCGCGGCTTGACCGACCCGTGCTGGAGTGCCCCGACAGGGGCGCGGGGAACTGCGCGATCACCCTACGGGCACCGGCACTCCGCACTCGACCGAACCCTCACGGCGGAGCCCCTGACTCGTCCACCGGGGTAAGAAACGCGATGGACTCGGCCGCTTAACGACGATGGTCTTGGCAAGGACTCCGAGGAAGCTTACTTTCGACCCTCTACGGGCGTAGAAGGAGCAGCTCATGGCCAACGTCGTACGCGCCGCTCTGGTCCAGGCCACCTGGACCGGCGACACCGAGTCCATGGTGGCGAAACACGAGGTGTACGCCCGCGAGGCGGCCCGCCAAGGTGCGAAGATCATCGGATTTCAGGAAGTCTTCAACGCCCCCTACTTCTGCCAGGTCCAGGAACCCGAGCACTACCGCTGGGCCGAGCCGGTCCCCGACGGGCCGACGGTCAGTCGTATGCGGGAACTCGCGCGCGAGACCGGAATGGTGATCGTCGTCCCGGTCTTCGAGGTCGAGCAGTCCGGCTTCTACTACAACACCGCCGCCGTGATCGACGCCGACGGCACCGTCCTCGGCAAGTACCGCAAGCACCACATCCCGCAGGTCAGGGGCTTCTGGGAGAAGTACTACTTCAAACCCGGGAACATCGGCTGGCCGGTCTTCGACACCGCCGTGGGCAAGGTCGGCGTGTACATCTGCTACGACCGCCACTTCCCCGAGGGCTGGCGGCAGCTCGGGCTCAACGGCGCACAGCTGGTCTACAACCCGTCGGCCACCTCGCGCGGCCTGTCCGCCTACCTCTGGCAGCTGGAGCAGCCGGCCGCCGCCGTCGCCAACGAGTACTTCGTCGCCGCCATCAACCGGGTGGGCCAGGAGGAGTACGGGGACAACGATTTCTACGGGACGAGCTACTTCGTCGATCCACGTGGGCAGTTCGTGGGGGAGGTGGCGAGCGACAAGGGCGAGGAACTCGTCGTGCGTGACCTCGACTTCGACCTGATCGAAGAAGTGCGGCAGCAGTGGGCCTTCTACCGCGACCGCCGTCCCGACGCCTACGAAGGGCTGGTACAGCCGTGAACGACCTCTTCGCCCGCCACCGTCAGGTCCTGCCCGACTGGCTGGCCCTCTACTACGACGAGCCGCTCGAAATCACGCACGGCGAGGGGCGGCACGTCTGGGACGCGGACGGCAACCGCTACCTCGACTTCTTCGGCGGCATCCTCACCACGATGACCGCGCACGCGCTCCCCGAGGTGACGAAGGCGGTGAGCGAGCAGGCCGGCCGGATCATCCACTCCTCCACGCTCTACCTCAACCGCCCGATGGTCGAACTCGCCGAGCGCATCGCGCAGTTGAGCGGCATCCCGGACGCCCGCGTCTTCTTCACCACCTCCGGCACGGAGGCCAACGACACGGCGCTGCTGCTGGCGACGACCTACCGCCGGACCAACACGATCCTGGCGATGCGCAACAGCTACCACGGCCGCTCCTTCAGCTCGGTCGGCATCACCGGCAACAAGGGCTGGTCCCCGACCTCGCTGTCCCCGCTCCAGACGCTGTACGTCCACGGCGGCGTCCGCACCCGAGGCCCGTTCGCCGAGCTGAACGACCGTGACTTCATCGCGGCCTGCGTCGCCGACCTGCGCGACCTCCTCGGCCACACCCGCCCGCCGGCCGCGCTGATCGCCGAACCGATCCAGGGCGTCGGCGGCTTCACCTCCCCGCCCGACGGGCTTTACGCGGCCTTCCGCAAGGTGCTCCAGGAGCAGAACATCCTCTGGATCGCCGACGAGGTGCAGACCGGCTGGGGCCGCACCGGCGAGCACTTCTGGGGCTGGCAGGCACACGGCCAGAGCGGCCCGCCGGACATCCTCACCTTCGCCAAGGGCATCGGCAACGGCAGTTCCATCGGCGGTGTGGTGGCCCGCGCCGAGATCATGAACTGCCTGGACTCCAACAGCATCTCGACGTTCGGAGGCACCCAGATCACCATGGCGGCGGGCCTCGCCAACCTGTCGTACCTCCTGGACCACGACCTCCAGGGCAACGCCCGCCGCGTCGGCGGCCTCCTCATCGAACGCCTCCGCGCGGCCGCCGCCCAACTGCCCGGCGTCCGCGAGGTCCGGGGCCGCGGTCTGATGATCGGCGTCGAACTGGTCAAGCCCGGCACCGACGAAGCCGACCCCAAGTCCGCCTCGGCCGTCCTGGAAGCGGCCAGGGAAGGCGGCCTCCTGATCGGCAAGGGCGGCGGCCACAACACCAGCGCCCTGCGCATCGCGCCGCCACTGTCGTTGACGGTGGCGGAGGCGGAGGAGGGCGCGGCGATCCTCGAACAGGCGTTGAGGAGTGCCTACTAGGCGCTCCGCCGGAGGTGCCGTGACCTGCCTGTGCCGGCTGCGGCGCCGTCGTGGCTGGTCGCGCAGTTCCTCCCCCAGCCTTCGGCCGGGGGGACCCCCAGCGCCCCTGAAAACAGGGGGCTGCACGGCGCCCCTTCAGGGGCGCGGGGAACTGCGCGACCAGCCCCCACCGGCCCGCAGTCTCCGAACGCACCGAACCCGACCAAGGGACCACGCAAGATGACCGCCACCTGGGATCCCCCGTACATCACAGACCCCATACTGTCGGTCCGCCAGATCCTCGCCCTGGAAAGGGTCCTCGCCGGCGACCCGGAGGTGGTCGCCGGCGCCGCCCACCTCGACCGCCCCGTCCGCTGGGTGCACGTCGCCGAGGCCCCGGACGTCGGCGTCATGCTCACCGGCGGTGAGATGGTCCTCACCACCGGCGTCCTGCTCGCCGGCGACGAGCAGAAACAGGCCGAGTACATCCAGTCCCTGCACCGGGCCGAGGCCGCCGCCGTGGTCCTCGGCCTCGGCCGCGCCTTCCCCGCCCCGCCCGACGCCATGCGCCGTGCGGCGAACAGATGCGGCCTCCCCCTGGTGGTCCTGCACCGCCCCTTCCCCTTCGCCGAACTGACGGAGGAGGTCCAGTCCCGCCTGGTACGGCGGAAGTTCGCCGCCGTCAGCCTCTCCGAGTCGGTCCGTACCGCCCTCACCGGCCTCATCACGGCCGGTGCCCCCCTCCAACGGCTCCTCGACGAAGTCGCCGTGCACAGCGCCTGCCCGGTCGTCGTCACCAACCTCGCGCACCGGGTCCTCGCCACCGCGGGGGAGCGGTCGGCCGTGGACGACGTGCTGCGCGACTGGGAGCGCATCGCCCGGCAGGCCGGCGGCAGCGCCGGCGACGGCTGGATCCGCGCCGAACTCGGCGGCCGAGGCGAGCGCTGGGGCCAGATCGTGCTCTGCGGCCACCGCGGCGACACCGCCACCGGCCGGCTGCTCGCGGACCGTGCCGCCGAGGCCCTCGTGCTGCACCGCATGCTCGGCGGCGGCTCCGCCCACACCTGGGAGGAGCAGTCCGCGCAGAGCCTGCTGACCGACCTGGTCTCCGGGGTCGTACCGGCACGCCAACTGCTGCCCAGAGCCCGGGCGGCCGGTCTCCCGGTCAACCGGCGGAGCTTCGTCCCGCTCGTCGTACGGGACGCCGAACCGGCCCAACTGGAGCGGATCCTGCGCCTGCTGGGCCTGCCCGGACTCGTCGCCGAACTCACCGAGCGCACCACCGCCGTGCTCCTCAGCCTGGCCCGCGACCAGGACGCCGACGCCCTCGCCGCGCACTTCGCCGCCCGGCTGCACGACGAGTCGGCGGGGCCCCGCGCGGTGGTCGCCGCCGCGGGAGCCCGTACCGTCTGGGACGACGTGCCCGTCGGTCTGCGCGAGGCCCAGCACGTCGCCGACGCGGTCGCCGACACCGCCGCCGCCCTCGGCCTCCCGGCCGTCGTCCGCCTCAGGGACGTCCACCTGCGCGGCCTGATCCGGCTGCTGCGGGACGACCCGCACGTCCAGTCCTTCGCCGAGCGGGAGCTGGACGGCCTGCTGTGCCCGAACGGCACCGGCCAGGACCTGCTCGGCGTTCTGCGGACCTACCTCGCGACCGGCCGCAACAAGTCCCGCACCGCCCAGCTCCACCATGTCTCCCGGCCCGCGCTGTACCGCCGCCTGGAGGCGATACAGACCCGGCTCGGCGTCGATCTCGACGACTTCGAGCAGGCCGCCTCCGTGCACATCGCACTCCTCGCGCATGACGCGCAACAGCAGTGAAACCTGCGACTACCTGGGAAAACGGCGGTGAAACATGGGCCAACGGCAGCGTGACACCGTGGCACGCCGGGCGCCCGCAGACGTGACACGATGGCAATCGAAGCCCGCTTTCGGACTTTCTAGGCTCCTCGCACATCGAGCGACACACGCCCGAGCGACCGGAGGTCCCGATGAGCCGAGTGATTCGTGCCGCCCTCTTCCAGACCGCCTGGACCGGCGACAAGGAATCGATGATCCAGGTCCACGAGCAGGCGGCCCGCGACGCGGCCGCGCAGGGCGCCCAGGTCCTGTGCTTCCAGGAGCTGTTCTACGGGCCCTACTTCTGCCAGGTCCAGGACAAGGCGTTCTACGAGTACGCCGAGCAGGTCCCGGACGGCCCGATCGTCCAGCGTTTCCAGGCCCTCGCCCGCGAACTGGGCCTCGTCCTGATCCTGCCGGTGTACGAGGAGGAGCAGCCCGGCGTCCTCTACAACACCGCCGCCGTGATCGACGCCGACGGTTCCTACCTCGGCAAGTACCGCAAGCACCACATCCCGCAGGTCCCGGGATTCTGGGAGAAGTTCTACTTCCGCCCGGGGAACGCAGGCTGGCCGGTCTTCGAGACGGCCGTCGGGAAGATCGGTGTCTACATCTGCTACGACCGCCACTTCCCGGAGGGCTGGCGGGCGCTGGGCCTCGCCGGTGCCGAGATCGTCTTCAACCCGTCGGCCACCTCGCGCGGACTCTCGCGCTACCTCTGGCAGTTGGAGCAGCCGGCGGCGGCCGTCGCCAACGAGTACTTCGTCGGCGCGATCAACCGGGTCGGTGTGGAGGACCTGGGCGACAACGACTTCTACGGCACGTCCTACTTCGTGGACCCGGAAGGCCAGTTCGCAGGCGAGCCGGCCTCAGACAAGGAGACCGAACTCGTCGTCCGCGACCTGGACCTGGCCAAGCTCCGCGAGGTCCGCGACCGCTGGCAGTTCTTCCGCGACCGCCGCCCGGACGCGTACGGCCCGCTGACGGCGCCGTAACAGCGCCCCGTCGTAAAAGCGCCCCGTCAGGGGCGCGCCCAGTCACATCGGACCGGCACGTGACCACGAACGAGAGGACCCCATGACCACCGGCCGCACCCTCATCCGCGGCGGACTCGTCATCACCGCGTCCGACGAGATCCACGCCGACGTCCTGATCGAGGACGGCCGCATCGCCGCCCTCGCCGCCTCCGGCACCCCGGCCGCCGAGGCCTTCACCGCCGAGAGGACGATCGACGCCACCGGCAAGTACGTCATCCCTGGCGGTGTCGACGCCCACACCCACATGGAGCTGCCGTTCGGCGGCACCTTCGCCTCCGACACCTTCGAGACCGGCACCCGGGCCGCCGCCTGGGGCGGTACGACCACCATCGTCGACTTCGCCGTGCAGAGCGTCGGCCACAGCCTTCGCGAGGGACTCGACGCCTGGCACGCCAAGGCCGAGGGCAACTGCGCCATCGACTACGGCTTCCACATGATCGTCTCCGATGTGAACCAGGAGACGCTCAAGGAGATGGACCTGCTGGTCGAGGAGGGCGTGACCTCCTTCAAGCAGTTCATGGCCTACCCGGGCGTCTTCTACTCGGACGACGGCCAGATCCTGCGCGCCATGCAGCGCTCCGCCGAGAACGGCGGCCTCATCATGATGCACGCCGAGAACGGCATCGCCATCGACGTCCTGGTGGAACAGGCGCTGGCCCGTGGCGAGACCGACCCCCGCTACCACGGCGAGGTCCGCAAGGCGCTGCTCGAAGCCGAGGCCACGCACCGGGCCATCAGGCTGGCCCAGGTCGCCGGCGCCCCCCTCTACGTCGTGCACGTCTCGGCGATGGAGGCCGTCGCCGAGCTGGCGCGGGCCCGCGACGAGGGGCTCCCGGTCTTCGGCGAGACCTGCCCGCAGTACCTTTTCCTCTCCACCGACAACCTCGCGGAACCGGACTTCGAGGGCTCGAAGTACGTGTGCTCGACGCCGCTGCGCCCCAAGGAGCACCAGGCCAAGCTCTGGCAGGGTCTTCGGACCAACGACCTCCAGGTCGTCTCCACCGACCACTGCCCCTTCTGCTTCGTCGGCCAGAAGGAACTCGGCCGCGGCGACTTCTCGAAGATCCCCAACGGGCTGCCCGGCGTCGAGAACCGGATGGACCTGCTCCACCAGGCCGTCGTCGACGGGCACATCACGCGCCGCCGCTGGATCGAGATCGCCTGCGCCACCCCGGCCCGGATGTTCGGCATGTATCCGAAGAAGGGCACCATCACCCCGGGCGCCGACGCCGACGTCGTCATCTACGACCCGCACGCCGAGCAGGTCGTCTCCGCCGAGACCCACCACATGAACGTCGACTACTCGGCGTACGAGGGCAAGCGCCTCACCGGCCGCGTGGAGACGGTCCTCTCGCGCGGCGAACTCGTCATCACCGAGCGGGAGTACACCGGACACGCCGGGCACGGTGTCTACACCCCGCGCTCCACCTGCCAGTACCTCAACTAGGAGACGCGCCCATGGACTTCGGACTCGTCCTGCAGACCGACCCGCCGGCCTCCCGGGTCATCAGCCTGATGAAACGGGCCGAACGCAACGGCTTCCGGTACGGCTGGACCTTCGACTCCGCCGTGCTCTGGCAGGAGCCCTTCGTGATCTACAGTCAGATCCTGGCGAACACCAGCAAGCTGACGGTCGGGCCGATGGTCACCAACCCGGGCACCCGCACCTGGGAGGTCACCGCCTCCACCTTCGCCACCCTCAACGACATGTTCGGCAACCGCACGGTCTGCGGCATCGGCCGCGGCGACTCCGCGATGCGGGTGGCCGGGCGCAAGCCCAACACCCTCGCCCGCATAAGCGAGGCCATGAAGGTCATCCGCGCCCTGGGCCGGGGAGAGGAGGCCGATCTGGGCGGCACCGTCATCAGCTTCCCGTGGATCAGGCCGGGCGCCGAACTCCCCGTGTGGATGGCAGCGTACGGCCCGAAGGCCCTGAAGATGACCGGGGAGGAGGCCGACGGGTTCATCCTGCAGCTCTCCGACCTGTACCTCACCGAGTACATGGTCAAGGCGGTCAAGGACGCGGCCGTGGCCGCCGGCCGAGACCCGTCCGAGGTGACCATCTGCGTCGCCGCCCCCGCCTACGTGACCGAGGACGACTCGCCCGAGGCCCTCGCCCACGCCCGTGACCAGTGCCGCTGGTTCGGCGGCATGGTCGGCAACCACGTCGCCGACCTGGTCGCCAAGTACGGCGAGCACTCCGCCGCCGTACCCGACGAACTCACCGACTACATCAAGGCCCGCCAGGGCTACGACTACTCGCACCACGGACGCAGCGGGAACCCCGACACCGAGTTCGTACCCGACGAGATCGTCGACCGCTTCTGCGTCATCGGCCCGGCGGAGAAGCACATCGAGAAGCTGAACGCCCTGCGTGAGCTGGGCGTCGACCAGTTCGCCGTCTACGACATGCACGACGCGCAGGAGGCCACCATCGACGCGTACGGGACGAAGATCATCCCGGCCGTCAACGGCTAGCTCCCTCCTGACAGTTGGTCTCCCCCTTCCCGCCGTCCCGGGAAGGGGGTCAGGGCGCACCCCACACGCGTACCCCCCCGCCCCCGCCCGCACGGCCTTTCCCGTCCCACCTCACCCCGATTGGCCTGCCCATGACCGACACCGCTCCCTCCGCCATACCCCTGTCCGGTCAAGTCGCCCTCCCCGACGGGCGCGTCGAGCTCACCCCGGGCTCCCCGCCGCCGAGCGGTCCGTACGCCAACGAGGACCTGCTGCCGGTCCCCGTCGCCAAGCGCACCTGGACCACGTACAACTTCTCCGCGCTCTGGGTCGGCATGGCCCACAACACGGCGTCCTGGACCCTGGCCTCCGGGCTCATCGCGGTCGGCATGGACTGGAAACAGGCCGTGTTCACCATCGCCCTCGCCAACCTGATCGTCCTCGTTCCGATGCTGCTCACCGGGCACGCCGGACCCAAGTACGGCATCCCCTTCCCGGTCTTCGCCCGCGCCTCCTTCGGCGTGCGCGGTGCCAACCTCCCCGCCGTCGTACGGGCGTTGGTCGCCTGCGGCTGGTTCGGCATCCAGACCTGGATCGGCGGCGAGGCGATCTTCTTCCTCGCCGGCAAGCTGATCGGCAGCGGCTGGTCCGACACGGGAGAGATCGGCGGCCACCCCTGGACCATGTGGCTGTCGTTCGCGCTCTTCTGGGTGCTCCAGGTCGCGATCATCTACCGGGGCATGGAGACGATCCGCCGCTTCGAGAACTGGGCCGCGCCCTTCGTCCTGGTCGGCGCCGTCGTGATGCTGATCTGGATGAGCAACAAGGCCGGTGGCCTCGGCCCGCTCTTCGACCAGCCCTCCAAGCTCGGCTGGGGCGGGAGCTTCTGGAAGATCTTCTGGCCGTCCCTGATGGGCATGATCGGCTTCTGGTCGACGCTGTCGCTGAACATCCCCGACTTCACCCGGTACGGCAAGAGCCAGAAGGCGCAGACCTGGGGCCAGGCACTGGGCCTGCCCACCACCATGACCCTCTTCGCCTTCCTCTCCGTCCTGGTGACCTCCGGCTCGCAGGCCGTGTACGGGCAGCCGATCTGGGACCCGGTCCAACTGGCCGCGAAGACGGACAACGTGGTCGGCCTGCTCTACGCCCTGGTCACCGTCCTCGTCGCGACGCTCTCCGTGAACATCGCGGCCAACCTGGTCTCGCCCGCCTTCGACTTCTCCAACATCGCGCCCCGGAAGATCAGTTTCCGTACCGGCGCCCTGATCACCTCGGTGCTCGCGGTGCTGATCTTCCCGTGGAAGCTGTACTCCGACCCGCAGGGCTACATCTTCACCTGGCTCGGCCTGGTCGGCGGTCTGCTCGGCACGGTCGCCGGCATCCTCATCGCCGACTACTGGATCCTGCGCCGCACCCGGCTCGACCTGGCCGACCTGTACCGCACGGGCGGCCGTTACTGGTACGACGGCGGCTGGAACTGGCGGGCGGTCGTCGCCTTCCTGTCCGGCGGCATCCTCGCGATCGGCGGCGCCAGCTTCAAACCGCTGATCGACGGCCGCCCCGTCCCGGCCCTGTCCTCGCTCGCCGACTACGGCTGGGCGGTCGGCCTCGGCACCTCCCTGGTGCTGTACCTGGGGCTGACCCTGCTGGTGCGGCCCAAGGAGGCATGACAGGAGGAGGCGTGCGCACGAAGGGCGGCCAGGCCGGCTACTGGCTGCCCTTCAGCGCGGTCACCGCGGCCTTCGCCGCCTGGATGGCACCCTTGTTGATCACGTCCGTGCTGGGCGCCTTCTTGGACTCGAAGTCGCTGCCGTTGTAGGTGACGACCACCAGCGCGTTGGAGACCTGGGCCATCACCACGCCCTCGCGGGTCTGCTGCTTGTCCTCGGTGGTGAGGTTCACGACCGAGTAGCCGTTGTCGCCGAGCCCCGGCACGGCCCCGCCGCCGCTCTTCTCCGCGACCCGGTCCTTGTACTCCTTCGCGGCCGCCGCGTCGGTGTCCATGATCTCGAAGGAGACGTCGAGCCAGCGGTAGTCGTACCCCTTGAGCGCGTTCCAGGAGCAGGTGCGGCGCAGCTTGGTGTCGGTGGAGGGGATCTCCTTGCCGGCCGTCTTCGCGCCGGGCACCAGGGACTTGACGGTGGCGACGGGGATGCTGCCGCAGGGGGCGGGGGAGGCGGAGTACGCCTTGGTGGCCGCCGTCGACGCGGTGGACGACGGGGCGTCGTCCGCCGACTGGCCGGCCGTCTGCCGGGCCGAGGTGTCACCTGAGCCGGTGGCCGTCGTCTTGTCCGGGCCCGACGCCATCACCCAGCCCGCACAGGCGAGCACGGCGACCGGCGTCAGGCGCGCGGTGAGGGCGAGCGGCAGTGGAAGAGAACGCAAGTCGCACTTCTCGCTGGGGGACGGTGTGCGGAGGAGTCCACACTGCGGACGGGACGCCAGTTTCACACGAGTCCCTGTGGGGTGGAAGCGGAATCCGTGCCTTGCCTGTGGGCCCGGCACGGCGCCCCGTTGACAGCCGCCGCCGGCCGTCCCCCTACATCCGGAATGTCGTGCCTCCGCGGTCCCTGTACATCCGGAATGTCGTGACTGCATCCGGCCTCCGAGGGTGACCGGAGTCACCGTGACGCCCGTCCGGCCGTCAGTCGCGCGAGTTTCCGAACAGCAGCCGGAAGCCCACGAGGAGGACCAGGGAGCCGGCGATCGCCGCGCCCCAGGTGTAGAGGTCGAAGAAGTGCTTCTCCACCGGACGGTCGAGGAAGCGGGCGGAGAGCCAGCCGCCCACGAAGGCGCCCGCGATGCCGATGAGGGTGGTGCCGATCAGGCCACCCGGGTCGCGGCCGGGCAGCAGGACCTTGGCGATGGCTCCGGCGAGGAGACCCAGGACGATCCAGCCGATGATGCCCACGTTCTGTGCCTTTCAGTACGGGTGTGCCTTGCTGAGTTGCGTTGTTGCGCAAGCTTAGGAACGGCAGGCGGGCGGGGGCGATGCCTGACGTCGAGCCGTCGATGATCTGTCACCCGCTCATGACAATGCGGGGAACGTGTGGCGGACATTGCGGGGACGCCGCCCGGGGAGGGGTGATCGCACGGCTACACTGAGTGGGCGTCTGTGCCGGGACTGTGCGGGGAGGGAGCGGGCTGTGGGGGAGAGTGCCGAAGGCTTCACGGACCCCTCCGACGGGGTGCTGACGGAGGCGGCCGCGGTGTTCGGGCTGCTCGCCTCGCCGGCCCGGCTGCACATCATGTGGGCGCTGTCCCAGGGCGAGAGCGACGTGACGTGCCTGGCCGACCGGGTCGGCGGCGCCCTGCCGGCGGTCAGCCAGCACCTGGCCAAGCTCAGGCTGGCCGGCCTGGTGCGGTCCCGGCGGGAGGGCCGGCGGCAGGTCTACTACGTGGACGATCCGGACATCGTGACCGTGGTGCGGGTGACCGTCGGGCAACTCACCGCGCGCTCGCACCAGGCCCCGGCACGGGTGCGCCGGTTGTACGAGGCCGGTGTCTGACCGCGCCGACCGGGGCCGGTGCACGGGGGCGGACGGCGGGTGCGTCCTGGAGGTTTCATGAGATCCCTCACCTGTGAATTCTGGTGGGGTCTGTGCTGTGGGGGCTATGGGTTTGTTAGATTGCGCAATCACGCAACCCAAATGGGCCCAGCTCGCGGCTGCCCGTATCCAGCCGCATACGCCCGACCGTACCCGCAGACGGACCCGACCGTTCATGGGAGTGGAAGATGACCGACCCGTGGGACGGCCCGGGAGGCCAGGCCACGCGCAGCCGCACCGACCGGGTGCCCGGCCAGCGTGGGTCCCTGCCTGACGGGACGCGGCCGACCGGTGGCCGGGCCGCCGCCCGGCAGGCGGCCAAGACCCGCGGCGGCAGGCGGTCCCGGCGGGCCAGACCGGCGGGCCGCGGCAAGCGGGTCCTGAAGATCATCGGCCTGTGCACGGCCGTCCTGGTCCTGGTCACGGCCGGCGCCGGCTGGTGGTTCTACCAGCACCTCAACGGCAACATCAACAGCGTCTCCCTCGACGGCAAGGGCGGCACCGAGAAGGCCGACGCGTTCGGCCGGACCCCGATCAACATCCTGGTGATCGGCTCGGACGCCCGTACCAGCAAGACCGACTGCAAGCTCGGCGGCGGCTGCTCCCAGACCGGGGTGCAGACCGGCAACGGCAACGCGGACGTGGAGATGGTCGTCCACATATCCGCCGACCGTTCCAACGCCACCGTCATGAGCATCCCCCGCGACACCATGGTCGACGTCCCGGCCTGCAAGGACACCGCCGACAAGACCGCCACGTCCGGCTACTACGGCCAGGTCAACAGCGCACTCCAGTACGGCCCCTCCTGCCAGGTCGCCACCATTCACCAGCTCACCGGCATCCCCATCGACCACTTCGTCAAGCTGGACTTCTCCGGCGTGGTCAAGATGTCCGACGCGGTCGGAGGTGTCTCCGTGTGCGTCAGCTCCAACGTGTACGACACCTACTCGCACCTCAAGCTGTCCAAGGGGTCCCACACCCTCAAGGGCCAGGCCGCCCTGGAGTTCGTCCGCTCCCGGCACGGCTTCGGCGACGGCAGCGACCTCGGCCGTACCGTCTCGCAGCACATCTTCCTCAGCGCGATGATCCGCAAGTTCAAGAGCGCGGGCACGCTCACCGACCCCACCGCGGTCTACAACCTCGCCGACGCGGCGACCAAGGCGCTCACCGTGGACGACGGGCTCGGCACCGTCAAGAAGCTGATCTCGCTCGCGGCCGACGTGAACAAGGTCCCCACCAAGCGGATGACGTTCACCACCATGCAGACGGCGCCCGACCCGAACAACAGCAACCGTGTGGTGGTGGGCGAGGGCGCCAAGGACCTCTTCGCCACCATGGCCAACGACCAGTCGCTGACCACCGGTTCGGGCAAGAAGTCGGCGGCGGCCTCGGCGGCCGCGAGCGCGAAGCCGACCGCCACCGCGACCGTCCCCGCGGCCCAGATCGCCGTGACGGTGGAGAACGGCACCGACATCACGGGCCGCGCCTCCGCCATCGCGAACTCCCTGATCTCCCAGGGCTTCAGCACCGGCACCAGCACGGCCAACGCCCCGAACTCCGCCACCACGACCACCCTGACCTACGGCAGCGGCGACAAGGCCGAGGCGCAGACCGTCGCCAAGGCTCTCGACCTGCCCAGCGCGCATCTCAAGGCGGGCAGCGGCACGGGCGTCACCCTGGTGATCGGCAGCGACTGGACCAGCGGCACCTCCTACCCGGCGAGCGCCGGCGACACCAAGGCGGCCGTCGCCAACGCCAACGCCTCGACCGCCAGCGATTCCAAGACCTGCGCCAAGGTCAGCCCCTACAAGACGGTCAGCCTCAACGGGATCGCGATGACACCGGCCCAGGCGTACGCGGCGGCGTCGAACAAGTCCGACTCGGACGAGTGACGGGAGAGGCGGACCCCACGACGGGGTTCGCCTCGCCACGGCCGTGAAAGCATGTAACTGCCAGACACCTGCCCCGGCCGTGCGCGCAGCGAGGTGACAGATGCAGTTCACCACCCGTCCCACCCTCCAGGGCACCTTCGGCATGGTGTCGTCCACGCACTGGCTGGCCTCCCAGTCGGCGATGGCGGTCCTGGAGAACGGCGGCAACGCCTACGACGCGGCCGTCGCCGGGGCCTTCGTCCTGCACGTGGTCGAGCCGCACCTCAACGGACCCGCCGGTGAGGTGCCGATCCTGCTCGCCCCGGCCGGCGGCGGGGTACGGGTGCTGTGCGGGCAGGGCGTGGCCCCGGCCGCCGCCACCGTCGCCCACTACCGGGGTCTCGGCCTGGACCTCGTCCCCGGCACCGGCCCGCTGGCCGCCGCCGTCCCCGGCGCCTTCGACGCCTGGCTGCTCCTGCTGCGCGACCACGGCACCCAGCCGCTGGAGGAGGTCCTGAAGTACGCCATCGGGTACGCCGAACACGGGCACCCGCCCGTGGAGAACGTCGGCGCCACGGTGGAGAGCGTCCGAAAGCTGTTCGAGACCGAGTGGACGTCATCGGCCGAGCTCTACCTGCCCGGCGGCCGGGCACCCCGTCCCGGTGAGCTCTTCCGCAACCCCGCCCTCGCCGCCACCTGGAAGCGGCTGCTCGCCGAGACCGCGGGCGCCGGGGACCGCGAGGCCCGGATCGACGCGGCCCGCGAGGTGTGGCGCACCGGCTTCATCGCCGAGGCCCTGGTCCGGCAGGCGGGCCGCCCGATCATGGACACCAGCGGCGCCCGGCACACCGGCACCCTCACCGCCGCCGACCTGGCCGACTGGTCCGCGCACTACGAGAGCCCGGTCTCGTACGACTGGAACGGCTGGACCGTGTGCAAGGCGGGCCCGTGGAGTCAGGGCCCGGCCCTCCTCCAGCAGCTCGCCCTGCTGCCGGCCGACCTGCCCGCGTACGGCTCCGCCGACTACGTCCACCTCCTCATCGAGGGCTGCAAGCTGGCCATGGCCGACCGCGAGGCCTGGTACGGGGACGCGGCCGAGGTGCCGCTGAGCGAACTGCTCTCGGCCGCGTACAACGCCGGGCGGCGGGAGCTGATCGGCACCAAGGCCTCCGACGAGCTGCGGCCGGGCAGCCCCGGCGGACGCGAGCCCCGGCTGCCCGGGTACGCGCGCCTGGGGACCCGGCCGGACACGGCCTTCGACCCGCTCGGCGCCGGTGAGCCGACCGTCGCGCAGGTGCCAGGAGACCCGCAGGTGGCGGAGGACGGCCGTACCCGGGGCGACACCTGCCACCTGGACGTCGTCGACCGCTGGGGCAACATGGTCGCGGCCACGCCGAGCGGCGGCTGGCTCCAGTCCAACCCCGTCGTCCCCGAACTGGGTTTCCCGCTGGGCACCCGGCTCCAGATGGCCTGGCTTGAGGAGGGTCTGCCCAACTCCCTCACGCCCGGCCGCCGCCCCCGCACCACCCTCACCCCGTCGATCGCCCTGCGCGACGGCGTCCCGGTGCTGGCCTTCGGCACGCCCGGCGGCGACCAGCAGGACCAGTGGCAGCTGCACTTCCTCCTCGCCGTCGCGCTGCGCGGCGAGGTCCGCGGCGGCCTGGACCTCCAGGGCGCGATCGACGCCCCGAACTGGCACAACGACAGCTTCCCCAGCTCGTTCTACCCGCGTGCACGCCGCCCCGGGAGCGTGACCGTCGAGTCCCGCACGGACCCGGAGACGGTGGCGGAGCTGCGGCGGCGAGGCCACGACGTGACGGTCGGGCCGGGCTGGTCGGAGGGGCGGCTGTGCGCGGTGGCGCGGGACCCGCGGACCGGGATCCTGTCGGCGGCGGCGAACCCGCGCGGGATGCAGGGCTACGCGGTGGGGCGCTGACGCCGGCGCGCCGACCTGGTGCGTCCGCCGACGGACCGCTGATCACCGGTACCGGTTGTTCGTCCGTATTCCATGTTCCGTACATCCGGGCGGCGGGGATTGTCAGTGCCGCGTGCTCTCATGGAGGCATGATCGAAGCAACGGAGACCATCGACGAGTTTCTCCTCCAGCACGCCGGTGACGTCGAGGACGCCATCCGCAAGGCCGCCCGGACCGAGATCCTGCCCCGCTGGCGCCGGCTCGCCGACCACGAGGTCGACCAGAAGAGCGGCCCGCACGACCTGGTGACGGACGCCGACCGGCTCGCCGAGCGGTACCTCACCGCGGCCCTCGGCCCCCTCCTGCCCGGCTCCGTCGTGGTCGGCGAGGAGGCGGTGCACGCCGATCCGGAGACCTACGACGCGCTCCAGGACGACGCGCCGGTGTGGATCGTCGACCCGGTCGACGGCACCCGCCAGTTCGTGCGCGGCGAGGACGGCTTCTGCACCCTGGTGGCGCTCGCCCACCGGGGCGTCCTGCTCGCCTCCTGGACCTACGTCCCGGCCCGTGAGCAACTCGCCACGGCGATACGGGGCAAGGGCGCCTTCCTCGACGGCGAGCGCCTGCTCTCCGGTGCCCCCGAGGCGGGCCGGGACCTGCGCGTGGCCACCTCCCACCCGGACTACACGACCGACGAGCAGAAGCGCGCGCTGTTCCCGCTGTGGAGCGACGGGTTCGCCCCGCGCGCCTGCGGCTCGGCAGGCCTGGAGTATCTCGCCGTCGCCCGGGGCGAGTTGGACGCCACCGCGTTCTCGTGGGAGGCCGCCTGGGACCACGCGGCCGGGCTGCTGCTGGTCGAGGAGGCGGGCGGCGCCCACCTCACCCTGGCCGGCGAGCCGTTCCACGTCACGGGCGGCAACACGCTGCCGTTCACCGCGGCCCGTGACGCCGCCACCGCGCACCGGATCGTGGACCTGCTGCTGAACCCGCACTGGTAACCCGAGCGAGGGGAGTGTCAGTCCCCCGGCATATCCTGAAGCCGAGTGGCCATCGGCTGACGAAGGGGTCCGAAGGTGCCGTCGATGCTCGATGCGGTCGTGGTGGGGGCGGGGCCGAACGGCCTGACGGCCGCCGTGGAGCTGGCCCGGCGCGGGTTCTCCGTGGCTCTCTTCGAGGCACGGGACACCGTGGGCGGCGGCGCCCGCACCGAGGAGCTCACCCTCCCCGGCTTCCGGCACGACCCGTGCTCGGCGGCCCACCCGCTCGGCATCAACTCGCCGGCGTTCCGCGCCCTGCCCCTGGAGCGGTACGGCCTGGAGTGGCTGCACGCCGGCCTGCCGATGGCGCACCCGTTCCCCGACGGCCGCGCGGCCGTGCTGGCCCGCTCCGTCGCGGAGACCGCGGCCTCCTTCGGACCGCGTGACGCCGGCACCTACCGCAGGCTGGTCGAGCCGTTCCTGCCCAGGTGGGACATCCTGGCCAGGGACTTCATGTCCCTGCCGCTGACCGCGCTGCCGCGCGACCCGGTCACCCTCGCCCGGTTCGGCCTGGCCGGGCTGCCGCCCGCCACCCTGCTGCTGCGCCGCTTCCGCGACGAGCGGGCCCGCACTCTCATCGCCGGTCTCGTCGCCCACGTCATGGCCCCGCTCAGCGGCTTCGCCACCGGCGCCATCGGCCTGGTCTTCGCGCTCGCCGCGCACGCCCGCGGCTGGCCGGTGGCCCGGGGCGGCTCCCAGGCCATCTCCGACGCCCTCGCCGCGTACCTCAAGGACCTCGGCGGCGCGATCCACACCGACTACGAGGTCAAGCGGCTCGACGACCTGCCGCCCGCGCGGTCGTACGTCTTCGACACCTCGCCCACCGCCCTCGCCCGGATCGCCGGCCTCGGCAACTACTACCAGGCCTACCGGTACGGCCCGGGCGTCTTCAAGATCGACTACGCGCTGGACGGGCCGGTCCCCTGGACGGCGCCGGAGGCCCGCCGCGCCGGGACCGTGCAGATCGGCGCGGACAGCGCGGAGATCGGCACCGCCCTGCGCGCCGCCGCCCGCGAGGGCCGCGCCCCCGACCGCCCGTTCATGATCACCGTGCAGCCCAGTGTGGTGGACCCGAGCCGCGCGCCCGAGGGCAAGCAGGTGTTCTGGGCGTACGCCCATGTGCCGAGCGGCTGGACAGGTGACCTGACCGAGGTGATGGAGCGTCAACTGGAGCGCTTCGCTCCGGGGTTCCGTGACCGCGTGCTGGCCCGCGCCACCGCCGGCCCCGCCGAACTCGCCGCCCGCAACGCCAACTACGTCGGCGGCGACATCGGCACCGGCGCGGTCACCGGCCTGCAGATCATGCTGCGCCCCAAACTGTCCCTGCACCCGTACCGCACCCCGCACCCCGCCGTCTTCATCTGCTCCTCGGCCACCCCGCCCGGTCCGGGTGTGCACGGCATGTCGGGGCACAACGCGGCGAAGGCCGTGTGGAGGAGGCTGCGACAGTCATGACCCGCATCACCCTCGTCCAGGGCGACATCACCCGGCAGAGCGTCGACGCCATCGTCAACGCGGCCAACTCCTCCCTGCTCGGCGGCGGAGGCGTCGACGGCGCCATCCACCGGCGCGGCGGCCCCGCCGTCCTGGCGGAGTGCCGCAAGCTGCGCGCCTCCCAGTACGGCAAGGGCCTCCCCACCGGCCAGGCCGTCGCCACCACGGCCGGCGACCTCGACGCCCGATGGGTCATCCACACCGTCGGCCCCGTGCACTCCACGAGCGAGGACCGCTCCGACCTGCTGGCCTCCTGCTACCGCGAGTCCCTCAAGCGCGCCGACGAACTCGGCGCCCGCACGGTCGCGTTCCCCGCCGTCTCCACCGGCATCTACGGCTGGCCGATGGACGACGGCGCCCGGATCGCCGTGACGACGGTCCGGGAGACGGACACGGCCGTCGAGGAGGTGCGCTTCGTGCTCTTCGACGAGCGGGCCTACGAGGCCTTCGCCCGGCAGCTCCCCTGACCGGACCTGCGCGTCAGCTCAGGATCCGCTGCTTCTGCTCCGCGAACTCCTCCTCGGTGAGGACGCCCTGCGCCTTCAGATCGGCCAGCTGTTTGAGCTGGTCCATCTTGACGGTCATCTCGTCGGCGACGGGCTGCGCGGCAGGCGGCGGCCCAGCAGGGGCGGCTTGCTGTTGCTGGTCGTAGTCCTGCTGGGCCCACCGGCCCGCCTGGCGGCGCGAGACCCGGTTGGACACCGCCGTGGCGGTGCCGGCGACGACGGCGGTACGCGCGACTCCACGCAGCAGTCCGGGCATGGTCGATCATCTCCGTTCACGCGGCCGCGGAGCCGCCGGGTGGCGTGGTCGTCCCCTCCACGGCGTCGAGCGACGCCAGCAGGGCCTGCACCGGGATCCGGCCGCTCGCGACCAGCTCGGCCCCGGTGCGCCGCAGCGCACGGGCCAGCGGCGCGGCCCACAGGTTCTCGTACACCAGGACCGCGGCGGAGTTGCCCGGCTCCAGCGCGTTCGCCGCCTCGGCGAGATCACCCTCGTCCAGCAGCCCGGACGAGGCTCCCTCGAAGACGGTCAGATCGGCGGTGTCGTCGCCGAGATCCCGCAGCTCCAGCGCGGCGACCGAGCCGTCGGCGTCCTTGCGGACGAAGGCGAGGTCGAGGATCCGTACGACGCGGCGGTCGGCGAGATCGACCAGCAGGGGCAGGGCCTCGCCGGTCAGGCGGCTGCCCGGGAACTCGATCACCAGGTAGTCGACGGGGCCCATGTCTTCGACGCTGTCCATGACCACTCCTCCTGAGCGACACGGCAGTGTGGGGCGGTCCTACGACCGCACCTTCATTTCAGCACCCGTACCGGACCACCGCACTTCTGCGGCCGGGCGCGGCCACCGCCCCGGGGCATCCCGTCAGCTGGTAAAGGCTCTTGCCCATCAGCCAGAAGCCCAGGAGAAGGCAGAGCGTCACCAGGGCCTGGTCCTGGTGACGCACCAGCCAGGCGCGCAGCCGCAGCAGGCGGGCCCGCGCCGCCGCCGGGGCGAACACCCCGTACAGCTCAAGGACCAGCAGGCTCGCGGTGGCCAGGGAACAGAAACCGAAGAGGGCGAGCCAGGTCGTGAAGCGCGAGGTGTCCGCCTCCACGACCGTCGTCGCCCCGGCCGCGACGAGGCCCCAGGGTTGCAGGAGCACCGCCAGGCCGGCCGCGCCCCAGACGGTGGCCTGGTCGGTCTCCGGGGCCGGCGACGAGGGTGCCGCGGGCCGGTCCGGACCCGCGGCACCCCGGCCGCGGAGCCCGCCGAGCCGCCGGCGCCGCCGCTCGCCGTACAGGACGAGCGCCACCCCGATGAAGAGCTTGGCCGCGAGGGCGGCGGTGGAGGGCGCAGACTTCGGCGGCGGCGGCCGGCCCCCGGTCGCCACCAGGACGGCCGCGATCACCACGGTCAGGCACGCCAGCCAGCTGAGGATGAAGACCAGGCCCTTCCAGATCCCCCGGTCCGACGCCAGCACCAGGACGAACGCCATCAGCGGCAGCGGGTCGAGCGTGATCGCCAGAGCGATGAGCATCAGGTCGAGGACCATGCAGACCCCCGGCGTCTCGGAGACCACGAGCGTAGGCACATGGTGTCCGGACGACATCCCGGCCCGCTCCCGGCACGGGATCCCCGGAGTGCCACCGGCGCGCCCGCACCGCACTCTGGACGCAGGAGAGGAGCGATGCCATGCCGACCAGCGGGCGGGTGCGGCGCACCGGCTCCCGGCCCGTGCCGTCCCGGTGGCGCCGGCGGACCGCGCGGCTGGTCGCCCGGGCGAAGGCGGTGCACCGGCGGGCCGAGGTCCGGTTCCCCGTCGTCACCCATCTCGCGGACCGCATGGTGTCCGTGAACATCTTCGACACCGCCACCCGGCTGGCCGCCCAGTGCTTCCTCGCCGCCGTTCCGCTGCTCTTCGTGTTCGCCGCCTATGCCCCACCGGCGGTCCGGGACCAGCTCGTCCGCTCGCTGCGCTCGGTGTTCGGACTGACCGGTCCGGCCGACGCCCAGCTCCAGCAGCTGATGCAGCCCCAGGGCGAGAGCCTGCGGCAGACCACCGGCGTGATCGGCGGGCTGATGGTGCTGATCTCGGCCACCGCGGTCAGCCGGGCCGTGCAACGGCTGTGCCGACGGGCCTGGGAGATCCCCCGGGGCGGCATCCGGCTCGTACCGTGGCGCTGGGTGGCCTGGCTCGCGCTGTGGATCGTCGCGCTGATCCTTCAGGGCGCGCTGCACGACGGCTTCGGGCTGGGCGCCTGGCTGGGCCTTCCGGTCACCTTCGTCGCCCAGGCGGGCCTGTGGTGGTGGACGCAGCACCTGCTGCTCGGCGGCGGCATCGGCTGGAAACCCCTGCTGCCCGGTGCGCTGATCACGGCCCTGGCGCTCACCGCCCTGACGGTGACCGCGAAGCTCTACATGCCGCGGGCGCTCAACCGCGCACTGGCCGGATACGGCTCCCTGGGGTCGGTGTTCGTGCTCCTGTCCTGGCTGATCGTGGTGTGCCTGGCCGCCACCCTCAGCATCAGCTGTGGTGCGGTCCTCGCCCAGGAACCGGCTCTCGCGGGCCCGCTGGGCAGCCCGCCGCCGCGCCGGGACCAGGACACGCCGGCCTCCTGACGGCGGCCGCCCGTGGCGAAGGGGCCCGAGGGACGGGCCGGGGGCGCTGCGCCCTGCACGGTGGCGGCAGGACTGGGATGCTGATCGAGTGGAGCGCCGACCACTGCCCGCCGGACACGGGAGGTGATCTCTGTGGCCGCGAGGGACGACAGCGCACGGGAAGCCGTCCCGTACGCAGATCCGCTGGGGGAGCCGTTCCTGTGCACCCGGTTCGCCCTGCCGGCCAGGCCCGCCACCTTCGTGCGCAGGCCCCGCCTGACCGACCACCTCGACCAGGCCCTCGACACCCCGCTGACCCTGGTCAACGGCGCGGCCGGCGCGGGCAAGACACTGCTCGTCGCCGACTGGGCGGCAGGACTCGGGCAGCCCGTGGCCTGGCTCACCGGTGAGACGGGAGACCAGCAGCCGGGCGTGTTCTGGGCCTATGTACTGCACGCGCTGCACTCCGCCGGCGTCCCGCTGCCCGCCGGAGCGGGCCCCGGCCCCGGGAAGGCGGCCCGGGTGGACCACCGGCTGCTGGCCTGCCTCGCCGCCGAGCTGAGCGGACGCGACCGGCCGGTGGTCCTGGTGGTCGACGAGTTCCACCGGCTGACCACCCGGGACAACGCCGAACAGCTGGAGTTCGTCCTGCACCACGCCGGAAACGGACTGCGGCTGGTCCTCGTCAGCCGCACCGAACCGCTGTTGCCCCTGCACCGCTACCGGGCGTCCGCGGCCATCACCGAGATCAGGAACGACGAACTCGCCTTCACCCCCGAGGAGGCCACCGACCTCCTGGCCCGGCACGGCCTGCGACTGCCCGCCCCGGCCACCCGTGCCCTGGTGGACCGCACCGGAGGCTGGGCCGCCGGACTGCGGCTGAGCGCCCTCGCCGCCCGGCAGAGCACCGACCCGGAGACGTACCTGAAGGAGTTCGAGGCCGGACGCAGCACCATCGCCGACTTCCTCCTCGCCGAGGTCCTCGGACTGCAACCGGCCCAGACGCAGGACCTGCTCCTGCGCGTCAGCGTCCTGGAGCGGTTCCGCCCCGAGCTGGCGGAGGCGCTGACGGGCCGCCCCGGTGCCGAGTCGCTCCTGGCCGGGCTGTGCCGCCAGAACTCGTTCGTCGAGGACCTCGGCCACTCCTGGTACCGGCTGCACCCGTTGTTCAGGGAGATCCTCCGGGTGCATCTGCGGGCGCGGCTGCCGGGCCTCGAACCGGAGCTGCACCGGCGCGCCGCCCGGTGGCTGCGGGACTTCGGCGCGGTGCCGGAGGCGCTGGCGCACGGCGCCGCCGCGGGCGACTGGGAGTTCACGGCCGGCGTGTTCGTCGACGACCTGGCGATCGGCCGGCTCTTCACCGGCCTGCGCGCGGACCACCTCTGCGACTTCTTCTCCCGGATGGACCCGCAGGCCACGGGCGCGGCAGCGGACCTGGTCAGGGCGGCCCGAGCACTGTCCGAGCACGATATCGACCACGGCCTGGCCCACCTCGGCCACGCCGAGGAGCAGCTGCCCGCCGGTGCGGCCGCCGACGCGAGCCGGCTGAGCTGCGCGCTCCTGGAATCCCTGGCCGCCCGGCTGACCGGTGCCCCTGCCAGAGCCGAGCAGGCGATGGCCACGGCCGCACGACTGCGCCGTGAGATGCCCGCCCACCTCCTGGCGAAGCACCCCGAACTCGGCGCCCTGCTGCTCACCCATCTGGGCTCGGCACGGGTGTGGGCCGGGTGCTTCGACGCGGCGCGCGCCGCCCTGGCCGAGGTGCTCGACGGCCCCGGCGACGCCGCCACGGCACTGCCACGGGAGGACTGCCTCGGCCATCTGGCACTCGTCGACTACCTCGACGGCTGGGGCGGCAAGGCGGAGAGCGAGGCCCTGGCCGCGGCGGAGGCGAGCCGCGACGCCGGCGGGTGCCCGTTCCCGGGGGCCGGTCTCGGGCAGCTGGTGCTGGCCGCCGTGGCCGTCGACCGCGACGAACTGGAGCGGGCCCGGTCCCTGCTGGACGAAGCGGCCGCCTGTGGCGCCGTCGGGGCCGACCCGGTGACCGAGGCGTGCCGGGCGCTGGCGACGACCAGGCTGCTGCTGGCCCTCGGTGACGCGCAGGCGGCCGCGAACGCCGCGACCCCGGCCGTCGCGGCCCTGACGACCTCGCCCTGGGCCGAGGCGCACGCGGCGCTCACCGCCTCGGCCGTCCATCTCGCCGAGGGCCGTCCCGACGCGGCCGCCGAGATGCTGGCCGCGATGCCCGGTTCCGGGGAGCCCGCCTACGCGGCGGACGTGGCCTGGGTCCGGCTCGCCGCCGGCCGTCGCGCGGAGGCCGTCGAGACGGTCGAGCGGCTCCGCGTGAGCGACCGCACCGGCCCCGGGATCACCGTCCGGGCCACGCTGGTGCGGGCCCGGGCCGCGGCCGAGGCGGGGGACACCACCGCCGCCGCCAAGCTGCTCGCCCGGGCCCTGCTGGACGCCCGCGAGGACCGGCTGCGGCGCCCGTTCCTGGACGCCGGGCCCGGCATCCGGCGTCTCCTTGAGACCCCGTACCTGCACGGCCTGGCCGCCGGCTGGCTGCTCGGCGAGGTCCCCGCGCCGCACGACGGCCCGGGCACCGGCACCGGCCCACCGGTACTGGTCGTCGAGGAGCTCAGCGGCCGCGAGCGCGAGGTGCTGACCCGACTGGTGCAGCTGATGTCCACCCAGGAGATGGCCGCCGACCTGTACATCTCCGTGAACACGGTGAAGACGCACCTCAAGAGCGTGTACCGGAAACTCGGCGTGAACCGGCGCGGCGACGCGGTGCGCCGGGCCCGGGAGCGCGGACTGCTGTGAGCCCGAGGCGGCCGCCGGGCCGCTCCCGCCTCCGTCCTCTGGCCGCCCGCGCCCTGCCCGCCGCCGTGTCGGCCCGCCCTGAGCAGCCCCGCCGGGGCGTCAGCGGTCAGCCCGCGCGGAAACCGGACACGGCGCGAGACTCACCTGCGCCGGGTGAGGCCTGCGGTCCTCGTATGGCGCAGGATCGCCAGGTAGACCGCAGCACGCCGGCGGCGGGAGACGGCTCATGCACTGCGAGATCCGCGTCGAAGGGACCATGTCGGACGTGCTCACGCGGGCCTTCCCGGAGCTGGAGCATGTGACGATGTCCGGCCAGACGGTCCTGTTCGGTCCCGTCATCGACGAGGCACAGCTCTACGGTCTGCTGGACCGCTGTCTGTCGCTGGGACTGCGGGTCGTGGAGATGCGGCAGCTGCCCGAACCGGAGTGACGGCGCCCGCCGAGGCCCCGACGGCGGACCGGCTCAGCCGCGGGTGACCCGAACGCGGGGGCCGGGCGCACGCCGGTCCGGCCCCCAGCGGCCCCGGAACGCCGGGCTCACCCGCCGTGGGTGAGCCGGCAAGGTCCTCGCACACGGGGCGGCCCCGGGCATGTGGCCTGCTCGCCCGAATCCCGCCTGCCACCCCCTGCCGCCCAACCTGCGGTCGCCGGTCGCCGCGGGTACCGCACCGCGCACGATCACCCGCACCGGGTGAGGAACCCCGGCACCTGCCGTGCGCACGCTGGGAGGGCAGGGCGCGGCCGACCGGCCGGCGCCGTGGACGGAGGACGTACATGAGCGCGCAGACCTACCTCGCATACGACTATCCGCTGCTGAGCGCCTTCTGGACGATGTTGTGGCTCTTCCTGTGGATCATGTGGCTCGTCCTGCTGTTCCGGGTCATCGTGGACATCTTCCGCGACGACTCGATGGGCGGCTGGGCCAAGGCCGGCTGGCTGGCCCTCTGCATCGTGGTCCCCTTCCTGGGGGTCCTCGTCTACGTGATCGCCCGGGGCAAGGGCATGGGGCAGCGGGAGATCAGCCAGGCCCGCGACCAGCAGAAGGCGTTCGAGTCGTACATCCGGCAGACCGCCCGGAGCGGCCCCGGGCAGACCAGCAGCGTCGACGAACTGGCCAAGCTCTCCGAGATGAAGTCCCGCGGTCACATCTCGGACGAGGAGTTCCGCAAGGCCAAGGCGCTGGTCCTGAGCGACTACCCGCCGGCCGAGCGCTCCGGCTCCGGCTCGGTGCCCACCGCCCACGGGCGCTGAGCACCCCAACCGAGAACGAATCGAGGCAGCCGTATGACCGCCACACATCCCGCACACCAGCCGCACCAGCACACCGCCAGGATGGCGTGGGCCGGAGGACTGACCGCCTTCGCCGCCGTCATGCTCATGATCGCCGGACTGCTCGCGGTGTTCCGGGGCATCATGGCGATCGCCCAGGACGACGTCTTCGTCACGACCCCCAACTACGTGTTCAAGTTCGACCTCACCAGCTGGGGCTGGATCCACCTGGTCCTGGGCGTGATCGCGGTGGCCGTCAGCATCGGCCTCTTCCAGCCGGCCGCCTGGGCACGCGGCGCCGGTGTCGCCATCGCCGCGCTGGTGATCATCGCCAACTTCCTGTCCCTGCCGTACTACCCGGTGTGGTCCGTCGTGATGATCGCGCTGTCCGGATTCATCATCTGGGCGCTGTGCGTGGTGCGCGGCGACGACTCGGCGGACACCGCGGACACCCGCGTGGGCTGACGGGCCGTTCCGCACCCGGTGTGCGGGACCGCGGCGTGCGGGACTCGGTGTGCGGGACTCCCCTCACACCGAGTCCCGCACGATGATCTGCGCCGGCACCGGCACCAGCCCCGCCGTGTCCAGCCCCAGCGCGGTGCGCGCGGCCAGCCGGCCGTGGGCCTCCGCGTCGATGTGCACGGTGGTGAGGGCGGGGGTGCTCAGCTCGCCGTACTCGGTGTCGTCGTAGCCGATCACCGCCAGGTCGCCGGGGGCGGCCAGGCCGAGGTCGTGCAGGGCGGTCAGGGTGCGCAGGGCGAGGTCGTCGTCGAAGGCGGCGACCGCCGTGACGTCCGGGTACGCCGCGCGCAGAGCGGCCACGGCCGCGGTGCCCGCCGAACGCGGCCGGGGCACCGTGAACGGCACCAGCGGCGGCAGGCCCAGGCCGTGCAGGGTCTGCTCGGCGAACCGCCGCCGGGCCCCCGCCAGCGGGGAGTCCTCCTCCGGCAGCGCCAGCGCGATCCGGCGGTGCCCGTGCTCCGTGAGGTGCCGGATCTGCAGGGCCGCGTGCGCGGCGAGGCCGTCCTTCCAGCCGCCGCCCCGGTCCTCCAGGTCGTGACCGGTCAGATACGGCTCGGCGAACCGGATCACGGCCCGCGGGGTGATCGCGTCCAGCACCTGCTGGGTCGCCTCCGCCGAGTGCCGGCCGTGCCGGACCAGCAGGACGTACCCGTGCGCGGCGAGTTCGTCGTCCAGGCCGCGGACGTAGCTGCGCGAGTAGTTGCCCTCCAGACCCCGGTCCAGGTCCAGGACCACCACCCGGGAGCTGCCCTCGCGCAGCGCGCGGGCCACCCCGTGCGGGACGTAGCCGAGGTCGCGCGCGGCCTGCCGTACCCGGTCGCGGGTGGCGGCCGAGATGGTCTGGCGCGGGTCGTCGTTCAGGACGAAGCTGACCGTGGCGCGCGAGACACCGCTGGCGGCCGCCACGTCGTTCAGGGTGACTCTCCCGGACCCGCTCATCGGCCGGCCCCGGTTACCGCATACGGTCGTTCGGTCCGGGTGGCGCCGGACGGGACCAGATGGGCCTCCGCCGCACGGCGGAACGCCGGGAACAGCGGATGCCGGTCACCGGCCCTGGTGGCGAGGACCACCTGGACGGGGTCCGCGTCCTCGATCGGGACGGCGGCGATGTCCGCCCGCAGGCTGCCGCGGAACCCGGCCGGCGCCAGGGACACGACCTCACCGCTCGCGACCAGTTCCAGCTTGTCCTCCAGTGTGTCCACCAGGGCGCCCAGGTTGGTGTGGCCGGGGGGATTCGCGCCGATCCGGTCGGCGCCGGTGAAGCGGGGGAGCGGTTCGTCGGCGAAGTCGGCGAGGGTGACCGAATCCCTGCCGGCCAGCCGGTGGCCGAGCGGTACCAGGAGGACGCGCGGCTCGTCGTAGAGGACCGTGATGTCCAGGCCCTCGGCGATGAACAGGAACCGGGTCACCACCACGTCGACCCGGTGGTCCAGCAGCGCGGAGCGCGGTTCGCTCCAGTCCACGTGCAGGGTGCGGACGTCGGCCTGCGGATGGCGGTGGCGCAGCTCGCGTACGGCCGGGGTGACGATCTGGTGGGTGGTGTACCCGACGGTGAACGGGCCGTGCGCGGCGGCCGAACGGGCGCTGGCGGTGGCCCGGGCGGCGCTCCGCAGCAGCTCCCTGGCCTGCGGCAGGAAGGCCTCCCCGGCCTCGGTGAGCCGGGTGCCGCGCGGCGTGCGGTCGAGCAGTCGCACACCCAACTCCCGCTCCAGGCGCCGGATCTGACGGCTCAACGACGGCTGGGCGAGATGCAGTGCGTCGGCCGCGCGGCCGAAGTGCAGCTCCTCGGCGACCACGGTGAAGTAGCGCACCAGGCGCAGCTCCAGGTCCACCGGCGGTACGAAGGATTCGGGCACCCCTCGACTCTACTCCCGGCGCCCCCGCGTCCGGTTGGTGAGCTGCGGTCATGACCGGAAAGGCATCACCGGGTGCGGAACAGGTCTTGGACCCGGGCCAGGGGCCGGGCGCACGCTGAGGTCGTTCCAGCAGTTGCTCTCCGTGAGGTGATTTGTCATGCGTGTGTTCGTCACCGGGGCCACCGGGTTCATCGGCAGCGCGGTGGTCCGCGAACTGCTCGGCGCCGGCCACCAGGTGCTCGGCCTCGCCCGTTCGGACGCGGCCGAGGCGGCCCTGAAGGAGGCCGGAGCGGAGGCACACCGCGGCGACCTGAACGACGTCGACGGCCTGCGGGTCGCGGCGGACGCGACGGACGGGGTGGTCCACACGGGCTTCAACCACGACTTCTCCGACATGCCGGGTGCCCTGCGCACCGAACTCGCGGTCCTCGCCGCCTTCGGCGACGCGCTCGCCGGCTCCGGCCGCCCCCTGGTCATCAGCTCCGTGACCGGCCTGCTCACCCCGGGCCGCGTCGGCACCGAGACCGACGGCCCCGACCCGGCGGCGCCCGGCGCGCACCGGGGCGAGTCGGAGCGGGCCGCCCTGGCCCTTGCCGACCGCGGGGTACGGGTCTCGGCGATCCGGCTCCCGCAGGTGCACGGGGCCGGCGACCACGCCTTCGTCCCGTACCTGATCGGTGTCGCCCGCGACAAGGGTGTCGCCGCCTACGTGGGTGACGGCACCAACCGCTGGTCGTCCGTGCACCGTTTCGACGCCGCCACCCTCTACCGCAAGGCCCTGGAGACGGCCCCGGCCGGTGCCGTGCTGCACGCGAGCGCCGAGGGGAGCGTCCCGGTCCGCGACATCACCGAGGTCATCGGCCGCCGCCTCGACCTGCCGGTCGTGTCCCTCGCCCGGGAGGAGGCGGCCGGTCACTTCGGCTGGATGGCGGGCTTCGTCGGCAACGACAACCCCACGTCCAGCGCCGCGACCCGCGAGCGGTACGACTGGCGGCCCGCGCAGCCGGGGCTGCTGGCCGACCTCGACCAGGACCACTACTTCGCCTGACGGCCGTAGCACCTCCTGGTCCTCGGGGTCCCGAAGGTCAGCGCACCTTCGTGTCGGATTTCCGCCAGCATCGGCCACCCCGGTGGCCGATGCTGGACCCATGCAGAAAGGGATGCACCTCGACCGTGAGCACTGCGTACGGGCCGTGCAGTCGAAGGACGCGCGGTTCGACGGGTGGTTCTTCACGGCCGTCCTGACCACCCGCATCTACTGCCGGCCCAGCTGCCCGGTGGTACCGCCCAAACCCGAGAACATGACCTTCTACCCGAGCGCGGCCGCCTGCCAGCAGGCCGGGTTCCGGGCCTGCAAGCGCTGCCGTCCCGACACCAGCCCCGGTTCCCCGGAGTGGAACCAGCGGGCCGACCTGGTCGCCCGCGCCATGCGGCTGATCGCCGACGGGGTCGTGGACCGCGAGGGCGTACCCGGCCTCGCCGCCCGCCTCGGCTACAGCCCCCGGCAGGTCGAGCGCCAGCTGCTCGCCGAACTCGGCGCCGGCCCGCTGGCCCTCGCCAGAGCCCAACGCGCCCAGACCGCCCGTCTGTTGATCGAGACGACCCCGCTGCCGATGGCGGAGATCGCCTTCGCGGCCGGTTTCTCCTCGATCCGCACCTTCAACGACACCGTCCGCGAGGTCTTCGCCCTGTCCCCGAGCGACCTGCGCGCCAGGGCCCCGAAGAAGAGCACCTCGAACACGCCCGGAGCGCTCTCCCTGCGGCTGCCCTTCCGCGCCCCCCTCAACCCCGACAACCTCTTCGGGCACCTCGCGGCCACCGCCGTACCCGGCGTCGAGGAGTGGCGGGACGGCGCCTACCGGCGGACCCTGCGGCTGCCTTACGGCCACGGCATCGCCGCCCTCACCCCGAAGCCCGACCACATCGCCTGCCGGCTCACCCTCAGCGACCTGCGGGACCTGCCCGTCGCCATCAGCCGCTGCCGGCGGCTGCTCGACCTGGACGCCGACCCGGTCGCCGTCGACGAGCGGCTGCGCACCGACCCCGTCCTGGCGCCGCTGGTCGACAAGGCGCCGGGACGCCGGGTGCCGCGCACCGTCGACGAGGCGGAGTTCGCCGTCCGGGCCGTGCTCGGCCAGCAGGTCTCCACGGCCGCCGCCCGCACCCACGCGGCCCGCCTGGTGACCGCCCACGGCACCCCGGTGGCCGACCCCGAGGGCGGCCTCACCCACCTCTTCCCGTCCCCCGAGGCGCTCGCGGACGTGCCGCCGGACTCCCTGGCGATGCCCCGCACCCGCCGCACCACCTTCACCACGCTGGTCGGTCAACTGGCCGACGGCACCCTCCACCTGGGCGTCGAGAGCGACTGGGCCGAGGCGCGCGCCCGGCTCCTCGCCCTTCCCGGCTTCGGCCCCTGGACCGTCGACGTCATCGCCATGCGCGCCCTCGGCGACCCGGACGCCTTCCTCCCCACCGACCTCGGAATCCGGCGCGCCGCCCAGGAGTCGGGCCTGCCCGGCACTCCGGCCGCCCTCACCGCACGCGCGGCCGCCTGGCGCCCCTGGCGGGCCTACGCCGTCCAGTACCTGTGGGCGACCGACAGTCACCCGATCAACTTCCTGCCCGTATAAGGACGTTCAAGGACCCTGCCATGAAGAACCACACCGTGACCGACAGCCCCTACGGCCCGCTCACCCTGGTCGCCGAGGACGGCACCCTCTGCGGCCTCTACATGGCCGACCAGCGCCACCGCCCGCCCGAGGAGACCTTCGGCGACCCCGACGACGAACCCTTCGCCGAGGTGAAGGACCAGCTGGCCGCCTACTTCGACGGCGAGTTGACGGAGTTCACCCTCGAACTGCGCCTGAACGGCACCCCGTTCCAGCGCAGCGTCTGGGAGCAGCTGTCCCTGATCCCCTACGGAGAGACCCGCTCCTACGGCGAACTGGCCGAAGCCCTGGGCAATCCGCAGGCCTCCCGCGCGGTCGGCCTCGCCAACGGCCGCAACCCCATCGGCATCATCGTCCCCTGCCACCGCGTGATCGGCGCCGGCGGCAGCCTCACCGGTTACGGCGGCGGCCTGCCCCGCAAGCAGCGACTGCTGGACTTCGAACGCGGGGCGGGGCTCTTCTAACCGTCCTGAAGCGCGGCGAGCAACTTCGGCAGGGCAGCGCCGATCGGCTCGCGCACGATCTCGTCGGCACGGGCGTCGTACGGCGTCGGTTCCGCGTTGACGATGACCAGGCGGGCGCCGTGGTCCGCGGCCACGCCCGCGAGGCCGGCGGCCGGCTGCACCTGGAGGCTGCTGCCGACGGCGACGAACACCGTGCACGCCTTGCTGATGGCGAGGGCCTCAGCGAGGACGTCCGGGTCGAGTCGCTCGCCGAACATGACGGTCGCCGACTTGAGGATGCCCCCGCACTCCAGGCACGGCGGATCCTCCTCACCGGCCTCGACCCGGGCGATCGCGTCCGCCATCGGCCCCCGCGCACCGCACTTGGTGCACACCACCTGCCGGGCGGTGCCGTGCAGTTCGAGCACCTTGCGGGCGGGCATCCCGGCGAGCTGGTGCAGCCCGTCCACGTTCTGCGTGATCACCCGAACGGGTGTCCCCGACTGCTCCAGCTCGGCGACGGCGCGGTGCGCCGCGTTCGGCTCGGCCTTCAGCGTCCGGTTCTTCCGCCGCATCTGCCAGGACCGGCGCCGGATCTCCGGGTCACCCATGTAGTACTCGTAGGTCACCAGCTTCTCGGCCTCGGGATCCTTCCGCCACAGCCCGTTCGGGCCGCGGTAGTCGGGGATCCCGGAGTCCGTCGAGATAGCGGCGCCGCTGAGGATGGCGACGAGGGGCTTGGTCATGTGTTCGAGGGTAGGGCGGCCCGGGCGCGGGCGGCGAGCGGATATCGCCGCGCCCGCTCGCCCGCCCGCCCGGCCTGCCCGCTCACCCCACCCGGTCGCCGTTCTCCAGCTCGGCGGTGCCCGAGCCCTCGGCCAGTACGTCCAGCGCGGTCAGGACGCGCCGGCCCAGGGCACCAGGGAGATGGGCGGTGATCTCCTCGCGGGGCACGAGCCGCCAGGACAGCAGTTCCTCCTCCTGGAGCCTGATCGCCCCGAGGTCCGTGTCGGCGAGGACACCGCCGTCGTACACGTACGCCACGATGGGCGGTCGGCCGGTGCCGTGCACCCAGTCCACGGCCAGCAGCCGGCCCATCTCGCGGTCCAGGCCGATCTCCTCCAGGGTCTCCCGGCGGGCGCCCTGGCGCGGGGTCTCTCCGTCGTCGGACTCGACGGTCCCGCCCGGCAGCGCCCAGCCCTCCCGGTAGTTGGGCTCGACGAGCAGCACCCGTCCTTCGGCGTCCCGGAAGAGCGCGGCGGCCCCGGCGAGGATCCGGGGGAGGCTCGCGATGTACGCGGCGTACGTGTCGGTGGTGGTCACTCCGGCAGGGTAGCCAGCCCGGAGGCCGTGTTCGTCCGGGCCAGCCGCACCGTGCGCCCCGCCAGGTCGCTGATGCGGGCGCCGTCGAAGCCGAAGACG
This sequence comes from Streptomyces sp. NBC_00631, assembly GCF_045206895.1. NCBI lineage: Bacteria > Bacillati > Actinomycetota > Actinomycetes > Kitasatosporales > Streptomycetaceae > Streptomyces > Streptomyces sp. NBC_00631. The sequence continues at coordinate 8,797,744 of NZ_CP107734.1, forward strand.
GCGCTGCGGACCGTGTCCTCAAGGGGCGCCTTCCACTGGTCCGGGACGGCCGCCGCGCCGGTCAGCACCCCGGCCACCGAGCCCGCCGTCGCGCCGTTGGAGTCGGTGTCGAGGCCGCCGCGCACGGTGAGGGCGATGGTCCGGGTGAAGTCGCCGTCGCCGTGGAGCAGCCCGGCGGTGAGCACGGCCGCGTTGGGGACGGTGTGGATCCAGCCGAGGCCGGATGTCTCGTCGGTGACGGTGGTGAGGGTGTCCTCCCAGCTCAGCCGGGTCTCGTACAGGGAGACCACCCGGCGCACGGTCCGGGCCAGACGGCAGCTCGCCGGTACGACGGTGAGCGCGGTGTCGACGGCATGCCGCACCGTCGGCGCGGTGAACGCCGCGGAGATCAGCGCGGCGGCCCACATGGCGCCGTACACGCTGAAACCCCGTTCTTAGCGCTACCCCTGGAAGGGGTCAGGAAGTGACCCAGGGGAGGATCGATGACGCTCATCCTGAGCCCCCGGGGTACGAACTCGTCCTCGAACTTCGCCAGTTGTGCGAGTACGTCATCCGCGCTGTCCCGCTCCCCGTGTTGTCTCATGGCCTCGATAGGCGGGCTCATTGGCGCGTTCCTGGGCGGGCCCAGCACAGCAGGGCTCTCCGCGCTGACCGGCGGATGTGCAGCGGCTCTCGGAGCCTTCCTGGCCCGCCGCCGCAGCATGGCCAAGTTCAACGCAGCCCACCAGGCCGCTCACGACCGCGGCTTCGCCGAAGGGCTGTCCCACGGCCTGCTTCTCGGTGTGGCCCAATACGAAGCCGCGGTCTTCCCGTCGAGCCCCGATGGCGTTACCGCCGAGGAGCGGGCCGCCCGCCGCACCTACGCCTACCGGATCGCGGCCCAGGACGCCTTGCCCGAGACCATTCGCCTCCAGGCGGCACGCGTGCTTGCTGCGCTCGACGAGGAAGAGCGCGACCGCGCCCGCGAGGCCATGCAAGAACTGTCCCTCGCGGTACGCGAACAAGAGAGATTCACCCGCTAGCGGCATCCCGTGTCGGACCGCTCCACCCACAAAGCTGCGCCCAGCCCTCACGGTAGTTGGGCTCGACGAGCAGCACCCGGCCCGCGGTGTCGCGGAAGAGGGCGGCGGCCCTGGCGAGAATGCGAGGGAGACCGGCGAGGTACGTGGCGAAGTCTGGCGTGGAGGTCATCCAGGAAGGGTAACCAGCTCGGCCTCTATGGCTCCGCCTCCGCCAGTTGCACCGTCCGCTCCGCCAGCTCGCTGATCCGCACCCCGTCGAAGCCGAACACCGCGCTGCGGACGGTGTCCTCCAGCGGCTCCTTCCACTGCGCCGGAATCGCGTCCGCCCCGGTCAGCACCCCGGCCACCGAGCCGGCCGTCGCTCCGTTGGAGTCGGTGTCCAGGCCGCCGCGGACGGTGAGCGTGATGGTGCGGGTGAAGTCGCCGTCGCCGTACAGAAGTCCTGCGGTGAGTACGGCGGCGTTCGGGATGGTGTGGATCCAGCCGAGGCCCGCGGTCTCCTCGGCCACCGTCGTGAGCGTGTCCTCCCAGGTCATCCGCGTGTCGTGGAGGGACACGACCCGCCGCACGGTACGGGCGAGCCGGCTGCCGGCCGGGATCACGGCGAGGGCCTGGTCCACCGCGTGCCGCACGGTGGGCGCGGTGAACGCGGCCGCGATCAGCCCCGCCGCAAACATCGCGCCGTACACGCCGTTGCCTGTATGTGACAGCACGGCGTCCCGGCGGGCCAGGGAGGCGGCGCGGCGCGGCACGCCCGGGCAGGTCCAGCCGTAGATGTCGGCGCGGATCAGGGCGCCGATCCACTCCTGGTACGGGTTGTCGTACGTGGCCGTCACCGGCGGCTTCAGCCCGTTGGCGAGATTGCGGTAGGTGGCCCGCTCCGCCGTGAAGGTCTGCAGATACGGCAGCCGCAGCAGCCACAGCTCGCCGACCTGCTCGGTGCTGAAGCCGAAGCCGTGCGTCTCCAGGAGGTCCAGGCCGAGGATCGCGTAGTCGACGTCGTCGTCGCGGCAGCTGCCGTGGATACGGCCGCGCACGCACTGGCGCCACTCGGGGCGCAGCTCGAAGCCGTCGCTCCCGTCGGCGGGCTCGGGAAGGTAGTCGGTGAGGGGCAGGGCTGCGGCCTGCCGCAGATAGCGGTCGATACGGTCCCGCGTCCACAGGTCGCCCTGCTCGACCGGCTTGCCGAGCATGTTGCCCGAGATCCGGCCGAGCCAGCCCCCGAGGATGCGGTCCGCGAGCTCTGGCTCAGTGCCCACAGGGGTCATAGGAGAAGGTTTACCCAATTTGGCCGCAGGCTGCGCGGGGTTAGACAAGGGGCGCACAGTGGCCGCGCCCCGAAAGGGCGCGGGGCTGTATCGATGTGCGGTTCCGCCGCGTGGGCGCGATCGGCCACGACGTGCCTGAGGGCGACTGACGGCAAATCGCCGGCCCATTCCGCGGGGCGCCATGCGCGTCCAGGCTGAGGTCACGGAATGACGGCGGGGCCTCCCCCGGTTAAAGCCGCAGCGGCGCGACTGGCCTTGACGTGCGCGCGGCCCGGAGAGCAAGGGGAAACGGTGACACAGCGCGTGCTCATCGCCGCGGACAAGTTCAAGGGGTCGCTGACGGCCGTGCAGGCCGCCGAGCGGGTGACGGCCGGGCTGCGCCGGGTCGTGCCGGAGCTCCAGGTGGAGTCGCTGCCCGTGGCCGACGGCGGCGACGGGACCGTGGACGCGGCGGTCGCGGCCGGTTTCGAGCGGCGCGAGGTGCGTGTCGCGGGGCCGCTGGGCCACGAGGTGACGGCGGCCTTCGCGCTGCGCGCGGGCACGGCGGTCGTGGAGATGGCGGAGGAGAGCGGGCTGCAGCTCGCCCTGCCGCCTGGCCCGTCGGCCGACTCGCCGCCGTCGCTAGTGCTGTGACCACATAGGTTCGCCGGGTTGGCCAGGCTGCGGGTGCGACGGTGCGTCCGCCCCGGCGGATGCCCTTTTCACTGCGGAGGCAAGCGCGTTCCTCGCGTTGAGCGGTGAGGACATCGGAGTGGCGGGCGTTGGCGTTGCGCCTGCGCATGTAGCAGCGTGGGTGAACTGCCTCAGCGGCTTACCTCATCGGGGCGCGTCCGCTTCGGGAAGGGGCCAGCACGGCCGGCTGTTGATGTCGGCATCGTCAAGTGGTGAGTTCGTGGAGGGGTAGGTTCTGGTGTCGTTTTCGAAGCGGGCCGCGTCGGTCACGGGTGTGCAGCTTCCGATCTGCAGTACCTGCGGCGTGCAGTACGGGGCACCACGGGCTGATTGCCCGATCTGCCTGGACGAGCGACAGTACGTCGGTTGGGATGGCCAACAGTGGACGACGCTCGCCGAGTTGCGCGCCAGTGGCCGCCGCGGTCGGCTCGGTGAGGAGGGACCCGGTGTGATCGGGGTCGGTGCGGTGCCGTCGGTGGCCGTCGGCCAGCGCGCGCTCCTGATCCGCTCACCGTCCGGCAACGTGCTGTGGGACTGCGTGGGCTACCTCGATGACGACCTTGCCGCCGAAATTGAGGATCTCGGTGGGATCAGCGCGATCGCCGTCAGTCATCCGCACTTCTACGGCGTGATGACCGAGTGGGGCCGGGCCTTCGACGTTCCGGTGTACGTCCATGCCGCGGACCGTGACTGGGTCGGGCGGCCCGATCCGGTGATCGAGTACTGGACGGGCGACACCCACCAGATCGCGCCTGGCATGACGCTGATCAACGCAGGCACGCACTTCGCCGGAGGCACCGTGCTGCACTGGGCTGACGACCCGGAGAGGCGCGGCGCGCTGTTCAGCGGCGATATCTTCATGGTCGTGATGGACCGGCGGTGGGTCAGCTTCATGTACAGCATCCCCAACTTCATTCCGGAGCGACCGAGCACCATCCGCCGCGCTCTTACGCTGGTCGAGCCTTTCGCTTTTGAACGCATCTACGGGGCGTTCTGGGGGCGCGTGGTCAGCGCCGACGGGGCGGCCGCGGTCCGGCGTTCCGCGGAACGGTATCTGCGCTTCGTGCTGGAAAACGGCTCGTAGCGGAGCCGGGTCGGATGGGTGCGTGGCCAGGGGGCGGCGCCGATCGCCGCAAGCGTCGTCGGCTAGTGCGTTGACCGCGCACGTCCGCCGGGTGACGGGGGCGAGGTCCGCCCTGCTCCGCAGCCGGGCACGCCGGGCGCGAACCTCAAGTACATCCCCTGGGCGGGCCGTGGGCCCCGAGCGGAGCTATCGACCTGGCCAGGCCGACCACCAAGGTCGGCGGCAGGCTGCTGATCGCTGCGGCCGTCGCGGACGGCATCTACGCTGTGGCGGTGGTGCTGAGGTCGGCTCCTTCGGCAGGCCGGTCGGGACCGTCGCCGGCGGTTCCGGGATCAGCGAGGGGTATCGCGGACGGGATCGAGGAGCTGTTTTAGATGAGGGGCTGGCTGGCGAGGCTGTTCGGGAAAGAGCAGCGCCGCAGTGCGGGTGAAGACTCGGCGGCGATCCCGTCCCCGGGCCCTGTGTGGCTCGATCCGGAGATCCCGGACGAGGAGCGCGCGGTTCTGCTCGTGCGCCTCCTCGAAGACTCCACGGCGCGTGAGGACGAGCGGGAGGACGCCGCATCGTCTCTGGAGTACCTCTGCGGTCCGATTGTCGAGGCGGCCCTGATCCGGGCCATCCGGGCGGGGGACTTCCACAGCGACCTGGCCCAGCTCTGCGCCGAGTCCCTCGCCGGAATCTGGGCCAGGGAGGGCCACGTCGACCCCGCCTTCCTGGCGGAACTGCGGAGTTTGGCGAAGGAGGAGGTCTTCGGCATCCTCGGGGCGCGGGCGCCGCATCTACTGCCCCGTGGCGCCCATTAGGTGCTCTGACCGCATGGTCGCCGGGTCGTTCAGGCCGCTTGGAGGGGGCGTCCGCCCCAGCGGACGCCCTTCTCGCTTCGGATGCGGGCGCGTTCCCTGCGTTCGGCGGCCAGGACGTCGCGGTGGCGGGCGTTGGCGTTGCGCCAGCGCAGGTAGGCGTGCAGGGTCCGGGTCTGTACCGTGTGGTTGAGGTGGTGGGAGTTGGCGATGGTGAATTGCCGCAGCGGTCCGAAGTGCGCCTCGATCGGGTTCGCCCACGAGGCGTAGGTCGGGGTGAAGCACAACTCGACCTTGTTCATCGTCGCCCAGCGGCGGATGTCAGCGCCCTTGTGGGCGGACAAGTTGTCCATGATCACGTAGATCGGAGCGCCGTCGGGCCGGGCGGCACGGATCGACTTCAGCGCGGCCAACGTGTGGGCGGCGCCCTTCCTGCGGCGGTTGACGCCCCACAAGCGATCGTCGCCGACCGAGTAGCAGCCGTGGAAGTACCGCACGCCATGAGTTCGGTGGTAGGTGGCCGGCACACGGTCGGGGTGCCCCCGCTCGGCCCAGCCCGAGCCCCCGGTGGGCCGGATCCCGAGCGGGCCGAACTCGTCGAAGGCGAAGATCCGGTCCGGGAAGCGGTCAAGGATCTCCTCGATCCGATCCAGCTTCACCTCGCGGTCGGGGTCCGGGGATTCCTTCCATGTCTTGGTGCGCTGGAAGGTCACGCCGCGGCGGGCGAGCAGGCTGCGTAACGCCTCGCGGCCGATCCTGATCACGCGGCCGTGGACTGTGCGCAGGTAGGCGACGAGCTTGCGCAGGGACCAGCGGGTGAAGGGCTGGCCGAGCTTGGTCGGGCGGGTGGTGGCCGTCGCCACGACGAAGTCCTCGTCGTCAGGCTTGAGTTGGCGGGGACGGCCTCCCGCCCACCGAGGGTCCAGGCAGGCCAGGCCGATCTCGTTGAACCGGTGGATCACGTCCCGGACGGTGTCCTCATCAGCCTGCACCAGCCGGGCGATCACCGGAACCCGGTTCCCGCCGGCCGACGCCAGCAGCATCATCGCGCGCCGATAGCGCACCGTGCTGGTGCTGCCCCGGCGCACGATCTGCTGCAGCCTCTGCCCCTCCTGGTCGGTCAGTCTGCGCACATGGACAGGCTCGGCCACCGCACCTCCAGCGGTTCGGATCGGACGTCACCCCACATCCAACCGACACAACTACCGACCCGGCGAACCTATGCGGTCAGAGCACTAGGCACCGGCCACTCCGAAAAGAATCTTGGGGTCGGTGTCATCAGAACTGCGCCCTCGCGGCCCTTCAGCATGAACGGCCGCCGCTCGTGTACCTGAGCCCTCAACGGCCGCGCACTGAAAAGGAGGTGGGCCGTGGAGGTCGCTGGCACCGTGGCGTTGGTGCTCTTGCTGCTGGTCCCGAGTTTGAGCAAGCTCTTGAACAGCGTGGCGTACCGGGTCCGAGCGCGAGGCAAGGCCGAGATCATCCGCGCCGAGCGTGGCGGCGAGCCCGCGAGGCGCGCGCCGTCCGGCGAGGAGAAGCAGGCAAAGCGCGGGAAGGGCAGGATGCGGTGACTCAGCCAGAGGCGATGACCGCCGATGTGCTGGCGCAGGCGTTTGCGCAGTACCACGGGGAGTTGACGCGTAGGGCCGGCAGACTCCTTGGTGACGCAGGCGTGCCGGATTCGGTGGCGGATGCCGATGACATCGTCAGCAGCGCTTTCGCCACGGCACTGCGCAAGTCGGGCGCTGTGCGGCAGCCACGCGCCTACCTGCACAAGCTGATCCACACTGAGGTCGTGCACCTGGCTACGCGTCTTGGGGAGCACCGCCGCCTAGACGAGAAACGAGACGCTGATCCGCTGTGCCGGCTGTCCCCGGTTGTCGCTGACTTCAGCGCGCTGGTAGACAATCGGGATGCGGTATGTCGGGCGGCTCAGGGCCTGTCGATCCCACAGCGCACCGCGGTGTGGGCTACCCATGGCCTGGGCTACACCCGGGCCGAGGCAGCTGTCCTGATGGACAAGCATCCTGGCACGGTTGCACGGCATTGCGCGCGCGCCCTGACCCTGCTGCGTGCTGCGATTGCCGCCGTGATCGCGGGCATTCTGACCTCCATCGGCTTCGTGGTCGGCGGCGCGCTCCAGCGCACGGCGCCCGCGGGCGACCCGTACAGGGGCCCGGCGCTGCCGTCCATGCCGGAGTGGCTGATGTGGCCAGCGTGGCCGAGGGCGGAGGCGATCCCGGCATTCCTCTTGATCCTCTACGGTGCGAGCTGGCTGGTCGTGGCCGTTCGCGTGCGAAGCCGCCAACGGATGCCAGCCCGCCTCCGCCAGCCTCAACCAATGGCTCCCTTGGGCCCACCGGTAGCCCGGAAGGGTACGTCCACTGCTCCGTCGTCGACCGGTCCGGGAACAGCGGCCCCAAACCGCGCCCCCAGCGCATCGGCCAGTACTCAGGTCGAACTCACGGAGTCCGGTGAACTGATCACGACGCCGTCCATGATCGGGCCGGTGGGCAGCAGGCAGCCGTCGATCAGGTGAGGCCGGTACTGGATCTTCTTCACCGTCGTCAGCCTGTGCGAGGAGTGTCGGACCCGAGAGCTCTTTTTGCTCAATGAGGCCTGGGACGACCATGTGATGCTTCGCAGCCTGGAGGAGCATTCGCTGGAGATCACGTACGGCCCGCCCGAGTAGTGGCGGGACGAGGCTGAGCGACCTGGCGCGGCTGCGCCGGGTGCGGGAGCGGATCGACCGGGGGTACGCCGAGCCGCTGAATACAATTCGACCCAGATCGCCTCGTACTGCCGCTCGGAGATCCGGCGTCGTATGGTCGGCCAATCCCGCGGCGGCTGGTTCCCATGAACTGCTGCATGGGCAAAGGGGCCGGCCCACGTGATCTTGCCGTCCTGCCATCGGAGCACTGAGGTGAGTACGAAGCGGCCGCCAGTGTGGCCCCAAACCAGCGAAAGGCTGACTGATTCAACCAGTCCAAAATGCAGCTGAAAGGGGAGGCCGATTGAATGGCGCCCGGTAGTAGCGTGGTAGAGATGTCAGCGTGACTGACCTTACTGGGGGCTTCGGGATGGACGAGCAGGCGTTCAACAGGGAAGTGGGGGCGCGGGTGCGTGCTGCTCGCGAGGAGGCAGAACTGACTCAGAGCGCGCTGGCGCGTCTGGCCGGGCTGACGCGGGGATCGATCACAAATATCGAGTCCGGCACCCAGTCCACCTCGCTGTTCCGGTTGGCCAAGATCGCGGCGGCGGTGCGAGTGCAGTCAGCGGAACTCATCCCGGATCTGGCCCAGGCTCCGACTGCGAGCGACCTCCCCGCTCACATGGCGGACGCTGTTGCCGCCGTTACGCAGGCCGCCCAGCAAGTCATGGAGGCGAATCATGGCAAGGGCTGATGCTGCGGCCAAGGCGCTGCTGGAGAAGTTCAGTCTCGACAAGCCGCCGATCGATCCTTACGGGCTGGCCAAGCAACTCGGGGCGACAGTTGTCCCACAGAATCTGGCGTCCGATGTCTCCGGCATGCTGCTGCGCAACGACGGTCAACAGGTGATCGGCATCAACCAGACTCATACGAAGAACCGCCGGAAGTTCACGGTGGCGCACGAACTCGGCCATCTCTTGCTGCATCGCGGTCGTCCGCTGATTCTGGATTCCGACCTGCGCATCAACTATCGCGACTCCGTCTCGAGTATGGCGACCGATCGGGAAGAGATCGAGGCCAACCGCTTCGCCGCAGCACTGCTCGCGCCGGAGGCCATGGTCCGGGCAAGCGCGGCCAGAGTGTCGGCGCCATCCGCCGACGACCTCGTGGATGCACTGGCTCGTGAGTTCGAGATCAGCGCGCAGGCGATGAGCTTCCGCCTGATGAACCTCGGCATCATCTCCGGCTCGGGTCGCTAGCACCTCCGCGCGGACATTCCGCCTCGACCTTGAGGTCCTCGGGGTGGCTCGCAGTACTACTCCCTGTGAGGATAGTTTGGCTGACATGGTGGGTATGTTTGCGAAACTAGTCTGTGGTGTGCATCCTGGGATAGGCGACAACTGCCGAGGCGCGAACCGCACCACGGCGGCAGCCGCTCGGAGCCCGCATGGAGCGCGACTCCGCTCTGCCGTCTCCTGTAAGGAGCACTTCATGACCGAGCACGTCACCACTCCCGAACATGCCGAGGCCGGATCGCAGCACAGCCAGCTCACCGTCATCGTCTACGCTCCCCGCGACCCGGACCCGAGGACCTTCCACTTCCCGCGGACCCAGACCGTCGGTGCCGCTGCCGCGTACGCAGCCCAGCAGTTCGGCTACGCCGGCGGCACGCCCTCGTTCCAGAACAGTGAGGGTGAGGTCCTCAACCGCGACCTCAGTCTGGTCGCCGCCCACGTCCACAACGGTGACACCCTGGAAGTCGTCGACATCGGCGGCGGGGTCTGACGTGCTCCCCGAGCAGGTGACCCGCGCGGTGATGGTCAGCGAGACTCCGGCCATCACCGCCTGGGCCGAACGCCACCGTTGGACAGTCTGTGTTGACCCCGACAACCAGACGCTGACCGCGGAAACCCGCCACCCGGTCACGGATACGCAGGTGCGCTTCCAGGCAGACCTCACCGATTACCCGGCCTTCCCACCTGCCTGGACCTGTCGCGACGACCAGGGTGCCAACCCCCGCAGCGCCTTTCCGCTCGCAGGCACTGGCCCGATGATCGCCGGATCGGTCTTCCATTCGAACCTGGTCATCTGCGCCCCCTGGAACCGGCTCGCGTACAGCGAGCACAGCGGCCCGCACGGTGACTGGGGTGGCCCCGGCCACTGGAAGACGGCAGCTTCCGCCTACACCCGGGCCCACACGCTCGCCGACATGCTCAACACGCTGTGTCTGCACCTCGCTGTCAGCCCTGGGATGGCGTCATGACGGTCCACCGCCGGACTCCGCTGCCCACTGGCCCGGCCCGCGGACGGCTCCTGGTGGCGGAAGGCGTTCTCGCTCCGACCCGTGCAGCCCTCCAGGCGAGCAGCGGCTCCGACGGGCGCCGCCACGAAGGAGTGGTCCTGTGGCTTGGTCGCGTCCAGGACACTACGACCCTGGTGCTTGCCGCCGCCACACCGCCCGCTGTCACCAGCTCTGGCCGTGTCCACCTCGATGAGAACGCCGTAGGAGCCGTCGCCCGCACCGCTCGTGCGCGAGGTCTCGGCGTCATCGCCCAGGTGCACTCACACCCTGGCCAAGACACCCGCCACTCCGATGGCGATGACCAGCTCGTCCTCATGCCCTTCGAGGGCATGTTCTCCCTTGTCGCCGCCGCCTATGGCACCGGGGCGCTCCACCCTGAACAAGTCGCGGGACTCCACCAGTACCAAGACGGACGCTGGGTCCACATCACCGACCCGGCCGCGATGATCATCATCCCCGCCCACCTCAGCATCCAGGAGCTCCGGTGAACGACACCGCCAGACGCTTCTACGCCGAGCGTGATGCCCGCACCCTCCAATACGGCGCGAACGCAACTGCCCTGGCCCGCCCTATCGCTGTCCTCGTTGCCACCGACGCAACAAGCCGCCCGGCGCAGGTTGCGGCCCTCGCCCTGGTGAACATGCTCGCCCGGGTGCACCGTCGGATCCACCTCGTCGTGCCGACGGACGACTTGAGGGCCCGGGCGCTCGTGGACGCCCCCACACTGGCTGACGCCATGGTCGCCACGGTCACCAGCATCAACCCGGTCCTGGCGCTCACGACCGCCCGAACCCCTACCTCTATCCCGGCCGATGCGATCACCATCGGCATCGGCACGGAGCTGCCACAACAGCTCGACTTCTACCTGGGCTGGCACGGCGGCCGCGGAGAAATCGCCACGGCGCCCTGCCCCGCATCCTCGACGACTGAGGAGGAGCACCTCCTCGGCGCCGCCACCGCAGCATGCCTGGCCGCCACCATGGCCTTCCGCGCAGCTCACGGCAACGCGGTCCGTCCCACACGTCTGAACCCACTCGAACGCACCGCTGATGCAGACGCCGGCACCACCAGCCGGACCGGCCCCGTCGATGTCGGGAACGTTCTCGTTGTCGGAGCCGGAGCGGTCAGTCAGGCACTGTTCTACTGGCTGCGCGAGATCGGCGTCGTTGGCCAATGGGACGTAGTCGACGGTGATCTCGCCGAGCTGCACAACACGAACCGCTGCCTGGGCATGACAGCGGACGACGCAGGCTGGCCGAACGCGCTGCCACACGGAGAACCCCGGCACAAGGCGATCATCACCGCCGAGCTCACCGGTGCCCAACCGCACCCCCACTGGTACGACACCTGGCCCAACTTGGCCGACGGTCCCCGCTACGACATCGTCCTTCCCCTTGCCAACGAGCGCGACGTTCGCGCACAGATCGCGGCCCTCGGACAGCCGGTGCTCCTCCACGCCTCAACCTCGTCCAACTGGACTGCTGAGCTCCACCGCCACATCCCCGACCGCGACGATTGCCCGGCGTGCCGCATACCCACCGCCCAGACCAGCAGCTTCCTCTGCGGTACCGGCCCCGCGAACCCCACTAATCCGGGCAGCCCGGATGCGGCTCTACCGTTCCTCTCGGCCACCGCCGGTCTCCTCCTCGCAGCGAGCCTCCTTGAAATCCAAAAAGAGAGCCAGCTCATCACGGGGCGGCAGAATCACTGGCGCCTCCACCTCGAACTCGGCCACCGTTTGTGGCAGTCGGCCATCCATCTGAACAACGGCTGCCCCCACGCACTTCCGCCCGCTGCACGCCAAATCCTGCACGCCTCTGCCCCCGGACGATGGGGCAGCATCGACCCCGCGGTGTGACCCACAGCGGGGACTGTGGTTCGGACGGCCCCCACTCTTGTCGATCTTGCTCGGTGTCGGCGAGGACCGAGACGCTCTGGCGCTCGCAGATCCGGATGGTCCGGTGGGTGCGGGCCGAAGTGAGGCCGCGCGCGTGGCCGGGCAGTGTAGGCGAGATCCACAGCAGTTGCCCGGCCCGGGGCGGTCACGACTTGCACGTTCACCCCGTGCCTGCGGTGTTTGTGGGAAAAGTCGGCTCGGCTGTCGCCGACCCGGTCACACTCCGCGGGAGTGCCGTCCAGCAGGACGAAGTCGGGATCGGCCTCGTGCAGGGCGCGCAGACGGGCGGTTGGCCCGCAGGTCGACTCCGGCTGCTACGTAAGCGTGGGCGGTGCCGACGGGAAAAGCCGGTGGTGAGCTGCGCGAGGGTGTCATGTCAGCGGAGGTACACCAGGCCGACCAGCGCACGCTGGTGCGGCAGGGGGTTGCAGCGGCGGTCACCCTCCCGGGTGACGATGAGCAGGGTGACCCCCTCGAGCAGGGCATGCGGCAGGTCGAGTGCGGCAGGATAGGGAAGCAATGGGACTTCTGGGCCGATGAGTTGAGACGTCGAGCACCCCCCCCAACGGCACAGGAGCCTTGTCTGTTGCGGACGTCGGCGTCGTCACCCGATTAGTGGCCATGCTGAATGGGCTCAGTGACCCAGGGGAGGACGGATGACCACTGCCACAGCAGCGCTTACCGCCCGCGAGTACCTTCGCGTCAGTGTAGATAAGTCGGGCACGGAGCGCAGCCTCGAGCAGCAGCACGCGGAGCACTCTGAGACGGCTGCCGAACTCGGCGTCATCCTGGGCAAGCCCTACAAGGACATCGGCTCTGCCAGCCGGTATGCCAAGAAGGCCCGTGACGACTTCGAGCGGCTGCTCGCCGACCTGCGCAACGACCGGTTCGGCGCCGACCTGCTGTGGCTGTGGGAGTCCTCGCGCGGCAGCCGGAAGACAGGCGAGTGGGTGTCGCTGCTCGACCTGTGCGAGGAGAAGGGCGTGCGCTTCTACGTACAGACCCACGAGCGCATCCTGGACCCCCGCAACGGCAACGACCGGCGGACGCTGCTGCTGGACGCGGTCGACTCCGAGTACGAATCCTACAAGACCCACAAAAGGGTGACGCGCGGCGTGAAGACCGGCGGAGCCAGGGGCCATGGCGTGTGCCCCTTCGGGTACGAGCGTGGCTACGAGCGTGTTCGGGACGCCAGTGGCCGCCGGGTCATGCGCTCCACCGAGCAGAGGCCCAAGCGGGAGGAGGCGCAGGCCGTCATCGAGCTGTTCTTCCGCATCCGGGCCGGGCACTCCATGGCCGCCATTGAGCGGGACTTCAGGGCGCGTGGCCTCGTGGGTCGACAGGGCAAGCCCCTGAGTGCGCGGACCATGAGCGGCATGGCGCGGCGGGTCGCCTACATCGGCAGGCGTACCCACAAGGGTAAGGAGCTGCCTGCCTCGTGGCCCTGCGTCGCTGACTTCGAAGGTGCCTCGTACGACGGCAAGCCCGTCAGCGTGGCGGAGTTCGTCAAGGTGTTCTATGAGGTGCAGGGCATCCTCAAGGATGGCGACCGGCGCACCAACTTCTCCGGTGGCGTCCGGCACGCCTTCAGCCGCACGCTGGTGTGCGACGTCTGCGACGCCCCCATGACCGTCACCTACCGCAATGCGGCCGGTAGGGCCCAGCCCCCTGCCTACCAGTGCCATGGCCGGGGCTGCACCCGCATCAACAAGGAGAAGACGGACTGCCTTCTCCGCACGGTGGTGCTCGCGTACCTCGGCGCGGAGCTAGTTCCCATGCAGGCTGAACTAATGCTGAAGCGGAGCCAGTTGGAGGCGTACGAGTCCGAAGACCCGGAGACTCCGGGCGAGGCGCGGCTCATCGGCCGCAAGATCGAGAGGCTGACCGGCGAGATCCGTGAGCTGGAGAAAGGCGAGACGGAGTTGACGCCCGGCCCGTCGCCGCTGGCCGCCCTGTCCGACTACGGGCCCGACGTGGAGAAGCGCTGGGATGCCACGCCCGTGGAGGCGCAGCGCTCCATTGTCCGCATGCTGCTGGCGCCTGACGTCCTCGGGCAGGTGCGAGTCAAGCAGGTGTCCGCCAGCGCCACGCCGGACGTCACGGACCGGCTCAGGTGGGTGGACGCCAACGGCCGCGACGTGACCCCGTCGAGCCGCTGAGCGGCCGTCGCGTGACAAGTCAAGCCTTGCGAGAGCGAGGTGTAGAAGCCCTTTGAATACCCTCCACCCTTAGGGCTGTCCCGCAATGACCGAAGTGAGGTCTGCGGGACCGGCCGTCACGTCTCCTGGTAGACGTTGACGATGTTGCCGTCGGGGTCACGCAGCCATACCGACCGGCGCCCCCACGGCTGCGTAGTCGGCGGCTTGAGGATCTCAACTCCCCGGGCCAGCAGACGCTCATGGTGTGCGTCCACGTCGGTGATCCGGAACTCCAGAGTGAAGCCTCCGCTCGCGGCGGCGGACATCGATCCGGGCACCATCAACTCCATGCCCTGGGTGGAGAAGAACGACAGGACGGCACCGGCGACAGTCACCCGGGCGAAGGGATCGCCGCCCTCGACCTCTGCGTCCAGGACCGCGGCGTAGAAGGCGGCGAGGGACGGAACATCGTCGGTGATCAGGGAGGTGCCAGTGAAGTGTGGCTGCATCGGGGCATAGTAGGTCGATGGTCGGACACCCGGCTGCTGGACCGGTGATCTCTGCCGGCCGCAGCTGAGATGATCTTGACGTGGCTGGTGTGATCACGGCGTCGGAACCGTCTTGGATAACCCCTTTCACGGGTCTGAGCCCGCGTCAGTTCAGCAAGCTCATCACCGCGATGAGGCGTGAGGGAGTGGATCCTGTGCGCAAGGGCCGGCCGTGGAGTCTGCCGCTGGAGGACCGGGTCCTGCTGGTCACCGCGTACTGGCGGACGAACCTCACGGTGCGGCAGCTCGCGCCCCTCTTCGGAGTGTCCAAGTCGGCTGCCGACCGCATCATCAACCACCTCGGGCCGTCACTCGCACTCCAGCCCCGCAAGCGGTTCAGCAAAGACACCGTGCTGATCGTGGACGGAACGCTCGTGCCGACCCGCGATCACACGGTCGCCGAGCAGTCGAAAAACTACCGATACTCCACCAACCACCAAGTGGTGATCGACGCCGACACCCGACTCGTCGTCGTGGTGGGCCGGCCCGTGCCCGGCAACCGCAACGACTGCAAGGCGTGGGAGATGTCCGGTGCAAAGGACGCCGTCGGCAAGACCACGGTGATCGCGGACGGCGGCTACCGGGGCACCGGCCTGGTCATCCCACACCGCCGCGAACGCGGCCAGGTCGAACTCCCGGCCTGGAAAGAGGGGCACAACTCCTCCCACCGCAAAGTCCGCGCCCGCGTCGAGCACGCCTTCGCCCGCATGAAGACCTGGAAGATCCTTCGCGATTGCCGTCTCAAGGGAGACGGCGTACAGCACGCCATGCTCGGCATCGCACGCCTGCACAACCTCACCCTCGCCGGGTGACGGAAAACGGGCAGGTCACCCGCCATGCCATAGATCATTTACGGGACAACGCTTAGCCAGTCGGCTCCGACCTGATGAGTGCCACTGCACGGAGCGGGCGCTGTACTGGCTGCGATGGCGAGGCTGACCTGAACTTCTTCGTGGAGGTGCGCCTCCTCTGGCGCTCAGCCTCAGCCCGAAAGCGCGCGGATGGTGCCGCTCCCGGGACCTGTCACGGGTCTGTGTGACGACGACCGAGAGCGATGTGACAACCAACCTGGAGGCCGCGCCGAGCGTGCCTGTGATCGACGCATGCCGTCGTCTCTTCCCACGTCCCTTGCTGGGGCCGATGCCATCACCCACTACCGCCAGCTGCGCGAGGTGACCGTCGACCGGCGACCACCGCCACAGCAGCGCTCACCGTCCGCGAGTGCCTCCGCGTCAGCGTCGACAAGTCGGGCACCGAGCGCAGCCCCGAGCAGCAGCACGCGGAGGAGCCGGCCGTATACGGCCGGCCGGCTCCACGACTGGTCACGCCCTGCTTCTCCACCGTCTCGGTGAAGCGCGCCATCCAGGGCGCGTAGGCGATACCACTGAAGACGCCGATGCCGACGAACAGCCAGGCGAAGGTGTAGTAGTCGGTCGTCTGGTGGGTGGCGCGGGTGGCGAAGATCGCGGTCATCACGATGGAGCCGACCGCGCCGACGATAACGCGGTGCATCGCGACGGTCGTCCTCGGGCGCACTTCACTGACGCCGCTGGTGCGTAAGTGTCGTCCCGGACTGAACCCGGCGTAACATCCGAGTGTCGTTCCCGTCCGGCATAAGCCCAGGTCAGAGCATGTGCGGCAAGCCAAGATTGGCAGGCCGGGTCGAATCCGGGTCGAATTTCGCCGTGCGAGCGCAGAGCGACGTCCGCGGACTGAGGCGCCAAACGGCGAAAGTGCTGTGACCTGCGGAAAAGCATCCGGCTCGGTTAAATGCGGATGACCTGGACATCGGTACGGCTCTGTCAGGCCTCGCTCGTATGTTCACGCCGTGATCGCAACTCAAGGTTCAGACGCACCCGGGAATGACGCGGCAGCACTCGCCGCCTGGCCACCTCAGCCGACGCCTCTCGACATCGGGAGCGGTGGGCGCGAGGACCGGTTACGGATGCTTCGGCAGATGCGGTCCGTAACGGGACTCGCTGCGAGCTGATCAAGAAGGAACTCGCAGTGGCCCGGGCCCGGCAGGCCGAGGTCGCCGCTTACTGGAATCGGCACAAGATCATGGTCATGGAGCGGTGGGACAGCCGTACTGGTGGTCGTGGAGAAATGACCGTGGTGGACATCCCGGAGGTCGCAGCACAATGGAACCGAGACAACCTCGTCCGTCCCGAGAACGTCTTGGCGACTGCTCAAAGACGCGGTGAGGCCAGTCCCTTCCTGTGGCAATGCCTGCCCCCTTGGCTTCGGTCATGAGCCGTGGCGGGCCTGGCCCAAGGACCGTATTCAGAAGGGCCCGGGGTGTCCCGGGTGCCGGCGCTTGATCCGGCTCGCGGACCTTCCGCCGCTGGCTGCTCAGTACCGGCGGCAGAAACCAGCGAGCGACATTACCCACGCTTCACACCAGAGTGTGCCGTGGATCTGCCGGACATGGGGGGCGACCCAAGTACCAGAGTGTGGCAGCCGGTTGAGCGCCGTTTCGAAGCGGTGATCAAGGAGCGGGCGCTTCAGGGGGACGGCTGTCTGGTGTGTGCGGGGTACGTGATCGACGATACGAACTCGCTGTTCACCTGGTTTCCGGAAATCGCGGACGAGCTGGATGCTCCGGACCTTGACCCGCGTCGGCTGCCTACGAGCCAGCACAACATTTCGCGGAAGCACGCTGCCGAAGCGGGTAGCGCGGGCTCGTACGCAACCCTGCCCTGCAGGTGCCGTCACGGCCACAGCTGGAAGGCCACGATCCTCAACCGTGTCCAGGGCACGGGCTGCGGCGACTGCTCGACTTCCGGGATATCGAAAGAGCAGGTCCGCCTGGTCGCTGAACTCGCGGGACTCATCGACCTCGTACCGCCGGAGAGCCGGGATCCCAGGCTGCCCGACGGTGTGCCCGACTTCGCCTCGCAGCTCCTCACCGTCCCGCCCGATCACAAGCCCGCCCACTGGCGCTACAAGGACGTCGAGGTCGACGCGGTCTTCCATCTGCCTCACGGTGTCAGCGTAGGCCTCAAGTACGACGGCGCTTTCCACCACTCGGCACGACAGCGGGACCGCCGCCGGTACGAGAACAAGAAGAGCCGGGTCCTGGTTGAAGCAGGGCTCCTGGACCTGCTCATTCACGTGAGAATCGGCGATCTGCCAGAGATGGAGGCTCCCCACGTTCTGGTCGTGGCCGTGCCCGAACGAGCCACGGCCTACCAGCAGGCCAGCGCGGTGGCCTCGGTCCTGTCGGCGCGCTATCCGGGGGCTGTGCCGGGCCTGGACGCGTACCTCTACGGTGGCACGGCCCGGCACCAGGCCGCTGCCGATGCCTACGTCATTGCGGTTTGGGGCGAGCTGCGTCCTCCGCGCCGAAAGGCGACGAAGGCGGGCCCGCCGACACCGCGCCGCCTCTCACCAACTGCTCCGCCAGTAGACAGCCTGCAGTCACCTCTTTCCGAGCCCTACCGGAATCCGGAAAACCCAGATGAGATCGTCCGCGACCACCGGTGCAATTGCGGCAATCCCGAGATCTTCGCCGTTGCCTAGTCCCAGGTCACTTCCGGAAACACCCGTAGTTGCGGATGTCTGGCCACACAGGCCGGGCAGCGTCCGCGACCAGCTGTCTCCAAGGCTGAGACGCACGCTGTCCGGACCTGGGCTCAGCAGCGGGCGATAGCCCTCGGCGGCAGCGGATGGGTCCCGGACCAGGTGACGGCTTCCTTCCGGCTCGACCAAGCCGGGCGCGATGACCTGCTCGGCCCGGACGGGGTGCTGGACGAGGCACGGGTTCGCGAGTGGGCAGTGTCCGCAGGGCGTCAGCTGGGCGCGAGGGGCAGGGTGACCGGAGAGCTCTGGCTCGGCTACTCCACGAAGGAGCTTGCGGCTGGGCCGCAGATCAAGGAGACGCCGGATCCGCTCGTCGGTCGCTGATCGATGAAACAGGGAGCCGCGCCTGGTGGGCTACCATGGTCGACACGGCAGACGAGCCGGGCGGACGGCCGCGTGGAGTCCCCTTGACGGGGGCTTCCCGAGGAACGTCCGGACTCCACAGGGCAGGGTGGTGGCTAACGGCCACCCGGGGTGACCCGCGGGACAGTGCCACAGAAAACAGACCGCCCAGTGTTCAGGCGCTGGGTAAGGGTGAAACGGTGGTGTAAGAGACCACCAGTGCCCAGGGTGACCTGGGCAGCTAGGTAAACCCCACCCGGAGCAAGGTCAAGAGGGAGCACCCCGGTGTTTCTGCGCGGACGTTCGAGGGCTGCTCGCCCGAGTCCGCGGGTAGACCGCACGAGGCTGGCGGCAACGTCAGCCCTAGATGGATGGCCGTCTCCCCGGCCGCCGCGAGGCGACCGGGCGACAGAATCCGGCGTACAGCCCGACTCGTCTGCCGCTCTTCATTTCCGCAGTTCAGGGCGACGAAGCAGTACACCGCGCCCTGTAGAGCGCGTAGTTCCCGGCCGAGTTCCCGGTCGGTCAGCTGAGACCGCCAGGGAGTCGGGTCTCGCCGTGACGGACGGCGAGACCTCTTCGCATACACCTGTGTGGTGACGGGCATCCATCCCAGTCGTACGATGCAGCGGAGGCTGACGCCAGTGTGACTACATTTTGCGCGGCCCTGTCATGGCAGATGGCCCCTGATCGTCCCCCCTCGAAGACCAGGCTATCGACTTCTGCTCTCTTCGGCTTCGGCGACGAAGTAGGGGAGTCGCCCGATGCCGAGATCCACGGCGGACAGGTAACCGCCCATGCCGGACCGGCATCACGGACGGGGGAATCGGCATTGGCGGTGTCGGAAGCCGCGGGTCCACCATGGAATGGTCGGTGAACGGCATTGGGTCTGCGGCGCCGCTCCGGGACCGTCGTTGCCGACCGCGACCGCAGCGGGGCTCGCGGTCGGGAAGTTGGGAAGAGATGAAACACTACGACCTCGTCGTGCTCGGGGCAGGCAGCGGAAACATGCTGCTCGGCCCAGAGACGTCGCATCTGCGGACCGCCATCGTGGAGCCCGACCGGTTCGGGGGGACCTGCCTGAACCGCGGGTGCATCCCGTCCAAGATGTTCGTCGTGGCCGCCGATGCGGCGACCGCGGCCCGGTCGGCGAAGCGGTTGGGCGTACACGCCACAGTCGATCACGTCGACTGGAAGGCCATCCGCGACCGGGTGTTCGGCCGCATCGACCCGCTCCACGACAGCGCGGTCGCCTACCGCAGCCTTGCGACGGATGTCTACACCGAACCGGCGCGCTTCGTCTCGCCGACGGTGGTGGAGGTCGGATCACAAAGGATCAGCTCCGAAGCGTTCGTCGTCGCGGTAGGGGCACGTCCGGTGGTGCCGGCGATCCCGGGTCTGGAGGACGTCCCCTTCCACACCTCCGATACGATCATGCGGATCGACGAAGTCCCCGAGTCCCTGGTGATCGTCGGAGGCGGCTTCATCGCGGCCGAACTGGGTTACGTCTTCGGTGCGCTGGGATCGAGCGTCACGATTGTGCAGCGGGGGCCGCGGCTGCTGCCGCAGGAGGACGAGCAGGTGTCGGCCCGGTTCACCGAACTTGCCGCCGAGCGCCACCGGCTCCTGCTGAACACCGAGGTCATGTCCGTCGAGGCCCGGGGGCAGGGCGTCGCGGTCCACGTCGCCGGAGCCGCTGGGCGCGTACCGCGTGAGACGGTCGAAGCAGCCGCGCTGCTCATCGCTGTGGGGCGCCGGCCCAACACCGACCGCCTTGACGCCGCGGCCGCCGGGCTGGAACTCGACGAGCACGGCCACATCGTGACCGACGACGCCTACCGGACTTCGGTCCCGGGTATCTGGTCGCTCGGCGACGCCACGAACCACTTCCAGCTCAAGCACATGGCCAACGCCGAAGTACGCGTGGTGCGTCACAACCTCCTGCACACCGACGACATCCGCACGCTTGCCCCCCGCCTGGTTCCGCACGCGGTCTTCTCCAACCCTCAGGTGGCCAGCGTCGGCCTGACTGAACGGCAGGCGCGGGAACGCGGAATCGACTGCCTGATCAGTGTTCGTGACTACGCCGACACCGCTTATGGATGGGCACTGGAGGACACCACAGGCTTCGTCAAGGTATTGGCGGATCCCCGCGACCGGACGCTGATCGGTGCGCACATCATCGGCCCGCAGGCCGCGACACTGATCCAGCCTTTGATCCAGGCGATGACGCTGGGCCTGACCGTGGACCAGATCGCCCGTGAGGTCCTCTACATCCATCCCGCTCTCACCGAAGTGGTCGAACAAGCGCTGCTGGCGCTGTGACGGGCAGCCCATCGTGACCGAAGTTCTTCGCCGATCGAGATCTGCGGTGAGGCAAGCACACCTGCACAGCACCGGGTTGCTCTGCTCCGCGCTGTCGAAATTTCCACGCGTGCGCCCCGCGCTGCACGTCGTCAAGTCGTCACGAAGCCGCATCAGACTCGTAGCGCCACTGCGAACTTCCGCGACATTAATGCGTCATGTGCGGATTGTTCAACATCATGTCGATTGTCTTCGGTGACTATGCGGCCCGATTGAAACTGCGCGCCGCCTCGACGGCGATCGGCAAGGAAGTTCACAGGGGCGTGACCGCTGACCTCTACGAGCCACGAGCCACGGGCCGCAGGTGGCCTGCAATTTCCTTTTGTGGTTCAGTCCTCGAGGACGAGGTCATATTCGTAGCTAAGCTTGGCGTTTATCGTGCATGGCCCAACATGGCCTCGAACTTGCTGACATTTTCGTCCGAGTGTCTGACATGAGACCGGCCTTCGTCTGATCCAGTGCTCCGTCACAGAAGCACTTGACCGACGAAGGCCGTAGCGATGAGTCTGCCGTAGCGGGATGTCCCGCGGGAAGCGTTTGCCGAACCCGTCATGCTTTCCGGCGGAGAAATGCTGTGCCTGCCCCAACAGCCCGACGCCTTGTTCGCGCCTGGCGCAGGCAGTCCAGGACCTCGTGCCGTTAGCCTTCGAACTGAGATCAACTACCGTGCCCGCCACTGCATGACACCGATGCCCGCGATCAAGGCGGAAGCCTCCTTGCGATCTGCGCGGAAGCAGGATGAAGGAGCTTCACTTGCAACCGCTCGGCCTTTGCCCGGCGGGAGCGGGGTGTGCGACGCCGAGGCGGGGCGCCCCGAGACGGACGCCCCGCCGCAGGGGTCGATCAGTGCACGGAGTTGGCAGCGGCGACGATGGCGCGGTCGACTGCCCCCGGGCTGATCGCAGGAACGTCATGACCGGAGCGTGTGTAGCTGATGTGGGCGCCCACTCGCTTGGCCTCGAACTTCTGGGCAGCCGTCGGCACGGCGTGGTCCTCGGTCGAGATGACCGCCCACTTCGGCGTCTTCGCCGGCGGATTCACGGTGGCCTTGTCGGTGAACGCCGACAGGGCCACCGGCTCCTGAGTCACCGAGGCGACACGGATGTCCGACTTCGACAGCCCGTTGCCGTACACGGTCCCGAACTTGTCGGCCTTGAGGTACACGTCGGTGTCACCACCGGGCAGGGGAACGGTGCGGAAGTTCTCCGAAACGAGCTGCGATCCAGGGAACTGCCCGATCAGGGAGCCGGCCGTGTCTCCCGCCTTGGGGATGAGAGCCGCCACATATACGAGGGCCTTGACCTTCGACGTCTTCGCGGCGACCTGGCTGATCACCTCTCCCGCGTAGGAGTGGCCGACCAGCACCACGGGCCCCTTGATGGTCTTGATCTGTGCCTCGACATAGGCGCTGTCGAAGGCCAGACCGCGCAGCGGGGTGTCGATCGCGTAGACCGGGTAGCCCTGACGTCGCAGGTAGCCGATCTCGTTGTTCCAGCTGGATGAGTCGGCGAACGCGCCGTGGACCAGGACCACCGTCGGCTTCGCGTGGTGCCCCGTCTGCGAGGCGACGGCGTGATCGTTCGTGGTGGTCGTGACGGCGCTCGCGTTCGTCACGCCCAGCGACGCTACGACCGCGCCACTCACCAACGCGGCAGTCGCCAGCGCCTTGATTCGAACGGTGGACTTCATGTGGCGTTGTTCCTCTCGGATTTTTCAGCCGAATCGGCATGGGGAAGCGGTGCGGTCCGCATGAGAGGGAATCCGAATTTTCTGCGGTCCGCAGCGCTTCGCAAAATCGACTATGGCGGCCGGATCTGCGGTCCGCAAATGCCGATCCTGCTTCCGTTCATGCCGGTCGGGCATGAGCCGTCGGGCGCTCCCTTCGTTCTTCATGGGTACAGCAGCCGTGCCGGCGTTCCACAAGCCCCGAGACGCCGGATTTCTTCGAGCGCCGAATCCTGACGCTCGAAGCGGGCGGAAGCGCATCTCGAATCCGGCGACGGGGCGTAAGGCAGTTGCGGGGGCTATGAGTTGCCGGTGGGCAGGAGTCAGAACCCGGTGCGGTAGTAGGGCTCGCCGTTCGACGCTGAGGCTGTGGGTGCGGCTGCGGCGGGGTGGCGGCGTCGGGCGGCGCTGGTCTGGTGGTGGGCGGCGCGTTGGTCCGGTGAGGGGTATGGATGGGTACTGGGTGGGGTCTTCGGGGTCCTGGTGTGTGGGTGAGAGGTCAGGCCGAGGGTCGGCTGTTCGTAGTTTGGCTGGTGGAGTGGAAGCTGCCGAACTGTATGAGAGATCGGGTCGTCATGCGCGCTGTGGTGTTCGGGCGAGGCTTGCGCGTCGCCGGTTGTGAGGCGTTTGCGCGGGGGATCGGGCTGGGCGGGTGGCTGGTGGTGGGCGGGTCCGGGACTGCGGGTTTTGGTTTGTTGTTCGTGTGCGTGTTGGTGGGGTTGGGCGGTGTGGTGGTGGTGCTGGTGTGTTCCTGTGGTGTGGGGAGGTCCGGTTGGTTGGGGCGTGGTGTGGGGCGTCGTTATGCGTGATTTGAATGTGCCGAAGTTTTTGCAGTGGATTGCGCCTGCGTTGGTTGGTAGTGCGTGGCCGAAGGCGCGTGAGTCGGGGCTTTTTGGGTTGGGTGTTGCTCATGAGCGGTCGGCGCGGGAGTTGTTGTTTGCGCGGGGGGCGGTGCGGGGGGCGCGTGAGCGGCTTCGTGGGAGTGCGTCGGGGTGGGCTGCGGATGCGATGGATGCTTATCTGCGTCAGCTTGAGGAGAGTATTCCTGAGCTTGCTTCGTCGAGTGGGAATATGGGTGCGATGCTGCGGGATGCGGCGGTGTCGGTGCAGTTCGGTAAGCGTATGACGGTGGGGATGATGGTGGTGGTGGCGGCGGAGGTGGTGCATGCCGCTATTTATGCGCCGGAGCTTGTCGAGGCTCTTTTGGTGGCGGGTCGGGGGGTTATTCAGAAGTTTTTGTCGGGGTTGTCGGCTCGTATTCTGGCGATTGCTGCCGGGAGGGCCGGGGCGATGACGGGGAGTATTGAGGCTGCGATGGTCAGTCTTCGGGAGCTTCTGGTCGCTGTGGCGGTGGATGCGGCTCAGTATGCGGCTGTGGGTGGGGCGATGAATGCGGGGCTGGATCTGGTGATTCAGTTGTCGCAGGTGGCGGAGGGGTCCCGGGATGGTATCGACGGGGAGATGCTGCTTACGGATCTTGCGTTGGGTGCGGTGGGCGGTGCGGTGGCGGGGGGTGTTCTGGCTCTGGGGAAGAAGCTTCCGGGTGCTGGTGGTGGTGGGGTGCGGGGTGGGTCGGTGTCGTCGGGTGGTGAGAAGGGGGGGGCCGTTCTGGGTGGTGATGTGAAGCGGGGTGGTGGTGATGCGGAGTCGGGTGGTGGTGGGTTGGGTGTGGAGGGTGAGAAGGGCGGGTCTGTTCTGGGTGGGGGTGATGTGAAGTCGGGTGGTGGTGAGAAGTCTGAGGTGGGGGTTGCTGGGGGTTTTGAGGAGGGTGTCGGTTCTGGGGTGGTGGAGGGTGAGGGACGTGGGGTGGGGGGTCGGGGTTCGGGTTCGGTGGTTGTTTCTCCGGTGACGGCTGCTGGGGCGTGGGGTGTGTCGGGTGTGGTGGCTGCGAAGGTGGCTGAGGACATGGAGGGTTTGCCGCCGGGTCAGAGTCAGAGTGCGGATCTGGGTGAGGCTTTTGGGTCGGGTGTGCTGGGTGCGGCTGATGCTGGTCTGGTGAAGGACTATGTGGCGCAGAGGTCTGGGGCGCAGGTGCGGGCGTCGGCTGCGGGTGTGCGTGCGTTGGAGGTGGCTGCGGCGGATGTGCAGGCGGCTGCCGCTGCCGCGGATGCAGCCGGGGGTGCAGAGGCGGGTGCTGCGGGTGTGGCTGCCGATGTGACCGGTCCCGGTGCGGGTGTCTTGCCGGTGGTGGAGGGTTCTGCGGGGGCTGGTTCGTCGGCTGTCGTGGGTGCGGTTGGTGGTGTGGTCGCGGTGTCTGGTGCGGGGGGTGGTTCTGGTGTTGGTGGGGTGCCGGTGGGGGTGTCGGGTGGGTCGGTGGGGTTGCCGGGTGTGGAGACGGTTGTGCCCGGTCGGGGTGGTGCTGATGCGTCGGCGGGTGGTGAAGCGGGGCTGAGGACGGCGCGGGGCGCTGCCGTGCCGGCGGGTGTGATGCGTGTTCCGGGGGCGGGTTCGCTGGTGGGGAGTGAGGCGTCTTCGACTGCGGCGGCGCGGGAGCTTGTGGGGCGGCTGGTGGTGGAACGCGACCGGCTCCGTTCGGCGGTCTCCGTCTCCCCTGATCCGGGCTCCGATCCGGGCTCGGGTCCGGGTTCTGGTGGGGATCCGGTCTCGCGTGCGTCGCGTCCGGCTGGGGGTGAGGCGCCGTTGCGGGCGATGACCCGCCGGGAGCAGCAGGAGTGGGTGGAGAGTCAAGCGGCGGACTGGTCGGCCGCCGGTGGGGAGGGGGAGCAGCAGGTTCGTGCCGAGGCCGTGCGGTTCTTGCGTGAGTTGCATGATGAGGTCGGCCCGTCGCTTGCGCCCACCGCCGGGCAGGAGCATTTCACCGCTGCGCCGGACTGGGCGGATCTGGACAGAGTTCGGGCATCGGCCCGGCAGTGGCATGCGGAGCAGGTCCGTATGGTCTCCCTGCGGGAGGCGGAACTGGCGCAGGCCCAGGACGACGCCGCCCGGCAGCAGCGCTTCGAAGACCGGTTCGCCCAGTGGGCCACGGGCCATGCCGCCGGTGAGCCGGACGGTACGCCGGACGAGCCGCAGGGCGCAGGTCCCGGGACGGAGAGTCGGCATGGATCGACGCATGACGACGGCCTGCGGGACCGGCTACTGAGCCGTGTCCACGACGAGGCCGGGGCCCGGGTGCGGCGTCGGCTGGACGACGGCACGGCGGACGCACTCGACACACCGTCGGGGCTGACGGCCCATCTGGACCGGCAGCTGGTCGTCGAGCACGGTGTCGCGCAGACCGACCGCTGGGTCGAGCAGGTCTACGGTGCCTGGCAGCGCGCACTGCCGGCCGAGCGGCGGGAATGGCTGCTGCGGCCGGATCCGGCGCAGGAGCCGTCGGCGGGTGACAGGGGGCGCCGGGACACGGCCGAGCCCGAGGCCGAGGCGGAGACGCCCGTACGGCGTGTCCTGCGCGATGCCCGGGAGGTGTTCGAAGGCCGGGTCCGCTCCGCTGTCGAGAGCCTGGCAACACCCGCGGTCCTGCGGCTGGGACCGGACCGGCTGGTCGCCGAGATGACACGCGCGATGGACACCCGACTCGCCGGCTCCGACACGACGCCCGGCGACGCCCGGCTCGACGGCGCCCGGCCTGTTGACGCGGGGCCCGAAGGTGTCGGGACCGGTGACGTCGGGGCCGGTGCCGCGGAGGCCGACGGTACCCGGTCCGACGACGCACGCTCCCGTGCGGCCGGAACGCCTGTGCCGGACCGGCCGGATGCGTCCGCTGCGTCCTCGCGGCTGGCCCGGAGTGTCCAACGGGTGGTGGGGCGGCTGGCGTCCGCGTTGCCGCAGTTGCATGATCTCTTCGAACATGCTGTGGCCGACGAGGCCGCCCGTCAGGAGGCGCGACAGCGTTTCACGGCGGCCGTGGACGCGGCGGACGCTGTGGACCGGCATGTCGCCGACGGTGGCGCCGCGGACCCCGCGGTGTCAGGGCACTATGGCGCGCTTGTCATGCGTGAGGTGTTCGCGTCGCGGTTGTCCGCGGGTGGCCGGGAGCGTTTGCTGGGGCAGTGGCTGGCGCAGTTCGAGCAGGACCGCCTCGACATCTTCGGTCCTGCGGGTGATGTGCGGCGGTACGGCGGCGAGCGTGAGGGTGCCGAGCGGCGCTGGCGAGAGCTGCGGCAGGCCCGGGCCGGGGAGCTGCCGGCCCGTATCGAAGTGCACATAGGCAAGGAGAGGGCTGCCCGCGAGGCGGTCGAGGCTGTGCGCGGGTCGGCCGTGTCCGGTGAGTGGAAGACGGCTGTGAAGGGCCTTGGGGAGCACTTCCGTGACGCGTTCCCGGTTCATGAGCACGACGCCGGCCGGGAGGTCCAGCAGCGGGCCGCCCTGGCCCTGGGACACCGCGTCCACGAGGAACTGGACCGGTGGGCGGCGGCGGGCGGGTCCGGCCCCGACGCTGTCGGGCGCATCATCGCGGAGCACACGGCGCCCGACGCCGTGCACCGGCACGTCGTGCTGTCGGTGGCCCGCAGCCTGGCCGAGACCGGGGCCAGGGCCGAGGCGGCCGACCTGGTCCGGGAACAGGCACCGCTGGCGCCGTCGGATGCCCGGGACCGTTTCGTGCAGGGCCATGCCGAGCGTGTGACCGGTCTCTTCGACGGTGTCTTCGCCTCCCTCGGGGACGGTCCGGCCGGCTCCGGACAGCCGGACCGCTGGCGTGACGGCCGCCGGAGTCTGAGCCGGGACCTGCCGGCGCACCTGCGTTTCGAACTCAGTGCCACCGGCGGTCTTGAGGCGTGGGCCGAGGGCTACCGTGCCACGGCGGCCGGCCGGGGCCTGCCGGAGGAGGACCTGGCCCGTGTCGGCGGGCAGGACCGTGATGACTGGTTCACCGCCTACCACCGTCTGTGGGGGCCCGGGGACCTTGATGCCGAACAGTGGCTGGCTCATGAGGAGGAACACGCCGGCCGGTTCATGACCCCGCCGGACACCACCGAGGTCCGCCTCGACCCGGCCCTGAACACGACGGCGCATCTCCAGATACCCCCGGGCTATCCGGTACTCCCCGGCAAGGGCGACACGGCGGGCAAGGGCGACACGGCGCGTGGGGAGGTGTTCGTTCATTCCGGTTCTGCTGGGGCGGAGGGGGGTGGTATTCCCGGGCCGGAGCGGGTTCTCTGGCGGGGTGGGGATGAGTACCGGACTGTGGCGCTGACGGATGCGAGGGGGAAGCCGGCGGGTGTTTCGTTCCTGCCGGACGGCGAGACCTCCCTGCGTGCTCACGCTGTTCTGCCCCGGGCGCGGGTTTATCACGTCATCGGGGACTCTGAGGCATCGTCGTCCCGGAGGATGGCCTGGGACGGCATGAACACTTACCACGTGGTAGCGCACGGTGTGCCTCATCAGGTCGAGCTGACGTCGACCAAGGGGCATGCGCGGTTGGTGTCGGGTAGCCACCTGGGGCACGTGCTCCAGAGAATTCTGCGGCAGTTGAGCAACCGACACGAGGAAGCAGGGCAGCCGCTCCAGTTTGTATTGGACATATGTGAATCCGCTGCCTTCCTCGAAGAACATCCGGACCTGCTGGGCAATAAACAGCCGACGGCACAGGAGTTCGTCGACGCCGTCCGCGTGGCGCACGCGGTGCACGCGCCCACCGAAAGAGTCGGTGTCGGGCCCGCTCCCATCGGCGGCAACGGAGACCGGGCTCGCGACTCGGTCCTCCTCGACAGCTCGCGGGCGAATGCGGCGTATGTGAAGTTCCGGCCGATGCCGGATGAGCAGCGTCTCGCGGAGCTGGCCGGTATCGCAGGGATATCGGTGGAGGCCGCGCGGCGCGTGGTGCGGCTGCTGCGTCTGCTGTTGACGGCGGACGTGGACGACAGGGCGGACTACGAGTCGCTGGTGCGCGCTGTGGCGACGATGGATGGGAAACGTAGATCCGAGTCGTCGGGCTCGCACGACTCCGACGACCTGATGTTCGAAGACATCGTCGGCTATCTGACGGGCATCGGTGACTATCTGGACCATCAGAAGAGCATCGAAGAGCGACGAGCTCGGCTCCGCAAGCGTCTCGGCCTAGCTCGTCAGTCACCTGGTCATGAACCGCTCTTGCGCTGGGTGGGCGACGACCTGGTGCCGGCAGCCCGAGTACTGGTGAAGAGTCTCGGCGGGCTGGCGGAGGCGTGGTTCCGCAGCTGGCTGCCCGAGCAGCTCACCGCCGTATGGAACTCGGGCACGACCGAGGCTTCGGCAGTCTCCCCGGGTGACAGTGGCGGCCCGGTACGCGTCCCCCCCGGGGACGTGCACTGGCTCTCCGGGCGCCCCCCGGCGGCACGCCGGAGGTTTTCCATGGCCGGCGACCTGGCTGCGCAGTGGCGGGCTGTTGAGTGGCTGCCGACGGACAAATCAGCTGCGGAACAACTTGCCAGGTTCGTACTTCAACTCGATAGCCACGGCTTCGAAAACGTAGCGGTCACCAACAAGCATTACTGGCAACTGCTGTTCACGGCACAACACGCAAAGGAGGTCATGCCGTACCGCGGTGCGGATTGGGATATGTATGTCCTGCAACTGCGTGGTTTGCGTTTGGAGTTTCTGCAAGAGGTGCTGCTGGCGGATAATACGCGCCGTCCGGCCACTTTGAACGGCCAATCGATTACTGCCCGTGTGTGGAACCGCAGCGCGTATCTGGCCCAGCATGTGCTTGACCTCAGCTATATAGATCACGGGTATCATTGGGCAAAAGGCTTAGATAGTCCAATTAGGTACATCCCGGACGTCCGGAAGCCGGTGCCGTGGGGTGACAGTGTTCTTCCAGTGGTGGCTGACGTTAACCCGGCCGACTGGACCATCACTGTGGACGCTGGTCTTGTCGGGCACGACGTCGTACTGACACCGTTTGAGTTCGCTTGGCTGATCCAGATGGATCCTTTGCCTCGTCGCGAGGTGGTGCTGGTCGGACACTATACGGCAGCCGAGAATTTGGAGCGCCTCGTTGGTGGGAAGGCTTTCGGGTTCACTGGCCAGCTCCAGATCGAGCTAGGTTATCTCGGTCCTGGTGCTCTCGGTCCTAGTGGTTTCGTCCACCCTCAAGGGCGATGGGTAGATTCAGGAGAAATCACCTGGAGCTCCCCGTCCGAGTTCGTCTCCACCGTTTACGTTGATAAGGATGGCCAGCCGAGAGGCCGGTTTTTCTGGCCGGAGGATTACCAGGAAATAGGGCCGAGGAGAGAAGTCGGATCGGTTTCGAATTTTTCGGTCCAGACGCCAGACGGGAAATATGTCGATGCTGGTGACGTTCCCTGGCTCGGCAAGCCCACATACTTCGTCGGCGCGCATGGTAATCCGCTGAGGGTAGGTTTACCGTCGCGTTCCGGAGGGCCACAGGGGGGTATTCGTGACCTGGTGAAGGAGCTAAAAAGGCGGCCAAGTCTGGAAGCGCTGATCAGCCGGAGCAGGCCTGCCGACACAGAAGCTGAAGGCGACGCCCTCCTACCGGAGGACGGGGCGTCTCCCAGTCGCCGTGAAGTCAATGGCGTGGCCTTGATATGTAATTCCGCTTCTTTTCCGTTCGGAATGCTCTGGGATGTTCTAGGGGAATTTCAACCGGTGGCTCAAGTGCTGGTCGATGGTCGAGCCGGATTCGCCGTAATGTGGGGGGCCAACGCGATAACGTCCCAATGGAACTGTTATGGTGGGTCGAGGTCGAATTCAGAGTATCCCCCCCTCTACCTTCGGCCGGATCAGCAAGTCAAGCGTGCAATGTGGGTGGATTTCCGGCCGATGCCGGATGAGCGTCGGATCAGCGCACTGGCCCAGGCCAACAATATCGAAGAACGGGTAGCAAGGCGGATCGTGCGTCTGCTGCGGTTGTTGTTCGGGTCGGGCGTGGACAGTCGGGAATCGTTCGATGCTCTGGTACAAGTCGTCGCGGTGCTGGACGGGTTGAGGAAGACTGATCCAGGCTGGTCCGGTTCCGTCGCCGGCGACATGATGTTCGAAGACATCGTCAATTTCATGCAGGACTATGCGGCACACGTTCGAGATCCAAAACACCAGAGGCGAAGCGAGCAGGGCCCGGAGGCCGGGACTAGCAAGGGAGCGGTTCTAAAAGACGTCCCAGAGTCCACTTTTTGGAAGAAACCGCCATCGGGCGTTGACGAGGACGCATTTTATCTGTTGATGGCCCACATGCGGACCTACGATCCTGAAGACCAGTGGTTCAGCAGTTGGTTGGACATGAAAGGCAAGCTGGCGAGGCCATCGTTCCCGCCGTCAGCCTCCAGGCAGGTCCCTCCGTCGGTCGGCCCGTCCGGCATAGCGCCGGCTGGGAGGCCTTTTGGTGTGCGTTTTGGTGGGGTGGGGCGTGGGGGTGCCGACGCTGATGTGGTGGTGCAGCGTGTGGGTGGTGTGTGGGCTTCTGTTGCGGATGATCTGAGTCAGGGGCGTTTGGGCGGATTGGTCGAGCAGTTGCCAGGTTTGGGGACTTTTTGGCGTGATGAGGGGGTGGTGGATGGGGTTGTGCGGTTGACGGCGGGGTCTGAGCAGCCGGTGGGGTGGACTGAGGCAGCGGAGCGTGGCCGGGCGGTGTTCGTCGCGGTGCACGGTGATGAGGGTGCGGTGTATCCGGTGGGGGCGGATGGGGAGCGGGTCCGCATGGATGCGGGGGAGTTCGCTCGGCGTTTCGTGGGTCCTCGGTTGCCGCGTGGGGAGGTGGCCGGTCCTGATGTGGATCTGGTGTTGGCGGTCTGTAAGGCGGGTGCGGGTGCGGGTGTGGTGGGGCGGGAGGTCGCGGTCGCTCTGCAGGGCGTGGTGAGGGGAGTGTGGGCGCCTGTGGGGGATGTGACGCTCGGGGCGGATCAGGTGGTGGGCGGTAAGCGTGTCGCGGTGTCGTTGTCGGTTGAGAAGGGGGGGTGGCGGTGGTTCTCGTCGGAGCCGTCCGAGAACGGTGCCGGTGAGGTGGCGGTGGCCGAGTCGGGCGGAGTCGGTGCGGCGGCTGAGGCTGCGGCTGAGGAGGCGACGGCGGTATCCCCCGGGGGTGGTGAGAGGGGGCGGGGTCGTTCGGCGGATGGGCAGGCATGGGCCTACAGGTTCGCGGAGCCGGCCGGCACCGTCCGTGGACCCGGCCCGAACGAGGGGCCGATGTCGGGGTTTTCCATGGCCGGCGACCTGGATGCCGAGTGGCAGGGGGGTGGGGTGCGGCCCGAGGCGCCGGAGTTGCCGTCGTTGGAGGTGGCGGAGTCGCTGGACGAGATGGGTGCCCTTCAGTGGTGGACTCGGTGGGGACGTTTCATGTTGGACAGGGATGTTCGTCTCGTGCTGTCGCTTCCTGGGGAGGAGAAGACCTCCGACACGCATCTGCGGGTTTTTGCAAAATCGGTGATCGAATTGCGGGCGCAGAACCCGTCGGCATCCATGGCTGATGTACGGGAGGCCCGATTGGAGAACCTTGCAAAGGCTCTGCTGGCGGATGGCACTCGTGTTTCCGTCGGGGGCGGTGTGGCGGCGGGCCGTAACTGGCTGGGGCGGCAGGATGGGGCCGTTTTGCCCTTATTGGATCTCGATATTGTCGAGCACAACGAGACGAAATGGCCCGCGGACGTGATATGGGAAGCGCGGGATGTTTATGTGCTTGCTGTACGGCACGATCACGAAAGCAAGATGGTGCATGCCGTTGACGGCCAGGGGCAGGGTCATTTTGTGTCGTTCGGGGAATTGGCGGCACTGCTCGGCGCGGACACGGAACTGCAAAGCCGACGCCAGGTGAAAAAGATTGTTTTGATCGACAAATACTTGGGGCTTTTGGTGCCGGAGCTCCGATCAGTAGCGGATGCCGTGGGACGTGCGGTTATTGCTTACCGGGGGGAATTGGAGCTGGCGGGAACCGTGCGGGACGGTTTTCGTGTGGTGACCCAAGGGGAAAAAGGTCCGATGGATTGGGAGTTGGCTACACCTCGGCATCGGCCGTTGGTTTTGCCGGGTTTCGACGGCGGTCCGACCGTCTGGTCGTTCAGGCCGGTCTGGGAGCGCGCTGCACACGATATGGCGTACAGCGGTTATCTGGACATGTTGCGCCGGGCCGGCGGGTATATGACGCGGTCGTCCGACACGGGGGAATTTCGCTGGCAGCCTTGGCCTGCGGTGCCTGAGGGCGAGAGGCTCTACATAATCGATGCGGTCGGTGGCGGCCCGGACTATGTGAATGATTCGGGCGGTGAACGCTGGCTTTCCGCGGAGGAGTTCGCGAGTGCGGTGCAGGAGGCGGTGGAGACGGCGGAGGTGCCCGAGGGTGTCATTCCCCGCTTGCTGTTGATTTTCCGGGGGTCCGATGCCGCTTCGGGCGACTGGGATCCATTGTTGAACGTGTTGGTGCCGCAGGCGGTGGCCAACAGGCGGTTCACAGCGGTGCACGTGTCCGTAGGCATGACGTGGAAGCGAGAGCCGGCAGGTGAATATCTGGAGCTCTTGCTACCGGCCGGCGACACGGGTGCCGGGTTGTGGACTTTCGAGCCGGAGATAAGTGATGAGTCGCTGCTGTTGGTGAATATGTTGATCTCGTCGTTGCCTGAAATCAATGTTCGTCAGGCGGTGCGTCTGGTGAAGATGTTCATGGCGGCTGCAGACGGGCGAGTCCAGGAATGGACGGATGCAGCTTTTGAGTTGTTCCGACAGCTGCGAGAAAACAAAGATCTTCTAGGGGACTTCCCATACCCGTTCAGTCTGCGCGAGGTCGTCGACTTCGCTCGGACGGATCCCGAGCCTGCGTTCCCGTCTCCCGAGTCTCCCGAGCTTCGGCAGGTGTTCGGGGAGTTGCTGGAGTGGACGAAAAACGCCTTGCCGCCAGAGGAATCTGCGATTGCCGGGGCCGACGGCGGGGGAATGTGGTTCCAGGGGGTGGCCTATCCGCAGGATTTGCCGCTTTCGCCGTTCCTCCATGCTCTTCACGGCGGGGAGCCAGGCGGGCAGAACCCGGAGGAAGCCGAGCCTGCCCTGCCGCCCGGATCTCCCGGTATCCCCGCGGACAGCTCAGATCTCACCGACCTGCTGCTGCAAATTCTGGGGGGTGAGCCTTCAGGCGTGGGGGCGGAGGATTCCGGGTCCGCTGGTGGGCAGTTCGGGACGGTTCCGGCTGAGTGGGGTGTGCAGTTGGAGGGTGGGTTGTCACCCTCTGACGAGTTGAGTCTGGTCCGTGGTATCGAGGGTGTGGAGGGTACGGGGGACGGGCTGTTGGATTGGGCGCGGCAGCTCCTGGGGGGTGGGCAAGGTACGCGGGCGCTCGATGTGCCCCCGGCGCGTTCCCTGGCTCGGGCGGATGCGGTCGGCCTGGCCTCTGGGCCGTCCGGTCCCCTGGCTGGCGAGATCCTCGAATCACTCGGCGACCTCGAGCAACCCGTGTTTGAAGCCATTGTGAGCCTCACAGAGCGGAACCGCCAAGCTCCGAGGGTGGGTGCCGTTGTCGAGGAACTCAAGGAGCGCCGCCTCGGCGAGGAATGGGAAAAGCAAAAGGTGATGAATGCGGCGGCTCGCCTGAAAGGCAAAGAATTGCTGACCGCCGGCACCTACGGGGTATATAGCCTGTCCAGCAGGGGTTGGGAGGCCGCGGAAGCTCTGCAGGGTGTGGTGAGGGGGGTGAGGGCGTCTGAGGGGGCCGGGCAGTCGGAGGGCGGGCCCGTGGGCTCGAGTAGCGAAGCCGGTGGGGCGTCGGGGCTGTCGGTGGGAGAGCTTGCTGTGGGTGGGTCGAGTCGTGGTGGGCGGAATCCCGGGGTAGAGGGGGGTGCCGTGTGGGGTGAGCCTTCAGGTGTGGGGGCGGCGGCTTTGAGGTTCGCCGATGGACAGTTCTGGGTGGTTCCGCCTGTGGAGGGTGGGCAGTTGGGGGGCGGGTCGTCGGCGTTTGCGGGGTTGGGTCGGGTCGGTGGTATGGAGGGTGTGGTGGGTGCGGAGGGGCCGTTGGTTCCGGGGGTGGGGCAGTTTTTGTGGGGTGGGCCGGGTATGCGGGGGCTGAATATGACCGACGACGGCCTGGAGGTAGTGCAGCCCGCGGATGCGGCCGGTGAGCCTGCTGGGCCGGCCGGGCATGCCGTGGTCGGTGGGGTGCTGGGCGGGCGGGCCCCCGGGGGGGACCGGAACTCCCGGCGACGCGGGCGCTTTCGGAAACAGGTGAATTCCTGGGGGGACCTCAGCCCCGCTGAGGGCAAAATACTCAAGGCCATCAACAAAAGGAAGGGGCCGAATAAAGGGGCATCCAGGAGTGACGTCTTCGAGGAAGCCGACGTGCCGACAGGCACTGCAAGTAACGTGATATGGCGTCTGAGGGGCTACGGCTTGGTGGAGGAAGATGACCCAAGGATAGAGGGGTTGGGGTATCGGTTGACCCTGTTGGGCGAGAAGGTGGTCAAGGAGTCTCCGGGCGGGACCGGCGAGCCCGCTGGACCGGGCGGGCCTGCTGCGGCGGGCGGGGAGTTCGGCGGGGGGGCTGCCGGGGTGGAGGGGGGTTTCCTGCCGGGCTGGCCTTCAGATATGGAGGCGGAGGGTTCTGGGTTTGCCGGTGAGCAGTTCGGGATGGTTCCGGCTGTGGGGGGCATGCAGTTGGGGGGTGAGGCGCCGATGTTTGAGGAGTTCGGCCTGGTCGGTGGTATGGAGGGTGTGGTGGGTGCGGAGGGGCCGTTGGTTCCGGGGGTGGGGCGGTTTTTGTGGGGTGGGCCGGGTATGCGGGGGCTGAATATGACCGACGACGGCCTGGAGGTAGTGCAGCCCGCGGATGCGGCCGGTGAGCCTGCTGGGCCGGCCGGGCATGCCGTGGTCGGTGGGGTGCTGGGCGGGCGGGCCCCCGGGGGGGACCGGAACTCCCGGCGACGCGGGCGCTTTCGGAAACAGGTGAATTCCTGGGGGGACCTCAGCCCCGCTGAGGGCAAAATACTCAAGGCCATCAACAAAAGGAAGGGGCCGAATAAAGGGGCATCCAGGAGTGACGTCTTCGAGGAAGCCGACGTGCCGACAGGCACTGCAAGTAACGTGATATGGCGTCTGAGGGGCTACGGCTTGGTGGAGGAAGATGACCCAAGGATAGAGGGGTTGGGGTATCGGTTGACCCTGTTGGGCGAGAAGGTGGTCAAGGAGTCTCCGGGCGGGACCGGCGAGCCCGCTGGACCGGGCGGGCCTGCTGCGGCGGGCGGGGAGTTCGGCGGGGGGGCTGCCGGGGTGGAGGGGGGTTTCCTGCCGGGCTGGCCTTCAGATATGGAGGCGGAGGGTTCTGGGTTTGCCGGTGAGCAGTTCGGGATGGTTCCGGCTGTGGGGGGCATGCAGTTGGGGGGTGAGGCGCCGATGTTTGAGGAGTTCGGCCTGGTCGGTGGTATGGAGGGTGTGGTGGGTG
This sequence comes from Streptomyces sp. NBC_00631, assembly GCF_045206895.1. NCBI lineage: Bacteria > Bacillati > Actinomycetota > Actinomycetes > Kitasatosporales > Streptomycetaceae > Streptomyces > Streptomyces sp. NBC_00631. The sequence goes on from NZ_CP107734.1 coordinate 8,833,450, forward strand.
CGGAGGGGCCGTTGGTTCCGGGGGTGGGGCGGTTTTTGTGGGGTGGGCCGGGTATGCGGGGGCTGAATATGACCGACGACGGCCTGGAGGTAGTGCAGCCCGCGGATGCGGCCGGTGAGCCTGCTGGGCCGGCCGGGCATGCCGTGGTCGGTGGGGTGCTGGGCGGGCGGAACCCCGGGGGGGACCGGAACTCCCGGCCACGCGGGGGCGTTAGTAAACAGGTGGATTCCTGGTGGCACCTCAGCCCCGCTGAGCGCAAAATACTCACGGCCATCAACAAAAGGAAGGGGCCGAATAAAGGGGCGTCCCTGAGTGCCGTCCTCGAGGAAGCCGACGTGAAGATAGGCACTGCAAGTGGCGCAATATCGCGTCTGAGGAAATACGGCTTGGTGGAGGAAGGTGACGCAAGGACAATGAAGTCGGGGTATCGGTTGACCCTGTTGGGCGAGAAGTGGGTCGAGGAGTCTCCGGGCGGGACCGGCGAGCCCGCTGGACCGGGCGGGCCTGCTGCGGCGGGCGGGGAGTTCGGCGGGGGGGCTGCCGGGGTGGAGGGGGGTTCGGCGGTGGCCGTGCAGCCGGGAGGTTTACCCGCCGACGCAGCCATAGACGAGCAGCGCTCAGTGCTCCAGGCTGTCCGGGACTTGACGTTCCAGTTGGGCGAGCCGCCGACGGATGAGGAGATCGCCAGGGCCGTCAAAAAGAAACCCACCCTTGTGCTGGGTGTGCTGGGGGCACTGCGGCAGAGCGGCTACCTGACCGACAAAGGGAAGCCTCGGACTGTGCTGAGGTTGACCAAGGAGGGCTGGGCGGAGATCCGGCCCGCGGATGCGCAGGGTGAGCCCGTCGGCCCGTCCGGGGAGTCTTTGCCGAACGGAAATCCAGATGTGGGGGAGGAAAGATCATGGCATGACCAGGAGCGCCTCATACTCCAGACCGTCTGGAATTTGACACAGCAGGAAAGGAGATGGCCAACGCTCTCTGAGATCCATACGGCCGTCGACAAGAAACTCAAGGAGCATGTGGGTGACCGCGTGCAATGGTTGGAGATCATGGGCTTTCTGAGCCGCGCATACCTGCCGCGCGAGTTGGCGTTGACCCCCCAGGGCGAGGCGGCGACTGTGCAGCCCACGGGCGCCGTCGCGTCGGACGCGTTCCGGCTCAAACGAAGACTCGACGAAAATGGGCTCCTCCAGGTGCTCAAGGTCAACCAGGAGTTGACGCAGGAGCGAGAGCGGCAGCAGAAGTCGGGACTGCCGACAGCCGTCGAGATCAAGGAATCCCTCAACCTCAAGCAATCCCTCAACCTTAGGCACACTAATCGCCTTAGGTGGCAGCTGAGGGAGCTGCAGATCCTGGGGTGTTTGAGTCGCGAATTTGGTTTCGGTCGTACGAAGGGGTGGGAGGCGACGCATGACGGTTTGGCGGTGATCGAGCTGATGGCGGCTGGGGCGTCGGAGCTGCCGGTGGGTGAGCTCGCCATCGGGGGGTCGAGTCTTGGTGAGGGCGGCGGCGGGCGGAATCCCGCGGGAGGCGGAGATTTTCAGGCGGGCCGGTCTTCGCGTGCCCAGGCGGTCGGGCCCAGCGGCATGCGGCGGCTGGTGTGCACGGCCGTCGAGGACCTGAGGAGGCAACACACTCGAGCGACGGCGGCGGCTATCGCCCGGAGAATCAAGGAGGCCGGCACCGAGGTAGACGACTTCACGGTACTAGTGGAGGGCGTGTTGGCGGGATTGGTGGGCGAAGGATTGCTGAAGCGCACCAGCGGCGGGGGGTATGTGTTGACCAAATTTGGCAGGCAGCCCGCCGCGGCGGTCCAGGTCACCGAGCCCGCTGCCGTGTCCGGGCCCTTGCCGGCGCACTCTGTTGCCGGTGGACAGGGGCGGCAGGGGTCTGGTGCGCCGGGCCGGTCCGGGTTCCCGGTCGGGCCGGGGCGGTCCGGGCTGCCCGGAGCGGGTCCGGCCGCGCGGGCGGGAGGCCGGCTTCCCCTGCCTGCGGAAGCTGTCGCCGTGCAGCCGGAGTTGCCCGGGGTGCCGCCCGAGTGGGCGAACCGGGCGTACAAGTTGTACAGCGCGATCTCTCCCCCCGAGGTGTGGCTGGAGCGGCGCCCGGGCAGTGCGGAGGCACGGGAATCCGCCCGGTACTGGCATGACGTGCAGGAGGTGGCACGGGCGGGGATGGAAGCCGAGAGCGGCGCGCAGCTGGGGCAACGCACGGGCCAAGACCACAAGGACACGGTGAGGCGTGCCATGGAAGACCGGGCCGGGAACCTCGCCCAGCAGCGGTGGCGCAGGGTCGGCACCGAGGACGGCGATCCCGCCGACATCCGGCGCTACGCTGAACTCTCCGAGCCCGGTTCGTTCCGCGATGACGTGAAGCTGTGGGTCGACGGAGCCCTGTCGAAAACGGCGGGCGAGCTCCGCAACGCGTCCCACGAACAGATCCTCACCGCCTGGCAGCGCCTGCCGCGCAGCCAGCGCAGCCTGCCCCCGTTCCAGTTGGCCCGTGCCGTTGCCGACGTCCTCGCCACGTCCACGGGCACGGGCCCGGGTGTTCGTGCGGGCCTGCGGGGCGGCGGCGGAGGATTCGAGGCGGAATTCACCGAGATTCTGGAGCTTGCGCCGGAGTGGGAAGATGCTTGGGATTATCTGGGTATGGAGTTGGCCTCCCGTGATGACATGAAGGTCGTGCTGGAGGTGGAGAACGAAGTTCTCTTCCGGGGTGCTGACGGTCGGTTCTACCGGGATGAATCAGCCGCGCGGAGGACTGGAAGGGCGACCCCTGCTCATCCCTTCATCCCCGAGATTGTCAGCGAAGTCCAAAAGGTCCTACCTCACGAGACGGCAAGGAAAGACAAACGAGGCGCGTTCTTCGCGCTGCGCGCGGTGGAGCAGCGGCTGGAGCAATTTCATTCAGGTAGTCAGGCTTTTGAGGAGGTTTTCCGTCTCGAGGATGGATGGAAGCACAGCGAGTTGGCCCGGGGTGCTGTCATCCGGCCCCGTGCCGTCGGTGACGGGGAGGGTATGAACGTCCACTACTCGTTCGGCGTGCCGTTGGCTGGATTGCATGAATTCCTCGGTCATGTGCGGGACAATACGTGGCGTACCGTTTCTCAGGGCTTCCTGACCCGCCTGCATTTGTCTGACGCGTTGGAATTCGGTAATGAACTCGCCGTGCGCTACGCATTGTGGCGCGCCCACCGGGAGGTGCGCTTGAATGACGTTGTGGCGGCCGGGAACTGGATTGCCGAGATCATTCCCGCAGATCCAGCGGTCGCAGCGCTTCGTGGGCATGCGGCACTGCTGTACGAGAGCACAGTCGGGATAGTTCAGAAGCATTCCTATAGCGGTCTGAGTAAAGTCAATATAGCGGTGCTTTCCCGTAATGACCACGCCGATATTCGTGAAGCCCTCAGTGCCGATGTTCAGGCGTACCTGGCCGACGATCAAGAGGCGATCCTGCAGACTGTCGAGGTGCTGATCGAGAGGCGGCTGCCGAACTACTGGGAAGATGTGCGCCGACTGAACCCCGATTACCCAGTATTGGACAGCTTTATGGATATTGCGCCCCCGAAGCTGGTGTCCGTAAGGGAGTTCGTTCGCGCGGGCTTGGTGCCTGTCAGTGCCAAGCCCCTACAGAGCAAGTACTTCGGCTGCACCAGTCTGCCTGAACTCGACAGGGGAGAAGGCGAAGAGGAAGGGCTGCCATTGGTCGTCGGGGAGGTGCGCGCGTACGGGGCGCGTCATGTCTCCGTAGCCGAGGCGGAAAGAAACTACGACCGGTTGGCGAGGCTCGCCGGCGACGCCTACGCGAGCGCGAGGGCCGCTACGGATGAGCAGGCCCTTGCCGATGCGTGGAACACCACGGACGAACTGATTCGCCTCGCTACGCAACCGGCGACAGGCCGTGCGACGGCAGCTCTCCAGCGGGCACTCACAGCCCAAGGGGTGGCCGACCGCTATCTGATCGCCAGAGATCGGCCCCGGGTGCTGTCGTCCGAGACGTTGGCCCTGCTGATCGGCCAAGTCCCCGTACTGGACGGTCCGGACGCGGCTTCCGCCGATGTCGTCGGTATCCGCAAGGCCCTGCAAGAGGCGTACTCCGCGGTCCTCTGGGCGAAGACGGACGGCGTCATTCCGGGTGAGCGCGCCGACGACGCACTGAACGCCCTCGATGGAGTCCTCCAGCAGGCGGTCCAGGCCGCTGCTGCCGCTGCTGCGCCCCGGCCGCCCCGGGGCCGTCTGCAAGGACCTCGTCCGCTGGTGGTACCTCCTGCGCCGGTGCAGAGGCCGGGGCGTCCGCGGGGACCTCGTCCCGGAGGGTGAGAGGCAAGCTCCTGAGCAGCGGCGAGGGCACCTCGGCGGGTACGAACAGGCACAGTCGTGGCGGAGAGACCGTTGTCCCGGTGGCCGGACGACGACCATATGACGACGGCGACGTCAGCACGCCGACATCTGATGTCGCAGGTCTCCAACCCCTGTCTTTCGTCCATGACTTGGAGCTTCAGTGCACTACAGAGTCATCGCTCCGGGCGCCCTTGCCACCGCCTCCCTCCTGCTCGCCGTCCCGGCATCCGCGGCGACCTACACGCCCGGCGCCGCGGGCATCGGCGACCCCTACTACCCCGCCTACGGCAACGGCGGATACGACGTCTCCCACTACGACCTGCGGCTGAAGTACCAGCCGGCCACGGACGAGCTGGAGGGCACGGCCACTTTGCGGGCCCGCACCACCCAGGACCTCTCCCAGTTCGACCTGGACTTCCTGCTGGATGTGAGCGAGGTACGGGTCAACGGCGTCGAGGCGGCGTTCACGACCTCCGGCGAGCACGAGCTGGTGATCACCCCCAGGACCGGGCTGGCCAAGGGCACGGACATCACCGTCGTGGTGCGCTACAGCGGGATACCGTCGTCGAAGAAGGCTTACGGCTTCACCACCTGGCTGCGCACGGCGGACGGCGCCGTCGCGGCCAACGAGCCGGAGTCGGCGTGGTGGTGGTTCCCCAGCAACGACCACCCCCTGGACAAGGCCACCTACGACGTGTCGGTGCGTGTGCCGGAAGGCACCCAGGCCATCTCCAACGGCAGGCTCCGGTCGACGCGTTCCGGGGGCGGCTGGTCGACCTATCACTGGCGCTCGGACAAGCCGCAGGCCACCTACCTCGCCACGCTCGCGGTCGGGAAGTTCGACATCACGACCGGCAAGAGCGAGAGTGGCATTCCCATCGTCAACGCCTACAGCAAGAACCTCGGCGACAGGGACGGGGCGGCCCGGGCCAGCGTGGAGCGCACCGGGGAGATCGCCGACTGGCTGAGCGGGTACTTCGGGCCTTATCCGTATGACGCGCTCGGCGGCTACGTGCCGGACGTGCCCACCGGGTTCGCGCTGGAGACCCAGACCCGGCCCTTCTACAGCCCCCGGCAGTTCGCGAGCGGGCCCAACCCGTCGGTGGTCGTGCACGAGCTGGCCCACCAGTGGTACGGGGACGACGTCTCCGTCAAGGGCTGGAAGGACATCTGGATCAGCGAGGGCTTCGCGCGCTACGCCCAGTGGCTGTGGTCCGAGCACGAGGGCCAGGGTACGACGCAGGAGCTCGCCGACCAGGTGTACGCCTCCCATCCGGCCGACGACGCGTTCTGGACGGTGAAGCCGGGGGATCCGGGGCCGGACAACCAGTTCGACATCGCCGTCTACGACCGCGGCGCGCTGGCGATTCAGGCACTGCGCAACGAGATCGGAGACGAGGCGTTCTTCGCCGTGCTCAAGAAGTGGCCGCGCGAGCACTCCTACGGCAACGCGTCGGTCGCGGACTTCCAGCGGTACGCCGAGAAGATGTCCGGCAAGGACCTGGGCGCGCTGTTCGACACCTGGCTCTTCGAGCCGGCCAAGCCGGCCGAGCCGACCGAGCCGGCGGCCAAGTCGATCCCGCCGACCAAGACCCCGCCGACCAAGACCCCGCCGACCCCTCCGACCAAGCCGACGCGGCCCGCCGCGGCCCGCGGGTCTTCCCTGCCGGCCGAGCCCAAGTCGTGGAAGCAGATCGAGGCGACGAACGACCTGCACGAGCACTGAGGCGCCGGTGTCCCGCGGGCTGTCGGCCGCATCCTTCATCATCGGGTGAGCGAGCTCCGAACCGCCCGTAACAAGCGTAACGGGGACCATCGTGACGTCGCGTCTTCCCCCGCCGCCGCCGGCACGCCGTACGTCACCGAGCAGCGGACCGCCGTGCCGGATCTCTCAACTCCTGAACGCTTGAGTGCGGGCGACGACGGTGTGTCGGCTTGAGCGACGGCCCGCCTCACCGGACACAACGGTCACGTCATAGCCCGTACTCGGGCACCGACATGTGTACATCCAGATAGGAAAAGTAGTGCGCATACACAAGCTGGGCGCTGCCCTGGTGGGGGTTGTCGCCGTGCTGGCGCTGACCACCGGGACACCTGCTTCCGAAGCGGCGGCCCCCGACCGGCCTACCGAAGCGGCGGCTCCCGCCCAGCCGGACTCCGGCTCACCTGCACCGGATGCCCGGCACAGCGAGCGCGTGGTTCCCGGCACAACGGGGGCGGAGGTCCAAAAGACACTGCCCGCCGAGGTCACCCGGCGGTTCTCCGAGCTCAACGCCTCCCGGCACCTCGGCTCGGTCGGCGTCCACGAGGACGCGCCGTCCGGTCCGGCGTCGTCCGCCCCAGCGCTGTCCGCCACGGACGCCACCACCAACGCCATATCCCCCTGGACGGGGGAGTCCCACGTCGCCTGGGGCGTCTTCCCCACCGGCGGGACCATGCGTGGTGCGCAGGCCACCCACAGCGTGAACCTCTCGATCCAGGTCGGGGACGACACCGTCTACGCGCCGACCCTGGACCCGAGCGCCGTCAGCTGCATCGAGATGACCACGATCTACAACGGCGGCACCATCTGGGTCGGGGCGTGGGACTGGTGTGCGGCAAGCCCGGGCTGGGCGAAGTACACGGTCGTCGACTCCGCCTTCCTGGACACCTACACCAAGAAGGTGAACGGCCGGCCGTCGTACTCGGTACAGGATTTTCAGACCAATGCGACGACCAACGAGTGGACCTCGTACCTCTACAACTACGACACGCATGAGTGGGAGCTCTACTTCAGGAGCGCGAACACCAGCAAGCTGAGCAATTCCGGCGGCGGCTGGGACATGATGGAGGCCTACACGAACTACGATCCCGCGACCGGTGAGGGCCAGTACTGCGCGGGCACCAAGGGCGCGGTGTTCCAGACCACGGGACTCAAGTACCAGAGCTCCTTCGGCGGTGGCTGGGCGGCGGCCACGACGGCCAACTCGAAAGTGGCGACCACAGTGAAGTCGTCCGAGCTCGGTTGCTCGGATCTGTCCTACGCCGTGCTGACGGCGAACAGCGGGTTCTCCCTGACCAACCAGAAGAACCCGACGGGCCCCATCAGCAACTCCGCCGGAATGTGTGTGGACAACCAGTTGGGGAACACCGCGAACGGCAACCCGATCCAGCTGTACTGGTGCAACGACACCAACTCGCAGCAGTGGACGCTGCAACTCAACGGCACGATCATGGCCGAGAACAAGTGCATGGCGGTCAAGGGCGGGGGCACGGCCAACGGCACCCTCGTCGAGCTGTACGACTGCGACGGCTCCGGCGGCCAGAACTGGCAGGCGCGTACCGACGGCACGATCTACAACCCGCAGTCCGGCAAGTGCCTTGACGGCACCGCCAATTACACCACCGCTCTCACCCAGCTCCAGATCTCGAGCTGCACCACCGCCGTCAACCAGCGGTGGAACATCCCCACCTGATCGCTCACCGGGGGCGGCTCGCCGAAGACGTGCTCGGGCACCCTGCGAGCCGCCTGGCCGGGGATCCTGCCGTGCCGAGGTGTCCGCTCGGCCCCTGTCAGGGTCCCGTTGGTGCCCGATGCGTCACGGCAACCGTGAGCACACCACCCGGACCTCTACGGTGGTCGACGTCGGCCTCCCCCGGCCCTCCTCGGCGGGAGGCCGCGCTGTCGCCCGTCGCATTGTCTGCCGCGTCGGAGCCATGAAGAGCGCGGCCCGCCAGTGCCTACCGCGCTCAGCGGGGGACCGTGGCGCGGGCCGCTCGCGGGCCCCACTTCGCCCTTCCCGTACAGAGAGTCGAACAGCCATGCTCCAAGAGCTCCATCTCAAGTCCGAGGCAAGGGTCATGCGGCCCAACAGGTCGGCCGACGACGCGGTCACCCGCCGGGGGGCGGCTGTCTTCTTATCCACCGTGCTCACCACGTTCCTCGTCGCCTCCAGCGCACCCACCCCGCTTTACCGCGTGTACCAGTCGAGTTGGCACCTTTCCTCCGGCACCGTCACCGTGGTCTACGGCGTGTACTGCCTGAGTGTCCTGGTCGCGCTCCTGACCGTCGGTTCGCTCTCCGACCACGTCGGCCGACGGCCGGTCATCGGCGCGGCTCTCGCCCTCGAAGCACTGTCCATGCTGCTGTTCCTGCAGGCCGGCGGCGTGACCTCGCTGATCCTCGCCCGGACGCTCCAGGGGCTCGCGACAGGTGCCGCGACGAGTGCGCTGGGTGCTGCCCTGCTCGACGTGACCAAGCGGTGGGGCCCCCTGTTCGTCAGCATCGCTCCGCTCATCGGCATGGCGTTGGGGACACTCGGCACGAGCCTGCTCATGGATCTGATCCCGGCTCATCTCGGCAGCGTGTACACACTGCTGTTCAGCGCGATGGCCCTGCAGACGCTCGGCCTGGCCTTCTTACCGGAGTCGAGGTCGCCACAGCCGGGAGCGTGGCCCTCGGTGCGACCACGAATCCGCGCCCCCGAATCGAGTCGCCGAGCCCTCCTCGTCACCGCACCCGTATTCGTGGCTGTCTGGGCCTTGGGCGGCTTCTATCTGTCCCTGGGGCCCGACCTGGTCCAGGGCATCACAGGATCGGGGTCGGCGACCGCCGACGGACTGATCGTGTCCCTGCTGACGGCCAGTGCGGTCCCCGCCGTCCTGCTGACCCGGGGTGCCGACGCCGGCCGCACGGCTTTGGGGGGCTCCCTGCTTCTGACGTCGGGAGTGGCCGTCACGTTGCTTGCCGCGCACCAGGACTCCCGCACCATCCTGTACGTGGGGACCGCGGTGGCCGGAGCGGGATTCGGCCCGGCTTTCCAGGGCGGCGTCCGTCTGGTGACAGCGAACGTACTCGCGACGGAACGGGCGGGTCTGATGGCCGCCATCTACACCATCACTTACACGTCGATGTGCGTTCCGGTACTCGTCACGGGACTGCTCGTGGGCGAATACGGCCTCCTGCACTGCACCCTGTTCTTCGGCCTTTTCGTGATGGCGCTCTCGCTGGCGCCGTTCGCGGCCCTGGGGAAATTCTCCGCCCACATGCCAAGCAAAGTTCTGTAAAAGACAGGTGACATTGTGTTCCTCATCATGTTCAGTACGGCATCGTGATAATCAACAACGCGCGCATGCGCATCCCGGCGCTGCTGGCATTTCTGGCGGCCATCCTCGTCGCGGTGACAAACACCTCCGTCACCGCGCAGGCCGCCGACACGGAAAGCAAGGCGCCCGCCGATTTCGTGGCGCTCCACGATGTGGCCCCCGCGATTCTGCAGGACATGCGCTACAGCACGCCCCACAATTTCATCGGCACGCCGATAAACGGCTATGTCGAACCGCTGTGCATCGTCACCGCCCCGACGGCAAAGGCCCTGGCCAAGGCTGAGCACTACTTCCTGGCACAGGGCTACACGCTGAAGGTGTACGACTGCTACCGGCCGCAGCGCGCGGTGGACCAGTTCGTCGACTGGGCGCAGGACCTGACCGACCTGAAGATGAAGGACGAATTCTACCCGCAGGTGGACAAGGCCAACCTCTTCTCCGACGGGTACATCGCCGCGAAGTCGGGACACAGCCGTGGCAGCACGATCGACCTCACGCTGGTGAAGCTGCCGGCCCACTCGACCCGCCCCTACGTTCCCGGGGAAAAGCTTGAGCCGTGCTACGCGCCGCAGGCGCAGAGGTTCCCGGACAACTCGATCGACATGGGCACCGGATTCGACTGCTTCGACACGCTTGCGCACACTCTCGACCCGCGCATCGTGGGAGTTCAGCACAGCAACAGACTGCTGCTCAAGAACGAGCTCGAGTCTGTCGGATTCGTGAATCTCGCCGAGGAATGGTGGCACTTCACCCTCGCCGCCGAGCCCTACCCGGACACGTACTTCAACTTCCCCGTCTCCCGTTCCTCACTGACCAGCTGACCGGACAACCGCGGACTTCGGTCCATCGGCGTGCGGCGTCGTCTTTCCGCCCGGAAGGCCGGCGCCGCACGCCTGCCGTCGGCGAAAAAGCCCCCTGTCCGGGCCGAACACTCGAATTCTCATGCCACGCCCCGGGTAATTTACTGCGTCGCGCAGCGAAGGAAGCAGAAACCATGACCGAACAATCCACCTCCCCTTCGTCCGGATCGCACCGCAGGCCGCTGGTGGTGGTCCTCTTCGGCGGCCGGAGTTCAGAGCACGGCATCTCCGTAGTGACCGCGGGGGCGGTGCTGCGAGCCATCGACCGGACGAAATACGACGTCCTGCCTGTCGGCATCAACCGGGACGGGCGCTGGGTCCTGACGGCGGACGATCCCGAGCGCATGGCGATGGTCGACCGGCGGCACCCCACGGTCGAGCAGCTCACGGATTCGGACCGGGGCAACATCGTCGTGTCCGTCGACCCGACCGATCGGACTGTCGTCCGCAGCGAGCGAGGCGCGGAGCCCAAGGTCCTCGGCGAAGTGGACGTGGTCTTCCCTGTACTGCACGGACCGTACGGAGAGGACGGCACTGTGCAGGGCCTGCTGGAGCTGTCCGGCATCCCCTACGTAGGCGCGGGCGTTCTTGCCTCGGCGATCGGCCAGGACAAGGAGTACATGAAGAGGGTGTTCAGCTCGTTCGGTCTGGCGGTCGGGCCGTACCTGGTGATCAGACCCAGGGAGTGGCACTCCGACCCGGCCGGTGCCGTCGCGAGAATCGTCGGCTTCGCCGACGGGTACGGCTGGCCGCTGTTCGTGAAGCCCGCACGCGCCGGCTCGTCGATCGGCATCACCCGGGTCGACGGCCGCGAGGGGCTGGAGGACGCGATCGCGGAGGCGCACCGGCACGACGCGAAGATCATCGTGGAGGCCCTGGTGCGGGGCCGCGAAATCGAGTGCGGCGTGCTCGAGTTCCCCGAGGGACCGCGGGCCAGCGTGCCGGCCGAGATCCCGGTGCCCGACGCGCGCGCGTACTACGACTTCGAGGCGAAGTACCTCGAATCCACCCCGGGGATGGTGCCCGCGGCGCTGACCGAGAGTCAGACCGGTGAGGTGCGCCGACTGGCCCTCAAGGCGTTCGAGGCGGCCTCCTGCGAGGGCCTGGTCCGTGCGGACTTCTTCCTCACCGAGGAGGGGCAATTCGTGATCAACGAGATCAACACCATGCCCGGCTTCACCCCCGTCTCGATGTACCCGCAGATGTGGCAGGCCTCTGGCATCGGGTACGGGGACCTGGTGGACCGTCTGCTTCAGGCGGCCCTGCGGCGGACCACCAGGCTCAGGTGAGCCGAGCCCATCGCCTCGCCGCCTTCCGGGAGGGCGTGCCGGCGGCCACGCCGCCAGCGGTGGGTCCCCCCGGAAGACCGCGGCTCCCGCCGCGCACCCCACGGACCGCGCCCGGCGCTCACGCGCGACCGAGAAGTGGGGCGCTTCAAGCCGGAGTCTCGTAAGCGGTCGTGTCCCCCGTCGTGGTGTAGCCGATCACGGTCCGCCGCCTCCGCTTCGGAGCCGTCCGGTGCGGGCCGCTGCTGGGCGCGCGTGCGATCACCGCTGATCCCGGCCCCGCGAGCCTCAACAGGGCCTCCCACGACGGCCATTCACGCCGTGACCTGGTGATTCCGTCAGCTTGATCGGTTACACCACTCGGCGGGACGCCATCTCGTAAGCTCACGGCCTGTTGGGTGGACAGGGACGTCAACGGTGTCCGTGGCCAAGCATCCCGGTAGCCGGTAGCCGGTAGCCGGTAGGCAGTCAGGTGAATTTCCCTCGTGCTCATTGTCTCCGCCGTCCCTCCGGCAAGCTCTGGGATGCCGTGGGGCTTAGGGCCGGGGTGGGAACCAGCGTCTCGCCGAGTCGGACCGGGAGGCCTGCTCGTGACATCTCTGGCCGGCCGCCGGGGGCACGCGCCCCACGAGCCGGGCGGCAAGCCGGTCTGGGCGGAGCCGGCGCAGGCGGCGACGCCTCCGCTGCCTCGACCTGACGCGTGCGCCCCTCTGCGGGCGGTCACGGCCGGTTGGTTGCGGGACTCCCACGGACACATGTGCACGGCAGGCGCGTCAGGGGAAGAGTCCTTGTGCCGCCATGACGCCGATCGGCATCGTGGCGCACCCATGCGGCAATGGCTTCACCGGCCGTGCCGGCCTGACCGCCTGGGTGAGCAGCCCCGCTGAGGGATCGGGCCAGGCCGTCATGCTGTCCAAGGGAATGCCGAGTACTGAACGGCGTCCCATCTCTTTCCGGCAGGGCCGTGCAGGATTCGCCCGGCCTTTTGTGCCGAAAGAGGCCGACTCGAATGCCTGGGTCGTCGTCAGAGGCGATGACTTCATTGGCCGTGAGTCGAATATCGCTGGACAGGTCCCTGCGCATACTCGGGAACGGCTTTAGGGGAGCGCCGTGCGGGAACAGACGGCGACCGGCCTGTGGTTCGCTCAGTAGACGCCAGTTCCTGGCTTCTCCCACGGCCACCGCCTCGAAGGTCAGGCGGATAATTCCGATGGGCGGAAGGCGATCGGATGGTAGGTGCCAAGTGTGACCGCATCGATGTAATGCATGGTCTGAGCATCCTCGGCCCATCTGTGGCCGCTCTGCATCAGCCAATCATGGTCATGGATGCCGAGTGACGCCAATGCCGATTTGCGAAGAAGTCATGCCGGTTGGGCATCGTCAAAGCCCAGCATGCTTCTTCGGCTCGCAGTTCGACAGGAAAAGCAGCGTGGTTAACATGGCGTCATGGATATCGACCTCCGGCGTCTCCGCTATTTCGTGACGGTTGCCGAAGAGCTCAGCTTTGTGCGTGCCGCCGAGCGACTGAACATGACGCAGCCCGCACTGAGTCGGCAGATTCGTGCCCTCGAGGACGATCTTGGAGCGTCGCTGCTCCAGCGCGGCCCGCTGGGTACGGCGCTCACACCGGCCGGTGGTCAGTTGCTGGAGGACGCGCGGCCGCTGCTCGCGGCATCACTGGCTTTGCAGCGGCGAGTCCGTCTCGCCAGCCGTGAGGGCCACCACTTCACCATCGGCTTCATGCCAGGGGTGATAGTCACACCGATCGTCAGGCAGTTCCGAGCGCTGGCGCCGGAGGTCAATGTGCAGGTGCTGCACACGGCGCCCACCGACCAGGTCGACTATCTGCTCGATGGTCGTGTTGATGTCTGCTTCGTCCGGCTGCCCCTGCCGGTCGATACCTTCGAGATCGTGCCCCTGTTCCCCGAGCCGCGCGTCGCGGCACTCTCCGACGAACACCCGCTGGCGCAGGCGCAGATCGTCGACATCGCGGAGCTGACGCCGTACAGCTTGCTGCAGGACCCGGGTGACGTACCGGAGTGGCGCGGCACCGACCTTGACGCGACAGCGGCGCGCAGTCACCCGGAAGTCCATCGGCCCACCTCGATCGAACAGAGCCTGGAAGCCGTCGCGTCCGGCACCGGGTTCATCGTTGTCGCGGCCGGACTCGCTGATTTCTACCGTCGCCCCGACATCCGTTACGTCCAGCTCACGGGGGTTGCCCCGCGCATGGTGGCGCTGGCGTACGCCAAGAATCGGAAGATGCCGTCCATCGACCAGTTCGCGAAAATCGTGATAGCGGCGCTTGGTTCGACATAGAAGCACCCTGGCCGGCGGTTGGCCGCGTCTGGTGCTGAAGAACCGCGTCTTCGTCGGGATTGCCCTGATCTCCGACACCGTGTGCGGTGGGGAACCAGACGAGCGAGTCGTCGCCATGGCCCTCTGGCAAGCCGCGGGCGTCTCTCAGGCTGAACGTGGCGGGGCGGGCCCAGCGCAATGCGGACGGACCGGTGGGCGTCACCACCGCGGCGGCGGAGAGGGGAGGCAGAACTTCACTGCAAGCGCCATGCCTGATCGGCATGACGGGTCCGGTAATCGGCATTGGTATGACGAGTCGTGGGCCGCAATGCTTGACCGGACACGGAACTCGGCTTAACAGAAAAGACATGTGTCAATGTGTTGTCGCGGCTCACTCGTGCATGATGCCGGAACAGGTGTCCATGCACCTCTGTCCCATGCCGCAATGCGACGGAGCCCCCTCGGACTGACCAGCCGATGGGCGGACGACGAACCCACGGCTACCGGCCTGTTCACGCGGACAGCCACCCACTCGGCGCCTGATCTGCCGGGTCGGGCGTCCGGGCACCGGTAGGCGGGGACGAGATGACTGCCTACGACTATGTGGTGGTCGGTGGCGGGACGGCCGGCTGCGTCGTCGCGGCGCGCCTGTCGGAAGACGCGGCGGCGGAGGTGCTTCTCGTGGAGACCGGCTCCGCGATCGGGCCGCCGGCCATGCATCTTCCGGTGGCGTTCCCGCTCATTCCGGCCAAGGAGATCATCTGGTCACGTTGGACGACGCCGCAGTCCGGGACGCTGTCACGCATTCACCGCTGGCCCAGCGGACGGGTCCTCGGGGGATCGACCTCGATCAACGCGATGATGCACGTCCGCGGGCATCGCGCCGTTTACGACGGATGGGCGGACAACGGTGCGAAGGGCTGGAGCTACGCCGAACTACTGCCGTTCTTCCGTCGGACCGAGACGGCGATAGGCCGCGACCCCGCCCTGCGCGGAGTCATCGGGCCGGTGTGGGCGGCGCCGACGACCCGGCTCGACGACGCGTCGTTGACTTTCCTCGATGCGCTCACCGAGGCCGGTCACGATCTCACGGACGACATCAACGGTGAACGGCAGCATGGTGCCTTCTGGTGCGACCTGGCGGGGGCGGGTGGCCGCAGGCAAAGCGCCGCGGACGCCTATCTGGTCCCGGCGCTCGATCGGCCCAATCTGCATCTGGCCACACAGGCGAGCGTCAGCCGCCTGCTGGTCGAGGGCGGACGCTGCATCGGCGTGGAATACGAGTCCTTCGGCACGGTGGATCGTGCCGAAGCGCGCGGCGAGGTGATACTGACGGCCGGGACCGTAGGCTCCGCCCACTTACTGTTGCTCTCCGGTATCGGCCCCGCGACGCACCTGCGTGATGTCGGAATTCCGGTGCTGGCCGATGTCCCCGGTGTCGGCGCCAATCTGCACGATCACCTGCAATGTCCTGTGATCTATGCGGCGGGGAGGCAACTGACCACCAGTCACGGTTTCAGTACGGTCGGCGCCCTGGTGCACAGTGGCGCGACAGTCGTTCCAGACATTCAGGTGATGCTGCTCGGCGCTCCGGCAGACACCGCGGAGGTCGGGACGTCCGAACCCGGACACACGGTCGCCTTCGCTCACACGGCGCCCGCGAGCCGGGGTACGGTCCGGCTCAGGAGCCCGGACCCGGGTCGGCTCCCGTTGATCGACCCGAACTACCTCGCCGACGGCGCTGATGTGTCCGCCATGCTCGCGGGCCTAGGCATCGCGCGCGAGATCGGCCGCATGCCCGCCTGGCGTCAGTGGGGCACCCGGGAGGCCGCTCCGGGAAAGGGAGACGACCTCGTCACCTACATCCGCAGGAACGCGACGACCTTCTACAACCCCGTCGGCACCTGTCGCACCGGGACGGACGACCTTGCCGTCGTCGACCCGGACCTGAAAGTGCGCGGCGTCGACGGTCTGCGTGTCGCGGACGCCTCGGTGATGCCGTCCATCCCCAATACCGGAGTCAACGCGACGGTCTTGGCCGTCGCCGAACGGGCTGCCGACAGCATCCGACGTGACGCGAGACGGCCTTGAGTACTCGCTGGACGATGGCCGGACAGCGGCCCTTGAATACGAAGGAACGGTAACAGTGAAGTTCTTGTGGCGGATGGTGGATGAAACGCTCGTCGGAGCAGTGATTTATGCACTTACGTGCCGGCTGCCCCGCGGATTGCCTCGTACGGGCGCCATCGGCGCGAACACACAACACCCCCGAACGCCGGCGCGTCGGGGCTGAAGTCCATGGGCGCCGATCACGACGCCAGGCTGTAACCGCCCTCTGTCCGACAGGGGGCCGAACATCGAGAAGGTCTCACATGCCGAGCACTCAATGGCGCGAAGTGTTTCTGCCCGACGAGAATACCCAGCATACGGAACAGGCACACGTTTTCAGTGAACTGCAACGTAAGCGTCTGAAGAAACATGGCCACGGCAGAGCGCTGCACCGCAATCAGGTTGCTGCCCTGAAGGCCGTCCTAGTAGTGGAAGAAGATCTCCCTGATTATGCGAGGCAGGGAATTTTTGCCGCTCCCGCTGCCTTCGAGGCGCACGTTCGGCTGTCCAACGGAAACTTCTCCGTCGACCGGGCTCCTGACATCCGCGGGTTCGCGATCAAGGTGCTCGGGGCCTCGACGCCATCGTCCGTCGCTGTCGAGCAGAACTTCACCCTGGTCAGTCAGGAGACGCTAGCGGTCAGGGGCAGCGCGGACGTTGTCCGCATCGTCGATCTCTCCACGAGCGCGCCCGGCGCCGCGCTCCGTAAAGCCGCGATGAATCCCCAGCTCACACGCAGCGCTGTCGCGAACTTCCGCGACATGACGAAACCGTTCACCGGATTCGCCACGCACGATTTTTTCAGCATCATGCCGATCGCGTTCGGCGACTACGCGGCCCGGTTGAAGGTGTGCGCCGCTTCGACGAAGATCAACAAAGCGGCCCGCAGAGATCTGGCCGCCGACATCTTCACGCGACTCACGGACGACGACCTGGAGTTCCGTTTCCAAGCCCAGTTCTTCGAGGACGAGACTCGTACGCCCATCGAAGACTCCTCGGTCCGATGGGACGCCCCGTGGCTCACCGTGGCACGACTGCGCCTGCCTCGGCAGGCACCGGACGCGGCGTTGGCCGAGACCATCGAAAAAAGCAGCTTCAACCCTTGGACCGCGGCAACGGAGCATCGACCTCTCGGAGAATTGATGCGTGCTCGCCTAGCGGCCTATTCACTCAGCTGGCGGAACCGGGACGTCACTCCCTGACATCTTGTTCGTAGAGCCCTATCCGAAAATCACTCAGCGGTCCGGGCGCAGCAGCAGGGCATCTGCGCAGGCCGGCCGACGGCCGGATCAGGAAGCGGCCGGCAAGGACGGCCGTGCGGCTGACTCAGTCTTGAGGTCTCTGGACCGAGGCGACACAAGGCCTTGCGCGTGTTCGCACAGGGGTTGACTGAGGCCGAACGGCTCGACGAAGCCCCCGCCCTGGTTCACACGGGCTGTCGAGCGGTCCGGCGTGACGGCACGAGCACTGCGCTCGGCTCTCCGTCCGCCACCGGACGCCGATGAAGCCCAGGCTTGTTGACCGCATGGTGATCGGGGCGGGCCAGGTACGAAAGGGGCGATCAGATGGTCTGTTCGGACCCGTTACCCCGTAGGGCGGCTCGTCCAGCTCGGTGTCGGTCCTAGAGTTTCGAGTGTCCGGTCGACGGTCGGCGCGTTCCCGAAGTCGGCGCTCGGACGAGGCCGGCTCCCGACATCCTCCCGTCATGGGAGTCGGCCCACCATCCGGCCAGCTCCCATGAACAGTCCCTGCCCCTCTGGGAGCCGGCCACCGTGCGCCCCCGCCCTTTCTTTACCGTCATGCCCGCCTCGCAGTCCGCCGCCTGCGCAGGCGGGCCTGGCCCGAAAGGAACGACCTGAACGACCTCCTGGTGCTGTGGAATCCCGATGCAGCCGTAGCGACACGCGAAGGCCTGCGATCGCGAGGGACACCGAAAGGACGTCCACCAGGGGCCGGGGAGCACACCATCGTCTTGACGGCCGCGCGGACTGGCGCGGCATCCGCTCTGCGGATGACTTGGGCGTCCTGGTTGACGGATCCATGATGAGAGTTCCGGTCCGTCAACACCCCGGCCGTGCCTAGCGGCTCGGACTCATCGGGGGCGCTCACCGCGATCGTCCTGCTGGGTGCCCATCCGGAGCGATCTGCGGAACCGCGGCTCGTCACCTTGGGGCATGGTCCCGCGTGATCCATCCCAAGACTTCCCGCAGGAGGGAGGGTTGATGCCGAACCGGCATACAGAGCCACCGGATAGGCATTGGCGACGCGTGATCGGTTCGGGTCAGGATGTTCGGTGTCACGCACTTCGACATCGGGGTGCCCAGCGCAGCAGCGGTAACACACTGCTTGGCCACGACCTTGAGAGCACCTGAGCCCGGCGTCCGTCGAGCCGGAGAGCTCAGGCGGCACGTGCGTCAACGGAGGCCGCATCAAGCCGCAACCGGCTTGGCGCAGGCCTCGAACGGGCACCGCGCTCGACCGATCGAGGCGGCCGGTGCCGCAGCGGCTTGGGTTCGCAGAACCGATCGTCGAATTGCTGTGCACACAACAACTGTCAAGTCGGCAAGGCATCGCCACGCCTTGTCCCGCTCAGCCCACACGGAAGGCCGATCCATGTCTCACCACCAGGATTCAGCTGCGGCAAAGCAAGACCCTCGCCTGGACATCAGCGATGTCTACCTGTTCAAGGGACAGAACGGCACCGTCCTCGTCATGAACACCAATCCGGTCTCAGCCGACAAGGGTTTCCACCCCGAGGCGCTGTACGAGTTCCACATCGACACCGACGACGACGCCGTGCAGGATCTGACGTTCCGGTTCGGGTTCCTCGCAGCCGAACCGGACGGCCGGCAGGCTTGGGTGCTGGAGCGGCTCACCGGCGCCGAGGCCACCGACCGCAACGCCTCGGGCGCTCTCCTGGCAAGCGGCAGGACGGAAGAGATCGTCACCACGCCGGGCGGCGTCAAGGCCTTCGTGGGCCGGGCTGGCGACCCGTTCTACCTCGACGGCACCGTTATCACGGCGGTTCTGACCGCGCTCCAAAGCGGCGCGCCGGTGGACCTGTCCGAGTTCGACCCGCAGCGAGCCTCGAACATCTTCGCCGGCACCAACGTCACCGCCATCGTCCTCGAAGTACCGGACGAGCTCATCGGATCGGAGACGATCGGCCTCTGGGCCACCACCGCGCTGGACGACCACCACGGCGGCTGGCTGCAGATCAACCGGTGCGCGACACCGCTCGTCAGCACGCTGTTCGATGTCACCGAGGCCGGCTTCGACGACTACAACGCCACTGATCCCCATGATGACCTCGCCAACTATGGAGACCTCGTACGCCGGAAGGTCGCGAGCCTCGTGTCCGCCAACGACACGCACTCCGACCCGGAGGGCTACGGCGCCGCGACGCGGGACATCCTCTTCCCGGACGTCCTGCGCTACCAGGTGGGCACCGAAGCCGGCTTCGGCGCGAAGGTGCGCAACGGCAGGGGACTCACCGAGTCGGCCCCCGAGGCGATGTTCGAGATCGTGCTGAACGCTCCTGTCACCATGGGCCTGGACGCCGGCGACGCCACCGGGACGCTGCGCGCCGAGTTCCCCTACCTGAGCGAACCGGCCTGACGCCACCCGGGCATGGGCCGGACGTCGAACCCGAACCCCGCAACACAAACGGAACTCCATTCGCATTTCCCATGTCCGACGCACCAGAACAGCCTGACCCGGCGGCCTTCCCCAGGTCGATCGCCGGGTCGGCGCTTCCACCCGCACGTCCTCATAGCCGGGCAGCGGAGCCCGCTCAGTACCCGTCCCTTCCGGACCAGGAGATTCCACCATGTCCCGCCGAATCCTGATCGCCTGCGCGAGCTTCGGTTATCTGTTCATCGCACTGTTCTTCGCTGCCCTGCTGATCGCCCACTGGATACCGCCGATGGCGCCGAGCTGGTCGGCGGAGCGGGTGGCGGCCTTCTATACGGACCACGCCAACTCGATCCGTGCCGGCCTCGTGGTCATGCTCGTCGGCGCGGTGACGACCGCACCTTTCGTCGCGGCGCTGTCGAGCCTTATCCGGCGTATCGACTCGCGGCTGGCGCCGCTGGCCGCCACCCAGCTCGTCTGCGGCGCCGCGAACGTAGCCGCGATCTTCGTACCGGTCCTGATCTTCACCGCGACGGCCTACCGGCCCGACCGCTCGCCCGACATCACGATGGCGCTCAACGACACGGCCTGGATCACCTTGGTCATGAACGCCTTCCCGGCGATCGGGCAGGCCACCGTGGTCGGAGTGGCGATCCTGGCCGACAAGCGCCCCACGCCGCTCCTGCCCCGCTGGTCCGCGTACCTGAACTTCTGGATGGCCTTCCTCTTCCTGCCGAGCATCCTGCTGACCTTCTTCAAGACCGGCCCCTTCGCCTGGAACGGCATCCTCTCGTTCTGGGTCGCGGCTGGCGCCTTCGGTGCCTGGTTCCTCGTCATGACCTTCCTGATGGTGCGGGCTGCGAGCCGGCTGGACGACGACCGAGCCCCGGCCGTCCTCGACCCCGCGGTATGACCGCCACCGCCGCCGAGACCGAGCACTCGGCACCCCAGCACCACCGCCATGTCCCCGGCGAGCCAGGTCTCTGGATCTTCCTCTTCGGCGACATGATCATGTTCTCGGTGTTCTTCGGCTTCATCGCGGTGCTGCACGGCCGGCACCCGATGATGTTCCGGGCTTCCCAGCGGGCCCTCCATCCAGACCTGGGGCTGCTGAACACACTGCTCCTGCTGACCGCGTCGGCGCTGGTGGCGCGCGGGCTGCGGCAGTTGCGATCCGGCAGCCCCACACGGACACTGCCGTGGGCGCTCTTGTGCGCGCTCGGGTTCGCTGCCGTCAAAGGCTCCGAATACGCGCTCGTGATTCACGGCGGACATACACCGACCAGCAACGACTTCTTCATGTACTACTTCGTGTTCACCGGCATCCACCTGGCGCACCTGGCGATCGGGCTGGGCGCGTTGACGGTCCTCATCGTCCTGTCCCGTCGGCAGGCCCTGAGCCGGGGCCAACTGCTGGTCGCCGAGGGGGCGGCCGCGTACTGGCACATGGTGGACCTGCTCTGGCTCGTCCTCTTCCCGCTCTTCTACCTGGTGGCATGACACATGTGGGTCTTTCCGGCACTCGTCCTGGCCACGCTGTCGAGCTGGCTGCTGGGCATCGAAGGCAGCACGTCGACACCGATCGGCTGCGCGGTCGTGGCGATCGCGCTGATCAAGGTACGCCTGGTCGGTCTGCATTTCATGGAGTTGCGCAACGCCCCGGCGGCCCTTCGCGGCGCCTTCGAGGTCTATGTCGTGGTCACGGGTGCCACTCTGCTCGCTCTCTACCTGATCCTCTGAAGGGTCTTGTGCATGGCCCGACGTGGACTGGTGAGGGTCCGCAAATCTGAAGTAGTAATTCTCAGCTGTCCAGCGCGAGCACGGGCGGATCCTCCGGCAGGCACTGATTTACTTCAAGAAGAGCCTGGAATCGTCGCGTCCAGCGCCGGGCCCGACGTCCGCTTTGTCCGGCCCACTGGAACGCGCTCTCACGGGTCGGTCAATGCCCATTCGGCATCAGCGGCGACAATATCGGCATTTGCGATATTCGAAGATCTCCTGAATACTTTTTTCGAGGGACTCCCTTATGGAAGGGAGCCCGTGAGCAGTGGAGGTGAAAAAAATGAAGAAGCAGCACTCTTGGTAAATTGACCGACCGCTCCGGTGCCATTCTTTTGGCACCGGAGCGGTCACACACCTCACACAATATCCACCATCGCGAGAAACAGGCTCCATCACCTTGCGGGTTCCTCGTCCTTCGGTGCCGGCGCCGCTGCACCATTCCGCATTCAGAAATCTTTGGTCCGCCACCACTCTGGCCGCCCTGGGTGACGCCATCTCCTCGGTGGCCCTGCCACTGGCCGCCGTCGAAGTCCTGCGCGCCGACGCGGTCCAAAGTGCCGTCCTGTCCGCCGTGATCTGGCTCCCGAGCCTGTTCCTGGCCATACCGGCCGGCTCCTTCGCCGACCGGACGGGATACCATCGTCGGCTCCTGGCCGGCGCCAATCTCCTGCGGGTCGCCGCTCTGAGCAGCGTCCCGATCGCAACAGCCGCCGGCTTGCTCTCGCTCACCCAGCTGGCCGTCATCCTGGTCGTCATCGGCCTGTGCTCGGTGCTGTCGAATGTCAGCGAGAGCGGCCTGTTCGCCACCACCCTGCCGTCCGAGCTCTACGTGGCAGGGCAGGCGGCCTCCTATACGGGCCTGACCGCCGCGGCCCTGGCCGGACCTTCGGTGGGCGGGTTGTTGGTCCAGATCGCGGGTGTACCAGCGGCGATCGGCGTGGACGCGGCCACCGCCGTCGCGGCCGCCGTGTTTCTCCTCCGGCTGCGCCCGGTCGGTAACAGTCATGAACTCGGCTCCCCGCAGAGCCGCGACCGGCGGCCGGGTTTGGCCTTCATCCGGGGAAATCCGTTGATCAGGACGGCTCTCTCGGTCACCGCCACCGGCAACTTCTTCAACATGCTCTTCTTGTCGGTGCTCGTCTGGTACTACGTCCATAAGCTGTCCCTCACCAGCGCCGAGATCGGGTTCGTATTCAGCGCGCAGGCCATCGGCGGACTCATCGGCGCGGCCCTGGCTCCGCGCCTCGCCCGCCGCATCGGCCTGGGCCGGATGCTCCTGGTCGGTTGCGTGCTGTCGCATGCTCCGCTCCTCGTGATCCCCGCCGTCGGTGCCACCGGCAGCCTCGTCTTCGCCCTGGTCCTGGTCTCGACACTGCTGGGCGGCGGCGGTGAGTCTGTTCAGGACATCTCGGTCGGCTCAGTGTTCGCGCTGGTGGTTCCCCCTCACCTCCGGTCGCAGACCCGGGGTGCGTACCAGACGGTGAGTTTCGGCCTCCGGCCGCTGGGCGCGGTCGCCGGTGCCCTCATCGCCGCGACAGCCGGAATCCCCGTGGCGCTGTGGGTCGGTGCGATCGGCGGAACACTTGCCTGCCTTTGGCTTCTTCCCTCACGCCTGCTGTCGTTCCGCGGTGAAGGCGACCTGTCGGAACAGCCGGAAAACGCCACCGCGCTCGCGCATTAACGCCGGGATCCCCTTTGCCGGCTGTCAACCGTTGATGTCTGCGGATGCCGGCTTCCTGTCGCAATCGTCGGCCCCTCGCACCCTGGTCGAGCCAACTGGCGGGCAGCTGGCAGCGCGGCACAGAATGGGAAGAATTCTGCCGTTAGTCGGCACCAGCCATGAGCGGCCGAAGCGGTGCGACCAATCTCGTAAGGGGGCTCCTCTAAAGTGAAACCGGAACTTCATTTCTTCCTGGGTGCCCCCCCTCTGTCCCCACCAGGTGAAATCCGGATGAGCTCCGCCTCCCCGGTAATCTGCCGCCGTGATCAGGACAGATCGACCGCGATCCGGTCCGTCGTGGTCACGGTACTGGTCGCGGCGCTGCTCTTCGGATCAGCCGTTCCAGCAGCCGCCGGCACCTGCTCCGCTCCGGCAGCCCGGGCTCTGGGCCGCTCGCTTACGGCCGGAGTGACCCTTGAGGCCATCGGCTTTGACATCGTGATGAGTCTCGACCTCGATGTCGCCCACAGTGGCTCTTCACAATTCGGCATGTAGTCGTGGCCCGAAGCCGCCGGTTCCGGCACGGATCCGGCGATGCAGTTGACGAGCCGGCGGAATGCGACGCGCGGGACGGGACGCCCTGGCTGACTGCTCGATCAGCTTCCCATCCTCGGTCGGTGCGGGAAGACATCGGTCCGGCGGCGGCCCGCATGAGTGCTGGACCGGCCTCGGGATTGGTAGGCGTCGTTAATCGTGTAGTCGCTGTTTGGCTGCCCGCTGTTGTGGATGGGAAGCGGGTGTCACGGGCTGTGGTCGCGTCCGTCCCGTGGGGCGAAGGCTGTGAGGGCGTCGCCGTCGGTCACGCGAGCGTGCAGGAAGTAGTCGGCCCACTCGGTAATTTCAGGGTAGGACGATTCCTGGCCGAGCTGGGTGGCTGCGGCTTCGAGGTCGAAGTGCGTGGTGCGGAGTTCGACGCCCGGTCCCAGCAGGGCCCAGTGTGCTCCGGTTCGTCCGTAGGGCATGCCGATGCTGCCGGGGTTGATCACGAGCCGGCCGTGGGCGAGGCGGACGAACGGCATATGGGTGTGGCCGCAGACCACGGTGCGAATGTCGGCATCGAGTCCGTCAAAGACTTCCTCCCAGCGGTCGAGGCGGGAGTCGACCAGGACGACCTCCTCGTCATCACGAGGGGTGGCATGGCAGAACAGCACCTTTCCCAGCCCGTTCACGGACAGGGAAAGTGATCGCGGAAGCGAGCTGAGAAGGTCGAGATGGTCCTCGCGGAGCTGTTCGGCGGCCCAGGGGGCGATCGGGTCGGGGATCGTGTCGCGTTGCCCCCGGCGGTATTCGAGGAGTTCGCGGTCGGCGTTGCCGCTGATCCAGATGACGTTGTCGCCGAGGCTGGTCAGCAGGTCGAGGACCTGGGCCGGTTGCGGGCCGGCGGTGATGTCGCCGGTGAGCACGATGTGATCGGCGGTGCCGATGTCTGGTTCGGCGAGTACTGCCTCCAGGGCCGGCAGGACTCCGTGAATGTCGGACAGGACGGCTACTCGGTTCAGCATGGTCACCACTGTGGGGCGAAGGCAGCCGAGTGGTGTGATCTTTCGCCGGGCGCGTAGTTCGAGGGGGCCGTTCAGCGTGTGTGGTCGCCGGGTGCGTAGCTCTTCCAGGGGGCTCCGGCCTCAGTGGCGATGCGGGTGGTGCTCTTGTCGTGGTAGCCCAGTGCCTGGGCGATGACGGGCGCCGGGGCCTGGAGGACGAGCTGGCGGATGGCCGAGGTGCGGCCCTTCTCGGCCGGGACGCCGAGTTTGCGGAGGGCGTCGCGCAGGGTGCCGCCTGTCGTCAAACGATCGTTTACCGACAGGGTCAGGTGTTCCTCAACGGAATGACGCCACCATCCTCAGGCGGTGGCGCCGCGCCGGTTGGATTTTGGGTCACGGCTTGGCGGGCTGTTGGCTTTGCTGGTCGGACGCGGACCAAGCTCGCTCGGCTTGCTGCTGTATGTCGGTGAGGGACTTTCCCAACGTCAGGGCGAATTTGTCAGCCAGGCCAATATAGTTCTTCGAGCTCTTCGCATCGCTGAGCGTTTTGATGTAGGGATAAGCGGCGGGAAAGTGGGACTTCGTCCACCTGTCAAAAAATTTCACCCGGTTGAAGGCGCCGTTGAACCTTGGGCTCTGCAGCCAACTCTCGTGCTTCTTCAGCGCGGCGACGTCGAACCTCTTCAGCGGCGAATCCTTAGCTGCCCGGACCGCGGGAGCCGGGGAAGCAGCCGGCAGCCCGCTATCGGCGCTCTCATGCTCTGAGGACACGGGCAGCTCGTGGACGGATCCTTCGGCGGGTTCGCGGACGGGATTCTCCGCAGGTTCGCGTGCGGGGCCGTGCTCCTCCGCGGAGGCGGTTTCCCGCGCGGGGGGCGGGTTCATCTGCCGGTCGGCGTTGAGCCAGTCCCGGAAAACGTCGAAGCCTTGCCCATCGTCATGCCAGGCGCTATCTGGGCTGAGGGAGTGAGGTGCTGGTGCGAGATTAACGTCCAGTTCATGTCCGGCTGTGCCCTCATTGTGCCGCGGCGCAGCGGCGCGGCGAATTCCACCGCTGACCCGGGCGTCGGCCGCCAGTCTGCCGAGGACGTCGACCAGTGAGTCGAGTCGCTGGGCGGAGCGAGCCGACAGGCCGACCAGTTGGCTGATCTTCTTCATCATGCGCGTCACCTGGACGACCGCGAGGGCAACGCAGCGGCTCACACCGACGACGAGCGAAGCGCCGAAAGTCCAAGCAGCGGCGGCCACCGCGACGAGCATGGTCGCGACGATGTCGCCGAGCACGGAGGTGATCATGTCGCGGATCAGGGCGCGGACCGCCGTGATCAACGCCATCGTGGTCTCGACCACGTATCCGGTGGTGTCCACGGCCTGGCCGGCGGCGTGCATCTTCTGCGCGTGGGCGGTGATGCTGTCACGGAAGCCGTCGGATGCCGGGCCCTGCCAATCGGTGGTGTGCGTACGCGCTGACGAGAGCATTCCCTCAGCGGCATTGCGGAGGTCCTGCGCGTATGTGTGCAGGGACTCCGCTATTCCTGCTACGGCCTGTGGGTAGCCCGCGAGCAGGTCGAGCGGCTTGCGCAGGAAGGCCAGGTGCTCGATGAGCCAGCCCAGCCCCACAGCGGTCAATTTGCTCAGCGGATCGAGACCGACCGCAATCACGTCGAGCACCGAGGACACCACGCCGATACCGATTTCCGCCGCGGTGGCCGCCACATCGCCGTCGTGAGCGCTACGCACGCCCTCGATCAGCCCGTGGAAGCTATCGACGATGCCCGCTCCCGAGGACCAGTCGGCCGAGGTGAGATCTAGCTGTGACATGAAATCACCACTGGAGCGCCTTACGGATGCGCAGCACGTTGGCCTGTTCGATGTCTTCGTAGACGGACGCAGTATCGTATACCGATTTAGCCACGTCGGCCATGGTGTGTGCCAAGTCGTCGAGGTGATCGGCAGTCACTGCCATCGCGATGCGGGCGGGCACCCCGAGGACCTGCGCTAGGAGTACACCGAACGCGTTGACGCCCCCGTCGTTGAGGGCGTGAACCCCCTCGGACGCTCTTCTAATCGCGTAGACGGTGTCGTTCTGGAGGTAGTCAGCGAACTGTTCCAAGCCATCGGTGTCGACGCTGACGGTGCCGTTCATGTCGTTGTGCGCCATCCTGCCCCTCGCCTCTGTGTGCCCGGTGTCACGGACGACGGGGGACGACCGTGCGGAACCCAGGTGCCACCGTCTTCGGATTCAACCCGCTGGACGGCGAGTCGTCAGTGGGGCCTATGAACGGCGCCAGCACATCCATCGCCGTCTGGTTCTCGCCGACCAGGTCGGCGAAGGCAGCGCGAACGTCACCACTCGCGCGCTGGGTTGCCTCATCGACGAGTTTCATCACCAACGTGGCCAGCCGCTGGGGTGACATGGCCCCGGCGTTCCTGCCGAACGCGATGTCGATCAGGTTGCCGCCCGGGCCCACTGTCACCGTCACTGACCGGTCGGGCGCCACCTGTGTGACGGAGTGCCCAGCCACAGCCTCGGCGGCCCGCTGCGCCCTCGCGCTCAGCTCCGCCAGGTCGGTGTCCAGGTACCACCGGATGTCGTCATCGGATTCAAGGGGCATGCCGTACAGGTCACCGCAGCGAGGCAACGTCTGTTCATTACGAAGGTGGCATCCAGACGGCTGTGCAATTAACAGCTCCCCTTGCCGACTGTGGCCGCAGTAAATACCGAATTTACTACGGCGAACCCTCTCCCGTGATCACCGCGACCTGCGGTGGACGATTCCGGCCGTCGGCGCGAGGTGTACGCATTTACTGCGACACTACCCTCGAAGTTTCGTGACGGTCTGTCGGTTCTCGCGGCAGGCCGTTTCGGTTGAGCAGCTTGGTGGTGGGTGTGGTTGGGGCCCGGCTGTCGTGTCGGGTGGGCGCCGGGTTCCACGGTTCCGGGGGCGGGCGGCTCGTCGGGGTGGTGGGCTGTTGCCTTTCAGCCCGGGTTTGGCAGTGCTTGGAGGCGGTTGAACGCGGTGGTGATGACCGGGGTCCAGGGTCGGTGACGGCCGAGGTGGAGCCGGCGGCGGCCGGAGGTGACGAGCCGGGCGGCGGCGGAGAACAGTCGCAGCCGCAGACGTTTGGGTTCCCACCTGCGGGTTTCGCCGTTCAGGGCAAGCATCGACATCCAGGCCAGCGGGTCCAGGGCGAGCTGGACGACCTCCAGCCCGGCCTGGTTCTGGGTGGTGTCGTGCAGGGGAAGGTTGCGCAGACCGGTGTCGCGGCCGCCCGGATGCGGTCCTCGGCGCGGGCCCGCTGGCGGTGCCGCAGTTCCAGCTGGGCGATCGGGATGCCGGTCGTGTTCGTGGCGAAGCAGGTGATCCGCATGCCGTCGGCGTCGGTGAATCGTAGCTGGGCACCGGGGTGGTTGAGTCGGCCCGCAGCGCGGTGCCGGTGTCGCCACCGGTCCGTTTCTGCGGGCCGCTCGCCGAGTGAAGTAGGCCGCCGACGAGGTGCCCGTGGCTCGTGTCCTTTTCCGACGGCCCCTTCCCGAACCGGACGGGCCCGATTTCCAGGCATCCGGCTCTCCAGTGATCACTTCCGTGGTGCTGCGGTAGGACGTTCCGCGTGAATGTCTTCATGGCAGCGGCGGCAGATCACCAGCGTCTTGCGCCGCCGCATCGCCATCAGATGGACCCACGCGGGCTTTTCCCGGCGCCCGGGCCGGTTGAGATCAGCGAGCCTGCGGATGTGGTGAACCTCAAGGTTCGTCCGCGCCTCGCAGATCTCGCAGCACTCGGCGAGGAGCCTGTGGATCAGCTCGTTGCGCTTCATGCTGGCCATGACCGGCCGGATGTCGGTGAGGACTGCTGTGCGCTGCCGCTTGAGCGAGATCCCGCCGAAGCGGGCGACCAGCGGCTTCTTCCCCTCGTCGCGGGGGACGGTGACCTGGATGCAGCGACGCGGTCCGTCAGGTGTCTCGATGGTGCTCTTGTACTTCCGGGACATCTTCGGGACCGTCGACCGGTGCTTCCCGGCCAGAGTCTTCAGCATCGACGTCTCCATGACCCACTGGAGACGGCCCAGGCGGAACACGTCCTGGGCGAGGAGGTAGTACTGGACCAGCCCACGGAACTCGGCCTGGTACTTCGCGACGATGGTGAAGTCGTCGTCGTGAAGCAGCGGGCCTCGTTGGGCGGGCTTCCCCTTGCTCATGTAGAGCGCACATTTCTGCCTGATCACCTGTCGGGGCACGAAGAGCCCGATGGCACCGTTGACCGCCCGGCGCTGCCGCGTGATCTTGGTGTCGGCGTGCTGGACTCGGATCTCGTAGCCGAGGAAGTGCGCCGCCTGGCTGGCGGCGTGGGTGATCAGCGTCTTGGACTCGGACAGTTCGAGCTCGAGCTCGTCGCGCAAGAACGTCCGTATCCTCGACTTGATCTCCTCGGCCTCGCGCTTGGGACCGGCGAATCCCAGCAGCCAGTCGTCGGCATACCGGACGTAACGTAATCGCCGGTAGTCCGGATCATTGGGGTCCTGGCTCGGCAGGGTGCGGCGCCGGAGCCGAAGCTCGCGCACCGCTTCCCGGTCACCGTGCCGCTTGGCCCGCTGGTCGCGTACTCGACGATCTGATACGCCCGGTTGGGGCGACGACGCCGGCCATGGTTGTACTCAGGCAGCAGAGACTGTTCGATGAACTGGTCAAGCCGGTCAAGGTAGATGTTCGACAGGACAGGGGAGGCCACCCCGCCCTGAGGCGCACCGCTGAGCGTGGCATTCCATCGCCAGTCCTCCAGATACCCGGCCTTGAGCATGTGGCTGATCAGCCGCAGGAACCGGCCGTCGTGGATCTTCTCCGCCAGGATCGACAGCATCACCTCGTGATCAAGGCTGCCGAAGCAGTCGGAGATGTCCCCCTCGATGAACCAGTGCGTCCCCTTCCAGACCTCCACAACCTCGCTGAGCGCAGTGTGGCAGCCCCGGTGGGGACGGAAACCGTGGGACCGGTCGGAGAACTGGACGTCGTAGTACGCCTCAAGCAGCAGGCGGACCACCTCCGCGACCAGCTTGTCCGACCAGGGCGGCAGACCCAACGGGCGCTTCTTCGTTGATCCCTTCTTCTCGATGTAGACCCGCCGGGCCGGAGACCATCGATAGCGTTCGGCGCGCAGAGCGTCGACGATGCTGCCGATCTTCTCCAGCGACATGCCGTCCGCGGTTTCCTCGGTGACCCCCGGCGTCATCGCGCCCTTGTTGGCGTAGATCCGCCCGTAGGCCATCAAGTACAGCTGTGGGTTGAACAGTTGCCGATACAGCCTCTCGATCGGCAGTCCTCTCACTCCGCGCTTGCGGATGATGTCCAGCACCGTTTCGGCGGTCTGCATTACGCATGCCTCCCTTCGCTGAACTTCTCGATCACCTGTGCCCCTTCGCCCTTGTTCCGGCTCTCCCGGACCTCACGGCAGGTCGTGACTCCTGCGACTACTACGGGCACTCCGTCGCCATAGGGCTCGCGCCCCGTAGGCGATCCCGTGGTACGTCTTCGCTGTACGTATCAAGCACGACGTAGGCCGCCCACTCATCTCCTTGACCGCCCTCGCTGGGCGACGCTCCGCGTCACGGAGGTTGCCCGACCCCACAGGTTCAAGGCCCGACATGACGCGGCATCGGTTACAGGTGTCATTCCGACGGGTGCGCACTCTCACCACTGGAGATTGGGCTTCAAGCAATCCAGCCTTGGCCATATCGCGCGGGTCTCGCGGCACCCCGACCCCGGACACCTCCGGACGGCCACCGCTTCCCTGACATGCTCTTTTCCCCTCGCGCTTTCGCGTCCAGGTGAGTCAGGCGACCCAAGAACCTCCCTCCGAGTTCCTCCCGACTGCGTCGGGGATACAACGAAGCGCCTCACGGCGCACACCCGGCGTGCGGCTCTCACCGCACCGGGCTCTCCACGGTCTCTGCCGTCAGGCGTGGTTGGCCAGATTCCAGGGATTTGGGATCTTGTTGCCGCAGTACCGGTATCGCTGAGTTGGCACCTGGCCGAGGTTGAACAGTTCGACCCCGTCTGATGAAGGCATCCGCCACCTGCCGTTGTGGTCGGTGAGGTGCCTTCGCAGATCGGCCCAGCTCCAGTGGTGCAGCCGCATCCACCACCGGGCAACCCGCCGCTAGACGAAAATGGCGAGGGTTTGCATGGTGCTCTTGGCGACTGCATATCTGAAGTAGTTGGACCAGCCGCGCATGATCCGGTTGAGCCGTCTCGGCACGTCCCTGGGTGGCTGTTGCGACAACCTGGGTGTCAAGGGCACGAATCTTGTCCTTCAACGACCGGATGGGCCGGTCAGCGATGAAGGTGTAGACGTACCAGCTGTCCGTACCTCGCGGAGCGAACTGCCAGGTCGCGGTCAGTGTCCATGCCGCCACCGACACCGCCTCGTGCCCGTTGGAGTGGCAGTTGTATCTGCCGCGTGAGTGGACGGACGAGCCGGACCGATGCCGCCGGCAAGGAGTCCCCGACGACGTGGTGCACCGGGAAAAGTAGCGTCTTGCGCTCGGTCTCCTGGACACACTCGCCGAGTGGCAGTTGAAGGCGCCGGTCGTGGTCGCCGACGCCGGCTACGGCGTCAGCACCCCGTTACGGCTCGCTCTCGAGGAGCGAGGGCTGTCCTATGTCCTGGCCCTGAACGGGAAGGAAGTCGCCCACCCGGAGGATGTCGAGCCGCACCAGCCTGCTCATGGCGGACTCGGACCGCCTGCCCTTCCCCGCTACCGTACTCCGCCGCGAGCCGTCTGCGTCCTCGCAGCGGAGGCGGGTGCGGAGCGGTTCACCGAGGTGGCCTGGAGGCAGGGCAGCAAAGGCGTGATGACGTCGCGGTTCGCGGTGATGACCGTGCGGCCCGCGGGCAAGCAGTCCCTGGCCGCAGCGCCGACGGACTACTGGATATCGAACCTGCCCGCCACCACACCGGCCCCTGACCTGGTGCGGTGGGCCAGGATGCGCGGGCGGATCAAGCACGATCACCGCGAACTCAAGCATGGCCTCGGACTGGACCACTTCGAGGGCCGCACCTGGCGTGGCTGGCACCACCACGTCACTCTCGTTACCGCCGCACAGGCCTTCCTCGCCCTCAGGCGGCTCGACCCCAAAGTCCGTACACCGGCCTGACCCTCTACCAGGTCCTCGACGCTCTTCAGGACCTGCTGAGGTGCTGGACCGGTACCTGCACCACCTGCGGACGCCCCCTGCCCAGCCCTCGGAGCATCCGTAGACATACCAGAACCTAACGAAGCACTCCCAGCCTCGCGGACACCGGACCCGCGACCTTCAACTCCCGGCTGAAATCGGATCACTTGGGCGGGTTCATATGAGTTTGTGGCGGATGGCGTAGGAGACGGCGTGGACGCGGTTGCGTAGGCCGAGGCGGTTGATGACGCCGTAGAGGATCTTTTTGATGTTGCGTTCGGAGTAGCACATGGTGTCGGCTATCTCGGCGAGGTCCAGGCCTTGTGCGACGAGTCGGAGGACGTCGATCTCGCGTGTGCTGAGGCCGGAGGGTGTCAGGCCTTTGGGGATGAGTACGTTGCGCTGGAGGCGGTCGGCCTGGTCGAGGAGTTCGCCCTGTACGGCGGAGGGCAGGAGTGCTTCGCCGGCGGCGACCGCGAGTACGGCGCGGATGAGGGTGTGTGGTTGTGCGTCGGCGCGCCAGAGGACGGCGCGTACTCCGCTTTCGGCCGCGAGGGTCAGGTCGGCGTACCAGCCGTCGTTGACGACGAGGACGATGCGTGCCGGGGGTGGGAGGGGCAGTGTCCGCAGGGTTTCCAGTGTGGAGTTGTCGGCGGTCTGGATCGCCATCACCACGACGTCGGCCTCGGCCATCGTGGTGAGTGTCACTTTGGGTCCGCGGCTCAGGCCGGCTGCGAGTCCGGCGTGTGTGAGGGGGTCCGCGGCGTCGACGGCGACGGAGACGGGGGCGAGTTGCCTGGCGGCGTCGGTGTAGGGCCAGGGTGCGGGCCCGTGTGGGTCCTGGGGATGCCTGTTGGGGGAGGGGGTGGTGGTCGTCGGGCCGGTGGGGAGGTGTCGGTCCGCTTCGGCCTGGCGCTGCGTGGGTATCGGCCGTGCGGGGGCTTCCATCGGATGACTGCTCATCGCTGCTCGCTTTCTGAGGTGATCGTGCCTGTGGGTCAGCGCCCTTGGATGCAGCCGGCGGCCATTTGGTTCGCATGGATTTTGGTGTGGCCGGGCCGGGGGGAGAGCTGGGCCCACAGCACGGCGAGCCACACCAACGTCCGGTCGCTGTGCCTTTGCAGGTCGAGGTCGGTGAGCTTCTCGATCTGCTTGATCCGGTACAGCAGGGTGTTGCGGTGCATGTGGAGGGCGGCTGCGGTAGCGGCGCTGTCGAACTGGTTCTCGGCCAGGCAGGCGAGAGTTGCCGTCAGTTCGCCGTCCCCGCCTGTCAGCGGGCCGAAGACACGGCGGGTCAGCGCGTCGGCGAGTTCGGGAGACTTCGCGAGGAGCAGCTGCGGCAGAAAATCCTCGGTCCGGACGCGACCGCGCCGATGGGACCGCGATGCGACGGCGACCAGCATGCGCAGGTTGTCGACCGCGGTTCGAAGACCGGTCCGGCCGGTCGGCAGGTCCTGGGCCAGCAGCAGGCGTCGGTCGGTCAGGAACGCGGACCATTCGAACGCGGGACGGCTGAGTCCGGTGATGTGGACGTCCTCGACGAAGGCCAGAACCCCGGCGGTGCGCAGGCGGGCCGCCAGATCGGAGCGCTCGGCGGGGGCGGACTTGTCGAGCAGCAGAACGAACGGCACGTACGGAGGTGTCAGATCGAAGCCGAGCCGGGCAGCACGCTCTTGGTCCTCCACTGTGATGGGCAGGCGGCCGCAGAGGCGCTCGAAGAGGGTGTGGGCCCGGCGGTCGCCCTGAGCGGACGGCAGGTCGGCCTGGTCCGCGTAGGCCTGGGCGAATATCCGCGTGACCATGTCGAGGTAGCTGTCGAGGAGACGCCGCCCTTGGTCGGGCCAGTCCGCCGGCCTCGCGGGTTCCTTCTCGGCGGCCAGGCCGAGCACGGCGTCCCAGAAGACGCGCACACCCCGGTGATGGAGGAGCAGTCCGGCGTCCAGTGGCTGGCCTGCGGCAGCGTACTCCCGCGCCCGCTCGTACGTCTCCGACAAGACGTATGCGTCCGGGGGCGTGCCGTTCACCATCCAGTGCAGGAGCAGCCGGGCGTGCCGGCGCAGTGCGGGCCGAAGAGCGGAAGCCTCGCGATTGCGCGCCAGGCGCACGTATTCGGGCATGTGGCGAAGTTCGGGTTCCATGCGCTGGACCAAGGCATCGGCGTCGAGGTGTTCCAGGACGTCGCGCAAAGCCGCTGCCCCGACGGCGGCACGTGCGGATCCGTCGGTCATGATGGACAGGCGCCAACCGGCGAGAGAAGCGCGCCCGCTGCCGTGCCGTCGCATGCCGTGGCGGTAGGGGCGTGTGCGGTGGAGGGTGTGGCCCTACCCCGCTGCCGGCCTAATCCCATGGTGGTTCCCTTCGTGCAGCAGATCGGGCCGGCGGTCACGGGGAGCCGATACCCGGCGACGCGGGTGTGCTCCCGTGCCTGGACAGTCGTGTGACCGTGTCCGTGTTTGATGCGCGTAAGGCCCTTTCGCACCGCGGCCGTTCCCGATCGGCGGCGGTTTGGTTGTGGATGGTGTGTATATGACATAAGGCTGACGGTGTGCATACCCGGTTCCCTGCGCTTGCCGGCTGTCTCCGCGTACTGGGCTTCGCGCACAACTGCTCAGCCGGCGGCGGCCGTTCCTGCTTTTCGCATCGGTCTGACCATGGTGGATCGTTGGGGGGTGAGGAGGCCAATGCCTATCTGTTCGATTCTGAAGCCGTTTCGGCATATGCCGTCGTGGTCGCGGTTAGCATGAGCGGCATGGATCTCGACATGCGCCGGGTGCGCTACTTCGTGGCCGTGGCCGAGGAGTGCAGCTTCGTGCGGGCGGCGAGCCGTCTGTACATGACTCAGCCGGCGCTCAGTCGTCAGATCCGGGCGTTGGAGGAGGACTTGGGTCTGGTTCTCTTCCAGCGGGACCGGCAGGGCACGGTGCTGACGCGGGCGGGTCGTCAGTTGCTGGAGGATGCCCGGCCGATGCTGGCGATGTCGCAGGCGGTGCAGCAGCGGGTGCGGATGGCGAATCGTGAGGTGAACCGTTTCGCTATCGGTTTCATGCCGGGGATTGTCGTCACTCCTATCGTGCGGGAGTTCGCGCGGCTGGCGCCGCAGCTCGATATCGATGTCGTGCACACCACGGTCACCGACCAGGTCGACTTTTTGGTCGACGGGCGGGTCGATGTCTGTTATGTCCGGTTGCCTCTGCCGGAGGGGATGTTCGAGGTGGTTCCGCTCTTCCCGGAGCCTCGTGTGGTGGCGTTGTCCAGTGGGCATCGGTTCGCGGAGTTGAAGGCGGTGCATGTCGAGGACCTGCGTGACATGACCTTGTTGCAGGATCCGCGGGATGTTCCGGAGTGGCGTGGGCGGGTGCCGGGCCGTCCGCTGGTGCCGGAGCCGGAGGCGGCACGGTTTCCTGTGACGATCGAGGAGTGTCTGGAGGGTGTTGCCTCCGGGGCCGGGTGTTATGTCATGCCGGCGGGTATGGCCGGTTTCTATCGGCGTGAGGATGTCGCTTACCTGACGCTGGAGGGTGTTGCTCCGCGTATGGTCGCTCTGGCCTATACCAAGCACCGGACCATGCCGGAGCTGAACCAGTTCGCCGAGCTCTCCCGCCGGATGCTCGGCCCTGGTCCCGACTGACGCCCGGGAGCCGGCCGTCCGGCTGTGCCCGCTCGACCGGCATGAACGGGCACTGAGCGGGGTCCACCCGTCCCCTGTCCGTCCGCAACGGGCGAGTTCGCGGGTCTGCTGTTCCTAACGTGGCTGTCGAGACCGCACGTACCGAACAGCAGAGGGGGACCGGACCGAGATGAGCGAGGTGGTGTTCAAACGGGGTCCGCGCGTCGCCGGTCCCGAAATGCCCGAGGGAAACCTCGAACTCGCCGAACCGCCGGTGCTGGGGGAACTCGCGACAGCCGATGTCAGCTCGCTGCTCACCTATCTGCCGATGGGGCTGGGTGGCGCGACGATGACGCTGATGTACTCCACCGGCAGCCGCGGCACCGGCAGCTACCTCATGTCCGGGATGATGGGCGCTTCCATGATGGCCATGGGCCTGGGACAGCTGGGCCGCAACGGCAGTCAGCGCAAATCCCAGATGCGCGCCGAGCGCCGGGACTACCTGCGCTACCTCGACCAGGTGCGCCGGCAGGCCCGGCAGGCCGCGGCGGCCCAGCGGGCGGCCGCGCACTTCGTTCACCCGCACCCGCACGACCTGTGGCGCCTGGCAGCCGGTCCGCGGACCTGGGAGCGCAGGCCCAGCCACGACGACTTCGCCGCCGTCCGGATCGGGCTCGGCACCCGGCGCGCCGCCCTGGAACTGGTGCCGCCGCAGACCAAGCCGGTCGAGGACCTCGAACCGCTCTGCGCGATCTCCCTGCGCCGCTTCCTCAACGCCTACCAGACCGTGAGCCATCTGCCCCTGCCCCTGCCCCTGCGCCGGTTCACCGCCGTGGAGTTCGCCGGGGACGGCGCGGCCGCACTCGGCCTGGCCCGCGCGATCATCGGACAACTCGCGGTCCTGCACTCGCCGGACGACCTGCGCATCGCCCTGCTCGCCGACGCGGAGGCCCGGGCCGAGTGGCAGTGGCTGAAGTGGCTGCCGCACAATGCGCATCCGACCGCGCAGGACGCGGTCGGGCCGCTGCGGCTGGCCGCCGCCGACGCCGGGCTACTGCTCGACCTGCTCGGTCCCGAGGTGAGCGACCGGCCGGAGCACGACCCGGACGCGGCGCCGAGCACCACCGAGCCGTTCGTCGTCGTCGTCGCGCAGGGGGTGCGCATCCCGGACGGCTCCCGGCTGCGCGGCGCCGGGCTGCGCAACGCGGTGCTGCTCGACCTCACCGGCGACATGCCCGGCGGACCCGCCGTGCTGCGGCTGACCAGCAGCGAGGGCCGACTGGAGTACCAGCGGGGCGCGGAGCAGGTCAGCGCCGACGCCGACGCGCTGAGCGCCGTCGAGGCCGACACCCTGGCCCGGGTGCTGGCACCCCTGCGTACCGCCGGCACGGTGGACGTGGACCGTCCGCTGGAGTCCGACTTCGAACTGACCACCCTGCTGGGCATCCGCGATCCGCGCCACTTCGAGGTGGCCGCGCTGTGGCGCCCCCGAAGCGTGCAGAGTGCCCGGCTGCGGGTGCCGATCGGAGTCTCCGCCG
Organism: Streptomyces sp. NBC_00631; assembly: GCF_045206895.1. Lineage (NCBI taxonomy): Bacteria > Bacillati > Actinomycetota > Actinomycetes > Kitasatosporales > Streptomycetaceae > Streptomyces > Streptomyces sp. NBC_00631. The sequence goes on from NZ_CP107734.1 coordinate 8,870,363, forward strand.
ACGGCGAGGTCATCGAACTCGACCTCAAGGAGTCGGCGCAGGGCGGCATGGGGCCGCACGGCCTGCTGATCGGCGCCACCGGCTCCGGCAAGAGCGAACTGCTGCGAACCCTGGTCATCGGCTTGGCCGCCACCCACTCCTCCGAGGTGCTCAACTTCGTCCTGGTCGACTTCAAGGGCGGCGCGACGTTCCTCCACACCGACCGGCTCCCGCACACCGCGGCCGTGATCACCAACCTGGCCGACGAACTGCACCTCGTCGACCGCATGCGGGACTCGCTCGACGGCGAGATGGTCCGCCGCCAGGAACTGCTGCGGGAGAGCGGCTTCGCCTCACAGCTGGAGTACGAGAAGGCCAGGCTGGCCGGCGCACCGCTGTCCCCGCTGCCCTCGCTGCTCGTCATCGTCGACGAGTTCTCCGAACTGCTCGCCTCGAAGCCGGAGTTCGTCGATCTGTTCGTCTCCATCGGACGGCTCGGGCGCAGCCTCGGCGTCCATCTGCTGCTCGCCTCCCAGCGGCTGGACGAGGGCCGGATCAGCAAGGTCGAGGGACACCTCTCCTACCGGCTGGCGCTGCGCACGTTCTCCTCGATGGAGTCCCGCAGCGTGATCGGCGTCACCGCCGCGTACGAGCTGCCGTCGGCGCCCGGCAACGGCTACCTGAAGATCGACACGACCAACCTGGTCCGGTTCAAGGCCGCCTATGTCTCCGGCCCCGTGCGCGCGGTCACCGCCGAGCCGGAACCGGAGCGGGCCGCCCGGGAAGTACTCGCCTTCGACCTGAACCGGCGCCTGCCCGAACTGCCGCCCGAGGACGACGCCACGGTCCCGGATCCGAACGGCGGCACGGGCGGTGACCCCGCGGCGCCCGAGCAGGCCGAGAGCGACGAGCTCCTGCTGGAGGTGCTGGTGAACCGGCTGGAGAACGCCGGCCCGCCGGCCCGCCAGGTGTGGCTGCCGCCGCTGGCCGCCTCTCCCAGCCTCGACCAGATGCTCCCCGGCATCGTGCCCGACTCGGCCCGCGGTATGAACGCCATCGGACACCCGGCACTGGGCGCGCTGAAGGTACCGCTGGGCACCGTGGACCGCCCCCGCGAGCAGGTGCGCGAACTGCTGGAGGCCGACCTGTCCGGCGCCGCCGGACACGTGGGCATCGTCGGCGCCCCGCAGACCGGCAAGTCGACCCTGCTGCGCACGCTGATCCTCTCCCTGGCGCTCACCCACACGCCCGAGGAGATCCAGTTCTACTGCCTGGACTTCGGCGGCGGCGGCATCGTCTCGACCACCGGTCTGCCGCACATCGGCTCGCTGGCCACCCGGCTCGACCGCGACCGGGTCCAGCGCACCGTCGAGGAACTCTTCCAGCTCCTCGAACGCCGTGAGCGGACCTTCACCGAGCAGAGCCTGGAATCCATGGCCGCCTACCGCCGGCGACGAGCCGAGAGCACGATCGACGATCCGCACGGTGATGTGTTCCTGGTGGTCGACGGCTGGTCCACGCTGCGCCAGGACTTCGAGGACCTCGAAGCGCGCGTCTCCGAACTCGCCGCCCGCGGACTGGCCTTCGGTATCCATGTCATCGTCTCCGCCATGCGCTGGTCGGAGATCCGGCCACGGCTGCGCGACCTGCTCGGCACCAAGCTCGAACTGCGCCTGGGCGACGCCATGGAGTCCGAGGTCGGGGCCCGCACGGCCCGCTTGGTGCCGGAGCTGCCCGGCCGCGGCCTGACCAGCGCCGGCCAGCACTTCCTCGCCGCACTTCCCCGACTGGACAGCTCCTCGCGCACCGAGGACCTCACCGCCGCCACCAAGTCCGCCGTCGCCGAGATCGCCGCCTTCTGGCCCGGCCGGCCCGCCCCGCCGGTACGGCTGCTGCCCGCCGACCTCCCCGTCCGGCAGCTCCCCGCGCCCGACGGCGACCTGCGTGTCTGCATCGGCCTGGACGAACGCCGCCTCGAACCCGTCTGGCACGACTTCGACACCGTGCCGAACCTGATGGTCTTCGGCGACGGCTCCACCGGCAAGACCAACGCCCTGCGACTGGTCCTGAACGCCATCACCACCCGCTACCAGCCCACCCAGGCGAAGATCGTCCTCGCCGACCCGAACCGTGAACTGCTCACCTCCGTGCCCGACGAGTACCGGGTGGGCTACGCCGTGGAGTCCGAGGCCCTGACCGGCCTCGCGGCGAACACCGTGGTGTCCATGAACCAGCGGCTGCCCGGCCCGGACGTCACCCCCGAGCGGATCGCCCGGCGCGACTGGTGGAGCGGCCCGAGGGTGTTCGTGGTCGTCGACGACTACGACCTCTTCGCCGGCGGCGGCTTCGGTTCCCAGTCGCCCCTGGCCGCTCTCGTCCCGCTGCTGGCCCAAGGCCGCGCCATCGGCATGCACCTGATCATCGCGCGCAGCACCTCCGGCGCCATGCGGGCGACGAGCGACCCCGTCATCCGCCGGCTGTGGGAACTGGGCACACCGGCCCTGCTCTTCTCCTATCCCAAGGAGGAAGGCAAGTTCCTCGGCGAGGCCAAGCCCCGGACCCTGCCGCCGGGCCGCGCCCAACTCGTCACCCGCCGCGGCCTCGGACTCGTCCACACCGGGCACGTGCCCTCACCATGAGCGGGTCACTCGCCGCGCCGGACCATATCGCGCCGGACCACACCGCGCCGCTGGACCAGGGCACTCCTGTGTCACCGCGGTGAGTGCGTCCTCCGCCGTCCACGCCACCGCGGCCCACCCCTCCACCTCTCCTCTCCTCGCATCAGGAGCACCATGACCGCCGCCGCGTCCGCCTCACGCCCGCCGTTCGTCCCCGGCACAGGCGTCGTGCGGCTCACCGTCGAAGGACCTCGCGGCCGTGCCGACCTCGCCGTCCCGGTGGCCACGACCGTCTCCGCGCTGCTGCTCGCCCTCGGCCCGAAGCTGCCCGACGAGCAGGGCGACGGCTCCACCACCTGGACACTGCAACGCCTGGGCGAGGAACCGCTCGCCCCCGACGACACGCCGTACAGCGCGGGGCTGCGCCACGGCGAGGTGCTCCAGCTGCGGCCGGCCCACGACCCGCTGCCCGGCTTCGCCTTCGACGACGCGGCCGACGGGATCGCCCGGACCGTGCAGGGCCGGTCCGACCGGTGGCGGCCGGAGCTGACCCGCGCCATCACCCTCGTGGTGGCCTGCCTGGCTCTCGGCGGCCTGGCCGCGGCGGTACTGCGCACGGGCGCCGGCCGGGCACCGTCGGTGGTCGCCGGCTGTGTCGCCGTCCTGCTCGCCCTCGCCTGCGTCCAGGACCACCGGATCCCCCCGGACCGCGCCGCCCGGATCGTCGCCGGATCGGCGGCCTGCCTGTTCGCCGCGCTCGGCGGGATCACCGCTCTGCACGGTTCCGACGCCCTGCTGTCACCGGACCACGAGGATGTGCTCCTCGGCTCCGCCTACGCGGTGGTGATCGCCCTGCTGCTGTTCGGCGGTCGGCTGCCGGCCCTGCTGCCGGCCGCCGTCTGCACGGTCGCGGCCCTCTCCGCCGGCTGCGCGGGCCTGCTCATGGCACGCGACTGGACCGTGGCACAGGCCGTGGCCGTCGTGGCCGTCTCCGCCGTCCTCCTCGGCCACTGGATGCCGTGGATGGCGTTGCGGGCCGCCCGGCTGCGCGTGCCCCAACTGCCGCACGACAGCGAGGAGTTGCAGCGGGACATCGCCGCCGAGCCGGCGGAACGCATCGTCCGACGGGTCGCCGTCGCCGAGGTGTGGCTCGGCGTCACCGCGATCGGCACGGCCGCCGTCGCCACGGTGGCGAGCGGCCTGCTGGCGCACCAGGACGGCTGGAGCGCCACGACGCTGGCCGTCGTGCTCGGCGCAGCGATGCTGTTGCGCGCGTGGAGCCAGCTCGGGGCATGGCAGCGCGGTCCCAGCCTGGTCGGCGGGGCGGCGAGCCTGACACTGGTGGCGGTCTACGGGCCGGTAAGCCTGTTCTGGCACATCGCCTCGACCGTGCTGCTGCTCGCCGCCGCCGTCGCGCTGCTCAACGCGGCCCGCCGACCGCCGACGGCCCGTCTGCTGCCGGTGTGGGGACGGCTCGGCGAGATCCTGGAACTGGTCGTGGCCCTCGCCCTCCTTCCCCTGCTGCTGGAAGTGCTGGGTGCCTACGCCAGCGTCCGGTCGATGACCGGCTGAAGGGAACACCGCGACCGTGCAGACCCGTCGAGATCATCTCCAGGCCTACCGCTTCGCCACCGGCAGACTCGCCTCCGCCCTGGTCACCGGGGACATCCGGACCGGCGCCGGCCCCCTGCACCGCGCCCGTCTCGGGGCGGTGTTCGGCATCGTCCTGGCGGCGCTGCTCATCGGCGGCTTCGCGGTGTACGGACTGGTCAAGCCGCAGCCCGACGACTGGCGCGCCGCCGGGCCCTTCGTCGCCGAAAAGGAGAGCGGCACCCGCTACCTCTACACGGACGGCGTACTGCACCCGGTTCTCAACTACGCCTCCGCGCTGCTCGCACTCGGCAAGCCCGCTCAGCCGCACCAGGTCCCCCGCTCCGAGCTGAACGGCGTGCCCCGGGGCACGCCCCTCGGTATCGCCGGGGCCCCCGACGCCATCCCGTCGGCCGAGGACCTGCTCACGGGAGCCTGGTCGCAGTGCCTGCACCCCCGCCGGCCCGGTGACCTGGTCATCGACTTCCAGCCCGCCGGGCACGCCGCCACGGCGGTGCCCGCGGACGCGCACGTCCTGGTCGTCGATCCGCACGGCACCCACTACGTGGTCCTGCGCGACACCAAGTACCGCGTCCCCGACCGGGCCGCGCTGGTCGCGCTGGGCCTGGACACCGACGACCCGGTGACGGCCCCCGCGGCCTGGCTCGCCGACCTGCCCACGGGCCCCGCCCTGACCCCCGCCACCGTTCCCGGCAGCGGCTCAGCCGGGCCGCGTGTCGCCGGGCGCGCGACACACACGGGCGACCTGCTCCGTACCGGCGTCGCCGGTGGCGTCCACTTCTACGTCCTGCGGGGCGACGGCGTAGCCCCGGTCACCGCCACCGAGGCGGCCCTGCTCTCCGCCGGCCACGGCCAGCCGCGTGAGGTGACCCCCGACGCCGTCGCCGCCCTGCCGGAGTCGGCCGACCGCTCCCTGCTCACCCGGCTCCCCGACGTCGTGCGCACCCGCGACGCGGGCACCGGCGCGGGCGCGCTCTGCCTGCGGCAGCGGATGCACGGCTCCACGCTGAACAGCGCGCTGGTGACGGAGAGCGGCACGGCCGCCGCCCACGGCTCCAGCATCCTGTTGCCCGCCGGAAGCGGGGTGCTCGCCACGCCACCGGCCCAGGGCGAGTCCACGTCCGCACAGCTGTACCTGATCACCGATCAGGGACGGAGATACCCGCTGGCCGACGACCGCGCAGCCACCGCACTCGGCTACGACTCCGCCGTCGCGCGGACGCTGCCACGCGTCCTGCTGGAGTCGATACCGGCAGGCCCGGCACTCGGCGGTACCGGCGTGACCGGGGGACAGCGGTGAGACTCGCCGCGGAACGGCCGCGCCGCCCCCTCGTGGCCCAGACCCTGAACAACGCCCTGCTGGTCCGTCCCCGCGCGGCGGCCGACGACCGGGCCCAGCTCTTCGCCCGTGGGCTGGCCCCGGACAGTCAGCACACCCTGGTGGTGCTGGATCTGCCCGCCGATCCCTCACCGGTGCTCCTGGAGTCGACGGCCCGGATACTGGAGCGGCGCGCGGGCACCTTCCGGCTGGTCCCGGGTCGCGGCTCCCGCTCCCAGACGGCGCGGCTGGCCCAGTGGCTCGCCGACCGGCTCGACATCGCGGTGCTGGCTCCCGACGGACACCAACTCGCCGCCGCGGGCGGCGCGCTCTTCATCCCCGCCGGCAACGGCCGCGGCTGGCTGCGTTACCAGCCTGGCCGTTCCGCCCTTCCCGACTCGCAGCGCTTCCCCAAGCCGCAGTGGGAGTTCTTCGTCCCCGACGCGCCCGTCCCCGTCGGGCTGCACGCTCTCGCCGAACCGATTCCCGGCGGTGTGTGGCTTCGCCCCAGAGACGACAGCGGACTTGAACTCCCTCGGCAGGTGCTGGCCGACCGGATCGTCGCCGACCCCGACCTCGCCGCCGTGGTGCTCGGCGTACCGGGCGGTCCGGCGCTGTCGCTGACGGACATCGCCGCCTTCTGGCGCGCCCAGGTGCCCACCGGTCGCCGGCAGATGCTTTTCGTGCCCTACGGACCGGTCGACGTGCCCCCCGGCACCGTGCTCGGCCGGGTACTCGCCGAGCTGCTCGACCACGAGATCGTGCTGAGCAACGGCTTCCCGGCCGTCGGCGACGCCGGCACCGTACCGGAGGTGCACACTCTGGGCCCGGACGGCCGGCTCGGATGGCGGCCGTACGCGGGCGAACTCGCCTACACCCCCGGGGTTGCGGCGCCCATTCCACGCCGAGCCCGCAGCCCGTTGCCGGGACTGCAGCCGCTCGGCCGGGGCGCGTATCAGTACGCGCCCGACGCCGTGGTCGAGATCGTGCAGTCCGGCCTGTGGGTACGCCCGCCCCACGATCCGCCCGGCGCGGACACCGTGCGGGCCTCGCCGGCGGACCCCGCCCACGCCGCCGTCCTCTTCGACGAGAGCACCCCCTCCGTCGCGACCCGACTGCGCGCCCTCGCCCATGAAATCCTGGAGCGCCTGCCGATGGCCGAACGCCTGCGCAGTGTCGTACTGCCCGCCGGTTACGCGATCGGCGCCGGACGACGGCCCAGCGGACGGGCCGTGGTGCCGGCCGCCTCTCCGGCAGAGCCCGCCCCGGCCACGACCGGCCCCAGGCCGGTCGCCGCACCGCACGCGAACGTTTCGCCACGGGCGGTCGAAGAGCTTCCCGTACTTCCGCGGCGGATCCCGGGGGCCGGGAAACACCCCGGCAAGGACCGGGACCTCCAGGACCCGTCGCCCGCGGGCCCGCGGGCGGCGGATCCCGCGGATGCCGACGCCGCGGCACTCCGCGCCTTGCCACCGGGCACGACGGCGCGCGGTCCGGCGGGGCCGGGAACGACCGGCAGCACTGACGGCGCTGCGCGGGCAACGGCGGGGCCGGACGAGGCCGGTGCCGCCTCCTACGCGGCGGCCGTGCGGTCGGCGCCGCCCAATCCGTCCGCCGGTGAGCCGGTTCGGGCGCCGGACGCCGCTCCGGAACCGGCCGCGGGCCTGCCCGCTCCCGCGGGGACCGGGGACGCGCCGGCCGCGTACGCCCCCGACGCGACGCCGGCCGCGGAGCACACGCCGCGTGCCGGAGCGGCGGACGAGCGGGACCCGGCCGGGCCGGGCTCACCGGCGGGCACGGGCAGTCCGGGCCCTGTCCGGCCGGGGCCCGCCCTGCGGATCCGTCTGGAGTCCGCGCCGTCAGCCGTTCCCGCCGCCCCCGCCGTGAACCGGACCGCGCAGGCGGCCGACGGCGACGAGAACCGCGACCAGGCCGCCGCCCCCACCACGACCGGTCCGCTGGCCGGCGTCCCGGCTTCCGCCGCTCCCGCCGCGACCGGTCCGCTGGCCGGCGTCCCGGCTTCCGCCGCTCCCGGCCCTACGGAGACGTCATCCGGCGACACGGTGTCCGCGACGACCTCCCCCTCGGCCGACGCTCCGGGGGTACGGGTCCAGCCGGTACCCGCGCCCGGCGCGAGGATCGCGCTGGCTCCGGCACAGGATCTCGACCGGGAACGCTCGTGGCTGCGCCGGGCGGGCGGCACCCGGTACGAGGAGGCCGCGGGCTTCGTGGCCCGCGTGATGTCGCAGAACCCCGGACTGCGCGGTGTCTCCAAGGCGACGGCGAAGGCCGCCCTCAACGATTTGACCGCCGTCCGCCTGTACCTGTCGGCCGGCCCCAGCGAACAGGTGGACGACGCGGTACGCGGCGCCGGCATCGGACCGCATGTGCCGCTGGCCCGCTGTATGGCGGCAGGGCTGCGGCGGCTGCCCTCCTACCGAGGGGTGGCACTGCTGCGGGCCGCGCTCTCCGACGCGGAACTGGCCTGGTACGAGGAGGCGGCCCGGCAGGGCGGCCCGGTCACCGAATGGGGATTCTGCAGCGCGCTCACCACCGCCAGGCCCGGCCTTCCCGGTGACACCGACATCCTGCTCTGGTCGCTGACCGCCCGTCGCACCGCTCTGCTGCAGCCGGAACTGCCCGACCGGGTGATCTTCCTGCCGGGCACCGCTTTCAAGGTGCTGCGGGCCACCAGTGGCGAGGGGCGCCGGGTGGTGCTGCTCCGGGAGCTGACCGAACCGGAACTGGCCGCGTCCTCCGACGACCCGGCCGAGCGCGGGAGGCTGGACGATCTCGCGTCCACCGGGCTGGAGTCCGCCGACGAGGCCGTGCGGGCGGCCGCGGGCGCGGGCGACGGCCGCCGGGCGCAACCGGTGCCCGAGCAGTTCACGACCGCGTTCACCAACCCGCCCGGTCTGATCGTCTCGTCACCACCGCATGAATCCGCGATCCCGACACAGCAGCCCCCCCGGGGCGAGGAGACACCACGGTGAGACGACAGACGCTGACCGTTTCACCGGACCGGCCGGGTGCCTACCGCACCATCTCGCAGGCGCTGGCCGACGCCCGCGACGGGGCCCTGGTCCTCCTCGACCCAGGGCGTTACGAGGAGTCGCTCCTCATCACCCGGGCCATCACCCTGAGCGCCGACGCCACCGCGGCCGGCGAGGTACGGGTGCACGCCGGCGAGGGCAGCACCGTCACGGTGGAGGCCGAGGCCGTCCAGCTGACCGGTCTGATCCTGTCGGGCGATGACCCGGACGCCCCCGTCCTCGAGGTCCGGCAGGGACAGGCGGCCCTCGACGGCTGCTCGGTGACCGGTCACGCCTGGGCCGCCGTACTCGCCTGGAACCAGGGACGGCTGGCGGTCCGAGACTGCCGCATGACCAACACCCTCGGCGCGGGCATCGTCGTGACCTCGCCGGAGGCCGGCACGGTGGAGAACACGACCGTCACCGACACCGGTTCCTCCGCCGTCGTGGTCGCCGAACGGGGCCGGCTCACCCTCCGCGACTGCGACCTGACGGGCGCCCGCGGCAACGGCGTGTGCGTCAACGGCCAAGGGAACGCGCTGGTGGAGAAGACCAGGATCTCCCGGACCGCCAAGCCCGCGGTGGTGGTGGAACAGGAGGCGCGCGCGGAGCTGATCGGGCTCGCCGTCACCGGCAGCGAGATGTGCGACGCCTACCTGACCAGCAGCGGCAAAGTCACCGTCAGCGACAGTACGTTCACCGGGTCCGCGGGCCCCGCGGTGCACATCGGCACCGGCGCGGCGCCGGTACTGCGCGGTGTGGTGGTCAGCGACGCGGCGGGCCACGGGCTGCGGGTGACGGACGGCGCCAAGGTCCGCGCGGACGACTGCGAGATCGCCCGGACACCGCTGGGCGTAGTGGTGGAGGACGGCGGCGCGGCGGTCTTCGGCGGCCTGACGGTCCGCGGCGCCGCCCAGGCCGCGGTCGTCACCGGAGCCGAGGCCACCGCCGAGTTCGAACGGCTGACGGTCACCGGGGGGACCGGCGGGCTGCGCGCGCTGGACGGGGCCCGTCTCACCGTCCGCGGCGGTGAGATCACCACCAGCGACGGGGACGGCCTGGAAGTGGCCGGGGGCAGCAGCGGCCAGGTGTCCGAGCTGCTGTTGCGGGCCGTGGGAGGCTGTGGCATCTCCGTCATCGGCGCCTCCTCGGTGACCGTCGACTCCGCCACCCTGCGCGACTGCGGCACCGGCGCGGTGGTCGGCGCCGAGAGCGAACTGACCATGCGGGACAGCGAGGTCGGCGACGCCACCGCCGACGGGATCAGGGTGCGCGAGGGTGCCACCGCCGAGGTCACAGGCTGCCGGGTGCACGGAGCCGGCGGCCACGGAGTGGTCGTCGAGCCGTCGGCGCGTGTGGCGCTCAGCCACTGCACCGTCATGGACAACGCGGGGGACGGCGTCCGCTGTGTCCTGGGCGAACCCGTCACGGTCGAGGACTGTGAGGTCGTGGGCAACGCCGGCACGGACCTGAACCGTACGCGCCCCGGCGACCGGCCCGCCGCCGCTCCGCGGCCGAACTCCGGCGCGCGGACGACCGCCTCGGCCGCCCGGCGCGAAGGATCCCCGGGGCAGGACGCCCCGTCCGGCGAGGACATGAGCCCGACCGGCACCGGGCCGTTGGCGGAACTCGACGCCCTGGTGGGCCTGGAGAGTGTCAAACGCGAGGTCAACGGCCTGATCAACCTCAACAAGATGGCGCAACGCCGAGCGGAGATGGGGCTGCCCATGCCTCCCATCAGCCGCCACCTGATCTTCGCGGGACCGCCCGGCACCGGAAAGACCACCGTGGCCAGGCTGTACGGCGCAGTCCTCGCCGAACTGGGCATCCTCGCCAAGGGTCACAGCGTGGAGGTGGCCCGCGCCGACCTGGTCGCACAGATCATCGGCGGTACCGCCATCAAGACCACCGAGGTCTTCCAACGCGCGCTGGGCGGCGTGCTGTTCATCGACGAGGCCTACACCCTGACCAACCAGTCCAAGGGCACCGGCCCCGACTTCGGCCAGGAGGCCGTCGAGACGCTGATGAAGCTGATGGAGGACCACCGGGACGACATCGTCGTCATCGTCGCCGGCTACTCCCAGCAGATGGAGCAGTTCCTGGCCTCCAACCCGGGACTGGCCTCCCGTTTCGCGCGCACGGTCGAGTTCCCCAACTACTCCGTGGACGAACTCGTCACCATCGTCCGCAACCTGTGCGACAAGCACTACTACGAGCTGGGAGACGACGCCCTCGACGCGCTGACCCAGTACTTCGAGCAGGTGCCCAAGGGGCCGACCTTCGGCAACGGCCGGGTCGCCCGGCAGATCTTCGAGACCATGATCAGCAGACAGGCGTCCCGCCTCGCCGACCGGCCGCCGGCCCGCAACAGCGAACTGAGCCGTCTGACGGCCGAGGACATCGAGAAGGCACCGGAGCCGGAGGACGACGACAAGCTCCACGCCCCGCCCGCCTCACCGCTGCCGGCCGCCCGGCACCCCGGCCGGGCAGCCGTGTCCGTACCTTCGGCACAGCCCCTCGAGACCCTGACCGGCCTCGACGACGTCAAAGCCGCCCTGTCCCGGCGGTTGACCGACCTCGCCGCGCTGGGCCGTTCCGGTGGGGAGGTGCGGGGTATGGCGAACGTGGTGCTCGCCGGAGAGCGCGGCAGCGGACGGCAGGCGGTGGCGGGTCTGTACGCCCGGTGTCTCGCTGAGAACGGCTTTCTTCCGCACGGCGCCATGCGCGCGGAAGCACTCTCGCAGTTCCCCGCCCGCACGCCCCGACAGGCGACGGCGTGGACGGAAGCGATGTTCCGGGCGGCGGCGGGCGGGGTGCTCCTGCTGGAGCTGGACGACATGTTCGACACCTTGCCCCCGCCGTACCGAGCGGCGATCGCCGACGCGGTCGCGGTGGGCGCGCAGGCCGCCGGACCGGACACCGCCATGGTCCTGACCGGCACCGACAGCCGGCTGCTGGCCCTTCTGCGCGGCCACGGCGACCTCACCCGCTGCTTCGCCGAGTACCTGCGCCTGCGCCCCTACGGCGTCCCGGAGATCACGGAGTTGGTCTGCCGCCGCCTGCGCGACCTCGGTCACGTCGTCGGGGAGGACGTGCGTCAGGAACTCGACACGGTGCTCGCCGCCGGTTTCCCCGGCTTCGGAGCCTATGGAGCGCACCGGTTCGCCGACCTCGTCGAAGCACACTGCAACGGGCTCACGGTAGAGCCCAAGGACGTACGCGCGGCGGCGGGCGCGGCGAGTACGGCAGGGGACCGATAAGACCCATTCATGGGAACGACCGGACACCGAGGGCAGTGGATTCTCGGCATCGACTCGACGGATCCTCAGTATGGAGACAGGAACGAAGTGACTGGCAATCGGCGAGCGATCTGACCGTCACTCAAAACGGCGACCAGGAGGATCACATGGCTGGGATGAAGTCAACCACTGTGCAGGGCCTGCAGACGGCCGAAAACTACCTGGAGGAGGCGCACGAGAGTCTGCAGCAATCGAGCGCGCAGCTGGATGACTTCCTCTCACAGCTGCAGTGGGTGGGCAATGCGTCCACGAAATTCGCCACAGCCATGGCCCAGTTCTACGCGGATTTCGGCCAAGTCCTGAAAGATCTCAATGACATCAGGTACGCGGTCGAGAAGGCCCATGGTGCCACCATCAGCGCCGATGACGCGACGGAAGCCACCGCCAGTCAACTGTCCGGCCTCATGGGGGACGGCATGAGCCCGCAGACCCCCGGGCTCCCCCTCGGGTCCGACGTGCCCGCCCAAGGCGTAATGGCGACTCCCGGCAGCACCGCCGCCACCGCCGGTGTCTCGTTGGGAACCCCCGGTGGCGGCGTGGTGAACGGCCCCTCCACCCCGGGCGGCGGCCTGAACCTGCTGTGACGGCCCGCACTCCGAACCCTTCAACTCACATTGCCCCGGAAAGGAAATCACATGTCGGATGTCACCTACGCCTACAACCCCAACAGTCTGGGAGATGCTCCGGACCAGTTGCTGGCTTTCGCCCAGATCGTGATCGATCACGTCCGTGGGCTCTACAGCCACGACCAGAAGGCGCTGGCGGGCTGGTCCGACAGCAGCAAGTTTGAGTACGAAAGGCGCAGGCTGACCTGGAACGCTACGGCCGATGACATGGCCAGGAAGGCAGGAGAGGCCGCCGACGGGCTGCGTGACATCCTCGGGCTGATGGAGCAGACCGAGAGGACCAATGCCGCCGCTTTCGGCGGATGATCACCGCGGCACTCGCGGCGGCACGAGTGGTGCCTGGCCCTTGAGGGAGAGGCACCACCCGTCCTGCGGGGACAGAAAAGGCCAAGCCGAAGCGGAGAACCAGGAAAGAGGGAGTCATGGACGGACGTGAGGATCTCCACGGCCCGGAGGCCCCGCAGGAGGACGTCAAGGACACGGCGGTCAGCTACGACGGTCCGCTCGATCCCAGCGTCTCCGCGGGTACAGGTGCGCTGACCGCCAGTAACGTGGCGGAAATCAATTCGCCGAACTTCTCCGGGGGGAATGGGAATGTAGTGAGTGCGCCGAGCGCCGCTGAATTCGACCTCCTCATCCAGTACTTTCTGGATTGCGGCCGACTCTTGGACGACTCGCATAATACGCTTGCAGCGGCGCTCAACGCCGCGGCGGGTGGCTGGCCGACTGCCGCTGCCACGGGACTTCTTCTCACGAAGCATCGCGATGCGCATGCGGCGACGACGGGGAAAGCCAGGGATCTTATGGGAAGCCTGGCTCAGACGGGCGGCAGCATCAAAGGCAAATATTCGGATGCCGGTGAGGCGACCGAAGTGACGGCGGCGCAGATCCAGGACGCGTTGGCTCCTTCGGTAGCACAGATACAGGGAATCAACAGCTCGGCGGAGGAATCCGGCGCAAAGTCCGACGCGTAGCCCGAACAGGGCCGGCCGCCGCAGCCGAATCCTGCGGAGTTGAACCCGGAGACGATCAAGCAAGCGGCGACTCAGGAGCGCGGCGCACATGGGCAAAAAAAAAGATCCATACCTTGACGCGAACGCCGACCAGGATAACCTGCCTGATTACCTGGCCAGAGGGGCCGGCGGCGAGTATGTTCTTGCTGCGCAGAACACGCTTGCAGATACCGCGGACGAGCATAAGAAACTCAACGATTCACCGTGGCAAGGGCTTGAGACGATGATCGTCGGCGGTTCGGGCCAATATCTGGGGCAGCCGGTTCTGATAAGCAATGACACCAATCAGAGACTTGCCGCCGATACCTCCAATCCGGCGACCCTCAGTCAGCTTGCCACTGCGTTTGATCAGGCGGAGAAGACCTACCGCGCTGTCGGCAATTCTATGCACAAGGTGACGGAGGCGCTGACCGGCGACAACGGTATTTGGCAGGGGCCGGCTGCGCGGTCGTTCGACGCGATGATGAAAGTGGCCGGCGACCAGCTCCTGGCGAACGCGGACGCGATGGCTGCCACCCCCTTTCGTCCATCGCTGGCACAGCAAGTGGCCGACAGCGGGGCCACCCTGCAAGCCGCGATCGACATGACCATCAAAGTGGACGAGTTCTACGGAAAACAGTTGGCGGCGGTCAGCGGGATCGTCATAGGTGATTCATCGGGGAAGCAGACGCACGGCCGCTTCGCCGCCTTCCTCGAGCAGCTTGAACGGCTCCTCAAGCAAGACCTCATCACCATCATTTACGCCGTCAACAGTCACTACCAGCCCACCGTGGCGACCGTGGTCCCGCCCACCGACGTCAAAAATCCGTTCGTCGGGTTGGACGGTGGAACCGACAGCACAGGCGGCAGCAACACCACTTCCACCGGCTTGCCCGACGAACTGAACAATCTCGGCGGCCTCGGTGCGCTTCTGGGGAACCTGGGCGGTGCGGGTGGCAGTGGCGCGGATGCGGGGGACCCAGGTGGTGCGGGTGGCGCGGATGACGGGGCCGGCGCGGCCCTTCCGGACGCGTCGAGTGCGCTGAACGGACTGTCCGAGCTCTCCGGCCTCGGAGGCAGTGGCGGCGCGGACACCTCCGATTCGGCGGGCAGCGGCGAGGGCCTGGGAACGGGCGACGCGTCGCTTTCCGACTCCGGTATTTCCCCCGTGGCCTCGGGGATCAGCGGCCTCGACGGACTCTCCGGCCTCGGAGACAGCGGCGGCACGGACACCTCCGGTGCCGTCGGCAGTGGCGAGGGCCTGGGAACGGGCGACGCGTCGCTTTCCGACTCCGGTATTTCCCCCGTGGCCTCGGGGATCAGCGGCCTCAACGGTCTCAGCGGCCTGGGCAAGGCCGGTTCCTCTTCCACGGGCAAGGACAAGAGCGTCGGCTCGGCCGGCCTCTCCGGTCTGTCGGGGCTCTCCGATGCCGGCACGGATCTCTCCGACCAGGTGGGCATACCCTCGGCGTCGGCTTCGGGGCTGACGGGTCTCGACGACGCGGCTTCGAAACTTTCTCCGTCGGAGAGCGCACTGGACACCGGCGGTATCCCCACGGTCGGCGGAGCCGCGTCGGACACCGACCTGGCAGCGCTCGGCGGTGCGGGGACGAGTACCGGCACCGGCTCCACCGCGATGTCGCTCGGTGACGGGGGTCTGGCCGCGTCCTCGGCACCGATCACGGGAACCGTGACAGCGGGCAGCGCCGGCACGAGCGCCTCGGGTGGCATGCCGTACATGCCGATGGGCGGCATGGGCGGGGCCGGCGCGGCCGCCGGGGCCCAGGGCGCCGGGGAACGCAGTGAGGCGTCCGGCCTGATGTCGCGCGCCTCCGACGCCTGGGACGCGGGGCTCGACCTCGGCGAGGACGGCCTCGACAGCGCGATCGGTGTGTCGGCCGGTGGCGCCGTCCTGACGCTGAGCGGCGCCGGGGCGGGCACGGCCGACTCCGCCGCTGACGAGGCGGCACCCGTCGCCCCGGCGGTCGGTATGCCGTATCTGCCGATGGGCGGGATGGCGGCGGGCGCCGCCCACGCCGGCCAGGGGCCGGGCAGCAGCTCGACGGAACGCCCCGGCGAGGCCGGAGTGTCCGCCGCACGGCAGGAACCCTGGACCGCGTCGGAGGAGGAACTACTGGCGGCGGACGCACAGTTCGCCGCCGGTGCCGAGCCGGGGGCGGCGGCCTTGGACCTCCCGCGGACAGCGGAGCCGGCCGCCGACGTCGGCGGATCGGCGATGCCCACCGCGGCACGGGAGGGCGACGGGGCGGTAACGGCCGCGGCGGCCGACTCCGGGACCGAGCCGGGGACGGCTGCTCCGGATCTCCCGCAGACCGAAACGACCGCGACCGCGGCGGCAGGTGCCGTCGGGACCGCCGTACCTGCCGCACAGGCCACGTCCGCGGCCGTCGCCGGCTCCGCGGAGGCCGTCGTCCCGCAACCGTCCCCTGCCGATGCTTCCGCCGCGCCTGCCACGGCCGCTGCCGCTGCCACGGCACCACCAAGGCATACGGCGAGCGCCGCGGCGCACGACGGTGTGCCGGACGACGAAACGGCGGCGTGGGCGGTCGCCCCGGGGGCTCTGCTGCCCCTGCTGTGGCAGGGGCGGTACGGACGCGGACAGGCCGAGCGGGAACAGGGAAGTCCCGAGCCGGGATCCGCGGCGGCCGGCGGTGCGCGGGCGGAGCAGGACGTTCCGGACGGCGGCTCGGGGCGGGCGATCTGGCGACCTGAGCAGTCTTCCACGACGCTTGCCCCGGACCGGATCACCCAGGAGACCGGTGGCATGACGATGGCACAAGCCGTGACCCGGATGCAGGAGGCCATCGACCGGGCGGAGTCCGAGGAGCCGGAAGGCGGGCAGCACACCGACGCCGACTCTTCGAGCGGCGAAGCCACGCCCCCGGAGGAGGGCCCGGATCAACGCCGGGACATCGCCGCCCTGCTGAGACAGGACGACGGCGCATGGGGGAGCCCTACGAGGTCCAACCTCTTCACCTGAGCGGTGTAACGACGCGCCGACCCGTGCACGTCGATCACAGCCGCCCGACTCGACCTGAGCAGACCGGGCGGCCAGAACATGGAGGGCAGCGTGGAGGACCAGCAGCTGGAAGAACTGTTCGAGCACTATCGCACGAAGCGGGCGGCGGCGACCGAGGCGTTTCAGCGGATCAACTCGATCTCCGTGACCGAGGTGTCCCGCCGGGAGACCGTGAAGGTGACCGTCGGAGCGCGTGGTGACATCAGCGCGTTGGAGTTCCCGACCACCGCCTACCGCAGGATGGCCTCCGCGGAACTGGCGGAGATCATCCTCGACACCCTGGCCAAGGCCCGGACGAAGGCACTCGCCGAGGTCGCGAGTATCCGCCTCGGCGGCATGTTCGAAGGCGTCAACGCCTCCGACCTGTTCCAGGGCAAGATCGACCCGGCGTCCCTGCTTCCCGAGGATCCGTTCGAGGCCGCGGGGTTCGGCGAGACCATCGGGCTCGTTGACGGCGAGCGGAGCGAGTGATGGGCGAGATCACCGGTTACAGCGCCGACGGGGTGAACGGGGGAGGCGCCGCCCTGCATGGAGTCGCGCACGCGATCAGCAAGGCCGCGTTGGATCCAGCGGCCGATATCTCCCATGCCTTCAATGGCGATGAGTCTCTGGGAGACCTTGAGAAAATGACCAAGACGCTGGCGGAGCAGATCCACGAGGTGAGCCAGGGTGTCCTCCATGTCAGCGGGACGACCGCGGGCAAACTGAGCGACGCCGCAAGCCTCGTGACCAACACAGGTGACGATACTGCGAGTATCGCCTCGGGGTTGAATCACTTGTAGCCGGTACTTCCCCTGCACGCCTCCCTGCGCGGCGCCCGCCACCTCGATTTTGGGCGGTGCCGACGGCAATACCGCACGTGCGGACGGCCGGGGCTTGCAGCGCCAGTCACCCTCCCGGTGACCAACAGGGCTCCTGAGCTGGAGAGTTGAGGCCTAGACACCTCTCTCGACGGCGCGGGAGCCCTGTCCGTTTGGCCGGGTGGGTATGGACGGGTACTGGGTGGGGTCTTCGGGGTCCTGGTGTGGGGGTGTGGGGTCGTGGGGGTGGGGGTGCTGTTCGTAGTTTGGTTGGTGGAGTGGAAGCTGCCGGCGTGAGGGGGCGGGTCGTCGTGAGTGCTGTGGTGTGCGGGCGGGGCTCGCGTGCTGTTGTTTGTGGTGTGTGTGGGGCGTCGTTGTGCGTGATTTGAATGTGCCGAAGTTTTTGCAGTGGATTGCGCCTGCGTTGGTGGGTAGTGCGTGGCCGAAGGCGCGTGAGTCGGGGCTTTTTGGGTTGGGTGTTGCTCATGAGCGGTCGGCGCGGGAGTTGTTGTTTGCGCAGGGGGCGGTGAGGGGGGCGCGTGAGCGGCTTCGTGGGAGTGCGTCGGGGTGGGCTGCGGATGCGATGGATGCTTATCTGCGTCAGCTTGAGGAGAGTATTCCTGAGCTTGCTTCGTCGAGTGGGAATATGGGTGCGATGCTGCGGGATGCGGCGGTGTCGGTGCAGTTCGGTAAGCGTATGACGGTGGGGATGATGGTGGTGGTGGCGGCGGAGGTGGTGCATGCCGCTATTTATGCGCCGGAGCTTGTCGAGGCTCTTTTGGTGGCGGGTCGGGGGGTTATTCAGAAGTTTTTGTCGGGGTTGTCGGCTCGTATTCTGGCGATTGCTGCCGGGAGGGCCGGGGCGATGACGGGGGGTATTGAGGCTGCGATGGTCAGTCTTCGGGAGCTTCTGGTCGCTGTGGCGGTGGATGCGGCTCAGTATGCGGCTGTGGGTGGGGCGATGAATGCGGGGCTGGATCTGGTGATTCAGTTGTCGCAGGTGGCGGAGGGGTCCCGGGATGGTATCGACGGGGAGATGCTGCTTACGGATCTTGCGTTGGGTGCGGTGGGCGGTGCGGTGGCGGGGGGTGTTCTGGCTCTGGGGAAGAAGCTTCCGGGTGCTGGTGGTGGTGGGGTGCGGGGTGGGTCGGTGTCGTCGGGTGGTGAGAAGGGGGGGGCCGTTCTGGGTGGTGATGTGAAGCGGGGTGGTGGTGATGCGGAGTCGGGTGGTGGTGGGTTGGGTGTGGAGGGTGAGAAGGGCGGGTCTGTTCTGGGTGGGGGTGATGTGAAGTCGGGTGGTGGTGAGAAGTCTGAGGTGGGGGTTGCTGGGGGTTTTGAGGAGGGTGTCGGTTCTGGGGTGGTGGAGGGTGAGGGACGTGGGGTGGGGGGTCGGGGTTCGGGTTCGGTGGTTGTTTCTCCGGTGACGGCTGCTGGGGCGTGGGGTGTGTCGGGTGTGGTGGCTGCGAAGGTGGCTGAGGACATGGAGGGTTTGCCGCCGGGTCAGAGTCAGAGTGCGGATCTGGGTGAGGCTTTTGGGTCGGGTGTGCTGGGTGCGGCTGATGCTGGTCTGGTGAAGGACTATGTGGCGCAGAGGTCTGGGGCGCAGGTGCGGGCGTCGGCTGCGGGTGTGCGTGCGTTGGAGGTGACTGCGGCGGATGTGCAGGCGGCTGCCGCTGCCGCGGATGCAGCCGGGGGTGCAGAGGCGGGTGCTGCGGGTGTGGCTGCCGATGTGACCGGTCCCGGTGCGGGTGTCTTGCCGGTGGTGGAGGGTTCTGCGGGGGCTGGTTCGTCGGCTGTCGTGGGTGCGGTTGGTGGTGTGGTTGGGGTGTCTGCTGCGGGGGGTGGTTCTGGTGGCGGCGTGTCTTCTGGCGGGGCGCCGGTGGGGGTGTCGGGTGGGTCGACGGGGCTGCCGGGTGTGGACACGGTTGTGCCCGGTCGGGGTGGTGCCGGTGGTGTGGTCGCGGGTGCTGGGGGGCTGTCGGGGGCGGTGCAGGGTGCTGGTGGTGGGCCGGCCGGTCCTGTTCGTGGGTCGGGTGGGGAGGCGCCTGTGCGGGTTGAGGCGTCCTCGACTGCGGCTGTGCGGGGTCATGTGGACCGGATGGTGGTGGAAAGGGACCGGCTGCCTTCGGCGGCTTCTGCCTCCGCCGGCCCCGATCCGGATCCGGGCCCGCGCCCCTCTCGCCCGGCCACTGCTGGAGGTGAGGCGCCGTCGCGGCCCATGACCCGCCGGGAACAGCAGGAGCGGATCGAGAGCCAGGCGGCGGCCCGGTCGGACGCGGATCTGACGGATGCGGACACCGAGGCGGGGCGACAAGCTCGCGCCGAGGCGGCGCAGTTGCTGCGTGGGCAGGGCGAGGAGATCGGCCCGTCCTCCTCCGCGGTCGCCGGAGACGAGCATTCCACCGCTGCGCCGGACTGGGCGGATCTGGACAGAGTTCGGGCATCGGCCCGGCAGTGGCATGCGGAGCAGGTCCGTATGGTCTCCCTGCGGGAGGCTGATCTGGCGCAGGCCCAGGACGACGCCGCCCGGCAGCAGCGCTTCGAAGACCCGTACGCTCAGCATGCCGCCGGACGTCCCGGCCGTGTACCGGAGGCGGGGGGCGTCGCCGAGGATGCTGTGCGTTCCGAGTCGCCCGGTCCGAACGGGCCCGGCCGCGACGAGGTCACGGTCCTGACCGGCGCACAAGCCGACCTTCCCACTCCGCCGCTCGCTCCGGAGCAGGGCCGTCCGGTGGGTGAGGTCAGCAGGCCGGAAGTCGTTGGCCTCAACGCGGTCTCCTCCTCCGTCGGCGCCCCGGTGCTCAGCGGCCCGCTGCGTTCGACACGTGCCGAACTGGACGACCCACTGGCGGAAGCCGGCCCCCTAGACCGATTCGGTGTCCAGGACCCCAAGTTGCGCGAGGACATCGCACGGTACGTGCTGCGTCTCGACAGCCACGGCTTCGAGGGCGAGCCGGTCGGCGATGTCCACCTTGCGGAACTGGAGCGGATCCTGCGGGCTCATCCCGGTCTCGATCTCGGCGATCCGTCGTCTCGCGACATTTTGCATTCCGCACGCCGCGCCTATCTGCAGCAGCATCTGCTCGGCGATGACACGATCCTTCACGCCCAGGGGGCCGGGGGTGCCCCGCTTACCGGACGTAACTGGCTGGCAGAGAAGGATGATTTCGATGTCTCGAACCTTGACCTCAGTCGTATAGACGAGGGGTGGCAGCGCACGGACACAGACACCCCTTCGTTCGAGTCTCGGGTGCGGGAGGCGCCGTGGCACGGGAAAGCGTATCCGGTGGTTGCTCATTTCGATCGGGGAACGTGGACCGTCAAGGTGTCCCACGGGGAACAGGACATACGGCTGACACCGCTTGAATTCGTGGATCTGGTGAAGCATGACGGCAAACGTGTTCCCGGTGTCCCGGTGGTACTGGTCGGGGACTTCATGGGTGCCGGGCAGATGGAACGTCTCATGGGAAATGAAATCGAGGAGGATGTATTCGCCAACGTGGAGCGTGTCGATGCTGATTTCGTCGTAGACGATCAGGACGACCTGCAGATCCTTTCCCCCGCCCTGCGGACCGATTCCACGGTTGGTGTGCATCACGGGCGATGGGCGAAGTCAATAAAATCCGAGGAAGGCGCGGATCCTTATCCTTGGCAGGGCTTGGAAGATTATTCTTCGGCACCCATCCTGGATGACGAAGGTGAGTCGGCAGGCCGTGTCTTCATGTCGCAGGAAGCCTTGGACGACCCGACCTATGGATCTTACAGGAATAGGGGGCTGCCCAATCTGAAAGTATTCGGGACGTGGGAGTACTTTCATGAACAGGTCAATAATGCAGGGTCCGAGAAGGATCTGCCAGGGTCCGAGAAGTCGGTGCCCTGGCTGGGTGAGACCGTTTACATCATGAACGCACACGGCACCCCGCATTCCATTGAGATCGCACTACGTGACGGCAAGGAGAAACAGGCCACCGCTAGTGAGACGGCCGGCATGCTGCGGCGTCGTGCGAGTTTCCGAAAGCTGAAGCCCCAAAGGCTGGTGTTGCTCTCGTGCAATACCGGGGCCTTCGCGAAGGAAAAGATGCCACTGAATGTCCTGGGAGACGAAGAGCAACCGATCGCGCAGAAATTGGCCGATGAGCTCGACGGCATCGTGGACTTCGTCACCGCTCCCATTACGCGCGTCGGTCACGTAGCCACGGCAGACGCGTCCGAGCTCACCACGAAAGTGCGTCTGGTTCAGGAAGCCACAATTCCGGAGCCGCAGTGGGCGGAATACCGGGCGATGCCGACCGGCGAGAAACTTGCCGCCCTGGTCAGGATTACCGCCGTGTCAGAGGCGGAAACCCGGAGTATGGTGCGCATGCTGCGTATGCTCTTCGGTGTGCGCGTGGACGACCAGCAGAACTATCGTCAATTGTTGCGTCTTTTTGCGGAGATGAATCAGCAGCTTCGGAACCGCGATCGCTCGGGTCAGTACGGTTCCGATTCCATCTCCTTCGAAGCAATGTACGAATTCTTGAAGAGTGCAGATGTGCGGCAACCGATGCACATCAACGGGCGGACATACCGCCAGCTGATAGATACCGTCAATTCGTTTGATATCAGTAAAGCGCCTTTCAAGAGCTGGGTGGCTCTGGGAGAAGAACAGGCGGTGTCGCCGACTACACCGCCAGCTTACGAACCTGCGGTTAACGGCATCGTTCCGAACTCGGCTGTGTCCAGTGCGGTCGGGAACGATTTTCGTGAGGCAGCAGGTCGGGGCGAGGAGTCGCCGCGGGCCCGCTTGGACGCGGTTCCGGTGCGTGCGGACGCGAATCTGCCCCTGGCCGGCCCACGCGCCGATCGCGCGGCTTCCCCATCCGAGGTGGCGAATACCGCCGATGTCGTCCACGAGCCGAGCGGCGTCCGGCCCGACGGACTGCCCGCGTCGGTAACGGATGACGGCACGGCCCGCGACGGCGCGACCGACCTGATGCACGTCAAGCCTGTTTCACAGGTGACGGTGGAGTGGCTGCACGAGGAGATCTTCCGTTCGGTCGAGAAGGACGGAGTAACGGACGACACCTTCCACGAGTCGGTGCGCCGCGTCGTCACCTCCGAGCGACTCCAGTACGAGTGGGCCCAGTTGATCAGCGCTACGGGCTGGCCCGTCCCGGCCGCCTACCGGGGGAACAGCCACCCGGTCGCGCTGCGGGTGTCGCTCGAAGCCGTCGGTCCCTCCCCGCAGCGGGTCGACGAGGTGCCTGCCGGCCCGCCGGTCGGCCTCCAGCGTTGGATCGCCGATGGCGCTGACACGAGCGGAATCTCCGCGGTCGGCAATGTGCGCTCGGGAAGTTACGACTACGCCAAAGGCATCGACCGGCTTGTCAAACGTTTCCGGGGCGTCACGCTGGGCGGTGGACTGACCCTGACCTACAACGCGCTCACCATGTCGGCAGGTGCCGGCGAGAACACTTCGGGGCTGAACCTCATTCGCAGCAACGAGCGCTCTCAGTCCGTCGACTACGAGATGAACTGGCAACTCCGCGAACACCACCAGCGGAATCTGCTGCCGTCCGAGGCGCTCGACACCGACTGGGTCCGCGCGCGTGGTCCCGTGCCGGACCGACTGACGGTCTCGATCCCCAACCACCTCGCCGCCCCCGACGAGGCCGCCGCCGTCACCGGCGACGGCCTGTGGGACGTGCCGGTGCCGGTCAGCGACCTACGCGACAAGCTACCCCTCTACTCACCGGTGTCCTTCCCCCACCACGACCGGCTCCGCGACGAGGTCATGCGTTCCTTCGAGCGGCTGCTCGGCGGTCTCGCCGACTATTCCGTGACGGACCTGTGGGACTTCTTCAAGGAAGGTCATATCCGTGCCAACATCGATCAGCTGTGGGACGGCTCTCTGAGTTCCCCCACCTTGTACGACAAGGACGGTCACGTCGTCGGCCACCTGCGGCTGACCGTCGGCCTGTCCGGTGGCGACCGCAGCACCGGCCCCAGTACCACTGACACGTCCATCGAGGCCTTCACCACCGCCACGCGGTATGTACAGGGCAGTACGTCGGTCCTCAACGCGCTCGGCATCAGGGGGCTCCTGGGTTTCAGGTTCTCCGCCCCCAACTGGCCCGTCGCCGGGCAGCTCACCGCGAACCTCGCCTTTCAGCACAGGTTCAATCATGTGTTCAACCACGGCAGCCGCGGGTGGAACGTCCGTGGGCTGAGCGGCGGCGGGCGTCTGCTGCCCGTCACCGCGGACATGACCGTCAAGGCCACGCTGGTCCGCCCCCAGGGAAGGGACACCCCCGCTCCCGACACGCCCATGGCCGACGGAGCCTCGCACAAGATGAACATGCTGGTTCCGTCCATGGCGCACCTGGGCCAGGTCCCTGAGAAGGATCGCTTCCTCCCCGCCGCGATGCTGAGGTCGCAGCAGCTCGGAACGTCCACCGTTCCACTCCACGTCGCCCACACCGGGTCTCTCTTCGACGAGGTCGAGAAGTGGCTGGTCGTGAACGGCTTCCTCCCGCCCGACGAGGTCCTCCCGTCCGCGGGAGCGCCGTCCGTTCTCCGGGGCGTCCTCGGCGACGCCGAAAAGGAGATGCTGCTGCTCAATGCGCGGAAAGTCGACCAGATGCGCAGCCGTTCGCATCTGCGGGCGCAGGTCGACGACATGGTCGCCGGCGGCTTGGCCACCGTCTTCTCGGTCGTCACCGCCGCCGGTACCCGGCGTGCCACCGTCACTCTCTTCGCCGAGCGGTCCGACCCCGCCGACAACGGTGCAGGCGATGACGGCCGACGCGTGACACACGATCTTTCGGTACCGGCCATCCAGTCGTTCGCGTTCTACGCGCTCTACATCAACGACGACGACCGGTTCGATGTCAGCAAGCTGGCCGTGCAGGGCGGGCTGGGCGGCTCGGTGAGCGATCCGGCCGGCGGCGTCAGCGACAGCGCCGAGCCGCTCTACAGTCTGAGCGGGCAGGCGTCGTACAACTATCAGGAGACAGAGAGCACGGGCTCCGGCTTCAGCACGGGCCAGGAGAACTACTTGTTCGGCTCGCAGGGACACGAAGTCTTCACGGTCCCGGTCCGTTATCGGGTGGAGATCTCGGACACCGAGGGCCACAACCGCACGATCGAACCCCCGGCCAGTGCACCGGACGGCGAGATCAAGCTGGCTGTCCAGACTTACCGCACCCTGGCCAAAGCGGACAACTGGAGTCCCCGACCCGCCAAGATCACCAAGATCACCGACGGAGACGTCCGTGGTCCGGCTGTGGCGTCCGGGAGTGCGAACGCCGACCTGCGGCCGCCGGAGACGGCCTGGTTCGAACGGATGGAGACGGCCTGGTCCGAACCGGTGGAGGGCGACCGGACACTGGTCGAGGTCATCAACCGCCTCATCAGAGAACTCAGGGGAGAAGCCGAAGGGACGTCGGACCACCTGGCGGTCCTGTCCGCTGAGCGTGAGGCCGGCGTGGCGGACGATGTTCCGGTTCTGCCGGGTCGCTGGATCGACGAGGCGGACGACGTGCCGGACTTGTCTGCCGGGGCGGCCGATGGTGTGCCGGTCTTGCCGGGTGGGGCTGGGGCCGGGGTGGCGGATGGTCTGCCGACTCCGCCTGCTGGGGATGGGGCCGGGGCGGCGGACGATGTGCCGGTTCTGCCCGGTGGCTGGATCGACGAGGCGGCAGATCCAGCGTCGCCCGGCGCCGGGTGGAACGTCCTCGCGCCGGTGAGTTGGTTGGTCGACCGCGGCGCCGACGCCGTGCGCTGGGCGTGGCGGACCGCCTTCGGCGAGCAGGCCGACGCCGCTCCGTCGAAGGCGCAGGAGCAGATCCGCACGGCTCTCTCGCAGTCCCACCTCGTGGCCAACGCGCCGCGTGTCCTGCGCGACTCGTACATCTTCGAGGTCAGCACCAACGGTGCCCTGGCGGGCGAGAACTTCGTGGTGGAGATCACCGGACAGCTCGTCGACGTCAAGCACACGCCGCAGCCGCAGACACCCGAGCCGCACCGGGAGGACTGGCGGGTCTCCGGAGGCCGCTCGTCCACCTCCGAGAGCGAAGCCACCGGCTACCGCCTCGCGGCGGGCATCACCGGCCGCTACGCGGGCTTCCTGCCCAGCGGCGCGATCCGGCACGGCGTCAGCACGGTGGACACCGAGAGCGAGGGGGACAACACCGTCACCTTCCGCGTGGCCACCCAGGACGGCGACGGCGACGGCGAAGGCGGCCGATACCACACCTTCACGGCCGATCTTGGATACCGCATCAAGGTGAGCGCCGGCGGCGACAACTCCGCCGCCAACACGATCACCGGGGGCACTGGCCGGCATCTGGAGAGGCAGGTGCTGATCTACGACGGCGCGGAGATCCTGCTGACCGACGACGACCTGCACGACCACCCCGAGTGGGCCGCCCTGGTGTCCGAAGGCGACCTGGCGCGCCCCGCGGACGAGAACGAGCGGCCGCGGCTGCCCTCCTGGTTCGTCGAAGGGAAGGGGAGCGTCGGCTTCGGCACCGTCCTCGGCGTCGACATCGAGTCGAAGAAGGGACGTCGTAACGCCCTCCAGGACCTGGTGGGCGTTCTGGTGGAACAGGCGACTCCCGGCGTCACGAAGATCGGCAGTCCGAATTACACGCCAGGAGTGCTCACCCGCATCAACGATCTCACCACCTCGTTCGGCCAGTCCTCACTGGCCGGTGACGGGCCCGACAGCAGCGCCGTTATCCACTACATCAGCCGCGACAGCTTCCTCGGTCCCCGGTTCATACAGGTGAGGGTGTCCGCGAAACCCGATGCGGACCACGACCTGAGCCAAGTCCGCGGCAGGCGGGTCGCAGCCCGGACGAGCGGTCTGGAGAACATGTCTGGCCGGTCCAACGGCGCGGGCGGTGCTCTCCCCGTGCCGGGGAGGACGTACGTAGGCCGGACGCAACTGCACAGCCAGGGCCTGGGATTCGGCCTCGGCGGACAGGCCGGGAAGCAAGGACCGACGGGGACGGTGGGGATCGACCGGACACGGCAGACCGTCCACGGTCACAGCTCTGCCCGTGAGGTGCGGACCTACCAGCGCACGTCGGGAGGGACGGCCAAGTTCAAGGTTCCCTATGTGTTCACGGCGGAGGTGACCGCGAGGCCCTTGGACGAGGCACTGCTCGTCCGCCTCGTCCACCAGGTGCAGAGTGGCATGCTGTCCATCTGGGAGGCCCTCCGACAGGTGTACGACCGGATGACGGACCCGGTCGGCGTCCCGCGGGCCGTTGCCCGGCCGAGCTGGACCAGCGTCATCAGCGATTCGGCCAAGGCCGAGGTGAACCTTCGGTTCAGCGATGCGTACGCCGCGGATCACGAGGCTTCCGGTCAGGCCCGGACCGCACTGACGGTACCGGCCGTCGTCGACGCCGACCCCATGGTCCGTCCCGAACCGCCGCAGGGCGCCGCCGCCGTCGAGATGCAGGTCGCCCCGGAGGTGCGGGAAGCACTGAACGGCCGCATGTGGATGCCCACCCGGCCTGTTCAGTTCCTCGGCTTCGCCGGAACCGGACAACTGGGCGAGGCGCTCATCGCGGTCGGCGCGGCCTCGGGCGCTGACACGGAACCGCTCACCAACTGGTCCGAGAACGATGTGGTCGTCCGGCTGAACTCGCTGGCCAACTCCCGCAGGACCGAACTGAGTGCCGCGGCCGTCGCTCCGCTCCTGGGCCGCAAGGCCGTCAGCGGCGTCGAGATGACACTCACCTTCCACAGCCCGCACATCGTGCCCGGCAGCCGAAACGCCGCCGTGGACGGCATGCACATATCGACGGACGGTTTCATTCACCAGGTGGGCGGCACGACGACCTCAGCGGCGTCGTTCAACCTCGCCTCCTCCTATGGCCCCGGTGGCGCCGGCGCTGTCGGCATTCCACTGGGCGGCGCCGGCATGACGGACGGCCAGTCCTTCACCGGGGCGAGTATGCGACGCGAGGTTTTGCGGGTCGGCACCGCGGAGGAGAGCGCCACGGGCGACGGTCACCCCGGCCACCTCGTCCGCGTCCTCGGCCTGCTCGAGATCAAGGGCCCGAAGGGCACCCGCTGGGTCACCGGCGACATCCTGCTGCGCACCACCGAGACCCCGCCCGCCCCCTCGGCACCTCCGAGCTCCGCGGCGGCGGCGCTCGCACGGCCGGATACGGACGTGTCCGCCGGAGCGGAGGATCGGGACGGCGGGTCCGAAAAGGACGCCCCCCACACCGACCCCGACGGCTTCTTCACGGCCCTCGCCGATGCCCTCGACGACGCTCTCCCGGCCGCGGTCCTCGCGGAGCTGACCTTCGACCACCTGGAGTCGCCGGCCGGCACATCGGACGCCCCCGACGCTCCCGAGATGAGAACCGAGGGCGCTGCGGAACGCGTCCACTCCGAAGCGCTCGCCGGCCTGGCCGGTTTGCGCACCCGGGGCTGGGACGACGGCACGGCCGACCTCGTAGCGTCCGCCGCTGCGCACGCCCTCGGCGTGAATCTGACGGTGGTCGACGAGGACGGCTCCCGCCTGCGATTCCTCGGCGGCTCCACCGAACCCCCTGCCGAGGTGACCCTGTACCGGACGGGGGACGGATACCAGGCCGAGGTTCCGCGGGTGAGCGAGGACGGGGGGCAGGCTCCGGAAAGGGTGCCTTCCGGTGATGACAGGCGCGACAGGCTGTCGGCGAGGAGCACTGGCACTACTGGCGGGAAATGGGACAAGAAGCCTCGTTTCGTGGTGAATTCCGGTTTCGATGTGCGCCGGTTCCGGTACGAGAACGAGTCGATCGTGGACCTCACCGTTCGGCTGGCGTTGGTAGTGGAGGAGGGCATCTCCGAAGAAGACCTGAACTCCATGTGGGGATCACTGGAGAAGGGGATTCACACCTTCTTCAACGGCAATCCCGCGAACAAATTGCCGGGCAGTGGTGAAAAGGGCATTGATGAATTGCTGCACGTGAGCGTCGAGCGGGTGCCTGAGGAAGACCACCCCCATCTTGTCGCGCGAGTGGTCCGGAACGAGGTGAGGGGTGATCAGGGAACGTGGTGGGTGGGCGCGAGCCCTGCTTTCTTCGCGCATGAGATCGGTCATCAACTAGGCCTGCGGGACGAATACGCGGAACCGGGCGCGGAACAGCGTGCCGATGTGCCCGGCAGCCTGATGGGGCGCAGTTCCGTGGTGTCCCCGGGGCTGAGCAATCTGGACCAAGTGGATCCTGGCGCATACCTGCTGCCCGAGCGGTATCTCCGTCTGCTGACACCTCTGATCGGTCCTCCGGACACCCCATCCTCCAAGGCGTCGGCCGGTCCCAGCGACAAGACGGCGGAAGGAATCGCGGACTCCTTCGAGCGCCAGGGCGCGCTCGAAGGCACATGGAGCTGGGAAGGCGCGCGTAAGGCGGCGATCCCGGTCACTCGGCGGCACGTCTGGGTCGACCCCGTCTCACAACCGGCGAATCCGCTCCGGGCAGGCGCCCTCGGGAAGGTGCTGCCCGCCGAACCACCGCGTGCCGGCGAGGCGCGGGACAAGGCACTGCTGGCCAACAGCACACTGTTCGTCGGCTCGACCCGCAAGGCCTCCGGCCGTATCTGGGACGGTCATGGCGCGAAGGCAAGACGCCTTCCTCCACAGATCAAAGATCTCATTAAACAGATCAAAGATCTCATTAACCAGTTATTCATCGGCCAGGCATTCTGGGTCTTCCCGCATTCATTCGATTCCCGATCCGAAACCACCACTGTCATAGATGCCCAGAATAATACCCATGAACTGAGCGCAGGCGAGATGGCTTCGCTACTGGGGCGGGATGTGTCATTGCTCTTGCACGATGCCAATGATCCCATAGTCTACGTCGCCTCTTTTGCTGCCGAGCGCTACCTGCAGACGGTTCGTGCGATCGCCACTCAAACGAATCGCAATGTGTGGGCCTATACAGGGGAGCTCGAATTCCCATACCAAGACCGGACGACGCCTCTTACCGGTACGGCCGGCCGCGTCGGCCAATGGGTGCTGATCGAACCAGGTTACGTGCTTTCTCCTATCGGCGCCGAGATCGCGCGAAACTATGAGACGCGACCCCTAATGTACTCTCGCGGCGTCGTGGTCGGTCGTACGTTTTGGACCTCCCAGGAGATAGTAGAAGTCGAAACCAGGATTGAAGCTTTTCCTAGTGCTCCGTATCAGTACATGCAGAATGTCTACCGATTCGGTGACGAGCCGCAACATTTTATAGAAGTACCCTGGCGGAATGAAACGGTCACGTACATCAATGTGCATGGCCTTCCGGGGGATGCCGTGGTGTATTCGACAGAGACCGGTAACCATCTTTATCTGGACGGGTCATCGTTTGCGCATCTTGT
The DNA here is from genome assembly GCF_045206895.1 of Streptomyces sp. NBC_00631. Classification (NCBI taxonomy): domain Bacteria; kingdom Bacillati; phylum Actinomycetota; class Actinomycetes; order Kitasatosporales; family Streptomycetaceae; genus Streptomyces; species Streptomyces sp. NBC_00631. The sequence continues at coordinate 8,900,035 of NZ_CP107734.1, forward strand.
GCTGGACGCGTTGCCGTCTGTGAGCGGCGAGAAAAAGCCGGATGCCATCGTGCTCATGGCATGTTTTGGCGGTGCCGACACGGGGGAATTGGACGGAAGTTCGCTCGCGCAGCAAATGGCCAATGTGACGGGCATAAAAGTATACGCCACTGATCACATGACGCTCCATACCGATAGCCTTTTCGTGGCTGCGAGGCTCCAACCAGGAAACGACTGGAACGAGTACCTGCCGGACCCGGAAGGTAAAGATCTGGGTGACCTTGCGACCATCACTGGGCGGTCCGAGGCTGACACTCTAAAATTGGTACGTCTTGACCGGTACTTCCTCAAAAGAGATGCGGAGGGAGTGGACGCTGAAAAGCATCTGCGGACCATAAGTGAGTTGGCGCGGCTCCACGGCCAGCATCTCAGAGCTAAAGGAAGCTTCGACGATCCCGTCACCAAAGACGGCATGGCCACGTTCCTGGCCGGATACACGGGAGGCGATCCCGCAGTCGATCCCGAGTCCTTCCATAAACTGCGGGCCGCCGGTCGTAAATACCTGGATCCGTGGCGGATACGCCGAGACCAAATATTGTTTTACAGGGCAGAGGGAGCAGGCGCCGTTAGAGCAGTTTTCGACATGAGCTTTGCGGAAAAGCTGATACAAGAGGTGGAGGTGGTTCGCCTGCTCGAGTCGAAGGACTTCCTGAACCATGCCGTGTCCCTCGACGACATCAACGGACTGACGGACGCGTCGCGCGTGCGGCAGCAGCTGGCGGAGAGCAGTACCGTTGTCCAGGTCAGAGACCTCATACTCGGCTACGCGGACCGGGCCCGGCTGGCCTGGCGGTTCTATGCGGACGCCGAAGGCAGGGTTCCGGCGGCCCCCGGGCGCCTCATCCGGCTCCCGGAGCTCTATCCGTATTCGCAGGAATTTTCTCAGAATACGAATACGACCGGTGTTCTGGCGGCCTCCGGGCTCAAACGCCTCATCCGGCACCCGGAGCTCTATCCGCAGGAAATCTCTCAGAACGCGAATGCGACCGGTGTTTCGGCGGCGGGCGACGGGCCCGTCGGCGTGCCCGGGAGCGTGGTGCGTAAGGGGAGGGAGATCTATTCGCGTTATGCGAGGGTGCCTGTCATCATCGGCAGGGAGCCCGCCGATGAGGCCGCGCGGGACAGCTACGGTGCCGACGCCGATGCGGTGATCATGGCGTACTACAACGGTGGTGGGGATCCCGCCCCGGTGGCCGCCGAGAGGCTGGCTGCCGAGATCGCGGCGCGCCTCCGGAGCGAGGGCGGCGGACTCGCCGGTCTTCCGGGTGGTAGTAGGAAGAAGAAGGCCGCGGCGAAGCCCGTTTCGTCGGTGGACGCGGGAGAACGCCCGGGTGCCGGCGGTTCGGGGGCCGGCCGGGAGCACGCCCACGGGCACGACACCGTGGAAGTGTCACCGGAGACTCTCAATAGCCTGAAAGTCGCGGTCATGCGGCATGCGAGCATCGGCGCCGAGAGCAAGAGCGCGGTCCTCACCGCGGTCAAGCAGGTGCTCACGGGCATGCCGAAGCCGCCCGACATCACGCTGGACGTCCTCGTGAAGCGGATGGTCTGGGCGCAGGTTGAGAATCCCGAGTTGACGAAGGCGCTGTCCGACAACCCGATCGTGGCCTACGCGGTGGTCCGGCAGAAGCTACTGCTCACGAAGGGGATCGCGGCGTACCCACGCCTGGCGGGCGTTCTGGCGAGCCATCCCGCGGTTCTCACGAGCCTGTCAGAGCCGGAGCAATCTGAGTGGCTCGAAGCACAGCCCAAGCAGACATTCGAAATCCTTGCCCGCAAAAAAGTGATTTCCCGTCTGGAAGACGACGAGGAAATTCGCGATATTGTGCTGGACCGTGATTATTACAACGTTCTCCGTCATCTGGACGGACGACTTGACATCGCGCAGACGGCGGCCCATGTATCCGCTGGCATCAATTATTTGGTCCAATATACCGAGGGGTTCGCTGCTGCGGTACTCAGCCTCAGCTCTGACGAATGGTCTGACATTCTGTATCGGTTCCATGGAGACACGAGCCTGGTCCAACAGGTGATCGGCACTTGGGTCATCGAACGAGAATCGCGTCCGACGTCTTTTTATCGGACTCTGCTCACGAACACAAAGCTGCTCTCGGCTTTGCATCGTCACCCGGAGCTCGGCCATCTTGCACTGTCCTCGTCCGATGTATTGTCCGCCATAGCGAAAGACCCGACCCTTCTGGAGCGGCTGGCCCCCGCACGGGAACTGACCCGGGTTCTCCGGGGTCTGCCCGATGTGACCCTGCGCCTCTTGGAGAACCCCGAGCTGCTGAAAGCGGCGATCGCGAATAGCAATCTCCCCGCAGCTCTTTCGCATTATCCCACTATGCTCGACCCCCTCTATGGCGATGACCTTCTGCAAACGATCCGTTGGGCGTCGGGTCCGCAAGCGGAACCGCCTTCGGTGGTTGAACCGAAAAATGGCATGCTGGCCTATTTGCGAACGGTCAATAAAGGTATTGACTGGCTGCTGAAGGAGGACGCTGCGCGATGGATCGAAATAATGACGGACGAGGTGCACTCGAATTCCCTGCAGGTGTTGGTGAAGTGGCCGAAAGCCATCACTGAGCCGCATGAGCTGCGTCGACTTTTTTCCCGCCGTTATTCTTTGGATTTTCTCCTGGAGGATGTCCCGCAGAATGACGACGAGACGAGGTCGCGCGTCCTGCGGCTTGTCCTGGAGCACCCTGACCTGGCACGAATATATGAGGCCGCATGGCAGAACGAAATGAGCAGGCAGCAGCGGGTCCATATCGTGGATATGGTGAAGGATTCGGCTCGATTTGAAGCGATGCTGAGGAGTGCCGGTCTCACTTGGACGATTATCATAGAAAGTCGTATTAAAAATCTGAGTCCGGAGCAGTTCCGAGGTCCATGGGCGATGGCCGGCTTCAGGAAGGCTCCGATGGCTCTGCAACTCGTCAAGAGAGAGGACCCCGAAAATCTGCTGCGTGCTCTGTATGAGGGTGATTCGGCGCTGCTGCGACTGATGATCCGCCATCCAGAGGTGAGTATTTACCTGATGGATAATTTTGCCCGGTGGGCTAAGAATATCTTGGCAGCGCCCGACTTGCTGGACATGCTTTCTGGCTCATTTGGAAAGCTGCCGCTCCCCCACTGGCAGAGGCTTCTCGGCAATGAATCCCTGTATCTGAGGCTCAACGAATTTCGCGAGAGCCCGGCCGGCAAGGTATTTGTCCGGTATCCTGAAGCGTTGCGAGAGGCCATCTCACGATCCGGTTTTGCGGATGCTTGGAAGGCTGATAAAGAGCGTTTCGACAGATTGGCAACGCCTCTGCTGGAGCGGCGGCTTTCCGCAGGATCCGCCGAGCTGCGAGATTTTTTGGAGGCTGTGCAAGAAAATCGCCCCGCTGAGATCACCCCCGAAGGTCACGAAATTGAAATGGCCCGCGTGGGAATCGTCCGCTACCTGACTGAGGCGCTGAAGGCCGGGCGGGACGTCGATTCCGTCAGGAGGGCGGTTCCGGCCGGCCTCAAGGTCACCGATGAGGAGATGGGGAGGTATGGGATTCTGCTCGACGATAAGCGACTCCGTCCGGCTGTTATCACGAACCATGTTCTTGCCGAGCGCGTTTTGTCTGTGCCCTATATGCTCGACCTTCTCCGAACGCGGCCCGGTATGCTGCGCCTGGTCACCTCGGAGCCATCGGTATTGCGTGATCTGAAACGGCTGGACAGGTTGCCTGAACTGTTGGCCCATAAAGATGACGCCTACTTGTGGTACAGGGAGATGTCGGAGATGCGGTCACACATTACGGCTGAATTTATAAATAATGCATTCGGTGACGTGTCTCATTACTTCGGCTGGTTTCATCGCTACTATCACATTTTTAGTTTCGATCATAATGCATCCCTCTACAGCCTGTGGTATAGCCCCTCGGTGACCACTGCCATGATGGAACGCCCGGCAGTGGAGAACATTATTCTGGACGAGAAAAACAGGGGGCTGGTAGATGAATTGAGTCGAGCCACTGAAGTGGCGCGGCAAGCTGTTACCGGTACGGACGAACGGCTGGCTGCAGCTGCGGCTGAGCCCATCGTAGTGAAGGTGCTGGATGATGTGCCGAGTGTGGCTGAGTTCCTCGCGGCTCATACCGGGGTGGTGGCGACCGAAACGCAGTGGAGGCTTCTTTTCGACTTCAGTCTGACCCAGTTGGAGCATGTGAGGACCTTGGCGCTGTTGCACACACTTGACGATTCTCCGGAAGTGATCGGTTCTGTTCTTCGGGACCCGGATGTGCTGGTGGTGGCGCGGAAAAATCCTAAGTTTGTCGATTTGTTGAGTGTGGCGCTTTCGGAGGGGGAGAGGGCGCAGCTGACTAGGCGGCAGGTGCTGCTCCTGGTGGACGCGCATCCGGATATTGTTGATGATTTGATCCGGAGCAGGGCGCTGCGTGGTGCTGTGGCGGAGATACCGCGGCTGGCAGAGCTTCTTCGGCTGAACGGTAATGCGCGTGTGCAGTTCCGTGAGAAGGAGGGGTTGCTGGACGCTGTGCGCGGCAACGTTGCGCTTCTGCGTGAGGCGGAAGAGCAGAGTGATGTCTGGAAGCTGTGGGTTGCTCATCCCGAGTTGCGGGTGAGTGGGAAGGCTCTCAGGTCGCTTCGTGGTAAGCCGAAGGCTGTGGAGTTCTTGACGGGGCATGCTGGGCTCTTCGACGCCGATGCGCTGGGGCAGGCGTTGTCGCGCCGTGAGGTGGTTGCGCTGCTGGAGTCCGACGAGGGTTTCGCGCGTGCTTTTGTTTCGACGCCGGAATGGCAGCGGATGGCTGCGGAGCCGCGCTTCGCCGAGGACGTGCGGTCGTTGCTGGAGCGGGCGCCGGAGGCGGCGTCCGGGGCTTTTGGCGATCCGGGTACTTTGCGCGATGTGCTGCGGGGGCATGCGGGGGTGGTGCGGGGTACTGGGGTGGCGGGTGGTGGTGGGGGTGTGCGTGGGGTGGGCGGGGGCCGGTCCGGGGCGGGTTCACTGAGCCGGACTGGTGACGCTTCCGGCGCGGCCGGGTCCGTGGCGGTGGGTGAGGTGCGGGTGCTGGGTGAGGTGGTGTCCGGTGAGGTGGTGGATCTTCTGGTGGGGCCTGAGGGGGAGGTGGTTGGTCGTGTTTTGGCGGAGAGTCCTGAGTTGTTGCCTGTGTTGCTGATGTGGCCGCGTGGGGCGTTGGAGATCGTGAATTCGCCGGGTGGGCTGGCGAGGCCGTCGTTCGAGAGGGTGTTCGCGGAGGAGTTGCGTGGGGTGGAGGGGGAGTTGCTCGGGTTGGGTGCGGAGAAGTTCGGGGTTGAGGCTTTCGAGCGTTCTCTCGGTCAGCTCCACGCGGATATGGGTGTGGGGCGCGGGCTTTATCCGGCGTTTCGGGCGGCGGCTTTGCACGCGTGGCGGGATGTGGCCGGCAAGCGATGGGCTGATCGGTCGGAGAAGGCGCGTCTGCGTGCGGAAAGGTTCGCTGCTTTCAATGTCGTGAGGAGCCTCGGACGCTGGGACTTCGGGAAGCATATTCACTTTGCGGGGAAGGCCAAAAAGAGCGATTTCACTGATGCGCAGCTTGAGGTTCTCAAGAAGAAGGTGGCGGTGGGGGAGGGCGTGCGTGAGGGCAATCTCGCCGTCAATCAGCCGTTGCATGCGCATCTGGACGGCGGCGCCGGTGGGGTGGCGTTCGTTTATGTCCTGGCTCCTGATGGCCGGGTAGATGTGGTGGTTTACGCGAAGAGCGGGTCGCGGTCAAGAGACGGGAAATATCGCTGGGATGATGTCAAAGGGGGTTTTGTGAGTAAGCCGCCGGAGCTGGGGGAGGTGATTGCGAACCATGAGCTGTTGGTGACGTCTCGGGAGCTGGTGGAGACGCGGGGTGCGGGGGTGCTTGCCGCGGACAGTTCTGAGAAGTGGGTGCTGCCTCCGGTGTCGGGGTTGGAAGGGGAGACGGTCGAGGGGGCCGCGCGTCTGTCGCAGGCCGTGCTGGAGTATCGCGGGGCGCTGGAGAAGCCGGCTTCGAAGACGACGCAGGCGCAGGCATGGGCGCGTTCTGTGCTGGAGGCGGGTGAGCTTTTGCGCGGGGCGGGTGCGGATGTCTTCGGGCTGGCGTGGGAGGACCTGCCGGACAACGCGGTGCGGGATGAGGTCGGGAAGCTGCACGAAACCCTGCCGGAGCCGACGGTCAAGGTCGGTGAGCGGCCATGGCGGTTGGAGGTGGATCAGGAACGCGGGGCCATCGCGGTCGCGTGGGGGCGGGGTGGCCTGGTGGCGGCGCGAGCTGTGGTCGCCTTGCTGAGGGCGAATCGTTCGGGGCCTGGTGCGGGGCCTGGTGGTGCGGGGCCTGGTGGTGCGGGGCCGTCGCGGCCGGTGCGGCCGGTGCGTGCGGGACTGCGGGGAGGACACCGTCCGGCCGCCGCCGACGGTCCGGTCTCCGGTGGCGAAAGCAGCCACGGCCCCTCATCTCGGCAGGTCCCGCCCCAGTCGGCGGCCGGGACGGCCGAAGAGGCCGGTGCGGGGGGTGACGTGGTCGCCGGCGTGCCCGAGAGCGTGGTGATGGAGGGGTTTGAGATCTATTCGGGTTATATGACGGAGCCCGTCATCATCGGCACGGAGCCCGCCGATGAGGCCGCGCGGGCCCCCTACCATGCGGACAGGGAGGCGGTGATCAGGGCGTACTACAACGGCGGTGGGGATCCCGCCCCGGAGGCCGCCAGGAAACTGGCAGCCGAGATCGCGGCGCGCCGGCGGAGCGAGGGCGGCGGACTCGCCGGTCTTCCGGGTGGTAGTAGGAAGAAGAAGGCCGCGGCGAAGCCCGTTTCGCCGGTGGACGCGGGAGAACGCCCGGAGCTCTATCCGCAGGAAGTCCGTCAAGAGCTGAGCGAAGGGACGGCGCACGGATGGGCGGAGGGTTTCGGCAGCGACGGTGACCGAGCGCCGGCGCTGCCGGATCCGACCGCTGACGCCGGGACCATAGCCGAGCAGCCCGAGCTGAGATGGGTGCACCCCGCGTGGATGGCTCCAGCGACAAAGGTGATTGACGAGATCGATCCTGAGGAAGTGCGGCTGGAACAACGCGACCGTGGGGAGCGATTGCCTGACATTCGGGACGTCGCGCAAGCAGGGATGGACGCGGAGAGCGGGGTGAAGGCGGCGGGTGAGGGCCGCGGGGCGTCTCCCGAAGAGGTCCTCTCCGCGTGGCAGCGCCTGAAGGGCATCCGGCGCGGCCTGCCCATGCCGCAGCTGGCCAGGGACATCGCCGACGAACTCGCCGCGACACCGGGCGAAGACTCGGGCGCCCACGCGGCCCCGCCGGAGGGCGGCGACGCCTTCGAGGCGGCGTTCCCCGAGACCGTGCGCCTCGAAGCCGACGATGCGGAACGCCGTACGACGGACCCGGCGCAGGCGGCAGGCTCCACCTCTCCGGCGCCTCCGACGGGTCCGCCGGAGCACCGATCCGCCCGGGACCGCCATGTCGTGCGCTTCGCCCCTGATTCCGAGAACGTCGATACCGAGGGCGCCGAGAAGCTGGGGGTGTTCGTCGAGCAGGTTGTCGCGCGAGCCGAACAGGAATGGTGGGAGGGAGTACTGGCGCGGGTCGAGGTACGGGTCACCGGGCACGCCGACATCCGTGGCGGGGACGGGAACGAGGCCGCGGCGGCGACCGCCGAGCGGCGTGCGCACGCGGTGCTGACCGAGTGGAAGGACACGCTGGCGGGCCGCCTGCCGCAGGTTCCCATCGACTACGAGGCCTATTCCCCCCTGCAGCACACGTCCGCCGCTCCACCGGCTCCCGCCGACGGCAGCGGTGCGACGATCGAGGTGACCTTCGAACGCCGGCGACCCGGCAGCCCCGGACCCGGCACGCCCCCTTCGGATCCAGGTCCGGCCGGCGAACCCGCCGGACCTGACCTGCCGTCGGCGCCCGGTGACCGGACCGGCGACTCCTCCCCCGCGGCACCGCGGGCACCCGCGGGCGGTGAGACTGAGGACGCCCCGTCCATGCGCGCCCTGTCCGCGTCCACCCCGCCCCGGCCGCCGCTGCCTGCCGAGCAGGTCGACACCGCCACCACCGACGTCCTCGCCCCACCATCGCCGGCTTCGGTTGAGGCTGGGCTTTCGGGTGGGGTTGGTCGTGGTGCGAATGACGTGTCGTGGGTTCCGGAGTCGCCGGCTTCGGTTGAGGCTGGGCTTTCGGGTGGGGTTGGTCGCGACGCGACCGACTCACCTTGGACCACACCACCACCCGCCTACCGCCCCCTCGCGATCGAGGGCTCTCTGCTCGATCCGCCGTCCGTCACCCCTGTCGGGGTGTCAGGAACTCAGACCACACCCGCCCAGACCCCGTCCCCGGGCACACCGCCTCCTCGCGCTTCCCACCCCCGGCCAGCACGCCCGGAGACCTCGACGCCGCAGACGGACCCCGACCGGTCCGCCCCCTTGCCCGCCCTCCCTGGGGACGATGCCCGCGCACCGGGTTCCCAGGATTCCCAGACCTCCCAGGTTCCCGGGCCGCAGAAGACACAAGAAGCTCACTCGGAGAAAGAGGCAGCAAAAGCAGAGCAGGACGCACAGAAGCCCGCACTCGCGCATGACGCTGCCGGCCCCGGCCTTCGTGACATCAAGTTCGCGGTGAGCGACGCCGACCAGGCCGACGACGCTACCGGCAGGCAGCCGGCCGAGGACCCGGAGCCCGACCCGGGGGCGGGTGACGGGCCACCGCCGCGGTTCACCCTGGGCCAGCGGATGGACCTGGACCCTCTGGTGTATTTTTCCGCCACGCCGCGAGCGGGCCTGCCCGGTATGGAACGGGTGGTCGACGATCTGCGTACGAGGATCCCCGGGGTGAGCGAAGACGACCTTGAGGCGCTGCCGGTAACGCTGGAGCAGAACTTCCGGCAGATGGTGTCACCCGGCGGCCCGCGGCTCGGCGGATACCTGATGCGCCTGGGCCGCGCCGAGGTGCTGTTCACCGCCCGCCCGCAGAACGCGCGTCTGGAGCTGAGCACTCTGGCCGACGACGAGCGCGCTCCGTTCGGAACCGAGGCGAACGCCGCCATGTTCAACACGGGTTCCTTCTGGCAGAGCTCGACCGTCAGCACCATGCCCTACTCCGCGGGCGGAGCCGTCGGCGTGCCGGTGGGCCCTGTGACCCCGTCCCTGAACTTCTCGGCGACCGCCAACGCCAAGCACCGCGGGATGAACACCGCACAGTTCGTGGAGGACGGGCAGGTCAGCAACCACCGCACCGCCAACTCACTGCTCACGGTCGACATGAGCCTGTCGTACAGGATCAGATTCGACGGTCACACCACCGACTGGAAGCGGGTACAGGAGAACAGGCAGCCGCCGTCCGACCGGACGCCGACGGAAGGCGACGACCGGCTCGCGCTGTGGATCCCCGATCGCTTTCTGATGGGGCAGCACGCGAAGGTGGCCACCAAAGCGACGGCAGGCCCGCCGATCATCCCGGAGAGGTACGCGGCACTCGGTATGACGGGCTTGCCCGAACTGTACGACGAAGCACTGCGCGGGCTGCGCGCCCGTTGGCCGAAAGGCAGGAGCGACACCTACCTCCGGGGTGACAGCGGCGTCCGGGAGGAGTTGCGGAACGGGATCGACAAGCTGGCGACCAATCTGCGCCGGTCGCAGGTCGGGGGCGGCCTGCCCGGGCAGGCCGAGAAAGGCTACGTCATCGACCTGCACGAACCGGGCACGGCGAAGACGATCGCCACAGTCCGTGTCCTCACCAGGGTTCTCGACGAGACTCAGGCCGCGCTGGATGGTCTACCCAAGGTCAGGATGTTCTCCGACGCCGCTGAGGAGGGCAATGCCAACATCGAGCGGGTGCAGACCCTGCTGAACGCCGCCGGAGCGAGCAACGGAGTCGAGCAGCGCCGGGCGGCGGGCCTCGCCGTACGGGGGACACCGCCGGTTCCGCAGTTCGACCTGGGGGTCTCCGCCTCCGCGTCCATGGGTGTCTCGCACTCGCAGGGCAGCTCGGCGAGCTACGACGGTCTCAAGGTGACTGTGAGCCGATGGGTGGGCCCGACCCCGTTCTATTCGGTACCCATGGAGTACAGGCTGGAGATCGAGGTCCGTGAGCCGTCGGGAGGCATCAAGACATCGATGGACGAGGACCTGCGCGGCGTCGGCATCGCGTCCCTGACCCTGCCGGACGCGGCGGCCTACGACAACGGCTTCCCCGTGGACGAGACGTCGGTCGCACGCATCGTCCGGGAGAGCAACCCCGAACCGATCACCGGTTCGGACCGCAAACCCCTGCCCACCTACATGAAGAAGACGGCGGGACTGAGCCCGGTCCGGTTGGACACGGCCACCATCGACGCACTGGGCGCACACATCCGCTCGAAACTCCGGGAGATCGACTACCTCCCCTCTGCCGAGGGCCCGTTCGCCGACGTGGCGAGGCTGTCCCCTCACGAGAGTCACGACGGCAAGATCGAGAATGGCCGGGCGCTGGAGAACTGGCTGATGGGGATCGGGGACCACTTCAACAGCGCCATGACGGAGGAGGGCGCCCAACTGCGGCTGACGCGCAGGTCTGGCTTCGGCCCGGTCCCCTGGACGGAAGAGGCCGCGACCGTCAACCTGAAAGTGACGTACGACCTCGACGACGCCGAGGATCTCGGCCCCGCGAGCCATGAGCGCATAGCGATCCTGCTCATGGCCCTGCGTATCGCCGGACAGTCACACGGCGGAAGCGAGAACGTGTCGGCCAACCTGAACTTCGGCTTTTCGCACGATGCTCTGAAGAACACCGGCGTCAATCTCGGGGGAGGTTACACAGCCGGCTCGAATCGCGGCGAGATCCAGGTCTTCAACCACCCCATCCTCTTCGAGCCGACCAGTGACCTTCGCAAGCACCGGATAAAGAATCTGCGGCTTGAGGTGACCGTCGCCCAGGGCGACACGGGCAGGGTTCCCGGCCACCGCGTCGGCGGCGACAAGGTCGTGGCCACCAAGACGTTCACCGGCAGCGCCGAGCTACTCGTCCCGAATCTGCCGGCAGACGTCCCCGCTGTCATGAGCACGACCGGACACACGTCCTCCGAGGTCTTCGAACGAGCAGTGATTCTGTCGCTGGACACAAGTGGCGTGACGAGCGGGCTGCTGCGCCAACTGCCGCCGGACCTGCGTGGGGCGGCTTCACCGGTGGAGCATGCGGTCCGGCAGCTGACCACGCACCACACGATGGTGGCTCAGGCACCTCATATGCTCCAGGGGCCAGGCCACTACGACATGGACAACGGCGCTGCCTACGGCCTCTGGAAGAACGCGTACACCGTGATGTCCAGTTCCCTGGCGGTCAAAAAGGCGACGTATATCGGGTCCACCGAGGAGCCGGTGGTCCTGGCGCTGATCGCGTTGCTGCAGAACCAGGTGTTCAGCGGGCAGTTCGCGAACTACCGCTTCGGTTTGGGCACGCTCGGCGCGACTTTCGGCGGAGAGGCCGGCGACGCGGCTGCGACCGGCACTTTCGGCGCCGACATGTCCTTCACCTGGGGTATGTCCGAAGCGCTGAAGAAGGTGGGCGGATTCGAGACGATCGCGCTCTCGGTGAGCCCGGTGCTCGTTTACGGCGCGAACACGAGATTCGACCTCGGTGTGGACTGGTACAAGAACGCCGCGCTGCTGCCGTCCGATCGCGGTTCCGGCACCGCGATCGTCGACAACCGGCAGATGGTGTTCATGGTCCCACGAGACGCCGCGCTGCGGGCCTACCTGAAGGGTGACCTTCCAGTGCCCAAGGAAGCGCTGGTGAAGGTGGTGGACCTGTGGGGCAACGGAGACTGGGCGCAGCTCAAACTCGGCGCTGTCCTGATGGCTCGGCTGCTGCTGCACTGGCGCGACCGGTCTGACGAGTTGCCAGAGGGCACCGATCTGACGGTGTTGGCCGCTCGACTGCGCGAACTGCACCAGATGGGCGGTCTCAGAGTGGTGGACGAAGAAGTGCTGCGCCGGTTCAACGCGGCCTTCCCCGGACACACACTCACGCCGGTCACTCTGCATCTACCTCGCTATCTGGCGAATCCCTACGAACCGCATCGGCGAATCGGGCCCACGACCGTGAACGAGGTGCGGTTCGAGGACGGCATGACGCTGTGGGGGAAGATCCGGGACTTGGTCCAGGAATCGGCCCCCGGCCTGCTCAGTTCGTCACCTCTGCTCGAGGTGAGTCGGGGCGGCCAGGCCCTGGGCAAGGTGCACGGTGGTCTGATGACCGCGGAGGTCCTTTTCTCCAAGCTGTCCACGATCCTCTACATGGACATGGTGGGCGGGGAGGTGGAAATTCAGTTCGCGAACACTTGGGGCCCGCTGCACGAAACTGTCTCGGTGGTGCTGTCGGCAGAGCTGGTGGGGCAGCTCAAGCCCTTGGACGAGCGGATGGACGGCCAGGAATTCTTCCTGCACGGCCAGTCCGAGCGGAGCAGATCGGCCAGCCGCTCGATAGCCCTGAGCGGCTCCATGAGGGCCGGCGGCAGCGGTCACGGTGGGAACGGGGGCGGGGCCCTGGGAATGTCACTCGGCACCGGAACGCAGGTCGACTACGTCCGGACGCAGTACTGGGAGAGTGTGTTCGGAGGCTACGACAAGACCGTCGACTTCGAAGCCGATCTGAAGGTGACGCTGCAGGTCCGTCTCGGCGACGCGCCGAATGCCCAGGTGAACAACTTCGCCATGGCCCAGCAGCGAAAACTCACCGGCCGCTCTTCGTCCGCAGACCGTTTGACGGGAAAGATCCAGCTCGGTGTGCCCGCCGCGATGCTAGGTCCGGAGGAGCCGTTCCAGTACACACCGCCGTCCACGATCCCAGTGAAGTTCCCGCTCAACACGCACCCCGTGGGATTCGTCTCGGTCGGCGGCTACAAGCGGCAGGTCCGGAGCCTGCTCAACGCGCTCTTCGGCGGCTCCTATGTGGCCCCCGGCGTCCGCCCGGACACCTTCCTGCCGGCGATGATGGCGAACTCGCTGCTCACGGCGCAGGCACTGCGAGAACAGCCCGAGGGCACCCGACTCACCAACAGCTGGGCGATGCCGAGCGAGCCGCTGAGACGAGCCATGGTGACGAAACGGGTCGAGTACACCGATCTGCGGGTACTCAACGTCTTCGACGGCGAAGGAGGATTCGGCACCTATTTCAAGCACATCACATCCGTCACCCCGGCCTGGAAGACGAACAACGGCGCGGCACCCGGGCTGAACGCCGGTCATGGCAGCCCCCTGGACAGCGCGGGGGGGAACACGGGTATCGCCGGCTCCACCGACGCCGCGGAAGGCGCGCAGCAGCAACCGCGCACCGAGTCGTTCACCAAGGAGCGTAAACGGGTGTACCTCGTCGTCGCCAACGCCGCGATCCGATTGCCCACGATGGCGAGGCAGCACCAGCTCATCCCCTTCGTCGGTCCGTACGACGTGGGTAGGTTCCACAGCCAGAAGATCTCGGGCGAGTTCTACGCGCTTGTCAACGAGGACGACTACAAGGCGATGCAGGGCGCAGTGGACAAGGCGCGCGCAGATCAGGCCGATCGTGTACTCGGCTGGGAAAGGGAACCCAAGTCGATCCAGCATTTCGATCTCACCGAGATCTTCCTGTACGTGGCACGGGACACACGGGTGACGGCCGAGGTGGCGCCCGCGCTGGTGGCCCGCGCGATCGGCGACCGGATGGACCACGGCCGATTGCAAGTCGGTGGGCCCCGAGTGCTGTTGAAGGCACGCAGCCGAGCGCGGCATCTCATCACCGACAGCCGAAGGCTCGTCCTGGACTTCGACGCCGACCGGATCGACGCGGCGTTCGACGCCGACCGGATCGACGCGATGACGGATCCGGGGGTACGGCCGGTGACGACTTTCCAAGAACCCGAAGAGGGCGTACAGCGCCACGACCAGCCGGCGCTCGGCGCCAACATCCTGCACCTCGCAAGCCGCGTGGCGGTGGAGCTCGACTCCTACGTGGAACTGCGGTTGCGTCAAGGCGGTCACAAGCATACGTGGTGGTTCCATCCCGGGGGCAGAATTCACGCCTTCGATCCGGAGCAGCGTTCCGATGGCTCCCCCCTGACCACTGCCGAGGCCCTGCGGGCGGGCGTGCTGACGCCAGAGACAGCTCGCCTCGCGAACCGCTGGAGGCTGAGCGCCGAACTCCTGGGCAAGCTGGAAAGCACCTCCTACAGCCGTGATCTGACGCTCGACCAGGCGGTCCGACAGGAAATAGACGTCCGCCGAACGCGGAGCATCAGGGACCGGTCGGCGGAACTCCTCGAACGGGCCACGACCACGCTGCAGGCCTTGAACTACCTCGGTGTGGAAACCCAGCTGAACGCCGCCGCTCAGATCGGTGAGATGCGCGTCCGCACCGAGTCCGCCCGGAGGCAGCTCTACGGCCTGGTGTCGAACGCTGACATCACACCTGGGTCAGAGAGCGATGTGCTCGGCATACGAAAGGAGTTGCTGAAGGTCGAGGCTTGGCTTCGAGAGCACGACGCACAAGCGCACGCTCTGTCGCTCTCCGAGCTGCTGCAAAGCCACGGCCCGTCCGTCCCCGTCCCGGCCGCCCAACCGCCGGGACCGCCGCCGACGGCCGATCCTCCGGCAGCGCCCGAACTGCCTGAGGAACTGCTGACGTACCGGTTCGGGAAGTCGCGAAGGGTACTGGGCAGAGAACAGGCGGATAAGGCGCAAGCGCTGGCGTTACGGCTGGGGGAAGTCATCAGGGTGCGGCGGCAGCGAAAGTTGCCCGACATCGTGGTCACGATCAAAGCGGGCGGCAACGGTAGCCGCCTGCCCTGGAACAACCGTGAGAGGACGTCACGCGAAGCCGGGCTGGAGCGGGCCACGGCCCTGGGAGCGTACCTCGCCGAGCAGCTGCGTCGTGTTGAGGGGGTCACGTTCAAGGCGGAGAGCCGTGGCCTCGGGGCGCCGACGCCGACCGACGGGAACAAGACGGGCGGTCACGCCGACCCACGGCGTACCGCGACCGTGGAGGTCCGATTCCCACCGCCTCCGGGAGAGGAATCGTAGGTACCGGCCCCGGACGGGGTGCTTCCCGAAGGTGTGCGACGTGCCGGACCAGATGATGAAGTGCGTGTGCCGGGCGGTGGAGCTGCCCGAGAGCACGCCGTCGGCGTACGCCTCCGGGCGGACAGCCGAGCGGTAGCGGTCCTGGGCGCGGGAGCGGTGCGGGGTGCGTGACGACGGCCCGGCGGCGCGCACGCTCGGTGAGGAGGCCATGCGAGCGGAGGCGGCGCCGAAGAACAACCCGGCGGACCTGATCAACACCGTGGTCAGGGCAATGGTGACGAGCCATGGGAGGTCGTGTTCCGCGTCGTGGTGCAGGGGATCAACCGTTACGCGTTCCGGTTCGAGGACCATGACGATCTTCGCCCGGCGCGGCAGTCCATGAGGCGCCCCGCGGGGGCGAGTCGAAGCGCCGCTTCGTCGGGGCCACCGGCGCGGCCTGCTGCTTCCGGCGCCTTGAGGGGCTGCACCACGGAGCGAGACGTCGTCCCATGGGGTCCAAGGCCGAGAGCCCGAACTACCTTCGCCACTCACCGGAAAGGGATGTTCCGGGCTGACCGGCATGCGCTCGAACTGCCAGGCGGGCCGCGCCTGGCCGCCCTCGACGGGATGCGCGTCGTCGCCGTCGGGGCCTCCGGTCGGGCCGACGGGAGGACGGCGGAAAGCGGAGGGCCCCAGCCGGATCGGATGCGTGGCGGACCGGCTGGGGCCCGGGGCCCGAGCTCCGGGGCGGGATGCATCGGGCTGTCTTGGATGTCAGGCAGGTACGGGGTCGCCGGGGGTGGGCTCGTCAGGCGGCTGTCCGGGCAGTGCTGAGGTCAATCAGGACCGCCCGGAGCGAGCGCCCAGGACCACCCCTCCGAGCGAGCGTCAGAAGGTGAAGGTGACGCCGTCGGCGTCGTTGAAGTACTTGTACGCGACGGCCTGCCAGACGCCGTTCACGTGGCGGTAGCCGACCACCTCGTCGGAGCTGATCCCGGTGAACACGCCGCCGGACCAGCAGTGACCGGGATTGATGATGGTCGTCGCAGCATCACCGCGGTACGGGAAAACACCGTACTCGTCGCTGCTGGACGAGTTGCACACACTGACGTGGCCGCTCTGCGTGGCGGCTTGCGCGGAGGTCGGAATGAGCAAGGCAGCCGCCGTCGCGGCGACAGCGGTACCCATCATGACCTTGGTCTTGATGCGAGACTTCATGGCGCAATTCCCCTATTCTCGATTGTCCATGGCGTGCACAGCAGTTGTGTTCGGTCGATCACGGTCGAATGCGTATCCCCCATGGGTTGGCCGACTGCCCTGCGGAATTCATTCAAACAGAGCCGGGGTGCTCGATGTTCATGCCGGAACGTGCCATGGTCAAAAGTGCTCATTGCATTGGCATTTAAGGCACCGGGCGTCAACTGTGGCCCACGGGCGAGGTCTCGGCGACTCGTCGTAGTCTTGGTGACGGGCTCTCATAAATGACCGTGCGAGAATTCTGCGATACGCGCTCGAGGGTTCCGCAAATGGCGATCTGCGACTTCGCGATGGGTTCCGGGGGGAGGCGTTCCTGCCGGACGACCGAGGCTGCGGCGGGCAGGCCGAGAAGGCAGGGTCACCCGTTCCGGGCCCGCCGTCCGACGACTTCGGCCCCGCCCCGGTCGGCACCGGCGACCGGAGAAGTCGCTCCGACCGTCGCCGGGACCGCGGGCCGACCGGCGCCCGCCGCTCTCACGCCACCGCCGCCAGCGTGTCGGCCAGTCGGCGCCGGGCCGCACGCGACGCCGGCAGCGCCGCGAGCCCGGCCGCGCCCAGCATGGTGGCCGCCCCGAAGACCACCAGGAGCAGCACCGGCGGGTCTTGGGCGATGCCCGCCCCGATACCGCTCGACCGGCCCTCCGCGTCGATCAGCCAGTGGGCGAGAGGAGCGCCGAGCGCCGCCGCGGCGGCGAAGGCGGCCAGGGCGGTGCAGCCCATGGCGGTCACGGTCACCGCGGTGATCTGACGCGGGGACAGGCCGATGGCCTTCCACGCCAACAGGTCGCGTTCGCCCTCGCGAACGATGCCGCCGATCGCCGTGAGCAGCTCGACGAGTCCGATGAGGGCCAGTACGAGGATGAGGCCCGCCACGACCCCGCGCAGCGGAGAGAGCTCGTCGGCGGGGTTCGTCACGGCCCGCACGTCCAGTCGGTCGTGCCCGGCGGCGACAAGCCGGCGGGCGACTGTGCTCGGGTCGGCGCCGGGGCGCAGCCGGACCTCGTACAGGGTCGGCGTGAGACGGGGGTCGTTCTCGCGGAGAGTGTCGAGCGAGGTGGAGATGACGCGGCCGGCGTTCTCCGGTTCGATGCTGCGCCCCACGATGTGCAGGACCTGGGGCTGGTCGCCGACGGTCATGCGGACCCAGTCGCCGACGCGCACCTGCAGCAGGTCGAGGAGGCCCTGGCCGGCGACCGCCTCGTCGCTCTGGCGCGCTGTGCGGCCCTCGGCGAGGGTGTAGGGGTAGGGGGAGCGGCGGGTGCCCAGGCCGCGGAGGGCGATCGTGGCCGTCTGCCCCGGGACCAGCGCGGCCATTTCGACGCCCGGGTACGCGGCCGCCACCTGCGGGTCGTGTTCCAGCAGGGCGCGGACATCCTGGTAGCCGAGTTCGCTGCGGGTATGGACGGTCAGAGCGGTGGGTACGCCGATCCGTTCGGGGTGGTCGTGGACGCTGTCGAGGGTCGTCCAGGCGCTCATGGCCACGACGATCAGCAGCAACGGCAGTGTGAGGCGGACGACGGTGGCCAGGGAGCGCGCCGGGCGGGTGAGGGTGGTGTGCAGGCCCAGGACCAAGGGGGCCGGCACTTTGATCTCGAGGGCTCGCCGCATCGGTGCCGGGAGACGGCGTCCCGGCCGGACGCGGGCCGCTATCGGTTCGTGTCCGGCGTGTGCGACGGTCGGCCGTGCGCCGGGTACCGCGGGGACGCGACCCGCACGCCAGGCCGCGAGCCCTGTGGTCGCGGCGATGAACAGCACCGCTCCCGCCGGGATGACGAACTGTGTCACCGAGTGGCCGGGCAGCACCTGCCACAGGCGGACGGCGTCTCCCAGCCGGCCCGGGACCTGGTCGCCCAGCGCATCCGTCACCGCGACCGCCGCGGCGGCTCCGAGAAGGGCGTACGCGATGTGCTGCGAGAGGAAGACGCGTACGACCTGGCCGGGGGTGAAACCGACGGCCTTCAGGACGGATATGTCGCGCAGGTGGCCGCGGATCCGGGTGGCGATCGCCCCGTGCACGGCGAACCCGGCGGCGACCAGCGCGCCGAAGCCGAACAGGCCCAGCACCTGGCCCAGAAGCCGGTTGTCGTCCTGGGCCTCGGCGCGTGCCTGCTGCCAAGTCGAGACTTCACCGATGGCGCCGGCGCCCAGAACGGTGACGGCCCGCTGGACGGCGTAGTCGGTCTCGGCGGGGTCGAGCAGGCGCAGCCCGATGATCTGGCCGGTGGGGTGGCGCACGGCGGAGGGGAGGGCCCAGACGATGCCCGGTTGCTCCCCCGGGCGGTAGCGGGCTTCAGCGGTGTCGGCCACACCCACGACCGTGACCGTTGCGGTGCCGTCCGGCAGAAAGAGGGTGTCGCCGGGTCCGGCGAGCAGGGCGCGGGCGAGGCTGCTCTCCAGGACCACGCCGTCGGGTGTCGTGGGGTCCAGCCAGTGGCCGGCGGTGAGCAGAGGGCGGCCCACGGAGGGGAGCGAGGGGGTCGCTCGCAGTTCCACGCCGGCGTGGGTTCCGCGTGAGGTGAGGGTGGTGGCAGCCGTGTCGTAGGGGCCGGCGACGGCTTCGATCCCGGTTACGGCCGTGAGCTTCGCGAGGTCGGTGGAAGTGCCGGTGTGGATCCAGACATGCGCGCCGCGGGCCTGGGAGAAGGTGCGCTGCCAGGGGTTGGTGGCGTAGCCGAACAGCCCGGCGGCCAGCAGCAGCGACATGACGATGCCGGCGGTGGCGAGCACCAGGAAGAGTGCCTCTCCGCGGTGCGTGCGCAGGTCGGATTGTGCCCAGCGCAAGGTGGCGCGCATGAGATCCAGCCCTTTCGGGGTCGTCGTACGTCCGCGGGTCAGTCCTTGAGTCTCAGCACTCCGGAGGCCCCCGGCCGGCGCGACGACGTGGTGTCGAGTTCCGCGTCGTCAGCGATCCGGCCGTCGAAAAAGCTGATCACCCTGTCCGCGGCACTCGCCAGCCGGGCGTCATGGGTGACCAGGACGATCGTCTGCCCACGCTGGTGGAACCGGGACAGCAGGCGCATCACCTCACGGGTGCCCTTGCTGTCCAGGCTGCCCGCCGGTTCATCGGCCAGCAGCAGCCGCGGATGGTTGACCAGAGCCCGTGCCAGGGCGACTCGCTGCTGTTCGCCGCCGGACAGCTCGCCCGGCATGCCGCGTTCCTTGCCCGTCATGCCCAGTTCGGCCAGGAGGACTTCGCGTTCGGCGCGGGCCCGCTTGGGTGGGACACCTGCGAGGAGGGCCGGCAGTTCCACGTTGTCGGCGACCGACAGGTTGGAGACGAGGTTGAAGAACTGGAAGACGATGCCGATCCGTCTGCGGCGCTCCACCGCCCAGCGGGCCTCCCGCCATGTGTCCGTGCATTCGCCGTCCAGCCAGATGCTGCCGCTGTTCGGCTGCTGCAGTCCGCTGAGCAGATGCAGCAGAGTGGATTTGCCGGCCCCGGACGGGCCGGTTATCGCCACGAACTCGCCGCGTCGGACGCACAGGTCGACACCGCGGACGGCGTGGGCCGGCCCGCTCTCACCGTGGTACGTCCGGACCAGGCCCTCGGCGCGCAGCACCGGAGCGGGGCCATCGCTCACTCCAGCTCCTCCAGCTCTTCCTGGCACCGTTCCAGCCAGTCGAGATCGGCCTGGAGGTGCAGCATCGCGCCCTCGATCAACAGGTGCGCGATTCGGTTGTCCCGGCTTTCTGCGGCGGCCAGCTTCGACAGGCCACGCATGGAGTTGAGGTACTGGCGTCGCTGTCTGTTGATCAGGGCGATCTGATCGGCGATGCCGGTCTGCGGGGCGAGGGCCAACTTCATGAAGAAGTCGTCCCGCACCCGCGGCTCGTCCTCGGGCCTGTCGAACCAGGCACGGAGCTCTGCCTGCCCGGACGCGGTCAGGCGGTAGACCTTCTTGTTGGGTCGGCTGGACTGCTCGATGTCCTCGCCCTCGATGAGTCCCTGCTTCTCGAGGCGGCCGAGGGTCACGTAGATCTGACCGACGTTCGGCTGAGGGTACGCGGAGCCCAGCAGTTGCTCAAGGTCTTGTTTGAGCTCGTAGCCGTGGGCGGGTCCCCGGGCCAGGAGCGCCAGGAGGGGCAGGCGCACTACCGTGGTCCTCCTGTCCTCACCGTGTGGTTCCTGGCTCTAGTATCGCCCATACCTAACGGGTATACATGGCCCGAGCCGTGGCGACGACGCCGGTGCTCACCGGTGCGCAGGGAGGAACCTATGCGGTGGATGAAAGCCGCGGGTAGGTGCCTCCTCGCTCTCGGGCTCGTACTGACCGCCTGTGTCTCGTCGAACGGGCCGGTCGCCGAGGGCGACGGCGGAGGCCGGGGGCCGCTCACACTGGCCACCGCCGGAGATCTCACCGGATATCTGGGCACCGTGCTGGCGGGGTGGAACCGCACGCACCCGGGCGAGCGGGTGACGCTGGTCGAGTTGCCCGACTCCGCTGACGAGACGCACGCGCAGATGGTCACGGACTTGCGCGGCGGAGACCGAAGCCGGTTCGACGTCCTCAACATCGACGTCACCTGGACCGCGGAGTTCGCGGCCGCGGGATGGGTCCGCCCGCTCGATCGCAGCCGCTTCGCACTCCGGTCCTTCCTGCGGCCGGTCGTGGACACCGCGACCTATGAGGGACGGCTGTACGCCGTCCCGTACGTCACCAACGCCGGACTGCTGCTGTATCGCAAGGACGTCCTCGACAAGGAGGGCGTTCCGCCGCCACGGACCTGGGCGGAGCTGGAGCGAGATGCGAAGACCATCGCGCCGAAGTACGGACTTGAGGGCTACGCGGGCCAGTTCCTTCCCTACGAGGGCCTGACGGTGAACGCCGCCGAAGCGGTCTACTCGGCGGGTGGCACCATCCTCGGGGACGAGGGTGACCGGGTCACGGTGAACTCCGCGGCGGCCCGCGAGGGGATCGGCTTCCTCGCGCGGGGTGTCCGGGAGGGCTGGATTCCGAAGTCGGCCCTGTCGTACAAGGAGGAGGAGTCCAAGCAGGCGTTCCAGGACGGCCGGCTGCTCTTCCTGCGCAACTGGTCGTACGCGTACGCCGTGGCGTCTGCTCCGGGGTCCCCGGTCGCCGGGAAGATCGGTGCCGTGCGGCTGCCGGGACCCGACGGGCCGGGCACCAGTGTGCTCGGCGGTTCCGACCTGGCCGTCAACACACATGCGCGGCACCCTGATTCGGCTGCTCGCCTCATCGCGTACCTGACCAGCGAGGCGGTTCAGCGTCAGGTGCTCACACTTGGCGCGCTGCCGCCCGTGCGGGCGGACCTGTACGAGGATCCGGACCTGGTGAAGAGGTTCCCCTACCTGCCCACGCTGCGCTCCAGCGTCCTCACCGCCGTGCCGCGGCCGAAGAGCCCGCGCTACGACCAGGTCAGCCTGGTGGTGCAGGCGGTGGTGCACGACGCGATGACTGGACACGACACGCCCCGGGCGGCGGTCGGGCGGCTGGCGCGGGAGCTCGCCGCCATCTCTCCTCGATAGTTTCTTGTTAGGTAAAGCTGGGCCTCAAGGTTTGGCTCTTCTAGGGCAATTTATCAGCATAAAAGCCCGGTCTTCTCTGGTGGTCATGTGATTGCCGTTGACACCCGCCGATCACGCCTACTTAACATGCATGCATAACTACCCGGCACCAGAGACAGGCAATGGGTGAACATGCACCGTTGGTGGCGCGACGCGGTCATCTACCAGGTGTACGTCCGCAGCTTCCTCGACAGCACCGGCGACGGCATCGGCGATCTCGCCGGAGTCAGGGCCGGACTGCCGTACTTGAAGAAGCTGGGCGTCGACGGGATCTGGCTGAGTCCCTTCTATCCCTCGCCGCAGCACGACCACGGCTACGACGTGGCCGACTACTGCGACGTCGACCCGACCTTCGGCGACCTCGCCGAGTTCGACCGGCTGACGGCGGCCGCCCGCCGGCTCGGCATCCGCGTCCTGCTCGACATCGTGCCCAACCACTGTTCCACCGAGCACCGTTGGTTCAAGGAGGCGCTCGCCGCGGGGCCGGGCAGCCCCGCCCGGGCCCGCTTCCACTTCGCCGACGGCCGCGGCCCCGACGGCTCCGAACCACCCAACAACTGGCACGCCATGTTCGGCGGCCCGGCCTGGACCAGGATCACCGAACCGGACGGACGCCCCGGCCAGTGGTACCTGCACATGTTCACGCCCGAGCAGCCCGACTGGAACTGGCGCGCCCCCGAGACCGGCGCCGAATTCGACCGCGTACTCCGCTTCTGGCTGGACCGGGGCGTCGACGGCTTCCGCATCGACGTGGCCGCCGGCCTCTTCAAGCATCCCGAGTTGCCCGATTCCCCGGACCCCGAGGCCGACGCCCGCACCCGCGACTCGGTCAACCCCCTCGCCTGGAACCAGCCCGAGGTGCATGACGTCTGGCGGCACTGGCGGGCGATCTGCGAGGAGTACGCGGCACGCGACGGCTCCGAACGCCTCCTCGTCGGCGAGGTCTCCGTCCCCACCGCCCGCGAACACGCCCGTTACGTCCGCCCCGACGAACTCCACCAGGCCTTCTTCTTCGACCTCCTGAGCGCCCCGTGGAACGCGGACGCCTTCCGCAAGGTCATCGCCGAGGCCATGCAGGACATCGCCGGCACCGGCTCCACGGTCACCTGGGTCCTCAACAACCACGACCAGATCCGCACCGTCACCCGCTACGGCGAACCCACCCCCGAGGGCAGCGGCCTCGGCCCGGCCCGAGCCCGCGCCGCCGCACTGCTGATGCTCGCGCTGCCCGGAGCCGCCTACATCTACCAGGGCGAGGAGCTGGGCCTGCCCGAGGTCGTCGACCTGCCCGACGACGTCCTCACCGACCCGATCTTCCGCCGCACCGGCAGCCGCGCCCGCATCCGCGACGGCTGCCGGGTGCCGCTGCCCTGGTCCGGACAGGCCTCCCCGTTCGGCTTCACCTCCGGAGCCGAGAGCGCCAAGCCCTGGCTGCCGCAGCCGGAGTACTTCGCCGAATACGCCACCGACCGCGCCCTCGCCGACACCCGCTCCTTCTGGCACCTGTACCGCGACGGACTCCAACTGCGCGCGTCTCTCGCCCAGTTGGGCGAGGGAACCCTGCACTGGCTGGACACCCCGCCCGGCGTGCTCGCCTTCGCCCGCGGCGACGGCCTCGTCTGCGCCGTCAACTTCGGTACGGCACCCACCCCCGCGCCGGTCTCCGGCACCCCTCTGCTCTCCAGCGGCCCCTGCCCGGCCGGGATGCTCCCCGGCTCGACGGCCGCCTGGTGGATCAACGACCTCTGACCTTTTCCGCAGCCAACAGCATTCGAAGGGACATCAACGATGATGCGACGACGTACCACCCTGATCATGAGCTGTACCGCCCTCTCCCTCGCACTCGGCGCGACCGCCTGCGGCGGCAGCGGCCCCGTCACCGCGGGCGGCGGCGACAAGGCGCTCAGCGGCCAGACGGTCACCGTGGCCGGGGTCTGGTCCGGCACCGAGCAGAAGAACTTCCAGAAGGTGCTGGACGCGTTCAGCGCGAAGACCGGAGCCAAGACGCAGTTCGTGTCCACCGGGGACAACGTATCCACCGTCATCGGCAGCAAGATCGAGGGCGGCAACGCACCGGATGTCGTCATGGTCCCGCAGGTCGGGGTGGTTCAGCAGTTCGCCAAGCAGGGCTGGCTCACCCCGCTGTCGACCACCACCGAGAAGTCCGTCGACGCCGGCTACGCGCCCGTCTGGAAGAAGTACGGCAGCGTCGACGGAACCCTCTACGCCCTCTACTTCAAGGCCGCCCACAAGTCGACGGTCTGGTACAGCCCCGACGCCTTCAGCCAGGCCGGCGTCAAGCCACCCACCTCCTACGACGACATGCTCAAGGTCGGGCACACGATCTCCGACTCCGGCCTCGCGGCGTTCTCGGTCGGCGGCCAGGACGGCTGGACCCTGACCGACTGGTTCGAGAACATCTACCTCTCCCAGGCCGGCCCCGAGAAGTACGACGCCCTGGCCGCCCACAAGCTGAAGTGGACCGACCCCTCGGTCGTCCAGGCCCTCATCACCCTCGGCAAGCTCTTCAAGGACAAGGAGCTGATCGCCGGTGGCCAGAAGGAGGCCCTCAACACCGATTTCCCGAGCTCGGTGGAGAAGGTGTTCGGGCCCAAGCCCGACGCGGCCATGGTCTACGAGGGCGACTTCGTCGCCGGTGTCGCTCACGACCAGTTCGGCAGGACCATCGGCAAGGACGCGAACTTCTTCCCCTTCCCGGCGGTCGACGGCGGCAAGGCCCCGGTCGTCAGCGGCGGCGACGCCGCGGTGGTCCTCAAGGCGGGCAAGAACGCCAAGGCCGGCATGAAGCTCCTCGAATACCTCGCCACCCCCGAGGCATCGGCCGTGTGGGCGAAGGCGGGCGGCTACCTGTCCCCGAACAAGAACCTCCCCCTCGACTCCTACAGCGACGACGTCACCCGCGCCACCGCCGAGTCCCTCGTCGAGGCGGGCGACTCCGTCCGTTTCGACATGTCCGACCAGGCCCCCGCGGCCTTCGGCGGCACCAAGGGCGCCGGTGAGTGGAAGCTGCTCCAGGACTTCCTGCGCGACCCCTCCGACCCCAAGGGCATCGCGGCCGAGCTGGAGACCGCCGCGGCCAAGGCCTACAAGGGCTGACGGACCATGACATCCACCTTGGTCAAGGAGGCGGCGAGCCCGCCGTCAGCCGGACCCGTCGAACGTGCTCGCCGCTCGCGGCGGCGGGCACGGCTCGGCGCCGTGCTGTTCGTCTTCCCGGCGCTGCTCCTGCTGGGCGCGCTCGTCGTCTACCCCGTGCTGTTCTCCGTCGGCCGCAGCTTCTTCGACGCCTCCGGCACCCGCTTCGTGGGCGCCGGCAACTACACGGAGATGTTCCGCGACCCGGCGACCCTCAAGGCCGTCCGCAACACGGCCATCTGGGTCGTCGTGGCACCGACCCTGCTGACCGGCCTCGGCCTGGTCCTCGCCGTGCTGGTGGAGAAGGTCCGCTGGGCGACGGCCTTCAAGCTGCTGCTGTTCATGCCGATGGCCGTGTCCTTCCTGGCCGCCGGCATCATCTTCCGCCTCGCCTACGATCAGGACCCCTCCAAGGGCGTCCTCAACGCGGCCGCCGTCAGCGTGCACGACGCCTTCAAGGGCACCTCCGCGTACCCGACCGCCAGGGCCCGCGACGGCCACGGGATCACGTCGAGCCCGGACGGCTCGTACCGGACGAGCGAGCGCATACCGCCCGGCACGTCCGTGGACTTCGGGATGGTGGGCATCGCCCCCGGCGATGTGCCCGGCGACGCGCGACTCGCGTACCCGGCCACCGGCCGAAAGGCCGCACCCGACGAGGTGAACGGGGTCGTCTACCTGGACTTCACCCCCGGCGGGGGAGGAGTCCAGGGCAAGGTCGACCGGAAGGAGAGCGGACTGCCGAAGATGCGCGTCGAAGCGGTCACCGCCGACGGCAGGACGGTCGCGAGCACCACCACGGCCGCCGACGGTTCGTTCCGCTTCTCCGGCCTGACGTCCGGCACGTACACGCTCAAGCTGCCCGCCTCGAACTTCGCCCAGCCCTACCAGGGCGTGTCATGGCTGGGACCGACCCTCGTGACCCCGGCCATCATCGGCGCGTACCTGTGGATCTGGACCGGATTCGCCATGGTCCTGATCGGGGCGGGGCTCGCGGCCCTGCCGCGGGACGCGCTGGAGGCCGCGCGGATGGACGGCGCCAACGAATGGCAGATCTTCCGGCGGATCACGGTGCCGCTGCTGGCCCCCGTGCTGACCGTCGTCTTCGTGACCCTGGTCATCAACGTGATGAAGGTCTTCGACCTCGTCTATGTCATCGCCCCCGGCCCGGTGCAGGAGGACGCGACCGTCCTCGCCACCCAGATGTGGCTGGTGTCGTTCGGCGGCGGCAACAACCAGGGTCTGGGCAGCGCCCTGGGCGTGCTCCTGCTGCTGCTGGTCATCCCGGCCATGGTCTTCAACGTCCGCCGTTTCCGAAGGAGTCAGCGATGAACGCGATACGGCGTGGGCTGGGCAACGGCCTGGTGCAGGCCTTCCTCGTGGTGACCGGTCTGGTGTGGCTCACCCCGCTGGCAGGGCTCCTGCTGTCATCCCTGCGGTCGGCCCAGGACACGGCGAAGGGCGGCTGGTGGACGGTGTTCGCCAGCCCCGGCCAGCTCTCCTTCGACAACTACACGGCATTGCTGAAGAACTCCGGCATGACGCGGTCCCTCTGGAACACGGTGCTCATCTCGGTACCGGCGACGTTCCTGGTCGTGGTCATCGCGGCACTCGCGGGCTACGCCTTCGCCTGGCTCGACTTCCCGGGCCGGGACGGCGTCTTCCTGCTCGTGGTGGCCCTTCTGGTGGTGCCGGTACAGATCGGCCTGCTGCCGGTCGCCAAACTCTTCGGAGAACTGGGCCTGTTCGGCACCATCCCCGGTGTGGTGCTGTTCCACGTGGCCTACGGCCTCCCCTTCGCGGTGTTCCTGTTGCGGAACTACTTCGCCGAGATGCCGAAGGAGATGCTGGAGGCGGCGCGCGTGGACGGCGGCGGCGAGTGGCGGATCTTCGTCCAGCTGGTTCTGCCGGTGGGCCGGCCGGCCATCGCCAGCCTCGCCATCTTCCAGTTCCTGTGGGTGTGGAACGACATGCTGGTGGCCCTGCTGTTCGCGGACAGCTCCTCCCAGCCGCTGACCGTCGAACTCCAGTCCCAGATCCGGCAGTTCGGCAGCAACATCGATGTGCTTGCACCGGGCGCGTTCCTGTCGCTGGTGGTGCCCGTGGTGGTGTTCTTCGCCTTCCAACGGCACTTCGTCCAGGGCGTGATGGCGGGGTCGGTCAAGTAGACCGACCCGCGGCAGGAGTCACCGGGCGGCCACAGGGTGTAAGGAAGTGCAGTGCGGGTGCCTTTCCTTACCCCCTGTCCCTTGAAAGCAGCAGACGTCTTCCCGACTGCGTACGGTGGCTTGTGCCTGCGGTAGGCGACAGGTGCGGGCGCCCCGCGTCGTACCGCACGGACAGGTGACGAGAACAGGATTCGAATATGTCAGCAGCGCAGTCAGACACGAGTCCCCGGTCCGACGCGCCGGACGCACCGGACGAGCCGGCTGCCGTGTGGCACCAGCCGCTTCCTTGGTCACGTTCCCGGGCGGGCCGGGCGACCACGGCCGTCCGGGAACCCGCGGCGGGGCGGCGCCCGGCGCACCAGGACGAGAGCGAGGAGCCCGAACGGGGCGCGCGGGAGGCGGACGAGACGCACCGTCGTACAGTGCCGGCAGGTTTGAGCCTGTGGTTCGGACGCCGCCGACGCGGCGGACACGACTCCGACGCCCAGGCCGAGGAGGAGGCCGGACCCACGGCCGAGGAGGAGGCCGGACCCACGGCCGAGGAGGAGGCCCTGCCCACGCCCGGTGAGGGACACGGCGCCAGGGTCGAGGAGGAGGCCGATGACCCGGACGGGGATCCGGACGACAGCATGACGGCCCGCGGTTCCCGGCCGCGTGTCAACGTGAAGGTCGCCGGGACGGCGGCCCTGCTGGGCGCCGCACTGCTCACGACCCCGTTCCTCCTGACACAGAGCGGCGACGCGGACCACACCGCACGGAACGCCGCAGGCGCCCGCCCGGACGACGCGGTCGGACAGGACGGCCTCGCGTCGCCCGGCATCCCGACGACGCCCACCGTTCCGGAGCGTCCGTCCGCGCCGTCCGGCAAAGCCACTGCCAGCCATCCGTCGGCGAAGGCGGCAGAGGACGCGGCGAAGAAATTTGTCGAGGAGTCCCCTAAGCATTATCCCCCAGGGGAAACCGACAAGACCGGTCACGAGGCAACGGCAACGCACGCCGCGGCGGCCAAGTCCTCGAAGCCGACGAGCAAGTCGACCACCAAGTCGACCACCAAGCCGACCGCTACCGCCGTGCCGACCTCGCTGAACATCCCCGCGGGCCAGTCCCTCGGTCAGGGCCAGTCCTGGAAGACCGACCGCCTCACCGTGACCATGCAGACGGACGGCAACTTCGTCGTCTACAACGCGGCGCACAAGGGCCTGTGGTCGACGCGGACCAACGGCTACGGCTATCGGGCGAAGATGAACAGCGACGGCAACTTCGTCATCTACGACAAGGCGGGGAACGACATCTGGGACACCGGTACGAGCGGCCACTCCGGTGCGTACTTCCGCCTCGGCCACGACGGCAACGTGATGGTCGTCTACCAAGGACACGCCATCTGGAACGCCGGCACGAGGGTGGTATGAACACCTCTGTGCTGCGCCCGGGTCAGGCGAGCCACTGGCGCACATGGCGACGCGCGGCGCTGATACGGGACTTGACGGTGCCCAAGGGCAGCTCCGTGCGCTCGGCGATTTCCGCGTAGCTCATGTGGCAGATGTCCCGGTAGATCAGCGGCAGAGCCAGAGAGGGGTAGTCACGCTCGAGACGATCGAGCGCGTCCAGCAGGTCGACGCGGTGGCCGGCGATCACGCTGGTGGTGCGCGGTTCCGGCGGGTACATCGCCTCCATGGACACCGGCAGTTCGGTCCGTCGGCGTTTCAGCTCGCGGTACTTCTGGCGAGCGCAGTTGGTGACCACGGCGTGCAGCCAGGTGCTGAAGAGGCTGCGCTGCTCGAACAGGGTGATGTTGCGGGCCACTTGCAGAAGCACGTCCTGGGCCGCTTCCTCGGCGTCCTGGCGGTTGGGCAGGAACCGTCCGCAGCGGCGGAGTACTTCGGGGCGGATCGCCTGCAGCAGGAGGTTCAGGGAGCCCGAATCCCCACTCGCGGCCAGGGCGGCGAGGCTTTCGGCGTCAGGGGGGAGTGGCACGGGAGTACTCCCTTGTGTTCAGGGCGTCGGACGGATCAGGGCGGCAAAGTGCCTGTCCCCCGCATGTAGGACCGTGATCGGTGATTGCACGCTATCGGCACAGTTGTTGTGCCGGCGCCCGAAGAAAAGTTCGTTGTGCTGGTGCCCAAAAAATGGGGATCATGTTGGTCCTGTGCACGTTGTGCTGGGCTGTGTCGCGCGTCGAGACTGGCGCATAGGCATCTTCGGGCATAGGACCCGGCATGCCGGACGGGCGCCGGGTGAGGTGCCCTCACCGTCTCGGCGGTGTGAGGCGGTGACCGGTACCGAGTGTCGCTGGTGTGCGGCACGACGGGCGGGCGCCGACTGCGCCGCATCCCTGGGCCGGTCGAATGTCGAACGGCGACTGCGCTGGAGTTCCGCTCTCATGTCAACACTTGTCACTGTCGGACGTCACCGCCTGCAACGCCTTTTGGGCTGCGGAGGTTTCGGCATGGTCTGGCTCGCCTATGACGACCTGCTGGACGCCCCGGTCGCGGTAAAGGTCATGGCGGAGAAGTGGGTTCACCGGTCCGACCTCCGGGAGCGTTTCCTGGACGAGGCCCGGCTGCTGCGCCAGGCCGCGTCGGACCGCGTGGTGCAGGTCCACGACATCGGTGAACTGCCCGACGGGCGACCGTACTTCGTCATGACCTACGCCGACAGCGGAACGCTGGCCGACCGGCTGGCACAGGGGCCCCTGACCGTCGACCAGGCGCTGCGGTTCGCGGTGCAGGCCGCACGAGGTGTGGCCGACCTGCACGCGGCCGGCATCGTGCACCGTGACATCAAGCCCTCCAACATCCTGCTCCAGACGCTGTCGGGCGGCCGTGAGCGGCTGCTGGTGGCCGATCTCGGCCTGGCCAAGAGTCTGGCGCACGCCTCGGGACTGACGCAGGGCGTGGGATCACCCGGCTACATGGCCCCCGAGCAGCTCCCCGAGGACGTCTTGGTCGATGTCGACGAGCGCGCCGACGTCTACGGCCTGGGCGTACTCACCTACGAGCTGCTGACCGGGAGCCTGCCGGCCTCGACCGAACAACTCGACTGGCCCGGACCGCCGCGGCCGCAGGTGCCGGCGGCGGTCCGGCGCGTGACGCGACGCGCCCTCGATCCCGAGCGGAAGCGGCGCTGGGCCGACGCCGCCGAGTTCGCCGACGCACTCGAAACCGCCGGTGTCGCGCCCCTCCGCAGCCGCCTGTTCCGAACTGCCGCAACCGGCAAGGGCACCGGCGGACGGAGAGTGGGGGCGATTCTCGCCGGGGCCGCCGTCCTGGTCACCGCGGGGTGGGCCACACACGCGGCCTTCGAAGCGGACTCCGCGGTGGACGCGAAACCCGGCGCGGTGGCCGGTGGCACCGCGACTGCCGAGCCGCACGCGACCTCTACGGCTTCGACATCACCGTCACCGCACCGAGCATCCCCCGTGCGGGCTTCGTCGGCCTCACCCACACGGTCCGCCGCGCCGTCATCAAGCCCCTCCGCCGGGCTCGGCGCCGAAGCGACGAAGACGACGGGTCCGTCCGGCAAGGCGGCGGACCCGCACCCGAGCGAGACGGCAGCGACCTCGCCCGAATGGACCACGTTGACCGTGCGACATGACCAGCAGCTGATGCCGGGCGAGTCCTGGCAGACCAACCGGACGACCATGACGATGCAGACCGACGGCGAGCTCGTCATCTACGACGAGGACCACCACCGGCGCTGGTCCTCGGGCACCTCCGGCACCGGATATCGCGCCATCATGCAGGCCGACGGCAACCTCGTCGTCTACAACAGGGACACCTTCGGTGTCTGGAGCTCCGTCACGTCCGGCCACGACGGCGCCTATCTCTACTTCGGTACCGATGGCGACGTCAGCGTGGTCTACCAGGGCACCACCCTCTGGTCGGCCGGCACCCAGCACTGACGGACCGTCGATCGTCAAGCCCCGGCGCCGGCCGTGGCGCCGGGGGTTTCCGCCCCGTCCGCCGGTGTGCGGGGCGACTCGTCCATCCCAGGGATCGACACGAACTCCACGGCCTCCGCGCTTGCCTCGGCCAGTACATCGTGGGCTTCCGTGGTCGCCTCGGCTTCCGTGGTTGCCTCGGCCAGTTCCGTGGTCGCTTCGGCTTCCGTGGTTGCCTCGGCTTCCGTGGTCGCCTCGGCTTCCGTGGTCGCCTCGGCGGCCGGGGTGTCATTAGGAGCGGGTGCGTGTGTGGCGATCGCTTCCCGCAGCGGCTCGGTCTGCACGAGCATGCTGACCGCGCTGGCCGGATTGATGTAGAGCAGGTGCGCCTCGGGCAACCGGGGAAGGAGATCGACCACCGGCCGGACCTCGGCCAGCAGCCGCCCCGCGTGTCGAAGCTGGTCGGCCGATGTGTAGACGGGGAGGACGGGGGTGCCGTCGGGGGCGACGCCGGTCAGGGGGGTGCCGTCGCCGGTGACCCAGAAGGCCACTTCGGCGGCTACGAGGCTGCGGTAGACGTCTTCGGCCGGGCCGTATCCGGTACTGGCGAGCTGGACCGCGGCGTCGACAGGGTCGGTGGGCTCGGGCCAACCCAGGGTCTCGGGCGATGGGCGGTACTCCGTGTTCTCCTGCCACTCCTGAATGGCGCCGTCCGGGCCGGAACGCCATCTGCCGACCACGGCCCATGAGGGCGGCGGGCCCTCGCCTCGCCAGGCGGGGTCCACCTTGCCGATCCAGTGGCCGGGTGTGCTCTCGGCTGCCACGCGGACTTCCTCCGGCGGCTCGGGAATCTCGGGTCGGTCCGACTGCGCAGGCAGTTCGAGGGGGTTGCTCATCGCATTCTCGCTGTCAGTGGTGTCGGTGTTGCCGGAACTGGGTGGTCGGTGTTTCGCATCGAAGCCAGCCGGGCTGCGGGCTTTCGGTCAGCAGAGTACGAAAGCCACTCTCCTGACGGTCATTGGGCCCATCAGGAGAGGGGTGATCAACCCACTGACGGTGCCGGCGTCAGTGCTGGACGGGCGAGTTCGCTTTCCCGTTCTCCTGACTTTTTCGGAAAGGGTTCGCAGTTCGAGGAACTGTGCACGCATCAGTCTGCCGTTCTCGCGAGCCTCGCAATACTCGGAGCCGTCCGCAGTGCACTCGTGAGCACCCGCGAGTGCGCGTACAGACATGAAATTCCGGACACAGCGCGACTTTGTCGGCGAGTGATGTAGGACGGGTACATGGCCGGACGGGCGAACCGACGGCTTCACGGATGCCCGCACAATGCCCTGACCGCTATCGCGTAGCGACTGGTGCGTTGCGACCCGCCGCATCCGGCCCGGTGGCCGTGCTCGCACCGCCGGAAACTCAGCGACCCAGGAAGAGTCATCGATCATGGAAATGCTCCACCGAACTGTCGCATCGGCCGTGGCTGCCGACACCGTCGCAACAGGTGGCGCGGCAGTCGCGGGACGGTCCGCAGTCGCAGTGGAGTCCGTCGTCGGCTACCCGCTCGACGACTTCCTGGCGTCTCAAACGACTCTGAGTGCGCCTCATTTCCAGTTGGTCCGGGAGGCACTCTTCGACGACCTCGATCATGTCAACGAGATGCACGCCAGATGTTCGCTGGATTCACGCTACGCCCGCTACGGCGCCGCACGTCAAGCCCTGACCCCCCGTGAGTGGCGGCGCCTGTGTGACCAGGCCAACGGAATCACCGTGGTCGCCGCCCCGCTCCATAACCCGTCTCGTGTGATCGCCGTCGCCTGTCTGATGCGGACTTCGGCCTTACATATGCGAGAACTCGGGATTCTCGTCGAGGACGCCTGGCAAGGAAAAGGCCTGGGCAGCATCTTGACCCGTCACATGGCGGCCCTCACTCGCACGCGAGCCCTCGACTGTCAGGTCATCACAGCCACCACGGGGAGCGGCAATCAACGAATGCTCTCCATTTTGCGCGGGATGGGAGCCCGTATGAGCCCCTCTCGCGGCGGGACGGTCGATGCCCTGATCCGTATGAAGACGTAGGTAACCGCTCGGCGGGCCCTTGACAACTCGGCCGCACCAGGAACAACGGGATCCCCAGGCCGGCAGGAACACTGAGGTGTTGAGCGGTCTCATGGATGATGAAGCCGTACATACAGGTGTGGACGACGACCTCCCGGTGCTCGTCGCTGTGGACCCGCAATGACCCGTGGGCCTCCTCTCACATGAGCAGGCCCTCCGTGTACTCGGCCTTCGGGACATCACGCTTCTCGGCGGTGAAGATCTCATGCCGCGCGAGCGCATGGGGGGTGAGATCGATGACCGGGTCGCGAGTCACCTTCAGCAGCCAACCGCGCACCGGGCGGCCCTGTCCCGTGCGCAGTTCGTCGACATGGGTCCAGGCACGAACGAAGCCTTTACGGGCGGTAGCTCAAGTCGGTCGGAGTGTCAGTGGTCGCCGCCATACTCAGAAGACGTGCACCTGACTTTCAGGCGCATGTCCAGGAGTCCTCGACCGAGTAGGAACGAATTGACACCCGAGAGCGACGCGGTGCCCGACCGCGACCCGTACCTTCTGGCGCAGATGCGAGAGGCCTTCGGGCGCGTGGTCTACAGCCACAAGACCCATGAGAAGCAGGCGGACATCTGCTTCACCAAGCACCGCTGGCAGCAGGGCGTCCTCATCGGTCTCACCGCGATCAGCTCGGGCACCTTCCTCGCCGCGGTGGTCGGCCTGCTCGGCAACGCAGTGCTGACGAGCCTCGCGACCTCTTCTATCGCGCTCCTGGTCAGCTGGATGAGCCTTGGGACGAAGACCTTCAAGTTCGAGGAGGAGTCCGAGGCCCACCGCGGTATCGCCTCTCGGCTGTGGGACGTCCGGGAGTCCTACATCTCCCTCATCGCCGACCTGATGTCCGGCACCGTCTCCAACGGGGAGGGCCGAGAGCGGCGGAACGAGCTGCAGCAGGCCGCGCGCGACGCGTACGCCGACGCGCCCAGGACGAGCAACAGGGCGTTCGAGCGCGCCCAGGGCGGGCTGCAGAACAACGAGGAGATGACGTTCACCTCGCACGAGATCGACCTCTTCCTCCCCGAGGCGCTCCGGCTCAGCGAAGGCGAGGCATGACGATGAAGACCTCAGAGATCTTCGAAACGCTGCTCGAGAACCTGAAGGTCGGGGAGACGGCCACGACGGTCGCCTCGCGCCGGGACGAGATCACGAAGGCGCTCAACAAGGACTTCCGCGACAAGGACGGCTGCACCGAATACAAGCTGATGGTCGGATCGTTCGGCCGGCACACCGCGATCAAGGGCGTGTCCGACCTCGACATGATCTTCATCCTCCCGCCCGGGATCCGGTCGAGCTACGACGGGGACACCGGCCCGCGGAGGATTCTCGAGAGGGTCCGCGACGACCTCAAGGCGCGGTACAAGAACACGGAGATCCGCGTCGACCAGTGCGTCGTCCGCGTGCGGTTCACGTCCAACGCCTTCAAGTTCGAGGTCCAGCCGGCATTCGAGAACGCCGACGGCAGCTTCGACTACCCGGACACGAAGGCTGAGGGCTGGAAGGTCACCAAGCCGCGCGAGGAGATCGCCGCGACCAAGGAGTGCAACGACCGCACCTCGACGAACATGCGCCACCTCGCCCGGATGGCACGGGCATGGAAGAACGCGAACGGCGTAAACATGGGCGGCCTGCTCATCGACACCCTCGTCTACAGCTTCTTCGACCAGACCGACGACTACGACGCAGCGGGCACAGGCTCGTTCGACCTCATGGCACGCGACTTCTTCGAATTCCTCAAAGATCAGCCAGAGCAGGAGTACTACCTGGCGCTGGGCAGTCGGCAGCGGGTCCACGTCAAGGCGCAGTTCCAGCCGAAGGCGAAGAAGGCGTACAACCGATGCCTCGAGGCGATCGCGGACGAAGGCAAGACGTCCGCCAACAAGAAGTGGCGCGAGGTCTTCGGCACGTCGGTGCCGCTGGCGAAGAGCGCGAGCGAGTCGTCCCGGTCGTTCAGGGACACCGAGGAGTTCATCGAGGACGAGTTCCCGGTCGACGTCTCCGAGACCGTCTCCATCGACTGCGAGGTCACGCAGGCCGGATGGCGTCCGACCTGGCTCCGCGCGATGCGTCGCGGCGGGATCCTACTCAAGGCCGACAAGAACTTGAGGTTCGTGGTCACCAACTGCTCGGTCGAGGAGCCCTACACGCTGAAGTGGAAGGTGCTCAATCGTGGCCCGGAAGCCGAGCGGCGGGACAAGATCCGCGGCCAGATCGTCGACTCGAGCAAGCCGGGAGTCCGCACCGAGCACTCGGACTTCAAAGGCGAGCACGTCATCGAGTGCTACGTCATCAAGGACGGGGTCGTCGTCGCTCGGGACCGGATCGACGTGCCGATCAGCAACACGAGCGTCAAGACGGCGAACGTCTCGTAGGGAACCGATCCCCGGAGCGCGACGAGGCCCCGACGAATCTGCCGGGGTCTCGTCGCATCAGACGCATCCGCCCGTGGGGTCGAAGCATGAGCAGTTCTCTCGCTGCCATGTCCGAGTCCCTGCTCAACGCCGAGATGGCCTTCGCGGGAGCGGTACGCTGCCCGCCGCGCGGCTGAGCTGCGCTCCGAGGATCCCAGCAGGTCCGCAGAGCAGATCGTCGACCTGCTCCGCGACGAAGCAGATGCGGCGGGAGCGGAGTTCCGGCGGGTTCGAGACCTCGGCTGAGGCTGGTTCTCCGTCGGATGCTTCCGGAGAATGGTGCCGTGGAACGGCGGATCGACTTCTCGCGAGAGCGGCAGATGCTCTGTGGGCGCTGCGATCATCGGTGGCGCGTCGATCTGAACTGGGTCGACCGGTGGGAGCAGGCGAAAGAGACCTGCCCCGGCTGCGGCATGACCTGCGAGCACGAGGACTCGCCCCGGGTGACGCTCGACTCCGGCGACCCGGCGCTCGACGACGACAGGGTCGCGCAGTTCTCCTGGTACCACACGAGCACGCAACCGGACTGGCCGACGCGGGACTTCGACCCGGCAGCCGTCCTGACTCCCAAGACCCGCAGGATGATGGGCGGAGAGCAGCGGGTCGCTGAGTGGGCCGCGCGCCAGCGGGCGAAGGCCCTCCACGTCGGCACGTACGAGGCCGCTGTCCACAACATGCTGCGTCGGATCCGCAACCAGGCCGACCAGCGCAGCCAGTTCTCTCTGTATCGGGTCCGCCTGAAACCATCCGTCGTGGTGCGGAAGGAGTGGCTCGTCGACCCCAGCAACTTCGTCGGCGACGTCGGGCTCGACGAGGTCTGCCCGCCAGGCGTCGACCTCGCCCGCTACCTGAACTACCACGAGGATCCGGGAGGACTCTCGCTCGCACTGGGGAGGAACGCGATCGCCAGCGTTCAGCGGATCGCTGTTCCGCTCCCCGACACCTGGGATGGCGGCTGGGTGCGCGATGCCGTCGCGGCTCTTGGGGGCGTGAGCGACACCGCCGTCCCGACGACCGGCAAGCCGGCCCGCCTCATGCGGCCGTCATCGTCGCGAGCCGTCCTGGGCCGAGAGCTCGGTGCGTTGCTGGCTGGCAGGCTGCCGGTCAACCTCCGGGGCCAGTTCGCGTCGGCCGCGGCGTTCGCGGAGGGAGAGGATCCAGAGCAGTGGGCGCGACGGACCAGCGGCCTGTTCTATCTGATCGACGATCCGGCTCGCGTGCTGGCTGCGCTCGACCAGCAAGATCCCCGGGAGGTCTGAGAACGGCCTGTCCGTCACCGTTGAGGACGCGGGCGACGGTGGCAACAGGACAGCGGTGCCGTCGCCTGACAGCAGCGCGACCAGAACGTCCCGCTGTACGCGGAGGAGCCCTGCTGCTCTCCAGGGTCGCCAGTCGAGGGGGCCTTGGCATGCTGAGTGTGCCGCTGAGACGAAGAGCCGAGCTGGATTGGAGCGTGCCTATGATCGATGCAGGATGGCGTTGCTGGTTCCGACGCCATCACCCACGACCGCCAGCTGCGCGAGCTGACCGTCGACGAGCTGGCCTATGTGCTCCGGATGCTCATCACCCGATCTCGGCCGACGCCCTTCGCGGAGATGGAGCGATACGCTCGTCCTGTGACCGTCGACGACCTCGTCGCGATCTCCTGTGCGCTCGACACGACCCCCGTAGTGCTGCTGTCGCACATCGGTTTGGCACCCCGTTCCCGGAGTGCGACAGCACCGCGTCGCGGCGGGCCAGGGCGGCGGCCCGGTGCGGGGCGCCGGGGCAGGTCCAGCCGAAGACGTCGGCGCGGATCAGGGCGCCGATCCACTCCTGGTACGGGTTGTCGTAGGTGGCGGTGAGGGGCGGTTTCAGCCCGTTGGTGAGGTTGCGGTAGGCGGCCCGTTCCGCCGTGAAGGTCTGGAGGTACGGCAGCCTTTGCAGCCACCGCTCGCCGACCTGCTCGGTGCTGAAGCCGAAGCCGTGGGTCTCCAGGAGGTCGAGGCCGAGGATCGCGTAGTCCACGTCGTCGTCGCGGCAGCTGCCGTGGATCCGGCCGCGCACGCACTGGCGCCACTCGGGGCGCAGTGCGAGGGCGTCGGTCTCGTCGGCGGGCTCGGGCAGGTAGTCGGTGAGCGGCAGGGCGGCGGCCCGCCGCAGATAGCCGTCGATGCGCTCCCGGGTCCACAGGTCGCCCCGCTCGACCGGTTTGCCGAGCATGTTGCCCGCGATCCGGCCGAGCCAGCCGCCGAGCACACGGTCGGCGAACCCGGGTCCCGGACTGCTCACACCGCTCATGGCAGTGGTCTACCCGTTTTCCGGGGTCCTGCCTTCCCGGGCGGTTGCCGGCCTCTTCCCAGGCTTCGGGCACGGCATGACGGCAAGGGTGTCCTCCGGTTAAGGTCACAGCGGCGCGACTGGCCTTGACGTGCGTGAGGCCCGGAGAGCAAGGGGATACAGGTGACACAGCGCGTGCTCATCGCCGCGGACAAGTTCAAGGGCTCGCTGACGGCCGTGCAGGTCGCCGAGCGGGTCACGGCGGGGCTCAGGCGCATCGTGCCCGGCCTCGACGTCGAGGCGCTGCCCGTCGCGGACGGCGGGGACGGCACGGTCGCCGCGGCGGTCGCGGCCGGGTTCGACCGGCACGAGCGGGAGGTCGCCGGGCCGCTG
Source organism: Streptomyces sp. NBC_00631 (assembly GCF_045206895.1). Classification (NCBI taxonomy): domain Bacteria; kingdom Bacillati; phylum Actinomycetota; class Actinomycetes; order Kitasatosporales; family Streptomycetaceae; genus Streptomyces; species Streptomyces sp. NBC_00631. The sequence goes on from NZ_CP107734.1 coordinate 8,938,245, forward strand.
GGCCAGGAGGTCACCGCCGCGTTCGCGCTGCGCGGCGACACCGCGGTCGTGGAGATGGCCGAGGCGAGCGGGCTGCAGCGGCTGCCCCGCGGGGTCTTCGCGCCCCTGACGGCCTCCACCTACGGCTCCGGAGAGCTGCTGCGGGCCGCACTCGACGCGGGTGCGCGCACGATCGTCTTCGGTGTCGGCGGGAGCGCCACGACCGACGGTGGCGCCGGGATGCTGTCGGCCCTCGGGGCGCGGTTCCTGGACGAGGACGGCGGCCCGGTGCCGCCGGGCGGCGGCGGCCTCGCGGAGCTGGCCCGCGCGGACCTGTCCGGGCTGGACCCGCGCCTGGCCTCCGTCGACCTGATCCTCGCCAGCGACGTCGACAACCCGCTCACCGGTCCGAAGGGCGCGCCCGCGGTCTACGGCCCGCAGAAGGGGGCCTCGCCGGACGACGTGGCCGCCCTCGACGAGGCGCTCGGCCACTTCGCGAAGGTCCTGGAGGCCGAGGTCGGCCCACGCGCCGTCGAGTACGCGGCGGCGCCGGGTGCCGGGGCCGCCGGGGGCATCGGGTACGGCGTCCTGCTGCTCGGCGCCCGCTTCCGGCCCGGCATCGAGGTCATGCTCGACGTCCTGGGCTTCGCGCCGGCGCTGGAGCGGGCGTCGCTCGTCATCACCGGCGAGGGCTCGCTGGACGAGCAGACCCTGCACGGGAAGGCCCCGGCCGGGGTGGCGGCCGCGGCGCGCGCCGCCGACAAGGAGGTGATCGCGGTGTGCGGCCGCCTCGCCCTGGCGCCGGAGGCGATCGGGCGGGCCGGGATCCGCCGTGCCTACCCGCTCACCGAGGTCGAACCGGACGTGGTGAAGTGCATCGCGGACGCCGGGCCGATCCTGGAGCGGGTCGCCGAGCAGATCGCGCGGGACTTTCTCTGCTGAGGGCGCCCTAGACCGGCGTCAGCACACCCGCCGAGTCACGGTAGTAGCTGCCGCTCGTGAGGCCCCACACCTTGTGCTTGTTGTGGAGCCACTGGAACGCGATGTCGTGCACGATCTCGGCGGGGCGCTCCCAGACCACGGAGTGTCCCGCGCCCTCCAGCTCGAACATCAGCTTCTCGGGCCCGCCGACGGCCTTGTAGAGGGCCGGCACGGAGAAGCGCAGGGGCGGGGGCACGGGCACGTTCGGCGCGGTGTTGGCCGTCTTGTCCAGCGCGCCGTAGACGATGACGACGGGGACCCGGTCACCGAGGACGTAGTTGCCCAGCGCGTCCTGGTAGGGCACCGTCTCGTTGGTCCAGCCCCAGAAGTAGGAGTTGCGGAACCGGTGGATGCCCTCGTACACGCCGGGTGACAGCTCCTTGCCCCAGGTGCTGCCGACGGGGTCGTTCGCCATCATGGCGGCCCACGCCTTGTCCTCCATGCCCGGCTCGCGCTGGGGCGGGGTGCCCTGCTCGTTGTTCCACGCGCCCACGAAGCCCTTCTTGTCGCTGACGAACATGGGGAAGCCGTACAGGGTGGGCGGGTCGGAGACCGGCAGCAAGGTGCCCGCCGGAAGGGCGAAGGGATCCGCGGGATCGCCCGACCACCGCCCGCCGGGCGGGAAGATGGGAGCGAGCAGGAACAGGCTCTTGACGACCTCGGGGTGCTGGAGGGTGTACGGCCCCATGGACGCCGCCGCCGCGGACCAGCCGATGAAGTCCATGGGCTTGTCCCGGTGGGGAAGCGACCTGATGAAGTCGGCCACGGTGGCCAGCTCCGCGCACTCGCTCTCCGTGTTGCCCAGCTGGTGCGGGTACAGAGGCAGGCCGGTGTACGGGGGCGACAGCGGATTGGGGGAGAGGACGCTGCGCTGTGCGGGGCTGGCGTTGCGGGGCTCGTCCATCTTCGGGCGGGGCGACCGCCCGTTGCCCTGCAGGTCCATCAGGAAGACGTCGTAGTGGTGCTTGGCCAGGTCCTGCGCCCAGTTGTAGTCGATGGTGGACCCGGGAACCGTGAGGTCGTACCCGGCGAGAACCGGGACGCTCCGGCCGTGGAGCATCAGCACCACCTCGTGCGGCTGGTTGCCCTCGGTGCCGTCGTACTCCCGGACGAAGAGGTTCACGGTGTCGCCCTCGTTCGCCGGCAGCTTCGAGACGTGCGGGACCGAGTAGTCCTTGTACGTGGGTGCCGTCATGGCTGTCCTCCCATCCGTAAGTGGGGAGCAATCCCCCTCCCCGAATGGGGACAAATCCCCGTAAAGTTCGGCTCAATTCCACCGTCCTCCTCTGTCTCGCGCTGCGCAACTCCGCACTGGCCAGCGGTAGTTGACCCGTCAAGGGCCGACGTCCTACGCCCTTGAACGCGAAACGGGTGTGGCCCGAGCCTGCGAGGCTCGGGCCACACCCGTTTCGCGTCGTGACGAGGGTCAGGGCAGCTGTGCCGCCCGCGCCTCGCGCCGGTTGTCGCGGAAGTTGTTCACCCGGCGGGCCGTGGCGAACAGCGGGATCACCGCACCCGTCACCAGCTGCAGCGCGCAGCCGGTCTGGAGGAGCAGCTGGCCGCCCGGGGCGTCGAACGCCCAGGCCGCCAGGAGGCCCACGCCGAGCACGATCCACGACAGCATCGCGACCGCGAGGCGGCCGCGCGGCTTCGGGTACTCGACCCGGCTCACCATCAGCCACGCCGTGCCGAGGATCGCGAGCAGCGTCGCGAAGAACGGCAGCTCCAGGAGCACGATAGAGACGACCGTGAGGGCGCCGAACGGCGACGGCATGCCCTGGAACATGCCGTTCGGCGGCGTCACGCACGAGAAGCGCGCGAGTCTCAGCACCACGGCCAGCAGCACCACGACCGCTCCGACCGCGGCCACCTTCTGGTACGCGTCGTCCGCCACCATGCCGTAGACGAGGACGAAGTACGCCGGGGCCAGGCCGAAGCTGATCAGGTCGGAGAGGTTGTCCAGCTCGGCGCCCATGGGGGAGGAGCGCAGCTTGCGCGCCACCAGGCCGTCGAACAGGTCGAAGATCGCCGCGCAGAGCATCAGGATGACCGCGGTCGCGGCGCTGTGGCGTGCCATGCCCGCCGACTGGTCGTCCCCGGTGAGGTGCGGGATCAGGATGCCGGTGGTGGTGAAGTACACCGCCATGAAGCCGCACGTCGCGTTGCCGAGCGTGAGGGTGTCCGCTATCGAGAGGCGGAGAGAGAGCGGCATCTCCTCCTCGTCCTCGCCGATCTCGTCGGCCTCGGGCACCCAGCCCGCCTGGGTCTCTGGATCAATCACGGTCAATGCGAGTCACCCCAGCCACGGTCTTCTGGCCGACCTCGACCGCCACCTCCACGCCCTCCGGCAGGTAGATGTCGACGCGCGAGCCGAAGCGGATCAGCCCGATGCGGTCGCCCTGCTCGACCTTCGTACCCTGAGGGACGTAGGGGACGATACGGCGGGCCACCGCGCCGGCGATCTGGATCATCTCGATGTCGCCGAGTTCGGTGTCGAAATGCCAGACTACGCGCTCGTTGTTCTCGCTCTCCTTGTTGAAGGCGGGAACGAAGCCACCGGGGATGTGCTCCACCGACGTCACCTGGCCCGAGAGGGGCGCTCGGTTGACGTGGACGTTGAGCGGGCTCATGAAGATGGCGACGCGGGTGCGGCCGTCCTTCCAGGGCATGATGCTCTGCACCACACCGTCGGCGGGGGAGATGACACGGCCCTGGGCGATCTCACGCTCGGGGTCGCGGAAGAACCACAGCATGCCCGCCGCCAGCGCGGTGGCGGGCACGGCGACGGCCTTGGCCGCGCCGGAGCGACGGGCGCGGAGCAGGCTGACGGCTGCGGTGGCGACGGTCGGGAGAAGCCACGGCGATGCTCCGCGCGCGAGGCGTACGCCGGCCAGGCTGTCTCGATGTGCAGAGGTTTGGCTGTGGGGCATGGATGACCTTCGTAGCGGATGATGCCGCGCGGGAAACGGGGACGGCGGCTTTCCGGGATCGTACCGGTCGGGGGCCACAACTGGGCAAGCCAGGAAGACGAGTCGGCGGCTGAAGACCGTTGACGGGGTGTGATCTTCTTCTCGAAGAAAACACCCCGTATCAGGACAATCAGCCCTGGAATCGATACTCTTCGAGCAGTCTCCGCCCGATGATCATTTTCTGGATCTCGGCGGTGCCTTCGCCGATCAGCAGCATCGGCGCCTCACGGTAGAGACGTTCGATCTCGTACTCCTTGGAGAAGCCGTAGCCGCCGTGGATCCGGAAGGCGTCCTCCACGACCTCCTTGCAGTACTCGGAGGCGAGGTACTTCGCCATCCCTGCCTCAAGGTCGTTTCGTTCCCCGGAGTCCTTTTTGCGTGCGGCGTTGACCATCATGGCATGCGCGGCCTCGACCTTGGTGGCCATCTCCGCGAGCTTGAACTGGATGGCCTGGTGCTGGGCGATCGCCTTGCCGAACGTGTGACGCTGCTGGGCGTACCGGACGCCCAGTTCGAACGCACGCTGTGCGACGCCGCAGCCACGCGCCGCCACGTTGACGCGGCCGACCTCGACCCCGTCCATCATTTGGTAAAAACCTCGGCCGGTGACGCCGCCGAGCACCCGATCGGCGGGAATCCGCAGCCCGTCCATGATCAGCTCGGTGGTGTCGACACCCTTGTAGCCCATCTTGTCGATCTTGCCGGGAATGGTGAGGCCGGGGCGCACCTCGCCGAAGCCCGGCTCCTTCTCCACCAGGAAGGTCGTCATCGACTTGTGGGGAGCCGTGCCCTCGGGGTGTCCTTCGTCACTTCGTACGAGGACGGCCACGAGGGACGACGTACCGCCGTTCGTCAGCCACATCTTCTGGCCGTTCAGGACGTACTCGTCGCCGTCCCGCACCGCCTTCGAGGTGATCGCCGACACGTCCGAGCCGAGGCCCGGCTCCGACATCGAGAACGCGCCGCGGATGTCGCCGGCCGCCATCCGCGGCAGGAAGTGCTCCTTCTGCTCCTGCGTGCCGTGCTGCTTGAGCATGTACGCCACGATGAAGTGCGTGTTGATGATCCCGGAGACGGACATCCAGCCCCGGGCGATCTCCTCGACGCACAGCGCGTACGTCAGAAGGGACTCGCCCAGGCCGCCGTACTCCTCGGGGATCATCAGGCCGAAGAGGCCGAGCTCCTTGAGGCCGTCGACGATCTGCTGCGGATACTCGTCGCGGTGCTCCAGCTCGGTGGCGACCGGGATGATCTCCTTGTCCACGAAGTCGCGGACAGTGGAGAGGATCTCCTGCTGGACGTCGGTCAGACCGGCGGTCTGGGCGAGACGGGCCATCGCTTACTTCCCCTGTTCCTTGAGCTCGGGGCGGCCCGGCTGCTCGCCGCCGCGCTCCTTGATGTACGTCTCGGTCGGCACCATCACCTTGCGGCGGAACACGCACACCAGCGTGCCGTCCTGCTTGTAGCCCTTGGTCTCGACGTAGACGATCCCGCGGTCGTTCTTCGACTTGGAGGGCCACTTGTCGAGCACGGTCGTCTGGCCGTAGATCGTGTCGCCGTGGAAGGTCGGCGCCACGTGCTTGAGCGACTCGATCTCCAGGTTCGCGATCGCCTTGCCCGAGATGTCCGGGACGGACATGCCGAGCAGCAGCGAGTAGATGTAGTTCCCGACCACCACGTTCTTGCCGAAGTCCGTCGTCTTCTCGGCGTAGTTCGTGTCCATGTGGAGTGGGTGGTGGTTCATGGTGAGGAGACAGAACAGGTGGTCGTCGTACTCCGTGACCGTCTTCCCGGGCCAGTGCTTGTACGTCGCACCGACCTCGAACTCCTCGTACGTGCGTCCGAACTGCATCGCCCTCAGGCCTCCGGGATCTCGAACTTCGACGTGCGCTGCATGCCGGCGGCCCGGCCCTTGCCGGAGATGACCAGGGCCATCTTGCGGCTGGCCTCGTCGATCATCTCGTCGCCGAGCATCGCGGAGCCCTTCTTGCCGCCCGCCTCGGATGTGTAGTAGTCGTACGCGTCCAGGATCAGCTCGGCGTGGTCGTAGTCCTCCTGCGACGGCGAGAAGATCTCGTTGGACGCCTCGACCTGCCCCGGGTGCAGCACCCACTTGCCGTCGAAGCCGAGCGCGGCGGCGCGCCGGGCGACCTCGCGGTAGCCGTCGATGTTGCGGATCTGGAGGTAGGGGCCGTCGATCGCCTGGAGGTTGTTGGCGCGGGCGGCCATCAGGATCTTCATCAGGATGTAGTGGTAGGCGTCCGCCGGGTAGCCGGGCGGCTGCTCGCCCACGACCAGCGACTTCATGTTGATGGAGGCCATGAAGTCGGCCGGGCCGAAGATGATCGTCTCCACGCGCTGGGACGCGGTGGCGATCTCGTTGACGTTGTTGAGGCCCTGCGCGTTCTCGATCTGCGCCTCGATGCCGATCTTGCCGACCTCGAAGCCCATGGTCTTCTCGATCTGGGTCAGCAGCAGGTCCAGCGCGACGACCTGCTGGGCCGTCTGCACCTTCGGCAGCATGATGCAGTCCAGGTTCTGCCCGGCGCCCTCGACCACGGTCACGACGTCACGGTACGTCCACTCGGTCGTCCAGTCGTTGACGCGGACCACGCGCGTCTTGCCGGTCCAGTCGCCCTCGTTGAGGAACTTGACGATGGTGTGCCGCGCCTCGGGCTTGGCGAGCGGCGCGCACGCGTCCTCCAGGTCGAGGAAGACCTGGTCCGCCGGGAGACCCTGCGCCTTCTCCAGGAAGCGCGGGTTCGAACCGGGTACTGCCAGGCACGAGCGCCGCGGGCGGAGACGGTTGACGGGCGTCGTCATGCGGGGACCTCCAGAGGGTCGAGCTTGTTCGCTTTGCGGATCTCGTCGACGATGCGGCCGATGATTCCGGTGATGTCGAAGTCCTTCGGGGTGAAGACCGCCGCCACTCCGGCTTCCCTGAGCTGCTCGGCATCCCCGTTCGGGATGATGCCACCGGCGATCACCGGTATATCTGTGGCACCGGCCACACGGAGTCGTTCCAGGACGTCGGGGACCAGCTGGGTGTGCGACCCGGAGAGGATCGACAGGCCCACCGCGTGCACGTCCTCGGCCAGGGCCGCGTCCACGATCTGCTCGGGAGTGAGCCGGATGCCCTGGTAGACCACCTCGAAGCCGGCGTCCCTGGCCCGCACCGCGATCTGCTCGGCGCCGTTGGAATGCCCGTCCAGACCGGGCTTGCCGACCAGGAACCGCAGCTTGCCGCTGCCCAGGTCGCGGGCGGTGGCGTCCACCTTGGCCCGCACCTCGGCGAGCGCCGAGCCCGCCTCGACGGGGACCGCTGTCGGAGCCGAGGAGACCCCGGTGGGCGCCCGGAACTCGCCGAACACCTCACGCAGGGCCCCGGCCCACTCGCCGGTCGTCACGCCCGCGCGGGCGCACTCCAGGGTGGCCGCCATGAGGTTGTCGGTGCCCTTGGCGGCCTCCTTCAGCCGCTCCAGGGCCTTGCAGGGCCGCGGGTGGTTGAACGGCGGCTGGTAGCGCGTGTCGCGCCAGCGACCGATCGCCGCAACGACCCTCGCCTCGACCGCCGGGTCGACGGTCTGGATGGCCGTGTCCAGGTCGGCGGTGAGCGGATTCGGCTCGGTGGTCTCGAAGATGTTGACACCGACGATCTTCTCCTGGCCGGACTCGATCCGGCCCCGCCGCTCGGCGTGCGACGCCACCAGCTGGGACTTCAGGTAGCCGGACTCGACGGCGGCCATCGCGCCGCCCATCTCCTGGATCCGGTCCATCTCGGCGAGGGAGTCCTCGACCAGCTGGGCGACCTTCGCCTCGATGACGTGCGAACCCTCGAAGATGTCGTCGTACTCCAGCAGGTCGCTCTCATGGGCGAGCACCTGCTGGATGCGCAGCGACCACTGCTGGTCCCAGGGCCGGGGCAGGCCGAGGGCCTCGTTCCACGCGGGAAGCTGCACGGCACGCGCGCGTGCGTCCTTCGACAGCGTCACGGCGAGCATCTCCAGGACGATGCGCTGGACGTTGTTCTCCGGCTGCGCCTCGGTCAGCCCCAGGGAGTTGACCTGCACGCCGTACCGGAAGCGGCGCTGCTTGGCGTCCTCGATGCCGTACCGCTCACGGGTGACCTTGTCCCAGATGCGGCCGAACGCGCGCATCTTGCACATCTCCTCGACGAAGCGGACGCCCGCGTTCACGAAGAAGGAGATACGGGCGACGACGTCACCCATCCGTTCCTGCGGCACCTGGCCGCTGTCGCGCACCGCGTCCAGGACGGCGACGGCGGTGGACATCGCGTACGCGATCTCCTGGACCGGCGTGGCGCCCGCCTCCTGCAGGTGGTAGCTGCAGATGTTGATCGGGTTCCACTTCGGGAGGTGGGAGACCGTGTACGCGATCATGTCCGTAGTCAGCCGGAGGCTCGGCCCCGGGGGGAAGACGTGCGTCCCCCGGGACAGGTACTCCTTGACGATGTCGTTCTGGGTCGTGCCCTGGAGCTTGGTGATGTCCGCGCCCTGCTCCTCGGCGACGACCTGGTAGAGCGCCAGCAGCCACATGGCGGTGGCGTTGATCGTCATCGAGGTGTTCATCTGCTCCAGGGGGATGTCCTGGAACAGCCGGCGCATGTCACCGAGGTGCGAGACGGGCACGCCCACCCGGCCGACCTCGCCGCGGGCGAGGATGTGGTCGGGGTCGTAGCCGGTCTGCGTCGGCAGGTCGAACGCCACCGACAGGCCCGTCTGGCCCTTGGCGAGGTTGCGCCGGTACAGCTCGTTGGACGCCTCGGCCGTGGAGTGCCCGGCGTACGTGCGCATAAGCCACGGCCGGTCCTTCACACGAGCCCCGTCGGCGATCTGACGCTCAGTCATCTATGACCTCGGGTGTCTCAGATGTTGCGGAAGCGGTTGATGGCGTCGAGGTGCTTGGCCCGCATCTCCTCGTCGCGCACGCCGAGGCCCTCCTCGGGGGCGAGGCACAGCACACCGACCTTGCCCTGGTGGAGGTTGCGGTGCACGTCGTAGGCGGCCTGGCCGGTCTCCTCCAGGGAGTAGACCTTCGACAGGGTGGGGTGGATCTTGCCCTTCGCGATCAGCCGGTTGGCCTCCCAGGCCTCGCGGTAGTTGGCGAAGTGCGAGCCGATGATCCGCTTCAGGGACATCCACAGGTAGCGGTTGTCGTACTCGTGGTTGTAGCCGGAGGTGGAGGCACAGGTGACGATCGTGCCGCCCTTGCGGGTGACGTAGACCGAGGCACCGAAGGTCTCGCGGCCCGGGTGCTCGAAGACGATGTCGACGTCCTCCCCGCCGGTGAGCTCGCGGATGCGCTTGCCGAAGCGCTTCCACTCCCTCGGGTCCTGCTCCTGCTCGTTCTTCCAGAACTTGTAGCCCTCGGCGTTGCGGTCGATGATCGCCTCGGCGCCCATCGCCCGGCAGATCTCCGCCTTCTGCGGCGAGGACACGACGCAGATGGGGTTGGCGCCGCCGGCCAGCGCGAACTGCGTGGCGTACGAGCCGAGACCGCCGCTCGCGCCCCAGATCAGCACGTTGTCGCCCTGCTTCATGCCGGCGCCGTTGCGGGAGACCAGCTGCCGGTAGGCGGTGGAGTTGACCAGACCAGGGGCGGCGGCCTCCTCCCAGCTGAGGTGGTCCGGCTTCGGCATCAGCTGGTTGGACTTGACCAGCGCGACCTCGGCGAGCCCGCCGAAGTTGGTCTCGAAGCCCCAGATGCGCTGCTCGGGGTCGAGCATGGTGTCGTTGTGGCCGTCGGACGACTCCAGCTCCACGGAGAGGCAGTGCGCGACGACCTCGTCACCGGGCTTCCAGGCGTTGACGCCGGGGCCGGTGCGCAGGACCACGCCCGCGAGGTCGGAGCCGATGATGTGGTAGGGCAGGTCGTGCCGCTTGGTCAGCTCGCTGAGGCGGCCGTAGCGCTCCAGGAAGCCGAAGGTCGACAGCGGCTCGAAGATCGAGGTCCACACCGAGTTGTAGTTGACACTCGATGCCATGACGGCGACCAGGGCCTCGCCCGGGCCGAGCTCGGGCAGGGGGACCTCGTCGAGGTGGATCGACTTGCGCGGGTCCTTGTCGCGGGTCTCCAGGCCCGCGAACATGTCCGTCTCGTCCTTGTGCACGGTGATCGCGCGGTACGACTCGGGAAGCGGAAGGGCGGCGAAGTCGGCCGGCGTCGATTCCGGCGACTGGATCGCGTCCAGAATGTCCTGAGTGGTCACGGTGTTGCCTCCGGCGGTGTGCGCCCCTGAGGGAAGGGGTGCTGAGGGTTACGTCGGTGCTGCTGAGGGTTTCGGGAAAGGGTGCCGTCGGTTCGGCGGGGTGGTGCTTCGGCAGCGCTTTGTGGCGCGGGAGGTTGCCTGTGACGCAGGCGTCCGGCGGGCGGGCCGATGGGCTCACCGGGACAGGCCGGACACCATCAACGTATGACACCGCGTGTCAGGCCGCAAGGCACTGAGTGCCAGCACTTCGCCTCAGATGAAATCTTTACGTAACAAATGAGCGATGATCGATCGAACGGCCGCTGAAAGATGCCTGAAAAGCTGCCCTGACATGCCAAAACGGCCACCCGGGCGGGTGGCCGTCATCACAGCGGCAGGGTGGCCAAGGGCACTCCCGGACGGAGGCTCAGCGTTCCTTGAGCGCCTGCTCGATGGTCCGCATGACCTCGTCCAGGGGAGCGTCGGTGCGGGCCACCGTGACCAGCACCTCGCCCTGCGAGGCGAGGGTGCTCGCGGCGGCCGGCCGGTGCGCCGTCGTGTCCCGGCCCGCCCCGATCCCCGTCCCGAACGTCTTCCGCACGATCGCGAAGGCGTGGTCCAGCTGGGTCTCCACGTCTCCCTGGCCGCCGGCCCGCAGCCAGCGGCGCAGCACGTGGTTGTGGGCGGTGACCACCGCCGACGCCGCGACCTCGGCAAGCAAGGGGTCGTCGTTCGCGTCGTCCGCGTGGGCGTGCTCGTCGAAGTGGCCGAGGAGGTAGCGGGTGAAGAGCCGCTCGTACCGGGCCACCGACGCGATCTCCGCCTCACGCAGCGTCGGCACCTCGCGGGTGAGCTTGTAGCGGGCGACCGAGATCTCCGGCCGGCCCGCGTACATCTTCATGACTTCCTTGATGCCGCGGCACACCGTGTCGAGCGGGTGCTCGTGGGCCGGGGCCGCGTTCAGCACGGCCTCGGCACGGATCAGCGTGTCGTCGTGGTCCGGGAAGATCGCCTCTTCCTTGGAACGGAAGTGACGGAAGAAGGTGCGGCGGGCGACCCCGGCCGCCGCCGCGATCTCGTCGACGGTGGTCGCCTCGTACCCCTTCGTCGCGAAGAGCTCCATCGCGGCGGCCGCCAGTTCGCGGCGCATCTTGAGCCGCTGGGCCGCCGCGCGGCTGCCCGCGGCACTCTCCGGCGCATCGGGCGTGGCGGGGGTACGTGAGGACTTGGCGGGCTGGGGCATGACCCGAACGTACTGCATGTGCGCAGCTTGATGCGCATGTCCGGGGTTTCCCCCGCCCGTGAAGGGCGGGGGACCGCCGGGCTGGATGGGCGCGAGATGGCTGCCGGGGTCGAGCAGTCCGCCCCATTCCTTCTCGTCCCGGAACCAGTCGCCGACGCCGTCAGCGGCGGGCATATTCGCGGAAGCCGCGGCCGGTCTTGCGGCCGAGGCAGCCTGCGGCCACCAGGTGCTCCAGGAGCGGCGCGGGCGCGAGGCCCGGGTCGCGGAACTCCCGGTGCAGCACCTTCTCGATGGCGAGCGAGACGTCCAGGCCGACCACGTCGAGCAGCTCGAACGGGCCCATCGGGTAGCCGCCGCCCAGCTTCATCGCCGCGTCGATGTCGTCGAGGGACGCGTAGTGCTCCTCGACCATCTTGATCGCGTTGTTGAGGTAGGGGAACAGCAGCGCGTTCACGATGAATCCGGCCCGGTCACCGCAGTCGACCGCGTGCTTGCGGATCTTCGCGCAGACCTCGCGGACCGTGGCGTGGACGTCCTCGGCGGTCAGCACGGTCCGGACGACCTCGACCAGCTTCATGGCCGGCGCCGGGTTGAAGAAGTGCATGCCGATCACGTCCTGCGGACGTGAGGTGGCGCGGGCGCAGGCGACGACCGGCAGCGAGGAGGTCGTGGTGGCCAGGACCGCGCCCGGCTTGCAGACCTTGTCCAGGGTCGCGAACAGCTGCTGCTTGACCTCCAGGTCCTCGGCGACCGCCTCGACGGCCAGGTCCACGTCCGAGAAGGCGTCGTACGAACCCACCGGGGTGATCAGGTCCAGGGTCTGGGCGGCGGCCTCGGCGGTCATCCGGCCCTTGCCGACGGAGCGGTCCAGGGACTTGCCGATACGGGCCTTCGCCGCCTGCGCCTTCTCCTCGCTGCGGGCGGCGAGGACGACCTCGTACCCGGCCTTGGCGAAGACCTCGGCTATCCCGGAGGCCATGGTGCCGGAGCCGGCGACGCCGACCGAGCGGACCGTACGGCCCGGGGTGAGCGCGGCGCCGTCCAGCGGGGTGAGCGCGTCACGGACGACGGTGGTGCTGCCCGGGGTCTCGTACGTGTAGAAGCCGCGGCCCGACTTGCGGCCGGTCAGGCCCGCCTCGCTGAGCTGCTTGAGGATCGGGGCCGGGGCGTGCAGCCGGTCGCGGGACTCGGCGTACATGGCCTCCAGGACCGTACGCGCGGTGTCGATGCCGATCAGGTCGAGCAGGGCGAGGGGGCCCATCGGCAGGCCGCAGCCGAGCCGCATGGCCGCGTCGATGTCCTCGCGGGAGGCGTACTTCGCCTCGTACATCGCGGCGGCCTGGTTGAGGTAGCCGAACAGCAGGCCGTCCGCGACGAACCCGGGGCGGTCGCCGACCGCGACCGGCTCCTTGCCCAGCTCGATGGCCAGGTCGGTGACGGCGGCGACGGCGCTCGGCGCGGTGAGGACCGAGGAGACCACCTCGACCAGCTTCATCGCCGGGGCCGGGTTGAAGAAGTGCAGGCCGAGGACGCGCTCGGGACGGGCCGAGTCGGCGGCCAGCCGGGTCACGGAGAGCGCGTTGGTGCCGGTCGCGAGGACGGTCTCGGGGCCGACGATGCCGTCCAGCTCCCGGAAGACCTGGTGCTTGATGTCGTACGACTCCGGGACCACCTCGATGACGAGGCCGGCGTCGGCCGCGGCCGTCAGGTCGGTGCCGGTACGGACCCGGGCCAGCAGGTCGGCGCGCTCCTGCTCGGTGAGCCTGCCGCGCGCCACGGCCCGGGCCGTCGAGGCCTCCAGGGCGGCGAGGGACCTGGCGGCCTGGGCCTCGCTGACGTCGATGCCGATCACCTCGCGGCCGGCCCTCGCGAGGACCTCGGTGATACCGGTGCCCATGGTGCCGAGGCCGATGACGGCGATCGTCCTGAGCGGGGACAGGGAAGGGTCGGACTGGGGAGTGGCCATCGCGGGACTCCAGGAATGAGGGTGACGACTGGAAACGCGCCCGGGTGCGCCGAGGGGGCGCACCGGGTGCGGAGAGAGCTGCGTGAATGCGGGTGTCGCCGGGCTGCGAGCGCACACGCCCGGTGCTGCTGCCGCGGGCGCGCACACGCCCGGGAGCGGCGGATTCCGACCGGCCCTGTCCCGGAGCCGAGTCGTACTGCGGTACCGAGGTACCGAACCGACCTGACACTCACGCGGCTGCGTCACCAAACCGACGTGAGCGATGGCGAGTGGGTGACTCGCTCGATTGAGCTTAACCGGCGGGTAACGAGCGCGCCAGCCCCCCGACTTTGTGATGTACGTCCCTCCATCCCCGCGACCCCTCTACGCTGGGCTTCGTGGACGAAGAGTTGCGATCACTCACGGAGCGTTTGCGGCAGGAGTCGCAGGGAACGGCCGCCTACGACCGGCTTCTGGCCACCGAGGACCACCACGAACTGGCGGAGGTGCTGACCGCCGCCGGACAGCCCCTGTGGGCCAGGGAGCTGGCGGCCTTCCGGCTGGGGACGGCCGGCGACCGGCGGGCCTTCGAGACCCTGGTGCTCCTGCTCAATCACCGCGACCCACCCCGCTGCGCCTCCGCCGCCTACGCCCTCGCCCGCCTGCGGGACCCGCGTACCGCCCGCGCGGCCGCCGCCCTCGCCACCAACGAACTGCGCGTCGCCTATGCCCTGCACCCCGTCCGCCTGCTGGTCGAACTGGGCGCCCCGGAGTCCGTCCCCGCGCTGATCACCACCCTGGAACGCCGGCTGCGCCCGCACGACCCCTACCGCAGGGTCGCCCTCGCCTGTGTGGACGGCCTCGGTGTCCTCGGCGACAACCGCGCCCGCCGCGTCCTGACCGAGGCCCTGGCGCACCCCACCCTCGCCGAGGCGGCGGTGCAGGCCCTCGCCCGCATCCCTAGGCAGAGGTGACGCCGGGCTCCTTGACGTACCGCACCTCGGGCACCGGCACCCCGTCGACCTCGTACGGCTCCTCGGCGCCGTCGGCGACGAAGCCCGCGATCTCGTAGAACCGCCGGGCGCGCGCGTTCTCCTTCAGCACCCACAGATACACGCGCGCGTACCCGGCGCACTGCTCAAGAACCGTCGCGAGCAGCGCCCGCCCGGCGCCGGTGCCGAGGTGCGCCTCGTCCAGGTAGATGGCGTACAACTCGGCGTCCCCGGTGCGTGTTTCACCCTCCCGGTAGGGCCCGTGCGCGGCCCAGCCCACGATCGTGCCGTCGCGCACCGCCACCAGCTCCGTCACTCCGTCCCGGCCGTCGCGGAACCTGGCCCGCCGCCGCTCGGCGTCCCGCTCGGCACTGAGCCCGTCCAGGAACGGCTGCGGCATGAGGCCCCGGTAGGCGTACTGCCAGCCCCGGACGCGTATCTCCGAGACCCGGCAGCAGTCGTCGAGCGTCATCGGGCGGACATGAAGGGCGGCGTCATGGGCAGAGGAGCCGTGGAGCGAGTCGTCGTTCATGGCGGCACCTTAGGGATCGGACGGCTCCGTCCGCCCATGATTCGCGACGGGCCGTCAGAATCGGCTCAGCCGCGGAAGCCCAGCAGGGTGTGCAGGGTGGAGCCGCGGGACGACGTCGAGGCGGCCTTGGTGGTCAGGGGTTTGGGGTCGGGGGTCTTGCGGCAGACCGCGTCGGCGGTGCCCTCGCCGCGCGGGACCGTGCCGTCGGCCAGGTAGGCGGCGAGGTAGGCGTCCAGGCAGGTGTTGCCGCTGAGCGTGATGCCGTGGTTGCCGCCGCCCTGCTCCACGACCAGGCTGGAGCCGGCCAGCAGCCGGTGGACCGTGACGCCGCCCTGGTAGGGGGTGGCCGCGTCGTCCGTCGCCTGGAAGAGGAGGACCGGCGGGAGCTTGCCGTTCGCGATGTTCAGGGGGGTGAGCGTCTTCGTGGGCCAGTACGCGCACGCCGCGTTGTACCAGGCGTTGTTCCAGGCCATGAACGGCGCTTTCTCGTATGCCGCCCAGGTGTCCTTGCGCCACTGGTTCCAGTCCCGCGGCCAGGAGGAGTCCCGGCACTGGACGGCCGCGTAGACGCTGTAGCCGTTGTCGCCGGAGGCGTCGACGGCGGCGAAGTTCTCGTACGCCTCGACCAGCGCGGCCGTCTTCCTGCCGTTGGCGTAGGCGGAGAACGCCTCGGCCAGATAGGGCCAGTAGCCGTTGTAGTAGCCGCCCGGGATGAAGGTGTCCTCCAACTCGGCGGCGCCCACCTTGCCGCCCGCAGGCTCCTTCGCCAGCGCGGCCCGCATGGCGTACCACTTGGCCTCGACCTTCTCCGGGTCGGTGCCGAGCTTGTAGGTGGAGTCGTACTTCGCGATCCACGCCATCAGGGCGCGCTGGCGGCTGTTGAACGCGTAGTCCTGGCTCAGGTTGTCGTCGTACCAGACGCCCGTGGGGTCGACGATCGAGTCCAGGACCAGGCGGCGGATCCGGTCCGGGTGCAGCTTCGCGTAGACCGCGCCCAGGTAGGTGCCGTACGAGTAGCCGAAGTAGCTGATCCGACGCGCGCCGAGGGCCTGGCGGATCGAGTCCAGGTCCTCGGCGGCGCTGACCGTGTCGAGGTGGGGCAGCAGGTTCGCGTACTTCCTGCCGCAGGCCGCCGCGAACGACTGCGCCCGCTTGAGGTTCGCCTGTTCGAGGGCGGGGGTGGCCGGGACCGGGTCGGGGCGCACCGGCTTGAAGTGGCCGGGCGCGCAGTCGACCGCCGGGCTGCTCCTGCCGACCCCGCGCGGGTCGAAGCCGATGACGTCGTACCGGGCCGCCACCTTCTTGGGCAGTGTGGACGCCACGAAGCCCGCGAGACTCAGCCCGCTGCCGCCGGGGCCGCCGGGGTTGACCAGCAGTGGACCCTGAGAGGCCGGCGCGGTGTGCGGGACCCGGGTGAGGGCGAGGGCGATCTGCTTTCCGCGCGGGTTCCGGTGGTCGAGCGGCACCTTGACCGAGCCGCACTGGAGCGTCGGGTAGTCGGTGGTGCCGCACTTCTTCCAGGCCACCGGGGACACCTGGACGGGGGCTCGGGTGACGGCGGTCGCGGGCGGGGCGGTGAACGAACCGGCCACGGCAGCGGCGGCGGCGCACAGCACGGCTGCGCGTGTTCGCATGGGGTCCTCCCAGGACGGAGGGTCGCGGACCGCACGTGTCACGGTCCTCGCCGCATCGTCCCGGAAACAGGACCCGAAAGAACGCATTCTGACGATTAATGACCCAATTGGCCCGAGGGTTGCGCCCGAACGCCCCGGTCACCCACGCGCTCAGAGCAGCGTGAGCCGGGTCGGCTCCGGCAGTGCCGGCTCCTCCAGAGATGCCGACCTCCGTGACGTCCGCCGCCCGGCGCAGCAGGTCCAGGTCGCGCAGGATCAGGGTGCCCTTGGTGAGGATCGAGAACGGGTTCGCCTGCTCGGTGAGGGCGGAGATGATCCCGGGCATCAGCCGGTAGCGGCCCTCGGCGCGCTGGTAGCAGTCGACGTTGGTGCCCATCGCGATGTGGTCGCCGAGCCAGCGGCGTGGGCCCAGCTGGCGGCGGAGCAGCTCCGGCGCGTTCACCTTGGCCACGATCTGGGTGTCGAAGCCGATCCCGGTGTCCAGGTCCAGGTAGCTGTGCGTCTTGCGGGCGAAGCAGTACACGCAGGTACTGCTTCTCGCGCGGTGTCTTCTCGTGCCGGACACGGGAGGCATGAGGCAGGGTCGTTTCCAAAGTCCGGGTTGCGGGTGATCGTGCAGGTCATCCCGACCGCTATATCACTGGGGAGGCCGTTGATCATCTCGATGGCCTGACGGGAGCCGTGCCCGAGAGAAGCACTGAGCTGACGTGGGCCGCGGTCGGTCGGCGGATCGCCCGAGACGCTCGCTGACGGCTGGCGAGGGGGAGCAGCCAGCCGGGATGTTCGGACTGGCTGCTCTCAGCTCGGGAGTTTCCGGCTCGGTTCGTTCGTGCTTCATCTGTCCTGCACGATGAAGCAGGCCCGTTAGTAGAGCTCGTCGAACGTGATGACTTCGACGTCCTGGATGGATCGCCTGTACTGCTGAAGGAAGTCATCTTCTCGGGGTTCGCCGCGCCGCCGTCGGTGAACTCGTTGAGGCTTCCGATCACGAGCACCTGTCGCGGTCGGACGGTGGAGACCTCGATGCCGGTCGGGGCACCGTCGTCCCGGAACTGCCTGTGCAGTTGACCGCTGACCAGTTGTTGGGCCTTGTAGGCGGTCTTCTGTACCTGCGCCACGGCGCCGACGACTTCCTTGGAGACCTGATAGACGTCCGGCGCCCGGTACGGTGCGCTGGCCAGCAGGGATGTCAGATGGGTCTTGATCTCGCAGAACAGCAGGCTGCTGATGAAGCCCCTGGGACGCATGACGGCGTCACTGCGCTTTCCCGCCCCCGCGAAGATGTTCGCGCCGGTCGTGATGCGCTCCAGCTTGCCGTCGTCGTAGGGGTCACAGGCAACGAAGGTGAGACCGTATCCGAAGATCCAGGAATTCTTTTCGAAGAAGCCCTGCCAGGCGCTTCGCTGTGCCACGTCTCGCAGCCGACGGCCCCGCGGTCTCCGAGACGGCCGCGCAGGGGCATGATCGCTATGGCGGGCCAGCTCCTGGCAGTCCCCTTCGATCAGGTGCGGGCGGAACTGGAGGCCATCAAGCCCCCGGTCCCTTGCGCCAATGGCCTGCACGATGTGATGGTCCCCGCTCGCAACTCCTACGTCGCTGTCCAGCGTCTTGCCGGTTGGCCGGCCTGCGTACAGCAGGGATGCCCGCGGTCCGCGTGAGAGCGCGGCGCATTCGTCGGACTCGTCGAGAACCGTCTCGGCGAAGGTCCGCAGCAGCATGAGCGCGACCGGAACGAGCACGGCGACGACGGCCGAGTCGGTATCGGTCCGCCGGGCCGGGTTGGCGGCGGCGTCATCGCGCGACTTGCGGCTGAGCTGATCGTGCGCTGCTGGTCTCGATACGCCCGAGCATGGCGGCGATCTGGGAGTCGAGCGCCCGTGATCGTGGGCCACGACCACGGGGCTCCGGTGGCGTGAGCCTCGACCTGGGCCCGGGCCGACGCCTTCTGCGGATCGTGGCGCTGAGCGTGCCCTTCGGTGGACGAGGCCAGTCGGGGCTCTGAGCCATTCCTTCGGTGAACCGTCCTGGGGGCCCTGCGCCGTTTGTCGGCGCCGGGCCAGAGCTACAGAGCTCAACTGCGGTGGCTGGGCTGCACGCACCTTGATGTACGGGCCTGTCCTGTTCTGGTGGCAGGGCATGGCCTGCATCCCGACGTTCGGCGGAACCCGCGATCCCTGTCGCTATCCCATCTCGTTCCGCTTACCCTCTTGCCCCCTCATGGAATTACGGTCATACTTTAAAGGTCGCGGGAACCTCAGGGATCTGACCCAGAGCGGCCCCGCCCGAGGCCTCTGGCCGCCGACTGCAGCCGCAGTCGGGAGACCGGGTTACCGCCCTGCGCCCACCCTGCAAGGAAGAAGGGGGCGGCGCACACTGGCGCCAACCCTCACATCGAAGGGCACGACCGTGAACGACGCACATGAAGTACGAGGCGACGTGGTGACGTCGTACAAGAACGCACCGACCCGCACCGTCACCGCCGGCGGAGTGACCTTCGCCTACCGTGAGCTCGGTCCCCGGTCGGGTGTCCCGGTGGTCTTCCTCACCCACCTCGCCGCAGTGCTCGACAACTGGGATCCCCGGGTCGTCGACGGCATCGCCGCCGGGCACCGGGTGATTACGTTCGACAGCAGGGGCGTCGGCGCCTCCACCGGTTCGACGCCGAAGACCATCGAGGAGATGGCCAAGGACGCCGTCACCTTCATCCGGGCGCTCGGACTCAAGCAGGTGGACATCCTCAGTTTCTCGATGGGCGGCATGATCGCCCAGGTGATCGCGCAGACCGACCCGCAACTCATCCGCAGACTGATCCTTGCGGGCACCGGTCCTGCCGGCGGTGAGGGCATCAAGAACGTGACCCGGATCTCCCACTTCGACACGCTCCGAGCGCTGATCACCCTTCAGGATCCGAAGCAGTTCCTCTTCTTCACCCGCACCGCGAACGGGCGTCGGGCCGGCAAGGAGTTCCTGGCTCGTCTGAAGGAGCGCACGAAGGACCGGGACAAGGCGATCTCCCTCGTCTCCTACCTCTCTCAGCTCAAGGCCATCCACCGCTGGGGGCTGGCACGTCCGCAGGATCTCTCCGTGATCCAGCAGCCCGTGCTCGTCGCCAACGGTGACGACGACAGGATGGTTCCGACGCAGAACTCGGTCGACTTGGCCCGGCGACTGCCGAACGCCGAGCTGGTGATCTACCCCGACGCCGGCCACGGCGGCATCTTCCAGTTCCATGAGCAGTTCGTGCCGACCGCTCTCGAGTTCCTCGAACGGCCGTAGGTCCGCGGTCCGGTCGGCGCTCAAACCGAGGACGTTGCCTCAGAGTCGTGACGCCCGGTGGGCGGGCGACTCGAGGCGTCTGTCCGGCATCACTGACCTGGCCGTTTCCCGGCCGTGCGGCGCCGGCGAGGTGGTCGTCGTGCGGGACGGCGATGCGGAGAACGGCGTGGTGGACGCCCCGTCAGTGACGCGGCGGGAGCCTCCAGGGGGCTGAGCCAGTGCTGGCTGCTCGGTGCGAGGCGGGGTCGGGCGAGCTCCCGCTGAGTGGTGAGGCGGCCTGGAGCCGTCCCGCTGGCCGGATTGTCGGCGTGCATGGAATCGCTTTCGCGTGCGGAGGCAACCTCATCACGCAGGGCGCGGCAGGGGCAGGCGGTCACCCGCCCGGGGATTGACCGTCCGCCTCAGCGGATGAAGGTGAGGGCGTTCTCGATTCCCTGCTCAAGGACCTCGTCGGAGAACTTTCGGTCGGAGAGGGCGCGGGACAGCTGCAACGTTCCCACCGCCATGGTGAAGAGCCCGATGGCCTGACCGCGGGCGGACTGTGGATCCTCGGGTGCCAGGCGGGCGGCGAGTTCTTCCACGATGGCCTTGGCGCCGTCGGTGTAGGCCCCCTTGGCCCCGTCACCGCAGCGGCCGATCTCGTCGAGCAGGGCCGCGGACGGGCATCCGTCGCCGGGGTTGTCCCGGTGCTGGGGTGACAGATACTCGCGAACGAAATCCTCGAGTCCCTCGCGGCCGGGTCGCAGCGTGCCGTACTGCTTCACCTGCGTGCGCAGCTGGTCGGCGACGACGTTGGCGACGAGGTCGTCCTTGGACTCGAAGTGGGCGTAGAAGGCTCCGTTGGTGAGTCCGGCGTCCGACATCAGGGTGGAGATGCCGGAGCCGTCTATGCCGTCCTGCTTGAACCGGTGGCCGGCCCGTTCGATGATCCGTTGCCGGGTCACCTGCTTGTGCTCCTTGGTGTAGCGCGCCACAGGGTTCCTCCATCAACTCAGCCGGGCCATTGCCTTGCATCCCATCCTAATCCATGGTCTGACGCATGTAATATTACGATCGACAGACGACTTTGCGGCCGATCCGCCGCGCCCGGGACACCACCGCACCTCGGCCCCGGGCGGGTGCGCCGCAGCGGCACCGTCGCCACCGCGGACACCACGCGGCGTTCGGCGCAACGCCGGGGAGCGGACCGCCCACCGGACGGCACGTCATGGGCCCGAGCGGCAGCGATCTCACCACCGCCGAGTCCGCCGCCCGCCGGCCCGGAAAGCGGAGGGCTTCGCACCGCCTCAGGTCTTCGCCCGGTCGACCGCCCACACCGCGAGATCGCCTACCACCTCGCCGACTCCGACGCGAAGGCGTACTTCGCGTTCGAGGGCACGCCGGAGCTGCCGATCGCGCAAGCCGCGTGGGAGGGGTTTGGGGCGACCGAGGGCTGCACCGAGTTCTTCCTGATCGAGAGCGGTGCCGCAGCCCCGGGCGGGGAGGGGGTCGGCGACGGGACCCCGGAGTCCTACGCCGTGGCCGTCGCCGAGCAGCCCGCGACGTTCCGGACGGTCGAGCGCGACGAGGACGACACCGCCGTGGTCCTCTACACCTCCGGCACGACCGGCCATCCCAAGGGCGCGGAGCTGCGGCACCGCAACGTGTACGACAACGCGCTCATCGGCAGGGACCTGTTCGCGTCCGATCCCGGGCGACCCGACACGTACCTGTGTGTGCTGCCGTTGTTCCACGCCTTCGGCCAGACCGTGATCCAGAACGGCGCCTTCGGGTTCGGCGGCACGATCGTGATGCAGCCGAGGTTCGAGGCACGGGCGGCCCTGCGGCTCATGCTCGCCCACGACGTGACGTTCTTCGCCGGGGTCTCCACGATGTACCGGGGTCTGCTCGCCGCACTCGACGAGACGGTCGACGTCGCCCGCCTGGCGGCGAACCTCCGCGTGGCCGTGGCCGGTGGCGCGGCCCTGCCCGCCGAGATCCACAAGCAGTTCAAGGACCGCTTCGGCGTCACGATCCTCGAGGGCTACGGGCTGTCCGAGACCTCGCCGATCGCGTCCTTCTCCCGCTTCGGCGAGGAACCCCGCGTTGGCTCCATCGGGGTGCCCGTCCCGGGTGTGGAGATGAGGCTCATCCGCGACGACTGGTCCGAGGTCGAGGGCGGCCCCGACGAGATCGGGGAGATCGCGATCAAGGGGCACAACGTCATGAAGGGCTACTACAAGCGGCCCGAGCGACGGCCGAGGCGATCCAGGAGGGCTGGTTCCGATCCGGCGACCTCGCCCGCAAGGACACTTATATTACGTACATAATGCCAATAGGGCGCGGTCGACAAGAGCAAGGTGGGTCCATGGTGTCAGGGGGTTTCCGACCCGGAGGGAGTCATAGGCGCGCCGGGCGGGGGGTGCGTTCGGGTCGGTGGGGTACTGGGGCGTCGGACGGCGTCCGTGAGCAGGTCGAACATGCGGCCCAGTTGGTCGCTCCCAGCTGCCGGCGGTGCAGTTGTGAGCATGCCGACGAGGGTGATGACGATGTCCTCGGCGTGGACGTCGTCACGCAGAGTCTCGGTGGCGATTCCGGCGGCAAGGATGGTTTGGACCGCAGCGGAGAGCTTTTCACGTGCTGGCGACACGGTCCCGGAGCCGGACGCGAGCACTGCCCGTAGGGCGTCTGCGGTCTCTCGTCGGGGCATCACATAGTCGGCGAAGTGGTCCATCCAGCTACGCAGGGCGTGGGCTGGATCCCTCGTGTGGAGGAGCGCCTCGGCGTCGTTGCACAGCTGGGCCAGTTCGTGCCGGTAGATCGCTTCGACGAGTGCTTCCCGGGTGGGGAAGTGCCGGTAGAGCGTGCCGATGCCGACCCCCGTGTCCCGCGCGATCTGCTTCATGGACACCGGTACTTGTCCGGACGTGAACGCGTGGTGCGCCGTGTCGAGCAGGCGGGTGCGGTTACGTGCTGCGTCCGCGCGGATGGGTTTGGGCGTGTCGTGGCTCGACATGATGCGGAGGCCTTTGGTCATGGTGCTGCGAGGCGGCAGCGCCTGCGCCTTGCTGGAACTGTGGAACGGGCAGCGGGGTGTCGCCGTGCATGCGGGTCGCTCAGGGGGCGAGCGTGTGCGGGAATCCGCCCGGGGAGCCCGGCCCGTCGTGGGTGAGGATCAGTGGGGTGGCGCCCGGCTCGGGTGGGCGGACGCGTAGGGAAGGGGGGATGTCCTGGCTGGCGGACTTGCCTGGTGGTGAAGTGCGGCAGTTCGTGCAGCCGAGGAGAGGAGCTCAGGGCCCGACGAAGCCGCCGTGCACGGTTTCGCGATGGCGTCCGCTCCGTGGGGGGCCGGGCTGCCGTCGAGGCATGCCCGACCACCGCTGGGAACCTGGTGGGCCGGGGCCGGAACCCACCAGGGTGCCGCGGCGCCGACTGGGGTCCCTGTCGGTCGCCGGGGCCGGTCGTGCTTCGGCAGGAGGTGATCAGAGGTTCTCGTTGACGCGGCCGATGTACTCGCCCAGCGAGTACTCGACGTCGATGCCCTTCTCGGCGACCAGCGCGCCGAGCCCGACCGCACGCGCGGCGAATCCCGGCTGCGTCAGTGTGGCCGCGAACTCGCCGAAGGAGGCGACCAGGTGGGCGTCCGGCGGCAGTGTCGCCCGGTTGACCTGGGACTTCGCGGTCGCCAGTGCCTGCCGGTCGAAGGAGGCGAGGCGGGCGACCGTCGCGTCGACGAAGGCGTCGAGTTCCGCGTCGGGCAGGGTCCGGGTGACCCATCCCCAGCGCTCGGCCAGGTCGGCGTCGTAGTCGGCACTGGTCAGGATCGCCTCCAGTGCGCGGTCGCGGCCGATGGAGCGCGGCAGCCGCTCGCCGCCGCCTCCGCCGGGGACGATGCCGATGCCGACCTCGGGCTGGCCGAAGATCGCCTTCTCGCGGCTGGCGTAGCGCAGGTCGCAGGCGAGGGCCAGCTCGTTGCCCGCGCCGCGGGTGCGGCCCCGGATGGCCGCGATGCTGATGAACGGAGCCTTGGTCAGCCGCAGGACCATGTCGGTCCAGACCGGGTTGTCGTCCTCGTGCTCGGGCTGGGGGAGGTCGGCGGCTGCGGCGCCGTCGTAGTGGTTGACGAAGAAGTCGGGGAGGTCGCTGCTGAAGACGACGACCTGGATGTCCGGGTCGTTCTCGAGCTCCTTGACGATCTTGAGCAGCGTCACGGCGGACTCGGGAATCACCAGGTTCGCGGGCGGATTCGCGAACGTGATCCTGGCGGTCCGCGGGGTCGTCCGCTCCAGGCGGATCGTGCTGGGCTGGCTCATGGCGTGGTTCCGTTTCGTTGGGTGGCTTTCGGGGCCGTGATCGCGTCCGACGATCACGGAGCGATTGCGCCTGGAGGGGGTGCGGTGCTGCCGTCTTGTCCGTCGCGGCGGCATCGGCTGCGGTGGGCCCGCATGCATTGCGTGGCATGCCGTGCGCGCCGTTCGGGCTGATGACGAGCGCTGGAGCGGCCGCCTTGCCTGCCGAGGCCGCGTGGGCCATGTAGGCCGCCGGCCGAGTTGCTGTCACTCGTTCCCCGAGCGTTTAACTTACGATCATCATACAATAGACCGGGAATCACTCGGCGGGCAAGAGCCACCGCCCGCGGGTGAACCCGTCGGCCCGCGACCGGCACCGATCTGTAAGGCCAGGCGGTCAGGCGGACGGGATGACGATCGGGGTGCCGAACAGGTAGAAGTTGCTGATGTCGATCACCAGGGGAGCCGCATAGGTGGGGAAGCGTTCGATGATGGCCTGCTTGTAGGCCTGACCGTCGTCGCCGAGGAGCTCACCGGCGACCTTCAGGTACTCGGCCATCTCCGCGAGAACGGCCTGTCCCGCGGGCAGTCCGTGTCCGGGCAGGATCGTGTCGTAAGCCGGGTCGGCGAGTTCCTGGAGGATGATCTGCCAGCGGTCGAGGTCGTGGTTTCCGACGAACACATGGGTCTTGTGGTAGACGACGTCCTGCGCCACCAGCACCCCGTGTTCGGGCAGCCGGATCAGCAGCTGGTCGGAGGTCTCACCGCCGGAAAGGGCTTCGAAGACGAAGGGAACGCCGTCGATGACCTCGGTACCCGGGGTGATCAGGACGGTGGGGGCCACCTCTGCCGCGGGGACCGGGATGCCGGTGGGGTCCTTGAGGTCGCCTCGCGCCGCCATCTGATCGCGCGTGACGGCCAGGGCGTGAATGGGTGCGTTGAAGCGGGCCGCGCCCTGGAAGTGGTCCGGGTGCTCATGGGTGATGATGAGCCGGTCCAGCGGTTTGCCGAGTTCCTTGGCGTATGCGACGACCTCGTCGGCGCCCGCGATCGTGATCTGGCCGTCCACCGCGACCAGCCGGCCCGGGGTCTCGATCAGCTGGGTGGTGACGTTGATGCTGTCGTCGGGAGCCATGTAACTGTGCACCCGCACGTCGCCCTTGTCGATGATGGTGACGGTGCCCCTCATTGGTCCACTCCTTCTGGTGTCCTGCGCAGCCGGGCCGTTGTCGGGCCTTGTACGAGTTCTTGTGCCGGGTGCTCGTGCGGTGTCGCGGTCCGAAGCTGGGAACCGCTGGTGACGGGCGGTGGGTGAGGGCGGGCGGCCTGTGGTGGAGCACTGGTCCGGGCCGGTGAACCGCGCCCGGGCGCTCGGGGTGCGGGTGCGCGGTGTGCCGGCGTGTATGGGCCTGCCCTTTGATGTTCCCTCCGTCGTCGGGGTCGCCAGGCGCCTGCGCATGTCGGCGGACACGGTCCGTCCGTGGCTACGGGTCTTGCTGGACGGTCCGGTCGACGAGCCTCCGGCCCGGCCGCCCGCCGGTCGTCGGTGTCGAACAGGTGGAGGCTGTTGTGATCGTGGCGCTGGAGGGGATCCCGGAGGCGTCGTCCACTGGTCGCGAGCGGCGCTTCGCAGTCGGTGTTCACCGGCTTTCCTGACGTGCGATGCCGAGGTAGTCGCCCAGGCGGAGTTCCACCTCTTCGGGACCCTTTTCGGCAAGGAGCTTCTCGAACCGGGGCAGGGATGCCTGGACCCCTGGCCAGGTCAGGGAGCCCAGGAATGCGGTGTAGGCCGCTCGCAGGTCGGCGTCGGGCGGGAGCGTCGCCCGGTTGACCTGAGCCTTGGCGGCTGCCAGCGCTGTCTTGTCGAAGGACGCCAGCCGCTTTGCCACACCGTCCACGAAGCCGTCCAGTTCGGCGTCGGCGACGGCGCGGGTCACCCATCCGTAGCGTTCTGCCGTGTCGGCGTCGTAGTCGTTGCTGCTGAGGATGGCTTCGAGTGCCCGATCCCGTCCCGTGAGTCGGGGCAGGCGTTCCGTGCCCCCGCCGCCGGGAAGAATCCCGCCGCCGACCTCGGGCTGGCCGAACACCGCGTGCTCGCGGCTGGCGTAGCGCAGATCGCAGGCCAGGGCCAGTTCGTCCCCGCCGCCCCGGGTCCGTCCGCGGATGGACGCGATGCTGATGAACGAAGCTGTGGACAGCCGTACCACGAGATCGATCCACGCCGGCGTCGCCTCCGGATCGGACGGCATGAAGTCGGCAACCCGGTCGAGATCGAAGTGGTTGAAGAAGTAGCCGGGTGTACTGCTGGTGAAGATGGCAACGTGAACCTGCGGGTCCTCGCTCAGCTCCGTGACGACCTCAACCAGTCGGGACACGGTCTCCCCGACGATGAGATTCACCGGAGGATTCGAGAATGTGATCGTGCGGATTCCTGGTGCCGACCGCTCCACGCTGATCGTGCTGGGCTGCGTCATCGTTCGCTCCAGGGGTGACCCTGACGGTTCGTCCGGGATACGTGTTCGTCAGGGCGCCCTGACCTGGCAGAGGCGACGCCCAGGACCAGGTCTCGCAGACGCGTGGCCATGTCGTGCTTCTCCTTGCTGTTGCCTCGATGCCCCGATCGGCTCGACGGACGAGGGGGTGTCAGCCGGCCGGCTGGGTGCGCCGGGCTGCTGGCCGAGGGCCGGGCAGGGAGACGTGGCGCAACGTGCTGACGCGTTCGGCGGTCGGGACGGCGGTGTAGCGCAGCCTCGGTTTCGAGTCCGTGGCCGCCGCGGCGATATCGGCGTCCGTCACAACGAGCTGAGCCACTGTCCTGCCGACGCTCCCGACCCCGGATCACCGTCGCCATGTCCTTGTCGCCATGTCCTTCTCCTGCGGTGAGGTGCGAGTTCACTGATCACGCCCGACGCTACGAAGGAAGCGCGGCAAGCGGATCCGTCACCGTGTCCGTCACCGTGTCCGTCACATATGGCCTGGTGTCATTGAACTCGGGTTGCGGCAGTGGCTCCGGGCGACCGCAGCCCATTAGGCTTTCAAGCAAATGGACCTGTACGGACGGCGCCAGGAGCAGGCAGCCCTTGACCGGATCCTTGACGGTGCCCGTCAGGGATTGGGAGCGAGCGTGATGTTGTGGGGTGACCCCGGCATCGGTAAGACCGCCCTGCTCGAATACGCGACTGAGTCGGCCGCCGGGGACTTCACCGTCCTGCGATGCGGGGGCACTCGCCTTGAGTCGCAGCTGGCCTTCGCCGCACTGCACGAACTGCTGTGGCCGGTGACGGAGCGGATCAGCACGCTCCCGGAGCCGCAGGCCAACGCCTTGAACGGGGCGCTCGGTACCAGCAACGATGCGGCGGACCGGTTTCTGATCGGCGTGGCCGTACTGACGCTCGTCGGCGAGCTGGCCGACAAGCGGCCGGTTCTGATCGTCGCCGACGACTCCCAGTGGCTGGACGAGCCGTCCGCCCAGTGCCTGGCCTTCGTCGCTCGCCGGCTGCGCGACGAGGCCGTGGTCATGCTCCTCACCGGCCACGACGATCCCGTCGAGGGCCCCTGGGAGAAACTGGCGGCGATGGAGGTCCGCGGGCTGGACGACGACAACGCACGGCTCCTCGCCCGTGCCCTCGCTCCGCACGCGGACGAGACGGTGATCCGCCGCACGGTCCGCGCGGCGGCCGGCAATCCGCTCGCACTCCAGGAGCTGCCCACGTCCGAAGCGGCCGGCGACCTCTCGGCGTATCCGCTGGGCGACGACCAGATCTCCGTCGGGCCCCGCCTGCGTCGTTCCTTCCACGCCCGGATCGAGAGGTTGTCGGCGCCTGCCCGCACCGCGCTTCTCCTCGCCGCCGCCGACGACCGCAGTGACCGGGACACCGTGCGCCAGGCCGGTGGCGTGCTCGGCCTCGACGTGGCCGCGTGGGACGAGGCCCAGCACTCGGGCCTGCTCACCACGGGCTCGGGCGGGCGGATCCGCTTCCGCCACCCGCTCATGGGGGCGGTGGTCTACGACGTGGCGCCGCCCGTGGACCGGCAGGCGGTGCATCACGCTCTCGCCTCCGTGCTGAGCGGCGAGCACGCCGGCGAGTTGCGGCCCTGGCATCTCGCCGCAGCTGTGGAAGCCACGGGCGGAACCGACGAGGAGGTGGCCCGGCTGCTGGAGGAGTCGGCCCGCCGTGCCTGGTCGCGCGGCGGCTGTGCCACGGCTGCCCGTGCCCTGCAGCGTGCGGCGAGGCTGTCACCCGCCGCGGACGACGCGGCACGCCTACTGTCCTACGGGGCGAGGGCGGCCTGGGAGGCCGGACAGGTCGATGCGGCGCGGGGCATGCTGGAGCGGGCGGAGGGGATGTCCTCCGAAGCCACGGTCGGGGAGCTCAGCGAAGGGCTGAGCGGCCTGATCGAGTTCGCGCACGGAGATCTGAAAATCGCCTGCCGTCGGCTGCTGCGGGACATGGAGCGGGTGGCCGACGCCGGGCAGGCGTTCCAGCTCGGCAGCATGGCGCTGCGGGCGGCGTGGGCGGCCGGGCACGGCGAGCTGCAGCGCGAGGCGCTCGAGCGGCTCGAGCGGCGGCTTCCGCAGGGGAACTTCCCGAACGCCGATCTGCTGCCGTTGCTGCGCCAGTGGTGGACGCAGGACCTGAGCGACGGAGCCGACGACAGCCACCAGGCCGTGGCCCCCGACGCCGAGGTCCTCAGCCGGCTCAGCGGCAGTTCCTGGTTCCTGATGCCGCCGGCGCCGGTGGCGATGGCCTGGGGAATCGAGTCCGCCCTGGAGGAGGCCCTGCGCGGCGAGATCGACCGGCTGCGGCCCACGGATCAAGTGACCGCCCTGACCCAGGCGCTGGCACAGGCGGCTGCGCTGGGCATCGCGCAGGGTTCCTGGGCGTCGACCGCGGCGGACGCCCTGGAGGGGCTTCAGGTGGCCGGGGAGATCGGTGACGACCACCTGGCGTCGCAGTGCCACAACTGTCTGGGGTGGCTGGCAGCCGTCCGAGGCGAGGAGCCGGCCGTCGCGGACTACGCCGCCCGGGCCTTCGAGGTTTCCGTGCCGCGCAGTGTGCGCCTGCTCAGCGCCGCCGCGCAGTGGACCCTCGGCATGTCGGCGCTCTTCGCCGGCCGGGCCGAAGAAGCCCTGGACTACCTGGTCCGCCTGACCGAGGGCGGACACCACGCGGCGCACCCCACCATCGCGGTGCTCGCCGCGCCGGACACCGCCGAGGCCGCCCTCCAGAGCGGGCAGCGGGCGACGGCCGAGGAACAGGCGCGGCTGCTGCGGCGGTGGGCCGAGCGGACCGGGGCGGCGTGGGCGATCTCCGCGACGCACCTGGTGAATGCCCTGCTGGCGTCGGGGGCGGACGCGGAGGAGCAGTTCCGGCTCGCGCTGGATGTTCCCGGAGCCCGGTCGCGGCCCTTCAACCACGCCCGCACCCGCCTGCTGTACGGCGAGTGGCTGCGGCGGGCCCGCCGCCGTACCGACGCCCGGACCCAGCTCGCCGAAGCCGCGGAGATCTTCCGGCGACTGCACGCGGCGCCCCTGCTCGCCCGCACCCGGGCCGAACAGGAACTGACCGGGCAGCACCTGCACCGCGACCTCGCACCGGCCCGGGACACCGCAGCCATCCTCACCCCGCAGGAGCTGAGAGTCGCACGGCTGGCCGCGCAGGGGCTCACCAACCGGGAGATCGGGGCACAGCTGCTGATCAGTCCCCGCACCGTGGCCCATCACCTGGCCAACGTGTTCCCCAAGCTCGGTATCGTCTCGCGCGCCGACCTCGCCCGCATCGACTTCGGGGACGGGTTGCACCTGATCGGCTGACGGACCGCCTTCGGGGCTGGACCGGGGCTCCGCTGATGCCCAGCGCTGCGCTGGGTGGAGTTCGTCGCCGTTCACACCCGGGGCGTCCCACTATGCGGTGATGCCGCGGCCGGTGGCGGCAGCACCTCCTTGGGCACGACCGCCAGATGTCATGGCCTGGGCTCGACGGCCTCGCGATATGTCGCTTGTCGATCTATGGACTGCCGGTGCCGGGCTCCGGTGGTGCTGCAACACTGTTCGCGGTCCGGGTGTCGCGGCCGGGCCATCGCGTTCCTGGTGAGACGTCGCCCTCGCCGGGAGAGCAGCCAATGCGGCGATGCTGTGGGCGGTGCCGTCGAACACGTCGTCGCTGGCGCTCATCCCGATCCGGTTGCTGAGGTGCCGGCAAGGGGGGAGAAGGCAGCCACGACGAGACGGTGGCGAGACCAGGTTTGATGATTCATGCCCGGAGGCGGGCCCCTGGTCCCAGCCGGGCGGTGACTTCGCATGGAGTGAGGGCGGAGTGTTCCGCGGAGCACTCGACGACGACGCGGACCGGAGCGCCGCATTCGGTGTGGCGAACGTCCAGTACGGGGCCCTCGGAGTCGAGGACGTAGGCCTCGCCCCACTGGCTCAAGGCCATCAGGATGGGCCACAAATCCCAGCCCTTGCGGGTCAGACGGTACTCGTTGCGGGAGCGGCTGCCCGGCTCCTGGTAGGCGACGGTCTTCAGGACGCCGGCCGCGATCAGCTTCCGGAGGCGATCGCTGAGGACGGCCTCCGACAGGCCGATGTGGCGGTGGAAGTCGTCGAAGCGGCGGACTCCGTTGACGGCGTCACGCAGGATCAGCAGCGTCCATTTCTCTCCGACCACGTCGAGCGTGCGCTGGACGGGGCAGTTGTCCGTGCTCGCCTCAAGCCACTCCATCCCGCCATCTTAGGGGTCTGACTTCGTAATTGACAGTCAGGTGAATCGGCAGCTAGCTTCACTTGAAAAAGTCAGACGGAGGCGCTCGACCGTGGGACGAACACGTACGTATGCATGGGAAGATCCCGCGATCCTGGCGGAAGCCGCCGGACGCATGGCCGGCATCGACTTCCTGCGCGAGCTGAAGGCGGGGCGACTGCCGGGGCCGCCCATCAACTACTCCATCGACTTCACCCTGGACGAGGTGGAGCCCGGCAGGGCGGTCTTCTCCCTGACGCCGGGGGAGGAGCACTACAACCCGATCGGCAGCGTGCACGGCGGAATCTTCGCCACTCTGCTCGATTCGGCGGCGGGCTGTGCCGTCCAGTCCACCCTCCCGCAAGGAATGGCGTACACCTCGCTCGACCTGACGGTGAAATTCCTGCGGCGGATCACCGTGGACACGGGCATGGTGCGTGCCATTGGCACAGTTGTCAGCAGGGGCCGCCAAACCGCCCTCGCCCAGGCGCAGTTGGTCGACGCGACAGATCGCCTGCTCGCTCACGCCACCAGCAGCTGTCTGCTTTTCCCGGTGCCGCCCCCGCAAGGATGATCTTTGGTGGGAGCCCCACCGTCGCCTGGGCCCGGTACCTTGCCGACACGCGAGCAAGTAATCACCCACTCGTTTTCATCCCGCTCGACCGCGGCCAGCTCGGCCTGGAATTGATCAGCCTTCTCCCGCAGTTCATCCACACGACGGCGAGCGGCGCACTCGCGCTGTTCCAGCAGTCCCACAACCGACGGCATCTCCGGCCTCCACCGGAACGACAACTCGACGGTTCGTCACCGCGACTGAACCGTCGCCCCCATACCTGACCAGTGGAAATGCAGTCCTCAACCCCGGAAAGACAGCAGCTTCTCACCGCAGAGCGGACGGGACTTCGGCAGGGGATGCTGGAATCAGCTGCTCCGCCCAGATGACCTTGCCTTCGCGGCCGTGGCGAGTGCCCCAGCGTTGGGTGAGCTGGGAGACCAGGAACAAGCCGCGACCGCCCTCGTCGAAGTCCCGGGCGCGGCGCAGGTGCGGGGCGGTGCTGCTGGCGTCGGAAACTTCGCACGTCAGCGCGGACTGAAGGATCATCCGCAGTCGGATGGGGCTCTTGCCGTGGCGGATGGCGTTCGTGACCAGTTCGCTGACGACCAGCTCTGTGGGAAAGGCCATCTCGTCCAGACTCCAGGCGGCCAGCTGATCGGCTGCCTGGACGCGGGCCTTCGAGACCACTGCCGGGTCGCTGGGGAGATCCCATGTGGCGACGTGGTCGGCGTCGAGCACCCCTGTTCGTGCCACAAGGAGGGCGACGTCGTCCGCGGGACGGCTGGGCAGCAGCGCGGAGAGCAGTTCGTCGCAGGTCTCCTCGAGCGACGCCGGTGCTCGGGCGAGCACGTCGCGCAGCAGCGCGAGGGCGGTCTCGACGTCGCGAGAGCGGCTCTGGACGAGGCCGTCGGTGTACAACACCAGCCGACTGCCTTGTGGCAGTTCGAACTGGGTGGTTTCGAAGGGGAGGCCGCCCAGGCCCAGGGGCGGCCCGACCGGCAGCTCCGGGACGTCGTCCGGGTGGGCCGCGGTGGCGTTGTCGTCGGTGGTCGGGGGAGTCACGACGGCCGGCGGAAGGTGTCCGGCACTGGCCAGGGAGCGCACACGGGAGACAGGGTCGTAGACCGCGTACAGGCAGGTGGCGCTGATCTCGTCCGTACCCCGTTCCTCCTCGCGCTGCATGCGGATGACCACGTCATCAAGGTGTGTCAGCAGCTCGTCGGGTGGCAGGTCGATGTCCGCGAGAGTGCGGACGGCCGTCCGCAGCCGACCCATGGTGGCCGCGGCATGGAGGCCATGACCGATCACATCGCCCACGACGAGGGCGACGCGGGCACCGGAGAGCGGTATCACGTCGAACCAGTCACCGCCCACGCCCGCTCTGGATCCGCTGGGCAGGTAGCGCGATGCCGACTCGACGGCGGAATCCTCCGGCACGTGCTGCGGCAGCAGGCTGCGTTGGAGGGTGAGCGCGGTGGAACGCTCCTGGGTGTAGCGACGGGCGTTGTCGATGTTCACCGCTGCTCTGGACACGATCTCCTGGGCCAGCAGGAGCTCGTCGTCGTCGAAGGGGTCCGCCGTGTGACGCCGGACGAACTGCGCGAGTCCCAGCGGGCTTCCGTGGGCCCACAGCGGGACCAGGAGCAGAGAGCGCGGGCCCAAAGCGCGCAGGGCCGGTTCGGGGTCCGCCGACGTCGCAAGCCATGCGGGGATGCCGTCCGCGGTGATGCTGAACCGGAGAGGCTGTCCGCTGGCCAGTACGCGAGCCGGCTCCGAGCCTTCCGGATAAGCGCTCGTCTGCCCTGTGACGATTTCCGGGTCCGGACAGCCGTCCGAGCCCGCCTGGGCGATTCGGCGGAGCGTCGGGGGACCGGCTTCCGAGTACGTGCTCTCCTCCTGGAGGGCGGAGGACAGCAGGTCGACGGTGACGAGGTCTGCGAAGTGGTCGGCACCGACGTCCGCCAGTTCCTGGGCGGTGCGGATGGTGTCCAGGGTGGTCCCGATCCGCCTCCCGGCCTCGTTGATCATGATCAGCCGCCGCTGCAGTCGGCGGTCGCGTTCCCTCTGGTACGCCGCGACAGCCTGTTCCGCCGTGCGATCAACGTACTCGAAGCCGATCGCGCTCAGCGTGACCGTCGTCGCGTTGACCAGCTCCTGGGACGTGGTGACACGGGCTGTCTCCGTGTAGAGCTCATGAAGCACACCCGCGTGGACGAGCCGATAGATGCGAAGAAGCTGACTTATCGGCACCCTGTGCTCGGCGAGTCGGCAGGCGAACTCGATGGCGGCGGGTGGCGTCCCGACCTCGGTCATGTCAAGGTCGCGCTCGAGGAAGTCCAGAACGGCGGCGACGTGTTCGGACAACGCCACAGGCGGCAGAGCGGCGATGTCCTCGTACTCCCAAACCTCAGGAAGTTCGCCGCGCAAGCGTTGCAGCACCACGTCGACCACGTGATCCGCTCGGGGGGCGAGCCCTCGAGCGAGGTCGCTGAGGAAGGCGTGGGTATTGGCTCCCACACTGGAAATGTACCGTTCCTAAAGACTGAGCGGGAGTGAGTCCTGTTGCCAGGACTCTTGCCCAGCCGGGTGCCCCGAACGGTGTTGGGCACCCTGGTCGCCCGCTTTCGCTCCACTACCGGGCGGCGCGCATCTGGTGCGCGGTCCGGGAATGTGGGGGCGGGCTTCCTCACGCCTGCGGGTGTCCGGTCGGGCCTGGGCGGTCCGATGCCCCGCACCATCACTCTGGTGATGCGGGGGCGGTGCCGTCCGTCGCCTGATCGGGTGCCCGAGGGCGCGTCTCCCGACC
This sequence comes from Streptomyces sp. NBC_00631, assembly GCF_045206895.1. NCBI lineage: Bacteria > Bacillati > Actinomycetota > Actinomycetes > Kitasatosporales > Streptomycetaceae > Streptomyces > Streptomyces sp. NBC_00631. Next base: position 8,972,374 of record NZ_CP107734.1, read on the forward strand.
GCGATGCTCGCTGCATCGTGCCGGGACGTTGTGCGTCGTGGGGTGGTCAGCGGCTTCTGCCAGTGCTGGGCGCCCCAACGGGAGGTGTACGCCGGGTCCACCGCCACGACCGCCACGTTCTGTTCGGCGGCCATTGACACCAGCCGGGCCCTGAGCTTCGCGGTGGGGAAACGTGAGATGAGGCGGCGGAAGCGTTTGCTGCGGCCGTGCTTCTCGCGGCTGGTGCCGTCGGTGAAGTCGAGGTCTTCGATGGCGATCGCGGCGGCCCCGCACCGGCGGGTGTGGTGCAGCAGCCGGGTCAGGGCGTGCCGGATCTGCGCGTCCCGATGCCCGGCGGTGCCGGTGAGGTCGTAGAAGAACCGTTGTGGTTCGCCGACCGGGTTGCCGTGCACATCCAACTGCCAGGCGGCCAGGTGGTCGTCGTTCATGTCCACCCCCACCACCCCCCGCGCCAGCGCCGCCTGAAGCGACAGGACGGGGGCGGCGGCCCGCTGCCAGGACGCGGTCACATACCAGCGGCCACGTTCCGTGTCGTGGTGGATGCGGTAGGCCACCGCCCGGTCCGCGGTGACCCGGTCACGCCACTCCTGTCCGCGATGGCGGAACGCCACGGTCGCGTCGAGGAGGTAGCGGCCGTGCGGGGCGTTGGCCAGGTGGACCAGCGGGGCCGGGAGCCTGACCGAGAGCCGGCCGGTGTCAGTGATGCGGATCGTCTCGTTACCGAACCGCTTGCCGGACTCCCCGTCGGCGGCCAGGAACATCCGCTCCGCCCGCCACCGCCGACGCCACGCCTGCTCGTCCAGTCCGGCCGCCTCAAGGTGGTGACGGGTGTTGGCGAGGCGCTTGCCGCCGCGCACCACCCGCACCCGGCCCGCCGCCCGATCCGCCTCCACCACCGCGAGGCGGTCCTTCAGGCCGTGCAGGCGGCGGGACTTGGCATGCCACTCGCCCCGCGAGGCATACCCGCGCACCAGCCCCTCCCGCCTGTCAGCCTTGGCGCCCAGCGGCCGGGCCAGCCGCGCCTCGATGGAGGCGATCTGCCCGCGCAGCCAGCCCAGATGGGCGGCCTGGCCGCGGCGGGCCAGCGCCCACTGGTCGTGGGTGGCCTTGGTGATGCTGCCCGCCCAGCGCGCCGACGACCTCCCCGTCAGCGCCCGCTTGCGCGCCGCCCACCCCGCCGCATCATGTGCCAGACCCTGCCGGGAGCGTTCCGCGAGATGACCGGCGGCCAGCGACCCCAGGAACACCCCGACCTCGGCGAGCACCGCCGCGTCCGACTCCGACACCCGCAGCCGGTCCCGGATCGCCACCCCGGCCGGGCCCGGCACCACGAACGACGCCGCCACCTCCCGCAGCGCGCTCACCCGTTCACCCCCGTCCGGCCGAAGATCCCCGTCACCGAAGTCAACGAGCCGCCCCCGCAAAGGTCACTCATTCGACCTGAGAACTCCCGTTCCCCTGCCGAGTGCGAAGGACCACAGCACAGCCCAGGCCGGTGGAGCCCTGACGCCAGCGGAACAACCGCATCCAGCCCCGGCACTCACTCACGCTCACCAGAAGTCACTCATGCTCAGCAAACCGGCAGCAGTTCCAACCCCCAGCCTGTCGACGAGCCGTGCCGAGGCCAGTCCGGTGGACGCGCTGACGCCGTCCGGGCCGAGAGCCGGGCGTTCACGGTGTGTGGCCGGCGCGGCGGAGAACGGGGCGCAGGGTTTCGATGACGCTGGGGTCGTCCACCGTGGAGGGGATGGGTTCGTCACGGCCGTCGGCGATGCCGCGCATCGTCCTGCGCAGGATCTTGCCCGAGCGGGTCTTGGGCAGGGCGGCGACGACCGTGACGTCCTTGAGGGAGGCGACGGCGCCGATCCGCTCGCGGACGAGTTGGACGAGTTCGGCCTCGACCTCGGACGGTTCGCGGGTGGTGCCCGCCTTGAGGACGACGAGGCCGCGCGGCACCTGTCCCTTGAGGGCGTCGGCGACGCCGATGACGGCGCATTCGGCGACGTCGGGGTGGGTGGCCAGGGCCTCTTCCATGCTGCCGGTGGACAGGCGGTGTCCGGCGACGTTGATGACGTCGTCGGTGCGGCCCATGACGAAGACGTAGCCGTCCTGGTCGATGTGTCCGCTGTCGCCGGTGAGGTAGTAGCCGTCGTAGGCGGACAGGTAGGAGGCGATGTAGCGGGCGTCGTCGTTCCAGAGGGTGGGCAGCGCGCCGGGTGGCAGGGGGAGCTTGACGACGATCGCGCCGTCGACGCCGGGTGGCACGGGCTGCCCGGTGGGGTCGAGGACGCGGACGTCCCATCCGGGCAGCGGGCGGGTGGGGGAGCCGGGCTTGACGGGCGCGGCCTCGATTCCGACCGGGTTGGCGACGATGGGCCAGCCGGTCTCGGTCTGCCACCAGTGGTCGATCACCGGCACACCCAGCAGGCCGCTCGCCCAGTGATAGGTCTCGGGGTCGAGGCGCTCGCCGGCGAGGAAGAGATAACGCAGGCCGGAGAGGTCGTAGCCCGCGGTGAGCGTGCCCTTCGGATCCTCCTTGCGGATCGCGCGGAAGGCGGTGGGCGCCGTGAACATGGTCTTGACCCGGTACTCGGCTGCCACGCGCCAGAACTGGCCGGCGTCCGGGGTGCCGACCGGCTTGCCCTCGTACAGCACGGTGGTGGCGCCGGCCAGGAGCGGACCGTAGACGATGTACGAGTGCCCGACGACCCAGCCCACGTCGGAGCCGGTGAACATCGTCTCGCCGGGGCCCACGTCGTAGACGGCGCCCATCGACCAGTGGAGGGCGACCGCGTAGCCGCCGCAGTCGCGTACGACTCCCTTGGGTTTTCCGGTCGTTCCGGACGTGTAGAGGATGTAGAGGGGATCGGTGGCGGGGACGGGAATGCAGTCGGCCGGCGCGGCGGCGGCGACCAGATCGGCCCAGTCGAGATCGTCGGACCCCAACTCGGCCCGCTCCTGGGGGCGTTGCAGGATCACGCTCTTCTGGGGCTTGTGGGCAGCGAGTTCGATCGCCCGGTCGAGCAGGGGCTTGTATGCGATGACACGCTTGCCCTCGATGCCGCAGGAGGCGGAAACCACCACTTTGGGGGCGGCGTCGTCGATGCGTAGGGCGAGTTCGTGCGGGGCGAAGCCGCCGAAGACGACCGAGTGGACCGCGCCGATCCGTGCGCAGGCCAGCATCGCGACCACGGCTTCGGGGACCATCGGCATGTAGATCACCACACGGTCGCCGTGCCCCACGCCGAGCTGTGCGAGCGCTCCGGCGAAGGCCGCCACCTCGTGCCTCAGCTGCGCGTAGGTGTAGGTGCGGCGGGTGCCTGTCACGGGGGAGTCGTAGACGAGTGCGGGCTGTTCGCCCCGGCCGGCTTCGACGTGCCGGTCGAGTGCGTTGAAACAGACGTTGAGCCGTCCGTCGGGAAACCAGCGGTAGAACGGGGCGCCCGAGGAGTTCAGGGCGCGTCGCGGAGTGACATCCCAGTCGATGCCCTCTGCCGCCTTCAGCCAGAAGCTCTCCCGGTCCTCGGTACTGGCGCGGAAGACATCCTCGTATGTTCCCATCGCGCACTCCTTTGTGGCATCGAGGGACGGTGGTGGGGCTGCGTGCGGAACAGTGTCGGACACAAGTACCGCATGCCGGCCGGTATGCGGAGCAGGATGCCGGAGATCGGCGACCTGTCACCGGCAATGTCGGTGGTGCGGCGGCCTGGCCGTCAGGTGCAGCTTCTGCTCACGCGCCGAGGTGCTTACGGAGCCACTGGCCCATCTGCTGGATTGCCTGATCCACCTCGGGTACCCGACCGGCGCCGAGGACGAACGAGTGCTGGCCTTCGGGCAGCGGGTGGACTTCGGAGGTGACCTTGAATTCCGCGAGTCGGCGGCCGAGCTGGGCGCCGTCGTCGGCGAGGGTCTCGTACTCACCGTAGTGGACGGTCGTGGGCGGCAGGCCGGTCAGATCGGCGTTCACGAGGCTGATCTGCGGGTCGGCGAAGTCCACTCCGGGCTCCTGCAGCCAGGCTCCCCGGAAGAGTTCGAGCGTGCCCCTGCTGAGCATCTTGTCGTTGTCCTCGTTCTCGTCCACCGACGCGTTCCGGATGGTGAGGTCGGTCCACGGGGAGACGCTGACGATCGCGCCCGGGGTCGGTTCCCCCTTGGCGAGCAGGCGCAGCGGCAGCATCACCGCCAGGGTGCCGCCGATCGAGTGGCCGGTGCTGCCGATGTTCCGCGGCTCGTAGCCCTGCGAGAGCAGCCACCGGTAGGCCGTCTCGGCGTCGTCGAGCTGCGCCGGGTGGGGATGTTCGGGCGCCAGGCGGAAGTCCACGACGAGCGAGCGGGCTCCGGCTGCCTTGGCGATGTGGCCGGCGGCCTTGCGGTCGGAGTGCATGGAGGCGGTGACGGATCCGCCGAAGTGGAAGTGGAGCAGGGCCCGGTCGGGGTCGGCGCCTTCGGGGATGGCCCACAGGGCGGGGACGCCGTTCGCGTCCACCTCGGCGTAGGTGACGCCTTCCGGCTCGGTCGACGCCTTGTGGTTCGAGTCGACGATGTCACGGATGACGGCCAGATCGAGGCCGGGTGTCGCCGACTTCGCGCTCACACTCGCGAGGAACTGCGCGAACTCGTGTGCCTCTGGGCTTACTCCCATGGTGGGGCTCCTTCTCAGGCGGGTGCCGTACCGGGTGCTCGCGGCAGCCGGGCCGATGTGATGGCCATGACGCTACTGGCTGGGTATTGGAAAGTAAACTCAGGTGAGGTTGGAGTCACACCCATGGACGCGAGGAGGCTCTTCAGGGCGTCGGGATGGGCCCCGTCTCGACCGGGGAAACGTCGAACGGCTCGATCGCCCGGGCCCCTGAGATCGTGGGCGCGGCGAGGACGAACCTTGTCCTGCGCGAGGTCTGGTACTGCGCCTCCCGCGCGAGTGCTTACTGTGCTGGTGAGCAGGACATCGCCTTGCGCAAGGGGCCGGTCGTGCAAGAGGGGCGCGCGCGTCAACGAGAGAGAGCGCCGGGCCCCGCAGACTGCCGCGGCAGACGTTTGACGGGGCCGGGAGGAATCCGGAGCGCCCTCGCGCTTACCGCGAGCGGACCCTCGGGAGCCATGCGGGCGGATGCTGTCCACGACAGCCGGTACGCCGTCGGTGCAAGCGTGTCTGGCCGCGTCCGATCTCGTCGACCACGGCGATAGCATGCGACCGTTCGTCGCGGTTGCCGCGTTCTGGACCGAGTGGTAACCGGGAAAGGTCTGCCGGATTGTTTGGCGCGGCCGGGCACAGTCTGCGCGGCCGTCTGGAGTTGCGCGGCGTGCTGTGCCGCGAGCATACGGCGTGCGGAATGGCACCGAACGTCCACAGCTGCGGCTCTTCGCGATGTATCGCCCCCTCCGGTGACCGCGCCGGAACGGAGGGTCTGTGGCCGGCCGCGTCTCAGTCGTTGCCGGGCACCATCGACACCACGACCTTGCCGGCCTTGGTGCGGCCCTGCTCGACGTGCGCCATCGCCTCGATTGTCCGGTCGAACGGGAAGGTGCTGTCGATGACCGGGCGGAGCTTCCCGCTGTCGTAGAGGGCGCCGAGCTTGCGCAGCTGGGAGCCGTCGGCCTGCATGAAGAAGAACTGGTAGCGCACGCCCAGCGCCTTGGCCTGCTTGCGGATCTTGCGGCTGAGCGTGTTCATGACCAGGCCCAGGAAGGAGGGGGCGCCGAGCTGCTTGGCGAAGGCGGCGTCCGGCGGGCCGACGACACTGATGGCCAGGCCGCCGGGCTTCAGCACGGTCAGCGACTTCTCGAGGTTCGCCCCGCCCAGGGAGTCCAGCACCAGGTCGTAGCCGGACAGCACCTGCGAGAAGTCCTCCTTGGTGTAGTCGACGACGACGTCGGCACCGAGGCTCCTGGCCAGTTTCTCGGTGTCGGTGTTCGTGGTCGTCGCCACGGTGGCACCGAGGTGCTTGGCGAGCTGGATGACCGTCGAGCCGAGGCCGCCGGCACCGGCGTGGATGAGCACCTTCTGGCCCGGCTTCACGTGGGCACGGTCGACGAGGATCTGCCAGGCGGCCAGGGCCACCAGCGGCACTGCGGCTGCCTCTTCGAGGGTGAGGGAGGCCGGCTTGGGCGCGACATCGTCCATGTCCATCGCGATGAACTCCGCGAAGCCTCCGATCCGCAGGTCGCGCGGGCGGGCGTAGACCTCGTCGCCGACTTTGAGACCGTGTACGGCGGAGCCGACCCGGATCACGACGCCGGCCACGTCGTGGCCGAGCACGAATGGGGTCTTGTACTTCAGGAGCTGCTTGAACTCCCCGTTGCGGACCATCTTGTCCAGCGGGTTGATGCTGGCGGCGCTCACTCTGACCAGGACGTCCCGGTCCCCGACGGCGGGCTCGGGCACCTCCGTGGCGCGCGCGCCGTCCTTGCCGTACTTCTCGACGACGAAGGCCTTCATGTCGGCCGCCTTTCTGCGTGCGTGTTTCCGTGGTCGATGACTCTTCGGGCAGGTCCCCTGCGCGCCCGTTTCTCGCGTGCGGCCGGGAGAGCTGCTGGTCATGACGCTACTGGCTGGGTATGGAAAAGTAAACTCAGGAGAGGTTAGTATCGCTGCATGGATGCGAGGACCGAAACTCTTCAGGACGCCGGCAAGGACCCCCGTCTGGACCGGGACATTTCGAACTGCTCGATCGCCCGGACCCTTGAGGTCGTGGGGGAGAAGTGGACGATCCTGATCCTGCGCGAGGTCTGGTACGGCTCGTCCCGTTTCAGTGAGTTCGAACGCGTCCTGGGCTGTCCTCGCAACCTCCTGGCGGCGCGGCTCAAGATGCTGGTGGAGGAAGGGATCCTGGCCACCGAGGCCTACAGGGAGCCGGGCTCGCGGAGCCGGCCGAAGTACGTGATCACCCCCAAGGGCATGGACCTGGTCCCGGCTGTGATGGGCCTCCTGCAGTGGGGTGACCGTTACCGCGCCGACCCGGAGGGCCCGGCCATGCTGGCACGGCACCGTGGATGCGGTGCGCACGTCGACGCCCAGATCCGCTGTGAACGGGGCCACGCCGTGCAGGCGGAAGACATCGAGAGCATCCCCGGCCCGGCATTTCGGATGAGGCCCGCCGAGTGACTGAGCGCGGTTGCGCCGGGGGCTCGTGGTGGGCTCAGTCTGCCGAGATGTGCTCGCTGCGTCTGGCCCGGGTCTGGTGGAGGCGGCACGACCGTCATCGTGGATCGGTGAGGTCGCGTCGGTCTCAGCGGGGTTCAGGTGACAGGCAGGCGCCGTTGTCGGAGCCGACGGCGAGATGCTCCGTCGGCCGGCGCAGTCTGTTGCCTGAACCCCGAGGGGCTCAGCGGGGGCTCCGACCGTTGCGGCCGCAGCGATTCACGACCCGCCTCGCCTGGCGCGGAACGAGGTGCGGCCGTTTCGCCGCACCATCGCGATGGTGGCGGCAAGGCTGCCGCGGTTCAGGTCGGGGTGCAGGCCGTTACCGAGGCGATGTATCTGGTCGGTGTGCCAGCTGATGTCCAGTACCCCGTCCAGGACCTTGAGGTCGGTGAATTTGCCCAGCAGGGTTCTCATGCCGTAGCGCGCCTGGTGTGCCGTGAGTGTCTCGGCCTGCCCTTCGAGGATGAGCCGGGCCGCGTCCGGGGTGGTGATCGCCGGCCGGCCGATGCCGACCACGTCGCATTCGCCGGCCTGCACGGCTCGCTGCATGGCATCGCGGGTGCGGAATCCGCCTGTGACGGCGAGTGGGATGTCGCCCACCACCTTGCGAACGGTGCGGGCGTATTCCAGGAAGTACGCCTCGCGTGCCCTGGTGCTGGGGGCCGCCGAGCCGCTCATCGCCATGGACTCGTAACTACCGCCGCTGACCTCGATGAGGTCGACGCCTTCGTGGGCGAGCGCGGCCAGCACGGCCTGGGACTCGTCCTCGGTGAATCCGCCCCGCTGGAAGTCCGCCGAGTTGAGTTTGACGCCCACCGCGAAGCCGGGCCGGACGCGGCCGCGGATGCGGCGGACGACCTCGAGAGCGAAACGCATCCGCCGCTCGGGATCGCCGCCCCAGCCGTCGTCGCGCCGGTTCGACAGCGGCGACAGGAACTGCGAGATGAGATACCCGTGGGCTGCTTGCACCTGTACGCCGTTGAAGCCGGCTGTCTCGCACACGGCCGCGGCCGTGGCGAAGCGCTCGATGATCTCCTCGATCTCGGCCGGTCGCAGTTCGCGCGGCGTCGTGGCTCCGGGCAGTTTCGTCGGGATCGGGCTGGGTGCCACCGGTGTGTGTCCGAGTGCCAAGGGATTGGCCTGGCGGCCGGGGTGGTTGAGCTGTGCCCAGATCGCACCGCCCGAGTCCTGGGCCGACTTGGCCCAGCGCGAGAGCGCGTCGAGATCACGCTCGTCCTCGATGACGATGTTGCCCGGTTCACCGAGCTGTGCGCGATCGACCATGACGTTGCCGGTGATCATCAGGCCGTAGCCGCCTCGGCTCCATGTGGAGTACAGACGGCCCAGGCGCTCGTCGGGGGCGTTGCTCTTGTCCCCGAGCGACTCGCTGAGCGCCGACTTCATCAGGCGGTTGGTCAGTTTCTGGCCGTTGGGGAGAGTGAGGGGGGTGTCCAGCGTGTTCATCGGGGCCTTCTTCGGTGTGGTCGGCGCCAGCCAGGGCTGCCTGGGGCCGGTTCGTCGGCGGTGCGGGTCGGCGGATCGTCACAGGAAGGCCGGAGGGGGCTGGTAGCCCTTGAGTTCTCGGCCGAGGAGCTCGGCGAACTTGATGGTGGTGAGGTCGCCGCCGCTCGGACCCATCGCCTGGAGCCCGACCGGCAGACCGTCTCGGCCGGTTCGCACGGGGATGGTCGTCGCGGGAGAGCCGGCCACGTTGGCGATGGCGCTCCACATGACCTGGTCCCAGTAGGGGCGAGGCCGCTCGTCGACCTGGATCCGGCGTCCGAATCGGTCGATCGGTTTGTTGTGATGAGGGGGTGCCGTGGTCGGTGTGACCGGCATGAGGAGGACATCGAAGTCCCGGAAGAACTCGGTCCACCGCTGGCGCAGCTCATGGCGTGCCACGTCCGCCTGGAGCCAGCTGTAATGGGACTGGAAGGTCCCTCGCAGGGCGTACAGCGCCTCTCCACGAGGATGCTGGACCAGACGCGCGAGGAGCGCCGTGTTGGAGGCGGCTGTCAGCCCGGATCGGTCGTAGGTGAACGCGCCGAAGAGCAGGCGCAGGAAGATGTCATGGCTGCTCGCCATGTCACCGGGGAGGCCGGGCGGCCGCAACTCGACCTTCGCGCCGGCCGCCTTGAGGGCGTTCAGGGCGTCGTCCATCGCTGTGGCGACGTCGTGATCGACGGGGCACGAGGGGTCCTCGGGCCACACCGCGACCCGGAAGCCGCCCAGTGCGCTCGCCCTGGGTGCTGCGAGGGTGTAGCTGAATCCGCCGTCACGCTCGGGCGGTCCTACCGTGGCGTGGAGGACGGGGACAAGGTCACGCGCCTCACGCACCTGGGCGCCCGCACAGGCGAGGTCGATCTCCCCCCACCGCCCGACTCCGGGTCCGCCCGGCACGTGGCCGATGAGCGGGATGGACCGCCAGGTCGCCTTGTGCCCGTAGAGGCCGTTGAAGTGTGCCGGGATCCGGGTGGATCCGCCGATCTCCGAGCCGAAGTCGAAAGCGGTCAGCCCTGCGGCGGTAGCCACGGCGCCGCCCCCCGCGGAGCCTCCGGACGTGCGTGCGGTGTTCCACGGGTTGAGCGTTGGTCCGAAGACCGGGTTGTCCGCCTGGACGTCCTGGTTCCCCGCGGGCATGTTGGTCTTGCCGATGATCACCGCACCCGCGGCACGCAGCCGTCGCACCGCCTCGGCGTCCTGTTCGGGCACGTAGTCCCTGAGGTCGGGCCGGCCGCAGACGGTCCGCAGACCAGCGGTCTCGTAGCTGTCCTTCAGTGTGATCGGCAGACCGTGCAGCGGGCCGAGTTCCGCCCCGCTCGCGCGTCTCGCGTCGGCCTTCCTGGCCGCGCTCCGCGCCCGTTCGACATCGAGGGTGACGATCGCGTTGAGCGTCTGGTTGTGGGCGTCGATGCGGCTCAGGTAGACCTCGAGCAGTTCCCCACTCGATACCTCGCCCGAGGCCAGCGCACTCAACTGGTCCACGGCTGACTGGAACGGGAGGTCACGCACGGAGAGCCTCGTTTCTGTAGGTGCTGATGTGGCGGGCCCGGAAGCCGAGAGGGGCTGGTGCCCCTCGTGCGGTGCCGTGGCGGGACATCACTCGGCCTGCTGTTTCGATTGCGCCCGGAGCATGACGGGAAGGTGCGCCGAGCGTGCATGACGGGTTGAGGAGCGAATCCCGGTGCACGTGAGACGCGGCCGGCGAAGGTGAGGCCCGCTCCAACGGCATCCGATCAAGCTCAGGACCCGAGGAAGCCGAGCGCCCTCGCGACGAAGTCCTCGTGGTGCTGGAAGATCCCCCCGTGGCCGGAGTCACGGTAGAGAGGGACAAGTTCGCTGTTGGGCAGACGGGCGGCCAGGTCGATCGTGTTCTGGCTGGGCACCATCCGGTCGTTCTCACCGTTGGCCACGAGGACCGGTTGGCGGATGGCCGAAAGGTCCGACGGTGCCTGGCGGCCCCATCGTCTGACGGCTTTCAGCTGGGCGCGCAGCGACGGCGGCGAGACGTTCCTGTCGCGATCGTCCGTGCGCTCCTTCAGCCGTTCCACCAGGGCGCGCCCGGCCTGCCGGCCGCCGGCGGTGTCGGTGAAGAAGAGGGAGAGCAGCGGGTCCTGGCGGGTCAGGGCGCCCTTGACCGTGGCCTGGATGGCCAGCGCCGGGACCTTGTCGATGCCGGGCCCTCCGGCGGGGCCGGTGCCCGCGAGGACGACCTTGCGGACAAGGCGCGGTTCCTCCGCCGCGATGACCTGTGCGATGAAGCCGCCCATCGACAGGCCGAGCAGATCGACCTGGTCGAAGCCGAGGGCACGGATGAACCGCACCCCGTCGTCGGCCATCTTTTCGATCGTGTCCGGCGTGGAGCCGCCCGACCCGCCCACCCCGCGGTTTCCGAAGGTGATCACCCGGCGTCGGGCGGCGAGTCCGTCGACGACGCGCGGATCCCAGTTGTCCAGGTTTCCGGCCATGTGAATCAGGAGGATCAGCGGCACGCCGTCCTCGGGGCCGAGCTGCCGATGGACGAAGTCCACCCCGTCCACGGGCAAGGAGCGCGTCGCCGCGAACTTGTACGACGTTCGTGAGGGGGGTGAGGAGTTTCGCGATGCGCTCATGTCCGGGTCCTTCTGGTAGGAGTGTCAGGCCGGTCTCGTCACCGGATGAAAGGGGTCCCTCACGTCATCAACAGGAGGAGTTGGCGACGTTGCTCGCGGCCTGGATCCGGGTGAAGGCCCTCATGGTTGTTTCCGATGTCGGCACGTGGATCGCGTGTGCTGTTCGTTTCAGGCTTCCCGACGCTGAAAAGTGCTCTGTCTCGGCAGGGCTGCCGACAGGGGGCAGCAGCCCCGTGGCCAGGCGCGTTGGTGCGGTGCTTGTCGCTCACCTCGCGGGCAGCGCTCTTCGGAGTGGCCTTACCTCGCGTCATGGACGCCGGCGTGACTGGCGCCAGTCTTCCGCCATTTGAATTACATTCATAATTCTAAGGGGCTGGTCGGCGGCCCGCAAGGGGAACCTTTCTCCCGTGTGTCATGTCCCGTTGCGGATGCGGCGCCCGTCAGCGACGTGGGTGACCGATCGAGCGGCGCTCGCGGCTCCCCGTGAAGACGCTCGACTCCTGCCGTGAAGGGTGACGAGCCGTGGGGTCAGGCAACGTGCCGGTCGGTGGCGGCGGGTGCCATCGGGCGCGGATGATCGTGCTTGCGGGGGAGCGACTGCTGCCGCGAGGGTGGGTGCGGCAGTTCGAGGTCCTCCTCGTGGGGCCCATTGCCTGCGCCCAGCAGATCGAGGGCGTTGTGGATGCCCTGTTCGAGGAGTTCATCGGCAAGTTGCCGGTCGGCGAGGGCCCGGGAGAGCTGCAGTGTCCCGGCCATCATGGCGTAGGCGCTCAGCGCCCTGGTGCGGGCCGAGCGCGGATGGCCGGGCGCCAGGCGGGCGGCGATGCCGTCGATGACCGCAAGTACACCGTCTGTGTAGGCCTGTTTGATGGGGTCTGCGCAGCGCCCTATCTCGTCGAGCAGGGCAGCGGACGGGCAGCCGTCGTCAGGGCTGTTGCGGTGCCGAGCGGACATGTACCACCGCACGATCTGTTCGAGTCCGTCGCGGCCGGGTGCCGCGTGCGCGACGATGTTCGCGTTCTGTGCGTGCAGTTGGTCGGCGACGGCAGTGGCGACGAGCTCGTCCTTTGAAGTGAAGTGGGTGTAGAAGGCGCCGTTGGTCAGCCCCGCGTCCTTCATGAGCGTCGCGACGCTCGAGCCGTCGATGCCGTCCCGCTTGAGCCGGCGTCCGGCCGTCTCGATGATGCGCTGCCGGGTCACCGGTTTGTGCTCTTTCTCGTATCGCACCCCATGCTCCTTCGCTCCCCAGAAGGGCCGCTCGCCCTCCGGCTGCTCTGTTCACTCTATGTCATGTCGAACGTAATTCAATGGTGCCGGGGTGTGACATGGACTCCGCCCGCATTCCCCGGCGCGTTCGCGCCACCAGCATCCGAAGCCGCGCCGCAAGGCCGGCGGTGGTGGCGCGACACCGCGACTGCGGTGCGCACGTCGACGTCCGGATCCGCTGCGAACGAGGCCACCCGGTGTAGGCCAAGGACACCGAGAGCGTCCCCGGCCCGGCCATTCGTATGAGGTCGCCCGAATGAACTGAGGACTCCTCCGTCAGCTTTCCGTGATCCGGCCGCTCTGCCGTGTACGCGCCTGGTGGAGGCGGACCTTGGTGCGGTTTCCGCAGCGGGACATGGAGCACCAGCGGCGGTTGCGGGCCGGGGAGCGGTCCAGGAAGCGCAGCGCGCAGCGGTCCGCCCCGCAGACGCGTACGCGCCGGATCTCGGCGGACAGAAGCAGGTCGACGGCGTCCTGGGCGATGAGCGCCAGCGCGAGTGTGGGGTCGGCCGCGAGGGGTGCGGTGCCGGCAGGCTCCAGGCGGTCCTCGGTGATGACGAGTTGCAGGGCGGGTCTGGGGGCCGCCGCTGCCGATCGGTTGAGCAGCGTCACGTCGCCGGATGCGGGCAGTCGGCCGGCGGCGACCGCCAGTACGGCCCGGTCGACGCTCTCGCGCAGCCGTCGGGCGGACAGGAGAATGGCTGCAGTGGCGGCGTCGGTGGTCCCCGGTGCGAGCAGACGGGCCTGCCGGAGCCAGCCCATCAGGTCGTCCGGTCCCCGGAGTGTCTCCTCGGGAGTGGTCCTCCACCGGCTCCGGAGGGTGTTGGCGAAGTCCAGGCAGACCCGTCCACCGTCCCAGATCCACACGTCGTCTGTTGCCACGCCTCCATTCTGCCCGCTAGCCTAACCGTCTAAGAGGGTTAGCTCGGATCGGGAAGGCGCGCTCCATGGGACAGCCGACGGTGACGACCGGAGTGACGCAGGTGGACGGGGTCCGCCTGCATTACGTCCAAGCCGGGGCTGGACCTCTGCTTGTCCTGCTCCATGGCTGGCCGCAGACCTCCGACTGCTGGCGGCCGGTGTTGGCGGATCTCGCCGCCGAGCACACGGTTGTGGCGCCGGACCTGCGCGGATACGGCCTGAGCGACAAGCCCACCACGGGTTACGGCAAGCGGCGTATGGCCGCCGACATGGCCGGCCTCGTCGAGGCTCTCGGCTTCGAGCGGGCCCTGGTCGTGGGCCACGACCGCGGCGCTCGCGTGGGGCACCGCTGGGCGCTGGACCGTCCGGACCAGGTGGAGCGGCTGGCCGTGCTCGACATCGTTCCCACCCGGGAGATGTTCCGCCGCCTGGACGCCTCGCTCGCCTCCGGGTACTGGCACTGGCTGTTCCACATGCAGCCCGATCTGCCCGAACGCCTCGTGGGGCGCGACATCCGCGGGTATCTCGAGTACTTCTTCGAACGGTGGACCTACAACCGCCACGGACTCACAGTCGATGCGGTCGACGGCTACGTCCGCGCGTTCTCCCGCCCGGGGGCCCTGCGCGCGAGCCTGGACGACTACCGCGCCATGGAGGAAGACACCGCGCTCGACGACATCGACGCCGCCGAAGGCCGCCGCCTCACCATGCCACTGCTGGCCCTGTGGGGTTCCGAGGGGCTGCCTGCGCGCTTGCCGACGCTGGAGATCTGGCGGGACTATGCGGACGACGTCACCGGTGCCGAGATCGCGGAGTGCGGCCACTTCATCCCGGAGGAGCAACCGAAGGCACTGTTGGCACATCTGTGGCCTTTCCTGGCCGGCAAGACGAACCGGTGACCCCCACGGTGAGGGAAACACTGCCCCTCAGCCGATCGAGCGCCGACCCGAAAGGCGCGCTGTCCGAGGGCCTCGACCAGGGTGTGATGACCCCGCACGACGAACGCACCTGTAGGGCAGGGCAGGGCAGGGCAGGGCAGTTGAGGGGCGGCCCCGCCGTAACCGGCTGGGCCGCCCCTCGGTCCGGGCTTCAGGTCGCGACCGCGTCGGCCGGAGCACTCCTTGCAGCAAGGCCGGCAGCCGAGCTGTCGGCCTTGCGCTGACGGCGCATCAGCAACGCCACAGCCGCTGCCAGGGCGACGGCACCGGCTCCGACCCAGAGGGCCGGGATCAGTCCGTCCACGAACTGTGAGGCGGATCCGTAGCCGCCCTGGGCGGAGAAGACCGCGGCCAGCGACGCCACGCCGATGGCGCCGCCGACCTCGCGGATCGCGTTGTTGGCGCCGGAGGCGATGCCCTGCTCCTCCGGGCGGACGGTGCTCATGACGAGGTTGGCGCTGGGTGCGAAGAACATGCCCATGCCGATGCCGCAGACGATCAGGGCGGGCAGCAGGTGGGTGTAGGCGACGTGCGGCTCGACGGTGATGGCCCAGAGCCCGAGACCGACGGCGTTCAGGGCCATGCCCACGGTGACGACGGGTGCGCCGCCGATGCGGTCGGACAGTGCCCCGGCCAGCGGTCCGGCGACCATGGGCATGGCGGTCCAGGGCAGCATCCGTACGCCGGCTTCCATCGGCGAGTAGCCGCCGACGGTCTGCAGGTACTGGCTGAGCAGGAAGATCGACCCGAACATGCCCAGGAACATCAGCAGGCTGGCGGCGTTGACGGCGCTGAAGGAGCGGTGGCGGAAGAGGCGCATCGGCAGCATCGGGTGCTCGGCGCGCAGTTCGTACAGGACGAAGCCGACGAGCAGAGCCGCACCCGCGATGAAGCCGCCCAGCACCGGGGTGCTGGTCCAGCCGTCGGTGTTTCCGCGCACCAGGGCGTAGACGATGCCGAACAGACCGGCGCTGGCAAGGGCCGTGCCGACGAGGTCGAGAGTCGGGTTCGGGCCGTGGCTCTCGTCCAGCCGCAGCAGGGCGAGCGGGATCAGTGCCAGGCCGATCGGGACGTTCACCCAGAAGATCCACTGCCAGGACAGATGCTCGGTGAGTGTGCCGCCGATGAGCGGTCCGGTGGCGACGGCGATGCCGCTGGCCGCGCCCCAGACACCCAGGGCCGCGCCGCGCCGTGCGGCGGGGACGGCGGCCGACAGCAGGGTGAGCGTCAACGGTGTCACGATCGCGGCCCCCACGCCCTGCGCCGCACGCGCGGCGATCAGTTCACCCATCCCCGGTGCGAGGGCTGCGGCGGCCGAGGCCGTGGTGAAGATCGCGAGCCCGATGGCGAACAGCCTCCGGCGGCCGAAGCGGTCGCCGAGGGAAGCACCGAACATGAGCAACACCGCGAACGTGAGGGTGTAGGCGCTCACCGTCCATTCGAGGTCTTCGAGGCCGCCGCCGAGGTCCTTGCGGATGGAGGGGAGGGCGGTGGTGACGATCAGGTTGTCGAGCGCGGTGATGAATCCGGCCATGCTGGTGATGGCCACGGCCCAGACGGCGCTGCCGCCCCGAACCCGCTGCTTGCCTTGCTGTTTCATGGCGTTCCTTACATTCCCTCAGCAGATACTTGGTGACGGATCAATGGACGTGGACGCCGGCGGGTGACGGCATGGAGTGCGACGGCGGGCATCGGTATCGAGTCGGCTCGGTGCGGGTTCCTGGGCGGTCGCTTCTCAGGGGAGTTGCGGGTAGAGCGCGGGGACGCCTCCGGCCAGGGCGGCCTGTGTCTGGCGGGCGGCGTTGTCCGCGAGGATCTCGTAGGTGCCGGCGGCGATGCCGTCGACGGCGATCCGGGCGATGTCGGCGGGGTCGGACTTGGCTGCGTCGATGGTCCGGACCATGTCGGTGTCCATGTAGCCGACGTGCAGGCCGGCCACGCGGATGTGCTGGTCGGCGAGTTGCAGGCGCAGGGCGTTGGTGAGCGACCACTCCGCGGACTTGGCGGCGCAGTAGGCGCCGAGGTCCGGGAAGCTGACCCAGGAAAGGCCGGACAGGATGTTCAGGATCGATCCGCCGCCGCCCGCCGCGATCTGGGGTGCGAAGGCGCGGACGACGGAGAGGGTGCCGAGGTAGTGGGTGTCCATCTCGAGGCGGATGTCGTCCAGGTCGGCGGTGAGCAGGTCGGCGCCGGTGGAGGACCCCGCGTTGTTGACCAGGATGGTCACGTCGCCGGTGGCCTTCGCGGCGGCCGCGATGGAGGCGGGGTCGGTGATGTCGAGTGCGATCGGTTTGGCGCCGGGCAGGTCGACGTGGTCGGGGTTGCGGGCGCCGGCGTAGACGGTGGCGCCGCGGGCGAGCAGTTCTGCGGCGAGTGCGCGGCCGAAGCCCCGGTTGGCTCCGGTGACAAGGGCGGTGCTGGTGGAGAGGTCCATGGAGAGTTCCTGGTGAAGCAAGAGGGTGAAGATCAGAGCGCCAATGGCGTGGCCGAGAGGGTCGAACCATTGAATTACGATCATAATATTAAGCTGAGTGAGTCGGTGATCGCAACCGCTTCTTCTGTGCTGCCGTCGAGGTCGGGTTGCGTGCGACACCAGGGGGTTTCGGGCGAGCGCGTCGGGGTCCGGGGCACCGGCCGCGGCGGCCGGGTCGCGCACCCAGGCGCGTACGGCGCGCTTGTGTCCGGCGGTGAGCGGGCGAGGGTGGGGTCGGGTGGCCCGGTGGTGCTGATGACGGTCCCGTCCGGCTTCAGTACCCACAGGGACTCGTCGAGGGTTTCGCCCCCAACCGTGTCGATGACGACGTCGTAGTCGTGCAGAGCCGTCTCGAATGCCTGCTTCCGGTAGTCGATGACGACGTCCGCGCCGAGGTTCTTCTCCAGGTCGGTCTTGGTCGCGCTCGCGGTCGTGGCCACGCTCGCACCGAGATGCTTCGCCAGCTGGATGGCGATCGTACGAGGCCCTGGACCGGTCGCGGAGACATGTGATGCTGAAGAGCGGTGCTTTTGACCCCCGCACCCACCAGCTCCGCCAACGTCCTGTCCTTGCTTCCGGTTTCGATGATCGCGGTCGCCATGCCGCCTCCCGCGGTGCGCACGCGAGTGCGCTGGCCACGCCCGACGCTACGGACAGCGAGCTGCAAGCGGATCTGTCATCTGATCTGTCATCGGATCGGTCACGGAGATGGCGAAGTTCGGAACGCATTGACTTGCTCCTCGGGCTGAAGCGCGAGGATTCTGGCCTTCTCGATCGTTGCTGTGCCGCTATCCGGCACGGGGTTCGGTCGGGATTCCGTGGCTTCCTGTTTCTTCGCGCTGTGCCGGGATTGCTCCCGGTCTTACCGGTGCTCCGCAGGCTGATACCGCCAGTCCGGCGGCCTGTTTGACGTTGATCGCGGCATTGTGGTCCCGGTCGTGGACGGTGCCGCAGGCACTGCAGGTCCATTCCCTCACGTTCAGGGGTTTGGGTCCGTCCTTGACGCCGCAGGTGGAGCAGGTCTGGGAGGTCGGTGTGAAGCGGCCGATCGTGACCAGGGTGCGGCCGTACCGTTCTGCCTCGTATTGCAGCATGCCGAGGAACGATGACCATCCGGCGTCGTGCACGGACTTGGCCAGCCTCGTGCGGGCCAGCGCCTTCACCGGCAGGTCTTCCACAGCGATCCCTTGGTTTTCGGAGATCAGCTTCGTGGAGAGCTGGTGGTGGAACTCGCGGCGCGCGTCGGCCACCTGGGCGTGGGCGCGGGCGACCTTGAGGCGGGCCTTGGCCCGGTTCTTGCTTCCCTTCTGTTTGCGGGACAGCTCCCGCTGGGCCTTCTTCAGCTTCTTCTCCGCGCGCCGTAGAAAGCGCGGGGAGTCGATCTTCGTGCCGTCGGACAGGACCGCGAAGTGAGTGAGACCCAGATCGAGGCCGATGGTGCGGTCGGTCTCTGGCATCCGCGCCTGGTCGGCGATGGGGTCGGTGGTGATGACGAAGGAGGCGAAGTACCGGCCGGCCGCGTCCTTGATGACGGTGACGGAGGAGGGGGTGGCGGGCAGCGTGCGGGACCACTTCACCTTCACCGCGCCGATCTTCGGCAGGTTCAGGCGGCCGCTGTCGGTGATGTTCCAGCGGGCGTTGGCGGTGAACCGGATCGAGTGCCGGGCGTCCTTGCGGGATGTGAAGCGGGGCGGGCCGGTCCGGGGGCCCTCGCGGTTGCCCTTGAGGGAGGCGAAGAAGTTGCGGTACTCGGTCTCGGCGTCCCGCAGGGACTGCTGCAGGACGACCGCGGAGACCTCGCCCAGCCAGGACCGCTGGGCTGTCCGCTTGGCCTCGGTGATCAGGCGGGTGGACAGCTGTGCGGCCTTGGGGAACGGCTGCCCGGCCTTGCGGGCGTCTTCACGGGCGCGGACCGCGTCGTTGAACACGACGCGGGCGCACCCGAACGCTTTCGCCAACGCGGTCTGCTGGCCGGTGCCCGGGTACAGGCGGAAGCCGTACCCGAGCTGCATGACCGTCACCCCACCTACGTGGGTTATGGGTTGAGATGCAGAAGATCAGAACTAATCGGCACTGTCGTGATGCATGTGCACTGGGTCTTCGTTACCAAAGTTCGGCACAAGGTGTTGACCGGTGTCTACTTGAGGCGGATGGAGGAGATGATGCGGCCGGTGTGCCCGGACTTCGAGTGCGACCTGGTGGAGTTCAACGGTGCGGACAACCCCGTCCACCTGCTGGTGAACTTCCCGCCCAAGGCCGCCGTGACCCAAGCTGGTCAACTCCCTCAACGGGTGTCTCCTCCCGCCGCCTGGGGGGACCTTCCGGCCGGAGGCTGGGGGAGAGATCCCCGACCCGGTGCGCCACTCCTGGCGCGCCAACAAGCTCTGGTCCGGGACCTCCTTCGCCAAACCGTCGGCGGCGCCCCGTTCTCCGTGCTCCGGCAGTACATCGAACGGCACAACCGGCCCGGGTGAGCACCGCCCAGCTCCGCGGGGACCAGGCCCCCGGTGCTCCGCGCCGCAGGCAAAGAACTGCGGTGTCCGGCTCGGCCGGATACGAATCCGCGACGCTCCCCGTCGCGACCATCAGAATCGCTTCACCACCGGCCCGAAGGCCGATGCACTGCGATTGAATTCCGGTAGCCGAGCATGGTCGCGATCTGGGAGATCTGCGTGCCGGTGGCGGAGAGGTGCCATGTCGTGCCGCGCCGGGTTACGCGCCACAACCCCGCGAGGAGAAGGTCATCCGGGCGGCGGAACAGCTGATCGGTCACGCCGGGCCGAGCATCCCATCGTGTCCGCGCGAGTTGGGCGTGCGCGGACTTCCGATGCTGTGGGTCGCCTCGGGAACTGGACTCGCCCCGGACTGGCGGGCTGCGCGCCGTCAGCCGAGGCAGCCCACAAAGTCATCTGGGTTGATCAGGACCGGGCAGGGAGGGCGGCGTGATCGGCACGCAACGAGGCTTTGTCGATCTTGCCGACCGCGTTCTTCGGGAGGACTTCCACCACGAAGAACGCGGTCGGGCGCTTGTAGCCGGTGAGGCCGCGTGCACAAAGTGCGTTCAGTGCCGTCGGATCGACGCTTGCGCCCGGTGACGGCTGGACGTAGGCGACGACCACCTCTCCCCACTTTTCGTCGGGTACGCCGATCACCGCGGCCTCGAGCACCGACGGGTCGCCTGTCAGCACGTCCTCGATCTCCTTGGGGTAGATGTTCTCCCCACCGCGGATGATCATGTCTTTCGAGCGCCCGACCAGGGTCAGATAGCCCTCGGCGTCGAGGTGGCCCACATCGCCTGTGTGCAACCAGCCGTCGACTACGACTCTGGCGGTTTCGTCCGGACGGCCGAGATAGCCACGCATGACGTTGGGGCCCCTCACGACGACTTCACCGTCCGTGCCCGGCGCCACCTCGCTGCCGTCGGCGTCGATGATCCGGATCTCCTGGCCGGGGAAGGGAAGCCCCACGGTTCCGGCGCGTCGAGGGCCGCCGACGGGGTTGATGGTGGAGCCGCAGGTTCCCTCGGACAGGCCGTATCCCTCGACCAGTGGAAATCCGTACCGTGCCTCGAAGCGGGCCAGCAGCTCGGCGGAGGCGGGTGCGGCGCCGCAGACCGCGAACCGCAGGGACGATGTGTCGGGTTGAACGTCGTCCGGGAGCGCCGCGAGCATGCTGTAGATCGTGGGCACGGCACTGAAGAAGGTGGGGCGCTCCTGCTCGACGAGGTCGAAGAAGCTGCGGGGATCGAAGCGGCGGCCCGCGATGACGACACTGGCTCCGGCGAGCAGCGGCGTCAGGACGCTGACCACGATGCCGTTGACGTGGAAGAGCGGCAGGATCAGCAGACAGCGGTCCGCCGGCCCCAACTCCAGCGCCCGGCGCCCCATCTCCACCATGGCGTCGATGTTGGCGTGGTCGAGCATCACGCCTTTGGGTACCCCGGTCGTACCGCTGGTGTAGATGAGCAGGGCCAGCGTGGCCGGGTCCAGAAGCGGTGCTTGATCCGGCTCCACCGTTCCTTCGTGCAGTCCGCCGACGGCGAGTACGGCAACACCGTGCGCCGCTACGGCCGCGCCGTCCTCGACCACCAGCAGGCACGCACCGGAGTCCTGGAGCTGTCGCACCACTTCGACGTCGGTCATGCTCGGGTTGACCGGTGTGATGGTGGCGCCGAGCCGCCAGGCGGCGAACAGCAGTACGACGAACTCGACGCGATTCGTCAGCTTGAGGGCGACGACGTCCCCGGGACCGATTCCGAGGTCCTGGAGCTGACGCGCTGCCGTTCGGACCCGGCTGAGCAGCTGCGTGTTGGTGAGGGACTGGTGTCGGTCGGAGACCGCGGCTCCGTGGGGGTCGAGCTCGGCGCGGCGGTCGGGCAGAGAAGCGACATTCATGGCGAGGCGTACCTGTCTCGGTGTGATGCGGTCCGTTCGGCGGGCAGGTCAGGGAGTCGGTGCGACGGGCGCCGGGTGGAGCTGGCGGGTGAGGAACTCGATCTGGTCGCGTACCAGTTCCTCGAAGGTCTCGCCGGTGTAGAAGTCGAAGTGGCCGGCGTCGTACCTCTTGGTCTCTCCCCGGGGTGCGGTGTCCGCGTACCTAAGGGTCTGGGCGGGGGGCGTGACGGAGTCGGTGTTGCTGACGCAGAAGAGGATCGGCATGGTGACCTTCCTCGCCGCACGCCCGGGCCGGTAGGCGGCGATGGTCGGGATCACCCGTGCCGCCACCTCGTTGCGGAACGTCGTCCCGGGCGGCTGCAGTGCCAGGTATCCGGGGAGGGCGTCCGGGGCGTTCATGAGGGCCGGCGAGCCGGGGGCGGCGGCGATGGGAACCATCGCGGGTGCCTTGCCGCGTACTCTGGCTGCCAGATCCTGGGCGAGTACGGGGGTCACCCTGAGTGAGCCGAGCGGGCCCAGCGCGAGCGCGGAGGCGAGACCGTCGGTGAACGGGCACTGGGCCACGGCCGCGCGCAGTTCGGGGTGGCGTGAGGCGACGGTGATGGCGTGGCCGCCGCCGAAGGAGCTGCCCCAGACCGCGACGCGGGAGCGGTCGATGTCGGGGCGGGCCTTGACGTAGGCGAGGGCGGCGTCCCAGTCGGCGAGCTGCCGCCTGATCGACAGGAGCTGGCGCGGGTGGCCGCCGCTGTCGCCGAAATGCCGGTAGGTGAACGCCACTGCGGCGATGCCGGCCTGCGCGAAACGCTCGGCGAACGCGTCCAGGCGCATTTCGCGGGTTGCGCCCAGGCCGTGCCCCAGGACGACGACGGGCGGCGATACGACGCCTGTGGGGAGGTAGAGCCACCCGGCGCAGGAGCTGTCGCCGGAGGGGAAGGTGATGTCGTGACGGGTGAAGGAGTGCGCGGTGGTCATCGTCGGCTCACCGTCCGTTCGCCGAGCGGCGCCCGGGCACGCTGCCCGAGGCGAGCGCCTGCGCGTAGGTGTCCGGCCGGTAGAGCGGGAGCTCGCCGGTGGCGTCCGTCGCCTCCATGTAGTCGAGCATCAGTTCCTGCCCTTCCTCCGACATGACTCTGGTGAAGAACTCGGCGCGTTCGACATGCAGGCCGTCCTCCAGCGGCATCGAGCCGCCGAAGTACACCGACCTCTTGGCGGCCGCCACCGAACCCTTCGACCGCTTGCCGAAGCGCTCAGCGAGTTCGACCGCCTGCGCGAGCACCTTGTGCTGCGGAACGACCTGGTCGACCGCCCCGTTGGCGAGAGCCTCCGCGGGCGTGAACGGCTTGCCTTCGAGGATCGCGGCCAGGGACCGGTGGGTGCCGATCAGGCGGGTCAGCCGCTGGGTGCCGCCGCCACCCGGGATGATGCCGAGGAGGATTTCAGGCTGGCCGATGAAGAAGTCCCCGTCGGCCATGACCCGCAGATCGCACGCCCAGGCGAACTCAGCGCCGAGGCCGAGAGCCGAACCGTTGAGGGCGGCGACGAAGAGGACACCGCTGGCGTTCATCCGGAGGAAGGTCGTGTGCAGGCGCTCCAGTTGGAGGGCTCCCCGCATCGGGGTCCTGCGCAGCACGGGCCCGAGGAGACGGGACCGGTCCACATGCTTGGCCGCGCGTACGACGGCGGCGGCAGCGCGTCGGCCGACCGTGGGGCTCGCGGCGCCCTCTTCCTGGAGCCACCGGACCGCGGCATGGCTGACGAACCGTTCCGGGTGCGCTCCGGTGAAGACGACGGCGCGGATGCGCGGATCGCGGTCGGCCCGGGTTACCAGTTTGGCCAGCTGGTTGGCGATGTCGAGGCCGAACACCTGGTGTGGACCGCCGTCCACCCGTACGACGAGGACGGCTCCGCGCTCCTCGATCTCCAGATGTCCTTTGTCTTTGTATGGCATGGCTTCTTCTCCCGTGTTCAGTCCATGGGATGAAAGTGCGAGTGCGTGGAGGACAGCCGCGGATGCGGGTGCAGCGATGTGGGCGTGCCTGCCCCGACGGGGGCTGGGTCTGCACAGGCGGCAGGAGACTGGAACAGCGCGTGATGTCGTGTCCGGCATGGACCCGTGGATCCGGGGCGGCATGTCACGCGCGATGTGTACTATTGCCGCGAAGATTTACATAACCAAGTTATTTGAGATGTGTCAACGATGGAGGCGTGCGAGACATGGCAGGGCGGGCGAGGCTTGATGACGCACCGGAACGGCTTGTGCAGGCGGCCATCGGTCTGCTGGCCGAGCAGGGGCCGTCGGCTTTGAAGGCGCGCACGGTGGCTTCCGCCAGCGGACTGTCGACGATGGTGGTCTACAGCCACTTCGGTGGCATTCCCGAGCTCATGAGTGCTGTCGCCGATCACGGGTTCAAGGAACTCGGCAGAGCGTTCGCCCACGTACCGGTGACGGAGGACCCGATCGCGGATCTCTTCGCCATGGCCTTGACCTGTCGTCGGCTGGCCCACGAGAACCCTCACCTCTACGACTTGATGTTCGGCCTGTCCACTCGGGCGACGTACCGGCCTCTTTCGGATGCGGACCTTCGCCTGAGCGGGCATTCCCCGGCCTTTCGTGAAGCCCACGCTCATGTCACTGCCGCGTGCGACCGGCTCGTGCGCTCCGGCAGGGTCGAGCGGCAGGAACCCGAAGTCGTCGCCGCCCAGTTGTGGAGTTTCGTGCATGGGTACATCACCCTCGAACTGGCCGAGCATTTCGTCGAGTTCGAGGACGCCGTGACGAAGGTGCTCCGGCCGATGGGCGTGAACTTCTCCGTCGGGCTGGGTGACAGCCGGGAACGTGCCGAGGCCTCCCACGAGGCCGGCGCGCGCCTGTACGACTCGATCACCCGAGGCGCCTGAGAGGCTGGGTGGTCGGGTACATCCCTGCACGGCTACGACGACCTGCTCTCGGCAGCAGGGGTGTCGGTGCCGGGCGTGAGCTGGTCGTGCCTCCCCAACGCCGCGACCTCCCGTTCGAGGGAGGGAACCGCACGGGCCGCGAAACGCCTTGCCCAGGGCCAGGCCAAGGGCGAATTCAGCGCTCCCTTCGCCCAGTTGGCCACGAGGACCGCGCGCGGCACGTACACGCGGCTGCGTCGGCGCACGAGCCCGTCGACGATCGCGGCGGCCGCCCGGTCGGCGCTCGTGGTGACGTTGCCCGGATAGGGCAGCCGCCCGCGCAGCCCCTGGAAGGAGGGGAGATCCGCCTCGGCGCCCCGGACGAGGTCCGTGTCGATCCAGGAGGGGTGCACCAGGCCGACCGTGACCCCGAGATGCGCCACCTCCTGGCGGTAGGTCAGGGCGAGCAGCTCGGCTGCGGCCTTGCTCGCGCCGTAGGAGGCCATCGCGGCGAGCGGCATGAACGACAGCGCGGACGCCACGACCAGCACGTGGCCTCGGCTGCGCTCGAGATGGGGCGTCGCGTACTTGAGGGTGCGGAACACGCCGTTCAGGTTGATGTCCAGGACCCGCTCGAACGACGTCTCGTCCGTCTGCCGCACCGTCCCGTACGCCACGACGCCGGCGTTGGCGACGACGAGGTCGATGCCGCCCATGACGTCAGCGGCCTCGTCGATCGCCGACCGTAGAGCGGCCCCGTCGCGCACATCGGCCTCACGCCAGACAGCGGTGGGGCCCAGCTCGTCGGCGAGGGCGCGCAACCGATCGGCTTCGAGGCCTATCACGGTCACCCGGGCCCCTCGGGCGGCGGCCAGGCGGGCCACCTTCTCGCCGATACCGCGTGCCGCTCCGGTGACAACCAGCTTCTTGCCCAGCAGGTCACGTTTCATGGCGGCAACATAACTTCGTTATTGATGGAACACAAGAGACTGCGCACCGGCCACCGCTCGGTTCACCTGCTGGGTCTCACCACTGGACGAACCTATGCTGGCTGCCATGAGACGGACATCCTTTGCGCAGTGGCCATGTTCGATCGCGCGGACCATGGACCTGCTCGGGGACTGGTGGGGCGCTTCCTCCTCGGGCTCGGCCCCTCGCGACCGCAGGTGATCGAAGGGCTGCACGGCGTGCCCTTCGCCCGGCCGCTGTCACGGATGCGCGAGACCGTCGAGATCGTGCGGCAGGCCGCCTCGGGGGAGAAAGTCGCTTACCCCGGGCGGGAGTTCCAGATCCCCCTGCCGGGCGGGGAGGGCAAGCCCATGCCTCTGTCGATGCGCGGGGAGCACGACATCCCCGTCTACCTGGCGACCCTCTCGCCGAAGATGCTGCACCTGACCGGTGGATCGCCGACGGCTGGCTGGGCACCAGCTTCGTACCCGAGGGCGCCAAGGAGGCGTACTTCGACCACCTGGACCGGGGCCTGGCCACCGCCGGTCGTACGCGTGCCGATCTCGACATCTGCCAGGGTGCCGAGGTCGCCTTCGCGGACGACGAAAACGCGCTGCGCGCGATGGTGGCCGGACGCAAGAAGGAGCTGGCCTTCAGCCTCGGCGGCATGGGCTCCGCGACCACGAACTTCTACAACAACGCCTACAGCCGCCAGGGATGGGCCGAGGTGGCGGCCGACGTCCGGGCACGCTGGCAGGCCGGGGAACGGGACGGCGCGGCCGGCCTGGTCCCCGACGAGATGGTGTTGGCGACCACGCTGATCGGAACCGAGGGCATGGTGCGCGAGCGGCTTCGCGTGTGGCGCGACGCCGGGTCGACACTGTTCGCTTCTACCCCGCCGGCGAGACCCTCGACGCCCGACTCGCGACCCTGGGCCGGGCCGTCGACCTGGTCCGCGACATCGAGGACGAGGTGGCACTGTAACGACAGGCCATGGCGGCCGGGGCGGCACGATAGCGACAAGCCATGGCGACCGAAGCGGGTCGCCATGCGCCGACGCAGCCCATCAGGCCTTGGTCCGGGTCAACCGCGGGCGCTGATGGTGTCGGCCGCCAGGCCCGACATCAGCAGGATGATCGCACGGAACGTCCTGGCCAGGGCGGACTCCCGGTCCGTCGCGGCGGACAGAATGCTGACCGTGGCCGACCGCTACGAGGCGGAGCTGCCGGTGGCCGAGGCCGACGTCACCTCGGCGACCGACCTGACGCGTCTCTTGGAGCCCAGCGATGTGGTCGTCTCCACGGTCGGGCCGTTCATGCGGCTGGGTATGGCCGTCGTCGCGGCTGCTGCGCGGGCGGGCGCACACTACTTCGACTCCACGGGGGAGGGGCCCTTCGCCCGCCGCGTCCTCCTCGAGCTGGATGCCGTCGCGGCCGTCCGGGGAGCTACCCTCGTGCCCGCGTTCGGCTACGACTACGTGCCCGGCAACCTCGCCGGCGCGCTTGCCCTGACGAGGGTGGGCGAGCGGGCGCGCCACGTGGAGATCGGGTACTTCATCACCCGTTCGGGACATGGGGACGAGCTGCTCTACCGGAGCACCCTGCGCGACGCCTGCACCCTGACCACGGGGGGTACGCGGCAGACGCTGGTCGGTGCGGCGGCCGAGGACGGGTTCGCCTACCGCAGACCGCGGCCCTGGGCTTCCGCCCGCGTGGTCGACGAGCGCGCGGCCAAGCGTGTGCGTACCTTCCACTACGGCGGTGTGAAACGTACGGTGTTGACCGTCCCGGGCACGGAACATCTCGGACTGCCGGAGGTCTTCCCCCAGTTGGGGAGCGTCGAGGTGGGCCTGGGGTGGCTCGGACGGTGGACGCGCCCGGTGCAGATCGCCGCCACACTCCAGGCACCCCTGCTGCGCTCGGCGAAGGTGCGGGCCGCTCTGGCGCGGTGGTCCGAGCGGCTCCCGGGCTCGCAGCGCGAGCCGGACCCCGATGGCCGTTCCCTGGTGATCGCAGTCGCCCGCGACGGCCACGGTCGGCCCCTGGCCGCGACGGCCCTCACCGGACCCGATCCGTACGAGGTGACGGGATCCCTCCTGGCATGGGTCGCCGTCCACGCGGCCCAGCCGGATGCCGTCCTCAAGCCCGGTGCGCACGGCCCGCTCGACGCCTTCGGCCTCGACACCCTGAGGCTTGGTGCCGCCGAGGCCGGAGTGCACGAAGTCGACGGGGCGTCGGCCCGCCGTCGATGACGGCTGAGCGGGCATGGATCACCGCCCCGCTGCGTTGAAGCCGACGTCCGGGAAGCCGCTGCCTGGATGGTGGACCATACGGTCGCCTCCACGGGTTCCCTGTGGCGGGCGGTGGCGGATGCCTTTGCCGGCGTGTTGGTGAACAGATCGTTCGATCGGGAGTGAGTCCGCCCTTCGCGGGGGTGGCCCGCCCCAGTGGAAAGGAAGCCGTCCATGGACGAGCAGGGTGAGCACTTCGACGTCGTCGTACTCGGCGCGGGCCCCGGCGGATACGTAGCCGCCATCCGGGCCGCCCAGTTGGGCAAGCGGGTCGCGGTCGTCGAGGAGAAGTACTGGGGCGGCGTCTGCCTGAACGTCGGCTGCATCCCCACCAAGGCCCTGCTGCGCAACGCCGAGCTCGCACACATCTTCACGCGCGAGGCGAAGACCTTCGGCATCAAGGTCGACGGTGAGGTCTCCTTCGACTACGGGGAGGCGTTCCGCCGCAGCCGGAAGGTCGCAGACGGCCGGGTCAAGGGCGTCCACTACCTGATGAAGAAGAACAAGATCACGGAAATCAGCGGCCGCGGCACCTTCCTCGACCCGCACACACTCCAGGTGGCCGACTACGACGGCAACACCCGCACCATCGGCTTCGAGCACTGCATCATCGCCGCCGGGGCGAGCCCCAAGCTGCTGCCCGGCACCCGCCGTACGTCACGCGTAGTCACGTTCGAGGAACAGATCCTCGCCGAGGACCTGCCGCAGTCGATCGTCATCGCGGGCGCCGGGGCCATCGGCGTCGAGTTCGCCTACGTGCTGCACAACTACGGCGTCAAGGTCACCATCGTCGAGTTCCTGGACCGGATCGCCCCGCTGGAGGACGCCGAGGTCTCCGCCGAACTGGCCAAGCAGTACCGCAAGCTGGGCATCGACGTGCTCACCTCGACGCGCGTCGAGTCGATCGACGAGTCCGGCCCGCAGGTCCGTGTCACCGTCACCGGCAAGGACGGAGCCCAGCAGGTCCTGGAGGCCGACAAGGTCCTGCAGGCGATCGGCTTCGCGCCGAACGTCACCGGTTACGGCCTGGAGAAGACCGGCGTGCGCGTCACCGAGCGCGGCGCGATCGACGTCGACGGCCGCTGCCGCACGTCGGTCCCGCACATCTACGCCATCGGCGACGTCACCGCGAAGCTGATGCTCGCGCACGCCGCCGAGGCCATGGGCGTGGTCGCCGCCGAGACGATCGCGGACGCGGAGACCATGGAGCTGGACTACGTGATGATCCCGCGGTCCACCTTCTGCCAGCCGCAGATCGCCAGCTTCGGCTACACCGAGGCGCAGGCGAGGGAGAAGGGCTTCGACGTCCAGGTCGCCAAGTTCCCGTTCACCGCGAACGCCAAGGCCCACGGCCTGGGCGACGCGACCGGCTTCGTGAAGCTGATCAGCGACGCCAGGTACGGCGAGCTCCTCGGAGCCCATCTCATCGGCCCCGACGTCACCGAACTCCTCCCCGAGCTGACCCTGGCCCAGCAGTGGGACCTCACGGTCCACGAGGTCGCCCGCAACGTCCACGCCCACCCCACCCTGGGCGAGGCAGTCAAGGAAGCCGTCCACGGCCTCGCAGGCCACATGATCAACATGTAGCAGGGCGCTCGGCGCAGCGGCAACAGGGCCCGTGGGTGCTCGGATCGGTTTCGGGACCTCGAGTGGCCACGGGCCCTGATCCCCTGTTGGGGAGATCCGAGGTAGGTGGTCCTCGGGGCGTTCGAGAAACTCAACTCGCATGTGCCGCTTCAGCCATTGCGGCCGGGCCATCGTGGACCTCTTCCGGGCACGGGGCGGAGAGATCGTCGAGCACTGGGATAGGGCGCAGGACGTGCCGGAGACCTCCGCCGACGACAACACGATGTCTGAGAGCCGTCGGGGCGCCGCGACCGCCGCACGGCGGTGCGCCGCCCACCCGGGGACGATGCCTCGCGAGCCTCATCCCGGTCGTGGAGCCTGCTCGGTATGGCCGGGACACCGTTGTTTATCGATCGCCACGATGGGGCTGTGACACCTGGTAGTGACGTGGCGCGGCCAGGCGAACGGCTCCGCCCCGTATGGTGCGCACGATGCGGGACGGAAGGGCGTCGACGGCATAGGGCCGCCAGCGGCAGGATCCGCAGCTCAGGCCGCGGGCACCGCGGGTTGGGTGACGAGGGAGGCGTCACCGCCCTGGACGGCGTCTCGGGCACCAGCGGTCGCCTCGTGGGGCACTCCGAGGGGGATTGCGCTGACGTCCGGCAGGCGCGCGAACTGCTTCGGGGTGAGCTGGACGTCCAGCGCGCCCAGGTAGTCGTCGAGCTGGGTGAGGCTGCGCGGGCCGATGATCGGCACGAACGAGGTGGACGCCTGGGCGGCACGCTCACGCAGCCAGGCCACCGACACCTGGGCGGGCGTTGCGCCGGTCTCCTCGGCGATGGCCAGGACGGTGTCGACGGCGGTCTTCTGGTCGGTGCTCTCGGTGTGCACGAGCGTCTTCAAGTCGCTCAGCCGTCCCTAGGTGCTGCGGCGGTACTTGCCGGTCAGCAGTCCGCCGCCGAGCGGAGACCACAGGACTGCGCCGAGACCCAAGCTTTCGGCCATCGGCAGCAGTTCGCGGTCGGGAGTCCTCTCGACGAGGCTGTACTCGATCTGGATGCCCGCCACCGGCGCCCAGTTCTTCAGGTCCGCGAGGGTGGCGGCGCGGGAGACGCGCCACGCGGGGAAGTTGGACAGGGCGAGTGGTCGGCTCAGCCGCTCGTGACCTGCGCGGGTTTCAGGTGGCTGACCAGGAACTCGGTCTGATCGGCGACCAGTTGCTCGAATGCCTTTCCGAAGTAGAAGTCGAAATGCCCGGCGTCATAGTGACGGATGTCGCCGCGCGGTGCCTTACGGACGTAGCGTTCGGTCGGCACGGGCGGGGCGACCGAATCGGTTCTGCTGATGCAGACGAGGATCGGCGCGGCGATGTCCTTGGCCGCTCGGCCGGGCCGATACCGGACGATGTTGATCAAGCTGCGGGCCGCTGCGCGGTTTACCCACTCGTAGCCGTCGGGCACCAACTTCAGCATTCCGGGCAGCGCGTCGGGTGCGGTCATCAGACCGAGTTGACCGGGCGCTGCCGCAACCGGAACGGTGACCGGTTCCTTCCCGCGCGCCGCTGCCAGGAAGTCGCGGGCCAGGACGCCCCCCAGGACCAGGGTCTCCCGTATTCCGAGCGCGCCGGCTGAAGCCGGCCCGTCGGTGAAGGGGCACTGGGCGACCGCGGCACACAGTTCCGGATGCCGGGCGGCGACGGCGATGGCGTGGCCCCCGCCCAGCGAACTGCCCCACACCGCGACCCGTTGCCGGTCGACTTCGGGGAGCCCGGCCGCGTACGCGAGGGCGGCGTCCCAGTCGGCCAGTTGTTTGGTCATGGACAACACCTGGCGCGGTCGGCCGCCGCTGTCGCCGAGATTGCGGTACGTGAATACCAGCACCGCCAACCCGGTGGCGGCGAATCGTTCGGCGTAGGGCGCCAGCCCCATCTCCCGGGTGGCGCCGAGGCCGTGCCCCATCACGACGACCGGCACGGGCGTGCCGGAGGCGGTGTCCGGCAGGTTCAGCCAGGCCGAGCAGTAGGAGTCGCCCGAGGCGAACTGCACGGTGCGCCGGCCGAACTTCGTGGTCAGCTTGTGTGTCATGCCGTCACTTCCTCTTTGCCGCCTGTCGCGGTGGTTCCGCGTAGGAGGGCGGCGGCATAGCCGCCGGGCTGGTACAGCGGCAGCTCACCGTTCGCCGCGGTGTCGCGCAGGTAGGCCTTCATGAGTTCCTGCGCCTTCGGCCGCGGCAGGGAGGCGAGCATCTCGGAGCGTTCGAGGTGCAGACCGTCGGCGAGCGACAGCGAGCTGCCCAGGTTCACCGCCCGCTTGACGGCCCCGATCGCCTCGGTCGGCCGCGCCGCGAGATGAGCGGCTCGTTCGACGGCCCGGGACAGGAGCTGACCGGCCGGCACGATCTCGTCGATGGCCCCGACGGCGAGTGCTTCCTCCGCGGGGAGCGGCCTGCCTTCCAGGATCGCCAACAGCGCGCGGTGGGAACCGATGAGCCGGGGCATGCGCTGGGTGCCACCGGCGCCGGGAATGATGCCCATCAGGATCTCCAGATGACCGATGAAATAGTCGCCCTCGGCCATCAGCCGCAGGTCGCAGGCCCACGCGATCTCGGCGCCGACACCCAGCACAGACCCGTTGAGGGCCGCCACGAAGATCGTGGAGCTGGTGGCCATGCGGAGAAGCGCCGTGTGCAGGTCATCGGCCTGGATGCCCCCCATCAACGGCGTTTTGCCCGCCACCCACCGGGTGAGCCGGTACCGGGCCGCCCAATGGGCGATCTTCGCCACCGCGCTCGTGACCCGAGTACTCACGGGGGGAATCACCGATCCGTCCTCCTGCAGCCAGCTGATATCCGCGTGGCTGATGAAGCGGCTGGGATGTGACCCGGTGAACACCACGGCGCGAATGGCCGGATCCTGGTCTGCGCGCCGGACGAGCTCGATGAACTCCGGAGCGTCATCGCGCCCGAAGAGTCCCAGCTCATCAGGGGCGAGCCAGGCGATGATCACCCCGCCCTCGAGCTCCTCGATCTTGATGCGTGGCTGGGCAGCGGCTTGCTGGGACATGAGGGTCGACTCCTTCTGGGCCCCGTCGCCGGGGAAAGACGCACTGCGCACGGTGCGCAGGGTGCTCGTTACCAACGTGTGAACCTGAGTGAAGAACGTGCTCGGCCTCGAAGGATGAAAAACGAGTCGGCGACCACGTGAGGTCGGCCGCGTCATGGCCACTGCTGCGCCGTGCCGGCGCAGCAGTGGCCGCCGAGACGGAGAGATCAGCTCGCGGCCGGCTTGGCCAGTGCCTTGCGTGCCATGCTGGCCGCGAAGAGCGGAGTCTCGTGCTGGTTGTGGGCGACGATCGCGGGATGATATTGCGCGGCCGCGTCGTCAAAGCTCACGCCGACCTCAGCGAGGGCGTCCAGGAACCCCTGGGTGGCATGGGTGGTCACGGTGTTGGTCAGACGGCAGGTTCCGTTGTCGTTCGGCTCCACCCGCATGTCCCAGGTGGCCTGGACCTTGATCCAGCCTTGTTCTGTCTGTGCATCGGACAGTGACACCAGGTGGCAGTGGTGCGGCTCGTGCACCTCGGCCACGTAGTGCTGGATGACGAGGGTGCCGCCGATGTTCTCCACGTTGATGGACATCGGGCGCCCGTCATCCGTGGTGGTCCGGCCCGCAGCGATGTGCTCGCCCGGCGCGCAGCGCCGGTACTCCGCGTCGGGCAGGTTCAGCACCCAGTCAGCGATGTCGACGGCCTCGATCGGCGCGTCGACGGTCGCCGTCTCCGCTGTCTCACTGATCACCGCACTGTCCAACACCTGGTCTTTCGACAAGATCTGATCCTTTCTCAGCGCAACGCACCGCACCGCACCGCATGAGCAGTGAGTCACCTGTGCATCTGCAATCGGGAAACGTCGCCCCCGTTGGACGGTTCTGTGGTGAGCGTCAGACGTGTGCGCCCTTGAAGGCGGTGACGATCTCGTCGGCGGTCACGATGGCGTGGGCGTAGGACGGGCCGTTCAGCTCGTGGGCCGCGTGCAGCATTTCCCGGGTCCACGCGGCGGTCGCTCCGCGTACCAGGGTCACGTGGTAGCCCAGCTCCATGGCGTAGCGGCTGGTCGACTCGATGCAGGTGTTGGCCAGCATGCCGACGGTCACCACGTGGGTGATGCCGTGCTTCTTGAGCTGGAGGTCGAGATCGGTGTTGGCGAAGCCGCTCTGCGCCCAGTGCTCGTGGACCACGACATCGTTCGCCTGGGGAACGAAGTCCGGGTGCCAGTCGCCGCCCCAGGCTCCGTCTTCGAAGACCCGGTTCTGGTTGCCGCCGGCCTGGTCCGCGGTGAGGTAGTTCCAGTTCGCGTAGTTGCCCTCGCGCCAGCGACGGTGCGGGACGACGAAGACCTGGATGCCGGCCGCACGCGCGGCGGCCACCACCGCGCGCAGGTTGTCGAGCAGGCCGACCTCCGTGGCGACCTCTTCGACCAGAGGCCACAGCTTCCCCCCTTCGGAGAGGAAGTCGTTGTACGGGTCCATCAGGAGCAGCCCCGTGTGCGCCGGGTCGTACTGCGTATCGGTCATGAGTGGTGCCTCCAGACGCGCCGAGGAGTCCACGCCTTGTCACCTGGACGCTCTCTCGGCTCATCCGCAGATTAACTCAAAAAAACATAGCCACCAACTCTATTTTCCATAGGAACTCGTTCGATCTCTGCGATGATGGGGGCGGAACGAGTTCACGAGGAGGACGTCGGTATGGGTGGCTGGTCAGAGATCACGAGCACGCAGTGCCCCGTCGCGCGGTCGAGCGCGGTGATCGGGGACCGCTGGACGCTCGTGATCATGCGGGAACTGACGATGGGCAACCGCCGCTTCGACACATTGCAGGTCCAGACCCTGGCTTCGCCGCAGATGCTGACCAACCGCCTCAAGCGGCTGGAGGCCGACGGCATGCTCGAACGCCGCGCCTACAGCGAGAGGCCCCGCCGCTACGAGTACCACCTCACCGACAAGGGCGAAGCCTTCGCCTCGGTACTGCTCGCCCTCCGTAATTGGGGCGAGACCTGGTGCAAGGAGCCCGGGGAAGGGGTCGCCGTCCACCACATTCACAAGACATGCGGTCGCGAGGTGGGTCTGAGCGGCACCGTGTGCGAAGGGTGCGGCGAGCCCTTCACCATGAACGAAGTGACGGGTGAACTCAGCGCGGCCTTCGCACGGGAACGCGAGGGCAGGAGCGCAGCCGCCAGACGGGACGCCGAGGCCCGCCGAACCTGACCTACCCCCTCGGGGTCACGACGGCCGCGGAGTCGTCAGCCATGGGGGATCCCGTCTGCCGACGGCACACGCCTGCGTGTCACGCTTCGGGGGCCTCGGGTGCCTGGAAACCAGCGGTGTCGAGTGTGCAGTCGAACGGCGCGGGGATCTCGATCTTCTCGCCGAACGGTTCGGTGAGGCAGGACGTGTAAGCCTCGGCGGACGGGGCCTGCGGCGCGGTCGCCTTCTCCTCCTGCATGTCCAGGATCGGGTAGACCGGGACGCCCGCCTTCCCGCAATGCGCCCTCCCCTCCGGGATCTGCTATGCGCCACTCAGGGTAGCCGAGCGAACGCGCACGCGTATGAAGATCTGCAGGCCGATGGGAGCCGGCGCTCACACGAGTGCGCCCCGGCCGACATCCGGGGGCGACGGCGCGCTGCCCGCCTCGGCGAAGGCGATCTGCCGCTCGATCAGCTCCGCCATCCCGTTCATCGCATCGCCCTGTCGCCGACCAGCGACGGTCGGGAAGCCTCTTCCGAGGCTGCTTCCTCCACTGCGTGCAGAGCCGTGAGCGCACCCTCGTAGTCCCCCCACGCCGATCAGCGCGCGCGGTGTCGGTTCCGAGCCTGGCCCGGCGTTCGCCGGGTAACCGTGCATTTCCAGCGGCAGGACGAGGTAGCCGCCCTCGGCGAGCTGCTCGTGCCGCGCGGTTGAGACGTCCCACACGTTGTAGGTGATCACAGTGCCGTCGAAGCCGTCCGCGGGGATGTGGTCCGATGCGCCGAGGGTCCCGTCGCCGAGGATCGCGGTGACGCGGCCGCTGCCCGCCTCGGCCGTCAACTGCTGGGTACGGTGCACCACATACGGGTCGAGGTCGACCGTGACCACGCGCCCGCGCCGGCCGACGACGTGGGCGAGGAGCTCGGCGTTGAAGCCGCCCGAGCCGACCTCCAGCATCGTCATCCCGGGCTGCGGGCACAGACCGCCGATCATGATGCCCTGCAACCACGAGGCCGAGACGCTGCTGACTGCCCGCCCCTCCTCGTTCCTGAGAGCGACGACGGCGAGGTCGTCGTCGTACGCCGTCTCCAGGGGAACCTCGGGCGCATACCGGTGGCGGGGCACGCTCCGCATTGCTTCGAGGACCGGTGCCGACAGGCTGTAGCCGCGCCGGGGGATCTGCTCGGTCATGCGGCGCCGCAGCCGCACCGCTTGCGGGGGTTCGCCGTCGACCGGCGGCCGCCGGCCGGCCACTGCGAAGACGTGCACGGGCGGCAGGCCGGGCAGCACACCCGGCCACACGAGATTCAGCGCCTGGGCTGACGGCGAGAAGATCGGGCCGACTGGTGAAGAGGCAGTGTTCCAACCCTGCGCTGTTCTTGCTGACGTGCGGTGTCCTCGCGTTCCGACCCTCCGCCGCTGCGGCCACGGGTAGCCGAGCTGTCTGGCGTACTCCGGAGATCCGCCGCAGACCTCGGCTGCGCCGCGGCGCGGGGCCCGGTCGGCGTCCCGGACCCGGTGCCGGCAGTGGCGCAGCAGCACGTCGCCGGTCTGGGTCAGGCTCACCTGCCGGCTGTTGCGATGCAATCGTTGCACGCCCAACTCCCGCTCCAGCGCCAGGATTGCCTGCGGCAGCGGTGGCTGCGACACGTGCAGGCGCGCCGCCGCCCGGCCGAAGCGCAGCTTCTCGGCGACGGCGACGAAAGTATCGGGCCTGCCTGACCTCCACATCCAGATGCTGTGCCGAGTACCGGCTCACTGCCCAAGCATGCGGTCGCGAGCCCTGCCCAGACCGTCGGCCAAGGCAGTGAGCTGCTCGGGGGTCAGGACGTCGATGAGCAGCTCGCGGACCGCGGTCACGTGGCCCGGGGCCGCCCGCTCGAGCGTGGCGAAACCGTCGTCGGTAAGGACGGCATACACGGCACGAGGGCCGCTCGGACAGATCCGACGCCGCACCAGCCCCGCCTTCTCCAGTTGGCTGATCTGGTACGTCACACCGCTCTGGGAGGCGTACACCGACTCGGCGAGTTCCGTCATGCGCAGCTCGTGGCCCGCGGCTCCGGAGAGCCTGGACAGGATTTCGTACTGCACGTGCGTCAGGTCGGCGTCGTCCTTCAGCTGCTGGTCAAGGCGCCGGTTCAGCAGCGCGGCGGCGCTGAAGAACGCCGTCCAGGCCCGCATCTCCTCGCCGGTCAACCATCGTGTGTGACCCACGTCGCCACCTCCTTGTTCAAATTTTAAGTGGAGGGTACCTTGGCCATCGACTTCAAATTTGAAGTCGATGCCCGTAGCGAGAGGTACCCACGATGGGATTCACCAGAAGGACGCTCCTGCGGACCGCGGCGCTCGGCACGGCCGCGGCCGGTCTTCAGGCCATGACATCGAACGCGGCCTCCGCCGCGCCCGCCGGCCGAACGACGGCCGGCGAACAGGAACAGCTGCAGGCCCTGTACCGCGCGGCCAAGGACGAGGGTGGACGGGCGACCCTCTACATGGGCGGCGACGCGCCCGGATTCTTCGACTTCATCCCGCAGGCCTTCCTTGCGCAGTTCCCCGGCATCCAGGTCAAAACGATCACCGACCTGAGCAAGTACCACGACGCGCGCATCGACAATCAACTCGCCACCGGCAACCTGGTCGCCGACATCGCCATCCTGCAGACCACACAAGACTTCGACCGCTGGAAGGCCATGGGCGAACTCCTGCGGTACCGCCCTGTCGGCTGGGACAAAGTGTTCGACAACGCCAAGGACCCCGACGGCTACTGGGCGAGCGCCTACTACGGGGCGTTCGCCCCGATCGTCGGCATCCATCAGGCGCCGGCCGACCCGAACGACTTCCGTGCCACCGACCTGCTCAGCCCCGTCTTCACCGACAAGATCATCTCCACCTGGCCCAACGACGACGACGCGGTGCTCTTCCAGTACAAGCTGTTCGTCGACCAGTACGGCTGGGGCTGGCTGGAGAAGTTCGCCGCGCAGCGGCCCACATACGTCCGCGGCCTGGGGGGATCAATCGGCGGCGTGACTGACGGCAGCTACCTTGCCAGCCCGGCCGGGGCCGGGGGCACGGGCCCCAACAGCGTTCAGGTGCTGCCCGCCCACGATCGGTTCCCGTCCTGGGCGCAGCGCGCCGCCATCTTCCGGCGGTCCCCGCACCAGGCCACCGCCAAACTGTTCCTGAGCTGGCTGCTCTCCCAGCAGGCTCAGCAGGACGTCATCGCCGGCTTCACCTGGTCGGTACGCGCCGATGTCGCCCCGCCCGCGGGGCTGAAGCCCCTCGCCGACTACCGCACCACCGACCCCCTCGACTTTCCGAAGTTCATGAGCGACCGCGCCGCCGTCGACCGGTTCAAGTCCCAGGTCGAGCTGTACGTCGGAGCAGTACAAGGCCCCAACCCCGCCGACCCCCAGAACACCCTCGGCCGCACCCCCGGCCGATTCTGAAACCACGCCATCCACGCCCGCGCACCAAACCGACCCCTGTTGGTGCGCGGGCCCCCAGGATTCGGTAGGCGGCGGCTCCGGCCGTTGGGATGTGCTCGGCGCGCGGACGCGGCGCCGCGGTGCCGCCCCGGAGGGCCTTGGTGTAGTCGCCCGGCACGGACAGCACGTCGGCGGAGAGAGCCGGCCACTCGCCCGGTCCCAGCCGCGGCGGCGGCGCTTCTCCGGACCCGGATCCTGACCCGGTTGTGAGTTGGCGGATCACGATGCACCTGCGGTGCGACTTACAGACAACGGAGCTCGCTCGCGTGTGCGCATCGAATGTGAGTCGTGGAAGCGCATGGCCGAGGTGTGCCACCATGCGCCGGTGACGCCACGCCACGGGTGGCGGCGTCGGAGATGGGCGCCGCATGGTGGGGTGATGGCGTGCTGGTGGCGGTATCACCGCAGCGGGATCTGCTCGCCGATTGACTGCTCGCGGGCGGAGAGCGCCGCAGCACCCTTCGGTGCACGTTGCCTCGGCCAGCCGCACCTCGTGCGGCTCAGGACCAGCCGTGAGAGGGCCGTCCGGCAGCAAGAGGTATTTGGGATCTTCGCCCGGCCCTTCTGTGAACACCTCAGCCAAGATGTCCTCACTGTCGACCAGCGGTCGGACGGGCCTTCCCCGGCGAAAGTGGACACGCGTTCGGGTGGTTGTGCGGCCAGCGTGACCTTATCGGACTCCTGCTGGTGCTGGTGTTCGTAGTCGACAGGGCTGAGGTGTCCGTTGGCGGAGTGCCTGCGGCGGGTGTTGTAGCGGGTGAGTCACCGGAAGACGGTACGTCGGCAGAGTTCCGTTCCCGGGTAGCGGTGGGCGCCACGCAGGGTTTCCCGCTTGAGGGTGGCGTGGAAGCTCTCGCAGGCGGCGTTGTCGGCGGAGGTGCCGACCGCGCCCATGGACTGGATGACGTCCAACTCGCCGCACAGGTCGGCGAATTCACGCGATGTGTACTGGGCACCGTGATCCGAATGGAAGACCGCGCCGCTCAGACCGCCGCGGGTGGCGGCTGCTATCCGCAGGGCGTCGGCGACGAGTTCGGTGCGCATGTGGGCGGCGATGGACCAGCCGACCACCCGGCGGCTGAAGCAGTCCAGGACAGTGGCCAGGTAGAGGAACTGGCCGTCCCCGGTGGGGAGATAGGTGATGTCGCCCATGTACTTCCCGGGCGCCGGGGCGGTGAAGTCTCGCACGGCCCGGTCCGCGGCCTCGGCGGGCCGCTCGCTGGTCATCACCATCGGCGTGGTGAAGCGCGGCTGACGGCAGTTGGCCTGCCGCTGGAGCCTGCGGCGGGCACGACCGGAGCGCAGGGGCACCGGCGAGCTCGCGCCGCAGCTGGCCCCTGCCCTGGACGTAGGGGGCCTGGTGACGGTCTCGTGGACCACGTGGATCTCCGGCCGGTCGGGAAACTCCTGCCGTAGCGCGTGGAATATCTGCTCCGGGCTCCACTTCTCGTCCGGCATCGCCTGGACAGCGTCCCGCAGCTCGGGGTTCTGGCTGGTCTTGCGGTGCTTGGGGCGGGGCCGACGGGCGTTGGCCCGGGCCTGGGCGGCGTGCGGGAGGTAGTGCCACTGGCCACGCGTGCCGCCGGTGCGGTTGCGGCGGATCTCCCGGCTGATCGTGGAGGGACTGCGGCCCAGTTCCGCGGCGATCGCCCGGAACGGTGGCCTTCTCCCGCAGCCGGTCGGCGATGTGGATCCGCTCGTCCGCACGCGGATACCGGGACGGGCCGGATGCCGGTACCACCGCATGGATCGGTGGTACCGGCATCCGGTTCCGGTATCCGGAGCGGCCGTTACGCCACTTGTTGCCCGTCCGGCGATCTACGCCGACGGTCCGGCACGCTTCGGTGTTGCTGTGTCCCTGCTGCACGAGCCGGGAGTATGCCTCCCGCTCCCGGGACAACTTCTTACGCCCCTGGAGACCGGTCCCCTCGGACCTCCAAGTCCATCGCACCCCTCGAACTGGGGTGTTGCGACGACCACTAGAACCCAAGCACAGGCCCAGGTCCCTCGCTGAGTCTGGTGACGGCCGATTCAGAGCTTGACGATCATCTTGCCGACGCTCTCGCCCCGCATGAGTGCGAGGTAGGCCTCCATGGTGTTCTCGAGGCCCTCCACGACGGTCTCCTGGAAGTGCAACTTGCCGGCGCCGATCCAGCCGCCGACATCGCGGACGAAGTCGGGCTGGAGGTCGAGCTCTTCGGTCACCATGAAGGTGAGCAGGTCCGAGCGTGTGACGGCCAGGTTCCACAGGTTGCGCGGCCCGACGACCTTCTCGTCGTTGTACTGCGAGACCATTCCGCTCAGCACGATACGGGCGTGGAGCTTGAGCGCGCCGATCGCAGCCTCCAGGTGTTCGCCGCCGACGTTGTCGAAGTAGACGTCGATGCCGTCCGGCGCGGCCTGGGCCAGTTGCTCGGCGACCGGCCCGTTCCTGTAGTTGAACGCCGCGTCGTAACCGTACTCCTCGGTGAGCAGTTTGACCTTCTCGTCCGAGCCCGCGCTGCCGATCACCCGGCCGGCGCCCTGCAGCTTGGCGATCTGGCCGACCGCGCTGCCGACTGCACCCGCCGCGCCGGAGACGAAGACCGTGTCGCCCTCCTTGATCTTCGCGAAGCGTGTCAGCCCGATGTAGGCGGTGAGGCCGGTGGCGCCGAGCACGCCCAGGTACGTGGAGAGCGGCGCGAGGTTCGGGTCCACCTTCTGGGCGGTCGGCGCGTCGACGACCGCGTAGTCGCGCATGCCGAGGAAGTGGGTCACGTAGTCGCCGGGAGCGAAGCCCTCGGCATTGGACGCCAGGACGCGGCCGACCGCGGTGCCGTCCATCGGTGCGCCCACCTCGAACGGCTCGATGTAGGACTTCTTGTCGCTCATCCGGCCGCGCATGTAGGGGTCGACCGAAAGGTATTCGTTGGCGACCAGGAGCTGGCCCGCGTCGATGGCGGGGATCTCCACCTCGCGCAGCGCGAAGTCGGACGGCACCGGCGTGCCCGTGGGGCGGTTCTCCAGGTGCCAGGCGCGACCGGTGGTGGGTAGAGGCTGCTCGGACATGAGGATCGAGTCCCTTCGGCGAATTTGCATTATGATCATAATGCTATGCTGTCGTCGAGAGGTTTGCAAGCGTGCCGCTTGGCGAATGTCTCGGCAGGAAGTGCAGCCGGGCGAGCCTCGTACCGGCCTCGAGCGGCTCGATGGAACGGGCGACGGCTAGGCCAAGCCACGACGTCCCGGTCGCCTCCGACCCCGGCTTGGAGAGCGCGGCGTGCGACGGCGTGACGACTCAGTGGGTCAGTTCCCGGAAGAAGGTGCGGATGTCGCCGACGAGCAGTTCGGGTTGTTCCATGGCGGCGAAGTGGCCGCCGCGGTCGAACTCGGTCCAGTGCACGACGTTGGCGATGCGTTCCGCGAGGG
Organism: Streptomyces sp. NBC_00631; assembly: GCF_045206895.1. Lineage (NCBI taxonomy): Bacteria > Bacillati > Actinomycetota > Actinomycetes > Kitasatosporales > Streptomycetaceae > Streptomyces > Streptomyces sp. NBC_00631. Next base: position 9,013,433 of record NZ_CP107734.1, read on the forward strand.
CGCGGATGGGCAGGGCGTCGTACGGGAAGACCGCGACGCCCAGCGGGGTGGGTGACCGCTCTGGCCGGGCTCCGACCGGGTCGGCCGACTGCTGCAGGCGGTTCGCTGGGTGGGTGACCTCGTAGTAGAAGCGGGCCGATGACGCGGCGGTGTTGGTCAGCCAGTACAACGTGATGTTCGTGAGCATGTGGTCGCGGTCGACTGTCCCCTCGTTGGGGTCGGCCCACTCCTTGAATTTCTCGGCGATCCAGGCGAGTTGCCCGGCCGGAGAGTCGGCCAGGGCGAATCCGATGGTCTGCGGCCGGCTCGCCCGGAGGGCGAAGTAGGCGCTGCCCTCGGCCCGGATCTGCAGGTTGCGCTCGAGCTTGGCCTTGTCTTCCGGGCTGACGTCGTCGAGCTCGCCAGGGGCGCCGGTGGGGTCGGTCGCCAGGAAGTTGACGTGTACGCCGATGGCATGGTCGGCGTCGACGCGGCCGATTTCCTGGGAGACGAACGAGCCCCAGTCGCCGCCCTGAGCGCCGTAGCGCTCATTGCCGAGGCGGGCCATCAGCTGTGCCCAGGCGCCGGCCACCCGCGTGGGGTCCCAGCCGCGTTCGGTGACCGGGCCCGAGAACCCGTACCCGGGGATGGACGGGATGACCAGGTGGAAGGCGTCGGCAGGGTCGCCGCCGTGTGCACGCGGGTCACTCAGGGGGCCGATCACCTGCAGGAACTCGAGGAACGAGCCGGGCCAGCCGTGGGTGAGGACCAGCGGGGTGGCCCGGGCTCGGGTGAGCGGACGTGCAGGAAGTGGATGTTCTGACCGTCGGTCGTGGTGGTGAACTGCGGCAGTTCGTTCAGCCGCTTCTCCCAGGCGCGCCAGTCGTGGGTGGTGCGCCAGCATTCGGCCAGCTCGCTCAGGTAGTCGACCGGGACGCCCATCTCCCATTCTGTGCGGGGAATCGAGTCGGGCAGCCGGACGCGGCCGAGGCGCTCTCATAGGTCGTCCAGGTCGGCCTGCGGGATGTCTGTACGGAACGGGCGCACGGAGGCGTCGCCGTCGGAGTTGTTTGTCATGTCCTTGTGTCTTCCATGTGTGTGGGGAGAGAGCGACCGGATCCAAGCGGCCGCCTCGGCGGCGTGGGTCAGGCCAGCAGCGTGCCGAACAGGCCGGTGGCCGGCCTGGCGGCGTAGCGCGGCCCGACGTGTCGGTGGCCGCCGTGGCGATCGCGAACTTCCGCGCACGGGGCCGAACCCCTGTCCTGCCGATGCTTCCGACTCCGATGTACGCCGTCGCCACGTCGTCTCCTGCAGTGCGGTGCGAGTGCACTCATCACGCCCGACGCTACGGAGGGAAGGCTGGAAGCGGATCTGTCACCGCATCTGTAAGAAGCTGCCAAGTCTGGAGGATCACGGGCAACCGCGCCGCTCCGGCGCCAGCAGACCACTAAGGTTCCACGCAATGGACCTGTACGGACGGCTGCAGGAGCAGGCAGCCCTAGGCCGGATCCTTGACGGCGCTCGTCAAGGTGAGGGGGCAGCCCTGATGCTGTGGGGCGAACCCGGTATCGGCAAGACCGCCCTGCTCGACCACGTGGCCGAGTCCGCCGCTGCGGACTTCACCGTCGTGAGATGCCGGGGCACTCGTCTGGAATCGCGGCTGGCGTTCGCCGCACTGCACGAGTTGCTGTGGCTCTGACCGCCCTCCATGAGGCTCAGCGTGAGACGCACCTGGGCACACCACGCGGCCACCGCCCACGCGCGAAGGGCGACGGGAGCACCGGGCGGCGCCCGATCCTCACCCTCGCCGACCGGGTCCTGGCCACCGTCCTCCGCTACCGGCACGGCCTGCCCCAGGTCGCCATCGCCACCCTCTTCAGCGTCTGCCCCGAGCCAATCAACCGGCGCCTGAGGGACATCCGGGAACTGCTGGCAACCGCAGGCCACGCTCTCGACCCCGCCGATCGCCAACTCGTCACCCTGAACGACCTGTTCCACCTGGCGCGCGAGGCAGGCATCACCATCACACCAGAGATCAAGACCGCGAGTTATTGATCTGCAAGCCTGCAAGCCCTTTAACTACCCGGCCTTCGGTCAAGGCCCTAGTGGTGCGGTCAGGGCTTTGTGGGTCGACTCCAGGATCTGTTCCGACAGTTCTGTGCCCGCCGTGGCCCGGGCGAGCAGGATCGCGCCGACCAGAGTGGCCACGACGGGAAGGCCGTCTTCGGCGTCGGTGGACATCCACGCGGCGAATTCCTCGACTCCGGCCGCGAACGTTTCGCGCACCTCCCCAGCCGTGGGCTCGCGAGCCATGTCCCCTGCGAATCCCGCAGTGGGACAACCGGTGCCGGGCTGGTCACGGTGCTCGGCCGACAGGTAGAAGTCGACGAGGGCGGCGCGCGCGGTGTCGTGATCGCCGTGAGCCGTGTCGAACGACGCCAGGAGTTGGTCGAGGTCCCCGAAAGCGGCTTGAGCCGCCTCGGCGATCAGGGCCTCCTTGGACGGGAACTGCTTGTAGAAGCCGCCCGTGGTGAGCCCGATGGACTTCATCAGATCGGCGACGCTGATGCCGTTCACGCCGCGCTCCCGGAAGAGCTGGGAGGCCGCGGCGACCGCGCGCCTGCGGTTCTCGAGCGCTTGAGCCTGCGAAACGCGACTCATTAGTCACCTGCCCACGTTAGATACTGAAGCGCATCTATCATACGTGAAGTACCGGCCGGCCGTCGCCTCCGCTTTCCGTACGTGGACTCTTTCCGTACGGCTCTTTCTCGCTGCCGCAAGGCGAGGAGCTCGTGAACCCGCACCCGGACCGGAAGCGGCTTCCGATCGCGCGATGCCTTCGTCGAGCAGCCGGGGGGTGACGCCGGCTGGAGGCGGCTCGCGTTGCACCGGGCGTGTGTGCGGGGTGCGGGTCTGCGCAGGGGTGTCGTTCGCCGTGCCCGCGTCGGCGGCAGTACATGAAACGCGTCCAGGGTGACCATGCGCCAGAAAGGTCGTCCATCCGAACCTGACCGGCGGCCGGCCCTGGTACCTGCGTGTACGTCGAGCAGTCTCCGGCCGTGGGCGTGGGTGACTGCATCGGGAGACCGTTGACTGGACGGCTTTAGATACCTATCGTAATCTAAAGCGGGTTCGACGCATGGGCCCCCTACTCATCAGCCACCAGAAATGAGATCCACCCCCATGACCACGCAGAACAAGACCGCCGTCGTCACCGGCGCGTCCGCCGGCCTGGGTGCCGCCTACGCGCAGCGGCTTGCCGACCGGGGCTACGACCTGATCCTGGTGGCGCGGAACACCGCGCGGCTGGAAACGCTGGCGTCGGACATCCGCAGCCGCACGGGCCGCGCGGTGGACATCGTCACCGCCGACCTCACCGATGCGGCACAGATCTCCGTGGTCGAGGAACGTCTACGGACCGACGAGAGCATCGAGGTGCTGATCAACAACGCCGGCGGGGGGCTGTTCACGCCGCTCGCGACCTCCGACGCCGCGGCCTCCGAGGCGCTGATCAACCTCAACGTGACCTCGCTGACCAGGCTGACCACCGCGGTCCTGCCGGGCCTGACAGCCCGCGGGCACGGCACCGTGGTGAACGTCTCCTCTGCCCTGGCTCTCAACATCCTGCCCGTCAGCGCTGTCTACAGCGGCACCAAGAGCTACGTGCTGACGTTCACCCAGGCCCTGCAGCAGGAGCTCGCCGAGAGCCCCGTGACGGTGCAGGCCGTGCTGCCGGGCGCTGTCCGTTCGGAGTTCTGGGACGGCTCCGGCGCCGACCTTGAGGCGTTTCCCGACGAGTGGATCATGAGCGTGGACGACGCCGTCGACGCGGCGCTCGCGGGCCTCGACGCCGGTGAGCCCGTCACCATCCCGTCACTGCCCCAGATCAGTGACTGGGAGTCGTTCGAGAAGGCCCGTCAGGCGCTCGTCCCGAACCTGTCGCGGCGGGTCCCGGCCGATCGCTACCGCGGCTGACCGCCGCTCCGATTCCGGTACGTGAGTCCCTCTGCGACAACGCGCTCGGCGCCCTCGCCCCGTACGAACAGCCGGGGCTCAACACCGCAATGGTGGCGGTCATGTGTGCGGCAAGCCCGTCCACGCGCTTGACCACCGCGCCACGCGGTCTGCCTTTCACGGTGGATGGTCACCGGGCCCATCCGGCCGGTTGCCGCGTAGGCGCTACTCGCGACAGCCCACCACCCGCAGTTCTCTCTCACCCTTTCATTTGAGGAAACATCCATGTTGAACGCCCTGTGGAACCCGATCGTCGCCGGGGAGATCTCCCTGCCGCACCGCCTGGCGATGGCCCCCCTGACGCGGAACCGGTCCACCCCGGACGGCGTGCCGACCGACCTGAACGCCGAGTACTACGCCCAGCGCGCCTCGCACGCCCTCATCGTCACCGAGGGCACCCAGCCCTCCGCCGACGGCCAGGGCTACCCGGTGACGCCCGGCATCTACACCGAGGAGCACATCGCCGGCTGGCGCAAGGTCACCGACGCCGTACACAAGGCCGATGGACGCATCGTCATCCAGCTCATGCACGCCGGCCGCATCGCCCACCCCGACAACACCCCCCACCACCGGCAGCCGGTCGCCCCCTCCGCTGTCCGGCCGTCGGGCGAGATGTTCACCGCGTCCGGGCTCCAGGAGATGCCGGTCCCGCGCGAACTGTCCACCGAGGAAGTCGCCGCCACGGTCGACGACTACCGCCGCGCCGCCGCGGCCGCCATCGCGGCCGGCGCCGACGGCGTCGAGATCCACGGCGCCAACGGCTACCTGGTGCACCAGTTCCTCGCCACCAACACCAACCAGCGCACCGACCAGTACGGCGGCTCCATCGACAACCGCATCCGCTTCGCCGTCGAGATCGCCACCGCCGTGGCCGACGAGATCGGCGCCGGCCGCACCGGCATCCGGATCTCCCCCGGCAACCCCTACAACGACATCGCCGAGAGCGACACCCACGAGCTGTACCCCGCCCTCGTGCGCGCCCTCGCCCCGCTCGACCTCGCCTACCTGCACATCCTCCACGGCGGCGACGACGAACCCCTGCACACCCTGCGCAAGCTGTGGCCGAACACCCTGGTCCTCAACCGGGCCGGCACCGACATCGCCACCCGCGCCAAGGACGTCGAAGACGGCGTCGCCGACATCGTCACCGTCGGCACCATGGCGCTCGCCAACCCCGACCTCGTCGAGCGCGTACGCGCCGGCGCGCCGCTGAACGACCCCGACCCCGTCACCTTCTACGGCGGCGACGCGACCGGCTACACCGACTACCCCACCCTCACTGCCTGACAAACCACGGCGATACCGGTCCTGGCGGGCCGGTATGCCCAGATGGCCCCATGGAGGTGCCACGTGTCTGATCACGCTGCAGTTGAACTGAGCCCGGAAGCAACCGCGTTCGCGGATTTCTTCGCCGCAATGGTGATTCCCGAGTCCGAACTGGACGCGCTTCGCACCCGGGTGGAGAGCTCCCATCTCATGGCGCGGGAACCGGAAGGTGTCACCTACCGGGAGGTGGACGCGGGTGGCGTGCCGGGTATCTGGTGCGAACCCGTCGACGCCAACACCGACTACGTCCTCCTGCACGGTCACGCCGGGGGTTCCGTATTTTCGTCGGCGGTCGTCGACCGGAAGCTCGCCGGCCACATCGCCAAGGCCGCCGGGGCCCCGGTACTGGTCCTGGACTTCAGGCGGGCACCGGAACACAAGTACCCGGCTCAGGTGGACGACGCGGAGGCGGCCTTCAACTGGCTGCTGTCCGAAGGGTATGCGCCGGGTAACATCATCACGATCGGCCACTCGATCGGCGGGTTCATCGCCGTCGCCCTGGCCCTTCGCCTCCGCGACAAGAAGCTGCCCCTGCCCGGCGCCATCGTGTCGATCTCACCCTGGTGCGACCTCGAGATCGCCAACGAGACCATGGAGACCAACGCCGGGACGGACAAGATCCTGAGCAAGGATCTGCTGGCCTTCTTCCGGGATGCCTGGGTCGGCGGCACCGGCATCGAGTTCACGGACACCCGGATCAACCTGAACCGGGCGGACCTGAGAGGTCTGCCCCCGACCCTCGTCTCCTGGGGCACGTACGAGGTCCTGGCCGGCGAGGACGAGGAGTTCGGCGCCCGCGTCAAGGACGCCGGAATCGACACGACCACCGTGGTCGTCCCCGGAGGCCAGCACTCGTACGTCTACGGTGCCGGCCGCGTTCCCGAGGCCGACGCCGCCATCGCACAGATAGGCGCGTGGGTCCGCGAGAAGACGAACATCTGACCGACCCTGCTCGGCAGTCACAAGATGTCGGCTACCGGCCGTCCGGCGAAGTTCCGCGCTCTCCACCTCCGAGTCGCGTGCCGACGTTTCGGTCGGCGCGGTCAGATGGCGAGGAAGTTGGCCACCTCGGTGGTGAAGGCCTTGACGTGCTGGAACAGGAAGGCGTGGCCGGCGTCGCTGTAAAGGACCAGGGTGGCCGAGTGGAGGTGCTGGACGGCGATGTAGGAGGCAAGGGCGGGGGCTATCACGTCGCGGACGCCGTTGGCGTACAGGACGGGCTGCTTGATGGCCTCCAGGTTCGCCCGTACCTGCTCGAAGGGAACCGCCATGTACTTGGCGATGGCATCGCGTTGGCGCATCGCCGCTGTCTCGGACACGGCGGGGCCCCCGGCGGCCAGTCGTGTCGAGACGTTGGTCAGGTGCTCGATCCCGGCGGCGCGGCCCGCGTCGGTCTCGGGGAAGAACAGGTAGAGCATGTCCTCCGCGCCGGCGTCGGGCTTGGCCATGATGCCCTGCACCTTCTCCGCCAAGGGCGGCGCCCCGGGCACCCGGCCCGGACTGCTGCCCGCCACGACCAGTTTGCGGACGAGGCCGGGCCGCCGCAGCGTCACGTGCTGGGCCACGAAGCCGCCCATGGACCAGCCGAGCAGATCGACCTGCGCCAGGCCGAGGGCCACGATGAATTCGATGGCGCCGTCGGCGAATCCTTCGACGGAATCGCGCGGTTCGCCGGGCGTGTAGCCGATCCCGACGTTGTCGAAGACGATCACGTCGTGGTCGGCGGCCAGGAGATCCAGGAATTCCGGGTCCCACCAGTCGATGGTCCCGCGGAAGCCGCTCACCAGGACCAGGGGGACGCCGCCCCGTGGCCCGATCCGCCGGTAAGTGAACGTTGCGGAAGCGCCTTCCACGGACAGGTCCTCGGCCTTGTCCGCCAGATAGGTACTCATAAAGGGTGCTTCTCCCTTTTGCCGGTGCGCCTGAGAAATGGGGTCTGTTGGGGCGGGCGCCAGCCGGCCGCCTTGTCGGCTTGCGGATCTCTTGGCGAGGACCCGTCCGTGAATCGGCGCGGCGCATCGCGCGGAGGGGTGACGACAGGGCAGCCGACGGCCGGCGCGGTCACGGCTTGGGTCGGTGGTTACCGCGACGACTGCCCTGTCGACGGTTGAGTTGTCCTCACCGTCCTGTGCCGCCGCCCTCACGTCGATGGCGCGACGGCGCGGGAGCGGGACACCGGGCATCGGCACGCAGCGCGGTGCGGATTCTTGGGCGGTCGCTTCTCAGGGGAGTTGCGGGTAGAGCGCGGGGACGCCTCCGGCCAGGGCGGCCTGTGTCTGGCGGGAGGCGTTGTCCGCGAGGATCTCGTAGGCGCCGGCGGCGATGCCGTCGACGGCGATCCGGGCGATGTCGGCGGGGTCGGACTTGGCTGCGTCGATGGTCCGGACCATGTCGGTGTCCATGTAGCCGACGTGCAGGCCGGCCACGCGGATGTGCTGGTCGGCGAGTTGCACGCGCAGGGCGTTGGTCAGCGACCACTCCGCGGACTTGGCGGCGCAGTAGGCACCGGACTGCGGGAAGCTGACCCAGGACAGGACAGACAGGATGTTCAGGATCGATCCGCCGCCGTTGGCCGCGATCTGGGGTGCGAAGGCGCGGACGACGGAGAGGGTGCCGAGGTAGTGGGTGTCCATCTCGAGGCGGATGTCGTCCAGGTCGGCGGTGAGCAGGTCGGCGCCGGTGGAGGACCCCGCGTTGTTGACCAGGATGGTCACGTCGCCGGTGGCCTTCGCGGCGGCCGCGATGGAGGCGGGGTCGGTGATGTCGAGTGCGATCGGCTTGGCGCCGGGCAGGTCGACCTGGTCGGGGTTGCGGGCGCCGGCGTAGACGGTGGCGCCGCGGCTGAGCAGTTCGGCGGCGAGGGCACGGCCGAGGCCGCGGTTGGCTCCGGTGACAAGGGCGGTGCTGGTGGAGAGGTCCATGGAAAGTTCCTGGTGAAATAAGAAAGGCTCGCTGCTCGCAGCAACCACGCCGCCAGTGAGCGGTGTCGGCCGTGAGGCAGGCGTTTAAATTACTATCGTAATGCTATGTGATTGCCTCGGTGATTGCAAGCGCTCTGCGCGGAGTGGGCCGCCGTCCCGTCGACCGCCCAGGATCCGCGGGGGAGTGGAGGCATCGGCGTCGGAGCGGGAGGCGTGGGATGAGTCGTCCCTCCAGAAGCGCCAAGGAGTCCGCTACGAGTGCCACCTGACCGACAAGGGCGAAGCCTTCGCCTCGGTGCCGCTCGCCCTACGGGCGTGGGGCGAGATTTGGCACAAGGAACCCGGGGAAGGCGTTGCCGTCCACCACGTCCACAAGACATGCGGTCGCTAGGTGGGCCTGAGCGGCACCGTGTGCGAAGGCTGCGGCGAGCCCTTCACCATGAACGAAGTGACAGGTGAACTCAGCGCGGCCTTCGCAGGGGGGCGTTGGCGCGTACGCGCTCGACGAGGTCGGGGGTGGCGAGGGCCACGGTGCCGGCGGTGATGACGTCGGCGAGGTCGTCTTCGATGTGTTTGGCGCGGGTGGCGGTGTCCGTGTCCGCCCGGTTGAGGAGCGGTGTCGGCCACGGCTGGGTGGCGAGTCCAGATGCTGGGTCCGTGGTTGCCTGCCCTCGTTGATGAAAGCCCGACGCTTGCCCATCGTCCTCCTGTCGACCGGCGCCGCCGCCAACTCTTTGGAGTACGTCCGCAATACCATAGACTGGCGAGTCGGAGAAGGGCAACCGGCTCTTCCGGCCGGCGAAGGAGCATGTGCTGTGGTGCGGTACGCAAAGGAGCACAAGCAGGAGACGAGGCGGCGGATCATCGAGACTGCGGGCCGCCGGTTCAAGCAAGACGGTATCGACGGCTCCGGGGTCTCGACGCTCATGAAGGACGCGGGGCTGACCAACGGGGCCTTCTACGCACACTTCGAATCCAAGGACGACCTCGTCGCCACGGCAATCGCCGACCAGTTGAAGGCGCAGGCCGAGAGCGTCGTCGCGCTGGCCGCGCCTGGCCGTGCCGGAATCGAGCAGATCGTGCGCGGGTACCTGTCGCCCTGGCACCGCGACAGCCTCGGCGACGGCTGCCCCAACGCCGCTCTGCTCGACGAACTCGGGCGCTGCACCGACACAACCAGGCAGGCGTACACCGACGGCGTGCTGGTCCTCATAGAGGGCATTGCCGCCCGCATGGCGCCCGAGGCCCCGTCCTCCGCACGTGTGAAGGCGCTGAGCCTCCTCGGCCTGATGGCCGGGACCCTCCAGCTTGCCCGCGCCTTGACCGACAGCCAACTGGCCGATGAGCTCCTCGATCAGGGGATCAACAACGCCCTCGCCCTGCTGGACGCCGGGCAGCGCGTCTGACGCACCACATCCCCAGCTCCCGCTATGGCTGGGGGTGTCAGCCGGTTGATCAAGCGCGCCGGGCGTATTCGGTGGTTGTGGTCAGTGCGGGGCTGCGTTCGCACAGTTCGTCGAGGCACTTGGACTCTGTGTCGGTGAGGTGTTCGGGCCGGCGCATGATCCAGTTGGTGACCCGGCGGACGGTCAGGTGGGGAAGCGGAGCGTCCACCGGGATCGTTCCGGTGCGGTAGGGCCGCAGGTGGCGGCGGACGGTGTTCATGTCGCCGCGGTAGCCCAGCTGCTGGATCTCCCGGGTGAGCGCGGCGGCGTTGGTGCAGCCCTCCATCCAGCGGTGATGCAGGTAGAGCCGGTAGCCGTCGATCACGCTGGGGCGGTGGGTTGCCGCGACGAGGAGCTGCTCGACATCGGCGGCTCGGGCGAAGCGTAGGACGGTGCCGCGGCTGAATCGGAGTTCGCGGGCGATGGCTCGCAGGCTGTCGCCGCGTTCGATGCGTTCGTGGATCTGCTGGTGGCGTTCGCGGGTGCGGGCGACCAGCGGCCGCTGCCGTCCGTGCACGTCCAGTTCGCCCAGGATGGTGGGTGGGGAGAGCGCCCGCAGGTCGAGTCGTACCTGCCGACCAGCAACGCGACGGTCCGCCAGACACCGCTGGTAGTAGGAGTGCACTCGGGAGGATCTCCATCCACACCCCGGACAGGCGGCCGACCCCACCATGGACCGCACGGCAAGACGGACCTCAGTGTCCCCAAGAACAACCTCTTCTGCCTCGACTCCGGCCCCCTGAAAAAGGAGGTCAGCGAGGCGAACCACATCCCCCACGCCAAGGTGATGCCCACCCGTCCTTGATCGTCACCACCCCCAAATCAGCGACCGAGCCCAGGAGGTGGACCAGAGCCCACAGAGACTGACACAGCCACTGACGGAGGTCATCGAATCCAGGGGGCACACCGATCTCGCGGCGATGGCCGCCCACCACCGGAAGTACGGAGTTCTCGCGACCGGAAGTACGGATGAGCCCCGTCGCCGGTCGGCCGAGGCGGCTCATCGACCACTGTAGATTAAGAAATCATAGTTAATAGCTCTCTTTTTCATAGCCTTCCGTTCGATTTCTGCGATGCTGGAGTCGGAGCGAGCCCACTAGGACAGTTCGCGCTTGAGGATCTTCCCGGTGGCGGTCATGGGCAGGGCGTCGACGAACTCGACGATGCGCGGGTATTTGTAGCCGGCGAATTGCTCTTTTCCCCAGGCTGTCAGCTCAGCCTCAGTCGTCCTGTCGCCGGCGTTCTTGACGACGACGGCCTTGATCTCTTCCCCGTGACTTGGGTGCGGAACTCCGATGACGGCGACCAGAGAGACTGCGGGGTGCTCCATGAACACCTCCTCGAGCTCGCGCGGGTAGACGTTGAACCCGCCGCGAATGATCATGTCCTTGGACCGGTCGACGACGAAGTAGAAGCCGTCCGCGTCCTTGCGAGCCAGATCTCCGGTGCGGAACCATCCTTGGTTGATGGCCTCCGAGGTGGCCTCGGGGCGCTTGTAGTAGCCCTTCATGATGTTGTAGCCCTTGATCGCGATCTCCCCGACCGCGCCGGGGTCGTCCTCCACATCCGACCAGTCGTCGTCGATGAGCTTCATCTGGACCCCGGCGATGGGCCGGCCGATCGATCCGACTCTGGGCTCCTCGCCGTACGTGGCGAATGACGCGATGGCCACCGTCTCCGAGAGCCCGTAGCCCTCGAGGATCGTCACACCAAAGCGTTTCTTGAACTCTTGGTGGATCTTCGCGGGAAGCGCGGAACCACCGGACACGGCGATGCGCAGATTTGCGGCCAGCCGGGCGACGTCGACGCTGTCGTCGAGTGCCTCGAGCAGGCCCCAGTACATGGTCGGTACGCCGCCGAAGAACGTCACGGCATGGTCGAGCATGAGCTCCAGCGCCTCATGGGCGGAGAACCTTGCCTGCAGGACGAGTGTGCCGCCGAACCCGACGGCGCCGTTCTGGATGACCATCTGGCCGAAGGCATGGAAGAGCGGAAGAACGCACAGGTAGACGTCGGGTGTCGCGGGGTCCGACTCGAAGAGCTGGGCACCGGCTCGGGCGATGTCGTACACGTTCCGGTGTCTGAGTTCTGCGCCCTTGGGCTGCCCGGTGGTACCGGATGTGTAGAGGATGACCGCGGTGTCGTCGTCGGCACGCTCGACCGTCTCGAACGTCTCTGGCCGCCCGGCGACAGCGGCGGCAAAGATCTGGTCCGGGGTGACGCCGTCCACAGACGCGCCGCTGCCGATGAGGAAGAAGTGCGCGGCCTGGTCGGCGGCCTGAAAGGCCGACCATGCCTCGCGCCCGATCGGGAGTTCTGGACTGCCTTCGAAGGCGAAGTACGCCCTCGCGTCCGAGTCGTTGAGGTGGTAGGCGATCTCCCGCGCCTTGAGGAGTACGTTCAACGGCAGGACGACCGCGCCGGCCTTGAGGATCCCGAAGTAGATCGTCGTGAACTGCGGGATGTTCGCGCAGGACAGGGCAACCTTCTCGCCAGGGCGGATGCCGCGCTCGGTCAGCAGGTTCGCCACCCGGTTCGACGCCGCGTCGAGTTCCGCGTAGGAGATCCGGTCTCCACCGAAGACGATCGCCGTGCGCGCCGGGTATTCCGACGCGGTGCGGGTCAGTAGACCGGACACGTTCCGGGTCGAACTCGTCATCAATGGCTCCTGGTCTGTGCGTAGTCGAGGCACCGCGTTGTTGCTGACATCAGGTGGTGAGAAAGTCCTCGCCCGCACGTCCGTCGAGGCGTCCGAGGATGCTCTGGACGGTGCGATCCCGCGCCAGGCCGGAGTCCAGGGCGGGTGCGATGATGCCGCGGACCCTCGAGACCACTGTCCATCTGCGCGGACGGAAGACCCGCACATCGCGGCGGCACAGGCCCTCGACGATGGCTTGCGCCGCTTGCTCGGGGCTGATGCGCTTGCGCAGGAACCTCGGTTGGGTGTCGAGCAGCGCCTGGGCTGTTGGATCCTCGTCGATGCTCTGCCGGATCATGTCCGTGTTGATCATCGCGAAGTACGCGGTCGTGACGCTGACGCCATGGGCGGCGAGCTCGACCCTCAGTCCACGGCCGAGCTGCTCGACCGCTGCCTTGCTCATCGCGTACGGGATCGTGCCGGCCCCGTTGACGAAGGCGAACACCGACGAGATCAGGACGAGCCGGCCACGGTTCTCGATGAGGCCCGGAAGGGCAGCACGGACCGTGTTGAGTGCCCCTCCGACGTTCACGTCGAAGAGTCGGTCGACCACCGGAGGCGATGACGCCCGGAGGGTTACGCCCCGCGCAACCACACCTGCGTTCGCGATCACGATGTCCAGGCGGCCGGCGTCCCTGACGACGGTCTCGACCGCTCGGGTCATGTCGCCGAGGTCGGTCACATCACCGACCAGGTAGGTGACCCGCTCGTCGATCGCCTCGCCCGCGGCCGGACGGTGCAGATCGACCACGAAGACCCGGGCACCGGCGGCGGTCAGGGACCGCGCGGTCGCCGCGCCCAGGCCCCGGCCGCCGCCAGTGACGAGGGCGACCTTTCCGGCGATCGACCGGTCGGATCTCTCAGCCATTGAGGAACTCCAGAGCCTCGGGGACGAACTCCCGGTGGTACTGGAAGACGCCGCCGTGCCCGGAGTTCGGATAGATCTTCAGCCGGGCGTTCGGGATCCGGCGGGCCATGTCGGCCGAGTTGCTGCTGGCCACCATGAGGTCGTGATCACCGTTGGCGACGAAGACCGGCTGGGTGATCACCGAGAGGTCGTCGGGTGCGTGCAGTCCGGCCGCGCGGATGGCCTTCAGCTGCGCGCGTCGAGCCTGCAGGGAGATTTTCTCGTCGCGATTCTGGGTGCGTTCCTTGAGCCGGGCGAGGTAGTCCTTCGCGGCCCGCTTGCCCTCGGCGTCGCGCGGGAAGAACAGGAATGTCCTGGCGTCTTTCAGGGTGAGCGCGGACTTGACGTACGCCTTGACCGCGACCTTGTTGATCTCCTTGATGCCGCCGCCTCCGCGGGGACCGGTCCCGGCCAGGATGATCCGGCGCACGAGCTCGGGTGCCTGCAGGGCCACCATCTGTGCGACTCCGCCGCCGAGCGAGAACCCGAAGAGGTCGACCTTCTCGAGTCCCATCGCACGGATCAAGGCGACGGCGTCGCGGCCCATCTCCTCGACGTCGGGCGGTACGGATCCTCCGGACCCGCCGACCCCGCGGTTGTCGAACGTGATCACCCGGTGGCGGGCAGCGATGCCGTCGATGATCCTCGGGTCCCAGTCGTCAAGGACAGCCATCAGGTGGTGCAGGAACACCACCGGAACACCACCGGTCGGACCGAGCTCGCGGTAGGCGAACGGCACCCCGCCGACATCGATCGTGCGCGTGGGCACGTCGATCCACTTCATGCTCTTTGTCGTCTTCATCTGGCCTCCCCGGATACGGCGCGAGGACCGCGGCTCCGTGCAGTTACATTACGATCGTTCTTCTTACGGTTGTAATAGATACACGGCGGAACGGGGCGACGGCAAGGGCTCTGCACCCACTGAGCCCGGATCCACCGGCTTGATTCAGGAGCGATCGTTCCGGGGTCGTTCGAGTGTCTGGCGGTTGATCTGTGGTTTGGGCAGGCAGTCTCCGCTGGTCTGCCCAGCTCTTCCACATGTCCACACGTCTCGGGCCCCTTCGGGCGGGTTGGGCAGAGCGTGTCGGGCGGTCGGTGGCGCGGGTGAGGTTGTGGGCCAGGGCGGCGAGGGTGAGCCAGGCGGCATTCGCCTGGAAGTGCCCGGACGGCGCGTGTACGAACGTGCTGTTCTTGATGTCCGCGTTCACTTGTTCCACCACGGCGTGCCGCCGGTGATCAGGCTCGGCGTCCCTCGAAGTATCCGTGTCCGCGATCCTTACCAACGCCCAGAAGGCCTCTGTCCGTTGCTCCCAGGTGTCCTTCTCCAGTGCGAGGTCGTCGCTGTCACCAACGGCCAACGACAGTTGCGCGAAGGTGTTGTCGACGGAGGACTTGCGGTCGATGAGGATGTCGTACCAGGGCGCCCGTTCGGGATCGCGCGCGGCGGCGACCACAGCGTCGAACCCCGCCAGTTCCGCCCAGGTCGTCAGTGCGACGCAGGCCAGGAACCGCTCCCGGGCCACGGCCGAGTCATCGTTCAAGGGGCCCGCCAAACCCGGCATGCGCTCGCGGTGCCGGGGATCGTCGAGCGCGTCGTGGATGACGTCGTCCACGTCCGACACCGGATGCCCGTCGAAGTCCGCGACCAGCGAAGCGTCGAACTGATTCACCTCTGCCTGCAGAGGTATGTCTCCTGGATCACCAGGATCGTTTCACTCGGCTCTCGCACGGCTCGCTCCCCGGCTTTACGGCGCTGAGGCGGCGGTCGCCGCTGTTCCCCGGCACGTGCCGGCCGGACAGAACTACGCTGGCACGGTGCCCCTCATGGCTCCCCAGATTGCCCAGCTGCCCGTCGATCCGTCGCTGATTAGCCTCGCTTACGATCACGAACACCCTGTCCAGACGTACGAGTTCGAGAACACGCTGGAGGTGTGGAAGGTGTCCGCTCGGATCGACGCGGACGTCCTGGCGGAGGAGCTGGCCGCCTAAAGCGACATGGATCAGGAGTCGCTGGACGCGGTCCAGGACGTCACGGTGGGCCGCATGTCGTTCGTGCGGGTGCGGATGTTCGGCCCGGACCATCCGTTCGAGGCGATGGACTCCTACACCGGGGACGTCTCCCGTATCGGCGAGGTTGTGCTGGACGTCGTTGACGGCCGATGGGAGCCGGCCTTCGAGGCCTCGCTCGCGCACCCCGTCGGTGACCTGCTCGTCATGGAGCGGGTCATCCTGGAACCACCGTGGCGCGGCCTGGGCCTGGGCCTGGGCCTGGGCCCGGTCCTGGCAGGTGCCGCCATCCGCCGCCTCTCGCAAGACTGTGTCGCGGTGGCGTACGAGCCCGGATCGGCCGACGGCCGCGAGTCGACCGAAGGCCAGCATCGCGAAGCCGCCGCCAAGTTGAGCCGCGTATGGGAGCGGATCGGCTTCGCACCGTTCCAGGACGGCGTGCGCATCCTGGACTGCCACCTGCAGCGGCCCCAGGACCTTCTTGCCGAACGTCAGGAGGAGTTCAACGCACTGTGCCGCGCCTGGCGGGAGCACCACCAGCCGTAGGGTTCACGACTCACGCCCGGCACGTCAGCCCCGGTCGTCCAGATCTGTTGCGGCATGCCGGAGTCGTTCGGATACGACGCCCGCCCTCCGACGCCGGGGCGCCAGTGCGTTCGGCGTCGTGGCCGGCTCCGCCACCAGAGTCGGCCCCAGTGCGCTTCAAGCACTCCGGGGGGTCAGCCGAGCGAGTCCTCGGACGTGAGCGGCGTACCGAGCCTCGGCGTAGGCCACGACGCCGGGGGAGGGCCGAATGCGCGACGAGCTGCCCCGACGTGCAGAGCGGCAAGGGCAGCGTTGGCGCTACCACCAATCACGGCACCGAAACCGAGCGGCGCAACGTGGCCGAGCACAACAATTCCCTCTTTGGTCCCGTACTTCGTGAAGAAGTTCGGTCCCAGCACGCCGTTGAGCTGATGCAGCCTCGCGCCAGAAACCTTGGCGACCACCTGCCGTCCCCAGTGTGGTCCGGTACGCGCGGCGATCCTCGGAATGGTGGCTGAGCCGATCCCGTCGAGCACCATTCCCCTCACGATCGTTCGCAGGCGCTCGTCCTCGTCGTCGACTCCGTGGACTTCGGCGATCGAGACCACGAAGAGGGTGTTCAGCTGAAGAGACGAGAGAGCCTCACCTGCCGAGACGGATCCCGTGCCGAGGCCGGGCGCGGCCGCAGCTGCTCCAGTTACGGCGCCTCTCCCAGCAAGGGCCCTGACGTACTTCCACTCCAGGTCGCGGATGACCTGTGCTGGTGTCGCCTCCGGGTTCCGCCGACGGGCCCGCGCGATGCTCCTGCGCGCCAGTGGGAGCTGGGCGTCGATTGCCTGGTTCAGGCCGTCGAGGACCTGTTGCCCACGTGGGGCTGCTTCTGGAACCGGTCCGTCGAGGGCACCTGCCACCATGCTCTGAACTCCCTAGATCGTCACGTCCCGACTGAGTGTCCCACCAGCCAAGCGGTTCTCGCGCCAGACGGACCAGGTCATCAACCACAACTGGAAAACCGGTACGGGCAGTTACGCAGCACTCAGCACAGCTTCTGACGCTGCTGTCCCTTCTCAGGTATCTCCGGGTGCAGCGGCCCTCCCACCTGCGGTGCCCGGACCTGAGTGCGACGCTCTCGGCTTCAGGATCTCGGTGAATGCCGAGCACTCCGCCGTCGAACATGGGCGACGTTCCAGGTCAAGCCGGCCAATGCGACGACCAACCCCGGCGAACTGCCCGGCGGGGAGGCCGTTACCGGAGCGGGCCGCGATCACGCCGCCCACGACACCGATGGCAAGCACCACCAGCAGGAACCCGCGTTGCCAGAGCATCACCCGGTGTCAAGAGCGTTCGAGTTCCTGATCCACTGATGGCTCCCAGGGCGTTGGTTGACCTCGGTGCCCATCATTTCACTGGGCACCGACATGTCCGGATCAGCTGGAGACATTGGGGCGGTTGCTGTGACTGAGCACGACAGTTGTCACCGTGAACGCAGTACCTGTCACCACGTCCGGCACCGCGCCAAGATCAGCCATACCGGCTGTGAGGCCCCCGGGCGTTGCCGATTCCTGGCGCCTGCACAGTGAACTACCCGGTACCTGAGGCCCGCGCGTGTGGTGTGTGTCGGGACTGTGTAGGAACGCGTCGAAGCGCCCGGCCGTTGCCGCTCTACCGTGTGTGGACGGCCCATTGAGGTGCAGGCTGTGGGCGCTTCCCATCGATTCCCCCTCCGGTCGCGCCAGGGTGTCCGCATGAACCTCGTCGACAGCCTCGCCCAGATCTCACCCGCTACGACCAGCCAGGACGTGCCGACCGCCTGCGGTCCAACGCGTCGCAGACCCAAGATTCATGGCCTTCCGGTCGTGCAGCAGGACTTGACCGTTAGCTCGCGAACACACACGGTTACCCCTGTGATTCAGGGGGTGTAATTGGACGCGAAGGTAACGGGCCCGACTGCTGTTGAGCTGTTCTGGACGGTGCCGCAGCCGGACGACGCAGGCGCGCAGACAGCCGACTTGTTTGATTGGCAAGCAGCGATGGCCACCGCTGAATGGCTGTCCCTCTACGAAACGGCCCTCGATAGCGATGACCTCCTCGCAGCGGACAACACCTGCCGCATCGTCCGCGAGCGTCACGAGGACTGGGCAGTCGTGGTCGGCGACGACGGCGAACTGGTTTCAGCAAAGCACCGAGACGCCCCAGGGCGAAGGTGAGCTGGTGCTGCTGCGCCGACAGCTCCCGCAGCTGCTCACCGTCGAGATCCTCGCGGGCCCGCCGCAGTGCCTCGCCGAGCCGCAGCAGCTGATGGCTCTCCTCCGGCTGCTCGCGCACGAGCAGGTTGCTCGCCCACGCCGCCAGGGTGGGCCGACGGCCGGCGGATCTGTCCGGCCAGCTCCCGGTCCCCGGCAGCGCGGGCGGCCTTGGCGCGCTCGTCCCGGACGGCCGTGAAATCAGCCGGTGCCAGGGCGTACAGCTCATCGGCAACTTCTTCCAGATCCACTCCTACCTCCCGACCGCGACCAGGCTTCTGGCCTCCTCCCCGTAGCAGGTGCGGACCGGGCGGTGGCCCGGAATCAGCTGGCTTGCCTCACGGCGTGCAGGGACCCGCTGAGGGTGCCCTCCTGCTGTTCGTAGTGGGAGAGTGCCAGGCCGAGCCCTATGAACGTCGGGGCCCATTCACCGACGAAGATCCCCCATCGGTCGGCTCGCTCGACGCCGGCCTGCTCGGCTTTGAGGCTGGTCAGCCAGGACGCGAAGCTGAGACCGATGGACGCCACTCCGGCGATGTAGGCGTGTTCACTGCGGATGCCCATGTCGTGCATCTTCTTGATCACCATGGAGTTCTCCGTTCTGTGTGTGTCCTGTCGGAGTACCACCCAAAATTGCACCTATACATCACTTATGTATGCATTACTCGATCCGCTCTTTGCTGACGAGCCAGGCCCCCGGATCGGGCGGATTCGTCGGCGTGCCGATCAAGCCAGCCGCAACAACAGCGCGCGTGGTGAGCTGGCACGGCGCATACGTGTGGGTGTGGCCCTCATGCCTCCGATCGAGCCGATGCTCACGCACTGCGGTGACCGTGCCCTCAGGCGGCCGCGGCTGGTCAGTGCAGGTCGGCGACCGTTCCGTGCGGCGAGGGGGCGGTTGCGTGGGAGGGGTCGGGGTGCGATGGCGGTCTGCGGTGCCCAGGAGTATGTGGTCGGGTGCGATCAGCTACGGCGTGGTGGCTTCTCCGGACCGGGGCGGCGGCACGCTGAGCCCGGGCTCGGGGTGGTGCAGCCCGGAATGGCATGGGCCCGCGGCTTCGGCGGCCTGTGGCACGGAGTGGGGTCGTTGTCGTGGCTCGCTGCCGACGTCGGCTGTGACCCGTGCTGATGGGCGGGTCGCGGGACGGGCGAGGGGACGCCACCACCAGTCGATGCGCGGGAGGTCCGATGATCGGCCTGGACCGGCCGCGGACCAGGCCGTCTCACGTCATTGGCGACAAGGGCTACAGTTCCAAGGCGATCCGTGGATGTCTGCGTCGGCGTTGTCGTCCGCGCATCGGCCCTGGCGTTCGTCCGGTGCGGTCGGGCGAAGGGCTCCGCGGTCTCCCCGGTAAGGAAGCGTCCGAGGCTGTCGGTTGAGGCCTGCATGGTGGCTGGCCGACCGACCGTCGAGGTACCTGGTGGCCCAGCAAGCGATGACGGAGGACTCGTACGGTTTCGGACAGCGCAGCAAGTACGGTCTCGCCTTCGTCGGGTTGGGGTTGTGGGCCCGTTTCGCGTCTCACGACGTTCCGAGATCAGGGCGAACCGATTCGACGCAAGCGATTCGACGGGGTTTCACGACCGGCGTTGCGCAGGCCAGTCGCGTAGTGCGAAGCGCAAACGGTGCCAACCCCCGTTCAGGGGCGTCCGCTTCGGTGAGTGGCCTGCGCTCCGGTGCTCCGTGATCTGGGCCCACTCGGAGATATTCCTGTTCAGTGGCCCGATGGAGGGTCATCCGTAAGTTCGGTGGACGGCCGACGGTCACCCTCGCGCGGCCTCCAGCACCATCGCGGCAGTAGGTCGGGCCGCGGTCCGGGCCCGTTCCATCGCAACTTTTCGTGCTTCCCAAGAGCTTGCGAACCGCGGCAATCAGCAGTCGAATCGATTCCGCAACAAGGTCCGCGGGAAGTGGCTGCCCACCCTTGGCCGCTCTGCGAGACCGGCAGCACCGTGTCCCCCCGACACCTCTCGGCAATCCCACTGCACAACGGCACGTTCAGGCGCTTCGGCATGTGTCACCGCCACCACCGCAACCCGACCGGGTTGCACCGGCACGGTAGGGAGTCCAGATGGGAACCACACGTACAAGACGCCGTCTGCTGCCCAGGCGCGACAGCGTCGAGCGGTTACTCGCGGCGGTACGCCACCGCGGCGCGCCACGAACCGCGTCGCCTCGGACACATCTCCCTCCGTCGGCGGGCCCGGCCCGTTCCCGGTGGAAGACGTTCGCCCGGGCGGGGGCCGCAGCCGCGCTCGTCGCCGGCGCTCTCGTCGGCGCCACGGCCACGGCCGGCACAGCTCGGGCCGCCACGTCCGGGCCCTGTGACATCTACGCGGCAGGCGGCACGCCCTGCGTGGCGGCGCACAGCACCACACGAGCGCTGTACGCCTCGTACAACGGGCCGCTGTACCAGGTCCGGCGCGCCTCCGACAACTCCACCCGTGACATCGGGGTTCTGAGCGCGGGCGGGTACGCCGACGCCGCCGCCCAGGACTCGTTCTGCTCGGGGACGTCCTGCCTGATCACGGTCATCTACGACCAGTCCGGCCGCAGCAACAACCTCACCCAGGCACCCGGCGGCGGTGCCGCGGGCGGCCCCGACAACCTCGCGAACGCGACCGCCGCGCCCACCACGGTGGGCGGACACAAGGCCTACGGCGTCTTCGTGGCGCCCGGTACGGGCTACCGGAACAACCACACGAACGGCATCGCCACCGGGGACAACGCCGAGGGCATGTACGCGATCTTCGACGGCACGCACTACAACGGCGGCTGCTGCTTCGACTACGGCAACGCCGAGACGGACAGCAACGACGACGGCAACGGCACGATGGAGGCCATCTACTTCGGCAACATCAAGGTGTGGGGCTACGGTTCGGGCAACGGTCCGTGGATCATGGCCGACCTGGAGAACGGCCTCTTCTCCGGGGTGAACCAGCACTACAACGCCAACGACCCGACCATCAACTACCGCTACACGACCGCCATCATCAAGGGCGGCCCGAACCACTGGGCGATCCGTGGTGGCAACGCGCAGTCCGGCGGACTGTCCACGTTCTACGACGGAGTACGCCCCAACGTCTCGGGATACAACCCGATGCGCAAGCAGGGCGCCATCATCCTGGGCACCGGCGGCGACAACAGCAAGGGTGCCCAAGGCACCTTCTACGAGGGCGTGATGACCTCCGGCTACCCGTCGGACGCCACGGAGAACGCCGTCCAGGCCAACATCACCGCCGTCGGGTACGGCAACTCCGCGGGGGGCGGGACGAGTACCGGCGCGCTGCACGCGGTGGGCGCGGGCAAGTGCCTGGACGTGCCGAACTCCTCCACCACGGCCGGCACCCAACTGCAGATCTGGGACTGCAGCGGCGGCGCCAACCAGACGTGGACCCGTACCTCCTCGGGCCAGCTGACCGTCTACAGCGGCAGCAGCCAGATGTGCCTGGACGCGTACGACAACCAGACGTCCGCCGGCACCAAGGTGGTGACCTGGCCGTGCAACGGGGGCGCCAACCAGCAGTGGCAGGTGAACTCGGACGGCACCGTCACCGGCGTCCAGTCCGGGCTGTGCCTCGACGTCACCGGTGCTTCCACGGCCAACGGCGCCTTGGCAGAACTCTGGCCGTGCAACGGCGGATCCAACCAGCGGTGGAGCCTCAACTGACCTGACGGGCTCCGGTCTGCGGCCGGCCCACCACCGGCCGCGGGCGACGCGTCACGAGATGCGGACACCGGCCCCCCGGACACGGCACCTGGCGGGAACGGCACCGCCGAGCAGCCGTTCGCCGGCATCGACCAGGCGCGGCAGCCCGCGCACCGGCTGTCGGCCGATTCGGACACCGTGGTCCACCTGGTAGGCGCAGCCTGCCGGTTGTCCGAGCCGCTGGGCTTCGGCTCCCGCGGCGGAGGCCGGAAGCGCCTGGACGCCTACGGCGGCGCCCGCGGCCCCGGCCGGCGGTTGCACCAATGGCCCTGCAAGAACACAGCCGGCACCAACCAGGACTTCACCCCAGCTGACCGTTCGATTCGTGTGCTCGTTCTCCCCACCCACTGTCCCGCACCAGTGAGGAACGCTCATGAAGAAGTGCTCGGTATCCCTTGCCGTCGCGCTGACGGCCGCGCTCGCCATCGGCGCCGCACCACCCGCGGCGTCCGCCACCGCCACCGGGGCGCCGCCCTCCGCCGAAGGTGCCGCCGCCGCGCCCGCCCCACTGCGGCTGATGCCGTTGGGCGACTCGATCACCTGGGGCGTCGGCAGCCCGTCCGGGAACAGCTACCGCGATTTCCTGGGGAACCAGCTGTCGGCCGAGGGGCATGCTCTGGACTTCGTCGGCTCGGGCCGCAACGGCACCATGCCCGACCCGGAAAACGAAGGCCACTCCGGCTGGCGGATCGACCAGATCGCCGGCATCGCCGACTCCGTGCTGGCCCGTTACCGCCCCAACGTGGTCACCCTGGAGATCGGCACCAATGACCTGAACGGCAGTTACCAGGTCCCGACCGCCCCCGACCGGCTCCGCGCGCTCATCGACCAGATCACCCGCGACGCCCCCGACGCGACCGTCCTCGTCGGCACCGTGATCGTCTCCACCAGCGGCACCGAGGAGGCCGTCCGTCCCGCGTTCAACGCCAAGCTCCCTGGGATCGTGCAGGCCGAGCAGGCCGCCGGCAAACATGTACGGCTGGTGGACATGAGCGCTCTGACCAGTGCGGATCTCTCCGACGCCCTGCACCCCAACGACAACGGCTTCCGCAAGATGGCGGACGCCTTCAACGCCGGGGTCCAGGCCGCGGACGCGGCCGGCTGGATCAGGCCGCCGGTATCGGCGGGCGGTGAGGTGCGCTCCGGAATCGCGGGGAAGTGCCTCGACGTCAACAACGGCAGCGCCGTCAGCGGGACCGCCGCGGACATCGCGGCATGCAACGGTTCGAACGCACAGCAGTGGTCCGCGCTCTCCGACGGCACGCTGCGAGCGCTCGGCAAGTGCCTCGACGCAACGGGCCGCGGTACCGCCAACGGCACGGGGATCGAGATCTGGGACTGCAACGGCGGCGGCAACCAGCAGTGGCAGGCGTACGACGGCGGCTACCGCAATCCTGCCTCCGGCCGCTGCCTCGACGACCCCGGCTCGTCCACCACCGACGGAACGCAACTGGTCCTGTGGGACTGCAACGGCGGCGCCAACCAGCAGTGGACCGCGCTGCCGGTCACCTCGGCCCAGTGACCCCACCCGGCCGGGGCACAGAATCTCGGCCGGTGCCATCCCCCACACAAGGAGACTGATCCTTCATGTCCTGGCTCAACGAAGAGCCCCGACCGCGCAAGGTCCTGGCCCTGGCCGCCGTACTGACGGCCGGCACGGCACTGGCTCTTGCCGGTCCTGCCGCCGCGCACGCAGCCTCCGGCACACTGGGCGCGGCAGCGGCCGGCAGCGGCCGCTACTTCGGCACGGCCGTGGCCGCCGGGAAGCTCGGTGACGCGACCTACTCGGGAATCCTGGACCGCGAGTTCAGCATGATCACGCCCGAGAACGAGATGAAGTGGGACACCACCGAACCCTCCCGCGGTTCGTTCAATTTCGGCCCCGCCGACCAGATCGTCAACCACGCCACCGCCCACGGACAGCGGATGCGCGGCCACACCCTCGTCTGGCACTCCCAGCTGCCCGGCTGGGTCAGCTCCCTCACGGACGCGAACACCCTGCGCACCGTGATGGACAACCACATCACCACCGAGATGACCCACTTCAAGGGCAAGATCTACGCCTGGGACGTGGTCAACGAGGCGTTCGCGGACGGCAGCAGCCAGCACCGCAGCTCGGTGTTCCAGAACGTGCTGGGCAACGGCTTCATCGAAGAGGCCTTCCGCACCGCCCGGGCAGCCGACCCGTCGGCCAAGCTCTGCTACAACGACTACAACATCGAGAACTGGTCGGACGCCAAGACCCAGGGCGTCTACGCCATGGTGCGCGACTTCAAGTCCCGTGGCGTGCCCATCGACTGCGTCGGCTTCCAGTCCCACTTCGGCACCGGCGGCCCGCCGTCGAGCTTCCAGACCACCCTGTCGAACTTCGCCGCGCTCGGCGTCGACGTACAGATCACCGAACTCGACATCGCGCAGGCACCGACCACGGCGTACGCGAACACCGTCAAGGCCTGTATGAACGTGGCCCGCTGCACCGGCATCACCGTCTGGGGCATCCGGGACAGCGACTCCTGGCGGAGTGGGGACAACCCCCTGCTGTTCGACGGCGCAGGCAACAAGAAGCCCGCCTACGGCTCGGTCCTGAGCGCTTTGGGCGGCAGTGGGGGCGGCAGCCCGGGCGACATCGTCCCGGGGACGGTGTACTCCTTGACCGACGCTGCCGCGGGCCGGGCGCTGGACGTGCCGGGCGGGCAGACGGCCAACGGCACGACCCTGCAGGTCTGGGACGCCAACGGCGCTGCGAACCAGCAGTGGCGGGCGAGCCAGAACAGCGATGGTTCGTTCACGCTGACGAATGTCGGCAGCGGGCGGGTTCTCGACGAGCCGGGTGGTCAGACGGGCAACGGCACGCGGATGGAGATCTGGGACGCCAACGGCGGTGCCAACCAGCACTGGCGGGCGAGCCGGAACGGCGACGGTTCGTACACCCTGACCAACGTCGCCTCCGGCAGGGCGCTGGAGGTACCCGCAGGGCAGACCGCCAACGGAAGCCCCGTCCAGGTCTGGGACTCCAACGGCGGCGCTCATCAGCACTGGAACCTCGGGTGAGGTGATCGGCGCGAGGTAGGGCCGGAAAGCGAAACCCGCGCTCGGTACGGCAGTGGTCGCCGGGCGCGGGTTCAGGCATGCCCTCAGGCGCTCTCATCATGAGCCAGACATGGGATGTATCGAGCGGCAAATTGCCAAGAGCCGTCTATTGACAGGGCGTTGAGCCTGTGGGATCACTATGCGACATGGGATGTATGAGCGTTCCCTGTGAGTGCCTCGGGCACGCTGACGGGAGCGGTCGACACCCCTTGCACACCTTCTCGGACAGGCACGGCACTCTCCGTCCCCTTCCCCCGCCCATGCGAGGACACAGAATGCAGCCTCCATCCGCTCCGCCCTGTCGCCCCACCGCTCATGCGTCGCGCCTGTCCGCGGCGGCCGCCGTGATCGTGATGGGGCTGCTGGCCATGCTGCTGGCGACCGGGCCGACATGGTCTGCGCCGGCGTCGGCGGCACCCCGGGTGAGTTCGGCGCCCCAGGGGTCCGGCCCGTGCGACATCTACGCTACGGGCGGTACCCCGTGCGTCGCCGCGCACAGCACGGTGCGCGCCCTCTACCGCTCGTACAACGGCCCCCTGTACCAGGTCAGGCGCGCCTCGGACAGCGCGACCCGGGACATCGGCGTCCTGGCACCCGGCGGCTTCGCCGACGCCGCGGCCCAGGACGCCTTCTGCGCGGGCACCAGTTGCGTGATCACGGTCGTCCGCGACCAGTCCGGACACGGCAACGACCTGTGGTACCAGGGCTCGGCCCAGGTCCCGGGATCGAGTCAGAGCAGCCCCGCGAAGGCGACGTCCGAGTCGCTGACCGCCGGGGGCACCAAGGCGTACTCGCTGTACATCAACCCCGGGAACAGCTACTGGCGGGACGGCCACCTGACTGGCGTGCCGACCGGTGCCGCACCCGAAGGGGCGTACATGGTGACCAGCGGCACCCACGTCAACGGCGGCTGCTGCTTCGACTACGGCAACAGCGAGACGACCAGGAAAGCCGACGCGGCCGGGGCGATGGACGCGATCAACTTCGGTACCGAGTGCTGGTTCGGCGGCTGTTCGGGAAGCGGTCCCTGGGTGCAGGCCGACCTCGAATGGGGGCTGTACCCAGGCGGCAGCAAGTCCTGGAACCCCAACCAGCGGGCGTTCGCCGGCAAGTTCGTCACGGCGATGCTGAAGAACAACGGCACGTCCAGGTTCGCCCTCAAGGGCGGCAATGCCCAGTCAGGCGGCCTGACCACCCTGTGGGACGGCGCGCTGCCCGGCGGATACAGCCCCATGAGGAAACAAGGGGCCATCGTCCTGGGCAGCGGCGGCGACTGCTGCAAGCCCGGCGGCGGCGCCAACCTGAGTGCCGGCACCTTCTACGAGGGAGCCGTCGTCGCAGGCTATCCCTCCGACGCGACCGACAACGCGGTGCAGGCCAACGTCACCGCCGCCGACTATCGCTGAACGCCCGTCAGTTTCCCCGACCCGGTCCAGGAGTAGATGCCCCATGCCCACGACCACTCCGCCGCCCCCACTGCTGTCGCTGCGCAGAACCCTGGCGCTCGCCCTCTCGGCCGTGCTGCTCGCCGTGGCCGCACCCCTGATCGCCCTCGGGACCGCACCACCCGCCGCCGCCCTCGGCAACGGACTCGCGCCGACTCCGCAGATGGGCTTCAACGACTGGAACGCCTACGGCTGCGACGTCTCCGAAGCGCTGATCAAGGCCACCGCCCAGGCGATGCACACCAACGGCATGCAGGCCGCGGGCTATGCGTACGTCAACATCGACGACTGCTGGATGACGCACAGCCGCGACTCCGGCGGTCACCTGGTGCCGGACCCGGCGAAGTTCCCCGACGGCATCAAGGGCACCGCCGACTACGTCCACTCGTTGGGCCTGAAGCTGGGGATCTACGAGGACGCGGGCACCGCGACCTGCGCGGGATACCCGGGCAGCCTCGGCCACGAGAGCACGGACGCGCAGTCGTTCGCGTCGTGGGGCGTGGACTACCTGAAGTACGACAACTGCAACAACACCGGCGTGCCGGCACGGACCCGGTACACCGCGATGCGGGACGCGCTCGCGGCAACCGGCCGACCGATCCTGTACAGCCTGTGCAACTGGGGCCAGGAGAACGTGTGGACCTGGGGCGCCGACGTGGGCAACAGCTGGCGCACCACGGGAGACATCAGCCCGACCTACTCCAGCATGCTGTCGATCTTCCACAGCAACGTGGGGCTGGCCTCCTACGCCGGACCCGGCCACTGGAACGACCCGGACATGCTGGAGGTCGGCAACGGCTCGATGACGGCCACCGAGAACCGCAGCGAGTTCAGCCTCTGGGCGGAGATGGCCGCGCCGCTCATCGCCGGCACCAACATCCCCCAGGCGAGCGCCTCCACCCTGTCCACGCTGACCAACTCCCGGGTGATCGCGGTCGACCAGGACCCCCTCGGCAAGCAGGGCACCATGGTGTCGTCCGCCGGCGGCCTGGACGTGCTGGCCAAGCCGCTCGCGAACGGGGACGTGTCGGTCGCGCTGTTCAACGAGACGGGCTCCACGGCGACCATCACCACCACCGCGGCCGCCATCGGGAAGACCGGGGCGTCCGCCTACACCCTCACCGACCTGTGGTCGGGCGGGTCCTCGACCACCTCCGGCACCATCAGCGCCTCGGTACCGGCCCACGGCACGGTCATGTACCGGGTCGCGGGCGGCACCAGCAGCGGCGGAGGCACCGGCGTGACAGGGGAACTGCACGCGGTCGGTGCCGGCAAGTGCCTGGACGTACCCAACTCCACTACTACCGCGGGCACCCAGGTGGAGATCTGGAGCTGCAACGGCGGCGCCAACCAGACCTGGACACACACCACGTCCGACCAGCTCACCGTCTACTCCGGCAACGCCCAGACGTGCCTGGACGCCTACGACAACCAGACCACGCCGGGGACGAAGGTGGAGATCTGGCCGTGCAACGGCCAGAGCAACCAGCAGTGGACGCTGAACTCCAACGGCACGATCACCGGCGTCCAGTCCGGCCTGTGCCTGGACGTCACCGGCGGGGCCACGGCGGACGGAACCCTCGCCGAGCTGTGGACCTGCAACGGGAGCAGCGGCCAGCAGTGGACGCTCGGCTGACTCCCCCTGCCCCTCGGCACCGGCAGCTTCGGTGCCGCCGTGCGGCGGCACCGCCACGGAGGAGGACTCCTTGCCCGGATCAACAGCCGACCACCGGCGAAGGCGCTTCCCGGCCCCGTTCCTGATCGCCCCGTTCCCGATCGCCTCGTTCCTGATCGCCCTGGCGATGGCCCTGGCCGCGTGGGGCACCCCGGCCTTCGCCACGTCCCCGCCGACCGGAGCCACCATCGCCGTCCACGACTCGGCCCCCGGCCCCGCGGCCGCCGCGTCGCTGCCGTGCGACATCTATGCCGCCGGCGGCACCCCGTGCGTGACGGCCCACTCCACGACCAGGGCGCTCTTCGCGGCGTACGACGGACCGCTGTACCAGATCCAGCGGTCCTCCGACCACGCCTACCGTGACATCGGGCTGCTCGCCCCAGGAGGGTACGCCGACGCCGCCTCCCAGGTGTCGTTCTGCGCGGGCACCTCGTGCACGATCACGAAGATCTACGACCAGACCACCCGCCACAACGACCTGCCGATCTCCTGGGGCGGCTACTGGAAAGGGCCCGGTCCGAGCGGATCCGACGTGGGAGCGGACGCCATGGCCCTGCCGGTGACCGCGGGCGGCCACCAGGTCTTCGGCGTCAAGGTCACCCCCGGTGTCGGTTACCGCATCGACCACGCGAGCGGCGTCGCCACCGGCTCCCAGCCCGAAGGCATCTACATGGTGACCTCGTCGAACTTCACCAACCAGTGGTGCTGCTTCGACTACGGCAGCGGCGAGAACTCCCACACCGACACCGGCAACGCCACCATGAACGCCATCTACTGGGGCAACGCCTGCTGGTTCGGCGGCTGCACCGGCACCGGCCCCTGGGTCGAGGCCGACCTGGAGAACGGCATGTTCCACACCAACACCGGCTCCAACAAGGACCCGAACAACCAGGGCGTGCACCACCCGTTCGTCAGCGCGTGGCTGAAGAACAACGGCACCAGCAACTTCACCCTCAAGTACGGCGATGGTGCGAGCGGTGGACTGACCACCACCTTCTCCGGCCCGCTGCCCAACGGCTACTCACCGATGAAGGTCGACAGCTCCGTCCTCCTGGGGACCGGCGGCGACAACAGCGTCTCGGGACAGGGCGAGTTCTTCGAGGGCGCGATGACAGCGGGTTACCCCTCCGACGCCACCGAGAACGCCGTCCAGGCCGGCATCACCGCCGCCGGGTACGGGACGTCGGGCGGCGGGGGCGGCACCACCGGTGCGCTGCACGCGGTGGGCGCCGGCAAGTGCCTGGAGGTACCGGGCAGTTCCACGACACCGGGCATCCAGACGCAGATCCGGGACTGCTCCGGCGGGGCCAACCAGACCTGGTCCGAGAGCACCTCCGGTGAGCTGAGCGTCTCCCTCGGAGGCAGCCGCCTGTGCCTGGACGCCTCCGGGCAGGGCACCAGCCCCGGCACGAAGGTCATCACCTGGACCTGCAACGGCCAGAGCAACCAGCAATGGACGCTCAACAGCAACGGTACCGTCACCAGCGCCCAGTCCGGGCTCTGCCTGGACGTGTCGGGCGCCGCCACCGCCAACGGAAGCCCCGTACAGCTGTGGACCTGCAACGGCCAGTCCAACCAGAAATGGACGCTGAGCTGACCGGTGAGCCCCCGCCCCCGGCTCCGGGGCGGGGGCATCCCGCCGCCGCCCCGACCCAGGAGGATCGGATGAGGATGAACGCGCGACCCGGCCTTCCGGCCCTGGTGACCGGCATCGTCCTGACACTCGTGCTGGCGCTGCTGACGACGGCCCCGAGCCGGGCCGCCTCGGGCACGTCGCTGAGCGTCGACCTGGCCTCGACCCGGGGACCGTCTACCGGCGTGGGGGAGGGGTTCCTCTACGGCATCAGCCAGGACGGCACCCAGCCCGCCGACCAGTTCCTGCAGCCGCTGGGGATCAACGCGTTCCGCGGCGGCGGATGGTTCTCCGGCGGTTGGATCAGGGACGGCTACCAGTACGGGTCGGCGACCCGGGCCGACCTCGACTCGATCACCGCGCAGGCCCGGCGGCTCACCCGGCCGCCCTACCACGCGCAGTACCAGGTGCTGGTCAGCGACATCTACGGCGCCAACGGCGGCCAGCCCTCGAACACCAGGTATCCGTGCGACAACGGCGACTGCTCGAACTGGATCAGCTTCGTCGACGCCACGGTGGGGGCCCTGCAGGCGACGGGACTCACGTTCTCCTACGACATCTGGAACGAGCCGGACATCTCCGTGTTCTGGACCCGGGGCGTCAACAGCGCGCAGTACTTCCAGATGTGGGACACCGCCTACCGGGAGATCCGGCGCCTCGCCCCCGGGGCGCAGATCGTGGGGCCGTCCCTCGCCTTCACCCCGCAGCGCAACCCGGGGGAGTGGCAGACCTGGCTCGCACACGTGAAAGCGGCCGGGACCGTCCCCGACATGATCAGCAACCACAACGAGGGCGACGTCGACGACCCCGTCACCGTCGCCCAGACCCTGCGCACCTCCCTCAGCGCGGCGGGCATCGGCCCGCTGCCGCTCTCCTCGAACGAGTACCAGCCCGCCGACCGGCAGACCGCCGGAGTGACGGCCTGGTACCTGGCCCGGTTCGCGCAGTCCGGGTACACCAACGCCATGCGCGGCAACTGGGTGTGCTGCACCACCCCGAACCTGACGGGAGTGCTCACCCAGAGCGGGGGCACCTGGCAGCCGACCGGCAACTGGTGGGCGCTTCGGGACTACGCCGACATGACGGGAACCCTCGTCGGCACCTCCGGGCAGGTCGGCTCCACGGCCATCGCCGCTTCCAAGGACTCCGCCGCCGAACGCGCCGTGGCGCTCATCGGTGACTCCAACGGGTACACCGGCGCCGCGTCCGTGACCTTCGACGAGCTGTCCTTCGTGCCGTGGCTGACGAACGCGGGCAGCGTCCACGTCACCGTGCACCGCATCCCGGACCAGGCGCCGCTCGGTGCGCCGCAGACCGTGTACGACCAGAACGTGAGCGCATCCGGTGGCTCGCTCACCGTGCCGCTCACCTTCCAGGCAACGCACGACGCGTTCGCCGTCTACCTGACCCCGGCCTCCGCCGGCGGCACGGGCTTCCCGGACGGCTACCACCAACTCGTCGTCGCCGGCGACAACCTGTGCCTGGACGTGTACGGCGACTCCACCGCCGCGGGCGCCGCGGTCGACCAGTGGACCTGCAACGGCCAGGGCAACCAGCAGTTCCGGTTCCTGCCGGCCGCGGGCGGTTACGGCGAACTGCGCGCCCGGCACTCCGGCCAGGACGTGGCGGTCGCCGGCGCCTCCACGACGCCGGGCACCCCGGACATCGTCCAGCAGGCCCCCGGCACGGCCGCCGGCGCCCTCTGGCTGCCCGTGCGCCAGTCAGACGGCTCCTACGCCTTCCAGAACCGCAACAGCGGCCTGTGCCTGGACGTCTACGGCGCCGGCAGCACCCCTGGCCAGCAACTGGACCAATGGCAGTGCAAGAACGCGCCGGGCACCAACCAGGACTTCGTCGTCCGCTGATACCGCACCCGACGCGGACCCCACCGACCTGCGAAAGGAACCCACCGTGTCAGCAATCAGACGGCTGCTGCGGCGCCTGCGCGCCTCGACCGCCGTGCTCACGGGCCTCCTCCTGGCCGTCGGCGGCCTTGTCGGCACCGTCGCCGCCCCGGCGCACGCCGCCACCTCGATCACCATCAACGGGGCGTCCGGCGGACGGACCTTCGACGGCGTCGGCGCGATCAGTGGGGGCGGCGGCAACAGCAGACTCCTGATCGACTACCCCGAGCCCCAGCGCGGCCAGATCCTCGACTACCTCTTCAAGCCCGGCTACGGGGCCTCCCTGCAGATCCTCAAGGCCGAGATCGGCGGGGACACCAACTCCACCTCCGGCGCCGAGCCGAGCCACCAGCACACCCGCTCCGACCTGAACTGCGACCGGGGCTACGAATGGTGGCTCATGGAGCAGGCCAAGGCCCGCAACCCGGACATCAAGCTCTACGGGCTCGCCTGGGGCGCGCCGGGCTGGATCGGCGGCGGGAACTTCTGGTCCACCGACATGGTCAACTACCTGGTCTCATGGCTGGGCTGCGCCAAACAGCACGGCCTCGCCATCGACTACCTCGGCGGATGGAACGAGCGAGGCTACAACGTCTCCTGGTACGAGCAACTGCGCAGCGCGCTCAACTCCAACGGCTACGGCAGTGTCAAGATCGTCGCGGCCGACTCGGACTGGTCCGTGGCCAACGACGTCAACTCGAACTCGTCGTTCGCCGCAGCGGTGAGCGTCATCGGCACGCACTACCCCTGCGGTTACCGCTCCTCCCAGTCCAACTGCTCGGTGCCGTCGGCCGCCACGTCCTCCGGCAAGCCCCTGTGGGCCAGCGAGAACGGCTCGGACGACTACAACGGGGGAGCACCCGCCATGGCCCGCGGCATCAACCGCGGATACATCGACGGCCGGATGACCGCGTATCTCAACTGGCCGGTGGTCGCGGCGATCACGCCGAACCTGCCGTACCCCACCATGGGCCTCGCCCTGGCCTCCCAGCCCTGGTCCGGCCACTACGCGATCGGCAAGAACACCTGGGTCATGGCGCACACCAGCCAGTTCACCGCCCCGGGCTGGAAGTACCTCGACTCCTCCAGCGGCTACATCGGCGGCAACCGGAACAACGGCAGCTACGTCTCGCTGAAGTCCCCCGGCAACTCCGACTACTCCACCGTCATCGAGACGATGGACGCCGCCAGCGCACAGACCCTGAACTTCGACGTCGCCGGAGGCCTGTCCAGCGGAACCGTCCACGTCTGGTCGACCGACGTGAACTCATCGAACCCGGCCGACTACTTCGTGCACACCGCCGACGTCACCCCCTCCGGCGGAGGCTTCAGCCTGACCGTGCAGCCCCATCGCGTCTACACCCTGACCACCACGACCGGGCAGGGCAAGGGCACCGCCACCGGCCCCGCCCAGGGCGCCATGAGCCTGCCGTACGAGGACACCTTCGACGACTACGCCACCGGTACCGAGGCGAAGTACCTCATGGACTGGCAGGGCGCCTTCGAGGTGACGGCCTGCGGCGGCGGCCGCGGCGGCAAGTGCGTGCGCCAGATGAGTCCCCAGAAACCGATCACCTGGGACGCGCTGTCCGATCCGCACGCCCTGCTCGGCGACGTGGGCTGGAGCAACTACACCGTCTCCTCCGACGTGCTGCTCGAACAGCCGGGATACGCCGAGCTGATCGGCCGCGCGAACGGCCAGGACTACAGCAGCACCGGCGGACTCGACGCCTACCACCTGCGGGTGAGCGACACCGGTGCCTGGTCGATCCTGAACTCGGGCACCAACGGCACCGTCTCCCCCCTCGCCCACGGCACGACCACGGCACTGGGCACCAACCGGTGGCACACTCTCGCCCTCACCTTCTCCGGGACCACCATCAGCGCCGCCATCGACGGTTCCACGGTCGGCTCCGCCGACGACCGCACCTGGGCCGGCGGACAGGTCGGCTACGCGACCGGCCAGGGCGAGACGGCACAGTTCGACAACCTCTCCGTCACCCCCGGCAGCGGCGGCGGAGGAGGTACGACCGGCCCGATCGTCGGAGCCGCCTCCGGCCGGTGCGTGGACGTGCCCAACCAGTCACAGACCCCCGGAACCAAGGTGGAGCTGTGGGACTGCAACGGCGGCAGCAACCAGCAGTGGACCAGCACACCGGCCGGTGAGATCCGGGTCTACGGCAACGCCTGCCTGGACGCGGCGGGCAGCGGCACCAGCCCCGGCACCAAGGTCGACATCTCCGGGTGCACCGGCGGCAGCAACCAGAAGTGGACGCTCAACGCCGACGGCACGATCACCGGCGCCCAGTCCGGCCTGTGCCTGGACGCCACCGGCGCGGGAACGGCCAACGGCACCCTGCTGGAGCTGTGGACGTGCACCGGCGCCGGCAACCAGACGTGGACGCGCGAGTGACCGGTGCCGGCCGGGAACGCCCACCCCGTCAACGGACTTGGAAGGACCCCCACATGACTTCCTCCCCCCGCCCGATCAGCCGCCGCCGCATGCTCGCGGCGACCGGCGCGGCCACGGCCCTCGGCCTGCTGCGGTTCGCACCTCAGGCCGCCGCCACCGACGGCCCCGCGAGTTACACCGCGAGCTGGTCCTCCGTGGACCAGCACCCCCCGGCGCCGGCCTGGTTCAAGGACGCCAAGTTCGGCATCTACTACCACTGGGGCGCCTTCAGCGTCCCGGCGTTCGGCAACGAGTGGTATCCGCGCAACATGTACATCGGCGGCTCAAGCGAGAACCAGCACCACATCGCCACCTACGGCGACCCCTCGGTGTGGCCGTACCACAACTTCATCGACGGCGCCCGCGACAAGGCGGGCAACTACGTGCAGTTCGCCCCCAGACTCGCCTCCCAGGGCGGCAATTGGGACCCGGACGCCTGGGCCCGGCTGTTCAGGTCCGCGGGCGCCCGGTTCGCCGGCCCGGTCGCCGAGCACCACGACGGCTTCTCGATGTGGAACAGCCGCGCCAACCCGTGGAACTCCGTCCAGCACGGCCCCCGGCTCGACCTGGTCGCCCTGCACGCCCAGGCCATCCGCGCCCAGGGCCTGAAGTTCATGGCCTCGCTCCACCACGCCTACCACTTCAACGGCTACTACGACCACGTGCCGGCCCAGTCCGACCCGGCCCTGCGCATCCTCTACGGACAACAGGGCTCAGCGGCCGAGAACAAGCTCTGGTACGACAAGCTGGTCGAGGTCATCGACGGTTACCAGCCCGACCTGCTCTGGCAGGACTTCGACCTGAACCTGGTGCAGGAGTCCTACCGGCTGCAGTTCCTCGCGCACTACTACAACCAGGCGGTCGCCTGGAACAAGGACGTGGTCGCGACCTACAAGGACGGCCTCGACAACAAGGGCGAGGTCTTCGACTTCGAGCGCGGCGGCCCGGCAGGACTGCTCACGCCCTACTGGCTGACCGACGACAGCATCTCCTCCTCCAGCTGGTGCTACACGGTGGGCATCGGCTACTACACGACGCAGGCGCTGCTGCACTCGCTGATCGACCGGGTCAGCAAGGGCGGCACCATGCTGCTGAACATCGCCCCGACGGCCGACGGCACCATCCCCTCCGCACAGCAGTCGATCCTGCTCGCCATGGGGGACTGGCTCGGCCGCTTCGGAGAGGCGGTCTACGGCACCCGCTCCTGGTCCGCTTACGG
This sequence comes from Streptomyces sp. NBC_00631, assembly GCF_045206895.1. Lineage (NCBI taxonomy): Bacteria > Bacillati > Actinomycetota > Actinomycetes > Kitasatosporales > Streptomycetaceae > Streptomyces > Streptomyces sp. NBC_00631. The sequence goes on from NZ_CP107734.1 coordinate 9,048,626, forward strand.
CGAGGGCCCCACCAAGATGGGCGGGGGCTCCTTCAGCGGACCGGTGGCAGGCAAACCGCAGGACGTCCGCTTCACCCGCAGTCAGGACAACAAGGTCCTCTACGCCACCACGCTGGGCTGGCAGGGCGCGACCACCACCATCACCACGCTGAACTCCAACCAGATCAACCTCAGCAGTCTGACCGGCGCCCAACTGCTGAACAACGCCGCCGGCACCTACGTCAACCTGCCCGCACCGACGCAGGACGCCTCCGGCCTGCACCTGACCATGCCCTCGACGAACCCGCCGTTCACCGCCCTGGCGTACACGGTCAAGCTCACCTTCTCCGGCGACATCCCCGTCCTCGGCGCACCGGGCGGTTCCACGACCTGGGTGAAGATCGCCAACGTGACCAGCGGACTGGTGCTCGACAGCGGGGGCAACGTCGCCTCCGGCTCCAACCTCAAGCAGTGGAACTACGACGGAAGCGCCAACCTGCAATGGCAGCTCGTCGACCTCGGCAACGGGTACTGCCGCCTCATGAACCGCGCCAACGGCATGGCCGCCGACAGCTGGGGCAACGCCGCCAACGGCGCTCCCGCCCGCCAGGAGGCGTGGAACGGCGGCAACAACCAGCAGTGGTCGCTGAACAGCCTGGGCGACAACCGCTACCAGATCATCAACCGCGGCACCGGCACCGCCCTGGACGGCAGCGGCAGCACCACGGTGGGCTCGACCACGGTGCTGTGGACGCCGAACTCCAGCACCAACAACGAATGGACCATCACCGGCGTGTGAACCGTCCGCGCGACCGAAGCCCCTCCCTCGACCACGGAAGAAGGAGCGCGCATGAAACGCACACCACTCTTACTGTCCATCGCGGCTGCGATACTCCTCGTCCTGTCAGCTGCCGGCACCTCGATCGGCAACGGCCTCGGAGCCCTCAGGCCGGCCGCAGCCGCCGCGGCCACCGCCGGCTGCGGCAAGGCCCCCACACTGACGAGCGGTACCCACACCATCCAGAGCGGCGGCCAGACACGCAGTTACATCCTGAGGGTCCCCGCCGGCTACGACAGCAACCACCCCTACCGGCTGATCTTCGGCTTCCACTGGCGCGGCGGCACGGCGGCCGACGTCGACTCGGGCGGAACGGACGGATACAACTGGTCCTACTACGGCCTGCGGCGCCTGGCGGACAGCGCGAACAACGGCACGATCTTCGTCGCCCCGCAGGGCATCGGCAACGGCTGGGCCAACTCCGGCGGTCAGGACGTGGCCTTCGTCGACACCATGGTCAGCCAGATCGAAGCGGGCCTGTGCGTCGACACCACCCAGTTGTTCTCCGCGGGCTTCAGCTACGGCGGTGCCATGTCGTACGCCCTCGCCTGCTCCCGGGCGACCGTCTTCCGCGCCGTCGCGGTGTACTCCGGCGCGAACCTCAGTGGCTGCAACGGCGGCAACCAGCCCATCGCCTACATGGGACTGCACGGCCTCAGGGACGACGTGCTGCCCATCCAGTCGGGACGGGACCTGCGCGACACCTTCGTGCGGACGAACGGCTGCACCCCGCAGAATCCGCCCGAACCGGCCTACGGAAGCCTGACACACATCATCACCACCTACTCAGGATGCAGGTCCGGATATCCCGTCGTCTGGGCCGCGTTCGACGGAGCAGGCCACGACCCCGGCCCCGTCGACGGCTCCACCGGTGACGGCTGGCGCACCTGGACCTCTGCCGCGGTGTGGCAGTTCTTCACCCAGTTCGACTCGAACCAGCCGCCGCCTCCGCCGTCCACCGGCGACCAGCAGATCATCGGTCAGCAGTCGGGACGCTGCCTCGACATCGACAACTCCACGACCGCCAACGGCACACAGGCACAACTGTGGGACTGCAACGGCGGCTCCAACCAGCGGTGGAGCTACTCCGGCGGAAAGCAACTGGTCGTCTACGGAAGCAAGTGCCTGGGTGCAGGCCCGTCCGCCGGCAGCGGCAGCCCGGCGGCGATCTGGGACTGCAGCGGGCAGGCGGACCAGCAATGGAACGTCAATCCGGACGGCACGATCACAGCAGTGCGGTCGGGACTGTGCCTGGACGCCAACGGCCAGGCAACCGGCAACGGGACGAAGGTCCAGCTGTGGACCTGCACGGGCGGCGCCAACCAGCACTGGCGCCTGCAGAACTGACGGGCGCGCCCGGACACGGCGCCGGGCCCGGCCGGAAACCAGCCCCCGTTCGCTACGCCTGTGGGGTGCTTGATCGCAGGTGCTCGCGGAGCCAGTGCTCGGTGTTGCTGACGTGCAGCAGGGCCGCGGCCTGGCTCACCGCGGCGTCGCGGGTGCGGAGGGCGTTGTAGATCGCCTCGTGTTCGGCGAGGGTCCGCCCGGCGGACTGGTCGTCCAACTGGCCCCGCCAGATCCGGGCGCGCAGGGTACGGCCCGAGATGCCCTCGAGCAGGGTGAGCAGGCTCTCGTTGCCGGTGGCCGCCACGACCGAGCGGTGGAAGGCCGCATCATGGACGTTGAGCCGCTCGACGTCGTCACTCGCCTCCCGCATCGCGTCCAAGTGGCCCTTGACCTCGGCCAGTTGGTCGTCGGTGATCCTGGCGGCGGCCAGTCCGGTGGCGAGCGGTTCGAGCAGTCGCCGGACCTCCATGAGATCCAGCAGGGCGCCCGTGTCGCTCTGGAGGAGCTCCACGGCGCCGCCGAGTCCCTCCAGCAGCAGGCTGGGCTGGAGACTGGTCACATACGTGCCGTCGCCTCGCCGTACCTCGAGCACCCGGGCCACGGCCAGTGCCTTGACCGCCTCGCGGGCGAGGTTGCGGGAGAGGCCCAGCTGGGCGGCGAGCTCCGGCTCCGGGGGCAGCTTCGCGCCCGGCGGCAGTGCGCCGGAGCGGATGAGCTCACGGATCTGCCCGATGGCCCTGTCTGTCAGGGACAACGTGAGCTCCTTCCGTGAGCGCGCGGTGTGGTCCGGTGCGCGAGTGACCGGGGCGGCGCGTCGAGTGTGTGCCGCCGATGATACCGGGGGCCGTGGCGGGCTGTCGGTGGAGCAGCTCTCTACCCGAAACATTGTATGTTTGCCGGTAAATAAATACCAGCAAAAGCGACATAAAGCTAAAAAACTCACGGTGAGAAGCTGTTTTCATCCCTGCACGCCCGTTGACATGGCGATGACACATGGCGGACCTTCTTCCGTAACGGCCGGCGCAACGGGTGGTGGCCGTCGCGCCGGTTCCACCTCTCCCGTCTGCCTTCGTCCGTCACAGGGATGGCCCATGCCCAGTTCGATCAACAGACGTCAGTTCCTCGCCGGTGCCACCTGCGTGGCCGCGGCAGCCGTCACGGGGGGAGTGCTCGGCGCCGGCACCGCACAGGCCGCGCCCAGCACCTACACACCCACGTGGGCTTCGGTGAACCAGCACCCGCCCGCCCCGGAGTGGTTCCAGGACGCCAAGTTCGGCATCTACTTCCACTGGGGCGTCTTCAGCGTCCCCGCGTACGACAGCGAGTGGTACCCCCGCAACATGTACATCAGCGGGAGCAACGCCAACACGCACCACGTCGCGACCTACGGCGACCCCTCCGTGTGGCCGTACCACAACTTCATCAACGGGGCGAACGACAAGGCGGGCCACTTCACCCAGTTCGCGCCCAGACTCAAGTCCGCCGGAGGGAACTTCGACCCCGACGAGTGGGCCCAGCTGTTCGTCGACGCCGGGGCGAAGTTCGCGGGACCGGTCGCGGAGCACCACGACGGATTCTCCATGTGGGACTCGCAGGTCAACGAGTGGAACTCGGTCGCCAAGGGTCCCAGGCTGGACCTGCTGAAGCTGTTCACCACGGCGATCCGCGCCAAGAACCTCAAGCTGCTGGTGGCCATGCACCACGCCTACAACTTCAACGGCTACTACGACCACGTGCCCGCCCAGACCGACCCCAGCCTGAAGAAGCTCTACGGGCAACTGGGCTCCACCGCCGAGAACCAGCTCTGGTACGACAAACTCAAGGAGGTCGTCGACCGCGCCCAACCGGACATCCTCTGGGAGGACTTCGACCTGACCAAGGTCGACGAGACGCAGCGCCTGAACTTCCTGTCGTACTACTACAACCAGGCCAATGCCTGGGGCAAAGAGGTCGTCGCCACCTACAAGGACGGCTTCAACGGCCACGGCGAGGTCTTCGACTACGAGCGCGGCGGCCCGGCCGACCGGACCGCGCCCTACTGGCTCACCGACGACAGCATCTCCAGCTCCAGCTGGTGCTACACGCAGGGGATCGGCTACTACAGCACCCAGCAGATGCTGCACTCCCTGATCGACCGGGTCAGCAAGAACGGCAACATGCTGCTGAACATCGCGCCGATGGCCGACGGCACGATCCCCCAGGGGCAGAAGGACGTGCTGCTCGGCATCGGCGACTACCTGAAGCGTTTCGGGGAGTCGATGTACGCGACGCGTGCCTGGACGCAGTACGGAGAGGGGCCGACCCGGATGGGCGGGGGCGCGTTCACCGCCCCGCTCGTCGGCACCGCACAGGACATCCGCTTCACCCGCAGCAAGGGCAACACGGTGCTGTACGCCACCGTGCTGGGCTGGCCCGGCAGTTCACTGAAGATCAGGACCCTGAGCTCGGACCGCATCAACGTCTCCTCGCTCACCTCGGTGAAGCTGCTCGACTCGACCGCCGGCAGCTACATCAACCTCGCCGCGCCGACGCAGGACTCCTCCGGGCTGACCGTGACGCTGCCCTCCTCGGCGCCGTACACCGCGGGCGCCTACGTCCTGAGGCTCAGCTTCTCCGGCCAGATCCCCCCGCTGCGGCCGGCGGTCGGTGCCGTGGTCTACCAGGACGTCAACTACTCCGCGAACTACGCGGTGCTCGACCCCGGCACCTACACGGCCGAGCAGCTGCAGCTGGCCGGCGTGGACCCCCAGAGCATCTCCTCCCTGAAGCTGGCGGCCGGCAACCAGATCATCGCCTACAGCGGCGACAACTTCACCGGCACCTCCTGGACCTTCACCGCCGACAACCCCGACCTCAGGGTCACCGGCCAGAACGACCAGATCACCTCCCTGAAGGTGCAGTTCGATCCGGCCGCCTACTTCCGCATCACCAACGTCACCGACGGTCTGGCCCTGGACAGCGGGGGAAACGTCGCGTCGGGATCCAACCTCAAGCAGTACACCTGGGACGGCAGCCCCAACCTCCAGTGGCAGCTCGTGGAGGTCGGCGGCGGCTACTACAAGCTGGTCAACCGCACCAACGGCATGGTCGCCGACGGCTGGGGCGCCACCTCCGACGGCTCCCCGGCCCAGCAGGCGGCCTGGAACGGCAGCAACAACCAGCAGTGGACGGTCACCCACCGCGGAGAGGGCATGTGCACCATCGCCAACCGGGCCACCGGACTGGTCCTGGACGGCGGCGGGAACGTGGCCTCCGGCTCCGTCACCAAGCAGTGGGGCTACGGCAGCAGCACCAACCTGCTGTGGACCTTCACCGCCCAGTGACACGGGCGTGAAGGCGGCGAACTGAGGGACTGCCCGGACGGAGAACCGTCCGGGCAGTCCCTCACTCACGGTTGCGGCGGCGCGGACGCCTCGGTCTCATCCAAGGGATCCCGTCACCCGCAAGGCCTCCGTGGACTCCAGGTGCTTCCGCAGCCACTGCTCGGTGTTGTTGACGTGCACCAGGGCCGCGGCATGGCACAGCACGGCGTCACGCGCGGCCAGGGCCGCGTAGATCGCCTCGTGTTCCGCGAGCGTACGGGCCGCCGCGCGGGTGTCCACCAGACCACGCCAGATCCGCGCGCGCAGGGTGCGGCCCGAGATGCCCTCCAGCAGGGTGATCAGTGTTTCGTTCCCGGTGACGTCCACGATCGCGCGGTGGAACGCCACATCGTGCGCGTTGAGCCGCTCGACGTCGTCGCGCGCCGCGCGCATGGCGTCCAGATGCCGCTTCACCTCCGCCAGTCTTTCGTCCGACAGCCGGGCGACGGCCAGGGCGGTGGCGGCGGGTTCGAGCAGCCGCCGCACCTCCATGAGGTCCAGTACGGCACCGGGGTCGCCCTGGAGCAGTTCCACCGCGCCACCGAGGCCCTCAAGAAGCAGGCTCGGCTGCAGGCTGGTGACGTACGTGCCGTCGCCTCGCCGGATCTCCAGCACGCGCGCCACGGCCAGCGCCTTCACCGCCTCGCGTGCGAGGTTGCGGGAGAGCCCGAGCTGGGCGGCCAGCTCGGGCTCGGGAGGCAGCTTCGCGCCCGGAGGCAGCGCCCCGGAGGCGATGAGTTGGCGGATCTGGGTGATCGCCTTGTCGGTCAGGGACACGGCCGACTCCTCTCCTCGGTCGCGAAGGGGGCCTCGGCGCGGAGGAGCCCTTGGTCGCGCAGGTCGTGCCAGAGCTCCTGGGGGACGGGCTGTTGGTGCAGCAGCGCGTTGCGGCGGACCTGCTCGGGGTCGCGCATGCCGAGGGTGACGTTGATGACGTGGGGGTGGGTGAGGGGGAAGGCGATGGCGGCGGCGGGCAGGGTGGTGCCGTGGGCCTCGCAGACGTCGGCGATGGTGCGGGCGCGGTCGAGGAGTTCGGGTGGGGCGGCCTGGTAGTCGTACTTCATGCCTTCGGTGGGGCGGTCCTGGGAGAGGAGGCCGGAGTTGAAGACGCCGACGGCGATGACGGCCTTGCCGTGTTCCTGGGCGGTGGGCAGGACGTCGTCGAGGGCGGACTGGTCGAGGAGGGTGTAGCGCCCGGCGAGCATCACGAGGTCGGCGGCGGTCTCGCGCAGGAAGCGGGCGAGCATGGCGGACTGGTTCATGCCGGCGCCGATGGCTCCGATGACGCCTTGGTCGCGTAGTTCGGCGAGGGCGGGCATGGCCTCGTCGGCTGCCTGTTGCCAGTGGTGGTCGGGGTCGTGGAGGTAGACGATGTCGAGGCGGTCCAGGCCGGTGCGCTGCAGTGTCTCCTCGATGGAGTGCAGCACGCCGTCGCGGCTGAAGTCCCATTGGCGGCGCAGGTCGTCGCGGACGACGAAGCCTTCGGTGTCGACGCCTTGGGGGTGTTCGTTGGGGACGAGGAGTCTGCCGACCTTGGAGGAGATGACGTACTGATCGCGGGGCCGGTCGCGCAGGGCGGCGCCCAGGCGGTGCTCGGAGAGGCCGAGGCCGTAGTGGGGGGCGGTGTCGTAGTAGCGGATGCCCGCGTCCCAGGCGGTGTCGAGGGCGGCCGCCGCGTCCTCGGCGCTGGTGGTGCGGAAGAGGTTGCCGATGACGGAGGCACCGAAGCCGAGCTCGGTGACCTGGACGGCGGTGGTGGGGATCGTACGGCGGCGCAAGGGGTGCTCCCGGGAGGGGTGGTTCAGCGTCGGACGTGTGCCGAGGCGCCCGCGAGGAGCGCCTCGACCTCGGCGAGGGTGGCCATGGAGACGTCACCGGGCGTGGTCATGGTGAGGGCGCCGTGCGCGGTGCCGTAGGCGAGGGCGCGCTCCAGGCCCGCACCGGTGAGCAGGCCGTAGACGAGTCCCGCGGCGAAGCCGTCGCCGGAGCCGATGCGGTCCAGGACGTGCAGACCGGGCATGCGGGGGCCGCTGACCAGACCCGTCTCGGATGACCAGGCGAGCGAGGACCAGTCGTTGACCCCGGCCGAGGGCACTTCGCGCAGAGTCGTCGCCAGCACTCTCGCCTGCGGCAGCAGGGGCGCGACCGAGGCGAGCGCCTCGGGTACCTCGTCGTCGGTCAACCGCACGGCGCCCGGATGTGGGCCCGCGAGTCCTAGGGCACCCACGACGACGTCGGCGTGCCGGGCCAGGCGCAGGTCGGTCTCGCGGGCGCGTTCGGCGCCACCCCGGCCGTCCCAGAGGCTGGGCCGGTAGTTGGGGTCGTAGGAGACGGTGACGCCGTGGCGGCGGGCGGCCGCCATGGCCTCGTCGGCGACGTCGGCGGTGGTGTCGGACAGCCCGGCGAAGATCCCGCCGGTGTGGAACCAGCGCACTCCGGCCGAGAACACCGCGTCCCAGTCGACGTCCCCCTTGCGCAGCTGGGAGACGGCGGTGTTCGCGCGGTCGCTGACGCCCAGCGCCCCGCGGATGCCGAAGCCGCGCTCGACGAAGTTCAGGCCGTTGCGGGCCGTGCGTCCCATGCCGTCCGCCGCGACCCAGCGAATGTGCGAGGTGTCGACGCCGCCCTGGAGGATCAGGTCCTCCACGAGTCGGCCCACCGCGTTGTCGGCGAGGGCGGTGACGACGGCGGTGCGCAGTCCGAAGCAGCGGCGCAGTCCGCGGACGACGTTGTACTCGCCGCCGCCCTCCCAGACCTGGAAGGTGCGGGCGGTACGGATCCGGCCCTCCCCGGGGTCGAATCGCAGCATCACCTCGCCCAGGGCGATCACGTCGGTCACGGTGCCGTCCTCTCCACCGCCTCGGCGGTCAGCCGGCGGATCTCGTCGTGCGCGCGGCGTTCGAGATGGCCGGGCGTGGCGATCCAGCTGCCGCCCACGGCGAGGACCGAGGGGTGGCCGAGGTAGGCGGGCAGCTGGTCGGGCCCGATGCCACCGGTCGGGACGAAGCGCGCCTGCGGGAAGGGGGCGGCCAAGGCGCGGAGCATTGCGGTGCCGCCGAGCGGTTCGGCGGGGAACAGCTTGACCGTGTCGAGGCCCGCCTTCAACGCGCGCATCAACTCGCTCGCCGTCGCCACGCCCGGCACGACCGGCACCCCCAATTCGCCTGCTTTGACGATGACTTCATCGTCGAGACCTGGCGAGACGAGGAACTGGGCCCCGGCCGCCACGGCCCGTTCCGCCTGCTCGGCGTTGAGCACGGTGCCGGCTCCGACGGTCAGAGCGCCGTGCGCCGCCATCGCCCTCACGACCCGCTCGGCGTCCGGCGTGCGGAAGGTGACCTCCGCGCAGCGGGCGCCGCCCGCCGCGAGTGCGTCGGCCAGGGGGCCGGCACTCGCGGCGGACGCCACGGTGAGCACGGGCAGCAGCCGCGACCCCGCCAGTACGGAGGCCAGGCCGGCGGTCATCGGCCGAGCCATCCGCCGTCGACGGGCAGGGTGGTGCCGTGGACGTAGTCGGAGGCGGGGGAGGCGAGGAAGACGGCGGCGCCGCCGAGGTCGTCGGCGGTGCCCCAGCGTCCGGCGGGGATGCGCTCCAGGATGGCCCTGCTGCGGGCCGGATCGTCCTGGAGGGCCTGGGTGTTGTCGGTGGCGATGTAGCCGGGGGCGATGGCGTTGACGTTGACGCCGTGCGGCGCCCACTCGTTGGCCAGTGCCTTGGTCAGTCCGGCGATGCCGTGCTTGGCGGCGGTGTAGCCGGGAACGGTGATGCCGCCCTGGTAGCTGAGCAGGGAGGCGGTGAAGACGACCTTGCCGTGTCCGCGGGCCACCATGGTGGCGCCCACGGCCCGGGTGAGCGCGAACTGCGCGGTGAGGTTGACCTGCAGCACCAACTCCCAGTCCGCGTCGCTGTGCCGGGCGGCCGGCGTGCGGCGGATGGTGCCCGCGTTGTTGATGAGGATGTCCACCGGGCGCTCGCGCCCGGCGAGGTCGTCGCCCAGGGCGCGTACGGCTGCGGGGTCGGCGAAGTCGGTGCGGATCGCTTCGAACGAGCGCCCGGCGGCCAGCACGTCCTTCTCCACCTGGCTGCCGGACTCCTCCAGGTGGGCGCTGACACCGATGATGTCGGCACCGGCCTGGGCGAGGGCGCGGGCCATCGCGTGCCCGATGCCGCGGCGGGCGCCGGTGACGACGGCGAGCTTCCCGGTGAGGTCGAAGGCGCTCATACGGTGGCTCCCCGGGTGTCGTCGGTGCAGTCCACGAGGATCTTCATCACGTCTCCGCCGCTCTCCAGCGCCTCGAAGGCGGCCGGTGCCTCGGCCAGCGGCACGATCTTGGTGATCAGGCGCTGGGCGGGGATCGTGCCGTCGGCGACCAGGGCGACGGCCCGCTCGAAGTCGCCGCGTTCGTACAACCGGGCCCCGACGAGGGTGAGTTCACGCCAGAAGAAGCGGTGCAGGTTGATCTCGCGGGGCCGTGGGTGGATGGCGACCAGGCACAGCCGGCCGCGCACGCCGAGGACGTCGACGGCGGTGTCCACGCCGCCCGCCGCGCCGGAGACCTCGAAGGCGACGTCCGCTCCGGCCTCGCCCGTCCACCGCTGGACGAGTTCGGTGATGTCGGCTGCGGCCGGGTCCCACGTGCTCAGGCCCAACTCCTCGGCGAGCAGCCTGCGGTGGGCGTTGAGTTCGACCACCCGTACCTCGGCGCCGGCGGCGCGCGCGACCAGGGCGATGAGCATGCCGACGGGGCCGCCGCCGACCACGACGACCTTCTCGCCGTCCTTCACCGCCGCCCGGCCCACGTCGTGCACCGCGACCGCGGTCGGTTCGACGAGTGCGGCCCGGTCCAGGGGCAGGGTGCCGGGCAGGCGGATGAGGGTGGCGGCGGGCACGGTCCAGCGCTGCTGCATGGCGCCGGGGGAGTCGATGCCGATGAAGTCCAGGTGCTGGCAGATGTGCTGGTGACCGGCGCGGCAGGCGGGACAGGTGTCGTCCCAGCGCAGGGGCATCACGGTGACCGCGTCGCCGGGCTGCCAGCCCTCGACGCCGGGCCCGACGCGGACGACCCGGCCGGCCATCTCGTGTCCGAGGACGGCGGGCGCGGCGACGCGGGCGTCCATGTCGCCGTGGAAGATGTGCAGGTCGGTTCCGCAGATGCCGACGTAGGCGGGGGCGAGTTCCACTTCGCCGGGGCCGGGCTCGGAGGCGGCGGCGGGCGCGGTGTCCAGGGTGCGGGCCGCGATGTAGCGGACGGCGAGAGTCATCGTGGGGTCAGGGTCCCTTCCGCGCGGACGCCGATGGTCAGCAGCAGGTTGGCGTAGGTACGGGTGTCGCCGGTGACGACGGCGAGTGCCAGGTCGGGGGAGCGGGCGGCGTCGTAGAACGCGAAGCGGCCGAGCGTGTCGACGGGCACCGGCGCCAGTCGGGACCGGTACTCGGCGATGGCCGCCGGCTCCGGCTCGCCCTCGGGCGGCACCATCACCTGCGCCGCCTCCACGGGCAGGGCGCGCAGCAGCACGTCCAGGACGGTGGTGACGTCGAGGGTGCCGGGTGCCAGGTTGAGGTGGACGCTCCTGGCTCGTTCGCCGACGGCGGTGCTGGCGGGGTAGTGGCCGTCGGCGAGCAGGACACGGGCGCCGTGTCCGGCTCCGGCCAGTGCTTCGAGGATGCCGGGGTGCAGCAGTTCGGTCAGCAGCACGCAGTGCTCTCCTTACGTGTCGTTCTCGTGGTCGGACAGCCGGTAGAAGGCGGTCGCCGTGTCGCAGAGCACCGCCTGCCTCTCGTGCGGTGAGCAGTCGTTCAGCAGTTGTTCGGCGGCGGCCGCCCAGCGGGCCCAGCCCCCGGCGAGGACGCAGACGGGCCAGTCGGAGCCGAACATCAGCCGCTCGGGGCCGAAAGCGGCCAGCAGGGTGTCCCACACCGGGCGGATGTCCTCGAGCGTCCACCTGGCGTGGTCGGCCTCGGTGATCAGTCCGGAGACCTTGCACCGCACCTGCGGGTGGCCCGCCAGCACGCGCACCGTGCGCATCCAGTCGGGGAGCGTGGGCTGTCCGATGGGCGGTTTGCCCGCGTGGTCCAGCACGAGCGGGAGGTCCGGGAAGCGCTGGGCGAGGCGGATCGCCTGGTCGAACTGGTGGCTGCGGATGAGCACGTCGTAGCCGAGGCCCCGGTCCCGTACGGCGCGCAGGCCCCGCTCGACGGACGGCTGCTGCAGCCACTCCGGGTCGGACTCGCCCTGGACCAGGTGGCGCAGGGCCCGCAGATACCCGCCCCCGGGCCCGGAGCGCAGTTCGTCGAGTACGTCGCCGACCGCGGGGGAGGTCAGGTCCGCCCAGCCGACCACCGCGCCGACCAGCGGGTCCTGGGCGGCGAGGTCGAGCAGCTCCGCCGTCTCCGCCACGGAGGTGACGCACTGCACGACCACCGTGCTCGTCAGCCGGCGTCCCGCCAGGGGCCGGTCGGCGGCCCGTCGCAGGTCCTCGATGCCGTGGCTGCGGCGGATCGGCTCGTGGCCCGGTGCGTCGAGCCAGGCCTGGGGCCGGCGGTCCAGGTCCCACACGTGGTGGTGGGCGTCGACCAGGGGCAGCGGTTCAGACACGGGCGGACCAGACCGGGCCGTCGGGGTAGCTGTACTCCTTGAGGGAGGCGGGGTGCATCTGCGCGCTCAGTCCGGGCAGAGTCGGGGCGAGGTAGTGGCCGTCGACGATGCGGACCGGGTCGACGAAGTGCTCGTGCAGGTGGTCGACGTACTCGATGACCCGGTCCTCGGTGGTGCCGGAGACGGCGACGTAGTCGAACATCGACAGGTGCTGCACCATCTCGCACAGGCCGACGCCGCCGGCGTGCGGGCAGACGGGCACGCCGAACTTCGCGGCCAGCAGCAGGATGGCGATGTTCTCGTTGACGCCGCCGACGCGGGCGGAGTCGATCTGCACGATGTCGACCGCGCCGGCCTGCAGCAGCTGCTTGAACACGACCCGGTTGGCGATGTGTTCGCCGGTGGCGACCTTGATGGGGCTGAGTGCCCTGCGGACGGCGGCGTGGCCGAGGATGTCGTCGGGGGAGGTGGGCTCCTCGATCCAGTACGGGTCGTAGGGGGCCAGGGCCCGCATCCAGTCGATGGCGGGCTGGACGTCCCATCTCTGGTTGGCGTCCACGGCGATCCGGATGTCCGGGCCGACGGTCTCGCGGGCGGTGCGCAGGCGCCGTATGTCGTCCTGCAGGTCGGCGCCCACCTTCAGCTTGATCTGCGTGAAGCCGTCCGCGACGGCCTCACGGGACAGCCGGGCCAGCTTCTCGTCGGAGTAGCCGAGCCAGCCGGGGGTGGTGGTGTAGGCGGGGTAGCCCTGCTCGAGGAGGCGGGCGATGCGCCGCTCACGGCCGGGCTCGGCCCGGCGCAGGATGTCGAGCGCATCCTCCGGCGTGAGGGCGTCGGACAGCCAGCGGAAGTCGACCTGGGCGACCAGCTCCTCCGGCGACATCTCGCCCAGCAAGCGCCACACCGGCTTGCCCGCCCGCTTGGCGGCCAGGTCCCAGGCGGCGTTGACGACCGCGCCGGTCGCCATGTGGATGGCGCCCTTCTCCGGCCCCAGCCAGCGCAGTTGGGGGTCGTGGACCAGGGAGCGGGCGAAGGCGCCGAGGTCGGAGCAGACCTGTTCCACGGACAGGCCGACCACGTGCGGGGCGAGGGTGGCGATGGCGGCGGCCTGGGCGTCGTTGCCGCGTCCGGTGGTGAAGGCCAGGGCGTGGCCCTCCAGCCCGTCGCCCGCGTCGGTGCGCAGGACCACGTAGGCGGCCGAGTAGTCGGGCTCGGGGTTCATGGCGTCCGAGCCGTCGAGGTGTTCGGAGGTCGGGAACCGCACGTCCAGGACGTCCAGGGCGATGATGCGGGCTGACGGGGGCACGGGGGAGGACATGGCGGCAACTCCTGTGAGGGGCAGGGGAGACGGGTCCCCCTGCGACGAGACGTGAACGCGGCGGAGGCAGGGCGGCCGGTGGGCCGCCCGGGTCACTCCTGGACCTTGCCGCCGGTGATGCGGGAGATGGCGAGGGCGACCAGGATGATCAGGCCGTTGAGGGCGCCGATCCACTGGGCGGGGACACCGGCCAGCGTCAGCACGTTCTGGATCATGAAGAGCAGCAGGATGCCGCAGAACGCGCCGAACATGGTGCCCCTGCCGCCGTTGAGACTGATGCCCCCGATGACGGCGGCGGCGAAGACGGTGAAGATGTAGCCGTTGCCCTGCGCGGAGGCGACCGAGGCCAGGCGTCCGGAGAGCATCAGCCCCGCGAGGGCGGCGAGCACGCTGCCGGTGACGATGACGATCCACAGCACCCGGTCGGTGCGGATGCCGGCCGCCTTCGCCGCGTCGACGTTGCCGCCGATGGCGTACAGGGAGCGGCCGAAGCTGGTCCAGCCGAGCACCACGATCGCGACGGCGAACAGGGCCAGGCAGATCCAGATCGAGGCGGGCATGCCGAACCATTCGGCGGTGCCGGTGTAGAGCATCGACTGCGGCAGCTGGAAGAAGGTCTGACCGCCGGAGATGCCGGTGAGGATGCCGCGCAGCACGATCAGCATGCCGAGCGTGACGATGAAGCCGTTGAGGCCGAAGCGGATGATCAGCAGCGAGTTGATCACGCCGACGAGCGCGCCCACGGCGAGGGTGAGGGGGACCGACCAGGCGCCGGGGAGCAGACCGAGTCCGTGCCCGGCGCCGGCCGGGACGACCAGCCAGGCCGCGACGCCCGGCGCCAGACCCATGGTGGACTCCAGGGACAGGTCCATCTTCTTGACGATCAGGATCATCGTCTGGGCGAGGACCAGCAGGGCCATCTCGGACATGGTCTGCAGGACGTTGATGAGGTTGTCGGCCTGCAGGAAGACCGGGTTGACGATCTGTCCGACGATCGCGATGACGACGATCGCCGGAACGAGCGCCAGGTCGCGCAGCCGGGCGAGGGGGATCCGGCCGCCGAGCAGCGCGGTGCGCCTCTGCCCGGTCTCCACGGCCTGGGCGGCGGCGTCCGCGAGGACGGTTTCAGGCATTGCTTCAGGCATGCAGGTCCACTCCTTCCATCGCGGCCACGAGGTCGTGGTCGTGCCAGCCGCGTGGTATCTCGGTCGTGACCCGGCCCTGGAACATCACCAGGATCCGGTCGCACATGCGCAGGTCGTCGAGTTCGTCGGAGGCGATGAGCACTCCGGTGCCGGACTCGGCGGTCTCCTCGACCTTGCCGAGGAGGAACTCCTTGGAGCGCACGTCCACGCCGGCGGTCGGGTTGATCAGGACCAGCAGCCGCGGGTCGTCGGCCAGGGCGCGCGCCATGACGACCTTCTGCTGGTTGCCGCCGGACAGGGCGGAGACGGGCAGCTCCGGTCCGGGGGTCTTGATGGCCAGGTTCTCGATCATGCCCTCGGCCAGCCGGTCGCGCCGTCCGCGGCTGAGGAAGCCGTTCCTGCCGAGCCGCCTGGGCACGGACAGGGTCGCGTTGTCGGCGATCGACATGTCCGGCACGAAGCCCTGGTGGTGCCGGTCCTGCGGAACGAACCCGGCGCCGGCCGCGAGCGCGTCGGGCACGCTGCCCGGCCGGGGCCGGCGCCCGGAGATCTCCAGGTCCCCCCTCGCGGCGGCGCGCAGGCCTACGACGGTCTCGGCGACCTCCGTACGTCCGCTGGCGGCGGCGCCCGCGAGGCCGACGATCTCCCCGGCGCCCACCTGGAAAGTGACGTCGGTGTAGGTGTCGTCGCTGCTCAGACCGTGCACGGTCAGCGCGGGCACGCTGCTCTTGTCCAGTCTGGCGGTGCGCTCCTGGCGCCGGTCTGCCGCGGCCTCACCGGTCATGGCGGCGACCAGCTCGGTGCGGGGCAGTTCCGCGACCGGCGCGGTCACGATGTGCGCCGCGTCGCGGAACACCGTCACCATGTCGCAGATCTCGTAGACCTCCTGCAGGTGATGACTGATGAACAGGAAGGTCACGCCCTGGCGTTGCAGGTCGCGGATGCGGTCGAAGAGCCGGTTGATCGCCGCCGCGTCGAGCTGCGCGGTGGGCTCGTCGAGGATGATGAACCGGGCCCCGAAGGACAGCGCCCGGGCGATCTCGACGAACTGCCGCTGCTCGACGCTGAGGTCGCCGGCCGGGGACTGCGGGTCGACCTCCACCGACCAGGCCGACAGCAGCTCCTGGGCCCGGCGGCGTACGCCGGTCCAGCTGATGAGCCGGTGGGGGCCGTGGTGGTGCCGGTTCAGGAACAGGTTCTCGGCGACGGTCAGTGTGGGGATGATCGTCGACTTCTGGTAGACGCAGGCGACGCGCCGGCGCCAGGCGTCGCGGTCGCTGAGCCGCGGCGCGGGGTCGCCACCGAAGGTGACCGTCCCCTCGTCGGGGGCGTGCAGGCCCGTCAGGACGGACACGAGGGTCGACTTGCCGGCCCCGTTGCGGCCGACGAGTGCGTGGGTCTCGCCGGGCCGGATGGTGATCCGGGCGCCGTTCAGGGCCACCGTCGGACCGAATCGTTTGACTATGCCCGTCGCCTCGACGACGGGCGGGGCCGCGGAGGCCCGCCCGTCGTCCGCCGGGGCGGGCGCGGGGGTGACAGTACGCTCCCCGTCGCTCATCTCAACCGCCTTGTTCTGGATAGCCGTTGGTCCCTGACCGGGCAGGTCAGCCGAGGTGGTTGCCCCACAGCGACGTGTCGTCGCTCTTGACGCTGGGAACGCCGCCGTAGGTGCCGCCGTCGGCGGTGACCAGGGGAGCGGAGAGCTGGTCCTCCAGCAGACCGTCACGGACCTGGATGATCGTGCTGTCGTGGTCGGTCTTGCCCGGCTTGAACGTCTTCCCGTCGATCGCGGCCTTGAGGTAGTACAGCGCGTACTTGGCGTACAGGTCGGCGGGCTGGGAGACGGTGGCGTCGATCTTGCCCGCGGCGATGTCCTTGAGCTCCTCGGGGATGCCGTCGTTGGACACGATGAAGACGTGCTTCTTGTCCTTCGGATCCACCAGCAGGCCCTTCTGCTTGAGCACCTGCAGCGTGCCGGACAGGCCGAAGCTGGATTCCATGTAGACGCCCTTGATGTCCGGGTTGGCGGTCAGGTCCGTCTGCAGTTTCTGCGCGGCGACCGCGCCGTCCCAGTTCGTGGCCTCGCCGAACACCTTGATGCCGGGGTAGTTCTTCTTCATGCAGTCGTTGAACGCCTCGGTGCGGTCACGGCCGTTGATCGAGTCGAGGCCGCCCTCGAGCATGACGACCTTGCCCTTGCCGCCGAGTTTCGTGCCGAGGAACTGACAGGCCTTCTCGCCGTACGCGCGGTTGTCGGCCCGCACCACCATGAACACCTTGCCGGTGTCGGGACGGGTGTCGACGGTGACGACGGGGATCTTCTTCGCCTCCAGCTGCGCCAGGGTCGGCGCGATGGCGGCGGTGTCCTGCGGCGCCATCGCTATGCCCTTGACGCCCTGGCTGATGAACGTCTGCGCGTTGGCGGTGAGCTTGGCGACGTCGTTCTGGGAGTTCGTGGTCTTCAGGGACAGGCCGAGCTGCTTCGCGGAGTCGGGCGTGTACTTGATGTAGGAGTTCCAGAAGTCGGTGTCGGACCGCGGGTAGTCGACGCCCACGAGCGGCTTGTCGCTCGACGAGGCGGACGTGCCGGAGCCGCTGCTGCACGCGCTGAGCAGCGTCAGCGCACAGACGACGGACGCGGTGGAGCTGAGTGCGGTTCTGATTCTCATGGGTACTTCCTCGCGCTGGTCCCGGAGCGGGGTTGTTACACCGATGCGACGGTTGGGTGTCGCTAACAGAGAGATGGGATGTTTATAGGGTGGGCCCGGAGGGGTTGTCTAGAGGCGGGAAGAAGAAGCTGGAGAATTCCGCCTGATCGCTCGACTGGGGGTTCCCATCATGGGATGTCGACAAGAGATCCATCCCATCAATGTTGTGAACCTGTGATGGGATGTCTCTTGCATCAGATCGCTCGATGGCGGCGTCCGGGCGGGGGCGGCGCCCGGCACCCGGCGGCCGACCCGCTCGGAGGCCGGTCAGCCCTCGGCCCCCGTGCGCGCCGGCGACTGGCGGGCCCACGCCGGACGCCCCTGCGGAAGCACGTACTCACCGGGCACGGTCATCAGCAACGGCCGAGCGCTGACGGCACCGATGTCGCGGCGCCGGCTCTCCACCGGCCGTGACCGCCCCGCGACGGCCCCACCCGCCTCCGCTTCGGCATGGCCGTCCACCCTCGTTGCCGTCGGAGTCTCCCCCCTCCGACGGCAGGGTTCGGGACGGCATCCTGATGAGGAATTGCAAATTTTCGCAATTGCCTAGATGCTTAGTTCATCGTGATCGCAAGTTGCTGCGGATGCAGCTTTTCCCTGTCCGTCTTGTGGGGCGGGGCTCGCAGGCGAAGGTGAGGGGTCGTGTCCGTTCCGCTGTACCAGGCGAAGGCGGAGTTCTTCCGGATGCTTGGGCATCCCGTGCGGATCCGGGTCCTGGAGCTGCTGCAGGACGGGCCGATGCCGGTGCGGGACCTGCTGGCCGCGATCGAGGTGGAGCCCTCCGGCCTGTCGCAGCACCTGGCGGTGCTGCGCCGCTCGGGGATCGTCACCTCGGCCCGCGAGGGCTCGACCGTCGTCTACGAGCTGGCCGGGGGCGACGTCGCGGACCTGATGACGGCCGCGCGGCGAATCCTGACCGAGATGCTCGCCGGACGGAACGAACTACTGGTCGAGTTGCGGGACGCGGAGGTCGCCAAGCAATGACACGGTGGATCGGCCGGGCCGGCTCCCGGATCACCTCACTGCTGCCCGCCCGTACCGACCTGGCTCAGGCATGCCGCAACCCGCGACGGGACCTGCTCGCCGGGCTGACCGTGGCCATCGTGGCGCTTCCCCTGGCCCTCGGTTTCGGTGTCTCCTCCGGGCTGGGCGCGGAGGCGGGTCTGGCGACCGCTGTCGTGGCGGGCGCCCTCGCCGCCCTCTTCGGCGGATCCAACCTCCAGGTGTCGGGGCCGACCGGCGCCATGACCGTGGTCCTCGTCCCCATCGTCGGCCGGTACGGCCGGACGGGTGTCCTCACGGTCGGCCTGCTGGCCGGCGTGATGCTGGTGGCGCTCGCCGTACTGAAGGCCGGGCGGTACATGCAGTACATTCCCGCGCCCGTGGTCGAGGGCTTCACTCTCGGCATCGCCTGCGTGATCGGTCTCCAGCAGATCCCGAACGCCCTCGGCGTGCCCAAGCCGGAGGGCGACCGGGTGCTGGTGGTGACCTGGCGGGCGGTCGAGGAGTTCACCGGGTCCCCGAACTGGACGGCCGTCGGCCTCGCCGCCGCGGTGGCCGCCGTCATGCTGGCCGGCGCGCGCCTGCGGCCAGCCGTACCGTTCTCCATCCTGGCCGTGACCGCCGCGACCGTGGTCGCGCAGGCCGCCCACCTGGATGCCGCCAAGCCGATCGGTGACCTGCCCTCCGGACTGCCCGCGCCCTCGCTCGCCTTCCTCGATCTCGGCTCGCTGGGTTCCCTGCTCGCCCCGGCCGTCGCGGTGGCCGCGCTCGCCGCCCTGGAGTCCCTCCTGTCGGCGTCGGTCGCCGACGGCATGACGGTCGGCCAGAGGCACGACCCCGACCGGGAGCTGTTCGGCCAGGGCCTGGCGAACATCGCTGCTCCGCTCTTCGGCGGTGTCCCGGCGACCGGCGCGATCGCCCGTACCGCGGTCAACGTCCGCACCGGCGCGAGCTCACGGCTCGCCGCCCTCACCCACGCCGCCGTTCTCGCCGTGATCGTCTTCGCCGCCGCACCGCTGGTCTCGAGGATCCCGCTCGCCGCGCTCGCCGGCGTGCTGCTCGCCACCGCGGTCCGCATGGTCGAGGTGGGCTCGCTCAGGGCCCTGGCGCGGGCCACCCGCTCCGATGCGCTGATCCTTGTCCTGACCGCCGCCGCGACCCTCGCTCTCGACCTCGTGTACGCGGTCGTCCTCGGCCTGGCCGTCGCGGGTGCCCTCGCCCTGCGCGCGGTCGCGAAGCAGGCGCGCGTCGACAAGGTGCCGCTCGACCGGGGCGACCACGGCGCCGAGGAACACGCCCTGCTGGCCGAGCACATCGTGGCCTACCGCATCGACGGCCCGCTGTTCTTCGCCGCCGCCCACCGTTTCCTGCTGGTACTGGCCGAGGTGGCCGACGTCAGGGTCGTCATCCTGCGGATGTCCCGGGTGTCGACCATGGACGCCACCGGTGCCCTCGTCCTCAAGGACGCCGTCCAGAAACTGCGCCGACGCGGCATCACCGTCCTCGCCTCCGGCATTCGCCCCGGCCAGCGCCGGGTCCTGGACTCCCTCGGCGTGCTGGACCTGCTGCGTGACGAGGGCCGGGAGTACACCACCACACCCGAGGCGATCGCGGCCGCCCGCGCCCATCTGGAGACGGCCGGAGTCCTGCCCGCCCTTCCCGCGCAGCAGCCTCGAACCTCCAGCACTTGACCATGATCCGGCCCGCCTGACAGGCGTGGGGGCAGGGCCGACTGACCGTCAGCGGACCCGGCCCCGCCCAATGAATCCTGAGGACCTGGCCCATACCTCGCCGTACCCGACCGAGCACGTCAAACGGTTCGGCGAGTACAGCACGCACGAACTCGGCATCGAACCCGACGCGGACCAGACCGCGTGATACCGGGTGCCGCCACGAGCGGTGACGCGGGCGCCCGGCCGTCAGGCGGGCTGGACGGTGATGGTGCAGAGGCGCTTGGTGGCCCGGGTCAGGGCTACGTACAAGTCCCTTTCCCCACCGGGACGGGCCGTGATGATCTCCTCGGGACCCACGACGACGACCCCGTCGAATTCCAGGCCGCGCGCTTCGGACGCCGGCACGATGCGTGCGTGGTGAGCGATGCCCTGGGCCGTCAGCCCGCTGACCCGGGTGTCCGCGCAGATCACTCCCAGAAGCTCGCCCGGGTGCGCGGTGCTCTGGGCGCGGAGTGCCTGAACGACGGCGGTGATCAACCCGGTCGCGGGTGTGGTCACGGCGCGAGGGCTCTCACCGCTTCGCAGCGACCGTGCGGGCTGCTGGTCCGGAGCGATATGCGTGAGCAGGTCCCGGACGCTTTCCAGGATCTCCTGCGTGGTGCGGTAGCTGACGGTCAGGTTGTGCAGTTTGAACCGCGGTCCCACGTGCGGGCTCAGCGCTTCCTTCCAGTCGCGTGCTGTCGTGACCGGCCCTGCCTGGGCGAAGTCACCCACCAGCGTCATCGACCTCGCCGGGCAGCGGCGGGCGATCATCCGCCACTGCATCGCGGTCAGTTCCTGCGCCTCGTCGACGACGACGTGCCCGTACGTCCGCTCGGGAGGGCCGTCGACCAGGCTCGCCGCCTCGTCCAGCAACGGCACATCGGCATCGGTCCACGGGTCGTCCGGACCACGCAGCAGAAGGGACCTCTCCTGCGCGGTCAGGCGGGGCAGGTGTTCGGCGAGAGCGTCGGCGCTCGTCAGGAGCGCCTTGACGAGGTCACCGGGTACCAGCCCCGGCCACAACGCCTCGACCGCTCGGTCGACGCCGGCATCGTCGAGAAGATCGGCCCGGATGGCGTCCAGGTCCAACGCGTGGACCGGACCTGAGTCGTCCCCACCTTCGGCACGGCGCTGGGCGACTCCCGTGAACCGGTCGAGGTTCAGGCCCGTCATCTTCTCGGTATCGGCGTCGATCTGATCCAGGAGGTCGCCCATGTCTCGTTGCATCGCATCGGCGACGGCATCGACCAAGAGCTCCTTGAACACCTGGCGCGCGGGGTTGTGCCCCGGTACGGCGGTCACGGCGGCCTCGCGCGCCACGGCGACTTCCTCGCAGGAGAGGCGAACCAGTTCCTGTCCGACCCGCACGCTGAAGTCCCCGGCCGGGGCTCGGTGGACGCGCAGCAGGCCGGCCAAGGCGTCAGCGAGGTCGGAACTGCCCTTCAGACGCGTTGTGTCGAGCGGGCCCGCCGCGTCCGTGGACACTCCGGCCAGTTCCCGGCAGGTCGCCAGGACGACGTCGTTCTCGCCGAGCGAGGGAAGGACCTGGGAGATGTAGTCGAGGAACCGGGCGTTCGGGCCCACCACCAGGACACCCTCCTCCGCGGCGCGGGGGAACGCGTACAGGACGAAGGCCGCCCGGTGCAGGGCGACCACCGTCTTGCCGGTGCCGGGCCCGCCCTGCACCACGGTCACCCCGCGGTGGGCGGAGCGGACGATCTCGTCCTGCTCGGCCTGCAGCGTCGCGACGGCCGCGTGCATCCTGCCCGTACGCCGTGCCGACAGAGCCTCGGTCAACGGGCCGTCCCCCACGACGTCCTCGTCGGTCGGGGCGGTCCCGTCCAGCAGTTCGTCGCTCACCGAGATGACCGTGCGCTCCTCGAGGCGCAGGTGCCTGCGCCGCCGCAGGTCCATCGGCTGGACCGGTGTCGCCTCGTAGAAAGGCCGCGCCGCGTTCGCGCGCCAGTCCACGAGCAGCGGCAGGTCATCCTCCTCTCTCTGCAGTCCGATCCGCCCGATGCGCAGGGCCGTGCCGTCCGTCCAGTCGATGCGTCCGAAGACCAGCCCCTTCTCGGCGCCTTCCAGGCGGCCTATTTCCCTGGTCAGACGCTCGGCGGTGATTTCTCTCTCGTATGCCTGACCGGCGCTGCCCGCCGGGGCCTTCAGCACGCTCGCTCGGTGTACTCGCGCCTCGGAAAGCCGCTCGGTGAGCAACTCGTACAAGGAGGACACATAATCCTGCTCCGATTCAACCGCACGCACAGCGGGGTCGTTCGCTTCCGACAACAGGGGGCTCCTTCGATTCGAGCCACACCATACGGTCACAGCTCCCCAAGGATAAGTCTTGACTTACTTGTTGAGGATGTGTCCCTGCGGCTGAATCCATGACGGCGGACCGTATTACGTGTCATGCATTTCGCCGTTCCGTATATCGCTGCTTGCCTTCCCGGAGCGCTTCGCCGAATCTTCCCCGCTTTCCTTCGATCCAATGAGATGGAAACGGGGGCTTGCCTCGCTGTTTCGGTGCGGATTCGATCTGGCAGGCGCAGCAGGCGAGGATGGCCGCATGTTGCTGACGAGTGGATGGATGCGATGCGCCGAACGCCGGCCGGTGGGGCCGTGCGGCTGTATGGGGGAGGCGACTCCATGAGTACGCCGCTGTACCAACTGAAGGCCGAGTTCTTCAAGACGCTCGGCCACCCGGCCCGCATCCGGGTCCTGGAACTGCTGAGCGAGCGTGAGCATGCGGTCGCCGAGATGCTGCCCGAGGTGGGCATCGAGGCTGCGCACCTGTCCCAGCAACTCGCCGTGCTGCGGCGCGCAAACCTGGTCAGGACCCGGAAGGAGGGCTCCAACGTGTACTACTCGTTGGCCAGCCCGCAACTGGCCGAGCTGCTGCGGGTGGCGCGGTCCATCCTGTCCGGCGTGCTGGCCGGGCAGGCGGAACTCCTCGCCGACCTCCAGTCCGCACAGCAGGAGCCGAACCCGCCGTCGTAGCAGCGGCCCCAGGACGGCGGCCGGTTTCCATCGCTGGTCACGAGAGGCGACAGCACCTGGGCCCGGGGTGGTGCTCGCTCCTTCGTGGCCCCCGTCCGGACACTGCCGGAGAAGGGCGTCTGCCGGCTGGTGCAGGCGGTCAGTACTCGCTGAAGAAGATCTCCTTGGCCTCGCGCAGTGCGTAGTGGACCAGCACGTAGCCGGTGGCCGGGTCGGCCCACCAGAGGCCGGCCAGGGAATTCAGACCACGGTGGAGGCGCCGATCTCGATCAGGGAGTCCAGTCCGAACCCGGCCAGCGCGACGGACCTGGCCGAGAGCGCGGCGACGGCGAGCACCACGATGCCGATCACGTTCCAGCCCAGGGTGACGTACTCCAGAGCCAAGCCGCGGCGGACAAGTGTCCGGCGGGCGGCGTCATCAGTGCTTCCACCGCGAGATCCTCCCAGACCTGCCCACCGGATGCGAAGACGCCTCAGACGTCTGTACAACGGCACAGACGTCCAGGTGTCCAGGTCGTTCGCTCATGGTCAGGATGTGCTCGCGTGGCCGCAGCAGGAAGACGAGGGTCGAGGAGGACGACGACGAGGGCGACACGGACCGGTGACCCGGATGATGCTTGCGCAATTCACCGCACACCCCAGCCGACGCGCGGCTGGGGGTGCCCTCAAGGCGGTGAGTATCGGTCAGCAGGTGGAGCCGCCCACGTCATGAACCGCTCGTCTGCGCGTCGGCGGACCGCACCACATCGGATTCACCGTGGATCAGGCGGGTCAGTGCTGCAGGGTGAGCAGTCCCGGCCGCCACGGCAGCAGGTTGTAGGGGGTGCCGTCCGAGCTGGGGGACCTGCCCTGGTACAGGAACTGCAGGTTGCAGGGGTCGACGGTCATGGTCTGGTCGGGGTTGTTGCGGACCAGGTCACCGTGGCTGATGTCGTTGGTCCAGGTTTGGTTGGTGTTGGCCTTGCCCGCGAAGGGGTTGGACTCGGTGGCGGCCTGCGGGGTCCACGGGCCGTTCAGGCTGGAGGCGGTGAACGAGCGGAAGAAGCGCTGCTCGGTCGCCCCCCGAGCCTCGACGATCATGAGGTACTGGTTCTGCCCCTGCACCTTGTAGACCTGCGGCGCCTCGAACAGGTTCTTCGTCGTGTCGCTCATGACCGTGGTGTACGACGAGCCGAAGCTGGCCGGGAAATTCCCGATCGGCATGGTCGCTTTGTAGATGCTGCCGTTGTCACCGGCGAAGAACAGGTACATGTTCTGGCCGTCACCGATCATGGTCGGATCGATCGGGGCGGCGCTTGGGATGCTGCCGGTGAACAGCGGCTGCGGGGCGGACCAGCCGTTGGGGTTGGTGGGGTCGCTGGAGGTGCGGTAGAACAGGGGCCACTGACCCCACTGGGACACCAGCACCCAGATGTTCTTGGGCGCGAAGTAGAACACTTGGGGCGCCACCGTGCCCTGGTTCATCCCTGTCTGGGTGGCCGTCGCCATGTCCGACCAGTTCGTGAAGGGGGCGAAGGCCATCGAGCCGTACGTCCCGGACTGGTTGACGGTCGAACCGTAGACCAGGTGCTTGCCGTTGTACGTCACGGTGGTGAAGTCCTTCAGTGAGACCCAGCCGTTCGCCGGTTGCGCCAACGGGCCCGTCGAGCTCCACCGGTACGTCGACGGAAGAGAACATGAGGCGGAGGTCCCGGAAAGGCCGGTCCACTTCTGGTTGCTGCCGCCGTTGCAGTTCCAGAGCTGTACCGCCGTGCCGCTGGCCGTGGCGCCGCCCGAGACGTCCAGGCACAGCCCGGCCTCCACGGCGACGATCGTGCTGTCGGCGTTCACCCGCCACTGCTGGTTCGTACCGCCGTTGCAGGCCCAGATCTGCACCTTGGTGCCAGCCGTGGTGGCGTGGCCCGGGACATCCAGGCACTTGTTGCCGAACACGGTCAGCTGATTGCCGTCCGTCAACGTCCACTGCTGGTTGGTCCCGCCCGTGCAGTCCCAGATCTGCAGGAACGTGCCGTCGGTCTGGCTGGCGCCCGGCACATCGAGACACCGGCCGGAACCGGTACCGCGTAAGGCGCCGCTGGTGGCCGCCTGAGCCGGACCGGCGACGAGCAACGCCGCCAACGAGACCAGGGCCGCAACCGCGGCGGCGAGTACCACCGACAGATGTCCGCGGCTGAAATGTCTTCTGCGCATGGAGACCTCGTCATCTTCGAGCAAGCGGTTCCGGTTGGCCCCGACAGGGGTGTACGGACTGTCGATGCGGTGCAGACTTGCGTGTTCGCTATACCGAACAAGGATCGAAGTGTCGAGCAACCGGATCATAGGGAACCCCTGACCGGCGTCAATACCTCGCGCATGATTCGCGGGTCGAAAACATTCGCAGACTGAAACCAGGCGGCCTCAAGTTCCATGGTTGTGCGGGTACTTGACGTCAGGGACAGGTAGCAGTGCGGGGACGGGCTCGGTGATCGTTGCGGGTGTCCCACGCCTGATGGTCACGAGAGTGTCCCGTGCCTGATGCGACTCGCGGCGGGGCCGGTGGTACTCGATGACGGCGATCCTGCCGCCGTGTGCCTGCGCGGTCGTTTCCGGCGCAGGGGGCACCGACGAACTCGCCGAGTGGGCTGCGATGCAGAGCCCGCATCTGCCTGGCTCCTGCGCGAGTTCGGCGAGAAACGCCAAAATCGGCACCACGTGGAGATTCACCCACCCCCTTTTCGCCAGCAATTCGAAGACGACGCTCCGGATCACCTCCGTACGCCTGTAATAGGGAGTCGTCATGGCAGCGGTGACTCCTATTTCATGGTCAAGGCCAAGATTGTCGGGCGCATCAAGAAGTACCTCAGCGGCTGCCGCGGGAACTGCACACAAGGCGGCGACAAGTACACCCAGAAGGTGCGCTGCGAGTACGCGCTCGACATGAAGTCACCACCGGCACAATCCCCGGGCGCCACGCGCCACGCCGTGGTTGCCTCCCACTCGAGGCAACCAACGGGGCAACATCACGCTTCCGCCGACTGCCGACCACTACACCGCCGCGGCATGAAGCCTGAGGGTGCGGTGCAGGGACACCTCCCGCCAGCACATCCCACCCCTAGGCCGCCGGCACCTGCCACGCCGCCATCAGCACTCCGTTCGCCTGATCGACCACAACATGCGAACAGACCACCTGCCGCCACCTGGGCTATCTCCTCACTCGGCCGCGCAGCCACCCCACCCTCACGTCGGCGACGGTCGCGCCTTGAGCCCACGCCGGCCGAGACAGTGCTCCACGGCGGTGATCACTGGGGGCTCGGGGATCTGGCTGCGGTGTGCCGGTCGAAGGCGTCGTCCAGTTCTTCGCGGCGGTCTGCCGGGAGATCGCCGGTACGTCCCCGGGTGAGGATCAGTCTGGCCATGCTGCGGTGTGTGATGTTGGTGCGCCGGGAGGCGTGACGTCGGTGCGGCAGGTCAGTCCCGACGCGGTGGTAGGGCCGCCGCCGCGTCGGTCCGTGCGGTGTACCGGCGGATCGCCTGATGGAACTCGCCGAGTTCGTCCTGCGGCAGGTCGCCGCCCTGGGCGAAGGTGAGGATGTGCTCGGCCACGGTGCGAAGCCTGGTATTGGTGCGCTGCGACACGTCCCGCAGGGCCCGCCACGCCTCCTCGACCGGCAGCCGGCCCATGGCGCAGATGGGCGCTGCCGCTCTGGCGGAGTCGACGCCGCTGATGGCCATGACGGCCTGGCAGTGCCGTCGCCCCTCGGAAGCGATGCTGCCTACGCCTCCGACCCCGCACTGGCGGCCATGCGCCTGGACTTCACCGTCCTGGTCCGCCGCACGACGCGAGTCACCGCCTCCGGCCTGCTGGCGCGGCAGGCAGAACCTTCTCGTGTCGGCCACGGATGCTCAGGGCGATGACGGAGACGAGGAACCAGAAGGCGCCGAACGCCGAGTATCCGGCCACGGTGGACAGGTTGCTCGTCGCTGAGGCGGACATGGCGGCGATGGTGGCACCGGCGAGGACGGACTGTCCGCCGCTGATGGCCATGGGCCACTGGGCGCCGACGGTGCGTCGGCGCCGGAGCGCCACGACGAGCTGGAGGGCTCCGGAGAGAAGGGCCCAGACGCCGAACACGAGCAGGGCCCTGCCGATGGTGGAGAAGGCGGCGACGATCATCCCGGCGGTGGCGGCGAGGCCGAGCCCCATGTTGACGGTGCTGACGGTGTTCGTGGAGCCGGTGCCGGTGAGGCGGCGCTCGATGAGCGTGGCGATGGCGTCCCACAGGGGGTAGACGACGAGCAGCACGGCCGCGATCACCGTGGGCTCGTCCGTCGACACGAGCGAGGCGGACGTCGTGAAGACGAGCGCCACCCAGATCAGGGAGAAGGCGACTCGGATCAGGTGGAGCGATCGGAGCCCGGAGGACGTGGCCGCGGCCGTGGCCGAAGGGGTCGAAGTTACGGTGGTCTGAGTCATCGGGTGTCCCGTTGTGATCGTGACGGTGTGAGACGGTCGCCTCGATGAGGAGTCTCCGCGGCCTCGGGAGGGGCCGAGTACTTCGAACGAAGTACTTTCGCCGTCCACCTTCGACGGAATGGGTTCTGCGGACTCCGCCGACCGAAGCGTCCCGGCCGCGCACATCATTCGTCGCCCCCATCGTTCGTCGTCTACGTCGTTCGAAGTACACGACCGCCGCACACGTGAACGAGAATCGGCTCATGGCCAAGGCGCAGAACAGTCAGGACGGGCCGGCCGCACCGCTGTGGGTCCGCCACCCCGAGGTGCTGCACCGGGTCGCCTATGTGGTAGCAGGGCTGGTGTTCACCGGGCAGATCGCGGCGGCGGCAGTGCGGGGGGCGGAGTGGCCGACGGCCCTGTCCGTGCTCCTCGCCGGCGGCGGCGTCGCCCTCTCGTGGTGGAAGCCGTGGGCAGGACTGGTCGTGACGAGTGCGGCGTCCTTCGCCGTCACAGCGGTGGGTGACGATCCCCTGTCGGTGTGGATGATGGCGGTGCTCGTGCTGTTCTCGGTCACCCTCCGGGGAAAGCAGCCACTGGTCGGGACCGGCATCGTGGCGGTGTCCTTCCTGGGGGCGTTCATGACGGTCGGAGGATTCCGTGGGGGTGCGGTCGTGGGAGCCGCCGCCCTCTTCTCGGCCGTGGCGGGAGGCGCGACGGGGGCCGCGCTCCGTATCCATCGGGAGCACTGGTGGATACTGGAGGAACGGGCCGAGCTCGCCATCGCCACCCGCGAGATCGAAGCCACCCGGCGAGTGACCGAGGAACGTCTCCGTATCGCCCGGGACCTCCACGACGTCATCGGCCACCAGGTCGCGATGCTGAGCATGCACCTCGGTGCCGCGGAAATAGGGCTGCCCGAGGACGCCGAGTCCTCCCGGCAGGCCCTCCACTCGGCCAGGTCCAGCGCCCGTACCGTCGTCGTCGAGACGCAACGCATCCTCGCGCTCCTCCGCCTCGGGGACGACGTCTTCGGCGACGAGGCGCTCCGACCGACGCCGGCGCTGAACGGCCTGGAAGGGCTCATCGCGTCTTTCGAAAGCATCGGCCTCGACGTCCGGCCCTCCATCGACATCCCGGCCGGTTTCGTGGAGCCGAGCGTCGGCGTGACGGTCTACCGGGTCGTCCAGGAAGCGCTCACGAATGCCTACCGGCACGGAGAAGGGACGGCAACGGTAGACGTGCGCGAGCGCGACGGCAGGATCCACGTCACCGTGGAGAACAGCGTCGGTCACTCACCCCACGACTCCGCCCCGGGCAGCGGACTCGGACTCGTGGGGATGCGCGAACGCGTCGAATCCTCCAGCGGGCGGCTGACGATCGACCGTCACGACGGGCGATTCCGGGTCCAGGCGGAGTTCGGCCGGCTGGGAGAGGTCGTCCGATGACACGGATTCTGATCGTCGACGACCAGGAGGAGATCAGGGCCGGGATCCGGGTGATGCTCCGGCTCGACCCGAGCCTCGTCGTCGCGGGGGATCTCTCCGACGGACTCCAGGTCGTCCCCTTCCTCCGGGACCACCCCGTCGACCTGGTGCTGATGGACATCCGGATGCCCGGCATCGACGGCGTCGAAGCCACCCGCCGGATCCGCGCAGAACATCCACCCGAGAAGACCCGGGTGATCGTACTGACCACTTTCGACCAGGACGACATCGTCCTCGCCGCCCTGCGCGCGGGCGCCAACGGCTTCCTGAGCAAGACCGTGAGCCCTGCTGAACTCGTCGCCGGAATCACCGAGGTCGTGCGCGGTGGCGGTGCGCTGTCGGCCGCCGCGACGGCCGCGCTCATCGGTCACATGGCCGACAGTCCGCCCCCGCTGATCGACAAGGAACTGCTGCGGCGCTTCAGCGCTCTGACCCCCAGGGAGCGGGACGTGGTCGTTCTGGTCGCGAGCGGTCTCGGCAACGACGAGATCGCGGCCCGGATGTCCGTGTCCCCGTACACCGTGAAGACACACGCGGTCCGAGCCATGACAAAGGTCGGCGCCCGCGACCGCGCCCAACTGGTCTCCTTCACCTTCCGGGCCGGCCTCTACCCCTGAACCTGCCGACCTGTCCGGCGGATCGCGGGCGGCCCTGGAGGCGGATGCGCAGGTCACCGCCCGTATTCTGGGTGCGCTTCGGAGTTGGCCGTGGCAGGCTCCACGCATGCCGATCGTTGATGTGTCTCCCGAAGTCTCCATCGCGTACGAGAGCTTCGGTGACCCCGGGGACCCTCCTGTCCTGCTCGTGATGGGCTTCGGGGCGCAGATGCTCGCCTGGCACGAGGACTTCTGCCGGGCGCTGGCAGATCGCGGCCGTTACGTGATCCGGTATGACAACCGTGACTGCGGTCTGTCCACCACATTCGACAGTCACCCCGTAGACATGGGGAAGCTCATCGCCACCGTGAGCTCGGGTGACATTCCCGCCGCCCGCGCGATGGTTCCTTACCGGCTTCTGGACATGGCCGACGACGGCCTTGGCCTGCTCACCGCGCTGGGTGTTGCGCGCGCCCACGTGGTCGGTGCCTCGATGGGCGGAATGATCGCTCAGACCATGGCCCTCTCCTCCCCGGAGCGGGTGCTGACCTTGACGTCGATGATGTCCTCGACCGGCGAGAGTGAATACGGCCGGCCCAGCCCAGAGGCCCAGGCGGCGCTGCTCAGCCCGAAGCCCGCAGATCGCGAGGGGTACGTCGCGGCGGCGGAGAAGGAGCTGGTGTGGGCCTCCAAGCGATACGGAGACACTGCGGTGTTGCGCGAGTTGGCCGCCGCCCAATACGACCGCGCCTACTACCCCGCGGGCATCGCCCGACAGCTCGGTGCGATGATCCTCAGTGGATCACGCGCGGACGAACTGCGGGAACTGCGGGTGCCCACGCTGGTGATCCACGGGCTGGACGACACACTGATCGACCCCAGCGGCGGGAAACGCACCGCGGACCTGGTGCCTGGGGCCGAACTCCTGCTGATCCCCGGCATGGGCCACGATCGCCCGCGCGAACTGTGGCCCATGATCATCGATGCCGTGGCGGCCCACACCGGCTGAGCAGGTACGCGTCTGCCGCGTTTCACGGCGGGCGCGGCTGCCATACCCAGCCGGCAAACACGTGGAACCAGTGGACGGGGTCACCGAGGCCGACGCGGTGGAGCCCCGAGGCTGTCGCCTGGGACTCCTGTCCTTGTGCTCCGATGGGTGGAGCGAAGGAGTTCATCGACCGACGGGTGATCCTGGAGGCCAAACGCCTCCTGGCACACGGCGACCAGTCGGCCTCCCGGATCGCGGCGCAACTGGGCTTCACCAGCGCCACCAACTTCAGCAAGTACTTCCAGCATCCGGCCCGGCTGTACTGCTGCTGCACGGTTTCCCGCACACCTGGGAGCTGTGGACGGACGTCATGGCCGACCTGCCCGACCGCTACCGCGTCATCGCGCCGGACCTGCGCGGGATCGGCGCGAGCAGCCGGGCCGCCTCCGGGTACGACGCGGGCACCCTGGCCGAGGACGCCGCGGCGCTTCTCACCACGCTCGGCGTGTCCTCGGCCGCCGTGGGGGCATCGACGCGGGTACCGCACCGGCGTTCCTTCTCGCGCTGCGTCGCCCCGGTCGGGTCCGGCGCCTGGTCGTCATGGAGTCCCTTCTGGGCAGGCTGCCTGTCGCCGAGGACTTCCTCGCCGACGGGCCGCCCTGGTGGTTCGGCTTCCATTCCGCCGCGCCCGGCCCTGCCGAGACGGTGTTGGAGGGCCACGAGGCTGCCTACGTCGACTGGTTTCTGCGCACCGGCACGCTCGGCGACGGGGTGCGCCCTGCCCTCCGGGACGCCTTCGTCCGCGCATACACCGGCCGCCAGGCGTTGAGCCGCGCGTTCTCGTACTACCGGGCGCTGCCCGAGAGCGCGGTACAGATCGAGCAGGCGGTCGCCACTACCCGCCTGACGGTGCCGACGATGGCCTTGGGCGGCCGGCCCGTCGGTGCTGCGCTGGAACGCCAGCTCCGCCCGGTCACCGACGATCTCACCGTGGCGCGCACCACGCAAGGGGTTGGTGTGCGGACAGGGAGCGCTTCGTCCCACCAGCCGGAGCGCGGCGGTGGGAGGAAGGGAGGACGGCCGACGCCGTGCAGTTCATGCTCCTCACCGATCCCGAGGGGCGCGTGCTGTTCTGCAGTCCGGTTCGGCCGGGCAGTTGCGCCGACATCACCCAGGCGTGGCAATGGATCGTTGCCCCGAAGGGTCTGCAGGTCGATCCCGACCTCATGGACCAGGCCGACCACGTCGGCGCGTTCTCGGGGGCGCCGGTCTCCCCTGCGGCTTCCGCTGCCGCCTTCAGCGGGCGGGCGGCCAGTGCCGAAAAGCCAGCAGGTCCGGGCCAGATGCCGGGCGGCTGATGTCGCGTACCAGCGGGTGCAGCCGCGCGACCGGCAGCGCGTCCGGCCCGGCCGCGGAGTGCCGAGTCAGTCTGACGCTTCCTCCCGCCGCCGGTCGTTGCCGGCCGTGGCGGGGATGGCGTTGTCGATGAGGACGGCTGCGATGGCGGCCGCCTGCTTCACACCCGTGACCGATCCTGTCCACCCCTCCCGGGTGCCTGTCCCCGACGACAACCGCCTCTTCCCGCCTGATCGTGTCCGCCACCGGCGAATGTCCGGAATCTGCAAGCGCTGAGGTCTGCCAAGCGAAAGACGTCACCGGACCCTGCGGGATTCACTCCGGGAAGTCCGCGACGAAAGAGGCTTCACATGCCCGACAAGCCCACCCGGGAGTTCTGGAAGGACCTCAGGCCGATCGAGAACTCCTTCCGCCCCGACGCCCTCCCCGAGGTCTATCTGTCCAAGGTGGCCACGGACGACGACCGCTATTACGTGCCCTTCACCGAGACCGTCAGCTCGCGCCCGCTGTGGATCAACGTCAAGGACAACAGCTGGGCCGACATCCTGCGGGCCAAGGAGGCGGGCCTGGTCAACCGGCACTACCACCCGCACGAGGTGTTCGCGTACACGATCTCCGGCAAGTGGGGCTACCTGGAGCGGCCCTGGACGGCGACCGCGGGTGACTTCGTCTACGAGGCCCCGGGCGAGGGGCACACTCTGGTCGCCTACGACAGCGCCGAGCCGATGAAGGCGTTCTTCATCGTCAAGGGCCCGCTCATCTGGCTGGACGAGAACGGCGAGCCCGATGGCTTCTTCGACGTACACGACTACATCAAGATGTGCCGCGAGCACTACGAGAAGGCCGGGATCGGCGCCGACTACGTCAACTCCCTGTTCCGCTGAGCTGCGGCGCACCCCGACCGGTCGAGACGCCATGACCGACACCACCGTCGCGCCGGACATCCGCACGAGGGCGGCCGTCTGGTACGGGGCCCTGGACGTCCGCGTAGAAGACGTGCAGGTGACACCACCCGGCCCTGGCGAGGTGACGATCGAGGTCGCCTACTGCGGGATCTGCGGCAGCGACCTGCACGAGTACACCGATGGGCCACACGCCATTCCTGTGGGCGACCCGCACCCGGAGTCCGGCGTGGCGGCTCCGATCGTCCTGGGGCACGAGTTCTGCGGCACAGTCGCCGAGGTGGGCGACGGTGTCACCGCTGTCGTCCCGGGCGACCGGGTGGCGGTGGAGCCGCACTACCGCTGCGGCAACTGCCCACGGTGTCTCGCCGGGGAGTACAACATCTGCCGGCATTTCGGGTTCGCCGGGCTCATGGGACATGGCGGGCTGGCCGAGTACGCCACGGTGCCCGCGTACATGCTGCACCGGCTGCCCGAGTCGGTCTCCCTCGAACAGGCGGCGGTGTTCGAGCCGGCCGCCGTCGCCCTGCACGCGGTGCGGCGGGCCCGGATCCGCCCCGGCGAGACCGTCGCCGTCCTCGGCCTGGGCCCGATCGGGCTGCTCGTGACCCAGCTCGCGGCCCGCCACGGCGCCGGGTGCATCGTCGCGGTCGACCGGTCCTCGGTCCGCCGCGAGCTGGCACTGCGCCTGGGAGCCACCGAGACCGGGGCGGACCTCGCCGACGTGGTCGGCGGCGAAGGAGCGGACGTGGCGTTCGAGGCGGTCGGCTCGGAGGACACCCTGCGCGCCTGCCTGGCCGCCACCCGACGCGGCGGGCGGGTGATGTTCCTCGGCCTGACCGGCACGGTCCGTCTGGACGCCTTCGCCCTGGTGAACAACGAGCAGACGATCACGACCAGCGTGGGATATCGCGACGCCTATCCCGAGCTGGTGCGCCTGGTGGCGGAGGAAGGCATGGACCTGGCGGGGATCGTCACGTCCACCATCTCTCTGGAGCACGTCGTACGGGACGGATTCGAGGCGCTGTTGCGCGGAGAGGAGCAGGTCAAAGTGCTGGTACGACCGGGGGAGCAGCGTCCGTGAGCGGCGAGTTCGCGGGGCGGCGGGCGTTCGTGACCGGTGGTACCTCGGGGATCGGCGCGGCCACCGCCGTCCTCCTGGCCGACCTGGGTGCCGACGTTACCGCTCTCGGCCTGGCACCCGCCGACCCTGCCGAACTGCCCGACCACCCCCGCGTCCACGTCGTGGAACACGACGTGCTGGACCGCGCCGGGCTGACCGCCCTGCTGTCCGCGGAACAGCCGCTGGACGCCCTGGTGAACTGTGCGGGCGTCAGCCACGACCGCGAGGAGTACGACTTCGCCCGCCGGCAGCGGGTCATCGACATCAACCTCACCGCCACCATGGCCGCCTGCCAGGCCGCCCGCCCTGCCCTGGCCGAAAACGGCGGCGCCATCGTGAATGTCTCCTCCATGTTCGCCTTCTTCGGCAGCAGAGACCGGCCCGCCTACAGCGCGAGCAAGGGCGGCGTGTCCCAGCTCACGAAGTCACTGGCCGCCGAGTACGCGTCCGACGGCATCAGGGTCAACGCCGTCGCGCCCGGATTCGTACTCACGCCGCTGGCCAGGGGCGTCCTCGACGACCCCGAGGCCACGGCAAGGGTGCTGGACCGCATTCCGGCCGGGCGCCTCGGGCAGCCGCACGAGGTCGCCCCGGTGGTGGCGTTCCTGTGCTCGGCGGCGGCCTCCTACGTCACCGGCGCGGTCGTGCCCGTGGACGGAGGCTATCTGGCCGTATGACACGTCGCCTAGGCTCAGGCACACCCTGACCGCATGACCGTGGGAGGTCACGTGCCCGTCCCCTCCGTGATCTCCCGGGCCACCACCGAACACATCGCACCCGCCGAGCGCATCCACTACTGGGAGGACTACAACCACAGGGCGCTGGTGGGGCTGTCCTGCACCTCCTACTCCGAGCAGGGCCTACTGGCCAGGCAGACCAACATCGAGCTGGGCGGTCTGCGCCTCGCCGACATCGTCGGCAACGCCCACGCCATCGAGCGCAGCCCGCAGACGGTCAGATCGGCGCCCAAGGACTCGGTGTTCGCGACTCTCCTGCTCAAGGGAGAGGCGGTGTTCCTGCACGAGAACGGCTGCCTCGCGGCCACCGCGGGCGAGCTGATCGTCTACGACACCCGAAGGCCGTATCTCTTCGGGTTCTCCTCCTCCATGCGCCAGATCCTGGTGGACGTGCCGCATGAGCTGTTCGGGCAGGCGGGCGTGGGAGGCGGGTTGCCGGGACCGATGCTGTTCGGACGGGGTACGGCGCGGGAGGGCGCGCTCGTGGGCGCGCTGAGCTCCCTGCTCGGCGGGTTGGCCGCTTTGCGTGGCGGGCCGCCGGGTCCCGCCGACGGCGAGGAGGCCGTGCTCGACCTGCTGAGGCGACTCGCCGAGGAGCGCACGGGAGGGCGGCCGGCACCCGACGCCTACCGGTCGCAGCTCATGGTGGCCGCGGACTACATCGACCGGCATCTGCACGAACCCCGTCTCGGGGCCGCGCAGGTGGCCGACGTGATGGGCATCTCGGTACGCCACCTGGGGCGGATCTTCGCATCGACGGGCGCGACTCCGGCACGGCACATCGTGGAGCGGCGCCTGGTCAGGGCACATCAGGAACTGACCGGACCAGGCGCGCGGGACATCAGGATCGCCGATGTCGCGCACCGATGGGGGTTCTCTAGCCAGGCCCACTTCGCCCGCCTCTTCCGCTCCAGATTCGGCCTCACCCCGAGCGAGGCCCGCGCGGAGGCGACGAAGTAGCACACGTGGACGAGGGGCGGGAAGGCCGGGGAACGACTGCATGCAGGTGATCTCGCACGTGGGGGCGAATGTGCGAAGCCGTCATTGCCGGGGATGAGCACGGCATGGGTCAGCCTTCGTTGGTGGATTCGAGTCTCGGTCGGCCTGCATCCATGGGCAGCCGCCAGGCGGATCTCCGTCAAGGACGCCGCCTCAGGCGGTGTCCGGGCGGGTTTGTGAAAGGCGGACCATGGCGCGGTAGAGGGCGGTGGGCGCCGGTGCTTCGGGCAGTGGGGGTATCGGTGCGCCGGGCGTGGCGTAGGAGCGGATCATGTGGCCGACGAGGCGGCGCCAGGTGTCGGGGGCGGCGTCGCCGGTGGCGGTGACGACGCCGGCGTTGGCGATGAGCAGGATGACGACGTCCTGGGAGGTGAAGTCCTCGCGCAGGTGGCCGGTGTTCTTGGCGCGGGTGATGAGTTCGAGCAGCCGGTTGTACGACTCGGCGCGGCGGGCTTCCAGCGCCTTGGCGGAGGGGAAGGTCATGGCCAGGACGTCGGCGAAGCCGCGGTCGGCGGCCTGCATGGCGCAGACGGCGTGGAGGTAGCCGGTGAAGCCGCGCCAGGGGTCGGGGTCGGCGAGTGCCTTGGTGACGGCGTCGGCGTAGGCGTCCATGCGGTCGGCGAAGACCGCGTTGACGAGTTCCTCCCGGGTGGCGAAGCGCCGGCCGAGCGTGGCTTTGCCGACGCCTGCCTCGCGGGCGACGGAGGCCATGGAGACGCCGAGCCCTTCGGCGGCGTAGAGACGGCGGGCGGCGGCCAGGATGCGGCAGCGGTTGCGTTCGGCGTCGGCGCGCAGTCCCTTGCCGGGCTGCAGGTCCGGCGTCTGGTCGGAAGGTGGCGAGGTCATCCCCCCACTCTACCCAAGTGGAACGGGAGGGCCGTTTCTGTTGTACGGTGAGGGCATGAAAGTGGGACGCCTGGCCCACTTGCTTTGGAAAGGGTGTTGTCATGCGTGCTGTCGCGCTCGAATCCGTCCCCTCGACCCCGGCCGTGACCGACGTGGACACTCCTCGCCCGCAGGCCGGGGAACTGCTGGTGAAGGTGGCCGCCGCCTCGTTGAACGGCATCGACATCGCCGCCGCCGCCGGATACACGCAGGCGTTTATGGAGCACCGGTTCCCGCTGGTGCTCGGAGGGGACTTCGCGGGCACCGTCGAGGCGCTCGGTGAGGGTGTGGATGGCTTCGGGGTCGGTGACGCGGTCTTCGGTGTGGTGCTGAAGCCGTATCTGGGCGCCGGGTCGCTGGCCGAGTACGTGACCGTGTCCGCCGGACACGGCGTCGCCCGTATCCCGGAGGGTCTGACGGTGGGGGACGCGGGCGCGCTGGCAGTGGCCGGGTTGACTGCCGTGGTGAGCCTGGACGCGGTGGCTCTGGCCGAGGGTGAGACGGTGCTGATCTCCGGGGCGGCCGGCGGGGTGGGTGCGCTGGCGGTACAGCTTGCCGCCGCCCGGGGCGCGAAGGTGATCGCGACCGCCCGCCCCGGTGCGCAGACCGATTTCGTCACCGGGCTGACCGGCGCGGAGGTGCACGTGGTCGACTTCACCGGTGACCTCAAGGGACAGGTCCGCGCGATCGCTCCGGAGGGTGTGGACGTGGTGCTGCACCTGGCGGGTGACGGCGTGGCGCTGGCGGGTCTGCTGCGACCGGGCGGCCGGCTCGCCTCCGCCACCGGCCTGACTCAGGACGACGTCAAGGGGCACGACGTCACCGTCCACACGATCATGGCCACCCCCGGTCCGAAAGCCCTGACCTTCCTGGCAGAGCAGGTCGCCTCCGGGGCGCTGCGTGTGCCGGTCACGGCCACCTACACGTTGGAGCAGGCCACCGAGGCGTTCGCCGCGTTCGGCGCCAGCACCCCGGGCAAGATCGCCATCTCCTGCTCCTGACACCCCTCAAACGGAAGAGAAACGACCGTGCCCACCATTGCCATCGTCGGTGCCGGCCCTGGTATGGGCCTGGCCATCGCCCGTACCTTCGGCAGCCGCGGCTTCGACATCGCCCTGATCTCCCGCACCAAGGAGAAGCTTCAGACGCTGGTCGGCCAACTCGGCCAGGAAGGCATCACTGGGGAGGCGTTCACCGCCGATGTCCTGGACCGGCCCTCCCTGACCGCCGCCCTGGACGCCGTCAAGGCCCGCTTCGGCGGCATCGACGTACTGGAGTACTCGCCGGCCGCACACTCCCCGCTGCCCGGCCACACCCTGGCCGCCCCCTCGGAGGCCGCCGTGGAGAATCTGCAGCCGCAGATCGAGTACATCTTCTACGGTGCCGTCGCCGCCGCCCGCTCGGTGCTGCCCGCGATGCGCGAGGCGGGCGCCGGCACCCTGCTGTTCACCAGCGGCGGCGGTTCGGTGGATCCCGTCCCCATGCTCGGCAACGTCAACGCCGCCGGCGCGGCCCTGCGCAACTGGGTCATCAACCTGGGCAAGGAACTGGCCGGCAGCGGTGTGCATGCCGCGCACGTGGCGATCAACGTCTGGATCGGCGACGGCGGCCCGGAGGGTTTCCCGACGGCGGCCCCCGAGCAGATCGCCCCCCTGTACTGGGACCTGCACGAAAACCGTGACCGCTCCGAGGCCGTCTTCAACGCCTGACAGTGAGGATTGACCCGTGCTCCGCCACCTCGGGCACTTCGAGTCCATCATCGAGGACGTGTACGGCCGCCGCGCCGTCCGGCAGACACCGGACTTCCTCATCCGATCGACAGAGCGCGACGGCTAGCACTCCGGCAGCACTTTGACGTTTTCCGACGGCTTGACCAGGTGTTCCACGACACCGGAAATGCCGAGATCGGCGTGATCGTCACTTTCGATGTCGAGTTCACTCCCGAAAGACCGGGCAACGGGCGATCTGCGGCAACGTCGAGCTCTATCGCTTCGCAGACGGACGCATCCGTCACATCGACGTCTATTACAAGGACGCTCAGGCGGTCGCCGAGCTCGCATCTCCGTCGGACTCCGGTGCTGCGGCGGGAACTTCCCGACCGGTCGGGTCGGGTCGGTCGGCAACCCAGCTCAGCAGCATCCCGAGGGCCTCAGCAGTCGGTGAGCCGAGCCGGGGCAGGTAGGTGAGCAGTGAGCGATCGGGACGTGCGGGCACGGTCAGCATGTGGTAGTCGAACTCGAGTGCACCGACGACGGGGTGCACGATGCGGGCGACGCCCAACCGCTTCTCCCGTACGTCGCCGGTCGCCCACAGCTGCCGAAACGGCTCGCTGCGGATGGCCAGCTCACCGACCAGCGCTGCCAGCTTGGCATCGTCGGGCCGGCGCCCCGTCAGCAGGCGCAGCTGGGCGACCGTCTCCGCGGCCATCGCCTCCCAGTTCGCGTACCGGGAGCGGGCTTCAGGGTGCAGGAAGAGCTCTCGTGCCGCGTTGCGGGGCTGCGGCATGCCACTCACGTCGAACACGGCCTCGGCCGCGGCGTTGGCCGCCACGATGTCGAGGCGGGCGCCGAGCAGCATTGCGGGCGCGTCCCCCATGGCTTCCAGCAGCCGGACCAGCGGCTCGTCGGGTACCGCTCTCGATGCCCGCCGCGTGGTTCCCGCCTGGGTGTCGGCTCGTCGCGGGCGGGCCAGGTTGCGCAGGTGCTCGCTCTCCACGTCCGAGAGGGCGAGCGCCTGTGCGACGGCGTCGAGCACCTGGTCGGAGACCTGCGCGGTACGCCCCTGCTCCAGGCGTTGGTAGTAGTCCGGGCTGACACCGGCGAGCAGGGCGACCTCCTCGCGTCGCAGCCCGGGCACCCGCCGCCGCGTGAGGCTGGGGGGCAGCCCCGCCTGCTCAGGCGTGATGCGCTCGCGTCGGGTGCGCAGGAACTCACCGATGGTCGTCTCCACCCCAGCGACGGTACGCCGCCGCCGACAGCCCTGCCTGGCCCTGCTGGACCCAGGTAACAGCGGACCTTCCTCGCGGCTCACCGGTGGACGAGCGTCAGACCTGCGCCTTCCACACGGGACGCGCGGAGAGGAAGACAGGACAGATGCGTGCAGCAGTAGTTCGAGAGTCCGGCGGCCCCGAGGCGATTGAGGTCGTCGAGGTGGCGACGCCCGATCCGGGGCCCGGAGAGGTACTGGTCAAGGTGGCCGGCGCTACGGTCAACTTCGCCGACATCATGGTGCGCACGGGGCTCAACGTTCAGTACGGCGCCACCGGGGCGCGCCCGCAGTTCGGCCTCGGCACGGATGTGGCCGGCACGGTCGCCGCGCTCGGCGAGGGTGTCACCAGGTTCGCCGTCGGGGACGCCGTCCTCGGTACTCAGGAGCGACTGGACCGGCCGCTGGGCACTCAGGCCGAGTACGTCGCACTCGAAGACTGGGAACTCGCCCCCGCGCCGAGTGGCACAGACCTGGTGCAGCTGGCCACGGTCGGGCTGAACGCGACCACCGCCGACCAGGCGCTGGACGCGCTGGCTCTGGAGCCGGGGCAGTGGCTGCTGGTGTCGGGCGCTGCCGGCGGCGTGGGGCTCTTCACGGTCGAGCTTGCGCGGCTGCGGGGGCTGAACGTGATCGCCCAGGCCGGACCGGCCGACGAGAAGCTCGTCCTGGAGGCCGGCGCGCAGCTTTTCGTCTCGCGCGACGACGACCTGGTGCCCACGGTGCGCCGGCTGGTGCCCGGCGGTGTGGACGGGGCGGTCGACGCGGCCAACCTGGCCGCCGGGGCGGCGGACGCCGTACGGCACGGCGGTGCGTTCGTGTCGCTGCTCAACTCCGCGCCCATGGCGCGCCGCCAGGTGCGGATGACCAATCTTGCGTGGCACACCGACGCCGCGCGCCTGGCCAAGCTGGCGGCATATGCGGGCGCCGGTCTGATCAGCCTGCGGGTGGCAAAGACCTATCCCCTGGAGCAGATCGCGGATGCCCACCGAGCCCTCGCCGAAGGCGGGCTCCGGGGCCGGATCGTACTGGTCCCGGACCATGAATGAGGCAGGCCTTGTCGCGATGAAGCGATTCGAGGGGCGCACGGTGGTCGTCACCGGGGGCTCCACCGGCGTGGGGCTCGGCGCCGCCGAGCGTTTCGTCGCCGAGGGCGCCACCGTCTACCTCGTCGGCCGCCGACAGTCCGAGCTCGACGTCGCGGTCGCCCGGCTGGGTCCTGCCGCGGTCGCGGTCCGCGCCGACGTGACCGTCAATGACGATCTCGACCGGCTCTACGCCACACTCGCCGAACGCGACGGACAGGTGGACGTGGTGGTCGCCAACGCCGAAGCCGATGAACCGGCCCCCGACGACCGCCGCCCCGCCATGACGCGTCAGGAAGTCATGAGCCCGGCTGATCCGGCTGTTGTCCCGTACCCAGCGGGTCAGACGTGCGTTCGGGCGTCGCCCGTACCAATGGCCCAGGGCATAGCCGAGGCTGTCGCCGGTGATCCCACCGGTCACGACGAGGGTGGCGAGGAGCACGGGGTTGAGGTCGCCTCGGCCCGCGATCGCGGACGCGAGGAGGATGACGGTCTCGCCGGGCAGCAGCACACCGACGAAGGCGCTGGTCTCACCAGCCGTCAGGGCGAACACGAGGACGTACGACCACCATCCGGCAGCCTCGACCAGAGCACCGACGTCCATGGCCGTCAGCCCGCTTCTCGCAGCGGGGCGGGTCCCGGGGTACCCGTCGGCTCAGACGCCCGGGTGCGGGGCCGGAACGACAGCACCCGCCCCCGCGACTCCCCGGTAGGCAAAGCGTCCGCGCCCCCGCGTGATGGCTTCTCCTTGTCCTCCGGGAGGTGCCCTGCGGCCCACCACGCCAGAAGGGGTACGACCACGCTTGGCAGCGGTGCGAGCCACAGGTCGCCCCCGGTCGACGTCCCCGTCACCGCCGCGAGCACCGCGATCAGCAGTGCGGCCGCCCGCGGCCAGGTCTTCGAGGTGGTGGCGACCACCGCCAGCGCCATCAGCACGTACCAGCCGGCACGGACAGTGGGCAGCGCCAGGTAGTCACCGAACAGGGACGCCTCGCGCGCCCCCCGCACCTCGGCGAAGACAACGAGCCCGGCCGTACCGGACAACAACAACGCGACGGCAAGCCGCATGTAGACCCGCTGATCCCGCCGGGCCAGCCAGAGCAGGCTCAGCACGGCCAGGGGCACCGGGGCGAGGGCGAGAATCCAGGTCAGTACCTGTGCCACATCGTGGACGAACGCCATTGCTCTCTCCGCTGCGACGGTCCCATAGGGGCGGAGACGTTCGGCGGCGGATGATGTCCAGCCGGCCTCGACCACGGAACCCTCTTCACGGACGGACGTGGCGAGGAGCCCGGTGTACACGAGCAGGGTCACGGCCAGGCCTGCCATCGCGCGCCGTAGGTTGCGCCGGACGGGGGCCTCCATCGGCCGGGTCCGGCTGAGAAGCGCCGTCCGCCGGGTACCGCGGGTGCGAAGGCCGCAGGCGGCCACGCAACTCACCGGGTCTCTCCGGCATTGCGCGCGGGGCTGCTCGGACGCTGCGTACTGGCCGCTTCCCACAGTGGCATGACACGCGCGGTCTTCTGCTTCGACATGTTCGGCGACGAGCATGCGGAATTCTGCGGCGATACGGGCTGGATCACGGCAGCCTCCTGATCAGTCACGGGCGCGTCATCCGGAGGCGCGCCGACTGGCTCTTCTTGTTGACCTAAATAAGTGGGCCGACCGTCCCGTTTATTTCCCGCACTGAATATGGCGTGCGTCACACGCTGGGGCGAGCGGGCTTGCGTCGACGCTGTCGATGATCAACCTGTCGGCACGGGCCTCCGGAAGCGGCTCTCTTCCACCTCGAAGTGGGCCCGACGATTGCTTCGCGCTGCTCAGTCGACAGGTTTCGGCAACGCGTGCGGCCGTACCGCTGGTTCGAGGTCGGCATGTTTACGAGCTTTCACTCCCACCGAGTGCGTGATGGAGATCGGGCCTCTTGCGCGTGGTGCGCGGGAAGGCAAGAGGGTTGGGGGCGCGGGCACGGCCGGTGGCTCGGGACGGCGACGTTGTCGATGACTTCCGCGGTGCTCCGGCCGAAGGGAGCCCGGCCAACCGGCCGGGCTCGACGGGCTGGGTGAGCACGTCCTTGTGATGCTGCCGGGGTGGTGACCCACCCCGTGCCGGCTCCGGTCGACCGCCGTGCGGAGACCGGGACTGCCTCAGAGCACGCAGCCGATGTGCGCCTTGGTGAACGGCAGTTCCACCGGGGCGCCGAACAGCGTGGTGGCGTACAGGCCGGCCTGGTTCTCATAGATCGCGATGGGCTGGTTACGCATGCCCATCAGGTCGCGCAAGTAGTGCTGGGACAGCTTTTCGCTGCCCATGACGGCGCCACCGCTGATCTCGAACACCTTGGTGACCGCGCCGAGGCACTGCCCGACAGCCTGGGAGGCCTCGAACCGGGACTGAATGCGCCTCTCGGCGGAGATCGGCACGCCCGCGACGACGTCGGCGTAGATGGGGTCCCAGGTGCGCGGGATGCGCGCACGCGCGTCCCTGACCAGGGTCACGGCCTCGGCCAGCCGGGTGTGGAGGGCCGCGTTCTGCGCGGCCGGCGCGCCGGTCGTGGCCGACACGCGGCGCCTGTTGTCGTCGATGAAGGCGTCGAGCGCCCCGGTTGCGGCACCGATCGCGCAGGACGCGATGTTGAAGGCCCACATCGACACCCAGGGAAGGTCGAGGACAGGGCCGGTGTTGACGGCCTTGCCCGGCTCGGTGTGGTGGTAGAGCGCGTCGACGGTCAGGGTCCGGTACTCGGGGACGACGGCATCGACCGTGACGTCCTTGCTGCCGGACCCCTGGAGCCCCGCGACCCGCCAGCTGTCCTGGTCGATCTCCTAGTCGGAGGCCGGCAGGAGGAACACCCGGAACTCGGGGCCCTCTCCTTCGTCCGGGATGACGCCGCCCAGGAGGATCCACTGGGCGTGGTCGACGCCGCTGAGGAACTTCCACCGCCCCGTGAGACGGAACCCGTCGCCGACGCGCTCCACCTTGCCGGTGGGAGCGAGGGACGAGGCCGCACGGGCACCCTGGTTCTCACTCCAGATGTCCTGTTGGGCCTGCTGGGAGAACAGCCCGAGGTACCAGGCGTGGCCGCCCAGGAGCGCGCCGACCCGGCCGCCGGCCGGACACGCCGTGGCGATCCGGACCAGCCCTTCCTCCCAGGTGGACGGGTCGACCTCGAGCCCGCCCCACTGGCGGGGCTGCACGGCGCGGAAGACGCCGGCTTCCTCCATGGCCCAGATGCTCTCGTCGGTTACGCGCCGGAGGTCGGCAGCCTTGTGTGTGTTCGCCTTCAGCAGCGGCAGGATGCCGTCGACGCGTTCCAGGTAGCGCGCGGATTCGACGGGCGGCCGGGGCGCGTCGGCTCCGGCGGGCCGTGAGGGCTGGAGAACGTCGGCGTGCGACACAAGTCACCGACCCGGCGCAGGATGCTCCGCGCCACCGTCTCCCGCACCGAACGCACCAGCCCGAGCTTCGTCACCCTCACCCTCCAGGGCTCCGACCTGGCGGACTTCGACCCCATGGGCGCCGACCAGCCATGCCGGTTGTTCTTCCGCCGCGACGGCCAGCGGGAACTCGCCATGCCGACCGCCTCGCACAACGGCTGGCTGGCCCAGTTCATGCTCATGCGGCCGGCCGTCCGCCCCTGGGTGCGCCTCTACACCGTGCGCGCATTCCGCCCTGGCGCATGCGAGATGGACATCGAGTTCGTCCTCCACGGCGACCACGGCGACCACGGCGATCAGGGCGATCACGCTGACGACGGAGATCACGGCGACGAGGGCCCCGCCTCCGCGTTCGCCCTGCGCGCCCGACCCGGCGACCCGGTACGACGGCGTCACCGTCCACTGGCTCCCCGCGACGACCACACCGCCGTCCCGGGACAGCTGGCTCTCAAGGCGGTCACGTCCTCCTGGAAGCTCCCCCCGGACCAGCGCGTCTACTGCTGGGTGGCGGGCGAAAGCGACCTGCCCACCGGACTGCGGCGCCACCTGATGAAGGAACAGGGCGTCCCGAAGTCC
Source organism: Streptomyces sp. NBC_00631 (assembly GCF_045206895.1). NCBI lineage: Bacteria > Bacillati > Actinomycetota > Actinomycetes > Kitasatosporales > Streptomycetaceae > Streptomyces > Streptomyces sp. NBC_00631. The sequence continues at coordinate 9,093,222 of NZ_CP107734.1, forward strand.
GACATCTCCTTCCTCGGCTACTGGAAGCACGGCAAGAGCAGCCACGGCTGAGAGGTGTCACCCCCCCCTCGAATGGGCGCCTCCCGCGTGCCACCGCGAGCGACGCTTCCTCCCCATACGGCACTCGACGCCGTGCCGCCCACCCTGTGTGCCCATTCCATCCGGCCGGAAGCGGATCCGGCATCCCACGTCTCTTCCCTGTCCGGGTGAACTGCCTTTCCGAGCCCCTCGCCCACCCTTTGGAGTACTCCCTTGTCTGCCGACAGAACCACCATGGCCCCCAGCCGGTCAGGCACCGACGCGTCCGGGGCTTCCCCGGGCGGGCGGCGTCTGGGCTTGGCGCTCTTCGTGATCGCCACGGCCCAGCTGATGGTGATCCTCGACGCCACGATCACCAACATCGCCCTGCCCGCCATCCAGACCGACCTGGGTGTCAGCAACGAGAACCTGGCGTGGATCGTCAACTCCTACGCCCTCGCCTTCGGCGGACTGATGCTCCTCGGCGGCAAAGCGGGTGACCTCTTCGGCCGGCGGCGCATCTTTCGGATGGGCATCGCCCTCTTCACCGTTGCCTCCCTGCTGGGCGGACTCGCCCCGAACGAGGGCCTGTTGATGCCCTAATCACCACGACCTTCCCGGCCGGCAAGTCACGCAACACCGCCATGGGCTTGTACGCGGCCATGGCGGGCGTCGGCGCCACCGTCGGCCTGCTGCTGGGCGGCACGCTGACCGACGCCTCGACTGGCGCTGGGTGTTCTTCGTCAACATCCCCACGGCCTGGCCGTCCTCGCCGGCACGAAGTCCCTCGTCGAGGCCGAGCGGCACCCCGGCCGTCTGGACGTCCCCGGCGCCATCACCGGCACCGGCGGTCTGATCGCCCTCGTCTACGGCATCACACGCGGCGGCGAGCACGGCTGGACGAACGGTCTGACACTGGCGTTCTTCGCGACGGCCCTCGTACTCCTGGCGGCTCGGCCTGAGCTTCGTCCCGATGACGCTGGGCGCGGTGAGCGGGGTCGGCCACCAGGACACCGGTGTGGCCTCGGCGCTCCTGAACACCGCCCAGCAGATCGGCGGGGCACTCGGGCTCGCGGTCCTGTCGACCATCTCCACCTCGGCCGCGAACGACAAGCTGCCCGATGCCGCCTCGTCCCTCTTCAGGGGCCTCGCCACCCAGGACCTGCCCTTGGTCGCGAAGGCGGGTGAGGCTCTGACGCGCGGCTACACCACGGCCTTCATCGCCTCGGGCGCCATGTTCCTGGGCGGACTGGCGGTCACGTTCCCGGCCATCAACGCGGGCAAGCAGGAGCACACCGAGGGCACGGCGCCCGTCCACATGGGCTGACCGCGGCCTCCGCCCACGGGGGCCGACCCCGCACCGGGCGGCGTACGGCGCCCGGCACGCTCACGACGACGTACGGCGGAGGCGGCCCACCGCGACGCCTCTGCCGTACAGGAGCGGGCAGATATGACGCCCCCTCATCTGGTGTCAAAAGCCTGCCACCGTACCGGTGAGCGCGGCCTGACGGATGTGCGGCGGCTCGTGGTCCGTGCTGCGCGGCAACCGTAGGGGGCGGTCGCGATGTCCTGAGGCCGACGATCCGGCAGCCCGCCCCACCACTCGGCAGGCAGAAACCGAGCGGTAGTGATGGCACACCTGGGCGGACGCCGCGGGGTGGTGCGGCGCCTCGGGCTGCCGCGTGCGGTGTCCCACTGGATTGATGCGCTTTAATTAGACTGGCGGAGCAGACTCACACATTCCCTGGAAGCCGTCTTGTTTCGGCCGGCGGACACTGGCCGGTGATCGCGCCGGAAGACGTCGGCGCTGCGCTGTGACTTGCTGTTATTCGATATCCCTATCCGTCCTTGGTGTCTGATGGGACTCGTAGAATTGGAACGCTTCAACGCGCGTCATGTATTCTGCGACTTGTCCGCGACAGCTTGGTCACTGTGAGTGCCGTGCGGTCCGGGGTTCGATGAGACCGGAAGTCGAGGAGCGCTGTGGCAACCGCCCGTCCGCGAGCACAGGGGCATGCCGGTCCGAGCATGCAGGACGTCGCCGACGCCGCGGGCGTCTCGGTCGGCACGGTCTCCAACGTCCTCAACCATCCGGCGAAGGTGAGTCCGGCGACGGCGCAACGCGTCCGCCAAGCCATCGGCCGACTGGGTTTCGTGCGCAATGACGCCGCCCGGTCACTGGTGTCGGGATCGACCAACAGTGTCGGCATGGTGCTCGCCGACATCGAGAACTCCCTGTTCATCGACATGGCGCACGGCGCGCAGGGCGCCGCTCGCGCGGTCGGCCAGAACCTGCTGCTCGCGAACACGGCGTGCGACATGACGCTTCAGGACGACTACCTGGACCTCTTCGACGAGTCCCGGGTCACCGGCGTGCTGCTGGCCCCGATGGAGGACTCCTCGGCCGGCATCGCCCGCATCCGTTCGCACGGGCGCCAGGTCGTGCTCCTCAACTACGCTCCGAAACCGGGCAACTGTTGTTCGGTGCTGGTCAACAACGAGCACGTCGGGTATCTCGCGGCCCGCCATCTCATCGACACGGGGCGCACGCGACTGGCCTATGTGGTCGCGCACGACGATTACCAGCCCGTGCGCGACCGGCGCCGGGGGGTGCGTGCGGCGGTCGAGGAAGCGGGCCCTGGTGTCACGCTGGAGGAGATCGACAGCGTCGGCCTGACCGCGCCCCACGGACATGTGGTCGGGCAGGATCTCGCGCGACGAACCCCCGGAGATCTGCCGGACGGCCTGATCGCCGTCACCGATGAGCTGGCCAACGCCATCATTCATGAGTTGCACACCGTGGCGGGGATCCGCGTGCCCGACAGGATCGCGGTCGTCGGCTGCGAGAACAACCGCGCGGCCGGCACTGCGGCGGTACCGCTGACCGCGGTGGACATGCCGGGCCGGATGATGGGGCAGGAAGCGATCCGGCTGCTGATGGACGAGGTGGCTTCGGGCGGCCAGCACCGTCATGCCACCGTCGTGCTGGAGCCCGAGCTGATCGTCCGCGCCAGCGCGCCGAGCTGATCGTCCGCGCCAGCGCGCCGAGCTGATCGTCCGCGCCAGCGCGCCGAGCTGATCGTCCGCGCCGGCGCCCTGACATCGCTCCAAGCGCTCCGCCGGCAGGGCCGCGACGTGCTGTCGGCACTCCGCGGCACCATGCGATCGGGCGGGCAGTCACTCCCTGCGCTCTTCGGATTGCTGCCGAACCGCAGTGGACTTCGCCCGAACTGTGCCCGTCCGCAGCTCTGATCGCCCGCATCAGCCTGCCGCGCTGATCAGCGGTTCGTCACCTCGCGCTCGCGGCAGTCCAGCCGGTCGCCCCGCAGGTGCGGTTCGGAAACATCCCCGACAGATCCTTGACACACGCAGAAACGGGTCATAGGTTCCCGGCATCCCTCCATTGAAGCGTTTCAACGCACTGCGCGCCGAGGAGCACCTGTGCACAAGACCCTCAGAACCCGTCGTATCGCCCTGCCGGTGACCGCTGCCACCGTGAGTCTGCTGCTCAGCGCCTGCGGCGGCGGAAGCGCCTCGGGCAGCGACGTCAAGGCGTTCACCCTCACCATCAATGACGACAACCACATCGTGCAGCAGGAGCTCACGACCCTGGGTAAGGGCTCGTGCGCCTCGCAGAACAAGGCTCTGCCGCTGAAGATCCAGACGTTGCCCATCGGCAACGTCGACCAGAAGGTGCAGCTTCTCGCCGGCCAGAACGCCCTGCCGGTGCAGTTCGCGGCGGGAGGGACCCCGCAGCTCACCAAGACGCTGGACAAGGCCGGGCAGGTCCTCGACCTGGAGAAGACGCTCAAGGGCCTCGGCGTCTGGAACGACATCCAGCCGGCCGCCGTCAAGACCGTCGAGAACCTCTATGGCAAGTTCAACGTGATGCCCTACCAGTTCAACATCGAGGGCATCTGGTACAACAAGAAGCTCTTCGCCGACCACGGCATCGCCGTCCCGGCCACGTACGACCAGTTGGTCGCGGCGGCGGCCAAGCTCAAGGGCACCGGTGTCACCGCGTTCTCCGCGGACGGCAAGGAAGGCTGGCCCCTCACCCGTCTGATCAGCGGCTACATCTACCGCGAACTCGGCCCGGACGCCCTGCAGGCGGTTGCGGACGGCAAGGCCAAGCTGACCGACCCCGCCTATGTGAAGGCCGCACAGGCCATCGCCGACCTGGGCAAGGCGGGCTACTTCGGCAAGGGCGTCGGATCGATCGACTACGACACGGCATCACAGCAGTTCCTGACCGGCAAGGCCGCCATGTACTACATGGGCAGCTGGGCGCTCGGCGACTTCAACGACCCGGCCAAGAACAAGATCGGCGCGGACAACGTCGGCTTCATGCCGTTCCCGACCGTCGCGGGCGGCAAGGGCAGCGCGGACCAGATCCCGGCCAACGTCGGCCTCCCGGTCGCCGTCTCCGCGAAGTCCTACAACGCCGAGGTCGGCGACTGGCTCTCCTGCATCAGCAAGAACTACGGCGCCGCCTCGCTGAAGGACCAGGGCACGGTCTCCGGGTTCAAGCCGGGCGGCGACACCGGCACGCTGCCGCCGCTCACCCAGACCGTCCAGGACACCATCACCAAGACCAAGACCAGCACCCTGTGGTTCGAGGCGCTCTTCAACACCAAGGCGACAGAGACCAGCCAGACGAACGCCGCGCCGCTCGTCAACGGATCCCTCTCGGCCAAGGACTTCATGCAGAAGATCCAGGCGGATCTCGACAACGGCTGACCCGTCCGCACCACCGTGATCCGCGCCAACCCCCCTTCGTGAGAGAGCCGACATGCGTTCCGTTCTGGGAGACCGCCGTGCCATCGCCGTCCTGCTGGGCCCGGCGCTGCTGGTGTACACCCTGGTCATGCTGGTACCGATGGGCTGGTCCCTCGGCTACACCTTCTTCAAGGGCAACGTCATCGAGGGCTTCACCTTCGGAGGGCTCGGCAACTTCGACAAGCTCTGGCACGACCCGCAGGCGCACTCGGCGCTGTGGTTCACGTTCAAGTACGCGATCGTGGTCAGTGCCGGGCAGGTCCTCTGCGGGTACCTGCTCGCACTGCTCTACGTGTTCGTCCTGCGCAAGTCGTCCGCGGTCGTCCGTACCCTGGTGTTCTTCCCGGTGATCCTTCCGACGGTCGCCGTGGCCCTGATGTTCCAGAAGCTCTTCGCCGTGGCGCCGCAGAACGGCCTGGCCAACGTCGCTCTCGAAGGGCTCGGCCTCCACCACGGCGACTGGTTCGCCGGCGCGGGCGGCTCCTTCATCGTCCTGGTCGTCATGGACGTATGGCGCTCCATGGGCTTCTACGGCGTCCTCATCTTCGCCGGGCTCCTCGACATCCCCGACGAGACCCTCGAGTCGGCGCGGATGGACGGCGCGACCGGATGGCGGCTGATCCGGCACATCGTCCTGCCGTTGTCCGCGCCCGTTCTGCTGTCCTCGGTCGTGTTCAGCATCAACGGCACCCTCAAGGTCTTCGACTCGGTCCTCGCCCTGACCAACGGCGGACCGGGCAGCGACACGACGCCCCTGACCCTCTACATGTTCCGCACCGCGTTCTCCTACGGCGACTACGGCTACGGCAGCACCCTCGCCTCGCTGCTCACCGTCGTATGCCTCGGGGTCACCCTCATCATCTTCCGCTTCTCGCGCCGCGACCTGACCAAGGGCTGAACCTCCATGACCGACACCCTGACGGCACCGCCGCGGGAAAAACTGGCCCGTCCCCGGCCGGGTACCGACCGAGGGGGAGCGTACGCCCGGCGCCTGACGCGGAACTTGCTCGTCGCCCTGCTGGTCGTCGTCGAGGTGGCGCCGCTGCTGTGGCTGCTGCTGAGCTCCTTCAAGACCCAGTCCGAGTTCGTCAACGACCCCGCCTGGTCGCTGCCGGGCAAGTGGGACCTGCACAACTACGCCGACGCCTGGACGAGCGGGCACGTCGGCCTCTACATCCGCAACAGCCTGATGGCCACCGCGCCCTCGCTCGTCCTCATCATCGTCCTCGGCACCGCCGCCGGCTTCGCCCTGGAGGTCATGATCTGGCGTGGACGCCACCAGGTCCTCCTCGTCTTCCTGCTGGGCATCATGGTGCCCAGCCAGATGATCCTGCTGCCCCTGTTCAGGGTGTACTTCCAGAGCGGGCTCTCCGGCACGATGTGGCCGCTGATCATCACCTACACCGCGGTCGGCCTCCCGCTCACCGTCTTCATGATGGCCACCTACTTCCGGGCCGTCCCGCGCGAGATGTTCGAAGCCGCCACCCTCGACGGGGCGAGCATGCTCACCGCGTTCTGGCGGATCGGATTCCCCGTCGTCCGCAACGCCGTCTTCACGGTCGCGCTGGTGCAGTTCTTCTTCATCTGGAACGACCTGCTCGTCTCGCTCACTTTCACCACCGACGACAGCCTGCGCACCATCCAGGTGGGGCTGCTCAACTTCACCGGGCAGTACGGCGAGACGGCCTACGGACCGCTGTTCGCCGCGATCAGCATCAACGTGGTCGGCGCCCTGGTGCTCTACCTGCTGATCAACCAGCGCATCATCAAGGGCCTGACCGCCGGGGCGGTGAAAGGATGAGCGACGCGCGGACCCCCGCGGTGGATGTCCCGACCGCGGAACATCATCGGGAGCCGTTCGGCATCGGCGAGTCGTCGCCCCGGATCTCCTGGAAGACCACAGCACCCGCCGGCTGGACGCAGCAGGCGCACCAGATCGAGGCCACCCGCGCCGACGGGACGTGCCGCACGGACTGGCTGACCTCCCGGGACTCCGTGCTCGTCCCCTGGCCCCTGCGGCCACTGGCGTCCAGGGAAGCCTGCGAGGTCAGGGTGCGGGTCCGCGGAACCGACCAGGTGACCAGCGACTGGAGTCAACCGCTGCGGATCGAGACGGGTCTGCTGACACCGAAGGACTGGACGGCCCGCGCGGTCTCGCCGCACGAGCCACACCGGCCGGAGATGCCGGAGAGACCGGGCGCCCAGCGCCGACCGCCCCTGCTGCGCAAGGAGTTCGCCGTCGCCGCGGACGTCGAGCGCGCACGGCTGTACGTTACCGCCCACGGCCTGTACGAGATCGAGATCAACGGCCGACGGGTCGGCGACCACGCCCTCGCGCCCGGCTGGACCAGCTACCACCATCGGCTGCGCTATCAGACCCATGACGTCACCGACCACCTGCGCGCCGGCGGCAACGCCATCGGCGCGTGGCTGGCCGACGGCTGGTACCGGGGACGGCTGGGCTTCGGCGGCGGCCACGACGACCTCTACGGCGACCGGGTCGCACTCATCGCCCAGCTGGAGATCGTCCACCGCGACGGAACCGTCACCGTCGTCGCCACCGACACCTCCTGGCGCACCGGCCAGGGCCCCGTCCTCTCCTCGGGACTGCTCGACGGCGAGACCTACGACGCGCGCGAGGAAGTGCCCGGCTGGTCGAGTCCGGGGTTCGACGACGGCGACTGGTCGCCGGTGGACATCGTCGACCGGGACCCGGCGACTCTGGTCGCCCCCACCGGCCCGCCGGTGCGCTGCACACAGGAGATCAGCCCTGTGCTGGTGACCGCCCTCGACGGCGACCGGTTCCTGGTGGACTTCGGACAGAACCTGGTCGGCAGGGTTTGCATCACCGTGTCAGGTCCGGCCGGGCACACCGTCGTCATCCGCCACGCCGAGGTCCTCCAGGACGGAGAGCTGTGCGTGCGCCCGCTGCGCGATGCGGTGTCCACCGACCGGTACACCCTGCGCGGCAGCGCCCCCGAGACCTGGGAGCCGCGCTTCACCCTCCACGGCTTCCGCTACGCGGAGATCACCGGCTGGCGCGGCGGCGATCCTCACCGCGACGTCACCGCCCGCGTCCACCACACCGACATGGCCCGCACCGGCTGGTTCGAATGCTCCAACGAGCAGGTCAACCGCCTGCACGAGAACGTGGTGTGGAGCCTGCGCGGCAACTTCGTCGACCTTCCCACCGACTGCCCGCAACGCGACGAGCGGCTCGGCTGGACCGGTGACATCCAGGTCTTCGCGCCCACGGCCGCCTTCCTGTACGACTGCCACGGCATGCTCGCCTCCTGGCTGCGAGACGTCGCCGTGGAACAGCACGACGACGGGACCGTCCCCTGGTACGTACCCGAGATCCCGGGCGGTGAGCAGTGGACCCCCGCCAGACCGGGCGCCGGCTGGGGCGACGTCGTGGCACTCACTCCGTGGGATCTCTACCGCGCCTCGGGCGACACCGCTCTGCTCGCCGCCCAGTACGAGAGCGCACGGCGATGGGTCGACCTCATCACCGAACTCGCCGGTGCGTCAGGCCTGTGGGACCGCGGCTACCAACTCGGCGACTGGTTGGACCCGTTCGCACCCCCCGAGGATCCCAGCGCCGGCCGCACCGACCGCCACCTCATCGCCACGGCGTACTACGCCTGGTCCCTGCGGCATGTGGCATGGACCGCCGACGTCTTGGGGCGCGAGGACGACCGGGACCACTACGGGGAACTCGCGCGACGCGTCCAACAGGCGTTCGCCGACGCGTACCTGCTGCCCGACGGCCGCATGACCAGCGACACCCAGACCGCGTACGCCGTCGCCCTACAGTTCGAGCTTCTCCCCGACGCGGAGTCCCGGGCCGCCGCGGGACACCGCCTGGCCGAACTGGTCGCGGCGGGCGGGCACACCATCCAGACCGGCTTCATCGGTACTCCGCTCGTGGCACCCGCGCTGAGCGCCACGCACCATGACGACACCGCCTACGCCCTGCTCCTCCAGCAGGAGTGCCCCTCGTGGCTGTACGCGCTGAAACACGACGCCACCACCATCTGGGAACGCTGGGACAGCATGCTGCCCGACGGCACCGTCAATCCCGGCGAGATGACCTCGTTCAACCACTACGCCCTCGGCGCCGTCGCCCAGTGGCTGCACACCACCGTCGCCGGGCTGACCATGGGTGCGCCGGGCTACCGGGACATCGTCTTCCGCCCGCGACCGGGCGGCGGCCTCACGTGGGCGAGCGCCGCCCACGAGTCACCGTACGGCCGCACGGCGATCCGATGGGAGCTGCAGGAAGCGCATCTCACCGTCGAAACGACCGTGCCCACGGGGGCCACCGGACGGATCGAGTGGCCTGACGGAGGCGTGAGCACCCTGCCGACCGGGACCACCACCACCCGACGGCCGTATCCCGGCTCCGACTCACACTGACCGGTCCATGATCCCGGTCGGTTCGCGCCAACACCCCAGCGAAACAAAGGAGTCTCGCATGAGCAGCCATCACGCCGCCGATGAGTCCCGCCCCGGAAGAGGCGGACATCGACAGCGCTCCGTCCTCGCCACGATCGTCGTCACCCTCCTGACGGTTCTCGGCTTGAACACCGCCTCCCCCGCACAGGCACTCAGCGGTGATCTCCGCATGCACGACCCGAGCGTCATCAAGGTGGGCAGCTGCTACTACGGCTTCTCCACCGGATTCGAGAACGACCCGCTCAACCCCAGCGGATCCATCACCCTTCGCAAGACGTGCGCCGGCACCGCGGCCTCCGGATGGACCAAGGTCGGCAACGTCTGGTCGTCGACCCCGTCCTGGATCACCGCCAAGCTCGGTTCGACCCCGCCGAACATCTGGGCCCCGGACATCAAGTACTTCAACGGCGTCTACCACCTGTACTACGCCGGTTCGCTCTGGGGCTCGAACTACGCGGTGATGGGCCTGGCCACCGCCACGAACATCGAGGGCCCCTGGACCGACCAGGGCACGGTCACGGACGTCAACTACCCGATCGACCCCAACGTCGACTGGGGACCGGACGGCCGGCTGTACATTTCCTGGGGCTCCTGGACCGGCAGCGGCACGTACATGCACGTCCTGGACCAGACCACGGGCAAGCTGTCCACCACCGACAACAACCTGTGGCACATCGCCGTCGGCATAGAGAACCCGACGATCATTCTCAACGGCGGCTACTACTACCTCTTCGGCTCCAAGGGCACCTGCTGCAGCGGCGTCAACAGCACCTACTACACCGTGGTCGGCCGCTCCAGCAGCATCACCGGGCCGTACCTGGACCAGAACGGCACCGACATGGCCTCCGGCGGCGGGACCACCGTCCTGACCGGCGCCTACCCCAGGGTGGCCGCCGGTGGCGCCGACGCCTACGACGACGGCACGTCCAAGTTCCTCGCCTACCACTACTACGACGGCGACAACTCCGGGCAGGAGACCCTCGACATCCGGCAGGTGACCTTCGCGGGCGGCTGGCCGCTCCTCGCCAGTCCGCTCGAGGCCTCGAACAACCACCTGCTGAACCGCAACAGTGCCAAGTGCGCGGATGTCTGGTCCCTGAGCACGGCAGACGGGGCGGCGGTGAACTCCGGCAACTGCAACTCCGGGGCCAACCAGCAGTGGGTGCCCACCGCCGTGGGCTCCAACTACGAGCTCGTCAACGTCAACAGCGGCAAGTGTCTGCAGATCTCCGGCGCCTCCACCGCGGACGGTGCGGTGGCCGTCCAGTCGACGTGCTCCGGGGCCTCGCACCAGCTGTGGACGAGGACGGCGGTGATCGGCGGCTACGTCAGCTTCACCAACGTGGGCAGCGGCAAGTGCCTGGAGGTCGCCGGGGCGTCGACCGCCAACGGCGCCGCCCTGGACCAGGCAACATGCACCGCCGGCGCCAACCAGCAGTGGATGGTCGTCTGACGCGCAGGGCAACCGCCGGCCGGCGGGGACTCCGGGCGGGCCACGCACCGCGGCCCGCCCGGAGTCCACATCCGCGTCCGGGGCGCTGGCGCCCGGTCGTGCCCCCGGGCCCGGCAGGCGAGGTCGCAACCAACAGGACGCTCCGGCGGCCGGGCGTCGGGTGGCGGCGCGCCGTCGCGGTCAGCTGACGGGGGAGGAGGCTCAGGGCCGCTGCCGTCCTGCTGGTCACCGCTGGCGACGGCACCAGCTTCCCCACCGTCGCCCACCTGGCCTCCTACGCCGGACTCGCGCCGACCACCACATCACTGTGGCGCAAGCTGCGCGGACCGATCGGGCTCGATGCCGCGCGATCAGGGAGGCTGCAATGACGCATGCCCCGGGCAACGGACGAGCCGAGCAGGCCGCGCGTATCGCGGCGAAGCCGTGGTACCGGCAGTTGTACGTGCAGGTGCTGGTGGCGATCGTGATCGGCATCGTGCTGGGCTGGCGGTGGCCGGATCTGGCCACCGGCATGGAGCCGATCGGTACGACGTTCATTACCGCGATGAAGATGCTGATCGGACCGATCGTCTTCCTGACGATCATCCGCGGCATCGCCGGGGTCGCGGACCTGAAGAAGGTCGGCCGCAGCGTGCGCAGCAGACCCATGACGAGATAGCCGCCGCCTCCTTCCTGAAGGCGGAGATCCCCCGCCTCTCCGGAAGCGAGTAGAAGGAGCTCCTGACCGCGGGCCGTAATCTCGAACAGCACGTCCTGCGCACCGGAAAACTGAACTACGTGATGGCCGCGGCCGACTGTCGTCAAACAAGCCCGTTTCCTTCTCGAACAGTGCCGGGTGGAAGGCATGGAACCCGCAGGCAGAGAGCACATCACCGCGGTCGTACGCCATCTGGAGATGCGCGCACACGCCCGCACCCTGCGCGGGCGGTGGACCGAAGCCGGATCGGCCGTCGGACAGGACACCGCCGAACTGCTTACGTCCGAACTCCTGGACCGGGCCGTCGTTCTGCAGGTCATCGACACCTGCGTACAGGTCATCCGTCAGGTCCACACAGCCCTGCTGGCCGACGGCATCCGGACACCGGTCACCACCACCGAGCAGTGGCGAGACATCCGCCAGGCCACCATCCAGGCCCGCCCGATCGATGCCCTGGCCTCGGCGTACCAGCGTGAGGCAGACCGGCGCGAGACCGGGAAACTCTTCCAGTGCCTTGCCGAGGCCCACCCCGACCTCGCCAAGGACTTCGCCGGCGATCCCCTCGCCTCCCACTGGCGCTCCCCATTCGCAGTCCTGCCCCAGGCCTGGGCCTGGCGCCAGGCCCAGGGTTTCCTGGAAACCCATCTGCTCCACGGACGCGAAGAACAACTGGAAGGCGAACTGGCCCAGATCGAAGCCCGGCTGCACGGCCTAGTGGAACAACTGGTCTGCGACCACGCGGCACATCACTGCGTCAGCCGCATGACCACCAAACACAAACAAGCCCTGGCCGCCTACGCCAGCGCTGTAGCCAACGCAGGCCAGGGAACCACCGGGTACGGCAAACGCCACCAGCGCCACGCACGCTCAGCCATGCAGACAGCGCAAGGAGCAGTACCGGCGTGGATCATGCCGTTGAGCCGTGTGGCGGAAACGATCAGCCCCGAACCGGACTCCTTCGACGTCGTCATCGTTGATGAAGCAAGCCAAGTGGGCCTGGACGGCCTCCTGTTGCTCTGGCTCGCGCCGCGCATCATCGTCGTGGGAGACGACCGCCAGTGCGCCCCGTTCTACAGCGGCAGCAAGCACGACCGGATCACCCAGATCTGGGGCCACTCGGCACGGGCAAGACCCACCTCGCCACCGGACTCGGCATCCGGGCCTGCCAGGCCGGCCACCGGGTCGCTTTCGGCACCGCCGCCCAGTGGGTCACCCGCCTCGCCGAGGCCCATCAAGCAGGTCGTCTGAGTGACGAGTTGACCCCGCTGGGACGGATCCCGCTGATCGTGGTCGACGAAGTGGGCTACATCCCCTTCGAGCCCGAGGCGGCGAACCTGTTCTTCCAGTTCATCTCGGGCCGCTACGAACGAGCCTCGGTGATCGTGACCAGAAACAAGCCCTTCGGGCGCTGGGGTGAGCTCTTCGGCGACGACACCGTCGCCGCCGCGATGATCGACCGACTCGTCCACCACGCCGAGATGATCTCGCTGAAGGGCGACAGCTACCGCATGCGGGGCCGCGACCTCGGACGGGTTCCCGCGGCCAACAGCGGGGAATGACCAGCATCAACTGACGCAGCGGGGGTCATTTTTCACCCGCCGGAATCGGCTCACATTTCAAGCGTCGCCGACAGACCGCCCCTTCACGATCACGAGCACGTCCTGTGACCCCGGCTTTTCGGCCGGGTTCAGGCATGCTCCCACGCTCCGGAACCCCGGTCGGTCTCGGCTTCCGTAGTAGTGCCCGGCATCCCCACGACGCTGAATGCGCCCCCAAGCGCCGGTGCAAAGGTGGTGCCGCACCGGTGGTGGGTAGCTCATAGTGGACTGCTTCACCGCCGTTGATCCCTTCAGGAACGGATGCCTGTGACGACTGCTGCCAGTGAGCCTTCTAGCGAGCGTGTCCCCGGCCGGGTGTGGACGATCCGCTTGACCGGGCACGCCGACCGGACCGCCACGGTCACCTGCAGCACCGCGGCATGCCGGATGCCGCCCCGCTCCAAGGACGTGGCGGGGCTGCGGGTGTTCGCCGCTCAGCACGCCGCCGCCCATGCGCGGGTGGCTACCGTTCATGCCAACGCCTGGTGCCACTGCGGCTCTTCGCAGTGCGCCGCCCACCCCGACACGGCTGTCCACTGCGCGGGCGGCGTGGCCCTCGTCCTCCAGCACGATCTGCTTGTAGGACGCGTCTGGACGCTGGAAGAGGTCTGCGAGGCGTGTGCCCCGTTGATCCCCAACGCCCGGGTCCTGGCACGCGTCACCCGGCCCTCACGCGCGAATCAGCGGCAAGACGGGCAGGTGCCGGCGGCGCAGGTGCCGGTGCTTGCACGGCCTGCTGTCCCTGGCGGGTTCTCCTCACCCACCGCCCAGCCGGCCGACGGCCAAATGCACCGGCCCCGCCGGCCGCGCCGCACCGCGCGTCCCGCCCAGCGCCGTGGCCAGGGACGCTGAACCAAGGCCGTGGCGTCATCGCCGGGATCGGCCGTGGATCAGGCTCATGCGGTAGTTTCGGGCTGTACCTCGTCCTTGGATGCTGCCGTCGGTTCCGGTGTACCGGCGGCGGTGTAGAACACCGAGGAGCCTTGCTTGGTCCGCTGGATGCGGCTCTTGGCCACCAGGTTTTCGAGGGTGGTGCGCACGACCTTGGTGTCGATGGTGCGCTCGGTGTGGGCCTGCCTGAGTACCTCGGCGATTTCCGCCGCGGAACGGGGCTCGCTCTGCTCGGCCACATGCTGGTGGATGAGGTCGACCAGAGTGGGCTGCGCCGTCTTCGCGACCTCCGTCTTGCCCTGGGAGCGTTGCGACGGTGCCTCCTTGGCCGACGGGCGTGTGCCGGACGCAGACGCCGGCTTCTTCCTGGGGGAAGGCACTGTGGCGCTGCCGGCGCTGGTCGGCTCGGGCGGGGAGGCCGGGGCACCAAGTGCCTGCCGCATGTTGAGCAGGACGGTGTGGTCTCGCTGCAGCGTGGCCAACTGCTCTTGCAGCGCTGCGAGTTCCGTTGTGATGCGTTCCTGCTCCTTGGCGTTGCGTTCGAGGTCGCTGGTTATCTGGCTGACGTAGTGCGAAGTCAACTCGGTGGTGTGGGTGGTGCTTTCGGACATCGCTCGCTCCTCGGGTTCCTGGCCTTGGCGAAGCCTCGCTGGGTCAGTTGCGGCGCGTCAGAAAGGACGCTCTGGCCGCAGTATGCTCCGACTCAGCGATATTACGGGTGGGAAGCCCTGTTTCCGCTGTGCGGTGGGCAGCGCCATGTGCTCTCGGATGGACATCGTCGCGGCGCGAGAGAGCTTATCGACGGGGCAGCTGCGGAAGCCATGTGGTGGGTCCCGGACGCCGACGTGCACCGGCCGCTGCCCGCCGATTCTGAACTGGTCCGGGCGATCGCCGTTCTCGCCCGCGCGCAGCAGGACACGGTGTGGAATCAAGAGTTCGTTCTCCACGGCGGTCTCCGTCATCAGACGCGTCTCCTTGATCATCAGATCCGCCGTTGATCAGACACTCCCGTCACAGGGGTCGTCTGGGCCTCGCAGGGCGATTGCCGCAGGCTGGTTCCGCGTGGCCTGTACGGGCCGGTGCAGGACTACCTCGAGGGCGTCTTGGGCGACTGACGCGTTCCTGAAGTGTGGCTGCTGCTGGTGCGTCGGTTACTGGCGCTTCGCTGTGCGGTCGCGCAGCAGCAGCCACTGGCTCGCGTCGGCGCCGCCTGAGCGCGCAGCCTCGGCCTGAGAGCGGCGGAGTACGCGGCGGTCAGCCCGGTGGCAGCAGCAAGATCCGCCAGCAACCGTGCCCCGGCATGCCCGGCCACCCCCGAACCATCGGCGCTGACACGAACCTTGGGACGCAGCCCGATAGCCTGCACGTAGAAAGTGCCCTCCGCCTGGACCGACAGAACCCCTCAGCAAGGTTCATCGTCCCAGGTCAGGAAGGCACTTTCGTGTTTCCGCCTCAAAGCCGGCCGTACCCAAGTGAAACGGCGAGGTCAGGGGGCCGCAGATATGTCCCAGGTACCGCCCGCCGTGCGGCGTGGCCGGTGCGTGGGGACGGTGGGGCAGGGAGGCCGTCGCCCCCTGCCCCACCGTCTGCAGTCCTGCGTCGGTCACCCTGTCACTGGATCGTCCAAGCCTGGTTGGACTGGTTCAGGGGCATGTACTGATCGATGGTGGCCCCGTTCGCGGTCGAGCCGTTGCTCACCTCCAGGACCTGCTTGCTCTCGAAGTTGCGGATCAGGTATCCACCGCTGGTCGGCTCGAAGTACCACAGCTGGTTGTTGCTGCCGTTGTAGGTGCTCTGCTGCAGCGCGGTACCCCTCCAGTGGCTGGCCCAGCCCAGGTCGAGGACCTTGCCGCTGTTCCTGTTCACGATCTTGCAGAGCTGCCCGCTGACCGGAACGATGGTCCACTGCTGGTTGGCGGAGCCCGCGTTCGGCCACTGGATGACGCTCGCGCCGTCGGCGGTGGACCCGCCGTTGACGTCCATCACCAGGCCGCTGTTGACGTTCTTGATCGCGTAGTAGGTCGACGGGTTGGTGTTCGGCGTGCCGGTCGAGTCCTCCAGTGCCCCGCCCGCCCGCTGCACGGCGAAGTCCGTGATGAAGAAGTACGCCCCGTCGGTCTTGGCGACGCGGACGTAGCGGAAGGCCTGGCGGACGTTGATGTCACCGGTGAGGGTGGCGGCGAACGGCAGGGTGCTGGTCTGGCGTCCCACGACGGTGTACGTGGCGAAGGACGGGTCGTTGGACACCCGGACCTCGAAGTTGCCCCGGGTCGAGGACTGGTCCAGGTCCTGACGGGTGGTCAGGGAGAACTGTCCGAGCTGGTAGGCCTGCCCCAGGTCGACCTGCCACCAGGCCGAGGTGTCGCTGCCGGTCGGCGACCAGCCGGTCGTACCGTCGTTGTCGACGGCCTTGGAGGCCGGCGTGTTCGAACCGTAGACCGACGACGCGGACGCCGGCTTGTTGTAGGCGAGGTTGAGCTTCGCCGCCAGCCCCTGGTAGGCGGACTCGAGACCGGAGGCCTTGATGACCGAGTCGCCGGACGTCGTGTTGTTGGTGAGTGTGACGTTGGAGCCGTTGGCGTTCTGGTTGATGAAACCGTCCGTCTGCGACAGCACGTTGTTCGAAAGGGTCATGTTGTTCGACCCCTCGTCCGTGTAGAGGCCGTGCACGGCCGAGGCGCAGGCGGCCGGCGTCCGCAGCACGTCGTGGATGTAGTTGCCGTTGATGACCGTGCCGGGGTCGTTGGAGAGGTGGTAGATGCCGCCGGAGTCGCAGAGCCGGTTCATCACGTTGCCGATCCGGTTGTAGCTGACGCTGTTGTTGCCTTCGGCGTTGGCCGCCGACTGCCAGCCCCAGCCCAGCGAGATCCCGGCCCATGGAGCGTCGGAGATGTCGTTGTGGTCGATGGTGGTGCTGTTGACGAAGCCCGCGTCGATGCCCGCGGTTCCCGGATAGTCCTCACCGATCTGGGTGATCAGGTTGTCCTTCACCGTGACGTTCTTGACCACCTCCCGGGTGTCCTCACCTGCCGGTGAGGTGGGCGGGTTGTAGATGGTGTGCATCTCCACGGTCGGGTCGGAGAACTTGCCGACCATGATTCCGTTGCCGGCGATGTCGTAGACGAGGTTGCCCGTCACGGTGCTGTCGTGCACACCGTGGGACAGATCGAGGGCCGTGGCCCCCATCTGCGTGAAGGTGTTCCCGGTGAAGGAGACACGGTCGGCGTCCGCCGCCTGGACCCCGGCCGGAGGACGGCCCACGTACTGGTGGTTGGACGTGTCGGCGGAGAGGTTGTAGTTGCCGCCCTGGCCGTTGAGGTAGCCGTTGTCGGTCGCTTCCATCCAGGTGGTCCCGGTGAAGCTGATCCCCGAGAAGCGCAGGTCATGGACGGGACTGTCGAGGCTGGTGCCCTTGATGTCGAAGAGTGTCTTGATCGTGGGCGCCTGCACGGAGGCCGTGGACATGTCCTCGCCGGGGCGGGGCTTGTAGTAGACGGTCTGCGCGGCCGTGTCGACGTAGAACTCGCCCGGTTCGTTGAGGAACTCGTGGGCGTTCTCGAAGTGCAGGGGAGAGCCGTCGGAGAGCTGGGGCCAGGGTCGCGGGAAGAGGATGCCCGCCTCGTGGTCCTGGATCGACACGTTGGCGATGCCGTTGGCGGAGCTGAACGACTTCAGCCGCAGGTAGCTCTCGCCCCACTGCGTTTCCAGCATCATCTCGACCTGGCTGAGGTGGTCCCAGTTGGAGACCTGAGAGCTGAGTACCTTCAGCAGCTTGTTGGGCTTGTCGCTGCCCTGGAGCTGGAAGTCCGTGCCGACGTCGGGGAAGCGGGCCCGGGTGGCGCGGACCCCGTTGACGTACAGCTGCCGGAAGTTGAGGCTGCCCACGGACGCCTTGTACTCGCCGTTGGCCGACGCGGTCCACCCGGTGATCGCGTTGCCACCGGTGATGACGGGCGTCTCCCCGTTGTAGGCCTGGTAGACGACCGTGTGGCCGTTCGTGCCCGAGTCGCTGGTGCCGAAGGCGATGGGGGCCGTGAGGGAGTAGGTGCCGCCGCGCAGGTTCACGACGATGTCGTCGGACATGTTCGCGTTGACGGCCCGGACCGCGGCCTGGGCGGCCTGTACGGTCCTGAACGCTGCGGCAGTGCTGGTTCCAGAGTTGCTGTCGCTGCCGTTGACCGGGTCGACATAGAAGTTCGTCGTCGCCGCGTAGGCAGGTTGGGCAGGAAGTACGGCTGCGAAGACGACGGCCGCCGCTGCGAGCGCCTTCACTGCCCCCGCTCCGATGCGTAGGGGTCTCATCTGTGGTGTTCCTCCTCCGAACCCCGCTACTTATAAGTGGCATTTATCGATGCAAGAGGGCGGCCGCGTCAAGGTGATAGGCATACTTATTTTTCTCGATCGCAACACTGTCGACACAAGGAATCGCCAGGTCTCGCCCCGCAGAGCCCGATCACCGCAGCTAGAGCGATTACTCACCTTCGATCAAAGATCACTGAACGGTGTGCGATCCGCCAAGCCTGGCGAGCCAACCTCAGTAAATGAGTAGTACTTATCGCTCGACCCCGTACCCGTGGTCCGTCGCCCGGACCGACGTCGGCGCCGTCTCTCGGAATTCCTGACAGGATGCGACAACTCACCTTGAAGTGTTGGCGTCTGATGGGTTGTCAGCCTGCGCCCGAGAAAGGGTGAGTAAGCGTCTGGACGACCGGAGGGCGCTGTCGGGCATCCTGTTCGTGCTGTACACCGGCATTCCGTGGGAGTTCCTGCCCCAGGAGCTGGGCTTCGGCTCCGGCATGACCTGTTGGCGGCGTCTGCGTGACTGGAACGACGCGGGAGTCTGGCAGGTCTGCACGAGTCACTCCTGGCCGAGCTGAACGCCGCCGGCGCGCTGGACTGGTCGAGGGCGGTGATCGACGGCTCGCACGTGAGGGCGCTCAAAGGCGGCCCGAAACAGGACCGAGCCCGGTCGACCATGTCCGAACAGGCTCCAAGCACCATTTGATCACTGAAGGGCACGGCATCCTGCTGGCGGTATCGCTGACCGGCGGAAACCGCAACGACGTCACCCAGTTCATCCCCCTGATCCAGGCCGTCCCGCCCGTACGCGGCGGGCGCGGACGACCCCGACAACGAACGACCGGTCGCGCTCTACGCCGACCGTGGCTACGACCACGACAAGTACCGCAAGCAGGTGCGGGCCCTGTGGATCACCCCGGTCATCGCGCGGCGCGGCGTCGAGCACGGTTCCGTGGTGCCGGCATTGGAGTCGTCACCGTTGGGGGGGAGGACGTAGTAGGTCGCCTGAGTGGCGGCCGCGGCCGCGGACAGAGTCGGTGTCGTGAGGGAGGTGAGCAGGAGGACAGAGACCGCCGTGGCGAGTGCTGTCGGCAGGAGACGGCGGACACAGGAGGACGGACGTTTGCCTCTCCTGGTTGTTCTGGTGGTTCGGACTGGTTTACATCGGGCGGCGGCTCCAGGGGTGCGGTTTCATGCGATCCAGGGGTTGTCGGTCCGGACGGTGCGGCTACTCAGCGCGTCGGCTGCTCAGCCTGCTGACTCCGAGGGCCGCGAGGGCAGGCGGCCGTCACCGCTCGGGATGGGCGCATCGGCCCTGATCAGGCCCCGCGTTCGCAGTTCGTCCCACAGGCCGTCGGGGATACGCCGGGCGTGGAGCTCCACGTTGCGGCGGACCTGTCCGGGGTCGCGCATGCCGAGGGTGACGTTGATGACGTGGGGGTGGGTGAGGGGGAAGGCGATGGCGGCGGCGGGCAGGGTGGTGCCGTGGGCCTCGCAGACGTCGGCGATGGTGCGGGCGCGGTCGAGGAGTTCGGGTGGGGCGGCCTGGTAGTCGTACTTCATGCCTTCGGTGGGGCGGTCCTGGGAGAGGAGGCCGGAGTTGAAGACGCCGACGGCGATGACGGCCTTGCCGTGTTCCTGGGCGGTGGGCAGGACGTCGTCGAGGGCGGACTGGTCGAGGAGGGTGTAGCGCCCGGCGAGCATCACGAGGTCGGCGGCGGTCTCGCGCAGGAAGCGGGCGAGCATGGCGGACTGGTTCATGCCGGCGCCGATGGCTCCGATGACGCCTTGGTCGCGTAGTTCGGCGAGGGCGGGCATGGCCTCGTCGGCTGCCTGTTGCCAGTGGTGGTCGGGGTCGTGGAGGTAGACGATGTCGAGGCGGTCCAGGCCGGTGCGCTGCAGTGTCTCCTCGATGGAGTGCAGCACGCCGTCGCGGCTGAAGTCCCATTGGCGGCGCAGGTCGTCGCGGACGACGAAGCCTTCGGTGTCGACGCCTTGGGGGTGTTCGTTGGGGACGAGGAGTCTGCCGACCTTGGAGGAGATGACGTACTGATCGCGGGGCCGGTCGCGCAGGGCGGCGCCCAGGCGGTGCTCGGAGAGGCCGAGGCCGTAGTGGGGGGCGGTGTCGTAGTAGCGGATGCCCGCGTCCCAGGCGGTGTCGAGGGCGGCCGCCGCGTCCTCGGCGCTGGTGGTGCGGTAGAGGTTGCCGATGACGGAGGCACCGAAGCCGAGCTCGGTGACGGTGACCGGCGTGTTCTGGATCTTCCGGTGAAGCAAGACGTGCTCCTGGGGACAGAGGTGGGGGACCACCGGTCAGCGTCGTAGGTGGGCCGAGCCGCCGGCGACGAGCGCCTCGAACTCGGCGATAGCGGCCCTGAAGACATCGCCGGGAGTCGTCATGACCAGGGCGCCGTGGGCCGTGAGCCGTAGGCGAGGGCACGTTCCGGGGAACGTCCGGCGAGCAGGCCGTGGATCAGTCCGGCGGTGAAGCCGTCGCCGGAGCCGATGCGGTCCACGACGTGCAGGCCGGGCATGGACCGGCGGCGTTGATCCCGCCGGTCGGCATGAACCGCACCCCGGGGAAGGGCACCGCGAGGGACGGAACGTCGCCCTTGCGACGAGCGGCTCGGCGAGGAACAGCTTGACCGTGTCGAGGCCAGTCCGCAGCGCGCTCATCACCTGCGTCGCGGTGGCCACCTCGGGGACGACGGATGCCCCCGGCTCGTGGCACCTGGCGTCGACCTCGTGGTCCAGGCCGGGGGAGGCGACAAAGCGCGCCCCGGCCGCAACCGCCTGCTCCGTCTGCTCGGCGGTGAGCACCGTACCGTCGCCGACGACCACACCGCCCTGATCGGCCATCGCTTTCACGACCTGCCCGGCGTCCGGGCTGCGGAAGGTGACCTCCGCGCCACGCGCGCCGCCCGCGGGCAGGGCGCGGGCCGGGCGGGACACCCGTGGCGGGGTCGGGCGCGGTCAGGACCGGCACGATCCGCGCCTCGGGGACTGTGTCGGAGAGGTCGGCGGTCACCGGCCCAGCCAGCCGCCGTCGACCGGCAGGACGGTGCCGTGCACGTAGGCGGCGGCGTCGGAGGCGAGGAACACGGTGGCGCCCGCGAGGTCGTCGGCGCTGCCCCAGCGGGCGGCCGGGATGCGGTCCAGGATCGCCTTGCTGCGCACCGGATCGTCCTGCAGCGCTTGGGTGTTGTCGGTGGCGATATAGCCCGGCGCGATCGCGTTGACGTTCACGCCGTGCGGCGCCCACTCGTTGGCCAACGCCTTGGTGAGACCAGCTACGCCGTGCTTGGCGGCGGTGTATCCAGGAACGGTGATGCCGCCCTGGAAGCTGAGAAGGGAGGCCGTGAAAATGACCTTCCCCCGGCCGCGCGCCACCATCGACCGGCCGACGGCGCGGGCCAGCGCGAACTGCGCGCTCAGATTGACCTGGAGGACCAACTCCCAGTCCTCGTCGGTGTGTTCCGCTGCGGGAGCCCGGCGGATCGTGCCTGCGTTGTTGACCAGGATGTCCACCGGGCGCTCACGGCCCCCGAGGTCCGCGCCCAGTGCCCGGACGGCCTCGGGGTCGGCGAAGTCGGTGCGGATCGCCTCAAAGGTGCGGCCGGCGGCGGTGACGTCCTTCTCCACCGTGCTGCCGGACTCCTCCAGCGAGGCGCTCACACCGATGATGTCCGCGCCGGCCTCGGCGAGCGCGCGGGCCATGGCCCGGCCGATACCGCGCCGGGCGCCGGTGACGACGGCGAGCCTTCCGGTGAGGTCGAAGGCGTTCATACGGCGGCCTCCTGGGCCTCGTCGGTGCAGTCCACGAGGATCTTCATCACGTCCCCGCCGCCCTCCAGTGCCTCGAAGGCGGCGGGCGCCTGCGTGAGCGGCACGACCTTGCTGATCAGCCGCTGGGCGGGAACGGTGCCGTCGGCCACCAGTGCCACCGCCTTCTCGAAGTCGGAGCGGTCGTACAACCGGGCGCCGACGAGGGTGAGTTCGCGCCAGAAGAAGCGGTGCAGGGTCACCTCGCGGGGGCGGGAGTGGATCGCGACCAGGCACAGCCGGCCGCGTACGCCGAGCACGTCGACCGCGGTGTCCACGCCTGCTGCCGCGCCGGACACCTCGAAGGCGACGTCCACCCCCGCGTCCCCGGTCCACTGCCGGACCAGCTCGGCCAGGTCCTCGGTGGCCGGGTCCCAGACGGTCAGCCCCAACTCCTCGGCGATCAGGCGCCGGTGGGGGCTCAGCTCCACCACCCGGACGTCCGCCCCCGCAGCCTGAGCCACCAGCGCGATCAGGACGCCGACCGGGCCGCCGCCGACCACTACGACCCGCTCGCCGTCGCGCACCCCGGCCCGGCCGACGTCGTGCACCGCGACCGCGGTCGGTTCGACGAGTGCGGCCCGGTCCAGGGGCAGGGTGCCGGGCAGGCGGATGAGGGTGGCGGCGGGCACGGTCCAGCGCTGCTGCATGGCGCCGGGGGAGTCGATGCCGATGAAGTCCAGGTGCTGGCAGATGTGCTGGTGACCGGCGCGGCAGGCGGGACAGGTGTCGTCCCAGCGCAGGGGCATCACGGTGACCGCGTCGCCGGGCTGCCAGCCCTCGACGCCGGGCCCGACGCGGACGATCCGCCCGGCCATCTCGTGCCCCAGGACGGCCGGTGCGGCGACTCGGGCGTCCATGTCGCCGTGGAAGATGTGCAGGTCGGTACCGCAGATGCCGACATAGGCGGGGGCCAGTTCCACCTCTCCGGGGCCCGGTGGTGCGCTGTGGACCGCAGCGGTGTCGAGGGTGCGGGCGGAGAGGTATCGGGCGGCTAGTGTCATGGGGGGGGCGGGGTCCCTTCGGTGCGGACCGGTGCCGACGGATGGCGAGTGGCTCGGCATCCGTGGCGGTGAGCCCGGCGTGGGTTCGTACGGGTTCGTGCGGTGGGTGTGGCCTGCGGTGGTGGCTCTCGCCGCGGGAGGGAGCGGGTCAGGTCGTCGGGGCGGAGGTGTGCCCTTCTCCGGCGACGGGGGCAAGGCCGTAGAACGCGCCGGCGGTGCCGGCCAGGAGGGCGTGGACATCGCCCTCGCTCCAGCCGGTGAGCAGTTCGTCCACGGTGGCGGCCCACCGGTTCCAGCCGCCCGCCAGGTTGGCGACCGGCCAGTCGGAGCCGAACATCAGCCGGTCCGGGCCGAAGGCGGAGAGCAGCACGTCCCAGACGGGACGGATGTCGGCGGTGGTCCAGCGGGTGTGGTCGGCCTCGGTGATCAGACCCGAGACCTTGCACATCACCTGCGGGTGCCCGGCCAGTTGCCGTATCCGGCGTTCCCAGTCGGCGATGTCCTGTCGGGCGATGTCCGGCTTGCCCGCGTGGTCGAGCACTTGGGGCAGGTCGGGGAAGCGTTCCGCGAGCCGGATCGCCTGATCGAGCTGATGGTCGCGCACCAGCACGTCGTAGCGCAGTCCGCGGTCCCGGGCCGCCCCCAATCCGTTTTCCACGTCGGGGCGCTGCAGCCAGTCGGGGTCCGTCTCGCCCTGGACGAGGTGCCGCAGGGAGCGCAAGTACACGCCGCCCGGCCCGCCGATCAGCCTGTCGAGCACGTCCCCGATCGCCGGGGACGTCAGATCCGCCCAGCCGACCACGGCCCGGATCAGCGGCTCCTGTTCGGCGAGTGCCAGCAGGTCCTCGGTCTCGGCGACCTCCGCGACGCACTGGACGACCACCGTGGCGTGCAGCCGCCGGCCCGCGATGGGGCGAGTGGCGGTGGTGCGCAGGTCCTCGGGGGTGAAGGTGCGGCGGATCGACGCCACGTCGGGGTCGTCGAGCCAGGGTTGCGGTCGGTGGGAGAGGTCCCACAGGTGGTGGTGGGCGTCGACGAGCACGGATGTGTTCACGGGCTGATCCAAGTCGGGTCGGGCGGGCGCGGGCCGGGTCAGGCGGTGGCGTCGTCGGCGGGCGGGCTCAGGTGCCAGATCTCGGGGAGTTCGGTCCACTGGCGGTCCTCGCCCCGGTCGGGCCAGGGCTCCTGGCACGGGTCGGTCAGCTTCCACCAGCGCTGGGTCTCGGGGTCGGCCTCGACGGAGGCCATGTCGGCCTCGAAGTTCTCGCCGTGGTACTCCAAGTAGGCGAACAGCACGTCACCGTGGAGGAAGATGCTGTAGTTGCGGATGTTCGCCCGGTGCAGGGCGGCTTCGACACCGGGCCACACGGCGGAGTGGAGCCGCAGGTATTCCTCGCGGTGTTCGGGGCGGAGCCTGATGGTCTGGGCGATGCGCTTCATGCCGATTCCCCTGTCGTGTCGGTGGAGTTGGGACCGTCGGCCACCGTGTCGAACGGCGTGCGGTAGCTGGGAGTACGGGTGCGCAGCCCCAGCCGCAGCGTGAGCCGGACGCGCGTGGAGGCAGGCAGACGAACCATCAGGAAAGGTCCGTCGCAAGGGAGTTGTTCTTCGGAGACCATCGGCTCGGTGTGGCCGTAGTCGTACATGTCCCCGATCCAGCCGTCGTCCGCGCAGGTCGTGTACCGGACGCCGGTGATGGTGTGCTCGGCGAACGCGCCCGCCTGGACGATGACGGTCCGGTCGGTGCCGGGGGAGAGGTTGACCAGTTCGACGTTGGTCGCCTCGGGGTCGATCGAGGTGACCAGGGCGGCGACGTCCGCCGGCAGGCCGGCCCGGCGGGCGTCGGCGTCGTGGTAGCGCAGCCGTGCCTGCTGCAGACCGCCCTGGTACATCACCTGAGGGCCACCCCAGGTCAGCTGCACCAGGGCCTCGGTGGCGACGGGGTTGCACTGTTGCCAGACGTGGATGTCGGCTTCGGGCACGTCCAGGTCGCGGTAACGGTCGATGCGCCGCAGCCGGTGGCGGACCTGGGCCTGGGCGGTCGCGAGGATCCGTTCCGGGTAGCCGGGGTCGTCGCCGGCGAGGAAGGCGAACCACGCCTTCTCGTGACCGGACTCCTCCTTGGCCCGGAACGGCCGCACGGTGCGCCAGTCGATGCCGTCGGCCTCGCGCAGCCGTTCCAGCCGGGCGCGGTCGGCCTCCGAGGAGGTGTGGTGCCAGAGGGCCACCGGCACCGGGGGTGTTGCCGGGTTGTAGTCGAACCAGCCGGAGTCGTTGTGGCGGAACGGAAGGTGCACCGTGGGCGTGTGACGGTCCGGACCGAGTTCCACCGCCCACTTGGAGGGCAGGCTGGAGTCGGCCTCCGTGTGGGGCATGACCTTGCCGCGGTCGATGAGGGCGTCGAGTGAGGTCGCGACCATGGACAGGTAGTCGTCGTCCCCGGTGGCCGTCGCCGCCGCCAGCGCCGCCACGCAGGCCGCGTGACCCACGCTGTGCCAGCCGTGCGGCCAGGACCAGCCGTAGTGGCCGCCGTACCAGCGCCCTTCCAGCAGGCTGCCGACGACCCCGTCCGGGCCGACGTTGTCCGGGATCAGGCCGCCCTGTTCCCGGGTGCGCTCGCGCCAGGCGCCCACGTACTCGACGATCCAGTCCCGGTAGCGCTCCTCGCCCGACAGGATCCAGGCGTTGAGGACGAGGCCGGCCGCGGCGAGGTTGACCGCGGTGTCGCCGACGCCCATCCGGTCCCGCATCTGGTCGCCCAGCCGCGGGTCCGCCGACAGCGGGAAGGAGCCGTCGGCGGCTTCGGGCAGCCAGTCGAGGGGGAAACCGTAGGTCTCCGCCTCCTTCAGCAGCCAGGGATACACGTCGCCGTCGAACAGGCCGGTGCGCCCGAGGTCGCTGCCGTTGTGCGGGCGGGTGATGATGCGGTGCTCGGGGTCGTAGTTGCCCTTGGCGGGGTCGACGTACAACTCGGCGAAGCGCAGCGCGCGTTCGGCCCAGCGGTCGGGTGCGGCCATGCACAGGAAGTAGAGCAGGAGCAGGCTCTCGCCCTGGTGGAACCAGTCGTAGCCACGCTCGAACTCCTCGCGCAGCATGTCCAGTTCGGTCAGCTGCCTGGTCACGCCCTCCCAGTGCCGCTCGCTGGCGGGCAGCAGGTCGTCGGCGCCGCCGAGGAGGTAGAGCTGGGGCCAGTTGAAGAAGACCTCGTAGAAGTCGTCCACACCGTCGCGGCTGGTGAGTGGGCCGTGGTAGTTCAGCCGGCCGTCGGGGCCGGTGAAGGCGTCTTCGAAGCGGCGCCAGGCGTGGTCGAGCAGGTCGAAGAGCGCGCGCTGGGCCACGGCCCAGCCGGGGGGTTCGAGCAATGGCACCGCGGCTTGGATCTCGGGGAGCTCGGCGGCGGTGGGTCTGTCGTCGCCGGAGGCGTGGGTGTGGGGGTGGGGGCTCAAGGGCATGAGAGCGGTCACTCCTTGGTGGCGCCGGCGAGCATTCCGCTGACCAGGAAGCGCTGGGCGAAGAGGAACACGACGAGCACCGGTGTGATGGCCACCAGCGTCGCCAGTGCCAGTTGCGGGCGTTGGATCGCGAGGTCGCCGACGGTCGGGTTGAACGACGGCACATTGCTGAGCAGACTGCCGACGCCCACCTGGATGGGCATCTGGTCGCTCTCGGGGAGCATCACGTAGGGCAGGAAGTAGTTCGTCCAGTTGGCGACGAAACTGAAGAACCCGACGAGCGCGATGACGGGGGTCGCCAGTGGCAGGGCCACATGGCGGAAGACACCGAACTCCGAGCAGCCGTCCATCCGTGCCGCGGCCAGAAGGTCCCTGGGCACGGCGGTGGTGAAGTAGATGTACGTCAGGTACACCCCGAACGGGTAGAACGAGTACGGCAGGATGATCGACCACATCGTGCCGATCAGGTGCACCGCGTTGATCTCCAGGAACAGCGGCACCACCAGCGTGGCGTTCGGCATGAGCATCACGACCAGGGTCGCGATCAGCAGCGCGTGCCGGCCGCGGAACTCGGTCATCGCCAGCGCGTACCCGGCCGGTACCGCCAGGCAGAGCGTGATGACCAGCGAGATCGCGGCGTAGACGGCGGAGTTGCGCAGCCAGACCAGGATGGCGTCGTCCTGGAAGGCGGTGAGCGCGTGCCAGTTGGCCGACAGCGCGTGCCAGGACCCGAAGGACAGCGGGTTGTCGTGGACCAGCTGCTGGTCGGTCTTGGTCGCCGCGAGCAGCAGCCACAGCACGGGCAGCACGAAGAACACCACGAACACGGTGAGCACCGAGCCCGCCAGCAGCCGTGACGTCATGTGTTGCGGTGGACGGTGGCGCGGCCGTGGTTCCCCGTGCCGGCTTCTGACATCCCCTTTGGTGTGAGAAGCGGCGGCCAGAGGGGTGGACCGTGTGTCAGTCGGCATCGAAGAACCCCGATCGTGCGACGAAGACACCGGCGACCGACACACTGACGACCAGGAGTTCCACCGAGACCGCGGCGGCGCCGTTGATGTTGTTCATCTGGAAGGCGAAGTCGTACGTCAGCTGGTTGAGCGAGTAGTCGCGGCCGGCCACGCCGGTGCTGGCGAGGGAGAGCAGCTGCGGCTCGACGAAGAGCTGCGCGCCGCCCGCGAAGGCCAGGATCACCATGTAGACGATCCACTTGCGGAGCATGGGGATCTGCACCCGCCAGGCGGTCTGCCAGCCGTTCGCGCCGTCGATGCGCGCGGCCTCCATCACGTCCTTGGGGATGTTGTTGAGAGCGCCGTACATGACGACGATCCAGCCGCCCGCGCCGGTCCAGAACGCGATGATCGTGAACAGCAGCGCCAGGTTGCCGGGGGCGATGACCTCGCCGAAGGTGTGGAAGCCCAGCGTCCCCAGCAGGGAGCTGACCGGGCTGACCGTCGGGTCGAGCATGAACAGCCACACCAGGACGCTCGCCGCGCCGGCGAGGGCGCCGGGGATGTAGTAGAGGAAGCGCAGTGCCTGACTGAGCGGCCCGGAGGACAGCTTGTGCAGGAGGAGCGCCAGGACCACCACGAACACCACGAGGGACAGGAGCCAGAAGACCAGGTACAGGGCCACGTGGCCCAGGGAGTCGACGAAGCGGAAGTCCTGTGCCGTGGTGACGAAGTTGGAGAGGCCGGTGAAGGCGCCTCCGGCGTCGGTGAACGCGAAATAGATCGCGTAACAGGTCGGAAGGACGCCGAAGGCGATCAGCAGCAGTACGTAGCCGGCGACGAATGCCACGCCGGCCCGGCTCTGCCGGGAGGTGCCGCGAGGGCGCCCCCGGACAGAGCCGGCCGAGGAGCGCGCGACGGTCACTTGGAGACCTTGTATCCGTCGGCCTCGGCGTACTTGACGATCGAGTCCTGCCAGGCGGGCAGCAGTGATTCGATGGTCTTGCCCTGCGTGATGCCGGGCTTGACGGTGGCGGCCCAGACGGCCTCCTGGCTGAACTGGCCCGAGCCCCAGTCGGACCACACCTGCGAGGAGGCGTCCTTGAGGGCGGTGAGGTCGCCGGCGAAGTACCCGGAGGCGGCCTGCGCCTTGAGCCAGTTCTCGGCGGCGGGCGCGTACGCCGGGAAGCCGGGGGCCTTCTCTCCCTGGTAGGCGTTGTCGGTGGTGACCCACTTCAGGAAGTCGGTGGCCGCCTTGAGGTGGCTGGAGTGCTTGGACAGCAGCCAGGTACCGCCGCCGACGTTGCCGGTGGACGGCGAGGTGTCGCCCTGCCACTGCGGGATGGGGGCCACCGCTGTCTGCTTGGCCGGGGTCTTGAGGCCGTCCTTGAAGACCGCGCCGCCGTACCACGCCGGGCCGGGCATGAGCAGGACCTTGTCGGCCTCGTTCTTGGCGAAGTCGGTGCTGAAGACGCCGCTGATGGACATGGACTTGTTCTTGATCAGTACGTCCAGCAGCTTGGCCATCTTGGTGCAGGCCTCGCTGGTGGTGTTGACCGACACGGACTTGGGGCCGGTGATGTGGTTGGCGCCGCACTTGCTCGCCCACAGGTAGATCTCGGGGGTGAAGGAGTCTCCCGCGTCGCCCACGAGGTAGCCGGGGTGCTCCTTGGCGACCTTCTCGCCGAGCGCCTGGTACTCCTCCCAGGTCGTCGGCACCGAGTAGCCGAACTTCTTCAGCAGCGGCGCGTTGTACCAGAGCACCGCCTGGGAGAGGTCGTTGCGCAGGCAGTAGAGGGTTCCGTCGACCGTGCAGACGTCGTTTGCGCCCTTGGCGAACCCGCTGAGCGTCGTGTCCGGGATCAGTCCCTTGTTCAGCGGCGCCGCGAAGCCCGCGTCGACGGCCCAGCTCGCCTCGTTGTTCTGGGAGCTGAAGACGACGTCCGGCCAGCCCTTGCCGGTGCGGTTGAACAGCTGGACCTTCGTCTGGAGGTAGTTGGACCCGTTGGCGTCGCCGTCGTAACTGACGATGTCCATCTTCACGCCCGGGTGCAGCGCCTGGTACTGCTTCGCGGCGTCCATACGGGTCGCGTCCACCCACACGGTCAACGCCCCGCCGTTCTGCGCGGCCTGGGCGAACCCGTCCTTGTTGGTCGTACCGCCGGTGCCGCCACCGCTGCCGCAGGCGGCCACGGTGAGCAGCACGGTGGCGGCACATCCGGCCAGCAACGCGGTACGCCTCCCGTTGGTCCCTGTCTCCTGGTTGGCCGATGGCTTGTAGACGGACATGAGCGACTCCACTGGGTGTGCGTGAGGCTGCTGACGGCTCTGTCGGTACCGCCGCGGAAGAAATTAGCCGCCATATCGAAGGTCGAGTCAAGGGGTATGTACGGCTTTTCGGGAGGCGGAGTCGCGCGCGAGATCAGCTCCTTCGGGTCCCGTAAATGCGCAAATAGGCACTTAGTGGTTGTTTCTTATGTCGAGATGCGACCAGGTGTGTGACAGATGAGTACTACTTATATTGGCCTGGGGTACGATGAGCTCGGCTCCAAGGCCGATCAGTCGCCGTCGTCGCAGTCACCCGGAGGCAGGACCCATGAAGGACACGCCCGCCGTGGCGGCAGTGATGAACGGATCGGATGAGCGACGGGACTACCGCCCCGGATACGAGCTCGTGGCGGAGCGGATCCTCGAGTTCATCGCCGAGTCGCGCCTGGTCCCCGGAGACCGGATGCCCACGGAGAACGACCTGGCCCAGCAGTTGGGCACCAGCCGGGCGGTGGTCCGGGAAGCCGTGAAGATCCTCTCGGCGCTCGGCCGGGTCCGGGCGCACAAGGGGCGCGGGCTGTTCGTCGCGGACGACGAGGGCATGCTGGTCACCAGCCGCTGGGGCGGCTTCTTCCGGCCCGTGGACCTCGATCACGTGCTCATGCTGTTCGAGTTCCGCAGGGTCCAGGAGATGGCCGCCGTCCGGCTCGCGGCCACCCGTGCCACGCCCGCCGAACTGCGCACGATCGAGGTCGCCATGCAGCAGTGCCGGCACGGGTACATCCACGGCGAGGTCGCGGTCTTCAACCAGGCCGACGACGATTTCCATGCGGCGGTGGCCGCCGCTTCGCACAACACCTTCCTCGGCAGCGCGGTGCGTGACGCCCGTCGGCTGCAACGCCAGTCCAGCGCGATCGGCATCCACGACTCCTTCGGTGACGGCACCGCGGCAGCGGTCGAGGAACACGAGGCGATCTACCGCGCCATTCGAGACGGCCGACCCGCCGAGGCCGCCGAGGCCGCCGCCGTACACCTCGACCGCACCCTGGAGGACTACCGGCGGGAAATCCAGCGGCGCCTGTTCGGCTGACCGGCAGTCAGGACTCGCAGGAGGGGGCTGTACGAGGCCGCGGTACGGCCCCACTATGTCGCGGCCGCAGTACGGCCTGCCGGTGCTGGTTGGCGCTGCAGTAAGAACGTCTTGGGCATGCCCTGACCTGGTCGGAAAGGCTCGACTGCGAGGTTGCGTGCTCTCTGACCGGCATCCGCACCGGGTTACGAATTTGGGTCAGATGCTTGACTTCCGTCTTCTGACTGCGTAGGCATGACAGCGCAGTCAGAGGGTCCCGGGGCCACCAGCGGTCACGAGCATCCGGAGTCACCATGAGGCGAGGCGCAGGGCGGGGCGGGAGTTCCGCTGCCCCGCGCAGTGTGGATGTCGCCCGGCTGGCCGGCCTCTCGCAGAAGACGGTTTCCCGGGTCTACAACGACGAGCCGTACGTCTCGGCCGCGGTACGCCGCCGCGTCCTGGAAGCCGGCGAGGAGCTCGGCTACCGCATGAACAACGCCGCCCGCGCCCTGTCCTCCGGGCGCACCCGCTCCATCGGTGTGGTGACGCTGGGAACCGCTCTGTACGGACCCGCCTCCCTGATCATGTCCCGAAGGCGGACGAGCTGGTCATCGACGCGAAGAACGTCGGCGCCGTGACCATCGACCCGAAGCCGGCCAAGGTCGACTGCACGGCCAAGCTGCGGGTGACGAGCGACGGCCCGGTGAAGGTCACGCTCACCGGGTGCGGTGCGGTGCGGTGCGGTGCGGTGCGGTGCGGTGCGGCACGGGAGTTCGAGGCCGGGACGACCGTCCTGGACCTGGTGGACCTGCCGCTGCTGTAGCGCGCACATGCTTGGGGCCCGCCGCCGCGTGACACGGTGGCGGGCCCCAAGCATGTCGTCAGGTGCGGCCGGCTGGGCGCCCGTCCGCCACCTCGTCGTAGAACCGCTCGGCGGCGGGCCCGAGGAGTTCGTGAGCCTCCAGGAACATCTCGTGCGCCTCGTGGCCCACCCAGCCCGCCGGGAGGAGTTCGGTCGGCAGGTCGGGGTCGCGGAAGGGGAACTTGCGGTAGTCGTAGGTGAGTTTCATGCGCTCGACCAGCGCTTCCTCGGGGCTGAGGTGCCCGCCCCGGTACGACGGCATCCGGACGCGGTAGGTGCGCAGCAGCTCCCGATAGTCCTCGTTGAGCGCGTCCAGGTCCCAGCACCGCGCAGCCATCGCGCGGTCGACCGGCAGCCCGGACGACTCGCAGCGCAGGGTGTCAAGGCGTACGGCCGGCTCGTCGGCGAACTTCTCGCGCACCTGCCGGATCCGGTCGTGCGGCGCGACGTACGTGGAGGGGGCGAGCGGGCCGAAGCCCAGCCAGGCCAGCTCCTTGCGGATGCGGTCGCGCACTCCGCGCTCGGTCTCCGGCACCGAGTAGATGACCATGTGCCAGTGCCGGTCCCACTCGCCCGGCGCCCGGTCGAAGATGCGCGAGCGGCCCTCGTCCAGCACCTGGAGGCTGCGCGTGTTCAGCGCGTACAGCGTCTCCCTGCCCTCGCGCCGGACGTCGAACCAGCCTTCCTTGCGCAGCCGCGCCAGCACCACCCGCACGGTGCTGTCGCCCACGCCGAAGCTCCCCATCAGCGTGCTGAGGGTGCGTAGCCGGGCGGCGCCGCCGCGGTAGCGGACGTAGTCGCCGAAGAGGTCGAAGACGATGGAACGAGGCTTCACGGAACCGACTATGTCACACGGACGGTCGTGCAGAAGATGCGCTGTCTGGATCTGGCTGATTCTGATTTCTGCCTTACCCGCAGGTGAGCGAGTGGTGGGGGGTAGTGCTCTTCATGTTTCAAACCATTGACGCCCGTATGTGGAGTGACACATACTGCTGGTGGGCGTGAGCCCGTCGCTTGTTCTCGACGTGGAGGCAGGAGCCATGGTTTCTCGGATCGCTTGCGTGGGAGGCGGCCCCGGTGGGCTGTTCTTCGCGGCGCTCATCAAGCAGGCCGATCCGTCGGTCGAGGTGACGGTCTTCGAGCGGAACCGGGCGGAGGACACCTTCGGCTTCGGCGTGGTGTTCTCGGACGCGACCCTGGCCGCCATCCACGCGGCCGACCCGGTCCTGCGTACTGGTCTGGCGGAGCACGGCCGGCACTGGGACGACATCGAGGTCCGGCTGAAGGGGCAGCGCCTCCACTGCGGCGGCAACGGCATGGCCGCCATCACCCGCAAGACCCTGCTCCAACTGCTGCACCGGCGGGCCGAGGAGGTCGGGGTCGAGCTGCGCTTCAGCACCGAGATCCCGGCGGACCCCGCCGAGCTCGCGGACTACGACCTGATCGTGGCCGCCGACGGCGCGAACTCCCGCTTCCGCGACCGGTTCGCGGATGTGCTCGTCCCGGAGGCCGAGGTCGCGACCGCCAAGTTCATCTGGTTCGGGACCAGTTACCTCTTCGACGGGCTCACCTTCGTGCACGAGCAGGGCCCGCACGGCACCTTCGCCGTGCACGGCTACCCGATCAGCGACGAGGTCAGCACCTTCATCGTGGAGACCGACGAGGAGTCCTGGCGGCGGGCGGGCCTCGACGAGTTCGACACCGCGCAGCCGCCCGGCCCGAGCGACGAGAAGAGCAAGCAGTACCTGGAGAAGCTGTTCGCCGAGCAGATCGACGGTCACGAACTGCTGGTCAACAACTCGCGCTGGGGCAACTTCCGTACCCGGCGCACCCGGCGCTGGCACAGCGGCTATGTCGTCCTGCTCGGCGACGCCGCGCACACCGCGCACTTCTCCGTCGGCTCCGGCACCAAGATGGCCCTGGAGGACGCCATCGCGCTCGCCGACAGCCTGATCGCGCACCCGGACGACCTGCCGACCGCACTGGAGGCGTACGAGGCGGCGCGGCAGCCCTCGGTGGCGAAGATCCAGGGCTCCGCGCGGCCGAGCCTGTCCTGGTGGGAGCACTTCGGGCGCTACCACGACGCGTTCGAGCCGACCCGGTTCGCCTTCCACTTCATCTCGCGCAGCATCGGCAAGGAACGGATCGCGCGCCGTGATCCGGCGTTCGTGGCGCGCGTGGAGGACGACTGGCGGGCGGGGCACGAGGGGCTGGCGCCCCTGGACACGCCGCTGACGGTCGGTGGGCGGAGCTTCGCCGGGCGTCGCCTGAGGGCGCAGGAGATCGAGGGCCTGCGAAAGGCCGGGGGCTGCCGGTGGCTCACCGCGCCGGACGCGGAGGCGGGCCTGGCCGAGGTGTACGGCCGCCTGGCCGACGAGGTGCCCGCGGAACTGGTCGCCGTCCATGGCGGAACCCCGCTCACCCGGTCACTGGTCGCGGAGCAGGCCCGGCTGGTGCACGGAGTGCCCGCGCTGATCGTGGAGGACGGCATGGACGACGACCGCGCCGAGACACTCCTGTTGTCGGGGCGGGCCGACCTGGTGGGCTCTACGAACCTGGAGGCCGGCGCATGACCACTGACCTGACCCCACTCTTCGCTCCCGAGGGCGTCGTCGTGATCGGCGCCTCGCGGCAGGCCGGCAAGCTCGGCGCCGCCATGGCCCGTTCCCTGGCCGCCTTCCCCGGCGCGCGAGCCCTCGTCAACGCACGCCGCCCCGACCCCGACGCGGGCGTGTACGCCTCGGTCGCCGAAGCCGCCGCGCACACCGCTGCAAGGCTCGACCTGGCCGTGCTGTGCGTGCCGGCCTCCGGCTGCGCGGACGCGCTGGCCGAGGCGGCCGCCTCGGGCTGCCGTGCGGCGCTGGTCTGCGCCGGCGGCTTCGGCGAGGCGGGCCCGGAGGGCGAGCGGTACGCCGACGCCCTGCGCCGGGTCGCAGCGGAGACCGGGATCCGGCTGCTCGGCCCCAACACCTCCGGCTACTTCGCGCCCCACCTGGGGCTGACGGCCAGTTTCGTCCCCGCGGCGGGGCAGCTGCCGGCCGGGGAGATCGCGGTGGTCGCGGCCAGCGGCGGCGTCAACCACGCGCTCGCCTTCGACCTGGCCGACGCGGGCAACGGGATCAGCCTCGGCGTGGGCATCGGAGCGGGCCTCGACGTCACCTCCGCGGACGTCCTGGAGCACCTCGCGGGAGACGGTCGTACGACAGCTGTGGCCCTGCATGTGGAGACGGTGCCCGACGGACCGCGCCTGGTGGCCGCCGTACGCCGGGTCGCCGCCGTCAAGCCCGTCGTGGCGCTGGTGGTCGGCCGCAGCGACGTCGGTGACTTCGCCCGGTCGCACACCGGCGCGCTGGCCACCGGCTGGCGTACGACGCGAGCCGCGCTGCGGCAGGCCGGGGCGGTGGTCGTGGACGACGAACGGGAGCTGGTGGACGCGCTCACCGCGCTCTCCCGCGTGCGGCTCCGCCCGAACCAGGACCCGGGGCTCGGTATCGTGACCGCCCAGGCGGGTCCGGGTCTCCTGCTGGCGGACCGGGCGGGCGCCGACGGCGTACGCACGCCGATACTCGCCGAGTCCACGCAGGAGATCCTGGGCGGGCTTCTGCCCCCGCTGACCTACCAGCGCAATCCGGTCGACACCGGCCGGCCCGGCGAGACCTTCGCCCGTGTGCTGGGCGCGACGGCTGCCGACCCGGCAGTGGACCTGCTCGCCGTCTACGCCCTCGCCGAGCCCGACAGCGTGGACGTGGCGTCCGCCGCCCAGGACGCCGGCCTCGGCGCGGACTTCCCGGCCGTGGTGGTCGTCGGCGGCCTCCACGAGGACGTCGCCGAGCAGCGGGCGCGGCTGCACAAGGCGGGCATCCCGGCGCTCACGGGGCCTTCCTCCGCCGCCAACGCTGTACGGGCGCTGGTGACGCATGCCCGGCAGGGAGCCTTGTCGGTCCCCGAGGGGGAGCTTCGCGCGGGCCACCGAGTGCCCGGAGGTCCCCTCGACGAGGATGCCGCCAAGACCTTCCTGGCCGACCTCGGGATCCGCACCCCCGACCGGGTCGCCTGCCGTGACCGTGCCGAGGCGCACCACGCGCTGCGCGTGCTGGGCGGGCCGGTGGCGGTGAAGGTCCTCGACGCCGGGATTCTGCACAAGACGGAGATCGGCGGGGTGCACCTCGGTGTCCGCACCCCCGCGGAGCTCGACGCGGCGCTGGACGCCATCGGTTCCGACCGCCGCTACCTCGTCGAGTCGATGGCCCCGTCCGGCGTCGACCTCGTCCTCGGGGCGCGGCGGGACCCGGTCTTCGGGCCGGTCGTGCTGGCCGGGCTGGGCGGCACGGCTGCCGAGGCGCTCGCCGACGTGGCGATCCGGCTCGCCCCGCTGTCCGAGGCCGAGGCCGCGGCCATGCCGGACGAGCTGGCCGCCCGTGCGCTGCTCGACGGCTGGCGCGGCGGGCCGGTGCTCGACCGCGCCGAGTTCGGCCGGGTCGCCGCCACGCTCGCCGCCGCCCTGGCCGCCAGCCCGGACACCGCCGAGATCGAGATCAACCCGCTGCGCCTCACCGCCGACGGCCTGATCGCGCTCGACGCTGTGATCGTCGATCGACCCCACCGGTAAGGAGAACGACCATGCCCAGGCCCACCAGCAACGGCGCTGTGCCCTGGCCCGCGGAGTACGCCGAGCGCTACACGGCGAAGGGCTACTGGGAGGGCCACGCCATCGGTGACCGGCTCCTGGCCGTCGCCGACGCGAACCCCGAGGCGGTCGCGGTCTTCGACGGCACCCAACGGCTGACACATCGGCAGCTCGCCGAGCGGGCGGACGCCGCCGCGCTGCGGCTGGCCGCGCTGGGCCTCGGCCCGGACGACCGGCTCGTGGTGCAACTGCCCAACTCCGCCGAGTCCGTGATCCTGACGTACGCCTGCCTGCGGCTCGGTGTGATCCCGGTGATGGCCCTGCCCGGCCACCGCACGCACGAGATCGGCCATCTCGTCGAGCACAGCGAGGCGGTGGCGATCGCGGTGCCGGACTTCCTGAAGGACCACGACCACCAGGCCATGGCGGCCCAGATCGCGGAGCGTTCCGAGACCCTGCGGCACCTCCTCGTCCTCGGCGACAAGATCGGCGACGGGGGCGTCGACCTGCGGGAGCTGTGCGCCGCGCCCGGCACACCAAAGGACCGGGCCGCCGTGGACGCGTACCGGCCCGACAGCCGCTCCATCGCCGTCTTCCTGCTCTCCGGCGGCACCACCGGACTGCCCAAGCTCATCGCCCGCACCCACGACGACTACGTCTACAATGCCCGCCGCAGCGCCGAGGTCTGCGACTTCGGCCCCGACACGGTCTACTTCGCGGCCCTGCCCCTCGCGCACAACTTCCCGCTCGCCTGCCCGGGCCTGCTCGGCACGCTGCTGGTCGGCGGACGCGTGGTCCTGGGCTCGCCCAGCCCGGAGAAGGCCTTCGCGCTGATCGAGCGCGAGGGCGTCACCGCGACCGCCGTGGTCCCGGCCATCGCCCAGCGCTGGCTGGAGTACCGAGAGGACCACCTGGAAGCGGACCTGAGTTCGCTGCGCGTCCTCCAGGTCGGCGGCTCGCGCCTGGCCGACCACGTCGCCCGCCGCGTCCGCCCGGAGCTCGGCTGCACCCTCCAGCAGGTGTTCGGGATGGCCGAGGGCCTCCTCAACTACACCCGCCTGGACGACTCCGAGGACATCATCTGCACGACCCAGGGCCGCCCCATGTGCGAGGACGACGAACTCCTCGTCGTCGACGAACTGGGCAACCCGGTCCCGGAAGGAACCCCGGGCGTGCTGCTCACCCGCGGCCCCTACACCCCGCGCGGCTACTACCGCGCCGAGGAGCAGAACGCCCGCGCCTTCACCGAGGACGGCTGGTACCGCACCGGCGACATCGTGCGCCTGCTGCCTGACCGCAACCTCGTCGTCGAGGGCCGCGACAAGGACATGATCATCCGGGGCGGGGAGAACATCTCCGCCGAGGAGATCGAGAACTTCGCCTACCAGACCCCGGGCGTGGCCCGCGCCGCCGCCGTGGCGATGCCCGACGCCGACCTCGGCGAGCGCATCTGCCTCTACGTCGTCCCCGAACCCGGCCGAACGGTGACCCTCGCCGACGTCCACCAGGTCATGGAGCACGCCGGCACCGCGCGCTTCAAGCTCCCCGACCGGCTGGTCACGGTCCCGGAACTCACCGCCACCAAGGTCGGGAAGATCGACAAGAAGTCACTGCGCGCCGACATCGCACGCCGCCTCGAAGCCGAAGCCGAAGGAGACGCCTGATGACCACCGACACCGTCATAGCCCCTCAGGAGACCGACCCCGAACTCCGCAAGCTGTACGACGGCTTCGCCGCGGCCGGGCTCATCCCGCTGTGGACCGAGATCGGCGACCTGATGCCGCTCACCCCGCAGCCGGAAGCGGTACCGCACATCTGGCCGTGGGACACGCTGCTGCCGCTGGCTCGCCGCTCCGGCGATCTGGTGCCGGTCGGGCGGGGCGGTGAGCGGCGGGCGATCGCGCTCGCCAACCCGGGTCTGCCCGGTCGGCCGTACGCAACTCCCAATCTCTGGGCGGCGATTCAGTACCTTGGCCCCCGCGAGGTCGCCCCCGCGCACCGGCACTCGCAGGGCGCTTTCCGGTTCGTCCTGGAGGGCGAGGGCGTGTGGACGGTCGTCAACGGCGACGCCGTCGAGATGCGCCCCGGTGACCTGCTGCTCACCCCGTCCATGCACTGGCACGGCCACCACCACGTCGGCGACGCGCCGATGGTCTGGCTGGACGGCCTCGACATCCCGCTCGTGCACCGACTCGACGCCGGGTTCTTCGAGTTCGGCGAGGACGGGGTATCGGACCGGTCGACCCCGTCGCGCTCGCGTTCGGAGCGGCTGTGGGGTCACCCGGGGCTGCGGCCGATCGCGGCCGGGGACACCCCCCATTCCCCGCTGATGGCCTACCGCTGGGCGGACACCGACGACGCGCTCACCGCCCAGCTGGAGCTGGCGGACGAGGGCCTGCCCGGTGTCATCGAGCCTGGTCACGCCGGCATCCGCTTCACCAACCCCGCCACCGGCCGCGACGCCCTCGCCAGCCTGCGCACCGAGATGCACCGGCTGCGCCCGGGTGCGGCGACGGCCGCCCGCCGGACCGTGGGTTCGTCGGTCTGGCAGGTGTTCCGCGGCAGCGGCACCGTCACGCTCGACGACCGGGTCACCGAGGTCACCCAGGGAGACCTGATCGCCGTGCCGTCCTGGTGCGAGCTGACCATCGCGGCAGCCGGCAGCGGCCTCGACCTCTTCACCTTCAACGACGCGCCGCTCTACGAGGCGCTCAACCTGGCCCGTACCGAGACCCGGAGTTCCGCCTCATGAAGCTCGCCACCATCCGCACCGCCGACGGCACCGCCGCCGTCCGTATCGACGGCGAGAAGGCCGTGGAGACCGGCGCCCCCGATGTCGCCGCCCTGCTGCGCCGCCCCGACTGGCGCACGCACGCGGCCGCCGCCGACGGCCCGGCCCACGACACCGCGGCCCTCGACCTCGCCCCGGTCGTCACCACCCCGGCCAAGATCTTCTGTGTGGGCCACAACTACCGCACCCACATAGCGGAGATGGGCCGCGAGATGCCGTCGTACCCGGCCCTGTTCGGCAAGTTCGCCAACGTCCTGCTCGGCGCCCGCGACGACATCGTCCACCCGGGCGAGACGGAGCAGCTGGACTGGGAGGCCGAACTCGGCTTCGTCGTCGGCTCCCGGCTGCGCCGCCGGGCCACACGGGAGGAGGCGGCGGCCGCGATCGCCGGCTACACCGTCGTCAACGACATCTCCATGCGGGACTGGCAGTGGCGCACCCCGCAGTGGCTGCAGGGCAAGGCCTGGGAGGCCAGCACCCCGGCCGGGCCCTGGCTGGTCACCGGCGACGAGATCGACGACGCGGCCGACCTGGAGATCCGCCTCGAGGTGGACGGCGAGGTCATGCAGCGCTCGCGCACCTCCGACCTGCTCTTCACGCCGGCCGACATCGCCGCCTACCTCAGCACGTTCACGACACTGGAGCCGGGCGACCTCGTGCTCACCGGTACGCCGGGAGGGGTCGGTGCGGCCCGTGATCCGAAGGTGTTCCTGAAGCCCGGCCAGGTCGTACGGACAGTGGTCGAGGGCGTCGGCGAGTGCGTGAACACGATCGTCGAGGAGAAGCCGTGATCCCTGTGGGGACCCTTCTCGGCTGGGCCGAGGAGGGCCAACGGCGCCTGGAGGACGCGGTCGACGTACTGCCCGCCCCCGCCGTCGCCGAGCCCTCGGCCCTGCCCGGCTGGACCCGCGGCCACCTCCTCACCCACCTGGCCCGCAACGCCGACGCCCTGGTCAACCTGCTGACCTGGGCCGCGACCGACGTCCGTACACCCATGTACGACTCGCCGGACCAGCGGGGAGCCGATATCGAGGCGGGCGCCGGCCGTGCGCTCGCCGAGCAGCGGGCCGATCTGCGTGCGTCCGGCGAACAATTCGCCAAGGCCGCCCGGATGCTGTCCGACGACGCCTGGCAGGCCACGGTCACCAGCGGCCAGGGCCGCGAGATCCAGGCCTCCGAGGTGCCCTGGCTGCGGGTCCGCGAGGTCTGGCTCCACCTGGTCGACCTCGACGTGGGCGTCGGCATGGAGGCGCTGCCTCCCGAACTGGCCTGGGCCCTGGTCGAGGACGTCGCCGGGTGGATGACGTCCCGGGTGGGCGCCGACACCGGTGCCGAACTGTCGGCGGACGGCGGTCACGGCACCGTCGTACTCGGCTCCGCCACACCCCGTACGACGGTCTCCGGACCGCCGTACGCCCTCGCCGCCTGGCTCACCGGCCGGAGCGGCACCGACGACCTGCGCGGCACGGGCGAGTTCCCGAAGCTCCCGCGCTGGCTCTGACCCCGATCAGGGCTGACCGATCAGCTGTGACCCGATCAAAGGAGATCGACATGAGCGAGACCCGAGAGACCGGCGAGACCTTCGTCCTGGTGACCGGAGCCTGCCACGGCGGTTGGGCGTGGCGCCCCGTCGCGAACGAGCTGCGAGCCGCCGGACACCAGGTGTACACCCCGACCCTGGCCGGACTGGGCGAGGACGACGACCCGCGCGACGTGACCCTCACCGACTGTGTGAACAGCCTCGTGGACTACGTCGAGCGCGCCGGCCTCAACGACGTGACGCTGGTCGGCCACAGCTGGGGCGGCTACGTGCTGACGGGCGCCGCGCCTCGGCTCGCGTCCCGCCTCAGCCGGCTCGTCTTCTGGAGCGCGTTCGTGCCGAACGATGGCGAGTCGCTGATCGACGCGTGCCCGCCGCACTACGGCGAGATGTTCCGTGCCGTGGCGGCCGCCTCCGGCAACAACGGGGTGACGTTCCCGTTCGAGGTGTTCCAGCAGGCGTTCATGCAGGACGCGGACGAGGAGACGCAGCGGATCGTCCACTCCGTGCTGGTCCCGCAGCCGCTCGGCACGTTCACCGAGAAGCCGGACACGAGCGCGTTCTACGCCCTCGACATCCCCACCGCCTACGTCCTGTCGGAGGACGACATCTCCCTGCCCGGCGAGTGGCACTGGGCCGAGCGCTTCCCCCAGCGACTGAAGAACCCGCTGATGATCGAGACCCCCGGCAGCCACGAGGCCCTCTTCACCCGCCCAGCCGAACTCGCCGACGCCTTCGTCCGGGCCTGCGCCGCCCGCTGAACACTGCCGCAAACACTGCCGTAACGGCTGCCAGGTCGTCAGTTGCGCGCCCTACGACCCCGAATCGAAGGGCGGCGCGGAGGCCACGGTCCGCATCGCGAAGGCCGACCTGGTGCCCACCAGCGCGAATCTGCTGCCCGTCTACGACTCCTTCGCCGAACTCGCCGATGCCTGTCGTAAATGGTGCGAGCAGGTGAACTCCCGCCGTCATCGGGCGACCGGGCAGATACCCGCCGACCGCCTGGACATCGAACGCACCACCCTGCACGTTCTGCCCGTCGAGCCGCTCGCGCTCGCCCTGGGCGAGGAACGCCTCGTCGGCTCCGACCGCACCATCAGCTTCAACGCGGTGCGCCACTCGACCCCGCCGGGCTATACCGGCGCGAGAGTGCGGTGCCGGGTCATCGGCGAGGAACTGTCCATCACCGCCTGCACCAACTCCGGTGACCTCTCCGATATCTGACGCCATCAGCTCTCCACCCCGGGGGTTCTTCACGTGGGTGTGGCCAAGAGCTACCTGTCTAAAGACGGCCTGTGCTGACCTGAGCGCACACAGGGAAACGCCCCGGCGAGCGCCAGGGAAGTCACAGGGGTCGTCTGGGCCTCGCAGGGCGATCGTCCGCGGGCTGGTTCCGCGTGGCCTGTACGGGCCGGTGCAGGACTACCTCGAGGGCGTCTTGGGCGTCTGACGCGTTCCTGAAGTGTGGCTGCTGCCGGTGCGCCGGTTACTGGCGCTTCGCTGTGCGGTCGCGCAGCAGCAGCCACTGACTCGCGTCGGCGCCGTCTGAGCGTGCAGCCGGTCCGTGCAGCAGCACGGCGTAAGCCGTCCTCTCCGCCTTGCTCGGGGCGGCATACTGGCCTGGCGCCTCCGGGGTCGGGAATGACCTCGTCATGCCTTTCCAGGCCTTGTCCGCGTTCGGAGTGTTGAGCATCGGCCCTCCCGGGCTCAATAGGGTCATGCAGTGAAGTACGAGCACGCGTGCGTGCAGCCCCGGTACGGGTTCACCGTCCATTCGAACGGCATCCGCGAGGCCCCCGGAACTCAGGCGTGTCGAAGGTCCGGGTCGTGACCGCGTCCGCGCCGAACAGCGCGGCCCCGGCCCGGCCGTGTCCGGCCTCCTCGGTGAGGTTCTCCCAGCGCATGACGCCTCCTCGGTAGCACTGCCCACAGAATAGAACATCTGTTCCCATGATCGTGCGAACGATCTGTGGAGACCGCGCGGACGACGTTTCCGACCGCGTTTCCGATCGCTTACGGCACCCCGATTTGGGTGGCCGGGCGCCGGGGTGGTTGGCTTGGCGCAACCCCGAGAACTCAGGTGCTGGAGGAAAGCGATGGCGCAGGTCGAGGCGACTACGGAGCGGGTCGTCGGCGCGGATGCGGAGACGGTGTTCGACGCGCTCGCCGACTACAGCGGCACGCGCGCGAAGCTGCTGACCGAGCACTTCAGCGAGTACGAGGTGCGCGAGGGCGGCGACGGCGAGGGCAGCCTCGTCCACTGGAAGCTCCAGGCCACCAGCAAGCGGGTCCGGGACTGCCTCCTGGAGGTCAGTGAGCCCACCGACGGCGAGCTGGTCGAGAAGGACCGCAACTCCTCCATGGTCACCACCTGGCGGGTCACCCCGGCCGGCGAGGGCAGGGCCAGGGTCGTCGTGCACACCACCTGGCAGGGCGCCGGCGGCATCGGCGGCTTCTTCGAGAAGACCTTCGCGCCCAAGGGCCTCGGCCGGATCTACGACGCCGTGCTCGACAAGCTCGCCGCCGAGGTCGAGAAGTAACCTCCCGGGAAACCGGGCCTGTTGGCTCCTCACCGGTTCGAGTGGATCTCCGGGCCGACCGGACTCGTGCCGTAACTCGTCGCGCTTGCTCGCAGTTGTCGCCCTACGGGACATAAGGCGGCACATGTGCGCAGGCGCGACGAGGGGAGCGGTACGTGGGCGGAACGACGCTGGTGCAGTACGAGGAACCGGTCGCGGCGCCTTCGGACGCCCCCGTGCCGGAACCCGTCCCGGCGCCCGGACTCGGGCCGCGCCGCACCTGGTTGGTGTTCTGCGGGCTGATGCTCGCCCTGCTCCTCGCCGCGCTGGACCAGATGATCGTGTCCACCGCGCTGCCGAGGATCGTCGGCGAGCTGCACGGCCTGGACCGGATGTCCTGGGCGATCACCGCCTATCTGCTCACCGCCACCGTCGGCCTCCCCGTCTACGGCAAGCTCGGCGACCTCATCGGCCGCAAGGGCGTCTTCCAGTTCGCGATCCTCGTCTTCACCGTCGGCTCCGCGCTGGCCGGACGGGCGCAGAGCATGGACCAGCTGATCGCCTGCCGCGCCGTCCAGGGCATCGGCGCGGGCGGGCTGATGATCGGGGTGCAGGCGATCATCGCCGACATCGTGCCGCCCCGGCGGCGCGGCCGTTTCATGGGCCTGATCGGCGCCGCCTTCGGCCTCGCCTCGGTCGCCGGACCGCTGCTCGGCGGCTACTTCACCGACCACCTCTCCTGGCGCTGGTGCTTCTACGTCAACGTCCCCTTCGGGCTGGTCACCCTGGCCGTCATCACCGTCGTGCTGAAACTGCCCAAGCCCCGGCCCCGCGCCCGTTTCGACGTGCTGGGCGCCCTGTTGCTCGCCGCCGCCTCCACCTGCCTGGTACTGCTGACCAGTTGGGGCGGAACGGAGTACGAGTGGGGCTCGCACGTCATCCTCGGGCTCGGCGCGGGGGCGGTGGCCGCCACCGGACTGTTCCTCGTCGTCGAGCACCACGCGGTCGAACCCCTCATCCC
The DNA here is from genome assembly GCF_045206895.1 of Streptomyces sp. NBC_00631. Taxonomy (NCBI): domain Bacteria; kingdom Bacillati; phylum Actinomycetota; class Actinomycetes; order Kitasatosporales; family Streptomycetaceae; genus Streptomyces; species Streptomyces sp. NBC_00631. Next base: position 9,137,340 of record NZ_CP107734.1, read on the forward strand.
GCCACGGCTGTTCCGGGACTCCGTCTTCAACGTCACCGGCCTGGTCGGTCTGGTCGTCGGGGTGGCCCTGTTCGGCGCCGCCAGCTACCTGCCGACCTTCCTGCAGATGGTCGACGGCGCCTCGGCGACCGAGTCAGGCCTGCTGATGCTGCCCATGATGGGCGGCATCGTCGGCGCGTCGGTCGTCGCGGGACAGCTCATCAGTCACACCGGGCGCTACCGGGTCCACCCGGTGCTCGGCGGAGCGCTGTCCGTCGTCGGCATGTGGCTGCTGTCCCGCCTCGAAGCCGGCACCCCGCGCTGGCAGTACAGCATCTGGATGGCCGTCCTCGGCGCCGGGATCGGCCTGGTGATGCCGGTGCTGGTCCTCGCCGTGCAGAACTCCGTACGGCCCGCCGACCTCGGCACCGCCACCAGCGCCAGCAACTACTTCCGGCAGATCGGCGGCAGCGTCGGTGCCGCCGTCTTCGGCACCCTCTTCGCCGACCGGCTCACCGACGCCCTGCACAGACGTCTCCCCGCCCACGCCGGCGCCCGCCTGCCCGACCCCGAGTCCCTCACCCCGCAGCTGGTCCACACGCTGCCTCCGCCCCTGCGTGACGCCTACATCCGCGCCTACGCCGACGCCATGCCCCGGATCTTCCTCTACCTGGTCCCGGTGCTCGTCCTCGGCCTGGTCGTCGCCTGCTTCCTCAAGGAGAAACCGCTGGTGTCCCATCCCACCGCCGAAACGGAGACCGAAGCCGTGAACGCCCCGATCCCGCAGGCCCGGTCGCGGTACACCGGCGCCGGGATCCCCGTCTGCGGCACGGTGCAGCACCCCGACGGGACCGCGGTGCCGCGCGCCGCGCTCACCCTCATCGACGCCGTCGGCCGGCAGATCGGCCGGGGCGCCAGTGGCGAGGACGGCCGGTACGCCCTGGCCACGCCCGGCTCGGGGGCGTATGTCCTGATCGCCGCCGCCGGCGGCCACCAGCCGCAGGCCGTCACCGTGACGGTCGGCGAGCGGCCCGTCGAGCTGGACGTCGTCCTCGGCGGCGCCGGGCGGCTCGCGGGCAGCGTGCTCACCGCCGACGGCACACCGGTACGGGACGCCACGGTCACCCTCACCAACGTGCACGGCGAGGTCGTCGCCGGCGTCCGCAGCGGCCGTGAGGGCGGCTATGTGATCACCGAGCTGGTGGCCGGCGAGTACACCCTCGCCGCCAGCGCCCCCGCCTTCCGCCCGGCCGCCCTCCCGGTGACCGTCCAGGCCTCCCGGGAGACCCGGCAGAACGTCGAACTCGCGGGCGGGGCCGTGCTGAAGGGGACCGTACGGGCCGGCGGCGGAAGGCCCGTGGAGGACGCCCGGGTGACTCTGCTCGACGCCGCCGGGAACGTCGTGGACACCCTCACCACCGGCGCCGACGGAACGTTCCGGTTCGTGGACCTGTCCTCCGGCGAGTACACCGTCATCGCCGCCGGTTACCCGCCGGTCGCCACGGTCCTCCAGGTCGCGGGCGGCGGCCGCACCGAACGCGATCTCCAGCTCGGCCACGAGGACTGAAGAGGACCGGACCGGGAGCGGGTGCGCACCGCACCGGGGCGCGGACCTGCGCGCCGGCGCGGTCCGGTGAAACAAATTCCAGGATTGCCACACATCGCGACCGGCGGCCACCGTACGGTAGTGGCGGGCGGCACAGATCTTTTGCGGAGCCGTGGGGAGAGAGGGCCTGGGCCATGGACCATGGCAGCGAGCGGGACACATATCCCAGCCTCGGTGCTGGGGACGGCACGGCGGGCCGCATCCCCCTGGCCGTGGTCGTCGTCGACCGCGAGGGCCGGGTCTCGCACTGGAGCACCGGCGCCCGGCGGCTGTTCGGCGCCGCCAAGGAGGACGCGATCGGCCGCTCCGTCCTCGACCTGCTGCCCGTCTCCGGCGCGTTCCCCGACGACGAGATCACCCCGTACGGCGCCTACGCGGCGTACGACGGCCTCGGCCCCGACCTGGAGTCCTCCCTCGACGGGCGGCTGAACTTCCCGGCCGCGGGCCGCGCCCGGCTCACCGTGCCCGACCGCGACCGCGCCGATGTGCTCTGGTGGGCCTACCCGCTGGTCGGGCCGGGCAACGAGCGGCTGCTGGTGCTCGCCGCGGACGCCGAGCGGCTGCGCCGGGCCGAGCGGGACGAGGGCATCGCCGTCGAGCGCATCGCGCCCGGCTTCGCCCTGCACACCGACTTCCCCGGCGCGGAGCAGCTCGCCCGCCGGCTGCCCGAGATCCTGCCCAGCATGAGCGTCGACGAGAGCGCCCGGATCGTCGCCCAGGTCCTCGAACTCGGCTACCCCATCCTGGAGTTCAGCCAGAACGACCGGGTGCCCGTCACCCCCGACTGGGGCGTCGCCCGGCGCACCGAGCGCATCGCCCGCCGGGAGCGCGCCGCCCGGGCGGCCGCCCAGGGGCTGCCGGTGCCCGCCGAACTCGCCGACGACGAGGGCGAGGACCTGGAGTACGCGGCCGTCCGCGAACGCCTCGAATTCCTCAACGAGGTCAGCGGGAAGATCGGCACCTCGCTCGACCTGTCCCGCACCATCATCGAGGTCAGCAGAGCCGTCGTACCCCGCTTCACCGATGTCGCCGGCACCTATCTGCGCGAACAGGTCGTCGCCGGCGAGGAGTTCCCGGACGGCGTGCCCGACACCACCACCATGTGGCACCGGGTCGCCCTGGAGCACACCGACGAACCCGGCCGCTGGGACGACGTGGTCCCCGTCGGCGAGGCCATGCCGTTCCCGGCGCACACCCCGTTCTTCCAGTGCATGACCACCGGCGAACCGGTCCTGGTGCCGCGGATCAGTGAGGAGATGGGCCACGCCATCGCCTCCCAGTTCGAGAAGCGGGACATCCGGCCGCTGATCACCGGCCGCTCGATGCTGGTCGTCCCGCTCAAGGCGCGCACGGTCGTGCTCGGTTTCATGATCCTGCTGCGCCACCCCGAGCGCGAGATGTTCAACGACATGGACCGGGTCACCGGTGCCGAACTCGCCGCCCGCGCCGGGCTCGTGCTCGACAACGCGCGCATGTACACCTACCAGGAGAGCGTCGCCGAGACCCTCCAGGACAGCATGCTGCCGCACATCCCGCCGCGCATGGCGGGCTGCGACATCGCCACCCGCTATCTGCCGGGCACCCTGCTCGGCCGCGTCGGCGGCGACTGGTTCGACTCGGTGAAGCTCCCCGGCGCCCGCACCGCCCTGGTCGTCGGCGACGTGATGGGCCACGGCCTCAACTCGGCCGCGATGATGGGCCAGTTGCGGACCGCCGTGCAGACGATGGCGGCCATGGACCTGCCGCCCGCCCAACTCCTGCGCAACCTCGACGACCTGGCACAACGCCTCGGCGACAGCTATCTCGCCACCTGCCTCTACGCCGTCTACGACCCGATCGAGAGTGAACTGCATCTCGCCAACGCCGGGCACATCCCACCGGTTCTGGTGCGGGCGGTCGACGGGCGCAGCGAACTCCTCGACCTGCCCACCGGGGCGCCCATCGGCGTCGGCGGGGTCGCCTTCCAGTCGCTGCGGGTGCGCGTCGACCCCGGCGACCGGCTGGTCATGTGCACCGACGGACTGGTCGAGATGCGCGGCGAGGACATCGGTGTCGGCCTCGCCACCCTCTGTGAGTCCGCCGCCCACCCGGCCGCCTCCATGGACGACGCCTGCGACACCATCATCCGCGCCCTCAACACCCGCGGCGGCCGCAAGGACGACGTCGCCCTGCTGATGGCCCGCCTCAACGGCATCGAGCCGGAGGACGTCGCCGAATGGCGGCTCGCCCTGGACCCGGCCGAGGTGCGCCGCGCCCGCGCCGTGGTTCGCGAGCAGCTCCACGACTGGGGCCTGGCCCGGCTCGCCGACCCCGCCGAACTGATGGTCAGCGAACTCGTCACCAACGCAGTGCGGCACTCCCACGGCCGCCCGGTCCAGCTCCGGCTGATCCGCGGCGAGACCCTGCTCTGCGAGGTCGACGACGACGACCACACCCTGCCCACCCTGCTCAGCGCCGAACCCGGCGACGAGGCGGGACGCGGACTGCGGGTGGTCTCGACCCTCGCCCGGGAGTGGGGCACCAGCCGTACGGCCGCCGGGAAGACCGTCTGGTTCGAACTCACCGCACGGCGCCGCTGACCCGAGCTCCGAAGATCCAGGGGGCGCACGTCTGCCGAACGGGGCGTGAAGGTACGCGCCAGGCGCTTGTGGCCGAAACCAGCGCAGGGTAAACCGTACTGGCCCGTCACTCACGGCGGGTCATACGCGGCCGCGTCCTGGGGAGTTGGGCATGAGCGTGACGAGTGGGTACCGGAGTGCCTGGGAGGGCTTCTGGCGTGAGGCGCCCGACGAGCCGGGGGCGGTGTTCTGGGACGCCGACCCGGCCGTGACCGCGGCTGTCCACGTCCCGCTCTTCGAACCCCACCTGACCGATCCCGGCCTGCCCCTGGTCGACCTCGGCTGCGGCAACGGCACCCAGACCCGCTTCCTCGCCGAACGCTTTCCGCAGGTCCTGGGCGCCGACATCTCCGAGGCCGCCCTGGACCACGCCCGGCACGCCGACCCTGCCGGGCAGGCCGGCTACCGGCTCCTCGACGCGGCAGAGAAGAGCGAGGTCGAGGCGCTGCACGCGGAGCTCGGCGACGCCAACGTCTACATGCGGGGCGTCCTGCACCAGTGCGAGCCCGACGACCGGCAGCCGGTGATCGACGCGATCGCCACGCTCGTGGGCAGCCGTGGCCGGGTCTTCCTCGTCGAGCTCTCCGAGGCCGCCCGCCCTGTCCTCGGCGGCCTAGCCCAGAGCCCGTCGGGACCGCCGCCCAAGCTCGCGCCGATCTTCCGGCACGGCATCGCCCCCGGCGAGGTCGCCGACGCCGCGGTCCCCGAGTACCTGCGCAGCGCGGGCCTCACGGTTCTGGCGAGCGGCGAACTACCCCTGACCACCGTCGAGTTCACCGCCGACGGGGAAAGGATCGTGCTGCCCTCGAAGTGGCTGCTGGCCGGGCGGCCGAGCTGACCGGCGGTCGAGGGGCAAGGGCGACTGAGCCGGACGTCTGATGTCCTGGCCGGCGGTCTCGCCGTCACAGGTGTCGGCATCCTCGTCCTGACGCTGTCGACGTCGGCCGCTTCGCCGGACGCCGATGACTCGGCCTCGTAGGAAGTTCTCCCCCCGACGCGTAACGTGAAGCGGTATGAAGATCCTCATCAGCGCCGACATGGAGGGCGCCACCGGGGTGACCTGGCCCGGCGACGTGCTGCCGGGCACGCCGCAGTGGGAGCGGTGCCGGCCGATGTTCACCTCCGACGTCAACGCCGCCGTCCTCGGCTTCCACGACGGCGGCGCCGACGAGGTCCTCATCAACGAGGCCCACTGGAGCATGCGCAACCTGCTCCTGGAGCAGCTCGACGACCGCGCCGAGATGCTGACCGGCCGCCACAAGTCGCTCTCCATGGTCGAGGGCGTCCAGCACGGCGACGTCGACGGTGTCGCCTTCGTCGGCTACCACACCGGCGCCGGCATGGAGGGCGTCCTCGCCCACACCTACCTCGCCAACTCCATCACCGGCGTCTGGCTGAACGACGTCCGCGCCAGTGAGGGTCTGCTCAACGCGCACGTCGTCGCCGAGTACGGCGTCCCCGTCGTCCTCGTCACCGGCGACGACCTGGCCTGCGAGGACGCCCTCGGCTACGCGCCCGAGGCGCTCAAGGTCGCCGTCAAGGACCACGTGTCGAGGTATGCGGCCGTCTGCCGGACGCCCGCGCGGACCGCCGCCGACATCCGCGCCGCAGCCAAGGAGGCGGCCCGGCTCGCGGTACGGCACGAGCCCGTGACCGGTGGGCCGTTCACCATCGCCCTGGAGTTCGACGCCGAGCACCTCGCCCTGGCCGCCACCGTCGTCCCCGGCGTGGACCGGGTCGGCGAGCGGAAGGTGGCGTACACCGAAGGCAGCATGTACGACGGCATCCGTACCTTCAAGGCGGTCACCACGATCGTCTCCGCCGCGGTGGAGGAGCAGTATGGCTGACCAGCAGGCACTGGACGAGGTCGTCCGGTTCACCTCCGAGCTGATCCGGATCGACACCAGCAACTTCGGCGGCGGCGACTGCCGGGAGCGGCCCGCCGCCGAGTACGCGGCCGAGCGGCTCGCCGGAGCGGGTCTGGAGCCGATCCTGCTCGAACGGACCGCGGGGCGCACCAACGTCGTCGCCCGCATCGAGGGGACGGACGCGACCGCGGACGCGCTCCTGGTCCACGGCCACCTCGACGTCGTACCCGCCCAGGCCGCCGACTGGAGCGTCGACCCGTTCGCCGGGGAGATCCGCGACGGCATCGTGTGGGGGCGGGGTGCCGTCGACATGAAGAACATGGACGCGATGATCCTCGCGGTGGTGCGGGGCTGGGCCCGGGAGGGGGTGCGGCCGCGTCGGGACATCGTCGTCGCCTTCACCGCCGACGAGGAGGCCAGCGCCGAGGACGGTTCCGGGTTCCTCGCCGACCACCACCCCGAGCTGTTCGAGGGCTGCACCGAGGGCGTCGGCGAGTCGGGCGCCTTCACCTTCCACGACGGCACCGGCCGGCACCTCTACCCCGTCGCCGCCGGTGAGCGCGGCACGGCCTGGCTCAAGCTCACCGCGCGCGGCCGGGCCGGACACGGCTCCAAGGTCAACAAGGAGAACGCGGTCACCCGCCTCGCCGCCGCCGTCACCCGCATCGGCGAACACCAGTGGCCGCTCCGGCTCACTCCCACGGTCAGCGCCGCCCTGACCGAACTCGCCGTCCTCTACGGCATCGAACCCGACCTCACCCAGGTCGACGTCCTCCTCGACAAGCTCGGCCCGGCCGCCAGGCTGGTCGAGGCCACCGTCCGCAACAGCGCCAACCCGACCATGCTGAACGCCGGTTACAAGATCAACGTCATTCCCGGCGAGGCCGTCGCCTTCGTCGACGGACGTTATCTGTACGGCACCGAGGACGAGTTCCGCGCCACCCTCGACCACCTCACCGGCCCCGACGTCGACTGGGAGTTCCACCACCGCGAGGTCGCCCTCCAGGCACCGCTGGACTCGCCGACGTACGCCCGGATGCGTGCCGCCGTCGAGGAGTTCGCCCCCGACGGGCACGTGGTGCCGTACTGCATGTCGGGCGGCACCGACGCCAAGCAGTTCTCCCGGCTCGGCATCACCGGCTACGGTTTCGCCCCGCTCAAGCTCCCGGAGGACCTGGACTACCAGGCCCTGTTCCACGGCGTCGACGAACGCGTCCCCGTCGAGGCCCTGCACTTCGGCGTCCAGGTCCTGGACCGCTTCCTGCGCACGGCATAGGAGAGTAGGAGAGCACGTGGAGACCAAGGCGTACGGCTCGTGGCCCTCACCCGTCGACGCGGCCCTGGCCGCGGCGCACGACGGCTTCGCCGAGTGGGTGGGCTTCGTCGGCGACGAGCCCTGGTGGACCGAACCCCGGCCGGCGGAGGGGGGCCGCAGGACCCTGGTACGCGGCTCCACCGGCGAGTCCGTGCTGCCCGCGCCGTGGAACGTCCGCAGCCGGGTCATCGAGTACGGCGGACGGCCGTGGGCGGGTGCCGTTCCCGACGGCGGCGGTCAACCACTGTTGGTCTTCGTCCACTTCGACGACCAGCGGCTGTACCGGTACCAGCCCGGCGAGGCGCCCCGGCCGCTGACCCCGCCCGGACCCCGGTGGGCAGACCCGCAGTTGCTGCTCGACCGCGGCGAAGTCTGGTGTGTCCTTGAGGAGTTCACCGGAGACTCGCCCACCGACGTACGGCGGGTGCTCGCCGCCGTACCGCTGGACGGCTCGGCCGCCGACGACCGGACCGCCGTACGCGAACTCACCGACGGCAGCCACCGGTTCGTCACCGGGCCGCGCCTGACGCACGACGGGCGCCGGGCCGCCTGGCTCGCCTGGGACCATCCGCGGATGCCGTGGGACGGCACGGAACTGCTGGTCGGCGAGGTCGGCGCGGACGGCGTCCTGCACGCGGTACGCACCGTGGCCGGCGGTCCCGCGGAGGCCGTCGCGCAGGTGGAGTGGTCCGCGGACGACCGGCTGCTGTACACGAGCGACCGCGGTGGCTGGTGGAACCTGTACCGCGACGACGAACCGCTGTGTCCACGCGAGGAGGAGTTCGCGGGGCCGCTCTGGCGGCTCGGCCAGAACTGGTTCGCGCCGCTCGACAACGGGCTGGTCGCCGTCCTGCACGGCCGCGGGGCGATGGCCCTCGGGATACTCGACCCGGAAACGGGCGACATCGCCGACGCCGTCGGACCGTGGACCGAGTTCTCCGCCACCCTCGCCGTGCACGGCACCCGCGTCCTCGCGGTCGGCGCCGGACCGCGCACCGCCCACGAGGTCGTCGAACTCGACATCGCCTCCGGCCGCACCCGGGTCGTCGGCACCCCGCACCAGGACCCGGTCGACCCGGCTTACTACCCGGAGCCGCAGGTCCGCACCTTCGCCGGCCCCGGCGGCCGCGAGGTGCACGCCCACGTGTACCCGCCCCACCACCCCGGCCACACCGCCCCCGAGGGCGAGCTGCCGCCGTACGTCGTCTGGGCGCACGGCGGCCCCACCAGCAGGACACCGCTCGTCCTCGACCTCGCGATCGCCTACTTCACCTCCCGGGGCATCGGCGTCGCCGAGGTCAACTACGGCGGCTCCACCGGATACGGGCGCGCGTACCGGGAGCGGCTGCGCGAGCAGTGGGGCGTGGTGGACGTCGAGGACTGCGCGGCCGTCGCGCTCGCCCTGGCCGCGGAGGGCACCGCCGACCGCGCCCGGCTCGCGATCCGCGGCGGCAGCGCCGGCGGCTGGACCGCCGCCGCCTCCCTGACCGGCACCGACGTCTACGCCTGCGGCACCATCTCCTACCCCGTCCTCGACCTCACCAGCTGGGGCGCGGGGGAGACCCACGACTTCGAGTCCCAGTACCTGGAATCCCTGATCGGCCCGCTGGCCGAGGTGCCCGAGCGGTACGTCGAGCGGTCGCCCAGCGAGCACGCCGACCGGCTCACCGCGCCCTTCCTGCTGCTCCAGGGACTGGACGACGTGATCTGCCCGCCCGCGCAGTGCGAACGCTTCCTCGCCCGGCTCGACGGCCGCCCGGTGCCGCACGCCTACCTCACCTTCGCGGGCGAGGGCCACGGCTTCCGGCGTGCCGAGACGCTGGTCCGCGCCCTGGAGTCCGAGCTCGCCCTTTACGCTCAGGTGTTCGGGCTGGATGTGCCCGGCATCCCCGAGCTGAAGCTGGTGAAGTGAGCGACGTGACCGGAGCGACCTCTGAGAACTCTGAGATCTCTGCGACCGCAGTGACCGCCGTGACCCGGGTGGCCTCGGTGGCCGGACTCGCGAGGCCGCCGAGGCTCGCCGCCGGGGCACGGGTCGCGGTCGTGGCGCCGAGCGGGCCGGTGGTCGAGGAGCGGCTCCAGGCGGGCCTGGACATCCTGCGAGGCTGGGACCTCGACCCGGTCGTGGCGCCCCATGTGCTCGCCACCGACGGTGAGCTGGGGTACCTCGCGGGCTCCGACGCGGACCGCGCGGCCGACCTCCAGCAGGCCTGGTGCGACCCGTCCGTGTCCGCCGTGCTCTGCGCGCGCGGCGGCTACGGCGCACAGCGCCTGGTCGACCTGCTCGACTGGGAGGCGATGCGGGCGGCCGGGCCGAAGGCGTTCGTCGGCTTCAGCGACGCGACCGTGCTGCACGAGGCGTTCGCCGCCCGGCTCGGGCTGGCCACCCTGTACGGGCCGGTGGCCGCCGGCGCCGACTTCGTCAAGAGCGCCGAGGCACAGGACCATCTGCGGGCCACCCTCTTCGCCCCGGAGACGGTCCGCACCATCCCCTCCCGGGGCGCCACGCTGGTGGGCGGCCGAGCCAGGGGCGTCACCGTCGGCGGCTGCCTGCGGCTGCTCGCGGCCGGCCTCGGCACCCCGCACACCCACACCGGAGCCCGCGGCGGACTGCTCGTCCTGGAGGACGTCGGCGAGCGGCCGTACAGCCTCGACCGGAGCATCACCCAGCTGCTGCGGGCCGGCTGGCTCGACGGCGTCGCCGGCATCCTGCTCGGCTCCTGGGACCGGTGCGGGCCCTACGAGGAGGTACGGCCGATGCTCCTCGACCGGCTGGGCGGGCTGGGCGTGCCGGTGCTGGAGGAGTTCGGCTTCGGGCACTGCGAGGCGGCCCTGACCATCCCGCTCGGGGTCCCCGCCGAGCTGGACGCGGACGCGGGCACCCTGACCCTGCTGGAGCCGGCGCTGTGCTGAGAACCGATGTCCGGCACCGGCGCCTCCGCATAGGGTGACGGGATGCCGCACACCGCTTCCCGCTACCTCGCCGAGGGCCCCCGCGTGGGCATCCGCCACTTCACCTACGAGGACGGCGCCGAGTTCATCGCCCGTGCCCGGGAGAGCAAGGACCTCCACCAGCCCTGGCTCTTCCCGCCCACCACGGACGCGGCCTACGCCGGCTACGCGGGACGGCTGATCGAGGACCGCAGCAAGGCCGGTTTCCTGGTGTGCGAGAAGGAGGGCGAGAAGGAGGGCGGGGAGCACGGCGGGGCGATCGCAGGATTCATCAACATCAACAACATCGTCGAGGGCGGCTTCCAGTGCGGTGCGCTCGGTTACGGCGTGTTCGCGCACGCGGCCGGGCGGGGGCTGATGCGGGAGGCGATGGGCCTCGTCGTGGACTACGCCTTCGGGCCCATGCGGCTGCACCGGCTGGAGATCAACGCGCAGCCCGGCAACGCCGCGTCCATCGCGCTCGCGCGCGGTGCCGGGTTCCGCCTGGAGGGATTCTCGCCGAACATGATCTACATCGACGGCGCCTGGCGGGACCACGAACGCTGGGCGATCACGGCGGAGATGCGCACGGCCGGCTGACCTTTGCGCAATCCTGACCGGCGGCTCCCCTGGTCAGCTCACCCGGTGCCGGGTTCCATGGTGATCGTGACGAGGATCCGACGTGAGGTACTGACCCTGCCCGCGGCGGAGTTGGGCCCGGACAACCCGCTGCCGCCGCTCCGCCCCCTCGAAGGCGGGGGCACCGTCCACGCCCTTCAGGCGGTGGGGGAGCACCGCGTCGACGAGCGTGACCGGGAGGACCTGCCGCGCGACATGGCCCGGCAGCTCGGCTACGAACCGCTGCGCGGCCTTCTTCCGGTACGGATCCGCGACGGATACGGCAGAGCGCGCCCGATCCGTGACCTCGACGCCCTGGTGATCGAGAACGACCGGCTGCGCGCCACCGTGCTGCCCGGTCTCGGCGGCCGCGTCGTCTCCCTCGTCCACCTGCGCACCGGCCGTGAACTCCTGTACCGCAACCCGGTGTTCCAGCCCGCCAACCTCGCCCTCAACGGCGCCTGGTACGCCGGCGGCATCGAGTGGAACATCGGTGCCACCGGCCGCACCACCCTCTCCTGTGCCCCGCTGCACGCGGCCCGCGTTCCCGCCCCCGACGGTGGAGAGATGCTCCGGCTGTGGGAGTGGGAGCGGCTGCGCGACCTGCCCTTCCAGATCGACCTGTGGCTGCCGGACGGCTCCGACTTCCTGTACGTCGGCGTCCGCGTCCGCAACCCGCACGAACACCCCGTGCCGGTCTACTGGTGGTCCAACACGGCCGTGCCCGAGGACCGCCGAGTCGTCGTCCCGGCCGAACAGGCCTGGGAGTTCGGGCCTGAGCGCCGACTGCACCGGGTGCCCGCATCGGCGCACGGCGCCCCACCTCGGTACGCCACCGACTGGTTCTACGACATCCCCGACGGGCGGCGCCGCTGGATCGCCGCGCTCGACGCCGACGGCCACGGCCTGGTGCAGGCCTCCACCGACGAACTGCGCGGCCGGAAACAGTTCGTGTGGGGCTCGGGACCCGGCGGCCGGCGCTGGCAGGAGTGGCTCGGTGGCTCCGGCACCGGCGGCTACCGCGAGATCCAGGCCGGACTGGCCCGCACCCAGCTGGAACACGTCCGCCTCGACGCGGAGAGCGAGATCTCCTGGCTGGAGGCCTACGGCCCACTGCCGGCAGCACCGCACGACGTCGCGGAACGACTGGAACTGGCTCTGCCACGCGCCGAGTTCGACGCCGCCCACGCCGCCTGGAAACCGTACGCCGACACCGAACCCGGCGAACCCCTGGCCACCGGCTCCGGCTGGGGCGCCCTCGAAGTGCTGCGCACCGACCGGAAGCTGCCCGGCACGCCGTTCGCCGAGTCGACGCTGACCGAGGAACAGGCTCCCTGGCGGGAGCTGCTGCGCACCGGCACCCTGCCCGAACCCCGTCGGGTACGGCCGCCCGGGCCGACCCTGGTCGCCCCGCACTGGCGGGACATGCTGGAGACCGCCCCCGCCACCCCGCACACCGAGTACCACCTCGGCGTCGCCCAGTGGCATGCCGGCGACCGAGCCCAGGCCGTCCGCAGCTGGGAGCGCGCCCTCCCGCTCGCCCCGTCGCTCTGGCCGCTGCTGCGCTGTCTCGCCGTCGCCGACCAGGAGGCCGGGCACCACGAGCGGGCCGCCGAACGGTACGCCGACGCCTTCGACGACCTGTGCCGGGAACGCCGCGACGACGGTGAGGCGTGGACCGCGGCCTGCGCGGCGCTGGGCCGCGAGGCCATCGAGGCACTGCTGCGGGTATGGCGGGTCGCGGACGCCCGGGCCCTGTGGGAGGCCCTGCTGCCCGCGACCCGGGAGCGCGGCCGCTTCCGTCTCCTGGAGGCGGAGCTGCTGCTCGCGGAGGGGCGGCCGACGGCGGCCCGGGCCGTGTTCGACGCCGGGTTCGAGGTCGCCGACCTGCGGGAGGGGTCGGAGGCGCTCGGCCGGCTGTGGGCGCGGCTCGGGGGTGACGAGCCGCTGCCGGCGCGGTACGACTTCCGGATGCGGCCGCAGAGCCTCTGATCAGTCGTGGTTCTGGTCGACGTACTCGAAGATCGAGCCGTCCGGGTGCATCGCGAGCAGGTTGTGGCCGACGGGGGTGGGCACCGGCCCCGCGAGGATGTGGGCGCCGAGGCCGTCGAGCAGCCGGTGGGCCTCGTCGACGTCCTTCACCGCGATCGTCGCCGTCACCTTGCGCAGCACCTCCAGCTCCGACTCCGGGCCGCTCATCAGGAGGAAGGAGCCGATCGCGGCGACCTGGACGCCACCGCGTTCGAACCGGAGTGCTCTGCCGCCGGAGAGGCGTTCGTAGAAGGGGATCGCGGTATCGAGGTCGTCGACGCAGATGCGCAGGGAGGCGCCCAGAATCTCCATGCGCACGAGCCTAGTTGCCGTGGGCCGGGATGGCGTCACCTCCGGTGATCCCCTGTTACGGGATTTCCGGGCCGGGTACCCGCACGGGTATGGAACACCTGGATCATCTCGAACATCTGGACAAGGGTCTCGTCGACGAGCTGGCACAGGTCGCGCGCGAAACCGTGCGGGAGGAGCTGCGCGAGCAGGGCCGGAAGCGGCGGCGGGCCGCCATGCTGTACGGCGCGTCCGGCGCGGTCGCCCTCTACGCGGGGGCGGCGGTGGCGCTGGCCGTGGGGCTGGCGTGGGCGATCCTGCTGCCGGCGTGGGCCGCGGCGCTGGTCACCGCCGTGATCCTGGGGGCGGTCGCCTACGGGCTGCGGGAGGCGGGGCGGCCGAAGCGGCCGCATGCTCCGCACCGGGTGGTCGGGGGGACGGCGCCCGGAAGTCCGCCCAGCGGGATGGGGTTGCCGTATCCGCCCATGCCGGCGGCTCCGCCGGTCGAGCCGGGTACGGACCCGGAGTCGCCTCATCACCGGGGTTGACGTAGAGCGCGGTGGCGGTGCGCGGTCGCCCACCGGCCGTGGGTGGTTGCTCGCGCCCACGCGGCGGCAGCCGCATATGGATGACAGCCCCGCGCCCCTTCGGGGGCGCGGGGCCGCGGCGGCGCTTCGACGCGCGGGGTTTCGGAGTCCTGCCTACGGTTACGTGGGAGGCCCTGGACCCTGTCGTACTGCCGGAGGCACACCGTGAGTCGTCGACCCCGGATCGTGATCGTCGGCGCCGGGTTCGCCGGGTACCGCGCGGCTCGCACGCTTGCGCGGCTTGCCCGGGGCCGTGCCGAGATCACCCTGCTCAACCCCACCGACTACTTCCTGTATCTGCCCCTGCTGCCCCAGGTCGCCGCCGGGATCCTCGATCCGCGGCGGATCGCCCTCCCGCTGCCCGGTGCCCTTCGCGGGGTGCGCACGGTGCTCGGGGAGGCGGACCACGTCGATCTCGACGGGCAGCGGGTGCACTACACCGACCCCGAGGGCGTCGGCGGCAGTCTCGGCTACGAGCGGCTGGTGCTGACCGTCGGCAGTGTCAACAAGCTGTTGCCCATCCCGGGTGTCGCCGAGCACGCGCACGGGTTCCGCGGGCTGCCCGAGGCGCTCTATCTGCGGGACCATGTGATCCGGCAGATCGAACTGGCCGCCGTGGCCGGCGATCCCGCTCTGGCCGCGGCCCGGTGCACCTTCGTCGTCGTCGGCGCCGGGTACACCGGGACCGAGGTCGCCGCCCACATGCGGATGCTCACCGCCGAGCTGGCCCGCCGCAACCGTCTGCCGGAGGGGGTACGGCCGCGCTGGCTGCTGCTGGACGTGGCGCCCCGGGTACTGCCGGGGATGGACGAGAAGCTGTCCCGTACGGCCGACCGGGTGCTGCGCCGGCGGGGGGTCGAGGTGCGGATGGGGACCTCCGTGAAAGAGGCCACCCCGGACGGGGTGCTGCTCTCCGACGGGGAGTTCGTCGCGTCCCGGACCCTCGTGTGGTGCGTGGGCGTCCGGCCCGACCCGCTCGTGGAGGGCACCGGCCAGCCGCTGGAGAAGGGGCGGCTGGTCGTCGACCCGTACCTCCAAGTGCCCGGCTGCGCCGACGTGTTCGCTTGCGGGGACGCGGCCGCCGTGCCCGACCTGGCCAATCCCGGCGCGTTCACGCCGATGACCGCGCAGCACGCCTGGCGACAGGGCCGGGTGGCCGGCGAGAACGTGGCCGCCTCGCTCGGCGTCGGACGGCGACGGCGCCCCTATCGCCACCGCGACCTCGGATTCGTCGTCGACCTCGGCGGCGTCCAGGCCGCCGCCGACCCGCTCGGGGTGTCGCTGTCCGGGCCGCCCGCCGGGCTGGTGACCCGCGGCTACCACCTCGCGGCGATGCCCACGGGCCGGGCCCGGGTCGCCGCCGACTGGCTGCTGGACGCCGTACTGCCGCGCCAGGGCGTTCAGCTGGGCCTCGTCCGGTCCTGGTCGGTGCCCTTGGACACGGCCTCGCCCGAGCTGCCGAAAGCCCCCGTATCCGTCACCGACCATCCCCCGGAAGGAGCCACATGAACACCGCCGAACTCGTCGAGCTCGCCCAGCAGCTGCGTGTGGACAGCGTACGTGCGTCGGCCGCCGCCGAGTCCGGGCATCCGACCTCGTCGATGTCCGCCGCCGATCTGATGGCGGTCCTGCTCGCCCACCACCTGCGCTACGACTTCGAGCGGCCCGACCACCCCGGCAACGACCGCTTCATCCTCTCCAAGGGCCATGCCTCGCCGCTGCTGTACGCCGCCTACAAGGCGGCCGGCGCCCTCGACGACGCCGAGCTGCTCACCTTCCGCAAGCTCGGCAGCCATCTGGAGGGCCACCCCACCCCGCGCCGGCTGCCGTGGGTGGAGACCGCCACCGGCTCCCTCGGCCAGGGCCTGCCGGTCGGGGTCGGCATCGCGCTGTCCGGGAAGCGGCTGGAACACGGCCGCTACCGGGTCTGGGTGCTGTGCGGGGACAGCGAGCTGGCGGAGGGCTCCGTGTGGGAGGCCGCCGAGCACGCCGGGTACGAGCACCTCGACAACCTCACCGTGATCGTGGACGTCAACCGGCTCGGCCAGCGCGGCCCCACCCGGCACGGCCACGACCTCGACGCCTACGCCCGCCGCTTCCAGGCCTTCGGCTGGCACACCGTGGAGATCGACGGCCATGACGTGGACGCCGTCGACCGGGCCTGCGGCGAGGCCGCGTCCACCGCCGGACAGCCCACCGTGATCCTCGCCCGTACCCACAAGGGCCGGGGCGTCGCCGCCGTCGAGGACCGCGAGGGCATGCACGGCAAGCCGCTGCCGGACGCCGAGGAGGCCATCGCCGAACTCGGCGGAGTACGGGACCTGCGGGTTCACGTGCAGGAGCCGCCGGCGGCCCGCGCCCTGCACTCCGTGCCCACGGGCGCACTCGAACTCCCGCGCTACGAAAAGGGAGAGAAGGTTCCGACCCGCGACGCCTTCGGCAAGGCGCTCGTCGCGCTCGGCCATGCCCGCGCCGACGTCGTCGCGCTGGACGGCGAGGTCGGAGACTCCACCCGCACCGAGCTCTTCGGCAAGGAACACCCCGACCGCTACTTCGAGTTCTACATCGCCGAACAGCAACTCGTCGCCGGCGCCGTCGGCATGGCCGCGCGCGGCTGGGTGCCGTACGCCTCCACCTTCGCCGCCTTCCTCAGCCGGGCCTACGACTTCGTGCGCATGGCCTCGATCAGCGGCAGCGGGATCAACCTGGTCGGCTCGCACGCGGGCGTGGCCATCGGGCAGGACGGGCCCTCCCAGATGGGCCTGGAGGACCTGGCGATGTTCCGCGCGGTGTACGGCTCGACCGTGCTCTACCCGTGCGACGCCAACCAGACCGCCAAGCTCGTCGCCACCATGGCCGGGCTCGACGGCATCCGCTATCTGCGCACCTCGCGCGGGGCGAGCCCGGTGATCTACGGCCCGGACGAGGAGTTCCCGGTCGGCGGCAGCAAGGTGCTGCGCTCCTCGGAGGAGGACCGGCTGACCGTGGTCGCCGCCGGGGTCACCCTGCACGAGGCGCTGAAGGCCGCGGACGCGCTCGCCGAGGACGGCATCCGGATCCGGGTCGTCGACCTGTACTCCGTCAGGCCCGTGGACCGGCAGACGCTCCGCGTCGCCGCCGAGGAGACCGGCTGTCTGCTCACCGTCGAGGACCACCACGAGGAGGGCGGGCTCGGCGACGCGGTCGCGGAGGCGTTCGCCGACGGCAGGCCCATGCCGCGGCTGGTCCGGCTCGCGGTGCGGACCATGCCGGGTTCGGCCGCCCCCGACCAGCAGCTGCACGCCGCCGGGATCGACGCAGACGCGATCGCGGCGGCCGGGCGGCTGCTGGTCGAGGAGGCGGTCGTGCGATGAGCCGGGACGAGGCACGGCCGGTACGGGCGGGCCGCCGCACGGTGCTGGTGCACCGGCCCGACAAGGTGCTCTTCCCCG
This sequence comes from Streptomyces sp. NBC_00631, assembly GCF_045206895.1. Classification (NCBI taxonomy): domain Bacteria; kingdom Bacillati; phylum Actinomycetota; class Actinomycetes; order Kitasatosporales; family Streptomycetaceae; genus Streptomyces; species Streptomyces sp. NBC_00631. The sequence continues at coordinate 9,154,612 of NZ_CP107734.1, forward strand.
GCGACGGGGGCGGTGCCGAAGCCGCGAAGGAGTACACCAAGGCCGACCTCGTCGACTACTACAAGTCCGTCGCGCGGTACCTGCTGCCGCACCTGCGCGGGCGTCCGCTGATGCTGGAGCGGTACCCGGACGGTATCGACGGGCCCCGCTTCATGCAGAAGAACACCCCGGACCACTATCCGGACTGGATCGAGCGGGCCGAGGTCGCCAAGGAAGGCGGGACCGTCACCCATGTGGTCTGCGGCGACACCGCCACCCTGGTCCACCTGGCCGACCAGGCCTGTCTCACCCTGCACCGCTGGCTCTCCCGCGCGACCGCGCCCGACTGTCCCGACCGGCTGGTCCTCGACCTGGACCCGCCCGGAGACGACTTCGCCCCGGTCCGGGAGGCCGCCGGCTGGGCCGGTGACCTGCTCGACCGGCTAGGGCTGCCGCCGGCACCGATGACCACCGGGTCCCGGGGACTCCACCTCGTCGTACCGCTGACCGGCCGGGACGCCTTCGACGAGGTCCGCGCCTTCGCCCGGGACCTGGCCGGGCTGCTCGCCGCCGAGCACCCCGACCGGCTCACCACCGCCGTCCGCAAGGCCGACCGCGGCGACCGGCTCTTCCTGGACATGGGGCGCAACGCCTACGCCCAGACCGCGGTGGCCCCCTACACCGTACGGGCCAGGCCCGGCGCCCCCGTCGCCGTGCCGATCACCTGGGACCAGCTCGCCGATCCCGCCCTGGACGCCCGCCGCTGGACCATCGCCGACGCAGTCGACCAGGCGCGCACCAAGCCCTGGGCCGGCATTCCGGCCCGGGGCCGGGCGCTCGGGCCGGCCCGGCGGCGGCTCGACGCGTTGCGGGGCGGGTCCGGCTGACCACACTTCGTCACCGACCGGTTGTGAAGGTTTGATCCTGAGACCTCCGGCCACTCGAACCAAGAGGTGGCCATGACGAACACAAACGACACGTCTCAGACGCAGGATTCACGCAAAGAACGCAAACGTGACGACGGACCCGACACGGCACCGGACCGGCCGAGCCCCATGGAGGTGCTGCGCCAGGCCCGCGCCCAGCTCGCGGAGCTCACCGGTATGGCCGCCGAGTCCGTGTCGTCCTTCGAACAGACCGAGGACGGCTGGGAGTTGGAGGTCGAAGTCCTGGAACTGCCCAGGGTGCCCGACACCATGAGCCTGATGGCGAGCTACCAGGTCGAACTCGACCCGCAAGGACAGCTCACCGGCTACCGGCGCGTGAGCCGCTACGAACGCGGACGCGCCGACGCACACAGGCCCGGCGGCCGCTAGGCCGCCCGCCCGTGCCCACGGACAGGTCCCACGAGATGGAAGAGGTTGGACAGGCATGACCGTTGTTCCGGCACAGCAGACCGGCGGAGGCGGCAGCAGTGGCCTCTACGACGTGCTCGAACTCGTCCTCGACAGGGGGCTCGTCATCGACGCGTTCGTGCGGGTTTCCCTGGTCGGCATCGAGATCCTGAAGATCGACATACGGGTCGTCGTCGCCAGCGTCGACACCTATCTGCGCTTCGCGGAGGCCTGCAACCGGCTCGACCTGGAGGCGGGACCGCGCAAGAGCCCCGGCTTGCCGGAGATCGTCGGCGAAGTCACCGAGTCCGGCGCCCGGGGCAAGTCGAAGGGCGCGCTCTCCGGCGCCGCCGAGACGATCTCGGACGCCTTCAAGCAGGCCCGCGACGAGCACTCGGACTCGGGCGAGACCGAGTCCAGGCCACGTCCCCGTAGGACGGCCCCGGCGCGTCGCAAGGAGAGGGAGGAACAGGAGTGAGTACGTACGTCTACGGCATCACGTCCGCCGCGCATTCCGCTCTGCCCGACGGTATGGGCGGGGTCGGGGACCCGCCGCGCCCGGTGCGCGTGCTCACGGAGGGTGAACTGGCCGCCATCGTCAGTGAGGCCCCCGAAGGGCTCCGGCCCAAGCGCCGCGACCTGCTCGCCCACCAGAACGTCCTCGCGGAGGCCGGAGGCGGGGGCTGCGTGCTGCCCATGCGGTTCGGCAGCGTCGCCCCGGACGACAACGCCGTCACCGGGGTCCTCGCCGAACGTGCCGACCACTACCTGGAGCGGCTGCGCACCCTCGACGGCAGGGTCGAGTACAACGTCAAGGCCAGCCACGTCGAAGAGGCCGTGCTGCACCGCGTGATGTCCGAGAGCCCCGAGCTGCGCGCCATGGCCGAGGCCAACCGGAAGGCGGGCGGCGGGAGCTACGAGAGCAAGCTGCAGCTCGGCGAGATGGTGGCGGCCGCCGTCAAGGCCCGGGAGGTCGAGGACGCGGCGGAGGTGCGGCAGGCGCTGGAGCCCGAGGCGGCCGCCGTCAGCGCGGGGCCCGACTCCACCGGCTGGATCGTCAACCTCTCCTTCCTCCTGGACCGGCACTCCGCCGAGACCTTCCTGGCCGGCGTCGAGCGGCTGCGCAAGAGCCATCCGCATCTGGACCTGAGCGTCAACGGGCCGCTCCCGCCGTACAGCTTCGTCGAACCGGGGCCCGCCGAGCCGGCGGGCAGCACGGCCGGCGCGGCCGAGAAGTAGGAAGAAGCAGAAGGAGCTCGCACCCATGGGACTGATCAAGGAGCTGCTGCTACTGCCCTTCGCGCCCGTGCGCGGCAGCGCCTGGGTCGTCGAGCAGGTGGTGCAGGAGGCGGAGCGGATCTACTACGACCCCGCCACGGTCCGGGCCGAACTGGCCCGGCTGGAAGAGAGGTTGGAAGCCGGCGAGATCGACGAGGAGGAGTTCGACCGGGCCGAGGACGAGCTTCTCGACCGGCTGGAGATCGCCCTGCGCAAAGGCGCGGGGCCCGGCAATGGGACGCATACATGAACCGCATGGGACTGGGCCTCGCGATCGGGGCCGGATACCTGCTGGGCCGGACCAAGAAGCTGAAAATGGCCGTCGCCGTGGGGTCGGTGGTGGCCGGCAAGCGGCTGAACCTGACCCCGAAGGCGGTGCTCGACCTGGCCAACCAGCAGCTGCGTGACAACCCGCAGTTCAAGGAGATCGGGGAGCAGCTGCGCCACGATCTGCGCGGGGTCGGCAAGGCCGCCTCCGGTGCCATGGTCGAACGCCAGATCGGCGCGCTCGCCGACCGGCTGCACGGCCGTACCGCCGAGGTACGCGACCAGCTGGCCGGTGTCGTGCCCGACACCGGCGACCTCGGCCTCGGCGGCAGCCGGGACGACGACGAGGAGCCGGAGGAGGACGAGGAGCCGGAGGAGAGGACCGGGAGCGACGAGGCAGGCAGTGACGCGGCCGAGGACGAGCGTGACGAGCGGCCCGGCCGGAAGGCGCCGGCCCGCAAGGCACCCGCGAAGAAGGCGGCCGAGAAGCCGGCGGCGAAGAAGGCCTCCGCCAAGCCGCCCGCCAAGAAGGCGCCTGCGAAGAAGGCCGCCGCGCAGGGCCGGGCGGTCGCCAAGAAGACGGCCGGCCGTGCCCGGCCGAAGGGAGGCGGTGACCGATGAACAGCGGACCGCTCACGGACGCGGCCCACTCCGAGGCCGCGGAACGCCTGAAGGCAGAGGTGCAGGAGTACCTCGCCGCGCAGGCCGAACGCCTGCTGGTGGGCGCCGGGCACAAGCTCGGCGAGGCCACGGGGAAGCTCAACGACATCGCCGAGGGCAACAGCCCCGGCTTCGGCAAGCTCGCACTCGATGCCGGCCGCAAGGTCGCCGAGGGCAAGGGCCCGGTGCGCTCCGCGCTGGAGCTCGGCCTGACCCACGCCAAGGACACCGTCATGGACAAGGTGAAGAACCTGGGGGGCGGCAAGGGCAAGGGCAAGGGCAAGGGCAGCGGCCAGAAGCCGACCGTCATCATGGAGTCGGTCGACGTCGGCGTGCCCGTGCGCACCGCCTACGACCAGTGGACCCGCTACCAGGACTTCAGCACCTTCGCCAAGGGCGTCAAGAGCGCCGGCCGGTCCGACGACACCTCGTCGGACTGGCAGGGAAAGATCTGGTGGTCCAGCCGCAGCTGGAAGGGCAGCACCGTCGAGCAGATCCCGGACTACCGCATCCAGTGGTCGACTGAGGGCGCCAAGGGCACCCACAAGGGCGTCGTCACCTTCCACCGGCTCGACGACAACCTCACCCGGGTGCTGCTGGTGATCGAGTACTACCCCAGCGGGTTCTTCGAGAAGACCGCCAACGTCTGGCGCGCCTCGGGCCGCCGGGCCCGTCTCGACCTCAAGCACTACGCCCGCCACATCACCCTCAAGGGAGAGGTGGACGACGGCTGGCGCGGCGAGATCCGCGACGGCGAGGTCGTCCGCAGCCACGAGGACGCGGTGGCCGAGGAGGAGGAGAACGAGGACCGCGACGAGAACGGGGCCGAGGACGAGAACGAGGTTGAGAACGAGGCCGAGAACGAGGCGCCGGAGGACGAGGCGTACGAGGACGAGGCCGAGGAGCCGTACGACGAGGCGGAGGACGCCGAGCAGGGGGAGGATGAGGAGTACGAGGCCGAGGGCGAGGAGGAGCCCGAGGGCGAGTACGAGGACACGGAGGACACCGACACGGAGGAGACCGAGGACGAGGTGGAGCCGGAGGACGAGGAAGAGTACGCCGGTTCCCGGAGCCGTCGATGACGATGGCCGGCCGGCTGCCCGAGCCCTACGGACGGGACGGCGGGGGTGCCAACCTCGCCGACATTCTGGAGCGCGTCCTGGACAAGGGCATCGTCATCGCTGGTGACATCAGGATCAACCTGCTCGACATCGAACTGCTCACCATCAAACTCCGCCTGGTCGTCGCCTCCGTCGACCGGGCGAAGGAGATGGGCATCGACTGGTGGGAGCACGACCCCGAGCTGTCCACCCGCGCCCGGCGCGATCAGCTCACCCGGGAGAACCACGAGCTGCGGGAGCGGCTGGCCGCCCTGGAGGCCCTGGAGGCCGGCCGCGGACAGCGCCACGAGCGCCAGGAGGAGGACAGATGACCGGACAGGGCGGACTCCGGTACGTGTACGCCGTCTGCCGTCCGTTCGCGGCGGCCCTGCAGGCCCAGCTCACCGGTGTGGCGGGCGCCCCGCCGGGGCTGGTCAGGCACCACGGCCTGGTCGCCGTCGTCAGTACGGTTCCGGAGGGCGACTTCGCCGAGGAGCCGCTGCGGGACCATCTGGAGGACCTGGACTGGCTGGCCGCGACCGCCCGTGCCCATCAGGGCGTGATCGACGCGCTCACCACGGTCACCACGCCGCTGCCGCTCCGGCTGGCCACGGTCTTCCGGGACGACAGCGGCGTGCGGACCATGATGGAGGCCCGCGAGGCCGACTTCCTGCGGACCCTCGACCGGCTGGACGGGCGGGTCGAGTGGGGCGTGAAGCTCTACGCCGACCCGCCCGAGCCGGCGCCCGCCCCCACCGGCCGGCCCACCAGCGGGCGGGACTACCTGCGGCAGCGGCGGACGAGCACGCGTGCGCACGAAGAGAAATGGCGGGCCGCCGAGGAATTCGCCCGCATTCTGCACGAGCGGCTCTCCCGGCGTGCCGAGGATTCCCGGCTGCACCCTCCGCAGAACGCGGCGCTTTCCGGAGTGTCCGGGCAGAACCTGCTCAACGCGGCTTATCTGGTGTCGCGCGCGGATTCCGAGGAATTCGTGGAACTCGTCGACCGCACGAAGGACGAGGCACCCGAAATGCGGGTGGAACTCACCGGACCCTGGGCGGCCTATTCCTTCACCGAGCCGACCACCGAGCCGACCACCGGTCCGGCCGAGCCGACGGAGCCGACGGAGCCGGCGGAAGCGGGGGAGCAGCGGTGACCGTCGTCGAACGCCGTGAGGTCGCCCTGGTCGACCTCCTCGACCGGCTGCTGGCCGGCGGGGTGGTCATCACCGGCGACGTCACCCTGCGCATCGCGGACGTCGACCTCGTCCGCATCGACCTCAACGCGCTGATCAGCTCGGTCAACGCACAAGTGCCCGCACCCTGGGGGGAGTCGACGTGAGCGAACACCGCAACCGGCTGGACCTCGAACCGGACACGGTGGAGCGCGACCTGGTGAAGCTCGTGCTGACCGTCGTGGAGCTGCTGCGCCAGCTGATGGAACGGCAGGCGCTGCGCCGCTTCGACACCGGTGACCTCACCGAACAGCAGGAGGAGCGCATCGGGCTCACCCTGATGCTGCTGGAGGACCGCATGGCCGAGCTGCGGGACCGCTACGGACTGCGGCCCGAGGACCTGAACCTGGACCTCGGGCCGCTGGGACCGCTGCTGCCGCGCGACTGATTCCGCCACCGGTCGGTGGAGGTGTCACCACCTGTACCAGCGGCCCCTGCCGCCGGCGCCCGTCGTGCCGCGCATCACGAATCCGAGAAGCCATATCACGAGTACGGCGAGCGCGATCCACCAGAGCAGTTTCAGCGCGAATCCGGCACCGAAGAGAATCAGAACCAGAAGCAGTACCAGCAGGATGGGAACCATAGTGTGAACCTCCTGCAAAGCGGGTTTCCCGAAATCCGCGGATCAGGCTCACTTACGGCACAGAATTTCTCCGTGCAGTACGGCGAACCAGCCGTCCTCGCGCCCCGCCCACTCCCGCCAGGCGGCCGCGATCCCCGCCAGCTGCTCCGTGGTCGCGTGGCCGCCCTCCGTGGCCAGCTCGGCGTAGGCCGAGGCGACGGTGCGGTCCCCCCACAGCCGGCCCCACCAGGCCCGCTCCTCGGCCGTGCTGTACGTCCACGTGCTGGACGTGGCCGTGATGTCGGTGAGCCCGGCCGCCAGCGCCCAGGACCTCAGCCGCCGTCCGGCGTCCGGCTCGCCGCCGTTGGCCCGGGCGACCCGCCGGTACAGCTCCAGCCAGTCGTCCAGACCGGGCACCGCCGGGTACCAGGTCATCGCCGCGTAGTCCCCGTCGCGTACGGCGATGAAACCGCCGGGCCTGGTGACCCGGCGCATCTCGCGCAGGGCCTGCACCGGGTCGCCCACGTGCTGGAGCACCTGGTGGGCGTGGACCACGCAGAAGGTGTCGTCCGGGTAGTCCAGCGCATGCACGTCGGCGACCGCGAAGTCCACGTTCGCCAGGCCGCGCGAGGCGGCGGTCGCCCGGGCCTGCTCCAGGATGCCCGGCGCCCGGTCGACACCGGTGACCTGTCCGTCCGGAACCAGTTCCGCCAGGTCGGCCGTGATCGTCCCGGGGCCGCACCCGATGTCCAGGATCCGCATGTGCGGCTTGAGCGAACCGAGCAGATAGCCGGCCGAGTTGGCGGCGGTGCGCCACGTGTGGGAACGCAGCACCGACTCGTGGTGCCCGTGCGTGTAGACAGCGGTCTCCTGCGGTTTCGACATGGCTCGACCCCTTCGCGTCACACCGGCGGACGGGGCCGGACGACCCCGTCCCGCGGTATCCACGACGCTACGCCCGCATGCCGAATAATGAGACCCGCGTTTTACTATATGGACTGACTGTTCATCAGGCGGGTCCGCGGATCAGGGCAGCGGCCGGTACACGGTCAGCGCCTCCGGCAGCTTGTCGACGGTCATCTCACCTGCCACATCGATGACTTCACCGTCGTACGCGAGTGGTGTCCCGGCCGCGATACCGGTCAGGCGCAGCCGGCTCACCCGTGCCTCGGCATGCGCGGGAGAGCGGGTCAGCGGGCCGGCGAGGGCGGCGGAGAGCAGCTGCAGCGCGGGGTGCCGGCCGCCGTGCACCACCCGCACGTCGAGCTGCCCGTCGGCCAGGTCGGTGCGGCGGCCCGGGGCCAGCCCCATCCGGCGGTAGTGGCAGTTGCCGACGAACAGCAGCCACAACGGATGTGTCTCCCCGCGCAGTTCGACCTTCATCGGATGCCGGTCCGTGCGCAGCACGCGCACCGCGGCCAGCACCTCGGCGGGCCAGCTGCCGATCCGGTGCGCCCAGTGCTCCCGCTCCCGGACCAGTTCCGGATAGACGCCCAGGCTCAGGGTGTTGAGGAAGACGCCCTGCCGGTCGCCGGAGGTGAAGCGGCCCACGTCCACCCGGACCGCCTCGCCCTCGCGCACCGCCTGGCCGAGACCCCGGCCGTCCTCCACGCTCAGGTCGTGGGCGAAGTGGTTGAGGGTGCCACCGGGCAGCACCGCGAGCGGCAGCCCATGGCGCAGGGCGATGCGGGCCGCCGCGTTCACGGTGCCGTCGCCGCCGCACACCCCGAGAGCCCGCGCCCGCAGCGCCGCCTTCGCCAACTCCTCCTTCACCTCGCCCGGTTCGCACTCCACCAGCTCCGCCTCCGGCAACTCGTGGCGCAGCACCCGCATCCGGTCGGCCGTTCCGGAGGCCCGGTTGGCCACCACCACCAGACCCTCCCCGCCGGGCAGCGCCGGGGCCTCGGCGCGCGGCCGGGGCGGCGGGCCGGTCTGCGCCAGGGTCGGCACCAGCCGCCGTACGGCGAACGCGGCGCCGACGCCCAGCGCCGCGCCCGCGAGTACGTCGCTCGGGAAGTGCACGCCCGTGTAGACCCGGGACATCGCCACGGAGAACGCCACCGGCGCCACCACCGCACCCCACGCCGGGGACTCCAGGGCGACCCCGGCCGCGAAGGCCGCCGCCGACGCGGCGTGCCCGGAGGGGAACGAGGTGGTGATCGGCTGCCGCTTCAGGAGCCGTACCGCCGGCACCGGGTCCAGGAGCGGCCGGGGGCGCCGCACCGAGCGCTTGCCGAGGGTGTTGATGGTCAGGGAGGCCAAGGCGAGCGAGGCCAGGCCGCGGGCGGCGGCCCGGCGGGCCCGGGGCGTGCGGGTCGCGGCCACCGCGGCCGCGGTCGCGAACCACAGCACTCCGTGGTTGGCGCTCCGGCTCAGCCGGGGCAGCACCGGCTCGGCGAACGGCCAGTTCCGCTCGGCGGCGATCTCGAACAGCCGGCTGTCAAGGGCGAGGAGCCGGTCGCGCAGGGCGTGCCGGCCGGGCTTCGGGACGGTCAGGTCGACGTCTGGGCTCATGCGGGTGCGGTTACCCTGAAGTGGCACTTTTCTGCCGTACCTGGTGCGGTCGAGTGAGAGGAACCCGTGGATGCGCCTGCTCCTCATACGTCATGGGCAGACCCCGACCAACGTCGACTACCTCCTCGACACCGCCGTACCAGGCCCCGGTCTGACCGCCCTCGGCGAGCAGCAGGCGGCGGCCCTCCCCGGGGCCCTCGCCGACGAGGACATCGAGGCCCTCTACGTCTCCACCCTCACCCGCACCCAGCTCACCGCCGCCCCGCTGGCCGCCGCCCGCGGTCTCGACCCGGTCGTCCGCGACGGCATCCGGGAGGTCTTCGCCGGCGACCTGGAAATGCTGCCCGGCCACTCCGAGCAGGGCGAGCGGTACATGCGGACCGTGTTCGCCTGGGCGGCCGGGGACACCGCGCTGCGCATGCCCGGCGGGGAGACCGGGGACGAGGCCCTGGGCCGCTACGACGCCGTGATCGCGGAGGCCGCCGCGAGCGGCGCCGGGACGGTCGCGATGGTCAGCCACGGCGCCGCGATCCGCATGTGGACGGCGGCCCGCGCCGACAATGTCGACGTGCCCTTCGCGGCGTCCCGGCCGCTCGGCAACACGGGCGTGGTGATTCTGGAGGGTTCTCCGGCGGACGGCTGGAAGGCGCTGTCCTGGGAGGGTGCAGTGGTGGCGCCGACGGGGGCGAGCGGGCCGACGGGGGAGCCGGTGGGGTAGGGGGGCCGCCGAGGACTTTCGGGTGCGGGTGCGTCGTGGTTGCTCGCGCCCCCGCGGCGGAAGCCGCATAGTGACTCAGTCCCGCGCCCCTTTGGGGCGCGTCTGTGGCGCCCCTCGCTGCAGCGCCCCGTCAGGGGCGCGCGAAACTGCGCGACCAGCCCCCACCGGACCCGCACCCGAAGATGTCGCCCCGATAACGGTTTGCCCCCGGCCACGGGTGCCCCGCAGAATCCCTCACCATGGGACACCTCGAAGCCGCGCACCTTGAGTACTACCTCCCCGACGGGAGGGCGCTGCTCGGCGATGTCTCCTTCAGGGTCGGCGAGGGTGCCGCCGTCGCCCTCGTCGGGCCCAACGGCGCCGGCAAGACCACGCTCCTGCGGCTGATCTCCGGCGAGCTGAAGCCGCACGGCGGCACCGTGGCCGTGGGCGGCGGTCTCGGCGTGATGCGCCAGTTCGTGGGTTCCGTGCGGGACGAGACGACCGTGCGCGACCTGCTGGTGTCCGTCGCCCCGCCGGGGATCCGGGAGGCCGCGCGGGCCGTCGACAAGGCCGAGCACGCCCTCATGACCGTCGACGACGAGGCGGCCCAGCTGCGGTACGCGCAGGCCCTCGCCGACTGGGCCGAGGTGCGCGGCTACGAGCACGAGACCCTCTGGGACATGTGCACCACGGCCGCGCTCGGGGTGCCGTACGAGAAGGCCCAGTGGCGGCAGGTGCGCACCCTCTCCGGCGGAGAGCAGAAGCGGCTGGTGCTGGAGGCGCTGTTCCGCGGCACCGACGAGGTGCTGCTGCTCGACGAGCCGGACAACTACCTCGACGTGCCCGGCAAACGCTGGCTGGAACAGCAGCTGAAGGAGACCCGCAAGACGGTCCTGTTCGTCTCCCACGACCGTGAACTCCTCGCCCGCGCCGCCGAGAAGATCGTCTCCGTGGAGCCCTCGCCGACCGGCGCCGACGCCTGGGTGCACGGTGGCGGCTTCGCCACCTACCACGAGGCCCGGCGCGAGCGCTTCGCCCGCTTCGAGGAGTTGCGCCGCCGCTGGGACGAGAAGCACGCCCAGCTGAAGAAGCTGGTGCTCAACCTCCGCCAGGCCGCCTCCGTCTCCCACGAGATGGCGTCCCGGTACGCGGCCGCCCAGACCCGGCTGCGCAAGTTCGAGGAGGCCGGCCCGCCGCCCGAGCCGCCGCGCGAGCAGGACATCAGGATGCGCATCAAGGGCGGCCGTACCGGCGTACGGGCCGTCACCTGCGCCCAGCTCGAACTCACCGGCCTGATGAAACCCTTCGACCTGGAGGTCTTCTACGGCGAGCGGGTCGCCGTCCTCGGCTCCAACGGCTCCGGCAAGTCCCACTTCCTGCGGCTGCTGGCCGGCGAGGACGTGGCGCACACGGGGCAGTGGAAGCTGGGCGCGCGGGTGGTGCCCGGGCACTTCGCGCAGACCCACGCCCACCCCGAGCTGGAGGGCCGCACCCTGCTGGACATCCTGTGGACGGAGCACTCCCAGGACCGCGGCGCGGCCATGTCCCGGCTGCGCCGCTACGAACTCACCCAGCAGTCGGAACAGAACTTCGAGCGGCTGTCGGGCGGCCAGCAGGCCCGCTTCCAGATCCTGTTGCTGGAGCTGCAGGGCGTGACGGCACTGCTCCTGGACGAGCCGACCGACAACCTCGACCTGGAGTCCGCCGAGGCCCTCCAGGAGGGTCTTGAGGCCTTCGACGGCACGGTGCTCGCCGTCACCCACGACCGCTGGTTCGCCCGCTCCTTCGACCGCTACCTGGTCTTCGGCAGCGACGGCCGGGTCCGTGAGACCCCGGCGCCGGTGTGGGACGAGCGCCGGGTGGAGCGGGTGCGGTAGGCCGGTGCCCCAGGGAGGCCCGCGCGCCCGGATGTTCGTACAGTGGAGGCAGGAATCCGGACCGCCGGGACCCACACGACGAGCGGGGTACCACCATGACCGGAGTCGACCCCAGCCGGCTGGACGACCAGCAGCTCATGAAGGAGCTGGAGACCATCCACCGGACGCGCCACGACACCCTGCTGTACGGCTCGAACGACGCGCTGCGGGCTCACAACGAGCGGATGGCGCAGCTGGAGGGCGAGTACCTGCGGCGCAATCCGCGCCGTCTCGTCGCCTCCGGCCGCACCCGGGAGGGCGCCCGGGAGCGGAACTGCGCCGAGACGGCGACACCGGGCGCCTCCGCGAGCTGAGGCCGCGGGCCCCCCGGCGCGGCCTGCGGTCCCGGACTACTCGGCGAACGCGTCGAGGAAGGCCTCGCAGAACGCCTTGAGGTCGTCCGGCTTACGGCTGGTGACCAGCTTGTTCGGGCCGCCGTCGCAGACCTTGACCTGCTCGTCGACCCAGGTGCCGCCCGCGTTGCGGATGTCGGTCCGCAGGCTCGGCCAGGACGTCAGCGTCCGGCCGCGCAGGACATCGGCCTCGACCAGCGTCCAGGGCGCGTGGCAGATCGCCGCGACCGGCCGCCCGCTGTCGAAGAAGGCCTTCACGAACGCGACGGCCTTCTCGTCCATCCGCAGGAAGTCCGGATTGGCCACCCCGCCCGGCAGCACCAGCGCCCCGAACGACTCCGCCGACGTCTCGCCGACCACCTCGTGCACCGGGAACGTGTCCGCCTTGTCCAGGTGATCGAAAGCCTGGATCTTCCCCGGCTCCGTCGACACCAGCACCGGTTCGTGCCCGGCGTCGGAGGCCGCCTTCCACGGCTCGGTCAGCTCCACCTGCTCGACGCCCTCGGGCGCGGCCAGAAACGCGATACGCATGATGTTCACTCCTTTCCGAGGCGCGCCGGCGGACGGGCGGCCCGCCGACGCGCGGTCTGGTCCTCCTGCGCCCCCGCTCACTCCCCGGCGGTCACCGCCTCGGCCAGCGCCAGCAGGTTGCGGTAGCGCGCCGAGCGCGGCAGCCGGGAAACCCGCTCGACCAGGTCGTCGTGGGCGTTCCCGCGCCGCAGCGCGCCGGCCAGCTCCCGCGCCGTCGCCGGGAAGTCGTGCCGGGTCAGGGACCTGGCCAGCTCCAGCCGTACGCTCTCCGGGGACGGCCGCTCGCTGGTCCCCGGCACCCTCGGACCGCGGTACACCTCCGGATCGTCCTCCGCCGGCGGCTCGGGGTCGTTCCAGTCCTCGGTGCGTGTCGGATGCCCGGACCTGAGCAGGCCCTGGAGCTCGTGCTTCATCTCGTCGTCCCGGTGCACGTTCAGCCGGGCACTGCCTCGCTGCATGTTCTCCCTCCAGGTACATCAGGGGTGCGGACCGCGTACCCGGGGACAGGGGGCCGACACAGGGATCCACCCGGCTGTTCCCGCCCCGCCTGAACCGGGCCGCGGCGTCACCCGAAAGAGGGCGCGTGTCCCGCGAATGGGGTCCGGCCGCGCGCGGCGGCGCGTGCGGCGGGCTGTGATGGCTGCGGGGGTACGGGCCCCGTGCCTCCGAGTCGTCCGTGCAAGGAGCTCCTCCCATGCGCCGCACCGTTCGCGCCCTGTCCGTCGCCGTCCTGGCGGGTGCCGCGTGCGGCGCCACCGGCACGGCCGTCGCGGCCGCCGACCCCGCCGCCGAGGTCAGCCCCGGCAGCGCCCGGCCGGGTGCCACCGTCATCGTCTCCGTCACCTGCGAGAAGGCCGGCGGACACGAGCCCGTGGCCATCGACGCCACGTCGTCGGCGTTCGCCGGGCACACCGTCCGGCTGGCCAGGGTCGAACAGAGCGGCGGGCTCACCTATCGGGGCACCGCGCGGGTCGTCTCCGGGGACACGCCGCTGACCTACACGGAGAGGGACGCGGCGGGGTCCGGGCCGGACGGCACCTGGACCGTCGGCGGGACCTGCCCGGCGGCGAGCGGACAGCAGGGGCGGCCCTGGAGCACGCACCTGGCCCTGGCACGGGGCGACGGCGCCGGCACCGCTTCCGCGGGAGTCGGCGGCACGCTTGTCCAGGGCGGCGATGGCGCGATGCCGCAGGTCGGCGGTGGCGCACTGCCCCCGGGGGACGGGGGAGCGGCGGCCCCGCACGGGGACGACGGGGCGGCGGTCGGCGGCGGGGACGACGCGACAGCTCCACGCGGAGACGACGGCACGTTCGGCCGCGGTGACGAGGGAACGGCTCCTCACGGTGACGTGGGCACCACCGACCGTGGTGACGAGAACATCGCCGGCCGTGGTGACGGAGACATCGCCGGCCGTGGTGACGAGGGAATGGTCTCTCCCGGCGACGAAGGTGCGGCCTCTCGCGGGCCTCGCGGTGACGGGGACGCCGCGGATCCTCGGGGCGAGGACGGCGCCGTCCCCCGGGGCGACGGCGAGCGGCCGTGCGCCGGGGCCCAGCAGTCGTGCGATGGCGGCGACGGGCGGGAGTGCCAGGGGACACGCGGCGGTGACGGCGGCCTCTGCGCCGCGGCGGGCGTGCAGCACGGGGTGGCCGCAGGCGACGGCGGCGCCTACAGCACGTCCGTACCGGCGCTGGTCGCGGGCGGGATGCTGATCGTGGCCGCCTGCTGCGGCGCCGCGTACCGGCTGTGGGGCGGGCGGCTGTGGGGCGGGCGGCTGTGGGGCGGGAGGGCCGGCGCGGACGGGTGACCGGGCCGCCACCGGGTACCCCGGAGCGACCGCTCCGGCACCGTACGCACGACCCGGACCGGACAGCACACGGCACCACGGACTGCGCGGAGGCGACATGCGGCGAACGGATCCCGGGTCCCACGGACCGGCGAACGGCAGCCCCACGCAGGAGGGCGCGCCGACGCCGCCCGAAGGCCACGGCCCCGTCCGCTACGGCCCGCCGCTGCCCGACGACGGGCTGCCCGTCCTGCCCGAGCTCGCCGCCGTCCTGGCCGCCGCCGCGAACCGGGGCGCTGAGGAGCCCGTCGGCGGCGGACCGGCGCTGCTGGACGCGGCCCGCGGCTACTGGGACCGCCGCGGACTGCCCACCCCGCTCGGCCGGGTGGCCGCCGGACCCGGTGCCCCCGCCCTGCTGCTGGCGTTCACCGCCGCGCTGGGCGGCGACGTCCTGGTGCCGCGCCCCTGCGCCGCCTGGTGGGCGCCGTACGCCAGGCTCCTCGGCCGGCCGGTCTTCCACGTGGCCACCCCGGCCGAGTCGGGAGGCGCGCCCGATCCGTACGCGCTGCTGGAGACCGTGCGCCGGGTCCGGGAGGAGGGCGGCGACCCCCGGCTGCTCGTGCTCTCCGTCGCCGACGACCCCACCGCCACGGTCGCCCCGCCCGAACTGCTGCACGAGACCGTGGAGGCCGCGACCGGCGCGGGACTGCACCTGGTCAGCGACGAGACCTGGCGCGACACCCTGCACGCCCCGGACGCCACCGTGCTGCTCAGCCCCGCCGAGATGCTCCCGGACCGGGTCACCGTGGTCACCGACCTGGCCGGCGCCCTGCTGCCGGCCGGCTGGCCCGCCGCCGTCGCCCGGTTCCCGGCGGGCGCCACCGGCACGGCCCTGCACGCGCGCGTCCTCGACATCCTCACGGCGCTGGGCGCCCGCCTCGCCCAACCGGTCGCGGTCGCCGCGCGCCACGCGCTCGACGAGCCCGAGCCCGTCACCGCCCGCCGGGAGGCCGCCGTACGGCTGCACGCGCGCGTGGCGGCCGCCGCGCACACCGCGGTCGTCGCCGGCGGCGCTCTGGCCCGGCCGCCGCAGGCCGGCCGTCACCTGTACGCCGACCTGGAACCGCTGCGCGCCGCGCTCGGCGCCCACGGGGTCGGTGACGCACAGGAGTTGGAGGACTTCCTCACCACCCGGCTGGGCATGCCGGCGCCCGGCGGGCACCGCTTCGGCGACGACCTCGGCGCGCTGCGCGTCCGGCTCGCCACCGGGCCACTGCTGGGCGGCACCGACGCGGAACGCCAGGAATGCCTCACCTCACCCACGCCGTTGGAACTGCCACACGTGCAACGCGCGTTGATGTCCTTGAGGTCGGTACTCGGCGATCTCCGCGACGACGCTCAGCGATGGGAGCCTCCTCGATGACGCAGCAGACGCATGAGCCAGGGTCCACGACGACTGCCCCCACGACGCCTGCCCCTACGAAGACCGCCTCCACGACGCCTGCCCCCACGAAGACCGCCTCCACGACGACCGCCACGACGACCAGAGACGCCGGTCCCTACGCGCCTCCGTCCCCGCCGCTCGCCGAACCCCGCCCGCTGGGCGAACTCCGGGTCTGGCCGCGGACCTTCCACGATCGCCTGACCGCCCCGCTGCCCGGCCTCAAGGCCATGGCGCGCTTCGCCCGCGAGGGCTCGGTCCGCCCCGGCCGCGAGGGCCTCGCCGACGTCGGCCTGCTGCCCTGTGAACCCGGCCCGCTGCCCCGCGTGGACGCCGACACCGTTGCCGTCACCTGGGCGGGACACGCCAGTTGGGTCCTCCGGATCGGCGGCCTGACCGTCCTCACCGACCCGGTCTGGTCCCGCCGTATCCTCGGCACCCCCGCCCGAGTCACCCCGATCGGTGTCCCCTGGGAGACCCTGCCACGCGTCGACGCGGTCGTCATCAGCCACAACCACTACGACCACCTGGACGCCCCCACGCTGCGCCGCCTGCCGCGCGACACCCCGATGTTCGTGCCGGCCGGGCTCGGCGGCTGGTTCAGGCGCCGCCGTTTCACCACCGTCACCGAGCTGGACTGGTGGGAGGCGGCCGAACTGTCCGGGATCCGCCTCGACTTCGTCCCCGCCCACCACTGGTCCAAGCGCACCCTCACCGACACCTGCCGCAGCCTGTGGGGCGGCTGGGTCCTCACGGCGCCCGACGGCGGCCGCGTCTACTTCGCCGGCGACACCGGCTACGGCCACTGGTTCTCCCGCATCGGCCGCCGCCACCCCGGCATCGACCTCGCCCTGATGCCCATCGGCGCCTACGACCCACGCTGGTGGCTCAGCGACGTCCACCTCGACCCGGAGGAGGCGGTCCGGGCGACGCAGGACCTGGGGGCGCGGCGGATGGCACCCATGCACTGGGGCACGTTCATCCTGTCGGCAGAACCGGTCCTGGAGCCGCTGACGCGGGTGCGGGCGGCCTGGGAGAGAGCGGGGCTGGCGCGGGAGGACCTCTGGGACCTGCCGGTGGGCGGTTCGAGGATTCTGGAGCGTGCTTCAGCTGACAACGCCGTCAGCTAGAGCGCCCTTCAGGGGCGCGGGGCCGTGTCCCTGTGCGGCTGCCGCCGCGTGAGCGCGACCAGCCAAGACGCACCCGCGCCCCGCCACGCACCGTCACCCGGCAGATCGAACCCGCCGCCACGCGGTCGGCGCCATACCGATGACCACGGTCAGCCCCACCGCCGCCACCACCCCTTCCCACGGCTCCGGAAACAGCGACCCACCCAGAATCCCGACCACCTGATACGTCGCCGCCCACGCCAGACAGGCGGGCGCGTTGCCCCGCGCGAACCGCCGCAGCGGCCACTCCGCCAGCAGACACGCCAGCATCACGGGAATCCGACCAGCCGGCACCAGCCGTGACAGCACCAGCACCGCGACCCCGTGCTCGGCCAGTTTCGACTGCGCCTGCTCCAACCGCTCCTCCGGCGCCCGCGACCGTATCGCCTCCAGCCACCGGGACCCGTTCTTCGACCGCAGCCCCCGCCGCCCCAGCCAGTACAGCGCCGCATCCCCCAGGAAGGCCGCCAGCGACGCCGTCACGAACACCAGCGCCAGCGCGAATGGCGCCGTCTGATGGAACGCCACCACCGCCGCCGAACTCACCAGCGCCCCCGTCGGCACCACCGGCACCAGCGCCCCGATCAGCACCAGCAGGAACAGCGTCGGATACCCGATCGCCTGCTGCGCGGACTCGGTGGACGACGAGGTCGCCGCCGTGGACCCGGCGGCGGCCGCCACGACCAGCAGCAGTCTCACCGTGCGACCTCCAGCCGCACGCCCTCCCCGTGGCCGAGCTTGTGCACCGCCACCCCCGGCGCGTACTCGGCCGCGAGGCGCACGAACTCATCACCGGGCGCATGGAATTCATGGGGGCGCACAGCATCCATGCCGATCGGCCAGTACGTGCCGTAGTGCACCGGCACCGCGCTGCGCGGCGCCAGCAGGGCCAGCGCGCGCGCCGCCCGCCCGGCGTCCAGGTGCCCCTCGCCGAGGTACGGCCCCCAGCCGCCGACCGGCAGCAGTGCCACGTCCACCGGGCCCACCACCTCGGCCATCTCGTCGAACAGCCCGGTGTCCCCGGCGAAGTACGTCCGCGCCGCCCCCTCGACGACGTATCCGAGGGCGGGGGAGCGATGCGGGCCGACGGGCAGCCGGCGGCCGTCGTGCAGCGCGGGTACGGCGCGTACGACGAGGTGGCCGACGTGTATCTCGTCGCCGACACCGACCTCGGTGATGCGCAGGTGCCGGAGCCGACGGAGCGCGGGCACCGCCCGTCGTGCGCCCCGGGGCACAAGCAGGCGCGTGCCCGGGGCGAGCCCGGCCAGTGAGGGGACGTGCAGGTGGTCCGCGTGCAGGTGGGAGACGAGCGCGAGGTCCGCGCGGCGGGCCTCGGGCGGGGGCGGGGCGCCCCGGCGGCGGCGCAGATGAGCGAGCCGGCGCGCGAACAGAGGATCGGTGAGCAGTCGTACGCCCGAATCCTCGATCGTGCAGGTGGCGTGACCCCACCAGGTGATCTCCACCGGCACCTCTTTGCCTCCTTCGCGCGACTCCCCGAAGCCTACGTGCAGGAGTAGGGTCGGCGGCGAAACCCGGAGGTGAGGGGGACGCCATGGGACAGGTGCGGGGTGCCTCCGGCGGGCTCGCGCCGGTGCGGGTGACCGCGATCGCGAGTCTTACACCCCTGGAGGAACTGGAGATCGACCCCTTCCTGGTCGACTCCCGCAGCCAGCACGCGATGTGCGCGCGCTGGGCCGTGGAACACGGATACGTCATCGCCCGCGAACTCCTGGTCCGCGGCCTGCGCCACGACCACAGCGCCCTGTGGACGGGCGTCCGGCCGGGCCTCGACGTCTTCGTCGCCCCGAGCAGACGGGTCCTGGAGAGCGCGCTGTCGTCGGTCGACGACTTCATGGCGGAGTGCGCGAGACGCGGGGTGCGGGTGGAGACGGTGGGCCGCGCGGAACCCCGCTACGACGCCCGGATGAAGGCCGTGGTCCACCGCCGCCTGTCGATGCCGACGGCGGGCTACGACGGCAGGTAGGACCCCGCCCGGTACCGCTGTGATCGGCGTTCACCCGCATCCGGCAATCAGCCGTGTGACAGGGTGGGCGGCGGCAGACCCGCGGCCGGCGCGGGTCGCGGGCGTGAGGTCGGTGGGGCGTGCGGTGGCGGCGGGTCGTCAGTCAGATCGGGCGGAGCGTCACGGTGTGGGCGGTCTCCACCGCCACCATGCTGGTCCTCGCCGGCATCCTGCCCGACTTCCAGCTCCAGTCCCCCGACGGTGACAGCGCCACCCGCATCGCCATGACCGCCGCCCTCGGCGCCGGCGCCTTCGGTGTGCTGTCGGCCGTCGTCTGGCCCCTGCTCGTACGGCTCCTGCTGCTCGTACCCGCCCTCGTCCTCGGCCTGCTCGTCTTCTTCCTCAACGGCTCCCTCCTCCTCGTCGCGCTGCGCATCAACCCCTCCGGGCAGAGCGAGGCCGCGCCGGAGACCGCCGTGATCGTGGCCGCCGTGATGTCGGCCGTCGCCTCCGCCACCGGCGGCGCCCTCGCCGTCCGCGACGACGACGCCTACCGGCACCGGCTCTCCCGCCTCGCCACCCGCCGCCGCCGATCCCACCCGCCCTGCCCGGCCACCCCCGGCACCGTCTTCCTCCAGCTCGACGGCGTCGGCCACGACGTCCTCACGGCCGCGGTGGCCAAGGGCCTGATGCCGACCGTGGCGGGATGGCTCGCCGCCACCCACCGGCTCACCCCGTGGCGCACCGACTGGTCCAGCCAGACCGGCGCCAGCCAGCTCGGCATCCTGCACGGCTCCACCTTCGACGTGCCCGCCTTCCGCTGGTACGAGAAGGAGCACCGTGAGGTGATGGTCTGCAACCGGCCGACCAGCGCCGCCGAACTCCAGCGCCGGGCGATCGAGCGCACCGCCGACGGGGGACTGCTCACTCTGGACGGCGCCAGCCGAGGCAACCTCTTCAGCGGCGGCGCCGGCGAACAGGCCCTCGTCCTGTCGATAGCCACCCGCCGCCGCGGCCGGGAGAACCGTTCCCGCGCCGGTTACTTCGCGTACTTCGCCGACCCCGCCAACGCCGTCCGCACCGCGCTCTCCTTCTTCGCCGAGGCCGCCCGCGAGATCGGCCAGGCCGGCAGGGCCCGGCTGCGCAGACAGCGCCCGCGCGTCAAGCGCGGCGGCCTCTACCCCTTCGTCCGCGCCTTCGCGACCGTCGTCGAGCGGGACGTCGTCGTCGCCGCGGTCATGGGAGACCTGCTCGGCGGCCGCACCGCCGTCTACGCCGACCTCGTCGCCTACGACGAGGTCGCCCACCACTCCGGCCCGCACAGCCGTGACACCGAGAAGGTGCTGCAACGCCTGGACCGCTCCCTCGCGCTGATCGAGAAGGCCGCCGAACACGCCCCCCGGCAGTACCGGATCGTCGTCCTGTCCGACCACGGGCAGAGCCCCGGCGAGACCTTCCACTCCCGCTACGGGCTCACCCTCGGCGATCTGGTACGGGCCGGCTGCGGACTGCACGTGCCGCGGCGGGCCGAGCGCACCCACAGCGGTACGGAGGCGCGGGCCGCCGTCCGCGCGGCGCTGCGCAGGCCGGTCGAGGAGGGCGGCGGGAAGCACCGGCCGCCCCGGGGCTCGGAGCCGATCGTGCTCGCCTCCGGCAACCTCGGCCTGATCTCCTTCCCGGACGTGCCGCACCGCATGACCAAGGAGGAGCTGGACGCCCGCCACCCGGCCCTGCTCACCACCCTCGCCAACCATCCCGGCATCGGCTTCCTGCTGGTGCGCAGCGAGGCACACGGCGGGGTGGTGCTCGGCGCGTACGGCGCGGAGATCCCGCTCGACCGGCTCGACAGCCACGCGGGGCCGCTCGGCGCCTTCGGGCCGGGGGCCGGGGAGGCCGTACGGCGCACGCACGCGTTTCCGCACACCGCCGACATCATGGTGAATTCGTGCTACGACCCGCAGAGCGGCGAAGTCCTCGCGTTCGAGGAGCAGATCGGGTCGCACGGGGGGCTGGGGGGTGCGCAGGGGCGGCCGTTCCTGTTGTCGCCGGTCTGTGTGTCCGCACCGGTGGGGGAGGGCGAGGAGCTGGTGGGGGCCGAGGCCGTGCACGGGGTGCTGCGGCGGTGGCTTCGGGAGGCGGACGGGCCGCAGGTTCCGTTGCCGGCGGAGGGGGAGAGGGCCGCGTAGTCGGCTCACTGCGGGCCGGTGGGGGTTGCTCGCGCCCACGCGGCGGAGCCGCACGTCGACACAGCCGCGCGCCCCTGTCGGGGCGCGTCCCCACCGGCGAAAAATCGGCTGCGTTCGCTTGGCTCCCGACACACACTGTTCGAGTCGGTCCCAACCGAGCTTTCCCGAACACTCCTCAGGAGCCTTCCCTTTGCAGGCAGCCGTATCCGTCACCCCGGCCCGCATCCCCGAACTCCTCCTCGGCCTCGCCACCGTCCGGCCCGTGTTCATCTGGGGCGCCCCCGGCATCGGGAAGTCCTCCCTGGTGCGGGAGTTCGCCGAGTCGCTCGGGCTGGAGTGTGTGAGTCTGCTCGGAACGCAGCTCGCTCCGGAGGATCTGATCGGTGTCCCGCAGATCCGGGACGGACGGTCCGTGTTCTGTCCCCCCGAGTCGATCGCCCGGGACGAGCCGTACTGCCTGTTCCTGGACGAGCTGAACGCGGCCACCCCTGATGTGCAGAAGGCGTTCTATTCGCTGATCCTGGACCGGCGGATCGGGAACTACGAGCTGCCCAGGGGCTCGATCGTGATCGGGGCCGGCAACCGGGCCACCGACAACGCCCTCGCCCGGCCCATCGCCTCCGCGCTCGTCAACCGGCTGGCCCACGTCCACCTGGAGGCCTCCGCGCACGACTGGCTCGCCTGGGCCGCGGCCAACGGCATCCATCCGTGGATCCTGGACCACCTCACCGACCGGCCCGACCACCTGTGGTCCAGGCCGCCGAAGACCGAGGAGCCGTTCTCCACCCCGCGCTCCTGGCACATGCTCTCCGACGCCCTGCACTCCTTCGGAACCGATCTGGACGAGGGGACGCTGAAGGTCCTGGCGCACGGCACGCTGACACCCGCGCACGCCACCGCCTTCTGCGGATACGTCAAGATCGTGCGCAGCCGGTTCGGGATCGAGGCGATCCTGAAGGGGGACGCGGGGTGGCCGCCCCGGATCGAGGACCGCGACCTGCTGTACTACCTCGCGGAGTCGTTCCGGGGGCGGCTGGTCAAGGAACTGCCCGCCGACAAGGAGCACATGTCGGCGAACGGGCGGCAGACCGCGTACCGCGCCAAGTCGCTGCTGGTGCAGCTCGCCGAGATCTCCGTCGAGGTCGCCCAGACCGTCATCGCCTCCGACCCCGACGGCAACCCGGTGCTGCCCGCCTGGTTCCTGATCGAGGCGGCCCGGGACATGCCCCGGCTGGTGGAGGCCCGGCGATGAGCCGAGCCGCCGCCCGCAGGAAGCAGGACCCGGCCGCCGAGAACTTCGCGGCCGGCGTCGAGCTGCTCCGGGCCAACCCCGCGCTTCGCGCCGTGGAGTTCACCATCTGCCGGCACGAGAAGTGCGAACTCGGCCCCCGGGAAGGGCTGGTACGGGCGGATTCCGACGGTGTCCTGCACGCGCACGCCACCCGGCGTGCCGAACCGGGCGAGTGGGCCTGGGCGTTGGCGCACTGCACCATCCATCTCGGCTTCGGCCACCTGCCCGCCGCCACCGGGCCGCGCACCCAGCCCGACCGCTACGACCTGGCCGCCCGCTGCACGGTCGTCAACCGCTTCCTGCAGACCTTCCCGGTCGGCGAGGCCCCCGGCCACCTGCCCGCCTCCTACCCGGAGGGCGACGAGGAGCGGCTCGCCGCCGGCTGGCGGCGCACCGGTGGCATCCCGGCCGCCTACGAGCACGGCGGGACCAGCGGCGGTGAGCCCGACCAGCTCCTGCTCTCCTGGAACCAGTGGGCCGGACGGGTGCCCGACTGGCAGGTGGGATTCGCGCACGCGCTGACCCGCACCATGTCCCGGGCGATGGACCTGGCCGGCGGCCGCCGCACCTCCATGACCGGCCCGCCCACCCCGCTGCGCCCCTGGGAACAGGCACTGAGCTGGTTCGTCTCCTCCTACCCGCTGCTCGGCGGCATCGCGGCCGGCATCAGACTCGTCGCCGACGCCGAACTGGCCCGCGCCCACGACATCGCCGTCGCCGCGGTCAACCCCGAGGCCGGCGAGATCTACGTCAACCCGCTGCGGACCATGGACGACGAGGAGTGGCGGTTCGTCCTCGCCCACGAGATGCTGCACGCCGCCCTGCGCCACGGCGACCGCCTCGGCAGCCGCGACCCCTACCTCTTCAACATCGCCTGCGACTACGTCATCAACGGCTGGCTGGTCGGCATGCGCGTCGGCACGATGCCCGAAGGGCTGCTGTACGACGCCGAGTTGACGGATCTCTCGGCCGAGGAGGTGTACGACCGGATCGCCGTCGACCTCAGAAGGATGCGGCGGCTCGCCACGCTGCGCGGCAAAGGACGCGGTGATGTGCTCGGCGCGCCGCTCGGGCCGCCCGGCGCCTACGTGGACCTCGACGAGTTCTACCGCCGGGGGCTGTGCCAGGGGCTCGACCTGCACCAGACGCAGGACCGGGGCCTGCTGCCCGGCGGCCTGGTCGAGGAGATCCGCGCGCTCAGCCATCCACCGCTGCCCTGGGACGCCCGGCTGGCCAGGTGGTTCGACGAGTTCGTGCCACGCCCGGAGGCCGTACGGTCCTACGCCCGCCCCTCGCGCCGGCAGTCGTCGACCCCGGACATTCCGCGCGCGGGCCGGTACTTCCCGCCCGAGGAGGTCGCCCGCTGCACCTTCGGCGTGGTCCTCGACACCTCCGGCTCCATGGACCGCGCCCTGCTCGGCAAGGCCCTCGGCGCGATCGCCTCCTACGCCGAGGCCCGCGACGTCCCGGCCGCGCGCGTCGTCTTCTGCGACGCGGCTCCGCACGACGCCGGCTATCTCCCGACCACCGAGATCGCCGGCCGGGTCCGGGTGCACGGCCGCGGCGGCACGGTCCTGCAGCCCGGCATCGACCTGCTCCAGCGCGCCGACGACTTCCCGCCCGCCGCGCCGGTCCTGGTGATCACCGACGGCTGGTGCGACGTGCTGCGGGTCCGCCGTGAGCACGCCTATCTGATCCCGGACGGACGTCGCCTGCCGTTCACTCCCCGTGGGCCGGTCTTCCGGGTGCGGTGAGCGCTGATGTGATCGGATGGGGGCGAGCGAACCGGTTCGTTCGCCTTCATCACCGAAAGGAACAACCGTGGCTACCACGCGCACCGCACACACCGTCTGGGAAGGCAGCCTTACCGAGGGCAACGGCGTTATCACCTTCGACTCCTCCGGTATCGGCGAGCAGCCCGTCACGTGGGCCTCGCGCTCCCAGGAGGCCAACGGCAGGACCAGCCCCGAGGAGCTGATCGCGGCCGCCCACTCCAGCTGCTTCTCCATGGCGCTCTCGCACGCCCTGACCGGTGCCGGCACCCCGCCCGCCAAGCTGGTCACCAACGCCGACGTGACCTTCCAGCCGGGCACCGGCATCACCGGCATCCACCTGACCGTCGAGGGCACGGTCCCGGGCCTGGACGCGGAGGGCTTCGCCGCCGCCGCCGAGGACGCCAAGAAGAACTGCCCGGTCAGCCAGGCCCTGGCCGGCACCACCATCACCCTGGACGCGAAGCTCGCCTGAGCACCGTATCCGCCGCGATGCCGCGCCCCTCCTTCCCGGGGCGCGGCATCGTCGTTCACGGGGTACCCGGCATTGACAACGGCTCGCTCAAGTTTTGTGCTGGAGTCGGGGAAGCGCCCTGGGCGGAAGGGGACGGACATGGCACGTGCGGTCGGTATCGACCTCGGTACGACGAACTCGGTGGTGGCCCTGCTGGAGGGCGGTGAGCCCACCGTCGTCGCCAATGCCGAGGGGGCGCGCACCACCCCGTCGGTCGTGGCCTTCGCGAAGAACGGCGATGTGCTGGTCGGCGAGGTCGCCAAGCGGCAGGCGGTGACCAACGTGGAGCGCACCGCGCGCTCGGTGAAGCGGCACATGGGCGACGCGGGCTGGCGGTTCCCGGAGAGCGGGAGCGTCGACGGCACCCGGTTCCGGGCACAGGAGCTGTCGGCACGGGTACTGCAGAAGCTGAAGCGGGACGCCGAGGCCTACCTCGGCGAGGACGTCACCGACGCGGTGATCACCGTACCCGCGTACTTCGACGACTCGCAGCGGCAGGCCACCAAGGAGGCCGGGGAGATCGCCGGCCTGAAGGTGCTGCGGATCATCAACGAGCCGACCGCCGCGGCGCTGGCCTACGGCCTGGACCGGGGTGAGGAGCAGACGGTCCTCGTCTTCGACCTCGGGGGCGGCACCTTCGACGTGTCGCTCCTTGAGATCGGCGACGGGGTGATCGAGGTCAAGGCCACCAACGGCGACACGCACCTGGGCGGCGACGACTGGGACCAGCGGATCGTCGAGCATCTCGTGCAGCGTTTCAAGGGGCAGTACGGCATCGACCTCGGCAACGACAAGATGGCAGTGCAGCGGCTGCGCGAGGGCGCCGAGAAGGCGAAGATCGAGCTGTCGTCGTCCACGGAGACGTCGATCAACCTGCCGTACATCACCGCGTCCGCCGAGGGGCCGCTGCATCTGGAGGAGAAACTGACTCGGGCTCAGTTCCAGGAGCTCACCGCCGACTTGCTGGACCGCTGCAAGAAACCCTTCCACCAGGCCGTCAAGGACGCGGGCGTGAAGCTGGCGGCGATCGACCACGTCATCCTGGTCGGCGGCTCGACCCGGATGCCCGCCGTCACCGACCTGGTCCGGGAACTCACCGGCAAGGACCCGCACAAGGGCGTCAACCCGGACGAGGTGGTCGCGGTCGGCGCCGCCCTCCAGGCGGGTGTCATCCGCGGTGACGTCAAGGACGTGCTCCTGCTCGACGTCACCCCGCTGTCCCTGGGGATCGAGACCAAGGGCGGCATCATGACCAGGCTCATCGAGCGCAACACCACGATTCCGACCCGGCGTTCGGAGATCTTCACCACCGCGGCCGACAACCAGCCCTCGGTGGGGATCCAGGTCTACCAGGGCGAGCGGGAGATCGCCGCGTACAACAAGAAGCTGGGCGTCTTCGACCTCACCGGTCTGCCGCCCGCCCCGCGCGGGGTGCCCCAGATCGAGGTGGCCTTCGACATCGACGCGAACGGGATCATGCACGTCTCGGCGAAGGACCTGGCGACCGGCCGCGAGCAGAAGATGACCGTGACCGGGGGTTCCGCCCTTCCCAAGGACGACATCGACCGCATGATGCGGGAGGCCGAGCAGTACGCCGAGGAGGACCGCAAACGCCGGGAGGCCGCGGAGACCCGGAACCAGGCCGAGCAACTCGTCTACCAGACGGAGAAGTTCCTCCGGGAGAACGAGGAGCGGGTGCCTGGCGGCACAAAGACCGATGTGGAGGCGGCGGTCACCGAGCTCAAGGCGCTGCTGGAGCGGGACGCCGACACCGCCGAGCTTCGGCGCGGGGTGGAGAAACTGGCGGGCGTGAGCCAGCAGATGGGGCAGGCCATGTATGCGGCGGCCTCCGCCTCCGCCTCCGGCGGTTCGGCCGAGGAACAGCGGGCGCCTGAAGCCGAGGAGGAAGGAGTGGTCGACGCCGAGATCGTGGACGACGAGAGGGGTGCGGGTGGGTGAGGCACCGCCGGGTTCCGCCGTCGTGGCTGATCGCCGTTGCGGCGGGAGAAACACCGGAGACTGGAAGGAGCTCAGTCGCGGGTGGTCTCCCAGCCCCGCCGCTCCGGGCGGGGGCCCAGCTGCCTGGGGTCTCTCGACCGGTACACCACGTACGGGCGGAACAGGTACTGGACCGGGGCGCTGAACATGTGGACCAGGCGGGTGTAGGGGACCAGGGCGATGAGGATCATGCCGATGACCGCGTGGATCTGGTAGAGGACCGGGACGTCCGACATCAGTGCCGTCTTCGGCTGGAGGGTGAACAGGCTGCGGGCCCAGGGGGCGATGGTGCCGCGGTAGTCGTAGCCGTCGCCGGAGGCATGGGTCAGTTTCGCGGTCATGCCCAGCACGGTCGCGGCGACCAGGACCAGGTACATGACCTTGTCGTTCGTCGTCGTCGCGCGCAGGACCGGGGCCCGGGTGCGGCGGCGGAAGAGGAGGAGGGCCAGGCCGGCCACCGCGAGGACGCCCGCGAGCGTGCCGCCGTAGAGGGAGAGCAGGTGGTAGGTGTGCTCGCTGACGCCGAGCGACCGGGTCCAGGACGCCGGGACGAACAGGCCGACGAGGTGGCCGGCCAGGACGAACAGGATGCCGTAGTGGAAGACGGGGGAGGCGATGTTCAGCAGCCGCGACTCGTAGACCTGGGAGGAGCGGCTGGTCCAGCCGTACTTGTCGTAGCGGTGGCGCCAGACGAGGCCGGCGACCAGCAGGGCGCAGGTGATGTAGGGCAGGGCGCCCCACAGCAGTGTGGTCATGGGCGCGCTCCGGTCGGCGCCGTCGGCAGGGTGGCGCAGACCGCGTCCAGGACGGACGCGTACGGGGTGCCGAAGTCGGAGAGCCTGCACCGGAGTTGTGCCAGGCAGTCGCGGTGCTCCATGAGCAGGTCGGTGTTGCCGGTGCGGGCCGTGAACTCCAGGACGGCGGGGAGGAAGTCCGGCAGCTCCTCACCGGTGAACTCCATGCCGTACGCCTTGTAGATGTCCTGGAACCGGACCAGGGACATGCCGCGGCGGCGGGTGTCGCCGTCCCGCCACCAGCTGAGGTAGAGGCTGTGCCGGTTCTTGAAGTCGAAGACCTGCACGTAGTGCGCGGCCAGCTCCTGCGGTGGGGTCACCGTCGCGTGGTCGGTGAACTCCCGCAGTTGCGGGGCGGCTTCGCGCAGCAGCGGCAGCCGGGCGATGAAGTCGTCGTCCGGGTAGGTGAGGCAGAGCGCCGCCGCCTGGTAGAACACCGCGTCCGAGGGCATCAGTCCTCCTTCGCCTCGTCGGGAGTGTCGGCGGTCTGCCGTCTGCGCAGGATGTGGAAGTTCTCCACCGACACCAGAGGGAGCAGTTTGCGGCCCGAGTCCTGGCCGAAGGGGCCGTCACCGCCCATGCCGGGGCCGCCGTCGAAGTCGAGGCTGCAGCCGTCGGGCAGCGCGGACTCCTCCAGGCGGCGGGCGTCACCGACGGCCGCCGTCGGGATCACGTACCGGTCCTCGTACTTGGCGATCGCCAGCAGCCGGTACATGGCCTCGATCTCCTCCGGCCGCATCCCGACCGCGGTGGCGATCGCCGCGTCCGGCTCCTCGCCCAGGTTGAGCGCCCGCATGTGGGAGCGCATCGCCGCGAGCTTCTCCAGACAGGCGCGGACCGGGGCGGGGTCGCCCGCGGTGAACAACTCGGCCAGGTAGGCGAGGGGGATGCGCAGGGTGTCGATCGCGGCGAACAGGTTGTCGGCGTCCTCGCCGTCGTGGCCGGTCTCGGAGAGCGCGTCCACGACCGGGGACAGCGGCGGGATGTACCAGACCATGGGCAGCGTGCGGTACTCCGGATGCAGGGGCAGCGCCACCCGGTACCTGCTGATCAGCGCGTGGACCGGGGAGCGGCGGGCCGCCTCCGTCCAGTCGTCCGGGATGCCCGCCGCCGCGCAGGCCAGCCGCACCGCCGGATCCTCCGGGTCGAGGAAGACGCCCAACTGGGCTTCGTACAGCGCCTTCTCGTCCTCGGTCTCGGCCGCCGCCGTCACCTTGTCGGCGTCGTAGAGGACCACCCCGAGGTAGCGCAGCCGGCCCACGCAGGTCTCCGAGCAGACCGTCGGCAGGCCGACCTCGATCCGCGGATAGCACAGGGTGCA
Organism: Streptomyces sp. NBC_00631; assembly: GCF_045206895.1. Lineage (NCBI taxonomy): Bacteria > Bacillati > Actinomycetota > Actinomycetes > Kitasatosporales > Streptomycetaceae > Streptomyces > Streptomyces sp. NBC_00631. Next base: position 9,183,275 of record NZ_CP107734.1, read on the forward strand.
CTTCTCGGCCTTGCCGGTGGCGTGGTTGAAGTACACCTTCTTGTACGGGCATCCGGTCACGCACATCCGCCAGCCCCGGCAGCGGTCCTGGTCGACCAGCACGATGCCGTCCTCGGCGCGCTTGTACATCGCCCCGGACGGACAGGAGGCCACGCACGACGGGTTGAGGCAGTGCTCGCAGATGCGGGGGAGGTAGAACATGAAGGTCTGCTCGAACTCGAACCGCACCTTGTCCGAAGCGTGTTGGCGGGTGCGCTCGATCATCGGGTCCAGGTCGCCGTGGGCGGGGGCGCCGGCCAGGTTGTCGTCCCAGTTCGACGACCACTCGATCTTCGTGGGTTTGCCGTCGAGCTGGGAGACCGGGCGGGCCACCGGGTAGTCGTCGCCGAGCGGGGCGTCGGTGAGGTTCCGGTAGTCGTACGTCCAGGGCTCGTAGTAGTCCTTGATCTCCGGGAGCCTGGGGTTGGCGAAGATCCCGGCGAGCTTGTGCAGACGGCCGCCCGCCTTCAGCTTCAGGGCGCCCCGCCGGTTCAGTTCCCAGCCACCGCGCCACCTCTCCTGGTCCTCGTAGCGGCGCGGATACCCCTGGCCCGGCCGGGTCTCGACGTTGTTGAACCAGACGTACTCCATGCCCCGCCGGTTGGTCCACGCCTGCTTGCAGGTGACCGAACAGGTGTGGCAGCCGATGCACTTGTCGAGGTTCATCACCATCGCGATCTGGGCCATCGGACGCATCAGTACTCGACCTCCTGGGCGCGGCGCCGGATGACCGTCACCTCGTCGCGCTGGCTGCCCGTCGGGCCCAGGTAGTTGAAGGCCCAGGACAGCTGGGCGTAACCGCCGATCAGGTGCGAGGGCTTGAGGATGAGCCGGGTGAGCGAGTTGTGGATGCCGCCGCGCCTGCCGGTGGTCTCGGTCTTCGGGACGGCCACCGTGCGTTCCTGGGCGTGGTGCATGTACACCGTGCCGGCCGGCATCCGGTGCGAGACGACCGCCCGCGCCACCACCACGCCGTTGCGGTTGACCGCCTCCACCCAGTCGTTGTCCCCCACTCCGATGGCGTCCGCGTCCTGCGGCGACATCCAGATGTTCTGGCCGCCCCGGGAGAGCGCGAGCATGAACAGGTTGTCCTGGTACTCGGAGTGGATCGACCACTTGTTGTGCGGGGTGAGGTAACGGACCGTCACCTCACGCTGGCCGTCGGGGCCCAGGCGCGGTTCGCCGAACAGCTTGTTCATGTCCAGCGGGGGGCGGTACACGGGCAGCGTCTCGCCGAGCTCGTGCATCCAGTCGTGGTCGAGGAAGAAGTGCTGGCGGCCGGTGAGCGTGTGCCAGGGCTTGAGGTGCTCGGTGTTGAGGGTGAACGCGGTGTAGCGCCGGCCGCCGGACTCGCTGCCCGACCACTCCGGTGAGGTGATCACCGGGACCGGAGCCGCCTGCGTGTCGGCGTACGTGATCCGCTTGCCCTCGTGCTCGGCGGCCAGGTGGGCCATCTCCTGCCCCGTGCGCTGCTCCAGGGTGCGGAAACCCTGCGTGGCGAGGCGGCCGTTGGTGGTGCCGGAGAGCGCGAGGACGGCGTTGGCCGCCTTCACGGCCGTGTCGAGTGACGGGCGGCCCCGGTATCCCCTGCCGTTCAACTCGGCCAGTCGGGCGACCTCTTGATCAGGTTCGAGAACGATCCCCTTGGCGGGCAGACCGAGTTGCTCCACCAGAGGTCCGAGAGCCGCGAACTTGGCGCCGATCGCCGTGTAGTCCCGCTCCACCACGGTCAGGTTCGGCATGGTCCGGCCGGGCACCGGCTCGCACTCCCCGCGCTGCCAGTCCCGGACCACCCCGCCGGGCTGGGCCGTCTCGCCCGGGGTGTCGTGCTGGAGCGGCGTGGCCACCAGGTCCCTGCGCACCCCGAGGTGTTCGACGGCCAGCTCGCTCAGCCGCTCCGCGAGCGCCTTGAAGGTGTCGAAGTCGGTGCGGGCCTGCCAGGGCGGGTCCACGGCCGGCGTGAAGGAGTGCACGTACGGATGCATGTCGGTCGACGACAGGTCGTGCTTCTCGTACCAGGTGGCGGCGGGCAGGACGACGTCCGACAGCAGGGTGGAGGAGGTCTGCCGGAAGTCCAGGCAGAGCAGGAGGTCGAGCTTGCCCTCGGGTGCCTCGTCCCGCCAGGTCACGTCCCGGGGGCGCCGTCCCGGGGCCGCCTCCTCGGCGCGCAGGGAGGAGTGCGTCCCGAGGAGGTGCTTGGTGAAGTACTCGGCGCCCTTCGCCGACGAACCGAGCAGGTTGGCCCGCCAGAGGGTCAGGACGCGCGGCCAGTTCTCCGGGGCGTCCGGATCCTCGCACGCGAACTTCAGGGTTCCCGCCCTCAGTTCGGCGACCGCCCCGGCCACCGGGTCGCCGGACACCTCACCGAGTTCGAGGGGGTTGCGGTCGAAGGTCGGGTACGACGGCATCCAGCCCGAACGGGCCGACAGCGCGAGGCAGTCGGCGCCGGTCATCCCGGTGAACCTGCCCGCGCCCAGGGGCGAGGCCAGGGCGTCGGCGCCGAACCCGTCGTAGCGCCACTGGTCCGTGTTGAGGAACCAGTAGGCCGTGCCGATCATCTGGCGCGGCGGCCGGGACCAGTCGTTGGCGGAGGCCAGGCAGGCCCAGCCGGTGACCGGGCGGCACTTCTCCTGTCCCACGTAGTGCGCCCAGCCGCCGCCGTTGCGGCCCTGGCAGCCGGTGAGCTGGAGCAGGGCCAGGAACGCGCGGTAGATGGTCTCGGAGTGGAACCAGTGGTTGGTGCCGGCGCCCATCAGGATCATGCAGCGGCCCTTGGAGCGTTCGGCGGTCCGCGCGAACTCCCGGGCGATCTTCACGCACTTGGCGGCCGGGACCGAGGTGTGCCGCTCCTGCCAGGCGGGGGTGCCGGGGGCGTCGGCGTCGTCGTAGTGGGTGGGCCAGCGGCCCGGCAGCCCGTGCCGCCACACGCCGTACTGGGCGAGCAGGAGGTCGTGGACGGTCGTGACGAGGGGGCCGCTCGCCCCGCCCAGCCGCGTCGCCGGGACCCCTCGCCGCAGCACGTCCCCGCGCCCCTGCCCGTGCGCGCCGCCGTCCGTGTCGAAGCGCGGGAGCAGGACCTCGACCGCGGCCGCGACCTCACTGCCGTACAACGTCAGCTGCGGTTCGACGGACCCGAGTTCCAGGTTCCAGCGGCCCTTGCCGGAGTCCGTCCAGCGGAAACCGAGGGAGCCGTTCGGGACCACCGCGCGGCCGGACACGGCGTCCAGGACGACCGTCTTCCACTCGGCGCCCTCGCCGTCCTGTCCGAGGTCGGTGGCGCGCAGGAACTTGCCCGGCACGTAGGCGCCGTCCCGTTCGGTGAGCGTCACCAGGAACGGCAGGTCGGTGAACTTCCGTACGTAGTCCGCGAAGAACGGGGTCTCGCGGTCGACGAAGAACTCCTTGAGGATCACGTGGCCCATGGCGAGGGCGAGCGCGCCGTCGGTGCCGGGGTGCGGGTGCAGCCACTCGTCGGCGAACTTCGCGTTGTCCGCGTAGTCGGGAGAGACGACCACGACCTTCTGGCCGCGGTAGCGGGCCTCCGCCATCCAGTGCGCGTCCGGGGTGCGGGTCACCGGGACGTTCGAGCCCCACATCATCAGATAGGCCGCGTCCCACCAGTCACCTGACTCCGGCACGTCCGTCTGGTCGCCGAAGACCTGCGGGGAGGCCACCGGCAGGTCCGCGTACCAGTCGTAGAACGACAGCATCGGGGCGCCGATCAGGGAGTGGTAGCGGGCGCCGGCCGCGTGCGACACCATCGACATCGCGGGGATGGGGGAGAAGCCCGCGATCCGGTCCGGGCCGTACGTCCTGATCGTGTGCACCTGCGCGGCGGCGGCGATCTCCACCGCCTCGTCCCAGCTCGCCCGCACCAGGCCGCCCTTGCCGCGGGCCCGCTGGTAACGGCGGCGGCGCTCCGGATCGTTCTGGATGTCCGCCCACGCGAGCACCGGGTCCGTGAGCCGCTGCTTCGCCTCCCGGTACATCTCCAGGAGCACGCCCCGGACGTAGGGATGACGCACCCGCGTCGGCGAATACGTGTACCAGGAGAACGCGGCGCCGCGCGGGCAGCCGCGGGGCTCGTACTCGGGGCGGTCGGGGCCGACCGACGGGTAGTCCGTCTCCTGGGTCTCCCAGGTGATGATCCCGTCCTTGACGTACACCTTCCAGCGGCACGAGCCGGTGCAGTTCACCCCGTGCGTGGAGCGCACCACCTTGTCGTGGCTCCACCGGTCCCGGTAGAAGGCGTCGGCCTCCCGGCCGCCGGTCAGGGCCACGCTGTGCAGGTCGGGGGCGGGCGTGCCGGGCCGGAAGAACCGGGCGGCGCTCAGCAGCGCCGCACCCGGCTCCTTCGGCGGTGTCCGCGTGTCCGTCACGTTGGCTCCCTCGCTCACCCGTCGCTTCGACGCTAGGGGCGGGCACGGGAACGCACCTGTTCAGGGCAGCCGGACGGGTCAGACCTTCCGGGCGACACCGCCGTACACCGGCACGATGCCCTCCGCCTGGACGGCCACGTCCACCGGCTCCGGACGCCAGCCGGAGACCGGGATCACGCCGGGGCCGAGCAGCTCCAGGCCGTCGAAGAAGCGGGAGAACTCGGGGAGCGTACGCGGGTGGAACGGCGTCCCGCTGCGCCGGAAGTTCGCGGCCGCCTGCTCGATCGCCTCCGGGCTGAGGTCCGGGGTGACCTGGGAGAGGATCAGATGGCTGCCCGGGGCGAGCGCCGCCACGTACCTGCGCAGCAGGCCGTACACGTCGTCGCCGTCCACGTCGTCGTCGAGGTAGTGGGTCAGTGCCACCAGTGACAGCGAGACGGGCTCCTTGAAGTCCAGGGTCTCGGCGGCCCGGGCCAGCAGGGTGTCGGCGTCACGGACGTCGGCGTGCACGTACTCCGTGCTGCCCTCGTCCGTGCCCCGCAGCAGCGCCTCCGCGTGGCGCAGCACGATCGGGTCGTTGTCCGCGTACACCACCTTCGACTCCGCTGCCACGCCCTGCGCCACCTGGTGCAGGTTCGGCTCGGTCGGGATGCCCGTGCCGATGTCCAGGAACTGCCGGGTGCCGGACTCGGCGACGGTCCGTACGGCCCGCTGCATGAACCGGCGGTTGGCGCGTGCCCCGCGCAGCACGGTGCCGTCCACGGCGAGGATCCGCCGGGCCAGCTCCTCGTCCACCGGGTAGTTGTCCTTGCCGCCCAGCCACCAGTCGTACACCCGCGCCGGATGCGGCCGGCTCGTGTCGATCGCGGTCGGGGCGGGCTCGGGTGCGGTCACAGTCCGTACTCCTCAGATCAGATCCGGTCGCGGTACTCCCGCAGCAGTTCCTCGGTCCGCTGTGCCGAGGCCGCCCGGGCCGTCATGTGGTCCAGGACCTCCAGATGCGCCCCGACCTCGTCGCGGGAGTCCAGGTACAGGGCGCCGGTCAGGTACTCCGTGAAGACCATGTCGGGCAGCTCGGGCTCGGCGAACCGGAACAGCGTGAACGGCGCGTACGTCCCCGGGTGCGGGCCGCTCGCGAACTCGGCGATCTGGAGGGTTATCCGGTCCCGCTCGATGTAGGCGAGGAGCTTGTCGACCTGGTCGCGCATGACTCCGCAGTCGTTGCTGACCTGGCGACGCAGCACCGTCTCGTCCATGATCACCCACAGGTGGGGCGGATCGTCCTGCTCCAGCAGCCGCTGCCGGGTCATGCGCAGCGCCACATGCCGCTCGACGGCCGTGGGATCGCTGTGGCCGATCGTCCCGGCCTCCATCACGGCCCGCGCGTACGCCTCGGTCTGCAACAGGCCGGGAACGAAGTGCGGTTCGTAGGAGCGGACGACCCGGGCGGCGCCCTCCAGGCTCACGTACAGGCTGAACCAGTCCGGCAGCACGTCGTGGAACCGCTGCCACCAGCCCGGCTGGTTGGCCTCCTCGGCCAGCCGCACGAACGCGGCCTGCTCCTCCTCGGCCACCCCGTACGTCTCCAGCAGCACCTGGATGTACGGGATTTTCAGGGCGACCTCGGCCATCTCCATCCGCCGTACGGTCGCCTGCGCCACCCGCAGCACCCGCGCCGCCTCGTCCCGGCCCAGGCCGGCCGCCTCGCGCAGCTCCTGCAGCCGCTTGCCGAGCACGACCTGTCCTACCGTGGGCGCAGCACGCCGCTCACTCACGCCACGCCTCCCCTACGTGCACAAGTACGGGGAGCAGTGTGTCACGCGATGCCGCGTCGCACACCTGGTCGAGGGAACAACTTCCATCAACTTACCAACGGGTTCGGGTATTTGATGACCGCGTGCCGAAAGGCGTACGACCGTGATCGAGGAGCGGCCCCCTCGGCGACGCGTCGACCAACGGGCAGGCGACGCGCAGGCGACGCGCTGACGGCGGCGAGCGGTCGCCGCCCGGAGGGCCCGGCCATGGCAGGCTGAGCGCACATACGCCCCTCGCCGGTCCCCGGGAAGGAAGCCGCACCATGGCCGTCGCACCACTGTCGCAGAAGGAGATCGAGGACCGGCTGGCCGAGCTGCCCGGCTGGTCGCTGGAGGGTGACCGGCTCGCCCGCGCCTACCACCTCGACTCGCACTTCGCCGCCGTCGCCCTGGTCGTGCACATCGCCCGCATCCAGGACGAACTCGACCACCACTCCGACCTCACCCTCGGCTACAACACCGTCACCCTCACCGTGAACACCCACAGCGTGGGCGGTGCGGTCACCGGCAAGGACTTCGAACTCGCCCACCGGGTGGAGGCCATCGCCCCGGGCCACGGCGCACACTGACCGGCGTGCTCGACCACGGCAAGGAAACCGACGCCTTCGACTCGCGAGAAGCGGGTGCTGGGTGCACGGCCCCGCGGCCGGGCGCCTGTACGTCCTGTACGTCAGACGGTGGGTGCGCGCCCCGTGCGGTGCGCACCCACCGGTGGCTCAGGTGACCGTGCAGGTCTGGTCGCCGAGCTTGAAGGCGGTGGGCTCGGTGTTGGTGCCGGTCCATGTGCCCGTGAAGCCGAAGGACACCGAGGAGCCGGACGCCACCGTGCCGTTCCAGCTGACGTTCTTGGCCGTCACGGCCGTGCCGGACTGGGTCCAGTCGGCGTTCCAGAGCTGGCCGACGGTCTGCCCGTCCGGGAAGGACCAGCCGAGGGACCAGCCGCTCCACGCCGTCGAGCCGGTGTTGGTGAGCCGGACGTCCGCCTGGAAGCCGCCCGTCCACTGGTTGGTGATGGTGTAGCCGACCGTGCAGGCGCCGGACGGGGTGGGATCACCGCCACCGTCATCGCCCCCGCCGCCCCCGCCGGTGTCGGACGTGTCGCCGTAGATCACGCCCCGCCCGTTCGTCGAGACGTACACCCGCCCGTACACCCGCGGGTCGCCCGTGATCGCGGCGCCCGTCCAACCCCACTGGTGCGCGTCGTCGTTGATGCGTGTCCAGGTCGAACCCCTGTCGGTGGAGCGGAAGATGCCGCGCACTCCGCCGATCTTCGCGCTGGTGTAGAGGGTCTGGTACGAGGCTCCCGGCGCCGCCTTGCCGAAGCCGATCGTGTCGGCCTGGCCGACGTTCGCGAGCTTGGTGAAGCTCGTGCCGCCGTCGGTGGAGTGCCACAGGCCGTACGCGCCGTCCGTCGCGCCACCGGCCAGCCATACGTCGCCCTTCGTCCCGGGCAGGGCCTTGAACCGCACGCTGTCACCGCTCGGCAGTCCGGCCGCGGCGGACGCCGCGAAGGTCGCCCCGCCGTCCGTACTGACGTAGAACCTGCCGGACTTGAAACCGTAGAAGGTCTTCGTGTCGACGCGGTCGGACTCGACGATCGCGCCCGCCGGGATCCCGCTCGACGCCGACCAGGACGAGCCGAAGCCCGTCGTGTACTGCACGCCGGCACCGGCCGGGCTCCACACGAACCGGCTCCCGTCGGCGGCGGCCGCGACGGTGCCGCCGCCGCTCACCCCCGAAGGGTCCGTCCCGGCGAACCAGTTGGCTCCGTTGTCCGTCGAGAACGCGATGTGCGGGCCCGAGTCCAGGTCGCCGACCCGGACCACGGTGTTCGGGTTCGACTCGGCGAAGTCCAGGCTCGTGGTCGTCGTGAACGTCGGGGACGTGTACATCATCGACGGGACCTTGGTGAGGTCCGTGTGGCGGAAGCCGCCGATGTCACCCAGCGCGCTGAAGAGCTGGGCGCCGCCCGACGGGGGAGCGGCCAGGTCGTCGACCGAGGTCTCCTCCAGGCCCTGCACCATCGGCCTGACCGTGAACTGCCCGCCGCTGTCCCACTTCGTCAGGTCCTCCGTGCCGTACAGCGTCGCTCCCGTCCCGTACATCATCCGGTCCGAGTCGAACGGGTCGATCTCCAGGGACTCCGTCATCCACCCGAGTTTCGGCGTCTGTTCGGGCGGCGACGGGTTCGCGCCGAAGGTCAGCCAGGGGGAGGACGAGACGTCGATCGCGTAGCGGTTCGAGCGGTTCGGGTACGACGTGTAGTCCCAGGCCTTCGTCCAGGTCGCCCCGCTGTCCGTGGAGCGGAAGATCTGGGTGTCCGGCCACCAGGAGCTGTACGCCGTCGCCATCACCGTGCCGGGGTGCTGCCGGTCGACCGTCAGCCCGGAGAAGCCGTAGTACGTGTCGGCCTCCGCGACCGGGCTGATGTTCGTCCACGTGCCGGTCGCCGTCGCGTAGCGCCACAGCTGGCCCTTGCCGCCGTCGTACGGGCCGCCCTTGTCGCTGTAGGCGAGGTAGAGGTAGCCGTTCTTCGCGTCCAGCACCCCTTTGTGGGCGAGGTACCCGGTCGGCTGACCGGCGAGCCTCGTCCAGGTCGCGCCCGCGTCCGTCGAGCGGTACACCGCGTTGTCCTTGTCGGCGACCCCGACGTAGATCGTCTTCGTCGCCGCACCGGCCGTACCGGTCGACTCGTCGAAGGTGACCCACACGATGCCCTGGTTGTCGGAGGCGTAGCCGGTGGTGTCGGTGGGATCCTGCGCGTAGTTGCCGGCGTCGGGGAAGTTCGTCACCTGCGACCAGGTCACCCCGGAGTCCGTCGACCGCCACAGCCCCTTGCCGCTGGGCGCGCCCAGGTACAGCACGCTGTCCTTGTTCGGGTCGATCGCCAGCCGCTCGCCCATGCCCCGGCCGGGCATGTTCCCGCCGAGCTTGAACGGCAGATCGGCCTTCTGCCAGCTGGCACCCCGGTCGGAGGAGCGCAGCACCGCACCGTTGGTCGGGTCCCAGCTGTTGGTGTACGTCCCGACGGCCGCGTACACCTTGTCCGGGTCCACCGAGTCGGAGGCGAGGCTGACGACCCCCGTGTGCCCCCACTCGTCCCAGCCGACCGAGTCCAGCAACGGCGTCCAGGTCTTCGTCGCCTCCGACCAGCGGTAGGCACCCCCGATGTCGGTACGGGCGTAGGCGAGGTTCTTCTCGGTGCGGTTGAAGATGATCCCGGGCACGAATCCGCCGCCGTCGATCCGGGCGTTGTGCCAGGTGTAGGTGTCGGCGGCCAGGGTCACCGGTTGCGTGTCATGAGCGGCGAGTGCGGGCGGGGTGCCCACGAGCAGACCGGCGGCGAGGGCCAGCACGGCGGTGAGGATGCGGGTTCTTCGCACGGGGGTCCCTTCCGGAGGGGGATGAGGGGTAAGCGCTTTCTCGATGGTGTGAGAGTTGCCGGGCCGTCCCCAGTGCGGGTGAGGACGACCCGGCAAGCGGTTCTGTCACAGTGCGCGTCGGGCGCAGCGCCCCGTCAGGGGCGCTGGGGCACCCCCGGCCGAAGGCCGGGGGAGGAACTGCGCGACCAGCCACGACGAAACCCGCAGCCGGCCACCGCAGTCACCGGAACTACTCCAGCAGCTCCGCGTACGACCCCATGGCCAGCGCGATGTCCGCCTGGGCCCAGAACCGGTGATACGTGAAGACAGGCGCGGCCCCGCCCGCCAGATAGCTCTGGATCTTCGACCACGCCGGGTCGCTCTGGTAGAAGGACCGCAGCGACGCGAACGTCGACGACGAGTTGATCGCGTCCCCGTTCGGCATCTTCCCGCTCCACCCGCTCGGCACGTACACGCTGTCGTCGAAGCGGTTGTAGTCGGCCCGTGTCTCCGGCACCGCGATCCCCAGGCTGTCCTGGTAGTTGTTCCACATGCCGTCGAGCAGCGCCTTGGCCGTGGACTTCGCCGTCGCGTCACCGGACTTGGCGGCGTAGTACGTCAGCGTCTTGGCGTACGCGGCAGCGACACCCACGTCGTTGGTGTAGTCGGAGACCGTGACGTGAAGTCCGCTGTTCGACCCCGGACTCGCCGCGTTCCAGGTGTCGGGCTGCCCCGACCACTGGAGCGTCGACGGGATCAGATACGTGCCGTCCGGGTTGATCGTGGTCTTGGACAGCGCCCACGCCACCCACTTGTCCAGGATCGTCTTCGCCGTGGCGTTGCCGGTCTGCTGGTAGTACTCGGCGACCCGCTCCATCGACCAGGCCTGGAAACCGAACCACTGGTTGGACGGCGGGTCGTGGTACACCGGCTCCCAGTCGTAGTACATGCCGTAGAACGTCGACGTACCGGACGGCGGGCTCGCGTACCGCCCCTGCCAACTGTTCGTCGCACCACCGGCGATGGCCCCCTCGGACGACTGCAGCCAGCGGTAGAACTCCAGCTGCCGGGTCAGCGATGTGCCCCAGTCCGAGGCCCCGGTCGCCGACTTGGGCTTCAGGTCGGCGTACGAGCTCAACGCATAGGCGGCCAGCGGGTTCTGGTAGCCCCCGTGCACATGGCTCGAACCGATCCGCCACGCCCAGCCCGCGCTGGAGTCCGTCGCGCCGCCCCAGGCGTAGTACCAGGAGAGCAGGTAGTCCGAGGCGTCCTTGCCGGTGCCGGCCGCGCAGGTCGTCGGGCCCACACAGTTGCCGATCTTCTTGAAGTACTTGTCGTACATCGCGTAGCGCAGGTAGTCGCCCATCTTCGCCGCCTTGCCCACGGTGGCGGAGACGTCACTGCCCTTGCCCTGCTGCTTCGCCCACACGTCCGCCCAGTACGCGGCCTGCACGGCACGCGCGTCGGCGTCCGGGGCGTCCGTGTACTTCCACTGCTTCGCGTAGGACGAGTCACCGGTGAACAGGTCCAGGTACCCGTTCGTGCCGCCGAACTTGAAGGCGTCGCAGGTCGGTTGTGGAACCGTCTCCCACACCGACTCCTGCGGACCGCGCTGGAAGGTGTTGATGTAGGAGGGGCCGTCGGCCGTCGGACCCGCCTCGCAGGAACCGCCCGGTGTGTCGCCGTAGCCGTAGACGTTGTCGACGTCCTCCAGCCAGTGCATGCCGTACACGTCGTCCGTGCCGTAGGCGGTCTTCAGTTCACCGGCGATCGGGTCCGAGCCCACCGACACCGACGTGTCCAGCTTCGCCGGGTACTCGTTCGGCGTGTCCAACTCCGGTGCGTAGGTGGCCGGTTTGGACGCGTTGTAGAAGGAGTTGGTCGGCTGGTCCGCGTGGGTCGGGATCATGTACTTCTCCATGAGGGCCCACGCGCCGTTGAACTTGGACCAGTCACCGGTGACCTTGCCGTACATGGCCTGCAGCCAGAGAAGGTAGCTGTACGCCTCCGACGTGGTCTCGTGGCCCTGGTCGGGGGCCTCGACGATCAGCGTCTCGACCGAGTGGTACGGGATGCCCTCGGGGGAGAAGTAGCCGTTCGCCGGGTCGGTGATCTTCCCGTAGAGGTCCAGGAACCGCGCGTCGTACGCGCTCGACGCGGCCAGCTCGGTCACGGTGACCGTGGCGCCGGTGTAGCCGGTCGCCGAAGCCGTGAACGTCGCGGTGCCGGTGCCGGCGGAGTCCGCGGCCACCGTCACGTTCTGCGCGGTGCTCCAGTTGGACGGCGTGAACGTGAGCGACGATCCGGCGCTCACCGACAGCCCGGTGTTGCCGGCCGTGCGGGCCACGGACACGGTCACGTTGGCGCTCGGCTGCTTCGACAGACTCACCCCGATCACGCCCGTCGCGCCCTGCTGGATGCCCAGCTGGGTGGGCGAGGCGACCACCGCCGGGCCCGAGGCGACCGTGATGCCGACCGGTGTCGAGGACGCCGACGCGCCCAGGCTGTCGTACGCCTTCGCCACCAGAGAATGACTGCCCACGGTCAAACTTGAGACCGAGAGCGAGTACGGCGAAGTCGTGTCGGTGCCCAGCAGCGTGGTGTCGTCGTAGAACTCCACCTTGCTGATCGTGGCGCCGTCGGCCGCCGCCGCGGTGGCCGCCAGGGGGATCGCGTCGCCCTGCGTGTAGACCGCGCCCGCGCTCGGGCTGGTCAGCACGGCGATGGGCGGCTGGTGGGCGCCGGCGCAGGTCGTACCGTTGATCGCGAAGGCGGTCGGCGCCGCGTTGCTGCCCGTGTACGAGAACTGGGCGCCGGTCGACACCGCCGCGCCGGCCGCGATCGTGCCGTTGTACGACGCGTTCTGCACGGTGACCGAGGCGCCGGACTGGGACCAGGTGCCGTTCCAGCCGCTCACCAGCTTCTGGTTGCCGGTGTACGCGTAGGTCAGGGTCCAGCCGTTGATCGCGTCGGTACCGCGGTTGGTGAGGGTGAGGTCGGCGGTGAAGCCGGTGCCCCAGTCGTTGGTCTTGTAGTCCACGCTGCACTGGACGGTGGCCGCCTGAGCGGGAGTCGTGCCTGTGGCGAGCATCGACAGCGGCAGGGCGAGGGCCGCGACGACAGCGGTCCACAACCGCCGTACGGCTCTGCGTCTCCTCCCGGGGTGCATGGCATATCCGGGTTGCATGTGCTGGTTCCTCCTTGCGCTTGCGGCTCGGGGAGAAGTCAAGGCTTGAACCAGTGGGAGCGCTCCCATAGTGGGGACGCGGCATGGTGCGGTCAAGGCTGTTGAAGAGTCGAAAAGATTCGACGGACGTCACTGAGGAAAAGTCAAGCGACTCCTCTGTTCTTTGCCCCCACTTGGCGCTACCTTCCTTCGCACCAGTGGGAGCGATTCCGTTCAGTCGACGCGTCCGTCACGACGCGCCCGAGCTGCAAGGAGTCGCTCATGCGACACCCCCCGCGTTCAGTTCTTTTAGCCGTCACCGGTGCGGTCGCCCTCGTCGGGGCCGCACTGGTGCCGGTGGTGTCGGCGTCCGGCGCCACACCCGCGTGCACGGTCCAGTACACGGTCACCAGTCAGTGGGACACCGGCTTCCAGGGTTCGGTGACCATCACCAACAACATGGCCGCCGTGAGCAGTTGGAGCCTGGGCTTCGACTTCGGAGGCGGCCAGAAGGTCACCCAGGGCTGGAGCGCCAAGTGGTCCCAGTCCGGTACGACGGTCACCGCCACGAACGAGAGCTGGAACGGCTCCCTCGCCACCGGCGCCAGTGTCAGCGCCGGGTTCCTCGCCTCCTGGTCGGGGAGCAACGCCGTACCGACGGCGTTCAGGCTCAACGGCACGACGTGCAACGTCGATTCCGAGCCCACACCCACGCCGACTCCGACGCCGACCGAGCCGCCCACCGGCGGGTCGGCACCGGCCCTGCACGTCTCCGGCACCAAGCTCGTGGACGCCGGCGGCACGGCCCACCGCCTCCTGGGGGTGAACCGCTCCGGCGGCGAGTTCATGTGCGTGCAGGGCTACGGCATCTGGGACGGCCCGGTGGACGACGCGGCCATCAAGGCGATCGCCGACTGGAAGGCCGACGCCATCCGCATCCCGCTCAACGAGGAGTGCTGGCTCGGCCTGTCCAACGTCAAACCCGAGTACGCGGGAGCCAACTACATCAACGCCGTGAAGGACCTGGTGGCCCGCGTCGAGTCGTACGGCCTGACGCCGATCCTCGAACTGCACTGGTCCTACGGCCAGTACACCGGCAACTCCTCCGGCTGCTCCGACGTGCACGCCACCTGCCAGAAGCCGATGCCGGACGCCCAGTACGCCCCGTCCTTCTGGTCCTCGGTGGCCGGCACCTTCAAGGACGACCAGGCGGCCGTCTTCGACCTGTTCAACGAGCCCTACCCGGACCGGGCGACCTCGACGGCCACCCAGGCCTGGCAGTGCTGGCGGGACGGCGGCACCTGCCCGGGGATCGGCTACGAGGTCGCCGGGATGCAGGACCTGGTGGACAGCATCCGGGGCGCCGGCGCCAGGAACGTCATCATGATCGGCGGGCTCGCGTACTCCAACGACCTCAGCCAGTGGCTGACGTACAAGCCCACCGACCCGGCCGGCAACCTCGTCGCCGCGTACCACGGCTACAACTTCAACACCTGTGCCAGTGAGAGCTGCTGGAACTCCACCCTTGCCCCGGTCGCGGCCCAGGTCCCCCTGGTCGCCGGGGAGATCGGCGAGAACACCTGCTCGCACGCCTTCGTCGACCAGGTCATGAAGTGGTTCGACGACCGCGGCCTGTCCTACCTGGGCTGGACCTGGAACACCTGGGACTGCTCCTCCGGCCCGTCCCTGATCTCCGACTACAGCGGTACGCCCACGGCGTACGGCGTCGGGCTGCGCGACCACCTGCGGGCCATCAACCCGTAGCCACGTCCACCGAAGAAGCACGTCCACCGAAGAAGCACGTCCACCGAAGAAGCACGTCCACCGAAGAAGCACGTCCACCGAACAAGAAGGAACCCGCACTCATGAGTCGTACCAGAACAGCGGTGTTCGCCGCCCTGGCGCTCGTCGCCGGGGTGTCCGGGCCGGCGGTCGCCGTGACCCCGGCCGCCGAGTCGGCGATCTCCGCGATTCCCTGCACCGTCGACTACAAGATCCAGAACGACTGGGGCGCCGGCTTCACCGCCGCCGTCACCGTCACCAACAACTCGGCCGCCAAGTCGAGTTGGGCGGTGAAGTGGTCGTACGCCGGTAACCAGCAGGTGACCAGCTACTGGAACGCCAAGGTCGCCCAGAGCGGCACCGCGGTGACCGCCGGCAACGAGACCTACAACGGCACGCTGGCGACCGGCGGTTCGGTCAGCTTCGGCCTCAACGGGTCCTACAGCGGCACGAACGCGATCCCCACCTCCTTCACTCTCGACGGTGTCACCTGCAACGTCGACGACGGCACCGGCAGCGGTGGCGGTGGCGGCAACAGCGGTGGCTCCGGCACCCGCGTCGACAACCCGTACTCCGGCGCCAAGGTGTACGTGAACCCGGAGTGGTCCGCGAAGGCCGCCGCCGAACCGGGCGGCACCCGCGTCTCCAACCAGCCCACCGGCGTCTGGCTCGACCGCATCGCCGCGATCAACGGCGTGAACGGCGGCATGGGCCTGCGCGACCACCTCGACGCGGCCCTGGCCCAGAAGGGCAGCGGCGAGGAAGTCGTCCAGCTGGTCATCTACGACCTGCCCGGACGCGACTGCGCCGCCCTCGCCTCCAACGGCGAGCTCGGTCCGACGGAGATCGACAAGTACAAGACGCAGTTCATCGACCCGATCGCGGCGATCCTCTCCGACAGCAAGTACGCCTCGCTGCGGATCGTCACCACCATCGAGATCGACTCGCTGCCCAACCTCGTCACCAACACCGGCAGCCGGGCCACCGCCACCGCCAACTGCAACACCATGCTGGCCAACGGCAACTACGTGAAGGGCGTCGGCTACGCCCTCGCCAAGCTCGGTGCCATCCCCAACGTCTACAACTACCTCGACGCCGGCCACCACGGCTGGCTCGGCTGGGACGACAACTTCGCCCCGGCGGCCAACGTGTTCAAGCAGGCGGCCACCAGCGAGGGCGCGACCGTCGACGACGTCCAGGGCTTCATCACCAACACGGCCAACTACAGCGCCCTGAAGGAGAACAACTTCACCATCAACGACTCGGTGAACGGCACCTCCGTCCGCCAGTCCAAGTGGGTCGACTGGAACCGCTACGTCGACGAGCTCTCCTTCGCGCAGGCCTTCCGCACCGAACTGGTCTCGGTCGGCTTCAACTCCGGCATCGGCATGCTGATCGACACCTCCCGCAACGGCTGGGGAGGCAGCGCGCGCCCGGCCGGCCCCGGCCCGACGACCAGCGTGGACGCGTACGTCGACGGCGGCCGCTACGACCGCCGGATCCACGTCGGCAACTGGTGCAACCAGTCCGGAGCCGGCCTCGGCGAGCGCCCGCAGGCCAGCCCGGCCGCCGGCATCGACGCCTACGTCTGGATGAAGCCTCCGGGCGAGTCCGACGGCTCCAGCACCGCCATCCCGAACGACGAGGGCAAGGGCTTCGACCAGATGTGCGACCCGACGTACACGGGCAACGCCCGCAACGGGAACAACATGTCCGGCGCCCTGCCGAACGCGCCGCTGTCCGGGCACTGGTTCTCCGCGCAGTTCCAGCAGCTCATGGCCAACGCGTACCCGCCGTTGTCGTGAGTGCCGGGTGAGGTGAGATCGAAGCTGCGGGCCGTGTGTGGCTGGTCGCGCCCGCGCGGCGCAGCCGCACAGGGGAGCAGCCCCGCGCCCCTTCGGGGGCGCGGTTGTCGCCGGGGTCAGGTCTTGAGGGTCAGGCCCCGGCGGATGGCGATCTCCACCGGCGCGTAGTCCCCGTCCGGCCGCTCCCACTCGCAGGGAGCGGCCGGCATCAGGGGTGGCTGGGCCATGAAGCGGGGGCGGGTGCCGTGGTGCGGCTGGGCCGCGTGCACCAGGAACGGGTGGCACAGGGAGACGTCGCCGGGGCGGCCGGTGGCGTACGCGAGGGGGCGGTGCGCGGAGGCCTCGACCAGCCGTGGGGCGATCTCCAGACCGGACACGCCGTCCTCTCCGTACGGCTCCAGCAGCGGCGGTACCCGTCGAGATGTGAGCCCGTCGGTCAGGAAGCGTGCCGCCAACTCGTCGTCCACCCGGTCATCGTGGCCCGTCCGCCTTGCCGTCCGCATCCGGTTTTTTGCCGCACCGGCAACAGGAGTGGCCTCCGGGCGGTGCGTCGTCGCACTCTGGCGGCACCCGGACGAGAGGCTGATCCCATGGCGCACGACCACCACCACACGGACACCCACAAGCCCAGCCACACCCACGACCACCACCACGCCCACTCGGACACCGACATCGACTGGGCCGAGATGGCCGGTCACCTGGAGTCGCAGGCGGAGCTCTTCGCGCCCCTCTACGAGACCGCGCTGAGCTGGCTCGGAAAGGAGGTCACCGAGCCTGGGCTGATCGTCGACCTCGGCAGCGGGCCGGGGGTGGTGTCCTGTCTGTTCGCCGAGATGTTCCCGGGCGCGCGGGTGCTGGCCGTGGACGGCAGCGAGCCGCTCCTCGACCGGGCCCGCGCCCGTGCCGAGCGGCAGGGACTGGCCGACCGCTTCGGCGTGCTCGCCGGAGAACTCCCCGGTGTGCTGGACGAGTCGGACTACCCGGCGGACCTGCTGTGGGCCGGGCACAGCCTGCACCACCTCGGCGACCAGCAGGCCGCGCTCACCGCGTTCGGCGAGCGGCTGGCCCCCGGCGGCACCCTGGCCGTCCTCGAAGGCGGACTGCCCACCCGGTTCCTGCCCCGCGACATCGGCATCGGCCGCCCCGGGCTCCAGGCCCGGCTGGACGCGCTGCAGGAGGACTGGTTCACCCGGATGCGCGCCGAACTGCCCGGCTCGGTCGCCGAGGCCGAGGACTGGCCGACGCTGCTGTCCCTTGCCGGCCTCAAGTACGCCCGCACCCGCAGCTTCCTGCTCGACCTGCCCGCCCCCGCCTCCGACCGGGCCCGCGCCTACGCGGTCGAGATCTTCTCCCGCTTCCGCGACACCCTCACCGACGAGCTCCCCGCCGACGACCGCGCCACCCTGGACCGCCTCCTCGACCCGGCCGACCCGGCGAGCCTGCACCGCAGGTCCGACCTGTTCGTCCTCGGCGTCCGCACCGTGCACACCGCGGTACGGCCCGCCTGAGCGGGCTGCCGATTCGCGCCCTGCAGGGGGCGCGAGGCGGTGCCGTGCGGCGGGCGTCCCGCGCTGCCGGGAGGACGGCCGGACCAGCGTCGTGCACACCCTCTCCCCGCACCGGCTGACCGGGCCGGCCCCGGCGACCGTACCGGCCGGCGACGGCCGGGTCCTCGCCCTCGGATTCCCCGCGGGGGCCCGGGAGTTGCACATCGCCACCCTCATCTCGCCGACCGGAGCGTCCCGTCGCGGCCGCGGGAGGGCGCGGCCGACCTGTGCGTCCGGGCGGGCGGCGGTGCGTCGCGGGCGCAGTGGCGGCAGTACCTGCCGTCCGTGCCGTACCGCGCCACCTGTGGCACCTGACCTCGCGAACGTTCACCGGGAACGCTCGCAGTGCCGCGCCACGACGGCCCGGTACCGTGCCCGGTACCGGGCCGCCCGCCCTCCCCGGGCCGGTGGCGGCGCGAAAGCGCCTCGGTCAGTTGTTGGCGAGGAACTGCTTGGCCAGCTGGTCGCCGAGGGAGACCGCGGCGCTGTGGCTCTCTATGGGGGACACCTTGGAGTTCTTGAACAAGATGTACGTCACGCCGGAGTCGGCGCCGCCGGTCGCCGGGTCGGGGTCGATGCCGAGCGCCTTGGCGGTGGCGTACGACGCCTCGCCGATGATCTTCGTGGGGCCGGTGTCGCCGACCACCGCGTACTCGACCTTGTTGTTGTAGATCACGGCGACCACGCCGCCGCCCTTGATGCCGGCACTGGAGTAGTTCCAGATGCTGCTGGAGCTGGGGACCACGATGTACGGCAGCGACTCGGCCTTCAGCGGCTTGCCGTCGGACTGGTGGAAGGCGGTGTCGTCCTGGTACCAGGGGTCGCGGTCCTCGTTGCAGTTGGTGGTGCGCTGCCCGTCGCAGTCGATGTCCATGTCGGCCTTCCAGAAGACGGCGCCGTTCTTGCCGCAGACGGGGATGGTGGCCGAGGTCTCGTCGTCGGTCTTGTACTTGCCGCTGGAGATCTGGGAACAGGACTTCACCTTGGCGAGCAGGTCCGCCGCGCTGACCGAGCCCTCCTGGGCGGACTTCGGTACGGCGGCGCCGGACGCGCTCGCGGGAAGCACTCCGGCGGCGAGCAGTGCGGCCCCGGAGGCCGCGGCAAGGGTCAGTGTTCGGATGCGCACTGTGGGGGGTCCCCTTCTGTTAGGAAAGTTTCCTGACCGGGTGTCGTACAAGGTGGACCCGCCTGCATGTCCGCGTCAACCCCTGGATGTCAACTCGGTGATTTGTTGCGCATTGCGGTGATATCAGGGCCGGGGAACACTGGTGTGGCAGGACATTCCGGATATTTGCGCAGGAGCCGTGCGGGGGTTGAGCGGTGGCTCCGGTGGTGGCTCCTGGGAGGCGAGGGGTCATGTTCGTACGCGCGGTGTACGTCACCGGCGATCCGGCGAAGGTCGAAGCGGCCGTCAGGGCGCTGAACAGCGAGGGACGCGAACTGCTCGAAGAACGCCCCGAGTACCGGGGTGCGGGCGTCTTCGTCGACCGGGAGCTCGGCAAACTGCTCGCGGTGAGCTGGTGGGGCTCCGAGGCTGCCCGGCGCAACAGCGACCAGGTGATGCGTGAGCGGCGCGGGCCGATGCTGGAGCCGTTCGCGGGCACCGTGGCCGTCGAGAACTACGAGGTGGCCGTCTTCCACTCGGTGCAGCCGCCGAGGGCGGGCGGCGGTATGCGCTCCACCCGGGTGGAGTTCGACCCCGCCGACACGGACCTGTTCGCCGAGACGTTCCGCTCCTCGGCGATACCGCGGCTCGAAGCGCTGCCCGGCTTCGCCCGGTGCTCCCTGTTCGTCGACCGGCAGCGCGGCCGGGGCATGGTCGGCTCGCTCTTCGTCGACCGCGCCTCGATGGCCGCCTCGCGCGCCGGGCAGGCGGCGGCCCGGCGCGCGGATGCCGCCAAGGCGCATGTCGCCGTGGTCGGACTGGAGGAGTTCGAGGTCGTCCACGCGGACGTACACCCCGACTGACCAGCCCCGCACCGGAGTCGGGAACGCGAACGGCCGTCCCGCCCTGCGTACGGGGGGACGGCCGGGGTGGACCGGACTCTCGCCCGGCCCGTGCTGCGACTCCGCTCAGCCCATGTCGAAGGTGGCCGGGTCCGGGCCGATGCGCCGGTCCTCGTTGAGCGCGCTGATCGCCGCGAGGTCCTCGGTGTCCAGGCTGAAGTCGAACACCTGGATGTTCTCCTTGATCCGGGAGGGCGTCACGGACTTCGGGATCACCACGTTGCCCAGCTGGATGTGCCAGCGGAGCACGACCTGGGCCGGGGTGCGGTTGTGCTTCTGCGCGATCGCGACGATGGCCGGCACCTCCAGCAGCCCCTTGCCCTGGCCGAGCGGCGACCAGGCCTCGGTGGCGATGCCCTGCTCCTCGTGGAACTCCCGGGACGCGTGCTGCTGCAGATGCGGGTGCAGCTCGATCTGGTTGACCGCCGGGATGACCGAGGTCTCCGCGATCAGCCGCTCCAGGTGCTCCGGAAGGAAGTTGGAGACGCCGATCGCCTTGATGCGGCCGTCGGCGTGCAGCTTCTCGAACGCCTTGTACGAGTCGATGTACTTGCCCCGGGCCGGCAGCGGCCAGTGGATGAGGTACAGGTCCAGGTAGTCCAGGCCCAGCTTGGCCAGCGAGGCGTCGAAGGCGCGCAGCGTGGCGTCGTATCCCTGGTCGGCGTTCCAGAGCTTGGTGGTGACGAAGATGTCCTCACGCGGTACGCCGGAGGCGGCGATCGCCTTGCCGGTGCCCGCCTCGTTGCCGTAGATCGCCGCTGTGTCGATGCTGCGGTACCCGGCCTCCAGCGCCGTGACGACGGCCCGCTCGGCCTCGTCGTCCGGCACCTGCCACACGCCGAAGCCCAGCTGGGGCATCTCCACGCCGTTGTTGAGGATTTTCGGGGGGACCTTGCTCACGAGCTCTCGATCCTTAGGTTGTCGACAAGTGGTACTCCCATCGTCAACGATCACCGGCCCGGATGCATTCCTGACCGCGGAATCCGCCGGAAGTGACCGGCGGGTCAGCCGCCGTGGGCGGAGATTGGCCGGAAATGCATCCGACGTTATGGGTCCGGACCATTGACCGCGGTCGGTTTCTGCCGGGACTCTGGTGCGCATCGTCGGACGTATCGCTGAACCTGGTGCAGAGATGTGAACTTCTCTGTGGGGTTTCCGGCGGATCCCTGTGGAAGAGAAACCTCTCTCTGCGCTCTGAGACCCCCCAACCTCAGGAAAGCAGGTACCCATCCCATGAACGAGACGACCTCCGAGGACCGTCAACCGGAGCCCACCGCACCGCAGACATCGGATGAAAAGGTCTGGCGAAGCCCTGGTTACCAGGTCGTGGAGACCGCCCTGGAAGTGACCGGCTACGCCCTCGGCGACCGCTGATCCGCCCGGGCGGCCCGCCATGACCGTCACCCCCGTCCATGCCGGGACGGCCGCCGGCCCCTGGCCGGTCGCGGAGTTCACCGAACGGCTGCGCGCCGTCACCGCCGACCGCTACCACGACCGGCATCCCTTCAACCGGCGCATGCACCGTGGCGAGTTGACCCCGGCCGAACTGCGCCGCTGGATCACCAACCGCTTCCACTACCAGCGGCACATCCCCGTCAAGGACGCCCTGATCCTCGCCAAACTCGACCGTCCCGCACTGCGCCGTCCGTGGCTGCGCCGCATCCGCGACCACGACGGCACCGCCGACGGCGAGGGCGGCATCGAGCGCTGGCTGCGCCTCGGCGAGGCGGCCGGCATCCCTCGCGAACACCTGTGGGACAGCTCCCGGGTCCTGCCAGGGGTGCGCTTCGCGGTCGAGGGGTACGTCACCTTCTGCCGCCTGCGCCCCGCACTGGACGCGGTCGCCGCCTCCCTCACCGAACTGTCCGCACCCGGCCTGATGCGCACCCGCATCGCCGCCTTCGAACGCCACTACCCGTGGATCGACCCGGCCGGGCTCGCCTACTTCCGTACCCGCGTCGACCAGGGCGCCCGGGACGGCGCGGAAGCTCTCGCGCTGGTCCTGGCCTGGGCCCGCACCCGTGAGGACCAGCAACGCGCCCTGGCCGCGCTCGCCTACAAGTGCGAGGTGCTGTGGGCGCTGCTGGACGCGGTGGACCGGGGGGACACCGCGGGCTGGGGCGACGTCCAGGACGGAGGCGGGTGGTGACCTGGCGGCCGGTGCTCGCCCGCACGGTCGTGCTGCGCCACGACCGGGTGCGCTCCATCGATCTGCTGCTGTTGCCCGAACGCGTGGTCGTGCTGCACGGCCGGGCGGGCGGCGTGCTCCGGCTGTGCGACGGCAGCCGGTCGGTGACGGAGATCGTCGCCGAACTCGCCACGGCGTTCCCGGGCGCCCCGGTCGCGGCCGAGGTCCCGGAGTTCCTGACGGCGTTACGGAGAAGGGGGTGGCTGCGATGACCGACGCGGGGTCGGACCCGTCGGCCGGGGTCGAACCGCCCTGGGCGCTGCTCGCCGAACTCACCCATGCCTGTCCGCTGCGCTGCGGGTACTGCTCCAATCCGGTCGGACTGATCGGTCGGTCAGCGGAGTTGACGTCCGGGCAGTGGGCGGAGGTGTTCCGGCAGGCCGGTGAGCTGGGCGTCGTCCAGACCCATCTGTCCGGCGGCGAGCCGCTGCTCAGGCGTGATCTGCCCGAGCTGGTCGCCGCCGCCGACGCCGCCGGCCTGTACACCCAGCTCGTCACCAGCGGGGTCGGGCTGAGCGAGCGGCGGCTGGCCGGGCTGGTCGGCGCCGGGCTGCGCGGGGTGCAGCTGTCCGTGCAGCACGCGGAGCCGACGGCCGCCGAACGCATCGCCGGGGCCCGTTCGTTCGCGGCCAAGGAACGCGCGGCCCGGCTGATCCGGGCGGCGGCCCTGCCCTTCGGGCTGAACGTCGTCCTGCACCGGGGCAACCTGGACGCCGTCGAGGACCTGATCGCGCTCGGCGTGGCCTGGGGCGCGGACCGGATCGAGCTGGCCAACGCCCAGTACCACGGCTGGGCGGCCCGCAACCGCGCCGCCCTGCTGCCGCTGCCCGGCCAGGTCGAGCGGGCCCGCGAGACGGTCCTCCGCCGGCGCGAACTCCTGGGTGGAGAACCGGAACTGGTCTGGGTCACCCCCGATCTCCTCACCGGCACGGCGAAACCCTGCATGGGTGGCTGGGGCCGGATCTCCCTCACCGTCACCCCTGACGGCACCGTCCTGCCCTGTCCGGCCGCGGCCACCCTGCCCGGCCTCGACCCGCCCGACGTCAAGGAGCGTCGACTCGACTGGATCTGGCGGGAGTCCCACGCCTTCAACGCCTACCGGGGCGAGTCCTGGATGCGCGAGCCGTGCCGTGGCTGTGCCCTGCGCACCACCGACTTCGGCGGCTGCCGCTGCCAGGCGTACGCGCTCACCGGAGACGCCCGCAACACCGACCCGGCCTGCCGACACGCCCCCGACCACCACCGCCTGTCCCTGCGGCGGACCTCGGCTGCCGCCGCCCACCGAGAAGGAGGACCATGAAACGCCTGCGAGCCGCCCTGGCGGCAGTGGCGCTCACCACCGCCACCCTTGCCGCGCTCCCGGCGGCCGTACCCGCGCCCGCCCTTGCCGCGGCCGCCGCCCCGGCCAGGCCGCCGGCCGCCGCCACCGACTGGTCGACGGCGGTCGTGGACTCCACCATGGCGCGCTACACCCCGGCCACCATCGGCGGCTGGTCCTACCCGGTCGGCCTCTACCTCTACGGCCAGTACCTCACCTACCAGCGCACCCACGACGCCCGCTACCTCACCTACATCAAGAACTACGTCGACCGGTTCGTGAAGAGCGACGGCTCGATCGGCCAGTCCTTCGACAGCCTGGACAGCATGCAGGCGGGCCGGCTCCTGGTGATCCTGCACCACGAGACGGGCCAGGACCGCTACCGCAAGGCGGCCAAGAAGATCCGCGACCGCCTGAACACCTACCCGCGCACGAGCGACGGCGGCTTCTGGCACGCCGACACCAGCAGCCGCGCCCATCAACTCTGGTCGGACGGCGTCTACATGGTGAACCCGTTCCTCGTCGAGTACGGCAAGGAGTTCGGCGACAGCGCGTACACCGACGACGAGGCGGCCAGGCAGCTCGCCGTCTACGGCGGCCACCTCCAGGTCGCGAACGGCCTGCTCCGGCACGCCTACGACGAGTCGAAGAGCGCGAGTTGGGCGGATCCGCAGACCGGCCTGGCGCCCGAGCACTGGTGCCGCGCCGTCGGCTGGTACGCGATGGCGATCGTCAACGTGCTGGACGCGATCCCGGCGAACCAGCCCCGCCGCCCACAGCTCCTCACCATCTTCCGGAAGCTGGCGGCCGGCCTGGAGAAGTACCAGGACCCGGCGACCGGACGCTGGTTCCAGGTGATCGACAAGGGCGGCCGGAGCGACAACTGGACCGAGACCTCCTGCTCCAGCATGTTCACCTACGCGCTCTCGCGCGGCGCCCAGCAGCACTACCTCGACCCGCACTACGCGGACGTCGCGCGCCGTGGCTACCAGGGCGTCCTCGCCGAGCTGTCGGTCGGCGCGGACGGCCGTACGGACCTCGCCGACATCTCCGTCGGCACCAACGTCGGCGACTACGCGTACTACGTCGCCCGTACCCGGGCCGTGAACGACTTCCACGGTCTCGGGGCCTTCCTGATCATGAACGAGCAACTGCGAGGTCAAGTGTCATGAGCACAACATCCAGAAGGGCGGTTCTCGGGGCCGCGCTCGCCGGAGCCGCCACGGCCGCTGTCGGACTGCCCGCGACCGCCGCGCACGCGGCGTCCTGGCAGCTCAAGTGGCAGCCGTCGGCGAGCGGTGACGGACTCCGCGCGTTCGAGACCGTCGAGGACGACCGCGCCGACTCCCACCCGGCCGGACAGCCGCACATCTACGCCACCGGAGACAACTGGCGCTTCAACATGCACATGGTCGACCGGGACACCTCGACCGACCGCCAGCGCCAGGAGGTCACCGGCCTGCGCACGAGTTCCAGCAGCTACCTCAAGTGGAACGAGGGCCAGACCTGGCGGGTGACGTACTCGATGTACATCCCGAGCTCGCTGAAGGCGACCACCACCTTCACCCACATCATGCAGATGAAGCAGCCCGGCACCGGCACCTCGCCGATCGTCGTGCAGTCGCTGCGGCGGGTGAACGGCAAGCAGACCATCGAACTGAAGCTCGCGGTCGACGACATCCTCGTCGGCCGCACCGACCTCGACCCGCTGCACGACAAATGGACCGACGTCGACTTCCAGATCAAGGTCGGCAACGGCTCGGCGGGTTCGGTCCGCTGGATCCTCAAGTCCGGCGGAGCCACCGTGATCGACGCCTCGAAGACCGGCGTGGACACCTTCCTGGCCGACCGGGTCCGACCGAAGTGGGGCATCTACCGCTCCCTCGGCGACACCTCGGGCTCGCTCCAGGACACCTACCTGCTGCTCACCAATCTCCGTGGCTATCAACAGGTGTGAGGAACCGTCACCATGAAACCCCCCACCGCTGACCGGCACAGTGCTGCCGCGATCGTCCTCTTCGTCCTCGCCGTCGTCCTGGGGCTCTCCCACCCCGTGGCCCTCGCCGCCCCGCAGCCCACCGCACCCCGCGCCGCCGCCGTCTACGACGTGCGGGACTACGGCGCCAAGGGCGACGGCTCCACCAACGACAGCCCGGCCGTCGACAAGGCCATCACGGCCGCGAACTCGGCGGGCGGCGGCACCGTCCGCTTCACCGCCGGCACCTACAAGTCCAAGAACACCATCCACATGAAGAGCCATGTGACGCTCCAGCTCGACAAGGGCGCCACCCTCCAGGGCTCCAGCGCGGACACCTACGACAAGGCCGAGTCCAACCCGTACGACGCGTACCAGGACTACGGCCACAGCCACTTCCACGACGCGATGATCTACGGCGACAAGCTCACCGACATCGGCTTCGTCGGCCAGGGCGTCATCGACGGCGCCGGCAACCTGATCACCGGCAACCCGAAGACCGGCGAGGCCGACAAGATCATCTCGCTGACCCGGTGCGACGGCCTCCGCCTCGGCGACGGCCTCACCCTGCGCCGCGGCGGCCACTTCGCGGCTCTGATCAACGGCTGCACCAACGTGACGTCCGACCACCTGACCATCGACACCGCGAGCGACCGCGACGGCTGGAACGTCATCTCCACCACGAACGCCACGATCACCAACGCCACCATCCATGCCAACGACGACGCGCTGGTCTTCAAGAGCGACTACGCGCTCGGCGCCAAGCTGCCCAACGGGCATGTGCGGGTGAGCGGTTCGACCCTGGGCGCGAAGTGCTGCAACGCCCTGATGTTCGGCTCCGAGACCTGCGGTGACTTCTCGGACTACCAGTTCGAGAACATCCGCATCGACGGCGCCGACAAGTCCGGCCTCGGCATGGTCTCCATGGACGGCGCGAAGATCTCCGACGTCCACTACCGCGACATCACCATGACGAACGTCCACTCGCCGATCATGGAGAAGATCGGCACCCGGAAACGATGCGGCAACAGCCCCGGAGTCGGGTCGATCAGCGACGTCACGTACGACGACATCACCGCCACCGGCAACAGCCCCTCCTTCAGCCCGACCCTGTGGGGCGAGAACGGCCACCGCATCAGCGGGATCACCTTCGACAACGTCAACATCACGGTGCCCGGCGGCAACGGCACCATGTCCACGGGCGTGCCCGCCAACGACCCCACCGACTACAACCCGAAGGCCATCGGCACCCGGCCCGCCTACGGCTGGTACCTGCACAACGCCGACCACGTCCAGTTCACCGACAGCAGCGTGAAGTTCGCCGCCGGCGACGGCCGGCCGGCGGTCATCGCCAACGCCGCCAGTGACATCCGCCTCACCCGCTTCACCGCACAGAAGGGCAGCGGCTCGCCGTACGACGTCGGCCTCCAGGACGTGACAGGAGCCTGCCTGACGGACAGTCACAACACCTCGGGCGGCGCGCTCCGGGTCTCCGGCGGCCAGGACTGCTCCGGTACGGCCGTGAAACCGCTCGACCTGGAGAACCCCCGCCAGGACTTCCTCCGCGCCTCCGCCGGCGGCCTCTTCCTGCACTGGGGCCTGCGCACCGCCCCCGCCCACCCCAGCTGCACCGCCTGGGAGAACGACGTCACCAACGGCGGCTGGACACCCGACTACTGGGTGAACGAGGCCCAGAAGCTGCACACCCAGTACCTGGTCCTCGCCACCTTCCACAGCCGCCTCGGCTACGCCCGCCCCTGGCCGTCCAAGATCCCCGGATCCTGCTCCACCAAGCGGGACTTCCTCGGTGAGCTGATCACCGCCGCCAAGGCCAAGGGCATGAAGGTCATCCTCTACATGACCAACGACCCCCAGTGGCACGACGAGGGCGGCCACGAGTGGCTCGACTCGGCCGCCTACTCCGCCTACAAGGGCAAGAACGTCGACCTGACCACCAACGACGGCTTCGGGCAGTTCAGTTACGACAACTTCTTCGAGGTCATGGACCGCTATCCCGACCTCGGTGGCTTCTGGATCGACAACGACAACGCGTACTGGGAGAGCCACGACCTCTACCAGCAGATCTACGACAAGCGGCCGAACTACACGCTGAGCAACAACAACGAAGACACGCCGATCATGGACATGATCAGCAATGAGCAGAAGACGGGGATGACGCCCGACTACGACTATCCGCAGGCCGTCTACACCGCCCAGCCCCGCCTGACCGAGGCCGACTTCAAACTGCCCTCCACCGGCGCCTGGTGGTACGACGGCTCCGACCCGGCCGTCGACAAGAAGCTCACCCTCGGCCGTCTCGTCACCAACGTGGGCTCCTCCGTGAAGGCCCTGATGGCCGAGACCGCCCAGGTCAACGGCAAGTTCCCGGCCAACCAGGCCGCCTTCAACACCTTCGCGAACACCTATCTCGACCAGATCTGGGAGTCCCTGCACGGCACCGAGGGCGGCGGCTACATGTACGGCGGCCTCAAACCGGGCTTCTGGAACGACGGGGCGCACGGCGTCACCACGATCGCCAAGGACGACCCGAACCGGCAGTACATCCACGTCCTCACCCCGCCCACCACCAGCACCCTGCGCGTCCGCGACAACGGATACCGCATCGCCGCCGTCACCGACCTGCGCACCGGCAAGGCGGTCTCCTGGTCGCAGTCCGGCGGAGTGCTGACCCTCACCGGACTCGGCTCCTGGGACCCGTACGACACCGTCTTCAAGGTCACCACGGCCGGCCGTCAGGGCATCCTCAGCGGTGTCAAGGTCACCGCGAGCGCCGCCGCGAGCGGGCACGCGGGCTCGGCCGCCGGCGACGGCGACTACCTCACCTACTGGGACAACAACAAGACGCTGCCCGTGAACCTGACCTTCGACCTCGGCTCGGCCAAGAAGGTCCAGTACATCGGCGTCAACCAGCGCGAGGACTCGGTCGCCTACGCCCGCTCCGACACCGAGCAGTCGGCCCGCATCAAGGCGTACAAGATCTTCCTCAGCAACGACGGCACCACCTGGGGGAGCGCCGTCAAGAGCGGCGAACTGCCCAGCAGGCGCGGCATCCAGGGCATCGACCTCACCGCCGCCACCGCCCGCTACGTCCGCGTGGAGGTGGACTCCACCTGGGCCGCCTCGACCGACACCACCCGCTACAAGCGGCTGCGCATCGACGAGGCCTGGATCGGCACGTCGTACGCGACACCCGCGAACGGAGTACGCCCGTGACCCGGATCAGAACCCTCACGGTGGCCGCCGCCGCACTGCTGGCCGCCTCCGCGGTGCCGCTCGTGGGCACCGCCCACCCGGCCGCCGCCTCCGACAACGGCCTGTCCGTCCGGCCCGCCATGGGCTGGAGCAGCTGGAGCTATGTCCGCCGCCAGCCCACCGCGGCCAAGATCGAGGCCCAGGCCGACGCCCTGGTCGCCAGTGGGCTCAAGGACCACGGCTTCGTCTACGTCAACCTCGACGACTTCTACCAGAAGTGCGACTCCAACGGCTTCACCGTCGACTCCTACGGCCGCTGGGCCGTCGACCCCGCCAAGTTCCCCGACGGCATCAAGGCGGTCGCCGACTACGTCCACGCCAAGGGCCTGAAGTTCGGCTTCTACGTCACCCCCGGCATCGCCAAGAACGCCGTCACCAAGAACACCCCGATCGAGGGCACGTCGTACCACGCGAAGGACATCGCGGACACCTCGAAGACCGAGAAGAACTACAACTGCAAGAACATGTACTACATCGACTACTCCAAGCCGGGCGCCCAGGAATTCGTCAACTCCTGGGCCAGGCAGTTCGCCTCCTGGGGGGTCGACTACCTGAAGATCGACGGAGTGGGCAGCCAGGACATCCCCGACGTCCAGGCCTGGTCCAAGGCGCTGCGCGCCAGCGGACGGCCCATCAACTTCGCGCTCTCCAACAACCTGCCCATCGCCGACGCCCCCACCTGGAAGTCCCTGGCCAACAGCTGGCGCACCCAGGGTGACGTCGAGTGCTACTGCGGTCCCGGCGACAACGGCAGCGGCTATCCGCTCACCGACTGGTCGCACGTCTCCGCCCGCTTCAACACGGCCGCGAACTGGCAGCAGTACGCGGGCCCCGGCGGCTGGAACGACCTGGACTCCCTGGAGATCGGCAACGGCGACCAGGTGGGCCTCACCGCCGACCAGCGGCGCTCCCACTTCACCCTGTGGTCGATGGCGGCCGCCCCGCTGCTGCTCGGCACCGACCTCACCCATCTGGACTCCGTCGACAAGGCGATGCTCACCAACGACCGGCTGATCGGCGTCGACCAGGACGGGGTGGCGGCGAAACGGATCGTGAACAGCGGCGTCAAACAGGTGTGGAGCAAGAAGGAGAGCGACGGACAGTACGTCGTGGCCCTCTTCAACACCGGCACCTCCGGCAACTCCACGGTGAGCGTGGACTGGTCCCAGGTCGGCTTCTCCGGCTCCGGTGACGTCACCGACCTGTGGTCCGGCTCCCACAAAGGCACGGTCGCCGGCACCTACAGCGCGACCCTGCGCCCCGGCGAGACCCGGCTGATCCGCGTCAGGCCGGTCGGCTCCCTCACCGCGGCGGCGGCCTCACCGGGCTTCGCGGTCGCCCCCTACGAATACCTGGGCTGGGGCTCCCCGCAGAACCCGACCTCGGTGATGTCGGCGACGGGCGTCAAGTGGTTCACCCTCGCCTTCGTGCTCTCCGACGGCACCTGCAACCCCAAGTGGGACGGGTCCCGCGCGCTCACCGGCGGCGACGACCAGTCGAAGATCAACGCGATCCGGGCGGCCGGCGGCGATGTGATCGTCTCCGTGGGCGGCTGGAGCGGGAACAAACTCGGCGAGAAGTGCTCCAGCGCGAGCGCCCTCGCCGGGGCGTACCAGAAGGTCATCAACGCCTACAAGCTCAAGGCCCTCGACATCGACATCGAGAACACCGAGTGGTCCAACGCCACCGTCCGCCAGCGGGTCGTGGACGCCCTGAAGACGGTCAAGGCCGACAACCCCGGTCTGAAGACCGTCATCACCTTCGGCACCACCAGCAGCGGCCCCGACTCCACCGGCGTCGACATGATCAAGCGGGCCGCGAACTCCGGGCTCGCCAACGACGTCTGGTGCATCATGCCGTTCGACTTCGGCGGCGGCTCCACCACCATGGGCAGCCTCACCACCAAGGCCATGGAAGGCCTCAAGGCCCAGGTGAAGTCGGCGTACGGCTACAGCGACGCCACCGCCTACGCCCACATCGGTCTGTCCTCGATGAACGGCAGGACCGACGACTCCGGGGAGCGGGTCCGCGTCGCCGACTTCAAGACCATGCTCGCCTACGCCCAGCAGCACCACATCGGCCGCCTCACCTACTGGTCCGTCAACCGCGACCGGGCCTGCGGCTCCGGCGGCGACGGCGACGCGTGCAGCGGAGTGTCGCAGCAGCCCTACGACTATCTCAAGGTCTTCGCCCAGTACACGGGCTGAGGGGAACAACAGCCATGAATCTCAGGAGAGTTCTTCCCTACGGCCTGGCCGCGGCGCTCGCGCTGCCACTGGCCGGCCTCAGCCAGGGCACCGCCGTCGCGGCCACCGACTACCAGGCCGAGGACGCCACCATCTCCCAGGGCGCCGTCGCCACCAACCACACCGGGTACACCGGCACCGGCTTCGTCGACTACACCAACATCAAGGGCTCGTACGTGGAGTTCACGGTCAGCGCGGCAACCGCCGGCACCTCCGCGCTCGCCCTGCGCTTCGCCAACGGCACCGACACCGACCGGCCGCTGGACATCTCCGTCAACGGCACCGTCGTCGCCTCCGGCGTCTCCTTCCCGGCCACCGCCGACTGGAACACCTGGGCGACGAAGACGGTGAACGTCCCGCTGACCGCGGGCAGCAACAAGATCCGCGCCACCGCCACCACCGCGAACGGCGGCCCCAACCTCGACAAGGTCGGCGTCGGCACGGCGGCCGACACCCAGGCCCCCACCCGCCCCGGCCAGCCCTCCTGCTCGGACATCGGCGAGGACGCGCTCACCCTCGCCTGGGGTGCCGCCACGGACAACGTGGGTGTGACGGCGTACGACCTCTACGAACACGGCAACAAGATCGGTGAGGCGCCCGGGAGTTCGACGTCGAAGACCCTCACCGGGCTCGCCCCGAACACCACTTACGACCTCACCGTCATCGCCCGCGACGCGGCCGGCAACACCTCGCCGGCCAGTCCCGTCGTCGACTGCACCACCGAACCGAGCAGCGACAGCACACCGCCCACCGCACCCGGCACCCTGACCGCGACCGGCATCACCGCGAACACGGCCGACCTCACCTGGGGCGCGTCCACCGACGACCGGGCCGTGACCGGGTACGACATCCGCAGCGGGACCACCGTCTACAAGACGGTCACCAGTGGGACGTCCACGACCCTCACCGGCCTCGCCTGCGACAGCCCGTACACCCTGGACGTGGTCGCCCGGGACGCGGCCGGGAACGTCTCCCAGCCGAGCAACGCCGTCACCTTCACCACCAAGGCCTGCGCCACCGACGGCGGTGTCCCCTCCTCCATCGCCACGCTCTCCACCGGCTGGACCATCCCCTGGGGCACCTACTGGATGCCCGACGGCAAGACCGCACTGGTCACCGAGCGGGACGACTTCCGGGTCTGGAAGACGACCAAGGACGGCACCCGCACCCAGGTCGGGACCGTCCCGAACGCCGTCACCACCAACGGCGAGGGTGGCCTGCTCGGCGTCGCCGTCGACCCCAAGTGGGAGACCAACCACTACGTCTACTTCATGCACACCGCGGACGAGGGCAACCGGGTCGTGCGCATGACCTACGACGGCACCAAGCTCAGCGACTACAAGATCCTCCTCCAGGGCATCAAGAAGAACCGCTACCACAACGGCGGACGGCTCCTCTTCGGCCCCGACGGCTACCTGTACGTCTCGACAGGGGAGGCCCAGACACCGGACCTGGCACAGGACAAGAACTCCCTGAACGGCAAGATCCTGCGGATGACGACGGACGGCAAGCCGGCCCCCGGCAACCCGTTCGGCAACTACGTCTACAGCCTCGGCCACCGCAACCCGCAGGGCCTCGCCTTCGACCGCAACGGGCGCCTGTGGGAAGCGGAGTTCGGCAACAGCTCCAAGGACGAGCTGAACCTGATCAAGCCCGGCGCCAACTACGGCTGGCCGACCTGCGAGGGCACCTGCTCGGTCGCCGGGATGACCAATCCCAAGGCCACCTGGAACGTCTCCGAGGCCTCCCCGAGCGGTATCGCCATCGTCCGCAACGTCGTCTACATGGCCTCGCTGCGCGGCGAACGGCTCTGGCGCATCCCCATCAACGGCGACACCGAGAGCGTCGGCACCCCGACGGCGTACTACGTGGGAACGTACGGCCGGCTGCGGACCGTGACCAAGGTGCCGGGCGCCGACCAGCTGTGGCTCTCCACCACCAACTGCGACAACAACGGCAACGAGCCGGACGGATCCGACAAGATCTTCCGGGTCAGTATCAGCTGACGGGTGATCAGGCCCGGTACAGGGCCTCGACCTCGTTGGCGTAGGCGTTCTCGATCGCCTTGCGCTTCAGCTTCAACGACGGGGTCAGCAAGCCGTGTTCCTCGGTGAACGGCTGCGCGAGGATACGGAACGTACGGATCGACTCGGCCTGCGAGACCAGGGTGTTGGCGGCCACCACCGCGCGCCGCACCTCGGTCTCCAGGTCGGCGTCCCGTACCAGCTGGGCCGCGGACATCTGGGGCTTGCCGCGCATGGTCAGCCAGTGCTCGACCGCCTCGGTGTCGAGGGTGACCAGGGCGGCGATGTAGGGGCGGTCGTTGCCGACCACGATGCACTGGTTGACCAGCGGATGGTCCCGGACCCGCTCCTCCAGGACACCCGGGGAGACGCTCTTGCCGCCGGAGGTCACCAGGATCTCCTTCTTGCGGCCGGTGATGGTCAGATAGCCGTCCTCGTCGAGGGAGCCCAGGTCACCGGTGGCCAGCCAGCCGTCGTGCAGGGTGGCGTCGGTGGCCTTCTGGTTGTTGAGGTAGCCCTGGAAGACGTTGCCGCCGTGCAGCCAGATCTCGCCGTCGTCCGCGATGTGCACGGTGGTGCCCGGAATGGCCTGGCCGACCGTGCCGTAGCGGGTGCGCTCGGGCGGGTTGGCGGTCGCCGCCGCCGTCGACTCGGTCAGGCCGTAGCCCTCGTAGACGTGCACCCCCGCGCCGGCGAAGAACAGGCCGAGCCTGCGGTCCATCCCCGAGCCGCCGGACATGGCGTTGCGGATGCGGCCACCCATCGCGGAGCGCACCTTGCCGTAGACGAGCTTGTCGAAGAGCTGGTGCTGCATGCGCAGCGACGCCGACGGGCCGGGACCGGTGCCCCACGCCTTCGCCTCGACGGCGTCCGCGTACTTCACCGCGATCTCGACCGCCTTCTCGAACGGGCCGCCCTTGCCCTCCTTCTCCGCCTTGCGCCGGGCCGCGTTGAACACCTTCTCGAAGATGTACGGCACGGCCAGGATGAACGTCGGCCGGAACGCGGCCAGGTCGGGCAGCAGCGCCGCCGCGTGCAGCTGCGGCTGGTGGCCGAAGCGCACCCCGTGCCGGATCGCCGCCACCTCCACCATGCGGCCGAAGACATGCGCCAGCGGCAGGAAGAGCAGAGTGGAGACCTCCTCGCCCTTCTTCGCGCGGAACACCGACTCCCAGCGCGAGACGACCGTGTCCGCCTCGTACATGAAGTTCCCGTGCGACAGCACACAGCCCTTGGGGCGGCCCGTGGTGCCCGAGGTGTAGATGATCGTGGCGACCGAGTCGGGGGTGACCGCCTGCCGGTGCCGGTGCACCACCTCGTCGTCGAGGTGCGCGCCCGCGTCGTACAGCTCCTGCACCGCGCCCGAGTCCAGCTGCCACAGCTGGCGCAGTTGCGGCAGCCGGTCGATGACGGTCGCGATCGTCATCGCGTGGTCCTCGTGCTCCACGATCGCCGCCGTGCACTCCGCGTCGTACAGCATCCAGAAGCACTGCTCCGCCGACGAGGTCGGGTAGACCGGCACCACCTGGGCACCGATCGTCCACAACGCGAAGTCGAACAGGGTCCACTCGTAGCGGGTGCGGGACATGACCGCGACCCGGTCGCCGAACCGGATGCCACGGGCGAGGAGCCCCTTGGCGAGGGCGAGGACCTCGTCGCGGAACTCGGCGGAGGTCACGTCACGCCACTGGCCGAGGTCGTCCTTGCGGCCCAGTGCGACATGCAGCGGGTCCGTCTGGGCACGCTCGAACACGCAGTCGGCCAGACCGCCGACCGGCGGTGCCGACGCCAACGGCGGGTTGGTGAACTCGCGCAAACCCCGCTCCCCGCTCCTCGCTCCACAGTGACGGTAGTGACGCTCAGCACAGCGCCGTGAAAGCTACCCCACCGGAAGACCGTTCGGGAGGGGGTGCGAAAACGAGCATTGCTCTCGTATGACCACGCTCACGTCTGGAAAATACGCCCACATGGGGAAGGGCCGGACAGAATCCTTACGGTTCAGTAAGTTCCGGCTCCGTAATCTCCACTGAATCTGTACGACCCGATTACGGCTCCCGGCCGGTTACCCGTCGGTCGGTCGGGGATGCCGCAGCACCCTCTGAAAACTGCGCCGACGTGGCCGATTTCGTCACTCCAGCCCGCAGCCCGCGATCGGGTGCCCTTCGTTCCGTAGGATGGCGGCATCGTGGCCGATCCCGGTCGCCGGAAGCGGCCGTATGGCGGGAGTCCGACGGGGGTTGGCATGCTGGAGCTGGAATCCGACATCCTGGACGCGCTGGACGTCCGCCTGCTCTCCGCGCTGGAGGTCGACGGCCGCGCCTCCTTCAGCCGGATCGCGGCCGTGCTCGGTGTCTCCGACCAGACCGTCGCCCGCCGCTACCGGCGGCTGTGCGCCGAGGCCGGGCTGCGGGTCGTCGCGGTCCGGGACGCCGAACGGCTCGGCCAGGACCAGTGGATGCTCCGGCTGCGCTGCGCGCCCGACGGCGCCACCGTCATCGCCGACGCCCTCGCCAAGCGCCCCGACACCGCCTGGATCGGACTGGCCTCCGGAGGTACGGAGATCGCCTGCATGACCCGGCCGCGCCACCCCGGCGACCACGACGACCTGCTCCTCGGCAGACTGCCGCGCACGCCGAGCGTGGTCGAGATCCGCGCGCAGCAGCTGCTGCACCGGTTCTACGGGGGACCGGCCGGGTGGGTGCGCAAGTTCAGGGCGCTGACCGAGGAGGAGGTGGCGGCGCTGCGGGTGCCGCCGCCGGAAGCCGACGGTCCTGCGCGGCTGGAGCCCGAGGACGCGCCGCTGCTCGCCGCGCTGGAACGGGACGGGCGGGCGACCTACCCGGAGTTGCAGCGGGCAACGGGGCGGTCCGAGTCGTCGGTGAAGCGTCGGCTGGCCGCGCTGATCGCCTCCGGAGCGGTGTACATCGATGTCGAGTACCGCTCCGAGGTGCTGGGCTTCTCGAAGTCCGCGGTGTTGTGGATCACCACCACGCCGGCCGCGATGCACTCCGTGGGTCAGGCGCTGGCCGTCCATGACGAGGTGGCGTTTGCTGCGGCTACCGCCGGACCGTCGCACATCGTCGTGACGGCGGTGCTGCGCGACACGGCGCATCTGTATGCGTACCTGAGCGGGCCGGTGGGGCGCTTGGAGGGGGTGCAGCATGTGGAGGCCATGCCGTTTTTGCGGAGGGTGAAGCAGTTGACGTATGTGGGGTCGTATTGAGAGTGCGGGTCGGTGGGGGCTGGTAGCGCCCACGCGGCGGCAGCCGCACATCGATTCAGCCCCGCGCCCCTTTCGGGGCGCTGCGGTCAGGGACGTCTCAAGCGGGCTCCGCTGGCCAGGATCGCCGCCGCCAGCGCGTCCGCCGCCGACTGAGCCGGTGATCGTCTCGGTCCGTGCACCAGGACGAAGTCGACCTTGCCCAGTTCGGGCAGGCCCGCGCGGTCCGGGACGCGGAACAGGCCCGGGGGGATCAGGCCCCTTGAATGCGCCATCACGCCGAGGCCCGCTCTCGCCGCCGCGATCAGACCGTTGAGGCTGCCGCTCGTGCAGACGATGCGCCAGTCGCGGCCCTGGTGCTCCAGGGCCTCCAGGGCCAGGGCGCGGGTGATGCCCGGCGGGGGGTAGACGATCAGCGGGACCGGACGGGCGGGGTCCAGGCGGAGCCGTTCCGCGCCGATCCACACCAGGTCGTCGTGCCAGACCAGCTCGCCGAGCGGGTCCTCGGCGCGCCGTTTGGCCAGCACCAGGTCCAGCTTTCCGGCGGCCAGCTGCTCGTGCAGGGTCCCCGAGAGCTCCACCGTCAGTTCGAGGTCGACCTCGGGGTGGTCGTAGCGGAAGCCCTCCAGGATCTCCGGCAGCCGGGTGAGGACGAAGTCCTCCGACGCGCCGAAGCGGAGCCGGCCGCGCACCCGGGTGCCGGTGAAGAAGGCCGCCGCCTGCTCGTGCACCTCCAGGATCCGGCGGGCGAACCCGAGCATCGCCTCGCCGTCCTCGGTCAGCTCCACGGAGTGCGTGTCCCGGGAGAACAGCCGGCGGCCGGTCGCGTCCTCCAGCCGGCGCACGTGCTGGCTCACCGTGGACTGGCGCAGCCCGAGCCGCCGGGCGGCCTGGGTGAAGCTGAGCGTCTGGGCCACCGCCAGGAAGGTGCGCAGGTGCGAGGGGTCGTACACTCGAACATGTTATCGCGGAACGCGATGGCAGTCAGAGCGGTATACCGGATTCTCGATCGCCGGGGGGAGGAGGACGATGGAGAGGGGCCTCCCGGCCCCGGCGAGAACCCGGCCGTCCGCCGGCCCGACACCTTGACCGACCCGCAAGTGGAGCACCGTGAAACGCCTGAGCCGGCCCCGCTGGATGCCGATCGACCCGTACGTCCTGCTGTTGCTCGGGACGGTGTGCCTCGCCGCGCTCCTCCCGGCCCGGGGTACGGCCGCCGATGTGGCCTCCGGTGCCTCCACGGCCGCGATCGCCTTCCTCTTCTTCCTCTACGGCGCCCGCCTGTCCACCCGTGAGGCCGTCGACGGACTGCGCCACTGGCGGCTCCATGTCACCGTCCTCGTCTGCACCTTCGTGATCTTCCCGGTGCTCGGCATGGCGGCCCGCGGGCTGGTGCCGGTCCTGCTCACCCATCCGCTCTACCAGGGCTTCCTCTTCCTGACCCTGGTGCCCTCCACCATCCAGTCGTCGATCGCCTTCACCTCCATCGCCCGCGGCAACGTGCCCGCCGCGATCTGCGCCGGTTCCTTCTCCTCGCTCGTCGGCATCGTGCTCACCCCGCTGCTCGCCACCGGGCTGCTCGGCAACAGCGGGGGCGGGTTCTCCGCGGACTCGATCGTGAAGATCGTGCTCCAGCTGCTGGTGCCGTTCGTCGCCGGGCAGCTGCTGCGCCCCTGGATCGGGGAGTTCGTCGCCCGGCACAAGAAGATCCTCGGTCTGGTCGACCGCGGTTCCATCCTGCTCGTCGTCTACACCGCGTTCAGCGAGGGCATGGTCCGGGGCATCTGGCACCAGGTCAGCGCGGTCCGGCTGGGCGGGCTGCTCGCCGTCGAGGCCGTGCTGCTCGCCGTGATGCTCCTGCTGACCTGGTACGGCGCCAAGGCGCTCGGCTTCGGCCGCGGGGACCGCATCGCCATCCAGTTCGCCGGGTCGAAGAAGTCCCTCGCCTCCGGGCTCCCCATGGCCAGCGTCCTGTTCGGCGCCCACGCCTCGCTGGCCGTGCTGCCGCTGATGCTCTTCCACCAGATGCAGCTCATGGTGTGCGCGGTCATCGCCAAGCGCCGAGCGCACGACCCCGAGGCCCAGGAGGAGGCCGCAGCGCCGCCCGGCCCGGCGGCGCAGTCGCGTCCGGCGGTCGGCACGGGGACGACCGGCCGCTGAGCCACCTCTCAGGGGATCAGTACGACCTTCCCCAGGTTGGCCCGGGTCTCGATCACCCGGTGCGCCTGCGCCGCCGCCGTCAGTGCGAACTCCCCGTGCACGGCGGGCCGTACGGCCCCTTCCGCGAACAGGCGCCACAGCTCCTGACGCCATTCCTCGTACAGCGCCGGCCGCTCGCGGGCGATCCGGGCCAGCTGGAATCCGGTCACCGACTTGGCACCGACCAGCAGGTCGTACGCCTGGACCGTGCCCCCTCCCGAGCTGTACGCCACCAGCCGGCCGCCGGGGGCCAGGGCGGCGAGGGCCGGGGTGAGCAGGTCGCCGCCGACCGCGTCCAGGGCGTAGTTGGCCGGAGTGCCCCAGTCCTCGTCTGTGTACGTCACCACCGCGTCGGCACCCAGGGAGCGGACGAAGGGGGCCTTGGCCGGGTCGGAGACGGCGGCCACGACACGGCCCGCTCCCCGGGCGCGGGCCAGCTGGACGCCGAGGTGGCCGACCCCGCTCGCCGCTGCGGTGACGAGGGCCGTCTCGCCCGGTTCGGGGCGGGCCGCGGCCAAGGCGCCGAGGGCGACCAGGCCGCTGCGGACCAGGGCGACCGCCTCGACGGCGGACGCGGTCCCGGGGACGGGGGAGGTCATCGCCTCGTGCAGGACGGCGAAGTCGGCGTAGCCGTGGCCGAAGCACAGGCCCGTGACCCGGTCGCCGGTGCGGAAGCGGGTGACTCCCGCGCCGACGGCCACCACCGCACCGGCGATCTCGCCCCCCAGCGCGATCGGCTTCGCCGCCTCGGTGACCTTGCGGACCACGGGCAGCGTGACCCCGACCGCCTCGCAGCGGACGAGCAGCTCACCGGGGCCGGGCTCGGGGACCGGGGCCTCCTCCAGAAGCAGGGGGCCGCCGGCGGACTCGTACCGGACGCGACGCATCGCACCTCCACGGGGCAGGAGATTCATTGGGATTACCAACGATAAGGCGAGATCGTGGGTGAGTCCAACGATTTTTCGTTGGTGAAGCCAATGGATCCTTGGTTACGCTTCCCTCATGGCAGAAGCCCCCCTCCCCGCCATCCGCTCCCTGCCCAGCTGGCTGCTCGGGCGGGCCGCCGCCCGTGGCCGGGCCCTCGTCGCCGAGGCGCTCGCGGAACACGGCATGCGGATGTGGCACCACGTGGTCCTCTCCGCCGTCCGCGACCTCGCCCCGGTCGCCCAGGCCGACCTCGGCCGGTCCGTGTCCCTCGACCCCAAGGACCTGGTCGGCGTCCTCAACGACCTCCAGGCCGCCGGACTTGTCGTCCGCGCACCCGATCCCGCCGACCGCCGCAAGAACGCGGTCTCCCTCACGGCCGAGGGCGACCTTCTCCTCGGCCGCTGCGAACAGGCGGCGCGCGAGGCCAACGACACGCTGCTCGCCCCGTTGTCGGCTGCCGAACGCGACCAGTTCACGGGCCTGTTGATCCGGATTTCCGGTACGGACGGCTCATGACGGCTAACGTTCCGTCATGACCGCACCCCTGGCGCTCGATTCGGCGCGCACCGCCCTCGTCCTCGTCGACCTGATGGACCGCATCGTCGCGCTGCCCCTGGAACCCCGCAAAGGCACCGAAGTCCTGCACGCCGCCGAGGAACTGGCCCGGACCTTCCGTGCCGCCGGCGCGCCCGTGGTGCTGATCCGCGTGGAACGGCCCTCCCTCGCCGAGCAGCCGCCGGGCAGCGGACTCGTCGCCGGGCTCAGGAAGGAAGGGGACCTGGAGATCGTCAAGCGGACGATCGGCGGCTTCCAGGGCACGGATCTCGACGCCCGGCTGCGCCGGCTCGGCGTCACCCGGCTGGTGTTCGGCGGCATCGCCACCAACCTCGGCGTCGAGTCCACCGCCCGCGCCGCCGCCGACCTCGGCTACGACCTGGTCTTCGTCGAGGACGCCATGGCCGCCCTCACCGGCGCCGAGCACGATGCGTCCGTCCGGCTCGACTTCCCGCGCCTCGGCACGGTCGTCACGGCCGCCGACGTCCGCCTCGGCCCCGCCTGACCGGCCGGCCGCTCAGACCAGCGTCCGGCCGCCGTCCACGACCACCACCGACCCGGTGCTGTCACCCCCCAGGCATCAGGCACAGGTACGCCTCCGCCACATCCGCCGGCTCGCCCGTCCGCCCCACCGGCAGCGATTCGGCGGACGACCGGAAGAGCTCCTCGCGGACCGACTCCGGCGGCCTCCGCCACAGTTCGGTCCGCACCACTCCCGGCGAGACCACGCTGACCCACAGCGGCGCCGGCTCCACGGCCGGCGAACGGGGCCGACTCCGACTGAGGCGGGTCCTGCGGCGCCGGGGGACACCGGACTGAGGCGGGGCCCCTGCGGCGCAGGGGGCGCTCCCCGCCGGTCGGGGCCCCGCCGCCGTGCCGCGGGGAACCGGTCAGCCCTGGGCGGCCGCGGCCCGCAGAGCGATGCGGTCCTCGCCCGCGTACACGTTCATGTTGCTGCCCCGCAGGAAACCGACGAGGGTCAGCCCGGTCTCCACCGCCAGGTCCACCGCCAGCGAGGACGGCGCTGAGACCGCCGCGAGCACCGGGATGCCCGCCATCACCGCCTTCTGCGCCAGCTCGAAGGAGGCCCGCCCGGAGACCAGCAGGATGGTGCGGGACAGCGGCAGGTCGCCGTTCTGCAGGGCCCGGCCGACCAGCTTGTCCACCGCGTTGTGCCGCCCCACGTCCTCACGGATGTCCAGCAGCTCGCCGTCCTGCGTGAACAGGGCCGCCGCGTGCAGCCCCCCGGTCCGGTCGAACACTCGCTGCGCCGCGCGGAGCCGGTCGGGGAGGCTCGCGAGCAGCTCGGGGCCGACGCGGACCGGGGGAGTGTCGGCTATCGGCCAGCGAGCCGTCGTACGCACCGCGTCGAGGCTCGCCTTGCCGCACAGCCCGCAGGACGAGGAGGTGTAGACGTTCCGCTCCAGGGTGAAGTCGGGGAGCGTGACGCCCGGCGTGGTCCGCACGTCGACCACGTTGTAGGTGTTGGAGCCGTCGGCCGTGGCGCCCGCGCAGTAGACGATGTTCTGCAGGTCGCCGGCGGCCGCCAGCACCCCCTCGCTCACCAGGAACCCGGCCGCCAGCGCGAAGTCGTCGCCGGGCGTGCGCATGGTGATGGCGAGGGGTTTCCCGTTGAGCCTGATCTCCAGCGGTTCCTCGGCGACGAGCGTGTCCGGCCGGGCGGAGACCGCTCCGTCGCGGATGCGGATGACCTTGCGTCGTTCCGTGACTCGTCCCATGGTCTGATCAGCCCCGGTTCTGTACGTGCTGGTAGCCGAAACGGCCCTTGATGCAGAGGTTGCCGTGGGTCACCGGGTTGTCGTGCGGCGAGGTGACCTTGACTATCTCATTGTCCTGCACGTGGAGCGTGAGGTTGCAGCCCACACCGCAGTACGCGCACACGGTGGTCGTCTCCGACTGCCGCGACTCGTCCCAGGTACCCGCCGCCCGCATGTCGAACTCCGACTTGAACGACAGCGCCCCGGTGGGACATACCTCCACACAGTTCCCGCAGTAGACACAGGCCGAGTCGGTCAGCGGGGCGTCGTGCTCGACGGCGATCCGGGCGTCGAAGCCACGGCCGGAAACAGAGATTGCGAAACTGTTCTGCCACTGGTCGCCGCAGGCGTCCACGCACTTGTAGCACAGGATGCACTTGTCGTAGTCGCGCACGTACAGATCGTTGTCGACCCTGGGCTCCTCGCCCAGGCGGGCCGCGTCGGGGCCGAAGCGGTCCGGTCTCGCCTCGTACTCCTTGATCCACTCGGCGGTGCGCGGGGTCGTCGACAGGTCCACCGAGGAGGCGAGAAGTTCCAGGACGATCTTCCGGCTGTGCCGGACGCGTTCGCCGTCGGTCTTCACGGTCATCCCCGGCTCGGCCTTCCGGGAGCAGGCGGGCACGAGGGTCCGCGACCCCTCCACCTCCACCACACACACCCGGCAGGCGTTCTTCGGACGCAGGGTGTCGCCCTCGCACAGGGTCGGCACGTCCTTCCCGGCCGCCCGGCAGGCGTCCAGGATCGTCGAGCCCTCCGGGACCCGTGCCTCCTGGCCGTCGAGCGTGAACTCCAGCAGCCGGCGCGGGATTCCCAGCGGTGTCACGGTCATTCGTACGCCCCCAGACGGTCGATGGCGGATTCCACGGCGTTCCACGCGGTCTGGCCGAGACCGCAGATCGAGGCGTCCCGCATCGCCCGGCCCACCTCGCGCAGCAGCGCGACGTCCCCGGCCGCCTCGGCGCCGGTGCGCGCGACGATCCGGTGCAGCGCCTCCTCCTGCCGGACCGTCCCCACCCGGCAGGGCACGCACTGCCCGCAGGACTCGTCCCGGAAGAACCGGGCTATCCGGAGCAGGAGCCGGGGGAGGGGCACGGTGTCGTCGAAGGCCATGACCACACCGGAGCCGAGCGTGGTGCCCGCCTCGCGGGTGCCCTCGAAGGTGAGCGGGATGCCGAGTTCGTCCGGCCGTACGAAGCCACCGGCGGCGCCGCCGAGCAGGACCGCCCGCAGGTTCTCGCGCACTCCGGCGAGGCGGAGGAGTCCGCCGAGCGTGGCGCCGAAGGGCAGCTCGTAGACGCCGGGGCGGGCCACGCTCCCGGACACGCAGAAGAGCTTCGGGCCGGTGGACCTCTCCGTCCCGATCGCGGCGTAGGCCGGGGCGCCCATGGTCAGGATCGGCAGGACGTTGACCAGCGTCTCCACGTTGTTCTCGACCGTCGGGCTGCCGAACAGCCCTTTCTCCACCGGGAACGGCGGCTTCGAGCGCGGTTCGCCCCGGTACCCCTCGATGGAGTTGAACAGGGCCGTCTCCTCGCCGCAGATGTACGCCCCGGCGCCGCGCCGGATCTCGATGTCGAAGGCGAAGCCCTGGCCGAGGACGTCGTCGCCCAGCAGCCCACGGGCGCGCGCCTGGTCGACCGCGTGCCCAAGACGGCGGGCCGCCCGTGGATACTCGCCGCGGAGGTAGACGAAGCCCCGGTGCGCCCCGATCGCGTACGCCGCGATCGTCATCGCCTCCACGAGCGAGTACGGATCCCCCTCCATGATCACGCGGTCCTTGAAGGTGCCCGGCTCCGATTCGTCGGCGTTGCAGACCAGGTAGTGCGGGCGGTCGGGCTGGGAGGCGGTCGCCTGCCACTTGCGGCCGGTGGGGAAGGCGGCGCCACCGCGCCCCACCAGGCCCGAGTCGGCGACCTCGCGGATGACCCCGGCGGGGCCGAGCGCGAAGGCGTGCCGCAGGGCGGTGTAGCCGCCGTGCGCCCGGTAGTCGTCGAGCGAGGACGGGTCGACCACGCCCACCCGCCCCAACAGGGTCAGACCTTCCTGTCCCGCCTGGGGTACGGCGAGCGCCGCCGGCGGCTCCTGCGGTGCCGAGTCGGGGGCGGTGGCCGCGAGCACGGCGGTTTCGGCCGTCGCCGGTGCCGCCACCGCCGTACGCACCGGATCCCCGGCCCGGATCGCGAGGGCGGCCGGGGCACGCTCGCACAGACCCAGGCAGG
The DNA here is from genome assembly GCF_045206895.1 of Streptomyces sp. NBC_00631. Lineage (NCBI taxonomy): Bacteria > Bacillati > Actinomycetota > Actinomycetes > Kitasatosporales > Streptomycetaceae > Streptomyces > Streptomyces sp. NBC_00631. Next base: position 9,227,098 of record NZ_CP107734.1, read on the forward strand.
GGCTGCGCTCGACGTGCACCCCCGGGCCGAGCCCCGCCTCCACGCGGTCGCAGAGTGCCGACGCCCCGGCCGCCGTGCACGCCAGGTCGGTGCAGACGTGCAGGACGGTCGAGGGACGGGGCCGGACGGAGAACATCGCGTAGAAGGTGGCGACCCCGTAGGCCTCGGCCGGCGGGACCGTCAGACGGCGGCAGAGGTAGCCGAGGGCGCCCTCGCTGATCCAGCCGATCCGGTCGTTGATCGCGTGCAGCCCCGGCAGCAGCAGGTCGCGGCGGTCCCGGGCCGCGCGGCCGCCGCGCGCCCACCGCAGATCGGCGTCGGTGCGGTCGGCGCCCTCCCAGGAGGACTCCGGAGGGCCCAACAGGGCGTCGACTGCGGCTCGTTCCTCGTCCGTCGGTTTGCTGTCGCCGAAGTGCAGGTCCACCTGCGTCACCTCACGATGGTCGCGACCGGAAGCTTCTCGACACGGATCGCCGACGCCTTGAACTCGGCCGTCCCCGCGATCGGGCAGTTGGCCTCGATGGTCAGCTGGTTGGTGTCCACCTCGTCGGGAAAGTGCATGGTCATGAAGGCGAGGCCGGGGCGCAGCGCCGTGTCGATCCAGACCGGCGCCACCACCGAGCCCCGCCGCGAGGACACCTGGACCTCATCGCCGACGGCCACCCCGTACCGCTCGGCGTCCTCCGGGCACAGCTCGATGTACTCGCCTCGCCGCAGCGGCGAGGCGTAACCGCCGCTCTGCACACCGGTGTTGTAGGAGTCGAGCCGTCGCCCGGTGGTGAGCCGGATGGGGTAGGCCTCGTCGGTGAGGTCGACCGGCGGATCGTGCCGGACCAGCCCGAAGGGCGCCGGCATGCCGCGCCTCTTCGGGTCCGTCTCCCACAACCGGCCGTGCAGATACGTCGGTTCGAGGCGCTCGGTGCTCGGACACGGCCACTGGATGCCCTGGTGCTCGACGAGACGGTCGTAGGTCATCCCGTAGTGGTCGGGGGAGAGCGACCTGAGCTCGTTCCAGACGGCCTCCGCGTCCGGGTACTTCCAGTCGTGGCCGAGCCGGGCCGCCAGCGCGCAGATGATCTCGATGTCCTCACGGGCCTCGCCGGGCGGCGTGACCGCACGGCGTACCCGCTGGACCCGGCGTTCGCTGTTGGTGGTCGTGCCCTCGGTCTCCGCCCAGCCGGCGGTCGCGGGCAGCACCACGTCCGCCAGTTCCGCCGTCTTGGTGAGGAAGATGTCCTGGACGACGAGGAAATCGAGGGCCTGGAGCCGACGTACGGCCTGCTCGCTGTCGGCCTCCGACTGGGCCGGGTTCTCGCCGATGCAGTAGACCGCCCTGAGCGTGCCCTCCGCCATCGCCTCGAACATCTCGGTGAGGTTCAGCCCGTAGTGCGGCTGGATGACCGTGTCCCAGGCCGACTCGAACTTCAGCCGCGTCGGCGGGTCGAGGATGTCCTGGAAGCCGGGCAGGCGGTTGGGGATCGCGCCCATGTCGCCGCCGCCCTGCACGTTGTTCTGGCCGCGCAGCGGCTGCAACCCGGCGCCGTACCGGCCGACCTGGCCGGTGAGCAGGGAGAGGTTGATCAGGGCGCGGACGTTGTCGGTGCCGTTGTGGTGCTCGGTGATGCCGAGGGTCCAGCACAGCTGGGCGCGCTCGGCGCGGGCGTAGGCGTGCGCCAACTCCCGTATCGCGCGGGCCGGAACGCCGGTCACCTTCTCGGCCAGCGACAGCGTCCAGGGCTCCACCAGGGCCCTGTACTCCTCGAAGCCGCTCGTCGCCCGCTCGATGAACGCCTCGTTGGCCAGCCCCGCGCGGATGATCTCCCGGCCGATCGCGTGCGCCATCGGGATGTCCGTGCCGACGTTCGGCCCGAGCCAGCTCTCCGCCCACTCGGCGGTCGAGGTGCGGCGCGGATCGACGGCGTACATCCGGGCGCCGCCCCGGATCCCCTTCAGCACGTGCTGGAAGAAGATCGGGTGCGCGAAGCGGGCGTTGGAGCCCCACATCACGATGACGTCGGTGTGCTCGATCTCCTCGTACGAGGAGGTGCCGCCGCCGGAGCCGAAGGCGGCCGTCAGACCGGCGACACTCGGCGCGTGACAGGTCCGGTTGCAGGAGTCGACGTTGTTGGTGCCCATCACCACCCGGGCGAACTTCTGGGCCACGTAGTTCATCTCGTTGGTGGCGCGGGCACAGGAGAACATCCCGAACGCGTCCCGGTTGCGCTCCAGACCGCGGGCCGCGCGGTCCAGGGCCTCCTCCCAGCTCGCCTGCCGGAACGGCTCGTCGCGGGAGTCCCGGATCAACGGGTGGGTGAGCCGGGTGTAGGTCTTCTGCTGCCTCTTCCTCATGCGGCGCTCCTCAGCGCGAGCAGGTCCGATATGGCGTGCACGGTGCGCAGGGTGGGCACCGCCACGCCGGTGATCTCCGCCAGCTCGACCACGGCCGCGAGCAGCACGTCGAGCTCCAGCGGCTTGCCGCGCTCCAGGTCCTGCAGCGTGGAGGTGCGGTGGTCGCCGACCTTCTCGGCGCCCGCCAGCCGGCGTTCGATGGAGACCCCGACCTCGCAGCCCAGCGCCTCGGCGACGTCGAGCGTCTCGCGCATCATGATCTCTATGACCCGTCGGGTGCCGCCGTGCAGGCACATCTGCCGCATGGTGGCGCGGGCGAGCGCGCTGATCGGGTTGAAGGAGATGTTGCCGAGCAGCTTGAGCCAGATGTCGTTGCGCAGGTCCGGCTCCACCGGGCACTTCAGCCCGCCGGCCTGCATGGCCTCGCTGAACCGCAGACAGCGCTGGGACACGCTGCGGCCGGGCTCGCCGATCGAGAACCTGGTGCCCTCCAAGTGCCGCACCACACCGGGGGCTTCGAGCTCGGTGGCCGCGTAGACCACGCAGCCGAGGGCGCGTTCGGGGGCGAGTACGGCGCTGACGGTACCGCCCGGGTCGACGCTCTCGACGCGGTGGCCGTCGTAGGGGCCGCCGTGGCGGTGGAAGTACCACCAGGGGATGCCGTTCTGGGCGGCGACCACCGCCGTCCGCTCGTCCAGCAGCGGCCCGCACGCCGCGTACGAGTTGGCCTTCAGGCCCAGGAAGACATAGTCGACCGGGCCCACTTCGGCCGGGTCGTCGGTGGCGTGGGCATGCGCGGTGAAGTCGCCGCGCGGGCTCAGCACCCGTACTCCGTAGTGCCTCATGGCCGCCAGATGGGGTCCACGGGCGATGAGGTGCACATCGGCGCCCGCGCGGTGGAGCGCGGCACCGACGTAGGCGCCGATCGCACCGGCGCCGAGGACTGCGACTTTCACGGAACACTCCGTTCGGTTTGAGGGATACCGCGGAGGTGGTCTTCGGCCTCTCGTGGGCCGGTGGTGCGGAGCGTCGGCCGAATCGTGTCGACGAAATATTGTCTACAGTATGGATTCCTGGACGACAAGGGTTCCGGCAGTGACCGTTCGGCGCATCCTGGATACCGCTCACCGCAGATGATGATCTGTTGGGTTCTCAACTACCCCGCCTGGCCCTACCGTTCGGGACTCATGAGCAGCCCCCCTGTAGCACCGCCGGGCTGGAGCCGCTGGCTCGTCCCGCCCGCCGCCCTCTCCATCCACCTCTCCATCGGCCAGGCCTATGCCTGGAGCGTGTTCAAGCCGCCGCTCGAATCCGCGCTGAACCTGAGCGGCACCGAGAGCGCGCTGCCCTTCCAGCTCGCGATCGTGATGCTGGGTCTGTCGGCCGCGTTCGGCGGCACCCTCGTCGAGCGCAACGGACCGCGCTGGGCCATGACGGTCGCCCTGATCTGTTTCTCCTCGGGCTTCCTGATCTCCGCGCTCGGCGCCGAGACCGAGCAGTTCTGGCTGATCGTCCTCGGCTACGGCTTCGTCGGCGGCATCGGCCTCGGCATCGGCTACATCTCGCCGGTCTCCACGCTGATCAAGTGGTTCCCGGACCGGCCCGGCATGGCCACCGGCATCGCCATCATGGGCTTCGGCGGCGGCGCGCTGATCGCCTCGCCGTGGTCCGCGCAGATGCTCTCGTCGTTCGGCAGTGACAACGACGGCATCGCGCTCGCCTTCCTGGTGCACGGGCTGTCGTACGCCGTCTTCATGACCCTCGGCGTGCTCCTGATCCGCGTCCCGCGCACGGAGCGGCCGGTCGAGGACGCGCCGAGCGCCTTCGAGGGCGTGCAGGTCTCCGCGAACAGCGCGATCCGCACCCCGCAGTTCTGGTGCCTGTGGGTCGTGCTCTGCATGAACGTGACCGCCGGCATCGGCATCCTGGAGAAGGCCGCCCCGATGATCACGGACTTCTTCGCCGACAGCTCCACCCCGGTGTCGGCGTCCGCCGCCGCCGGGTTCGTCGCCCTGCTGTCCGCGGCCAACATGGCGGGCCGGATCGGCTGGTCGTCCACCTCCGACCTGATCGGCCGCAAGAACATCTACCGCGTCTACCTCGGCGTCGGCGCCCTGATGTACCTGCTCATCACCCTTTTCGGTGACTCGTCCAAGCCGCTTTTCATCCTCTGCGCACTGGTGATCCTCTCCTTCTACGGCGGCGGCTTCGCGACCGTCCCCGCCTACCTCAAGGACCTCTTCGGCACCTACCAGGTCGGCGCGATCCACGGCCGGCTGCTCACCGCCTGGTCCCTCGCCGGGGTGCTCGGACCCCTGATCGTCAACTGGATCGCCGACCACCAGAAGGACGCCGGCAAGCACGGCTCCGACCTGTACACCGTGTCCTTCGGCATCATGATCGGCCTGCTCGTCGTCGGTTTCGTCGCCAACGAACTGGTCCGGCCCGTCCATGCCCGCCATCACATCCCCGCCCCGAGGGAGGCCGTCGATGTCGAACGACAGCAGCCTGCATGAGCCCGACCGCCGCTGGCTGATCGCGGTCGCCTGGATCTGGGTGGGCGCGCCGTTCGCCTACGGGGTGTATGAACTCGTACAGAAAGCGACACAGCTGTTCAACGGGTGACCGCCGGGAATGCTCGGGCGTCCGAGGGTCTGCAAGAAGCCGACAACTCGGCCGCCCGTTTCCTGTGGCCTCACGTGCCCTCGTACCCGTGAGTCACTGAACAGACTGGTGGGCCCACACCGAGGCAACGAGGGGGACCCACCACCCATGAACGGCTCGCGCATCGCCGCCGTCGGCCACTACCAGCCCGCGAAGGTACTCACCAACGAGGACCTGGCGGGCATGGTCGACACCAGTGACGAGTGGATCCGCAGCCGGGTGGGCATCAACACCCGGCACATCGCCGGCCCCGACGAACCCGTCGACGAGCTGGCCGCCCACGCCGCGGCCAAGGCCCTCGCCGCGGCCGGCCTCACCCCCGCGGACATCGACCTGGTCCTGGTCGCCACCTCCACCGCGATCGACCGCTCCCCGAACATGGCCGCGCGCGTCGCCGCCCGGCTCGGCATCCCGCATCCCGCAGCGATGGACGTCAACGTCGTCTGCGCCGGCTTCACCCACGCGCTCGCCACCGCCGACCACACCGTCCGGGCGGGCGCGGCCACCCGCGCGCTCGTCATCGGGGCCGACAAGATGTCCGAGGTGACGGACTGGACCGACCGTACGACGTGCGTCCTGGTCGGCGACGGCGCGGGCGCCGCCGTGGTCGAGGCGTGCGGCCCCGGCGAGGAGCCCGGTATCGGCCCGGTGCTGTGGGGCTCGGTCCCCGAGATGAGCCACGCCGTACGGATCGAGGGCACCCCGCCCCGGTTCGCGCAGGAGGGGCAGAGCGTCTACCGCTGGGCCACCACCCAGCTGCCGCCCATCGCCCGGCGCGCCTGTGAGAAGGCCGGGATCGCCCCCGCCGACCTCGCGGCGGTCGTCCTGCACCAGGCGAACCTGCGGATCATCGAGCCGCTCGCCCAGAGGATCGGTGCGGTCGACGCGGTCGTCGCGCGGGACGTCACCGAATCCGGCAACACCTCGGCCGCGAGCATTCCGCTCGCCCTCTCCAAGCTGGTCGAACAGGGGCGGGTGTCGGGCGGCGACCCGATCCTGCTGTTCGGCTTCGGCGGCAACCTGTCGTACGCCGGTCAGGTCGTCCGCTGTCCCTGATGTCCCTCCCCGGGGCGCGCACCGCGAGGTGACGCGCCCGACTCCCGCTCCACCCGGCCTTTGTGCACCGTAGACTGTAGACGAAAGCCAATCGATACTGGGATGGACTCTCTGCGCGTCTGCCGAGGAGGGGGAGACCGATGTTGTCTGCCGGACTGCCGCAGGGCGCGGTGCCGAAGCTGGAACGCCCCGGCCCGCTGCGCGACCGCGTCTACGAGGCGCTGCTGGAACTCATCACCACCCGTGCCCTCCAGCCCGGCCAGCACCTCGTCGAGAGCGAACTCGCCGGCCACCTCGGCGTCTCCCGGCAGCCGGTGCGCGAGGCACTCCAGCGGCTGAACACCGAGGGCTGGGTGGACCTGCGCCCCGCACAGGGCGCGTTCGTCCACGAGCCGACGGAGGCGGAGGCCGACCAGCTCCTCACCGTCCGCACCCTGTTGGAGGCGGAGGCGGCACGGCTCGCCGCGGCCAACGCGGGCAGCGCGGGAGTGGCCGCCCTCGAATCCCTCTGCGCCGAGGGCGAGAAGGCGGTCACCGCGGACGACGTGGACCGGGCCGTCGCCCTCAACGCCGCGTTCCACGCCAAGATCATGGACCTGGCCGGCAACACGGTCCTCGCCGAACTCGCCGCCCAGGTCGACCGCCGGGTCCGCTGGTACTACACCCCGGTGGCCCGCCAGCGTGGCCACGAGTCCTGGATCGAGCACCGCGAACTGATCGCGGCGATCACGGCCCGCGACGAGCAGCTGGCGACCACCTTGATGCGCGAACACACGGAGCACACCCGGCGCTCGTACCACGAGCGGGCGAGGTCCTGACCCCGGTCCGGGCTCAGGGCAGCGTGATGAGGGCGATGCCTTCCGCCGTCGCGACAGCCAGCCGGGTGCCGTCGGGGTGGAGGGCGGCGACGGGGGTCGGGACGTGGCGGCCGAAGCACGCGGATTTTGCGGGTACGCCGACCTCGGGCCACTCCGCGACGACGCGCCCGGTGGCCGGGTCGAGCAGTCGCGGGTGGCCGGGGAACGAGATCACCTGATCACCGCGGGGCAGGAGCAGGACACCCGGTTCGGCACCGGCGACGGGGCTGCGGTGGAGCCAACGTCCTGCGGACACCGACCACACACCGAGATGGCGCGGCGGCAGCCCGGCTGCCTCCTCGTCGTCCCACTCCTCCGCCCCCGCCGCCAGCACCAGCCGGTCGGCGTCGAGCCAGCAGCCCGCCGTCACCTCCCCGCTCATGACCGCCGCCGACGGCAGCAGACCCTCGCCGTCCAGACTGCCGGGCTCGCTGAGCGCGAGCGCCGTGTCGTAGACCAGGGCCGTCCCGAAGGGGTGCCAGAACCAGCCGACCGAGAGCAGGTACCGGCCGTCCGGGCTCAGGCCAAGCCTGGAGTGGAAGACGTCCTGCGGCTCCCGCCCGCCGCCGGTCAGCCGCTCGCCGCTCGCCGCGTCCTCGATCTGGAGCACGTTGTATTCGTCGGGGCAGTGCACGACGACCTCGCGTCCGTCGGTCAACGCGCCCAGGGCGAGCGGGTAGTCGTAGTCCGGCGCGCGGTAGTAGCTGCGGTTCAGCTCCCGCACGACCCGTTCGCCTTCGAGCAGCACGCCCTTGGTGCCGCGCTCCTGGTACACCGCGGAGTAGCGCCCGGAGGCCGAGGCGACCCCGGTGTCGAACGGAAAGCTCCAAGCGAAGGGCGCCGTGCGCTCCACCCTGTCGCGGCCCCAGCGTCGGCCGCCCCCGACTCCGGAGACCAGCTCGTCGCCGTCCCACAGCAGCGACTTCGGCGCCGACTTCACCGGTATCGACTCCACGGTCATCGATGACCACCCCCCACTCGGGTGCCCCGCTGCGAGGCCCCTCGCCGGAAATCTACGGGACAGGGCGGCCCCTGCGGCTACCCGTCGTCGCGGCACAGGCGGAAGGGGTGACCGGCGGGAGGGAAGATCGTCAGTGGCACAGCGCGGAGACAGGCGGATCCCCTCGCAAGGCGGGGGGCCACGGCTCGGCCCGGTGCGCACGCCCGTGGGAGGCCCGGCTGATGGCCGCCGGGACGACCACGCCGTCCATTCAGCGCACGCAGGCCGGCCCCAGCCCCTGTCCGCTCCCGCCGCCCGTGGACCGGTCGAAGCCGCCGAATACGTACCGCCTCCTCGGTGGCCCTGTGGACTCATCTCAGCGCCACGTTCTCCGAGGAGCGGTCCGCTGCCCTCCGGATCCGGGTACAGCGCTGTCCGGGAGGGCGGCGCATGCCGTGTTCTGTAAACGGCTGAGTCCCGGACACGGGGCCGGGACTCAGCACTGGAAAGACCTCGTACCACGGTTCGGCGGAAACCGTCAGGTAGCCGTCTGTGCCTGTACGGCCCCCACCGTCGTGGCCGCCCCCCGCCCCGGCTGCCGCAGCAGCAGTGCCACCCCCGCCGCCAGCATCGAGATGCCGCCGGCGAGGGCGTACGCCCCGTTGTAGCCCCAGGCGCCGACCACCATGGAGCCCAGGCCGCCGCCGAAGAGGCCGCTGATGAGCTTGCCGCTGTAGACGAGGCCGTAGTTGGTGGCGTTGTAGTTCTCGCCGAAGTAGTCCGGGGTGAGGGCGGCGAAGAGCGGGTAGAAGGCGCCGCCGCCGAAACCGGAGAGGAAGGCGAAGAACAGGAACAGCCATTCGCTCTTGATGCCACCGGCCCAGATCACGCCGAACTGGGCGAGACCGAGGACGACGATGACGAAGACGAGCGTCGGCTTTCGGCCGAGGCGGTCGGAGAGCCAGCCCACCACGCCGCGGCCCACGCCGTTGATGACCGCCATCACGCCCATGGAGGAGGCCGCGACCAGGGGACCGAAGCCGACGTCCTTCGCGAAGTCCACCTGGAAGGAGATGCCGAAGATCGAGACGCCGGCCGTCATCACGATCGAGATCCACATCAGGGGGAGCATGCCCGTGCGGATCGCCTCCTTCGGGGTGAACTGGCGTACCGCGGGCGGGTTCTTGGCGAGTGCCGTCGCGGTCCTGGCGCCGCCCGAGTGGGTGAGCGGGTCGATGTCGGCCGGCCACCAGTTCTTCGGCGGGTCCTTGAAGAAGAACGCTGAGACCAGGACCACGACCATGACGTAGACGCCGATCAGGTCCAGGACGCGGTGGTAGTTGGCCGTGTCGAAGGCGTAGTTGAAGATGAAGATGAAGGGGAGGGAGCCGTACGCGAAGCCGCCGTTCACGAACCCGGTGCGGGCGCCCCGGCGTTCGGGGAACCACTTGCCGACCATGTTGATGCAGGTCGCGTAGACCAGGCCGGAGCCGAGGCCGCCGATCACTCCGAAGCCGATGATCGCCAGCCAGATCTCGCTGATGTGGGACAGGGCCAAAAAGCCCACGAGGCACATCACAGAACCCGCGTACATGGCGCGGCGCGCGGTCAGGATGCCCCTCTCGCGCAGCCAGCCCGCCGGGAAGGCGATGCCGGCCTGGAAGAACACCCAGATGCTGAGGATCCAGAAGGTGTTGGACTGCGTCCAGCCGTGCGCGTGGGAGAGGGTGTCCTCCGCGGAGCCGTACGCGTACTCGAAGACGCTGATGGCCATCATGGCGATCCACGGCAGGTACACCATGATGTTGCGGGAGTGGCCGAGGATGTCCCGGTCGGTCTCGCCGATCCGGTACACCCGGCCGCGGGCGTCCGTGACCTCGCGGTACGGCCGTCGTCCGGCGTCGGTGCTGTTCGTCGCTACAGGGTCTGCCGACATGTCACGCCATCTCCTCGCCGAGCGGATGCGGGTTGGGGACGATGCGCCGGGCGCTGGGCCTGCCCGGTGCCTTGAGGAAGAGAGCCAGCACTGCGGAGGCCAGGCCGACGGAGCCCGCGAGCACGAACGCGCCGTGGTAGTCCCACTCACCGACGACGACCGCGCCCAGACCGGAGCCCACCAGGCCGGAGATCAGCTTGGAGCTGTAGACCATTCCGTAGTTGGTGGCGTTGTTGTTCTCACCGAAGTAGTCCGCCGTCATGGCCGCGAAGAGCGGGAAGACCGCCCCGCCGCCGAACCCGGAGACCATGGAGCAGAACAGGAAGAACGGCATGCTGTGCACCTGGCCGGAGACCAGTACGCCGAACTGTGCGGTGCCGAGCACGATGCAGACGATGATGAGCGTGTTGCGGCGGCCGTAGCGGTCCGAGATCCAGCCGATGACCCCGCGCCCGGTGCCGTTGACGATGGCCTTCAACGACATGGCCGTGGCCACGATCCCGCCCGCGAACCCCATGTCCTTGCCGAACGGCACCTGGAAGGCGATGCCGAAGATATTGATCCCGGCCGTGCAGAGCAGGCAGAACCACATCATCCACAGGACGGGTGTACGGGCGGCCTCCTTCGGGGTGTACTGCTTGATCGCCGGCGGGTTCTTCTCCAACGCCCGTCGTGTTCGGGGGTCCTGAGTGGCTTTCAGCGGGTCCACGTGCGGCGGCCACCAGTTCTTCGGCGGGTCCTTGAAGAACCAGCCCGCCGACGCCACCACCAGACACAGACCGATGCCGACCGACGACAGCAGAACCCGGTAGTTGCCCAGGTCGAGCACCGAGGTGAAGAGGAACACGAACGGCACGGACCCGTAGGCGAAACCGCCGTTCACGAAGCCCGTCTTGCCGCCCTTGCGCTCCGGATACCACTTGCCCACCATGTTCACGCAGGTCGCGTAGACGAGACCGGCGCCGATACCGCTGCACATGCCGAAGCCGAGATAGGCGACGACCACGTTCGGCGCGAACGCCAGCGCCAGATAGCCCACCAGCGTGCCGGCCGCGCCGATCAGCATGGCCGTACGCGCGGGGAGCCGTCCGGTCTCGCGCAGTTGCCCGGCCGGGAAGGCCACGGCCGCCTGGAAGAACACCCAGACGCCCATCAGCCAGAAGATGTGCCCGCTGCTCCACAGCTGCGCCTCGTGCAGCGTGTCCTCCGCCGACGTGAACGCGTACTCGGCGGAGCTGATGCCCATCATGCCCACCCAGGGCAGGATGACCATCCATTTCCGTGGCCGGCCCATGAGATCGACGTCGGTCTCGCCGATCCGGTACCTGCGGCCGTTGCGGTCCGTCACCTCCCTGAAGGGGACGGACGCCGATAGATCGATGGATGACATGTTCGCTCAGCACCCCTTGCGTCGAAAGTTCTGGCCAGCGCCCCCTGTCCAATGCCTTTCGTGCGCGCACGGGTCCCGGGGCCGACCGGGGACGCGCTCCGCCGGCCGGCCCCTTCCTCGGCTACGTCATGACCCGCCCCCCGACACTCCGCTCCCCGGCACTCCGCCCCTCGGCAGTCCGCTCTTCAGCAGCCCGGCCGCCCGCGCCCAGCGGTACTTGGCGCCGAGCACGGCCACCGGCCGTTCGGTCGTGTACGGGTATGCCACGACCCCACGCTCGTACAGGTACTGGCAGGCCTCCTCGACCTCGACGTCCCCCGCGAGCGAGGCGACGACCGGTTTCTCGATGCCCCGCTCCCGGAACTCCGCGACCACCCGTGCGGTGAGCTCCGCGAACACCATCGGCGGGGTGACGATGGTGTGCCAGTAGCCGAGGACGAGCGCGTGGATCCGCGGGTCCTCAAGTCCGAGCCGGATCGTCGCCTCGTACGTCGACGGCGGCTCGCCGCCCGTGATGTCCACCGGGTTGCCGGCGGCCCCGAAGGGCGGGATGAAGCGGCGGAACGCCTCGTCCAGGTCGGCCGGAATCGCCATCAGGGAGAGTCCGTTGTCGGTCACCGCGTCGGACAACAGCACGCCGCTGCCGCCCGCGCCGGTGATGATCACCACGTTGTCGCCCCGCGGGGTCGGCAGCACCGGCAGGCCGCGCGCGTACTCCAGCATGTCGTTCAGGCCCGGCGCCCGGATGACACCCGCCTGCCGCAGGATGTCGTCGTACACCGCGTCGTCGCCCGCGAGCGCGCCCGTGTGCGAACCGGCGGCCTTGGCCCCGGCTGCCGTGCGGCCCGCCTTGAGGACCACGACAGGCTTCCTGGGTACGGTGTCACGCGCCGCCTCGACGAAGGCGCGGCCGTCCTTGAGGTCCTCCAGGTGCATCGCGATGCACTCGGTGTGCGGGTCCTCGCCGAACCAGGTCAGCAGGTCGTCCTCGTCCAGGTCCGACTTGTTGCCGAGGCCGACGATCGCCGACACTCCCGTCTTCGTGGTGCGCGCGAAACCCAGGATCGCCATGCCGATCCCGCCCGACTGGGACGTCAGCGCCACGCCGCCCTTCACGTCGTACGGTGTGCAGAACGTCGCGCACAGGTCCTGCCAGGTGGAGTAGTAGCCGTAGATGTTCGGGCCGAGGAGGCGGATGCCGTGGCGTTCGCCGATCGCGACGATCTCGGCCTGGAGTTCGTCCTCGCCGGTCTCCGCGAAACCGGAGGGGATCAGGACGGCGTTGGGGATCCGCTTCCGGCCCACCTCCTCCAGCGCCGCTGCCACGAACTTGGCGGGGATGGCGAAGACGGCCACATCCACCTCACCGGGAACGTCCGTGACACTCTTGTACGCCTTGCGGCCGAGAATGTCATCGGCCTTGGGGTTCACCGGGTGGATCTCCCCGGCGAACCCGCCGTCCACGAGGTTGCGCATCACCGAGTTGCCGATCTTGCCCTGTTCGTTGGAGGCGCCGATCACGGCGACGGAGCGGGGCTGCATCAGCCGGCGCATGCTCTCCAGGATCTCCTCGCGGGAGTACTTCCTGCGCGGCGGCGGCTGTTGCTCCGCGAGGAGGATCCTGATGTCGGCGGCGACCGCGCCCTCTGCGGTCGCGATCACCGGGTTGAGGTCCACCTCGGCGATCTCCGGGAAGTCCGCGACCAGTTGGGAGACCCGGCGGATCTGCTCGGCGACCGCCCACCGGTCCACCCCCGGCTGCCCGCGCACCCCGCGCAGCACCTCGGCCGCCTTGACGGAGTCCAGCATCGACAGCGCCTCGTCGGCAGTGACAGGTGCGAGCCGGAAGGTCACGTCCTTCAGCACCTCGACCAGCACTCCGCCGAGCCCGAAGGCGACGACCTTGCCGAAGGTGGGGTCGGTGACCGCGCCGACGATGACCTCCGTACCCCGCGGCAGCAGCTCCTGGACCTGGACGCCCTCGATCCGGGCCTCGGCGTCGTAGGCGCGCGCGTTCGCCACGATCCGGTGGAAGGCCGCCCGCACGTCCGTCGCGCCTTCCACCCCGACGACGACCCCGCCGGCGTCGGTCTTGTGCAGGATGTCCGGCGACACGATCTTCATCACCACCGGCCCGTCGAAGCGTGCCGCGTACGCCACCGCCTCGTCCACGTCGGTGGCCAGCTCCTCGCCCGGTACGGCGATCCCGTACGCGTCGGCGATCACCCTGCCCTCCGGCGCGGTGAGTGCCGTACGGCCCTGAGCCCGCACCGAGTCGAGGAGCGCGCGGACCCGCAGCTCCCGGTCCTCTGCCATCACGTCAGATCACTCCGTTCGACTTGAGCAGGCGCAACTCCTCGTCGCCGAGCCCGAGTTCACCCACGTAGACCGCTTCGTTGTGCTCGCCGAGCAGCGGTGAACCGGTGACCTCGACGGGGGAGTCGGAGAGCTTGAGGGGGCTGCCGACCGTGACGAACTCGCCGCGCTCGGGGTGCGGGACGGTGACCACCATCTCGTTGGCGACCAGAGACTCGTCCTCGATGATCTCCTTGGTGGAGAGGATCGGTCCGCACGGGATGTTGTGGGCGTTGAGCTGCTCCAGGACCTCCCACTTGGGGAGGGTCGAGGACCACTCCTCGATCAGCTGGAACATCTTGTTGAGCTTGGGCAGGCGGGTCTCCGGGGTCGCCCACTCGGGGTCGTCCGCGAGCTCCGGCCGGCCGATCAGCCGGGTGATCGGCTGCCAGCCGACGGGCTGCACGATGACGTACACGTAGTCGTTCGGGCCGCCCGGCGCGCATTTGACCGCCCAGCCGGGCTGGCCGCCGCCGGAGGCGTTGCCGGAGCGGGGCACCTCGTCGCCGAAGTCCTCGTTGGGGTACTCGGCGAGCCGGCCGTGGGTGAGCCGCTGCTGGTCGCGGAGCTTGACCCGGCAGAGGTTCAGCACGGCGTGCTGCATGGCGACGTTGACGCGCTGACCGCGGCCGGTGCGCTCCCGCTGGAAGAGTGCCGCCAGTATTCCGGCCACCGCATGCACTCCGGTGCCCGAGTCACCGATCTGCGCGCCCGTGGCCAGCGGCGGACCGTCCTCGAAGCCGGTGGTCGCCATCGACCCGCCCATCGCCTGCGCGACCACCTCGTACGCCTTGAAGTTGGTGTACGGGCCGTCCCCGAACCCCTTGATGGAGGCGTAGACGATCCGGGGGTTGATCTCCTTGATACGATCCCAGGTGAACCCCATCCGGTCGACCGCGCCCGGACCGAAGTTCTCCACCATCACATCCGAGCGGCGGATCAGCTCGGTCAGCAGTTCCCTGCCCCGCTCGGTCTTGGTGTTGAGGGTGATGCTCCGCTTGTTGCAGTTGAGCATCGTGAAGTAGAGGGAGTCGACGTCCGGGAGGTCGCGCAGCTGCCTGCGCGTGATGTCACCGGTCGGCGCCTCCAGTTTGACGACGTCCGCACCGAGCCAGGCGAGCAGCTGGGTGGCCGAGGGGCCCGACTGGACGTGGGTCATGTCGAGGACGCGAATGCCCTCAAGTGCCTTGGCGGTCATCGACGTTCACCTCACTTGTACATGGTCTGGTTCATGGTTCCGGGGGCGTACGCGTCCGGGTCGACCCAGACGTTGATCAGCGACGGCCTGCCCGACTCCCGGGCCCGGCGCAGCGCGGGGCCGATGTCGGCGGGGTCCCGGACCTCTTCGCCGTAACCGCCCAGCATCTGGGCGAACTTGTCGTAGTGGACGTCCCCGAGGGTGTTGCCGACCCGCTCGCGCTCCGTGCCGTACTTGGCGGCCTGGCCGTAACGGATCTGGTTCATCGAGGAGTTGTTGCCGACGATGCCGACGAAGGGGAGGTCGTAGCGGACCAGGGTCTCGAAGTCCCAGCCGGTGAGGGAGAAGGCGCCGTCGCCGAAGAGGGCGACCACCTCGTTGTCGGGGCGGGCCTGTTTGGCTGCGAGCACGAAGGGGACGCCGACGCCGAGGGTGCCCAGCGGACCCGGATCCATCCAGTGGCCCGGCGACTTGGGCTGCACGACCTGTCCGGAGAAGGTGACGATGTCTCCGCCGTCGCCGATGTAGATCGAGTCCTCGGTGAGGAAGTCGTTGATCTCGCTGACCAGGCGGTAGGGGTGGATGGGTGAGGCGTCCGAGCGCAGTTGCGGCAACCGCTTCTCGATCGCGGTCTGTTCGGCGGCGCGCAGTTCGTCGAGCCACTCCTTGCGCCTGGAGGCGCCGCCGTTGACGCGCCCCGAGGCGGCCTCGGTCACGGACTTGAGGATGAGCCCCGCGTCCCCGACGATCCCGAGGTCGATGTCCCGGTTCTTGCCGACCGTTCGGTAGTCGAGGTCGATCTGGACGACGGTCGCGGTGGGGGAGAGGCGCTTGCCGTAGCCCATCCGGAAGTCGAAGGGGGTGCCGACGATCACGATGACGTCGGCGTTGGAGAAGGCGTACCGGCGGGAGAGCTGGAAGTGGTGCGGGTCGCCGGGCGGCAGGGTGCCGCGGCCCGCGCCGTTCATGTACGCCGGGATGTCGAGGGTGCGGACGAGTTCGATGGCGGCGGCGGTGCCGCGGGTCGTCCAGACCTGGCTGCCGAGCAGGATGGCCGGTTTCTCGGCGTGTACCAGGAGGTCGGCGAGCTTCTCGACGGCGTCCGGGTCGCCGGCCGAGCGGGTGGCGGCGCGGTAGGCGCCCGCCCTGGGTATGCGGGCCCTCTCCGTCGGGACCTTGGCGTCGAGGACGTCGCGGGGTATCTCCAGGAAGGAGGGGCCGGGCGCGCCGTGGTAGCACTCGCGGAACGCCATGGAGACCATGTCGGCGGCGCGGGCGGTGTCCGGGACGGTCGCCGCGAACTTGGTGATCGGCGCCATCATGTCGACGTGCGGCAGGTCCTGCAGGGATCCCATCTTGTGCTGGGCGAGCGCCCCCTGGCCGCCGATCAGCAGCATCGGGGACTCCGCGCGGAAGGCGTTGGCGACGCCGGTGACGGCGTCGGTCGTCCCCGGACCGGCGGTCACGACCGCGCATCCGGGCCTGCCGGTGATCCGCGCGTAGCCGTCGGCGGCGTGGGCGGCCACCTGTTCGTGGCGGACGTCGACGACTTCTATGCCCTCGTCGACGCAGCCGTCGTAGATGTCGATGATGTGGCCGCCGCACAGCGTGTAGATGCGGTCGACCCCCTCTGCCTTCAGCGCCTTGGCAACGAGATGACCACCGGAAATCAGGTCCTGGGTGTCGTCGGGCATGGCGGAGTCCTGTCCCTTCGTAGGGGTGGGAACGCTCTCGCGGTACATTGCATACAGTCGACGAATACTGTATGAACCTTGTTATCCCGCATCCGGTGGGTGGTGTCCAGGGGGCGTGCGGCACTTTCAAGACAGGAGCCGAAATGGACCTGTACGAACACCAGGCAAGGGAACTCTTCGAGGAACACGGCATCGTGGTACCGAGGGCAGAGGTGACCGACTCGCCCAAGGAGGCCCGGGGGATCGCCCGCCGGCTCGGCGGAAAGGTCGTCGTGAAGGCGCAGGTCAAGACCGGTGGCCGAGGCAAGGCGGGTGGCGTGAAGATCGCCGCCGACCCGGCCGCGGCAGAGCTCACGGCACGTCAGATCCTCGGCATGGACATCAAGGGGCACACGGTCCGCAAGGTGATGCTGGCCCAACCGGTCGCCATCGACAGGGAGTTCTACGTCTCCTACGTCCTGGACCGGACAGCCGGCGGGTTCCTGGCGATCGCCTCCGCCGAGGGCGGCACGGAGATCGAGGAGGTGGCCGCGGCCCGGCCCGAGGCGGTGGCACGGGTCCCCGTCGACCCCGCGGTCGGTGTCACCTCCGCCAAGGCCCAGGAGATCGCCACGGCCGCCGGACTGCCGCCGCAGACCGTCGACGTCCTCGTACGGCTGTGGCAGGTGCTGGTCCGCGAGGACGCGCTGCTCGTCGAGGTGAACCCGCTCGTGCGTACCGCGGAGGGCCGGATCCTGGCCCTCGACGGCAAGGTCACCCTGGACGACAACGCGCGCTTCCGGCAGGCCCGTTGGGGCGCCGACGAGACCGCGCAGAACGACCCGCTGGAGGTGGCGGCCGCCGCGAAGGGGCTCAACTACGTCAGGCTCGACGGCGAGGTCGGCATCATCGGCAACGGCGCGGGCCTGGTGATGTCCACCCTGGACGCGGTGGCCGGCTGTGGCGCACGGCCCGCCGACTTCCTGGACATCGGGGGCGGGGCGTCCGCGCAGGTCATGGCCGACGGGCTGGCGGTGATCCTCTCCGACCCGTCGGTGAAGTCGGTCTTCGTCAACGTCTTCGGCGGGATCACGGCATGCGACGCGGTCGCCGACGGCATCGTCCGGGCTCTGGAGACCGTCCGCCTGACCAAGCCGCTGGTGGTCCGCCTCGACGGCAACAACGCGGCACGCGGCCGGGCGATCCTCGACGGCCGCGCACACCCCCTGGTCGAACAGGCCACCACCATGGACGGCGCCGCCCGCCGCGCGGCCCGACTCGCCACCACCGCCTGAGGAGTCCTGTCATGGCGATCTACCTCACCAAGGAGAGCAAAGTCCTCGTCCAGGGCATGACCGGCGCCGAGGGCATGAAGCACACGCGGCGGATGCTCGCCGCCGGGACCGACGTCGTCGGCGGCGTCAACCCGCGCAAGGCCTGCCGGACCGTCGACTTCGGCGAACGTGCCGTCCCGGTCTTCGGCACGGTGGCCGAGGGCATGGCGGCGACCGGCGCCGACGTCACCGTCGTCTTCGTGCCGCCCGCCTTCGCCAAGGCGGCGGTACTGGAGGCAGCCGACGCCGGCATCGGCCTCGCGGTGGTGATCACCGAGGGCATCCCGGTCCACGACTCGGTCGCCTTCACCTCGTACGCCCGGGGCAGGGGCACGCGGATCATCGGTCCCAACTGCCCGGGGCTGATCACCCCCGGCCAGTCCAACGCGGGCATCATCCCCCCGGACATCACCAAGCCCGGCCGGATCGGTCTCGTCTCCAAGTCGGGCACGCTGACCTACCAACTCATGTACGAGCTGCGGGACATCGGCTTCTCCACCTGCGTGGGCATCGGCGGCGACCCGGTCGTCGGGACCAGCCACATCGACTGCCTGGGCGCCTTCCAGGAGGACCCCGACACCGAACTCGTCGTGCTCATCGGGGAGATCGGAGGCGACGCGGAGGAGCGGGCCGCCGCCTACATCCGGGAGCACGTCAGCAAGCCGGTCGTCGGCTACATCGCCGGGTTCACCGCACCCGAGGGCCGCACCATGGGCCACGCGGGCGCCATCGTGTCCGGTTCGGCCGGTACCGCGCGGGCCAAGCAGGAGGCGCTGGAGGCGGCCGGGGTGCGGGTGGGGAGCACTCCGAGCGAGACCGCCCGGCTGGTCCTGGAGCTGCTCGACGCCCGTCAGCCGGAGGGGAGTTGACCCATGTCCTCTGCCTCCCTCGTGCAGAAGCCGGGCACCGGCTGGCGCGACGCCTGGGCGCGCTGTCTCGCCGTCGCCCCCGAGGCCTTCCGCGACGACCGGGTCCTCAACCTCTGGGCCGCCACCTGGCAGCCCGACGGCCGGCCGCTGCCCGCGACCAGCCCCGTCGACGGCAGCCCGATCGCCGGCGCCCCACGGCTCGACCGTGACACCGCGCACCGGGCCGTCCGCGCCTGCCTCGACCAGCACCGCGCCTGGCGGCACGTCCCGCTGGCGGAGCGCCGGGCCAGGGTGGCCGCCACCCTCGACGCCCTGACCGAACACCGCGAACTCCTCGCCCTGCTGCTCGTCTGGGAGATCGGCAAGCCCTGGCGGCTCGCCCAGGCGGACGTCGACCGGGCGATCGACGGGGTGCGCTGGTACGTCGACGGCATCGAGCCGATGCTCGCGGGACGGGGCCCGCTGGACGGGCCGGTGTCCAACATCGCCAGCTGGAACTACCCGATGAGCGTGCTCGTTCACGCGGTACTGGTCCAGGCTCTGGCGGGCAACGCGGTGGTGGCGAAGACCCCGACCGACGGCGGGGTCGGCTGTCTCACCCTCGCCTGTGCGCTGGCCGCCCGGGAGGGCCTGCCCGTCACCCTGCTCAGCGGCAGCGGGGGCGAGCTCTCCCAGGCGCTGGTGCGGGCGCCCGAGATCGGCTGCGTCTCCTTCGTCGGCGGCCGGGACACGGGAGCCGCGGTGGCCACGGCCGTCACCGACCTCGGCAAGCGGCACGTACTGGAACAGGAGGGACTCAACACCTGGGGCATCTGGAACTTCACCGACTGGGCCGCGTTCACCGCCGTCGTCCCCAAGCTCTTCGACTACGGCAAACAGCGCTGCACCGCCTACCCGCGCTTCGTCGTCCAGCGCGAGCTGTTCGACGAGTTCCTCACCGCCTACCTCCCGGCCGTGCGCGGGCTGCGGATCGGCCACCCCCTCGCGGTCGCCGACCCCGCCGACCCGCTGCCGGAGCTGGACTTCGGGCCGGTGATCAACGCGGCCAAGGCCAAGGACCTGACCGACCAGGTCGCCGAGGCCGTGGACCGCGGCGCCGTCCCGCTGCACCGCGGCAGCCCGGCCGACGCCCGCTTCCTGCCCGGCCAGGACACGTCGTCGTACGTCCACCCGGTCACCCTCCTCAACCCGCCCCCCTCCTCCCCGCTCCACCACGCGGAACCCTTCGGCCCGGTCGACACGATCGTCCTGGTCGACACGGAGGCCGAGCTGCTGGCCGCCATGAACGCCTCCAACGGCGCGCTGGTCGCCACGCTCTCCACCGACGACGAGGCCACCTTCGCCCGGCTGGCCCCGCAGATCCGCGCCTTCAAGATCGGCCACGGCACCCCACGCTCCCGCGGCGACCGCGACGAGCTCTTCGGCGGCTTCGGCGCGTCCTGGCGGGGAGCCTTCGTTGGCGGGGCCCTGCTGGTGCGGGCGGTGACGCAGGGTCCGGCGGGGGAGCGGCTGCCGGGGAACTTCCCGGGCTACCAGCTCATGCCGTGACGGCGAGGACGGGGGCGATCACCTCCTCGGCGAGCCGTCGGGCCACTCCCCGCGGATAGGGGCGCGGCAGGCTCAGCACGATGTGGTTCATCCCGGCGCGGACCAGAGCGGTGACCGTGGCCCGGGTCGCGGCCGGGTCGTCGTACGACACCAGGACCTGGACCGAGCGGACGATCTCCGCGGGGTCCCGGCCCAGTTCGGCGCAGTGCGCGTCCAGTACGCGGGCGCGTCCGGCGACGAACTCCACGGTGTTGTGCGGCGGCCCGGGCACGTTCCAGACGTCGGCGTGCTCGGCGACCAGCCGCAGCAGGCGGGTGCCCCAGCCGCCGATCAGCAGCGGGGGCCCCGGACGCTGCACCGGCTTTGGCTCGTTGCGCGTTCCGGTGAGCCGGTAGTACTCGCCCTCGAAGTCGAAGACGTCCCTGGTCCACATCAGCTTCAGGATCCGTACCGTCTCCGCGAGCCGGGCGATGCCCTCGGCGGGCGGCACGAGCGTGAGGCCGTAGGCCGCGTACTCCGCGACCGCCGGATTCTCTCCGCGGATCCCGCCGGCCCCGGGCGGCTGGTGCGTCCCGCCCACGCCCAGACCCAGGATCAGCCGCCCGCCCGAGACCACGTCCACGGTGGACGCCATCTTGCCGAGGAGCGCGGGCGGCCTGATCCGGTTGCTGGTCACCAGCAGCCCGAGGCGCAGCCGACCGGTCTGCGCGGCCAGCGCGGCGAGCAGGGTCCAGCCCTCGTGGACGGCTCCGCCCTTCGGCCCCGCCACGGGCAGCAGGTGGTCCCAGAGCCAGGCGTCGGAGATCTCGGGTATCCCGTCGGCCTCCTGCCAGACGCGGCGGATGTCGTCGTAGGGGACGTGCATGGGGGTGGTCTTGATGCCGAAGCGCACAGCTGTCCCAGTCGTCATGACTGTCAGCGTAGTGGATCGTCAGCAAGGCTGACGATCAGTTTTCGATATCGTCTGTCGCATGGTCAGTGATCCCCTCGAATCCCGGCTGGGCTACCTGCTCAAGCACGTCCAGGCCGAGCTGGCGCGGACGTCGGCCGAGGCACTCGCGCCCTACGACATGGACGGGCATGACCTGGCCGTGCTGGTGGTGCTCGCCGGGGCCGAGCCGCTGTCGCAGATCGAGGTGGCGGGGCGGCTGGGGGTGGACCGGACGACCATGGTGGCGCTCCTCGACGGGCTGGAGCGGCGGGGGTGGGTCGAGCGCCGTCGCAGTCCGCGGGACCGGCGGCGCAACATCGTCGAGCTGACCGATGCCGGGCGTGAGCGGATGGGGCGGGCCGAGGAGGCGCGGGTGGCGGCCGAGCGACGCTTCCTCGCGCCGCTGGACGACGAGACGGCCGCCACCCTGGTCCGGGCTCTGCGTGCGCTGCTGCCCGGACGGTAGTGGGCTGGGCACGCACGGTGAGACGGCGCCCACCTGCGGGTATGCCGACACAAACGCAGGTGAAAGGCACTCCGAAAGCTTGGTATTGTTGTCCCTGTCGCCGCGGGGAACACCTCCGGTCAGGCGGCGGACACCTGGTCCGGGTGGCGGAATGGCAGACGCGCTAGCTTGAGGTGCTAGTGCCCTTTATCGGGCGTGGGGGTTCAAGTCCCCCCTCGGACACAATCACTGACGATACGGTGATGAGGGCCTCGACCTTACGGTTGCGGCCCTCGTTGCGTGTTCGTAGCTGATAGTGATGCCCAGGGCGTCGTAAAGCTGGCCTTTCTTCTCGAGGGCGGCGGTTTGGATGCGCTGTGCAATGTCTCCAAGGCTTTCAGTGATCTGCCGGATCTGGCGCGCATCGAGCGGGGATTGTTTCTTCCGGGGGGCTGCGGGGTGCGTGTCGAGCTTCTTCTGCGCCGCGTCCTTGTCTCGCTGGGCCTCGTTGATCCACTGGGTGACGACGGTTGGGTCGGCTCCAGCGTCGAGGGCTGCCTGGTAACGGGCGAGCCGGCGTTCGCATTCCTTGATCGCCTGGCGTGCTTGGGCCTGCTCGGGGGTGTGGGGCTCGGCGGTGCTTGCTGCGGCGCTCGCGTGAGTGAGGGCTTCGATGGTGCCGGAGAGCCGGTCGGGGGCGAAGGCCCGGGCGATCCACTGATCCAGGGCCTGGCACACGGTGTCTTCCCGCAGGTAGATGGTGCGCGGGTGCGTCAGGCCGGCGTCGAGGGCGGAGGTCCGCCGTCAAGCATCACCTGGGATCAGAACGTCAGGCACTGGCTGGGATCCGACAGTGGCCAGCCGAGTGGCGTTCGAATCTATTGCTGCGGGCGAGCGGCTGCCCCGTGCCGCTCGGGGGAGGCGGCACGGGGCAGCCGCGATGCGTCGGCCCGGCCGCGCTCCATCGGGGGTGGACCCTCTCGCCCGCACCGTGAGCGAGCTCGTGGACATGCGCGCATGGCTGACTTCCTCCGCCCGCCTGGGCCGGATCTTCGAGCGGGTGGGGAGGGGGCAGAGGGGGCCGCCCAGGCTGGGTGTGGGTTGGAGTGAGTAGCGAGCTCTTGGCGTGGGTGGCTTCTGCTTTTGCGGAACCCCACGTTGTATGCCCAGGCGACTGGAGTAGGTACGTGTACATCGTCAACGTGCTCTCATGATTGATTGAGTCATGGGATCCGTGTACGGTGACGCGCATGGCAGACCATCCCACCCCGCCAGTCGGTGGACCGCTTGTCACCGGCTCTGAGATCGCCAGGCTCGCCGGTGTCACGCGTGCCGCAGTCTCCAACTGGCGGCGGAGGTATGAGGACTTTCCGGCACCTGCAGGCGGCGGTGTGAACAGTCCGCTGTTCGACCTGGCCGCAGTACAGATGTGGCTGGACAAGCAACGCAAGGGCCAGGACATCTCCGTGGAGGTGCAGCTGTGGCAGGCCCTGCGAGCTGCCTACGGCGACGAGATGGTCGGCGGGCTCGCCGATGTCGCCCAGTTGCTCGCCGGTGTCGAGGGCGAGGCCCCGCAAGCACTGCCGACGGATGCCGTACGACTGGCCAGACAACTCGGTGAGAGTGGATCACCGGGTGACGTGGTGAACGCGCTTACCGAACGCTTCACCGACTCCGTGCGCCGGGCGGGGTCCGACCAGGTTACCTCGCCACGTGTCGTCCAGGCGGTGCGGCACTTCGCCGGCGAGGTGCCCACTGATGCGACCCTCGTCGACCCGGCGTGCGGTATCGGAACGCTCCTGTTGACCGTCGGACCCGAACGGGGGCCGACACGGTGTGGTCAGGAGGTCGACGCCCGCAGTGCTCGATTCGCGCAGCTGCGAGCCGATCTCACGGGACGCTCCGGCGTCGACGTCCGCATCGGAGATTCCCTGCGCGACGACCACTGGCCGGACCTCAAGGCCGATCTCGTCGTCTGTGATCCGCCCGTCGGTACCACCGACTGGGGACGCGAAGACCTGCTCCTCGATCCCCGGTGGGAGCTCGGTACGCCTTCGCGTGCCGAAGGCGAACTCGCCTGGCTGCAGCACGCCTACGCGCACACCGCGCCGGGCGGCCGCGTCCTCATGGTCATGCCCGCCTCCGTCGCCTACCGCAAGGCCGGTCGCCGTATCCGGGCCGAGCTCGTGCGACGCGGCATCCTCACAGACGTCATCGCCCTCCCACCCGGTACCGCTGCCTCGCATGCGCTCCCCGTGCATCTCTGGCGTCTGCGTCGCCCGAAGTCCCCGGACGACGCCGTGGCCAAGGTGCGCATGGTGGATCTGACGGCGAACGATCCGGACGGCCCATTGGAGCCAGGGCCCGACCAGATGGCGGACGTACCTCTGATCGAACTGCTCGACGACGCCGTGGATCTCACTCCCGGCCGTCACGTCGAGGAGTCCCACCGCGACTACACGACGGAGTACCAGGCTCTGCGGCAGGAGTTGGCGGAGCAGGTGCGGCTGCTGGCCGACCTGTTGCCTGCTTTGACGGCGGGCGCCGGTCCAAGTGCCCTCGACGGTCCGTCCGTCAGTGTCGCCGACCTCGCGCGAGCCGGGCTGATCGAGTACGGCGCTCCGGAGCCGGTCTCGGTGAGCGATCAGCTCGACACCGATTACCTCCAGGGCTTTCTGCGCAGTGCGGCGAACACCCGGCGGTCCACGAGCGCCAGCGGAACCTACCGGCTCGACGGCAAGGGTGCCCGCATCCCACAGATGGACATCGCCGAGCAACGCCGGTACGGGGCGGCGTTCCGAGCCCTGCAGGAGTTCGAGGAGCGGGCGCGAAGGGTGGTCGAACTCAGCAAGCAGGCGGCTGCACTCGCCAGGGACGGGCTCGGCAACGGGGCCCTCTCACCCGAAGAGTGATTTTCCGTCGTATCACCAGGACAGCGCTGTCACTACGGCTGCGGAACGAACGGACTGGCTGCCCCGCTCCACGACACCGCCAACGCCTCCCGCGCCCGTGTGCACGCCACGAACAGCAGGCATCGCTCCCGGAGCAGGTCCGAGTCGTGCTGCAGCGCGTCCACGGAGGCCGGCGTCACTTCGCGGGCGAAGGGAAGCGCGCTCGCCGTCGCACCGAGTACGGCGGCGCAGCGGAACTCCAGCCCCTTCATGGCGTGCATGGTGGCCAGCCGTACGCCGTCCGTACCCGGCCCCGGATTGTCTCTGACCCGGACCACCGGTACCCGGGCCGCGGCCAGCCTGTCGTACGCCTTGTCGAGCAGCACGTTGAAGCGGGCACACACGCCGATCTCCGACGGCCGGATGCCCTGCGTGATCCAGTTCTCGACGCGCTCGACGAGCGCCGCGATCTCCGCCTGCTCCGACCCGTACCCGTCCACGTGCGGCCTGCGGCCGTGCAGCAGCGACCGGTAGCCCGCCAGGGTGTCGCTGCCCTCGCCGCCCAGGTCGTCGACCGACACCGGAGTGAGGATGCCCGTCGACCAGGCGAGGATCTCCTCCGTACTGCGGTAGTTGATGCGCAGGCGATGCGTGCGCCCCGCCACCGATATGCCGAGCGAACCGAGTGAGACCTTCGAGTCGTAGATCCGCTGGTGCGGGTCGCCGGTGATGAACAGGTCGTCGCTGCCAGGCGCCACCGCGCCGCGCAGGACGCGCCACTGGGCCGGGTGCAGGTCCTGCGCTTCGTCGACGACGACGTGGTCGTGCGTGGGTGAGGAAGCCGCCAGGAGCTCGGCCGCACGGGCGCACACCTTGAGGTGGGTGGTGGCCTTCTGGTCGCGCAGCAGGGACTCGAACAGCTCGACGGCTGGCCACAGCTGCTCCCGCCTGGTCGGCGACAGCGCGCTGCCGCGACCGCGCCGGGAGGCCGCGCGGTAGTCGTCCAGGGTGCGCAGGTCCTGGGCGAGGACGACGTGGCGGTACTCCTGGGCCAGGAACTGCTCCGTCCATGGCAGGCCGAGCTTCTTGACGATCCGCTGCCACACCTGTCGTTCCTCCCGGTCGCCGATCGGGGAGGGCGCCCGGCCGTCGAGGCGGGTCACGATGCCGTGTGCGTAGGCGTTGACCGTGGTCACCTCGACGCGGGCGAGCAGCGACTCGTCGTCGTCCAGGAGGACGGACAGGTTCTCCCGCAGCGATGCGGCCAGGGCGTTGGTGAAGGTGGTGAGCAGGACGCGGGCGTCCGGGGTGCGGGTGAGCAGGTGCTTGACCCTGTGCAGTGCCGCGACCGTCTTGCCGGTCCCCGGGCCGCCGGTGACCTGTACCGGGCCGCCGTACGACACCCGGTAGGCGACGCGGCGCTGCGAGGGGTGCAGGAACACCCGCCAGGCCGCGAACGGCTTCTCCAGGATGTCGGCGAGTTCCTCGGGGCCGGTGACCAGGGTGATGCGGCTCGTGGTGTTGGCGATGACGGCGGCCAGGCTCTCGTCCGGGTCGGGCCCCGCGTCCACGGGCCGCCGGACGGCGACCACGTCCCGGTACACCTCTTCGGGGCTGAACCCCTCGGCCAGGTACTGCAGCACCTCGCACTGGTCCTCCGGCAGCAGCGTCTCGAAGGCCCTCAGCTGCGCCTTGTCGACGATGGTCCGCACCGCCCTCAGCACCTGGTCGTCGATGCCGAGTTCGCGCAGCACCGTGTCGGAGTACTTCGCGAACAGCAGTGAGTCGGCGGCCGCGGCGGCTTTCTCCAGGGCCGGGGTCAGCTGCTCGATCGCCGCGACGTTGCGGACCTCCAGGGCCCGCGTCGCGGAGTTCGTCGTGTACAGCCGCTTCGCGGCCCAGGTGTAGGCGTCGTCGTGCGGGACGACGTTGACGAGCAGGAAGACGTCGCTGCCGTCGTCAGGGGCGAGGACGACGCCTCGCCAGAAGTCGTTGATGCGGATGGTCCGCATGCGACGGTCGCGGGCGTTCTCCACGGACTCCAGGTGCAGGCCCTTGTCCGCCTGCAGTTCGGGGACCGTGAGCTGCTGGAACTTCTGCATCGCCTTGCGCACGCCGGCTTTGACGGGCCGCTCCAGGACGTCGTAGCTCTCCCAGAAGCTGTTCGCGAAAGCAAGCTGCGGCACGAGGCGCCCTCCCCACCCTGAACGGACACTCGGCAGTCGATCATACGCGCTGAGTATTCACCAGCCGGGCGGCCACCTTTTCCACGTCCGAGAGCAGCCCGGAGGGTTCCTGGTCGAGGTCGAGGGCGTGCTGGTGGATGACGATGCCCGCGTGCCGCACCGTGTGGGCCGCGTGCGGCGCGTTGCCCTTGGCGTATACCAGGTGGCCTTCGCGCAGGCCCAGGGCCGTGCAGTAGGCCAGCATCTGGTAGAGGTCGGCGTCCGGGAAACCGTCCCGTTTCTCGGCCTTGTATTTGGCGTCCACCACGGCGCACGGGGCACCGCCCGGCTCGTACAGCACGAAATCGGGCCTCATGCGGATCGCCGCCGCCTCGTCGAGGTGATGCGGATCCTGGAGCCGCGCCGAGTGCCCGAGACCACGGCATGCCTCCCGCAGCGCCACCGTCACGAAGTCCTCGAAGAGCTTGTTCATGTCGAACAGGAACCCGTCGACGTGCAGTCCGCCGGGCGCGTGCTCGACGGAGGCGTTCTCCAGGACGGCTCGGGCGAGACGCAGGGCGTGCTGGTAGCGCGCGTTGAGCCGGTTCGGTTGCCAGGCGGGCAGCGGCCGACCGCGCACGAGCACCGTGACATCGGCCAGGCGGGCGCGCTGGTGGAGCAGTCCGCGACGCACGTCGTGGGGTACGCCGGGCAACCGCAGGAGGCGCTCGACGGCGGCGCGCAGCAGGCGGTTCTCCTCGATGTCGGTGGTGAACTCGTCGTACTCCACCTCCACCGGCAGCGTCGCCCCGAACCGCCGCCGTATCTGCTCGGCTTCCCGGATGCGGCCCCGGACGACCAGGGATGTCTCCTCGGTCACCCGGTACCCCTGGAGGAGCCCCTGCCGCAGGGCCCGGTCGATCTGCCGTTCCACGGCATGGGCGAGCGCGGGCAGCAGATCGCGATGCTCGGTGACATCGACTTCCCCCTCTCGCCAGCCGCCCCAAGGGGCGAGGCTGTACCCGAGCAGGAAGAACAGCCGGGCGATGGAGACCTTGGGGGCGACGCGTACAGTCACCGGCCCGTCGCCGCCCGGTACCGCGACCGCCACGGCACCGACCTTGCTGCCGGCCCGCAGGGACCAGTGCCCCGGGACGTACGGATCAGGGGCCGCGTCCACGACGTCCCCGGCCGCCAGTGCCCGTCCGACCGCGTCCGGCAGCGCGACGCCTACCGCCGGTGCGTGCTCGACGAGTTCGATGACGTGCGTCATCCGAGCGAGTCCCGCAGAGCCGCCAGACCGTACCGCTTCTCGATGTCCACGCCCTCCCCGTAGTGGTACTCCTCCAGCAGCGGCAGGATCTTGGTCCGCCACGTCCGCTCGAGGCCGCCTTCCCGATAGACACCGGCCTTCATCAGATACGAGGGCCCGATACGGAAATCGGTGGCGTCGATACGGGAGTTGAGCGCGTCGAGCAGGTCGGCCGGCTCGGCAGCGCGACCCTCGCGTGCGAGCCAGCGGCGCAGCAGCCCGCTCGTCGGCTCGGTGCGCGGGGACAGTTCGACGAAGGCGAAGCGACGGCGCATCGCCGCGTCGACGAGGGCGATCGACCGGTCGGCGGTGTTCATGGTGCCGATCACGAAGAGATTGGGCGGCAGCGCGAAGTCGTCACCGGAGTACGTCAGCCGGACCGACTTGTTGCGGTACTCCAGCAGGAAGTACAGCTCGCCGAAGACCTTCGCCAGGTTGGCGCGGTTGATCTCGTCGATGATCAGGAAGTGCGGGATGTGCCGGTTGCCCTCGCGCGAGGCCAGATCGGCGAGTTCACGCAGCGGGCCGGCGGTGAGCCGGAAGGCGACCTCCCGGCTCTGCGGGTCCTCCTGCGGCCGGAAGCCCTCGAAGAAGTCCTCGTACGCGTACGAGGGGTGGAACTGCACGAGCTTGACCTGCTCGGGCCCGCCGCCGAGGAACTCGGCCAGCTTCAGGGCAAGATACGTCTTGCCGGTCCCGGGCGGGCCGTACAGCACCAACTGCCTTTCGTCCCACAGCAGATCACGCACCTCACGCAGCCAGGCGGCGTCGTGCACGAGGAGTTCACCGGCCAACTCGTCCGTGGGCTCGGGCAGCTCCAGCTCGCGCCGGGCGGTGAGCGCGGGGATCTCCACGCTCGGGTCGCGATCGGCGGCCTCGGCCTCCTCGATCAGGTCCTCGTCGCTCATCCCCAGACCGTCGATGAGATCCTTCACCGCGGTCAGATCGACGACGTCATGCTGTGCGGAGAGCTTCTGCTGGAGCGCCTCGGGCAGGTCCTCGTACGCGTGCCCGTCCTCCGCCCAGTCCACTGCCCTTTGCAGATCCGACGGGCCGTCCTCGGGAGTGTGCTGTGCGGCGTCTCCGGTGATCTTGCCGATGTACAGCCGGCCGCCCGAGATGGTGCACATGGTGTCGCCGGGCCGCATCCGGGAGAGGAACATGTGCAGTTCCTCGACCAGCTGCACTTTCTGGTTGTACGTCGCGGTGGAGGCGTAGTCCTCCTCGACGGCGGCGCGCAGCCGGTCCTTGCTGATGCCCTGCTCGACACGTTGTCGCAGGTGACGTGCTCGCAGGGTCACCAGCCCTTCGGGCAGCCACACACGCCGGACCAGATCGAGGCCGGAGACATTGGAGCCGCGTACCAGCCAGGCCCGGCTGGGTCCCCACCACACCTGGTCGAGATAGTCGGAGAGCGGATGGCCGTCGGCGGTCTTCCACTCCAGCCATCCGTTGGCACTGCGACCGACCAGGATCTCGGCGGCGGCCGTAGGTGAGTTGCACTCGACGTCCCGCGTCGTCTCCAGCCAGCCGGGCCAGTCGGCCGATTCCGCCAGGACCCCTTCGTCGATCAGCCGCTGCCTCAGCCGGTGGGACGACGGCATGCGCTCGGGGAACGAGGGCACCGCCTCGGACCGGCCGGGAGAGCTGGCCAGGACGACGAACTTCTGGCTCCCGTTCGTCCCCTTCTCGGTCAGCAGCCGTCCCCGGGCTTCGGGGCCGCCGTTGGGCAGCCTCAGCCGGAACTCCGGGTACGGCGTGCCGTCGTCGGCCATGGTCACATTTTCCCCATTCATGCACCGTGCGTTGACCAGAACGATAGGGGGCGCCGCTGACAGTGGACTCCCCGGGCGGGCCGTGTACTGAGGTGCGGCACCCGCACTCAGGTCTCTGCCGACGTCGGGACGGAAGCCGTGTCCGGTCTGGCGCGCAGGGCCGCGAGGAGGGCGGTGACCTCCAGCAACCGGGTGTGGATCTCCGCCGGTGCCGGGGGCAGCTCGTACGTGCGGTAGTGGCATGCCGCGCTCAGCGCCGACCAGGTGGTACGGCACCGGCGGGCGGTGTCGTGTCCCGCGTACCACTCCAGGCACAGCATCCGGTGCTTGCCGATCCGCGTCATCGACGGAGTGACCCGCTGCCAGTAGGCGTCCAGGGCCTGGTCGAGCGCCATGCGGAGCAGGACCGCGGCGGCACGGGCGCGCAGGCCGGGGGCAAGGGTGTTCACGGTGCTGGGCTCGCAGAGCAGGAGACGGGCGGCGGCGGTCACGAGGGTCTCCGGGGATGCCTTCATCGGGCACCCCCGGCGTTCTGACTCCCGGTGCCGCTCCGGATGGCCGTCGCGAGCGCCTTGGTCCGGCGGACGAGACTCCTGCGGTCGTCGACGGTCGGCAGGGACGTGTGAGCACCTGAGTTGAAGGTCTCGATCAGCGTCCAGCCGCCGGGACAGATCCGCTCGACGGCCGCACGGGCGTGCTGCTGCTCGTCGCCGAGCAGGGCGAGGGACACGTACGACTTGGTGCGATCGAGGGACTGGACGCGTTCCTCGACCGCCCGCAGCCCGAGTCCCTGCTCGTCGCGGAGCCTGCGTCGCGCCGTCTCCAGGCAGGCGGCCTCCACCGCCACCCGGCACATGGCGGGCAGCACGTGATCGGCCACGGCCTGCGGCAGGTTGGGGTCCAGGGAGATGGCCCGCGCCTCCGCGAGAGCCTGTTCCACCGGGTCGGTGAGAGTCTCCACGCCCACCACCGAGTCGGTCTGGCGGCTCACGCGCAGGATGGTCGCCTTGATGCCGAGGTGTGCGACAGCCTGCTGGAGCCGGGTGTCATGGGTGAAGACGATCACCTGCCTGTCCCGGGCACAGGCGTCGAGCACCCGGGCCAGACCCTCGACCTTCTCGGGGTCCATGGACTGCACGGGGTCGTCGATGACGAGGAAGCCGAACGGGCTGTCGGCGTGCGTGGCGCGCGGCAGGAACAGGGAGAGCGCCAGGGAGTGCAGCTCGCCCTGGCTCATCACGCTGTAGGCGGGCGCGGACATGTCGTCCACGGAGACGTCGAGGACGACCTTGCCACGGCCGGGGGTGCCGGCGAGGGTGACGGATCCGAGCGTGACGCTGCTGTGCTCGCACAGCAGTTGCCACACCTCCTGGGACCGCCGGGCGAAGGGTCGCAGCCGTGCGTCCCGCAGTTCGTCGATGATCGGCCGCAGCCAGGTCCGCGCCTTGCGCGCGTGCCTGCCCCGGTCGAGTGCGGCCTCCTTCGCCTCCGCAGCGCCCAGCCATTCGGCGAGCCGTACGGCGAACGGCTGCCAGGCACCGTCGTGCTCGGCGAGCCGCCGGGCCGCCTCCTCCCGCACCTGCCGGCACGCGTCGTCCAGCGCGGCAGCGGCATGCTCGAGGCGGTCCGCCAGCTCCCTGGGGTGGGTGATGTCCCGGCACCGGGTCCACTCCTGCCACACCGCCGCAAGCGGGGAGGGCTCGCTCCGCAGCCACACCGGGACCGGTTGTACGAGGCCGTGTCCGGCCCGAAGCGAGACCGCCACCTCCTGCCGGGCGGCCTCGGCGTCCGCGGCGGCCGTCTGGAGTCGCTCCACCTCCCCCCGTGCCTGCTCGGCCCACTCCCGGTCGAGCCGGTTCTCGGCTCCGCAGACCGGGCAGTCCGTGTTCCGGGAGCGCCGCTGGTGCTCGATCGCGGCCTCCAGCAACCGGGCCATGCGGCGGGCCTCGTCGGCGGTGCCGTACCGGGCCTCCTCCGCACGCGCGGCAGCCTCCCGCAGTCGGGCGACAGCACCACCGACCTCCGCCAGGTCCGGCCCGGTGAGAGTCGCATGCCGCCGCAGCCGGGCCAGCTCCGCCTCCGCGGCGGGAGCACGGCTCTCCAGCAGCGCACGCACCCGGCCGAGATCGGGCTTCGCTCCCGACAGCGCCTGGACCGCCTCGCGGGCCCTGGGGTCGTCGAGCGCGCCCAGATCGCCGAGGAGCCGCGCGGTGAGCGCGTCCGTGCGATCGACCGTCTGCTTGCACTCACTGACGGCGTCCTTGACCCGGCCGTCGAGCTCGGCGAGCAGTTCGAGCCCGAGGAGTTTGAAGAAGGCGTCGTGCAGCCCGCCGAGCGTGCCGTTGATCATCGAACCGAGTTCGCTGTACGGCAGGAAGGGCCGGGCGAGATCCAGCGCCTCGGCGTCGACGACCTCCTCCAGCTTCCGCTCCGAGCCGTCCGCCCCCTCGACCCGCGTGCGGGCCTCGTCGACCTTGGGCCCATGCCAGGTCCGCCGCAAGGTGACGGCTTCACCCCGCTCGCCGACGGACAGCACGACGGAGACCTCGGGGGTGACGTCGGGACTGTGCAGGTTGCGCCAGCCCTTCTGCCAGTCGCTGGCCCGCCGCCCGTCCCACCGGGAGTTGCGGCCGGTCAGCGCGGTCTCGGCGGCCTCGGCGAAGCTCGACTTGCCGGAGCCGTTCGGCCCCGCCACGACGACCAGGCCGGGCCCGGGCGGCAGTTCGAGGGTGGTCCGCGGACCGATGCCCGCGCCAGCCCGCCGCGGTGATGGACCGGAGCTGCACGGGCCCGGCTCGCCCTCCGCTGCTCCTGCCCGCCTCGTCGGGGACCAACTCGTGCAGCAGCTCCTGTACCTCAGGTGCGAGGCCGGAGTGGTGCAGGCGGTCGAGGAGGAGATCGTGCAGGGACGCGGAAGGCTGATGGGTCATGGTCATTCCCCGGTGTATGGGCGCGGCAGGAGGGGCCACGCGGGCTGCTGATGCGCCTTGTTGGCACCTCAAGCATGAGGATTCCCTGTTAGCACTGTCAACGCATTTGCGAGATTCCCGTTATTCGAAACTGTGTACGCGTTGGGAGTCCCGGACCGGTCGATCGAGGCCGCTAAAGTGACCGCATGTCCCCGCGCACCTACTGATCATCGGAGACCGCACCGCACTGAGCTGGGTGATCACCGAGCAGCGGATGGCGTTTCCGGCGGGCCGGTCAAAGGCGGCGCGCGTTGGAGGAGGGGGAAGAGGTCTTCCTCTACACCACGTGCGGATGCTTCCGGAATCCGACGCGGGACCTGGGACGGGTCATCGACTGGGCGACGATCGCCAGCGCCGTACACGTTCTGGACGAGCCGGTGGTCTTCGACGAGCGTTCCTAATCCGAAGGTTGCTAAAGGTGGCGGGCCTGGCTCCGTTCCGTGAGGGCTTGGTCCTGCGGGATCTGGTGCCCCGACTGTCCGTCTTCCCTGACCTCGCGACCTGGAGTGTCCGCATGCGGCGGGCGTCACTGACCCTCCCGCCGGCCGATGCCGAACTCGTGCGCACGGAGCTGGAACCACTGCTGTAGCCGTACGGTGAAACGCGCGGGGGGTACCGCTGGGAGCCGTTGGCGGCCTGACTCGTCAGCCCGGAGCGCCGTCCTTCTGTGCAGCGTGATTCGCTGCTCGCCGACCGGTGACCTGGTGACCCGGTGACCGGATCATGCCTCGGCGCTGGCGGCGATGGTCAGCAGGCGGAGAGGACCCGCTCGTTGAGCCACGCGACCGCTTGTCGGGGAGGCGCGTACGTGTCGACGCCGATGACGTGAATAGTGCCGAGCCTGCCCCGCGAGCCGTCGACCCGGAGGACGCGATGAGCGTGGCCGCCCGGGTGGGGATGGACGATCATGGCGTTGGGAGTGTCTGCGGGGGCGTAGCCGGCGCTGTAGGTGAGGAGTTGGTGGACGTCGGCGGCGCTGACGCCGTGACGGTCGTAGCGCTTGTACTTGGCGTCCACAGGCAGCAGTGCGCGGTGAGACCGGTCAGGCGTCGGGAGGCTCAGGAGCAGGTCGGGGCGGAAGGTCGAGGCGTTGCCGAGGTCTCCGCGGACGGTGATGCCCGTCTCGCCGCTGCTGGGGACGGCGTGTCCGCCGCACGGGGCGGCGGCCTCGGCGCCCAGACGTCGTACGACGGCTTCCCAGAGCGCGGGCATGGGCAGCAGGAGGCCGTCCGCCGTACTGCCCAGGTCGGTGAGCAGGTCGGTGACGCCTCCGCCGCGCAGCAGCAGGCGTGCCCAGGTGTGGGCTGGACGGTAGCGGGCGTTCAGACGCGTGTACCTGATGCGGTCCAGGGCGCGCAGTGCCGCGTCCGGGGTGGCGGCTCGCGGGAACGCGCCGGCGATCCCGTGCAGGTCGCGGGCCAGGCCGGAGCGGCTCGTTAGCTTGAGCGCGACACTCAGGGCGGTCCCCAGGACGCGGTTGTCCCAGATGTCGTTCTCGCGGTCGAAGGTGCGTATGTGCAGCTGGTCCAGTTGTCCGTAACGACGCGTGGCCTGGGCGGCGAAGTCCAGTCGCCCCCGCAACACCGGTTCCACGCTCTGGTGACGTACGTAGTCGCGGCGCAGTCCCTCGCGCACCAGTTGCTCGCACTGCTCCAGGAGGGCCGCGGCCACGAGATCGGCGTAACCTTCCGGGCCGGTGGCCCAGCGTCGTGACGTCGCCCGGACGGGCGTGGGCGCGTCCAGGGCGTAGGCGAGCCAGTTCATGAGCCGGTCGCCCGGGATGGCGAACTTGGGCTCGATGACGATGCGGACACGGTCGAGGATCACGACTCCTACGCTCGAGTCCGCCCGCAGCCGCCATCCGGAGCGGTCGGGACGCAGGGTGAGGTGACCTCCTGCCTGGAGGGCGTGCAGGCGATCGATGTCCCGGGACGTGAGCTGTTCGATGTCCAACGGAACGAACTCGTACTCGCCGAGGCGGACCTGGGTGCGCTCAGGCATCGGGGCTCGGCTCACCGCCGCTGAACTCGGCGGCCAGGGCGGTGGCGAGGTCCTGAGGAGACATGAGCGCCGTGCGGCCGGTGTCCGCGTCGACCAGGCTGCCGAGGATGCGGTGGAGCAGGTCGGCCCGGCCGAGGCAGTAGTCCTCCAGCAGCGGGATCACCTCGTGGTGGAAGGCCGCGGCGAGGTCGTCCTCCGTGGCGATCGGCGCGCCGTCACGCAGCAGGTAGGCGTGTCCTATCTGGTGGTCGGCGTCGAGGTGCCGGGTGATGCGGGTGTTGAGGGATTCGAAGAACTCCGCGAGGTCCAGCGGGCCGACCGTGCCAGAGACGGCGTCCGGATCGGGGCCGACGGATACGAAGGCGAAGCGGCGGCGTACGGCCGCGTCGAGGTGGCTGATGCTCCGGTCGGCGGTGTTCATCGTGCCGATGATCCGGATGTTCGGCGGAACGGAGAAGCTCCGACCGCTGACGGACAGGGCGAGGGGCAGGCCGCGCTTGTCGAGTTCGAGAAGCGTGATCAACTCGCCGAAGATCCTGGGCAGGTCACCGCGGTTGATCTCGTCGATGATCAGGAGGTACGTCTGCTCGGGATGTGCCGAGGCCCGGTCGCACAGGGCGTGGAACACTCCGTCGGTGAGGGCGAGTGTGAGCCCGGGGCCCGTGGCGCTCAGATCCGGTTTGAAGCCCTCGACGAAGTCCTCGTAGCCGTAGGAGGGATGGAAGGTCACCAGATGGACCTGCTCGCCGCCCAGCATCTCGGCCTGGGCCGCGGAACGTCGGACGGGGTCGGTGTTGATCACGTCCGCGCGGCCGGCCATGAAGAGGGCGGCACTGAGCGCGAGCCGGGTCTTGCCGGTGCCGGGAGGCCCATGGAGGATCACCTGCCCCTTCCGTTCCAGCGCGTCCAGTACGGCCCGGACATCCTCGGGCGCCAGATCGGTGGACGACGAGGCAGCCAGCACGGGGGAGCCAGCCGTCCGGTGTGCGGTGAGCCTGGCGAAGAGCGTCGGGTCGACCTTGGCGAACGTGGACCGCCAGCCGTGCTGGGGTCCTGACAGCTTCTGCGCGTGGGAGACGTCCCAGTCGACCGGGACCACGTGCCGGAACTCCGGCCGTTCGGGATCGAACCGATAGCCCCCGGTGACGGTACCCGTGGCGAGCACCTCGTCCATCCCACGGTTGGCCACCACCCGGTCTCCGGCCTCCAGGTCCCGGAAGGCGAGGAGTCTACGCGCGGTGGTGAGACTGCGAGCGCTGCCGCTGGGCCAGTTCGCGTCGAGAGCCTCTTTCAGCTCGGTGTCGGTCTGATACTCACCCAGGTCACGAAGCTCGTCCCACCCTACGCAGATGAACCCGCCGTCACGGCACTCCTCCCACAGGCGGGCACGCTCACCGGGGGCGATCTTCCAGATCGTGCGCGTCTGCGGACGCGGGTCGAAGTCCTGGTAGAGGAAGGTCATCACCTCGTTCCCGGACCAGCCCGCGAACTCCGACCGCGACCGCACGAGTTCGAGGAGTTGCCGGTTGCTGCGCCAGGTCGGTGAGTCGGCACCCGAGGTGCCGCCCAGCAAGGCGAGGAACTTCCGCAGGTGCCCCGCGGAGTAGACCGGGAGGAAGTACTCGGGGTAGTAGGTGGCGAGAGTCTTGGTCACCAGCGCCGGCCCGAACCGAAGGATCTCGAGTTCGTCCACGGCCGCGAAGTCACCCACGGACACGGCGGTCAATGCCCGGAGAAATTCGGCCCGAAGACGTTCCCACGCGTCCTGGGGCTCCATCCCGCGCAGGGGCGCCGCCAGCCGCCACTCACCGGAATTGTGACGGTACATGATGTGCTTCGCGGCGCTGCCGCCCTTGATGCTGCCCAAGGACTGGGTGCCGAACTCCATGAGTCGGCAGTACGTAATCCCCGGCCCGGACTGTTCCAAGCCCAACGCGTAGCGTTCCAGGGGCAGCCTGGGCCACTCCTCCAGGGGGAACTGGGCCAGCACCTGCTTGCGCTCCTGCTCTGCGCCAGCTTCGTCCTTGGCGGCGGTGCTCCGGTCGAACCGGGCCGCTGCGTCCCATATGTCCACGCCGTCGGTCATGGGGGTCATGATGCCGGAACGGTGGTGGGCGCAGCGAGTGGAGGGCGTTTGGGGTCTGCGTTGGCCGCGTCCGTCGCACCGGCCGGCAGGAGCCCTGCCGCCGCGTGTCATGCTGTGGCGGTCTTCGAGGGGGAGGGTGATATGACCGAGAAGCCGCTGACGCACAAGCAGGCGCTCGCCGCAGTGATCCAGGCGCTGGGGGGCACCTGGGACACCGAACGTGCCGTACTGGCCCTACGGGTCTCGGGGTACCGGCCGGCCAACGACGAAGCCGCGGGCAAGGAAGCCCGCCGCAACCTGCGCGAGCTCGCCGACGACGGTCTGATCGTGAGGCCGGAGCCGGACCAGGCCGTTTACCGGCTGGCGTAAACATCACCGCGGCGCTCTGACGCCGCCGTCAAGGGGCGACGGGCTCCTGGAAGCCGTTCGTTTCGATGTGGGCAATGGCTGACGGATGGGTGGTCAGCCACTCGCCGCACACTCGCCAGTGATGAACGCTGCCGTCGCGGAACTTGGTGTGCACTTCTGCGACGAGCTTCTTGTCGCACTCGCCGCTCGTGGCCATGGAACAGATGACCTTGTCGTGTTGCTCGAACGCTGGTATGTACGGGTGGATCGACAGGATCGGAGAGCGCATCTCCCGCGTTACTCCATGGGACATGGCGCGGAGGGTAGCAGCGCGTCCTCGCCGGCCGCTTGCGCGCCGTGCGATGTCCGGTCGGTGGTCACGACTCGTCCTCGTCTCCCAGCTCGTTGACGAGCGGTACGAGGAGCGGGTGGACGGAGAAGCCGGACGCGCGGCCGCCGGGGTCCGCGTCGTATTCGGCCTTCAGGACCTGGACGGCTGATTCCGGGATCTTGCCCAGGTTGCGCAGCAGGCCAGTGATGCGGGTGACCGGTTTGGTGAAGCCTCTGAGGGAGCGGCCCGAGGGGTAGTGACAGATGTCGTAGACACTCTTGGCGTCCGCGACACCGTCCATCTCGGCGGCGTACTTGATGACGGCGACCCGGTCCTCGTAGTTCTCGTAGGTCAACCGGTCGAAGAGTTCCTGGAGCGCGTCGATGTTCCAGCCGCCGTAGGCTCCGTCGTCGGTCCCGATCCGCTCGACGCGTTCGATGTCCTCGACGGACCCCTCGCGGAGACCGAACTCCAGGATCGGCGCGGCGACCTCCAGGAACCGCTTGGGCGTCAGCATGAAGAGCCGCCCGCCGCCCCTGGCCCTGAGCTCCTCGGTCAGTTCTGGCCGGGGGCCGCGGTTGAAACCCTGTTCCTTGCGCCACCAGTCCTCCTTGACGTCCGCGGTCACGAACAGCACGTCGCAGTGGCGGCGGCCGGCCTCCCGGAGGATCTGCTCCCACACGAGATAGTCGGCGGCGGCTCCCACGCCTTCCTTGGTTTTGTCCATGTAGCCCGGAGGCAGCCGTTTCTCGACGCGGCGCATGCCTTCCGCGATCGCTTTGTCGTAGTCCTGCTGACCCAGTGGAGCGCCGACCCGGCCGTCGAGCGTGGGTTCCAGTTCCGCGATGACCGGATCGGTGCTCGTGTCGTGGGTGATGTTCTGCCACTCACCCTCGCCGACCTTGACGATCGCCTCTTGCACGTCGTCGAAGACCTCGTTCAGCTGACTCCGCAGACGGTCGGTCTCCTCCTCCGGGAGGGCCACACGATTGGCCCAGGTGCGCATGGTGCGTTCCGCCTGGGCCGCGTGACCGGCCATGTCGTCGGCGGCCTGCGCACCGGACGACCGTGCGTCGCTCAGGGTGCCCTCACGGTTGCGCCAGAACTCCACGAGGACCTGGTGAGGCACCCACAACCGATCCTCCACGGCGCCGAGCGCGCGCAGCAGGTCGCCGCGCGCCTGCTCGGTGTAGCGGTAGAGGTTCAGCAGGACGTTGGCGTCGGGGGCGACGAGACCGTGGGTCAGTACGGAGGTGAAGTCGTCGGTGGTCGGGGTCCGAAAGGCGCCGAAGTCGTCGAAGAGGCCTCGGCTGTCCGCCCCGGCCGTCGTGTCCTCTGCCACTGCGCCCCCGCCGTCGCCGTATGCCGCGTCCGAGGGGCTTTCCGTACGTCACGTCCCCTCGGGTTCACCTGTGGGGACGGTAGCGCGACGAAGACGACCGTTGGAAGCGAACGGGGAACTCTCGCCGGTGTGTTGGCCGGGGCGGGCGTCCCATGTCAGCTAGACCGGTGGCACACCTCGGCCCAGACGGTCTTGCCGCCCGGCGGATGCGGTTCGGTGCCCCAGCGGTCGGCCAGCGCGCCGACCATGAGCAGACCGCGGCCCGTCTCGTCGTCGGTCGCCGAGTCGGTCGGTACGAGGGGGAGTTGTCCGCCCTTGGCGTCGGTGACCGCGATGCGGAGCAGGCCGGTCGTGATGTCGAGGGTGAGGGCGAGCCGGAAGTCGCGGCCCTGGACACGGCCGTGCAGGGCCGCGTTGGCGGCGAGTTCGGCGACGATCTGCTCGGCTCGCTCGGTCACGTCTAGTGACAGGTCCCAGGCGCGGAGCTGAGTGGTGGCGAGGAGGCGTGCGAGGCGGGCTCCTCGGCGGGTGGAGGACAGGAGCTGCGCGAACGTCGCAACGGTGCCGGGCGGTTGGGGAAGGGTTGCGCTCATGGGGCCACCGTGGCGGGCGCGCGGGGGCGCGTTCCAGGAGTGACGCCCGTACGGTGCGTCAGCGTACGGACACATTCTGTGGACGGTACGGGTATCTTGCAGTCACGCTGGGCGGAGCGGGAGCTTGATCCGTCCGACAGTCTGCGGGCATTCGGCGCCGTCGTCCGGCTTCTGCGGGAACATGCGGGGCTGAGAAGTACCCGAAGCAGGCACCCGCACTGAACGGGCGGGCCTGTCGAGGTCGTGTACCGACCGAGGGAGTGGGTGGTGCTTCCTTCGCTCGCTGATCCGTCGCTGTTCCCGAAGGAGCTGCGCGCCGGGCGCACCGGGTTTCGTGCGCGCTGGAGAACTGTTCGTAGTTAGCGCTTCACGCATTGGTGCGCTGACCGTAGAATTCCACCTCCAGGGGGGATCAACGGGACTTGTGCGGCCACCAGGACAGTAAGGACGTCCGTGGCCGCGCTTTGCGTTGGCGGCATGGGGCACTGCCGTCGAGGCCGGTGCTCCGTTGGCCCGGAGGCGACGACATCAGGGACCAGCGTGACGAACTCGGGTGACTTCGGGGGCAGCCAGGAACTCGACCGCCTCAAGGCGATGCTAGAGAACTGGCGCACCTCTTTGGTGGACCTGAGCGGCCGCAACCGGCTGCTCAATTTCCGCCACACCAAGTCAGCGACACTAGAGATCTCGACTCCGTCCGCCCGGGAGCTCGTCGAAGGCCTGGTCCGGGGCTGGGACTTCGCGCCGCTCCCGGACGAGGAGCCGGTGGCCGGCGAGGGCATGGGACCCGGCGACGTGGTTCTGGCGAAGAAGGGCGACCGCACCGACGGAATCGTCACCCAGAAGACCACCGCGCCCTCTCTCCTGCGCGCGTTGCACAGCTTGCGCACCAAGGCGACGCAGGTCTTCAACGACTACGGCCTGTGGACCCTCAGCCTCGGCGTCGGCATGCTCCGCTGGTGTGAGGACGGAGCCGAGACGGGCAGCGACGCCCCCCTGGTCCTGATCCCGGCGGTCATCGAGCGCACCCGCAACGGCCGGATCCGCCTCAGGGCGAGCGACGACGAGGAACCACGTCTCAACCCGGCCCTGAGAGTGAAGCTGCAGCAGTTCCACATCGACTGGACGCCGGTCGCCGAACAGGACCCTTCGGATCTGCAGGCGGTGCTCTCCGCCGCGGCCCGCGCGGTGGCGGGCAAGCCGGGATGGCAGATCTCCGACCGCGTCGTACTCGCGCTCTTCGCCTCCCACAAGGAGTCGATGTACCAGGACCTGCTGGACAACGAGGGCCGGGTCCTCGGCAGCGACCTCGTACGGGCGATGGCGCTCGGCCCGCAATCCGGACTCGCTTCCGACCGTTTCGACTTCGAGGAGATCGCGCTCGACCGGATCGACGAACTGAGCCCGCCCGAGGACAGCCCGCTGGTGCTCGACGCCGACGCCTCTCAGCGGCAGGCCGTCGCCGCGGCCGTGGCCGGACGGTCGTTCGTCCTCGACGGCCCGCCCGGCACCGGGAAGAGCCAGACGATCACGAACATGATCGCCGGTCTGATGCACGCGGGCCGCAGCGTGCTGTTCGTCAGTGAGAAGGCGGCGGCCCTCGACGTCGTCCTCGACCGGCTGAAGTCGGTCGGACTCGACTCGTACGCTCTGGCCCTCCACAGTCACAACACCAGCCGCAAGGCGGTGGCCCAGGAACTGGGCCGGGCGCTCGGGGAGGAGCCGCGCGCACCGCAGCTGTCGCAGCAGACCCTGGCGCAGGCCAGAGAACTGCGCCTGGCGCTCAGCTCCTACGCCGAAGCGATGAACGAGGTCCGCGACCCGCTGGGACGGACCCTGCACGACGTGCTCGGTCAGGTGGGTCGACTGTCCGAGGCGCCGGTGGCGTACCTGAGCCATGGGGACGACACCCCTGCGGGTGCGCAGGCGACGTTTCGCGCCGAGACGCTCAGCGGCGAGGACCTGCGCCTGATCGTCGAGGCGACGAATGCCATCTCCGACGCCTGGGAGGCGGTCGCCGATCCGACGTTCCCCTGGCGTGGCCTGCGGGCCGGCCTGCCGCATCCCCGACCTGTGCTGGAGCAGGCCCAGGCGGCGCGGGACGCGCTCGCGACGGCGGTCGACCGGTACCGGGATCTCGCATCCGAAGGAGTACCCGTCACGGACCAGAGCGGAATCGAC
Source organism: Streptomyces sp. NBC_00631 (assembly GCF_045206895.1). Classification (NCBI taxonomy): domain Bacteria; kingdom Bacillati; phylum Actinomycetota; class Actinomycetes; order Kitasatosporales; family Streptomycetaceae; genus Streptomyces; species Streptomyces sp. NBC_00631. The sequence goes on from NZ_CP107734.1 coordinate 9,268,637, forward strand.
CGTCTGATCGGGCTCCTACGACTGCTCGACGTGCGCAGTCCCGTGCCGGAAGCATGGCTGACCACGGATGCCTTCGCCGACGAGGTGGACGACCGGGTCGACGCCTTCCTGGCAGAACTGCGCAAGGCGCAGCGCACGCGCACCGCCGTCCGAGCGACGGTGGGCGAGCGCTGGCAGGAGCTGTCCACCAGGCTGACGGCTGAGCCGGGAGAGGCCGAGAAGGCGCTCTCGACGATCGCGCCGCGCGGTCTCGACCTCTCCGGACTCAGGGAAGAGCGAGCGCGACAGCTCGCCGGGGAGTTCGACGAGACCGCTGGTGTGCTGGAGCGGACTCTGCAGAGCCTCACCCGCGTCAGCCACCTCACCGGGCTCACGAATCCCGGCAGCCCCGCGGAAGCACGTCATCTGTGTGACGTGGTCGCCGTGGCCGCCACCGAACACCGCCCTCTTGAGCAGTGGCTGGTCCCCGACGGCCCCGCGCACGCGGAGGAGGCGGCGGTCGGAGCCGTCGCCGACGCACTCGGTGACTTCTTCACCCGACGGGACCAGGTGCTTTCCGCCCAGGCCCTCGCCACGGACAACGCGGGCCCCGGATGGGCCGAACTGCGTCCGGAAGTGAGCGCGGAGCGACCGGCCAACGAGCAGGCCCTCGCCGCGCTGGAACCGCCCGGCGCCGACATCGCGGCGCTGACCGGCCGGGAGGCCGCCGAACTGGCCGAGCGGTTCGACACGCTCGCCGGCACCCTTGAGACGGCCGCCGAGCACGCCGACTCGGTGGCCGACCGCCTCGGGTGCGCTCGGCCGAAAGCAATGTCCGAGGCCGAGGACCTGGCCACGCTCGTGGAACTGGCCATCGCCTCGGACCGCACGCTCGACGCGTGGCTCGACCCCCGGGTACATCCCGGGGTCCAGGTAGCCGTCGCGGAGATCTCCTCGGCCGCCGAGGAACTGGCTGCTGCGGCGGAGGCGGCACACGGGACCTTCCTGCCCGAGGTCGTCTCCACACCCGAACTGCCCGAAGCCGTCCACCGGCTCATGGCGGGCCGCCAGGGATTCACCGGCATGCTGTCCAGCGGCATCCGGGCCGACCGGAAGCTGGTGGCCCGGCTGACTCACGGCGGCTCATGGCGTGGCGAGCTGTACGACAAGCTGCCCCTGGCCGACGCCTGGTACACCGCGCACCGGAAGCTACGGTCGCTGACCTCGACCCACGCCGAGCTGCTCGGACGCCATCGGGGCACGGCTCTGCCCGACGTCCCGGCCCTGCGCAAGGCACTCGTGCACGCCGAGGCGGTCCACGCACTCGCGCCGGAAACCGTCGCCGACCCCCACCGCCGGAGCCTGCTGGCCGCTCACCTGGCCGATGGCCGAGAGCCGCAGCCGGCACTCGTCGAGCAGGGCACGGCGCTGCGCGGTGAACTCGCCTCGTGGCGAGCGTACTTGGACAGTCCGTCGCTGGCGCCGCAGGCGGCCGACCTCACCAAGCTGCCACTCGACGCTGCCGCCCGCTGGCTGCGCGCCCACCTCGCCCCGTTGCGACAGGCCGTCGCGCTGCTGGACACCGTGGCCTCGGTCGGCCGCCGCGACAACGGCCCCGGTTCCGCCCACACGCTCGCCGCCGCGCGCGCTGCGGTCACGGCCGCGCACGCGGCCCAGAGGGAGACAGCCGCCTTCGACGCCCAGGCCGTATCCGACCGCGGCCTTCTCGGCCCGTGGTACGGGGGACTCGACACGCAGACGGACGACCTGCGCGAAGAGGCGCCCAACGGCGTAACGGGATACGAACCTGTGGGAGAACTCCTGCGTCGCGGTCTGGACCTGACGCGACAGCGACCGGGACCGTACGCGACGGAGCAGCAACGCGCGCTGCTGGGCCGCTACCTTCCGCAAGGGCGCCCCGCCACCGAGGCGCTGCGGGCCGCCTTGGACTCCGCCCGGCTGATCGCCCGCCTCGCGCCCGACACGCTCACCGACCCCGCGCGCCGAAGCAGCCTCGTCCATGTGCTGGCCGACGGCAGGCCCGAACCGCGCGAACTCCTCGCCCAGACCGAACAGATCCGCCGTGACCTGGACCTCTGGCAGGAGTACACCCAGCAGCCGCAGGTCGCCGCGGTCGGCACGGTACTCGCCGGTGGCCCGCTCGACCGGGCGGCGAGCTGGCTGAGGGCACACGTGGAACCCTTCGAGGACGCGGCCGACCTCATCCGCTCCACCGCCCGCGTCATGGAGCGGGACGAGGGTCTGACCCTGTCCCGGGCCAGGGAAGCGGTGGCCGCCGTCGTCTCCGCCCGTGCCGCCGAGTCCGCTTTCGCCGAGAACGACGCCACGAACCGGAGCCTTCTCGGCAGCCTCTACCGGGGTATCGACACAGACCGTGACGCGGTCCTGGACGCTCTGGACTGGTCCCAGAAGGTCCGCCGTGCCGCACATAGCGGTCACTCGGCACCCCTGCCGCAAGCGGCGGCCCGGCTGATGCTGACCGCGCCCGCCGACCCATCGGTCGCGGCCCGCGCCGACGACTGGAGCCGCCAGCGCGAGGCACTCACCGGGTACTTCGAGCCCGAGCGTGCGGAGGAGCTGCGACGCGAACTCGCCGGCTTCCTCTCCGCGGCCGAGTCAGTCCTGACCCGCCTGGACCGCGACCCCTTCGGCCCGGAGGCGTGGATCAGCTGCGCCGAGGCACTGACCTTGCTGCGCCGCTACCACCTCGACGGGCTGCCCGACCAGCTCGCACGCCGAGAGGTCTCCGCCGAGGACTTCCCCGCCGCGATGGAGCGTGCGGTGCTCACCGCCTGGGTCGAGCACCAGCTGGGCACGGACCAGAGGCTGAAGCCGATGCGGGCGGTGGAACGGGACCAGTTGGTGGAGCGGTTCCAGAGGACGGACCAGGACCTGGTGGCGGCGGCGCACGCCGCGGTCATCGCCGCCTGCAACGCCCGCCGTCCTCGCCGGACTTCGGTCGGGCAGGCCGCGGTGATCCGCCGCGAGGCGGAGAAACAGCGCCGCCACATGCCCGTACGGCATCTGCTGACGCAGACCCGCGACGTCGTACGGCTGGTCAAGCCCTGTTTCATGATGAGCCCGTTGACGGTCAGCCAGTTCCTGCCGCCGGATTTCGAGTTCGATGTCGTCGTCTTCGACGAGGCGTCCCAGGTGCTGCCCCAGGACGCGGTGAACTCCGTCTACCGGGGCAAGGCCCTCATCGTGGCGGGTGACCAGAAGCAGCTGCCGCCGACCTCGTTCTTCGCCGCGGCCGGCGACGGCGACGACGGCGACGAGTGGGACGAGGACGCCACCGACGGCTTCGAGTCCATCCTCGACATGTGCAAGGCCAGCGGAGTCCTGCGCGGGCTGCCCCTGCGCTGGCACTACCGCAGCCGGCACGAGAACCTGATCGCCTTCAGCAACCACGACTTCTACGACAACTCCATGGTCACGTTCCCGGGCGCCCTGGAACAGGGCCCGGACATCGGCGTGGAGTTCATCAAGGCGGACGGCGTCTACGACCGCGGCGGTAACAGCGACAACCCCCTTGAGGCCGCCAAGGTCGCCCAGCGCGTCATCCACCACTTCGACACCCGCCCCGCGCACACCCTCGGCGTCGTCGCGCTGTCGAAGGCACAGGCGGAGGCGATCGAGGAGGCGGTGCAGAAGGCGAGGGCGGCGCGCCCGGACCTCGACCACCACTTCACGGAGGGCCGCCTCGACGGTTTCTTCGTCAAGAACCTCGAAACCGTCCAGGGCGACGAGCGCGACGTCATCATCCTCTCCATCGGCTACGGTCCCGACCACCGCGGCAAGCTGCTGTCGACGTTCGGCCCCATCAACAGGGAGGGCGGCTGGCGACGCCTCAACGTCGCCGTGACCCGCGCCCGGCGCCGCATGGAGATCGTCGCCTCCTTCCACGGAGGCGACCTGCCGGACAGCGCCAACAAGAGCGTGCAGCACCTCAAGCGGTACCTGCAGTACGCCCAGCTGGGTCCCGCGATCCTTCAGACGCAGGCCGCCGATCCGGACGCGGCTCCGGAGAGCCCCTTCGAGGAGGAGGTCGTCGACGTCCTGCGCGGCTGGGGGTACGACGTCCAGCCGCAGGTGGGGGTCGCCGGTTTCCGCATCGACATGGCGGTACGGCACCCGGGCGCGCCCGGCACGTACGCGCTGGGCATCGAGTGCGACGGCGCCATGTACCACTCCTCGCGTGCGGCTCGCGACCGCGACCGGCTCAGGGAAGCTGTCCTGCGCGACCTGGGCTGGCGGCTGCACCGGATCTGGGGTACAGACTGGTACCGCAACCGCCGGGACGCGATGGCGCGGCTGCGGGCCGCGGTGGAGGCGGCGTGTGCGGAGGATCCGCACACGGTGCGGGTGCCGCCACCCGTGGGGCAGGACGAGAGCGGCGGCGACCGCGGCAACGGTGACGGCCGTACGGCTCAGGCCGTGGAAAGCGCGATGCGGGCGTGGGGCGGAGAACCCGCGGAACCGGCGGAAGCGGCGAGCGGTCCGGCGGTCCCGCGCGTCGAGTTCGTGACGGTCGACGCCGGCCCTGCGCCCTGGAGCCGTCCCTACCAGGACGTCGACCCCGACCTGCTGGCAGAGGTACGCGACCGGTCCAGCAGCCGACTGGGCCTGTGGGGCGTGGAGTTGCAGGACCCGGACGCCCTCGACGTGGTGGCGGACGTGGCGCTGTGCGTCGTGGAGGTGGAAGGACCCGTCGAGAAGGAGGTCATCTACACCCGGGTCCGGCTCGCGTGGGGCATCGGACGAGCCGGCCAGGTGGTCCGCGACCGCATCGACCGGGCTCTTCGCCGCCTGCTGAAGCAGGGCAAGATCGTCCACGTCGGTACGGCCTACGACGTGCCCGGACACGAAACGGAGTTCGCCCGCACGCCGACGCAGCGGTGCACCCGACGCGTGGCGGAGGTGCCCGTCGCGGAGCGGCAGTTGGTGCTCAGGAACGTGGTCGACGAAGGACCCGGCGTGCACCGCGAGGACCTGCTGCGGGAAGCCGCCCGCTTCTTCGGGTGGGCGCGGCTCGGAGCCGACATCCGCGACGCACTGACCGCCGACATCGACGCGTTGACCGCCGCCGGGGACCTGATCGAGTCGGAGGGCGGCCTGGTACCGGCGGAGGGTTCTTGATCCGTTGCGGTGGGCTCTTCGCGAACCCGTTCTGGTAAGGGCACGGGCTGCGGCCGCGATCCACGGTCGGACCCCATGAAATGGTGGTGGGGGGCGGGGCTTAGCGGCTGGAGTCCGGCGCGGGGCCGACAGCCAGTGTCAGCAGTCTCACAATCCCCGACCGGCTACGGATGATGCCGACCGGCGCCGTGACGGGGCTGTCAGGCGCGGTCCTGGAGGATGAGCGCTCCGATGTACCCGGCTTTCGGGGCATCCGCAGGGGCTGCTGCGCGGGCCCTGCTCGGTAAGGTCACGCCCTGAGCTGACCCCGGCGCTGCAGAAGCCCTCAGGCGGCCCGCTACAGGTGTACCGGGGGGCATTTGTGTCAGGCCGCTGCAGCGGTGTGGCGTCGGCTCAGGAGTGCGCACGAGGGCGTCGTTGGACGCGTCGATGTCCGCTCCGACACTTACAACGAGTTCCTGGACCCGCCGATTCCCGATACCGCGCCGGTGACGGCGTTGATCCGCTCACGGGCGTCGTGCGTCCGCCTGTGTCAGGGAGCAGTGCACCGGGTGCGAGTTGAACTCCGCGCCGCAAGCAACCGTTGCGTGCTGGGACATCGTGGGTTCAGGGGCACCTTTGGGGCTCCTGTTTTCAGTCGTCCTCTTGAGGTGTGGTTCGTGTCGCGGTACTGGATGAAGGTCGTTGATGCGCAACTGATCAGCCTCACTTTTCCGTCACTTGAGTATCTCTTTGGCTGCAGATTGCTCATGTGCGGTTTATATGCCGCCTCTCGACTTTCCCTTGGCGTTTTCTTTAGTCGATGACTTTCGGTCATGCGGTCGTCGGCTCACGGCTAATCCCTGCGAAAAGTTCCACGCCGTGACTACCTTGGCGTCGGCGTTCCGAACGTGTGAGCGGATCGGTGGGCGGTGGCCCCTCTCCCGGCACTCCGCGACCGGCTTGGATCGCGCTGCCAGCGGTGGGGGGAGTTCGTGCTGGAACGGCGCCATCTACCCACCTGTGACGTGCTTTTCCAAGGGGGTTTCACACATGTCGAAGCTGAGAGCAAGCCTGCGTGTTGTCACGGCTGCTGCGGTCCTGACCTTAGGTGCGATGGCCGCGCCGCAGGCGGTGGCCATCAGCCAACCCGCCGTTTCGGTCTCGCAGAGAGCCGACGCGGCCACACGGGCCCTTGTCCAGGCCGACCCACAAGCCGCGGTCGCGGCGGCTACCGTCTGCGGATCCGGTTACACGCTGTTCCGAGCTGTTGCTCTTCCTCAGGATGTGGACCCCAGCCTGCGGCTGGCAACGCTGTACTCCTACGACAACGCCGGCAAAGGGTGCGCCATCCTCGACAACAACGTCGGGAAGTCGCAGTACATGTACCTGCACGTGTGCAAGGTGGACGGCACCGGTTGCGACACGGACTCCGGAAGCTTCAGCGAGTACGCCGGCCCCGTCAACGTTGCCAGCTCTGTCTGTGCGCCCGTGACAGCGAAAATGGGCCAGAGCTCCAGCAGTTTGTACATCAACTTCACGTCCGAGTATATGTTCAGCTGTGACTGACCACCTGCCCGGCAAGAACCGGGTCTCCGCGCACTTCCTGTTAATAGCCTTGGCAGCGGCACCACTTGCTCTGACCGCCTGCGGCACCCAGACGAGCCACCGGCCCGACGCCTCTACCTCGCTGCGGTCCTCGGTAACTGCCGGGGCAGCACCCAAGCCGTCGGGCACGGCCGACAACCTCAGCAAGGCAGCACAGAAGGCAGCTGCCCAGCGCGCGGCCGCCGCCCCCAGCGGAGATCCCGTCAGCCCGACGAACACCACTGTCCCGGACCCCGGTGACTACGGGTTCGGCAAGGCCGCGGCCACGGCAGTGGGAGGCGAGGTCATCGCGTACACACCGCGCCTGGAGTCGGGACGGGTCGTTGTACCGCTGACCATTCAAAACACCGGCGACAAACGGATGACTTACACAGTCACCGTGACAGTCGTGGGCGGCCGGCGGACATCCCCCTTCTCCGTGACCGTGAAGGCCGACGGTGTTTGGCCGGAAACCACGTGGCCGACCACGGTGGACATCACGGCTTCCGGCCTCAAGGAGGCGGCGAAGGGTTCGAAGATCAGCTTGAAAGTCGTCAAGGACGACCCGTTCGGCAACGCCCAATGACTCGTCATGCGCGCCTCGCACGTGGTGCGGGCTGCCACGGGCGCTCCACCCCTTTGCAGTTCCGCAACCGGTAAAGGAACGCTTGCAGCCGAGTGCGTCATTGCCCTCGGCTGCATCCAGGGAGCCGTCGCAGGCGTCGGAGCCGCCAGTCTCGTTCTCGCAGAACGGTAAGACCTGGGTCCTGTACTACGGCAGTACGGAAGTGGATGCCATGCCCGAGGGCGACGGCGTGTTCACGACCGTCACGACCCTCGACGGCGTCGGCAAACCTGTCCCATACGACATCGATGTCAGCATCGGCGACGGTGTCGACTGGACCGCCTTAAACGAGTTTCGCATCGAAGGCACGGCCACCCGCGGCGTCAAGAGCCAGGCCAGTACTGCAGGCGGACCACATCTCGCCCCATTCCGCAGCAATCGAAGATCTACATCAGCGCGCCGGATACCTACTGAAGGTGCGGGCGACGGCTTCCTCGGGCCCGGATCGGCCGCAGGGACGCGCGGCTCGCACGCCAGACAGGTGGCGGTGGAACGCACGGTGCGGTGACCACCCCGTCCGTTGCGCAGAAGCCACCCACTGCAACAGCTGTGCTGACCGTCTGAAAGGATAAAACGTCAGATAATGCGCTCTCCATCACAGAGAAGAAGAAGGAGGAGGGGACAGTCATCCGCGCTGGTTATCGCCGTAGCAACCACGTTGATCGCTTCCACCTTCACCACGAACGCCGCACAGGCGGCGATACCGAACCCACCGAACAAGTCGGCGCAGAAACAGGCCGTCACACCAGAGAAGGAACCCGTGTCGGCGGTCCCCCTGAAGGATCGTGACACCGTTCTCGGAAGAGGCTGGAAAACCTCCGCAGACCGGGCCGTGACCGCCGTCGCCGACAGCGACGGCCTCCATCTCTTAGTTGCCGACAGCAGGAACGGCTACAGCTGGAAGACGGCTGCCGTGCTGAGCGAGCCCCAACTGCCAGCTGACACCTGGATCGGCAACAGTTGCGTCATGGACGACCATCACGCGGCCGTCGTCTACGCTCCCCGGACCTTCACCAACAAGCCCGACCTGATGATGGGCGGCGCGTTCACCGCGATCGTCAACCTCGACAACGGCAATGTCACCAAGCTGCCGTTCACCGCGTCCCTGGCCTACTTCGATCCCACGTGCAGCCCGGTCACGCACACCGCCGTCTTCACCGCGCTGCGCGACACCAAGACGCGCCTGATCACCGTCAACACCAAGGGCACCACGGTCGCGGACACCACCGCCACGGGTGAGATAACATCCGCCGTCCCCACCAGGGACGGTGTAGTCGCCGCCGCCGGGAACCGGCTCGTGCACGTCGACCGCAAAGGCAGGACAGCACAGCTCGCCTCCACGAAACATGCTCCGTACGACATACATGTGACCGGAGACGGCACGGTCAACTACATCGACCGCACCGGCGACACCGACGCCAACATGCAGACCTACGCGCACGGCAAGAAGACGACCGTCGCGAGCGGCAAACTCACCGCGATGAACCTGCGCCAGGGCACCGACGGCACGGTCTACCTCATAGGAAAAGCCCGCCACGGCAAGAACTACGCGGCCGGCGGCATCAAGGCACTGAACGTCTCACCCGACGCGGAACTCTCCACCCGCGGTCGCCTCGCCGTCGACCCGGTCGTCTCCCCGGCTGTGCGGGCGGGCGTCGACAACGTCAAGAACGCCGGTCGCGACTACACCGGCACCGCAACCAAGGAACCCGCGGCCGAGACGACGACGGGCCACAGCAGCCATGCTCTGACCATCACGGGCACGGTTGCGAGCACGGGCCGGCACACGAAACAGCAGATCGCCGAACCCGGCGCCACTGCAGGCGGTAGGCCGTCACCGGCACTGACCGGCTCCGCGAAGCCGCAGCTGTCCACGATGAGCATGCTGACCACGGCCGACGACGACACCAGGGCACACGACCCCATCGACACCGATGCCTGGTGCTCCGTACCCCGCAATGACCTCAAGACGCAGGCCCTCCAGCCGACACCGAACCAGGTCGAATGGGCCGTGGACATGGCCGTCCGGAACGATCTGCGCTCCGGCTACCTCACTCAGGGCGGCTGGCGCTCGCAGACGGGGCTCTCCACCATCGATCCCCAGGGCCTGTTTCCCGCTCCTACGCTGAACACCGGCAGCGGACAGCGCATACCCGCCCAGGTCGAACTGGGCGTCCTTGCACAGGAGTCCAACCTGTGGCAGGCCGAATCCGGTGCCATTCCAGGACAGATGGGCAGCCCGCTCGCGGCCGTCGACGGCTACTACGGCCATCAGACCGGGGGAACCCTCGACGGCTTCTGGACCATCCACTGGGACAAGTCCGACTGCGGCTACGGTGTCGGCCAGGTCACCGACGGCATGCGCAAGGCCGGATACGAGAAGCCGGGCGAGACCTCCCGCCCGGTCAGTACGCAGCGCGCGATCGCCATCGACTACACCACCAACATCGCGGCCTCCCTCTACATCCTCGCCGACAAGTGGAACGAAGTGCACCAGTCCGGCCAGACGATCGCCGTCAACAACGACGACCCGGCCAAGCCCGAAAACTGGTTCACCGCGGTGTGGAACTACAACCTCGGCTTCAACAAGAAGGCGGACGCCGGAACCAACGGCAACTGGGGCCTGGGCTGGTACAACAACCCCGCCAACCCCGTCTATCCCGCCTCCCGGCTTGCCTTCCTGAACACCGACCTCGACCCGCTGGCCGCCAGGGACGCCGCGCATCCCCAGAATTGGCCCTACGAGGAAAAGGTGATGGGGTGGGCCGCCTGGTCGCAGGACACAGGCCACTCCTATGGCACCTCGGGCCGCCAGGACTGGCCCGGCGAGTCCGGCTTCTCCTCCGCCGGCTTCTACCCTGCCACCTGGAACGGCACCACCGGGACCGTCATCGACCCGGCAAGCGGGAAATACCGCCGGGCACACATCTCACCGCCGCTCGACGCGTTCTGCAACACCAAGAACGACTGCGACGCGGCCAACCCGCCCGACTGCCCCGACGCTGCCTGCTACGCCCAGTACTGGTGGCACGAGTCCAACGTCACGTGGAAGTCAGACTGTGCCACCAGCTGCGGCTTCGAGCACATCAAGTACCTGACTCTGGTCAGTGAGCCCGGCCGCGGCTACCGCCTGCAGTACGGCACGCCCGTGTGCTCCGGCGCCCCCTCGGGGGCGAAGGTCGTCGAGTCCGTTGCGGCGGGAACCGATACCTGGAGCGACTGCGGAACGACGGCGACAGACGGCTCGTTTCAGTTCACCTTCTATCCCGACCCGAACGCGACTGGGCCGGGGCTGGGGCAGTACGCTGCGAAGGCCGACCTGCACCAGATCGGTGGCGGCTACGACGGCCACTTCTGGTATGCCCATGAACGTTCCCCCGATCAACTGGGCGGGGAGCACGGAAAGATGACCGTCGACGGCTCATGGAAGCTGAGCGGGCCTCTCGACAAGAACCAGGCCATGGTCTACGTGAACATCCCGGATACGGGAGCGCAGACCCAGGGAGCGGTCTACGAGGTCGTCACCGCCTTGGGCATCGAGAAGGTGACGATCGATCAGTCCGCGAACTCGTCCAACAAGTGGGTCCCCCTCGGCGCTTTCCGGTTCAACGGCATGACCCCTGAGGTAAGGCTTTCGAACACTACCAGCAATGGAACCGCAGACAAGGACATAGCCTGGGGTGCAGTCGCCTTCGTACCCGGCGACTTCGACGTGCCCGGGGGCAGGATTGCAGGTCTGGAACTACCTGATCCGGACGACAACGCACCGGACGTCGACTTCGTCGATGACGACCAGCAGAAGCAGCCCACCCCCGTCGGTCTGGAGTCCAATCCGCTGTTCCGCTCGCTCACAGGGGACGACTCGTGCTCTGGGAGCCTGGAAAACGGTCAGGGTCGTCAATGCGTCACTTTCAGGCCGTTGGCCAAGCCGACGACAACGGTGGGAGTCACCCCTGCCGTCAGTGTTCCCTCCACGACCCTGGTCACATGGTGCGCTCAGGTAGGTCTGACACAGACCTACACGATTGAACGCCGTGAGGGGTGCCTGGCGTTCACCACGGTGGTCCACTGGACGAAGAAGGACGCCGACGGAGCCGTGGAGACCGCTTCGGCCGCATTCAACGTGTTCGTCGAAACCAAGACGGCGAACTCGGCGACGTTCACGGAACGCATGTCGATCGTTCCCGTTGATATGGATGCCGTTCTCGGCGCCGTATCAGTGGACTACTGGGACACCCCGTGTACCCCTGACTGCGATACGGCATACACGACGAACTGGAGTAACGCGACGTGGGCCAGCGTGGTTGACAACCACTGGGCCAGTGCGACGAAGGCGAACACGTGGAACACGCCGACAGATGGCACGTCCCAGGAGTTCGATCGTGGAGTGTATCTGAGCTTCAAGGCCGACGGTCCCGAATGGAAGGGCCTCGTTCCGGTCGACAAGCCAGAGGTATCCCTGTTTGATCAGGTCCGCTGTGACAACGGGGTATCAGTCCCGAACTCAACCGGTTGCATCTTCGCCAAGCACATTCCGACGTTCACCCTGAACACCGCGAAATACCCCGCTGCTGCCGCCTACTACTGGCTGCTGAGGGAGGAGCTGCCGTCGCACCCGGGTAGTGAGGAACACGGGACGCCGCTCCACCGGGAGAGGAACCAGACGGTGCGGGAAGCAAACAGGCGGAAGGTGTGTCCCACGTCTTACACCCCCAACACCAAGGCGACGCCTGAAGCGACGACAAACAGTCCCGACGGCCGGCAGTGTGACGAGTTTCCGTTCGCCGCGACGAAGGAGAGCGGTGGCCAGTCCGTAACCAACGGAGATGAGTGCGTCCAGCTGTACGCCCAGAAGAGCGACAGCGACGGGAAGTGGCGCTTGTACCCGGACGGAGGATACCCGCCGCCGACGTGGAAGGAAGTCTGTGGCCGGGCTTCGATGTCGGCGAAACAGAACGAGGCCGCGGGGCGAGGCCTCTCAGCCTTCTATACGAAGGCACGCATGGCCGACGATGACGCTTTCTACATCAAGGCGCCATCAGTTGAGGGCTGCCGTCCCGATGAGATTTGCGTGGTCACCCCGTAATTCCTGATCCGCTGGGCAGAGCGGTGGTCCGACGCGTCCGCGCTTCGGACCACCGCTCTCTCCTACTCCCACCTTACGAAGGCGTGGTCATCGCTGTCGGAGAGACGAGGTGTTACCGGATCGGCATAGCCGGGCAGGCGGATTTCCGTCCCATCGGTCAGGGCGGAGAGGAGATCCTGGAACATGTGCGACAGGCTGTCCCACACCTTCACCGGGCCCTCCGTGTCCCCGGCTTGCAGGCCGTAGAGCACGTTTCCGAACCGTTCTCCGTCGCGGTGATCGACGATGAGCTTGCCTCCGGTGATGTCCGTGGCAATCGGAACCCATCGGACGTGGAAGGCGTATCCATACATCCCGTCATAGATATCGCGCAAGTCGGGATCTTCCGACTCGTTCTCGTCGACCCACTCCGCAATCGCTTGTTCCAGGGCTCGTTGACCTGCACGCATTCCCATCGCGTCGTGCAATATAAGCCCTTCGGGGAGAATGACGCCGGGGCCGTTGTGACCCTTCGCGGCCGTGACGCCGTTGTGACGTTCCAGCCACGCCGCCAGATCAGGGTGCAGAGGGAACCGACGGTCGGCGATGGCCTCGATGTCCTCCCGCGTTGCCGGTGAGTTCAGGGCGGAATGGTCAGCGGGTGCGTTTTCCTCCAGCCATGCGTCGAGGCGGTCGAGCACAACGTTGAGGTCGTTAGTCATGCGAGAACTCTACGAGTTACAGGTGTGGTTCGTCCTTGTCCCCGGCCCCGCGGTGCGGTGGCCTTCTGCTCAGCTCGCCGCAGGGTTCGGAAAAGGTTTGCGACCGCTTGTCGGCTCAGGGGAATCCGTCAGATACGCCCGTGTCCTGCTCACGCTCGTGAGGAGGGCACCGCCGGAAGTCGACTGCTGGTCGGCGCCGTGTCGTTCTGCCCGCGCGGACGCCCGTCTGAGAACGGCCGTAGGGTCTGGCGTGGCCCGGCACGGATCACGGGGCGACCGAATAGGTGTTCCACGTGCGGTTCCTCGCCCAAAGTACGTTGCCCCGATGCGCGGATGGCCGCCGTCGGTGAAGCGGCGCACTTGGTGAACGTCGTCACCGGTTCCGCCGCCATTCTTGCCCCCTGGCGGAGGGGCTCGGCTGTGCGTGAGGGCGGACCGGTACGGCTGTGGAAGCGGGTTGAGCGGGTCCTGGACGACTGCGACGCGGCCGGCGCTCCGGGGCCGGAGACCTTCACCCTGCACGTGTACGACGGCGGGCAGCATCTACGGGACCCACACTTGCCCGGCCTGCCGCTGCCCCAGGCTCTGAGGAGCCCACAGGCTGCGTGCACCGGGCCCTGGTGGTCCGGAAATCTTCGGGGCCTTGCGAGGGGCACTCAAGGAGTGCGATTCGTACGCTGGGTCATCGTACGAACACGCTCTGTGGACGGTGCGCGGGGACTTCCGCCACTCTGAGGACTGTCGGCGTGGGGCTAACGGACAGTGCGTGTACGGAACGGGAGGTGGCCGCGTATGACGGGCGGCATCGACATCATGGCCGATGGCGGCGACAGGGAGTCGACCGGCGGCGAGCCGGATCGTGAGCCCGACCCCTCGGACAGTCTGCGGACGTTCGGGGCGGTGGCCCAGGCGCTGCGCGAGCACGCGGGGTACAGCAGGGCCGAGTTCGCGGAGCTGGTGCGGTACTCCAAACACACGGTGGCCTCTGTGGAGTTGGGGCGGCGGCTGGCCGACGAGGCGTATGTCGAGCGGTCCGAAGAGCTGCTGGGGAACACCGGGGCCTTACGGAAGTCGTCGAAGTACGTGACGCGGGGGCGGGGGGATGTGGGGCTTGCGGCTTGGTTCCGGCAGTGGGCTCGGCTGGAGCGGGTGGCGGTGAGTCTGTACACGTACGAGTGCCGGTTGATGCCGGGGTTGTTGCAGTCGGAGGGGTACGCGCGGGCCCTGTTCGAGAACCGGCTGCCGCTGCTGACCGAGGAGCAGATGGAGGCCCAGATCGAGGCGCGACTGGAGCGGCAGCGGATGCTGCACGACCGGCCGACGGTGCCGTTTCACTTCATCGTGGAGGAGTCCGTCTTCCGGCGCAGGCTGGGGGGTCGTGACGTGCAGCGGGGGCAGTTGGACCTCTTGTTGGAGCTGACGGCACCCCCCAACGTGATGCTCCAAGTCATGCCGACCGAGATCGAGTTCCATGCCTGCATGGACGGTCCGGTACGGCTGTTGGAGACGCCGGAAGGGCGACGGCTGGCGTACTCCGAAGGTCAGGAGAACGGTCGGTTGATCTCCGACCGTAAAGAGGTGCGCCTCCTCCAGCAGCGCTATGACACACTGCGCTCGCAGGCCCTGAACCCCCAAGACTCGCGGGGTCTGCTGGAGCGACTGCGAGGAGAGCTATGAGCACGACGGAACTCGTCTGGTTCAAGTCCAGTTACAGCGGCAGCTCGGGTGACGACTGCATTGAGATCGCCGTCACCGAACAGGCCATATGCGTCCGGGACTCCAAGGATGTGGCGCGCCCGCACTTCGCCGTGGGGCGAGATCGCTGGACGGAGTTCGTGGCATTCGTGGGTTCGTGACCGAGGCCTGATCCCTACCGCGCCGTCAGGTCAGGGTGTTGCGCAGGTGCGGGCCGAGGTACCCCACGTACACAAGGCCTGTCGCCGGTCCGGCGTCGTAGAAGTGCAGGCGCGGAGCGATGGTGTTGCCCGAGCCGATGCGCAGGTGCGCCTGCATGAAGACCTCGCCGGCGGGGTCCACCGACGTGGGAACGGGAAGCATGCGTTCCCGACGGAGCTTGTCCTTGCGGGCGACGGTGTCCGACTCTCGCATCGCGACCTTGGCCGCCGGGAACGGGTAGGCGTGTGACTTCTCGCTCTTGCACCAGCTGAGGAAGTCGCCGCTCGCGGTACCGTCCGCCGAGGCCTTGGCGAAGTGGTTCAGGGCGAGGAGAGCGTCCCAGGCGACGTGGAGCCAGTTGTCCACCGACTGGCTGTCGAGGTCGCGGGTGGTCTTCTGCTTGCCGGTGAAGGAGAGGTGCGGGAGTTCGCCGAGGCGGTCGAGCAGGTCGGAGAAGGTTTCCGGGTAGACGATGTCGGGAGCCGGGGGCTCGGCGTTGGCGGCTCCGAACTCGCCGGCGTTTCTGAGCTGTTCCTGCAGGAAGCGGGCGCGGCGCTGGACGGCCTGGAACTGCTCGTACAACTCCTCGTTCTCGCCGCGGAGTTCATCTGCGGCACGGTCCGCCTTCTCCAGGTCCGCGTTGAGTCCGCTGATCTCCTGCGTCCGGGTCGCCTCGATATGTTCGGCCTCATCAAGGAGTGCGTTGAGGGTCTTGTTCTCGACGGTCAGCTTGTCGAGGTCGGAACCGTGGGCTTGCTGACGCGGCCTGGTTCGCTGGATGGGCAGCGATGCGAGCGCGCCGGGCAACTGCTGCCGCAATGCTAGGCGTTGAGGGAGGAGAGCGAGGGTTTTTGCGGCTCGGTGTACGTCCGCTTCAAGGGTTCGCCGTGACATCACCGGGTGGCGTTGGGCGTCCGGTTTCCAGGCAGGGTCTATGCCGGGGAGGTAGGTGCGGATACCACCGCCGAACACAGGGTGGAATTCGAGAGCCCTGTTGAAGGCGGGCTGGGCCTCGGGCGAGAGAACGTAAAGGATGGCGAGGCCGAGGAGGTACTTGCAGGCGGTCTCCACTGTGGATTCGGCGTAGCTGTCGGCGTCGGCACCATATGGGACGGTGGCGACGACGACGGGGAGGCGGCGCTGCTCGTCGCAGAGTTCCTCGATGACCTCCTGGACGTCCTCCGGCTCGATGAAGGTGGGCTTCGCCTTCACCTCGGCGAGGCCGTCCCTGGCATCGAGGGAATCGAGGAGGAGGCGTGCGATACCGGGCGTGTTGGCGCGGGTCGGCGGCATGTCGGAAGACAGCGGCATGTGCTCGATGTCAACCTGTAGCCAGGTGCGGTCCTCGGTGTCCCGATGGTCCCGGCGGATGGTGAGCGTGGACTGCCAGGTCCCGACTTGCGGGGACGGAGTCTCGCGCATGCGCCAGCGGGTGTATGCGCCTCGCAGGCCTGATGCCGAGTCACGGTCGAGCGTGACGTTAGCGGCTATGTCGTTGCGGCCCTCGTCCAGCGCGGACGTGTCGTAGCGCTTCTGTTCCAGCCAGGCGTACAGCTGGCGTTCGGTGAGGGCGGTGGTGGTCACGTAGTCCTGCAGGGTCGACACGACCATGCGGTAGCCGCGAGGTTCCATCGGCGGTCCCTTCGACACGGCCGGTCAACGCTGACCGACCGCCTGGTTGCTACTTGGAGAGGCTGTGGATCGGCTTTCGGGGTGGCGGGGCCCGTGGCTCGGGAGTGGGGTGCGCGGGAGAGGTGTAGTTCTCGCTTTCGACGGGCGGGACACCAGCGTGAGGCCGACAGCGGTCATGCGGTCTTGCTCGGCGAGGATCAGTTCCTTGGTGGGGTACGCACCGTACTGGGCCCAGTCCTTACGGTGGCGTGAGGAGTGTTCACGGTTCGTGGGGTTTGCGGTGGCGGCCTGAATCGTGTTCGTCCGGCGGTCACATGGTGACGTCCACCGCCGGGACACCGAGTCAGTGGAGGTCGGGTCCGCCCGCCTCGGCTATCTCATCGAGCAGGCTGATCGCTTCGTCGGCGTCGTCCGGGACGTCCGGGTCGGTGTCGGGGAACGACGCGGATGCCTCATCGTCAGCGAGATGCGGGTACTTCTCCAGCAGGAACCGCCGCCGGTATGCCATGTCGGCGGCGTCGACGACTCCCTCCAGAGTGGTCCAGTTGAGGGTGCCTCCCACGACGATCCCGAAGGCGGGTACGGCCTTGCCCAGTCCCTTCTTGGTGAGCCGGAAGCCGAACGCCTTCGCGAACTGCTGGGAGACCTTGGTGACAAACGCGTCGTTCAGGACGTCCCACGCCTTGCCGCGGAAGAGTGCTTGAGTGAGCCGCGAGATGTCGGCCATCGCGGCGTTCTTGGCGGTGGCCGAACTCGCCGTCCCGACGTTGACGACAGACATCACGAAAAGCTTCTCGACAGGCTCTTCGGGGTCGTAGCCGTAGAACAGTGAGACATGGCCGACGGCGCGGGACGCGAGTCCGAGGACGGCCGCGGTGTCGGCGGCGAAAGCGCCCGCGATCGCACCTCCCGAAGGCGCTGACGCGGCACCGGCCGAGGCGGCGATGACGAACTCTCCTCCGGAGATCACCAGCCCCGCGCCCGCTCCCGAAAGCGCTGCGGCGGCCGGGTAGTACCAACTCGCCCCGCGCCCACGGACAGCGTCGATCTGCTTGAGGTCGAGGCGGCGCAGGTCGGAGAGCGACGCGACGTCGTGCCCACGCTTCGTGTGCAGCGCCACCACGCGTTTGGAGGAGAGTCCTGCTCGGGAGACGCGCCCCACCGTCTGGCGTACGGACTGAAAGGCAGTGCCGCTCCAGTCCGGCAGAGCGTCGGCGGCTCCGCGCGCCCCAGCGCCGACCTTCTGAGCGCCCTTGGCGACGATGTCCTGTCCACGCGATAGCGCCGACTTCGCCCGGGGGTGGTTCTCCAGTTGCTTCGCGGCACGCTTGCCGAGCGCCGAGACACCGTTCGCAACCTGCTCGCCGGCGTTAGTCATCGCCCGTGACAGCGGGCGGCCCTTGAACTGCTGGATGGCACGCCATGCGTCGAGCTCGTAGTCCGAGGGCAGCGGTCTGGGCTGCTGCGAGTCCTGCGGGTTACTCATGGTCCGTGGCGCTCCTGTCGCTGGGGCGAGTGGTCAGGCGGGGTGGCGCGGGCCGTGGCCCGGGGGCGGGGTGAGGGTGGAGGTGTAGTTTTCGTCTTCGACGAGCGGGTTTTCCACGGTGAGGCCGGCGGCGGCCATGCGGTCGTACTCTGAGAGGATCAGTTCCTTGGTGCGGTACGTGCCGTACTTCGCTTCGTCCTTGCGGCGGACGATTGGGAAGGTGTCGAGGATGTAGTCGACGTCTTCGCGGGAGACGCCATAGAGGTGGAAGAAAAGGGCGTCGAGTTCGGCGCGGATACTCCGACGACGCTTTTCGTCCCACCGGTAGGGCGCGCCCTTGTCGCCGAGGTGGGTGGCGAGGCCTGCCATGTCGCTGGTGGTGTAAGCCAGTTCAACGACTCGGGGAGCGATGAAGGGTGCGTGAGGCGCAAGCTGCACGGGAGAGGGAACGGGGAGTTGCTTGACAATGAAGAAGTTCAGATTGGCGCCGCTGATGTTCTGGCGAGCAGCAAAGTCGAAGGCAAATGATGACCAGGCGGCGCACAGCAATTCCGCTGAGCGTGTAAGGGCCAGAGGGAACTTGTTTCCAACGCCTGTCGCTGGCATCAGAGAACTGATCATACTTCTCTCATCTGTGGCGCGGCAGATGTCACGCCATCCGAGCAGGAAGCCCTCTTTCCACCCCTTTCCTGCGAGGCGAGTGAGGACTCCCGGAATGGTGATCTCTCCGCCGCCCTTGTCGTATTTGCCAGACGGGAAATCTTTCGCCGCTACCCAGTATTGGGGCAGAGCCAGAGCATCGCGGTCGTCCTTCTCGTCCAATGTGAAAGCGCGAACCTCGCCCCCGGCGTCATAGGTGGCCCACCGATGGTCGTAGTGGTGGAGCATCTTCGCCTCATACAGGGGAAGCATCTGTTCCCCATTCTTGACAAAGACGTTGCTCTCAAGTCGCCAGCCAGACGCCTCAAGTTCATCACGCGGATGCAGGAGCGCCGAGTCATGACTCATGTGCAACATGGCATAGAGCACTACGTTCCACGGGTTTCCGTCGGGCGAGCGTTCCTTCAGGAGCACGGGGAGTCGTCGGTACATACCCAGAGTGATTTCGGCATCCCGCCTCGACCTGAACACCGGAAGCGTGCCCGTGTTGGGATTGAGCAGCGCAATTTCGTCCGGCGCCAGTGTGAACGCCTTCTCCGCATCGTCCAATTCAGCCGGGTCGTGGAGGAAGAAGGCGAATCGAGCCGCCGGTTCGCGCAGGGAACGGCCGACCATGGACAGGATGCTGAACTTGAACGAGCGGTGCACGCCAGGGAAGAGGGGCGCTGCGTTCTCGAAGTCGTACAGCGCCGCAATCGCCCCACGCCGCACCAGGTCCCCGGAGAAGTGCTGCGTCCGTGCGTCCGTCGCGATTCCCGTCGGAACGATCACCCCCGCCCGTCCCGTGGGTCCGAGCAGTATGCGATCCGTCTCCGTGAAGACCGCGTACGTGTTGAGATTCCCCTGCCCTGTCAGCGGGACCCGGCCCGACCGCCGCAGGAAGTGGCTCTCGGCGTACACCTTCCGCTTGCCCGCCTCGAACTCCTCGTACAGCGGAAGCGTGTCCGGCGAGTCCTTGAGCGCCTCGATCATCTTCTTGCGTACGGAAGTCCTCGACGCCTCCGCGATCTCGGGTGCCCGCTGCGCAAAGAACTCCTGTTCGCGGAAGTCAACGCTGTCCCACGGCGGGTTCCCCACGACACAGTCGAAGCCCCCGGCCCAACCGGTGTCCGGCGACACGCCACGGCCGTCCTCCGGGACGGAGAACACCTCTGGGAACTCCAAGTGCCAGTGGAAGAAGGAGAACTGCTTACGCAGTCGCTTGATCTCGGCCTTGGTCTCCTCAACCACCCCCTGGCCGCTCGGATCCTCCAGCGCCTTGAACACCGCGTACGTCACCGGCCGAGGCGCCTCCGGCGTCTTCAGCCACACGAACGCCGCACACCACGCGTCAGCGACCCGCAGCGCCCGCCGGTAGTCCGACGAGCCGGTCCACTTCTCGTACGCGTCCTCCTGCCGGCGGACGTCGGTCAGTTCCTCCGCCTGGGCCAGCGTGATGGAGCGCAGGCCGCTGGCGAACACGGTGTTGGCAACGCTGACCGCCTCCCCGCCCAGGTCGAACAGGCTGCCCTGGCCCACCCGCTCCTGCTGGTTGATCTTCTCCAGGGCCTTCGCGTGCTTCTTGTCGTCGCCCTCAGTCGCGATGAACGCCTCGTCGGGGATGCCGTCGCGGAGCAGCTTGGGCGTGGCGCCGATCAAGCCGTTTCCGTGCTTGACGTGCGCGTCCAGGAAGCTCAACGGCTTGCCCGGCTCCAGCGCCTCCAGCCACAAGGACACCTTGGCCAAGTCCACGGCCATGGGGTTGAGGTCTACGCCGTAGATGCAGCGGGCGACGACCTCGTGCAGGGCGTGGCGCACCGCGTCCAGGGTGGGCTCCGGGTTGCGTTCCCGGACAGCCGCGACCTGCTTGGCGATGCGGCGGGCCGCCGCCACCAGGAAGTGCCCGGAGCCGCACGCCGGGTCGCAAACCGTCAAAGACAGCAGCTCCTTGACGATCGCATCGGCCGGATCGGCCGCGCCCGATCGCGCCGCCTCCTCCTCACCACGCCGTACGGCATCCTCGATCACCGGGTCCAGCGTGGAGTTCAGCAGGCACTCGATCAGCGAAGACGGCGTGTAGTAACTACCCGTCGTCTTGCGGGTGTTGCCCGCCACCTCGACGAGCGTGAACGTACGCTCGGCCGCGCTGTACTTCGGCTCCAGCTCCAGCAGGGACTCGTAGACCGAGCCCAGTTCCTCCGCGTCCAGGTGCCGGTAGTCCACCGCCCGCCAGCGGCCCGAGCTGCCGTCGCGGACCTGGGACAGGTGGCGTACGGCCGTCAGCAGGGCCTCGTTGGAGAGCTTCAGGTCGCGCAGCGGGGCGTCCGCCTCCGTGTCGTTGAACAGGCCGCCGAGGCCGGGCAGGCCAAGCTCGGGGCGGCCCTTCTCGTCGCCGAGTGCCGTGAGGACGATCCGCAGGGCCTCGTACAGGTCACCGTGCGCCGTGCCCCGGCGCTTCCGCGCATGCGCCCGCAGCCTCGCCGACGAGAAGTACGTCTCATACCTCTCGCGCGCAATACCGTCCGCCCCCGGCGACAGCAACGCGTCGCGGTCCTCGGCGACGAAGACGAAGAGCAGGCGGTACACCATGCGCAGCAGGGCGGCCTGCAACGGCTTCGGGCGGACGTCCTCCCGCAGCGCCGTGTTCTCCGGGTGCCGTAGGAAGCCGGTGCCCAGCGCGGTGATCGCCTGCTGGACGCCCTTGCGGAGCTGGTCCAGGGCGCGCGTGCCCGAGGCGATGGCCTCAGTGCGCCACTTCTCCAGCCAGCAGGACGACGGCGCCGCCCCCTCCGCCACCTCGAACCGCGACGCGTGCAGCAGCCGGTACAGCAGCACGAACTCGCTGAACAGCTCGCCGTCGAAGATCGCTTCGAGGTCGAACTCGACGTACGACGCCGTGGCGAGCGCGCTGGAGTCGCGGAGCAGGCGGACCTGGCGGCCGTTGGCCAGGACGCCCCACAGGTGGGCCTCGGTGCGGTTCAGGCACTCCTGGAGCATCGACTGCGGCGGGACCGTGCCGGCGCCGCCCGGCCGCTTGTCCAGCTCGGCGTTCCAGGCCGCCTGGTGGATGAGGGCGTGGTGCCAGCGGTGGGAGACCGGGAACTTCTTCTCCGCGTCGGAGTCGGCGGTGATGCCTGCCGCACCGATGTGCGTGAGGCGGCCGAAGCCCAGTTCTCGCCAGAGCGGGGTCAGCCAGTCGTTGTCCGCGAGCCCGGTGGGGTCACTCGCCGGTACGCCCGTCTCCCGGTCCTCCGGCAGGCGCTTGCGCAGCTCGCGCCACAGCGGCTTGAGGTACTCCCAGCTGCGCTCGGCCTCGTCCCGTACCGAACGGGACGACGGCAGGCCGTAGTCGGCGGGCTTGGAACCGGGGACGTCCTTGCCCTCGGAGATCCGTACCAGCATGTCAGCCGGCAGCAGCCCCCCGACCGTGTGGACGGCGGTGAACACCTGGTTGCGGGTGGTGGCGGACATCAGGCGGACACTCCAACCGGAACAGAAGCAGAAGCAGAAGCGGCGGCGGGCAGGTAGACGTAGGCGCCGAGGATGTCGGCGGGCTTCTGGGCGGTGACCGACAGGCCTCGGACGATCTCGCCGGAGGCGGCCCGCACGCGGCGGTGGGCCGCGTCCAGTTCGGCGGCCAGCTCATCGCCGTACGACTCCAAGTACCCATTCGCATCCGACAGTTGACCGAGGATGCGGGTCATCGTGCGCTCCCCGAAGTGCGGGTCGGTGTTCTCCGACGCCGTCGCCTCCAGCAGGGCCGCCGCCTGCTCCGGTGTCAGCCACGCCCCGTTCTTCGGCGCGCCCTCGAAGGCCAGCAGGCGGGCGTCCTCCGCCACCAGCTGCCGTTCGCCGCTCCGGGACGGCAGCGTGAGGTGGAAGCGGTAGCGGACCAGCAGCAGTGTCGTCCTCGTGCTGACCGCGTCCGTCGTGATGACGCCGCAGCGTCGGGCCGGGCGGGCGCCCTCCGCCTGGGTGTCCAGCGCGGCGTTGAGGACGTGGGACGCGAGTGCGCCGACCACCGGGTCCGTGCGGACCAGGGCCGCCTCGCCGCGTGCCACCGCCGGGTCGCCGCGGAACGGGATCTCGCGGTCCTTCTCCACCACCTCCGCGCCCACCACCGGCGCCAGGGCGTCCCGCAGGCCCGCGGGAGTGCCGCCGACCTGGGCGGTGAAGTCCCCGGACTCGCGGCCACCACCGTCGGCGCCCCGCAGCACGGCGCCCAGCGCGCCCAGCGCCTCGCGTACGAACGTCCGGATCTCCCCCGCACCGCCCAGCGCCTCCCGGATCGACGCGACCTCGCGGGCCACCTCCTCCGGGTGGATGGAACGCTGGGCGAACCGGGAGCGGGACTGCCGCTCGCGTTCCGCCGCCGAGTTCCAGTCGCTGTCCAGCTTCGCCGTGCTCACCTTGAACGCGTCCGCGCTGAACAGCGCGTCCTCGTTCTCCCGGCCGCGCATCAGCAGCCACTCCACGATCGCGTCCGTCACGCCCGTCGACAGCTCGTCGGGGACGGAGACCGAGATGCCGAGGTCCTTCTTGATCTGGCGGTGCTTCTTGATCAGCACCTCCAGGACCTTGCCGTCGATGCCGTTGTCGTCGCCGTAGAGGGTGATGACGCGGACCTCGTCGCGGCGCTGGCCGTAGCGGTCGACGCGGCCCTCGCGCTGGTCGTGGCGGGTCGGGTTCCAGGCCAGGTCGTAGTGGACGACGGCGTCGAAGTAGTGCTGGAGGTTGACGCCCTCCGAGAGGCAGTCCGTGGCGATCAGGACGCGGCGGGCCGTCGCGTCCTCGCCGGCCTCCGCCGCCAGCGCCTCGATCCGCTCGATGCGCTGCTGCGGGGACAGCTCGCCGGTGACCGCCTTGACGACCGTCTTCGCGCCCAGGGGGCCGCGCTTCTTGGTCTCCGGGTCGTTCGCGAGCTGTTCGGCCAGGTACTTGGCCGTCGGGATGTAGCGGCAGAAGACGATCGGGTTGTAGCCGTCGGCCAGCAGCGCCTTGAGGTGCTTGATGAGCGACTTCAGTTTGAGGTCCTTCTCCGGGCCCTTCAACTGCGCTGCCAGTTCGGCCAGGCCGGCGAGCTGCGACTTCACCGGGCCCTCGTCCGTCTCCGCGCCCGGCGCCACGTCCATGCCCTCCAGCGCGTCGCTGTCCGCCGCGTCGCTGTTCAGCGGGGCGCCCAGCTTGTCGGCCTCCTCCGCCGACGCCGCGATCGCCGCCGCCGAACGGGTGGTGAGGGTCTGCGCGGCTGCCGCCGGGGACGACACCAGTGAGCGCAGCAGGGCGATCGCCGACCACCAGGCGATACGGGCCTCACGCTTGCCCTGGCCGCCCGCCTCCTCGACTCGCTCGCTCGCGTAGGCGATCGCGTCGTCCAGCAGGGCCCGGTACTCGGGGGACAGCTTGTACGTCTCGTCCTTGAAGAAGCGGTCCGAGGGGAAGGCGGTGCGTTCGGCGAGGGAGTCGTCCGCCAGGCCGTCCTCCTTCGTGAGGTACTGGCGTACGTCCGCCCGCTTGCGGGCCACGAAGTGCTGGGCGAGCAGCTTCCGGCCCGTCTCCGACTCCAGGTTCACGTGCGCCAGGTCCGGCTTGGCCAGGCCGAGCAGGTTCCGGAACGCCGACTCCTTGCCGCTGTGCGGGGTCGCCGTCACCAGGAGCAGATGGCGCTCGGCGTCCTGCGCCACCCGGCGCAGCAGCTCGTAGCGGAGCTGGCTCTGGGCGCTCACCGAGGTGTCGTCGGCCGCCACGCACGTGTGCGCCTCGTCGACGATCACCAGGTCGGGGCAGTGGCGTACGAAGTCGTCGCGGTGGCGGGTGGACTTGATGAAGTCCGTGGAGACGATCACGTTGGGGTAGCGGTCGAAGAGGGACTGGCCGAGGTCCAGGCCCCGCTCCAGGCGCGACACCGTCGAGGACAGCACCAGCTCCGCGTCGATGCCGAACTTGCCGCGCAGCTCTTGCTGCCACTGCTCGGCCAGGGCCGGGGAGCAGAGCACGGCCAGGCCGCTCGCCTCGCCCTGCGCCAGGAGCTCGCTCGCGATCAGGCCCGCCTCGATGGTCTTGCCGATACCGACGTCGTCGGAGATCAGCATGCGGACGGTCTTCTGGCGCAGGGCCATGAGCAGCGGCACCAGCTGGTACGCGCGCGGCTCCACCGCGATGCCGGCCAACGAGCGGAACGGGCCCGCGCCCGAGCGGAAGCCCACCCGCAGGGCCGTGCGCAGCAGGCCCGCCGCCCGCTGGTCACCGGGGTCGGTCGGCTCCGGCCGGGCGAAGCGGGCCTCCTCGACGGGCTCGAAGGGGAACACCGCCGCAATGTCGTCGTCGGAGCCGCCGAGCGGGCGCAGGACGAGCAGGTCGGGCTCGCTCTCGGGGAGTACCACCCACTCGCGGCCACGGGCCTTCACCAGGGATCCGGCGGAGTACGTGAATGCCATAGCGATCTTCAAATCCTCTGGGTGGGTGACTAGTGGGCGGCCGGGGAGCCGAAGTAGCGGGTGTTGGCGGCGGCGATGGCGTCCCAGTCGCCGCCGTGCGGGAAGCGGACCACGTCCCAGGTGGCGTCGAACAGTCGCTCCTCGGCGTCGGCGTCCCGCAACGCGCTCGCCTCGGTGCCGGGGCCGTCGACGAACACCGCGACGTTGGCGCCCGGGAGCCGGTAGACGAAGTCCGGTGCCGCGTTCGCGTCGGTCAGGAAGACGTCCTTCTCGTCGGGAAGCCGCAGGCCGCGTGCCCTTGCCCAGCCCAGGAAGTCGCCCTGCGCGGCCAGTTCGGACGCCGACGCCTCGACGGCCGTGG
Source organism: Streptomyces sp. NBC_00631 (assembly GCF_045206895.1). Lineage (NCBI taxonomy): Bacteria > Bacillati > Actinomycetota > Actinomycetes > Kitasatosporales > Streptomycetaceae > Streptomyces > Streptomyces sp. NBC_00631. Next base: position 9,294,205 of record NZ_CP107734.1, read on the forward strand.
GAGCGGCGCCCCCGGCCGCCGGGGATTCGGCCAGCAGCCGCCGGTACTGCTCCGACCGGGACTCACCCCGCGACTCCCGCTCCGCCGTCGCCGACGCGAACCGCACCAGCAGCGCCGCCACCGTGTGCCGGTCGATCTGGGCGTGGTCGAGCTGGTTGCCGTAGGTGAGGAGGCACTCGTAGCAGCCGCGCGCACAGGCCCGTCCCGGGCGGTGTTCCTCGCCGCCCTCGTCCTTGCCGTCCGCCGAGAAGTGGCAGATCTCCAGGGCGCGGCCGGCCGCCTTGGCGAGGGCGTCGTCCTCGGCCTGGAGGCGGCGCAGCACGCCGGCGCCGCCCTCCGCCGCCTCCATGAAGAGGATGCGGCGCCTGGGGCCGTCGTCCGGCGGCAGCAGCTCGCTGGACAGTTCGGCGTCCTCCAGCTCGAAGGCGGCCTCGATGCCGCGCTCCAGCGCGTACATGAGCGTGAGCGCGATCGGCTCCGGCAGCGCCTCGTCGAGGGTGACGACGAGGATGTTGCGGCGGTCCTCCACGAACGGGATGACGCGCTTCTTGCGGCGCCGTTCGTTGCCGTCCTCGTCGACCGGCGGCAACTCGCTGAAGTCGCCCACGGCTTCGGCCGCGTCCTTGTCCTTCATCCAGCGGCCGTCGGCCAGGTCCAGCCAGTAGCCCGGCGGCTCGTCCGTACGGGCGCGCACCCGGCCGGTGTTGGTGATGCGGACGGTCGCGGAGTCGCCGTAGGTGACCTGCGCCAGCTGACCGTCCGGGGCGGCAATCGTCGCGTTGAGGCGGCCCTTGCGGATGCCGTGGTCGTGGAAGCGGTACGAGGTCTCCAGCCGGAAGCCGGCCCGGCGCCGTTCCTCCTCGTCCGAGGAGATCCGCTCGCGGCGGGTGGTGTAGACGGTGTGCAGGTGCAGCAGGCCGTAGGTCGCGGCGCCGAGGGGCTCGTTGCAGAAGCCGCAGCGGTCCTCGCGTTCCTTGGGCTCGTGGTGGTAGCCGCAGTTCGCGCAGCGGCGGGCTTCGCCCGTGGTCAGCTCGCCGGAGGAGTCCGGGGGCAGCTGGATGCGGGTGACCTGGTAGCGGGCGCCCTCGTGGTAGATCAGTGAGCCGGGGCCGAACTCGCGGATGGCGAGGAAGCGGGGGCGCTGGAGGTAGTCGCCGTCGCCGCGGCGGCGGCCGATCGTCGGGATGTACGCGGCGAGCGGCAGGCGCGGGAAGCTGTAGCCGGGCAGGAAGCCCTCGGAGGCCAGGTAGCGGTAGGGGTTGAAGTCGGAGAGGACCGACTTGCTGTCGACGCTCTCGTTCATGAGGAGGTTGAGCTGGGTCTCGGCTTCGCGGCGGCGGGCGTTGGCGCGGTTGCGGTCGCCTTCGGTGAGGCTGTAGTCGAGGCGGCGCTTGTTCTGGACGTACTGGTCGTCCAGGGCGGCCCGGAACAGGCTGCGCCAGCGGTCGAAGGCGCGGTCGAAGCGCTCGGCGACGGTGCGGACCTTGTCGTCGATCCAGTCGTCGTGCCACCAGGTGGTGTCCGCGAAGTCCCTGAACAGCGGGCCGAGGACGCGCAGTGCCGCGTTGACCGTGCGCCGCTGGGCACCGTCGTCGTGGGCCGCGTCCCGGATGTCCGGGAGCAGGTGCAGGGCCGGGTCCGGGCGGTCGCCGGAATCCGGGTACGACACGTCGAGCACGTCCGGGATGGAGCGGCCCAGGCGCAGGCCGGCCTCGGCGATCCAGATGCCCTGGAGGTGGGAGAGGACCAGGTCCTCGTTGGCCAGGTCCAGACGGGGCGGGGCCACCGCGCCCGCCACCATGCGCCAGGGCTGGCGGAAGTAGTACTGGTCGTGGCTGTTGCCCGTCGCGCAGTACGTCGTCACCAGCGCGGGCTGGCCGCTGCGGCCCGCGCGGCCCGAACGCTGAGCGTAGTTGGCGGGCGTGGGCGGCACGTTGCGCATCATCACGGCGTTGAGCTCGGAGATGTCGACGCCGAGCTCCATCGTGGGAGAGCAGTACAGGAGCTTCAGCTCCGCCTTGCGGAAGGCTTCCTCGCGCGCCTCGCGGTCTTCCGGGGACACCTGGGCGGTGTGCTCGCGGGCGTACAGGCCGGACAGGGCGTCGGCGGTCTCCCGGTACAGCTTGAGGAAGAACGTGTTGATGCGCGGGCCGTCGCCGCTCTGGTAGGTGCGGGTCAGCGGGTCGTGCGCACCCGACTCGCCCTTGCCGGCGCGCCACACCAGCGACTGGGCGGCCACCCGGTAGCCGGCCATGGCCGCGGAAGACGCCCTGCGGTAACGACCGGCGCGCTGCGGGGCGACTTCCACCTCCTTGACCAGGCCCGCTTTGGTCAGCACCTTCAGCAGCTCCGCGATGATCAGCTGTAGGTCGTCCTGGTCCAGATCGCGGAAGGTACGGTCGGTGCGCCGCAGGAACTTGCCGAACCTGCCCCGCGCCGACAGGAACAGGCTCGAACGGTCCGTGCCCCGACTGGAGGGGTGCGGGTAGGCGGTGCCGACCCGGGGCTTGTCGGCGGAGGACAGCACCCACGGGTCGACCAGCCGCTCCTCGCTGGCGCGCTGGAGGGAGTCGAAGGCGTCGTCGCGGAAGTACGACACGTCGATGGCGAGGGAGCGGCGCATGTCGTCCAGCAGGGCCTTCATGACCTCGGCCCGCAGTGCCGGGTCGGCGTCCCGCAGCGCCTGGTGCGTGCCCTCCCAGCGGTCCTGTTTGGCGGCGACCCAGTCCAGGTCCTCGTAGTCGATCTCCAGCAGGCCCGTCTGTTCCAGGTTGGGCATGGTGATGCGCCAGCCGCGCTCCAGGTCCAGGTAGAGCCGGAAGGCGATCACGTCCCGCAGCGTGCGGGCCGCGTTGCGGGCCAGCGACGGCGGCAGCTCGGTCTCGCCGGTGTAGTCGGCGGGGGCGATGGCGAGCGCGTTGGTCACCTCCGAGGCCAGTTCCTCGTGGTGCAGGCCGTCGTCGCCGGCGTCCAGGGCCGCCCGGTACAGGGCCCCGCGCAGCTGGGTGATCTGCACGAAGTCGTTGAAGTGGCCCGCCTGGAGGGAGGCGTCCTGCCGGTTGTCGACGAAGGTGAGGAGCTTGCGCGCCCTCGGGTCGAGGGCTTCTTCCGGCACCGACTTCAGCGAACGGACGATCGACGCCGACACCAGCGAGGTCGCGGAGGAGCGGCCCTCCTGGTCCAGTGTCGCCAGCTTGGCGAAGTCCCGGCCGCGCGTCTGCTCGTACGCCACACCGCAGTGCAGGCAGAACAGGAACGGCGACGGGATGAACGCGGCCTTCAGCTCGCCCTGGCCCTCGCATCCGAACGTGTCGACGGTGACGGCCCTCGGCACCCGGTCGCGGTAGGCGCGCTTGACGACCTCCTGGCCCTTGTCGTCCAACTCCAGCCAGGATTCGGGCATTCGACGGTCGTCCACCGCGTACTGCACGTTGGACGGCCACTCGCGCTCGTGGTCGACGTAGAGGTAGCCGTCACCCTGACGGCTGCCGGTCGCCGAGGTGTCGCGGCGCGCCTCGTAGCGGACCTCGCCGTCCTTCTCCGTGCGCCACACGGTCAGGTACTCCTGGCCGCACTCCCGGCAGAAGGCCAGCGGCATCAGCAACTTGCCGCCGCTGCCGGGCTGTTCGAGCTGGTAGGAGCGGGTCAGGTGACGGGAGGACTTGTCCTCCAGGGTGACGTAGACGGTGTCGCCCTTGGAGAGGAACTGGTGCAGGCGGAACGCGAACAGCGGCCGTTCGTTGCGCGGGTTGAGCGCCTGCGAGCCGGCCTCCAGGGTGGCTCGGATCGCCTTCGCGCACCTCTCCTCGTCGACGCCCGACATCTCGTGCAGCTCGCGTGCCGCGACCTCGATCTGGGTCGGCGGCCGGCGTACCAGGCGGCCCGTGGCGTCGTCCGCGACGAGGCCGAAGCGGTCCTCGATCCAGCGGGCCAGCGGGTCGCGCGCCAGGTCGTCGTAGGCGCGCGGGGCGGGAGAGGTCAGGCGCTCGGCCGGTACGATGTCGGGCGCCTCGCCCGTCGCACGGACCAGCGTCTCGCCGATGACGTGTTCGGGGCGGACCGTGGTGCCGAACAGCGTGCTCGCCACACCGGCGACCACCTGACGCTGGTCCTCCAGCGTGCCCTCGGTCGACATGGTGGCCGACGTACCGATGCACTGCAGGTTCTCCGCCTGGCAGGCCTCGCGGACCCGGCGGATCAGCAGGGCGACGTCGGCGCCCTGGCGGCCGCGGTAGGTGTGCAGTTCGTCGAAGACGAGGAACTCCAGGCCACGCGCCATCCTGATGAGGCTCGCCCGGTCGGCCGGGCGGGTCAGCATCAGCTCCAGCATCACGTAGTTGGTGAGCAGGATGTCCGGCGGGTTGTCGCGGATCTCCTTGCGTTTCTCGTCGTCCTCCTGGCCGGTGTAGCGGGCGAAGGTGACCGGCTCGCGGCCCGCGCCGTAGCCGTCACGGAGGTACTTCTCCAGTTCCCGCAACTGGCTGTTGGCGAGCGCGTTCATCGGATACACGATGATCGCCCGCACGCGCTTCGGTGCGTCCGAGCCCTCCTCGTCGCGCTCGTGCAGCACCTTGTTGACGATCGGGACGATGTAGGAGAGCGACTTGCCGGAGCCGGTGCCGGTCGTCAGGACGTACGACGCCCCGGAGGCGGCGGCGTCGATGGCGTCGCGCTGGTGCCGGTGCAGGAGCAGCGGCCTACCGTCGCAGACGGTGCCGCCCTCGGTCTTCTTGGCCTGGAAGATGCGGGCGCACTCGGGGTGCAGCACCTTCTGCTGGGCGAGCTCGACCACCGTGCCGCCGCCCTGGAAGAAAGGGTTGAGCGACAGCCAGGGGTTCGGCCACTGGGACTTGTCGTCCAGGTCCTTCTCGACGTAGGCCTTGATGCGTTCGTCGCGGATGACGGTGCCGCCCTCGGTGAAGGAGCGGTAGTCGCGGATCAGATTCTGGTGGACCCCGAAGACTTCCATGCCGGCGCCGGAGCCGGTCACCGGGGCGGGCTGCTTCAGCGGGACGGTCACCGGGGCCGGTGCGCCCTCGCGCAGGGAGAGCGTCGGGTCCTGCTCGCTCCACGAGGGGACGAGGCAGGTCTCGTCCGTCGATACGGTGAGGGGAAGCAGGACGTCCCGTACGGTCACGGCGTCGGCGGGGCGGTTCGCCGGGTCCTTGGCCAGCAGCCGGTCGACGAGGCGGGCGAGTTCGGCGGGGACGTCACCGCGGATCGCGCGGACGGGGCTGGGCTCCTGGTGGACATGGCGCTCGGCGAGCTCGTACGCCGACTCGCTCGTGAACGGAGGAACGCCGACCAGCATCTCGTACAGCACACAGCCCAGCGCGTACAGGTCGGCGGCCTGGGTCACCTGCTTGGCCTGGCACTGCTCAGGGGCCATGTAGCGGGCGGTGCCCACGCTGACACCGGTGCTGGTCAGGCGGGTCTGGTCCGGGTCGTCGACGATGCTGCCCATGCCGAAGTCGAGCACCTTGACCGTGCCGCCCCGCGTGAGCATGACGTTGGCGGGCTTCAGGTCCCGGTGGACCACGCCCTTCGCGTGCGCGGCGGCGAGGCCGGCGGCGATCTGGGCGCCGATGGCGGCGGCCCAGACGACCGGGAGCTGTGACTCCTCCTCGATGAGGTCGCGCAGCGACTCGCCGTCCAGGTACTCCATGGCGAGATACGGCAGGTCGTCGCAGTCCGTGGCGATGCCGCCCGCGACGAGCCGGGTGAGGTTGGGGTGCTCCAGCAGGCGCATGATGTTCACTTCGCGGGCGAAGCGCTCCACGGCCTTGGTGTCGCCGCCGGTGTCTATCCGGCCTCCGGTGCGGCGACGCAGGATCGTCTTCACTGCGACGGTGCGCTCGGGCGAGCCCTCGGGAGCGCGCAGGTCCTCGGCCCGGTGGACCTCCCCCATGTTGCCCCTGCCGATGACGCGCCCGATGCGGAATCTGCCGTCGACGAGCTCGTGGCTCACCTGCCGCTCCTCTGCCTACTGCTCGCGTTCTCGCGGTTCCGGAACGGAACGCGCCCCCTGGTTTGCTGCCGCACGGCCCATCGTGTCAGAACGGACAGTGAGACAGCCGTCACAGTACACGAATCGCTTTGCGTTGCACAGAGCATTCATCCGTTGACATCGTCAACACGACAGCCTTAATCTCACCGTGAAGCGAACGGGGGGTGGGTGGCGTGCAGGATCGAGTCGCCGGTGGGGCGGGCGGGCCCGGCTTGAAGGTCGCGATCGGGGAGCTGCTGGCTCGATTGAGGCATGCGGCCGTGGACGGCGTCGTGCCGGAGTCGGCCTTCGCGCAGCACGTGCGCCCGCTGGGGCTCGGTCAGGTCGAGCAGGACCGGCTGCGAAGCGAGCTGGCCCGACTGGGGCTGCATGTCCGTGACGCACGTGTGCATGTAGACGCGGACTCGCCAGATGCGGAAAAGGTTGCAAGATTCCGTGAAGAAAATGTGTCGGCCCGTGTCGGGCGGGTGCGAGCGCTCCTGATGCGCTACGCGGACGCCGACGGATATGTGACGTCCCAGACGCTCGACGGAGTGATCCGGCTGGCCGGGCTGACCGCACGTGAAGCGGACGAGCTTCGGTCCGAGGCAAGGGTGAGGGATGCCGAAACCCCGGCCGAAGAGCCCACAGCGGAGGTGCTCTCGTCGTTGCCGGAGGGCGAACCGGGGGCGGCGGGAAGTGGGCCGGGGGCGGCGGAGCAGGAGGCCCTGCCGGAAACCGGGGAATTCGCCGACGCCGTGGCGGCCGCCATGTCCGTACTGCGCGTGGACCGCGTTCAGCCGCGGCCCGAGAACCGCCTCCTCAGCGCGGAGGCCGAGGTCGGGCTGGCCGTACTCGTGGGGGGGGGACGGACCGCGTCGCACAGGAGCCCGAGGAGGCGGAACTGTGCGCGCTGCCGCCCGGCGACCTCAGGATCCGGGCCCGGGACTGCCTCGTCCTGCACAACCTGCGGCTGGTGCACTCGCTCGTCCGTTCCTACCTGGAGCAGGGGCTGGACTACGAAGACCTGTTCCAGGTAGGGGTGCTCGGACTGATGCGGGCGGCCCGCAAGTTCGACCCGACGATGGGCAACAAGTTCTCGACGTACGCGACCTGGTGGGTGCGGCAGCAGATCGGCCGGGCCATCGCGGACGAGGGCGCCCTCATCCGCGTCCCGGTCCATATGCACGAGCAGATGCGCAAGGTGGCGGCTGCGGAACGCACGCTCGCCGCGCAGGGTCGGCCTGCCGGGGTCGTCGACGTGGCGGTTCTCTGTGACCTGAGCGTGCCGAAGGTGGCGGAGATCCGAAAGCTGAGCCGGCGCACCGATTCGCTCGACCGGGTCATCGGCGACGGCGCCACCCTCGGCGACTTCGTCGGGGAGCGCCAGGCTCTGCCGTCGGTGGAGCAAGGTGTGGTGAGCGCACTCCTGATGGAAGACGTCATGGCGGTGGTGGACACCTTCCCCGAGCGCGACGCCCGGGTCCTGGTCCGTCGCCTGAGCCTCGACGGCGATGAGCCCTCGACGCTCGATGAGCTGGGGCGGGAGTTCGGCGTGACCCGCGAGCGCATCCGGCAGGTGGAGAGCAAGGCCCTCCCGGTGTTCAGGGCGCGCCTGAGGACGGTCGGGGTCTTCGGCGCGAACGAGGGCGGGACTGCGCAGGATGCCACGGAGGACGGAAAGCAGGCCCGGCCGATGAAACGACGTGCCCTTGGCCAGCCGCAGCCTGTCGCCGCGGTGGACGAGTCGTCGTCCCGAGCCGACGACAGCGCACCCCAGGCCGACGAGCCGTCGTACGGGAACGACGAGGAGGCGGCCGCGGCGGTGGAGGACAGCCAGAGGGGTACGGGGACGGACACGTCCGACGGAGCCATGGAACCCCCGCCTCCGACCGCGGCCGTCGGGGACGCCGAGCGGGAAGATCCCGACCAGTCCGAGCAGCCCGACCAGTCCGAGCAGTCCGAGCAGCCCGGCCCAGTCGAGTCGGTGTCGCCCACCGCGGATTGGGAGACGGCCTTGCGGCTGGGGGCGAGGTTCGAGGGCGGCATCGACTGGCTGGCCCGGTACGCGCTGGTGGCGTTGGGGCAGGCGCAGCTGACGGTGATCCTCGGTCCCCGGGCCACAGCGGACGTCGTACGCGCCGCGCGGGAGCGCAGGATGCCGGACCGCCAGGTGCTCGCTGCTCTGGAAGTCCTGCAGCGCGTCTTCGACACGCTGAGAAGGGCCCGGCTTCGGCCCGAGGACTTCTTCGAGCGGCCGTGCGAGGCACTGGTCGGGCTGACCCCCTCGGCATACCTGGCCAGGAAGCCGCTGGTGAACACGGAGTCCCGGCTCGCTGTGCGTGACGCCCTGCGGGAACTCGCTGCGGGCCTCCCGAACCGACGGGAGACCGAGGAACCACCGCCTGCGTCCGGTGCGCACTCGGGCGGCGCGTCCGCGGGTGCCTCGGACCGTGAACCCGCGATCCCGGAGGGGGCGCCGGGCGATGCGCCGTCGTCTGCACCCGGCCCGGCCGACGAGGCGGGCCGTGTCGAGACGGTCTCCTGCCGTGACGCACTCCCCGCTGAGCGCGAGGAGAGCCACCACGTGCCAGGACACGCTGCGGTCGTGGACGTCACAGGAGGTTCCCCGGCAGCGGACGCAGGGCTGTCCGCTGAGGACAGGAACGAGAGAACGCAGCCCGGTGCCGTCCAGGAAGAGGGGCAGGGAAGCACTGCCGACGGGCAGCTCGTCATCGGACTCCGCCGTGAGCACGAGGCCGAGCTGGAGCGTGTGCGGCTCGAACACGAGGAGCGCCTCGGCGAGGAGCGCCGGGCGCGGCAGGCCGTCGAGGCACGTGCCGCCGCCGTGGCGGCGGACACCGAGCGGCAGCTCGACGCCCTTGAGGACGCCCTGCTGCGGCGGATGGACAGAACAGTGGCTCGCCGCGAGCGGTTTCTGCGGGCCGAGGCCGGAGCGCGGATCGCGCTGCTGAAACAGGAACAGCACGAGGTGCGGCAGGGACTCGTCCGCCAGGTGGAAGAGGCGGAGGCGTCCGCCCGGGCCGCCACCCAGGACGCGGACTTCCACCGAAAACGGGCCGGGGAGGCGGATCGCCGTCTGCGGGAGTACCGCGAAGGAGCCGAGACCCGTATCTCCGACCTCGAGGCCGCACTTCGGCAGGCGGAGGCCGCACTCGCCGGGCGGAACCAGGCCGTCGAGGCGGCCCGCCGGCACGCGGAGAACGTCGAGCAGCAGGCCGCCCAGCGCATCGCCCAGAGCGAGCACAACGCCTGGGCCCGCATCAACGAACTGGAGCAACAGCTGGCCGCGGCGCAGGCAGCCGACACCGCCCGCACCACGTTCCGGGACCGCTGGCGCCGGACCTGAAGCGCGCGCCCCACATCCCCGTACCTCTGAAGGAACAGCATGGACCCCAGACAGGAACTCGTCGCCTACCTGCACAGACAGCTCGTCGGCCCGGCGGGGGGCGCCGAGGAGACGCTCGACGCCCCGCCGGACCGGCAGTACCTGATGGGCACCCTGTATCCCCAGGACGCCGATCTGCGGCGCCAGTTGGACCTGGCCGCCGAGGAACCGGACGGTGCCGGCACGGAGCGGGCGGCCGAGGACACCGCTCCCGCCACCGACCCGGTTCCGGAGGTGAATTCCTGGCTGCCCTCCTCGCTCGGCCTCAGCTTCTACACCGACGCCACCACCGTGGAAATCCGCTGTTCCGGTGCCCGCTACGAGACCCGCTCCGGTACGAGCGAACGAGGCCGGAGCTGGCAGCGCATCCCGCTGCCGGCCGAGACGCACACCCTCGGCCCTGACCGCGTCGAGGTCACCGTCCTTGACGCGCGTGCCGAACTCCGCGTCAGGCGGCGCACGTTCGGAACCGGTCAGCTGGTGACCGTGGCGCTGGTCAACGCGGCCCGGCACGAGCCGGCCCTCGGCAAGGCCGCCCAGTGGGACCGCATGCTGTTCCAAGTGGAGCTGGAGGTACGGCCCGTGGACGGCAGGGTGCTCCAGTACCCGAGTGTCCGTCTCGCCAGCCGCGACCCGGAGGAGCAGGAACTGCGCTTGCAGTACCGGCACGTGCGCACCCACGCCGTCGGACACGGCTGCGCGGTAGAGGAGCGGTACGACGACGCGGAAGAGCAGGTCACGACGCTGCGCGCGGCCGTCATGCCGGAGGCGGAAGTCACCGGTGTACGGGCAGCGGGACTCAGCGGCACCCCGGTGCTGAACCTCGGACACCTTGCCGACGCTGCCGTCTCTGTCGATCAACTTCGTGAGGAACTCTGGGAGTTCGCTGCCGACTACCGGGCCTGGTACGTGGGGCAGTTGAACGCTGACATCCCTGAGTGGGGACGCGCGGCCGCAGACCGCGTCCTGGACCGTATCGCCGCCGCCGTCACCCGCATCGAGTCCGGCGTGCGCACCCTCTGCGATCCGTCCCGGCCCGAACTGCTGCGTGCCTTCCGCACCGCCAACCACGTCATGGCGCTTCAGATGCGCCACTCCGCCCCGGATCTGGCGGGAACGCGCCGGTCCCGCCGCGACGCCGTACCCCCGGACCCGGCACCGGCTCCGGACGCCGCCTGGCGCCCCTTCCAGCTGGCGTTCTTCCTGCTGGCCCTGGACGGAGTGGCCGACCCCCGGCACCGGGACCGGACCGTCACCGACTTGATCTGGTTCCCGACCGGCGGCGGCAAGACCGAGGCGTACCTGTTGCTCGCGGCCTTCAACATGGCACTGCGCAGACGCGAACCCGACGGCGGCGGCACAGCGGTCCTCAGCCGCTACACCCTGAGCCTGCTCACCACGCAACAGTTCCAGCGCGCGGCCACCACCGTCTGCGCCCTCGAAACCCTCCGCCGGGCGGACCCTGCCGTCTACGGTGAGGAGCCCTTCTCGATCGGCCTGTGGGTGGGCGAGACGACCACCCCGAACACGTACGAACGAGCCCGTGCGGCCTTCGACGACGTGCGCGCCGCCGCCCGACCCGACGACGTGTTCATCCTCGACCGCTGCCCCTGGTGCGGCACCCGCATCCTGCCCGCCCACAAGTCACCCGACATCGGTGACTACGGCGTGCGCGCCGGAGCGGATTCCTTCGCCTTCTTCTGCCCGCGCGAGGAGTGCGTCTTCCACGACGAGTTGCCCGTCGCCGTGGTGGACGAGCACCTGTACGACCGGCCGCCCACGTTCGTCCTGGGCACCGTCGACAAGTTCGCCCGACTGGCATGGGAACCCCGCGCCGGACGGCTCTTCGCGGCGGGCGGCACGCAGCTGCCGCCGTCCCTCGTCATCCAGGACGAGCTGCACCTGCTCACCGGCCCCCTCGGTACCACCGTCGGCTTGTACGAGTCCGCCGTGCTGGGGCTGTGCACCAGGGCCGACGGCATCGGACCCAAGGTCGTGGCGTCGACAGCCACCATCCGCCGCTCAGGGGAACAGATCCGCGCCCTCTACGGCGGTGGCGTCCAGCTCTTCCCGCCCGCCGGGCTCGACGCCCGCCACTCGTACTTCGCGGAACCGGACACCTCCCGGCCCGGCCGCCGCTACCTCGGCGTCATGGCCCAGGGACACACGGCGGGCCGCGCCGCCGTCGCCGTGGCCGCCGCCCTGCTGCAGGGCGCGTGGGAGCTGCCCGAGGAACACCGGGACGCCTACTGGACGCTCGTCGCCTACCACCACAGCCTGCGCGAACTCGGCCGGACCGTCACCGCCGCGGCCGATGACATTCCCGCCCAGCTCGCCGGACTTGATTCCGGTACGGGGACGAGAAAGTTGGCGGATCACCAAGTACAGGAGCTGACCAGCAACCTGCCGCGTGCGGAACAACCCGTCCTGCTCGACCGGCTGGAGAGGCCGTGGGGCGATCCGGAGTCGGTGTCCTTCCTGCCCTGCACCAACATGCTGTCCGTCGGCGTCGACGTGAAGCGGCTGGCACTGATGCTCATGCAGGGACAGCCAAAGACGACGGCCGAGTACATCCAGGCCACCAGCCGTGTCGGCCGGCATGCCGTGCCCGGCCTCGTCGTCACCTTCTTCAACGCCACCAGGCCGCGGGACCGTTCGCACTACGAGACCTTCGACGTGTACCACCGCTCGCTGTACCGGCATGTCGAACCGACCAGTGTCACTCCGTGGTCCGTACCCTCGCGGCGCCGCGCCCTGCACGCCGCTCTCGTCATTCTCGTCCGGCACCGCCTCGGCCTCGCCGCGGAGAACCAGGCGGGGGCGATCCTGCACCACCTGCCCGACGCGGAGGCCCTCGTGGCGGAACTGGCGGCGCGCGCCGAGGCCTGCGAACCCGCAGCGGGCGACGCCGTCCGCAAGGAACTGTCGGACCTCCTCGCCGAGTGGGAGGAAGCAGCGCGCACAGCACGCAAGGACGGCCGCGAGCTGTACTACCGCAGTCAGGGCAAAGGCCAGTCCAACCTCATCAAGAGTTTCGAGCAGAGATACGGGCTCTGGGAGACACCCAACTCGATGCGCAACGTCGACCGGGAGTGCCAGGTGATGGTGAAGGGAGCCGACCTGTGAGCCGCACACTGCGGGTACGCCAGTCCCAGACGGTGGTGCCCTTCGGGGTCGGAGCCGTCTTCGACATCCAGGGCGAGTCGTTCGTCGCGACCGGAATCGGCGACTGGCCGGGTCGCGGCAGGCAGCGGGTCGACTCGCCCCGGCTGGCCTCCCGGCTCGGGGTGACCGGTTTCTACGCCGCCCCGGCGACGGCCAACGACCGGTTCGACACACCGGACGCGCCCGGGGCGCCGTACATCCGCTTCCCGTCCTGGCTCTTCTGCGGCTCCTGCCGGCGCATGACCAGGTGGCGCATCGCGGACGAGAAGCCCGGGCATCCGCCGCGCTGCCCGTCCTGCTCGCCGGGGCGGGCACTCGCGCCCATGCGATTCGTGCAGATCTGTCAGGCCGGACACCTCAGCGACGTCGACTGGTGGTTCTGGGCCCACTCCCGGCAGGACGCGGGCGAGCGCCGGCAGTGCGGCGACCGCGACAAGCTGCGCTTCCTGGTCTCCGAACGCGCCTCAGGACTCGAAGCGCTCTCCGTGGCCTGCACCGCGAAGGGCTGCGGAGCGGCCCGGGACCTGCTCGACATCCTCGGTACGCACGGCATGCACTGCTCAGGACGCAACCCCTGGCAGCGGGCGAGCGAGGCCGTGGAGTGCGAGAAGCCGGTGCAGGTGGTGCAGCGCACCGCGGGAAACCTGTACTACCCGATCGTGTATTCGGCGCTCGACATCCCCGAGACCGACGCACCGGCCGTCACCGACGAGGCGCTCGCCGCGCGGGTGCGCGGGCACGATCTGTGGGTGTCGCTGTGCAGAGGGGCTGACTCGCCGCGGGCCGGGGTCTTCCGCTCGATGATCCAGGAGGACACCGGCGCCGACGACCAACTCCTCGACGCCCTCCTCGCGGAGGAGACGGGCCGGCCCGTCTCCTCCGCGACCTCCACCGGGACCGGTACTGAACCGCCCCGGGTCGGGTGGAGGCTCGATTCCATGTAAGGATTGAGTCATGGCACGACCCTCCCGTTACCCGCTTGAGCTGCGCCGTCGTGCGGTGCGCATGGTCGCCGAAGTGCGCGACGACTACCCGAACGAGACGGCCGCCCTGCAGGCGGTCGCGGACAAGCTCGACATCGGCTCCCGCGAGACGCTGCGGAACTGGGTGAAGCAGCACGAGATCGACACGGGGCAGCGTCCGGGGACGACGACGGAGGAGTCCGCCCAGCTCAAGGCATTGAAGAAGGAGAACGCCGAGCTGAAGCGGGCGAACGAGATCCTGAAGGCCGCGGCGAGTTTCTTCGCGGCCGAGCTCGACCGGCCACACACGCGCTCGTAGCGTTCATCGACGAGCACCGGGACCGCTTCGGCGGGGTCGAGCCGATCTGCAGGACGCTCACCGCACACGACTGCAAGATCGCCCCTTCCACGTACTACGCCCACAGGAAACGCCTCGACACTCCCTCTGCCCGTTCCGTGCGCGACGAGGAGCTCAAGGAGAGGATCCAGGAGGTCTACACGTCCAACTACCGTGTCTACGGAGCCCGGAAGATCTGGCGCGAGCTGAACCGGCAGGGGCATGCGGTGGCCCGCTGCACCGTCGAGCGCCTGATGCGCGAGCTCGGTATCCAGGGAGCGGTGCGCGGGAAACGCGTCATCACCACGATCCCCGGCGGGCAGGCTGAGCGGGCCCCCGACCTTGTCGACCGCGACTTCGTCGCCAGCGCCCCGAACCGCTGCTGGGTAGCCGACTTCACGCACGTGAAGACCTTCGCCGGCGTCGTCTACGTCGCGTTCGTCGTGGACACCTTCTCGCGCCGGATCGTGGGCTGGTCCGCGGCCACGGTGAAGGAGACGGTGTTCGTGCTGGACGCCCTGGAGATGGCCATCTGGCAGCGCGACCGCGACCAACGCCCCATCCAGCCGGGCGAGTTGATACATCATTCGGACGCCGGGTCGCAGTACACGAGCTACCGCCTCGCCAAGCACCTGGACGCCGCCGGCATCGCGGCGAGCATCGGATCCGTCGGTGACGCGTACGACAACGCCCTGATGGAGTCCACGATCGGCCTGTTCAAAACCGAGCTGATCAAGCCCCAGCGGCCCTGGAAGACGCTCTCCCAGGTCGAGCTCGCCACCGCCGAGTGGATCGACTGGTACAACCACCGCCGACTTCACGGTGAGATAGGGCACATCCCGCCCGTCGAATACGAAGCCAATTACTACACCGAACTCGCGAAACCCCAGGTCATCACCACAATCTGAGATCTCTACCGAACCCGGGGCGGTTCACGCTGAGGTACCGGATCGCCCGGGGGACCAGTAGCCGGGGCACACCGTCGCCCTCGCGGCTACGTTCCCAAGCGGCCACCGTCACCACGATGAAGACCATCGCTAGTACGAAGTGGGCAGCCACCATGAAGGGGTTCAGTCCGGTGAGCACGGACATGCCTCCCAGCACCGCCTCAGCGACCACGAGCGCGAACTGCACCCAAGCCAGCACAATCAGCCCTGGACGGCGGTCGCGCTGTCTGGTCGATGCGACGATGAGCCAGCCCACCGCCGCGCAAAGCAGATAGATCAGTGTCCGGTTGGCGAACTCGATCTCGCCGTGGACGCCCATTGCCGGCGTCGGCGTCAGGCTTGCGTCGGTGCACTTGGGCCAGGTGGGGCAGCCGAGTCCCGAACTGCTCAGCCGGACGGCACCTCCTGCCACCACAATCACCACGCTGGAGAGAACCGAGAAGAGTGCGGCCCTCTCCACGCTATTCCGGCTCGGACGGAACGAGACAGCGGCACCTCGCCAGGCACTGAGCATGTCCATCAGTCTAGGTATAGCGAGTTGCACCCTCTCACCCGAGGTTGGAACTCAGTGCCGCCTCGGTCACTCCCTTGTGCGCGATACGAGTGTGCAGGTTGCGGGCGGTGAGTTCGGTGCGGTTCGTGTCCGAGTCGTAGCCGGCGGCCAAGTGCACTCCGTGATCACGGAGACCTGTGCCCACCTCGCTGCCTGGGTACCTGTCACACCTATCTGCGCGGGCTCTTACTTGTCATCGCGGTCGGCGGACAACGGCGCTGCGAGTAGGTCGTCGGCTTGCGGCCAGATGTTCAAGGACAGCGAGCCAAGGTAGCAACCACGTGCGCGGATCCGGTGCTCGTCCCAGGTGGCGGTCCAGTCGCTGATGTCAGCGTTCGGCGGCGCGCTGAGCAGGGTGCCGTGAGTGAGGCGCAGCAGGCTGTGCTGGCTGAGCCATTGCCGCTTGTCCTCCCAGGCCATGTTCCCCAAGGTGGGGTTCAGGCGAGCGGTGACCAGGGTCAGGTTGCCGAGGGTATGGACCAGCTCGTCGCGGTCGGACCCTTCTGACGGATCGTCTGCGAGGGGCGGCCAGTTGTCGCGCCAGCTCTGCGGCATGACGTGCTCGATGGTCAACTTCGCGCCGGCCTGCTCGCCGAGGGGGACTACGAGCTGTTCGGTGTGGTCGGTGCGCAGTTCGTCCTCCAGCGCTTCCAGGAGGATGCGCACACCGCGGCGGTACAGGCGGGTGTAGATGGGGTCCTGTTCCAACGAGGCACGGAACTCATGGTCGCTCGGCCAATGACGGTGAGCTCCCTGCATGGCCGAGAGGGCCTTGATGACGGCTTCGTCCGCGCGGTGGGGCTGCCGGGCCGCAGCTGCGACCAGGTCACGGAAGACGTTGTTGTGGTCGCGGTTGCTGAGATTGAGCAGCGCGCGGCGAACGAGGTAGCTGTCGATGGCGCGGATCGCCCGTCGACGACGCTGCGGTGTCAGTACGGACTCGTCCAGGCCGTAGAGGAGAAGAAGCAGGGGCATCGGAGTGGAGGTCTGAAGGACCTTCATCCGGTACAGGAACCGGCCCTCGACGCCGTGCTGTGGGTAATCGTCGATCAGGTCGTAGATCTCGGCGTATCGCGCCAGTTCGGCGAAGACGTCCTCCGTAGGGACGGCGGTCGAGAGCAGCCAGCGCTCGAACTCCTTGAACAGGGCGGAGGCGGTGAACTCCCGCTGTGTTCGCATCGTGAGCCAATACGTCAGGAACACGTCGAGGCGGCTTCGCGTGATGCGGCCAGTCGTCTGTTCGGTGCGCCATTCGGCCTGGTCGAAGGGCGCCCAGTACGTTTTGTAGAGCCGGTCGATGTCCGCGCCGGTGCGTTCCGCGTCACGGAACAGAAGGTTCTTGATCAGATCCGCGTGCTCCAGCGGTGTACCGCGGCTGTTCAGCGTCTCGAAGACGACCTGGGCGTCGTCATGCTTTTCCAGGTCGATGATGACCAGGCGCAGCTGTTCGCGTAAGGTCTGTACCAGCGTCCCCAGCCGCTCCTCGGGCTCGGCGGCTTCTGCCAGCCAAGCATCGATCTCCTGCTGGAAGTAGGTGACGGCTTCGGCGAACCGCCCTGTCCCGCCCTGTCCGAGCATGACGGTGCGGAACTCGTCACGGTCCGCGTTGGTCGGCCACACCTTGTACAGGTGGTCGGGGTGCTGGACGCGGTCGAACAGGTCCTCGTCGTTCTCCAGGAACTTGCTCAGCAGCCGCACGGACCGTTCGTGGTTGAGAGCCGCCGCCGACAGGCGGGCAGCGAACAGGAACAACTGCAGAGTTGTGAGACGCTGCTGGCCGTCAATGACCTGCCGTGTCTCCAGACTTGACGAAAGGTACGGTGTCTCGTCGAAGACAACCGCGCCGAGAAAATGCGGAGCCACCGTATCGCCGGTCGGGGCCGCCTGCTCGGTACGCTCGACGGTGCGGCGAATGTCCTCCCACAGAGCTGACCAGTTGTCGTCCCGGTTCCACACGTACGGCCTCTGGAACAGCGGCACGGTGTAACGGATGTCCCTGCCGAAGATCCGACGGAGGTCGACAGTGTCTGCTCTCATGGATCGAAGTCCCCTCTTCGCTCTGCGGTTAACACCGTAGCGATCACCACCACGGTCGGCTGGCGTGATCCATGAAATCGGGTGGCAAGACAGCAGAGGGCACAAGCGGACGGCGGGGTGAAACCCGGGCCTTGCCCACACCGATTCCGGTCCAGGTCGGCTGTCGTCCGCAGCGGCGTGTACAGGCCACATGGGGAAGGCACAGCACCGTGGAACCACTGAGGGACGAGGACCCGAAGGAGGTCGGGGGTTTTGCCCTCGTCTGCCGGATCGGGGCCGGCGGCACGGGGAAGGTGTTCCTCGGCGAGTCCGCGGCCGGTCACCAGGCCGCCGTGAAGGTCATCAAGCCTTCCGTCTCAAAAGGGGCCGCAGGTGAACGACCAGGGGGCGACTGAGGACGGGACCAGGTTCCCGCCGGGGGCGCAGATCCTCGTCCGGGACGAGGAGTGGCTGGTCCGCAACACCACCACGACCGACCACGACGGGGAGCGGATCGAAGCCGTCGGCGTGTCCGAGTTCGTCCTGGTCGCGGCCGACGGCACGACGAAGGCCGTCACCGTCATGCACGGCGGCCTCAGCGACGACGAACAGGCCAAGGTCCTGGAGGCGTTCGGCCTGGCCGACAGCCCGGTTCGGCTGCTGTTCACCGGCGACGTCGCCTCCGAGGGCGTCAACCTGCACCGCCAGTGCCACCACCTGATCCACTACGACATCCCGTGGTCGCTGATACGCATCGAGCAGCGCAACGGCCGTATCGACCGCTACGGGCAGAAGCACGAGCCCCGGTTCCGGGCGCTGATCCTGACCTCGGCCGTCCCCTGGTGTTGGACTCCGTGGGCGGGGCGAACCTGGAGAAGTGGCTGACCGTGCTGAAGCCCGGCGGCCTGGCCATCAGCGTCGTCGGACCGCCGGACACCGCGGAGCATTGTCCCAGGTCACAGCATTTACTGACATATCTGGTTCGGCTATCCAGGAGAACGTCCGAGAACGACAGACCCCTGGGTTCCGACGTCGGCCATCGCAGCACAACGCCGGAACCGCTGACACCACGGCGGTTGTTTCTTTGGCACTTCTTCAACATGCGTCACCCGGACGACGGAACCGTCCAGCGCTGGCCGACGCTGCCCGTGCAGGTGGCGATGGTCAGCTGGGTCTTGTCGGTGGCACCGTTGCTCGCCTCGGTGAGGCAGAGGCCGGAGGCCGGGTTGACGATCTCGCCGGACGGGTTCGCCTGCCACTGCTCGGCCTGGGTGCCGTTGCAGGTGTGCAGTTGGACCTTCGCGCCGGAGGTGGTCGCGCCGTCTGTCACGTCCATGCAGTCGTTGAGCACCTGGAGGGTGCCGTCCGGGACGACCTTCCAGGTCTGCGCGCTGGTGCCGTTGCAGGTGTAGATCTGGATGGCGGTGCCGTTCGAGGTGCCCGCGCCGGCGTCGTCGACACACTTGCCGGAGGCGGTCTCGGTGAGCGTGCCGCTGGGCTGCGCCACTCCGGTGCCCGGGGTGCCGTCGTAGGACGGCGGAGCGGCGGAACCGGCTGCGGCCCAGGAGGTGTTGGCGGACGAGGAGAGGGTGAAGTCCAGCTCTGCGGAGCTGCTGAGGTACGAGGCCGGTACGTACGCCTTGTTCCAGGAGCCGCCGTTGAGGCTCAGCGACTGGACATACGGCGAACCGTCTGCTGCCGCTGGGGCGTTGACCGTGAGCGTGTGTGCGCCGGTCGTGACCACCGCCGAGGTGAACATCGGGCTGCCGATGGCCAGGTCGGCGGTGCCCGGGATCTCCGGGTAGAGGCCGAGGGCGGACCACACGTACCAGGCGCTCATCTCGCCGAGGTCGTCGTTGCCGGGCAGCCCGCCCGCTGTGTTGGTCCACAGCTGGTCCTGGACCGCCCGCACGGTGGACTGCGTCTTGTACGGTTCCCCCACCCAGTCGTACTCCCAGGGAAGCCCGATGCTGGGCTCGTTGCCCATGTTGGACTGGGTGCCGATGACGCTGCCCAGGCCCTGGAAGCCGCCGAGCACGCCGTCCAGGTACGACGCCAGGGACGAGGTGCCGCCCTCCAGGGACGCCAGCTTGGCGAGGTTGAAGGGGATCATCGGGGTGTAGGTGAAGGCGTCGCCCTCGGCGAAGTCGTTGGACGAGGTGCCGGTGATCAGCTTGGCGTTGAAGCCGTCCATCCAGCGGCCGTTGGAGTGCTGGGGCTGGATGTAGCCGGAGGACGAGTTGTAGATGTTTTCCCAGTCCTGCGCCCGGTCCTGGAACTTCTTCTGCGTGGCGGTGTCACCGAGCGCGCCCGCGAACGCCGAGATCGCGAAGTCGTCGGTGTCGTACTCGAGTTGGGTGGACGTCGTGGCGTACTCGTGGCAGCAGCCGTAGAGCGAGTTGGTGGGTAGGTAGCCGAAGGAGTCCAGGTAGGTCACGCCGGGTGTGACGTCCGTGTTGGTCGTCTGTTCCCTGACCATGGCGGACAGGGCCGTCGACGTGTCGAAGTTCCGTGCGCCGAAGGCGTGGTAGCCGGCGAGCAGCGGTACGGCGGAGTCGCCGACCATGATGTGCGTCTCGGCGGTCTCCATGCCCCACTTGGTGAGCGTGCCGCCCTGCTGGTAGTCGTCGACGACCGACTGCGCCATGTCGGACGCGGCCGATGGGTCGAGCAGTGCGGTGAGTTGGGCCTGTGAGCGGTAGGTGTCCCAGGTGGAGAAGTCGGCGTACTTCGCCGAGTGACCGCTGCCCACCGTGTGCACCGCGCCGTCGAAGCCCCGGTAGGAGCCGTCCGCGTCGCTGATGACGGCGGGGAAGAGCGAGGCGTGGTAGAGCGCGGTGTAGAAGACGTTCTGCTGGTCCGGGGTGCCTCCGGTGACGGCGATCTTTGACAGCTCGGCGCTCCACGCCGACGACGCCGCCGCCTTGACGGCCGCGAAGGTCTTCCCGGTCACCTCGGCGTCCCGGTTGGCCGCGGCCTCCGCCACCGAGGTGTAGGAGATGCCGACCCGGGCCTCGACCGTCCTGCTGCTCGTGGTGTCGAACGTCAGGTACTCGCCGCCGGTGAAGGTGCCGGTGGCGGTGAACGGGTGGTCGAAGGTGATCGCGTAGTAGAGCGTGATCGGGGTGGTGTCCTCGCAGAAGCCGGTGCTGGTGATCGACCCGGTCACCGTGTCGCCGCCGGACAGGCCGAGCGTCGAGGAGGCGTACGGCGTCTGGGTGTCCTGCACCTTGAGGAGCAGGCTCGCCTGGGTGGAGGACGGGAAGGTGAACTGGCCGACGCCTGCACGCGTGCTGGTGGTCAGCGCGACGCTGGTGCTGTTGCCCAGGCTGACGGAGTAGGAGCCGGGCGAGGCCGTCTCGTCGGAGTGCGCGAAGGACTCGGTCGTCGAGGCGGGGTCCGAGCCGAGCGAACCGACCACGGGCAGGATCGGCAGGTCCCCGGCTGCGTCGCAGCCGACGCCGGAGACATGAGTGAGGCTGAAGCCCGAGACGGCCGAGTCGGAGTAGTTGTAGCCGCCGCCCTTGGGGCGTGACGAGGTGTCGGGCGACCACTGGAGCATGCCGTGCGGCGCGTCGGCGCCAGGGAAGGCGTTCCCGGCGCTGAAGTCGCCGTTGCCGCCGGTGCCGATGTACGGGTTGACCAGAGACACGGGGGCGGTCGCGGCCACCGCCCCCGCCGCGCCGGCCAGTTGGCCGGACACGGCGAGCGCGAGGGCCGCGGCACCCGTGGTGAGGACACGCAGGAGCGCCCGCGGGCGGCGGGCGTCAGCCACGGAGCAGTACGTCGCTGAGGACGCCGTCGGCCGGGGCGGTGATCCAGTCCGAGGAGATGTACGAGGCCCCGTCGGCGGCGAGCAGGGTGACCCGGGCCTGGGCGTCGGCCAGCGACGGCGCGGAGGAACTCAGCGCGGGCGAGACGTCATAGGCGTCGGTGACGACCGTCAGATAGTGGTTGGTGTTGTACCACTCGGTGTTGCCGTCGCCGACCCAGGCGCCCGCGTCCGCGTCGAACACCACGAACCAGGGGCGCAGCGTGGTGTCGCTGTAGCGGGTGCGCGGGTCGACGGCCTGGGCGCCGAGGACGCTCGGGAAGACCGCCGCCTGGCTGATGTTCCCCGCGGCGGCGAGGTCCTTGAGGTGCTGGGCGTAGACCACGTCCGACCACGAGGAGGCGGGGCTGACGGCCTGCTCGAAGGTGCCGGGGATGATCTCCACGATCGCCCGGCCGGCGAGTGAGCCGTAGCTCGCCCAGTTGTTCGCCTTCGCGGCGGTGTCGAGATCCGCGTACTGCGAGCCGTCGCTCTTGGTGAGCAGGTCGGCGGGCGTGTAGAGGACGCTGCCGAGGTGCGTCTTGACGTAGCTGTCGAACGTGGTCGGCGTCATACCGAGGGTGCTGTAGAACCCGTTCTTCATCTCGATCTTGACCATGACCGGGTGGCTCGTGGGGTGAGCCTGGAGCCAGATCCGGATGTCGTCGAGGCAACTGTCGAGGTTCTGGTTGCGGTCACCGGTGTAGAGGTCGGCGGCCGTGCTCGCCTGCACGCAGTTGTTGTCACTGCCCAGCGGGTTGCTGTGGCTCACGTCCCACTTGCCGTTGGACACGTTGTGCCAGGTGTCGAGTTCGACCAGGGAGGTGCCGGTGTCCAGGGCGTTGGCCAGGTAGGTGTACGTGGACTTGTCGTCGTACGTGTTGTGGATGCCCGTGCCGGAGACCCCGGCCAGCGTCTGCCCGCCGACATCGTCGGCGTGCGCGGCGGGCATCGCCACCGCACCGAGCAGCAGGGCCGAGGCCGTCAGAAACACGGCCTGGATTCTTCTGCGGATCATGAGCATGCCAGATCCTTTCGTGGTGCTCGGGACGCGCAGAGCTTAGAGGAGCTGGATGGACATCCGCTACGACTCGGTAACAACTTGCCGTCGCGATCCTGAACCCCTTAGACGAAGGGGTAGTCGAGAAGGTTTTCGAAGGGCTGGCTCCGGGGGGGCTGGAGGGGGGTCGCTGACTGTGTGACGGATGCCGCTCGCTTTCGCCGGCATGGCCGTGCCGACGCCGCTGGTCGTTCCGGCCGCGTCCGCCCAGGCGGCGTCGGGCTCACTGGCCGTCACCACGCAGGGGCGGCACGGGGGGTTGTTGACGACGGTCACCGTCGTCAACGCGTCGTCGGACGAGATGCGCACCGTCAGGTCCGGCAAGCGGATCAGCCTGCTGACGGGGCGGTACATCGTGATGACCGACATCTACGAGAGCGCCATGAACGGCCTGGGGACGGACATCATCGGCGCGCAGGTCGTGTCGGTGTCCGGGGCGAAGTCGGTGACGCTCGACGCGTGCAAGTGCCACGGTTCGCGCAGGTGGTAACCCCGGGCGACGAAGCTTGCGGTCAGCTGGGGTCCTGCGAACCGCTGGCGCCGGACGTCGACGAACGGCGCTGTGGTGAACAGCTTGCGCAGTTCCTCGAGCACCTCCGGTGCCGAGAACCAGCGGCCGTCGTATTCGGCGATGGTCATGAGGACCGGGACCGGAATCCCAGGAGCGATCCGACGCAGCCGCTCTGGCCATGTGAGCGCGTCGCGCAGTTCCATCACCGGAGCAGGTGCGGAGGCCGCCTCGAGATGGGCCAGCACTGTGCGTTCCCAGCTCCAGTCGGGGCCATGGACGGCCGTGGAGCGCCCACGCGGGTCCATGGCCGACGCTCGGGCTTCGGCCATCGCCGTTTGCAGCCACTCGAAGAAGCCGGGAATCCACTGCAGGCCGGCGGCATGCGCGGCCACACCCAGGAGCGGGACCTCAGGTGTTGTGGCAGCGAGACACAGTGCGAGCATCCCGCCGATCGAATTGCCCGTCAGGAAGAGGCCCGCCGAGCCGGCGCCGTACCGTTCCCACGCGCGCTCCACGGCCGCCCGCAGTACCGGCACCTGGCGGTCGAACGGGGCGTCACCGGGGTCGAGGGCTGCGGCCGCCCCGTAACCGGGCCGGTCGAGCGCAGGTGTCGCGAAACCGAGTTGGGCCGCGATGTCAAGGAACGGCGCCTCGCCGGGGATTGTCTCGTCGTGAATCGCCGAGGGTGACCGACCCTCCGTGCAGGGCGACGATGAGTGCGCGCGGGGGACCGGCCGAAGCGGCGTAGCGCCCCGAGAGCCGCATGCCATCGAGCTCGATGACTACATGCTCCTTCGACGTGACCGTTTCCACTGTGAGCCCGTTTCGTTTCGGGTACCGGTCATGTTGTTCGTGATCACCGGTGTCAAGGGCGAGGATCCTCTTGGCCGGCCGGACCGCCTTGGCGCGGGCTGTGGCGGCGGCAGGGTCCTCCTCGCGGGGGCGCCAGCGGGCGATTTCTCCACGCGGTAGTACAGGCTCCGGACGCGCCTCTGGCTGAGGAACGCCAGGACGCGCCCATTGAGCTGCCCGGTAGCCTTGCCGTGGATGATCTGCACGACGGGCTCTCCCGCGCGTTTCGCCTGGAAGATGACCTGCCGCAGAGCGAGGTCCATGTCGCGGTCGTTCCGGAGGATCGGGTGCAGATCCAATGTCGGCAATGTGCCACCTTCCGCTTGCGCCACCTATGATGCACCGGCCCGAGTGCGTCCACGCGGTGCGCGGGAGAGTCGCCCGACCGGGGTTCTCACCCGCCGGGCGCCCATCCCCCAGGCGGCGGTCAGCTGGAGAAGGTGAACCAGTTGATGTTGGTGAAGTCCGACGTGCTGCCTGAGAAGACCAGATAGACGTCGTGGACTCCCGTGGCGGAGGCGACGATGTTCGCGGGGACGGTCTGCCAGGCCTGCCAGCCGCCGTTGTTGGCGAAGTCGATCTCCGCGATTTTCGTGCCCGTGGTGCTGTCGAGCCGCACTTGGACGGCGCCGCTGACACCGGAGGCCGCGCCCGACGCCAGCCGGGCCTCGAACTGCGCTGGGGAGGTCGAACCGAAGTCAACGGAGGAGAACTTCAGCCAGTCGCCGTTCGAGATGTAGCCTACGTCGCTGCCGCCGCCCGTGTCGGAGCAGCTCTCGGTGGTGGTCCCGCTCTGGGCCGAGTACGACTCGGCCTGGATGGTGCTGTAGGCACTCACGGTGGTCGAGCCGCCCCCCGAACTCCCGCTGGAGCCGCCGGCGCCCAGGGCGATGCTCCAGGAGGTGGGTGCCCCGTCCTGGATGTGCCCGTCGACGGGGGCCGCGCCGGTCGGGCCGACGTCGTCGTAGGGGAAGGCGTAGCCGATGCTGGCGTACTTGTGGACCAGCCGCGCGTAGTGGTTGGTGATCGAGTCCGTGTAGTACTGCGACGGTGTCACGCCGTCGGGCTGGTTGTTCCCGCCCGAGACCAGGAGCGAACTGCGGTTGAGCGCGGCGGCGAGCCGGGCGGCGATCGCGCCGCGGGCGTCCCCGCCGGAGTTGTAGAGAGGACCGGACGCGCAGCCGAAGATGTCGACGGCGCTCGGCTTGGTGAACGGCACGCCGTTGGTGTTGAGGCCGGAGAAGACGATGGCGTTACCGGAGACGGTGCCGGTGTAGGAACCGATGCTGCCCTGGCCGTTGATGGTCAGCGGCGTGGAGGCGTAGTGGCTCCAGACCCGGTTCAGGTAGTCGTCCCAGTAGGTGCCGAAGTCCACCGGCGAGTGCGAGGGCGCCATGACGCGCAGTACCCCGCCCGAGGTGTCGGTGACCACCAGCTTGTCCCAGGGGGCTCCGTCGGAGGCGTGCTGGCTCTGGAGGCCGGAGGCGATCGAGGCGAGGGCGCCGGAGGGCAGAGGGCTGACCGTCTGGGTGCCGCCGCTGCCGGTGCTGCTCATCGAGATGGGGAGTGCGACCATGTCGACGTAGGAGATGTTGGCGTAGAGGTTCGCGCTGTTGAACGTGAACTCGCAGAACGTCCAGTTCGTGGACCAGTTGGGGTCCGAGCTGACGAGCGCGGGCTGCACGACGCCCGGCACGGTGCCCGGGTTGACGAAGAACTGGAGTTTTTGGCCGACCGAGAACCAGACGCGTCCGCCGATGACGTAGTCGGTCAGGTTGACGGTGGTGGCGGCCGAGCCGGAGGCGCCCAGCGCGATGGAGTAGTCGGCGATGGGGGTGACCGTGGACGACGGGTTGGGCAGCCGGTTCAGGGTGCCGTTCGCCGAGACGAAGACCGGCCAGCCGCTGCTGTCCGTGCCTGATATGTAGGCGTAGACGGTGTTGGAGCCGGAGTTGTTCGCCAGCTTGATGGGGAGCGAGACTCCCGCCGCCGCCGCGGAGGAGGTCAGCGGCGAGACCGGCGAGAGAGGGCTCACCCCGGCCGCACCGGTGAGCGCGCCGACCGCGGTCAGGAAGGAACGTCGGGAAACCACAGAGGCCCTCCCCGGAGGGGGTGACTGTCCGTCAACTATGTGACGGCAGTGGGGGGTTAAATTGTTGAAAACGCGTGAGGTTCTGCGCGGGGACGGTATTGGATCAGACCAATCTCGTCAAGGTTGCGGAGGCACTTCTTCCATGTGGCGGGGCGGGGGACGTTGCCGGTTCATTCGCCGTGCCGTGCGATGAGGCGTTGTCAGTGGCGGGTGCCAGCGTCGGACGTATGACAGAGACCACGGCCTTCGACTGGCGGTCCTTCCTGCCCAGGTGGAGCGGGGAGTGGGCGGACTCCCTCTCGGACGACGGTGCTCCGAGCCCCGTCGACGAGGCGGCCCGGCAGGCGCGATGGCCGGCGATGGCTGGGGGTCCCGCCCGCGCCCGAGCAGCGGATCACGGCCATGGAGGAGCCCCTCGGCCGCCGGATGCCGCCGCCCTACCGGGAGTTCACGACTCATGTCTGCTCTTTGGTGAGCTGCGGCGCCCGATCAGGGCGGATGCGGTTCGTTAGGGGCTGGTCTCTCACGCATCCCGCAATGTGTGCATGTGTTGTGTTTTGGATCGGTTGCAGGCCGGCCAGTGCCCTGTACTGCGACACCTGCGAGGCAGCGGCGTACGCCGACGCCGACGCGGTCGTCGAGGGCGTCGAAGCCCGTGTCCGTCAGTTCGACCCCGAGCGCGTACTTCCAGTCGATCGCCCGCACCGCCATCGCCGCCGCCTGCCGGTCGGTCAGGTCGTCGGCGAACTGCAACACCGTCACCAGCGTCAACACACCAGGTGACTGACTCGGAGCACCCCGCACCCCGAGCGCCTCCGTGACCGGCTCATCGACGAAGA
Organism: Streptomyces sp. NBC_00631; assembly: GCF_045206895.1. Classification (NCBI taxonomy): domain Bacteria; kingdom Bacillati; phylum Actinomycetota; class Actinomycetes; order Kitasatosporales; family Streptomycetaceae; genus Streptomyces; species Streptomyces sp. NBC_00631. The sequence goes on from NZ_CP107734.1 coordinate 9,320,745, forward strand.
CTTCCCAGAGGCGATTCCGCACCCGTATCGGCAAACTCCCGTTCGGGAACGCCGCCCGGGCCACCACCACGGTCCACGCCGGAACCTCCGGCAACCCCACCGCCTGCATCGACAACCACATCACCGCCACGGCCGCAGACAGGACGACGTCCGTAAGGACGATCATCCCCCGCTCACCGCCGTCCGCACGGAATTGAGCAGCAGACAAAGCCCGTCGACCCGGTCATCGTGAGCGTCGCCAACGCCAAGAGGACCAGCGATACGACTCCGGCCCCCACATCCCCCACGAAGCCGTCTGACGAGCTGACCATCGTCCCGGCGAGAGCTGCCGTCTCACTGTCGATCCCCCCGGGCCCTGCGACTTCCGTACTGGCCCATACGAATGATTCACCGGCGCCGCAGGGTGAACAATGGCACCTTGTGTCCCGAGTCGACGGCCGGGCGGCCGCTCGCGACCATACGTTGACCCATGTGCCGCTGAGCTACGCCTTTGTGAACCTGAAGCCCGGGGTGGGAAAGACGACCAGCGCAGTCTGGTTGGCCCACGCACTCCACGAGTCGGGTATCCCACTGCTACTGGTCGACAGCGACCCCGCCTCCTCCGCGCTGCGCTGGAGCGAATTGGCGGGCGGCTTCCCGTTTCCTGTGGTCGCTCTTCCGGTGGGCGATGTGCACCGGCGCGTGGACGACTTCCTGGGCGATCGGCAGGCCGTCGTATTCGACGCTCCGCAGATGGAGGACCACGCGCATATCTCCCGCAGCATCATGAGGTATGCGGGCGAATGGATCGTGCCGGTGACTCCGGCTCCCATCGAGCTGGATCGCATGGCGCCCATCGGTGGCGAGATGGGCGAGGTACAGTCCTTGCGCGTCCAGCCGGCCCGCGCCACCGTCCTGCTGAACCGAACGAATCGTGCCGAGGCCACGCGTACCGGTCCCGACGCCGACGCCCGCGAAGCTCTCAGCGAGCGGGGATTCGACGTGTTGTCCACGCACATTCCGCGGCTCGACCTGTACGCGCAGTCATTCGGAAGTCCGGTGGCAGTCAAAGCCTCGGCGTACATGGACCTGGCAGACGAACTCATCAAGCGACAGGACAAGGCATGAACCAGCGGAAGGACACCTACCGAGCCGCACTGCAGCGCGGACCGGACGCTGTCGTACCGCGTCCCGTCAAAGTCACTCAGCTGCGCATCCCATACATGCGTGTGACCATCGAGCTCGACGCCGGCCTGCCGCGTGACCTCGTGCAATGGGCAGGGTCAACGGTGTCCGTGGTGGTGCGGGCCGGCGCCGCTGCCCTACGGCCCTTGAGAAGCGCCCCGTAAGCCGGGTGACGCGGTGGTCGTGCGTGAACCGGCCTCCGCTCGCCCACTGGCTTGACTGCGCGGGGTGATCTCGTTGGATGGCGGAGGCCCGAAAATTGCGCCCGCTGGATGCCGGTTCGAAGCGGTAGCGGACGCGGTCGCGGATGGTGGCGGGCTGCATCTTGCGCTCGCACAGCGTGCATCGGATCCGTCCGCGGAGGGCGTAGGGGCGCGCGCCTTGTTTTCCGGCTCGTTCCTGCCGTCCGTGGTCGCGGGCACGCTGTCTGCGGATCTGGACAGTGTCGAACCGGGTGGGCTGATGATCGCGTCGTGGGCGGGTTCGTTGGAGCGGATCCACTCCTCGACCGGGTTGTGGGTCATGCTGGTGCGGTGGCCGAGGGTGACGTCGTCGACGTCGAGGAGGCGTTCTTGCTCGCGTTGCTTGTCCCAGATCTCGTAGCCCGTGTAGCGGGGGCTGATGAGAATGGCGCGCACCGGCGCCCTGCTGCCCCGCGGTCTTCTTGCGGTGCGGGTGGCGGGCGGCGTCGTGGGCGGAGGAGCAGGGGATGCGGCTCTCGCCGGTGGAGCACCACAGTTGGGTGAAGGCGCCGATGGCCAGGCCTTGGTTGCAACTCCACACGGTCTGGCTGTTGTTGGCGCAGCCGGCGGTGATTCCATCCTTGACCAGACCCGCGGAGTTGATCAATCCGCTGTCGAGGCGCCAGTTCGCGGCCGTGGTGGCCCAGACGCCTCATACGGTGTCGCCTGCGATCCGTTGGTGCATTTCCGGCACGCACAAGGCTGGGGCATGGTGTTCCTTCCGGTCGGTGCGGTGGTGCAAAGGATCAGCTACAGCCGGCCGCGGTGACGGCCAATCCACTCCTTGCCTGCAGCACGGCTGGGAGGAGAGCCCTTCGACTTCGCCGAGCCAGCCCGCAGTGCTTGGCCGGTGGACCGGATCCAGGCGTCCGGCTGGTTCCAGCGCAGTCGGGTCCCGTGGCGAGCGCGGTGACCATGTCGGTTTCCTGCCGGCCCCGGAGACGGTGAGCAGCGTCGCGGGCAGCCGCACCACTCCACTGTCCCTGAACGACGCGCTGGACAGGATGAGTCCGACGGGCCAGGGGATCACGCCGGGCTTCCGTTCACCGCTGACGACGGCGGTGGGCTGTACGCCGCCGGCCCCCTGCGGGAGGCGGCTCCGGCCCACCGAAACGGCCCTGCCCTGACGGTCGGTGCGTGCGATCACCAGGATCGTTGCCTGTCGCCGTCGTCTCACGATCAAAATGCTGTCGCCCCAGCTGCTCCCACGGGGCCGCCCTGCCCTCTCTATCCGCTAACATAGAATTATTAGGTAGATAAATGAGCTACTAGAAGGCGAGGGGTGGTCGTGGACTTCGGGCTGACTGACGAGCAGGACCTGTTGCGCGCGACGGCACGGCAGTTCGTCGCCGATGTGTGTCCCGCCGAGAAGGCCAAGAAATGGGACGAGGAGGGCGTCGTGCCGCCCGAGCTGTTCCGTGGCATGGCCGATCTGGGGTGGTTCTCCCTGCCGTTCAGCGAGGAGGAGGGCGGTGACGGCGGCGGGCCGCTCGAACTGATCCTGATCGCCGAAGAGCTGGGGCGGGCCAGTTTCGACGTCGCCATGTGCTACGTCGGCGTGCTCATTCCCGGCATCACGGTGTTCCGGTGGGGCAGCGAGGCGCAGCGCGACTTCATCCGCGAGCAGGTCATGACGGGACGCCACCGGCTCGCGGTCGGCCTCAGTGAGCCGGACAGCGGTTCGGACGCCGCCGCCCTGCGCACCACCGCCGAGGATCACGGCGACTGCTTTCTGGTGCGCGGGCAGAAGGCGTGGTGCACCGGCGCCGGACTCCCCGACACCACCATCGCGACCTATGTCCGCACGGGCCCCCGCGAGCCCAAGCACGGCGGGATCAGCCTGCTGCTCGTCGACCCGGCGACGCAGGGTGTCGAGGTGCGCCGGACCCCGACGCTCGCCCGGCACATCCTGGGCACCAACGAGGTCTTCTTCAACGACGTCTCCGTTCCCAAGGACAACCTCGTCGGCCCGCGCGACGAGGGCTGGAAGGTCATGCTCTCCAACATCGAGCTGGAGAAGGTGATCATCAGTGGTGGATATCTGGGGGCGGCCCAGGCCACCCTGGACGAGATGCTGGAGTACGCGCGCACCCGGCAGGCCTTCGGCCGCCCGATCGGCAACTTCCAGGCGCTCGCCCATGCCATGGCCGACCTGCAGACCGAGATCGACTCCGCGCGGCTGCTCGCGTACCGCGCCGCCTGGCTGCTCGCCCAGGGCAGACCGTGCACCCGCGAGGGCTCGATGGCGAAGCTGAAGGGCTCGGAGACCTATGTGGCGGCCGCCCGGCTGGGGATGCAGGTCTGCGCGGGCCACGGCTTCTCGACGGAGAGCGTGATGAGCTTCCGCTACCGGGAGTCGATCGTGGCCACCATCTCCGGGGGCACCAGTCAGATCCAGCGCAACGGGATAGCCCGCAGCATGGGCCTGCGGTCCTACTGATCCCGGGCGTCGCCGTTCTGCTCGGCGAGCCAGCGCTCGTGCCGTGCGAAGTGGCCCCGGTCCCGGGTCACCCAGATCCCGGAGGCCCGGGCCAGCACGGCTCGGCCCGGCAGCAGGACCATCTCGCCCGCGATGTACCAGCGCGAGCCCTCCCGGCGCTCCACCCAGGCGCGGACCTGGAGCGGGTGCTGCACCGGTACCGGCTTGACGAAGCTCACGGTCAGTTCCGCTGTGACACTCAACACCCGGTGCAGCAAAGGGAGATGGCCGAGGCAGTCGTCGAGTACGGCAGCCGTCCAGCCGCCGTGCGCCACATCGGGCCCGCCCTCCTGGTCCCGGGGGCAGGAGAGTTCGAACCACGCCTCGCCGTTCGCGTCGAGCCGCTCGCGCTCCACGCCGAGCCGGCAGGAACCGGCACCGCGGCAGGCGCCGCACAGCGCCACCCCGCCGGGGGTCCGGGGCGGTTCCTGGAAGTCGGCTCCCGCCCAGTGCGCGGCCGCTGTCGTATCCCCCCTGTCACCGGGGAAGGAACCCGCTCGCGTAGACATGGCGCAACTCCTCGTATCCGAAGGCATCCTGGGTCATCCTGGGTCAGGCGTCGACAAGCAGCGGGCGCAGCTTCCCGGCGATCAGCTGGACCTGGCGGGCCACCATCTCCTCGGGCATCCCGGCCAGCGAGGCCCACAGGAACACCCCTTCCACCGGCAGACCCGCAACATACGCCCTGATGGCCTCGGCGGTCTCCTGCGGGGTGCCGTAGAGGAACTGGCCGACGCCGGTCGCGCGCAGCCCGGTCGCCCGCCACTTCTCGGGGTCGATGGGGCGGGGGGCCGGCTGGTCCGTTCCCTCCACCATGTAACGGCGGTAGCTGTCCCACTGGTACGCCAGGTGCCTGCGCACCACCGGCCAGTCGCCCTCGGGATCCTCGGTGACGAACGTCGTGAACGAGCCCTGCATCCGGGCCGTCGACACGTCGTGGCCGCTCTCGGCGAGCCCGTCCCGGTACGGCGTTAGCAGTGCCGGGTTGAGCGACAGCAACCCCGTGCCGAGCCGGCCGGCGCGGCGGGCACCCTGCGGGCCCTGGTAGCCGAGCCAGATCGGCAGCGGATCCTGGACGGGGCATGGGGTGACCAGGGACTCGGCCCACAGGCCCCGGATCTCCCTGACCCGTTGGTCGGTCGTGGTGTAGCGCTTCGCGAGGTCGGCACCGAACAGCCGGTACTCGGGCACCCGGTAGCCGGTGCCGAGGCCGAGGTCCAGGCGGCCGTCGCTGATGATGTCGACGACCGCCGCCTGTTCGGCCAGTTCGGGTGCCGCGTGCAGCGGTGCGGGGATGACGGCGGTGCCCAGCCGCACCCGTCGCGTGCGGGCCGCGGCCGCGGCCGCCATGGTGAGCGGCTGGGGGAGGTACCCGTCCTCGAAGCCGTGGTGTTCGGAGAACCAGACCGAATCGATGCCCAGCCGGTCCGCCTCCTCGCACATCTCCAGGGCGAAGCCGTACACCCGCGGCCAACTCTGCCGCCACGGCGGCGGGTTGCGCAGGTCGAAGTAGATGCCCACCTTCACGCCGGAACGCCTCCTGTCGTGTCGCCCGCGAGCCGGATCGTCGCGCGTGCGACGGCGACCCCCTCCCCGGGCGGCAGCAGCCGCACCGGGCGCAGTTCCAAGGCCTCGATCTCCGGAAGGTCCTCGACCATCGCCGAGATCCGCAGGACCGTCTCCTCAAGGGCCGCCAGATCGACACCACGGCCCCCCGCCCGGCCGTCCAGCAACGGGGCCGCGCGCAGCGAGCGGACCATCTCGCGGGCGTCGCGGTCGCTCAGCGGGGTGACGCGATGCGCGACGTCCGCCATGAGGTCGGCGTAGTCCCCGGTGAGGCCGAAGGAGACCACCGGACCGAAGACCGGGTCCGCGCCGACGGAGAGGAACGCGTCCGGGCCCGCGTCCGGTCCGGTGTCCCGTACGGCGATTCCGTACGCGCCGAGCAACTCGGCGGCGACCGCCGCCGTCGCCGGGCCGGGGGCGCAGGCGGCGACCAGCGACCGGGCGCGCTCGCTGTCGACTCCCGCGAGCTCCGGAACGACGCCCGCGGGGGTGCTGCGCCAGACCTGGTAGGCCGCCGCGTGTCCGAGCGAGGTGGCCGCCGCTTCGGGGAACGTGTAGGTCGGTACGACGAGTTCGTCCCGGTGGAGCAGATCGGCGACGCCCGCTCCGCCGAGGAAGCTGGTCACCACCGGCTTGTCGGGACGGCTCGCGGCCGCGTCGAGGATCGCCGACGCCACCTCGTCGGGCTTGTCCGCCAGCGGCGGCATGAACAGGACGACGGCCGCGTCGACGCCGTCGTCGGCCAGGACCGCGTCCAGCGCCGCCCGGTAGTGCGCGGCGGTGGCCATGGGGGTCAGGTCGACCGGGTTGGAGACGTCCGCATGGGGCGCGAGGGCCGAACGGAGTGCGAGCCTCGTGCGCTCGCCGAGTGCGGGCACGAGCAGGCCGTTCGCCGTGCACGCCCCGGCCGTCAGCGCCGCCGGACCGCCCGCGTTGGTGATCACGGCGACCCGGTTGCCGGGTGGGGGAGGCTGGTGGGCCAGCAGCAGGGCGACGTCGAACAGTTCCTGGAGACTGCGGGTGCGGATCACGCCGGATTGGGCGAACAGCGAATTCACCGCCGAGTCCGCGGGGCCCGGGTGGACCGCGACGATCGGTTTGCGCGGCGCGACCCGGCGGGCGACGCGGGCGAACCGGCGCGGATTGCCGAAGGTCTCGACGTGCAGCAGGATCACCGAGGTCGCCGGGTCCTCCTCCCACCACTGGAGGAGGTCGTTGGTGGACACGTCGACGGCATGGCCCACCGACACGAAGCCGGAGAAGCCGAGGCGCAGCCGCTTCGCGAAGTCCAGCACCGCGAGCCCCAGCGGCCCGGACTGGCTGGACATCGCGACCCGGCCCGGCGTCGGCAGGGCGGGCGAGAACGTCGCCGCCAGCCGGGCCGCGGGGGTCGTGTTGACCACGCCCATGCAGTTCGGGCCCACCAGCCGCATTCCGGACGCGCGGGCGAAACGGGCCAGCTCCAGCTCGGTCGACCGGCCTTCGGCCCCGGTCTCCCCGAAGCCCGTCGAGACGACGACCACCGCTCTGGCCCCGGCCTCGGCACACTCGCGTACGACGTCGGGCACCCCCTCGGCCCGCACTGCCACCACTGCCAGATCCGGTGGCTCGGGAAGGTCACGGACCCGGGGGTACGCCCGAACCCCGGCGATCTGCTCGGCCCGCGGATTGACCGGGAACACGCTGCCGCCGTACCCGCCCCGCAGCAGGTTCGCCACGATCTCGTGGCCGATCGTCAGGGGGCTGCGGTTGGCGCCGATCACGGCGACCGACCGCGGTTCGAGCAGGGGTCTGAGGGATCGTCGTACCGCCGTGTGTTCACGGCGCTCCGCCCGGGCCACGGCCTGGGCCTGCGGGTCGACGGCGATCTCGAAGTGGAGGATCTGGCCGGGCGGCCCGGCCTCCACCCGGTAGCCGGAGCCGAGGAACACGTTGATCATCCGGGTGTTGTCGGCGAGGACGTCGGCCTCCAGCACCCTGATGCCCCGGGCCCGGGCGGCAGCCGCGATGTGCTCCAGGAGCAGCCTGCCGAACCCCTCGCTCTGGTGGTCGTCCCGGATGGTGAACGTGACCTCGGCGTGCTCCGGTTCCCCGGTGTCGCGGACGTAGCGGACCAGGCCGGCGATCTCGTCGCCGGCCAGGGCGACGAGTGCCAGCTCGTTGAGGTAGTCCACGTGCGCGCCGCGCCGGATGACGTCGTCGCGGACGCGGACCACCGGACCGAGGGACCGGTAGGCGAGGGTGGCCCGGGACAGGCTGCCGACGAAGGCGACCAGACGGTCCGCGTCCTCGGGCCGGACCGGCCGGACGAAGGTCGACCGTCCGGTCCGGACCAGCCCGGGCCGCTCCAGGTCCTCGGGGTAGGGGGGAGTGGTCACGGTGGTACGCCGCCGGTCAGACGGCCGCCTCCTGCGGAGTCTGCTCGGGCAGGTCGAACAGCTCGTTGAAGGTGCCGCGTGTGACGCGTTCGCGGATGTCGACCGGCACGCCGTCGAACAGGTCGTGCAGCGTGGCCTGGGTGTGGCCGTAGGTGCCCTCCAGGTGGGGATAGTCGTCGCCCCACATCACGTTGCGGTAGCCCGTCGACTCGACGATCTCCACCGAGCTCCTGTCGTGCTGGAAGGACGCGTACACCTGATGCCGGATGATCTCGCTGGGCAGCCGGCTCAGCTTGGGGCGGACGAACATGCCGTGCTGGCGGTACGCCTCGTCCATCCGGTCGCCGATGGCGGGTACCCAGCCCGCGCCGCCCTCCGCGATCAGGATCTTCAGGTCCGGGTGGCGGTCGAGGGCACCTCCCGCGACCATGTGGGACACCACCCGCATGCCCGGATAGGTCGTCTCCATGTAGTTGACGACCGCGCCGCCGGGCCCACGGAAGACGACGTTCTGGGCGCCGGTGCCGATGTGGAACCCGAGCACCATGCCCGCCCGCTCGGCCGCGGTCCACAGCGGTTCCCAGCGGTCGAGGGCGTACTCCTCGCCCTGCCGTGTCGAGCACGGCAGGAAGATCGCCTTGAAGCCGAGCTCGGCCGCCCGCTCCAGCTCGGCGACCGCGTCGTCGATGTCGGCCGTCGAGACGCAGGCAGTGGTGATCACGCGCTTGTTCTTGCTGAGGATCTCCTCGTGCGCCCAGTCGTTCCAGGCCCGTACGGTCTCCCGGGCGAGCTCCCGGTCGGTGATCGACACGAGCCAGAACCCCATGGAGGGGAAGGCCAGTTGGGACCACACGCCCTCCTGGTCGAGGTCCTTGAGCCGGACGTTCAGGTCCCAGGCGCCCGGCGGGCGCATGGCGTCCATGAAGTCGCCGAGCTGGCGGTCGATGCGCTCGCCGTCGATGTAGAGCATCTCGTACTTCTCACCACGCTCGCTGCGTGGGGCCCGGGCACCGAGCCGTGCCGGCAGCCGCTCGGTCCACACGTCGGCGGGTTCCATCACATGGGAGTCCCCCGAGTTGACCCAGATCTTCGACATGACGCTCCTTCGGGTCAATGGATGTAATCAGTTAGCGATTTTAGTTGTATGGCCGCGGAAAGGGAAGGCCAGGCGGCCGGAGGATCGGCTCGGGTGTTGGGTCTGACTCTTGAATCCGTAGAATTGGTTGACTGATTGCGCTGATAGCTGGAAGATCTGGGAACTGAGCCGCAAGGAGGCGCCATGGTCGGTGACAGGGACACCGCTGACAGGTACTTCGAGCCCCAGGTGGAGACCATGCCCCGCGAGGAACTGCGGGCACGGCAGGAAGAACAGGTCCTGGAGCTCGTCGAGTACGCCTACGCCAACTCGGCTTTCTACCGTGAGCTCTGGGACGGGCACGGAGTCCACCCCCGGCACGTCCGGTCCCTGGCGGACTTCCGCGCACGCGTGCCGTTCATCACCAAGGACATGGTGCGCGCCTACCGGGCCCGCACCGGCGATCCCTTCGGCGGTCTGCTCTGTGTGCCGACCGAGGAGCTGACCTCCGTGTCGTCGAGCTCCGGCACCACCGGTGACCCGGAGTTCTTCGCCGAGATCTGGCAGGACGCCCCGCCCCTGGTCACGGCACAGGTGCGCGACCTGTGGGAACTGGGACTGCGGCCCGGCGACCGGGTGCTCAGTCCGCCCGGAACCTTCCGCAACCTCATGGACGGCGGCTACCAGGCGCTGGGCGCCGTGGTGATCGAGGTCGACACCTGGATCGGGAAGATGGACCAGGTCGTCGAGGCGCTGCGCACCTACCGGCCGGCCTACCTGCAGATGATGTATCCGCAGATGGTGGAGCTGGAGCACCTGGCGGAGAGGACGGACCTGAGGGAGGCGTTCTCCTCACTCAAGGGCGCCTCGTGCGCCGGTCAGCCGCTCAGCCGGAAGATGCGCGAGCGGATCCGTGACGACTGGGGCATCGACGTCTACGAGTACACCAGCGCCGCCGACACCGGTACCGCCTGGGAGTGCCGCGAGCACGACGGCTTCCACCTCTGGGAGGACACCGTCTTCGCCGAGTGCGTGGAGGTCGGGGAGGACGGCTGGCGTGACGTCCGCGAGGGCGACCTCGGCGAACTGGTCGCCACCGACCTGGACAACCGGGCCGCACCGCTGATCCGCTACCGCAGCGAGGACCTCGTCCGGCTGTCCGGCGACACCTGCGGCTGCGGCCGTACCCATGCCCGCATGTGGGTGGCCGGTCGGCGCGGCGACGAAACGCTGGTGCAGGGGCGCTCCGTGGTGCTGCGGGACGTCTGGCAGGCCGTGGAGGACCAGCCGGAGACGGTGGCCGGGGTGTTCCAGATCGTCCGGGACCGCCGCGAGGTCGACGAACTGCGGCTGCGCGTCGGCTACGACCCCGCGCTCACCGGCGACGTCGACGCCCTGGCCGGCCGGCTGGGCGAGGCCGTGCGCGAACGCACCGGGGTCAAGCCGGTGCTCGACATGCGCACCGAGGAGGACCTGTTGAAGACCATGACCAGCGTCGCCAAGTTCCCCCGGGTGGTGAAGAGCTGATGGCCCGCGCCGACACCCTGGCCCGGGCCGGGGAACTCGACCGCCCCGAACTCGCCTATCTGGTGCCCTTCCGCACCGCCGACGGCATGCGGGAGACCGAACTGACCTGGGCCGAACTCGCCCGGGACACCGACTGGGCCACCGCACGGCTGCGGGAGCACGGCCTCACCGCCGGGCAGCGGGCCCTGCTGACCGCCTCCGGCTTCGAGGGCTTCTGGGGACATGCGGTGATCCGGGCTCTGAAGGACCTGAGGGTGACGTACGGCATCGCCGAGGCGATGGGCTGGGACCACCGCCGCACCTCCGTCTTCCACCGCGAACTGCGGCCGCACGCGGTGATCGGGCTGTCCGCCGAGACCCTGGAGGGACTGTCCGGGGCCGCCGACATCGGCGAGATGTTCCGGCCGACGCGGGTCGTCCTGGCCCGGCCCGCCGCCGTGCCGATGCTGCGTGCGGTGGGCGTGTCCGCCTGCCTGTTCTCGGCCGTCGGACCGGCCCTCGCCCTGGAGTGTCCCGAGCGTGGCGGGGCACATGTCAACGCCGCCGAATGGCGGATCAACGACCGCGAAGGGGAGTTGTCCATCGCGGCGGGGGAACAGCGCACGTCACCCCTGCCTGAGACCCCGCTCGGCATCCCGGGCCGGGTCGTAGCCGGTCGCTGCGGCTGCGGCAGCGAGGATCCGCGCGTGCTGTTCGCCGAGGCCCGCCAACCACTGTCATCGAGGAGCTGAGGATGTCCGAAGGAGTGGTGGACGGCCGGGTCGTGGTCGTCACCGGAGCCGGCAACGGCATCGGCCGGGCACATGCCCTGGCCTTCGCCGCGCACGGAGCGAAGGTCGTGGTCAACGACCTCGGCGGCGCGCGCGACGGCGGGGGCGCCTCGGCCGGACCCGCCCAGGCCGTGGTGGACGAGATCGTCGCGGCCGGCGGCGAGGCCGTCGCCAACACGGACGACATCTCCGCCTGGGACGGCGCCGGCCGGCTCGTCCGTCAGACCGTGGACACCTACGGCGGCCTGGACGTACTGGTCAACAACGCCGGCATCCTGCGCGACCGGATGATCGTGTCGATGACCGAGCAGGACTGGGACAGCGTGCTCGCCGTCCACCTCAAGGGCAGCTTCGCCACCCTGCACCACGCGGCCGCCTACTGGCGGGAGCGTGCCAAGGCCGGTCACGCCAACGACGCCCGGGTGATCAACACGACCTCCCCGTCCGGCATCTTCGGCAACCCGGGACAGTCCAACTACGGCTCGGCCAAGGCCGGCATCGCAAGCCTCACGGTCATCGCCGCCGCCGAACTCGCCCGCTACGGGGTGACGGTGAACGCCATCGCTCCCACCGCACTCACCCGGCTGACCGAGGACATCGAGATGATGCGGCAGGCCGCGCAGCAGCAGGACCTCACCCCCGAAGCCATCTCGCCGCTGGTGGTGTGGCTGGGCTCGGCGGCGTCGCGAGAGGTCACCGGCCGGGTCTTCGGCGTCGTCGGCAACCGGATCACCGTACTGGAGGGCTGGGTCAACGGCCCCGGTGCGAGCGCCGAGACCCGGTGGACGCCCCAGGAGCTGTCCTCCGTGGTCCCGAACCTGGTCGCCAAGGCGGCACCGAACGCCGACGTCCTCGGCAACCGGAACGGGGCGTGACATGACGACGGCACGACGCCCGGTCGCCGAGGGCCTGTTCACCTGGCCGCCCGACGCCGACAACCCGCCCCGCCTCATCGGCTCCGAGTGCGCCGACTGCGGCCTGGTGAGCTTCCCGGCCGCCCCCGACTGCGTGCGGTGTGCGAGCACGGAGTCGAAGGAACGCCTGCTCGCCGACCGCGGGACGCTGTGGACGTACACCACCCAGGACTTCCGGCCGCCGTCCCCGCCGTACGACGGCCCCGAGGCCTTCGAGCCCTACGCGGTCGGCTACGTCGAACTCCCCGGCGAACTGCTGGTCGAGGCCCGCCTCACCGAACCCGACCCGCGCAAGCTCCGTATCGGCCGGCCCATGCGGCTGACGCTCGTGCCCTACACCGTGCAGGACGACGGCACCGAGGTCCTCACGTTCGCGTTCACCCCGGACGAGGAGGCGACACCGTGACCGAGGCCGTCATCATCGGCGTGGGGCTCCACCCCTTCGGGCGGTTCCCCGGAAAGCCCGCACTGGACATGGGCGCGGACGCGGTACGGCTCGCGCTCGCCGACGCGGGCGTGAACTGGCCGCAGATACAGGGCGGTTACATCGGCAGCTACGAGGTCGCCAATCCTGACGCCATCGTGGGACGGCTCGGCCTGACCGGTGTGCCGCTGCGCGGCGTGTTCAACGGCTGCGCCACGGCCGGTACGGCGATCGCGCTCGCGGCCCGTGCCATCGAGACCGGCGAGCACGACCTGACCATCGCCATCGGCCTGGACAAGCACCCGCGCGGCGCCTTCGCGGCCGATCCGTCCGTGGCCGGCATCCCCTCCTGGTACGGGCAGACCGGCCTTTTCCTGACCACGCACTTCTTCGGCATGAAGATCAACCGCTATATGCACGAGTACGGCATCTCCCACGAGACGCTCGCCCGCGTGGCCGCCAAGAACTTCGCCAACGCGGCCGTCAACGACAAGGCCTGGCGCCGTACCCCGCTCTCGGTGGCCGAGATCCTCGCCTCGCCGGTCCTCAACTACCCGCTTCGCCAGTACATGTACTGCGGCCCGGACGAGGGCGCGGCGGCGATCGTGCTGTGCCGGGCCGACCAGGCGCACAAGTACACCGGAAAGCCCGTACGGATCCGCTCCACCGCTCTGCGCAGCCGCAGGCTCGGTGCCTTCGAGGTGCAGAGCCCGTCGTTCCCGGTGGGCGAACCGGTGGCGAGCCCGACCGTGGACGCCTCACGCGCGGCATACGAACTCGCGGGTGTCGGCCCGGAGGACGTCGACGTCGCACAGCTCCAGGACACCGACGCCGGGTCGGAGATCATCCACATGGCGGAGAACGGCCTCTGCAAGGACGGCGAACAGGAGCGTCTCATCGCCGAGGGCGCCACCGAGATCGGCGGCCCGCTCCCGGTCAACACCGACGGCGGCCTGCTCGGCAACGGGGAGCCCATCGGCGCGTCCGGACTGCGCCAGATCCACGAGGTCGTCCTCCAACTACGCGGCGCGGCCGGCACCCGGCAGATCCCGGGCACCCCCCGCGTCGGCTACACCCACCTGTACGGCGCGCCGGGCGTGTCGGCGGTGACGATCCTCTCGACCTGAAAGCACTGGGGACTTCGCAATGGGTTCGCTCCACGAAACGCAGGACACGCAGGACTTCGCCGCCGAGGTGCGCCGCTTCCTCGACGCGCACGCGGCGAAGTCCCTCGACCGTGCCGCCGCCCCCTGGGGCGAGGGCGACGACTCGATGGCGTACTTCAGCAGCCTCCCGCCCGAGGAGGAGGCGGAGCAGGTGCGGCGGGCGCGTGCCTGGCAGCGGATCCGCCACGAGAACGGCTTCGGCTGGATCACCGGCCCGCCCGAGTACGGCGGCCGGGGCCTGACCTCCGTCCATGACCTGCTCTACGACAGTATCGAGGCCGAGTACGACGTCCCGGACACCGGCGTGCTCGGCGTGATCGGCCTCGGCATGATCGGGCCGACGATCCTCGCCCACGCCCAACCCGGCATCAAGGAACGCTGGTTGCCCGCGATGTACCGTGGGGACGCCATCGCCTGCCAGCTGTTCAGCGAGCCCGGCGCCGGATCCGACCTGGCGAGTGTGGCGACCCGGGCCGTCCGTGAGGGCGAGGACTGGGTGCTGAACGGGCAGAAGGTGTGGACGTCCGTCGCCCAGCACAGCGAGATCGGCCTCGCGCTGACCCGGACGAACCCCGACGCGCCCAAGCACCACGGCATCACGGCCTTCCTCGTCCCCATGGACGCCCCCGGCGTCGAGGTCCGCCCGCTGCGGCAGATGACCGGCGGCGCCGACTTCAACGAGGTCTTCCTCACCGACGTCCGCATCCCCGACGACCACCGCGTCGGCGAGGTCGACGGCGGCTGGACCGTCGCCCTGACCACTCTGATGAACGAGCGCGACACCGTCGGCAGCGAGGGCGCGGGGCCGGTGGACGCAGCCCTGTCCCCCGATCACCTCTCGGCGCTCATGCGCGCCACCTGGACCTGGGACGACCGCGCCCTGCGCGGACGCCTCGCCGAGATCCTCGTGGACACGATGGCCACCGGCTACCTCAACGAGCGTGCGCAGCGCACTCTGCGGGCGGGGATCACACCCGGCCCCGAGAGGTCCGTCGCCAAGCTGATGTACGGACAGAACCTCACCCGGGCCGCCCACTTCGTGTCCGAGTGCCTCGGCCCCCGCATCATCGCCGACACCGGCCGCTGGGGCACCTATTCCTGGTCCGAACTCCTGCTGGCCACACCGGCGTTGCGCATCCTCGGCGGTACCGAGGAGATCATGAAGAACATCCTCGCGGAACGCGTCCTCAGCCTGCCGAAGGAGGCACGCGCATGATCGCCGACGAGCGCGAGTTGAGAGAACTCCGGTCATCCGTCAGGGAGTTCATGGAGGCCAAAGCACCGGAAGAGGCCGTGCGCAAGCTCATGGAGAGTGAGCCGCACTTCGACCCCGAGGTGTGGGCGCAGGCGGCCGACCAGCTACGGCTGCCGGGCCTGGCCATCCCCGAGGAGTACGGCGGCGACGGCTTCGGCCTCGTCGAACTCGGCGTGGTCCTGGAGGAGATGGGCCGCGCCCTGTTCTGCGCACCCTTCTTCGCCACCGTCCTTCTGGCCGCCCAGGCCCTGCTGGCCTCGGGCGACAAGGACGCCTGCGCGCGTCACCTGCCCGGCATTGCCGCCGGACGTACCACGGCCACCCTCGCCGTCGCCGAGGACGACGGCTCCTGGGACCCCGCGCTGATCACCGTGCGCGCGGTGCCGGACGGGGACGGCGGCTGGCGGCTGACCGGCCGCAAGTGCTTCGTCATCGACGGCACGACGGCGGATCTGGTCCTGGTCGTCGCCCGTACCGTCGCCGGTCCGTCGCTGTTCGCCGTCGACCGGTCGGCTGCCGGACTGTCGGCCGAGCCGCTCGAAACCCTTGACGCCACGCGGGCCATGGCCCGGCTGGCGTTCGACTCCACGCCCGCGACCCTGGTCGGCACGGACGGCGCGGGCGGACGCGTCATGGCCCGGGTCCTGGACGTGGCCTCCGTCGGACTGGCCGCCGAGCAGACCGGCGGGGCCCGCCGTTGCCTGGAGACGAGCGCGGAGTACGCGCGCACCCGGCACCAGTTCGGCCGGCCGATCGGCAGCTTCCAGGCGGTCAAACACAAGTGCGCGGACATGCTCGTCCAGGTCTCACTCGCCGAGGCCGCGTCACGGGAGGCGGCGCTGCTGGCTGCACAGGACGCCACCAACTTCCCGGTCGCCGCGGCTGTTGCACACGCGTGCTGCTCACGGGCGTACATGTTCGCGGCCATGGAGAACATCCAGGTCCACGGCGGCATCGGCTTCACCTGGGAGCATCCGGCCCATCTGTACTTCCGGCGCGCCAAGGCCTCGCAACTGCTGTTCGGCGGGCCGGCCGTGTACCACGAGCGGCTGCTGGACCGGCTCGGGATCTGACGGCGGCTGCGACGGGACCGGTGTCAGGAAGGCCCACACCTGGTTGCTGCTCCCCGCGCATCCGAACCCCTGCACCCGCTGGCCGTCCTGGCCGGAGGCGGCCGCCCCCCGCGTCCAGGCAGAAGCCGTCCGGGACGCTGACCAGCGTCCGGCCGCCGTTCGGGCCCGCGGCGCCGAACCTCCACCGCTGCGCGGGCAGTCCGTCACAGCTCCGGCCGCGGATGCGCCGGCCGTTCTGGCCGCTGGTGGCGCTGTCGGCGCCCAGGCAGAGGTGACTTCCCTGGCTGACGGCGGAGTACTGGGCGGGCTGCGCCGGCACGGGGTACAGCGCCCACTTCTGCCCGGCGGCGCCGGTGCACCCCCAGACCTGGATGTCCGAGCTGTTCGCACCGGCGGTGAGGCACCTGGCGATGTCGACGGCGTTGACGCTCTCGGTCACGGTGACCGCGCCGGGCCGCAGCGGACCGCGGGCCACGCTGTACAGGAGCTTCTCGGTCCCTGAGTCGACCTTGCCGGTCACGGTGATCCCGGCCTCGGTCTGGAAGGCCCGGACCGCGGCGAGGGCCGCCGCGCCGAAGCGTCCGTCGACCGTGACGTACAGGCCGTAGCCGTTGAGAAGGTTCTGCAGGGCCGTGACGCAAGCGCCCCGGGACCCCGAGGCGATCTGGTCGGGGCAGGCCGCGGACCGGATGTCCGAGACCGTGGTCTGCGCGTGGGCGCGTTGGTCGCCGGCTCCGCCCCGCGGTGCGAAGCCGGGATCGCAGAGGCGGTCGGATTGGCGCTCGCCGTGGACGAGGTGCTGGGCGGCGAGGTCGGGCTGTGGGCCGGGGCGTCGGCTCCGGCTCAGCCGCGTGCCGCGTCGCCCAGCAGCGCCTTCGCGATGATGACCTGCTGGATCTGGCTGGTGCCCTCGTAGATGCGGAACAGCCGGGCGTCACGGTAGAAGCGCTCGACGGCGACCCCGCGCATGTAGCCCGCCCCGCCGTGGATCTGCACGGCGCGGTCCGCCACGCGCCAGACCATCTCGCTGGCGAAGTACTTCGTACAGGACGGGCCGATCTTGGTGTCGGTACCGGCGTCGAAGGCCCGTGCGGCCTCCAGGACCGTGGCCCGGCCCGCGTAGTAGTCGGTCATCGAGTCGGCGATCAGACCCTGGACGAGCTGGAACGAACCGATGAGCCTGCCGGACTGGCGGCGCGTGCGGGCGTATGCGACCGACTCGTCGACCAGGCGTTCCGCCATGCCCACGCAGAGGGAGGAGATGTGCACCCTGCCGTGCGCGATACAGCCCATCGCGGTGGCGAAGCCGCGGTTCAGGCCGTCCTCACCGCCGACGAGGGCAGTGGCCGGTACACGTACGTCGTCGAAGTACACGTCCGCGGTCCAGGCGCCGAACTGGCCCATCTTGTGGTCCCGGGGCGCCACGGTCAGCCCCTTGGTGCCGGCCGGGACCAGGAAGGTCGAGATGCCGCGAGTGCGCGGCGCGTCGGGGTCGGTGCGGGCGAAGACCATGAAGACGTCGGCGACCGGGGCGTTGGTGATGTACCGCTTGGCGCCGTTGATCACCCACTCGTCCCCGTCCGGGTGGGCGCGTGTCGTCAGCGTGGAGGGGTCCGAACCGGCCTCGGGTTCGGTGAGCGCGAACGACGCCAGTACGTCACCGGAGGCGATCCTCGGCAGCCACTCGGCCTTCTGCTCCGCCGTGCCGCCGACCATCAGGACGTGTCCGGCGATGCCGTTGTTCGTGCCGAACATCGAGCGCAACGACGGTGTCGTGTATCCGAGTTCGAACATCAACTGGGCCTCTTCGTACATCGACAGACCCAGCCCGCCGTACTCCTCGGGCAGTGCGAAGCCGAACAGCCCCATCTTCCTGGCCGCCTCGCGGACGTCCGCGGGCATCTCGTCCTTCTCGTCTATCTCTGCCTCAAGCGGCATGACGCGTTCCCGGACGAAACGCCGGACCTCGGACAGCACCGCGCTGAAGTCAGCGGCGTCCATATCGACTCCCTTGCCTAGTGATGCCCAGTGATGCCTAGTGATCCGCCTGTGTCCCGTCCGGCTCGCGCGCCGGCCGGTAGCAGAGGGCCAGCAGCGCTGCCGCGCTCGCCGTGCCGAGTCCTGCCGCCAGCAACGCGGGGCCCACGCCCGCGCGTTGCCTGCGCAGCAGCCCGTCGAGGGAGTACCTGCCGTTGCCCAGGCCCGCCAGGGCGACGGCCGCACCGCCCACGACGCCGACGTACTCCCAGCCGCCCTTGAAGACGAAGAAGCCCTTGCCCCGGTGGTCGGTGCGCGCCGCCACGGTCATCAGACCGACGGCGGCCGCCGCGGGGAGGGGACCGGCCACGCCCAGGGCGATGCCGACGCCCGCCGCCAGCTCCGTCCCGGCCGCCATCCGGGCGTGCACCTCGGCCGGTCGCAGTCCGAGCGCCTCGAACCAGCCCGTGGTGCCCTTGAGCCCGCCCGGTCCGGCGACCTTGTTCCAGCCGTGGGCGACGAGCATCGGGCCGAGCGTGGCCCGCAGCACGAGGGCGGCGAGGTCATGCCCCGCGGTCCTCACTGGCCCGCTCCGGTGGCCCGGCCGGCGGGCGCGGCACCGTACAACTGCGGTACCGCCTCGACGAGTTCGTCGTAGGTGAGGGCCTTGCCTGACTCGCTGGGGTGGACCGCGGCCACGGTCCAGCCCTGGAGCCGGTTCAGCCGGTTGCCCTCGATGCGCAGGACCTGCCCGGTCAGCCAGGCCGCGTCGTCGGAGGCGAGGTAGACGACGACGCCGGAGGCGTTGGCGGGGTCGCGCGGATCGAAGCCGTCGGCGGGCAGCAGGGACGCGCCGACGTCCAGTCCGTCCGTCATCCGGGTGGCCGCGATCGGCGAGATGGCGTTCGCGGTGACGCCGTAACGGCGCATCTCCAGGGAGGTGAGGACGGTGAGCCCGGCTATCCCGGCCTTCGCGGCACCGTAGTTGGACTGCCCCTGATTGCCGAACAGGCCCGTCCCGGACGTCGTGTTGATGACCCGTCCGGCGACCCGCTCACCACGCTTGGACGCCTCGCGCCAGTATGCGCAGGCGTGCCGGGTGAGGGCGAAGGTGCCCTTCAGATGCACCGCGATCACGGCGTCGAACTCGGCCTCGGTCATCGAGAACAGCATGCGGTCGCGCACGATCCCGGCGTTGTTGACGACGACGTCCAGCCGTCCGAACTCGGCGACCGTGTCCGCCACCATCGCCTCCGTGGCCGCCCAGTCCGTGACCGACCCGTGGTTGGCGACCGCCCTGCCGCCCAGCTCGGTGATCTCCGCCACCACCTCGTCGGCGGGGGAGTCACCGGTCCGCTCGCCGTGCACGCCCGAGCCGAGGTCGTTCACCACCACGGTCGCGCCGGCCTCGGCGAGCGCCAGACAGTGCGCCCGGCCGAGGCCTCTGCCGCCGCCGGTCACGATGGCGACCTTGTCGTCGAGAATGCCCACGTCCTGCCTCCTTTGCGATTGAGTCGGGTCAGTCGAGTTCACGGAGTACGTCGTCGGTGTGCTCGCCGAGGGCGGGAGCGCCGGAGCGCGGCTTGTCGTCCACGCCCCAGAAGCTCACCGGGGTCGCCACCGTCCTGAGCGGTGGCCCGTCGCCCATGCCGGGCTGCTCGACGAACGCCCCGACGGCCTCGGCCTGCGGGTCCGCGGAGACCTCCGCCAGGGTCTGCACCGGCGCCCACCACACGCCTTCGGCGTTGAACCGGGCCGCCCACTCCTCCAACGGACGTTTCGCGAACTCCTCGTCGAACACGGCGATGAGCTCGCGCACGTGGCCCCGGCGGGCCCTGCCCGTCGCGAACCGCTCGTCCGTCGCCAGGTCCGGGCGGCCGAGCGCGTCGACGACGCCGGGCCAGTGCCGGTTGCCCTCCAGGCCCACCAGCCAGAACCACCGGTCGTCGGCGGCCCGGTAGCAGTTGTAGAGCGGGGACTCGTGCTCGGTGCGGGGGCGGGTGCGGCCGCGTCTGCCGAAGAAGTTCTGCAGGGCGAGGTCGTTGCCGTTGGCGTACGTACCGGAGCGCAGCAGCGAGACGTCCACCACGCCGCCCTCGCCGGTGCGCGCCCGGCGCAGCAGCGCGGCCAGCACGCCAGCCACCAGGTTGGCGGCGGCCGTGCGGTCGCCGAGTCCGGGCCGGATGCCTGGCGGCGGCTCGCCGGCCGGGTTGAGCATGGCGGCGATGCCGGGCCGGGCCCAGAAGGCGGAGACGTCGTATCCGGCCCGGTCGCGTTCGGCCCCCGACCAGCCGTAACCCGTCAGCGTGCCCACGACCAGATGGGGATGGCGGGCGCGCAGCTCGTCCGGGGCCAGGCCCAGCCGCTCCAGGGCGCCGGGGCGGAGGTTGGTGACGAAGACGTCGGCGCGTGCGAGCAGCCGTTCCAGAACGTGCTTGCCGTCCGGCGAGCGCAGGTCGAGGACGATTCCGCGCTTGCCGCGGTTGTCGGTCTCGAACGGGGGTGCGCTGTCGATGTCCTGGCCGACGTGCTTGAGCGTGTACCGGTTGGGGTCCCCGGTGGGTGCCTCCACCTTCACGACGTCGGCGCCCCAGTCCGCGAGCATGGTGGCCGCGGCCGGGGCGGCCACCCACATGCCCAGCTCGACGACGGAAATGCCTTCCAGGGGCCGCACGGCCCACCTCCAGATCTGTCGGGTCGGTCGGCTACGCGCCGCGGAACTCGCCCGGGCGCCGTTCCCGGAAGGCCCTGAGCCCCTCGGCCCGGTCCTCGGTGGAGAACAGCACGGTGACGGTCTCCCGCTCGTAGGCGATCGCCGTCTCCAGGTCCATGCCGGGCCCGTGGTGGATCAGCCGCTTGCCCGCGGCGATTGCGAGGGGTGCCCCGGCCGTGAGCGCGCCGGCCAGTTTCTCGGCGGCGGCGAGTGCGCCGCCGGGTTCGGCCAGTTCGTTGACCAGCCCGAGCCGCCAGGCGCGTTCCGCGTCGATCGGTTCGCCGGTGAGGATCATCTGCCTGGCGATCGCCGGTGGCAGCAGGCGCGGGAGCCGCTGGGTACCGCCCGCGCCGGGCAGGACGCCCAGCTTCATCTCGGGCAGACCGAGCTTGGCGCCGCGCTCCGCCACCCGCAGGTCACAGGCGAGCGCCAGCTCCAGTCCGCCGCCGAAGGCGAACCCGTGAACGGCCGCGACCGACGGTTTGGGGAACTCCTCCAGCAGTGCGTACGCCTCGGTCAGCCGCCCCACGAAGGCCCGGAACTGCCCGGGGGAGGTGAACGACTCGATCTCGCCCAGGTCGGCGCCGGCCGAGAAGGCACGGCCCGCTCCGGCCACGACCAGCGCGCGTACGTCGTCGTCGTCACGGACGTCGTCCAGCGCCTGGGCGAGCAGGTCCACGGTCTCCGAGCCGACGGCGTTGAGCCGCTCCGGCCGGTCGAGGGTCAACACGGCGATCCGGTCCCGGAGTTCGACACGCAGCACGGTGCCCACCTCAGACCATCGTCAGGCCGCCGCTGACCGAGAGCGTCTGCCCGGTCAGGTAGGCGGCGTCGTCGGACACGAGGAAGGCCACCGCACCGGCGATCTCGCCGGGCTGCGCGACCCGGCGCAGCGGGATGGCCCGGACGGTCGCGTCGTACATCTTCTGGCTGTACTCGGCGACCTGGCCGAGCAGCGCGGTGT
Organism: Streptomyces sp. NBC_00631; assembly: GCF_045206895.1. Lineage (NCBI taxonomy): Bacteria > Bacillati > Actinomycetota > Actinomycetes > Kitasatosporales > Streptomycetaceae > Streptomyces > Streptomyces sp. NBC_00631. Next base: position 9,342,432 of record NZ_CP107734.1, read on the forward strand.
CGGTCGGACCGGGACAGACGCTGTTCACGGTGATGCCGTGCCGGGCGACCTCGCGGGCGAGGGCCTTGCCGAAGGCGATGACGCCGCCCTTCGTCGCGGAGTAGACGACCTCGCCGGAGGAGCCGACGCGGCCTGCGTCCGAGGCGATGTGGACGATCCTGCCGAAGCCGCGCTCGATCATCGGGTCGAGCACCGCCCGGGTCATCGTGATCGTCCCGCGCAGGTTGACGGCGATGATCCGGTCCCAGGTCTCCTCGTCGCTGTCGACGAACCGGCCGATGACATCGACGGCCGCGTTGTTCACCAGTACGTCCACCGGGCCGAGTTCGGCCGCCACCCGCTCCACGGCCGCATGCACGGCCGCGCGGTCGGAGATGTCCGCGCCGACACCGGCCGCGCGCACCCCGTACCGCTCCGCGAGCCGTGCCGCCACCTTGTCCGCGGCTTCGGGGTCCAGGTCGCAGACGGCGACCGCGGCTCCCCGGCCGGCGAGCCGGTCGGCGATCGCCTCGCCGATGCCGCGCCCCGCTCCGGTGACGAGCGCCACCTTGTCCCGTACGCTCACGCGCCCTCCCTGTCCCGGCACCAAAAACAGCGCTATCGTATAACTACTTCAGCTAAATAAGCGAGATGCAGAGTATGTGAGACGCAGGAGTGGAGTCGAGATGCGCCGTACGATCTTCGCCGAGGAGCACGACCTGTTCCGCGAGACCGCCCGCTCCTACTACCTGCGGGAATGCGTCCCGTACAGCGCGGAGTGGGAGCGCGACGGGCAGGTCGGCCGCGCCGCCTGGGCGGCGGCGGGGAAGGCCGGGCTGATCGGCTGGGAGTTCCCGGAGGAGTACGGCGGGCAGGGTGTCCGGGACTTCCGCTACAACGCCGTCATGGCGGAGGAGATGGCCGCCACCGGCGCCGTCGGTATCGGGCTCGGCCTCCAGAACGACGTGATCCCGCCCTACCTCATGAACCTGACCACCCCGGAGCAGAAGGCCCGCTGGCTGCCCGGAGTGATCGCCGGCGAGACCATCTGCGCGCTCGCCCTGTCGGAGCCGGCTGCCGGGTCAGACCTCAAGGGCATGCGCACCACCGCCCGCCGGGACGGCGACGAGTGGGTGATCGACGGCTCCAAGACCTTCATCACCAACGGCATCCTGGCCGACCTCGTCATCGTCGCCTGCAAGACCGACCCGGCGGCCGGGCACAAGGGCATCAGCCTGATCGTCGTCGAGCGCGGCGCCGAGGGCTTCGAGCGCGGACGCAAGCTCGACAAGGTCGGGATGAAGGCCCAGGACACCGCCGAGCTCTTCTTCCACGAGGTCCGCGTCCCCGCCGAGAACCTGATCGGCCAGGAGGGGAGCGGTTTCTACCACATGATGGGCAACCTCCCCACCGAGCGGCTCGCCATCGCCGTCGCCGCGCTCGCCTCCGCGCAGCGGGCCTTCGACGTGACCCTTGAGTACGCCAGGACCCGCACCGCCTTCGGGCAGCCGATCGGTGGGTTCCAGGCCAACCGGTTCGCCCTCGCCGACATCAAGGCCAGGCTCAGTGCCGCGCGGGTCTATGTCGACGGCTGCATCATGGCCCTGGTCCAGGGCGAGTTGACGGCCGAGGAGGCCGCCGCGGCCAAGTACTGGACCACGGAGACCGGCTGGGCGGTCATCGACCGCTGTATGCAGCTCTTCGGCGGCTACGGCTACGTCAACGAGTACGAGATCGCCCGCATCTGGCGCGACAGCCGGGTGCAGCGGGTGTTCGGCGGCACCTCGGAGATCATGCAGGAGATCGTCGGGCGGTCGCTGGGGCTGTGAGGAGCGTTCCCGGGAGCGGGGGCCATTGATTGGTTCGGCTAAATAGGTTATCTATTTAAGCTGTACGGACTGCAGCGTAGTGGGCTCCAGGAGGCACCGTGGTCACGGTCGACGTGAAGCTGCACCAGGAACGCGCCGAACGGGATCTGCCGCGCCCCCGGCTCGTCATCGGCGGCAAGGACCTCCACGACACCAGCGGCGGCCTGTACGAGCACGTCAACCCCGCCACCGGACTCGTCCAGGCGCTCGTCCCGCTCGCCGGGCCCGCCGAGGTGGACCGGGCCGTGGCCGCCGCACGGCAGGCCTTCGAGGTCTGGGGGCCCATGCGGCCCGCCGAGCGGCGCCGCCTGCTCACCCGCTTCGCACAGCTCATCCGCGACCACATCGAGGACTTCGCGGCGATCTGCCCGCTGGAGAACGGCGTCTGCATCGGCGGCTGGGCGGAGAACGTCGGACCGCACGTCGCCGAGTGGACCGAGTACTACGCCGGCTGGGCCGACAAGATCGAGGGCGTGGTCGGCGCCGCCTACAGCCCGCACGAGAACGTCGAGTACACCCTCGCCGAGCCCTACGGCGTCATCGGCCACATCATCACCTGGAACTCGCCGGCGCTCTCCCTGGCGATGAAGGTCCCGCCGTCGCTCGCCGCCGGGAACACCGTGGTGATCAAGCCGGCCGAGACGACGCCGTACTCCGCCCTGCTCTTCGCCGACCTGGCGCGCGAGGCGGGCATCCCCGACGGTGTGATCAACGTCGTCACCGGACTCGGTGACGCCGGAGCCGCCCTCGTGACCCACCCCGGCGTGGACAAGATCTCCTTCACCGGCGGGCCCGCCACCGCGCGCCGCATCATGGCGGCCGCCGCCCAGAGCCTCAAACCCGTCCTGTTCGAGCTGGGCGGCAAGTCCGCCAACCTGCTCTTCGCCGACACCGACCTCGACACCGTCGTGCCCTACTGCGCGGCCTTCGCCCTGAGCAACACCGGCCAGGGCTGTGCGCTGCCCACCCGCCTGCTGGTCGAGCGCCCGGTCTACGACGAGGTCGTCGCGCGCGTCACCGGAGTCGTCGCCCACCTGCCCGTGGGCGACCCGCTCGACCCGTCGACCTACATCGGCCCTCTCGTCAACGCAGCAGCCCGCGACCGCGTCCAGGACGTGATCGAGCAGGCGGTCGAGGGCGGCGCCGGACGCCTCGTCCTCGGCGGTGAACGCATCGAGTCCGACGGCTACTTCGTCTCCCCGGCCGTCTTCGCCGATGTCGACAACCGCAGCGGCCTCGCCCAGCGGGAGATCTTCGGCCCGGTCCTCGCCATCATGCCGTTCGACACGGAGGACGAGGCCGTCGCCCTCGCCAACGACACCGAGTACGGCCTGTCCGCCTACATCCAGTCCCGCGACATCGCCCGCGTCAACCGCCTGGTGCCCCGCCTGAGGGCCGGGACGGTCTACGTCAACCCCGGCCCGAACCCGATCACTTCTCCTGCCACACCCTTCGGCGGCGTCGGCCTCAGCGGGTTCGGACGAGAAGGCGGCAGGGCCGGGCTGGAGGAGTTCATCCACGTGAAGGGCGTCGGCGTTGCCCGCGTCTGACGAGAACCCACAGGAGCGATCGACCGTGAATCCCGCCCGCAGCCTGACGTTCGGCGACCTCATCCGTGAGCACCGCAGGTCCTATCCCGACGGCGTCGCCCTCGTCGACGGCGACATCCGGCTGACCTGGCCGCAGCTCGACGAGCGCACCGACCGGCTCGCCCACGCCCTCACCGACGCCGGGGTCGGACCCGGCGACCGCATCCTGTGGCTGGGCCAGAACTCCTTCCGCATCTGGGAGCTGCTCGGCGCCGCAGCCAAGATCGGCGCCATGGTCTGCCCGGGATACTGGCGCTGGGCCGCGCCCGAAATGGCCTTCGCCGTGGAGGACTTCGACCCCCGGGTCGTGGTCTGGCAGGACGAGGAGATCGGCGACACCGTCCGCAAGGCACGGGCCGAACTGGGCGCCGACCACGGGGCGTTGTGGCTCCAGCACGACACCGAGGGCCCCGGCTCGTACGAGGCCTTCCTGGCCTCCGCCGCACCCGAGGCCCCGACCGCCCACGTCGACCCCGACTCCGCACTCCTGGTCATCTACACCGCGGCGATCTCCGGACGGCAGTCCGGCTCGATGCTCTCGCACCGCAACCTCCTCGCCATGGGCGCGAGCGCCGCCTGGATGGGGGACATCGGCACGGAGACCGCCTTCCTCGGCGCCGGACCGATGTTCCACATCGGCAACTACCAGTTCTGGGGGGTCCCCGCCTTCGTCCACGGCGGCAAGAACGTGATCGTGCGCCGCGTCGTCGCCGAGGAACTCCTCCCGCTGCTGGCGGCCGAACAGTGCACCCACGCCTACCTGATGCCGCCCACCATCGCCCAGCTCGTCGCGCTGAACCACGAAGCCGGGCACGACCTCTCCCACCTGAGGGCCAGCGTCGCCGCCCCACTGTGGCAGGGCACCGTCCCCACGGACACCAGCCGCTTCACCCGCAACGGCGGTGGCGAGGGCCGCGGATACGGCCAGACCGAGGTGACCGGCTTCGCCGTGACCGGTGCCTACGGCGGCAGCGGTCTCGGCAACGCGGGACGGCCCGGCCCCTTCACCGCCGTACGCGTCCTCGACGAGCAGGGTGAGGAGTGCGAGGTCGGGGAGATCTGCGTCCGCGGCGATCTCGTGCACCTCGGCTACTGGAACCGGCCCGAGACCAATGAGGAACGCTTCCGCTTCGGCTGGTGGCACACCACCGACCTCGGCCGGCGCGAGAGCGACGGCACGATCAGCTTCCTCGGCACGACGACCCGCATGCTCAAGTCGGCCGCCGAGAACATCTTCCCGGCCGAGGTCGAGAACTGCATCGAAGCGCACCCCGCGGTGAAGGAGGCCGCCGTGATCGGCGTGCCCAACGAACGCTGGGCGCAGGACGTCAAGGCGGTCGTCGTACTGCACCAGGACGCCGGGCCGGTCACCGCGGCGGACATCGTCGAGCACTGCCGGGCGCGGATCGCCTCGTACAAGAAGCCGAAGACGGTGGAGTTCATCGACGCCCTGCCGCGCACGAAGGACCACGCGAAGGACTACGAGGCGCTCGACGGGCGCTTCGGCGGAGGCGGCTATCCCGGTGGCGACACACTCGGCGCCGGACGATGAACCCCGGGGACCGTCGCCGGCCCGTCGTCGTCGGCGTGCACGCCACCGAGCAGGCGCTGTCACTTCCGCACCGCGACGCCATGGACCTGGCCCTCGACGCGGTACAGGGCGCGATCGCCGATGCCGGGCTGACCCCGGCGGACGTCGACGGCGCCCAGGTCGACTGGCCCGGCCCGGGGGGCGTCCCCGGCGAGGGCAGCTCCTGGGCGCGCATGCTCGGCCGGGACCTGCGCTGGACCAGCGACTCGATGCTCGACAACGCGGGCTCGCGGGGCCTGCTGAAAGCGGCTGCGGCGGTCCGGGCCGGATTCGCCGACACCGTCGTGGTCGGCGGCTGCAAGCTGGTCTCGCGTGGCACGGGCCCCGTCGGCGCGGGCGTACCGCTGGAGTTCGCCGACGTGTGGGGCAGCTACGTCGTCGCCCAGTTCGCGCTGGTGGCCGCCAGGCACATGCACGAGTACGGAACCACCTCCCGCCAGCTCGCGGAGGTCGCCGCCACCATCCGGAACAACGGCACCACCAACCCGGAGGCGATGATGTACGGGCGCGGCCCGTACACCGCCGAGGACGTGCTCGCCTCACGCCCGGTGGCCACCCCGCTCCACCTGCTGGACTGCTGCATCGTAGGAGAGGGCGGCGCGGCACTCGTCGTCACCACCGCCGAACGGGCCCGGGACCTGCCGCAGCCGCCCGTCGCCGTACTCGGCGGCGGCATGGAGTACCACCAGGCCGCGTACGCCAACCCCGCGCTCCACCGGGAGGTCGGCCAACTCGGCCGGGACGCCGCCACACGCGCGTACGCCATGGCCGGCGTGACCCCGCACGACGTGGACGTCTTCTCCCTCTACGACCCGAACTCCTTCGAGATCATCAGACAGTTGGAGATCCTCGGGCTGTGCGGGGAAGGAGAGGGCGGGCCCCTGGCGGCCGGCGGCGCCATCGCCGTCGGCGGCAAGCATCCCGTCAACCCGGACGGCGGCTGTCTGTCGTACGCGTGGAACGGAACCCAGCAGATGACACTCAAAGTCGTCGAGGCGGTACGGCAGTTGCGCGGCACGGCCGTGCACCAGGTCGAGGGCGCGGAGCTGGCGGTCGTCGGCAACGCCGGCTCAGGAGCGCAGCACTACGAGATGAGCGTGCTGGGGAGGCAGCGATGAGCAGGCCCGTCCCCGTCCCCACCGCGCTGTCCCGGCCGTTCTGGGACGCGGCCCGGCGCGGCGAACTGGTCGTCCCGCACTGCCCGGCCTGCGGCCTGCGCTTCTTCGTCCCCGAGCCGGCCTGTCCCGGCTGCCTGTCACGGGACTGGCAGTACGCACCGAGCGCCGGCCGGGGGACCGTCTACTCGGTGACGGTCGTGCACCGCGCGCCCGGCCCCGGCTTCGAGACCCCCTTCGCACTGGCCGTCGTCGACCTCGACGACGGGGGCACCCTGCTGACGCACGTCGACGCGGGCGCCCCCGACGACGTCGTCATCGGTCTGCGCGTCCGCGTGGACTTCCGCGCCCTCACCGACGAGATCGCGCTGCCGTACTTCGTACCGGAGAACACCCACTGAGGGCGGAGGTGGGCGCCGTGGCGAACACGCCGGTACGCGTCCCCAAGATGGCCGAGCTGGTGGCGGCCCGGCTGCGTCGGATGATCGTGCGCGGCGAACTGGCCGAGGGGGACGCGCTGCCGTCCGAGACCGCGCTCATGGAGGAGTTCGCGGTGTCCAGGCCGACCCTGCGCGAGGCGTTCCGGGTGCTGGAGTCCGAGTCGCTGATCAGCGTGCGCCGGGGCGCCCGGGGCGGGGCTCGGGTGCAGGTCCCGGAAGGCACCGTGGCCGCCCGCTACGCCGGCGTGGTGCTGGAGTACCGGGGCACGACCCTCAAGGACGTGTACGACGCCCGTACCGTGATCGAGGCGCCGTGCGCCGGTCTGCTGGCCGAGCGGCGCACGGACGAGGACCTGTCGCGGCTGCGGGCCGCCGTCGCCGGGGCCGAGCGGCTCATGGACGACCCGCCGGCCTTCATCCGCGCCCATATGGAGTTCCACGCCCTCGTCGTCGAACTGGCGGGCAACGAGACGCTCGGCGTCCTCAACGGCATGGTCCGGCACATCATCGACCAGGCGAACTGGTCCCACGTCGACCTGGACGCCGGCAGTCCCGAGAACATCCGGGCCAACCGCCGGGGCTTCCGCGCCCACGGCGCGCTCGTCGACCTGGTCGCCGCGCGCAGCGCCGAGGCCGCCGAGCAGCTGTGGCGCCTGCACCTCCAGGAGGCCGAGGACTATCTGCTGCGGAGCGGGTCCATGACCACAGTCCTGGACCTGCTCGGCTGACCGGTGAGCCGTCGCCCACCGCTCGCACGGGTTGATCGGCCGGCTCCTGCGCGGGCCCGTCCGGTCAGCTCTCGCGCAGCTCCCGCACGATCGGCTCCCACACCTCGGCGTCGATCTCGTAGGCGGTGTAGAAGGACACCCGGTCGACGAGTGCGCCGTACCGGCGCCGGATCTCGCCCGCGACCCGCTCCGGCTCCGCCACCACCGCGAAGGTGTTCAGGACCTCGTCGTCGATGAGGCGGCTCATCGCCTCCCACTTGTCCTCGCGGGCCGCCTTCGACAACGCGAGCAGCTCGTCGCCGAGTTCACCCCAGCCGTGCAGTTCCAGCACACCCCGGTAGGCGGGCGTGCTGCCGTAGAAGGCGATCTGCTGCCGGGTGCCGGCCACCGCGCGGGCCATCTCCTCCTCGGTGCGGCCGGTCGCGGTCAGCAGCAGATGGGAGACGGAGAAGTCCGCGCGGGTGCGGCCCGACGCCTTCAGCCCCGCCTCGACGGTCGGCAGGGTGACCTCGCGCAGATACCGCTCCGTGGTGAAGCCGTGCGCGAGCAGCCCGTCCGCCACCTCGCCCGCCACCCGCGTCATCCCCTCCCCGACGGCGGCCACGAAGACCCTCGGTGCCCCGCCGGTCGCGGGCGGCGGGGAGAAGAACGGGGACATCAGGGTGTGCGAGTAGAAGTCGCCGCGGAAGTCGAGCCGTTCGCCCTGGTTCCAGGCGGCCCAGATCGCGCGCAGCGCGCTGACGTACTCCCGCATCCGGGCCGCCGGCCTGCCCCACGGCATGGCGAAACGCCGCTCGATGTGCGGCTTGATCTGACTGCCGAGGCCGAGCGTGAACCGCCCCCCGCTGTACTCCTGCAGGTCATGTGCGGTGTAGGCGAGTTGCATGGGGGAGCGCGCGAAGGCCACCGCGATGGCGGTGCCCACCTCCAGCCGGTCGGTGTGCTCGGCGGCCAGCAGCAGCGGCAGGAACGGGTCGTGCTTGGACTCCGAGGCCCACAGCCCGTCGTAGCCGGCCTTCTCGTGGTGCCGGGCTTCCGCCACGACCTTCGCGGTGCTCCACACGTTGAGCTTGCCGTCGACCTTCATACCGCTCCCTCGACCGAGACTGTGTCGGTGTCCGTGTCCAATCCGATGCGCTGTGCCAGCAGTTCGCGGTGGTACGCGGGGTCGCCGAACAGCAGCTGCGATGTCTTGGCCCGCTTCAGGTACAGGTGGGCCGGGTGCTCCCAGGTGAAGCCGATGCCGCCGTGGACCTGGATGTTCTCCGCCGTCGCCTGCAGACAGGCGTCGGAGCAGAACGCCTTGGCCAGGCTCGCCACGGCGGGCAGGTCCGGGGCCGCGCTCTCGGCCGCGAGCAGCGCGTAGTGCGCGGCGGCGCGCGCCGACTCCACTTCGAGGAGGACGTCGGCCAGGAGGTGCTTGACGGCCTGGAAGGAGCCGATGGGCCGCCCGAACTGGTGCCGCACCTTGGCGTACTCCACCGCCATGTCGAGCGCCCGGGAGGCCACCCCGACCTGCTCGGCGGCCAGTGCCACGGCGGCCCGGTCGAGGACCTGCGTGACCAGGTCCCAGCCGTCGCCGTGCGTGCGCAACCGGGCCGCCGGTACGTCGTGGTAGTCGAGGCGTGCCTGCCGGCGGGTGGGGTCCATCGTGGGCAGCGGCGCGCGGGTCAGCCCGGGTGCGTCGCCCTCGACCAGGAAGACGCCGATTCCGTCGTCGGTCCGGGCCACGGTGAGGACGACATCGGCGGCCGCGCCGTCGAGGACGAACATCTTGTGTCCGGTGAGCCACCAACGTCCGGCGGACTCGCGGGCGGTGAGCCGTACTCCGGGCGCGTCCCAGCGGGCGGAGTCCTCGGTCAGGGCCAGCGTCGCGACGAGCTCGCCGGCGGCCAGGCCCGGCAGCAGCCGTGTGCGGGCCTCCTCGTCGGCGGAGCACAGCAGTGTGGTCGTGGCCAGGACGGCCGAGGACAGGAAGGGCGCGCACAGCAGCGCGCGGCCCATCTCCTCCATGGCCACGCCCACTTCGACCGGCCCGCACCCGGCGCCGCCGTACTCCTCGGGGACGGCCAGCCCCTGCAGGCCCAGCTCCGTGCCCATCCGGCGCCACAGTGCCCGGTCGAAGCCCTCCGGGGTCTCCATCAGGCGCCGCACCTCGGTCTCGGGCGAGGTGGCCGCCAGGAACGCCCGCACCGTGCGCCCCAGTTCTTCCTGCTCCTCGCTGAACGCGAAGTCCATCCGGGTCTCCTCTCCGGCTCAGCGGCGCCCGCGTGACGCGATGATCCGCTCGACCGCGGCGATGTGGTCCGGCGAGTGCATCGTGTCCCGTTCGGCGAGCAGAGCCGGTTCCATCACGGTGTCGAGGGCCTGTTCCAGGTGCCGGTTGACCGCGCGCTTGGTCTCGCGCAGCGCCTGCGCGGGCAGGGCCGCCAGCCGTCCGGCCAGGTCCATGGCCTCGTCCATGAGCTTTTCCCCGGGCACGGCGCGGTTGGCGATGCCCAGCCGGACCGCGTCCCCCGCGCTCACCCGGTCGCCCAGGAACAGCAGTTCCTTCGCCCGGGTCAGGCCCACGAGCAGCGGCAGGACGTAGGCGCCGCCGTCGCCCGCGACCAGACCCACCTGGACGTGCGGGTCGGCGACGTAGGCGTCGTCGGCGATCAGCACCAGGTCGCTCAGCAGGGCCAGGCTGCAACCGAGCCCGACGGCCGGGCCGTTGACCGCCGCGATCACGGGGAGCGGGCAGCGGACCAGGCCCGTGATGATCCCGCGGGCCTCGTCGACCTGCCGTTGCCGGAAGACGCTGTCGCGCTGGACCCGGGTCATGGTGTCGAGGTTGCCGCCGGCGCTGAAGGCCCGGCCGCGCCCGGTGAGCACGATCACCCGTGCCTCCGGGTCGGCGGCGACCTCGCCCCATACCGACGCGAGGCCGGTGTGCAGCTCGTCGCTCATCGCGTTGCGCTGCTCCGGCCGGTTCAGCTCGACCAGCCGGACCGGCCCGACGGCCGTCACCACCAGATCCGTCATCTTCCCCGCCTACGTCCAGGAAGCAGTCAATGGAGTTGAATGCTATAACTAATTTAGCTTTCTGAGAACCGGCCCGTGAGCCGGTCCGTGGAGTGACGGAGGACGCGCATGCCGGAGCAGGAGTACGAGCCGGAGCGGAAGTACGAGACCGTTCGGGCCGAGGCGGCGGACCGGATCCTGACCGTCACCCTCGACCGGCCCGAGAGGCTGAACGCCTTCGACCCCCGGATGATGCAGGACCTGCTCGACGTCCTGGCCGATGCCGACACCGACGACGGGATACGGGTGATCGTGGTGACCGGCGCCGGACGCGGCTTCTGCGCCGGCGCCGACGTCAGCTCCGGCGGATCCTCCTTCGACCACCGCAGAGCCGGCGCCTGGCATCGGGACACCGGCGGCCGGGTCGCCCTGCGGATCTTCTCCTGCACCAAGCCGGTCATCGCGGCGGTCAACGGCCCGGCTGCGGGTGTCGGGGCGAGCATGATCCTGCCCATGGACATCCGGCTGGCCTCCACCGCGGCGAAGTTCGGCTTCGTCTTCGCGCGCCGCGGCATCGTGCCGGAGTCGGCGGCGAGCTGGTTCCTGCCGCGGGCGGTCGGCATGCAGCGGGCGATGGAGTGGGTGGCGACGGGCCGCCTCGTCGGTCCCGACGAGGCGCTGCGGGCCGGGCTGGTGCGCTCCGTCCATCCGCCCGAGGAACTGCTGCCCGCGGCGTACGAACTCGCCCGGGAGATCGCCGACAACACCTCGGCGGTCTCGGTCGCCCTCGCCCGCCAGATGATGTGGCGGATGCTCGGCGAGCCCCACCCGATGGCCGCGCACCGGCTCGACTCACGGATCATGAGCCAGATCGGCGGCGGCCCGGACCCCGTCGAGGGCGTCGAGTCGTTCCTCGCCAAGCGGTCGCCCGCCTTCCCGGGCCGGGTCAGCAAGGACATGCCCCCCGTCTATCCCTGGTGGCAGGACGAGGAGTTCCGCCCCTTCGAGGAGCGGTCACCCGGCAGCCGGGAGGCGTGATGCCGGCGTTCGACCACGTCGTCATGGGCGCCGGCTCCTCCGGGTGCCCTGAGCCACCTCCGGGAGATCTGGCCGAAACATTGTCGTAGTTTGCTCGAAGTGTTAGCGTCCGGTCGGCGGGCATTCAGTTGAATGCGCTGAACCATTCACCGCCTGGACGGTAACCATGAGCGATGGTTTCCTGCGTCAATCCCTCCACGATGTCGACTGGGGGGTCGCCACCGCTGACACCGTCGCGGCCGCACCGCCGCCTCCGCCGGAACGCGGCGGACACTTCAGGCAGTGGACCGACGACATCCGTGACCTGCTCGGTGTCACCGCGGGCACGCACCGTATGGTCGCCGGCTGGCCCGAACTCCAGCCCGACGGCCACGGCAGCTGGGACCGGCAGGCACTGGACCGCTGTGAGCGCACGCTCGACGCCCTGCTCGAACAGGGGACGCGGCCCGCTCTCACCCTCGTCGACCGCACGCTGCCGCCGTGGCTGGACGGCGCCGGCGGCTGGCTCGCCCGCGACACCGCCGAGCACTTCGCGGCGTACGCCGCCGAGCTGGGCCGGCGTTTCGGCGACCGGGTGGAACGCTGGATCACCTCCACCGACCTGGCCGGGCCCACCCTCGCCGACCACGTGGCCGGAATGTACTCACCGGGCCGCGGCGCGGGCCGCGCCGGGCTCCCCGCGGTCCACCACATCCTCCTCGCCAACGGACTCGCCACCCAGGCCCTGCGGGCCGCGGGTGCCACCGGCCGGATCGGGACCACGGTCACCCTCGTGGGCGGCTACCCGGCCACCGACGACCCCTACGACCGGCTCGCCCTGGAGCGCCTGGAGAGCTGGACCAACCGCATCTTCCTCGACCCCCTGCTCCTCGGCGAGCACATGGTGACCGAGGACGACCTCGCGCCCGTGGCGGCCGCCGGGTGCGTGCGCCCCGGCGACCTGGACGTCATCGCCACCGCCCAGGACCTGCTGGCCGTGTCCTGGCACACCCCGTTCCGCGTCACCGCGCCCGAGAACCTGCCCCGGGTGCTGCCGAGCGCCAAGTGCCGCAGCGCCCTCAACGAGGTCAACCGGCTGCTCGTCGGCCTCGGCTTCGCGATCGTCCCCTTCGACGACGTGGAGACCACCGCCTACGGCTGGCCCATCATCCCCGAGGGGCTCGCCGACGCCGTCGCGGGCCTGTGCGACCTGTACGGCGACCTGCTGCCCCCGCTGTCCGTCGTCGACAACGGCATGGGCGACCTGGACCTGGTCGACGGCACCGGACACCGCGACGACGCCCGGCGCCGGGCTCTGCTGCGCGCCCGGCTCTCCTGGCTGGCGGGGCTCGTCGACGCCGGAGTGGAGGTGTGCGGCTACGAGTACTGGTCGGTCCTGGACAACCTGGAGGCCAAGTTCCGCTACACCCGCCTGTACGCGATGGCCGTCCCGGACCACGAACTCGCGCCCCGGCCCGCGATGCCGTCCGACTGGGTGCAGGGGGGAGCCTTCGCCGCCCCGCCCGCCGCCGGCCCGCGGACCGGCCTGACCCTGGTGTCCCCTGCTCAGGGCGCCGGCGCCTCGTAGTCCCGGCCGCGGATCAGCCGCACGGGGCGGTAGACCAGCACGTCCTCGTCCCGCTGGTTGCGCACGGTGATCCGGCTGGTCACCACGCCCCGGCCGGGCTTGCTCGACGGGCGGCAGTCCGTGGTCTCCACGACCGCGTACAGGGTGTCGCCGACGTACACCGGACCCAGTACGTCCAGCTCCATGTGCAGGAAGGCGAGGCCGGTGCCGTGCAGGACGTTCGTCTGGAGGACCAGTCCCTCGGCGAGACAGTACGTCAGACCCCCCGGGACCAGCCGGCCCGTGTAACCGCCCTCCGCCGCGTGCGTGGCGTCCCAGAAGAGCGGCTCGGTGAAGCCGCCCCAGGTGACGAAGTTGACCAGGTCGGTCTCGGTGACGGTCCGGCGGGCGGTCCGGAAGACCTGCCCGACCGGCATCTCCTCATAGGTCAGCCCCCGTACCAGCGGGGGGACGTCGGTCATCGTCTGCTGCTCGGTCATCGTGCGGTCCTCTCAGTACGGGCCAGGGGTGTTCTCACAGGTCGAGCCGGTGCTTGTCCGCCACGGCCTCGAAGTCCGGGGCGCGCTTGTCGCGATGGGCCGCCAGGCCTTCGACGACCTCGTGACCCGCGAACCCGAAGAACTCCAGGCCGAGCGAGGCCTCGAAGACCGGCTGGGCGGTGCGGTACCAGTGGTTGAGGGACCGCTTGGTCCAGCTGATGGCGCTCGCGGGACCGGCGGCCAGGACCTTCGCCACGCGCAGCGCCTCGGCGTGCACCTCCTCGTCGGCCACGCACTTCGACACCAGCCCGATCCGCTCGGCCTCCTCGCCCGTGAGGGCCTCGCAGGTCAGCAGGTAGTACTTGGCCTTGGCCATGCCGCACAGCAGGGGCCAGCAGATGGCAGCGTGATCACCGGCCGCGACCCCGAGGCGGGTGTGCCCGTCGACGATCTTCGCCGTCCGGGCCGCGATCGAGACGTCCGCCAGCATGCCGATGACCAGCCCGGCCCCGACGGCCGGCCCGTGGATCGCGGAGACCACCGGCTTGGAGCAGTTGATCACCCCGTACACCATGTCCCGCGCCTCGCGCATCACCCGGGCGCGCACCGCGTGGTCCTCGGTCAGGGCCTGGATCGAGTCGAAGGTCCCGCCCGCCGAGAACGCCCGGCCCGCCCCCTGGACCAGCACCGCCCGGGTCCGCTCGTCCCGGTCGATCACCGGCCAGACGTCGGCCAGTTCACCGTGCATCCGCGGATCGACCGCGTTGAGGTTCGGGGCGTCGAGCACGATGCGCAGCACGCCGGGCGCGGGCCGCTCGAAGGTCAGGCTCGTGAACGGGGCATAGGGATCGGTCACGTCGCGCTCCTGGCGTAATCAGTGCGGATACTATAATTATCTAACTGTATCGAGCGGAGAGCGGCAAGCGATCGGCAGACGCGTCGCACCGAGGACGGGAAGCTCGGCATGGATCTCACCTTCAGCCAGGAACAGGACGAACTGCGCACGGTCGTACGGTCCTTCCTGGCCAAGTACTCCGACGAGGCGGCGGTGCGCCGGCTGGCCGCCGACCCGCGAGGCCACGACCCTGTCGTCTGGCGGCGGATGGCCGGCGAACTGGGCCTGCAGGGGCTCGCCGTACCGGAGGAGTACGGCGGCTCGGGCTTCGGCTACGCCGAGCTGGGCGTCGTCTTCGAGGAGGCGGGCCGCGCGCTGCTGTGCGAGCCGTACTTCGCCACCGTCGCCCTGGCCGCCGAGGCCCTGCTGCGCTGCGACGACGAGCAGGCCCGCCGCGACCTCCTGCCGGGGATCGCCGCCGGCGACACCGTGGCCACGCTGGCGCTCACCGAGGACGTCGGCCGCTGGGACGCCCCCGGCATCCGGCTCACCGCGCGCGACACCGCCGACGGCTGGCGGCTGACCGGCGCGAAGACCTACGTCCCCGACGGCCACCTTGCCGACCTGCTCCTGGTCGCCGCCCGCACTCCCGCGGGCATCAGCCTCTTCGCGGTCGGCGCCGACGCACCGGGCCTCACCCGCGCCCCTCTCCCCACCCTCGACCAGACCCGCAAACAGGCCCGCCTGGAGTTCGCCGGCACCCCCGCCCGCCTGATCGGTCCCGAGGGCGTGGCATGGCCCGTACTCGAACGCACCCTCGCCACCGCCTCCGTCCTGCTCGCCGCCGAACAGGTCGGGGGAGCGGCTGCCGCGCTGGACGCCGCCGTGGACTACGCGCGGATCCGGGTGCAGTACGGGCGTCCGATCGGCTCCTTCCAGGGGATCAAGCACAAGTGCGCCGACATGCTGGTGGAGATCGAGTCCGCCCGCTCGGCCGCATACGGGGGACTGTGGGCGCTGGACGCCGGGGACGACACCGAGATCGCCGTCGCGGCGGCCCTGGCGCAGGCCTTCTGCTCGGAGGCCTTCACCCGCGTCGCCGGCGACAACATCCAGGTCCACGGCGGGATCGGCTTCACCTGGGAGCACCCCGCGCACCTGTACTTCAAGCGGGCCAAGAGCTCCGAGGTGCTGCTCGGCACACCGTCGTACCACCGGGAACTGCTGGCCGCCCGGCTCGGCATCTGAGAAATCCCGGGGATCAGGGAGAGGCACACATGGAGCTGGACTTCGGACCCGCCGTACGCGACTTCCGAGACGAACTGCGGGACTGGCTGGCGGACCATCTCGTGGGGGAGTTCGCGGCACACCGGGGCGTCGGCGGGCCCACCGACGGCGCGGCCTGGGAGGTCCGCCTGGCCTGGGACCGTGAACTCTCGACGGGCGGCTGGCTGGGCGTGGGCTGGCCACGGGAGTACGGGGGCCGGGGGCTCGGGCTCCTGGAGGAGATCGTCTTCGAGTACGAGTACGCCCGCGCGAACGCCCCCTACCGGGCCACCGGCAACGCCCTCGACCTGCTCGGTCCGATGCTGCTCAGGATGGGCGACGAGGGCCAGAAACGCCGCTTCCTGCCGCCGATCCTCGCCGTCCGGGAACTGTGGGGCCAGGGCTTCAGCGAGCCCGGCGCCGGCTCCGACCTGGCCTCGGTGCGCACCCGCGCCGAGCGCGACGGCGAGGCGTGGGTGGTGAGCGGCCAGAAGGTGTGGACGTCCTTCGGCGTCCACGCCGACTGGCTCTACGTCCTCGCCCGCACCGACCCGGACTCCGTCCGGCACAAGGGGCTCACCATGCTGCTCCTGCCCACCGACCAGCCGGGCGTGGAGATCCGTCCCATCCGCAATCTCGCCGGCCAGGACGAGTTCGCCGAGGTGTTCCTCTCCGACGCCCGGACCGGCGCGGACATGGCCGTCGGCGAGGTCGGCGAGGGCTGGCGCACCGCGATGGCCACGCTGGGCATCGAACGCGGTACCACGCTCCTGCCCCAGCAGCTCACCTTCGAACGGGAGGCCGAGGCGCTGATCGACCTGGCCCGGGAGCGGGGCGCGCTCGACGACCCGATGCTGCGCCGCCGCATCGTCGACGCCTGGATCTCCGTGCGCATCATGCGCACCACCAACCTGCGCACCCTCGCCGAACTGACCGCGGGCCGCACCCCGGGCGCCCAGGCCAGCACGGCCAAGCTGTACGCCTCCACCCGTCACCAGCAACTCGGCCACCTGGCACAGGAGCTGGCGGGCCCCGCCGGGCAGATCATCGGCGCCGACTACGGCCTGGACACGCGGCAGCGCTCCTTCCTGCTGTCCCTGGCCGAGACGATCTACGGCGGCTCCAGCGAGATCCAGCGCAACATCATCGGCGAGCAGCTCCTCGGCCTGCCCAAGGAGCCCCGGCCATGACACCCCTGGAGGAACGCCTCGACCGCGTCGAATCGCACCTGGCCATCCAGCAACTGCCCGTCCGCTACGCGCTCGCGGTGGACGCCCGCGACCTCGACGCCTGGGCGGGCTGCTTCCGGCCCGACGTGGACATGGGCCGCCGCGGCCGGGGCCGGGCGGCACTGCTGGCGCACATCGAGCCACTGGTCCGGGGATTCCAGCGGTCGGTCCACCAGCTCTGCGGCCACCGGATCGAGTTCACCGGCCGTGACACGGCCACCGGCTCCGTGTACTGCCGTGCCGAGCACGAGGTGGGGGAGCGGTGGATCGTGATGGCGATCCGCTACCTCGACGACTACGCGCGCGTGGACGGCGAGTGGTACTTCTCCCGGCGCCGCGAGCAGCACTGGTACGCGGCAGACGTGACCGAACGCCCGCAGCGGGTGGGCTTCGAAGGCTGGGAGGGCGCAGGGGAACCCGCGCTGCCGGACGCCTTCCCCACCTGGGGCCCCTTCTGGAAGGAGACGTGATGCGGCGGTTGACGGGGAAAACGGCGCTGGTCACCGGCGGCGGGCAGGGCGTCGGCCGCGGAATCGCCCTCGCGCTCGCGGCCGAGGGCGCGGCCGTGGTGATCACGGGCCGTACCGGGGACAGACTCAAGCAGACCGCGCGGATGATCGCCGAGCGCGGCGGGCGGGTGCACACCGTCGTCGGGGACGTGGGCGAACGGGCCGACGTCGACCGCATGGTGGCCGAGACGGTCCGGGAGTTCGGCGGCCTGGACGTGCTCGTCAACAACGCGCAGAGCTCCGTGCAGCACCGCCTGGAACAGACGTCGTACGACGACCTGGAACTCACCTATCGCAGCGGCCCGTTGGCGGCATTCCACGCGATGCAGTCGGCCCTTCCTCATCTGAAGGCCGGCCGTGGCAGCGTCGTCAACCTCGGCTCGTCGGCCGCGGTACTGGGCGAAGTGGGCTTCGGGGCCTACGCGATGGCCAAGGAGGCCATCCGGGGGCTGACGCGCGTCGCCGCCAGGGAGTGGGGCGCCTACGGAATCCGGGTGAACGTGGTCTGCCCGGCCGCGCTGAGCCC
Organism: Streptomyces sp. NBC_00631; assembly: GCF_045206895.1. NCBI lineage: Bacteria > Bacillati > Actinomycetota > Actinomycetes > Kitasatosporales > Streptomycetaceae > Streptomyces > Streptomyces sp. NBC_00631. Next base: position 9,360,194 of record NZ_CP107734.1, read on the forward strand.
GGCGGCACAGGCGTACTTCGCCGCCCATCCGGAGAGGGCCGACAGCGTGGTCGCCGGCATCCCGCTGGGCCGGATGGGCGACCCGGAGGCGGACATCGGGCGGGCGGTCGCCGCCCTGGTCAGCGACGACATGGCCTATCTGACCGGGGCGACGCTGATGCTGGAGGGCGGCCGGACCCTGATCGGGTAGCCGGAGGCCGTGATCCGTCAGGGGCGGCGGGGCGTCACACGATGCCCCGCGCCCGCAGTCCCTCGACCTGGGCTGCCGTCAACCCGCCCAGTTCGGTGAGGACTTCGCTGGTGTGCTCGCCCAGCGCGGGCGGCCGGGTGTAGCCCTCGATCGGCGTCGCCGTGAACCGGATCGGATTGGCGAGCAACGGCAGTCGTCCCGAGACCGGGTCCTCGACCTCGACGAGCATGCCCCGGTGCCGTATCTGCGGGTCGGCGAAGACCTCGGGCATCTCGTTGAACGGGCCTGCCGGGACGTCGTGTTCGTCGAGAACCGTCAGCCACTCGTCCCGGGTCCGGGTGCGCAGGATCGCCTCCAGCACCGGCAGGATCTCGACGCGGTGGGCGATCCGCGCGGAGGTGGTGGCGAACCGGGGGTCCCGGAGCAGGTCGGTGCGGTCGGCGGCCGTGCAGAACGCGGCGAACTGCCTGTCGTTGCCCGCGACGAGGAACAGTGGCTTGTCCTTGCACTGGAACGCCTGGGACGGGATCCCGCCGTATCCCCCGTTGCCCCGCCGGGCCGGCACCTCGCCGGAGACCAGGTAGTTCATCGCGAAGTGCGACAGCGAGGCCAGCCCGCAGTCCAGCAGGGACAGGTCGACGAACTGGCCCTCGCCGGTGGCGTCCCGGTGCCGCAGGGCCGCGAGCACGGCCGTGGCGGCGTACAGGCCGGTGAGGATGTCGACCATGCTGACCCCGACCTTCATGGGCTCCTCGGGGTGCCCGGAGACGCTCATCATCCCGGACATGGCCTGGAAGACGCCGTCGTAGCCGGGCCGCTGGGCGTACGGCCCGCTCTGGCCGAAGCCCGTCACCGAGAGGTAGACGAGCCGCGGGTTGAGCTCCCGCAGGCTCTCGTGGTCCAGGCCGTACTTGGCCAGTGTCCCGGTGCGGAAGTTCTCGACCAGTACGTCCGAGCGGGCGGCGAGGGCGCGGATCACCTCCTGCCCCTCGGCACTGGCGTGGTCGACGGTGACCGATCGCTTGTTGCGGTTGCAGGAGAGGTAGAAGGCGGCGGTGTCCGTCCCCGGCGCGAACGGCGGTCCGTAGGTCCGTGAGTCGTCGCCCGTGCCGGGCCGTTCGACCTTGATCACCTCGGCGCCCAGGTCGGCCAGCATCTGGGTGGCCAGAGGCGCGGCGAGGATGCGGGACAGATCGAGGACGCGGATCCCGGCCAGGGCGGTCGACGGCATCGAGGTCTCCCTCTGTTCACGAGCAACCAATGAGTTATATAAATAATACATCTGGCGTCGAGATCGCGCCCCGCTTGATTGCTGATCTATCCAATTCATGTAACTATATGGCTCGGTCGAGGGACCGAAATCGGAGGGCATGCGGATGACCGTCGCGGCGAGGACCCTCACCGACCAGGAGCAGCGGGAACGACGGGTCTGGTTCCGGGCCCGCTGGGAGCGCGGGGTCGCCTTCAACCGCCACTGCCGCATCCGCGTGACCCGCTGGGACCCGGATGCCGTGGAGATCGTGCTGCCCTACGCCCCGTCCCTCTCCGCCCACGAGGACGTCTTCCACGGCGGGGTGATCTCGGCGCTCATCGACACCGCGGGCGCCGGAGCCGTCATCGCCGGGCACGACTTCACCAAGGGCAGCCGGCTCAGCACCGTGTCGATGTCGGTGCAGTACCTGGCGCCCGCCCGTGGCCGCGAGGCCGTCGCCTACGCGCGCTGCGTCCGGCGCGGCCACAGGCTGCACTTCGCCGACGTCGACGTGATGACCGACGGGGTCGTCTGCGCCAGGGGGCAGGTCGTGGTGACCATCTCCGGGGAGCGGCCCGGCGTCGGCGACCCGATCGACTCCATCCCTCCCACCGACGACCCCGCCGACCCCCTGACGGAGGAGTGACCGCGATGACCGAGGAGCCCGCCCAGGACGACCTGGTGCTGTACGAGGTCGACGAGGACGGCGTCGCCACCGTCACCCTCAACCGGCCCGAGCGCAAGAACGCCTGGAGCATCCCCATGGAGCGCCGCTTCTTCGCGCTCCTCGACGAGGCCGCGCAGGACCCGGCCGTCCGCGTCGTGATCGTGACGGGCGCGGGCCGGGCCTTCTGCCCGGGCATGGACGTCCAGCGCCTGGAGCAGAACGCACAGCCGGGCCAGTCCCTGAACCTCCACGCCCGCGTCCCCATGTACAGCAGACGCGACCTGCCGAAGCCGTTGATCGCCGCCGTCAACGGCGCCTGCGCGGGCATCGGCCTGGTCCAGGCACTGATCTGCGACATCCGCTTCGCCGCCCGCGGCGCCCGCTTCACCACCGCGTTCACCCGGCGCGGCCTGGCCGGCGAGTACAACCTGCCGTACGTGCTGCCGCGCGTCATCGGCCTGGAGAACGCCCTCGACCTGCTGCTGTCGGGCCGGGTCTTCGACGCCGACGAGGCCAGGGAACTGGGCCTCGTCAGCCGCGTCGTCGAACCGGAGGACCTGTTGGACGCCGCCCGCGCCTACGCCCGGGACATCGCCCGCAACTGCTCCCCGCGCGCCATGGCCGTCGTACGCCACCAGGTGTACGGCGACCTGGACCGCACCTTCACCGACGCCCTCGCCCGCTCCTACTCCGCCATGGAGTTCTTCGCGGGCTCGCCGGACTTCCGCGAGGGCGTGGCGAGCTTCGTGGAGAAGCGGGAGCCGAAGTTCGAGGGCCTGCCGGCGGACTTCGACCCTGACGAGGCCACCCGCGAGGCGTTCCTGCCGTACTGACCCGCTGATTCGACACCGACCTGCTGTTTCGAGCGAGGAGCACGACGATGACAGGGCAGCCGTTCCCCGTCGAGGCCGGGCACATCATGATGTTCGCCCGCGCCATCGGCGACGAACACCCCGCGTACCAGGGCGAGACGGCCGTCGCCCCGCCCACCTTCACCATGTCGAGCGCTCACTACGACCCCGACTACCACCTGCGGCCCAAGCCGGACCAGGAGTGGTTCGGCTCCGGCGGCGAAGCCGGGGTGATGGCCGAGGGCGGCGGCGGGCTCCACGCCGAACAGCACTTCGAGTACCACCGCCCGGTGCGCGCCGGCGAGACGCTCTACGCCCACACCGTCGCCGGACGCAGCTGGGAGAAGCAGGGCCGCAGCGGCCGGCTGCTCTTCAGCGAGCGCATCACCGAGTACCTGGACGCGGACGGCGAGTCCGTGGTCAGCGCCGTGACCGTGGCCGTCGTACCCGAGGGCCCCGCGACCCCGAAGGACACCCGATGAGCCTGAGCACCGCGGACATCAAGGTCGGCGAGACCCGTGAGCGTGTCCTCGTCGGCGATCTGAAGCGCACCCGGATCGTGCAGTACGCCGGCGCCTCCGGTGACTTCAACCCGCTGCACACCGACGAACGGTTCGCCGTCGAAGCCGCGGGATACCCCGGCGTCTTCGCCCACGGCATGCTCACGATGGGCATGACCGGCCGGATCCTGACCGACTGGGTCGGCCCCGAGTCGCTGCTGCGCTACGGCGTGCGCTTCAAGGCCCAGGTCTGGCCCGGCGACACCCTCACCGCCACGGCCACCGTCGAGTCGATCGACGACACGCCCGGCGCCCCGGTCGCCCACTTCACGCTGCGCACCGTCAACCAGCACGGCGTCGAGGTGGTCACCGGCACCGCGGCGGCCCGCCTGGAGCCCTGAGCCGGTGACCCCCGTCCAGCGGACGGAGCAGGCGGCGACCTGGACCGCCATGGTGAGCCGCGCCTACGACCACACCCGCCCGGCCGTCCGCTTCGGAGACCTGACCTGGACAGGAAGAGAACTCCTCGACCGGGCGGCCGGCGCGGCCGACTGGCTGGACGTGCTCGGCCCGGAGCCCGGCGTCCCGGTCCCGGCCCTGGTCGCCACCTCCGCCGACGCTCTCGCGCTGGTGGTCGGCGGAGCCGGATCCGGCCACCCGCTCGCCCCGCTCGGCGTCCGCATGACCGCGCACGAGATCGCAGCAGTGGTCAAGCAGATGCCGGCGCAGGTCGTGGTGGCGCAGCCCGAGTTCAACGACCTCGCCGGACAGGTCGCCCGGCTCTCCGGCCGACGGGTCGCCCTCGTCCCTGAACTATCCAGCGCTACCCGGACGTTGGTGGCCCGCCCCGACGAACTCGCCGCCGTGCTGCACACCTCGGGGACGACCGGCCTGCCCAAACCCGTCCCCATGACCCAGCGGCGCCTGGCCGCGCGGGCCCGCGTCAACGGGCACCTCTGCGGGCTCGACCCCGACAGCTTCTACGGCGGCAGCGCCCCCTTCCACCACATCGCGGGCCTCGGCAACATCGCCGTCGCCCTCGCCGCCGGCGCGCTCATCACCGGCCTGCCCCGGTTCACCGTCGAGGGCTGGACTCTGCTGCGAGAGCTCGGCACCACGCACACCAGCATGGTTCCGGCGATGCTGGAGACCCTGCTGGCCGCGGGTGAGGCACGGCACGAGACCCTGCGAACCCTCCAGTACGGGGGCGCACCCGTACGCCCCGGCACCCTGCGGCGGACGTACGAGGCGATGCCTGGCGTCCGCATGCTCAACATGTTCGGCCAGACCGAGGGCTCGCCGATCAGCGTGCTCACCCCCGAGGACCACCGGGAAGCGGTCGCGGGGCGCACCGAGCTGCTGCGGTCGGTGGGACGGCCCGCCCCCGGGGTCGAGGTCAGGGTGGCCGACGCGGGGCCGGACGGCATCGGCGAGATCCATGCCCGCGCCGGTCATTTCTTCCGGACGGACGCCGAAGGCTGGCTGCACAGCGGCGACCTGGGCCGGATCACGGAGGACGGCTACCTCTACCTCCTCGGCCGGCGCACGGACATGATCATCCGTGGTGGCGAGAACGTGCACCCGCTGGAGGTGGAGACGGTCCTGGCCGCGCATCCCGGCGTAGCGGACGCGGCGGTCGCCGGCGTGCCGGACGAGCGGCTCGGACAGACGGTCGTCGCCTTCGTCGTACCGGCCGACCCCGACGCCCCGCCACCACCGGCGGCCCTCAGGAGCCACATGCGCGCCCGGCTGTCCGGATTCAAGGTCCCCGTCCGCTGGTGGTTCGTGGACGACCTGCCGCGCAACGCCAACGGCAAGGTCGTACGGCGTCGCCTGCGGGAGCCGTACGAGCCGTACGAACCGAACGAAGGATGAACAAGTGCCCGAACCCGTCGACCCGGAGCGACTCGACACCCTTCTCCACCGCATCCGCCGGGAGGTCGAGCACGGACCGCTGCCGTCCGCACAGGTGGCCGTGGCCCACGACGGCCGGCTGGTGGCCTTCGAGACCTACGGCGACGCACACGCCGGCACCCGGTACGTCCTCCAGTCCGTCGGACGCTCGATCGTGGCCGGCGTGGTGTGGAAGCTGATCGGGGAGGGGCTCCTCGACGTGGGCGAACGGGTCGCCGCGATCATTCCGGAGTTCGCGCCGAACGGGAAGGAGACGGTGACCGTCGAGCAGGTGCTCACGCACACCGCCGGATTCCCCTTCGCCCCCCTCGGACATCCCAAGATGCTCCACCGAGAGCAGCGGCTCGCCGCCTTCGGGCGCTGGCGGCTGGACTACCCGCCGGGCAGCCGCCTCCAGTTCCACCTCACCTCGGCCGCCTGGCTCATCGCCGAGATCGTCGAGCGGCGCACGGGTCTCGCCTTCGCGGACTACCTGCGCGAGCGGATCGTACGGCCGCTCGGCCTGTCGTCGATCGAACTGGGGGTGCCGGTGGACCGGCAACCGGGCAGCGTCGCCCCGATGCTCGCCACCGATCGCACCGGCGAGGACCAGGAGCCCGACCCGTGGGGGCCGTGGTACCTGGCCGAACCGGAGGTCCTGGCGGCCGGCGAACCCAGCCACGCCCTGGTCGCCACAGCCGCCGACGTCGCCCTGTACTTCCAGGCGCTGGTGCACTCGGGCTTGTGGAAGCCTGCGGCGGTGGCGGAGGGCACCCGGATCCGGCTGACGGACCATCCGTACGGGGACCAGAGCTACGGGGGCGGCGGCGGTCGCCGTACCAGCATGGGGCTGTTCGTGACCGTGGCCGGCCCCGACGCGGGCAGCAACCTGCCGGCGACCGGCTCGCCGGCGCTGTTCGGCAGCGCCGGAGCCGCCTACCAACTGGGCTTCATGGACCCGGTGTCCGGCCTGTCCTTCGCCTGTCTGAGCAACGGTTACCCGCTCGCCGGCTACGACCACTCGCCGCGCGGCACCGCCCTGCTCGCCGACATCGCGAACCTGGCGGCGGCCCTGGTCTGACCGACCGGGGCCGCCGCCAGGCGGGATCACTCGCGGCTCAGCGCGTGATCAGCTGCTGGGCGTTGTGGAACATGATGTCGTCCTGGGCGGACTCGTCGAGTTCCGCGATGAGCTTGCGGAAGTCGGCCGGCTCGGCCAGGCCCTCCGCGTGCGGGAAGTCGGAGCCCATGACGATGGACTCGTGGTAGCCGAGACGCCTGACGACGTCCACGATGTCGTCCTCGGGGTAGGGCACCACGCGGATGTGCTTGCGGAAGACCTGGCTGGGGCGCTCGTCCAACTGCCCGCCGATCCACGGGCCGTTGCGGCCCATGCCCCGGCTCTTGTCCATGTGGCGTACGAAGTGCGGTACCCACTCGGAGCCGAACTCCGAGACCAGGACGTTGATGTCGGGGAAACGCCCGAAGAGGTTGTCGAAGATCAGCGCTGACAGCGTCTCCTCGATGGGGCGCTGGCCGTAGGTGTTCTGCCACTGCCAGGCCGACATCCGGAAGTGGATCGGGTGCGGGTCGAAGCCCCAGGACGGGGCCACCTGCGAGTTGTAGTAGAACTCGCTGATGTGGTAACACACACTGGCTTTGGCCTCGTTGACCAGCTTCCAGAACGGGTCGAAGTACGGGTCGCCCGGCGAGCGGCCGTACACCGGCCCGGTGGGCAGCAGGATGAAGCGGGCGCCCTGCTCCAGGACGTACTCCAGCTCCTTGACCGCGTGATCCAGGTCGCGCAGTGAGAGCAGGGCGGGGGCGTAGATGCGGCCCTGGTGGTCGAAGCCCCACACCTCGTTCATGTACCGGTTGAACGAGTGGTAGTTGGCGTAGAGCGGCTCGACGCCCTTCACGTACTCCTCGGCGACCAGCGCCCAGCCGCCCGGGTACATGATGCTCTGGTCCAGACCCTGCTCGTCCATGACCCGCAGCCGGGCCTCGCGGTTCTGGTACGACTCGTGCATCGGCTCGAACTGGTACGTCTCCTCGGGATTGCCCGAGGCCATCGCCTTGAGCATCTCCTTGAGCGAACCGGGACGGTAGACCTGCCCGAACTCGGGCTCCAGGCAGACGACGATCCGGTCCCCGGCGAGGATCACCTCCCGCCCGTCCGGCAGCGTCACCGGCGCGACCGCCGCGCCGAGGAACTCCTTCGGGAGGTAGCGGGTGAAGGAGTCCCGTTCCTCGTACATGTGCTGGTCGCAGTCGAAGATTCGCTTGCGCTGTTCGGCCATGGCCGTCGCCTCCGGACCCCAGGAGCTATTCAGTACGCCTTCTATAATTATCTAACTGTTTCTCGGAGGCAAGGGGTACGTGCGGAGTGGCTCGCCGGTCGGTGCCGCCGATCAGTCGATGAGTTCGAGGACCGTCTTGGGCCCGGCGGCGTTCACGACGTCGTCGGCGCTGGAGATGTGCCGCTGCCAGAGCTTCTCGGCCTCGTCGGCCTTGCCGGACTCGATCAGGCCGACCAGCCGGACGTGTGCGCGGTGCCCCTTGAGGGCCTGCGCCTTCTGGGTCTCGGCGTCCGTGGTGGCCGCGGTGTACGAGGCGTTGGCGCGGTCGATGATGTTGCGCACCATGCCGCACAGCAGGATCAGGGTCTGGTTGCCGGTGAGCTCGACCAGCAGGGCGTGGAAGGTGTCCTGTGCCTCGACCAGGGCCAGGGGGTCCTCCAGGACGGCCTTCTCGGCGGCCACCGCGTCGCGCAGCCGCTTGATGTCGGCCGGGGTGTGCTTGCCGGCCAGCTGGCGGGCACAGGGCGGCTCGATGAGGGCGGCCGCGCGGTAGAGGTCGCCCAGGGTGGCGCCGCGGTACTCCAGGATCAGGCCGGCGAAGCGGGCGGCGACATCCGCGTCGGGCGCGCTCACCCGGGCACCGCCGTGCGCCCCGCGGCGTACCGTGATCAGGGACTCCGACTCCAGGACGCGGAAGGCCTCGCGCAGGGTCGGCCGGGAGATGCCGAACTGCTCCATCAGTCCCGACTCCGGGGGCAGTGCGTCGCCCGGCTTCAGCTCGCCCCGGACGATCTGGCGGCGCAGGTGGGCGGCGACGAGTTCGGCGGTCTTCGGTACCCGCACCTGGCGGCCGACGCGGCCGCGGGAAGGGGCGGGCACGACCGCCGTTTCACTTGCGCGGGCTGCCTCGGCCACGGTGGGCTCCTCATATAGCAAAATGAATCGTCTTAGTGTATCGAGGGTACCAGGTCAAGACGCGGTTGATCTTCCCTTGTCGGGACCTGGTCTGGCCTCCCGGGGTGCGATGGGTATATAGATGATTCATCTATCTATAAACAGTCAGCAGGCACGCGGGAGTGACCTCGATGACCGAGAACCCGACCCCGGTGATCCTCACCGAACTCGCCGACGACGGTGTCATGCTCCTCACCCTGAACCGGCCGGAGCGGCACAACGCCTGGACGCTGGAGATGGAGCTGCTCTACAACGAGCTGTTCGACCGGGCGGAGGCGGACCCCCGGGTGCGGGCGGTGGTGCTCACCGGCGCCGGGCGCAGCTTCTGCCCCGGGATGGACATGAGCGTGCTGGACGGGGCGTCGTCCGGCGCCCGCCCGTGGCCCACCGGCCAACTGCCCCCGCGCACCCGGCCCATGTCCTTCCCGAAGCCCGTCGTGGCGGCCGTCAACGGGGCGTGCGCGGGCATCGGGTTCAACCAGGCCCTGATGTGCGACGTCCGGTTCGCCGTGCCCCACGCCAGGTTCGCCGCCGCCTTCAGCGCGCGCGGGCTGGTGGCCGAGGACGGCGTGTCCTGGATCCTGCCCCGGCTCGTCGGCTACGGCAACGCCGCCGACCTGCTGCTGTCCTCGCGCCGCCTCACCGGTACGGAGGCCCTGTCGATGGGCCTCGTCAACCGCCTGGCCGAGCCGGACGACCTCCTCCCGCAGGCCCTCGCCTACGCGGGCGAACTGGCCCGCTCGGCAAGCCCGTACGCGATGTCCCTCATCAAGCGGCAGCTCGCCGACGACCAGGCGAGAACCTTCACCGAGAGCCGCGACCACGCCGCCGGCCTGCTGGCCACGGCGAAACGAGCCCCGGACTACCGCGAGGGCGTGCTCAGCTTCATCGAGCGCCGCCCGCCGGTCTTCCCGGCGCTGGGGGAGGGCGTATCGGCGCCGGAGGACGTGCCGGAGCTGGAGGAGACCTCGTCATGACACGCGCCGAACTCCCGCTGCACCGTCGTACGATCATCGTCACCGCCTACGAGGAGGGCGGCGGCGAGATCTCGGTCGAGGCGGAACTGCGCGACGAGCGCCCCTGGGAGAAGCCGCCGGGCGGGGTCGTCCACCGCATGGTGCTGGCCGTGCGGGTGCGCCTCGCGGACATGGTGATCGTGGCGGCCGAGGCGGGCATGAAGGACTTCCCGCACGCCGAGTGCCCGCTGATCACGCCGGCCTTCGACCAGCTGGTGGGACTCTGCGTCACCGCCGGCTACAGCCGGGCCGTCCAGGAACGGTTCCGCGGGGTGTCCGGGTGCGCCCACCTGTACGAACTGTCCCGCGCGCTCGGCCCGGCAGTCGTCCAGTCGGCCCTCTCGGCCCGCAACCGCGCGGCCGGACCGGCGTCCCACGACCCGCGTGCCACCGCGCGGGTGCTGAACAGCTGCCACATCTGGGCGCCGGACGGCGTGGGCCTGCGCAAGCTCGACGCGGGCTGGGTCCCGGGCCCCGGCCCGCGCCCGGTCCCGGAACTCGGCCACTTCCAGGGGACTACGGACGCGTGAGCCGGGGCTCGCGCGGCAGGCCCAGCACCTTCTCCGCGAGGATGTTCCGCTGCACCTGGGACGTCCCCGCGTAGATCGTGCCGGAGCGGGCGATCAGGTACGTCGTCGACCAGGACGCCGAGGTGTTCGCGGCACCGGGATCGTCCGCGCGGTAGGTGCGCAGCGGTCCTCGCCCGACCGGTACCTGGCCGTGCAGGCCCATGATGTCCATCGCCAGATCGGTGACCTCGGTGTGGTACTCGCTCCAGTACAGCTTGGCGATCGACGACTCGGGACCCGGCTCGGAGCCCTTGAGCCAGCCGGTGAGGATCCGGTAGCCGAGGCAGCGCATGATCTCCACCTTGGACCAGCACCAGGCGATCCGCTGCCGGACGACCGGATCCCGGTCCTTGCCGTACAGCCGCGCCAGTTCCACGAGGCGCTCCACCTCGGCCCGGAAGAGGATCGGGTTGGTCGCCGCCTCCTCCCCGCGTTCCACACCCAGCAGGCTCTGGGCGACCGCCCAGCCGTTGTCCACGCCCCCGACGACGAGATCGGCGCGGGTTCGGGCGCCGTCGAAGAAGACCTCGTTGAAGTGCAGCTGACCGCTCATCATGCGGAACGGCCGCACCTCGACGCCGGGCCGGCCGAGCGGTACGAGAAGGAACGAGATGCCTCGGTGCTTGGGGGCGTCCGGATTCGTGCGGGCGAGGACGAAGATCCAGTCGCTGTGGTGGGCGCCGGAGGTCCACACCTTCTGGCCGTCGATCACCCACTCCTCGCCGTCGCGCACCGCCCGGGTCTTCAGCGACGCCAGGTCGGAGCCCGCGTCCGGCTCCGAGTACCCCTGGCACCAGGTGTCCTCACCGCTCAGGATGCGGGGGAGGAAACGGCTCTTCTGCTCCTCCGTGCCCCAGCGCAGCAGCGTGTTCGCCAGCATCTTCACCCCGAAGGTGTCCTGCGGAAGCCCGAACGGCACACCGGCCAGGGCGAGTTCCTCCATCAGTACGACCTGGTGGAGCTTGGACAGGCCCCGGCCGCCGTACCGCTCGGGCCAGGTGAGCGAGAGGTAGCCGCGCTCGACGAGCCGGCGGCGCCAGTCCCGGGCGAAGGCCCGTGCGGCGTCCTCGTCCAGGGCGCCGATGCCCTTCCAGCCCGGCGGCAGCGTCTCGGCGAGGAACGCCCTGACCTCGGTGCGAAATGTCTCGGTCTCCGGGGGATAGCTGATGTCCACCTGTGGTCCGCTCCTCGTCCGGCCCTGCCCGCACAGCTGATCGCTGTATTGATTGTTTCAGCATAATAGGTTATCTATTTAAGAGGAACGGTGTCGAGTCGTCGGAGGCGGGCTGACATGGGACTGCTGGACGGCCGGAACGCCGTGGTCACCGGCGGCGCACAGGGCATCGGGTTCGAGATCGCCGGCGTGCTCGGTGCCGAGGGGGCGCGCGTCGTCCTCGGCGACATCAACGAGGCGGCCGCGGCCGAGGCCGCCGACAGCCTCGCCCGCAACGGCGTGGAAGCCACCTCGGTGCGCTGCGACGTCACCGACGAGGACGAGGTCGCCGCCCTCGTGGCTCACTGCGCCGACGTCTTCGGTCCCGTCGGCGTCATGGTCAACAACGCCGGGATCACCCGGGACGCGACCCTGCGCAAGATGCCCCTCGCCGACTTCCGCGCGGTCGTCGACGTCCACCTCACCGGCGCGTGGAACGGCACCCGGTACGCCGCCGAGGCGATGCGCGCGCACGGCCGGGGCGGCAGCATCGTCAACATCTCCTCCATCGCCGGCAAGGTCGGCAACTTCGGGCAGACCAACTACAGCGCCGCCAAAGCCGGACTGGTCGGCCTCACCAAGGCCTCCGCCAAGGAACTCGCCAAGGCCGGTATCCGGGTCAACGCCGTCCAGCCGGGCCTGATCCGCACCGCCATGACCGAGGCGATGCCCCCGGCCGCCTGGGACGCGAAGCTCGCCGAGATCCCGCTGGGCCGCGCGGGCGAACCCGCCGAGGTCGCCCAGGTCGTCCTCTTCCTCGCCTCCGACCTGGCGAGCTACGTCACCGGAGCCGTGGTCGAGGTGACCGGCGGCCGGTACATGTGAGCGGCTGTCCCCCTCGTACCCGCTGATGAAAGGCATGACGGATGCGTGACGCGGTGATCTGCGAACCGATACGGACCCCGGTCGGGGGCTACGGGGGAGTCTTCCGCGAGGTGACCGCGGCCCAACTCGCGGCCACCGTCGTACGGGCCGTCCTGGAGCGCACCGGCATCCCGCCCACGGCCGTCGACGACGTGATCCTCGGCCAGTGCTACCCCAACGGCGAGGCCCCCGCCATCGGCCGCGTCGCCGCCCTGGACGCCGGGCTCCCGGTGGAGGTGCCCGGACTCCAGATCGACCGCCGCTGCGGCTCCGGACTCCAGGCGGTCGTCACCGCCGCGATGCAGGTGCAGACCGGCGCGAGCGACCTCGTCCTGGCCGGCGGCACCGAGTCGATGAGCCAGGCCGAGTTCTACACCACCGACGTGCGCTGGGGGGTCCGCGGCGCGGGCACCACGCTGCACGACCGGCTGGCCCGCGGCCGGGTCACCTCCGGCGGTGTCAACCACCCGGTCCCCGGCGGCATGCTGGAGACGGCGGAGAACCTGCGCCGCGCGTACGCCATCCCCCGCGAGGAACAGGACGAACTCGCCCTGCGCTCGCACGAGAAGGCCGTCGCGGCCCAGCGGGAGGGCCGGTTCGCCGACGAGATCGTGCCCGTCACCGTACGGACCAGAAAAGGCGAGAGCGTCGTCGACGCCGACGAACACCCGCGCCCCGACTCGACGTTGGAGAAGCTCGCCGGACTGCGTCCGGTGCTCGGGCGGCAGGACCCGGAGGCGACCGTCACGGCGGGCAACGCCAGCGGACAGAACGACGGGGCCGCGCTCTGCGTCGTGACCCACCCGGAGCGCGCCGCCGAACTCGGGCTGCGCCCGCTGGCCCGCCTGGTCTCCTGGGCCGTCGTCGGCGTGCCGCCCCGGACGATGGGCATCGGGCCCGTGCCCGCCACGGCCAGGGCCCTGGACCGCGCGGGCCTGAAGCTCGCCGACATCGACCTGATCGAACTCAACGAGGCCTTCGCCGCCCAGGTCCTGGCCTGCACCCGCGAATGGGCCCTGACCGAGGCCGACTTCGAGCGGTTCAACGTCAACGGCTCCGGCATCTCCCTCGGTCACCCCGTCGGCGCCACCGGCGGCCGCATCCTCGCCACCCTGCTGCGCGAACTGGACCGCCGGCAGGCCCGCTACGGCCTGGAGACCATGTGCCTCGGCGGCGGCCAGGGCCTCGCCGCGGTCTTCGAACACACAGCTCACGGAGGACGATGACATGGCCGGACTGATCGCCTACGGCGCCCATGTGCCGTACCACCGACTGGCCCGGGCGGATGTCGCCGCCGCCCTCGGCACACCCGCCGCCCAGGGCACCCGCGCCGTCGCGGGCTACGACGAGGACACCACGTCGATGGCCGTGGAGGCCGCCCGCACGGCCCTGGCCCGCGGCGATCTGCGCCCCCGCGTCGGGCAGCTCTTCCTGGCCACCGCCGCGCCCGCGTACCTGGACAAGACGAACGCGACCGCCGTGCACGCGTCCCTCGGCCTGGACCCGCACGTCCTCGCCGCCGACATGGCCGGCTCCGTGCGCTCCGGGCTCGGCGCGCTGGTCACGGCCGCCCGCTCCCCGGTCCCCACCCTGGCCGTCCTGTCCGACCTGCGCACCGGCCTGCCCGGCGGCGCCGACGAGGCCGCCGGCGGCGACGGGGCCGCGGCGTTCGTCTTCGGCGGGCACCGCAACGGCTCTCCCGTGCTCGCCGAACTGCTCGCGCACGACACCGTCAGCGACGAGATCCTCGACCGCTGGCGGCTGCCCGGCGCCGCCGCCTCCCGGGTCTGGGAGGAGCGGTTCGCCGAGGACATCTACGTGTCCCTCGCGGACAAGGCGCTGACCGCCGCCCTCGACCACGCGGGCCTGGAGCGGGCCGCGATCGACCACTTCGTCGTCAGCGGCCTGCACGCGCGCGCGTGCGCGACGGTCCGGCGCACGGCGGGGGTGCGGCCAGGGGCGGTCACCGCCGACCTCGCCGGCATGATCGGCAACGCCGGGACCGCCCAGCCCGGCCTGCTCCTCGCCGACGTCCTCGACCGGGCACGCCCCGGCGAGCTGATCGCCCTCGTCGTGCTCGGTGACGGCGCCGGAGTCCTCCTGCTGCGCACCACCGACGCCCTCCCCGCGCACCGCAGCCCCCGTCCGGTCGCCGCCCAGATCGCCGCGGGCAGCCCCCCGATCCCGTACGCCGCCTACCTCTCCTGGCGCGGCCTGCTCGACCGCGAGCCGCCCCGCCGGCCGGACCCCGAACCGCCCTACGCCCCGCCCGCGCACCGCCGCACCGGCTGGAAGTACGGCTTCGTCGCCGCCCGTTGCGAGAAGTGCGGCACCCGGCACCTGCCGCCCGACCGGGTGTGCCACTCCTGCCACGCCGTCGACGCCATGACCGACGAGCCGATGGACGCGGTACGCGGCACGGTGGCGACGTTCACCGTGGACCGGCTCGCGTACACACCGAGCCCGCCGATGCTCGTCGTGGTCGTCGACTACGACGGCGGCGGCCGGTTCCGCTGCCAGCTGACCGACGCGACCGAGGCCGACGCCGTCATCGGCGCCCGGGTGGAGATGACCTTCCGGCGCACGGTCACCGCGTCCGGCATCCACAACTACTTCTGGAAGGCCCGGCCGGTGCGCACGGGCGAGACCGAGGAGACACAGGGATGAGCTCGCACGGAATCCGGGACCGGGTCGCGATCGTCGGCATGGGCTGCACGCCCTTCGGCGAGCACTGGACCCGCTCGGCGGACGATCTGCTGGTGGACGCCGTCGGAGAGGCGGTGACCTCGGCCGGCATCACGCTCGACGACATCGACGCGTTCTGGTTCGGCACCCAGGCCTCCGGTGTCTCCGGCCTGACCCTGAGCCGGGCCTTGCGCCTGCCGAACAAGCCGGTCACCCGCGTCGAGAACATGTGCGCCACCGGCTCCGAGGCCCTGCGCAACGCCTGCTACGCCGTCGCCTCCGGCGCCTACGACGTGGCGATGGCGGTCGGCGTGGAGAAGCTCAAGGACTCCGGCATGTCCGGGCTGTCCGGCACCGCCATCCCCGGCGCGGGCGACGACAGCCGCGGCGAGATCACCGCCCCCGCGAACTTCTCCCTCCTCGCCCCCGCCTACGCCGCCAAGTACGGCCTCGCGGAAGCGGAACTGAAGGACGTCATCACCCGCATCGCCTGGAAGAACCACGTCAACGGCGCCCGCAACCCCCGTGCCCAGTTCCGCAAGGAGGTACCGCTGGAACGCATCCGGTCGGCGCCGATCGTCGCGGGCATGCTCGGCGTGTTCGACTGCTCGGGCGTCTCGGACGGTTCGGCGGCGGCGATCGTCGTACGCGCCGAGGACGCCCACAGGTACACGGACAAACCCGTCTTCGTGAAGGCGCTGTCCTTCGTCGCCGGCCCGGCGGACGGGCTGCTCGACCCGGAGTACGACTTCACCACCTTCCCCGAGGTCGTCGCCTCCGCCCAGGAGGCCTACCGGCAGGCGGGCATCACCGACCCGCGCGCCGAACTCGCCCTCGCCGAGGTGCACGACTGCTTCACCCCCACGGAACTGGTGCTGATGGAGGACCTCGGCTTCTCCGCACGCGGACAGGCCTGGAAGGACGTCACCAGCGGGGCCTTCGACCTGGACGGCCCGCTGCCCGTCAACCCGGACGGCGGCCTCAAGGCCTTCGGCCATCCCATCGGCGCCTCGGGCCTGCGCATGATGTTCGAGGCCTGGCTCCAACTGCGCGGCGAGGCACCGCCGGAGCGGACGGTGAAGTCCGTGGCCGAGGGACGCTCGCTCGCACTCACCCACAACCTCGGCGGCGGACCCGGTGAATGCGTGTCCTTCGTGTCCGTCGTCGGCAGTGAACTCACCAAGTAGGAAAGGCGGTCGAGGCATGGGACGACTCGACGGCAGGATCGCCGTCGTCACCGGGGCGGCGTCGGGCATCGGCGCCGCCACGGCACGTCGGGTGGCGGCCGAGGGCGCGCACACGGTGGTCGCCGATCTGAACCTCGACGGCGCCAAGGAGGTGACGGAGCAGATCCGCGCCGCCGGCGGCTCCGCGACCGCGGTCCCGGTCGACCTCGGTGACGTGGACAGCGTACGGGCCATGGTGGCCGCCGCGGTGGAGAGGTACGGCGGCCTCGACGTCCTGCACAACAACGCGGCGGCCACCCACCTGGCCGCCCGCCGGGATCTCGCTGTCGGGGAGGCCGATCCGGCGGTCTGGGACGACACGATGCGCATCAACCTGCGCGGCACCATGGTCGCGATCCAGGCCGCCGTCCCGCACATGATCGCCCGCGGCGGCGGCTCCGTCATCAACACCTCGTCCGGGGCCGGCCTCGCGGGCGACCTCCGCAATCCCGCGTACGGCGCCTCGAAGGCCGCGATCGTCAACCTCACGCAGTACGTCGCCACCCAGTACGGCAAGCAGGGTGTGCGCTGCAACGCCATCGCCCCGGGGTTCATCGTCACTCCGGCGAGCGCCGGTTCGGCCCACGGCGCGATCCGCGAGGCGATGCTGCGCCATCACCTCACGCCGCGCCTGGGCCGGCCGGAGGACGTCGCCGCGGCGGTCGTCTTCCTCGCCAGTGACGAGTCCGCGTTCATCACCGGGCACACCCTGCGCGTGGACGGCGGCCTGCTGTCCCACCAGCCGTACGTCGCGGACCTGCGGGACGCCTGAAGCCGTCGCCGGAGGGGCTCCTCACGCGAGCGCCTCCGGCTCCAGGTCGCCCAGATAGGCCGCCCGCACCGCCGGATCGCGGCGCACCTCCTCCGGCGTACCCGCGCAGATCCGGCGCCCGAAGTCCAGCACCACGACCTGGTCGCAGACGCTCATCACCATGTCGACGTCGTGCTCGACGAGCAGGACGCCCATGCCCCAGTCCTCGGCGAGTCGCCGTACCAGACGGGCCAGTTCCCGCGTCTCGTCCTCCGACAGCCCGGCGGCCGGTTCGTCCAGGAGCAGTACGGACGGCGCGGCCGCCACCGCGCGGGCGATGGCCAGCAGCCGCCGCTCGCCGTACGACAGGTCGCCCACCGAGCGGTCCAGACTGTCCTGAAGGCCGAACTCCCGTACCGCGACGAGTACGTGGGCCGGCAGTGGGCGACTCCCGGGGCGGACGAGGTCCGTCAGGTACGCCCACCGGCCGGGCCGGTCGCAGGCCGCGTACAGGTTGTCCAGCACCGTCATGTCCTCGAACAGCTCCAGCGACTGGAAGGACCGGCTCAGCCCGGCCGAGGCTCTCCGGTGCACCGGCACCCGGGTCACGTCCCGCCCGCCGAGGCACACACTGCCACGGGCGGCCCGGGTGAAACCGGTGACGGCGTCGATGGCGGAGGTCTTGCCGGCGCCGTTGGGCCCGATGAGACCGACGACCCGGCCCGGCTCGACGTCCAGCGAGAGCCCGTCGACGGCGACGACACCGCCGTAGCGGACGGTCAGGTCCCGGACGTGGAGGGGCAGCGGCGTGCAGCGCGAGGCGTCCGGCGTGACGGCTTCCGCCTTCTCTCGTGGCACCGCACTTCCGCGCTTCGGGAACAGCCTGTGCCGCACGCCCGCCGCCTGCCTGCCGACCTCCTTGCCGATGCCGTCCTGGTTCCCGACCAGCGTCAGCACCAGGACGACCCCGCCGATCAGCGGCATCCACTCGCTCAGCCCCGGCAGCAACCAGTCCCCGAACCGGGCCCCCACCGTGCCCGCGGCGAACGTGGCGCCGAACAGCGGGCCCACGAGGAAGCCGACACCGCCGATGACGGCGAGACCGAGCGCGGTGATGGAGTCGAAGCTGTCGAAGTCGGAGAAGACCACCGAGGTCGAACGGAAGCCGGTGAGCACTCCGGCGAGCGCGGCGATGGCCGCGGACAGGCCGAAGGCATAGAGCTTGGCCGCGCGGACGTCGATGCCGAGGGCGGCGGCGGCCCGCTCGTTCGCCCGTACGGCGACGAGCCGGCGGCCGGTTCTGCCGCGCCGCACGTTGGCGACCACGAGTGCGGCGGCGACGAACAGCACGAGCACCACGGCGGCGTACCGCTGCGGGTGATCGACTCCGGAGATGCTGATGCCGAAGAGCGTCTGCCTGCCCACCGCGATGCCGTCGCTGCCGGCGGTCGTCGACAGGTCCGTGTTCTGGAAGACCATCGCCTCCAGAGTGGTGCCGAGGCCGAGCGTGATGATCGCCAGGTTGATGCCACGGGTGCGGACCGCCGGGAGCGCGAACAGCAGGCCGACCGGGACCGTACCCAACACGCCTGTCAGCAGGGTGAGTTCGAATGGCCAGCCCCAGTCGGCCGCCGCGTGTCCGGCGATGAACGCTCCGGTGCCGGCGAGGGCGTAGGCCGCGAGCGAGACCTGCCCCGCGTACCCCGTGACCACGATGATCGACAGAAGGATCAGCGAGAGCACCAGGGTGCTGGTGATCGCGTCGGCCCACAGTGGAGTCGACACGCTCACCAGCACCAGCCCGGCCGCGACGGTGAGGGTCAGCGGCAGGGGGCGAACCCGACCGGTGCCCAGAGCCGGCAGCCGGTCCACGAACGTGCCGCGCAGCGGGAGGGCCCGGCCGCGCGCGACCAGCACCAGCGCGATGAAAAGGAAGGGCACCGAGGAAGCGAGCCCCGTGACGCCGGTGCCGAACCGGGTCAGTTCGGACTGCACGACGCCGATGGCCAGGCCCCCCGCCAGGGTGACCGGGAACGACGAGAACCTGCCGATCAGGGCGGCGGCCAGCGCGCTCAGCAGGAGGGTGGTCAGCCCGGTCACCGACAGCCCGATGACCGGCACGATCAGGATGCCCGTGAGGCCGGCGAGTGCCGAGCCCAGGGCCCAGTTGCCGGTGGCGATCAGGTCCGGGGACCAGCCGAGCGAGGCGGCGGCGTGCTCGTTCTCCGCGACCGCGGTGGTGCCCAGGCCGAACAGGGTGCGCCGGTAGAGGAGATGCAGGAGCCCGGTGACGGCGACCGCGATGCCGAGCAGCCAGACGCGGTCCTCGGAGACCGTGGCCCCGGCGACGGTCAGCAGCCGGGTGGGCAGTTTGCCGGGCACCAACTGCAGGCTGTCACCGTAGCGCTTGACGGCGACCGCGGTGAGCACGATGAACACCGCGAGCGTGCCGACCAGCCGGGCCAGGGAGGACGCCCTGCGCAGCGGCCGGATCACCAGCAGATGGGTGAGTACGCCCAGTACGGCGGAGGCGAGCACCCCGCATGCGGCGGCCGGCCAGTACGGCACGCCGTGGTTGGCGGCGAGTTCCCACTGCACGTAGGCGCCGGCCATCCCCAGCGCGCCGTGCGCGAGGTTCAGGACACCGGAGCCCCGGTAGACCAGCACGATGCCGTGCGCGGTGAGGGCGTAGAGCGCGCCGAGCCCCAGGCCGAGCAGGGCGAAACGCAGGATGTCGTCCATCGGGGGAACCTCCCAGAGGCCAGCCAGACAGCACATTTATTTAAATAATTGTGCCGAGAGTACTTCACTAACCCAAAAATGCACCCCATGCTGTTCGCCAACTCGACGACGAGTCCCGCGGAGGAACCATGAACGACTCACCCCGACGCAGACGGGCCGCAGCGACCTGTCTCGCGGTCACCGCGACCCTGCTTGCCGCCGGTTGCGGGGGAGAGGCATCCGACAGCTCGGCCGAGACCTCGTCGCTGAAGGGCACGCCGGTCAAGGTGATGGTGTGGGCGCCGGAGAACACCCAGGGCAGCGCCCAGCCGGGGGTGCGGCTCACCGCCCAGGCGTACGAGAAGTGGGTCAACGCCCATGGCGGGATCAAGGGCGGCCCGCTGAAGGTGCTCACCTGCAACGAGAAGAACGACCCCGACGAGGCCGAGAAGTGCGCCCAGCAGGCCGTCGCCGACAAGGTGGTCGCGGTGGTGGGCTCCTACAGTCTCGCGGGCGACCGCTACATGCCCATCCTGCAGAAGGCCGGCATCCCCTACCTCGGCGGGACCGGCGTCTCGGCGGCGGAGTTCTCCAACCCGCTGTCGTTCCCGGTCAACGGCGGCACCCCGGTGGTGTTCGCGGCCCACGGGCGGCAGCTGGTGGAGCAGGGCTGCAGGAAGATCTCCGGCGTACGGTACGACCTGGCGGCCGCCGCCATCGTCTCGCAGTTCCTCACCCTCGGCGTGACCTCCGCCGGAGGGGCCGCGCCCAAGGACCTCAAGGTGCCGGTCACCGCCACCGACCTCGCCCCGCAGGTCGCCGCCGCGACCAAGGGCAGCGACTGCGTCAGCGTCATCCTGGGCACGCACTCTGACCTGTTCGTGACGTCGTACATGCAGTCGGGCGTGAAGACGAAGCTCGGCAGCGTCGTCGGCAACCTCACCCCGCAGCTGGCCGCGAGCACCGGCGGAAGCAGCAGCCCGCTGGAGGGCGCCGCGATCACCGGCTACTTCCCACCGGTCTCCGACAAGGCGTGGAAGGACTTCACCGAGGCCGCCGCCGGCAACAAGGACATCGACACCTCCAACGGCGCCAACGAGACCACGTGGGTGGCGTTCAAGGTCTTCACAGAGGCCGTCAGCAAGCTGCCGGCGATCTCGGCGAAGGCCCTGGTGCAGGAGCTGAACACCACCCAGGGCATCAGCACCGGCGGCCTGACCCCGCCGCTGACCTGGAAGGCGTCGACCGCCCTGCCCATCAAGGGCCTGAACCGCATCCACAACACCACCGCCACCGAACTGACCATCACCGACGGGAAGATCGAGTGGGCCAAGCCGGGATCGACCTTCGTCGACGTCCGCAAGGTACTGACGGCCACGACGGCCGGCTGACCGAAGGAGGACATCCGTGCACGGCATCGAGCCCCTGGTCGAAGCCCGCGCGCTGACCGCCGGATACGGCAGCCGGCCCGTCGTACGCGACCTCGACATGGAGGTCCGCCCCGGCGAGGTGGTCGCCCTGCTCGGGCCCAACGGCGCGGGCAAGACCACCACGCTCCGGGCGCTGTCGGGCGACCTGGCCCCGATGGGCGGCGAGGTGCGCTGGCTGGGCGAGCCCGGCCGCGCACCACTGCACCGCCGAGCCCGCCAGGGCCTGGCGTACGTCGGTGAGCGGGCCGTCATCACCCGCCTCGACACCACGGACAACCTACGGGTCGGCCGAGTGGCGACCGAGCAGGCCCTGGAACTCTTCCCCGAGTTGGAGAAGCGCCTGAAGACCGGCGCGGGCATGCTGTCCGGCGGCGAGCAGCAGATGCTGTCGCTGGCGCGCGCGTTGTGCCGCGCCCCGAGGCTGCTCCTCGCGGACGAACTGTCGCTCGGTCTCGCCCCGCTGGTGGTCGACCGCCTGCTGCGCGCGGTGCGCGAGGCGGCCGACCGGGGTCTGGGCGCGCTCCTGGTGGAACAGCACGTGCGCAAGGTGCTGGACATCGCGGACCGCGTGTACGTGCTGCACCGCGGCCGCGTCACCATGGCCGGCACCCCGAAGGACCTGCGCGCGAACCTGGACGCGATCGAGTCGTCGTATCTCGCTCAGAAGACAACGTACGCAACTGATTGAGGTGAGTGCCGTGGCAAGCGCACGCGAACAGATCCGATCCCTGGTTCTGTCCGGCGATCCGTTCGATCAACCCATCGCAGACCTGAGGGGGTTGCAGCTCGAAGCCGCGCGGGAGGCCTTCGCCGCCCACCGCGAGCGCATCCCGTTGCTGCGCACGCGGGCGGAGGAGACCGGCGTCCACGAGGTCACGACCCTCAAGGACCTCGTCCCCCTCCTCTTCTCGCACACCAGCTACAAGTCGTATCCCGTCTCCCTCATCACCACCGGCCGCTGGGACCGGCTGCTGCGTTGGTACACGACCGTGTCGGCTCTCGAACCGGGAGACGTCGACGTCGACGGCGTGGGCGACATCGACGAGTGGACCGAACGCATCACGGCCGCCGGCTACCGTCCGTACATCACCAGCGGCACCTCGGGAAAGGTCTCCTTCCTCAACTGCTCCGCGAGCGACCTGGGTTTCCTGCACGACATCCTGGAGCACCTCACCTGCTGGCCCGACCCCCTGCCGCCGAAACCCACCCGCCGCGGCTACCTCCTGGCACCGGCGAGCGGCCCGATGCGCTCCATCGACGGCTTCCGGTGGCACGCGGAGGTCTTCGCGCGCCCCGGCGAGACGCAGCTGCTGACCGAGGACCCGCTGAGGGTGTCCGAGCTGATGAGCAGCGCCCTGCTGCGCCGCCGGATGGCCGAGGGCACCGCCACCCCGCGGGAGATCAGCTCCTTCGAAACCGCCTCCGAGGCCCGCGAGATGGAACTGGACGCCGCCGTCACCCGGATCGTCGACGACATCGCCGCGCACCGCGACGAACCGCTGCTGATCGCCGGCATGAACAACCAGCAGTTCGCCCTGATCCAGGCACTGCGTGCCCGAGGCCTCCCGGACGGAGGCCTTCACCCGGACACACTGGTGCTCAGTGGCGGCGGCAACAAGGGCCGAGCCCTGCCCGACGACTACCAGCAGCAGTTCGCCGCCTTCTACGACGGTGTCCGCAGGGTGCGCAGCTACGGCATGACGGAGCTTCAGGGATCCTGTCTCGCCTGCGAGAAGGGTAACTACCATGTTCCGCCGTGGGTGATACCGCTGGTCCTCGACCAGGAGGGCGAGACCCTGCTCAACCCGGAACACGGAGTCGTGGAGGGCCGGTTCGCCTTTCTGGACATCTCGCTGGAGGGCCGCTGGGGCGGGCTGATCAGCGGTGACCGGGTCTTCGTCGACTTCTCGCCCTGCGACTGCGGCAGGCCGGGACCGGCCGTCCTGCCGGACATCCGGCGCTACGGTGACCTCGGCGGCGACGACAAGATCACGTGTGCGGCCACGCTCGACTCCTATGTGCGGGGGATGATCCACGGATGACCGGGACGAAGCCGCACAGCGCACCCGCATCGGAGACGGACGCCCCGGTGGCCGTGGTACACATCGTCCGCGGCGAGGTCGACCACGGTCCGCACGACGCCCACGGCCGTCCCGGCGCCGCGTTCACCGCACCGGCACTCGACCTGGACCGCCTGGTGTGGCCCCGCACCGAACCAGGACCCGCCTTCCACGTGCCCACAGCGGAGATCGTGGACGTGCTGGTGGCGACGGGCGAGGCGCTGAAGGCGGACCGCGACGGCCTCCTCGCCGAAGCCCTGGACCGCATGGTCCGCGTCAGCCCGCTCCCCGGCGAGGTGCTCGAACGCGCCTACGCCGCGCTCTGGCGCAGCTTCGGCCGCACCGGCCTGTACGCCCAGATCGATCACGAACTCGGCGGAGCGGACGTACTCGACGGCTGGCGCGAGGTGCGGCTGCCCGGGGGCCGGGTCGCTGCCACGCGCGCGTTCCCGCCCCGTCTGGTACACGTCATCGCCGGGAACGCCCCCGGCGTCGCGGCGATGTCCGTCGTGCGCGGCGCCCTCACCAAGGGCGTCAACCTGCTGAAGCTGCCCTCGAACGACCTGTTCACCGCGACGGCGATCCTGCGGACCATGGCCGCGGTGGCCCCCGGCCACCCCGTGGTCCGGTCGTTCTCCGCGGTCTACTGGCGCGGCGGCGACGACGCCGTGGAGAGCGTGCTGTTCCGCCCGCAGTTCTTCGACAAGCTGGTCGCCTGGGGTGGCGAGGCGACGATCCGCGGAGCGCTTCGCTACGTCGGTCCCGGATTCGAACTCGTCTCCTTCGACCCGAAGACCTCCATCTCGCTGATCGGCCGGGAAGCCTTCGCGTCCCCGCGGACGCTCGCCGAGGCTGCCGACGCGGGGGCCGCCGATGCCACGTTCTTCAACCAGCAGGCGTGCGTGGCCAGCCGCTTCCAGTTCGTCGAGGGCTCCGTGGAGGAGGCCGACCGGTACGCCGCTCTGCTCCGCGAACGCCTCGGTATCGCCCGTGAGTTCAGCTCGGCGACCGGCCCGAGGGTCTCCACCGCCCTGCGTGAGGAGATCGACGTCCTGCGCTCCATGGCGCCCGAGTACCGGGTATGGGGCGGGTACGACGGCCGGGGCCTGGTCATCCGCTCCCCGGAACCGGTGGATTTCCATCCGGACGGAAAGATCGTCGACGTCGTCCCGGTCGCCGACCTCTCCGAGGCGGTCACCCACGCCGGTGTCGCCACCCAGACCGTCGGCGTCTACCCCGACACCCGCAAGCCGCAACTGCGCGACGCCCTCGCCTGCGCCGGGGTGCAACGCGTGGTGTCCCTGGGCCAGGCGGGTGGTATGCCACCCGGCCTCTCCCACGACGGTTTCTATCCGCTGCAACGGCTCATGCGCTGGGTGAACGACGAGTGATCAGCCGGCGCGGCCGCAGTTCAGGCACGGCTCCACGCCCTCCTCGTACCGAAGACCGCGGTCGGCCCGACTCCGCCGTCATGACCCGATCCGGCACCAGGTCGGGGACTGCAGGAACGGCGGGGACGGACGGCCCGGACGAGGAGGTGGTGACAGCCTCACGCGTGTACACCTGTTGTGCACGGGGTGCAGCTGGTGAAGGCTTCGGCGCAGGTCGGAGCGGGACATCGAAAGCACCGAACTCTCCCGGCAGGCCCGTTCGTTCGTGCCGGTGGCACCCTGAGCCTGGCCTGTACTGCTGCTGACCTGCCCGCATGTTCTGGCGGCGTGTCAGGAGGTGCCGTCGGGGTCTCGGTTTGAGTCCCCCCTCGGACACACACCGTAACCGTGCGGGCCGAGCTGAGCCTCGGGCTTCTTGGACGCCGGCCTCGCCCCGGGGCTTGGCGCGGCGAGCACGTTCCGGACGCCGCCCAGGTCGCTTCACCCGCGCGCTGCGCCGTCACGTCGCCTTCGCTGCCGCCTGATGGGCTCTCCCACCCGGTGCAGGTGCCTGAGGGCCTCACGGTAGGACTGCAGCAGCCCGGTCTCGTGGTACGGCACACCGATCTCCGCGCAGTACTCCCGCACGATCACCCGGGCCCGCCGCAGGTGAGGTGTGGGCATGCTCGGGAACAGGTGGTGTTCGATCTGGTAGTTCAGCCCGCCAAGCATCATGTCCTTGAACCGGCCGCCGCGCACGTTCCGCGAGGTGAGCACCTGACGGCGCAGGAAGTCGGGTCGCTCGTCGCCCGTGAAGGTGGGCATGCCCTTGTGGTTCGGGGCGAACGTGCAGCCGAGACAGACCCCGAAGAGGCACTGGTGCACGGCGAGGAACGCCACGGCCTTTCCGGGAGAGAGCGCCAGGAACAGCGCGGACAGGTAGGCCGCCAGGTGCAGGAGGAGCAGCACGCCCTCCAGTCCTCGGTGCTTCATGGACGGCGAGCGCAGCGCCCGCAGGCTCGACACATGCAGGTTGAAACCCTCCAGGGTCAGCAGTGGGAAGAACAGGAACGCCTGGTGCCCGCCGACGAACCGGGCCAGGCCGCTGCTGTCGCGTGCCTGGTCCGTGGACCACACCAGGATGTCGGGAGCGACGTCGGGGTCGAGCTCCTCGTGGTTGGGGTTGGCGTGGTGACGGGTGTGCTTGTTCATCCACCACCCGTAGCTCATGCCGATGGCGAGGTTGCCGAAGAGGCGGCCCCAGGTCTCGCTCGGGCGGCGTCGGCGGAAGACCTGCCGGTGCGCCAGATCGTGTGCCACGAGCGCCACTTGACCGAAGACGAGGGCCATCGCGGCGGCGACAGCAAGCTGCCACCAGGTGTCGCCGAGCGCGAAGAAGGCCGCCCAGCCGCCCACCAGAGCCGCGATCACCAGGCCGAGCCGCACCGTGTAGTAGCCCGGGCGCCGGTCCAAGAGGCCTGCCTCGCCGATCCGTTGGGAGAGTCTGGCGAAATCGCTGCCGGGACCGGAAGGTTGTGCGGGGGCGGCGGGCGGCGCGGCCGCGACGGGAGCGTCGATGGGGAACGTCATGCTGCCGAGTCTGGGCACGGCGGCACCGCGCCGACAGCGGGCCAGCCACCGGATCCGCAGGGGGAACGCCTCCCGGCCTCTCGGGGGCTACCACCAGTCGTCATCCGCTGAACTCGGCTTTGGCCGTCGTCGCAGCCGCTATGACGGCCGGGGTCCTCGATGTGCTGGGCGGCTCGGCCATCCGCACGCGAGATCGCCGCGCGTGCGCACTCCCGGTTTCCGGTAGGTCTTTCCCAGGTGGTGTTCCACCGCCTACGCGCCGATCAGCAACTTTTCCGACCGACGAAGCTCACGATCCAGAACGCAGCCCCAGCACACTGTGCTCCACCACACCCGGGGGGGAGATCGCTCTTCCCCGAAGCCCGAGCGGTCAGCTCCACAAGTCCGGCTCGCAGGTCGGTGGCCCGCTCACCAAGAACCCGGGTGCTCACGGCAACCCTCGCCGAGGTGCTGCCGCCGGGTTCCGTCGCCGTCGAGCGCAAGCGGGGCGTGGCCGACCGGCTCGCGGGGCGCGAGGGCCGTGTAGAGCGGGACGAGGTCCTCCTCGGCGAGCAGCGTCTGGTGCTCGGCCTGCCGGGCGGCCGCCCCGAGTGCGAGGTGTGCAAGGAGGTCCGGGGCGTGGTGCTCTCGCGACGCCCGGTGGCACTCGACGAGTGGATACGGGAGCTCGCGGCCGCGGTCACGGCCCGCGCACGATCCGACGCCCGGGCCCGGGCGGCGCTGGAGCGGCTGTTGCTCGGGGAGTGACGCCGCCGTAGATCCCCGCCGGCCGGCGAGCGCAACGTGTGGGCGAGCCGGACGCCTGCGCTCGCAGCTTCCGCAGTCCCTCGGTGACACCTTCCCCGTCTGCGGACCTGGCCGGTGACAAGGGCCGGCCTTCGCTCTCGGCCGGCGCGAGACGAGCCCTGCCCCCCTGGCCGGGGCGCGCACCACACCGCCCCCGCTCCTCCGCGCGGACGTCCGCCGTGCCGGTTCCCGTGCGCCGTCGGTGAAAACCCTGTGGAGGCGATGTCGGTGGGGCCGCTTATGCTGCACCGGAACGATCACGCGGAACCTGGGGAGGGCGCGGCATGTTCGGCAAGCTGTTCGGCAGAGGCGGGGAGAGACCGGCGGCGGATCCGCACGCCCTTCCCGTGCCGCGCCGGCAGAACGGGGTGTACCGGCTGCAGTCCCTCGGCGACACCCGGGTCATGGCGCTGGTGGTGGCCGCGGAGTCGGGTGACTGGGACGCGGTCAAGATGGCGTCGGCCCCCTTCGATCTCGGCCGCGACCACCAGGTGCTGGGTGAACTGTCCGAGGTGGATGGTCTGCAGGACTGGATCGGCCGGGCCGTCGAGGAGGACAAGGAGCACCGGGCGACGGCGCTGCTGATATCCGGGGCGCGCCACATCAGCTGGGGCTGGGAGGCGCGCACCTCCGCGCGTGCCTCGCACGTCTCGCGGGAGCAGTGGCGGGTCTTCTACGAGCGGCTGAACATCGCCGAGGAGCACCTCCTCGAAGCCGCCGAGCTGCGGCCGGAGTGGATCACGCCCTGGCGCCGCCTGCTCACCTCGGGCCGCGGCATGTCGCTGGGCGGCGCCGTCAACGAGGCCAGGCTCGACGCGGCCCTGCGCCGCGACCCGCTGGACCTGGCCACCCACATCGAGTGGGTGTCGCACCTTCAGCCGCGGTGGCACGGTGAGCCGGGCCAGGCCCTGGAGTTCGCGCGCGACGCGTTCGCCGGCGCACCCGACGGCCATCGCCTCGGCTGCGCGGTCGCCATGGCCCATATCGAGTACTGGGTGGAGTCGGACGACAAGAAGTGCCTCGACACCCCGGAGATCCAGGCCGAGTTGAGGGACGCCGCCAAGCGCAGCATCCTCCACCCCGGCTACCGGCGGCGCCCGGGCTGGCAGGAGGACTTCAACACCTTCGCCATGGCCCTGTCGCTGGCCGCCGAGAGCATCGTGGCCCCGCGCGTCTACCACGAACTGGACGGCGCCTTCACCCGGTGGCCCTGGGTCTACATGGCGCAGCCGGAGAACGCGTACGCCCGTTTCCGGCGCCGCGCCTGAGCCGGCCGCCCTCGGACGGCCGCTCCCACGCCGTCCGACGCACCGCCCCGACACCACCGTTCGATCACTCCACCCCGGACTCCGTGATGACTCTGCCCCACCCGCCCGTGAGCCCGGCCGGCGCCGACCGCACCTTCCAGGTGGATCTGCGCGGCCTCGTCGACCTCCTCTCCCACCACCTCTACTCCAGCCCGCGGGTCTACCTGCGCGAACTCCTGCAGAACGCGGTGGACGCGCTGACCGCCCGGCACGGCCTCGAACCGGGCGCCGCCGCCGACGCGTTCGGCATCCGCCTGTACGCCGACGGTTCGGTGGTCCGGGTGGAGGACGACGGCGTCGGTCTCACCGAGGCCGACGTGCACAGCTTCCTCGCCACCATCGGCCGCAGCAGCAAGCGCGCCGAGAAGATAGCCGAGCAACGGGCCGACTTCATCGGGCAGTTCGGCATCGGACTGCTCTCCTGCTTCCTGGTCGCCGACGAGATCCACGTCGTCAGCCGGTCCGCCCGCACTCCCGGCGCCCCCGTCGTGGAGTGGCGGGGCCGCGGCGACGGCAGTTACTCCGTCCGCACCCTGCCCGCGGCCGCCCGCCCACAGCCCGGCACCACCGTCACGCTGACGCCCCGGGCCGACGCGGGGGAGTGGACCCGCCCTGGCCAAGTGCACACGCTCGCCCGGCACTTCGGCTCCCTGCTGCGCCACCCGGTGACCTTCGACGACGGCACCGGCGGCCCCGGCTCGGCCGTCAACCCCGAACCCGCACCCTGGGCCCGTAGCTACCCCACGCCCGGCGCGCGGTCCCGGGCACTGGCCGCGTACGGCGAGGAGATCTTCGGGTTCACGCCGCTGGACACCATCGACCTGGACCTGCCCGCCGTGGGCCTGAAGGGCATCGCGTGCGTGCTCCCCGAGGCGGTGCCGGTCGGGCGCCGGCACGGCCACCGCGTGCACGTCAAGGGCATGCTCCTGTCCGAGCAGGCCGAGGAGATCCTGCCCGAGTGGGCGTTCTTCGTCCGTTGCGTCCTCGACGCCGAGAGCCTGCGCCCGACCGCGTCCCGCGAGTCCCTGTACGAGGACGACACCCTCGCCGCGGTCCGTGACGCCCTCGCCGAACGGCTGCGCGCCTGGATCGCCCGGACCGCCGCCAGCGACCCGGACCTCCTCGGCCGCTTCCTCCAGACCCATCACCTGGCCGTGAAGTCCCTGGCCGTGCACGACGACGAGATCCTGCGGATGCTGCTGCCGTGGCTGCCGTTCGAGACCACCGACGGGCACGCCACCCTCGACGAGTTCGCGCGCACCCACCGCACCGTGCTCGTGACCTCCAGCGTGGAGGAGTTCCGGCAGGTGGCGGCCATCGCCGGGGCCGCCGGTCTCGGCGTGGTCAACGGCGGCTACACCTACGACCGGGAACTGGTCCACCGGCTGCCGGAGATCAGGCCCGAGGTCAGCGTCGCCGACCTCGACCCGGCGACGCTCACCGCCCACCTCGACCCCGTCGACCGGGAGACGGAGCTGGCCGCCGCGGCCTACCTCGCCCAGGCCCGCGACGCCCTCGCCGTCTTCGACTGCGACGTGGCGCTGCGCACCTTCCAGCCCGCCTCGGCCCCCGCACTCCTCCTCGACAGCCGCGAGGCCCGGCACGAGCGGACCCGCTCCCAGCTCGCCCGCGAGCAGCAGGGCGGCGTGTGGGGCGACATCCTCGGACACCTGCGCCAGGAGGCCCCGCGCGCCCAGCTGATCCTCAACCAGCTCAACCCGCTGGTCCGCACCGCCGTCACCATCGACGAACCCGAACTGGCCCGCACCAGCGCCGAAGCCCTCTACGGGCAGGCCGCGATGCTGTCCCGGCGCCCGCTCAGGCCAGCCGAGTCGAGCCTCATCAACCGCTCGTTCCTCGATCTCCTCGCCCACGCCCTCCGCAAGGACAGCTGACGATGCCGACCGCACCCCAGACCACCGACGAGCTGTACCAGGCGCTCCAGGAGAACGACCGGCGCCCCTTCGGCCGCACCCGGACCGTCACGGCCGAGGAACTCGTCGACGCCGCCGAGCAGTTCGCCGAGCCCCGGCCGCTCGTCCACGCCCTCCTGGAACTCCAGGAGGCGTACACCTACGGCTCCGAACCCCGTAAGTCGCCCGTGGTCTTCGCCCGCCTGCTCACCCTCTTCGACGAGCAGCCGGACGTGTTCGACGAGCGGCTGCGCCACCTGCTCTTCTGGCGCTTCAAGTGGGTGGCCAACGCGCTGGTCGCGCTGCCCGAGATACCCCTGACGAGCCTGCGCCAGTGGCTGACCGAGATGCGCGACCGGTACGAGAAGGCCCAACTCGCGCTCCAGCCCTGCTACGGGCAGGCCTACCGGCTCGCGGCCCACGTCGGCGAGGACAGCGACCTGGCCTTCGAACTGTGGGCGGGGCGGCCCCGCACCCAGCTCAGCGACTGCGAGGCCTGCGAGATCTGCGAGCGCGCCCTGTACCACCTCGCGGCCGGCGACGACGAGCGGGCGCTGCGCGCCTGGGAGCCCGTCCTGGCCGGGAAGGAGTCCTGCCAGGAGGAGCCGGCCCGCTCCGTCTCGTACGCGCTGCTTCCCCTGCTGCGCACCGGCCGTGCCGACGAGGCCCGCGCACTGCACCTCACCGGCTACCGCGCCTGCCGCCGCAACCCCTCGATGTCCGGCGAGGTCGGCCGGCACCTGGAGTTCTGCGCGCTCACCGGCAACGAGGCGCGCGGCCTGGAACTCCTCGCCGAGAACCGGAACCTGTTCGACGAGGTCGACTCGCCGCTGGACCTGCTCGGCTTCCTCACCGGCGTGGAGGTCCTC
This sequence comes from Streptomyces sp. NBC_00631, assembly GCF_045206895.1. Taxonomy (NCBI): domain Bacteria; kingdom Bacillati; phylum Actinomycetota; class Actinomycetes; order Kitasatosporales; family Streptomycetaceae; genus Streptomyces; species Streptomyces sp. NBC_00631. The sequence goes on from NZ_CP107734.1 coordinate 9,391,171, forward strand.
CTTCAGCGCGTCGAAGCCCTCGGCCACGGCGACCTGCCCGCCGCCGGATACGCGGGCCGCAGCCGGACGGTGGCGGGCCTGCGCGCCGAGGTGCGCGGCCGCGCCGACGACCTCGCCGCCCGCTTCGACGCCCGCAACGGCACCACCGCCCACACCGACCGGCGCGCCGCCCGCCTCGACCGCGCCCCCCTGCTGGACGCGCTCGAACTGACCCTGCGCACCCGCCGCCTCGACGACGTGGCCCCGGCAGCCGCACCCGCCGCCGCCCGCACGTCGGCCGCCGTTCCCGAGTCGCTGCCCGAACTCATCCTCCGTGCAAGGGCGTTGGACGAGCAGGGCCATCCGGACGCGGTGGCCTGCTGGGCACGGCTGCGCACGCTCGTCGCTGCCCCCGGCTACGCCCACCCCGACGACCCGGCCGTGGGACCGCTCGTACGGCTGCGCGCGGACCTGATGGACGCCGAGGCGACCACGGCGGGCGAGAAGGAGGAGTTCGACACGGCGGCCGCCCTGTACGAGGAGGCCGCGAGCCGCTACGACGAGGCCGGGGCGCCCGGACACGCGGCGCTCGCCCGCGCCTGCGCCCTGCTGCCCGCGGGCGGGCTCCCCGGGGAGCCCGCCGCCGGGGCCGAGGCGCGGGCCGACGCGCTGACCGCCGCCCACGCGGCCCTCGTCCGGCTGCACGAGGAGAGCTCCGGCCTCGCCCCGTACCAGGAGGCGCGGCTGCTCCGGCTGCGGGCGACCGCGCTCGGCATGCGGCTGCAGGAGTCGAGGAACAAGGAGCACATCGCGCCGGTCCTCGCCGAGGTGGAGCTGCTGCTCGCCTTCGCCACCCGGCACGACATCGCCGGCCAGGTCTCCGGTGCCCACCTGCTGCGGGCCAGCACGTACGCCGTCTCCGGCGACCTGCCCACCGCGGTCACGGAGCTCGACGCCCTCCTCGACCTGCTGAGGACGCAGGGCCCGGCCTGGCACCTGCCCCGCACGCTCGGCCTGCGCGGCCGCGTCCAGCTCGGCCTGGGGGACGCGGAGGCCGCCCACGCGGACCTGACCGAGAGCCTGCGCCTGGCCGCGGACTGGCCGTCCGGCACCGGCGGCACCGCCCACCTGCACGGCGATCTGGCCCAGGCCTGCATGCGCCTGGGCCGCCCCGCCGAGGCGCTGCGGCATCTGACGCGCTCCGCGGAGCTGGAACTGCGCCACGGCAGCCGGACCGACGCGTTCTGCACCTACGGCAACGCGGCCCAGCTCAGCCTCGACCTGGGCCGCGTCGAGGACTGCATCGCGCTGCTCGACTCCCTCCTCGCCGAACCAGACATCGCGGCCGGAGAGGTGGACGACCGGCTCGTCGCCCAACTGCGCCTGTCCCGGGCCCGCGCGCTGCACGCGGGGGAGGACCTCAAGGCCGCGACCGCCGAGTACGCCGCCCTCGCTGCCGAGTCGGCCGGCTGGGACGACGACCCGGCGAGCCACGCCATGATCGCCGCGGAGACCGCCGTACTCCTCGCCGAGTCCGGCGAGTTCGGCCGGGCCCGCGAGGCCGCGGACCAGGCCCTCGCCGCGCACGCCCGGGCCCCGCGCTACGAGCAGCTCAGCAGCTGCCTGCGCGAACTCGCCCGCCTGCAGGCCGAGCGGCAGGGCGCCGAGGGCCTCGCCGACGCCCTCGCCCTGCTCGCCGACGCGGGCCGGATCGCCGACGAGGCCCGCGCCGCGGGACACCAGGTCCGCGGCCGCGACCTGGACAGCGCCCTCGCCTACGAACACGGGCGGGTCAACGCCTACGCCCGTGAGTACGAGACCGCCCTGACCGCCCTGGACAAGGCCCTCGGCCTGCTCGGAGAACCGGGACCCGACCAGGACCAGGCCGGCGAGTGGGCGGAGTGCGTCCGGCTCGCGGCGGTCGTGGAGGGCCGCTACCTGGAACGCACCGAACCCGCCCTCGCCCGCCTCGACGGCGCGGTCGCGCGCCTCACCGCCCTGGGCCACACCGAGGAGACCGAACCGCTGACCTCCCTGGCGGCCCGGCTGCGCGACGAGGAGTGACGCGGCGGCGACGGCGCCTTCACCAGGTCACGGGAAGCTCGCTGACCCCGCCGGTGAGGGTGGTGCGCATCGTGAGGTCGCCGACATCCTTGGCGAGGCGCAGCCCGGGCAGGCGCTCGGCGAGGGCGGCGAAGACGATGCGCAGCTCCGTACGGGCCAGGCTCGCGCCGATGCAGAAGTGCGGGCCGTGGCCGAATCCGAGATGGTTCCGTTCCGGACGGTCGGGGTCGAACGTCTCGGCGTCGGTGTAGACGGCCGCGTCGCGGTTGGCGGCGTTGATGGAGAGGATCACGGCGTCGCCGCATCGGATGGTGACCCCGGCGATGTCGACGTCGGTGTGGGCGTAGCGCAGCAGACCGAGGTCACCGGGGGCGCCCAGGCGCATGACCTCCTCGACGGTGGCGTTGACCCGGCCGGCGGGGTCGGCGGTCAGTGCCTGCCACTGCTCGGGGCGGGTGAGCAGGAAGAGCGTGCCCAGCCCGATGCGGTTGACGGTGGTCTCGTGCCCGGCGAACAGCAACCCGACGCAGAGCCTGATCATTTCGGAGTAGTCGAAGTCCGCGTCGGCACGCTGGGCGCGCACCAGGTCGGAGATGACGTCCTCGCCCGGCCGGGCGCGTTTCGCCTCGGCGAGAGTGATCATGTAGTCGTTGAACTCCTCCCGCGCCCGCTCGGCGCCGTCACCGATGGCGTAGTTCGCCATCCGCTCCGACAGCGAGGCGAAGTGGGCGCGGTCGCTCTCGGGCACGCCGAGCAGCCGGCAGATGACCGCGACCGGCACCGGGAAGGCCAGCCCGGCATGGAGGTCGACCACCCCGTCGGGGGCGGCGGCCCGCTCGGCGAGCAGCCGGTCGATGCAGCCGTCCACGAGCTGCCGTACGTGATCGGAGAGCAGCACCATGCGCCGGGCGGAGAAGGCCGGGGTGAGCAGCCGGCGCATCCGGGTGTGGTCGGCCTCCTCGGTGGCGTAGTTGCCCGAGGGGCCCTCCTGCACCGCGGCGGTGGTGATCCGGGACGCCCGTTCCGGCTCGGGATGGGAGCGGCCGAGCCGCTTGTCGCTCAGGAGGTCGCGCACCTCGTCGAAGCGGGTGACCAGCCAGGCCGGATCCCCGGCCGGTGTGGTGACCGGCGTGATCGGCGCCTGCCGGCGCAGCACCTCGTACAGAGGCGCGAGATCGAGCACGTTGGGTCGTGCGAAGGGCAGTCGGGAACGCTCGGCGGCACCGTTCATGGTCCTCCTCCTGGACCTCGGAACGCGATCTTCCGGCACTTCGACCGTAACACTTTATTGTCAGTCACTGCCAATAATGTTTTCGGCCAGTCGCGCCGCGGTTCGGGCGTGATTGGATCGCCCGATGGAGGACGTGACGGTGGACAGCGGCCCGACAGCGCGCCGCCGGGGACGTCCCCCGGTGAGCGACCGGCAGCGGCAGCGACAGCGCCTCGACATCTCCCGCCATGCGGTCCGGCTGTTCGCCGAACAGGGAGTGGCGGCCACCTCCGGTGAGCAGATCGCGCGGGCGGCCGGAGTCTCGGAACGCACGCTGTGGCGCTGCTTCCCCAGCAAGGAAAGCTGCGTGGAGCCGCTGCTCACCCAGTCGATCGCGGCCTTCCGGACGGTCCTGTACGCCTGGCCGTCCGGCGTCGACCTGACCGAGCACCTGCGCGCCGCCTACCAGCCCGCACTCGACGCGTCGTCCGGCGGGGACGCCGAGGCGGTTCTCACCGTGATCCGGATGACCCACGAGGAGCCGGCGCTGCGTGCCGCCTACCTGGTCCTGCGGGAACGCGCGGAGGAGACGTTCACCGAAGTGCTCGCCGACCGCGCGGGCGGGTCCGCCGGCCTGCTCGACCTCCGTATGCAGGCCGCCACGATGAGCGCCGTGCTCAAGGTGGCGACCGACGACCTGGCCCGGGCCGTGGCCGAGGAGGGCATCACCGCCGAGGCGCTGCGCCGGCACCGTGAGCAGCTCGCCGACGCGCTCCGCCCGGTCACCCGGGGGCTGTAGGGGTCTGTACGGGGGCCGTTGCCGGGGAGCCGTAACTCCCGCAAGGCTTCGCACCGTTGAGCCCGGCTCACCCGCCTCCGTGAACTTCGCGCGCAGAAAGTCTTGTTGACCTCGTTGACATGCCGCAAGCACAGGCGTTTCACTCAACACTCGTGCATGGCAACGTTGTCAGGACGCCGTGGGGGCGACCGGGCTCGTTGCCTGTCGCCGGCATTCCGGTGTTTCTCGGCGCGCCGACACCTGATGTGCGAAGCACGAACTGCTGCGGAGGCAACCGATGGTGAGACCCCGACGTTCACCCGCACCACGCACCACCCGAGGAAGATTCCGCCAACGCCTGGCTGTGGTCTGCGTTCTGGGCATGGCAGCCCTGCCGCTCCAGGCGGTCGCGAGCGCCCATGCCGCGAGCACCGCGACACCGGCCCTCGTGGCGGACCCCGCGTCCCTCGTCAACCCCCTCATCGGCACCTCCGGTGCGGTGGACACCTTCCCCGGCCCCGACATGCCGGCCGGCATGGTGCAGTGGGGCCCCGACACGACGCCGGACCGCCCCGACGGCGGCGGCTACGAGTACGCCGACAAGAAGATCTCCGGCTTCAGCCTCACCCACGTCTCCGGACCCGGCTGCCCGGTCGCGGGCGACCTGCCCGTCCTGCCGGTGACCGGTGCGCTCTCGGGCGACCTCGGCAGCACGTCCGTCGGCTTCAGCCACGCCGACGAGCAGGCCGCCATCGGGTCCTACAAGGTCACCGACGCCAACGGGGTGAAGACCGAGCTGACCGACACCACCCGGGCCGGTCTCGGCACCTTCACCTTCCCCGCGGACCAGCAGGCGAACCTGCTGTTCAAGCTCAGCGGGGGCGCCACCCAGGTGGACGGAACCCGCGTCCAGGTGGTCAACAGCAAGGAGATCAGCGGCGCGATCGACAGCGGCCACTTCTGCGGCGCGAGCAACCGGTACACGCTGCACTTCGACATCAAGTTCGACCGGCCGTTCACCGCGAGCGGCACCTGGGTCGGCAGCACCATCACCCCCGACGCCCGGTCGCTGAAGGCGGGCAAGGTCCAGCAGGCTCCCCAGAAGTCCACGTCGAAGCCGCTGAAGGAGAAGCACTTCACCGTCCCGGCGAAGCCGGCCCCGACGGTCCATGAGACCGCCGCGTCACGGTTGTCCAGGACGGCCAAGGCCGCCCAGCCGCCCACGACCGGCGCGAACGGCATGTACCTCACCTTCGACACCTCCGCGAACCCCACGGTCACGGCGAAGGTCGGCATCTCGTACACGAGTGACGCCAACGCGGCGGACAACCTCGGCAAGGAGATCAAGAACTGGAACACCGGCGCCGTCGAGAAGGCCAACCACGACGCCTGGAACACCGTACTGAAGAAGATCCAGGTCGGCGGCGGAGCCACCGACCAGCAGACGCAGTTCTACACCGCGCTCTACCACGCCCTGCTGCACCCGAACGTCTTCTCGGACGACAACGGCCAGTACATGGGCATGGACAACCAGATCCACCAGCTGGCCAAGGGCCAGAAGGCCCAGTACGCCAACTACTCGGGCTGGGACACCTACCGCTCCCAGACCCAGCTGATGGCCATGGTCGAGCCCAAGGTCGCCAGTGACGTCGTCACGTCGATGCTCAACGGCTACGACCAGACGGGCCTGCTGCCCAAGTGGGCCTCGAACAACGGCGAGAGCTACGTGATGGTCGGTGACCCGGCCGCCGGCATCATCACCGACGCCTACGCCTTCGGCGCGCGGGACTTCGACACCGCCAAGGCCCTCGCCGCCCTCCAGCACGAGGCCACCGTCCCGAACAACGACCGCCCCGGCGAGTCGGTACGGGACACCAAGGGCTACCTCCCGCTGGACGAGAACGACTACAACTGCTGCAACTTCTACGGCCCGGTCTCCACCCAACTGGAGTACGACTCCGCCGACTACGCCCTCGCCGCCTTCGCGAAGTCGCTCGGCAGGACGGCCGTCTACCAGAAGTTCGCCACCCGCGCCCAGGACTGGATGAACGTCTTCAACCCGCAGAGCGGCTATCTGCAGGCCAGGAACAAGGACGGCCAGTTCGCGGGCGGGTTCACCCCCGGCACCTCCAACGGCTTCGTGGAGGGCACCTCCGCCCAGTACACCCCCATGGTCCCCTTCAACCTGCAGCAGCTCATCCAGGCTCGTGGTGGCGCCAAGGCGTACTCGTCCTACCTGGACAGCCTTCTCGACGACATCACCAGCCCCGGCGGCACGGACGCCGACCTGAGCAACGAGCCCAGCGTCGAGATCCCCTGGGAGTACGACTACACCGGTCAGCCGTGGAAGACCCAGGCGGCCGTCCGCGCGGCCCAGCAGGACCTGTACTTCAACGCCCCGGTCGGCTCCTTCGGCAACGACGACCTCGGCGCCATGAGCTCCTGGTACGTCTGGTCCGAGCTCGGCATGTACCCGGAGACCCCGGGCACGGACACCCTGGTGCTCGGCAGCCCGGCGTTCCCGGTGGCCCAGGTGACCCTCGGCAACGGCAGGACGGTGCGGATCAACGCGCCGCAGGCCGCTCCCGACGCGCCGTACGTGCAGTCCCTGAACGTCAAGGGCAAGGCGTGGAACAGCTCCTGGCTGTCGTTCCAGCAGTTCGAGGGCGCGGGCACGCTCGGCTACACGCTCGGCACCCAGCCGAACACCGCCTGGGCGTCCGGTGCGTCGGCGGTGCCGCCGTCGGACACCACGGGCGGCGGCCGGGTACTGGCCGCGACCGGTCCCAGCAACGGTCTGGTCCTCCAGCCGGGCGCGGCCGGTGACGCCACCCTCGACCTGACCAACCTCGGCAGCAAGGCCGTCACGGTCGACTGGACGGCGACGGCACCCTCCGGCGTCACCCTGGACACGGCATCCGGCTCACTGACCGTGCCCGCCTCGGGCAGCGCCGAGGCCAAGGTCCACGTCACCGCGGGCGCGGACGAGGGAACGTACCCTGTCACCTTCGCCCTGACCGACCACAGCACCGGTACGGCACTGTCCGGGGCGACCCTCCGCGTGGCCGTCGCCAAGGCCGGCGCGCTGTGGCCGTACGCCACCAACGAGGGCATCTACCCCGACGGCACCAGCTACTCGGGCGGCTTCGACGGCGGCGGCTGGGCCTACTCGCAGAACGCGCTGTCGGCGGCCGGCGTCACAAGCGGCTCCACCCTCACGGTCGACGGAATCTCCTACACCTGGCCGACGGTGACGTCCGGTCAGCTCGACAACGTGGAGATGGCCGGCCAGACCCTCCCGATGCCGGCCGGCACGTCGGGGACGTCGCTGGGGTTGCTGGGGGCGGCGGTCAACGCGCCGACCAGCGGGGTCTCGGGGACGCTGACCGTCACCTACACCGACGGCACCACCACCCAGGCGACGGTCGGCTTCTCGGACTGGACGCTCAACGGCGGACCGAGCAAGCCGCTGCCGAGTGACACGACGGCTGTCACCACCGCCTACCGGAACACCGGGAGCGGGGGCCGGGACGGTGTGAAGACCTACGTCTTCGCCACCAAGGTACCGCTGGACGCGTCCAAGCAGGTGGCGTCGGTGACGTTGCCGGTGACCGGCTCGACGGGCACCGACCACCTGTTCGCCTACGGCTTCGGCCAGTAACTCCGGTATGGAAAGGGCCGGTTCCCCGGGCGGTGTGCCCGGGGAACCGGCCCTCCTCATGCGTGCCCCTACTGGACCCAGCAGTTCTTGGCCGTCCCGTAGACCGGGTCGCCGAAGACCGTGTTGCTGCAGGGTGTGCCGCCCGTGAAGCTGCCGTAGAAGTACTGGCCGTCGGCCCCGAAGGCGACCTCATGAGTGCCGGTGAACGAACAACTGCCGTTTTCGGCACCGCAGTTCGTCCAGGTGACGAAGGACGGCGGCGCACCGACGAGGTAGCACGACTTGACGGTGCCCCCGGCCGGATCGCCGAACACCGCGTTGGAGCAGCTGGTGTTGCCGCCCAAAGTCGCATAGGAGTAACTGCCGTTGGCGCCGTAGGCGACGGTCATCACACCGCTGTACGAGCAGGTCTCGTTCTCACCCGCGCACCGCGCCCACACGTTGGTCGTCGGCGGTGCGGGTTCGGCGTAGCACGACTTGACCACCCCGGTCGCGGGATCGCCGAAGGCGTCGACGCCGCACACGGTCGGGCCGCTCTCGGTGCCGTAGTCGAACCTGCCGCCCGCGCCGAACGCCACGGCCGAACTCCCGTTGACCGCGCACGTCCCGCCCTCGCCGGCGCACGGGTTCCAGGTGCCCGGCAGGGCCTGGACGGTGGTGCCCGTGCCGCCGGTCGTGTACGCGGCGACGTAGTCCACGCTCATGGTGGCTCCCGACGTGGTCGAACCGGAGGGCGTGGTGCAACCGCACGCGCCGTTCGGGAAGTTGCCACCCATGGCGAGGTCGAAGATGATCGACAGGTTGTGGTCGAAGGCGGCCTGCCAGGTGGCGGTGCCGACCTGGCTCTCGCCGACCGAGAAGTAGGCGCTGCCGTCCAGGTAGAAGGTGATGGACTCGGCCGAGGTGTTGGTGCGGTCCAGGATCATCGAGTACGTGTGGTAGCCCGTCTGGCAGCCGCCACAGGCCCGCAGACCGCTGGTGATGCCGGTGCCCTCCTTGCACGGTCCGTCGGGATAGACGCCGCAGTGGACGGTGCCGGCCACCTCGGACAGGGCGTTGACGTCCTCCATGATGTCGATCTCGCCGTTCTCCGGCCACTGGCCGGGGCCGAGCATCCAGAACGCCGGCCAGTACCCGGAGCCGACGGCGGGGTTCGGCTGCATGATCGACGCGGTGACCATGAGCTTGCCGCCGGCCGGTGCGCCCACGTCGGCGGTCGGTGTCTGGATGCGGCCCGACGTCCACGCTCCGCCGGAGTTGAGGGCGGTGATGGCGAGGTTGCCGTTGCCGTCCAGACGGGTGTTGGCGGTCGAGGAGGTCATCGTCTCGATCTCGTTGGTCCCGAAACTGGAACCCGGGCCCGTGTCGAACATCCAGTTCGCCGCCGAAGGGGCCGTACCGGCCGCCCCGTTGAAGTCGTCGGCGAAGACGGTCGACCAGCCGGAGGGCGCCCCGGGCTGGGCGGCACCGGCGTTCGTGCCGAACGCGAGGGTACAGAGCAGGGCGCTGATCAGGGCCAGGACGGGGATGCGTAAAGGTCTCCAGCCAGCCATGTTCCACCTTCTTCCGGTCTTTCGGGCTTTCGATGACGGAGTGCGAGGCATGTACGAGGGGGAGTCACTGGACGTAGCAGGCCTTCACGGTCCCGCCGGCCGGGTCGTCGAAGACAGCGTTGTCACAGGGCGTGCCGCCGGTGAAGCTGCCGTAGGAGTAGTGGCCGTCGGCCCCGTAGGCGACCTCGTGGGTGCCGGTGAACGAGCAGCTGCCGTTCTCCGCGGCGCAGGTGGTCCAGGTGGTGAACGTGGGCGGCGGGGCGATCAGATAGCAGGATTTGGCGGTGCCGGGGGTGGGGTCGGGGAAGGCCGTGTTGCTGCAGGCGGTGCTCGGCACGGTGGCATAGGTGTATGTGCCGTTGGCGCCGTAGGCGACGGTCATCACGCCGGCGTACGAGCAGGTGCCGCCCTCGGTGGCGCACGGGGCCCAGACGTTCGTCGTGGACGGTGGCGTCTGGACGTAACAGGCCTTGGCCATGCCGCTGATCGGGTCGTCGCCGAACGCCGTGTTCGTGCAGGCGGTGTCGCCGGTGGCGGTGAGGTACCTGAACCGGCCCTGGGCGCCGAAGGCCAGGGTCTGCGTGCCGGAGACCGAGCAGGTGCCGTTCTCCAGCGCGCACTGCGCCCAGGTACCCGGCAGCGCGGTGTGCTCGGTGGGGGACACGGTGCCCGTGGTCGGGTAGGCGACGGTGTACGAGCCGGGTTGCACACCGCGGAAGTAGATGTAGTCGGCGTCCTGGTCCGCGCTCGCGACACCGGTGGCGCCGGTGAAGGCGGTGCCGTTCCAGGCGGTGGTGCCGTTGATGGTGACGGTGTGGCTCTGGCCGAACCTGGGTACGGCGATCACCCCGGTGGAGCCGGTGTCGGAGCCCGTGTCGACCCGCATGGTGAAGCCGCCGGCGGCGGGGTGGTCGTAGCTGACGTGGACGGTCTTTCCGGCGGCGACGGTCAGGGTGCCCTCGACGTGGGTGAGGTCGCCGGGGTGCGGGACCACCTGGTAGGCGGTGCCGCCCGCGCTGGTCGGCTGGATGCCCAGGACGTCGGAGGTGAGCGCTCCGGTGGGACCGGTGGACCAGCCGTGCGCCATGCTGGTGAAGGAGCCGCCGTAGGGGCCGACATCCCCCTGGTTCGAATAGCCCTCCCAGAACGTGCTGTTGGTGCCGATCGGCGAGTCGAGCATGAAGCCCCACTCGGTCCGGATGAGGTTCAGGGCGTTGGTGTCGTCACCGGCGGCGAGGTGGGCATAGACCTCCATGGAGCCGGTGAACGGGGAGATGTTGTTGTTCCACTCCGGGGTCTGCGAGCCGCGGCTGCCCCAGCGGGTGCGCAGGTAGGCGGTCACACTGTCGGCCTGCGCGGCTGTGGAGGTCACGCCGTACCAGACGGCCAGGGAGTTCCCGTCCTGCGGGTGGACGGTGCTGGTGGGGTTGTCCTTGTAGGCGCCGGCGGACGCGTCCCAGAGACTGGAGTTGATCTGCGTTCTGAGTGCCGCGGCCTGGTTGCCGTAGCTGGTCGCCAGTGTGGTGTCGCCCTCGGTGCGGGCCAGGGACGCGCCGGTGGTCAGGACCCGGTAGAGCATCGCGTTGGCCGCGATGTTCTCCCCGCCCTGGCCGGTGCGGGCCCAGTCCAGGGTTCCGGTGACATCGAGCAGGCCGTTCCCGTCGACCTTGGCGGTGATGAAGTCGACGCCGCGCTTGTACTGCGCCCAGATGCCGTCGAGCCAGGTCCGGTCGGCGGTGTCCAGGTAGTAGGTGTAGGTGCCGAGGAGCGTCCACATGTGGTACGTGTCGGAACCGAAGAAGTTGAACTCCGGACCGGCCCAGGGCAGTTCGCCCGACGACTGCTGCATCTGGTACACGGTGGCCAGCGAGTTGCGGGCGGCGGTCATGTCGTCGGTGCTGACATAGGCCGTGGGCAGGGAGATGCCCATGTCGCCGGGCCATACGGAGCGGTCGCGTTTGGCGCCGTCGGTCAGGACCTCGCTGCCCACCCCCACCACGCCGTTGTTCTCCCACCCGGAGGAGGGCAGGGGCCACACCCGCCCCTGGGTCGGATCGATGGTGTCCATCTGGACGGTGTAGGCCCCGGCGTACCAAATGCGGTTGAGCAGGGTGTCGTTGGAGTAGAAGTAGTCCGGGTAGGCGGCCGGGTTCGTGGCTCCGGGGGCGGCCGAGAAGGCGAGCGAGACGCCGTTGACGTCCACCCAGCCACCGGAGTTGAGAAAGAGCGTCAGATAGCGGAAGCCGCCGCGCAGTTTGTCGGCGGGCATGGTGTAGCTGCCGGCGCCGTTGACCATCGCGTAGATCGCGCCGTCCGTACCGCCGCCGGAGTTGTCGCTGCTGTTGCCGACGTACAGCGACGACTCGCTGAAGGCCAGCCCCACGCTCTGCCCCGCGCCGCTCGCGCCGGAGAAGGAGAGGGTGACGATGCCGCCGACCTCTTTGCCGAAGTCCAGGGTCACGGCGGAGCCGTTGCCGTTCAGCCGGGTGGCCTGGTGCGACAGCACATGGGTGGGATCGCTCACCGACCCGGCGGTCCGGTGGACCGACACCGGTGCCAACGTCCGGGAGGTCGGCGCGAGGTCGTACTGGTCGCCGGGGGTGGTGGCGGCCGCGGTGGCCGCCGTCGCCCGGGGTGGGGACTCGAAGGGTGCCACGCCGCCGAAGGCCAGGCCGAGGCCGACGACGAGCGCGATACGGAACGCGCCTTTCACGGGATGGTTCTCCTCAATCTCGCAGGGGAAGGGCGGGGAGGGGGCGGGGCACAGAAGTGCCCCGGGTGATTGGAACGTTTCATCCGGCCCGGCAGAGCAGCCCTGAAGGGGCGTGCTCGGCCGGAAGCCGGGGCTACTGCACGAAGCAGGTCTTCGCGGTGCCCACGACGGGGTCGGTGAAGACGGTGTTGCTGCACCCGGTCGAGCCGCTGACGGCCCGGTAGACGTACCGTCCGGCGGCGCCGTAGGCGACCTCGTGCTGACCGCTGAAGGAACAGGTCCCGCCCTCGGCCGCGCAGGAGGTCCAGGTGGTGAACGTGGGTGGCGGGGCGATCAGATAGCAGGATTTGGCGGTGCCGGGGGTGGGGTCGGGGAAGGCCGTGTTGCTGCAGGCGGTGCTCGGCACGGTGGCATAGGTGTATGTGCCGTTCGCGCCGTAGGCGACGGTCATCACGCCGGCGTACGAGCAGGTGCCACCCTCGGTGGCGCAGGGGGTCCAGACGTTCGCCGCGGGTGGCGCGGTCTCGGAATAGCAGGCTTTGACGACGTCGGGGGCCGGATCCTCGAAGACGGTGTTCGAGCAGGAGGTCGAGGCGGTCTCGGTGCCGTAGTTGAACCTTCCTCCCGTCCCGTAGGCCACCGTCGTCGGCCCGCTGATCGCGCACGTGCCGCCCTCGCCGGCGCACTGCGCCCAGGTCCCCGGCGGCACCGACACGGTGCCGCCGGTGCCGGCACCGCCGGTGAACTGCTGGAAGGTCCGGGCGAAGTCACCGGTGTTCTGGCTGATGCCGCTGCAGGTGCCCGAGGCCGTGGTCTGGCCCGGGCAGCCGCCGTTGTCGCGGTTCTGCGACCAGTACGACAGCAGGGCGATGCCCTTGGACGCGTCGTAGGCCTCGACGCTGCTCGCGTCGGCGAGCGTGAAGACCTCGCCGGCGCTGTCGTTCTGCCCGATCATCGGCGTGTTGCCCAGCTTCGCGTACGCGGCGGCCGTGGAGATGCCGAAGACGCTCGCCACCTGGCCGGCGGCGGCGTCCACGGCCTGGTTGGCGGCCGTGCCCATCTCGATGCCCGCGGCCCCGTAGTCCATCGTCATCAGGTTGACGACGTCGGGGGTGAAGCCGTTGGAGCGCGCGTTGTCCAGCAGGCTGACGTCGTCGCCGCTCAGCCCGCCCGAGGTCGCCGGAAGGGTCAGGGAGATGGACAGCGAGCGGCCGTTGGCACCGGCCCAGTCGCGTACCTGGGTCAGCGCCTTGTCCCGGCGGTCGATGCCGGCGGCGTTGGTCAGCGACGCGGACTCCACGTCGAAGTCGATGTGCGACAGATCGAAGGTGGTGACGACCGACTCGATCTGCGCGGCCGCCGCCGCCGGGCTTCCGCAGGAGTCACCGAGTTCGGTCAGCGCGGTGTCCGCTCCGTAGCCGCCGAAGGACACGGAGACGTCACCGCCCAGGGCCCGGAGGCTGTCGATCTGGGACTGCAGTGCCGCCTGTCCGCCGATCGTCCACTGGCAGCCCGGCCCGTCGACGAAGGCGATGGTGAAGAACTTGGTGCCGTAACTGTTCGCGGTGTCGGCGAGGGTGACGTTGCCCGACCAGGTGTCCACGAACGGCGCGAAGACGTGGGCCGGCCATGGGTTGGGGCTGGAAGACGCGAACGCCGGTGAGGGCAGGGCCGGTCCGGCCGCTGCGGCGGCTCCGATCAGTGCGAGGGCGGCGATCGCCGTGCCGGGTCTTGAGCGTGTGCGCATGTGATCTGCTTCTCCTTGGGGCGGGGACGATGTGAATCGATTCAAAAGGAGAGTGCGTCAGTGGTGCAGACCAATCGGGGTGTGGGGTCCAGGCAAGCAGGGTTGACGAGTGCAAGTCAATATGGCTGCGGAGCCTCGTCGTCCGGACCGGAGCGCGAAACGCACCCCGTCGACTCGCCCGGGAGGTGAAGCCCGAGGCCGCCGCCGGGGCGCGCACGGACCGGACTGCCCGTCGGCCCGATGTCCGTCCTGCCGCTGTCTCCGGTACGCGCGGCGCCCTCAGGCGAGGGTGAAGTCGTCCGCGTCGACGTTGGACTGGCCGTACCAGCCGTGGACGTAGACGGTGACCGTACCGCTGCTGCCGGTGGTGAAGCCGACCGTGAGCTGGTTCCAGCTGCCGCTGTTCGACCAGGTGCTCGCGGTGGCACCGCCGCTGACTCCGAGGTAGGCGTACGGGCCCTGCACCCAGGCGGTGAGCGTGTAGCTGTGGTTGGCGGCGAGGGTGACGCTCTGGTCGCACTCGCCGGTGCTGCTGGAACTCGGCGTCACCTGGAGGCTGTGGCTGCCGCTGTGCACCGGCCCGGAGACCACCGCGCTGCCGCCCGTGCAGGTCCAGGGGCTCAGACTGCCGGTCTCGAAGCCCGCGTTGGTCAGCGAACCGCCACCGCCGCCCCCGCCGCTGCCGGAGGACGTGACCGTGAGCGTGAAGGTCGCGCTGTGGCTGCCACTCGCGGCCGTGCCGGTGACGGTGATCGGGTAGGTGCCCGCGGCGACGGACGATCCGACCGCCGCCGTCAGCGTCGAACTTCCGCCGGACGTCACGGAGCCGGGGCTGAAGGTGACGGTGACGCCCGAGGGTGCACCGGAGGCGGCGAGGCTGACGGACTCGGCGCTGCCGGAGCTGACGGCGGTGGCGACGGTCGCGGTCGCCGAACCGCCCTGGGTGACCGAGGCGGAACCCGGCGACAGGGACAGCGAGAAGTCGGTGGTCGTGCCTCCGCCGCCGCCCGAGCTGCCCTCGTAGGGGACGAACGCGTCGGTGAACGCGAGGCTGCTCTGGCTGATCTCGCTGCACGTGGACAGCGAGTTGGCGCTGCCGCTGCACGGCTGGTCCCGGTTGGCCGACCAGAACGCCAGCCGTCCGACACCGTTCTGGGCGGCGAAGCTCTCCACGGTCTGGGCGTCCGCGAGCGTGAACGTGGACCCGTCGTCGTTCTTGCCGATCATCGGGGTGATGCCGAGGTCGGCGTACGTGTAGCCGGAGTCGACGGACTGCATCTGCGCCAGCGTGGCCCTGGCGGCGGAGAGGGCGGCCTGCCCCATCTCGGTGCCGGTGCCCGCGTAGTAGTCCATGGTCATGATGTTGACCACGTCGATCCTGATGCCCGCGTTCTTGGCGGCCTTGAGGATGTTGACGCCGTCGTTCGTGAGCCCGCTCGTCAGCACCGGCAGGGTCATGGAGAACCGCAGGTTCGGGTTGGACGCCTTGAGGTCCTTCATCGCCTGCATCTGGCGGGCCGCGGCGGCGGTGTCCGCGACGGCGGCGCCCTCGACGTCGAAGTCGAGCTGGGTGACGCCGTAGTCGTTGATGATGGCCTGGTAGCCGGCGTCGATGCTGCTCTGGGTGGAGCACGTCCAGGCGAGCGGCTCACCGCTCGCCCCGCCGGAGGAGACGATGACGGAGGCGCCCTCGGACTTCGCCCTGGCGATCTCGGGGTCGGTGTAGGAGTCGTTGCCTATGGGGAGCGTGTCGCCCCAGATCTGGGTGCAGCCCTCGCCGAGCACGAAGGCCGCCGTGTAGGCCTTGAGGCCGTGTCCGGTGACGGCGGTGTCGAGCAGTCCTTCCTGACTGTTCGACATGTCGACGTAGGGAGCCACGGAGTAGACGCTGCTCGCCGCGGCGTTGCCGGCGGGGGCCAGCGCGACGGTGACGCCGGTGGCCGCGAGTGCGAGGGCACACGCGGAGGCCGCAAATCGTGTCAGGTGCATGACAGTGGCCCTTTCGGGATGCCCATCTAGGGCGGGGTGGTGGGGGGTGGGCCGGGATTTGGTACATACCAAACCGCCGAACGGGCCCTTCCGTCAAGAGGACTAGACCAACTGACTGCCATTCGGATCGGGCCGGCGCGCGCCCCCGCAGAGGGGACGGTCGCCTTGTCCGGGCGCCGGCTCGTCGGCGGTCGGCTCGCCCGGCCTCGGGGAAATGCGCACGGTCAGGGGGCCGGTTCGCGATGCGGATGTCGTCGATGCCGCCCGGGGGCACAGCGATGACGCCGCCCGCGTACTCGTGGACGCCGCCTGGGTGGGGGCAGGCCGACCGGCCGGTGGTCGGGGACGTCGACGAGGGGCGGCCATCGGCGGGGCGCCGGAGTGGTCGGACGGTGCGGCAGGGGGGCCGTTCCGGGTCCCGTTACTTTCCGACCAGCCGGTCGGCCGGTCAGGAGGAGGGTTCGGTCACGGTGGGCCCGCCGCGGCGGAGGGTGACCAGAGCCGCCCACACCATGGCCACCAGCGGGATGACGCCGGAGATGATCACCTGGCCCTGGCTGGAGACCGCGCTGTTGGGCGTGCCCAGCAGGTAGCCGACGCCGATGCAACTGCGGGACAGCGCCTGGAAGCAGGCCCAGGCGCTGCCGTGCACCTCGGCCGGCACGCGCGCGTGCACCGCGTTGCGCAGACCGACGTTGCAGGCGCCGTTGCCGAAGCCCGCGATCAGGAACAGCGGGAAGATCACCGCGGTCACCGGGACCAGACCGGTGACGAGCAGGCCCGTGCCGATGCCCAGGACGCCGCCGACGATCAGCAGGCTGTGCCGGTCCGACCAGCCCGCGCGGCCCGCGAGCAACGCGCCCGGGACGGACCCGAGGGCCCAGGTCGCCAGGAAGAGACCGAACACGGTGTCGTTGCCGTTGACGACGTCCCGCAGGTAGTAGACGCCCGCGACGTTCTCGATGCTGGTGGCCACCATCGCCGCTGCCAGCGCCGGCATCAGCGTGCCCACCACCGGCGCGTCGCGCAGCGCCCGGTAGCCGTCCGCCAGTCTGGTGGCGGGGCGGCGGCCGATCGCCACGTCCACGGTGCTGGGCACCGCCAGCATGGTGCAGCCGGCGAGCACGAGGAAGGACGCGGCGTCCACCGCGAGCAGCGCGGGGGTGCCCCACAGGGAGTTCAGGAAGCCCGCCATGGGAGGGCCGATCAGTCCCGCGACGGACAGGCCGGCCGTCAGCAGGCTGTTCGCCCGGCCCGTGTGCTCCTCGCCGGCCACGACGGGCAGCATCTTGAACCCCGCGGCCACCGAGGCCACGCCGGCCAGCGCCGACAGCGCGACCAGGGCCACCCGTACATGGAACCCGCCGACCGCGGTGGCCGCGCCCAGGGACAGCGCCTGGACCAGCAGCGCCCACAGGCAGACGGCCCGCGCACTGAACCGGTCCACCACGGAACCGATCAGCGGTGCCGCGAGCACCGTGGGGACGAGCTCGGCGAGCATCACCTCGGTCACCCCGAAGCGGATGTCCCGGTCCGCGGCGTGCAGCACCAGGCCCAGGGTGGCGAGCGTGTCACCGAGACGGGAGAAGAGCGTCCCCGCGATGAGCACCTGCGCGGCGACCGGCATCGTGGCACCCGGGCGCAGCGCGGCGAATGGCGCTCTCCGCGTCTTTTCCGTGTCCAATCGATTCCAATCCGTCCGCCTGCCGGGCCCATTCAGCCTGCTCGCGCATCAGATTAGGCCTGCTCCTACAGTGGTAGAGCGTCCACCGGCCACCGGGACGGAGTGCTTCCCGGCCATTGTGCGCCCCGCCCGAACCCGAGGCGGGATCCCAATTTCTCAGCCACGAGCAGCACTTCACCGAATGTCCACACATGTTCCACATCGACTCCTGCTGTGGTGATATCGGAAGGCCCGGTCCGTGCCTCACCCGGGATGATGTGCATCCGGGGCGTTCCGGACGTCCTTTCCGGGCCCGGCGGTGCCGGTGCGGGAGATCGGCGTGCCGATGTCCGTGTGGGAGCCGTAAAGCGTGCTTTTCGGCCAATCGCTGGAGATGCGGCGGTCTCTGCCCGTGAACCGATCCACTCCCGCCCGCCGTTGCGGAAAGCGCCTTCCCTGTGCGTGGAGTTATCGAGGCCGACCAGATGAATGTCCGGAAAATGCCGGGACAACGAGTCCCCTCATTCTCCGAGGAGTGGAGAAAAGCGAACGAACCGGTATCTCCCGAAAGGGCCACGGAGGTCACCGTCCGGCGAACCGGGCCTGCCCGCCGGCCGCCGGAGCCATCTGGTCGCCATCCGGGACGCTGCCTGGTCAGCGTACTTGCCGGTGAGCGCCGGAGACGCCGCCCGGCCACCGGAGGCCGCCCACCGGAGTGCCGAGCCGGTGCCGGGCCTCCGTGACGGGCTTGCCGCCTGGCCGCCGGGGTCTTTGCGCCGTCGGGACCTCCGCCGAAGTGCCGGATCGAAGCAGCGGGTCGAAAACCGGGTGCCGCTCCCCGTGCCCCCTGCCTACACTCACCAGATATCACGCACCGTAGCCGCAGAACGCGGTCCGGGTGCTTTGCCGTGACGAGTTCGGACGAATGAGGGGGAGAGGGCCATGCGGGACCGCACCGCCGTCGCCTCTCCCCGTTCCCGCTACGAGGTGATCCTCGTGTCCCCGTCCCTCCGGTGCCCGCTGCGCGGCCGGCACCGGACTCCGTGACGCGCGACCGGATCCATCAACTACCGGCATATGCAGTCATATTGACGTGCCGTCGGTCATGACCGGTGAACTTCGCCGCACGGGAAATTGCGCAGTCCCTTCCGGGAGCCGTTCCGGGAACGTCATTCGAAAGGCATCGGGCCATGCGCACCGAACTCCACCCGAACTCCGTCAACCCTCTTGCCGTCGTTCGCAACCTGGGCATCCTCGCCCACGTCGACGCCGGAAAGACCACCGTCACCGAACGCGTCCTCTTCGCCACCGGCACCATCCACAAACGCGGCGAGGTCCACGACGGCACCACCGTCACCGATTTCGATCCCCAGGAACGCGACCGCGGCATCACCATCTTCGCCGCGGCCGTCAGCTGCGCCTGGCACGGGCACCGCGTCAACCTCATCGACACCCCCGGCCACGTCGACTTCGCCGACGAGGTCGAACGCTCCCTCCGCGTCCTCGACGGCGCGATCGCCGTGTTCGACGCGGTCGCCGGCGTCGAGCCGCAGAGCGAGTCGGTGTGGCGGCAGGCCGACCGGCACGGCGTCCCCAGGATCGCCTTCGTCAACAAGCTGGACCGCGCGGGCGCCGACCTCGACAGAGCCGTCGAGTCGATCCGCGGCCGCCTGCACCCGGCCCCGCTCGTCGTCCAGCTGCCCATCGGCACGGAGGAGGGCTTCACCGGCGTCGTCGACCTCGTGCGCATGCGCGCGCTGGTCTGGGCGGACGACGGCGGTACGGCGGTGACCGGCCCGACGGCCGGGCCGGTGCCCGAGGAGCTGCGCGCCGAGGCGGAGCGCCGACGGCACGCGCTGGAGGAGACGGTGGCCGCGCTGCACCCGGCCGCGCTGGAGGAGTTCTGCGCGCCGCCCGGCCGGCTGTCCACCGGCACCCTGGCCGGTGCCCTGCGCGACCTCACCCTGACCGGCGAGGCCGTCGTCGTCCTGTGCGGCTCCGCCTACCGGAACCGGGGCATCGAACCGCTCCTCGACGCTGCCGTGGCGTATCTGCCCTCGCCGCTCGACGTCCCCGCCGTGCGCGGTACCCATCAGGGTGCCGAGCAGCGGCGGGCCGCCGACCCCGACGGGCCGTTCGCCGCGCTCGCGTTCAAGGTGACCGCGACCGCCACCGGCCGCCTCACCCATGTCCGGGTCTACTCGGGCACGATCGAGAAGGGAGACACCGTGTGGGACCCGGCTACGCGCCGTACCGAACGCGTGGCGCGGATCGTCCGCGTCATGGCCGACCGGCACCAGCCTCTGGACCGGGCGGTGGCCGGTGACATCGTCGCCGTCGTCGGGCTGAAGTCGGCCCGGCCCGGCGCCACGCTGTGCGCTCCGGACGCGCCGTTGCTCCTGGAGCCGCCGGCCGCCGCGGAACCGGTGGTCTCGGTCGCGGTCGAGGCACGCCGCCGTACCGACACCGGACGGCTGGCGCAGGCGCTGGCCCGGCTGGCCGAGGAGGATCCCTCGCTGGTGGTGCGCACCGACGCCGAGACCGGGCAGACCGTGCTGTCCGGGATGGGCGAACTGCACCTGGAGGTCGCGGTGGAGAAGATCCGGCGGGACGGCGGCCCCGAGGTCACGGTGGGACGGCCGCGGGTCGCTCTGAGGGAGACGGTGGCCCGCGGGGTGACCGGCTTCGTCCACCGGCACGTCCATCAGACCGGCGGGGCGGGGCAGTTCGCGCACGTCGTCCTGGACGTCGAGCCCCTCGGACACGAGGACGGCTTCGTGTTCCGGTCGGCGGTCGTCGGCGGCCGGGTGCCGCAGGAGTACGTCCGCGCGGTCGAGGCCGGCTGCCGGGACGCCCTCGCCGAGGGTCCCCTCGGCGGGCATCCGGTCACCGGGCTGCGGGTCACCCTGACCGACGGCTCGACGCATGTGAAGGACTCCTCCGACACGGCGTTCCGTACGGCGGGCCGGCTCGGCCTCCGGGAGGCCCTGCGGACCTGCGCGATGACGCTCCTGGAGCCGGTCGCCGAGGTCACGGTGACCGTGCCCGAGGACGCGGTGGGCGGCGTGCTCGGCGATCTGGCCGCCCGGCGCGGCCGGGTCACCGGGTCCGCGGCACGGGGCGGCGCGGCGGTGCTCACCGCCACCGTGCCGCTGGCCGAACTGTTCGGCTACGCGACCCGGCTGCGCGGCCGCACCCAGGGCCGCGGCACCTTCACGGCCCGCCCGTCCGGCCACGCACCGGCACCGACCGCGGCACCTGCCCACTGACACCGGGCGGGGGGTGGGGGGCCGGGGACAACCTCCCCGGCCCCCCACCGCCGCAGCCGACGCCCGGTGCCCCGACCCGTCCTCAGCCGCGCTGACTCGCCCTCCGGAGCCGCTCCCGCCCCCCAATCGCCGTCCGCCCCCTCGCCGTTCCCGCCCTCCGAGTCGCCGTTTTCCCGACCCCCGTCGCCGCACCTCCGCCCCCCCACCCCCGGCGCCGAAACAGAACCGTTGTGGAACGGCGTGCGGCCCCTTTCCACGCAGGTCATCCGGCTTCGGCCCAGGTCACGCCGTCGGGTGTGGGCGTGCCGCCGCTCCGGAACCGGCTGTTCCCGGCCCGCCTGGGCGGTTACCCGTGCCGGATCCCTTGACGGGCTACTCTCCGGGAGATTAACTCACGTCCTAAATTAAGCCATGAGGGGCTTCAGGAGCCGAACGTCGGTCCAGGCGTCCGCACGCACGGGCGCCGGCCTTCGCGAAGCCCACTCGGGGTTCTCGACTCCCGGAAAGGCACAGCAGGAGCCATGCGCAGCATCCGAGCCGCGGCCGTAGGCGCCGTCACCATGTCTCTCGCCCTCGCGGCCACGGCCTGCGGTGGCGGTTCGTCCACCGGGGGCGGGTCCGACGACTCCCCGAAGACGCTCACGTACTGGGCCTCCAACCAGGGCGCCAGCATCGAGGTCGACAAGAAGGTGCTCCAGCCGGAGCTCGACAAGTTCCAGAAGCAGACCGGCATCAAGGTGAAGCTGGAGGTCGTGCCCTGGTCGGACCTGCTCAACCGGATCCTGACCGCGACCACCTCCGGCCAGGGCCCCGACGTGCTGAACATCGGCAACACCTGGAGCGCCTCGCTGCAGGCGACCGGCGCGCTGCTGCCCTGGGACGCAAAGAACTTCGCCAGGATCGGCGGCAAGGACCGGTTCGTCGACTCCGCGCTCGGCTCCACGGGCGCCGCGGGCAAGGACCCGGCGGCCGTGCCGCTGTACTCGATGGCGTACGCGCTCTACTACAACAAGAAGATCCTCGCCGACGCCGGTGTCGCCAAGCCCCCGGCCACCTGGGACGAGTTGGTCGCCGACGGCAAGAAGATATCCGCCAAGGGCAAGTCGGTGCTCGGCGCCGAGGGCGGCAACGTCTCGGAGAACATCCACCACGTCTTCGTCTTCGCCAAGCAGCACGGTGCCGACTTCTTCACCTCCGACGGCAAGCCGGACTTCACGAACGACGACATCGTCGCGGCGGTCAAGCAGTACGTCGACCTGATGGCCAAGGACAAGGTCATCCCGACCGGGGACGCCGAGTACGCGCAGAACCAGTCGGTCAGCGACTTCGCCAAGGGCAAGCAGGCCATGCTGCTGTGGCAGTCGGCCTCCTCCAACCTGAAGTCGCAGGGCATGAGCGACAGCGACTACGGCATCGCCCCGGTGCCCGTGCAGTCCGGCACCCCCGGTACCGGCACGCAGGTCAACTCGATGGTCGCCGGCATCAACCTGGCGGTCTTCAAGAACACCAAGAACCTCGACGGCGCCACCAAGTTCGTGAAGTTCATGACCGGTGACGACGAGCAGAAGATCCTCAACACGGCCTACAGCTCCATCCCGCCCGTGAAGACCGCCCAGGAGGACGCGGCCTTCAACACCCCCGCCAACTCCGTCCTGAAGAACACCCTCGGCACCAGCGCCGCGGCCCTGCCCCAGGTGGCGTCGGAGTCGCAGTTCGAGACGACCGTCGGCACGGCCGTGAAGAACCTGTTCGCCGACGCGGCCGCCGGGCGCGCCATCACCACCGACTCCGTGAAGGCCGAGCTGGAGAAGGCCCAGCAGCAGATGCCGGCGGCCTGAACGCGATGACGACCACCACCACCGCTGTGAAAGAGCCGGTGCGTGCGAACTCCCCCGGGGCGGCGGGCGGCTCGGGCCGCCGCCCCGGGCGGATCCGCCGGATCGGACTGCCCTACC
This sequence comes from Streptomyces sp. NBC_00631, assembly GCF_045206895.1. Classification (NCBI taxonomy): domain Bacteria; kingdom Bacillati; phylum Actinomycetota; class Actinomycetes; order Kitasatosporales; family Streptomycetaceae; genus Streptomyces; species Streptomyces sp. NBC_00631. The sequence continues at coordinate 9,413,752 of NZ_CP107734.1, forward strand.
TGCTGCTCCTGCCCGCCCTGCTGCTCGAACTCCTCGTCCATCTCGTCCCGATGGTCATCGGCGTCGTGATGAGCTTCAAGGAACTCACCCAGTTCTACATCCGGGACTGGACCACCGCGCCCTGGGCCGGGTTCGACAACTACAAGCTGTCGGTCGAGTTCAACGCCCCGATCGGCAAAGCCCTGTTGCACTCGTTCTTCGTCACCGTCGGCTTCACCCTGCTCTCGGTGGGCCTGTGCTGGCTGATCGGCACCACGGCCGCGGTGTTCATGCAGGACACCTTCCGCGGCCGGGGCCTGCTGCGGGCCCTGTTCCTGGTGCCGTACGCGCTGCCGGTCTACGCGGCCGTCATCACCTGGGTGTTCATGTTCCAGCACGACAACGGCCTGGTGAACCATGTCCTGCACGACCAGCTGCACCTCACCGACAAGCCGTCCTTCTGGCTGATCGGCGACAACAGCTTCTACGCCCTGCTCACCGTGTCGGTGTGGAAGGGCTGGCCGTTCGCCTTCCTGATCGTGATGGCCGGACTCCAGAACATCCCGAGGGAGCTGTACGAGGCGGCCGCCCTGGACGGCGCCGGCATGTGGCAGCAGATCCGCCGGATCACCCTGCCGTCGCTGCGCCCGGTCAACCAGGTGCTGGTCCTGGTCCTGTTCCTCTGGACGTTCAACGACTTCAACACGCCGTTCGTCCTGTTCGGCAGGTCCGCCCCGGAGGCCGCCGACCTCATCTCGGTCCACATCTACCAGGCCTCCTTCGTCACCTGGAACTTCGGCACCGGCTCGGCCATGTCCGTGCTGCTGCTGCTCTTCCTGCTGGTGGTGACCGGCGTGTACCTGGTGTTCACCTCGCGCGGACGGAGGACCGCGGATGTCTAGCCCGTCCAGTTCGCCGATGGCGCCGCCGCGCTCCTTCCTCTGGTCCCGGCGCGTCTTCCTCACGCTGCTCACCGGTTTCGTGCTGATCCCCGTGTACGTGATGATCTCCAGCTCGCTCAAGCCGCTCGCGGACGTCACCGGCAAGTTCCGCTGGCTGCCGAGCGGGCTGACCATCCGCCCGTACATCGACATCTGGTCGACGGTCCCGCTCGCCAGGTACTTCGTGAACTCGCTGATCGTGTCGGTCGCGGCGACCGTGTGCTCGGTCGTCGTCGCGGTGTTCGCCGCCTACGCGGTCAGCCGCTACGAGTTCCGCGGCAAGCGGGTCTTCACGGTCACCGTGCTGTCCACGCAGATGTTCCCGGGCATCCTCTTCCTGCTGCCGCTGTTCCTCCTGTACGTCAACATCGGCAACGCCACCGGCATCGCCCTCTTCGGCTCCCGCGGCGGCCTGATCCTCACCTACCTGACCTTCTCGCTGCCGTTCTCGATCTGGATGCTGATCGGGTACTTCGACTCGGTGCCCAGGGACCTGGACGAGGCGGCGCTGGTGGACGGCTGCGGGCCGCTCGGCGCGCTGCTGCGGATCGTCGTGCCCGCCGCCGTCCCCGGCATCGTCGCGGTCGCCGTCTACGCCTTCATGACCGCCTGGAGCGAGGTGCTCTTCGCGTCGGTGATGACCAACGACACCACCCGCACCCTGGCCGTCGGGCTCCAGGGCTACTCCACGCTCAACGACGTGTACTGGAACCAGATCATGGCCGCCTCGCTCGTGGTGAGCGTGCCCGTCGTGGCCGGTTTCCTGCTCCTCCAGCGCTACCTGGTCGCCGGGCTGACCGCCGGCGCCGTCAAGTGAACCCCGCCAGTTCCGAAGGGACTTACGTGACCATCGACCTCGCCGCTCTCCCGCACGACTTCCTGTGGGGCACGGCAACCGCGGCGTACCAGATCGAGGGAGCCGTCGCCGAGGACGGCCGTGCACCCTCCATCTGGGACACCTTCTCGCACACCCCGGGGAAGATCGCAGGCGACGACAACGGCGACGTCGCCTGCGACCACTACCACCGCTGGCGCGAGGACATCGGCCTGATGGGTCAACTGGGCACTAACGCCTACCGCTTGTCGGTCGCGTGGCCGCGCGTGCGGCCCGGCGGCGACGGCCCGGTCAACGCCAAGGGCCTGGACTTCTACGACGAGTTGATCGATGTGCTGCTGGAGGCCGGTATCACCCCGTCGGTCACCCTCTACCACTGGGACCTGCCGCAGGCCCTCCAGGACCGGGGCGGCTGGACCGAGCGGCCGACCGCCGAGCACTTCGCCGCGTACGCCTCCGTCGTCGCCGAACGCCTGGGCGACCGCGTCCAGCACTGGACGACCCTCAACGAGCCCTCCTGCTCGGCCTGGATCGGCCACCTGGAGGGCACGATGGCCCCCGGCCTGACCGACCTCACGGCCGCCGTCCGCGCCTCCTACCACCTGCTCCTCGGCCACGGCCTGGCCGCCCGGGCGATCCGCGCCGTCGCGCCCGGCGCCGAGGTCGGCATCGTGAACAACCTCTCCACCGTGTTCGCCGCCTCGGACCGCCCCGAGGACGCGGCCGCCGTCCGCCGCCACGACGGGCACGTCAACCGCTGGTGGCTGGACCCGGTGCACGGGCGCGGCTTCCCCTCCGACATGGTCGAGACCTATGGCGTCGAACTCCCCGAGCGGGCGGGCGACCTGGAGACCATCGCCGCCCCGCTCGACTGGCTGGGCCTGAACTACTACTTCCCGGCGTACGTGGAGAACGACCCCGACGGCCCCGCGCCCTACGCCCGTTCGGTCCACCGCCTGGACGTCCCGCGCACCGGCATGGACTGGGAGATCGACGCTATCGGCATCGAGACGCTGCTGCTGCGGCTCACCGACGAGTACGGCGCCCGCAAGCTCTACGTCACCGAGAACGGCTCCGCGTACCCGGACGTGGTCCGCCCCGACGGCACGATCGACGACCCCGAGCGCCAGGAGTACCTGGTCAGCCACCTCGCGGCCTGCGCCTCGGCGGCCCGCAAGGGGGCCCCACTGGCCGGTTACTTCGCCTGGTCGCTGCTGGACAACTTCGAGTGGGCGTACGGCTACGACAAGCGCTTCGGCCTGGTCCACGTCGACTACCGCACCCAGGTCCGCACGATCAAGGGCAGCGGCCGCCGGTACGCGGACATCATCCGCGACCACCGGGGACAGGCCCGCAGGGCGGCCTGACACCGACCGCGGTGGGCGCGGCCCAGGGAGTACCGCGCCCACCGCACCTTCGACCGTCATACATACGAACGACGACATGCACCGTTCCAGGTGCGCGGTGCGTACGCTGCGTCAGCGTACGAGGGCAATCCGTGGACGGTACGTGGATCTTGCCGTCACTCTGGGTCAGTTGAGCGCGGGGAGCGGAGTGCGCACGTACCTGGAGGTGGCCGCGTATGACGAACGGTGTGGACGAGAGCGACGGCGACGACCTGACGGGCTGCGAGGTGGAGCGCGAGCCCGATCCCTCCGACAGCCTGCGGACCTTCGGGGCCGTCGTCCATGCGCTGCGGGAGCACGCCGGGTACAGCAGGGCGGAGTTCGCCGAGCTGGTGCGGTACTCCAAACACACGGTCGCGTCCGTGGAGTTGGGAAGGCGGATGCCGGACCGGGCGTTGGTGGAGCGGGCCGAGGAAGTGCTGGGCAACACCGGGGCGTTACGGAAGGCCGCTCAGTTCCTGACGCGGGGCGACAAGGGGTTGGCGGTCTGGTTCCGGCGGTGGGCTCGGCTGGAGAGGATCGCGGTCAGCCTGTGCACGTACGAGTGCAGGCTGGTGCCCGGGCTGTTGCAGTCCGACGGATACGCGCGGGCCGTGTTCGACGGCACCATTCCGGTGGTCACCGACGAGGGGCTGGAGAACCTGCTCGACGTACGGATGAAGCGGCAGCGCATGCTGTACGAGCGGTCGACGGTGCCGTTCAGCTTCATCGTCGAGGAGCATGTGTTCCTGCGGCGGTTCGGGGGCGCGGAGCGGATGCGCGAGATGTACGACCATGTGCTGGAGCGGGCCGCCCTGCGCAACGTGACGCTGCAGATCGTGCCGGTGGAGGCGGGGTTGCATGCGTGTCTGGATGGACCGGTGCAGCTCTTGGAGACGCCCGAGGGGCGGCGCTTCGGGTACTCGGAAGGGCAGCAGAACGGGCGGCTGATCGGTGACGTGAAAGAGGTGAGCCTTCTCCAGCAGCGCTATGACACACTGCGCTCGCAGGCCCTGAACCCCAAAGAATCACGGGGCCTGTTGGAGCGACTGCGAGGAGAACTATGAGTACGACGGAACTCGCCTGGTTCAAGTCCAGCCACAGCGGTAGCCAGGGAGACAGCTGTATCGAAGTCGCTGTCACCGAACGGGCCGTCTGCGTCCGGGACTCCAAGGACGTGTCCCGACCGCACTTCGCCGTGTGCCGGGACGGTTGGGCGGAGTTCGTGGCGTTCGTGGCCGAGGCCTGATCCTCGCGGACCCGTCAGGTCGGCGCGTTGCACAGCCGGGGCCGGTCACGCGGGCTGTGAGTCCGTTTCGAGGGCCGGTCCGCGTGAAGGCCGGGGCGTTCACGCGTTCGGGTGAAGGATTCCGGTTCGGGAGCTCCGCGGCGATGTGAGTCGTTTGGATTCATGCGGGCAAGCGCATGATCGACGATCGCCACGGCCCAAGGGGTTCACGCTCCTCGTCTCACAGCGAACCGCGACCATCGCACGGGAAAACCCCAGCCACGAGTGAACGGGGCGCCCATGCCCCGCGTATCCACCCAGCGTGGGAGGATCGCTCACCATGAGTGCGTCACCGGCGGTACGGAGCCTGCGTGCCGCGGTGTTCGCCGCGGTGTGCGTACTTCTGGGTGCCGCCGGGCACGGCCTCGCCATGGGCGATCTGCCGCCCTTGTGGGCGGACGCGGCCGGATTCGTGGTCGTGTTCGCGCTGGGCCGGGCCCTCGCGGGGCATGAGCGCGGACTGCCGGAGATCGGCGTCGGCATGCTCCTCACCCAGGCCGGTCTGCACTTCGGCTTCGACGCGGCCCGTGCGGTCACTCCGGTACCCGCGTCCACCATGACCATGGCCCCCATGCGCGTGCACGGTCACGCCATGACCGGTATGGCGGATATGGCCGGTATGGCGGGGGTCCGGGGTGCGGGGCAGCAGTACCCGCACCTCCACGTCCTGACCGCGCACGCCACCGTCGCCCATGTCGTCGCCGCACTCGTCGCCTCCTGGTGGCTGCGGCGTGGCGAGGCCGCGCTGTGGTCGCTGCTGCGCCGGACGGCCGGGCTCGTCCCCGGCCTGGCCGCCTGGTGGCACGACGCCCCGCTGCCCGCCGCCCCGGCCCGCGGCCTCCGGCCGGCCCCGGCCGGCCCGGCAAGGCCCCGCCCCCTGCTCGCGCTGCGGCACGCGGTGAGCCGACGCGGCCCCCCGAACCCGATCCCGTGCACCGTCCCACACCCGTAAGACGCACCGACAGACTTCACTCGTACGGAGATCGACTCACCATGCCTGCCATGTCCGCGCCTCGCCGCACCCTCCGCCGCGCCGCCACCGTCACCGCGCTCACCGCCGCGTCGGTCCTCGTCGCCGCCGGTGTCGCCGCCGCGCACGTCACCGTCCACCCCGAGAGCTACGCCAAGGGCGCCACCGACGGCGTGCTGACCTTCCGCGTGCCCAACGAGGAGGACACCGCCTCCACCACCAAGGTCCAGGTCTACCTGCCCACCGACCACCCGGTCCTGGGCGTCCTCGTCACCCCGCACGACGGCTGGACCGCCAAGGTGACCACCGCCAAGCTCAAGACGCCGGTCAAGACCGACGACGGCACCATCACGGAGGCCGCGTCCGAGATCACCTGGACCGGTGGCAAGATCGGTGCCGGCCAGTTCGAGGACTTCGACGTCGCCTTCGGGCAACTGCCGGAGGACACCGACCAGCTGGCCTTCAAGACCCTGCAGACCTACTCCGACGGCAAGGTCGTCCGCTGGATCGAACAGGCGCAGAGCGGCGACGACGAGCCGGAGAACCCGGCGCCGACGCTCAAGCTGACGGCGGGTGACGACTCCGAAGCGTCGGCCGCGCCGGCCACCAAGACCAGCGCCAAGGCGACCACCGCCGCCGCCGACTCCAGTGACTCCACCGCCCGCGGCCTCGGCATCGCGGGCCTGATCGTCGGCGTCCTGGGCCTGGCGGCGGCCGCGTTCGCCCTCGTACGGACGCGTGGCGCACGGTCGTGACCAACCGGAAGGGGCCCGGACCGATCCCTCGGTCCGGGCCCCTTCCGCCGTCCTCGGCACAACCGGTTCAGCGCACCGCCAGCTCCAGCATCTCGATCCCCTCGACGGACGCCTCCATGGACGCCTCCGTCGGCTCCAGCTCCATCGGCAGCGGCATCGGCGCCGCCGGCCGCGCGTTGCGCCACAGCCACACCACGTCCCGTCCGAAGGACCACACCAGGGAACCGAGCGCCAGCAGCACCACGCCCAGGTTGGCCAGGTGCGGCAGCAGGTCCGCGCCGGCCAGCAGCAGGCAGATGCCCTGCATCGCGGCGACCGTCTTGCGGGCCATGGAGTGCGGCAGCGGGGCGTTGAGCCAGGGCGCGGCCTTCGCCGCCGCGACGAACGCGTAGCGCATCCCGCCGATCAGGAGGACCCAGGGCCCGAGCTGCGTGGAGACGTACACGCTGAGCACCAGGATCAGGAACGCGTCGACCTCCATGTCGAAGCGGGCGCCCAGGGCCGTCGACGTGCCCGTGCGGCGGGCCACCTTGCCGTCCACGCCGTCGAGGATGAGGGCCACGGCCGTCAGGCCCACCAGCAACGTGACCGGCGGGGAGCTCTCGAAGGAGTCGGCGACCAGGGCGGTCACGCCGCCGACCAGGATCGCGCGGCCGAGAGTCACCCGGTTGGCGGGACCGAAGGAACGGGGACGACTGCGGTGCAGGGCCCGGGAGAGCACCGCCCAGGTGGCTATCGCGAACGCGAGACCCGTCAGCCAGCCGGCCGGCCCCATGCCGATCGCCGTCCCGAGCAGGGCCAGCAGCAGGATCTGCACGCCCGCTCCCACAGCGGTCTCCTGCTGGACCAGCCTGGCTTCGTAAGTGTTGTTCAGGGCCACCGCACGTCCTCCGGCCGAGTGACAGAGTCGATCAACGCCGCGTACTGTGCGCGGCCTGTGCACTTCATCGCTGTGCACATCTCGGTACGTGAACAACTTCCCGATCGTTCAGGAGGATGCCGATGAACTCCTCGGCCCGCGCGTTCTGGCTCCGCTCTCCGGGCCACGGAGAGCTCCGCGACGTCACCCTCGCGGAGCCCGGCGAGGGCGAGGTGCTGGTGCGCGCGCTGTACTCGGGGGTCAGCCGGGGCACGGAGACACTGGTGTTCCGGGGCGGGGTGCCGGAGAGCCAACACGCCGTGATGCGGGCCCCGTTCCAGGAGGGCGAGTTCCCCGGCCCGGTCAAGTACGGCTACCTCAGCGTCGGCGTGGTCGAGCAGGGCCCCGATGGGCTGATCGGGCGTACGGTCTTCTGTCTGTATCCGCATCAGACGCGTTACGTCGTTCCGGTGAGCGCGGTGACGGTGGTACCGGAGCGGGTACCCCCGGCACGTGCGGTACTCGCGGGCACGGTCGAGACCGCCGTGAACGCCCTGTGGGACGCGGCGCCGCTCGTCGGCGACCGGATCGCGGTGATCGGCGGCGGCATGGTCGGCTGCTCGGTGGCCGCCCTGCTCGCCCGCTTCCCCGGCGTACGGCTCCAGCTGGTCGACGCCGACCCGGCCCGGGCCAGGACCGCCGAGGCCCTCGGCGTGGACTTCGCGGCCCCCGGGAACGCTCTCGGCGAGTGCGACCTGGTCGTACACGCCAGCGCCACCGAGCAGGGCCTCACCCGCGCGCTGGAACTCCTCGCGCCCGAGGGCACGGTCCTCGACCTGAGCTGGTACGGCGACCGGCGGATCGCCCTCCCGCTCGGCGAGGCCTTCCACTCCCGCCGGCTCACCGTGCGCAGCAGCCAGGTCGGCACCGTCTCCCCGGCCGCCCGCGCCGGCCGCACCTACGCCGACCGGCTCGCCCTGGCCCTGGACCTGCTGGCCGACCCGGCGCTGGACGCCCTCATCACAGGGGAAAGCGCGTTCGAAGAGCTGCCGGAGGTGCTTCCGGGACTCGCCTCGGGCGAGATCCCCGCCCTCTGTCACCGGGTCCGCTACGGCGACAACGGCTGACGGAACGTCCAATACCGTCCGATGTGACTCGCCAAGAGGTCCTGACCTGAGAAAAGGGTGAGAGTGGACTGAACGCGGGGAAGCCAAGACCCGTATTAAGGGCATCCACCGGCAGGGATCAGCCGGGGACCAGACGCGCCGCACCTGGAGGGTCGTCCGTTGTTCAGCATCACCGTCCGCGATCACATCATGATCGCCCACAGTTTCCGCGGCGAGGTGTTCGGACCCGCGCAACGACTTCACGGCGCCACGTTCCTCGTGGACGCCACCTTCCGCCGCGAGCAGCTGGACGACGACAACATCGTCGTCGACATCGGTCTTGCCACCCAGGAACTCGGTGCCGTGGTCAGCGAGCTGAACTATCGCAACCTGGACAACGAGCCCGACTTCGCCGGGATCAACACCTCCACGGAGTTCCTCGCGAAGGTCGTCGCGGACCGGCTCGCCGAGCGCATCGAGAAGGGCGCGCTGGGCGAGGGCGCCCGGGGCCTCGCCGGACTGACCGTCACCCTCCACGAGTCGCACGTCGCCTGGGCGAGTTACGAGCGTGCCCTGTGACCGACATGGCCATCGGCCGCCCGCCGGCCCTCACCTACGTGCCCGCGCAGCGCGCGGCCACCACCGACAGCAACGCCCCCGCGAACATCGGGATCCTCCCCATGTCCCTGCGCACCGTGCACTTCGTCATGCCGGGCGGTGTCGACGACCCGGCCCAGCCGAGCGGCGGCAACGCCTACGACCGGCGGGTCTGCCTGGACCTGCCCGGCTTCGGCTGGCAGGTCACCCGGCACGTCGTGGACGGCTCCTGGCCGCGCCCCGAGCAGGCCGCCCGTGACGCCCTCGCCCGCACTCTGCGGGAACTGCCCGACGGGGCGGCCGTCCTCCTCGACGGTCTGGTCGCCTGCGGCGTCCCGGAGATCGTCGTACCGGAGACGGAGCGGCTGCGGCTCGCCGTCCTCGTCCACCTGCCGCTCGGTGACGAGACCGGCCTTGACGCGGCCGTGGCCGCCGACCTGGACGCCCGCGAGCGCGCGGTGCTGCGCGCCGTACCCGCCGTGATCGCGACCAGCGACTGGGCGGTACGCCGGCTGGTCTCGCACCACGGCCTGGCCCCCGAACGGGTCCATGTGGCCGCCCCGGGCGCCGACATCGCCCCGCTGGCCGCAGGCACCGACGGCGTCTCGCACCTGCTGTGCGTCGCCGCCGTCACCCCGCGCAAGGGCCAGCACCGGCTGGTCGAGGCGCTCGCGGCGGTCCGCGACCTGCCGTGGACCTGCACCTGTGTCGGCGGGCTCGACCAGGCTCCCGAGTACGTCGCCCATCTGCGGTCGCTGATCGCGGAGCACGGACTGACCGACCGGCTGCACCTCGCGGGCCCGCGCGCCGGCGCCGACCTCGACGCCAGCTACGCGGCCGCCGACCTGATGGTCCTCACCTCCTACGCCGAGACCTACGGCATGGCGGTCACCGAGGCCCTCGCCCGCGGCATCCCGGTGCTCGCCACCGACGTCGGCGGCCTGCCGGAAGCGGTCGGCCGGGCCCCCGACGGCGGGGTACCCGGCATCCTCGTGCCGCCGGAGGACCCCGCCGCGCTCGCCGTCGAACTGCGCGGCTGGTTCGGCGAGGCGGACGTACGCCGCCGTCTCAAGGCGGCCGCGCGCGGCCGCCGGGCGGCACTCGACGGCTGGGCGACCACCGCCCGCAGCCTGGCCGGAGTCCTGCTGCGGCTCCCCGACGAACCCAGGAGGGCGGCATGACCAGCGAGACCACGACCACTGCTCCGGCCGGCGCGATCCCCGCGCAGCCGGGGCCGACCGATGTGACGGATGCAGGAGTGGGACGAGGGAGCGAACAGATGCCTTCCGAGGTGATCGCCGGGGCCGGTCCCGTCGTCCGTCCGGGCGAGCGGGCCACCGTACGGCTGCGCGAGGCCGGGCCCGAGGAACCGCCGCGGTACGCCCCCGAGTGGCTGGAGCTGCGGGAGAGCGCGGACGCGGCCGCCCGGGCCGACGACCTGCTGGACCCGCTGCGGATCCGGCTGGCCAACCTGCCCGGCAGGGCGGGCGGGATCGTCGTGCACGACCTGGGCTGCGGCACCGGCTCGATGGGCCGCTGGCTCGCGCCCCGCCTGGACGGCTCCCAGCACTGGATCCTGCACGACCGCGACCCCTACCTGCTGCACTTCGCCGCCGTCGCCTCGCCCCGCGCGGCCGCCGACGGCAGCCGGGTCACGGTGGAGACCCGGCGCGGAGACGTCGCCCGGCTCACCCCGGACGCGCTGGTCGGCGCCTCCCTGGTGACCGCGTCCGCGCTCCTCGACGTCCTCACCCGGGAGGAGGTCGACATACTCGCCGAGGCCTGCACCGGCGCGGGCTGTCCCGCGCTGCTCACCCTCTCGGTCGCCGGGCGGGTCGAGCTGACCCCCTCGCACCCGCTGGACACGGAGATCGCCGAGGCGTTCAACGCCCACCAGCGGCGCGGCGGACTGCTCGGCCCGGACGCGGTCACCGCCGCCTGCGAGGCGTTCGCCGACCGGGGCGCCACCGTGAAGGTGCACCCCAGCGCGTGGCGGCTCGGCCCGGACGAGAAGGCGCTCACCGAGCAGTGGCTGCGCGGCTGGGTCGGGGCGGCCGTCGAGGAGCGCCCCGAACTGGCCGGGCGCGCCGAGGCCTACCTGGCCGAGCGGCTCGCCGCCAACGCGGCCGGTGAACTGCGGGCCGTCGTCCACCACAGTGACCTGCTGGCGCTCGCCCGGCCGACCGGAGGCACCGCATGAGCACCCCGACCCTGGTCCGGGAGACCGCGCCCGTCGCCCCGCTCGCCGTGCCCCGCCGGCTCAACCTCCGCGCCGTCCGAACCCATCTGGGCACCCTCGCGGGAGCCGCCATCATCGTCGTGCTGCTGTGGCGGCTCGGCACCGGCGTCTTCCTCGACGGACTGCGCCGGATCGACACCCCGACGCTGGTCATCGGCCTGGTGGTCGGCGCGGCCACGACCGTGCTGAGCGCCTGGCGCTGGCAGTTGGTGGCCCGCAGCCTCGGTCTCAGGCTGCCCCTCGGACCCGCCGTCGGCGACTACTACCGGGCGCTGTTCCTGAACGCGGCCCTGCCCGGCGGGGTGCTCGGCGACGTGCACCGGGCGGTCAGGCACGGGCAGAGCGAGGGCGACATCGGACGCGGAGTCCGCGCGGTCGTCCTCGAACGCGCCGCGGGGCAGATCGCGTTGACGGTGTTCGGCGCGGGCGCGCTGCTGATCCTGCCCTCGCCGGTCCGCGACGAGGTGCGCAACTTCGCGCCGCCGGCGGCGGCCGCCCTGACCGGCGCGTGCGCGATCGTGATCGCGATCCGTATGAACAAGTCCCCGGGCAAGCGGGGCGGCGCCCTGCGCGCCACCCTCGGCGAGGCCCGCCGGGCGCTGCTGTCGCGCGCGAACGGGCCGGGCGTCGCGCTGTCCTCGGCGGTCATCCTCGCCGCGCACGTCGGGATGTTCGTGGTGGCCGCCCGGGTCGCGGGCTCGGCCGCTTCGGTGGCGGTCCTCGTCCCGATCGCCGTCCTCGCCCTGGTCGCCATGGGCCTGCCGTTGAACGTCGGCGGCTGGGGCCCCCGGGAGGGGGTCACCGCCTGGGCGTTCGCCGCGGCCGGCCTCGGCGCGGACAGCGGGTTCGCCACCGCCGTCGTCTACGGCGTCCTCAGCTTCGTGGCGGCCCTGCCCGGCCTGGTGGTCCTGGTCGTCCGCTGGTATGCCGACATGCGCTACTCGCGCCCGGCGGTGAGCAGTTCGAAAATCGCGCCGAAGGAATCCGCGAGGCTCGACAGGAGTTCCTTCCCCTTTTCCGCCGACCCCAGGGAAGGACGGCCGATGACGCCCGACTCGGTATAGGCGGACATTCCCAGGGTGAGGAGATGACGACGGTCGTCAGCGATGAAATCGGCGGACTCGTAACCAGGGCGGACCAATTCAGGATGAGCGTGCAGCAGAATGGAGGTCTCGATTTCTCCGGCATGCATGTCGGTGAGCGCCGAGGTCTCCACCCCGGCCCGGGTGAGAGCCGTCTCCCAGTCCTCCACGGCCGGGTACAGCGCCAGCCGCTCGCCCCGCGCGGACGCCTCCTGCACGACGTTGCCCAGCACGTAGTTGCCGCCGTGGCCGTTGACCACGACCAGCGCCTCGACGCCCGAGCGGCGCAGCGAGGCGGCGATGTCGTTCACCACCGCGTGCAGTGTCACCGCGGAGATGCTGACGGTCCCCGGCCAGGCCGCGTGCTCGTGCGAGCAGGAGACCGTCACCGGGGGAAGGAGGTGCACCGGATACGCGGCGGCGATCTCCTGGGCGACGGCGCAGGCGACGAGGGTGTCCGTCGCGAGCGGAAGGTAGCGGCCGTGCTGTTCGAAGCTCCCCACGGGAAGGACGGCGACCTGTGTTGAAACGCCCGCCCCCCTGGTCCGTACCTCTTCCGTAGTGTCCGTCGGCAACAAGCCGTATGCCGCCGTACGCGCGCCCGAACCACTCATCTTTTCACGGCCTTTCGTCTCTGCTTAGGAATCAGATCATGACAGAAAACATCGGCGTACTCGGCACGAAGTCCCCACGGCGTTCGGGCGTGGAACGCGTCGTCAATGCACCGCTGCCCACCGTGTATGGGAAATTCCAGGCGATCGGCTACCTGGACCACGACCGCGGTGACGAGCAAGTGGCGCTGGTCTACGGGGACATCGACAGCGACCGGGTGCTGACCCGGCTGCACTCCGAGTGCCTGACGGGCGACGCGTTCGGCTCCCAGCACTGCGAGTGCGGCGACCAGCTGGCCGCCGCGCTGCGCGCGGTCGTCGCCGCGGGCAGCGGCATCGTCGTCTACCTGCGGGGACACGAGGGCCGCGGCATCGGACTGCTCGCCAAGCTGCGCGCGATGGCCCTGCAGGCGGAGGGCCTGGACACCGTCGAGGCCAACCTCGCGCTCGGCCTGCCCGTCGACGCCCGCGACTACGGCGTCGCCGCCGGCATCCTGCGCGACCTCGGGGTGCGTTCGGTACGTCTGATGTCCAACAACCCGCGCAAGCGCGAGTCCCTGGTGCGCCACGGCATCGAGGTCGCTGAAACGGTCCCGCTGCTGATCGAGCCGTGCGAGAACAACATCACGTACCTGCGGACGAAGCGCGAGCGCCTTGACCACGTGCTGCCGCACCTGGACGCGGTGGCGCACTGGTCCTGAGGTACCGGGCGGCCTCCATGGGAAGGATCGGGGGAGACCGACAGGAGGTACACGCGTGAACCTTCGGGCCCAGGTCGTGATCATCGGCGGCGGCGTGATCGGCACCAGCATCGCCTACCACCTCGCGCGCGCGGGGGTCCGCGACATCGTCCTCCTGGAACGCGACGAGCTGGCCGCCGGATCCACCTCGAAGGCCGCGGGCGGTGTGCGCGCCCAGTTCTCCGACGAGCTCAACATCCAGCTGGGCGCGCGCAGTCTGGAGGCCTTCGCCCGCTTCGGCGAGGAGATCGGGTACGACATCGGGCTGCACCGCGTCGGCTACCTCTTCCTCCTCTCCACCCCCGAGGAGGTCGCCTCCTTCGAGGCGGGCGTCCGGCTGCAGAACCACCTCGGCGTGCCCAGCCGGATGCTCACCCCGAAAGAGGCGGCCCGGCTCTCCCCGCTGATCGCCACCGACGGACTGCTGGCCGCCGCGTACTCCCCGGACGACGGCCACTGCACGCCCGAGTCCGTCGTGCACGGCTACGCGGCCGCCGCCCGCGCCCACGGCGCCCGCGTACTGCGCCACACCGAGGTCACCGGCATCGAACGGGACGGCGCGTACCTCACCGCCGTGCACACCACCCTCGGCCGGATCGCCACCGACACGGTGATCTGCGCGGCCGGCGCCTGGTCGCGGGCGGTGGGCGCGATGGCCGGCGTCGACTTACCGGTGCAGCCGCTGCGCCGCCAGATCGCGGTGACCGAACCGGTGCCGGGGCTGCCGCCGACGCTTCCCATGACGATCGACTTCACCACCAGCCTGTACTTCCACGCCGAGGGCCCGGGGCTGCTGCTCGGCATGTCCGACCCCGACGAACGGCCGGGGTTCGCCACCGACACCCACGACCGCTGGATCCCGCGCCTGTACGCGGCGATGGAACGCCGGGCCCCGGCCCTGCCCGACCTGCGGCGCACCGGCGGCTGGGCGGGCCTGTACGAGAACACCCCCGACCACAACGCCCTGATCGGCGAGGCGACTTCGGTCTCCCGGTTCCTGTACGCGACCGGGTTCTCCGGCCACGGCTTCCTCCAGGCTCCGGCGGTCGGCGAGGTGATCCGCGACCTGTACCTGGGCCGGGCGCCCTTCCTGGACGTCCGCCCGCTCGGCGCCGGCCGGTTCGCGGCCGACGCCCCACGCCCGGAGGCCAATCTGGTGTGACCCGGCGCCTCCTGCGGGACCGCCTCGCCCGGGTTCACTCAGTTCAGGATCGCCTCGTGGACCAGCCGGCGCAGCTCCGGGAAGACCTTCAGGGTCTTCGGCCGCACCTGGGTGTGGAACTGCACGGTGAGGTCGTGGGCGGGGTCGATCCAGAACGCGGTGGTGGCCGCGCCGGTCCAGCCGTAGGCGCCGGGGCTGCTCGGCGAGAGGGTGCGCTCCGGGTCGATCACCACGGAGACGCCGAGGCCGAAACCGAGCCCTTCGTTGCCGGGTTCCCGGTGGACCGGGGCGCCGTGGGCCCGCAGGTCGGCCCCGCCGGGAAGGTGGTTGCTGGAGAGCAGCCCGACCGAGTCGGGGGACAGCAGCCGGACGCCGTCCAGTTCACCGCCCCGGCGCAGCATCTCCATGAAGCGGTGGTAGTCGTACGCCGTCGCCGCGAGGCCGCCGCTGCCGGAGAGGAAGCGGGGGCGGCCGCGCAACGGCAGGCCGGGGATGGCCTCGATGGCGCCGCCCTCCGTCTCACCGTACAACTCCGAAAGCCGGTCGGCCTGTTCGGGCACGATGTACAGACCCGCGTCGGGCATGCCGAGCGGCCGGAAGATCCGCTCGGCGAAGAACTCGTCCAGTCGCTGCCCGGAGACCACCTCGATGACGCGGCTGAGCACGTTGAAACCGACGGAGTAGTTCCACTGGGTGCCCGGCTCGAACTGGAGGGGCATGCGGGCGTACACCGCCATCGTCTCGGCGAGGTCCGCGCCGGCCGGTACCGAGAACTCCAGGCCCGCCTCGCGGTACCGGGCGTCCACCGGGTGCGCGTGGTAGAAGGCGAAGGTCAGCCCGGCGGTGTGGGTGAGCAGATGACGGATCAGGATCGGGCCGTCGGCCGGCCGCGTCACCATGCCGTCGCCGGAACCGGACACGTGGACCCGCGGGGCGGCGAACTCCGGCAGGAGGCGGTCGACCGGGTCGTCCAGCGACAGCAGCCCGTCCTCGACGAGCAGCAGGACGGCGACCGCGGTGACGGGCTTGGTCATGGAGTAGATCCGCCAGATGGTGTCCGCCTCGACCGGCAGTCCGGCCGCGCGGTCGCGGTGGCCCTGTGCGGTGAGGTGGGCGACCCGACCGCCGCGTGCCACCGCCACCAGGTAACCGGGCAGCCGCCCTTCGTCGACGTAGTGGGCGAAGTGCTGGTCGAGGCGGTCCAGCGCCTTCACGTCCAGCCCGACCTCACCGGGGTCGACTTCCTGTCGCAGCTGTGCCATCGCTCTCCTTGGGTCGTGTCGTCCGTGGTGCGGTCCGACCTCGGACCTCATCGTCGCGCAGGAAGAGCGGAATGGTCCCGCTCATCCACGTGTGGTGTGACGGACGCTATAGAAGAGGCGCCGCGACCGATGACCGTAGCCGTGCGGCGGGCCGCGACGGTTCATCGGTGCGTAGCCGTGCGCCCGGCGCGGTCGCACTGTCGCCCGGTGAGAGGGACGGGGAAGCGGAGGCGGGAATGCTCGGCGCGCGGGGCACGGTTGCACCGGACATGACCCAGGACGCTCTTCTGAAGCTGCTTGCCGAAGGACACGACGGGGTGCTGGTCACCCTCAGGAGCGACGGCCGCCCCCAGCTCTCCAATGTCAACCACGCGTACCACCCCGACGAGCGGACCGTGCGCGTCTCGATCACCGACGACCGCGCCAAGACCCGCAACCTGCGCCGCGACCCCCGCGCCTCCTACCACGTGACCAGCGCCGACCGCTGGGCCTACACGGTCGCCGAGGGCACCGCGGAGCTCTCGCCGGTCGCCGAGGACCCGTACGACGCGACCGTCGAGGAGCTCGTCCGCCTCTACCGTGACGTCCGCGGCGAGCACCCCGACTGGGACGACTACCGCGCCGCGATGGTCCGCGACCGGCGGCTGGTACTGCGGCTGCGCGTGGAACGGGCGTACGGCATTCCGCGCGCCTGACGACAGGGGCGGCGGCGGGACCGGGACGCGCAGTGGCGGATGCTTGCCGCCCGTCCCCTCGGCCGCTAGCCTCCGCGCGTGATCAATGGGGCACATGTGGTGATCTACACGCGCGACGCCGAGGCGGACCGGGCCTTCCTCCGGGACGTGCTGGACTGGCCGCACGTCGACGTCGGCCATGGCTGGCTGATCTTCCGGCTGCCGCCGGCCGAGGTGGCCTGCCATCCGGCCGACGGCGAGCCGTCGCACGAACTGATGCTGATGTGCGACGGTCTGGACGACACGATCGCCGAACTCACCGCCAGAGGAGTCGAGTTCAGCCGACCCGTCCAGGACGCGGCCTGGGGCCGGGTGACGGCCTTCCGGTTGCCGGGCGGAGGCGAGGTCGCCTTGTACGAGCCGCGTCATCCGCGCGCCCAGCCCCGGACTCCTCGCGCACCCACGCCTCCAGCCACCGCGTGAACTCGGTCGCCCTGTCCGGCCAGTTGAAGTGGGTGAGAGCCGCCTCCCGGCCGTGCTGGGCCGCGGTGTGGCGCAGGATCGCGTCGGTGCTCAGCCGCCGTATCGCCGCCGCCGCCGCGTACGGATCCTCGTACGGGACGACGAGCCCGCAGCCGTGCTGCTCGACCATGTCCGCGGCCAGCGGGGTGGGCGTGGTGATGACGGGGACACCGTGGGCCATGTACTCGACGACCTTGGTGGGCCGTGACCGGCGGTAGTTGGGCTGGTCGTGGAGGAGGGACAGCCCGGCCAGGGCGCCGGGGAGCAGGGCGAGGGCGCGGTCGTTGGGCAGGAAGCCGTGCCAGCGCAGGACCCCGTCCCGGTCGGCCGCCGTGAGCGCGTCCCGGACATCGGGGTCGGCGGCGCCTGCCACCTCGACGCGCAGGCCGGGTCCCAGGTGCCGGGCCGTCTCGATCAGGTCCAGCGCGCCGCGCGCCCGCGACAGGTGACCGACGTAGACGACGCGTTCGCTGTCCGGCGGTTCGGGAGCCAGGGTCGGGGCGGTGGTGAAGTTCGGCACCACCGGATGGGTGCGGCTGAACCGCTCCTGGTAGGCGTCCTCGGCGAGCAGCAGCCGCAGATGGCGTTCCGCCAGCCGTTCGGCCGCGCGCACGCCGAGCCGCAGCGGTGACCGCAGCGGCCAGGGCACCCAGCGTTTCATGGCGAGCGCGGCCGCGGTGTCCTCGTGGACGTCCCAGACGACCACCGGCCCGGTGCCGGACCGCCGCCAGCGGCG
This sequence comes from Streptomyces sp. NBC_00631, assembly GCF_045206895.1. Classification (NCBI taxonomy): domain Bacteria; kingdom Bacillati; phylum Actinomycetota; class Actinomycetes; order Kitasatosporales; family Streptomycetaceae; genus Streptomyces; species Streptomyces sp. NBC_00631. Next base: position 9,431,495 of record NZ_CP107734.1, read on the forward strand.
CAGGGTGCCGGGAAGCGCCAGCAGCAGTTCCGGGTCGTGGAGCAGGATCACGTCCGCCTCGTGGCCGCGTTCGGCCAGCAGGGTCCGGGCCGCGCGCACCGCCGTGCGGCGGCTGCGGCCGGCCGCGCGGGGCAGGTCGATGCCTTCGAGGTCCGGGCGGGGCCGCACCTCGCGGGCCGAGAACGGCGCCGCGTAGACGACGTGGTGCCCGCGGTCCCGCAGGGCGGTGATCTGCCGGTGCAGGATGCGCGCGTCCTCGGGGTGGTGGACGACGGTGACGACGAGTATCCGCATCTGAGCGCCTTTCGGCTCCGCGGCCCGGGAGCTCTTCGACTCCGGGCCGCGGAAGGGGAGTGCCGCAGAGATCGGCAGGGTTCGGCTACAGCACCTCGACGCCGGGCCGGAAGATCCGCCCTCGGGTGTCGAAGAGCAGGCGGGCCTCGTCGCCGAGGGCCGGAAGGTCGTACGCCGAGTGGTCCTGGAGCAGGATCGTCAGGTCGTGCGAGCGCACGGCGGCCATGACGTCGGTGACCCGCGGCACGGCCTCCCCGTCCACGAACCAGGCCGGTACGAACGGGTCGTGGAAGGCGATCTCGGCCTCCCGCTCGCGCAGCAGCCGGGCCACCGGCACCGCCGGCGCCTCGCGCTGGTCGGCGACGTCCGGCTTGTAGGTGACGCCGAGGAGCAGCACCCGGGAGCCGTGCAGCGCGCGGCCCTCGTGGTTGAGCAGGTCCTGGGCGCGCCGCACCACGTACTCCGGCATGTGCGCGTTGATCTCCCGGGCGAGTTCCACGAACCGGAACTCGTAGCCGATCGAACGCACCTTGTAGGAGAGGTAGTTGGGATCGATCGGGATGCAGTGCCCGCCCACCCCGGCGCTCGGCCTGAAGGGCTGGAAACCGAACGGCTTGGTGCCCGCGCAGCGGATCGCGTCCCACACGTCGACCTGCAACTCGCGGCAGAGAATGGCCAGTTCGTTGACCAGGGCGATGTTGACGTGCCGGTAGGTGTTCTCCAGGAGCTTGGCCATCTCGGCCTCGCGCGTGCCCTTGGCCTGCACGACCGTGTCGACGAGCTTGCCGTAGAAGGCGGCGGCCTTCGCCGCGCACGCCGGGGTGCAGCCGCCGACCACCTTCGGTGTCTCGCGCAGCCCGTGGGTGGTGTTGCCGGGGTCGATGCGCTCCGGTGAGAAGGCCAGCGCGAAGTCCTCGCCGGCCCGCAGTCCCGACTCCTCAAGGATCGGTCTGACGATCTCCTCGGTGGTGCCGGGATAGGTGGTCGACTCCAGGACGACGAGCCGTCCGGGGCGCAGCCGGCCCGCCACCGCCCGCGCGGCGGAGGTCACCGCGCTCAGATCGGGGCCGCCGTCCTCGCTGAGCGGGGTCGGCACGCAGATCACGACGGTCTGCGCCCGGGCCAGCCACTTGTCGTCGGTGTACGCGGTGAACCCGGCCTCCCGCATCCGGGCGACGTCCTCGTCGGAGACGTCGTCGACATGGGAGTGGCCGGCGTTGAGGCCCTCCACGACCCGTGGGTCGAGGTCGAGCCCGGCCACTCTCAGGCCGACCAGCGACGCCTCCCGCGCGAGCGGGAGCCCGACGTAGCCGAGTCCGATGACGGCCAGTTCGAAACTGTCGGTCTGTTCCTCATCCCCGAGCGATGCGCTCGATTCCCCGAGCGGTACGGCCTTTTCGACCTGCATAGGGATTCACTCCGCCCTCGACGGCAGCAACGGCAGATGCCGTATGGATCCGAAGAGCCCGGACGGTGAGCGGTTCCGGGCACGGGGCCTCAGACACATCCAAGAGTGCGATACGCCTCTCGGGTCGTGGCAGCGACCCTTTTCCAGGTGCGTTCACGCGCCACCAGCGCGTGGGCGGATGCTCCCCATTCATGCCGCCGATCTCGACTGTAAAGCAATACTTCGAGAGCTTCTGCCCAAGTCTGCGGAGATTCAGGAGGGATCAGCTGCCCGGTCACCCCGTCCTTCACCAGCTCTCGCAGTGCCGGGAGATCACTGGCCGCCACGGGAAGACCGCTCGCCATCGCTTCGACCGGCTTGAGCGGAGTGACCAGATGGCAGACCCGTTCGTCCGTGCGCGGCACCGCGAAGACGTCCAGAACAGCGTGGTAGGCGCGCACTTGGTGGTGCGGCACACGACCGGTGAACAGGGCGACGCCGGCGCCGAGGCCGAGCCGCCGGGCCAGTGCCTCAAGCCTGCCGCGCTCCGGCCCGTCACCGACGATCAGCAGCCGCAGCGGGACACCCCGGCGGCGCAGTTCGGCACCCGCATGGAGCAATGTGCCGATTCCCTCGTGTGGAGTAAGGCTGCTCACGGTGCCCACCACGTAGTCGTCCGCCGCGATGCCGAGCCGGGCGCGCAGCTCCGCCCCGTCCGGCGGCGCGGCGAGGAAGGCGTCGTCCACCGCGTTGGGCACGATCAGGACCCGCTCCTCGGGCACCCCGCGGCCCACGATCTCGGCCTTCATCGCCGCGCCCAGCGTCAGCACCAGATCGGCCCCGCGCATGCAGTACGTCTCCAGAGCGCGCCGGGCACGGTAGGACGCGTCGGCCGGGCCGCGGCCGGCCGCCTGGGTCAGCCAGGTCTCCTCCAGGAAGCCCCGCACCTCGTAGACGACCGGCAACCGGTAGGCCTCCCGCAGGGCCAGCGCCACCCGCCCGTTGCCGTGGTCGGTCGCCGCGTGCAGCACGGCCGGCCGCAGCCGCTCCACCAGCCGCCCGGCCAGCTCGGCATTGCGGGCCAGCACCGCGCCCTGGCCGTAGGGCAGCCCGTAGGGCAGCAGCCGGTGCTGCGGCACCCCGTTCACGATCTGCAACGGGCGGGCGTCCAGGACGCCCTGCGCCACCGGGAACCCGATGCGGGTCACCACATGCGGATCGAGCCCGGCGGCCCGCTGGGCCTCGGCGAGCGCCTGGGTGCGCACGGTGTAGCCGGCGTGCTTGAACGGAAGTCCGTTGGTGACCAGATGGAGCACCCGGCCGGGCTCCGGCCGCACCGGCCGCCCGGCAGGCGCCGGTACCCGGGCGGCGGACGCGGAGGCGGTGGGCCCGGCCGTACGGGCCCGGGCCGCGAGCCGTCTCTCGACGGGTCGCAGCCCGCGCCGCAACCGCCCCGGCAGCAGCCGGACGCCGAGCAGCGCGGCCCGGGCGGGGTCGTGCCGCAACTCGCCCCAGGCGACGGATGCGGCCAAGCTGATTGCACGGGGGAACCGAGAAACACCACGCGGCAGGTGCCGGGACGGACGTCGGGCCATGTCGCCAAGGTAGGCCGACAGAGCGGAGAACGTACGACATGAACGGCCGTGTACTCCATGTCGTAGGGACCAGGCCGAACTTCGTGAAGGCCGCGCCCGTGGTCGCCGCGCTGCGCGCGACCGGGCACGACCAGGTCCTGGTGCACACCGGTCAGCACTACGACGAACGGATGTCGCACATCTTCTTCCGGGAGCTGGGTCTGCCCGCCCCGGACACCGACCTCGGCGTCGGCTCGGGCAGCCATGCCCGGCAGACCGCCGACCTGCTGGTGGCCCTGGAGGGCGAGCTGCTCGCCCGTGCCCCGGCCCTGGTCGTCGTCTACGGCGACGTGAACTCCACCCTGGCCGCGGCCCTGGTCGCGGCCAAGCTGGGCATCCCGGTGGCCCATGTCGAGGCGGGGCTGCGCAGCTTCGACATGGCGATGCCGGAGGAGGTCAACCGGCGGCTCGTCGACCAGCTGGCCGAGCTGCTGTTCGTCACCAGTCCGGAAGCCGTCGGCCACCTCGCCCGCGAGGGCGTCGACCCCGGCCGGGTGCACTTCGTCGGCAACCCGATGATCGACACCCTGCTCACCCATATGGAGCATTTCGACCCGGCCGCCGCCCGCGCCGCCCACGCACTGCCCGAACGGTACGGCGTGGTCACCCTGCACCGCCCGGCCAACGTGGACGACCCCGAGGCCGCCGCGGCCGCCGCCCGCGCGCTCACCGAGGCGGCCGGCCACCTGGACCTCGCCGTGCCCCTGCACCCGCGCGGCCGTCAGGCGCTGCGCAAGGCCGGCCTCGCCGACGCGCCCGGCATCCACCTCCTCGACCCGCTCGGCTACGTCGAGTTCATGGGCCTGGTCCGCGGGGCCGCCGCCGTGATCACCGACTCGGGCGGCGTCCAGGAGGAGACCACCGTGCTGGGTGTGCCCTGCCTGACGCTGCGCACCACGACCGAACGCCCGGTCACCGTCACCCACGGCACCAACCGCCTGGTCCGGCACAGCGAACTGGTGCCGGCCCTGCGCAAGGTCCTCGACGGGCAGCCGGTGGCCGACCCCGAGGGTCCGCCGCTGTGGGACGGCAAGGCCGGCCCCCGCATCGCCCGCGTTCTCACCGAGTGGCTGGAGCGCCATGACTGACGCCGTCCGCACCCCTGTCGGCACGTACACCGACGCCCCCCTCACCTACTGGGACACCCGGCACCGCGAACGCGACGATCTCGCGTCCGGCGGCCACATCGGCCTGGACCGGCCCGGCAACGAGATCTTCTACGCGATCCGGCTCGGCCAGCTCCTCACGCTGATGGGCGACCTGTCCAGCCCCGCCTCCCCGCTGTTCGTCCTCGACGCCGGCTGCGGCAAGGGGCACTTCGCCCGCTCCCTCGCCCGCTGCGGCCACCACGTCGACGCCTTCGACGCCAGCGCGGAGGCCGTCCTGCACGCGCGGGCCGCGGGCGGCGGCCCCCGCTACCGCGTCGCCGCCCTCGACGAGTGGCGCAGCCCCTGGCTCTACGACGTGGTGATGTGCGTGGACGTCCTCTTCCACGTCCTGGACGACGCGCGGTGGGCGGCCGGCCTGCGCAACCTCGCCTCACTCGTCCGGATCACCGGCCGGCTGATCGTCACCGACGAGAACAGCCACGACCCCGTCCCGCGCGGCGACTACATCCTGCACCGGCCGATCGCCGCCTACCGGGAGGAACTCGAACCCCTGGGCCTGAGCCACACCCTCTTCCGGCCGTACGGTTTCCGCGAGAACCGGGTCGGCTTCCATGTCTTCACAAGGACCCGCTGATGCGCCTGACCGATCTGCTCCACCCGCACCTGGACGACGTGACCTCCGTCGTGGACGCGACGAGCGGCGGGCTGCGTCTCGGCCCCTATCTGCACCTGCCGCCCGGCGTCGAACCGACCCGCCACGAACAGCCCGTCGGCGAAGGGGAGCTGATGCTCCTCTGCTACGGCCCCGACCTCGCCCTGCACGGCGACGAGGCGGACTGTCTCGCCGCACTGGAACGCATGCGGCCCGGCGGCCGCGGCCTGATCGTCTTCGGCCACCCCGGCACCGACCTGCCCTACCACCGGCTTCTCGACGCCCTGGTGGCACACCGCTGCCAGGTGCTGCACGCCGCCTCGCTCGGCTACACGCACCTGCACGCCGGCGCGGTGTTCGCGTGCACCGAGGAACTCCTGCCGCCGCACGACTGGTTCGGCCGCCCGCTGCCCGCCGACGGCTTCGCCACCGCCCTGCGGATCGCCGACGAGTACGTCCTCGCCGACTTCGTCTCCCGCTCCCAGCGGGCCCGCCTGATCGACCTGGAGCGGGCCGCCGAGGAGAGCGCCCGTGCCCTGGAGACCGCCCGCGAGGACGGCCTCGCCGAACGGCTCGCCGCCGCCCTGCGGGACAAGGACCAGCTCTCCTCCGCGCTGCGCCGGGCCCAGGCCCGGACCGGCGTGCTGGAGTCGCGGGTGGCCATGCTGGAGGGCTCCACCTCGCTGCGGGTCGGCAAGGCGCTGGTGTCGGCGGCCCGGTCGCCCAAGCGCCGCGCGGTCCGGCTGCCGGGGGAGCTGTACGGGCTGTGGCGGCAGCGGAAGGTCAGAGGCGGCGGCCCGTCCGGCGCCCTGTCCGTGGCCCCCGCTTCCGCGCCCGAGCCGCAGACCGACGACCGCTTCCACCTCTCCCACCGCGCCCTGTCCGTGGCGCCCCGCGACCGGCTGGTGATCACCGGCGTGCTCCGCGACGGCACCGCCCAGGACTTCGCGGCGGACGCGGTGGTCAGCCGGGTGCTGCCGCACGACGGGCGGCTGCTGATCGAGCGCACCGACCCGGACGTCTTCCTGGTCCAGCTCGGCGCCTGTGCCGCCGATGACGGCCCCTGGTCGCTCACCGGCACCGGGCTCGCCCCCGACCTGGACCGGCGACTGGCCGAACTGATCGCCCAGGCCAGGGGGCTGGGCCGGACGGCGGTGCTGTGGCGGGACGGCCCGGCGTCGTCAGCCCCGGGCCTGTCCGCACTGCCCTGGGACGCCGTCCTCGACGGTGACACCGGGACGGCCCTCTTCCGCCTCGACCCGGTCACCGACGGCCGGGACCGGCTCCGGGACGTCTTCCAGCAGGACAGCACCCGGGTCCGGCTGGCCCGGCTCGCCGCGCTCACCGGCGCCCCCGACCCGCTCGCCGAACGCCGGATCGCCGTGCTGGCCGCGCCCCGGGACGCCACCGACGTGGCCCGGCTCGTCGCCCAGGCGCTCGGCCAGCTGCACCGGCCGGCCGAGGTGATCGTGGCCGACCCGGCGGGCCTCGCCCTCGACGAACTCACCGCCGCCTCGGTCGCCGTGCACGCGGGACCGCCCACCGCCCCCTGGGTCGCCGACTGGACGGACCTGTCCGAGGACCGCCCGGACACCCTGCTCCTCGACCTGCTCTGCGCCCAGGAGTTCTCGGGTGCCGACGCGGTGGGACACACCCCGACCGCCGACGACTACGCCTTCGTACCGGCCCTGCGTCCGCTGCTCGTGCGCCGGTCGCTCCTGGACTCCGGCATCCCGCCGGACAGTTGGTCGCGCGCCGGGCACCGCCTGTTCGCCGTGCGTGGAAAGGAACCGTCATGACCCGCACCCTCAGGGCGCTCGTCTACGGCGACGTGGATCTCAACCTCATCGACGGCTCCGCCGTCTGGGCCCAGTCGACGGTCCAGGCACTGTCCCGCGCGGGCTGCCGGACCCGCCTCGTCCTCAAGGCCCCGGTCGAGACCGGCCGGCTGACCGACCCGCTGGCCGGACTGCCCGGCGTCACCGTGGTGCGGCCGTACGAGGAACACCTCGTCCCCGGCCAGGGGCCGCGCCCCCTCTCGCCCTTCCAGGCCTCGCGGCTGCTCGCCCGGCTCGACGCGGAGGAGCCCTGCGACCTGCTGGTGCTGCGCGGCCGCAGGCTGGTGAAGCAGATCGTCGGCGACGGCGCCTTCGACGGCCGGATCTGGGCCTATCTCACGGACATCCCGCAGTCCCCGGCCGAGATGACCGAGGAGGCCCGCGCCGACCTCGCCCGCATCGCCACCGTCTCCCGGCAACTGCTGTGCCAGACCGAGGAGTTGCGCTGCTTCCTGGAGGCCTGGGTGCCGGAGGCCTGCGGCCGGTCCGTGCTCAGCCCGCCCGCGGTGCCCGAGCCCGGCTTCCCGGTCCCGACCCGCGAGGGCCTGCACGATCCCGTACGGCTCGTCTACACCGGCAAGTTCGCGCCCCGCTGGAACACCCTGCCCATGACCCGGCTGCCCGCGCTGCTCGCCGAACGCGGCATCCGGACCGAACTGCACGCCGTGGGCGACAAGATCCACAAGGACGCGGCCCACCCCGGCTTCGACACCGCGATGGCCGAGGCGCTGCGCACCACCCCCGACGTCGTCCACCACGGCGGCGTGCCGCGCGAGGAGGCCATGCGCCTCGCCGCCGACTGCGACCTCGGCCTCGGCTGGCGCGACGCCTCCCTCGACGCAAGCCTCGAACTCTCCACCAAGGTCCTGGAGTTCGGCTCCCTCGGCCTGCCCGTCGTGCTCAACCGCACCCCCGCCCACGAGGCACTGCTCGGCGCCGACTACCCGCTGTTCGTACCGGGCGGGGCCACCCTCGCGGACGCGGCGGACGCCGTCTGTGTCGCCGTACGCGACGCCGAGGCCCGGCAGCTCGCCGCCGGCCGGTGCGCGGCGGCCGCCCGGGAGTACACCATGGAGGCCGCCGCGGCCCGCTGGCGCGGCCACCTCGACCGCGCCTTCCCCGCCGCGCCCGCCGCCGTCGCCACCCGCTCCCGCCCGCTGCGGGTCGGCGTCGCCGGCCACGACCTGAAGTTCCTCACCCGACTCCTCGACCACCTCCGGGCGCTGCCCGGTCTCGACGTCCGGATCGACGCCTGGCCCGCGCTCGCCCGCCACGACGCGGCGGCCGGCCGTGAACTCGCCGACTGGGCCGATGTGGTGGTCGTCGAGTGGTGCGGTCCGGCGGCGATCTGGTACAGCCGCCACAAGCGGCGCGGCAGCAGGCTGATCGTGCGCCTGCACCGCTTCGAACTCGACGCCGGATACCCGCGCCAGGTCGACATCGACGCCGTCGACCGGGTGGTGTGCGTGAGCCCGTACTACGCCCGGGCCACCCGGGACCGCACCGGCTGGCCCGCCGAGAAGATCACCACGATCGGCAACTGGGTCGACGTCGACCAGCTCGACCGGCCCAAGGCGCCCGGTGCCGCCCACCGGCTCGGCATGATCGGCATCGCGCCCAGCCGCAAACGCCTCGACCTCGGCCTCGACGTCCTCGAAGCCCTGCGCGCCCGCGACCGCCGCTGGCACCTCTCGGTCAAGTCCAAGCCGCCGTGGGAGTACTGGTGGATCTGGAACAAGCCCGAGGAACGCGAGCACTACGACGCGATCCTGCGCCGCATGCAGACCTCGCCGCTGCTCGAAGGGGCCGTCGTCTTCGACCAGTTCGGCCCCGACGTGCCCAACTGGCTGCGCCGCGTCGGGCACGTCCTGTCCACCAGCGACGACGAGAGCTTCCACCTCTCCCCGGCCGAGGGCATGGCCTCCCGCGCCGTACCCGCGCTGCTGCCGTGGCCCGGCGCGGACGAGATCTACGACCGGCGCTGGATCCACGACACCCCCGAGGCGATGGCCGACGCCATCGCCGGACTCGCCGAGCACGAGGACTGGCGGTCCGCCGGGGCGGCGGCCCGCGAACAGGTGCGGGAGGGGTTCTCGCTGGAGCGGGTGGCGAAGGACTGGACAGAGCTGCTGGTGTCCGGCTGACGCCAAGGGTCCCCCCGGAGCTCCGGGGGGACCCTTGGCGAGCGGTCAGGCCGTCACCGTCTCCGGCCGCGCCGCCTCCGCGCCCGGACGCTCGCCGAGCAGCTCGGTCGCCACCGTGTGGGTCTCGCGGGCCGACAGCGCCGCGATCACCGGCGGCACGCACAGCGCGGCCGTGAACAGTGCCACCGCCGACCAGTCGTCGCCGCCCGGACCGGCGATCTGCGCCGCGAAGGTCACCGCGAACCCGGCCACCGCGAACCCGATCTGGGTGCCGATCGCCATGCCCGACAGCCGCACCCGGGTCGAGAACATCTCTCCGTAGAAGGACGGCCAGACCCCGTTCGCCGCGCTGTAGACGACACCGAAGGCGACGATCCCGAGGAGCATGATCAGCGGATAGGAGCCGGTGGAGATCGCCCACAGGTAGCCGAACATCGCCAGCGCGCTGCCCACCGCCCCGATCAGGTACACCGGGCGCCGGCCGATCCGGTCCGAGAGCGTCGCCCACGCCGGGATCGCGCCCAGCGCCACCAGGTTCGCCAGCGCGCCCACCCAGAGCATCGACGTCTTGGACATCCCGACCGCGTCGCTCGTCGCGTACGCCAGCGCCCATACCGTGAAGATCGTGCTCACCGAGGCGATCAGCGCGCCCCCGATCACCCGCAGCACGTCCGCCCAGTGATGCCGCAGCAGCGTCACCAGCGGCAGCCGTACGACACCCTCGCTCGCCGCCTGCCGGGTGAAGGCCGGGGTCTCCTGGAGCCTGCGCCGGATGAACCAGCCGGCCACGGCAACCGCGACACTCAGCCAGAACGGCACCCGCCAGCCCCAGGACATCAGCTGGTCCTCGGGCAGCTGGGAGACCGCGATGAAGACCAGGGTGGCGATCAGCTGACCGCCCTGGGTGCCGCTGAGCGTGAAACTGGTGAAGAAGCCGCGCCGGTTCGGCGGCGCGTGTTCCAGGCTCATCGAACTGGCACTGGCCTGCTCACCCGCGGCCGAGATGCCCTGGAGCACCCGGCACAGCACCAGCAGCACCGGGGCCAGGCCGCCGACCTGGGCACGGGTCGGCAGACAGCCGATCAGGAACGTCGACAGGCCCATCAGCAGCAGCGTGAAGACCATGATCTTCTTACGGCCGATCCGGTCCCCGAAGTGTCCGAGGAACAGCGCGCCGACCGGACGGGCCGCGTACGCGACACCGAAGGTGGCCAGCGAGAGCAGGGTCGCGGTGGCCGGGTCCGACTCGTCGAAGAAGACCTTCGGGAAGATCAGCGCGGCCGCGCTGCCGTAGATGAAGAAGTCGTAGTACTCCAGGGCGCTGCCGATCCAGGCGGCCAGGGCGGCCTTCCTCGGCTGGCCACCGGGTGGTACGGCGGTGGCGGCGGACTGGGCGGGGACGGACACGGCGGTGCTCCTTCGGGGAACTCCAACGTAAGCGGAGTGAGCGGCGGGGGAGAAGGCCGGTTTCCCAGGGATGACGGGGTCGGCGGACCAGGGGTCGAGTGCTAATTAACCCACTGGATAGTTAGTAGCGATGGGTACGGATGTTGCGCTCGCGTTTCCCCGGTGTCAAGAGGTCGGGCCGGACCCGCTCGGTGTCCGCCCCCGGGCGCGCTCAGTCCGCCGTGCGCTCCGCGGTCAGGTAGGCGATCACCATGTCGCCGAGCATGGCCCGGTAGTGCGCGCGCTGCGCCGGGTCCACGAGGTCGCGGCCGAAGAGGACGCCGAAGGTGTGCCGGTTCGCCACCCGGAAGAAGCAGAACGAACTGATCATCGCGTGCAGGTCGACGGCGTCGACGTCGGCCGTGAACAGGCCGGACTCCTGCCCGGCGGCCAGGATCCGGCGGATGACCCCGAGCGCCGGCGAGCCGATCCTGCCGAGCTTCGCGGAGGCCGCGATGTGCTGGGCGCCGTGGATGTTCTCGATGCTGACCAGACGGATGAAGTCCGGGTGCTGCTCATGGTGGTCGAAGGTCAGCTCGGCTAGCCGGCGGATGGCCGCGACCGGGTCCAGGTGCTCCACGTCCAGCTGCTGCTCGGCCTCGCGGATCACCCCGTACGCGCGCTCCAGGACCGCCGTGAACAGCTGTTCCTTGCCGCCGAAGTAGTAGTAGATCATCCGCTTCGTGGTACGGGTGCGGGCCGCGATCTCGTCGACGCGGGCCCCGTCGTAGCCGGCCCGGGCGAACTCCTGCGTGGCCACGTCGAGGATCTCGGCCTGGGTGCGGGCGGCGTCGCGGAGCCGCCCGTTGGTCTGTGCCGGTTCGTCGACGCTGGTCATCGGGTTCCTATCGGGTTTCCTGCGGGGGACAGCCGGTGCCGGAGATTGTAGAAGCCCGTGGCGGCGGCGGTCCCGGCGAGGTCTTCCCAGGCTGTCACCCCGGGTGCTATAGCTAACGTACTAGTTCGTACATTAGCGATGCCGCTCTGGAGGGCCACGTGGCCAAGGACTCGTATCTCGTCGGTCTGATCGGTTCCGGTATCGGCCCGTCGCTCAGTCCGGCCCTGCACGAACGTGAGGCCGGCCGGCAGGGGCTCCGGTACCTGTACCGGCTGATCGACATCGACGTGCTGGGCGTGGCGCCCGAGGCCGTGGGGGACCTGCTGCGGGGTGCGCGGGACCTCGGCTTCGACGGGCTGAACATCACGCACCCCTGCAAGCAGCTGGTCATCGAGCACCTGGACGCGCTCGCCCCGCAGGCCGAGGCGCTCGGCGCGGTCAACACGGTGGTCTTCGAGGCCGACGGAAGGGCGGTCGGCCACAACACGGACGTGACCGGGTTCGCGGCGTCGTTCGCGCGGGGGCTGCGGGACGCTTCGCTGGAGAGCGTCGTGCAGCTCGGTGCCGGGGGCGCCGGGGCCGCCGTCGCGCACGCGACGCTCACGCTGGGGGCCGAGCGGGTCACTGTCGTGGACGCCGTGCCCGACCGGGCCGTCGATCTCGCGGGTTCCCTGAACCGGTACTTCGGCGCGGGGCGCGCGGTGGCCGCGGGCCTGGATCGGCTGCCGGAACTGCTGGCCGGAGCGGACGGGCTGGTGCACGCGACGCCGACGGGGATGGCCGCGCATCCGGGGCTGCCGGTGCCCGCGGAGTTGCTGCGGCCCGGGTTGTGGGTGGCGGAAGTGGTGTACCGGCCGCTGGAGACGGAACTGGTGCGGACCGCGAGGGCGTCGGGGTGTGCGGTGCTGGACGGGGGTGGGATGGCCGTGTTCCAGGCCGCGGACGCGTTTCGGTTGTTCACCGGGAGGGAGGCGGATGCCTCGCGGATGCTTGCCGACATCGGGGAGTTGGCGGAGAGCTCGGCGGGGCAGGTCGTGTGACGGATGCGGGCCGGATGTGGCTTGTCGCGCCCACGCGGCGGCAGCCGCACGTCAATGCAGACCCGCCCCCCTGACGGGGCGCTGTAGTGCAGGTGAGGAAAAGGGTTATGCGTACTTCTATTGCCACCGTCTCGCTCAGTGGGTCGCTCACCGAGAAGCTGACCGCAGCTTCCCGGGCCGGGTTCGACGGGGTCGAGATCTTTGAGAACGATCTGCTCGCCAGCCCGCTCCCGCCCCGCGAGATACGGGCTCGGTGCGCCGATCTGGGGCTGACCATCGACCTCTATCAGCCCATGCGGGACATCGAATCCGTCCCCGCCGACGAGTTCGCGCGCAATCTGCGGCGCGCCCGGCACAAGTTCGAGCTCATGCGGGACCTGGGGGCCGACACCGTTCTCGTCTGTTCCTCCGTTTCCCCGGCCGCGATCGACGACGACGATCTCGCAGCCGCGCAGCTCTCCCAGCTGGCCTCGCTCGCCCGGGACTTCGGTATCCGTGTCGCCTACGAGGCGCTCGCCTGGGGGCGGCACGTCAGCACGTACGGCCATGCCTGGCGGATCGTCGAGGCGGCCGGGCATCCCGCCCTCGGGACCTGCCTCGACAGCTTCCACATCCTCTCCCGGGGCTCCGATCCGAAGGGCATCGAGGACATCCCCGGCGAGAAGATCTTCTTCCTGCAGCTGGCCGACGCCCCGCTGCTCGCCATGGACGTGCTCCAGTGGAGCCGGCACTATCGCTGCTTCCCGGGCCAGGGCGGCTTCGACGTGGCCGGGCTCGTCCGCCATGTGCTGCGGACCGGGTACGACGGGCCGCTCTCCCTGGAGGTCTTCAACGACGTCTTCCGGCAGGCCGAGGCCGGCCCGACCGCCGTCGACGCGCACCGCTCGCTGCTGATACTGCAAGAGGCCGTCGGCACGGCGGAGTTGCCCCCGCCGGTCGTACCGACGGGAGTCGCGTTCGCCGAACTCGTCACGCCGGACGCCGAACCCGTCTCGGCGCTGCTCGGCGCCCTGGGCTTCGCCCGGACCGCGCGTCATCGGAGCAAGCCCGTCGACCTGTGGGAACGCGGCGAGGCACGGATCCTGGTCAACACCGGTCCCGCCGTCCGCCGCGACGGCACCGGGCTCGCCGCGATCGGTCTGGAGTCACCCGACCCGCGGGCCGCCGCCCGCCGCGCCGAGGCCCTGCTCGCCCCCGTACTGCCTCGCCGCCGTGCCCCTGAGGACGCCCCGCTCGACGCGGTCGCCGCCCCCGACGGCACCGAACTGTTCTTCTGCGGCACCGGCCGCGACGCCGAACTCCCCGACTGGCGGGCCGACTTCGCCGAGGTGCCGCATGAACCGGCGCCGGGTCCGGCGCACATCGACCACCTCGCGCTCACCCAGCCCTGGCACCAGTACGACGAGGCGGCCCTCTTCCACCACAGCGTTCTCGGCCTGCACGCCCAGGACAGCGTCGACGTCGCCGACCCCTACGGGCTGCTGCGCTCCCGCGCCGTCACCAACGCCGACGGCAGCGTCCGGATCGCCCTCGGCGTCGGCGCGGCCCCGGCCGACGACACCCTGCACGCCCAGCACATCGCCCTGGCCGTCCAGGACGTGGTCGCCGCGGCCCGGGCCTTCCGTGCGGCCGGCGGCGGTCTGCTGCCCATCCCCGCCAACTACCACGACGACCTCGCGGCCCGGTACGAGTTCGCCGACGGCGAGCTGGACACGTACCGCGACCTCGGCATCCTCTATGACCGGGACGCGGGCGGTGTCTTCCGGCACTGCTACACACGGACGGTGGGACGGGTGTTCTTCGAACTGGTCGAGCGGGGACCGGGGTACCGCGGATACGGCGCCCAGAACGCGCCGGTGCGCCTCGCGGCCCAGCACGCCGGGCGGCCGGCCCGCTGAACCGGTGCCGGGTGAGCTTGCGGTGAGAGGCCGGTGAGACACAGACAGGGTTCAGGATTCCTACGGCTTTCACGGCTGATACTCACGAACATCCTGAATGTTCCTTGACATTCCGGACGTGACGTTCATCGAGATCCAGTCGTCCTACAGGCCGTAGCAGTCCGGGGCGTTCTGGAAGCCCTGGACACCGGGAGTCCTGGAGGCCGTCCGCGATGCCGAGCCCTGTCAGCGCCGAGCCGCTCGTCCGTGCCGAGGGGGCGCCACCACCGCCGGCCCCGGCGCGGAGCCGTATCCAGCGCTACGAGCGCCCGATCCTCGCCGGCATCGCCGCCGTCGCCGCGCTGCTCTTCTTCTGGGGCATCTGGCACAGCGCGTACCACTCGTTCTACGCGAGCGCGGTCCGCAGCATGACCGACAACCCGGTCGCCTTCCTCTACGGCTCCTTCGACCCGGGCAACTCCATCACCCTGGACAAGCTGCCCGGCTTCCTGTGGCCGCAGGCCCTGGCCGCGCTGGTGCTCGGCTTCCACCCGTGGTCCCTGGTGGTCCCGCAGGCCCTGGAGGGCGTGGCCTCGGTGGTCCTGCTGCACGTGGTGGTACGACGCTGGGCCGGCGTACCCGCCGGGCTGCTGGCCGCCGCCTTCCTCACCCTCACCCCGGTGACCGTGGGCCTCGGTCGCTCCGTCACCGAGGACGCCCCGTTCGTCCTGCTGTTGCTGCTGGCCGCCGAGGCCACCCAGCGGGCCACCGCCCGCGCCCGGCTGCGCCCTCTCGTCCTGGCCGGTGTCTGGGTCGGGGTGGCCTTCCAGTGCAAGATGCTGGAGGCCTGGGCGGTGCTGCCCGCGCTGGCCGTGACCTACCTGGTGGCCGCGCCGACCACGGTGCGCCGCCGCATCCGGGACCTTGCCGTGTCCGGGACGGTCATGCTGGCGGTCTCCCTGTCCTGGATGCTGGCCGCCGGCCTCACCCCGGCCGCCGCTCGCCCCTACCTCGACGGCACGACCGACAACTCGCCGATCGCCCTGGTCGTCGGCTACAACTTCCTGACCCGCTTCCACGCGCTCGGCGTCGACGCGGCCGGCACCGGGAGCATCGTCGCCGACCGGGCGCACGGCAGGGCGTCGGCGGGGTTGGGGGACAGCGTCTGGAAGATGTTCAGCCCCGGGCTCGCCAGCCAGACGGGCTGGCTGTACCCGCTGGCGGCGCTGGGCCTGGCCGCCGGTCTCCACACGCTGTGGCGCCACCGCCCGGAGCGCACCGACCCCGTCCTGGCGGGCTACCTGCTGTGGGGCGTCTGGCTGGTGACGTTCTTCCTGGTCTTCAGCTTCGGCAGCGTGACCGGACACACCTACTACATGGGCGTGGTGGCGGTCGCCCTGTCGGCCCTGGCCGCGGTCGCCGTGACCCGGGTGCGGCGCCGGAGCGCGCTCTGCGCGGTCCTGGCCGTCAACGTCGGCTGGTGCGCGGCCCTCACCCTGTACTACCCGCGCTTCTTCACATGGTCGGTCTCCCTCGCCGTGGTCCTGGCCCTGCCGGCGCTGCTCCTCCTCGCCGTCGGCGGGTCGCGTCCGCGCAGGACCGCGCTGGCCGTCGCCCTGGCCGCGGTCCTGGTCGTCCCCACCGTCTGGTCCGCGTCCGCGACCTCCCTGCGCTACAACCAGCCGGGCGGCTTCGGCCGGATCGGCCCGGGATCCATCGCCACCCGCAACGGCGCCTCCGCCCTGGACCCGCCCCAGCGGCGCGTCCTCGCCTACCTCACCGCCCACCGGGACGGCGCCCGCTACCTGGCCGCGGTGCCCCGCTGGCAGATGGCGGCGCCGTACATCCTCTCGGACAACGCCGCCATCCTCCCGCTCGGCGGCTTCACCGCCCGTGTGCCGTACCCCACGGCCGGTACCTTCCACCACCTGATCGACACCGGCCGGCTCCGCTACGTCCTGCTCTCCGCGGCCGACCTGACCCACCGGGCCCGGGGCGCGAAGACTCCTGGCCGGGCCCTGGTCCGCTGGGCCATCGGCCACTGCTCGCCGGTCCGTGTCTCGCGCTACACCCTGTACCGCTGCGGGGGTGCCGGGCACGGGCGTTGAGCACACCGAAGGCCCCCGACCGCGCGCGGTCCGGGGCCCTCGGGGTGGGGCGGATCAGCCGATGTCCGTGAACACGAAGGAGAACTCGGCCGGCTGAGCGTGCAGTTGGTACTGCGGCAGGACGCCCGGGCCGCAGGACTGCGAGCCGATGCCGTGCTGGCCGTGGTCCAGGTTGACCCACACCGTGCCGGACGGAGTGAGGTCGGTACGGTGAGCGGCCGCGTCCAGCTGCTCGGTGGTCCAGCGGCGGGCGGTGAACCAGAACTCCGGGTCGCCCTCGATCCGCAGCCCGCCGAGCTCCGCCCAACGGACGTCCGCGCGGGCGCCGTTCTCCTGCGGGCGGACGTACGGCGTCTGCAGCTCGTCCACCGTCGACTGCCAACGGCCCACCATGGAAGCCGACCTGGTGTCCGGATATGCCTCGCCCGGCCCGCCGCCGAACCACCGCACCCGGTCGGCGTCCTGCAGTCCGAAACGGACCCCGAGCCGGGGCAGCGGCACCGTCCAGTCGCCGTCCGGGGTGACGGAGACGGTGAGCCGGAGGCGGTCGCCGTCCGTGGTCCAGCGGTAGACGGTCACCAGCCCGAACTCCCAGGCGGCCGGCGCGACCCGAGTGCGCACGGTCAGGGCGCCGCCGGCCGGTTCCACCGCGTCCAGGCGGTGCCGCATGCGGTGCAGACCGAACGTCCGCCACAGCGTGCCGTAGCGGATGTCGCTCTGCCAGGCCGCGCCGTCGTCGTTGTCGGTCGTCGCCCGCCACACGTCCAGCCGCAGTCCGGTCACCGGCACCGCGCCGACGCTCCGCAGCGCACCGCTGCGCGCGTCGAAGACGCCCGGGCCGAGGGTGATCACCCCGTCGCCGGACACCACCGGTCCCGCGGCGGCGGCGAAGGCCGGCACCTGCCGTCCGGAGACGGGGAGCTGACCCCAGGCCACCACATGGCCCGCACGCCCCCAGGAGGTGTCCGCCGCCAGCACGGCCCGCACCGTCCACTGCGCCTCGCCGCTGCCGGTGGCGACGGGCGGCTCCGGCAGCTTCACCTCCGCCGACTCACCGGCCGCCAGGGCCGGTACGGCAAGACGGCCCGACTCGACGGTCTCGCCGCCGACCTGGTACGACCACTCGAAGTCCAGCGCGGACAGATCGGCGAAGTCCTGCCTGTTGGTGACGCGGACGGTGGCGCCGTCGCCCTCGATACGGACGGGCTCGATCACCTTCTTGTACTCCACCAGCCCCGGGGAGGGCCGCCGGTCGGGGAAGACCAGCCCGTCGCAGACGAAGTTCGCGTCGTGCAGCTCCTCGCCGAAGTCGCCGCCGTACGCGTAGCCGTAGCGGTCGTCCTTGATGCCGTGGTCGATCCACTCCCAGATGAAGCCGCCCTGGAGCCGGTCGTACGACTCGAAGATCCGCTGGTAGTCGGCGAGTCCACCGGGGCCGTTGCCCATGGCGTGCCCGTACTCGCAGAGGATGAAAGGGAGTTCACGGCGTTTGTGGGTGCCGCCGTCCAGGCCCCGGCCGATCCGCTCGACCTCGGCGTGGTCGGCGTACATCCGTGAGTACACGTCCGTGTCACGGCAGTCGATGTCACCCTCGTAGTGCACGAGCCGGGAGGCGTCCCGGCCGTGGATCCACTCGGCCATCGCGGTCAGGCCCCGGCCGGTGCCGGCCTCGTTGCCCAGGGACCAGATCACCACCGACGGATGGTTCTTGTCGCGCTCGACCATCCGGGCGGCCCGGTCGAGCAGGGCCGGGGTCCAGCGGTCGTCGTCGACGGGGTTGTCCCGCCAGGCCTGCTCGGTGAAGCCGTGGGTCTCCAGGTCGCACTCGTCGATCACCCACAGCCCGTACTCGTCGCACAGGTCGAGGAAGGCCGGGTGCGGCGGGTAGTGGGAGGTGCGGACCGCGTTGATGTTGTGCCGCTTCATCAGCAGCACGTCAGCGAGCATGGTCTCCGGGTCGAGGGCCCGGCCCTTCTCGGGGTGCCACTCGTGCCGGTTGACGCCCTTGAAGAGGACCGGCCTGCCGTTGACCTTGATCAGCCCGTCGTCGAGGACGACGGTCCGGAAGCCGATCCGCAACGGCACCCGCTCGCCCTCGGTGGCCAGCACCCCGTCGTACAGCCTCGGGGTCTCGGCCGTCCACGCCTCGACCGGGACGGTGACCGGCTCGCCGGTCGCGATGTCGACGCCCAGCTCCGGCACGGTGACCCTGCCGTCCACGTCGGAGTCGACGCGCAGCGTGCCCGCGCCGGTGACGTGGTCGTAGGAGGCGTGCACGAAGAAGTCGAGGGCGCTCCCGGCCGGACGGTGCAGCAGGGTCACGTCCCGGAAGATGCCGGGCAGCCACCACTGGTCCTGGTCCTCCAGGTAGGAGCCGGCCGACCACTGGTGGACGCGGACGGCGAGCACGTTGCCGGCCGGCTTCAGCAGGTGCCCGACCGCGAACTCGTGCGGCAGCCGGGAGCCCTTGAACTCGCCGATGTCCGTGCCGTTCAGCCAGACGCGGGCGCAGGACTCGACCCCGTCGAAGCGCAGGACCGTCCCGCCGTCGGTCAGGTCCCAGTCCGCCGGCAGGTCGAAGGCGCGCAGGTGGTCACCCGTGGGGTTCTCGGTCGGCACCCTGGGCGGGTCGACCGGGAACGGGTAGAGGTGGTTCGTGTAGATCGGTGAGCCATGGCCCTGGAGCACCCAGTGACCCGGGACCGACACCTCCGCCCAGCCGCCGGCGTCGTACCCCGGCTCGGCGAACGCGTCGTCCTCGGCGTCCGCCGTGGGCGACAGCCGGAAACGCCAGCTGCCGTTCAGGGAGAGGGACGCGGCGTCCGAGGCCGGATACCAGGCGCGGGGCGGCAGGGCCCCGGAGCCGGGTGAGACGTCCTCGACGTAGTCGACAGCCGTGGCAGAGCGGAAAGACATCGGTCTCCAGGTCTTTCGAGGCGGGTCAGCCCTTGATGCCGGTCTGCGCGATCCCCTGGACCAGCCAGCGCTGGAGGAAGAGGAAGACGAACACCAGCGGCAGGATGGAGATGGCGGTGGCCATGAAGATGGTGTGGAAGACGACCGTCTGGTTGGTCATGTACGACGACAGCACGACCTGGACGGTCCATGCCCCGGGGTCCTGGCCGATGACCAGGGGCCACAGGAAGGCGTTCCAGGCGCCGATGAAGGTGATGGTGGCGATCGCCGCGAAGAAGTTCAGCGAGTTGGGCACGACGACGCGCCAGTACGAGCCCCAGTAGCCCAGGCCGTCCACGCGTGCCGCCTCCTCCAGCTCCTTCGGGAACCCCAGGAAGTACTGCCGGAACAGGAAGCAGGTGAAACCACTGAACAGGCCCGGGATGATCAGACCCCGGTAGGTGTCCACCCAGCCGAGCGAGGAGACCAGCACGAAGCTGGGCACGAACGTCACCGAGGTGGGGACCATCAGGGTGCCCAGGACGAGGTAGAAGATCTTGTTGGCGTGCTTGTAGGGGATGCGGGCCAGGGCGTAGCCGGCCAGCGAGCACACCAGCAGGATGCCGACGGTCATGGAGACGGCGACGACCAGCGAGTTCCACATGGACCGGGCGAAGTCCACCTGCGGGTCGTCGAACAGTTCCTTGACGTTGCCCCACTGCAGGTGCGTGGGGAAGAACTGCCAGCTCGGCCCGGTGATGGCGGTGTCCGTGGTGAGGGCGTTGCGGAGCAGGATGTAGAACGGGACCAGGAAGAGGAAGGTGGCGACACCGGTGGCGATGTACAGGCCGGTGTTGCCCATCACTCCGCCGCCGCGTCGGCGCCTGGCCTTCGTGGGCGCGGTCTTGTTCATGTCGGGCGTGGTGGTGGTCACTTGGACTCGTCCCCCCTTCCGAAGCCCATGATCTTGCCCTGGAACAGGGTGACGACGATGATCAGCAGGGTCAGGATGACGGCTCCCGCGCTGCCGGCGCCGTAGTCCTGTGACGTACCGAGGGCGGTGGCGTACAGCTCGACCAGCGGTGGCCGGCCCCAGGTGGTCTTGTCGAGCAGGTTGTAGAACTCGTCGAAGGCCTGGTACGCGGCGATGAGCAGCAGCAGGACCACCGCGGTCGAGGTGGCGCGCAGCTGCGGCAGGGTGATGTACCGGAAGGTCTGCCAGCCCCGCTTGGCGCCGTCGATGGCGGCGGCCTCGTACAGCTCGCCCGGGATGTTCTGCAGGGCCGCCAGGAACAGGATCATGTAGAAGCCGGACTGCAGCCACAGCCGGAGCGTGACGATGACGAGCCAGTACCAGGGCGGGCTGGGGGAGGCCAGCCAGGCCACGCTGTCGACCCCGAACCAGCCGAGGACCGTGTTCAGCAGGCCGAAGCGGACCCCGCTGAAGATGGACATCTTCCAGATCAGCGACGCGGCGACGTAGCTGCACGCGGTCGGCAGGAAGAACACCGACCGGAAGAACGCCCGCATGAACCGGATCCGGTCGACCAGCAGGGCGAGACCCAGCGACACCGCCCAGGTGGTCGGCACGATGAACGCGGCGAACACGGTGAAGGTGACGAGCGACCCCGTGAACTTGGGGTCCGTCAGCATGTAGGTGTAGTTGTCGAAGCCGATGAACTTGCTCGGCGTGACGGTGAACCGCGCGTCGAAGAAGCTGAGGTAGACACTCCAGCCGATCGGCACGTAGACGAAGACGATCAGCCCGATGAGGAAGGGGCTGATGAAGAGCCAGAAGTTGAAGGTGCGGCTGCCCCGCAGGCCCCGCCGCGGCTTGGCCGGACTGGCCTTCGCCGGGGCGGGGTTCGCGAGGTCGCGCGTGGTGGTCGTCGACATGGGTCCGGTCCGTCCGAGACTTATCCGAAGAGCTTCTTCAGCTCGCGGTTGACGGTCGTGTCGCACTGGTCGAGCGCCTTCTCCGGGTCACCGGCCTTGCGGACACAGTTGGCGAGGAGGTCCCACGACGCCTGGATCATCGCCTGGGTCCAGCCGATGTTGTCGAAGTGCCCGAACTCGTTGAAGAGCTTCACGCCCTCCGCGGGCAGACCGGACTTGAGCTTGGTGGCCGACGCGGCGATCGACGTGCGCGGCGGGATGTGGAAGCCGTACGACGTCGCGAAGTCCTCCTGGTCCTTCTTCTGGTCGATCCACAGCCACTTGACGTACTCCTTGGCCGCGTCGACGTTGTCGCCCTTGGCGTTGACGAACATCGACCAGCCGCCGTTGTAGACGGACTGCTTGCCGGAGTCGACGGTCTTCGGGAAGGGGAAGACCCCGATGTCGTCGCCGAGTGCCTTCTGGAACTGCGGCATCGCCCACATACCGCAGAACTGGATGGCGCACAGGCCCTGGTTGAGCGCCGACGGGTCCCAGTAGTCGGTCGGGGCGCCGAGGAGCAGGTCGCCGCTGGTGAACAGCTTGCGCATCTTCTTCAGGCCCTCGACGACGCCGGGCGTGTGGTAGGCGATCTGGTTCTTGTCGTCGAGGGTGTCGGCGCCCGCGGACCAGATCAGCGGGCTGATGATGGCGTGCAGGTCGTTGCCGAGGTACAGGCCCTTCATCTTGCTGGTGGTGAGCTTGGCCGAGATCTCGATCAGCTCGTCGAGGGTCTCCGGGACCTTCACGCCGGCCTTCTCGAAGAGTGAGGGCCGGTAGAAGAAGAACTGCGGGTCGTCGATCATCCGGACGCCGTAGATCTTCCCGTCGACCGTGTGCGACTTGATGTCGGCCGGGTTGAAGTCGTCCTTGACCGGGTCGATGATGTCGCTCAGGTCGGCGACCTGACCGCTCTTGACCATCTGGATCTGCGGGTGGAACTCGAACACGTCGGGGGCGGACTTGGTGAGCAGCGTGGCGAAGAGCTTGCTCTCGTAGTCCGAGCTGGTGATCCACTGCGTGGTCACGTCGGCGGACTTGTAGGCGGTGGGGTACCTCTTGACCGCCTGCTCCACGCCCGCCTCGCCGTAGGCGTGGAACATCTGGGTGAGCTGGGTGCCCGACCCGCTGCCCCCGCCTCTGCCGTTGTTGCTGCCGCACGCGGCCAGCGTGCCGGCGGCGGCCATGCCCGCTGCCGCCCGGAAGAGAGACCGGCGGGACCAGTTGTTGTTGCTGAGTGCCGACATGCTGACGTCCTTGTCTGTCGAGTGCGGCTGTGCCTGTACGGCCCGTGGGACCTCGGAACCAGATGGCTGAAATTGCGTTGCGGAGCGGGACGTTAACCTTCGGCTAACACTTCGGCAAGAGGTTGGACGAAGTCTGCGCGAAACGTTGTACCCGGTTCGGGATGACGAACCGAAAGGAAAGCAGGGTGAGTTGAGGGCCGCCGGGTCAGGGAGTGGCCGGCGGCCCTCGGTTGGGGTGGTGCGGTGCGGTTACTGCCTGGCCCAGGCCTCGTTGCTGCCGCTGTTGCAGCTGTAGAGGATCACCTTGCTGCCGTCGGCGGTGGCCTGCCCGCTGACGTCCAGGCACTTGCCGGACGCCTCGCTGAGGATCTGCCCGTTGGCGTTCAGCAGCCAGCGTTGGCTCGCGTCACCGGTGTAGCCGGCGGTGGCCGTCAGGCCGGAACCCGACGCCGTCAGATAGCCGCCCGCGCCCTTCAGGGTGCCCTTGGCGTCGTACGACCACGACTGGTCCGCCGCGCCCGTGCAGGTGGCTATGGCGGCCCCGGAGGCGTCCGCCGTCAGGCACTTGCCGGACTGCTTGCCCGCCAGCGCGCCGGTCACGGCCGAACTCCCATGTCCCTTCTGGTCGAAGACGTACGTCGTGATGGAGCGGGCCGCCAGGGTCGCGGAGACCGTCCCCGCGCTCACCGACGGTTTCGCGACGTCGGCCCAGTCCTCGGTGGCCGATGTCCGCACCGCCTCCCTGGCCCGTACCGGTGTCGCGTTGTTGAAGTGCAGACTCAGCGGGGTGTCGGTGGTGTTCTGGTTGTTGACCACGACCACCCACTTGCCGTCGCTGTCGTACGCCGACACCTCGACCCCGTCCGGTGCGCCGGTCACGTTGTGCGCGACCGAGCCCGGCCTGACGAACTTGCTGTACTGGCCGAGCGCGTAGTACCGCTTGGTGAAGTACAGCGTCTGGTTGCCGTCGGTCGCGTAGTCGGGGTCGTAGTAGACCAGGCCGTCGTTCCAGCCGACGTCGTTCCTGGCGTAGGGGCCGGTGCCGTAGCCGCTGGCCAGCGCCACCCACCACTGGAAGGCCGAGTCGTGGGCGCTCGCGAAGTCCTTGTAGATGATCCGGGACAGCAGCAGGGCGTTGTCGATGGTCGGGTCGTACTCCTGGTTCCAGCCGGTCGAGCCCTTGCCGAAGCAGCAGATCTCCGAGGCCCAGGACTTCTGGCCGACCGTCCTCGACGTCTCGTAGACGTTGCCGAGCTGGCCGTCGCTGGGGTTGTTGTAGGTGTGGTGCGCCAGCGCGGAGACGTACTGCGCGGTGTCCGGCTGCGAGATCCACTGCGGGAGCTCGGAGACGAACTGGGTCGTCTGGCTGGACTCGTCGGCGATGATCGACGTCTTCTGGTGCCTGGCCTGCTGCTCGGCGCCGAGCGCCCGCACGATGTCGTCGCGTTGGTCGACGGTGACCTGCATGCCCTCCTGACCGCACGAACCGAAGTCGTTGTCCGGTTCGTTGAAGGGGCTGATGTAGTCCAGCCGCACGCCCTGGCCGGCGAAGTGGTCGGTGACGTCGGCGATGTAGTCGGCGTAGTCGGACTCGTTCTCCGCCTTCAGCCGGCCGCCGCAGCTCTGCCCGTTGGTGGTCCACTGGGCGGGCGCGCTGTTGACGAAGCCGATCAGGTCCTCGACACCGTACTTCGCGGCGTACTTGAGGAACGTCTGACCGCCCTTGTCCCTGCTCCAGTCGTAGGAGCCGTCGGAGTTCAGGAAGTCCTCGGCGGCGCGGGCCGGGGTGGTGACCGCGACCCCGCCGCCGCCGATGTTGTAGCGGTACGAGCTGAGGTCCAGGCCCTGCTTGGAGAAGAGCAGTTTCGCCACCCGGGCCTGGACCTTGGGGGAGAAGTGCTGGAGGTCGTTGACCCACCAGGCGCCCGAGGCGCCGATGTCGTCGATGGTCTGGGCGGCGTGCGGGGAGACCTCGGCGGCCACGGCGGCGCCGTCGGCCGCCGAGGCGGGCGGGACTGATATCAGGGGTCCGGCGACGGCCAGTGCGGCCGCGGCCGACAGGAGGACCGATCTGCTGCGGTGGGGGTGAGACACGTGCAACCCTTCCGTCGTCATGAAGGCGGTGCGGTACGGCTCCTTGCGGGGGTGGTGCGTTTCGGTGTCCTCTGTCCCACGGCCTGCAGGGCGCCCTCCAGCGCGAACGTGGCCGCGCCCAGGCAGACCGGGTCGGTGGGGACGGGGGAGAGGACGATCTCGGTGGCGGCGAACGGCCGCCGCAGCGCGTGCCGCCGGACGGCCTCGCGCACTTCGTCGAGCAGCGGTGCGCCCAGCTTCCTGGCGACCCAGCTGCTGAGCACGACCACTTCGGGGTTGTACAGGTTCACCAGGTCCGCGATGCCCGCCCCCAGGTAACGGGCCGTGTCGCGGACCACCTTGACCGCCACGGGGTCGCCCGCGGCGACCCCGTGGGTCAGGGCGTCGATGGTCGCCGTCTGGTCCTCGGGGTGCAACAGCGTGCTGCGCGGGCTGAGTTCGCGCAGGTTGAGCATGATCCCGGGGGCGCCGACGTATGTCTCGACGCAGCCGTGGTTGCCGCAGTGGCACAGCCGCCCGTCCAGCACGAGCGTCGTGTGGCCCCATTCGCCGGCGCTGTTGCTCACCCCGCGGTACAGCCCGCCGCCCAGCACCAGACCGGCGCCGACCCCGGTGCCGAGGTTCACCACCACGGCGTCCTCGCGTCCGCGCGCCGCCCCGAACCACAGCTCCGCCACCGCGCTCGCCCGCAGCGGGTTGTCCAGGTGGAGCGGGTAGGCGATGTGGCTGGAGAGCAGGTCGAGCAGCGGCACGTCGTGCCAGTCCCAGTTGGGCGCGTACTCGGCGATGCCGGTGGCCCGGTCCACCTGCCCCGGCACGCTCACCCCGACCCCCAGCACCCGCGCGCCCTCGATCCCGGCCTGGGCCACCACCGACCCGACGGCCGTGGCCACATGGGCGACCGCCTGCTCGGGGCGGCTCTCACCGGGGCGCATGTCCTCCACCGCGCGGGCCAGCACGTTCAGCCCCAGGTCGAACAGCTCCACCCGGACGTACGTCTCCGCCATGTCGACGCCGATCAGCGCGCCGCCCGAGGCGTTGACGGCGACGAGGCCGCGGGGGCGGCCGCCCGCCGAGTCCTCGAAGCCGACCTCCGTGATCATCCGCAGGTCGAGCAGTTCGCCGACGAGGGTGGCGACCGTGGCCACGCTCAGCCCGGTCGCGGCCGCCAGCGTCTGCCGTGAGGTGGGGGACTGGGCGATGATCTGGCGCAGCACCTCGTAGCGGTTCGCGGTGCGGATGTCACGCGATGTGCGCTTCACGCAGTTGCCCCTCCCATCCCGTCACGGCCGGGCCGGGGCGGACGACGGCACCGGCGCCGCGTCAGGCTATGGGCTTCGCGGGACTTTCGACAAGGGGTTAGGAAAGGGGCCGTAGAAACTTCCCGGTGCGGGCTGCCGGCGACTGCCTGGGGCCAATACGTCGAAACGGCCCGCCAGTTGTCACTGGCGGGCCGTCCCGAGGATTACTACGGCTGCTTGTTCCACTCGGTGATCACGGGCCACCCGTGCTCGGTGGACAGCCGGCTGACCGTCCCGGTCGCCAGCTGGAACAGCCTGCCCTCGGCGGGCGGCAGCCCCAGGCGGCGCGCGGTCAGCACGCGCAGGAAGTGGGCATGGGCCACCAGGATCACGTCGCCCGAGCCGGTGGTGAGCGCCCGCTCCACCTTCCTGAGCACCCGGTCGGCCCGCGCGCCGATCTGCTCCGGCGACTCGCCGGGGTGGCCCTGAGGGCCCGGCGGGACGCCGTCGGTCCACAGGTACCAGTCGGGGCGGGCGCGGTGGATCTCCGCCGTGGTGACGCCCTCGTAGCCGCCGTAGTCCCATTCGTGCAGGTCCGGGTCGGGCACGACCCCGGTCAGGCCGGCCAGTTCGGCCGTGCGTATCGCGCGGTCCAGCGGGCTGGACAGCGCCAGTGCGTAGGTCCGGTCGGTGAGGAGCGGGGCGAGGGACTTGGCCTGTTCCTCACCGTGCTGGGTGAGGGGCAGGTCCGTCCAGCTGGTGTGCTGTCCCGACAGGCTCCACTCGGTCTCACCGTGGCGGACCAGGAGCAGGTCCCCCACGGTGCACTACTCCTTCGACTCGACGGCGTGGCCGCCGAACTGGTTGCGCAGCGCCGCGATCATCTTCATCTGCGGGGAGTCGTCCTGGCGGGACGCGAACCGGGCGAAGAGCGAGGCGGTGATCGCGGGCAGCGGCACCGCGTTGTCGATGGCCGCCTCGACGGTCCAGCGGCCCTCGCCGGAGTCCTGCGCGAAGCCCTTCAGCTTGTCCAGGTGCTCGTCGTCGTCCAGGGCGCTGACCGCGAGGTCGAGCAGCCAGGAGCGGATGACGGTGCCCTCCTGCCAGGAGCGGAAGACCTCGCGGACGTTGTCCACGGACTTGACCTTCTCCAGGAGCTCCCAGCCCTCGGCGTACGCCTGCATCATGGCGTACTCGATGCCGTTGTGGACCATCTTGGAGAAGTGCCCGGCGCCGACCCTGCCGGCGTGGACATAGCCGTAGGGGCCTTCCGGCTTGAGCGCCTCGAAGATCGGGTGGAGCCGCTCGACGTGCTGCTTGTCGCCGCCGACCATCAGGGCGTAGCCGTTCTGCAGGCCCCACACACCGCCCGAGACACCGGCGTCGACGAAGCCGATGCCCTTGATGCCGAGTTCGGCGGCGTGCTTCTCGTCGTCCGTCCAGCGGGAGTTGCCGCCGTCGACCACCGTGTCACCCTCGGACAGCAGGTCCTTGAGCTCGTCGACGACGGACTGGGTGGCGTGGCCGGCCGGGACCATCACCCACACCGTGCGCGGCGCGTCGAGCTTCTCGACCAGTTCCTCAAGGGACTTGACGTCGGAGACGTCGGGGTTGCGGTCGTAGCCGATGACGGTGTGGCCTGCGCGGCGGATCCGCTCGCGCATGTTGCCGCCCATCTTGCCGAGGCCGATGAGTCCGAGCTGCATGTCATTCACTTCCTAAGCGTGCGGTACGTCGAGACGAGAGCGGTGGTGGACGGGTCGAGGCCGGGGACGGCAGCGCCCTCGGTGAGCGCGGGCTCGATGCGCTTGGCGAGCACCTTGCCCAGCTCCACGCCCCACTGGTCGAAGGAGTCGATGTCCCAGATCGCGCCCTGCACGAAGACCTTGTGCTCGTAGAGGGCGACGAGCTGGCCGAGGACCGACGGGGTCAGCTCGCGGGCCAGGATCGTGGTGGTGGGGTGGTTGCCCTGGAAGGTGCGGTGCGCCACCTGCTCCTCGGGGACGCCCTCCGCGCGGACCTCGTCGGCGGTCTTGCCGAAGGCCAGCGCCTGGGTCTGGGCGAAGAAGTTCGCCATCAGCAGGTCGTGCTGTGCCTTGAGTTCACCGCTCAGCTCGGCGACGGGCTCGGCGAAGCCGATGAAGTCGGCCGGGATCAGCTTGGTGCCCTGGTGGATCAGCTGGTAGTACGCGTGCTGCCCGTTGGTGCCGGGCGTGCCCCACACGACGGGGCCGGTCTGCCACCGCACCGGACGGCCGTCCCGGTCCACCGACTTGCCGTTGGACTCCATGTCCAGCTGCTGGAGGTAGGCGGTGAACTTGGAGAGGTAGTGCGAGTACGGCAGCACCGCGTGCGACTGTGCGTCGTGGAAGTTGCCGTACCAGACACCCAGCAGGCCCAGGAGCAACGGCGCGTTGGACTCGGCGGGGGCGGTGCGGAAGTGCTCGTCGACCAGGTGGAAGCCGTCGAGCATCTCGCGGAACCGGTCCGGGCCGATCGCGATCATCAGGGAGAGGCCGATCGCCGAGTCGTAGGAGTAGCGGCCGCCGACCCAGTCCCAGAACTCGAACATGTTGTCCGGGTCGATGCCGAACTCCGTGACCTTGCCGGCGTTCGTCGAAAGCGCCACGAAGTGCTTGGCCACCGCCTTCTCGTCGCCGCCCAGGCCGTCGAGCAGCCAGGTGCGCGCCGAGGTCGCGTTGGTGATCGTCTCGATCGTCGTGAACGTCTTCGACGCGACGATGAACAGGGTCTCCGCCGGGTCCAGGTCGCGGGTCGCCTCGTGCAGGTCGGCGCCGTCCACGTTGGACACGAAACGGAACGTCAACTCCCGTGCGGTGAACGCCCGCAGGGCCTCGTAGGCCATCGCCGGACCCAGGTCCGAGCCGCCGATGCCGATGTTGACGACGTTCCGGATGCGCCTGCCGGTGTGGCCGGTCCACTCACCGGAGCGGACGCGCTCGGCGAAGTCGCCCATCTTGTCGAGCACGGCGTGCACGGCCGGGACCACATCGACCCCGTCGACCTCGATCACCGCGTCGCGCGGGGCG
The DNA here is from genome assembly GCF_045206895.1 of Streptomyces sp. NBC_00631. Lineage (NCBI taxonomy): Bacteria > Bacillati > Actinomycetota > Actinomycetes > Kitasatosporales > Streptomycetaceae > Streptomyces > Streptomyces sp. NBC_00631. The sequence continues at coordinate 9,460,324 of NZ_CP107734.1, forward strand.
CGCAGCGCGGTGTGCAGGACCGCCCGCCGCTCGGTGATGTTGATCTTCTCGCCGCGGAACATGGCGTCCCGCAGCCCGAACACGTCGGTGGCGGTGGCCAGTTCCTGGAGCAGGGCGAGGGTCTCGTCCGTGATCAGGTGCTTGCTGTAGTCGATGTACAGGTCGCCGACCCGTACGACGTACCGCTCGGCGCGCGCCGGGTCGGCCGTGAACAGCTCACGCAGGACCGGCCGGCCCTCGGCCCGGTGGTCCTCCAGGGCGGCCCACTCAGGCCGCCGGGTGAGCTCGGGGGTGTCAGACATGGGCGACGGTCTCCTTGGTGCCCTCGCCCCGAAGGGCGATGGCGTACATCTCGTCCGCGTCGAGGCGGCGCAGCTCCTCGGCGATCAGTTCGGAGGTGGGGCGGACCTTCAGAGCGAGGGTGCGCGGCGGCTGGCCCGGCAGGGTGAGGGTCGCGAGCGGGCCTTCGGGCCGGTCGATGACGATCTCACCGGTGGCGGTCCCGAGCCGTACCTTCGTGACGACCGGACCGGGCGAGACCACGCGGTCCACCTTGACCTTCAGCCGCGCCTCCAGCCAGCGGGCGAGGAGTTCGGCGCTGGGGTTGTCCGCCTCGGCCTCGACGGCCGCCGAGGTCACGTCGGCCCGGGCCTGGTCGAGGGCGGCGGCCAGCATGGACCGCCACAGGGTGAGCCGGGTCCAGGCGAGGTCGGTGTCACCGGGCGCGTAGTTGCGGGCGCGGGTCTCCAGGACCTGCATCGGCCGATCGACCGCGTACAGGTCGGTGATCCGGCGCTGGGCGAGCGCGCCCAGCGGGTCCTTGGACGGGGTGTCGGGGGCCTCCACCGGCCACCACACGACCACCGGGGCGTCCGGCAGCAGCAGTGGCAGGACGACGGAGTCGGCGTGGTCGGAGACCTCGCCGTACGTGCGCAGTACGACCGTCTCGCCGGTGCCGGCCTCGGAACCGACCCGTACCTCGGCGTCCAGGCGGGACGTGGTGCGGTCGCGCAGGGTCCGGGCGTGCCGCTTGATGACGACCAGGGTGCGCGAGGGGTGCTCGTGCGAGGCCTCCTCGGCGGCCTTGATCGAGTCGTAGGCGTTCTCCTCGTCCGTGACGATCACCATCGTCAGGACCATGCCCACGGCAGGGGTTCCGATGGCGCGGCGACCCTGCACCAGCGCCTTGTTGATCTTGCTTGCCGTGGTGTCGGTCAGGTCGATCTTCATGGCCTGCGCCAGCTCCGTCCGTCTCGTGCGAGCATCTCGTCGGCTTCCTGCGGTCCCCAGCTGCCCGACTCGTACTGTGCGGGCTTACCATGCTTTGCCCAGTACGTCTCGATCGGGTCGAGGATCTTCCAGGACTCTTCCACTTCCTGGTGACGAGGGAACAAATTGGCGTCGCCGAGCAGCACGTCCAGGATGAGCCGCTCGTACGCCTCCGGGCTGGACTCCGTGAACGACTCGCCGTACGCGAAGTCCATCGTCACGTCCCGGATCTCCATCGAGGTGCCCGGCACCTTGGAGCCGAACCGGACGGTCATGCCCTCGTCGGGCTGGACGCGGATGACGATCGCGTTGGCGCCGAGTTCCTCGGTGGCCGTGGAGTCGAACGGGGAGTGCGGGGCCCGCTTGAAGACCACCGCGATCTCCGTGACCCGGCGGCCCAGCCGCTTGCCGGTGCGCAGATAGAAGGGGACGCCCGCCCAGCGGCGGTTGTCGATGCCGAGCTTGACGGCCGCGTAGGTGTCGGTCTTCGACCGGGCGTCGATACCGTCCTCCTGGAGGTAGCCGATCACCTTCTCGCCGCCCTGCCAGCCCTCGGCGTACTGGCCGCGCACGGTGTGCCGGCCCAGGTCCTCCGGCAGCCGCACCGACTTCAGGACCTTCAGCTTCTCGGTGAGCAGCGCGTCCGCGTCGAACGCGATCGGCTCCTCCATCGCGGTGAGGGCCATCAGCTGGAGCAGGTGGTTCTGGATGACGTCACGGGCCGAGCCGATGCCGTCGTAGTAGCCGGCGCGGCCGCCGATGCCGATGTCCTCGGCCATCGTGATCTGCACGTGGTCGACGTACGACCGGTTCCAGATCGGCTCGTACATCTGGTTGGCGAAGCGCAGCGCCAGGATGTTCTGGACGGTCTCCTTGCCCAGGTAGTGGTCGATCCGGAACACCTGGTCCGGATCGAACACGTCGTGCACGACCGCGTTCAGGTCCTGCGCCGACGCCAGGTCGTGGCCGAACGGCTTCTCGATGACCGCCCGCCGCCAGGACCCCTTCGGCGGGGTGGCGAGGCCGACCTTCTTCAGCTGCTGCACGACCTTCGGGAAGAACTTCGGCGGCACGGAGAGATAGAACGCGAAGTTGCCGCCGGTGCCCCGGGAGCCGTCCAGCTCGTCGACGGCCGCCTTGAGCTGCTTGAACGCGGTGTCGTCGTCGAAGTCGCCGGGGATGAAGCGCATGCCCTCGGCGAGCTGCTGCCAGACCTCCTCCTGGAACGGGGTCCGGGCGTGCTCGCGCACCGCGTCGTGGACGACCTGGGCGAAGTCCTGGTCCTCCCAGTCCCGGCGGGCGAAGCCGACGAGCGAGAAGCCCGGCGGCAGCAGACCGCGGTTGGCCAGGTCGTAGACGGCCGGCATCAGCTTCTTGCGGGACAGGTCACCGGTCACCCCGAAGATGACCAGGCCCGACGGGCCCGCGACCCTCGGCAGCCGCCGGTCGCGCGCGTCGCGCAACGGGTTGTCCCAGTCGGCGGCGGGCACCACCGGCACCCGCACCTCCTTGGCGGTCTCGCTCATTACGCCTCAACTCCCTTGCTGTTCAGGGACTTCGTGACGGCGTCCAGCAGCTCCTGCCAGGCCACCTCGAACTTGGCGACGCCCTCGTCCTCCAGCTTGCCCACGACCTCGTCGTAGGAGACGCCCAGCCGCTCCACCGCCGCCAGATCCGCGTGGGCCTGCGCGTAGCCGCCGGTCACCGTGTCCCCATGGATGTCACCGTGGTCGGCGGTCGCGTTCAGCGTGCCCTCGGGCATGGTGTTGACGGTGCCGGGTGCCACCAGCTCGTCGACGTACAGGGTGTCCTTGTACGCGGGGTCCTTCACACCGGTGGAGGCCCACAGCGGACGCTGGCGGTTGGCCTGCGCGCCGGCGAGCGCGGTCCAGCGGTCGCCGGCGAAGACCTCCTCGTACGCCTCGTAGGCCAGCCGCGCGTTCGCCAGCGCGGCCTTCCCCTTCAGGGCCAGCGCCTCGTCCGTGCCGAGGACGGTCAGCCGCTTGTCGATCTCGGAGTCGACGCGCGAGACGAAGAAGGAGGCCACGGAGTGGATGGCGGCCAGGTCCAGGCCCTTGGCTGCGGCCTGCTCCAGACCGGACAGGTAGGCGGCCATGACCTCGCGGTAGCGGTCCAGGGAGAAGATCAGCGTGACGTTGACGCTGATGCCCTCGGCGATGACCGCGGTGATGGCGGGCAGACCGGCCCTGGTCGCCGGGATCTTGATCATCACGTTGGGGCGGTCGACCAGCCAGGCGAGCTGCTTGGCCTCGGCGACCGTGGCCGCCGTGTCGTGGGCGAGGCGGGGGTCGACCTCGATGGAGACCCGGCCGTCCCGGCCGTCCGTCGCGTCGTACACCGGGCGCAGCACGTCGGCGGCGGCCCGCACGTCCTGCGTGGTCATCATCCGCACGGCCTCCTCGACCGTGACGCCCCGCACGGCGAGGTCGGCGAGCTGGTCCTCGTAGCCCTCGCCGGAGCCGATGGCGGCCTGGAAGATCGAGGGGTTGGTGGTGACGCCCACGACGTTCTTCGTGGCGACCAGCTCGGCGAGGTTGCCGGTGCTGATCCGCTTGCGCGACAGGTCGTCCAGCCAGATCGAGACGCCCTCGTCGGAGAGGCGCTTGAGTGCTCCCGCGGTGGCGGTTGCTTCGGTCACAGTGATCATCTTCCTCTACTGAACTGTTTCTGGCTGGTCGATCAGGCGGTGCGGGCGGCGGCCAGGGACTCGCGGGCCGTGGCCGCCACGTTCCCGGGGGTGAAGCCGAACTCGGCGAACAGGGTGCCGGCGTCGGCGGAGGCGCCGAAGTGCTCCAGCGAGACGATCCGGCCGGCGTCGCCGACGAACCGGTACCAGGTCAGGCCGATCCCGGCCTCCACGGCGACCCGCGCCTTCACGGCCGGGGGCAGGACGCTCTCGCGGTACTCGCGGGGCTGCTCCTCGAACCACTCCACGGACGGCATCGACACCACCCGGGTGCCGATCCCCTCGGCCTCCAGGAGGTCACGGGCCTCGACGGCCAGGTGCACCTCGGAACCGGTGGCGATCAGGACCACCTCCGGGGTCTCGGTCGACGACTCGCGCAGCACGTAGCCGCCCTTGGCCGCGTCCGGGTTCGGCGCGTACGTCGGCACGCCCTGGCGGGTCAGCGCGAGCCCGTGCGGGGCGGGATGCGTGGCGTGCCTCTTCAGGATCTCGGCCCAGGCCGTCGCGGTCTCGTTGGCGTCGGCCGGGCGGACGACGTTCAGGCCCGGGATGGCGCGCAGCGCGGCCAGGTGCTCGACCGGCTGGTGGGTCGGGCCGTCCTCGCCCAGCCCGATGGAGTCGTGCGTCCAGACGTACGTCACGGGCAGCTGCATCAGCGCCGACATCCGCACGGCGTTGCGCATGTAGTCGGAGAACACCAGGAAGGTGCCGCCGTAGATCCGGGTGTTGCCGTGCAGGGCGATGCCGTTCATCTCGGCGGCCATCGAGAACTCACGGATGCCGAAGTGGACGGTACGGCCGTACGGGTTCGCCTCGGGCAGCGGGCTGCCCTTCGGCAGGAAGGAGGACGTCTTGTCGATGGTGGTGTTGTTGGAGCCCGCGAGGTCGGCGGAGCCGCCCCACAGCTCGGGCAGCACCGGGCCGAGCGCCTGGAGGACCTTGCCGGAGGCGGCGCGGGTGGCGACGGCCTTGCCCTCCTCGAAGACGGGGAGCTCCGATTCCCAGCCCTCGGGGAGCCGGCCGGCGACGACCCGGTCGAAGAGCCGCGCGTGCTCCTCGTTCCGGCCGCGCCATTCGGCGATGCGCTTGTCCCAGGCGGCGTGGGCCTCGGCGCCCCGGTCCAGGGCCCGGTGGGTGTGGGCCAGGACGTCGGCGTCGACCTGGAAGCTCTGCTCGGGGTCGAAGCCGAGGACGCGCTTGGTGGCGGCGACCTCGTCGGCGCCCAGCGCGGAGCCGTGGGAGGCCTCGGTGTTCCGGGCGTTCGGAGCGGGCCAGGCGATGACCGTGCGCATCGCGATGATGGACGGCCGCTCGGTCTCGCCCTGCGCCGCCTTGAGAGCCGCGTACAGGGCGTGGACGTCGACGTCGCCCTCGGCGGTGGGCTCGATGCGCTGGGTGTGCCAGCCGTAGGCCTCGTACCGCCCCAGCACGTCCTCGGAGAACGCGGTCGCGGTGTCGCCCTCGATGGAGATGTGGTTGTCGTCGTAGACGAAGACCAGGTTGCCGAGCTTCTGGTGGCCGGCCAGCGAGGAAGCCTCGGCGGAGACGCCCTCCTCCAGGTCGCCGTCGGAGACGATCGCCCAGATGGTGTGGTCGAAGGGGGAGGTGCCCTCGGGGGCCTCCGGGTCGAACAGGCCGCGCTCGTAGCGGGCGGCCATCGCCATGCCGACGGCGTTGGCGACGCCCTGGCCGAGGGGACCGGTGGTGGTCTCGACGCCGGCGGTGTGGCCGTACTCGGGGTGGCCGGGCGTCCTGGACCCGTGGGTGCGGAAGGCCTTGAGGTCGTCCAGCTCCAGCTCGTATCCGGCGAGGAACAGCTGGGTGTAGAGGGTGAGCGAGGTGTGCCCGGGAGAGAGGACGAAACGGTCCCGGCCGGTCCACTCGGGGTCGGCCGGGTCGTGTCGCATCACCTTCTGAAAGATCGTGTACGCGGCCGGGGCCAGGCTCATCGCGGTGCCGGGGTGCCCGTTGCCGACCCGCTGCACGGCGTCGGCCGCGAGAAGCCGCGCGGTGTCCACGGCCCGCCGGTCGAGGTCGGTCCACTCGAAGTCGTCGTCGAAGCCGGCTGATGTCTGCGTGCTCATCTTCAAGAAGTCCTTGTTCGAAGCGTTCTGGCTGGCCTGACGCGTTCAAAAGTAAAAGTCTGACTTTTAAGAAGGAAGGTCGGAGTGTGTCAGCCTGTGGTGAAAGTGGGACACGGATCTTCGACAGGGACGGCACGAGAAGGACATGGCGGACAGAACGCCCAACGGCGCAGATGACGGTGACGGAATCAGGACCTTCCCCTTCCCGGTGGATCTGAGCGTCGGCGGCGTCGGCATCCAGGTCGGCCCGATGGGGACCGAGCGCCTGTGGCACGCCGACGCCCCGCTGGAGCGCGTCCACCGCATCGACTTCCATGTCGTCATGCTCTTCAGCGAGGGCCCGGTCCGCCACATGATCGACTTCGCCGAGCACGAGGCCCGGGCCGGCGACCTGCTCTGGATCCGCCCGGGCCAGGTGCACCGCTTCTCGCGGTCCTGCGAGTACCGCGGAACCGTCCTGACCATGCAGCCCGGCTTCCTGCCGCGGGCCATCGTCGAGGCCACCGGTCTCTACCGCTACGACCTGCCGCCCCTGCTCCGCCCCGACCCGCCGCAACTGGCCGCGCTCCAGGCGTCGCTCGCCAACCTGCAGCGCGAGTACGAGGACACCGAGACCCTCCCCCTGAGCCTGCACACGTCGGTTCTACGGCACTCCCTCACGGCACTTCTCCTGCGCCTCGCCCACCTCGCGGCCAGTTCGGCCGAGGCGGTCCGCCGGCAGGCCGACACGACATTCACCCTTTTCAGGGACGCGGTGGAGAAGGACTTCGCCACCGAGCACAGCGTCAGCGCCTATGCCGACGCCCTCGGTTACTCCCGCCGCACCCTGGTCCGCGCGGTCCGCGCCGCGACCGGCGAGACCCCGAAGGGCTTCATCGACAAGCGGGTCGTCCTGGAGGCCAAACGGCTCCTCGCCCACACGGACCTCCCGATCGGCCGGGTCGGCGCGGCGGTCGGCTTCCCGGACGCGGCGAACTTCTCCAAGTTCTTCCATCTGCACACCGGACAGACCCCGGTGGCGTTCCGGGCGGAGCTGCGCTGACACGGCGGCGGCGCCGGAGGGGATCCCCTCCGGCGCCGCGTGCCCGACTCGCGTGTCAGTGACCGAAGTCGAACCAGTTCACGTTGACGAAGTCCGCCGACTGACCGCTGCTGAAGGTCAGATAGACGTCGTGGGTGCCCGTCACCGAGCTGATGTTCGCCGGGACCGTCGTCCAGGTCTGCCAGCCGCCGGTGTTGGCCACCGAGAAGCTGCCGATGGGGGAGTTGGAGGGGCTGTCCAGCCGGACCTGGACCAGGCCGCTCACCCCTGAGGCCGCGCCGCTCGCCACCCTCGCGTAGAACTGGGTGGCCGCCGTGGAACCGAAGTCGACGCCCTTGTACAGGGCCCAGTCGCCGTTGGTGACGTACCCGATGTCCTGGCCGCCACCGGTGTCGGTGGTGGTCTCGGCGGTCACGCCGGACTGGCTGTCGTACGACTCCGCCTGGATCGCGCTGTAGGCGTCACGGTTGCCGGACGGCGGGGTCGTGGTACCGCTCCCACTGGACGACAGCACCTGGACGTAGTCCACGAGCATCGGGTGCCCTGACTCCGTGCTGCTGGTCGGGCCGCCGCCGAACGCGGCCGGGAAGGCGCCGCCCATCGCCACGTTCAGGATGACGAAGAAGCCGTGGTTGGTGGCGTTGGCCCAGGTGGTGGCGTCCACCTGACTGGCGGTCACCGTCTGGTAGTTGACGCCGTCGACGTAGAAGCGGATCGCTTCGGGGCTGACCGAGCGGTCCCACTCCATGGTGTAGGTGTGGAAGCCGGACTGGCACGTGGTGTTCGGGCACGCCGTCGAATTGCCCAGGCCCGTCGTCTCGTTGCAGGGGCCGCCCGACGCCGTGCCGCAGTGCATGGTCGCCCAGGTCTTGTTGATGCCGTTGACGTTCTCCATGATGTCCAGCTCGCCGACGCTCGGCCAGTTCTGGTAGTTGCCGCGGTAGGGGGCGCCGAGCATCCAGAACGCCGGCCAGTAGCCCGCCGCCGCGTCGCCCGTGACGTTGGGCATCTGGATACGGGCCTCGACGCGCAGCTTTCCTCCCGCCGGGGGCTGGAAGTCGGTGCGCTGGGTCTCGATACGGCCCGAGGTCCAGTTGCCGGACGAGTCGCGGACCGGGGTGATCTTCAGATCGCCACTGCCGTCGAGGGCGACGTTGCTCGTGCTGCTGGTCATCGTCTCGACCTCGCTGGTGCCCCAGTTCGCGGGGCCTCCGGGATACGCCGTCCCGGTGTCGTACTGCCAGTTGGAGGTGTTGACGCCGGTGCCGGCCGAGCCGGTGAAGTCGTCCAGGAAGACCTGGCTCCAGCCGGACGGCACGCTGGGCGCCGAGGCGCTGGCGGGGAGGGTCGCGGTCGTGGCGGCCGCGACCGCCAGACCCATGGTGGCGAACGCGGCGAGCAGGGCGCGGCGCAGCGAGCGCCGCCGTCTGTGATCCGCAGCAGGTATACCGGAGGTTTCGCTCATGGGGGTGCCTCTCGGGTACGGAGGGGGTGCGCGGGTGTGCCTCTGAGAGCGCCAGGACTGACTGAGACTGGCTGAGAGCGCTCTCAAAGTGGGCCCAATGTGCTCTCCGTGCCTGCGGCCGTCAAGAGTTAAAACAAAGAATCTCCTTGTTTCCCCCGGGAGTTCACGCTCTGAAGCCGGCCGCTTGCTAGACCGCGCTGCCGGCCTTCCACTCCGCCCAGGACAGGTTCCAGCCGTTGAGGCCGTTGGAGGCCTCGACGGTCTTCTCGCCGGAGTTCTTGACGATCACCACGTCGCCGATCATCGAGCTCTCGTAGAACTTGTAGCCGTCGACCGAGGTGTCGCTCGCGCCCTTGGCGTCGTGCAGGCCGACGCAGCCGTGGCTGGTGTTCTCGTGGCCGAAGACCGACGTGGACGCCCAGTAGTTGCCGTGCACGAAGGTGCCGGAGGTGGTCAGGCGCTGGGCGTGCGGGACGTCGGAGATGTCGTACTCGTCGCCGAGGCCGACCGTGGAGGACTCCATCCGGGTCTGCTTGAACCGTTCGCTGATCACCATGATCCCGGACCAGGTGGTGTGCTGGGCGTTCCCGCCGGAGACCGGGTAGGTGGCGTAGGTGGCGCCGTCCCGCTTCACGACCATCTGCTTGGTCGACAGGTCGACCGTCGAGATCTGCTCGCGGCCGATGTGGAAGGTGACGTCCTTCGACTGCACGCCGTAGACGCCGTCCGAGCCCTCCACGTCCTTCAGCTTCAGGCTCAGCGTGATCTTGGTGCCCTTCGCCCAGTACGTCTCCGGGCGGAAGTCGAGCCGGGTGTCGCTGAACCAGTGCCCCACGATCTCGACCTCCGGCTCGGCGGTCACGGTGATCGCCTTCTGCACCGCTGCCCGGTCCTTGACCGCGTGCGTGAAGTTGATCGACACCGGCATGCCGACGCCGGACGTGGACTCCGCCTCGGGCGTGAAGTAGCCGATGAACGTCTCGCCGGGGGACTTCGTGGTGAAGGTGGCCACCGTCTCGTCGGTCGCGCCCTGCGCCTTCGCCGTCACCGTGTACTTCGTGCCGGAGTACGGGTTCTTCGCCGACGTCCACGTCGTCTTCGCGTCGTTGAAGGTGCCCGCCAGCGTCGACCCGTCGTTGCCCGCGACGGTCACGGAGGCCAGTGTGCCGTCGGTCACCGTGACCTCGACGGGTGTGCTGAAGTCGGCCTTCTTGGTGCCGGAGGCGGGGCTGACCGAGATCGTCGCCTTCTTGGTCGCGGACTTCGCGGAGGCCGTGGCACCTTTGCCGTCGGTGGCGGCCGAGGCGTCCGCGGAGGAACTGCATCCGGCCAGCGCGGCCCCTGCCGGCACCGCGCCGAGCGCGGCGAGGATCCCGCGCCGGGACCACTTCCCCGACTGCCGTCCGAACCGGTTCGATATGTGCTGGACGCCCACGACACGCCTTCCTGACTTGTCCACCTGTGCCAGGGCATCCTGCGCTCCGTGTATGGGTGGTTCCTTTGAATCGCGGGGGTGCTCGCTGAGATTCCGATGAGGAGCCGAGAGGTCACCCTGCGCGGTCGTGGTCAATCCCCTGCGGACCGGGGCGAGTCGGCCGGAACCCCGGTTGACCTGCCCACCGATCGTGAACAGAGTATGAACGCCCGACCGGCGGCCTGAGTTTCCGGTGAGATCGCCTTCCCGGCCTGGCTTCCCCACCTACCCGATCGGAACAGTGAAGAAGCAGCAAGCCGAATCCGCCGGAGGTATTCCGTGACCGACGTCCGCAAGCGGCACAGCGTGGCCATCGTGGGAGCAGGCGCGGCGGGCACCCTCACCGCCGTCCAGCTCTGCGAGACGGCGCACCGCCGCCGGACTCCGCTCGACCTCGTCCTGATCGACCCGGCCCCGGAGGCGGGCCGGGGCACCGCCTACGCCACCCGCGACCCCCGGCACCGGCTCAACGTGCCCGCCGCCAACATGAGCGCCTACCCGGACGACCCCGGGCACTTCGTGCGCTGGCTCTGCCGGCACGGCGAACCCACCGTCACCGGCGCCGACTTCGCCACCCGCTACCGCTACGGCGCGTACCTCGCCGACACCTTCGGCCAGGCCCTCGTCCGCGCCCACGGCACGGTCGCCGTGCGCCGGCTGCGCACCAGCGCGGAGAGCTGTACCGGCACCCCCGACGGCCGGGTGGAACTCCACCTCGCCGAGGGGGGACCCCTGCCGGTGGACAGCGCGGTCCTTGCCACCGGCCCCGCCGGGGCGAGGGCCGGCTGGGCCCCGCCCGCCCTGCGCGCCTCGCCCCGGTTCATCGGCGCCCCATGGGCACCGGGCGCCCTGGACGCCGTACGGGACAGCCCCGAGGACATCCTCCTGGTGGGCACCGGCCTGACCGCCGTCGACCTCGCCCTCACCCTCGACCGCCCCGGCCGCACCGTGCACGCCCTCTCCCGCAGCGGACTGCTGCCCCAGCCGCACGCCCTCGGCCCGGCCGGCGCCATGCCCGCCCCCGACGACCTCGACGACACCTCGCTCGGCCGGCTCCGGCGCGCGGTCTACCGCCATGTGAGCCGCTCCGTGCGCACCCACGGCGACTGGCGCCCCGGCCTGGACAGCCTCCGCCCGCACACCGCCCGGCTGTGGCGCAGCCTCCCCCCCGAGGAGCGCGAGGAGTTCCTGGCCCGTGAGGGCGCCCTGTGGAACACCCACCGCCACCGGATGGCCCCCGCCACCGCCGAACACGTCTCCCGCGCCCGCACCGCGCGACGCCTGCACGTCCACACCGGCTCGGTGGTGCGCGTCACGGCCGCCGAAACCGGCTCGCTCACCGTCGAGTTGTCCAACGGGCATGTGCTGCACACCGGTTGGGTGATCGACTGCACCGGCCCGGGCCGCCGCCTCGACACGCCCCTGTGGCAGGCCCTGTTCACCACCGGTCTCGCCGTCCCCGGCCCGCTGGGCATGGGCGCGGCCACCCACGACGGCCGGCTCCTCGACGCGCGGGGCCGGGCCGCGCTGCCGCTCTTCACCCTGGGCGCCCCGCGCCGGGGCGAACTGTGGGAGACCACGGCGATCCCCGAGATCCGCGTCCAGGCGGCCGAGCTGGCCCGGCTGCTGCTGCCGCTCCCGGAGCGGCGGCGGGGCTCGCGGCGGCCGGTGGACGGCCACGGGCTGCCCCTGTCCACCCACGCCGAGGCGGCCGCCGCCTACCGCGGCGGACTCGACCGGGTCCTCAAGGTGCGCTCCGGCGCCGAGGACGCCTTCGCCCGCGCGGTCGCCCTCGACCCCGGCTTCGCCCTCGGACACGCGGCCCTCGCCCTGCTGGGCCACGAGTGCGCCGCCGCGGTCGACGTGCCCCGCGCCCTCGCCGACGCCCAGCGCAGCGCCCGCGAACGCGCGGACGAACGCGAGCGGTCCTTCGTGGACGTGATCACCCGCCGGGTGACCGGCGACGACGGCGACGAGGCCCTCGTACGGCATCTGCGGGAGCACCGCGGTGACGCGCTGGCGCTCGCGGCGGCCGTCCCGACCATCGCGTTCTCCGGGGTCAGCGACCTCCAGGACGACGACGCCCTGCGGCTGCTCGACCTGACCTCGCCCGCGTACGACGGTCACTGGTTCCACACCTCGCTGCTGGCCTTCCTGCGCCAGGAGCAGGGGCGGCTGCACGAGGCGGGCGAACTCGCCCACCGGGCGCTGGCCGTCGAGCCGGCCTCCGGACACGCGGTGCACGCCCTGGCACACGTCCACTACGAGTCGGGGGCGCACGAGGCGGGCCGGGACTGGCTCGACGGGTGGGTGTCCGGACGCGGCCGGGGCGCGGTGCACCGGGCGCACTTCTCCTGGCACATCGCCCTGCACGAACTCGCCCTCGACGACCCGGCCGCCGTCCGCAGACGGTGGTTCGCGCAGCTCGCGCCGGGCCGGGTGGTGAGCGGGGTGCGAGCCCTGGTCGACTCCGGATCACTGCTGTGGCGGGCCCGGATGAGCGACAGCTGGCGGGGGGACTTCCCCGTCGCGGGGGTTCTGGAGGCGGTGGAACGCGACGTACTGGAGCGGCCGCAGACGGCGTTCACCGCCCTGCACGCGGCCGTCGCCCTCACCGCCGCCGGGGATCTGGCGGCGCTGCGCCGCCTGCGCGACCACGCCGCCGACGCCGACGAGGTGCAGCGCGAGATCGTCGCTCCGCTGTGCGAGGCGTTCGCCGCGCTCGTCGAGGAGCGCTTCCACGAGGCGGCCCGGGGGCTGGACGCGCTGCTGCCGGTGCTGCGCCGGGTCGGCGGCAGCGCGGCCCAGCGGGAGGTCGTCGAGGAGACGTTGCTGTACGCCCTGGTCGCGGCCGGCCGCTGCGACGCCGCCCGGCGCCTGCTGGACACCCGGCTGGACCGCAAACCCGCGCCGCGGGACCGGCGGTTGCGCGCGGCGCTGCCCACCTGAGCCACCGGCCCGGTCCCCGTCCCCGCCGGGCAACAGGCGGCGACGGGGACCGCAGCGCGAGCGGGACTTCGCGGCGGACGCAACCGCTGCACACGGCCGCCCCGACGCCGAAGGAGAGGAGGCGCACGGACTCGTCACAGGCGTCCGGCCACCGCTTCACGACCGCGCTGGACACCGCCTGCCCCGGCGTCCCGGCCTCGTCTGCTCCGACGACTCCCGTGGCGGCGACCGTGGCGCGGAGGTCTATGGCGGCGTCGCCCCGTCCTGGCTCAACCCGCCGCTTCCGCCGCAGGCCGGAAGCGCTGCGCGCCGTCGACGGGGTCCGGGCGCTGCGGGCCGACCCCGCGCTGCGCCCCACCGGGGCAAGCGCCCCCGAGGACCGGGGCAGGCCCGTGGCACTGCCCCTGCTCGTCGTCCATGCGATGTCGGCGCTCGCGCTGTTCGTGTTCGGCTGACCGGCGCGCGGACTGCGCGCACCCGCAGTCGCCCGGCCACCCGGAACGGACACCCCGGGCCCGGTGCGAGAGCCTCCACCATGTGATCCTTCTGATGCCGTGGAACGGGAACCTCACACACCGGGATTCCCTCTCACTGGTCGAAGCAGAGCGTTCGCAGCGCACACCGGGGGATCCGTATGCCCAGCCGCCGCCGATTCCTCACCGGGGCCGCCGCCGCGCCCGTCGCGCTCGCGGCGGTCACGGGGTGCGAGGACGGGGACGAGGCACAGCCGGCCGCCGGGCAGTCCCGGCACACCGTCGCACCCGCCGTGGCGGCACCGGCCGCGCGGCACCCGTCCGACCGGCTCAACTTCGTCGTGATCATCGCCGACGACCTCGGCTACGGCGAACTCGGCTCCTACGGCCAGCAGCTGATGCACACCCCGCGCCTGGACACCCTCGCCGCCGAGGGCCTGCGCTTCACCCAGGCCTACGCGGCCGCCCCGGTGTGCGCGCCGTCGCGCTGCTCGCTCCTCACCGGCCTGCACGGCGGACACGCGACCGTGCGCACCAACCCCTGGGGCCCCGGCGGCCAAGGCGCCCTCACCGACCGGGACTTCACGTTCGCCGAGGCGCTCAGGGCGCTCGGCTACCGCACCGGCCTGCTCGGCAAGTGGGGCTTCGGCCCCAACGCCCCGGACCAGCCGAGCCACCCCAACGCGCGTGGTTTCGAGGAGTTCTACGGCTACCTCACCCACCACCACGCCCACGACTACTTCCCCGACTACCTGTGGCACAACGGCACCCGCGAGGAGATCCCGGCCAACAAGGACGGTGCCCAGCGGGTCTACGCCCCCGACCTCATCTCCGAACGCGCCCTCGGCTTCCTCCACACCCACCGCGACGAGCCGTTCCTGCTCTACCTCGCCCCGACCGTGCCGCACGCCCCCAGCAAGGACCCGCACGTCGGCGTGTACGCCGACCGCCCCTGGACCGGGCCCGACAAGCGGCACGCGGCCCAGGTCACCACCTTCGACACCCTCGTCGGCGACGTGACCGACAAGCTCACCGCGCTCGGCCTCGCCGACCGCACCGTCGTCCTCGTCTCCAGTGACAACGGGCCGCACGAGGAAGCCGGCACCGACCCCGACCTCTTCGACGGCAACGGCCCGTTGCGCGGCTACAAGCGGAACCTGTACGAGGGCGGCATCCGCGTCCCGTTCATCGCCTGGTCGCCGCGGCACGTCAAGGCCGGCACCACCGACCGGCCCACCCCGCTCACCGACCTGCTGCCCACCCTCGCCGACCTCGCCGGCGCGCCCGCCCCCGCCGACCTCGACGGCCTCTCCATCGCCCCGCTCCTGCGCGGCTCGGCCGATGCCGCCCGCCACGACAGCCTCTACTTCTACCGCAACCACGACGGCGTCACCGCCCGCCAGGACGCCGCCGACCACGGCCGCGGCGACCGGGCCGCCGAAGCACTGCGGCACGGTGACCTCAAGGCGATCCGGTTCGCGCCCGGTCAGGACCGCCGGGCCCCGGACGACCAGTGGGACGTGGAGCTGTACGACCTCGCCCGGGACCCCGGCGAGGAGCACGACCTCGCCGCCGCCCGGCCCGCCCGGGCGGACGCGCTGGTGCAGCTGATGCACGCGTCATGGGCGCCGGTGTACCCGCGCAGGCCCTTCGGCGTGACCCTCGAAGTCGGCGGCCGAGGAACGGAGTTCACGGTCACCACCACGCTCGCCAACGGCTCCGGCCGCGCTTGGAACGCCGTCCGGCTCACCCTCGACACCCCGAGCGGCTGGGCGGCCCACGCCCGGGACGCCGCCGGCGCGCCCCGCCTGGACCCCGGCGAACGCCTCACGGTCCGCTGGCGGGTCGTCCGCCCGCAGGTCTCCACCGCCACGACGCTCACCTGCCGGGGCACCGCCCACCACGGGGGCGGCGAGGTGACCTACACGGCGACGGCGGCGATCGGCTGACGCCACCGCCCCCTCGGCAGCTGCCGCGCGGGGCCCGTCACGACGGCTGCTGACCGCGCACCCGGGCCGGCACCGCCCACCACTGGTCCGGGCGGTCCACCACCGGCGCGTCCGGACCGGTGTCGAGGTACCGGGCGAGGCGCAGCAGGTACGCCGCCATGCCCGCCGCGCCCTGCATCCACGACGTGCCCGGCGGCAGCAGCGGAGTGTCGATGCGGTACTCCACGAACCGCCAGCGGGCGCCCGCCGCGTCCCTCACCGCGCGCTCCACCAGCGCGTCGCCCATCCGCAGGGCGGCACTCACCAGCGTGTCCGCCCTCGGCGTCCCCGCGCAGTCCTGGGCCGCGTCCAGCAGGACGTCCCCGACCCCCGCGGTGCCGCAGCAGCGGCCGTCGTTGTCCCAGAACCCGGGGCGCAGGCGCTCCGGGAGTCCCGAGGCGAGGACCGAGGCCAGGCAGCGCTGCCGCAACTCGTCGACGCCGTGCCCCGCCACCTCGTCGACGCCCGCGTGCGCCAGTGCCGTGAACAGGTGCGAGGTGCCCGCCGGGCCGTGACACCAGGTGTACGTCACCGGTTCCACCTCCCGTTTCGACGGCGGGATCGTGTGCGGGACGACGAAGCCGCCGTCCGCGAGCGAGCCCATGGCCAGCACGTGCCGGGCCCCCGCCACGGCGGCCGAGACGAAGTCCTCGCGGTGCAGCGCCGCGCCCGCCACCGCCAGCGCGGCGGCCACTCCGGCGGTGCCGTGCGAGTAGTTCGGGCATCGCCAGTCCAGGCTCGGCGAGATCCCCCAGTCCAGGCCCGCCTCCGTGCGGTCGGCCATCCGCAGCAGGGCCTCGCCGCCGGTCGTCGCGAGCGGTTCCGCGTACTCGCCGCCCGCCCAGACCGCGGTCATGACCACGCCCGCGACGCCCATGATGATGTCGGTGAGGGGCGCGTCGGAATCCGGCACGATCGTGGTGGTGGTCCGCCAGCCCTCCGGAGTCGCGAGCTCGGCCAGCCGCCGCAGCACGACCGCCTCGCTGCCGGGGGCGAGGAGCCGCAGCGCCGTGGCATGGCCCGCCAGGCCGAGATAGAGCGAGGATTCCGTCACGGCGGGTGCCTGTGCCGACAGGCGGTTCACGATCCCGGTCGCCAGGGCCTGTTCCGGCTCGCTCAGTGCCCGGTACCGCGCGATCTCCGCCAGCACCGGGGCCAGGCCCGCGATGCCCGAGTACAGCGAGTCCCGGTCCTCCCCGGGCGCGGGGTCCCCGGTGTCCTCCTCCGGCACCGACTCCGGCAGCCAGGGACCCTCGTCGTCCCGCACCAGCCCCAGCACCCACGTCCAGGCGGCTTCGCCCAGCTCCCGGTACACCTCGCTCGCCGTCACCCGGTCACGCTACACGGCCTGGCCCGGCGTCCGGTCCGGCTGCCAGCCCAGCGCCCGGGAGATCCCGCGGGCCGCCAGCCGCACCGCCGGGACCAGCACCGGCACCTGGGCATCGGCCTCGGGCACCACCACCGAGACCGCCGCCACCACCTGTCCCGTCGCCCCGCGCACCGGAGCCGCCACCGACAGCGCGTCGTCGGTGACCTGACGGCTGCTCACCGCCGCACCGGTGCGCCGGACCTCGGCCAGCGAACGGCGCAGCCTGGCCGGATCGGTGACGGTGTAGGGCGTGAAGGACGCCAACGGGCCAGCGCAGTAGTCCTGCTGGAAGCCGGGCGTCTCGTGCGCCAGCAGGGCGAGCCCCACCCCGGTCGCGTGCAGTGGCCAGCGGGCGCCCACCCGGATGTGCACGCCCACCGCCGAACGCCCCGACAGCCACTCGATGTAGACGACCTCGGACCCGTCCCGGACGGCCAACTGCACGTTCTCGTGCGTCGCTTCGTACAGGTCCTCCAGGTACGGCAGCGCGACCTGACGCAGCGCCAGACCGCGTGGCGCCAGCGCGGCCAGCTCCCAGAGCCGCAGCCCCACGTGGTAGTTGCCGTCCGCGTCCCGCTCCAGCGCGCCCCATGCGGTGAGCGCCCCGACCAGCCGGTGCGCGGTGGTCAGGGAGAGCCCGGCCCGGCGGCTGATGCCGGACAGGCTCAGCGCCGTGTGCCCGTGGTCGAAGGCGGCCAGGACCGCCAGCAGCCGGTCGGGTGCCGAGCGGGCGACGGCGGTCATGGCCGGTCGGCGACGCGCAGCAGCAGGGCGTGCAGCGTGGCCCGCTCGGCCGGGTCGAGCGGGCCCAGCAGATCGTTCGTCACGCGCTGGCCCGCCTCGTCGGTGTCCCGCAGGAACGCCCGGCCGGTGTCGGTCAGGACGACGATCCGGCTGCGGCGGTCGTCGGGGGAGGGGCGCCGCTCGGCGAAGCCCAGCTTCTCCAGGTCGTCGACCAGGCCGACGATCGCGCTCGGGTCGTAGCCGAGCCGGGTGCTGAGCTCCCGCTGGAGCGAGCCCTCCGAAGTGGCGAGGAACCGCAGCACCGCGTAGTGGCGCAGCCGCACCCCGGACTCCTGCAGGAACGTGTTGAAGAGCTGCCCCGAGCGCAGGCCCAGGCGGTACAGCAGGTAACCCGTGTCCGCGTGCAGCCCGCGCATCCACGGCTCGTCCGCGTCGATCGAGGTCGGGTTCTCGGTGTGCTGGCGGGTGATGGCGGTCTCCCTGCTACGGGCCCCGGCGGCGGGGCGGTCTGTCGCGCAGATTCCAGCATGAGGCACCCATGGGATGACAACAACTATTGACGTCAACAATTATTGCTCTTAGCTTCGATCTCGAAGCCGCAGGTGGCCCCCGGGGGCCACCACCGTCCTCTGTGAAGGGACCGACCGTGCCCACCATCGATCTCACCGGCAAGGCCGCCGTCGTCACCGGCAGCGGCCGGGGCCTCGGCCTCGCCTACGCCCACGCCCTGGCCGCCCACGGCGCCTCAGTGGTCGTCAACGACGTCGACGAGACCGTCGCCGAGCAGGCCGTGAAGTCCATCGCCGCGGCCGGTGGCACCGCCGTCGCCGAGGTCGTCCCGGTCGGTACCGCCGAGGCCGCGGACCGGCTCGTGAGCAGGGCCGTCCAGGAGTTCGGCCGCCTCGACATCCTGGTCACCAACGCGGGCATCCTGCGCGACAAGGTGCTGTGGAAGATGACCGACGACGACTTCGACGCCGTCGTCACCACCCACCTCAAGGGCACCTTCACCTGCGCCCGCGCCGCCGCCGTCCGGATGCGCGAGCAGGGCGAGGGCGGCACCCTGATCCTGGTCGGCTCCCCGGCCGGCCAGCGTGGCAACTTCGGCCAGACCAACTACGCCGCCGCGAAGGCGGGCATCGCCGCCATGGCCCGCACCTGGTCGATGGAGCTGGGCCGGGCGGGCATCACCGTCAACGCGATCGTGCCGGTGGCCGCCACCGCGATGACCGAGACCATCCCCGCCTTCGCCCCCTACATCGAGGCGATGAAGAACGGCGAACCGCTCCCGGACTTCCTGCGCAAGGGCGAGGGCTTCGGCACCGCCGAGGACTGCGCGGCCCTCGTCCCCTTCCTGGCCTCCGAGGCTGCCCGCTCGATCACCGGCCAGGCCATCGGCATCGGCGGCGACAAGGTGGCACTCTGGTCGCATCCGCAGGAGATCAGGGCGGCCTACGCCGACGGCGGCTGGACCCCCGACACCCTGGCCGACACCTTCGCCACCTCGGTCGGCGCCGAACTCCAGACGGTCGGCATCCCGGCGCCCAAGCTTCCGGAGGCATGATGGACATCGCATCCCTGACGGCGATCGACGTCCACACGCACGCCGAGGTCTCCTCCAAGGGCCACGCCTCCCTCGACGACGACCTGCACGACGCCTCCGCCGCCTACTTCAAGGTCGAGGGCAAGCGGAAGCCGACGATCGAGGAGACGGCCGCCTACTACCGGGAGCGGAACATGGCCGCCGTGATCTTCACGGTGGACGCCGAGTCCGCGACCGGCACCGCGCCCGTCCCCAACGAGGAGGTCGCCGAGGCCGCGGCCGCCAACTCCGACGTGCTCATCCCCTTCGCCTCCGTCGACCCCTTCCGCGGCCGGGCCGGCATCAGGCAGGCCCGCCGCCTGGTCGAGGAGTACGGGGTGAAGGGCTTCAAGTTCCACCCCAGCATCCAGGGCTTCTTCCCGAACGACCGCGCGGTGGCGTACGGCCTCTACGAGGTGATCGAGGAGACCGGCACCATCGCCCTCTTCCACACCGGCCAGACCGGCATCGGCGCCGGTGTCCCGGGCGGCGGCGGGATCCGGCTGAAGTACAGCAACCCGCTCCACGTGGACGACGTGGCGGCCGACTTCCCGCACCTGAAGATCATCCTGGCGCACCCGTCCTTCCCCTGGCAGGACGAGGCCCTTGCAGTCGCCACCCACAAGCCGGGCGTGCACATCGACCTGTCCGGCTGGTCGCCGAAGTACTTCCCGCCGCAGCTGGTGCAGTACGCCAACACGCTGCTCAAGGACAAGGTGCTGTTCGGCTCCGACTTCCCCGTCCTCACCCCCGACCGGTGGCTCGCCGACTTCGAGAAGCTGCCGATCAAGGACGAGGTCCGGCCGAAGATCCTCAAGGAGAACGCCGCCCGCCTGCTCGGGCTGACCACGCCATAAGGGGCCGCAGATGCGCAACGAGGGACTGGGCTCGTGGCCCGCACGCCGGGCCCGCAAGACCCCGCACCGCACGGCTTTGGTGTTCGGCGAGCAGTCGGCCGACTACCGCACCCTGTACGCACGCACCACCCGCCTGGCCCACGCCCTGCGCGCCCGGGGAGTCCGCCGCGGCGACCGCATCGGCTACCTCGGCCCGAACCACCCCGCCTACCTGGAGACCCTGTTCGCGGCCGGCACCCTCGGCGCGGTCTTCGTGCCGCTCAACACCCGCCTGGCCGGCCCCGAGATCGCCTACCAGCTCGCCGACTCCGGCGCCAAGGCCCTCCTCTACGGCCCCTCGCACGCCGGTCTGGTCGCGGGCCTGCCCGGCACCAGTGACGTCCGGACGTATGTCGAAGTGGGCCCCGAGTACGAGGAGTTGCTGGCCGCGGCGGCCGAGGACCCGATCGACGAACCGGTCGCCCCCGACGACACCTGCATCATCATGTACACCTCGGGGACGACCGGCCGCCCCAAGGGTGCGATGCTCACGCACGGCAACCTCACCTGGAACGCGCTCAACGTCCTGGTCGACACCGACCTGATCGCCGACGAACGCGCCCTGGTCTCGGCCCCGTTGTTCCACACCGCGGGCCTGAACATGCTCACCCTGCCGGTCCTCCTCAAGGGCGGCACCTGTGTCCTGGTAGAGGCCTTCGACCCGGCCTCGACCCTCGACCTGATCGAACAGCACCGGATCACCTTCATGTTCGGGGTTCCGACGATGTTCGAGCAGGTGGCCCGGCATCCGCGCTGGGGCGGCGCGGACCTGTCCTCCCTCCGCATCCTGACCTGCGGCGGCTCCCCGGTCTCGACACCGCTGATCGCCGCGTACCAGGAGCGGGGCCTGACCTTCCTCCAGGGCTACGGCATGACGGAGGCGTCCCCCGGCACCCTGTTCCTCGACGCCGAGCACGCGATCGGCAAGGCGGGCTCGGCCGGCGTACCGCACTTCTTCAGCGACGTGCGGGTCGTACGGCCCGACCTGGCCCCGGTCGACGTCGGCGAGACCGGCGAGGTCATCGTCCGCGGACCCCACGTCATGCCCGGCTACTGGGGACTGCCGGAGGAGACCGCGGCCTCCTTCGCGGACGGCTGGTTCCGCAGCGGGGACGCGGCCCGGGTCGACGAGGACGGCTACGTCTTCATCGTCGACCGGCTCAAGGACATGATCATCTCCGGGGGCGAGAACATCTACCCCGCCGAGATCGAGGACCTGCTCCTCGCCCACCCCGGCATCGCCGAGTGCGCGGTGATCGGCGTACCGGACGACAAGTGGGGCGAGGTGCCGCGCGCGGTGATCGTGCCCCGCGAAGGCGCCGTCCTCGACCCCGACGAGGTCCTGGCCTCGCTCTCCGGCCGGCTCGCCAAGTACAAGCTCCCCAAATCGGTGGTGCTCGCCGACGAACTCCCGCGCACCGCCTCCGGAAAGCTCCTCAAGTCCCGGGTGCGCAAGCGCTACGGCACCGACTCCTGATCTTCTGAACTAAGGACAGCCACATGACCGTCACCGTCAACGGCCTCGACGAACTGAAGAAGCTCGCGGGCAGCGACCTGGGCACCAGCGAGTGGATCGAGGTCACCCAGGACCGCATCGACACCTTCGCCGACGCGACCGGCGACCACCAGTGGATCCACGTCGACCCCGAGCGGGCGGCCGAGGGCCCCTTCGGCGCCCCCATCGCCCACGGCTACCTCACCCTGTCGCTGTTCATCCCCCTGTTCACGGAGCTGCTGGACGTCCAGGGCGTCACCACGAAGGTCAACTACGGCCTCAACAAGGTGCGTTTCCCCGCCCCGGTGAAGGTGGGCTCGCGCATCCGGCTGGTCGCGAGGCTGGCGGAGGTCGAGGACGTGCCGGGCGGGGTGCAGATCGCCGTCGACGGGACGATCGAGATCGACGGCGGGACCAAGCCCGCCGCGGTGCTGCAGAGCCTGTCGCGGTTCTACGCGTAGGGCTTCGCCCGGGGGGCCGAGTTCCCGGGCTGCTGAGGTGGGGAACTACGGGACCGTCGTGGCTGGTCGCGCAGTTCCCCGCGCCCCTTCGGGGCGCTCAGCTCAGCTCAGTTCACCACGTCCACGAAGATCGGGTTCGAGTAGAACCACGTGTCCGCCCACGGGTCTCCGTTGCCCGGCTCGTGCGGGATCGGGCCGTGCGGGTCGATCGCCGCGCCCAGGTAGCCCGTGCCGTTGCGCTTGCCGTCGCTGCCGCGCAGCCGGACGTAGAACGACTCGTCGCCCGCGGTGAGCGGGATCCGCAGCGTGTACGTGCCCTTGCGGCCGGACACGTCCTTCGACTGCACGACCCTGGTGTCGGGCGCCTGCCAGGTGTCGCGGTCGGCGACCGGACCGCGCACCGCGCCCCGGATCACGTCGACGTTGGCCAACTGGGGGAGGATTCCCTCGGCGTTGACCCGGGAAGCGGTCGTCACCGTCACGTTCAGGGTGATCCGCTCGCCCTTGCGGACGCGCAGCCGGCCGCCCAGCGTGACACCGGCGCCGTGGTCGCAGTCCCGCTTCAGCCGGACGTCCAGGCCGTCGAGCAGGTGCCCGTGGTCCAGCCAGACCCGGCCCGCCCGCAGGCCCGCCATCACCGCGCGGTAGCCGTAGCGGGTGACGCCGACGTGGGTCCGGCTGAACTCGCCGGGCCAGAAGTCGCTGCCGGGCTGCGGTGTGTCGGTGTTCACCGGGTCGGGCAGCTTGCCGGTGTTGTCGAAGTTCTGCCCCGCCGGCCAGTCGCCGTTCTTCCAGGTGTCGAAGACCGTGCGGTGGTTGTCGGAGTTGGTGGTGATGGTGAACAGGCGTCCCTCGGACAACATCGCGTCCCACAGACCGCCGACCGTCGCGGTGGCCCAGTCGAAGCCGCCGTACGTCAGGTACGCGTCCGCCGGGTAACCGGACCAGGACTGCGCGGACGGCTTGTTCTCGTACTCACCGCGGATCGAGGTGGCCCCGCGCCAGCCGGGGATCGCGGCACCCTGGGCGCCGGGCGCGCCCTCCATGCCGATCATGATCTCGGCGGCCTCGTCATTCCCGCCACCCCACCCTGCGTCCCGCCAGTTGCGCATCTCGTGCGGGGAGTCGATGCCGAGGCGCAGCGGGTGGTTGGCGAGGACGAGGACGTCGTCGACATAGCCCGTGCGGCGCTGCTCGGCCAGCCACTGGATGGCCTTGACCGCGTGCGCCTCGTTGCGGGCGGTGTCGGCCGCACCCGCCGACCCCTCGGTGTAGCCGAGGAGCTTGCCGTCGTAGGCCAGCTCGAACTGCGTGAGCAGATCCGTCTCGTGCGGGCCGGGCGCGGCGAACACGGTGCAGTGCTCGGCGGCCGGGATGTACCACTCCAGGCCCTGGAAGATCAGCTGGCGCGGGTTCTCGGCCCGTGCCCTGAGGATCTCCGCGTGCTCCATCTTCGCGCCGTAGTAGGCGTGCCCGAAGTTGGAGTGCTCGTTGAACACCATCCAGTCCAGGCCGTACCTGGCGGCGGCCTGGGCCTGCTGGGAGAACGTGTACTTGGCGTCGTGGCTGTACACGGAGTGGACGTGGTGGTCGCCGACGAGGTAGGCGAGGCGGGGGTCCTCGCCGCCCAGGCCCCGGCCGGTGGCGGCGAACGCGGGGGTCGCGGCCGACCCGAGCGCGAACGCGGCGCCGAACAGGCCCGCACGGCGCAGGAGTCCACGTCTCGACATGCCCTGGGCGTCGAGCTCCGCGGTGGAGACGGAGGGATCGGCCCAGGTGGGCAGCTGCTGCTCGGTCATGAAGATGATCCTCGTCACGGGGGTCAGTGGGTCATGAAGGAGGAGACGGGCAGGGCCCGCGAGACGATGCGGACGTCGCCGAGACGGCCGTACAGGATCTGGTCGATCTTGTGGGCGTACTCGTAGCCGCCGAGCAGCCAGGGCAGTTGGGCGGAGGTGATGCCGGTGGCGGCGGCCTTCGGGTTGCGGACCACCGGGCAGCCCTCGACATAGAGGGTGGTGTGCCGGCCGTCGTTGACGACCGCCAGGTGCCACCAGGTCTCCAGCGGCGTCTCCTGGCCCCAGTTGGTCGCGATGCCCTGCTGGTTGAGCGGGCGCATCGCCCACTGCGGCTCGCGGTCGTTGGACAGCGAGAGGGTGGCCAGCGGCTCGTCCGGGTCGTCGGCGGTCTTGCCGGCGTCGCCGCCGGTGCCGGTGCGGCTCACCAGGCCCGACCAGGCGTTGTGGTCCGGGTCCCAGTCGGCGGGCAGCCGGTAGAACGCCTCGATGGTGTAACCGTCCTCGAAGGTCGCCGAGTTGAGCGGGGCGCCGTCGACCGTCCGCAGGTACGCGCCCTTCAGCGGGGACTTGTAACCCGTGAACTCCAGGCTGCCGTGGCCCGGCTGGTCCGGGTGGTGGTCCGCCGACCAGCCGAGGGTGCCGCCGCCCACCGGGACCACGGTGAGGTCGTTGCCGTTGCCGGACAGGTCACGGACGGTGCCCGAGACGGCCGAGTCGAACCGCCAGTAGGCGGCCGTGCCCCGGACCAGCATCTGCGACGCGGGCCGCGCCGGGCGGACCGGCACCGGGGCGAAGCCGGCGAAGCGGTCCGCGAAGTCGATGTCGACGGAGAAGCGGTCCGCGTCGCCGCTCAGCTCCATCTCCTGGCGCTCCAGCTCGTTGAGGCCCTTCCTGGCCCGGCCGAGGATCCACGGCGAGACCGTCTCCACGTCGATGACGTCGCGGTCCAGGTCGAAGTGGTAGAGGCGGATCATCGCCGCGCCGCCGAAGTAGCGGTTCTGGTAGTTCGTCAGGTGCAGGTGCACCTCGTTGCCGGCGGCGTTCTTGCGGGTCGCGCGGCCGGACGGCCAGTAGTGGCCGTTCAGGGTGAGGAAGATCTGGTCGTGCTCGTCGATCAGCTGGTCCCACAGCTGCTGTCCGTACGGCGACAACTCGTCGTCGTCCACGACCAGTTCGTGCGTGGTGAGGATGACCGGCGCCTTCGGGTGGGCGGCGATGACGTCCTTCGCCCAGGCGTAGCCCTTGGCCGACAGCCGCCAGTCCAGCGCCAGCACGAGCCACTCGCGCCCGGCCGCCCTGAACAGGTGGTAGGTGTTGTAGCCGTCCGAAGAGGCCCCGCCGAACGTCGGCTTGTCCTTGAAACGCTGCGGGCCGAACGCGTCCAGGTACGGCGTCGCGCCACGCTGGTCGTCCGTGGACGACCTGATGTCGTGGTTGCCGGCCAGCACGCTGTAGCCGACCTGGCGCCGGTCGAGGATCCCGAAAGCCCTGCTGATCGCGGTGAACTCCTCGACGGCCCCGTTCTGGGTCAGGTCGCCCAGGTGGGACAGGAAGACGATGTTGTCCTCCTCGGCCTGGTCCAGCAGGTACCGCAGCGACGCCTCGATCGGCGCCGGGTCGATGTTCGGCCCGTCGAAGAGGTACTGGGTGTCGGGCATCACCGCGAGGGTGAAGCGCCGGCTCTCCGGATCGGGCCGCCGGCCGGAGCCGGCGGACGCCTCGGCGACGGCCGGCAGGGCGACCCCGGCGGTGGCGGCGGCGCCGAGCAGCGCGGTGGCCCTGAGGAAGTTGCGTCTTCCGGCTCCGGCCTGTGCGGCCTCGCCCTGGATGTGGTCATGCGAAGTACACACGAGTGCTCCGTGGGTAAGCAGAAGTGACGGCGAAGGGCGTGGGGGGATGTCAGAGGACGCGCAGGGTCCAGCTCCAGCGGTGGACGCCCGGTGCGACGAGGTAGGAGGGGAAGGTGTCGGGACCGCACGACGCCGTGCCGAGGCCTCGGTGTGCGGCGTCGATGTGGACCACACAGCCGGCCCGCGGCACGAGTTCGTCGTGGTGCGTGACGGCGGTGAGGTCCGCGGCGCGGTAGCGGCTGACGGAGACCTGGCGGGGCCCGTCCAGTTCGACCGCGAGTCCGGTGGCGTCCGGCGCCGACAGCGTGAACCGCCGGACGCCGTGCCGGCCCCCGCTCTCCTGGGGCCGCAGATAGGGGGTGAACAGCTCGTCGACGGGCAGCGAGTGGTGTCCGACCGGGGCTCCGGCGGCGCGGTCGGGGTACGACTCCCAGGGACCCTGACCGAACCACTCCAGCAGATCGAGCCCGCCGACCGTCTCGAAGACCGAGCCGACCCGGGCCACGTCCGCGAACTCCTCCGGCAGCTCGGCCGACTCGTCGATCCGGACCCCGCCCTCGACCGGTGTGAACTCCTGCCGGTGCCGTACGACCCCGACCGTGCCGGCGTACTCCGCGAGCACCGTCACCTGGTCGCCGTCCCGGCGTACCGAGACCACCTTGCGCACCAGCTGGTCCAGGCCCCAGGCGCGCCAGCGCAGCGCCATCCCGCCCAGCTCGTCGTTGTCGGTGGGTGCCCGCCACAGCGACAGCGCGGGCGCGGCCGTCAGCAGCGGGTGCAGCAGCAGCCCCTCACCGTCCACCTCGACGGCAGACCCAGCAGGCACCGGCGGCCCGAGCGGGTCCGCCGCCCGGATCCGGATCTGCGGCGCGCAGATCTCCGTACCGGCCGGCGCCCACGCCTGGTCCTCGGCGACCGTCACCCGCAGCGTCAGCCACGCCTCACCGCCGTCCGCCGGCACCTCGAACGGCAGCGGTACGACCGCCGTCTCGCCGGGGCACAGCTCGGGCAGCTCGGCCGGGCCGGACAGGGTACGGCCGTCGGCCAGCGCCAGCTCCCAGGTGCCGGTCAGCCAGTCGAAGCCCCGGAAGTGCTGGTGGTTGGCGAGCACGATGCCCTCGTGCCGGAAGCACCGGATGCGGACCGGTGCCGCGATCTCCCTGTGCTCGAACATCGCGGGCTTCGGGGTGCGGTCGGGAAAGACGACCCCGTCCGCGACGAACGCCCCGTCGTGCAGGGCCTCGCCGAAGTCGCCGCCGTACGCCCAGCGGTGGCCGGGCGCGGCGACACCGTTGTCATACAGTCCGGCGCCCGCGCGCCCGACCGGTCTTCCGTCGCTCACCCGCTGGAGGATTCCGTGGTCCCAGAACTCCCAGATGAACCCGCCCTGAAGCCCCGGAGTTGACTCGATGGCGGCCCAGTGGTCGGCCAGCGTGCCGTTGCTGTTGCCCATGGCGTGCGAGTACTCGCACTGGATCAACGGCTTGGTCTGCTCACCGGACAGGGCGTGCGCCACGCAGTCCTCCAGCGGCGCGTACATCGGGCAGGCGATGTCGGAGGCCACGTCCGGGGCCGCCCAGCCGCGCTTGGCGGCCCCCTCGTACTGGACCGGCCGGGTCGGGTCGTGCCGCCGCACCCAGCCCGCCGCCGCGTCGTGGTTGGCGCCGTAGTCGGACTCGTTGCCCAGCGACCAGATGATGATCGAGGGGTGGTTCTTGTCGCGCAGCACCATGCGCGCGACCCGGTCCACGAAGGCGTTCAGGTAGCGCGGGTCGTCGGCGATCTCGTGGGCGTGGTCGTGGGACTCGATGTCCGCCTCGTCCACGACGTAGAAGCCCAGCTCGTCGGCGAGATCGTAGAGGGCCGGGTCGTTCGGGTAGTGCGAGGTGCGGATCGCGTTGAACCCGAACCGCTTCAGCAGCACCAGGTCGGCACGCATGTCGTCGTACGTCACCGTCCGCCCGGTGAGGGGGTGGAAGTCGTGCCGGTTGACGCCCCGGATGAAGACCCGCTCGCCGTTGACGAGCAGGTCCCGGCCCGAGATCTCGACGTCCCGGAAGCCGACGCGGTGGTACGACGTGTCGGCGACCGTGCCGTCGGCGCGGTGCAGCCGGACGGTCAGCCCGTACAGCTCGGGCTGTTCCGCGTTCCAGGTGCGCACGCCGGGCACGGTGGCGTGGATGCGGGCCTCGCCGAGGAAGTCGGAGACCCGGTCGTCCTCGATGTTGAGCCGGTCGAACTCGGCGTCCTGGGCGAGGAGTTCACCGTCGAGTTCGCCGGTGACGTACCAGCCCCCGGGCAGTGTCCCGTCCCCGGCCGCGTTCCGGACCTGGCAGTCCACGCGCAGCTCGCCGTCGCGCCGCGCCCGCACGGTCACGTCCGCGAGCCGGAACGGGTCGGTCGCGTGGAGCAGCACCGAGCGGGTGATCCCGCCGTGCCACCAGTGGTCCTGGTCCTCGATGTGCGAGGCGTCCGACCACTTGACGACGGTGAGCCTGAGGACCGACCGCTCGCCGGGGCGGACGGCACCGGTCAGGTCGAACTCGGCGGCCAGGTGCGAGTCCTTGGAGACGCCCACCGGCCGCCCGTCCACGTGCACGAGGAGCACGCTCTCGGCGGCGCCGACCTGGAGCACGATCCGCCGGCCGGCCCACTGCGCGGGGACGTCCACCTCGCGCTCGTAGACCCCGGTCGGACTGGTGGCGGGGGAGTACGGCGGGAACTCCCGGAACGGCATGGTGACGTTCGTGTACTGCGGCAGGTCGTCGGTGTCCTGCACGGTCCAGGCGCCGGGGACGTGCGCCGTGGACCAGGAGCCGCCGACCGGCGCGTCCGGAGCCGGCAGCAACTGGAAACGCCAGTCGCCGTCCAGGGGGAGCGCTCCGGTGCGCCGGTCGACGGCGTTCATGGGGAGCCGTCCCCAGGAGGTCACCTCGGGTGCCTCCCAGGGGCGGAGGGCGATCAGGGGATCGGCGGGCCGGGGCCCGGGGATCGACGGATCGTTCATCGGCGGACGGCTCCCTTTTCTGGTGACGGGGGTGACGTGTCTGGTGAGGTGGGTGACGTGGCGGGCCTGGGCAGGACGCGTCCTTCCCAGCCCCAGGCGGGGTCGACGGGGATGCCGAGCCGGTCCAGGACGGTGGGGGCGATGTCGACGAGGCGGGGGGTGTCGAGCAGGGTGCCGCCGGGTGTGCCGGGTGTGCCGGGCTCGGCGAGGATGACGAAGACCTCTCGTTCGGCGCGCGTGTCGCCGCCGTGTCCGCCGGTGTCGAGGTGTCCGTGGTCGGTGGTGACCAGTACGGTCCACCGCTCGTCGGAGCGCCGGGCGCCGATCGCCGCCAGCAGCCGTCCGAGGTGGGTGTCCTGGGCGAGGAGGGCGGCGTCGTAGGCGGTGGAGAGCGGGCCGGTGGCGTGGCCGGCCTCGTCGGTGCCGCCGAAGTAGACGAACAGCAGGTCCGGGTCGTGTTCGGCGAGCCGGCGTACGGCGGCGCGCGCGACGAGGTCGTCCGCGGTGGCGTAGCCGTCGCTCTCGCCGTCGTAGTGGATCCGGCTGCCGATGGCGGGGCCGAGGGTGCCGCGGTGGACCAGCTCCGGCCAGGAGACCACGGTGGCGGTGCGCAGTCCGGGGCGGGCGGCGACCGCGCGGGTGAGGAAGTCGGGGTGGCGGGCGTAGTCGGCGCCGTGGAAGTCGTTGCCGGTCACCCCGTGGCGGTCCGGCCACACCCCGGTCAGCACACTCGACCAGCCGGGGCCGGAGTCGGTGTAGGCCATGCTGGTCGACGGCCCGCCCTCGGCCTGGCCGTCGGCCTCGCCGTACGGCAGCAGGCTGGTGCCGTGGGCGCCCGAGGTCAGCAGGCCGTGCAGGACGGGGGCGTGGGACGGCGAGCGAAGCGGGCCGGGGGTGCCCCCCGCCGATGGCCGGGGCAGGGGCAGCCGGTCGGGGCGCAGCCCGTCCATGCCCACCACGAGAACCCTGTCACGCGCGGCGCCGTCCGGGCCGGCGGGCATGGCACGGCGCCGGGCGAACGGCAGGCGGGCGGAGGGCCCCTTACCCTCCGCTCCCTGCGTCCGCTCGGCGTCGGCGTCCGTCACCGGATCCCTCCCTCTGTCTCGCGCGTGGCGCGCGGGCCGGGCCGGCCCGCGCGGATCAGGTGCCCTGCACCGCGCCTTCGGTGGCGCCCGCGATGAATCCGCGGGCGAAGACGGCGAAGACCAGCACCAGCGGAAGAGCCGCCATCAGGACACCGGCCATGACCATGCTGTAGTCGGTGGTGTGGCCGACGTTGAGCTGGGCGAGCTCCACCTGGAGGGTCACGTGGTCGGGGTTGGTGAGCACGACGAGCGGCCAGACGTAGTCGTTCCAGGCGCCGACGAAGGCGTAGATGGCGAGGAAGGACAGCGCGGGCCGGATCATCGGCAGCGCGATGTTCCAGTACTGGCGGAAGAACCCGGCGCCGTCGATGCGCGCGGCGTCGAGGAGTTCGTCGGGCACACCGTTCTCGATGTACTGGCGCAGCCAGAAGATGCCGAAGGCGTTGGCCAGCGCGGGCGGCACCAGCGCCTGGAGCGTACCGACCCAGCCGATCTTGGACATGAGGATGAACTGCGGCAGGATCGCCAGCTGCAGCGGCAGCATCATGAACAGCAGCAGTGTTCCGAAGAGCAGCTTGCGGCCGGGGAAGTCGAACTTGGCGAAGGTGAACGCCGCCAGCGAGTCGACGAACAGCACCAGGACGGTGGTGACGCACGCGACGACGAGCGTGTTGAGCATCGACCCGAAGAAGTCGATGGTGTTCAGCACATGCCGGATGTTCTCCAGCAGGTGGGAGCCGGGGGTGAACTTCGGCGGGCTCTTGTAGATGTCCTGGGTGGTGTTGGTCGCCATGACGATCGTCCACACGAAGGGGAAGACCGAGAGCAGGACGGCCGCCATGAGGATGATGTGCGCGGTCAGGCCCTTGGGGCGGCGCAGCCGCCTCGCGCGCGGGGCCGGCCGCGTGGTGTCGGCCGCGGTCACGGCTTCCTCCCTCGTTGGGTGATGCGCCAGTTGACGGCGACGAGGACGATGATCAGCAGGAAGAAGGCCCAGACGATGGCCGCGCCGTAGCCGTAGTCGTTGTTGAGGAAGGCCGACTGGTAGAAGTACAGCAGCGTGGTCAGACCGGCCTGTCCCGGGCCGCCGAGGTTGGCGTTGGCGGCGTTGCTGGCGAACAGGACCTGGGGTTCGCTGAAGCTCTGCAGACCGTTGATCGTCGAGATGACGACGGTGAACAGGATGATCGGCCGCATGATCGGGACGGTGATCTGGAAGAAGGTGCGGACCGGGCCGGCGCCGTCGACCTTCGCCGCCTCGTAGATCGAGGCCGGGATCGCCTGGAGACCGGCCAGGTAGATGATCATGTTGTAGCCGGTCCACATCCAGGTCATCAGCAGCGCGATGACCACCTTGATCAGCCACGGGTTGCTCAGCCACGGCACCGGCGAGATGCCGACCGTGCCCAGGATCGCGTTGACCAGACCGAAGTTGTTGCTGAACACCGCGCCGAAGAAGATCGCCACCGCGACGATGGAGGTGACGTTCGGCACGTAGAGGGCGATGCGGTAGAAGCCCTTGAAGCGGCGCACCGAGTGCAGCAGCGTCGCCAGCATCAGGGCGCCGAAGAGGGTGGGCACCGTGGACAGCACCCAGATCACCAGGGTGTTGCGGATCGACAGCCAGAAGACCGGGTCGTCCCACAGGAACCTGAACTGCTGCAGGCCCACGAACTGCATGGTGCCCATGCCGTCCCAGCGCTGGAAGGCCAGGTACAGCGAGTAGAAGACGGGGAAGAAGGAGAAGGCGGCGAAGATCAGGTAGAAGGGCGAGATCGCCAGGTACTGCCGCCAGTACGACAGCGGCCCGCGCCCCCTGGGCCGGGCGGTGGTGCCCGCGGGCGTGGCGCGCCGCGGGCGGAACCGGGCCGGGCCCGGCCCGCCGCGGTGCCCGGGCACCGCGGCGGGACCGGTGACCGGAGGTGACGTCACCTCAGTTCACCCCCTGCCGCCGGGCGATCTGCTTGGCCTGGCTGACCGCGTCGTTCCAGGCGTCGTCGGGCTTCTTGCCCTTGGCCTCGATGTTGGTCAGCTCCGTCATGTAGGGGGCCATGACGGCCGCGTCGGCCGGGGCCTCGTAGCTGTCCGGTATCGCCTTGGCGGCCGGACCGAAGACCTCGATGATCTTCTGGCCGCCGAAGAAGGCGTCCGGGCCGGTCATGGCCGGCATGGCGTACGCGGCCGGTGCGGCCGGGAAGATGGCGGCGTCGGTGAAGCCACGGGCGTCGTTGGCGGGGCTGAGGATCCAGCTGATGATCTTGAAGGCTTCCTCGGGGTTCCGGCACTGCTTGGGCAGCGCCAGGTAGGAGCCGCCCTGGTTGGCCGGTCCCACCGGGTTCGCGCAGACCCGCCACTTGCCCTTGGTCTGGGGCGCGGCCTGCTCGATGTCCAGCGCGTGCCAGGCCGCACCGAGCTCGGTGAGGAGGTTCTTGCCGACCGCGGCGTTCCAGCTGTTGTCGTTGATCTTGGCGTCGATGCCCAGGGTGTAGGGCCGCACGGCCGTGGTCCACGCGCTGCGGATGTGGTCCTGGTCGCCGATGAAGTGGTTGTTCTTGTCGATGAACCGCTGGGTGCCCTGGCCGACCGCGATGTTGAAGACGGAGCTGATGTTGTTGACCAGGAAGGTGCCGGGGTTCTTCTTCTGCAGCTCGGTGCCGAGCGTGAAGTAGTCGTCCCAGGTCTTGACCAGGGCGGCGACCTTGTCGGGGTCGGTGGCGATTCCGGCCTTGGCGAACAGGTCCTCGCGGTAGAAGAGCGCGGTGGGGCCGATGTCGATCGGGAAGCCGATCTGCTTGCCGTCGGTGGTCTGGGCGAGCTTGGTCTTCCAGCCCAGGTACTGGGAGGAGATCTTCTTGAAGCCCAGGTCGTTCAGGTCGAGGAAGCGGGAGGCGTTCGGCAGGAACGACGCGATGTCCTCGCCCTTGATGCCGGTGATGTCGGGCACGGAGGAGCCCGCGGCGAGGGTGGTGGTGAGCTTCTGCTTGAAGTCGCCGCCGATGGACGAGGCGGTCAGCGTGACCGCGCTGCTGAAGTGCGTCTTGGCCTCCGCGACCACCTTGTCGCTGAGCGCACCGCCCCAGTACCACAGGGTGAGGTTCTTGCCGTTCTTGG
Source organism: Streptomyces sp. NBC_00631 (assembly GCF_045206895.1). Classification (NCBI taxonomy): domain Bacteria; kingdom Bacillati; phylum Actinomycetota; class Actinomycetes; order Kitasatosporales; family Streptomycetaceae; genus Streptomyces; species Streptomyces sp. NBC_00631. The sequence continues at coordinate 9,493,174 of NZ_CP107734.1, forward strand.
TGCCGCCCGACCCCGAGCCGCCGCCGCAGGCGACGGTCAGTCCGGACGCGGCCGCGGTGAGTGCGGCGGCCTGGAGGAAGCCTCTACGTGAAAGGTCCACGGGTCACTCCTGTTGTTCCTGTTCGTGGTACTGAGGGGCGTTGGGCTGTGGGGGCGTTGGGCGGTGGATCTGGTGGGGTCAGTGGGGCCGGGCGGGCGGGGTGACGGGGGCGTGGTGCACCGGGGAGCCCACGTCCGCCGGCAGGCGGTCGGCGAGGAAGCCGTACGCCGTCTTCAGGCCGGGGTCGGTCAGGGAGCGCCACCAGCGGTCGACGCCGTACCAGCCGGGGGCCGCGAGGGCGCCACCGTGGTGCCGGACGGACAGCCCGGCCGCGAGGACCGCGAAGCGCAACCGCTCGGCCAGCGGCCAGCCGCCGAGGGAGGCCGCGACGAAGCTCGCTCCGAACACGTCCCCGGCGCCCGTCGCGTCCAGGACGTCCACGGGGAGGGCCGGGACCTCCGCGTACTCGCCGGTGGTCTGGTCGACGGCCACCGCGCCGTCCCCGCCGCGGGTGACGACGGCCACCGGCACCAGCTCCGCGAGCGTACCGAGGGCCGCGACCGCGGTGTCGGTGCGGGTGTAGGCCATCGCCTCGGTCTCGTTGGGGAGGAAGGCGTGGCACAGGGCGAGCTGGTCGAGCAGGTCGCGGGACCACTCCTGGGTGGGGTCCCAGCCGACGTCGGCGTAGACGTGGGTGCCGTTCGCGGCTGCCTTGGCGATCCACTCGCGCGGCTCGGCCTCGATGTGCACGAGCGCCGTGCGCGCCTCGGGCGGGTCGCCCATCAGCGTGTCCTGCGAGTACGGGGGCTCCTGGCCGTGGGTGACGAGCGCCCGGTCGTGGCCGGTGGCCAGCGAGACGGTGACGGGGGTGGGCCAGCCGTCCGCGGTGCGGGACAGCGAGAGGTCGATGTCCTCCTGGTCGCACAGGACGTCCCGGCAGTACTCGCCGTAGAAGTCGTCCCCGAAGACCGTGGCCAGCGAGGTGCGCAGGCCGAAGCGGGCCGCGGCAACCGCGAGGTTCGCGATGCCGCCGGGGCCGCAGCCCATGCCGGCCGTCCAGATCTCCTCGCCCGCCGTCGGCGGCTTTCCCAGCCCCGTGAGGACGAGGTCGTAGAAGAGCAGCCCGGTCAGCAGCACATCGGGCCTTTCGTCGTCCACGTGCGCAGCCTCTCGTCAAAACTCGTCATTTTCGATGCCGGAATCGTGCGCCGCTCCGCGAGATTGGTCAATACCCGAGCAGAACTGAGCATGGATTTGATTGAAGATGACGAGTAGTGTTCGCCGCGTGCTGGCAGAACGACGACACCAACTCATCCTGCGGGCCCTGCGCGCCGGCGGCCCCGCTTCTGTGACCGACCTCTCCGAACAGCTGAGCGTGAGCCCGGCCACGATCCGGCGCGACCTGGTCAAGCTGGAGGAGGACGGGCTGCTCACCCGTGTCCACGGCGGCGCCGTCGTCGAGGAGGGCGACCAGCCCTTCGCCGAGGTGGCCGAGGTGCGCGTGGCCGAGAAGGACGCGATAGCCGCGTGCGCGGCGGCGCTGGTCGAGGACGGCCAGTCGGTGCTGCTCGACATCGGCACCACCGCCTTCCGGCTGGCCCGGCAGCTGCACGGCCGCCGGCTCACCGTCATCACCAGCAACCTGGTGGTCTACGAGGAACTCGCCGACGACGAGGGCATCGAGCTGGTGCTGCTCGGCGGCATGCTCCGCCGCGAGTACCGCTCCCTGGTCGGTTTCCTCACCGAGGACAACCTGCGCCAGCTGCACGCCGACTGGCTGTTCCTCGGCACCAGCGGGGTGCGCCCCGGCGGGCAGGTGATGGACACGACGGTCGTGGAGGTGCCGGTCAAGCGCGCCATGATCGGGGCGAGCGACAAGGTCGTGCTGCTCGCCGATGCCGCCAAGTTCCCGGGCACGGGCATGGCGAAGGTCTGCGGTCCCGGGGACCTGGACAAGGTGGTGACCAACGCGCCGGTGGATCCGGCGACCCGAGCCGCCCTGGAGGAGGCCGGTGTCGAGGTGGTCCTGGCAGGAAAGGCTCAAGCGTGAAACTGACGATTCTGGGCGGCGGCGGGTTCCGCGTGCCGCTCGTGTACGGCGCACTGCTGACGGACCGGGCCGAGGGGCGGGTCACCGAGGTCGTGCTGCACGACCTCGACGCAGGCCGGCTCTCCGCGGTCACCCGGGTCCTGGCCGAACAGGCGGCCGGCGTCCCCGACGCCCCCGCCGTGACCGCCACGACCGACCTGGACGAGGCCCTCACCGGCGCCGACTTCGTCTTCTCGGCGATCCGGGTCGGCGGCCTGGAGGGCAGGGCGGACGACGAGCGGGTGGCCCTGGCGCAGGGCGTCCTCGGCCAGGAGACGGTCGGCGCCGGAGGCATCGCCTACGGCCTGCGCACCGTGCCCGTCGCCGTCGACATCGCCCGGCGGGTGGCCCGGCTCGCCCCCGACGCCTGGGTCATCAACTTCACCAACCCCGCCGGACTGGTCACCGAGGCCATGTCCCGGCACCTCGGCGACCGCGTCATCGGCATCTGCGACTCCCCGGTCGGCCTCGGCCGCCGGATCGCCCGGGTGCTCGGCGGGAACCCGAAGGAGGCCTGGATCGACTACGTGGGCCTCAACCACCTCGGCTGGGTGCGCGGCCTGCACATCGCCGGCCGCGACGAGCTCCCGCGCCTGCTCGCCGACCCCGACCTGCTCGGCTCCTTCGAGGAGGGCAAGCTCTTCGGCGTCGACTGGCTGCAGTCCCTCGGTGCGATCCCCAACGAGTACCTGCACTACTACTACTTCAACCGCGAGGCCGTCCGCGCCTACCAGCAGGCCGAGAAGACCCGCGGCGCCTTCCTGCGCGACCAGCAGGCGCACTTCTACGAGGCGGTGACCGACCCGGGTGCCAAGGCCCTGGACGTCTGGGACCGCACCCGCGCCGAGCGCGAGGCCACCTACATGTCGGAGAACCGGGAGACGGCCGGCGCCGGCGAACGCGACGCCGACGACCTCTCCGGCGGCTACGAGAAGGTCGCCCTGGCCCTGATGCGGGCCATCGCCCGCGACGAGCGCACCACCCTGATCCTCAACGTCCGCAACCGCGACACCCTCTCGGTGCTCGACGGCGACGCCGTCATCGAGGTGCCCTGCCTGGTCGACGCCAACGGTGCCCACCCGGTCACCGTCGCCCCGCTGCCCGACCACGCCACCGGTCTTGTCTGCGCGGTCAAGGCGGTCGAGCGCGAGGTGCTCGCCGCGGCCGAGTCCGGCTCCCGGACGACGGCGGTGAAGGCGTTCGCGCTGCACCCGCTGGTCGACTCGGTGAACGTCGCCCGCCGGCTGGTCGAGGGGTACACCGAGGTCCACCCCGGCCTCGCGTATCTTAAGTAGTCAGCCGCCCGGAAAGCGCTTTCCATCCTTTTCTGGAGACTTCCATGCACGACGAACGCCGCCGGATCGAGGAGCGCGTAGAGCGCCTCCACACCCAGCGCATCAAGCCCGCGGTCTATGCGGCCTCCGTCCCCTTCGAGGTGTCCGCCTGGCAGGCCCCCGGGGAGCCGGTGCCCTTCGAGGAGGCCGCGGCAGCCACGTACGAGCCGTTCGCCATGGACACCCCGTGGGGCCCGCCGTGGGGCACCACCTGGTTCCGGATGCACGGGCAGGTGCCCGCCGAGTTCGCGGGCCGCCGCGTCGAGGCGGTCATCGACCTCGGCTTCGTCGGCGACTGGCCGGGCAACCAGGCCGAGGCCCTGGTCCACCTCACCGACGGGACCCCGCTCAAGGCGGTCAACCCGCTCAACCAGTACGTCCGGATCGCGAACCCGGCGGCCGGCGGCGAGGTGATCGACTACCTGGTCGAGGCCGCCTCCAACCCGGACATCCTGGCGAACAACTTCGCGGCCCCGACGCCGCTCGGCGACGTCCTGACCGCCGGCGACAAGCCGCTGTACACCTTCCAGCGCGCCGACATCGCCGTCCTCGACGAGGACGTCTGGCACCTCGACCTCGACGTCCAGGTGCTGAGCGAACTGATGCTGGAACTCGGCGAGCACGACCCGCGCCGCCACGAGATCATGCACGCCCTCGACCACGCGATGGACCTGCTGGACCTGGACGACATCTCCGGTTCGGCGGCCGCCGTCCGCGAGGTCCTGAAGCCGGTCCTCGCCAAGCCCGCCAACGCGAGCGCCCACCACATCTCCGGCGTAGGCCACGCGCACATCGACTCGGCCTGGCTGTGGCCGATCCGCGAGACCAAGCGCAAGACCTCCCGGACCTTCTCCAACGTGACATCGTTGGCGGACGAGTACGAGGAGTTCGTCTTCGCCTGCTCGCAGGCCCAGCAGTACGAGTGGGTCCGCGACAACTACCCGCAGGTCTGGGCCCGGATCCAGGAGTCGGTGAAGAAGGGCCAGTGGGCGCCGGTCGGCGGCATGTGGGTCGAGTCCGACGGCAATCTCCCCGGCGGCGAGGCGATCGCCCGCCAGCTCGTGCACGGCAAGCGGTTCTTCATCGAGCACTTCGGGATCGAGACCAAGGGCGTCTGGCTGCCCGACTCCTTCGGCTACAACGCGGCCTACCCGCAGCTCGCCAAGCTGGCCGGCAACGAGTGGTTCCTCACCCAGAAGATCTCCTGGAACCAGACCAACAAGTTCCCCCACCACACCTTCTGGTGGGAGGGCATCGACGGCACCCGCATCTTCACGCACTTCCCGCCCGTCGACACCTACAACGCCCGCTTCAGCGGCGAGGAGATGTCCCGCGCGGTCCGCAACTACGCGGAGAAGGGCGGCGCCACCCGCTCGCTGGCCCCGTTCGGCTGGGGCGACGGCGGTGGCGGCCCCACCCGCGAGATCATGGAGCGCGCCCGCCGCCTGAAGGACCTGGAGGGCTCGCCGCGCGTCGAGGTCGAGCACCCGGACGCGTTCTTCGCCAAGGCCCGCGCCGAGTACGAGGACGCCCCGGTCTGGGTCGGCGAGCTCTACCTGGAGCTGCACCGCGCCACCTACACCTCGCAGGCCCGCACCAAGCAGGGCAACCGGCGCAGCGAGCACAAGCTGCGCGAGGCCGAGCTGTGGGCGACCACGGCCGCGCTGCACGCGCCCGGCTACCGCTACCCGCACGAGAAGCTGGACCGGCTCTGGAAGACGGTCCTGCTCCACCAGTTCCACGACATCCTGCCGGGCTCCTCGATCGCCTGGGTGCACCGCGAGGCCGAGGCCGAGTACGCCCGGGTCGCCGTGGAACTGGAGGCGCTGACCGCCGAGGCGATCACCGCGCTGGGCGGCGGCTCGGCCCGCGTCTTCAACACCAGCCCCTACGCCCGCGCCGAGGTCGTCCGCGACGCCGCCGGCACCCCGGCGTACGTCGAGGTCCCCGCGAACGGCAGCGCACCGCTGACGGCCGCCGCCGAGGCCCCGCTGCCGGTGACCGTCGAGGGCCGGGTCATCGACAACGGACTCGTCCGGGTGGAGATCGCCGAGGACGGCACCCTGTCGTCCGTCCGCGACCTCCGCGCGAACCGCGAGGTCCTCGCCGGCCAGGGCAACCTGCTCCGCCTGCACACCGACCTCCCGAACTACTGGGACGCCTGGGACGTCGACAAGCACTACAAGAACCGCTACACGGACCTGCTCGACCCTTCGGAGATCACGGTCGCCGACGCGGACCCGCTGCTCGGCTCGATCCGGGTCACGCGCCCCTTCGGCAACGGCTCGACGATCACCCAGACGATCACCGTCCGCGCCGGCAGCCCCCGGATCGACTTCGAGACGGACATCGACTGGCACGAGGCCGAGAAGTTCCTCAAGGCCGGCTTCCCGGTGGACATCCGGGCCGCGCACTCCTCCGCCGAGATCCAGTTCGGCCACGTCCAGCGGCCCACGCACACCAACACCACCTGGGAAGCGGCCCGCTTCGAGGTCTCCGGCCACCGCTGGGTGCACCTCGCGGAGCCCGGCTACGGCGTCGCCGTCATCAACGACTCCACGTACGGCCACGACGTCTCCCGCACGGTCCGCGAGGACGGGGGTACGACCACCACGGTCCGCCTCTCACTGGTCCGCGCCCCGCGCGTCCCGGACCCGGGCGCCGACCAGGGCCGGCACCGCTTCACGTACTCGTTGCTGCCGGGCGCCACGATCGGTGACGCGGTGGCCGAGGGCTACGCCCTCAACCTGCCGCTCCGGGTGGCCGACGCGGCCGGCGAGCCGCAGCCGGTGGTCTCCGCGGAGGGCGAGGGTGTGACGGTCGAGGCGGTCAAGCTGGCCGACGACGCCTCCGGCGACGTCGTGGTCCGGCTCTACGAGTCCCGGGGCGGCCGCGCCCAGGGCGTCCTGCGCACCGGCTTCCCGCTGGCCGGCGCCCAGGTGACCGACCTGCTGGAGCGCCCCCTGGAGGACGCCGACGTGGACGGTGACACCGTCTCCGTCGCGCTGCGCCCCTTCCAGATCCTCACCCTCCGACTGCAGAGGAGCTGACCGGATGCCGATGCAACCCTGGTTCACCGACGCCAAGTTGGGGATCTTCGTGCACTGGGGCATCTACGCCGTGGACGGCGTCCAGGAGTCCTGGTCCTTCTACGACGACATCGTGCCGCACGAGCAGTACATGTCCCAGCTGCCCCGCTTCACCGGCGCCCGGTACGACCCGAAGGCGTGGGCGGACCTGTTCGCCCGCGCCGGCGCGAAGTACGCCGTGCTGACGAGCCGTCACCACGACGGTGTGGCCCTGTGGGACACGGCGTACGGCGACCTCAACCTCGGCAGGGACTACCTCGGGCCGTATGCCGAGGCCCTGCGCGAGAACGGCCTCAAGGTCGGCCTCTACTACTCGCACTCCGACTGGAACCACCCCGACTACGCCTCCACGCGCAAGCCGGGCCGTCCGCCGGAGCTGGAGGACAACCGCTACTCGGAGGTCGCGGCCGAGGACGAGGACCTGGCCGCCTGGGAACGCTTCATCGCCTACCGGGACGGCCAGATGACGGAGCTGGCCTCGCGCTACCGGCCGGACCTGATGTGGTTCGACGGGGAGTGGGACCGCAGTGAGGAGCAGTGGCGGATCCCCGAACTCGCCGCGCTGATCCGCTCGTACTCGCCGCATGTCGTCTTCAACGCGCGCATGCTCAGCGAGGGCGACTACGCGACGCCCGAGCAGGGCGCCCCCATCGTGCCGCCGGACGGCCCCTGGGAGCTGTGCCTGACGATCAACGACTCGTGGGGTTACCAGCACCACGACCACAACCACAAGTCCCTCGCCCAGCTGATCCGCTACTTCACCGAGACCATCGGGGGCGGCGGCAACCTGCTGCTCGACGTCGGCCCCATGGAGGACGGCACCATCCCGCAGCCGCAGGTCGAACGGCTGGAGGGACTGGGGGAGTGGATCCGCAGGCACGCGGCGGCGGTGTACGGGACGGTGCGCGGGCTCCCGGCCGGGCACCACTACGGTCCCAGCACCCTCTCCGCCGACCGGCGCACCCTCTACCTCACCCTGTTCGACATCCCGCGCACCGAGATCGGGGTCCGGGGCCTGGCGACGGCGGTCCGCAGGGTCACCGTGCTGGGCACCGGCACCGAACTGGACCACCGGGTGATCGGCGGGCTGCACGAGGCGGTCGGCGTGCTGTGGATCGACCCGCCTGCCGCGGCCGACCTCGACCCGTACGCCACCGTCCTCGCCGTCGAACTGGACGGCGAGCTGGAGCTGTACCGGGGATCCGGCCGGTTCTGATCCGGTTCACTCAGGTATGCCCGAAGTTCTCATATGAAGAATTAAGAGAACGGTAAGTAGGCAGGTCGCGGCGGCTTTTCGGGCCGCCGTGACCCTGTCGGTTTGCCTCTTGGACATCTTGAGTTCGCCTGTCACCCCTGGGATGCGATCGGCAGGGACGACAGAAAGGCATCACCGTGCGAGACCCGCGAATGTCCGCGATCGCCAAGGGGCTGAAGCGCCGGGGCCGGCTCATGGCGCAGGCGGTGAGCCCGCCACGCAAGACCCTGGACGCCATCCCGACCCAGCGCCCCGCCGAGCGGCCGCAGCAGGCCTTGGACGGCTATGCGGCGCCGCTCGCCCCCCGCCTGGTCCGGTCCCCGGCCTTCGTGCTGTCCTCGGTGCGCTCCGGCTCGACACTGCTGCGGGTCCTGCTGAACAGCCACAGCCGCATCCGCGCCCCGCACGAGATGCATCTGCGCACGGTCCACGTCCGCATGTCCCGGGAGTTCACGGCGGACGCGATGAAGGAGCTCGCCCTCGACCGCGAGGAGCTGGAGCACGTGCTCTGGGACCGGGTGCTGCACCTGGAGCTCAGCCGCAGCGGCAAGGACGTCATCGTCGACAAGACCCCGCCGAACACCCTCATCTGGCCCCGGCTGCACCGATGTTGGCCCGAGGCCCGGTTCATCCTGCTGCTGCGCCACCCCGGTGCCGTCGTCCAGTCCCTGACCAGCCGCCGCGCCGACCCCGACCACGAGGCGATCCGCGCCGAGGTCCTGAGCTACGCGGAGAAGCTCGAAGACGCCCGCCAGAACCTCACCGACGCCCACGTGATCACGTATGAGGACCTCACCGCCGACCCGGAGCGGATCACCCGCGGCCTGTGCGAGTACCTCGGCGTCCCGTGGGAGAGCGGCATGCTCGACTACGGCAAGCAGGACCACGGCACGTTCCGGCCGAAACTCGGCGACTGGAGCAAGGAGATCAGGTCCGGACGCATCCAGGCCGCCCGCCAGGCCGACCCCTCCGCCGAACTCCCGCCCCGGCTGGCCGAGATAGCGAAGGCGTGGGGATACCCGGTCTAGGCACCCCCACGCCACGGTCCCCGGTGCTCAGCCGGTGAAGCCGGCCGTGATCGAGGTGAACTGCCAGTTGCTCTGGCTGATCCCGGAGCAGTTGCTCACCACGCCGCCGCCCGCGCAGCCGCGGTCCCGGTTGACCGCCCAGAACGCGAGCCGGGCGATGTGGTGCGAGTTCCCCCAGTCACGGATCTGCGTCCAGATCGCCGGGGTCGTGGTCTCCTGCTGGTCGGACAGCCCGTTCATGCCGGAGATCCCGATGTGCGCGTAGGCCGTCGCGTCGTCCCAGCCGAACGTGGACTTCAGCTTGGTCTTCAGCCCCTCGGCCGCGGCGACCGTGTTGCCGTACATGTCGGAGCCGCCGCCGAAGTCGAACGGCATGATCGTGAAGACGTCGATGTCGGCGCCGATCGACTGAGCCTGCTCGATCAGCCGGTTGCCGTAGTACGTCGGGCCGGTGGTGGACGTCCCGAAGGTGACGATCGTCTTCAGGCCGGCGTTGTTGGCCTTGACCGTCTTCAGGGCGGTCAGGATCTTCGCCTGCACGGCCTCGTTCTCGAACTCGTCCGTGTTCTCGATGTCCATGTCGACGGACTTGAGGCCGTAGGCGTCGATCACCTTCTGGATCGCCCCGGCCAGCGCGCTCGCGGAGGAGCAGTTGGCGCCGAGCTTGCTGCCCTGCCAGCCGCCGAAGGACGGCGTGACGTCACCGCCGGCCGCCTTGATCTGGTTGATCGCGGTCTGGTCGGCGCCGCCGGTCAGTGCCCGGCTGCCGTCCCACGCCGGGGTGCAGCCGCCCGAGTCCAGCACGAAGGCCATGGTGAAGTTCTTGATGCCGGTCGCGCTCATCACGGTGGACGGGCTCGGCGGATCACCCCAGCCCTCGTAGAGGTAGGGCGCCGCCTGCTTGAAGCCGCTCCCGCCGCCGCTGCCCGCGCTCGTCGTCACGGACACCGAGTTGGAGGCCGCCGACACGTTCCCGGCCGCGTCCCGCGCCTTCACCGTGAACGTGTACGCCGTACTGGCCGACAGCCCGCTCACCGTGGCCGAGGTCCCGGAGACGCTCGTCGCCAGGGTCGACCCGCGGTAGACGTCATAGGCCGCCACCCCGACGTTGTCCGTCGAGGCCGACCACGACAGCGACACGCTCGACGAGGTCTTCCCGGTGGAGGTGAGGTTCGTGGGCGCGGTGGGCGCCTGCGTGTCGGAGCTGCCGCCGGGCCCGTCGAGGCTGATGTCGTCCGCGTAGTACGTCCCCTGGGCGTACCACCCGTGGACATAGATCTGGGCGCTGGTCTGCGCGGCCCCGGTGGTGAAGGAGACCGTCAGCCGGCTGTACTGGGACGCCGAGGTCGTCCAGGTGGAGGCGCCGCCGGTCACCCCGAGGTAGACGTACGAGCCGCGGACCCAGCCGCTGAGCGAGTACGTCGTGCTGGGCTGCACGGCGACGGTCTGCGTGCACTGGGCGGTGTCACTGGAACTCGCGGCCCCCGCGAGCGCCTTGGAGCCGCCGTGCACGGGCGAGGACACGACCGAGCCGAGGTTCCCGGAGCAGGACCACGGAGAGAGGCTCCCCGACTCGAAGCCGGGGTTGGACAGGATGTTGGCCGCCTGCGCGGTACCGGGCAGCGCGACGGCCCCGGCGAGCGCGAGAGCGGCGGACCCGAGCAGGGCGAATATCCGGCGTCTTGAACGTCTGAGCGAGTTGCGCACGCGATCTCCCTGAAGGAATGGGGGTGTTCGGGAGTAGCACGAAGGTGCAAGGAGGTGCGCAACCAAGTTGGTATGGACCAATCCACCTGTCAAGGAGAGGAACGTGAATTGGTCCATACCGGTGAGGTGAAGCGCCCCGAAAGGGGCGCGGGGCTGTGTTGAATATGCGGCTCCGCCGCGTGGGCGCGAGAAACCACGACGGCGCAGCACCCGGCCGACACCCTAGAGCGGCAGCACCTCCGCCGCCTCCACCGACCCAACGGCAACAGGCGCAGGCACCGCGGCCTGCAGCACCACCTCTTCCGCCTCCTCCCGATGCACGGGAACCGACGGGAGTACAGGCTTCGGCCCCGACACCACCGCGTAGTCCTGCCCAAGGAACGGCGGCTCGATCACCCCGGGGTCCTCGCCCAGCGCCAACTGCACAGCCGCCCAGGGCGCGTTGACCCCGCAGAGCGAGAGCTGGTGCAGCCCGCCGGCCGGCCGCGTGTTGACGTCGAGCAGCACGGGCTGGTCGCCGTACATCCGGAACTGGATGTTGGACAGGTAGTGCAGCCCGAAGCCCTCGGCGATGATCCGCGCCGGCTTCAGCCACTGCTCGTCGAGGGTGAACCCGCGCCGACGCCCCTTCTTGGTGCGGCCCACGGCCATCCGGACCCGGTTGTCCGGCCCGGTGAGGCAGTCGACGGACACCTCCGGCTCCTCCAGCCGCGGCATCACCAGCCAGTCCACCGGCTCTTCGGCCCGCCGCAGCGCGTCCACGACCAGGTCGAACTGGACGTACGGCCCGGGGAACCCGTTGAGGTGAAAGAGCGAGAAGGGGGAGCGCGTGATCACGCGGAAACCGACACCACCCGCACCGGCGGCCGGCTTGAAGCAGGCCCTGTGCCCGCCCGCCTCCAACTCCTCCACCGCGGCGACGAGTTCGTCCGCCGTGCGGACCCGCGACCAGGGTGGTACCGGGACGCCCACCGAGCTCACCGCCTGGTACGCGGTCGCCTTGTCCTCGAAGACCGCGGTGCCCTCGGGCGTCGGCGCCAGCAGGGCCGTGCCGATCGCCTCGAAGTCGGCCCGGTGGGCCACGATCGCCGACTGGTGCAGCCGGGGCACGAAGACATCGATGCCCCGGCGCTGGCACTGGTCCAGGGCGTACTCGACGTAGGCGGCCGGGGACAGGCCCTCCGGCTCCAGGTCGGCGGTGTCGGCGGCGGCCAGCACGGGGGAGTCGGCGTCACCGTGCGTCGCATGGATCTCGACCGCCCGGTCGCTGGGATTTCTCCGCAGCTGATCCATGAAGAACACGTTCTCCGCGTACGTGCGGTTGAGCCAGACGCGTACGCGAGAGCGCATTAAAGCCGCCTTTCGGGGTTTTCGGGCAGGGCTCAGCGGGCCCGTGCCCGGGCAGGGTGGTTGGAGGGACACCAAACCGCCCTGTGCGAAGGGAAGTTCGTGGCGGTGGTGTTGGGGGGATCATACGGCTTTCAAGGGGCCTCGCGTGCAACACGAGTGTTACGGATTTCCCCGTCCTGTCCACGCGCGTTTTCCTGCACCGTCTTCGCCGGTTTCCTTGACGGCCGCTACCGGCCCGGAACCGCCCCGGCGCCGCTCCGGCGCCGGCCCGCGACCGGCCCTGGACCGGCCGGGTGGTGGCCGACGGGCCGTCGGACGGGTGGTCTTGTTCCCGCCCCCCGAAGTGTGTTGTGGTGGGGGCCGACGACATGATCGGAAGGGGTACGGGGTGGAGTCCACGGCCGGTGCCGGGCAGTTGCTGGCCATCAGCGACCTGCACATCTCGTACCCGGAGAACCGCGAGCTCGTCGAGAAGATGCGTCCGGAAACGGACGAGGACTGGCTGATCGTCGCCGGTGACATCGCGGAGACCGTCGCCGACATCCGCTGGGTGCTGCAGACCCTCGCCGGCCGCTTCCGCAAGGTGCTGTGGGCGCCCGGCAACCACGACCTGTGGACGCATCCCAAGGACCCGGTCACCCTGCGCGGAGTCGCCCGCTACGAGCACCTGGTCGACCTCTGCCGGGAGCTGGGCGTGGTCACCCCCGAGGACCCGTACCCGGTCTGGGAGGGCCCGGGCGGCCCGGTCGTCGTGGCCCCGCTGTTCCTGCTGTACGACTACTCCTTCCTGCCGGCCGGCTGCGCCACCAAGGAGGAGGGCCTCGCCTACGCGCACGGCACCGGCATCGTCTGCAACGACGAGTACCTGCTGCACTCCGATCCCTACCCGACCCGCGAGGACTGGTGCCGGGCCCGGGTCGAGGCGACCGAGCGCCGGCTCGCCGAGCTGCCGGCCGAGCTGCCGACCGTGCTGGCCGGGCACTATCCGCTGGACCGGCACCCCACGGACGTGCTCTGGTACCCGGAGTTCGCCATGTGGTGCGGCACCACCCGCACCGCCGACTGGCACCGCCGCTTCCGCGTGGAGACCATGGTCTACGGTCACCTGCACATTCCGCGGACCACCTGGCTCGACGGGGTCCGCTTCGAAGAGGTCTCCGTGGGATATCCCCGAGAGTGGCGCAAGCGTTCCGAGGAACCGGGGCGGCTGCGCCGAATTCTGCCGATGGAGGTCGGAACCGGTGATCGAGGAGCTGCTCCCGGACTCGGTGGTGGCCGTGGAGATGCTCGGTGACGAGGCGATCCGCGAGGCCCCGCTCTACCCCGAGGAGGCGGCGCTGGTCGCCCGGGCCGTGCCCAAGCGCCGCCGTGAGTTCTCCGCTGTGCGCGCCTGCGCCCGGCGCGCCATGGAGAAGCTCGGAGTCCCGCCGCAGCCGATCGTGAGCGGCGAGCGCGGCGCCCCGCGCTGGCCGGACGGGCTGGTCGGCAGCATGACCCACTGCGAAGGCTACTGCGCCGCCGCCCTGGTCCGCGCCACCGACCTGGTCTCCCTCGGCATCGACGCCGAACCGCACGCCGCGCTCCCCGAGGGCGTCGCCGAGTCCGTGCTGCTCCCCGCCGAGCGGCAGCGGCTCGCCCTGCTCGCGGCCGAACGGCCCGGCGTGCACTGGGACCGCCTGCTGTTCAGCGCCAAGGAGTCCGTCTACAAGGCCTGGTTCCCCCTCACCGGGAAGTGGCTGGACTTCATGGAGGCCGACATAGAGCTCGTCCCGGAGCCCGGTGAGAGGCCTCACGGCATCCTGCGCGCCCGCCTCCTGGTCCCCGGCCCGGAGGTCGGCGGGCGGCCGCTGGAGGTCTTCGAGGGCCGCTGGAGCGTGGCGCACGGGATGCTGACCTCCGCCGTGGTCGTGCCGCACCCCTGACGCCCCGCGCCGGCTCAGGTGGGTGGGCACCAGTCGTGCAGGAGCCGGAAGAACGCGTCCTCGTTGCCCGTCAGTCCGGCGCCGGCCAGGGCCTCCTCGGCCTCGGCGAGCACGGCGGGCGGCACCACGAAGGGGCGCGGGGCGTCGGGCGGTCCGTCGAAGGCGGCGCGCACGGTGTGCAGGAGCCGCAGATAGGCCTGGACGGCGGCGCGTTCACGGTCGGTCAGTACGGCGGTGTGCATCGGTCGGCTCTCCCCGTCGGTCGTCGTGGTCACGCGCCCGGACGGCGCGGGCACACCGGGTGTACGGTGCGCACCCCCCAGCTTGCCGTCCACCACTGACAACGCCCCCGCGCCCGGCCCCGGTTCGCCCGCTTAGCGGAGGCGAAACCTCACCGAAACTCCGTGGGGAAATGTCTTCCTACCCTGGAAGGAGAGGGATCCGGCCGGGCGGCAGCGCCCGGGACAGCGGGGGAGGCCGAGCCGTGTCGGAAGCGATGCCCAGCCGTTCACGGCGCACCGCGCACCTGCGCCCGGTGGGCGAAGGGGAATTCGTGGCGCGCCACCGGGTCGTGCACGGGTACCGGCGTGCCTACCGTATCGCCGGCGACGGGCCCGCCCTGGTCCTCATCCACGGCATCGGGGACTCCTCGGCGACCTGGGCGAAGCTCATCCCCGACCTCGCCCGCACCCACACCGTGATCGCCCCCGACCTCCTCGGCCACGGCGAGTCGGACAAGCCCCGCGCCGACTACTCGGTCGCCGCCTACGCCAACGGGGTGCGGGATCTGCTGACGACCCTGGGCATCGAGTCCGCCACCCTCGTCGGGCACTCGCTGGGCGGGGGAGTCGCGATGCAGTTCGCCTACCAGTTTCCCGAGCGCACCGAGCGGCTCGTCCTGGTCAGCGCGGGCGGGGTGGGCCGCGAGGTCAACCCGGTACTCCGGCTCGTCTCGCTCCCCGGTGCCCATCTGCTGCTGTCCGCGCTGCGGCTGCCCGGTATGCGACTCCAGGTGGGCCTGGCCGTGCGCCTGCTGAGGCTTCTGGACACCGGCCTCGGCCAGGACGCGCCGGAACTGCTCACCCTGGTCGACGCGCTCCCCGACGAGACCTCCCGCAACGCCTTCATCCGCACCCTGCGCGCGGTCGTCGACTGGCGCGGCCAGGTCGTCACCATGCTGGACCGCTGCTATCTGACCGAGGGCATGCCGACCATGCTGCTGTGGGGCGACCGCGACAGCGTGGTCCCGGTACGGCACGCCCACCACGCCCGTGAGGCGATGCCCGGTGCCCGGCTGGAGATCTTCGAGGGTGCCGGGCACTTCCCGTTCCACTCCGACCCGGCCCGGTTCGTATCCCTGATCCGGGAGTTCACCGACGCCACCGCTCCGGCGGACTGGAGCCGTGAGCACTGGCGCACCCTGCTCCTCGACGGCCGCCCCGACACCGGCCCCGGCGCGCCCGCGCAGCGGGACCTGCGCGAGGCGAGCGAGCGCAGCGCCACCTGAGCGTGTGCCGCGGTGGTCACGACCCCGGCCACGCACCCCGGCCACGGGCCGGGGGTGCGTCACTTCCCCAGATAGCCCAGCGACGTCTCGATGCGGCCCGCCACGTCGTGCCGGCGCACCGGCCCGCGCAGGACCGAACCCGCGAGCCAGGTCCGGCACTTGCTGGCCAGCAGCAGCCCGAAGGTCTCCGCGTCCCGTTCCTCGGCCCGGTCGAAACGGGTGCGGGCGGCCACCCGCTGGACGGCGGCCTGGAGCGCGGCCTGGTCGGCCTCGGTACGGGGGCCCGCGTCAAAGCCGGTGCCGGTGGCCGCGCCGAGCAGCCGCGCGGCCACCCCGACCCCCTCCACGTCATGGCCGCAGTGCTCGGCGTGCATGTGCCACAGCTCGTGGCCGAGGATCACCAACTGGTGGTCGGGCACGGTGCGTTCCTCGACGACGACCAGGTCGCGGTCGGCCAGGTCGAGCCAGAGCCCGCTGGCCGTGCCGGGCGGGAAGACGGCCGTACGGAACTGGACGGGGCGGCCGCGGCGGCGGCCCAGCGCGTCGCACAGTGCCCGGTACAGCTCCTGCGGGGGAGCGGGCGCGGGCACGCTCAGCTCCCCGACCAGCTCGCCGCTCAGCCGGCGCATGTCCCTGCCGATGCCCACTCTTCTCCCTCGGCTCACGACTCTCGGCTCACGACTGGGGCCGCTTGACGCTCTCCAGGAGCATGTCCAGCCATTCCGCGACCTTGTCCCGGTGCTGGTCGGTGGGCAGCTGGGCGGCACGCCAGGCGATACCGCGCACCCCGTGGTCCTGCAGCAGCCGCTCCAGCGGGTCCTCGGCGGTCTCGGCGGCGGCCCGCTCCCGGTCGGCCAGCTTCTGCAGCAGCTCCTGCTCGACGCGCTGCAGGGCGCCGGCGAGCGCCTCGGGGTCCTCGGCGGTGAGGAAGCCGGCGTGCACGCGGAAGAAGCGCTGGAGGGCGTCGCAGTGCTCCATGGTCGGCCGCCGGTCACCGTTGATCAGGGCGCCGGCCTGCTGCCGTGACATGCCCGCGCCGTCGGCGATCTCCTGCTGGGTGTGCTTGCGGCCGTTCGGCTTGAGCCGGGTGCGGCGCAGCAGGTCCAGGCGTTGCAGGAAGCGGGCCTGGACGTCGGGCTCGCCCGCCGGGCGGCCGGTCAGCAGGGCCCGGACCACGGGCTCGGGGACACCGCAGGCGAAGGAGAGCCGTCCGACGTGGAAGACCTCGGCGTGCGGGACACCGAGCCGGTCGGCGAGCGCGGTGACGCGGGCGACGGCGGCCGGCAGCTGGGCGGTCGCCGTGGCGCCCGGATCCTCGTAGCCATCCGTCACCGACAGAACTCCTACGTCTCTCAGGGGAATCAGGGGCTTCTCACAAGCAGCGCCGTCTGGACTTCCCGGCATGAACCCCCCGGAGATTAGCCGGTCATTCGAACTCACATCCAGGTCTCGCCACAACTGTGGCCAATTTCGGACGTCAACAGGCATGAAATGCCACGATAGTTGACATGACTCAGGGTGGGGCAGCAGGATCACATCGCCGCGAGAAGGCCGCATAGGCAAGAGGGGTGACCTCCCGATGGCATATCAGGCAGGTGGGCGGCGGCCGGCGCCGCGGCCCGTCCCCGAAGGCCTTGAGGCCCAGGCGTACCTCCAGGACTACGCGTTACTGGTGGACGCGGTCCCCTTCCCGTCCCTGGTGGTGGACCACCGCTGGGACGTGGTGCTGGCCAACGGCGCGTTCGAGACACTTTTCCGGGCGGTCGCCCCGCATCCCACCGCGATGCCGGGGGACAACTTCCTGCGCTTCGTCCTGTTTCATCCGGATGCCGGAACGATTCTCGACGCCCACGAGGCGGGCTGGTGCCTGCCGATGCTGGCGCAGTTCAAGAGCACCCTGGAGCGCTACGGCCACGACCACGAACTTCAGTCGATCCGCCGGGAGATCGCCCAGGACCCCATCATGGAGGCCGCCTTCCGGCAGGGCCTGCCGCACTGGCTGCGCGCCGTCGGCGAGGTGGGCGCACAGCTCGACGGAGCCGTCCGGTCCCTGGTGCACCCGGACCCGCTGCTGGGCGCCACCGAGTGCCGCGTCGTCGGCGAAACCCCCAAGGCCCTTCAGGACATGGGCTACGCGCGTTACACCCTGGTGCTGCGCGCCGCCCCCCGCCCCGCCGCCGCCCCGCGCCGCTCCCGGCGGCCCGGCGGTCTGGGCGCCCATCTGACCGTCGTCCCGGCTCCCGAAGGCTGACCCGGCACCGCCGGCGTTCAGGTCGCCGACGGCGCCGGGCCGGACGCCGGCGTCCTCCCGGCCCCGCCACGGCGCCGTTGCGGCCCCGCCTCCACCCCGTCTCATCCACCCGCCACCATCAGGACCAGGGGCACGCCCCGGCACGGCACCAGTCGCGTCCCGCCGAACGTGCCCGGCCGCCCGCTCTCCAGGACCGCCGCGAAGTCCGGTCCCTTGGCCAGTGAACCCGCCAGCTGGGCCGGGTCGGCCGACGCCGCCACCCGGCCGCGGGCGTTGACCAGCCGCGCGGGTCCGGGCAGCCCGCGCAGCAGCGGCAGCGCGGCCGCCTCGAAGTGCCGCAGATACACGTCGGCCGCGGCCACGCCCAGGAACCGGCCGCCCACCTCCACCGGCGCGGAGAGCGTGAGGCTGTACTCGTCCGAGCAGAGGTAGTCGACGTACGGCCCGGCCACCGCCCGCCGCCCGGTGTCCCGGGGCAGCGCGAACCAGTCCCAGTGCGTGTAGTCGGAGTAGGCCGAGGTGCGCGGGTCGAGGTCGAGGAGCAGCGGCCGCACGTCCCCGGAGGCGTCGCTCTGCCACCACTCCAGCCAGGCCGGGACGTCGGCCAGCACCCCGGGCGCCGCCACGAACCCGACACCGGAGACCAACTCCTGCCGGGCCAGGCGCAGATGGAGGCCGGGGCGCAGGGCGGCGAGGTCGGCGGTCACGGGCCGGCGGCCCTCGGCGGCCACCCGGGCCAGCAGCGCGGCGGTGTCGGCGCGGGTGGCCGCGACGGCGTCGAACACCGCTTCCAGGGCGTGGCCCACCCGCGCGGCCACGTACTCCTCGGCGGCGTCGAGCGTGGCCGCCGCCGCGGGGGAGGGGACGGTGCTGCGGCTCATGGTGCCCTCCGGCGGACGGGGGAGCGGGCGCGGCGCGGCTACAGGGCCAGCCGCAGGGCGATGAGCCGTGCTGTCGCGTCCCGTACGCACCGCTCGGCCAGCTCCCTGGCCGATGCGTGCGCCCCATCCTGCACCGCGGAGATCACGGACCGGTGACGGTCCGCCACCTCTTCACGATATTCGTCGTCGCCGAGCACAAGGCAGAGCAGCGCCCCGATCTCCGTCTGGAGCGCGACCTGTTCCCGGGTGAGCCGGGCCGACTGGGCGGCGGCGGCCAGCTCCACGTGGAAGCGGCCGTACACCCGGCCGCGCGCCGCCGCGTCCGGCGCCCCGCGCAGCTCCTCGGTGGTCCGGCGGAGCTGGTCGAGGTCGTGGTCCTCGGTGCGCTCGGCGGCGAGGTGGGCCGCGGTGCCGGACAGGGCCGCCCAGTGGTCGCCGAGGTCGCGCAGCTCCTCGGGGCTCCAGCCGCGCAGCCGCTCCGTGAGCCGCTCACGGTCGGGCACCTCGGGGGAGGACACGAAGCTGCCGCCGCCCCGGCCCCGTCGGGTGACGACGAGACCCTGCTGGCGCAGCGCCATCAGGGCCTCCCGCAGGGTCACGGTGGACACCCCGAGCTGTCCGGCCAGCTCCGTCTCGCCGGGCAGCTGCTCCCCGTCGGCGAGCAGGCCGAGCTCGATGGCGTCGCCGATGCGGCGTACGACGGCGGCGACCCGGGCCCCGCTGTCCACCGGGGCGAAGACGGCTTTTCGGGCGCCGCCCACCGTCTGGTGCTGTCTCACGGCCCACCACCCTATGCGTTGACCCAACCTTTACCTCGGAAGGGTCTTGAGCTGTGAACTATGACTTCATATCTTTCCGGTCACCAGATGCAACGCAGAACAGCGGCAGAAAGGTTCCCGCCCATGGAGGCCAGTGCGATCCGGTTGCGGGATCTGCGGAAGTCGTTCGGCGACACGAGCGCCGTGGCCGGGGTCGACCTGGAGATCCGGGACGGCGAGTTCTTCTCGATGCTCGGCCCCTCCGGCTCCGGCAAGACCACCGTGCTCCGCCTGATCGCCGGCTTCGAGACGCCCACCGCGGGCACGATCGAACTCGCCGGGCAGGACGTCACCCGCCGCGCCCCCTTCGAACGGGACGTGCACACCGTCTTCCAGGACTACGCCCTGTTCCCGCACATGAGCGTCGAGCAGAACGTCGCCTACTCCCTCAAGGTCCGGGGGGTCCCCAAGGCCGAACGCCTGGTCCGGGCCCGCAAGGCCCTCGCCGAGGTCCGCCTCGACGGCTACGGCGGCCGCCGCCCCGCCCAGCTCTCCGGCGGCCAGCGCCAGCGCGTCGCCCTCGCCCGCGCCCTCGTCGGACGCCCCCGCGTGCTGCTCCTCGACGAACCGCTCGGCGCCCTCGACCTGAAGCTCCGCGAGCAGATGCAGAGGGAACTCAAGGCCCTGCAACGCGAGGTGGGCATCACCTTCGTCTTCGTCACCCACGACCAGGAGGAGGCCCTGACGATGAGCGACCGCGTCGCCGTCTTCCACCAGGGGCGCGTCGAACAGGTCGGCACCCCCGCCGAGATCTACGAACGCCCCGCCACCGCGTTCGTCGCCTCCTTCGTCGGCACCTCCAACCTGCTCTCCGGCGAGGCCGCCCTGCGGGTGCTCGGCGAGAGCGGCACCCACAGCGTCCGGCCCGAGAAGATCCGGGTCCTCAGGGAGACCGCCGACCCGGACGAGGAAGGGCATGCCACCGCCGCCGGCACCGTCGCCGAGGTGGTCTACCTCGGCGACGCCACCCGCTTCCTGGTCGACCTGGATGGCGGCGGCCGGCTCACCGCGTTCCAGCAGAACCTCGACACCTCCGCCGAGGACGTCGCCGCCCTGCGCGGCACCCGCGTCCGGCTGCGCTGGCAGCGCCGGCACACCGTCCACGTCCCCGACTGATCCGCCGTCCTCACGTCCGGACCCGCCGTCACTCACGTCTGGAGTACGCCGTGCGCCTCACCCGTCCCCTCACCGCGGCCGCCGTCGCCGCGCTGCTGCTGGCCGCCACCGCCTGCGGCTCCTCCGGCTCCGGCTCCTCGGCCGGCCTCAACCCGCCCGACCTCGAACCCCTGGCCAAGCTGGGCAGGTCCGAGGGCGAGGTGAACCTGATCGCCTGGGCCGGCTATGTCGAGGACGGTTCCGACGACCCCAAGGTGGACTGGGTCACCGACTTCGAGAAGCAGACCGGCTGCCAGGTCAACTCCAAGGTCGCCGCCAGCTCCGACGAGATGGTCAAGCTGATGAAGACCGGCGAGTACGACGCCGTCTCGGCCTCCGGCGACGCCTCCCTGCGGCTGATCGCCTCCGGCGACGCGGCCCCGGTCAACACCAAGCTCGTACCGAACTACAAGGACGTCTTCAGCGGCCTGAAGAACGGCGCCTGGAACTCGGTCAAGGGCCAGATGTACGGCATCCCGCACGGCCGCGGCGCCAACCTGCTGATGTACAACACCCAGAAGGTCAGCCCCGCCCCCACCTCCTGGTCCGCCGTCTTCGACGACGCCGGGACGTACAAGGGCCATGTCACCGCCTACGACTCGCCGATCTACATCGCCGACGCGGCCCTGTACCTCAAGGCGACCAGGCCCGAGTTGAAGATCAAGGACCCCTACGCGCTCGACCAGAAGCAGTTCGAGGCGGCCGTCGCCCTGCTGAAACGGCAGAACGCGGACATCGGCGAGTACTGGAGCGACTACCTCAAGGAGATCTCCGCCTTCAAGAGCGGCGACTCCGTCATCGGCACCAGCTGGCAGGTGATCGCCAACCTCACCGCCGACGAGGGCGCCAAGGTGAAGGCCTTCGTCCCGAAGGAGGGGTCCACCGGCTGGTCGGACACCTGGATGGTCTCCGCCAAGGCCAAGCATCCCAACTGCGCCTACAAGTGGCTGAACTGGATCGTCTCCCCGAAGGTCAACGCCGAGGTCGCCGAGTACTTCGGCGAGGCCCCGGCCAACGCCAAGGCCTGCGACCTGACCAGCGACAAGAACTTCTGCGCGACCTACCACGCGGCCGACGAGAGCTACTGGAAGAACATCGCCTTCTGGAACACACCCATCGAGCAGTGCCTGGACGGCCGCACGGACGTCACGTGCGTGCCGTACGCCAAGTGGGTGCAGGCCTGGACCGAGATCAAGGGCTGACCCATGGCCCTGCTCACCCGGACCGCGGGGGCGCTGCACCGGCGCCCCCGGCTCCGCCTCGCGCTGCTGCTGACCGCCCCGCTGCTGTGGCTGGCCGTGCTCTATCTCGGCTCGCTGGCCGTGCTGTTCGTCTCCGCGTTCTGGACGACGGACTCCTTCACCTCCGAGGTGGTGAAGGCGTGGTCGACCGACAACTTCCACGAGCTGTTCACCACGCCGGTGTTCCGGCAGGTGATCCTGCGCAGCGTCGGCGTCGCCCTCGCGGTGACCGCCCTGTGCGCGGTGATCGCCTTTCCGGTCGCGTTCTACACCGCCCGGGTCGCCAGGCCCAGCAGGCGCCCGCTCCTCGTGGTCGCCATCCTCACGCCGCTGTGGGCGAGTTACCTGGTCAAGGTGTACGCCTGGCGGCTGATCCTGTCCGAGGGCGGCCTCGCCGACTGGCTGCTGAAGCCGCTCGGGCTGAGCGGGCCGGGCTTCGGGCTGCCGGCCACTGTGCTGACCCTGACGTACCTGTGGCTGCCCTACATGATCCTGCCGATCCACACCGCGCTGGAGCAGCTGCCCGACAACCTCCTCGACGCGTCGGCGGACCTGGGCGCCCGCGCCGGGCGGACCTTGTGGTCCGTGGTGCTGCCGATGGTGCTGCCGTCGGTCGCCGCCGGATCGGTGTTCACGTTCTCGCTCAGCCTCGGCGACTACATCACCGTGCAGATCGTCGGCGGCAAGACCCAGCTCATCGGCAACCTCGTCTACGCCAACATCGAACTCAACCTGCCCATGGCCGCCGCCCTCGCCACCGTCCCGGTCGTCGTCATCGTGCTGTACCTGCTGGCGATGCGGCGGACGGGGGCGTTGAGCAGCCTCTGACGACGGGTGATATGTCCCATGCAACTCTCCCGGTCCGCCCGTGTCGCCGTCCGCGTCGCCGCCGCCCTCGGTTTCGCCGTCATCTACGTCCCCCTCCTCCTCGTCCTCGTCAACTCCCTCAACCCCGACCGCAGCGCGAGCTGGCCGCCGCCCGGCCTGACCACCCACTGGTGGTCGGCCGCCTGGCGCAGCTCCGGTGCCCGGGAGGCGCTGTGGACCTCCGTGAAGGCGGGGCTCGGGGCCACCGCGATCGCCTTGGTGCTGGGCACGCTGGTCGCCTTCGCGGTCGCCCGCCACCGCTTCTTTGGCCGGGACGCGCTCTCCTTCGTGGTCGTGCTGCCGATCGCGCTGCCCGGCATCGTCACCGGCATCGCCCTCAACTCGGCGTTCAGCACGGTCCTCGAACCGCTCGGCGTCGGGCTCGGCCTGTTCACCGTGGTCGTCGGACACGCCACCTTCTGTGTCGTGATCGTCTTCAACAACGTCGTGGCCCGGCTGCGCCGCACCTCCGGCAGCTACGAGGAGGCCGCGGCCGACCTGGGCGCCGACACCTTCCGCGCCTTCGCGGACGTCACCTTCCCGCTGGTGCGGTCGGCACTGCTCGCGGGCGGGCTGCTCGCCTTCGCGCTCTCCTTCGACGAGATCGTGGTGACGACGTTCACCGCGGGACCGGGGGTGCAGACCCTGCCCCTGTGGATCTTCGACAACATGACCCGTCCGCAGCAGGCGCCGGTGGTGAACGTGGTGGCGGCCGTGCTCGTCCTGCTGTCGGTCGTCCCGATCTACCTCGCGCAGAGGCTGTCGGCGGACACGGCGACCACCAGCCGCGTCTGATCCGGCCGCCGAGCGGTTACGCAAAATACTTGCGTAACTTGCGGTACGCTTGCGGTCATGACGCGACGACTTGCGGAAGTGGCCAAGAAGGTCGGGGTCAGTGAGGCCACGGTCAGCCGGGTGCTCAACGGCAAGCCGGGAGTCTCCGAGGCGACCCGGCAGGCGGTGCTCTCGGCCCTCGACGTGCTCGGTTACGAGCGTCCCACCCAGCTGCGCGGTGAGCGCGCCCGGCTCGTCGGTCTGGTCCTGCCCGAGCTGCAGAACCCGATCTTCCCGGCCTTCGCCGAGGTCATCGGCGGCGCCCTGGCCCAGCTCGGCCTCACGCCGGTGCTGTGCACCCAGACCAAGGGCGGGGTCTCGGAAGCGGACTACGTGGAGTTGCTGCTGCAGCAGCAGGTCTCCGGTGTGGTGTTCGCCGGCGGTCTCTATGCCCAGGCCGAGGCACCGCACGACCACTACCGGCTGCTCGCGGACCGCAACATCCCGGTGGTGCTGGTCAACGCGGCCATCGAACACCTCGGCTTCCCGGGTGTGTCCTGCGACGACGCGGTGGCGGTGGAGCAGGCCTGGCGGCACCTCGCCTCCCTCGGGCACGAGCGCATCGGGCTGGTCCTCGGTCCCGGCGACCACGTTCCCTCGGCCCGGAAGCTGGCCGCCGCGCGCGCGACCGGCGACGTGCCCGACGAGTTCGTGGCCCGCGCGATCTTCTCCATCGAGGGCGGTCACGCGGCCGCGTCCCGGCTCCTCGACCGGGGTGTCACCGGCATCATCTGTGCCAGCGACCCCCTCGCCCTGGGCGCCGTGCGTGCGGCCCGCCGCAAGGGGTACGAGGTTCCCGGCCGGGTCTCGGTCGTCGGCTACGACGACTCGGCGTTCATGAACTGCACCGAACCCCCGCTCACCACCGTCCGCCAGCCCATCGAGGCCATGGGCCGGGCCGCCGTGGAGCTGCTGAACGCGCAGATCGGCGGCACGGCCGTACCGGCGGAGGAGCTGCTGTTCGAGCCCGAGCTGGTCGTCAGGGGGTCCACCGCGCAAGCGCCGAAAGCCTGAGCCTCAACAGAGTCCATTGGCTGTCGAATAATTACAGAGTCTGCGTGACATCTTGCGCTGCCGTGTCGCCGGTGCTTGAGTGTGCGGCGCCCACCTGTCCTGGTGCGGCGCCCAACCGCTCCTGTTCTGGGGGGTCCACCGATGTCCAGCACCGGGTTCCACCGTGCTCTCGTCGCGTTCGGCGTCTGTTCCTCGCTCGCGCTCTCCGCCTCGGCCTGCGGGTCGGGTGACGACGACGCGGGCAGCGGCAGGACGCGCATCACCGTCAACTGCGAGCCGCCCAAGAGCGCCAAGGTCGACCGGTCGTTCTTCGAACAGGACATCGCCGACTTCGAGAAGAAGAACCCGGACATCGACGTCGTCGCACACGACGCGTTCCCCTGCCAGGACCCGAAGACCTTCGACGCCAAGCTCGCCGGCGGCCAGATGGAGGACGTCTTCTACACGTACTTCACCGACGCCGAGCACGTCGTGGACATCAACCAGGCGGCCGATCTCACGCCGTACCTCAAGGAGCTGAAGAGCTACGACACCATCCAGAAGCAGCTGCGGGACATCTACACCGTCGACGGCAAGGTCTACGGCATCCCGCGCACCGGCTACTCGATGGGCCTGATCTACAACCGCAAGCTCTTCCAGCAGGCCGGTCTCGACCCCGACCAGCCGCCCACCACCTGGGACGAGGTCCGCACCGACGCCAAGAAGATCGCCGCGCTCGGCAACGGCACCGTCGGGTACGCCGACTACAGCGCGCAGAACCAGGGCGGCTGGCACTTCACCGCCGAGATGTACTCCCAGGGCGGTGACGTCGTCTCCGCCGACGGCAGGTCGGCGACCGTCGACACCCCCGAGGGCCACGCGGTCCTGCAGAACCTGCACGACATGCGCTGGACCGACGACTCGATGGGCAGCAAGCAGCTGCTGATCATCAACGACGTCCAGCAGATGATGGGTTCGGGCAAGCTCGGCATGTACCTCTCCGCCCCGGACAACATCCCGATCCTGGTCAAGGAGAAGGGCGGCAACTACAAGGACCTCGCCCTCGGCCCGATGCCCGGCGGCCAGGGCACGCTCATCGGCGGCGACGGCTACATGTTCAACAAGAAGGACACCCCCGCCCAGATCCGCGCCGGACTGAAGTGGCTCGACTCCATGTTCCTCACGCCGGGCGACGGCTTCCTCGGCGACTACGCCCGCGCCAAGAAGAACAACGCCCCGGTCGGCCTGCCCGAGCCGCGCCTGTTCACCGGCGCCGCCGACGCCAGGGACCAGCAGGTCAAGAAGGCCAACGCCAACGTGCCGGTGGAGAACTACCAGGCGTTCCTGGACGGCAACCAGTCCCTGCAGATGAAGATCGAGCCGCCGGACGCCCAGCAGATCTACTCCGTCCTCGACGGCACCGTCTCCGCCGTCCTCACCAAGAAGGACGCCGACATCGACCAGCTCCTCAAGGACGCCGACGACAAGATCGACGGCATCCTGGCCCGGGGCTGACCGCGATGACCAAGACGGCCGCACGACGGCCCGCCCCGGCGGCGGTCGCCGTCCGACAGGTCCCGGCGCCGCCCCCGGCAGGGGACCGGAGGCGGCGCCGGCTCATCGACCAGGCCCGTGCCTACGGCTTCCTGCTCGGCGGACTGATCTGCTTCGCCCTGTTCTCCTGGTACCCGGCGATCCGCGCCGTCGTGATCTCCTTCCAGAAGTACACGCCCGGCTCGTCCCCCGAATGGGTCGGCGCCGCCAACTTCACCCGCGTCCTGCACGACCCCGAGTTCTCGGCGGCCTGGCGCAACACCCTCACCTTCACCCTGCTTGCCCTCCTGATCGGCTTCGCCATCCCGTTCGTCCTCGCCCTGGTCCTGAACGAACTGCGGCACGCCAAGGCGTTCTTCCGGGTCGTGGTCTACCTCCCGGTGATGATCCCGCCGGTGGTCAGCGCCCTGCTGTGGAAGTGGTTCTACGACCCCGGAGCGGGCCTCGCCAACGAGACCCTGCGCCTGCTGCACCTGCCCACCTCCAACTGGTCCAACGGCACCGACACCGCCCTCATTTCGCTGGTGATCGTGGCGACCTGGGCCAACATGGGCGGCACCGTCCTGATCTACCTGGCCGCGCTCCAGTCCATCCCCGGCGAGCTGTACGAGGCCGCCGAGCTCGACGGCGCGAACCTCCTTCAGCGCGTCCGGCACGTGACGGTCCCGCAGACCAGGTTCGTCATCCTCATGCTGATGCTCCTTCAGATCATCGCCACCATGCAGGTGTTCACCGAACCGTTCGTCATCACCGGGGGCGGCCCGGAGAACGCCACGGTCACCGTGCTCTACCTGATCTACAAGTACGCCTTCCTCTACAACGACTTCGGCGGCGCCTGCGCGCTCAGCGTGATGCTCCTGGTGCTGCTCGGCATCTTCTCGGCCGGGTACCTGCGGCTGACCCGCTCCGGGGAGGACGGATGAGCAGCGCCACCCGCACCCTGATCTCCCCGGCGACCCTGGCCCGCCCGCGCGGGCGGGCGGTCTACTGGACCGTCTTCACCGGTGTCGTGGTCCTCTTCGCACTCGCCTTCCTCTTCCCCGTCTACTGGATGGTGACCGGGGCGATGAAGTCACCGGACGAGGTCGCCCGGACCCCGCCCACCGTCATCCCCGAGCACTGGCACCTGACCGGCTACACCGACGCCTGGGACCTGATGCAGCTCCCTGAGCACCTGTGGAACACGGTGGTGCAGGCCGCCGGCGCCTGGGCCTTCCAGCTGGTGTTCTGCACGGCAGCCGCCTACGCCCTGTCGAGGCTCCGACCCGCCTTCGGCAAGGTGATCCTCGGCGGCATCCTGGCCACCCTGATGGTCCCGGCCCAGGCCCTGGTCGTACCCAAGTACCTGACCGCCGCCGACCTGCCGTTCATCCACACCAGCCTGCTCAACGACCCGCTCGGCATCTGGCTGCCGGCCGTCGCCAACGCCTTCAACCTCTATCTCCTCAAGCGGTTCTTCGACCAGCTGCCCCGCGACGTGCTGGAGGCCGCCGAGATCGACGGCGCCGGAAAGCTGCGGATCCTGTGGTCGGTCGTGCTGCCCATGTCCCGGCCGGTCCTCGGGGTCGTCTCGATCTTCGCCCTGGTCGCGGTCTGGCAGGACTTCCTGTGGCCGCTGATGGTCTTCTCCGACACCGACAAGCAGCCCATCAGCGTGGCCCTGGTCCAGCTGTCGCAGAACATCCAGCTCACCGTCCTCATCGCCGCGATGGTGATCGCGAGCATCCCGATGGTCGCGCTGTTCCTCGTCTTCCAGCGGCACATCATCGCCGGGATCAGCGCGGGCGGCACCAAGGGCTGACGGCCCTTCCTCCGACAGAAAGGTTCGCCCAGTGGGACAGCCCAGCCATGCCCCGAAGGACCACGACTGGTGGCGTTCGGCCGTCATCTACCAGGTGTACGTCCGCAGCTTCGCCGACAACGACGGCGACGGCACCGGCGACCTCGCGGGCGTCCGCGCCAGACTTCCGTACCTCGCCGAACTCGGCGTGGACGCACTGTGGTTCAGCCCCTGGTACCCGTCACCGATGAAGGACGGCGGTTACGACGTCGCCGACTACCGGGCCATCGACCCGGCCTTCGGCACCCTCGCCGAGGCCGAGAAACTCATCGCGGAAGCAGGAGAGCTGGGCATCCGGACGATCGTCGACATCGTCCCCAACCACGTGTCCGACCAACACCCCTGGTTCCAGGCCGCGTTGGCCGCCGGACCGGGCAGCCCGGAACGAGACCTCTTCCACTTCCGTCCGGGCCGCGGGCCTGGCGGCGACCTGCCGCCCAACGACTGGCCGTCGCAGTTCGTCGGCTCCACCGAACCGGTGTGGACCCGGCTGCCCGACGGCGAGTGGTACCTGCACCTCTTCACCCCGGAACAGCCCGACCTCAACTGGGCCCACCCGGCCGTCCACCAGGAACACGAGGACATCCTGCGCTTCTGGTTCGAGCGGGGCGTCGCCGGCGTCCGCATCGACTCGGCCGCCCTGCTCGCCAAGGACCCGGACCTGCCCGACCTGGCCTCCCACCCGCACCCGCACCCGTTCGTCGACCGCGACGAACTCCACGACATCTACCGCTCCTGGCGGGCCGTGGCCGACACCCACGGCGGTGTCTTCGTCGGCGAGGTCTGGCTCCCCGACGCCGAACGCTTCGCCCGCTACCTGCGCCCCGACGAACTCCACACCGCCTTCAACTTCTCCTTCCTGTCCTGCCCCTGGGACGCGGCCCGGCTGCGCACCTCGATCGACACCACCCTCGCCGAACACGCCCCGGTCGGCGCCCCCGCCACCTGGGTGCTCTGCAACCACGACGTGACCCGCACGGCCACCCGGTACGGCCGCGAGGACACCGGCTTCGACTTCGCGGCCAAGGCCTTCGGCGTCCCGACGGACCTCGCCCTCGGAACCCGGCGGGCCCGCGCGGCCGCCCTGCTGTCGCTGGCCCTGCCCGGCGCGGTGTACATCTACCAGGGCGAGGAGCTGGGGCTGCCGGAGGCCGAGATCCCGGTGGACCGCATCCAGGATCCGATGTACTTCCGGTCCGGCGGCGCCGACCCCGGCCGGGACGGCTGCCGGGTGCCGCTGCCCTGGTCGGCCGGGGCGCCGTACGCGGGCTTCGGCTCGCGCGAGGAACCGTGGCTGCCGCAGCCGGCCGGCTGGGAGTCGTACGCGGTCGACCGCCAGCAGGACGACGCCGACTCGATGCTCGCCCTCTACCGGCGCGCCATCGCCTTGCGCCCGCGCCTCGGCGACTCACCGCTGACCTGGCTGCCCGCCCCCGAGGGCGTCCTCGCCTTCACCCGCGCGGACGTGACCTGCGTGGTCAACCTCGCCGCAGCTCCCGCCGAACTCCCCGCCCACTCCCACCTCCTGATTCGCAGCGGCCCCCTGGACGACGCCGGCCGGCTGCCGCAGGACACGGCGGCCTGGCTGACCGACTGAGCCGGCGTGTCTCAGGACGCGCTCTTGTTGGGGGAACCGGCAACGGTCCCCCCGCGCTTGGCCGCCTGGATCTGCTCGTACACATGGGTCCGCAGCTCGGCGAAGCGCGGGGCGACCCGCGTGTGCAGCTGGTCGCGCTCGTCCGGCAGATCCACCTTCAGCTGCTCCTGGACGACGGTCGGGGACGCGGACAGGACGATGACCCGCTGTCCCAGGTAGACCGCCTCGTCGATGTCGTGCGTGACGAACAGGACGGTGATCCCGCGCTCCCGCCACAGACCCCGGACCAGGTCCTCCAGATCGGCCCGGGTCTGGGCGTCGACGGCCGCGAACGGCTCGTCCATCAGCAGGACGTGCGGCTCGTAGGCGAGGGCGCGTGCGATCGCCACCCGTTGCTGCATGCCGCCGGAGAGCTGCCACGGGTAGGCGCCGGCCGCGTCCGCGAGACCGACCGAGCCGAGTGCGTCGGCGACGAGCTCCTTGCGCCGCTCACGCGGCAGGCGCTTCTGCTTCAGCGGGAGTTCCACGTTCCCGGCGACCCGCATCCAGGGGAACAGACTGCGGCCGTACTCCTGGAACACGAACGCCATCCCCGGCGGTGGGCCGGTCACCTTCCGCCCCTCCAGGAGGACTTCACCGCCGGTCGGGGCGAGCAGCCCGCCCATGCACTTCAGCAGGGTGGTCTTGCCGCAGCCCGACGGGCCGACCAGACAGACGAGTTCGCCCGCCTCCACGGTGAAGGTGAGGTCCCGTACCGCCTCGATGCGGCGGCCGGATCCGTCGTAGACCTTCTTCAGGCCGCGTACGTCGAGCATGGACCGCCCCTTCGCGAGGTTCATTCAGGACCGCCGGGTTGTCGCGCGCAGCCCGTGGTACCAGCCGAGCACCCGCCGCTCGACCACCTGGAAGACCACCGACAGCGCGAAGCCGAGCAGGCCCAGCAGCAGGATCCCCGTCCACATGCCGGGTATCGCGAACTCGCGCTGGAACTGCACGATGGTGAAACCGAGCCCGTTGCTGGCCGCGAACATCTCGCTGATGACCATCAGGATGATCCCGATCGACAGCGCCTGCCGCAGGCCCGCGAAGATCTGCGGACTCGCCGAACGCAGTACCAGCGTACGGAGCCGGGCCGCACCCGTGATGCCGTAGGAGCGGGCCGTCTCCGCCATCACCGGGTCGACCGCCCGGACGCCCTCGACCGTGTTGAGCAGGACCGGCCAGACGCAGCCGCTGGCGATCACCACGATCTTCATGGTGTCGCCGATGCCCGCGAACAGCATGATGACCGGGACCAGGACGGGCGGCGGCACCGCCCGCAGGAACTCAAGGACCGGTTCGCACACCGCCCGCACCCGCCGGTAGGAGCCGATGACCGTGCCCAGGGCCACGCCCGCCACGGCCGCCGACGCGTATCCGGCGAGCAGCCGCAGCACACTGCGCAGCAGATCGTCGCGGAGCCGCTGACCGGTCCAGACGTCCGGGAAGGTCTTCAGGATCGTGCGCAGCGGCGGCCAGTAGACGTTCGTGCTGCCGTCGGAGGCCAGCCACCACAGCGCGACCAGGACGGCGGGCAGGGCGACGACGTAACCGGCTCTCAGCAGGACGGACTTCACACCGTCACCTCCCCGCGTACCGACTGGTGCCAGGCCAGCGCCCGCCGCTCCACCGACCGGGCGCCCACGTTGATGACCAGCCCCAGCAGTCCGGTCACCACGATCAGGGCGTACATGTCCGGCACCGCCTGCGAGGTCTGGGCGACCGCGATCTGCTGCCCCAACCCCGGTGCTCCGATGACCAGTTCGGCGGTGATGGTGAGGATCAGCGCGACCGCGGCGGCCAGCCGGACGCCGGTCATCACGTACGGCAGCGCGGTCGGCCACAGCACATGGCGGACCCGGGCCCAGGTGCCGAGACCGTACGACCGTGCCGTCTCCTCGGCGACCGGGTCGACGTCCTGGACGCCGTACATCACCTGGATCAGCACCTGCCAGAACGAGGCGTAGACGACGAGGAGGAGGACGGAGCGGAGTTCGGTGCCGTAGAGGAGGATCGCGAGCGGGATCAGGGCGACCGAGGGGATCGGGCGGAGGAACTCGATCGTGGAGGCGGTGGCCTCGCGCAGGTGCGGGACGATCGAGATGACCACCCCGGCCACGATGCCGGCTCCGACCGCGACGGCCAGGCCCACCGCCCAGCCGGTGAGGGTGTCGCCGAGCGCCGACCAGAAGGCGCCGTCCGCGAGTTCGGCGCCGAGGGCGCGGGCTATCCGGCTGGTCGGCGGGAAGTAGTCCGCCTTGACCAGGCCGAGCCGCGGCACCGCCTCGCCGAGGACGAGGAAGGCCGCGAGCCCGGCCGCACCCAGGACGGTGTTCAGCCCCTTCACGGGTTTCGTCACGGCAGCAGCTTGTCCAGGTCGGGTGCCGTCTTGAAGAGGCCGTCCTGCTCGCTGAGCTTCTCCAGCGTCTCGATCGAGGAACGGTTCGCCTCGGCGGGCCACTTGGGCAGGGTCACCTTGGCCAGGACGTCCGCCGGGGTCTTGGTGTAGGTGGTGACGATCTGGCGGACCTGGTCCGGGTGCGCGTCCGCGTAGGACAGCGACTCCGCGACGGCCTGCTGGAACTTCGACACGACGCCGGGGTTCTTCCGCGCGTACGACGTCGAGGTGAAGTACATGGCGACGGTGAGCTTCTGCGCCACGTCGACCAGGGGCGAGGCGATCTCGGTGGCGCCCTGGAGCTTCATGGTCGCAAGGGCCGGCTCGACCGCCATCGCCGCGTCGATCTGGCCCTTGTCGAGCGCGGCCGGCATCTGGTCGAAGGCCAGCTCGACGAAGTTCACCTTGTCCGGATCCCCACCGGCCTTGCGGACCGACTCGCGCACGGCGGTCTCGTTGATGTTCTTCAGGGTGTTGACGGCGACCTTCTTGCCCTCCAGCTGCTTCGCCGACGTGATGCTGCTGCCCTTCTTCACGACGAGCCCGCCGAAGTCCTCGCCGGCCACGCCTGTCGACGCCACGCCGTTGGCGATCGCCTTGACCGGTACGCCGTTGGACTGCGCGATCATCAGCGAGGTCACATTGGAGAACCCGAACTGGAACTGACCGCTCGTCACGCCCGGCACGATGGCCGCGCCGCCCTGCGCGAGCGTCATCGACAGCTTGAGGCCGCGCTTGCTGAAGAAGCCCTCCTTCTGCCCGAGGTAGAGGGGGGCCACGTCCACGATGGGGATGATCCCCACCTTGACGGTGGTGGTGCCGCCCGACGAGGACGAGGTGGACGACGAGCCCCCGGAGGAGCCGCAGGCCGCCGTGGCGAGCAGAAGGGTGCCGGTCGCGAGACCGGCGAGCAGACGACGCATGGCTCCTCCTGTGCAGACAACGGTGTTCCGACAGGGTGTGCGCACCGCGCACAGTGGTGCTCGATCGGGGGGTGCTGAGCGGGACGGTAGAACCGGCCGGAGGACCCGGTCAATGGGGTTGGCTGACAAAATTGTTGACAGTTACCGAACCGCGCTCTCACCGTGTTCCGGACGGCGGCCATGTCGGACCGGGAGGCGATGATGCCCGTGAACGCCCGCGCACCGCACTTCGTGAGGTCCTTCGAGCGCGGCCTGGCCGTCATCCGCGCCTTCGACGCCGACCATCCGGCGCGTACGCTCAGCGAGGTGGCCCGCGCCTGCGACCTGACCCGCGCCGCCGCCCGCCGCCTGCTGCTCACCCTCGCCGACCTGGGATACGTGCGCTCGGACGGCCGTCTGTTCCGTCTCACCCCGCGCGTCCTGGAACTCGGCTACGCCTATCTCTCCGGGCTCGACCTGCCCCGCCTCGCCGTCCCGCACCTTGGGCAACTCGCGGCCCTGGCAGGGGAGTCGGCGGCGCTGTGCGTCCTGGACGGGGACGTGGTCGTGTGCGTGGCCCAGGTTCCGGCCCGGCGCATCATGGCGGCGGCCGTCGCGGTGGGGGCGCGCTTCCCGGCGCGCGGTACGGCCGTGGGCCGCGCGATGCTGGGGCGCCCGCCGGAAACCGAACGCGCCGAGGCGTACGTGCTGGTCGACGGCGACCCCGAGGAGGGTGTGACGACACTGGCCGCCCCGGTCCGGGACCGGAGCGGCCAAGCGGTGGCCGGGGTGACCTTGGCGATGCACTCCGGCCGGACGTCCGCCGTGGCGGCCCGCCGCGATCTGCTGCCCCACCTGCTGGCGGCGGTGGCGCGGATCGAGGCGGACCTGCGGATCACAGATCGAGCACCAGACGCGCCCCTCGGCAGCGCGACACACAGATGAGCATGGTCTCCCCGGCCGCCCGCTCCTCCTCGGAGAGCACCGAGTCACGGTGGTCCGGCTCGCCTTCGAGGACGTCCGTCTCACACGTCCCGCAGGTGCCCTCGGTGCAGGAGTAGAGCACCTCGACGCCCGCGGCCCGGACGGTGTCGAGCACGGAGACGCCGGGCGCGACGGCGAGGGTACGACCGCTCTGCGCGAGCACGACCTCGAACTCCCGCTCCTCGGCCTGCTGTTGAACCTTCGGCTGGAACCGCTCGACCCGCAGCACGCCGGCCGGGCAGCGTTCCTCCACCGCATCCAGCAACGCCCCGGGACCGCAGCAGTACACGAGCGTGCCGTCCGGGACGTCGTCGAGCACGGCCGCCAGGTCCAGCAGCCCGGTCTCGTCCTGCGGGGCGATGCCGACCCGGTCGTCCCCGTACCGCGCCAACTCGCCCGTGAACGCCATGGACCGGCGGGTCCGGCCGCCGTACAGCAGCGTCCACTCGGCGCCCGCGGCCTCGGCGGCGGCCAGCATCGGCAGGATCGGGGTGATGCCGATACCGCCCGCGACGAACCGGTAGCGGGGTGCGGATTCGAGCCGGAAGTGGTTGCGCGGCCCGCGCACCCGCACCTTGTCACCCACGCCCAACTGCTCGTGGACGTACGCGGACCCGCCGCGCCCGTCCGGCTCCCTGAGCACCGCGATCCGCCAGCCTGAGCGGTCCCCGGGATCCCCGCAGAGCGAGAACTGCCGCTCCAGTCCGGGCCCGAGCACGACGTCGACGTGTGCACCGGGCTCCCAGCCGGGCAGTTCCTCGCCCAGCGGATGCCGCAGGGTCAGGGCGACGACTTCCTCGGCCGCCGACACGCGTTCCGTGACGACGAGTTCGGCTTCGTACAGGCTCATGGCGTGCGCTCCGGGGGCTGATGGCCTTCGGGGTGGCCGAGCATCCACTCCCACATCTCGACCGGGTCCTGGGCGGTGTGCTCGGCGCCGCAGTGACAGGTGCCGTGCAGCACGTCGGTGCCCGGCAGCCAGTCGATGCGGTAGACCTCGCCGGTCGCGCCGGTCTCGCGGGCCGGTGCGGTCACAGGACCTTCTCCACGGGCTTGTCGCCCTCCTCGACCAGCCGGGCGAGGATACGGCGGGCGGCGAGGCCGCCGGTGTCGATGTTGATGCTCAGTTCCTGGTAACCGGTCCGCTCCGAACCCAGTGTCCGCTGGAGGAGGTTGAGGGCGTCCACGTCCTGCATCACCACCGTGTGGTTGTTGCCGCGCAGGAACTCGGTGACCTCGGCGTCGTCGGTCGCCCAGTCCCGGGAGACCATCCAGAAGTCGTACACCTTGCCGTCCGCGGACGGGGTGATCGCGTAGGTGATCTCGGTGTGGAAGCCGTTCGGGTCGCTGCCGTCCGCCTCCGGCACCACGCCGACCGGGGCGATCCGGCTGTGCAGCAGGTAGAGGCACGGCGCGTGGTACTCGATGTCCTGCCAGCGGGTGATCCGGCCCTCGATGCCGGTCGAACGGGCGTAGAACGGCGGACACTCGGCGTCGTCCATGTGCCGGCTGACCCGCACGATCCCGGCGCCCTCGTCGACCTCGGTGGTGATGGGCGTCTCGGCGACCTCGGGGGTGCCTATGTACCCGCCGTGCAGGTAGGTCTCGTGGGAGAGGTCGAGGAGGTTGTCGACGAGGAGGCCGTAGTCGGCGTCGATGGGCTCCATGCCGCGCACGGTCAGCCAGCCGGGGGAGTCGAGGTGGCGGGCGCGCGGGATGGTGTCCGGGTCGGCGAGCGCCGGGTCGCCGACCCACACCCACACCAGCGAGTCCTGCTCGACCACCGGGTAGGAGGCGACCCGGGCGGTACGCGGGATGCGTTTCTGCCCCGGCACGTACACGCACGCGCCGGTCCGGTCGTAGGTGAACCCGTGGTACCCGCACACGATTCGGTCGCCGTCGAGACCGCTCTCCGACAGCGGGTAACGGCGGTGCACACAGCGGTCGCTGAGGGCGACCGGCGCACCGTCCTCCTCCGCCCGGTAGAACACGAGCGGTTCCCCGAGAATCGTCCGCCCGAGCAGCTCACGCCCGACCTCTTGGCTGTAGGCGGCGACGTACCACTGGTTCCTGGCGAAAGCGGTGATGTGCGGCATGGCAGTTTCCGTCCCTGTCGGCGGGGCTCCGTCGCCCCGCGTGCCGTGGTTGGAATCAGAGTCGTGAGACTTGCGTCGGCTCGGCAAGACGGCTTCTGCCAGGCGGAAGAGCTTCTGTAAAGAGGCTGGTCACGCGGTGTTGCTGTGCACCACCATCCGCACCGTCTGGTCCGAGAAGCTCGGCCCGCCCGCCGTCATTCCGGCCGCCCAGCCACCGACCCACGGTTGCCGGGAATCGGCGCTCGCCGTCCGGGCGGTGGCGAGTGCTGGGGACAGCAGCATGGAAACGGCGATCACTCGGGTGCGTCGCCGAACAGCATTGTCGTTGCTCCACAGTTTCAGACGACCGGTCAAACCCGTTGATCGGTGCACGGAGAACTCAGTGAGGTGAAGGGGCGTTCAAGGCCATGAGCCGACGGCTGCCCGCTGCCCGCCCGGCTCCGGAGACAGGCACGAGGCCGTGTGGCCGGAGCCGGAGCAATGGCGCAGTCGAGGCCGCGGCTTCAGGCGAGAGCCTTGACCACTTCCTGGGCGAGCGGGACGGCCGAGTTGGGGTTCTGGCCGGTGTAGAGGTTGCGGTCGACCTCGACGTGCGGGCCCCAGGGCTCGCCGACGCGGTAGTCCACGCCCAGCTCG
This sequence comes from Streptomyces sp. NBC_00631, assembly GCF_045206895.1. NCBI lineage: Bacteria > Bacillati > Actinomycetota > Actinomycetes > Kitasatosporales > Streptomycetaceae > Streptomyces > Streptomyces sp. NBC_00631. The sequence goes on from NZ_CP107734.1 coordinate 9,529,581, forward strand.
ACGAGACGGGTCTCCAGCAGCCACTCGGCCTTCTCCGCCAGGCCGTTCGCGATCGCCTCGGCGTTGGTGAGGCTGGTGAGGCGATAGCCCGCGAACGGCGACTTGCCATCGGCGTCGACGGTGGTCAGCAGGGCCGCGGGGCCGTGGCAGACCAGGGCCAGCGCCTTGCCCGAGGCCAGCCGCTCGGCCATCAGGCGTCCGGCCTCGGTGTCGACGGAGAGGTCCTCCATCGGGCCCCAGCCGCCCGGGACGAAGACGGCGGCGTAGTCGTCCAGCCGTACGTCTTCGAGCCGCATCGGGTTCGCCAGCTCGGTCGCGTCACGTACCGCGTCCTGCATCTTCCGGGCGCCCTCAGGGCCACCGTTGAAGTCGGCGGTCAGGCTCAGGGCGTCGACCGTCGGCGGGACCCCCGCCCGGGGTCGCCGCCTCGATCTCGTAGCCGGCGGCCTTGAACACCTCGTACGGGCCGATCGCCTCCTCGGCCCAGTAGCCGGTCGGCTGCTTGGTGCCGTCGGCCAGCGTCCAGTGGTCGGCCGCCGTCACGACGAACAGGATCTTCGCCATCGGTGTGGCCGTACCCGGAGTGGAATGCAACGGCCACGGTGGGGCAGGGAGTGGTGGACATCGGTGCTGCTCCTCGAAAAGGCGTTTCGGGTCCTGCCTTTGCAGCATTGCACCGGAATGCACCAGCCGGCCGCCCTGTGGGTAGGAGAGATATCTCCCTGGATAGACGCGCCCCAGAATGGGACGCTCCCATTCACGAGGCTCGCGCGAAGCGCGAACGCCGGCGATGTGGTCCGGTTGAACAACAGTTGAAGTTGAACAAGAGTTGAACAGGTCCATTGACAAAGAATGCCGCGTCGTCCGTGGGCGAATTTCATACCCCGAATACAATGGAGAAACCGACTATGGCACCGGACAGGCCGACGCCTTCGGCCCCCAGCGAGCTGCCCGTCGCGACAGCACAACCGAGGACGCGGCGGGTGATGACCCGCGGGCTGACGTTCCTGTTCGCGGTGGCCGGCGGTGTGGCGGTCGGCAATCTGTACTGGGCGCAGCCCCTGCTCGACCTCATCGCGGACGATCTGCACGCGTCCACGGAGACCGCGGGTCTGCTGGTGACCATGACGCAGATCGGCTACGCGGTCGGGGTCCTGCTCATCGTGCCGCTCGGCGACCTGCTGAACCGGCGCCGGCTCGTCCCGGTGATGATGCTCTGCTCCGCGGCGGCTCTCCTGGGGTGTGCGCTGGCGCCGTCGTTCGGTGTACTGCTCGGGGCGATCACCCTGCTGGGGCTGACGACCGTCTCCGGGCAGATCCTCGCCCCGCTCGCCGGTGATCTCGCCGACGACGACAACCGCGGCGCCGTGGTGGGAACCGTCGTGTCAGGCATTCTCACGGGCATCCTCGCGTCCCGGACGATCAGCGGGCTCATCGCCGACATCGCCGGGTGGCGCGCGATCTTCGCGGTCGCGGCGGTCACCGCGGTCGTGTTCGCGGCCCTGCTGTACCGGGCGATCCCCTCCCTCGCTCCGAAGACCAGCATGTCGTATCCCGCGCTCATCGCCTCCGTCGGTTCGGTGATCCGGCGGGAACGGACGGCGCGGTGGACGCTGGTCCTCGGGGCGACCGGATTCGCGGTGTTCACGATGTTCTGGACGGCCCTGACGTTCCTGCTCAGCGCCGAGCCGTTCAACTACTCGGTGACCGTGATCGGGCTCTTCGGACTCGCCGGTCTGGCCGGAGCCGTCGCGGCCCGGCGTGCGGGCGGTCTCCACGACAGGGGCTGGTCGCTGCCCGCGACCGGAGTGGCGTGGACGCTGGCGCTGGTCGCCTTCGTCGTGGCGGCCTTCGCCGGTCACTCGGTCGTGCTCGTCCTCGTCGCGACCGTCGTGCTCGACATCGGCGTACAGGGGCTGAACATCCTCAACCAGCTGCGGATGTTCGCCATAGCAGCCGATGCCCGCTCCCGGCTGAACACCGCCTTCGTGACGGGCAACTTCATCGGCGGTGCCATCGGCTCCGCCGCGGCGACGGTGCTCTGGTCCGCCGGCGGGTGGACCGCCGTGACCGTCGCGGGGATGGCCCTGTGCGGCTTCGCGCTCGTCGTGTGGGCGCTCGGGCGCCGGGGACCGCTCGTCCCGCCCGTGCCCACCCCCCGCTGAGCCACGGCTCCGCACGAAGACCGGGGAGCGTGGAGTGGGCCGCCCGGCTCCGCGTGCGGCGCTCGTTCGTCAGCTCGTGGTGCCGGGGGTGGACTGCGGGCTGCGGGCCGCCCACGAGGCGAGGACGCGCAGTCCCTCGTGGGTGGGGGTGCCGGGTGCCGCGGTCCTGATGACGAGCTGCTGGTCGGGGTCGGTACTGGCGGTGAGGGTGTCCCATTCGAGGACGAGCGGGCCGCGACAGGGTGGTTGAGCGTCTTGGTGCCTACGGTGCGGCTGCACGGCGTGCGGGCGCGGTCGGCCGCCGGCCTTTCCAGCCGGCTCGAACATGTGCTCGCTCTGGTCCTCGTCCAGGTGCAGGACAGGGGCGAGGGTGGTCAGCACGGGCTCGGATGCCTGGATGCGGCCCTTCTCCAGGCGGGACTAGCAGTCGGTGGTGATCGCGGTCAGCAGGGCCACTTCCTCCCGGCGCAGACCCGGCACCCGACGTGGTGCCCCGGCGGAGTCGGGCAGCCCCTCGGTGCGGGGGCTGTCGCCACCATCGCGCCGTGGCGGCGGCCGGCACGGGGTCCGTGGCCGACGGTGTTGTCCCCTCCCCGGTGGTGACGTCGGCCACCGGGTGAACAACCGGCCCGGCCCGTCAGTTGGCCGTGTCGGACGCGGACTGGTCGTGGTGAGGCGCGGCTGCCCACGAGGAGAGGAAACGCAGGCCGTCGTAGGACGGCGTGCCGGGTTGCGCGGTCCAGATGACCAGTTGCTGATCGGCGTCGGTGCTGCGGATGAGCATGTCCCATTCAAGGGTGAGTTCGCCGGCGACAGGGTGGTGGAACACCTTGGTGCCCCCGGTGCTGGCCGTCACATGGTGGGCACCCCACCATCGTCGGAAGTCGTCGTCCTGCACCGACAGCTCACCGACGAGGGTGGTCAGCCGCGGGTCGTCGGGAAACTTGGCGGCCTGCATGCGCAGATGGGCCACGCACGAGCGGGCGTTGCCCTCCCAGTCTGCGTACAGCGACTTCTTGGAGGGCTCGGTGAAGAGCAGCCGGACATAGTTGCGCTGCTTTTCCGGGACCTGTGCCAGATCGGTGTCGAGCAGGGCGGCGGCCAGCGGATTCCACGCCAGGATGTCCATGCACCGGCCGAGGACAATTCCGGGAGTCGCGGTGAGATCGTCGAGCAGCAGACGCAATTGCGGGTGCACCTTCTGACCCGCCCGGCGGCGCGGCCGGGCGGGTTCCCTGCCCGCCAGCCCGCACAGGTAGTCCCGCTGCTCGTCGTTCAGGTGCAGGACTCGGACCAGGGCGGCCAGCACGGACTCGGACGGCTGGATGCGGCCCTGCTCCAGACGGGTGTAGTAGTCGGTGCTGATAGAGGCGAGCACGGCCACCTCCTCTCGGCGGAGTCCGGCCACGCGGCGCCGTCCGTCGGAGTCGGGCAGGCCGACCGTACGGGGGCTCAGCTCGGCACGCCGGGCCTTGAGGAATTCGCCCAGCTCGTTGAGATGCGCGTTGCTGGTCATGCTGCCCAGTCTGGCACCGTTCGCTCGCCGGCAGGGTAGGAGAGATCTCTCCCTGGATACCGCCCTCCCCGGATGGAATTCTCCCCTCTGAGGGCTCGCGAGACGCTGGCAGGGTTGGTACTACGAGCGGAGGCATGACGGCCATCAGAAAACATCTCCCATGAAACCGCCGTCGGCGCAATTGTTCTCGGCATTTTGATATTCGGTGCCGAATGCCATGCCTATGGCTGTCTTGACAGCGCACCCGAAGGAGAAAGGAAGACCCGGGGACGGAATTCTCCAGCGAGGCCATCGCGCGCTTCGCCGTCAGGAGAGGCCTGAGCACCGCCTACCGGATCTTCGAGGACACGCTCGGCATCACCCGGGCCGCCCATGGCGAGTCGGCCTGACCCCACCACGTCGACGTCGCACCAGCAACAGCCAAGGAGTTTCCCCCATGCCCGAAGAGAAGGCCGTCGCCCCGAAGGCCCTCGGCGAGTTCGCGCCCAAGCTCGTGGAACTGACCGACAAGGTCCTGTTCGGCGACGTCTGGGAGCGCCCGGGCCTGTCCCCGCGCGACCGCAGCCTGATCACCGTCACCACCCTGGCCGCCCTCTACCGCACCGAGCAGCTCGGCTTCCACCTGCGCAAGGCGCTGGAGAACGGACTGACCCAGGAAGAGCTGGTCGAGGCCATCACCCACCTGGCCTTCTACGCCGGGTGGCCCAACGCCATGACCGCGATCACCCAGCTCAAGGACATCGCGGAGGAGTCCGCCAAGGTCGGCTGACACCGATCCCCCCACCAGCCCGACAGCAGCGCACACGAAGAAGGAAGCACCATGGAACTCCTCAAGCAGCCGCCGACCGGCAAGGGCCCCGCCGAATGGTTCGCCGGTGACGTCTGGTTCGACGTCGTCTACCGCGGGGAGGAGCCCTCGCGGGCCCGCGCGAACATGGTCAAGTTCGCGCCCGGCGCTCGTACCGCCTGGCACTCGCACGGCCTGGGCCAGACCCTCTACATCGTCGAGGGCATCGCCCTGATCCAGTCCCGCGGCGGCGAACTGCTGGAAGCCCACCCCGGCGACGTCGTCCACACGCCCCCGGGCGAGGAGCACTGGCACGGCGCCGCCCCCGACCAGTTCATGATCCACCTCGCCCTGTGGGAGAACCCGGGCCCGGACGCCGGCCCGGAGAACACCTGGCTGGAGCACGTCACCGACAACGACTACAACGGCCCGCGCGTCAGTACCCGCACCCACCCCTGACGTCGGCCGGGAGGAGCACGCCACCATGCGCACCAGGACACTCGGCCCCCGCGGCCCCGAGACCGGTGCCATCGGCCTGGGCTGCATGCGCATGAGCTTCAGCTACGACATGGCAGCCCCTCGCGACGGGGCCAGGTCCATCGCGGTCATCCTCCCCCGGTCTCGGCTTCGCTCGACCGGGGGGACCCCCACGGCGCTCGACCTGGGCATGACGCTGCTCGACACCGCCGACGTGTACGGCCCTTACACCAACGAGGAGTTGGTGGGCCGGGCGCCGGCGGGCGGCCACCGCGAGCGCGCGGTGCCGGCCACCAAGGTCGGCTCCGTCGTCACCAGTGCGGCCGGGGCTCCCGTCGCCTCGCGGACCCTGGGCCCGGACGGCCGCCCCGAACACATCCGCGAGTCCATCGACGAGAGCCTCGCCCGGCTCGGCACCGACCACGTCGACCTCTACCAGCTGCACCGCGTGGACCCCGAGGTTCCGATCGAGGAGAGCTGGGGCGCCATGGCGGAGAGCGTGGCGGCCGGATGAGGCAACCGTGCCCCTCTGGATGCGGCGACCGCGCGCCACATCGAACGCGCACTGGCCGCCGTCCTTCGGGGCAGCACGGTCCGTCGCCGTCGCGTACCGCCTGCACGCGGCTCACGACGCCGACCGGGTGGCCGTGACGGGCGGCGGCCGGATCACCGAATCCGGCACGCACCACGACCTCGGGGCGGCGGGGGGCCCGCGCCTCGCTCTGGAGATGCCGGCCCGGGGGCACCGGCACCGTCAGCCGACCGTGAACCCCTCGAACGTCGCGAGGCCCCGGGCGCCGGTCCAGCCGTTGGCCGCCGTCATGAAGACGCCCACGTCCTGGCCGGCCGCCGGACCACCCGGGACGGCGGTGCCGACGGTTGTCCAGGTGACGCCGTCCGTACTGCACTCACCGGTGTACGAGCCGCCCGACCGCGTCAGCCGCAGCCGCACCGGCGCGGTGAACGACCCGGACAGCGCGATCGAGTCGAATGTGCCGTTGCCGTCGGAGTCCCAGGACAGCGCGCATCCGTTGGACGGCGTCACCGCCAGGTTGACGTACCCGGCGGAGCCGCTCGCCGACAGGTCGTTCCGTACGATGATCCCCGCACGTGCCCAGCCGCCTCCGGCCTCCTGGGAGGTGACCGTCACCGTCGCGACCGACCTCTCGGCGAAGGTACCCGCTTCGTAGGCCGTGCCGAACTCGTTGGTGCCGCCCCACAGGTCGGCCCCCGCACCCTCGACGGCCAGCGCGCCCGCCGCCGACTCGCCGAACACCGCGTCGTTGAACGAGGCCGTACGGTACGGCGCCCGGACGCCCGTGGCCGCCAGCAGCTTCACGGCCGCGACCGCGGAGCCCGCGGTGCCGCCCGTCCGGTACGCCGCCGTCACCGGTATCCGGGACACCAGGTCTCCGGCGGCGGTCGTACCGGTCAGGGCGACGGTGAAGTCCGCCGAGAACGACTTGCCCGGTGAGACGGATGCCGTGGTCACCGCGCCGGTCGGCCGCGCCGTCATGCCGTCCGGCGGATCGACCGACAGAGTCACACCGGTCGCGGCGGCGAAGCCGTTGCGGTTGGTGAACGTCACGGTGACGGTGGCAGGCCGCCCGTCCGCCACCGCGCCCCGGTCGGCGGACGCGGTGAGGGCCACCTGGTTCGGGTCGGCGGCCAGGGTGTCGCGGACCAGCCGGGCGAGCCCGTACACGTCCCCGCGCGGGGTCTCCGGGTACGCGGTGTGCTGATGCGCCCAGTCGTCCTCCAGCCGGAACCAGTCGACGGTGTCCGGCTCGCGCCCCTCCTTCAACGCCTGTGACAGCGTGCCGAAGTACGTCCGCCAGCGGGTCAGGTACAGTCCGCCGACCAGCCCCGACCACTCGCGGTTGGCGTAGTCGTGCAGCCCCTCCTGGCTGCTCGCCTGCCCGCCCCAGGTGGTGATGATCGATCGCGCGTCGTACTCCAGGCGGTCCTTCTCCTCCTTGGTCGCCCCCCAGGAGCGGGCGTTGGCCAGCCACCGTCCCAGCAGACGCTGCGCGCAGGTGCCCACCACCTTGTCCATCAGCCGCATCCAGTCCAGCCACACGGAGCTCAGCCGGTCGAAGCGGTGGCGGTCTCCGGCCTCGTACGCGGCCTTGATCTGCGGCAGCAGCACCCGGCTCCGGTTGGACAGTACCTGCCGGGCGACGTCCGCCAGGTCGAAGCGGTAGGCCGAGCTGTCACGCAGCGCGGACGCGACGCGCAGCAGTTCGGTGAGCGAGGTGTCGAAGGCCGTGGTGTCGTAGCGGTCGGCCGACGGCCCCCAGGCGGCGGCCTTGTCGGCGCCCAGGCTCGGCCGGGCGCCGAACAGCCCGTCGGGCGCCTCGCTCCAGGAATCGGCGCGGCTCATGCCGTACGCGGTGGCGCGGATCGTACGCCAGGCCGCCACGGCGTGCGGGTCGGCGGCGCCGTACCGGGAGACGGCGTACGCGGTGAACCACTCGTCCAGGTCGATGCTGCCGGGCGTCCACGCCAGATCGGTGAGGAGCGCCAGCGCCGGCGCGTTGTTGTCGGCGCCCTCGGGCATCGCCGCGATCCCGGCGAGCGCGCTGCCCTCCTTGTCGCGCCACTTCGGGTAGAGGTCCACCCAGTCGGGGGCGTTGGCGCCGATCGGGGTGTGTCCGCCGAAGTTCCAGATGCTGCCGAAGGCGTACGGTGTGCCGTCCCAGTCGCTCTCCCGGTCGGTGACGGTGGTGTAGCGGTCCGACAGGCCGTCGACGATGAGCATTTTGCTGCTGTCGACCGCCTTCAGCAGGGCGGTGGAGGGGTTGTTCTGCCAGCCCAGGATCGCCCAGACGGCTCCTGGGTGGGCCCTGCGCAGCGCGGTTTCGACTGCCTTGGCGGCCTCGCCGACCGGCACGTCGCCGGCGTTGCCGCCCTCGTGCAGCAGGTCCATCTTGTACATGCCGGAGTCGCCGAACCGTCGTGACTGGTTGCGGTAGAAGGCTGCCGCGACCTCGGCGAACGCGTCGGTGCGGGGGTCGAGCCAGTCCGGGCGTTTGAAGGCACCCCAGGTGCCCTGGGTGACGACCGCCGCGTCGCCGCCGTACGTGGCCGGGAAGCCGTCGGGTACGGTGCCGTAGTAGCCCGGCAGTACCGGCGTCATACCGAGTTCGCGCACCCGGCCGATGATCTTCCGGGCGAGGTCGGCGCGCTGCTCGATGAGCCGCCGGGACACCGGGCCGCCGAAACCCGACATGTTCTGCAGCAGCCACCAGGGCTGGTGGGCAGGGGCTGGGATCCAGGCCCGCAGTTCGGCGTCGGAGTAGCCGAACTGCCGGAAGGTGTCGTAGTAGACCGCGTCGCCGCCGATGTAGACCAGCACCGCGTTGACGCCGTGCAGCGCGAGCACGTCGAGTTCCCGCTCCCACGCGTCCCAGTGCCGGTAGGGCCCCGTGTAGCCCTCGTTGGTGTCGTTGAACGCGAAGCGGTGCGGAACGTTGGCGGAGCCGTCGATCTCGTCGACGGGTGCGGGCAGCAGCCGGGGGAGGTCCAGTTGCCCGCCGTTCCAGGAGACGGAGGCGGACGCGGCCTTGCGCAGATACGTGTGGAAGCCGGTGAGCAGCACCGCCGGACTGGTGCCCTCGACGGTGATCCGCCCCGTCCGGCCGGTGACCCGGTACCGGTCGGGGCCGCCTTCGGTGGTGCCGGCCGCCCGCAGGACGACCTGATCGTGGTGCTCGGGCACCAGTCGCCGCAGCGCGGCGGCCGCGGGTGCGGTGTCGAACGGGGGGCCTGCGGCGTAGGCCGTCGGCGGGTGGGTGAGCCAGGCGGCGCCGCCCAGCGCGACCGCGCCCGTGAGCACCCGTCTGCGGGTGAATCGTTTGTCGTTCATCAACGTCCTTCCTGCCGCGCGGTCACACGACCGTCATGGCGAACACGTGCAGGGCGGGAGTCCCCGCCACCAGGCCGCCGCTGACCCGCGGCAGCACCAGGGAGGCCAGCTCCTTGTCGTGCAGATCGACTCCGAAGGTGAAGAGGCTGACCGGGGTGCCGTCCCGGCCGGTGACGGTGTGCCGGTACGGCAGCACCACGGCGGCCGCGGCGTTCGCCCCGTACCAGTCGGGAACAGAGACGGAGAACGTTTGTTCGGTCCCGTCGGCGTATGCCACCGTGCCGTCCCCCGCGCCCCGGCCCCAGGTGCTGGTGCCGAGGAGGACCAGCCGGGAACCGGAGCCGGACAGCAGCACGGTCTGACCGGAGCAGACGGCGTTGTCGTGGCTGCCGGGCACGGTGTCCGGCCAGGTGAAGTCCACCCCGTCACAGGTCACCACCGCGCCCGGGGAGAGCCCCGCCGACGCGAGCGCCTGTGCGGACAGGCTGGAGCCCGAGCCGTCGATGTCGGCGACCGTCAGGGCGTCGTCGGAGGCGATCCCCGCGTTGTCGAAGGCGCCGGGCAGCGACCGGTAGGGCAGGAGTACGGAGGAAGCGGCGCGGACGCAGTCGCTGCCCGCCCTGTGCACGTCGAACAGGGTGTGTGCGATGAACGAGATCTCGCCCTCGGCGTCGTCGGCCAGCGTCGTGCTCCAGTGACGGGTCACGGACGTGCCGGACCTGAGGTCACCCAGGCGGATCGCGCGTCTCGCGCCGCCCGCGGCCAGGTACATCACGGTGCCGCCCAGCGTGATCGCCGTGCTGTTGGTGAACGTCCCCGTCAGTGTCACCGTGGACCCCGCGCGCGGGGACTCTGGCGACACCGTCAGCGACACGGGCGGATTCAGGAAGTCCTCGTCGGCCCGGTACGTCACGATGCCTCCACGGTGAAGTGGTCGAAGACCGAACGGACCCTCGTGCCGGGGTAGTTGAGGTTGACGGCGCTCGCCACGAGGCCGGCGTCGCCCGTGCCGCCCGCCGACGGCACGGTGGCGCTGCCGACCTTGTCCCACGACAGCCCGTTGCCGGTGGCGTACGCGGTGACGGTGGTACCCGAGCGCACCAGCCGCAGCCGGTCGGGGAAGTAGGAGCCGCCGCCGCCCGCCCAGGTGTCGAGCCGGCCGTCGCCGTCGCTGTCGGTCATGAACTCCACGCCGTAGCTCCGCGACATGGTCAGTACCGCGTAGCCGCCCTTCGCCGGGTCGGTGAGGTCGTCGGCGATCGCGATGCCGGACTTGGCGACCGGATTGTCGGCGCCGGTCAGGCTCACCACCTCGGCTTGGACGACGCAGGACTCGGCAGCGGCGCCGGGAAGGTAGATCACGCCCTTCTCGTCCGTGCCGCCGGACAGGTCCCGGCCACCCGCCCACACCACCAACTGGCTGCCGAACTGGCCGTATTGGGCGTCATCGGTGGTGGAGACGGTCCGGTACGGGTCCCGCACACCGTTCGCCCTGTACGGCACGCTGATCGTCTTCGCGGCCCGCGCGCAGTCGCTGCTGCGCCCGCCCACGTCGAACACGGCGTGGGCGGTGAACGACACGTCACCCGCGACGTCGGAGGGCATCGTCGTCCGCCAGCGGCGGGTCACCGTGGCGCCGTGCCGCAGGTCGCCGAGCGGGATCGTCCGTGTGGCCGTCCGGGCGCCCGGGTCCGCCAGATACAGCACGGTGCCCCTGAGCGGGAAGGGACAGTCGTTGGTGAGGACGGCGGTCGCCGTGACCGTGTCACCGCCGGTCGGCTCGGCGGGCTCGGTGGTGACGTGCAGCGTGGGTCCGAGGGTGTCGAAGGCGGTGTCCGTCACGGCGCTCACCGGACCCAGTCGACGGTGAACGTGTTGGCGATGTCGCTGGGCAGCGACGACGGAACGGTGAGGTGGACCCTGCCGTCCGAGCGGGTCCACCGCACCGGTTCCCGGCTGCCCAGCAGCCGGATGCGCGAGTCGGAGCCGATGGGTATGTCGCCGGGCAGCGACAGCGTGCCGCTCGGGGCGCCCAGCACGATCACGTGGAACCTGCCGGGCGTCACCGTGTAGCGGATGCCCAGCGTGCCGACCTCCTCCTCGGCCCGCAGCCACGGTGCCGACCCGTAGATCGCGGGGCCGTTGACGTCCAGCCAGGCACCGATGTCCCGCAGCCGCTGCTGCATGACGGCCGGGATCGTGCCGTCCGGCTTGGGGCCGATGTTCAGCAGCAGGTTCCCGTTCTTGCTCACGACGTCCGCGAGGAGGTGGATCAGGTACTCCGAGGTCTTGTAGTCCTCGTCCACTTCGAACTTGTTGTAGCCCCAGGAGTAGCCCATGGTGATGCAGCACTCCCACTTCTGCGGATCCATGGTGGGGTTCGTGCGCTGCTCGTACGTCGCGAAGTCGTAGTGCGTGTCGAAGCGGTCGTTGACGACGACGCCCTTCGGCCGGTGCCGGTTCTTGGCCCGGTTGTAGTAGTGGGCCAGGGGTTCTTCGCTGCGCCAAGGCGTGGTGTCGGTCTTGCGGAACCACTGGCCGTCGGCCCACAGCAGTTCGGGGTCGTACCGATCGATGATCTCGTACAGCTGCCTGAGCTCGTAGTCCCCGACGTAGTCGGAGACCTCCTTGTAGCCCGCCATGGGGATCTCGGCGTCGGTGTAGAAGTTCCGCATCGGCCTGCCCAGCGCGGGGTTGAAGAACTCGCCGAGCGAGTAGTACAGGCCGGGCCGTACGGTGCCGCGTCTGCGGGCCGCCGTCATCAACTCGCCGACCAGGTCCCGCTTGGGGCCGTACTTCCCGGCGTGGCGGTCCGTCACCGCGCTGGGGAACAGGGCGAAACCGTCATGGTGCTTGCTCGTGAGTGCGAAGTACTCGGCGCCGGCCTGCTCGAAGAGGCGTACCCAGGAGTCGGGGTCGTAGTTCTCGGCGGTGAACCGCGGGATGAAGTCGTCGTAGACGAAGTCCGCACCGTAGGTGTCGCGGTGGTAGGCCCACGTCTGGTTGTCCTTGTAGCTCTGGTACCAGAGGTACCACTCCGCGGCCATCTGCCGGGCGGAGCCCGCCGGGACCGAGTACACGCCCCAGTGGACGAAGATGCCGAACTTGGCGTCCTTGTACCAGCGGGGTACGGGGTGGGTGTCCAGGGACTGCTTGGTCGGCTGGTAGTCGGGGATGACGCTGGTGATCGCGTGGGCGGCACCTGGCGGGGCGAGCAGGACGGCTCCGCCGAGCGCGGTCGCCGTGCCGAGGAACTGTCTGCGGCTTGCTGCCATGGGGGTTGCTGCCTCTCGTCGGGAGACTCAGGAGACGGTGAAGGTGTCGAAGGCGGCTGAGGTGACCTGGCCGGGGTAGTCGAGATTGACCGCGCTGGCGACCAGGCCGGCGTCCTCGGTGCCGGACGCCGAGGGGACGTCAGCGGTTCCGACCCGCTGCCAGTGGGTGCCGTCGGTGCTCGCGTAGGCGGTGTAGCTGGTGCCGTCGCGGGTCAGCTTCAGCCAGGCGGGGTGGTACGAGGCGCCGCCGCCCGCCCAGGTGTCGAGCCGGCCGTCGCCGTCGCTGTCGGTCATGAACTCCACGCCGTACTGGGCCGACATGGTCAGCACGGCGTAGCCGCCCCGGCCCGGATCGGTCAGATCGTCGGCGACCGCGATCCCGGCCTTCGCGGCCGGGCCGCTGCCGGTCTGGCTGACGACGCGGGCGGTGACGCTGCCGGCAGCCGGTGCGCCGCCGGGCAGGTAGACCGCCGCCTTCTCGTCCTTCCAGCCGGACAGGTCCTGGCCGCCCGCCCAGATGGCGAACTGGCCGCCGTTCTGGGCGTATTGAGCGTCCGGAGCGGTGGAGACGGTCCGATACGGGGCACGCACACCGGTGGGGACGGGGACGACCGCGGCGTCCACGCTGTCGGCGGTGTGCCGGACGCGTCCGTCCTGGCGGAAGGACGATGTGACGCTGATCTGTCGGGTGCCCCAGGTCGCGTCGGCCGGCGGGGTGACGGTCCAGGTCACGGTCGTGCTCTCGCCGGGTTCGAGGGTGCGGCGGCCCTGGCCGAGCGGGTGCGCGGTCCAGCCGGGCGGCAGGTCGAGGCGGGTGTGCAGGCCCGTGACGGCGGCGCCGCCGGTGCCGGTGACGGTCGCCGTGACGTCCGTGCCCTGCCCGGGACGCAGTTCCGGCCGGTACGGGGTGAGCCGGACGCGGGCCGCCGGGCAACCGGCCGCCACACCAAGGGTGTCGAGACCGACGCTGTCGGCGAGCGCCTTCAGCCCGGTGTCGTTGGGGTGGAGGTGGTCGCCGGAGTCGAAGTCCGCGTCGTAGCGCGTGGGGTCGTCCGGGTCCCGGACCGCCCGGTCGAAGTCGGCGACCGCGTCGAAGACCCCGCCGGAGTTCCGGACGAAGGCGTTGACCTCGGCCCGTTCGGCCTCCTTGGCCTCGGTCCAGTGGTCGCCGTAGCCGCGGTAGGGGACGATCGTGGCGCCTACCACCCGCAGGCCGCGGGCGTGGGCGCGGTGGGCGATCTCGGTGAGGCCGTCGATGAGTTGGTCGGCGGTGGCGGTCTCGCGGATGAGGTCGTTGACGCCCTCGGCGACGATCACCGTACGGGCGCCCGGCTGGGACAGCACGTCCCGGTCCAGCCGGTCCAGGGCCGACGGGTTGCCGTCGACGCCCGCGGTGACCTGGTTGCCGCTGATGCCCGCGTTGAGCACCCCGGCGGGCGTGCTGCACTCTGCGAGCCGGGCGGCCAGGTCGTCGGGCCAGCGGCGGTCGGCGTCCGCCGTGGACGCCGCCCCGTCGGTGATCGAGTCGCCGAGCGCGACCACCGCGCCCCGCGCCGGACCGCCCCGGACGTCGACACCGGTCAGGAACGGGAAGGTGGAGTCGGTGACCGAGAACGCGTCCCCGGCCCGGTCGGCGGCATGGTCGCCGCCGCCGTCCGGCGTCCAGTACACGGTCTGCAACCCGTACCAGTGCTGGCTGATGTGAGTCAGCCGGCCGGGGAAGTACAGGCTGACCACGAGGTCGCCGCCGACCGGTACGTTGAGCCGGACCGGATCACTGGCCGCCTGCCCGCCGGCCGGGATCGTCACCTCGTCCTTCCCGCCGAAGGCCAGCCGCCGGGGCGCGACGACGACGTCGGCGTCGCCCGCCCGCCGGCCGACGGTGGCGTGACCGATCGTCAGCGGGTCTGTGGTGAAGCCGTTGGTGAGGCGGATCCGTACGCTCGTCCCGCCCGCGCTGACGTGCACCGGTATGCGCACCGTGACCTCGGAGGTGCCCGGGTCGTACGACGCGTGCTGGGCTGTCGCCCAGGTGCCGGTCCAGCCCTGCGCGCGGTGCGCCTGAGCCTGAGCGGGCGCCGGCAGCAGGGCGAGCAGCACGGCCGCGGCGAGGGCGTGGGGCCACCGGGACCATCTCATGAGGCGTCCTCTCGGGTCAGTGCCGCCAGGACCTTCGCGGCTCCCGCAGCGGTGAGGTTCACGAACGCCGGGGTCACGCCGAGCGGCGCCGGGCATTCCTTCGGCGTCACCGGGCCCCGGACGGTGGTGCCCCGGGTGACGTCGCGCCAGAGACCGGCGGGCGAAAAGACGTTCCGGCTGCCGCTGCCGCCGCCGTCGACGACAGGCGCGGCCGAGACCGGCGCGGTGCGCAGGCGTTGTGCGCGCTTCATGTGGCCGCTCCGGTACAGGTCACCTTGGCGTCGGCCCAGTCGGCGTGATCGCTGGAGATGTCACCGCCGCCGTCGACCAGCAGGTCCAGCCAGCGGGCGCCGGTGACGTCCACGTCGACGGCGGTGCCGCCGTCGCTGCCGTACCGCACCGGGGTGTTGAGCAGCGTCCGGCCGTCGGCCACCACCGAGAAGGAGACGCTGCCGCCGTCGCCCACCTCGTCGTCCACCCCGGCGGTGGCGGTGAACCGGGTGCACACGCCGCCCAGGTAGACCCGGACCCGGCTGTCGGCGTGCACGCCCAGGCCCTTGGCGTACGCGGTACCGGAGATGGTGATCGGGTGGCCGTCGCCGGCCGCCGACTCGCCGTTGGACGAGTTCTTCTCGACCGGGCCCCAGCCGTTCACCGCGGCGACCAGCGGCAGGTCGCTGACGTAGGAGTCGCCGGCCGGGGAGGGTGGTGGGACCTGAACGGCGCGGGCTCCGGTGACGGTGGCCGCGCGGCCCGCCTGCCGCAGCTTCGCCCTCGCGGTGAGCAGGGCGTAGGGGACCGTGTGGCCGGGTGGGGTCACGGTGTACGTCGTCGTCGCCGTGGCACCGGGTGCGACCCGGGCGAAGCCGGTCGGGCTGGTGGCCTGTGCCGTCCAGCCGTCCGGGACCGCGAGCGACAGCTCGACATCGCGGGCGGTGGGGGAGCTCTTCGGGACGGTGAACGACACCGGGACCTCGGCAGCCTCACCCGTGCTCAGGAACGGCCCGGCGTCCACGGTCACCTGGGCCGTGGCCCGGGGGACGGTGTAGGTCGCCGCGTCGTACGAGGGCGCGCTCACGTAGCCGACGTCGATACCGCCCGCCACGCTGCCGAGGTTCACGAGCTTCGCCGTGCCCGGACCGGCGTGCGCGGCGGTGGACCAGACGGCCAGGGCGATGGTGTTCTCGCCCTGCTCACGCAGCAGACCCCGGGGGATCACGAAACGGTGCTGGGGGCCGACGTCAGGGAGGTAGCGGCCGACCAGCCAGCCGTTGACGTAGACCAGCGCCTGGTATGCGGTGCTCGCGCCCGCCGCCTCACCGAGTTCCAGCCCGACGGAGGTGTCCTGGCCGCGCGGCAGGTCGAGACGGGCGGTGGTGCGGTACCAGCGCACCCCGGGTTCGGTCCCCGCCGTGGCGTCTGCGAGGGTGGTGCGGGTCCAGCCGCCGTCCGGGTAGCCGGGCAGCGACCAGCCGGCCCGTTCCCCGTACAGTCCGCCGTTGTTGTAGGGACCGCGCACGCTGTCGACCGGATCCTCGCCACCTCGCGTGCCCTGGATCTTCCAGGTGATGGTCGAGGCCCCGCCGACCAGCTCGGCGCTGATCAGGCCGCGCGGCTCCTTCGAGTAGTCGTGGCCCCACTCCTCGTTGTTCCCGGCGTTCACGGCCAGCACGGAGATCACGTTGTTCTCACCGGTGGCGTGCAGGGTCCCTGGTGGGACGGAGAAGGGGTGCGCCCCGTCGCCCGAACTGCCCAGGTAGGTGCCGTTCAGCCATACCGAGTACTGACCCGTCGGCCCCGTGTTCGCGTCCAGCGTGAGCGCGGTCGCCTGTCCGGTGGTGGTGAACCGGCCCCGATACCAGACGTTGCCCTGGTGGTAACCGTACTCGTCCATGGCCAGGACGGGTGACGAGCCGTTCAGATCGGGGTTGTTCGAGGTGAGGTTCGCCGCCGTCGTCCAGGACGAGTCGTCGAAGCCGGGGGCCGCCTCCGGCGCCTCCTCCTGGTACTTCCAGCCGCTGAGCGTGGGCAGCTCCACGGCGTGGGGCGCCCGGGTGACGTCGGTGGTGGTGCCGTTCCAGGTCGTCCGGGTCACCTTCGAGGTGTTCGCGAGGACCTCGATCCCCGTCTTTCGGGTGGAGTCGCCGGTGAGCTTCAGCGTGCCGCCGGCGGTCACCTCCGCGGTGCGCAGCAGCGACGGACCGCGGACCAGGACCGGCCCGGCGGTGGTGTCCTGGCGCCACCAGTGGCCGGTCTCGGCGTCGTCGGCGAGGAGCAGCTCCAGGCTGCCGTTCGGGCCGTCCACAAGAACCCGCGCCAGGCCGGAGTGGGTGTAGTTCAGCCGCAGGTCGCCCCGGTCGGCGTCCCAGTGGACGCTGACGTCCCCGGCAAGGACGGTGACCCTCGGCTTCTTGGCGTACCGCAGCACGGTCTCGCCGTCCTCGCCGCGCCGCCCGTACAGCAACGCCACCTGCCGGTCATCGATCTGAGCGTGCGTCATGATCTCCGACGTGGAGTACACCAGGCGCTGGCCGCCGCCCAGGTCGTAGCCGGCGACGAGGAGTTTGGCGTCATGGCCGGCGACGGTGACGGAGCCCTGTTGCGGCACCCGCGGGTAGTCGCCGTCCTTGCCGGATACCGACAACGTCGTGGCGTCGGTGCTCGTCACCCTGGTGTCGGCGTGGCGGATGGTGAAGAACTGTGTGCCGTCGTCGGGGTTGACCCGCCGGTCGACGCGCACCGCGTCGTCGGCCGGGGCGGGGGCGTCGGCCTTCTCGGTGCGGGCCAGCGAGCCCACGGAGTTCACCAGGTAGCCGAGCCGCTTGAACTCCTGGTATTTCTCGGTGAGTTGCCGTGACTCGTTGATCGCGGCACCGTAGTCGTACGACGTGTAGACGGCGTTGGGGTCCGCCTGCCAGCCCCAGTTGGTGCCGCCGTAGGTCATGTAGAAGGACTGGCCGGTCACCCCGGCGGCGATGTTCATCTTGGTGAACACCCGGGTGAAGTCGGTGCCGGTCAGCTTCGCGCAGCTCTGGTAGCCGGTGCCGCCCCAGGGGTCGAACGCGCCGCCCTGCGCCTCCGGGATGATCAGCGGTGACTCGGGCTTCCACGCCTTCACGTAGGAGTAGTCCGGCAGGTCCTTCCAGGCGTCCGGGTCCTTGCAGTCGAAGCCCTGCGGATAGGCGTCGAAGCCGTAGATGTCGGGGGCGCCCTCGCCGCTCACCCAGTTCTGGTTGGCTCCGCCGTCGTTGACGAAGGTGGGTACGTCGACGCCGTCGGCCTTCGCCCAGTCGATGAGCGTCTGCATGTAGGCGGCGTCGTGCCGGCCGCCCTGGTACTCGTTCTCGACCTGGTAGAGGATCACGCTGCCGGTGCCGCGGGTGAGCTGGTGCCGGGCGATGATCGGGTTGATCCGGCTCATCCACTCCCGGGCGTCGGCCAGATAGCCCTCCTCGGAGGTGCGGTTGACGCCCGTCCGGGTCTTGCGCCAGGCGGGGAAGCCTCCGCCGGACAGCTCGGCGTTGATGTACGGGCCGGGGCGGGCTATCACGTACAGACCCGCCCGCTCCGCCTCGTCCAGCAGCCGGTCGACGTCCCGGATGCCGGTGAAGTCGTAGGAGCCGGGCGTGGCGGAGTGGTAGCCCCAGTCGAAGTACAGCGAGACGGCGTTGAAACCGGCCGCCTTGACCTTCTGGAACACATCGCGCCAGGCGTCCGGGCTGGGCAGCCGGAAGTAGTGGATCTCGGCGCCCCAGATGTACAGCGGCTTGCCGTCGATCTTCACGGAGTACTGGTCGTAGGTGACGGTGTGGGCCTGCGATGCGGCCGGGGGAGGGGCCGCCGCCCGGGCCGCGGCCTGCGCGGGTGCCGCCGCCAACGTGCCGGCGGTCAGCAGGGCGGCGGTCAGCAGGGCCAGCCGGCGTCTGCTCATGACGTCAGCTCCTTGACGACGGCCGCCCGCGCGGTCTCGATGTCGGTGACGTTCTTCGTCCGGCCGTCCAGGTCACGCGTCGCCGTGGCGAGAGCCTCGGTCAGGGCCGCGCTGTCGCTGCCGCCTTCCTTCCTGCGCAGCTCGCCGACGAGCTCGAAGTCCTCGATGCCCTCCTTGAGCTGCTCCCAGCGGATGCTGGACATCGGGCCGTCCTTGCCGGGGTAGACCAGGTACTCGTCGCCCTGGCTGAAGATGTACACCGGCTGGGTGAAGGGGTCGGACGTCCAGCTGTCGTAGGACCAGCGCAGGAAGCCGTCGAGGTGGCGTTGCGCGGAGATCCACGGGATCATCCGTGCCTCGACGGCGGGCGAGTAGGACAGCGTGTTGGGATGGGCCGGCGAGCCGTACACGTAGAAGGTGGTGATCTTGCCCGCCTTGCGGCGTTCCTCGGCCTTCTCGGCGGTCATCTGGTCGATGCCGCCCCAGTCGACCGAGAGGTCGGAGGCGATGCTCTCGGTGTTGACCGACCCGGCGACCGAGATGCGGTCGTCGAACGCCGGCGCCACCTCGTGGACGAAGTCCTTGACCACGGTCATGGTGTCCGCCGGGCGTTCGTCGAAGGACAGCCAGGTGTGGTCCAGCCAGCCCTTCGCCTTCGCGTGCTGTTCGAAGGCGGGCAGGAACTCCCCCCACGCCTCGCGCCAGCGGTCGCCGCCCAGGTCGACGTTCTCGTAGACGGTCTTCCCGGTGCGGGTGTCGGTGTAGGTGAGGTGCTCGCCGTCCTGGAAGGCCAGCATCGAGAAGGCCCCGATGTCCGGTCCGAGGCCGGCCTTCAGCGCCGTCCGGACGTACTTGTCCCAGCGTGAGAAGTCGAAGGAGAACCGGCTGCCGTCCCACTTCCAGGCGACCATGCTGGAGTACGGGGTGGCGGTCTGCGACCGGCGGGTGCCCAGCGACCACTGGTGGTGCCAGGGATCGTCGACGACCGTGGTGTTGATGACCTTCTGGCCGCGGCTCGCCAGGTCCTTGTCGTACGCCTCGATCAGCTTCCAGTGCCGGTCCGACCAGAGTTCCACGCCGCTGTTCAGCGCCATGGTCTCGGGTTGCGCCCAGACGTCGAGGAAGAAGTCGTAGTCCTTCGGGTCCGGTACGGCGGCGTCGGCGACCTGGACCGAGAGCGGGTAGGTGACCTTCGTGCCGTCGTCGGCGGTGACCCTGACCGCGCCGGTGTAGGTGCCGGCCTTCGCGGCCTTCGGGATGTGGAAGGTGAACCACAGCGGCTGGGCCGCGTAGGCGGGCACGTCGACCGACGAGCCTTCCTGCAGGGCGTCGCCGACGACGTCCGGGTTCCGGTCGCCGGAGACCTCGGTCGCGGAGCTGACCTGGTCGATGGTGGCCGACCAGTCCATCTCGCTCTTGGACCGCTGCACCGGCACGTATCTCACGAACCGCACCTGGGTGCTGCTGCCGGAGATCCTCGCCCCGCCGGGGCCGGTGAGGTCGCCGGCGCTCGCCCGCACCCCGTGCAGGTCGTGCCCGGAGGCGATGGCGAGCTGCGCGGACACCTGCTCGTTACGGACGGCGGACAGGGCGAGGTCCTTGGTGTCCCTGCCCTGGATGGCGGTGGTCGGGTAGCGGGGGACCCGTACCTCGGCGGAGGAGGCGAAGGATCCGGTGGGCACCCAGGTGATCGTGTCCCTGGTGCCCATGGCGTCGGCGACCTTGACGGTCAGCCAGGTGGTCGTCTGTCGGGAGTTGACGTCGCTGCCGCCGCCGGAGCCGGAGCCCGCGATGGCCGTCGTGGTCGCGGCCACCAGGGTTCCGGCGACGAAGGCGGCAGCGGCGACCAGGGGAGTGCGTGCCATGGTGTGGGGCCCTCTCAGGAGGTGACGGAGAAGCCGTCGAAGACCGCTTCGAGCGTCTCGCCGGGGTAGTACGCGTTGACGGCGCTGGCGACCATGCCGGCGTCCTCGGCGCCCGCTGCCGAGGGCACGTCGGCGGTGCCGACGGTGGTCCAGGTGTCGCCGTCCTTGCTGGCGTACGCGGTGTACGTGGTGCCGTCGCGGACCAGCTTCAGATAGGCGGGGTGATAGGTGGAGCCGCCGCCGGCCCAGGTGTCGAGGACGCCGTCGCCGTTGCTGTCGGTCATGAACTCCAGGCCGTAGCTGTTGCTCATGGTGAGCACCGCGTAGCCGCCCTTGGCCGGGTCGGTCAGGTCGTCGGCGAGGGCGATCCCGGCCTTCCCGGCAGGCGTCGTCCCGGTCTGTGAGACCAACTCGGTCCGGACCGTGGCCTGTTCGCCGGCGGCGTCCGGCAGGTAGACCGTGCCCTTCTCGTCCTTCCAGCCGGACAGGTCCTGGCCGCCCGCCCAGATGGCGAACTGGTCACCGCCCTGGGCGTATTGGGCGTCGTCCGTGGTCTGCGTCGTCCGGTACGGTTCCGCGACGCCGCCCGGTGCGGGTGCCACGGTGGCCTGGACGGTGTCGTCGACCTCGGCGGTGCGGTCGTAGGTCACCGTGCCGGTGAGGTCGTGGCCGCCCCACTTGGCGTCGGCGGCCGGGGTGACCCGCCAGGTGGTGGTGAGCGCGGCGCCCGGCTTCAGGGTTGTGGCGGTGGCCTTGGTGGTGGCCGTGGCGGTCCAGCCGGCCGGTACACCGAGGGTGGCGGTGACACCGCCGATGGCACGGCCGCTCCAGTTGGTCGCGGTGGTCGTGACCTCGAACGGTGTGCCGGAGCGGGTGCTCGGCGCGTCGGGGCCGATCAGGACGGACGCGGCGGGGACGTCGTCGCGCTTCAGCGCCCTGATCGCCTTGAGTGCACCCTTGGCGCCGAGTCTCACGAACGCGGGGTTCACCCCGAGGGAGGCGGAGTAGCCCTTGAGTGTCGCCGGGCCGTGCAGGACCGTGCCGTGGTTGACGTCGTACCAGTCGCCGGACGGCAGGTACACGGTCCGGGTCGTGCCGGAGCCGAGCTTGGGCGCGGCCAGCACCGCGGGGCCCAGCATCCATTCGTCGGCCACCGTGTAACTCGCCCGGTCCTTCGGGAAGTCGAAGAACAACGGGCGCATGACGGGGTCGCCGGTCCTCAGGGTCGCCTGGACCTGGTCCCAGATGTACGGGGCCAGCCGTTCGTGCGCCCTGACCGCCGCCGCGTACAGGTCGATGGTCTGCTGGTCGTATGTCACCTTCCGGCCGGTGGTGACGTCGTTGGTCTCCACCGGCGAGGTGGAGGAGTACATCAGCGGCATCAGCGACGCCGACTGCGCCCACCGGATCAGGACGTCCTTGCTCGGAGCGGGCTGCGAGCCGGAGCCGCCGATCATGTCGGACTCGACGAAGGGATAGCCGATGGTGGAGATCGCCAGGTTCTGGCTGACCGACGCCTTCAGCGACTCCCAGCCGGTGCCCTTGTCGACCTGCCGCGTGACGAAACCGGCCTCGTGGGCGGTGGAGCTCCAGTGCACCCGGATGCCTGCGCCCTGGAGGTCGTACTCGTCGGCGAGTTCGGTGCCCAGCTTCTGGTAGTCGGTGGCCTGGTAGCCGTCGCGCGGGGCGCACTTCTCGTCGAAGAAACGGGTGTCGAACTTCAGGCCGTCGATGTCATAGGCGCCCATCAGCTTCTTCAGGTTGCCCTCGTACCAGGCCTTGGCCTCGGGGTTGGCGAGGTCGACGATCCCGGCGGTGCCGTTCCACCAGGTCACCTGGCAGGGCTTGGTGGTGTCGGAGGCGTCCTTGAGGAGGTAGCCGTGGTCGGCGGCGTACTGGTAGTTGTCGGAGTCCAGGTTGATCCAGAGGGTGACCCAGATGCCGAAGTCGAATCCCATGTCGTGGATCTTCTGCGACATGGCCTTGGGGTCGGGGAAGGTGGTGGAGTCGAAGGTGAGGTTGCCGTACTCGGACTCCCACTTGTCGTCCAGCTGGATGGTGTGCCCGTCGAGTCCGCTGTTGTGCAACTCGGTGGCGTAGTCGAGCAGTTTCTGCTGGTCGACCTTGGTGTAGAACTGCGCCCAGGAGTTCCACAGCGGCTTCTCGTACTGCTCGTAGGTGGCGTCGCTCTGCCGCGGCTTGCCGACGATGCCGATGTAGTCGCGGTAGACGGCGAGCGGCGTCGACTCGACGAAGACGGTGGCCTTGTAGGTGTCGGCCGAGTCGACGGTGAAGCGGCCGAGGCCGTCCTTGTCGGCGTTGATGCCGACGTCCATGGTGTCGCCGGTGTCGACCCGCAGCCCGGTGGACGAGGACGTGTACCAGAACGGGTCGATCATGTTGTACGAGGCGGGGCCGAAGCCGCTGTGCTCCACCTGGCCGCTGTCCAGGGGCCATGGCTGGTCGGTGCCGGGGCCGCCGGCCGGGGTCTCGGCCTCGCCGTGGCCGTACCAGTGGCCCGCCGACTTCAGGTCGTAGGCGAGGCCCAGCTGCTTCGGGCTGCTGTTTCCCCTTACGTCCCAGTCGAGTTGGTAGCGGTCGGGCTGCGGGGTGACCCGGGCCTCCACCGTGGCGCCCTGGAGCGTGGTGTCGGCCGTGACGGTCAGGACGCCGTTCTTCCACGTCCAGGCGGTGACGTCGGTGGCGTGCTGCCAGGTGCCGTCGGCCGACGTGAAGCGCAGGGCGCCGGTGTCGCCGGAGGCGGTGGCGAGCACGGTCGTGCCGGCGTGGCGCGTGGTGAGCGACAGCTCGTCGGTGGCCAGTTGGAGGGTATAGCCGGGGGCGCCCGGGGAGGCAGGCACGGACACGGTGACCGCGTCCGTGCCCCGGGTCACCTTCGGCACCGTGCCGGTGGCGACGCCGGCGGGGCGGGCCAGGGCCGGTGCCGCGGCCGCCGGGCCGATGCCGGGCGCCAGTAAGGCAGTGGTCAGGGCGGCGGCGAGCAGGATGCCGCCGGGGCTGCTCGGTCGGGCGTGCACTCGTGTCCTCCTGTCGGACAGGACGGTGGCTCAGTGAGCGGCGGTGCGTGGAGGGTGTGCGGATCGCGCGGTACGCGGATGGCATGGTGGCTTACCAGTACTGCGTGAAGCTGCGCAGTAATGCAAGATTCCAAACGATTTCGCTCATGTTCTTGCGGGGTGCTCCCGCTGTCAACAGGCGGTGCACAAGGTTCCGGAAGGTGTCCGAGGAGTGTCACGGAGCGGCCGCGCCGCTGGTGGCGGGCGATCGCCGGGCCGGTGGAAGCGATCCGACGGGCCCGGGACCGAACGATGCGGACGGTAAATTCTGTGTGAACGAGCGTCAGGTGAGGATCACCGAACGGGTCAGATGGCGGGGATTGTCCGGGTCGAGTCCGCGGGCCGTTCCGAGGGCGACGGCCAGCCGCTGCACCACGACCAGGTCGGCCAGGGGGTCGCGGCCGAGCGCCACCAACCGCCCGCCCGTGCGGGCGATCTCGTCGGCGAGACCGGACGGCACGGCCGCCGGGTCCCCGAACCACCACGCCAGGCGGCCCGGACCGGTGATGCTGATCGGACCGTGCCGGTATTCCATCACCGGGTAGGCCTCCGTCCAGGCGCCCGCCGCCTCGCGCATCTTCAGCGCCGCCTCCTGGGCGATCCCGTACGCCCAGCCGCGTCCCAGGAACGTGAACTGCTCCGCCGTCGTCAGCTCGGCCGGCAGCGGGTCCTCCACCGCGGAGCGCCCCTGCTCCCGCAGATGTCCCAGGTCCTCGCCCAGGTGGGCACGTAGGAGCGTCAGTTCGGTACTGGGGAACCGGGTCTGGATCACCGAGGTCTCGTCGGCGAAGTCGAGCACGACGATGGCGTCCGCCAGCCGTGTCACCGGGGTCCGCGGGTCGGCGGTGATCGCGGTCGTCGGAGTCCTCCCGCGCAGCCGGCCGAGCAGTTCCAGCACCTCCGACGTGGTGCCGGAGCGGGTCAGTGCGAGCACCCGGTCGTAGGGCCGCCCTTCCGGCATCTCCGATGCGGGGAAGGCGTCGGTCTCTCCGTGGCCGCCCGACTCGCGCAGTACCGCGTACGCCTGGGCGATGAACCAGGACGTCCCGCAGCCGACGACGGCCACCCGCTCGCCGCGCCGGGGCAGCGCGGCCGAGGCGGGGCCGCCCGGACGGCGTCCCAGGGCGGCGGCCCGTTCCCAGCACTCGGGCTGCGTGGCGATCTCGATCTCGGTCTGACTCATCGGGTGGTCTCCCGTCTCGGGCGCACGGCGTAACGGAGACGTGATGGAGCGGCTCTTGACACCGTGCGCGATTCATCGAACATGATGTGCAGTGACTGTTGATGATTGATATCACTGAAAATCGCGCATAAACAAGCATGAACGATGCGCGTGAGTGCGTGCATCGCTGCGCGCAGAGGAGGAACACCGTGAGACGGCACCTCGTGGGCGTCGCCGGGGGGATGACCCTGGCTCTGGCCCTCACCGGATGCGGCAAGGGCAGCGCGTCCGACAGCGGCGGCTCCGACGGCAGGACGATCAGGTTCGTCGCGGCGAAGTACGACGACGACACCCAGGCCTACTGGGAGGCGCTCATCAAGGACTTCGAAGCCAAGAACCCCGGTTACCGGGTGAACCTTGAAGTCGTCGACTGGGAGCAGATGGACTCCAAGGTCAAGACGTACGTTCAGACCAAGCAGCAGCCCGACGTCCTCAACTACAACAAGTTCTCCGACTTCGCCCGTGACGGGCTGGTGTACCGGGCGAAGGACGTCGTCTCGCCGCAGGTGCTGGCCGACTTCCTTCCGGTGTTCAAGGAGAAGGCCGAGTACCAGGGCGCCCAGTACGGACTGCCGTTCATCTCCAGCGCGCGGCTGTTCTTCTACAACAAGGACATCTTCGCCAAGGCGCACATCTCCCGGCCCCCCTCCACCTGGGCCGAGGTCGAGGCCGACGCGAAGAAGATCAAGCAGGCCGGCTACATCGGCCTCGGGTTACCGCTCGGGTCCGAGGAGGCGCAGGCCGAGTTCCAGATCTGGGCGATGAACAACGGCGGCGGCTGGACCGACAGTTCGGGGAAGTGGGCGATCGACCAGCAGGCCAACGTCGACACACTCACCTACCTGCGGAAACTGACGAAGGAGGGGGTCACCCAGCCCAACCCGGAGACCACCGACCGCAAGGACGTCTTCAACGAGTTCGCGCAGGGCAGGATCGGCATGCTCAACGGCGCCGTGTTCCTGCGCAAGGGCTTCATCGACCCGGTCGACGCGAAGCTGAACTACGGCGTCGCGGCGCTGCCGAGCAAGGACGGCACCACCCACAGGACGCTCGGCGTCCAGGACTACCTCGTCGCGTTCAAGAAGAACGGCGGGGCGGACAAACCGGCGGTGAGGAAGTTCCTCGACTTCTTCTACCAGAAGGAGAACGCCGCGAAGTTCGTCTCGACCGAGGGCTTCCTGCCGGTCACCACGTCCGCCGGCGACGCGCTCAGCTCCGACAGCCGGAACGGCGCGTACTACAAGCCGTTCGTCGACGCCCTGTCCGACGCGCAGTTCGCGCCCACCGACGATCCCGCCTGGGCCGCGGTCGACGGTGCCGTGAAGCAGCGCATCGGCGGCGCCGTCGCGGGCGGCGATCCGGCGAAGGTCCTGGACGAGATCCAGAAGACCGCGCAGAAGGGAAGCTGAGCGGGGTGGCCGTGCACGACGTCACCGTCAGCGCCGCCGGGGCCGGACACGGTGCCCCGGCAGTGCCGGAAACGCCGCCACGCCCCCGCGGGCGCAGGCGCCTGCGGGCGTGGGAGCCGCTGCTGTGGCTCGGTCCCGCGACCGCCCTCATCCTGGCCATGGTCGTCTGGCCGGTGGTCGAGATGATCCGCACCTCCCTGACGCGGGTCAGCTCCACCGGCCTCTCCCAGGGCTTCGCGGGCCTGGGCAACTACTCCGACCTGTTCGCCGAGGACGACCTGCCCGGTGTGCTGCTGCGCACCATGATCTGGGTCGTCGGGGTGGTCGCGGTCACCCTCCTGCTCTCCCTCGGCCTCGCCCAGTTGCTGAACTCCCGGTTCCCGGGGCGCCGGCTGGTGCGGTGGGCGCTGATCGTGCCGTGGGCCGCGTCCGTCCTCATGACGGCCCTCATCTGGCGCTGGATGCTCAACTACTTCTACGGCGTGGTCAATCGGGTGCTCATGGACCTGGGCATCCTGGACGCCCCCGTCAACTGGCTGGCCCACCCCCGTCAGGCGTTCGCCGCGATGATGGGCGTGGCCGTGTTCGTGTCGCTGCCGTTCACCTCCTTCGTCCTGCTGGCCGGCGTGCAGGGCATCCCGGACGAGGTGTACGAGGCGGCCCGGGTGGACGGCGCGGGACCGGTGCGCGCCTACCTGGGGATCACCCTGCCGCTGCTGCGGCCTTCGCTGGTCGTCGCCGCGATCATCAACGTGATCAACGTGTTCAACTCGTTCCCCGTCATCTGGGCCATGACGCGCGGCGGGCCGGGGTTCGCCACCGACACGACCACCACCTACCTCTACAAACTCGCCTTCGACAACCAGGCCGTGGGGGAGTCGGCGGCCATGGCCGTCGTCAACTTCACGCTGATCCTGTTGGTCGTGCTGGTGTATCTGCGCGTCGTCAGACCGCGGGAGGACACCTGATGAGGCTGCGCACCGTCCTGCTCACCGCCGTCGGCTGGCTCGTCGCACTCGCCTTCCTGGCGCCGTACGCGGAGATGCTGCTCACCGCCCTGCGGCCGACCTCGGAGCTGATGAAGTCCCCGCCGTCCTATCTGCCCGTACGGTGGGAGTGGTCGAACTTCACGGCCGTGTGGTCGCTCACCGACCCGCCGGTCACCGATGCGCTGCTGTTCTCCCTGTACGTGGCGGGGGCGGCGACCCTGCTCACGCTGGCCGCCGCGCTGCCCGCCGCGTACTACACGGCCAGGCACCGGTTCCGCGGCCGGGGCGCGTTCCTGGTGCTGGTGCTGACCACCCAGATGTTCGCGCCGACCGCGCTGCTGGTCGGCATCTACCGGGAGCTGGTCGGTCTCGACCTGACCGACACCGCAGAGGGGCTCATCCTCGTCAACGCGGCCTTCAACCTCCCGTTCTGCGTCTGGATCCTCAACGCGTACTTCGCGAGCATCCCGAAGGAACTGGAGGAGGCCGCATGGCTCGACGGCACCGGGCGGTTCGGCGCACTGACCCGCGTCACGCTGCCGCTCGCGCTCCCCGGTGTGGTGACCGCGCTCGTCTACACCTTCATCGGTGCGTGGAACGAGTACGTGGTGGCGCTCACCGTCACGTCGTCAAGTGACCGGATGACCCTGACCAGGGCCATCCCGGGCTTCGTCACCTCGTACCACGAGCAGTGGCAGTATCTCTTCGCGACCTCGCTGATCGCGATCGTGCCCGTGGTGATTCTCTTCGTCTTCGTGGAGCGCTACCTCATCAGCGGTCTGACCGCCGGCGGGGTCCGGGGATGAGACGGTGAGGCGTACGGCCGCGCGGGCGGTCGCGGGTACGGACGCGTCAGGCGCGGATCACTTCCACACCGGCCGCCGAGAACGGCTCGGTGAGCGCGTCGGACGCGGCCTTGTCCGTCACGAGCACATGAATGTCCGTCACCGGGCAGATCCGGGCGAAGGCCCGCCGGGCCAGCTTCGAGGAGTCGGCGACCACGACGACCTGCTGGGCGCGGCGGGCCAGCGCGCGGTTGATGCTCGCCTCACCCTCGTGGTGCGCCGTGGCCCCGTGGGCCACGTCGATGGCGTCCACACCGATGAAGACCTGGTCCAGCGCGATCTCCGCCAGGAGTTCGGTGGCCAGCGGTCCGATCAGCTCGTACGACGCCGGGCGCGCCACCCCGCCGGTCACCACGAGCTTGACGTGGCGTCGCACGACCAGCTCGTTGGCGATGTTCAGCGCGTTGGTGACCACGGTGACGGCGGTCTCCGTGCCGTCGGAACTCAGATCGGCACGGGTCGCCAGCGCCCGGGCCACCTCGGTGGTGGTCGTGCCCCCGTTCAGTCCCACCACGGCGCCGGCCTTCACCAGACCGGCCGCCGCGTGGGCGATGCGTTCCTTCTCCGGGGCGTTGCGGGCGGCCTTGTAGCGGAGCGGGAGGTCGTACGCGATCGCGTTGATCACCGCTCCGCCGTGCGTACGGGTGACCATCTGCTGACGGGCCAGCTCGTCCAGGTCGCGCCGGATCGTGGCGGCGGAGACCCTCAGTTCGGCGGCCGCCGGCTCCACCTCGATCCTCCCGTCCCGCGTCAGCAACTCCAGCAGCGCGCTCCATCTGGCTTGCGGTGCCGCCATGTTCGTCGCTCCCCTGTCGGTGGCGAGCGCGGGTCCACGCACGCCGAGGTAACGCACGCCGGACCGCGCGCCTGTGTGCGAAGCCATGAAGGGCATGGCGTCTTTAAGCATCTTATGGCCGCCAAACGAGCAATTTCATGCAAGAGCAGTTTCATGCGTCGCGAACGATCGCCCATGAGAGATCGGCAGATTCCCATGCCCCTGGTTCCCACCGCCGAACTGGTCCGCTCCGCCCGCCTCGGCGGACAAGCCGTCGGCGCCTTCAATGTGATCACCCTGGAGCACGCCGAGGCGGTCGCCGAGGGCGCCGAAGCCGCAGGCTCCCCGGTGATCTGCCAGATCAGCGAGAACGCGGTGCGGTTCCGCGGGGGCAGGCTCGAACCGATCGCCCGGGCCACGGCCGCGGTGGCCGAAGCGGCCGGGGTGCCGGTCGCCCTGCATCTGGATCACGTCACTGACGAGGCACTGCTGCACCGCGCCGCCGGCTGCGGCTTCGGTTCCGTCATGTTCGACGCCTCGGCGCTGCCGCACGCCGCCAATGTCGCCGCCACTCGGGCCGCGGCGGACTGGGCACATGCCAGGAACCTATGGCTGGAGGCCGAACTGGGCGAGATCGGCGGCAAGGACGGTGTGCATGCGCCGGGCGCCCGCACGGATCCCGATCAGGCCCGCGAGTTCGTGGCCGCCACCGAGGTGGACGCGCTGGCGGTGGCCGTCGGCAGTTCGCACGCGATGACCACCCGGACCGCCCGGCTGGACCACGAGCTGATCCGCCGGCTGGCGAAGACGGTTCCGGTGGCCTTGGTGCTGCACGGCTCGACCGGTGTCCCGGACACTGAGCTCCGACGGGCCGTGGCGGGCGGCATGGTGAAGATCAACATCGGGACGGCGCTGAACGTCGCGTTCACCGGGGCGGTCCGGCAGACCCTGGCGGCGGACGCCGCGACGGTCGATCCGCGCCTTGCGCTGAAGGCGGCGCGCCAGGCGATGGCAGGCGCGGTCACGCACGCGCTGCGGGTCATCCGAGGTTAGCGTCGCGCATTCGCGCGCCCAGCAGGCGCGGAGGTCTTCGTGATGTGGCTGATCTTGAGTCGTAAGCTCGTTGTCGACTGCCACCTGGGACGCCAACGAGAGCAACGCCAAGGTGATCAACGCGGACGACGTCGCCAGCACATGCACTGCCTGCCCGCGCTGCACGACCGCAGCACCCGCCTGGGCCAGGAACTCTTCGACGCCCACGGCCTGGACGGCCTGGAGGTCACCGACGAGGTGTTCTCCTCGCCTGCCTCCATCGTCTTCGACCAGGCGGAGAACCGGCTGCACACCATCAAGGCGATCCTCGTCGCCACCCTGGAGGACTGAACCATGCGCATCGTCGCCGCCCTCGGGGGCAACGCCCTGCTGCGCCGGGGCGACCACCCCGACGCGGCCGTCCAGGAGGCGAACGTCGAACGGGTCGTCACCGCTCTCGCCGCCCTCGCCCACGACCACGAACTGGTCATCACCCACGGCAACGGCCCCCAGATCGGCCTGCTCGCCGTCGAGAGCGCTGCCGACCCCGCCCTGACCACCCCCTACCCGCTGCACCTGCTCGGCGCCGAGACCCAGGGCATGATCGGCTCCCTGCTGGCCCGCGCCCTGCACAACGCGCTGCCCGGCCCGAATCGCCACGCTGGTCACCCATACCCTCGTACGGGCCGATGATCCGGCCTTCGGCCGGCCCACCAAGTTCGTCGGCCAGGTGTACTCGGGCAAGGCCGTCCCGACGCTCGCGCGGCTGCGCGGCTGGCAGATCGGGCGGGACGGCGACGGCTGGCGGCGCGTCGTACCCTCCCCGAGCCCGGAGGGCATCGTCGAGACGGACACCGTCCACGAACTCCTCGCCGGCGGCACGCCGGTGATCTGTGCGGGCGGCGGAGGCGTCCCCGTCACCACAGACCCCGACACCGGAGCCCTCACCGGCGTCGAGGCGGTCGTCGACAAGGACCTCACCGCGGCACTCCTCGCCGAGGAGCTCAAGGCCGACTTCCTGCTCATCCTCACGGACGTGCCGTGCGTGTACGCGGGCTACGGCACCGCGCGGCAGCGCCCGCTGGACGACGCCACCCCGAGCCTGCTGCGCGGGGGCGGCTTCCCGGACGGCTCGATGGGCCCCAAGACGGAGGCCGCCGCCCGGTTCGTCGAGCGCACCGGCGGTCTGGCCGCCATCGGCGCCCTGGACGCGGCGTACGAGATCGTCCACGGCCGCTCGGGCACCCTGGTCCGCCCGGACCACATGGGCCGGTGAGCGGCTGCCGGGGGCGTCCGGCCCGCGAACGGGACCGGGCGGCACTGCCCGTGATCGCCGTGAGCGACCACCATCCGAAGTGAGAGCCACCGAGGCGAGCCCGGTTCGTCGCGGGACTCGACTCGGTCGACCGGGTGGACGTCCTGCCGTTCCACAGACTCGGCGCCGCGAAGTACGAGGCCCTCGGCATCCCGTTTCCGCTGCGCGACAGCCCGGTGCCGACGCCCGAATTGACCGAGCGGGTCCGTGGGCAGTTCCGCGAGCACGGCCTGCGGGCCTCCTGAACTCCTGCTTCACCGTGGTGAATCCGTGCGCGGTCGCCGCGTGGACGACCACGGCCTCGAACAGTTCATGCCCGGCCTGCTCGGCATCGGTGCGGCGCCGCAGACCCGCGGCGTGCCGCATCGTGCACCGGCCAGGGCCGCTCGGCCCCGCGCAGGGACCTGCGGCCCCTGCCGGACGCCGTGTCCGAAGACGAAGCTCATACCGCACCCCCCGTTCAGGAGGTAGAGATCATGACCCGTACCGTCACCGTCGGCCTCGACGGCTCTCCCGAGAGCCGTGCCGCGGCCGAGTGGGCGGCCCGCGAGGCAGAGCTGCTCGAACTGCCGTTGAAGCTGGTCCAGGTCTGGGAGCCCGTACCGGCGCCCATGGCGCAGGCCCCGCTGCTCGGCCCCGAGCCCGAAGGCTGGCGGAGGATACCGCGCGAGGCGGCGGAGGGCGTGCGGCGGAGCCACCCCGGCCTCGACGTGAGCATCGAGCAGTTGTCCGGCCGCCCCGCGGACATCCTCGTGGGCGTGGCGAAGGACGCCGAACTGTTCGTCCTCGGCTCTCGTGCGCTGGGCGGTATCGGCGGGTTCATGGTCGGCTCCGTCGGCCTGTCCGTCGTCGCCCACGCCGAACGGCCGGTCGTCCTGGTCCGCGCCGGGGAACAGGCCGCCGACGAGCACGAGACCGACCCGGCCGGCGTCCCGTCCGCGGCGACAGCGTTCCGGCCCGTCGTCCTGGGCCTCGACATCGAGAGCCCCGACGACGATCTGATCGCGTTCGCCGTCGCCGCGGCCGGCCGCCGGGGTACGTCCCTTCGGGTCGTGCACGGCTGGAACCCGCCCTACTACTACGACACCTACGGCGTGGCCGCCGACCTCGGACTCCGTGAAGAGCTGGCCCGGCAGGAAAGCACCGCGCTGAGCGAGGTCCTGCGCCCCTGGCGGGAGAAGTTCCCGGCCGTCGAGATCACCGAGCAGTCCCCCTACGGCACCCCCGGCAACCACCTCGTCGACGCCTCCCGCGAAGCCTGCCTCGTGGTCGTCGGCCGACGCACCCGCCGCAGCCCGCTCGGCACCCACCTCGGCTCCGTCACCCATACCGTTCTGCACCACGCCACCGCCCCCGTCGCCGTCGTCCCGCACGACTGACCCACCCCTGAGGAGCACAGATCATGAAGGCAGCGGTCGTACGAGCCTTCGGGGAACCCCTGGTCATCGAAGACCGCCCCGACCCCGAGCCCGGCCCCGGCCAGGTCCGCATCCGCGTCGAGGCCTCCGGGCTCTGCCACACCGACATCCACGCCGCCCACGGCGACTGGCCCGTCAAGCCGAACCCGCCGTTCGTGCCCGGCCACGAGGGCGTCGGACTCGTCGAGAAGCTCGGCGAGGGCGTCACCCACCTGAGCCTCGGGCAGCGGGTCGCGGTCCCGTGGCTCGGCAAGGCGTGCGGGCGGTGCGAGCACTGCCTGTCCGGCTGGGAGACGCTGTGCGAGCAGCAGATCAACACCGGCTACGGCTGCGACGGCGGGTACGCCGAGAAGATGCTGGCCTGGGCCGACTTCGCCCAGCCCGTGCCCGAGGGCGTCACGGCCCTCGACGCCGCACCGCTGACCTGCGCCGGCGTGACGACGTACAAGGCCCTCAAGGTGGCCGGGGTGCGGCCCACCCAGCTCGTCGCCATCTCCGGGATCGGCGGGCTCGGCCACCTCGCCGTGCAGTACGCGAAGATCGCCGGAGCCACCGTCGCGGCGATCGACGTCACCGACGAGAAACTCGAACTCGCCACCGGGCTCGGCGCCGACCTCGTGATCGACGCGCGCAAGGACGACGTCGGGGAGGTCCTCAAGCGGCACGGCGGCGCCCACGCGGCGATCGCGCTCGCGGTGAACGACGCGGCCTTCGAGGCCGTCAACTCCGGCCTGCGGCGCGGCGGCAAGCTGGTCATGGTGGCGCTGCCCGCGCACGGCACGGTCCGGGTCCCGATCTTCGACACCGTCCTGAACGGCACCAGCGTCATCGGCTCCATCGTCGGCACCCGGCAGGACCTCGCCGAGGTCTTCCAGTTGCACGCCGCGGGACAGACCCAGGTCATCAGCGAGACCCGCCCGCTGGAATCCGTCAACGAGTGCATCGACGAGGTGCTGCGCGGCCAGGTCAAGGCCCGGATCGTCTTCGACCTCGCCACGGGACGGTGAGGACGACGGCCACCAGAACCTGCACGTGCGCGGCTACAAGGAGTCCGGCACCACGACCACCCCCTTCGACATGGTCGTCCGCAACGACCTGGACCGCTCCCGCCTGGTCATGGACGTCATCGACCGAGTCCCCGCCCACGCACCGCTCGCGGACGGCACCACCATCCGTATCCGCCCTGTCGTGCCGGCCGACCCCGACCGGCTGGAGCGGTTCTACGACGACACGTCCCCGGACAACCTCCGTCTGCGGTTCTTCGGGGTGAGCAGGCGCTCGGCCGCCATGACCGCCGACCGGGCCTGCGTCCCCCCCCGTCCCGGGTACCGGGCACTGGTCGACGCCTACCTGGCCGCCCACCCCGACGGCGGCTGGACGGATCCCGGCTCTGCGCCGACCTGCTCGGCTGCTACGGCATCCCGCAGATCCGCCGGGGCTGGGCCGGGACCGAGGACGAGGCCGTACGCGCCGCGGAACGGCTGCGGGGTGCCGACGGCCGGGTCGTGATGAAGGCCCACGGGCCGGGCCTCCTTCACAAGACGCAGGAGCGCGCGGTCCACCTCGACCTGCACGGCGAGCCGCAGGTCCGGGCCGCCTTCCGTGACCTGGAGACCCGCTTCCACGGACTGCTGACCCAAGTGGCCGACTTGACGGTCGCGTTCGTTCGCGACGTCCGCAACCGCCGACCGACGGGCCATGGGCGAGTCGCGAGGAGACTACGACGTCACGACCGCCACCGGGCAGGTCGTCCCGGTCAGCAAGCTCCCCACAAGCGTTTCCCAGCCGACGGCACAGGACGGCCGGCCGATCACGGTCAGCGCCGCGTTCGCCGAGCAATGGAGCAGAGCCTCGGCCGGGGTGAACAGCCGGACGTCTTCGAGGACTCGTACCTCGGGATACCGGGCGCGCCACGGGCGCAGTACGTCCGCGAGAAGCTGGACCTCCTGGTCCTCCCAGGTGGCGCGGTCCGTCTCCGGGAGGCCGAAGGGCAGCAGGGCCGCTTCCGGGGGTAGCCGCCAGGCGTGCACCGCGTGGAGCCGGCCGCCCCGGACGCGGGCACTGTCGAAGGCGAAGCGGATCGCGGCCGGGGCGGGATCGCGGGCGTCGACGCCGAGGGCGACGTCCGGCCGGTGACGGGACGGGCCGACGCCGTCGGGAACCAGGACCACGGGGGCGGACACCGCGGCGGCCGGGGCGTCGAAGAACGGTGGGACGGCATCCGTTCGCCGCACCTCGCAGACGACCGTCGTGGCAGGATCCGTGGCCGGCAGCGGGCCGCGCCTCACACGGAGCGGCACACCCCGCAGCCGGGCCTCGTGGGCGGCCCAGTCGGCCGTGTCCCGGCCGGGAGCCGCAGGGCCGGTACAGGCAAGGATCACGGGTTCCATCGCTCAGCCCGTCCTGTGGCCCCACTGCGGTCCGACGAGATCCCACTCCCGCCCCCACAGCGCCGTCCGCCGCTCGTCCAGGCGCCACCGGGCGACGGCTCCGGCACCCAGCACGGCG
Organism: Streptomyces sp. NBC_00631; assembly: GCF_045206895.1. Lineage (NCBI taxonomy): Bacteria > Bacillati > Actinomycetota > Actinomycetes > Kitasatosporales > Streptomycetaceae > Streptomyces > Streptomyces sp. NBC_00631. The sequence goes on from NZ_CP107734.1 coordinate 9,564,194, forward strand.
CCCGCGACGGCGCATGCGGCCGCCGTACCCAGCACCGCGGCCTCGACCCCGGCCGCTGCCGCGCTCGGTGGTTCGGAGACCAGGTGGCCGCGGCCGTCTTCCCAGGCCATCACCGAGGTGCCTGCGCTCAGGCCCGAGTCCACCCGGGTGAGGCCGGAGCGGCTGGATCCGTCGGGCGCCGGGTACCGGACCGTGGCGAGCCTGCGATCGTCCGCCGCCCCGCCCGTCACGGCGCTCTTCGGCACACTGGTGAGGAGTACCGCCCGGACGGGCCGGCGTTCGGCCCGCTGCTGGGCGAACACCACGTCGGCGGCCCGGGCCGTCACCGTACCGGCGACGGCGCCGCCCACCCCGACGAACGCCCACACGGCCAGGACGATCCAGGCCTCCACGATGTCGTCGTGTCGCCGCAGCGGGTTGCTCCGCCACCGCCACAGCCGTTTCTTCGCGTTCTTGGCTCCACGCATCGGACCGTTCCTCCTCGTCGTCCTCGTGACGTTTTCGAAGGTGTCAGCCCGTGCGCCGGCGGGGGATGGGCCGGGCAGGTGTCACCGTTGGGCCGCTCGGACTCGGCTCACGCTCAGGAGTGGGCCGTTCAGCCCCTCCGGAGCGTGCCCCGCCGAGGTGCCGGCCCGCCTTGGACAGCGCTGCCGAGGCCCGGGTCCGGGTAACGGGTGGGACAGTTCGAAGATGCCGTTCAGCCCGGTGCGGCGCAGCAGCCGCAGGAAGGCGTGGTCCGGTGGGACGAGATGGAGACGGCCGTGCCGGGACCGGATCCGGTTGCGTACCCGGCACAGCATGCCGAGCCCGGAGCAGTCGATGAAGGAGACGGTGCGAAGGTCGAGGACCAGATCGGATTCCGGGCCGGCCGTCAGAGCGTCGAGGGCCGGACGGAGCGCCAGAACCGCGAGGACGTCCATCTCGCCGTGCAGGGTCACGACCGCCGTGCCGCCGACGCTGTGCGTCGTGTGGCGTGCCGTGGACCTCGTGTGGTTGTCCGCCATACCGCCAGACAAGCCGAGTCGGCCGAGCGCGCGGAAGGGCCGTTCGGTCCCTTCGGCCCTGGTGGAGCGGGCCCGAACGGCCCGTGCCGTCCGCAGGGCTGTGGGCTCGTCGGCGGCCACAGGGGCCGGGCGGCCCAAGCGGCGTCCTCCGGGCCAGGGACAGGATGGATCCGTGGGGCAGATCCGGTGCATCCCCGGCGTCCGTCGATCTCCGGCCCCGCGCGGACCAAGGACGGTGAACGTGCCATGAAAGCCTTCGTCTTCCACAGCCCCGGGCAGTCCGCCTGGGAGGAGGTCCCGGACCCGGCCGTCAAGGAGCCCACCGACGTGATCGTGCGCGTCGAGGCGGTCACCATCTGCGGCACGGACCTGCACATCCTGAAGGGCGACGTCCCCGAGGTGCAGCCCGGCACGGTCCTCGGTCACGAGGCCGTCGGCGAGATCGTCGAGGTCGGCAGTGACGTACGGACCGTACGGCCGGGCGACCGGGTCCTGGTCTCCTGCATCAGCTCCTGCGGGCGCTGCCGCTACTGCCGGGAGCGGATGTACGGCCAGTGCCTGGGCGGCGGAGGCTGGATCCTCGGCCACCTGATCGACGGCACCCAGGCCGAGTACGTCCGTGTGCCGTTCGCCGACCTGTCCGTGCACCCGTTGCCAAGCGTGCTGGACAGCAAGGACGCCGTGCTCCTCGCGGACATCTTCCCGACCTCCTACGAGGTGGGCGTCCTCAACGGTCACGTACGGCCCGGCGACACCGTCGCCGTCGTCGGTGCCGGGCCCATCGGGCTCGCGGCGATCGCCACGGCCCGGCTGTTCTCGCCGGAGCGGATCATCGCGGTGGACCTGACGCCGGCCCGGCTGGAGGCCGCGCACCGGTTCGGGGCCGACGCGGTCGCCGATGTCCACGAGGCCCCCGCAGAACTGGTGGCCGATCTGACCGACGGCCTGGGTGCCGACGTCGTCATCGAGGCGGTGGGTGTGCCGGAGAGCTTCGAGCTGTGCACCCGTATGGTGCGGCCCGGCGGCCACGTCGCCAACGTCGGCGTGCACGGCAGGCCGGCGACCCTGCACCTCGAAGACCTGTGGATCAAGAACGTCACCATCACCACGGGGCTGGTGGACACCTTCTCCACCCCCACCCTGCTGCGGATGGCCGCCGCCGGCCGACTGCCCACCGCGCAGATGGTCACCCACACGTTCCCGCTCGCCCGCATGGAGGAGGCGTACGACGTCTTCCGCCGGGCCGGCGAGACCGCCGCGCTCAAGGCCGTGCTCGGTGGGGAGCAGCACGAGGTCGCCCTACCAGCTGCCTGATGCGAGGCGGGACCGACGGCCCTCGTCCGGGCCTCGGTCCTGGCGCAGGGCGGAACGAACGCAGCACCGCAGCAGGAGGCGGACCATGCACGCCAACGACGGATTCCGAGAACTCGACCCGCGGGAATGCCTGAGCCTGCTCGCCACGGTGCCTGTCGGCCGCATCGTCTACACCCGTCACGCGCTGCCCGCCGTGCTGCCCGTCAACTTCGGGCTGGACGGCGACGGCGCGGTGCTGCTGCGGATCTCCGCGGCCTCGGACCTGCTGCGTGCCGTCGACGGCGCGGTGGTCGCGTTCGAAGGTGACGCGGTCGACGCCGACGCGCAGTCGGGCTGGAGCGTTGTCGTCACCGGCCCCGCGACCGTGGTGAGCGACCCCGCCGTACACGAACGGCTGGCCCGCACCGGCCCGCGCTCATGGGCGCCCGCGCCGCACGAGGTCTTCGTGCGCATCGAGCCCGAACTGGTCACCGGACGGCAACTCGTCGGCGGGCGCAGCATGTACGGGCTGGACCTCCCGTCCTGATCCGCGGGCAGGGCCCGGCGGTCCGCGCACCGGGACCTTCGGCCCCTGCTTGTGCATGGCGACCGGTGCGAGGGTGAAGGGAGGACCCACCTGCCGCGTGCCGTGGCAGTCCGAGGAAAGGCGGTGGGGACGATGACACTTCCCCTGGTGGCAGGCGTCGACGGATCGGACGGGAGTCTGCGGGCGGTCGACTGGGCGGTGGCCGAGGCCGCCCGCAACGATGTGCCGCTGCGGCTGGTGTACGCGTCTCTGTGGGAGCGCTATGAGAGCGGTGTCCCCACGGTGGGACCCGAACGCCCTTCCGAACGTGTGCTGGCCGAGCACATCGTCGCCTCCGCGGCGGACCGTGCGGCCCGCCGCGACCCGGACGTGAAGGTCACCACCGACATCCTCCCCGAGGACGCGGTGGACACCCTCCTGCGCGAAGGCGACAACGCCTGCGCGCTGGTGGTCGGCTCGCGCGGCCGTGGCGAGATCAACGGATTGCTCCTCGGTTCGGTCGGCCTCGCGGTCGCAGGCCGGGCGCACTGCCCGGTGATCGTGGTCCGCGGCGACAAGGCGGGCCTGGCCGGCACCCACGAGCGGATCCTGCTCGCCGCCGGTGCTCCGGACACCGGCGGCGAGGCGGCGCGGTTCGCCTTCCGCGAGGCGGCGGCACGCGGATGCACCCTGGACGTCGTCCGCGCGTGGCGCCGGGCCATGACGGCGGCGGAATCCGCCAGGGCACCCGAGCGGCACGCCTCGGACCTGCTCGACACGCTGTCGCGCGAACCCATGGCCGAGTACCCGGGCGTCCGGGTACGCAGTGTGACGGTCGAGGGCCCGGCCCACCGCGTCCTGCTGAACCGCTCGGCCGCCGCCGACCTGGTGGTCCTGGGCGCCCGACGGCGTCATGGCCACCGAGGCCTGCAACTCGGCCGGGTCGGCCACGCCCTGCTGCATCACGCGCACTGCCCGGTGGCCGTCGTACCGCAAAAGGCGTGATGGCCGGGCCGACGTACGGCGCGCGGTGACATCGCCGACCTGAACGCCGGCAGGCCGGCACCACCGGCGAGGCCGCCCGACGGACGGAGCTGCCCGTCCCCGGGCCGGCCGTCCCCGGGTGAGGCCCTGGCGGCCGCCGGCCGTGCCTGGCCGGCGGCAGCGTGTTCGGCGCGCTGCGCCGGTTCGCCCGGCGCCGTCAACCGGCAGGTGTCCCGGCACGTCACCTGCCCGGTCGTGGTCGTGCGCGCCGAACAGGAGCGACATGAGGTCCGGTTACAGAAGTGACACGGGGCCCGGCTACTGGAAGGCCGCGTGGATCTCCTGCTCGGTGGCCTCGTGCGAGACCAGCAGGATTTCGTCGCCCGGCCGGAGCCGTATCTCCGGGCCGGGGACCGTGGGCTGTCCGTCGCGCACGACGGTGGCGACGACGGTACCGGCGGGCAGGGCGATCTCACCGAGGGTGTGTCCGCCGGCCCTGGAGTCCTCTGTGATCGCGGTCTCGATGACCTCGACGCCCGCCTTGCTCAGCCGCAGCAGGGCCACGGTGTCCGTGGCGCCGGTGGCCTCCTCGATAAGTGAGACCAGCGGGGTGGCGGCCGGGACCGCGACGTCCACGCCCCATCGCCCGTCGAAGAGCCAGGTGTTCTCCGCGTCGTTGACCCGCGCGGCCACCCGCGCCACACTGAACCGCCGCTTGGCGAGCAGGCTGATCACGAGGTTGTCCTCGTCGCGGCCGGTGGCGGCGATGAGGACGTCGGCTGCGCGGGCCCCCGCACCGGCCAGGAAACCGGGCTCGGAGGCGTCACCCGCCAGCACTCGCACCCGGGGCATGTCGTCGAGTTCGGCCAGCCGCTCGTCGTCGCGTTCGACGAGGGTGACGTCGTTGCGCGCGGCGGAGAGCACTTGGGCGATCTGGGTGCCGAGGCGGCCCGCGCCGGCGATCAGGACCTTCATGTTCCCAGCTCCTTGTCGAGGAACCCGCGCAGCCTGCCGAGGGCCGTCGCGGCGACGGCGAAGGTGACCAGGTCACCGGGTTCGGCCGGGAGGCCGTGGGCGGGCAGCAGTGAGCGGCCGACGCGGGTGACCTCCACGACCCTGATCTCGCCATCGACGTCGAACCCCGTCACCGGTCTGCCGGTGAGGTAGGGCGGCAGCTCGGAGCGGACCAGCACGGTCTCGCCGTTGCCGAACGCGAGTTCCGGGGTGAGATGGCGGTGCAACAGCATCTGGTGGATGCGGCCCACGGCCCAGCGGACGCTGGAGACGGCCGGGACGCCCAGGTCCCGGTAGATGTCGGCGCGCCGCGGGTCGTGGACACCGGCCAGGACGATCGGGACCCGGTAGGTCTCCTTGGCCGTCCGCGCGCTGACGATGTTGGTGTTGTCGGTGGAGGTGGCCGCGACGAAGGCGTCGGCGTGTTCGATGCCGGCGGCTTCCAGCACGGCGCGGCCGAAGCCGTTGCCGACGTGGAAGGAGCCGGGGAAGCCCGTCGGCAGCAGTCGCTCCGCGGTGGGCTGCCGGTCCACCACCCGCACGTCGTGGTTCTCGGTGGCGAGCTGCGCGGCGAGGGTGGCCCCCACGCGGCCGCAGCCCACGATGACGACTCTCATCGTGTTCCTCCCTTCGTGGCCGCCGTACGGCGGCGGAGCAGCCATTTCCGGCATTCCTCGGCGGCCAGCAGCAGGACACCGAAGGCGGTCAGGACCGCCCAGTCGGCGGCGGTCAGCGGGGCGGTGTGGAAGACCGCCTGGAGCGGAGGCGCGTAGCTGATCGCGGCCATCAGCGCGATGCCGAACCCGCCGGCGGCCAGCAGCCAGGGGTTGCTCAGCAGACCGGCCCGGAAGACGCTCTGCCGGTCGGTGCGCACCGCGAGGGCGTTGAAGAACTGGCTGACGACGATGCCCGCCTGGACCATGGTGATCGCCTCCCGGTAGACGGGGGTGTTCTTGGTGAAGTCCGCGTAGGGGATGCCGGAGGCGTGGATGTGCCAGAAGAACACGGCGCACACGCCGAGCGCCTGGATGCCGCCCAGGAAGAGGATGCGGCCCATGACGGACGCCGAGAACAGCCGTTCCCGGCGGGGCCGTGGCGGGCTGTCCATCACGTCGGGCTCCGTCGGCTCGGCGCCGAGCGCCAGCGCGGGCAGCACGTCCGAGCCCAGGTCGATGGCGAGGACCTGGACGGCGGTGATCGGCACCAGCGGGAAGCCGGCGAAGGTCGCCGCGAGGATCGGCACGAGTTCGGCGATGTTGTGGCTGAACAGGTAGATCAGGAACTTGCGGATGTTCCGGTAGACCGAACGGCCCAGGCCCACCGCGGTGGTGATGGACGCGAAGGAGTCGTCCAGCAGCACCATCACCGCCGCCTCCCGGGCGACGTCGGTGCCGGAGGCGCCCATGGCGACCCCGATGTCGGCGTGCTTGAGCGCGGGGGCGTCGTTGGCGCCGTCACCGGTGACGGCGACCACCTCGCCGCGCCGCTGGAACGCCGTGACCACCCGCATCTTGTGCTCGGGGCTGACCCGGCACAGCAGCAGCTCGGTAGAGCCCGCCAGCAGCCCGTCCAGACCGCTGTCGTCCAGCGCGTCCAGCTGAGCGCCGGTCACCACGGTCGGGTCGGGCCCGCGCACGATCCCGACGCGGCGGGCGACGGCCTCCGCCGTCAGCGGATGGTCACCGGTGACCATCACGATGCGGATCCCGGCCCGCCGGCACGCGTCCACCGCGTCCAGCACCTCCGGCCGCGGCGGGTCGTACATCCCGGCGAGCCCCAGCAGCGTCAGCTCCGACTCCACGCCGCCGATCGGCGGACGGGTTCCGGAGACCCGCCGCCGGGCGACCGCCAGCACCCGCAGCCCCTGACCGGCCATGGCGTCCGCGGCGGCGGCCACTTCGGCGCGGGCGGCGTCGGTCAGCGGATCCGGCCGCCGTCCCGGTCGACGGCGGTGCAGCGGGCCAGCAGTTCCAGCGGCGCGCCCTTGACGTACGCGAAGAACGTGTCGTCCGTGTCGCGGTGCACGGTGCTCATCAGCTTGCGCACGGAGTCGAAGGGATACTCCGCGACCCGGGGCGTGCGCGCCTCCTCCGCCGCTGTGTCCAGGCCCGACTTCCGGGCGGCCACCACCAGGGCACCCTCGGTGGTGTCGCCCAGCACCCGCCACCCGCCCCGCCCGGTCGGCGGCACCAGCCTGGCGTTGCCGCACAGCGCCGCCGCCCGCAGCAGCTCCCGGACGGGTTCCGCGTCGGCGACCTCGCCGTCCGGCCCGTACCCCACCCCGGTCACCGCGTGCGGCACACCGTCCGCCCACAGCCGTACGACGGTCATCTCCGCCTGGGTGAGAGTGCCCGTCTTGTCCGTGCACACCACGCTGGTCGAACCCAGTGCCTCCACCGCCAGCAACTGCTTCACCAGCGCGTGCCGCCGGGCCATCCGGCGCACGCCGATCGCCAGGGACACGGACAGCGTCGCCGGCAGCCCCTCCGGCACCAGCGCCACCATCACCCCGAGCGCGAAGACGAACGTGTCCACGAACGGCTGCCCGCCGGGCACCCGCACCGCGAACACCACGCCCCCCGCCGCCAGCGCCAGACCGGCCACCCGCCGGGCCATGGCGGCCACCTGACGCTGCAACGGGGTCTGCTGCCTCGGCGCCGCCGCCGTGAGCCGGAAGATCCGGCCGAACTCGGTGGCGGTACCGGTGGCGAACACGACGGCCTCCGCGGTCCCGGCCACCACGTCGGTGCCCATGAACACGCAGTTGCGTGCCTCCAGCAGCGCGCCCGCCGGCACCGGGTCGGCGGCCCGCGCGACGGCGTCGCTCTCGCCGGTGAGCGCCGCGTTGTTGACGGCGACCTCCTGCGCCTGGACCAGCCGGCAGTCGGCGGGCACCGCGTCCCCGGCCTCCAGGAGCACCACGTCACCGGGGACCAGATCCCGTGCGGGCAGTTCCCGGGGCTCCCCGTCCCGCAGCGCCCGGCAGGTGTGCGGCACCATCGCCTGCAGGGACTCGGCGGTGCGCTCGGCGGAGTACTCCTGCGCGAAGCCGATCCCCGCGTTCAGCAGCACCACACCGAGGATCGCCACGGCCAGCTGGAGCGTGGCCGGGTCCTGCGGCCGCCCGAGCAGGTAGGCGAGGAAGGTGATCGCCGAGGCGACCAGCAGCATCACCGCGAACAGGTCGGTGAACTGCGCGAGCAGTCGCTGCCCCACCTGGCCGTGGGCCGCGCCGGGCAGCTCGTTGGCGCCGTACCGGGTCTGCCGCGCGGCGGCCTCGGCCGGGGTGAGACCGCGGGGGGTGCTGCCCAGGGCGGCGAAGACGTCCGTGGCGGGGAGGGAGGGGACGGAGGGGGCAGGGCCGGGTTCGTGGGGTTGCCGGATCGCTGGTGACCTGCCGCCCACGGCCGAGGAACGTTCGCGTACCGCGGGCGTTCCGGGAGCCGGATCAGAACTCATGCGACGCTCCGCCCGCGCAGTCGCGTTCGGACGGTTCCTGGAGCACGGTCCGGGCGACCGGCCCCAGCAGGTCGGCCAGCCGGCGGAAGAGGTCCAGGAACAGGTCGTCGGTGGTGAGCACACCCACCACCCGGCCCAGTTCCAGGACCGGCAGCCGGCGCACGCCGGTGCGGCGGAAGGCCCGGTAGGCCGCCTGGAGGTCGTCGCCCGCGTCGACGGTGACCACCCGGGACGACATGACCGCGTCCACCGTCGCGTCCGGGGCCATGCCGCCGCCCAGACCACGCAGGGCGATGTCGCGGTCGGTGACGATACCGGCCAGTGCCCCCTCGTCGTCGACGACGACCAGCGACCCGACGGCCGCCTCGGCCATCCGCCGGGCCGCCTCTGTCATCCGCACGCCCGGAGCGACCGTGACCGGCGGCGAGGTCATCGCCTCGGAGACCTTCATACGACAACTCCTCATCGCGGATCGTGGGAGGGAAGGACGCGGATCACGGCCGGTTCACCGCGTCCTGGACGACGTCCAGCACCTCGGTCACCGGACGCCGGGGGCTGGGGTGGCCCTCCGGGCCGTAGCCGAGCCGGACCACCATCTGCACATGGGCGATTCCGGAGCCCGGGTCGCGGGTCACCCACCGCAGCTCCGGCCATTCCAGGGTCTGGGACGTCATCGACGTGACCAGCCCGCCCGCCGTGGCCGTCAGCAGGACCCGCTCCAGGGCCTGACCGGCGCGCAGCCAGTCCGCCGGTCCGTCGTGGCCGGTACCCAGCAGGGCGATGTGCGGATCGCGCTCGAACACCGCCCAGCCGCGTCCGGGCACCGTGCGTCCGGCGGCGAAGTCGCGCACCGGGGTCGCCCGGCCGTACCGGGCGGGGCCGAACGCCTCGGCGGGTATCCCGTCCGACGCCTGGCCGCTGCCCGAGGGCCCGGTCCGCGTCCAGTGGGCGGTCTCGGCGCGCAGCTCCGGGTCCAGCGCCTCGCGACCCTCGGCGTCCTGCACCAGTTCCAGCAGTTCCTGCACGTGCCAGGCACCGGGGAAGACCAGCTGCGCGCCCTCGGCACTCGCGGCCTCGCACATCCGGTCCCGCAGGTCGGCCGGTATCGGCCGCTCGCTGTAGGGACGGCGGCTGGAGTGGCGCCGCGGGATCGCCGGACACAGACCGGCGAGGATCTGATCGGGCCGGTCGGTGCCGACCAGGGTCACTTCGGCGAGCAGCGTCGGGTCCGCCGGATCCGGCAGCAGCCGTACGAGCGGGGCCCGCCCGGCCGCGGTGGCGGCCACGCGCAGGTTGAGCAGCGCGGCCCCGCAGCCCATGTGCAGGCCGCGGGTGTCCGGGTCGGTGCGCGGCAGCGCACGCGACACGTCGGCATACAGACGCAGGACGCCGTCGGCGGGCAGGTAGCGGAAACTCCAGGGTTGCGCGTTGTGCAGCGACGGCGCCGCCGTGGCGCCGGCCACCAGTGCGGTGAGCGTGTTCGCGTCCACGAATCGAGCGGTCACGGTGACTCCCTTCGCCGGGCCCCGCTTCCAGCGTGGGCGATCACCGGCGCCGCGCGGCAGGGGCCGCATGGACCCGGCGAGGGGCCAGGTGGACCCATGGCGACGGCTGCTCAGGCCGTCGCCGTCGCTGCCGCCGTCGGAACGACGAGTACGGGGCACCGGGCATGGTGCAGCACACCCTGGCTGACCGAGCCCAGGAGCATCCCGGCGAAGCCGCCGCGCCCCCGGGTGCCGACCACCAGGCCCAGCGCGTGAGCCGAGGCCTCGGTGAGCACCTGCACGGGATGTCCGACGACCAGTTCGTGACGCAGGTCCACCTCCGGGTAGCGGGCGTGGCGCCCGGCCACGATCTCCGAGAGCAGGCGGCGGTCCTCCTGCTGAGGTTCGTACTCGTCGAAGATCCGCAGCGGCCCCGGCTGCCACACGTACAGGGCCCGCAGCTCGGCCCCGCGCAGGGCCGCCTCCTCGAAGGCCAGGTCGACGGCGGGGGCACAGTGCTCGCTGCCGTCGACGCCGACGACGAAGTACGCGCGTTCCTGCGTGATGTGTTCCGGTTCCGGTACGACGACCACGGGACAGCGCGCGTGGGCCATGACCGGCACGGCGACCGAGGCGGAGCCGAACACCTCCTGGGCCCGGCTCAGGTGCCGCGAACCCAGGACGACGGCCTCGGCCCCGCGGCTCTGCTCGCGCAGCACCCAGACGGCATCGCCCTCCGCGAGAAGGGTGTCCGTCTCGACGTCCGGATGCCTCGCCGCGACGAAGTCCACGGCCTCGTCGAGCAGGTGCCGCCCCGCCTTGTGCAGGGCGGCGTTCCATTCCTCCCAGGAGGGCGGGACCTCCCGCCCCCGGTAACCGCGCGTCGGCACGCCCTCGGCGTGCACCACGCGCAACGGCAGCCGACGGCGGGCGGCCTCGTCGGCCGCCCAGGCCAGCGCCGTCCGCAGGCCGGGATCCGGGGCGACCCCCACCACGATCGGCCGCCGGTCACCTGCCCTGGTCATGGCCGGCTCCGTCCGCCGGTGCGGCTGTCAGACGCCTGACGTACGCGTCGGGTCCCGGGAAGTAGAGGGTCACCCGTCCGTCGTCGGCCCAGCGCACGTCGTACGGCGGGGTCCCGTCCGGATGGTGCAGCCCGACGATCTCGCCGTCCCGGGCCACGACCCCGTCCGTGGTGCCGCGCACGACGATCTCGTCGCCCACGCGGGCACGCATGGAGGCGCCGGTGGCCTCGGGGCGGGTGCGCTGGTCCGTCTTCCTGATCGGTGTGGGAGCGGTCATCGTCCTCGCCTCCTCCGCGGCGGCGTGGACAGCAGCGCCGCCGATTCCATCAAACCCTCGGCGTGGGCGGGGTGCCAGGGCCATTGGTCCCGCGATGCCGGCAGCGCGGGGTCCGGGGCGCCGGGGGCTCCCGGATCCCGGCGGACTCCGGTGGCCGCTGCCGGTGTGTGGCCGCACCCGTTCACCGGTCTCGCCGGGCTCGGGCACGTAGAAGGGAGCGCGGAACACGACGCGATTCCGCACCGCGACGCGGGTCCGGCCGCCCGGCGGGCACCCCGCCCGCGGCAGCCCCGCCCGCGGCAGCCCCTGCCCGGGGCCGGCCGCCTTCGCGCAGGGCCGTTCGGCCCCTGTGGGCACGGCCGGGGCACAGGCCGGCCTTGGATCGACCGGTCCACCAGGACGGTACAGGGGAGGTGCCATGGACGATTCGGGCGCCACCGCGTCCTCCGTCCTCCGTGCCGCCCACGAGCGGTTCGTGACCTCCGCCGACCGCGAGCCGGGGGTGCGGGCCCTGGTGGCCGACTCCTGGCGGCGCTGCGCGGCGAGCGGAGTACGCCCCGACAACGGCGTCCCGCCCGCGCTGCGGCGGTCCTCCACCGAGTTGGACGCCTACCGCCGCACCCATCCGCTGGTCGCCGTAACGTCGCTGTTCCGCGAACTGCTGGGTTCCGGTGCGGCCGACGACGGGCATGTCTTCGCGGTCGGCGACGCCGACGGCACCCTGCTCTGGGCCGAGGGGGACGCCGGAGCCATGGAGCGGGCCGAGCGGATGCGGTTCGCCGAGGGAGCGGACTGGGCGGAGCGCCAGGCCGGCACCAACGCACCTGGCACCACGCTGGAACGGCGTCGACGTCAGCTACGCCGTCCACCCGGTCGCCGGCCGGATGCCCGGCCACATGAACGTGCTCCTGGCCGAGGCCGACGTGCCCTACACCCAGCTGAAGGAGATGGACGAGGTCAACCCGCAGTTCCCGCAGGCGGACGTCGCCCTGGTCATCGGAGCCGACGACGTCACCAACCCCGCCGCCCGCAAGCCCGGCAACGCCATCTCCGGCATGCCGGTCCTCGACGTGGACAAGGCGAAGAGCATCGCCGTCATCAAGCGCTCGATGGGCCACGGCTACGCGGGCATCGACAACGAGCTCTACACCGATCCGAAGACCGGCATGTTCTGCACCGACGCGAAGAAGGGACTGACCGAACTGAAGACCGCCGTCGGCGAGTTCGTCGGCTGAGTTCTGCGGCACGTACCCGCCCCCAGGAGCAGCCCTGGGGGCGTGCCAGTACGTCCGTGGGCTCGGCATGCGGTAGCGATGGTCCGGTGACTCCTGCGAGGGCCGATCGGGCCCCTGGCGCTTCATCGGCGGCATACGGCTGGTACATCGGGTCCCTCAAGGCGGCCCGGGTATCGTTCTCGGCGGTGCCGGACAGGCCGTGACTGATGCCCTGACGGCCAACGCGCAGGCGCTCTGCCGGTGCGGACGGGCAAGCAGCACGAGCCCGGCTGTCAGCTGGCGCGGAGCCGAGTCGATGTTGATGGCGCGCGAGCACGGCGCACGGCATGGCAAGCTGTGCTTGTCGCCGCCCGAACCCAGGAGGTCACGATGACCGCGGAGTCCGCACCACCAGAAGGATCGGAGCCGACCGTGTCCGACACGTCCGACCTCGTGCCCGATGCCGACGGCCACTACGACCTGAAGCGCAAGTTCCGCGAAGCCCTTGCGCGCAAGCGGGGTGTACAGGCGGAGGCCGGCGATCCCGCCGCCAACGCGGATGCGTCGAAGGTCCGTAGGGCGCACGGTCCTGCCGCGAGCCAGCGCTCGTTCCGCCGCAAGAGCGGCGGCTGAGCCGGACGGTTCCGCGGTGCTTCGTCGGCTGGTTCAGCATCGCCTGTGCCGTTCCCGAACCGGCGGGCCAGGCAGTCACACCCCCAGATGACTGCGGTGTACTGCCCGGCCGCCGGTACGTGAGACAGCTGCACCGAGGTCTCCGGTTACTCGCTGTTCCCCTGTCAGGAAGCGCGTGACGCTGATGGGCTGCGGCATGGCGGCCGGGGTGTTCCTTCCGTTGACCTTTGTGAGGGTGCCGATGGCGGAGACGGCGTTTGATGAGTCCGAGCGGCGGGCGTGGGCAGGACAGGCCGATGCCTACGCTGCGAGTTTTGCCGGACTCTGCGCGTATCCAGTGCCCGAGCTCCTCCGAGCTGCCACGGTCCGACAGGGGGCCCGGGTCCTTGATGTGGGGACGGGTACCGGCACCGTTGCCGCAGCCGCGTGCAGGCAGGGAGCGAGGGTGACGGCGGTGGACGCCGAGCCAGGCATGGTCGCCCGCGCCGCGCGGGCCGTTCCAGAAGCCGAGGTACGACTTGCGTCCCTGCCTCGTCTTCCGTTCTCCGACGACGAGTTTGACGTCGTGGTCGGTAACTTCGTTCTCAACCATGTCGGACGGCCCGGTGAGACCCTGCGGGAGCTGCGCCGGGTGACGCGGCCTGGTGGCCGGATAGCCCTCACCATCTGGGCAGCCCCTCCGGCTGCCGGGCAAGCACTCCTCGGCAGGGCAGTCCAGGCGGCTGGCGCAGCCCGTCCCGCCGGCCTGCCGACTCTTGCGCCCGAAGATGATTTCCCGCGCTCTGAGCAGGGGTTCGCTGCGTTGTTGGACGGGGCCGGACTGGTGAACGGTGTGTGCAGCACCATGGTCTGGAACCATCGGACGACTCGCGAAGAGTGGTGGAGCGGACCGGCGGCCGGAGTGGCGACGATCGGGCAGATCGTCACGAGTCAGACCCCAGCGGTCGTCGCAAAGATCAAAGAGCACTTCGACCTTCTGTGCGGCGAGTTCGCCGGTCCCGGTGACGTGCTGGTGTTGCCCCACGCAGCCCTGATCGCGCATGGTCAGGCATGACGTGGCGTTTCGCCGAGGTCAGGATTTCCCCGCGGTGCGCCGTACGGTCGGCTTCGGGGTGCGCGCAGAGCGGGTGAGATGGTCGGCGCCCCGGCGCCGCTCGATCACAGCCCTCTACGGCTGAGTGGGTCCGGCTGACGGGACGCGTCGCCGGCGCAGGAGCAGGCCTGCGGGCCGCCACAGGGCGAAGGCCAGGCCGAGGCCGAGCGGGATCTGCAGGAACTGCTGGATCACCGGAGGCCCGGGCTTGTCCCCCCGACTGAGCGGGGCATCGCCCTGGGGATCGACGGTCACCGTGTAAGTGCCGCCCACCACCCACTTCCAGCCCATGAGCCCGTTCTCCTCGAACGGAGCCAGCGGTGGGCCGTCGAGGACGGTGACCGTGTAGCGGTGGACGCCGGGATCCATGCCGTCGCCGGCGGACCACTGGATCTGCCGGACCCTGACGTGTTCGGTACGCCCGCGCTGGTGCAGTGCCTGCTGATCCAGCTCCAGGTTCTGCAGGATCAGCACCCCGAAGAGGCACACCGCACACAGCAGCCACCGGAGGTCCAAGTACCAGCACGTGCACAGGAACACGCAGCCGAGGAGGATCGCCAGCGCGCACAGCAAGTCGATCCACTGGGCGTGCGCGACGAAGGCCGTGTGCCCGATCAGACGCACGATCGCACACAGCGCCAACGCTGCGCCGGTGCTTACGGCGCCCACCAGCACCCGCCAAGCCACGCCTGTCCGCCCGGTGCCTGCTTCCTCCGCGCTCACCGTCACCCCTGCTCTCGATGGAACCGCCGGCCTGGTGGTGCACGCGTTCCAATGTATGGATTGTTCAACGATCCTTCAATGGGATGGTTCAACATGGAGTCGTCTGCTTCGCGGACGCGGAACGGCAACCAACCGGAGGGCTGCAGGAGATGAGCCGGCATCAGTTCGAACAGGTCGACGACAACGGGCAGATCCTGTTCAGCGACGACCCCGCACTGCGGCTCAAAGGCGTGCTGATGGGTCTGGAGACCGCGGAAGGCACAGTCACCCTCGATCCCGCACAGACACGCCACATGCCCGTTGCCCTCTTCGAGTTCAGGCATGCCTTGGGCGTGGGCGACTTCGGGTACGTCGTGCCGAAGGGAGCCTCGCTCGACGGGATACCCGAGGAACCGCGGATCGAAGGCGCCATCCTGTTCGGCATGCGGCGCCTACCGCCCGAGTTCCCCGACCTGCGCCTGGCCGACCCGCCAGGATCCGACGATGACGGGGGCCGCCCCGACAACAAGTGGCCCACCATATTGGACGAGCTGTGCATGCGCGAGGCACTGCGACGCGACCTCGACGAGGTCTACTTCGGCATGAGACGCAGGCCGCCCGGCTACGCCAACCTGCGCTCGATCCCCGGATGGGAGCTGCACGAGATACCCGATGAACAGCCAAAACTGGCGCAGCGCCTCGGATACACCTGCTCCCGGCTGGAACTGCGGACGCCCGACGGTGAGATCTACTCCCGCACCTGGGTCCCGCACGACCCCGAGTGGCAGGCCGCCGCCCTGAGTCACGGATACGTCGTGTGCCTGTGCGGCGTGGAACTGGGGATCCGCGCACCGTACGCGATGACCGACGCGCAGCACACCCCGGGCATGCGCCACGAATCCTTCCGCCGCGGATGCGCATGGGGCCTGACCGTCGGCGGACTCGTCGCCTACGTCGGCCACCCCTGACGCGCAACACCGAGCCGGCACGGATCGAGTACGAACCGGGCCGCGACGCGGCGTTCGAGCGGGCCCTGCGGGCGATGCGGTTCACCTGGTACGGGATGCCGGCGTCGTCCCCTCGTGAAGATCGAAGCACGCCTTCGTCCTCGAAACCCTTCACGCCACCCGCGACGGCCACCTCCTCAGGAACGCCGCGGACGAACTGCAGCACCTGCTCAACGAGCCCAGTGGTGGCGCGCCCGGATCACGCAGCGGGCGCGGCGTGCCGGCAGCAGGGGTGGAGGCGGTCAGCCGATTGTCCGCGGCGGCGTCGAGGCAGTAAATGTCGCCCGGATTCTCGCGGCTCGGGCGCGACCGGCGGTCTTCGGGGGAACGGTGACCGTCGGTGGTGTTCGCCTGTCAGACGCGGTCGTGGAGAGTGACGTGGTAGCCGTCGGGGTCGGCGAAGGTGAATGTCCGGCCGAAGGGGCCGTCGATCGGTGCGGAGACGATGGTGTGACCGTCGGCGGCGAGGGCATCGTGGATGGCCTGGACGTCGGTGGCGTGGAGCCAGATCGCGGCACCGATGCCGGGCTGGGCAACGGATGCGAGGTCGGTGCCGGGAACGACGTCGCGGAGTGCGAACGCGATCGGCTTCGTCTCGAAGACGACGGCGTGCGGAGGTCCCGCCTGCGAGCGGACGAGGCCGAGGTACTGCTCGTAGAACGCCTGCGAAGCGTCGAGGTCGCGCGCCTGGAGCGAGATGAAGTCGGGGCCGGTGGCGGGCATGATGGTGCTCCTTCTCTTCGTGTCAGATTACTGACACAGGTCAATGTATGTCAGAATCCTGACATGAGTCAAAACGGTGCCGGCGTTGACCTGGACAAATCACTGGGCTACCTGCTGAAGGAGGCTTCGAGCGCCCTGCGCGCAGCCATGGAGGAGGTGCTGCGGCCACTCGGGATGAGCGTGACGCACTACTCCTGCCTTGAGCTGCTGGCTCAACGGCCGGGCTTGTCGAACTCGGAGCTCGCGCGTGGCGCGTTCGTGACACGGCAGACGATGAACGTGCTGCTGCAGACCCTGGAACGAGACGGCTACGTGACCCGGCCCGCGGAGGCGCCCGTCGGGAAGGTTCTTCCCGCGCGGCTCACGCCTCGCGGCCGACGGAGCCTGGAGAAGGCGACCGTGGCGGTCCGGTCCGTCGAGGTCAGAATGCTGGCCGGCATGACCGAGACCGAGCAGTCAGCCGCGTTCCGGAGCCTGCGGAGCATGATTCGTTCCCTGCGCGATGGCAACGACGGTGCATAGGCCGTTTCTCGGCCACGTCTCGCAGTGCCCGGGCAGGAGCGCAGCCGAGGGTGGGAGTGGCCGTCTGAATCCGCCCTGTGTACCGAACTCGACGTGAAAGGCCTGTTCAGAGCATTGGTCTGGATAAGCGCGTGCCCTGTGCTAGCGTCGTGTGTTTGCAGGGTCGCTGTGTCGGTGCCCGGTTCGGTGTCCCTGGCTGGTGGCCGCGTCCCCGCCGCGCCTTCCTCGGTACGGTCCCTTTGGAGGAAGGCTTTCTGTGAGTGAATCAGCACGTGCCGATGCCCGGCAGCGGGACCATGTGTCCGAGGCGTCGGGCGCCACTTCGGCGCCGTCCGCGGCGGTGTCCTTCGCGCAGCTGGGGCTGCCGGCCGAGGTCCTGCGGGTGCTCGACGAGCACGGTGTGACCGCGCCCTTCCCCATCCAGGCGGCGGCGCTGCCGAACGCCCTGGCGGGACGGGACGTCCTGGGCCGGGGCCGCACCGGATCCGGCAAGACGCTCGCCTTCGGCCTGGGGATGCTCGCCCGGACGGCCGGGCGGCGCGCGCAGCCCAAGGAGCCGCTGGCGCTCGTTCTGGTGCCCACCAGGGAGCTGGCGCAGCAGATCGGTGAGGTGCTCACCCCGTACGCCGAGGCGCTGCGGCTGCGGCTCGCGACCGTGGTCGGCGGAGTGTCCATCGGACGGCAGACCGCCGTGCTGCGGGACGGCGCCGAGATCGTCGTCGCCACGCCCGGCCGGCTGCACGACCTCGTCGAGCGCAAGGGCTGCCGACTGGGACGGGTACGCATCGCGGTCCTGGACGAGGCCGACCAGATGTGCGACATGGGGTTCCTGCCGCAGGTCACCGAGATCCTGGACCAGGTGCGTCCGGACGGGCAGCGGATGCTGTTCTCCGCCACCCTCGACCGCGATGTCGACCAGCTGGTGCTCGACTACCTGCGTGACCCCGCCGTCCACTCCGTGGACCCCTCCTCCGGCGCGGTCTCCGCGATCGACCACCACGTCTTCGTCGTGCACGGTCCCGACCGGTACGCCGTGACCACCGAGATCGCCGCCCGGGACGGCCGCGTCCTGCTGTTCCTCGACACCAAGCACGGCGTCGACCAGCTCACGCGGCATCTGCGGGCCAGCGGTGTGGCCGCCGCCGCCCTGCACAGCGGGAAGTCCCAGCCGCAGCGCACCCGGACCCTCGCCCAGTTCAAGAACGGCCAGGTCACCACGCTGGTGGCGACGAACGTCGCCGCACGCGGCCTGCACGTCGACGACCTCGACCTCGTGGTCAATGTCGACCCGGCCACCGACCCGAAGGACTATCTGCACCGAGCGGGCCGCACGGCCCGGGCCGGCCGCTCCGGCACCGTCGTGACACTCGTCCTGCCGGGACAGCGCCGCGAGACCAGCCAGGTCATGACGGACGCCGACGTAGCCCCCAGGGTCACCAAGGTGCGGTCCGGCGAGGCGGAGCTGAGCCGGATCACCGGAGCCAGGGCCCCCTCCGGAAAGCCCCTCGACGGCGGGCCGGCCGTGCCGCGTCCCAAGAACCACAACGCCCCGTTCCGTGGCATGGGCAGCACCAAGGACGCGAGGGGTGGCTCCGGCGGCAGGCCGTCCCGCAAGAGCAGCGAGGCGCGCAAGCTCGCGGAGGCCCGCGAGGCGGCCCGGGTGCGGCGCGGCGGCTGAGCCCCACGGCGGCAGTGGCCTCGGTCTCGCCGTCACGGCGGCCATCGCGGAGGGCCACGGCGGTCGTCTCCAACTCGACACCGCCCCGGAAGAAGGCTGCACCTTCCTCCTGGTCCTCCCCTCAGCCGGCTTCGGCCGGGGACGTCGGTGATCCCGCGCCTTGCCGGGGCTGTTCCGGTGGGACCATGCGAACCCGTCCGGTCCGGCCGCCCGCCTCGCGTGCGGATCAACTCGTCCTGCCCCTGACCGAGGTGGACGACCGTCGAGCGGATCGGCCCTCGTGTCAGCACAGGCGCCCAGGTCAGGGCGCGCCTTCTCCTGTCAGCGTGCGGCTCCGGGCCCGTTCCGGCCGTGGGCCGAGCGGCCCGCCGGTCCGGAACCTTCGGTACGGCTTCACGTCCCGGACCCGCCCGGCTGCGCCCCCAGCCACTCCCGGTACGCCGCCACCGCCGTCGGCAGGGTCGGGAAGATGCGGTCGTGGCCGACCCGGTCCGCGAGGCCGTACGCCTCCAGGCTGTCCAGGAGATCCTGCTTCACACGGGCGAGGGCGAACACGACGCCGCGCGCCTCCAGTTCGCGGCGGAGGGCGTCGACCGCGTCGAGCGCGGTGATGTCGACCTCCACGTTGGCCTCGGTGTTGAGGACGAACCAGCGGACGGCCTCGCTCTGTTCGTCGACGGCGGCCAGGGCCCGGCGGTGGAAGTTCTCCGCGTTGGCGAAGAACAGAGGCGAGTCATAGCGGTAGACCAGGAGACCGGGGACCGTGCGGGCGGTGGGGTAGTCGTCGACGTCGTGCATCCCGGCCACTCCGGGGACCAGGCCCTCGATCGCGTCGTGCGGGCGGGCCACCCGGGTCAGCAGTTCGGCCACCGACAGGCCGACGGCGACCAGCACGCCGTACAGGATGTCCAGGGCGAGGACCCCCGCCAGGCAGCCGAGCGCGAGGAGCAGCTCGCGGCGGCGGAAGGCGGCCAGGCGGCGGAAGCCGGCGAGGTCGGTCATGCGGGTCGCCGCGTAGACGACCAGGGCGCCGAGCACCGCGGCGGGTGCCCGGGTGAGCAGGGGGCTGAGGAAGAGCAGGACCGCGAGGACCAGGGCGCCGGCGACCAGGGAGTACCCCTGGCTGCGGGCCCCCGACGAGTTGGCCAGCGCGGTACGGCTGGCGCTGCTGCTCACCGGGAAGCCGTGGACGACGCTCGCCCCGAGGTTGGCCGCGCCGAGGGCCAGGAACTCCTGGTCGGCGTCGAGCCCCGGACCGTCCTCGGGGCCCTGGCCCGCGAACGCGCGGGCGGTGAGGATGAAGTCCGTGTAGGCCACCAGGAGGACGCCGAGCGCGGGCAGTACCAGGCGCGGCAGCTCGGCCAGGTCCGGCAGGGCGACGCCGGGCACTCCCGCCGGGACGGTGCCGATGACCCGGATGCCGTACCGGCCGTCGAGGTCGAACGCCACCACGGCCGCCGTGCCCAGGACCACGGTCAGCAGCGGGCCGGGCAGCGCCGGCACGTACCGGGTGCCGCCGAGAAGGAAGACCAGCGCCACCGCCGAGAAGACCACGGTCGCCGGCTGTGCCTCGCTCACGTGGGTGAAGAACGACCAGAGCTGGGGGAAGAACTCGGTTCCCGTCACCGGTACGCCGGTGAGTTTCGGCAGCTGGTCCACCACCATGATCAGAGCGACCCCGGCCAGGTAGCCGATCAGGACGGGGCGGGAGAGCAGGTCCGCCAGAAAGCCCAGCCGGACCGCCCGCGCGATCAGGCAGAGCAGGCCGACCGCGGCGGCGAGGGTGGCCGCCAGCACGGCGTAGCGGCCGGGGTCGCCGGCGGCGAGCGGGGCGACCACGGTGGCCGTCATCAGGGCTGTCGTCGACTCCGGGCCGACCGACAGCAGCCGCGAGGAGCCGAACACCGTGTACAGCGCCAGGGCGGGCAGGATCGCCCACAGACCGGCGACCGGGGGCAGCCCGGCCACCCCGGCGTACGCCATCACCTGCGGCACCAGGTACGCGGCGACCGTCACCCCGGCCAGCAGGTCGCCCTTCAGCCAGGCGCGCCGATAGCCGAGCAGCGAGACGAGGCCGGGCACGAGCCGGTGCCACCCCGGATGCCCGTCTCCACCGTGGGTCATGCGCCGCCTTTCGCCCGGTGATCCCGGAGATCATGATGGCAGCGAGCGCCCACACCCGAACTCCGGGGTGCCGACAGGCACCGCCCCTGTGCCCGGTCCCCGGGACGAGCACCGCTGCGCGCCGGGAGGCGCGCGGTCCTCCCAGGCCTCGCCGGTGGCGTCCACCGGCGGCTCGTCATCGGGACGGGCGGACACGCGGCGGCATGCGGCGCCTTCTCCCGGCGATCCGCCGCCGACCGCCTGGGGCAGCCCGGTCCGGGAGCTCAGAGGCTCGCCGCGTGGTCCGGGACGTACGTCTGCAGATCCCGCGGGGGGCGCTCGTAGCCGGTCGACGACGGCCGCTTCGGGAGCTCCAGCACCGGCGGCGGCACGTCGTGGTACGGCACGGTCGACAGCAGGTGGGCCATCATGTTCAGCCGGGCCCGGCGCTTGTCGTCGCTCTCCACGATGTACCAGGGCGCCTCGCTGATGTCGGTGTGGACCAGCATCTCGTCCTTCGCCCGGGAGTAGGCCTCCCAGTGGGTGATCGACTCCAGGTCCATCGGCGAGAGCTTCCAGCGCCGCAGCGGATCGGCGAGGCGCTTGCGGAAACGGTCCTGCTGCTCGGTGTCGCTCACCGAGAACCAGTACTTGCGCAGCAGGATCCCGGACTCCACCAGCATCCGCTCGAAGATCGGGCAGTGCCGCAGGAAGAGCTGGTACTCCTCCTTCGTGCAGAAGCCCATCACATGCTCGACGCCGGCCCGATTGTACCAGGACCGGTCGAACAGCACGATCTCCCCGGCCGCCGGCAGATGCTCCGCGTACCGCTGGAAGTACCACTGGGAGCGCTCGCGCTCGGTGGGTTTCGGCAGCGCCGCGATCCGGGCGATACGCGGATTGAGGTGCTCGGTCACGCGTTTGATCGTGCCGCCCTTGCCGGCCGCGTCCCGCCCCTCGAAGATCACGACAAGGCGTGCCCCCGTGGCCCGCACCCACTCCTGCAGCTTCACCAACTCGGTCTGCAACCGCAGCAGTTCCGCCTCGTACGCCTTGCGCGGCAGCTCCGCCGCCTTCTTGCCGGCCATGCCGCCTCCGCCGCCCGATGACCTGCCCATGGAGCCATCCGATGTCCGCGGTCGAACACCAGGACGCCACCGTACTGTCCGACGCGGAACCGCGCACCCCAAGGGTTCCTCGCCCCGGCGCGTGACGGCCCGGTCCTGTGGGCGGAGGGCACCCGGCATCGGCGGCAGCGGGCCTCTGGTGTGGCGGGTGCCGGTGGGGGAGCCGTAGCGTCGAACTACCGGCGCTGCCCGACGCGCGCCCACTGCTCGGTCCGGTACGGACCGGAATCGGGAGACGGGACCGTTCGGCCCATGCCCTCAGGGCCCGGATGACCGATTCTGAGGGTGTCGGACCACGGCAGCCGAACCCTGGAGGTCGCCATGACCGGCACTCCGCACATCGTGAACGACGTGATGACGCACACCGTCCTCGCCCTGCGCCACGGCGCGCCCTTCAAGGACATCGTGAAAGCCATGCAGCGGTGGCAGGTGAGCGCGGCCCCCGTCCTCGACGACGACGGCCGGGTCGTCGGTGTCGTCTCGGAGGCCGATCTGCTGCGCAAGGAGCAGGCCCGCGGTGACGCTCCCGGCGGTCTGGCCGGGGCCGACCGGGCCAGGGCGACGGCCGTCACCGCCGGGGAGCTGATGACCGTACCGGCCGTCACCGTCCACCCCGAGGCCACACTGCCCGAGGCGGCGCGCACGATGGCCCGGCACGGCGTCAAACGGCTTCCGGTGATCGACGCGGACGGCCTGCTGCGGGGCGTCGTGAGCCGTGCCGACCTGCTGAAGGTGTTCCTGCGGGACGACGAGGACATCGCCGAGGAGATCCGGCGTGAGATCGTCCCGCACCTCTTCCACGCCTCGGCCGAACCGGTGCGGGTGCGGGTCCGCGACGGCGTCGCCACTCTCACCGGCCGCGTCTCGGACACCGCGCTGATCCCGGTGGCCGCCGGGTGGGTGCGGGGCGTCGACGGCGTGGTCGCCGTGGACTGCGCG
The DNA here is from genome assembly GCF_045206895.1 of Streptomyces sp. NBC_00631. Lineage (NCBI taxonomy): Bacteria > Bacillati > Actinomycetota > Actinomycetes > Kitasatosporales > Streptomycetaceae > Streptomyces > Streptomyces sp. NBC_00631. The sequence goes on from NZ_CP107734.1 coordinate 9,587,001, forward strand.
CTCGCGGGGCCGCCGCGCCGCCCGGACCTCGACCCCGATCTTCCCGACCCGGAGCACGTACCACCGGCCTGAGGCCCCCGCGGCCGGACGTTCCGGATCCCGGAAGGAGGCGCCGGACCATGACCAGGACGCGTCGCACACCCGTGACCAGGAGACCGCTCTGGCGCTGGCGGCGCAATCCGCTGCGCCGCCACAGCGACGTCGTGGAAGCCTGGATCGTGCTCGCCGTGTGGACCGTGGCCCTCCTCGGCGGGCTGCTCGCCGGAGGAGCGGCCGGCGCCGCCGTGCACCGGAACTTCGCCGACCGGCGCGCCGCCATCCACCCGGTGTCGGCCCGGCTGACCGAGAACGCGGCGGCCGGCTCACCCGTCCTCACCGGTTACGACGTGGGCAAGTCGTGGGTCACCGTGCGCTGGACGGACGCGGCCGGCACCACCCGCACCGGCCTGGCCAAGGCCCTGCCCACGGCCAGGGCGGGCAGCCGGGTCCAGGTCTGGGTGAATCGCGAGGAACGGCCGGTCGGAGCGCCCCCGAGCCAGGCCGAGGTCATGTGCGAGTCCCTGGCGACCGCCGCTCTCCTGAGCCCGCTCGTCGCCGGCGCGGTGTGGGGCGGCGGCTGGGTGGTCCGCCGCCGGCTGATGCGCCGCCGCCTCGCCGAATGGGACGCGGAATGGCGGCGGATCGGGCCCCAGTGGCGGAACTTCAGCGGCGGCAAGGGGTGAGGTGGGGGAGCCGTACCCGGTGCGTCGGTGTCGCCCCGGCCGGGGTCACCGCGCGGCGGCGGCCTCCTGGGCGATCTGCTCGAAGCGGGCGCCCATCGCCTCGGACAGCGCCTGCGCGGCCGACAGCGGGCGCACCATCACCGTGAACTCGTCGATCCTGCCGTCCTCGTCGAAGTGCAGGAAGTCGCAGCCCTGGAGCTTCTTCCCGGCGACCGTCGCCGTGAACACGAAGGCGTGGTCGCGGCCGTCCGGGTTCGCGATCTCCCGTACGTAGGCGAAGTCCTGGAAGACCTGCGACACCGCACGCAGGATCGCGGCCGTGATCGCCTTGCCCGGATACGGCTTGAAGGCGACCGGGCTGGTGAAGACGACATCGTCGGCCAGCAGGTCGGCCACGGCGGCCATGTCGCCGTTCTCGACGGCCTCGCGGAAGGGGTGCACGGGCTGCATGGAGTCCACCTCATTTATTCAAAAAGTTGAGTATGCGGATGCTAGCGTGCACCCATGGCTCTGCGGAATGCGGTGATGGCCGCCCTCCTGGAGGGCGAGGCCTCCGGTTACGACCTCGCCAAGGGATTCGACGCGACGGTCGCCAACTTCTGGGCGGCGACTCCCCAGCAGCTCTACCGCGAACTGGAGCGCATGGAGGCCGAGGGGCTGGTCACCGCCCGGGTCGTCGAGCAGGAACGCCGCCCCAACAAACGGCTGTTCTCGCTCACTCCGGCCGGTCGCGACGCCGTGCGCGCCTATACGGCCGAGCCTCCGGCCCGGCCGTCCGTGGTCCGCGACGAACTGCTGGTCAAGGTGCAGTGCGCGGACGCCGGCGACCTCGGCGCGGTCCGCGCCGCCGTCGCCGAGCGCATGGAGTGGGCCACCGCCAAGCTGGCCCGCTACGAACGGATCCGGCAGCGCCTGCTCGCCGGCCGCTCCGAGGAGGCCTACTTCGCCGAGGCCGAGCGCGTCGGCCCGTACCTCACCCTGCTGCGCGGGATGGCCTTCGAGCGCGAGAACCTCCAGTGGGGCGACCTGGTCCTGCGCAGGCTCGAACAGCGGGTGGCTATTCAACAAAGTGAATAGCTTCGCTCTCGTGGTGTTTCGACCTCGCCGCGCGGTGCACACGGTCGGTGTACGCGGCGGGAACCGGGGGCGCCGGACCGGTGGACTACCTGGGAGGAACGATGGACCACCGCCCTGCACGCTCTGGTCGTGGACGCCGGCTCCATCGGACACCAGGAGTGGGTGCACCTTCCCGAGCCGGCCGTGCTGGAACTGGAGCAGGCCATGCTGCCGCGCGACGCCTTCTTCGCCGAGGCCGAGCACGTGCCCGCGGAGCGGGCGGCGGGCCGGATCGCCGCGGAGATGGTCACTCCCTACCCGCCGGGCGTGCCCGTGATCGCCCCCGGCGAGGTGATCACCGACGAAATCCTCCACTACCTGCGCAGCGGCGCCGACCACGGCGTCCTCATCCCCGACGCCTCCGACCCGTCGGTGCGCGAACTGCGCGTGGTACGGCGCTGAGCCGCCCGCCGCCACGGAACCGACGCGATCCGATCGCTGGATCCGTGCCTGGACCGCGGCCGCCCGGGTACGCGGGCACAGCCGGTTCAGGGCAGGGGCAGTCCGCGCTTGAAAACAGCAGGCCGCGACGTACGACGGCCCGCCAGATGCGAAGGAATGGTACCGATGGGCGAGACCAATCCCCTCAAGCGAGCGGCAGACAAGGTCGCCGACACCGTCCGGGGTGACCACACGGGACCCGCCGACGGGATTCCGGGCAAGCCCGGCCCCGAGTCACCCACGGTCGCGGAACCGACCGAGCCCCGCGAGCCGCTGCCCCCGAAGCCGGACCAGAGCGGCCCGGACACCTACTCGCCGACCGGACAGCCGACGGGCGTCGACCAGGCCCGGACGGCGCAGGCGGAGCCCTATCTGACCGACGCCCAGGGCCATCGCCGCCACGACACCGACCACTCGCTCAAGGCGGGGCCGCGCGGGCCCGTCCTCCTGCAGGACCACCACCTGCGCGAGAAGGTCATGCACTTCGACCACGAACGGATCCCGGAGCGCGTGGTGCACGCCCGGGGCGCCGGCGCGCACGGGGTCTTCCACAGCTACGGCACGGCGGCCACGGTCACCAGGGCCGCGTTCCTCGCCGCCGACGTCGAGACCCCGGTCTTCGTGCGGTTCTCCACCGTGCTCGGGTCCAGGGGATCGTCCGACACGGTCCGCGACACCCGCGGCTTCGCGACCAAGTTCTACACCACAGAGGGCGTCTTCGACCTGGTCGGCAACAACATGCCGGTCTTCTTCATCCAGGACGCCATCAAGTTCCCGGACATCATCCACGCCGGCAAACCCCACCCCGACCGGGAGATCCCGCAGGCGCAGAGCGCCCACGACACTTTCTGGGACTTCGTCACCCTGCACACCGAGGCGACCCACCACACCCTGTGGAACATGTCCGACCGGGGCATCCCGCGGTCCTTCCGCACCATGGAGGGCTTCGGCGTCCACACCTTCCGCCTGGTCGACGCCGACGGCGCGAGCACGCTGGTGAAGTTCCACTGGAAGCCGAAGCTCGGCGTGCACTCCCTGGTGTGGGAGGAGGCGCAGATCGCAGGCGGTGTCGACCCCGACTTCCACCGCCGGGACCTGGCCGACGCCATCGAGGCCGGCGCCTACCCGCAGTGGGAGTTCGGGATCCAGACCTTCCCCGACACCGAGGACCAGACCTTCGAGGGCATCGACCTGCTCGACCCCACCAACCTCGTCCCCGAGGAACTCGCCCCGGTGCAGCCGATCGGGCTGCTCACCCTCAACCGCAACCCGTCCAACTACTTCGCCGAGACCGAGCAGGTCGCCTTCCACGTCGGCCACCTGGTCCCGGGCATCGACATCACCGACGACCCGTTGCTCGCCGGGCGCCTCTTCTCGTACCTCGACACCCAGATCACCCGACTCGGCGGCCCCAACTTCGCCCAGTTGCCGATCAACCGGACCCACGCCCCCGTCAACGACATGCTGCGTGACGGCATGCACCAGACGGCCGTGCACCGGGGCGTCGCCCCCTACCGGCCCAACTCCCTTGACGGCGGCTGCCCGTTCGCCCCGGGCACCGACCTCGGCGCGTACGTCGAGACGCCCGTCCCGGTGCCGGAGTCGCACAAGACCCGGCAGCCGCCCGAGTCGTTCGCCGACCACTTCAGCCAGCCGCGCCGGTTCTGGCTCAGCATGAGCCCGGTGGAACGCGAGCACATCATCGGCGCCTACACCTTCGAACTCGGCAAGTGCTACGAACAGGCCGTCAAGGAACGCGGACTCCAGGTGCTCGCCAACATCGACCCGGAGCTGTGCGCCCAGGTCGCGGCCGGCCTCGGGCTGCCCACGCCGGAGCCGACCGTACCGCTCGCCGACGTCGAGCCCAGCCCCGCCCTGTCCCAGGTCGGGCGCACCTGGCCCACCGACGGGCGGGTCATCGGCATCGTCACGGGCCCGGACGGCGACCTCGACGGCGTGCACGCCGTGCGCGAGGCCGTGGTCGAGGCGGGCATGGTGCCGCTGGTCGTCGCCCCGGCCGGCGGCATGCTCGACGGCAGCGGCAGCGGCAGCGGCAGCGGCAGCGGCGACGGTGCGGTGCCGGTGCAGCGCACCTACGCCACCGCCCGGTCCGTGGAGTTCGACGCCCTCCTGGTCGCCGGCACACCGGGGCTGGGCACCGACGCGTACGGCGCCCGGGACGCCAAGGCGGGCACGGCGAACGGGCACGGGCCCACCCACGACCCGCGGGTGGGGCTGCTGCTGAACGAGACCTTCCGGCACGGCAAGGCGATCGGCGGCTGGAAGGGTGCCGAGGCCGCACTGGAAGCGGCCGGTGTGCCCGCCGACGCGGCCGGCGTGGTCGTGGCCGACAGCGGCACGGCGACGCTGCGACAGGTCATCGCCCTGCTGGGCGAGCACCGCGTCTGGGAACGCTTCCCGGCCGAGGTGTGAACCGCCGACACCCGGGTGCGCCCGGCCGCCGAACGGGGCCGGGCGCACAGCACGGGCAGGCGGGGCGCGGTCAGCAGGTGGCCACACCCGGCAGCCAGGCCGGGCCCTTGAGGTAGATGTTCGTCAGCCACGCCCCGTTGGTCAGCCTGGACCAGGCGTCGTTGGTGTAGCCGTCGGCGGTGACCGTCTGGGCGTGCGCCTGGCAGACCACGTTGACCGTCGTCGGCTGCGGGAAGTAGTCCACGACACCGGCGTTCACGTTGGGCTCGCTGTGCGTCCGCACGCCCGTGCCCCAGGTCTGGAAGGCCGTGCTGCCCCCGCTCGGCGGCGGCGCGCTGTCGCCGCCGCAGTCCGGGATGCCGGGCAGCTCGGCCGGCCCCTTGATGTAGATGTTGGTCAGCCAGGAACCGTCGGCCAGCTTGGACCAGATGTCGTTGGTGTAGCCCTCGGCGGTCACCGTCTCCGCGTGTTCCTGACACTGCACGGAGACCTGGGTCGGCCCGGCGAAGGTGTCCACGACGGAGGAACCGACGCTCGGCGTGGAGTGCGTGCGCACGCCCGTGCCCCACGTCTCGAACGTCGTGCCGCCGTCGGCCGGCGGCGGCACCGGCGTACCCGACGGGTTGACGCGGATCGCGCCCGCGTAGTCGCCGCCCGTACGGACCGGGGTCACCCGGATGTGGGTGCCCGACTCGTACGCCTCGACCATCTGCCCCGCGCCCAGGTACATGGCGACATGGTGGACGTGCCCGCTGCCCCAGAACATCAGGTCACCGGGGACCAGGGGAGCGGTGCCCTGGCCCGCCGAGAAGCGGGCCGCGGCCTGCGGGCTGTGGAACTGGTCGTCGGCGGTGCCGTTGAGCAGGTCCTTGCCGGTCGCCCGGTAGTACGCGTACCGCATCAGGCCCGAACAGTCGAAGCCCTTGCGCTCGTTGTCGTGCAGGCTGTCCGGGTCGGAGCCGTCGTAGTAGCCGTACGTCGGCCCGGGCGTGGCGCCGTGGCCGCCGCCCCAGCTGTACCAGACGCCGATCTGGGAGCAGGCCGCATCGACGGCGGCCTGCGCCGTGGCCGAGGCGCCGGAGTCCAGCACCCCGCACGCGGTGTCCTGGGCGGCGGCGTGCGCGGTGACGGGCAGCAGCGGAGCCATCGCGAGGGCCGCGACCGCCGCGAGTGTCCTGGCAGGCGTGGTGAGGTTCAAGGTGTGCATCCTTCGTCGACGTGAAGCCCGGTGCGGGGGTCGGGCGGATCCACCGGGTGCCGCGTCCCACCCCCGTGGGGACGCGGCACCCGGAGCTCAGCCGGCCAGCGCCGCGCGCATCTTGGCCAGCGCCCGCATCCGGTTGCGCTGGACGGTGCCGCGATGGGCGCCGAGCCGTGCCCCGGCCGTGTCGTGGGTGAGCCCCTCCAGGTCGACGAGGATCACCGCGGCCGCCTCCTTCGGCGAGAGCACGCTCAGCAGCGCGAGGGCGGAGGCCGAGGCCTCGTACGTGCCGAGGCCGCCGTCCCAGCCGGCCTCGGGCAGCCGGTCGGTGGTGCGCTCCCGGCGGGAGGGGTGCAGCCAGGAGTCGCGCAGCAGGTTCAGCGCGACCGCGCAGGTGTAGGCGTACGGATGCTGCTGGGGCGTCAGGTTCCGGGCCCGGGCCCGCCGGGACAGCCGCAGGTACGTCTCCTGGAGGAGGTCGTCCGCGTCGTGCGGATTGCCGGTCAGGGCGAGCAGCCGTCTGCGCAGTCTGGGCATGTCGGCGGTGAAGGAGGCGTCGAAGTCTCCCGGGCTCATGGACTCTCCCGGGCTCATGGACCCGAAGACGTCGTCCGCATCGCCGCGCGGGTCCTGCGGACACGTGCCGCCGTGACTTTCCATGCTCGTCCCCCGTCGGTCGGTCGTGATCGTGCGTGAGAAGGGTCCGGTCGGCCGGTCACGCGGACCGGACCGGCGCCTCGGCGGGCCCGTAGCGGGCGGCCGGTGCCCCGCTCAGCAGGGCCCAGTACCGGTCGCCGTAGGACCAGTGCCACCACTCGGTGGGGTAGTTGACGAAGCCGGCCGTGGTCAGCGCCCGGCTCATCACCGCCCGGTTGGCGCGCGCCTCGGCGCCGACGTTCGACGCCCCGGTACGGCAGGCGCCCGCGCTCTCCTCCGGGGTGGCGTTGACCTCCGTGCCCAGCGGCAGTTCGATGCCGTCGGCGGTGCACAGGGTCAGGTCCACCGCCCCGCCGCTCACGTGCGGGGCCACCTCCGGCGGGGAGATGTAGGCGCTGGCCAGCTCCCGGATCCGGTCCGGGCCGGCGTCGGGGTGAGCCGTGCGCAGGGTCGTCGCGTACTGCTCGAAGTAGCGGCGCTGCAGCCCGGGCGGCCGGTACCCCTCGACCACCAGGAACCGGATCCCGTCCGGCAGCAGCGACTGCGCCTGGAGCAGCCGGCGCAGCGCCCCGAGGCGCAGGTGGGCGTAGCTGCCGTCGGCGTCGGCCTGGCGGCGGTCGATCCGCAGGCCGGGTGTGGCCCGGAGGTCGACCAGTGGTTCACCGCACTCCTGCTCGGTGACCTCGGCGACCCGGGAGTCGGAGAGCGTGATGATGTCCGTCACGCAGAACAGCGTGCCCGGGGCCCCTGCAATTGCTCTGCAGCTTCCCTGCAAGCGCGTCACCAGGGCCTCCGCGGCCGTCATGCGGCTCCCTGTGCCCGCGTGGCCGGGACCCGGTCACGGCACCTCGTGGTCCGCCCGCTCCCGTGCCTCGCGGCCGCCCAGCGACCGGAACACCTCCAGCGCCTCGGCCCGCGCGGCCCGCGCCCGTTCTGTCGCGCCGTCCGCCGACCACACCCCTGCCAGGTCCCACATCGTGCGGGCGCGCCACAGCGGCAGCCCCAACTCCGTCCAGAGGGCCACCGCCAGCTCCAGCGGCTCCCGGGCCGCGTCGCCGTCCCCGGCCGCCAGCCGCAGCTCTCCGAGGGTGCGCAGCACCAGCGCCTCGCCGAACCGGTCCTGGCGCTCCCGGGCCACCGCCAGGCAGCGCGCCAGCCGTTCTCCCGCCTGGGCCGTCCGACCGGTGCGCAACTCCACCTTGGCCAGGGCCTGTTCGGTGTACATCACGCCGAAGGTGTCGTGCAGGCCGGTGAAGGCCCGCAGCGCGTCGCGGAGCAGCCGTTCGGCGTCGGCGTACCGTCCCTCGGCCCGGTCGCACAGGGCCAGCGAGCGCAGCGTGAGCCCCTCGCCGTGCAGGTCGACCGCGGCCCGGTACAGCGCGAGGGCCCCGGACAGCGCCTCCCGGGCCCGCGGGCCGCGTCCCTGCTCACGGTGCACATAGCCGATGCCGTACAGCACACCTGCCCGGCCGCCGACGTCGCCCGTGTCGCCGTACCGTTCCAGCGCGGCCTCCAGCAGCTCCAACGCCTCGGTGTAGCGGGCCTGTTCGCGGCGGGCGGTGCCCATCCCGGCGAGGGCGACGGCCGCCCCGTCCGGCACCCGCTCCCCGAACAGCCGCAGCGCGTCCGCGAAGTAGGCGTACGAGTCCTCGAACCGGTCCTGCTCGTAGCGGAGTCGGCCGAGCCCGGCGAGCAGCCAGGCCTCGCCCTCCACGTCCCCGCCGCGCCGCACCGCGGCCATGGCCGCCGTGTGCGCCCGGGACCAGGCGTCGAACTGGTTGTACAACGCGGCCGAACTCGCGATCAGCGCCCCGGCGAGATCACGGGCGGTGCGGGCCATGCCGTGGTCGGCGCAGTGCGTCACGGCGGCCAGCAGCCCGGCCTGCTCGGCGGCGAACCAGGCCGCGGGCCGGGCGAGGACCGCCTCCTCGGTCTCCGGGTCGAGCGGGCGGACGGCGGCGGGTTCGGGGAAGTGACGGGCCGCGCCGCCGGGGCCCCGGGCGGCCGCCTTCCGGGCGAGGTCCAGCCAGCTCGCGGCCAGCCGCAGCACAGCGGCCGCGCGCTCCTCGGCGCGTTCCTCGACGAGACAGCGCTCACGGGCGTGTTCCCGGGCGAGGTCGTGGATGCGGTAGCGGGCGAGGCCGGTGCCGTCCACGCCGATCACGTCGATGAAGTGGCAGTCCACCAGCCGCTCGACGGCCTCCTCGGCCTCCTCGGTCCCTATGCCGAGCAGGGGAGCGGCGATCCAGGCCGCGAAGTCGGGCAGGTCCAGCAGGGCGAGACGGCGCAGGGCCCGGCGCTCCTGCGGGTCGAGGTCGGCGTAGCCGAGCTCCAGGCTGGTGCGCAACTCCAGGTCCCCGGCACTGAGTTCGTTGAGCCGGCGACGCTCGTCGCGCAGCCGTCCGGCAAGCCGGCCGGGCGCCCAGTGCGGGCGGGCGGCGAGGCGGGCACCGGCGATGCGGACCGCGAGCGGCAGCCGCCCGCACAGGGCGACGATCTCGGCGGCCCGCTCCGGCTCCGCCCCGGTCCGCCCCGCACCGGCCACCCGGCGGAGCAGGTCGAGCGCCTCCGCCTCGTCCGGGACGGCGAGGTCCAGATGGGCGGCGCCCTCCAGCGCCACCAGCCGGCGGCGGCTGGTGATCAGCACCGCCGAACCGGGACCGGGCGGGAGCAGGGGCCGCAGGTGCGCCTCACCTGCCGCGTTGTCCAGGACGATCAGGGTCCGCCGGTGCCCGATGTGGGTGCGGTACAGGCCGGTCAGCTCCTCGACGCCGGAGGGCAGCGTGTCGGGGTCGACACCCATCGCCCGCAGCAGCCGGGCCAGCGCGTCGGCGGGTTCCAGCGGGGTGGTGTCGGCGGCCCGCAGGTCCACGAAGAGCCGGCCGTCCGGGAAGAGGTCGGCGGTGCGGTGGCCGACGTGCACGGCGAGGGCCGTCTTGCCGATGCCGGAGCGCCCGGAGATCACCCCGATCGGCGGTGCGGTCCGGCCGGGGTCGCCGACGCCCCGCACCAGCTCGGTCGCCCACTCGACCTGGTCCGCCCGGCCCACGAAGTCGGCGATGTCCGGCGGGAGATGGGAGGGCGCGGGGCGCGGCCGCCCGCTGCGGGGAGCGGGCACCGGCCGGGTGACCCGCCCGGTGCCCAGCACGGCGGTGTCATGGGTGAGGACGGCCTGGTGCACCGCCCGCAGCTCCGGTCCCGGGTCGATGCCCAGCTCGTCGCGGAGCACCGCGCGGCCCTGCTGGTAGACGCGCAGCGCGTCGGAGACCCGGCCGGTGCGGAACAGGGCGGTCATCAGCTGGCCGCGGGGCCGCTCCCGCAGCGGATGCGCGGCCACATGGGCGAGCAGCGGCGCGATGGCACCGTCCGCGCGGTCCAGGTCCAGCGCCAGCCCGAAGGACTCCTCCTGCGCCACCAGCCGCAGCTCCGCGAGCCGGGCCGCCTCGATCCGGGCGAACGAGGGGCCGAGTCCCTCCAGCGCCTCCCGGCCCCGCCACAGCCCCAGCGCCTCGGCGAGCACGTCGGCGGCCTCCTCCGTGCGCCCCAGGGAGCGCCCGGCCGCGAGGAGTTCCTCGAAGCGGCGGGCGTCAACCCGGTCCGCGGCGAGGTCGGCGACATAGCCCGGCGGCCGGGTGCGGATCACCTCGGCCGTGCCGACCCGGGCCAGGGCCCGGCGTACGGCGGAGACATGGGTGGCGACCAGGGCGCCCGCGGTGGCCGGCGCCTCCTCGTCCCAGACGTAGTCCACCAGACGCTCGGTGGAGATCACCTCGCCCAGGTGGACGACGAGAGCGGCGAGGACGGCCAGTGGCCGTGCGCCGCCGAGCGGGGCCCGCCTGCCCCCCTCCCAGACCTCCACCGGGCCGAGCAGACGTACTTCGAACATCGGTCCCCGATCGCCGCCCCGCGAATGCGGACAACGATATCGGCGGCCACCGTCCGGGCAGGCCGACAGCCGGGCCGTCGTGTCCGGAACCAATCCGTCCGACCGGTCGGACGGAACCGCCGCGACGCCCGGTGTGCCGAACGGGACATGGGCCCGTCGGCCCTGGGGGAACCGCTCTCCCTCCTGCCGCAGTTGGCTGGTTTCTGTGGGTGGCCCTAGCGCCCCCTGTGCGGGAGACGGGCGCCGGCCGGCTCTCGTATGACCGCGCACCCGGGTCCGCCGCCGGCTCCGGCGCACCCGGAACTCCCCACGGCCGCATGTCATACGAACGCCCCGCCGGCGCCGTCAACGGCCCGTAAGCACCGAGCCGTTCGCCGTACGCACAGGGAGCCGTCCGATGAAGCGCACCGCCTTCCGCCGAAGGGCCGCGCAGCTGAGCGCCGTCGCCGCCGTGGCCGCGCTCGCTCTCACCGGCTGCTCCCGGACGTCCGGCGACGGCTCGGCTCCCGCGGCCGCGCACCGGGTCCGCGACCTCACCTACGCGGAGGACCTGCGGGTCTCGGACGCCGAGCAGCGTCTGGTCGCCCGGTGCATGGCCCGCCACGGGTTCCGCTACTGGACGGACCGCCCGCTGAGCCTGGCCGAGAGCAGGCCGCTCGGCTACGTCCAGGACGACGTGCGCTGGGCCCGTACCTACGGATACGGCAGCCGGATCACGGCGAAGGAGGACCGCGCCCGGCTGCGCAACCCCAACAGCGCCTACCGCGAGGGCCTCACGACCACCCGCAAGGCCGCGTACGACACCGCTCTCGACGGCGGCCGGCAGGCCGAACTGCTACGCACCGACGTCCCGGGCGGAGGCCAGGTCAGCAAGCAGACCGGCGGCTGCGACGGCGAGGCGGAGCGGCGGCTGTACGGCGATCCGCAAACCTGGTTCCGGCTCGACACCACGGCGAGCAACCTGCGCCCGCTCTACGTCGGCAAGCTCCTGCACGACCAGCGGTTCACCGCCGCCGTGCACGCGTGGTCCGCCTGCATGAAGCAGGCCGGCCATCCCTACCCGGACCCGGACACGGCCCGGCGGGCCACCCGGGAGCACCCCGCGGTCCAGACCCGGGCCGAGGAGGCCAGGAGCTTCGCCGCCGAGACCCGGATCGCGGTCGCCGACGCCACCTGCGCCCGCGAGGTCTCCCTCAAGTCCGTGGGCCAGGACCGTGAGGCCCACTGGCTGGCCCAGCTGGACGGCGAGTACGGCGCCCGGCTGGACGCCTACCGGCAGGTGCGCCTCAGGGCGCTGGAGCGCGCCGAGCGGATCGTGCCCGCCCGCACCTGACACCTGCCGCGACCCCATGACTCCGCGGCGCCCGCCGCGGTCCTTTCCCCACACCGACCGCCTCCGACGAGGCAGAACGGGATTCATCATGCGCAAAATGACCCTCGCCCTCACCACGCTGGCCGTTGCCGCCGTCGGCTTCGCCGTACCCGCCAACGCCCACGCCTCCGCCGGCTGCAACGCGGCGTGGCCGGGCCGCGACGGCAACGTGCGGGCCTGGAAGGACTGGGACTGCGCGGGCGGCCTGCTCGGTGTCAGCGCGGGCAACGACTCCAACTGGTCCGACAGCTCCGGCGGTTTCCAGGGCAGCGCCGGCAACGCCGCCTCCTCCGTGATGAACAGCGGTTACGTCGGCGGCAAGGACGTCGTGGCCTTCTACTACTACGCCAACTACTCAGGCGGCTACGGCTGCCTCAAGCCGGGCGAGCTCTACGTGGACGACCTCACCCGCGACCACTTCACCGACGGCAACAACATGAACGACAACATCCTGTCCCACCAGTGGGTGACGGCGAGCGCCTGCGCCGCGGGCTCCTTCATCAGCTGAGGCACCGCGCCGGCCGCGGTCACCGCCCCCGCCGTGGCCGGCCTTCTCCCGCTTACCGATTACCTACCTCGCGTACCGCCGACTTTCACATCCGCGCCACCTGACCCTTCCCTGACGTTCGATGCCCTTGGAACACTCGCACCGCGCACAATCCGCCCTGTTCCGGCCATCCCGTGCGTCAGGATGAGAGGTCGCTCACCCATGCCCGAAGTCAACCGGCGCCGATTCCTCCAACTCGCGGGCGCCACCACGGCGTTCACCGCGCTGTCCAGCAGCATCCAGCGCGCCGCCGCGCTGCCCGCGAACCACCGCGCGGGGTCGATCGAGGATGTCGAGCACATCGTCGTCCTGATGCAGGAGAACCGTTCGTTCGACCACTACTTCGGCACCCTCAGAGGCGTCCGCGGCTTCGGTGACCCGCGTCCGGTCACCCAGAACAACAGGTCCGTGTGGAAGCAGTCGGACGGCACGAAGGACATCCTGCCCTTCCACCCGGACGCCGACGACCTCGGCCTCGCCTTCATCCAGGACCTCCCGCACGGCTGGAGTGACACGCACACCGCCGTCGACGGCGGCAAGTACGACAAGTGGGTACCGGCCAAGGGCACCACGACCATGGCGTACCTGAACCGGGACGACATCCCGTTCCACTACGCGCTCGCCGACGCCTTCACCATCTGCGACGCCTACCACTGCTCGTTCATGGGCTCCACCGACCCGAACCGCTACTACATGTGGACGGGGCACACGGGCAACGACGGCCAGGGCGGCGGCCCGGTCCTCGGCAACGACGAGGCCGGCTACAGCTGGACGACGTACCCGGAGCGCCTGGAGAAGGCCGGTGTCTCCTGGAAGATCTACCAGGACGTCGGCGACGGCCTGGACGCGGCCGGTGGCTGGGGCTGGATCCAGGACGCCTACCGCGGCAACTACGGCGACAACTCGCTGCTCTACTTCAAGCAGTACCAGAACGCCCAGCCCGGCGACCCGCTGTACGACAAGGCCCGCACCGGCACCGACGCGACCAAGGGCGAGGGCTTCTTCGACCAGCTGAAGGCCGACGTCAAGGCCGGCAAGCTGCCGCAGATCTCCTGGGTGGTCGCCCCCGAGGCCTTCACCGAGCACCCCAACTGGCCCGCCAACTACGGCGCCTGGTACGTCTCCCAGGTCCTCGACGCGCTCACCGCGGACCCCGAGGTGTGGGCGAAGACGGCCGTGTTCGTCACGTACGACGAGAACGACGGCTTCTTCGACCACCTGATCCCGCCCTTCCCGCCGGCCTCCGCCGCACAGGGCAAGTCCACGGTCGACCCGAGCCTGGACCTCTTCAAGGGCGACGCGAGCCACGCCGCCGGCGCCTACGGCCTCGGCCAGCGCGTCCCGATGCTCGTCGTCTCCCCGTGGAGCAAGGGCGGTTACGTCTGCTCCGAGACGCTCGACCACACCTCGATCATCCGGTTCATGGAGGCCCGCTTCGGCGTCCACGAGCCCAACATCTCGCCCTGGCGGCGCACCGTCAGCGGCGACCTGACCTCGGCGTTCGACTTCTCCCGCAAGGACACCAAGCCGGTCGCGCTGCCGTCCACCGACGGCTACCAGCCGCCGGACGGGAACCGCCACCCCGACTACGTGCCCACCCCGCCCGCCAACCCCTCCCTGCCCAGGCAGGAGCGCGGCTCGCGGCCCACCCGGCCGCTCAGGTACGCCCCGGTGGTGGACGGTTCGCTGGACGCGGCGACCGGGAAGCTCACGCTCACCTTCGCGTCGGGCGCGCAGGCCGGTGCCGCCTTCCTGGTGACGTCCGACAACCGCACCGACGGCCCCTGGAGCTACACCACCGGGGCCGGCAAGTCCGTCTCCGACGCCTGGAACTCGGTGTACTCGGGCGGCTCGTACGACCTGACCGTGCACGGGCCGAACGGCTTCCTGCGCACCTTCCAGGGCCCCGGCAAGGTGGCGGGACCCGAGGTCACCGCCCGGCCGCACGGTGACGACATCGAGCTGACCCTCACCAACAAGGGCAGCGGCACGGTGAAGCTGCAGGTGGCCGACGGGTACGGCGGCCGGGGCCGCACGTTCACGGTGCGGGCCGGGGCCACCGTGACGCACGTCGTGCACCTCAACCACAGCGAGCGGTGGTACGACCTGACGGTCACGTCCGAGGCCGACGCGAGCTTTTTGCGGCGGTTCGCCGGGCATGTGGAGAACGGGGAGCCCGGGGTGAGCGACCCGGCGATCATCACGGTGTGAGACGTGCGCCTGAGGGGGTGCGGGGAACGGTTGTGTGGCGGCCGCGGGTTGTCTGTGGCTGGTCGCGCATACGCGGCGGCAGCCGCACAACCGATACCGCCCCGCGCCCCTTTGGGGCGCCCAGTGGACGGGGTGTTCAGAGGGTCGTCAGTTTTTTCGGTTCCGTCGGCTGCCGGGGGAGCAGGGTCGGGTCCAGGGCCAGGACTGCGGCCACCGGGTGTTCGTCGTCCAGTTCGACGACCGGTGTCGGCGGTGTCACCCGGGTCAGCAGGACCACGCCCCACGACGCCAGGCCCGCGCCCGTCAGGGCGAGCAGGATGCCCCGGACCCCGCCCTGGAGTCCCTGGCCCAGCAGGGTCAGGCCGATGACCGCCGCAGCCAGTGGGTTGGAGAGGGTGACCATGGCCAGCGGGGCGCCCAGGCCGCCGCGGTAGGCGATCTGGGAGAGCAGCAGGCCGCCGACCGCGAACGCGGCCACCAGCAGGGCCACCACGATCACCTTGACGCTCAGGGCCGGCCCCGAGTGGTCCGTCGCCGCCACCGTCACCGTCTGGGTGAGGGCGGAGGCGACGCCCGAGGCGAAACCGGACGCGGTGGCGTGGCGGAGGCCCGGGCGGGTGCCGGGGCGGGAGAGGACACCGATCAGCGCGGCCGTCGTACCGGCGACGGCGAGGGCCTCGGTGAGGCTCAGCACCTGGTGCGGTGCCGGGCCCGAGGCCGTGATCAGGAGGGCGCCGAGGCCGAGCAGGGTCAGGGCGGTGCCTCGCCACTCCGTCGCGGTGACCCGGCGGCCGGCCGCACGCGCGCCCATCGGCACGGCCGCGACCAGGGTGAGCGCGCCCAGGGGCTGTACGAGGGTGAGCGGGCCGTACTTGAGGGCGACGACGTGCAGCAGGGCGGCGCCGGCGTTCAGGCCCACCGCCGCCCACCAGGCGCCGCTGCCGAGCAGCCGCAGCAGGCCGGTGGCGGAGGACTTCGACGCGAGCCGTTCCTGGGCGACGGCGGCGGCCGCGTAGGCCACGGCCGAGACCAGCGACAGCGCGACGGCGACAAGGGTCGTGGTGCTCATCGGCCCGCCCCCACCAGCGCGGGCTCCTCGGAGCCGAGGTGCCGGGTGCCGCGCCCGGCCGTGGTGGCCGTGCGGTGCGGCGAGCGAAGCGAGGTGGGGGTCCCCCCGGACGAAGTCTGGGGGCGGATCAGGGCGAGGGCGGTGCCGAGCATCGCGGTGGCGACGATCGCGTCCAGCCAGTAGTGGTTGGCGGTGCCGACGATCACGAGGAGGGTGATCGCGGGGTGCAGCAGCCAGAGCCAGCGCCAGCTCGGTCGAATACTGCGGCGCGTAGCGCCTCGTTCGGGGTGGTGGTGGGAGACGGGTGGGCGGGTGGCGACGATCAGGCCGATCGCCACCATCAGGGCCCAGCCGAAGTGCAGCGAGGGCATCGCCGCGAACTGGTTGGACAGGTGGTCGCTGGAGGGCGGGCCGTAGACGGAGGGGCCGTAGACGCGGGCGGTGTCGACGAGGCCGGTCGCGGCCAGCATCCGGGGCGGCGCCAGCGGGAAGGTGAAGGGCAGCACCAGGGCGGCCGCGGTCACCGCGGCGAGGACCCGGCGGGCCCAGACGTAGTGCGCGGGCCGCCGCAGGTAGAGCCAGACCAGGAAGGCCAGGGTGGCCGGGAAATGAACCGTGGCGTAGTAGGTGTTGGCCAGGTGGACGAGGGCGTCGCCGTGCAGCAGTGCGGACTGCACGTCGACCTCCGAGGGCAGGTGCAGCGTCCGTTCCAGGTCCCAGACGCGGCGGGCGTTGTGCAGGGCCTCGGCGGTATGGCCGGTGGCCAGTTGGCGCCCGAGCTTGTAGACGAGGAAGAGCCCTGCGACGAGCAGGAACTCACGGACGAGCGGCGGCCGGGCTATCGCGCCCGGCTCCGCTGCTGCCGGCTCGGACTGGGATCTCATCCCAGGCCCCCTCACTGACGGTGGTGCTGTGCGAGTCCCGGGCGGTGGCCCGGACTCTTCGATACGGAAGCGTACCGATACGCCACTGTACCGATACGGTCGTGTACCGGTACAGTGGCGTATCGATAGACGTAGGCCACACTGGTTGTAGGTTTCCGAGGAGTGAGGAGAAGAGCACATGACGTCGCAGGCCGCGGACGGACCGGAGACGGTCGCATCCTCGCGCCGCTCCAAGATCTCGCCGGAGCGTGAGCGGGAGTTCTTCGACGCCGTGCTCGAACAGATCCGTGAGTGCGGCTACGACTCCGTCTCCATGGAGGGGATCGCCGCCAGCACCCGCTGCAGCAAGTCCACCCTCTACCGGCAGTGGAAGACGAAACCGCAGTTCGTCGCGGCCGCGCTGCGGGCCAACCGCGAGGTGCGCTTCGCAGGCGTCGACACCGGATCACTCGCCGGGGACCTGCGTGAGGTGGCGCGGGTGGCGGGCGACTGGTCGCGCAAGGACACCAAGCTGCTCTCGGCGCTCGGCCACGCGGTGCACTCGGACGAGGAACTGGCGCAGGCGCTGCGCGAGGCACTCGTCGAACCCGAGATCGCCGCGCTCCAGGAGATCCTGCACCGCGGTGTCGCACGCGGCGAGGTCCCCGAGGGGCACCCCGCGCTGGACTACGTGCCCGCCATGATGTTCGGCGTCCTGCGGGTACGGCCCGTGCTCACCGGCGAGTACGCCGACGCCGACTATCTCGTCCGCTTCGTGGAGGCCGTCGCGCTGCCCGCACTCGGACTGACCTAGGACCCAGGCCGCCGTCCACGGGATGACTGGACGGTGACCTGCTCGCGCCGCACCGTGGGGACGGGGGCGGCGCGCACCCCCCGGCCGGGTGGGGTGCCCCTTTGAGCGGAGGGGCGCTCCACCCGGCCGATCACTGTCCGCGGACGGTCAGGTGTTCTGCCCGCTGCCGCTGCCCGAGGACACCTTGATGCCGCTGGTGATCGTGTCGATGACCGACTCCTTCTGGCCGACGTCGACACCGAACCGGATCACGACGATCTGCTGGGCGTTGGCGGGCGACGGGAAGGCCAGCGACTCGACGTAGCCGTCGGCGCCCTTGCTGGTGATCGCCTTCCAGCGGACCAGGTATCCCTTCTGCCCGGCCACGGTGACCGCCTTGGAGGCCAGCACCTGGTGCGAGGTGATCGAGCCGTAGGTCTTGCCGCCGTACGACTCCGTGGCGTTGGCCGAGATGTCCGCCTTCGCGACCTCCTCGGCCGTGTCGCCCTTGGTGCCCAGCACCACGGCGGGCGCCGAGTAGGCACCGCCGGCGGTGCAGGTCTGCGAGGTGTCGCCCGGGCACTTGTAGGAGTCGTCGGAGCTGACGTTGGCGCCGTAGCTCAGAGCCTGCCCGGTCCAGCCGTCCGGCACCGGGATGCTGATGGCGTTGATCGAGTCCGAGACCGTGCCGCCGCCCTTGACCTTCGGCGCCTCGGACTCGTTCGGAGACGGCGAGGCGCCCCCGCCGGTGCCGCCGGAACCCGAACCGCCGCCGGACCCGCCGAACGGGAAGCCCTGACCGCCGTTCTGCCCCTCGGGGCCGCCCTGGCCGAACCCGCCCTGGCCGCCCGAGCCCTGCTGCGAGGCCTGCTGGCCGCCGCTGTCGCCGCCGTTGCCGGTGAGCGCCCACGCGCTCACCCCGATGGCGGCGAGCACCGCCACGGCCACGCCTACGGCGACACCGGTGTGCAGCCCGCGCTTGGCAGGGGCCGGCGGTGCCGGATACCCCGGATATCCCGGGTACGCGGGGTAGGCCCCGCCTGCCGGGTAAGCCGGCTGCGCCGGGTGTGCCGGGTCGCCCCCCTCGGCCGGGAAGGTCTGCTCGGCCCCGTCGGCCGGCGGCTGCGGCGGGGGACCCCAGCCGGCGGCCGACCCGGCGGGCCGGGTCTGCTCCGTCCAGGCCTTGCCGTCCCACCAGCGTTCGGTGGCCGGACCGTCACTTGTCTGCCCGGGATCGGGATACCACCCGGGAGGAGTCACCTGCGTCATGCCCCCACCGTATGAGGCATCGGTGAAAGTCGGATGAGAGGATCCGGCGATGTTCGGACGAGATGATGCGAAACGTGGCCGGCACGCGATCCGGCGCGGTCCGCAGGAGGCGGTCCGGCACGCCTCATTCGATCCGCAGCCGCACCGGCGGCCCCGGTGCCGGCGGCGGGAGGCGCAGGCCGTTCCGGCCCGGGGTCAGGGAGCCGAGGATGCTCGGGTGGCGGGCGCCGGTGGCGGTCGGGGCCGTGCCCGCGAGGCCGTGCGCGGTGAGGAAGCCGAGGACCGCGAAGGCGTACGCCTCCTTGGCCGCCGCGGGCAGCCCGAGTTCGTCGGAGACGCGCACCGGGATCCGCGGGAGCAGGTCGCCCAGCATCCGCATCAGCACGGGGTTGCGGGTGCCGCCGCCCGACGCGATCACCTCCGTCGCCGCCACGCCCCGCACCGCGTCCGCCACCGTCCGGGCGGTCAGCCGGGTGAGGGTCGCCAGCGCGTCCTCGGCCGGCAGGCCCGCGGGCGCCCGCCAGTACCCGGCATGGAACAGCTCCTTGCCGGTCGTCTTCGGCGCGGGCAGCGCGTAGTACGGCTCCGCCAGCAGCTCTTCGAGCAGCAGCTCATCCGGACGGCCGCGGGCCGCGAGCGCCCCGTCCACGTCGTACGCCAGCCGCCCGCCGGTGAACTCCCGCACCGCCGCGTCCAGCAGCGCGCACCCGGGCCCGGTGTCGAAGGCCGTGCCGTCGGGGGCCGTCAGGTTGGCGATGCCGCCGAGGTTCAGCGCCACCGGCGTCCCCGGCCGGCCACGCAGCCACAGCAGGTCGACCAGGCTCACCAGGGGAGCCCCCTGGCCCCCGGCCGCCACGTCCCGCGGCCGGAAGTCGGAGACCACCGGCAGCCCCGTCGCCTCCGCGATCCACGCCGGCTGCCCGAGCTGGAGGGTGCCGAGCACCCGCCCGTCCGTCACCCAGTGGTAGACCGTCTGCCCGTGCGAGGCCACCAACTCCCCACGCCCACCGCACAGTTCGCGGTCGGCCCGGACCGCGGCCGCCGCGAACGCCTGCCCGATCCGGGTGTCCAGCAGGCACACCCGCGCCAGCGGCACGGCGACCGGCGGCAGCGCCCGCGCGAGCGCCTCGCGCAACTCCTCGTCGTACGGCGTGCTCACCATTCCCAGCGGCTTCAGCAGCAGCGTGCCGTCCAGCAGCCGCAGCTCGGCCGCCGCCGCGTCCACCGCGTCGTACGACGTCCCGGACATCAGGCCGATCACCAGCAATGTCTCAACCCGCCTTCGTCTTCGGCGACCCCAGCAGCGCGAGCACGCTGACCGCGCAGGTCGCCGCCGCGTAGTAACCGGGGACGTCGAGGTTCCCGGTGCGCCGCACCGCCTCCGTGATGATGAGGCCCGCACAGCCCGAGAACACGGCATTGGACAGCGCGTAGGCGAGTCCCAGGCCCGTGCAGCGGGCCCGCGCCGGGAACATCTCGGCCAGCAGCGCGGGCCCGGGGCCGGCCATCAGCCCCACCACCGCACCCGCGCCGCACAGCGCCGCGCCCTTCACGGCCGCCGACGTCCCCTGGTCCTGGAGGAGGCCGAGCAGGGGCAGCGCCAGCAGCACCACGAGCCCGGCGCCGGTCAGCATCACCGGCCGCCGCCCCACCCGGTCGCTGAGCAGCCCCGCGGGCAGGATCGCCGCCGCGAACCCCACATTCGCCACCACGGTGGCCAGCAGGGCCTCGCGGAAACCGGTGTGCAGCGCGGTCTGGAGGTACGACGGCAGCACCACCAGGAAGGTGTATCCGGCCGCCGACCAGCCCATCACCCGGGCGGCGGCCAGCGCGATCGCCCGGACCGGCACCCGCACGGCGCCCCCGGCCGGCTCCCGGAACTCCGGTGTCTCGTCCAGCCCGATCCGCAGCCACAGCGCCAGCGCACCCAGCGGCAACGCCAGCAGGAACGGCAACCGCCAGCCCCAGGAACCGAACTGCTCGGACGTCAGAATGCCCGACAGCCCCACCGCCACCCCCGCACCGCCCAGCAGACCCAACGCCACGGTGAACGACTGCCACGCCCCGTACAGCCCCCGGCGCCCCGGTGGCGCGAACTCGGTCAGCATCGCCACCGCGCCCCCGAACTCCCCGCCCGCCGACAGCCCCTGAACCGCCCTCAGAAACGTCAGCAGCCACGGCGCGAGCGCACCCGCCTGCGCGTATGTCGGCAGCACGCCGATCAGCGCCGTCGCACCCGTCATCAGCGCCACCACCAGGATCAGCACCGGCCGTCGGCCGAGCCGGTCCGCCAGCCGGCCGAACAGGGCCGCGCCCAGCGGACGGAAGAAGAACGCCAGCCCGAACGAGGCGTAGGTGCGCACCAGCCCCTCGGCCGCGCCGCCGCCCGCCGGGGTGAAGAACCGCTCGGCGACGACGGTCGCGACATAGCCGTAGACACCGAACTCGTACCACTCGATGAAATTGCCGACCGAGCCCGCGGCCAGGGCCCGGAGGGGCCGGTTCCGCTCGCGCGCCGCCCGATCTTCGAAAGTCAGCTTCATGTTCCTGCCCGTTGACGGTCCGTTCGCTGCACAGCGGCAGGTCGGGGCCGTTCCGCGTCGCCCGGGTGCACCCGCTTTCACCCGTCACGGCCACAGCTGTCCGGACCCGCCTCCGGACAGCCAACCGGACGGCTACGCTCGTGGTCTGTACGTCGTTCGGGCGACTTGGGGAGGTAACGGGATGACGGAGGAGCAGCCCCCAGGAGGCGCCTCGGCTCCCCTCTGGGAGCGCGAGGAGGAGGTCGCCGCCGTCACCGAGGCGCTCGACGTCCTGTGCGCCGACCGGTCCACCTCGGGAAACCTGCTGGTGGTGCGGGGCGAGGCCGGGCTCGGCAAGACCGCGCTGCTGGCCGAGACCCGCCGCATCGCCGAACGCCGGGGCTGCACCGTCTGGTCCACCCGCGGCGTCGAGACCCTGCGCAGTGTGCCCTTCCACGTGGTACGGCAGCTGCTCCAGCCCGCCCTGGTCTCCCTGCTGCCCGAGGAGGCCCGGGAGTACCTCGGCGACTGGTACGACATCGCGGGGCCCGCCCTCGGGATCACGGACCCCGGCGACCGTCAGGCCGACCCGCAGGGCGTCTGCGACGGCCTGGTCGCGGCCGTCCGCCGGCTCGCCAAACGCGACTGGCCGCTGGTCCTGCTGATCGACGACGCGCACTGGGCCGACCAGGAGACCCTGGCCTGGCTCGCCGCCTTCGTCGAACGCCTCGACGACCTGTCCGTGCTGGTCCTGGTGGCGCGCCGCCCCGGCGAGGTCGCCGGCGACAGCGCCCGCTACCTCGACGCCGTGGCCGCCGCGGCCGGCCGCCCCGTCCGCACCATCAGCGCCCTCACCCCGGACGCCACCGCGGGCCTGACCCGCGCCACCCTCGGCGAGCACGCCGACGCCCCGTTCTGCCGCGAGGTCTGGGCCGTCACCGGCGGCAACCCCTACGAGACCGTCGAACTCCTCGCCAAGGTCCAGGACAGCGAGGTCGAACCCGTCGAGGCCCGGGCCGGCGAACTGCGCGCCCTCAACCGGTCGGCCCGCGGCGGCGGACTCGTCACCCGCCTCGAAGGCCTCGGTGTCGACGCCACCCGGTTCGCCTGGGCCGCCGCCATTCTCGGCACCGGCATCTCCGTCGACCTCGTCGCCCAGCTCGCCAGCATGGCCGTGGACGACGCCGAGCGCTGCGCCGAACTGCTGCGCAGCGCCCGTATCCTCACCGCGCCCGACCCGGCCGGCTACCGGTCCCACGCGGGCGACCTGGAGTTCGTCCACCCGCTGATCGCCACCGCCGTCTACAACTCCATCCCGCCCGCGATGTGCACCGCCATGCACGGCATCGCCGCCCAGATCGTCATCGACGACGGCCGCGGGATAGCCGAGGCCTCCCGCCATCTGCTGAAGGTCCACCCGGACGACGACGAGGAACTCGTCGAACAGCTGCGCGACGCGGCCAAGGAACACCTCGCCGTAGGCGCCCCGGACGCGGCCCGCCGCTGCCTCGAACGCGCCCTGCTCGAACCGCCCCTCCCCGAGGTCCACGCGCGCGTGCTCTACGAACTGGGCTGCGCCACCCTCCTCACCAAGCCCGCCGTCACCATCGGCCACCTGCAGAGCGCCCTCGGCATGCCCGGCCTCGCCGGCCCCGAACGCGTCGACGCCGTCTTCCGGCTCTCCCAGGCCCTTCTCCACAACGACCAGCTGGAGGAAGCCGTCCGCACGGTCGAGGCGGAGGCCGCGCGGCACGACGAAGGACCCGCGAGACTCCGGCTCCAGGCCGTCCAGTTCATGTGGGAGGGCATCGCCGGAGAGGCCGTCTCCCCGCGCCGCTCCGAACGGCTCGCCGACCTCGCCGCCACCTGCACCGGCCGCGACAACTCCGAGCGCGCCCTGCTGATGCTGCGCGGCTTCGACCTGCTCATCCAGGGCGAGAGCGCCGAGGAGGTCGTCGAGCTGTGCGACCGCGCCCTCGTCAACGGCCGGCTCGCGCCCGGCCTCGGCTGGACGGACACCGAGTGGGGCATCGAACTCCTGCTGATGCTCGCCAACTCCTACGTCTACACCGACCGCCTCGACCGCGCGGAGAGCCTGTACAACGAGGCTCTGCGCGCCTACGAGTCCTCCGGCTGGAGCGGCGGCCACCTCGCCCTCGCCCATGCCTACGTCGGCCTCGGCCATCGCCGGCGCGGCCGGCTGCGGGACGCGGAGACCTCGCTGCGGGAGTCCCTGCGGATCGCCGAGCGGGTCGGCCGCCGGCTGCCCCTGTACTGGACCGCCACCTGCAACCTCGTCGACACGCTACTCGCCCGCGGCCATGTCCAGCAGGCCTGGGAGACCGCCGAACAGTACGGCTTCGCACCGCCGTACCCGTCCACCATCGTCATGCCGGACCCGCGGTCGGTGCGCGGCCGGCTGCTGCTCGCCGTCGGCCGCGCGAAAGAGGCCGTGAACGAACTGGAGGCGGCGGAGAAGGCGGCCGCCGCCCGCGGCCACTTCAACCCCGTGGTCGTGCCCTGGGCGCTCGACCTCGCCCGGGCCCTCGCGAACGAGGACCCGGCGCGGGCGGCGCGACTGGCGAGCGACGCGCGACGGCAGGCCGAGCGGTTCGGCACGGACACGGCGATCGGCGAGGCGCTGCGGTGCGCTGCCGCGCTGGAGACCGGGCAGCGGCAGGTGCGGCTGGCTTCGCAGGCGGTGGCGTATCTGGAGGCGTCGCCTTGCCAGTACGAGCATGCGGCGGCTCGGGTGGAGTACGGGATCGCCGCGCGGTCGGTGGCCGAGTTGAACAGGGGGCTGGCGTTGGCCCGGTCGTGTGGGGCGGACGGGTTGGTTGCTCAGGCTCGGGAGGTTTTGGATACGGGGCGGGGGCTGCGCTGACGGGTGCAGGCCGTCTGTGGCTGGTCGCGCCCACGCGGCGGCAGCCGCATGTCAATACAGCCCCGCGCCCCCTACGGGGCGCTACAGAGCGAGGAGTTGATCAGTTACCGCTGACAGGCGTTTCTGTACCTCTCGGTCGTACGTCGCTTCGTGCGCTCGTGCCGGACTCGTACCGTCGAAGTAGCGCCCTGTACTCAAGTCCTGCGTCGCCAGGGCCAGTACCCCCGGGGCGCCGTCCGCCACCGTGCTCCACGGGGCCACTCCGCCCTCCCGCACCATCGCGGTGTCCATGAAGGTGGCCGGGTGCAGGACGTTCACCGACACGCCGGTGCCCGCCAGCTCCTCCGCCAGGGCGAAGGTGTGGGCGGCCAGGGCGAACTTCGCCCGGCAGTAGGCCGCGAACCCCTGGTAGCCGCGGGTGAACTCGGGATCGTCGAAGTCCAGAGGTTCCTGGCCCGCCGAGCCGACGTTGACGATGCGGGCCGGGGTGTTGGCGCGCAGGACCGGCAGAAGGGCGCGGGTGAGGGCAACCGGAGCAAGGTAGTTGACGGCCAAGCGCAGCTCGTGGCCGTCGCTGCTCAGTTCGCGGCCCGAGCCGGGGGAGCCGGCGCCGACGCCCGCGTTGTTGATCAGTACGTCCAGGTCGGGGTGGGCGTCGGCGACCCGCGCGCCCAGTTCGCGGACCTGGGCCAGCGAGGCCAGGTCCGCGACGAACGCCTCGGCGTCGCCCTCGGTGCGCAGCTCCTCGACCAGCCGCTCGGTACGGCCGGGGTCGCGGCCGTGCGCGAGGACGACATGTCCCGAGCGGACCAGTGCGAAGGCGACGTATCGGCCGAGCCCGGAGGTGGCACCCGTGATCAGGATGGTCGACATGCTCCCACCGTAGGCACAGCGCCCCCTCCTGTGCCTGTCCCCGGCAGTGTCACCCTTCCTCTTCCGCCAGCACCCGCTGTGCCGTCGCGAACGCGGAGTTCGCGGCCGGGACCCCGCAGTACACGGCCGTCTGCAGCAGCACCGCGCCGATCTCGTCCGGAGTCAGCCCGTTGCGCCGGGCCGCCCGCACATGCATGGCCAGCTCGTCGTAGTGGCCGTGGGCGACCAGAGCGGTGAGGGTGATCATGCTGCGTTCGCGGCGGGAGAGGGTGGGGTCGGTCCAGATCTCGCCCCAGGCGTAGCGCGAGATGAAGTCCTGGAAGCGGGCCGTGAAGGGGGTCTGCCGGGCCTGTGCGCGGTCGACGTGCGCGTCGCCGAGCACGTCACGGCGTACGGCCATGCCGAGCCTGGCGCCCCCGTCGAGGTGGGAGCGGAGCGCGGTGAGGACGGCCTCGGGGCACTGCGCGGGAGCCAGATGAGCGGCGCCCGGCAGTTCGACCAGCGTGGACGCCGGCACGGTGTCGGCGATCTCCCGCAGATGCGGCGGCGGGGTCGCGGGGTCCTGGCGGCCGGCGATCAGCAGGGTGCGGACGGCGATCTCGCCGAGCCGGTCGCGCAGGTCGAAGGCGGCCAGTGCGTCGCAGCAGGCGGCGTACGCCTCCGGGTCGGCCGTCCGCTGGTCCTCGACCAGCCGCGGTACGGTGAAACCGGGCGTGAACCAGCGGCTGGGGGCGTTCTCCGCGAGCCACTCCAGGCCCTCCCGGCGCACCCGCTCGGCCCGCTCCTCCCACGGCCTGGAGCCGCCGAAGTGGGCCGAGGAGCAGATCACCGCCAGGTTCTCCAGCCGGTCCGGGTGGTGGACGGCCAGGTGCAGCCCCACGGCACCGCCCAGCGACACCCCCGCGTACGCGAACCGCTCGATGCCGAGCGCGTCGGCGAGCGCGAGCACCAGGGCGGCGAGGTCACCGACGGTCGCCCCGGCCTTGACCGGGCCGGGCGCCGAACCGCCGTGCCCCGGCAGATTCCAGCGCACGACACGGTGAGTGATCGACAGTTCGGGCGCCACGGCGTCCCACAGGGCGTACGAGGTGCCGAGCGACGGCCCGAGGAGCAGCGGGGGAGCCGAAGCGGGGCCCTCGACGCGGTGGTTGAGAAGGGACTCGGTCAACGTCGCTCCAGAGCACGGTCGGTGAGCACACCGGCGGAGCCGGTGTAACGGGCGGGATCGGTCAGGCTGTCGAGATCGACTTCCTTCAAGTCGGGTTCCTCGGCCAGGAGTTCACGCAGCGTTCGGTGCTCGGTGTGGGTGCGGCGGGCCAGCTCGGTGAGCAGCTCCTTGGCGCGGGCCCGGCCGAGCACGGGGGCCAGCTCGGCGGAGAGCCGCTCCGAGACGATCAGTCCGTTGGTGAGGCCGAGGTGGCGGCGCATCGCCTCCGGGTGCACCCGCAGCCCTTCCGCCAGCTCCGCCGCGTCCCGCGCCGCGCCGCCGACGGTCCGCAGCAGATCCCGCAACGGCTCCCACTCGGCGTGCCAGGCACCGGCCGGCCGCTCGTCCTCAGCGGCCATCGAGCCGTACAGGACGGCCGCGCACTGCGGAGCCCGCCGGGCGGCCGCCGCGATCAGCGTCGCTCGCACGGGGTTGGCCTTGTGCGGCATCGCCGACGAGCCGCCCCCGCTGCCCTCGGACACCTCGCCGATCTCGGTACGGGACAAGGTCAGCACGTCCGCGGCGAGCTTGCCCAGCGCCCCTGCCGTGAAGGCGAGGCATCCGGCGAGGTCGGCGATCGGCGTCCGCAGCGTGTGCCAGGGCAACAGCGGGGCTGCCAGGCCGAGTTCACGCGCGTACGCCGCCGGTAGCTCCTCGGCGTGCTCCGCGCCGTACGCTCCGAAGGCGGCCAGCGTGCCTGCCGCGCCACCGAGTTGGGCGGGCAGCGACGTCCGGACCCGCATCACGCGGTCCCGGGCGTCGAGGACCAGCGAGCGCCAGCCGGCCGCCTTCAGCCCGAAGGCCGTCGGTACGGCGTGCTGGGTGAGCGTGCGGCCCGGCATCGGCGTGTCACGGTACTCGGCGGCCAGCCTGGCCAAGGCCCCTGCGGTGCCGCCGAGGTCGGCGAGCAGCAGGTCCAGGGTGCGGGCGGCGACCAGCATGGTCGCCGTGTCCATGATGTCCTGGCTGGTCGCACCCCGGTGCACGTACGGCCCGTACTCCGCGCCGACCGCCTTGGTCAGATCGGCGACCAGCGGGATGACCGGGTTGCCGCCGCCGCGGCCGCGCTCCGCGAGGGCGCCGACGTCGTAGCGTCCGGGGTCGGCCGCCTCGGTCACGGCCGTCGCCGCCTCGGACGGCGCCAGCCCCAGGGCGGCCTGGGCACGGGTGAGGGCCGTCTCCGCGTCAAGGAGCGCCCGCAGCCAGGCGCTGTCGCCGGTCGCGGCCGCGGCGGCGGAACCGGACCACCCGGGACCGAGCAGCCCGGCGTCGGCACCGCCGTACTCCACTGAACTCACTGGAACTCCAGGAAGACCGTCTCGCCCTCGCCCTGAAGGCGGATGTCGAAACGGTAGGTCCCCGGACCCTCCTCGGCGGCGATCAGCGTGTCGCGTCGCTCGCCCACCCGGGTGAGCAGCGGGTCGGCGGCGAGCGCCGCGTCGTCGCCCGGCAGGTAGATCCTGGTGTACAGGTGCACCAGCAGCCCGCGCGCGAACACGCACACGCTGAGGTGGGGCGCGCCGGCGCCACGGACGCCGGGCCGCAGCGTCCGCGCGTACCAGTGCCCGTTGGTGTCCGTCTGGATCCGGCCCCAGCCGGTGAACTCCACGCCGTTGCGGCCGAGGTAGTCACCGGTCGCAGGGTCGCGGCGGATCGAACCGTCGGTCGTGGACACGTTCCCGTCCGGGTCGGCGCCCCACAGCTCCAGGAGCGCGTCGGGCAGCGGGTCGCCCGCACCGTCGAGGACGTATCCGTGGACCGTGATCGTGTCCGGGTGCCCGAGGGGTGCGATCTCCTCGCCGCCGCGGAACGGCAGCGCGTACCCGTAGAACGGGCCGACCGTGTGCGACGGGGTGGGCAGCACGTTCTCCGGGCTGCTTGTGTCGATCTTCGTCATGGCAGGTCAGCGTCCTTCTTCGAGCCAGGTGGCGGCGGGGCCGTCCAGCACGATGTCCCAGTGGTAACCCATCGAGAACTCCGGCACGGACAGGCTGTGGTCGTAGGTCGCGACCAGCCGCTGCCGGGCCGCGTCGTCCGTCACCGACTGGATGATCGGGTCATACGGGAACAGCGGGTCGCTCGGGAAGTACATCTGCGTCACCAGCCGCTGCGTGAACGCCGTACCGAACATCGAGAAGTGGATGTGCGCCGGACGCCACGCGTTGAGGTGGTTGCGCCAGGGGTAGGGGCCCGGCTGGATGGTGGTGAAGTGGTAGCCGCCGTCGGCGTCGGTGATCGTCCGGCCGACACCCGTGAAGTTCGGGTCCAGCGGGGCGTCGTGCTGTTCGCGCTGGTGCGCGTAGCGGCCCGCCGAGTTGGCCTGCCAGATCTCGATCAGCTGCCCCCGGACCGGCCGCCCGTCGCGGTCCAGCAGCCGCCCGGACACGGTGATCCGCTCACCGACCGGCTCACCGCTGTGCTGCCGGGTCAGGTCATTGTCTATCCCGGTGATGTCCCGCTCCCCGAACGCGGGCGAGTGCAGCTCCACCAGCTCCGGGTCCTTGGCCGTGTCGATGGCGACCAGGGGCTGCTTCGGATGCCGCAGCACGGACGACCGGTAGGGGGTGTAGTCCCGGCGGGGGTGGTGCTCGACGGCGGCGCCTTCGGCCACCCGCTTCTCATAGGCGGCGTGCTCGGCAGCGATTTCGAGGTCGATGTCAGCTTGGGTGAGTGTCATAGAAAGTCCTAGGTGTGAGCGCCCCGTAAGGGGCGCGGGGAACTGCGCGACGAGCCACAACGCACCCGCAGGTGCGCACGGCCCGTCTACCGCTCAAGAACAAGCGCGAGCCCTTGGCCGACGCCGATACAGAGGCTGGCAACCCCGGTACCGCTGCCACGCCGTGCAAGCTGATGCGCCACGGTCCCGGCGAGCCGGGCTCCCGAAGCTCCCAGCGGGTGCCCGAGGGCGATCGCCCCGCCCTGCGGATTGAGGATCGCCGGGTCGAACTCCGGCCACTCGGCCACACACCCGAGCACCTGCGCCGCGAACGCCTCGTTCAGTTCCAGCACATCGAGGTCGGCGAAGGTCTTGCCGGCCTTGCCCAGCGCACGCGTCACCGCCTCGACGGGGGCGAGCCCGAAGTAGTCCGGGTCGATCGCGGAGACGCCCGTCGCGCTGACGCGGGCCAGCGGCTCCCGCCCGAGCGACCGCAGCCCCTCCTCGTCGGTCAGCAGCAACGCCGCCGCACCGTCGTTGAGCGGCGACGCGTTCCCCGCGGTCACCGTCCCGCCCTCGCTGCGGAAGGACGGTTTGAGCTTGGCCATCGCGGCGAGGGAAGCATCCGTACGCACGCATTCGTCCGCACCGAACACCACCGGCTCGCCCTTGCGCTGCGGAAGGGACACCGGCGCCGACTCGGCCTCGAACAGCCCCTGTTCCCGCGCGGCGGTGGCCTTCTGATGGGAGGCGAGGGCGAACTCGTCCTGCTGCTCCCGGCTGATCTTGTGCTTGTCGGCGATGCGTTCCGCGCTCTCGCCCAGCGGGATGGTCCACTGCGGGTCCATCTTCGGGTTGACCATGCGCCAGCCCAGCGTGGTCGAGTACAGCTCGGCGTGCCCGGCGGGGAACGGCCGGTCGTTCTTGGGCAGCACGTACGGCGCCCGGGTCATGGACTCGACACCGCCCGCCACGGCGATGGAGGCGTCCCCGACGGCGATGGCACGCGCGGCCTGGATGACCGCCTCCAGCCCCGAGGCGCACAGCCGGTTGACCGTGACGCCCGGCACGGACGTCGGCAGACCCGCCAGCAGCGCGGCCATCCGGCCGACGTTGCGGTTCTCCTCGCCGGCGCCGTTGGCGTTGCCGAAGTACACGTCCTCGATCCGGGCCGGATCCAGGCCGGGCGTGCGGGCGAGGAGTTCACGGATGGCGTGCGCGGCCAGGTCGTCCGGGCGCACCGACGCCAGGCCGCCGTTGTAACGGCCGATCGGCGTGCGCACCGCGTCGACGATGTACACCGTGTTCACAACAGATCCTCCGGGACGGTGAGCTTGGCATCGGTCTTGGCGACGATCTCCTCGGCACCGACCCCGGGTGCCGTCTCCACCAGCACCAGCCCGCCATCGGTCACGTCGATCACGCCGAGGTCGGTGATGATCCGGTCGACGCACGCCTTCCCGGTCAGCGGCAGCGCGCACTCGCTCAGGATCTTCGGGGAGCCGTCCTTCGCGGTGTGGGTCATCACGACGATGACCGTGCGCGCGCCGTGCACGAGGTCCATCGCCCCGCCGATCCCGGTCACCAGCTTGCCCGGGATCGCCCAGTTGGCGAGATCGCCCTTCTCGGACACCTGCATCGCACCGAGCACGGCGACGTCGATGTGGCCGCCGCGGATCATCGAGAACGACAGCGCCGAGTCGAAGAAGGAGGCGCCGGGCAGGACCGTGACGGTCTCCTTCCCGGCATTGATCAGGTCCGGGTCGACGGCGTCCTCGCCCGGGTAGGGGCCGGTGCCCAGAATGCCGTTCTCCGACTCCAGGACCACCTCCACCCCCTCGGGCAGGTAGTTCGGGATCAGCGTCGGCAGCCCGATCCCGAGGTTCACGTACTGGCCGTCCCGCAGCTCGCGGGCGGCCCGCGCGGCCATCTCCTGGCGCGTCCAGGCCATCAGCTGCTCACCGTCCGCTGCTCGATCTTCTTGTCCGCCGCCTGCTCCGGGGTGAGGGCCACCACTCGCTGCACGAAGATCCCCGGCAGATGCACCGCGTCCGGATCGATCTCGCCGGGCTCCACCAGCTCCTCCACCTCGGCGATCGTGACCTTCCCGGCCATCGCCGCGAGCGGGTTGAAGTTGCGGGTGGACTTGTTGAAGACCAGGTTCCCGTGCCGGTCGCCCTTCGCCGCCCGCACCAGCGCGAAGTCGGTACGGATCCCGCGCTCCAGGACGTACTCGGTGCCGTCGAACTCCCGCACCTCCTTGGCCGGTGAGGCCAAGGTCACGCCGCCCGAGCCGTCGTAGCGCCAGGGCAGCCCGCCGTCCGCCACCTGCGTGCCCACCCCCGCGGGGGTGTAGAACGCGGGGATCCCGGCACCGCCGGCCCGCAGCCGCTCCGCGAGCGTGCCCTGCGGGATCAGCTCCACCTCCAGCTCACCCGCCAGGTACTGCCGCGCGAACTCCTTGTTCCCCCCGATGTAGGACCCCGTCACCCGGCCGATCCGCCCGGCGGCCAGCAGCACCGCAAGACCCGTCTCCATCGCACCGCAGTTGTTCGAGACGACGCTCAGGCCACCCACACCCCGCTCGTACAACGCCCCGATCAGCACGTTCGGCACACCGCTGAGCCCGAACCCGCCCACCGCCAGCGACGCGCCCTGCGGCACATCGGCCACCGCCTCCGCGGCCGTGGCGACCACCTTGTCCATCCGTGAAGCCTCATCTCTCCGCGAATTAATCAGGGCACTGAGTATTTCAGCGAGACGTCTGCCACGCTGCCACTGGCGTAGGCACCAGTCAAGACCTGGAACGATGGCAGACGGGTGTACAGACAGGACCGATGGCCGCGGGTATCGTTCAGTGCACCAACGAATTCGGACCACGGGAGCGCACATGGCCGCGGTGGACCTCACCACCCACCCCGGGCACCTGGCCCGGCGGCTTCAGCAGGCCCACTACCTGCTGTGGAACACGATGGTCTCGGAGGAGATCACCTCGCCGCAGTTCGCCGTGCTGAACGCGCTCGTCGCCGAGCCGGGACTGGACCAGCGGACCGTGGGGGAGCGGGTGGGCCTGGACCGGTCGACCATCGCCGAGGTCATCAGCCGGCTGAGCCGGCGCGGGCTCCTCGACAAGGTGCGCGACCCGCAGGACGGGCGCCGCTACCTGCTGCGCCTCACCGACGACGGTCTGCGCACCCACCGCAAGCTCGCCGTGCGCACCGC
This sequence comes from Streptomyces sp. NBC_00631, assembly GCF_045206895.1. Classification (NCBI taxonomy): domain Bacteria; kingdom Bacillati; phylum Actinomycetota; class Actinomycetes; order Kitasatosporales; family Streptomycetaceae; genus Streptomyces; species Streptomyces sp. NBC_00631. Next base: position 9,618,945 of record NZ_CP107734.1, read on the forward strand.
CCGGATGAACCAGGTCTTCCTGGCCCCGCTGTCGGCCGAGGAGCAGACCCAGTTCTTCGATCTGATCCGCCGGGTCTCGGACGCGGCGGAGGGCCTGCGCAATCCCCCTGAGGCCGTCGTCGCCAGGGTCTAGGTCCTCCCACGGCCTAGGCCTTCGCGAAGACCACCCACACCGGTCCGTCGGCGAGGTTCACCGGTCTGCCGTCGGCTCCCGTGAAGGTCGTACCGTCCGTGGCGGCGGGCCGCGACCAGGTGGTCTCGAACGACTGCCCGTCCCGCAGCACGTCGGCCTTTCCCGACCCGACCGTCTCGGTGTACGGAGTGGGGTTGCCGAGCACGTCGTGATACCGGGACGTGGTCACCTCGACGTACTGCACCACGACCGTCGCGGCCGCCAGCCGTTTCCCGGCCGTCGTCCGGTCCGGGGTGCCGTCCATCGACACCAGCCAGCGATTGCGGCCGGCGGACCAGGTGAAGGTGAAGCGGGCCGCCGGGTAGCGCACGGTGCGTGCGGCGGTGACCGTGCCGCCGGCCGGGGCCGGGCCGTAGCGGAACCCGGTGGTGAGCGCGGCCTTGCCGGGCACCCCGTCCATCACCTTGGCCGGGCGGAGGTAGAGGTTGTGCGGGGCCGGTCTGCCGCTGCCCCGGTAGTAGGCCCCGGACGCCTGCTCGGGGGACTCCGCCCGCAGCGGTGCCCGGCCGATCAGGGGAAGCAGCTTCTTCTGGGCGCCGGAGAAGGCCAGCGTCGGCCGGTCGAACTGGCGCAGCAGTTCCAGGTCGGACTCGCGGGCGCTGCGGACGGGGCCGATGACCTCGGGGAGCTGGGTGGCGTACACCGCCATCAGCCGGCTGAGGCCGCCCTCCACCTGCTCCGCGTACACCACGTCCGCCGAGTCCAGCCCGGTCTGGGGGCGGGCCGCGGCCACGTTGTCGATCTTCACGGCCAGTACGGAGCCGGTGGCATGCGTCCCGCTCGGTGTGGGGGTGCCCTGCGGTGCGCGGCCGTCGTCCGTCGTGCCGTGCCGCGTGCAGCCCGCCGCCAGGGCGGACGTCGTCGTGGCCGCCAGCGCTGCCGCCAGCACGGTCCGGCGCGTCGGCGCCCCGTGTCGCACACCCACCGCTGTCACCCCGTTCGTCCACCCCGCCTGCCCCTTGATTGTGTGCTCATCGGTTCATCGGTGGCCATACCCGGCCGGGGCGTGCTGGCGTGTGCGGTTCGGGCGGGGACCACTCGGGTACCCGGCCCGGGCCGCCATTTCGAACGCGCGGCCAGGACCGGCGCGCACGCGACACAGGGAGCGCGAGTCATGAAGGCAGTCACCTGGCAGGGCCGACGGGACGTACGGGTGGACGACGTGCCCGATCCCCGCATCGAACAGCCCACGGACGCCGTCATCCGCATCACCTCGACCGGCCTGTGCGGCTCGGACCTGCACCTGTACGAGGTGCTCACGCCGTTCATGACCCCGGGTGACATCCTCGGCCACGAACCCATGGGCATCGTCGAGGAGACCGGTTCCGAGGTGCCCGACCTGCGGCCGGGCGACCGCGTTGTGGTGCCCTTCCAGATCGCGTGCGGGCACTGCTTCATGTGCTCCACGGGGCTGATGACCCAGTGCGAGACCACCCAGGTCACCGGCGAGGGCATGGGCGCCGCCCTGTTCGGCTACACCCGGCTCTACGGTGCGGTCCCCGGTGCCCAGGCCGAGTACCTGCGCGTCCCGCAGGCGCACTTCGGCCCCATCAAGGTGCCCGAGGGTCCGTCCGACGACCGTTTCGTCTACCTCTCCGACGTGCTCCCCACCGCCTGGCAGGCCGTCGAGTACGCCGCGGTCCCGCCCGGCGGCACCGTGGCCGTCCTCGGCCTCGGGCCGATCGGCGACATGGCCTGCCGGATCGCCAGGGCACGCGGGGCGGAGCGGGTGTTCGGCATCGACCTGGTGCCCGAGCGGCTGGAGCGGGCTGCCGGCCGGGGTGCCGAGACGTACGACCTGCGGGCCTTCGACGACGAGAAGGCACTGGTCCACGCGATCCACGACGAGACCGGCGGCCGGGGCCCGGACGCCGTGATCGACGCCGTCGGCACCGAGGCGCACGGGAGCGCCGCCGCGAAGATGGCGCAGGCCGCGACCGGAATGCTGCCCCGCAAGATCGCCGCCCCCCTGGCGGAACGCTTCGCCGTCGACCGGCTCGCCGCCCTCCACATGGCGATCGACCTGGTCCGCCGGGGCGGCACGATCTCCCTGAGCGGCGTGTACGGCGGCATGGCCGACCCCCTGCCGATGCTCACCCTGTTCGACAAGCAGATCCAGCTGCGCATGGGCCAGGCCAACGTCCGCAGCTGGACCGACAAGGTCATGCCGTATCTGACGGACGAGGACCCGCTCGGCGTCGATGACTTCGCCACCCACCGGCTGCCGCTGTCCGAGGCCCCGCACGCGTACGACATGTTCCAGCACAAGCAGGACGGCGCGGTGAAGGTCCTCCTGAAGCCGTAGCCGCGGCGTCAGGACCCCAGGATCTCGGTGAGGTCGTAGCGCACCGGCTCCTCCAGCTGGGCGTAGGTGCAGCTCTCCGGTGCGCGGTCCGGGCGCCAGCGGCGGAAGCGCGCCGTGTGCCGGAAGCGGGCCCCGTTCTCCATGTGGTCGTACGCCACCTCGGCCACCCGCTCCGGCCGCAGCGGCACCCAGGACAGGTCCTTCTTGCCCGACCAGCGGCTCGGCGCGCCGGGCAGCCGGGCCGACTCATGGGCGGCCTCCTCCGCCCAGGCCGCCCACGGGTGGCCGGAGACGTCCGCCATGCGCAGCGGCTCCAGTTCCTCGATCAGCTCGGCCCGCCGCCTCATCGGGAACGCGGCCGACACACCCACGTGCTGGAGGGCGCCCCGGTCGTCGTACAGGCCCAGCAGCAGCGAGCCCACCACCGGGCCGCTCTTGTGGAGGCGGTAGCCGGCGACCACGACGTCGGCCGTCCGCTCGTGCTTGACCTTGAACATGGCGCGCTCGTCCTGCCGGTAGCGCAGGGCGAGCGGCTTGGCGATGACCCCGTCGAGGCCGGCCCCCTCGTACTGTTCGAACCACTGCCGGGCCACCTCGACATCGGTCGTGGCCGGCGCCAGATGCACGGGCGGGGTGACGCCGTCCAGTGCCCTCGTGAGCAGCGCGCGGCGGTCGGTCAGCGGGACGTCGAGCAGTGCCTCGTCGGCCAGCGCCAGCAGGTCGAAGGCGACGAAGGAGGCGGGTGTCCGCTCCGCCAGTGTGCGCACCCTGGAGTCCGCCGGATGGATCCGCTCGGTCAGCGCGTCGAAGTCGAGCCGGCCCTCCCGTGCGATGACGATCTCCCCGTCCAGCACGCACCGCTCGGGCACCCGTTCCCTCAGCGCCGCCACCAGCTCGGGGAAGTACCGGGTCAACGGCTTCCCGGTCCGGCTGCCCAGCTCCACCTCGGCGCCGTCCCGGAACACGATCGCGCGGAAGCCGTCCCACTTCGCCTCGTACTGCATGCCCGGCGGGATCGTCGCCACCGGCTTGGCGAGCATCGGCTTCACGGGCGGCATCACCGGCAGATCCATGCTCCTAATTTACCCGGCGTCCAGAGGGCCGCCGAATCGTCCGTACAGTCCGGAGAGCGCAGGTCGGATGCAGTCCGACCTCGGTCTACGGGCCTGTCTCCACCCGGTGGCGGTTGCGGTCCGGCCGCTTCATTCTGACCTGCGAGGTGCCGCCGAACACGACCGCCGAGGTCTGGATCCCGGCGTCCGATCCGGGGGCGGTCACCCACACCCATGGCACGTTCCTGCGCCGGGAGGACGGCTGCGCGGTCTACCGGGTGGGCTCCGGCACCCACGAGTTCACCGCCTGAACGTCCCTCCCGCGTACGGGGATTGGGCCCGGCGGTTCCGTCGGCGGCGCAGATGTCAGTAGGCCGGCGACGGAACCCGGCATTGATCCGATGTATCTACGCCGCGGTCATTGACCTCTCACCGCCCTGCCTCTACCTTTCCTGCATGTTTTTGACAAGAGAACAGATGCATGCCGCGAGACCCGCCAGACCACTCTTCTTATTCATCGGGTCTTATCGAGTCCTTGCGGCCTTCTTCTGCGCACTCCTGCCCTTCGGAGCGCTCGCTTCACCCGCGCACGCCGCGACGGCGGTCACCTACTTCGTCTCGCCCAGCGGCAACGACAGCAACCCGGGCACCAGCGCCGACGCCCCCTTCCGTACACTCACCAAGGCGCAGACCGCGGTCCGTTCGATCGACAAGTCGACGTCCGGTCCGATCACCGTGACCTTGGCCGGAGGTGTCTACCGGCTGGCCAAGACGCTCACTTTCAGCTCCGCGGACTCGGGTGGCGGCACGGCCGGTACCGTCTGGTGGAAGGCGGCATCCGGACAGGCCCCGGTCATCAGCGGCGGCGTCCAGGTCACCGGCTGGACGCGGACCAGCACCGACAGCAGCATCTGGTCCGCCCCGGCCCCCAGCAGCCTGGACACCCGCCAGCTGTACGTGAACGGCCTACGCGCCCAGCGCGCCACGGGTTCGCTGCCCGTGTCCGTGACCCAGACGGCAACCGGATACACCACGGCGTCCGGCGACCCGATGGCCGGCTGGCGCAACCGGTCGGCCATCGAGTTCGTCTACCGGGGCGGGCTCGGACTGTGGACCGAGCCGCGTTGTCCGGTCGCCTCGGTCACCAGCACCGCCATCACCATGGCCCAGCCCTGCTGGAACAACTCCACCCAGCGGGTCATGCGGACCGACGACTCGGGCCGCACCTACAACCTGGTCGGCCGCAAGTCGATCACCGAGGCGCCGACGGCGGTGGAGAACGCCTACGAACTCCTCGACAAGCCGGGTGAGTTCTACCTCGACAAGACCGAGCACCGGTTCTACTACATCCCGCGCTCGGGGGAGAACCTGACCACCGCGGACGTCGAGGCGCCCTCGCTGGACACTCTGGTGGCGACCTCCGGAAAGGCCTCGGACGAACCCAGCCACATCGGCTTCCAGGGCATCCAGTTCAGCTACGCGAACTACACGACCTCCAACACCGGCACGGGCTTCTCCGAAATCCAGGCGACGTACCAGGTCACCGGTACCACGGGCTATGCCACCCAGGGACTGTGCACGTTCGTGTCAGGCGGCACCTGCCCGTACGGCAACTGGACGAAGATGCCCGGCGCGGTGCGGTTCACCTACGACAAGAGCATCCACTTCGACCACGACTACTTCGTCCATCTCGGCGCGGCCGGACTGGACCTCGGCAACGGCTCGCAGAACGACACCGTCACCGCCTGCGTGTTCACCGACATCTCCGGCAACGGTCTCGACCTGGGCGGCGTGGACATCCCCCAGCCCAGCAGTTCGGCACAGCACACCAGCGGGATCACCGTCAAAGACAGCCACTTCTACGACACAGCCGCCGAATACCACGGCGGGGTCGCCATAGACGCCGGATACATCGAGACATCGACCATCACCCACAACCAGATCGATCACGTGCCCTACACGGCCATCTCCATCGGCTGGGGCGGCTGGCCCGACAAGGTGAGCCTGCCCGCACAGCCCAACTACTCGAACAGCAACACGATCTCGTACAACCTGATCCACGACCACATGTCGCTGCTCGGTGACGGGGGTGCCGTCTACACGAACGGGATCACCGGCACCTCGATGACGAACGGTGAGAAGGTCGTCGGCAACGTCGTCCACGACCAGCTCAACACCTCGGGCGGCCACGTCCTGTACACGGACAACGGCGCCACGTACGTCTCGATCCTCGGTAACGCGGTGTGGAACATCAACGTCTCGCCGTGGGGCAGCAAGCACGTGAACTACACGGCGGGCGACGGAACGTACGACCCCACGGACATCGAGGGCAACTACTGGCCGAACGGTCCGTCCGACTACGACAACAAGAGGGTTCTGATCAAGGACAATCACGCCATCACCGGGACGGCCCAGGTTCCGTCGAGCGTCATCGCGGCGGGCGGCATCGAGTCGCCGTACCGGGCGATCCTCTCCTGGCAGCCGGCCTGACACGGAGGAGAACAGTTCGGGGGCCCCGCCCTGGAAAGCGCAGGGCGGGGCAGGAGGCCCGAGTCGAACAAGGCCAGACTCAGGTCGCCGCGGCTACCCTGGCTGAGCGAGCATCGTCCGCACATGGACACCACGGCTGAACCCCGCGTCCTCGTCATCGGGCTCGATCCCTACCGGGTGCCGGGGCCGTGCGATCCCGAACCGGTCGCCACGGCGATCGAGGCGGGACTGGCCAAGTTCGCCGAACACGGCGTGGGCGTGGAGACCTGCCTGATCGGCCTGGACGGAAGTGACGACGTGCAGGCGGTCGTCGAGAACGCGAGAAGTGGGCAACCTGGCTCGTCCGCGCGCTGATGGTCCTCGACTGGCACGAGATCCCCGCTGGCCGACGATCTTCACCGCAGACAGCCGCCGACCAGCACGAGCATGACCTCACTCACCCATGCCACCCCGTGACCTGCGCGTTCAAGATGAACACAGGTTGTAGCCGGTCCACCAGGAGCCCTGTTTGAGGCCGTAGCGCGCGTCAGCGTCGTACGGAGAGGCCAGCCGCAGTCTGCCGGGCGGGAGGTCTTTGCTCTCCCGCCGCTTCACCTCCGCCCCGGCCTCGGTCACTGTGCGTCGTCACCAGCGCCAGTTGGCCCGGTGACCAGCCCGGCCGACCTCTGGATCCGAACGCCTCGGCGAACTCGGCGTCCGTGAATAACTCGCCCAGCTCGTCACGGACCCGCATCGCCAACGGATACGGGCCCCGTGCTGCCACCGCCCGCGCCACCTGCACGGTCAGCTCAGGCACCTTCGGCCACGGCCTCGGCCGCATCGACATGCCACACCCCACCCGCGACCGGGAACGCCAAGACGGCCGCTGCTGCCCCAATGAACGAGCCGTCAGCACCGCTGGGCACGAAATAGCCAGCGAGATCGGTGACAGAGTTCTTACCGGCACCCCATGTTGCAGGTGACCCGGCTCGACCGGCTTTCCCGCTCCGTCCTGCACCTGGTCACCCTCGGCGCCGAGCTGCGCGAACGCGGGATCGGCCTGCACGTCATCGAGCAGGGCATCGACACCGCCACCATGGAGGGCCGCGCGATGTTCGGCATGCTGTCCGTACTGGCCGAGCTCCAGCGGGAGCTGATCGTGGCGAATACGAACGACGGGCTCGCCTCCGCGCGGGCCCGCGGCCGTGTCGGAAGGCGCTGGCTGAAGCTCACCGAGGACCAGGCCGCGCTTGCCCAACGGCTCTACGACGAGCGGGGAAAGACCGTCCAGCAGATCACTGACATGTTCAGCGTGCCCCGCTCGACGGTGTACGGGCACCTCGACCGCGCGAAGACCCTGCCCCGCCGGCCCAAGAAGACCGCGGTCACGAAACCCTGAACGCTCCTTTGCGGCTGGTGTCCGAGCTAGGACTACTGGGCCTGCTCAAGGGATACCGGCAGCGGCACTGTGGTGCCAGCCAGAAGAATGCCCTCTTGTAGGATCGTTGAACAATCCATACCGTGTGCGGGAGATGCCTCGTGCGGCGGCTGCCGCGGACCACGGAGGGGCACGTCGAGGACGGAGACGGCCATGGGGGCGGGCGAAGAGGGCGGCGTGCGGTGCGGCTCGGGTCAACAGCCCTCCACTGCGAGGACGTTGGTCCGGCGATTGGGTCCGGTTGCGGCAAGCGTCGGGGGAGCGTGCGGGCTGTGGGCGGTCATGCGCCTGATCGCGCGTACCTCCTTCTTCGGGGGCGCCCCATGGGTGGACTTTCTGTGCGTGCTGGTGCTCCTGCTCTTCTGCTGCCTTCCGCGTGTGGGCTTCCGGTGGGTCCTGGGTGTGCTGTGCCTCCCGGGCATGCTGGTCCTGCAGCGGTCCGAGCTGGGCCAGCAGGCGCTGCACCGGCACGGGCGCACCGAACACGTCAGGGTCCTGCAGATCCAGGAGTCCGAGGACGGCATGAGTAGTGGGAGCTACGACTTCTACACCGTGTCCGTCCTCGACGGTCCCCCGCAGGCTCCGATACCGGGCGGCACCTTCGTCGAGTGGCACTGGGCGGTCGGCGGCATCTACACAGTGGCTGTCGACCCGCAGGGGCTGGCCCCGGCCGAGCGGGGTGGCCCTCCCGGCCCTCCGGTGGTCCAACGGTTCCTGCAGATCCCACTCGGGCTCGGCCTGGCCTGCGCCCTGTGGCGACCCGCGCATCTCCTCCTGCGCCGCAAGCGCGTGGCCGGGCCGGGCCTGTCCGATGAGCTGGGCGTCGACAGTGCCGACGCTGGACCTGCTGGTGTGGAGGGGGAGTTGCCCGATCCGGTGGTCCTGGTGAACGCCGACCCGGAGGCGGTGCTGGAACTGCTGGCGACGGCCCCCTGGTCCGCAGGGCGGTTGGAGGGGGCGGTGTACCGGGCATCGGCTCATCTGCACCGGCATGCGAGTGCGGGGGTGCGTCGGCAGATGCTGGCGCTGGACGCCGCCCGCTACGGGGACCTGGGCCTGTCGGCGCGGATCACCGCCGTGCCCGTCGACGGCGGTGCCGACCGGCGATGGGGGGTGGACTGGGCCACCGGCAGCACGGTCGACCGCCGGTTCCGGCAGGCCCTGATCGGCCACGCAGAGCGGGTGCGCGGGGTGGCGACGGGGATGGTGGACGGCCGCTCGGTCGCCGTCACCTTCAGCAGCGAGGACCGCACGGTGCGGGTGTGGGACCTGGCCTCCGGCCGCCCGGTCGGCGAACCTCTCACCGGCTACGACGGCGAGGTCTGTGCCGTGGCGACGGGGGTGGTGGACGGCCGCCCGGTTGTCGTCGGCGGCTGCCGGGACGGCGCCGTGCGGGTCTGGGACCTGCCCACCGGCCGACCCGTCGGCCACCCCCTCACCGGCCACACCGAAGTCGTCACAGCGGTGGCGACGGCGGTGCTGGACGGCCGCCCGCTCGGCGTGAGCGGCAGCCGGGACGGGACAGTACGGGTGTGGGACCTGACGACCGGTCAGCCCGTCGGCAAGCCGCTCACCGGCCACAACGGCCCGGTGGAGGCGCTGGCGACGGAGGTCGTGGACAGTCGCCCGGTCGCCGTCGCCGGCAACTGGGACGGGACGGTGCAGGTGTGGGACCTGGCCGCAGGCCGTCCGGTCGGCGAACCGCTCGCCGGACACACCGAAGGGGTGTGGGCCCTGGCGACCACGGCGGTGGACGGCCGCCCGCTCGCCGTCAGCGGCAGCCGGGACGAGACGGTGCGGAGGTGGGACCTGATGACCGGCCGGCCCGTCGGAGCACCCCTCACCGGCGCCGCCGAAGGGGTCTACGCGCTGGCGACGGGGTCGGTGCAGGACCGCCCGGTCGCGGTCGGCGGCAGCCGGGACGGGATGGTGCGGGTGTGGGACCTGTCCACCGGCCGACTGGTCGGCGAACCCCTCGCCGGCCATGTCGACGGGGTGTGGGCGGTGGCGACCGGGGTGGTGGACGGCCGTCCGGTCGCCGTCACCGGCGGCAACGAGGACGGAGAAGTGCGGGTGTGGGACCTGTCACCCGGCCGCCCGGTCGGTGAGCCCCGCACCGGACACACCGGTGAGGTGCGAGCCGTGGCGACCGCAGTGGTGGAGGGTCGCCCGGTCGCGATCAGCGGCAGCCGGGACGGGACGGTGCGGGTGTGGGACCTGGCCACCGGCCGACCCGCCGCCGAACCCGTCATCGCCCACTCGCACCCGTCGGTGTCGGTGGCCACCGCCGTGCTGGACGGCCGTCCGGTCGTCCTCACCAGCAGCTGGGAGGGGGCGGTGCGGGTGTGGGACCTGTCCACGGGCCGACCCGTCGGGGAGCCCCTCGTCGGCCACACCGGCCCGGTGTGGTCGCTGGCGACCGGGGCGGTCGAGGGAACTCCGGTGATCGCCGCCGGCGGCATGGACGGGACGGTGTGGGTGTGGGACCTGTCCACCGGCCGCCCGGTCGGCGAACCCCTCACCGGCCACTACGGCCTGGTGAGCTCGGTGGCCACCGCGGTGGTGGAAGGCCGCCCGGTCGCGGTCACCGGTAGTTGGGACACCACGGTGCGGGTGTGGGACCTGGCCACCGGCCGCCCGGTCGGCGAACCCCTCACCGGCCACATCGGCCTGGTGAAGGCGATGGGCGTGATGGTGGCGACCGCGGTGGTGGAAGGCCGCCCGGTCGCGGTCACCGGCAGTTGGGACACCACGGTGCGGATCTGGGACCTGACCACCGGCCGCCCGGTCGGCGAACCCCTCACCGGCCACACCGACGAGGTGCGAGCGGTGGCGACGGGAGTGGTGGACGGCCGTCCGGTCGCCGTCAGCGGCAGCCAGGACGGAATGGTGCACGTATGGGACCTGCCCTCCGGGCGGCCCGCCGGGCAGTTGGTGTTCCCCGGGCCGGTCCGTGCGGTGGAGGTCTCCCCGGACGGCCGACTGGTGGTGGGCTTCGGCTGGGAGATCGCGGTCCTGGCCCCACCCCAGCCCTGAGGACGGTCTGGCAACGGCACGGGACTTGCCCGAGCTGCCCGACACGGCGGTCTGACGTTCCCATTGCTCGCCACCACCCGCTTACCGAGCATGTCCGTCGACCGGTTCACCGCGACCCATGCCGCCCACGTTCGGATCACCGGTCTGCGGGATCTTCTCCCCGCGTCCGTCGCAGCCCTCCTGCATTGAAATGTCCTCGCATGAGGCGCCAGCCTTGCGAAGAAACCCATCTCACGCCCCTCAAGCCGCAGCGGCGCGTTCCGCCACTGGCGCGGCGCCAGTGAACAGGTGGCGACGCGGCGTTTTGCCTGGTCACAGGGGGATCGCATGCGAGCCGCCCGCGGCGGCCGTCACCTTGCCGTCCGGGAGGCGCTTCACCTTGAGAGATGATTGTGAGAAATGATCTCTTGTGGTTCCGCTGAAACCGCATCTGACCTGCAGGTATCTGTGAAGGCGTAGAACCGGGCTCCGACTCTACGAGCGGTCCCGGCGTCCGCTCGCCGCACGGCACACCGCCGGCGCCGGCTTGTCGATCACAACCTGGACACGGTGTCCGCACAGCGTCCGCACAGGCCGCATGATGCTCTTTCAGTAGACAAGCTCCACGGGGGAACATCCATGCGGACCCGCACCGCCGTCACCGCCGCCCTGATCCTGCTCGCCGGGACCGCGACGGCCTGTACCGGCGGCCCCGCCGTGAGCAAGGCGCCCGGCACGGCGTCCACGGCCCCGACCGCCGCCAAGGCGCTCGCGCTCGGCTCCGGCCGGCACTGGAAGGACATCGACGGCGACGGCAGCCGCATCAGCGCCACGACCACCGCCGTCGGCTACACCCAGCCCGCCAAGGGCGTGAACCTCCCCACGAACCTCGCCGACGCCCCCGACGCCGAATGGGCCGTCCTGGAGGTCAGGACCTGCGCCGACGCCGACAGCACCAACGTCATCGTCGCCCAGTCCCCCTGGACCCTCCGCCTCCGGAACGGCACCCCGGTCAAGCCGCTGGGACTCGCCGGGCACGGCATACCGGCCCCGGTGTACCCCGTCTCCGGCGAAGCAGTACGCCCCGGCACCTGCCTCCGCGGAAAGATCACGTTCGCTGTGCCCAGGGGCAGCCGCCCCGACCGGATCGTCTACGACGTCCAGCGCAGGCCCGCCGTCACCTGGTCCGTGCCCCGGACTCAAGGGCCGTAGGGCCGATATGCGCGGTGGGGGCGGGGCGCCTACCGTGGCCGCATGGGTGATGCGGTGGAGGTGGAGGTGGCCGGCCGGAGCGTACGGCTGTCCAGCCCGGACAAGGTGTTCTTCCCGGAGCGTGGTTTCACCAAGCTGGACGTCGCCCGCTACTACGCGGCCGTCGCCCCCGGCATCCTGCGCGCCCTGCGGGACCGCCCCACCACCCTCCAGCGCTACCCGGACGGCATCGAGGGCGAGTGGTTCTACCAGAAACGCGCCCCCAAGGGCATGCCCGACTGGATCCCCACCGCCCACATCACCTTCCCCAGCGGCCGTACCGCCGACGAGATGTGCCCCACCGAGGAGGCCGCGGTCGTGTGGGCCGCGCAGTACGGCACGCTCACCTTCCACCCGTGGCCGGTGCGCCGAGGCGACGTCGACCGCCCCGACGAACTGCGCCTCGACCTCGATCCGCAGCCCGGCACCGACTTCGACGACGCGGTCCGCGCCGCCCACGAACTGCGGGCCGTCCTGGACGAGTTCGGCGGACTGCGGGGCTGGCCCAAGACCTCCGGCGGCCGCGGCCTGCACGTCTTCGTGCCCATCGCGCCCCGTTGGACCTTCACCCAGGTCCGGCGCGCGGCGATCGCCGTGGGCCGCGAACTGGAACGCCGGATGCCGGACCGGGTCACCATCAAGTGGTGGAAGGAGGAACGCGGCGAGCGCATCTTCGTCGACTACAACCAGACCGCCCGCGACCGCACCATCGCCTCCGCCTACTCCCTGCGGCCCCGTCCGCACGCGCCCGTCTCCGCGCCGCTGCGCTGGGAGGAGGTAGACGACGTCCGCCCGGAGGACTTCGACCTCGTCACCATGCCGGCCCGGTTCGCCGAAGTCGGCGACGTACACGCCGACATGGACGACCACGCCTACTCCCTCGACGCCCTCCTGGAACTCGCCCGCCGTGACGAACACGAGCACGGCCTCGGTGACCTGCCCTATCCGCCGGAGTACCCGAAGATGCCGGGCGAGCCCAAACGTGTCCAGCCGAGCCGGGCCCGGCCCGAACAGTCCTCCTGACGGCCGGACTCGGAGGCGCCCCGGCGGCCGTCGGCGGCCGGCAGGGCCGCGAGAGCGCTCTCACCGCCTGCCGCGCCCGGGGCTATGCTGATCGCCAGCCGCCGGGGAGGAGGGCCGAGGTGTCCGAGGCAGTGTCGCGCCCCACACTGGAGGCCGTGGCCGCGCGGGCCGGGGTCTCCAGGGCCACCGCGTCGCGGGTCGTCAACGGCGGGGACGGTGTGCGCGAGCCCCTCGTCGAGCGGGTCCGGCGGGCGGTCGAGGAACTCGGCTACGTCCCCAACCAGGCGGCCCGCAGCCTCGTCACCAAACGGCACGACGCCGTCGCCGTCGTCATCGCCGAACCCGAGACCAGGATCTTCACCGACCCCTTCTTCGCCCTCCAACTGCGCGGCATCAGCAAGGAGCTGACCGCCCACGACAACCAGCTGGTGCTGCTGCTCACCGAGGGACGGGACGACCATGCCCGGGTGGCCCGCTATCTCGCCGGCGGCCACGTCGACGGCGCGCTGGTCTTCTCGCTCCACCTCGACGACCCGCTGCCCGGTCTGATCGAGGGCGCCAAAGTCCCCACCGTGTTCGGCGGCCGGCCAGGCTGGGGCGGCGGCTCGTCCAGCGCCGTGTACGTCGACTGCGACAACCGGGGCGGTGCCGAGGAGGCGGTACGCCATCTCGTCGGCCTCGGCCGGACCCGGATCGCGCACATCACCGGGCCGCTGGACCAGACGTCGGCGGCCGACCGCCTCCAGGGATACCGGGACGTCATGGGGGAGAGCGACCCCCGGCTGGTCGTCGGCAGCGACTTCACCCCGGGCGGCGGCGAGCGCGCCATGGGCGAACTCCTCGACCGCTGCCCGGACGTGGACGCCGTGTTCGCCGCCAACGACCTCACCGCGGTCGGCGCCCTGCGCGTCCTGCGCGAGCGCGGCCGCCGGGTGCCCGAGGACGTCGCCGTGATCGGCTTCGACGACGTGCTGCCCGTCGCCGGACAGAGCGAGCCGGCGCTGACGACGGTCCGTCAGGACATCGAGGAGATGGGACGGTTGATGGCCCGGCTGCTGCTGTCCACGCTGACCCGAGGCGAGTCGGTGACGGGCGCGCCGGCCAGCGTCGTCCTGCCCACGACACTGATACGGCGCGCGACCGCCTGAGCGGACCGGGATGTGCGGCTGACGCGCCGCACGGGCGCGAACAGCCCTCACCGGACCGCGGTTGCCCCCGCCCCGGGCTCCTCAGGTCTGCTGCGGTTCGCCCTTGATCACCGCGAAGCGGGCGCCGTACGGGTCTGCCAGCTTGGCCATCCGGCCCACACCCTCCAGCGTGGTCGCCGGCATCCGCACCCTGCCGCCCGTCTGCTGGGCCTTCTCGACCACCGCGTCCGGGTCCTCGACCTCGAAGTACGGCAGCCAGTACGCGCCGGCCTGCGCCTCCGCCGGGTCCTCGGCCAGCGGGACCATGCCCCCGAACATCGACGCCTCGTCGCCGCCGGCCGGGTTGAGACAGGTGTAGGTGCCGCCGGGGAAAGGCACGCCGGAGGTCTCCAGACCGAGCGTCCGGTGGTAGAAGGCGGCCGCCGCCGCGATGTCCGGGGTGTACAGCTCCACCCAGCACAGCGAACCCGGATCCCCCGCCACCTCGACGCCCTTGGTGCGCGCCGGCTGCCAGATGCCGAAGGGCACGCCCGCCTGGTCGGTGAGGATCGCCAGGTGGCCCTGGCCCAGCACGTCCATCGGCTGGGCGAGGACGCCGCCGTGCGCCTGCTCGGCCGCCTTCGCGGTGGCCTGCGCGTCCTCACTCCGGAAGTACACCGTCCAGGACGGCGGACCCTGCTCAGGGGTGGTCTGCATACCGCCGGCGACGGTCCTGCCGTCCAGTTGGAAGAATCCGTAACCGCCGGCGTCGGGACCCGCCGACTGGAACTGCCAGCCGAAGAGACCGTGGTAGAAGGAGACGGCGCCGTCGATCTCGGGCGTGCCGAGGTCGATCCAGTTGGGAGCACCGTCGACGAAACGGGTGGTGAGCATCATCGCCCTCCTCGGAAGGGTCCTGTTCTCTGCTGCGCCGAGTCTTCCACCGCCCACTGACAATCGCTGCCCGACCACGCCCACCGCGCACCGGTTACCGTGGGTCACCCGACACGATCGCCGAGTTTCGGATCCGTTCCGCGCGCCGCCGTGCGCGGGTGTGGCGGGCGAGCGCATGATCGAGGCTGCGGTGGTCCGTCGCGGTCACGTTGAGCGGGCGTTGAGCGAACGTTTTTCGCCGCCCGGCACGATCCTGGCCATGCACTTCGACACCATCACCCCGCCCCGCACGCCCGTCCCGGCCTGGCAGGCGCAGGCGTTGTGTGCGCAGACCGGGGCGGACTTCTTCTTTCCCGAGCCCGGCAGCTCGGTGCGCGAGGCCAAGCGCATCTGCGGCATGTGCGAGATGCGTTCGGCCTGCCTGGAGTACGCGCTGGACAACGACGAACGCTTCGGCGTCTGGGGCGGCCTGTCCGAGAAGGAACGCCTGGAACTGCGCCGAGCGTCCCGCTGAACCCTCACCCGCCCGGTGAACGCGGTACGGCCGCACGCTCCGTCCCGGTTACCATCCGGGGACGCGGCCGGACGTAGCGCAGAGGCAGACGCACCGCCTTGCCCAGGCGGACACGCCGGTTCGAATCCGGTCGTCCGGGCCGCGTGGGGTCCTGTAGAGCAGAGGCAGACTCGCCGTCATGGCATGACGGATACGCCGGTTCGAATCCGGCCGGGACCACGCTACGGCGGACACGGGCGGGGACGGATGAGCGAGACGATCAACGAGGCCGAACTGGCGGCCTTCCACCAGGCCGTGGGGAAGCTGCGGGCGCTGCCCGCCGACGACCCGGTGCGGCTGCGCGCCGAGCAGGTCGCCGCCTCCTTCGCCCGCGACGGACGGCTGCGCCGCCGCAGGACGCGCGGCGCGGAGACGTCGACGGCCGACGCCGCCGTGATGGCCGCGACCGCGACCGGCGCCCTGGACCGCCGCGAGGACGCGCCCCTCGCCGTCCCCGGTGCCGGGGGCGTCTTCCGCAAACCGCGCACCTGTTACGTCTGCAAGTCGCCCTATCGACAGGTCGACACCTTCTACCACCGGCTCTGCCCCGCCTGCGCCGCCGACAACACCGCACACCGTGCCCTGAGCACCGACCTCGGTGGCCGCCGGGTGCTGCTCACCGGCGGCAGGGTGAAGATCGGCTTCCAGCTGGCGCTGATGATGCTCCGCGACGGCGCCGAACTCCTCGTCACCTCACGTTTCCCCTGCGACACCCGGCGGCGCTTCGAGGCGGCACCGGGCAGCGCCGAGTGGCTGGACCGGCTCACCGTCCTCGCCGTCGACCTGCGTGACCCCCGCCAGGTGCTCGGCCTGTGCGAGGAGTTGCGGCAGGAGGGCCAGCCGCTGGACATCCTCGTCAACAACGCGGCCCAGACCGTGCGCAGACCGCCCGAGTCCTACGCCCCGCTGGCCGCCGGCGAATCCGGCGCGCTGCCCCCGGGCGCCCGGCAGGCCCCCGGCTTCACCCCGATGCGCCGGCTGGAAGGCTCGGCCGCGGCCCTGCCCGCCGCGCTGCGCGAGGCCGACGAGGCCGGACTGCTGCCCGACCCGTCGCCCGAGAACTCCTGGTCGGCCCGGCTCGGCGCCCTCGACCCCGCCGAGGTCCTGGAGACCCAGCTCGTCAACGCCCTCGCCCCGGCGCTGCTCTGCGACCGGCTGCTGCCGCTGCTGCTGGCCTCGCCGCACCCGCGCCGCTACGTGGTCAACGTGACCGCCGTCGAGGGCCGTTTCGCCGTCCGCAACAAGATGGCGGGCCACCCGCACACCAACATGGCCAAGGCCGCCCTCAACATGCTCACCCGCACCAGCGCCGCCGAACTCGCGGAACAGGGCGTCCACATGTGCGCCGTCGACACCGGCTGGATAACCGACGAGAACCCGGCACCCAAGAAGGCCCGCATGGCGGGCGCCGGGTTTCGCACCCCTCTCGACGTCGTCGACGGCGCGGCCCGGGTCTACGACCCGATCGTGCGCGGTGAGGCCGGGGACCCGGTGTCAGGGGTGTTCCTGAAGGACTACCGGGAGGCGGCGTGGTGAACGAGGACCCCGAGTGCCCCCGGCAGGCGGCCTTCGCCGGTGTTCCGCACGTCGTGCCGCGCCCGGCCGCCGAACTCGCCCCGCTGCTCGACTGGCTGCGCGCCGGCCGCCCGGCCGGGGAACGGCTGGACTTCACCGCCGGCACCGCCCTGCCGGACGGCCGCCTCGACCTGTGCAAGCAGGGCGTCGGCGCGACGGGCGCCGCGCTGATCGCCGAGGCACTCGGCGAAGGACCCACCGCGGTACGGCACCTGCTGCTCGGCACGGACGCGCTCGGCGACGACGGCGCCGAAGCCGTGGCCGGTTCCGGCGCCGGGGTGGAGACCCTGTACCTCGGCTGCAACGGCATCACGGCGGGCGGCGCCTGCCGGATCGCCGACCAGTTGCGGGCCTCGCCGCAGGTCGTCACCGGCGTCTGGCTCAAGCGGAACCCGCTGGGCGGCGCGGGCGGCCGGGCCGCCGCCGAACTCGTCGCAGCCGCCCGCTCCCTGCGCACCCTCGACCTCGTCCAGACCGGTCTCGACCCGGCCGGAGCGGCGGCACTCGCCGACGCGCTGCTGGCGGCGGCCGGCAACGGGCGCCGGATCGAGCGGCTCTTCGCCGGCGGCAACCCGCTGGGCGCGGCCGGAGCGCGGGCCCTGGCCGCTGTCGTCGCCGGCGGCGGGCTCGGCGAACTGTACGTGTCCGCCGCCCGGCTGGGGGACGCGGGTGCGCTGGAACTGGCCCACGCCCTGGACCGGGCGCCGTACGGGCGGCTCACCCGGCTCTCCGTCGCCAGCAACGGCATCGGGCCGTCGGCCGCCGCCCGCCTGGTGACGGCGGCGGCAGCCGCCGGAGTGACCCTGCTCGACCTGGGGCGGGTACGCGCGGCTGCCGTCCTCGCGGCGGGGGACAACCAGGTGGACCTGGCCGCCGCCGACACGATCGGCCGGGCCCTGTCCGGCTCCGGTCACCGCCTCGCCCACCTCGTGCTGACCCACACCGGGATGCGCAGCCGCGAGGCCCACCGCCTCCTCGACCACGCGGCCCACGCCACCACGGCCACCCGCTACCGCCTCGGCGCCGGCATCGCCGCGAGCGTCAAGCGCCGCCTCGCCGACCTCGGCGCCCACATCCCGGCGCCCACGGTCCCCGCCGACGTGGCCGCCGTACGCAGTGTCCACCGGACCGCGCCGCCGCAGACCTGACCGTCAGCCCCTGGGCAGGTCCGCGAAGACCTCCATCCAGTACCGCTGGTGCCGCTCCGAGGCTCCCACCAGGTAGGTCGCGCGCAGCTTGGCCGGGAGCAGCGCCACCAGGCGGACCACCACCGCCCGCTCTCTCTTCAGCTGGGACAGCTCCGCGTTGGCGAGGATCTGGTGCACCACGTCGCTGTCGTCACCGCCCTCGTCGGAGTGCGCGGCGGCCCGCCGCAGCCGGGCCTCCCAGGCGTCGACGTCCCGGGCCAGCTCCCGCAGACCGGTGACCGGGCGGCCCTTGAAACGGTCGACGAGGGCCGTCAGCGGCACCGGCGCGTACTCGCCGTCACCGAGGTAGACCGTGGCCATCTCCAGCGGCAGCCCCTTGCGGTGCAGTCTGACGAGCCGCTCCAGGGTCCGCTTGGTGATCCAGGCCCGGCCCTCGTCGTCGATGTCGTGCTTCCACCACTCCAGCACCGTCTCGGCGTCCCGGCCGTACCGCGCGAGCAGCCACTCGTTGGCCGGGATGTCCTCGGGCTCCACCATGAGCGACGCCGTGAACCGGGTCGCCTGGGCGATGTTGTTCCGAGACACCAGCAGCTTGCGGCCGAGGTGGTACGGCGGATTCTGCACGGCTATCTGGGCCCGCAGGTTCTCGATCCGGCGGCCCGCCAGCGACCACTCCTGGGTGACCTCCATCAGCTTGGCGAACGCGGCCCTGTCCTTGGGCCGGTTGTACTCGTCCCACACGATCGCCTTGGGCTCCGGACCCGTGAAGGGCGCGGCGAGGAGGTTGTCGAGCGTGCCGTCCGGCGACGGAATCGGCGCGCACAGGTCCTCGACGTTCGTCACCGGCAGCGAGAAGTACAGGGCGTCCCGGCCCAGCCCCTCGCGCAGGGTCTCCCGGACCAGCTCCGTCTTGCCGCAGCCCGGCGGCCCCTGGAGCAGTACCGCCCAGCGGTTGCGCAGCGCCGCCCGCACCACCTGCCGCACCGGGTCCGCGACCGTCGCCGGGTTGGCCACGCCCAGGCTCGCGGCGATCCGGTCGAGGATCTCGGCCGTGCGGTCCTGCCCCGGCCGTCCGTCGGGGCCCCGCTCGGCCAGCCGCAGCCGCTCGCCGTCGACCAGCGGCAGGCCCCAGCGCAGCGGAAAGCCCTCGCGCGCGTTGGCCAGCACATGGTCGAGGGTGCGCGGGGAGAGCCGTTCGCGCAGGGCGGGGGAGAGGGACGCCCACAGCGAGAAGACCGGACGCAGGTCCCAGGGGCGGTACCTGGCCGCGAGGTGCCGGCGCCACGACGTGTCGTTCGCCGTGATCCGCATGGTCACCATGCGGTCCAGGAGCGCCAGGTCGCCACGGCGTGCGGAGGTCTCCGACAGTGACTCGTTGTCGGTGAGGAACACGCCGACGCAGCCCAGGGCGCGCAGATCGTGCTCGCCCAGCGACCAGTTGCAGGCCACCTGCATGAGCTGCGACTGGATCGTGTCGCCGGCCTGCAGCGAGTCGTCGATGAGCAGCACGAACGGCCGCCCCGGCCGGAGCCCGCTCATCACCAGCTGGCGCAGCACCAGTTCGCCCGTGCGCGGGTCCCGGACCGGCGCGTTGACCAGCAGGTCGTCCGGGGTCAGGTTCGCTGCCGGCACGTACACCAGCGTGGTGTCCGGGTGGGCGCGGGCCAGGTGCGAGAAGAACGTCGCCGTCTTGCCGATGCCGTGCTCGCCGAAGACCTGCCCGGTCTGCCGCAGGTCGATCATCGCGTCGATGAACGACTCCAGCCGGGATGTCGTCGACTGCCGTTTCTCCGTGGTCATCTATCGCGATCCCGTGGTGACGCGATGGCAGTCCATCGCGGGTGTGTGCGTCTCGGGCCAGTCGTCGCCGCCCTGCGTGATCAGCCAGATCCATTTCTCCGGCTCGGCCGGGGTGATCGGCGGGGCGTACCCGTCGGTGAGGACGACGACCGCGTCCGGGGTCACCTCGCAGCGCCGGCCCGCCACCTCGGTACGGCCCTCCACATAGTCCGCGACCGCCTGGAAACTGGTGCCGCCCCCGCCGTACACCCTCTCCCCGGGCCGGAACGGCATCACCACGGCGTCGAAGGACAGCCAGTGCGCCGTCACCCCGTCGATCCGGCCGACGAGCCGGGTGAGCCAGTCGACCACCTGGTCCGGCATCGAGCCCGAGGTGTCGTAGGCGATGACGAGCACCTTGTCGCGCACGGGGCCGCGCCGGGCGAGCATCGGGTCCTGGCCGAGGGCGGCGAGCAGGGCGCCGCGCTTCTTCGGGTACACCAGCCGCTCGCCGTCGCGCAGCCGCGAGCCCAGCACGTCGACCAGCCAGCGCTGCCACCAGTCGACCGTCCCGGTGCGGGTGGTCTCGCCGCGCAGCATGCCCCCGCCCAGCTTCCCCCAGAGCTTCGCGGCCCGTGCCGAACCCTCCTGCGTACGGTTCATCAGATCGAGCAGCTCGCGCTCCGCGCCCGCGTGCCCGCGCCGGGCCGCCAGCAGGGAGTTGAGCAGCGCGGACGAGGTCACCGCGTCGACCGTCTCCTGGTCGGCGGGGACCAGGCCGGCCACCAGATGCGGGCACAGCGCCGGTGGGACCGGCGGATCGCACATGCGCTTCAGCTCGCCGTAGATCCGCATGTCCGTCTCGATGAACGCCTCGTACGCGAGCGGCTCCAGGCCGTGGGCCGTCAGGTCCCTCCGGTAGGCGTCGTACACCCCGCGCGGGTCGACGCCCGTCGGCCGGCCGTCCAGCAGGGGGAGCTCGGTGCGGCCGAGGCGGGCCAGGGCCACGTGGTTGATGGCGACCTCGGCGGCGAGCGTGAACACCGGGTCCTCGCGCAGCTCGGGATCGGCGAGGAGGTGGCGGTGCACCAGATGCCGGGCCTCGTGGAACAGCACGAACTTCACGCCGTCCAGGCCCAGACCGACGAAAAAGTCCGGGTTGTAGAGCAGCAGACAGGTGCCGTCGCCCGAGGCGACCACGGCTGCCGTGTCCACCGCTGTCGTCGGGATCTGATGCGGGCACTTCGAGTACAGCCACGAGGCCACCGCCGACTCCGTCAGCCCGAAGTCCAGCAGCGCGGCCTCCTTCAGCCGCCGCGCCTGCGCCACGACCTCCGGATCCGCGGGGCGGTAGGCCTCAAGTGCCCTGCGGTCGGCCAGGTCGACCACCACAGGGCGTGCCCGCCCCCGCTCTCCGTACGCCATGTGCCGTCCCCCGCGCCGCAGTTCCCCCGTGCTCCATTGGTACCAGCCGGCACTGACAACGGGCCAAGGCATTACGATCTGCCCCAAGGGCGGGGCCGTAGCGCAGAGGCAGGCGCACCGGTCTCCAGAACCAGAACACGCCGGTTCGAATCCGGCCGCCCCGCCCCCTCGAAGACCCGCTGTTCGAAGAGCGCGCGGCCCATCCGCTCACAGGAAACGTCGAAGCAGTCCCGGTGCCGGGGGAACACCTCGCGCGCTGGTGCCTCGGGGGCCGCACACGCGTCCACGGCGGCCGGTGCGGTGCCGCAGTACCCGGCGGCCCGCAGACTCCCGGCGCGGGCCCTGACCGCACGGCCGTCGGTGGCGCTCCGGCCGGCCCGCGCGCGCACCGCGTCCGCCGGCCCGGACCAGGCCGAGAACCAGGTCCCCCCGTCTTCGCCCGCCGCCGCGGGGACGGCGGCCAGGACCCCGCCCACGTCGGCGCCCCGCCGCCGGGCCGAGCCGAGCCGAGGGCGAGCGGGATCTCGCGGTCGAACTGCTCGTCCTCACTGATCAGGTAGGTCATCTGTCCCGGCCAGGAGCCGTGTGGCCGGGTCGCACACCGCCGGGCCGGCGAGTGGCCCCGCGCCCCGGCAACCGGCCAGGCATGCGGGCGGCCCGCTCGCGCGGCACGCTGGTAGGAGAGCGACGTGGCGAGGGGAGGAGCTCCCATGGGACACACCGAACGGCGGCCCGCCACCCGGGCCCGGGCCGAGAAGCCCGTCGGCGCCGGGAGCGTGTTCTTCTCCTTCGCCCCGTGGGTCGTCTTCGGCGTCGTGGCCAGCCCCAGCACCTGGGAGTACGCGGCACTGGCCGCGCTGATCGCCGCCGTCGTGCTCTCCGGCAAGGACATGCTCCGGGGCCGGTTCTTCGTCCTGGACATGGTCGCCATCGTGTTCTTCGCCGTGCTCTGCGTCCTCGCCCTCGCCCTGGACCGCCACGAGCTGATCTGGCTGGAGACGTACGCCCAGGTCATCTCCAACGCGGTCGTGGCCGTCGTGGCGCTCGGCTCCCTGCTGTCCGATCCCTTCACGGCGCAGTACGCCCGCCACTCGGTGCCGCGCGAGTACTGGGACTCGTCCGTCTTCAACCACGTCAACACGGTGCTCACCGCGGCCTGGGGCGCGGTCTTCGCGCTGATGGCCCTGTCCACCTGGCTGGCCATCCGGATCCCGGCCGGCAGCGACTGGTTCAACTGGGTGGTCCCCATCGCCCTGCTGGTCTGGGCCGTGAAGTTCACCGAGCGCTACCCGGACAGGTACAAGCAGCGGGTGGCCGCCTAGGCGATCGCCCCCGCCGTCCTGACCAGTTCCCCGGTCGTGCCGTGGAAGGTGCCGAGGAGCTGGGCGAGCACCGCCCAGGCCTCCTCGCGGTCGCCCAGGTGGTCCCGGACCAGCGGGCGCAGCGCGTCCTCGGCCTCGGCGGCGCGGCGCGGGAACAGCACATGTCCCAGGGAGAGCACCTGCAGTACGTCCCGGGCCGGTCCGTGGTCCAGGGCGTACGCGGCGGGCCCGGCCAGGATCCCGGCCCGGCGGACGCGGAAGTCGAACTTGCGGTGGGTGCCGAACTGGGCGCGCAGCGAGGGCGGGCAGTCCGGGCGGACGGACAGGGCCCAGCGCACGTACCCGGGCAGGGAGTTCTCGCGGTCCGCCTCGGCGACCGTCTGCCAGTGCTCACGCCGGTAGACCATGGAGGCGGCCTCCCGCGCGGCGGCCATGGAGTCCGACTCGCGCAGGGCCGGCACCAGCCCGAGGCGGGCGACCCGCTCCGGGACCGGCGGTGCCTCGTGGCCGTCGCGCAGGGCCGGATCGACCTCCACCGCGAGCAACCGTCCCGGGGCGAAGGGCACGCCGTCCAGGACGGCCCGTCGCAACGCCGTGTCCCGGTCGGTGAGCAGCCGCCAGACGACGGTGTTGAGATCCGGATCGTCCTCCTGGAGCATCCACAGCACCACGGAGGACGGCAGCGCCGGCAGCCCCCAGGGGATCCGGCGCCCGGCCTCCCGCAGGTCCTCCGGCGCCGGCCGGGGCAGTCCGACGCGCGCGCGTACCCGGTCGGCGTCCGCGGAGTCGATCAGGTCCAGCAGGAAACCGACCGCCCGGCCGGAGGTGGTGTCAGCATGCATGCGCGCATGATGCCGCAGGCCACCGACAGGGCGCACCGGAGAATCCGGGCGCCCGTCCGTCCTGGCGTCACGCGCCGGCGCGCGCCGCCATCCGTGCCTTGCGCGCGGCCAGCTTCTCGTCGAACTTCGAGGCCTCCGCGTTCAGACCGCCCATGTACAGGCCGAGTTCCTCCTGCGCCTGCAGGCCCTCCGGACCGAGACCGTCGATCTCCAGGACCTTCAGGTGGCGCAGCACCGGCTGCAGCACGTCGTCGTGGTGGATGCGCAGGTTGTAGACCTCGCCGATCGCCATCTGGGCGGCGGCACGCTCGAAACCGGGGATGCCGTGGCCGGGCATGCGGAAGTCGACCACGACGTCCCGCACCGCCTGCATGGTCAGGTCGGGAGCCAGCTCGAACGCGGCCTTCAGGAGGTTGCGGTAGAAGACCATGTGCAGGTTCTCGTCGGTCGCGATGCGGGCCAGCATGCGGTCGCAGACCGGGTCGCCGGACTGGTGGCCGGTGTTGCGGTGCGAGATGCGGGTCGCGAGCTCCTGGAAGGCGACGTAGGCGACCGAGTGCAGCATCGAGTGCCGGTTGTCCGACTCGAAGCCCTCGCTCATGTGGGACATGCGGAACTGCTCCAGCTTGTCCGGGTCGACCGCGCGGGAGGCGAGCAGGTAGTCGCGCATCACGATGCCGTGCCGGCCCTCCTCGGCGGTCCAGCGGTGCACCCAGGTGCCCCAGGCGCCGTCCCGGCCGAACAGCGAGGCGATCTCGTGGTGGTAGCTGGGCAGGTTGTCCTCGGTGAGCAGGTTCACCACCAGCGCGATCCGGCCGATCTCGGTGACCTTGGACTGCTCCTTCTCCCAGGCCTGGCCGTCCTCGAAGAAACCGGGGAAGTTACGGGCGTCGGTCCAGGGCACGTACTCGTGCGGCATCCAGTCCTTGGCGACCTTCAGATGGCGGTCCAGTTCCTTCTCGACCACTTCCTCCAGGGCGTACAGCAGCCGCGCGTCGGTCCAGGCGGACGAGCTGCCGAGGTGGGGAGAAGTGATCGTCACGAGAACTCCAGGGGGACGCCGAACAAGGGGGAACGCACGGGAGAGAACCGGCGAGCGGGGCCGGGAACCTACGAGATCGTAGGCTACGAACCCGTAGGTTACGAAGCCGTAGGTTAAGCGCGCTGTAAAGATCGCTGATCAGGACCAGTGCACAGGCGAATCGGGACATGCCAAACCGCCCCGGGACTCGCAGGTCCCGGGGCCGAAGAGGCGAATCGATCACCCGTCAGGCGTACAGCTCCCGCAGCCGCACCGAGAGGCACGTCACACATCCTTCAAGCTTCTCGAACTCGGAGATGTCCACCGTGACCACCTCGTGGCCGAGGTCGGTCAGCAGCTCCGCGGTCTTCGGGGCGCTCGCCGACATCAGCAGCTTGCCGCCGCCGAGCAGCACCACGTGGGCGCCCGCGTCCTCCGGCACCGCGAGGAACCCCGGGAACAGCGAGGGCCGGTCCACGTTCGGGATGTGCCCCAGAATCGTTCCGTCGGGCAGTGCGGTGACCGCGGACTTCAGATGCAGCACCTTGCTCACCGGTACGGCGACCACGCGCGCGCCCAGCGGCTCGAACGCGGCCCGCAGCTGCTGCACACCGGCCGCGTTGGTCCGCCCGCCGCGGCCGACGTAGACGGTGTCGCCCACCTTGAGGACGTCACCGCCGTCCAGGGTGCCGGGCTCCCAGACCCAGTTCACCGAGCAGCCGAGGCGGGCCACCGCCTCCTCGACGCCGGCCGTCTCCTCGCGCCGGGACTCGGCGCCGGGCCGGGTGATCAGCGCCACGTTCCGGTACATGACGACCGTGTCCTCGACGAACACCGAGTCCGGGCAGTCGTCCTCCGGGTCCACCTCGACGGTCTCCCAGCCGTGCGCGCGCAGGGTCTCCGCGTACGCCTCCCACTGCTCCTGGGCGAGCTCGACGTCGACCTTCTCCCGCTCGATGTGCGTCACCAGGCCTTCGGCGAGGCGCGGGCTGGGGCGGCGGATGAGGGCCTTCTTGCTGGGCACGGCGGGTCTCCGGGGTCGGGGTTCGGTCCGGCGCCCGTGGTGGGGCGCCGGACCGCCATCATGCAGGGCGGGCGCGTGTCGACAAAACCCCTGCCGTCAGGCCGCGCCCTCACCGAGACCGGCCACCTCGTCCGGTGTCGTGCCCGTCAGCTCCCCGTCCGCCATCAGCAACCACCGCGTGATCCCGATCGACTCCAGGAACGGCAGGTCGTGACTGGCGACGACCAGGGCGCCCGCGTACGACTCCAGGGCCGTGGTGAGCTGCCGGACGCTCGCCATGTCGAGGTTGTTCGTCGGCTCGTCCAGCATCAGCAGCTGCGGGGCCGGTTCGGCCAGCAGCAGCGCGGCCAGCGTCGCCCGGAAGCGCTCGCCGCCGGAGAGCGTCCCCGCCTTCTGGTCGGCCCGGGCACCCCGGAACAGGAAGCGGGCCAGCCGGGCGCGGATCCGGTTGTTGCCGGCGTCCGGCGCGAACCGGGCCACGTTCTCGGCGACGGTCAGCTCCTCGTCGAGGACGTCCAGCCGCTGCGGCAAAAAGCGCATCGGCACGTGCGCGTGTGCCTCGCCCGCGACCGCCGGCAGCTCCCCGGCGATCGTCCGCAGCAGCGTCGTCTTGCCCGCGCCGTTGCGCCCGATCAGCGCGATCCGCTCGGGCCCGCGCAGATCGAGGATCCCCTTCACCCGCGAGCCGTGCGCGAGTTCCAGGTTCTCCAGCGTCAGCACGTTCCGGCCCGGCGGTACGGCCGTGTACGGCAGTTCGACGCGGATCTCGTCGTCGTCCCGTATCGCCTCCGCCGCCTCGTCCAGGCGTTCCCTGGCCTCGGCGAGGCGTTCCTCGTGCATGATGCGGTGCTTGCCCGCGGACTCCTGGGCCGCGCGCCTGCGCGCCCCCATGACGATCTTCGGCTCGCGCTTCTGCTCGAACATCTTCTGCCCGTACCGCTTGCGGCGGGCCAGTTTGACCTGGGCGTCGGAGAGTTCGCGCTTCTGCTTGCGCACATCGGCCTCGGCGACCCGCACCATGCGCTCGGCCGCCTCCTGTTCGACTGCAAGGGCCTCCTCGTACGCCGAGAAGTTGCCGCCGTACCAGGTGACCTCCCCGGCCCGCAGGTCGGCGATCTGGTCGACCAGGTCGAGGAGTTCACGGTCGTGGCTGACCACGATCAACACGCCCGGGAAGGACGCGACGGCCGCGTACAGCCGCCTGCGGGCGTACAGGTCGAGGTTGTTGGTGGGTTCGTCGAGCAGCAGCACGTCCGGCCGTCGAAGGAGCAGCGCGGCCAGCCGCAGCAGCACCGACTCACCTCCGGACACCTCGCCGACGGTCCGGTCCAGGCCGATGTGGCCGAGCCCGAGTTCGCCGAGGGTGACCAGGGCGCGCTCCTCGACGTCCCAGTCGTCGCCGAGCGTCTCGAAGTGCCGCTCGGACGCGTCGCCCGCCTCGATGGCGTGCAGCGCGGCCCGCCGGGCGGCGATGCCGAGCGCATCGTCGACGCGCAGCGTGGTGTCGAGCGTGACGTTCTGCGGGAGATGGCCGACCTCGCCGGCCACTTTCACGGTGCCCTCGGCCGGCGCCAGCTCCGCGGCGACGAGCTTCAAGAGCGTTGACTTCCCTGATCCGTTGACGCCGACCAGGCCGGTGCGGCCGGGGCCGAAGGAGATGTCCAGGCCGTCGAAGACGGGGGAGCCGTCGGGCCAGGCGAAGGACAGGGACGTGACGGTGATGGAAGCAGACATGAGCGCCTCGCGGTTGCTTGCGGTGTCAGGGGGCAAACGCGTGTCGAGACACCGCGAGGCAGAAGCCGGGAGGGCCAGGGAGGGATCCTGTGCCGGGAGGACGGCTCACACGCCGAGGTCGAACGCCACAGACACACCTCATGGGTGTGACGCGGTGTCTCACAACCTCAGACGAGCAACGTCCTTCTCCGATCGACGGCAACAGAAGCGTCGTCAACGTTAGGAGGGGGCACATGGGGTGTCAACGCAATTGAGCGGCGGCCTCCGCCCGGGAGCTGCCGGACGTGCCGGGTCAGCAGGCGTCCCGCATCAGTTCGGCCAGGTCGTGGTCCAGGTCGAGCTGGAGGTGTTCGAGACCGGTGGGGACCAGGTCGCCGGTCGCCTCCAGGAACCGGCGTATCTCGCCCGTGCGCACATGGATGACGGCGGTGCCCTCGGGGGCGTGGAACTCCAGCACGGTCCGGTCGTAGCCGTACGGCCGTACCCGGACGTCCCCGTTGCCCTCGGGAGCGTGCAGCCCGGCTGCCAGCAGTTCGCGGGAGAACGTCCAGCAGACGTCGACCCCCTCCAGGGTGGCCGGGGCCGGGAAGGCCATGCGCACGGCGAAGGGGTCCTCACGGTCGTAGCGCAGGGTGGCGGGAATGCTCGGCATGCGCGGTGACGCGGCGACCAAGCGGGCCTCTACGGGCTGCTCGATGACGGTGGACAACGCCTTGCTCCCTCGTGACGGTGGTACGAATTTCCGGGCGTGTGAGACCTGGCACTGGAAGAGACGAAGGAAGCGGCCGATCCGTGCACAGAAAGAGCGAGTGACCTCTGTCACCGGGCTTATTCACACCTGCGGCTTACCTGCCGCAGGAGGCTGGAGGGCCCTCTGGACGACACGGTGGCGGTCGGCTAGCTTCGCGCGCCATGAGGCGCTTGGGAAGCACGCGACGCAAGGAACGAGCCCGGCGTACCGGCCGAGCGGCCGCGGTGGGGGTGGCGTGCACGGCGGCGCTGGCCGCGCTGACCGCCGGTTCCGCGCAGGCCACGACACGGGCACCGCACTGGGCGGTCAAGGACACCGGCACTCCGGACGTGCGGTTCCGGGGGCTGGCCGCCGTCGACCGGAACACCGCCTGGCTGGCCGGTACCGGCGGCACCGTGCTGCGCACCACGGACGGCGGGACGAGCTGGCAGAACGTCTCTCCGCCGGGCGCGGCCGACCTCCAGTTCCGGGACGTGGAGGCGTTCGACGCGCGCCGCGCGGTGGTGCTGGCCATCGGCGAGGGCGAGGCGTCCCGGGTCTACCGCACCGACGACGGCGGCCGGACCTGGACGGAGTCCTTCCGCAACACCGACCCCGCCGCCTTCTACGACTGCATGGCCTTCTTCGACCGCCGCCACGGCCTCGCCATGAGCGACCCGGTCGACGGCAGGTTCCGCATCCTGTCGACGAGCGACGGCGGCCGTTCGTGGCGCGTGCTCCCGGAGGACGGCATGCCGGCCGCCCTGGCCGGCGAGGCGGGCTTCGCGGCGAGCGGCCAGTGCCTGGTCGCCTCGGGGCCGAAGGACGCCTGGCTGGCCACCGGCGGCGGCGCCCACGCGCGCGTGCTGCACTCCACCGACCGGGGCCTGACCTGGACCGCCGCCGACACCACGATCCCGGCGGGCGACCCGGCCAAGGGCGTCTTCGCCCTCGCCTTCCGGGACCGCGCCCACGGCCTCGCGGTCGGCGGCGACTACCGCCCCGACCAGGTCTCACCGCAGGCCGCCGCGGTCACCCAGGACGGCGGCCGCGGCTGGCGGACCGCAGCCGCCCCGCCGCCCGCCTACCGCTCCGGCGTCGCCTGGCTCCCGCACAGCCGCACCACGGCCCTCGCCGTCGGTCCCACCGGCACCGACCTGACCACCGACGGCGGCCGCACCTGGCGGACGGTCGACACCGGCTCGTACGACACCGTGGACTGCACACCGGACCTGAGCTGCTGGGCGGCCGGCGAGCAGGGGCGGGCGGCACGCCTGGAGAACTGAACCGTGGGTACCCGTTCTCCGCATACCGAGAAAGGAGCGGCCATGCCCAGCGGATCCAGCCCCAAGCGGGAACGCCAGTACGAGCACATCAAGGAGAGCGCGCTCGACCGGGGCGAGAGCAAGAGTCGCGCCGAGGAGATCGCCGCCCGGACGGTCAACAAGGAACGCGCCCGGTCCGGCGAGTCCAAGTCCGCCAGCCGCAGTTCCACGCAGGACATGTCGTCCAGCAAGCGCGGCGGCCAGCGGTCGGGCAACCGGCAGGGCTCCCAGGGCCCGACCCGGGACCAGCTGTACAACGAGGCCAAGCAGCGTGGCATCGAAGGCCGTTCGAACATGAACAAGGCCCAGCTGCAACGCGCCGTCAACGCCAAGAAGAGCTGACCCGCCACAGCACCCGCGCGCGTGCGGTGCTCGCGACCCTGGCCGCACGCGCGCGTGGCGGGCCGTACGCTCGTGCCCACCATGACGACGACCGTACGCGCCCCGGCGGGCTGGCCCGCGACCGAGGAACAGGCCCTGGCGGCCCAGGACGAGCTGCGGGGGCGGGTGGTCCTCGACGAGCCGGGCCCGGCGCCCGGCACCGGTCATGTCACCGGCGTCGACGTGGCCTACGACGACGAGCGCGACCTGGTCGCCGCGGCGGCCGTCGTCCTGGACGCGGCGACCCTGGAGGTCGTCGCCGAGGCGACCGCCGTCGGCCGGGTGTCCTTCCCGTACGTGCCGGGACTGCTCGCCTTCCGCGAGATCCCGACCGTGCGCGCCGCCCTCGACGCCCTGCCCTGCGTACCGGGCCTGGTCGTCTGCGACGGCTACGGTCTCGCCCACCCGCGCCGCTTCGGCCTCGCCAGCCACCTGGGCGTCCTCACCGGCCTGCCCACCATCGGCGTAGCCAAGAACCCGTTCACCTTCGCGTACGACGACCCCGGCGCCCCGCGCGGCAGCCACGCGCCGCTGCTCGCCGGCACCGAGGAGGTCGGCCGTGCCCTGCGCACCCGGGACGCCGTCAAGCCGGTCTTCGTCTCCGTCGGCCACCGGGTGAGCCTCGACCACGCCTGCGCCCACACCCTCGCGCTCACTCCGAGGTACCGCCTGCCCGAGACCACCCGCCGCGCGGACGCGCTGTGCCGCATGGCGCTGCGTGAAGCTCAGGCCTGAGTAGCGATTCTGAGTACGAGTACGGATGCCGCTGTTACAGTCCGACGGCAGGCTGACCCGCATGACGACACACCGTGCACCCAGATCCGTGGCCGCCCCCGCCCAGTCCGCCGAGCGCGCCGTGAACGCGGCGCTGGCCCTCGCCGTGGTGGCAGGGTTCGCCTGGATCGTCGGGATGCTCTACACGGTGCTGGCGTGGCAGTCCTGACGGCGCCCGAGTCCGCTAGAACGTCGCAGCCACCCGGAACGCGATGCCGGCCGCGCGCAGCCGCTCGGTCAGGGCGTCGCCCATCGCCTGCGCGGTGGTGACCTGGCCGGCCGTCGGCGGCAGGTCGTCGAAGGCGAGGGAGAGGGCGGCCTCGGCGAACATCTTCGCCGTCTCGCCGTAGCCGGGATCCCCGCCCGAGACCTCCGTGAACACCCGCCGTCCGCCGCCCTCGCCGACGAACCGGACCGTGAACCAGCTGCGGGCCCGCTTCTGCGCGTCCGGACCCTCCCCGGGCTTGAGACGGTCCGACAGCCAGCGCCGGACGGGCGGCAGCTGGGCGGCCGCCGCGAGTGCGCCGACGGCCGCTGTCCCGCCGAGGGCCACCGGCAGGTGCTTGACGGCCGCGTAGTGCCGGTAGCGGAAGTCGGGGCCGTAGCGGTCCAGCGCCCTGGCCGAGCGGAGCACGATCTGGGGGTCGATGGTGGGCAGCGGCAGCGCCCAGGCGCCGACCTCGGGCGCGAACCGCGGGACACCCGTCGGCGCGCTTGTCCGGCGGGTCATCAGCCGGGGCTCGTGCCGGGCGCGGTCGCGCGCGGCGGCGATCATCTGCCGGGGGCGTGCGAACTGGTCCAGCGCGGAGGCGAAGGTGCCGCCGGAGAAGGCCGCGTCGGCGGTCACGAACCCGTCCACGGTCAGCGGCACGCCCTCCGGCAGCTGCCGGACCGTGAAGTACGCGCCCAGGTCGTGCGGGACCGAGTCGAAACCGCACGCGTGCACCAGGCGGGCGCCCGTCTCACGCGCGCGTGCGTCGTGCCGCACGTACATCAGGTCCACGAACTCCGGCTCGCCGCACAGGTCGAGGTAGTCCGCGCCGGTGTCCGCGCAGGCCGCGACCAGGTCCTCGCCATGACGGCCGTACGGCCCGACCGTCGAGGCCACCACGCGCGCGTGCTCGGCGAGAGCGCGGATCGTGGCCGGCTCCGCCGCGTCGGCGAGCACCACCCCGACCTCGGCGCCGCCCGTCAGCCGCTCGCGCAGCGCCTCCAGTCTGCGCTCGTCCCGGCCCGCGACGGCCCAGCGCAGGCCTTCCGGCGCGTGGGCGGCCAGGTACTCGGCGGTGAGCTCGCCGACGAACCCGGTGGCTCCGAAGAGCACGAGGTCGTAGCGACGATCCGTCGTTTTCAGCCTGCTCATGACACCTCTCGGTCCTGCAACCCGCGCCGTTGTCGGTGGCTGAGGCTAGCGTGAGGAGTGCGGACGCACCCCTGCGGGGTATCTTGACTAAGCGCTTGCTCGTCCACATGCTCGGAACACTTGTGCCCAGTGGAACGCGTTCTTAGCATCATCGGTGTTACATCAGTTGTGTCACATGACTGGGGGCGGCATGACCGCAGGGACGCCAGGACACGGCCCGCTCTCCGGCGTGCGCGTGGTCGAGCTGGCCGGCATCGGACCGGGCCCGTTCGCCGCCATGCTCCTCGCCGACCTGGGCGCCGACGTGGTCCGCGTCGACCGGCCAGGCGGCCCGGGCCTCGCCGTCGACCCGGCGTACGACGTCACCAACCGCAACAAGCGCTCGGTACTGGTCGACCTGAAGTCCCCGGACGGCCCCACCCGCGTCCTCGACCTGGCCGCCCGCGCCGACATCCTGATCGAGGGCTACCGCCCAGGCGTCGCCGAGCGGCTCGGCGTCGGCCCCGAGGACTGCCACGCCCGCAACCCCCGCCTGGTCTACGGCCGGATGACCGGCTGGGGCCAGGAAGGCCCGCTCGCCCACCGCGCGGGCCACGACATCGCCTACATCGCCCTGACCGGCACCCTCGGCATGATCGGCCGCCCCGACGAGCCCCCCGCCGTCCCCGCCAACCTGCTGGGCGACTACGCGGGCGGCTCCCTCTACCTCGTCGTGGGCGTCCTGGCGGCGCTGCACCACGCCCGCGCGAGCGGCACCGGCCAGGTCGTGGACGCCGCCATCGTGGACGGCACCGCGCACCTCTCCGCGATGATCCACGGCATGGTGGCCGCGGGCGGCTGGCAGGACCGGCGCGCGGCCAACCTGCTGGACGGCGGCTGCCCGTACTACGGCACCTACGAGACCGCCGACGGCGGCCACATGGCGGTCGGCGCCCTGGAACCGCAGTTCTACGCCGAGTTCCTGAGGCTGCTCGGCGGCCTGGACGACCTGGGCGACGCCCGCAAGGACTGGACCCGCTGGGACGAGCTGCGCGAGCGCGTCGCCGCCCGCTTCAAGGCCCGCACCCGGGACGAGTGGACGGCGGTCTTCGAGGGCTCCGACGCCTGCGTGGCCCCCGTCCTGACCCTCCGCGAGGCCCCGCACCACGCCCATCTGGCCGCCCGCGGCACCTTCACCGACCACGGCGGCATCACCCAGCCCGCCCCCGCCCCGCGCTTCTCCGCGACCCCCACGGCCGTACACACTCCTCCCGCCCGGCCCGGCGCCGACACCGGTGCGGTGGCCCGTGACTGGGACGTTCCGGCACTCCTCGACGACCATGACAAGGACGGCACCTGATGGAGCTCTCGACCTTCCTCGACTACGCGGGCGACCCGCGCGCGGCGGCGGACCGGGCGGCCGCGCTGGAGTCGGCGGGCCTCGACGCGGTCTGGGTCGCGGAGGCCTACGGCTTCGACTCGCCCACGATCATGGGCTACCTGGCCGCCCGCACCGAACGGATGAAGATCGGCTCCGCCATCCTCAACGTCTACTCCCGCACCCCCGCCCTCATCGCCCAGACGGCCGCCGGCCTCGACGCGGTCTCCGGCGGCCGCGCGATCATCGGCCTCGGCGCCTCCGGTCCCCAGGTGGTCGAGGGCTGGCACGGGAAGGCGTACGACAAGCCCCTCGGCCGTACCCGCGAGACCATCGAACTGACCCGGCGGATCCTGCGCCGCGAGGTCATCGACCACCACGGCATCACCGACATGCCCCGCCCGGGCGGCCTCGGCAGGCCCCTGAAGATCCTCACCAAGCCGGTCCGCCCCGACGTCCCGCTCTACGTCGCCGCCCTCGGCCCCGCCAACGTCCGGATGACCGCCGAGGTCGCCGACGGCTGGCTGCCCACCCTGTTCATCCCCGAGAAGGCCCACCAGGTGTGGGGCACCCCGCTGGCCGAGGGTGCCGCCCGCCGGGACCCGGCCCTCGGCGAGCTGAAGATCGTCGCAGGCGGCCTGCTCGCCATCGGCGCGGACGCGGCCGCCGTCCGCGACCTGGCACGTCCCCGGATCGCCCTGTACGTCGGCGGCATGGGCGCCCCCGGCAAGAACTTCTACAACGACCTCGCCGTCGCCTACGGCTACGAGAAGGAGGCCCGGCTCATCCAGGAGCTGTACCTCGCCGGCCGTAAGAAGGAGGCCGAGGCGGCCGTACCCGACGAGTTCTGCGAGCTCATATCCCTGTGCGGCCCGGAGGGTTACGTCCGTGACCGCATCGCCGCCTTCCGTGAGGCGGGCGTGACCATGCTGGAGATCGCCCCCGTCGGGCCGGACCCGGCCCGCCTGATCGAGACCGTCAAGAACTGGCTCTGAGCCGGCCGGAACTGGCTCTGCCCCCACCGCGCGAAAACCCTCGTTGAAAGGCTTGTCAGTGAGCACCGAAGCGTACGTGTACGACGCGATCCGCACCCCGCGCGGCCGCGGCAAGGCGAACGGCGCCCTGCACGGCACGAAGCCCATCGACCTGGTCGTCGGGCTCATCCACGAGATCCGTGACCGCTTCCCGGACCTCGACCCGGCCGCCGTCGACGACATCGTGCTCGGTGTCGTCGGCCCGGTCGGCGACCAGGGATCCGACATCGCCCGGATCGCCGCGATCGCCGCCGGACTGCCGGACACGGTCGCCGGCGTACAGGAGAACCGCTTCTGTGCGTCCGGCCTGGAGGCCGTCAACATGGCCGCCGCCAAGGTCCGTTCGGGCTTCGAGGACCTCGTCCTCGCGGGCGGCGTCGAGTCGATGTCCCGGGTGCCGATGGCCTCGGACGGCGGCGCCTGGTTCAACGACCCGATGACCAACCTGGCCGTCAACTTCGTGCCGCAGGGCATCGGCGCCGACCTGATCGCCACCATCGAGGGCTTCTCCCGGCGGGATGTCGACGAGTACGCGGCCCTCTCCCAGGAGCGCGCGGCGACCGCCTGGAAGGAGGGCCGCTTCGACCGTTCCGTGGTCCCCGTGAAGGACCGCGCGGGCCTCACCGTCCTCGACCACGACGAGCACCTGCGGCCCGGCACCACCGCCGACTCGCTCGCCAAGCTGAAGCCCTCCTTCGCCGACATCGGCGAACTCGGCGGCTTCGACGCGGTCGCGCTGCAGAAGTACCACTGGGTCGAGAAGATCGACCACGTCCACCACGCGGGCAACTCCTCCGGCATCGTCGACGGCGCCTCCCTGGTCGCCATCGGCACCAGGGAGATCGGCGAGCGCTACGGCCTCACCCCCCGCGCGCGGATCGTCTCGGCCGCCGTCTCCGGCTCCGAACCGACCATCATGCTCACCGGCCCCGCCCCCGCCACCCGCAAGGCCCTCGCCAAGGCCGGCCTCACCGTCGACGACATCGACCTGGTCGAGATCAACGAGGCGTTCGCGGCGGTCGTCCTGCGCTTCGTGAAGGACATGGGCCTGTCCCTGGACAAGGTCAACGTCAACGGCGGCGCCATCGCCCTCGGCCACCCCCTCGGCGCCACGGGCGCGATGATCCTCGGCTCGCTCGTCGACGAACTGGAGCGCCAGGACAAGCGCTACGGCCTCGCCACCCTGTGTGTCGGCGGCGGCATGGGCATCGCCACCATCGTCGAGCGCGTCTGAACCCCGGCGGAACCGGAACCAAGAGACCTCACGGAGACACGAACCATGACCGAGAGCACCACCATCCGCTGGGAACAGGACGACACCGGTGTCGTCACCCTCGTCCTGGACGACCCCAACCAGTCCGCCAACACCATGAACGCGGCCTTCGCCGAGTCCCTCGCCGCGGTCACCGACCGCCTGGAGGCCGAGCAGGACTCGATCCGGGGGATCATCTTCGCCTCGGCCAAGAAGACCTTCTTCGCCGGCGGCGACCTGCGCGACCTCATCCGGGTCACCCCCGAGACCGCCCAGGACCTCTTCGACGGCGGCCTCGCCATCAAGCGCGACCTGCGCCGCATCGAGACCCTCGGCAAGCCGGTCGTCGCCGCGATCAACGGCGCGGCCCTCGGCGGCGGCTTCGAACTCGCCCTCGCCTGCCACCACCGCATCGCCCTCGACACCCCCGGCACCAAGATCGGCTGTCCCGAGGTCACCCTCGGCCTGCTCCCGGGCGGCGGTGGAGTCGTCCGCACCGTACGCCTCCTCGGCATCGCCGACGCGCTGCTGAAGGTCCTCCTCCAGGGCACCCAGTACAACGCCACGCGCGCGCTGCAGAACGGCCTGATCCACGAGGTGGCCGCCACCCCCGAGGAACTCCTCGCCAAGGCACGCGCGTACATCGACGCCAACCCCGAGTCGCATCAGCCCTGGGACAAGCCGGGCTACCGCATCCCCGGCGGTACGCCCGCAAACCCCAGGTTCGCCGCCAACCTGCCCGCCTTCCCGGCCACCCTGCGCAAGCAGACCAACAACGCGCCCTACCCGGCGCCGCGCCGCATCCTGGCCGCCGCCGTCGAGGGCAGCCAGGTCGACTTCGAGACCGCCCAGGTCATCGAGGCCCGGTACTTCGTGGAGCTGGCCGCCGGGCAGATCTCGAAGAACATGATCCAGGCGTTCTTCTTCGACCTCCAGGCCGTCAACTCCGGCGCCAACCGCCCGAAGGGCATCGAGCCCCGCAAGGTCACCAAGGTCGCCGTGCTCGGCGCGGGCATGATGGGCGCCGGCATCGCCTACTCCTGTGCCCGCGCGGGCATCGACGTCGTCCTCAAGGACGTCTCGGCCGAGGCCGCCCTCAAGGGCAGGGGCTACTCCGAGAAGCTCTGCGCCAAGGCCGTCGCCAAGGGCCGTACCAGCCAGGAGAAGGCGGACGCGCTGCTCGCCCGGATCACGCCCACCGCGGACCCGCAGGACCTGGCCGGCTGCGACGCGGTCATCGAGGCGGTCTTCGAGGACACCGCCCTCAAGCACAAGGTCTTCCAGGAGATCGAGTCCGTCGTCGCCCCCGACGCCCTGCTCTGCTCCAACACCTCCACGCTCCCCATCACCGCCCTCGCCGAGGGCGTCGAGCGGCAGACCGACTTCATCGGCCTGCACTTCTTCTCGCCCGTCGACAAGATGCCGCTCGTGGAGATCATCAAGGGCGAGCGCACCGGCGACGAAGCCCTCGCCCGCGCCTTCGACCTGGTCCGGCAGATCAACAAGACGCCGATCGTCGTCAACGACTCGCGCGGCTTCTTCACCTCCCGGGTGATCGGCCACTTCATCAACGAGGGCGTCGCCATGGTCGGCGAGGGCATCGAGCCCGCCTCGGTCGAGCAGGCGGCGGCCCAGGCCGGCTACCCGGCCAAGGTGCTCTCCCTGATGGACGAGCT
Organism: Streptomyces sp. NBC_00631; assembly: GCF_045206895.1. Lineage (NCBI taxonomy): Bacteria > Bacillati > Actinomycetota > Actinomycetes > Kitasatosporales > Streptomycetaceae > Streptomyces > Streptomyces sp. NBC_00631. The sequence goes on from NZ_CP107734.1 coordinate 9,656,027, forward strand.
GACGCTCACCCTGCCCCAGAAGATCCGCCGCGAGTCGCGGCTGGCCGTCGAGGAGTCCGGCGGCACCTGGACCGCACACCCCGCCGAGGCGGTCATCGACCGCATGGTCGACGAGTTCGGCCGCCCCGGCCGCAGCGGGGGAGCGGGCTTCTACGACTACGCCGAGGACGGCAGCCGCGCCGGCCTGTGGCCCGGCCTGCGCGAGCACTTCACCAAGCCCGGCCACCAGATCCCGTTCCGGGACATGCAGGAGCGCATGCTCTTCGCCGAGGCCCTCGACACCGTCCGCCTCGTGGAGGAGGGCGTCCTCACCTCGGTCGCAGACGCCAACATCGGCTCGCTCTTCGGTATCGGCTTCCCCGGCTGGACCGGCGGCGTCCTCCAGTACGTCAACGGCTACGAGGGAGGCCTGCCCGGCTTCGTGGCACGCGCCCGTGAACTCGCCGACACCTACGGCGAGCGGTTCACCCCGCCCGCACTGCTGGTGGCGAAGGCGGAGCGGGGGGAGACCTTCACGGACGGCCGCTGAGCCGACGCCGGGCCGAGTGCGCGGAGCGGGCCCTCCTCAGGGGCCCGCGAGCCACTGGTGCACCTCCGCGCCGAGCGACCGCTGGAAGGCTGTCAGCAGTGCCTGGACCACCAGCGGCTGCATGTGGGCGGACAGCGACTTCACGTCCGCCTCGGTCCGCTCCGCCACCTCGGCCCGGAACAGCTGGGACAGCTCGTGCGCGGCCGCCCGCGCGTGCTCGGTCAGGACCGTGCGCGCGGCCAGGATCGCCTTCTCCGACAGCGGTACGTCGAGGAGCTGTACGGCCAGCCGGAGCAGGCCGGGGTCGACGCGGTAGCCGTCCCCGTCGGGCCGTACGACATCCATGGCGACGAGCCGTTCGACATCCTCCTCGTCCAGCGGCCGTCCGGCCCGCCGCCGCAGCTCGGCGGCCGTCACGGTCTCCTCGGTGTCCGGTGACCAGGAGGCCACCACGGCCCGGTGGACGGCCAGGTCGTGGTGGCTCAGGCCGGGCGGCAGCTGCCGCAGATAGCGCTCGATCGCCGCCAGTGTCATGCCCTGGTGCTGCAACTCCTCGATCAGCGCCAGCCGGGCGAGGTGGTCCGGCCCGTAGTGGCCCACCCGCCGCGGACCGATCACCGGCGGCGGGAGCAGCCCCTTGGTGCCGTAGAAGCGGACCGTGCGGACCGTGGTGCCGGCCCGCGCGGCCAGCTCGTCGATGGTGAGCGCGGGCTCCGCGGAATCGCCGTCGGTGTCGGTCGTCATGTGCAGCAGTATCGCTGTCACACCAGTACTGCGACACCGGTTGGCGCGGGGCGATGTGTCCGCCCGATGTCCACCTTCACCTCATGACCGGCACCTCGTGAGAAGTCCCGCTCTGTGAAGTGTGCCATCGCATACGCCGCGGTGCCCGGGGGGAAGGAGGCGCCTTGGTCTGTGCCCACACCGAGCGCGCCGACCGACTACGTCCGGACACCCGAGCGCGATCCGCTCGGGCGCACCAGAGAGTGGAACAACCTGTGAGCAAGGACGCCGTGGACACGGCAGAGGCCGCCGCTACCCGGGCCGAAGCGGCCCGGACGCCCGCGGACGCGGGTGACGCCGGGGTTCGGGGTCCGCCGCCGGGTCTCCCAGGCAGCCGACAAGGAGCTCTCGCAGCTCACGAAGTAGCAGGTCAGCGTCATTGTCAGTGGCATCGCCTACGGTGGCGTCATGTCGGAGATCACATACATCCTGGGTGACGCCACCGCACCGTCGGCCAAGGGCGTCAAGGTGATCGCCCACGTCTGCAACGACCTGGGGGGCTGGGGAAAGGGCTTCGTCCTGGCGCTCTCCCGCCGCTGGCCGGAGCCGGAGAAGGCATACCGCGCCTGGCACCGCGACCGCGCGAACAACGACTTCGCCCTGGGCGCGGTCCAGCTGGTCCGCGTCGAACGCTACATCTGGGTGGCCAACATGATCGGCCAACGGGGGACCAGAACCGGCAGCAAGGGCGTGCCGGTCCGGTACGAGGCGATAGACACGGCCCTGGCCAAGCTCGCCGACGAGGCGACGGAACTCGGCGCATCCGTGCACATGCCGCGGATAGGCTGCGGCCTGGCGGGCGGCAAATGGTCCCGAGTCGAGCCGCTGATAAAGGAGCGGCTGGTCACCCGCCAAATCCCGGTCACCGTGTACGACTACGGCAACGAAGCGCCCCATTAGGGGCGCGGGGAACTGCGCGACCAGCCACAACCGGCCCGCAGCCCCCCCACTCACCGCACCCGGCACATGCTCAGTGCACGTCGTTCGTAGCCTCGATCCGCTTCCACGACTTCGGCTGGACCGGAGCCACCGCCGCCCTGAACGCGGGCGCCGCCGGCTTCGTCGGCTGGAACAGCCACGCATCGAACAACCCGGACAGCGACTTCCCCGACACCTTCTCGGCGTACCCCTCGAAGTCCGCCACCGAGGCGTTCCCGTACGCGTGCTCCTTCGGCCACCCCTTCAGAATCGTGAAGAACGCGTCGTCCCCGACCGCGTTCCGCAGCGCCTGCACCGCCAGCGCCCCCCGGTCGTAGACAGCGATGTCGAACTGGTCGTCGGGGCCGGGATCCCCCGGCTTCACCGTCCAGAACGCGTCGTCCGCCGGATGCGAGGCGTACACGTAGTCGGCGAGTTCCTGCGTCGTGCCCTCGCCCTCGTGCTCCGACCACAGCCACTGGGCGTAGCGGGCGAAGCCCTCGTTGAGCCAGATGTCCTTCCAGCCCTTGAGGGAGACGTCGTCGCCGTACCACTGGTGCGCCAGCTCGTGCACGACCACGGAGGTGTTGGCGCCGTTCGCGAACTGCTTGGGGCTGTAGTAGACGCGGGTCTGCGTCTCCAGCGCGTACCCGGTCGTGGTGTTCGGCACGTACCCGCCGGCCGAGCTGAAGGGATACGGCCCGAAGTAGCCGGAGAGCCAGTCGACGAGTTCCCCGGTGCGCTCCACGCTGGCCCGCGCCGCCCCGTCGTTGTCGCCGAGGTCCTCGCTGTAGGCGTTGACGACGGGAACGCCACCCTCGGAGGTGCTCGTCGTGATGTCGAACCTCCCGACCGCCAGCGTGGCCAGATAGGTCGCCTGCGGCTTGTTCTGCCGCCAGTTGTACCGGGTCCAGCCGCGCTGCGAACTCGTCGACTGGAGCGAGCCGTTGGAGATGACCTGGGTGCCGTCGGGAACGGCCACCGACACGTCGTAGGTCGCCTTGTCCAGCGGGTGGTCGTTGCTCGGGAACCACCACCAGGCCGACTCGGGCTCGTCCGCCGCGACCGCCCCGTCCGGTGTCCGGTGCCACGTGTTGAAACCGTATGCGCTCTTCGTCGACGGGACCCCGCTGTAGCGGACGACGACGGTGACCGGTGTGCCCTTCGCCAGCGGCGACCTGGGCGTGACGACCAGCTCGTGCTGACCGGTCGTGGCGAAGTCCGCCTTCACCCCGTTGACCCGCACCTCGCTCACGTCCAGCAGGAAGTCCAGGTCGAAGCTGGACAGGTCCTGTGTGGTGCGCGCCAGGATCGTCGCCGTACCGGCCAGCTCGTCGGTGGCCGGCTGGTACTGCAACCGGAGGTCGTAGTGGGAGACGTCGTAACCGCCGTTGCCGTAGTACGGGTAGTAGGGGTCGCCGATGCCCGGTGCGCCGGGGCTGTAGCTCGCGGCCGATGCCGGGATCGCCAGCAGCAGGGAAGCCGCCGCGAGGGCGGCCGGCGCGAGGATTCTGCGGTGCACGAGAACTCCAGGTCGGTAGGGGGCCGAGGCGCATCCGCCACACCACGACGGGCGGCGCCAAGTCGATGGAGCACGAAACTGTTCGGAGCCTATTCAGTCCCTGTGTCCCCTGGCCTGTCCATGGCACCTGCTGTCACACGATCGCCATTCGGCCGCAATCCTCCCTGACGGTCCCCCAGATGCCCCCTTCTGCACGGGAGTTGACCCGGGTAGCGTCCGCCCCATGCCGAAACGCACGCGCTTCACGATCTGGAGACCGCTCGCCGTCGCGGCCGTCGCAGCCCTGCTCGCCGCCTTCCTCACCCCGGGCGCGGCCCAGGCCGCCGGTACCCCGCGCGAGAGCCGACCCGTCTACTCGTACGCGAACGCCATCCGCGAGGCCGTCTGGGTGGACACCGGCCTCGACTCCGACGGCGACGGGAAGACCGACCGCGTCGCCGCCGACATCGTCCGGCCCGCCGAACCCGCCGCGCGGGGCCGCAAGGTGCCGGTCATCATGGACGCCAGCCCCTACTACTCCTGCTGCGGACGCGGCAACGAGAGCCAGGTGAAGACATACGAGGCGAGCGGCCACGTGGTCCAGATGCCGCTCTTCTACGACAACTACTTCGTACCCCGCGGCTACGCCTTCGTCGGCGTCGACCTGGCCGGGACCAACCGCTCCGACGGCTGCGTCGACGTCGGCGGCCGCTCCGACATCCAGTCCGCGAAGGCCGTCATCGACTGGCTGAACGGCCGCGCCAAGGCGTACAGCAGCCGCACCGGCAGCACCACCGTCAAGGCGAGCTGGACCAACGGGAAGACCGGAATGATCGGCAAGAGCTGGGACGGCACCATCGCCAACGGCGTGGCCGCCACCGGCGTCAGGGGCCTGAAGACCATCGTCCCGATCAGCGCCATCTCCTCCTGGTACGACTACTACTTCGCCCAGGGCGCCCCGCTCTACGACTCGGGCCCCGACTGGCTGGCCGGGGCGGTGGAGAGCGACACGGCCTACGCCAAGTGCGCTGCCGTCCAGCAGAAGCTGGTCGACGGCGCCCCGCGCAACGGCGACTGGACCGGCCTGTGGACCGAGCGCGACTACGTCAAGGACGCCTCCAAGGTGAAGGCCAGTGTCTTCCTCGTGCACGGCATGCAGGACCTCAACGTCCGCACCAAGCACTTCGGCCAGTGGTGGGACGCCCTCGCCAGGAACGGCGTCGAGCGCAAGATCTGGCTCTCCCAGACCGGGCACGTCGACCCCTTCGACTACCGGCGCGGCGCCTGGGTCGACACCCTGCACCGCTGGTTCGACCACGAACTCCTCGGCTACGACAACGGCATCGACCGTGAGCCCATGGCCGACATCGAGCGCCACCCCGACCAGTGGGTGACCTCGTCCGTCTGGCCGCCGCGCGGCACGCGGGCCACCACCCTGCGCCCCGCCACCGGCGCCGAGCCGGGCGTCGGTACCCTGGGCCTGAGCCGGGGCTCCGGCACCGAGACGTTCACCGACGACCCGCGGCAGAGCGAGACCGACTGGGCCGCCCAACTCGCGACCCCCACCTCGGACAAGGCCGGATTCCTCACCGCGCCGCTCACCCGGGACCTGCGCCTGTCCGGCTCGTCGAAGGTGACCGTCACCGCCACCCCGACCACGTCGACGGCCCACCTGACCGCTGTCCTGGTCGACCTCGGCCCCGACACCATCCGGGACTACGCCGACGCGGCCGAGGGCATCACCACCCTCACCGACCGCACCTGCTGGGGCCAGAGCACGGCCGGCGACAGCGCCTGCTTCCTGCGGACCGCCGCCAGGACCAAGGCCGTCGACTACACCGTCTTCAGCCGCGGCTGGGCCGACCTCGGCACCTACGCCGACCCCGGCAAGGGCGTCCCGCTCACCCCGGGCAAGGCCTACACGATCACGCTCGACCTGGCGGCCACCGACCACGTCGTACCCAAGGGCCACCGCCTGGCGCTGATCGTCGCGGGCACGGACAAGGACCTCATCGATCCGCCGTCCACCACCCCGACGCTCACCGTGGACCTGTCCCGTACGACGGCCAGGGTCCCGCTGGTCGGCGGCGCGGCCGCGTTCACCCGCGCCACCTCGACCCGGTGGACCGCCCCCGAGGCGAGGGCCCTGCACGGCGTCCGCGCCCCGCGCACCGTCCAGCGCGTCCCCGCGAGCTGACCGCTCAGGCGGCCGGGCCGGCGTCCACCAGCCCGGCCGCCTCCCGCGCACATCCCCAGGCGACCGTCACCCCGGCCCCGCCGTGCCCGTAGTTGTGGATCAGCACCCGACCGTCCGGCCGGAGTCCGTGCTCCAGCCGGACCGACGTCCGGTACGGCCGCAGCCCCACCCGGTGCGCCAGCACCCGCGCCCCGGCGATCTCCGGCCGGACCGCCGCACACCGCGCCACGATCCCGGCCGCGACCTCCGGATCCGGCTCCAGCGACCAGGAGTCCTCCTGAGCCGTACCCCCCAGCAGCAGCCCGCCGGGCTGCGGGAAGAAGTAGGCGGAGGCGCCCCCCTCCGCATCGTCGACGGACGTGTACCAGGTGGTGATCCCGGGATTCTCCACCACGACCAGCTGCCCGCGCACCGGACGCACGGCCGGATCCGGGACGAGCGAACGGGCCCCGAGCCCCGTGCAGTTGACCACGACCGGCGCGGGCACCTCGTCCAGCCCATGCACCGTCCGCTCCTCGACCGTCCCGCCCGCCCGCTCCAACCGCTCGCGCAGCCACGCCAGGTGGACCGCCATGTCGATCAACGGCAGCCGGGCCGCCAGACCTTCACCGGTCTCGGCCAGCCCGGGCACCTCCGACGCCCACGCACCCAGCTCGTCCAGCCGCAGTCCGCCGTGTACGCCCTCGACCAGGCGTACGCCCGTCTCCTCAGGCCGCGCCGCCAACTCCGCGTACACGACAAGGGAGGCGAGCGCCCACTCCCCGACCAGTGCCTCCGGCTCGATGCGGTACGGCCACCACAGCGCGCCGGCGACCGCCGAGGTCGTACGCCCGCCGGTCTCCCGGGCCCACACCCGCACCCGGCGGCCGCCCTCGGCCAGCACCACCGCGGTGGTCAGTCCGACGACCCCGCCACCGACCACGATCACTTCGTCACTCAGCTCAGGCTGCACACCGTGACGTTAGCGGAATATGTCATGCTGCGCTCAGATCGTCCCGCTCTGGGGATACTCACAGCATGTCTGCCGCATACGCGACCTTCGGCCTGGCCCCGGCGATGCGCGCCGGCGGTGTCCGCGCCGACGGCGGCTACCAGCTCCACCGGGACTTCGTGGACTTCGTCGTCGACGGTCACCCGCTGCTGTTCCAGCTCTCCGACCTGGACGCCGTCTCCCCGCTCGCCTCCGACGTCCCGCCCGCGATCTTCACCGCCCAGGTCCGCAGCCTCTTACTGGAGTCCGAGGCGCCGCTGCCCGACGACCGGTACGTCATCTACGGGTGCCCCGAGTGCGAGGACCTGGCCTGCGGCGCGGTCACCGCGGTCATCGAGCACGACGGCGACGACTACATCTGGCGGGACTTCGCCTGGCAGACCGGCGACCACGCCGACCTGGAGCTCAACGGCTATCACGGCATCGGCCCGTTCCGCTTCCGCGGCCCCGAGTACCGCGACGCCCTCGGCGCGCTCCTGGCGGACCCCGGCCCGCCGCCCGGCCGCCGGGTGCTGCTCATCGGCGCCCGCGTCGCCCTCCTCGCCAAGCTGGCCGCCGCCCTGCGCACCATCGGCATCGGTGCCGACATCACCCGCGACGCCGACGGCGTCCCCGCCGAGGAACTCCGCGGCTACGGTGCCGTCGCCTTCGGCCCCGCGGTCGGCGAGGCCGAGCGGACCGCCGTGCGCCAGGCGTTCGAGCGGGCGGGCGTGGCCGTGGCCTACGTCCACGGACTCGCCCCGATCGTCCCGCTTCTCGTCGCCCAGATCGAACACGCCCTCGACCGCAGCCCGCTGCCGCAGCGCCGGCTGACCCGCCTGGTCGCCGCCGACGGCACCGCCGGCATCGAGGTCACCGCACCCTGCCGGGTGCGGCTCACGGCGTACCGTCTCGACCGGCTCTCCCGCCCCCGCGCCCACGAACTCTTCGACGGCGTCCTGGAACCCGGCCGCCACCGCATCCCCCTCGACGGCAAGGCGGCCAAGGGCTCGTCCTTCGTCGTGGCCCGCACCTCCGGGAGCGTCCTGGTGCAGGCGACGGTGCGCTGACCGACATGCCCCGCGGACATTAGGATCGGCGTTCTGATGACTGCCACCCTTGTCGCCAAGAACCTCGCCGCCGGGCACGGCGACCGCTCGCTCTTCTCCGGGCTCGACCTCGTCGTCGCGCCCGGTGACGTGATCGGGCTGGTCGGTGCCAACGGGGCGGGCAAGTCCACCCTGCTCCGGCTGCTCGCCGGGCTCACCGCCCCCGAACAGGGCGAACTGCGGCTCTCCCCGCCGACCGCGGCCGTCGGCCACCTGCCGCAGGAGCCCGAGCGGCGGCCCGGCGAGACCGTCCGTGCCTTCCTGGCCCGGCGCACCGGAGTCGCCGAGGCCCAGCGCGTGATGGACGAGGCGACCCAGGCCCTGGTCGACGGGGCACCGGGCGCCGACGACGCCTACGCCACCGCGCTGGAGCGCTGGCTGGACCTCGGCGGCGCCGACCTGGAGGAGCGGGCCGAGGAGGTCTCCGACTCCCTCGGCCTGGCCGTCGACCTCGACCAGCCGATGACCTCCCTCTCCGGCGGCCAGGCCGCCCGTGCCGGCCTCGCCTCCCTCCTGCTCTCCCGCTACGACGTCTTCCTCCTCGACGAGCCCACCAATGACCTCGACCTGGACGGCCTGGAGCGCCTCGAACGCTTCGTGACCGGCCTGCGCGCCGGCACGGTCGTCGTCAGCCACGACCGCGAGTTCCTCACCCGCACGGTCACCAAGGTCCTCGAACTCGACCTCGCCCAGCGGCAGATCAACCTCTACGGCGGCGGTTACGACGCCTACCTGGAGGAACGCGACGTGGCCCGCCGGCACGCCCGCGACGACTACGAGGAGTACGCCGACAAGAAGTCCGCCCTCCAGGACCGTGCCCAGATGCAGCGTTCCTGGATGGACAAGGGCGTCAAGAACGCGCGCCGCAAGGCGTCCAACGACAACGACAAGATCGGCCGCAAGTTCCGCAGCGAGGCCAGCGAGAAGCAGGCCGCCAAGGCCCGCCAGACCCAGCGCATGATCGAACGCCTGGAGGTCGTCGAGGAGCCCCGCAAGGAGTGGGAACTGCGTATGGAGATCGCGGCGGCCCCGCGCTCCGGCGCCGTCGTCGCCACCCTGCGGGACGCGGAGGTGCGGCGCGGCGACTTCACCTTCGGGCCGGTCTCCCTCCAGATCGACTGGGCGGACCGGGTCGCGGTCACCGGCGCGAACGGCGCGGGCAAGTCGACGCTGCTCGCCGCGCTGCTCGGCCGGGTGGAGCTGGACGCCGGGCACGCGGCCCTCGGTTCGGGCGTGCTGGTCGGCGAGGTCGACCAGGCCCGCAAACTGTTCCACGGCTCCGAGTCCCTGCTGGACGCCTTCAGCGCGGCCGTACCGGACACCGAACCGGCCGAAGTGCGCACCCTCCTGGCCAAGTTCGGCCTGAAACAGGACCACGTGCTCCGCTCGGCGGCCTCCCTCTCCCCGGGCGAGCGCACCCGTGCCGCCCTGGCCCTGCTCCAGGGCCGGGGTGTCAACCTCCTCGTCCTCGACGAGCCGACGAACCACCTCGACCTGCCCGCCATCGAGCAGTTGGAGTCCGCGCTCGACGCCTACGAGGGCACCCTCCTCCTGGTCACCCACGACCGCCGCATGCTGGACGCGGTCCGGGTCACCCGCTGCCTGGAGGTCGCGGCGGGCAAGGTGACGGAACGCGCCCCATAAGGGGCACGGGGCTGTACGCGCATGCGGCTTCGCCGCGTGGGCGCGGTCGACCTGCGCCGCTACAGCCCTTCACGGCGTCCGCAGAGGTACGACCGCGAGTTGCCGTGCTCCTTTCGTCCCGCGTTCACCGAACGCCGCGCGCGGCCTCCTCGGCCGCCCGCTCCACCCGGCCCCGGTGCTGCGCCCAGGCCGCCGCGTCACCGGGCGCCATGTTGGTGCCGTTCGCCCGCTGCCCCGTCGCCCCGTCGACGAGCTCACGCACGATGTCCGCATGACCGGCGTGCCGCTGACTCTCGGCGACCATGTGCGTGAGGACGCGGTGGAGGGTGATCTCCTTCGGCGGATCGACGGGCAGCTGCCCGACCGCGTCCAGGGGCAGCGCGGCGATCGTCTAGTCCGAGTGGGTCCAGACCTGCCGGTACCCGCGGACTGTCGCCGCACGCGTCTCGTCGCCCCGCGCCCACAGATCTCCGTTGGGTTCCGCGTCACCGGTGAACCACAGCGGAGGTGCCCCGTCGAAGGGCCGCCCGAAGGTCGCTCCGAAGTACCAGGCCTCGGCACCGGCGAGATGCTTGACCAGGCCCAGCAGATTCGTACCCGTGGGAGTCAGCGGCCGCCGGATGTCGTACTCGGACAGCCCCTCCAGCTTCCACAACAGCACGTCCCGGGCGTCCTGGAGGTATGTATGGAGATCGGCCTTGAAGTCTGGTCCAGTCATGGGGCCAGTCTTCGGATCAGGAGATCACTGTCCACGGAATTATGCGGCGCGAGACGGCACCCGCGAGGGAAACGCGCCCCTCCAGGGGCGCTGGGGGTACCCCCGGCCGAAGGCTGGGGGAGGAACTGCGCGACCAGCCACAACGAGCCCGCAGCTCCCCACCGCCCCGGCAGGCACCCTCAGCGCTTCCCGTCCTTCCCGCCCAGCAACCCGGCCCGGCGCAGCGCATCGGCCATCGCGCTGTTCGCGGGCGCCGGCGCCGAAGCCTGACGAGCGCCGCCCCCCTGCCGCTGCTGCTGTTGCCGCTGCTGCGGCGGACGCCCGCCCCGCTGGCGCCGCTCGCCGCCGTCGCCCTGCCGGCCGCCCTGCTGCGCAGCGGCCTCGTCGTCCAGCCGCAGCGTCAGCGAGATCCGCTTGCGCGGGATGTCCACGTCGAGGACCTTCACCTTGACGATGTCACCCGGCTTCACCACGTCCCGCGGGTCCTTGACGAACGTCTTCGACATCGCGGAGACATGGACCAGGCCGTCCTGGTGCACACCGACGTCGACGAACGCGCCGAACGCCGCCACGTTCGTGACGACCCCCTCCAGGACCATCCCGGAGGACAGGTCGGAGATCTTCTCGACGCCCTCCTTGAAGGTGGCCGTCTTGAAGGCCGGACGCGGGTCGCGCCCCGGCTTCTCCAGCTCCTTGAGGATGTCGGTGACGGTCGGCAGACCGAACGTCTCGTCCACGAAGTCCGTCGGCCGCAACGAGCGCAGCGCACCCGTGTTGCCGATGAGCGCGGCCACCTCCTGGCCCGTCGTCTTCACCATGCGTCGTACGACGGGGTACGCCTCCGGGTGGACGCTCGACGCGTCCAGCGGGTCGTCGCCGCCACGGATGCGCAGGAAGCCCGCGCACTGCTCGTACGCCTTCGGGCCGAGCCGGGCCACGTTCTTCAGCTGGCCCCGGGAGGTGAAGGGGCCGTTGGTGTCGCGGTGGGCGACGATGTTCTCGGCGAGCCCGGAGGTGATGCCGGAGACGCGGGCGAGGAGCGGGGCCGACGCCGTGTTGACGTCCACACCGACGCCGTTCACACAGTCCTCGACCACCGCGTCCAGCGAGCGGGACAGCTTCATCTCGGACAGGTCGTGCTGGTACTGGCCGACGCCGATCGACTTGGGGTCGATCTTCACCAGCTCGGCCAGCGGGTCCTGGAGCCGGCGGGCGATGGACACGGCGCCGCGCAGCGACACGTCCATGTCGGGCAGCTCCTGGGAGGCGAACGCGGACGCCGAGTACACGGACGCGCCCGCCTCGGACACCATCACCTTGGTGAGCTTCAGCTCCGGGTGCCTGGTGATGAGCTCACCGGCGAGCTTGTCGGTCTCGCGGGACGCCGTGCCGTTGCCGATCGCGACCAGCTCGACCGCGTGCTCCTTGGCGAGCCGGGCCAGCTTGGCGATCGCCTCGTCCCACTTGTTGGCCGGGACGTGCGGGTAGATGACGTCGGTGGCGACCACCTTGCCGGTGGCGTCGACGACGGCGACCTTCACGCCGGTCCGGAAACCGGGGTCCAGGCCCAGCGTCGCGCGGGTGCCGGCCGGGGCGGCGAGCAGCAGGTCGCGCAGGTTCGCCGCGAAGACGTCGACCGCCTCGTCCTCGGCGGCCGTACGCAGGCGCAGCCGCAGGTCGATGCCGAGGTGGACGAGGAGGCGGGTGCGCCAGGCCCAGCGGACCGTGTCCGACAGCCACTTGTCGGCCGGCCGGCCGCGGTCGGCGATCCCGAACTTGTGGGCGACGATCCCCTCGAACGAGGACGGGCCCTCGGTCGGCTCCTCCGGCTCCAGGACGAGGTCGAGGACCTCCTCCTTCTCACCGCGCAGCATGGCCAGGATGCGGTGCGAGGGCAGGTCGGTGAACGGCTCGGCGAAGTCGAAGTAGTCAGCGAACTTCGCGCCCGCCTCCTCCTTGCCGTCCCGCACCTTGGCGGCGAGCCGGCCGCGCACCCACATGCGCTCGCGCAGCTCACCGATGAGGTCGGCGTCCTCCGAGAACCGCTCGGTGAGGATCGCGCGGGCGCCGTCCAGGGCGGCCTGCGCATCGGCGACGCCCTTGTCGGCGTCGACGAAGGCGGCGGCGGCCGCCAGCGGCTCCACCCCCGGGTCCCCGAGCAGTCCCTCGGCCAGCGGCTCCAGGCCGGCCTCCCGGGCGATCTGTGCCTTGGTCCGCCGCTTCGGCTTGTACGGCAGGTAGATGTCCTCAAGCCGCGCCTTGGTCTCGGCGCCCCGGATCTGCGCCTCCAGCTCGGCGGTGAGCTTGCCCTGCTCCCGCACCGACTCCAGGATCGCCGACCGCCGTTCCTCCAGCTCCCGCAGATAGCGCAGCCGCTCCTCGATCGTGCGCAACTGCGCGTCGTCGAGCATCTCGGTCGCTTCCTTGCGGTAGCGGGCGATGAAGGGCACCGTCGAACCGCCGTCGAGCAGCTCCACGGCAGCCTTGACCTGCCGCTCCCGTACGCCGAGCTCCTCGGCGATCCTGCCTTCGATGGACCCTGGAACCAGAGACCCGGGTGTCGTCACGTCCCGTACCGCCTTCTCCACTGAGGTTGCGCCGCAATTGTGGCAGGTGACACCGACAACCGGGCCCCAGGGCGCCTTTCCACGACACGGACTCTCCCGAATTCCCCCACACACCCGAAAAACCAGGGGTACGGTTCCTCCCGACCTCCGGCCTCCGCCCCTCGTTTCCGTCACCCCTTGCCGAGAAGGTCTGCGGGGAACGCTCCGGCGGCCACTGCCGCCCGCGCGAAGGCCGCCGCCAGTTCCGTCAGGCGGGTCACGCCGTCGGCTCCCAGGTGCTCGTACGGTGCCAGATCCAGGCGGTCCGTCACGGTCTCGACGTCCGCGCGCAGGGCCACCCCCGCCTCGGTCAGCTCGCCCGCCGCGTCGAGCAGGCCGCGCCCGCGCAGCCGTGTCACCGCCGCGTCCCAGTCGTCCTGGCTCCAGCCGCGGGTGGCGAACACCCACTTCGGGGTCATGCCCTTGCCGGTCGCCGTGTGCGTGACCACCGCCTCCAGCCCGTCAAGACCGGCCGCCAGCAGCGCCGCGAGGTGCCCGTCGCCGCGGTGCTCGCGCAGCAGCGTGCTCGCGTGCCAGTAGGCGAGGTGGGGCTCCTCGGGCACCGGCAGGTCCGCGTGGGCGGCGTAGAGCGGACGGCCGGAGCGGGCGCAGGCCTCGGTGGCGCGCAGCGCGAGCCGCGCGGCCTCGGCCATCGCGTCGGACGCCACCACGTCCGCGCCGAGCAGCCGCCGCATGGACGCGTCGACGGCACGCGTGCGTGCGGCGAGGACGTCCTTCGGGGACGCGGTCTCCCAGACGGCCGGCACATGCCGGGCCACCAGCTCGTACTTGTAGTTGTAGAAGGTCGCCGTCACCGTGCCGGCCCCGACCGGCCCCAACGCGGCCGCCCGCACCGCGAAGTTGACGGCCCGCGGGTGCGTGACCCCGAGCGCGGCCAGTTCCTCGGCCAGCTCGGGGCTGAAGAAGTGGGTCGCGTGCAGGGAGTTGAGCAGGGACTGGCAGCGGCGGCCGGCGAGCGGCTCCAGGATGGCGGTCGTCATGAGGCCGCACGCTACTGACTGGTTGGTACGGACTCCAGTCTCCGGACCGATGCGGATCCGGTACGCCCTCGGGGCATGGCAGGAAAGGCAGGATCAGCGAGCATCCGGACGGCGACCTGAGCGCCGAGGCGCCGGCCGCCCGCGCCGCGCTCTCGCCCCGCCACCTTCGCCCGCGCCTTCCGGGCCGAGACCGGGACGACGCCCGGCCGCGTGAGCCGGTTCATCCTCGGCCGGGAACAGCCCACGTGAACCGCGGCTGACGGCGCTCCAGGAACGCGGCGACGCCCTCGGCGGTGTCGCCGCTGCCGTGCGCCTGCTCCGCCCAGTGCGCGTCCCGGTCCGTGCGGCCGTTCGCGAACTCCTTCGCGGCGGCCTGCGTCAGCTGCGAGCGTTCGGTCAGGATCCGGGTGAACTCCGCCACCCGCTTGTCCAGTTCGCCCTCCGGCAGCACCTCGTCGACCAGACCGGTGCGCAGCGCCCGCTCCGCGTCGATCAACTCGCCCGAGAAGAGGAGGTACTTGGTGGTGGCCGGGCCGACCAGGGACACCAGGCGGCGGGTGGACGCGGCCGGGTAGACGATGCCGAGCCTGGCCGGTGTCACCCCGAAGAGCGCGCCCTCCTCGGCGAACCGCAGATCGCAGGCGGCGGCCAGCTGCGAGCCTCCGCCGACGCAGTGGCCGCGCACCGCGGCGAGGGTCGGCTTGGGGAACGCCGCAAGGGCCTCCTCGGCGGCGACGGCGAGGGACTGCGCCTCGGCGGACGAGCCCCGGAGGGTGGAGATGTCGGCGCCGGCGCAGAAGGTGCCGCCCGCACCGGTGAGGACGAGGGCCCGCACGGCGGCGTCCGCCGCCAGGTCGTCGAGGAGGGGCGGGAGGGCGCGCCACATCTGCGCGGTCATCGCGTTGCGTTTGGCCGCGTTGCCGATGACTACGGTGGCAACGGCGTTTCTGACCTGGTGGTCGAGGCGGGGCTCCATGGTGCGGGATGGTATCCGGGCCGGGGAGAGGCGGAATTCCGGTGGCGGCACGGGAGCCGCACCCCTCCTGCTCGGAAAGTTCTCATACCCGTACAACCCGAATAGTTCGCGAAGTCGGCATCGAGGAGGGCAAGAGTCGTCCCACAACTGACCTTGTCATACGCCAACGGTCAGATCCGTTCGATAGTTGCTGACTTGTGTTCAGTCCTTGGGCGCGGAGGGGGTCGTTACCAACACTCGACGTGTGGTGACAATCGAGCGCGAGGGTGGCGACCGGACGATGGAGAACCACGGGCGCGGGCACGACCCGCGTCCAGAGTCGGGCGGCGCTCCGCCGCCGGATCCGCTGCCGTACGAAGGAGTCTGGCGGTTCACCGCCGCCGCCGTGGACGCCTCGGTCCCGCAGGCGCGGCGCGCCGTACGGGACCTGCTCCAGCGCCAGGGCGTCCCGGTCTCGGAGGACCTGGTGTACGGGCTGTTGCTGATCGTCTCCGAGCTGGTCACCAACGCGGTCAAGCACGCGGCGCTGCTGTCGCCGGTGCTCGCCGTCGAGGTCGCCGTCGGCGCCGAGTGGGTGCGGGTGTCGGTGGAGGACAACCACCCCTACCGCCCGACCGCCCTGGAGGCCGACCACGGCCAGACCGGCGGCCGGGGGCTGCTGCTGGTGCGGGAGGTGGCCCGGGAGGCGGGCGGAGTCGTGGACGCGGAGCACACGTCGAGCGGCGGCAAGGTGATCTGGGCCGCCCTGCCGCTCAAACCCGCGGCGCTGCCGTGAGGGATCTCACCAGCCGGCGGACGTGCCCGTCAGTTCCCTGATCGCCGGGCGGGCCGCGTCCAGCACGGTCATGAACCAGGACGAGAAGGCGTCCTGGGCGTGCCGCTCGGCCAGCTCGGCGGCTGTCACGAAGACGGTCGCCTCGACCTCCTCAGGGTCCGGCGCGAGCGGCGCCTGGACCATACCGACGAACAGGTGGTTGAACTCCTGCTCGACCAGGCCGGAGGCCGGGTCCGGGTGGTTGTAGCGGACCGTGCCCGCCTCGGCGAGCAGCGACGGGGAGACCCCCAGCTCCTCGAAGGTCCGCCGGGCCGCCGCCGCGAAGGGCGCCTCGCCGGGGTAGGGGTGACCGCAGCAGGTGTTCGACCACACGCCGGGGGAGTGGTACTTGCCCAGTGCCCGCTGCTGGAGCAGCAGCCTGCCGTGTTCGTCGAAGAGGAAGACGGAGAACGCCCGGTGCAGCTGCCCGGGGGGCTGATGCGCGGCCAGCTTCTCCGCGGTGCCGATGGTCACACCCTTCTCGTCGACGAGTTCAAGGAAAATCGCGTCTGCGGTCCCTTCCGACGTGCTGTGCGTCGCGGTGGCAGGTGTGATCGGCATACCCATCCTTCGCCTCGGTCTTCGCACCAAGTCTGCCGTACGAATCCGACACTCCCGGCACTTCCCGGCACGGGCACGCCGGAAGAGGGACCCGGTACTTGATCGTGCCCTACGGGTGTGAGAGGGAACCGTCCGGGGGCCTCGAACACAAGGACGCCGGGGGAGTGCGGAGCCCCTCGCCCAGGACCCGGCCGGGCCGGGGGTCAGTGGCAGAGCCGGGCCTCGTGCTCCGCGTGGCCGCCCGGTTCCAGCTGGAAGGTGCAGTGCTCCACGTCGAAGTGGTGGCCCAGGCAGCCCTGCAGCTCGTGCAGCATCTTCTCGTGGCCGATGGCGCTGAGCACGTCCGAGCGGACCACCACGTGCGCCGACAGCACCGGCATGCCCGAGGTGATCGTCCAGGCGTGCAGGTCGTGGACGTCCTCCACGCCGTCCAGCGCCAGGATGTGCGCCCGCACCTCCGTCATGTCGACGCCCCGCGGCGCCGACTCCAGCAGGACGTCCAGGGTCTCGCGCAGCAGTTTCAGCGTCCTCGGCACGATCATCAGGCCGATGACGAGCGAGGCGATCGGGTCGGCCGCCTGCCAGCCGGTGGTCAGGATCACCACGGCCGAGATCAGCACCGCCAGCGAGCCCAGCGCGTCGGCCGCCACCTCCAGGAAGGCGGCGCGCACGTTCAGGCTCTCCTGCTGGCCGCGCACCAGCAGCGTGAGCGAGATCATGTTGGCGACCAGGCCGATCAGACCGAACACGATCATCTGGCCGCCGTGGGTGTCCGCGGGCGTGACGAACCGCTGGATCGCCTCGTACAGCACATAGCCGCCGACCACGAGCAGCAGCAGGCAGTTCGCCAGGGCGGCGAGGATCTCGGCGCGGGCCAGGCCGAAGGTGCGGTTGGTGCTCGGCGGGCGGTTGGCGAAGTGGATCGCCAGCAGAGCCATGCCGAGGCCCAGCGCGTCGGTCGCCATGTGGGCGGCGTCCGCGATCAGCGCGAGCGAGTCGGCCAGCAGACCGCCGGCGACCTCGACCACCATCACTCCGAGGGTGATGGCGAGCGCCACCCTGAGCCGCCCGCGGTACGCCGCCGCGGCCGTACCGGTGGGCGGCGCGTGGGTGTGGCTGTGGCCGTGGTCGTGCCCTGCCCCCATGACAAACGCCTCCTGTGTTCTGCCCGGGCTCACAGTGAACTACGGGTGGGGGGTATCGGGCAACGCTGCACTGAACACCGTTGTCATCTGCCCTGACCTGCGGAAACGAACCCCAGGTCAGGGCAGCCTCAGTTGCCTTCCGTAAGGGGGTGTGCCGTATGGGTGGCCGGCCGGACGCGGAGGCGCCGCCATGGATCCGTGTCCTCAATGCCCGTTCTGCGAGCGCGGTTTGTGGGCCGGGGCCCGGATCACGGATGATGATCTCGGCAACGGCCGGGGCAGAGCGGGCCGACCGTGCCATGAACGGCCGGTGAACAAGCGGTCCTCACCATCCGCTAACCTCTGCCGAATGCCGTCAGGGGGCCGCGAGGCACACCCCGCCCCACCACGCAGCAGACCGGCGCCCGTACGCCGGCACCCAGGGAGTGAGTTCGGTTGTCGATCGCCATCGTCACCGGTCCGCCGGTGCCCGGATCGTCACTGGAGAGCGATCTGCGGGCGCTCGGCTTCGAGGTGCGGACGGCGTCGGACACCGCCGAGGCCGAGGCGCTCCTCACGGCCGTACCCGCCGATCGGCGCGTCGCCGTCGTCGACGCCCGGTTCGTCGGTCATGTGCACGCCCTGCGGCTCGGCCTCACCGACCCCCGCTTCCCGCTCGCCGCGATCCCCGGCGCCGTCACCGCCCAGCCGGCCGGCCGTGCGGCCCTGAACCAGGCGCTGGCCCGGGAGGCCTCGGCGGGCGGCAGCACCGACCTCGCGGTCGACAACCTCGTCACCGCCCTGGACGCCGACGTGCACCGTCCCGAGCTGGGCAGCCTGGTCGCCACCGTCCCCGCCGACCCGCAGGCCCGCAACGAGGCACGGCAGGCCGTGGCCGCCGTCGACGACGAGGCCGTACGCCTGAAGTCGGCCGTGAAGTCCCGGGACGGCTTCTTCACCACCTTCTGCATCAGCCCGTACTCGCGCTACCTCGCCCGCTGGTGCGCACGGCGCGGACTGACCCCCAACCAGGTCACCACCGCCTCCCTGCTCACCGCCCTGATCGCGGCGAGTTGCGCGGCCACCGGCACGCGGATCGGCTTCGTCGCCGCCGGCGCCCTGCTGATCTGCTCCTTCGTCCTGGACTGCACCGACGGCCAGCTCGCCCGCTACTCGCTGCAGTACTCCACGCTCGGCGCCTGGCTGGACGCCACCTTCGACCGGGCCAAGGAGTACGCCTACTACGCGGGTCTCGCGCTGGGCGCCGCCCGCGGCGGGGGCCATGACGACGTATGGGCCCTCGCCCTCGGCGCGATGATCCTGCAGACCTGCCGGCACGTGGTCGACTTCTCCTTCAACGAGGCGAACCACGACGCCACCGCCAACACCAGCCCGACCGCCGCCCTCTCCGGCAGGCTCGACAGCGTCGGCTGGACGGTCTGGGTGCGCCGGATGATAGTCCTGCCCATCGGCGAGCGATGGGCACTGATAGCCGTCCTGACAGCGGCCACGACCCCGCGGATCACCTTCACCGTCCTGCTGATCGGCTGCGCGTTCGCGGCCACCTACACCACGGCAGGGCGGGTGCTGCGGTCGCTGACCCGCAAGGCGAAGCGGACGGAGCGGGCGGCGAAGGCACTGGCGGACCTGGCCGACAACGGTCCGCTCGCGGGAGTCGTCTCCCGCGCCCTGCGCGCCCCGCTCGGCTCCCCGTTCCTGGTGAGCCTCGCCGGCGTGGCGGTTCTCACCGTCTCCCTCTTCTCCGGTGCGACCTGGGCCCCGGTCGCGGGGGCCGTCGTCTACGCCCTCGCCGCCGGTCAGGCTCTGGCCCGGCCGCTCAAGGGCGCCCTGGACTGGCTGGTCCCACCCCTCTTCCGGGTCGCCGAGTACGGCACCGTGCTCGTCCTCGCAAGTAAAGCCGGGGTAAACGGAGCCCTTCCTGCGGCTTTCGGCCTGGTGGCCGCCGTCGCCTACCATCACTACGACACGGTGTACCGCATCCGCGGCGACGCCGGGGCGCCGCCGGCCTGGCTGGTACGTGCCATCGGGGGGCAGGAAGGGCGGACGCTGCTCGTCACCGTCCTGGCCGCGCTGCTCACGGCCGCGCAGTTCAAGGTCGCGCTCACGGTCCTCGCCGTGGTCGTGGCCGGGCTGGTGCTCGTCGAGAGCATCCGCTTCTGGGTGTCCGCAGGGGCGCCCGCCGTACACGACGAAGGAGAACCCGCATGATCGGCCTCGTGCTGGCGGCCGGCGCCGGCCGGCGTCTGCGCCCCTACACCGACAGCCTGCCCAAGGCGCTGGTGCCGGTGGGGCCCGCCGGGATAGAGGACTCGATCACGGTGCTCGACCTGACCCTCGGCAACTTCGCCGAGATCGGCCTGACCGAGGTCGCCGTCATCGTCGGCTACCGCAAGGAGGCCGTCTACGAGCGCAAGGCGGCGCTGGAGGAGAAGTACGGCCTCAAGCTCACCCTCATCGACAACGACAAGGCCGAGGAGTGGAACAACGCCTACTCCCTGTGGTGCGGCCGTGACGCCCTCAAGGACGGCGTGATCCTCGCCAACGGCGACACCGTGCACCCCGTCTCCGTCGAGAAGACGCTGCTCGCCGCCCGCGGCGACGGCAAGAAGATCATCCTCGCCCTCGACACCGTGAAGTCCCTCGCGGACGAGGAGATGAAGGTCGTCGTCGACCCCGGCAAGGGCATGACGAGGATCACCAAGCTGATGGATCCCGCCGAGGCCACCGGCGAGTACATCGGCGTCACCCTCATCGAGGGCGACGCGGCCCCCGAGCTCGCCGACGCGCTGAAGACGGTCTGGGAGACCGACCCCCAGCAGTTCTACGAGCACGGCTACCAGGAACTGGTCAACCGCGGCTTCCGGATCGACGTGGCGCCCATCGGCGACGTCCGGTGGGTCGAGATCGACAACCACGACGACCTCGCCAGGGGACGTGAGATCGCGTGCCAGTACTGACCCGGCTGATTCCCTCGCCGGTCGTCGTGGACATCCGCCCGGGTGCCCTCGACGACCTCGCGGGCGTGCTCGCCGACGAGCGCATCTCGCACTCGGGGCGGCTCGCCGTCGCCGTCAGCGGCGGCTCCGGCTCGAAGCTGCGCGAGCGCGTCTCGCCGAGCCTGCCCGGAGCCACCTGGTACGAGGTCGGCGGCGGCACCCTCGACGACGCGATCCGGCTGGCCGGTGACATCAAGGCCGGCCGCTACGACGCGGTCGTCGGCCTCGGCGGCGGCAAGATCATCGACTGCGCCAAGTTCGCCGCGGCCCGGGTGGGCCTGCCGCTGGTCGCCGTGCCGACGAACCTCGCCCACGACGGCCTGTGCTCGCCGGTCGCCACCCTCGACAACGACGCGGGCCGCGGCTCCTACGGCGTCCCCAACCCGATCGCCGTCGTCATCGACCTCGACGTGATCCGCGAGGCCCCGGCGCGCTTCGTGCGCTCCGGGATCGGTGACGCGGTCTCCAACATCTCGGCGATCGCGGACTGGGAGCTGTCCCACCGCGTCAACGGCGAGAAGATCGACGGTCTGGCGGCCGCCATGGCCCGCCAGGCCGGCGAGGCGGTGCTGCGCCACCCCGGCGGCATCGGCGAGAACGACTTCCTCCAGGTCCTCGCCGAGGCCCTGGTGCTCAGCGGCATCGCCATGTCGGTGTCGGGCGACTCCCGCCCGTCCTCCGGCGCCTGCCACGAGATCAACCACGCCTTCGACCTGCTCTTCCCGAGGCGGGCCGCCAGCCACGGCGAGCAGTGCGGCCTCGGCGCGGCCTTCGCGATGTATCTGCGCGGGGCCCACGAGCAGTCCGTGTACATGGCCGGTGTGCTGCGCCGGCACGGACTGCCGGTGCTGCCGGAGGAGATCGGCTTCACCGTGGACGAGTTCGTCCGGGTCGTGGAGTTCGCTCCGGAGACCCGGCCCGGCCGCTACACCATTCTCGAACACCTCGACCTCAAGACCCACCAGATCAAGGACTTCTACGTCGACTATGTCAAGGCCATCGGTAGCTGAACTCCGTCCGGTCGTCCACCCCGCTGGGGTCAAGGACCGGCGCAGCGGTGAGCACTGGATGGGGCGCCTCTACATGCGTGAGGTGTCCCTGCGGGTGGACCGCTACCTGGTGAACACCAGGGTCACGCCCAACCAGCTCACGTACCTGATGACCGTCTTCGGCGTGCTCGCGGCCCCGGCCCTGCTGGTGCCGGGGATCACGGGCGCCGTCCTCGGCGTGGTGTGCGTCCAGATGTACCTGCTGCTGGACTGCGTCGACGGCGAGGTCGCCCGCTGGAAGCAGCAGTACTCGCTGGGCGGGGTCTACCTGGACCGGGTGGGGGCGTACCTCACCGACGCGGCCGTCCTGGTCGGGCTCGGGCTGCGCGCCGCCGACCTGTTCGGCAGCGGCCGTATCGACTGGCTGTGGGCCTTCCTCGGCACCCTGGCCGCGCTCGGCGCCATCCTGATCAAGGCCGAGACCGACCTGGTCGGCGTCGCCCGCCATCAGGCCGGGCTTCCGGTGGTCAAGGAGGCCGCCGCCGAGATGCGCTCCTCCGGCATGGCGCTGGCCCGCCGGGCCGCCGCCCTGCTCCGGTTCCACCGGCTGATCCTCGGCATCGAGGCCTCCCTGCTGATCCTGCTGCTCGCGATCGTCGACCAGGTCCGCGGCGACCTCTTCTTCACCCGCCTCGGCACCGCCGTGCTCGCCGGTATCGCGCTGCTCCAGACCCTGCTGCACCTGGTCTCGGTCCTCGCGTCGAGCAGGCTGCGGTGAGCGCCGGACCGAAGGTCGGCGCGGTCGTCATCACCATGGGCAACCGCCCCGACGAACTGCGCGCCCTCCTCGACTCGGTCGCCAAGCAGCACGGCGACCCGGTCGAGGTGGTCGTCGTCGGTAACGGTTCGCCCGTCCCGGCGGTGCCGGACGGGGTCCGCACCCTGGAACTGCCCGAGAACCTCGGCATTCCCGGCGGCCGCAACGTCGGCATAGAGGCCTTCGGCCCGAGCGGCCGCGATGTCGACATATTGCTCTTCCTCGACGACGACGGCCTGCTCGCCGAGCACGACACCGCCGAGCTGTGCCGTGAGGCCTTCACGGCCGACCCGAGGCTCGGCATCATCAGTTTCCGCATCGCCGACCCGGACACCGGACAGACCCAGCGCCGGCACGTGCCGCGGCTGCGGGCCTCCGACCCGATGCGCTCCTCCCGGGTCACCACCTTCCTCGGCGGCGCCAACGCCGTCCGCACCCAGGTCCTCGCCGAGGTCGGCGGCCTGCCGGACGAGTTCTTCTACGCCCATGAGGAGACCGACCTGGCCTGGCGCGCCCTGGACGCCGGCTGGATGATCGACTACCGCTCCGACATGGTGCTGTTCCACCCCACGACCGCCCCCTCCCGGCACGCGGTCTACCACCGGATGGTCGCCCGCAACCGGGTCTGGCTGGCCCGCCGCAACCTGCCGGCCCTGCTGGTCCCGGTCTACCTCGGGGTGTGGATGCTGCTGACCCTGGTCCGCCGCCCGTCCCGCCCGGCCCTGCACGCCTGGTTCGCCGGCTTCCGGGAGGGCTGGACCACCCCGTGCGGACCCCGCCGCCCGATGCGCTGGCGGACCGTGTGGAGACTCACGCGACTGGGCCGTCCCCCCGTGATCTGACAAGCTCGAAGGTGCGTGTCCGCGCGTGACGGCGTGCGGACACGCCACGGAGCGGCCGCGCATGGCGCGCCGGCGCCCCCGGAAAATGTGTCTGATGGCGGAGGCGTGTCGCGCCCAGTAGCACAATTCCGTAAGACGAACGTAAGACACATCCGAAGACGCATCCGAAAACGAAGGCTTGCACCCTTGAGTGAGACAACGCATGACGGCGGGATCGCGGTGAGCGCGGCGCCGTCGCCCGACGAGGGCCTCACGGCGGCGCAGCTCGCCGCCAGGTACGGGCTCGCGGTGAGCGGCGCACGCCCCTCGCTGGCCGAGTACGTACGCCAGCTCTGGGGGCGGCGCCACTTCATCCTGGCCTTCTCGCAGGCGAAGCTCACGGCCCAGTACAGCCAGGCCAAGCTCGGCCAGCTCTGGCAGGTGGCCACGCCGCTGCTCAACGCGGCCGTGTACTACTTCATCTTCGGCGTCATCCTGCACGCCAGCCGTGGCATGTCGCAGGACGTCTACATCCCGTTCCTGGTCACCGGCGTGTTCACCTTCACGTTCACGCAGAGCTCGATCATGACGGGCGTGCGGGCGATCTCCGGCAACCTGGGACTGGTGCGCGCGCTGCACTTCCCGCGGGCCTCGCTGCCGATCTCCTTCGCGCTCCAGCAGCTCCAGCAGCTGCTGTTCTCGATGATCGTCATGGTCGCGGTGGTGGTCGGGTTCGGCAGCCACCCGGGCCTGTCGTGGGTGCTGGTCGTCCCCATCCTGTTCCTGCTGTTCCTCTTCAACACCGGCCTGGCCCTGATCGTGGCCCGGCTCGGCGCCAAGACGCCGGACCTCGCCCAGCTGCTGCCGTTCATCCTGCGCACCTGGATGTACATGTCCGGCGTGATGTTCTCGATCAGCAAGATGATGGAGGGCCGGCCGGAGTGGGCGCGCACGCTCCTCCAGGTGAACCCCGCCACTGTCTACATGGACCTGATGCGCTTCGCCCTCATCGACGGCTACGGCGCCTCGAACCTGCCGCCGCACGTCTGGGCCGTCGCCCTGTGCTGGGCCGTGGTCGTGTTCGCCGGCGGTTTCGTGTACTTCTGGAAGGCGGAGGAGCGGTACGGCCGTGGCTGACCTCAACGACGTGGAGCAGACCCCCGGGGAGCGGATCCCCACCGTCATCGCGGATGACGTGCACATCGTCTACCGGGTCAACGGCGCCAAGACCGGCAAGGGCAGCGCGACGGCCGCCCTCAGCCGCATCTTCAAGCGCGGCGAGGACCGGGGCGTCCGCAAGGTGCACGCGGTCCGCGGAGTCTCCTTCGTCGCCTACCGCGGCGAGGCCATCGGCCTGATCGGCTCCAACGGCTCCGGCAAGTCCACCCTGCTGCGCGCCATCGCCGGCCTGCTGCCCGCCGAGAAGGGCAGGGTCTACACCAACGGCCAGCCCTCGCTGCTCGGCGTCAACGCGGCCCTGATGAACGACCTCACCGGTGAGCGCAACGTCATCCTGGGCGGCCTGGCCATGGGCATGTCCCGGGAGGACATCAGGGCCCGCTACCAGGAGATCGTCGAGTTCTCCGGCATCAACGACAAGGGCGACTTCATCACCCTCCCGATGCGCACCTACTCCTCCGGCATGGCGGCCCGGCTGCGGTTCTCCATCGCCGCCGCCAAGGACCACGACGTCCTCATGATCGACGAGGCGCTGGCCACCGGTGACGCGGCCTTCCGCAAGCGCTCCGAGGACCGGATCCGGGAACTGCGCGAGCACGCCGGCACCGTGTTCCTGGTCAGCCACAACAACAAGTCGATCCGCGACACCTGCGACCGTGTCCTGTGGCTGGAGCGCGGTGAGCTGCGCATGGACGGCCCGACCGAAGAGGTGCTCAAGGAGTACGAGAAGTTCACGGGCAAGTAGCCCTGACTGGCCGGGGCCCCGCCGGAACCTTTCCGGCGGGGCCCCGCGTCTGCAAAGGAAACGTCAACTCCGGCTCGCCTTAGGAATCTTGACGCCAATCGGTGTGTTGTTGTGATCTGCGGGACACCCCGACGAACCTCGACGCGTTGTACAACGTAAGCTGTACCGGTCCCGGAAAGCGGCAAGTGGGGCGATAATGCGCGACACCCTCCGCCGGGCCTCCCCGCGGATTGCTGGGCGGCGTGTCCGAAATAGTGTGTATTGGGTCGGCAGTGTAGAACGGGAGATGTGACGGCAATGGCTACGGAAACTCCCCAGCTCAACGCAGGCCGCGCCGTCCCCGCCCCGGGCAGCGAACGGTGACGGCGACCGCCTCGGCGCGCACCGCGGACCCGGAGCGCGACACCCTGGACAAGGCCGCGGACGAGAACTTCCCCGTGGCCCCGTTCTTCCTGCCGAAAGCCTGGCGCGACGACCTGATGGCGGTCTACGGCTTCGCCCGCCTCGTCGACGACATCGGCGACGGCGACCTGGCCCCCGGGGGTGCCGACGCCCGCCTGCTCGGCGTGTCCCCGGCACAGGCCGAGGACCGCCTGGTCCTGCTCGACGCCTTCGAGGCCGACCTGCGCCGCGTCTTCGACGCCACCCCGCGCCACCCGCTGCTGCGCCGCCTCCAGCCCACGGTCCGCCGCCGCTCCCTCACCCCCGAGCCGTTCCTCGGACTGATCGCCGCCAACCGCCAGGACCAGCTCGTCAAGCGGTACGAGACCTACGACGACCTCCTCGCCTACTGCGAGCTGTCCGCCAACCCCGTCGGCCGCCTGGTCCTCGCCGTCACCGGTACCTCGACCGCCGAGCGGATCCGGCTCTCCGACTCGATCTGCACCGCACTCCAGATCGTCGAACACCTCCAGGACGTGGCCGAGGACCTCGGCCGCGACCGGATCTATCTGCCCGCCGAGGACATGAAGCGCTTTCACGTCCAGGAGGCGGATCTCGCCAGGAAAACCGCGGGCGCATCGGTGCGTGCACTGGTTGCATATGAAGCACAACGCGCCCGCGATCTCCTGAATGAAGGCGCCCCCCTTGTGGGTAGCGTCAACGGCAGGTTGAAGCTGCTGCTCGCGGGGTTCGTGGCGGGGGGAAGGGCGGCGGTCCATGCGATCGCCGCCGCCGAATACGACGTACTTCCCGGCCCCCCCAAGCCCGGCAAGGGCCGGTTGCTGCGTGAGGTGGGCGTGACTCTGCGAGGAGAGGGGTGATCCGGACCGTGGACTCTCCCACACACGTGTCCGCGCCGGTACTCGCCGCCTACAGCTACTGCGAGACGGTCACCGGACAGCAGGCACGGAACTTCGCCTACGGCATCAGGCTGCTGCCGGCGCCCAAACGGCGCGCCATGTCGGCGCTCTACGCCTTCTCCCGGCGCGTCGACGACATCGGCGACGGCGAGCTGGCCGGCGACGTGAAGGCGGCCCGCCTGGAGGACACCCGGGCGCTGCTCGCCCGGGTCCAGGACGGCGCGGTCGCCGAGGACGACACCGACCCGGTCGCGGTCGCCCTCGCCCATGCCGCCCAGGCCTTCCCGATCCCGCTGGGCGGACTGGACGAGCTGATCGACGGTGTCCTGATGGACGTCCGCGGCGAGACCTACGAGACCTGGGACGACCTCAAGGTCTACTGCCGCTGCGTGGCCGGCGCCATCGGCCGGCTCTCGCTCGGCGTCTTCGGCACGGAACCGGGGGCGCGCGGCGCCGAGCGCGCGCCGGAGTACGCCGACACGCTCGGGCTCGCGCTCCAGCTCACCAACATCCTCAGAGACGTCCGCGAGGACGCCGGCAACGGCCGTACCTACCTGCCCTCCGACGACCTCGCCAAGTTCGGCTGCTCGGCCGGTTTCCACGGGCCGACCCCGCCCGAGGGCTCCGACTTCGCGGGTCTCGTGCATTTCGAAGTACGGCGCGCCCGTGCCCTTTTCGCCGAGGGCTACCGGCTGCTGCCCATGCTGGACCGGCGCAGCGGCGCCTGTGTCGCCGCCATGGCCGGCATCTACCGCCGTCTGCTCGACCGCATCGAGCGCGAACCGGAGGCGGTGCTGCGCGGCCGGGTCTCGCTGCCCGGACGCGAGAAGGCGTACGTCGCGGTACGCGGTCTGTCCGGGCTGGACGCCCGGCGCCACACCTCCCGTCTGACCGCCAGGAGGCGTGCCTGATGGACGCAGTGGGCCAAGGTGACTCCACCGGAGGAAAACGGCAGGCAACCCTCCGGCACGGCATGGCGTCCCTGACTGCGACGGCCCGACCTGCCCCGTCCCACCGGCACGGCGGCCAGGCAGGAAAGGCGACACGATGACCGACGGCACGCGATCCGAACGGACGCACGACGACCCCGCGTCCGGGCGTACCGCTGTCGTGATCGGCGGCGGCCTGGCCGGCACCACGGCCGCGCTGGCACTCGCCGACGCGGGCGTCCGCGTGACGTTGCTCGAAGGCAGGCCGCGCCTCGGCGGGCTCGCCTTCTCCTTCCAGCGCGGCGACCTGACCGTGGACAACGGCCAGCACGTCTACCTGCGTTGCTGCACCGCCTACCGCTGGTTCCTCGACCGCATCGAGGGCGCGGCGCTGGCACCGCTGCAGGACCGCCTCGACGTGCCCGTGGTCGACCTCGACAAGCCGGAGGGGCGGCGCCTGGGCAGGCTGCGGCGCGACCCGCTGCCCGTCCCCCTGCACCTGGGGCGCAGCCTGGCCGCCTATCCGCACCTCTCGCTCGTCGAGCGGGCCAGGGTCGGGCGTGCCGCGCTCGCGCTCAAGGGACTCGACCTCGCCGATCCGAGCCTGGACGCACAGGACTTCGGCAGCTGGCTGGCCGCCCACGGCCAGTCGGCGCGTGCCGTCGAGGCCCTGTGGGACCTGGTCGGGGTCGCCACCCTCAACGCGGTCGCGGGCGACGCCTCGCTGGGGCTCGCCGCGATGGTGTTCAAGACCGGTCTGCTGTCCGACCCGGGCGCGGCCGACATCGGCTGGGCCCATGTGCCGCTGGGCGAACTGCACGACCGGCTGGCCCGCAAGGCGCTCGACTCCGCGGGCGTGCGTACCGAGGTCCGTACACGCGTCACCTCCGTCTCCACTAACGAGAACGGGACCTGGAGCGTTCAGGTTCCCGGCGAGACACTCACCGCCGACGCCGTCGTGCTCGCCGTCGCCCAGCGCGAGGCGTACGACCTGCTGCCGGCCGGCGCCCTCGACGCCCCGGAGAACCTGCTGGAGATCGGCACCGCGCCGATCCTCAACGTCCATGTGGTCTACGACCGTGCGGTGCTCGACAAGCCGTTCTTCGCGGCCCTCGGCACCCCGGTCCAGTGGGTGTTCGACCGCACCCACGCCTCGGGGCTGTTGAAAGGCGGGCCCGAAGGGCCTCCGTATAAGGGTGGCGGTGGGCGACGGGCGGGACAGTACCTTGCGCTGTCCCAGTCGGCCGCCCAGGACGAGATCGACACCCCCGTGGCCGACCTGCGCGAGCGCTATCTGCCCGAGCTGGAACGGCTGTTGCCCGGTGCGCGCGGCGCCGGGGTGCGGGACTTCTTCGTGACCCGGGAGCGCACCGCGACGTTCGCCCCCACCCCCGGCGTCGGGCGGCTGCGGCCCGGCGCCCGCACCAAGGCACCCGGCCTCTACCTGGCCGGAGCGTGGACCGCCACCGGGTGGCCCGCGACCATGGAGAGTGCGGTCCGCAGCGGTGTCAGTGCGGCCGATGCCGTGTTGCGCACTCTGGGCCGGCCCCGCCCCCGTCACCTCTTCGAGTTCGAGGAGGCGGCGTGACGCTCGATCAGCAGGCGGCAGGCCCCCGCATCCCCGGTACCGCAACAAGAGGAGAAACTGTGCCCACTGTGCCCCCGGCCGAGACGGCTGCCGACGCGGTGGACGTGACCGCGCTCCTGGAGCGCGGCCGGACCCTTGCCACACCGGTACTGCGGGCGGCCGTCGACCGCCTGGCCCCTCCCATGGACACCGTGGCCGCCTACCACTTCGGCTGGATCGACGCCGAGGGCAACCCCGCCGACGGCGACGGCGGCAAGGCCGTACGCCCCGCCCTCGCCGTGCTCTCCGCGGAGGTCACCGGCGCCGCGCCCGAGGTCGGCATCCCCGGCGCCGTCGCCGTCGAACTCGTCCACAACTTCTCCCTGCTGCACGACGACCTGATGGACGGCGACGAACAGCGCCGCCACCGTGACACCGTATGGAAGGTGCACGGCCCCGCCCAGGCCATCCTGGTCGGCGACGCCCTGTTCGCCCTCGCCAACGAGATCCTCCTCGAACTCGGCACCGTCGAGGCCGGCCGCGCCACCCGCCGGATCACCACCGCCACCCGCGCCCTCATCGACGGCCAGGCCCAGGACATCTCCTACGAGCACCGCGACCGGGTCAGCGTCGAGGAGTGCCTGGAGATGGAGGGCAACAAGACCGGCGCGCTGCTCGCCGCCTCCAGCTCCATCGGCGCGGTGCTCGGCGGCGCCGACGACCGCACCGCCGACACCCTGGAGAAGTACGGCTACCACCTCGGCCTCGCCTTCCAGGCCGTCGACGACCTGCTCGGCATCTGGGGCGACCCGGAGGCCACCGGCAAGCAGACCTGGAGCGACCTGCGCCAGCGCAAGAAGTCCCTGCCGGTCGTCGCCGCCCTCGCCGCGAGCGGGCCCGCCTCCGAGCGGCTCGGCGAGATCCTCGCCGCCGACGCCAAGAGCAGCGACTTCGAGAACTTCTCCGAGGAGGAGTTCGCCGCCCGGGCCGCCCTCATCGAGGAGGCCGGCGGCCGCGAGTGGACCGCCGAAGAGGCGCGCCGTCAGCACACCATCGCCATCGAAGCCCTCCACGCCGTCGACATGCCCGACCAGGTCCGGGCCCGGTTCACGGCGCTGGCCGACTTCGTCGTCGTACGAAAGAGATGATCATTATCGGTCGAATAACCCTCGCGTAGTCGCCGGCCGGTGCGAGCGCGCAGCCAGCACCGGCCGACGGCGGACCCACAGCAGAACGATTTCGCACGACTGCACGAAGGGGAAGCCATGACAGCGACGACCGACGGAAGCACCGGGGCCACCCTGCCGCCCCGGGCCGACTCGGCCAGCACCGACCTCACCACCCCCGTGGCGGCCGGGGTGCAAGAAGCCGCCGAACGCGCCGTCCGGCGCGCCACCGACCATCTGCTCGCGCAGCAGGACGCGCAGGGCTGGTGGAAGGGCGACCTGGAGACCAACGTCACCATGGACGCCGAGGACCTGCTGCTCCGTCAGTTCCTGGGCATCCGCGACGAGTCGACGACCGCGGCCGCCGCGCTCTTCATCCGCGGCGAGCAGCGCGAGGACGGCACCTGGGCCACCTTCTACGGCGGGCCGGGCGAACTCTCCGCCACCATCGAGGCGTACGTAGCCCTGCGGCTGGCCGGGGACGCGCCGGACGCGCCCCACATGGCGAAGGCGTCGGCCTGGGTCCGCGAGCGCGGCGGGATCGCCGCCGCCCGGGTCTTCACCCGGATCTGGCTGGCCCTGTTCGGCTGGTGGAAATGGGAGGACCTGCCCGAACTCCCACCGGAACTCCTGTACTTCCCCAAGTGGTTCCCGCTCAGCATCTACAACTTCGGCCAGTGGGCCCGGCAGACCATCGTGCCGCTCACCGTGGTCTCGGCCAAGCGCCCGGTGCGCCCCGCCCCCTTCCCGCTGGACGAACTCCACACCGACGCGGCCGACCCGAACCCGCCCCAGCCGCTTGCCCCGGTGGCCAGCTGGGAGGGCGTCTTCCAGCGGCTCGACAAGGTTGTCCGCGGCTATCGCAAGGTCGCGCTGCGCCGGCTGCGCGGCGCCGCGCTGAACTCCGCCGCCCGCTGGATCGTGGAGCGTCAGGAGAACGACGGCGCGTGGGGCGGCATCCAGCCCCCGGCCGTGTACTCGGTGATCGCCCTGCACCTGCTCGGCTACGACCTCGAACACCCCGTGATGCGCGCGGGACTTGAGTCGCTGGATCGTTACGCCGTGTGGCGCGAGGACGGCGCCCGGATGATCGAGGCCTGCCAGTCGCCGGTGTGGGACACCTGCCTGGCGACCATCGCCCTCGCCGACGCCGGGCTGCCCGCCGACCACCCGCAACTCGTCAAGGCCGCCGACTGGATGCTCGGCGAACAGGTCGTGCGGCCCGGCGACTGGGCCGTGAAACGGCCCGGACTCCCGCCGGGCGGCTGGTCGTTCGAGTTCCACAACGACAACTACCCCGACATCGACGACACCGCCGAGGTCGTCCTCGCCCTGCGCCGGGTCCGGCACCACGACCCCGAGCGGATGGAGAAGGCCATCGGCCGGGGCGTGCGCTGGAACCTCGGCATGCAGTCGAAGAACGGGGCCTGGGGGGCCTTCGACGTCGACAACACCAGCCCGTTCCCCAACCGGCTGCCGTTCTGCGACTTCGGCGAGGTCATCGATCCGCCGTCGGCCGACGTCACCGCGCACGTCGTGGAGATGCTCGCCTTCGAGGGCATGTCCCACGACCCGCGCACCCGGCGCGGCATCGAGTGGCTGCTCGCCGAACAGGAGCCCAACGGCTCGTGGTTCGGGCGCTGGGGGGTCAACTACGTGTACGGCACCGGATCCGTGGTGCCCGCGCTCACGGCGGCCGGCCTGCCCGCCTCCCATCCGGCGATCCGGCGCGCGGTGAAGTGGCTGGAGCAGGTCCAGAACGAGGACGGCGGCTGGGGTGAGGACCTCCGCTCCTACAAGTACGCGGACGACTGGAGCGGGCGCGGCGCCTCCACCGCCTCCCAGACGGCGTGGGCGCTGATGGCGCTGCTCGCGGCGGGGGAGAAGAACGCCAAGGCCGTCGAGCGGGGCGTCAGGTGGCTCGCCGAGACCCAGCACGAGGACGGCTCCTGGGACGAGCCGTACTTCACCGGCACCGGCTTCCCCTGGGACTTCTCCATCAACTACCACCTCTACCGGCAGGTCTTCCCGCTCACCGCGCTCGGCCGCTACGTCCACGGCGAGCCCACCCCCGAGGCCGAGGGGGTCTGATGAACACCACGCCCGCGCCGGCCCCGCTGCTGATCGCCTGCGCACTCGGCATCGAGCACCTCGCCCTGCGCGCCGGCGAGCGCGGGGGCGCGGGCGGACCCGTCACCGTGCTGCGCACCGGCATGGGCCCCAAGGCGGCGGAACGGTCCGTCACCCGGGTCCTGGCCGACCCCGCGCTCGCCGCCGCCGCGGTCCTGGCGACGGGCTTCTGCGCGGGACTCGCCCCCGGGATGCACCCCGGTGACCTGGTGGTCGCCGAGGAGACCCGGGACCCTCGCGGCAGCGTCCCGTGCGTCGGCACCGAACTCCTGGTGAAGGAGCTCGTGCGGACCCTGCCCGGCCGCACCGTGCACACCGGCCCCCTCACCGGCTCCGATCACGTCGTCCGCGGTCACGAGCGGTCAGATCTGCTCGCGACCGGCGCAATCGCGGTCGACATGGAATCAGCGGCCACGCTCCTGAGCGCCGTGCACGCGGGCGAGCGCCCGGTTGCGGCCGTACGAGTGGTCGTGGACGCTCCTGAACATGAACTCGTCCGGATCGGCACGGTGCGGGGTGGAATATCTGCTTTCCGCGTTCTTCGATCCGTTCTTCCAGCTTTCTTCGAATGGCACCGTTCCTTGCTGCTCCCCCGGAGGTGAGCCAGATGGCCATGCCGCTGCGTCAGTCGATCAAGGTCGCTACCTACTTGGCCGAACAGAAGCTCCGCAAGCGGGACAAGTTCCCGCTGATCGTGGAGCTGGAACCCCTCTTCGCGTGCAACCTGAAATGTGAGGGCTGCGGCAAGATCCAGCACCCGGCGGGGGTGCTGAAGCAACGCATGCCGGTCGCGCAGGCGGTCGGGGCGGTGCTGGAGTCCGGTGCTCCGATGGTGTCCATCGCGGGCGGCGAGCCCCTGATGCACCCCCAGATCGACGAGATCGTGCGGCAGTTGGTGGCGAAGCGGAAGTACGTCTTCCTCTGCACCAACGCGATGCTGCTGCGCAAGAAGATGGACAAGTTCACCCCCTCGCCCTACTTCGCCTTCGCGGTGCACATCGACGGGCTGCGCGAGCGGCACGACGAGTCCGTTGCGAAGGAAGGCGTCTTCGACGAGGCCGTGGCGGCCATCAAGGAGGCCAAGCGGCGCGGCTTCCGGGTGACCACCAACTCGACCTTCTTCAACACGGACACCCCGCAGACCATCATCGAGGTGCTCAACTTCCTCAACGACGACCTCAAGGTCGACGAGATGATGATCTCGCCCGCCTACGCCTACGAGAAGGCCCCCGACCAGGAGCACTTCCTCGGCGTGGAGCAGACCCGTGAGCTCTTCAAGAAGGCCTTCGCGGGCGGCAACCGGAAGAAGTGGCGGCTCAACCACTCCCCGCTCTTCCTGGACTTCCTGGAGGGCAAGGTCGACTTCCCGTGCACGGCCTGGGCGATCCCGAACTACTCGCTCTTCGGCTGGCAGCGCCCCTGCTACCTGATGAGCGACGGATACGTGCCGACGTACCGCGAACTCATCGAGAAGACCGACTGGGACAAGTACGGCCGGGGCAAGGACCCGCGCTGTGCCAACTGCATGGCGCACTGCGGCTACGAGCCCACCGCCGTCCTCGCCACCATGGGATCGCTCAAGGAGTCCCTGCGCGCCATGCGCGAGACGGTCTCCGGGAACCGGGAGTGACGGCATGACCGCAATCCCCCTGGGCCTCCCCGAGATCCCGGCGCGGCCGATCGCCGAGCGACGGGTCTCGCGGCAGATCCACGTCGGGCCGGTCGCCGTCGGCGGCGGTGCCCCGGTGTCGGTGCAGTCGATGACCACCACCCGCACCTCGGACGTCGGCGCCACCCTTCAGCAGATCGCCGAACTCACCGCGTCCGGCTGCCAGATCGTCCGCGTCGCCTGCCCCACGCAGGACGACGCGGACGCTCTGGCGACGATCGCGCGGAAGTCCCAGATCCCGGTGATCGCGGACATCCACTTCCAGCCGAAGTACGTCTTCGCGGCCATCAAGGCCGGCTGCGCGGCGGTCCGCGTGAACCCCGGCAACATCAAGCAGTTCGACGACCAGGTGAAGGAGATCGCGCGGGCGGCCAAGGACCACGGCACGCCGATCCGGATCGGGGTCAACGCGGGGTCGCTCGACCGCCGGCTGCTCCAGAAGTACGGGAAGGCGACGCCCGAGGCGCTCGTGGAGAGTGCTCTGTGGGAGGCCTCGCTCTTCGAGGAGCACGACTTCCGGGACATCAAGATCTCCGTCAAGCACAACGACCCGGTCGTGATGATCGAGGCGTACCGGCAGCTGGCCGCCCGGTGCGACTACCCGCTGCACCTCGGGGTCACCGAGGCGGGCCCGGCGTTCCAGGGCACCGTCAAGTCGGCCGTCGCCTTCGGGGCGTTGCTCTCTGAGGGCATCGGTGACACGATCCGCGTCTCGCTGTCCGCCCCGCCCGCCGAGGAGGTCAAGGTCGGCATCCAGATCCTGGAGTCCCTGAACCTCAGGCAGCGGCGCCTGGAGATCGTCTCCTGCCCGTCCTGCGGCCGCGCCCAGGTGGACGTCTACAAGCTGGCGGACGAGGTGACGGCCGGTCTGGAGGGCATGGAGGTGCCGCTGCGCGTCGCTGTCATGGGCTGCGTGGTCAACGGGCCCGGCGAGGCACGGGAGGCCGACCTGGGGGTCGCCTCCGGCAACGGCAAGGGGCAGATCTTCGTCAAGGGCGAGGTCATCAAGACCGTACCCGAGTCGAAGATCGTGGAGACCCTCATCGAGGAAGCGATGAAGATCGCCGAGCAGATGGAGCAGGACGGCGCCGGGTCCGGAGCACCCGCCGTCACGGTGAGCTGAACAGCACGGACCGAGAGGGGGCCGAGCGTGACGATTCTGGAGACCATCCGGGGACCACGCGACCTGAAGGCGCTGTCCGAGGCGGAACTCGGTGAACTGTCCGAAGAAATACGCGAGTTCCTGGTGCACGCGGTCGCCAGGACCGGCGGCCACCTCGGGCCCAACCTGGGCGTCGTGGAGCTGACCGTCGCGCTGCACCGGGTCTTCGAGTCCCCGGCCGACCGCATCCTGTGGGACACCGGCCACCAGAGCTACGTCCACAAGCTGCTGACCGGCCGTCAGGACTTCTCCAAGCTGCGCGGCAAGGGCGGCCTGTCGGGATACCCCTCGCGCGAGGAGTCCGAGCACGACGTCATCGAGAACAGCCACGCCTCCACCGCGCTCGGCTGGGCGGACGGCCTCGCCAAGGCCCGCCAGGTGCGGGGGGAGAAGGGGCATGTCGTCGCGGTGATCGGCGACGGCGCGCTGACCGGCGGGATGGCCTGGGAGGCGCTCAACAACATCGCGGCGGCCAAGGACCGGCCGCTGATCATCGTCGTCAACGACAACGAGCGGTCGTACGCCCCCACCATCGGCGGCCTCGCCAACCACCTCGCCACGCTGCGCACCACCGACGGCTACGAGAAGATGCTGGCCTGGGGCAAGGACGCCCTGCTGCGCATGCCGGTCGTCGGCAGCACCGTCTACGAGTCCCTGCACGGCGCCAAGAAGGGTTTCAAGGACGCCTTCGCCCCGCAGGGCATGTTCGAGGACCTGGGCCTCAAGTACGTTGGCCCGATCGACGGCCACGACATCAAGGCGGTCGAGTCGGCCCTGCGGCGCGCGAAACGCTTCCACGGGCCGGTGCTGGTGCACTGCCTCACGGAGAAGGGCCGCGGCTACGAGCCCGCCCTCGCCCACGAGGAGGACCACTTCCACACCGTCGGCGTCATGGACCCGCTCACCTGCGAGCCGCTCGCGCCGTCCAACGGGCCTTCCTGGACCTCGGTGTTCGGCGACGAGATCGTCCGGATCGGCGAGGAGCGGGACGACGTGGTGGCGATCACCGCGGCCATGCTGCACCCGGTCGGCCTCGGCAGGTTCGCCGAGCGCTTCCCGGACCGGGTCTGGGACGTCGGCATCGCCGAGCAGCACGCGGCGGTCTCGGCGGCCGGCCTCGCGACCGGCGGACTGCACCCGGTCGTCGCCGTCTACGCCACGTTCCTGAACCGTGCCTTCGACCAGTTGCTGATGGACGTGGCGCTGCACCGCTGCGGGGTGACGTTCGTCCTGGACCGGGCGGGCGTGACCGGTGTCGACGGCGCATCGCACAACGGCATGTGGGACATGTCCGTCCTCCAGGTCGTCCCCGGCCTGCGCATCGCCGCCCCGCGCGACGCCGAACAACTGCGGCTCCAGCTGCGCGAGGCCGTCGCCGTGGACGACGCGCCCACGCTGGTGCGGTTCCCGAAGGAGTCCGTGGGGCCGGAGATCCCGGCGGTCGACCGGGTCGGCGGGGTGGATGTGCTCCGTCGCGACACGGACGCGCAGGTGCTGCTGGTCGCGGTCGGAGTGATGGCGCCGGTGTGCCTCCAGGCCGCGGAGCTGCTGGCCGCTCGGGGCATCAACTGCACCGTCGTGGACCCCCGTTGGGTGAAGCCCGTGGATCCCGCGCTGCCGGTGCTGGCGGCCCGGCACGAGCTGGTGGCCGTCGTCGAGGACAACAGCCGGGCGGCCGGCGTGGGCGCGGCGGTCGCGCTGGCGCTCGGTGACGCCGAAGTGGACGTGCCGGTGCGGCGGTTCGGCATTCCCGAGCAGTTCCTGGCGCATGCGAAGCGGGGAGAGGTGCTGGCCGACATCGGGCTGACGCCGGTGGAGATCGCGGGGCGGATCGGGGCGAGCCTCGCGGGGCGGGGGGCCGATTGCGCCAACGGGAGTGCAACGGAGGGTCGTGTGGCGGGTGCGGCGCCGTCCGGGCTGGTCGCGCCCCGCGGCGGCAGCCGCACATCGATGCTCCCCGCGCCCCTGAGGGGCGCTGATGCCGAGGGCGTTGACAAGGAGAGGCAATGACCACGGAGTTCGACCTAGGGGCGCTGCTCGCCGAGCGCGGGGCCGAGCGCTATGAGCTGCACGCGAAGTACCTCAACCACCAGCTGCCCCGCATGCTGCACACCATCGGCTTCGACAAGGTCTACGAGCGGGCCGAGGGCGCGCACTTCTGGGACGCGGACGGCAACGACTACCTGGACATGCTCGCCGGGTTCGGGGTGATGGGCCTGGGCCGTCACCACCCCGTCGTCCGCAAGGCGCTGCACGACGTCCTGGACGCCCGGCTCGCCGACCTGACCCGCTTCGACTGCCAGCCGCTGCCCGGACTGCTCGCCGAGCGGCTCCTCGCGCACAGCCCGCACCTGGACCGGGTGTTCTTCGGCAACAGCGGCACCGAGTCGGTCGAGACGGCCCTGAAGTTCGCCCGCTTCGCCACCGGCAGACCCCGCGTCCTCTTCTGCGACCACGCCTTCCACGGCCTGACCACCGGCTCCCTTTCGGTCAACGGCGAGAACGGCTTCCGGGACGGCTTCGCCCCCTTGCTGCCCGACACCGCCGTACCCCTCGGTGACCTCGACGCGCTCGCCCGCGAGCTGAAGAAGGGCGATGTCGCCGCCCTGATCGTCGAGCCGATCCAGGGCAAGGGCGTGCACGAGGCGCCGCCCGGCTACCTGCGCGCCGCGCAGGAACTGCTGCACCGGCACAAGGCGCTGCTCATCGCCGACGAGGTGCAGACCGGCCTCGGCCGCACCGGCGACTTCTACGCCTACCAGCACGAGGAGGGCGTCGAGCCGGACCTGGTCTGTGTGGCGAAGGCACTGTCCGGCGGGTACGTTCCGGTCGGCGCCACCCTCGGCAAGGACTGGATCTTCAAGAAGGTCTACTCCTCCATGGACCGGGTCCTGGTCCACTCGGCGAGCTTCGGTGCCAACGCCCAGGCCATGGCGGCCGGGCTCGCCGTCCTCGCGGTCATGGAGAACGACCAGATCGTCGCCAACTCCCGGGCCGTGGGAGAGCAGCTCAAGTCCCGGCTCGCCGCGCTGACCGGCAAGTACGAGCTGCTCGCCGACGTGCGCGGCCGGGGCCTGATGATCGGCATCGAGTTCGGCCGGCCCAGCTCGCTGAAGCTGCGCAGCCGCTGGACCATGCTCCAGGCAGCCCGCAAGGGTCTGTTCGCCCAGATGGTCGTCGTACCGCTGCTGCAACGGCACCGGATCCTCACCCAGGTCTCCGGCGATCACCTGGAGGTGATCAAGCTCATCCCACCGCTGATCGTCGACGAGGCCGACGTCGACCGCTTCGTGGACGCCTTCACCGACGTGATGGACGACGCACACAGCGGCGGCGGCCTGATGTGGGACTTCGGCAAGACGCTCATCAAGCAGGCGGTGGCCAACCGCTAGACCGGGCCGGACGCTGGTCGCGGGTTTTGCCTCTGAGGCAAGAAAATTGCCGCAGAGGCAAAGCTGCGGCTCAATGGAGCCATGAGCTCCTCCGCGAACGAGCACGGGGGCGGGCCGGTCGAGGACCTGCCCGCCGTCGCCCCGCAGCTGCGCTCCCTGCGCCGCCGCGCCGGCCTCACCCTGGAGGCCGCGGCCCGGGACGCCGGGCTGTCGCCCGCCCACCTGTCCCGGCTGGAGACCGGGCAACGGCAGCCCTCGCTGCCGATGCTGCTCGCCCTCGCGCGTATCTACAGTACGACGGTCTCGGACCTGCTCGGTGAGACCGCCGCCGACCGGGACGCGATCGTGCGCGCCGCCGACATGGATCCGACCCGGGCGGGCGGCTGGACGTACTGGCAGGCCGGCGCCCCCGGCCGGGGCATGCAGGCGCTGCGCGTCCACGTGCCGCACGGCTCCCAGGGCGACATCGTGCGGGTGCATCCCGGTGAGGAGTGGCTGTACGTCCTGCGCGGCCGGCTCCGGCTGCGCCTCGGCGACACCGCCCACGTGCTCGCACCCGGCGACAGCGCGCACTTCGACTCGCTGACCCCGCACCGGCTCGCCGCCGAGGACCACGACGGGGTCGAGCTCCTCTTCGTCCACACCCTGCTGCAGAGTCCCACGGCCGCGCTGTGCCTGGGACCGATCACTGGAGAGTCGCCATGACCAACATGGAGGAGAAGTTCCCGCGGGCCCTGTGGGTCCGGCTGATCATCTACATCGCCGTCGGGCACGTCCTGGCCGCGTTCCTCTTCTTGCTGTTCTCCCTCGGCGCGAAGAGCTGAGCCTCAGTCGAGCAGCCGCTCGCGCAGCCGCTCCCGGGTCTGCGGGGCCAGCTTCAGGCCCTGCCCCAGGTAGGTGTCGACGTCGCCCCAGGTCTCCTCGATGCTCTCGAAGGCCGCCGTCAGGTACTCCGCGCGGGCGTCGAACAGCGGGCTCAGCAGGTCCATCACC
This sequence comes from Streptomyces sp. NBC_00631, assembly GCF_045206895.1. NCBI lineage: Bacteria > Bacillati > Actinomycetota > Actinomycetes > Kitasatosporales > Streptomycetaceae > Streptomyces > Streptomyces sp. NBC_00631. The sequence continues at coordinate 9,695,355 of NZ_CP107734.1, forward strand.
TCGGGGCTGTACACGCTGTCCCCACCGCCGCTGCGCCGCACCTTGTAGCGGCGGTGCTTGGCGTTGGACTCCAGGTAGTCGGCGAGGATCGCGTCCCGCTCCACGCCCACCGCGAGCAGCGTCACGGCTATGGAGACGCCCGCCCGGTCCTTGCCGGCCGCGCAGTGCATCAGCGCCGGAACGCTGTCCTCGGCGAGCGCGTGCAGCACACGCGAGTGCTCGTCGGTGCGGTCCTTGACGATCGTGCGGTAGGAGCTGACCATCCGGCCCGCGGCCTTGCCGTCGTCCAGGAGCCCGCGCAACTGCTCGATGTCACCCTCGCGGACCATCTTCCAGAACTCGGCGCCGTGGGCCGGGTCGGTCAGCGGCAGGTTCACGTTCCGCACACCGGGCAGCTCGACGTCCGGGCCCTCCAGCTTCTGGTCGGCCGCGTTGCGGAAGTCGAAGACGGTGTGCAGGCCGAGCGAGGAGAGGAACTCCGCGTCCTGCTCCGTCGCGTGCGCGAGGTGACCGCTGCGGAACAGCACACCCGGCCGCACCCGCCGCCCGTCCACGGTCGGCAGGCCGCCCACGTCACGGAAGTTGCGCACCCCGGTCAGCTCGGGCTCGGTCGACGGGACCTGCTGCGTCACGGGGGCTCCTCCCGGTCGGTCCCGTCCGGCGCGGCTCGTCGACGGGCACTGGCTCGACGATACGACATCGGTTTCCGCGGGCAATGAGTTGTCCACAGGCCATCGCCTCCACCCCCCTGGCCCTTGCTTCCGGAGCACGTGGGCCTTGATGATGTTGGTGCTTGAGCGGATCTGTTGGCCCCTGTGTGAGGTTTCTCGATGCTGGACATCGCCGAAAACGGTCGTACCTGGCTCCTGTCGGGCCCCGGCAGCAGCTACGCGCTGCATCTGACGGAGGCCGACGAGCTGCTCCACCTGCACTGGGGCGCCAGAATCCAGCTCGCCGACGCCGAGGAGCTCAGCACCCGGGCGCTGCCGGACTACTGGCCCTTCGAGTCCCCGCTGGACGGTCACGAGGAGTACCCCGTCGAGGGCGGGCCCCGCTTCGTGCGCCCCGCCCTGTCCGTGCGCACCGAGGAGCGGCGCGGCACCGAGTGGACCTTCGAGTCGTACGAGGCCGATGACGACGGACTCCGGCTGCGCTTCACGGACGACGACATCGTCATCACCCTGCACTACCGGATGCGCGGCGACGTCGTCGAGCGCTGGGTGACCGTCGGCAACGAGGGGCACGCGCCCGTGGAGCTGCTGCGCGCCGACCCCGCCACCTGGACCCTGCCCGACCGCGAGGGCTGGCGGCTCTCCCAGCTGCACGGCCGCTGGGCGGCGGAGTCCCGGCTCACCAGCGGCCCGCTCACCTACGGCGAGAAGGTCATCGGCAGCCGCCGCGGCCACACCGGCCACCAGCACCTGCCCTGGGTCGCCCTCGACACCGACGCCACCGAGGAGCGCGGCGAGGTCTGGGGCTGCGCCCTCGGCTGGTCCGGCTCCTGGCGCATCGCCGTCGCCCAGCTCCCCGACGCGCGCGTGCAGATCACCGGCGGCGCCGGCTACGACGACTCGGGCCTGCTGATGCTCGCCGAGGGGGAGTCGTACACCAGCCCGGTCTTCGCGGGCCTGTGGACCGACGCCGGCTTCGGCGGGGCGAGCCGTGCCTGGCACGCCTACCAGCGGGCGTACATCATCCCGGACGCCGACCGGGACCGGCCGGTGCTGTTCAACTCCTGGGAGGCCACCACCTTCGACATCTCGGAGGATCAGCAGGCCACCCTCGCCCGCCGGGCCGCCGCGATCGGCGTCGAGCTGTTCGTGGTGGACGACGGCTGGTTCGGCGCCCGTACCAGCGACCGCGCCGGACTCGGCGACTGGACGCCCAACCCCGACCGTTTCCCCAAGGGCCTCAAGCCCCTCGCCGACTACGTCCGTGCCCTCGGCATGCAGTTCGGCATCTGGGTCGAGCCCGAGATGGTGAACCCGGACAGCGACCTGTACCGCGCCCACCCCGACTGGGTGCAGTACCAGCAGGGACGGAAGCGGACGGAACTGCGCAACCAGCTCGTCCTCAACCTCGCCCGCGAGGACGTCCAGCGGTACCTCTACGAGCAGCTCGACACCCTGCTGTCCAGCGCCCCGATCGACTACGTCAAGTGGGACTTCAACCGCTGCTTCACCGACGCGGGCTGGCCCGGCGAGCCCTACCCGCAGCGCCTGTGGGTGGACCACGTGCGCGGGCTGTACGCCCTGCTCGACCGGCTCCGCGCCGCCCACCCGGATGTCGCCATCGAGTCCTGCTCCGGCGGTGGCGGGCGCATCGACCTCGGCATCATGAGCCGTACCGACGAGGTGTGGACCTCCGACAACACCGACCCGCTGGACCGGCTCGCCATCCAGCACGGCTTCAGTCAGATCCATCCCGCCCGGGTGATGTCCGCCTGGGTCACCGACAGCCCGAACCACCAGCTCAACGGGCGGGTCAGCAGCCTGCGTTTCCGGTTCATCAGCTCCATGGCCGGTGCCCTCGGGGTCGGCGGCGACCTCTCGCAGTGGACCGAGGAGGAGCTTGCCGAGGCCGGACACTGGGTGGAGCTCTACAAGGAGATCCGTCCTCTGGTGCAGCGCGGCGACCAGTTCCGGCTGCGGCCGCCGACCGGCGGACTCAGCGCGGTGCAGTACACGCTCGGCGACGAGAGCGTCGTCCTCGCCTGGCTCCAGGCGCAGAGCTACGGCGAGCCGGCGCCGGCGCTCCGGTTGCAGGGCCTGGACCCGACGGCGTCGTACGAATGCCGCGAAACGGGCGAAGTGCACCGGGGGGCCGTTCTGCTCCAGCACGGGTTGCGCGCCGGGTTGAAGGGTGACCTGGATGCGGCAGTCATCCGCCTCCGCCGGATCTGATGCATCTGCCCGAATTGAAACCTTCGTTGCGACTCGGTCTGGAATAAGGCGACGTGGCGCGACGTGCGTGAGGAGCGTCATATTCGTGACGTCGGGTCGCGCGTCATGGTCACGTAATTCCGGTGTTTTTCAAGGAGAGGGGAAAGGCGAAAAGGCCGGAATCCACGGCTCGCCGACGGCTGCTACGCGCACTACGGCCACCTCCGCCCTCTCCGTCTCGGCCGGACAGACCGTCACCGCGGACCGGCAGATCGGCCTCTCCGGTGGGACCGGCAACGTCACCGGACCGCACCTCCACTTCGAGATCCGCACCACCCCCGACTCCGGCTCGGACGTGGACCCGGTCGCCTACCTCCGCTCGAAGGGCCTCGCCGTCGGCTGACCTCGGCGATCTTGCTGGTCAGACCCGCACGCCGAAGGCCGGAACCCGATCCCCGGGTCCGGCCTTCGGTGTTTCCGTCTTGTGGCGCGCGTGCTCGGGGCATCGACAGCGAAGGCGGGCGGCGGCACAGTGATCCCGTAGGTGCAAGCGCTTTCCATCACTGTCGCCCCGCCGGAAGGAACCCGCCGCATGACGACCACCCGCCGAGCTTTCGGAGCCCTGGCCGCCGGAGCCGCCCTCGCGGCCCTCACCCCCACCGGGCCCGCGAGCGCCGCGCCCCGGCACCGCCGGCCGCTCGCCCACGACGACTTCCGCCACGGCCTCGGCCAGTGGTTCGTGGAGCTGGAGCAGGGCGGCACGGTCACCGCGTCCGACGGGACCCTGGAGGTCGACGTGCCCGCCGGCGCGACCGTCTGGTTCCGGCGGCGCCTCGAAGGCCCGTACGTCCTGGAGTACACGGCCACGCCGGTGTCGGCGGGCGGTGTGAACGACCGCGTCTCGGATCTCAACAACTTCTGGAACGCCACCGACGTCCGGTCCCCTGACGACCTGTTCGCCACCCCGCGCGGCGGTGCGCTCGCCGAGTACGACTACCTCACGACGTACTACGCCGGTTACGGCGCCAACTACAACACCACGACCAGACTGCGCCGTTACGTCGGCGAACCCGGCGTACGCCCGCTCATCTACGATTACACCGAGCCGCTGCTCGTCGCGAACCAGCCCAACCGGGTCCGGATCGTCTCCGACGGGCCGACCGTGCGCTGGTGGAACAACGGCCGGCTGGTGTTCGACTACACCGACCCGGAGCCTTACACCGGCGGGCACTTCGCGTTCCGCACCACGTGGAGCCACTTCCGGATCGCCGACTTCCGAGTCTGGCGACCGACACGTCAACGCCGCTGATCAGAGCCTTATTCCAGGCTTGGCAAAGTATTTAAAAGTGTCTTATCTCACCGAACGTCAACCCCTTATTACGGTCGCGTAGGTCACAACCGAAGGTGAATCATGGTCCGACGTGGGAGACGATTCGAAGAGTGACAAGGCATCAGTGATCGGCTCGTACGTGGCGGTGGGGGACAGCTTCACCGAGGGCGTCGGCGATCCCGGCCCCGACGGGGCGTTCGTCGGCTGGGCCGACCGGTTCGCGGTCCTGCTGTCGGACCGGCGCCCCGAGGGCGACTTCGAGTACACCAACCTCGCCGTACGCGGGAAACTGCTCGACCAGATCGTGGCGGACCAGGTGCCACAGGCCCTGGCACTCGCCCCGGACCTGGTCTCCTTCTGCGCGGGCGGCAACGACATCATCCGCCCCGGCACCGACCCGGACGAGGTGGCCGAGCGGTTCGAGCGCGCCGTGGCCCAGCTGACCGAGGCCATCGGCACGGTGCTGGTGACCACCGGATTCGACACCCGGGGCGTGCCCGTCCTCAAGCATCTGCGCGGCAAGATCGCCACGTACAACGGGCACGTCCGGGCCATCGCCGACCGGTACGGCTGTCCCGTCCTCGACCTGTGGTCCCTCAAGACCGTGCAGGACCGCCGGGCGTGGGACGGCGACCGCCTGCACCTGTCTCCCGAGGGGCACACGCGCGTGGCGCTGCGGGCCGGCCAGGTGCTCGGCGTCGAGGTGCCGGCCGACCCGGACCAGCCGTGGCCACCGCTGCCGCCCCGGGGCACCCTGGAGGTCCGCCGCGACGACGTGCACTGGGCCCGGGAGTACCTGGTCCCCTGGATCGGGCGCCGGCTGCGCGGCGAGTCGTCCGGCGACCATGTGACGGCCAAGGGGGCGCTCTCCCCGTACGACATCAAGATGCGGATCGCTTCCGTGGCCTGAGGCGCAACCGGCGTCAGGGTGGTAAGGGGTGGCCTCATGGCGGGCCGCCCCTTACTGCTGCCCGGCCAGCCCCAGTTCGCGGGCCAGCGCCTCGTCGACCCACTCCTGCGCCCGGGCGCGGGGCACGGCACCCGGATACGACGTCAGCTGGACGGCGAGCCCGTCGAGCAGCGCGGTCAGCCGCAGCGCCGCTGCCGCCGGGTCGGGACACCGGAACTCACCCGCCGCCACCCCTTCGGCGACGACCTCGGTGATCGCCGCCTTCCACTGCTGGTCGAGGCCCTTGGTGACGTCCCGCAGGGCGGGGTCCCGCAACGCCACCGCCCAGCCCTCGATCCACAGCCGCCAGCCCTTCGCCTGCCCCGTCGGCGCGTACCAGCGCACCGCTGCCCGCAACCGGCGCAACGCCGACGTACGGCGGCCCAGCAGCTTGCGCAGATGCGCCAGGTCGCCCTCGGCGGCGTAGGTGAAGGCGGCGGCGACCAGCTTCTCCTTCGTCGAGAAGTGGTACAGCACCAGTGCGTTGCTCACCCCGAGGGCCGAGGCCACATCGGCGATCCGCACCGCCGCCACGCCCCGCGCCTCGATCTGCTCGATGGCGGCCCGCAGCAGTTCCTCCCGCCGCTCGGCCACGCTCAACCGCACTCTCGCCACGCGATCACCCTAATCTGTCGGCCCGCCGCCCGCCTCGCCTTCTCAGGCCAGTGGCAGTCGCATGATCGTCAGGTCCAGCCGGCGCCCGAACTTGGTCCCCGCCTCCCGGACCGTGCCGACGTGCTCGAAGCCGAACCGGTCGTGCAACCGGATCGACGCGGCGTTCTGGGCCTCGATGCCGGCGATCATCACATGGTGGCCGGCCTCGCGTGCCGAGGCGATGAGGGGGCCCAGCAGTGCGGAGCCGATCCCGCGCCGGTGCCTGCCCTCGCGGACGTAGACGGAGTTCTCCACCGAACGAGACGCTGGCGACACCATCGAACTCGGCGCGCCGGTCGAGCGCCTCATCGCCGACACCACCGACGACGAGTGCCGATACGCCGTCGTCCTCATCCGGGACAGCCGGCCATGAGCCCTGCGGCGCGCCACGGCGGCACGTTTCTGCAGGCCGCGAAGGCCAGGACAGCGAATGCCGACAACTACGCGATGCGGCCTGTCCGCACCATGGCCGTCACCGAGCTGGACCTGCCGCTCTCCATGATCGGCGCCCTTGGCACCGGTGCGGCCGCTCTGCTGGGCGGGCTCGGCCGGCAGGGGACCAGCTGATCCGTCACCGGTACCAGCCGAACCGGTCCGCGATCACCGGCAGGCGGTCGGTCACCAGTGCGTGCGCCGCGGCGCGCGGGGTCGTGCCGTCGGACTCCGCTCGGTCCAGCATCAGCTCCACCAGGGCCCGCATCGAGCGGCGGGTGTGGGCGAACGCCTCGTCCGCGTCGGGGCCGATGTCGCCGAACAGGGTCCACCACCACCAGGCGTTGGTCCCCGAGTTCACCACCACGTCCGGCAGCACGCTCACCCCGCGCGCGGTGAGCCGCTCCTCCGCCTGCGGCAGCACCGGCATGTTGGCCGCCTCCACGATCCAGCGGGCGGTGATCAGGTGTTCGTTGGCCGCGTCGACGACGTACGACACCGCCGCCGGCACCAGCACCTCCGCGTCGGAGGACAACCAGGCGTCGCCCGGCAGTTCCATGTCACCGGAGCGCAGCACCGCGCGGTCGACGGTGCCGTAGGCGTCCCGCGCGCGCAGCAGCGCCTCGACGTCCAGCCCCGCCGGGTTGGCGATGGTGCCCTTGATGTCGGCGACCGCCACGACGCTGAGCCCCGCGCGAGCGAGGAACCGCGCCGTGGCCCCGCCCATCGTGCCGAGGCCCTGCACGGCGACCCGCGTCCCCGTGTACGGCACCCCGGCCCGGTCCAGGGCCGTCAGCGCCGACTCGGCGACCCCGCAGCCGCCGGCCAGCTCGTCCAGACCGATCCCGTCGACCTCGACGGCGAAGGCGTCCGCGAGCCGCCGCCGGGCCGCCGCCTCGTCGTCCAGCAGCGGATACACGGCCTGGATCGAGGAGACCAGCCCCGCCTCGGCGGCCGCCCGGTCCACCAGGTCCTGGGTGAGCCCCAGGTCCTCGCCGGTGGTCCAGAAACTCTCCACGTACGGCCGCATGGCCCGCAGATAGCGGACCAGCAGGGCGTACGCCCCGGGGTCCTGCGGATCGCAGTCGATGCCGCCCTTGGCGCCGCCCAGCGGGACGTAGCGGCCCTCGGGGTTGTAGTGCAGGGCCTCCTTCATCGTCATGCCGCGCGCGAGGCCCGTCACCTCCTCCAGGGTGCAGCCCGGCCGCATCCGCAGACCGCCGCTGGCCACGCCCCGCACCAGCCGGTCGACGACCAGGAAGCCCTGGCGGCCGGTGACGTGGTCGGTCCAGACCAGGGACATCAGGGGAGCGGTCACGGGGGCTCCTCGGGAGCTGTGTGAAGAAACGGTGTTACTGAACAGTGGGTCAGTATTGGGAGGCGGGTGGTGCGGTGTCAACGCCGACTGTCCAAAGGGCCGACCATAATGGGGACCTCGGCGAAACTCCTGGAGGTACCGTGACCGGTTTGCGTTCCCTGAGCTCCGGGCTCCGCGTGCTGCGGCCCGCTGCCTTCGGCGCGGACCCCGGCGGCGCGCGCCTGGCCCGCATCCAGGGCTCCCCGCACTTCAAGGACGGTGTCTTCCAGAACCCCGGCGGCACCACCCGGATGCGGCCCTCGGGCTCGATGCTGGAGTTCGCGAAGACCTACTTCGAGAAGGAGCAGCGCGCCCGCAGAGCCCCCCGGGGCACCGTCCCGGTGCACCCCACCACCGTCGCCGACCTCGCCCGGCCCGCCGCCACCGGCCTGCGGGTGACGTGGATGGGCCACTCCAGCGTGCTCGCCGAGATCGACGGACACCGTGTCCTGTTCGACCCCGTCTGGGGTGAGCGGTGCTCTCCGTTCCCGTTCGCCGGGCCCAAGCGGCTGCACCCGGTGCCGCTGCCGCTCGCCGCGCTCGGCCCGGTCGACGTCGTGGTCATCTCGCACGACCACTACGACCATCTCGACCTGCCCACGATCAAGGCGCTGGCCGGCACGGACACCGTGTTCGCCGCGCCGCTCGGCGTCGGCGCCCACCTCGAACACTGGGGCGTCTCCGCCGACCGGCTGCGCGAGCTGGACTGGCACGAGGAGACCAAGATCGGCGGACTCACCCTGACGGCCACCCCCGCCCGCCACTTCTGCGGTCGCGGACTGCGCAACACCCAGCACACCCTGTGGGCGTCCTGGGCCGTCACCGGCGAGGAGCACCGGATATATCACAGCGGCGACACCGGCTACTTCGACGGCTTCAAGGACATCGGCGCCGACCACGGGCCCTTCGACGTGACGATGATCCAGATCGGTGCGTACAGCGAGTACTGGCCCGACATACACATGACGCCTCAGGAGGGCGTGCGCGCCCACCTCGACCTCCAGGGCGGGCAGCCGCACGGGGTGCTGCTGCCGATCCACTGGGGCACCTTCAACCTCGCGCCGCACGCCTGGGCCGAACCGGGGGAGTGGACCAAGGACGCGGGTGACGAGGCGGGCCAGGCGGTCGCGCTGCCGCGTCCCGGCGAGCCGTTCGAGCCGTCCGGGAAGCTGCCCGCGGACCCGTGGTGGCGCACGGTCTCGGCGCCGATCGCCCGCCCGTGGCACCACGGGAAGCGGCCGGAGGGCGCCCCCGGGCAGGGGGACCTCGACCTCGCGGGCGAACTGTGACGCCGGCCCGGTGACCGGTCGTGGCGAGGAGCGCGTACCGGAGGGCTGGTGACGCCGTCACCGGTGTGGCGGTGGAGTGAAAGTGGCGTGCATGCCCCTGCACAATCTGGGCAGGGGCATCGTCATGAGCCATGCACATATGCCAAGTCCCGCCTTTTTACCTGGACTTGAGCTCTCCCGGCGCTTCTACACCGAGGCCGTACGCCCGCTCCTGGAGGAGGCCGCTCCCGGCATACCCCACTCCGCCGCCCGCATCGGCACGGGCTCCGAGGTGCTCGGTTACGACACCGAGCGCTCCGCCGACCACGAATGGGGCCCACGCCTCCAGCTCTTCCTCCACTCCCACGATGTGAGCCGCCACGCCGGACGCATCAGACATGTGCTCGCCGAACACCTTCCAAAGACCTTCCACGGCTGGCCCACCCACTTCGCCGCCACGGGCGACCGGGACATCCGCGTCATGCGGGCCACCGACGGTCCCGTGCACCACCGCGTCGAAGTGACCGGCGTCTCCTCCTGGTTCCGTGCCGCCCTCGGCTTCGACCCCGCCTCCGGAGTCACCACGGCGCACTGGCTCGCCCTGCCCACCCAGCTCCTCGCCGAGGTCACCACCGGCGCCGTGTTCCACGACGGCCTCCACACGCTCACCGCGGCCCGCACCGCCCTGCGCTGGTACCCCCACGACCTCTGGCTCCACGTCCTGGCCTGTCAGTGGCAGCGCATCGCCCAGGAGGAAGCCTTCGTCGGCCGCTGCGGCGAGGTCGGCGACGAACTCGGCTCGGCGGTCGAGGCCGCCCGCCTGGTCCGCGACCTGATGCGGCTCTCCCTGCTGATGGACCGGCGCTACCCGCCGTACGGCAAATGGCTCGGCAGCGCCTTCGCCCGGACCCCCGCGGCCCCGCGGCTGGCCTCCGAACTCACCGCCGTCCTCGCGGCCGGCGACTGGCGACTCCGCGAGCGTCATCTGATCCAGGCGTACGAGATCGTGGCCCACCTGCACAACGAGCTGGAGCTCACCCACCGGGTCGACCCGGCCACCCGCCCCTACCACTCCCGGCCCTTCCGGGTGCTGCGCGCCGACCGCTTCACCCGGGCCCTCGTCGCCCACATCAAGGACCCGGGCATACGGGAGTTGAGCCGGGCCGGAGCCGTGGACCAGTTCATCGACAGCACCGAGGTCCTGAGCCGCCCGGACCTGACCCGGGCCGCGACCGACGCCGTGACGGGCATCGACGCCCACGACGGCCCACCCCGCGCGCCGACGAAGAGCAGCCGAGGCCAAGAAGGTCACCGTGAGTGACGTTCTGGGGGGTGGTGGAGGGGTGCGGCAGGCCTGGTCGGCGCTCCTGGCGGGCCGACGGGGACGTGCGGACCGAGGATCGGCGCGCGGGACGGAGTGGTGGGAGCCTCGGTCCATGTCTTCTCCGACTTCTGCGTCTGACCGTTTCCGAGCAGGTCGGATCGGTCGGTGACTGATCGGGAGCGAGTCGCCGAGGGGGTTATCGGTCTTTCGTACGACGGCTCATACCAGAGCGGGACCATCTCCGGGGGACTTTGTCAACTGCCCGCCGCACATGATGCCTTGGCGACTACTGTGAGTGTCCGCCGGGCGACACGGGGCCGAATTCTTTTGCGGTCCCCTAGGCCGGCACCGCGATGGCGCATGCCCGACTCGCGCGACCCGCGCGAGAAACCAGGCCCGACGGACCAGTACGAGGACGCAGATGTCTCACCTCCGTGCACCGGCCGACCGCGCCGACCGCCGTGAGGGCGGCCGGCACGGACGACCGGTCGCCCGACCCGTTCCCGCGCTGCCCGAGACCCACATACGGCCTCAGCTCATGCGCCTGGCGGTGCTGCCGCCGGTCGCGGTGGCGCTCAGCGGCTGCGCGGCCGTCCTGTTCACCGTCCGCTCCACCGGCGCCCGGCCCAGCCTCACCCTGCTGGCCGTGCTCACCGGAGCGGTCTCGGTGACGGCCGCGGGCATTGTGATCGCCGCCGTGGCCGCGGGCCGCGCCGCGCGCTCGGTCAGCGACCGCGTCGGCGTCCTGCGCCGCAACGCCGCCCGCGGCGAAGCCGATCTGCTGGCCCTCGTCGACGCCCTGCGCCGCGGTGAGACGCCGCCACCGCGCAAGCCGCGCGGCGGGCCACCCGAGGACGCGGACGACTTCGAGCTGCTCGCCGCCGACCTGTCCCGCGCGCACGACGGCGCCGTCACCGCCGTCGTGCAGGCGGCCCAGCTCTCCAGCCAGGCCGGCAGCGAACAGAAGCTGGAGGTCTTCGTCAACCTGGCGCGGCGCCTTCAGTCCCTCGTGCACCGGGAAATCTCGATTCTCGACGAACTGGAGAACGAGATCGAGGACCCGGACCTCCTCAAGGGCCTCTTCCACGTCGACCACCTGGCCACCCGCATCCGGCGGCACGCCGAGAACCTCGCCGTCCTCGGCGGCGCCGTGTCCCGGCGGCAGTGGAGCAACCCCGTCTCCATGACCGAGGTGCTGCGCTCCGCCATCGCCGAGGTCGAGCAGTACTCCCGGGTCAAACTCGTCCCGCCGATCGACGGGGAACTGCGCGGGCACGCCGTCGCCGACGTCATCCACCTCCTCGCCGAACTCGTCGAGAACGCCACGGTGTTCTCCGCCCCGCACACCCAGGTGCTGCTCCGCGCCAACCTCGTCACCTCCGGCCTCGCGGTCGAGGTCGAGGACCGCGGACTCGGCATGCCGGTCGGCGAGCAGTCCAAGATGAACGCCCTGCTCGCCGACCCCGACCAGGTCAATGTCGCCAGCCTGCTGGCCGACGGCCGCATCGGTCTTTTCGTCGTCTCCCAGCTCGCCCGCCGGCACGGCATCCACGTCCGCCTGCAGACCAACATCTACGGTGGCGTCCAGGCCGTACTCGTCGTCCCGCAGGGGCTGCTGGGCACGGCACCGGGCACACCCGGGGCGCCCAGTGCCGTACCGCAGCCGCGCGACACGGCGAACGGGGGCGGTGCGCCGGGCGCCACGGGCGGTCCGCCCGGAGCCCAGGGAGCACGCCCGTCCGGCGGCACCGGGGTGCTGGAGGGCGGCCGCGGCCTCGCCACCGGGCCGGTCGTGGGGACCGGCAGCCGGGCCGCCGCAGGCGGTTCGCCGGCCGGCCGAGGGCCCGCACAGCAGCAGGGTCCCGCCATGGCCGGTGCCGGTGGCCGGCGCAGGCACGAGCAGCCCGCAGGCGCGCCCGCGCCGCTGCCGGTGCGCGGCGCCCAGGAGACGCGCCCGAACCCCGCCGAGGCACTGCCCGGTATCCGGCCCGAGGACCGGTCCGCGGTCGCCGAGCACGCGGGCAGCGTGCCCGTACCGCGCGTCGGCGCCGTGCGCGGCACCATGGGCAAACCCCAACTGCCGCGCCGCCGCGCCCAGGAGCACATCGTTCCCCAGCTCCGCGGTGGCCCGGCGCCCCGCCAGGACAACGAGTCCCCGGCCGGACACGACCCCGGCCTGATGGCCGCCTTCCAACGCGGCATCGGCCTCGCCGAGGCCCAGCAGCACCTGGAGGCCACCCAGGCGGAGCCGACCGCCGCCGAGCCCGTGGGCGGGACACATGGCGCATCCCTCCACGACGGATTCACCGCTACGGGGTTCACCGACCTGGCCGCAGGCGACGGATCCGGCGACCGGTCGACCAACCGGCCGACCAACACCTCCCACGCCACGCACATGGATGCCACGCACATGGATGCCACGCACATGGAGGCGGCGCACGTCGACGCGGCACACCGGGAGGCCGGGCACCTGACTCCGGACCACACAGCTCCCGGCCACACAGCTCCGGACCACACGGTGCCCGACCAGTCGGCCCGCAACCGCATGACGCCCGACTCCATGGCGCCGGACACCGTGACGCCGGACCCCAGGGCGCTGGACCCTCTGGCCTCGGGCCACATGGCGTTGGGCCACATGACCACCGACCACATGGCCTTGGATCGCATGACCTCCGATCAGATGACCACAGGCCACCCGGCCACGGACCACCTGGCCCCCACCCCCACCCACCTGAGCCGGACACACCGGGACCCGGCCGACACCCGGTCCGCGTCCCGGCCCCAGTCGTACTCCCAGGCCCTGCGCCCGGTGCACACCTCCGAATTCACCGCCCGGCCCGACGGGAGCGCACCGGCCGGATGACCAGCACCGTCACCTCCCCCACCCCCACAGCTCCCGCAGACCTTCGTACCCCAAGGAGTCGATCCACCATGGCGAGCGATGCGCCGACCGCCCAGGTATCCGACCTCGACTGGCTGATGAGCGGCCTAGTGCAGCGCGTACCGCACACCACCAGCGCGGTGCTCCTGTCCTGCGACGGGCTGGTGAAGTCCGTCCACGGCCTGGACCCGGACAGCGCCGACCACATGGCGGCGCTCGCCTCCGGCCTGTACTCGCTCGGCCGCAGCGCGGGCGTCCGGTTCGGCGACGGCGGGGACGTCCGCCAGGTCGTCGTCGAACTCGACTCCACGCTGCTGTTCGTGACCACCGCCGGCTCCGGCACCTGCCTCGCCGTGCTGGCGGGCCGGGAGGCCGACGCCGCCGTCCTCGGCTACGAGATGGCGATGCTGGTCAAGAGTGTCCGCCCGTACCTCGTCACCGCGCCCCGGCAGCACGCCGTCGAATCCACGGCGATGAGGCCTTGAGGGTGGCGGCAGCCGGCGACGGGCCCTGGCTCGACGACGCGGCCGGACGCCTCGTGCGCCCGTTCACGGTCAGCAACGGCCGTACCGAGCCGAGCATCGCCCTCGACCTCATGTCGCAGGTGATGGCGACCGGGTCCACGCCCCTCGGCTACCTCGGCCCCGAGCACGCGCAGGCACTCGACCTGTGCCGCGCCCCCGTCCCGGTCGCCGAGGTCGCCGCGCACCTCAAACTGCCCGCCGTGGTCACCAAGGTGCTGCTCTCCGACCTCGTCGACTGCGGGGCGCTGACCGCCAAGCCCCCCGTGTTCCACCACAACCCCACTGACCGGTCCCTCCTGGAGGCAGTGCTCGATGGCCTACGACGACAGCTCTGATCCCTTCCCCACCGCGCTGAAAATCCTGGTGGCCGGTGGGTTCGGGGTCGGCAAGACCACCTTCGTGGGCGCGGTCAGCGAGATCGCGCCGCTGTCCACGGAGGAACTCCTCACCACGGTCAGTGCCGGGACCGACAGTCTGGAAGGCATCGAGAACAAGGTCGAGACGACCGTGGCCATGGACTTCGGGCGCATCACCCTGGACCCCGAACACGTGCTCTACCTGTTCGGCACGCCCGGACAGGAGCGGTTCTGGTTCATGTGGGACGAGCTGTCCGAGGGCGCGCTCGGCGCGGTCATCCTCGCCGACACCCGCCGCCTGGAGGACTGCTTCGCGGCCGTCGACTTCTTCGAGGAGCGCGGCCTCGGCTTCATCGTCGCCATCAACGAGTTCGACGGTTCCTACCGCTACGACCCCGACGAGGTGCGCGCCGCCATCGACCTCGACCCGGAGATCCCGGTGGTCCGCTGCGACGCCCGGATCTCCAGCTCCGGCGTCCAGACCCTGCTCACTCTCGTCCGCCATCTCATCGCCCACGCTCCGGTCTCCGCGCCGAGCCACGGCGCCCACATGTGAACCCAATACACCCCTGACGGAGCCCATATATGACCCACCTCCACCGCGACGGAGCACGCGCATGAGGTACGACCCGCCGCGCCCGGTCGGCCGGCTGCTGCTCACGCCCGAGGACAAGGAGGCACCCGAACGCACCCGGCGCCTCGGCCAACTGCGCCTGGGCGCACACCCGGACCCCGCCCTCGACGCCTTCGCGGACCGGCTCGCCGAGGTCACCCGGGCGCCGTACGCCATGGTCAACTTCATCGACGTGAACCGTCAGTTCTTCGCGGGTCTGCACCTGCCGGACGTGGCGCCGCCCGTGGTGCGGCCCGACGGCAGCACCCCGGTCCTCGGCCGTGAGCTGCCCCGCGACCATGGTTTCTGCCCCCATGTGGTGGTCCGGCGCAAGGCGCTGGTCCTGGAGGACGTCTGCGACTACCCGCGGTTCGCGGGCAATCCGGTCGTCGACGAGTTCGGCATCCGGTCGTATCTGGGTGCCCCGCTGATCGACAGCACGGGGACGGTGCTCGGCACGGTCTGCGTGGTCGACGTGGAGCCGCGGCCCTGGGGCCGGCCCGGCCTGGAGACCATCAAGTCGTCGGCGGCGGAACTGGTGGCCCGTATCGAGCGCCGCGAGGCCGACGGTCTGCCGCTGCTGTGACGACGGGAACAGCCCCGTCACTAGCCGACCGGTCGAATACCTCCGTACCCTGGCCGCATGGGACGCACCAGTGACGCCAGGCGGAAGATCCTCGACGCCGCTCGCTCGCTGATCGAAGGGCGCGGCTACTCCGCGCTCGGGGTGGCCGAGATCTGCAAGGCCGCCGGGGTGCCGAAGGGCAGTTTCTACTACTTCTTCGAGTCCAAGGAGGCCCTCGCGCTCGCTGTCGTCGACGAGCACTGGGCGGTCCAGAAGCGCGACTGGACCCGGGCCCTGACCGGTGACGCGGAGCCGCTGCGCCGGCTGCGGCGGCTGTTCGAGGAGACCGAGGCCGGTCAGCTGGCAGGCCAGCGGGGCTGCGGGACCGTGGCGGGCTGCCTGTTCGGGAACCTGGCCCTGGAGCTGAGCAACCAGACCGAGGCGATCCGCGGGCGGCTGCAGGAGATCTTCGACGCCCAGGTCGACATGGTCGAGTCCGTCGTGGCCGAGGCCCGTGAGCGCGGCGACGTGGGCGTGACCGACACCCGGGAGGCGGCGCGGGCGGTGGTGGCCCAGCTGGAGGGCCAGGTGATGTTCGCCAAGCTGTACAACAGCACCGGGCGGCTGACCCAGCTCTGGCAGAACTGCCGTGCCCTGCTCGGCGCGACGGACGACCAGGGGCGGGTGGCCCGGGGATTGGTGGCCAGGGGACCGGTGGCCTAGGGACGGGTGGCCTCGGCCGGTTGCCGCTGCCGTACGCGCACGGTGTGGTCCCCGCCCATGTGGTGTGGGAAACCGATGCGCAGCACGGCGGCGGCGAGGGCGGCCGCGAGGACCACCAGGGCGGCCAGCAGCAGGGCCTGCTGGTAGCCGTGGCGCAGCAGCGGGGCGACGACCAGCGGCCCGAGGATCTGACCGACGGAGTATCCGGCGGTGAGCAGGGCGACGGAGCGCGGGAAGCGCAGGTGCGCGCCGGTGGCCAGGGCGAGGGTGCTCACGCCCAGGAACGTGGCGCCGAACAGCACGGCCGAGGCGAGGGCGGCTGCCGTGCTCCCGGTCAGCGCGGGCAGCGCGATGCCGGCCGCCTGGATCGTGAGCGCGGTGAGCAGCAGGCCGGGCCGGGACCAGCGGCGCCCCAGCCGGGCCCACAGTGCCGAGGACGGTACGGCGGCCAGCCCCACCAGTACCCATGCGCCGCTGCCGAGCCGGCCGGGGGAGCCCTGCCCGATCGCCGCGACCAGGAAGGTGCCGGCGACGATGTAGCCGACGCCCTCCAGGAAGTAGCTGAGGAACAGCGCGCCGAACCAGCGGTGGGTGCGGGCCTCCGGTCGGCTGCCGGACCCCGCCGCGGCCGGCGCGTCCTCGGGCCGCAGCCGCCAGGAGGCCGCGGCCAGCATCCCGGTGAGCGCGGCCGCCGCCCACCAGGCCGCCCGCCAGTCGGCCATGGACCGCAGGGCCAGGACGAGCAGACCGGACAGCGCGATGCCGGCGCCCACCCCGCCGAAGGCCCAGCCGGGCAGGTGCGCCGGGTGGTCCCGCAGATGGTGCAGCAGGGAGGCGACGGCGACCACGAAGACCAGGGCGCTCGCGGCTCCGGCCAGCAGCCGCAGCCCGGCCCACACCGCCGTGCTGTGGGCGAGGGGCATCGCGGCGATCGTGGCGGTCAGCAGGAGCAGGGAGCCGCGCAGCACCGCGCGCGACCGGACCAGCGCGGGGGCCAGGGTGCCGGCGAGAGCGCCGACGAGGTAGCCGGCGTAGTTGGCGGTGGCCAGGTTCGCCCCGGCCCCGGCGGAGAGGCCGGCCTGGGCGTGCATCAGGGGGAGGATCGGGGTGTAGACGAAACGGCCGACGCCCATGCCCGCGGCGAGTGCGGCGGCCGCCCTCGTGACATGGGTCCAGGGAGAGGTGGGGGCGGTGGAGGCAAGGGTCATCGGGTGCCGTCGACCCGGCCCGGGTCGTTGGGGTGGGACTCCAGGGGGGTGACGGTCAGCGTCATCCAGGGGCGCAGCGGCAGGGTGCCGAGGACCTTCTCGTGGAGTTCCTCCTCGTCGGCGGCCCGCCACACGCCGATGCTGCGCAACTCGCCCACCGGACGCCACAGCCGGGCCAGATGGCCGGTGGCGGCCAGTTCCCGGGCCCGGACGGCCTCCGCGGCGCGCCGCCGGTCGACCTCGTCCTGGCCCGTGCCCTCGGGGACGGTGGTGGTGATCTCGACCAGGAACTCTCGCACGGTGTGCTCCCTTCGTCGCCGGACTCCATCGTCCGCCGCCGACGGCACCGATGCCACGACCGGCGGCCTCGCTGCTGAGAGGCGCAGCCTCCCAGCGCGCGTAGCATGGCGCGCGTGGAACTGCGCCAGCTGCGGTACTTCGTCGCGGTCGCCGAGGAGCTGAACTTCGGCCGGGCCGCCGAGCGGCTGCTCATCGCCGGTCCCTCGCTCTCGCAGCAGATCAAGGCGCTCGAACGGGACCTGGGCGTGCGGCTGTTCGACCGCGACCGCCGTTCGGTCTCCCTCACCCCGGCCGGTGCCGACCTGCTCCCGCACACCCGCGCCCTGCTGGAGCGGGCCGAGGACCTCGAACGCCGGGCCGGCCGGCTGTCCGGTTCGCAGTTGGTACGCCTCGGTTACGTGAACTGGCTGCCTCCGGACCTGGCGTCGAGGACGGCCGCCGTGGCCCGGGTCCATGTGGACGCCTGGGTCGCCCCCTCCCACACCCAGGCCGCGCGGGTGGCCGACGGCAGCCTGGACCTCGCCGTCTGCTGGGTGCGCACCGAGGACCTCGCACGGCTCGGGCTGCGGGCCCGGCTGGTCGGCGCCGACCGGCTCTACGCCGTCGCGAAGGGCACCGACACGAGCGACCTGCCGGCCAGGGACGCCGACATCCTGATCGACGACGACATCACCTCCTGGGCCTCCTGGAACGTGTACGCCGAGGAGCTCACCCAGGCCGTCGGCGCCCGCGCGGTGCGCATCTCCGACGGTGCTGTCACCGGCCCCGCCTACTTCGACCACGTCCGGCGCTGCACCCGGCCCGTCCTCAACTCGCCCAAGGGGCAGACCGCTCCCCTTCCGCCCGACCTGGTCCGCCGCGAGATCGTCGCGCCGAAGGTGTACTGGACCTGGTCGCTGGTCTGGCGGGCGAGCGAGGACCGCGCCGGCGTCCTGGCCGCCGTCGACGCCCTGTGCGACGGTGTCGGGGACCTCGGGATCCACGCCCCGGACGCCTGGCTGCCCGCCGACGACCCGTACGCGCTCCCCGGCTGAGCTGCGCTGGGAGGCGCGGCCTCCCAGCCGGGAGGAAACTGATCCTGGCGCCCCGGACCGGACCGCCCTAGCTTCCAAATAGTCGACCGGTCGGCTAGTAACCGGTCCAGCCACTACGGAGAAGGTCATCATGAGCACGCAGCAGCAGAAGGTCGCGATCGTCAGCGGTGCCTCGCAGGGCATCGGCGCCGCCCTCGTCGAGGGCTACCGCAAGCTCGGCTTCGCCGTCGTCGCCACCTCGCGCACCATCGCCCCCGCCGACGACGCCGACGTCCTGACCGTCCAGGGCGACATCGCCGACCCGGCGACCGCCGAGCGGGTCGTGGCCGCCGCCGTCGAGCGGTTCGGCCGTGTCGACACCGTCGTCAACAACGCCGGTGTGTTCGTCGCGAAGCCCTTCACCGACTACACCGCCGCGGACTACGCTGCCGTGACCGGCATCAATGTCGCCGGCTTCTTCCACCTCACCCAGCAGGCCCTCCCGCACCTGCTCGCCCAGGGCGGCGGGCACATCGTCAGCATCACCACCAGCCTGGTCGACAGCGCGGACGCCCGGGTCCCCTCCGTGCTGGCCTCGCTGACCAAGGGCGGCCTGCAGTCCGCGACGAAGTCCCTGGCGATCGAGTACGCCACCCGCGGCATCCGCGTCAACGCGGTGTCGCCCGGCACCATCAGGACCCCGATGCACCCGGCCGAGACCCACGAGTTCCTCGCGGCCCTGCACCCGGTCGGCCGGATGGGTGAAGTGAGCGACATCGTCGACGCGGTCCTCTTCCTGGAGACCGCGCCGTTCGTCACCGGCGAGATCCTGCACGTCGACGGCGGCATGAGCGCCGGACACTGACCGACGGCACGGTACGTCACTTCACCGCGGCACACGGCACGTCACCACCAAGGAGTGGACATGACCAGCACGACGGACGACACGGCGATCCTGACCGGGGTGCTCGACCGGTGGAAGGCGGCCGTCGACGCACACCAACCCGAACGGGTCGCCGCCCAGTTCACCGAGGACGCCGTCTTCCAGGGACTGCACCCGTACAGCGTCGGACGTCAGGGCGTCGCCGCGTACTACGACTCCCAGCCGCTCGGGATGAAGGCGGAGTACCGCGTCCTGGAGACCCGGCGGCCCGCCGACGGTGTGGTCCTCGGCTACCTGGCCGTGGAGTTCTCGTTCACCGACCAGCCCCCGCGGGACGTGAAGCTCTCCGTCCTCGTCACCCGGACGGGCGAGGACTGGTACATCGCCCACTACCAGGTCTCCCGCCTCGACTAGCCGTGTCCTGCCGGGCGTTGCGGGGGCGTGAAGCGGAGCTGTGGCGGCGCTTAAGAAATCCTCGATGGACCGATGCGCCAGGGTGCGGCAGATTGCTGTGAGATTCCACCCCCCTCCCCGGCCGCGGGCCGCCTCGGCGTCCCCGCGGCCGGGACCTCACGCACAGGAGCCGTAGCGTTGAAGGCGCTGGTCAAGGAGAAGGCGGAGCCCGGGCTGTGGCTCACGGACGTGCCCGAGCCCGCGGTCGGAGCCGGTGACGTGCTCATCAAGGTCCTGCGGACCGGCATCTGCGGCACCGACCTGCACATCCGGGCCTGGGACGGCTGGGCCCGGCAGGCCATCACCACCCCGCTCGTGGTCGGGCACGAGTTCGTCGGCGAGGTCGTGTCGACCGGCCGGGACGTCACCGACGTCAAGGTGGGCGACCGGGTCAGCGGCGAGGGTCACCTCGTCTGCGGCAAGTGCCGCAACTGCCAGGCCGGGCGGCGCCATCTGTGCCGGGCCACGGTCGGCCTCGGCGTCGGCCGGGACGGCGCGTTCGCCGAGTACGTCGCGCTGCCCGCAGGCAACGTCTGGGTGCACCGGGTTCCCGTCGACCTCGACGTGGCCGCGATCTTCGACCCGTTCGGCAACGCCGTGCACACCGCGCTCTCCTTCCCGCTGGTCGGTGAGGACGTGCTGATCACCGGGGCCGGACCGATCGGTCTCATGGCCGCCGCCGTGGCCCGGCACGCGGGCGCCCGCCACGTCGTGATCACCGATGTCAGCGAGGAGCGGCTCGACCTCGCCCGCAAGATCGGCGTGAGCCTCGCCCTGAACGTGTCGCGGGCCGAGATCGCCGACGGGCAGCGGGAGCTGGGGCTGCGCGAGGGCTTCGACATCGGCCTGGAGATGTCCGGCCGGCCCGAGGCCATGCGCGACATGATCGCCAACATGACGCACGGCGGCCGTATCGCGGTGCTCGGCCTGCCCGCCCAGGAGTTCCCCGTGGACTGGGCCAGGATCGTCACCTCGATGATCACCATCAAGGGCATCTACGGCCGTGAGATGTTCGAGACCTGGTACGCGATGTCGGTCCTGCTGGAGGGCGGACTCGACCTCGCCCCCGTGATCACCGGCCGGTACGGCTACCGCGACTTCGAGGCGGCCTTCGCCGACGCGGCGAGCGGCCGCGGCGGCAAGGTCATCCTCGACTGGACCCACTGACGACACCCAAGGACTGATGATGTTCGACTCCGTGCGCGACGACCTGCGCGCCACCCTCGACGAGATCCGCGCCGCCGGCCTGCACAAGCCCGAGCGCGTCATCGGCAGCCCCCAGTCCGCGACCGTCGACGTCACCTCCGGCGGCCGCCCCGGCGAGGTCCTCAACTTCTGCGCCAACAACTACCTCGGCCTCGCCGACCACCCCGAGGTGATCGCCGCCGCCCACCAGGCCCTGGACCGCTGGGGCTACGGCATGGCCTCCGTCCGCTTCATCTGCGGCACCCAGGAGGTCCACAAGGAGCTGGAAGCGCGCCTGTCCGCGTTCCTCGGCCAGGAGGACACGATCCTCTACTCCTCCTGCTTCGACGCCAACGGCGGTGTCTTCGAGACCCTCCTCGGCGAGGAGGACGCGGTGATCTCCGACGCCCTCAACCACGCCTCGATCATCGACGGCATCCGCCTCTCCAAGGCCCGCCGCCTGCGCTACGCCAACCGCGATCTGGCCGACCTGGAACAGCAGTTGAAGGAGGCGCAGGGCGCCAGGCGCCGGCTGGTCGTCACCGACGGCGTGTTCTCCATGGACGGCTATGTGGCGCCGCTGCGTGAGATCTGCGACCTCGCCGACCGCTACGACGCGATGGTCATGGTCGACGACTCGCACGCCGTCGGTTTCGTCGGTCCGTCCGGCCGTGGCACCCCCGAGCTGCACGGCGTGACGGACCGCGTCGACATCGTCACCGGGACCCTCGGCAAGGCCCTCGGCGGCGCCTCCGGCGGCTATGTCGCGGCCCGCGCCGAGATCGTCGCCCTGCTCCGCCAGCGCTCCCGCCCCTACCTCTTCTCCAACACCCTCGCCCCGGTGATCGCGGCGGCCTCGCTGAAGGTCCTCGACCTGCTGGAGGCGGCGGACGACCTGCGGGTCCGGCTGGCCGAGAACACCGCCCTGTTCCGGCGCCGGATGACCGAGGAGGGCTTCGACATCCTCCCCGGCGACCACGCCATCGCCCCCGTGATGATCGGAGACGCGGCCGAGGCCGGCCGGATGGCCGAGCTGCTGCTGGAGCGGGGCGTGTACGTGATCGGCTTCTCGTACCCGGTCGTGCCGCAGGGCCGGGCCCGGATCCGGGTCCAGCTGTCCGCGGCCCACTCGACGGACGACGTCGACCGCGCGGTGGACGCCTTCGTCGCGGCCCGCGCGGAGCTGGCCGGCTGACCAGGGCCGGCGGGCCGACCAGGAGCGCCGAGCTGAGCGGGGCCGGCGGGCAGAGCGGGGCCGGCGGGCAGAGCGGGGCCGGCGGGCTGAGCGGGGCCGGCGGCTCGGGCGGCCCCGACATATTGCGATAATCAATCTCATGATCGAGGCGCGGCGGCTCCACATCCTCCGTGCGGTGGCCGACCACCGCACGGTGACGGCGGCTGCCGCCGCGCTGTATCTGACGCCGTCGGCCGTCTCCCAGCAACTGGCGGCGCTGGAGCAGGAGACCGGCCACCGCCTGGTCGAGCGCAGCGCCAAGGGTGTACGGCTGACCCCGGCCGGCGAGATCCTGCTCGCCCACACCAACGCGGTGCTCGCCCAACTGGAGAGGGCCGAGGCCGAGTTGGCCGCGTATGGCTCCGGCGAGGCCGGCACGGTCACCGTGGCCGCCTTCGCCACCGGCATCGCCCAGGTGGTCGCCCCGGCCGTGGCCCGGCTCGCCCGCACCGCCCCCGGCATCCGTATCCGCGTCCAGGACGCCGAGGGTGACGCCAGCCTCCCGATGGTCCTGGACCGGCAGGTCGACGTCGCGGTCGCCGTCGAGTACCGAGGGGCCCCGTCCGCCGACGACCCCCGGCTCACCCACGTGCCCCTGTACGCCGAGCCCTTCGACGCCGTCGTCCCGCTCCACCACCGCCTCGCCGAGGCACCCGAGGTCCCCCTCGCCGAACTGGCCAAGGACACCTGGATCGGCCCCTACCCCGGCAACCCCTGCCACGACGTGGTCGTCCTGGCCTGTGAGAGCGCCGGCTTCCAGCCCCGCCTCGAACACTCCTCCGACGACTTCCGCGCCGTGGTGGCCCTGGCCTCGGCCGACGCGGGTGTGGCCCTCGTCCCGCGCTCGGCGCTGCGCGGCATGGACCTGACCGGAGTCGTCGTGCGCCCCGTCGACGGCGACGCCCCGACCCGCCGCGTCTTCGCGGCCGTACGACGCGGAGCGGAAGGACATCCGCTGATCCGCCCGGTGCTCAGGGCACTGGGCGAGGCGGCACGGCCGTGAGCGGTTCTTAACGCGGGCGTTTCATTTACGGGATAACGTCCCGCATGTGAAACGCGAGGAAGTGATCGCCCCTGGTTCGGTCGGCACCGGCCTCGATGCCCGCCTCGGCAGTCGCCTCGCCGAGCTGCGTGCCGAACACGGCTTCTCCCTGGGCGAGTTGGCGGAGCGCAGCGGGTTGAGCAAGTCGACCCTCTCCCGGGCCGAACGCGCCGAGACCAGCCCCACGGCCGCCCTCCTCAACCGGCTCTGCAATGTCTACGGCCGGACCATGTCCCAGTTGCTCAGCGAGGTGGAGGCGGAACCCGCGACGGTGCTGCGCGCGGCCGAACAGCAGGTGTGGGAGGACCGCGCCTCCGGTTTCGTGCGTCGGTCGGTGTCGCCGCCGCACGGCGGGCTGCGCGGCGAACTCGTCGAGGGCAGGCTCGCGGCCGGCGCGGACATCTCCTACGACCGCCCGCCGGTCCCCGGCCTGGAACAGCACCTCTGGGTGCTCGACGGGACGCTCGCCGTGACCGCGGAGGGGACCGCGCATCTCCTGGACGTCGGTGACTGCCTGCGGCTGCGGGTGTGGGGGCCGACGCGGTTCAGGTGCGCCGGACCGCAGGAGGCGCGGTACGTCCTGGCGGTGGTGCGGCCATGACCGTACTGCGTCTGGAGGCGGAGCAACTGGCGCTGCGGACGGAGGAGTTGGCCGAGCTGCTGGCCGACACCGTGAACGCCGGCGCGTCCGTCGGCTTTCTCGCGCCCTTCGACCGGGAGCAGGCCGTCGCCTGGTGGCAGGGGAGGGTGGACGCCGTGGCGGCCGGGCAACTCGCCGTGTGGGCGGCGCTGGACGGCGCCGGCCGGGCCGTCGGCACGGTCGGCCTCGCCTTCCCCGAGAAGCCCAACAGCCGGCACCGCGCCGAAGTGGTGAAGCTGATGGTCCACCGCGACGCCCGCGGGCGGGGCGTCGGCCGCGGGCTGCTGATCATCGCCGAGGAGGCCGCCGCGGCCGCCGGGATCACCCTGCTCCATCTGGACACCGAGACGGACAGCCCCGCCGAGTACCTCTACCGCACGGCCGGCTGGACCCGCGCCGGGACCATCCCCGACTACGCGCTCGACCCCTTCGGGGCGCTGCGCCCGACGACGCTGTACTACAAGCGCGTGGGCGCTCCGGCCCGGTGAGTGTCAGTGCCGGGGGCTACGGTTCTCGGCATGCCGGAAGCCGAAGACGTACGCCGTGTCGCCCTGTCCCTGCCGGACACCGCCGAGAAGACCGCCTGGAACATGCCCACGTTCCGGGTCGCAGGGAAGATGTTCGCCACGCTTCCCGAGGACGAGACGTCGATCGCGGTGCGCTGTCCCAAGGAGGAGCGCGACGAACTGGTGCTCGCCGAGCCGGAGAAGTTCTGGATCGCCGATCACGAGGCGATGTTCGCCTGGGTCCGGGTGCGGCTGGCCGCGCTGGAGGACGAGGCCGAGCTGCGTGACATCCTCGCCGACTCGTGGAGGCAGGCGGCCCCGCCCCGACTCCTCGACTCCTACCCGGAGTTGGGCCTGTCTGGCGAGGACTGACCAGGCGCTGCGGTTCCGTATCCGGAAAAGCCGTGTACGACCACCGAACCGAGTGCGGTATTGTTTCCTTGCACGTTTCGCCCGGGGAAAACCCCAGGTCAAACGGCACCGGGACGTGGCGCAGCTTGGTAGCGCACTTGACTGGGGGTCAAGGGGTCGCAGGTTCAAATCCTGTCGTCCCGACTTTACGAAGTCGCAGATCAGGGCCGGTTTCGGAGGCATCCGAAACCGGCCCTTGATCATTCCTGGGGACCAGTTCGTGGCCGGCGTCCTTGACCGGCGTCAGCGGGTCACGACGATCGGGCTGGGCAGCGAGCGCGGTGCGCGGAGAGCGCCGCCCCGGCGGCCGTGATCTCGTGTACGTCGGGGCGCAGGTAGCGCTGGGTGATGGTCAGTGATCCGTGGCCGGCGATGCGTCGCAGGGGGGCGACGACGACATAGCCGGCCTGCCGCCACAGTGAGTCGGACGGGGGCGCCCGTACTGAATCCGGTGGAAGAGGGGGCAACCGGAGCCGCGCTGCCTGTCCTGGCCGTCGGGGGAGCGGGGAGCCTGGGTGACCGGGTCGGCGCGACCATGCGGCTTGCCGCCGACGACATGCGGACCCTGGTCATCCCCGGCTGCGGGAAGAGGCCCTGGGGATCTGTTGGGCGCCCTGACGGCGTCCCTGGGACCGGCGGCGCCAATCGGCCATGTTCGAACAGAGGCGGACGGGCAGTTCGTATACCCGACCGCGGTCTCCGACCGCTGGGTCTCGGGTGCCTCGGGGCGACCGGGGCCAGAGTGGGACAGGAGTGTCGGTGAATCTCAAGTTACGTGGGCTGCACGGGAGTTGTTGCGTGACGGACAGGCGGTCACGGTGTGCACCGTCCGAAAGTAGCGGTGCGGAAGCAGCATCACCCGATGGACGGATTGTGATCGCGAGCGGCAGGGGAGTCTCCCGGCGTCATCGACGAGAGGAGGTGCAGTGATGAAGTTTCTCTTCGCCATGCGCAACAAGGCCGCCGCCCGCAGGAGCCTGAAGGCGAGCGCCTGGTACCTGTGGTACTGATCCGGCCCGCCCTCTGACGCTTGCCGTGCGGCGACCCGCGACATCGTTGTCGGTCGTCGCACGGCGGGTCCGCGTCACACCGGCTTTGCGTCCACGTCCCGACGGAGAACTCATGTCGCTGACATCAGCACAGCAGTCCCGGACCACCGTGCTCGCACCACGGCTGGCCGCCCTGCTCCGCGACCACCTCGGCCAGGACGTCTTCCGGCTGGAGCCCGACACGATCGGGGTCGCCGGACCCGAGGTGTCCGACCGGATCCTCGCCGCACGCCGGGCCACGGAGACGGAACGTCCCACGTTCAAGCCGCTCCACGGCCGTTCGATCAGCCGCGGCGAGGCGTCCTCCGTCACCCGGGCCGTTGCCGCCGACGTCCGCGCGGCCCTGGCCCGTCCGCTGCCCGAAGGGGTTGACCTGACGGGCACCTGGCCCCTGGTGGGACACCGCTTCCTGCGTGACCTGATCCTCGGCCAGGACCCGTATCGGCTGCGCCTGCTGATGAGCCGCTACCTGGAACTGACGCCCAAGCTCACCTGGTCCGTGATCACCGTCGGCGCCGCCCTGCCCGGCTGGCCCCGCCCCGACGACCGGCTCACCACCCTCGCCGGACGGGCCGCGACGGCGGTCGGCTACCAGAACCGCCGGTACGCGCTGGGCGTGTACCGGCGCGCCGCCGCCCCCGTCTGCTTCACGGTCTCGACGCTGGTGGCCAACGCGCTCTGGCTCGGCGCCCCGTTCGACGACGGCGTCCCGAACCGCAACATCATCCACGAGTCGCTGCGGCTGCTGCCGCCCTCGTGGAACATGCTGCGCAACGCCGGCCCCGAGTACGCCGCCGTCGACGGCCGGATCGGAGCCGACGACGACGTGCTGCTGCTCCCACTGCTCTCCCACCGCGACCCGGCCCTGTGGGACGAGCCGAATGCCTTCCGCCCCGAACGCTGGGAGCACCTCGACCCGGACGACACCCAGGGGTACCTGCCGTTCGGTCACTCCTCGGAACGCTGCTGGGGACGCCACATGGTCATGCCGCTCGCCGAACTGCTGCTGGACCGGATCCGCTCCTCGGGCCTCGTGGTCGACCCGACGCAGAAGACCGCCAAGGTGCCGCTGCTCGGTCTGCTGGGTGTGGAGGAGGTACGGCTGACCAGGCCCTAGGCAGGACGTCCGGCATGCTCAGCCGACGACCGAGACCGGTGGTTCGCGGGCGGCGATCGCCTCCCGGAGGCGCCGCTGGGCGTCCGCGGGGGCGTCCACAGCGACCAGGGCCTCCGCCGCCGCGCCCGCGACCGGCGACACGTCCAGGACCCGGGGCCGGGCAAACGGCGCCTCGGCGGCCAGCCGGGATCCGATGTGGTCGCGCAGCAGCAGGTGACCGTTCTGCAGGGTGCCGCCGCCCAGGACCACGGGTGTCGGCGTGCGCAGCAGACGGAGCCGGCGGAGCAGGGCGGTCACCATGGCGACGATCTCGTCGCCGAGCCGTTCCACGATGCCCCGCGCCACCGCGTCCCCGTGCTCGGCGGCGGCGAACACCAGCGGCGCCAGGCCGTGCAGAGCGGTCACCGGTATCTCCCCGGTGCTGACGGCCAGCGCGACGGCCTCCACGCTGCCCAGGCCGAAGTGCGCCGGCAGATCCCGGCGCAACCGGGTCGTCCGCCCCCGCCCGTCACCTGCCCGGACCGCGGCGCCCAGACCGGCCCGGGCCACCGCGAGGCCACCGCCCCAGTCCCCGGTGATGTCCCCCAGGGAGAGGAAACGGGCCGAGCGGCCGCCCGGATGGACGGCAGCGGCGTTGATGCCGGCGCCGGACACCACCGCCACCCCCCAGCCGTCCGGTGCCCCGGCCCGCAGGACTGCCAGGGTGTCGTTGCATACGACGATCCGCCCGGCCACGCCCAGACCGGTCAGTTGCTGCCGGGCGAGCCGCTCCTGGGCGCGCCGGTCGACATTGGCGAGGAAGTACGCGCCGGCCGCGACCGGGACCGTCGCCGGCAGGCCCGCCTCGGCCAGCGCGCGCCGGCCGAGGCGGGCGAGCCGTTCGGTGGTGGTCGCCATGCCCTCAGCGTGCGGGCGGGTGCCCACGCCGCGCACCCAGGACAGCAGCCGTCCCTCGGTGTCCGCGAGGACGAGGTCGGTCTTGGAGTTCCCGCCGTCGACGCCCACCACGAGATCAGGCATCGGCGGCCTCGCCGGCGAAGAACCGGGGCAGGTGCGGGCGGTCGGCCGCCAGCAGCGCGTCGAGCAGGGTGTCCGCGAGCGCCCACTCGCGGACCAGGGGATGGGCGACAAGGGCGCGTCGGGCCACCGTACGGTCGCCGGTCAGGGCCGCCTCGACGGTCAGGGTCTCGTACGCGGTGACCGCCTGGACCAGGCCCAGCATCTCGGGTGGCAGCCGCGGCACGGGCACCGGTCGAGGGCCACCGGTGTCCACATCGGCGCCCACCTCGACCACGGCCTCGTCCGGGAGGCCGGCCAGGACGCCGTCGTTGCGGACGTTGACGTAGTGGTGGGCGCCGTCGCCGGTGAGCAGGCTGGTGACCAGCGCGGCCGCCGCCTCGCTGTAGTACGCCCCGCCGCGCCGCTCAAGCAGCTCCGGCTTGCGGTCCAGCGCGGGGTCCGCGTACAGGGTGAGCAACTCCCGCTCGATGGCGAGGACCTGCTCGGCGCGGTGCGGGCCGCTCTGCTGGGCGCGGATCTCCTCCCGCGTGCAGTAGAAGTAGCGGAGGTAGTACGAAGGGATCGCGCCTAGGTCGCGCAGCGCCCCGGCAGGGAAGCGGAGTTCGGCGGCGAGGCCGTCGAGGGCGTCGCCGGTCAGGAGTTCCGGCAGCCGGTCCACGCCGTCCACGGTGACCGAACGGATCCACGAGAGGTGGTTGAGACCCGCGTGGCCGAGGCGGACCCGGCCGGGGTCGGTGCCGAAGCGGGCGGCCAGCTGCCGCTGGAACTTGATCGCCACGTTGCACAGCCCGACCGCTCGGTGCCCGGCGTCCAGCAGGGCGCGGGTGACGATGCCGACCGGATTGGTGAAGTCGACGATCCAGGCGCCGGGCCGGGCCCGGCGCCGTACCTCCTCGGCTATGCCGAGGACCACCGGGACCGTGCGCAGGGCCTTGGCGAAGCCGCCCGGGCCGGTGGTCTCCTGACCGAGCAGCCCGAACCGGTTCGGCAGGGTCTCGTCGACCAGCCGGGCCGCCTGGCCGCCCACGCGAAGCTGGACGAGGACCGCGTCGGCACCGTCCACCGCCTGAGCCAGGTCGGTCGTGACGGTCAGCCGGCCAGGGAAGCCGTGGCGGGCGAGGATACGGCGGGCCAGGCCGCCGATGACGGTGAGGCGTTCGGCGTCGATGTCGTGCAGGATGAGCTCCCCGGCCGGCAGTACGTCGGCGCGCCGGGCGAAGCCCTCGACGAGTTCGGGTGTGTAGGTACTGCCACCGCCGACAACGGTGATCTTCACTCGTGCTCCCGGGAGAGAGATGGGGGAAGGGCTCAGGGGAGGGGGCTGAGGGGAGGGGCTCAGCCCTTGACACCGGTCAGCGCGATGCCCTCGACGAACACCTTCTGCGCCAGGAAGAACAGCACCAGTACCGGCAGCAGGAACATCAGCGAGGCCGCCATCTGGAGCTGGTAGGCGTTCTGGTGGCCGTTCTTGGCGAGCTGGCTGAGGGCCACCGCGAGGGTCTGGCCGGTGTCGCTGTTGCCCGTGTAGAGCAGCGGGTTGTAGAAGTCGTTCCACGCGTAGAGGAACGCGAACAGGCCCACGGCGGCGATCGCCGGGCGGGCCATCGGGATCAGCACCCGCCACAGGATGCGCAGTTCGCCCGCGCCGTCCACCCGGGCCGCCTCGGTGAACTCGTCCGGAATGGTCAGGAAGAACTGGCGCAGCAGGAAGATGCTGAACGCGTCGCCGAAGAACGACGGCACGATGAGAGGCTTCAGCGTGCCGACCCAGCCGGCGTGCGCGTACATGACGTACAGCGGCAGGCTGGTGACCTGGGCCGGGATCATCATCGCGGCGAGGACGATCAGGAAGACCGCCTCCCGGCCGCGCCACTTCAGCCGCGCCAGCGCGTAGGCCACGGGCACCGAGGAGACGACCACGCCGATCGTGGACAGCCCGGCGTAGAGCATGGTGTTGAGCAGGTCGCGGCCGAACGGCATGGCCTTGAAGACCTCACCGAAGTTGCCGAACTCCCAGGGCGAGGGCCACAACGAGCCGGTGCCGGCCTGGTGCTGGGTCATGAACGCGGTCAGCACGCCGATCGTCAGCGGGAGGAGGAAGCAGAGCGCGACGGCGACGGCGGGCGCGTGTTCGGCGAGCAGGTACAGCGCGCGGCGCCCGGCCCGGGGCCTGGTCAGGGGAACAGTGCTCATCGGCCACCGCCCGAGTAGTGCACGAAGCGGCGCGAGGCGCGGATGAAGACCACGGTCGCCGCGAAGATGACGAGGAACAGCAGCCAGGCCATGGCCGAGGCGTAGCCGGTCTTGAAGTAGCCGAAGCCCTGCCGGTACAGCTCGGTCGAGTAGAACAGCAGCGAGTTGGCGGGGTAGCCGATCAGGTCGTTGCTGGACGACGTGGCGTTCGCGGAACTGGAGGCGACGAACGCCTCGGTGAAGTACTGGAACGTGTAGATCATCCCGGTGAGCAGCGCGAAGAAGATCACCGGGGAGATCGCCGGGAGGGTGACGCTGCGGAACTTCTGCAGCGCGCCCGCACCGTCGAGTTCGGCCGCCTCGTACAGCTCACGGGGCACGTCGAGCATGGCCGCCGAGAAGATGACCATCACGTTGCCGCTCGCCCACAGCGCCATCAGGACCAGGCTGGGCTTGGACCAGACGGGGTCCGAGAACCAGCCGGGGCCGTCCACTCCCACCCGGCCCAGCAGCCGGTTGAGCGGGCCGACCGGGTTGAGCAGCACGATGAACGACAGGGCAGCGGCCACCACCGGCACCATGGACGGCAGGAAGAACAGCGTGCGGTACACGGTACGGCCGCGCTTGACCCGGATGATCACCCAGGCGGTGAACATGGCCCAGGCGGTGCGCAGCGGCACCATCACGACGACCATCCACACCGTGTTGCGCACGGACACCCAGAAGGTGTCGGACTGGGTGAACAGGGCTCGGTAGTTGCGCAGCCCGACGAACTGGACCGGGCGGTAGGAGCCCGCCTGGAAGTCGGTGAGCGAGTAGTAGAGCGTGGCGGCCACCGGGTAGAGCACGAAGACGCAGAACCCGATGACGAACGGGGACAGGAAGGCGAGCACGACCCACCAGCGGGCCCCGCTCGCGCGGCGGCGCCCGCCTCGGGCGGCGCGCGTGCGCGCCGTGCCCGGGGCCTCGCCGACGGGGGCGAGAACGGTCGTCATGGCTACTGCCCGCTCCCGGAGTTGAGGTCGTCGATCTTCTTGCCGACCCCGGCGAGACCACTCGCGGCGCTGCTCACCTTGCCCTGCTCGAAGTCGAGCAGGAACGCCCGCCAGGTGTCCATGTCCTCGATGCCCGCCGGGGTGAGCGTCTTGTAGGTGGAGTTCGTGTTCTCGAAGACGTCGACGAACGGCTTCCAGTGCGGGTCGTTCCGCTTGTCCCAGGCCTTGAGCGCGGCGAACGTGGTCGGGATGTTGTAGACCGTGTCCGCGAGGGTGTTCAGGAAGGTCGTGTCAGTGGTGAGCTGCTGGAGCGCGAAGAACGCCTCCTGCTTGTGCTGCGAGCCCGCCGACAGGTAGGCGACCGTGCCGAGGGTGCTGCCCGCGCCGTATGTGCCCGACGAGTTGTCCAGCACCGGCATCGGCACCACGCCGTAGTCGAAGTCCTTCTTCTCCGAGGCGATCTCGCCGACGTGCCACTCGCCGTCGTACTCCATGGCCGCCGCACCGGTCAGCAGCGGGTTGCCGGCGTCGTCGGCGTGCGGCTGGTAACGGCCCACGAACTTCTGGACGTTCGCCTCGCCGTAGGAGCCGATCAGGTCCTGGTCCCACTTCAGCAGCTGCTGCCACTTGGCATCGGACGCGAAGGTGGTCTTGCCGTCCTTGCCGTAGAACTCGGTACCGCTGTGCGCGCCGGTGAACAGGTACCGGTTGACGTCGTAGTCGGAGCGGGGCACGAAGCCGTAGGTCTTGATCGAGCCGTCCGAGTTCTTGACGGTCAGCTTCTTCGCGTCGGCGGTGAGTTCGGCGAGGGTGGTAGGCGGCTTGGTGATACCGGCCGCCTTGAACATCTGCTTGTTGTAGTAGAGCGCGAAGGCATCGGTCAGCAGCGGCAGCGCGCACTGCTTGCCCTGGTAGCGGGTGTAGGCGAGGGTTGCGGCCGGGAAAGTACTGGCCGTGTCGATCTTGGCCGAGGTGAGGTAGGGGCCGATGTCGGCGACCGTGCCGTTGAAACAGAACTTGGCCACGTTGTCGGGCGCGGAGCTGATGAAGACGTCCGGGGGATCGCCCGCGGCGACCGCCTTGGCGTAGGCGGCGTCGTCCTTGTTGGGTACGAACTTCACCGTGAGCCACGGGTACTTGGTGTGCAGCCGGTTCAGGGTCTCCTTGAACGCCGCCACCTCGTTGGGGAGGTGGTTGAACGTCCAGACGGTGACCGTGGTGGCCGCGTGCGAGGCGCCGGGGGAGATGGCGGAGTCGGGCTGGGAGGAGGCGGGCCCGGTGGAGGTGCAGCCTGCCAGCAGCAGGACGCCGGCGGCCGTGACGGCCGCGGCCCCGGTGATAGGTTTGAACACTGATCGTCCTTCCTCGGAGACGGGATTCCCTGGGTGACGGATCGGTCGTCGGTCGACGGGCACGGCAATGCCCGGTGACCCGGAGCGGCGGCGCTGTCCGGCAAGACGGCGCCGCCGCGGTGTCCCTCAGGGCAGAGCCGACGGCTCCGCCTGCGGGACGGGAGTGGTGGCGGCGGCGAAGGCGGCCTCGCGGGCCAGCTCCGCCGCCATGGTGGTGGCTCCGGTGAGCACGGCGTCCTGGCCGAGGCCGGACGCGACGACGGGCGGCCGGAAAGTACTGAAGTCCGCCAGATGACGGGCGACCGCTTCCAGCAGCAGATCGCCGTTGGCGCCGATGGCGCCGCCCAGCACGATGAGTGCCGGGTCGATGAGGGGGACCACGCAGGCCACCACGTAGGCGACGCTGCGGGCGGTGTCGTCCACGATCGCCAGGGCGCCGGGATGGCCGGCGCGGGCGAGCTCGAAGACGGTACGCGGGCTGCCGTCGCCGGGCAGCCCCAGCCGCCGCGCCTCGGCGCTGATGTAGCGGGCGCCCAGATGCTCCTGGACCAGGTCCCGGCGTTGCCCGACGGGCGCGATCATCCGGTCGCTGGGCAGATAGCCGGCCTCACCGGCGACACCCGTGGCGCCCCGCCGGACCCGGCCGTCCACCACCAGCCCGAGGCCCAGCCCGACCCCCAGGCTGACCAGCACGAAGTCATCGGTCTCGGTGCCGCGGCCATGGGTGCGCTCGGCCAGCGCCGCGAGATTCACGTCGTTCTCCAGGACCAGCGGCACCGGGACCGCCCGGCCGAACGCCTCGCCGAGGCCCGCCCCGGCGTCCGGCAGTCCGGCGGCGTACGACAGCCGGCGCCCGTCCGGACCGACCGCGGCCGGCAGGCCCGCCACGACCTGGGTGAGCTCCGCCAGCTCCCGCCCCACCTGTCCGGCCAGCTCCACGCACATCTCCAGGACCTGCCCGACGAGCGCGTCGGCGCCCCGTTCGCCGTGCTGTTCGACCTCGGCGCGGGCCCGGATCCGGCCGGTGACGTCGGCGACGGCGCCGCGGATCCTGCGGTGGCCGACGTCGAGACCGATGGCGAAGGCGCAGTCGGCGTTGACCCGGTACTGGGCGGGAGCCGGGCCCTTGCGGCCGGTCGCCGGACCCACCTCGGTGATCACGCCGCGTTCCAGCAGAAGCCCGACCGCGGCGGCCACGGTGGGCCGGGACAGCGGGATCCGCCCGGCCAGGTCGGTGGTCGTGACCGGGCCGGCCTCGTCGATCGCCTCCAGAACGGCACGGCCGTTGAGCGAACGCAGCAGCCGCTGCGGGCCGGCTGGATAACGGCGGATCACGGCACCCCCAGGGCTCTGTAAGAAAGAAAGTTGCTTATTTATACGCTCGGGCATGTACGGAATCAACCTCCCTGTCGGAGTACGCTGTTCGGAAGAAGTTTGAACTATCAAACATCTGCCTCATCGGAGAACGTCATGCGCGTCGCGATCACCGGATCCACCGGACTCATCGGTTCCGCCCTCACCCGTTCCCTTCTCGCCGACGGCCACCGCGTCCTGCGTCTGACCCGCGGCCGGACCGGGGCCCGGGCGGCGGACGGCAGTGAGTCCGCGTCCTGGGAGCCGGGTGCCCGGCTGGACCCGGCCGTCCTGGACGGTGTCGACGCCGTGGTGCACCTCGCCGGAGCGGGAGTCGGCGACCGGCGGTGGACCGCGGCGTACAAGCAGGAGATCAGGCACAGCCGCCTCCAGAGCACGCGGACCATCGCCGAGGCCTGCGCCGAGGCGGCCGAGCGGCCCCGGGTGCTGATCTCGGCCTCGGCCACCGGCTACTACGGCGACACCGGCGACCGGGTCGTCACCGAGTCGGACCCGGCCGGAAGCGACTTCCTGGCCGCCGTCTGCGTCGGCTGGGAGGCCGCCGCCGCGCCGGCCGAGCGGGCCGGCGTCCGGGTCGTGCACCCGCGTACCGGTCTCGTGGTCTCCGCCGACGGCGGTGCCTGGGGCAAGCTCTTCCCGCTCTTCCGGTTCGGCCTCGGCGGCCGGCTCGGCTCGGGCGACCAGTACTGGCCGTTCATCTCGCTCCCCGACCACATCGCCGCCCTGCGCCACGCCATCGACCACGACGACCTCGCCGGTCCCCTCAACTTCACCGCCCCCGAACCACTGACGAACCGCGAGATCACCCTTGCGATGGGCCGCATCCTGCACCGGCCCACCCTCGCCACCGTTCCGGCCTTCGCGCTGCGGATGGTCCTCGGCGAGTTCTCCGAGGGCATCACGGGCAGCTGCCGAGCTGTTCCGGCCGGTCTGTTGAAGGCCGGTTTCACGTTCCGGCAGCCCGGCATCGACGAGGCGCTGCGCGCCGCGCTGTCCAAGGACTAGGGCACGGCACGGCGCGCTGCCCAGTGCCCAGGGCCGGCCCCGGTGGTCGCTCCGACCTGCCGCGTTAACCTGTCGTTATGTGCCCGAACCGTCCGGAAGGGGCCGAACCCGAGTCGTCCCCGCCCGTGGCGGCGCGGGCCAGGACGCTGGCGCTGGCCCTTCGGCAGGCGACGGCGAGTGTCGGCGGCCAAGGCGCCCTCCTGCACCGGTGGGATCCCGGCGCGGGCCGGCTGACCCTGCTGGCGGTGGACGGTGTCGACGCCGAGGCGGCACGGGCCTGGACGGAGCTGCGCGAGGAACAGGACGCACCGCCGTCCCGTGCGTTGCGGCGCGGTGTCCTCGTCCAGATGACCGGTGACGGCCTGGGAACCGGCGCGGCCGGCACGGTGGCGGTCCCCCTGATCGGGGCCGACGCGCCTGTCGGAGTGCTCTCGGTGCTGCTGCCCGCGCCCGGCGAGCCCGACGACGTACAGCTGTCCTTCCTGAACGCGGTCGCGGCCTGGACCGCCGAGCACCTGGAGGGCGCCGGCGGGAAGGAGCCGCACGGGCTGCCCGCGCCCCCGCACGAACGGACGGCCCGGACGGTGGAGCTGACCGCGGCGCTCGCCGAGGCCGTGACCGTCCAGGACGTGGTACGCGCCGTCGCCGAGCACGTCCTGGCACCCTTCGGCGCCGACGGGCTGATCGTCTCCGTGTTCGAGAACGGCCGGCTGACCAGGGTCGGCGAGGTCGGCTACCCGCTGGACTACCTGAAGCGGTTCGAGGGCCCGCTCAACGCCGGCATGCCCGTCACCGACGTGCTGCGGTCCCGCAGACCGCTGTTCCTGGAGTCGCCGGCCCAGATCTACGAGCGCTGTCCCGCCGTCACCGACAAGATCCTGATGGGCACCTCGCCGAAGATGGCGTGGGCGTTCCTGCCGCTGATCGCCTCCGGTCGGGTGGTCGGGGTGTCGACCCTGTCGTACAACCGGCCGCGACCCTTCACCGAGGAGGAGCGGACCCTGCTGACCACGTTCAGTGCTCTGGTGGGTCAGGCGTTGGAGCGGGCTCGGCTGTACGACCTGGAGCATGCCCGTGCGCAGGAGCTGCAGAGTGCCTTGTTGCCCCGGGTGCTGCCGCGGTTGCCCGGTGCTGTGGCGGCGGCGCGGTATCTGCCGGCGGGGCGGGGTGAGCAGGTGGGTGGTGACTGGTTCGACGTGATCCCGCTCTCGGCGGACCGGGTCGCGCTGGTGATCGGGGACGTGATGGGGCACGGTATCGCCGAGGCCGCCACCATGGGCCGGCTGCGTACCGCCGTGCGCACCCTCGCCGACCTCGACATGGCTCCGGACGAGTTGCTGGGTCACCTCAACGACCTGGTCAGCGACCTGGGTGAGGACTTCTACGCCACTTGCCTGTACGCCGTCTACGACCCGGTGGGCCGCACCTGCTGCTACTGCCTGGCCGGGCATCCGCCGCCGGTGTTCGTGCAGCCCGACGGCACCGTGCACCGTCCGGTCGTCAGTCCCGACCCGCCGCTGGGCGCTGCCACTCCGCCGTTCGCCGTCCACGAACTCCCGCTCCCCGACCAGAGCCTGGTCGTCCTGTGCACCGACGGGCTCATCGAGTCCGCCGCCCAGGACGCCGAGCAGGGCCTGGTGCAGCTGGAGCGCGTGGTGGGCGGGGCCGGTGTCCGCCCGGCCGGTTTCACCGGCACCGACCAGGAGGCGGACCTGCGCGGTGTGGAGGAGCTGTGCGACACGGTCGTCGCGCGGCTGGTGCCGGACCGGGAGCACACCACCGACGACGCGGCCCTGCTCATCGCCCACACCAGGGCCATGGCCGCCGAGGACATCGCCTCCTTCGGTCTGCCCGACGACCCGCGGGCGGCCGGCCAGGCCCGTGAACTCGTCCGCGGCCAGCTCTCCCGGTGGGGCCTGGACGACCTGTCGATGACCACCGAGCTCCTGGTGAGCGAGCTGGTCGGCAACGTGATCCGGCACGCCAAGGGGCCCCTGCGGCTACGGCTGCTGCGCAGCCGCATCCTGACCTGCGAGGTCTACGACGGCAGCCTGAGCACCCCGCGCATCCGCCACGCCACCTACACCGACGAGGGCGGCCGCGGACTCCAGCTGGTCGCCGCGCTGTCCCGGCGCTGGGGCGCCCGCTACCTCAGCGACGCGAAATGCATCTGGACCGAACAGGACATCCCGAACGGCACCCAGAAGGTGACATTCCAGAGCAGACAGGCCGCAGCCCAGATGTCCTGCTGAACGCCGCTGCGGCTCTCCGAGCCGAGAACCGCCGAACCGCCTAGCTCACGAACCCCACATGGGCCAGAGCCTGCTTCAGCAGCACCCCGTGGCCGCCGGGCATCTCGCTCTGCACGGCCTCCAGCGTGGCCTCCTGCGGACTGAACCACACCAGGTCCAGAGCGTCCTGCCGGGGCCGGCAGTCACCGGTGACCGGCACGATGTAGGCCAGCGACACCGCGTGCTGACGCGGGTCGTGGTACGGGGTGACACCCAGTGTCGGGAAGTACTCGGCCACCGTGAACGGCTGCAGCGAGGCCGGCACCCGGGGAAGTGCGACCGGGCCCAGGTCCTTCTCCAGATGGCGCAGCAGGGCGTCGCGGACCCGCTCGTGGTGCAGGACGCGGCCGGAGACGAGGGTCCGGCTGACCGTGCCGTCCGGGCCGATACGGAGCAGCAGTCCGATGCTGGTGACTTCGCCGCTGTCGTCGACGCGCACGGGCACGGCCTCCACGTACAGGATCGGCATGCGGGCGCGAGCCATCTCCAGCTCGTCGGAGGACAGCCAACCGGGCGTGGTTTCGGTCATGTCAGACATTGCTTGATCATACTTTCCTGGCGGGGCGCGCGGTCAGTCGCGGCCGGGGTCGGATACGGGAAGTCCGTAGAGACGGCGGGCGTTGTCGCGTCCCGTCCAGGCGGCGATCCGCACCGCGTCGGTCGGGCTCAGTTCGTCGGCGTCCACCCGGTCCTGGAGCATTCCGGCCAGCCCCTGCCGGAAGGACAGCGCACCGAGGTGGTGGAACTCGGCCACACCATAGGCGTCCGAGCTGTACAGCAGTTTGCGGAACGGGGTGATCTCCATCGCCTCCGCCAGCACCGCCGCGGCCCGGGCCGGCCCCACGTGGTGCAGGGTGAGCCCGACGTCGAGGTGCACGTGCTCGAAGACCGCGGCGAGATAGGCGGCCTGGCGCTGGTAGGGCCAGCAGTGCAGCAGGAGCACCGGGACGGTGCCGGCGGTCAGCCGCAGCCAGTCGGTGAGCAGGGCCGGGTCCGCGTGGTGCAGCCGCAGGTCCGAGTCCCCGAAACCGGCGTGGAGCTGGAGCGGCAGGCCGAGACCGACGGCGGTCCACAGCAGATGACGCATCAGCACCGGGTCCGTGAGCCTGCCGCCCCGGGAGAACCACAGCGCGGCCGCGCGGATCACCTCGGCGTGCGTCGGCCGCACCGGGTCCAGCGCGAAACCGGTGCGGTAGGCGGCCACCGACTTGACCGCGACCACACCCGGCCGCCGTACCGCCTCCTCGGCCGCCGACCGGAAGGCGGCCGCGTACTCGGACGCCTCGATGCCCCGGGCGGCCACCTCCTCGGCGATGCTCTCCAGACGGACGACCTCGTACGCACGCGCGCCGGCCGCCGCCGCGAGTTCGGCGGGCGAGGTGACCGGGTGCGGGGCGTAACCGGTGTCCACGCAGAACGTGTCCGTGTGCGCGGCCGCCAGGAACCGGCGGTTGACCTCCTGCCAGCCCAGTTCGGCGCGGCGCGCCAGGTAGTCGGCGGCGGGCGCGTGCCGGTCCAGGTCCAGCAGGGGCGCGCAGTGCCGTCGTACGGCGATGCCGGCCGGGCTGTCGAACGGTGAGACGCCCGGCCAGGCCTCGCCCTCGGTCAGCAGCGACTCGAACTCCGGCTCGGTGAGGTCGGCGGTGACCGCGCCGTGGCAGTGGTGGTCGACGAGGGGGAGCGCGTCGAGGGCTTCCCGGATCGGTCCCGGCATCAGTACTTCCAGCGATAGGCGGCCGCCACCCCGGCGTCGTCCAGACCGGCCACGGCC
Organism: Streptomyces sp. NBC_00631; assembly: GCF_045206895.1. Lineage (NCBI taxonomy): Bacteria > Bacillati > Actinomycetota > Actinomycetes > Kitasatosporales > Streptomycetaceae > Streptomyces > Streptomyces sp. NBC_00631. Next base: position 9,734,255 of record NZ_CP107734.1, read on the forward strand.
GCCGTCTCGCCCTCGCGTACCGCGATCACCGCGTCCGCGAGGACCGGGCCGAGCGCGGTACGCAGCACCTTGTCCTCGCGGAACTCCTCGACGGCCTGGTCGAGCGAGGTCGGCAGCCGGCGCACGCCGCGGGCCACCGCCTCGTCCGGGATCAGCCGGGCCGGGTCGTCGGTGACCTCCTCCGGCAGCGTCGCGGACGAGGCGAGCCCGTCGAGTCCGGCGGCGATGGCGCAGCCGAGGGCCAGGTACGGGTTGGCGGCCAGGTCGACCGGCTTGATCTCCAGGTTGGCGTCCTGGGCCTGGTGGCCGGCCGAGCCGGTGATGACCCGGACGCCGGTCTCCCGGGTCTCCCGGCCCCAGGCCGTGAACACGCCCGCCCACTGGGAGGGCTTGAGCCGCAGATAGCTGGCCGGGCTCGGCGCGGTCACCGCCGTCAGCGCGGGCAGGTGTGTCAGCAGCCCGGCGATGAAGGACTCGGCCGCGGCCGTCATGCCGTACCGGCCCTCGCCCCCGGCGTGCAGGTTGACGCCGTGGCGCCAGAGGGAGAGATGGAGGTGTCCGCCGTTGCCGACGCCCCGTTCGGCGACCGCCGGGGAGAAGGAGGGCCGCAGGCCGTGCTTCTGCGAGACGGCGCGGATCGTCTGCCGTACCAGCACGCTCTGGTCGGCCGCCGCCACCGGGTCCAGGGCGCCGGTGGACACCTCGAACTGGCCGGGCGCGTACTCGGGGTGCAGTTGGGCGACGGGCACCTCCTGCTTCTCGAAGGCCGCGAGCAGGTCGGCGGTGTAGTCGCTCAGCTCGATCTGCCGGGCGGCGCCGTACGCCGGGCCCGACGTGGCCGGCACGAACTCGTCGGCCGGCGCGGCGGCCCGGCCGAGCGCCCACTCGATCTCGACGCCCGCCCTGAAGGTGACGCCGTGCCGGTCCTCGGCGTCGGCGACGATCCGGCGCAGGAAGGTCCGGCCGCACCCGGGATGCCACTCACCCTCCTGGGTGATCCGGTCGACGGGCGCCCAGGCCCAGCCGGGCTGCCCGGCGAGCACCGTCAACCGGTCCAGGTCCGGGTAGAGGCGCAGGTCGCCGTCGGGCGAGCCGAGCACGTCGGTGCGCACGATCGCGTCGTTCGCCAGGAAGGTGTCGAACACCGGGGACATGCCGACACCCCAGGCCACCGCCGGCTGCAGCCCCTGCCAGGGAACCGTCTTCACCCTGCACACCCCGGCGGTGTCCACGAAGGCCAGCACGATCCCGCGTACGCCCTGCGCGGACAGTTCGTGGGCCAGGGCATGGGCCCGGGCGAGATCGCCGGGGCTCCCGCCGGGTACGGGGGCGGCCAGGGGTGGCATACGACGTCCTCCTCGACGGGCTCGGATGCACGCGTCCCGGTCAGGGTTTCACGGCGACCGCGCCGAACTGCGCTACCGGCGCCGGGGAGTCGGCCCGGCGTCCCGCCGCCGCGCACGACAGCCGTCCGCCCTGCCACGACCACGCCGTGGCCGACACTGTGCCGTCCGGTGATCGACCTGCCACGGGAGCCCCGGCCGGGTCGGCCGGCGTCCGGGCCCGCTCAGGCGTGGCCGTTGCGCCAGGCCCAGGCGGCGATCTCCACCCGGTTCCGGGCCGGCAGCTTGACCTGGACGCTGGACAGGTGGGTCTTGACCGTGGACAGGGAGATGTACAGCTCGGCGGCGATCTCGGCGTTGGTGCGGCCGACGGCGACCAGCCGCACCACGTCCAGTTCACGGTCGGTGAGGGGCTCGGCCAAAGGTGCGTCGACCGGTCCGGCGGCCCGTGCGGGCTGCTCGGTGAGGTGCCTGAGCAGCCGGACCGTCACCGAGGGCGAGACCAGCGAGTCGCCGGCCGCGGCGGCCCGGACGGCCTCCGCGAGGAGGGTGGGCCCGGAGTCCTTGAGCAGGAACCCGCAGGCGCCGCCGCGCAGCGCGCCGTAGACGTACTCGTCGAGGTCGAAGGTGGTGACCACGACCACCCGCAGCGGGTCGGCCACCTCCGGCCCGGCGAGCAGCCGGGTCGCCGTCAGACCGTCCAGCCGGGGCATCCGGATGTCCAGCAGGCAGACGTCCGGGCGCAGTCGCCGGGCCAGCGCCACCGCCTCCTCACCGTCGGCGGCCTCGGCGACGACCGTGATGTCCGGCTGGGCGTCCAGGAAGAACCGGAAGCCGGTGCGGACCATCGCCTGGTCGTCGGCGACGAGGACCCGGATGGGCGGGGCGGAGCCGGGAGCGGATGCGGTCATGTCTCGATGATCTCTCAGTCGGCCGCTCGGACCGGGTCCGCCGTGACATTGCGCAGCAGCGGGCGGCTGCCGCCGATCGCGGCGAACATGGCCAGCGCCCCCACCGTGACGCAGACGACGAGCTGGATCGCGCCCGAGGCGCTGATCGTGCCGTGCCCTGCCTTGTTCACCTGGTACGCGGCGTACAGACCGGTCGCGGTGGTGGAGCCGGCCAGGACCACCAGCGGCAGGACCGTCTCCCGGACCCGCGCCCGGTCCAGGACGCCGAGCGGGGCGCCCGACAGCCGCAGCAGGCCGTACACCCGCCGCCGGTCCAGCACGTTCGCGGCGGCGGTCAGGCCCGCCGAGGCGGTGGCGATCAGGAAACTCACGGCCAGGGTGGCGGTGCCGAGCTGGGCGAGCCGGTCGGAGACGGTGATGTCCTGCGCGTCGGCGTAGGCCCTGCCGTAGGGCAGCCGGCCGTGGCCGAGGGGCTGGAGGGCGGTCAGCGCCCGGTCGACCTGCTCGGGACCGCCGGTGACCTCGGCGACGACTCCCCGCTGGCCGCCGAGCAGGAAGTCGTCCCCGCCCGGGCCGACCCTGGCCGTGACACCCGCGTCCGTCAGCAAGGTCCGTGCCCCGGCGACCGTGCCGTGCGCGGTGGGCACGGCGACCTCGTCGCTCCGGAAGCCGGAGCCGGTCACGCCGAGGGTGCCCACCGTGAAGAACCCGGCCACGAACCCGGCCAGCACCAGACCGCTCACCGTCCGCCATGCCCCCCGCGGGTCGTCGCTCAGCCTGCGCCCGGCCAGCAGCGTGGCCGGGCGCCGGGCGAACCTGCTCACGGTCCGGCCCAGCCGGTCCACGACCCACGGCCCGAGCATCCAGAAGGCGCCGTAGAACAGCACCATGAAACCGACGACCCGAGGCGGCGTCAGCTCGTCGCCGTGCGCGGTCGCCTTGATGAAGACCAGCACCGCCACGAACAGCAGCAGCCGGACCAGACGGGTGCGGCGCGGGTTCGCCTGCTGCGCGACACCCAGCGGGGAACCGGCCACCTGCCAGAGCGTCGACATCGCGCTCACCGCGATCAGCCCGGTCACCCCCGCGACCACCGTGAGCAGCCAGGGCAGCCCTACCCAGAGATCACCGACGTACCAACTCCCGATCCCGTACGGGACCCGGGCCAGCAGCGGCAGCAGCGCGCAGTACGCCAGCGCGCCCGTCAGCGCACCCGCCGCGCCCACCGCCGCCGACTCGGCGCCGGTCATGGCGAGGATCTGGCGCGGGGTCGCCCCGGCCAGCCGCAGCGCGGCCAGCCGCTGTTCACGCCGGGCCGCTCCCAACCGCCCGGCGGCCGAGGCCAGTACGACCACCGGCACGGCGAGGAGACCTGCCCCGAGCAGCACCGCGTCCTGGTCGGCGGAGGTGAACACGCTCCGCCCGGTACCGCCGAACCCGGAGACCACGGCGCGGGCGGTCAGCCCGTCGTCCCACAGCCCTTGCGGAGAGGCGGAGCCGGCGACCGCCGGGTCACCCGGCCTCCGCCCGGCCACGGCGACCAGCTCGTCCGGCGAGGCGAGACCGGCGGCGCCGATCGTGCCGTACGACCGCACCTTCGGGAAGCGGTCGGCGAGTTGGCCCGCGGGCAGGGCGTGCAGGCGCTCGGCGAGGGCGGGGGAGAGGTACACCTCGCCGGGCTTCGGGAAGGCGGACAGGCCAGGCGGGGCGGGAGTCCGTGCGTGGTGCGGGAGTTGGGCGAGCGAGACGACGGTGACGGGGGCGTCGCGGACATAGGTGGTGGTGAGGGCCTGGACGGCGGTGCCGTGCCGGTCGGCGTCGGGGGTGCGCCAGGCGGTGCGGTCGGCGCGGACGCCGGAGCCCAGATACGCGGCGAGCAGGATCAGCAGGACGAGCGAGCCGACGGCGGCGGCACCGGCCGCGAGCAGCTGGCTCTGCAGGCCGCGGCGGCCGGACGATCTGGCGAGATGCCACGTCAGGGGCAGGACGGGGGAACGCATGTCAGGGTCTCCGCTGGAGGGTCGGGCCGGTCAGGCGACCGTGTACTGGGTGTGGGAGCTGATCCGGCCGTCCCGCACCTGGAGGATCCGGTCGCAGTGGGCGGCGACATCCGCGTCGTGGGTCACCATCACCAGGGCCGCGCCCTGTTCGCGGGTGACGGAGGTGAGCAGCCGTACCACCTCCGCGCTGGTGGCCTGGTCCAGGGCGCCGGTCGGCTCGTCGGCGAAGACCACGTCCGGTTCGACGGCCAACGCCCGTGCGATGGCGACCCGTTGGGCCTGTCCGCCGGAGAGCTGGCCGGGCCGCCGCCGCTCCAGCCCGGTCAGACCGAGCGGGTCGAACCAGCGCCGGGCCAGCTGCACCGCCCGGCGGCGCGGCAGGCCCTCCAGCATCAGCGGCAGGGCCACGTTCTCCTCGGCGGGCAGCTCGGGAAGCAACTGGCCGGACTGGAAGACGAACCCGAACCGCTTGCGGCGCAGCTCGCTGAGTCTGTTCTCGCCCAGCTTGTCGATGCGCTCGCCGCGCAGCAGCACCTGACCGCCGTCCGGGCGGATGATCCCCGCCAGGATGTGCAGCAGGGTGGACTTCCCGGACCCCGACGGGCCCATGATCGCCAGCGAGTCACGCTCGCCGACCGCCACGTCGATGCCCGCGAGGGCGGTCGTGGCGCCGTACTTCTTCACGAGGCCGTGTCCGGCCAGTGCCTCGGTCATGTTCCGGCCCCGATCAGCGCTCGAACTTCCAGGTCACGGACTTGTCCGTGGCGCTGACGACACGGACCGGGATCCGGACCCCGGAGCCGTCCGCCTTCTTGCCGGTGCAGGTGACGGTGGCCCCGGCGACGGCCTTGAGCCCGGACGGGCAGGTCACTCCGGTGATCTTGGCGCCGACCCAGGGCAGCGGGTGGTACTTGCTCTGGGTGCGGCCCGCGACGATGTCTGCGGCGAGCGCCTTGTGACCGTCGACGGTGACCGTGGAGTAGGCGTCCAGCCGGCTGGTCGACTCGGGGTCGGCGAGGAAGTAGGTGCCGAGGCCGGCCAGGGCGACGCCGGCGGTGGCACCACCGACGACTCCCACGACGAACTTGCTGCGCTGCATGGCGTACTCCTGAAGACCTGACGGGGCGAAGGGGGAGCAGCTGCTCCGTTGGCTTCACCCTCGCCCGCGGGCCCGGGCGCCCGCCTCGGCCGTACGGCCATGGTCCGGCGCACCCGCCTCGGCCGTTCGGCCGATCCGGCCCGGTGGCGGCGGTGTCTAACGTGATCCGCATGAAGTCCGTCTCCCCCTACGGCTGCCTCCGGGGCTTCGGCGTCGGCGTGCTGGTCGTGGCCTGCGTCGCCGACCTCCTGAACACGGGTGCGGCCGGGCACAGTCTCTGGCCGGTCGCGGTCGTCCTGCCGGCCGGCCTCACCGCCGTGCTCTGGCCGGCCGCGCGCCGCCCGCCGTGGCTGACCCCCGAACTGCGCACCGCCGTCCCCGGCGCGCTGTCCGCCCTGCTCACGGTGGGCTCGCTGGTCTCCGGCGGCAGCTACCCGTTCGGCCCCGGCGAGGTCATGCTCCTGGTGTGCCTGCTGTTCGTCGCGGTACGGCACTGCCGGCCCGGCTGGGCCGTGGGGTGCGGTCTGCTCGTCGCGGCCGCGCTGCTGACGACACCGGTCCGGCTCTCCCGGACGCTGTCCGGCGACGCGTTGGGCTTCGTCGCCGTCGGACTCGTCCTGGTGGGCCTCACCGCCGGGTTCGCCGGCTATCTGCGCTCGCTGGACTACCGGCGGACCGTGGCCGTGGGCGAGACCCGCCGGGCGGAGCGGCTGGCCATCGCGGCCGACCTGCATGACTTCGTCGCCCACCATGTCACCGGGATCCTCGTGCAGACGCAGATGGCCCGCATGATGGCGGCCTCGCCCTCCCGGGAACTGGACCCCGTCCTCGCCGGCATCGAGCGGGCGGCCACCGAGGCGCTGGCGTCGATGCGGCGGACGGTCGGCGTGCTGCGGGACACCGGTACGGAGGCCGACCGCCGTCCGGTCGGCGACCTCGCCGCCATCGCCGAACTCACCGACGGCTTCCCGGCGCCCGGCCAGCGGGTCGCCCTCGACCGTGCTCCCGGCCTGGACGCCGAGGTGCCCCACGAGGTGCAGTCGGCCGCCTTCCGGGTGGTCCAGGAGGCCCTGACCAACGTACGGCGGCACGCGGGCGACGCCACCGCGATCGCCGTGCGGCTGCGCCGGGCGGGGGACCGCCTGGAGGTGACCGTCACCGACGACGGGCACGGCTCCGCCCAGCTCCCGGACGCGGCGCACGGCGGCGGCTTCGGCCTGGTCGGCCTCACGGAACGCGTCACCGCCCTCGGCGGCACGCTGGACGCGGGGCCGAGGGCGGCGGGCGGGTGGACGGTACGGGCGCTCTTTCCGCTGGGGAAGAGCTGAAGAACCACGACCGGGGGCTGTGAGCTCATGGCTCAGAGGCGATCACAGGGCCGTGCGCCGCCGGACGGTGTCGGGCTCGGCGCTCGACTTTCCGACCCCGAACGAACCCTCCGGAAGGCTCAGTTGTTCTCCGCCGCGAACATCCAGCGCTGCTTCTCCAGGTCGGCGGTGAGGGAGATCAGCAGGTCCTGGGTGACCGGGTCGGGTTCGTCGGTCGCGGCGATGCGCTCGCGCAGCCGGCCGATCGCCGCCTCCAGGCTCCGCACCATCAGGTCGACGACCTCGTCGTCGCGCAGCCAGCCGTCCTTGGCGCCGGGCAGCGAGAAGGCCGCGGCGATGGTCTCCGGACGACCGTCCGGCGACACCCCCAGGGCGGCGGCGCGCTCCGCGACGGTGTCGGAGTAGGTGCGCGCGGTGGCGACCACCTCGTCGAGCTGGAGGTGGATCGAGCGAAACCGCGGCCCGACGATGTTCCAGTGCGCCTGCTTCCCGATCAAGGACAGTCCGAGCAGGTCCACCAGGGTCTCCTGGAGAGCGTTCCCGGTGACCCGGAGCGCCTCGTCGGGCAGTGTGCTCTTCACCACGGACATGGTGCGCATCTCCCTTCTGAGCTGTGCCGTCATCGCTGCGCGGGTGCCCCGACGCCACGACGGCAAACGCCCCCGACCACGCCCGAGACGAAGGCCGCTCCGCACCACGACCCACCCCGTCCGGTGTTCGGGGCGAAGGACGGCCCGCACCCCACTCGGCCTGTCTGGTGTTCGAGCGGCCTGTCCGGTCTTCGAGGACGAAGGCCACCCCGCACCTCGCTCAGCCCGTCCGGAGTTTGAGGACGAGGCCGTTCACGCCGAAGCGGGGTGTCCGGGGGCGGCAGCCCCCAGGAGGTCGCCCGTTCCCGGGCCGGGGCCAATCAGCGAGACGGTACTTACACCGCCCGGTTGTCCGGACATAGCATCGGTTCCCGCATGAACACGATGACGCTCTGGCACATCTCCGGCTGGGAGTTCGCCGCCCTGGCACTCGCCGCCCTGCTCGTCGGCTTCTCCAAGACCGCCGTCAGCGGGGCCAACACCGTCAGCCTCGCCATCTTCGCCGCGATCCTCCCGGCCCGCGCCTCCACCGGCGTCCTGCTCCCGCTGCTCATCGCGGGCGACGTGCTGGCCGTGGCGACCTACCGCAGGCACGCCCACTGGCCCACCCTGTGGCGGCTGTTCCCGGCGGTGGCGGCCGGCGTGGTGATCGGCACGGTGTTCCTGGTCTGGGCCGACGACGGCGTCGTACGGACCTCGATCGGCGCGATCCTGCTGCTGATGGCCGGAGTCACACTGTGGCGGCGCCGCACGGCCGACCGCCCCGACGACCCGGACGCCGTCACCACCCGGGCGGGCCGGGTGAAAGCCGGTTCGTACGGCGTGCTGGGCGGCTTCACCACGATGGTCGCCAACGCGGGCGGCCCGGTGATGTCGATGTACCTGCTGTCGGCCGGCTTCCGGAAACTCGGCTTCCTGGGCACCTCGGCGTTCTTCTTCCTGATCGTGAACGTCTCCAAGGTCCCCTTCAGCGCCGGCCTCGGCCTGATCGACGGCAACTCGCTGCTCCTGGACGCCACGCTCGTGGTGTTCGTCGTCCCCGGCGCGGTGATCGGCAGATGGGCGGTGCACCGGATCAACCAGCGGCTGTTCGAGCAGCTGGTCATCGCGGCGACCATCGTGGGCGGCCTGCAGCTCCTCCTGCGCTGACCGGTCCGCCCGGTCCGTCCGGCCCGTCAGGTCCGTCCGGTCCGTCAGGTCCGTCCGGTCCGGCAGCGCGGGAATGCGACGGCGGGAGGCGTTGTTGCAGAGGTCGTGAATGACATGCTCGGATCAAAGATCCCGGGTGTGGGCGAAAGGAGGACCTCATGGCACGCAGCACCGCGCGTCCCGTCGTCAGGCTGAAGTCGACGGCAGGGACCGGCGTCACCTACGTGACCCGCAAGAACCGCCGGAACAACCCCGACCGGCTGGTCCTGCGCAAGTACGACCCGGTGGCCGGCGCGCACGTCGACTTCCGCGAAGAGCGCTGAAGCCGAGCGCAAGCGCACCAGCAGCCAAGAGAGGAAACCCCATGAAGGCCCGCATTCATCCCGCGTCCCGCCTCGTGGTCTTCCGGGACCGCGCCGCGGACTCGGCGTTCCTGATCCGCTCGACCGCCGACTCGTCCCGGACCATCGAGTGGGAGGACGGCAACACCTACCCGCTGATCGACGTGGAGATCTCGTCCGCGTCGCACCCCTTCTACACCGGCAAGGCGCGGGTCCTGGACAGCGCCGGCCGAGTGGAGCGTTTCGAGCGCCGTTTCGGCCGCACCGCCGCCGCCCGCGGCTGACCCGGCCCGGTGACCGACCCGAGGAGAACAGAACCATGAAGGTGCGCAAGTCCCTGCGTTCACTGAAGGCCAAGCCCGGCGCCCAGGTGGTCCGCCGACGCGGCGTGGTCTACGTGATCAACAAGAAGGACCCCCGCTTCAAGGCCCGCCAGGGCTGACGGAGGTCCCGCCCGCGACGGCCGCCCGGCGACTCTGCCGGGCGGCCGTCGCGTGTCCCGGCGTTCCCTCGACGCCCTTCGCGCCCAGCCCCGGCCCCGAGCCGCCGCCACCCGTGGGGGACCCCGTACGCTCCACCCATGTCCCCGCACGTCCTCATCCTCGGCGGTACCGCCGAGGCCCGTCGTCTCGCCGCCGAGTTGTCGGGGTGTCCCGGAGTCCGTGTCACGACCTCGCTCGCGGGCCGGGTCGCGAAGCCGGGCTCGCTCGCCGGTGAGGTGCGGATCGGCGGGTTCGGCGGGGTGGCCGGCCTCACCGACTGGCTCCGCGAGCATCGCGTGGACGCGCTGGTGGACGCCACCCACCCCTTCGCCGAGACGATCACCGCGAACGCGGCACGCGCGGCCCGGGCCACCGAGATCCCCTCCGTAGTCCTGTGCCGCCCCGGTTGGCAACCGCGCCCCGGCGACCACTGGCACCCGGTCCCGTCCCTGCCAGCGGCGGCCGCCGTCCTGCCCCGCTTCGGCCCCCGCGTCTTCCTCACCACCGGCCGCCTGGGCCTGTCCGCCTTCGCCCACCTGACGGACCGGCACTTCGTCGTACGGTCCGTGGAGCCCCCCGAGCCTCCCCTGCCCAGGCATACCGAAGTGCTGCTGGCCCGCGGGCCGTTCACCGTGGCCGACGAGACGGCGCTGCTGGCGGGGAACCTGATCGATGTCCTGGTCACGAAGGACAGCGGGGGAGCTGCCACCGCCGCCAAACTCACGGCCGCACGGGAGCTGGGGCTGCCCGTGGTCGTCGTACGGCGGCCTCCGCTGCCGGACGGCGTGACGGTGGTGCCGGATGTCGCCGGCGTACTGGAACGGCTGGGGTTCGGCTCCGCGTGACCGCCCCGACCGTCAGCCGGTCCTGGCGGCAGGCGCCGACTTCGCCGTCTGTCCGGACAGTCCGCCGCTCAGGTCGGCCGGCGCTCAGCCCTCCTTCGGAACCTCCGGGTGGCGGCGCAGCAGATACGTGTCCATGATCCAGCCCTTGCGCTCGCGTGCCTCGGCCCGCAGCCGCTCGATGCGCGGACCGGCCTCGGCGATCGGACCGGAGACCAGGAGCTCGTCCGGAGTGCCGAGGTACGCGCCCCAGTAGATGTCGATGTCCTGGTCCGCGTACCGGCGGAAGGCCTGGTGGGCGTCGAGCATCACCACCACGTCGTCCACACCGTCCGGCAGCCCCTCGGCGAGCCGCCGCCCGGTGGTGATCTGCACGGGCCGGGCCACCCGGTTCAGCCCCGTGCGGTGCCGCGCCGCCAGCGCCGAGACACTGCTGATGCCGGGCACCACGTCGTACGCGAACCGCACCGCGCCCCGGGCCAGCACCTCCTCCAGGATCGCCAACGTGCTGTCGTACAGCGACGGATCGCCCCACACCAGGAAGGCGCCGGTCTGCTCGGCGCCCAGCTCCTCGCGGATCAGCCGCTCGTAGATGTCCGCGCGGGCGCTGCGCCAGTCACCGACGGCCGGCGAGTACGCCCCGCCGCCCGCGGCCCGGTCCCGCTCCGGGTCGCGGGCCTCGACCAGCCGGTAACCGCCGTCCGGTATGTGGGTGTCGAGCATGTCCCTGCGCAGCCGGGTCAGGTCGCCCTTGACCTCGCCCTTGTCGAGGAGGAAGAACACGTCCGTGCTCTTCAGCGCCCGGACCGCCTGGAGGGTGAGCTGGTCGGGGTCGCCCGCGCCGATACCGATGACATGAATCTTTCGCACGCTCCCGAGTCTGCCGCATGCCACTGACAGCGGGTCACCCCGGTGCTACCGGGCGCCGCGCAGCCGGGGCGCCTCGCCGCTCGCGTCCACGCTCCCGGCGCCGTCCTCCACCCGACCGGCCAGCTCCCGCGCCCACGCCGCGAGCCCGTCGGCATCGATCCCGTACGATCGCCGCACCCCGCCCCCGGCCGCCCACTCCTCGACCGCGCCCGCGCCGCGCCGCAGCAGCCGCGCCCCGCCGGTCACGTTCCCGCGGGCCGCGTGGGTGAGCCCCACCGCGAGCTGGGCCAGCCCCCGCCACAGCGTCCGCTCCGCCTCGGGCCCCGACTTCCAGGCGTCCTCGAACACCTCGTGCGCGTGGAACGGCTTCCCGGCGTCCAGCAGCGCCTGCGCCTCGGCAACCGTCTCCTCCGGGGTCCGTACGACCCCCTCGGGCTGCCGCTCGACGCCCGGCGCGCCGTACGGCAGCGGCCGCCCGAGCCCGTCGCGCGGCCGCGCGTTGCGCGCCCGCCCCTCGGTGTCCCGGTCCCGTGCTCCTGTCCCCGCGGCGTCTCCCATACGACCGATTGTCCCCCCACCGCCCGCCGCCCTTTTTCAGCCCGCCCGGGGACGTGGGGTAAGGTGCTGTTCGCGCGATCACGCGGGTCACTGCGAGTTGGCGCACCGGGACGTGGCGCAGCTTGGTAGCGCACTTGACTGGGGGTCAAGGGGTCGCAGGTTCAAATCCTGTCGTCCCGACTTTACGAAGTCGCAGGTCAGGGCCGGATTCGGAGGCATCCGAAACCGGCCCTCGATCATTCTTGGGACCAGTTGGTGACCGGCGCCCTTGACCGGGATCAGCGGGTCACGACGATCGGGCTCAGCGAGCGCGGTGCCGCAGCACGCTGAAGTGTGCGCAGAGCGCCGTGCCGGTGGCCGCGATCTTGTGCAGTGCAGACACTCCGCGACCTCAACCGGCCACTGACCGCACTCGGCATCACGTGATCAGACCCAGCCGTAACGCCGCCGTCTGCCGGGCCGCGCAGAACCCGGTTTCACCGGCGATCTACGACGGGACAAGGACGGTAAGCCATTCCGCTTCACGTGCCCGGTACCCGTAACGATCCATCAGACCCGATACGATCGCGGGGACGTGGCCGGCTCCGTAGACGATGGCCACCCGGATCGGCTCGTCGGCGTGCTCCGCGTGGATCTCGCCGAGCGCGTCGAGTAACCGTCTGTCGCGCCGGCCCGTCATCGCATGCTCCAAAGGACCGTCGGCCATCATCTCCGCCCGCAGCGTCGACGGCAGATCGTCGACCACCAGGTCCTCATCGAGGAAGGCGCGCGGGCCGCGCAGCGCGAATACCAGGCCCATCACGGGTGCCGCGACCATGAGGAGCAGGTAGGTCCACCGCGGCGGTGTCTTCAGATCCGCGATCGCCTCCGCCGCGGTCACATCCGGGTTGACCACCGGCACGGACTCGGGAAGCAGCAGGTCATCGCGCTGCTCCTGCAAGCCGTTGCGCCGACGTCGTGGGGCGAACCGGTAAGCGAGTGTGAGGGCACTCACTCCGACCGAATTCCCTCGGATTCCCTCGATGACTATGAGGTCGCATTCCCTGAGTCTGATGCGGACCTGGGAGTAGAACGTCGGCGAAGCCACATGCAGCATCGGGAAGATCACGAATTCAAGAGGCTTCCCTGTCCGCCTCATGGTGATCACAGCAGATCGGACGGCATATCCGGTCACCTCGATGATTTGCATGGCTCCCCCGAACCTCGCTCGGTTTCCCCTTCACCCCTACCAGGACACGACCCCGTCCGGGGCCGCGGTTCCCTCCGGCACAAGCCGTGCCACCGGGATCCGAAGGGGGCGCCGGGGCGGCCGAGGCTCGGTGAAGCACGGATCGCCGTGCCGGCACGGGAGTCGGAGCTCGGCTCGCTGGTTCTCGGCGCCGAGACATGTGCGGCGCGAGGCGGAGGGTCGGCGATCTCTCCCCTCTTACGCAGTACGAGTGAATGAACCGGTGGTTCCGTTCGGGGCGGTGCCAGGTCTTCTACGGTTTCTGCATGGATCCGGGGGCCTGCGGGTGCGGCCCTGCGGGCGGGGGACGGTGGGAGGCGTACCAGATGCCGGGGCTGGGGAAGTCACCGGACGTGCTCAGGGGCCGGGCGGCCCGATGCCGTCGGACCTGTGCACGGACCTGGGTGGCGGTGGGCGTGGCATGTCTCGTGGGAACAGTGCTGATGTTCGGCGGGGCGTGGGCCGCCGGTAGCGGGTCGGCGCGGATGGTGGCTTTCGGGCCGTCCACCGCTTGCTGGGGCTTGGCGGCCTCCTTGATGCTCCGGGCCAGGGAAACGAGCGGCCGGGTGCGGACACGTCTGCTGCTGTTGGGGAGTTCCGCGGTAGCCGGAGGCGTGTACCGGGGAGCGGTCACCGTGCTGTCGGCCGAGCCTCCGACTTCGGGACGGGACGCGCGATCGTTGCTGGGCTCGGTGGTGGTCACCGGAGTGACGCTGACGGTCGGCCTGGGGATGGCTGGTCTGGTAATCGCGGCCGATGCCGGTACAGGTCGGCACGTGCTGCTGCGGCGGGTGCTCGACGGGGTTGTCACAGCCGGGGCCGTGTTCATGACGGGCTGGGTACTGCTGCGGGGGGCCGGTGACGGCTGGCGGCTGGGGACGGGGATGGTCGGTGTCCTGTGGGCCGCTGAAGTCGTGTTCCTCAGTTTTCTGTTCTCCCTGCGCCGTCTCGTACGGAGCGACCAGAGAGCCACCTTGTGGGTGGGGATCGGCGGGCTGTCCCTCATGCTGATCGGCGATACCCTCCGACTGTGGACGGCTGGCCCGCACGGCCCCGAGGTGATGTCCTGTCAGCTGGTCGACACCTGCGCCACGACGGGACTGCTGGTGGTCGCGGTCAGCCCCTGGGTGCCCGGCGGGGCCAGCGCCCTGGGCACCGCTCGGCCTGCGCTGCGATGGGGGATGGAGGGTGCGGCGGCGTTCATTCCCCTGACCGTCTGCACGGCCACGGCGCTGGGATACGTGGTGGCTCCGCCTGCCCGGGACCCGGTGCCGCTGTTGGCCGGCGGAACGGCACTGGTGAGCCTCTGGGCCCGCCAGAGGTTCCTGCCGAGCGAGAACACCAGACACGACGACTGAATCCTCGCGAGGCTGCCCTCCCGGCAAGAGGCCAGCCTCGTCGGGGGCGGCGGCGGCCAGGGCCTCGGCCGCCGACGGCAGGGTCGCCGGGCGCGGCACGCCATCCGGAGCCGCGGACGCCGACCGTGCCGAGTCCGTCCACAGCGAACTCCGCGGGCGTGGCCGCGTAGTCGGTGGAGGACACCGAGACCGGCCGGTAGGCGGCGAGTTCCCTCCCGTGACCACCACCGGAGGAGCCCTGCGGCGGTTGTCCGGATCGGGCCGTCGCGGCGGTGGCGAACGGGCCCGTGGGGAGCCCGAATCCGGCCGGCGGGGTGGTTCCGGCGGAGAGAACGGCACGGCGGGACGGCGGAGTTGACTGATCCGACAGGAACGAGGGCTCCGATCAGGTGAGTTCGAGCCGGGTACCGAGGTGATGACAACGTTGCCAGACCTTCTGGCAACGTTGCCGAACGTTGCCCTCGCGAGATGGACCTGTCAAGACTCTGTGCGCATCCTCGCCCTGCTTCTACTAAATTAGTAATTAACCTTGACGCAATTCCGGCCACGCACCACAGTCGTCGCCGTGACGTCGTCGGCCCGCTGCAGCAGCGCGGCCCGCGTCTCGTTCTCCTGCTTCCCGACCCCTGGGAGAGGCACGTGACCCCGCACCCGCCCGCACGCAGACCCCGGCACCACCGGGCCGCCCGGCCGGCCCTCGCCACCGCCGTCGCGGTGGTCCTGGCCGCCACCGTGACCCCCGACGCCGTCGCGCAGACGACCGTCGACCAGGGCGCACCCGCCGCCTACGACAGCGGCCTCGCGCCGACGCCCTACATGGGCTGGAACACCTACTACGGGCTCGGCGCGCCCACCGAGAGCGAGGTGCGCGCCGTAGCGGACAAGCTGGTCAGCAGCGGCCTGAGGGACAGCGGCTACGACATCGTGTGGCTGGACGGCGGCTGGCAGGCCGACAACCCCCGCGACGCCCAGGGCCGGCTGGTGGCCAACCCGGACCGCTTCCCCTCCGGTATCCCGGCCCTCGTCTCCTACCTGCACCAACGGGGACTGCGGGCCGGCATCTACACCGACGCCGGTACCTACGACGGCGGCAAGAGCTGCGGTCTCGGCAGCCGGGGGTACTACGACCAGGACGCGCGGCAGTTCGCGAGCTGGAAGATCGACGCGATCAAGGTCGACTTCCTCTGCGGAATCGGGGCGAAGCTCGATCCGGGCCCCGCCTTCAAGGAGTTCAGCGACGCGGTCGCCAAGTCCGGGCGCAGGATGCTGCTGAACCTCTGCAACCCGCTCACCGACGACTGGGGCCTGCCGCACACCCCCGAGCAGGACGCCCACAACGCCTACGTCTACGCCCCGGCGATCGCCGACTCCTGGCGCACCGGCACCGACATCGCCTGGGGCACCCCCAGTCCCGGCGAATGGCCCGACATCCTGCGCAACATGGACGCCAACGCCTGGCATCCCGAGGCACAGGGCCCCGGCCACTACAACGACCCCGACTACCTCATCCCCATGCGGAAGATGGCGGACGGGTCGTACGAGCTCACGCAGGAGGAGTCCACCACCCAGTTCGTGATGTGGGCCGAGATGGGCTCACCGCTGATGCTGGGCTCCGACCCGCGCACACTGCCCGACGCGATGACCGCGACCCTCCGCAATCCGGAGATCATCGCCGTCGACCAGGACCCCCTCGCCGTCCAGGGGGTACGGGTGGCGACCGACTCCGTCGGCGACGTCTACAGCAAGGTGCTGCGGAGGCAGGGGCAGCGCGCGGTCGTGCTCCTCAACCGTTCCGGCCAACCGGCCCTGCGCACCGTGCAGTTCGCCGACACCGGCCTCGGCGGCCCGGTGCGCGTCCGTGACCTGCGGGCGCGTGCCGACCGGGGCACGCACACGGGGTCGTACACCGTCGAGGTCCCCGCGCACGGCACCGCGTTCCTCAGGCTGACCGGCGCCGACGCGCTGCCGGGCACGGACCTGGGCGTGACCGCCACGGCGAGCCCGGCCGTGGCGAGCGACGGTTCCACCTTCTTCCGGGGGCCGCACGGCTCGCTCGTGGAGAGGACCGGCGGGCGCACGAAGGACCTCGGCGGTCCCGCACAGGGCAAGATCCTCGGCCAGCCCGCCGTGTACGCCTCCGCCGACGGCCGGATCGACGTCTTCGTACGCGGCGCCGACTCGCGGGCCTACCGGCGGGTCCAGGCCGACGGCCGCTGGGGTCGATGGCAGTCCCTGGGCGGGGAGCTGACCGACGCACCGTCCGTCGCCTTCACCGACCCCGGCCACTGGACGCTGTTCGCACGCGGCGCCGACGGCACGGTCGTGCAGCGCGGCCCGGCCTCCGGCTGGTCCTCGCTCGGCGCACCCGGTGACCGGCAGGCCCGCGGCCGCCCCTCCGCCGTCGTCGACGCCCAGGGACGCGTCCACGTCGCCGTACGCACCGCCGCGGACGACGTGTGGACGCGCACCCGCGACACCTCGGGAGAGTGGTCCGGATGGACGTCCCTCGGCGGGACCGTCAGCGGCAGCCCGACGCTGGTCTCCGTCCAGGACACGGTGCTGCTCTACGTGCGGGCCGCCGACTACACGCTCTGGCAGCAGCGGTACGCCGACGGCGCCTGGCAGGGCTGGAGCAAGCGGCAGGAGTTCCCGAGCGCCGCGTTCGACGGCGCACTCGGCGCGGTCGCCGGCCCGGACGGAGCCGTGGACGCGGTGTTCCGCGGAGTCGACGGCCACGTGTACCGGACCCGACTCAAGTGAACGAGGAATCCACCATGGCCGACCCCCAGACCAGCAGACGGCGTTTCCTCACCGGACTCGGTGCCGCCGGAACCGCGGCACTGCTCAGCGGCTGCGTCACCTCCACCTCCTCCGGCAAGGGTTCCTCGACGGGCGCGGTGACCCTCCAGTCCAACCTGTCCGCCCCGCAGGCCAAGGCGGCGATGGAGGACCTGGTCGCGGCCTACGGCAAGAAGGGGCCCGGCCGGGCAAGTCTCAACACGGTCGCCGCCGAGACCTTCCGCACCCAGCTGCCGACCTACCTCACCTCCGCCAACCCGCCGGACGTGTACACCTGGTACCCCGGCTCGGTCGCGGACGCCTACGCCAGGAAGAGCCTGCTGCTCGACCTCGACGAGGTGTGGAGCTCCTCGCCCGACCTCAAGCGGTACACCAAGGCGCTGCACTCGCTGTGCACCGCGAGCTCCGGCAAGAAGGTCTTCGTGCCCAACACCTACTACTGGTGGGGCATGTTCTACCGGAAGTCCCACTTCGCCAAGTGGGGCGTGAGCGAGCCCACGAGCTGGGACGGCTTCCTCGACCTGTGCGACAAGCTCAAGAGCAAGGGAGTCGCCCCGATCGGGCTCGGCGCGGGCGGCAACACCCCCTGGGTGGCGTCGGCCTGGTTCGACTACCTCGACATCCGCGTCAACGGCGCCCAGTACCATCGCGAACTCCTCGCCGGGAAGCACCGGTTCGACGACCCCGAGGTGCGCAGGGTCTTCGCCCGCTGGCAGGAGGTGCTGCCGTACTTCGACCCGAACGGCACCGCCCTCGCCTTCCAGGACGCCACGACCGCCCTGCTGGGCGGCAAGACCGGCATGATGCTCATCGGCACCTTCTTCGCCGACTCGGCACCCAGGAGCGCCCTGGACGACATCGACTTCTTCCGCTTCCCCGTCATCGACTCCAAGGTCCCCCTTGCTGAAGAGGCTCCCGTCGACGGCTACTTCGCCAGCGCCCGCACCGGCCGCCGCGACCAGGTCCGCGCCCTGCTGACGTACCTCGCCACGGCCGAAGCCCAGGAGATCTACATCAAGGGCTCCTCCGGGACCGTCCTGCCCTGCAACCCGGACGCCAAGGACTCCGGCACCGCCCTGGTGAAGAAGGGCCGCGCGCATGTCGCCGCGGCCGCCGAGATCACCCAGTTCTTCAACCGGGACTCCAGCGACGCCCTCCAGCCCACCGCGGACACCGCCCTGACCAGGTTCCTGGCCAGGCCGAAGTCGGTCGGCGGCATCCTGACCGACTGGCAGCGGGACGCCGAGAAGATCTGGAACGCCTGACATGGCCGTCCTGACCGCGCCCGAAAGGAGGTCCCCGGCCCGCACGCCCACCGGCGGCAGGCGGGCCCGGGGCTCCCGGCGCACCCCGCCGCTGGTCCTCGCCTTCGTCCTGGTGCCGCTGCTCGCCGAGGCCCTGTGGGTGTTCTGGCCCGCGCTCCAGGGCTTCTACCTCGCCCTGACCAAGTGGGACGGCGTCTCCCCGCCGCAGTTCGTCGGCCTGGACAACTTCCGGGAGATGGCCCATGACGACGTCTTCCGCAGTGCCGCGGGCCACACCGTGCTCTGGCTGGTCCTCTTCGGCGGCCTCTCCGCCGTACTGGGGCTCGCCGCCGCGCTGCTGCTCCAGCAGGAGCGGCGCGGGGTCGGCTTCTACCGGGCCGCCCTCTTCCTGCCGGTCGTCTTCTCGCTGGTCGCCACCGCCCTGGTCTGGCAGGCGATCTACCAGCCCGACGGCGTCCTCGACCGCCTGCTGGACGCCGTCGGCCTCGGCAGCCTCCAGCACGCCTGGCTCGCCGACCAGGACACCGCCCTGTACGCGGTGATCGTGCCCGCGCTGTGGCGCCAGATCGGCTACGTCATGGTGCTGTACCTCGCGGGCCTGAAGGGCATCGACCCGGCGCTCCACGAGGCCGCCAAGGTCGACGGGGCGAGCGCACTGCAGCGCCTCCGGCACATCACGCTGCCCCAACTGCGCAGTGTCAACGCGGTCGTTCTGTCCGTCATCGTCATCGACTCGCTGCGCTCCTTCGACGTCGTCTGGTCGCTCACCCGCGGCGGCCCCTACCACTCGTCCGAGCTGCTGAGCACCTACATGTACTCGACCGCCTTCCAGTCCCTGCGACTCGGCTACGGCTCCGCCCTGGCCGTCGTCATCTTCGTCCTCGCCTTCGGGGTCATCGCCTCCTATCTCGTGCGCGCGTTCCGGGAGGCCGACTGATGTCCGCCGACTCCACGGCCGGCTCCACGGCAGTGCGCCGCAGAAGAGCGGCCACCGCCGGATTCCACCTCGGTGCCGGCGCCCTGGCCGTCCTGTGGCTGCTGCCCATCGCCCTGGTCCTGGTGACCAGCCTGCGTTCCTTCGACGACATCGCCGCCCACGGCCTGGGCAGCCGGCCGCACTCCTTCACCCTGTCCAACTTCGGCCGGGCCTGGACCGACGGCGGCCAGCAGCAGGCCCTGATCAACAGCCTGCTCGTCACCGTCCCCTGCGTCCTGGTGACCCTCGCGCTCGCCGCCATGGCCGCGTTCGCCCTCAGCCGCTACGAACTCCCCTTCCGTCGCTCCCTGCTGCTGCTCATGCTCGGCGGCAACCTGCTCCCGCCCCAGATCCTGCTCATCCCGGTGTCCAAACTCAGCGAAGTGATGGGGGTCTACGACACCCTGCCCGCGCTCATCGGCGTGCAGATCGGCTTCGGCGTCGGCTTCTACGTCTTCGTCCTGCACGGGTTCATGCGGTCGATCCCGGTGGAGATCCAGCAGGCGGCGGTCGTGGACGGCGCGGGGCCCTGGCAGATCTTCTGGCGGATCATCCTCCCGCTGACCCGCCCCGCCCTGGCCGCCCTCAGCGCGCTCTCCTTCACCTGGATCTTCAACGACCTGCTCTGGGCGATCACCGTGCTGCGCAGCGACAGCAAGATGCCGATCACCGCCGCCCTCATCGGACTCCAGGGCCAGTACGTGTCGATGTGGAACGTGATCGCGGCCGGGTCCGTGATCGCCGCCGCGCCCACGGTCGCCGTGTTCCTGCGCTTCCAGCGGCACTTCGTGGCCGGCCTCAACCTGGGAGCGGTCAAGTGACCAACGGACGCTGGACCTTGCGGACGGAGCACACCAGCTACACCGTCCGCCTCTCCCCGGACGGCCCCTGGGCCGAGCTCGACGCCTGGGGCCCGCTCGGCGTCGAGGACGGGCCGTCCGCCCTGGACTGGTCCCACCGCACCCACTTCATCACGCCCGCCGACGCGGCTCCGGCCGAGTATCTGCCCTACGGACTGCGGCCGTTCACCGGATCCGAGCTGGTGGTGGGAGACCTGGCCGCGGGCCGGGGCGTGTGGTGGGAGTTCGACGGCGCCAAGGAGACGGAGGGGGCTCTTCGGCTCGCCTTCGTGGACGAGGTGATCGGCCTGCGGACGGTCCTCTGCTACGAGACCGTCCCCGGCACCGACGTGATCCTCCGCTGGGCCGAGTTCACCGCCACGGCCGAACTCCGCCTGGAACGGCTCGACTCGGCCGCCGTCACCGTCCCCGTCACCGGCGCGGCCCGGCTGACCTACCTCGCCGGGCAGTGGTCGCAGGAGTTCCAGCGCACCCGACTCGACCTCTCCAGGGGCACGTTCACCATCGGCAGCCTGCAAGGTGTGGCCGGGCACGCGTACGCGCCCTGGCTCGCCGTGCAGGACGAGCAGGCCGCGTACGGTGTCGCCCTCGAATGGGCGGGCAACTGGCACATCACGGCGGAGGCCGAGCCGGGCGGGACCGTCCGGATCCGGGCCGGACGGGTCCCGCACGAGGGCGCCGTACGCATGACCCCCGGCGAGACCCTCGTGACGCCCCGGCTCGCCTGCGCGTTCAGCGCGGCCGGACTCGACGGTCTGTCCCGGGTCTGGCACCGCTACGAGCGCCGTCTGGCCGGCGACCGGCTGCACCGCCCCCGCAAGGTGCTCTACAACTCCTGGGAGGCCACCGGCTTCGACGTCGACGCGGCCGGTCAGCTGGAGCTGGCGAAGGCCGCCGCCGACATCGGGGCCGAGCTGTTCGTCGTGGACGACGGCTGGTTCACCGGCCGTCGCGACGACACCGGGGGACTGGGCGACTGGTATCCCGACCCGCAGGCGTTCGGGCAGGGCTTCGACCGGTTCGTCGCGGACGTCCGCGGCCTCGGCCTGGACTTCGGCCTGTGGGTGGAGCCGGAGGCGGTCAGCCCCGGCAGCCGGCTGCACACCGAACACCCCGAGTGGGTCTACCGCGTCGAGGGCCGCCCGGCCCGTCTCGTCCGCAACCAGCTGCTCCTCGACCTGGGCCGGACCGACGTCCAGGACTTCGTCATCGGTACCCTCGACCGGCTGCTCGGCAGCTACGGCATCGGCTACCTGAAGTGGGACATGAACCGCCCGCCCACCGAACGCGGCCGCCCCGGCACCCCACCCGCCGACCGGATCGACCTGGACGCCGAGCACGTCGCCGGATACCTGCGGGTCCTGGACCACCTGCGCGCCGCCCACCCCGGCGTCACCGTCGAGGGCTGCGCCGGCGGCGGCGGACGGATCGAGCACGCCACCCTCGCCCGCACCGACGTCGTCTGGCCCAGCGACAACACCGCGCCCCTGGACCGGCTGCGCATCCAGCACGGATTCCTGCACGCCCACGCGCCGCACGTCATGAGCTCCTGGGTCACCGACGCCCCCGGCATCCTCGACCCGCGCCCGCGCAGCCTCGCCTTCCGCTTCGTCAACGCCATGTGCGGAGTCCTCGGGATCGGCGCCGACCTGCGCGCCTGGACCCCGCGGCAGCGATCCGAGGCCGCCCGGTGGATCGCCCGCTACAAGGAGGTGCGGGACGTCGTCCACCACGGGGAGGCCCGGCTGCTCGGGACACCGGACGACACCAGCTGCGGCGTGCAGTTCGACGCCGGCGACCGAACCGTCGTCGCCGCGCTCTCCACCGGCCGCCTCGACGGGGCACCGCTGCTGCCCGGCCGCCCCGACCGGCTCCGGCTGCGCGGCCTGGACCCGGCGGCGCGCTACCGGGACACGGCGACGGGAGCGTCGTACGGCGGAGCCCATCTGCTCCACCACGGCCTGCCGTTCGCGTGGAGCGCCGAACACGATGCCGATCTGGTGGTGCTGAGACGCCTGTAGGACGCATATGTTTCCAGCAGCCCACCCTCTAAGGAGCCCGATGGACCAGTCCGTACGACGGTACGGTGCCCGCTTCACCGGCCGTACCGCCGTGGTGAACGGCGCCGCCTCCGGCATCGGAGCCGCCACCGCCGCACGCCTCGCCGGGGAGGGCGCCGCCGTCGTGCTCGCCGACATCGCGGACGAGCGCGGGCAGGCCGTGGTGGACGGGATCGAGAAGGACGGCGGCCGGGCCAGGTACGTGCACGCGGACGTCGCCGCCGAGGAGGACTGGGCGCGGATCGTGACCACCGCCCACGCCTTCGGCCCGGTCGACGTGCTCGTCGGCAACGCCTACACCGTCAAGGTCCGGCCGGCCCACGAGATGACCCTGCCGTCCTGGCAGCGGCAGCTCGCCGTCAACCTCACCGGCGGCTTCCTCGGCGTCAAAGCGGCCCTGCCCGACCTGCGGGCCCGCCGCGGCGCCGTGGTGCTCACCTCGTCGGTGCACGCCCACGCGGGCATCCCCGGTCACCCGGCCTACGCCGCGGCCAAGGGCGGCCTGCTGTCCCTGTGCGGGCAGCTCGCCGTCGAGTACGGGACCCAGGTGCGCGTCAACGCGGTACTCCCCGGGCCCATCCTGACCGGGGCCTGGGACCGGGTGCCGCCCGCGGAACGGGAACGCAGCATCGCCCAGACGGCCGCCCGCCGCTTCGGCACCCCCGAGGAGGTGGCCGCCGCGATCGCGTTCCTCGGCGCCGACGAGGCCTCCCACATCACCGGGTCCAGTCTCGTCGTGGACGGTGGCTGGAGCATCGTGAAGGCTTCCGCATGAGCCCCGTCGAACCGCCCGTCGAACAGAAAGGCCGTACGACATGACGCCCTACGCCCGCCGCGGTGTGCACGGCCAGACCGTGGAGGCCCTGGCGCGCCGCATCCTGGGCGGCGAGATCCCGGAAGGGGCCACGCTCGACCTGGTGGCGCTGCAGAGCGAACTCGACGTCAGCCTCACCGCGCTGCGCGAGTCCCTCAAGGTGCTCGCCGCCAAGGGCATGGTCGACGCCCGGCAGAAACGCGGCACCTTCGTGCGGGCCCGGGCGGACTGGAACCTGCTCGACGCCGACGTGCTGCGCTGGCAGTTCGAGGGCGGTCGCACGAGCGGCGCGGAACGGTCGCTGCTGCGCAACCTCGCCGAGGTCCGCGCCATCATCGAACCGGCCGCCGCCCGGCTCGCCGCCGAGCGGCGCACCGAGGCCGACCTGCTCTCCCTGGAGACGGCCGTGGAGGCGATGGGCCGGCACGAGGCGGACCCCGGCCACGCCGTCGACGCCGACCTGGCCTTCCACCGCGCCCTGCTCACCGCCACCCACAACGAACTGCTGGAACGGATGGAGATGGTGATCGAGTCGGGGCTGGCCCACCGCGACCGGATCGTGCACAGCTCCCCGCACAGCGAGGATCCGGTGCCCGCCCACCGCGCCGTCCTGGACGCCGTACGCGACCGCGACCCGCAGGCGGCCGAGACCGCCATGCGGGCCCTGCTCGACCAGGCGGGTCGCGACCTGGCCCGGCTCGACGGCCCCGAAGACGGGACAGCGCCCGACGAGGCAGCGCCCGACGAGGCAGCGCCCGACGAGGCGACAGGGCCCGACGACACGAAAGGCGGCGGCGGCCAGTGAAGATCGACCGGATAGAGACCTTCCTCGTCCCGCCGCGCTGGCTGTTCTGCCGCGTCGAGACCGACGACGGCGTGGTCGGCTGGGGCGAGCCCGTCGTCGAGGGGCGCGCGGAGGTCGTCCGCTCGGCCGTCGACGTCCTCGCCGAATACCTGGTGGGCCAGGACCCGCTGCGCATCCAGGACCACTGGCAGGTGCTCACCAAGGGCGGCTTCTACCGGGGTGGCCCGGTGCTGTCGAGCGCCGTCGCGGGCCTCGACCAGGCCCTGTGGGACATCGCGGGCAAGACCTACGGCGCGCCCGTGCACGCCCTGCTGGGCGGTCCGGTGCGCGACCGGGTGCGGGTCTACGCCTGGGTCGGCGGCGACGAACCCGGCCGGCTGACCGAGCAGATAGCGGCCCAGGTCGAGGCGGGCTTCACCGCGGTGAAGATGAACGCCGCCGGAGCCACCTCGCCGTTGGCCACGGTGGCGGAGACGGCGGCCGTGGTCGCCCGGGTGAGCGCAGCCCGGGACGCCCTCGGCCCGGACCGTGACGTCGCCGTCGACTTCCACGGCCGCTTCACCGCCGCGAGCGCGCGCCGTGTCCTCACCGAACTCGCCCCGCTGCACCCGCTGTTCGTGGAGGAGCCGGTCGTCCCCGAACAGGGCCACCTGCTGCCCGGCCTGGTCACCACCAGCCCGGTGCCGCTCGCCACCGGCGAACGCCTGTACTCGCGCGCCGAGTTCCTGCCCGTCCTCGCCGCCGGCATCGCGGTCGCCCAGCCGGACCTCTCGCACGCCGGCGGCATCTCCGAGGTGCACCGGATCGCCTCGCTCGCCGAGACCTACGGCGCCCAGCTCGCCCCGCACTGCCCGCTGGGACCCATCGCCCTGGCCGCCAGCCTCCAAGTCGCCTTCGCCACCCCCAACTTCCTCATCCAGGAGCAGAGCCGCGGCATCCACTACAACAAGGACGCCGACCTCCTCTCCTACCTCCTCGACCCCGAGCCCTTCCGCTTCGTGGCCGGGCACGCGCACCGCGGTGACGCCCCCGGGCTCGGCATCACGCTCGACGAGGCGGCCGTCCGCGCGGCCGACCGCGCGGGACACCGGTGGCGCAACCCGGTGTGGCGGCACGCCGACGGCTCCTTCGCGGAGTGGTGACCATGCCGCTCGACGTCGTGACCGACCTCGCGCACGGCGGCCGCTGGACCTCGCTGCGGCACGACGGCCGCGAGTGGCTGTGGCGGCCCGAATGCCCCGAACGCGACCGCGTGGCACCGGGGGACGCGTTCGTGGACGCGGGGGGACTGGAGGAGTGCGTCCCCACCGTCCGCGGCACCCCCGACCACGGGGACGCCTGGTCCCGGCCCTGGAGCCGGGTCGTGAGCGGCGCGGGGGACGGTGGCGGGGAGACCGTCCGCTGCGACCGCTTCACCCTGACACGCACGCTGCGCGGTACGGCCGACGGCGTCGAGGCCGCCTATGTGCTGAGGGCCGACCCCGGCTTCCGTTTCCTCTGGGCCGCCCACGCACTGCTCGACCTCTCCGAGGAGGCCGTCCTGCGGGCCCGTCAGGGGGCGCCCACCCGGCTGTTCCCGGAGGCGGCGCCCCTGCTGGACGGTCCCTGGCCGGACGGTGCCCCCTGGGTGGCCGGTACCTGGCCCGCGCCTCTCGGGCTGCGGCTCGACCGGTTCGGGCCGGACGACGGTACGGCCGTCGGGGCCGTGGTGGACGGTGGCCGGTGCTGTGTGCACGACGGCGCGGACCGGCTCGCCCTGTCCGTCGAGGCGGAGGGGCAGCCGCTCTCCGTCGCCCTGTGGCGCAACCTCGGCGGCTTCCCCGCCGGCCGTCCCTGTCGCAGTGCGGGCGTCGAGCCGATGCTCGGCCGCGTCTTCGACCTCGCCGACGCGGGCCCGGACGACGCCGCCCGCGTCCCGGCCTCGGGCGAGGTCCGCTGGCTGCTGACCGTGACCGCCGACTGCCGCTGCCCCTGAGACCCAAGGAAGGAACCCGCTCGTGGATCTGCGAACCGCCCTCGCCGCCGGCCGACCCTCGGCGACGATCCGCTGGGCCGCCGGGTGCGCGCCGCGGTCGCCGCCGCCGGGGTCGACGTGACGCATGTCCGCACCGACCCGCACCGCCCCACGGGCCTCCTCCTCAAGGACCCGGGCCCCGCCGGAACCGGCGTCCACTACTACCGCACCGGCTCGGCGGCCTCGGCGCTCGGCCCCGACCTGCTCGACGGCGAACCCCTGGGCCCGGCCGCCCTCCTGCACCTCACCGGCATCACCCTCTCTCTCCGCGTCCTGCCGCGCCCTGGTGACCCGGGCCCTGGACCCGCCCGCCGCCGAACGGCCGTACGCCGTCAGCTTCGACGTCAACCACTGGGCGGCGCTATGGCCGGACGGCACCGCGCCGGCGGTGCTGCGTGCCCTCGCCGACCGCGCTGACATCGGTTTCGTGGGTCTCGACGAGGCCCAGGAGCTGTGGGGCCGCGACCTGACCGTCACCGGACTGCGGGATCTGCTGCCCGGTCCGCGGATCCTCGTCGTCAAGGACGGCGCCCGGGCCGCGATGCCGTGACCGCGGACGGCGCGTGCACGGTGCCCGCGCTGCGGACGGCCGTGGTGGAACCGGTCGGGGCCGGCGACGCGTTCGCGGCGGGCTTCCTGGCCGGGCTCCTGCGCGCGGAGACACCGACCCGTGCCCTCCGGCTCGGTCACCTCACCGCCGTCTCCGCGCTCAAGGTGACGGGGGATCACGGTCCGCTGCCCGGCAGGGCCGCCGTCGACCGGCTCCTCGCGCTCACGGACCGGGACTGGCAGCAGGCCCGGCCCCTTTCGGTCGACCGTGTGTTCGCTCCGTAGTCGCCGACGAAAAAACACGTGGACTGAGCGACCCCCGTCGCGGGACACTTCCCTTTCCTGACCTGCCGATTCCAGGCCGTCGCGGACCATGCGGCGGCCGACTCGGCATGCCGTACGACGACTACACAGGGTTGAGATGACATCCTCAGTCGATTTACCTGCGACCGGACCCCGGCAGGGCGCGGTCCTGCTCGCGCTGCGCTACTACGGACGGGAGCTGGCCCGGCTCAAGTGGCTCACGCTGCCCGGGATGCTGCTGCCGGCGCTCGGCAACATCGGAATCAACTACCTGGCCCCGCTGGTCGTGGCCAAGCTGGTCGGCCGGATCGCCGACGGCCACGGCCTGGGCGTCGGTGCCACGCTGCCCTACGTCCTCGGCTTCGCCGGTGTCCTGCTGCTGGCGGAGGCGCTCTGGCGGGTCGGTCTGCACTGCCTGAACCGGGTGGACGCCCTCGGCATCGAGCACTTGTACGTCATCGGCATGGACGAACTGTTCGCGAAGGACGCCGCGTTCTTCCACGACAACTTCGCGGGGTCCCTCACCAAGCGGGTGCTGAGCTTCGCCACCCGCTTCGAGGAGTTCGGCGACACGCTGACCTTCAACATCGTCGGCAGCTTCGTGCCGCTGGCGTTCGGCTCGGTGGTGCTGTGGCGCTACCAGCCGCTGCTCGTCGTCGCGCTGCTCGCGATGCTCGCGGTGACGGCGGTGTGCGTGTTCCCGCTGATCCGCCGCCGGCAGCGGCTGGTCGCCCAGCGCGAGGAGGCGATCGCCCGGGTGTCCGGGCATGTCGCCGACAGCCTGATGAACATGGACACGGTCCGGGCGTTCGCCGCCGAACAGCGGGAGGCGGCCGAACACCGGTCGCGGGTCGCCGAGTCGAGGCGGCGCACCCTGCGCTCCTGGGACTACGGCAACCTGCGCATCGACACGTTCGTCGCGCCGATGTCCGTGGCCACCAGCGCGCTGGGCCTGCTGCTCGCGGTGGCGCTGGCGGGCGGCGGCCACAGCGTGGAGGCGGTCGTGGTCGCCTTCACCTACTACACCAACGCGACCCGGATCATGTTCGAGTTCAACCAGATCTACCGGCGCATGGAGAGCTCCATGACGGAGGCGGCCCAGTTCACCGAACTGCTCCTCGAACCGCCGATCGTCACCGACCCCCCGGCCCCGGAGCCGCTCGCGCCCCGGGCCGCCGACGTCCGCTTCGAGAAGGTCTCCTTCACCCACGCGGGTGCCAAACCGCTGTTCGAAGGGCTTGAACTGGACGTGCCCAGCGGGTCCAAGTTCGGGTTCGTCGGCCGGTCGGGCGGCGGCAAGACCACGCTGACCCGGCTGCTGCTGCGGATGACCGACATCGAGGCGGGCCGAATCATGATCGGCGGACAGGACATCAGCCGGCTGCGCCAGGCCGACCTGCGCAGCCAGATCGCCTACGTCCCGCAGGACCCGGCGATGTTCCACCGCACCCTGCGGGAGAACATCGCCTTCGCCCGGCCGGACGCCACCGACGCCGAGATCCGGCTGGCCGCCGAGGCCGCGCACGTCACCGAGTTCGCGGACGCGCTGCCGGACGGGTTCGAGACGATGGTGGGGGAGCGCGGCGTCAAGCTCTCCGGCGGCCAGCGCCAGCGGGTCGCCCTGGCCCGGGCGATCCTCAGGGACGCCCCGATCCTGCTCCTGGACGAGGCGACCAGCGCGCTGGACTCCGAGAGCGAGATCCTCGTCCAGGAGGCGCTGTGGCGGCTCATGGAGGGCCGCACGGCGCTGGTGGTGGCGCACCGGCTCAGCACGGTCGCCTCCATGGACCGGCTCGTGGTCCTCGACCGCGGCCGGATCGTCGAGCAGGGCACGCACCACGAACTGCTCGGCGCCCAGGGTGCCTACGCCAAGCTGTGGCAGCACCAGTCGGGCGGCTTCCTCGACGAGGGGCCGGTGCGGGCCGAAGTGCACTAGGCGCTCCGCTGGAGGGGCCGGGGCGCGTTGTCGGTTGGCTGCGGCATAGTCGGGGCTGGTCGCGCCCACGCGGCGGAGCCGCACATTGACACAGCCCCGCGCCCCTTCTGGGGCGCTCCCACGCCCCAGAAGGACGCCCTCCGGACGCGGGCGGGTGGTAGACAGGTGATCATGACTGACCTGAACGCCCCCGCCCGCCCGGCGGGCCTGCGGTGACCGCCGGTATCGACACCCCCGACCGCCGGGGCCGCACCGGACTCGACCGTGCCGGCCTGGACCTGACCGGCAACCCGCGTGTGAAGGTCCGGGCGGTGAGACTCCTGTCCAGCCACTGGTACGTCGAGCGGGCCACCACCTTCGACTACCGGCACGCCGACGGCACCTGGCACACCGAGGAACGCGAGACGCACGACCGGGGCAACGGCGCCACCCTCCTCCTCTACGACGCCGACCGCGAAACCGTCCTGCTCACCCGCCAGTTCCGCTTCCCGGTGTACGTCAACGGCCACCCCGACGGGATGCTGATCGAGACCCCGGCCGGGCTGCTGGACGACGAGGCCGAGCACCCGGAGCACGCGGTCCGCCGGGAGGTCGTCGAGGAGACCGGCCACACCGTCGGCGAGGTCGAGCACGTCTTCGACGTCTACATGAGCCCGGGCTCGGTCACCGAACGGATCTCCTTCTACGCCGCTGCCTACGGTCCCTCGACCCGTACCCACGAGGGGGGCGGCCTGGACGAGGAGGGCGAGGACATCGAGATCCTCGAACTCCCCTTCCGGCGCGCCCTGGAGATGATCCGCACCGGCGAGATCGCCGACGCGAAGACGATCATGCTGCTGCAGTGGGCGGCCCTGACCGGACCGTTCGCACAACGCCCTTGACTTCAAGCGCACTTCAAGCCGGAGACTCGCCACCGTGCACCCGAACCCCCGGGTGCGCCAACGGAGGAGACGGCATGAAGTACCGCACCATCGGCACCGACCCGAGGACCCGCCGCGAGGTGAGCGTCCTCGCGCTCGGCGCGATGCTCTTCGGGTCCCGCACCGACGAGAAGACCTCCTTCGCCGTCCTCGACCGCTATGTCGAGGACGGCGGGAACTTCATCGACACGTCCGACAACTACGCCTTCTGGGAGGACGGCAGCCAGGGCGGCCAGAGCGAGGAGCTGCTCGGCCGCTGGCGGCGCAGCCGCGGCATCGGCGACGAGGTCGTCATCGCCACCAAGCTCGGCGCCCGCCCCCTCGCGCCCGGCACCAGCTACACCGACAACGCCGAGGGCCTGTCCGCGAAGGTGATCCGGGAGTCGGCCGAGCGCAGCCGCGAACGCCTCGGCGTCGACCGGCTGGACCTGCTGTACGCCCACATAGAGGACCCCGCCGTCCCGCTCCGCGAGACCGTCGAGGGGTTCGCCGCGCTCGTCGCGGAGGGCACCGTCGGCCTGCTCGGCGCCAGCAACCATGCCGTCTGGCGGCTGGAACGCGCCCGCGCCCTCGCCGCCGCGGCCGGCCTGCCCGGCTACGAGGTGCTCCAGTACCAGCACAGCTACCTGCGCCCGCGCACCGACATCCCGGAGGACCTGTTCCCGGACGGCAGCCTCGGCTCCGCCGACGCCCAGCTGCGCAGCTATCTCCGCGCCGGGTCGGACCTCACTCTGGTCGCCTACTCACCGCTGCTCAAGGGCGCCTACACGCAGCCCGGCAAGGCGCTGCCCGCCGACCACGACCACCCCGGCACCCCGGCCCGCCTCGCCGCGCTCGGCGAGGTGGCCCGGGAGATGGGGGCGACCCTGAACCAGGTGGTGCTGGCATGGCTGCTGGGCGGGCCGCTGCCGGTCGTCCCGCTGGCGGGAGTGTCGTCCGTGGCCCAGCTGGAGGAGAACCTCGCCGCCGTGGACCTGGAGCTGACCCCTGACCAGCGGGCCCGCCTGGACGCGGCTCACTGACCGCGCGGCTCCCGCACGACGGCGACCTCGCCCGGGGCCACGGTGACCGTGCCGTCGGCCGGCTTGCCGGACAGCAGCTCCACCGAGCCGGAGGCGACCGGTAGTTCGGCGCCCTTGCCGGTGTGGTCGATCACGAACACGTAGTCCGCGTCCGCGCCGCGCCGCACGGCGACCTCCACGCCCGCCGGGGCGGTGCGGCCCGCGGCCACGCCCGCCTCGGTGCGGATCCGGCCGAGCAGCTCCGCGAGGGTGTCCGCGTCGGGCAGGGTCGCCACGTACCAGGCGGTGCCCGCGCCGTAGCCGTGCCGGGTCACCGCCGGTACGCCGGCGAGCGTAGCGAGATGGGGGTACCCCCGGCCGGAGGCTGGGGGAGGTCCGTCGGCGTACGACGTCACCGCCTCCGCGCCCGCGAGCCGTACCCGCTCCGACCAGAGCGAGCCCGTGCCGCCCTCGCTCAGCGTCACCCGCTCGTCCGGCAACAGCGGGAACAGCTCGTCCGTGGACACGCCCAGCAGCTCCCGGAAGGCCCCCGGGTAACCGCCCAGCCGCACATGGCAGTTCTCGTCCACCGCGCCGCTGTGGAAACCGATGGCGAGAGTACCGCCGGCCTGGGCGAAGGCCGTCAGGTTCGCCGCGCCGGCGTCGTCCACCAGGTACAGGCTCGGGGCCAGCACCACCTTGTACGCCGACAGGTCCCCGTCCGGGCGGACGAAGTCCACCGCCACGCCGGCCCGCCACAGCGGCTCGTACCAGGCGCGGACGAGATCCAGGTAGCGCAGCTCCCCGCTCGGCTGCGAGGGCAGCTCCAGGGCCCAGCGGGCGTCCCAGTCCCAGACGACGGCCACCTCGGCCGTGCCGGTGCTGCCGCGCACCTCGGAAAGCGCCTGCAGATCGGCGCCCAGCCGGACGACGTCCCGCCAGATCTGGCTGTCGGTGCCGGCGTGCGGCAGCATCGCCGAGTGCCACTGCTCGGCACCCGCCTTCGCCGCCCGCCACTGGAAGTAGCAGATGCCGTCCGCGCCGTGCGCCACATGCGCGAGCGCGTTGCGGCGCAACTCACCGGCGGTCTTCGCCCGGTTGACGGGCTGCCAGTTGACCGCGCCCGTGGAGTGCTCCATCAGCAGCCACGGCCCGCCCGCCAGCGAGCGCATCACGTCGCCGCTCAGCGCGACGTCGATCTGCGACTCGGGGTCGGCGGACATCAGGTAGTGGTCGTTGGCCACCACGTCCAGCTCCGGTGCCCACCGCCAGTAGTCGAGGGCGTCGAAGTTGTGCATCACCATGAAGTTGGTGGTGGCGGGGATGGCGGGGGCCGCCTCCCGCAGGACGTCCCGCTCCGCCTTGTACAGCGACAGGAGTTCGTCCGAGCAGAACCGCCGCCAGTCCAGCTGGTGCGTCGGGTTGGGCACGGCACCGGTCGCCCGGGGCGGCAGGATCTCGTCCCAGTCGTAGTACCACTGGCTCCAGAAGGTGGTGCCCCAGGCGTGGTTGAGGGCGGCCAGGTCGTCGGCGTACCTGGCCCGCAGCCAGCGGCGGAAGGACTCCGCGCTGGTGTCGCAGTAGCACGCCGCGTTGTGGCAGCCGTACTCGTTGTGGACGTGCCACATCTGCACGGCCGGATGGCTCGCGTACCGGTCGGCGATCGCGCCCGCGATCCTGAGCGCGGCCTCGCGGTAGGCGGGGCTGCTCGGGCAGAACGTCTGGCGGCTGCCGTAGGAGAGGGCGCGGCCGTCGTGGTCCACCGGGAGCGCCTCGGGGTGGGCGCGGAAGAACCAGGCCGGCGGGGCGGCCGTCGGGGTGGCGAGGTCGGCGGCGATGCCGTTCTCGTGCAGCAGGTCGAGGATCCGGTCCATCCGCGAGAAGTCGTGGACCCCCTCGGACGGCTCCAGCAGCGCCCACGAGAAGATGCCGACGCTGACCATGTTCACGCCCGCCTCGCGCATCAGGCGGACGTCCTCGGCCCACACCTCCTCGGGCCACTGCTCAGGGTTGTAGTCGCCGCCGTAGGCGATGCCGGGGACGGAGAGGGTGCGGTCGTTCATCGGGTGACTCCGGTGGCTCCGGTGAGAAGGCGGCGGGTCGTCTCCACGCCCCACTGGTCGAGGGAGAGCAGCCGGTCGCTGGAGGCGACCAGACCGCCGACGGTCTCCACGTGCGCCGCCCAGCGGGCACGGGTCTCCACGGCGGGGCGGGCCATCAGGCAGTCCGGGTCGTTGACCCAGAGGCGGCCGTGCTGCCACTGACGCCCGGCGCCGGTGAACTCGGCCGGGGCCTGGCCCGGTTGGCTGAAGTCGTCGGCCTCGGGCCGGCGGTGCGGAGCCGTGTCCGGGCTGACCCGCATCGCGTCGAACAGGCCGAGGGAGGGCAGGATCGGCGCGCCGCAGCCCAGCAGGTAGGCGTCCGCGCCGATCGCCTCCCGGATCAGGGCGATGCCCAGCCGGTAGGCCGTGAGCGCGTCCGCGCCCGAGTGCCGTACGCCGTCCATGGCGCCCGCGTAGAGGAAGTCGACCTTGAAGTAGTCGTAGCCCTCGGCGCGCAGCGTCGCGAAGACGTCGGTGAGGTAGGCCGCGGCGGCCGGGTGGGTGGTGTCCAGGACGTACAGGTCGTGACCCCAGTTGCGGCCCGCGTGCAAGGGGTTGCCGTCGGGGTCACGGACCAGCCAGTCCGGGTACGTCTCGGCGAGCGCGCTCGCCGGGTCGACCAGGAACGGCGCCGTCCAGATGCCCGCCCGGCGGCCGCGGGCGCGGATGGCGTCCGCGATGCCGCGCCGGGAGCGGAACCGGCCGGAGAGGGTCAGCCAGTCGCCCAGCGCGCTCTGGTAGCCGTCGTCGATCTGCACCACGTCGATCGGCAGGTCGAGGGTGTCCATCGCCCGCAGGTTCTCGTGGATGTCGTCCTCGGTGACGGCCGTGAAGTACTCGTACCAGGAGCACCAGACGGTGGGCGCGGGGCGGGGCGCCGGCAGGGCCAGGGCGCTCGCCCAGTCGGCCAGCACGGACTGGATGTCCGTGCCGGTCCACTCCTTGACGGGGCCGTCGGCCCCGACCTCCGCGACCCCGCCCGCGACGGTCAGCCGGATCGAGGGCACCTCGTGCGGCGGGTCGGCCGCCGCCCAGAGCCGGACCGGGGAGCCGTCGCCGGGATCGAGCGCCAGCAGGCCCTCGCCCTGGAAGGCCCCGCCGGGCACGCCGCGGCCGGGGCGGTAACACACGGTCGCCCAGTTGTCGTTCGTCGGGCGGTACGGGACCGCGCCGAGGGCGTAGGAGCCACTGGGCGACCAGGACTGCCAGCCCTCCTCGTGGACACGGGCCGTGCGCGTGTCCACGGCCACGGAGGCGACCGGGGTGAACGGGTTGTGCACGAGGTTCTCTTTCGGAGGGGGCCGGATCAGCCCTTGGCGGAGCCCAGGGTCAGACCGCTGACGAACTGCTTCTGGAGCGCGAAGTACACGAGCAGTGTCGGGATGGCGGTGAGCAGGGAACCGGCGGCGACCAGGTTCGGGTCGGTGAAGTACTGACCGGAGAGGTTGTTCAGTGCCGAGGTGATCGGCATGTTCTCACCGGTCGAGATCAGCACCAGGGCCCAGAAGAAGTCGTTGTAGATCCAGATCGACAACAGGGTCGCCAGGGCCGCCATGGCCGGCTTGCACAGCGGCAGGGTGATCTGCCAGTACAGCCGCCACACCGAGGCGCCGTCCACCAGCGCGGCCTCGGTGAGCTCGTGCGGCAGCGAGCGCATGTAGTTGGACAGCACGAACGCGCAGAAGCCGGACTGGAACGCCACGTGGATCAGCACCAGGCCGAGCGCGGAGTCGTAGAGCTTGCCGCTCGCGGTGATGCCCGGCAGGTTCGTCAGCAGGTACATCCGGTACAGCGGGGTGATGATGACCTGCTGCGGCAGCAGGTTGCCCGCGGTGAAGACCAGCAGCAGGAACAGGTTGACCCGGAAGTCGAAGCGGCTGACGTAGAACGCGACCATCGACGACAGGAACAGCGTGAGCAGCACGGCCGGGACCGCGATGACCAGCGTGTTCATGAAGTAGTGGGTCATGTCCGACTGCGTGAACGCGTTCTTGAAGTTGTCGAAGTTCAGCGTGTGCGGCCAGGACAGGTAGCCCCGCGCGCTGGTCTCGCTGTACGGGCGCATGGCCGAGAAGACCGCCCACAGCAGCGGGGCGAGCCAGGCCAGGGCCGTGACGGCCAGGAACGTGTGCAGCAGGACGCGGGCCGGGCGGATCGGGTTGCGCTGTTTGGCCAGCGCGCTCACGGTGCTCATGCGCGCCGCTCCTTCCGGAAGGTCGCGATCAGATACGGAATGATCACGATCAGCGAGATGAAGAGCAGGACCACCGCGATCGCCGAACCGTAACCGATCCGGCTGGACTCACCGATGATGTTGTTGGTCACCAGGATCGAGAGCAGCTCGGTGCCCTGGGCGCCCTTGTTGAAGACGAAGACCAGGTCGAAGGCGCGCAGCGCCTCGATGATCGTGACGACCAGGACGACGGTGTTGGTCGGCCTGAGGGTCGGGAAGATGACGTTCTTGAACGTCTGCCACTCGTTGGCGCCGTCGAGGGCCGAGGCCTCCCGCAGCGACGGGTCGACGCTCTTCAGGCCGGCCAGGTACAGGATCATCATGTAGCCGGTGTGCCGCCAGGAGGCGGCGATGAGGACGGCCCACAGGTTGAGCTTGGGGTCACCGATCCAGTCGATGTAGTGGCCCGGCTTGTTGGCGCCGATGATGCTGTTGATCAGACCCGTGTCCGGGTTGT
Organism: Streptomyces sp. NBC_00631; assembly: GCF_045206895.1. Lineage (NCBI taxonomy): Bacteria > Bacillati > Actinomycetota > Actinomycetes > Kitasatosporales > Streptomycetaceae > Streptomyces > Streptomyces sp. NBC_00631. The sequence continues at coordinate 9,769,448 of NZ_CP107734.1, forward strand.
AGATGAGCTGCCAGACGAACCCGATGCAGGCCAGGGAGATCACGACCGGCAGGAAGAACGCCGTCTGGTAGACCCGGCTGAACCGGATCTTCTTGTCCAGCTGCACGGCCAGGAACAGGCCGAACGGGGTCGGGATCAGGATGAGCACCACGAACCAGATGACGTTGTGCTCGACCGCGGGCCAGAACTGCGGGTTGTCGGTGAAGAGCTGTTTGAAGTTGTCGAGCCCGACCCACTTGATGGAGTCGAAGCCGATGCCGTCCCAGCTGGTGAAGGCCAGGAGGATCGAGGCGATCGCGGTCACCCAGACGAGGACCACATGGAGGATCGTCGGCACGCCCGCCATGAAGGCGAGCGTGATCCGGTCACGGCGGGTCAGCAGGCGCTTGTGCCCCTGCGGGACCCGCTTGTTCTTGGACGCGCGCCCAGGAGGCGGCACGGCGGCCGCCTCCTGGGACTTCGTGGGGGTCTCAGTCGTCATTCAGGATGCTCACTCGGACGCGAAGATGGTCTTCTTCTGGCGCTCGATGGACGAGAGCAGGCTGTCGATTCCCTTGGGGTTCTGCAGGAACTTCTGCAGGCCGGGCTGCATCACGGTGGAGGTGAAGTCCGGGCGGGAGTCGCGGTCCATGAACTGGGTGAGGTTCTTGGCGCCGCTGATCATCGTGTACGCCTTCTTCTGCAGCGCGGTGTACGACGAGGTGTCGGCCTTGCTGGAGGCGGCCACCACGCTGGAGTCGGCCTTGAGGTAGATCTGCTCCGCCTCGGGGGTGCCCAGGTACTCCATGAGCTTGACGACGCCGTCGTGGTTCTTGGGCGACTTGCTGACCATGAAGCCGTCGGTGGGTGCCTCGACGGTGTCCTGCCCGTACGCCGAGTTGATCTCCGGGAAGGCGAAGAAGTCGAGGTCGTCCAGGTCGGCCTTGTTGGTGAACTGCTGGGCCACGAAGGAGCCGAGGACGTACATGCCGGCCTTCTTGGACACCAGGGTCTGGGCGGCGTCCTGCCAGGTGCGGCCCATGAAGCCGTCCTGGTGGTAGGGGAGGATCTCGGCCCAGTGGTCGAAGACCGCCTTGACCTTGGGGTCGGTCCACGCCTCCTTGCCGGCCATCAGGGACTTGTGGAAGTCGTAGCCGTTGAGGCGGAAGTTGATCTGGTCGAAGGTGCCCATCGCCGGCCAGGCGTCCTTGTCACCGAACGCGATCGGGACCAGGCCGTCCTTCTTCATCTTCTTGCACAGGGCGACGAAGGCCTCCCAGGTGGTGGGGACCTCGTAGCCCTTGGCCTGGAAGACGCTCTTGCGGTAGAAGATCGCCCACGGGTACGTGTACAGCGGGACGAAGTAGTACTTGCCGTCCTCGCCCTTGCTGAGCTGCTTCATCGCGTCGGGGAAGTTGTCCCCGATCTTCGCCCACACGTCGTCGATCGGCGAGGCCAGGTTCTTGGCCGCGAAGAACTGCATGCGGTACCCGGCGAACCAGGTGAACACGTCGTCCGGCGTGCCCTGCAGGTAGGAGTTGATCTGCTCCTGGAAGGTGTTGTGGTCCTTCGTGTTGACGTCGACCTTGATGCCGGACTGCTTGGTGAAGGCCGCGTAGATCTCCGCGAAGGCCTTCTTCGGCACCGCGTCGGACGAGTTGGAGCCGAGGCTGACGGTCTTCGGGTCGGAGGAGGAACCGCTGCCGCCGCAGGCGGACAGCAGGGGTATGCCGGCACCCGCGAGGAGGGCGGCCGAACCGGCACCGCGCAGAACGTTACGGCGGCTCGGACCCGGCACGTGAAGACCGGACGGGGAGATGCGCATGGCGGCTCCTGAGTAACAGGGTTCGGCAAGGGGAAGAGTTGATCTTCGAAAGGTCCCGAAACCGATCAGAAACCAACTCGGCCGAACATCGTGGGCGCAATAACAGCCGCTTGTCCGCTCATGCGTCAATAGCCTGCGTCTCTCTCGCGCGTCTCTTGCCCGAAACGTAATCGACATGGTCGCCTGCCGGTTTGTTGAACAAACCGGTACGACGGAGCCCCCAGCGGACAAACTCCGTGGGGGCTCGTGTGCGGGCGTGTTGGTTTCGGGAGGTGGGACCAGCGGTCAAACCCGCTGCCACCAGCCCCGCACGGCATGTCCTACGGGCGTACGAGCAGCTGGAAGTCGAACGCGTACCGGGAGGCCCGGTACACGTGGCTGCCGTACTCCACCGGCCGCCCGGTGTCGTCGTACGCCGTGCGCTGCATGGTGAGCAGGGCGGCGCCCTCCTCCTCGTCGAGCCGTCCGGCCTCCTCGGCGGTGGCGCTGCGGGCGCCCACCGTCTGCCGGGCGCTGTGCAGGGTGATGCCGGCCGTCCGCAGCATCCGGTACAGGCCGGTGGACTCCAGTCGCCCGGTGTCGAGTTCGAGCAGGGCGGCGGGCAGGTAGTTGCACAGGAAGGCCACCGGCTGGCCGTGCGTGCAGCGCAGCCGCTCCAGGACGACCACCTCCGCGCCCTCCGCGATCCCGAGCGCGGCGGCCACCTCGGCGGTCGCCGGGATCCGCTCGTTGCGCAGCACCCGGGTGGTCGGGCCCTGCCCGGCCGACTCCAGGTCGTCGTAGAGACTGCTCAGCTCCAGCGGCCGCTTGACCTGGCTGTGCACCACCTGGGTGCCCACGCCCCGGCGGCGCACAAGGAGGCCCTTGTCGACAAGCGACTGAATGGCCTGGCGGACCGTGGGCCGGGACAGTCCGAGCCGCACCGACAGGTCGATCTCGTTGCCCAGGAGGTTGCCCGGGGCGAGGGCACCGTGCTCTATGGCCTCCTCCAGCTGCTGGGCGAGCTGGTAGTAGAGCGGGACCGGACTGCCGCGGTCCAGGGCGAAGTCCAGGGCGTCGAGTGCCGAGACGGTCGTGGTGCGGGCGGAATCACCGGTACGGGCCACCGGGACACCTCCTTCCGGGGTTCGGGGGAATCACAGATGCCGGCGGCGGTCGGCGACCTGCCGGTCGTACTCCTCACGGGCCTGTACGGCGGCCTCGCGGGCGGCGGTCTCGGCGACCGGCACGTCCCACCAGGCCTCGGCCCCGGGCGCGGTGGGCGCCGGGTCCGTCTCCACGTACACACACGTCGGCCGGTCGCTCGCCCGGGCCGCGGTGAGCGCCTCCCGCAGCTCCCGCACGGTCTTGGCACGCAGCACCTCCATGCCGAGACTGGCCGCGTTGGCGGCGAGGTCCACCGGCAGCGGGGCGCCGCCGAAGGTGCCGTCGGCCGAGCGGAAGCGGTAGGCGGTGCCGAACCGCTCGCCGCCCACCGTCTCGGAGAGGCCGCCGATGGAGGCGTACCCGTGGTTCTGGATGAGCACCAGGTTGACCGGCAGACCCTCCTGGACGGCGGTGACGATCTCGGTCGGCATCATCAGATAGGTGCCGTCGCCGACCAGTGACCAGACCACCGTGTCCGGCGCCGCCTGCTGCACGCCGATGCCGGCCGGGATCTCGTAGCCCATGCAGGAGTAGCCGTACTCCAGGTGGTACTGGCGCGGCGAGCGGGCCCGCCACAGCTTGTGCAGGTCGCCCGGGAGCGAGCCGGCCGCGTTGATGACAACGTCGTCATCGCCGACGACCGCGTCAAGGGCGCCGAGCACCTGGGTCTGGGTGGGCACGGCGTCCTCGTCGTCGGCGCGGTAGGCCGCCTCGACGACGGCGTCCCAACGCTCCTTGCCCGCCCGGTACTCGTCCTCGTAGGCCGCGGCCACACGATGCCCGGCGAGTGCCTCCGAGAACGCCTCCAGAGCGGTCCGCGCGTCCGCCACGACCGTCCGCGCGGCCAGCTTGTGGGCGTCGAACCCGGTGATGTTCAGGTTCAGGAAGCGGACGTCCGGGTTCTGGAAGAGGGTGCCGGAGGCCGTGGTGAAGTCCGTGTACCGGGTGCCGACGCCGATGACCAGGTCGGCGGTGCGGGCCAGGTCGTCGGCGACGGCGGTCCCGGTGTGCCCGATCCCGCCCAGGTCGGCCGGGTGGTCGTGGCGCAGTGAGCCCTTGCCCGCCTGGGTCGAGGCGACGGGGATGCCTGTGGCCTCCACAAGGGCCCTCAGAGCGTCTTCCGCGCGACTGTGGTGGACTCCGCCACCCGCGACGATCAACGGCCGCTGAGCGGCCGTCACGGCGCGCACGGCGTCCGCCAGCTCCACCGGGTCGGGGGCCGGGCGCCGTACCCGCCAGACGCGCTCGGCGAAGAACTCCTCCGGCCAGTCGTACGCCTCCGCCTGGACGTCCTGGGGGAGGGCGAGGGTGACCGCGCCGGTCTCGGCCGGGTCGGCGAGCACCCGCATGGCGTTGAGCGCGGAGGGGATCAGCGCCTCGGGGCGGGTGATCCGGTCGAAGTAGCGGGAGACCGGGCGCAGGGTGTCGTTCACCGACACGTCGAACTCGGTCGGGTGCTCCAGCTGCTGCAGCAGCGGGTCGGGCGCGTGGCTCGCGAAGTAGTCGCCGGGGAGCAGCAGGACCGGCAGCCGGTTGACGGTGGCGAGGGCGGCGCCGGTCACCAGGTTGGTGGCGCCCGGACCGATGGACGTGGTGACCGCCTGCGCCGAGAGGCGGTCCAGCTGGCGCGCGTGGCCGACCGCCGCGTGCACCATCGCCTGCTCGTTGCGGCCCTGGTGGTACGGCATGACGTCGCCGTACTCAAGGAGCGCCTGGCCGATGCCCGCCACGTTGCCGTGGCCGAAGATGCCCCAGGTGCCGGCGATCAGCCGGTGCCGGACACCGTCGCGCTCGGTGTACTGGGCGGACAGGAACCGCACCAGCGCCTGGGCGACGGTCAGGCGGGTGGTCGGCTGGCTCATGGGGGACCTCATTCGGACGGGGTGGTGTCGGTGTGCAGAGGTGGGCGGGCGTCGATGGGCCGGACCAGGGGTACGCCCGGTGCGAGCGGGTAGATCGTCTTCGGGTGGGCGGATGCCCCTCAGGTGTAGATCGGGGCAGGTCGCCCTGTCAATGGTTTGTACTTACATTCGGACCTGAGCGTGAAATGATGTCTTAACAAAGTATTGACAGCGGGCCTCACAGGGACTTGTATCCCGTCCCAACGCAGCAGTGACCCGGGCCGCCTCCGTCGGCCCGGGCCCACGGATCCGCCGGATCACCAATCCCCGGTCGCACAGTGAGGTGCAGGATGGACCGCTCTTCCCACTCCCGTTCGCGCAGGCTGGCCCCCTTCGTGGCCGTCGCCGCGGCGGCAGCCCTGACCCTCGCCGGCTGCTCCAGCAGCTCCGGAGGAAAGAAGTCCGAAGACGGAGGCACGTCGGCCTCCGCGGGCAAGGCGAGCACCCCCCGTATGACGGTCGCGCTGGTCACCCACCAGTCGCCGGGCGACACCTTCTGGGACATCGTCCGCAAGGGTGCCCAGGCCGCCGCGGACAAGGACAACATCAAGCTCGTCTACTCCGCGGACCCGAACGCGGGCAACCAGGCCAACCTGGTGCAGAACGCGATCGACCAGAAGGTCGACGGGATCGCCGTCACCCTCGCCAAGCCGGACGCCATGAAGGACGTCATCGGCAAGGCCAACGCCGCGAAGATCCCGATCGTCGGCCTCAACTCCGGTCTGAGCGACTGGAAGAAGCTCGGTCTGCTGGAGTTCTTCGGCCAGGACGAGACGGTGGCGGGCGAGGCGCTCGGCAACCGGCTGAACTCCGAGGGCGCGAAGAAGGTCGTCTGTGTCATCCAGGAGCAGGGCAACGTCGGCCTCACCCAGCGCTGCGACGGAGTGAAGAAGACGTTCTCGGGGACCACGGAGACCCTGTACGTCGACGGCACGTCCCCGACCGCGGTCAAGTCGACGATCACCGCCAAGCTCACGCAGGACAAGGCCATCGACCACGTGGTCACACTCGGCGCCCCGATCGCGCTGATCGCCGTCCAGTCGGTGTCCGACGCGGGAAGCAAGGCGAAGGTCGCCACCTTCGACCTCAACAAGGACCTGACCACCGCCATCAGCAAGGGAACCATCGAGTTCGCCGTGGACCAGCAGCCCTACCTCCAGGGCTACCTGGCGATCGACTCGCTGTGGCTCTACAAGAACAACGGCAACTACATGGGCGGCGGTGAGCAGCCGGTCCTGACCGGCCCGGCTTTCGTCGACAAGTCCAACGTCGACAAGGTCGCCGAGTTCGCCGCGAAGGGCACCCGGTGATCGACATGAGTCAGCAGGCACAGCCGGCGGTGGCGACACCGCCGGCCTCCGGCCCGAAGGAGAAGGACGGGCGGACCGCACAGCGCCCCCTGGCGCTGCGGATCCTGGCCCGTCCGGACGTCGGCGTCTTCCTCGGCGCGGTCGCGGTCTACGTCTTCTTCCTGGTCGCGGCACCGCCGGTGCGCGAGGCCAGCTCGATGGCGAACATCCTCTACCAGTCGTCGACCATCGGGATCATGGCCCTGCCGGTCGCGCTGCTGATGATCGGCGGCGAGTTCGACCTCTCCGCCGGTGTCGCGGTCGTCAGCTCGGCACTCACCGCGGCCATGCTCAGCTACCAGCTGACCCTCAACGTGTGGGCGGGCGTGATCGTCGCGCTCATCGTGTCGCTGGCCATCGGCTTCCTCAACGGCTGGCTGGTCGTCAAGACCGGACTGCCCAGCTTCCTCATCACTCTGGGCAGCTTCCTGATCCTCCAGGGTGTGAACCTCGCCGTGACCAAACTGGTCACCGGCAACGTCGCCACCGACGACATCAGCAACATGGACGGCTTCAACCAGGTCAAGGCCGTCTTCGCCTCCTCCTTCGACATCGGCGGCGTCCAGGTGAAGATCACCATCTTCTGGTGGCTGTTCTTCGCCGCCATCGCCACCTGGGTGCTGCTGCGCACCAGGTACGGCAACTGGATCTTCGCGGTCGGCGGCAACAAGGACAGCGCCCGCGCGGTCGGCGTCCCGGTGAACTTCACCAAGATCTCGCTGTTCATGCTGGTCGGCTTCGGCGCCTGGTTCGTCGGCATGCACCAGCTGTTCTCCTTCAACACCGTGCAGTCCGGCGAGGGCGTCGGCCAGGAGCTGATCTACATCTCCGCGGCGGTCATCGGCGGCTGCCTCCTGACCGGTGGCGCCGGTTCGGCGATCGGCCCGGTCTTCGGTGCCTTCATGTTCGGCATGGTGCAGCAGGGCATCGTGTACGCGGGCTGGAACCCCGACTGGTTCAAGGCCTTCCTGGGCGTCATGCTCCTGGGCGCCGTGATGATCAACCTGTGGGTCCAGCGGACCGCGACCAGGAGGTGACCCGATGACTGACAACGGAACCGGAACCCACGGCGCCGTCCTCCAGGACGACGCGCCCACCGACGGCGCCCCGATCGTCGAACTGCGCGGCACGGGCAAGTCGTACGGCAACATCCGTGCCCTGCACGGGGTCGACCTCAAGGTCTTCCCCAACCGCGTGACCTGCGTGCTCGGCGACAACGGCGCCGGCAAGTCCACCCTCATCAAAATCATCTCGGGGCTGCACCAGCACACCGAGGGCGACTTCCTCGTGGACGGCACCCCGGTACGCTTCTCCACCCCGCGCGAGGCCCTGGACAAGGGCATCGCCACCGTCTACCAGGACCTCGCCACCGTCCCGCTGATGCCGGTGTGGCGGAACTTCTTCCTCGGCTCCGAGATGACCAAGGGCCCCTGGCCCGTGCGCCGTCTCGACATCGCGAGGATGAAGGAGACCGCCGACCGCGAACTGCGCAACATGGGCATCATCCTGGACGACCTGGACCAGCCCATCGGCACCCTCTCCGGCGGACAGCGCCAGTGCGTGGCCATCGCCCGCGCCGTCTACTTCGGCGCCCGCGTGCTCATCCTGGACGAGCCGACGGCCGCCCTCGGCGTGAAGCAGTCCGGTGTGGTCCTGAAGTACATCGCCGCCGCCCGCGAACGCGGCCTCGGCGTCATCTTCATCACCCACAACCCCCACCACGCCTACATGGTCGGCGACCACTTCAGCGTCCTGCGCCTCGGCACCCTCGAACTCTCCGCCGAACGCAGCGACATCACCCTGGAGGAACTCACCAACCACATGGCCGGCGGAGCCGAACTCGCGGCCCTCAAGCACGAGCTCTCCCAGGTCCGCGGCGTCGACACCGAGGAACTCCCCGAAGAGGAGGACCTCACCGCACCCGTCGCGGCGGGCCCGGAAGGGAAGTCCTGACACCCATGGCCACCGCCCTCGACCGCATCCGGGTCGGCTCGGCCCCCGACTCCTGGGGCGTCTGGTTTCCGGACGACCCCGGGCAGGTCCCCTGGGAACGCTTCCTCGACGAGGTCGCCGAGGCCGGTTACTCCTGGATCGAACTCGGCCCCTACGGCTACCTCCCCACCGACCCGGCCCGCCTCACCGACGAGATCGCCAAGCGGGACCTGAAGGTCTCGGCGGGCACGGTCTTCACGGGCCTGCACCGCGGCCCGGCCGTCTGGGAGTCGACCTGGGAGCACGTCAGCCAGGTCGCCGCGCTCACCCAGGCGATGGGCGCGGAGCACCTGGTGGTCATCCCCTCCTTCTGGCGGGACGACAAGACCGCCGAGATCCTGGAGCCGCCGGAGCTGACCGGCGAGCAGTGGGCCCACCTCACCAAAGGCATGGAACGGCTCGGCCACGAGGTGAAGGAGGCGTACGGCCTGGACATCGTCGTCCACCCGCACGCCGACACCCACATCGACACCGAGGAGCACGTCGAGCACTTCCTCGACTCGACCGACACGGACCTGGTCAACCTCTGCCTGGACACCGGTCACTACGCCTACTGCGGCGGCGACAGCGTCAAGCTGATCGAGACCTACGGCGAGCGGATCGGCTACCTCCACCTCAAGCAGGTGGACCCGGCGATCCTGGCCGACGTCCAGGCCAAGGGCACCCCGTTCGGGCCGGCCGTGGCCCGGGGCGTGATGTGCGAACCGCCGGCGGGCGTACCGGAGCTGGCGCCGGTACTGGCGGCGGCGCAGCGGCTGGGTGTCGAGCTGTTCGCGATCGTCGAGCAGGACATGTACCCCTGCGAGCCGGACAAGCCGCTGCCCATCGCGGTGCGCACCCGGAAGTTCCTGCGGTCCTGCGGCGCCTGACAGCCGCTTCCCGGGGAGCGCGCGGAGAGATCCGCGCGCTCCCGCGCGCCCCGGCGGGTTCGGGAACACCCGCCGGGGCGCGCGCGTTTGTGAGGTGACGGGTGCCATCCGCTGGACGGGGAGGACGAGCATGAGCCACGAGGAGACCGCCGCCGAGGCCGTGACACGCAAGGAGCGCTTCGGCGCGCTGCCCGAGCGGATACGCCCCGAGGAGATGGTGCAGACCACGCCGGCGGTGCCGCACGACCCGGACCGGGACGCCTACGACCCGGACGAGTTCGCGGTGCGATACGGCCTCTGAGCCGCCGCCGGGACGCGGACCGCGCCGCGGGCGAGCAGGCCCTCGACGGGGTCCGGCACCGGCTGCCGGCCCGGCAGCCGGTGCCGCCTTCTCGGTGATCTCCCTCAGCGCGGGATCCCGGAACCGGGCCGCGAGGCGTACGGCGAAGTCCGGCAGCCGGCGGCAGGAGACACCGTGGGCGGACTGCGGACTGCGGACTGCGGACTGTCGGCCGCGGGCCCTCCGACGGGCATGACGACGGGGCGGGCCGGGGACCGCGTGCTCGGCCCCTGTGACCCGCCCCGCCGTCGTGCGCGGCGTCAGGCTCCGCGCACCTCTGCGATCGTCACCGGACGGTGCTCGTGCAGAGACAGGGTGCAGGCATCGGCGATCCAGCCGGCCTCCAGGGCATCCTCGATCGTGCAGGGGGAGGGGCGGGTACCGGCCACGACCTCGGTGAACGCGGTGAGCTCGGCGCGGTAGGCCGCCGTGAACCGGTCCATGAAGAAGTCGTGCGGGGTGCCCGCCGGGAAGGTCACGCCGGGCTCGACCGAGCGCAGCGGAAGCTTGTCCTCCAGGCCGACGGCGATGGAGTCCGCGAAGCCGTGCAGCTCCATCCGGACGTCATAACCCCGGGCGTTGTGCCGGGAGTTGGAGACCACCGCGATGGTGCCGTCGTCCAGGGTGAGGATCGCGCCGGTGGCGTCGGCGTCGCCCGCCTCCCGGATGTAGTCGGCGCCCCGGTTGCCGCCGACCGCGTACACCTCGGTGACCTCGCGGCCGGTCACCCAGCGGATGATGTCGAAGTCGTGCACGGAACAGTCCCGGAAGATCCCGCCGGACGCGGCGATGTACGCGGCCGGCGGCGGGGCCGGGTCCAGGGTGGTGGACCGCACCGTGTGCAGCTTGCCCAGTTCGCCCGACCGGACGGCGGCCCGGGCGGCGACGAAGCCCGCGTCGAAGCGGCGGTTGTAGCCGATCTGGATCGGTACGCCGCTGCCCTGGACGGCCTTGAGGACCTCGACGCCCTCGGCCATCGTCCTGGCGACCGGCTTCTCGCAGAAGACCGGGACACCGGCCTCGACACCGGCCAGGATCAGCGCCGGGTGGGCGTCGGTGGCGGCGGCGACGACGATGCCGTCCACGCCGGCGGCCAGCAGCGCCTCGGGCGAGTCCACGACCTCGGCACCGAACTTCTCGGCGGCGGCCTTGGCCGCGTCCGCGAACGGGTCGGTGAAGACGAGCGACTCGACGGCGTCGAGCCCGGAGAGAGTCTCGGCGTGAAAGGCGCCGATGCGGCCGAGGCCGAGGATTCCGATACGCATTGAGTGTTGCTCCTTGATGTTGATATGTACGGTGCCACTGGGCGCCCCCCGGGGCAGCCGAGCCACGACCTGTCGGCGTCAGCTCTCTCGCCGTGCCGCGGCCGCCCGCAACGCGTCCCGCAGGACTCGCGGCACCCACCCCTCACGCAGCGCCCGCCGCAGGAGGTCCGCCTGCGAGGGCGGCGCCATGCCGCCGACCGGCGGATCGCTGTCGAGGTTGGTGGGGAACGGGTAACCCTCGGCGCTCGCGGCGATGACGTGCTCCAGCCACGCCTCGCCCGCCCCCTCCGACCGGCGCCGGCGCAGCACCGGGTAGACCGCGTTGGCCACCGCCTCCCGGTCCACGGTCTCCATGGCCCGTCCGAACGCCGACGACACCTGGAGCAGGTTGGCCATCCGGCGCACGTCGAGGGTCCGGTTGGTGCCGGCCGCGTGGAACACCGCCGGGTTGAAGAACACCGCGTCACCCTTGGCGAGGGGCAGCTGCACATGGCGGGCCTTGAAGTACTCCTGGAACTCCGGCCGCCGCCATGCCAGATACCCGGGTTCGTAGGTCTGCGAGTAGGGCAGGTACATCGTCGGCCCCGACTCCACCGGCATGTCGCAGTGCGCGACCGCGCCCTGGAGGGTGAGCACGGGGGAGAGCCGGTGCACATGGGCCGGGTAGGCCTCGGCCTGCTCGTCGGAGAGGAACCCGAGGTGGTAGTCGCGGTGCGCGGTCTGCGCCGCGCCGCCCGGGTTGACCACGTTGACCTGCGCGGTCATCTGGTATCCGGGGCCCAGCCAGGCCCGCGAGACCAGGGCCACGATGTCGTTGGCGTAGTAGTCGGCGAACACCTCCGGGTCGTACAGGGCCGCCTTCTCCAGGGCGTTCCACACCCGCTCGTTGGTTCCGGGCGCCGCGAAGTGGTCGCCGGCCCCCGCGCCGGACTCGTGCTGCTCCGAGATGAGCGCCTCGAACACCGCGGTGGCCCGGTCGACCACCCGCGGGTCGGGGAACGCGCCCTTGAAGACGACGACCCCGGGACCGTCGGTCAGGGCCCGGACGAGTTCGGTCCGTACGTCGTGGGCCGCGTCGGCGGTGCGCAGCCGCTCACTGTCGTAGACGAGGACGTTGTCCTCGACGGCCGAGGCGTACCGGTAGCCGGCCGGGTCCGTGGTCCGCTCGACCAGGGCACGGAAGACGTCGAGGTCGCAGTCCTGCTGCGAGAGCCAGGCACGGCCCTGTTCGGCGGCGAGGGACATCGATGTCCTGCTTTCGGTCACGGCCGCGGTCACGGCCACGGCGGGGCTCTGCCATTCTTGTCAGCACAAACCCCTCGAACAACCAGCAGCGCCCCATCAAAAACCCCTCAAGGAGGCAGCTCGTGGGCCACCCCTTCCCCATCCGTGAGATCGCCCGTCAGGCAGGGCTCAGCGAGGCCACCGTGGACCGGGTGCTGAACGGCAGGGGCGGCGTCCGGGAGAGCACCGCCCGCGAGGTGGAGCGCGCCATCGCCGATCTGGACCGGCAGCGCACCCAGGTGCGGCTGGTGGGCCGTACCTTCATGGTCGACATCGTGATGCAGGCGCCCGAACGGTTCACCACGGCGGTGCGCGGCGCGCTGGAGGCCGAGCTGCCGGCACTGCACCCGGCGGTGGTGCGGTCCCGGTTCCACTTCCGGGAGACCGGGCCGGTGGAGGAGCTGGTACGAACCCTGGACCGGATAGCCCGCCGCGGCTCGCAGGGCGTGATCCTGAAGGCGCCGGACGTCCCCGAGGTCACCGCCGCCGTCGGGCGCCTCAGAACGGCGGACATCCCGGTCGTCACCCTCGTCACCGACCTGCCCGCCAGTGGCCGGCTGGCCTACGTCGGCAGCGACAACCGGGCCGCCGGCGCCACCGCCGCCTACCTGATGGGCCAGTGGCTCGGCGACCGGCCCGGCAATGTCCTCACGAGCCTCAGCAGCGGTTTCTTCCGCAACGAGGAGGAGCGTGAGATGGGCTTCCGCAGCGCCATGCGGGCCAGACACCCCGACCGCGTCCTGGTCGAGATCGCCGAGGGGCAGGGACTGGACGCCACCCAGTACGACCTGGTCCGCGCCGCCCTGGAGCGCGACCCGGAGATCCGCGCCGTCTACTCGATCGGCGGCGGCAACATCGCGACCCTGCGCGCCTTCGCCGACCTCGGCCGGGAGTGCGCCGTGTTCGTCGCCCACGACCTCGACCACGACAACACCCGGCTGCTGCGTGAGCACCGCCTGTCCGCCGTCCTCCACCACGATCTGCGCCAGGACATGCGCGAGGCCTGCCACCTGGTGATGCGGGCCCAGGGCGCGCTGCCCCCGGCGGGCCCGACACTGCCGTCGGCGATCCAGGTGGTCACCCCCTACAACATGCCCGCGCCCACGAACCGCTGAGCGTGCCCACGCCTCGCCGGGCCCTCACAGACTGATCGCGTACGCCTTGCGCAGCGTCTCGTGCACCGTCCAGGTGGTGCGGTCGCCCGCGCGCAGTACGGCCATGTCCCCGGGGCCCACGGTGAACGTCGGCCCGCCCTCGACCTCGACCGTCGCCGAGCCGCTGACCACCACGAACAGTTCGTCCGCCTCGGTGTCGGTGACCACGCCCGGGGTGATCTGCCAGATCCCGCGGATCTGCCTGCCGTCCGCCGACTCCCAGACCACCTTCCCGGTGACCTCGGGCGTGCCGGAGACGATCTGCGCCGGATCGAGCGGGTCGGGTTCGAGCTCGGCGCCGGGGATGTGCAGGGCGAAGCTGTGCGTCGTCATACGGCGACCCTAGCGAGCCGGCCGGTCGCCCCGCCGTGGACAGGGTGTGGGGCATCCGGCCTGGTGGGAGGACACTTCGTCGGGCCGGGCCCGGTGGCGGCCGGGACCGGCCCGGGTGATCGTGGAGGACATGGCTGACTCCACGACGGCCGGGACGCAGCCGCGCGCGCACGACACCCGCGAGGCCGTTCTGTTCGGCGGCGTCTACGGCGCCGTGCTGGCCTGCTCGATGGTGGCCGCGCTCACCCAGTACGGCCACACCTCCGAGGCCAGCCGCCGTTACGACGCCCTCTGGCTCCTGGTCACCGCCTGTGCCTCCGCCCTGGCGCACGGCTACGCCCACTACATCGCCGAGCGGGCCCCGCACCGGCGCTGGGACGCGCTGCACGCCCTGGCCGACGAGTGGCCGCTGGTCACGGCCGTCCTGCCCACGGTCTTCCTGCTCGCGGGCGCCGGCTGGGGCTGGTGGCCGCCCAAGGGCGTCGAGTATCCGGCCTTCATCCTGAACATCGTGATCCTGTTCGGCCTCGGCCTCGTCACCGCCCGCTGGTCGGCCCGGAGTTGGCCGGCCGCCGCGCTGATCGGCATGGTGGACGCGATGCTCGGGGTGATCGTGGTCGTGGCCAACGCGCTCATCAAGTAGCCGCGGCGGACCATCGGTTTACGATCACCCAAGGGCAAGGGCACTGTTCCTCCGCGCAAGGAGCCGGCATGACCACCGAAGACGCAGTCACCGCAGAGGCCGTCGACAGCCTCCGGGGCACCGGCGCGCACATCTTCGTCGCCGGCGGCGCCCACCTGGACTCCGACGCGGTGTTCGCGGTCAAGGAGAGCCTGGTCAAGGACTTCACCCCGACCGACGACCCGGCCCTGGCCGGCGAGTACGGCGTGCCGAACCCGTTCCGGCACGCCCGCTTCGACCTGGTCCTGGAGCGCTCGTGAACCCCTTGGACTTCGTGTACGAGACCAGGCCCGCCCGGGTGGTCTTCCGGCCCGGCGCCGCGCTCACCGCGCCCGCCGGGGAAGCCAGGCACCTCGGGCTGCGGCGGCTGCTGGTGATCAGCGGCGAGCGGGGCGCGGACACCGCGCGGGCGGTCGCCGACTCGCTCGGCCCGGCCTGCGCGGGCCTGCACACCGGGGCCCGGATGCACGTCCCCGCGGAGGTCGCCGACCGGGGCGTCGAGGCGGCCCGGGCCGCGGGCGCCGACGGCTGCGTGGCCGTCGGCGGCGGCTCGGCCATCGGCCTCGGCAAGGCCGTCGCCCTGCGCACCGGCCTCCCGCTGATCGCCGTGCCCTCGACCTATGCCGGCTCCGAGATGACCCCGGTCTGGGGCCTGACCGAGCACGGCGTCAAACGCACCGGCCGCGACCCCGTCGTCCTGCCGCGCAGCGTCGTCTACGACCCCGAGGTCACCCTCTCGCTGCCCGTACCGCTCTCGGTGACCAGCGGGATCAACGCCCTCGCCCACGCCGTCGAGGCGCTGTACGCCCCCGACGGCTCGCCGCTGGTCGCGCTGATGGCCGAGGAAGGCGTGCGGGCGCTGGCGGGTGCCCTGACGGAGATCGTCGTCGCCCCGGACGCCGTACCGGCCCGCTCCCGCGCCCTGTACGGCGCCTGGCTGTGCGGGGCCTGCCTCGGCGCCACCACCATGGGCCTGCACCACAAGCTGTGCCATGTCCTCGGCGGCACCTTCGGCCTCCCGCACGCCGAGACCCACACGGTGGTCCTGCCGTACGCCCTCGCCTTCAACGCGCCGGCTGCCCCGGAGGCGGCCGCCGCCGTGGCCCGGGCGCTCGGCGCGGCCGACGCCCCGACCGCCCTCCAGGAACTGGCGGCCCACCTCGGCGCACCCCGCTCCCTCGCCGAACTCGGCCTGAAGGAAGCAGACCTGGCCACTGCCGCCGCCCAGGTCGCCGGCCAGCCGTACGCCAACCCCCGACCGGTCACGACCGACGACGCACTGACCGTCCTGCGAGCGGCCTACGAGGGCACCCCGGCCCGGACGTGACGGCAGGGGCCGCCGCCGGTTGCCTGCTCGGCATCGCCCTCGGCGGCACCGCTTCGGCGCTGTGTCGATTCGCGGAGGCCAGGGAGATCGCCGAGGAGACCCGTGATCAGGTCCTCGACAGTGATCTGAACACGGACATCGCATCCGTGTCGCAGGCGTAGCCGACCCGGCAACCCGTCGCCGCGCCGGGCGGCGGCGGTCATGTCGCCGCGGGCTTGCGGGCGAGGATCTGGATCCCTGTCGACGTGTGCCCGTTCATGGTGGGCACCGGGATGGTCCGGGTGCCGACGGTTTCGAACCTGCTGAGCAGGGTGGAGAGCCGCTCGCGGGAGTGATGGCGGCAGACGGCGCCGTCGCCGGTTTCGAAGACGCCGTAGCCGGCGTAGCGGCCGGCGCAGCTTTCGTAGCGGCTGCGGTTGCGTTCGTCGTGCTGCAGCAGGAGGTCGCTGACGTAGAGGACTCCGCCGGGCCTGAGGACACGGTACAGCTCGCCGATCAGGCGGTGCTGGGCGTCGTCGCCGGGGACGCAGGTCAGCACGGCGAAGAGCAGGACCGCGGTGAAGCCGGCGTCGGGGCAGGGCAGGGCCGGTGGCGCGTCCAGGACCGCACAGCGCATGGTGGGGTGCAGACGGCGGGCCCGTGCGATCATTCCCGGCGAGGTGTCGACGCCCGTGAGGTTGTCGAAACCGGACCGTCGGAGGTCCGCCATGGTGCGGCCGTAACCGCACCCGTAGTCGAGGATCGCGGCGTGCCTGCCGATCCCGTCGAGCCAGGGCAGATGCAGTGGATGGGTGAACGTCTTGGTCGCCGCGGCGGCATCCCAGTAGGGAACCTGGCTGTCGAGGTCGGACATGGCGGACGCCTCCCGGGGGGCTTGGCCGGAGATGGTCATGCTGCCACCGGGCGCGTCGCGCGACGCGCCGGCCGCGCTCAGGTGCCTGGAGCGGAAACCGCTTCCGCTGTGCGGCGCGGCCTCACGTCGCGGCGGTAAATGCCGTACCTAATGAGGGCTGTTCGCCTCTCGAACGCGCTTTCACGGCTACCGGGGTGCCAGTCCCGCACGGCCGGCACGACTCCGCCGGCCTCGCCCGGCGGCCTGATGCCGACGCACGGCCCGGGGTCGTCGACCACGCCGTCCTCGATCACGAAGAAACCGTCCTCGGGAACGAGCCGCGAGTAGTGGGGCAGCGCGGCGCAGGCGGTTTCGCAGGCGTGCCGGGTGTCCTCGACCACCAGGCGGCGCGCTCCCTCCGGCGTGCTCTCGGCGACCTGGAAACCGGTTCCCGTCTCGGCCCCGACCAGGACATCGTGTGTGTGCTCCTGGGAGGGATCGACGGCGACCACCTGGCTGTCCCTGGGGGAACCGGGCCTGCGCGGTCAGGATGCGCAGCCGGTCCCGGAACCACGGCGCCGACCCCCCGGAACGGCTGCCGATTTCCCCGACGGCCTGGGCCCGGAAAGCCGCAGCGGATGTGAATCGCCCTCACTTCAGACGGAAGGATCACTGATTCCTGACCAGTCATTTTTTTCTCCCTTTGTTTCACGGCGCGGGAAGACGGAAGGCGGAAAGTCGCCGGAATTCCGGGTGTGAGGGGCCGAGCGGAAAATTCGCCGGCTCGGGGGCGGTCGCACAGGACGGCCGCTCCGTTGGACAGGAAGGGCTTTCTTGGGGGAGATCGGCTCAGGGGGTGTCGTCGGCCGTCGGCGTTGCCCGGGGCGCTGCTCGAACGTGCACGTCTGTGGCGGGAGTTGGCGGGAGCCGGCCGAAGCTGAGGGGGTGCGACGCCGCAGGCTGATCGGGTGCGCTCCGGCGGCGTGCTGCTGCGGCTGCGCGATCGTCCGGATGTGCCGCCGACCGCCCCTCCACAGCCGCCGCCCCGTGCCGCACCCGGTGAGAATCCGCCGAACATGCGCTGAACGCCCCCCAGTTGGCAGTGACCGGACGCCTCCGGTCAGCCGGTGGGGGCGGCCTGGGAGAGCTTACGTCACCGCAGGTCACAAGGCGCGCCTTCCGTCGCCCGGGCATCCGCGGGCGGTTCCCTTTCCGTTGACCCGGCTTCAAATCAAGACCACAAATTCCACACAACCCTCTCTCCAGGTGGGCCCCGATGGTCTAGATTGACCCTGCTTCGCACATGCTGGGACACGAGGCGACAAATGATGATCTATTGGTCCGGCGATACAGACGACCGATAGCCGCGTCTCTGGCGTCAGACGTGGGGGTGATCAACCGTGGGGGTCGAAGGGGGCTTGGGGTGCGGGGAGCATCCGAGGTTCCGGCGGCCTCCCGGAGCACCCTGAGAGCCATGCTGGGCACGCGGGTCCGCTGCGACAAGAGCGGGTTCGTGCAGGAGCGCTGAGAAAGCCGGGATGTCTTCCGCGGGGGCGGGGGCACCCACGGGAGAACAGCGCGGCGCGGGGAGCCGGGGGGCCTCCCGGGGGAGGAAGCGTGTCAGGGCACCATGTCGAACCACTGGGGACCGGGGGGTTCTGTGCGACAGGGGGGACTAGTCGGCTCTTTTCCGCCGGCGCGCGGGCGTCTGTCGAACGGGGAGATCGACAGGCCGGCGACCGAGTGGGAGCAGCGGTACAGACGTACCGTGATCATCAGCGACACCGTGGCCACCGCCTTCGTGGTGGCGGGTATCGGCGAGTTCTTCGGGGCTCGGGACGCGGCCAACTGGCACGAGAAGTGGGAGATTCTCGCTTTCGGCACCGAGCTGCTCGTGCTGTCGGCGCTCGCGGTGGGCCGGGCGTGGGCCCCGGCCGTGCTCGGCCAGGGGGCCGAGGAATTCCGCCGGCTCGGACGCTCGCTGTTCGCGGCGACCGTCGTACTGGCACTCGGCGGGATCGCCCTCACCTCGCGCAACATCAAGCTCTGGATCTTCGTCGCGATCCCCGCGCTCGGACTCGTCACCATGTCCGAGCGGTATCTGCTCCGCCTCTCCCTGCACAGACGGCGCAAGGAAGGGTGGTGTCTGAGACCGGTGCTCGCCGCCGGCAGCCCGGCCACCGTGTGCGACCTGATCACCCGGACCCGCAAGTACCCGCACATCGGCTGGCGGGTGGCGGCGGTGTGCACGACGGACGGCCGCGGGCTCGACGGTGACGAACTGGACGGAGTGCCGGTGGTGGGCCGGCTGACGGACGTCGCCAAGCATGTCCGCCACGAGGGCTACCGGGTCGTCGCGGTCACGCCGGACCCGCACTGGACGCCGGACCGGTTGCAGCGGCTGGCCTGGAACCTCGAAGGCAGCGACGCCGAGATGGTCGTGGCCCCGGTGCTGATGGAGGTGGCCGGTCCGCGGCTGCACGTCGACGCGGTGCTCGGGATCCCGCTGCTGCGGGTCAGCCTGCCGACCTTCACCGGGGGCCGCCGGGCGATCAAGGAGGTCGTCGACCGGGTCGGCGCGGCCGTCCTGCTGATGCTGTTCGCACCGCTGATGGCCCTCGTCGCGCTGCTTGTGCTGGCGGACAGCCGGGGCGGGGCCTTCTACCGTCAGCGCAGGGTCGGCAAGGACGGCCGGGAGTTCACGATTCTCAAGTTCCGCACCATGGTCGTCGGGGCGCACCGGGCCCGTGCCGAGCTCGCCGACCGCGACGAGGGCGCGGGGCTGCTGTTCAAGGTCCGCCGGGACCCGCGGGTGACCCGGGTGGGAGCCGTGCTGCGCCGGTACTCGATCGACGAACTCCCGCAGCTCCTCAACGTGCTCACCGGAGCGATGTCGCTCGTCGGCCCGCGGCCTCCGCTGCCGGAGGAGTGCGCCGCGTACGACCCGGACATCCGGCGGCGGCTGCTGGTCAAGCCCGGCCTCACCGGCCTGTGGCAGATCAGCGGACGCAGCGACCTGCCGTGGGAGGAGGCGGTCCGCCTCGACCTGCGGTACGTGGAGGACTGGTCGCTCGCCCTCGACACGGTGATCTTGTGGAAGACCATGCGTGCGGTGCTCCACGGGCAGGGGGCCTACTGATGCGCGGGGGGCGTCGTCAGGCCGACGCGCGGACCGCAGGCCACAAGGGCCTGCCTGGGGGGAGGGACGGGTCATGAGAGTCAGCGTTTTCGGGCTCGGCTACGTGGGCTGCGTATCAGCCGCGTGCCTGGCCAGCATGGGTCACGAAGTCATCGGAGTGGACGTCAACCAGGTGAAGGTCGACCTGGTCAACGACGGCAAGGCTCCGGTGGTGGAGGAACGTATCGGCGAGCTCCTCGCCGAGGTCGTGCGCACCGGAGCCCTGCGCGCCACCCGCGACGTCCGTGAGGCGATCGCGGACAGCGAGGTGTCGCTGGTCTGCGTGGGCACGCCGTCGGAGCCCAACGGCAGCCTGTGCACCACGTACCTGGAGCGGGTCACCGAGGAGATCGGTGCCGCGCTCGCCGAGCGGGGCGGACGGCAGACCGTCGTGTTCCGCAGCACCATGCTGCCGGGCACCTGCCTGAACCTGCTGGTACCGATCCTGGAGAAGCACACGGGTGGCACGGCCGGCGTGGACTTCGGGGTCGCGGTCAACCCGGAGTTCCTGCGCGAGGGCACGAGCGTGCGGGACTTCTTCGACCCGCCCAAGACCGTCGTCGGCGAACTCGACGCGGCAAGCGGCGACGCGGTGACGGCGTTGTACGACGGCCTGCCCGGCGAGGTGTTCCGGGTGCCGGTCCCGACCGCCGAGGCGATCAAGTACGCGGACAACGCTTTCCACGGCCTCAAGATCGGCTTCGCGAACGAGCTGGGCGCGGTCTGCCAGGCGCTCGGCGTGGACTCGCACCAGGTGATGGACGTGTTCCTGTCCGACCGCAAGCTGAACATCAGCCCCGCCTACCTGCGGCCCGGCTTCGCCTTCGGCGGCTCCTGCCTGCCCAAGGACCTGCGCAGCCTGGTCCACGCGGCACAGCGGGCCGATGTCTCGGTACCCATCCTCGCCCACGTGCTGACCTCCAACTCCGACCATCTGCAGCGCGCGGTGGACCTGGTCGAGCGCACCGGCAAGCGCCGGGTGGGTCTGTTCGGGCTGTCCTTCAAACCCGGCACCGACGACCTCCGTGAAAGCCCGCTCGTCGAGCTGGCGGAGCGGCTCTTCGGCAAGGGGTACGACCTGCGGATCTACGACGCCAACGTGAGCCTCTCCCGGCTGATCGGCGCGAACCGCGAGTACATCGAGACCCGGCTGCCGCACCTCGCGCAGCTGCTCGCGGACTCCGTCGAGGAGGTGCTCGACCACGCCGAGGTGTGCCTGGTCGGGACCAGGGAGCCGGCCGTGCTGGCGGCGCTGCCCCACGGCGAAGGACCCGTGATCGTCGACCTCATCCGCCTTCCCGACGCCGAGACGCGCCGGACCGAACCGGGGTACATGGGCCTTGCTTGGTAACGCAGTCAGCCGCGACGGGTCGAAACGGCGCGCGCTGATCCTGGTGGAGAACCTGTCGGTGCCGTTCGACCGGCGGGTGTGGCAGGAATGCACGACGCTGCGCGACGCGGGCTGGACGGTGGACGTCATCTGTCCGCAGGGCAGCAAACGCGACACGGAGCCGGAGGCGGAGATCGGCGGGGTGCGGATCCACCGCTACCCGTTGCGCGCGGCCACCGGAGGACCGGCCGGCTACCTGAAGGAGTACGGATCGGCGCTGTGGCACACCGCCCGGCTGGCCCGCAAGGTCGGCCCGGTCGACGTGGTCCACGCCTGCAACCCGCCCGACCTGCTGTTCCTGCCGGCCCTGTGGCTGAAGCGACGCGGCGCACGGTTCGTCTTCGACCAGCACGACCTGGTACCCGAGCTGTATCTCTCCCGGTTCGACCGCGGCCAGGACCTGCTCTACCGCGCCGTGTGCGCACTGGAACGGCGGACCTACCGGGCCGCGGACGTCGTCCTGGCCACGAACGAGAGCTACCGGGAAGTGGCGATACGCCGCGGCGGCCGGCGGCCCGACGACGTCTTCGTGGTGCGCAGCGCGCCCGCCGTCGAGCGGTTCCAACCGGTCCCGCCCGAGCAGGAGTTGAAGCGCGGCAAGCCTCATTTGCTGTGCTATCTGGGCGTCATGGGACCTCAGGACGGCGTCGACTACGCCCTGCGGGCCCTTGCGAAACTCCGCGACGAGGTCGGGCGGACCGACTGGCATGCGGTGTTCGTCGGCTCCGGCGACGCCTTCGACGCGATGGTGGAGCTGTCCCGGGAGCTCGGCCTCACGGATCAGGTGCAGTTCACCGGACGCATTCCGGACGCCGACCTGGTGCGCTACCTGTCCACCGCCGACGTCTGCCTTTCCCCCGACCCGCGCAATCCGCTCAACGACGTGTCGACCATGAACAAGGTCCTGGAGTACATGGCGATCGGCCGGGCGATCGTCTCGTTCGACCTGAAGGAGGCGCGCGTCTCCGCCGGTGACGCCGCCGTCTACGCGCCCGCCAACGACGAGGCCCAGTTCGCCAAGCTGATCACGGTGCTGCTGGACGATCCGGAGAAGCGGGCCCGGATGGGGAAGATCGGCCAGGAGCGGATCAGCGGTCCGCTGTCGTGGCGCAACTCGCAAGCGTCGCTTCTCGCCGCCTACGCCGCCGCGAGCCGCGATCGAACCACGGAGTCAGCGGGCGACCCGGTCCGCACGAGGAAGAGGCTGCGGCGTTGAATGAAGACACGATCCGCCTAGCCACCATCGGGCGGATACTGCGTTGGCGTTGGCGACTTCTCGTCGCCCTCGCCGTGGTCGGCGCACTCGTCGGCTACGGCGCCTCGGTGGCGGTGTTCCCTACGCGATACACCGCGTCGGCACCAGTACTGCTGTCGGGGCAGTGGGAGGACCGCCAGCTGCTGACCCAGGTGGACATCGCCACCAGTTCGGCGGTGCTCGACCGCACGGCCGCCGCCCTGCACTGGTCCGGCGTCAGCGGCACCACGCTGCAGGACCGGGTGACCGCCAAGGCGGCGGACGGGAACATCATCAAGATCTCGGGTACGGCCGACACCCCGACGCGCGCACAGCGTCTCTCCGATCAGGTGGCACAGCAGTTCGTCGCCTTCGCCACGAAAGTCTCGGGCAACAGCACCGACCCGGTGGCGTCGGCGACCGAGGCACTGCGGAAGCAGGTGGCGGACACCAACCGTCGCATCAGTCAGCTGGCCAAGGGGGCCGATTCGGGACAGACCGTGGAGAGCGTGCAGGCCCGCACCGAGCTGGAGCAGCTGCGCAGCTCGCTGGAGGACGCCATGCAGAAGCTGGACCAGGCCGACCCCGCCACCGACAAAACAGGCATGGTCGTCATGGGGCCGGCCCCGAGGCCGACCGGCGAGGCGCCGCCTACAAGGCTGCAGCTCATCATCGCCGGGGCGCTGCTGTTCTTCCTGGTCGCGCTCATCGGCCATCTCGTCGCAGTACGGATGAACCGCCGACTGCGCACCGAACCGGAGATCGCCGCGGCGCTGGGCTCGACTCTCCTCGGCACCGTCGACGTGCCCGCTGAACGGCCTGCGCGCCGGCCGAAAGGCGGGGGCTCACGAGCCCTGATCCGGCGCCTCCTCGGTACGGACAAACGGTGGGACATGCCCGCCCCGCGGAAGTCCGGCGACCAGGCCGGCAGCCGGATCCGCTACCGGCGGGTGTGCGCCCGTCTGAAGGAGCGACTGCCGGGAGCCCAGAAGCTGCTGGTCGTCGTGCCGGACGGCGACGAGACGGCCCGCCGGGCCGCAGGGCAGCTTGCCGCCGAGGCCAAGAACGGTCTGCAGCTGCGAGTGGTGGAGGTTTCGGTGGACCGGCCGACAGTTCCGGACCACGAGGCCGAGTCCGGCGCCTTGGTCGTCCTCAGCGCGGGCAGCTGGACCGCGGAGGAACTCGCCGGCATCGCCGAGGCGTGTGCGGACGCCAGACACGAGGTCGTCGGCATCGTCGTCGCCGGCCTGGTCCTGGCCCGCCCCACACGGCCCTCCAGCCAGCTTCCGGACGACGCCACCCTGGCGCTCGCGCTGCCGGGTCACGGAACGGGAGGTCCAGCGTGACGACGAGCACGACTTCGGAGTCGACGGTCGCAGTCCCGCTCCTTGACCTGCACACACTGGTGGTGGCGGTGCGCAGGCGCCGCCGCCTGTGGAGCGCCCTGGCGCTCATCGGCCTGCTGATCGGGTCGGCGGTGGCGATCCTGAAGCCGGCGCCCCCGAGCGCGGTGACCAAGGTGCTGGTCGCGCACGCGCAGGACCAGCCGACCGACCCCGGAACGCTGATCCGCACCGACGTCGCGCTGCTGCATACCACGCGGATCGCCAATGCCGCCCTCAAGGCCCTCAAGTCCCCGGAAAAACCAGAGACCTTCATGCGGGACTACAGCGGCGCCGGTCTGACCAACAACCTGCTGCAGATCACTGCGACAGGTGCCAGCGACGCCGAGGCGGAGGCCCGCGCGAAGGCGCTGGCCGACGCGTTCGTCGCGGACCACGTGCGGCGGATACAGGAGAGCTCGAACGCCGAGGCCAAGGCCCTCCTCACCCAGCGTGACCGGCTGCGGGACGAACTCGCCCAGGTCAACAAGGCGATCGGAGAAGGATCGACGGCGAGCGGGGGGCAGACGGCGGCGGATCTGGAGACGCTCTTCGCCCGCCGGGCCGACCTCACCTCCAAGATCACCGATTTCGGCGAGCGGGCCGCGGAGGCGAGCATCGGCACACCCCAGCTCATCGCCGGCACACAGATCGTGGACGCACCACATGCGGTGCGGCAGTCCCTGCCCAAGGCCGCTGTCACCGACGGCGCGATCGGGCTCGTCCTCGGGCTCGTCCTCGGGCTCGCGGTGGCCTCGGTAGGCGCGGTGGTGGCGGACCGCCCCGTGCTGCGCCGGGAGATCGCGGCGAACCTCGGCGCCTCCGTCATCGCGGAACTCCCCCACCGGTCGCCCCGAGTGTGGCGCCGTCGGCGGAACCAGGCAGCCCGCGAACGCCTCACCGGATCCCTGGCGCGCACCGTGCGCGGCTCCACGGAACCGGTGTCGCTGCTGGAGCTGGGCTGTGCGCGCGGCACGAGCGTGATCGCCCTGGACCTCGCCAGGGTCCTGGCGTCGCAGGGGCCGGTGGTCGTCATCGACGGTCTGCCCGGCTCGCAGCTCTCCGGCCGCCGCTCCAAACCGGGAGACCCGACCGTGGCCAGCGGCGAGCGCGCCGGGGCCCGATCGCCTCAGGAGCGCGCGCTGGGCGTCGGCTCGGTGGCGCCCGGCACGGCGTGGACCGACCTGCGGTACCTCGGCACCCAGACCGTGCTCGTCGTGCGGGCCGGGCACGGCAGCGCCGCCTGGCTGCACACCGTGGCGCGGCAACTCGCCGACCAGCGCATCACGGTGATCGGTGTGGTGCTGATCGACCCAGATCCGCGCGACCGGACCGACGGCACGCTGTGGGACGGACTGCACACCGCCCTGCGCGGTCAGAACGACCGGCCCGCCCGGCAGAACGGGGCGGGCCGGGGACAGCGGACGGAGCGGCAGCCGATGTGGGCGGCACGGGTCCCGGACAGCGAGCAGGAGGTGCGGTAGGACATGTGCGGCATCGCAGGCACTTACCGATGGCCGGACGGGAAGATCGTCACCGACCGGCTCACCGAGACCCTCGCCCACCGCGGCCCAGACGGGGCGGGCCGGTACGGCCATCCCGCCGGCGACGGCGAAGTGCAGCTCGGCCACCGCCGGCTGTCCATCATCGACCTGTCCGAGACCGGCGCCCAGCCGATGGTCTCGGGCGGTCTCGCCCTGACGTACAACGGCGAGCTGTACAACGCGCCCGAGCTGCGCGCCGAACTCGAAGCCGCCGGTGTGCGCTTCCGCGGCACCTCCGACACCGAGGTGCTCCTTGAGGCGTGGCGGCGCTGGGGCACGGACTGTCTCCCCCGGCTGCGCGGCATGTTCGCGTTCGGCATCTTCGACGAGCGAACTGGCGAGCTGGTGCTCGTCCGCGACCAGCTCGGCATCAAGCCGCTGTTCCTGCTCCGGCGCGGCGAGGGCCTGGCGTTCGCCTCCGAGCTCAAGGCGCTCGCCGGCGCGACCGGCGGATCGCTGGAGGTCGACCACGCGGCGCTGGTGGCCTCGCTGCTGTACTACTGGGTGCCCGACTCACGGTGCGCGTTCCGTGAGGCGGAGAAGCTGCCGCCGGGGAGCTGGCTGAAGTGCCGGCCCGACGGCAGCATCGAGCGGGGCCGGTTCTGGAGCCTGAAGGACGTCGCCGCCGAGGGCCGGGAGCGGGCCCTGGCCGGTGAGCAGCCGGACCTGGCCGCCGTCGTCGAGGAGTCGACCCGGCGCCATCTGCTCTCCGACGTGCCGGTCGCGACCTTCCTGTCGGGTGGCCTCGACTCCAGCTATCTGACCGCGCTGGCGGCCCGCCACCAGCCGGGGATCTCCGCCTACACGATCGGGTTCCGGGCCGAGGACGCCAGGTTCGAGGCGATGCCGGACGACCTGCGCTACGCCCGGCAGGTGGCCGAGCGGTTCGGCGTCGACCTGCACGAGATCGAGATCGCTCCGAACGTGCTCGACCTGCTGCCGCAGATGACGTACCACCTGGACGAGCCGATCGGCGACCCCGCCGCGATCAACACGTTCCTGATCTGCACGGCCGCCCGGGAGGCCGGCGTCAAGGTGATGCTCTCCGGGATGGGCGCCGACGAGCTGTTCGCCGGGTACCGCAAGCACCTGGCCAACCTGCTCGCCCTGCGCTACCAGCGCGTTCCGCGGCCCCTGCGGCGCGGTGTCTCCGCGGCCGTGAACCGGCTGCCGGTCGCCACGTCCCGCCGGGGCCTGAGGTCGGTGCGCTTCGCCAAGCGGTTCCTCTCCTTCGCCGATCTGCCGGAGGAGACCGCGTTCCGGCGCAGCTACACCATGTACGACCGGGACGAACTGCTCGCCCTGATCGATCCGGACCTGGCCGGGACGGTCGACGACGTGCTGACCGAACACGCGGACGTCTACGCGGACAACGAGCTCGACGACTTCGTCAACCGCATGTGCCTGGGCGACGCCCGGATGTTCCTGCCGGGCCTGAACCTCACGTACACGGACCGCTCCAGCATGGCCGCGTCGACCGAGGTGCGCGTTCCGTATGTGGACGTCGAGGTCGTCAAGGCGGCGTTCGCCGTGCCCGGCGAACGCAAGATCGTCGGACGGCAGGGCAAGGCGGTCCTCAAGGAGGCGGCCACCTCGATCCTGCCCCGGGAGATCGTGTACCGGCCCAAGGGCCTGTTCAGCGCCCCGCTGCGCGCCTGGATGAGCCGGGATCTGGCGCCGCTGGTGCGCGAGGTGGTCAACGACGGCGAGCTCGTCCGCTCCGGGTTCCTGCGCCGCGACGCGCTGGCGCGGATGGTCGCCGAGGACGCCGCCGGGCAGCAGGACTTCTCCAAGCATCTGTGGCATGTGCTGACCCTCGAGTACTGGTATCGCGACGCGACCTCTGGGTCCGGCCAGAGCACTCGGCAAACGGCTTAGGAAACAGGGGAGTTCCGGTGAAACAGGTTGTACAGAACTACAAGAGCGGCGAGCTGGCGGTGCTCGACGTGCCGGTGCCGGGGTGCAAGCCGGGCGGTGTGCTGGTCCGCAGCGCCTTCTCGCTGATCTCCACGGGGACCGAGCTCATGAAGGTGTCCGAGGCCGGCATGTCGATGCTGGGCAAGGCCCGCTCCCGGCCGGACCAGGTGGCCAAGGTCATGCAGAGCGTGGCCACCAACGGCGTGCCCGCCACGTACCGCAAGGTGATGGGCAAGCTGGACTCCTACACACCGCTGGGCTACTCGCTGTGCGGGGTGGTCGAGCAGGTCGGCGCCGGCATCGACGACGTGAAGGTCGGCGACCTCGTCGCCTGCGCGGGCAACGAGCACGCGCTGCACGCCGAGCTGAACTGGGTGCCGAAGAACCTCTACTCCCGCGTCCCCGACGGCCTCGCGCCGCGGCACGCGGCCTTCGGCACCGTGGGGTCGATCGCGCTGCAGGGCGTCCGCCAGGGCGAGCCGCAGCTCGGCGAGGCGGCGCTGGTGATCGGTCTCGGGCTGATCGGGCAGCTGGTGGTGCAGCTCCTCACCGCCTCGGGCGTCCGCGTCGTCGGCGCCGACCCCGACCCGGCGCGCTGCGAACTCGCCGAGCAGCTGGGCGCCATGGCCTGCGGCGACCCGGCGTCCGCGGCCGTGGAGAACGCCGTCGCCGAACTCACCGACGGTCACGGCGTGGACCAGGTGTACCTGGCCGCCGGCGGCGGCAGCAACCAGCCCGTCGAGCTGGCCGCCAAGCTCTGCCGGGACCGCGGCCGGGTCGTCGACATCGGCAAGTGCCGCCTGGACCTGCCGTGGAACGCGTACTACGAGAAGGAACTCGACGTCCGGTTCTCCCGTTCGTACGGCCCCGGGCGCTACGACCCGTCGTACGAGCTGGAGGGGCGTGACTACCCGATCGGCTACGTGCGCTGGACCGAGCGCCGCAACCTGGCGTGCTTCCTCGACCTCCTCGCCCGCGGCAGCGTCGACGTGGAACCCCTGATCTCCCGCATCGCCGACTTCGACGACGCCGTCGAGACGTACCAGCGCCTGAAGGACGGCGACCTGAAGGCCGTGACCGTGCTGTTCCGGTACCCCGCGCACACGGCGGAAGCGGGGGAAGCGGGGGAAGCGGCAGAACCGGCGGCATCGTCCGTGGCCGTGCCCACCGTGAAGGGGCAGTTCAGTCCGGCCCGGCTCGCCAAGTCGCCCGTGCGGATCGCGTTCGTCGGCGCGGGCAACTACGCGACGTCGATGCTGCTGCCGCACCTGGCGCGGCGGGAAGGCGTGGAGTTGTCGAGGGTCGTCACCACGACGGCGCTGTCCGCGGCCAACGCACAGCGGAAGTTCGGCTTCGCGGAGGCGACCACCGACCTCGACGCCGTGCTCGGCGACAAGTCCGTCGACGCGGTGTTCGTGGTCACCCGGCACAGCACGCACGCCGAACTGACCCGCAAGGCGCTCCTCGCCGGCAAGACCGTCTTCGTGGAGAAGCCCCTCGCCCTCACCGAGGACGAGCTGGCCGGCGTGCTCGCGGCGGTGGAGGAGTCCGGCAACGACCGGCTGCAGGTGGGCTTCAACCGGCGGTTCGCGCCGCTGCTG
The DNA here is from genome assembly GCF_045206895.1 of Streptomyces sp. NBC_00631. Classification (NCBI taxonomy): domain Bacteria; kingdom Bacillati; phylum Actinomycetota; class Actinomycetes; order Kitasatosporales; family Streptomycetaceae; genus Streptomyces; species Streptomyces sp. NBC_00631. Next base: position 9,797,972 of record NZ_CP107734.1, read on the forward strand.
CAGGAGGCCAGCCAGCGCTTCGGCGCCCGGACCGGCCCGGCCAACCTCCGCTACCTGGTCAACGCCGGACGCCTCGACCACGGCAGCTGGTACCTCCAGCAGGGCTCCGAGGGCTCGCGGTTCGTGGGCGAGGGCGGGCACTTCATCGACACGGCGAGCTGGCTGCTCGACGCCGACCCGGTGTCCGTGTACGCGACCGCCCCGTCCGGCAACGAGGACCTGCAGATCGTGCTGCGCTACCCGGACGGGTCCACCGCCACCATCAGCTACGTCACCTCCGGCCCGTCCGCCTTCCCCAAGGAGACGCTGGACCTGATCGCGGACGGCCGCGCGCTGCGGCTGGACGACTTCGTGCGCGCCTCGGTGTACGGGCGGAAGCGGTGGGTCAGTTCGCGGCTGCCCAAGGCCCGGGACAAGGGCCAGAACGCCGAACTGGCCGCGTTCGTCAAGGCCGTGCGGACCGGCGGGCCGATGCCGGTGCCGCTTCAGTCGCTGGTCGCCACCACGGCGGCCACCCTCGCGGTACAGACCGGTCTGGCGAGCGGCGCCCCGGTGACGCTGGCGAGGGCGCGATGACCATGAGCGCGGGCTGGTACCTGCGGCGGCTGTCCCGGATGGGACCGCAGGAGGTCGCGGGCCGGGTGGGCGACGCGGTGCGCCGGCGACGCTGGCGTTCGGCACTGCCCGAGGGCCCGAGCGTCAGCGGCGCGCGCTTCACCGCGGTCGTGCCGGCCGGGACGATCGCCGCTCTGCCTCCCGACGCCGTGAAACGTCTCCTCGCCGACGCGGACCGGCTCATGGACGGGCACGCCGCGTACTTCGGCGTGGTCCGCGACGACCTGGCCGACCCGGACTGGTGGCTCGACCCGAAGACCGGTCGCCGGGCTCCGGCCGGCTACGCCTTCGACGTGCCGTACCGGAGCGAGGACGCGGTCGGGGACATCAAGCAGATCTGGGAGCCGTCCCGGCACCAGTACCTCACCCAGCTCGCCGCCGCCTACGCGGTCACCGAGGACGAGCGGTACGCCGAGCGGGTGGCCGCGCACCTGCGGTCGTGGTGGCGGACCAACCCGCCGCTGCGCGGCGTCCACTGGATCAGCGGCATCGAGCTGGGCATCCGGCTGCTGTCCTGGGTGTGGATCCGCCGGCTGCTGGACGGCTGGTCCGGCGCGGCCGCTCTGTTCGAGGACAACCCGGTGGCGCTGAACCAGATCTGGCACCACCAGCGCTGGCTGGCCGCCTTCCCCAGCCGGGGGTCCTCGGCGAACAACCACGTCATCGCCGAGTCCGCCGGGCAGTTCGCCGCGGCCTGCGCCTTCCACTGGTTCCCCGAGTCGGGACGCTGGCGGGCCGACGCGCTGCGGTCGCTGGACCGGCACCTGCGTGGCAACACCTACCTTTCCGGCATCAACCGGGAGCTGGCCACCGAGTACCACGGCCTCGTCCTCGAACTCGGCCTGGCCGCGGTGGCCGAGGCGGACGCCGCCGGCGTACCGGTCCCCGCGTCGGTCCGCCTGGTGCTGCTGCGCATGACGGACGCGCTCGCGGCCATCGTGGACAACCGGCTCCGGCCGCCGCGTCAGGGGGACGCGGACGACGGGTACGGCCTGGTCGTGGACGGCGCGGGCACCGACCGCTGGGGCTCGCTGCTGGCCACCGGCGACGCCGTCTTCGGTCGGCTCCCCTGGTGGCCGACGGTGACCGGCACCGACGTACGCACCCCGCTGCTCGCCGCGCTCATCAAACCCACCGAGCCGTCCGCGCGCCGTCCGGCGGAGCGGCCTGCGCACTTCGCGGACGCCGGCATGACGATCCTGCGCGGGCCGGAGGAGATCTGGTGCCGCTGCGACGGTGGTCCGCACGGCTTCCTCTCCATCGCCGCGCACGCCCACGCGGACGCGCTGTCGTTGGAGGTCCGGCACGACGGTGTCGACGTGCTCGCCGACCCGGGGACGTACTGCTACCACGGCCAGCCCGAGTGGCGGCAGTACTTCCGCTCCACCCTCGGCCACAACACCCTGCAGCTGGACGGCGGTGACCAGTCCGTCTCCGGCGGCCCGTTCCTGTGGACCCGGCATGCCGAGACCCGGGTCCTGGCCGTGGACACCGCCGGCGAAAACGTGGCCGCCTGGTGTGCCGAGCACGACGGCTACGAGGGCTCCGTGCACCGCCGCCGGGTGGAACTGACGGCCGCGCGCCGGGAGCTGCGGGTGATCGACGAGGTCCGCGGCCAACACGGTCCGGGCCGGGCCGTACACCTGGTGTTCCACCTCGGCCCGGCCGTCACCGCGGACCTGGAGGGGAACCGGGCACGGCTCACCTGGACCACGGACGGCGAGGACCGCTCCGCGGTGCTCGACCTGCCCGGGCAGCTGTCCTGGCAGGCGCACCGCGGCGAGACCGATCCGGTGCTGGGCTGGTACTCGGCCGGCTTCGGACGCAAGGAACCCGCCACCACGCTGGTCGGTTCCGGCTTCACCGACGGCACGGAGGGCTTCACCACCGTGCTCGGGTTCCGCGGCTAGGGGGGCGCGTGGGGAACAGGACGCGGCCCTGGGCGCAGGCGGTGGCACCGCTGGTGCTGGCCCTGCTGCTGGTGAGCGGCTGTGACGGTACGCCGCACGCGGCGCGGGAGAAGCCGACCGCCGTGCCCACCACGTCCGGGGCCCGGTCCGCTTCCCTGGCCCGGGTGTGCGCCCATCCCCCGGCCGGGCCGGCCAGGGCGCCCGAGGGCGCGGTGACGGTCGACCCCGCGGTGATCGGTGATCTGGCTGCGAAGACCCTCAACAGCCCCCCGCACACCACGTTCTGGCTCAGACCGGGCACGCACACGCTCAGTCCCGATCCCTACGACCAGGTCAGCCCCAAGGAGGGGGACGTCTACCTCGGCGCACCGGGCGCGGTGATCGACGGCCGGAAGGTCAACAGCTACGCGTTCGGCGGAACCGCCGAAGACGTCACCATCCGCTACCTGACCGTGCAGCATTTCGTCGCCCCGCAGAACGAGGGCGTGGTCAACCACGACTCGGCCGACGGGTGGGTGATCGAGCACTCGACGGTGCAGGACAACTCCGGCGCCGGGCTGATGGCCGGCTCCCGTCAGCATGTCCGTGCCAACTGCCTGCGCGACAACGGCCAGTACGGCATGAACGCGTACAAGGCCGCCGGCGTCACCGGCCTGGTGGTCGAGGACAACGAGATCACGGGCAACAACGCCGACGACTGGGAACGGCGGCAGCAGGGCTGCGGCTGCACCGGAGGCGTGAAGTTCTGGGCCGTCAACGGCGCCGACGTGCGCGGCAACTGGGTGCACGACAACCGGGGAGCGGGGTTGTGGGCAGACACCGACAACAACGACTTCCGTATAGAGGACAACGTGATCGAGGCCAACGACGGTGCCGCGCTGATCTACGAGGCCAGCTACAACGCGGTCATCCGGTACAACACGATCCGGCACAACAACTGGGTCCAGGGCCGTGCGGCGGCCCACACCGGCGACAGCTTTCCGTTCGCGACCGTCTACCTGTCCGAGTCCGGCGGCGAACCACGGATCAGGGCCCGCACCGATCAGATCGAGATCTACGGGAACGTGCTGGAGAACAACTGGTCCGGGATCACCCTGTGGGAGAACGCCGACCGGTTCTGCAACAGTCCGGCCAACACGTCGTCCGGTGACTGCACGTTGCTGGTGAAGAACCCCGAGCGCTGTGCCCAGCCGGCGATCGCGAAGGCACCGCTCTACTCCGACTGCCGGTGGAAGACCCAGCGTGTGGACATCCACGACAACCGCTTCGTGCTGGACAAGACCGTCGTCAAGTGCACGGAGAAGTGCGACCGCATGGCGCTGCTGTCCAACTACGGCACCTATCCCGACTGGTCGCCGTACAAGGGCGAGCGGGTGGCCGACGCGATCACCACCGAGCAGGACAACCGCTGGCACGACAACGTCTACGTCGGCCCATGGAAGTTCGTCACGCACGACGCGAGCCGGGTGCTCACCCGCGCGCAGTGGCAGGGCGCTCCGCACCGGCAGGACGCGGGCAGCACCTTCCGCGCAGGGGACGGTGGATGAGATGGACACGGACCGCACACCGAAGATCATCGGGGCAGTCTGGGGGCTGCTGATCCTCAACACCCTCGGCTCCACCGGGGCGAAGACCATCGTCCCGCTGCCCCGCTCCCTCATCCAGATGGTCACCATGGGCGCGCTGGTCGCCGCGTTCCTGCTGGCGCTCCTGGTCAACCTCCGGCTGCGCATCCGGCCCAGTGCCTACGTGTTCCTGCTGACCCTCCTCCTGGCGACGAGCGTGGTCTCCAGCGCACGCCTGGAGTCCGGAAGCGGCTCGCTGTTCCGCTGCGCCCGGCTGGCTCTCTTCGTCGGCACGCTGTGGCTGCTGAGCCGCTGGTGGGACGGCAGAGTGACGTTCGTCCGGCACCACATCCGGATGTACTTCGCGGTACTCGTGACGGTGGCCGCCGGCCTGATCGTCTCGCCGGGGGCCGCCATGCCGGGTGAGTACCAAGGGCGGCTGGTCGGCGCGTTGTGGCCGCTCACCCCGCCACAGATCGGACAGTACGCCGCGGTGATCATCGGGCTCACCGTGCTGCTCGCCGTGGGCCGGCAGACCAGGAAGTCCGACGCGGCCATGGTCGTCGTGCCGTCACTCGTCCTGCTCGTGATGACCCATACCCGGACGGCGACGCTCGGCCTGCTCGTCGGGCTGGCGTTGGCGATCAGCTCGCTGGTCCTGACCAGCGGCGCCGCCCGCCGGTTCTTCTCCTGGGTGGTGCTGTGCGCCGCGGTGGCCGTGGTGGGGTTCAGCTCCGCGGTGCAGACGTGGTTCCTGCGCGGACAGAGCCAGGAGAACTTCGCCAGCCTCACCGGACGGGCGAAGGTCTGGGACGCCCTGCGGGCAGCCCCCCGGACGCCCTCGGAGGACGTGTTCGGCGTGGGCCTCGGCGACAAGTCGTTCGGCGGGCTGCCGATCGACAACAGCTGGCTGGCCGTCTTCCACGAGCAGGGTCTGCTCGGCGTCGCCCTCGTGGCGGCGATCGTCATCGTGATGGGAGGCATCGCGCTGCTGCGGCCTCCGTCGCTGCCGCGGGCCTGCGCGATCTTCCTGATCAGCTACTGCGCGATCGCCTCGTACACCGAGGTCGGACTGGGTGACGCCTCGCCGTACCTGCTGCATCTGGCCGTGGCCGCCTCGCTGCTGGCGGCACCCGCCGAGGCCACGTCCTTCCCGCCGCCCGAAGGCCGCCGGCGGCGTCTCACCCTGCCCCGGATCCGGGAGGTGGCCTGAGCATGCACATCCTCGTGGTGCACAACCGTTACGCCTCGGCGCAGCCGAGCGGGGAGAACAAGGTCGTCGACCAGGAGGTGGCGCTGCTGCGGGCGGGCGGCCATCGGGTCGAGGTGTTCGAGCGGCGCAGCGACGACATCGGCGCCATGTCCCTCCTCGGCAAGGTCGCGGTGCCCCTGCGGGTGCCGTGGAACCCGGCGGTCCGCACCGAACTCGCCTCCCGGCTCCGCACCGAGCGGCCCGACGTCGTCCACGTCCACAACGTCTTCCCGCTGCTGTCGCCCGCGGTCCTCGCCGCCTGCGCCGACGCGGACGTGCCCGCCGTCGCCACGCTGCACAACTACACCCAGGTCTGCCCGCCCGGCACCCTGCAACGGGACGCCAAGCCGTGCACCGAGTGCGTCGGGTCGGCACCGCTGCCCGCCGTCCGGCACGGCTGCTACCGGGGCTCCCGCCTCGCGACGGTACCGCTCGCGGTCAGCCTGTCGGTCAACCGGCGTCGGTGGTGGACCGGCGTGGAGCGCTTCCTCTGCATCTCCGCGGCACAGCGCGACGTCCTGGTGCGAGCCGGCATGCCGGCCGAACGGCTGGCCGTGAAGCACAACTTCGTGCCCGATCCGGATGCCCGTCGATCGGGCGACGGCGAGCATCTGCTCTATCTCGGCCGACTGGCCGAGGCCAAGGGCGTACGGCTGCTCATGGCCGCGTGGGACGAGCTCGCGGCGAGCGGCGGGGTGGGCGTACCGCTCGTGATCGCCGGCACCGGGCCGCTGGAGGCAGAAGTCACGGCCTGGGCGGCGGGCCGGGACGACGTGCGGTACGTCGGCCTGTACGACACGGCGGAGTGCCAGAAGGCCATCGCGCGGTCGGTCGCCGTGGTGGCTCCCTCGACGTGGCTGGAGGCGTTCGGCCTGGTGGTCGTGGAGGCGATGGCGGCGGGGGTCCCGGTCGTCGCGGCCGGCCACGGCGCCTTCGTCGAACTCGTCGAGGACGGCGTGACCGGGCTGCTGCACCGGCCGGGCGAGTCCGCCTCGCTCGCGTCCTGCATACGCCGGGTCGCGGCCGATCCGGCCCTGGGCCGGGAGATGGGCCGAGCCGCCCGGCTCCGCTACGAACAGGCCTTCAGCCCGGCCGTCGGGCTGGAGCGCCTGGTGGAGGAGTACCGGACCGCGATCGCGGTCCGGTCAGCACAGACTCGCGCCGGGGACACCCGCGCGAGCGGGGGGGATGGGAACAACAGATGACACGATGCCGACTCTGCGGCTCGGCGACGCTGGCGAGCGTCGTCGATCTCGGGGCGACCCCGCCGTGCGAGAGCTTTCTCGCCGCGGACCAACTGGACCAGCCGGAACCGGCGTACCCGCTGCACCTGCGGGTCTGCGCCGACTGCTGGCTGGCGCAGATCCCTCCGCTGATCACGCCGGAGGAGACCTTCAGCGAGTACGCCTACTTCTCCTCGTTCTCGACCTCCTGGGTGGAGCACGCGCGCACCTTCGTCGCCGACGCCGTGGAGCGGGCGGGCCTCGGCACCGACGCCTTCGTGGTCGAGGTCGCGAGCAACGACGGATACCTGCTCCGGCACGTGGTGGACCGGGGGATCCGCTGCCTCGGCATCGAGCCGTCGGTGAACGTCGGCGCGGCGGCGCGGGACGTGGGCGTGCCCACGCTCACGGAGTTCCTGAGCCCGGAGACCGGCGCGGCCGTCCGCGCCGAGCACGGCCCCGCGAACCTGGTCGTCGCCAACAACGTGTACGCGCACATCCCCGACGTGGTCGGCTTCACCCAGGGGCTGCGCGCCCTGGTCGCCGACGACGGCTGGGTCTCCGTAGAGGTGCAGCATCTGCTGACCCTGATCGAGGAGAACCAGTACGACACGATCTACCACGAGCACTTCCAGTACTACACGGTCGCCTCCGCGATCCGGGCCCTGGCGAGCGGCGGACTCTCTCTCGTGGACGTCGAGTTGCTGCCCACGCACGGCGGCTCCATCCGGTTGTGGGCGCGGCCCGTCGAGGTGGCCGGCGAGCCCACGCGGCGGGTGGCCGACGTGCTGGCCCGGGAGAAGGCCGCCGGGCTGCAGGAGCTGTCGGGGTACACCGAGTTCTCCAACCGCGTGGCCAAGGTGCGCCGGGACCTGCTCAAGTTCCTCGTCGAGGCGGCCGAGCGCGGCGAGACGGTGGTCGGCTACGGCGCCCCGGGCAAGGGCAACACCCTGCTCAACCACTGCGGAATCCGGCCCGACCTGCTCGCGTACACGGTCGACCGCAACCCCTACAAGCACGGCAGGTTCACCCCGGGCACCCGCATCCCGATCCTGCCGCCCGAGCAGATAGCCGCCGACAAGCCGGACTACGTGCTCGTCCTGCCCTGGAACCTGCGCGCCGAGCTGGTCGAGCAGCTGTCCTACGTCCACGACTGGGGCGGCCGGCTGGTCTTTCCCATCCCGGAACTGAGCATTGTCGAGGTCGCGTCCCGAAAGGTCACAGCATGAAGGTCGTCCTGTTCTGCGGCGGTTACGGGATGCGGATGCGCAACGGAACCTCCGACGACGTGCCCAAGCCGATGGCGATGGTCGGTCCCAGACCGCTGATCTGGCACGTCATGCGCTACTACGCGCACTTCGGGCACACGGAGTTCATCCTGTGTCTCGGATACGGCGCGCACCACATCAAGGACTTCTTCCTCGGCTACAAGGAGACGACGTCCAACGATTTCGTGCTGCGGGGCGGGCAGCCCGAGCTGCTGTCCACCGACATCGCCGACTGGACGATCACGTTCGCGGAGACCGGCATCGAGTCACCGATCGGGGAGCGACTGCGCCGGGTGCGGCACTTCCTGGACGGCGACGAGATGTTCCTCGCCAACTACGCCGACGTGCTCACCGACGCCCCGCTGCCGGAGATGATCGAGAACTTCGCCCGGCGCGACGCCGGGGCGTCGATGATGGTGGTGCCGCCGCAGTCGTCCTTCCACTGCGTGGAGTTGGGCGAGGACGGCCTGGTGGGGGGCATCACCGCAGTGAGCGAACTGCCGTTGTGGGAGAACGGCGGCTACTTCGTGCTCCGCCAGGAGGTCTTCGACCACATCCCGGAGGACGGCGACCTGGTCGCCGACGGCTGCGCCCAACTGGCCAAGCGCGGACGCCTGGTGGCATACCAGCACCGTGGCTTCTGGCAGCCGACCGACACCGTGAAGGAGCGGGCCGTGCTCGACGCCGCCTACGCCCGGGGCGAGCGGCCGTGGGCCGTGTGGGAGCGGGACGGCGTCCCGGTGGGGGCCCCGTGATCGGGCTCGGGGCCGGGCCTCTGGACGGGATCGTCGCGGTGGGCGCGCACTGCGACGACATCGCCATCGGCGCCGGCGGCACGCTGCTGACGCTGTGCCGTGCGCGCCCGGGCATCCGCGTCGACGCACTGGTGCTCTCCGGCGGCGGCGGCGAGCGGGAGCAGGAGGAGCAGGCCGCGCTCGCCGCCTTCTGCCCGGACGCCGACCTCAGGCTCACCGTGCACAAGCTGCCGGACGGGCGGCTGCCCGCGCACTGGGAGGAGGCCAAGGCCGCGGTCGAGGAACTGCGCGAGCAGACAGACCCGGACCTGGTCCTGGCCCCGCGCACCGATGACGCCCACCAGGACCACCGCGGCCTGGCGCAGCTGGTCCCCACCGCCTTCCGCGACCACCTCGTGCTCGGCTACGAGATCGTCAAGTGGGACGGCGACCTCGGCCGGATGGCGGCGTACCAGCCGCTGTCCGTGGAGACCGCCGAGGAGAAGGTGCGGCTGCTGCAGGAGCACTACGCCTCGCAGCGGCACCGGCCCTGGTACGACCGGGAGGCCTTCCTCGGCCTCGCGCGGATCCGCGGCATCGAATGCCACCAGCGATACGCCGAAGCGTTCGCCGTCACCAAACTCACGCTCAACCTGGGGGGTTGAACCATGCGCGTACTGCTGACCGGACACCAGGGATACCTGGGAACCGTCATGGCCCCGGTTCTCGCCGCCGCCGGGCACGAGGTCGTCGGCCTCGACGCCGGCCTGTTCGCCGACTGCGTGCTGGGCCCGAAGCCCGCCGATCCGCAGGGGCACCGGGTGGACCTGCGCGACGTCACGGCCGAGCACGTGGCCGGCGTCGACGCCGTGATCCACCTGGCCGCGCTCTCCAACGACCCGCTGGGATCGCTGGCGCCGGAACTCACCTACGACATCAACCACCACGCCTCCGTCCACCTGGCCCGGCTGGCCCGCGAGGCCGGGGTGGGGCGCTTCCTGTACGCGTCGACCTGCTCGGTCTACGGCGCCGCCGGCGGCGAGGACCTGGTGGGCGAGGACGCCCCCCTGCGCCCGGTGACGCCGTACGCGGAGTCCAAGGTGCGGGTGGAGGACGACCTGCACGAGCTCGCCGACGGCGACTTCACCCCCGTGTACATGCGCAACGCCACGGCCTTCGGGTTCTCGCCCCGGCTGCGCGCCGACATCGTGCTGAACAACCTGGTGGGCCACGCGCTGCTGTCCGGCCAGGTGCTGGTGATGTCCGACGGCACGCCCTGGCGCCCGCTGGTGCACGCCGCCGACATCGCACGGGCCTTCACGGCCGTGCTGACCGCGCCGCGCGAGGCCGTGCACGACCGGGCGTTCAACATCGGCAGCGAGACCAACAACGTCACGGTCGCCGAGATCGCCGAGCAGGTCGCCGAGGCGGTGCCCGGCTCCGAGGTCGTGATCACCGGGGAGACCGGCGCCGACCCGCGGTCGTACCGGGTGGACTTCTCCCGTTTCCGCGCCGCGATCCCCGGCTTCGACTGCGAGTGGACGGTGAAGCGGGGCGCGCTCGAACTCGCCGACGCGTACCGCGCGCACGGGCTGACCCAGGGGAACTTCCAGCAGCGCTTCACCCGCCTCGCCGTGCTGCGCGCGGCCTCCGGCGCCGGCGCCGTCGACGACACCCTGCGGTGGCGCCGGTGACCGAGCACGGCGAGGAGATGTACGCCCTGGTGGAGCGGTTGTACCCGCTCTGCCGGAGCATCACCGGCGACGGTGTGCGCGCCACCCTGGACATCGTCGGCGAGTACATCCCGCTGGACGTGCACGAGGTGCCGACCGGAACCCAGGTGCTCGATTGGACGGTGCCGCAGGAGTGGAACATCCGGGACGCGTACATCGCCGACCGGGCGGGCAACCGGGTCGTCGACTTCGCCAAGTCCAGCCTGCACGTGCTCGGTTACAGCGTGCCGGTGTCGGCGACCATGCCCCTGTCCGAGCTGCGCCCGCATCTGCACACGCTGCCGGACCGCCCGTCCTGGGTGCCGTACCGCACCAGCTACTACAAGCCGGACTGGGGGTTCTGCCTGGCCCAGGAGACCCTGGACGCGATGCCGGACGGCGAGTACGAGGTGCGCATCGACTCCACGCTCGCCGACGGCCACCTCACCTACGCCGAGCACGTGGTGCCCGGCCAGGTCGCCGACGAGGTGATCGTCTCCTGTCACGTCTGCCACCCGTCGCTGGCCAACGACAACATGGCCGGCGTGGCGGTGGCGGTGCTCCTGGCCCGGGCGCTGGCCGAGGAAACGCCGTACCACACCTACCGGTTCATCTTCGCGCCCGGCACCATAGGCGCGATCACCTGGCTGGCCCGCAACGCGGAAAGGGTCGAGCGGGTCAAGCACGGGCTGGTGCTGGCGTGCGCCGGCGACCCCGGCTCGTTGACGTACAAGCAGAGCAGGCGCGGTGACGCGGAGATCGACCGGGTGCTGCGGCATGTGCTGGCCGCCTCCGAACGGCCGCACCGCGTCACCGAGTTCACGCCGTATGGCTACGACGAGCGGCAGTACTGCTCGCCCGGGTTCAACCTCGGCATCGGCTCGCTCACCCGGACCCCGTACGCGGGCTATCCCGAGTACCACACCTCGGCGGACAACCTGGACTTCGTCTCCCCGGAGGCGATGGCGGACACCCTCGCGGTCTGCCGCGAGGCGTTCGCCGTCCTGGACCGCGACCGGCGGTACGTCAACCTCAGCCCCTACGGCGAACCGCAGTTGGGCCGGCGCGGGCTGTACGACGCGCTCGGCGGGCGCAGCGACACCAAGCAGGCGCAGATGGCCATGCTCTGGGTGCTCAATCTCTCCGACGGCGAGCACAGTCTGCTGGACGTCGCCGAGCGGTCCGGGCTGCCGTTCGACACCGTCGCTGCCGCGGCCGACGCCCTGCACGACGCCGGACTGATCAAGGAAGGCCGATGACCACCGAGAGCGAGAGGACGGCCCCGACGGCCGCGGCCGGACGGCCCCGGCGGTCCGCCAGGCGGGCCATCGCCGGCCGGCTGTCGTGGGGACTCGCCGACCAGGCCGCCTCCAGCCTGAGCAACTTCCTGGTGGGGGCCTACGTCGCCCGCTCGCTGGGGCTGGCCTCGTTCGGTGTGTTCAGTCTGGTCTGGGTCACCTACGGCGTGCTGCTCAGCGTCTCGCGCGGGCTGGCCACCGACCCCCTCATGGTGCGCTTCAGCGGCGTGCAGGCCGCGTCCTGGCGTACCGCGGTGGCCCGGTCGTCGGGTACCGCGCTCTGCGTCGGGACCGCCACCGGAACGGTGTGCCTGGTGGCCGGGCTGGGGGCAGGCGGCCGGGTGGGAACCGCGTTCGCCTGCCTCGGCGTCACCCTGCCGGCGCTGCTGCTGCAGGACGCCTGGCGGTTCTCGTTCTTCGCCGCCGGAGTCGGGCGGAAGGCGTTCGTCAACGACGTCGTGTGGGGCGTCGCGCTCGTCCCGGCCATGGTGGTGGCGGCCCGTGTCGGCGGCGTGGGCGCTTTCGTGCTCGCCTGGGGTCTGTCCGCCGCGGTGGCGGCGGGCTACGGCTGCTTCCAGTCCGGCATCAGGCCCCACCTGACCAGCGCGCGCGACTGGCTCGGTGACCACCGCGACCTGGGCTACCGGTACCTGGTCGAGAACGTGGCCCTCAGCGGCGCCCGCCAACTACGGGCGTACGGACTCGGCGCGATCGTCGGGGTCGACGCGGTGGGTACGGTCCGGGGCGCCGAGCTCCTGCTCGGCCCGTTCCTCGCGGTCCTGATGGGGCTGTCGCTGGCCACCGTCGCGGAGGCGGCGCGGGTGCTGCGGCAGGCCCCGGAGCGGCTGGGCGTGTTCTGCCTCATGATCGGCGGCGGGCAGGCCGTCGGCGCGCTGCTCTGGGGCGCGGCGCTGTTGGTGCTGCTGCCGGAGCGGGCCGGTGTCTTCGTGCTCGGCGTCGTCTGGCACTCCGCCTCGGCGATCATCATGCCGGCGGCGCTCGGCGTCGCCGGCTCCAGCCTCGGCGTCGGCGCGGCGGTGGGGCTGCGGGCGCTCGGCGCGGCCCGGCGCAGCCTCCGCTGTCAGCTGATCACCTCCGTCCTCTACGTCAGCGGCGGGCTCTGCGGGGCGGAGGCGGCCGGCACGGTCGGCTCGGCGTGGGGCGTCGCCGCCGCGACCCTCACCGGCTCAGTCCTGTGGTGGCTGCAACTCCGTTCCGGCCTGCGCGAACGCCGCAAGAACCCGATCCGCGAAGTGAGGACCGCATGACCGCCCACCCCAGGCTGAGCATCGGCCTGCCCGTCTACAACGGCGAGGAGTACCTCGCCGAGGCACTCGACGCCCTGCTCGGCCAGACCTACGAGGACTTCGAACTCCTCATCTCCGACAACGCCTCGACCGACGGGACCGCGGACATCTGCCGCCGGTACGCCGCACGGGACTCGCGCATCCGGTACACCCGGCTGCCCAGGAACATCGGTGCCGCGCCGAACCACCACCACGTGTTCGCCGAGAGCCGCGGCGAGCTGTTCAAGTGGGCCTCGCACGACGATCTGTACGCCCGGGACCTGCTGCGGCGCTGTGTGGAGGCGCTGGACGAGCGGCCGGAGGTCGTCCTCGCGCACGCCGCGGAAGCCGTCATCGACGGCGACGGCCAGGTCAGGGTCCCGTACGAGTACGGGCTCGCCACCGACTCCCCGCACCCGCCGGAGCGGTTCCGCAGCATGCTGTTCGAGCCCGGCGGCGACGACATGTACGGGGTGATGCGCGCCGAGGTCCTTCGCCGGGTCAAACCGCTCGACAGTTACCACCACGCCGACCGCACCTTCACCGCCGAGATCAGCCTGCACGGCCCCTTCCACCAGGTGCCCGAAGTGCTGTACTTCCGCCGCGACCACCCCACCCGCGCCGAGCGCGCGCACCCCGGCAAGCGGTCCCGGTGCATCAACCTGGACCCGCGCCGAGCGGGACGGCTGCACCCGACGCCCCGGCTGCTCGCCGAGTACGTCTGGGGCTACGTCGCGGCCATCCGGCGGGTGCCGCTCTCCCCGGCCGACCGGCGCGCGTGCCACCGCCACCTGCTCGCCTGGGCGACCAGCCGGATCAGGCCCGGATCCGGCGAGCGGGTCGAGGACCGCGCACCGGTCGACCCGGTCCGGATCACCGTCTCCGTCGACGCCCTCGTCGCCGGCCGTGAAGGAAGGCAGTCATGACGTCTGCGAACACGACCGCGGTGCGCGTCGGGCTGTGCGGCGTGCTCGGTTCCGGCAACCTGGGCAACGACGGGTCGCTGGAGGCCCTGCTCGGGTATCTCCGCGCCGAGCACCCGGAGGCGGCCGTGGACGCCCTGTGCGGTGGACCCGAGGTCGTCACGGCCCGGTACGGGATCCCCGCGACGCGGCTGCACTGGAACCGGGGGGAGTACCGCACCGCGTCGCGTGCGGGCGCGATCGCGGTGAAGGGCCTGGGCAAACTCATCGACGCCTTTCGCGTTGCCGCCTGGGTGCGCCGGCACGATGTCGTGATCGTGCCGGGCGCGGGCGTCCTGGAGACCACGCTGCCGCTGAGGGCGTGGGGCTTCCCGTACTCGATGTTCCTGCTCAGCACGACCGGCCGGCTGTTCGGCACCAAGGTCGCGCTGGTCGGCGTCGGTGCCGACACGATCGGCCACCGGCCGACCCGTGCCCTGGTCCGCTGGTCGGCGCGGCTCGCCACCTACCGGTCCTACCGGGACGCCGTGTCCCGCGACGCGATCCGGGCGATGGGCGTCGACACCGCGCGGGACAAGGTCTACTCGGACCTCGTGTTCTCCCTGCCGACGCCGCCGAGCGGTGCACCCGAGGGCCCGCAAGGCCCGGTCTGCGTCGGCGTCATGGCTTACTACGGAAGCAACGACGACCGGGCCCGGGCCGAGGAGATCAACCGGCGCTACATCGACGGGATGACCCGGTTCGTCCGCACGCTGGTCGAGGACGGCAGGCAGGTCCGGTTGCTCATCGGTGACGAGGTCGACATGCCGGCGGTCGGCGCGGTCCTCGACGCGGTGGACTCGCCGCTGGCCACCGCCTCCGAGGCGTCCTCGCTGACTGACCTGATGAAGGAGATGGCGGCTGCCGACGCCGTGGTGGCGGCCCGCTACCACAACCTCATCTGCGCCCTGAAGGTCGGCACGCCGACGCTCGCACTGAGCTATGCGGCGAAGAGCGACGCACTCATGGCGGAGATGGGCCTGGGCGCGTACTGCCACCCGGCTCGCGAGGTCGACGCCGACCGGCTGCTCGAACAGTTCCGGGCGCTGGAGAAGCGATCGGCGGAACTGCGGCGGATGCTCACCGAGCGGAACCAGGCCGCGGGCCGGCGTCTCAAGGACCAGTTCACCGAATTGACCGCGGTCCTGTTCCCGGCGGCAGACCACACCCAGACCCTGAGGGAGACTCCATGAAGGCGACCGAGGTCCCGGCGATCGCCGGCGCGTACCTGTTCGAGCCGACGCCGTACGCCGACGAGCGCGGCTTCTTCTGCCGCACCTTCGACGCCGAGGTGCTCCGCTCGGTGGGTCTCGACCCGCACGCCTTCGTCCAGGACAGCGTGTCCCGCTCGGCCGGGGGCGTGCTGCGCGGCCTGCACCTGCGCTCCGGCGCCGGCGAGGCCAAGCTGGTGCGCTGCTCGTACGGGAAGATCTTCGACGTCGTCGTGGACCTGCGCACGGACTCGCCGACCTACCTGGGCCGGGCCTTCTTCGAACTGTCCGGCGAGACACAGGCGACCCTGTACATCCCGGCGGGGTGCGCGCACGGCTTCCAGGCGCTGACCGAAACGGCCGACACCTCGTACCGGATCGACCGCCCGCACGATCCGTCCGAGGACGTGACGATCGCCTTCGACGACCCGGAGCTCGCCATTCCCTGGCCGCTGCCGGTCACATCGATGTCCCAGCGGGACCGGGAGGCGCCGAGCCTCGCCGAGGTCCTGAAGCACCGGGAGACCTGAGGTCGGCCGCGCACACCTGCACCGAGGGCGCTCGCGGGTGGCGCTCTGCGCGCACCACCCGGTACCCGGACGAGATCGCCTGCCTGATCCTGGAACCCGCCACCTACACCGAGCCGCCGCCCGGGTACCTCGCCGGCCTGCGGGCCCTCGCCGACCGGCAGGGCTGCGTACTTGTCTTCGACGAGATGACCGCCGGCTTCCGCTGGTCGGAGGCGGGCGCGCAGGGCCTGTACGGCGTCGTCCCCGACCTCTCCACGTTCGGCAAGGCGCTGGGCAACGGGTTCGCCGTCTCGGCGCTGGCCGGGCGACGCGACCTCATGGAACGGGGCTGGCTGCGTGATTCCGGCGACCGGGTGCACCTGCTGACCACCACGCACGGTGCGGAGACGCACTCCCTGGCAGCCGCGCCGGCCGTGCAGACGGTCTATGTCGAAGAGGGCATCACCGCGCGGCTGCACACCCTCGGCGAGCGGCTGGCCGCCGGTGTCCGTGACGCCGCCGCCATGGGCGTCGGCGACCGCACCGTCGACGTGGTGGCCCAGGCATGTGCGCTCTACCGGAGGGCGCGGGACGCCTCCGACCCGACCCCCTGTCTGGCCGGGCGGGCGGTGAAGCCCGTGTTCCGCCGCTTGGCGTGAGTCGACGGTCAGCGGCGCTGCCACCGGCCTGGGCCGGTCGTCCGCCCGACCCTCTGGCCGGTCATTCGGTCGGCCGTGCGGTCGACCAGCCAGGCGGTCGCCGGTATCACCGCCAGCGCGGTGCACCAGCCACCGACGGCGTCGGTCGGGTAGTGCGCGCCCAGGCGGACCTCCGCCCAGCCCATGGCGGTTCCGGCGACCAGCGACGCGGCGAGCACGAGTGACCGGCCGGCCGTCCTGCCGAGGCCCGGCCGGCCGGCCGCGAGCAGCGCCGCCATGAGGGCCAGCGCGGTGAAGAAGGCGGTGTGCCCGCTCGGGTAGGAGAGGTTGCCGGGGCCGTGGATGGTGCGTCCCACCAGATGCTTGAGCAGCGTGGTCGTCCCCACGGTCATGCCGACGCCGGCAACCACGAACACCGCCGCGCGGGGGCGCCGGAACAGCAGGCAGCCCGCCGCGCAGGCCCCGACCAGCATCGTCGATCCCGCGGGTTCTCCCAGGAAGTCCAGGGCCAGAGCCACATGCCGCCACGGCGGCCGCACACTGTCCGCCGTGGGCAGGATGATCCACCTGTCCACCCTGCCGGGCTCGCCGTGGCCTGCGTACAGGACCCCGAGTACGACGACCACCAGCGTGGCGAGCGCCGCCACCGCCCCGAGCCACCCGCTCAGCGACGGGGGCAGCACCGCGCGCGCCGGCCGGCCGGTCACCCGATCGCCGCTGTCCGCCGTATGGCGGCGGTCCGCTCCTGTCAGGCGATCCAACGCGCCCCCCGTCGTGTGCGACCAGCGCCCCCGTACTCGCCGGCCCGGCCATCCCCCCGGCGCGGTATCGGGATCAGTCTCCGCTTGTCACCCTAACCAACGATCCGCGGCGAACGAGAGCCTTATGCCCAGCAGCCGTTGACCGTGGCCGCCAGGCCGTCGAGGGCGTCCTTGGTGGCGGCCGGGTCGGCGGTGGAGTTGTTCTCGATGAAGGAGAAGATCTTCCAGCGTCCGTCCTCCGCCTTGGTCAGTCCGCTCAGGGCGATCGCGCCGGTGAGGGTGCCCGTCTTCGCCATGACCTTGCCGACGGCGCACTGCGAGTCCGCGGTGTCGAACCGACCCCATTCGGGACCCAGGGTGGAACCGGCCTCTCCTGCGACGGGCAGGCCGTCGATGATGTATTTGAGGGTCTTGGCGTTGCGCGGGGCGTCGGCGACGTCGAGGATGTCGGCGATGGTCCGGGCCGGGATGCGGTTGGCACGGGACAGCCCGCTGCCGTCGTGGATCTCGTAGTTGTCGAGTGAGACACCGTAGCGGCCGAGCACCTCCCGTACGACGGCCGTGCCGTCCTCGAAGGTGGGCTGGCGGCCGGCACCGATCGCGGTCATCCGCAGCAGTGTCTCGGCGATATCGTTGTCACTCACCTTGAGCATGTGCTGCACGATGGTGGACAGGGCGTCCGACCGGTGCTGGGCGACCGGCACGTCGCCCGTGGCGGCCGTCCCGTGGGTGACGGCGCCCGTGACGGTGACGCCCTGTTGGGCGAGGAACCCGGCGAAGGTCTCGCCCGCGTCCAGGGACGTGTCCGTGACGTGCTGGCCGTCGACCACCAAGGCCCGCACCGGTGCGACGGAGTCCGGGTAGTAGCCGTCGTTCCAGCCGGTGGCGAGCGTCGGCTCGGGGAAGAGACTGTCGTCCACCTGGACCTTGACCGAGGTGAGACCCGCGCTCTTGAGTCCCGCGACGGCGGTCTTCGCCATCTCGTCGAGGTCGGCACTGGTCAGCGTGCGGTCGCCGCCGCCGACGAGGGTGAGCGTGCCGTTGCCGTAGACGGCCTTGGTGGTGAACCGGTGGTCGGGGCCGAGCACGGTCAACGCGGCGGTGGCGGTGCCGAGTTTGGTGTTGGACGCGGGCATCAGCGCGGTGGTCGCGTCATGGCCCCAGACGGCCTTGTGGGACTTGGTGTCGATGACGACGCCGCTCAGCGTGGAGCCGAGCCGGGTGTCCTGGACGCGGGTGTTGAGATTGTCCGCGATCTTCTGCTCGGCGGGGTCGAGCGCTGTGGCCGGGGTCTTGGAGACGGCCTTGTCGGCGGCGAAGGCGCTCGTGCCGAAGAGGATCGTCCCCGCGATGGGGGCCGTCACGGCGACGACGGCGGCCCGCCGGAGTGCGGGGTGCAGGGTTCTCGCCTTGCGGTGACGAGCGGTCGTACGGACGGGGGATGGGGGGTTGGACATGCGCGCCTCGTCGAAGTGCTCGTGGGGAAAGGGCAGTTGGCAGGGAGATCTTGATTTCTCAAGAGTGAAAGCTACAGGGGCGATCCTGTTTCCCCGGCACGGTTCCCGGTATCCGCTCCGCTGTTTCCGCCCGGACCGCCCGGCCAAGCGACGGATGCGGGACGGGCGCGACCTCGAAGGACTCCCAGGCGACCGAGCCCGGCGCCTGCCGCAGGCCCAGGGCGTGGGTGTGCAGGAAGCGGAGAGCCGGGCCGGGAAGCCGCAGGGCGGTCAGGACGTGGACCAGTAGGCGGCCGCATGGGCCAGGGCCCGGCCCTCCAGGATCGTGACCATGCGTTCGAAGAGCTGGACGGCGGCGGGACCGGACCAGTTCGCGGGGAGTACCTCGCGGGGCAGCCCGGGGTCGCGGAACGGAAGCTTGCGCCAGTGGTCGATCACGGCGAGATACGTGACGTAGGCGTGCCGTCCGTCGATGACCGCGGCCTCGGTGAGCCGGTCCGCCTCACCCTCGTACACGCTGAGGAACTCCCGGTACCGCAGGTCGATCTCGTCGAGGTCCCAGCCGCCCCGCACCATGGCCGTCAGAGGCTGCCCGGCGACGTAGTCGCCGACGAAGACGGCGCACTGCCCGGTGAGTTCCAGTTCGGCGATGGCGCGCTGCGCGGCCGGGAGCATCCGGGCGGGCGCGATCCAGACCGCGGAGCCGATGTTGCCGAAGCCCAGCGAGGTCAGGTGGGCGGTCAGCCGGTGGCGCAGTGCGCGGGCCGACTCGGGGACGGAGAAGTTCACGAAGCACCAGCCGTCGCCGAGTTCGGCCGGCTGGCGGGCGTGCCAGATGACCTCGTCACCGGCGGCCAGCGCCTCCAGCGCGGCCGGCGTCAGCGCGTAACCGCGCATCCCCGCGCGGCTCTCCGACTCCAGCCAGCCGCGCTTCTTGAGCCGGAAGACCGCCGTCCGGACGCTCGCGGCGTCCAGCCCCGACGCGGTCAGCAGCTCGACCGTGCCGGCGATGGGCATCCAGTTGCCCATCTTGCGCACGATCGCGCCGAGAAAACTCACGAGGACGGTCCGGGACCGACGCGCGGCTGTGGTGGGCCGGTCGCCCTTCGTCTCGCTCATTCCAGTGAGTATGCCGGACCGGCATCGCATGATCGCACCGGCCCGGTCAGAGCGGCGACCCACTCCTCGGGCCAGGGCACGCTCACGGCACCGCCCGCTTGGTCACGGCCGATGTGCGCGGTCACATAGCGGCCGTGCGCGGCCCGGCCGCGCGGACGGCCCCGGAACTCCTCGCCCCAGACCTCGAAGGCGAAGGTCATCGAGCTGGTGCCGATCCGCACCAGCTCCACGACCGTGCGCACGTCCTGGCCGAAGAGGAGCGGCGACTCGAAGTCCACCTCGTAGCGGACGCGGGGCGCCGCGGGGAAGTAGTCGTGGAGGCCGAGCCCGGCCATGAGCGAGGCCTCCGCCGCCTCCACGAACCGTACGACCGTGCTGTTGTGGTAGATGCCGGCCGCGTCCGTGTCGATCCACTCGACACGCGTCCGGTGCACGCCGACCGCGTGCGCGGCCGGGGGCGCGGTCACGCCGGCACCGTGCTCGCGGCCGGGGTCCAGCGCAGGTGCACGTCGCCGCCGGCGCCCTCGCGCAGCAGCGACAGCCGGGGCGGGATCTTGTCGGTACGCGAGGTGGGCGGCTTGCGCCGGCCCGCCGCCCACTGCACCGGCCACTGCGCACCGGCCCCCCGGTACTCCTGCTCCGCCGCGGCCTGCAGCGTCCACTGCGGGTTGTAGAGGTGGGTACGGCCCAGGGCGCACAGGTCGGCCCGCCCGGCGAGCAGGATCGAGTTCACGTCGTCGTACGAGGAGATGGCCCCCACCGCGATCACCGGCACCCCCGCGGGGCCGGCCACCTGGTGGCGGATCCGGTCGGCGAACGGGGTCTGGTAGGAGCGGCCGAACGCCGGTTTCTCGTCCTTGGCGACCTGGCCGGAGGAGACGTCGATGGCGGCCGCGCCGTGCTCGACGAACGCGCGGGCGATGCCGACGGCGTCGTCCGCCGTGTTGCCGTCCGGCATCCAGTCGGTCGCCGAGATACGGACCGTGACCGGGATGTGGAGCGGGACCACCTGGCGGACCGCGTCGAAGACCTCCAGCGGGAACCGCAGCCGGTTCTCCAGGGAGCCGCCGTACTCGTCGGTGCGCCGATTGGCGACGGGGGAGAGGAAGGAGGAGAGGAGATAGCCGTGGGCGGCGTGCACCTCGACGAGGTCGAAGCCGGCCGCCACTCCGCGCACGGCGGCGGCGGTGAAGTCGGCGACCACCTTGTCCATGTCCTCGCGGGTCGCTTCCCGGGGCACGTGGCAGCCGGCGCCGTACGGGAGCGCCGAGGGGGCGATCACCTCCCAGTTGCCGTCGTCGAGCGGCTCGTCCATGCCGTCCCACATGAGCCTGGTCGAGCCCTTGCGGCCGGAGTGGCCGAGCTGGAGGCCGATCTTCCCGGTCGTACGGCCGTGGACGAAGTCCGTGATCCGGCGCCAGGCGTCGCGCTGCTCGTCGGTCCACAGCCCCGGGCAGCCCGGCGTGATCCGGCCCTCGGGCGAGACACACACCATCTCGCTCATGACCAGGCCGGCTCCGCCCAGCGCCTTGGAGCCCAGGTGCACCAGATGGAAGTCGCCGGGGACACCGGAGTCCGAGGAGTACATGTCCATCGGGGAGACGATGACGCGGTTCCTCAGTTCGAGCGGGCCGATCCGGACCGGCTGGAACATCGCCGGGGCGACCTCGGGAGCCTGCTGGTGCCGCGCGAACTCGGACTCCAGCAGCGCGGCGAACTCGGCGTCGCGCTCCTTGAGGTTCTCGAAGGTGATGCGCCGCGAGCGGGTGAGCAGGTTGAAGACGAACTGCGCCGGGTCCTGGCCCGCGTACATGCCGATGTTCTCGAACCACTCCAGCGATGCCTGCGCGGCCCGCTGGGTCGACTCGACGACCGGCTTGCGCTCGGTCTCGTAGGCGGCCAGCGCCTGGGCCACCGTCGGATGCTCGTGCAGGCAGGCCGCCAGGGCGAGGGCGTCCTCCATGGCGAGCTTGGTGCCCGAGCCGATCGAGAAGTGGGCGGTGTGGGCGGCGTCCCCGAGCAGCACCACGTTGCCGTCGGACCAGCGCTCGTTGCGGACCGTCGTGAAGTTCAGCCACTTCGAGTTGTTGGTGAGGACCCGGTGGCCCTTCAGCTCGGCGGCGAAGATCTCCGCGATCCGGGCCACGGCGTAGTCGTCGCTGACACCCGGCGGGAACACCTGGTCCTCGGTGCGGTCGAAGCCGGCCCGCCGCCAGACGTCCTCGTGCATCTCGACGATGAAGGTCGAGCCGCTGTCGGAGTAGGGGTAGCCGTGGATCTGCATGGTGCCCCACTCCGTCTGCTTGACGAAGAACTGGAAGGCCTCGAAGACCAGGTCGGTGCCGAGCCAGATGTACTTGTTGCGCCGCCGGTCCAGGGACGGCCCGAACACGTCGGCGTACTTGGTGCGGATGGCGGAGTTGAGGCCGTCGGCGGCCAGCACCAGGTCGTGCGTGGCGCGCAGCTCGTCCACGTCGGGGGCCTCGGTGCGGTAGTGGACGATGACACCGAGATCGGCGGCCCGCCGCTGGAGGATCTGCAGCAGCTCCTTGCGGCTCATCGCCGCGAAGCCCTGGCCGCCGACGGTGAACCGGTCGCCGTCCACCTCGACGTCGATGTCCGTCCAGCGGGCGAACCGGCTCTCCATCGCCGCGTGGACGACGTCGTCGGCGTTGTCGATGCCACCCAGGGTCTCGTCGGAGAAGACCACGCCGAACCCGAAGGTGTCGTCAGGGGCGTTGCGCTCCCAGACGGTGACCTCGTGCGCGGGGTCCAGCTGCTTCATCAGAGCCGCGAAGTACAGCCCTCCGGGGCCGCCGCCGGCGATAGCGATCCTCATGGCTGTCCTTCCACGATCCGCTCCGTCACGATCTGACGGAGCTTGAAGTGCTGGAGCTTGCCGCTGGGGTTGCGCGGCAGCGAGTCGGTGAAGCGCACGTCGCGCGGGTACTTGTACGGCGCGATCTGCTGCTTGACGTGGTCCTGGATGGCCCGGGCCGTCGCCGCGTCACCGGCCACGCCCTCGCGCAGCACGACGAACGCGCAGACGATCGAGCCGCGTTCGGCGTCCGGCTCCGCGACGACCGCCGCCTCCATGACGTCCGGGTGGGTGAGGATGGCGGCCTCCACCTCGGGACCGGCGATGTTGTACCCGGACGACACGATCAGGCCGTCGTTGCGCGCCCGGTACCAGAAGTAGCCCTCCTCGTCACGGAGGAAGGTGTCACCGGTGATGTTCCAGCCGCCCAGGACGTAGGCGGCCTGACGCTCGTCGTCGAGGTAGCGGCAGCCGACCGGGCCGATCACGCCGAGCAGGCCCTCGGCGCCGGGGCCGAGCTCCGTGCCGTCCGGTGCCAGGATCGTGGCGCGGTAGCCGGGCACGGGCTTGCCGGTCGCCCCGGGGCGGATCTCGTCGCCGTCGGCCGAGATGAAGATGTGCAGCATCTCGGTGGCGCCTATCCCGTCGATGACCTTGAGGCCGAGCCGGTCGCGCAGCTCCTCCCACAGGCCCTGCGGGATGTGTTCGCCCGCGCTGACCGCGCGCCGCAGCCCGGTGAGCCGGTCCGCCTTCCCGGACTTGAGGATCTGCTGGTACGCGGTGGGTGCGGTGGCCAGGACGGTCACCCCGTGCTCGGCGACGAGGTCGGCGAGCCCGGCCGGCGGCATCGACTCGGTGAGGAAGGCGCAGGCGCCCGCCCGCAGGGTGAAGACGACCAGCAGGCCGAGGCCGAAGGTGAAGGCGAGCGGGGCGGTGCACGCGACCAGGTCGTCGGGGAGCAGCCGGAGCGTGTGCTTTCCGAAGGTGTTGTCGATCGACAGGATGTCGCGGTGGAAGTGGGCGGTGATCTTCGGGACGCCCGTGGTGCCGGACGTCGGCCCGAAGAGCGCGACGTCGTCCGCGGCGGTGTCGGCCGCGGCGAACCGGCCCGCCTTCGTCCCGGCCCGGTTGCTCAGGTCGTCGTTGGTGTCGCCGCCGAACGGCACGACGGCCAGGTCCGGCGCGACCGAGTCCCGCACCGCGAACACGTCGTCGAGGAAGCGGTGGTCGACCAGCGCGACGGTGGGCCGGGTCTTCTCCACGACCGGCGCGAGCTCGCCGGCCCGCAGCACGGCCATGGTGGTGACGACGATCCCGCCGGCCTTGACCACGCCCAGCCACGCGGCGACGGCCCAGGGGGTGTTGGGAGAGCGCAGCAGCACCCGGTTGCCGGGCACCAGCCCGAGGTCCTCGGTGAGCACCTGGGCGACCTGGCCGGCCCGCCGCCGCAGCTCGCCATAGGTCCAGATGTCGCCGTCGGGAGTGCGCAGCGCGGGCCGGTCGGGGCCGAAGGCCGCCACCGGAACGTCGATCAGCTCGACGGCGGCGTTGAGCCGTTCCGGGTACCGGAGCGCCTCGGTGGTGAACTCCAGCACCGGCCACTGCCCGGCCGGCGGGAGATGGTCGCGGGCGAAGGTGTCGGTGTGCCCGGAGGGCGACAGGGTCATCGGTGGCCTCCGGCGCCGGCGCGGATCATTCCCTCTTGGACGACGGTGGCCAGGTGGGTGCCGTCCGGGGTGAAGAAGCGCCCCGCGGCGAGCCCCCTGCCGTCGTCGGCCGCGACCGCCTCCTGGGCGTAGAGCAGCCAGCCGTCGACCGCACCCGCCCGCGGCGCGCGGTGGAACCACATAGCGTGGTCGAGGCTGGCGGTGACCAGCCCTTCCCGTGCCCAGGGCAGGTCCAGGACGCGGAGCACGGGCTCCAGGATCGTGTAGTCGCAGACGTAGGCGAGGGCGGCCGTGTCACGCTGCGCGTCGGAGAGCCCGTCGACCGGCCGCAGGGCGTCGAACGGCCTGACCCAGACCGCCTGATGGGGTTTGCGTTCACCCTCCACGTCGAGGTAGACCGGGCCCGGCACATGACGCATGTCGAAGCCCCGGCCGCCGCACCAGTAGTCCCTGGAGACCTCGGTCATCGTGCCGCCGGTCCGCCCGGCGAGGTACTCCGAGGAGCTGAGCAGCTTCTCGGGGCCGGGCAGCCCCGAGGCATCCAGCCAGCCGGGCAGGCGCTCGGTGTAGGTCCCGCCGGGCTCGCCCGCGGCGAAGTTGGCCAGGCAGACGTAGAGCGGCTTGCCGTTCTGGTAGCCGCGCACCTGCCGGGTCGCGTAGCCGCGGCCGTCGCGCAGCAGCTCCACCTCGTAGCGGACCTCGGCGCCGATGTCGGCGGGGCGCATGAAGTAGGAGTGCATGGAGTGCAGCCTCTTGCCGTCGTCGACGGACTTCATCGCCGCCGCGGCGGCCTGGGCGACCAGGTCGCCGCCGTACGCCTTGGGCCACGGGCAGGGCTGGGTGACCGCGGTGAAGGCGAGGTCGAAACGCTCTGCCTCGGCCGGGGTAAGGGTGACAGCGGCGGTGAAGACCTCGGAGGTGGTGTCGGTCATCAGGGGCGGTCCGTCCAGTCGCGCAGGTCCGCGTCCGCGACCTGGGGGAGGTTGACCACGATGTTCTCCGGGGTACGGGTCGTCATCCAGGTCAGCGGGTTGTTGCGGTCGAGGTTGCACTCGACGTGGGGCAGGAACGGCGGGACGAACACCCAGTCGCCCTCCGTCATGTCGATGTAGTCCTCGAACTTCGCGCCGAAGTAGATCCGGGCCCGGCCCGAGAGCACATAGCCGCCGGTCTCGGCCTCGCCGTGGTGGTGGGGCACCGAGCGGTAGCCGCCGTCGTTGTGGACCTTCCCGAACCAGATCCTGGTGGCCGGGGTGTGCTGGATGCTCACGCCCGAGATCCGGGTGGCGCCGGCGGACTGTCCGGTGTCACCGGGTTCGCTGCCGCTCCGCGTGACGACCGGGACCACCAGGCCGCTCTCGGTGGCGTACATCGAGTTGTCGCCGTCGAGGACGTACGGCCCGGGGACCTGTTGACCAGGGACGTTCTGACTGGGATCGGGGTTCATGAGGACTCCTCGTCGGTGGGGATGAGCGGGTGCCGGCGGGTTTCAGTGCGTGAACCGCACGGTGTTGCGCAGCGTGCCGATACCGGGGATCTCGGTCTCCACCACGTCGCGGTCGGCGAGGAAGCGCTGGGGCTGCCGGGCCACTCCGACGCCGCCGGGCGTGCCGGTCAGCACGAGGTCGCCGGGGCGCAGCACGGTGAAGGCCGAGATGTAGGCGAGCAGGTCGGCGGCGTCGAACACCAGCGTCTTCGTGGTGTCCCGCTGGACCTCCTCGCCGTTGACCCGGCAGATCACCTCCAGGCCCGCGGCCGGGTCGAGCTCGTCCGGGGTCACGACCACGGGGCCGACGGGGGTGGAGGCGTCCCACGCCTTCCCCTGGAACCACTCCAGGGTGCGGTACTGCCAGTCGCGCACCGAGATGTCGTTCGCCACGGTGTAGCCGGCGATCCCGGCCAGCGCGGTCGCCCGGTCGGCGCGGCGCAGGGTGGCGCCGACCACCACGGCCAGCTCGGCCTCCCAGTCCACCTGGAGGCCGCCCGGCAGCACGATGTCGGCATCGGGCCCGGTGAGGGTGTCCGCGTACTTCGGGAAGAGCGTGGGGTACGACGGCAGCTCGCGCCCCGTCTCCCGGATGTGGTCGGCGTAGTTCAGCCCGCAGCAGATCACCTTGCCCGGAGCCGGCAGCGGCAGCACCGGAACGGCGTCCACCAGCGCGTCCCCGGCCAGGTCGGCCACCCGCTGGACCGGCGCCGCCGCCAGCAGGGCCGACAGGTCGGCGGCCGGCAGCGCCCGCCAGGCGCTCCCGTCGAGCACCGCGGCGCTGGTACCGGCGGCGTGGACGACGGTCGAAAGACGCATGGGTTCTTCCCTCTCTTCGGCGCTGTGCACCCCCTCAGATATTTCATTATTTCCGCGAGCGTCATATCTATGTCAATAGATGCTACGGTGTGGCGCCAGACAGCACAGATCCGGCACAGACCCGGCAACGCCCCCGCAGGAGCTCTCCATGGCGACCAACTCGGCCCCGGTTCCGGTCAACCCCGCGTCCTTGCCCAAGCCCAGCGGCTACTCGCACGGAACGCTCAGCGGCAACACGCTCTACCTGGGCGGTCAGACGGCTCTAGACAAAAACATGAAGATCGTCGATGGCGGGATCGTCGAGCAGTTCCGGCAGGCGTTCGGCAACGTCCTGGCCACGCTGAAGGAAGCCGGTGGCATCCCGGAGGACCTGGTGAGCATCACGCTCCACCTGACGGACATCCCCGACTACCAGGCCCACGGCAGGGAGATCGGCGCGGCGTGGCGCGAACTCGCGGGACCGGTCTATCCCGCGATGGCCGGCATCGGCACCACGGGCCTGTGGCAGCCCGAGGCCCTGATCGAGATCCTCGGCGTCGCGGTCATCCCCGACGAACGCCTCGTCCGGCCCGCCACGACCTGAACCTCCGGGTCCTCGCGGCAGAACGACATCCGCCCTGGCCGCCACCCGAGAGAACGAGAATCTCTCCGGTGGCGGCCAGGGCGCTTTCCCGCGGCCGGCCGACGGCGTCAGTGCCCGCGCGAGCGGCGGCCGCGGCGCGGCAGGTGATGTGCGGGAGGGCCGCCGTGGGTGCGGCGGCCCTCCCGATGCCGGTGACGTCTCGTCAGGACATCGTCCACTGCTGGCTGGTGGCTCCGGTGCCGGTCAGCTGGACGATGCCGGCGCCCGCGCTGGTGGAGGAGGAGTCCACTCCGATGTTCAGTCCGCTGTTGACGTTGACGAGCATGAACTTCGTGCCGGTGAGGCTGCCCACGAGGTCGGCGGCGAACTGCTGGTTGGCGCCGCCGTTGCAGGTCCACTGCTGCAGCTGGACGCTCTCCGCGGTCGACTTGCCCGGTACGTCGAGGCAGAGCCCGCTGTTGACGCTCACGAGCGTGTAGACGTTGTCCGCCACCCGGTTCAGTGTCCACTTCTGGTTGTTGCCACCGGTGGACGTCCACTGGATGACCTTGGCGCCGGTGGCCGTGGATGCGCCGGAGACGTCCATCAGCATCGAGCTGCCCGCGTTGGTGAGGGTGTGCACCGCGTTGGTCGGGACACCGGAGTCGGGTGTCCAGGTGCCGGCGGTGGTGTCGAGGGACCAGCTGGGGTACTGGCCGACGTTGACCACGGTGCCGCGGATGGTCATGGGCAGCCAGATCAGCTGGGAGTTGCCGAGGTCGCTGGTGTTCCACCGGTCGCCGGCGTAGATGTAGGTGGTGCCGGAGCTGCCCTGCACGGTGATGATGTTCGCCGTCTGGCTGTTGTACGTGTGGGTGCCCGGTGCCGCGAAGTTCCGCATCGCCGCCCATGGCCCGCTCAGCGAGGTGGCGGTGGTGTAGACGTTGTCGTTGGCGCTCCAGCCGGTCAGGTGGGAGGCGAGCAGGTAGTAGACGCCGTTGCTCTTGACCATGGCGGGGGCCTCGTAGCTGGCCGAGCCGCTGCCGCCCAGGAGGGCCACGGCGCTGTCCACCGAGAGGTAGTCGGCGGACAGTTTGTAGATGTGCAGGCCGTTGTTGCGGTCCTCGCTCAGCAGGTAGGCGGTGCCGTCGGTGTCCTGGAAGAGGTTCATGTCACGGCTGAGGTTGCCCATCGGGCGGAAGCTGCCCTGGTAGGTGTAGGCCCCGCAGGGGGTGCTGCTGGTCGCCACCCCGACGCGCGCGTCTCCGTAGCTGGTGCTGTCGATGTGCATGTACATCACGTACGTGCTGGTCGACGCGTTGTAGATAACCTTCGGCCGCTCCACGATCCGGCTCGGGCCCAGATCGCCACTGGCGGTCCTGGCCAGGGCCACTCCCTGGTACGTCCAGGTGGAGAGGTCGGTGGACGTGTAGCAGGGGATGTCCTGGAAGGACGTGTCGGACGAGGTCTCGCCGGTCTTGTCCTCCCCGAAGCCGTACCAGGTGCCGCCGACCTTGACGATGCCGAGGCCGTGCAGTTGGAGCGTGTTGCCGTTCTGGTCGGTCCGGGTGGCGCCGAGGGTGAAGGAGACAGAGGCGGCACTGGCGGGGGCGGCGGGCAGCAACAGTGCCGCGAGGCCTGCGAGCAGGGCGAGGAACGCGGCGGCGGCCGTCCGTCGGCGCTCACGCGGGGATCTGTGGTGGGGTGCTCGATTCGGCATGCTCTGCCTCTCCTTCGAGGTGCTGACATGACCCTCGCCCGCACGACGCGGTCGCCTGCCGGCAGGCTGGAGGGGGAAGTGCGGCCGCGATTGGCGGCAAGCGTGGTGAACGTGCGGAAGCGGCTGTGGTGTTCAGTGGGAAATCAGAGCTTTCGGTCTGTCGTGGTGTCAAGAGACGCGATCGATTTTGTTTGTTCATGACGGAAGCGGAATGCGCGCAGGGTGTGAAAGGTTCCCTAACCGGCCCGAACCTGTTGACCTTGTGAGGCTCCGGGGCGTACAACTGCCCGGGGTCGATGGAAAGCGTTCATTACTGTTCGTTTGTGTTGGGGTGACGTGGGACAGTCCTCGACCCGGGTCCACTCAATGGAGAGGCACACCGCGATGGAGATTCCAACACGCCAGGTGTCCCGGCGCGGACTGCTCAAGGGCGCGGCAGCCGCCGCCGGCACCGCCGCCATCGGGATCGGTACGACGACCACGGCCGCGGCGGCGGACACCTCGGTCACCGCGACGGCCCCCGACGGCAGCACCACCATCACCATGTCCCTGACCGGCGGCGCCTTGTCCTGGTCCGCCAAGCGCGGGGGTGCGACCGTCGCCGATGTGTCGGCCCTCGGTCTGAAGCTGAGCGACGGGACGATGCTCGGCCGCAGCGGCACGGTCGTCACCAACTACCAGCACTGGACCACCGACACCACCTGGACCCCGGTCTACGGCCGCAACGCCACTGTCCGCGACCGGTACCAGGAGATGCGCTGGAACCTCCAGGACACCACCACCCTGATCAACTTCAGCGTCCAGATCCGCGCCTACCCGACCGGTGTCGCCTTCCGATACGTGCTGCTCGACAAGGGCACCGCCACCATCGCCGACGAGTTGACGACGTTCGTCTTCCCCGACAGCACGCTTGTCTACAGCGCCCGGGACGAGGACGTGTACAACCCCGTCGCCCCCGGCTCGATCCCGTCCACCGGGACCTCCAGCACCGACACCGGCGCGCTGACCGACCTCCCGCTGACCGCGACGTACGCGCGTGCCGGGCTGATCGCCTGTGTCTGCGAATCGTCTCGGATCAACTTTCCGCGGCTGATGCTCGGTTCGGTCTCCGGACAGCCGAACACACTGGCCGCATACCTGATGGAGCACACCGCCCGGGGGAGCGGCACGGTCCAGACGACCTCCACGGTGACCACCCCCTTCGCCACCCCCTGGCGCGCGGTGGTGACCGGCTCCACCCACGCCGAACTGGTCGACAACGCCGAACTGGTGCTCAACCTGGCCCCCGCGAGCGCGCTGGCCGACACCTCCTGGATCAAGCCCGGCAAGGTCTTCCGCTGCAACCTGACCACCGCGGCCGGCACAGCCGGCGTGGACTTCGCGATCGCCCGGGGGCTGCAGTACATCGAGTACGACGCCGGCTGGTACGGCCCGGAGGGCAGCACCACCGACGCCACCACGCCCATCGACGCCATCGACCTGCCGTCGGTGATCTCCTACGCCACCGGCAAGGGCATCGGGGTCATCCTCTACGTCAACCGCATCGCGCTGACCGACCCCGACAGTCTTTTCGCCCTCTACCGCAGCTGGGGTGTCGCGGGCGTGAAGCTGGGCTTCATCAACGACGGCACCCAGACCATGACCAACCAGATCACGGGTTGGGCGAAGACCGCGGCCGCGCACGGCCTCCTGATCGACATGCATGACGACGTACGGCCGTTCGGCTACGAGCGGACCTACCCCAACTGGGTCAGCCTGGAAGGCGTACGAGGCAACGAGCACTTCCCGACCGCCTCGCACAACGTCACCCTGCCGTTCGCCCGGAACATCGGCGGCCCCATGGACTACACGATCTGCTACGGACAGTCGCGCGACCAGACCACCAACACACACCAGATGGCGATGGCCGCCGTCTACTACCAGCCGCTGAACTTCCTCTATTGGTACGACTCCCCGTCCAAATACTCCAACGCCGCCAACTGGCCCGGCCTGCCATGGTTCGACGCCGTTCCCACCACCTGGGACGAGAGCCGCACCCTCGACGGAGCGATCGGCGAGTACATCGCCGTGGCCCGCCGCGCGGGCACCACCTGGTATCTGGGGGCCATGACGAACGAGTCGGCCCGCACGCTGTCGCTCCCGCTGTCCTTCCTCGGCAGCGGCACCTGGACAGCGACGATCTACGCCGACGGCACGCCCGGGACCAGCGCCTACCAGACCCCCGTCGTGGTCAGCACCCAGACGGTCACCACCACGACCGTGCTCACCGTGGCCATGACCCCCGCCGGCGGTCAGGCGGTGCTCCTCAAGCCGAACTGAGGCCGCCCCCGGTGGACGTTCACGCCGTGGACGCGGGGTCCGGTGCGTACGCACCGGACCCCGCGTAATGCACGGCTCACGCGCGGTAGGGCATTCACCGACACCTCGATCCAGGTCGGCGCCCTGACCGACCTCGGGTGCACGAAGAACTCGGTGCGGATCTCCGCGGTGCGGCCCCCTTCTGAGGAACCGGCGCGTCCTCGGCAAGGTCCGCACCGACCCGAAGTGGTCGACCGCGCTGGTGCGAGCCCTGCTCGTGCTGACGAACCGGGACATCACCCGCTGACGGATGATCTCGTCGCCGGACCTGCCCGAGCGGCCCGACGCCCACATACAGGAGTGTCTCACCTCATCCCCGGGGCGGTGCGCCGGTCGTGATCTGCTGGTGTTCGTGATCTGCCAGTTCGGACAGAGCGACCGCTCCGCAACCGGCAGCCAAGGATCTGGCCTGCTCCAGCTGTGCAAGTCCCTCGGCCTGGCGGCCGGAGGAGGCCAGCGCGAGACCGGCCGTCAGCCGCGCCACGGCTTCGTGGAGAGGGGACCGGGCCGCGGTGAACTCGGTGGCGGCCCTGCATGCGGTCGAACCCGCTGCCGGGTCCTGGCAGGCGAGCTGTACCTCGGCGTGCGCGAGCAGGCTGAAACCGCGCTCGACGGGCAACCCGTCAGGGCCTGCGGCAGCGGACGCGCGGCCGGCCCAGGTCTCAGCAGCTGTTGTGTTGCCCAACGCCAGCTCTGCCGTGACAAGGACCCGGAACCACAGGGGGCGCACCGGGGCCTCGAATCCCAGGAGTTCGGGGCCGCCGCCGGCTTCCAGCACCTTGGAGACGCAGCCGGCCGGATCGCCGTTGAACAGCAGCGTGTTGCCGAGCATCGCGATCATCGCTGATCTCCGTGCTCCTGGTACTGCGCCGGCCTGGGCGAGCGAGTCCTCGCAGATCTTCCGCGCCCCGGAGAAGTCCCCCCGCCACATCGAGACCGCTGAGCTGACCACCTCTGCCAGCGACCGAGGCTCGCTGCTGCCGACGAGTGATGCCGCTTCCAAGGCGTCGTCGGCGTACACTGCGGCCTCGTCGAGACGTCCCAGCCACAGGAAAGCGTAGGCGGACGCGGCGAACAGGTCGGCGAGCAGGTGGCTGCGACCGGTGCGCCGAGACAGGTCGAGCCCGCGGTGCAGGTGGCGCAGCGCGGTGTCGTAGCGCCCGTGGAACATCGCCGTCCACCCCACCGCGACAAGAGTGTTCATGTTCTCGGCCAGATACTCGTCGTCGGCAGCGTCGAGTACCGCGAGCACCGTGCCGAGAAGGCCGGCTGACCGTGCGGTGTCGCCGTCGCCGATACAGGCCAGTGCGAGTACGGCTCGGATCTCATTGATCATCTGCGGGTCGTCGGCCTGCAGCGCCGTGCGCAGCGCGCGTTCGCTCCACGCGACAGCGGTGGGGAAGTCGTTCGTACGCAGGGCCACGACGGCAACCCCCACCTCCAACGCGGCTGTTTCGGGTTCCGGATGCCCGTCGCGACCCGCGAGCTCCTTGAACAAGAGCGCCTTGGCATCGTCGTAGCGGCCGAGCATCCAGTCCGTCGTGGCCCGGGCGGCCGTCACACGCGCCCTCTGCTTCCGCTCCTGGACGGGAAGAAGAGATGCCGCAGTCCGCAGGACGGCGCGGCACTCGTGAAGGCGTCCGGCCAGGCCAAGGGCGTCGGCTTGCTGGATCCACAGTTCGGGCCGCAGTCGGTTCTGATCGCCGAGCAGTCGCAGTGCCTGTGCCGTCCAGTGTGCGGCGGTGGCCGGCGCGATCGTCATCGTCTGCCGGGCGGCCCGGACCAGGATGTCCACAGCCTGTTCGTCTCCTGTCCGCGCCGAATACTGGACGTGCAGGGCTTGCGCGGACAGTGGTGCCCCGCGACGCGTCAGCCCGTCCGCAGCCCGGGCATGCGCCTCGATCCGCCAGCCGGCACCCGCCCCCTGGTACACCGCCGACCGCACCAGCGGGTGACGAAACCGGAACTGGAGTGTCGAACCGATCTGGCGTACCAGATCGCGTTCCGCGGCCTGGTCCAGGGCCGCGAGTGCCCGCGCCTGGCTGGTCCCGGCCACCACCGCCACCATGTCGGCTTCGAAGGCGTCCCCGAGTACCGAGGCCGCCTGCACACAGGCCCTCGCGGTGGCCGACAGACCAGTCATCTCCGCCAGCAGAGCGACCTTCACCGATTGAGGCAGAGCGTCGGTATCGGCCGCCGGATCGGCCCGTGCCACCGCCGGACCGGCCAAGAAGGCCCCTCGGCTCTCCCGCCCAGCCATACGGATCAGTGCCTCCAGATAGAACGGGTTGCCGCCGCTGGCCTCATAACACCGCTGGAAGTCCTCATGATCCGTCCTGGCCCCGCACAACTCCGCTGCCTCAGCTCGGGACAGCGGACCCAGATCGATCCGGGTGACTCGCCCCTGCTCACTCGCCCGGGCCATCGCTGCGGCCAGCCGCACCGGCACCTGCCGCGGACGGTAAGAGACGGCGAGCAGCAGCGGAGTGCGCGGTGGATGGCGCACCAGATGGTCGATCAACTCGGCTGTGGCGTCGTCCGCCCAGTGCACGTCGTCGAGGCCGAGCACGAGCCCGTCGTCGGCGCTGAGCGTCTCCAGGAGTGCCCGTACGGCCCGATGCATCCAGTACCGCTCGACAACCACCGTCCGTTCTCCGGTGCGAAACCGGTCGGCGAGCGCCGGAAAGACCGTGCCCAGCACATCGACCGTGCCGGGCGATGACGATCCGTCCGGATGCGGCTGGAGGGTGACCACATGGCCGAGGTGATCGTCCAACGCATCCACGAACGCGCCGTACGGTGCTTGGTCGAACTCCGCACTCCGCCCGTCCAGGGCCAGGAAACCGCGCTCGCGTGCCCGCTCGCACAGTTCGTCAAGAAGGTGGGTCTTTCCGATGCCCGGTTCTCCCACGATCTCGACCACTGCGGGCACACCGGCCAAGGTGTCATGCACGGCCTGGTCCAGGCTCGCCAGCTCGGCCGCACGCCCGATGAAACGCCCCCTCGCACGGGACCGCTGCACCGGTGCAGCCACGCGTGACGGGACTGATCTCTCACGGGTGGTGCCCCGCCCGTTGCTGACGGCGGAGACGTTCAGGGAAGGGTCGGCGGTGAGGATGCGCTGATGCAACTCCCTTAGTGGGAGGCCTGGGTCACATCCGAGTTCCTCGGCCAGCAGCGACCGGGTCCGTGCGTAGTGGCCCAGGGCGTCGGCCGGGCGGCCACCCTGGTACAGGGCGAGGATGAACTGGCCGGCCAGCCGTTCGTCCAGCGGATACGCACGGACCCGGGCGGCCAGGCCGGTCAGTAACTCGGCATGGTGTCCCAGGCGCAGGAGGACGTCGGCCCGATCGAGTTCGACAGCGGCCCGTTCCTGGTTCACCACGTCACGCAGAGCGTTGACCCAAGGTGTGTCCAAACCAGCGAAGGCTTCCCCCCGCCACAGACCGAGTGCTTGATCGAACAGTGTCGCGGCCGGCCCGTCCTGCCCGCTGCGTTCGGCTGTCCGCGCCCGTGACACGAGGTCGCGGAAACGGTGCAGATCCACCGCCACCGCCTCCACCGGCAGTACGTAGCCCCCGCTTTTCCGAACGATGACCGCCCCTTCCGTCCCGGCCAACGCCTGCCTGAGACGGGACAGATAGCCGTACAGCGTGTTTCGGGCTCGCTGCGGAGGATGGTCGGCCCAGACACGATCGACGAGCTGGTCGGCCGAAACCACCTGGTTCGCCTCGACCAGCAGCACCGCCAGCACACACCGCTGCCGGGCGTGGCCCAGGTCGACAGCGCGTCCGCCGACACGTGCCTCGACATGGCCGAGCAGTGTGAACTCCGCTGACACGACGCCACCTCCGGGGCGTGACTCTAGGCCTCAGACACACGCCTTGAACAGGCGATTCAAGGCTTGTCCAAGGTTTGCGGCAGGCCGGCCGAGGACGGTGGTGACGCAAGGGGACGAACCCCGGGCCTGCGCACAGCGGCCCTGCCGGCATGTACCCAGATCCAAGGAGGACGCTCACGATGCGCAACACCCTCACATTCCGAAGGCCTGCTCTGCTGGCCGCAGCACTTCTCGGCGCCACCGCGGCCCTGGCAGGGGCCCCCACCGCCCACGCGACGACGTCGACCTCGGCAGCAACGGTCAAGCCCGCCATCAACCAGGTCACCTGCGGCTCCCGCACGGACTGGCTGCGCCTGTGGACCGAGTACCACGGCTACCCGGTGTGCTACGCGAACAACGGCACCATCACGTACGGCTTCAACCCGCCCGTCAACACCTGGACGTCGTACGGAATCTGCTTCGGCAACAACAGCGGTACGGTGACGTACTACGTCGACGGCGCCTGGACCACGAAGTCGTACGGCAGCGGGGACTGCGACAACTGGTCGTCGCGGTACGGCACCACCGTCGAGGTCGGCCGCATCGCCATCACGGGCCGCTGACCGCCAAGAACCGGCCCACCACTCCCGATTGTGCAGCCCGCCGCGGTCGGCGATGCCTGGTCCTCTCTACGCGCAGCGGCTCCGGTTTGCCACGCGCCGTGGTGTTCAGGCCCAGCCACTCGCCGACCGCCCTGACCCGCACCGGGCCGGCGGCCTCCCGCACGATCGCCAGGATCTTGCGCTGGCGTCGCTCACCGCTCCGAACAGTGTTCGAGGACCCCGGAAAGCTCTGGGCGGCTTCCCGCTGCTTCCACGGCACCAGCGTCCCCGTGGCCGAGACCTGGGCCGGCTCCCACGCAGCCGGCCCGTTCGGCGGCCGGGCCGGAGCCGACCCGCTCAACCGTCACGCTGCTACGGATCCCGGCAGGTCAGTGCCGGTGTCGTCCCGCAATCCCACCAGATCCCGACTCGCTGTGGACGCGGGCCGTACCGGGGCCCAAGGATCACCTGCAGCGCTGCTTCCGACTGGCACCGCCCAAGCGCCGGACAGTTGGCTCGGGCAGCACTCGAATGCCCCGTCGCCCAGCGGCCCCCGCGTTGCTCACCGCAACCAGACGTCAAGGATTGGTATATGTCATGAACCTGCCTGACCGCAGTCATCAATTGTCTCGACGCAGGCTGTTGACCCTCGCAGGCGGCGCCGCGCTGGCCACCGCGGCCGGTATCGGATTCGCCCAGTCGGCGTCCGCGGCGTCCGCGGCGACCGGCTACGGGATCGACTACTCCGACGCGTCGCTCACCGCCGGTTCGGTCGCCGCGGCAGGCTATGGCTTCGTGTGCCGTTACCTCAGCTGGCTGCCGAACCCGAAGGTCCTCACCCTGTCCGAGGCTCAGGCCCTGACCGCCGCGGATCTGGGCATCGTCTCCAACTGGGAGTCCGACGGGCTGCAGTCCTGGCAGAGCGGCGTCCCCTCCGACCCCTACTCGCAGGGGGCCGGGCATGCCACCGAGGCGCAGCGGCAAGCGCTGGCCAACGGGATGCCGTCGTCGCGGCCGATCTACTTCAGCGTCGACTTCGACCTTCAGCCCTCGATGTACTCCGCGCTCAACTCCTACTTCGACGGCGTCGCCTCGGTGATCGGCCGGTCTCGGACCGGTGCGTACGGCGGCTACCACGTGATCCAGGAACTCTTCGACAACGGGAAGATAGCCTGGGGCTGGCAGACGTACGCGTGGTCCGGCGGGAACTGGGACAGCCGCGCACAGTTGCGGCAGGTCCAGAACGACATCACGGTCGCCGGCCATGACGCGGACCTCGACCAGGCGATGGCCGCCGACTTCGGGCAGTGGGGCGGCAAGGGCGGCACCGGCGGCGGTGTCATCCTGCCGTCCTGGCCGAACATCACCGAAGGCATGACGGGGCCCAGCGTGCAGGCGGCGCAGTACCTGCTGCGCTACCACGGTGCCTCGATCACCGCCGACGGCCAGTTCGGGTCGGCCACTCTCGCCGCGACCAAGAGCTTCCAGTCCGCGCACGGTCTGGGCGTGGACGGTCAGATAGGTCCGCAGACCTGGTCGGCGCTGATCGTCCAGGTCCAGGAGGGCTCCAGCGGCGACGACGTCCGGGCCGCCCAGGTGGAGCTGAACCGGTTCGGCTACGGCCTTACTGTCGACGGCAGCTTCGGTTCCGGCACCGACAGCGCCGCCCGGGCCTTCCAGTCCGCGCACGGCCTGGGCGTGGACGGCCAGGTGGGACCGCAGACCTGGCAGATGCTCGTGGGTACCGGGAACGGCGCCTCGGGCGGTAGCACCGTCGCGCCGCCCTGGCCGAATGTCATCGACGGCGACACCGGGAACAATGTGCTGGCCGCGCAGTACCTGCTGCGCTACCACGGTGCCTCGATCACCGCCGACGGCCAGTTCGGGCCGGCCACTCTCGCCGCGACCAAGAGCTTCCAGTCCGCGCACGGCCTGGGAGTGGACGGCCAGATAGGTCCGCAGACCTGGTCGGCGCTGATCGTCCAGGTCCAGGAGGGCTCCAGCGGCGACGACGTCCGGGCCGCCCAGGTGGAGCTGAACAAGTTCGGCTACGGCCTTACTGTCGACGGCAGCTTCGGTTCCGGCACCGACAGCGCCGCCCGGGCCTTCCAGTCCGCGCACGGCCTGGGAGTGGACGGCCAGATAGGCCCGCAGACCTGGCAGATGCTCGTCGGCAGCTGACCGCCGAGCCCCTCCGATGGCGAGCACGCGGGGCGGGGCGACCGCGACGGTTCCTTCGTCCCGCACTCGCTCGCAGCGGCCGACGAGCCCTCGATCAACGTCACCCGCCCCCGCCTGGGCCGACTCGTCCGTGACCGGAATCTGGTCCGGAAATATTCCGGATCAGGGGGGCAACGCTGGGACACCGGTGGGATAAATCTGGGGCAAGGAACCTTTTCGCTGTGCTGCCTGAACAGTGACCGACAAGGGCCTGACGGGGGATTCGCCAGTTCAGGCGCCCTCTTCCGGGCCTCTGGTCTGGCGCCGCATCCAGCAACGTGTAGGGGGCAGCGTCGCTGAGCCTGTCCCTCTGAGTACTGGTATCGGCGAGACCTGGATGGCGATGATCCGGGCATCGACCATGAAGGCATGGCACACGTACTCGTCACGGGCGGAACCGGGTTTCTGGGTTCCCACATGATTGCGCGGCTCCTGACCACCGGGCACACGGTCACGACCACGGTGCGCTCCCTGGCACGACGCCCTGACGTCGAGCGGATGCTCGCCGTGGCCGGAGCCCCGCATACGGACAGTGTTTCCTACCTGGAGGCGGATCTGACCTCTGACCGGGGCTGGGACCGGGCCGTGGCGGGAGTCGACTTCGTCCTGCACATGGCCTCGCCGTTTCCCGGAGCGCGGCCGAAGTACGAGCACGAGGTGATCGTCCCGGCCCGTGACGGAGCCTTGCGGGTCCTGCGGGCCGCCCGGGACGCCGGGGTCCGGCGCACGGTGCTGACCTCCTCCTTCGCCGCGGTGGGCTACGGCCATGGCCGGACCGGACGGACGTTCAGCGAGGACGACTGGACGCAGACCGACGGGCCTGGGGTGTCGGCGTACATCAAGTCCAAGGCGGTTGCCGAACGGGCAGCCTGGGACTTCGTCGAGCGCGAGGGCGACGGCCTGGAGCTGACGGTCGTCAACCCTGTGGGGATCTTCGGGCCGGTCCTCGGACCTGACTACTCCGCGTCGATCCGTGTCATCCACGCGATGCTGACCGGCGGGATGCGCGCGGCGCCGCCGATCTGGACCAACACGGTCGACGTACGCGACGCGGCTGACCTGCATCTTCGTGCCATGACGGCGCCTCAGGCAGCCGGACAGCGGTACCTGGCCCTCGCCGGTGAACCGGTTTCCTTCCATCACATCGCCCTGGCGTTGCGCGCGCGGCTGGGCGAGGCCGCCGCCAAGGCACCCACCGGCTCGGCCCCGGCCTGGCTGCTGCGCCTGCTGGCCGCGGTCAACCCGGCGCTGCGGGAGACGGTGCCGCAGCTGGGTGTCGTACGCCGCGCCTCCAACGCGAAGGCCCGCAAGGAGCTTGACTGGTCCCCGCGTTCCAACGAGGACGCCGTCGTGGCCACCGCGGAGAGCCTGGTCCGCCTCGGAGTGCTGAACGGTTAGCGTCAGGAGCATGACGCGCGAGACGGCCGATACCCTGG
The DNA here is from genome assembly GCF_045206895.1 of Streptomyces sp. NBC_00631. Lineage (NCBI taxonomy): Bacteria > Bacillati > Actinomycetota > Actinomycetes > Kitasatosporales > Streptomycetaceae > Streptomyces > Streptomyces sp. NBC_00631. The sequence goes on from NZ_CP107734.1 coordinate 9,837,021, forward strand.
GCGAGTTCCTGCGGGCCCGGCGCGGGCAGATCAGCCCCCAGCAGGTCGGCCTGCCCGTCGGCGAGCGGCGCCGGGTCCCCGGACTGCGGCGCGAAGAGGTCGCCCAGCTCGCCGGCATCAGTCCCGAGTACTACCTGCGCCTGGAGCAGGGCCGCAACCTCAACCCCTCCGACCAGATCCTGACCGCCCTGGCCGGTGCCCTCCAGCTGGACGAGGACGCCGTCGCCTACCTGCACCGCCTCGCCCACCCCGCCCCACCCACCCGCAGGCCACGCGGCCGCGCCCGTACCCACCAGGGCGATCTGCAACCACTGTTGGACAGCTGGCAGCAGACCCCCGCCTACGCCCAGGGCCCCAGCGGACGGGTCGTCGCCGCGAACCGGCTGGCCGTGCTCCTGTGCCCCTTCTACGCCATCGGCCACGATCCGCTGCGGGCCGCCTTCCTCGAACCCGAGATGCGCAGCCTCTACCCCCAGTGGGACGACATGACCGCGAAGGCCGTCTCCGGACTGCGCGCCATGATCGACGTCGACGAGGCCGACCCGGAGCTACTGGAGACCATCGGCGAACTCACCCTCGCCAGCGAGCGGTTCAGCACCCTGTGGACCCGCCGCGAGGTCCGCCGCCGCGACACCGGCCTCACCCGGCTGAACCACCCGCTCGTCGGCGAACTCGACCTGCACTACGAGAAGATGGTGCGCCCGCAGGCCCACCAGCTGATTGTCGTCTACTACGCCGACCAGGGCTCCACCAGCGCCGAACGTCTGGCACTTCTCAGCAGCCTCTGACCAACGCTGAGGTTGAGGCCGAGGTGCAGGGCCTTGCAGAGGCGCGCGTGCAGTCGCTGCCGGGTATCCGGTCCGTGGCCAGTGAGTACCGCACCGGAGCGATTCACGAGGGCGGATCGACTCGCTGGGACTGGACGAGAACGGGCGCCAGCCATCGTCGAGTGCAAGCGGGGGTGTTGATCCTGGAGTGATCAACCAAGGCTTGTCCCACCTCTCATGGTTGGAGGACCACCGGGCTGAGTTCGAGCACCTGGTCGCGACCGGCTCGGAGACCTGGCGGCCTCCGAGGTCCTGTGGAGTTCGCCCCGGCGGCGCGGCGCGTACCCGTTGCTCATGACTCGGAGTGCCACTCATGCGCAGCCTGTTCAGGCGTGTCGGCACGGCTGGTCTGACGGGGCTCAAGGGAGCGGAGTTGTTCGGACGTGAGCCGAGTTCGCCGGAGTCGTTCGGGAAGCGGTGTGCGGTGGTCGGGCAGTAGCGCCTGGGCGCGGAACGCCGACTTCAGGAAGAACCGGATCGTACGCTCGCGGCGAGGGCTCATCCAGCCGATGCGGTGGAGGCGGCAGACGCTCTCGCCGGCGAGGTAGCGGGTCAGGTCTCGGCCGAACGCCCTGAAGGGGACGGGGAACCAGCGTTCGGCGAAGAAGTCCATCATCGCGGTGGCGACCCGGTGGCCCGACTCCGTCTGCTCGTACGGCCGTGCGTCAAACTTCGCGGCGAACTCGGTCATCGCGGTCCAGTCCTCGGGGAACGCCTCGCCGGCCAGCGGTCCGGACTCGCGTTCCAGGAGGTGGAAGAGGGCCCGGGCCCAGTGGTGCCAGGCCACCTTCATGGGTTCGCTGGTGCCGGGCAGGCCCAGCGAGGTCTGCAGGCGGTCGCCGAACGTGGCGAGCAGGACCAGGGGATAGACGAAGTCGTCGATGTCGTCGAAGTTGCCGGGCAGGTGCGGGGTGCCGTGGGCGAGGGCCCGGTGGACGCGGTTCAGGCGTTCGGCGGCTCTGCGACCCGCGGCGCTGGAGAGGCCGTCCACCATCCAGGCCATCAGGAACTCGTTGCCGTCCTGGAAGCGCCGGTGCGGTCTCTTCTCCAGCTTCCCGGTGTGGGCCAGGGTGGCGGCGGTCATGGCCGGCTGCATCATGCGCATCGTGCCCGGGTAGATCGTCATCGCCAGGGCGAATTCCGGGATGCGATGGCCGACGTAGAGCGAGATCATCCGCTCCCAGTCCGTCTCGGGGTCCAGGCCCGCCAGTTCGCGGTCGACCCACTTGTACCCGAAGGGCAATGTCGGTTCCCTCTGTCGCGGAGCGCTGCGCCATCCCACCCTGGCCCCTGCCGGAAATGCGGCGTCTTCCTACCCGGACTACCCGGACCACGGCGCCTGGTCCCCCTGAGAGGAGGACGCCCTGCCTCCACTCCGCGATGCAGCGGTTGCATGTGACCTGCAATACAGTGTTCCTCAAAAGGCCTTCGGCTCAAGGAAGTTGACGACAGGTAAGCGCAATCTGCTCCGCTATGCTCATGCCGTTCGAACGGGCGACGGCGCCGGTGGACGCCGAAACCGCCGGGAAGGAAAGATGAGCGAGCGCGTGATATCCGGAGATGGCGACGCTGACGCGGTAACTGGTTTCGAACGTGCTTTGGAGCGGCTGGTCGCCGGCCGCTATCGGTTGTACGGGGTCCTGGGCAGAGGTGGGATGGGCACGGTCTGGCGCGCCCACGACCAGTTGCTGGACCGTCCGGTGGCCGTCAAGGAACTGCACATCCTCACCGCCGGCGACGAGGAGCACCGCACCCGGCTGCGTCGGGCGATCCGCGAGGCGCGGGCCGTAGCCCGAGTGCCACACCCGCATGTGGTCGGCGTTCACGACCTGGTCGAGTACGAGGACCGGCTGTGGATCGTCATGGAACTTGTCGACGGCCCCTCGTTGGCTCACCGCATCGCCGAGAGCGGACCGCTCACGCCGGAGCAGACGGCCGCGATCGGTCTGCAAGTCCTCGATGCGCTCGAAGCCGTACACGCGGTCGGTGCCCTGCACCGCGACGTCAAACCCGGCAACGTTCTGCTGCGCCGCGACGGCAGCGCGGTTCTCACGGACTTCGGCATCGCGGCCCTCGACGACGGCGACTTCCTCACCACCACCGGCGAATTCGTGGGTTCCCTGGAATTCATGGCACCCGAGCGGGTGACCGGCGCGGAGGCGGGGCCGGCCTCTGACCTGTGGTCCCTGGGCGTCACCCTCGCCACGGTCTGTGGCGGGCACTCTCCGTTCCGCAGGCCGGCCGGGCCGGCGACCCTGCACGCCGTGGCATACGAGGAGCCCGTCCTGCCAGAAAGGCTGGGTCCGTTGCGGCCGGTCGTCGGGGCGCTGCTGCGTAAGTCCCCGAAGGAGCGCCCTGCCGCGGCTGTCGTTGGCTCCGAGTTGCGGCGTGTCATGGGGGGTGAGGCGGGCAAAGGGCCGCAGCTCTCGGAAGGTGCGCGTGGACTGGAGGTTTCCGCTCGGTGGGCCGACGCGGAGACCGTGACCAGAGGACAGTCGGGCACCGCCGTGTTCGGAGAGCCGGTGCCGACACAGTGGAGTACCACGTCGCTGGAGCCCACACCGACTCAGTTGTCCCGCCCAGGGGGTCCGAAGCGGCTGCGGTGGGTGCTGGCAGGTACGGCAGTGCCGGCCGCGGCGGCCGTTGCGGCGCTGTTTCTCACCGGGGCGCTGCCGTTCCAGAGGGGCACCGACACGACGACCGTAAGCCAGGTCGTTCAGTCGGCCACCGGCTGGCAGCCGGTGGCCGGTGTGTCCGTCCAGCGGGGCGACCGGATCACCGTGCGGTTCGTCTCGGGGGAGTGGACGGCCGACCACAGAAACATGCCCATGATCGGGCCGACCGGATACGGCGCGCAGATCGACAAGAAGTTTGAATTTGCGAAGGACTGCAAGGTCAAGTCCTCAGCGCCGTTCGGTGCTCTGCTGGCGTTTCTCGCGGGTGTCAAGAACGCCCCGGTTCACACCGTCGGACGGGAGCTGACCTTCAAGGCGGCAGGGAGCGGCACCCTGGAAATGGGCATGAACGACACCGCCGGGGCCTGCTCCGCCGACAACAGGGGCGAGCTGAACGTGCGGGTGAGTCTGACACACCCGAAGTGAGCAGCACCGGACCTCCGTGGCCTCGGTGATCGGCTATCAGCTCGCCGCCCGGCCTCGCGGCCATGCCGTCCCTGGTCTTCGCCGGCGTCATGCTGCCTTTCCTGGCCAAGCGGGCATGGGGCCGGGCGGGACTCCGGCAGCACGACATGGAACGTCTGATCGACACGCTCTCGGTCGTTCCGGTGCTTGCCGAGTGCCGTCTCCCAGCTCCCTGTCGGTACCGAGCCACCGGGTCGGGAGCCGCTCGTCTCGCTGCTGCCGTCATGGCGAGCGGCGGATGAGCGTCGGGTCCACCTCAGCTCTCGGCCTGCTCGGCCGAGCGGGCGTATGCGGTCGGTGCCTGGCCGTGGTGCTTCATGAAGGTGCGGATGAAGTGGCTGCTGTCCGCGAACTGCCAGTGGGCGGCGAGTTCGGAGACGCTCGGCCGGTCCGCGGGCGAGTTGGGGGCGAGCAGGGCCCATGCCGGCCGCCGGTGGCGGATGCAGGCGGTCACCGACTCCCCTGCGGTGGCGAACGACCGCTGCAAGGTGCGTGCGGAGACACCGAGTTCGCGCGCCTGCATCGCCGAGGACGGTCCGGCGTCGGTGAGGTGACGGTCCGTGAGGTCTTTCGCCGCCTGGACGAGCGCCGGCGCCAGCAGCGGCTCCACGTCGTCGAAGCGGCCTGTCGTCACGGCTCTGGCCAACTCGATCAGCGTGCCGTGCGCGGCGAGCACGCCGGCCGGGCCGAGGCCGGCGAGGGTTTCGTGAATCATGTTCGCGTGGGCCACCGGCAGCCGTAGCTCCGCCGAGTCCGTCGGCCCGGTGATGCCCCTGTTCCCGGGCAGCGACCTGAACGCCACGGAGGGCAGCGAGAGGATCTTCGCCGAACTCGGCGTCGCCGCGGCCGAGATCCCGTTCTTCGTCGACTCCACCGTCCTGAAGGCCGACAGGTTCCTGCACCTGCCGGTCGAGGAGCCGAGCCACCGGCGCAGCGACACGCCCGCGCGCGCGTGCGCTTCGTCGGTTCGCCTGGGGACGTGCCAGGGAAGCCGCACTCACCTTGGACGAGCACGCACTGAACCTCGTCAAGCGGCCGTACGACCTGCGCCACGCTGGCATCTCCTTCTGGCCGGCCTCCGGGGTGGACCCCGCAGAATGCGCCCGCAAGGCACACCAGAGCGTCCACGTCCTCTTCCGCTACTACGCGAAGTTCCTGGCCGGAACCCGAGACCACGCCAACCAGTTGATAGAGGAGGCGATGAACCGTTGGGAGAGCTCGCCGTCTCCGGACGGCACGCCAGTGGGGCAAAACGGCAGTAGGGCGTCTTTTCGTTCTGCTGCTGAACAGCGCCGCAGCAGGGCGCCTGACGGGAGATTCCCCAGTTCAGGCGCCCTTTTCTGTACCTCTAGAAGAAGCCCAGCTTCTTCGGCGAGTACGACACCAGTAGATTCTTGGTCTGCTGGTAGTGCTCCAGCATCATCTTGTGTGTCTCGCGGCCGATCCCCGACTGCTTGTAGCCGCCGAACGCCGCGTGCGCCGGGTACGCGTGGTAGCAGTTGGTCCACACCCGGCCCGCCTGGATCGAGCGGCCGGCCCGGTACGCGGTGTTGATGTCGCGGGTCCACACGCCCGCACCGAGCCCGTACAGCGTGTCGTTGGCCATCTTGATCGCGTCGTCGAAGTCGTCGAACGACGTCACCGAGACCACCGGGCCGAAGATCTCCTCCTGGAAGATCCGCATCCGGTTGTCGCCCTCGAAGATGGTCGGCTGGACGTAGTAACCGCCCTTCAACTCGCCGTCGTAGTCGATGCGTTCACCACCCGTGAGGACCTTCGCTCCCTCCTGCCGGCCGATGTCCAGGTAGGAGAGGATCTTCTCCAGCTGGTCGTTGGAGGCCTGGGCGCCGATCATCGTGTCGGTGTCGAGCGGGTGACCCGGCTTGATCAGGCGGGTCCGGGCGACCGCCGCCTCCATGAACTCGGCGTAGTGGCCGCGCTGGACGAGCGCCCGGGACGGGCAGGTGCAGACCTCGCCCTGGTTGAGCGCGAACATCGTGAAGCCCTCAAGGGCCTTGTCGCGGAAGTCGTCGTCGTGCGCCCAGACGTCGTCGAAGAAGATGTTCGGGGACTTGCCGCCGAGTTCGAGCGTGACCGGTTTGATGTTCTCCGAGGCGTACTGCATGATCAGCCGCCCCGTGGTGGTCTCACCGGTGAAGGCGACCTTCGCCACCCGGGGGCTCGACGCCAGCGGCTTGCCCGCCTCCACGCCGAACCCGTTGACGATGTTCACCACGCCCGGCGGCAGCAGATCCGCGATCAGGCTCATCCAGTAGTGGAGGGAGGCCGGGGTCTGCTCGGCCGGCTTGATGACGACCGCGTTCCCGGCCGCGAGGGCCGGCGCCAGCTTCCAGGTCGCCATCAGGATGGGGAAGTTCCACGGGATGATCTGCGCGACGACACCGAGCGGCTCGTGGAAGTGGTACGCCACCGTGTCGTCGTCGACCTCGCCCAGCGACCCCTCCTGCGCGCGGATCGCCCCCGCGAAGTAGCGGAAGTGGTCGATCGCGAGCGGGATGTCGGCGGCCAGTGTCTCCCGTACCGGCTTGCCGTTCTCCCAGCTCTCGGCGACCGCGAGCGGTTCGAGGTGGGCCTCCATCCGGTCGGCGATCTTGAGCAGGATGTCGGAGCGCTCCGTCACCGACGTACGGCCCCAGCCCGGCGCCGCCGCGTGCGCCGCGTCCAGCGCCCGCTCCACGTCCTCGGCGGTGCCCCGCGCCACCTCGGTGAACGGCAGCCCGTTCACCGGCGACGGGTTCTCGAAGTACTGCCCCCGGGCCGGCGGCACGTACTCGCCGCCGATGAAGTGGTCGTAGCGCGCCTGGTAGGAGACGATCGCGCCCTCGGTGCCGGGCGCCGCGTAACGGGTCATGGTGGCCTGCCTCCTTGCAGATGCGCTGCCCGCCGTCGGGCAGCTTCCGGCGCGGAGGCTAGGGGAGCGGAGGTTGCGAGCACGTTGCGCCGCAGCTCAGCCGGGCGGCGCCGCGAACTCCGTTTCCAGGGCCGCCAGCCGGGACCGTACGACCGCCGTGGGCCGCACCGCCGCCAGCGCCCGCCACACCTCGACGTCGTCCTCGCCCCACGGCGCGTGCGCCCAGTCCGCCAGCAGGTCCGGGTCGTGGCCCGCGATCAGCGCGGTCCGCAGCCCGTCCGCCAGCCGCTGCCTGAGCCGTACGACCGCGGGTGCCTGCGAGCCCGGCAGCAGGTGCCCGGTGTACGCTCCCGCGGCCGCCGTCACCGCCCCCGCCTCCAGCCGTCGCTCCACCACGGTCACGTCCGACTCGACCCGCGCGGTCAGCCGGTACGGCCGGGAGGCGAGCAGCCCCGGGCCCAGCAGCCGGCGCAGCCGCACCAGCTCCGCCCGCAGCGTCACCGGCGTCACCGACTCGTCCTCGTACAGCGCGCACAGCAGCTCGTCGCCGGTGAGCCCCTCCGGGTGGCGGGACAGCAGCACCAGCAACTCGCTGTGCCGGCGGCCCAGCCGCAGCCGGCGGCCGTCCAGGCGGAGCGCGGCCTCGTCACGGCCGAGCGCCGTCAGCGCGGGCACCTCGTCCGCGGGCACCGGCGGATCGAGCAGCGCCAGCTGCGACTCCGCGGCCCGCGCCACAGCCTGGACGAAGCCCAGGCTGTGCGGATGCGCCAGCCGGTCGCCGCCGGTGATGTCCACGGCACCCAGCACCCGCCCGGTGCGCGGATCGTGCACCGGCGCCGCCGCGCACGTCCACGGCTGCACCCGCCGGATGAAGTGCTCCGCCGCGAACACCTGCACCGACCGGTCCACGGCCACCGCCGTGCCCGGCGCGTTGGTGCCGACCGCGGTCTCCGACCAGCGCGCGCCCGGCACGAAGTTCATCCGGTCCGCCCGGCGCCGGGTCGCCGGATGCCCCTCGACCCACAACAGCCTGCCGTCCGCGTCGCACACCGCCAGCAGATGTTCGCCGTCCGCCGCGAACGTGCCCATCAGCTCCCGGATCAGCGGCATCACCCGGGCCAGCGGATGCTCCGCCCGATAGGTCCCGAGGTCACCGTCCGTCAGCTCCACGCGCGCCGCACCGTCCGGTCCCACCCCGGCCCGCGCGGAACGCCGCCACGACTCGGCCACCACGGACCGCACCGGGCGCGGCACGGTGCCCGCCGTGGTGAACGTCTCGTGCGCCCGGCGCAGCGCCCGGACGCGCTCGGCAGGGTCGGCCCCTGGCTCCAGGGCCACCCAGGGATCGGTCAACTCGGCCTCCCGACGGCGATGCGGCTCGGGGACATCGTCACGCGGGGTGTTCGCTCCGACAACCGTTTCGACCGGCCTCGTCGCGCGGCCCCGACGAGTCTCACTGCGAGGACACGCCGACCAGACTCATGTAGCGGACCCAGTCCCAGTGCTTCCCCGGATCGGTGTGGTCGGTCCCCGGCACCTCGACGTGGCCGATGACGTGGTCCCGGTCCATCGGGATGCCGTAGCGGTCGCAGATGGACGCCGTCAGCCGCGCCGACTCCTTGTACAGGGCGTCGGTGAAGTACTCCGGCTTGTCCACCCAGCCCTCGTGCTCGATGCCGATGCTTCGCGTGTTGTAGTCCCAGTTCCCCGCGTGCCAGGCCACGTCGGACTCCCGCACGCACTGCGCGACATGCCCGTCGGCCGAGCGCACCAGATAGTGCGCGGACACCCGCTTCTTCGGGTTCTGGAAGATGGACAGCGTGCCGGCGTACGACTGCTGCGTGACATGGATGATCACGCGGTCGATCGCGTACTCGTCGGGGCGCTGGGCCGGTGTCCGGTTGTCGCTGCTCGCCGCCTGCCACTCGGCCGACGGATAGTCGACGACTCCGGTCTGCGCTCCGGCCCGGCCCGCGGGGAGCAGCGCGTACGGGACCGCGGCGAGGGCCGCGCCCTTCAGGAGCCGTCGCCTGCTGGGGAGCGGTCGTGCCCGGTCCATGGGTGAAGTGCCTTTCGCAAGCGTGCTCGAAGCACGGGGGAGTCGAGGGGCGGTCAGCGGCGCAGGGCGGCCGCCGTCTCGCGCAGCCGCGCATGCAGTCCGCGGTAAGTCTCGCGCGCCGGCAGCCACTCCTTGCGAAGCTTGGCCACACACGTGTAGTTGGTGTCGCACACGTTGGCCAACGGCGATTCCACCGCCTGGGTCGCGTACTGGTACGCGTCGAGTTCGCCGAACCCGTAGTCGCGCACCAGCCACTGCACCAGGTCGAGCTGCGATATCCGGAAAGCGTCCTCCAGCGGACGCGCCGACCCCGTCGAGACGATGTGCGTGTCCGACTCCAGCCGGGGCCACGGCGTCGCGAGCCCCTTCAGCAGCTCGACGATCACCTTGGTGTTCATCGCGCACTCCACGGCCACCCCGCAGGTCTCGCCCTCTCCCTGCCGGGCGTGCCCGTCGCCGAGGCTGAGCAGCGCGCCCTCGACGTTGACCCCGAGGTAGCAGGTGACACCGGCCCGCATCTCGGGCGTGTCCATGTTCCCGCCGTGGGCGTCCGGCACCAGGGCCGAGCGCACCTCCAGATTCGCGGGGGCCACCCCGACCGTGCCGTGCATCGGGTCCAGCGGCAGCTCCAGCTCGATGCCGCCCTCGCGCGCCCGGAACAGGGCCGTGCGCCGGGTGCGGTCCAGCTGCCAGATCCAGACCGTCTCCGGCAGCGGCGGCTGAAGGGTGGCCGTGGTGTGCGTCGAGGTGAGCGCGCCGAACAGGGGGACCGTCGTCGACGCCGCCCAGTCCCGGGCCGGTTCTATGGACACGAAGTGCACGGCGACGGTGTCGCCCGGCTCCGCGCCCTCGATGTGGAAGGGCCCGGTCTGCGGGTTGAGGAACGGGAACTCGCACACCTCGGACACCAGGTCCTTCTCGGACCGCACCCGCCCGGCGAAGCAGTCCTCCGTGTACAGGTCGAGGACCGTGCCCGGCACGATCCGCGCCACCGGCGGCGCCCCGCCGAACGTCCAGGCGTAGTCGTCCGGTCCGGGCCGGACGGTGAGGATGCGGGGGTCGGTCATCGCGGTGTTGCTCCGTCCTGTGGGGCGACCGTGCCAGGAATGTTCTCTTCGAGGTGGACCCGCGCGGTCTCGGCTATGCGCTCGGGGTGGCGCCGGATCAGCACCAGCAGGACGACCGCACCGATCGCCATCCAGACGCCGACCACCGGACCGGCGTACGACACCGGCGCGGTCAGCTTCGTCACGAAGTCGAAGACGGGCAGGCCGGCCGCCGTGAGCAGGGCCGGGACGAAGGCCACGATGCCCAGCAGCGGGAGCAGCAGGTGCCGTACGGGCTTGACGGGCTGGCGGCCGCGGCGCAGGAAGTAGCCCGCGCAGGCGAGGTTGACGACGATGTAGACGCCGATGACGACCGTGACGATCACCGTGGCCAGCAGCAGGAACGCGGTCACCGGGTCGTAGCCGAAACCCAGCCCCAGCACGGCCCCGACCGCCACGACCGTCTGGACCGCGATGCCGGCGACGGGGGAGCGGTACCTGGGATGGAGCGTGGCGAGCACACGCGGGAGAACCCGGATGCGGGCCAGCGCGAAGGCGGTCCGTGTGGAGACGTTGGCGCAGGCGTTGGCGTTGGCGATCGTCGAGTTCACGACCGCGAGGAACACGAGTACCCAGAAGAGCCCGAAGGACGCCCGGGCGACGCCTTCCCAGGACGCCTCGCCCGCCGCCCCGAAGGAGGCGAACCGGCCGGGGCCGAAGTACACGGTCATCGCATAGGTGGTCACCACGTAGAACAGGCCGATTCCCAGGGCCGCGCCGAGCACCGCCCGGTGCATCGTACGGCGTGGGTCGCGGGTCTCCTCGGCGAGCGGCGCGGCCGCCTCGAAGCCGGCGAAGGCCAGCACGGTGTAGACGGAACCGGCGAAGACTCCGCTGACCCCTCCATGGCCCGGCGCCGTGTGCGAAGTGCCGAACACCGAAAGGGAGTTGTGACCGCCGGCCCTGACGATCAGCCATCCGGCGAAGACGAGGAACACCGCGACCTCGAAGACCCCGAGAACCGTCCCGAACCGGGCGGAGGCACGTACTCCCAGATACCCGGTGACGCCGATGACGGCGGCTCCGGCCAGCGCCCACGGCCACCACAGGCCGGCCGGGTAGGAGGCCCACTCGTCATGCAGGGTCCCCGCCGCGGTGAACCCGAGCTGAAGCAGGAGCAACGGCGGAACCAGCGCCTCCACGAAGACATAGCCCCAGCCGACCAGGAACCCCACGGCCGGATGCAGCCCCTGCGCCGCGTACGTGGCGACGGAGCCCGCGGCAGGTAACTCCCGCGCCAGCTCGGCCACGCAGGACGCGGTGGCCAGACAGGCCACCAGAGCGATCACCACGGCCAGCGGCAGACTGCCACCGGCGAACGCCGCTCCCGCCGGAATGGACGCGGCGACAGCTGCGGCGGGCGCCATCGCCGTGACGCCCTGGAACAGCACCTCCCGCAACCCCACCGCATCCCGCCGCAGCCCCACGGCCGCCTCTCCCGACATACGTCCCCCTGATGTGCGTTTTCCCCTGGTGTCGGCGGATGCCTCGCGTGAATCACGGTACGGCGGCCGAGGGTTGGGCAGAAGAGCGCCTGGTGGTTCCGTGGACAGGGCATGAACTGTGGACAACCTGCTCACCCGGACGGGTGAAGGGGAGTGTGAGGCGGCCGCCTCTGTCAGGCCCGCTCGGCCACCGTCGCCGGATCGTCCAGGACGGCCCGGATCACCGAGTGGGCCGCGCCCAGGAGAGGGCCCTCGGGGCCCAGCCGGGAGACGGAGACCGGGCAGGCGGGGCCTGTGGTGCGGTCGGCCAGTTCGGCCTCCAGGGAGGGGAGGAGCCAGGGAGCGAACCCGGCCAGGGCACCGCCCAGCACCACCGACTCGGGGTCGAGGAGATTGACGGCGCCGGTCAGGGCGATACCCAGGGCCGTACCGGCGTCGTGCAGGGCGCGTCGTACGCCTTCGTCGTCCGCGCCCGCCCGCTGTGCCAGCTGGCTTATCGCGTCCTCGCGGGATTCGAGGCCGGCCGCGCGCAGCACCGCCTCCTCTCCGGCGTACTGCTCAAGGCACCCGCGTCCGCCACAGGCGCAGCGCGGCCCGTCGGGGCGGACCGGCACATGGCCGAGTTCGCCCGCGAAACCGCGTTTCCCGCGCAGCAGTTGTCCGTCCACGACGACGGCGGCGCCGATGCCGATCTCGGCGGACACGTGCAGGAAGTCCCGCGGTGTGGCATCCCCGAGCCACAGCTCGGCCAGGGCGCCGAAGTTGGCTTCGTTGTCGACCGTCAGCGGGAGGCCGGCGGGCAGCAGCGCGCCGAGGTCGGTGTCGTGCCAGTCGAGGTTGGGAGCGTGGACGACCGTGTGTCCGTCGCGGGCCACCAGGCCCGGGACGGCGACCGCGAGACCGGCGGCCCACAGGCCGTTCCGCTCCGCGTCCGCCACGACCCGCCGCACCAGCCCGGTCAGCTCCGTCAGCACCGGACGTGGGTCCCGGCCCCGGTTCGCGCCGTGCCGCACGGCACGCGCGCGTACCTCGCCGCGCAGGTCCACCGCGCACACGGCGAGATGGTCGACCCCGACCTCCGCCCCGACACCTGCCGGGCCGCGCCCGCTGACCGCGAGCGCCGAACCCGGCCGCCCGACACGGCTGGGCCGCTCGGGGCCCAGTTCCTCCAGCAGTCCCCAGCGGACCAGCTCGTCGACGAGGGTCGACACGGCCGCTCTGGTGAGGCCGATGCGGGAGGCGACCGCGGCCCGCGACAGCGAGCCCTCCGCGCTGACCGCGTGCATCACACGCGCGAGGTTGCGCCGGCGCATGCCCTGCTGGGTGTCCGGCAGGGCACGGCCGGTCGCCGTGTGGCGGGCCTCGTGCAGCGGTGCGGTCATGCCTCCATCAATCCTCTGGAACGTCCTCTGCTGATCAGCGGTTCTCCGGCGCCCGTTCCAGCAGCGGGGCCGCGTCGGAGAGTACCCCGGAGATCCTGGCCAGCGTCGCCGCGTCCCGCTCCACCGCGTCCAGCACCGGCCCCGCGGCCGTGTTCCAGCGCCGGGCCACCGCCGCCGGGTCCTCACCGGTGAGCAGCCCGGCTGCCTGCGCGGCGGCGCCGAGGGCGACCAGCTCCTTCGCCTCGGGCACCTGCACCGGTCGCCCCGACAGCCGCCGTACCGTCTCCTGCCAGGCGCGGCCCCGGGCGCCGCCGCCGATCAGCAGCAACGGGGTGGTCCGGTCCGCGTCCTCGTCGAGGACCAGGTCCAGGGCGCCCAGCAGGGCGTGCACGGCGCCGTCGTAGGCGGCCTGGAGGAGCTGGCCCGCCGTGGTGTCGTGGCGCAGGCCGTGCAGCAGGCCGGAGGCGTGGGGCAGGTTCGGGGTGCGCTCGCCGTCCAGGTACGGCAGCAGGGTCACCGAGGTGCCGGGCTCGACGGCCTCGCGGTTCAGGCCGAGGAGGGCCGCGATCCGGTCGACCGCGAGGGTGCAGTTCAGGGTGCAGGCCAGCGGCAGCCAGTCGCCGTGGGCGTCGGCGAAGCCCGCCACCGTGCCCGTGGGGTCGGCGGGGCGGTGCTTGGAGACGGCGTACACCGTGCCCGAGGTGCCGAGGCTCAGCACGGGCGTGCCGGGGCGCAGTCCGAGCCCCAGGGCGGCCGCCGCGTTGTCGCCGGTGCCGGGCGCCACCAGAGTGCCCTTGGAGAACGGCAGGTCATGACTGTCGCGCACGGTGCCGGCGACCTCGCCGGGCCGGACCACTCGGGGCAGGAACGCCGGGTCCAGGCCCACGTGCGCGAGGGTCTCCTCGTCGTACGCCTCGGCCGCCGACGCCCACCAGCCGGTGCCGGAGGCGTCACCGCGGTCGGTGGTGCCCTGCCCGGTCAGGCGCTCGGTGAGGTAGTCGTGGGGGAGCCGTACGGCCCTGGTCGCGCGGACCGCCTCGGGCTCGTGCTCGGCCAGCCAGGCCCACTTGGTGACCGTGAACGACGCGCCCGGCACGCTGCCCGTGCGCTCCGCCCAGGCCTTCGGTCCGCCCAGCTCCTCGATCAGCCGCTGCGCCTGCGGCGCCGAACGCACGTCGTTCCACAGCAGCGCGGGCCGCACCGGCTCGCCACGCTCGTCCAGCGTGACCAGGCCGTGCTGCTGCCCGCCGATCGACACGGCCGCCGCCTCGTGCGCCGCGTCCCCGCACTGGCGCAGCGCCTCGCACAGCGCGTCCCACCACTGACGCGGATCGCTCTCCCGCCCCGCCCCGGTGGTCACGGTGTGCGGTGCCTGACCGCTCGCCACGACCTCGCCGGTGGCTGCGTCGACGACCAGCGCCTTGGTGGACTGGGTGGACGTGTCCACGCCGACGACGAGCGGACCCTCGGCTGCTGACATCGGACTCTCCCTTTTTGCGCGGCTCGCGCCTGACCTGACCTGCAGTTTTCCCGGTTCGTCGGGGTGTCGCGACCCGGTTTTCGCCCGTTCGGGGACATGGTGACCCTTCCCAGGGACGCGTCGGCATACTAATTTGTAAACCGCGATGACGAAATAGTCGGCACGACAGTCATCCACCAGTCATCCACCGCAGTCATCGAGCACAGCCCCCGAGCAAGGAGCCGCGGCATGAGCTTCCAGCCCACCCCCGAGGACAGGTTCACCTTCGGCCTGTGGACCGTCGGCTGGCAGGGAAGGGACCCGTTCGGCGACGCCACCCGCCGCGCCCTCGACCCGGTCGAGACGGTGCAGCGCCTGTCCGAACTGGGCGCCTACGGCGTGACGTTCCACGACGACGACCTGATCCCCTTCGGGTCCTCCGACACCGAGCGCGAATCGCACATCAAGCGCTTCCGGCAGGCCCTCGACGCGACCGGCATGACCGTCCCGATGGCCACTACGAACCTCTTCACCCACCCGGTCTTCAAGGACGGCGCGTTCACCGCGAACGACCGTGACGTGCGCCGCTACGCGCTGCGCAAGACCATCCGCAACATCGACCTGGCCGCCGAGCTGGGTGCGAAGACCTACGTGGCCTGGGGCGGTCGTGAAGGCGCCGAGTCCGGCGCCGCCAAGGACGTGCGGGTCGCCCTCGACCGCATGAAGGAGGCCTTCGACCTCCTCGGCGAGTACGTCACCTCCCAGGGCTACGACCTGCGTTTCGCCATCGAGCCCAAGCCGAACGAGCCGCGCGGCGACATCCTGCTCCCCACCGTCGGCCACGCGCTCGCGTTCATCGAGCGCCTGGAGCGCCCCGAGCTGTACGGCGTCAACCCCGAGGTGGGCCACGAGCAGATGGCCGGCCTGAACTTCCCGCACGGCATCGCACAGGCCCTGTGGGCGGGCAAGCTCTTCCACATCGACCTCAACGGCCAGTCCGGCATCAAGTACGACCAGGACCTGCGCTTCGGCGCCGGCGACCTGCGCGCCGCCTTCTGGCTGGTCGACCTCCTGGAGAGCGCCGGTTACGAGGGGCCGAAGCACTTCGACTTCAAGCCGCCGCGGACCGAGGACCTCGACGGTGTGTGGGCGTCGGCCGCCGGCTGCATGCGCAACTACCTGATCCTCAAGGAGCGCGCGGCCGCCTTCCGTGCGGACCCGGAGGTCCAGGAGGCCCTGCGCGCCTCCCGTCTGGACCAGCTTGCCCTGCCGACCGCGGCGGACGGCCTCCAGGCGCTCCTCGCCGACCGGACGGCCTTCGAGGAGTTCGACGCGGACGCGACCGCCGCGCGCGGGATGGCCTTCGAGCGCCTCGACCAGCTGGCGATGGACCACCTGCTGGGTGCGCGGGGCTGACCCGTACGCGCGCGTGCGGGCCGCCTTCGAAGCGGACACCCGCACGCGCGCGTGTCGTTTCCTGTGCCCGCACGACGGGTTCGCACCGGAAATGCTCCGGAATCGTGCGATCCGTGGCATGAGTCCGTGCCAACTCCCGCGTGGGGCTCGCGTGCTGACCGGAACGCGGTGACTCTTGGCGTTATGGCCATGCCGCCCGTACCGCCACGACCGCCCGGCCCACCGGAGGGCACGCCGCCGCCCGGCGGCTACGACCCGCCTCCGTACGGTGGTTTCGGACCGCACCCGGGCGACGGCTTCGGCATGTCCTCCGGCGGGGGCTTCGGCCCACCGCCGGACGACGTGTTCGACCGGCCGTCGCACGTCGGCTTCGGCGCCCCGCCCGGCGGCCAGGACCCGCCCACCGCCGTCGGCTGGATGCCACCACGTCCTCCGCGGCCGCCCCGTCGGCGCAGCGGGCCGCTCTTCGCCGTACTGGCCCTGCTGGTGGCCGCGGTGGCTGTCGCCGCCGTCGTTCTGATGGCGTCCGGCGGCGACGGCTCGACCGACGACAAACCCACCACGAGCAGCCCCAGCCCGTCCGGCTCGGACCGCCCGTCGTTCAGCCTGCCCAGCGAACTCCCCTCGCAGTGGCCGTCGGGGCTGCCCAGCAGCCTGCCGTCGGGCCTGCCGAGCGAACTCCCCTCGCAGTGGCCGTCGGGGCTGCCCAGCGAGCTGCCGAGCGGCCTGGACTCCATGCTGCCCTCACTGCTGGGGTAGGCGCGGCTCCCTGGGTCACAGCCCCTTGGGCAGCCGGACGTACACCAGGGTCGTCTCGATGCCGCTGTCGACGAGACGACCCTGTGCGTCGAAGGCGCCCGCTCCGTCGGTCATCCCGAAGTCGTTGTCGTTGATCAGGGCGAGCGTGTCGTGGTCCACGCGCGCGATGCCCTCGATCTTCAGCGGCACCCCGGTCACCGTGTTCAGGTCGACCACCAGACGCTTGCCGAGCACCGGAACCCCGGCGGCGGCCGGGTCGTCCAGCTGCTCCAGCGACGGGGACGCGGTGTCGTCGTCGTAGACGCCGCCGAGAATGTCCGACCTGCGGTCCAGCTTCACCACCTCCAGCCGCGCGGCCTTGTCGGTGCGCTCCTCGACCAGCAGCCGGTCGCCGCCGACGGCCACGATCGAGGAGATCTTCAGCTCGGAGGTGTCGTCCTCGCTCGGGTCCACCACGTTCACCGGGTCGAAGCGGTAGGCGTACTCGGCCGTGACCGCCTTCTCACGGGGCGAGAAACGCAGCAGCCGGGTCGTGCGCGAGGCGTCCCCGGCATCCCCGTCGGGCAGGGAGAGGGGGCTCTGCAGAGCCATCACGAGATCCCCGTCGGGAAGCAGGGCCAGTCCCTCGAAGCCGCGGTTGATCTTCCGGTGCAGGAAGACGGACGGCAGGGCCTCCACCACCGGGTAGCCGGTGCCGGTGAGGTTCAGCCCCTTGGGCACGTAACGGGTGAGCACCTTCCCGCGCGCAGAGAGGTGGACCAGCGACGGCCCGTACTCGTCGACGAGCCAGAACGTGCCGTCCGCCGCCCGCACGATGCCCTCGGTGTCCAGGCCGTCGGGGTCGTACGACAGCGGGGTCTTCGCGTCGTAGGAGTACGGCGCCTCGTCCCGGCTCGCCTGGTTGGACAGCCCGGTGACGGCCTTGCCGGAGGAGGTGGTGATCGGGATCGCGTCGATCACCTTGATGGCGTCGCCCAGGACGCGGATCTTCACGATCGCCGGGTCGAAGCCGGGCACCGGGAAGGTCCGGCGCTTCTTGCCGTCCACCTTGATCTGGCCGTTGGGACCGCGGTCGGTGACCGTCCAGTATTCGCCCTTGCGGCCGGCCGGGTAGATGTCGCTGCCGATGCCTCCGAGGTCCACACCCCGGTCGTTGTCCACGCTGCCCGGGAGCAGCGCGTTGCTGAAGGCGCCGAGCGGGATGTCGCCGAGGGTGGCGGTGCGGGTGACATGCGCCTCGCCGGACGACGAGGCCTCGGCCGTGCCCGCCGCCACGAGGGCGGCGGCCAGAACCAGGGGCAGACCCGTCGCGACGGAACGGTGGACGCGGCGTCTGCCGGTGGCATGCGGGGACATCGGTGGCCTCCTGGAGACAGGTTCGTTGGCAGCGGCCAGAGTTGGGCCTCAGGAGGAACACCGCTCGACCGGCCGGTGAACGGAGGGCGACCGCCACTCGGCGGATCATCGGATTCGGCCGCTTGGTGGCGGACCGTCGGATTCCGCGGCTCGCGTGAACGCTCAGTGCGCACCGGAATGGTTACGCTGGGGACGGAGCTGCTTCACAATCTGTTCGACTCGGGGCTCAGGGGCCAGTAGGGGTCGCTCGTCAGGGATGTCTCAGGGTCGCCGTCCGGAACCGCGGGAAGCGCGGGCCCGTTTTCAGATCAGAGAGCGGCAAGGGCCGCGAAGGAGGCGACGCTGATGTCGAAGAACGCGAAGATCGCCGCAGGAGGTGTGGCGGTCGGGCTCATCCTGCTGATATGGCTGCCCTGGTGGGTGACGTTCCTGATCGTGGTGGGCGTCCCGGTGGCCGCGTACCTCACCCTCGACCCCTCGCAGCGGCGCAGGCTGCGCCGGGTCACGCGCAAGGAGATCGGCCGCTGACCGGCCGCTGAGTCGCCTGCGCGGGACCATCACCCGCTCTGACGCGGTTGTGGGCGGGAGGGGGCCAGGGAGGACTCACAGGGGCCGTACGGCCATCTTGTCGAGGGCTTCCAGGAGGCCGGGGAGCTCGGGGCCCCGGCCGACCGGCAGGACCTCGCCCGGTTCCTCGTCGAGGAGCACGAAGGCGATGTCGTCGGTGCGGGCCACCAGCGACCAGCCCGGCCCGTCGGCGCGCAGCGTGCGGGCGTCGCCCGGCGCGAACGAGGAGCGGACCCGGCCCAGCGGCGGTGGAGCGTCCACGTAGGCCCGCGCCTCGGCCAGCACGCGCCGGATGCCGAGGTGACCCTTCGGGGCCGCCTCGGCGTCCGCCGGGGCCTCCTCGGACGCTTCCGCGGCCGCGGCCGCGGGTGCCGGGAAGTGGTCGTCGCTGATCTGCTCCCGCCAGACCGCCCACTGGAGGGCGATCTCGTCCGCGCCCAGCCGCCGCTGCGCCGGGCCCCAGGTGCTGGTGTCCGGTGGGGTCAGCGCGGCACGGTCCGCCACCTCCGGGCCGGGGTCGTGCGGCGCGGGCACGTTCGGGGCCGCCACGGCGACCGCCAGCGGCCAGCCGGGCAGGGCGGCGACCACCGTGCGTTCGTCCGGCGACAGGTCGTACTCCATGCCGCAGTCCCAGGACGCGATCGCCACGGCGACCAGCGAGACGTCGTCGATGACGACCGTCCAGCGTGCCCCGTCGCCGTCCTGGCCGAGCACCAGCCCGTAGCCGTCGGCGCGCGGCGCCAGCTCCAGCGCCGCGCAGGCCTCCGGATAGTCGTCGCCCAGCACGCTCGGAAACTGCGCGGGCGTCAGCAGCACCGCCGTGAGCACGTACAGCGCCTCGTCCGCGGCGACGGCCTCCTCGTCGGTCCCGGCCATCCCTGCCTCCCCAGTGGTTCTTCCAACGGCGCGCACCCTAGTGCGAGGGGAAGGCCGTTGTCACGACCGGCCACTCATGCGGAGCTGCAGTTTTCCACCGGGACGGGACGAAACGACCTCGGTGGCGAGGAATAAGTGGCATCGAGCTCGGCGGTACCGAAGGGTCAGGCCACGGGCAGCCCGAGAAGGTCGCGGGCCACCGTGGCCGGCGACTCGTCGCGCTCGCGGGCCAGGGCGATCACGGCCCGGCACGCCAGCTCGCTCACCCCGAAGGACAACGCCTCCGGCGACACCCAGCCTGCCGTCTCCTCGACCCGGTCCTGGTCGTCCTCCGCCCGGGCCGCGACGTAGGCGGCCGCGGCCTCGAACAAGTTGTGCGTACGCCGCTCACGGCTCGCACGCGGTTCCGGCGCGCTCTTCTTCTCAGCGCCACGAAATCTGCCTGCGTACCTGCGGGTTCGGTCGAACACGCGAGCCCCCTTGCCCCTGTCGCCTCCGAAACACTTGCCTTTCTCTGTCGAACATAGTTGAAGCTCCGGCAACAGAAGAGGGCGTCGCCTGGATGTCTCGGCCCGACCCGGCCCCGGCTTCGGTCCCGATGCCTTCGCCGCGGCGGTCGCCGGCTAGTCTCCGCGGACCGCCAGCGCCAGGAACCGGGCGTCCTCGTCCACGTACGACGTCATGCGCCAGCCCGCACCGGCCAGCAACGGGCCGAGGTTTCCCTCCGCGCGCAGGTCGTCCGGCGTGATCTGCCGTCCCTGGCGCGCCGCCAGGGCGGACCGGCCGATGGGGTGGAACAGGGCCAGGGTGCCGCCGGTGCGGACCACGCGCGCGAGCTCCCGCAGGTTCTCCGCCGGACGGGGCAGATGGGCGATCAGGCCCGCGGCGAACACGGCGTCGAGGGATCCCGGACGTACCGGCAGCGCGCCGACGTCGGCGAGCAGCAACTGCCCGTCACGGTCCCGGCCGGCCCGCCGGGCGGCCTGCAGCATGGCGGGGGTGAGGTCCATCCCGAGGACCACGCCGGTGGGTCCCACGGCCCGGCGGAGCGGCGGCAGGGCGCGCCCGGTGCCGCACCCCGCGTCGAGCACCCGGTCGCCCGCGCGCAGCCCGAGATCGGCGACGGCGGCCGCGTACGCGGGACCGTCGTCGGGGAACCTGCTGTCCCAGTCGGCCGCCCGCGCGGTGAAGAACTCCCGGACATGTGTGTGGTCATCGCTCATGGTCCGCATGATCCCTCACCGTCACGGAGGACGACCCTGCGCGCACGTTCGAGCGTGAGGCGATCGTTCCGGCACATCTCTGAGTCATATTGCAACACCTTTCGAAATGCGCCCCCTTTGTGCGCCCGTGCCCCCTAGCGTCCCTGAGCCATGGGACACCTGGACCACGCCACCTTCGGCTGGCTGACCCCCGTGCTGTCGTACGTCATGGCCTGCATAGGCGCCGCACTGGGGCTGCGCTGCACCGTCCGCGCGCTCGGCAGCACCGGCCGCTCGCGCCGCAACTGGCTGCTCACGGCGGCCTCCGCACTCGGCACCGGCATCTGGACCATGCACTTCGTGGCCATGCTCGGCTTCGGCGTCAGCGGCACCGACATCCGCTACGACGTACCGCTGACCATCCTCAGCCTGCTCGTCGCCGTGGTCGTCGTCAGCGCCGGCGTCTTCGCCGTCGGCTACAGCCGCGACCGCAACCGCGCGCTCCTGGTCGGCGGACTCACCACCGGGCTGGGCGTCGCCAGCATGCACTACCTCGGCATGGCGGCCGTCCGGCTGCACGGCGCCGTCCACTACGACCCGATGCTCGTCGGGCTCTCCGTCCTCATCGCCGTGGTCGCCGCGACCGCGGCCCTGTGGGCGGCGCTCAACATCAGGTCACCCGTCGCGGTCACCGTCGCCTCCCTGGTCATGGGAGCGGCCGTCAGCAGCATGCACTACACCGGGATGTTCGCGGTCAGCGTGCACGTCACGCCCTCCGGCAGCCCCCTGCCCGGGGCCACGGCGATGCAGTTCATCTTCCCCCTCGCCGTCGGCCTCGGGTCCTATCTGTTCCTCACCTCGGCCTTCGTCGCGCTCTCGCCCACGGCCGGGGAGCGCGAGGCGTCCGCCTCGGCCCAGCGGCCCGTCACGGGCGCCGCGCGCTGACCCGGCGCCCGCCCCACCTTTCCCGAGCGAGGAGGCCATGCGTACACCCCGTAGGACCCCCACAGCAGGCCCGGAGACACCGTCACCGCAGCCGCCGCGAGGCCGCCGCGCGCACGCCGGACCACCCGCCGACGAACCACCCGCCGACGAACCGGCCGACGACGTCGCCGGTACCGCGGCGGACAACGCGCCGGTGCGCGCGGGAGGCTGGCGGATCCGCCCACGGACCGTGCGGGCCAAGGTCGTCTGCCTGCTCATGGTGCCCGTCATGTCCCTGCTCGCGCTGTGGGCGTACGCCACGGTCACCACGGCACAGGACGTCGCCCGGCTGCGCCAGTCCCAGCGCGTCGACGCCGCGCTGCGCACCCCGGTCGCCGCCGCCGTCGCCGCGCTCCAGACCGAGCGGGCCGCGGCCGTCCGGTACGCGACCGATCCCGCCTCCGAACAGAGCACCGACCTCAAGAGGCTCGGCGCCCGCACCGACCAGGCCGTGGCCGCACTACGGCTGGGCAAGGACAGCACCGTCGCCGACAGCACGGAGCTGCCCTCCGGTGTCGCCCGGCGCCTGCAAGCCTTCGTCACCGGCGCCGAACGGCTGCCCACGCTGCGCCGAGCGGTGCAGAACCGCGGCGCAGGCTGGGACGCGGCCTACCAGCAGTACACCCAGGCCATCACCTCGGCCTTCGCCGTGGACGGCGCCCTCACCGGCATCCAGGCCGACGACATGGGCTCCGACGCGCGTGTGCTGCTCGAATTCTCCCGCGCGGGCGAGGCACTCGCCCAGGAGGACACGGTCCTCGGCGGCGCCCGGCTGGCCGGCGGCCTCGACGGCCAGCGACTGCGGCTGTTCACCGGCGCCGTCGACACCCGCCGCGTCCTCACCGACGCGGCCGTCGCCGATCTGCCCGGGACCCAGCGCACCGCCTGGCAGCGACTCGCCGACGGCGAGAACTACACCGTGCTGAGCGCCGCCGAGGACCGGATCCTCGCCAGCTCACCCGGAGCCCGAGCGGTCGGCGCGGCCCCGGAAGCCGGCTGGGACACCACACACGCGCGCGTGCAGGACGGCATGCGCGGCATCGAGGCCGACACGGCACGCGCGGTGGCGGGCCGGGCCGATCCGTTCGCACGTGGCCTGCTCACCCCGGCCGGCGCCGCCGTCCTCTTCGGCCTGCTCGCCGTGGCCGCCTCGCTCGTCATCTCCGTGCGCATCGGACGCGGCCTGGTCGTCGAGCTGGTGAGCCTGCGTAACAGCGCTCTGGAGATCGCCCGCCGCAAACTCCCCGAGGCGATGCGCAGACTGCGGGCCGGCGAGGAGATCGACGTCCGTGCCGAGGCGCCACCGGGGCCACCCACCGAGGACGAGACCGGACAGGTCGCCGAGGCCCTCGCCACCATGCACCGAGCCGCCCTGCGCGCCGCCGTGGAACGCGCCGAACTCGCCAGCGGCATCTCGGGAGTCTTCGTCAACCTCGCCCGCCGCAGTCAGATCCTCGTCCACCGCCAGCTGAGCCTGCTGGACAGCATGGAACGCCGCTCCGACGACCCCAGCGAACTGAGCGACCTCTTCCGTCTCGACCACCTGACCACGCGTATGCGCCGCCACGCGGAGAGCCTGATCATCCTCTCCGGAGCCGCCCCCGGCCGGGCCTGGCGGATGCCGGTGTCCCTGACCAACGTCGTACGGGCCGCAGTGTCCGAAGTCGAGGACTACGCGCGCGTGGAGGTACGACAGCTCCCCGAGGCGGCCGTCGTCGGTGCGGCCGTCGCCGACCTCACGCATCTGCTCGCCGAGGTCGTGGAGAACGCCGCTCAGTTCTCGCCGCCGCACACGCGTGTGCGCGTCACCGGAGAGCCCGTCGGCAACGGCTACGCCCTGGAGGTCGAGGACCGCGGGCTCGGCATGGGCCAGGAGACCCTCGCGGAGGCCAACCGGCGCATCGAGCAGTCGGAGGCCCTCGACCTGTTCGACAGCGACCGGCTCGGTCTCTTCGTGGTCAGCAGGCTCGCGGCCCGGCACGGCATCAAGGTGCATCTGCGCACCTCGCCGTATGGCGGCACCACCGCGGTGGTGCTGCTGCCGAAGGCCCTGCTGCACGGCGGCTCGGCGGAACGCTCAGCCCGCCCGCCCGCCGCCACCGAACAGACGGCGGAACGCGCCTACGCGCGCGTGCCCGGCGCCGCCCTCGCCGAGTCCGCCCCCGCCGGCCGGCCCGCCCTTGCCGCCACCCACACCCCACCGCGCCCCGCGCCCGAGCCCCCGCCCCCCGGAGTCACCACCTTGAGGCCGCACCGCCCTCCGCACGACTCCGAGCCCGCCGACGACGACCTCCCGCGCCGCGTCCGGCAGGCGAGCCTCGCCCCCCAACTGCGCGATCGCCGGGCCGAGGAGCCCGCGCCCGCCCGCAACGGGGACGAACGCACCCCCGAACTCGTCCGCGACCGCATGAGCGCCTACCGCGACGGCTGGGCGCGCGGCGGCGGCAGACAACCCGGACGCGGCGCCGCCCCGGAAGCCGAAGAGGGCACCGACAGCACCGAAGGAGACCGCCCATGATCCAGGACCCGAGCACGAGGGCAGACCGGCGTTCCGGCGAACTCGACTGGCTGCTGGACGATTTGGTGCTGCGCGCCACCGAAGTACGGCACGCCGTGGTGCTGTCCAACGACGGCCTCGCCGTCGGCGCCTCGACCGGCCTCAAACGCGAGGACGCCGAGCACCTCGCCGCCGTGGCCTCCGGTTTCAACAGCCTCGCCAAGGGCGCCGGACGCCACTTCGGGGCGGGCGGGGTGCGCCAGACCATGGTCGAGATGGACGACGCCTTCCTCTTCGTGGCCGCCGCGGGCGACGGCTCCTGCCTCGCCCTGCTCACGGACGTGACCGCTGACATCGGCCTGGTCGCCTACGAGATGGCCCGCCTGGTCAAGCGCGTCGGCGAGCACCTCTACACCGCGCCGCGCGTCGCCGCCCGGCCGCCCGCCGCCGGCTGAGCCGGAAGACCGCCGTCCATGACCGAGTACACGACCGGAGCCCCGTGCGAGCCGGGCAGCCAGTGGTACGACAGCGAGGCCGGGCCCCTGGTCCGCCCCTACGCCATGACCGGGGGCCGCACCACGTCCGGCCCCACCGGCGTGAAGTACGACCTGATCGCCCTGGTCACGCTCGACACGGGCGCGGCCGGCACCGACGACGACACCGCGCTGGGCCCCGAACACCGGGCGCTGGTCGACCTGTGCCGGCTGGAGACGCAGTCCGTCGCCGAACTCGCCGCCGGCGCCGACCTCCCCGTGGGCGTGGTCCGGGTGCTCCTGGGTGACCTGCTGGAACTGGGCCGGGTCACCGTGAGCCGACCGGTGCCACCGGCCCAGTTGCCCGACGAACGGATTCTGCGCGAGGTCATCGAGGGATTGCGGGCACTGTAGATGAGCATCCGGAACCAACCGGGCCCCAGCCGGTCGAAACTGACGCGTTCCGGTCCATCCCTCCGCGGTGGGGCGGGAGTTGCCATGATGCTGGCTTCGCCTCGTCCCGTGCCGCCTCGCCGGTGTCCCGACGTCCACCGCAGCAGGTCCCCCAGGCTCTCCCGAGAGAAGTGATCATGGTCTCCGAGCACTCCGAGTCCACCGCCGACGACACGTCGGCCATGGCGCTGAAGATATTGGTCGCCGGCGGCTTCGGCGTCGGGAAGACCACCCTGGTCGGCGCGGTCAGCGAGATCCGGCCGTTGCGCACCGAGGAAATGCTCAGCGAAGCGGGCCAGCTGGTGGACGACACGGACGGCGTGGACCAGAAGGTCACCACCACCGTCGCCATGGACTTCGGCCGCATCACCATCCGCTCCGGCCTCTCCCTGTACCTCTTCGGCACCCCGGGCCAGGATCGCTTCTGGTTCCTCTGGGACGAGCTGTCGCAGGGAGCACTGGGCGCCGTCGTCCTCGCCGACACCCGCCGTCTGGAGGACTGCTTCCCGGCGGTCGACTACTTCGAGCACCGGCACATCCCGTTCGTCGTGGCCGTCAACTGCTTCACCGGTGCCCGGAGCTACGGCGCCCACGACGTCTCCCGCGCCCTCGACCTGGACCAGGGCACGCCCGTGGTCCTGTGCGACGCCCGGGACCGGGATTCCGGCAAGGAGGTGCTGATCCGGCTCGTCGAGTACGCCGGACGGATGCACACCGCCCGGCTCCTCGACTCGGTGGGCTGAGCCTCAGCCCGTGAGGTCCTTGAGCGCCACCACCTTCTCCACGGTGACCCGGACCAGCAGCTCGCCTGGGACGCCGTTACGGGCGCCGAACTCCTCCGCGCGCTCCGCGCCCATGTAACGGGCCGCGATCCGGGTGGCCGAATCACGCAGTTCGCCCAGGTCCTCCGAGAGTCGGGCACGCCCGTTCAGCACCACGAAATGGAAAGGCGGCCGGTCGTCGTCCACGCAGAGGGCGACACGCCCGTCACGGGCGAGATTGCGCCCTTTCACGGTGTCCTTGCCGGTGTTGAACACCAGCTCGTCCCCGTCCAGCAGGAACCAGACGGGCGCCACATGCGGGCTGCCGTCGGCGTTGACGGTGGACAGTTTGCCGGTGCGGGTGCCGTGCGAGACGAACGCCCGCCATTCCTCGTCGGTCATCTTCTCTGCCATGCGCCCATCCTCCTTGCCCGGACGCCGGTGGTGGGGAAGGCTGGCGGGGAGATCCTCCAGCCAGGGGGAGACGGTACGCGGGGAGACGCTGGACATGGCGCAGAACCAGGGACTCGGCTGGCTGCTCGACGACCTGACCGAGCGCGTGGAGCACGTGCGGCACGCGCTGGTCCTGTCGAACGACGGACTGGTCACGGGAGCGAGCACCGGCCTTCGCCGGGAGGACGCGGAGCATCTGGCCGCCGTTGCCTCCGGGCTGCACAGCCTCGCCAAGGGCTCCGGTCGCCACTTCGGCGCGGGCCAGGTCCGGCAGACGATGATCGAGTACGACGAGGCGGTCCTCTTCGTCACCGCGGCCGGAACCGGCAGCTGCCTGTGCGTGCTCAGCGGTGCGGAGGCCGACATCGGCCAGATCGCCTACGAGATGACCTTGCTGGTCAACCGCGTCGGCGAACACCTCGCGGTGGATGCCCGGCAACCGGAGCGCTCCTCGGTGATGGACCTCTGACCTGCGGATTCATCCCCTGCTGTGGAGTTATCCACAGGCCTGCCACGAGTCTCGCCGAAACGGCTACGGTCTTTCCACGGCGAGCGCACCGGGCGCGAGCCACCCACTCCGCGGGGGAGAACGACCATGTCAGGCACCACGCTCACCCCATCCCGCCCGCTCACCTGCGCGCCGACCCGCGCCGCCCGCGAACTGGGCCTCCGGCGGGGTGAGTTCGACCTCGCGGTACACCTCGGACGGATCCGCACCGTGCCCGACGAGGGAGGCGGCGGAGACCGCCGCGTGCCACGGGCCGAGATCGACCGGCTCCAGGGCCGGGCGGAATCCCTCCGCGAGAGCGTGCAGGTCGTGGGGACGACCGACGGCGCGGCCCTGATGGGGATTTCGGCGGGCAGGTTCACCCGGGTGGCGAAACTCGGCCTGGTGACTCCGGTGAAGTGGTACCCGAACCGCTACCGGGCCGTCGTCTGGCTCTATCTGACGGAGGAACTACGCCGGTTCGCGGCCGACGAGAAGAACACCCGGCTGCTCACCGGCCGTACACCCGCGGAACTGACCGACCGGCTGAGGGCGGGCGCGGACCAGCGGGCCCGTAACTGGCGCGGACGCCACTGCGGGTTCCTGCTGCGGCAGGCGGACGGACCGTGGGAGCGGGCCGGGGTGGTGGCCGGCTTCCTGGACCCCGGTGAGATCGACGACGTACTCACGGACCCTCACGAGCGCGCCCACGTGACGGCCTTGCGGCCGGGCCCGCCCGCGCACGGCGTGCCGGGCTCACCGGCCGCCCAACTCGCCGAGGAACTCATGACAGCGGCCGACCCGGACGAGATCGAGTGGTTCAGGCACGACCTGGCACGGGAAGTGGCGCAAGCCCGCACGCACCGGCCGGCTGCCCGCCCCGCCGCGCCGTCTCGGCACCCCGCCCCCGGCCGGCGCGAACTCTCCCGAGGCCTGCGCGGCTGGCTGCTGCGCAGAAGCCCGCGGCCCGCGCGCTGACCGGCGGACCCGGACCGCGCCCGCTGCCGCGGCCCTAGAGCGCGCGGAACAGCCCCTCCTGGACCACCGACACCAGCAACCGGCCGTCCAGGTCGTAGACCCGGCCGCGGGCCAGGCCCAGACCACCCGTGGCGATGGGGGACTCCTGCTCGTACAGGAACCACTCGTCCGCGCGAAACGGCCGGTGGAACCACATGGCGTGGTCCAGTGAGGCGATGTCGAAGTTCCGCGGCCCCCACAGCGGTTCGACAGGGACCCGGACCGCGTCCAGGAGGGTCATGTCGCTGGCGTAGGTCAGCGCACAGGTGTGCACCAGCGGATCGTCGCCCAGCGGGCCGACCGCGCGCATCCACACCGCACTGCGCGGCTCGGCGCCCGCCATCTCCTCGGGGTGCCAGCGCAGCCGGTCGACATAGCGGATGTCGAAGGGCTGGCGGCGCGCCATCCGCTCCAGCTGCTCGGGCAGCTCGCCCAGATGCTTGCGGATCTCCTCCGCGAGCGTAGGCAGCGACTCCGGGTGCGGCACCTCGCGAAACTGCGGCAGCTGGTGCTCGAAAGCTCCCACCTCAGGCTTGTGGAAGGAGGCGGTCAGATTGAAGATCGTGCGGCCCTGCTGCACGGCGGTGACCCGGCGCGTCGTGAACGACCGCCCGTCCCGGACCCGTTCCACCTGGTACACGATCGGCACGCCCGGTCGGCCCGGGCGCAGGAAGTACGCGTGCAGCGAGTGCACCGGGCGGTCGCCCTCCGTGGTGCGGCTGGCGGCGACCAGGGCCTGGCCGGCCACCTGGCCGCCGAAGACCCGCTGGAGGGACTCGTGGGGGCTGCGGCCCCGGAAGATGTTGACCTCGATCTGCTCCAGGTCGAGCACGTCGACCAGTCTCTCGGCCGGGTTGGTCATGGGTGGGATTCTCCTGTGCTGGGACCTGTTCCGGAACTGCTCAGAGCTGGCCGACATCGGTGACGCGGACGACCGCCCGGCCCTCGGCGTCGGAGGCCGTCAGGTCGATCTCCGCGCTGATGCCCCAGTCGTGGTCGTCGTTCGGGTCGTCGAAGATCTGGCGGACACGCCACAGCCCGTTCTGCGGCTCCTCCTGGATCACGAGCAGCTTGGGACCGCGGGCGTCGGGGCCGGTGCCCAGGTCCTCGTACTCGTCCCAGTACTTGTCCATCGCCTCGCCCCAGGCCTCGGCGTCCCAGCCGGACTCCGCGTCCATCTCGCCCAGTTCGTCGACCTGGTCGAGGGCGGCGAGCTCGACCCGGCGGAACATCGCGTTGCGCACCAGGACCCGGAAGGCCCGCGCGTTGGCGGTGACCGGCTTGACCTCGTCGGCCTTCTCCTGAGCCTCCTCGGCGGTCATCTCCTCCGGGTTGGCGAGCTGCTCCCACTCGTCCAGCAGGCTGGAGTCGACCTGGCGGACCATCTCTCCCAGCCACTCGATCAGGTCCTGCAGGTCCTCGGACTTCAGGTCGTCCGGGATGTTGTGGTCGAGGGCCTTGTACGCGCCCGCGAGGTAGCGCAGCACGATGCCCTCGGTGCGGGCCAGCTCGTAGACCGACACCAACTCCGTGAAGGTCAGCGCCCGTTCGTACATGTCCCGGATGACCGACTTCGGCGACAGCGGATGGTCGCCGACCCAGGGGTGGCTCTTGCGGTACGTGTTGTACGCGTGGAACAGCAGCTCTTCCAGGGGCTTCGGGTAGGTGATGTCCTGGAGGCGCTCCATCCGCTCCTCGTACTCGACGCCGTCCGCCTTCATCGCGGCCACGGCCTCGCCCTTCGCCTTGTTCATCTGGGCGGCCAGGATCTGGCGCGGATCGTCCAGCGTGGACTCCACGACGGACACCATGTCGAGGGCGTACGACGGCGAGTCCGGGTCGAGGAGTTCGAAGGCCGCCAGGGCGAAGGTCGACAGCGGCTGGTTGAGCGCGAAGTCCTGCTGGAGGTCGACCGTGAGCCGCACGATACGGCCGGTGGCGTCGGGCTCGTCGAGTTTCTCGACGATGCCGCCGTCGAGCAGCGAGCGGTAGATGGCGATGGCCCGGCGGATGTGCCGCAGCTGCTGCTTGCGCGGCTCGTGGTTGTCCTCCAGGAGGTGGCGCATGGCGTCGAAGGCGTTGCCCGGGCGGGCGATCACGGACAGCAGCATCGTGTGCGTCACCCGGAACCGCGACGTAAGCGGCTCCGGTTCGGACGCGATCAGCTTCTCGAACGTGTTCTCCGTCCAGCCGACGAAGCCCTCCGGCGCCTTCTTCCGCACCACCTTGCGCCGCTTCTTCGGGTCGTCTCCCGCCTTCGCCAGCGCCTTCTCGTTCTCGATGACATGCTCGGGTGCCTGCGCGACCACCAGCCCGGCCGTGTCGAAACCGGCCCGGCCCGCGCGGCCGGCGATCTGGTGGAACTCACGGGCGCGCAGGGTGCGCACCCGGTTGCCGTCGTACTTGGTGAGGGCGGTGAACAGCACCGTGCGGATGGGCACGTTGACGCCCACGCCCAGGGTGTCGGTGCCGCAGATGACCTTCAGCAGACCGGCCTGGGCGAGCTTCTCCACCAGGCGCCGGTACTTGGGGAGCATGCCGGCGTGGTGAACACCGATGCCGTGCCGGACGTAACGGGAGAGGTTGCGGCCGAACTTGGTGGTGAACCGGAAGTTGCCGATCAGCTCGGCGATCTGCTCCTTCTCCTCCTTCGAGCACATGTTGATGCTCATCAGCGCCTGAGCCCGCTCCACCGCCTGCGCCTGCGTGAAGTGCACGATGTACACCGGTGCCTGCTTGCTCTCCAGCAGCTCCGTGAGCGTCTCGGTCAGCGGGGTGAGCTTGTACTCGTAGGACAGCGGCACCGGGCGGGTCGCCGAGCGGACCACCGCGGTGGGGCGGCCGGTGCGGCGGGTGAGGTCCTGCTCGAAGAAGGAGACGTCGCCGAGGGTGGCCGACATGAGGATGAACTGCGCCTGGGGCAGTTCGAGGAGCGGGATCTGCCAGGCCCAGCCGCGGTCGCCCTCCGCGTAGAAGTGGAACTCGTCCATGACGACCTGGCCGACGTCCGCCTGCTTGCCGTCGCGCAGCGCGATGGAGGCGAGGACCTCGGCGGTGCAGCAGATGACGGGCGCGTCGGAGTTCACGGAGGCGTCGCCGGTGAGCATGCCGACGTTCTCGGTGCCGAAGAGCTTGCACAGCTCGAAGAACTTCTCCGACACCAGCGCCTTGATCGGGGCCGTGTAGAAGGTGACCTCGTCCCGGGCCAGCGCGGCGAAGTGCGCGCCCGCGGCGATCATGCTCTTGCCGGAGCCGGTCGGCGTCGACACGATCACGTTCGCCCCGGAGACCGCCTCGATCAGCGCCTCCTCCTGGTGGGGGTAGAGCGTCAGACCGCGCTCCTGTGCCCACGCCTCGAAGGCTTCGTACAGGGCGTCGGGGTCGGCGGTCGGCGGCAGCTGATCGATGAGGGTCACGCCCCCATCTTGCCTGGCCCACCCGCCGAGGGGGGAATCGGCTTCGAGTACGAAGATCATGGCCGCTACGCTGTGTCGCCGACGGAGCGTCAACGCACCCGGTCAACTGGACAGCGGTACACGAGGAATAGGGCGGGCAACGGCCATGATGGGACCAGCACACTCACTGTCGGGAGCCGCCGCCTGGCTCGGCGTCGGAGCGGCGGCAGCCGCGGCCGGGCACCCGATGCCCTGGCCGGTGCTGCTGGTCGGGGCGCTGATCTGCGCCGGTGCCGCGCTCGCCCCCGACCTCGACCACAAGGCCGCCACCATCTCACGCGCCTTCGGACCGCTGTCGCGCTGGCTCTGCGAGATCGTCGACAAGCTCTCCTACGCTGTCTACAAGGCGACCCGGAAGCAGGGCGACCCGCGCCGCTCCGGCGGCCACCGAACACTGACCCACACCTGGCTGTGGGCGGCGCTGATCGGCGGGGGCTGCTCGGCCGCCGCGATCCTGGGCGGCCGCTGGGCGGTGCTGGCGATCCTCTTCGCGCACATGGTGCTGGCGATCGAGGGTCTGCTGTGGCGGGCGGCCCGCGGCTCCAGCAGCGATGTGCTGGTGTGGCTGCTGGCCGCGACCAGCGCCTGGATCCTGGCCGGCACCCTGGACAAGCCGGGCAACGGCTCGGACTGGCTCTTCACCCAGCCCGGTCAGGAGTACCTGTGGCTGGGGCTGCCGGTGGTTCTGGGGGCGCTGGTGCACGACATCGGGGACGCGCTGACCGTCTCCGGCTGCCCGATCCTGTGGCCCATCCCGATCGGCCGCAAGCGCTGGTATCCGATGGGCCCGCCGAAGATGATGCGGTTCCGCGCCGGCAGCTGGGTCGAGCTGAAGGTGCTCATGCCGGTGTTCATGGTGCTCGGCGGCATAGGCTGCGCCGCCGCTCTGAACGTGATCTGACCCGCGGGTCAGCCTGCCGTCCCCGAGTCACTCCCGTAGCGGCGCTCGAACGCGGCGACGCGGCCCTCGGAGTCCACGGTGCGGGCCTTCCCGGTGTAGAAGGGGTGACTCTCGGAGGAGATCTCCACATCGACCACCGGGTACGTCTCGCCGTCGTCCCACTCGATGGTCTGGTCACTGCTCGCGGTGGACCGGGTGAGGAAGGCGTATCCGGCGGCACGGTCCCGGAAGACCACCGGGTGGTAGTCGGGGTGCTTGTCCTGCTGCATGGCGGCTCCTCGAAGAACGGGTCGGTCGGGCAGAAACGGCCGGGTTCAGTCGTAGGCCGCGTCCTCGTCGACGATGTGCACCGCGGCCTCCTCGGCGGAGGCCCCGGCGCCGTCGATGCCGACGTCGCTGGCGACCAGGCCGTTCTCGTCGTCCTCGTGCGCCCCCTCGTTCGGGGCCACGAGCCGGCCGGAGCGCAGGTCACCGACCTCGTTGTCCAAGGGCTCGCCGTCGGTGCCGTCGCAGTCACCGATGCCGTCGCCGTCAGGCACCGGCAGCTCGGGCAGTTCCTCGGCGAGCCGCTGGTCCAGGGTCTCGCCCTGGTGCCGCTCCGCCGCGGTCACCCCGGTGTGCTCCACCGCCCACGGCCGCTCCGGCGGGGACCAGCCGCGGTCGAGGGGATCGGCGACGCCGTCGAAGTCCAGTGTGTCCTCGACGTCGAGCACACCCGAGTCCTCCCGGATCTCGGACTCATCGGGCTGGTAGACGTCGTCCCCCCATCCATCGGCGGTGGTCACGGCTACCTCCAGGGAGTGAGGACGCGGTCCGTACGGCGGGCCGCCGGCACCCCGGACGGCGGGCGCGTGCGCCGAGAACCGGATGGTTCCCGGCCGGCCCCCGTACCGGTGCCGCTCTCCAGCCTTCCACCCCTGCTCGCACCCGCGCAACGGCACGGGGCACGACCTGCGGCGCGCCGCAGGTCGTGCCCCGGCCCATGCCTCTGGCGCCGCGGCCTGTCACCCGTGCCACGACCGCCACAGCGCCGCGTACGCGCCGTCGGCCGCCACCAGCGCGTCGTGGCTGCCGAGCTCGCTGATCCGGCCGTTCTCGACCACGGCGATGACATCCGCGTCATGGGCGGTGTGCAGCCGGTGCGCGATGGCGACCACGGTGCGGCCGTCCAGGACCCGGGCCAGGGACCGTTCCAGGTGGCGGGCGGCGCGGGGGTCCAGGAGCGAGGTCGCCTCGTCCAGGACCAGTGTGTGCGGGTCGGCCAGCACCAGCCGGGCCAGCGCGGTCTGCTGCGCCTGCGCCGGGGTCAGGGCGAGCCCGCCGGAGCCGACCTCGGTGTCCAGACCCTCCTCCAGGGCCTGTGCCCAGCCGTCCGCGTCGACCGCGCCGAGTGCCGCCCACAGCTCGGCGTCCGTCGCGTCGGTCCGGGCGAGCAGCAGGTTGTCGCGCAGGGAGCCCACGAAGACGTGATGCTCCTGGTTGACGAGGGCGACATGGGAACGGACCCGCTCGGCGGTCATCCGGGACAGTTCCGCGCCACCCAGGGTGATCCGGCCGTCCCGGGGCGCGTAGATCCCGGCGAGCAGCCGGCCCAGGGTGGATTTACCGGCCCCCGAGGAACCGACCAGGGCCAGCCGGGTGCCGGGGGCTACCTCCAGGGAGATCTCGCGCAGCACGTCGACGCCCTGGAGGTAGCCGAAGCGGACCTCGTCCGCGTGCACCTCCCGGCCGGCGGGGGCCAGCGCGGCATCCCCGGCGTCCGGCTCGATGTCCCGGACGCCGACCAGCCGGGCCAGGGACACCTGGGCGACCTGGACCTCGTCGTACCAGCGCAGGATCAGGTTCACCGGCTCGACGAGCATCTGGGCGATGAGGGCGCCCGTCGTCAGCTGGCCGACGTCGATCCAGCCCTTGAGGACGAAGACGCCGCCGATCATCAGCACCGAGCCGAGGACTGTGGTGTGGGTGGCATTGACCGCCGGGAACAGTACCGACCGCAGCCACAGGGTGTAGCGCTCCCACGCCGTCCACTCCTTGACCCGGCGCTCGGACAGGGCGATGCGGCGGGCGCCGAGCCGGTGCGCCTCGATGGTGTGCCCGGCGTCCACGGACTCCGCGAGGGCGGCGGCCACGGACGCGTACCCGGCGGCCTCGGAGCGGTAGCCGGCGGGTGCCCGCCGGAAGTACCAGCGGCAGACGATCACCAGGACCGGCAGGGCCAGCAGCACGGTGGCGGCCAGCGGCGGAGCCGTGACGACGAGCCCGCCGATCAGCAGCACGACCCACACCACGCCGATCGACAACTGCGGCACGGCCTCCCGCATGGCGTTGGCGAGCCGGTCGATGTCCGTGGTGATCCGGGACAGCAGGTCGCCCGTGCCGGCCCGCTCCAGGACGCCCGGCGGCAGCCCGACCGACCGGACGAGGAAGTCCTCGCGCAGATCGGCCAGCATCCGCTCGCCGAGCACGGCACCCCGCAGCCGGACCTCGCGCACGAAGACGGACTGGACGGCGAGCGCGAGCACGAACAGGCCGATGGTCAGGCCCAGGTGGAGGTCGCGAGCGCCGTCGGAGACCCGCTCGACGAGCCCGCCCAGCAGGTAAGGGCCGGCCATGGAGGCGACCACGGCCACCGTGTTGACGGCGATGAGCAGGGTGAAGGCCCGGCGGTGCCGGCGGAACAGTTCGGCCACGTAGGCACGCACGGTCGCGGCGGCACCGACGGGCAGGGTGGTGGCCGTCGTCGGGGCCGCCGGGTCGTACGCCGGTGGCGCGACGCCGATCATGCGCTCTCCTCGATCTCTTCCAGGGCCGCGCCTCGGAGCGCGACTTCTTTCTCTTCCGGCGTCGCGCCCCGCAGCGCGGCTTCGTCGTCCGGCTCACGTGTCACCACCGCCCGGTACCGCCGCTCGGTGCGCACCAGTTCGCGGTGCACGCCGACCGCCACGGCCTCCCCTTCGTGGACGAGGACCACCCGGTCGGCCCGGTCCAGCAGCAGCGGCGAAGAGGTGAACACCACGGTCGTACGGCCGGACCGCAGCGCGTGGATGCCCTCCGCGACCCGGGCCTCGGTGTGCGAGTCGACGGCGGAGGTGGGTTCGTCCAGGACGAGCACCCCGGGGTCGGTGATCAGCGACCGGGCCAGCGCGAGCCGCTGGCGCTGGCCGCCCGACAGCGACCGGCCCCGCTCGGTGATCCGGGCGTCCAGCGGGTCGGTGACGTCCAGTGAGCCCTGGACCAGGGCCTCCAGGACGTCCGCGCACTGGGCGGCGGCCAGCGCGTCCTCGGCCCGCACGGCTCCGGAGGCCGGCACGTCGAGCAGCTCGCGCAGTGAACCCGACAGCAGCACCGGGTCCTTGTCCTGGACGAGCACCGCGGTGCGGGCGGCCTCCAGGGGCAGTTCGTCGAGCGGGACACCGCCGAGCAGCACGGAGGTGCCGGCCTCGGCCGGGTGGCCGCCCAGCCGTTCGGCGAGGTGTCCGGCCGCGTCGGGGTCACCGCAGACCACGGCGGTCAGCCGGCCCGCGGGAGCGAGCAGGCCGGTGGCGGGGTCGTACAGGTCACCGTCCGGCACCGTGTCGGCGCGCGAGCCACCGGTGTCCGTGGCCCGGTCCAGCGAGAGCACCCGGGCGGCCCGTTTCGCGGACGGGCGCGAGAAGGAGTAGGCCATGGCGATCTCGGTGAAGTGCTGCAAGGGGTAGTTGAGGATCATGACAGCGCTGTAGACGGTGACCAGTTCGCCGACGGTGACGCGGCCCTGCCGGGCCAGGTTCACGCCGTGCCAGACGACCGCGATCAGCAGCAGCCCGGGCAGCAGCACCTGGATCGCGGAGATCAGCGACCACATCCGGGCGCTGCGTACGGCGGCGTGCCGTACCTCCTGGGAAGCGCGGCGGTAGCGGTCGAGGAAGAGGTCCTCGCCGCCGATGCCGCGCAGCACGCGCAGCCCCGCGACGGTGTCCGAGGCCAGCTCCGTGGCCCGGCCGGCTTTGGCACGCTGGAAGTCGGCGCGCTGGGTGGCCCGGGGCAGCAGCGGCAGCACGGACAGCGCGACCAGCGGCAGGCCGGCGGCGACGACCCAGCCGAGCGCCGGCAGGTAGAAGAGCAGGGCGACGCCGACCACGACGACCGTCAGGGCGGCGGCGGTGAAGCGGGAGACCGCCTCGACGAACCAGCCGATCTTCTCGACGTCGCCGGTGGAGACGGCCACCACCTCACCGGCCGCCACCCGCCGGGTCAGTGCTGAGCCCAGCTGGGTGGCCTTGCGGGCCAGCAGTTGCTGGACGCGGGCGGCCGCGGTGATCCAGTTGGTGACGGCGGCCCGGTGCAGGAAGGTGTCGCCGACGGCGATCGCCGTGCCGCACAGGACCAGCAGACCGCCCGTCAGGGCCAGCCGGGTGCCGGAGTGGTCGACGACGGCCTGGACGGCGAGGCCCACGCAGAACGGGAGCGCGGAGACGGACACGAAGTGCAGCAGTCCCCAGGCCAGTGCCTTGAGCTGACCGCCCAGCTGATTCCGTCCCAGCCACCACAGGAAGCGGGGGCCCGAACGCGCGTCCGGCACGCCCGGATCGGAATACGGAAGATCTTGAATCTGCATGGCGTCCCAGCGGCTCGGGTCGGGGGAGGTGGCGACAAGCCGTGAAAGGTTCGCCTCGGAGCGTCGTCGAAATCAAACGGTTTTCCCTGGCGGCCGTCGAAATCCGCCCCCTTCCGGCCAGGGCTCGCCGCACAACACGCTCCGAATATCGGTAGATCTAATAAATTGCCCGGTATGTGATGTCAGGATGGCCGGGTGCAGATCAAGAGCGTCCGGCGGGCGACCGTCACGGCGATGGCGGTCCTCGGAGCCGTCCTGGTGGCCCTGAGCGCCTGCGAGGCGTCGCAGAGCGGTGGCGCGAAGAACGGCCTGCCGGGGCCGCACGCCCGGCCTCCGAGGGTGTCACGAACCGCCGCAGCGGGCCCGGCAGGGCAGCAGGACCGGGCCGCGCCCGCCGGGGATCCGGGCCGGATCCCCGGCGTCGGCGAGCTGCTGCGGGCGGAGATTCCCGCCGACTCCGGCCAGGTCGTCGCCGTGTACGGCGAGGACAAGGACTCGGCCGACTCCACGGTCGTGCTGTACACCCGGGACACCCGGGAAACGCAGGACACCGGGGGCTCCCGCGGCATCCGGGGCGGCGGCTGGCGGCCGGTGGGCAGTTGGCCCGCCCACAACGGTCGGTCCGGCTGGACCACCGACCACTACGCCGGTGACGGACGCAGCCCGGTGGGCGTGTTCACCGTCACCGACGCCGGCGGGGTGCTCCCCGATCCGGGCACCCGGCTCTCCTACGACCAGGGCCGGGAACTCTACGCACCCCCGCGCTACTGGCGCCCGGCATACCAGCACGACTTCGACTACGTCATCGCCATCGACTACAACCGCCTGCGCGGCACACCGCCACACGACACCACCCACCCCTGGGGCGACGGCAGGGGCGGCAGCATCTGGCTGCACCTCGACCACGGCAGCGGCACCTCGGCGTGCATCGGCCTTCCCAAGGAGGCCATGGAGTACCTGCTGCGCACACTCGACCCGGCCCGCGACCCCGTCGTGGTGATGGGGGACAGGCCGGCCCTGCTGTCCTGAGGCGGCCCCGGACCCCGGCCCCGCGCGGTGTCACTGTCCGTCCGGGCCCGCCGCGCCGCCGGACGGGGCGGCCGTGCCGGCGCGCGCGTCCACCAGGTCCACGTCGTCCGCCCGGACGTAGGCGAGCCGGTGGCCGAACTGGATCTCGTAGTACCTCTCCTGGCCCACCACCACGGGCTGAGGCGTGTCGGAGAAGGTGGACCGGTCGACGTAGGAGCCGCCGAGGCCGGACTGTGTCACGTACCGCTGACCGGCCCGCAGGCTGTACGGCAGTGGCGAGGCGTCCTCCTCCTCCATTCCGTCCGGGTAGGCCTCCGCCTCCGGGAGGGCCCGCCCGAACACCGGGATCTCGTCCAGGCCCTGTTTCGGCGTCACCATGCGGCCGCTCGCCCCGACGGCCGTCGGGTGCACCGAGGGGTTCTTGAACCACGCCTTGTTGCCCTGGTACCAGATCGCCGTCCACTCGCCGCTGCGGTCGGCCACGGCGAAGGTCTGGCCGGTGGAGACCCGCGAACCCAGGTCGCTCACGTCCTCGGTGGAGGGGTCGCCGTCCGGCCTGCGGCCCGGGTCCTGGATCAGCGGAGCCCTCTCGTCCGGCCGGGTGTACAGGCGGACGGCGCTGGAGCCGTGCGGCCGGCACCGTTTGCCCGCGCCCTCGCACCCCGTGTACCGCGGTTTGTGGGTGGCGTAGTCCGGCAGGATCATCACCATGGGGCTGTCCGGTCCGGCCGTGGCCTTGAGCGGTGCGCCGAGGAGGTCGAAGTAGTGCCGCCAGTCCCAGAACGGCCCCGGGTCCTCGTGCATCTCGGGGATGCTGTCGCCGGTCGGGGACGGCACGTTGTCATGGCCGAAGATGTGCTGCCGGTCCATCGGGACGCCGTACTTCTTCGCCAGGTAGCGCACCAGGCGGGCCGAGGACCGGTACATCTGCTCCGTGTACCAGGTCTCGGGGTGGGCGAGGAAACCCTCGTGCTCGATACCGATCGAGCGGGCGTTGACGAACTTGCTGCCGGAGTGCCACGCCTCGTCCTTGGTCCTGACGTGCTGGGTGATGTGGCCGTCGCTGGAACGGATCGAGTAGTGCCAGGACGCCTCGGTCGGGTCCTGCACGGTCTTGAACATGTTCGGCAGCGTCGACTCGGTGTCGTGGATGACGATGTACTCGATCTTCTGGTCGCGGGGCCGGTCGGCGAGGTCGTGGTTGCCGTAGTCGCCGTCGTCGTCGATCTCCTCGTAGGGCGCGGCGAGCCAGTCGCAGGACAGTTCTGGCGGGCACTCGACGTTCTTCGGCCGTTTGGGGGCCTGCGAGCCGGGGCGCGGGCGGACCCCGGGGGTGGCGGGGAGGGTGACCTCCTGCCCTTCGGCCGTGGTGCGGTGGGCGCCCCGGCGGATCAGGCCGAAGACGTCGTCGGCGTACGTCGTCGCCGATGTGACGTCACGGGTGCCGGGGAAACGTTCCACCGCCTGCCACCAGTCCTCCGGGTCGGAGCTGAGCGGCTTGCCGAGGTGCCGTTGCGCGGCGGCCAGCAGCGCCGCGCCGCCGCGTACGTTGGCCACGGCGTCCGTCCGCAGCTGTCCGGCGGGAACCTTGATCAGCCGTGCGGCGTGTTCCAGGTCCGCCGGCTGCACCGCGTGGCCGCCCGCGGCGGACGCGGTTCCCGCCGGCCGGTCGGCCTCGCGGCCGTTCGCCCCCGGTGGGCCCGGGGCCGTCGCCGGGGCATGGGCGCGGGCGGTGTCCACCAGGTGCATCGGGCCGTAGCCCCCCGCGACGCTCGGGGTACCCGGGTGGGTGTCCCAGCGGGACTGCATGTAGGACACACTCATAAGCACGCTGCGCGGCACGTGGAACTCACGCGCGGCGTCCGTGAAGGCGTTCTGCAGGCGTTGGTCCTCCCCTTCGTCGGCGCTGGACGCCGGGAGGATCAGCAGCGGTGGCAGCAGTGCGGCCGTCGCGATCAGGCACGCCGTCAGGCGGCACGTCCGGAGGGCACTGGGCACACGTGGAGCGACAGTTCTTCTCATACCAGAGGGTCTCCAACCGCTTGCTGAGGGTCTCAAACGACGCTCGTCGCAACCAGGGCAACGGGGTTGCCCTTCACGTCACCCCCTGTACGTTTCCGTGCCCGGCGCGGCACGGCGCGCCGAGCGTCAACCGGGTGGCCCAGCGCCCCGGCCGAGGCCACCCGGTCGGCGGGCAACGGGCTCGGCATCCGGCGGCGGTCGTGCACCGTGCGGACTCAGTCCTCGACCGGGTCCGTATGCCAGTCGGGGTGGCCGGGCATCGGCGGCGTGTCGGGCCCGTACAGCCACGGCGTCAGAAAAGGCGTCAGATCCTCCCCCGCCACCTCGGAGGCGAGCGCGACGAAGTCCCGGGTACCGGCCGCGCGCCCCCGGTATCGCGTCACCCAGGTGCGCTCGATCCGGCCGAACGTGTCGTCACCGACCTTCTCCCGGAGGGCATACAGCACCAGCGCCGAGCCGTCGTAGCGCATCACCTTGAACAGCGTGGGCTCCGTGGGCTCGGCCGGGGCCCCGTCGTCGTGGCGCCACTGGGCGTGCTGCTCGTACGCCGCCCGCATGGCGTCCTCCATGCTCACGCCGCCGTGCTCGGCGGAGTACAGCCGTTCGTAGAAGCGGGCGTGACCCTCGCTCAGCCACAGGTCGGACCAGCGCTTGATGGCGACGCTGTCACCGGTCCAATGGTGGGTCAGCTCGTGGACGAGATCGCGTTCGGCGTCGACCCGGTCACCCAGCAGGTCGTCCTTCGGTACGAGGGACAGCGACTGCGTCTCCAGCGCCACCGGCAGGTCGCTGTCGCCGACGAGTACGCCGTAGCGGCGGAACGGATACGGGCCGAGGCGTTCTTCCAGCCAGGCCAGGTGCTGCGGGGTGAGCGAGCGGTCCGCCTCGGTGCCGGCGACCAGGCCGTCGGGGACCACGTCACGCAGCGGCAGGCCGCGCGGTCCCTCGCTGTCGACGAACGTGAACTTCCCGATCGCCATCTGGACGAGCTGCGCCGCGATGGGCTCCTCGGAGTCGTACGTCCAGCGGATCCGTCCGCCGGGCTGCCGGACGCGATCGACGAGCCGGCCGTTGGCCACCGCGCGCAGGCCCGGTGGGGTGGTGATGCGGAAGGTGACGGCGGCCCGCAGGCTGGGGTGGTCGTTCACCGGGAAGACCATCTTGGCGCCGTCGGGCTGGGCACAGATCAGTGTGCCGTCCTCGGTGGGCACCCAGCCGTACTCCCGGATCGCGTCGCTTCGCCGGCGTCGCTGGGTGGGGTCGGCGGTGTAGGCGACGTGGACGGTGAACGTGGTGCCGCGCGGGATCGGCCGTGCGGGCGTGACGACGAGTTCGTCGCCGTCGCGCACGGCGGCGGCCGGCGCGCCGTCGACGGTGACGCGGTGCAGCGTGTTGCCCGCGAAGTCCAGGTCGAAACGGGACAGGGCCTGGGTGGCGGTGGCACTGATGGTGGTACCGGCGGGGAAGGGGGTCTGGGGGGCCCGCCAGTCGAGGTCGATCGTGTAACGGCGCACGGTGTAGCCGCCGTTGCCGTCCCGTGGCATGAGCGGGTCGCCGATGCCGGGTGCGCCGGGGGAGGGGGCGGGGCCCTTCGGGGCCGCGGAGGCACCGGGGGCGGCTGAGCCGTGGCCCCGGTACGGGACACCGGCGGAACATCCGGTGCCGGTGAGTGCGACGGCTCCCGTGAGCGCGAGGGCGACGCGCAGGGCGCGAGCGGTCATGATCTCCATGGCAGCACTGTGTCAGGTTGATCTGCTTATAGCACCATATGTGCCGACCGTGGGCGCCGGCCCGCAGGGGCGGCGACCGGTCGGGAGGGATGGTCGACGGGCCGGCCATCGGCCGGTGCGGTCATTGCGGTCGGGGGTCAACTCCCCGTAGAACACCGGCCATGAGAAGACGGGTAGTCATGTCCATGCTCGCCGGAGTGACCCTCCTGGCGAGCGCGCTCCTCGGTACGGGCGCTCCCGCGGCCCGAGCCGCCGACGTCCCGGCCGAGTTCGGTACCGACTGGCACGACCCGGTGACCGCGGCCCCGCCGGTCTCCGTGCCCAAGGGCGCCAGGTCCTGCCAAGTCACCCTGGCCGAGGCCCAGTTCCGCGACTTCACGCCGTACCGGGGAACGTACACGCCGCCGCAGGGCTGCGGCGGCCGCTGGAGCAAGGTCGTGCTGCGGCTGGACGGCAAGGTGAAGGGCCGTCAGTACGACCGACTGGGCTATCTGCACGTCGGCGGCGTCGAGGTGCTGCGCACCTCCACCCCCGAGCCCTCACCGGACGGCATCGAGTGGCACGTGGAGAAGGACGTCACCCGCTACAGCGACACCTTCCGCGGCCCGCAGGACGTCGAGATGCTCATCGGCAACGTTGTCGACGACACCTACACCGGCGTCATCGACGTCAAGGTCACGCTCACCTTCTACCAGGGACGCCCTGAGGCCTCCGTCCCCGACAAGGTGCTCACCCTGGCCGGCGGCACCACCCTCACCACCCCCCGCAACAGCGAACGCGTCGTCGCCGAGGTGTACGCCACCGGATCGGGCGGTGGCTGCGAGGAGTTCTGGTACCTGACCGTGGCCGACCCGGCGCCGTACTCCTGCAAGGCGGACAAGGGGCCCTACCGGGAGGTGCAGATCAAGGTAGACGGCCAACTGGCCGGAATCGCGGCGCCGTTCCCGAACGTGTGGACCGGTGGCTGGTCCGACCCGTTCCTCTGGTACGTCATCCCGGGCCCGCGCGCGTTCGACGTCCGGCCGATCGAATACGACCTGACGCCGTTCGCCGGGCTCCTCGACGACGGCCACCCGCATAAGGTCGAGGTCTCCGTCGCCGGCGTGCCCGAGGGCCAGGCCGGCTGGAGCGCCCCCGTGAACGTGCTGGTCTGGCAGGACGCGCACCGGGCCCAGGTCACCGGCGGGCTCACCGAGGCCAAGGCCTCCGGCCCCGTCAACTCCTCGGTGTACAGCCCGGGTTCGGGAGAGTACCGGGTCGACACCGACGCCGGGCACCGGCTCACCGTCTCCGGGTACGTCGACACCTCGCACGGCCGGGTGACCACCACCGTCACCCGCACGCTGGCCACCACCTCCGCGCACCGCTGGAACGACGGCGAGACGACCGA
Source organism: Streptomyces sp. NBC_00631 (assembly GCF_045206895.1). Classification (NCBI taxonomy): domain Bacteria; kingdom Bacillati; phylum Actinomycetota; class Actinomycetes; order Kitasatosporales; family Streptomycetaceae; genus Streptomyces; species Streptomyces sp. NBC_00631. Next base: position 9,879,739 of record NZ_CP107734.1, read on the forward strand.
CGCGCTCGACGCCACCTGGACGGACGGCCAGAGTGTCACCGTCGGGGCGGCCGGAGCGCCCCGGACGACCCGCACCCGGCGCACCTACACCATGAACGGGGCCACCACCATCGGCAGCGACGACCGGCTGCGCACCCGACTCGTCCTCGGCGACCGGGCGGCGATCAGGCGGCCCGGCGGCGGCTGGTCACGACTCGACGACACCTACCGTGGTGATGCGACGTACACCCTGAACGTGCCGCGCGATCAGCGGCACGCGGTCGGCACGTCCAGCGAGCGCTACCGGCTGTACGGCTCGAACGGCTGCTACGACCGCACGCTGGCCACCGAACAGGGGGTGCTGACGGAGGATCGCCGCGACTGCTGAACGACCATCGCTGAACCGGGTTGTGCGCGAGTTGCGCAAGCGGCTCCCTCGGCGGAAGGCCGGGCAGGGGGAGCCGCTTCGCCGTGGCTCAGCAGTGCTTCGCCGCCACCGGCCCGTCGACCAGGGTGTCGAGCAGCCCGGCCAGCATCTCCCGCTGCTCCGCCGAGAGCGGAGCCAGGATCTCCTCGGCGGCGGACCTGCGCGCCGCCCGCAGCTCACGCAGGGTCTCGCGCCCCTCGTCCGTGATCTCGATCCGGGTGACCCGGCGGTTCGCCGGATCCGGCACCCGTCGCACCTTGCCGCTCGCCTCCAGGCCGTCGACCAGTGTCGTCACGGCGCGGGGCACCACCTCCAGCCGCTCGGCGAGGTCGGCCATGCGCGGGGGAGCGTCGTAGTGCGCGAGGGTGCGCAGCAGCCGGGACTGGGCGGGGGTGACGCCCAGCTCGTGCGCCTGGAGATGGCGCTTCTGGATGCGCCACACCCGGCGTGTGAGGCGCAGCAACTGCTCGGCGAGCGGGCCGTCGGGGTCGGGGGTGCTCATGCGGGAACAATATCAGGACTATGTTCATTGTGAGTATAGGTAACAGTGAGCTAAGCTCCGTGAGTCCATACACACCACACCCATCCGTAGGAGCCATGCCCCGAGACGAGATCAACTGGACCCCCGAGGGCGCTTCGGCCGGACAGCCCCGCCAGGTGCGCCGCATCCTCAAGCTCTTCCGCCCCTACCGCGGCCGGCTCGCGATCGTCGGCCTGCTGGTCGGCGCCGCCTCGCTGGTCTCGGTCGCCACCCCGTTCCTTCTCAAGGCGACCCTCGACACCGCGATCCCGCAGGGCCGCACCGGACTGCTCAGCCTGCTCGCGCTGGGCATGATCCTCAGTGCCGTCCTCACCAGCGTCTTCGGCGTCCTGCAGACGCTGATCTCCACCACCGTCGGCCAGCGCGTCATGCACGACCTGCGCACCGCGGTCTACGGCCGGCTGCAGCGCATGTCGCTCGCCTTCTTCACCCGCACCCGCACCGGCGAGGTGCAGTCCCGCATCGCCAACGACATCGGCGGTATGCAGGCCACCGTCACCTCGACGGCCACCTCCCTGGTCTCCAACCTGACCAGCGTCGTCGCCACCATCGTCGCGATGACCGCCCTCGACTGGCGGCTCACCATCGTCTCGATGGTCCTGCTTCCGCTCTTCGTGTGGATCAGCCGCCGAGTGGGCAACGAGCGCAAGAAGATCACCACCCAGCGCCAGAAGCAGATGGCCGCGATGGCCGCCACGGTCACCGAGTCGCTGTCCGTCAGCGGCATCCTGCTCGGCCGCACCATGGGCCGCGCCGACTCGCTGACCGCCTCCTTCGCCGAGGAGTCCGAGCAACTGGTCGACCTGGAGGTGAGGTCGAACATGGCCGGCCGCTGGCGGATGGCCGTGATCACGATCGTGATGGCCGCGATGCCCGCCGTCATCTACTGGACCGCGGGCATGGCCCTCCAGATGGGCGGCCCGCAGATCTCGCTCGGCACCATCGTCGCCTTCGTCTCCCTTCAGCAGGGCCTGTTCCGCCCCGCCGTGAGCCTGCTGGCGACCGGCGTCCAGATCCAGACCTCCCTCGCGCTCTTCCAGCGGATCTTCGAGTACCTCGACCTGCCCGTCGACATCACCGAGCGGGACGAGCCGGTCCACCTGGACCAGGTGAAGGGCGAGGTCCGCTTCGAGCAGGTCGAGTTCCGCTACGACGACAAGGGTGGCCCCGTCCTCGACGGCATCGACATCACCGTCCCGGCCGGCAACAGCCTGGCCGTCGTCGGCCCCACCGGCGCCGGCAAGTCCACGCTCGGCTACCTGGTTCCCCGGCTCTACGACGTCACCGGCGGCCGGGTCACCCTGGACGGCGTCGACGTCCGCGACCTCGACTTCGACACCCTCGCCCGCGCGGTCGGCGTCGTCTCCCAGGAGACGTACCTCTTCCATGCCTCGGTCGCCGACAACCTGCGCTTCGCCAAGCCGGACGCCACCGACGAGGAGCTGCACGCGGCCGCCCGCGCGGCCCAGATACACGACCACATCGCCTCGCTGCCCGACGGCTACGACACCGTCGTCGGCGAACGCGGGCACCGCTTCTCCGGTGGCGAGAAGCAGCGGCTGGCCATCGCCCGCACCATCCTGCGCGACCCGCCGGTCCTCATCCTCGACGAGGCGACCAGCGCCCTGGACACCCGCACCGAACACGCGGTCCAGGACGCGATCGACGCCCTGTCGGCCAACCGGACGACCGTCACCATCGCCCACCGGCTCTCCACGATCCAGGGCGCCGACCAGATCGTCGTCCTCGACTCGGGGCAGGTGGCCGAACGCGGCACGCACGAGGAACTGCTGGAACTCGACGGCCGGTACGCGGCCCTGGTGCGCCGGGACGCCCGGCTGGAGACGCCGACGGAGCCGACCGGAAGCGACGGGGTGTCCCAGTGGGAGGCGGCCCCGCGACCACTGCGGAGGCGAGGCGACCGCAGCCGCAGACACGCCACCCCGCCGACGAGCTGAAGCCGACGGACGGGAGCCGACAGCTGCAGCCGACGGACGGGAGCCGACAGCTGCAGCCGACGGACGGGAGCCGACAGCTGCAGCCGACGGACGGGAACCGGCCGATCCACCTCGGTCGATCCACGTCGGCCGCTCGGCCGAAGCCGTTGCGCTTCGGGGGTTCCGTCGAAACCGCGCTCAGGGTGGCGGCGCCTCGGCCGTTCGCTCGGTCGTGGGTCGAGACCGCTCACCCCGGATGACTGGCCCGCCCGGTCTGTCCGCCTCGCTCGTCCCGTCGAAGGTGGCAAATCGAAGTCGACAAGCTGAAGATATGTCGGGTTTATGACGATACGCGGGCTAACGTGCCCGCATGCAGATGAACACTCCGCCACGGGACCCGAGTCGACGGACGACCGCGAGCCGAGGTGTCTCCCGCCGCGGGAAGGCGATGCGGCTGACCCGCCGGGGCAGGCTCGTCCTCGGCGTGACCGGCGTCCTCGTGGCCGGCGCCGCGGTGGCGGTGTCCCTGCTGTCCCTGGCCGGCGGCACGACCAGGCCCGCCAGCCTGGTCATCCCGGAGGGCTGGCGCGCGTCCCAGGTGTACGACGCCGTCGACAAGGCCCTCGCCCTCCCGGCCGGCAGCACCAGGAGTTCCGTAGGCACCGCGGGCCTGAAGCTCCCCGGCGACGCCGGCGGCAACCCGGAGGGCTATCTCTTCCCGGCCACCTACCCCCTGGAGAAGGACGCCACCCCGCAGTCGGTGCTGCGGGCCATGGTCGACACCGCCAACCGGAGGTTCGGCGCGGCACCCGTCGCCGCCGGCGCGCAGCGCGACGCGATGAACGGCTACCAGGCGGTGACCATCGCCAGCATCGTCCAGGCCGAGGCCGCCGACGAGGCCGACATGGGAAAGGTGGCGCGGGTGGTCCTCAACCGGCTGCAGCACGGCATGCCGCTCCAGATGGACTCCACCCTCAACTACGCCCTCAACCGCAGGACCCTCAACACCACGGTGGACGACACCCGCATCGAGAACCCGTACAACTCCTACCAGCGCATGGGACTGCCGCCCACGCCGATCGACAACCCGGGTGCGGACGCGATGCGTGCCGCGCTCAACCCGACGCCGGGCGACTGGCTGTACTTCGTCACGGTCAAGCCGGGGGACACGCGATTCACCGCCGACTACGCCGAACACCAGCGCAATGTCGCCGACTTCAACGCCGTACAGAGCAGCAAGGCCCACCCGTCGCCGCAGGTCTCGCAGTCGCCGCGCTGAGCGGCCGGCGCGTCACGCGGCGACCGGCTCCCCGGCCAGCAGCCGCCTGATGTCCCGAACGGCGTCGCGCCCCGCGCGGTTGGCGCCGATGGTGCTGGCGGACGGGCCGTAACCGACCAGGTGGACGCGCGGATCGGCGACCGCGCGGGTCCCTTCGACCCTGATCCCGCCACCCGGCTCGCGCAGCCGCAGCGGCGCCAGATGCTCCAGGGCCGCGCGGAAACCGGTGGCCCAGAGGATGACATCGGCGTCGACGCGCCGTCCGTCGCTCCACTCCACCCCGTCGGGGGTGATCCGGTCGAACATCGGCTGCCGGGCCAGGACGCCGTCCTTGAGACCCTGGCGGATCGCGTCGTTCAGAGGCAGCCCGGTGACCGAGACCACACTCCGCGGCGGCAGTCCCTGCCGTACCCGCTCCTCCACCAGCGCCACCGCGGCCCGGCCCGCGCCCTCGTCGAAGAGCCCCTCGCGGAAGACCGGCGGCCGCCGGGTGACCCAGGTGGTGGCGGCCGCGTACGGGGCGAGCTCCAGCAGATGCTGGGTGCCGGAGGCCCCGCCGCCGACGACCACCACCCGCTTCCCGGCGAACTCCTCGGGACCGGCGTACTGCGCGGTGTGCAACTGCCGCCCGCGGAAGGTCTCCTGACCCGGGTAGCGCGGCCAGAACGGCCGGTCCCAGGTGCCGGTGGCGTTGATCAGAGCCCGCGCCGACCAGTCCCCCTGGTCGGTCTCCACGAGCAGTCGGCCGCCGCCGCCCTCGCGCACCGCGCGGACGTCGACGGGCCGGTGCACCCGCAGGCCGAAGGTGCGCTCGTAGTCCGCGAAGTACTCGCCGATCACCTCGGCGGAGGGCCGCGCCGGGTCGGCGCCGGTCAGCTCCATGCCCGGGAGCGCGTGCATCCCGTGGACCTTGCCGTACGTCAGGGACGCCCACCGGAACTGCCAGGCACCGCCGGGCGCGCGGGAGTGGTCGAGCACCACGAAGTCACGGTCCGGTTCGAAGCCGGTGCGCCGCAGGTGAAAGGCGCTGGACAGACCGGCCTGACCAGCACCGATGACGACAACCTCGACCTCACGCGCATTGTTCACGCTTCTACCAACAGCGGGAAGGGCCGTGGATCTTCCCGGTACGGCCACTCGCACGCCGGGCCGGCGCATGGGCCAGGATGGAGGCATGTCGGATGCCTTCACCACACGAGAGCTCGATGTCGCCACCGGGAGCCGGGAGCGGGTCGTCGACCTGACCGGCGAATGCGAGGCCTTCCTCCGCGAGGCCGCGGCCGGCCGGGACGGCCTGCTCAACATCTTCACGCCGCACGCGACGGCCGGCATCGCGGTCATCGAGACCGGCGCCGGCAGCGACGACGACCTGCTGGCCGCCCTGCACACCCTGCTCCCCGCCGACGACCGCTGGCAGCACCGGCACGGCAGCCCCGGCCACGGCCGCGACCACGTCCTCCCGGCGATCGTGCCCCCGCACGCCACCCTCCCGGTGATCAACGGCCGCCTGGCACTGGGCACCTGGCAGTCGGTGTGCCTGGTCGATACGAACAGGGACAACCCACAGCGAAAGGTGCGCGTCACGTTCCTCGCGGGCTCCTGACCCCGACCCGGACCACCGAGCGGCACCCAGGCATAGGCCCAACCACCTATACCGGATACGAGCCGTGCGGCGCCAGTCACATGGTGTGCCACCGTGCGACGGTCCGGACCGGCCCGTTCAACTGAATAGGCGCGGCAGTTGAACACCCCGCTGCGCCGGTGCAGGCCGAGCGTCGCGTTTGTAGATCGGAAGACGCCGCGGCCGTACTCTGACTGCTGGATCGCGGGAGTTTCCTGACCGGAGAGGGAAATCCACGACGAGCGTTCCGCTCTTGAGGAACTCCACTTCGCACACCTGCTCCGTACAGCGCTGCCGGAACGACTCGCCTTTTCCGGCGTAATTCACGGCTCCGTCCCTGAGCCGTATCCGCATCAAGAACGGCTAAGGGAAAAGGCCGCCACGGAGAAAGGCAGTCGCATGGCCGGGACGGGGCGATGTCCGAGCGGGGACACCGAGGACAAGGCGCGGCACTACACACTGGTGTGTTCTCTGTGCGGCCGCCGTCAGCCCGATGACGGTCTCATCCTGGACTGCCCCCGGGACCATCCGCCCGCACTGCTCACAACGGAATACGCCAACCCGCGGTTCACCCCCGACCCGGGGCGAGACGGACTGTTCCGCTACCACGAGTGGCTGCCGGTGGTTCGTTCCCCGAAGGACGCGGGCCGGGTCGCCGTGTACCGCAGCCGGGGCCTCGGCGGCGCGCTGGGACTGCCCGAGCTGTGGATCGGGTTCAACGGGTACTGGCCGGAGCGCGGCGCCCTGCTCGACACGGGGACCTTCAAGGAACTTGAGGCGCACACGGTGCTCGGGAGGCTGCCGGACCGCGAACTGGTCCTGACCGTGGCCTCGTCGGGAAACACCGGCGCGGCTTTCGCCTGGGCCTGCTCGCAGCAGCAGGTGCCCTGCCTGATCGTCGTGCCGGACAAGGGACTGCACAGACTGCGCTTCCCCGCCCCGCTGGATCCCTGTGTGGCGCTGGTGGTCATCGACGACGGGGACTATCCCGACGCCATCGAGCTCGCGGCCTCGATCTGCCGTACCCCGCCCTTCCAGGCCGAGGGCGGGGTGAAGAACGTCGGCCGCAGGGACGGGCTGGCGGCAGTGCTGCTCGCCGCCTACGAGGAGATGACGTGCCTGCCGTCGCACTATTTCCAGGCCGTGGGCAGCGGTACCGGCTCGATCGCGGTGCTGGAGGCCGCCCGCCGGCTCAGCGCCGCCGCGGGCGGCCTCGCACTGCCCAGGCTCATGCTCTGTCAGAACCTGCCGTTCACCCCCGTCCACGACGCGTGGCGGATGGGAGCGGGCGCCCTGGAGCGCGGGTTCACCGAGGGCTACCGGGAGGCCGTCGCCAAGGTGCACGCCGATGAGTTGACGAACCGGGCTCCCCCCTACAGCATCCGCGGTGGCCTGCACGACGCACTGCGGGAGAGCGCCGGCGACGTCCTGGTCGCCGACAACACCTCCGTACTGATCGCCAGGGACATGTTCGCCGAGCTGGAAGGGATCGACATAGAGCCCGCCGCCGGTGTGGCGGTCGCCTGTCTGCGTGATGCCGTGGCCCAGGGAAAGGTCGACCGGGACTCGGTCGTCCTGCTGAACATCACCGGAGGCGGTCGGCGCCGCCTCGCGCAGGACCGTCCGCTGGTGGCGGCCCGGCCGCGCCGCCGCCTCACCGCGGCCGCGCTCAGGGAGGACGGGGTGGCCGAACGGATTGCCGCGCGGTGCATGTGACCGTTGTCGCCGGGCGCCGCCGGGAACGCGAGCTTCCTTCACACCGAAGCAGAAACTGCAGCAGAAACCGAGGCAGGAAAGGAGAGATGCGTGGGGCACGACTGGAGCGTCAAACGAATCATCCGCAGTAAGCGACGCATGTGGGGGTGGACCTTCCGGTGACCATCGACAGCGTGCGGCCAGGGGTGCTGCCGGCACCGGCCGGAGCGGAGCCCGCCACGACCGTCCGGGCGAGAATCGTCGGCGTGGGTACGGCGGTTCCACCGCTCTCGTACTCGCAGCAGGAGGTGCTGGACCTCTTCGGCATCACCGACCCCAAGGCACGGGGCGTGTTCCTCAACAGCTCGATCGACCGGCGGCACCTGGTGCTGCCCCCCATCGGCGCCGACGGCCGCCCCGTCGGCGAACCGCAGGGAGACCTGCTCGACAAGCACAAGACCCACGCCGTCGCCTCCGGCATCCGCGCGCTGGAGGCCTGCCTGAAGCGGGCCGGCGCGAGTCTGTCCGACCTCCGGCACCTGTGCTGCGTCACCTCGACGGGGTTCCTCACCCCGGGGCTGAGCGCGCTGATCATCCGCGAGCTGGGCATCGACCGGCACTGCAGCCGGTCCGACATCGTCGGCATGGGCTGCAACGCGGGTCTGAACGCCCTGAACCTGGTCTCCGGCTGGTCGGTGGCCAATCCCGGCGACCTTGCCGTCGTGGTGTGCTCCGAAGCCTGCTCGGCCGCCTACGCGATGGACACCACGATGCGGACCGCCGTGGTGAACAGCCTGTTCGGCGACGGAGCCGCCGCCGTGGCCCTGGTCGCCGACGGCAACGCCGCCGGCACGCCCCCCGACGGCCCCGGCGGCGTCGGCCCGCGCATCCTGCGGTTCGCCAGCTGCATCATCCCCGAGGCCGTGGACGCCATGCGCTACGACTGGGACCGGGACCTCGACAGGTTCAGCTTCTACCTCGATCCGCAGATCCCCTACGTCGTCGGCGCGCACGCCGAGATCGTCGTCGACCGGCTGCTGGCGGGGACCGGTCTGCTGCGCGGAGACATCGGCCACTGGCTGGTGCACTCGGGCGGCAAGAAGGTCATCGACGCCGTCGTCGTCAACCTCGGACTGAGCCGTCACGACGTGCGGCACACCACCGGCGTCCTGCGCGACTACGGGAACGTCTCCAGCGGATCGTTCCTGTTCTCCTACGAACGCCTGCTGAACGAACAGGTGACCAGCCCGGGCGACTACGGGGTGCTCATGACCATGGGGCCCGGCTCCACTCTTGAGACGGCGCTGGTCCAATGGTGAGCGGCGTGAGCTTCGGGCTGGAGATCGACGGATCCGGCCACCTGACACCTTCCCTGGTCCACGCGGTCGAAGCGGCCTGTGCCGAGGCCGAGCGCGCCGGTCTCCTCGCCGTGTCGGTCGCCGCCGCGCCTGACGACACGCGTACCTACGCCGATGTCGCCCTGGTCAGCAAGTGGGAACGGGCGCTGCGACGGCTGGAACGGCTGCCCGCGACAACGGTATCGGTCGCCTCCGGTGCGGTCGGCGGCATCGCCCTCGACACGCTTCTCGCCACCGACTACCGCATCGTGACCCCCGACACGCGGCTGGAGATCTCCCCGGACGGTGCCGCCGCCTGGCCCGGCATGGCGCTCTACCGGCTGGTCCAGCAGACCGGCATCGCACCGATCCGGCGGACGGTCCTGCTCGGGCACCCGCTGACGGCGGCGAAGGCCATGGCACTGGGCCTGGTCGACGAGATCACCGACGCGCCCCTCGCCGCGCTGGCCGTGGCGACCGCCGCGGCCGGCCTTCGCTCCGGCCGCGAACTGGCCATCAGGCGGCGGCTCATGCACGACGCCACGACAACCAGCTTCGAGGAGGCGCTCGGCGCCCACCTGGCCGCGTGCGACCGGATGCTCCGCCAGACCTCCTCGGACTCGGGAGCGAGCCGGTGACGACGCGGACGCCCGAGGGGCTGGGGACAGCCCTGCGCCGCGACCTGGACCGGATCGCCGCCCACGCCCGCACGACGGACCAGGTCCGGACGCTGCGGGTCGCGTTCATGGACCGGCATGCCGACGAGATCTACGACCGGCTCACCGACGGCCGGTCGGCGCGCCCGAGGATCGCGGAACTGGTGGCCGCGGCGGCCGGCGCCTTCCCCGCGCTGGTGCCGCCGGCGGACCCCGCCGAGCCACGGGCCGACAAGGCCGGCCGGGAGATCGACCAGGGCATCTTCCTACGCGGTGTGCTGCGCTCCCCGGCCGCCGGCGGGCATCTGCTGACGTCGATGCTCCAGCCGACCGAACGCGCGCTGCGACTGCTCCCGGAGTTCCGCAGGACCGGAGTCGTCCAGACCGCCTCCGTCCGGCTGGAGCGCCGCGACGGCGTGGCCCACCTGACCATGTGCCGGGACGACTGCCTCAACGCCGAGGACAACCGCCAGGTCGACGACATGGAGACCGCCGTCGACCTGGCCCTGCTCGACCCCGCCGTGCGGGTCGGTGTGCTGCGCGGCGGGACCATGACCCACCCCCGCTACCGGGGCCGACGCGTCTTCAGCGCCGGCATCAACCTCAAGGCCCTGCACGCCGGGGAGATCTCGCTCGTCGACTTCCTTCTGCGGCGTGAACTCGGCTACATCAGCAAGCTCGTCAGAGGCGTGCTCCTCGAACGGGACGACTCCTGGCGGTCGGCCACGGTCGAGAAGCCGTGGGTCGCCGCCGTCGACACGTTCGCCATCGGGGGCGGCTGCCAGCTGTTACTGGTGTTCGACCACGTGATCGCCGGTGCGGACGCCTACGTCAGCCTGCCCGCCGCCCAGGAGGGGATCATCCCGGGGGTGTCCAACCTGAGGCTCGGCCGGGTCGCCGGGTCGCGCCTGGCCCGCCAGGTCGTCCTCGGCGGCCGCCGGATCCGCGCGACGGAACCGGACGCGCGCCTGCTGATCGACGAGGTCGTGGAGCCCGACGGGATCGACGCGGCCGTCGAGCGGGCCGCCGACGCGCTGCGCGCCCCGGCGGTGGTGCCCAACCGCCGCATGCTGAACCTCGCGGAAGAGCCCCTCGACGCGTTCCGCGCCTACGCAGCCGAGTTCGCGCTGCAACAGGCCGTCCGGCTGCACGCCGAGGATGTGAGCGACAAGGCCGCCCGATTCACCGGGGCAGCGCCCGCGACCCCTCCATGAGCCGCCCGCGGACAGGGCCGATCGGCAACCCCGGCAATCATCCGACAACGCGCGACACACTGGAGGTGTGCGGTGACGAACCGTCAGCCCGACCCGGCAGCAACCGACGCAGGAAGCGGCCCCCACGATCCCGTCATCGCCGTCGCCCGGCAGCGGCTCGACGCCCTGAGCGCGGTTCGGGCGCCGGTCGACGACTTCCGGACCGCGGTCAGGGACCTGGTGGTCATAGCGTCCCCGTTCAGAGGCGGTACGACGCTGCTGACGGAACTCCTCCGGGGCGCTCCGGACCTGCTCCACTTCCAGGCCGAGATGCAGCCCGTCCTGCGGCTCGCGGGGTGGACGTATCCGGACAACGGGGCGGACTCCGAGCGGATCGCCGGCCTCACCGGGGATGTCGCCTTCCTCGAACGGGAACTGGGGAGTGACATCGGCAACCCGGTGAGCGACTGGAACGGCATCGACTGGTCGCGCTACGCCCAGGACGTCCTCTGGCGCTGGATCGTGCAGTGGCCCATGCTGCCGCTGACTCTGGCAGAGGTCGAGGACATGCTGGAGAAGGCCCTCGGCGAGCAGGCGGCCGAGGGGCCGGAGCAGGGCGGCGACCCCACGCGGGCAGTCAGCCTGGCGCTGCTGAAGATGCTGGCGACCCGCTGTCGGGAGGTGAATCCCTACTACGCCGACGTGTCGGCGGCCGAGATCGCCGAAATCCTCCCGGACCTGCCGCGGCCGCAGGGTCCGCACGGTGACACGGTCATCGAGTTCGCCCCCCTCGCCGTCCCGAAACCGTGGCGGCGGGCGACCCGCCAGGACGTGGTGAGCCGGACGGTCATCACCAAGACACCGGTCAACGTCTACAAGATGGACGCCCTGCGCGCGTTCTTCCCCGAGGCCCGCATCAGGGTCATCCATCTGACGCGCAACCCCGGCGCCGCGATCAGCAGTTACCGTGAGGCGTGGCTGTCGCCCTGGTTCTTCAACGCCCCGGTCGGCCTGCCGCTGGACATCGGCGGATACACCGAGCCGGGACGCCCGTGGAGCCGGAACTGGTGGAAACTCGACTTCCCGCCGGGGTGGCAGGACCTCACCCGATCCTCACTCGAAGAGGTCTGCGCGGCGCAGTGGTGTGCCTCGCACACGGCGATCTTCGAATTCCTCGCCCGGAACAAGGACATCGACGTACTACGGCTCACCTACGAAGACCTGATCGGTACCGCATCGGAGCGGACCCGCGCGATCGACGAACTGGCGGACTGGCTCGGCACCGACCGCTCGCACTTCCTGGAACCGGCGGTCCGGGGGATGACACCCATGAACTCGATCACCCTGCCGAAGCGCGCGAAGTGGTACCGCAACCACGACGTGCTGCGGCCCGTGCTGGCCGGCGAGGACGTGATGTCGCTGGCGGCCGAGATGGGCTACTCACCGGACGTGACGACCTGGCCGTGACCCGCGCTCACCGGTGGTGGAGCCAGTCCAGGAGGTCGGGGGGCGCCAGGGCGGCGGCGCGGGCGTGGTACCTCGACAGTTCACCGTCGGTCAGCAGGGCCGTACCGGATCCGGATCCGCCCCGCCGGAAGAAGGCCGTGTTGTTCCGGGCCGGGCCCAGCGGCTGGATCCGGTTCGCGTCGGCACGCATCCGCTCGAACGAGGCGGCCGCCACCAGGTCCGCCCAGCCGGCGCCCCCTGTGCCGATACCGAGGTGCCGCCCCAGGCGCGTCATCTGCCCCGACAGGTCCGCCGAGAGGTCCTCGTAGTGGAAGAGGAGGACTCCGGTGTCGTCACGGCGGGACCAGGCGTCCGACCAGTGCCACATCATGCCCGGCAGCGAGGACGGCTGCCCCTCGCGCGAGGAGTCGTCCTCGATCCACTGGGCCAGCCACTCCCGCGCCGACGCCTGGTCCGGCTCGGGACGTGGCCGCGTGGCCCCTCCCACACCGCGGGGCGAGTCGACGTTGCGGCTCTGGTGGAACAGCGAGATCGCGGTGTCCAGCGGATGCCTGGCGACGACGATGTGGGTGACCTCGGGTGCCATGACGATGTCGCTCAGCGGCGTGTGGGTCTTGACCACCCGCCGGTGCGCCTGACCGGCGAGCGCGGCGAACACCTCGTCGCGCGGGCACGCCATGTCGTCCAGCCACGGCGACAGCTCGGGCATCGGGGCCGGGAGGTCCGCGGTCCGCAGGATCAGCAGGACGCACATCATCTGCATCCACGTGGTACCGCTCTTGGCGGGTGTGCTGACGACGATGTCACCCGGTCTGAAGGAGAACTGACGCCACCTCGACATGCGCAGGAAGTCCCACAGGGCGAGGGCGACGGCGCGGCCGCGATCGGTCAGCCCGATCCGCACCCGGCGGCGGTCGGCCGGATCGACCAGCAGGTCCAGGTAACCGTGCCTGACCAGGGCGTCCACGATTTCGCCGGCCTGCTGGTCGGTGATCCCCAGGACGTGCTTGAGACCACCGGCCGCCCCGCCTCGAAACGCCATGGCTCCCAGTACGAACGCTCCATGCGGTGGCAGGCCGGCGAAGGCCGCCGCCGCGAGGTGGGTCTCAAGGTCTGCCTGATGATCGCTCGCTTCCCGGAGCAGAGAGCGGAGCTGGGCATCGCTGATGGCTACAGGAAACACATCCGCAGGTTATTGACCCGGCGCATCGGCCGTCAATGAACAGCCGCTCCGACAAGGCGCGGACCGATATCGACCGATGTCAACGGCGAGAAAAACCAGGCCGTTTCACAGGACTACCTTCGTTCCCATTCACCGGCACCGTGAGGTAGCGTGCGGGACATCTCCGCATCGAATGCAGAGTGCACGCGGATGCGATTCTGATACCGGGGGAATCCCATGGATATTGGTGCGATCGATCATCTTGAGTGCTATGTGGCCGACTCCGAGAGCTCGGCCGACTTCTTTCGCGACGCGTTCGGGTTCCGGATATGCGGTCGCGGCGGCCCGGAGACCGGACTGCCCGGATGCCGCTCGGTGCTGGTGCGTCAGGGTGCGATCAGCCTCCTTCTGACGTCGGCGCTCCGCGCGGACCATCCGGTCGCCGAGTACGTCCGGCGTCACGGTGACGGCGTCGCCGTCATCGCCGTGGCGACCGACGACGCCGACGCCGCGTTCGCCGAGGCCGTGACGCGCGGTGCCGCGGCCGTGGCACCTCCGGTCCGGCTGGCGGACGAGGGGGCACGGGTCACGTTCGCCTCGGTCGCCGGATTCGGCGACGTCGCGCAGCGCTTCGTCCAACGGGACGCGGCCGACGGTCCGTTCGCCCCCGGCCGCATCTCGGACGAGCACCCGCAGGACACCACACCGGGACTGCTGAAAAGCATCGACCACATCGCCGTCTGTGTACCCGCCGGCGAACTCGACCGCACGGTGGACCACTATCGGTCGGTATTCGGCCTCACCCAGATATTCGACGAGAGAATCATCGTCGGCGACCAGGCGATGGATTCAAAAGTCGTGCAGAGCGAGTCCGGCGGACTGACCCTGACGATCCTTGAGCCGGACATCACGAAGAAGCCGGGACAGATCGACGAGTTCGTCAGGCTGCACGACGGTGCGGGCGTGCAGCACGTGGCGTTCCTCACCGAGGACATTTCTGCCGCCGTGCGGAAATTCACGGAACACGGCGTCGACTTCCTGTCGACTCCGTCCGGCTACTACGACGTGCTGACCGAGCGGCTCGGCACACTCGCGGTGCCGGTGGACGAACTGCGCGAGCTCAACATCCTCGCCGACCGCGACCACTGGGGGCAGATGCTCCAGATCTTCACCGCATCACGGCACCCCCGGCAGACCCTCTTCTACGAGCTCATCGACCGACGCGGCGGACGCACCTTCGGCAGCAACAACATCAAGGCCCTCTACGAGGCGGTCGACCGGCAGCACGCCGCCGGTCGCGAGCTGAGCCACTGAGCCACCGAGCGCCCGAGCGGAGGAGCGGCATGGAGCAGGTGCGGACAGCAGAAGCCGACGTCGTCGTGGTGGGAGGCGGCCCCGCCGGCTCCACCCTCGCCGCCCTCGTCGCCCTGCGGGGACACCGGGTGGTGCTCCTGGAGAAGGAGAGGTTCCCGCGCTACCAGATCGGCGAGTCGCTGCTGCCGGCCACGGTCCACGGAGTCTGCCGCCTCACCGGCGTCGCCGACGAACTGGCGGCCGCCGGCTTCACCAGGAAACGCGGCGGGACGTTCCGCTGGGGCACCAACCCGGACCCGTGGACCTTCTCCTTCTCGGTGTCGCCGAGGATGGCCGGACCGTCGTCCTTCGCCTACCAGGTGGAGCGCGCCAAGTTCGACCAGATCCTCCTCGACCACGCCCGTCGCCTCGGCGTGGACGTCCGCGAGGGCAGCGCGGTGAACCGGGTACTGGACGACGGCGCCCGGGTCCGTGGCGTCGGCTACACGGCCGAGGACGGCACCCGGCACGAGATCCTGAGCCGGTACGTGGTCGACGCGTCCGGCAACAGGAGCCAGATCCACGACAGCGCCGGAGGCGCCAGGAAGTACTCGGACTTCTTCAGGAACCTCGCGCTGTTCGGGTACTTCACCGGCGGCAAGCGGCTGCCCGAACCCGACTCCGGGAACATCCTCTCGGCCGCGTTCGGCAGCGGCTGGTTCTGGTACATACCGCTGAGCCCCGAACTCACCAGCGTCGGGGCCGTGGTACGACGCGACATGGCGCAGAAGGTCCAGGGCGATCCCGAGAAGGCGCTGTTCGCGCTGATCGACGAATGCCCGCTGATCAAGGAGTACCTGGCCGACGCCCAGCGCGTCACCACCGGCCAGTACGGGCAGGTGAGGGTGCGCAAGGACTACTCCTACCAGGCGACCGCGTACTGGCGCCCCGGCATGGCCCTGATCGGCGACGCCGCCTGTTTCGTGGACCCCGTGTTCTCCTCCGGCGTCCATCTCGCCACCTACAGCGCTCTGCTGGCCGCCCGCTCCATCAACAGCGTCCTCGCCGGCACGGTCGACGAGGAGACCGCCTTCCGGGAGTTCGAAGCCAGATACCGCCGGGAGTACAGCGTCTTCTACGAGTTCCTCGTCTCCTTCTACGACATGAACGCCACCGAGGGGTCGTACTTCTGGCAGGCGAAGAAGGTCACCGGCAGCGCGGCGGCCGAGTTCGAGTCGTTCATCGAACTCGTCGGCGGCGTCGCCTCCGGGGAGACCGCCCTCACCAGCCGCGCCACCGCCGTGGCGGATCTCAGGTCGAGGTCGGCGGAGTTCTCGCAAGCGGTGGACCAGGTCGCCGCGGGCGGCGACGCCACCATGGTGCCGCTCTTCCGCTCCGAGGTGGTGCGCAACGCGATGCGGGAGGGCGGCCAGGTCCAGAGCCGGGCGATGCTCGGGGAGGACTCGGAGGAGGAGACCCCGCTGTTCCCGGGTGGACTGGTCGGTTCACCGGACGGCCTGCTCTGGCAGCTTCCCCAGGGCGGGCGGCGGCCCGCGCGCTAGCGCGGCCGGCTCCCGCTCACGGCTCTGCCGGCGCCGTCTGCTGCGGGGCGAACTGCGTACGGTAGACCTCCGCGTACAGTCCCTTGGCCGCGAGCAGTTCCTCATGCGTTCCCCGCTCGGCGATCCGGCCCTCGTCGATGACCAGGATCTGACTGGCCTCGCGAACCGTGGCGAGGCGGTGCGCGATCACCAGCGATGTCCTGCCGTCCAGCGCCGTCTTCAGAGCGCGCTGCACCGCCGCCTCGGACTCCGAGTCCAGATGCGCGGTCGCCTCGTCCAGCACCACGACCGACGGGGACTTCAGCAGCAGCCGCGCCATGGCGATCCGCTGCTGCTCACCGCCAGACAGGCGATAACCGCGATCACCCACGACGGTGTCGAGCCCTTCGGGCAGCGCCGAGACCACATCCCAGACCTGGGCGGCACGACACGCCTCGGCGATCTCCCGCTCGGTCGCGTCGGGCCGGGCATAGGCCAGATTGGCCCTGATCGTGTCATGGAACAGATGGGCCTCCTGGCTGACCACACCGATCGTCTCCCGCAGCGACTCCAGGGTCACGTCCCGGATGTCGTGGCCGCCGATGCGTACGGTCCCCGAGTCGGGGTCGTACAGCCTGGGCACCAGCCGGGTGACCGTCGTCTTGCCCGACCCGGAACGGCCGACCAGTGCCGTCAGCCGGCCGGCGGGCGCGCGGAAACTCACCCCGTCCAGGACCTTGGTACGGTCCGCGCGTTCGGGCACGACCGCCGCGACCGACTCCAGGGACGCCAGCGAGACCTCGCCCGCCGCCGGGTAGCAGAACGACACCTCGTCGAACTCGACCTCCGGCGCGCCGCTGTCCGCGTCGGCCATGACAGGACGGGCGCCGGGACGCTCGGCGATGAGCGGCTTCAGGTCCAGCACCTCGAAGACCCGGTCGAAGCTCACCAGGGCGGTCAACACATCCACCTGCATGTTCGACAGCTGGTTGATCGGGCCGAACAGCCGGCTCAACAGCGTGACGAGCGCGACGAGGGTGCCCAGCTGGAACCTCCCGTCGACGACGAGACTGCCACCGAGCCCGTACATGAGCGCCGTGATCAGAGAGGTGAGCAGACCCATGAGAAGGAAGAAGGAACGTCCGTACACGGCACTGACCGTCGCGATGTCACGGACCCGGCCCGCCCGGCTCTCGAAGAGCCCGGACTCCTCCTCGGGCCGCCCGTAGAGCTTGACGAGCAGCGCACCGGCGACGTTGAACCGCTCGTTCATCAGGGAGGCGATGTCCGCGTCCAGTTGCATCTGCTCCCGGGTGAGCCGCTGCAGCCGCTTCCCGATCACCTTGCCCGGCAGCAGGAACAGCGGGATCACCACCAGCGCGGCCACGGTCATCTGCCAGGACAGATAGAACATGGCCAGGAACACGAGAACCAGCGTGAGAAGGGTGGACACCGCCTGCGACAGCAGTGAGGTCACCGCCAACTGGGCCCCGACCACATCCGTGTTGAGCCTGCTGACGAGGGACCCGGTCTGCGCCCGGGTGAAGAACGCCAGCGGCTGCCGCTGCACATGCCGGAACACCTGGGTACGCAGGTCGTAGATGAGGGACTGGCTGATCCGGGCCGAGCACCTGATCTGGACGTAGAGGACCAGCGCGTCCAGCAGCGCCAGCGCGGCGATCGTCAGGGACAGGGCGACGACGACCGAGACCCGGCGCGGTACGACACCGTCATCGATGATCGACTTGAGGATCAGCGGATTCGTCACGGTGATGACCGCGTCGGACGCCGTCACGAGCATCAGCAGTGCCAGACGCCACCGATAGGGCCTCGCATAAGGAATGATCCGTCTGAGCGTGCCGGGCTTGACCTGCTGACGGGTGACCGAGTCACCGAGGCGCAGCCGGGCCGGTGCCGTGCCTCCAGCCATGGGGGCGCGGACCTCCTTCGTCATCATGTTCCGCGTCTTGGGAAAAGACTGGCCGCGGGCAGACCGGAGGACGAAATACACCCGCCCCTTCGTCGTCAATTTGTCAGCCGAGTATCCCCGCTGCGGGATCGGCTGACAACACGCCCCCGGCCCCCGCGGATTGCGCGGTCGCGGTCACTGGTGAGACCCGGAGAGGCACTGTTAGCATCCCCGGAGCAGCGCACCCCGGAATTGCCGTTCAACTGCCTCCACGCCGCAGTTGAACGGATTCCGGCAGGCGAGCAGCGGTGTCGGCACGGTGTGCGCGGGCCACCGCCCCCTGGCGCAGGAGGGTGACGTTGACGACTGAGAATATCCCCGTACTCCACAGGGCGGATCTGCACGGCAGCGTGTCCGATCCCACGCTGGACACGATGAATTTCCTCAACGAGATCACCCTGCGGTATCCGCACGCCATCTCGTTCGCACCCGGCCGCCCCTATGACGGTTTCTTCGAGACCGGCCAGATATTCCAGCACATTCAGCGTTACCTGGATCATCTCGCGGACAACGGGAATTCTCCGGAAGACATCCGCGACGCGATGTTCCAGTACGGCCCGACCGCCGGGCGGATCCGTGAACTCATCGCCGAGTCGTTGCGCCGGGACGAGGACATCGACGTCGCCCCGGAAGCCGTCGTCGTCACCGTCGGCTGCCAGGAGGCGATGCTCCTCGCCGTACGGGCGCTCATCGCCGGCCGGGACGACGTCCTCCTCGTGGCCAGCCCCTGCTACGTCGGGATCACCGGCGTCGCCCGCCTGCTGGACGTCGAACTCGTCCCGGTCGAGGAAGAGGAGGACGGGTTCCGCTGCGCCGATCTGGAGCAGGTGATCCAGGCCCAGTCCGCCCGAGGCCGCCGGCCGCGCGCGTTCTACGTGGTACCCGACCACTCCAATCCCTCCGGCGCCACGATGCCGCTGCGAACCCGGCACGAACTGCTCGACCTGGCCGACCGCCACGACATCCTCGTACTGGAGGACAGCCCCTACCGGCTGGTGAGCGCCGGGCCGCGGCTGCCGACGCTCAAGGCCCTGGACCGGCGCCGCCGAGTGGTGCACCTGGGCTCCTTCTCGAAAACGCTCTTCCCGGGCGCCCGCCTCGGCTTCGCCGTCGCGGACCAGCCGGTGACGGACGCGACGGGCCGGACCGGACTGCTCGCGGACGAGCTGGCCAAGATCAAGAGCATGGTCACGGTCAACACGTCCCCGCTGAGCCAGGCCGCGGTGGCCGGCATGCTGCTCGCCGGCGGCGGGCAGGCCGCCGGGCTCAACGACCGGACGTCCGCCTTCTACCAGGAGGCGATGCAGTCCACCCTCCGGCACCTCGAAAAGCGCTTCCCGCCCGGGGTCCGCGAGGCCCTGGGCGTGCGGTGGAACGCGCCGAGCGGCGGCTTCTTCCTGACCGTCCGGGTGCCGTACCGCGCGGACAACGAGGCGCTCGCCCGGTCCGCGCAGGACTTCGGCGTCATCTGGACACCGATGTCCTACTTCTACCCGCGGGGTGGCGGCGACTTCAGCATCCGCCTGTCGACGAGCTACCTGACCCAGACCGACATCAGCGAGGGCATCGAGAGGCTGGGCGACCACATCGAGCACGAGGCACGGCGCTGACGGACCCTGCCGGCGGCCGCTGCGGCCCGGTGCTACGCCTGCCCGGCCCGCAGCTGCTCGAACCGCTCCTCCCAGGCCTCCTGGTTACGCCGGGCACCCTTGATGAACGGAGACTGGGAGATCGTCCAGACGACGAACCGGTTGAGGATGTTGAACGGGAAGCGCACCGGCCGCATGACATCCAGGAACAGCACGACCCGGTCCTGCTCGGTCTCGTTCCAGGCCGAGTGCGGGTAGGTGTCGTCGAAGAACATCCCCCCACCCTCTCGCCAGTGCCGCGTCTCGCCGCCGACCTCGATGCCGCAGGACTCGGCGGGCTCGGGAATCTTCAGCGCGAGGTGGTAACGCAGGACACCGTTGTAGGGGCCGCGGTGCACCGGCAGCCGCTTACCCGGACCGAACACCGAGAAGAAGGCGGTGGTCAGACCCGGGATCCCGGCGAGTGCCTCGGCGGTCTTCGGGCACCGTGCGAGATTGTCGGCGGACCTGAATCCGTATCCGTGGAAGATGAAGGTCTTCCACTGGTCGTCCTGGGACAGCGCCCGCTGCACCGTGGAGATGTCCTGGAAGTTCGGCAGGTCGTCCCGGTAGGACAGCACCGCGTCCAGTTCCGACCGTATCTCCTGCCAGCGTGCCTCGACTTCGCGGGCCCACGGGAACTTCTCGTCAGTGATGAAGGGAGTCGTGGGCACGAGGGAATGCTGACGGTTTTTCTGCTCCGCCCAGTGGACGACCTTTCTCACGTACTTGCGGATCATCCGTCTCTCCTCCACCGAAATCAACGCGCCAACGTCGGGGATTCCTCGCGGTACCGCACACACTCCCGGCACACCTTAGGGACTCGGGACAGCGAAGTCAGTTTTCGGGGCCGGGGCCGGTGCGGTGCCCGTTCAAGTGAGTCCATGCCGCAGTTGAACACCGCCCGCACGCAGCACCGACCGGGTGCCGCGGCCCCGATGTCTTCCCGGGGCGGCCGGGACGACGGATGACCGGCGGCACCGTATTGCGCCAACCTGCTCGGCGAGACAGTATTCGTCGGGGCGGGCTCCCTGGCCATGAGTCCGTGCCGTACCGCCATGGGCCCGAGGGCCGGCGAATCGAATGCTCACCAAGGGGGAGGAAGAGCGGCTCGTGGTCCACGTCATGGCGACCTGTCACAACGACAATTACTGCCGGCCGGACCAGGCGGCCGAGTTCACGGGACGACACGTCGGAAACGGCCTCACATCAGATCGTGGGCAGCGGAAATGGCGCTGAGCGGTGAACCCGTGCGTCAGCTGCCGACCAATGGCATCCGGCTCGCCTATCAACGGCACGGATCCGGTGCGCCGGTCCTGTTCATCATGGGCACGGGCGCTGCCGGACGGGTCTGGACCGTCCACCAGACACCGGCGGTCGTACGCGCGGGATATGAGGCCATCACCTTCGACAACCGCGGAATACCGCCGTCCGACTGTCCTCCGGGCAGATACGCACTCGCGGACATGGTCAGCGACACCAGAGGACTGATCGAGGGGCTGGGGCTCGGCCCCTGCCGTGTCGTCGGGGTCTCCCTGGGCGCCCTCATCGCGCAGGAACTGCTGATCACATCGCCGCATCTCGTCCGCTGCGCCGTGCTGGTGTCCACCAAGGCACGTTCCGACGCGGCCCGCAGCGCGCACGAGGCGGCTCATCGCGCACTCGCGGAATCCGGTGTCCAGCTCCCGCCCGAGTACTCCGCGGCCATGTCGGTCTTCCAGATGCTCTCGCCCGCGACCCTCGACGACGAGAACGCGGTCTCGCTCTGGCTGGATGTCTTCCAGCTCCCGGACAGCGGCGCGGGCGCGGCGCCCGGGCAGACCTGGGCCGGACTGGCCGGCGCCGACCGGCGCGCGGCACTGCGGGGCGTCTCGGCCCCCTGCCGGGTCATCGCCTTCTCCGACGATCTCGTCACGCCGCCTCTGCTGGGCGCCGAAGTCGCCGAGGCGATTCCGGACTGCGATTACGTCGAGATCGCGGCCTGCGGCCACCTCGGTTACCTCGAACGCCCAGAAGAAGTCAACGCGGCCATCATCGAGTTCCTGCACAAGAACGACGACTGACCCGGCGAAAGTCCGATGCGACCGCCCCTTACCGCCAGTTATCGGAAAGGAAACGAAAATGACGAACCCGTTCGAGGACCCCGACGCCGACTACCTCGTGCTCGTCAACGACGAAGGCCAGCACTCGCTGTGGCCCACTTTCGTCGACGTGCCGGCCGGATGGCAGGTCGTCTTCGGAGAGAAGAGCCGCCAGGAATGCCTGGACTTCATCGAGACGAACTGGCGCGACCTGCGTCCCAAGAGCCTGATCGAAGCCATGGAGAAAAGCCAGTCCTGACACGTTGAAGGCCGGTCCGCCGGCCGGACGCGAGGATGGCGCTGTGTCGTCAAAGGGCGGTCGACAGTCGAGGAGTCCAGATATGTCCCATGCTGCGATTGACGGTCGGGAGCTGACGGCGGCACAACGCGCCATCTGGAACGCACAGCAACTCGGACCGACCGACCCGATCTACAACATCGGCGAGTACCTGGATATCCGAGGAGATCTGAACACGGATCTCTTCGTGGCCGCGCTTCGCCGGATGCTGAGCGAAGCCGACGCGTTCCAAGCCTCTTTCCGGAGCACCGGCACCGAGGTCCGGCAATACCCCGTAGCCCCGGACGCGCTGCCCGTCCACGTTCTGGACCTCAGCTCGTCCGACAACCCGGCACAGGCCGCCTTCGAATGGATGCGGGCAGACATCAGAAGGCCCTTCGATCTCGCCCGTGGACCGCTTGTCACCAACGCGGTCGTGCGGATAGCGGAGCGCCGCCACTTCTGGTACCAGAGCTGCCATCACCTCGTGGGCGACGGCTTCACCGGCTCGGTGCTCGTCGCCAGGCTGGCACAGATCTATGCCGCACTGCTGGCGGGAGACGACCCGTCGGCAGCCGCACTGCAGTCGTCCGCCCACCTGCTGCGAGCGGACCTCGCGTACCGGCAGTCGGCGGAATACCAGGAGGACAGGCAGTTCTGGCGCGAGTCACTCGCCGAACACCCTGAGACCGTCACGGTGAGCGGCTCTCCCGTCCGCCGCGCACAGTTCCTTCCCCACCGGCACCTGGTGCAGATCGACGCGGACCACGCGGCGCGGATCCGATCGGCCGCCCGCGGACTGCGAACCAGTACGGCCGGCCTCGCCATCGCGGCCGGAGCCACCTACCTCCACCGGTACACCGGGACCGACGACATCACTCTCGGCATCCCCGTCCTGGGGAGGACCGGCGCCAGGACCCGTGCGACCTCCGGGATGAGCAGCAACGTCGTCCCCCTGCGCTCCCGACTGGACCCCCGCGCCACCCTGGCGGACGTCGTACGCACCACGTCCCGCACCATCCGCACCGCGCTCGGTCACCAGCGCTACCCACAGGCGGACCTGCTCAGAGACCTCAACAGGGTGGGATCGGGACCCCTCTTCGGCACGACGGTCAACGTCATGTCCTTCGACTACGGGGTGCGGTTCGGGGACTGCACGACGACGGCCCACAACCTTTCGAACGGGCCCGTCGACGACGTCGACATCTCCCTGTACGACCGTGGGACCGGCACGGCGCTCCAGATCGCCGTCGACGTCAACCCCGACACCTACAACGCCGACGACGCCGAGGACATAGCCCACCGCTTCCAGAAAGTGCTGACCTGGATGTCCCGAACCGCTCCGACCGAGCGGGCCGGACGCGCGCCCGTCCTGTCGGACGCGGAACGCCGACAGGTGGTGGCGGGCTGGAACGACACGTCGGTGGCCGTTCCCGACGTCACCTGGCCGGTGCTGTTCGCCGAGCGGGTGGCTGCTGAGCCAGGCGCGGTGGCGGTGGCGTGCGGGGACGAGGAGGTGTCGTTCGCGGAGCTGGACGAGCGGGCGTCCCGCCTGGCTGAGGTGCTGGTGGCGCGCGGGGTGGGGCCCGAGTCCGTGGTCGCGGTGGTGCTGGAGCGGTCGGTCGACCTGGTGGCGGCGTTGCTGGGCGTGTGGAAGGCCGGTGCCGCGTATCTGCCGGTCGATCCGTCGTATCCGCAGGAACGGATCGCGTTCATGCTGGCGGACGCGCGGCCGGTGTGCGTGCTGACCGCTTCCGGTGTGGCGGGGGCGCTGCCGTCCAACGGCGCGGTCCCGACGGTGCGGGTGGACGATCCGGCTGTGGCCGCGGAGCCGGCGGCGGTGGAACCGCACGTGCCGCCGGGGCCGGTGCTGCCTGATGCTGCGGCCTACGTGATGTACACCTCCGGATCGACGGGGCGCCCGAAGGGCGTCGTGATCACTCAGCGGGACCTCGTCGAGCTGGCGTCCGACCGGTGCTGGGACGAGTCGGCCCGGATGCTGGGGTACGCGCCGTACGCGTTCGACGCCTCGGTGCTGGAACTGTGGGTGACGCTGGCACAGGGCGGCACGGTGGTGCTGGCTCCGGCAGGCGACCTGGACGGCGAAACGATCCGGTCGCTGGTCGAGACCCGGGCCCTGAGCCATGTGTTCGTCACCGCGGGGCTCTTGCGGGTGCTGGCGGAGGAGGATCCGGCGTGTTTCGCCGGACTGCGTGAGGTCCGCACGGGCGGGGACGTGGTGCCGGCGTCCGCGGTGGCGGCGGTGCTGGAGGCCTGCCCGGGCGTGGTGGTGCGGAACCTGTACGGGCCGACGGAGATCACCTTGGCTGCCACGCAGTACGCGGCCGCGGCGGCCGGGGCGGTGCCGGACGTGCTGCCCGTCGGCCGGCCGATGGACAACACCCGCGTGTACCTTCTCGACGGATCTCTGCAGCCGGTTCCGCCCGGGATGACCGGGGAGCTGTATGTGGCCGGGGCAGGTCTGGCTCGCGGCTATCACGGTCGCGCGGGCCTGACGGCGGAGCGCTTCGTGGCCTGTCCGTTCGGCGGTGCGGGTGACCGGATGTACCGGACCGGGGATCTCGCCCGCTGGACCGCTGACGGGGAGCTGCTGTTCCTCGGGCGAGCGGACGATCAGGTGAAGATCCGGGGGTTCCGGATCGAACCGGCGGAGGTCGAGGCGGTTCTGGCCGCCCATCCGCGCGTCGCCCAGTCCGTGGTGACCGTCGGCGAAGACACCCATGGTGACAAACGGCTCGTCGCGTATGTCGTCCCGGACAGTGCCGACACCGGTGCCCGGCCGGACGACAACCTGGCCGCGGATCTGCGCGCCCACGTCGGCGGGCGGCTGCCAAGTCACATGGTCCCCGCGGTGTTCGTGTCCCTGCACACGCTGCCGTTGACCGCCAACGGCAAACTCGACCGCGCCGCACTGCCTGCGCCGGGAACCGCCGAGACGAGCGGTGGGCGTGCGCCCGCCTCCCGTGAAGAGCACGTGCTGTGCGAGGCGTTCGCCGACGTACTGGGTGTGGAACGGGTCACGCCGGACGACGACTTCTTCGCCCTGGGCGGGCACTCTCTGCTGGCCACTCGTCTGACCTCCCGGGTCCGCACCGGCCTCGGTGTCGAGGTCGGCGTCCGGATGCTGTTCGAGACACCGACGCCGGCCGGTCTGGCGGCACGGATCGCGGGTGCGGCCCCGGCGCGGGCGGCCCTGGCTCGGCGGGAACGCCCCGAGCGGATGCCGTTGTCGTTCGCACAGCGGCGGTTGTGGTTCCTGGCACAGTTGGAGGGGCCGAGCCCGACGTACAACCTGCCCGGCGCCCTGCGCCTGACCGGCCCCCTCGACGTCGACGCGCTCCGGATGGCGCTGACGGACGTCGTGGCGCGTCACGAGGTGCTGCGCACGGTCTTCCCGCCGACGGACGGTGAGCCGTTCCAACAGGTGCTGGCGCCTGACGAGGTGGGGGACGTACTGCGGGTCACCCGCGCTCCCGAGGAGCAGGTGCCGGACCTGGTGGCGGCTGAAGCCGGGCGCGGCTTCGATCTCTCGGCACAGGTGCCGGTGCGGGCGGTGCTGATCGAGACCGGTCCGGACACATATGTGCTGGTGCTGGTGATGCACCATGTCGCGGGGGACGGCTGGTCGCTGGGGCCGTTCGCCCGCGACCTCGCCCGGGCGTACGCGGCGCGGTCCGAAGGACGGGCCCCGGGGTGGGAGCCGTTGCCGGTGCAGTACGCGGACTACACCTTGTGGCAGCGGGAGTCGCTCGGTGAGGAGGAGGACCCCGGCAGCGTGCTGGCGGACCAGGTCCGCTACTGGCGGGAGGAGTTGGCGGGGGCCCCCGCGGAACTCGTGCTGCCGGCGGACCGGGTCCGGCCGGCCGTCGCCTCGCACCGCGGGCACACGGTGGCCCTGGAGGTTCCCGAGGACGTGTATGCCGGGCTGGCGGCGTTGGCGCGCGAACACGGTGCCACCGTGTTCATGGTCGTCCAGGCGGCGCTGACGGTGCTGCTGTCGCGGTTGGGCGCGGGTGAGGACATCCCCGTCGGCACGGCGGTGGCCGGGCGCACCGACCAGGCGCTGGACGACCTCGTCGGCTTCTTCGTCAACACCTTGGTGCTGCGTACGGATCTGTCCGGGGACCCCTCGTTCACCGAGGTTCTCGGGAGGGTGAGGGAGTTGAGCCTGGCGGCCCTGGAACACCAGGACGTGCCGTTCGAGCGACTTGTGGAACTGCTCGCGCCCGACCGCTCGCTGTCCCGGCACCCCCTCTTCCAGGTGATGCTCACCGGCCAGAACGTCGATGAGTCGGCCCTGGGGCTGCCCGGTCTGCAGGTGACGCCGATGCCGGTGGGACCGTTGCCGTCCAGGTTCGATCTGGACGTCGCGGTCGGCGAGGTGACAGGCACTGACGGCCGGTCGGTGGGGTTGCGAGGGTCGGTCACGGGTTCGGCGGACCTCTTCGATCCGGGAACCGTGAAGTCGTTCGCCGACCGGTTGATACGCGTGCTTGGGGCCGTGACTGCTGATCCGCAGGCGCGGGTGAGCCAGGTCGAGGTGTTGTCGGAGGCGGAGCGGTGGCGGGTGGTGGAGGGGTGGAACGAGACGGGTGTGGTGGTGCCGGGGGTGACGTTGGCGGAGTTGTTCGAGGCGCAGGTGGTGGGGTCTCCGGGTGTGGTGGCGGTGGTGTGTGGTGAGGAGCGGGTGACGTTTGCGGAGTTGGATGAGCGGGCGTCGCGGTTGGCGGGGGTGCTGGTGGAGCGTGGGGTGGGGCCGGAGTCTGTGGTGGGGGTGATGTTGGAGCGGTCGGTTGATTTGGTGGTGGCGTTGCTGGGGGTGTTGAAGGCGGGTGCTGCGTATCTGCCGATTGATCCTTCGTATCCGCGGGAGCGGGTTGCGTTCATGGTGGCGGATGCGGGGCCGGTGTGTGTGGTGACGGCTTCCGGTGTGGAGGGTGGTGAGGGTGGTGGGGGTGTTGGTGTGCCGGTGGTGGGGCGGGTGTGTTCTGGTGGTTCTGGTGGGGCGGCGTATGTGATGTATACGTCGGGGTCGACGGGGGTGCCGAAGGGTGTGGTGGTGTCGCATGCGGGGATTGTGAACCGGTTGTTGTGGATGCAGGACCGGTTCGGGTTGGGTGCGGATGATGTGGTGTTGCAGAAGACGTCGGTGAGTTTTGATGTGTCGGTGTGGGAGTTGTTCTGGCCGTTGGTGTCGGGTGCGCGGTTGGTGTTGGCGCGGCCGGGTGGGCAGGGGGATCCGGTGTATCTGTCGGAGGTGATTCGTGCGGAGGGGGTGACGACGGTTCATTTTGTGCCGTCGATGCTGGAGGTGTTTGTGGAGGGTGGTGATCCGGCTGGGTGGGGGTCGTTGCGGCGGGTGGTGTGTTCGGGTGAGGCGTTGTCGGGGGGGTTGGCGGAGCGGTTTGTGCGGGTGTGTGGTGCGGAGTTGCATAACTTGTATGGGCCGACGGAGGTGTCGGTTGATTCGACGGCGTGGGTGTTTGGGGGTGGGTCGGGTGGTGTGTTGATTGGTGGGCCGATCTGGAATACGCGGGTGTTTGTGCTGGATGGGTGGTTGCGGCCGGTGCCTCCGGGTGTGGTGGGGGAGTTGTATATCGCGGGGGTGGGGCTGGCGCGTGGTTACCACGGCCGTATGGGGTTGACGGCGGAGCGGTTTGTGGCGTGTCCGTTCGGTGGGGTGGGTGAGCGGATGTATCGGACGGGGGATCTGGTTCGGTGGACGGTTGATGGTGAGTTGGCGTTTGTGGGGCGTGCGGATGGTCAGGTGAAGGTGCGTGGGTTCCGGATCGAGCCGGGTGAGGTCGAGGCCGTCCTGACCGCTCATCCCGACGTCGCCCAGGCCGTGGTGACCATCCGCGAAGACACCCTGAACGACAAGCGTCTGGTGGCCTATGTCGTTCCCGGCGGCGACAGCGGGGCGGTCGGTGACCTGCCGGGTGAGCTGCGTGCGTATGTGGGCCGGCGGTTGCCGGAGTACATGGTGCCGTCGGCGGTGGTGGTGCTGGACGAGCTGCCGTTGACGGTGAACGGCAAGGTGGACCGGGCCGCCTTGCCCGCACCGGAGTACGGGGCGGCCGGTGGTGGGCGGGGTCCTGTCACGGTGGCTGAGGAGATCGTCTGCGAGGCGTTTGCTGAGGTGCTGGGTCTTGAGCGGGTGGGGGTGGAGGACAACTTCTTCGAGTTGGGTGGGCATTCGCTGTTGGCGGTGTCGTTGGTGCAGCGGTTGCGTGAGCGGGGGGTGGGGGTGTCGGTGCGGGCGTTGTTCGAGGCGCCTACGCCGGAGCGGTTGGCGGTGGCGGGTGGTGGTGGTGTCGGTGGTGTGGTGGAGGTGCCGGCGAACGGGATCCCGGAGGGTGCGGAGGCGATCACGCCGGAGATGCTGCCGTTGGTGGATCTGTCGCCCGCGCAGGTGGAGTTGGTGTGTGCGGCGGTGGAGGGTGGGGCGGCGAACGTGGCGGACGTGTATCCGCTGGCGCCGTTGCAGGAGGGCATCTTCTTCCACCACCTGATGGCCAGGTCCGCTGAGGCGGACGCGTACCTGATGTCCATGGTGCTGGGCTTTGACGGGCGTGCGCGGCTGGACGGGTTCCTGTCGGCGTTGCAGCGGGTCGTGGACCGGCACGACATCTACCGGACAGGCGTGGTGTGGGAAGGGCTGGCCGAGCCGGTGCAGGTGGTGTGGCGCCACGCCGTGGTGCCGGTGGCCGAAGTGGTCGTGCCCGGAACCGGGGACCTGGCCCTTGAGCTGCTGTCGGCGGCCGGCTCGTGGATGGACGTGGGCCGGGCACCGTTGCTGCGGGTGCATGTGACGGCGGAGCCGCGCGGCGACCGGTGGCTGGCGTCGGTGCAGGTGCATCACCTGCTCCAGGACCACACCGGGCTGGAGGTGATGTTGGGTGAGGTCGCGGCATTCATGGCCGGGCAGGGAGATGAGTTGCCGGCGCCCGTGCCGTTCCGCGAGTTCGTGGCCCAGGCCCGGTTGGGTGCCTCGCGTGCGGAGGACGAGGAGTATTTCGGCGAGCTGCTGGGTGATGTGACGGAGCCGACGCTGCCGTTCGGCCTGGCCGACGCCCATGGCGACGGCACCGGCGTGCGGTCGGAGCGGTTGCGGGTGGACGACGGCCTGGCACAGCGGGTGCGGGAGCAGGCACGCGCGCTGGGGGTGAGCCCGGCGACGTTGTTCCATGTGGCGTGGGCGCGGGTGCTGGCGAGCCTGTCCGGTCGCACGGACGTGGTGTTCGGGACGGTGCTGCTGGGCCGCATGAACGCCGGACGGGACGCATTGCGGATCCCGGGGCCGTTCATCAACACGTTGCCGGTGCGGCTGGACGTCGCGGGCGTGGATGTGGTCGGTGCGGTGCGGGACGTACAGGCGCAGTTGACGGGACTGCTGGTGCATGAGCATGCCCCGCTCGCGCTCGCGCAGAAGGCGAGCGGCGTCCCGGCCTCCGCCCCACTGTTCAGCTCGCTGTTCAACTACCGGCACGGTGGCCGGTCCGCGAGCGGTGGAGGTGGGGACGTCGGCGCCGAGGGCGTCGAGTTGCTGTTCGCGCAGGAGCGGACCAACTATCCGCTGGCAGTCGCGGTGGACGACCTGGGCACCGGGTTCGTGCTGGCTGTCGATGCGGTGACGCCGGTGGATCCCGGGCTGGTGTGCGGGCTGTTGCACACCGCGACCGAGGAGCTGATCGGGGCGGTGAGCGCTGCTCCGGCCACGGCGCTGGACGGTATCGGCGTGCTGCCCCAGCCGGTACGTGCCCGGGTTGTGGAGGGCTGGAACGACACGGGTGTGGCGGTGCCCGAGATGACGTTGACGGAGTTGTTCGAGGCGTGGGCGGCGCGGACCCCGGACGCGGTGGCGGTGGTGTGCGGTGACGAGGAACTGACCTATGGGGAGCTGGGCGACCGGGCGGCGCGGCTGGCGCGGGCGTTGGCCGACCGGGGAGTGGGGCCCGAGTCCGTGGTGGGGGTGGCGCTGGAGCGGTCAGTGGACGTGGTGGTGGTGCTGCTGGCCGTGTGGAAGGCGGGGGGTGCGTATGTGTTCGTCGATCCGTCGTATCCGGCGGAGCGCGTGGCATTGATGCTGGCGGATGCGGCACCGGTGTGCGTGGTCACCACGAGCAGCTTGGCCGACGGGCTGTCCGCGGGCGGTGCGGTGCCGGTGGTGGCGGTGGACGACCCGGCGGTGGCGGCGGAACCGGCGGCGGCGGCCGGCGGGCGCATCTGGCCTGCGCCTCTCGGCTCGCGCGCGGCCTACGTGATGTACACGTCGGGGTCGACGGGCGCGCCGAAGGGTGTGGTGGTGACCCAGGGCGCGCTGCTGAATCTGGTGGCGGGACTGGGCCCGGTGCTGGGGGCCGGTCCGGGGGTCGGTGCGCTGCAGTTCGCGTCGTTCGGCTTTGACGGTTCCGTGCTGGACGTGGCCGTGGCGTTGGCGTCGGGCGGCCGGTTGGTGGTGGCCACCGCGGACGAGCGGGCGGATGCCGGGCTGCTGGCCGACCTGATGGTCCGGACCGGGGTGGAGGTGGCCAGCGTTGTGCCGTCGCTGCTGGCTGTGGTCGATCCGGCGGCGGTGCCGGGGCTGTCACGGGTCCTGGTGGGCGGGGAGTTGCTGACCGGCGAGCTGGCGCGGGAGTGGGCCGACGGCAGGGTGTTGGTGAACACGTACGGGCCGACCGAGGCGACGGTCATGGTCACGACCGGCCCGGTGGACGCTGACACCGCTGTTGCGCCGCCGGTGGGCAGGCCGGTGGCGAACACTCGCCTCTATGTGCTGGACGAGCGGTTGCGCCCGGTGCCGCCAGGGGTGGCGGGGGAGTTGTATGTCGCGGGTGCTCAGCTGGCCCGTGGGTATCTCGGGCGTCCGGGGCTGACGGCGGAGCGGTTCGTGGCGTGTCCGTTCGGTGCGGTGGGTGAGCGGATGTACCGGACGGGGGACCTGGCGCGCTGGACGAATGACGGGCAGCTCGTCTTCGCCGGCCGGGTGGACGATCAGGTGAAGGTCCGCGGCTTCCGGATCGAGCCGGGAGAGATCGAGGCCGTCCTCGCGGCGCATCCGAGGGTGGCCCGGGCGGTGGTGGCCGTCCGTGAGGACACTTTGAACGACAAGCGTCTGGTGGCCTATGCCGTTTCCGACGGCGATGGCGGCGCCGACGGTGAACTGTCCGGCGAGCTACGGGCGTTCGCCGCCGAGCGGCTGCCGGGGTACATGGTGCCGTCGGCGGTGGTGGTGCTGGACGAGCTCCCGCTGACGGTGAACGGGAAGATGGACCGGGCGGCGTTGCCGGCTCCGGAGTACGCGGGGTCCGCTGGCGGCCGGGGGCCCGCCACGGTGGCTGAGGAGATCGTGTGCCAGGTGTTCGCCGAGGTGCTGGGTCTTGAGCGGGTGGGGGTGGAGGACAACTTCTTCGAGCTGGGCGGCCATTCCCTGCTGGCGGTGTCGTTGGCGTCGCGGTTGCGTGAGCGGGGGCTCGGGGTCTCGGTACGGACGCTGTTCGAGTCGCCAACTCCGGCGGAGTTGGCGCCGGCCGACGTCGGCGGTGGTGGTGTGGTGGAGGTGCCGCCGAACGGGATCCCGGACGGTGCGGAGGCGATCACGCCGGAGATGCTCCCGCTGGTGGGTCTGTCGTCGGCACAGGTGGAGTTGGTGTGTGCGGCGGTGGAGGGTGGGGCGGCGAACGTTGCGGACGTGTATCCGCTGGCCCCGCTGCAGGAAGGCATCTTCTTCCACCACCTGCTCGTCGGGCCCGGCGAGGCGGATGTGTACCTGGTGCCCCTGGTGCTGGGCTTTGACGGTCGTGAGCGGCTGGACGGTTTCCTGTCGGCGCTGCAGCAGGTCGTGGACCGGCACGAGGTCCACCGGACCGCGGTGGTGTGGGAGGGGTTGCCGGAGCCGGTGCAGGTGGTGTGGCGCCGCGCGGTGGTGCCGGTGACCGAGGTGACGCTCTCACAGACTGGCGACTGGGCGGCCGAGCTGCTGTCCTCAGCAGGCGAGTGGATGGACGTACGGCGTGCGCCGCTGGTGCGGGTGCATGTGGCGGCGGAGCCGGGCAGCGACCGCTGGCTGGCATTGGTGCAGGCACACCACCTGGTCCAGGACCACACCGCGCTGGAGGTGGTGTTGGGCGAGGTCGCGGCGCTGATGGCGGGGCGTGGGGACGAGTTGCCGGTGCCGCTGCCGTTCCGTGACTTCGTGGCGCAGGCCCGGCTGGGTGTGTCCCGTCAGGAGCACGAGGAGTATTTCGGCGAGCTGCTGGGTGATGTGACGGAGCCGACGCTGCCGTTCGGTCTGTCCGACGCGCGCGGGGACGGCACCGGTGTGCGGCGGACTCGGCAGCCGGTCGACGACGGTCTGGCGCGGCGGATCCGGGAGCGGGCACGTCAGCTCGGGGTGAGCCCGGCGACGCTGTTCCACGTGGCCTGGGCGCGGGTGCTGGCGACTGTGGCCGGACACACGGACGTGGTGTTCGGGACGGTGCTGCTGGGCCGGATGAGCGCAGGAGCCGGTGCCGAGCGGACCCCCGGCCCGTTCATGAACACGCTGCCGGTGCGGTTGGACGTCGCGGGCGTGGACGCGCTCGGTGCGGTACGGGCGATACGGGCCCAGCTGGCCGGCCTGCTGGTGCACGAGCACGCCCCGCTGGCCCTCGCACAGAACGCGAGCGGTGTCCCCGCCTCCGTACCGCTGTTCACCTCTCTTCTCAACTACCGCCACAGCCGTCGGACGGACGGAGAGCCCGGCGCCGGCGACCGGTTCGCCTGGGACGGCGTGACGACGGTGTACGGGCGAGGAGGCACGAACTATCCGCTGGCCGTAGCGGTGGATGACACGGAGGTCGGCTTCGAGCTGACGGTCGACGCACTGCAACCCGGTGATCCAGGCCTGGTCTGCGGGCTGCTGCACACGGCGGTCGAGAATCTCGTCGGGGCACTGGACGACAGCCCCGGCACACCGCTGCACACACTCCAGGTGTTGTCGGAGGGTGAGCGGGCGCAGGTGCTGGTGGGTTGGAACGACACGGGTGTGGTGGGGGCGGCGGAGGTTGTGCCGGTGCGCTTCCGGGAGCAGGTGGCTCGGACTCCGGATGCGGTGGCGGTGGTGGATGCGCGCGAGCGGTTGACGTATGCGGAGTTGGATGAGCGGGCGTCGCGGTTGGCTGGGGTGTTGGTGGCGCGCGGGGTGCGACGTGAGTCGGTGGTGGGGGTGATGGTGGAGCGGTCGGTGGATGTGGTGGTGGCGTTGCTGGGGGTGTGGAAGGCGGGGGGTGTGTATCTGCCGGTCGATCCGGAGTATCCGGCGGAGCGTGTGGGGTTGATGCTGGGCGACGCGGCGCCGGCGTGTGTGGTGGTGAGCGGGGGTTTGGCGGACCGGTTGCCGGACGGTCTTGCGGTGGCGGTGGACGGTGCGGAGGTTGCTGAAGGACCGGTGGGGTCGGTGGCACGGGTGGGGGCGGTGCCGGAGCCGGGGGATGCGGCGTATGTGATGTACACGTCGGGGTCGACGGGTCGGCCCAAGGGCGTGGTGGTCACGCACGGGGCGCTGGCCGCCTATGTGGCCTGGTGTGTGGGGGCGTATCCGGGGGTGCGGGAGAGCAGTCTTCTGCATGCGTCGGTATCCTTCGACCTGGGTGTGACGGGTCTGTATCCGACTCTGGTCAGCGGTGGGTGTGTGTATGTGGCCGCTCTGGACGAGGGATTGCCGGCCGTGTTGGACGGCGGCGGGCTGGCCTTCTTGAAGGTGACGCCGAGTCATCTGCCGTTGCTGGAGGCGCTGCCCCGGGAGTGTGTGCCGACGGGGCAGTTGATGGTGGGTGGGGAGGCGCTCGACTGGGGTCGGGTGCTGCGATGGCAGGACCGGCACCCGGGGTTGGCGCTGGTCAACCACTACGGGCCGACGGAAGGGACGGTCGGCAGCGCCCACTATCCGATCGGCCGGGAAGAACGGGGGGAGGGAGCGGTTCCGATCGGGCGGTCGTTCGCGACGACCAGGACGTATGTGCTGGACGAGCGGTTGCGCCCGGTGCCGCCGGGGGTGGCGGGGGAGTTGTATGTCGCGGGTGCTCAGCTGGCCCGTGGGTATCTCGGGCGTCCGGGGCTGACGGCGGAGCGGTTCGTGGCGTGTCCGTTCGGTGCGGTGGGTGAGCGGATGTACCGGACGGGGGACCTGGCGCGCTGGACCGCCGACGGCCAACTGGTCTTCGCCGGCCGGGTGGACGATCAGGTGAAGGTCCGCGGCTTCCGGATCGAGCCGGGAGAGATCGAGGCCGTCCTCGCGGCGCATCCGGCGGTGGCCCGGGCGGTGGTGGTCGTCCGTGAGGACATCCCGGGGGACAAGCGTCTGGTGGCCTATGCCATTCCCGACGGTGACAGCGCACCGGTCGGTGAGCTGCCCGGTGAGCTGCGTGCGCATGTCGGCCGGCGGTTGCCGGAGTACATGGTGCCGTCGGCGGTGGTGGTGCTGGACGAGCTCCCGCTGACGGTGAACGGGAAGGTGGACCGATCCGCGCTGCCGGCTCCGGAGTACGGCTCGACCGGCGAGGGCCGAGGACCCGCCACGGTGCTGGAAGAGATCGTCTGCCAGGTGTTCGCCGAGGTGCTGGGCCTGGAGCGGGTGGGGGTGGAGGACAACTTCTTCGAGCTGGGCGGCCATTCCCTGCTGGCGGTGTCGTTGGCGTCGCGGTTGCGTGAGCGGGGGATCGGGGTGTCGGTGCGGGCGCTGTTCGAAGCGCCCACCCCGGCGGCGCTGGCCGCGGCCGGTGACGGTGGTGGTGTGGTGGAGGTGCCGCCGAACGGGATCCCGGACGGTGCGGAGGTGATCACGCCGGAGATGCTGCCGCTCGTCGATCTGTCGCCCGCGCAGGTGGAGTTGGTGTGTGCGGCGGTGGAGGGTGGGGCGGCGAACGTGGCGGACGTGTATCCGCTGGCCCCGCTGCAGGAAGGCATCTTCTTCCACCACCTGCTCACCGGATCAGGGGACGTGGATCCATATCTGCTCTCTCTCACCGTCGGCTTCGACGACCGTGCGCGGTTGGACGGGTTCCTGTCGGCGTTGCAGCAGGTCGTGGACCGGCACGACATCTACCGCACCGGAGTGGTGTGGGAAGGGCTGACCGAGCCGGTGCAGGTGGTGTGGCGCCGCGCGGTGGTGCCGGTGACCGAGGTGACGCTGTCCGCGGACGCGGACCCGGCAGTCGAGTTGCCCATGACGGCCGGGCGGTGGATGGACGTACGGCGTGCGCCGTTGGTGCGGGTGCATGTGGCGGCGGAGCCGGGCAGCGACCGCTGGCTGGCGTTGCTGCAGGTCCACCACCTGTTGCGGGACCACACCGCGTCGGACGTGGTGCTGGGCGAGGTCGAGGCATTCCTGGCGGGGCGTGGGGACGAGTTGCCGGTGCCGCTGCCGTTCCGTGACTTCGTGGCGCAGGCCCGGCTGGGTGTGTCCCGTCAGGAGCACGAGGAGTATTTCGGCGAGCTGCTGGGTGATGTGACGGAGCCGACGCTGCCGTTCGGTCTGTCCGACGTACGTGGGGACGGCACCGGTGTGCGGCGGATCCGGCAGCCGGTCGACGACGGTCTGGCGCGGCGGATCCGGGAGCGGGCACGTCAGCTCGGGGTGAGCCCGGCGACGCTGTTCCACGTGGCCTGGGCGCGGGTGCTGGCGAGCCTGTCCGGGCGTTCGGACGTGGTGTTCGGGACGGTGCTGCTGGGCCGGATGAGCGCAGGAGCCGGTGCCGAGCGGACCCCCGGCCCGTTCATGAACACGCTGCCGGTGCGGTTGGACGTGGCGGGCGTGGACGCGCTCGGTGCGGTACGGGCGATGCAGGCCCAGCTGGCCGGCCTGCTGGTGCACGAGCACGCCCCGCTGGCCCTCGCGCAGAACGCGAGCGGTGTCCCCGCCTCCGCACCACTGTTCACCTCGCTGTTCAACTACCGCCATGTCAACCACGACGTCGCTGGAGAACCGCAGCCGGGGGAGCAGGCGGGCATGAGCGTGCTGTCCGCCGAGGACCGCACGAACTATCCGCTGGCGGTCTCGGTCGACGACTCCGGGACCGGGTTCGCGTTGACGGCCGGGGTGGTTGCCCCGGGGGACGCGGAGCTGGTGTGCGGTCTGGTGCGGACGGCGGTCGAGGAACTGCTCGTGGCGTTGGAGCAGCGGCCGCCGGCACCGCTGCGTGCGGTGGAGGTGCTGGCGCCGGACCGGCGTGAGCAGTTGCTGGCGCAGTGGAACGACACCGCCCGATCCGTGCCGAAGGTGACGGTGCCGCAGCTGTTCGAGCGTCAGGCGGCCCGTACGCCGGACGCGGTAGCGGTCGTCTGCGGTGACGAGGAGATCGGTTATGCCCCGCTGGCGGAGCGGGTGTCGCGGCTGGCGGAGGTGCTGGCGGGCTGGGGTGTGGGTGCGGAGTCGGTGGTTGCGGTGGCCATGGACCGCTCGGTCGACCTGGTGGTGGCGTTGCTGGCCGTGCTCAAGGCCGGCGGCGCCTACCTGCCGGTCGATCTCGCGCATCCGGCGCAGCGCGTCGCCTTCATGCTGGAGGACGCCCGGCCGGTGTGCGTGATCTCCGACAGAACCCTGCCGGATGTGCTGGCCGAGGTGCTGTCGGGCGGGCTCGACGTGCCGGTGCTCACGGTCGACGGGCACGGCATCACCGACGCGCCCCGCCCGGCCGGTGCCGGTGCCGGTGTGGGTGCGGGTGCGGTCGACGGGCATCGTCCGCCGCTGCCCGCGCACCCCATGTACGTGATGTACACCTCGGGTTCGACCGGCACGCCGAAAGGTGTGGTCGTCACCCATGAGGCGGTGGTCAACCATCTGCTCGCCCGGATCGCCGAGTTCGGCTGGGAGGCGTCGGACCGGTTCATGCTGACCGCGCCGCTGGGCTTCGACCCGTCGGTGTGGCAGCTGTTCTGTCCCCTGGTGAGCGGTGGCAGTTGTGTGATCGCGCCGGCCGGCAGTGCGGCCGATCCGGGCTACCTGGTCGCGTTGGCGCGGCGGCACGGTGTGACGGTGCTGCACCTGATCGCCTCGGCGCTGGCCGGGGTGCTGGAGGAGCCGGCCGTGACCGGTCTGTCCAGCCTGCGGCAGCTGGCCAGTGGCGGCGAGGGAGTTCCCGGCGCCCTTCGGGACCGCGCCCTCGCGTTGTTCCCGCAGACCGACCTGGTGCAGGGATACGGACCGGCCGAGACCTGCATCTCGGTCACCTGGTACCGCTGCGGCGGAGACGAGGACGCGGTGCCGCCGATCGGCGGTCCGATCCCCAACTCCCGCCTCTACGTCCTCGACGACTTCCTGCGGCCGGTGCCGCCCGGCGTGGCCGGCGAACTCTACATAGCGGGGTTGCCGCTCGCGCGCGGTTACGTCGGGCGCATGGCGCTGACCGCGGAACGGTTCGTGGCCTGCCCGTTCGGGAGCCCGGGTGAGCGGATGTACCGCACCGGTGACCTGGTGCGATGGCGGGGCGACGGGGTGCTGGTGTTCACGGGGCGGGCGGACGAGCAGGTGAAGATCCGCGGCTTCCGGATCGAGCCCGGTGAGATCGAGACCACCCTGGCCACTCACCCCCACGTGGCCCAGGCCGCCGTCATCGCCCGCGAGGACGCCCCCGGCGGCAAACGCCTCGTCGCCTACGTGGTGCCGGGCGGCGCGGGATCGGACAGCGCGGCGACAGAGAACCTGGCACTCGAACTGCGGACACTGGCGGCCCGGCGGTTGCCGGAGTACATGGTGCCGTCCGCGGTCGTGGTGCTGGACGAGTTGCCGCTGTCGGTGAACGGGAAGGTGGACCGGTCCGCCCTGCCGGCGCCGGACCATGCGACGGTCGACACCGGGCGGCGACCGTCGTCGGTCGCCGAAGAACTCATGTGCGCGGTGTTCGCCGAGGTGCTGGACCTGGAACGGGTCGCGGTCGAGCAGAGCTTCTTCGACCTGGGCGGTCATTCGCTGCTGGCGATGCGGCTGCTGTCGCGGGTGCGGTCGGTCTTCGGTGTCGAGCTGGGGGTGCGGGTCCTGTTCGAGACGTCGACTCCGGCCGGTCTGACAGCGCGCATCGCGGGCGCGGGCCCGGCGCGCGCGGCCCTGACACGGCGCGAGCGGCCTGAGCGGATGCCGTTGTCGTTCGCACAGCGGCGGCTGTGGTTCCTCGCCCAGTTGGACGGCCCGAGCCCGACCTACAACATGCCGGCGGCGCTGCGGTTGTCCGGGCCCGTCGATGCGACCGCGCTCAGGTCGGCGCTGAAAGACGTGCTGGCACGGCACGAGGTGCTGCGCACGGTGTTCCCCGCCCACGACGGCGAGCCGTACCAGCGGGTGCTGGACATGGCAGAGATCGGAGAGGTGCTGCGGCTCGACCGGGCCGCCGGTGCGGAGCGGGTCGCGGAACTGGTGGCCGCTGAGAGCGGTCACGGCTTCGATCTGTCCCAGGAGATACCGGTACGCGTGCTCCTGATCGAGACCGGGCCGGACGCGCATGTACTGGTGGTGGTGTTCCATCACATCGCGGGAGACGGCTGGTCCATGGGACCGCTCGCCCGTGACATCTCCCGCGCCTACGCGGCCCGCCGTGCGGGCCGGCCGCCGGAGTGGGAGCCGTTGCCGGTGCAGTACGCCGACTACACGCTCTGGCAGCGGCAGCTGCTCGGGGCCGAAGACGGTCCCGACAGTCTGCTGACAGCCCAGGTCGGCTACTGGCGGCAGGCGCTGGCCGGTGCCCCGCAGGAGCTGGCCCTGCCGGCGGACCGGATCCGGCCGGCCGAGGCCTCGTACCAGGGACACACGGTGCGTCTGGACATCCCGGCGCACACACATGCCGAGCTCGCCGCGCTGGCCCGCGAGCAGGGCGTCACCCTGTTCATGGTGGTTCAGGCGGCACTGGCGGTGCTGCTGTCCCGCCTCGGCGCCGGCGAGGACATCCCGATCGGTACCGCGGTGGCCGGCCGCACCGACCAGGCCCTCGACGAACTCGTCGGCTTCTTCGTCAACACCCTGGTGCTGCGTACCGATCTGCACGGCGATCCCACCTTCGCCGAGATCCTGGGCCGGGTGCGTGAACGCGACCTGGAGGCGTTCGAGAACCAGGAGGTGCCGTTCGAGCGACTGGTGGAACTCATCGCACCGCCGCGCTCCATGGCACGCCACCCGCTGTTCCAGGTCATGCTCACCCTCCAGAACAACGACCCCGCGATCCTCGATCTCCCTGGCGTGCAAGGCGCAGCGCACGCAGAGGTGCCCTTGCCGTCCAAGTTCGACCTGGACGTCACGCTGACCGAGGTCCTCCAGGACGGCCGGCCGGCGGGACTGCGGGGCTCGGTCATCGGGGCGGCGGACCTGTTCGACGCGGACACCGTCACGGCGATCGCCCACCGGCTGGTCCGCGTGCTGGTGGCGGCGGCCGCGGACCCGGATGTACGCCTCCACGAGATCGACGTCCTGTCCGAGGACGAGCGCGACCGGCTCTTCCCGGAGCCGGAGCCGGAGCCGGATCGGAAGCCGGAGCGGAAGCCGGAGCCGGTCCTGGTGCCCGAGCCGGTGCCGGCGCCTGATGTGACGTTGCCGGCGCTGTTCGAGGAGCAAGCGGGGCGAACGCCGGCGGCGGTGGCCCTGGTGAGCGGCGAACAGCGCCTGACCTACGAGGAGTTGAACGGTCGCGCGAACCGGCTGGCGCGGGTCCTGGTACGGCGGGGGGTGGGGCCGGAGTCCGTGGTGGCGGTGCTGATGGACCGCTCCGCCGACCTGGTGGTGGCGTTGCTGGCCGTGCTGAAGGCCGGGGGCGCATATGTGCCGGTGGACCCTGCCTACCCGCAGGACAGGATCGCGTTCGTGCTGTCGGACGCGAAGCCGGTGTGTGTGCTGACAACCGACGCGCTCGCGCCCGTGCTGCCCGCCCAGCCGGCCGTACCGGTGCTGGTGCTGGACGGCCCGCAGATGACGTCCGACCTCGCGGGGGAGTCGCCCGCGGACCTCCGGGATGAGAACCGGCCGGAGGCGGCGGGTGCGCATCCGGCGTATGTGATCTACACGTCGGGGTCCACGGGGGCGCCGAAGGGTGTGCTGGTGACACACCACAACGTGGTGACCTTGTTCGGCGCGCTTCGCGAACGGTTCGGCCTCGGCCCCGGCGACGCCTGGTCGTGGTTCCACTCCTTCGCCTTCGACTTCTCGGTGTGGGAGATGTGGGGAGCGCTGCTGCACGGAGGCCGACTCGTGGTCGTGCCCTTCCATGTGTCGCGGTCTCCGGACGCGTTCCTGCGGCTGCTGGCCGAGGAACGGGTGACGGTCCTGAGCCAGACCCCGTCGGCCTTCCACGAGTTGCTCCGGGCGGAGGGCTCCGGGCGGCTGGCCGGGGGAGAGTCCGCGCTGCGGTGGGTTGTCTTCGGCGGTGAGGCCCTGGACACGGACCGGCTGGGTGAGTGGTGGGCACACCACCGGGCCGGCGGGCCGGTCCTGGTGAACATGTACGGAATCACCGAGACCACGGTCCATGTCACCTTCGACGAGGTGCGGCCGCCCGCCGGCGGTGGGCTGCCCCGCGGAAGCCTGGTCGGACGGGCGCTGCCGAGCCTGCGCGTCCACGTCCTGGACCGCTTCCTGCGGCCGGTACC
The DNA here is from genome assembly GCF_045206895.1 of Streptomyces sp. NBC_00631. Classification (NCBI taxonomy): domain Bacteria; kingdom Bacillati; phylum Actinomycetota; class Actinomycetes; order Kitasatosporales; family Streptomycetaceae; genus Streptomyces; species Streptomyces sp. NBC_00631. The sequence goes on from NZ_CP107734.1 coordinate 9,920,446, forward strand.
GACAGGTGTCACGGGAGAGATGTACGTGGCGGGCGGGCAGTTGGCGCGGGGATACGCGGGTCGTGCCGGGCTGACGGCGGAGCGGTTCCTGGCGTGCCCGTTCGGCGGGCCGGGAGAGCGGATGTATCGCACCGGTGATCTGGGCCGGTGGACGGCTGAGGGGCGACTCCTCTACATGGGACGGGCCGATGACCAAGTGAAGATCAGGGGCTTCCGGATCGAGCCGGGTGAGATCGAGGCCGCCCTGGCGGCGCATCCCCAGGTGGCGCAGGCCGTGGTGGTCGTCCGCGAGGATGCCGCCGACGACAGGAGGCTGGTCGCCTACGTGGTGCCCGAGGACGGCCCCGCCGGTGCCGACCGGGACCTGCCGACCGAGCTGCGCGGGTATACGGCCCAGCGGTTGCCGGAGTACATGGTCCCGTCGGCGGTGGTGCTGCTGCCGGGCGGGCTGCCGCTGACGGTGAACGGCAAGGTGGACCGGTCCGCCCTGCCCGCGCCGGAGTACGCGGCGGGCACCGGCGGGCGCGCCCCGGCCACGGCGCCGGAAGAGATCGTGTGCGGTCTGTTCGCGGAGGTCCTCGGTGTCGACCGGGTCGGCGCCGACGAGGGGTTCTTCGAGCGGGGCGGTCATTCGCTGCTGGCGATGCGGCTGCTGTCGCGGGTGCGGTCGGTCTTCGGTGTCGAGCTGGGGGTGCGGGTCCTGTTCGAGACGTCCACTCCGGCCGGTCTGGCGGCACGGATCGCGGGCGCGGGCCGGGACGCCGGTTTGGCGCGGGCGGGGCTGACACGGCGCGAGCGGCCCGAGCGGGTGCCGTTGTCGTTCGCACAGCGGCGGTTGTGGTTCCTGGCACAGATGGAGGGCCCGAGCCCGACGTACAACCTGCCGGTGGTGCTGCGCCTGAGGGGACGCGTCGACGCCGCCGCGCTGGGAGCGGCCCTCCATGACCTCGTCACCCGGCACGAGGTGCTGCGCACCGTGTTCCCCGACAGTGACGGGGAACCCTGCCAGCGGATCCTGGAGCCGGACCGGGTCGGGCAGGTACTGCGGCTCGCCGAGGCCACCACCGAAGCACAGGCCGCCACTCTGGTGGCCGCCGAACTCCGGCACGGCTTCGATCTCTCCGCGGAGATCCCGCTGCGGGCGCTGCTGACAGAAACGGGCGAGGACACCGCACTGCTGGTCGTGGTGATCCACCATGTAGCCGGGGACGGCTGGTCGACGGACCTGCTCAGCGAGGATCTGTCCGTGGCGTACACGGCGCGCTGCGAGGGTCGTGCGCCGAACTGGCAGCCGTTGCCGGTCCAGTACGCCGACTACACCCTGTGGCAGCGTGAACTGCTCGGCGCGGACGACACCCCGGGAACGCTCCAGGCCGCCCAGATCGACTACTGGCGGCAGACGCTGGCCGGTGTTCCGCAGGAGCTGACGCTGCCGAGAGACCGGCCACGACCCGCCGTACCGTCGCATCGGGGACACCCGGTCACGTTCGACATCCCCCGTGCCGTCCACGAGCAGCTGGCGGCACTGGCCCGCGAGCACGGCGTCACCTCCTTCATGGTGGTGCAGGCCGCGCTGGCGGTGCTGCTGGCCCGGCTGGGCGCGGGTGAGGACATCCCGATCGGCACCGCCGTGGCAGGGCGCACCGACCAGGCACTGGAGCGGCTGGTCGGCTTCTTCGTCAACACCCTCGTCCTGCGCACCGACCTCACCGGCAACCCGGCCTTCACCGACTTGCTGGCACGCGTACGCGAACAGAGCCTGGCAGCCCTCGACCACCAGGACGTGCCGTTCGAGCGGCTGGTCGAAGTACTCGCCCCGACCAGGGTGCGGGCCCGTCACCCGCTCTTCCAGGTCATGCTCGCGGTGGAGAAGGAATCCTCGACGACACTCGAACTCCCCGGCATCCGGATGGAAGCGCTGCCGCCCGAGACGAAGCCGGCCAAGTTCGACCTCAGCGTCACCGTGACCGAGACCTTCGAGGACGGCCGTCCCGCCGGCATGCGAGGTTCGCTGACGGTCGCGGCGGACATGTTCGACCGGGCGACGGCGGACACCATCGGTCAGCGGTTCGCCCGGGTGCTGACCGGCGTGGCCGCCAAGCCTCAGGCGCGGGTCCGGCAGATCGACATCCTCACCGACACCGAACGACAGCAGGTTCTCGGCGGGTGGAACACCGCCGAGGCCCCCAGGACCCTGCCGGCGCTCTTCGAACAGCAGACGGCCCGCACACCGGGCTCGGTGGCAGTGGTGTCCCAGCAGGAAAGCGTCACCTACGCGGAGCTGAACGCGCGGGCCAACCGACTGGCGCGAGCCCTCGCCCGCCGCGGGGTGGGTCCCGAGTCCGCGGTGGCGGTGGCGATGGACCGCTCCGTCGAACTCGTGGTGGCCGTGCTGGCCGTCTGGAAGACCGGCGGAGCGCTTCTGCCGGTGGATCCCGGCTGGCCCGCGGCCCGGATGACGATGGTCCTCGACGACTGCGGCGCGCGCGTCGCCCTGGCGGACACGGCGGCGGCCGACGGCACGTTCGGACAGGCGGCCGCCGCGGCCGGAACAGCGATCCTCCCGCCACAGGCAGGCGACGACGAGGACGCGGCAAATCCGCCCGCCGGATGGCCCGCCGACGTGACGGCGTACGTGATGTACACATCGGGCTCGACGGGCACCCCGAAGGGAGTGGTGGTCTCTCAACGCGACCTGGTCGAGCTGGTGTCCGACCGGTGCTGGGGAAAGCCCGACCGGGTGCTGTGGCACGCGCCGTACGCCTTCGACGCCTCCGTGTACGAACTGTGGGTGCCCCTGGCCGGCGGCGGCACCGTCGTCGTGGCTCCCGCGGGCGACCTGGACGGCCGCGCCCTGCGGTCCCTGACGGAAGAACACGGACTCAGCCACGTGCACGTGACGGCCGGACTGATGCGGGTACTGGCCGAAGAGGACCCGGGGTGCTTCACCGGGCTGCGGGAGGTACTCACCGGCGGCGACGTGGTACCGGCCTCGGCAGTGACGGCCGTACTCGCGGCCTGCCCCGGTGTGGCGGTCCGGCACCTGTACGGGCCCACGGAGATCACACTCTGCGCCACCCAGCACCTGGTCGCGGGCGCCGGGCCCGTCCCGGAGATCCTGCCGATCGGCCGGCCGATGGACGACACCCGGATCTACCTCCTCGACGACGGCCTCTCCCCCGTGCCGCCAGGAGTGACGGGAGAGGTGTACGTGGCCGGGGCCGGCCTGGCCCGCGGCTACCACGACCGGCCCGGCCTGACCGCCGAGCGTTTCGCGGCCTGTCCCTTCGGAGGGCCCGGCGAGCGCATGTACCGGACCGGGGACCTGGCCCGCTGGACCCACGACGGCCGGCTGGTCTTCGCCGGACGGGCCGACGACCAGGTCAAGGTCCGCGGGTTCCGGATCGAACCCGGCGAGGTCGAAGCCGTCCTGGCGTCCCATCAGCGGGTCGCCCAGGCCGTGGTGATCGCTCGCGAGGACGTCCCCGGAGACAAACGTCTCGTCGCCTACGTCGTCCCCGACACCGAGCACAGCGAGCAGCGCGCGAAGGGCGCGGACGGCGCGAACGGCGCGGACGGTGATCTGGCGAGCGAACTGCGCGCCTTCACGGGCGAGCGCCTCCCGGACCACATGGTGCCCGCCGCCGTGGTCGAGCTGACCGAGCTGCCACTGACCGTCAACGGCAAGGTGGACCGGGCAGCCCTGCCCGCCCCCGAATACCGCACGGATGCCGAGACCCGCGAGCCCGCCACCGAGCAGGAACGCCTCCTGTGCGAGATCTTCGCCGACGTCCTGGGCCTGGAACACGTGGGCCCCGACGACGACTTCTTCGCACTGGGCGGACACTCCCTGCTGGTCACCCGGCTCGTGAACCGGATCCGGTCCGTCCTGGGCGTCGAAGCAGGCATCTGGCTGCTGTTCGAAGTACCCACCCCCGCCACACTGGCGGCACGGATCGCGGACGCCGCACCGGCACGGGTGAGCCTGGCCCGGCGCGAGCGGCCCGAGCGGGTGCCGTTGTCGTTCGCACAGCGCAGGCTGTGGTTCCTGGCCCAACTGGAAGGACCGAGTCCCACCTACAACATGCCCGTCGTACTGCGTCTGGACGGGCCGCTGGACACCGGCGCCCTCCGGGCGGCACTCGCGGACGTGGTCGCCCGGCACGAGATGCTGCGCACAGTGTTCCCCGTCGCTGAAGGAGAGCCGTTCCAGCAGGTCATAGCGGCTGACGAGATCGGTGAAGTGCTGCACGTCACCCACGCCGCCGAGGAACAGGTCGCGGGACTGGTGGCGGCCGAGGTCCGGCACATCTTCGATCTGGCGGCGGAGATCCCGCTGCGCGGACTCCTGATCGAGACGGCCACGGACGCCCATCTACTGCTCGTGGTCATCCATCACATAGCAGGCGACGGCTGGTCGATGGGCCCGTTCGCGCACGACCTCTCCCTCGCGTACGAGGCCCGGCGCAAGGGGGGCCGGGCCGGATGGGAACCGCTGGCGGTCCAGTACGCGGACTACACGCTGTGGCAGCGGGAACTGCTCGGCAGCGAGGAGGACCCGGAGAGCCTCCTGGCCCAGCAGGTGGCGTACTGGCGGGAGGTACTGGCGGGCGCACCGCGGGAACTCACTCTGCCGGTGGACCGGCCGCGCCCGGCGGTGGCATCGCACCGGGGACATGTGGTGGCACTGGATGTGCCTGCCGAGTTGCACGAGCGGTTGACCGCGTTGGCGCGTGAGCAGGGTGTCACGTTGTTCATGGTGGTGCAGGCCGCGTTGGCGGTACTGCTGTCGCGGTTGGGCGCGGGTGAGGACATCCCGATCGGTACGGCGGTGGCCGGCCGGACCGACCAGGCGCTGGACGACCTCGTCGGCTTCTTCGTCAACACACTCGTATTCCGTGCCGATCTGACGGGTGAACCGACCTTCACCGACCTCCTGGAGCGGGTGCGCGAGACCAGCCTCGCGGCCCTCGACCACCAGGATGTGCCCTTCGAGCGCCTGGTCGAGATCCTGGCCCCGGACCGCTCCCTGGCCCAGCACCCCCTGTTCCAGGTGATGCTCACCCTTCAGAACACCGGTCCGGCGACCCTGGAGGTCCCGGGACTGACGGCGCAGCAGATGCAGAGCGGACTGGCGGCGGCCAAGTTCGACCTGGAAGTGACGTTGAGTGAGGTGACTGATGGTGTGGGTCGGCCGGTGGGGTTGCGGGGGTCGGTGATCGGGTCGGCGGATCTGTTTGATGTGGATTCGGTGGGGTTGTTTGCTGAGCGGTTGGTGCGGGTGTTGTCGGTGGTGGCGGCGGATCCGTTGGTGCGGGTGGGTGGGGTTGAGGTGTTGTCGGAGGTGGAGCGTGGTCGGGTGGTGGTGGGTTGGAACGACACGGGGGTGGCTGTTCCTGATGTGACCTGGCCGGTGTTGTTCGCGGGGCGGGTGGCTGTGGATCCGGGTGGGGTGGCGGTGGTGTGTGGGGATGAGGAGGTGTCGTTCGCTGAGTTGGATGAGCGGGCGTCGCGGTTCGCTGGGGTGCTGGTGTCTCGTGGGGTGGGGCCTGAGTCCGTGGTCGCGGTGATGTTGGAGCGGTCTGTTGACTTGGTGGTGGCGTTGTTGGGGGTGTGGAAGGCGGGTGCTGCGTATCTGCCGGTTGATCCGTCGTATCCGGGGGAGCGGGTGGCGTTCATGGTGGCGGATGCGGGGCCGGTGTGTGTGGTGGCGGCTTCCGGCGTGGGGCGGGAGTTGGGTGTGCCGGTGGTGTGTGTGGATGATCCGGGTGTGGTGGGTGCGGGGGTGCTGCCGGTGCCGGTGCCGGTGCCGGTGTCTGCGGATGTGGCGGCGTATGTGATGTATACGTCGGGGTCGACGGGGGCGCCGAAGGGTGTGGTGGTGTCTCAGCGGGATGTGGTGGCGCTGGTCTCGGATGGGTGCTGGACGGAGCTGGGGCGGGTGTTGGGGTATGCGCCGTATGCGTTTGATGCGTCGGTGTTTGAGTTGTGGGTGACGTTGGGGCGTGGTGGGACGGTGGTGCTGGCTCCGGCCGGTGACCTCGACGGTGAGGTGATTCGGTCGTTGGTTGCTGTGCATGGGGTGAGTCATGTGCATGTGACGGCGGGGTTGTTGCGGGTGTTGGCGGATGAGGATCCGGGGTGTTTTGGCGGGTTGCGTGAGGTGCTGACGGGTGGGGATGTGGTGCCGGCGGGGTCGGTGGCGAAGGTGTTGGAGGCGTGTCCGGGTGTGGTGGTGCGGCATTTGTACGGTCCGACGGAGATCACGTTGTGTGCCACGCAGTGCGTGACCGGACAGGGTGAGGGGATACCTGCGGTGCTGCCGATCGGGCGGCCGTTGGACAATACCCGTACGTATGTGCTCGATGGGTATCTGCGGCCGGTGCCGCCCGGGGTTGCGGGGGAGTTGTATGTGGCGGGGGCTGGTCTGGCCCGGGGTTATCAGGCCCAGTCGGCCCTGACGGCGGAGCGTTTTGTGGCGTGTCCGTTCGGGGCTCCTGGTGAGCGGATGTACCGGACGGGGGATCTGGTCCGTTGGACCGCGGGCGGTGAGCTCGTCTTTGTGGGACGCGCGGACGAGCAGGTGAAGATCCGGGGGTTCCGGGTCGAGCCTGCTGAGGTCGAGGCGGTGCTGGCGGCTCATTCCGGCGTGGCTCAGGCCGTGGTCGTTGCCCGTGAGGACAGCAGTGGTGACAAGCGCCTCGTCGGGTATGTGGTGTCCGCGGGCGATGGTGTGGTGGGGGAGGTGCTGCGGGGGTTTGTTGCCGGGCGGCTGCCGGAGTACATGGTGCCGTCGGTGGTGGTGATCGTGGATGAGCTGCCGTTGACGGTGAACGGGAAGGTGGACCGGGCCGCGTTGCCGGCGCCGGAATATGCGGCGGCCGATGGTGGGCGGGGTCCTGCCACGGTGGCCGAGGAGCTCATGTGCGGGGCGTTCGCCGACGTACTCGGTGTGGATCACGTCAGTGCGGACGGCAACTTCTTCGAGCTGGGCGGGCATTCCCTGCTGGCGACGCGGTTGGTGTCGCGGGTGCGGTTGCTGTTCGGCGCTGAGCTCGGTGTGCGGACGCTGTTCGAGTCGCCGACTCCGGCTGAGTTGGCGGTGCGGGTCGGTGGTGCGGGTCCGGCGCGGGTGGGGTTGGCGCCTCGGGAGCGGCCTGAGCGGGTGCCGTTGTCGTTCGCGCAGCGGCGGTTGTGGTTCCTGGCGCAGTTGGAGGGGCCGAGTCCGACGTACAACCTGCCGGTGGTGCTGCGCCTGGACGGCCAGGTGAACGTCGCCGCGCTGACGATGGCGTTGACGGATGTCGCCGCACGGCATGAGGTGTTGCGTACGGTGTTTCCTGTTGATGGGGGTGAGCCGTTCCAGTGTGTGGTGGCGCCTGGTGAGGTGGGTGAGGTGCTGCGCGTCGTGCGGGCCGGCGAGGGTGAGGTTGCGGGTCTGGTGGCGGCTGAGGTCGGTTATGGGTTCGACCTGGCGGTCGAGGTTCCGTTGCGGGCTCTGCTGGTCGAGACCGGTGCGGATGCGGGTGTGTTGGTGGTGGTGTTGCATCACGTGGCGGGTGACGGTTGGTCGGTTGGGCCGTTGGCCCGTGACCTGTCGCGTGCGTATGCGGCGCGGTGTGCGGGGGGCGTGCCGGGGTGGTCGTCGTTGCCGGTGCAGTACGCGGACTACACGTTGTGGCAGCGGGAGTTGCTGGGTGGTGAGGAGGATCCGGAGAGCGTCCTGGCTGGGCAGGTGGCGTACTGGCGGGAGGCGTTGGCGGGGGCTCCGCAGGAGCTTGTGCTGCCGGTGGATCGGGCGCGTCCGGTGGTGGCGTCGCATCGGGGGCATGTGGTGGCGGTGGATGTGCCTGCGGAGGTGCATGCTCGGCTGGTGGTGTTGGCGCGTGAGCAGGGTGTGACGGTGTTCATGGTGGTGCAGGCGGCGTTGGCGGTGTTGTTGTCGAGGTTGGGTGCGGGTGAGGACGTTCCGGTGGGTACGGCGGTGGCGGGGCGGACGGATCAGGCGTTGGATGATCTGGTCGGGTTCTTCGTGAACACGTTGGTGTTGCGTACTGATGTGTCGGGTGATCCGACGTTCGCGGAGTTGCTGGGTCGGGTGCGGGAGGCGGGTCTGGCGGCTCTGGAGCATCAGGATGTGCCGTTCGAGCGGTTGGTGGAGTCGCTGGCTCCGGATCGTTCGATGTCCCGGCACCCGCTGTTCCAGGTCATGCTCAGCCTGCAGAACAACGCCACTCCTACTCTTGACCTGGTCGGCTTGCGGGCCACGCCGGCCGCGGCTGGGCCGATGGCAGCACGGTTCGACCTGAATCTGAGCCTGAGCGAGGCCACGATCGACGGTCGTCCCGGTGGTTTGCGTGGGTCGCTGACCGGATCGGCGGATCTGTTCGACCAGCCGAGTGTTGAGACGATCGCCGAGCGGTATGTGCGGGTGCTGACGGCGTTGGTGGGCGATGCCCGGCTTCGGTCGAGTGAGATCGACGTGCTGTTGGAAGATGAGCGGCAGCGGGCACTGGTCACCTGGAACGACTCGGGTGTGATCGAGGCACGAACCGTCGTGCCTGAGCTCATCGAGGCGCAGGTGGCGCGGACTCCGGATGCGGTCGCCGTGGTGGGCGCGGACCAGGAGCTGAGCTACGCGGAGCTGGACGAGCGTGCGTCGCGTCTGGCGGGGGCGTTGGTGTCCCATGGAGTGGGCGCGGAGTCGGTCGTCGCGGTGATGCTGGAGCGGTCGGCTGATCTGGTGGTGGCGCTGCTGGCGGTGTGGAAGGCAGGTGGCGCCTATCTGCCGATCGATCCGGGTAATCCGGACGAGCGGATCGCGTTCATGCTGGGCGACTGCCGACCGGTGTGTCTGATGACGACCGGTGATCTGGCCGAAGGTCTTCCGCAGAGTCCGCCTCTTCCGGTAGTGCGCGTGGACACCCCGCCCGTGGTCGACGAGTCGGCACAGCCGGTGACAGCGCGGCCGACGGCGGAGAACGCGGCGTATGTGATCTACACGTCGGGGTCGACCGGACGCCCGAAGGGCGTGGTCGTGTCGCACGGGGCGTTGGCCAGTTATGCGGAGTGGTGCCGAAAGGCGTATCCGGGAGTGAGTGAGAGCAGTCTGCTGCATGCGCCGGTGTCGTTCGACGCGGGCGTGACGGGTCTGTTCGGAGGCCTGGTCAGCGGTGGTTGCGTGTATGTGGGTGCGTTGGACGAGGAATTGCCTGCGCTGCTGGGCGACCGGCGTCTGACCTTCCTCAAGGTGACGCCGAGCCATCTGCCGGTCCTGGAGGAGTTGCCGGAGCAGTGTGCCCCCACCGGACAGTTGATGGTGGGAGGGGAGGCGCTCAGCTGGGGGCAGGTGCGGCGTTGGCGTGACCGGTATCCGGGCGTCGCAGTGGTGAATCACTACGGTCCGACGGAGGTGACGGTCGGCTGTACGCACTACCCGGTCGGTGCTGGTGAGACGGGCGAGGGGCCGGTGCCGATCGGCCGGCCGTTCGCGACCACCCGGGCGTATGTACTGGACAGGTTCTTGCAGCCGGTGCCTCCCGGGGTTGCGGGTGAACTCCATGTGGCAGGCGCTCAGCTGGCGCGGGGGTATCACGACCGGCCGGCGCTGACGGCGGAGCGCTTTGTGGCGTGTCCGTTCGGGGCACCGGGTGAGCGGATGTACCGCACCGGGGACCTGGTCCGCTGGACGGCCGACGGCCAGCTGGTGTTCGTGGGACGTGTCGACGACCAGGTGAAGGTGCGGGGCTTCCGGATCGAACTGGGCGAGGTCGAGGCCGTACTGGCGGCGCATCCTGGCGTGGCTCAAGCGGTGGCGGTGGTACGCGAGGACGCTCCCGGCGACGTGCGACTGGTCGCTTATGCCGTCCCCGTTGACGGCCCTGGAGTGGGGGAGGAGCTGCGGGGGTTTGTTGCCGGGCGGTTGCCGGAGTACATGGTGCCGTCGGTGGTGGTGATCGTGGATGAGCTGCCGTTGACGGTGAACGGGAAGGTGGACCGGGCCGCGTTGCCGGTACCGGAGTATGCCGCGGCCGGTGGTGGGCGGGGTCCTGCCACGGTGTCGGAAGAGATCGTGTGCGGGGTGTTCGCCGAGGTGCTGGGTCTGGAACGGGTGGGGGTGGAGGACAACTTCTTCGAGTTGGGTGGGCATTCGCTGTTGGCGGTGTCGTTGGTGCAGCGGTTGCGTGAGCGTGGGGTGGGGGTGTCGGTGCGGGCGCTGTTCGAGTCGCCCACTCCGGCGGCGTTGGCGATGGCCGGTGACGGTGTCGGTGGTGTGGTGGAGGTGCCGCCGAACGGGATCCCGGACGGTGCCCAGGTGATCACGCCGGAGATGCTGCCGCTGGTGGATCTGTCTCGTGAGCAGGTCGAGTTGGTGTGTGCGGCGGTGGAGGGCGGCGCGGCGAACGTGGCGGACGTGTATCCGCTGGCCCCGCTGCAGGAGGGCATCTTCTTCCATCACCTGCTCGCCGAGCCTGGCGAGGCGGATGTGTACTTGGGACCGACAGTGGTGGCCTTCGACGCCCGCGAGCGGTTGAACGCGTTCCTCTCGGCCTTGCAGCGAGTGGTGGACCGGCATGACATCTACCGCACCGGAGTGGTGTGGGAAGGATTGCCGGAACCGGTACAGGTGGTCTGGCGCCGTGCCGTGCTACCGGTGACCGAGGTGGTCCTGCCCGGGGCCGGGGAGGCTGCGGCTGAACTGCTGGCCGTGGCGGGTGCGTGGATGGATCTGCGACGGGCCCCGTTGGTACGGGTGCATGTGGCGGCCGAGCCGGGCAGTGAGCGTTGGCTGGCGCTGGTGCAGGTGCATCACCTGCTCCAGGACCACACGGCGCTGGAAGTGGTGATGGCTGAGGTATCTGCGCTCATGGCGGGGCGTGGTGACGAGTTGCCGGTGTCGCTTCCGTTCCGCGAGTTCGTGGCACAGGCCCGGCTGGGCGTGTCCCGGCAGGAGCACGAGGAGTACTTCGAGGGCCTGCTGGGTGACGTGACGGAGCCGACGCTGCCGTTCGGCCTGGCTGATGCCCATGGCGACGGTATCGGTGCGCGACGAGCACGGGTGACGGTGGACGAGGGCGTGGCGAAGCGGGTGCGGGAGCAGGCGCGTGGACTCGGGACGAGTCCGGCGACGCTGTTCCACGTGGCATGGGGAAGGGTGCTGGCAAGTCTGTCCGGGCGTACGGACGTGGTGTTCGGGACGGTACTGCTGGGCCGGATGAACGCGGGTGCGGGCGCGGACCGCATACCCGGCCCCTTCATGAACACCCTGCCGGTACGGCTCGACACCGCCGCTCATGATGTGGTCGGTGCGGTCAAGGCCATGCAGTCCCAGCTGGCCGGCCTGCTGGTGCACGAGCACGCCCCCCTGGCACTCGCACAGAAGACCACCGGTATCCCGGCGTCCGCCCCCTTGTTCACCTCCCTGTTCAACTACCGGCACGGCCGGCGGGCAACTGATCGGCCATCCGCTGGTCTGACCGGCGTGGAGATGGTGTACGACACGGAGCTCACCAACTATCCGTTGGCCGTGTCGGTGGACGACATGAAGACGGTCTTCGGGATCACGGCCGACGCCGTCGCACCGGGGGACCCGGAGCTGGTGTGCGGGATGCTGCGCGCGGCGATCGAGAACCTCGTAGGGGAACTGGAAGGCGACCTCCGGACAGCCTTGCGTGAGCTTGAGGTGCTGCCTGCGTCCCACCGTGAGCTGGTGGTGAAGGGTTGGAACGACACGGCGGTGGCCGCTGCCGATGTGACCTGGCCGGTGTTGTTTGCGGGGCGGGTGGCTGTGGATCCGGGTGGGGTGGCGGTGGTGTGTGGGGATGAGGAGGTGTCGTTCGCGGAGTTGGATGAGCGGGCGTCGAGGTTCGCTGGGGTGCTGGTGTCTTGTGGGGCGGGGCCTGAGTCCGTGGTCGCGGTGATGTTGGAGCGGTCTGTTGACTTGGTGGTGGCGTTGTTGGGGGTGTGGAAGGCGGGTGCTGCGTATGTGCCGGTTGATCCGTCGTATCCGGGGGAGCGGATCGGGTTCATGGTGGCGGATGCGGGGCCGGTGTGTGTGGTGGCGGCTTCCGGCGTGGGGCGGGAGTTGGGTGTGCCGGTGGTGTGTGTGGATGATCCGGGTGTGGTGGGTGCGGGGGTGCTGCCGGTGCCGGTGCCGGTGCCGGTGTCTGCGGATGTGGCGGCGTATGTGATGTATACGTCGGGGTCGACGGGGGCGCCGAAGGGTGTGGTGGTGTCTCAGCGGGATGTGGTGGCGCTGGTCTCGGATGGGTGCTGGACGGAGCTGGGGCGGGTGTTGGGGTATGCGCCGTATGCGTTTGATGCGTCGGTGTTTGAGTTGTGGGTGACGTTGGGGCGTGGTGGGACGGTGGTGCTGGCTCCGGCCGGTGACCTCGACGGTGAGGCGATTCGGTCGTTGGTTGCTGTGCATGGGGTGAGTCATGTGCATGTGACGGCGGGGTTGTTGCGCGTGTTGGCGGATGAGGATCCGGGGTGTTTTGGCGGGTTGCGTGAGGTGCTGACGGGTGGGGATGTGGTGCCGGCGGGGTCGGTGGCGAAGGTGTTGGAGGCGTGTCCGGGTGTGGTGGTGCGGCATTTGTATGGTCCGACGGAGATCACGTTGTGTGCCACGCAATGTGTGGCGGCGGATGCCCGGGCGGTGTCGGCGGTGCTGCCGATCGGGCGGCCGTTGGACAATACCCGTACGTATGTGCTCGATGGGTATCTGCGGCCGGTGCCGCCGGGGGTTGCGGGGGAGTTGTATGTGGCGGGGGCTGGTCTGGCCCGTGGTTATCAGGCCCAGTCGGCCCTGACGGCGGAGCGTTTTGTGGCGTGTCCGTTCGGTGGGCCGGGTGAGCGGATGTACCGGACGGGGGATCTGGCCCGTTGGACCGCGGGCGGTGAGCTCGTCTTCGTGGGGCGCGCGGACGAGCAGGTGAAGGTCCGGGGGTTCCGGGTGGAGCCTGCGGAGGTCGAGCAGGCCCTGGCCGCCCATCCCGGTGTCGCCCAGGCTGTCGTCATCGCCCGTGAGGACACCCCCGGCGACAAGCGCCTCGTCGCCTACGTGGTGCCCGAGGGCGGAGACGTCGCTGCGGAGGATCGGCTCCTGCCTGCGGGTCTGCGGGTGTTCGCTGCCGGGCGGTTGCCGGAGTACATGGTGCCGTCGGCGGTGGTGGTGCTGGACGAGCTGCCGTTGACGGTGAACGGCAAGGTGGACCGGGCCGCCTTGCCCGCACCGGAGTACGGGGCGGCCGGTGGTGGACGGGGTCCTGTCACGGTGGCTGAGGAGATCGTCTGCGAGGCGTTCGCGGAGGTCCTGGGCCTTGAGCAGGTGGGTGCTGAGGACAACTTCTTCGAGTTGGGTGGGCATTCGCTGTTGGCGGTGTCGTTGGTGCAGCGGTTGCGTGAGCGGGGGGTGGGGGTGTCGGTGCGGGCGTTGTTCGAGTCGCCCACTCCGGCGGCGCTGGCCGCGGCTGGTGGCGTCGGTGGTGTGGTGGAGGTGCCGGCGAACGGGATCCCGGAGGGTGCGGAGGTGATCGCGCCGGAGATGCTGCCGTTGGTGGATCTGTCGCCTGAGCAGGTGGAGTTGGTGTGTGCGGCGGTGGAGGGCGGCGCGGCGAACGTGGCGGACGTGTATCCGCTGGCGCCGCTGCAGGAGGGCATATTCTTCCACCACCTGCTCGCCGAGCCCGGTACTCCCGACGTGTATCTCGTGCCGATGACGCTGGCCTTCGACAGCCGTGAGCGGTTGGACGCGTTTGTGGCGGCGTTGCAGTGGGTGGTCGACCGGCATGACATCTACCGCACGGCGTTGGTGTGGGAGGGGTTGCCGGAGCCGGTGCAGGTGGTGCGGCGCCGTGCGGTCGTACCGGTGACCGAGGTGGAGCTGTCAGGGGACGCGGACCCCGTGACTGAGCTGCTGGCTGCGGCCGGCTCGTGGATGGATCTGCGGCTGGCACCGTTGCTGCGGGTGCATGTGGCGGCGGAGCCGGGCGGCGACCGGTGGCTGGCGTTGGTGCAGGTGCATCACCTGCTGCAGGACCACACGGCGCTGGAAGTGGTCCTGGGTGAGGTCGCTGCGTTCTTGGCGGGGCGTGGGGATGAGTTGCCGGTGCCGCTTCCGTTCCGCGAGTTCGTGGCACAGGCCCGGCTGGGTGTCTCGCGGCAGGAGCATGAGGAGTACTTCGAGGATCTGCTGGGTGACGTGACGGAGCCGACGCTGCCGTTCGGCCTGGCTGATGCCCATGGCGACGGCACCGGCGCGCGGCGGGCGCGGTCGGCCCTGGACGACGGTCTGGCGCAGCGAATACGGGAGCAGGCACGTCAGCTGGGGACGAGTCCGGCGACGTTGTTCCATGTGGCGTGGGCGCGGGTGCTGGCGAGCCTGTCCGGCCGTACGGACGTGGTGTTCGGGACGGTGCTGTTGGGCCGGATGAACGCGGGGGCGGGCGCCGAGCGGGTGCCGGGTCCCTTCATGAACACCCTGCCGGTACGGATGGACGTCGCGAACCTGAGCGCGCTGGACGCGGTGAAGGCGATGCGGTCACAGCTCGCCGGCCTGCTGGTGCACGAGCACACGCCCTTGGCCGTGGCACAGAAAGCCAGCAGCGTTCCCCCGCCGGTACCTCTGTTCACCGCTCTCTTCAACTACCGGCACAGCGACGGCGCACGTTCGTCGACGAACCGGACCGGTGAACTGGCCGGCATAAGGGTCCTGTCGGGTGAGGACTTGACCAACTATCCGGTGACGGTGTCCGTGGATGATGCCGGGTTGGGGTTCGGGTTGAGTGTGGATGCTGTTGCTCCGGGTGATCCGGAGTTGGTGTGTGGGTTGTTGGAGGTGGCGGTTGAGGGTTTGGTGGCGGTGTTGGAGGGGGCGGCCGGGACGCCGTTGGGTGAGGTTGGAATATTGCCCGGTGAGGTGCGTGAGCGGGTGGTGGAGGGGTGGAACGAGACGGGTGTGGTGGTGCCGGGGGTGACGTTGGCGGAGTTGTTCGAGGCGCAGGTGGTGCGGTCTCCGGGTGTGGTGGCGGTGGTGTGTGGTGAGGAGCGGGTGACGTTTGCGGAGTTGGATGAGCGGGCGTCGCGGTTGGCGGGGGTGCTGGTGGAGCGTGGGGTGGGGCCGGAGTCTGTGGTGGGGGTGATGTTGGAGCGGTCGGTTGATTTGGTGGTGGCGTTGTTGGGGGTGTTGAAGGCGGGTGCTGCGTATCTGCCGATTGATCCTTCGTATCCGCGGGAGCGGGTTGCGTTCATGGTGGCGGATGCGGGGCCGGTGTGTGTGGTGACGGCTTCCGGTGTGGAGGGTGGTGGGGGTGGTGGGGGTGTTGGTGTGCCGGTGGTGGGGCGGGTGTGTTCTGGTGGTTCTGGTGGGGCGGCGTATGTGATGTATACGTCGGGGTCGACGGGGGTGCCGAAGGGTGTGGTGGTGTCGCATGCGGGGATTGTGAACCGGTTGTTGTGGATGCAGGACCGGTTCGGGTTGGGTGCGGATGATGTGGTGTTGCAGAAGACGTCGGTGAGTTTTGATGTGTCGGTGTGGGAGTTGTTCTGGCCGTTGGTGTCGGGTGCGCGGTTGGTGTTGGCGCGGCCGGGTGGGCAGGGGGATCCGGTGTATCTGTCGGAGGTGATTCGTGCGGAGGGGGTGACGACGGTTCATTTTGTGCCGTCGATGCTGGAGGTGTTTGTGGAGGGTGGTGATCCGGCTGGGTGGGGGTCGTTGCGGCGGGTGGTGTGTTCGGGTGAGGCGTTGTCGGGGGGGTTGGCGGAGCGGTTTGTGCGGGTGTGTGGTGCGGAGTTGCATAACTTGTATGGGCCGACGGAGGTGTCGGTTGATTCGACGGCGTGGGTGTTTGGGGGTGGGTCGGGTGGTGTGTTGATTGGTGGGCCGATCTGGAATACGCGGGTGTTTGTGCTGGATGGGTGGTTGCGGCCGGTGCCTCCGGGTGTGGTGGGGGAGTTGTATATCGCGGGGGTGGGGCTGGCGCGTGGTTACCACGGCCGTACGGGGTTGACGGCGGAGCGGTTTGTGGCGTGTCCGTTCGGTGGGGTGGGTGAGCGGATGTATCGGACGGGGGATCTGGTTCGGTGGACTGTTGATGGTGAGTTGGCGTTTGTGGGGCGTGCGGATGGTCAGGTGAAGGTGCGTGGGTTCCGGATCGAGCCGGGTGAGGTCGAGGCCGTCCTGACCGCTCATCCCGACGTCGCCCAGGCCGTGGTCGTCGCTCGTACCGATGCGACGGGCGACCAACGCCTCGTCGCCTACGTCACCCCGGACGGCAACCCTGGCGGGTCGGATACGAACCTGCCCACCGAACTGCGGGTGTTCGCCGGTCGGCGGTTGCCGGAATACATGGTGCCGTCAGCCGTAGTGGTGCTGAACGAGCTGCCCCTGACTGCGAACGGAAAACTTGACCGGTCAGCCCTGCCGGCCCCCGGCCCCCAGTCCGCCCGGGTCAGCCGGGAACCCTCCACAGAGGATGAGCGCATCCTCTGTGAGATCTTCACCGACGTATTCGGCCTGGAACACGTCGGCGCGGACGACAGCTTCTTCGACCTGGGCGGACATTCACTCCTGGCCGTCCGGCTCGTCTCCCAGATCCAGCTGCGCCTCGGGATCGAGGTAGGAGTGCGAGCCCTGTTCGAGGCACCGACTCCGGCGGCCCTGGCGACACGACTGAGAACTGAGCGGAAACCTGAGCGACCTGTCCTACGGCCCATGCGCAGGGAAGGTGAAAGCCGATGATCCCTCTGTCGTTCGCACAGCGGCGGTTGTGGTTCCTGGCGCAGTTGGAGGGGCCGAGCCCGATCTACAACTTGCCTGTGGTGCTGCGTCTGGATGGAGAGCTGGACGTCGCGGCGCTGCGGACGGCGCTCAGTGATGTCGCTGTCCGGCACGAGGTACTGCGCACCGTGCTGCCCGCCCGCGACGGGGAGCCGTTCCAGCACGTGCTGGCGCCTGGCGAGGTGGGTGAGGTGCTGCGGGTCACGCGTGCGACCGAGGATGAGGCCGCGGGTCTGGTGGCGGCTGAGGTCGGGCATGGATTCGACCTCGCGGCCGAGATCCCGTTGCGGGCTCTGCTTGTCGAGACCGGTCCGGATGTGCATGTGCTGGTGGTGGTGTTGCATCACGTCGCGGGTGACGGTTGGTCGATGGGGCCCTTGGCCCGTGACATCTCCCGGGCGTACGCGGCGCGATGTGCAGGACACGAGCCGGGGTGGCAGCAGCTGCCGGTCCAGTACGCGGACTACACCCTCTGGCAGCGGGAGCTGCTGGGCAGCGCCGAGGACCCTGGCAGCGTCCTGGCCCGGCAGGTGGCGTACTGGCGGAAAGCGCTGGCCGGGGCACCACAGGAGCTCGCCCTTCCGGTGGACCGGCCGCGTCCGGTGATGGCGTCGCACCGGGGCCACACGGTGGCTCTCGATGTGCCTGCCGATGTGCATGCCCAGCTTGCTGCGTTGGCGCGTGAGCAGGGTGTCACGTTGTTCATGGTGGTACAGGCCGCGTTGGCGGTGCTGCTGTCGCGGTTGGGCGCGGGTGAGGACATCCCGATCGGTACGGCGGTGGCCGGCCGGACCGATCCCGCACTGCACGATCTGGTTGGCTTTTTCGTCAACACGCTGGTGCTCCGAGCCGATCTGTCGGGTGACCCGACCTTCCTCGATCTTCTGCAGCGGGTGCGCGAGACCAGCCTCGCTGCCCTTGAGCATCAGGATGTGCCGTTCGAGCGGCTCGTGGAGTCGCTGGCCCCGGACCGGTCACTGTCTCGCCATCCGCTGTTCCAGGTCATGCTCAGCGTGCAGCACCTGGGCCAGGCCACCATGAAACTGCCAGGCCTGCGTGCTGAAGGCATGCTCAACGCCGATGGAACCGCGACGCAGGGGTTGCCTTCCCGGTTCGACCTGGAAGTGACGTTGAGTGAGGTGACTGATGGTGTGGGTCGGCCGGTGGGGTTGCGGGGGTCGGTGATCGGGTCGGCGGATCTGTTTGATGTGGATTCGGTGGGGTTGTTTGCTGAGCGGTTGGTGCGGGTGTTGTCGGTGGTGGCGGCGGATCCGTTGGTGCGGGTGGGTGGGGTTGAGGTGTTGTCGGAGGTGGAGCGTGGTCGGGTGGTGGTGGGTTGGAACGACACGGGGGTGGCTGTTCCTGATGTGACCTGGCCGGTGTTGTTCGCGGGGCGGGTGGCTGTGGATCCGGGTGGGGTGGCGGTGGTGTGTGGGGATGAGGAGGTGTCGTTCGCAGAGTTGGATGAGCGGGCGTCGCGGTTCGCTGGGGTGCTGGTGTCTCGTGGGGTGGGGCCTGAGTCCGTGGTGGGGGTGATGTTGGAGCGGTCTGTTGACTTGGTGGTGGCGTTGTTGGGGGTGTGGAAGGCGGGTGCTGCGTATCTGCCGGTCGATCCGTCGTATCCGGGGGAGCGGGTTGCTTTCATGGTGGCGGATGCGGGGCCGGTGTGTGTGGTGGCGGCTTCCGGCGTGGGGCGGGAGTTGGGTGTGCCGGTGGTGTGTGTGGATGATCCGGGTGTGGTGGGTGCGGGGGTGCTGCCGGTGCCGGTGCCGGTGTCTGCGGATGTGGCGGCGTATGTGATGTATACGTCGGGGTCGACGGGGGTGCCGAAGGGTGTGGTGGTGTCTCAGCGGGATGTGGTGGCGCTGGTCTCGGATGGGTGCTGGACGGAGCTGGGGCGGGTGTTGGGGTATGCGCCGTATGCGTTTGATGCGTCGGTGTTTGAGTTGTGGGTGACGTTGGGGCGTGGTGGGACGGTGGTGCTGGCTCCGGCCGGTGACCTCGACGGTGAGGCGATTCGGTCGTTGGTTGCTGTGCATGGGGTGAGTCATGTGCATGTGACGGCGGGGTTGTTGCGGGTGTTGGCGGATGAGGATCCGGGGTGTTTTGGCGGGTTGCGTGAGGTGTTGACGGGTGGGGATGTGGTGCCGGCGGGGTCGGTGGCGAAGGTGTTGGAGGCGTGTCCGGGTGTGGTGGTGCGGCATTTGTACGGTCCGACGGAGATCACGTTGTGTGCCACGCAATGTGTGGCGGCGGATGCCCGGGCGGTGTCGGCGGTGCTGCCGATCGGGCGGCCGTTGGACAATACCCGTACGTATGTGCTCGATGGGTATCTGCGGCCGGTGCCGCCGGGGTTGCGGGGGAGTTGTATGTGGCGGGGGCTGGTCTGGCCCGTGGTTATCAGGCCCAGTCGGCCCTGACGGCGGAGCGTTTTGTGGCGTGTCCGTTCGGTGGGCCGGGTGAGCGGATGTACCGGACGGGGGATCTGGTCCGTTGGACCGCGGGCGGTGAGCTCGTCTTTGTGGGGCGGGCGGACGAGCAGGTGAAGGTCCGGGGGTTCCGGGTCGAGCCTGCGGAGGTCGAGGCGGTGCTGGCGGCTCATTCCGGCGTGGCTCAGGCCGTGGTCGTTGTCTGTGAGGACAGCACTGGTGACAAGCGCCTCGTCGGGTATGTGGTGTCCGCGGGCGATGGTGTGGTGGGGGAGGTGCTGCGGGGGTTTGTTGCCGGGCGGCTGCCGGAGTACATGGTGCCGTCGGTGGTGGTGATCGTGGATGAGCTGCCGTTGACGGTGAACGGGAAGGTGGACCGGGCCGCGTTGCCGGCACCGGAGTACGGCTCGGCTGGTAGCGGTCGGGGCCCTGTCACAGTCTCGGAAGAGATCGTCTGTCAGGTGTTTGCTGAGGTGCTGGGCCTGGAGCGGGTCGGCGCCGAGGACAACTTCTTCGAGTTGGGTGGGCATTCGCTGTTGGCGGTGTCGTTGGTGCAGCGGTTGCGTGAGCGGGGGGTGGGGGTGTCGGTGCGGGCGTTGTTCGAGGCGCCTACGCCGGCTGCGTTGGCGATGGCCGGTGACGGTGTCGGTGGTGTGGTGGAGGTGCCGGCGAACGGGATCCCGGAGGGTGCGGAGGTGCCGGCGAACGGGATCCCGGAGGGTGCGGAGGTGATCGCGCCGGAGATGCTGCCGTTGGTGGATCTGTCGCCTGAGCAGGTGGAGTTGGTGTGTGCGGCGGTGGAGGGCGGCGCGGCGAACGTGGCGGACGTGTATCCGCTGGCCCCGCTGCAGGAGGGCATCTTCTTCCATCATCTGCTCGCCGAGCCTGGCGACGCAGACGTGTATCTCGTGCCGATGACGCTTGCGTTCGACGGTCGTGAGCGGCTGGACGGGTTCCTGTCGGCGTTGCAGCGGGTCGTGGACCGGCATGACATCTACCGGACGGCGTTGGTGTGGGAGGGGTTGCCGGAGCCGGTGCAGGTGGTGCGGCGTCGTGCGGTCGTACCGGTGACCGAGGTGACGCTGCCGACGAGCGGGGCCGATCCCGTGGTGGAACTGCTGGCGGCGGCCGGTGCGTGGATGGATCTGCGGTCGGCGCCGTTGGTGCGGGTGCATGTGGCGGCGGAGCCGGGAAGTGACAGGTGGCTGGCGTTGGTGCAGGTGCATCACCTGCTCCAGGACCACACCGCGTTGGAAGTGGTCCTCGGTGAGGTCGCCGCGTTCATGTCAGGATGCGGTGACGAACTGCCGGCGCCGGTGCCGTTCCGTGACTTCGTGGCCCAGGCCCGGCTGGGCGTGTCGCGTGCGGAGCATGAGGAGTTCTTCGCCGGCCTGCTCGGCGATGTCACGGAACCGACGCTGCCGTTCGGACTGGCGGACGCCCGCGGCGACGGCACCGGGGTGCGGCGGATCCGGCAGTCGGTGGACGACGGCCTGGCGGAGCGGGTGCGGGAGCAGGCGCGTCGGCTCGGGGTGAGTCCGGCGACGTTGTTCCATGTGGCGTGGGCCCGTGTGTTGGCGAGCCTGTCCGGGCGTACGGATGTGGTGTTCGGGACGGTGCTGCTGGGCCGGATGAACGCGGGGGAGGATGCCGAGCGGGTGCCGGGGCCGTTCATGAACACCCTGCCGGTACGAGTGGACGTCGCGACCCTGAGTGCGCTGGGCGCCGTGAAGGCGATGCGTACGCAACTGGCGGACCTGCTGATGCACGAGCACGCCCCCCTGTCACTCGCCCAGAAGGCCGGAAACGTCCCCGCCCCTGCCCCGCTGTTCACCGCTCTCTTCAACTACCGCCGGAGCCGTCGGTCCGGTGACCGGCCGGCTGACCGTGTGCGACACGGCCTGGCGGGTGTCGAGTTGGTCCACAACCAGGAGCTCACGAACTATCCGCTCGCTGTGGCCGTGGACGACAACGGCACGAGCTTCGTTCTGACCGCTGATGTGGTTGCTCCGGGAGATCCGGACGTGGTCTGTGCTTCGTTGCACACTGCTCTTGAAGGGTTGATCACGGCGCTGAAGGAGGCGCCGGACAGCCCGGTGCACGAGGTCGGAATTCTGCCGAGCGCCCAGCGCGAGCAGATGGTGAACGGCTGGAACGACACCGCCACCAAACCAGTGAACGGCACGGTGCTCGAACTGGTCGAGGAGTGGGTGGTCCGTACTCCTCACGCGCCGGCCGTGGTGTGTGGGGATGAGCAGATCACGTATGCGGAGCTGGACGAACGGGCGAGCAGGCTGGCGCGGGAGCTGACCGGTCGTGGCGTGGGCCGGGAAGCGGTCGTGGCGGTGGTGTTGGAGCGGTCGGTAGACCTGGCGGTGGCGCTGCTGGCTATATGGAAGGCCGGTGCCGCCTACCTCCCAGTGGATCCCGGCCATCCCCGTGACCGGGTGGCGTTCATGCTCTCTGCTGCCTGCCCGGCATGTGTGCTGACCACGAGTGATCTGGCCGGTGCCCTTCCGGAAGGGGCAGCCGTCCCGGTACTGACCGTGGATGCGCCGGAGTGGTCCCAGCGGGGCGCGGGCGGTGACCCGGACGGGGCGGAGCGCCCGGTGCCGTACGGCGGGAGCGCTGCTTATGTGATGTACACGTCGGGGTCCACCGGGCGGCCGAAGGGTGTGGTGGTCACACACGGAGCGCTGGCCAACCATATGGCGTGGATGCAGCGGGAGTTCGGTCTGGAACCGGGAGACCGGGTGCTGCACAAGACGCCGTTCGGGTTCGACGCCTCGGTGTGGGAAGTGTGGTGGCCACTGACAGCCGGTGCGGTGCTCGTGGTCGCCGCACCCCAGGGGCATCGCGATCCGGCGTACCTGGCACGGCTGATCCAGCGCGAACGGGTCACGGTCGCACAGTTTGTCCCCTCGCTGCTGGCGGCCTTCGCTGCCGAACCGGGGGCGGCCGGCTGCGGCAGCCTGCGGATGGTGTTCAGCGGTGGTGAGGTACTGCGGGGTGACCTGCACGAGCGGGTGACAGATCTGCTGGGCGCGGGGTTGCACAATCTGTACGGGCTGACCGAGACCACCATCGACACCACCTTCCGGCGGTCAGGGCCTGGGCGGGAAGGGCCGAGTGTCCCTATCGGCCGCCCCATCGACAACACCCGTGTCCACGTTCTCGACCGGTTCCTGCAGCCCGTTCCGCAAGGAGTGGCGGGGGAGTTGTATGTGGCGGGCGTCGGTCTGGCCCGTGGGTACGTGGGACAGGTGGCGCTGACGGCCGAGCGTTTTGTGGCCTGTCCGTTCGGGGCTCCTGGCGAGCGGATGTACCGCACCGGTGACCTGGCGCGCTGGACCGCGGACGGTGAGCTCGTCTTCGTGGGGCGCACGGACCAGCAGGTGAAGGTCCGGGGTTTCCGAGTTGAGCCGGGCGAGGTCGAGGCTGTTCTGGCCGCACATCCCACGGTCACCCGGGCAGTGGCCGTCGCACGTGCGGACGCTCCCGGCGATGGCCGGCTGGTCGCCTATGTGGTGGCCGACGGCGATGGTGTGGCAGGTGGCGCCCTGCGGGTGTTCGCTGCCGGGCGGTTGCCGGAGTACATGGTGCCGTCGGCGGTGGTGGTGCTGGACGAGCTGCCGCTGACGGTGAACGGCAAGGTGGACCGGGCCGCCTTGCCCGCACCGGAGTACGGGGCGGCCGCTGGTGGACGGGGTCCTGTCACGGTGGCTGAGGAGATCGTCTGCGAGGCGTTCGCGGAGGTCCTGCGCCTTGAGCGGGTGGGGGTGGAGGACAACTTCTTCGAGTTGGGTGGGCATTCGCTGTTGGCGGTGTCGTTGGTGCAGCGGTTGCGTGAGCGGGGGGTGGGGGTGTCGGTGCGGGTGTTGTTCGAGTCGCCCACTCCGGCGGCGTTGGCGGTGGCCGGGGCGGGTGCCGAGGTGGAGGTGCCGGCGAACGGCATCCCGGAGGGTGCGGAGGCGATCGCGCCGGAGATGCTCCCGCTCGTTGATCTGTCGCCCGCGCAGGTGGAGTTGGTGTGTGCGGCGGTGGAGGGTGGGGCGGCGAACGTGGCGGACGTGTATCCGCTGGCGCCGTTGCAGGAGGGCATCTTCTTCCACCACCTGCTCGCCGAGCCCGGTACCCCCGACGTGTATCTCGTGCCGATGGTGATGGCGTTCGACTCCCGCGCACGATTGGACAAGTTCCTCGGGGCGTTGCAGTGGGTGGTCGACCGGCATGACATCTACCGGACGGCGTTGGTGTGGGAGGGGTTGCCGGAGCCGGTGCAGGTGGTGCGGCGTCGTGCGGTCGTACCGGTGACGGAGGTGACGCTG
Source organism: Streptomyces sp. NBC_00631 (assembly GCF_045206895.1). NCBI lineage: Bacteria > Bacillati > Actinomycetota > Actinomycetes > Kitasatosporales > Streptomycetaceae > Streptomyces > Streptomyces sp. NBC_00631. The sequence continues at coordinate 9,943,983 of NZ_CP107734.1, forward strand.
CCGGCCAACGAGGCTGATCCGGTGGCCCGGTTGCTGGCTGTGGCCGGGGCGTGGATGGATCTGCGGCGGGCGCCGTTGCTGCGGGTGCACGTGGCGGCGGAGCCCGGAAGTGGGCGGTGGCTGGCGCTGCTGCAGGTGCATCACCTGCTGCAGGACCACACGGCGGCGGACGTGGTCCTGGGCGAGGTCGCCGCGTTCCTGGCCGGACGCGGCGACGAACTGCCGGCTCCACTGCCGTTCCGTGACTTCGTGGCGCAGGCCCGGCTGGGTGTGTCCCGTCAGGAGCACGAGGAGTACTTCGCGGCCCTCCTGGGGGACGTCACCGAGGCGACGTTGCCGTTCGGTCTCACCGACACCCGCGGCGATGGCACCGATCTGGAGCAGGGACGGCTGGCCGTGGACGACGGTCTGGCGGAGCGGGTGCGGGAGCGGGCGCGAGAGCTGGGGACGAGTCCGGCGACGTTGTTCCACGTGGCGTGGGCGCGGGTGCTGGCGAGTCTGTCCGGGCGTACGGACGTGGTGTTCGGGACGGTGCTGCTGGGCCGCATGAACGCGGGGCGGGGTGCGGAGCGGATACCCGGTCCCTTCATGAACACCTTGCCGGTACGGATGGACGTCGCGAACCTGAGCGCGCTGGACGCGGTGAAGGCGATGCGGTCCCAGCTCGCCGGCCTGCTGGTGCACGAGCACGCTCCCCTGTCACTCGCGCAGCAGGCCAGCGGCGTCGCACCTTCCGCTCCGCTGTTCACCTCGCTCTTCAACTACCGTCACAGCCGCAGGGCGGCGGTCAGCGCCGACGAGAGGCGGGCCCGCACGGACGGTACCGCGCTCCTGTTCGTCCAGGACCGAACCAACTACCCGCTGGTGCTCGCGGTGGACGACCTGGGAACCGGCTTCGAGCTGACGGTCGACGTGATCGCTCAGGTGGACCCGGGGCCGGTGTGCGCGTCGCTGCACACCGCTCTTGAGAATCTGGTTGCCGCCCTGGAGGCCGCACCCGAAAGGCCCTTGTCCAGGATCGAGGTCCTGCCCGATGCCGAGCGTGCGCACCTCCTGGCGGGCTGGAACGACACGGCCACCGAGACCGTCGACACGACGCTGCCCCAGCTGATCGACCAGTGGGTGACCAGCAGCCCCGATGCCGTGGCGGTGGTCCAAGGGGACGACCGCTTGACGTACGCCGAGCTGGACGCGCGAGCGGCCCGCCTGGCAGGTGTACTGGCCGCGCACGGGGTGGGCGCGGAGTCGGTGGTCGCGGTGATGCTGGAGCGGTCGCTCGACCTGGTGGTGGCGTTGCTGGCGGTGTGGAAGGCAGAAGGCGCCTATCTGCCCGTCGATCCGTCGTATCCCACCGAGCGGGTCGGGCTCATGCTGGCCGACGGCGGGCCGGTGTGTGCGGTGACCACCAGGGGGCTCGCCGGGATACTGCCGCGGGCACTGGATGTGCCTGTGGTGTGTGTCGACGACCCGGGCGTGGCCGAGCAGGCGGTGACGGCCGGACCAGCAGGGGTGGCGGAACCAGCGGTGGTGGCTGGGCCGGCGGCGGTGGCGGGGCCGGGCCGGCCCGACGCCGCGGCGTACGTGATGTACACGTCGGGATCGACGGGGCGGCCGAAGGGCGTGGTGGTCTCCCAGCGGGACGTGGTGGCACGGGCGATGGACCGGTGCTGGGAGGAGTCGGTGCCGACACGGGTCCTCGGCCATGCGCCGTACGCGTTCGACGCGTCGGTCTTCGAGTTGTGGGTGACCTTGGCGCGGGGCGGCACGGTCGTGCTGGCTCCGGCGGGCGAACTGGACGGCGGGCTGGTCCGAGCGCTGGTCGGTGCGCATGGGCTCAGCCATGCCTGGGTGCCGGCCGGACTGCTGAGGGTCCTGGCACAGGAGGACCCTGAGTGCTTCAGCGGCCTGCGGGAGGTGCTCACCGGAGGCGATGTGGTTCCGTCGCAGACGATGACGGCGGTGCTTGAGGCCTGTCCGGGACTGACGGTACGGCCCGTGTACGGGCCGACGGAGACGACGTTCTGTGTGACCCAGTACGCCGTCGAGGGCGGCCCGGCGGTTCCGGAGACGCCGCCGCTCGGCCGGCCGATGGACAACACCCGTGTCTGTCTTCTCGACGGTGGCCTGCGGCCGGTGCCGCGTGGGGTGGTGGGTGAGCTGTACCTGGCGGGGGCGGGCCTGGCGCGGGGTTACCACGGTCGGCCGGGGCTGACGGCCGAGCGTTTTGTCGCCTGCCCGTTCGGCGCGCCCGGCGAGCGCATGTACCGGACCGGGGATCTGGCGCGCTGGACGGCCGACGGCCAGCTGGTCTTTGCCGGACGGGCCGACGAGCAGGTGAAGATCCGCGGGTTCCGCGTCGAACCGGGTGAGGTCGAGGCTGTGCTGTCCGGCTGCCCGGGCATCGCCCAGGCGGTGGTCGTCGTGCGGGAGGACACTCCTGGGGACAAACGCCTCACTGCCTATGTGGTTCCCGACCATGTGGTGCCCGAAGCCGGAGACGGCTCCGCGGCGGAATCCCACCTGCCCGCGGATCCCGTCACCTTCATGGGGCGGCTCCTGCCGGAGTACATGGTGCCGTCAGCCGTCGTGGTGCTCGACGAGCTGCCGATCACCGCGAACGGGAAGGTGGACCGGGCCGCCCTGCCCGCGCCGGAGTACAGCTCGACAGGGAGCAGCCGCAGGCCCGCCACCGCCGACGAGGAGATCCTCTGCCACCTCTTCGCCGACGTCCTGGGCCTGGAACAGGTGGGGGTGGAGGACGACTTCTTCGAACTGGGTGGCCATTCGCTGCTGGCGACGAGGCTGGTGTCCCGGGTCCGGACCGTTTTCGGGGTCGACGCAGGTGTCCGGATGTTGTTCGAGGAGCCGACGCCGGCCGCTCTGGCGGCGCGGATCAACGCCACCGCTCCCGCCTGGGTGGGCTTGGCGCCGTGGGAGCGGCCTGAACGGGTGCCGTTGTCGTTCGCCCAGCGCCGGTTGTGGTTCCTGGCGCAGCTGGAGGGGGCGAGCCCGACTTACCACATCCGGGCGGCGTTGCGCCTGAGCGGGCGAGTCGACGTCGATGCGCTGGGAGCGGCGCTGTCGGACCTGGTCGCCCGCCACGAGGTGTTGCGCACGGTGTTCCCCGTCGTGGACGGAGAGCCGTTCCAGCAGGTGCTGACGCCTGCTGAGGTGGGTGAGGTGCTGCAGGTCGCACAGGCCGCAGAGGAGCAGGTGGCGGATCTGGTGGCGGCCGAGACGGGACGCGCATTTGAGCTGGCGGCGGAGATCCCGTTGCGGGCTCTGCTGGTCGAGACCGGTCCGGACGTGTATGTGCTGGTGCTGGTGCTGCATCACATCGCGGGGGACGGCTGGTCGATGGGTCCGCTGGCCCGTGATCTCTCCCAGGCGTATGCGGCGCGGTGCGCGGGGCGTGAGCCGGGCTGGGAACCGCTGCCGGTGCAGTACGCCGACTACACCCTGTGGCAGCGGGAGCTGCTGGGTGCGGAAGAGGACCCGGACAGCGTGCTGGCGGGCCAGGTCGGTTACTGGCGGGAGACGCTGGCGGGGGCTCCGGAGGAGCTCGTGCTGCCCACGGACCGGCCGCGTCCGGTGGTGGCGTCGCACCGGGGTCACACGGTGGCTCTCGATGTTCCTGCCGAGGTGCATGCGCGGCTGGTCGCGTTGGCGCGTGAGCAGGGTGTCACGCTGTTCATGGTGGTGCAGGCGGCGCTGGCGGTGGTGTTGTTCCGGCTGGGCGCGGGTGAGGACATCCCGATCGGTACGGCGGTGGCGGGCCGGACGGACCAGGCCTTGGACGACCTTGTCGGGTTCTTCGTCAACACCCTTGTCCTGCGGACCGATCTGTCCGGCGACCCTTCCTTCACCGACGTGCTCACACGGGTACGGGAATCCAGCCTGGCCGCCCTGGAACACCAGGACGTGCCGTTCGAGCGGCTGGTGGAGCTGCTGGCGCCGGGCCGCTCCCTGGCCAGGCATCCGCTGTTCCAGACCATGTTCACCTGGCAGAACAACGCCACGGCGGCTCTGCACCTGCCCGGCGTACAGGTGAGGCCGATGGCGGCCGGTGAGATGCCGGCCAAGTTCGACCTGGATGTCACCTTGGGCGAGGCCCCGGGCGGGGGCGGTCGGGCCAACGGGTTGTCCGGGTCGATCACGGGTGCGGCGGATGTGTTTGATGTGGCGTCGGTGGAGGGGGTTGCTGGTCGTTTGGTGCGGGTGTTGGGGGCGGTGGCTGTGGATCCGGGTGTGCGGGTGCATGAGGTGGATGTGTTGTCGGGGGGTGAGCGGGAGCGGGTGTTGGTGGAGTGGAGTGGGGTGGGTGTTGTGGGTTCGGGTGTTGTGGTGCCGGTGTTGTTTGCGGGGCGGGTGGCTGTGGATCCGGGTGGGGTGGCGGTGGTGTGTGGGGAGGGGGAGGTGACGTTTGGGGAGTTGGATGAGCGGGTGTCTCGGTTGGCTGGTGTGTTGGTGGGTCGGGGTGTGGGTGTGGGGTCGGTGGTGGGGTTGTGTGGGGAGTTGGGTGTGGGGTTGGTGGTGGGTTTGTTGGCGGTGTGGCGGGTGGGGGCGGCGTGGGTGCCGTTGGATCCGGGGGTTCCGGTGGAGCGGTTGGTGTTCATGGTGGTGGACAGTGGTGTGGGTGTGGTGGTGGGTGATGGGGAGTCGTTGGCTGGGTTGGTGGGGTTGTTGCCGGCTGGGGTGGGTGTGGTGTGTGCGGATGATCCGGAGGTTGCGGTGGCTTCGGAGGTTGCGGTGGCTGTGGGGGTGGAGGTGGGTGGTGATGATTTGGCGTATGTGATGTATACGTCGGGTTCGACGGGGGTGCCGAAGGGTGTTGAGGTTTCTCATGGGGGTGTGGCGGGTTATGTGGGGTGGGCGGTTGAGCGGTATGGGGTGGGTGTGGGTGGTCGGGTGCCGGTGCATTCGTCGTTCGGTTTTGATCTGACGTTGACGAGTGTGTTGTTGCCGTTGGTGTCGGGGGCGGCGGTGGTGTTCGGTGGGCGTGGTGGTGTGGAGGGTCTGGCGGGTTTGTTGGAGGAGGGTGGGGGGTTTTCGTTGGTGAAGGTGGTTCCGGCTCATCTTCCGTTGCTTGGGGAGCAGGTGTCGGCTGGGAGGTTGGCGGGGTTGGGGGCTCGGGTGGTTGTGGGTGGGGAGGCTTTGGGTGGTGGGGTGGTGAGGTCGTGGCTGGATCGGGCGCCGGGGACGGTTGTTGTCAATGAGTATGGGCCGACGGAGGCGGTGGTGGGGTGTTGTGTGTTCGAGGTGGGTGTGGGGGAGGTGGTGTCGGAGTCGGTTCCGGTGGGTCGTCCGGTTCCTGGGGTGTCGGTGTTTGTGTTGGACGGGTGGTTGCGGCCGGTGGCGCCGGGTGTGGTGGGTGAGTTGTATGTGGCTGGGGTGCAGTTGGCGCGGGGGTATCGGGGTCGTCGGGGGTTGACGGCGGAGCGGTTTGTGGCGTGTCCGTTCGGGGCTCCGGGTGGGCGGATGTATCGGACGGGGGATCTGGCGCGGTGGACGGCTGATGGTCAGTTGGTCTTCGCCGGGCGGGCGGATGATCAGGTGAAGGTTAGGGGGTTCCGGATCGAGCCGGCGGAGGTCGAGGCCGTGTTGCTGGCGTATCCGGGGGTCGTTCACGTTGTCGTGATCGCTCGTGAGGACACACCCGGTGACCAGCGGCTCGTCGCCTACGTGGTGCCCGAAAGCGCAGACACCGCTACGGCGGATCGCCCCCTGCCCGCGGAACTGCGTGCCTTTGCCGGGCAGCGGTTGCCGGAGTACATGGTGCCGTCGGCGGTCGTGATGCTGGACGCGGTGCCGTTGACGGTGAACGGGAAGGTGGACCGAACCGCGCTGCCGGCGCCGCAGTCCACGGCCGGCGAGGGCACGCGTGGACCGGCGACCGTGGCCGAGGAGATCGTGTGCCAGGCGTTCGCCGAGGTGCTGGGCCTGGAGCGGGTCGGGGCCGAGGACAACTTCTTCGAACTCGGCGGCCACTCCCTGCTGGCGGTGTCATTGCTGCAGCTGCTGCGGGACCGGGGGTTCGGGGTGTCGGTCCGGACCCTGTTCGAGGCACCGACTCCGGCGGCCCTGGCCGTGGCCGGAGCCGTCGCGGACGTGGAAGTGCCGCCGAACAGGATCCCCCAGGACACCCAGGTGATCCGACCGGAGATGCTGCCGTTGGTGGAGCTCACGCGTTCACAGATCGGCTTGATCTGTGAGGCGGTGACAGGCGGCGCCGGAAACGTGGCGGACGTCTATCCGCTCGCCCCGCTGCAGGAAGGCATCTTCTTCCACCACCTTCTTGCCAGGCCCGGCGAGGCGGATGTGTATCTGACCCCGACGGTGCTGGCCTTTGACGGTCGCGAGCGGTTGGACGCCTTCGTGACGGCACTCCAGCGGGTGGTGGACCGGCACGACATTCACCGGACAGCCCTTGTGTGGGAGGGGCTGCCTGAGCCGGTGCAGGTGGTGTGGCGCCGTGCGGTCGTCCCCGTCACGGAAACAACGGTGCCGGAGGGTGTGCGCGGGCAGGAAGCAGCCGCGCACCTGCTCGACGCGGCCGGCTCGTGGATGGATCTGCGGCTGGCGCCGTTGCTGCGGGTGCATGTGGCGGCGGAGCCGGGCGGCGACCGATGGCTGGCGTTGGTGCAGGTGCATCACCTGCTCCAGGACCACACGGCACTGGAGGTGGTGATGGGTGAGGTCGCCGCGTTCATGGCCGGACGCGGTGACGACCTGCCGGCGCCGCTGCCGTTCCGTGACTTCGTGGCCCAGGCCCGCCTCGGGGTTCCCCGGGAGAAGCACGAGGAGTACTTCACCGGTCTTCTGGGTGATGTCACGGAACCGACGCTGCCGTTCGGCCTGTTGGACGCCCATGGTGATGGTTCCGGTGTGCGGCGGGCACGACTGGCCGTGGACGACGGCGTGGCGCGGCGGTTGCGGGAATCGGCGCGTCGGCTCGGGGTGAGTCCGGCGACGTTGTTCCACGTGGCGTGGGCGCGGGTGCTGGCGAGTCTGTCCGGCCGTACGGACGTGGTGTTCGGGACGGTGCTGCTGGGCCGCATGAACGCGGGTGCGGGCGCGGAGCGGGTTCCGGGGCCGTTCATGAACACTCTGCCGGTACGGTTGGACGTCTCGGCCCTGGACGCGGCCGGCGCGGTCAAGGCCATGCAGTCCCAGCTGGCCGGCCTCCTGGCCCACGAACACGCACCCCTTGCACTGGCCCAGAAGGCCAGCAGCGTCCCACCGCAGGCACCCCTCTTCACTTCCCTGCTCAACTACCGGCACAGCGACCGCCCCCGCCGGGCCGCCGGGACGTCCGGTCACGAGGTAGCGGCCGACAAAAAGGGTGGGGGCGGGCAGCGCCCTATGCAGATGCTGTTCAGCTCGGACAGGACCAACTATCCGGTGACGGTGTCCGTGGATGATGCCGGGTTGGGGTTCGGGTTGAGTGTGGATGCTGTTGCTCCGGGTGATCCGGAGTTGGTGTGTGGGTTGTTGGAGGTGGCGGTTGAGGGTTTGGTGGCGGTGTTGGAGGGGGCGGCCGGGACGCCGTTGGGTGAGGTTGGAATATTGCCCGGTGAGGTGCGTGAGCGGGTGGTGGAGGGGTGGAACGAGACGGGTGTGGTGGTGCCGGGGGTGACGTTGGCGGAGTTGTTCGAGGCGCAGGTGGTGCGGTCTCCGGGTGTGGTGGCGGTGGTGTGTGGTGAGGAGCGGGTGACGTTTGCGGAGTTGGATGAGCGGGCGTCGCGGTTGGCGGGGGTGCTGGTGGAGCGTGGGGTGGGGCCCGAGTCCGTGGTGGGGGTGATGTTGGAACGGTCGGTTGATTTGGTGGTGGCGTTGCTGGGGGTGTTGAAGGCGGGTGCTGCGTATCTGCCGATTGATCCTTCGTATCCGCGGGAGCGGGTTGCGTTCATGGTGGCGGATGCGGGGCCGGTATGTGTGGTGACGGCTTCCGGTGTGGAGGGTGGTGAGGGTGGTGGGGGTGTTGGTGTGCCGGTGGTGGGGCGGGTGTGTTCTGGTGGTTCTGGTGGGGCGGCGTATGTGATGTATACGTCGGGGTCGACGGGGGTGCCGAAGGGTGTGGTGGTGTCGCATGCGGGGATTGTGAACCGGTTGTTGTGGATGCAGGACCGGTTCGGGTTGGGTGCGGATGATGTGGTGTTGCAGAAGACGTCGGTGAGCTTCGACGTGTCGGTGTGGGAACTGTTCTCACCACTACTGTCGGGTGCTCGACTGGTGTTGGCGCGCCCCGGGGGGCATGGCGACCCGGCGTACCTGTCCGAGCTGATCCGCGCGGAAGGGGTCACGACGGCTCACTTCGTGCCCTCGATGCTGGACGCCTTTGTGGAAGGCGGCGATCCCGCCGCATGGGGAACCTTACGGCGGGTGGTGTGCTCGGGTGAGGCACTGTCGGGCGCGTCGGCCGAGCGGTTCGCCCGGGTGTGCGGTGCCGAGTTGTACAACTTCTACGGGCCGACGGAGGCCTCGGTCGAATGTACGGCTGGGGCGTGGACGGGCGAGTCAGGAGCCGTTCCGATCGGAACGCCGATCTGGAACATGCGGGTGTTCGTGCTGGATGGGTGGTTGCAGCCGGTGCCACCAGGCGCGGTCGGGGAGTTGTACATCGCGGGGGTGGGGCTGGCCCGCGGCTACCACGGCCGTACGGGGTTGACGGCGGAGCGCTTCGTGGCCTGTCCGTTCGGAAGTCCTGGCGAGCGGATGTACCGGACGGGGGACCTGGTCCGCTGGACGGCCGACGGTCAGGTCGTCTTCGTGGGGCGTGCGGACGGACAGGTGAAGGTTCGCGGTTTCCGGATCGAGCCGGGTGAGGTCGAGGCCGTCCTGACCGCTCATCCCGATGTCGCCCAGGCCGTGGTGACGACCCGCGACGACCTGCCCGGCGGCCACCGACTGGTCGCCTATGTCGTCCCCGGCGACGGAGACGGGAACGCGTCCCACGAGGCAGAGGAGGAGCTGTTCGCCGACCTGCGGGCCTACGCCGCGGGGCGGTTGCCCGGCTACATGGTCCCCGCTGTGTTCGTGTCCTTGCCGGAGCTGCCGTTGACCGTCAACGGCAAGCTCGACCGTGCCGCCCTTCCTGAGCCGCGACGGGCGGCCGCGGGTGCCGGGCGGGAGCCGGCCACTCCTGAGGAGCGCCTGCTGTGCGAGGCGTTCGCGGAGGTGCTGGGCCTGGAGCGGGTCGGGGCGGACGACGACTTCTTCGACCTTGGTGGTCACTCCCTGCTGGCCACTCGCCTCGTGTCCCAGGTCCGGGCCGCCCTCGGCGTCGAGGTGGGGGTCCGAACACTGTACGAGGCGCCCAGTCCGGCGGCCTTGGCGGCCCGGCTGGGAAGTGAACGGAAACCCGTCCGGCCGGCATTGCGCCCCATGCGGAAAGAGAGGGAAGCCGAATGATTCCGCTGTCGTTCGCCCAGCGCCGGTTGTGGTTCCTGGCGCAGCTGGACGGGCCGAGTGCGACCTACAACCTGCCGGTGGCAGTAGGTCTGTCAGGGCAGATCGACACCGAGGCGCTGGGCAGGGCACTGACGGACGTCATCGCTCGGCACGAGGTGCTCCGCACCGTCTTCCCGGCCCGTGACGGAGAGCCGTACCAGCGGGTGCTGTCGCTGAGCGACGCGGGGCAGGTACTGCGCACCGCCGTGGCTGCCACGGAGGCGGAGGCGGCGGATCTGGTGGCCGCCGAGACCCGGCACCGGTTCGACTTGGCGGCGGAGATCCCGTTGCGGGCCCTGCTGGTCGAGACCGGTCCGGACGTGTATGTGCTGGTGCTGGTGCTGCATCACATCGCGGGGGACGGCTGGTCGATGGGTCCGCTGGCCCGTGATCTCTCCCAGGCGTACGCGGCGCGGCGTGCGGGGCGTGAGCCGGGCTGGGAACCGCTGCCGGTGCAGTACGCCGACTACGCCCTCTGGCAGCGGGAGCTGCTCGGTGACGAGGACGATCCGCAGAGCCTGCTGACCCGCCAGGTGTCGTACTGGCGGCAGATGCTGGCCGGGGCACCCCAGGAACTCACACTCCCTACGGACCGCCCGCGCCCACCGGTGCCCTCGCACCGAGGCCACGCGACGACACTTGACATCCCAGCAGACATCCACGAACGGCTGGTGGCGATCTGCCGTACCAGCGGTGCCAGCATGTTCATGGTGGTGCAGGCGGCGCTGGCGGTGGTGTTGTCCCGGCTGGGCGCGGGTGAGGACATCCCGATCGGTACGGCGGTGGCGGGCCGGACGGACCAGGCCCTGGACGACCTTGTCGGGTTCTTCGTCAACACCCTTGTCCTGCGGACCGATCTGTCCGGCGACCCTTCCTTCGAGGACCTGCTGGCCCGGGTACGCGAAGACAGCCTGCAGGCGCTCGACCACCAGGACCTCCCCTTCGAGCGCCTGGTCGAAATCCTCGCCCCGGACCGGTCCTTGGCCCGGCACCCGTTGTTCCAGGTCATGCTCACCGTGCAGAACAATGCCGGCGCCGCTCTGAAGCTGCCCGGCCTGGCCGTCAGGGTGCTTTCCACCCAACAGGAGTCGGCGAAGTTCGACCTTGAGATCACCCTGGGCGAGGTTTTCCGGGACGGCCGCCCCGCAGGGCTGCGAGGGGTGGTCACGGGTGCGGCGGATGTGTTTGATGTGGCGTCGGTGGAGGGGGTTGCTGGTCGTTTGGTGCGGGTGTTGGGGGCGGTGGCTGTGGATCCGGGTGTGCGGGTGCATGAGGTGGATGTGTTGTCGGGGGGTGAGCGGGAGCGGGTGTTGGTGGAGTGGAGTGGGGTGGGTGTTGTGGGTTCGGGTGTTGTGGTGCCGGTGTTGTTTGCGGGGCGGGTGGCTGTGGATCCGGGTGGGTTGGCGGTGGTGTGTGGGGAGGGGGAGGTGACGTTTGGGGAGTTGGATGAGCGGGTGTCTCGGTTGGCTGGTGTGTTGGTGGGTCGGGGTGTGGGTGTGGGGTCGGTGGTGGGGTTGTGTGGGGAGTTGGGTGTGGGGTTGGTGGTGGGTTTGTTGGCGGTGTGGCGGGTGGGGGCGGCGTGGGTGCCGTTGGATCCGGGGGTTCCGGTGGAGCGGTTGGTGTTCATGGTGGTGGACAGTGGTGTGGGTGTGGTGGTGGGTGATGGGGAGTCGTTGGCTGGGTTGGTGGGGTTGTTGCCGGCTGGGGTGGGTGTGGTGTGTGCGGATGATCCGGAGGTTGCGGTGGCTTCGGAGGTTGCGGTGGCTGTGGGGGTGGAGGTGGGTGGTGATGATTTGGCGTATGTGATGTATACGTCGGGTTCGACGGGGGTGCCGAAGGGTGTTGAGGTTTCTCATGGGGGTGTGGCGGGTTATGTGGGGTGGGCGGTTGAGCGGTATGGGGTGGGTGTGGGTGGTCGGGTGCCGGTGCATTCGTCGTTCGGTTTTGATCTGACGTTGACGAGTGTGTTGTTGCCGTTGGTGTCGGGGGCGGCGGTGGTGTTCGGTGGGCGTGGTGGTGTGGAGGGTCTGGCGGGTTTGTTGGAGGAGGGTGGGGGGTTTTCGTTGGTGAAGGTGGTTCCGGCTCATCTTCCGTTGCTTGGGGAGCAGGTGTCGGCTGGGAGGTTGGCGGGGTTGGGGGCTCGGGTGGTTGTGGGTGGGGAGGCTTTGGGTGGTGGGGTGGTGAGGTCGTGGCTGGATCGGGCGCCGGGGACGGTTGTTGTCAATGAGTATGGGCCGACGGAGGCGGTGGTGGGGTGTTGTGTGTTCGAGGTGGGTGTGGGGGAGGTGGTGTCGGAGTCGGTTCCGGTGGGTCGTCCGGTTCCTGGGGTGTCGGTGTTTGTGTTGGACGGGTGGTTGCGGCCGGTGGCGCCGGGTGTGGTGGGTGAGTTGTATGTGGCTGGGGTGCAGTTGGCGCGGGGGTATCGGGGTCGTCGGGGGTTGACGGCGGAGCGGTTTGTGGCGTGTCCGTTCGGGGCTCCGGGTGGGCGGATGTATCGGACGGGGGATCTGGCGCGGTGGACGGCTGATGGTCAGTTGGTCTTCGCCGGGCGGGCGGATGATCAGGTGAAGGTTAGGGGGTTCCGGATCGAGCCGGCGGAGGTCGAGGCCGTGTTGCTGGCGTATCCGGGGGTCGTTCACGTTGTCGTGATCGCTCGTGAGGACACACCCGGTGACCAGCGGCTCGTCGCCTACGTGGTGTCGGCGGCCGACGGTGATGACGCCGCTCTGGCGGTGGAGTTGCGGGCGCACGCGGGCGAGCGACTGCCGGGCTACATGGTGCCGTCCACTGTGGTGGTACTCAGCGAAATGCCGTTGACGGTGAACGGGAAGGTGGACCGAACCGCGCTGCCGGCGCCGCAGTCCACGGCCGGCGAGGGCACGCGTGGACCGGCGACCGTGGCCGAGGAGATCGTGTGCCAGGCGTTCGCCGAGGTGCTGGGCCTGGAGCGGGTCGGGGCCGAGGACAACTTCTTCGAACTCGGCGGCCACTCCCTGCTGGTGGTGTCGCTGGTGCAGCGGCTGCGTGAGCGGGGACTGGGCGTTTCGGTACGGACACTGTTCGCGACGCCCACCCCGGCGGGGGTGGCCGCTTCGAGCGGCGCTCCGGTGACAGAGGTGCCGCCGAACGGGATCCCGGACGGGGCGCGGCACATCACCCCCGAGATGCTGCCGTTGCTGGACCTGACCCCGGCGCAGGTGGAGTCGGTCTGCGCGGCGGTGGAGGGTGGGGCGGCGAACGTGGCGGACATGTATCCGCTCGCCCCGCTGCAGGAAGGGATCTTCTTCCATCACCTGCTCACGGCATCGGGCGACGCGGATCCGTATCTCTTCTCCTTCGCCATGGCCCTGGACACTCGCCTGCGAGTGGACGGTCTGCTGTCGGCGTTGCAGCACGTGATGGACCGGCACGACATCTACCGGACCGGGGTCGTGTGGGAGGGGCTGCCCGAGCCGGTGCAGGTGGTGTGCCGCCGTGCCGTCCTGCCGGTGACGGAGGTGGTTCTGCCGGGTGACGGGGACGCTGCGGCCGAACTGCTGACGGCGGCGGGTTCGTGGATGGACGTCCGTCGGGCGCCGTTGCTGCGGGTGCATGTGGCGGCGGAGCCGGGCAGTGACCGGTGGCTGGTGCTGGTGCAGGTGCATCACCTGCTCCAGGACCACACGGCACTGGAGGTGGTGATGGGTGAGGTCGCCGCGTTCATGGCCGGACGCGGTGACGACCTGCCGGCGCCGCTGCCGTTCCGTGACTTCGTGGCCCAGGCCCGCCTCGGGGTCTCGCGTCAGGAGCACGAGGAGTACTTCACCGGGCTGCTCGCCGATGTCACGGAGCCGACGCTGCCGTTCGGCCTGTCCGACGTCCGGGGCGACGGGACCGGAGCGGAGCAGGAGCACCTGATGGTCGAGGACGCCCTCGCGCGGAGGGTGCGGGGGCAGGCGCGTCGACTCGGGGTGAGCCCCGCGACGCTGTTCCACGTGGCGTGGGCAAGGGCGCTGGCCAGCCTGTCCGGCCGTACGGACGTGGTGTTCGGGACGGTGCTGCTGGGCCGTATGAACTCGGGGACGGGCGCGGACCGCATCCCCGGGCCCTTCATGAACACGCTGCCGGTACGGTTGGACGTCTCGGCCCTGGACGCGGCGGGCGCGGTCAAGGCCATGCAGGCCCAGCTGGCCAGTCTGCTGGCCCACGAGCACGCGCCCCTGACGTTGGCCCAGAAAGCCAGCGGTGTCCCCGCGCCCGGCCCCCTGTTCACCTCGCTCTTCAACTACCGTCACAACCGACGGCCGGGCAACGCCCCTCGCGTGCCCGACAGCGAGAACCCGGGCTTGGGCGTGCTGTTCGTGCAGGAGCGCACCAACTACCCCCTCGCTGTGGCGGTCGACGACAGCGGCTCGGACTTCCGGCTGACCGCGGAAGCGGTGGCGCCGGGGGAGCCGCGAACGGTGCTGGACGCGCTGCACACCGTGATCGCGGAACTCGTCGGGGCCCTGGAGGACGCCCCTGAGACTCCGCTGCGTGAGGTCGAGGTTCTCTCCTCGTCCAGCCGGGCGCTGATGGTGGCGGACTGGAACGACACGGCGGTGCCGGTCGCGGACGTCACATGGCCGGAGCTGTTCGCGGAGCGGGTGGCGGCCGCGCCGGATGCGGTGGCAGTGGTGTGCGGGGCGGCGGAGCTGACATACGCCGAACTGGACGAACGGGCCGCACGGCTGGCTGAGGTCCTGACGGGGCTGGGCGTTGGCCCTGAGTCGGTGGTGGCGGTGGTGATGGACCGCTCGGTGGACGTGGTGGTGTCCGTGCTGGGCGTGTGGAAGGCGGGGGGCGCCTATCTGTTCGCCGAGCCGGGCCTGCCGGCCGAGCGGGTGGCGTTCATGCTGACGGATGCGGCAGTGGCGTGCGTGGTGACCGGGACCGCGCGCACCGATGTGCTGCCCACGGAACCGGGCGTGCCGGTGGTGTGTCTGGACGACCTGCCGGTGACCGGCGCGATGGACAGGGACACCGCGCGGATGAAGCCCCCGCAGGTCGCACAGGGGGCCAACGCGGCGTACGTGATGTACACATCCGGCTCTTCGGGACTGCCGAAGGCCGTGGTGGTGAGCCAGCGCAGTCTGGTGAACCTGGTGGCGGGCCTCGGCCCGGTGGCCGGGGCCGGCCCGGGTGTGGGCATGCTGCAGTTCGCGTCGTTCGGTTTCGACGGATCGGTGCTGGACCTGGCGGTGGCGCTGGCATCGGGTGGGCGGCTGGTAGTGGCGACCGCGGCGGAGCGGGCCGACCCTCGACTCCTCGCCGAACTGGTGAACCGGTCTAAGGTGGCCGTGGCGAGCGTCGTCCCGTCACTGCTGTCCGCCCTGGACGCGCGAGCCCTGGACGGGCTGAGGCGGGTCCTGGTGGGCGGGGAACTGCTCACCGGGGAGCTGGCCCGGGAGTGGTCGGACGGCAGGGAACTGGTCAACACCTACGGACCGACCGAGGCAACGGTCATGGTCACCACCACACCGGTGGATCCGGCTCGGCCCGGCCTCCCGCCGATCGGCCGGCCCCTGGCCAACACCCGGATGTACCTCCTCGACGCTTCGTTGCGGCCGGTGCCGCCGGGAGTGGTGGGAGAGGTGTATGTGGCCGGGGCACAACTGGCGCGCGGATACCAGGGCCGGTTCGCGCTCACGGCGGAGCGGTTCGTGGCGTGCCCGTACAGCGGTCCGGGCGAGCGGATGTACCGGACGGGGGACCTGGGACGCTGGACCGCCGACGGCCGGCTCACCTTCGCCGGGCGGGCGGACGACCAGGTGAAGCTACGGGGCTTCCGCGTCGAACCGGGTGAGGTCGAGGCCGTGCTGGCCGCCTGCCCCTGGGCCGCCCGGGTCACCGTCGTCGTCCGGGAGGACATCCCCGAGACCCTGCGCCTGGTGGCCTACGTCGTGCCGGAGCACGGCACCAGCGTCGTCGACCTGCCCGGTGAACTGCGCGCCTTCGCGGCTGAGCGGCTGCCGGAGTACATGGTGCCCGCCGCGGTCGTGGTCCTGGAGACACTGCCGTTGACGGTGAACGGGAAGGTGGACCGGGCCGCGTTGCCGGCGCCGGAATATGCGGCGGCCGATGGTGGGCGGGGTCCTGCCACGGTGGCCGAGGAGCTCATGTGCGGGGCGTTCGCCGACGTACTCGGTGTGGATCACGTCAGTGCGGACGGCAACTTCTTCGAGCTGGGCGGGCATTCACTCTTGGCTGCCCGCTTGGTCTCGCGGGTGCGGTCGGTGTTCGGCGTCGAGCTGGGTGTCCGCGCGCTGTTCGAGTCGCCGACGCCGGGGGAGTTGGTGGCGCGGGTCACTGGTGCGGGTCCGGCGCGGGTGGGGTTGGCGCCTCGGGAGCGGCCTGAGCGGGTGCCGTTGTCGTTCGCGCAGCGGCGGTTGTGGTTCCTGGCGCAGTTGGAGGGGCCGAGTCCGACGTACAACATGCCGGTGGTACTGCGGCTGGGTGGTCGGGTCGACGTTGTGGCCTTGGGGCGGGCGTTGTCCGATGTGGTGGGGCGGCATGAGGTGTTGCGTACGGTGTTTCCTGTTGATGGGGGTGAGCCGTTCCAGTGTGTGGTGGCGCCTGGTGAGGTGGGTGAGGTGCTGCGCGTCGTGCGGGCCGGCGAGGGTGAGGTTGCGGGTCTGGTGGCGGCTGAGGTCGGTTATGGGTTCGACCTGGCGGTCGAGGTTCCGTTGCGGGCTCTGTTGATCGAGACCGGTGCGGATGCGGGTGTGTTGGTGGTGGTGTTGCATCACGTGGCGGGTGACGGTTGGTCGATGGGGCCGTTGGCCTGTGACATCTCCCGGGCGTACGCGGCTCGATGTGCGGGACACGAGCCGGGGTGGTCGTCGTTGCCGGTGCAGTACGCGGACTACACGTTGTGGCAGCGGGAGTTGCTGGGTGGTGAGGAGGATCCGGAGAGCGTCCTGGCTGGGCAGGTGGCGTACTGGCGGGAGGCGTTGGCGGGGGCTCCGCAGGAGCTTGTGCTGCCGGTGGATCGGGCGCGTCCGGTGGTGGCGTCGCATCGGGGGCATGTGGTGGCGGTGGATGTGCCTGCGGAGGTGCATGCTCGGCTGGTGGTGTTGGCGCGTGAGCAGGGTGTGACGGTGTTCATGGTGGTGCAGGCGGCGTTGGCGGTGTTGTTGTCGAGGTTGGGTGCGGGTGAGGACGTTCCGGTGGGTACGGCGGTGGCGGGGCGGACGGATCAGGCGTTGGATGATCTGGTCGGGTTCTTCGTGAACACGTTGGTGTTGCGTACTGATGTGTCGGGTGATCCGACGTTCGCGGAGTTGCTGGGTCGGGTGCGGGAGGCGGGTCTGGCGGCTCTGGAGCATCAGGATGTGCCGTTCGAGCGGTTGGTGGAGTCGCTGGCTCCGGATCGTTCGATGTCCCGGCACCCGCTGTTCCAGGTCATGCTCACCGTTCAGAATCTCGGCCGAGCACAGCTGGAAATGCCCGGCCTCACGGTGGCGCCGATGGCCGCCGGTCTGGCCGCGGCCAAGTTCGACATCGAAGTGAACTTGGGCGAGGTCTACGACGATGACGGCCGTCCGCTGGGAGTGCGGGGGTCGGTAACAGGGTCGGCGGACCTGTTCGATCCGGAGAGTGTCGAGAAGCTCGCCCAGCGGTACGTACGGGTGTTGTCGGCGTTGGTGGCGGATCCGTTGGTGCGGGTGGGTGGGGTTGAGGTGTTGTCGGAGGTGGAGCGTGGTCGGGTGGTGGTGGGTTGGAACGACACGGGGGTGGCTGTTCCTGATGTGACCTGGCCGGTGTTGTTCGCGGGGCGGGTGGCTGTGGATCCGGGTGGGGTGGCGGTGGTGTGTGGGGATGAGGAGGTGTCGTTCGCTGAGTTGGATGAGCGGGCGTCGAGGTTCGCTGGGGTGCTGGTGTCTCGTGGGGTGGGGCCTGAGTCCGTGGTCGCGGTGATGTTGGAGCGGTCTGTTGACTTGGTGGTGGCGTTGTTGGGGGTGTGGAAGGCGGGTGCTGCGTATCTGCCGGTTGATCCGTCGTATCCGGGGGAGCGGGTGGCGTTCATGGTGGCGGATGCGGGGCCGGTGTGTGTGGTGGCGGCTTCCGGCGTGGGGCCGGAGTTGGGTGTGCCGGTGGTGTGTGTGGATGATCCGGGTGTGGTGGGTGCGGGGGTGCTGCCGGTGCCGGTGCCGGTGCCGGTGTCTGCGGATGTGGCGGCGTATGTGATGTATACGTCGGGGTCGACGGGGGCGCCGAAGGGTGTGGTGGTGTCTCAGCGGGATGTGGTGGCGCTGGTCTCGGATGGGTGCTGGACGGAGCTGGGGCGGGTGTTGGGGTATGCGCCGTATGCGTTTGATGCGTCGGTGTTTGAGTTGTGGGTGACGTTGGGGCGTGGTGGGACGGTGGTGCTGGCTCCGGCCGGTGACCTCGACGGTGAGGCGATTCGGTCGTTGGTTGCTGTGCATGAGTTGAGTCATGTGCATGTGACGGCGGGGTTGTTGCGGGTGTTGGCGGATGAGGATCCGGGGTGTTTTGGCGGGTTGCGTGAGGTGCTGACGGGTGGGGATGTGGTGCCGGCGGGGTCGGTGGCGAAGGTGTTGGAGGCGTGTCCGGGTGTGGTGGTGCGGCATTTGTACGGTCCGACGGAGATCACGTTGTGTGCCACGCAGTGCGTGACCGGACAGGGTGAGGGGATACCTGCGGTGCTGCCGATCGGGCGGCCGTTGGACAACACCCGTACGTATGTGCTCGATGGGTATCTGCGGCCGGTGCCGCCCGGGGTTGCGGGGGAGTTGTATGTGGCGGGGGCTGGTCTGGCCCGGGGTTATCAGGCCCAGTCGGCCCTGACGGCGGAGCGTTTTGTGGCGTGTCCGTTCGGGGCTCCTGGTGAGCGGATGTACCGGACGGGGGATCTGGCCCGCTGGACCGCGGGCGGTGAGCTCGTCTTCGTGGGACGCGCGGACGAGCAGGTGAAGATCCGGGGGTTCCGGGTCGAGCCCGCTGAGGTCGAGCAGGCCCTGGCCGCCCATCCCGGTGTCGCCCAGGCTGTCGTCATCGCCCGTGAGGACACCCCCGGCGACAAGCGCCTCGTCGCCTACGTGGTGCCCGAGGGCGGAGACGTCGCTGCGGAGGATCGGCTCCTGACCGCGGATCTGCGGGCCTACGCGGAGCAGCGGCTGCCGGAATACCTGGTCCCGTCCGCTGTGGTGGTGCTGGACGCGTTGCCGCTGTCGGCGAACGAGAAGGTGGACCGGGCCGCACTGCCGCTGCCGGTGTACGCGAGGACCGATGGCGGGCGTGCGCCCGCGACCGTCGTCGAAGAGATCATGTGCGGGGCCTTCGCCGACGTGCTGGGCGTGGACCGTGTGGGCGTGGACGGGAACTTCTTCGAACTGGGCGGCCATTCGCTGCTTGCCATGCGGTTGGTGTCGAGGGTGCGTTCGGTGTTCGACGTCGAGTTGAGCGTGCGGGCCCTCTTCGAGGCTCCGACGCCGGCGGGTCTGGCGGTGCGGATCGGCGCCGCGGGTCCTTCGCGCGCAGGCCTGGTACGGCACGCGGAGCGGCCCGATCGGATGCCGCTGTCGTTCGCGCAGCGGCGGTTGTGGTTCCTGGCCCAGCTGGACGGCTCCAGCTCCACGTACAACATGCCGATCGTGCTCCGCCTGACCGGGCGGCTGGACACCGGGGCGCTGCGGGCGGCCCTGCGTGACGTGGTGGAGCGGCACGAGGTGCTGCGGACCGTATTCCCTGCGCCGGACGGGGAGCCGTGCCAGCGTGTGCTCGACATGGGCGCGCTGGCGGAGACCATGCGCCTGGTCACTTCCGCCACCGAGGACGACGTGGCGGCTCTGGTGGCGGCCGAGACGAGGTACGGGTTCGACCTGGCGGTGGAGACCCCGCTGCGGGCTCTGCTGATCGAGACCGGCCCGGACGCGCATGTGCTCGTGGTGGTGTTGCATCACATCGCGGGGGACGGCTGGTCGATGGGGCCGCTGGGCCGTGACTTGTCCGTGGCGTATACGGCGCGGTGTGAAGGGCGTGAGCCGGGATGGGAGCAACTGCCGTTCCAGTACGCCGACTACACCCTCTGGCAGCACGGGCTGCTCGGCAGCGAGGGCGACCCCGGGAGCGTCCTGTCCCGGCAGGTGACGTACTGGCGGAAGTCGCTCGCGGAGACTCCGCAGGAGCTGGAGCTGCCGGTGGACCGGCCGCGTCCGGTGGTGGCGTCGCACCGGGGTCACACGGTGGCTCTCGATGTTCCTGCCGAGGTGCATGCGCGGCTGGTCGCGTTGGCGCGTGAGCAGGGTGTCACGCTGTTCATGGTGGTGCAGGCGGCGCTGGCGGTACTGCTGTCCCGGCTGGGCGCGGGTGAGGACATCCCGATCGGTACGGCGGTGGCGGGCCGCACGGACCAGGCGCTGGAAGACCTCGTGGGGTTCTTCGTCAACACACTCGCGCTGCGCACCGATGTGTCGGGTGACCCCACCTTCGCGGGGCTGCTGGAGCGGGTGCGGGAGACCAGCCTGGCCGCTGTGGAGCATCAGGATGTGCCGTTCGAGCGGCTGGTGGAACTGCTGGCCCCGGACCGGTCGCTCTCTCGCCACCCGCTGTTCCAGGTCATGCTCACCGTCCAGAACCTGGGGCAGGCCAGCCTGGAGCTGCCCGGCCTCCAGGTGGCGCCGATGGCCGCCGGCCCGGCGCCGGCGAAGTTCGATCTGGATGTGACGGTCAGTGAGGTGGTCGACGACGAGGGCCGTCAGCTGGGGCTGCGGGGGTCGGTGACCGGGGCGGCGGACCTGTTCGACGCGGAGACGGTCACCCTGCTCACCGAGCGACTGGCACGGGTACTGGAGGCCGTTGCCACCGACGTTCAGGTGCGGGTCAGCCGGGTGCCGGTACTGTCGGCTGCCGAACGGCAGCAGGTGGTGACGGACTGGAACGACACTGCGGTGCCGGTCGCGGAGGTGACCTGGCCGGTGTTGTTCGCCCAGCGGGTGGCTGCTGATCCAGGTGCGGTGGCGGTGATCTGCGGGGATGAGCAGTTGACGTACGCGGAGATCGACGAGCGGGCATCGCGGCTGGCGGCGGCGCTGACCGAACTGGGCGTCGGCGCCGAGTCGCTGGTGGCCCTGGTGATGCGGCGGTCGGCGGACGTGGTGGCCGCGATGGTAGGGGTGTGGAAGGCGGGAGGCGCCTATCTGTTCGCTGATCCGTCGCTCCCGGCAGGGCGGGTGGCGGCGATACTGGCGGACGCGGGGCCCGCGTGCGTGGTGACCACCAGCGACCTGGCGGAGACGCTGCCGCCGGAGATCTCCGCACCGGTACTGCGGGTGGACGAGCTCGGGCAGGCGGCGGAACCCGCCAAGGAGCCGCTGCCGGGACGGCCGGATGCGGCGGCGTACGTGATGTACACGTCGGGCTCGACGGGACGGCCGAAGGGCGTGGTGGTCTCTCACACCGCCGTGGTGCATCTGGTGGCGGCCCTGGGTCCGGTGGCCGGGGTCGGGCCCGGGACGGGGATGCTCCAGTTCGCGTCGTTCGGCTTTGACGGCTCGGTGTTGGACATGGCCGTGACACTGGCGTCCGGCGGGCGGCTGATGGTGGCGACCACGGCGGAACGCGGGGACCCCGTGCTGCTGGCGGACGCAGTGAACAGGGCGGAGGTGTCGGTGGCGAGTGTGGTTCCCTCGCTGCTGGCAGTCATGGACCCGGACGCGGTGGCTTCCCTGCGACGTGTGCTGGTGGGCGGCGAGTTGCTCACCGCCGAGCTGGCGCGGGTGTGGGCGGACGGTCGGCACCTGGTCAACACGTACGGGCCGACCGAGGCGACGGTCATGGTCACCACCACCTCGGTGGAGGGCGATCCCGTTGTCGCACCGCCGGTCGGCAGGCCCGTGGCGAACATGCGCACGTATGTGTTGGACCGGTGGCTGCGGCCGGTTCCGCCGGGAGTGGCGGGGGAGCTGTATGTGGCCGGGGCGGGTCTGGCGCGGGGGTATCTGGGTCGTCCGGCGTTGACGGCGGAGCGGTTTGTGGCGTGTCCGTTCGGTGGGCCGGGTGAGCGGATGTACCGGACGGGGGATCTGGCGCGCTGGTCCGCGGATGGTGAGCTGGTGTTCGTTGGGCGCGTGGATGATCAGGTGAAGGTGCGGGGGTTCCGGGTGGAGCCGGGCGAGGTCGAGGCGGTGGTGGCTGCTCATCCGCAGGTGGGACAGGCGGTGGTGGTGGCTCGTGAGGATGTTGGCGGCAGGCAGTTGGTGGCGTACGTGGTGGCGGCCGAGGGGGCTGCTGCCGACGGTCTGCCTGCGGGGGTGCGGGCGTTCGCCGCTGATCGGTTGCCGGAGTACATGGTGCCGTCGGCGGTGGTGGTGCTGGACGCGGTGCCGTTGTCGGTGAACGGGAAGGTGGACCGGGCCGCTCTGCCGGCGCCGGAGTACGGCTCGGCTGGTGGCGGTCGGGGTCCTGTCACAGTGGCTGAGGAGATCGTCTGCGAGGCGTTTGCTGAGGTGCTGGGTCTTGAGCGGGTGGGGGTGGAGGACAACTTCTTCGAGTTGGGTGGGCATTCGCTGTTGGCGGTGTCGTTGGTGCAGCGGTTGCGTGAGCGGGGGGTGGGGGTGTCGGTGCGGGCGTTGTTCGAGGCGCCTACGCCGGAGCGGTTGGCGGTGGCGGGTGGTGGTGGTGGTGTCGGTGGTGTGGTGGAGGTGCCGGCGAACGGGATCCCGGAGGGTGCGGAGGTGATCGCGCCGGAGATGCTGCCGTTGGTGGATCTGTCGCCCGCGCAGGTGGAGTTGGTGTGTGCGGCGGTGGAGGGTGGGGCGGCGAACGTGGCGGACGTGTATCCGCTGGCCCCGTTGCAGGAGGGCATCTTCTTCCACCACCTGATGGCCGGGCCTGGCACTGCGGATGTGTACCTGGCGCCGATGACGCTTGCGTTCGACGGGCGTGCGCGGCTGGACGGGTTCCTGTCGGCGTTGCAGCGGGTCGTGGACCGGCATGACATCTACCGGACAGGCGTGGTGTGGGAGGGGTTGCCGGAGCCGGTGCAGGTGGTGCGGCGTCGTGCGGTCGTCCCGGTGACGGAGGTGACGCTGCCGGCGAACGGGGCGGATCCGGTGGCCGGGTTGCTGGCCGTGGCGGGCGAGTGGCTTGATCTTCGGCGGGCGCCGTTGCTGCGGGTGCATGTGGCGGCGGAGCCGGGAAGTGGCCGGTGGCTGGCGTTGGTGCAGGTGCATCACCTGCTCCAGGACCACACCGGGCTGGAAGTGGTGATGGGTGAGGTCGCGGCGCTGATGGCGGGGCGTGGGGACGAGTTGCCGGTGCCGCTGCCGTTCCGTGACTTCGTGGCGCAGGCGCGGCTGGGCGTGTCCCGTCAGGAGCACGAGGAGTACTTCGCGGGTCTGCTGGGTGATGTGACGGAGCCGACGCTGCCGTTCGGCCTGTCCGACGCCCATGGTGACGGTACCGGCCTGAAGCAGGCTCGGTTGACCCTGGAGGACGGTCTCGCGGAGCAGGTGCGTGAGGTGGCCCGTGGGCTGGGAGTGAGTCCGGCGACGTTGTTCCATGTGGCGTGGGCGCGGGTGCTGGCGAGTCTGTCCGGCCGTACGGACGTGGTGTTCGGGACGGTGCTGCTGGGCCGCATGAACGCGGGTCGGGGCGCGGAGCGGATCCCCGGCCCGTTCATGAACACCCTGCCGGTACGGCTGGACACCGCGGCTCATGGCGCGGTCGACGCGGTCAGGGCCATGCAGTCCCAGCTGGCAGGTCTGCTGGTGCATGAGCACGCGCCGCTGGTGCTCGCGCAGAAGGCCAGCGGTGTACCCGCGCCGGCTCCGCTGTTCACCTCCCTGTTCAACTACCGCCACAGCGGGCGCACCAGGGACACCGACAGGCCGGTCGGAGGTCAGGGGATGCGGATGTTCCTGGCCCAGGAACGCACCAATTACCCGTTGGCTGTGGCGGTTGATGATCTGGGGGTTGGTTTTGGGGTGACGGTGGATGTCGTGGAGCCGGGGGATGCGGGGTTGGTGTGCGGTCTGCTGCGGACCGTGGTGGAGGGGCTGGTGACGGCACTGGGCGCTGAGGCGGCTGGGGCGCCGTTGGCCGGGATGGGTGTGTTGCCGGAGGGCGAGCGTGGGCGGGTGCTGACCGAGTGGGGTGATGGGGGTCCGGGGTCCGGGGCATCGGTGGCGGAGTTGTTTGCTGAGCAGGTGGGGCGTGCTCCGGGTGCGGTGGCGGTGGTGTGTGGGGGTGAGGAGTTGTCGTATGGGGAGTTGGATGAGCGGGCGTCGCGGTTGGCGGGGTTGTTGGTGGGGCGTGGGGTGGGGCTTGAGTCGGTGGTGGCGATCGTGATGGAGCGGTCGGTTGACCTGTTTGTGGCGTTGTTGGGGGTGTTGAAGGCGGGGGGTGCGTATTTGCTGGTGGATCCGTCGTATCCGGTGGAGCGGGTCGCGTTCATGCTGGCGGATGCGGGGCCGGTGTGTGTGGTGACGACGCGGGCGGGCGCGGGGGGTCTTCCGGTGGGTGTGCCGGTGGTGTGTGTGGATGATCCGGTGGTGGTGGCGGAGTTGGCGGGTGTGGATGTGGGTGGGGTGGGGTCGGTGGTGGTGTCGGCTGGTTCGGCGGCGTATGTGTTGTATACGTCGGGGTCGACGGGGGTGCCGAAGGGTGTGGTGGTGTCTCATGGGGGGTTTGGGAGTTTGGTGGCGGGTCATCGGGGGTTGTTGGGGGTGGGTCCGGGGTGTCGGGTGGGGCAGTTTGCGTCGCCGGGTTTTGACACGTTCGGGTGGGAGTGGTCGATGGGGTTGTTGACGGGGGCGGTGTTGGTGGTGGTGCCGGAGGAGGAGCGGTTGGGTGAGGGGTTGGCGGAGTTTTTGGGTCGGGAGGGGGTGACGCATGTGACGTTGCCGCCGGCGGTGTTGGCGGTGATGGATGAGGGGAGTGTGGGGTCGGGTGTGGTGGTGATTGCTGCGGGTGAGGAGTGTCCGCGTGAGGTGATGGAGCGGTGGTCGGCGGGGCGGGTGATGTTCAATTCGTATGGGCCGACGGAGACGACGGTTGATGTGTCGTTGTGGCGGTGTGATGTGTCGGCTGGGCGGGTGGCGATCGGTGGTCCGGTGTTCGGGACGCGGGTGTTTGTGCTGGATGGTGGGTTGGGGTTGGTGCCTCCGGGTGTGGTGGGGGAGTTGTATGTGGCGGGGGTGGGGTTGGCGCGGGGGTATCTGGGTCGTGGGGGGTTGACGGCGGAGCGGTTTGTGGCGTGTCCGTTCGGTGGGGTGGGTGAGCGGATGTATCGGACGGGTGATCTGGTGCGGTGGACTGCTGGGGGTGAGCTTGTCTTTGTGGGTCGGGCGGATGATCAGGTGAAGGTGCGGGGGCGGCGGGTGGAGCCGGGGGAGGTCGAGGCGGTGTTGGTGGCTCATGAGGGGGTGGGCCGGGCGGTGGTGGTGGCGCGTGAGGATGTGCCGGGGGACAAGCGGCTGGTGGCGTATGTGGTGGCGGCCGAGGGGGCTGCGTCTGGTGGTCTGCCGGGTGTGTTGCGGGCGTTCGCCGCTGAGCGGTTGCCGGAGTACATGGTGCCCGCCGCGGTCGTGCTCCTGGACGACCTGCCACTGACCGCCCACGGCAAACTCGACCGCGCCGCACTCCCCGCACCGGAGTACTCGGGGTCCGGCCGCGGGCGGGGGCCCGCCACTGTGGCCGAAGAGCTCATGTGTGGGGTCTTCGCCGAGGTCCTCGGCCTTGAACAGGTGGGGGCGGAGGACAACTTCTTCGAACTCGGTGGGCATTCGCTGTTGGCGACGCGACTGGTGTCGCGGGCCCGGTCGGTGTTCGGTGTCGAGTTGGGCGTGCGGGAGCTGTTCGAGGCGCCGACTCCGGCCGAGTTGGCGGTGCGGGTCGGTGGTGCGGGGTCGGCGCGGGTGAGTCTGGCGCCTCGGGAGCGGCCTGAGCGGGTGCCGTTGTCGTTCGCGCAGCGGCGGTTGTGGTTTCTGGCGCAGTTGGAGGGGCCGAGTCCGACGTACAACCTGCCGGTGGTGCTGCGCCTGGACGGCCAGGTGAACGTCGCCGCGCTGACGATGGCGCTGACGGATGTCGCCGCGCGGCATGAAGTGTTGCGCACGGTGTTCCCCGGCGACGACGGCGAACCGTACCAGCGGGTGCGTGACGTGGCCGAGATCGGAGAGATCGTACGGGTCGCGGAGGCCGCCGGCCGGGAGGAGGCCGACGAGCTGGTGGCGGTCGAGACCCGGCACGGCTTCGACCTGTCGGTGGAGATTCCGCTCCGTGCGCTGTTGATCCGGATGGGTTCGGACTCGACGGTGCTGGTGGTGGTGTTGCATCACATCGCAGGGGACGGCTGGTCGATGGGTCCGCTGGCCCGTGACGTGTCCAGGGCGTACGCGGCGCGGTGTGAGGGCCGGGCGCCGGAGTGGGAGCCGCTGCCGGTGCAGTACGCGGACTACACCCTGTGGCAGCGGGACCTGCTCGGCAGCGAAGAAGACCCGGACAGCCTGCTCGCCGGCCAGGTCGGTTACTGGCGGGAGGCACTGGCGGGGGCTCCCGCGGAACTCGCCCTGCCTCTGGACCGGCCTCGTCCGACCACTGTCTCCCACCGCGGTCACACCGTCGCCCTCGACATCCCCGCGGAGGTGCACGCGCAGTTGTCCGCACTTGCTCGCGAGCACGGCGTGACGATGTTCATGCTGCTCCAGGCCGGTCTGGCGGTGCTGCTGTCACGGCTGGGTGCGGGGGAGGACATCCCGGTCGGCACTGCGGTGGCCGGACGGACCGATCAGGCGCTGGACGACCTCGTCGGGTTCTTCGTGAACACGCTGGTACTGCGGACCGATGTCTCGGGCGATCCGACGTTCGCCGAGTTGCTGGAGCGGGTGCGCGAAACAAGCCTTGCGGCCCTCGACCACCAGGAGGTGCCGTTCGAGCGGCTGGTGGAGCTGCTGGCCCCCGACCGGTCGCTGGTACGGCATCCGCTGTTCCAGGTGATGCTCACTGTGCAGAACATCGCCGGCGCCAGCCTTGACCTGGGCGACCTGCGGGCCGCACCGCTCACTGCCGGTGAGATGGCGGCGAGGTTCGACATGAACGTGACCTTGGGCGAGGTCACGGTGGAGGGCCGTCCCGGCGGGGTGCGGGGTTCGTTGACCGGGTCGGCGGATCTGTTCGATCCGGCCACTGTGGAGGCGTTCGCTGATCGGTATGTGCGGGCGTTGACGGCCGTGGCGGCCAACGCGCACCTGCGGGTTCACGAGGTCGACGTGTTGTCGCAGGGCGAGCGGAACCGGGTGCTGGTGGGTTGGAACGACACGGGTGTGGTGGGGGCGGCGGATGTGGCGCCGGTGCGTTTCGGAGAGCAGGTGGTGCGGACTCCGGATGCGGTGGCGGTGGTGGATGGGGATGAGCAGGTGACGTATGCGGAGTTGGACGAGCGGGCGTCGCGGCTGGCTGGGGTGTTGGTGGCGCGTGGGGTGGGGCGTGAGTCGGTGGTGGGGGTGATGGTGGAGCGGTCGGTGGATGTGGTGGTGGCGTTGCTGGGGGTGTGGAAGGCGGGTGCCGCGTATCTGCCGGTGGATCCGGAGTATCCGGCGGAGCGTTTGGAGTTCATGTTGGGTGATGCGGGGCCGGTGTGTGTGGTGGTGAGCGGGGGGTTGGCGGACCGGTTGCCGGACGGGCTTGCGGTGGTGGTGGATGGTACGGAGGTGGCTGAAAGGCCGATGGCACCGGTGGGGGTGGTGCCGGAGCCGGGGGATGCGGCGTATGTGATGTACACGTCGGGGTCGACGGGCCGGCCGAAGGGCGTGGTCGTCACACACGGCGGATTGGCCAACCACCTGATGTGGGCGCAACGGCAGTTCGACCTGGAGCCGCAGGACCGCGTGCTGTACAAGACGCCGTTCGGGTTCGACGCCTCGGTGTGGGAACTGTGGTGGCCGCTGATGGCAGGGGCGGCACTCGTGGTCGCCGCACCGGGAGAACACCGTGATCCGGCCTACCTCGCGGATCTGATCCGGCGTGAGCGGGTCACCGCCGCGCACTTCGTTCCTTCCCTGCTGACGGCGTTCGCGGCCGAGCCCGCGGCGGCGGACTGCCGAAGCCTGCGGATGGTGCTCTCCGGTGGCGAGGCGCTGTCGAGCGGGTTGTACGAGCGGATCACGGGTCTGCTGGACGTGGCCGTGCACAACCTGTACGGGCCCACCGAGGCCACCGTCGACACGACTTCCTGGCACGCCGGTCTTCCGGGAGCCGAGGGCGGCAGTGTCCCGATCGGCCGGCCCGTCGACAACGCTCGCGTCTACCTCCTCGACCGGTTCTTGCAGCCGGTGGCGCCCGGTGTGGCCGGGGAGTTGTACATCGCGGGGACAGGCCTGGCCCGGGGATACCACGGCCGTACGGGATTGACGGCGGAGCGGTTCGTGGCGTGTCCGTTCGGTGGGCCGGGTGAGCGGATGTACCGGACCGGGGATCTGGCGCGCTGGACCTCAGAGGGCCAGCTCGTCTTCGTGGGACGCGCTGATGATCAGGTGAAGGTACGGGGGTTCCGGATCGAGCCGGGTGAGGTCGCGTCCGCCTTGGCGACGCATCCGGCGGTGTCGCAGGCACTGGTGGTCGCCCGCGAGGACGCCCTCAACGACAGGCGCCTGGTCGCCTATGTCGTTCCCGACGGTGTCACCGGGGCGGACGATGACCTGTCCGGTGAGCTGCGTGCGTATGCGGGCCGGCGGTTGCCGGAGTACATGGTGCCGTCGGCGGTGATGGTGCTGGACGCACTGCCGCTGATGGTGAACGGGAAGGTGGACCGGGCCGCTCTGCCGGAGCCGGAGTACGGCTCGGCTGGTGGTCGGGGGCCCGCCACGGTGGCTGAGGAACTCGTGTGCGCGGTCTTCGCCGAGGTGCTGGGTCTTGAGCGGGTGGGGGTGGAGGACAACTTCTTCGAGTTGGGTGGGCATTCGCTGTTGGCGGTGTCGTTGGTGCAGCGGTTGCGTGAGCGCGGGTTCGGGGTGTCGGTGCGGGTGTTGTTCGAGTCGCCCACTCCGGCGGCGCTGGCCGCGGCTGGTGGCGTCGGTGGTGTGGTGGAGGTGCCGGCGAACGGGATCCCGGACGGTGCGGAGGCGATCACGCCGGAGATGCTCCCGCTCGTTGATCTGTCGCCCGCGCAGGTGGAGTTGGTCTGTGCGGCGGTCGAGGGCGGCGCGGCGAACGTGGCGGACGTGTATCCGCTGGCGCCCGTACAGGAAGGCATCTTCTTTCACCATCTGTTCGCCCGTCCTGGTGAGGCGGACGTGTACCTGGTCCCGACAGTGGTGGCCTTCGACGGTCGTGAGCGGCTGGACGGGTTCCTGTCGGCGTTGCAGCGGGTCGTGGACCGGCATGACATCTACCGGACGGCGTTGGTGTGGGAGGGGTTGCCGGAGCCGGTGCAGGTGGTGCGGCGTCGTGCGGTCGTCCCGGTGACGGAGGTGACGCTGCCGGCGAACGAGGCTGATCCGGTGGCCGGGTTGCTGGCCGTGGCGGGCGAATGGCTTGATCTTCGGCGGGCGCCGTTGCTGCGGGTGCATGTGGCGGCGGAGCCGGGCGGCGACCGGTGGCTGGCGTTGGTGCAGGTGCATCACCTGCTCCAGGACCACACCGCGCTGGAAGTGGTCCTCGGTGAGGTCGCCGCGTTCATGGCCGGACGCGGTGACGAGTTGCCGGAGCCCTTGCCGTTCCGTGACTTCGTGGCACAGGCCCGGCTGGGCGTGTCCCGTCAGGAGCACGAGGAGTACTTCGCGGGTCTGCTGGGTGACGTGACGGAGCCGACGCTGCCGTTCGGCCTGTCCGACGCCCATGGCGACGGAACCGGAGTGCGGTCGGCGCGGCTGACCCTGGAGGACGGACTGGCCGAGCGGATCCGGGAACAGGCAAGCCGGCTCGGCGTGAGTCCGGCGACGCTGTTCCATGTGGCGTGGGCGCGGGTGCTGGCGAGCCTGTCCGGCCGTACGGACGTGGTGTTCGGGACGGTGCTGCTGGGCCGCATGAACGCGGGTCGGGGCGCGGAGCGGATCCCCGGCCCGTTCATGAACACCCTGCCGGTACGGCTGGACACCGCGGCTCATGGCGCGGTCGACGCGATCAGGGCCATGCAGTCCCAGCTGGCAGGTCTGCTGGTGCATGAACACGCCCCCTTGGCCCTGGCGCAGCAAGCCAGCGGTGTCCAGCCCTCGACTCCCCTGTTCACCTCACTCTTCAACTACCGCTACACGAGCCGGCCGACGGGCCGCGGGAACGGCGGCGCGGCCGGTGGTCTGGCCGGAATGAGAACTCTCCTCACCCTGGAACGGACCAACTATCCGTTGGCCGTGGCGGTTGATGATCTCGGGGTTGGTTTTGGGGTGACGGTGGATGTCGTGGAGCCGGGGGATGCGGGTTTGGTGTGCGGTCTGCTGCGGACCGTGGTGGACGGGCTGGTGACGGCACTGGGCGACGAGGGTGCCGGAGTGGGGCTGAGCGAGGTGGAGGTGCTGTCGGAGAGCGAGCGACGGCAGATTCTCACCGAGTGGAATGACACGGAGTTGGTTTCGGGCGTGTCGGTGGCGGAGTTGTTTGCTGAGCAGGTGGGGCGTGCTCCGGGTGCGGTGGCGGTGGTGTGTGGGGGTGAGGAGTTGTCGTATGGGGAGTTGGATGAGCGGGCGTCGCGGTTGGCGGGGTTGTTGGTGGGGCGTGGGGTGGGGCTTGAGTCGGTGGTGGCGATCGTGATGGAGCGGTCGGTTGACCTGTTTGTGGCGTTGTTGGGGGTGTTGAAGGCGGGGGGTGCGTATTTGCTGGTGGATCCGTCGTATCCGGTGGAGCGGGTCGCGTTCATGCTGGCGGATGCGGGGCCGGTGTGTGTGGTGTCGGTTTCTGGTGTGGTGGGGGTGGTTCCGCGGGATTCGGGTGTGCCGGTGGTGTGTGTGGATGATCCGGTGGTGGTGGCGGAGTTGGCGGGTGTGGATGTGGGTGGGGTGGGGTCGGTGGTGGTGTCGGCTGGTTCGGCGGCGTATGTGTTGTATACGTCGGGGTCGACGGGGGTGCCGAAGGGTGTGGTGGTGTCTCATGGGGGGTTTGGGAGTTTGGTGGCGGGTCATCGGGGGTTGTTGGGGGTGGGTCCGGGGTGTCGGGTGGGGCAGTTTGCGTCGCCGGGTTTTGACACGTTCGGGTGGGAGTGGTCGATGGGGTTGTTGACGGGGGCGGTGTTGGTGGTGGTGCCGGAGGAGGAGCGGTTGGGTGAGGGGTTGGCGGAGTTTTTGGGTCGGGAGGGGGTGACGCATGTGACGTTGCCGCCGGCGGTGTTGGCGGTGATGGATGAGGGGAGTGTGGGGTCGGGTGTGGTGGTGATCGCTGCGGGTGAGGAGTGTCCGCGTGAGGTGATGGAGCGGTGGTCGGCGGGGCGGGTGATGTTCAATTCGTATGGGCCGACGGAGACGACGGTTGATGTGTCGTTGTGGCGGTGTGATGTGTCGGCTGGGCGGGTGGCGATCGGTGGTCCGGTGTTCGGGACGCGGGTGTTTGTGCTGGATGGTGGGTTGGGGTTGGTGCCTCCGGGTGTGGTGGGGGAGTTGTATGTGGCGGGGGTGGGGTTGGCGCGGGGGTATCTGGGTCGTGGGGGGTTGACGGCGGAGCGGTTTGTGGCGTGTCCGTTCGGTGGGGTGGGTGAGCGGATGTATCGGACGGGTGATCTGGTGCGGTGGACTGCTGGGGGTGAGCTTGTCTTTGTGGGTCGGGCGGATGATCAGGTGAAGGTGCGGGGGCGGCGGGTGGAGCCGGGGGAGGTCGAGGCGGTGTTGGTGGCTCATGAGGGGGTGGGCCGGGCGGTGGTGGTGGCGCGTGAGGATGTGCCGGGGGACAAGCGGCTGGTGGCGTATGTGGTGGCGGCCGAGGGGGCTGCGTCTGGTGGTCTGCCGGGTGTGTTGCGGGCGTTCGCCGCTGAGCGGTTGCCGGAGTACATGGTGCCCGCCGCGGTCGTGCTCCTGGACGACCTGCCACTGACCGCCCACGGCAAACTCGACCGCGCCGCACTCCCCGCACCGGAATACGGAACCGTCGGCAGCGGCCGTGCGCCGGTGACAGCGGCCGAAGAGCTCATGTGCGAGGTCTTCGCCGACGTTCTCGGTGTCGACCGCGTCAACGCCGACGACAGCTTCTTCGAACTCGGCGGGCACTCGCTTCTGGCGATATCACTGACACAGCGACTACGCCTGCACGGATTCAACCTCTCCGTACGCGCGGTGTTCGAGGCCCCGACCCCCGCTGGGCTCGTCACCCGAATGGATCTGCCGTACGAGGGCAACGAGTTCGATGTCCTCTTCCCGATTCGGCCCTCGGGGACCAAACCACCGTTCTTCTGCGTCCACCCGGCCGGCGGACTCAGCTGGTGCTACATACCGCTGACCCATTACGCGCCGGAAGAGTATCCGCTCTACGGTCTCCAGGCCCGCGGCGTGAACGA
Organism: Streptomyces sp. NBC_00631; assembly: GCF_045206895.1. Lineage (NCBI taxonomy): Bacteria > Bacillati > Actinomycetota > Actinomycetes > Kitasatosporales > Streptomycetaceae > Streptomyces > Streptomyces sp. NBC_00631. The sequence continues at coordinate 9,975,889 of NZ_CP107734.1, forward strand.
CACGGGCGACCTGGCGGGCTCGGTCAAGGAAATGGCGGCCGACTACATCAGGCAGATGCGGTCGGTGCAGGAATCCGGCCCCTACCACCTGCTGGGATGGTCGTTCGGCGGAATCATCGCCCACGAGATCGCCGTCCAGTTGCGAGCGGCAGGCCATGAGGTCGGCGCGCTGGTCTCCATGGACGCCGTGCCGTTCAAGAAGGGCGACCCGGAACCCGCCGGCCAGGTCCGAGAAGAGACGCGGACCGATCCTGATGGCGTCGCCGCGGCGGAGTTCGCCGGGGAGGAGAACAATCGCAGGCCCGGCGCCCTGCGCATGCTGCGGAACGCCGCGACGTTGAGTTTTGGGCATGAAATCGGCAGCTTCGACGGAAACATGCTGCTCGTGACCGCCACCGAGGACAAGGGGGACGAAGCGTCGAGCGCGGCCGCCTGGCAGCCCCATGTCTCCGGTGAGGTAGCGGAGTTCTTCGTTTCCTGCAAGCACACAGAGATGGCTCGTCCCGAAACGCTGGCGCAGGTCTGGGCCTGCATTTCGGACTGGCTCGGCCTGGGCAACGCCGCCGGTTCGGAGGAACCGGGGCGGTAGCGAAGGAGGTTGCGGCGTGGTGACACGGTCGGCGGACTGGGACTCGATATATCAGGCATCGGAGCAGGCGCCCTGGGAGGCCGGGCGTCCTCAGGAGGCGTTCGTCCGGCTCGCCGAGAGCGGCCTGCTCTCCGGACGCGTGCTCGACGCGGGCTGCGGCACCGGCGAGCACACACTGCTGGCCGCCCTGCACGGTGCCGACGTCACCGGGATCGACTGCTCGGCGACCGCTGTCGGCAGGGCGCGCCGGAAGGCCGACGAACGCGGACTGAAGGTCCGCCTGGAGGTTGGTGACGTGCTCGATCTCGGCAGCCTCGGCACGACCTACGACACGGTGGTCGACGTGGGGATGTTCCATGTCCTCGACGACGAGGAACGCCGGCGGTATGTCAGCAGCCTCACGTCCGTGACGGAGTCGGGCGGCACATGCCATCTGATGTGCTTCAGCGACCGCCAGCCGGGTGCGCTCGGCCCTCGGCGCATCACACAGGCCGAGCTGCGCCAGGCGTTCGACGACGGCTGGGAGGTGGCCGGCATCGTCCCGGAGACCTTCGCGATCGCCCCCAGGTTCGGCACGAAGGCTCATGCCTGGCTGGCCACCATCCGCCGGACAGCGCCCTGACCGGCCGGCCCCCGGCCCGAGCGTGGGCCGGGGGCCGGATGGTTCAGGTGATTTCCGCGCTGAGGGTCTCCGCGACGGATCGCCGGGCCGCGATGCGGGCAGGCAGGGCGGTGAGCGCCGCCGTGGTCACGACCACCGCGAGTGCGGCGCCCAACAGCCACCACGCCGGGGGGTAGACCGTCCCCGCGGCACTGAAGGGCCAGATGAACGCGATCCCCAGCGGGATGCCGACGACGGCGCCGGGCACGGTGGGCAGGAGCTGCGCGGCGGACAGCCCGGCCGTGACCTGCCCTGGGGTGGCGCCGAGCGTGCGGGCGACGGCCATGGTGTGCCGGGCCTCCAGCGCCGTGGTCCACGTGGTCGTCAGCGTGTTCACACCGGCGAGGATCATCAGGGCGGCGGCCACGACGACTATCATGTGCCGGCTCTGGGCGTCCTTCAGGTTGCCCAGGTGGGGCGAGTCGATTCCGTAGCTCACCTGGCGCTGGACGAAGATGATCAGCAGCGCTGTGATCGTGATGACGGTGGTGGCGATGCTGCACGCCTGCAGGAAAGCGCGGCCGGGCCGGCGGGCGATCAGGCGCACCCCGAGCAGGACCGGGACCGGCAGCATCGCGGACAGCCGGGTCAGGCGGGCCCGGTGCTCGGGTTGGCGTGCGGTGTCGGACAGCGCGGCGACCGTCTCGGTGCGCAGCGCCCGCAGGGTCGGGCCGAGGGTGGTGAGGACGGCCACGCCCAGGGCGACGACAGTCGTGAGGACGATGGTGCCGGTGCTCGGTCCGGCGGTGGTGGTGAGCAGACTGGCGGTGGGGTTGACGATGGTGGGCTGGGTGAACCGCGCGGCCAGCAGACCGAGGGCGTCGGCGAGGAGCGCCAGCGTCACGTATTCGGTGAGCAGGACGGCGGCGATGAGGCCGGGGGAGGCGCCGACGGCCTTGAGCAGTCCCACGCGGCGGGTCTGCTTGGCGGCGCGTCCCGCGGCGAGGGTGGCCACGCCGGCGATGGCGAGGAAGCTCAGCAGCCAGCTGCCGATGACCAGGATGGGCTGGCTGCCCTCGATGATCGTGGCGTCCTGGCCGATCATGAACTGCCAGCTCTGGAAGTTCGCGTACACCGCGGGGCCGCGGTGCGCGTTCACGAACGCCTGGGTCGCGTCCGGGTCGCGAAGTTTCAGATAGAGGAGCGAGGACACCGAGAGATGCTTGCCGGCCAGGGCCTTGGTGTCCTGTTTGCTCATCCAGACCAGGCCGCTGTAGTCGCTAGGCCCGCCGTCGGGACCGGTCAGCTGTGCGAACGGGTAGACGGTGGTGGCGGCGCTCACGGCTGTCCCGACGACCGGCATCGAGCGGCCGGCGACGGTGACGTGGTCGCCGACGTGGACGCCCAGCGCGATGGCGAAGCCGCGTTCGACCACGACACCTCCGGTGCGTACCCAGGTGCCGGAGGTGACCAGGGGGTGGTCCACCTTGCCCGGTTCGGCGTCGGCGCCGGTCACCACCACGTGCGAGGTGGAGCCCTTCGCCGAGAGCTTCGAGTAGTACTGGAGGTACGGACCGCTGTGCGCGACGACCGTGGGGTCGCTGGTCAACGCGTCCTGAGTGCGGGCCGTGGCCGCGGAGTTGTCGGGGGAGACCGCCACCACGTCCGGACCGGCCGTGGCGGCGCGGGTGTGGCGGTAGAGGGCCTCGGTCGCCCCGCCCAGTGACCCGCCCAGGGCCAGCATGCCGGTGGCGACCGTGAGGGAGAGGAGAAGCATCGCGGCCTGGCCGGGATGGCGGCGCACGTCGGACCAGACGAGACGGAACACGAGCAGGATGCGGCCCATGACGGTCAGCTCTCCCATCCGTGCATGCCGTCCACCGGCTGCCTGCGGTCCGCCATCCAGGTGTCGTCGACGAGTCTGCCGTCGCGCATCGACACGAGCCGGTCCGCGGTGGCCGCGACCCGCTCGTCGTGCGTGACGATCACGAGGGTCTGGCCCGCGGCACGCAGGTCCTCGAAGAGCCGCAGCACGTCCAGGGTGGCCGCGGTGTCCAGGTTTCCGGTCGGCTCGTCGGCCAGCAGCACCAGTGGCTCGTTGGCCAGGGCGCGGGCGATGGCCACCCGCTGGCGCTGCCCGCCGGACAGTTGCCAGGGCAGATGCCGGGCACGGTCGTCCAGCCCCACCTGCTCCAGCAACTGGTCCGCGCGACGGCGGGCCGTGCGCAGCGAGCGTCCGGCCAGCAGCACGGGCAGTTCCACGTTCTCCGCCGCCGACAGTTCCTCGACCAGGTGGAAGGCCTGGAAGACGAAACCCACCGACTTGCGGCGCAGTTGGGCCAGGGCCCGTTCACTGAGGGTGTCGATGCGCCGGCCGTCCAGCCACACCTCTCCGTCGGTGGGCCGCTCCAGGCCGCCCAGCAGGTGCAGCAGGGTGGACTTGCCGCAGCCGCTGGGGCCCATGACGGCCAGCATCTGGCCCGCCTGGACGTCCAGGTCGACGCCGTCCACCGCGTGAACCAGGCTCTCCCCCCGGCCATGGGTCCTTAACAGGTCGCGGGCCTGCAGCACCGCGTGGAACTGGTTCATTCGTCCTCAGCTTTGTTCTCGACCCTTGCCCAGAATTGCTCGCAGGCCCGCAGCCACCGCAGATCCGCCTGCAGCCGCAGAGCGACGCCCTCCAGCAGCAGGCCGGCGGCCGAGCCGTCCGGCTCGGCCAGCAGCGCGCGCTGTGCCTGCCGCAGGCGCCCCAGTAACTCGCGGCGGTGCGCGGCCACCAGTTCCACCGGATCGGCGAGCCGGGCGACTCGCGCCGCCGCGAGTTTGAGGTGCAGCTCGGCCAGGTCCTGCTTCGGCCAGCTCACCTCGGTCAGCCAGGTGGTCACCCGCTGCTGTCCGGCCGGTGTCAGTGCGTACACCTTCCGGTCGGACGGCCCTTCCGTTCGTTCGCGGACGACCAGTCCCGCTCGTTCCAGGCGGGCCAGGGTCACGTAGATCTGGCCCGCGTTCATCGACTCTCCGAGCGGACCGAGCGCCCGCCGCAGCCACTCACGCAGGTGGTATCCGTGCGACGGCTCCTTCGCGAGCATCGCCAGCACCACGTCTTGCATGCGTCCCCCTAACGGCTAGCTCATGAATAGCGGTTAGCCGTCACAGGAGTCAACCGAGGCCCCACCCGGACCCGTCGCTGTACGTGATCATGCCTGGTGGTGGCGGTGGTGATGGTGGTGATGAGAGGGGCGGCTCACGCCTCCCGGCGGGACGCGTCCTGCGTGCGCTTGTCCAGTTCCATGGCGAACTCGTACCAGGTCTCGGCGTATTGCCGGGCCAGCTTCACCACCAGTTCCCGGCAATGCGGCGGTACGACGACGGTCAGTTCCGACGACATGGCGAGCGCGTTCTGCTGGAGCAGCCGCAGCAGGTTCCGTCCCTCTTCGTTGTGGCGCAGCGAGGGATCCCGCAGGAGTTTCTTGAGCACGGGGGTGGGATCGACCTGTTCGAGCCGCCTCGGGCCCCGGTTGCCTCGGACGCCCGGTTCCTGGGCGGGCGTATCCGTGTCCTTGTGCGGGGCGGGCGCGTCGGCCCGTACGGTGACCGGCAGTTCGCCGAGCGCGATGCGTTTGCGTACATCACTCACCGTCGCCGGGGATATTCCGGCCAGCCGCGCCACCTCTCGTAACGAGGCTTCCGGGCGTTCGGCCAGCACTTCGGCGGCCTTGAGGCGTCCCTCCGCGCTGTTGAGCGGACGCACCTTGCCGTCGCTCCCGACCCGCGCGTTCACGCAGGTCCCCGCGTCACTGGACATGCGCCGGATGGCAGCGACGGTCTTGGCCCCGAGGCCCGAGGCCCGCGCGATGGCCCGATCGGACATATGCGGGTGCGATGTGACGATCCGTGCGGCCGCCGCTTTCCGGTCGGCGTGCGACAGCGGAAGTCCATGCGTCACATTGGCCGTGACCCCGCGGAGGAAAGCGTCCTCCGTACTGCCGTCGAAGAACTCGACCTCGATCGTCTCCTGCCCTCTCAGCACCATGGCGAGAAGGCGATGAATCCCGTCTATCACCCGCATGCTGCGGCGTTCGACGAGGATCGGTGGCAGTGGCTCCTCGATCTCGGCTAACCGGGCGATGTGCTTCTGGTCCTGTCCCTCGGAGCGCGGGGAATCACCGGGCAGAAGGGAGGATATGGGAACTCTCTCGATCCTCGGATCATGCGATGCGTCATGTGCCGCTGACGACTGGTTCAAGATATTCACCCCGTTGGAACAAATATTCAGGACGCAGTTCTCTGAGGAAGGATGTCGGCGGAGGGGCCGGAGATCACCGACTCACGGCACGGCCGAACCTTCCATCGGTGCCAGCGGTGCGCGGTCGTAGCCGCCCGGGCGGCCGGCCTGAGGTCCAACAGACCTGGGACATGGCTGACCCCTCTGCGCCTCCCCCCCACCGCCGAGGACGCGGTGCGCTCACGTTACGGCGGATGTCTACTTATCCATGTTGAGACTTGTCGGCGTGGGTGTCCAGAGGGCGTCCTTCCTTGTGCTGTTCTGTTTCCACGCCTGTTGGACGACTTGGCTTGACTCCGTCGGGGTCCCGGGGCGGCCGGTGCCGGTCTCTGAGGGGCCGTCAAGGCCGCGACCGGGTGGTGTCTCCTCGGTCGCGGTGCGTCGGCCGAGGCGATCGACGCGCACGGCGCCGGCTGAAGGTGTTCGCTGCGCAGGGGCTTTCGGCCGTCTTCGATCGCGAGGTCCGTGCGGGGGAAAGCCCATGCTTTGGGCGGTCTCATGGGAGTTGGTACACCGGATGCGATCCGGACAGCGTCGTCGGACGGTCAGGACGCCGCGTCCAGCAGATCGACGGCACTCTGCTGGCGGGCGGCGTCCGTCTGGTCGAGCGGTCCGTACCAGTGCAGCCCGTACTGGTCGAGGTCGTTGCGGTCGCTCGCGTAGGCGCGGTCCGCCTGGCGTTTGAGGTAGGCGGTGTAAGGGTGGTCCGGCAGCACCGAGTTGAGCGTGCCGAGGCCGCGCACGGCCGCGCCCTTGAAGGACGGCCCGTCGCCTCCGCAGTCACCGCTCTCGCACGGATCGCGCAGGATGCCGTCGGAGGTGTGGAGCTGGGAGGTCGTGGTCGCGGCGTCGGCGATCTGCCGTGCGCTGGTGAGCAGTTGGCCGTCACCAGTGGCCCGGTACAGCTCGGCGAGGGCGCCGAGGAGGACGCCCTGGTTGTACGACCAGACGGCCTGCCCGTTGTTGCCGCAGGTGGACAGGTCGATGCCGTCGTTGACCAGGTGCGAGCCGTTGATCATGCCGGTGGCCTGGAACCAGGACCAGCCGGCCCGGGCCCGGCCGAGGTACGTCGTGTCGCCCTGGACACGGTTGTGGAGAGCCGCGTTGAGCTGGATGTAGAGGGAGTTGGCGATCGCGTTCTTGTACGTCTTCGCCGTGCTCCACCACACTCCGCCGCCACAGGTGCCGTCCCAGTAGGCGGCCATGTGGTCGGCGTCCGCGCGGGCCGTGTCCAGGTAGCGGCTGTCTCCGGTCAGGTCGTAGGCGGCCACCCAGGCGAGCCCCCACCAGCCGGTGTCGTCGATGTAGTCGTTGCGGAACTGACCGCCCTGCGCGTTGATGTTGAGGTCGTAGGTGCGGGCGATCGCGTACTGGTAACTGCCCATGCCCGTCACGCGGATGTTGTCGATGACCGCGGTCAGGGCGTTCGCGGAGTTCCACCAGCCGGTGGTGTCGAACAGGCCGGTTCCGTAGTCGTAGAAGGCCATCAGGCCGGTGGCCGCGGCGGTGCGCGGCTCGCCCGCGTTCCAGGTGGTGCGGGCCCAGGGGGTGCACGCGATCTCGGCGCGGTCACCGGCCTTTCCGCAGGCGCGCAGGGCGCCGACGCCGAGGTTGTTCCAGTCGTCCACGTTGTACATGAGCGTGCGCCAGCCGCGCTGACCGGTGGGCACGCCGGTGTCACCCAGCCTGCTGCCCGAGCTCCAGGTGCGGCCGCCGTCGAAGGAGCGGTCGAGCCACACCTCGTCGCCCGGACTGCCGTTGTCGATGGAGGCCCAGCCCATGGCGTCGGCGTCGTCGAAGTGCAGGACGACCGACCGGGAGTAGATGCTCGCCGTGACCGGTGTGCGGTCACCCGGGGAGAGCGCGGGGTCACGGGTGTCGCAGTACTTGTTGCAGATGACGGCCGCCGCGGTGGTGCCGGCGGCCGCTGCCGGGGGCGAGACGGTCAGGAGGGCGGTGAACAGGGCCGTAGCGAGCGCCGCCGCCAGACGGCGCAGGGAGCGGCTTCTCGGTCTGCGCGCGGAGGGCATGGGAACTCCCTGCTTCGAGGTGCCGATGTGAGAGCGCTCTCGGAACGTAGCGCTCTCGGAACGTAGGGAAGGTGAGCGGAAGCGTCAACGTTGCGCGCGGGTACGGACGTTGCACTCAGGTCCGTACCAAGCTGCACTCAGGTCTGCGCTAAAGGGCACCCGCGAGCACCTCCGCGGCGGCCACCCCGGAGGCGGCCGTGGCGCCGTGCGTGAAGATCTGGGCGGCCGAGGGGACGACAGTGCCCGGCAGGCCCATCTCCACGACGATCGCGTCCGGGCGGGCGGCGACGAGTTCCGTGAGGGCCTGTGCCATCCACGCGTGCCGGGCGGCATCGCGCACCACCACGACCAGGGGCCGTCCCGAGGCGGGCGCGAGCGCCCGCGTCTCCAGCGTGCCGGCCGGGGACAGCAGTTCCTCGCGGCTCACCCGGACGGAGGTGGTCCCGGGCAGCCGCTCGCCCAGTGGGGCGGCCACGCCCCAGGGGGTCTCCTTGCCGATGGCCAGGTTGGTGGTGGGCACCAGTTCCACCACGTGCGGCGCGTTGACCAGGGGCAGTGCGTGCCGTACGGCTCCCGTCAGCCGGATGGCGCGGCGGGCCGCCGTGAAGCCGATGCCGTCGGCGTCCCAGACGGCTGAGCCGGCCGGCGTGAGACCCGCCGACCACACCGCGAACTCCCTGACGCGAAGGCTTGCTTCGGCGAGCCGCTCCTCCGGCAGGCCGCCTGCCAGGACGGCGTCCGCGAGGGCGTTCACGAGCAGGGCGGTGGTGGCCTCCTCTGCGTTCTCGCCGCCGACGCAGACGGCGTCGGCACCGGCGGCGACGGCCCTGACCGTGGCTCCGCCGATCCCGTAGCGGCCGGTCACGGCACCCATCTCGATGGCGTCGGTGACGATGACGCCGTCGAACCCCAGCTCCTGACGGAGCAGTTCGTCCAGGATGCGCGGGCTCAGCGTGGCGGGCAGGTCGGGGTCGTAGGCGGGGACCAGCAGGTGGCCGCTCATCACCGCGCGGACACCGGCGTCGAGGGCGGCACGGAACGGTGGCAGGGCCTGCTCGGCGATCAGGGCGCGGTCGGCGTCGTAGACGGGCAGCCCGTGGTGGGAGTCCACGGTCACGTCGCCGTGGCCGGGGAAGTGCTTGGCGCAGGCGGCGACACCGGCCGACTGCAGTCCGCGGATCCACGCGTGGGTGTGCCGTGCCACCACCTTGGCGTCGACGCCGAAGGACCGGACGCCGATGATCGGGTTGTCGGGGTTGGAGTTCACGTCCGCGCTCGGTGCGTAGTCGAGGCTCACACCGGCCGCGCGCAGCTGGCGGCCCAGGTCGGCGGCGACGGACTCGGTGAGCTCGGTGTCGTCGACGGTTCCGAGTGCGAAGTTGCCCGGCCGGGTGGAGCCGGTCGCCGACTCGATCCGGGTGACGTCCCCGGCCTCCTCGTCGATCGCGATGATCAACTCCGGGTTCTCCGCGCGCAGTCGACCGGTGAGGCGGGCGACCTGTCCGGGCGTGACGATGTTGCGGGAGAAGAGCACGACCGATGCCAGCCCGTCCCCGATCTCGCGAAGCACCCAGTCGGGGGCCTCGGTGCCCACGAATCCCGGCTGCAGGACGGAGCGCGCCAGTCGTCGCAACTCCTCGCTGTGCTTGGTGGAGACCATAGCGTGCGCCCTCCTGTTGGTACAGACCAATGCGTCCCCGTCAGGCTAACCGCTCGTGTCAAGTGGGCCTGGATGGCGCCCCGTTGGTGAAACGCGCCCTCAACTGGGGTGTTTGACAGGATGAGTTGGTCTAGTCCAAGTTGGAGGTACGCGAGTTCGAAGAGGGGCTGGTGCGGCCCGTGGTGCAGTGACCCTGCCGAAACGGTCCCCGGCCCTCACTCCGCGCAGTTGGCGACCCGGTCGGGCCGCCGGTACCTGAGATCGAGGTGTGGAGCACCGTATGCCCACGACTGACCGTTATCTCCATCGAGCCCCCTCGGACATCCCCTACTTCAGCTCCGACGGCGAGACCTACCTCGCCCAGACACCCCTGCGGGACCTGACCAAGACCCGCCCGCTGCGAGTCCTCTCCGAGGAGGACCTCGCCTTCTGGCAGACGTACGGCTACGTGGTGGTGAAGCAGGCCATCCCTGCCGCCGCGGCCGGCCGACTGCTGGACTTCGCCTGGGAGTTCCAGGGACTGGACCCCGAGCGACCGGAGACCTGGTACGAGGAGCGCGAGTACCGCTCCGACCTGGACCGGGATCTGCACATCTACGGCTTCGTCGAGGCCTACCACCACCAGCTCATCTGGGACAGCCGCCAGACCCGCCGGGTCTACGACGCGTTCGTCGACGTCTGGGACTGCGAAGAGCTGTGGGTGACGCTCGACCGGCTCAACCTGAACCCGCCCAACATCAAGAACCGTGACCGGGCCCTGATCCCGGGCACGGCGGAGGGCTTCGACATCGAGCTGCACTGGGACGTCGACACCACGCTCGGCGTACCGCCGCAGCGGGTCCAGGGGATCATCGCCCTGACCGACACCAGGCCGGAGCTGGGCGGCTTCCAGTGCTGCCCCGAGCTGTTCAAGCGTTTCGACCAGTGGAAGGCGTTCCAGCCCGAGGACCGCGACCCGATCCGGCCCAGCATCGACCGTGCCGAGTTCCCCGTGGTGCGACCGGAGCTGGAGGCCGGCGACCTGCTGATCTTCAACGGGCTGCTGGCGCACGGCGTGGCGCCGAACACCTCCGAGCAGACGGTGCGCGCGGTCCAGTACCTGTCGATGATGCCGGCGCTGGAGTCCCACCATGCGCTGCGACGCTCCCGGGTCGAGTCATGGCGGACCCTCGCCACGCCCGACTGGAACGCGACGCTGCTGGGCGACGCCACCCGGCACGAGTCCCTGAGGTACGGGAGGGCCACCCTCGACGAACTCGGCGCCAGGCTGCTGGGCCTCACCTCCTGGACCGGGGCGGACCTGGAACAGCCGGCCGGAGAAGAGACATGCGCCGAATCTGCCTGACCCTGCCGACCAACAGGCCCTGCGCGGCGACGATCACGGCCGTGGCCGAGGAAGCGGCCTATGCCGTCCGGCACTTCGACGCCGAGGTGCACCTGCTGATCCTGGACTCCTGCGCCGCACCGGCCTACGCCGAACACGCCGAGACCGTGCGCCGGATACCGGACGACCCGCGGATCGTCGTCCACCACCTCGACGAGCCGCGGCAGCGGGACTTCCTCCGGCGCGCGATCGACCGGTCCGCGGCCGTGAAGCCCGACCTCCTGCTGGAGCTGATGCTCCCGGCCGGGCTCTCCTACGGCGCCTGCACCAACCGCGCCTTCCTCCTCGCCGCCGCGCTCGGCTGCGAGTCCGTGCACCGCAGGGACTCCGACAGCCGCTACCAGGTCGTCGGCGGCGAGCCCGTCTTCCCCGTCCACCACGAACTGCTGTCACTCGGCAGGCCCGCGGCCGACGCCGCCCGCCATGTCACCGAGACCGCACTCACGGCCGACCGCATGAACCGGCGGGTGGCCATGGTCGGCAGCTCCTTCGTCGGCGAACTCTCCGTGGACATCGGCGAGATACACCGGGTCGACCCCGGCGTGTACCACGACATGGTCGGTCTGTGGGCTCCCATGGACTGGTCGTCCGAGCAGAAGCGGCACCTCGCCGACGAGTCCTTCCGCGGCGCCGGCACCGACGCCTTCACCGCGGACCACTCCACACTGACCGTGGTCGACCCCATGCGCGTGGACATGTGCAACATCGCCTTCCACGGCGTGCACGAACACGTGCCCCTGCCGCCGGCGACCGACACGATCGGCAGCGACTACTTCCTGATCCACCTCGTCCACGACGCCGCGCTGCCCGGCGTCCTGCACAACCGGAACATCGTCAACTTCTACACCGGCGAACGCCGGACCGACTCCGGGTTCACGGCCTACCAACTGCGCTTCGTCAAGTTCCTGCTGTCGATGCTCTACTTCAACTCCGTCTACGACCACATGGCCCGCGCGGGAACATCGTTGCTCGACGCGCAGGGGCAGGTGCGGGCATCCGCCGTGGCCCGGCTGGTGAGACGGAGCGCGGGGCTCGACCGGAGCGAGAACGTCCACCGGCTGGACGTCCTCGACACCGCGTACCGAAAACTCGGTGGCCGGTACGCCGAGTTCGCCGACCTTCTCGGCCGACGCCGTGAACGCCTCCTCGACGAGGCACGCGGCGACATCGAGGACTTCGCCCTGCTGACGGAGAGCTGGGAGCCGCTGGTCGACGCGGCCCGCCGCAGCCACGTACCCCGAACGCCCGGGCAGCGACCGTGACGGCGGCCACGGCCCACCTCTCCGCACCCCTGCGCGCCGCCCTGGCGGGTGCCACCGAGGACGGGATCTTCTTCGACCTGGCCGGAATCCAGCGCGGCTACGACACGCTCCTGCGTGAACTGCCGGGCGTCGACGTCCGGTTCGCCATGAAGTCCTGCCCCGTGGACGAGGTGCTCGCCTGCCTCGCGAGCAGGGGCGCGGGAGTCGACGGGGCGAGCCCCGGCGAACTGGAGCAGGCGGTGCGCGCAGGTGTGCCGGTCGGCAGAACGCACTACGGCAACACCGTCAAGTCCGACCGGGACATCGCCGACGCACACCGCCTCGGCGTCCGGGACTTCGCGACCGACAGCGTCGAGGACCTGGCGGCCGTCGCGGCCCACGCACCCGGAGCCCGCGTCTTCTGCCGGCTGGCGACGAGCGGTGCCGGGGCGCTGTGGGGACTGAGCCACAAGTTCGGCTGCTCGCCCGCGGACGCGGTACGGATCCTTGCGGCGGCCCGGGGCATGGGCCTGACGCCCTCCGGACTGTCCGTGCACGTCGGCTCCCAGCAGATGACGGCCGACGCCTGGCACAGCGCCGTCGAGTGCCTGGCGGACGTCCTGACCGCCCTGGGCCGGCGCGGCATCGCCCTGGACCACGTCAATCTCGGCGGCGGCCTGCCCGCCCTGGGATACCTCGACCGGCACGGCCTGCCCCTGGACCCTCCGCTGGACAAGATCTTCGCCGTGATCCGTGAGGGCATGCGTCACCTCAGACAGGTCCACGGCGAACACCTCGCGTTCGTCATGGAGCCGGGGCGCCACCTCGTCGCCGACCACGGGGCCGTCCGCGCCCAGGTGGCCCGCCTGGCCGAGCGACGCCGACCCGACGGCGACCGGCAGCACTGGCTCTACCTGAGCTGCGGCAGGTTCAACGGCCTCTACGAGATGGACGCCCTTCAGTACCCCCTCGTCTTCCCCACCCACCCCGATGCCGACTACGTTCCCGCCGTCGTAGCGGGTCCCACCTGCGACAGCGACGACGCCTACCCCCAGGGGCACGCCCTCGTCCACGTCCCCCGGGACCTGGCGTCAGGCGACCCCGTCTGGGTGCTCTCCAGCGGCGCCTACGCGCTCAGCTACACCACCCAGGGCTTCAACGGCTTCGCCCCGCTCCCGTACACCTGCATCGACGGGGGACACCCGTGAACGGCGACGGCATACGCATACGCCACATCGCCGACGCCGACTGGGACGCCATCGCCGCGATGGAGTCCCGGGCCTATGCGGACCTCGGCCTCTCGGAGGGGCGCGCGGCCCTGCGCTCCAGGGCGGACGCCTCGCCGGAGACCTGTTTCGTCCTGGACGCCGGCCCCCAGCCGGCCGGATACGTGCTGGCACTGCCGTATCCGGCCTTCGGATACCCGGATCTCGAACGGGCGGAGGAGCCCTCGGTGCCCTCGCCCCCGTCACGCAACCTGCATCTGCACGACATCGTCGTCGCGGAGCGGCTGCGCGGCAGGGGCTTGGGCGAGCGTCTCCTCGACCACCTCACCCTGACCGCCGCCGCACGCGGATTCGAACGGATCTCACTGATCGCCGTCGGCCGCAGTGAACCGTTCTGGTCGGCACGCGGGTTCACCGCGTACCCCGGGATCTCCCCGGACGGTTACGGCGTGAACGCCCGCTACATGTCCCGTACGACGGCCGAGCCGACGAAGCGAGTTGATCTGCGTGTTCCCTGTCCGTGATCCCTTCCAGCGCAGCCGGCTGGCCATCGCCGCGCTGTTCTGCTCCCTCGGCTTCCAGTACGCCACCTGGGCCTCGCGGATCCCCGCCGTCAAAGCGGACCTCGGGCTGACCGCGGCGGAGGTGGGGGTGCTGCTGATGGCGGCCGGCATCGGCGCCGTGGCGTCGTTCCCCCTGGTGCCGGTGGCCATGAGACGGCTGGGCTCCGCCCGGCTGGCACTGCTGTCCGCCCTCTGCCTGACCCTGCTGCTCCTGGCGCTCGCGTTCGCGCCGGACTATCCGGTCGCCCTGCTGGTCATGGTGGCCGACGGGGTGAGCGTGGGATGCCTGAACGTGGCCATGAACGCACAGGGAACGGCCCTGGAGACCCGGTACGCGCGCAACACCATGGCCAGACTGCACGCGACGTTCAGCGCAGGCTCCCTGCTCGCCGCGCTGCTCGCCTCCGGCATGAACGCGGCCACCTCATCCGTCGCGGCCCACTTCTGCGTGGCCGCCGTCGTCCTCGTCCTGCTGGCCGCCCTGGCACGCCCCGGCCTTCTCGAAGACGAGGCTCCCGCGGAGGAGAAGCAGAACGGGAGCCGCACCGGATGGAGCCTTCCCTCCCGCATGACGCTCTGGATGTGCTGCGCCATGGCCTTCGGCACCGTGACCGAGGGCGCCATGAACGACTGGTCCGCCCTCTACCTGCGCGAAGTCGCCAAGGCATCCGCGGAGTTGGCGCCGATGGGGATCGCCGTGGTCTCCGGCATGATGGTGGTGGCCCGCGTCTTCGCCGACGGCTGGCGCAGCCGCTGGGGCGACGGCCGTGTCGTTCTGCTCGGCAGCGCCCTCGCCGCCGCGGGGCTGGCCTTCGCCCTGCTCAGCGGGGGAGTGGCGGCGGCGCTCTTCGGGTTCGCCTGCGTAGGACTCGGCTGTGCGGCGGTGACCCCGTGCGTCTACGTCGCCGCGGCGAAACAGGGCTCGCAGGCGCTGGCACTGGTCGCGGCCATGGGCACCACGGGCCTGCTGGCCGGGCCGCCGATCATCGGATTGGTGGCGAGTTCGAGCAGCCTGGTGTGGGGCCTCGCGGTCGTCGCGGCGGCGGCTGTGGTGGTCTCGCTGTGCAGCACACGGATCCAGTGGACGCCGGTGAACGGCTGATCATTCGCTGGTGGTCACTGATGAACCGGTGCACCGACATCACGAGAGCCCGACTCGGATCACGGCGAGATTCACGCACACCGGTCCTGACCCCTCACGCCGGTTTGCGCCATACCGAGATGTGCTTCGTGGAGTCCTGCGTGAAGGGCGAGCCGTCCCAGTCGGCCACCCGGCGCTCCAGCACGAGGCCCGCGATCCGGGCCATCAGGTCCAACTCCGCGGGCCACGCGTACCGGTGGCGGGAGGCGTCCCGGCGGTAGCGGCCGTCCTCGCCGTCACGGGTGAGGTGGTGGGAGACGAGGATCTGCTCGACCAGATCGAAGGTGTCGAAGCCGAGGTGCCCGGCCGAGACGTCGAACGGCACCGCGACCTGGCCGGGCGGCAGCAGCCGCAACGGCGGCACCCCCAGTTCGATCAGGAACCGGCCGCCGGGCCGCAGATGCCGGGCCGCGTTGCGGAAGCACTCGACCTGCTCGTCCTGGGTGAGCAGGTTCGAGATCGTGTTGTAGACGAGATAGACCAGGGCGAACTCACCGGGCACGGTGGCCGTGGCCATGTCCCCGATCACGACCGGCAGGGTCTCCTCGTCGGCCTTCCGCCGCAGGACCGCCGCCATGTGCTCGGAGAACTCGATGCCCGCCACGGGCACGCCGCGCTCCCGGAGCGGGACACCGACCCGTCCCGTGCCGATGGCGAACTCCAACGCCCGTCCGTCTCCGGCGAGTTCGGCAAGGAAGTCGACGGCCGGTCCGAGCACCGCCGCCGAGGACATCTCGTTCGCCTCGCCGTCGTAGCGGTCGGCTTCGGCCTGGCTCCACAGTTCACTGGTCGTCACGATCCGCCACTGTTCCCGGGGGTGAAGACGCTGTCCACGGGATTACCGGTCGCCGGCCACCTGCCCTCCGCCGCCCGGCGCCTGACCCGGCGTCGGCACCAGTCCCAGCCGCTGGGCGCGCAGCACCGTGCTGAGACGGTCGCGGGTGCCGAGTTTGCGGTAGATGTTCTCGACGTGCTTGTGCACCGTGCGCGCCGAGATGCCCAGCCGGCGGCCGATCGCGTCGGCGGTCAGGGCGTCGGTGAGCAGGAGGAGGACGGTGAGTTCCCGAGGCGTCAGCGCACAGTCCGCCGCGCTCTCCTGGGACTCGCCGGCCCGCGCGGACAGCCGGCGCCACTGCTCCAGGAGCCGGCGCTGCTGCTCGACGGCGGCCAGCAGCGGTTGCGCGCGCTCGGCGATCCGCACCTGGTCGTCGGTGAAGTCCGCGCCGGAGCGGTAGACCAGACAGCCCGTCACCGGCGCGACCGTACCGGGCAGCGGAAGCGCGAGTACCTGGTCCAGGTCGAGTCCGGCACCGAGCACCCGCGCGGTCTCGCTCACCGGCCAGGCGCGGCCCGCGAGCCGACGGGCCGTGACCGGTGTACGTCCGGGGCCGGCCGCGTAGTGGTGGGCGAACGGGTAGCCCGAGCGCAACACCCCCAGCGCCTCGTCGCCGAGCCGGCCCAACGCGTCCGCCGCGGCGGACGACAGGCCGAGCGTGCCCTTGCTCTCGCTCCAGTCGTCCAGCTTGTAGATCAGCGTCTCCCCGCCGCACAGACCGGTCACCGCGTCCGCGAGCAGCGGCCAGAGCCGTTCGGGCTCGCGTTCGCCGAGCGCGGCAACGGCCAGTCCGGTGAGGCGTTCGTAGGCCCTGTCCAGCTCGTGTACCACGTGTTCCTCTCCGCTCGTGCCCCTACGCAGTTGTACGCATACCCATGCGGCGGCCGGGTGCCGCATGCTTCAACCGGAACCGGCACCGGACTGGACGCCTCCGGTCACGCGGGCCGCCGGCACGGGGGAGCGGCGGCCCGCCTCCGGTCGTCGTCGTGCCCGGTCACCCGTTCCAGGCGGCGGCGCACAGCATGCGGTCCACCTCGTCCGTGTAGCGCGCCGCGGTCAGCCAGGCCCGGGCGAAGCGGCGGGTGTCCGCCGGCCGCAGACGGCCGAAGGCGTCACGCGAACGCTCCGCCGCCGCGGCGAGCAACTCGTCGAGGATATCGCCGGCCGTGCCCAGACCGTGCCGGTGCAGACGGCGGGCGTCGGCCACGGAGTCACCCGGGAAGGCCAGCACCCGCCGCCCGCCCGAAGCCGCCTGCTCGACCCGGCGGCGCAGCAGGTGCAGGGGCGCCTCGTCGGGCGTGAGCACCGCGTCGACCGGTCCGGGCGCAGGCGCCGAGGCCGGCAGATCCGCGTGCTGGAGCCGGTCCGAGCCCAGGTCGACACGGCTTCCGGCGGTCGTGGGATGCTCGGTCGCGAGGAGCAGGGCACGGGCGTCCGAGGCCGCGGTGAGACGTGCGATCACCCGCAGCCGGCTGCCCCCGGCGGCGGCCAGCAGCCGCAGGTTGTCGCGGTACGGGAGCGCCGGATGGTCGTGCGCCGCCGTCAGCCGCAACGGTACACCGCCGCAGTCGGCCAGCAGACAGTCACCCGCCGCCTCGCGCACCGCGCCGACCAGCGTCACCTCCAGGAAGAGGAGACCGTGCCCGCCGCTCAGAGCGCGCCCGACCTGCTCGGCAACGGGCAGCGACCACAACCGGTCCAGCGGCTCGGCGCGCCAGTCCGCGCCCGACGCGCGCACCGCCCGTACCCCCGCGCCCGCCCCCAGCCGGCCGGTCGGTGACACGGTCGCACCCGACACGGCGAGGCCCGCCCGCGCCAACTCGCGGTGCGTCAGCGCCGTGTCCCCGACGCGTACGGCACGGTCGGCGGCGCCCACCGCCCGGCCCGCGCCGCCCGGCGCCACGTCCGAGACCGTGTACAGGCGGCCCTCGGCGTCCGCGGTCCAGGTGACCGCCCCCGCATAGCCGCTCGCGGTGAGCACCGGCTCCGAGAACAGGCCGTACAGCCGGAGCGAACCGTCCGGTGTGTACGGCTGCCGTGCGGTGCCGCGCAGCTCCGCCAGTTCGGCACCGGTGGCGAACGGGACACGGTGGGCCACGAACAGGGTCTCCGACAGGGCGCCGACGAGTTCGGCGAGCCGGAACGCCGGGTCGGCCGCACGGGCCGCGCGCAACGCGGTGACCACGGAGACCGCCGCCGTGGCCGCCCGGGGCAGACCCGCGAGTCGCGCGGAGTGCGCGGCACGCAGCAACTCCGCCTGCAACACGGCTCCGGAACCGTCCGTACCGGCGTCGAGCACAGCGGCCACGGCACCGAAAGCGGCGTGGGCGGCGCTGATCTGTGAGGGTGCCGCGGACGCGGTCTGTTCGGGGACGGGTACCTCACGACCGACCGAGACGGGCGACGGCTGGTCGGAGGACTCGGTGACCTCGGTGGGCTCGGCGCTGTCGATGGGCCCGGTGGGCTTGACGGTCTCCATGGGCTCGGCGGTCTCCGCGACCGGGGTGGGCTCGGCCGGCTCCGCGTCCCCCGCGTTCTCCGCTGCTCCCGCGTTCCCCGCCGTCCTTGCGTCCCCCGCTGTCCCCGCGCCTCCGGTGGTCCCAGCGGTCCCTGCGCCTTCCGCGCTCTGCGCGTTCCCTGTCATGTCGGCCACCGGTGCCGCCGAAGCCGCCGCCGCGCGGTGCAGGCAGTCCGGGGCCAGCAGGCAGCCACAGCGAATGGCCGCCGCGTCGGCCACGACGCCCCCGTCGGCGTCGAGTTCGAGCATGGACCCCTCGTCGTCGACGGTGATGCGCACGGTGGCGCCGTCCCGGACGACCGGTCGGTCCGCCAGCTTGGCGATGCCCGCGTCCAGCCGCTTGCGCAACCGGGGTGAGAGGGCCGCGACCAGTTCGGCGGTCACGGCCGGGGCGACAGCGGGCAGTTCCCGTTCCGTGGTCATGCGATCTTCTCCCCTACCCAGCGGGCGAGTTCGAGCGGGCTGAGGGCGGCGACCGGCATCCCGGCGGCGACCAGCTGCCCCGCGACGCCGGTGGAGTAGCGGGGGCGCCCCGAGTCGTCGAGACTCGCGCAGCCCAGGACCTGACAGCCCGCCCCTACCAGCGCCCTGACCTCGGCGAGCAGTCCGCCGACCGGATGGCCTTCCTCGAAGTCGCTGACCACGACCACGAGTGAGCGGGACGGCACGGTCACCAGTTCGCGCGCGTGCCGCAGCCCTGCCGCGATATGGGTGCCACCGCCGACGCTCACCTCCAGCAGCAGCGACAGCGGGTCGTCGACGCGCCCGGTGAGGTCGATCACCTCGGTGGAGAACGCCAGGAAGTGCGTGGACAGGGTCGGTACCCCGGCCAGCACCGATGCGGTGAGCGCCGCCCAGATCGTGGACGCCTCCATGGACCCGGACACGTCCGTGACCAGGATCAGCCGCCAGTCGGCGGCGCGCCGGGCCCGGGTCCGGAAGACCGGGCGCTCCGGGATCACCTGGACGGTGCCGTCGGCTGTCCGGCGGGCGGTGGCCAGGTTGGCCCGCAGCGTACGCGGCAGGTCCAGACCACCGCCCGGGCGGCGGCTGGGCCGTGGCAGGGCGGTGCCGTGCAGCGCGGGGCGCAGCCGGGTCGCCAGCTCCCGGGTCAGCGCGTCCACCAGGCGCCGTACCAACGGGCGCAGCGCGGCCAGCCGGGCCTCGGGCAGCCCGCCCGCGTGCCGCAGCACCGACCGCAGCAGGTCCACGGATGGGCGCACACTGTCCGGATCCAGCTCGGCCAGCACGTCCTGGCGGCCCGTCGCCGCGGCCGCCGCCAGCACCTCCTCCCGGATTCCCGGTCCGAACAGCGCCGCCAGTTCCTGCGACCACTCCCGCACCCCGGGATACGACGCCTCGCGCCCACCGCCCCGGCCGCCGCCGAGAGCACCCCGGCTGCCCTCGCCGCGGCCGCGCCCGTACAGCTCGTCCAGCGCGGTGGCCAAGGCGCGTGCCGACTCGGGGAGTCGATCGGCGCGGCGACCGAGCAGCAGACGCCAACGGTCGGCATCGGCCAGCCGGTGGTCGGCGTCGGCCGGCTGGTGGTCGGCGTCGGCCGGCTGGTGGTCGGCGTCGGCCGGCCGGTGGTCTGGCACGGCCGCGGCGGCGCCGACCGGCTCGGGCTCCGGATGAGCCCGCGGCGGCGGCAGCAGGCCCAGCGCGCGCAGGGTTTCTCGGGCGGTGAGGTCCGCGCGGGTCCAGGTGGCCAGCGCGGCCGGGTCGATCGCCCCGGTGTCGGCCACGCGGTCCACGCCGAGACGTTCCTCGACGCCGGTCAGCAGACGCTCGCGGTCGGCCGGGCTCAGCGTGTCGAAACCACCGCGCAGGGCCGGCAGCCGGTCCAGGAAGCCCTGGTCGGACAGTCCCGACACCCGGTCGACCAGGGGCTGCAACGCCGGTGCGGCCGTTTCCAGCAGCCGTCCGGCGGCTGTCAGCAGGCCCGTCAGCCGGGCCGTGAGCGCCGACCGGGTCTCGGCATCGACCGCCCCGTCCACCCAGGAGGCGACCCGGCCGCCGAAGGCCTCCGGGTCCTCCTGACCCAGCAGCACGCGGACGGCTCCGGCGGCGCCCCGCATCAACGGGGAGCCGTCGGCGGCCAGCCGGGTCAGGGCGTCGGCGAGCCGGATCCCGCCCGACAGGTCGGCGCGGTGCGCGAGTTCGAGCAGGGCATGGGCGTCGGCCGGGTCCTCGGAACCGGTCAGGCCGTCCACCTGGCGCACCGCGGCCGTGGTCAGCAGTTCGGCCACGGCGACGGACCTGGCCGTACGGTCCTCGTCCGCGTCGAGACCGGCGATGTGGCCGGTCCGCAATCTGTCCAGCAGGGCCAGCCCGGCGAGGAGTTCAGGAAGGGTGCCGGCGTCCGGGAGCACCTCGGCGGTGTCGCCGAGCCGCTCCGCCACCAGGCCGTCCAGGCCGCAGTGAGCCGCCCGCTCCAGACCGTCGAGCACCTGCGCCGCCGTCGGGCCACCGGCGTCCCGCTCCTTGCGGCTCCGCTCGCGCAGCAGGCCCTCGGCCGCCTGCGCGAGGGTGACCCCACGGGTCCCGGCCGCCGTCAGCATCGCGGCGGTGGCAGGAGTCCAGCGCACCTCCCAGCGCGAGGTGACGGCGTCGGCACCGCCCGTGCCGGTCACCGGCCTGGGCTCGGCGTACGGCACGGAGCACAACGTCAGGCGGCGCAGCAGCAGTTCGCGGCGCCGGTCGAGATCCGAGCGGAGAGGATCGAGCCGCAGGTCCCGGGCGGCGCCGGGGCCGCCGTCCGCGGGGCCGGGCAGGCCGAGTGCCGCGAGCTCGGCCTCGACGGCGGGGGCGAGACCGCTGCGGGGTGCCTTCGGCGTGGGACGGCCGACGCGGGCGCCGATCAGCACGTTCTCCATCGCCTTGGCGACGGCCCGCCCCCTGCCGTACGGCTCGCCCTGCGCCAGCACGGTCTGGACGGCCTCGACCAGTTCGCCGCGGCCGGCGGCGGGCAGGTTGCGGAGGCGGGCGAGGTCTCCGGCGAGGCGGGTGATCTCGCGGGCGTCGGCGGGTCCCGAGGGATGGCCCGACGCGCGGAGTTCGGCGCAGACGCGGACGGCCGCACGGGTCAACGCGTCGTCGAGGGCGGTCGGGTCCCCCGCCGTTTCCAGGACCATGTGCTGCCACTCCGGGTCGCGGATACCGGCGGGGTAGCCGGAGCGTTCGTCCAGGAGGGCGTAGGCGTAGGGGATGAGGGAGGTGGTCCATTCGGGTGCGGGCCGGTGGGGGCTTGTCGCGCCCCCGCGGCGACGGTCGCACATCGCATGCGGCCCCGCGCCCCCGGAGGGGCGCACAAGTGCCGGAGCGTGGAAGGCACCGACCACCGCTGCTGCTCGCTCACCGTCCTTCGTCGCCTCGGCCAGTCGAGACCGCATCCACTCCTCCCGCCGCAGATCCTCCTCCGAGACGGCCGTCTCCGCCCGCAGCGCCCACCCCGTCAGCAGTGCTGCCCGCCGCAGCGCCTCCGGCGTGGAACCGGGCGCGGCGGCCTCGACCAGCCGGTCCCAGAGGTCGTCCCCCGGCCGGCCGGTGAGCCGGGAACGCAGGGCGCCCGACAGGGGGCCCGGCCCCTGCACGGCACGCTCCCCTTCCCGCCGCCCCCGGTCCGCCAGCGGGAGATCGCAAGCCACCACCGGCACCCCGTGGCGCGCGGCCCACCGCAGCGCCGACAGCTCCGGTGAGAAGTCGGCGAACGGGTAGAACGCGGGGCCGCCGCTGCCGTCGGCCGGTGCCGCCGCGAGGGCGACGGGAGCGCGGGTCTCCTCGTGGGCCAGCCACGGCAGCCACTCCTGCAGCTCCGCGGGCAGCTCCACCAGCAGTACGTCAGGTTTCGCCGCGTCCAGAAGCGCCGGTACCGCGGCGGCGAGTGAGGGCGCGTGGTGCCGTACGCCGATCAGGTACGGCCCCGCCGGGTCGGTGAGCGCGGCGAGGGCCGCCTCGGGGGAGACGGGCACGACGTCACGCCTCCAGGACCGTGCGCAGGTCCCACAACGTGCGCCAGGTCGCCGAACCCTGTTCCGCACGCCGCCGTACCGGACCGTCCCAGTAGCCGCGCAGCCGGGCCGCGTCGGCGGGATCGTCCTTGCGTACGACGCCGAGCAGGTGGCCCGGGAGCAGGCCGAGGACGTCGCGGTCCCCGGGGAAGTAGGCTGCCGCCAGGGCCAGCGCGCCCGCCACCGACACCGCCTCCGCCGTGCTCATCACCGTGGACGGACGCTCCACCTCCCAGCCCTCCGCCGACCGTCCCTCGCGCAGATCACGGAACGCCGTGACCAGGGCCTCAAGGACGGCGTCGTCGACCTGGAAGGGCGCCCCGGCCCGTTCCACCGACGCCCGGGCCTGGCCGCGTACCAGTGCGGTCTCGGCGTCCAGGTCCGGAATGGGGCCCACGGTCTCGAAGTTGAAGCGCCGCTTGAGCGCGGCGGACATCTCCGAGACGCCCTTGTCCCGCAGGTTGGCCGTGGCGATGAGGGTGAAGCCGGGAGCCGCATGGGCCAACGCGTCGTCGGTGCCCGCCAGTTCGGGCACCGCGATACGCCGCTCGGACAGCAACGAGACCAGGGAGTCCTGCACCTCGGGAAGACAGCGGGTGACCTCCTCCACGCGTGCGACGGCACCCCGGGACATCGCGGTGAGGACCGGGGACGGCACGAGCGCCTGGCGGCTCGGGCCCTGGGCGAGCAACAGGGCGTAGTTCCAGCCGTACTTGAGCTGGTCCTCCGTGGTGCCCGCCGTGCCCTGCACGACCAGGCCGCTGGTGCCGCACACCGCGGCCGACAGCAGCTCGGACAGCATCGACTTGGCGGTGCCCGGTTCGCCGACCAGCAGCAGTCCCCGCTCACCGGCGAGGGTCACCACGCACCGCTCGACGAGGGCCCGGTCGCCGACGAACTTGCTCTCCACGACGAGCCGGCGAGGCACCCCCTCCGGTGCCTCGGCGTCGTCGGGCAGCCGCAGCGCCTGGCCGCCGCTGCCCATGACGAAGGTGACGACGGCCCGGGGTGTCAGCCGCCAGGCCGGCGGGCGCGGACCGGCGTCGTACGCGGCGAGGAAGGCCAGTTCGGTGGCGTACCGGTCCTCGGGCGGGACTGTCTGGCGGAGGGGAGCGGTGCTGGCGGTCATCGGCGGTCGTCCTTCAGGGCGGTTCGGGCTGTGGTGCGGTTCGTGGTCATCGGCGGCGGCCGCCACGGGCGGTCCCTGTGGTCAGCTGCTCGTACGCGGGGGCGTCCCCGGCCCGTACGCGCTCCCAGGCACGGGTGAAGACCTCCCGCACCGGGACCAGCGGGAGGGTCCGGTCGCCGCCGGCGACCGGGTAGAGGGCCTCCTTCCAGGTCTCCAACGGCAGCGCCGGAGCCCTGAGGTCGCGCCAGCCGCCGGGCAGGAAGAGGGTGCGGCCGGCGCGCGGGCGCTTCGCCTCGACGACCAGAGCAGTCGCCGCCAGTTCGGCGCGCGCCTTCTTGAGCCGGGCGGGCTTCCAGCCCGTCCACCGCGCGCAGTTGCGGTCCGTCGGGTCGGGCAGCGCCAGCAACTGGAGGTAGAGCACCGCCGCGTCCGCGCCGAGACCATGCGCCTCGGCGACCTCCGCGACCAGCGCGGGCACGCTGACCGACGGGTCCTGGGCGTACCCTTCGGGCCCTTCGGCCGCGAGAGTACGGGCGAGGTCGTCGCCGAGCAGTGTCCGAACGGCACGCAGCCGGGACGCGCGCCCCGCGCCGAGCAGACCCTCCAGGAGCCCGAGAACGGGGTCGTCGGCCCCGCTCAACCCTCCCGGCCGCAGCAGCACATGCTCCATGTCCTGGTACCAGGGACGCAGCACCAGCGTGTCCCCGGCCCTCGTCAGCCCGTGCGCGTCGGCCCCGCCGCTCTCGGGCAGGCCGAATATCCCGCGCAGCTGCACGCAGGTCGGGCCGCCCTTCTCCGTCCAGTCCAGGTTCAGGTCGAGCAGCAGCTCGGGGTCGGCCAGCCGGCGGCGCAGCGCGCCGAGCCCGTCCGTCAGCCCGGCCCGCAGCGGATGCCCGTACGGCAGCACGTACGCCAGCGCCGCCAGGCTCTCCACCGCCCCGGCCAGCGCGTACGAACCGGGCACCGCCGACGGGTCGGCGGGCGTGAGGTCGCCGTCCTTGTCGGGCCGGAACACCGTGGTGCGCGCGAGCCACGGCGTACGCGCGGGGTTGAGCACGGCCTCGGCGTGGTCGAGGCCCATGCCGACGAGATCGGCGCTGAGCTCCTCCGGCAGGCGCACCAGCGTGCCGAGCCGCTCGGCCCACACCCGGCCCGCGGCCGCCGTGTCGGGGCCGGTCGTCCAGAGCTCGGCCGGGTCGTCCGGCAGCAGCGCGCCGAGAAGCGCCCGCTGCTCGTCCTGGCCCAGGGAGTTCAGCAACTGTGCGCCGAAGGTCCGCCGGCGGGGCTTGAGGCCGACCACCGCAAGTCCCTCGGCACCGGGGGCGTGCGGGTGGCCGGCCAGCAGCACGGTGGCCTGGAGCGGGCCGAGCGCGCCGTTCGTCGCGGACGCCAGAGCCTCGGGGGCCTCGGGCCGCCAGGGTGCGGCGCCCTTCTCCCGGAGCAGCCGGGTCAGTTCGGCCAGCCGGTCCGCCGGGATCCCGGCGGGGTAGCGGGTCTCCCGGACCAGCGTGAAGTGGCCGACGGCACCGAACGCCCCGGACGGGTCGTGGTCCAGCGCCAGCCACTTGACCGTTCCCAGCGGGTCGTCGACGCTCTGGCAGCCGAGCACCACCACCGTGCGGCCGTCCCGGCGCAGCACCTGACCCGCCCGCTGCTGTTTGTCGTGCGGCTCGCCGAGCACGACCACGCGCAGCGTGGCCCCGAGCCCCGGGAGCGGCCCCTCGGCCAGCGCCTCGAACAGCAGGAGCAGCGGCTCGCGCTGGACGTCGGTGAGGGCCGGTGAGCAGGCGCGGTAGGCGAGCGGCCGCAGTGCGCCCAGGACGGGCGGCCATTCCGCACCGATGCGGGGGATGGTGTGCTCGTCGCTCTGCCAGTCGTCGCCGACAGGGGCGAGCCGCTCGGATTCCGGCAGCGGCCTGCCGTCGGCGGGCCTGCCGGAGAGCACGTGGTTCACCGCGCGGATCTGGCGCAGCGCGGCCCAGCCGCCGTGCCACGCGCTCTGCAGGGTCACGACCCCGGCCGCCGCGTCGTACAGCGCCCGGTCCCCGCCGTGCGGCGGGGAGTAGTCGGCGAACATGCCCTCGGTCCGCTGCCGGGGCTGCCGCGGCCGCTCCTGCGCGGGGCCGGCCAGGGACGTGGCCCGCTCGGCGACCCGCAGCGCCGCATGGACGAGGGCGGCGACACCGGCCCGCAGCCGCCGGTCGGTCAGTTCGGGCAGCGCCTCTGCCACCGCGGCCGCGGTGACCTCGTCGACGGTCGGCACCGCGGCCCTGGCCCGGTCGTCCTTGCCGGCACGGGCCAGCGCCTCCTGCCGTTCGTCCAGCGCCGTCGCCGCCGCCCGCATCAGCTCACCGGCCGCCGCGTCGGTCAGGGCACGCAGTACGGCCGAGCCGCGCTCGTCCCGAGGGCGCAGCGCGTGCCAGAACGCGACCGGCGGCACCAGCCGGGTACCGGCCGCGTACGCCCCGCCGGACTCGCCGAAGGACACCCGGGCGAGTTCGGTGCCGTCGGCCGCGTGCAGGGTGACGCTCCGGTGCATCTGCGCGGCGATCGGCCCGGCCCCGCCCGGCAGCCGCAACACGCCCAGCGGTACTTCGGACATCCGGCCGTTGCGGGCGGCCCACAGGGTCGCCGTCCGCCCGTCCGGCGTACCCGCGGTCGTCCGCGCCTCCGCGCCCCTGCCCTCGGCGCGCACCCACCGCCCCAGCACCGTGCCGTCGGTGCCGAACGGGCTGTGCTCAAGGCCGGGTTGCAGCGGCAGCACCTCGCAGGAGTCGTGCAGCAGCGAGGTGTCCTCGCGGACGGCGGACGCCAGCAGCGCGGGCAGCGAGGCACGTCCGTGCTCGCCGGTCGCCGGGTCGTACTCCAGCCACCGCGACTGCCGCCCCTGCCGGCCCTGACGCCAGTACGTGGTGCCGTCACCCATGACCGGACGGCTCGGCGGCAGGACCGTGTCCCCGGCGTGCAGGGTGCGGCCGCCCGTGGCCCGGCCGCCACCGGGCAGCGGGATCGAGGCGTTGGCCGCGTCCATGCCGGACCACCAGCCCGCGATCTGCTCGCCGCCCAGCACGACCACCTCGGACGGGCGGTTCGACCAGTAGCCGTGCTGCTTCGAACCGTCCCGCCACATCACCAGCAACTCGCCGTCGGCATACCGGTACCGCGGCCGCTGCCAGCGGTCCAGGTCCGTGGGCAGCCGCAGGTCGTGCCTGAGCAGGATTCCCTCGGGGCCGACCACGACCGCCTTGTGACCCCGTACCAGGATCAGCGCGGGCCACGCCTCGGTCACCGACAGCTCGTGGTCCCGGTCCTTGCCGCGTGCCTCGGCGTCGAGCAGCTCCAGGGCCTCCTCCACTGCGGGCCAGCCCAGTTCGTCCAGGATCCCGGCGCGCAGCGTACGGCCGAGGACCGGGACGATGTCGTACTCGGCCAGCCGGCGGACGGCCTGCGGGATCTCCTGCATCACCGCCCGGAAGGGGCGCAGCCGCTCCAGCTTCGCGTCGGCGCCGGGCAGTCCGGCGTCGGCGGCGAACTCCGCGGCCGCCTCCCCCAGCCACTCGCGCAGGACCTCGCCGAGCACCGGATGCGCGGCCACCTTGGGGAGCTCCGCGGGCCCCTGCCCCCGCCCGAGTCCCTCGACGGCCGTGAACAGCATCGCGCGGTGCCGGGGTTCGGCGGCCATGGCCTTCAGGTCGCGCTCCCCGGGCCGCTGATCGCGCAGCCAGACGGCCAGCGGCAGGTACACATGGGTGTCCGCGTCGGGTACGGCCAGCGCGATGCCCTCCGCCACGCACAGGTCCAGCAGGTCGAGGTCCGCTCCCGCCTGCCAGCGCCCGGTGAAGAGATCGACGGGCCGTCCGCCCGCCCGCAGCCGGGCCGCCATCCGCTCGACCAGCGCCAGCGTCGCGGGGGAGCGGTGCGAGTACGCCGCCCCGTGCTTACGGTGCTGGGCCCACCGGCTGAGCCAGTCCGCCGCGTCGACCTCCCCGCCGCCGTCCCCGGTGAGCAGCAGGTCCGCCCCGCACTCCGCCAGCAGCGTCAGCCAGAACTCGTCGTCCTCCACCTGCTGGCCCAGGCCGGCCGGCATGATCTCCAGCAGCCGTGTCCGGAGCGCGGGCCGCCGCTCGACGAGGACCGGCAGCACGCTCCGGTAGGCGTTCCAGAAGGAGGCGGGCGCCCGGACGGCGGCCGGGGAGGCGAGCAGGTCGGCGACCAGGGCGCACTCCTCGGTGACCCGGTCCAACCCCGCCGCCGTGATCAGCCCGCGCGCGTCCTGCGGCAGCGAGGCGTACGGCGGCATACCGGCCGCGCAGCGCTCCACCGTCAGCTGCCGGAACTGCGCCCAGGCGGTGGCCCCGTCGAGCCGCCGCGCGAGGTCCTTCACATACTCCTTGAGCGCCTTGACGGTGAGCGCCCCGGCGAAGGCGAACTCCAGGAAGACCGCACGCTGCCGCTCCTCGTCCACCGTCAGGGCGTGCACCCGCTCGGCCTCACGGGCCTTGCCGAAGAAGGCGGCCGCGTACGTCGTGTTCTCGTGCTGGAGGAAGATCCGCGCGGCCTGCTCGTAGAAGGTCGGCAGGAAGTGCGGGACCGCGCGGCCCAGCCGCTCGCCGAGCGCCTCGAAGCCCTCCTTCGCGTTGCCCGGCTTGGACTTGGCCTGCCGGGCCAGCCGCTCGACGTCCTTGACCAGGGCCAGGGCGTGATGGCCGTTGGCCGGGTCGTGGACCAGCGCCCAGGCCGGGAAGCCCAGGGTCTCCCGGCGCACCTGACCGACCTCGGGCGCCTGCGGCTCCCGGGCCAGACCGAGGAACTCCAGCGCCAGGTCCTCGGCCTCGCCGAGGGTGCCCGGCACCAGCCGCACCACCGCGCGGCCGTCCAGGGCGGGGTGCGTGTACGTGCGTGCGGTCAGGACGTCGGCGTCCTCCCTCGCGGTCGTGCCCGACGGCAGGATCGCGCCGGCGTCGAGCAGCGCGGCCGTGGTGGTGTCGTCGTACGTGCTCATGCCGCCCGCTCCTCGTCCTCGATGTCCCGCCCCGCGTACAGCGCCGCCGCCATCCGCATCCCCTCCGACCAGGCGACCGGGCCGACCTGACCCAGCCTCAGCGCGCGGCCCGCCGGATCGGTCCACATCAGCGGGCCGGTCTCGGTCTCGGAGTAGCTGTCGTAGTCGCCGATCCAGACCCGGGCCTCGGCCGCGCGGCCCTCCTCCAGCACGGAGCACACCGCGTAGCCGCCGCGCACGCGGTACCCCGACTGCGTGGCCCTGCCGTGCAGGAACCGCAGCTCCTTGAAGACCCCGCCCGCGTACTCCTCGATCTGGGTCGCCTCCGGGTCCAGCGCGGCCGGGCGGTGCCAGACCTCGCGGAAGAGCTGCTGGGCCCGCTGCTCGACGCCCAGTTCCACGGCGAACTCCCGCAGCTCCTCCAGGTCTTCGAGAAGCACCGGGTGCGGCAGCCGGACCAGCTCGGGGGCGATGCGCACGGTGTCACCGTCGAGGTCGACCAGGCCGAGACCGCGCTCGGCGTCCGCGTCCCGCAGGAACCCGGCGACCTCGCCGTCGGCGCCGGTGACCACCAGGTCGCGCAGCGCCGCCTGCCAGGCGGGGTCCGGCCAGACCTGCGTAAGGACGGCGAGCGGGACCGGAAGGGACCGGGTCATCCACCGCTCCACGTCGGCCAGGCACTGCCGTTCGTGCCGCTCCAGCCACTCGGCGAGCTGCCGCAGCCCCAGGACGGCGGGCTCGTCCGCCAACTTCGCTGGCACCGACTTCAGTCGCCGCCCGGCCGCGTTGCGGCAGACCACCTTCCCGTCGTCCAGGGCCACCTCGTACTCCCCGGCCGTCACCCACCCCATGCGTGCCTCCCCGCACCGCAGTGATCAAGTGATGGCGACTGTAGGGGAGACCACTGACAAGGCCCTCTGCGGTCCACAGCGAGACGGGAAACCGCGGCTCATCGGGGGGAGATGGAGCTGAGGGAGATGGGGGGGAGCGGGGACCGGCGAAGGCCGGGGTGACCGTTGTGCCCAGCCCAGCCCAGCCCGCCGGGGGCCTGGCCGGTACGGCGACGGCCCCGGGACGCAGGCGCAGGTGCCTGGGCCAGGGCCGTGGGAAAGTCTCGCGGGCGAGGGCTCAGCCCTGCCCCGACTCCTTCTCCCGCTTGAGGTTCTTCAGACGCACGGTCTCCTTGCGGACCTCGGCCTGTGTGGCGCGCTCCCTCTGCAGCCACTCGGGCAGCTCGCTCTTGAGCTCCTCGATCTGCTCGGTGGTGAGCGGCTCCGTCACCCCGCCGCGCGCCAGCCCCGCGATGGACACACCCAGCTTGGTCGCGACCACCGGACGCGGGTGCGGCCCGTTGGCCCGCAGCTCGCGCAGCCACTCCGGCGGATTCGCCTGGAGCTCGGTCAGCTCGGCGCGCGAGACGACGCCCTCCTGGAAGGCGGCGGGCGTGGCGGGCAGGTACACGCCCAGCTTCTTCGCCGCGGTCGCGGGCTTCATCGTCTGGGCGGTCTGGTGCGAACTCATGAGCTCAAGGGTATCGGCCGGCTGCGGGAGCCCCGACCACACCGGCCGGCGGAGCCCCGGCCCCGGCCGATGCGGCCGTCGGCCGTGCCCGATGCCGGACGGCCCCTCGCGGCCCGTTAACCTGGGCTGGTGACAGGCTCGGAGGAAACACCGTCGTTCCGGCTCGCGTACGTCCCCGGCGTGACGCCCGCCAAATGGGTTCGGATCTGGAACGAGCGCCTGCCCGACATCCCGCTCACCCTGCGCCAGGTCCCCGCCGCCGAGGCCGCCGACCTGCTGCGCGCGGGTGACGCGGACGCCGGTCTGGTACGGCTCCCGGTGGACCGTGCGTTCTTCAGCGCGATCCCCCTCTACACCGAGATCCCGGTGGTCGTCGTTCCCAAGGACCACGTGATCACGGCGGCCGAGGAGGTCACCGTCGCCGACCTGGGCGACGAGGTCCTCTTCCACCCGCTCGACGACGTCTTCGACTGGGAGGCCCCGCCCGGCGAGCCCGCCTTCGAGCGCCCCGCGACCACCGAGGACGCCGTCGAGCTGGTCGCCGCCGGTGTCGGCCTCCTGGTCGTCCCGCAGTCGCTGGCCCGCCTCTACCACCGCCGGGACCTCACCTACCGGCCGCTCACCGACGGCCCCGAGTCCACCGTCGCCCTGTCCTGGCCCGAGGAGGCCACCACGGACCTGGTCGACGACTTCATCGGCATCGTCCGCGGCCGCACCGTCAACAGCACCCGGGGCCGCCAGGCCGCCAAGCCGTCCAAGAGCGCGCAGCCCTCGCCGGCCAAGGCCCACCAGACGCAGAAGCCGGCCGCCCGTACCGCACGCGCGCGTGCCACCGGCGCGAAGTCCGCCAAACGCGGCAAGCCCCGCCGTCGCTCGTAGGCCGCGCCTCGACGGCCGGCCGCCTGCCGCACGCCCGCTCCCGATCTGCTTCCGCGCGCCCCGATCACCTTCCGCGATCCCGGGGCCGCGCAATGTCACGATGCCTGCGGACATCCCGGACATCCCGCCGCTGGAGGCGCCGTGAGCCCAGAAGCAGCCCCGGACGAAACCGTCGACCCCCGTGCCTCGTCCGCGTTCCTCGTCGACGAATCGCTCGGTTACCTGTTCCCGGCCGCTCTGCGCGCCGCCGCGGTCGTCGGTGTGGCCGACCACCTGGCCCACGGCCCCCGCACCCCGGCCGAACTGGCCGCGGCCACCCGCACCGACCCGCGCAACCTCCACCGGGTGCTCCGGCTGCTCGCCACGCGCGGTGTCTTCGAGGAGGACGCCGGCGGCCGCTTCCGGCTCACCGCCGCCGGTGACGCGCTGCGCACCGACGCGCCCTGCTCGGCGCGCGCGGCCGTGCTGATGAACACCGACCGCAGCATGTGGCTGCCCACCGCCGACCTGAGTCGCTGCGTGCGCGAGGGGACCTCCGCCTTCGAGCACCTTTTCGGGCTGCCGTTCTTCGAGTACTTCGGGCAGGACGAGGACTGCGCCGATGTCTTCCACTGCGGCATGGCCGCGATGTCCGACGCCGAGAACGAGCCCATCGCCGCGGCCTGCGACCTCCCGCGCACCGGGACGGTCGTGGATGTCGGCGGCGGCCACGGCGGCCTGCTGCTGGCGGTCCTCGGCCGCCACCCCGGTCTGCACGGCGTCCTGTACGACCAGCCGCACGTGCTGGCCGGGCACCGCCTGGACACGCCCGGGACCACCGGCCGCTGGACCACCGAGAGCGGCGACTTCTTCACCGCCGTACCGGAGGGCGACGTCCTCGTGCTCAAGCGGATCCTGCACGACTGGGAGGACGAGCAGTGCGTGGCCCTCCTCGACCGCTGCCGTGCCGCGCTGGCGCCGGGCGGGCGGATCCTGGTCGTCGACGCGGTGGTGCCGCCGGGCAACGCACCCCATCAGGCCAAGGCACTCGACCTGCTGCTGATGGCGTGTCTGGTGGGCCGGGAGCGCACCGAGGCGGAGTTCGCCACGCTGTTCGAGTCCGCGGGTCTGAAACTGTCCCGGGTGGTACCGACACCGACCGTGCTCTCGGTGGTGGAGGCGGTGGCCGCCTAGGAGGCGGGGGACGCCCGGGTCTCAGCCCTTCGGGGTCCGCGCTGCCACCGGCGGCTGCGCTGCCTCCGGCGGCTCCGAGGCCTTCGCCCGCTCTCCCAGGTCCGCCACCGCCAGCCCCAGCGCCACCAGGATGAACCCCACGGATGTGAGCAGGCCCAGCTGGAGCGCCTCGGTGGCCGGGCCGCGGTGCGCGAGGTGGGCGAAGTACACCGAGCCCACCACCGCGATCCCGGCCGCCGATCCGACGCGCTGGCCGGTCTGGAGCACCCCGCCGGCCGCACCGGCCCGTTTCACCGGGACGAGGGTGAGGGTGAGCGTGGTGTTGGGGGAGACGGTGATACCGGAGCCGATGCCTCCGATGATCATCGGTACCGCCGCGGCCCACCCGATGCTGTCCAACGGCACCAGCCGCACCACCGCGACGATCCCGAGCAGCCCCACCGCCACCCCGGCGAGACCGATGACGACGAGCTTGCGCCCGTGGCGCACCACCAGCCGGCCGCCCAGGGCGGCACCGACCGCCGAGGCGGCCGCGAAGGGCAGCACCGTGACTCCGGCGGCCAGCGCGCTGTAGCCCGCCGCGTTCTGCAGAAAGAGGGCGAGGACGAAGAAGATCGTGGTGAAGCCCGCGAAGTAGGTCAGGCTGACCACGGCGCCGAGCGTGAAGGACCGCAGCGAGAACAGGCTCAGATCGACCAGGGGTGCCCGTCCGAGCCGGCCCTGCCGCCGCTCCCACACCCAGAACAGGCCCAGCAGCACCGCGCCCACCGGCAGCAGCGCCCACTTCTGCCGTCCGGTCCACTGCTGTTCCTGCACCAGCGGCAGCATCAGGGCGAGCACGCCGGAGCCGAGGAGCAGTACCCCGAGCGGGTCGAACCGCTCCCGCCGGTCCGCCGACGCGGGGAACCGGGGCACCAGCCGCAGGCCCGCGGCGAACGCGGCGACCCCGATGGGCAGGTTGACGAAGAACACCCAGCGCCAGCCGTCGTCGGTGCCTACCGCGTCGATGATCAGACCGCCCGCGAGCGGACCGACCGCCGTCGAGACCCCGATGACACTGCCGAGCAGCCCGAAGGCCTTGGCGCGCTCGGCGCCCTGGAACATCTGCTGGATCAGCCCCGAGGTCTGCGGCGCCACCATGCCCGCCGCCGCGCCCTGGATCAGCCGGAACACCACCAGCCGGTCGGGGCTTGCGGCGAGCCCGCAGGCCGCCGAGGCGACCGTGAACACGGCGAGCCCGATCAGGAAGGCCTGGCGCCGCCCGCGCATGTCGCCGAGCCGGCCCGCCGGGACGAGTGCCAGCCCGAAGGTCAGGGCGTAGCCGGAGACAACCCAGGACTGGGCGGCCTCCGTGGCGCCGAGTCCGCGCTCCATCGAGGGCAGCGCCACGTTGACGATCGAGGTGTCGAGCAGCGAGATGAAGCCCGCCGCGAGACAGACCCCGAGCGCCCGCCACCGCCGGTCGTCGGTGGCCGGCGGCTGCGGTTCTGCCCAGGTCGTGGTCATGCGGCCACGCTATGCAGTCATCCCGGGCATCGCACGACCGGCGGAGCGAACGGCTGGCCGACTGCGCCGTCCGGGTGGCGCCCGCCCAGCGTGACGGTGTTCGCTCGCGGGCGCCGACGCGCTCCGTGCGCGGCGCACGGGGGTGGTGCTACGCGAACCTGGCCAGGACGAAGTCCAACGCGGCGCTCACGTCGACCAGGCCCGCTCCGGTGGCGTCGTCGTGGCCCTGACGCGCCTGGTTCCCGAACGCGTTCCTTCCGGTGGTGACGTCGACGGTGGTGCTGGACAGGGCCTCGACGACCTGGGCCGAAGTGAGCTCCGGCCGTGCTCCGAGCAGTACGGCCACCGCTCCCGCCAGTTGCGGTGCCGCCGCCGAGGTGCCCGAGAACTCCGCCCAGCCGTCGTTCTTGGCCGTCCGGTCGAACGACGGGTCGTGGGGATCCGGGCTGCTCTCCTCGACGTCGATCTCACAGCCGGGCGGCACCGGCAGCATCAGGTACTGGGCCCGGGGCAGCATGCCGACCAGACCGCACACGGTGGGCACGACGACCCCCTGGAACCAGGGGCTGACGTACCCGCTCGCGTAGTCCGACGCGCGCAGCGCACCCGTCGGCCCCACGAACGCGCCGCCGGCGGCGAGGACGCCGGGCACCTGTGGCTCGATGGAGAACTGCCCGTTGCCCGCCGAGAAGACGACGACGATGCCGTGGTCGAGAGCGTCCTGGATCTCCAGGGCCGCCATGATGTCGGGCTGGCTCGGCGGTCCGTCGGGTGGGAACGGTCCGTCCCCGCCCCACGAGTTGGTCATGATCTGCGGCCGGTCCGACTTGGCGCGCATGAAGCCCGCCATGGCGGCGACCAGATCGCCCTTCGGGTTGCTCGCCCGGTACGGGCGCAGCCGTGCGCCGGGCGCCACGGCGAAGATGTTCGCCGACTCGCCGGTGCCGTGTCCGACCGGGTCCTCCGTCGGCTTGGTGCCCGCGACGACGGTCACCGCGGGGGCGACGTCGTAGTGGTGGGCGGCGAAGAAGGGGTGCGCGAACTGACCCGTGTCCACCATGGCGACCTGGACCCCGTGTCCCGTCTCGCCGGCGTCGTGCGCGGGGCCGGCGTTGAGCAGCCGGGCCACGTCGTCGGGGAGGGTGAGGTGGAACCCGGCGACCGTCGGGGGATCGGCGGAGACCGGGAGGACGTGCATCGCGATCCGCGGCTGTTCCAGCGCGACCGCCTCGATGGCGTCCTCGCGCGGCGCGGCGCCGATGCCCAGGGCCTCGGGCTGCCGGTCGCCGATGATGTCGAGGTGCGTGACGTCCCGCACTCGTTGCATCTCCGTCCGCTGGCGGACCTCGTAGCTGACGATCCGTCCGGTGGTGAGCTGCTCGTACGCGGCAGGCGTCCCCGACACCGCGAATCCCAGCCTGCTTTCGGCCGTCACGGTCAGCCCTGCCGCGCGCGCGTGCTCCTTGGCGCGCGCCAGGTCGTCGTCTCCGGCGTGGAACGGCCGCGCGGACGAGAGGTCGGTCGCCTGAGGCATCGGCACTCCGCCCTGCGACTTCGCGGAGACATAGCCGTACACGGTCTCCGGGACGTTCTCCTCGTACTTGGGTGTGGCGAGGCGTGTCATCGGTCCTCCAGATGAGCTGAGAGCCACATGTTGCCGACGAGCTCGCCTCCTCGATTTTCCCATCGATTGCGCAACTCCGCAAAACGTGATACCCCACGCATTCCCTTGAAAAGACGACCAGTTGGCCGGCCACACCGTCAGCCGGACCGGGCCGCCCGGACCAGCCAGTCGTACGCCCCGCGGGCCGTGAACTCCGCCTGGCCGCCCCGCAGCAGCAGTTCGGCCGTGCCGAAGCCGGGGGCGTCCGCGTGTGCGGCGACATAGGGGATCGCGATGCAACGCATCCCGGCGGCGTGGGCCGCGGCCGCGCCCGGAGCGGCGTCCTCCAGGACCACGCAGTCGGCCGGGGCGGCTCCGAGGCGGCGGGCCGCCTCCAGGAAGACGTCGGGGGCCGGTTTGCCGCGCGGCACCTCGTCGGCGGAGACCACCGTGCGCAGGTACGCGCCCAGGCCCGTGCCGGCCAGGATCGCCTCGATCGCCTCGGGGGAGGAGCCGGAGGCCACCGCCGGCCGGACCCCCTCGGCCGCCAGCAGCTCCACGAACTTCCGCATCTCCGGGTACGCGTGCGTGCCCGTCCGGGCCAGCTCCAGATAGCGCCGGTTCGTCTCCGTGAGCAACTCGGGCACCGAGGGCCGCAGTCCATGGCGGTCGCGCAGCAGGGTCACCGTCTCCAGCGTGCTGATGCCGACGAGGCGCTCGTGCTCCGCCCAGGTGAAGTCCGGGACGCCGTGCCCGGCCAGCATCTGCCGCGTCGCCTCGTAGTAGTTCGGCTCGCTGTCCACGAGTGTTCCGTCGAGATCGAAGATGACCGAGAGGCCGCCGAGACCGTTCATGGAACCAGGATGCCGTTACGCGCGGGCGGCCCGGCCGATGGACTCCACCAGCGGCAGCAGCCGGTGCGGAACGCGTTCACGCAGCGCCATCTCGGTGCGGGTGCGCACCACGCCCGGCAGGCTGATCAGCTTCTGGATCACGTCCTCCAGATGCGCGTTGTCCCGCGCCACCACCCGGGTCAGCAGATCCCCGCCGCCCGTGATCGAGAAGGCCTCCACGATCTCCGGCACGGCGGCCAGCGCGTCCCCGACGTCGTCCAGATGCCCCTGGGTGACCTCGATGTGCACGAAGGCCAGCACCGGGTGGCCCAGTGCGGCGGGGGAGAGGGAGGGGCCGGTACCCGTGATCACACCGTCGCGCTCCAGCCGGTCCAGCCGGGCCTGCAGTGTGCCCCGGGCCACCCCGAGAATCCGGGCGTACTCGCGCACGCTGGTGCGAGGCTGCTCCAGCAGCAGCCGCAGGATGCGGGTGTCGAGCTCGTCCACGGTCATGACGTACGACTGTACCAATGGCTCACCGGTGCGCCGCGCTGACCTGGGCCATTGGCATCCGCACCGTCATGTGGCGCTCGCCGTGGGGGGACCATTGTCCCAGCGAAATCGACGTCACTTGAGCCAGTCGCCGTGCTGATGCTCTCATGGGTGTGTCGATGGCGCTGCGGATCCCCCGCGGCGCCTTTTCCGTGCCGTCCGCGGGAGGGGAAGCAGTGCTGAAGAGGGTGTTCGTGGCTCCGGACCCGGGGCGGGTGCGGCTGCGCTTCGCCGCGCGCGCCGTGCTGGGCATCGGCCTCGCCGTCGTGGTCTGCGCACTCGCCGGGCACTCCGTCGCGGGCGCCGTCACCGGCGGCCTCGCGGCACTGCTCGCGCTGTTCACGGTCGCGGACGCCACCGTGCGCGGACAGGCGATCACCACCGTGCTGCTGCCCGTCGTGGGCCTGCCGGTGCTCACGGCCGCGGCCGAACTGCACGACGTCCCGGTCGCCCGCGACCTGGTCTTCCTCGCCGTGGTCGGCGCGGGCGTGTACGCGCGCCGCTGGGGGCCGCGCGGCCACAGCCTGGGCGTGTTCGCCTTCATGACCTTCTTCGTGGCCCAGTTCCTGCATGCCACGCCCGGCCGGCTGCCCGAGCTGTACGCCGCCGTCCTGCTCTCCGTGCTCAGCGCCGCCGCAGTCCGCTTCGGCCTCTGGTGCTACGAGCGCCGCCTGCCCCCGCCACCGGTTCCCGCCCCGCCCACCGGCACCGGCCTGGCCCGGGTGACCACCCGGCAGGCCGTCCAGGCGACCGCGGGCGCCGGCTTCGCGCTGGTCGCCGGCCAGCTGGTGTCCGGTCAGCGCTGGTACTGGGCGGTCGGCGCCACCTGGTGGATCTTCGTCAACACGGCCTCGCGCGGCGAGACCCTGGTACGGGGCTTCCGCCGCGTTCTGGGCACCGTCATCGGCATCGCGCTGGGCCTGCTGGTCGCCGCGCCCGTGCACGGTGACCCGGCTGCCACCGCCGTCCTGGTGGCAGCCGCCGTCTTCGGCATCTTCTACACGGCCGCCGTCTCCTACACCTGGATGATGCTCTGGGTGACCTTCCTCGCCGAACTGCTCTACGGCCTCCTCGGCGTCCTCACCCCCGGCCTGCTGGCGCTGCGGCTGGCCGAGACCGCGGTGGGCGCCCTCGGCGCCGTACTCGCCGTGCTGTTCGTGCTGCCGGTCACCACCCACCTCACCACCGACGCGTGGATCCAGCGCGCCCTGCGCTGCGTGCACGCCTGCACCGCCGAGGCCGCCGCCCGGCTCGCCGGCTCCGCCACCGCCGACCCGGCACCCCGGGTGGCCGAACTGGAACAGCTCCTCGCCCGGGTACGGCTCTCGGTCGCCCCTCTCGTGCACCCGCTCAACCCGATGCGTGCCCGCAGGCGCCGCGCCCGCCGCGTCCTCGACCTGCTGGACGACTGCGCCCGGGAAATCCGCGGCCTGGTCGCCGTCGCCGCCGACCCCGAGGCCTCGCACGACGCCCGGCTGGCCGCCGCCTGCTGGCGCGTCGAGGCAGCCGTCGAGGCGCTCACCAGGGGCTCGGAACACATCACCGATCCCGCCGAGCCGCCCGCCGAACCCGCCCTCGCCCACCTGCACGGCCT
The DNA here is from genome assembly GCF_045206895.1 of Streptomyces sp. NBC_00631. Classification (NCBI taxonomy): domain Bacteria; kingdom Bacillati; phylum Actinomycetota; class Actinomycetes; order Kitasatosporales; family Streptomycetaceae; genus Streptomyces; species Streptomyces sp. NBC_00631. The sequence continues at coordinate 10,013,764 of NZ_CP107734.1, forward strand.
GGAGCGCGCCCTGTCCGAACTCGCCGAGCCGCTGCGCGCGCCCTCGGGCTCGCCCCTGGTCGGCGCCTGAGACGCGCCGCCCCGCACATCCTGGTCTAGACCGCCAGCTGCTACCGTCGGCCCCGGACGGGCTCGTACCGACTCGTACTGCCTCGTACCGGCTCGTGGTGGCTCGCAGCGATAGGGGACAGCGGTGACAGACGGCGGCAGGCGACGGAGGGCGTTCATCGGGTCGTTCACGGCCGCGGGCGGCCCGGGGGTCGTCACGGCGGCGGTCCGGCCGGACAGCGGCGCCCTGGCCCTCCTGGAGAGTGTCGACGGCGTCCCCGACCCGTCGTACCTGGCGCTCGCACCCGGCGGGCGCACGCTGTACGCGGTCAGCGAGACCGCCGACGGTGCGGTGGCCGCGTACCACGTCCACGACGACAAACCGCGCCTCGCCGGGCCACCGGTCCCGGTCGACGCCAGCGGTCCCACCCACCTCAGCGTCTTCGGCGGCCATGTCCTGACCGCCAACTACGGCTCCGGCAGCGTCACCGCCGTTCCCGTCCGTCCCGATGGCGCCCTCGCCCCCGTCCCCTCGGGCCAGCTCCAGCACACCGGCTCGGGCCCGCACGAGCGGCGTCAGCGCGGCCCGCACGCCCACCAGGTGCAGCCCGACCCGAGCGGCCGCTGGACGGTCAGCGTCGACCTGGGGACCGACTCGGTCCGCGTCTGCACCCTGGACGAGGGCGCGCCCGTCCTCCACCGGGAGTTCGCCCTGCGCCCCGGCTCCGGCCCCCGCCACCTGGCCTTCCACCCCGGCGGCCGGTACGCCTACGTCGTCAACGAACTCACCCCTACCGTGACCGTCTGCCGCTGGGACGCCGGCACCGGGACGCTCAAGCCGCTGGCCGAGACCCCGGTCCTGTCCGGCGCCCCGGCCGGCGACGCCTATCCGTCCGGCATCGTCGTCTCCCCCGACGGCCGCTTCGTCTGGACGGCGACCCGGGGCGAGGACGTCCTGACCACGTTCACGGTCGACGGGGACCAACTGCACCTGACGGCGACGGTCCCGTGCGGTGGCCACTGGCCCCGGGCGATCACCGAGTCGGGCGGCTTCCTCTACGCCGCCAACGAGCGCTCGGGCAACATCACCTGGTTCACGATCGACCAGCAGACGGGCCAGCCCCGCTACGACGGCTCGGTGGAGGTCCCGGCCGCCTCCTGCGTCGTTTTCGACTGAGGACGCCTGGCGCGCCCCCTCAGGGGCGCGGGGCTGTGTTCATGTGCGGCTCTGCCGCGTGGGCGCGACCAGCCCCCACCGGCCGGCAGCCGAGAACAGCCTGCACCACCCCAGAGAACAGGCGACGGCCCCCTCTCCAGGAAAGGGAGCCGTCGGCCGGTGTCGGCTCACCGCACGGGCGCGCCCTGCGGCTGCTGCGGCGCGATGCCCAGCGCCGTCGTGTACTTGGCCAGCGCCAGCTTGCCGATCGCCGGGTACGGCCCCAGCGGGTCGGCGGTGGCGCAACCGGCCTCCTCCGCGGCCGCGGCCACCAGCGCCGCGTCGATCTCCGGCCCTATCAGATAGGGCGCCAGCGCCAGCTGCTGCGACCCCGAATTCCGCAGCTGCTCCGCGACGGAGGCGATCGAACCGTCCTGGTCCAGCGCCGCGGCCATCACGGGCACGGCCAGGCGCGCGGCGAGCAGCATGCCGGTGATCCCGGCGGCCTGCACGGCCTCGTCGCCGCCCACGGAGGCAAGGATGATGCCGTCCGCGGCCGTCGCCACGGTGAACAGCCGGGCACGGTCGGCACGGGCCAGACCCGCCTCGGAGAGGCGCACGTGCAGCGCCTCGGCGAGCAGCGGATGCGGGCCGAGGACGTCGGTGAGGTCGGCGGCGACCCGGCTCTCCATGACCGCGTGGCGGAGCTGGCGCAGCAGCGCGCTGTCCGGACCGGCCAGCAGCGGCACGACGACGGCCACCGGGCCGTCGGGGGTCTTGATCCCCTCGACACCGGCGGCGACGGCCCGCTCGTAACGGGCGGTGCGCTCCTCGGCGGCACGGGCGAGTACGGACTGGAGGGTGGGGAACTCCGCGTCGTCCCCGTCCAGGTAGCCGATGCGGGCGTCCAGTCCGGGCAGCTCGGAGCGGGCGATGCTCACGACCTCCTCGGCGAGGCCGCGCGTGGCCGTGCTGGGCGTTCCCGGCACCGCGAGAACGAGCGCGGGCGCGTCCTCGGGAGCCACCAGCGGTTCGGGGCGGCGGTGCCGTCCGGGCTGGCGGGGTCGCGGCATTCGTACTGGCAGGCCGGACGCGGGCCCAGTGGGGGAGCTCATGGCGCCGCATGTTACTGGCTATCTGGGTTCCCTTGTTCGGGGAGGGTTCAGGTGAGCGGTATCCGTCCGGTTTTGTCTGATGAGTTACGCATGATTCAGGGGTGATCCCGTCACCTGTCGGATACTTCGTGTCCCAATAGGATCAATCCCCTTTTGTATGTACAAGTTTTATGTGCACAACGGAGAGCAGTTTTTCATCACCCGGCAGAGTGAGCCGCCCGGTGACCAGGTCACTCGCGACGCGTACCGCTCCGTGCAGCGGATCGCCCTCCGCCGGCACCTGCCGAGCCTGCGGAAGCAGCCGCGCCAACTCGTCGGCCAGTGGTACGAGGAGCGGGTCGCCCAGCTTCGACAGGCCGCCGGTGAGAGCGACTCGGGGCGCACCCGCCGTGGGGCAGACGGCGGCGGCCGACTCGGCCAGGTGCCGGGCGGCGGCACGCAGGATCGCGGCCGCCACCGGATCACCCGCACCGGCGCAGTCCGCGACGTGCGGGGCGAAGGAGGCCAGTACGGCGGGCCGGTCGGCGCGCGGATAGAGCTGCCCGGGCAGCCCCGGCAGCGGTCCGAACCGCTCCTCGGCACCGGCCCGCAACGCGGCCGAGCCGCCGTCGCGCCCGTCGAAGGCGCGCAGCGCCGCCTCCAGGCCGGCCCGGCCGATCCAGGCGCCGCTGCCGCAGTCGCCCAGCAGATGTCCCCAGCCGTCCGCCCGCCGCCACCCGGTGAGATCGCTGCCGATCGCGATCAGCCCGGTCCCGGCGGCGACCACCGCGCCCGGCCGCGGACCCAGGGCACCGACGTACGCGGTCACCGCGTCGGCGGCCAGCGCGACCGTCCGCACCCCGAGCTCGCGGGCCAGCGCGCCCGGCAGCTCGGCCCGCAGCGCGTCCCCGAGACTGGCCAGCCCGGCGGCACCGACGACGGCCGTCGTCATCCGCTCCAGCCCGTACGAGTCGGCCGACGCCCGTGCCATGGGCAGAAGTTGTTCCAGCAGGTGCCCGGGGTCCAGGCCCCGCGCCCCCGTCCGCACCGGCTCCCGGGACACCCGCGGAGCCGACGGCTCGCGGCCCGGCACGCCGACGACGGCCCGTAACCCGGAGCCGCCGGAATCGACGGCGAGGAACCCCGCGCCAGGGGATTCACCGCCCCCTTCGCTCACGGCAGACGCCAGTCCACCGGCTGTCCCCCCTGCTGGATCAGCAGGTCGTTGGCCCGGCTGAACGGGCGGGAGCCGAAGAAGCCGCGGTCCGCCGACATGGGCGAGGGGTGCGCGGACTCCACCGCCGGCAACTGGCCCAGCAGCGGGCGGAGATTACGTGCGTCGCGGCCCCACAGGATGGACACCAGCGGCTTGCCGCGGCCGGCCAGCGCCCGTATCGCCTGCTCGGTGACCTCCTCCCAGCCCTTGCCCCGGTGCGCGGCCGGGCTGCGCGGGGCCGTGGTGAGCGCCCTGTTGAGCAGCAGGACGCCCTGCTCGGTCCACGGGGTGAGATCGCCGTTGGTCGGCTGGGGCAGGCCCAGGTCGGTGTTGAGCTCCCGGTAGATGTTGATCAGGCTGCCCGGCAGCGGACGTACCTCGGGCGCGACCGAGAACGACAGTCCCACCGCGTGCCCCGGCGTCGGATACGGGTCCTGGCCGACGATCAGGACGCGGACGTCGTCGAAGGGCTGCTGGAAGGCCCGCAGGACGTTCGGGCCGGCCGGGAGGTAGGTGCGTCCCGCGGCGAGCTCCGCGCGCAGGAAGTCGCCCATCGCGGCGATCCTCCCGGCCACTGGTTCCAGGGCTTTCGCCCAGCCCGGTTCGACGATTTCATGCAAGGGTCGTGGTGCCACGGCGTCACCCTACTGCCGTACACGGGTCGGCGATCAAGCGGTGGTCACCGCGGTCACGGGACGACCGGGGACGACCGGACCGGTGCCGCCGATGACAGAAACCCCCCTCCTTCCGGAAACCCGTCCTCAGGCGACGACCGCGGCGCGCACGCACAGCACGTCCGGCAGATGGGAGGCCAACTGGCGCCAGCTGTCGCCGTCGTCGGCCGATGCGAACACCTCGCCGTTGCGGTTGCCGAAGTACACGCCGGCCGGGTCCCCGTCGTCCGTGCAGAGCGCGTCGCGCAGCACCGTGCCGTAGTGGTCCTCCTGCGGCAGCCCCGCCGACAGCGGATCCCAGGTCCTGCCCGCGTCAGCCGTGCGGAAGACCCGGCAGCGGTGCTGGGCGGGCACCCGGTCCGCGTCCGCGTTGATCGGGAAGACGTACGCCGTCTCCGCGCGGTGCGGATGGGCGGCCGCCGCGAAACCGAACGTGGACGGCAGCCCCGCACCGATGTCGGTCCAGTGCGCCCCCGCGTCGTCGCTGCGGTACACCCCCCAGTGGTTCTGCAGATACAGCCGGTCCGGACTGCCCGCGTCCTGTGCGATCTTGTGCACGCACTGGCCGAACTCCGGGTCGGGGTCCGGCAGGAACACCGCGGAGACACCGGAGTTGGACGGCGCCCAGCTCGCGCCGCCGTCGCCGGTGCGGAACACGCCGGCCGTCGAGACGGCGACCGTCACCGCCTTCGGGTCGCGCCGGTCGGTGACGACCGTGTGCAGGCCCTCACCGCCGCCGCCAGGCACCCACCTGTCGCGCGTCGGGTGCTCCCACAGCGGCCGGACCAGATCGAAGCTCTCCCCGCGGTCCTCGGACCGGTACAGCGCGGCCGGTTCGGTGCCCGCGTAGACCACGTCCGGCTCGGCGGCGGCGGGGTGGAGCTGCCAGACCCGCTCCAGCGAGGCACCGGTGTCCTTGGGGAACTTCACGGCGGGCCGGGCCGGTTCGCTCCAGGTGCGGCCCAGGTCGTCGGAGTGGAACACCGAAGGCCCCCAGTGCGCGCTGTCGCCGCCCGCCAGCAGCCGGGGCCGCTCACCCCGGGTGTCGATGGCGACCGAGTAGATCGCCTGCGCGTTGAAGTAGGGGCTCTCGTCGAACTCCCAGGCGCCACCTCGCCGCCTTCCGAGAAACAGACCCTTGCGGGTTCCCACGGCGAGCAGTACCTCGGTCATGCCGACCACCTCCATGACGCCTTTGTCGCAGCCTGTTTTCAGACATCGGCCAGTCTGCACCCCGCCACTGACAGTCACCTCCGGGACTGCGTCACCGCAGGTCGGAGTCGTCGTGTCGGTCGGTCGAACAAGGCGGCGGAACGCGTTCCGGCAGATGCCTGCGCGAGCGGGGCCGGTCGTGCGACCGTCGACACGGAGTTCGCCGTGAGCAAGGGGGCGGCCGCTCCCGTATGGGAGGGCGGTCCGGGCTGTCCGTGCGCGCGTGAGGAGGATGCCTTTGAAGGCGTTCCGTGGTCCGAAGGTCTGGCTGTGGCGCTGGCGGCGCAACCCGCTGAAGCGTCGCGCCGACACGATGGAGGCCTGGGTGCTGCTCGGCGCCTGGCTGCTCACCCTGCTGGCCGGGGTGCTCGCCGGGTTCGCGGCGGCCCGGTCGGTCGATGACGGCCTGGCCCGCGAGCGCGCCGAATGGCACCCGGTCGTGGCCCGTGTCATGGACAAGGCGCCCGGGTCGCCGGGGCCGAAGTCCGACTCCTCCGACGGGGAACGGGTCTGGACGAGAGTGGCCTGGACCGTCGCCGACGGTTCCGCCCACACCGGCCAGGCGCGGGTCCCGGCCGGCAGCAAGGTCGGCACTCCGGTCACCGTCTGGACGGACCCCCGGGGGCACCTCGTCACCCGCCCCGCCACCGCCTCCGAGGCCCAATTCCGCGCGACGCTGATCGGCGGCCTCGTCGGGCTGAGCGCGGCCGCCGTGCCGTTCGTCGCCGGGCTCGTCGCGCGCGGCCGGCTGGAGCGGCGGCGGATGGACCGGTGGGACGCGGAATGGGCACGGCTCGGACCACAGTGGGGCCGGATGACCGGCTGACACCCGCCCCCGGCGGCACGGCGGTCGGCCACCGGCTCACCTGTGCCTGGTGGCACGGCAGTCGGCCACCGGGTCATCCGGCCTCCGGCGGCGCGGCAGTCGGTCACCGGCTCACCTGTGCCTGGTGGCACGGCAGTCGGTCACCGGCTCGCCCGTGCCTGGTGGCGCGGCGGTCGGTCATCGCGTCGCCCGCGCCCGGTGGCGCGGCTTCCGGTCATCGGCTCGCCAGTGCCTGACGGCAGTGGGAGAGCAGCTGCTCGTCCTGGGCGATGTCGTGGCTGCCGAACCCGCCAGGCCGGGCCGTGTGCCGCCGGGCGGTGGCGAGTTCGGCCGTCACCAGGTCGCGCAGCGGGGCGCCCGCCGGGCCCATCGCGGCCAGGCACCCCGCGATCGCGCCCCGCGCGTAGGGGTTCTCCGACCAGGCGGTCCGGAACACCGGCAGTACCGGCTCCGGGTCTCCGCCGATCCGCCACCACGCCTCGGCCGCCGCCGTCCGCTCCCACCCCCGGCCGGTTCCGGCCAGCCGGCGCAGCGCGGGCAGCGCGTCGCGGGCGGCCGGCCCCAGCCGCCCCAGCTGCTCGGCCGCCGCCCGCGCGCTGCGGCTGCGGCCGTGCGTCAACTCCCGCAACAGCACGGGGAGTACGGCGTCCGCGTCCCCCTCCGCCGACCACAGCGCCCCGGCCGCCACGGCCGCGTGCCGGGTGTCCAGGAGCCCGCGCAGGACCGGTGCCGCAGCCCGGGCCGCCGTCCCCAGGGCGTCGAGGGCTCGCACCGCCTGCCCGACGAGGGCCTCCCGGGCCCCCAACCCGTCCGGCGCGCCGCGCAGCAGCCGCAGCACCTCCGGCACCGCCGCGGGGTCCTTGAGGGCGGTGAGCGCCGCCAGCAGCGGAGCAGCCAGCTCGGCGGCCCGGGGCGAGTCCAGGTCGACCTGGCCGAGCCGGCGCCGCAGCGCGGGTGCGAGCGGAGCGGCCGCCGGGCCCAGATGCACGATCTCGAAGCCCAGCCCCCCCGGCACCACCGGTCTCGCCAGCAACCGCGACAGGGCCGGCACCGCGCGCGGATCGCCGCTTCTGGCCAGTGCCTTGAGCGGACCGCCCAGCGAGGGCCGGCCGCGCTCCCAGGTGTGCACCCACAGGTCGGGCCGCACGGTCACCAGCCTGTGCAGTTCGTCGGCGGCGGGCACGGCCAGCCCGAACAGCTCCGTGAGCACCGAGGCGGCCGCGTCCCGCAACTGGTCCTGCTCCCCGCCTAGTTGCGTGCCTATCAGCTCGACGGGCGCCGAGAAGTCCGCCCGCCACCCGCGGAACAGCCCGGCCGACATCCGCACCGCGTTGCACCGGTCCATCGGATCCGGGCTGCTCAACTGGCCGACGAGCAGGGCGATCCGGTCCGCCACCCGGTCGTCCAGCGCCCGGTGCAGGGTGCGCAGCAGATACGAACCCTCCTCGTCCGACGGCCGCAGCCGCCGTATCCGGCCGACCAGGGTGTCCGTGTCCGCCCGGTCCGGACCTGCCGCCCGCCGCTCGGACCGCTCCCTGAGCAGCCGGACCGCGGTCGGCACCAGGTCGGCGGAGAGCCGCTCCGGCGCGCCGAGACCCAGCTGCCCGAGGGCCGCCAGCCGGACCGTCGGGCCGTACGGTGGCCCACTCCGCGCGGCCAGCAGCTCCACCGCCCCCGCCGCATGGGCGGGACGGCACCGGACGAACAGTCCGAGGGCCGCGGTGAGGGCGAGCAGCACCTGCTCGTCGCGCTCGACCGTGATCCGCCGCCGTAACAGCGCCAGCACCCGCGCCGGTTCGCCGAGGAAGCGGACCAGCGCCCCGGCCGCCGCTCGGCGTACCCCGGGGCACGGGTCGTCGGCCAGCGGCACGAACGCCGCGGCGCGGGCGCGGACGGCGGCCTGAGCCCGTGGACCGGCGCTCTCCGCGCCGATGCTGACCAGCAGTTCGACCACGGCGCCCCGGTCCTGCACCTCCGTACGGGAAGCGAGCGCGAAGAGGAACGGGACGCAGGCGAGTGTCGAGTCGTACACGTTCCCCTGGTGGTGCACCGAGGCGTACATCGCGTCGAGCGCGACCTCCCGTTCGGCCGCGTCCGGTGAGGCCAGTCCGCGCAGCAGACCGGGCACGTCCTCCGCGCTGCCGTACGCGTGCCGCAGCGAGACCCAGTCGACCTCGTCGATCCCCGTGAACACGTTGTCCTCCCCAGGCGAGTACCACCTGTTCCGGAGTGTGCACCACGGCACTGACAACGATGCGGAACCGGACGGCGACTGTGTGCGATCCGTCGGCGGTCACCGGCCACGGGCCGCCGTAGGGGGATCAGTTCCGGCCAGGCAGCGCCCGCTCCAGGATCGCGTCGAACCCGGCGCCGGCGGGCAGGGTGCCGAACGCGTGCCCCCAGTCGCCGCCGAGCCGGGTCGCGCAGAAGGCGTCCGCGACGGCGGCCGGGGCGTACCGGACCAGCAGCGAGGCCTGCAGCGCCAGCGCCATTCGCTCGACCACCCGGCGCGCCCCCACCTGATCGGTCTCGGCCAGTTCGTTCTTCAGCCGGGTCACGGCCGCGTCCAGCCGGGCGTCCGCCCCGCGCGCGTGCGCGAGCTCGCCGAACAGGGCGTCGGCGGCGCCGGGTTCGCGGGACAGCGCCCGCAGCACGTCGAGCGCGTTGACGTTCCCCGAGCCCTCCCAGATCGACAGCAGCGGGGCCTCGCGGTAGTGCCGGGGCATGCCCGAGTCCTCGACGTAACCGTTGCCGCCCAGGCACTCCAGCGCCTCCGCGGTGAAGGCCGGGCCGCGCTTGGTGACCCAGTACTTGCCGACGGCGGTCGCGATCCGCCTGAAGGCCCGCTCCCGCTCGTCCCCGCGCACCGCGCGGTCCGCCGCCCCCGCCAGCCGCAGCGTCAGCGTGGTCGCCGCCTCCGACTCCAGGGCCAGGTCGGCCAGGACGTTGCGCATCAGCGGCTGGTCGACGAGCCGGGCGCCGAACGTGCTGCGATGCCGTACATGGTGACCCGCCTCGACGAGCGTCTTGCGCATCAGGGTCGCCGAGTTCATCACACAGTCGAGCCGGGTGCAGTTGACCATCTCGATGATGGTCTTCACTCCCCGCCCCTCGGGCCCGACCAGCCAGGCCACGGTCCCGTCGAACTCCGGCTCGGAGGACGCGTTGGAGCGGTTGCCGAGCTTGTCCTTCAGCCGCTGGATGCGGAACGCGTTGCGGCCGCCGTCCGGCAGCACGCGCGGGACCAGGAAGCACGACAGGCCGCCCGGTGCCTGGGCCAGCACCAGGAAGACGTCGCACATCGGCGCCGAGGTGAACCACTTGTGCCCGCGCAGGGTGTAGACGCCCGGCTCGGCGGTGGGGGTGGCGGCCGTCGTGTTCGTCCGCACGTCCGAACCGCCCTGCTTCTCGGTCATGCCCATCCCGGCGAGCAGCCCCGGCTTCTCGGCCGGCACGCGCAGCCCCGGCTCGTACTCCCGGCTGGTCAGCAGCGGTTCGTACACCTTGGCCAGCTCGGGCTGGGCGCGCAGCGCGGGAACGGCGGCGTACGTCATCGACGTGGGGCAGCCGTGGCCGGACTCGGTGTGCCCCCACACCAGCCCGCCCGCGGTCCGCGCGACATGCGCGCCCGCCCGGTCGTCCGCCCAGGCGGCCCCCGCCAGCCCCTCCGCCACCGCCACCCGCATCAGGTGGTGCCAGCTGGGATGGAAGTCGACCTCGTCGATCCGGTTGCCGTACCGGTCGTGGCTGCGCAGCTCCGGCTCGTGCCGGTTGGCCAGCTCGCCCCACTCCTGCGCCTCCGCGCTCCCGGCCAGCACCCCGAGCCGCCGGATCCCCTCCTCGGCCCACGCCGCCCCTTCCCGGCGCAGCCCCTCGATCAGCACCGGGTCGTCGGAGGCGTCGTACGGGGCGAGCGGCGGCGCCTGGTTGGTGACGTCGTGAGTGGCGTACTGCGGCTGCGGAGGCGCGACGGTCGAGTCCATGGGTCAATGTTGCGGTAACTCTACGACTGCAGCAATAGTGCAATATCACGCCGCACGTACAGTACGTGACCATGCGCATGAACGACGTGTCCGCCGAGCCCGCCGACGTCGGCCTGCGGCCCCTGTCCGCCCGGTCGGTCGTGCTGAGCCTGCTGCTGGGCACGCATCCGCCGGAGCTGCCGGTGAAGGACCTGATCCGGTTCGTCGAGCCCTTCGGGGTCGGCGGCTCCGCACTCCGGGCCGCGCTCAGCCGCATGACGGCGGCCGGCGACCTGCGCCGCACCGGCGACGCGGTGTACGGCCTCAGCGACCGGCTGCTGGTCCGCCAGCGCCGCCAGGACGAGGCGGTACGGCCCCGCACGCGCGCGTGGCGTGGCGAGTGGGAGATGGTGGTCATCACGGCCACGGGCCGCGGCCCCGCGGCACGGGCCGACCTGCGCACCCGCCTGACCTCTCTCCGTCTGGCCGAGCTCCGCGAAGGCATCTGGCTCCGCCCGGCGAACCTGGCGAGGCCCCTGCCCGCCGACCTCGCGGACACCGCGCAGTCCTACACGGCCCGTCCCGACCGCCCCGCACCCGCACTGGCCGCCGACCTCTGGCCGTTGGCCACCTGGGCCGGCACCGCCCGCGCCCTGCTGAACCGAGCGTCCGCGTCCCGCCTCCCGGCCGACCGCTTCACGGTCTTCGCGGCAGCGGTACGCCACCTGCTGACCGACCCGGTCCTGCCCCCGGAGCTCCTGCCCGCCGGCTGGCCGGGCGACGAACTGCGCGCCGCGTACGCGGGCTACCTGGCGGAGTTCAGGGAGCCGACGGGGGACACCGCCGACTGACAGGTCGCCGGCCCCTGCGTGCCTCGCGACGTGCCGATGGCGGCGACTCGTGTGCCATGCTGCCTGCCATGACCCGGCCGACGGTCCGCGGATTACCCGTGCCCGGGGCCCTGACCGCCCTGCTGGCACAGGGGCGGTGGCGCCACCGGGGGACCCCGGGATGGCGACGCTGATTCCCTGGTTCGAGAGTCCGCTCGCCTTCCTCACCGGCACGGACCAGATGGAATGGAAGTCCCAGACGCTCGGCACCTCCGACGACGAGCGGTACTCCGCATTCCTGCGCGTGGCATGGGGCAGCAGCCAGGAGGCACCGGTCGAACTGCCCTGGCCGGACGTCGAGAAGGCGTTCTTCATCGCCGTGAACCGGGAGTTCGGCGATGACGTGGCTCTCGCCCCCGACTGTCGGACCGATCCCGCCGACCCGCGGGTCGTGGGGACCTGCGTCTGACGCCCCCGGCGTACCAGTGGCGCGTCGTGACGCCCACCTTCTCCGCCTTCGCCGCCGCCCTGGGGCTCCAGGGGCTCTCCTCGGGCCGTCGCCGCGCAGACATGCCGGGGGCGGGAGGCCGGTGTACGGTCGACATACCGTGTGCATGCGCTTCGCAGCCGACGGACAGCCAGTGGCCCAGATGCTCCGGGAGTGCCCATGGCTCAGCAGAAGAACATCGCCGCGCAGACCGCTTTCGGCGAGGCCGTCGTCGCCGGGGACCTCGACGCCCTCGACCAGATCGTCGCGGCCCACTCCACCGACCATGATCCCGCACCCGGACAGGCGCCGGGGCCCGACGGGTACAAGACCATGTTCGGCGAGCTGCGAACAGCCTTTCCCGACCTGGCCATCCAGGTGGAGCACCTGGTCGCCACCGACGACGAGCTGGCCTTCGCCTATGTCATCTCCGGGACGCACCTGGGGCCGCTGATGGGGCGGCCGGCGACCGGCAGGAAGGCCAGCTACCGAGGCATGCAGATCAGCCGCTTCGACAGCGACGGCAAGCTCGTCGAACGCTGGGGCAGCAGCGACGAACTCGGCATGCTCCGTCAGCTCGGCCTCGTCGAGGTGTGACGCCGCCGGCCTCCGCCACCGCTCACTTGTAAGTGATGTCCGACGTCGCGTACTTGCAGTACGTCCCGTCCGGCCCGCTCCCGTTCGTCGGTGGTTCGGCGCCCGTGTTGTTGCCTATGTACTTCTGGCAGGGCACGATCTTCTTGCTGCTGTCCCCGACGATCGTGATGTTCTTCAGGGTCGCGCTGTCACCGTAGTTGGTGTTGATCCCGACCAGCGCGCTGCCCTTGTACGTCGCCTCGATGGTGTTCAGGTTGATCGTGCGCTTGTACTGCGTGGAGCAGTTGCCGCACGAGCGGACCAGCTTGCCGAAGTTCTGCACCGCGAAGTTGGAGACGTTCAGCGTCCCGGCGCCGTTGAACTGGAACACCTTGTCGCTGGCTTCCTTCGCGCCGCCGCCCGAGACGGTGTACACGTTGGACGACGAGGAGCCGCGGAAGGTCGCCGCGTCCTCGCCGACGTCCTCCCACCACACGTTCTGCAGCGTGCAGCTGCCCTCGCAGTGGATGCCGTCCGCGGCGGGCGCGCCGATGATGACGTTCTTCAGGACGGTGCCGGCCGCCAGATCGAGGATCGGGTCCTGGTCCTCGCTCTGCCCGCCGGTGCCCAGGTCGCCGCTGCCGTACAGGCGCAGCATCCCGTAGTCCTTCGTGCCGGACAGCTTGATCGTCGCGGTGACGGCCTGGCTGCCGCTCGCGGTCGGCCAGGTGGCCGCGTCCGCCGAGACCGTTTCAGTCATGATCATGCCAACCGAGAGTCCCAGGGCGGCCAGTCCGCCCAGCAGTGCGCGCGCACTGCTCCGTGCTCGTGAAGTCATGTCCCGTATGCCTTCCTTCGCGTGGGGGGCCTGCCGGCGGTCCACCCAAGGTGTCCATGTAGCTGATGATTGGTCACCCTGTGGAACGCCATGTTCGGGCACCCGCATGAACGGCGGCCAGTCGAGGCCATCCGATCAGGGTGCTGAACGGAACGTAGGATGCAAGCGCTTTCTAGTCAACGCTTCGCGCAGCATCCGTTCCGTTCGCCCCGCGTCTGCGCGAAGTGGCGTGGGAGCGCTTCCATGGATGGCCGTGTCCATGCCACCATGCCGGGAGTTCCCCGCACGACGCCGCACCGAGCCGCGATCAGAAAGGGACAACGACGTGCCCCCCACACCCGGTCCCACACCCAGCTCCCCTCCCGGCCCCAGCTTCGGCCCCGGACTCGGCTCCCCGCCCGGCCCCGCCCTCAACACACCGCGAACCAGGTCGCGTCCGGCCCTCCTCGCCCTGCTGGCGGCGCTGGTGTTACTGCCGCTGCTCGCGGTGACGGCCGTCTTCGCGCCCGCCGCCTCGGCCCGCCCCGCCGCCGTCCCCGCGGCGACGCTCACCGAGGTCACCGGCTTCGGCGACAACCCCAGCGGCCTGCAGATGTACGTGTACGTGCCGAACAGCGTCACCGCCCACCCGGCCGTCGTCGTGGCCGTGCACTGGTGCGGCGGGTCGGCCTCCGCCATGTACTCGGGGACCGAATGGGCCGCGCTGGCCGAGCAGTACGGCTTCGTCGTCGTGTATCCCTCGGTGACGCGGGCGAGCAAGTGCTTCGACGTGTCGTCGCCGCAGGCGCTGCGCCGGGGCGGGGGCAGCGATCCGGTCGGCATCAGGTCCATGGTCGGATGGGTGACCGCCAACTACGCCGCGGACACCGGGAAGGTCTTCGTCACCGGTATTTCGTCCGGCGCGATGATGACCAATGTCCTGCTGGGTGACTACCCGGACGTGTTCGCGGCCGGTGCCGCCTTCTCCGGTGTTCCCTTCGGCTGCTTCGCCACCACCGACGGCTCCGAGTGGAACAGCGCCTGTTCCGGCGGCACCATCACGCACACCCCGCAGGAGTGGGGCGACCTGGTGCGTGCCGCCTACCCCGGCTACACCGGTCCCCGGCCACGGATGCAGCTCTGGCACGGCACCGAGGACACCACCCTCGCCTACGCCGAGTTCGGGGAGGAGATCAAGCAGTGGACGAACGTCCTCGGTGTGAGCCAGACGCCGGCCGCCACCGACAGCCCGGCCAACGGCTGGACCCGTACCCGGTACGGAGCCACCGGTGACCAGGCCCCCGTCGAGGCGATCAGCGTGCAGGGCGTCGGCCACAGCCTCTACACCTACGGCATGGCCGCCCGCGCCCTCACCTTCTTCGGCCTGGACAGCGGCGGCACCGCGCCCCAGCCCCCGGCCGGCGCCTGCAGGGTGACGGTCACCACCAGCGCCTGGAACACCGGACTGACCGCCTCCGTGACCATCACCAACACCGGTACGACGACGGTCAGCGGCTGGCAGCTCGGCTTCACCCTGCCCGCCGGCCAGACCATCACCAACGGCTGGAACGCCACGTACAGCCCCGGGTCCGGTGCGGTGACGGCGGCCAACATGTCGTACAACGCCACGATCGCGCCGAACGCGAGCGTGAGCATCGGCTATCAGGCCACCCATACCGGCAACAGCGCGGCGCCCACCGCGTACTCGCTCAACGGCACCCCCTGCACGGTCAGTTGACAACAGCTTTGCCGCCGCCCCTCGCCAGGAAGGTCCCCGTGAAGCCGCAGCCCGGCAGAACGCCGCTCGCCACGCTCCTCAGCACCTGCGTCCTCGCCCTCGCCCTGGTGGTGACCACCACGGCCGTCACCGCGCTGGTCCGCAGCCCCCGTCAGGTCACCTCGGCCGGCCGTCAGGGCAGCCACTGGGTGAACACCTGGACCGGGATGCCCCAGCTCACCGAGGCCGGCAATCTGCCACCCGCGCCCTTCACGGGGGAGAAGTCGGTCCTGGCCGACACCACCCTGCGTCAGACCGTCCGCGTGACCGTCGGCGCGCACCGGCTCCGGCTGCGCTTCTCCAACGCCTACGGGGACACCGCGCTGCCGCTGACCGCGGTGACCGTGGCGCTGCCGGCGGGCGGCCGGGCGGGGGTCTCCGCGGTCGTTCCCGGCAGTCTGCACCCGGTGACGTTCTCCGGGCGTGCCGCGACCGTCGTACCCGTGGGGGCGCAGGTCGTCTCCGATCCCGTGGACTTCGAGCTGGTCCCGGGATCCGATCTCACGGTCACGGCGTACACCGCGCAGGGTCAGCCCGATCTCGCGCTCACCTCGCACCCGGGTTCGCGCACCACGTCGTACCTCGTCGGCGGCGATCACACGCGGGACCCGGATCTGACGGGTGCGACCGCGGTCGACCACTGGTACCTGCTGAGCGACGTCGAGGTCCTGGCGCCCGCCGCGACCCGGGCCGTGGCCGTCCTCGGCGACTCCCTCACCGACGGCCGGGGGTCCACGACCAACGGCAACGACCGCTGGCCGGACCAGTTCTTCGACCGGCTGCGGTCCCGGGCCGGCACCTCGGACATCGCCGTGCTCAACCAGGCGGCAGGCGGCAACCGGGTCCTCGCCGACGGCCTCGGCCCCAATGTCCTGGCCCGGCTCGACCGGGACGTCCTCTCCCGCAGCGGGGTCTCGTGGCTGATCGTCTTCGAGGGCGTCAACGACATCGGCACCGCCGCGGCCACCCCGCAGGCCCAGCAAGCCGTCGCCGACGACCTCATCGCCGCCTACCAGCAGATCGTCGTCCGCGCCCACGCCCAGGGCATCCGCGTCTACGGAGCCACCCTGCTGCCCTTCGGCGGCAACGCCTACGACGACGGCGCGGGAGTGCGCGAGGCGGCCCGGCAGCGCGTCAACGCCTGGATCAGGGGGCACGGGCACTTCGACGCGCTGATCGACTTCGACCGGGTGGTCCGGGACCCCGCCGATCCGAGCCGTCTGCGGGCCGACCTCCAGGTGGGGGACTGGCTGCACCTCAACCCGGCCGGGTACGGGGCCCTGGCGGCGGCAGTGCCGGCGGGGCTGTTCCGCACATCCGGGTGACCGCGTACCCGCACCGGCCGGGCCCGGCGCGGGCTACGCGCACCAGCGGTCCCGGCCTGGTCGGTGGCGGGTCCGGGACAGCCGTGCGGGAGCCCCGGGGCTACGGTCCCGCCACCGCCACGCCGAGTTCGGTCGCCGCGCGCACGGCGAACCAGACCTCGGTGAAGGCGGCGGTCGTCGACAGGTCCCGCCCGGTCACCTCGCCGAACCGGCGCAGCCGGTAGGCGAGGGTGTTCGGGTGGATGTGGAGGGCCGCGGCGGCGTCCTCGGTACGGCGGTCGCGCTCCATCCAGGTGCGGACGGAGGCCAGCAGCTGCGACCCGTGCGCCTCGTCGTAGCGCAGGGCCTCGCCGAGGACCTGCTCGACGAGTGCCGCCAGCAGCCGGCGGTCCTCGGGCAGCCAGCGCCCGGTGGCGTCCTCGCCGTAGTGGAGGAGCGGCTTGCCCGCCTCCTCGGCGCGTCCGGCCGCCCATTCCGCCTCCTGCTGGGCCACCCGGAGCGGCTCGCCGACGGCGAAGGGGCGGCTCACCCCGCACACCGCGCCGGGCAGGTCGGCCAGGGCCTCGGTGAAGCCGGGTTCGGTCAGGACCAGCCGGTCCTCGCCGCGGCGCAGGGTCAGATGCGGATGGTCGGACAGGGCGCCGTCCAACTGCTCGTCCTGGGTGCGCCTGAGCACCGCGAGGACGACGGGCCGCTGCGTGTCCAGGCCGTGGTGGGCCAGCCGGCGCTGGGCGCCTGCCGGGTCGAGGGTGTCCTGGAGCATCTCGGCGAGCGTCTCCGCTCCCTCCCGGCGCAGCACTTCGCGTTCCTGGCGGACCATCGCGAGCCGCAGGGCGGCGACGGTGGCCAGGTGCTGGACGACGGCCAGCCCGGCCGGACGGGCGCCGGCCTGTTCCAGCGCGACCAGGTAGCCGGCCGCGCCACCCGGGCCGAGGACCGGGAGCACGAAGCCGCCGGGCACGGTCGGCGGGGCGTCCGGGTCCGCCGGCAGCACCGAGAGGTCCTCGGGCGCCGCGACGCCGGGCAGCAGCGGGCGCCCCTGAGGGGTGCACAGGAAGAGGCGGTAGCCGCTGAGCTGCTCAAGACGGTCGAACAGCGCGGGGATGTCGAGGTTCTCCTCGGCCATCCACCGCAGCGCGCCGAAGACCTGGAGCTGGGCGCCGAGCCGTTCGGCGGACTTCTCGCTGACCGCGGCGGCGACCTCCTGCGCGATGGTGACGAAGGGGACGGTGAGCGGCACCTCCAGCACCGGGAAGCCGCGCTGCTCGGCCGCGGCGAGGAAGGCCTGCCGCAGCGGCGGGGTGCGCAACTGGGTGCTGAGCACCAGCGCCGCGACACCCGCGTCGTCGAGCCGCTCCAGATAGCGCCGCTGCGCCTCGCCGCCGCGGGGCACGGCGAGGCCCACGGTCATGAGGACCTCCGAGCCCTGGAGCCAGGGCGTGGGGTCCTCCAGCTCGCTGACGTGCGCCCAGGAGACCGTGCGGCCCAGGCCGCCGCCGCCCGCGAGCAGGCGTATCTGCAGCGCCGGGAACGACAGGAGGTCGCCGACGGTGAGAACGGAACGAGGCGTGGCTTTGTGGTCGGACACAAGACAACAGTAGTTCTTCATGCTGTCAACAATTGACCCTGCCGTTCGGCCGTCCGCAGACTGAGGCATCCCTCGCTACCGGAACCACTCGCTCCGGTCCGAGGCCCGCCCACCCGGCGGTGCACGCCCAGACCCGACAGGAAGGTGCCCGATGACGACCGAGCCCCGTGGACCCGTGGACTCCTCCCGCGTCCCCCGCTACGCGGGACCGGCGACCTTCGCCCGGTTGCCGCGGCTCGACGAGGTGCCCCGCGCGGACATCGCCGTCGTCGGCGTCCCCTTCGACACCGGTGTCTCCTACCGGCCCGGCGCCCGGTTCGCCCCGGCCGCGGTGCGCGAGGCGTCCCGGCTGCTGCGCCCGTACCACCCCGGGCTGGACGTGTCGCCGTTCGCGGCGGCGCAGGTCGCCGACGCCGGTGACATCCCGGTGAACCCGTTCGACATCAACGAGGCGATCGAGACCGTCGAGCACGAGGCCTCCCGGCTCCAGTCCGACGGCACGAAGCTGGTCACCATCGGCGGCGACCACACCATCGCGCTGCCGCTGCTGCGCGCCGTCGCCAAGCGGCACGGACCGGTCGCCGTCCTCCACTTCGACGCGCACCTCGACACCTGGGACACCTACTTCGGCGCCGAGTACACCCACGGCACCCCGTTCCGCCGCGCCGTCGAGGAGGGCATCGTCGACACCGAGGCGCTCAGCCACGTCGGCACCCGCGGCCCCCTGTACGGCAAACGGGACCTGGAGGAGGACCGCCGCCTCGGGTTCGGCATCGTCACCTCCTCCGACGTGCTGCGCCGCGGCGTCGACGAGACGGTGGACGCGCTGCGGCAGCGCATCGGAGACCGGCCGCTGTACGTGTCCGTCGACATCGACGTCCTCGACCCCGCACACGCCCCCGGCACCGGTACCCCGGAGGCCGGCGGCATGACCTCGCGTGAGCTGCTGGAGATCCTGCGCGGCCTCGCCGGGCTCAACCTGGTCGGCGGCGACGTCGTCGAGGTCGCGCCCGCCTACGACCACGCCGACATCACCTCCGTCGCCGCGTCGCACGTCGCCTACGACCTGATCAGCCTGTTCACCCTGGACTCCGCCGGCCCTCGCGAGGAGCAGACATGACCACCAGCCCCCAAGCGGAGCAGCACGACGCTCCGGCGCTGACCGAGATCGAGACGTACGGGGTGGAGCGCATCCCGGACGCCGACCGCACCGCCCGGCCACTGGACCTGTTCCGGGTCGCCTTCGGCGGCGCGAACACCTTCGCCACCTGCGTCCTCGGCGCCTTCCCGATCCTGTTCGGGCTCTCCTTCTGGCAGGGCCTGGCGGCCACCGGCCTCGGGCTCGCCGTCGGCGCGCTCATCCTCGCGCCGCTGGCCGTGTTCGGGCCGCTGAACGGCACCAACAACTCGGTGTCCTCCTCCGCCCACCTGGGCGTGCACGGCCGGGTCGTCGGCTCCTTCCTCTCCCTGCTGACCGCGGTCGCCTTCTTCTCCATCTCCGTGTGGTCCTCCGGCGACGCCCTGGTCGGCGGCGCGCACCGGATGTTCCACCTGCCGACCAACGAAGGCGTCTACGCGCTCGCGTACGGGCTGTTCGCCGCACTGGTGCTGACGGTGTGCATCTACGGCTTCCGGTTCATGCTCTTCGTGAACAAGATTGCGGTGGCCGCCGCCTCCCTGCTCTTCGTCCTGGGCCTCTTCGCCTTCGGGGGCGACTTCGACCCCGGCTACCAGGGCAGCTTCCACTCGCTGAGCACCCCCGGTTTCTGGCCGGCCTTCATCGGCTCCGCGCTGATCGTGCTGTCCAACCCCGTCTCCTTCGGCGCCTTCCTCGGCGACTGGGCCCGCTACATCCCCGCCGACACCCCCCGCCGCCGGGTCATGGGCGCGGCCTTCCTCTCCCAGGTCGCGACGATCCTGCCGTTCTTCTTCGGCCTGGCGACCGCCTCGATCATCGCCGCGAAGGCGGGCAACTTCCTCGACCCGAGCGCCCCGGACTACGTGGGCGGCCTGCTGGCGGTCTCGCCCTCCTGGTACTTCCTGCCCGTCTGCCTGCTCGCACTGATCGGCGGCATGTCCACCGGCACCACCTCGCTCTACGGCACCGGCCTCGACTTCGCCAGCGTCTTCCCCCGGTTCAGCCGGGTGCAGGCCACGGTGTTCATCGGCGTCCTGTCGATCTCCTTCATCTTCGTCGGCCGTTTCGCCGCCAACCTGACCCAGTCGATCTCCACCTTCGCGACGCTGATCATCGTGTGCACCGCGCCGTGGATGGTCATCATGACCCTGGGCTTCCTCACCCGCCGCGGCTGGTACGACCCCGACTCGCTCCAGGTCTTCAACCGCCGCCAGCGCGGCGGACGTTACTGGTTCACGCACGGCTGGAACTGGCGCGGCCTGGGCGCCTGGCTGGCCTCCGCCCTGCTCGCGGTCCAGTTCGTCAACCTCCCGGGCCAGTTCGTCGGCGCCCTCGGCGATCTCGCGGGCGGCGTGGACATCTCGCTGCCCGTCGGACTGGGCCTGGCCGCGGTCGTCTACCTCGCGCTGCTGTGGCTCTTCCCCGAGCCCCGCGCCGTGTTCGGTCCCGAGGGCCCGCGGCTGGTGCGCGCCGTCGACGCACCGGTGCCGCCGATCACCGCCGCGGACGGCGTCCCCGTCGCCGTCCCGGAACCGGCGGAGGTGTGAGCCGGATGCGCCTGATCGACCTGTCCGTGCCGCTGCGCACCGGGATGCCGGTCTACCCCGGCGACCCGCAGGTGGACATCCGGCCCGCGCTCACCGCGGCCCAGGACGGTGTCAACGTCCTTCAGGTGCACATGGGTTCGCAGTCCGGCACGCACGTGGACGCCCCCTCCCACATCGAGGACGGTCTGCCCGCGCTGGACCAGCTGCCGCTGGACCGTTTCGACGGCCCCGCCCACGTCGTCGACGCCCGGGGCCTGGCGCCCCGGGCGGCCATCGGGGCGGACCTGCTCGCCCGGGTCCCGGCCGGCCGGATCGTGCTGATCGCCACCGGCTGGTCCGCGCACTGGGGCACCGACTCCTACCACGACCACCCCTGGCTGACCCAAGAGGCGGCCGCCCTTCTGGTCGCCCGGGGTGTGTACACCGTCGGCATCGACGCCCTCAGCGTCGACCCGACCCCCGGCGAGACCCTTCCCGCCCACCGCATCCTGTGCGGCGCCGACGCCGTCATCGTCGAGAACCTCACCAACCTCGCCGAGGTCCTCGACGCCCAGCACGCCGGCCACGACGTCCACGTCAGCCTCTTTCCCCTGCACCTGCCGGGCGCGGACGGCGCACCCGTCCGCGCCGTGGCCCGGATCTCGGAGCCGAAGCCTTGAGCAACGACCACGACACCGCCCTCGCCGCGGCCGACGCCCTGATCGCCGCCTTCGCCGAGGGCCGCACCGACGACTACTTCGACGCCTTCGCGGCCGACGCGACCTTCGTCTTCCACACCACCGACCGGCGACTGGACTCCACCCAGGAGTACCGGGCTCTGTGGCAGAAGTGGAGCGACGAGGACGACTTCCGCGTCCTGTCCTGCGACTCGAACGACCGCCGCCTCCAACTCCTCGGCGACACGGCCGTGTTCACCCACTCGGTGACCACCCGGATCGCCACCACGGCCGGCGAGGAGGTGCTGCACGAGCGCGAGACCATCGTCTTCCACCGCTTCGGCGGCACGGACTGGCGGGCGGTTCACGAGCACCTGTCCGCCGACCCGTCCAGCGCGGCCGCACCCTCCTAGTCACCAGCCCGGCTAGGCCGGTCCGGCTCCGGTGGCGACCGTCCCCGAGGCCGAATCCGCCCTGGCCGGCAGGTGGTTGAAGAGCAGGTTCAGGACGATCGCCGTCAGGCAGCCCGCGCTGATGCCGCTGTTCATCACCGTCTGGAACCAGTCCGGGAACTTCGCGTAGACCGTCGGCACGCCCACCGGCAGCACGCCGACCGCCACCGAGACGGCCACCACCGTCAGGTTGTGGTTGCCCCGGAAGTCGACGGCCGCCAGGGTGCGCAGGCCGCTCGCCGCGACCGTGCCGAACATCACCAGGCCCGCGCCGCCCAGCACCGGCGCCGGAATCGCCGCGACCACCGCGCCCAGCTTGGGCAGCAGCCCGAGCAGCACCAGGATGCCGCCGGCCGCCGCGACCACCCAGCGACTGCGCACCCGGGTCATGCCGACCAGGCCCACGTTCTGCGCGTACGCCGTGTACGGGAAGGTGTTGAAGACACCGCCGAGGACGGTCGAGAGGCCGTCGGCGCGCAACCCGTCGGCGAGGGAGCGCGGCTCGACCTCGCGGCCGGTCAGCTCGCCGACCGCGAGCAGGTCACCGGTCGTCTCGGTCATCGTGACCAGGGCCACCACCAGCATGGAGACGACCGCCGACGCCTTGAACGTCGGCGTCCCGAAGTGGAACGGCGTGCTGATGCCCAGCCAGTCGGCGTCCCCGACCCCGCTGAAGTCCGTGAAGCCGAAGGGCACCGCCACCGCCAGGCCCACCGCGATGCCGAGCAGGACCGCGATCCTGGCGAGGTAGGCGGGGGCGAACCGTTGCACGCCGATCACCACCGCGAGCACGAAGGCCGCCAGTGCCAGGTTCTTCGGCTCCCCGAAGTCCTTGGCACCGGCGCCGCCCGCCGCCCAGTTGCCCGCGACCGGCAGCAGCGAGACACCGATGATCAGGATCACCGTGCCGGTGACCAGCGGCGGGAAGAAACGCAGCAGCCGGCCGAAGACGGGTGCGAGCAGCATGATCGCGAGGCCCGCCACGATCACCGAGCCGTAGATCGCGGGGAGCCCGCCGCCGGTCGTGCCGATGAGGACCATCGGGGAGACCGCCGCGAACGTGCAGCCCTGCATGATCGGCAGCCGGACGCCGAATCGCCAGAAGCCGACGCACTGGATGAGGGTGGCGATGCCGCACACCAGCAGGTCGGCGGTGATCAGATACGCCAGGTCGGCGGGCGACAACTTCATCGCGCCGCCCACGATCAGCGGGACGGCGACCGCGCCCGCGTACATCGCGAGCACGTGCTGGAGGCCGAACGCGGCCAACTGCCGTACGGGTGGGACCTCGTCGACGGGATGGACGGAGGCGCTGGTGGGGGCCATGGGGACTCCAGAGCGGGGACGACAGCCGGACAGCACGAGACGGTAAGCGGGTTGAACAGTTTGTTGATTTCCGACTCGTTGCCGATACGTGTCATGCCCACCTGATCGCCTGCGACTCCGCTACGCCCCCGAGCGTGCCGCCGCCAGCAGGGAGTTCCAGTCGGCCAGCTTGACCACGCTCCGGCCGAGCCGGGCGCCGAGCGCCGCCTCGGCCCGCTCGATCGCCTGCCATCCCGTCCACCCGACCGGCTCGACGCCCGCCGAGCGCAGCGCGGCGACCGGATCCTCGGGCACCTCCTTGCGCAGCAGCGCGGGCGCGTCCGCCAGGAGGGAGGTCACCGTCTCCTTGGCGTCGGGCCGGTTGGTACCGATGACGCCGGTCGGGCCCCGCTTGATCCAGCCGGCGACATAGTCGCCGGAGACGCCGAAGCAACTGTGCAGGACCCGGCCCGCCTCGTGGGGCACGGTGCCGCTTCTCTCGTCGAACGGGAGCCCCTCCAGCGGTACTCCCCGGTAGCCGATCGACCGCAGCACCAGCTGCGCCTCGACCGTCTCGTACCGCCCGGTGCCGCGCACCCCGCCGCGCCCGTCCGGCTCGGTGCGTTCGAAGACCACCGCGCCCACCCGTCCGCCCTCGTCGATCAGCTCGACCGGGCGCAGGAAGAACCGCAGCCGGATGCTGCGGTCCGCGCCCCGGCCGCCGGCCTCGCCCCAGCCGCGCAGCACCTCCACGTTGCGACGCCGGGCGGCGGGCAGTGCGGACGGGTCGGCACAGGCCGGGTCGAGCGCCAACTCGTCCGGCTCCACCCGGACTTCGGTCTCCGGCAGCCCGGCCAGCTCGCGCAGCTCCTTCGTGGTGAACCGGGCCTGCGAGGGGCCCCGCCGCCCCACCACGTGGACCTCTCTTATCCGGCTCGCCGCCAGCGCCGTCAGTGCCTCCTGCGGCATGTCGGTGGGGCTCAGCTCCGCCACGCCCCGGGCCAGCATCCGCGCCACGTCCACCGCGACGTTGCCGACCCCGATGACCACCGCCGACCGGGCGTCGCGCACGAACCCGGCGTCGATCGCGTCGGGATGCGCGCTGTACCAGGACACGAACTCGGTCGCCGACCAGCTGCCCGGCAGCTCCTCACCGGGAATCCCGAGCCGCCGGTCGGTGGCGGCGCCCACGCAGTACACCACCGCGTGGTACAGCTCCCGCAGCCGCTCCACAGACACCCCGCCGGTGCCCCCGACCCGCACCCCGCCGAGGAAGCGCACCCGCTCGTGCTCCAGGACGGCGCGCAGGTTCCCCTGAAGCGACTTGATCTTCTCGTGGTCCGGGGCGACGCCGTACCGCACCAGTCCGTACGGGCACGGCAACCGGTCCAGAACGTCCACGAGGACCGTGGGGTCGAGCTGGACGAGGTTCTGGGCGGTGTAGCACCCGCTCGGCCCGGAGCCGACGACGGCGACACGCAACACAGGGGGACTCCTTGCCCGAGGGGCTGGTGGCTCCAGCATCCCACCGGCGCGGCCGCCTCGACAGGGGCCGCAGGGGTGACGCGGACGCGTGTCCACGGCTGCGCGATGTGATCATGAGATCACGTTGTGTGTGCGACTGGGGTGTCGTTTCTTGGTCTTCACAGCGCTCGGGCCGACGCGCTCGCCGGTGCGTGGCCCGCGCTGTCCCATTCCTGACACCGCGTCACGCCCTGTGCCGGCTAACCGGGTTCGGAATCGGACGCGGATCCGGGCCCGGTCCGGTCCTCGGTCGCGAAGAACCGGGACAGGTCCTGCCGCTCGGCCGCCGACGAGGACTCCGGGAGCCTGCCCAGCTCCCAGTCGAGCCCGTAGCGCTCGAACAGTTCCGCCCGCAGCGCCGGGATCGGCATCGGTACCCCGGGCACCAGCGCCGCGTACACCGCCCCCATCAGCATGGCGCGCAGCATGGGGTAGTCGGCCTCGACCTGGGCCGAGCCGTACCGGGCGACGGTGTCGCCCAGCAGCTCCGCCAGCCGGCGCTGCTCGGGGCACTGTACGAAGCCCTCGGCCTGGAGCAGCCCCGCCATGTGCTGGCGCATCAGCACCGGACGGTCGTGCGCCAGCCCCAGGATCGCGTCGATGGCCCGGGCCAGCCGCTCCCGCCCGTCCTCGGAGCGCGGCTCATGCTCCAGCGCCTCCTCCAGCGTGCGGTGCATCAGCCGGTGCACGGCGGACTGGACCAGCTGGCGCTTGCCGGGGAAGTAGTACGACACCAGGCCGCGCGCCGATCCCGCCCGGTCCGCGATGGCGCCCAGCGTGGTCGCCTCGAAGCCGTGCTCGTCGACCAGCTCCACCGCGGCCTGGAGCAGCCGCTCGCGCGAACGCCTGCGCAGTTCTTCATTGACCGAGGGGCTGCGCGGGGACATTCTGGAACTCCTGCGTTGACTGGCTGCCAGCCAACTATAATCGACGCAGCGGGCACCGCCCTGCGCGGGGCCTGTTCAGGGCTGCCGTCCGTCCGGGGCGACACGGGGGAGCGTCTCGGGCGGACGGCGCGACAGATCAGGCCCGGGTGGGCGTGGCCGGTCGGCGGGCCACGCCCACCATCTCCAGGACCGCCAGCAGCGCGTCCGGCCGTTCGGCCGCCGGCAGAGGGTCCACGAAGTGCACCCGGCAGCCGAGCGCCGCCGCCCCGCCGTCGGCGGGCCTGCTGTCCCCGACCATCAGCGTCTCGGCCGGCGCGGCCCCGAGAGCCTCCAGCGCGACCGTGAAGAGCCGCGGATCCGGCTTCTGGACACCGTGCTCGTACGACAGGACGTAGGCGTCCACGTAGGCGTCGAGCCCGTGCTCGCGGAAGACCGGGCGCAGGTCCCAGCCGATGTTGCTGACCACACCGACCCTGATCCCGTGCTCGCGCAGCGCGGCCAGCACCTGGGCGGCGTCCGGGTACGGCGTCCAGGCCCGCGGGTCCATGTGCCGCTCGTACAGGGCGTCGTGCAGAGCCGGGTCCGGCAGCGCCACCCGCCGGGACAGGCCGGTGTACGCGGCGCGGTGCAGTTCCGCGCTCTCGTCGCGCACCGCCCACACTGCGGACAGCTCCTCGGGCAGTGCGGCCGGGAAGGCCCCGCCGGGCTGTGCCCCGGCCGCCTCCAGCGCCTGTGCGGTCTGCGTCAACTCCGCTTCGGTGAGCGGTGTTTCGGCCTCGGTGAGCACCGCCCGCAGCCAGGATTCGGCGGACTCGGTGCGGAAGAGGGTCCCGGAGAAGTCGAAGAGCACGGCAGTCATGTGCCGGACTCTACCGACGGCCGGGGGCTACGGGTGGGGGTGGCCCCGGCCGTCGCGCTCCCACTCGTACGCCAGTACCGCCAGCGCCACCACCAGGGCCCCGAGCAGCCAGCCGCCGAGCACGTCCGAGGGCCAGTGGACGCCGAGCCACACCCGGGTCAGGCCCACGCCCACGACCGAGACCCCGGCCGCGGCCAGGGCCGTACGCCATATCGCGCGGCGGGTGCCGCAGCGGTGCAGCAGCCACAGCAGCAGGCCGCAGACCACCGTGGCCGTCATGGTGTGCCCGGACGGGAAGGCGGCGTAGTGGGCGGAGTCGACAGGGTCGGGCCACACCGGGCGCGTGCGGCCGACGGCGGCCTTGAGGGACTGCTGGGCGACCGTCCCGAGCGCGCAGGTCAGGGCCAGCCACAGGGCGGTCCACCACGCCGAGTGCCGCCACACCAGCCACACCGCGACCACCGCGCACAGCAGGCGCATGGTCAGCGGGTCCCAGACCCAGTCCGCCAGGACGCGCAGCACCTGTGTGGTGCCGTGGTCGGCCACGGCCCAGCGGTGGGTGGCGTCGGCGATGTCCTCGTCCATAGCGACCAGGGGAGGCCACTCGCCGGCGACGAGGGCGAGCAGCAGCGCCGAGGAGAGGGCGAGCACGGCGGTCGCGAGAAGGGGAGCCGGACGGTCACTGGGTGGCGGGCGCATGGCGTGATCTTTGCCGAATCATTGCCCGCAGGGCAATTCCCCTGAGGGCACGGCTTCACCTGAAGGCGCGCAGGCTGGGTACCAGCGCCACCAGCACCGGGATCACCGGTACCAGGGCGGCCGTCGCGGTCAGCCGCAGCCGATGCCGGGCCGGGAGGCGGTCCGGGGCGGCGAGCAACCGGTGGACCCGCTGCGGGACATGGGCGTGCGGGGTCGGTACGGGGCCGAACACGCCCCGGTCCTCGTTGAGTTCGACCAGGGCGAGCGCGGTGGTGAGGCGGCCGTGGCGCCGGGAGGCCACGTCGTCGGCGGCCAGTTCGACCAGCCGGTGCATCTCGCCCCGGAACGCGGCGAACACCGGGATCTGCGGGAACCCGCCGGCCAGCGCGCCCGAGCAGTGCAGCAGCCAGTCGTGGCGGGCCTGTGCGTGGCCCTGCTCATGTGCGAGGACCGCGTCCAGCCGGCGCCCTTTCAGGCGGCGCAACGCGGCGGTGGTGACCACGAGTCGGGGCGCCGCTCCCGGCAGCCACCAGGCATCCGGACGGTCACCCTCAAGGACGACGAGCCGGCCGTCGGCCGCTTCCTCGCCGGGCAACAGGGGTGCCCGGAGCAGGAGTTCGGCTTGTTCCCGGCCGCGCCTCGACCTGGCCCGCGCGATCTCGCGCACCAGCATCACCCCGCTCCACAGCCCGGCGCAGGCGAGGGCCACCGCGGTCAGGGCCGCCCACGGACCGGTCGTACCCAGCGCGTAGGCGTCCACCACCCCGCTCGGGGCGCTCGCGAACACGTGCCCGCGCACCGCCTGCCAGGCGGCCGCCGCGCTCAGCGTCATCGACAACGCGCAGCACAGCAGGACGGCCGCCACCACGCACTGCCACACCCACAGCGCGACCACCGGCTCCCGGTCCGTCCAGTCGGCCCGGGCGAGCAACCGGGGGCCGGCCACGGCGGTCAGGGCGCCTAGCAGCAACAGTGCCACGGGGACCATCATGGCCAGCACCCTATGATCGGGGAACCGCCCACGGGTACAGACCGTTGCGCCAAAGTGACGCAAGCAACGTTTGCGGCGCGAGTGCTGTCACGTCCTCACAGCGCCAGCAGCATCGCCACCATGCCGATCCCCATCGACAGCCGGCACGCCCGCGCCAGCTCGGGCCGGTCGCCCCACCGGACCGCACCCGACCCGGCGGCCACCGTGACCGGGACCAGCCGCATGCCGGACAGCAGCACATAGCCGGTGAAGTAGAGCAGCAGCGACCCGGTCACCAGCGGGATCCCGGCGCCGCCGTGATGGTGGGCACCGGGGGCGGCCGCCATCGCCGCCGCCATGTAGACCATCGCCGCTGCCCCCACCAGATGGTGCAGATGGTGCGGACTGCTGCGGGCGCTCCACAGGGCGCGCAGCGCGGCCGCGCCGAACACCGCCGCGTACAGCGGCCACGCCCACTGCGGCGGGGTGAACACCGTCGCGGGCACGGCCATGACGGCCATGCCGAACCCCATCAGCGCCTCACCGCCCGCGGATCGCCGCTGCTCCTCGACCCTGCTGCGCATCCGCAGCAGACAGTAGGCCCCGGTCGCCGCGCACAGCGCGACCAGCAGCCAGCCGGGCGAAGCCGGTCCGTGCACGGCGCACCTCCCCGCTCGACGTCGCGTCGAGGGATGCGATGCCCTGGCCGTACGGCGCGCACGCGAGCGCAAGGATGTACACGGGGAGCATTCGCCGGAGCACAGCCTGTGACCAGGGCTGTTCGAAAGTGCTTTACGAGTAAAACACGTGCTAAATTAATAGACATGAGCACCGCACCCCCCACGACCGCACGCCGTCTGCCCCTCGCCGGTGCGCTGCGCCTCGGCCGGCCCTCCGACATCTGGTTCAAGCCCGCCTGCAGCGTGGTCGCCGCGGTCGCTCCGCCCAACCTGACCCTGCTGGCCCTCGGCCGCCTCGACCTGGCGATGTACACGATGGCCGGCTCCCTGTGCGCCCTCTACGGCCACAACCGCCCCTACCCCGCCCGCGCCCGCACCCTGGCCCGGGTGATCCTCGGCATGGTCGGCGGCCTCGCCCTCGCCCTGACCGCCGCCTCGCTCACCACGAACGCGGCGGTTCTGGTCACCGCCGGCGCCCTCATGGCCGCCGTGCAGAAGGTCCTCTGCGACGCCACGCGCGTCGGGCCGCCCGGGAACGTAATCCTCACCTTCATCAGCTCCGCGTCCCTGTTCGCCCCGCAGACCCTCGGCCAGGTCCCCGGCCACGTCGGCCTCGCCCTGGCGACGGGCGCCTGGGCCTGGCTGGTCGGCATGGCCCCCGGGCTGCTGCGCCCGCACGGTCCCGAACGCCGGGCCACCGCCCACGCCCTGAACGCCACGGCCGCCTACGCCGACACCCACGGCTCCGGCCACGGCCACGACCACGACCGGGCCCGTGCCACCGCGGCCGCCGCCGTACAGGCCGCCTGGCAGTCCCTGCTCGCCACCGGCGCCCGCACCGACCGCACCCGGCGCGCCCTCGAACACCTCGTCGTCCGAGCCGAGGTCGCCCTCGCCGCCCCCACCGACGCCGACCCCCGGCTGCTCCGCGGCTGGGCCCGTGACCTGCGCGGCACCGGACGCGTCCCGTGGGTCGCCGGAGCCGACGACGACCTGCTCGGCGTCGACGCCGAACGCGCCGTACCGCAGCGCCCGTTGTGGCGCAGGCTCGGCCCGCTCACCCCCCTCGCCGTCCGCACCGCGCTCGGCTGCGCCCTCGCCGGTTACGCCTCCCTCGCCCTCGGCGTCGGCCGCCCCTACTGGGCGCTGGTCACCGCCGCCTCCCTCTACCAGGCCAACGTCACCCTCACCTGGAGCCGGGGCGTCCAGCGAGTCGTCGGCAACCTCGTCGGCGTCCTCGTCTTCGCCGCCGTCGTACCGCTCGCCCATCTCCACCCGGCCGTCCTGGTGCTGTGCTGCCTCGCCTTCAACTTCGGCGCCGAGGCGCTGATCGGCCGCAACTACTGGCTCGGCAGTGTCTGCGTCACTCCGATGGCCCTGCTCATCACCGAGTTCGCCCGCACCCAGGACGCCGGGCAGCTGATCACCGAACGGGTCGTGGACACCCTGGTCGGCGCGCTCGTCGGCTTCGCCACCGCCGTCGTCGTCACCGACCGGCGGGCCGGCGACCGCATCGAACACGCCCTGACCGCCGTCGAGCGGGCCCGCGAACAGGCCGCCCGGCTGCTCGCCGAGCCGCAGCCGGCCCCGCGTGCCCTGCAGACCGCCCGGCGCACCCTGTCCGCCGCCCTGGCCGAACTGCGCGCCACGGCCGACGCCGCGTCCGGCGAGTGGTGGCAACGCGCGCTGCCCCAGGAGCGGGTCGTGCTCGCCGAGCAGTCCGGACACCGTACGCTCGCCGCGACGGTACGACGCCAGGGAGCGCACTCCTGGGACGGCGCGAGGACAACGGAGGACGTACGGCCATGACGGCGACCAACGGACGACCGGCGGCCGGGAACGACGCGGGGAGGGGCACGGGCGGGGGCTCGGCCGACGAGGGTGCGGGCAAGGGGGCCGGCCTGGACGACACGGTCGCGGCAGTCGTCCGGCAGTGGCGCAGTGTCCACCCCGCGCTGGACACCGGGCCCATGGAGGTCATCGGCCGGATCAACCGCTGCGCCGCCCTCCTCCAGCAGGCCGAGGACGCCCCGCTGCGCCGGGCCGGCCTCAGCCGCCCCGAGTTCGACCTGCTCGGCGCGTTGCGTCGCACCGGCCACGAGCTGACCCCGAGCGAGCTCGCCAAGGAGACCTTCTCCTCCGGTGCCGCCGTCACCAAACGCCTCAAGCAGCTCACCGAGCGCGGACTGGTCGAGCGGCGTGGCGACGCCCGGGACCGCAGGGTCGCCCACCTGCGCCTCACCGACGCGGGCCGCGACCTCGTCGACGGCATCCTGCCCGAGCAACTCGCCTACGAGACAGCCGTGCTGTCCGTCCTCGCCCCCGAGGGCCAGGACGAACTGGCGGACCTCCTCGCCGAGTTGCTGGGCCGCCTGGAGGGAAGGATGGGCGCACTCCGGGCCTGACCCATCCCGCGCTCCTCCCGCACCGGCCACCCTGCAGACGCAGACCCCGCGCCCGCGGGCCGCCCTGCGGACGCCGAGCCGCGCGCCTGCGTGGGCCGTCTTGCGGACGCCGAGCCCCGTGCCTCGGGGGCCGTCTTTCAGGCGTCGAGCCGCGTGCCTGCGGGCCGTCCTGCGGGCGTCGAGCCGCGTGCCTGCGAGGGCCGTCTGTCTTGCAGGCGTCGAACCGCGCGCCCGTGGGTCGGCCGGTACGGCGAGGCGGGGGCCGTCACCGACGTCGGCTCGCCTTCGGACGCGAGTCTCCGCCACCGAAACCGGCCCATCGGGCGTCGCCCGCCGCTAGATCCCCGGCCGGTAGCGCAGCGGGTGGTCGGCCGGCACCTCCACCAGCACGATCCTGATCCCGTCCGGATCGGCGATCCACATCTCGACCAGGCCCCATGGCTCCTTCACCGGCGGCCGCACGATCTCGACGCCCTTCGCCACCAGCTCCTCGTGCGCCGCATCGACGTCCGCGACCTGCAGCCACAGCTGCACGGCAGGTGAGGCCGGGGTCTCGGACCGTCCGGAGACCTCCAGGAACCCGCCGCCGAGGAAGTAGACCGTGCCGCGCTCCGGGCCCTCCCCGAACTCGCGGTAGACGGCGAGACCCAGCCGCTCACCGTAGAAGGCGCGGGAGAGCTCGGGGTCGGTGGGGTGGATCAGCGTACGGCTGCTCAGTACATGCACCATGCGACCGGAGCGTAGTGGCAGGCCACCACAGGGGCCGGGAGCCCGGCGGCACGGGGGCCGGGAAGCGGAGCCGAGCCGCGGCGATAGGCTCGTGCCCGGCTCAGTCGCGCTTGAGATCGGAGAAACCGCCCATGGAGAACGCCGCCGCCGGACTGACCTTCCGTGAGGCCACCGACGCGGACGTGGACGTCCTGGTCGCGTTGATCGAGTCCGCCTACCGGGGAGACGACAGCCGGGTCGGCTGGACCACGGAGGCGGACATCCTGGAGGGGCAGCGCACCGATCCCGAGGGCGTCCTCCAAGTGATCAAGGCGCCGGACGGCAAGCTGCTCACCGTCGAGCAGGGCGGCCGGGTCGTCGCCTGCTGCCAGCTCGAACACCGCGGTACCCACGCCTACTTCGGCATGTTCGCGGTGAGCCCCGCCCTCCAGGGCGGCGGCCTCGGCAAGATCGTCATCGCCGAGGCGGAACGCCAGGCGCGCGAGGACTGGGGCGCCACGGAGATGCACATGACGGTGATCTCGGTGCGTGACGACCTGATCGCCTGGTACGAGCGGCGCGGCTACCGCCGTACGGGAGAGATGACGCCGTTCCCGTACGGCGAGGAGCGCTTCGGCATTCCCCAGCGGGACGACCTGCAGTTCGAGTTGCTGGTCAAGCCGCTGGTGTGAGGCGCCGGCCGGGGTTCACGCCGTGAAGCGGGCGGTGCGCTTGATCTCCGGGTAGTCGGTCGTCGCGCCGTCCAGCTGCAGCGCGCGCACCAGCCGCAGCTGGTCCTGGGTGTTCACCACCCAGGCGATCACCCGCAGATCCGCCTTGCGGGCGTGCTCGACGACCTCCAGGGTCAGCCGCCGGATGTTCAGGCAGAGGGTCGCCGCCCCCGCCTCCTGGGCCCGCTCCACCACGTCCGTGCCGTACCGGCTGGCGATCAGCGCGGTGCGCACCCCGGGCACCAGCCGGGCGATCTCGGCGACCGCCTCGTCGTGGAACGAGGACACCTCCACCCGGGACACCAGGTCCCGCCGCTGCATGACGTCGGCCAGCGCCCGGGCCGCGGCCACGTCCTTGATCTCGGCCTGCAACGGCGTCCGCACCGCTTCCAGGACCTCCTCGAACACCGGCACCCGTTCGCCCCGGCCCGCGTCGAGCGCACGCAGCTCCTCCAGGGTCTTCTCGGCGATCGGGCCGGTGCCGTCGGTCGTGCGGTCCACCTCCGCGTCGTGCATGACGACCAGGGCGCCGTCCTTGCTGAGATGAAGATCGAGTTCGATCAGATCGAGGCCGGCCTGCTGGGCGGCGACGAAGGAACGGAGGGTGTTCTCGGGCTCGACGCCCATGACTCCGCGGTGACCGATGGTAAGGAAGTTCAAGATTCAACTCGCTTCCGTCGACGGCGGCGGTGGGGGCAGGCGCGCGAACCGTACGACGGACGTCGCTGTCCACGCGGCTGGGCGCAGCCTAATGGCCGCCCGTCGCGATGAACCCGTACGTACACGGGGGTATTGGTGCGCCGGGTGTGCGACGCCTGGTCCGTGCCCCGGTCGGCGGTCACCCGGGGGTGGGCGAGTCCCGCCGCGCCTTGACCGGCCGGATCCGTGCGGTCCTCCGAAGCTGACGTCCTGTCACCGGCCGTAGTGAATGTGAGCGTCTTCACGGTTTCGCACAGGAAAAAGCGCGGTGTAGATGGGGTGTCGCAGGATAATTTCCTGAGGGCCCCCTTGCTCGGAGAAACCTCGTATGCATACGGTGTCCTTACGGAAGCTTCTCCCGTGGAGGATGGGTCATGACGGAAATTCTTGTGCAGGTGGGTTCGGAGGAGCAGGTTCCTCCCGTGACCAGGGTGGTCGAACACCCGGCGTGGCCCGTGCTCAAGGATTCCGTGGAACGGATCCGGCCATGGCAGGCCAAGGACGGGTCCATCGACTTCGAGGCCGAGGGCGCGCCCGCGCGGGCCGACGCCGAGGCGGCCGTACGGCGTGTCGTAGAGGCCGTGGAGGTGCTGTCCCCGCTGCTCCCGCACGACGCCGACTACCACCACGCGCTGGTGGCGGACCTGCGGCGCTGGGCCGCCGACGGTTTCCAGGTGCCCGACTTCCTCGACTCGCTGCTGGCCTTCCAGCCCGCCGCGGGCCGCGCGGACGGCCTGCAGCACCTGGTCGTCTTCCCGATGTACACGCAGAACGGCAACCCGGACCGCAACCTGGAGGCGGTCGTGCTGCGCATGGTCTGGCCGGACTGGCTGGCCGAGCTGGAGCGGACCCGCTACGACAACCCGCTGTTCTGCGGCATCAAGTTCGAGGACTTCACGGCCGGCTACGACACCAACTCCGCCGTCCTCTTCCCCGAGACCATCGCCGTACGCGAGGCGCCGGAACGATTCTCCTGGGGCGGCATCTTCTGCGACCGCGAGGCCGCCCGCTTCCGCCGGGTCACCGACGCGGCCGTCGGCATCCTGGGCCTGAACCTGCCCGAGGACATCGCCGCCATGGTCCACGACCAGAAGCGCTGCGAGGAGGCCTTCGTGCTGTGGGACATGGTCCACGACCGCACCCACAGCCACGGCGACCTGCCCTTCGACCCGTTCATGATCAAGCAGCGCCAGCCGTTCTGGATGTACGGCCTGGAGGAGCTGCGCTGCGACCTCACTGCCTTCAAGGAGGCCGTGAAACTGGCGGCCGACGGGGTCCCGCAGGCCCGTGACGTGCAGTACGCGGTGCTCTTCGACCGGATGTTCCGCTTCCCGGTCACCGGCGACCGCGTCCGCAACTACGACGGGCTCGGCGGCCAGCTGCTCTTCGCCTACCTGCACAAGCACGACGTGCTCCGCTGGACCGACAACAAGCTCGCCATCGACTGGGAGCGTGCCCCGCAGGTCACCAACCAGCTGTGTGCCGAGATCGAGAAGCTGTACAAGGACGGCATCGACCGGCCGAAGCTCGTCCACTGGTTCGCCGGCTACGAACTGGTCGCCACCTACCTCGCCCCGCACCCGGGCTCCAGGTGGGCCAAGGGTCCGGACGCCCTCGACCTGACCCTGCCGCCGCGCAAGCTCGTGGACGACGTGCTTCCCGACGAGTTTCCGCTGAGCATGTTCTACGAGGCCCTGTCCAAGAAGCTCAGGAACGTGATCGCCGAGACCAAGGGCATCACGGCGGACAGCGCCGAGCCGGTCGCCGCGTGAGCGACCGGCTGCGGAACACTGCTCAAGAGGGGAAGCACATGGCGGGCAACGGGTCTCTCAGTGGTGCGGTGATCGCGGTCGCCGGGGCCGGCGGACCGGCGGGCCGGGCGACGCTGGTGCGCCTGGCGGAGGCGGGCGCCACCGTCGTAGGGGCGGACAACGATCCGCAGCGCCTTTCGGAGGCCGTGGACGCGGCTCGCTACGCGTCCGGCGGCGCGAGCGTCACGGGTGACACGGTGGATCTGCTCGATCTCCGGTCCACCCGGGACTGGGCCACCCACGTCGAGAAGGACTTCGGCCGCGTCGACGGCCTGGTGCACCTGGTCGGCGGCTGGCGCGGCAGCGAGACCTTCACCAAGACCAGCCTCGACGACTGGGACTTCCTGGAGCTGCTGCTCGTCAAGACCGTGCAGCACACCTCCCTGGCCTTCCACGAGGCGCTGCAGCGCAGCGAGCGCGGCCGGTACGTCCTGATCAGCGCCGCCGCCGCGAGCAGGCCCACCGCGGGCAACGCCGCGTACGCCGCGGGCAAGGCCGCCGCCGAGGCGTGGACGCTCGCTCTGGCCGACTACTTCCGCAAGGCCGGGGGTACCGAGGGTCCGACCTCCGCCGCTGCCATCCTGGTGGTGAAGGCGTTGGTGCACGACGCGATGCGCGCCGAGCGGCCCAACGCGAAGTTCGCGGGCTTCACCGACGTCAAGGACCTGGCCGAGGCCATCGAAGGCGTCTGGAGCAAGTCCGCCGCCGAAGTGAACGGAAACCGTCTGTGGCTGACCGAGAAGCCGTGAACCCTCCGAAGACCGACGCGCGTCGCCACCACGACCCGCAGGTCCGCGGTTTCGCCAGTGACAACTACGCCGGTGCGCATCCGGAGGTGCTGGCCGCCCTGGCCCTCGCCAACGGC
This sequence comes from Streptomyces sp. NBC_00631, assembly GCF_045206895.1. Taxonomy (NCBI): domain Bacteria; kingdom Bacillati; phylum Actinomycetota; class Actinomycetes; order Kitasatosporales; family Streptomycetaceae; genus Streptomyces; species Streptomyces sp. NBC_00631. The sequence goes on from NZ_CP107734.1 coordinate 10,049,288, forward strand.
GGCCATCAGGTGGCGTACGGCGAGGACGAGTACACGGAGAACCTCCAGCGGATCGTCCGCAGCCACTTCGGGGCCACCGCGGAGGCCTTCCCGGTCTTCAACGGCACCGGCGCCAACGTCGTCGCGCTCCAGGCGGTCACCGACCGCTGGGGCGCGGTGATCTGTGCCGAGAGCGCGCACATCAACGTCGACGAGGGCGGCGCCCCCGAGCGCATGGGCGGCCTCAAGCTGCTCACCGTGCCCACCCCCGACGGCAAGCTCACGCCGGAGCTCATCGACCGGCAGGCGTACGGCTGGGACGACGAGCACCGCGCGATGCCGCAGGTCGTCTCGATCACCCAGAGCACCGAGCTGGGCACCCTCTACACACCGGAGGAGATCCGGGCGATCTGCGAGCACGCCCACGCGCACGGCATGAGGGTGCACCTGGACGGCTCCCGGATAGCCAACGCGGCGGCCTCCCTGGACGTCCCGATGCGCACGTTCACCAACGCCGTCGGCGTCGACATCCTCTCCCTGGGCGGCACCAAGAACGGCGCGGTGTTCGGCGAGGCGGTGGTGGTGATCAACCAGGACGCCGTCAGCCACATGAAGCACCTGCGCAAGCTGTCCATGCAGCTCGCCTCCAAGATGCGCTTCGTGTCGGTGCAGCTGGAGGCGCTGCTCGCCAAGGACCTGTGGCTGCGCAACGCCCGGCACGCCAACGAGATGGCCCAGCGGCTCGCCGAGGGCGTCCGGGCCGTGCACGGGGTGGAGATCCTCCACCCCGTGCAGGCCAACGGCGTCTTCGCACGGCTCCCGCACGACGTGAGCCTGCGCCTCCAGAAGCGCTTCCGGTTCTACTTCTGGGACGAGGCGGCCGGGGACGTGCGCTGGATGTGCGCCTTCGACACGACCGAGGAGGACGTGGACGCGTTCGTGGCGGCGCTCAAGGAGGAGATGGCGCGCTAGCTCCCTTCGCTGCATAGATATGCGATCACCTGAAAAATCATTGGCGCTCGGGTGATCGCGTTCCTATGCTCTGCGGGCATGGAGCTGATCCAGAACACCGCCGACCTGTCCGCATACCTGGCCGCTGACGAGGTCATCGACCACCTTCATCCGCTGGTCCGGGAGACGGCCGCCCGGCTGACCGCGGAAGTCGAGGACTCGTATGCCTATGCACGCGCCGCATACGAATACGTACGGGACGCCATCCCGCACTCCGCGGACGCGGGCGATCCGCGCGTCACCTGGCGCGCCTCGGACGTGCTGGAGCAGCGCACCGGCATCTGCTACGCCAAGGCGCACGCCCTGGCCGCCCTGCTACGGGCCGAGGACATCCCCACGGCCCTGTGCTACCAGCGGCTCGCGGACGACGTCGGCGGTCACGTGGTGCACGGCCTGATCGCCGTCCGCTTCCGCGGCGCCTGGCACCGGCAGGACCCGCGTGGCAACAAGGCGGGCGTGGACGCCCGGTTCTCCCTCGACGGCGAACGGCTGGCCTGGATCCCCGACCCGGAGTCCAATGAGATGGACTATCCAGTCCTGTATGCTGAACCCCATCCGGTCGTGCTCGGTGCGCTCAGAGCGGCGCCCGACCGCCCGCACCTCTGGAAGACGCTCCCCACCGCGCTCTGAGGCCGGCAGACGACTCTCACGCGCACCGTGTCCGACGAGGTGCGCACCCTGGCCCCCGGCTTCACGCACGTCGTGATCGAGGCCCACGGCCTGGTCGTCGGGCCCAGTACGGAGGCGGGTCGGCACTCCTCGCCGACGCGGCCCGCCGTCTGGCCGTACGCCTCGACGGGCACGCGCCGCACGAGGACCCGCACATGGCCGCCTGGCGCCCGGCCCACACGACGACGCGGAGTCGCCCGCCGCCGCTGGAACTGGCGCCAGGGCCCCCGCACCCGCCTCACCGAACGGACGACCTCGGCCGCCTTCCTGCCGGAGACCCTCGCCCCGATGCCGGTGGCCGAGGCGGCGTCGGTGGGTGCCGAACTCGCGGAACCGCTGGCGAAGTTCAGCCCGGGCGCCCGTGTCGAGGTGCGCGCGCCCGAGCCGGCGGGCTGAGGCTCAGATCGCCTCGGCGGCCTTCAGCTGGTCCAGCGTGGGGGCCGTGCCGCCCAGGTGCGCCGGGAGCCACCAGGCGTCGGTGGTGTCCTTCGGCCGGGCGGGGTAGGCGCGCTGGGCGGCCTCCAGCAGCTCCTGGACGCGCTCGCGCAGCCGGCGGGTGATGGCGCCCGCGTACTGGTCGCGGGGGGCCTCGACCGGCTCGCCGACCCGGATGGTGATGGGCAGGTGGTTGCGCTTGAAGTTGCGCGGCTGACCCTTGGTCCAGATGCGCTGGGTGCCCCACAGGGCCATCGGGACGAGCGGGACGCCGGCCTCCTGGGCCAGGCGCGCGGCGCCCGACTTGAAGCTCTTCAGGGTGAAGGCCTGGGAGATCGTGGCCTCCGGGAAGACCCCCACGATCTCACCGGACTTCAGCGAGTCCAGCGCGTGCTGGTAGGCGGCCTCGCCCTGCTTGCGGTCGACCGGGATGTGCTTCATGCCGCGCATCAGGGGGCCGGAGATCCGGTGCCGGAACACCGCCTCCTTCGCCATGAACCGCACCAGGCGCTTCTGCGGAAGCGCCGCCAGGCCGTCGAAGACGAAGTCCAGGTAGCTGATGTGATTGCTCACCAGCACGGCGCCGCCCGAGCGCGGGATGTTCTCCGAACCCTGGCAGTCGATCTTGAGGTCCCAGACCTTGAACAGCGTCTTGGCGAAACCGATGACGGGACGGTAGACCAGCTCTGCCATGGGCGGGACGGACCCTTTCTGCTCTGCCTGGGAAGGGGCTCCGGGCGGGAAAGTTACGCAGCCGTAGGTTTACGGTGTCTCGCAGATCGTGCCCGAAGAACGGACAAGGAGCCAGCCCTGGTGCCCGGGAGTGGCGAGATTCTCGTCACGTTGGCCCCTTGATCCACCTCGCGCTTTTAACCCGCCTTTACTCGGGGCGCACCGCCAGCCTCCGCATGAGCAGGAACATCTCGCAGCCCAGGCAGTACCCGAATGCCGCATTGAGGAAGGCCGCGGCGAGCGCGAGCCCGGTCGCCGCAAGGCCCAACCACGCGGGGCCCAGGGCGAATCCGACCAGACCGAGCCCCACGAAGACCAGCCCGACCGCCTGGGCGAACCGCGGCGGCTCCGGCGGCTCGAACTCCGCCGGGGGGCCGAGGCGCGGTCGTACAGCCGTCCGGAACGCCCAGCCGTACGGCGAGCGGGTCACGCCCCCCGCCGCGCCGAGCGCGAACGCCAGCGTCTGCCAGGCGAGGATCCAGGGGCTCCGGGTGATGAGTGCGGCGGCCAGTACGACCGTTGTCACGGTCGCCGCGAACCGCGGCCCACGTGCGTCGATGTCCATGAACCAAGGATTCCGCCCCGCGGGCCGGTAGGGGAGCCGGGAATCTTTGCAGTCTCGTGAACGCTTTTCGCTGAGGTGGGCCGTCTCGTGGATCCTTGTCCCGTGATGACCGGGCTGGTGGTGTGCGTGGCGGTGCTCGCGGCGGCGAGCGTCTACGGAGTGCTGCACAGGCGGCGGAGCGGGAGGGTGCGGGTGCGCGGGCGGGACGACGGCAAGCGGCTCGGGGCGGCCGAACTCGGCGGCGAACTGGGCGAACGGGCCACGCTGGTGCAGTTCTCCAGCGCCTTCTGCGCCCCCTGCCGGGCCACCCGGCGGGTGCTGGGCGAGGTCGCCGGGATGGTCCCCGGCGTCACCCATGTCGAGATCGACGCCGAGGCCCGCCTGGAACTCGTACGCGACCTGGAGATCCTCAAGACGCCCACCGTGCTGGTGCTCGACGCGGACGGCCGGGTGGTGCGCCGGGCCACCGGGCAGCCCCGCAAGGCGGACGTCATCGCGGCGCTGGGAGAGGCGGTCTGACGGACATGCCGATGACGGTGAGGCACCTCCCATATGCCGGACCGTACTTGACTGGGCGCACCACCTATCGTCAGCCTGACCGTATGCCTCAGGAACTCCTTCTCTTCGGGCGGGTCCACGTGGACCTGGCCCGCACCGCGAGCGCGCGCTGTCCGGGTTGTTGAGCAGCTCCGGACCCGAAGACCGCCTCCCGCAGAAGGACAACTCCATGACGGCCACGCCCGATCTCGGCACCCCTCAGCTCGCCTCCCCCGACCTGCTCCGCTCCGCCTTCCGGCGGCACGCGGCCGGTGTGGCGGTGATCACCGCGCGCGGCGCCGACGGCCCGGTCGGTTTCACCGCGACCTCCCTCACCTCCGTCTCCGCCGAGCCGCCGATGCTCTCCTTCGGCGTCGGCACGGGCGCCTCCAGCTGGCCCGCGATATCCACCGCGGAGCACATCGGTGTCCACATCCTCGGCGAGCACCAGGCGGAGCTCGCGGCCACCTTCGCGCGCAGCGGCGCCGACCGGTTCGGGGCGTCCACCGACTGGCGCGACGGCCACGCGGGTGTCCCGGTCCTCGACGACGTACTGGTGTGGCTGGTGTGCCGGGTCGTCGCGCGCGTGCCCGCCGGTGACCACCGCATCGTGCTGGCCGAGGTGATCGTCGGTGACCCCTCCGGCGCCGGCCGGCCGCTCCTGTACCACCAGGGCGGCTTCAACGGCCTGCGGGACTGATCACACGCCCTTCGTTCCACGGATCACACGTTCCTCGTTCTGCGAACGCGTCGAGTTCCGGTTACGCTGCGTTGCGAAGGTCACAGTTCAAAGCGCTTGCTTAGCGGGCATGAAGTGGATGTACTGGTGAGTAATATTTCGTTCGGAGCGCGTGGCCGCCCCGGCCGGGATGAGCCGCTTGAGGCGCCTATGCTGCCTTCAAGAGGCAGCCAAGAAGAGACGATGCAGTAGGAGAGCCGGCGTGAGCCTGAGGATCGTTGTCACTGTGAAGTACGTGCCCGACGCCACTGGCGACCGGCACTTCGCCGATGACCTGACCGTCGACCGTGACGACGTGGACGGTCTGCTCTCCGAGCTGGACGAGTACGCGGTCGAGCAGGCGCTGCAGATCGCGGAGAACTCCGACGACGACGTCGAGGTCACCGTTCTGACGGTGGGTCCGGAGGACGCCAAGGACGCGCTGCGCAAGGCGCTGTCGATGGGCGCGGACAAGGCGATCCACGTCGAGGACGACGACCTGCACGGCACCGACGTCATCGGCACCTCGCTGGTGCTGGCCAAGGCGATCGAGAAGGCCGGCTTCGACCTGGTCGTCTCCGGCATGGCCTCCACCGACGGCACCGCCGGTGTGGTCCCGGCCCTGCTGGCCGAGCGCCTGGGCGTCCCGCAGGTCACCCTGCTCTCCGAGGTCTCGGTCGAGGACGGCACCGTCAAGGGCCGGCGCGACGGCGACGCCGCCAGCGAGCAGCTGGAGGCCTCCCTGCCGGCGGTGGTCTCCGTGACCGACCAGTCGGGCGAGGCGCGTTACCCGTCCTTCAAGGGCATCATGGCCGCCAAGAAGAAGCCGGTTCAGTCCTGGGACCTGTCCGACCTCGACATCGAGGCGGAGGAGGTCGGCCTGGAGGGTTCCTGGACCGCGGTCCAGGACGCCGCAGCGCGCCCCGCGCGCACGGCAGGCACGATCGTCAAGGACGAGGGCGAGGGCGGCAAGCAGCTCGCCGAGTTCCTCGCGGGCCAGAAGTTCATCTGAGCCCAGCACTCGCTGACCGCCCCTCAACTGATCCAAGCAGGAGAGCATTCCCATGGCTGAAGTCCTCGTCTACGTCGACCACGTGGACGGTGCCGTCCGCAAGCCCACCCTTGAGCTGCTGACCCTGGCCCGCCGCATCGGCGAGCCCGTCGCCGTGGCGCTGGGCGGCGGCGCCGCGGACACCGCCGCCGCGCTGGCCGAGCACGGTGCGGTGAAGGTCCTCACCCACGACGCGTCCGAGTACGCCGACTACCTGGTCGTCCCGAAGGTGGACGCTCTGCAGGCGGCCGTCGAGGCCGTCTCCCCGGCCGCCGTCCTGGTCCCCTCCTCCGCGGAGGGCAAGGAGATCGCCGCCCGCCTCGCGCTGCGCATCGGTTCCGGCATCATCACCGACGCCGTCGACCTGGAGGCCGGTGACGAGGGCCCGGTGGCCACCCAGTCGGTGTTCGCCGCGTCCTTCACCACCAAGTCCCGTGTCTCCAAGGGCACCCCGGTCATCACGGTCAAGCCCAACAGCGCCGCCGTCGAGGCCGCCCCGGCCGCCGGTGCCGTCGAGGCCCTCTCCGTGACCTTCTCCGACAAGGCGACGGGCACCAAGGTGACCGGCCGCACCCCGCGTGAGTCGACCGGGCGTCCGGAGCTGACCGAGGCCGCGATCGTGGTCTCCGGCGGCCGTGGCGTCAACGGCGCCGAGAACTTCGCGATCATCGAGGCCCTCGCCGACTCGCTCGGCGCGGCCGTCGGCGCCTCGCGTGCCGCCGTCGACGCCGGCTGGTACCCGCACACCAACCAGGTCGGCCAGACCGGCAAGTCGGTCTCCCCGCAGCTGTACATCGCCAACGGCATCTCCGGCGCCATCCAGCACCGCGCGGGCATGCAGACCTCCAAGACCATCGTGGCCGTCAACAAGGACGCCGAGGCCCCGATCTTCGAGCTGGTCGACTTCGGTGTGGTCGGCGACCTCTTCGACGTCGTCCCGCAGCTGACCGACGAGGTCAACGCCCGCAAGGGCTGACCTCCGCCGCCAGGCTGTCCGAGGCCCCGTGACCGGTACCGGTCACGGGGCCTCGGCGTGTGGCCGCAGGCCCGGTGGCCCGCGGGTTCAGCTCATCGCAGGCTGAGGGAGACCTGCACGGGCAGGTGGTCGCTCGGGAACTGGCCGTGCATCGAGAAGGTGTCCATCGTCGCCTGGTGCGTGGTCACCCCCGGCGAGGTCAGGATCCAGTCGATACGGTCGCCGTCCGGCTTGAGCCGGTGATAGCCGTGGAAGGTCGCGTACTGGGGGCCGCGCTGCTCCGCCGCGTCCCAGGTGTCGACGAGCCCCGAGGCCACCAGGGTGTCGTAGGCCGGGTTCTTGTGGGCGTAGGCGTTGAAGTCACCGGTCACCACGACGGGCAGCGACGGGTCGAACTCCGCGATCCGCTTCACGAGGAGCGTGGCGCTGCGCTCGCGGGCGTACTGGCTCTTCTGGTCGAAGTGGGTGTTGGCGACATAGAACTCCCGTCCGTCGTCGGCGAGATCGCGGAAGCGGACCCAGGTGACGATGCGGGGAAAGGCGGCGCCCCAGGTGTTGGAGCGGATGACCTCAGGGGTGTCGGAGAGCCAGAAGGTGTAGTGCTCCACGGGGGCCAGGCGCCGGGTGTCGTAGTAGACGGCCGTCGACTCGTCCCGGCTGCCGCCCTCGCGGCCGGTGCCGACCCAGTCGTAGTGCGGTCCGAGGCCGGTTTCGATGTCGAGCAGTTGCTGGTACAGGCCCTCCTGGGTGCCGATGACGTGCGGGTGCGCGCGGCGCAGCAGTTCGCGCATCACCGGCCGGCGGTCGGCCCAGCTGTTGGGCTCGGCGGTGCCGGCGTACCGCAGGTTGAAGGTCATGACGTCGAGGCGGGGCGCCGGCCGTGACGGCGCCGCGAGGGTGCTCAGCCGGCGGGTCCGCGGTGTTGCGGAGGAGGCGGAGGAGGTGGAGATCGCGGCGCTGGACAGAGGCACGGTGACCGCTGCGGCCAGCAGGACCTGCAGTCCCAGCCGGCGGGTGACTCGGCGCTGGTTCGGCACGGCGGCTCCTTCAGGGGGCACAAGCCGGACGGGAGGGCGTTGAGCAGTGTGATACCCAGGTGTGTGATGGGCGTGAACATGCCCAGATGGGGGCGTGTCGCCTCGTGGACACGGTGTTGACCGCCCCGACGGCGCCCGGATACCTTCATTCAACGGATTGTTGATTCCGTACAGTGGAAAACAGGAGGGTCTGGGATGGGTCAGGGCCGGCAGGAGAAGGTGGCGACGAGCCTCGCGGGCGCCGTCAGCGAGGAGATCAGCGCCTCCCTCGCACCCGTCGACGCCGAACTTGAGCGCCGCTATCCGGGTGACCCGGGGACCCGTCAGCCCGTCCACACCGTGTACGTCCCCGGCGACGCCTTCACGGCCGGCACGCTGCGCTCCTGGGGCGACCAGGCCCTCGCCGCCCTCGACGAACACGCCCCCGACGCCGCTGCCTTCGCCGCCGTCCTCGGCCTGCCGGACGACCTCGCGGAGCCCGTCCACTCCCGGGTCCGCGCCAAACTGGAGCGGGAACCGGTGGAAGACCTGCGCGTGGACTTCGAGGACGGCTACGGCCCCCGCCCCGACACCGAGGAGGACGAGACGGCCGCCCGCGCCGCCCGGCTGATCGCCGAGGCGTACGCCGAGGGCACGGCGGCGCCGTACATGGGCATCCGCATGAAGTGCATGGAGGCCGCGGTGCGCGACCGGGGCATCCGCACCCTCGACATCTTCCTCACCGGGCTGATGGCACACGGGGGACTGCCCGACGGGCTCACGCTGACCCTGCCCAAGGTCACCTACCCCGAACAGGTCACCGCGATGGTCCGGCTCCTGGAGGCCTTCGAGAAGACCCACGGACTTCAGCCCGGCCGGATCGGGTTCGAGATCCAGATCGAGACCAGCCAGTCCGTCCTCGCCACCGACGGCACCGCCACCGTCGCCCGGATGATCCAGGCCGCCGAGAGCCGCGCCACCGGACTGCACTACGGCACCTTCGACTACAGCGCCTGCCTAGGAGTCTCCGCCGCCTACCAGGCCAGCGACCACCCGGCCGCCGACCACGCCAAGGCGATCATGCAGGTCGCCGCCGCCGGTACGGGCGTACGGGTCTCGGACGGCTCCACCAACGTCCTGCCGGTCGGCCCGACGGCCAAGGTGCACGACGCCTGGCGGCTGCACTACGGTCTCACCCGGCGCGCCCTGGCCCGGGCCTACTACCAGGGCTGGGACATGCACCCCGGCCACCTCCCGACCCGGTACGCGGCCGTGTTCGCCTTCTACCGCGAGGGTCTGGAGCAGGCGGCCGCCCGGCTCGCCCGGTACGCCGACCGCGCCGGCGGTGACATCATGGACGAACCCGCCACCGCCAAGGCCCTCGGCGGCTACCTGCTGCGCGGCCTGGACTGCGGGGCTCTCGACACCGCCGAGGTGGCCCGGCTGACCGGCCTGACCCGGGCCGATCTGGAGGGCTTCGCGATGCCCCGGCGCGGCGATCTGACGGCCTCCGGGAAGTAGCGCGTACCGGTCAAGTCACAGCTTTTTCCGCCGACTTGAACCGACCCTGTCATCGCCCCGTACTCTGGTGCGCCATTCACGGGCGTGTCATGAGGAACGGGGCTGTGGTGTCGGGTTCGTACGGACAGGCTGACGGGACCGGTCGCCTGCTGGCAGGGCGGTATCGGGTCGTGGCCCGGCTCGGGCGCGGTGGTATGGGTGTGGTGTGGCGCGCCGTCGACGAGGTCCTCGGCCGCGAGGTCGCCGTCAAGGAACTGCGTGCCTACACCGACAGCGCCGGGCCCGAACTGGCCGGTCTGCGGCTGCGGATGCAGCGCGAGGCGCGGGCCGCCGCCCGGGTGCGCCACCGCGGCGTGGTCGTCGTCCACGACATCGCCGAGGTCGACGGCCGGCCGCTGATCGTCATGGAGCTGGTCGACGGCCCCTCCCTGGACGACCTGCTGCGCGAGCGCGGCACGATCCCGGCGCACGAGGCCGCCCGCGTCGGCGCCGAGGTCATGGACGCCCTGGCCGCGGCCCACCGGGTCGGCGTCCTGCACCGCGACGTCAAACCCGGCAACATCCTCCTCGACCGCTCGGGCCGGGTCGTCCTCACCGACTTCGGCATCGCCACCATGGCCGATCCCGGCGACGGCTCCGCCACCCACCTGACCGGCAGTGGCGAACTCGTGGGCTCCCTCGACTACTTGGCGCCCGAGCGGGCCAAGGGCGCGGACCCCGGTCCGGCCTCCGACATCTGGGCCCTCGGTGCCGCTCTCTACGCGGCCGTGGAGGGCGCCTCGCCCTTCCTCCGTACGTCCACCTTCTCGACGCTCACCGCGATCGTCGACGAGCCTCTCCCGGAGCCCCGCAGGGCGGGCCCGCTCGCCCCCGTCCTGCGCCGCCTGATGGACAAGCGGCCCGACGCCCGCCCGGGCGCCGAGGAGGCGTACGGGCTCCTGCGGGCCGTGGCGCGCGAACCGGTCGCGGGCACTCCGACGACAGCCCTGCGGAAACCGGCGCGACCGGAGGCCGGAGCCGGCGTGCCGACACTGCCGCCGGGACGCGGACCGGCCCCAGGGGCCGACGAGGGGGCCGACGAGGGGGCCGACGACGGGTTGGCCCCAGTGGCAGGCCAGGAGGCCGACGGCGGGCGCGTGCGGGGCTCTGCGGCGGGCCCTGGCCAGGGCCCCGGGGAGGCCCCCGAGCAAGGGGCTGTGGAGGGACCTGTTCACGGGTCCGCTGACGGGTCTGCCCAAGGGCCCGCGCACAGACCTGCCCAAGGGGTCGCTCCAGGGGCCGTCGAAGGGGCTGCCGAAGGGGCCGCTCCAGGGGGCGTCGAAGGGGCTGCCGAAGGGGCTGTCGAGGGATACGCTCCGCAGCCCTTCGGCCGGCTCGCCCCGGTGCCCGCCGCCGGACTCGTCGACGCAGCGGGAACGCCGGGGCCCGCTCTCGTACCCGCCCGAAGATTAGACCCCGTGCACCCGCCCGGCGTCCCGGACGGCCCGCTGAGCCCCGCCCGACCGAGCCGCTGGAACCGTCGCCGGGTCCGGCTGCTCGTCGTGGTGGCCGTCGCCGTCGTCCTCACGGCGACCGGGCTGACCGTCGCGTCACTGCACGACGGCGGGCAGACGGCGCGGACGGACGCGGGGCCGCCCGCCCCGACCGCGACCGGTGCGTCGGAGAGCGTCCGCGGCACCGGCGTCGGCCAGCCGGCGGGCGCCGATCCGGTGGGGCAGGGCGAGGAGACGGGTGCCGTGCCGGTCACCGGCGCCACGCACGCCGCCGGGGGCGAGCCGGCGGACCGCGCCTCCGCCATGCCGTCCTCGGCACAGACCTCCGGCCCGGCCCCCTCCAGCGGTTCCGGCACCGCCGGTGCCACCGCTCCCGCCACCGCGACGGCCACCGACCCCGCGACCCCCGCCCCGGTCTGCCAGGCCACGGGCGACGGCACGTACACCTGCGTGGTGCGGAGCGCCGCCAAGTCCTACACCGCCGACGGTGCGAAGGCCGGCAAAGTCCTCCCGGGCGCCCACGACTTCTACTGCCAGGCCGACCTGGGCCGCCGGGCGACCCACGGCGGGTCGACCAACGTGTGGTGGGCCAGGACCGACGACGACAACGGCAACACCGGTGTGTACATCAGCGACGTCTACATCGAGGGCGGCGCCGACGACGAGCCGGTTCCCGGGCTCCCCGTCTGCTGACCACCGGCGTACCGCTCCAGACCCGACGCGACCGCCCACCTCCACTCCGCGAACAGCCGGGTGCCCCGTCGGCACAGCGCGGAGTCGGCCCGCGCCCGCGCGCAGAACTGCTCGGGCGTGCCACCGAAGAGCTCTCTCAACTCGGCGGACTTCGCGAGGAGTTCGCTGAGGAGGGCGCGCTGGCCCGGATGGCGGCGGGGGGTGCCGGTACCGTCGTGCAGCACGCCGTGCCGGTTGACGTACGCGTGGACACCGGGAAGCGTCGTGCCGTCAGCGAGCGTGGCGCGTACGGCCGGGGCGGGCAGCCAGGCCCGCTCGAAGTTGCCGTTCGGCAGCGGTACGCCCTCGCTCGCGTCGATCACCTGCAGCTGCCGTCCGTCCAGCCACAGGACGAACAACTCCCGGACCACCGAAGGGGATGCGACCGGCGAAGCCGAGACATAGCCGAGGCGGCTGACATGCGCGGAGACACCCACGTCGAGGCCCGCCACCCGGGCGCGCACCATGGGGATCGGCGCGCTGACGCCGGACTCGGCCATCTTGTGCTGGAGTTGGGCGGGGGAGGCGTTGGATCCGACCGCGAGCACCGGTACCCGGCCGTCGCCGTGGACCAGACGGTCGAGCGGCAGCAGCCGGTCGCCGTCGAGGAGGGCCGAGTCGGGTGGCCAGCCACCGGGGTAGGTCAGCGGATGGTCGCGCGGCGCCCTGTCGAGCCCCAACTCGGCGAGCGTGGGTCCGGTCACGGGCGCCTCGACTCGGTGGCCGCGGGGCAGGCCGTCGTGGGGGCCGGTTTTCCGGGTCCGTGGAGGGGCGTCGTGGGGGTCGGTTCCCCGAGCAGGTGGGCAGTCGTGGTGCGGCTTGGTTCCCCGGGCCCGTGGACGGTGGTCTTGCGGGTCGGATTCCCGGGCCCCTGGCCGGTGGTCGTGCGGGTCGGCTGCGTGAGCATGTGCACCGTCGCCGTGCGGGTCGGCTGCGTGAGTGTCCGGTCCGTCATGTGTTGCTCAGTCCGCCGGAGGCAGCTCGCCCGAGCCGCGGGTGATCAGCCTGGTCGGCAACTCGATCCGCTCCGGCGCCAGGAGGGTGCCATCCAGCTGGCGGAAGAGCCGTTCGGCGGCCGTGCGGCCGAGCAGGGCCGCGTCCTGGGCGACGACCGTGATGCCGGGGTCCAGCAGATCGGCGAGCTCGATGTCGTCGAAGCCGACGAGCGCGACCGGACGGGTCTGCTCGGCGAGGACGCGGATCACGGTGACGGTGACACGGTTGTTGCCCGCGAAGATCGCGGTGACCGGGTCCGCCCCGGTCAGCATCTCCTCGGCGGCCCGGCGCACCCGCTCCGGGCCCGTCACCCCGAGCGAGGTCCACGCGTCCTCGACGGCTATCCCGGCGTCCTCCATCGCCGCCCGGTAGCCGCGCAACCGCTCGGCCGCCGTGTGGATGCGGGGCATGTCGCCGATGAACCCGATCCGGCGGTGGCCGTGCGCGATCAGGTGGGTGACCCCGTCCCGGGCACCGCCGTAGCTGTCGGACAGCACGACGTCGGCGTCGATCCTCCCGGCCGGGCGGTCCACGAACACCGTGGCCACACCGGCTCTCATCTCCGGCTCCAGATACCGGTGGTCGTCCCCGGCGGGGATCACCACCAGGCCGTCCACCCGCCGCGCGCACAGCGCCAGCGCCAGCTCCTGCTCCCGGTCCGGGTCCTCGGCGCTGGAGCCGTTGATGAGCAACGCCCCGTGCGCCCGCGCCACTTCCTCCACCGCCCGGCTCAGCGGACCGTAGAACGGGTCGGCGAGGTCCTCAAGGACGAGGCCGATGCTCGCCGTTCGGCCCTTGCGCAGCACCCGCGCGCTGTCGTTGCGGCGGAAGCCGAGCGCGTCGATCGCCTCCTGGACCCGCCGCTCGGTGTCGGGGGTCACCCCGGGCTCGCCGTTGACCACCCGGGAGACCGTCTTGAGGCCCACACCGGCCCTTGCCGCCACGTCCTTCATCGTCGGCCGGGTCCCGTAACGGGAGCCGGGAAGACGGTCTGCGCGGCGGGAGGTATCGGGCACGATGCGGCGTCCTGTCCTGTCGTCCACGGGGTGCATGGGCTCATGGATTGTGTCTGGGCTCATGGGTTTGTATCAGGGATACACAGGCTCGTGGGTTTGTATGAGGATGTGGCGTCGAGCATAGAGCCTGGACAACGTTGTCAGATGCGAGGGAGACTGTCCACCGCAATCTCCGGCCTGCGCCCCCACCGCTTGACCGGCCTGTTGTGTCACTCGGGTACTCATGGTTGACGGGGAGAACTGACTCTGATGCACACCGACCTCGTGGCGGCCCTCGACATCGGCGGCACCAAGATCGCCGGCGCGCTGGTGGACGGTCACGGACGGATCCAGGCGCGCGCCCAGCGCGCGACGCCCGCCCAGCAGGACGGCGAAACGGTCATGGGGGCCGTCGAGGAGGTGGTCGGCGAGCTCGCCGGTTCACCTCTGTGGGGGAGCGCCCGCTCGCTCGGGATCGGCAGCGCGGGCCCGGTGGACGCCTCCGCCGGCACCGTGAGCCCGGTCAACGTGCCCGGCTGGCGGGACTATCCGCTCGTCGAGCGGGTGCGGGCGGCCGCCGGCGGGCTGCCGGTCGAGCTGATCGGTGACGGCGTCGCCATCACGGCCGCCGAACACTGGCAGGGCGCGGCCCGCGGCCACGACAACGCGTTGTGCATGGTGGTGTCGACGGGTGTCGGCGGCGGCCTGGTGCTCGGCGGCAGGCTGCACCCCGGCCCGACCGGAAACGCGGGCCACATCGGCCACATCAGCGTCGACCTCGACGGGGACCCCTGCCCCTGCGGGTCGCGCGGCTGCGTCGAGCGCATCGCGAGCGGCCCGAACATCGCGCGGCGCGCGCTGGAGGGCGGCTGGCGGCCGGGGCCCGACGGGGACAGCTCGGCGGCCGCGGTGGCGGCCGCGGCCCGGGCCGGCGACCCGGTAGCGGTGGCCTCCTTCGAGCGGGCCGCGCAGGCGCTCGCGGCCGGGATCGCGGCCACGGCGACCCTGGTCGAGATCGACATCGCGGTGATCGGCGGGGGCGTCGGCAAGGCGGGGGACATCCTCTTCACGCCCCTGCGCAAGGCCCTCACCGGCTACGCCACGCTCTCCTTCGTCCAGCGCCTGACGGTGGTGCCGGCCCAGATGGGCACGGACGCGGGCCTGGTGGGCGCCGCGGCGGCCGCGCTGGCCGCCCGGCCGGACGCGGAGACGGCGGAGGTCTCGGGGGTCTCGGGGGTCTAGGGGCCGACGGCGGACGCGGGGACCGCGCAGGAACGTTCAGGCCCGGTCGGCCGGGGTTCAGGACCGGCCGACCGGGCTCGGGACGAACGCGCGGGACTCAGCAGGTGATCCGCGCGTCCGCCCAGTCTCCTTGCCCGGATGTGATGCCGTCGGTGACGACGAGACGGATCACCTCGGCGCCGGTCACGTCGGCGGTGAGTGGCTGGGCAGGCACGCCGGTGGTCAGCACGCCGGTCGAGGCGACCTTCGTGCCGTCCCCCCAGACCTCGAACGAGACCGAGCCGTTGGCGGCTTCCTCGTCGTCCACCCCGGCGTCCGCGGTGACCTTCGCGCACGCCTTCCCGGTGTAGTAGGCGACCTCGCTCTGCGCGTGGGTGCCGAGTCCCTTGGCGTACCCCACCCCGCCGATGGTGATCGGGTGTCCGTCGCCCGCGGCGGTCTCCCCGTTGCTCAGTCGCGCTCCACCGGTCCCCAGCCGTTGCCGGCCGACAGCCGGAGCAGGTCGCTGAGGTAGGAACTCCCGGCGGGGGGTGGGTCCGCGACGGTCATCGTGACCGTCGCCGCGCTCTCGGCACGCACCCCCGTCGGCGACCGGTAACCCGCCCTGAGCCTCAGGTCGTAGGCCCCCTTCGGCGTCCCCTGGGGAGCGGTCAGCCTCCAACCGGTGTGCAGGGTGCGGTCGGTCGGCAGTGCCGGGGTCCGCGCCGGCGAGGTCGCCCGGACGGTCCAGCCCGCGGGGCCGGTGAGCGACACCGAGACCTTCTCGGCCGTGGTGCGGCCGAGGTCGGCAACCGACGTCGTCAGTGCCGACGTCCTGCCCGGCTCGCTGAACGGGCTGCCGTCCAGGGCGAGTTCGACGGCCGGTGGGCTGGCCGTCCAGCGCCGGTCGGCGGCGACCCGCACCAGGACCGTGCCGTGCGCCGGGACGATCGCGGAGACGGTGCCCGCGGTGTTGTAGCCGCGGTGCCGCCACAGGTCGCGCAGGGTGTAGGCAGGGGCCTTCGGGAGGCCGACCGCCGCCGCCGAGGTCGCGATGCGCTGCGCGGAGCCGGACTCGTTGAACAGCGCGACCGCGCGGCTGCCGTCCACCATCTCCTTGGCGACGACCCACCGCCCGCTCTCCGAGGAGATCACCGTGCCCTGCCTGCCCAGCGGGTCCTGGTCGACGGCGATGACCTCCTTGTTGTCCAGGATGTCGAAGGTCGCCGCGGAGGCCTTGCGCAGGTCGGTCCCGACGAGCAGCGGAGCGGCCATGACCGACCACATCGAGAAGTGCGAGCGGTACTCGGTGTCGGTCATGCCGCCGTTGCCGACCTCCAGCATGTCCGGATCGTTCCAGTGGCCGGGGCCCGCGTACGGCGCGAGCGGCAGGTTCTGCTTCAGGATCGACACCATCGAGCCCCAGCTGTCGCTGATGTCCCCGGTGGTGCGCCACAGATGGCCGACGTCGCCGGCCCACTCCCAGGGCTTGTTCTCGCCCCATTCGCAGATGCTGAAGACGATGGGCCGCCCGGTCGCCTGCAGCGCGTCGCGCATGGTGGTGTACCGCTGCCGGGCGTCCACGCCCTGGTTGTTGCAGTTGTCGTACTTGAGGTAGTCGACGCCCCAGCCGGCGAACTGCCGGGCGTCGCTGTACTCGTGGCCGAGCGCGCCCGGGAAGCCGGCCTGGCTGCAGGTCCTGGTGCCGGCGCTGGTGTAGATGCCGAGCTTGAGGCCCTTGGCGTGCACGTAGTCGGCGACGGCCTTGATGCCGTCCGGGAACCGGGCCGGGTCCGGGACCAGCTTGCCGTCCGCGTCCCGTCGGGGCAGGGCCCAGCAGTCGTCGAGATTGACGTACTGGTAGCCGGCGTCCTTGAGGCCCTTCGCCACGAACAGGTCGGCGATGTCCTTGACCATGGCCTCGTTGAAGTCCGCGCCGCAGTGCGTGGAGTTCCAGTTGCTGAAGCCCATCGGCGGGGTCTGTGCTAGCCCGTCGGCGAGGGTGGGGTAGGCGGTCCGCACATCGGCGACGGCGGGAGCGACGAGGCCCGCCGCACCCAGCAGGGCCACGGCCATTGCTCCGGCCGCTCTTCGGCGGGCCGTGCGGGTGTGAGGGTGACGCGTCAATGACGTTTCCTCCGCCTCGCGAAGCCGCGATGACGGCATGAACGCGCCATCGCTGTGTGCGGTTACGTTAGAACCCGTCGGAGTGTGTTGGACAGAGAGCGGTGATGGTGGTTCGACTCCGGCGGGCGCGTTGCTCCCCTCGCGGGTACGCCCGTGACCCCGGGCCGTCCGCGTAGTTGGAACGGGCATGAAGAAGCGCAGCATGCTCGCCATCGCCAGTCTGGCCACTGGTTTCGTCGTGGCCGCCATCACCCCGTCGCACGCGGCCGCCGAAGCCCCGCCCGGTGACCTGAACGTCTCGGGCACCCTGGAGCACGTCGACCACATCGTCGGTCGGGACAGCTTCCAGACCGACCAGGACTGGCTGGGCCAGGAGTAGCCCCGCCGAGCGAGAGCGGGCAAGAGTGCCGGTGTTCCAGGCAGGGGAGGCCGGCACTCCGTCTGCGCGCCCTCAACGGGAACTGGTTTCCGTGGCAGTGTGGAGCGGGCAAGCCACAGGGGGCCAACAGAAGAGGGGGAGTCCGTGATCGTCTGGGTCAACGGCGCGTTCGGTGCGGGTAAGACCACCACCGCACGTGAACTGATCGAACTGATCCCGAACAGCACGCTCTTCGACCCCGAGCTCATCGGCGGGGCACTGACACACCTGCTGCCTGCCAAACACCTGGCCGAGGTCGGCGACTTCCAGGATCTGCCGATCTGGCGCCGACTGGTGATCGACACGGCGGCCGCGATGCTCGCCGAGCTGGGCGGAACCCTGGTCGTTCCGATGACGCTGCTGCGCCAGGAGTACCGCGACGAGATCTTCGGCGGCCTCGCCGCCCGCCGGATCGCGGTCCGGCACCTGTGCCTCACCCCGGCCGAAACGATCCTGCGCGAGCGTATAGCCGACCGGGACATCCCGCCCGACCTGCCCGACGGCGAGATACGGATCCGGCAGTGGTCGTACGACCACATCGAGTCCTATCGCACCGCCCTCACCTCCTGGATCAGCGCCGACGCCCATCTTGTGGACAGCAGCGGACTCAGCCCGTACGAGACGGCGGTGCGGATCGCGGCGGCGGTGGGCAGCGGCGAAGCCGCGGCCTGTGACATCGTGCAGACCCCCGAACCCACCGCCGAGACCGTCGCCGCGGGTGTCCTCCTCTTCGACGAACAGAACCGCTTCCTCCTCGTGGATCCCACCTACAAAGCCGGCTGGGAGTTCCCCGGCGGTGTCGTCGA
The DNA here is from genome assembly GCF_045206895.1 of Streptomyces sp. NBC_00631. Taxonomy (NCBI): domain Bacteria; kingdom Bacillati; phylum Actinomycetota; class Actinomycetes; order Kitasatosporales; family Streptomycetaceae; genus Streptomyces; species Streptomyces sp. NBC_00631. Next base: position 10,067,286 of record NZ_CP107734.1, read on the forward strand.
ACCCGGTGAGGCCCCCGCCCGGGCGGGAGTGCGCGAGGTCGAGGAGGAGACCGGGATACGGCTGGAGGAGCTGCCCAGGCTGCTCGTCGTCGACTGGGAACAGCCCGCGCCGCCCCGCTACGGCGGTCTGCGGCTGCTCTTCGACGGCGGCCGGCTGGACTCCGCCGAGGCCGGGCGGCTGGTGCTGCCGGGGCCGGAGCTGCGGGGCTGGCGGTTCGTCACCGAGCAGGAGGCGGCCGAGCTGCTGCCGCCGGTGCGCTACGAACGGCTGCGCTGGGCGCTGCGCGCCCGCGAGCGCGGCGCCGCGCTCTATCTGGAGGCCGGTGTCCCGGTCGGTTGACATTCGCTGATGATCCGTCAAGTCCTCGCCACGCCGGTGATGTTGGCGGGGACTTCGGCATTTCCGGGGTGTGTAGGCGACTTTGCCCGGGGTGGAAGGTTCCTGGGGGAAAACGAGGGTGAATTGTCGCCGTCCCGGTATGAACAAGAACATGAAGGAGGTACACAAACGTTCTACCGTCGGTGCGCAGCTCAACTTCCTCGCGGCCGCTGGCCGCCGTGCACAGGCCGGACAACCACCGGCTGAAGGAGGGACATGCGCGCACACTCTTCGGCCCTCACAAGGGGCCTGGCACTGACCGCCGGGCTCGTCCTGGCGCTCGCCGCCTGCAGCAGCGGGGGAGGCGGCGGGGGCAGCGGCGGGAAGGGCACCTCGGCCGGTCTCACGTCCTGCGCCACCGAGGGCAAGGCCGACACCTGCAACTCCGGCGCCACCAAGGCCGGTGGCACGTTCACCTACGTCATCGAGAAGAACATCCAGCAGTGGAACGTGCAGGACACCAACGGCAACACCTTCGAGAACGCCGAGGCGCTGAGCCCCGTGCTGCCCCAGGTCTTCGTCCCGCAGCCGGACTTCAGCGTCAAGCTCAACACCGACCTGGTGACCTCGGCGACCCAGACGAGCGCCAGTCCGCAGACCCTCGTCTACAAGATCAACCCCAAGGCGTCCTGGAACGACGGCACCCCGATCACCGCCGACGACTTCGTCTACTACTGGCGCACCAACGACGGCAAGGACTGCCCGCCGCCGCCCGCCAGCGACTCCACCCAGACCAAGGGCTGTCTGCCGGAGAGCACCGCAGGCTACGACCGCATCAAGTCGGTCACCGGTTCCGACAACGGCAAGACCGTCACCGTCGTGATGGCCAGGCCCTACGCCGACTGGAAGTCCCTGTTCGGGGCGGGCTACCCGTTCTACCCGGCGCACGTGGCCGAGAAGGTCTCCGGCGCCAAGGCGGGCGACGCGGCGCACATGACGGCCGCCCAGATGACCCAGGGCTGGCAGTACTTCCAGAAGAACCCGCCCACCAAGTACGCGACCGCGGGCCCCTACAAGATGACCGAGTGGGTCGACAACGACCACGCCACCTATGAGCCCGACCCGAAGTGGTCCGGCAAGAAGGCCACCCTGCAACGGCTGCTCTTCAAGGTCATCTCGGACGCCACCCAGGAGCCGATCGCGCTGCGCAACAACGAGGTCCAGGGCATCTATCCCCAGCCCGAGGTCGACCTCGTCAACCAGGTCAAGGCCATCCCGAACGTCACCTACAGCATCGGCAGCGGACTGACCTGGGAGCACTTCGACCTCAACCTGCACAACCCGGTGATCGGCAAGTACCTGGCCCTCAGGCAGGCGATGTTCACGGCCATCAGCGTCAAGGACATCATGGCCAAGACGGTCGCCCAGTTCGATCCCGGTGTGAAGCAGCTCTACAACCACAACTTCGTCCCGGGGACGGCCGGGTACAAGGACGTGGTCAGCGCCAGCGGCCAGGGCTCGGGTGACCTCACCAAGGCCAAGAAGTACCTCACCGACGCCAAGTTCACCGGAGTGGGCACCGCCCTGAAGACCCCGGACGGCAAGGCCGTCGGACCCTTCGACTGCCGCTACACCACCGGCAACCAGATCCGGCAGAGCGAGTGCCAGATCCTGCAGAGCGACCTCGCCAACCTCGGGATCAAGGTCACGATCAAGCCGATCGGCGCCGCCGACCTCGGCACGGTCCTGGCCGGCCACCAGTACGACATCATCGTCTTCGCCTGGGTCGCCTCACCGTTCGCGATCAGCGGCGCCCAGCAGCTGTGGACGACCGGGGCCGGCGGCAACTACGGCGGTTACAGCAACAAGCAGGTCGACTCCCTGATCAGCACGGCCATCGGGGAGACGGACCAGACCAAGGCCGCCGCCCTGCTCAACCAGGCCGACCAGATCATGGTGAACGACGCCTACGTGCTGCCGCTCTACCAGAAGCCCACCTTCCTCGCGGTGCAGACCCGGTTCGTCAACATGCGCAACAACTCCACCAACGTCGGACCGCCGTACAACGTCGGCGAGTGGGGCCTGAAGAAGTAGCCCCACCGGAGCCCGTCGGATCCTCCGTGCCCGGCCCCGGCGATCCCGGGGCCGGGTCTCCGCCTCCGCCTCCGTGCGATCCGTGAGAGAAGACCGCATGCTCGCCTACACCGTGCGCCGCATCCTCGTCTCCATACCCGTCCTGATCGTCTCGACCTTCATCGTCTTCCTGGTCGTCGTCAACTCCGGGGACCCGGTGGCCAACTTCGCCACCTCCCGGCAACCGCCGCCCAGCAAGGCCGCCGTGACCGCCTTCGCCCGCCACATCCACGCCGACCAACCGGTCGTGGAACGCTACTGGAACTGGATCACCGGCGTCCTGCACGGCGACTGGGGCCCGTCCGTCCAGTCCAACCTCGACATCGGCCACGACCTGTTCACCCGCTTCCGGGTCACCGTCACCCTGGTCGCCGCCGCCATGCTGCTCGCCCTCGTGATGTCGATCGTCTTCGGCGTGTTCAGCGCGATCCGCCAGTACAGCGTCGCCGACTACACCATCACCTTCCTCGGCTTCCTGTTCCTCGCCATGCCTGTGTTCTGGTTCGCGGTCCTGCTCAAACAGGCCGGGATCTGGTTCAACCAGGAGACCGGCAGCCAGTTCCTCGGCACCATCGGCGAGAAGTCGCCGTACCTCGAAGTCGACACCACCTGGAACGAGTTCACCGACCGCGTCGGCCACCTCATCCTGCCCACCATCACCCTGGCCCTGGTCTCCTTCGCCTCCTGGACCCGCTACACCCGAGCCGCCATGCTCGAAGTCCTGGACAGCGACTACGTGCGGCTCGCCCGCGCCAAAGGGCTGCGCCGCGGCCGGGTGCTCACCCGGCACGCTCTGCGCACCGCCCTGATCCCGCTCGCCACCGTCACCGCCCTCGACATCGCGATCATCCTCGGTGGCGCCGTCATCACCGAGACGATCTTCCAGTGGCACGGCATGGGCGAGATGCTCGTCCAGGCCGCCACCACCCTCGACGTCTACCGGACCATGGCCTGGCTGCTGCTGTCCGCCGTCGTCGTCATCGTCTTCAACCTCTTCGCCGACCTCCTCTACGCCGTACTCGACCCGAGGATCCGCTATGACTGACATCGGGGCACTCGGGCCTGCCGGCACGCGAACGCCGAGCGACGACGGCGAGTTCACCGTCGTGCAGCGCAGCCAGACCCAGCTGGTGCTGCGCCGCTTCCTGCGCCACCGGGCCGCGATGATCAGCCTGGTCGTCTTCGTGCTGATCGTGCTGTGGGCCTTCGTCGGCCCGCACTTCTGGCACTACTCGTACGCCAAGTACACGCCCGACAACTCCCGACCACCCTCCTGGAAGCACCCGTTCGGCACCGACTCGTCGGGGTACGACGCCTACGCACAGGTGATGCGCGGCACCCAGACCTCGCTGAAGATCGCCATCCTGATCGCCCTCGGCTCGACCCTGGTCGGCGCCGTGTGGGGCGCCGTCGCCGGCTTCTACCGGGGGTTCGTCGACGCGCTGATGATGCGCGTCGCCGATCTTGTGCTGACCCTCCCGCTGTTCGCGATCGCGCTGGTGATCTCCTCGCGCAGCGGCGGTTCCTGGTACTGGATCGCCGTGGTGATCGCCGGACTCACCTGGGCGTACGTGTCCCGGGTGGTGCGCTCCTCCGTACTGTCCCTGCGCGAGAAGGAGTTCGTGGAGGCCGCCCGGGCGCTCGGCGCCTCCGACACCCGGATCATCTTCCGGCATCTGCTGCCCAACGCGCTCGGCCCGATCATCGTGAACGCCACCATCCTGGTCGCCACCGGCATCCTCACCGAGACCGCCCTGTCCTTCCTCGGGTTCGGCGTCCAGCCGCCCGACACCTCACTCGGGCTGCTGGTCGCCCAGGCACAGACCGCGGTCGACACCCGGCCCTGGCTCTTCTACATCCCCGGCGCCTTCATCATCGCCATCGCCCTCACCATCAACTTCATCGGCGACGGGCTGCGCGACGCCTTCGACCCCCGGCAGCAAAGGGTGCGACAGTGACCGACACGGGCAACCGCATGGGTATCGACAGGGTCGTGGGGAAGGGCGAGGAGTCCGGCGCCGTCCTCGAAGTCGAGGACCTGAGCGTGGAGTTCCCCACCGAGGACGGGACCGTACGGGCGGTGCGCGGCGTCGGCTACCGGCTGGAGCGGGGCGAGGCGCTGGGCATCGTCGGCGAGTCGGGCTCCGGCAAGTCCGTCACCGCGCTCGCCGTGATGGGGCTGCTGCCCGGCTCTGCCCGGGTGCGCGGCTCGGTGCGGTTCGAGGGCACCGAACTCCTCGGCATGTCCGACGCCCGCCTCTCCGACGTGCGCGGCAGCGGCATCGCCATGGTCTTCCAGGACCCCATGACCTCCCTCAATCCCGTCTACACGGTCGGCTACCAGATCGCCGAGACCCTGCTCAGACACAACCCCCGGCTCGGCAAACGCCCGGCCCGCGAGCGTGCCGTGGAACTCCTCGGCACGGTCGGCATACCGAGCCCCGAACGGCGCGTCGACAGCTACCCGCACGAACTCTCCGGCGGCATGCGCCAGCGGGTCGTCATCGCCATCGCGATCGCCAACGACCCGGACGTGATCATCGCCGACGAGCCCACCACCGCCCTCGACGTCACCGTGCAGGCGCAGATCCTGGAGGCCCTGGAGGCCGCCCGCGCCGAAACCGGCGCCGCGCTGGTCCTGATCACCCACGACCTCGGCGTGGTCGCCGGCCACACCGACCGGGTCGCCGTCATGTACGCCGGACGGATCGTGGAGACCGGCTCCGTCGAGGACATCTTCTACACCCCGCGCATGCCCTACACCCTGGGCCTGCTCGGCTCCCTGCCCCGCCTCGACCACGAGGAGGACCGGCTGACCCCCATCACCGGCTCCCCTCCCTCGCTGCTCAACCTGCCCCCGGGCTGCCCCTTCGCACCCCGCTGCCCGATGCGCCGGGAGCCCTGCGACAGCACCGAACCCGCCCTGCGCCCGGCCGGGTCCGAGGCCCACCGCAGCGCCTGCCACTTCGCCGACGAACTCGTCGACACGGCGGCCGGCGAGGTCTTCGACGCCGTCGGCGCCGACACCGAGGCCCTGGCCCGGTTCGCGGACCTGGAGGACGATGCCCGATGACCGCTCCACTGCCCTCGCCGGCCGATCACGGCGGCCCCGGCGACCCGGTCCTCCGCGTCCGTGACCTGGTCAAACACTTCCCGGTGATGTCGCGCGGCGTGATCCGCCGCCGGGTCGGCGACGTGCATGCCGTGTGCGGGGTCTCCTTCGACCTGTACCCGAACGAAACGCTCGGCCTGGTCGGCGAGTCCGGCTCCGGCAAGACGACCGTCTCCCGGACCCTGCTCAACCTGGAGACGGCCACCTCTGGCTCCGTCCACTACCAGGGCCGACTCCTGACCGACCTGACTAGACGTCAGATGCGGCCGTTGCGGCGCGAGTTGCAGATCGTCTTCCAGGATCCGTACGCCTCCCTGGACCCCCGGATCTCCGTCCACGAGATCGTCGCCGAACCCCTGCGCATTCACGGCCGCTACGGCCCGGGCTCCCCCGACGAGGTACGCGAACTGCTGCGCCTGGTCGGCCTCAACCCCGAGCACGGCAACCGCTTCGCGCACGAGTTCTCCGGCGGCCAGCGCCAACGCATCGGCATCGCACGGGCATTGGCGCTGCGGCCCAAAGTGGTCGTGCTGGACGAGCCGGTCTCCGCGCTGGACGTGTCGATCCAGGCGGGCGTCCTCAACCTGCTGATGGACCTGCAGAGCGAACTGGGCCTGTCCTTCCTCTTCGTGGCGCACGACCTCTCCGTGATGCGCCATGTCGCCCACCGGGTCGCGGTGATGTACCTGGGCCGCCTGGTGGAGATCGCCCCAGCCCGGCAGCTCTTCGCCCGCCCCGCCCACCCCTACACCCAGGCCCTGGTCTCCGCGATCCCGCTGCCCGACCCGCGCAAGGAACGCGCCCGGAAACGGATCACGGTCCAGGGCGACGTCCCCAGCCCGGTCCACCCGCCCAGCGGCTGCCGCTTCCGCACCCGCTGCCCCAAGTTCGCCGGCCAGCTCACCGACAGCGAACGCACCGCCTGCGTCGAACGGGTGCCGGACCTGGTCGACCGGGGCGGCGGCAACCCGGTCGCCTGCCACTACGCGGAGAGCGTGCAGCTGCTGTAGCCGCCCGGGTACGGAAACGGCGTCAGCCGGCTCTCCCGGCCCAGCCGCCGGAAGAAATCCTCCATGCCCACGGCGAGCGGGGCGTGCCGGACCAGCAACTCGGCGGCGGCCCGGGGGATCCCCTCGGGCTGCTTGCCGCCGGCGCAGGCGCGCACGAACTCCGCTCGCTCCTCACCCCGGTGTCCGTACAGGGCGGTGGCGAGCCAGATCACCAGGTAGTAGGAGGTGTACGTGCGGTCGTAGTGCCGATGCCGGTCGAAGAAGTCCCGCTCGTCGGGGGTGAGCCGGAAACGGGAGCTGAGCGAGAGCCCGAAGTCCGTGAGGTACAGCGCCCGGCCGTCGGTGAGGATGTTGCGGAAGTGGGCGTCCAGATGCAGGAGCTGCCGTGTGTGGAGGAAGGACGTCAGTTCCTCCAGCTGCCGCGCCACTTGGCGGCAGGCCGCGTCCGCCTGGTCCCTGCGCAGTTCGGCGTCCAGCCAGTCGTGCAGGGTGGACGGGATGTGCTCCAGGAACAGGGTCAGGTTCGCGGAGGCGTCCCGAAGGCCCTCGACGCGTTCACGCAGGCCCGTCGAACCGCCCCAGTAGGCCACCACCTTCTCGACGTCCGCGAGTTCGTCGGGCAGCGGGTGGGCCATGTCCGGCAGTACCCGCCAGTGGTGGAGCAGCGGGAAGCCGGGGAAGCGGCCGGCCAGCACCCAGTTCGTCGTCGCCGTGTGCGCGGCCAGCTCCCGCCAGGCGTTGAATCCAGGGCCGCAGACGGCACCCATGCCGTAGTGGCAGTACGGCGGCAGGCCGAAGAGGTTCGCGGTGGAGCGGACGTGCAGCGGGTCCCGTTCCCGGTCGGTCAGGGGGATCCGCTTCACGAACACCGCGCTGCCGTCCACCGTGATCCGCGCGGCTCTGCCGCCGACCCCCGTGCCCAGCGACTCGCCCGCCGCGACCCGCTCGGCCAGCTCGACGTCGCTCAGCAGGGCCAGCGAAGTCGCGACGTCCGTGTGGGCGGCGATACGGCGCGCGGTGTCGGTCATGCCTCCATGGTCACCGCGGCGGCCCGTAGGTGTCCGCGGATCTGCTCAGTACCCGCGATGCGTTCGCGGTCACCGGAGCACCGTGGCCGAAACACGCCACCTCAGTCTCCAGGGCGGCCAACCGACGGAAGGACGCGACGGCTTCGTCCCGGTCGAGGTTGAACACCCCGAGGACCACCGCTCCGGTGACCGGCGCGGCCGCCACCGCGTCTCCGGTGAACAGCACACCGTACGCGGGCAGATGGAGGGCGATGCTGCCGTGGGTGTGCCCGGGGACGTGGAGGATCCGGGCACCGCCGCCGAAGTCCAGGACGTCGCCGTCGGACAGCTCCGACACCTCCGCCGGGGGCACCGGCTCGCCGGCGGGCAGCAGTTCGGCGGCCGCGGCGTGAATCGGCAGCTCCCAGTCCTCGAACACCGGCGGCGGACCCGGGAGTTCGCCCCGGATCACCGGAGCGTCCAGGCGGTGGGCCAGCACCTCGGCTCCGCTCAGCGCGGCGAACTCGGCGGCCCCGCCGACGTGGTCCTCGTGGAAGTGGGTGAGGACGATCCTTCGTACCGCCGAAGGGGACCGCCCCAGCGCGGTGAGCGCGTCGGCGATCGGCCGGCCCGAGCCGGGCGGCCCGGAGTCGATCAGGGTCGAGGCGCCGGCGTCCGGGTCGTGCCAGAGGTAGGCCTGGCCCACCGGGAAGCGCAGCAGGTGCAGCCGGGGGAGCAGCTCGATGACGTCCATGTCCCGACCGTAGGGAGGACCCCCGTCCACGGACGAGGGTCCTCCGCTGTGGGCAGAGCGATTCCGCCCACCGCGTACGCCGGCCGCCCCTGGCGCGTCGGGTGACCGGGGTTTGTCAGCCCGCGGCGTAGTTCCGCAGGAACAGCGCCTCCGCCACCGACAGGCGCTCCAGCTCCCCGGGGGACACGCTCTCGTTGACGGCGTGGATCTGCGCCTCCGGCTCGCTCAGACCGATCAGCAGGATCTCGGCCTGCGGGTAGAGGCCGGCGAGGGTGTTGCACAGCGGGATGGAGCCGCCCTGACCGGCGTACTGCATCGTCTCGTCCGGGTAGGCGACCGCCATCGCGTCGGCCATCGCCCGGTACGCCGGGCTGCTGGGGTCCGCGCGGAACGGCTGGCCCTGGCCCACCGCCTCCGTCCGCACCCGCGCACCCCACGGCGTGTGCGCCTCCAGGTGGGCCTGGAGCAGCTTTCCCGCCTCGGCCGCGTCCACGCCCGGCGGCACCCGGAGGTTGACCAGGGCGCGGGCGCTGGCCTGCACCGACGGGGTGGCGCCGACCACCGGCGGACAGTCGATGCCGAGCACCGTGACCGCCGGACGGGCCCAGATGCGGTCCGCGACCGAGCCGTCGCCGATCAGCTGGACGCCGTCCAGGACCTTCGCGTCCGTACGGAACTGCTCCTCGTCGTACTCCAGACCCTCCCAGCGGGTCTCGGGCGCGAGCCCGTCGACCGTCGTGGAACCGTCCTCGGCGCGCAGCGAGTCCAGGACCCGGATCAGCGCGGCCAGCGCGTCCGGGGCGGCACCGCCGAACTGGCCCGAGTGCAGATTGCCCCGGAGCGTGTCGATCTGGATGCGGATGGAGGTCATCCCGCGCAGGGTCGTGGTGACGGTCGGCAGTCCCACCCGGAAGTTGCCCGCGTCACCGATGACGATCGCGTCCGCGGCCAGCAGTTCGGGGTGCTCCTCGGCGTACCGCTCCAGGCCGCCGGTGCCCATCTCCTCCGAGCCTTCGGCGATCACCTTGACGCTGACCGGGACGCCGCCGTTCGCCTTCAGCGCGCGCAGCGCCAGCAGGTGCATGATCACGCCGCCCTTGCAGTCGGCGGCCCCGCGCCCGTACCAGCGGCCGTCCCGCTCGGTCAGCTCGAACGGCGGGGTGGTCCAGGCGGTCTCGTCCAGCGGGGGCTGCACATCGTAGTGCGCGTACAGCAGGACCGTTTTGGCACCCTCCGGGCCCGGCAGATAGCCGTACACCGACTGCGTGCCGTCCGGTGTGTCCAGTACGGCGACGTCCGTGAAGTCCTCGGCGCGCAGCGCGTCGGCCACCCAGTTCGCGGCACCCTCGCTCTCGCTCTTCGGGAACTGGGCGAAGTCCGCCACCGATCTGAACGCCACCAGCTCGGCGAGCTCCGCCTTGGCCCTGGGCAGCAGGGCGGCGACGGTCTCGGCGACCGGATTGGACGACATGGGCACGCTCCTCGTGGGTGCGACGTTGAACTGGTGAGTGGGACCGATCCTCCCACAGTGGCCTGCGGCGATCTCCGCCGTAGGATGCGGGGGGACAGGTGACAGGTGCCGGCCTACGGACGTACCGGGCCCTACCTTTGGCGTGATACGGCGTGATACGGCTTCTACGGCTTGATCGGAGCAGCGGACCATCGTGAGCGGCGAGAATTCTTCGGCGGACGACGTGCGGGCGGACGACGTGCAGCGGGTGTGGGACGTCGTCGTGGTGGGCGCGGGACCCGCGGGGGCCTCGGCCGCCTACGCGGCGGCGGTCGCGGGACGGCGCGTGCTGTTGCTGGAGAAGGCCGAACTGCCCCGGTACAAGACCTGCGGCGGCGGCATCATCGGCCCCTCGCGGGACGCGCTGCCGCCCGGCTTCGAGCTGCCCCTCAAGGACCGGGTGCACGCGGTCACCTTCTCCAGCAACGGACGGTTCACCCGCACCCGCCGCTCCAAGCAGATGATGTTCGGGCTGATCAACCGGCCCGAGTTCGACCAGCAGCTGGTCGAGCACGCCCAGAAGGCGGGCGCCGAGCTGCGCACCGGCGCCGCCGTGCAGCGCGTCGAGCAGCACGGCTCGGCGGTCCCGGACCGGCGGACCGTCGCGGTCGTCCTCCAGGGCGGTGAGACCCTGCTGGCCCGCGCGGTGGTCGGCGCCGACGGCAGCGCCAGCCGCATAGGCGCCCACGTCGGGGTGAAGGTCGACCAGGTCGACCTCGGCCTGGAGGCGGAGATCCCGGTGCCCGAGACGGTCGCCGAGGACTGGAAGGGCCGGGTCCTCATCGACTGGGGCCCGATGCCCGGCAGTTACGGCTGGGTCTTCCCCAAGGGTGACACCCTGACCGTCGGCGTGATCTCGGCGCGCGGCGAAGGCGCGGCCACCAAGCGGTACTTGGAGGACTTCATCGCCCGGCTCGGCCTCGCCGGCTTCGAACCGAGCATCTCCTCCGGCCACCTGACCCGCTGCCGGTCCGACGACTCCCCGCTGTCCCGGGGCCGGGTGCTGGTCTGCGGTGACGCGGCGGGCCTGCTTGAGCCCTGGACCCGCGAGGGCATCTCCTTCGCGCTGCGTTCGGGGCGGCTCGCGGGAGAGTGGGCGGTGCGGATCGCCGAGGCCCACGACGCCGTCGACGCCCGCCGCCAGGCGCTGAACTACGCCTTCGCCATCAAGGCGGGCCTCGGCGTCGAGATGAGCGTCGGCAAGCGGATGCTCGCGGCGTTCGAGCGCCGGCCCGGGCTGTTCCACGCGGCGCTCACCGGGTTCCGTCCCGCCTGGCGGGCGTTCAAGGAGATCACCCAGGGCCGTACCTCCCTCGGTGAGCTCATCCGCTCCCACCCGCTGGCCCAGCGCGCCCTCACGGCGTTCGACCCGGTGCCGGCGGCGAAGGCGAACGCCGCCGACGAGGACGCCGCCGACGAGGAACCCGTCACTTCGTGACGGTGACCCGGAAGACGGGGTGGTCGGCACCGGCCGCGAGGAGTTCGTCGTCGGAGGACTTGGCCGTCACCCCGGGGAAGTACTGCTTGACCTCCCAGCCCCACTTCTCCAGGTAGGCCCGCAGCACCGGGAGCTTCTCGGCATCGGGAAGCTCCGCCACGGTGAACTCCCGCACCTTCCGCCCCACCCGCAGCTCCCCGCCGCCGGCCACGCGTATGTTCCGCACCCACTGGGAGTTGCCGCGCGCCGAGACCAGGTACTGGCTGCCGTCGTACGTGTGCGGGTTGACCGGGACGCGCTGCATCTTGCCGGTCTTGCGGCCGCGCACGGAGAGTTCCGCGCTGCCCGCGAAACTGATCCCGTGCCGGGCGAGCCAGCCGACGAGGCTGTTCATGCGGACGGCCATCGGGTCGACCTTGGCGTAGTACGGCTCGGGCGACGGCTGAGGCTGAGGCTGCGACGACGACATGGTGACCCCCACTGATTGGGAGAGCAGTGCTCTCGCTTGAGGAACAGTGTGGAGGAGATCGGTGCACCAACGCAAGAGCACTGCTCTCTTTTTTGAGCGCCGCACTTATTGGTGAGCGCCGCTCCAAGCAGTGAGCGGCGATCCAAAACAGGTGCACTGCTCCACACCGTGTGCACTGCTCTGCAAACATGGCAGACTGCTGCCCATGACCACCCCCACCCCACAGGGCGCCCGCGCGCGAGCCAGGATGGAAGTCGCCACGGCCATCAAGGACGAGGCGCGCAGACAGCTTGCCGCCGAGGGCGCGGCCAAGCTGTCGCTGCGAGCCGTCGCGCGCCAACTCGGCATGGTCTCCTCGGCGCTCTACCGCTACTTTCCCAGCCGCGACGACCTGCTCACCGCGCTGATCATCGACGCCTACGACTCCCTCGGCGAGGCCGCCGAGACCGCCCACGCCGCTGCCGCAGACGCGGCCCCGGCGCAGCGCTGGGTCGTGGTGTGCGAGGCGGTGCGCGGCTGGGCGCTGGCCCATCCGCACGAGTACGCGCTGATCTACGGCTCGCCGGTGCCCGGCTACTCGGCTCCCGAGACGACCATTCCGCCGGCCGCCCGGGTGGCCCTCGTTCTCATCGGGATCCTGCGCGAGGCGTTCGAGCGGCGCGGTCTGGCCCGTACCCCCGTGCCCGCCGAGCTCGGCCCCGAGGCCCGCCGGATGGCTGACGAGCTGATGCCCGGCCTGCCGCCGGAGGTGGCGGTGGCCATGGCCGCGGCGTGGGCCCAGTTGTTCGGGCTGGTGGGGTTCGAACTGTTCGGCCAGTTCAAGGGGGTCGTCGAGGAACGGGAGCGGTTCTTCCGGCATGCGGCCGCGCAGCTCGCCCACGGGGTGGGACTGGTCCTCCCCTAGCGAGCGGGGCTCACGCCGTCACCTTGTCCAGGAACGCGGCGAGGTTCGTCACCGTGCGCCGTATCTTCTCCTCCAGTGTGAGCGACTCCGGCATGCGCCCTCCCACACCCGCGTCCCGCTTGCCCCGCACATAGAGCGAACAGGCGAGGTCGCTGCAGAGGTACGCGCCCACGGAGTTGCCCTGCAGCCCGGCCTTCCCCGCCTTGGCGGCGACCATCAGGGAGACGCCCCCGGTGTGCGTGGTCAGGCAGATCGAGCACATGCTGCGCCGGGTCTGCCAGGAGGAGGGGCTAGGGCAGCGAAGCGTCACCGCCCGTGCACGGCCGTCCTCCAGTTCGGTCACCAGGTAGGCGCGGTCCGGCGCCTGGGGATCGCGCCAGCCGAAGTAGTCCAGGTCGGTCCACGGCCGTTCGGCCAGGTCGTGTGGGATGTGCAGGCGTTTCGCCGCGCCCTTGGTGCAGTTCATGAAGGCGGCACGGATCTCTTGCTCGGTCAGCGGTCTCATGCACCGCACGCTAATTTGCCTAAAGGGTTTAGGCAAACGCATAATTGATTCAGGCGAGAGGTGAGGACAAGGGGAGTGGAGGAGCGGGTGTGGCGCGAGCGGGGCTGAATGCGGAGCGGCTGGTCCGGGCCGGAGCCGAGCTGGCCGACGAGGTCGGCTTCGACCAGGTGACCGTCTCGGCACTGGCCAGACGGTTCGACGTGAAGGTCGCGAGCCTGTACTCGCACGTCAAGAGCTCCCAGGACCTCAAGACGAGGATCGCGCTGCTGGCGCTGGAGGAGTGCGCCGACCGGGCCGCCGACGCGCTGGCCGGCCGGGCCGGCAAGGACGCCCTCGTGGCCTTCGCCGACGTCTACCGCGACTACGCCCGCGCCCACCCCGGCCGCTACACGGCGGCCCGGCTGCGCCTCGACCCGGAGACGGCCGCGGCGAGCGCCGGTGTCCGGCACGCCCAGATGACCCGGGCGATCCTGCGCGGCTACGACCTGACCGAACCGGACGAGACCCACGCCGTCCGGATGCTCGGCAGCGTCTTCCATGGCTATGTCGACCTGGAACTGAGCGGCGGCTTCAGTCACAGCGCCCCCGACAGCCAGCAGTCCTGGACCCGCGTCCTCGACGCCCTCGACGCCCTGCTGCGCAACTGGCCCACACCGACCTGACCCCCTTCGTACGGAACACCGACGGAACACCGACGGAAACCAGACGGAAAACAGACGGAGCGCAGAGGCGATGAACACCGACCCCCGCTGGATCACCACCCCGATCACCGCCGACCTGCTTCGTGGCGCCCTGGACCTGGAGCACACGGAGCACGGGGTCCTGCCGCACCGGCTCCCGGCCCGGGCCCGCGCCCAGTGCGACGACCCGCAGCTCGCCATGGTGGAGTCCCAGCCCTCCGGCGTACGGCTGGTGTTCCGCACCCGCGCCACCGCCGTGGAACTGGACACCCTGCCCACCAAGCGGCTCTACGTCGGCGCGCCGCCCCGCCCGGACGGCGTCTACGACCTGCTCGTCGACGGCACCCTGTCCGGTCAGGGCAGCGTGTCCGGCGGCATGGTCCAGGTCGTCGACATGAGCACCGGAACCATGGAGCTGCGCCCCGGACCGGTCGGCACCCTCCGCTTCAGCGGACTGCCGGAGCGCGAGAAGACCGTCGAGATCTGGCTGCCGCACAACGAGACCACCGAACTGGTCGCGCTGCGCACCGACGCCCCGGTCGCCGCCATGCCCGACCACGGCCGCAAGGTCTGGCTGCACCACGGCAGTTCCATCAGCCACGGCTCCGACGCCGCGGGCCCCACCGCCATCTGGCCCGTGCTCGCGGCCGCGCTCGGCGGCGTGGAGCTGGTCAACCTGGGGCTGGGCGGCAGCGCCCTGCTCGACCCGTTCACCGCCCGCGCCGTCCGGGACGCCCCCACCGACCTGATCAGCCTCAAGCTCGGCATCAACGTCGTCAACACCGACCTGATGCGGCTGCGCGCCTTCGGCCCCGCCGTGCACGGCTTCCTCGACACCGTCCGCGAGGGGCACCCCACCACCCCGCTGCTGGTCGTGTCGCCGATCCTGTGCCCGATGCACGAGGACACGCCAGGCCCCACCGCCATGGACCTGAGCGACTTCGGCGCGGGCCGGCTCACCTTCACGGCCGTCGGCGACCCGGCCGAGCGCGCGAGCGGCAAGCTCACCCTGAACGTCATCCGGGACGAGCTGTCCCGGATCGTCGACCAGCGCGCGGCCGAGGACCCCCACCTCCACTACCTCGACGGCCGTGCCCTCTACGGCGAGGCCGACGCCGCCGAACTCCCGCTGCCCGACGGACTCCACCCGGACGCAGCCGCCCACCGCCGGATCGGCGAACGCTTCGCCCGACTGGCCTTCGAGGACGGCGGCGCGTTCACGGGACGCCGCGGCGACCGCCGACCACCACGGGCAGCCGCTCCGGCCAGGTCCGGCGGCCTACTTCCCGGGGAGTACGCGTGATCACCTCGCCGGGCTGACGCCCGCGCGGGCCGGTGGCGTCTAGCGTGGCGCTCATGGACGAGCAGCGGGTACGGGAGCGCGGCCCCGCGCGGTGGTGGCACCACGGGCCCCCGGGATGGGAGGACCCCGCCACCACCGGTACCCGTCGCCCCCGCCTGCCGTGGCGCACCACCGTGCTGCTCACCGTCCTCGTACTGGTGGGCTCGAACTTCGCCGCCCATGCGCAGACCCACCGCGAGCACCTCGACCCGTTCGCCCGCCTGCTGCTCCTCGCCACCTGTGCCCTGCTGCTGTGGCGGCACCGGCACCCGGTGCCCGTGGCGTTCGGCACGGCCGCCCTCGCCCTGGTCTACCTCGGTGCCGGCTACCCGTACGGACCGGTCTTCGCGGCGGTCGCCGTGGCCTGCTTCAGTACGGTCGTCGCCGGGCACCGGCGGGCGGCCTGGGCGGCGCTCGGCATGCTGTGGGCCGGGCATCTGCTGATCTCGCTGTGGCTGTACCGCCTGCTGCCGCCGCCGGGCGACACGGGGGCGAACCTGGGGCAGGAGATGATCGTCGCCACCTGGGTGCTGATCATCGTCTCGGTGGCCGAGCTGGTCCGGCTGCGGCGCGAGCAGTGGGCGCGGGAGCGGGCCGACCGCGCCCAGGCGGCCCGGCTGCGCGCGGACGCGGAACGGCTGCGGATCGCCAGGGAGCTGCACGACGTCCTGGCGCACAGCATCTCGGTCATCAACGTCCAGGCCGGCATGGGGCTCGCGCTCCTCGACTCCGACCCCGAGCAGGCCAGGTCCGCGCTCACCACCATCAAGGCGGCCAGCAAGGAGGCCCTCGGCGAGGTGCGTCAGGTGCTCGACACCCTGCGCGCCCCGGGAAACGCGCCCCGGGCACCGGCGCCCGGTCTCGGGCGGCTGCCGGAACTGGTGGAACAGGCGGCGGGCGCCGGGCTCACCGTCGACGTGACGGGGCAGCCGCCGCACCTGCCGCCCGGTGCCGACCTGGCCGCCTTCCGCATCGTGCAGGAGGCCCTCACCAACGTCGTACGGCACTCCGGGTCACGGCACGCGCGCGTGCGGCTCGAACACGGCGGACGCAAGCTGCGGTTGCGGATCGACGACGACGGTCCGGCGACCGGGGCGGACGCGGGCGGCAGCGGGAACGGGCTGGCCGGGATGCGGGAGCGGGCGGCCGCCCTGGGTGGCACGATCGAGGCGGGACCGCGCGCCGACGGCGGCTTCCGGGTGCTGGCCGTGCTGCCCTTGGACGACCGGGAGGACCGATGATCCGGGTGCTGCTCGCCGACGACCAGTCGCTGGTGCGGGCCGGTTTCCGGGCGCTGCTCGACGCGCAGCCCGACATCGAGGTGACCGGTGAGGCGGCGGACGGCGAGGAGACGCTGCGCAAGGTGCGGGAACTGCGCCCCGATGTCGTCCTGATGGACATCCGCATGCCACGCCTCGACGGCCTGGCCGCGACCCGCCGGGTCACCGGCGAGCCGGAGCTGACGGACGTCAAGGTGGTCATGCTGACGACGTTCGAGCTCGACGAGTACGTCTTCGAGGCGATCCGGTCCGGCGCCTCCGGGTTCCTGGTCAAGGACACCGAGCCGGACGAACTGGTGCGGGCGGTCAGGGCGGTGGTGGCCGGGAACGCGCTGCTGTCGCCGGGGGTGACACGCCGGCTGATCGCGGAGTTCGCGGCCCGTTCCAAGGCGCCGGCCGCCGCCGACGCGCTCGCCCGGCTCACCGAGCGGGAGAGGGAGGTGATGGCCCTGGTCGGCATCGGCCTGTCCAACGAGGAGATCGCCCGCCGGCTGGTCGTCAGCCCCCTCACCGCCAAGACCCACGTGAGCCGCACGATGATCAAACTGGGCGCCCGTGACCGCGCCCAACTGGTGGTCCTGGCCTATGAGTCGGGCTTGGTGCGGCCGGGCTGGCTGGGCTGAGACGAGCGCCGGAAACGGACCAGCACGCTGACGACCCGGGCGACGAACAGCACGGGCGCGAGCACCGCGCCCACGACGCGCAGCGTGCGCTCCACACCGTCGGGCAGCTCGAACAGCAACGCCGGACCGGCCACCGCCCCGTAGGCGACGGCGGCCGCGAACGCCGCACTGCACAGCGCGTATCCGATCTCGACGGTGATCGCGTCCCGCTCGGCCTGACCGCGCCGTCCCCCGTGCATCGTCATCCCGGCAGTGTCACAGCCGTGCGCCCGGCGGGGCAACGGGCTCCGCCGGGCGCATGTGGGCAAGGGTCCTCGTTCAGTCGCGTGCGGGCACGCGCTCCGCCTCCAGGGAGGTGGACCTGGCGATCACGACGGTCTCCTGCGGGCGCCGGGTGCGCAGCCCGGTGAGCGTGATCAGCAGCCCGGCGAGGGCCACGACCGCGACCACCAGGAAGCCGGGACGGTAGCTGTCGAGCACCGCCTGCGGGGTCGCGTGGGCGGGTGCCCCCGCGGTGACCACGGCCGTGACGATCGCCAGGAAGATCGCACCGCCCACCTGCACCGAGGTGTTGAGGAGCCCCGAGACCATGCCCTGCTCGTGGTCGTCGACGCCGTTGGTGGCCTGGATGTTGAGGGAGGGGAAGACCAGGGCGCAGGCCGCGCCGATCAGGAGCATCGACGGCAGGATCGCCACCGCGTAGGCAGGGCTCAGGTCGACGCGGAGGAAGAGGGCGTAGCCGAGGACCATGAATGCGAAGCCCGCCGCGATCAGCCGCTGGGTGCCGAAGCGGTCCACGATCGCGCCGACCTTGGTCGAGGACACCGCCACCAGCGCGCCGGCCGGCAGGAAGGCCAGGGCGGTGTGCAGCGCGGACCAGCCGAGCAGGGACTGCATGTACAGGGTGGTCAGGAACTGGAAGCCGACGTAGGAGCCGAAGAAGGCCACCGCGCCGAGCTGGGCGCGGACCTGGTTGCCCGAGCGCAGCACCCCGAGGCGGATGAGCGGGCCGGGGGAGCGGCGTTCGACCCGGACGAAGACGGTCAGCAGGACGGCGACCGCGAGGAAGGAGAGCAGGGTGCGGGCCGACGCCCAGCCGACCTGCGGGGCCTCCACGACGGTGAACACCAGGAGCAGCATGGAGGCGGTGCCGAGGATCGCGCCGGGGATGTCGTAGCCGTTGTGGTCGCGTTCGCGGGAGCTGCGCGGCAGCAGCCGGAGGCCGGCGACGAGCGCGATCAGGGCGATGGGCGCGGGCAGCAGCATGGTGAAGCGCCAGCTGGCCTCGGTGAGCAGGCCGGACAGCACCAGGCCCATGGAGAAGCCGGTGGCCGCGCAGGTGGTGTAGATGGAGAGGGCGCGGTTGCGCAGCGGGCCCTCCGGGAACGTGGTGGTGATGATAGAGAGGCCGGCGGGGGCGGTGAAGGCCGCGCTGAGGCCCTTGACGAAGCGGCTGGCGATCAGCAGCGGGCCCGAGTCGACCAGGCCGCCGAGGAGTGAGGCGAGCGCGAAGACGCCGAGGGCCACCAGGAACACCTGGCGTCGGCCCAGCAGGTCGGCGGTGCGGCCGCCGAGCAGGAGCAGGCCGCCGTATCCCAGGATGTAGCCGCTGACGATCCATTGCAGCGTCGAGGTGGACAGGTGCAGGTCGGAACCTATCGACGGCAGGGCGACGCCGACCATCGACACGTCCAGCGCGTCAAGGAACATGGCGGCGCAGAGCACCAGCAGTGTGCCCCAGAGCCGGGGAGTCCAGCGTCCCTCGGCGGCGGAGGCGGTGAGCGGAGAGGTCATGACCCGAGACACTACATGCACACGCATCGAATGCAAGCGCATTTAATTACGATGCAACAATATCGTTTCTCTGCTACGGTGCCCCGATGGCGGCGAAGAAGCCCGAGCAGGCGCTCGTAAACCAATGGCGGGACATCCTGGCCCTGCACGCCCGCACCCAGTGCGAGCTGGACCGGGCGCTGCACGGCCACGGCCTGTGCGCCAGCGACTTCGAGGTCCTCGACCTGCTCTCCGACGGTCCGGCGGCGGACGGCGCCTGCAGCTTCCGTGTGCAGGAGATCGCCGAGCGGGTCCACCTCAGCCAGAGCGCGCTGTCCCGGCTGATCGCCCGCCTGGAGAAGGACGGTCTGGTCGAGCGGACCATGTGCTCGGAGGACCGGCGTGGCGTGCGGGTGGCGCTCACCGGCAAGGGACGCGCGCTGCACGGCGAGGTACTGCCGGTGCAGCGCGCGGTGCTCACCCGGATGCTGGCCGCCGAATCGCGTTGAGCCCGGCCGGTCCGGCCGCTCGCCCTGGCCGGCCGGTCAGATACCGGAGTTCGTCAGCCACAGGTCGGCCACCTCCGGGTCGCCGTGCACCGTCGGCACCGGCACCCGGTTCCACAGTGCCAGGTACAACTGGTCGGCGGGACCGGCGAGTTCGGCCGTCGCGCCCTCGGGTGCGCCGAGTTCCGTGACCGGCGGCCCCGCCGACAGCCGTACGGTCCATGCCGCGTCCGTGTCCAGCGTGCTCACCCGCAGCACCCGCGGCTGCTCGCTGCGGACCCGGCTGCGCGTGCGGGCGTGGAAGCCGCGCAGCAGTTCGTCGATCCCGTCGACCGCGAAGTCCGTGCCGATCGGGGACGCCGGGCCGCCCCGCGCGGCCTCCGCGTCGTACCGGTGGACGGTCGTCTCATGGGCCTGCCGGCGGAGCCAGAAGGCCAGCGGTGAGGAGACCGGAGCGGGGTGGAAGGTCCAGCACGGCACATCCCGCGGCACGCCGCCCAGGGTGTCGACGAGCCGCCGGTGACCCTCCCGGTACCAGGCGGTCAGCTCGGTGCCGTCGATGGCCGGCGGGTCCGGAACGGGGCGGGGTGCGGCCTTGGGCTCGGCGACGACATCGGCGGCCCAGCGGTGGATGGTGCCGGTGTGCCGCAGCAGGTCGCGGACCCGCCAGTCCGGGCAGGCGGGCACCGGGGCGTCGAGCCCCGCCTCCATGGCGGCCGTGGCCAGCAGACGGCCCTCGCGGTCGAGGATCTCAAGGAACTCGGCAGACTCCATGCCGCGAGTCTGCCGGACACGAGACCGTGGCCGCGCCTAGCGCAGCAGGAAACCCACCGCGTACCCCAGTGCGTTGACCGCCCAGTGGAGGGCCATCGGCGCCAGCAGGGAGCCGCTGCGATCGCGCAGCCAGCACAGCAGACAGCCCGCCAGGGCCGTGAACAGCACGGCCCCGATGTCCACCAGGACCGCCCCGGCGACCGAGTGCCCGAAGAGCGAACCCAGCGTCGGCTTGTCCTTGTTGAGGTTCAGCGAGGGCAGGATGTGCCAGAGGCCGAAGAGCACGGAGGAGATGACGGCCGCCGCAGTGGCCGTACGCAGGCGCCGCAGGAGTGCGAACAGCACCCCGCGGAAGGCCGTCTCCTCCAGCAGGACCGTCCCCACGGGCACCGCGACCAGCGCCTTGAAGGCGATCTCCGAGCCGTTCAGCGCGTCCGTGCGCTGGTCCGCGAACAGTCCGCGGGTGACCGGCAGCAAGGCCACGCACAGATAGACCGCGGCGACGATGCCGATCAGGGCGACCGCCCAACGCGCCCCGTCCGCGAGGGAGTCCCGGCCCAGCCCCAGCTCCGACCAGCTGCCCCCGGCCCAGAACAGCAGCCCCACCAGCACGGCCGAGGTGACGACCGCGGTCAGCAGGATCCAGGACCCGGCCCAGCGGTTGTCCAGCAGGTTCGCCGCCACCAGCACCGCCACCGCCGCCGCCAGGGCGATGCGGGTGGGGAGCCGGGGGAGCGGCATGCCGGGCGGGGGGTCAGAACCCGGCCGGGTGGTGCGGCAGCCGGCCGGGCACGCGGTGCCCGCCGCCGAGACCCCCGAATGGTCCGGCGCCGACGACGGTGACGACCTCCATGCGTGCCCTGTGCGGCGGAGTGCCGGCGACCTGGGTGACGTCCTGCCGCGCGACCGGCTCGTTCATGCCCGTCCGGAGGGCACCGGCACCGGCCGGCGAGCAGGCCGCCGCCACCCGCGTGGGCGGCGCCGGGTCGGCCGCAGGCGCTGCGGAGCGGGGATTCTCGGTCGTCCGGGCCTGGGCCATGCCCACCACGATGGAATACCTGGCGATGCCCCGCACCTTTTCCCGGACCGGGGAGCCTGCAAGATCTTCGGGATGCGGCGGCGGGTGCGGTGGCCGATCGTGGTCCCGAGGTGGCCAAGTGAGTGGTGCGGGCAGGGCGCTGAATCGTACGAAGGACTGGACCCGGCGGACGGCGGAGCGGGTGCGCCGGCACATGGGCCCCGACCGGGTGGTCCGGCGGCGGCCGTGCTGGGGCGGCACCGGGGTGGCCGTCCTGTGCTACTGCCTGTCCCTCACCCCCTCCCTCCTTCCCCGGGCCTGGTGGCTCCAGGGACTCGCGGCCGGCGTCTCGGCCGCCGTCGGCTACGCCGTCGGTGCCGTGCTGGAGACCCTCGCCCGGCTGCTGCTCCGCTGGGCCGGCGTCCGCATCCGCCCGAGGGTCCGCCGTACCCTCTGGGCCGCCCTGGGCGTGCTCGGCGCGGCCGCGGTGGTCACCGTCACCGCCTGGAGCGTCCGCTGGGAGGGGCAGGTCCGCCGGACGGTGACCCTGCCCCCGCACATCGTCTGGTGGCAGTGGGCGCTCGTCTTGTTCGTGGCCGCGCTGGTCGGGACGCTGCTGCTCCTGGCCGCCCGCACGGTACGGCTCTGCACCCGCCTCGCCGCCCAGGCGTTCGACGCCCTCGTCCCGCGCCCCATCGCCTACGCCACCGGGGTCGTCCTGGCCGCCTTCGTGATCGTCGGAGCCGTCCAGGGCTTCCTGCTGCGCGCCGCACTGGACGCGATCGAGAGCGGCGCCTCGCTCGCCGACCAGGGCACCGCCAAGGGCGTCCACCAGCCCGGCCTGCCCACTCTGTCGGGCAGTCCCGACTCCGCCGCCCACTGGGACACGCTGGGCGCCAAGGGCCGCGACTTCGTCGGCACGGCCACGCGCCGCGCCGACATCGCCGCCCTCACCGGCCGCCCGGCGAAGGATCCGGTACGGGTCTACGTCGGCCTGCGCTCCGCCGACACCCTCGACGAACGGGCCGCCCTCGCCGTACACGAACTCGAACGCACCGGCGGCTTCTCCCGCCGAATCCTCGCCGTCATGGGCACCACCGGCACGGGCTGGATCAACGACCAGGGCAGCAAACCGCTGGAGTACATGTGGGACGGCGACACCGCCGAGGTCGCCATGCAGTACTCCTACCTCCCCAGCTGGGTCTCCGCGCTCACCGAGGACGAGGCCGCCGCCACCGGGCGTGCCCTCTTCGACGCCGTCTACGCCAAGTGGCGGACGCTCCCGGCCGGCTCCCGCCCCCGGCTCCTCGTCTACGGCGAGAGCCTCGGCTCGTTCTCCGTGGAGTCCGCGCTGCACGGCTCCCTGCCCACGCTCGTCGCCGAGACCGGCGGCGCGCTGTTCGTCGGACCGACCTACGACAACCCGCTGTGGAGGACGGTCACCGCACAGCGGCAGCCGGGCAGCCCAGAGTGGCGGCCGGTGGTCGCCGACGGGGCGCATGTGCGCTTCGCGCAGGTGCCGGCGGACTACGGCATCCCGGACGCACCCTGGGGCGAGCCCCGCGCGGTCTACCTCCAGAACGGCTCCGATCCCGTCGTCTGGTGGTCGCCCGACCTCGCCCTGCACAAGCCGGACTGGCTGGACCGGCCGCGGGCCCGGGACGTCTCACCGGCGATGCAGTGGTATCCGCTGCTGACGTTCTGGCAGGTGGCGTGCGACCTGGCCGGCGCCGACAGCGTGCCGGACGGATTCGGCCACCGGTACGGAACCCTCCCGACGAGCGCGTGGGCCGAGATCACGACCCCACCCGGGTGGACGGACGCAGACACCGCGCGGCTGGCCCGGGTACTGGAGTCGGTACGCGAACCGGGGCTGCTGGACTGAGGCGCCCCCCGGCCGGGCGGCTCGTTCGGGGCCGCTCCGGGCACGTCTGCCGGTGGGCCGGCGAGGTCCGCGGTCAGTGCCCTGCCGTGCGGCGGGTCAGCAGGGCGATGGCCGCGGCGGTGGCGGCCAGGGCGGCGACGGTGGTGAGGGCGGCGGAGAGGGAGAGCCAGTCCGCCATGAAGCCGATGGCGGGTGGTCCCAGGAGCATGCCGCCGTAGCCGAAGGTGGACGCGGTGGCCACGCCCTCGGGACCGGCCAGCCTGCCCGCGCGTTCGACGGCGACGGGGAAGAGGTTGGCGAGGCCGAGCCCGGTGATCGCGAAACCGAGGAGGGCCGCCCACAGGGCCGGGGTGAGCGCGCCCAGCAGCATGCCGATCGCCGCGGTCGTGCCGCCGAGCACCAGGGTGCGGGTCTGGCCCAGGACCTCAAGCAGTCTGGTACCGCTGAGCCGGCCGACGGTCATGGCGAGGGCGAAGCAGGAGTAGCCGACGGCGGCTGTGCCGGGTGCGGCGCCGAGGTCCTGCTCCAGGTGCAGGGCGCTCCAGTCGGCCATGGCACCCTCGCCATAGGCCGTGCACAGGGCGATCAGGCCGAACGTGACGACGAGCAGCCGGGTGCGGGGTGCCAGGCGGTGCGGTGCGGAGGTCGCCCGTGGCGTGTCGTCCCCTGGTGTGGCCGGCGGGGGAGTGCGCAGGAGCGTGCGGCCCGCGAAGAGGGTGACCACGAGGCCGACGGCGGTGAGGGAGAGCAGGTGCTGGGTGGGGGTGAGCACTCCGGCGATCAGGGAGCCCAGACCGGCGCCGGTCATGCCGCCCAGGCTGAAAGCGGCGTGGAAGCTGGGCATGACGGGGCGTCGGAGGGCGCGTACCAGGTCGACCGCGGCACTGTTGAAGGCCACGTTGATGCCGCCGTAGGCGCTGCCGAAGAGCAGCAGTACGCCGCCGAGGGCCAGGACCGAGTGGGTGAGCGGGGGCAGGGCGACGCTGAGGGAGAGCAGGACGGCGCAGACGACGGTCACGGGGTGGGAGCCGTAGCGGCGGCAGAGCCGGCCGGTGAACATCATGGTGATCACGGCTCCGGCCGAGACGCCGAGCAAAGCGAGTCCCAGGGTGCCGGCCGAGGCGCCGGTCTGTTCCTTGATGGCCGGGATGCGGACGACCCAACCGGCGAAGACGAAGCCGTCCATGGCGAAGAACACGGTCAGGGCGATGCGGAGTCGGGTGAGGGCGTTGCCGGGCACGACGTTGTGCGTCCGGGGTTTGTTTATCAGCGGCACAAAGTCAGGCTAGGTGAGCGCGGCGGACGGGACAAGGGCGGTGAGCGGCCACCGGGGCCGGACCGCCGTCGGCGTCGACGGAGGGAGAGCCGCGTGACGATGGGGGAGGACCGGCCATCCGGGTCCGTGGGCGTGCGGGCACCGGCGTCGGCCGCGGTTCCGCTCCGCAGGAACCGGCGGTTCCAGGTGTTCTGGGCGGGGGCCGTCAGCTCCCTGCTGGGCCTGCGGATCGCGGGGCTCGCGTATCCGCTGCTCATCCTGGCCCGCACCGGCTCCCCGGCCACCGCCGGCGCGTTCGGGGCGGTGCAGACCGGCACCATGCTCGTGCTGGCCGTTCCGGGCGGGGCCGTCGCCGACCGGGCGAACCGCAGGACCGTGCTGGCGGGCGCGCTCGCGCTCCAGGCGGCCGCGCTCGCCGGGGTGCCGATCGCGATGGCACTGCACGGCCTCACCGTCGCCCAGCTGATGTCCACCGCGGTCCTGCTCGGCGCCGGTACGGCCTTCGGCGGCCCGGTCCGCATGCTGGCCCTGCGGTCCCTGGTGCCCCCCGCGCAGCTGAGCCAGGCGCTGGTGCAGGAGGAGGTGCGCACCAGCGGCGGCAACCTCCTCGGCACGCCACTCGGCGGGGCCCTGTACGCGCTCGGCAGCGGCCTGCCCTTCGTCGCCTCGGCCGTCGGCTGTGTCCTCGCGATGATCAGCGTCCTGGTGGTGCGGTTCGACGGCCGGGCCACCCGGCCCGCGCGGGGCGGACGCGGCGGTCTCCTGAAGGGGGTACGCGTCCTGTGGGCCGTCGGACCGCTGCGGAGCGTCCTGTTCCTGGTGGCCGGTCTCGGCGTCGTCAACGCGGCGCTGACGCTGGTGGTCCTCGTCCGGCTTCAGCACGACGGGGCGTCGCCGCGGGTGGTCGGCATGGTCCTCGCGGCGGGCGCGCTCGGCGGTGTGCTGGGCGCGCTGCTGACCAGGCGTCTGCACGCGGCGCTGGCCCCCGGCCGCCTCCTGCTCGCCGTCAGCGGGTGTGTGGTGATTCTCCTGCCGCTCGTGGCGGTGCCGTGGGGCACCGGCTGGCTGATGCTCGTCCTCGCGCTGATCGCTCTTGGCCAGCCCGGTCTGACCGTGATGCTGGACATCCTGGTCTTCCGCCAAGTGGACGACGCCGTCCGCGGCCGGGTGATCGCGACCACGGTCGCCGCCGTCGGGGTGGGCACTCCGCTCGGCAACGTGCTGGCCGGAGTGCTGCTCCAGTTCGCCTCACCGGCCGTGGCGTCGGCCGTGCTCGCCGCCGTCCTGTGCGTGCCGCTGGTGACAGCCGGACTGGACAGCGAGCTCCGGAGCGCCCCATGGCCCGACGGCTGACCGGGCGCCGAGCACGTTCCCTGGAGAGCGGCGGCCTTGGGGAGCGGCGAGGAGCCGAGCCGGTGCGGCGGCCGGTCCGTGCCTCCCGGCGGACCGGGAGGAGGGCGGCATCGGGAGGAGGGCGGCATCGGGCGGCGGACCGGCACGGGGGGGGCACCGGCCGGCGGTGCTCAGCCGCCCCGCGGCCCCCGCCTCCCCGCGACGTCCGTGAGGTAGCCGCGCAGCATGACCTTCGCCTCGTCCAGGAGGGCCGTGTCGCCCTCGGGTTCTCGGCGGAAGGCCTCCTGGGCGAGCGCGTCGGCGGCGAGGACGGCGGCATGGCAGGCAGGGGCGAGCCCCGGGGTGTCGTCGGCGATGCCGAGCGCGAGCAGCACCCGGCGCACCCCGTCGGCCATCCGCCGCTTGTGCTCGCGGTCCGCCGCCCGGGTCCGGTCGGTCAGACCGCTGCCGAACCACAGGGCCCTGAAGCCCTGTTCGGTGCGGTAGAGCCCGGCGTAGGTGTCGATCAGCACGCCGACCGGGTCGGACCAGCGCTCCGTCGCCGCACTGCCCACGAACTCCTCCATCACCGCTTCGAGCCGGGAGAAGTACGTCGCCGCCAGCGCGTCGATGATCGCGTCCCGGTCGGGCAGGTACTGGTACAGCGAGCCGACCGACACTCCGGCCTGCGCCGCGACCCGGGTCGTGGTGAGGGCCGGCACGCCCTCGTCGATCAGCACGCGCTCCGCCGCCTGCAGCACCCGCGCCAACCGGGCTCTGCTGCGGGCCTGTTGGGGAGTCCGGCGCAGCACGGCCCCGGTCTCCTCGGCGCTCGGCTCGCTCACCCGCGGCTCCTGAATCTGAACGTGACTTTGTTTCAGGTTTAGGTTACCGTCGCGGCCATGACGGACTCAAGCTCCGCGTTGGTTCAGGAACGGGCCGCGGTGGCGGACGTCTGCCGCCGCCTGGGAGCGGCGGGCCTGCTCATCGGCACGGCGGGAAACGTCAGCGTGCGGGTGGGGGACCGGGTCGCGGTCACCGCGACCGGCGCGGTGCTCTCCCAACTCACCGCGGACCAGGTGACGGTGGTCGACCTGGACGGCAAGGTCGTCGCCGGGACCCTGCAGCCCACCTCCGAACTCGACCTGCACCTCGGGGTCTACCGGCGTCACGGCGCCGCCGCGGTCGTCCACACACACGCCCCGATGGCCACCGCCCTCTCCTGCGTGCTCGAAGAACTACCGTGCATCCACTACCAGTTGCTCGCCCTCGGTGGTGCCGTGCGGGTGGCCCCGTACGCCACCTTCGGCACCCCGGAACTCGCCGAGTCGGTGCTCACCGCGCTCGACGGCCGCAGCGCCGCCCTGATGGCGAACCACGGCTCGGTCACCGTCGGCCCGACCCTCGACAAGGCGGTCGAGAACGCCCTGTTGCTCGAATGGGCCTGCGGTGTCTACCAGCACGCGGCGGCCCTCGGCGCGCCCCGCGTCCTGGACGAGGGACAGCAACTCGCGGTGATCGAGGCCGCGATCGCCCGGAACTACGGCACCACCCAATCCCTGCAGGAGGGCAAGCCATGAGAGTCATCACGATGGGCGTGCATGTGCTGGACGTGCTGGTGCGGCCGGTGGACGCGATACCCGAGGGGCAGGGCGCCACCCTGGTCGAGGACATCAGGATGACCGCTGCCGGGACCGCCGGCGGGACCGCGCTCAGCCTCGCCAAACTCGGTGCCGCCGTGCGCAGCGCCGGGGCCGTCGGCGCCGACGCGACCGGCGACATGCTGGTGCAGCTGCTCGGCAGGGCCGGGATCGACACCGGCTTCCTCGTCCGCCGTGCCGACACCGCCACTTCGGCGAGCGTGCTGCCCATCCGCCCCAACGGCGACCGGCCGTCCCTGCACCTGCTCGGCGCCAACATCACCTACGGCGTCGACGACGTGCCCTGGGACGCCCTCGCCGAAGCCACCCATCTCCACCTCGGCGGACCGGAGTTGATCGGAGTCGACGTCGCCGCGCGCATCCTGCACTTCGCGAAGGAACACGGCGTGACGACCTCCGTGGACCTGCTCGCGCCCGGCGTGCTCGGCAGCTTCGAGCAGATCGCGGCGGCCCTGCCGTACGTCGACCACCTCCTCCCCAACGACGACCAGGTGCTGGGCTTCTCCGGCGAGGACGATCTGGTGGCGGGCGCGAAGAAGCTGGTCGGTGCCGGCGCCGGGCTGGTCGCGGTCACCCGGGGCGGCGACGGCGCGCTGCTGGTCACCGCCGAGGGCGCCGAGCCGGTCCCCGCCTTCGAGATCGACGTCGTGGACACCACGGGCTGCGGCGACGCCTTCTCGGCCGGATTCGTCTACGGCGTCGGGCTGGGCCGCACCCCGTACGACTCCGCCGTCCTCGGCAACGCCGTTGCGGCACTGGTCGCCCAGGGCCTCGGCAGCGATCACGGGGACTTCGACCTCGCCGCCGCCGACGCGTTCGCGGCGAAGAGCGCCAGGCGCGCGTAGGACAGGTGTCAGACCTACGCAGAAGGTGACGTCGGCCACGGCTGTCCCGGATGCCCGCGAAGTACCCTCCTTCACTCGAACCACTGAAATCCTGCGGATATTCACTCGTCCCGGGCGTCTGTGTTCGGACGGAGTCCGGCAACAGCTCGGTTAATAACTGCTCGCTAGTTGGTTACCGGAGAGTGAGCGGGTCATGATGGCCCCATGACGTTGGCCGCGCGTGCTCTGGCGCAACTGGCGACCTGGCCCGACCTGACCCAGGCCGTACCGAGCTGCGGGCTGGGCCAGGCCGTGAGTTCGTCGCAGGGCGAGATCGCGCACTTCCACTCCGAACGCGATGTCGACCTGCGCCTGACCACCCACGCCATCCGGCACTTCGCCAAGAACCTCAAGAGGACCGGGGCCATCCGGATCGTCCCGGGCTCGCAGTGGGTGACCATCCGGCTCGACGCGGCGAGCGACGTCGACCTGCTGCTGACGCTGGTGAGTGTCGCCCTCCAGGCCCGGCAGAGCTGGCCCGACCCGGCCGACCGGCCCGTGTTCGGCTGCAACGACCAGCGGGGCGCGGGATTCGTCAGCGCTGACACCAGCGGGATGTGACTGCGGGCCGAGTCGCGGAGGCGCACCGCGTCACACGGTCAGGACCCGGACCCCCGCCTCCTCGAACCGGCGCACCGCGTCCGGCGCCGCCGCCGTGTCCGTCACCAACGTGTCCACCAGATCCGTCGGGCAGATCCGGGCGAACGCCCGCGCGCCCAGCTTGCCGGAGTCGGCGGCGACGATCACGCGGGCCGCCCGCTCGCACATCAGCCGGTTGACCGCGGCCTCCGCCTCGTCATGGGCCGCCGCTCCGTGCGTGACGTCGAAGCCGACCACCCCGAGGACCGCCGCATCGAGGGTGATCTGCCCCAGCACCCCGTCCGCGAGCGGCCCGATGAGCTCGTACGACTGCGGGCGCGCCACGCCGCCCGTCACCACGATCTTGAACTGGGGCCGCACCGCGAGCTCGTTGGCGATGTTGAGCGCGTTCGTGACGACCGTCAGCGCGGGGGTGCCGGTGGTGAGGTCGCCGCGTACGGCCAGCGCGCGGGCCACCTCCGTGGTGGTCGTACCGCCGGTCAGCCCCACCGCCTCGCCCGGCGCGACCAGATCCGCCACCGCCTCGGCGATCCGCTGCTTCTGGGAGGCCTGCCGGGCCGTCTTGTAGCGCAACGGCAGCTCGTAGGACACCCCGTGCACCACCGCCCCGCCCCGGGTGCGCACCAGCATCTGCTGCTCGGCGAGCTGGTCGAAGTCCCGGCGGATGGTGGCCGCCGAGACCGTCAGTTCGGCCGCCGCCTCCTCGACGTCGAGGCGGCCGCGCTCGACGAGCAGCTCAAGCAGCGCCTTCCAGCGGGCGTCGCGCGACATCCGCCGCCTCCGTTCCTCGATCTCCTGGCGACCCTAGCGCACCCGACTTGGGACAGGATGCTTGATTGTGCTTGAAAGGGCGCTCTATCTTGCAAGAACAATCATCTATGGGAGGGGTAGTGGTATGTCACATATCGTCGAGGAGCTGAACAGCCAGCCCGAGTGCTGGACACGAGCCGCCGCCCAGGCGACCCGCCGAGCACACGCGCTCCCGGCCCCGGGCGAGCGGGTCGCGATCGTCGGCTGCGGCACCTCGTACTTC
The DNA here is from genome assembly GCF_045206895.1 of Streptomyces sp. NBC_00631. Taxonomy (NCBI): domain Bacteria; kingdom Bacillati; phylum Actinomycetota; class Actinomycetes; order Kitasatosporales; family Streptomycetaceae; genus Streptomyces; species Streptomyces sp. NBC_00631. The sequence continues at coordinate 10,097,114 of NZ_CP107734.1, forward strand.
ATGGCCCAGGCCGCTGCCGTACTGCGCGAGTCCGCGGGGCACGGCGAGACGGACGCCTTCGCCGCCTCGGAGTTCCCGCACGGGCGGTCCTACGACCGGGTGCTGGCCCTGACCCGGTCCGGCACCACCACCGAAGTACTCGACCTGCTGGGCGGGTTGAAGGGACGCGTGCGCACCGCCGCGATCACCGCCGACCCCGCCACCCCCGTGTCGGACGCCGCCGACGACCTCGTCGTCCTGGACTTCGCCGACGAACGCTCCGTCGTCCAGACCCGGTTCGCGACCAGTGCGCTCACCCTGCTCCGCGCCCACCTCGGCCTGCACAGCGAAGGCGTGGTCGCCGACGCCCGCACCGCGCTCTCCACTCCCCTGCCTCCAGGGCTCGCCGAATGCACGCAGTTCACCTTCCTCGGGCGCGGCTGGACCGTCGGACTCGCCAGTGAGGCCGGACTCAAGATGCGCGAGGCCTCGCTGTCCTGGACCGAGGCCTACCCGGCGACGGAGTACCGGCACGGCCCGATCAGCATCACCACCCGCGCCACGGCAACCTGGATGTTCGGTCCGGCCCCCACCGGACTCGCCGAACAGGTCGGCGCCACCGGCGGGCTGTGGATCCAGGGCACCCTCGACCCGCTCGCCGAACTCGTCCGCGCCCAGCGCCTCGCCGTCGCCGTCGCCGCCGCCCGGGGCCTCGACCCCGACCGGCCGCGCCATCTCACCCGCTCGGTGATCCTCACCCCGTCCGGCGGGGAGTGAGCATGCCCCTCGCAGCCACCGGCGCGCTGCTGACCCGGGCCGCCGATGCCCGGTCCGCCGTCGCCGCGTTCAACGTCATCACCCTGGAACACGTGGAGGCCGTCATCACCGGCGCCGAGACCGCCGGTTCACCGGTCGTCCTCCAAGTCAGCGAGAACGCGGTCAGGTTCCGTCAGGGACACCTCCTCCCCTTGGCGCGCGCCGCCGCCACCGCCGCCGAACGCGCCCACGTCCCCGTGGCGTTGCACCTGGACCACGTCCGGAGCGACGACCTGCTCCGGCAGGCCCCGGGCGCCGGATTCAGCTCGGTGATGTACGACGCGTCCAGGCTGCCGTACGCGGAGAACCTCGCCGCGACCGCGACCGCCGTCGACTGGGCCCATGCCCAAGGCCTCTGGATCGAAGCGGAGTTGGGTGAGGTCGGCGGCAAGGACGGCCGGCCGGCGCTGGACGCGCACGCACCCGGGGCACGTACCGACCCCGCCGAGGCGCGGGACTTCGTCGTCGGCACCGGTGTCGACGCGCTGGCCGTGGCGATCGGCAGCGCGCACGCCATGACCACCCGCACCGCCGCCCTCGACCACGACCTGCTCAAGCGCCTCGCCGCCGCCGTGCCGGTCCCGCTCGTCCTGCACGGCTCCTCCGGAGTCCCGGACCACGGGCTTGTCGCCGCGGTCGCCGGCGGCATCGTCAAGGTCAATGTCGGCACCGCCCTCAACATGGCGATGACCGCGTCCGTCCGCCGCTTCCTCACGGACCACCCCGAGGCCGTCGACGCCCGCACCTACCTCGCTGCCGGCAGGGAGGCGATGGCCCGGGAGGTGACGCGGATCATGGGCGTCCTGGCCGACGGGACTAGCCGCGCTTGACGGCCTTCAGCACCACGAACTTCGGGTCGCTCGCCACCAGCCGACTGTTGCCGAACAGGCGGCGCAACGTCACGTGGTAGCCCAGGTGCCGGTTGCCGATCACCCACAGCTCGCCGCCCGGCCGCAGCGCCCGCTTCGCCCCGGTGAACATCCGCCACGCCGTCGCGTCGGTGGTCGCCTGGTGGGAGTGGAACGGCGGGTTGTTCAGCACCACGTCCACGCTCCCGGCCGCCACCCCGGCCAGTCCGTCCCCGACCCGGAACTCGGCATGACCGGGAACCCCGTTGGCCTTGTAGGTGGCCTCCGCCGACGCGACCGCCTGGAACGACTCGTCCACGAACAGCACCTCGGCCGTCGGGTCGGCCAGCGCCACCGCCGTGCCCACCACCCCGTTCCCGCACCCGAGGTCCACGATCCGCCGGCCACCCTTCGGCAGATGCTCCAAGAAGAACCGCGTACCGATGTCGAGCCGGTCGGCGCAGAAGACACCCGCGTGGTTGACGACCGTACGCCCGGAGACCGCGCCGACGCCGTCGGGAAGCGCGTAGCTGTACGGCCACGGATTCTCCGGGCGGTCCAGCGACGGATCGGGCGTGCAGTGGATCAGCCGGGCCTTCTGCTCGGCCAGCGAGGTACGGGTCGGGCCGAGGATCCGCTCGAACAACCGGAGCGTCGACGTATGGATCTCCTTGACCATGCCGGTGCCGACCACGACGGTGCCCGCGTGCACGGCGGGCGCCAGCCGCAGCAGCTGGTCCTCAAGGAGCGCCAGGCTCTTCGGCACCCGCACCAGCAGCACGTCCACCCGCTCCGGCGGCGGATCCTGGGTGGTCAGCAACTGCACCGCGCCCGTCTCGACACCCGCGCGCGCCAGGTTCGCGCGGGTCGCCTCCTGGCTCAGGTACGAGTCGGTGATCTGCACCGGGCGGTGCTCCGCCAGCGCCGTGACCAGCGCCCCCCAGCGGTCACCGAGCACCACCACCGTGCCGGACAGCCCGATCCGCTCCCGGTCGAGACACCTCAGCAGGTACGCGTCGGCGGCGTCCCAGGCACGCAGCCGGTCGCGCGGATCCTCCGGGAAGCGGGACAGCTCGAACTCGCCCCAGGCAGTCGTCATACGGTCGCTCATCGTGCGTCCAGGCTAGCCGAACCGCAGCTCAGGCCCGGTCGGGCAGGATGGGGGCATGGAGGATGAGCTGTTCCCCAGGGCGCGCGCCCGCGTCGCGCCGGGCGCCGTGCACGTCCCCGACTGGCTGGACACGGCCCGGCAGCGCGCGCTGCTCACCGCCTGCCGCGACTGGGCCCGGCCCCCGGCGGGCCTGCGCACGGTCCGCACCCCAGGGGGCGGCACGATGACCGCCCGCCAGGTCTGTCTGGGCTGGCACTGGTACCCGTACGCCTACGCCCGCACGGCCGTCGACGGCGACGGCAGCCCCGTGAAGCCGTTCCCGTCCTGGCTCGACGAACTGGGCCGCCACGCGGTGACCGACGCCCTCGGTCCGGACGCGGTCGGCGGATTTTCGTACGACATCGCCCTGATCAACTTCTACGGCGCCGACGCCCGCATGGGCATGCACCGCGACGCCGACGAGAGGTCGGATGCGCCGGTGGTGTCGCTGAGCCTGGGGGACACGTGCGTGTTCCGTTTCGGCAACACCGAGAACAGGGGCAGGCCGTACACGGACGTGGAACTGCGGTCGGGGGACCTGTTCGTGTTCGGGGGCGAGTCCCGGCTCGCCCATCACGGGGTGCCGCGGGTGTACCCGGGAACGGGACCGGCAGAGCTGGGCCTGACCGGCCGACTCAACGTCACACTGAGAGTGAGCGGCTTTGGAGGTGCCCTCACTTGAGCGCCCTTCAGGGGCGCGGGGCTGTATTGACATACGGCTCCGCCGCGTGGGCGCGACCAGCCACAACGCACCCGCACCGGTCAGGACTACGGATCATGGCAGACTCCCTCTCATGAGCGGCAAGGTGGCCCCCGACCCGACGGGGAACGGAACCTCGAAACCCCGGTTGGACAGAGGACGCGGCGCACTCGGCCCCGCCCTGGAACTCGTGCACACCGGCCGCGCCCCCACCCGCGCGGTGCTCACCGCGGAGCTCGGCGTCACCCGGGCCACGGCCGGCGCCGTCGCCGCCGAACTGGAGGCACTCGGCCTGATCAGGGTCGACGCCCACCCCGGCGCCGCCGCCGGTTCGCAGGGCCGTCCCTCCCACCGCCTTGAGGTCGCCGAGAACGGCCCCGTCGTACTCGCCGCGCAGGTCCACGCCGACGGTTTCCGCGCGGCACTGGTCGGCCTGGGCGGCCGCATCGTCGCGACCGCGCCCGGCTGCGAGACGGTCGACGCCGACCCGGCGAAGGTGCTCGGCTCGGTGGTGGAGGCGGGCGCCGACCTCCTGCGCACCACCGGCCGCCGCTGCGTCGGCGCCGGACTCGCGGTGCCGTCCGCCGTCGCGGAACCGGAGGGCCTGGCCCTCAACCCCCTCCACCTGGCCTGGCCGGTCGGGGCACCGGTGCGCCGGATCTTCGCGGAGTGCGTACGGGCGGCCGGGATCACCGGTCCGGCGTTCGCGGGCAACGACGTGAACCTGGCCGCGCTCGCCGAGCACCGGCACGGCGCGGGCCGGGGTGCCCGGGATCTGCTGTGCGTGGCCACCGGGCACCGGGGCGTCGGCGGTGCGCTGGTCCTTGACGGCCGTCTGCACACGGGGAGTTCGGGCCTGGCCCTGGAGGTGGGTCACCTCGCCGTGAACCCCGAGGGCCGGCCCTGCCACTGCGGCAGCCGGGGCTGTCTGGACGTGGAGACCGATCCGCTGGCGCTGCTGATCGAGGCGGGTCGCGATCCCGGCCCCGAGGTGTCGCTGCTCCGGCAGGCCGAGGACCTGATCCGCGACCAGTACGCCGACCCGACCGTCCGCAGGGCCACCGCGGCCCTGATCGACCGGCTCGGCCTCGGTCTGGCGGGACTGGTCAACATCCTCAATCCCGACCGCATCATCCTCGGTGGCCTGCACCGCACGCTCCTGGACGCCGACCCGGAGCGGCTGCGCGCCGTCGTCGCCGACCGCAGCCTGTGGGGCCAGAGCGGCAGCGTGCCGATCCTGCCCTGCACGCTGAACCACAACAGCCTGGTGGGAGCGGCCGAGTTGGCCTGGCAGCCGGTGCTGGACGACCCGCTGGGGGCCCTTCGGTGACGGCCCGCCGCCCGCCTACCTCTGCGCCGTCAGGCTCCACAACGCGGCCACCAGCGGCCTCCTGAGGTCGGACCGGCGTACGCACAGACCGATCGGGAACGGCTCCGGCGCGGGGTCGGCCGGCAGTACCGTGATCCGGTCCCGCACCGCGCTGTGCTCCAGCACCAGCCGGGGTACCACCCCCGTGCCGCAGCCCAGGGCGACCAGGGCCAGCAGGGCTTCATGGCCGTCCGGTTCACAGGCGACGGCCACCGGCCGCCCCCGCGCCCGGAGCCAGCGGTCGGCCGCCTCACGCACCAGACCGCGCTGAGGGAGGACGAACGGGCCGTCCAGGCCGGGGTCCTGGCGGTCGCGCGCGGTGACCAGGACCAGATCGGTGACCGTGACCGCCCGGCCGACCAGCGGCTCCGGGAGCCGCCCCGGGATCCCGGCGACGGCCACGTCGGCCTCGCCCTCGTCGAGCCGGGCCAGCGCGGCCGCCGCGTCCCCGGTGCGCAGATCGAGCCGTACCTGGGGGTGCGCCGTACGGAACGGCGCCAACAGGTCGGGCAGCAGGGACTGGCAGGCGGTCACGGTGGCGAACACCGTGAGACTGCCCGTGAGTTCGGCCGGATCGGGGCGTTCGTCGCGGTAGGCCTGCCACAACTCCAGCGCCTGCACCGCGTATTCACGGAACCGCTGCCCCTCCGCCGTCAGGGACACCCCGCGCGGGCCCCGGTCGAACAGCCGGTGGCCCAGCTCCCTCTCCAGCCGCTGCACGGTCCGGGTCAGCGTCGCCGGGCTCACATGGCAGTCCAGGCTGGTCCGCCCGAAGTTCAGCGACTGCGCGAGATGGAGGAAGAGCCGCAGCCCCCGATGATCGTCCCGCACCGTGCGACCAGGCCCTTTCGTGATCCGCAACAGCCCGCTGCGAAAATTGCGCTTGTCGCAACGTCCGCCCGGAGCCTACAACTCGGCCATGACCTCGACGACCACCTACACCTCCGGTGTCTTCGCACTCGAAACCATGGACGTGCCCGGCGGCACGGAGACCATCGTCCGCGGCGGACGGCACCTCTTCCCCCTGCTGCCCCGGGCGTTCGCGGGCGTGAGCAGGATCGGCGTCCTCGGCTGGGGTCCGCAGGGCCGCGCCCAGGCCCGCAACCTGCGCGACTCCCTCGCCGGCACCGGCATCACGGTCACCGTCGGCCTGCGCCCCGGCTCCGCCTCGGCCGCCGACGCCCGCGAGCACGGCTTCACCGAGGAGAACGGCACCCTCGGTGACTGGCTCACCGTCGCCGCCGGCAGCGACCTGCTCCTCCTGCTCATCGCCGACGCCGCCCTCGCCGCCCACCACCGGGAGATCTTCGCGGTCCTCAAGCCCGGCGCGGTCATCGGCCTCTCGCACGGCTTCCTGCTCGGCCACCTCCGCGAGAGCGGCGATGACTTCCCGGCCGGTCACGGCGTGATCGCCGTCTGCCCGAAGGGCATGGGCGACTCCGTACGCCGCCTGTACGAACAGGGCGCGGAGATCAACGGCGCCGGGATCAACAGCAGTTTCGCCGTGCACGCCGACCCCGACGGCCGGGCCACCGACCTCGCCCTCGGCTGGTCGGTCGCGCTCGGCGCGCCGTACACCTTCCGCACCACACTGGAGAGCGAGTACCGCTCCGACATCGTCGGCGAGCGCGCCGTCCTGCTCGGCGCGGTGCACGGCATCGTGGAGAGCCTGTACAGCCACTTCCGGCTCGCCGGGGACGACGAGGTGACGGCGTACGAGCGGTCCTGCGAGAACGTGACCGGGCCCATCGCCCGGACCATCTCCCGGGCGGGCATCAGGGCGGTCCGGGCGAACCTCGGCGCGGCCGGCCGGGACGCCTTCGACCGGGCGTACACGGCGACATACGCACCCGCCCGCGAGATCGTCGCCGAGATCTACGACGAGGTCGCCGACGGCACCGAGCTGCGCAGCGTCATCCTGGCCGAACGACGGCTCGGGAAGCGGGAGATGAGCCGGATCGGCGGTTCACCGATGTGGGCGGCGGGGGAGCGGGTGCGGGCCCGCCGGGCCGAACGGGAGCTGCCCGTCGAGCCGTTCACCGCCGGTGTGTTCGTGGCCACGATGATGGCGCAGGTCGACGAGTTCGCCGAGCGCGGCCATCCCTGGTCCGAGATCGTCAACGAGTCCGTCATCGAGGCGGTGGACTCGCTGCTGCCCTACATGCACGCCCGCGATGTGGCGTACATGGTCGACAACTGCTCCCGCACGGCCCGCCTCGGCACCCGCCGCTGGGGCCCGCGCTTCCAGGCGGCCTTCGAGCAGATCGCCTACCCGGCAGCCGAGCTCCCCGCCGACCAGGGCCTGTTGGCGTCCTTCGACGCCCACCCGGCCCACGAGGCGCTGGCCGCCGCCGCGAAGCTCCGTCCGTCGGTGGACATCCACGTGGTCTGAGCGCCTCAGCGCCAGTCCACGGCGAAGGCCCGGGCCGGGTTGTCGATGAGAACGCGCTGGACGAGGTCCGCACCCAGCTCCGCCACCAGCCGCGGCCGCACCCGCCGCAGCAGATACGGCATCCCCGGCCCGCCGTCCACCGACCGTGCCCCCGCCACCACGGTGTCCCCGCCGAGCAGCAGCCGGTCCCCGAACCCGGCCTCGGCCAGGGCCCGTACCGCCTCCGGCATCCGCCAGTCGGTGGCGTGGTCGGCCCGGGAGGGCCCGTCGAAGGCCAGCCAGCAGCCGGAGGCCGCGGCCTGCCGCTGGACGACGAGGTCGGGGGAGCGGTTGAGGTGGCCGAGGATCACCCGGTCGCCGGGGACGCCCAACTCCCCGCAGAGCAGGTCGAGTACGTCGAGTGCGCCGGTGCCCAGCTCCAGATGGACGGCGATCGGCGCCCCCGTCGCGCGGTGGGCCTCGGCCGCCGCGGCCATCGTCCAGCGGGCGTGCGCGTCGAGGTGGTGGAAGCCGCCGGCCACCTTGACCAGACCGGCGCGCACCCCGGACGTACCGATGCCCTCGGTCAGTTCGGCGACGAAGACCTCGGCGAGCCGCCCGCGCAGCTCTTCGAGCAACTCCGGGTCGTAGTGCGCCGCCTGGTGCAGCCCCGTCGCGCAGACCACGTGCACGCCTGCGGACCGGGACAGCAACCGCAGATCGGCGGCCCGCCGTCCCATCCCGTACGGTGTCCACTGCACGACAGCCGCCCCGCCCGCCGCGCGGAACGCCGCCAGCTCGGCCCGTGCGGCGCTCGCGTCGTTCAGCTCCTGCCCCGGCAGTCGGGGGCTGCGGAGGAAGAGATGGTCGTGCGCGTCGCAGACACCCAGGTCCACGGGCCGGATGTCACCGAGGACCGTACGGACACCGCTCACCACTGCCGCCCGCGCGGCAGCGCGCCGCGCCCCGGCTGCGACAGATGCAGCACCTGGAACACATCACCCTCGGCCTTGGGCGCCTCGTGCGCCCAGAGCGAGAAATGAACCAGCTCCCAGGTGTTCGTGTCCACGGCTGACGCCGCCAGCACCGCACCGTCCTCGGCTGCCAGCCGCCCTGTCTCGTCCGCCGCGTCCGCCATGAAGGCGGCCAACTCCACGCCGTCCGGCACCGGTCGGCGCCGCCGTACGGCGAAGGCGGCGGGGGAGCCCGCGGCGGTGCCCTCCTCGAAGGCCAGGCCCGTCCACTGCCGTATCCGCGGCCGTCCGAAGTCGTCGACCGGCCCCTGGAAGGCGCCTCCCCACAGGAAACCGTTCATGCCCTCCACGGTGTTCCAGAGATAGAACGGCCCGTACTGGTTCACCGGCGAGCCATGGTGTCCCCGCTCGCGCATGAGGTAGGTCTTGACGCCGAGGCCGTCCCAGCCGTCGAGCAGATGCCCGACGCGGGCGACGCGGGAGCGGATGACATCCATGTCGTAGTCGGCGGGCAGGGTGAACTCGTACTGCATGGCGTGCATCGGGCCGGCTCCTTCTCAGGCCGGGTAGTCGGTCACGTGCTCATGCCACTCGGCGGTCGTGCCGTCCTCGGCGGCCTCCACGACCGCGAGATGCGTCATGAAGCTGCGCGGCGCGGCGCCGTGCCAGTGCCATTCGCCGGGCTCGATCCACACCGTGTCGCCGGCGCGGATCGCCTCCGCCTCGCCACCCTCGCGTGCCACCAGCCCCTCGCCCTCAAGGACGTGCAGCACCTGGCCGTGCGGATGCCGGTGCCAGGCAGTGTGGGCGCCGGGCGCGAAATGGACGCTGAACATGCGCAGCCGGGACGGCGCGGCGGGCGCGGCGATCTCGTCCAGCCACACCGTGCCGGTGAAGTTCTCCGCCGGGCCCCGCCGGGTGTCCGGGCGGCTTCTGGTGATGTGCACGTACGTCAACTCCTCAGTAGGGACAGCAGTCCGCGCACGCCGGCGTCGAAGGCGGCAGGGGAGCCGGACGCGCGGGCGAGCACATAGCCGCCCTGCACGGTCGCGAGCACGGTCGCGGCGATCTCCTCGCCGTCCACCCGGGGCCCGAACTGCCCCTGCTCCTTGCCCTCTTCGACGATCCCGGCGATCAGCTCCCGGATCCGGTCGAGCGTCTCGTCGACCGGCGCGCGCAGCTCGTCGCTCGCGACGATGTCCGGGTCCATGGTCAGCCGCCCGATCGGGCAGCCGCGCAGCACGTCGCGCTCGCGCCGCAGATACGCCTCGATCCGCTCGTACGGCGTACCCGGTCCGGTGAGCACGCCCTCGGCGGTGGCCAGCAACTCCTCGGCGGCCCGCCGGATCGCGGCCAGTGCCAGATCCGGCTTGCCCTTGAAGTGGTGGTACATGCTGCCCTGGCCGGCGCCCGCGCGCTCCAGGATCGCCTTGGGGCTCGTACCGACGTAACCGCGCTCCCACAGCAGCTCGCGAGTGGACTCGATCAGCCGTTCCGACGTGCTCATACGCCGACTGTACATACTAGTAGGTACAGAACACCAGTCCTTTCGGCAGCAGGGCGCCCGCCGCCACGTACTCCCCGGGACGTACGGCGACTGACGTCGGCCGCACGACGACCTGGACCCCGCCTCGGAGTCAGGCTCTAGGCAGCAGATCGAGACCTTCCCCACGGAGGAGTTGGACCACGATGCAGACCCTGGCGAACTGGGACGGCGGACCCGGCCCCTGGATCCTGTTCTTCCCGCTGATCTGGGCGGCCGTCGTGATCGGCGCCGTCACGTTCCTGCGCCGCACCGCGTGGCGCGCCCGCGGCGGGCCCTGGCGTCCGATGGATGCGGGGCGTCCGTCCGGCGACTCGCCGCTCGCGGTCCTCGGCCGCCGCTTCGCCTCCGGCGAGATCGACGAGGACGAGTACTGGCGCAGGCTGTCCGTCCTGGAGGAGCAGTTCGGCCGCCTCGGCAAGCCCGGCGCGGCGTGACCGCGCCCGCCATGGCACCGGCCGCGGCTCGCGTGGACGCCGCGACGGTGTACGGCGGTGGCGACACCGCCGTACAGGCCCGGGACGGCGTGGCCGCGGCGGTGTCCACGGCACGCATCGGCGGGCCGGCGGCCCGCCTCGACGTGCCACGGGTCATCGACGAGGGTTGAACACGGGGGAGACTCGGCGAGGAGACTCACCGCCCGCTCAACTGGCGACAGCCGAGCGGGCGGGAGCGTGTGCGGCGCCGGGGACGGCGGCGCTGGCGTGTGCGGGGGCCGGGGCGCCGGCGATGGCGTGTGCGGGGGCACCCGCGATCGCGTGTGCGGGGGCGGACGCGCCGGCCGGCGCGGGTTCCGGCTCGATGATCCGGCGGGGTGCCGGTTCGTCGCCCCGGCGCTGCGGGCGGGCCGTCTTCGGTGTGGCCGTCGGCGCGGGCAGGGTGAACCACACGACCTTGCCGTCGTCGTGCGGCCGCACCCCCCAGCTCTCGCTGACCGCCGCCACCATCGCGAGCCCCCGGCCGCAGGTGGCCATCGGCGCGATCTCCGTGCCGTCCTCCACCACCGGCAGGCGCGGATCGTGGTCACGGACCGACACCGTGAGGCGGTCGAGCTGGAGCTCGATCTCCACGGTGCAGTTCTTGTCGGGCTGCGCATGCCGGTGGACGTTGGTCAGCAACTCCGTGACACCGAGCGCGGCGCGGTCTATCAACGGGTCGAGGCGCCAGTAGCGCAACTGCGCAGATACGATTCTGCGGACCTGGCCGATCCGCGAGGGCAATGCTTGGAGCTCCACCGAGCAGTGTCTGCTTGGGTGTTTGATCACGGCTGCGACTCCCCGACGTGAGGTCCGGAAGAACACGGAGAACGGATCCAGCAGGGCGCCGCCGTCCATGGAGCCGCCTGCTGTCGTGGCCGGCGGGCTGGTTCGCAGCGTTATCGCCGGTAAACCCAGAGTGACGTGAGACAAGCGTGACCCAGTGCGCACGGTCCCGCAACTCGCCGTGGTTCAGCGGTCACGCCCCGCGGCCCGCCGCACCGCCTCGATGAAGCGGCGCGCCGCGGGCGGACCGGGCTCGCCCGGCGCTGGATCGTGGTCACCCAGAGTGAGTGAGTAGCGCTGGCCGTTGAGGTCGGCCAGGGCCCGGTCGTCCGACGCGAACCACGGCTTGGAGGCCCGCACGGCCTGCACCGGCGCGCTGTCGATCTCGCTGCCGTAGCTCGTCAGCAACTGCAGCCTGCCGTCCCTTATCCGGACCTGCCCGGCCCGGGTGAGCGAACGCAGCCGCTTGTCGATCCGCACGCCCTTCGCCGTGAACTCCGGCTCCGCCATCCTGCCCCGCCCCTTTTCGAGTACCTCGGTCGCCGACCGCGGGTTCGTGGCCCCGGCCCGGCGTGCTCCGGCTCGTGTTGTGATCGAGTATGCGCCCCCGTTCGAGACGTTCGTCCCGTCCGGTGGCAGTCTGCCCGCCCTCGGCGCGGAGCACCAGTACGCGCGCCCCGCCGGGCGGGGGGCGCTCGGAGCACTCGCCACAATGCGCCCCGAAGGGTTCGCGCCACTGTTCCCCAGGGGTGCCTTTGAGGTGCCCAAAGATGCGTTTATGCAGGTGAGAAGCGTGCGGAAGGTGTTTATGATCGATGCGTCGGCCGCGTTCGGACGCCGTCGGCGCGAAGCGTAAGGAGTCCCGCCGTGAGCACCACCCCGCAGATCCGGACCGGCGCCACCCTCGACGTCGACCGCAGCGACGCCGCCTGTCGCGACTGGCTCAAAGAGGCCGTCCGCAAAGTCCAGGCGGATGCGAACCGTTCGGCGGACACGCACCTGCTGCGCTTCCCGCTGCCCGAGGCCTGGGGCATCGACCTGTATCTCAAGGACGAGTCGACGCACCCGACAGGAAGCCTCAAGCACCGGCTGGCCCGCTCCCTCTTCCTCTATGGCCTGTGCAATGGCTGGATCCGGCCGGACCGACCGGTGATCGAGGCGTCCAGCGGCTCGACGGCCGTCTCCGAGGCCTACTTCGCCAAGCTCATCGGCGTGCCGTTCATCGCCGTCATGCCGCGCACCACCAGCGCCGAGAAGTGCCGGCTCATCGAATTCCACGGCGGGCAGTGCCACTTCGTGGACGACTCCCGGAAAATGTACGAGGAGTCCGCGCGCCTCGCGGTGGAGACCGGCGGCCACTACATGGACCAGTTCACCTACGCCGAACGGGCCACGGACTGGCGCGGCAACAACAACATCGCCGAATCCATCTTCCGCCAGCTGGAGTTGGAACGGTTCCCGGAGCCGGCCTGGATCGTCGCCACGGCGGGCACCGGCGGTACCTCCGCGACACTCGCCCGCTATGTCCACTACACCCAGCGGGATACACGCATCTGTGTCGCCGACCCCGAGAACTCCTGTTTCTTCGAGGGCTGGACCACCGGCGATCCGGACGTCACATGCGACTGCGGGTCCCGGATCGAGGGCATCGGACGGCCGCGGATGGAGCCGAGCTTCGTGCCCGGGGCCATCGACCGGATGATGAAGGTGCCGGACGCGGCGAGCGTGGCCGCGGTGCGGGCGCTGGAGCAGGCGATCGGGCGGAAGGCCGGGGGGTCCACCGGGACCGGGCTGTGGAGCGCGCTGAAGATCGTGTCCGAGATGGTGGCCGAGGGGCGTACGGGGAGCGTCGTGACGCTGCTGTGCGACCCGGGGGACCGGTACCTGGACAAGTACTACTCGGACTCCTGGCTGGAGGAACAGGGGTTGGACATCGCACCGTACGCGGCGGTGATCGATTCGCTGTTGGAGACGGGGGTCTGGCCCGGCTAGCCGCTACCGCGAAAGGCGCCGGTCCAGCTCGGTCACCGCGCCCCGGAAGGCCCGGCCCAGCCCCGCGCGTGCGACCCTGACCGCGAGACGGAACGGCGCCGTGCCGTCCACGGCGAAGGTCCACTGCACGCGGGTGCCGCCGCCGGAGGGGACGAGTCGCCACTCCTCGGCGATGGCGTGCGCGCCGGGCGCGTTGGTGAGGTCCACCCGGTAGGCGTACACCTCCGCCTCCTTGGCCGCGATGACCGTCTCCCGGAAATGCCCGCCGCCCTTGAGCCGGACGTCGCGCCCGGCACCGTCGTCGACGGACTCGGCGTGCGTCACCGCGGCGAACCACTCCGCCCAGCCGGGCACGTCGTCGTTGAGCGCGTGGAAGACCCGCTCGGGAGGCGCGGACATCTTTTGTGCGAAGACCAGACGTACGGGCGCGACCTCGACGAAGTCGAGCCCCACGGGGCGCAGACGGCGCGTCATGGACGAGAACCCCCTTGGCCGAGAAGGCGGTCGACCGGCCCCGCCACGATAACTGGCGACCCGTCAGATGTCTGTACCGCCGTCGCGATCAGGCCTCCGCCTCGCCGGCCACCACCAGCCGGCGCAGATGCTCCGAGATCTCCGCACGTGCCGAGGCCGGCAGGCCCGCGTCGGTGACCAGTGTGTCGACCTGCTCCAGCTTGGCGAACGAACTCAGCCCCACCGTGCCCCACTTGGTGTGGTCGGCGACCACCACGACCCGGCGGGCCGACTGCACCAGGCGGCGGTTGGTCTCCGCCTCCGCGAGATTCGGCGTGGACAGTCCGGCCTCCACCGATATGCCGTGCACGCCGAGGAAGAGCAGGTCGAAGTGGAGGGCCGCGATCGCCTGGTCGGCCACCGGGCCGACCAGCGAGTCGGACGGGGTGCGCACCCCGCCGGTCAGGACCACCGTGGCCGCGCCCTGGCGCTGCCCGGAGACCCGCTGGGCCGCGTGGAAGACGTCCGCGACCCGCACCGAGTTCGTCACCACGGTCAGGTCGGGGACCTCCAGCAGATGATGGGCCAGCGCGTACGTCGTCGTACCGCCGGACAGAGCGATCGCCGTACCCGGCACGACCAGCTCGGCGGCGGACCGCGCGATGTCCTCCTTGGCGGTCAGCTCCAGCCCCGACTTCGCCTCGAACCCCGGCTCGTGGGTGCTCGCCTCGACCACCGGCACCGCGCCGCCGTGCACCTTCTCCAGCACACCCTGCCGGGCCAGCGCGTCCAGATCCCGGCGCACCGTCATGTCCGACACACCGAGCTTGCGGGTCAGCTCGTTGACCCGCACGCCGCCCCGGCGCCGGACCTCGTCCAGGATCAGGGCGCGGCGCTGCTCCGCGAGGAGGTTCTGGTTCTCGCTCACGTACGCTCCGGTCCTCTCGCCTCAAACCGTCCGACACGCCCTGCGTACCAGCTCCGACCAGGACGTTCCGGCCGGCTCCGGTGCGCGGGCGCCCCATCCTTTCACGGGACCACACGGGTTGCGCCACTCCCTGTGCCCGTGCACACATGTCATTTGGACACCATGTGTTGCCCCGGGTGTCACACACAACGGTGAGATTCAGTGACCAGTGGTGTGCGTCACACCGGAATCGGCGATCCTGAAACCCGCACGGACACAGGCCATCGGCGCGTCACGGGGGAAGTGCGAGAAGAGTGGAACGCGCGCAGGAACGCACCGCCGGCAGTCCCGCCGAGCGGCCCGAGGCACCGGAGATGGACCTGGAGCTCCGGGTCCACGGCGTCGGCGGCACCACGCCCGAGAAGATGCTCGACGATCCGCGCACGGTACGGATCACCGGCGACGACACCGCCGCCGTCTTCCGGCGCGCCGAGGACGTCGACGCCGAGTCCCGGCCCGGCCACCACCGCGGCCGGCCGGTGCCCGAGGCGTACGTCTGGTGCAACCTCACCTCCGGCGACGCCTCCCGGGCGCTGTGGCTGCTGCTTCTGCCGTTCATGGTGGTCAACCTCGCCCACTGGATGCGCCCCGCCGCCCAGGACCGGCCACGCACCGTGCGCTTCTACGGGCTGCTGGTCCGGCTCGCCGGACTCACCCTCACCGTCCTGCTGGTCGCGGCCGCCTGCGAGGTCGCCCTGGACCTCGCCGCCTGGCAGTGCGCGGGCGTCACCGCCTGCGCCGGCCGGCACACCTGGCTCCGCTTCCTCTCACCCGCCGGCTCGGACGGCGGCTGGTGGAGCGCACCCGGACGCCGGTTCGCCCTGGCCGCGCTGGTCCCCACCGCCCTGACCGGCCTGCTCTGGTACCTCTCGCACCGCACCTGGAGCGCCTACGAGTCCACCCGGCCCCTGGCCCACCACCCCGAGCCCGGCCACACCTCCCTCGCCAGCCCCGGCTTCTGGTACGGGCGCCGACTGGTCGCCCGGCTGCGAGCCGCCCACACCGCGGCGGGCCTGCTCACCGTCGCCGCCGCGGTCCACGCGCCGGCGGCCGCCTTCGACCGCCGGCCCGGCGGAGCCGCCGTACTGGACACGAGCGGGCGGCTGCTGACCGGTGCGCTGATCGCCGCGGCCCTCACCACGGTGTGGGTCGTCTGCCGCCGGGGCCGCAGCGAGCACCTCCTCGACCAGGAACTCGACCGCCACCTCGTACGACGCCTGCCGCTGGGCGCGCTCGCCCTGCTCGTGCTCGTGGTGGTGTACGCCGGCTGGGCCCGCCCGGGGTGGCGCTCCGGGGGGCGGCTCGCCGGGGACACCACCTTCGGCGGTCTGGTCCTGGCCCAGGGCGTGCTGGTGATCGTCCTCGCGGTCGTCGCCCACGACCTGCACCGCCGGCTGCCCGATCGGCGCGCCGCGATGCGCGGACTCGGCGGGCCCGCCGTCGCGCTGCTCGCCTGCGCGCTGGGCGGGGTGATCTCGGGCGGGGTCGCCCAACGGGTCTCCGACTGGCTGGACGGCACCGGCACCTCCATCGCCGGACCACCGGTACTGCTGACCTGGCAGGCCTCGGTGATCCCGCCCGTGCTCACCGTGCTGCTCGCCGCGGTCGCCTGGCTGTCCTGGCGCACCTGCCGGCTCAGCCGCGTGGAACGCGCCGCCGTCGACCTCGGCCACCCCGGGGAGCCGCAGGACATGGCCCGCAGCCGCCGTATCGCCCGGGTCCGGGCCATGGCAGCCCTCACCGACCGTTCGCCGCTCGTCGTCACCGTGCTGTGCGCCGCCACGCTGGTGCTGGGCGCCGGGGCGCTGGTGGGTGCGCTGGGCACGGGGAAGACCCCGGACACGGCGGCCGACCGGACGTACGCCCTGGTGCACGGCGCCGCCCAGACCTCGCAGGCGCTCGGCTCCTGGCTGGTCGGGCTCGGCTTCGTACTCTTCGTCACCTGGGGCCGACGCGCCTACAAGGACGCCTCCGCGCGGCGCACCATCGGCATCCTCTGGGACGTCGGCACCTTCTGGCCACGCGCCGCCCACCCCTTCGCCCCGCCCTGCTACGCCGAGCGCGCGGTCCCCGACCTGACCTGGCGCATGGTCACCTGGACCCGCCGGACCGGCGGCCGGCTGGTCATCTCCGGCCACTCCCAGGGCAGCGTCCTCGCGGCCGCGGCGGCCTGGCAGCTGACCCCCGCCGTCCGCAAGCGGGTCGCCCTGCTCACGTACGGCTCCCCGCTGGAGCGGCTGTACGGCCGCTGGTTCCCGGCCCACTTCGGTCCGGCCGAACTCGGCTCCCTGCACCGCGAGGTCGCCTGCTGGCGCAACCTCTACCGCCTCACCGACCCCATCGGCGGCCCCGTGCGGATCCCCGACGGCGACGGCCCGGAGGTCGACCACCCGCCCCTGAAGGACCCGCTCGCCTACGGCCGCGCCCCGGGGCACCCGCTCCCCGCCCCGATCCTGGGCCACTCCGACTACCAGGCGGACCCGGCCTTCGCCGAGGAACGCCGACGGCTGCTGGCCCGGCTGCGCCCGGAGCTGCCCGGGCAGCAGCCGGAACCGGACGGCTGATCAGGCGAGCTCGGGCAGGTCCTGCGGGAACAGCAGGCTGAGGTCGTCGGTGGTCGGGTCGGCGAGCTGGGCGACCCGGCTCGCGTGCCGCTCCACCATCGCCTCGAACGTCTGCCGGGCGGTACGGCCGTTGCCGAACGCGGGGCCCTTCGGGAGCAGCGTGAAGTACGTCAGCAGCGCCTCGGACGCACCCGGCGCCAGCCGGTACTCGTGCTCGTCGGCCTGCTGCTCCACGATCCTCAGCAGCTCTTCCGGGCCGTAGTCGCTGAAGGTGATGGTCCGGGAGAAACGCGACGCCACACCAGGGTTGACCGAAAGGAAGCGCTCCATCTCCTCCGTGTAGCCCGCGACGATCACCACCACGGAGTCCCGGTGGTCCTCCATCAGCTTCACCAGCGTGTCGATGGCCTCCTTGCCGAAGTCCCGCCCGGCGTCCTCCGGCGACAGCGCGTACGCCTCGTCGATGAACAGCACACCGCCGTGCGCCCGCTGGAAGGCCTCCTGGGTACGGATCGCCGTGGAACCGATGTGCTCGCCGACCAGGTCGACCCGGGACACCTCGACCAGATGGCCCTTCTCCAGCACCCCGAGGGAGGCGAGGATCTCGCCGTAGAGCCGGGCGACCGTCGTCTTGCCGGTGCCGGGGGAGCCCGTGAACACCAGGTGCCGCTTGACGGAGGCGGCCTTGAGACCGGCCTGCTGGCGGCGCCGGCCGACCTCGATCATGTCGGTCAGCGCACGGACCTCGCGCTTGACGCTGTCCAGGCCGACCAGCGCGTCGAGCTCACCGAGCACGGCCTTCGAGGTCCGGGCCGGCTCCTCGGGCGCGACCGGAGTCAGGAGCGGCTCCTGCTCGGCGCTGCGCTGGCCGGGGATCGCGCCCAGCAGGCCGGGGGACTGGTGCGAGGTCTGTACGGCCGTCTCGCGCGCCGCGGGCGGCCGCAGGCTGCCGCTCTCGTCGCTGGTGCAGTCCTCCACCACCGGGCCGGTGCCCGAGCCCGTGTCCGGACCACCCTCCGCGAACTCGTAACCCCCGCGCGCGCACCGCTCCGTGCGGCACTTGCGCAGCGTCGTACGGCAGCCGTCGATCACATGGAAGCCGTAACCGCCGCTGCCGCTGACCCGGCAGTTCTCGAAGGTGCCGCGGCCGCCCGCCGACACGTAGAAGCCCGCCTCGGCCGGGGAGTCGACCGCGCAGCGCTCGATCGTGGGGTCGGCCCCCTTGGTCACGATCACGCCGGTCTGGGTGCCGTCCACCACGCAGTTGTTGAGGGTGCCGCCGCTGCCGTGGTCGCGGAACCAGGCGCCGGTGGCCGCGTCCCGGATCCGGCAGTCGTCGAGCTGCGCGGTGGCGCCGTCGCTCACCGACACCGCCGTGTTGCGCACCTGGAAGAGATCGCTGTCGACCACGTCCGCGCGGGAGCCGCGGTCCAGCACGAACAGGGCGTCCGGCACGTCGTGCACCCGGCACGAGTCCAGTACCGCGGTGGCGCCGTCGCTGACCCACACCGCCGGATAGTCGCCCGTGCTGTCGAAGATCTCGCACTGGTTGGCGTCCACCCGGGTGCCCGGGTCCCACACCGACAGGCCGTTGCGGCCGAACTGGCGCACGGTCGTCCGGGTCAGCGTCAGCACCGACCGCGAGCGCAGGTCGACCGCGTTCTCCGGGATGTCGTGGATGCGGCAGTCGGCGAGGGTGAGCACCGCGTCGGTGTCGAGGGTGACTCCGTCGGCGGTGGTGCGGTGCACATCGCAGTCCGTGAGGTGCGCGGTCGCCCGCGCGGTGACCTGCACACCGGAGCCGCGTACCTCGTAGATCTCGCACCCCACCGCTTCCAGCGCGGAGTTCTCCCCGGTCGCCGTCATGCCCGTGCCCGAGGCGTGGTGCACCCGGCAGCGATCGAGCCGTGGGTGGCCGCCGCCGCGCACCGCCACGCCCGCCTGGCCGGCCGCCACGACCTCGCACTCCTCGAACACCCCGCCGCCGCCGTCCAGTACGGCGATGCCGATGCCGGCCGGGTTGTCGACGGTGCACCGCCGCACGGTCGGCCGGGCTCCGCCGCGCACCTCGATCCCGGCGGCGGACCGGGTGACGATCCGCACGTCCAGCAGCTCGGGGGTGCCCTCCTCGACCAGCAGCGCGGGCGCGGCCGCGTCCTGGCCCTCGACATGCAGGTCCTGTACGACCGCCGAGGCGCGCACGGTCAGCGGGACGCCGTCCACGGGGGCGATGCGCACCGAGCCCGGTGAGCCCTCCGGTCCGCGCAGCGTCACCGCGCGCTGGACGACGAGGTTCTCCCGGTAGGTGCCGGGCGCGACCGTGAGGACATCGCCGTCGGCGGCGGCCTCCAGGGCGGCGGCGAGCGATGCGTACTCACCTGTGCGGCGCCGCCACCGCGAGGTACCGGTGTGCGTCACCTGGACCGTGCCCTGTGCCATGGCGTTGCTGTGCCCCCACCTCGTCGTACGGATCGCTCGCGCGCGGGTCGATGCCGAATGCGCTTCGGCCGGTCCACCGTAGCGTGCGCCGAGGTGGTGGATTGACCAGAGACAAAAAGGCCGTCAGCTGCCCGTGCCGGCCTTGCCCCAGTCGGGGCCCGCCCGGTCCCAGGCCTGGTCCCAACGTGCGTACCTGCGACGGACCATACGCCAGACGATCATCCGTCTGCCGCTCTCGACCAGCCCCGCGGTGAGCAGGGCCGCGCCGAACCCGGCCAGGACGGCGTGTGTCGTGGCTGTGGTGGAGTCCAGGGGGCGGGCTGTTATGACGCCGTGCTGGTCCGTCCAGACGTCGAAGTGGTCGCCCTTGTGCGGGGATTCGAGAGTCGTCAGGACCGGTCCGTGCCGCCGGGTGCCGTCCGGTGCGGTCCAGTCGGCGAGGACGCGGCTGCGGTTGTCGTGTGCGCTGGTGGCGTCGGGGTCGGGCTCCACCGGGGCGCCGCCCAGCTTGCGCACCACCGTGGCCCTGACGAGATGCCGGTCGTGGTGCTGCTGCCGGACCGACCGCTGGAGGGCGCCCTGGGCGGCGGCGCCGACGAACGAGCCGAGCACCGGCGCGGCCACCACGATCAGCACCAGCGCCGCCAGGGCCACCCACGCCTCGACCAGGTCGGTCGCGCGGCGCAGCGGATTGCGCCGCCACCGCCACAGGCCGCGGATAGCTCGCACCGGCCACCACCCCCTTCCCGCTCCGTGATAACCCCCGCCCGGCCCGTTCACCCGAGACCCTGGCCGAAGAGAGAGCGAAATCACCCCCGGCCGGGACTTTCATGAACTTCTCACGACCTCAACGACCGGGCTGCGGGCTGGGGTTCCCGCCGTCCGCCGGAGATCGCGCGACGCACCGGAAGAGAACAGCGCTCGGAGGACGACGGCTGGGGAGAAGCCGCCTTGGACGGTGGGGGAGGACGGGAGGCCGAGCGACGGGTCGGGCGAGGGGATGGCGACGGCGACGGTCGGGGAGGACGGGAGGCCGAGCGACGGGCGACGGCTCGGACGGGGGTGCAAATGCGACGACGACGGTCGCGGGACGGTGATCGGGAGTTGACGGCCGGGCCACCCGAGCCTGGGGGCGACGGGCCGGGTGACGTCGGTTCGGATGGCGAGAACTCGGGCGTGACGGTGCGGGTGCTTGCGCTGCGGGCGGTGACGGTTCGGGTGGTTACGGTTCGGATGGTGAGAACTCGGTTGATGACGGTTCGAGCGAGGCCGGATCGCGTTGTGCCGGCTCGCTCGTAGGGAAACGGGGCGGCCGGCGCGCGGCCGGAGGCCGTCGGGGAGGGGCCGGCTGGAGCGCGGGTGGCCGGCACCCGCCCCGTTCGGTCGTCGAGACCGTTCGGCCACCGAGACCGCCGCCGTGGATGCCGCCAGGCCATCGATGCCGCGCGGTCAACGGCATCGTGCGGGCACCGACGAGGCCCCGCGGTTCTCGGTGCGCTTCAGCTCTCGGCCCTCGACGCCTCTCGGCCCTCGACGCCTTTCGGCCCTCGGCACGCTTCGGCTCTCGCACCCCTTGGCTGTCGGCACTCTCCGGCTCTCGGTGCCGCTCGGTCCCGGAATCTCAGTCGAGGATCCGGACCGGGTCCCCGACCCGGATCGTGCCTGGTGAGTGCGGTACCAGGTTCTGGCCGAAGATCAGCTGGTTGCCGAACCTGCGGTGCCGTGCCAGCGTCCGCAGCGGCTCTCGGCCGCGTTCGGCGGTGGCCTGGTCGGTCGTGGTCACGACGCACCGCCCGCACATCTTCGCGACCCGGAACTCGACCTCGCCGATGGCGATCCGTCTCCAGTCGTCCTCGGCCCAGGCCTGTGTGCCGCGCACGACCACGCTGGGCCGGAACCGGTTCATGGGCAGCGGACCCTCGTCGGCGTGCTCGCCGTGCGCGATGAGGGAGTTGAGGGCGTCCAGCGAGGCCTGCGCGGTCACCAGCAGGGGAAACCCGTCGGCGAAGCTCACGGTCTCGCCGGGCAGCGCGTGGTCGGGGTCGATCAGGCGGCGGGTCGCGGGATCGTCCATGTGGGCGAGGCGGACGTCGGCCTCCAGATACGCGCCGCACCACGCATGCGCCGCCTTCGCCGCGAGGACCGCCTCCACCTTCGTACCGAAGATGTCCACCCGCACCGTGGCCCCCGGCTCCGGGACCGGCACGGTCAGGGGTGTGCGCCCGGGCGCGGACAGACGTACACCGCCGCCGGGCAGCAGCTCGGCAGCGGCGAGCGCGAGGCGCGGCTGCTCCCGCTGGGTGACGACCTTTCCCCCGTCGTCGATCAGGACCCAGCGTCGGTCACCGGCCAGCCCCCAGGGCTCCACGACGGCCTCCCGGGGCGAGAAGCCCCGGAGCGCCTTGACCGGGTGAACGTGAATCGACTGCAGTTCGGCAATCCCCATGACGCCATCGTGCCAGGCCGCACGGACATCAGGGGGTGCCGATCAGTAGCCGCGGTACTGCTGCTGCTGTTGCTGGTTGTACGGGTCCTGGTACGGAGCCGACTGCGTGGGACGCGGAGCCGCCGGGCGCATCGCCTCGTAACCCGTGCCGCCCATCATCGGACGGGGCGGCTGAGGCTGCTGCTGCGCGGGGTAGCCACGCGGTGCCGTCGCCTGCTGGGGGATGTACGCCGTGGGCGCCTGCTGCAGCGGTGCGGGCTGCTGCATCTGCTGCGGGTAGCCGTAACCCGGGGCCGGCTGGGAGGGGCCCGCCGGGAGGGCGGGCAGCGCCGACGGCAGCGCGGGCAGGTTGCTGAAGCTGCTGGGCGCGTCGTAGGCGGGAGGGACCCGGATCGGGGCGATCTGCGGGGTGCCCCGTTCGGCCACGAGCGAGTCGTAGATCGGGGTGTCCGGGAAGGAGGCGGAGTAGTAGCCGCCGCCATAGGTGGAGCGGGGGGAGGTCATGGCACATAAGTTAAGCCCACGATGTGCTGGTTGGGGAGACCGATAAGAGGGTTGTTTTCCGTGTCGGCCGTGACGCCGGATCCCTAATCCGAGCGAACTCGGCAAAAAAGGACGGCAATCGGCGTCCTGATCGTGTAAAGGCCGAGTTCCGAGCCGGTTACCGGCAGTTGGCCGGGGATCTTCCTGTGCCGTTCATGGGAGATCTCTGTCCCCGGGAATAGGTTGTGAGGGTAGGGATGACGGGGGACCGCCGGGACGCGTCCGGCGTGCCGACAGCGATGGGGGCGGACATGTCAATGTCGAAAGGATCGAATACGCCGGTGCCGACCGCGGGCCTGCGGGTCGAATG
This sequence comes from Streptomyces sp. NBC_00631, assembly GCF_045206895.1. Classification (NCBI taxonomy): domain Bacteria; kingdom Bacillati; phylum Actinomycetota; class Actinomycetes; order Kitasatosporales; family Streptomycetaceae; genus Streptomyces; species Streptomyces sp. NBC_00631. Next base: position 10,119,840 of record NZ_CP107734.1, read on the forward strand.
GGGCTGGCGCTCCGGTCCGGGTGCCCCTGACGCGGACGCCTCGGCGCTGCTGCTGGTCTCCGGCAAAGTGCGCTCCGACGGCGACTTCGTCTTCTACAACCAGCCGGCGCATGCCTCGGGCGCGGTCCGGCACGAGGGCAAGCGGCGCTCCGGTGACCTGGTCACCGACACTCTTTTCGTCGACCTCGCATGCGTGGAGACCCCGATCGAGCGGATCGTCCTGGCGGCCTCGGCCGACGGCGGAACGTTCGGGCAGGTCCCCGGCCTCTATATCGAGGTCCGGAACGCGGCGGACGAAAGTGTGGTCGCCCGGTTCGACAGTATGGGCGCCACGGTGGAAACCGCTTTCGTACTCGGTGAGTTGTACCGGCGTCAGGGCGGCTGGAAGTTCCGTGCGGTGGGGCAGGGATACAGCAGCGGACTGGAAGGGCTCGCCACCGATTTCGGGATCACGGTGGACGAGCCGCAGCATCCGACGCGGCCACCCACGCCGCAGCCCACCTCTCCGCAGCCCGCCGGCCTGCCCTTCCCGCAGCATCCGGCGCAGGCCTCCGCGGGTCTGCCGGTCCCGCCGCCTCCGCCGACCGCGCCCGTACGGCTGTCCAAGGTGACGCTCACCAAGGCGGCGCCCTCCGTCTCGCTGGCCAAACAGGGCGGTACCTCGGGCGCGCTGCGGGTCAACCTCAACTGGCAGGTCCGCAAACAGCTCCCCGGCTGGGGCGGCCGGCACGGCGGGGCGGGCGACCTCGACCTCGACCTGTGCGCCCTGTACGAACTCGCCGACGGCCGCAAGGGCGTCGTCCAGGCGCTGGGCAACGCCTTCGGCTCCCTGAACCGGCCGCCGTACATCCACCTCGACGGCGACGACCGCACCGGCGCCGTGTCGAGCGGCGAGAACCTCACCGTCAACCTCGATCACAGACAGGACTTCCGGCGCATCCTCGTCTTCGTGACGATCTACCAGGGCGCGTCGTCCTTCGCCGACCTGCACGCCACGGTCACCCTCCAGCCCCAGCACGGTGCCCCGGTCGACTTCTCCCTGGACGAGTGCACGGTTCCCTCCACCGTGTGCGTGCTCGCCCTGCTCACCAACACCGGTGGCGACCTCGTCGTGCAGCGCGAGGCGCGCTATCTGGTCCCGGAGCGCGGGGTGAGCCCGCAGCGGACCGTCGACCGTGCCTACGGCTGGGGCATGAACTGGACGCCCGGCCGCAAGTGACGCACCGGGCGGTCAGCCTTCGTCGGCGACCGTGTCGGGACGCGCGTACGTGCGGCCCTTCCAGGCCGCGCCGCGCCCCCGGTAGTGCTGCACCGCCGAGTCGACCGTCATGAGGAGATAGAGGAACGCGGTGAACGGCAGCAGCGGGGCGAGCCGGAGCGGCTGCCGGTAGTAGCGGAGCATCGGCAGGTACGTCGCGGTCATCACCAGCCACGCCGCCGCGCCGAGGAGTACCGCCTGCGGGTCGCCGGTGACCGCGCCCGCCGGCACCGCCGCCGGCGGCACCAGGTACACCAGCACCAGACCGGCGACCGTACCGAGGAGCAGCAACGGGTTGTGCCGCAGTTGCGCGTACGCGCTGCGGGAGACCATCCGCCACAGGTCGTGCAGGCGCGGATAGGGGCGCACGCTGTCCACCCGGTCGGCGAGCCCCAGCCAGATGTGCCCGCCGGTGCCCTTCACCGCGCGGGCGAGCGCCACGTCGTCGATCACGGCGTGCCGGATGGCGTCCGGGATGCGCGCCTGCGCCGCCGTGTCGGCGCGCAGCAGGACACAGCCGCCCGCCGCTGCCGCGGTGCGCGAACCCTTCCGTCCGATCCGGCGGAACGGATAGAGCTGGGCGAAGAAGTAGACGAAGGCGGGCACCACGAGCCGTTCCCACAGACTCGCCACCCGCAGCCGGGCCATCTGCGAGACCACGTCGAAGCCCCCGGTGCGGGCGGCCGCCACCAGCAGCCGCAGGCTGTCCGGCTCGTGCGCGATGTCCGCGTCCGTCAGCAGCAGGTACTCGGGGCCACGCGCGCGTGCCAGTGCGATGCCGTGCCGTACCGCCCAGAGCTTGCCCGTCCAGCCCGCCGGCGGTTCGCCGGGCGAGATCACGGTCAGTGGCAGCCCGCCGTGGCGCGCGGCCAGTTCCCGGGCCAGCTCCCCGGTGCCGTCCGTACTGCCGTCGTCGACCAGGAACACCTCCGCCCGCCCCGGATAGTCCTGCGCCAGCAACGACGGCAGACTCAGGGGCAGTACGGCCGCCTCGTCCCGGGCCGGGACCACCACGCACACGTCCGGCCACTCGGCGGGCTCGCGCCGGGGCGGCAGCCGGACGTCGGTGCGCCAGAAGAAGCCCTGGCAGAGCAGCAGCCACAGCCATGCGGCAAGGGATACGGCGGCGGTCCACGCGATGGCGCTCACCCGCGCAGTCTGCCCCATGGGGCCTGCTCCCAACGGCCCATCGTCTATCGTGGCCGGGTGAAGATCGCGCTCATCGACTCCGGAATCGGCCTGCTGGCGGCCACCGCAGCGGTACGGCGGCTGCGCCCCGACGCCGATCTCGTCCTCTCCTTCGACCCTGAGGGCATGCCCTGGGGGCCACGCACCCCCGAGGGCATCACGGAGCGCGCCCTGGCAGTCGCCGAGGCCGCCGCCGCCCGCCGGCCCGACGCGCTGATCATCGGCTGCAACACGGCGACCGTGAACTCCCTGTCGGCGCTGCGCGCGCGCCTGGAACCCGGCATCCCGGTCATCGGCACGGTCCCGGCGATCAAGCCGGCCGCCGCCGGCGGCGGCCCGGTCGCGATCTGGGCGACCCCCGCGACCACGGGCAGCGCGTACCAGCGGGGCCTCATCGAGGACTTCGCCGGCGGCGTGCCGGTCACCGAGGTGCCCTGCTGGGGGCTGGCCGAGGCCGTCGAGCACGCCGACCAGGCCGCCATCGACGCCGCCGTGACGGCGGCGGCCCGGCTCACGCCGGACGAGGTGACGACCGTCGTCCTGGGCTGCACCCATTACGAACTCCTGGCGGAACGTATCCGCGCCGCCGTCCAGCGCCCCGGCGCCGCCCCTCTCGCCCTGCACGGCTCCGCCGGCGCGGTGGCCGCCCAGGCGCTGCGCCGGATCGGTGCCCAGCCCGCCCCCGGCGCACCGGCCACCGGCACGGTGACGGTGCTGCTCAACGGCCGGGAGGGCGAACTGCCCGAGGCCGCGCTCAGCTACGCCGAGGCCCGCCTGCTGCGTACGGCCAGTCCTGCCGCCTCCCAGTGAACGCCGCGGGGCCGCGGATGCCGCCGATGTGAGCAGTCACCCTCCGCGACGCGGTGCCCGCGCAGCGAAACCTGAGTAATCTCGTAGACATGAGGGACCACCCCCGCGACCACTCTCCGGACAAGGACGCCTCGCCCCCGGATGTCTGGACCGGGCGTGCCACGAACCGGGTCCAGTGGCTGCTGGCGCTGGTCGGCGCGGCCTGCATGGCGCTCGGCATCGAACTGGCCGTGGACTCCGCCTGGACGTCGGGGGTCGCCCCGCTCGTGATGTCGGTCGTGGGCTGCATCGCGGCCGGACTGCTGGTCCTCTTCGGCACCCTCGCCTTTGTGCACGTCGACCTGAAGCTCGACAGGGAGTGCCTCGAAATCCGCTGCGGTCATATAGGAGTACCGCGCCGTCGTATTCCGCTCTCCCATGTGGTGGGCGCCGACTTCTCCCCGCAGATCACCCCGCGTCACTGGGGCGGCTGGGGTTACCGCTGGCGCCCCGAGAAGGGCACGGCCGTCGTGGTCCGCCGTGGCGAGGGCATCGTCCTGAGTCTGTGGGACGGCCACACCTTCACGATCACCGTGGACAACGCCGAGTCCGCGGTGCGTGTCATCAGGGAACGCCTGCGGACGATCACACCGGGTACGGCGCACTGACACAGTCCGCAGCTGGGGCCGGGACACCTGGGGCTGAATCACATAGTGCTGGGCCACATAGTGCTGGGCCACATAGGGATGAGGCCACATGCGGCCGGGCCATACAGCCGCACGTCTCAACTGCCTGACACCCCCGCCACCCATGGGTGTGCCGTGGCCAGGCCCGCCAGCAGGCCCGCGCCCGCCGACACCGTCGTGAAACTGAGCGCGTTGCCGACCGCGGCGACCGCGGCCAGGACGGTGAGCGCCGCGCCCGCCGTGAGGGTGACCGGTGTGGAGCGGGGTGACCGCCACAGGGCGTAGAGGATCCAGCAGAACGCGGTGGCCAGCAGCAGGACGCCGACCAGGCCCTGTTCGGCGGCCTGCTGGAGCGGCGCGGAGTGTGGTCTGCCGTCCGGCGGCAGCACCCCGGACGCGGCGCCGCTCAGCTCGCCGAACCGCCCCGGGCCGACGCCTACGGCGGTGTTCCCGTGCGCGAGGCGCAGGGCGTCCCGCCACAGCTGGACGCGGTGCTCGGGGAGGGGCCCCTCCAGGGCGGAGGTGAGCCCGGCGGGCAGGACGTTCGCGGCGACCGCCCAGAGCGCGCCGGTCACCAGCGCGGCCGCCAGAGCCAGCCCGGCGAGGCCCGGCCCCCGCCGCCGCATCCGGCCGGCGGCGAGGGAGCACAGCAGGACGACGGCACTTGCCGCGCAGGCGGCCGCCGAACCCATGACCGCCCCGGCCGCGGTGATCCCGGCGGCCAGCATCCGCAGCCCGAACCGCAGCGCCGGAACCGGCGTCGCCCACGCGGCGCAGCACGCGGCGCCCGTCGCGAGAGCCAGCAGCGCCGCTACGGCGCCCGTATGGCCGAGCGGGGTCGTGAACTGCGGACCCGGGGCCACCCGGGGCATCGCCACGGCGAGCCCCAGCCCCGCCAGTGCGCCGGCACACGGCGCCGCCACCGGCAGCAGCGACCCGGACATCCGGCCCGCGGCATAGCCCGCGGCCACCGCGAGCACCGCCAGCAGCACGCCCTCGGGCCGTGCGTCGCGTCCGATCGCCGCGATCAGCGGCCACCCGGCGCAGGCCCCGAGGATCACGACGCCCAGCGCGTCAGAAACGTTTCGTCTGTCGTTGTCCGTTTCCTTCTCGGCAGCGGACGTCATCCCGGTCGACCCCACCGTCGCCCCCCGTACCCCGGTCCCCCGACCTGTGGCGGGCCCCGCCGCCCGCCTCGGCACACCGTAACCGGTGATGCCCGCTTTGTGGACGACTTGCGCGGGAAGGGTGTGATTCCTGCATGCCGAGACCGCGCTGTCGGCAGCAAGGTCAACCGCCGTACACTCCCCGAGTGACCGTCACCGCAACCTCCGTGGACCAGTCGGACCAGCTCACGCCGCGCCCCGCGCCCGGGGCACGCGCCCTCCGGCTGCTTCGCCGCCTGGTTCCGGCCGCCGCCTCCGCACTCAGCGGAGTGCTGCTGTACGTCAGCTTCCCGCCCCGCCCCCTGTGGTGGCTTGCCCTGCCCGCCTTCGCCGGATTCGGGTGGGTGCTGCGCGGCCGCTCGTGGAAGGCGGCCCTCGGTCTCGGCTATGTCTTCGGGCTCGGCTTCCTGCTGCCGCTGCTGGTGTGGACGGGCGTGGAGGTCGGCCCCGGGCCGTGGCTGGCGCTGGTGGCGATCGAAGCGATCTACATCGCTCTGGTCGGTGTGGGCGTGGCTGCCGTCTCCAAGCTGCCGGCCTGGCCGGTGTGGGCGGCCGCCATATGGATCGCCGGCGAGGCGGCACGCGCGCGCGTGCCCTTCCGCGGCTTCCCCTGGGGCAAGATCGCCTTCGGCCAGGCGGACGGTGTCTTCCTGCCGCTCGCCGCGGTGGGCGGCACCCCGGTGCTCGGTTTCGCCGTCGTGCTGTGCGGGTTCGGCCTGTGCGAGGTGGGGCGGCTGGCCGTCGAGGGCCGGCGTACCCGTGAGATCCGGCGCGGGGCGGCGGCCGCCGCCCTGCTGAGTGTGGCCGTGCCGGTGGTGGGCGCGGTCGTCGCGCGGACGCTGGTGAGCGACAAGGCCGAGGACGGCTCGGTCACCGTCGCGGTCATCCAGGGCAACGTGCCGCGCGCGGGCCTGGACTTCGCCTCCCAGCGGCAGGCGGTTCTCGACTACCACGTGAAGGAGACGCTCAAGCTGGCCGCCGACGTCAAGGCGGGCAAGGCCGCCAAGCCGGACTTCGTGCTGTGGCCCGAGAACTCCTCCGACGTCGATCCCTACGCAGACGCCGACGCGGCCGCCGTGATCGACGAGGCCGCCAGGGCGATGGGCGTGCCCATCTCGGTCGGCGGGGTCGTCGAGCGGGACGGCAAGCTGCTCAACGAGCAGATCCTGTGGGACCCGGTCAAGGGCCCGACCTCGACCTACGACAAGCGGCAGATCCAGCCCTTCGGCGAGTACCTCCCGCTGCGCGGCCTGGTCGGCGCCATCAACAAGAACTGGACCAGCATGGTCCGCCAGGACTTCAGCCGGGGCACGAAGCCCGGTGTGTTCGACATCGACGGCACCAGGGTCGGCCTCGCCACCTGCTACGAGGCCGCCTTCGACTGGGACGTGCGGGACACCGTCACGCACGGCGCCGAGATGATCTCCGTGCCGAGCAACAACGCCACCTTCGACCGCAGCGAGATGACCTACCAGCAGCTCGCCATGTCCCGGATCCGCGCGGTCGAGCACAGCCGGACCGTCACCGTGCCGGTGACCAGCGGCGTCAGCGCGATCATCATGCCGGACGGGAGGATCACCCAGAAGACCGGCATGTTCGTGCCCGCCTACCTGGTCCAGAAGGTGCCGCTGCGCACCTCCGAGACGCCCGCGACCCGGTTGGGCATCCTGCCGGAGATGGCGTTGGTGCTGGTCGCGGCGGGTGGGGTCGGCTGGGCGATCGGGGCCGGAATGCGCGGCCGGCGCGCCGGTGACGCGTAGCCGTACACCCGCTGTACGCCCCGTGGCTTCGGCCAGGTGCGGGGAAGCGGCCGGGTTAGGGTCGGCGCATGGCTACTCCTGACTTCATCCGCACGATCCGGGCCACCGCGGGCCACCAGCTGCTCTGGCTCCCCGGGATCACCGCCATCGTCTTCGACGACGAGGGCAGAGTGCTGCTGGGCCGCCGCACCGACACCCGCAAGTGGTCGGTCATCGGCGGCATTCCGGAGCCGGGGGAGCAGCCTGCGGCCTGCGCCGTACGGGAGGTCTTCGAGGAGACGGCCGTGCGCTGCGTCGCCGAGCGGGTGGTCCTCGTCCAGGCGCTGGAGCCCGTCACCTACCCGAACACGGATGTCTGCCAGTACATGGACATCACGTTCCGCTGCCGGGCCGTCGGCGGCGAGGCCCGCGTGAACGACGACGAGTCGCTGGACGTGGCCTGGTTCGACGTGGACGCCCTGCCGGAGCTGAACGAGTTCGGGGTGTTCCGGATCAAGCAGGCTATGTCGGATGCACCCACATGGTTCGACGCTACGGCTTTCAGCTGAAGTATGTGTGCTGACGCTATGGGGGAGCGGGTGGGTGCCCCCTAGGGTCGACCCATGAGCTCGCCCAGCGCCCGCACCGCCCCCGCCCTCGACCTGCATGGCCGCACCGCCCTCGTCACCGGTGCCGCCGGAGGCATCGGCCGCGCCTGCACCCTGCGTCTCGCGGCGGCCGGTGCCCGGGTCAGAGCCGTCGACCGGGACGAGACGGGGCTGGCCGGGCTTGCGGACTGCGCCGGCCGGGCCCTGGGCCCGGCCGGCGGCGCCGTCGAACCGTACGTCCTCGACCTCGCCGACCTGGACGCGGCCGAACGCGCCGCCGCCGGCACCGACGTCCTCGTCAACAACGCCGGCCTCCAGCTGGTGCGGCCCATCGAGGAGTTCCCACCGGACGTCTTCCACACCGTACTGACCGTGATGCTGGAGGCGCCGTTCCGGCTCATCCGGGGCGCGCTGCCGCACATGTACCGACAGGGCTGGGGACGGATCGTGAACGTGTCCTCCGTCCACGGGCTGCGCGCCTCCGCCTACAAGTCCGCCTATGTGGCCGCCAAACACGGTCTGGAGGGCCTGTCGAAGACAGCCGCTCTGGAGGGCGCGCCCCACGGCGTGACCTCAAACTGTGTGAACCCGGGCTATGTGCGCACCCCACTGGTCGAGAAGCAGCTCGCCGACCAGGCTCGCGCCCACGGCATCCCCGAGGAGCGCGTGCTGTCCGAGGTGCTCCTGACCGACAGCGCCGTCAAACGTCTCGTCGAACCCGAGGAGGTCGCCGAGGCCGTGGCCTACCTCTGTGCTCCCCAGGCGTCCTTCGTCACGGGGACCTCGCTGGTGCTCGACGGCGGCTGGACAGCCCACTGACGCACCGGGCACCCGTCGGCCCGCGAGTTTTCCACAGGCCCGACGGGCCGGAGCGACGATACGGAATCCTGTGACCATGTCTCGCGATCACGTGCAGTCCGTCAGGCGGCCGGCCCCGGCTCCGGCGGCCGGCGCCCTCGACCTGGGCGCCGAAGTGCCGGGGGGCGCCGAGCCGGCGTACCTCGAACTGCTGGCCAGGGGTGCCTCGGCGGAGGCGTACGAGCAGCCGGTGCTGCTCGCCCGCGCCGAGAACCGGCCGCCGGAGCGGATCGCCGCCCTGGAGCGGGCCAAACTCCTCGCGCTGCGGGTGCGCACCGAGCTGGAGGGCAGACGCCGGCGCGAGGCCGAGCTGTCCGCCCTGTTCGAGACCGCCCACGACCTGGCAGGGCTGCGGGACGTGGACGCCGTGCTCCAGGCCATCGTCCAGCGCGCCCGCTCCCTGCTCGGCACGGACGTCGCCTACCTGAGCCTGAACGACCCGGCGCGCGGCGACACCTACATGCGGGTCACCGAGGGCTCGGTCGCGGCCCGCTTCCAGCAGCTGCGGCTCGGCATGGGGGAAGGACTCGGCGGGCTCGTCGCACAGACCGCGCGGCCGTACGTCACGGACGACTACTTCAAGGACGCCCGCTTCCAGCACACGCTCACCATCGACGCCGGGGTGCGCGACGAGGGCCTGGTCGCCATTCTCGGCGTCCCGCTCATGCTCGGGCCGCACGTCATCGGTGTGCTGTTCGCGGCGGACCGGCGGGCACGCGTCTTCGAACGGGAGCAGATCGCGCTGCTCGGCTCCTTCGCCGCGCTCGCCGCGGCCGCCATCGACACGGCGAACCTGCTCACCGAGACCCGTTCGGCCATGACCGGCCTGGAGCGGGCCAACGAGATCATCAAGGACCACAGCGCGGTCATCGAACGCGCCTCGGACATCCACGACCGGCTCGCCGAACTCGTGCTGCGCGGCGGCCAGGTCCATGACGTGGCCGCCGCCGTCTCCGAAGTCCTCGGCGGTACGGTCGAGTTCACCGACACCGCCGATCCCCGGTCGCTGGAGAGGTCGCGTACGGAGGGCCACGCGGTACGGCACGGCGACGACTGGATCGCCGCGGTCGCCGCGGGCGGCGAACTCCTCGGCGCGCTGGAACTGCGCGACCATCCCGGGCTCGACCCCGTCGACCAGCGCACCCTGGAGCGCGCCGCGATGGTCACCTCACTGCTCCTGCTCGCCCGCCGCTCCGCCGCCGAGGCCGAACAGCGGGTGCGCGGCGAGCTGTTGGACGACCTCCTCGACGCCCGCGCCCGGGAGCCGCGTCAACTACGCGACCGCGCTGCCCGGTTGCACGCCGACCTCGATGCCACCCATGTCGTGCTCGCCGCCCGCGTGGACGGCCCGGCGGCGGACGCCGAGGAGGCCGCGACAGCGCGCCGCCGGCTGTGGTCGGCCGCGTCCCACCTCGCCACCACCCGGCACGGCCTGGCAGCGGCCCGCGACGGCGGGACCGTCCTGCTGCTGCCCCTCGGCCCCGGCGACACCGCGACCGGCCTGGCCCGGCGCACCGCCCGGCACCTCGGCACCGCCGTCCACCAGCCGGTGACCGTCGGTGCCTCGGCCCCGGTCGCCGACCTCGCCACCAGCCCCGACACCGTGGCCGTCGCGTACGCCGAGGGCCGCCGCTGCCTCGACGCGATGAACCTCCTCGGCCGGGGCGGAGACGGCGCCGCCGCCGAGGACTTCGGCTTCCTCGGCCTGCTCCTCGCCGGTGAACGGGACGTCGCCGCGTTCGTCACCCGCACCATCGGTCCGGTCGTCGCGTACGACACGCGGCGCGGCACGGAGCTGCTGCGCACCCTCGACGCGTACTTCGCCTGCGGGATGAGCCCGGCCCGCACGAAGGACGGACTCCACGTCCACGTGAACACGGTGGCCCAGCGGCTGGAGCGGGTGGGCCGCCTCCTGGGCGACGACTGGCAGAGCCCCGCCCGCGCCCTGGAGATCCAGCTGGCGCTGCGCCTGCACCGGTTGGGGGCGCAGCCGGAGCGCCGCTGATCCCGCAGGACCAGCGGCGCACCCTCAGCGGGCGGGTACGTCGTCGGTGCGCGGCGAGACGGCCGCGGCGCCGTCGTCGGCCAGGTCGCGCCGCCGGGTCTCCTTCGCCACGCCCACCGCGACCAGGGTGAGCAGGGACGCCGTGATCACGTACAGGGCGATCGGGGTCGGGCTGCCGTAGCCGGACAGCAGAGCGGTGGCGATGAGCGGGGCGGGCGCACCGGCCGCGACGGAGGCGAACTGGGCGCCTACGGAAGCGCCGGAGTAGCGCATCCGGGTCGCGAACATCTCGGCGAAGAAGGCGGCCTGGGGCGCGTACATGGCACCGTGCAGCACCAGGCCGACGGTGACCGCCAGGACCAGGTAACCGAATCGGCCGGTGTCGGCGAGGGCGAAGAACGGGAACATCCACAGCCCGATCCCAGCCGCGCCCAGCAGGTAGACGGGCCGCCGCCCGATCCGGTCCGACAGCGCGCCCCACGCCGGGATCACGGCGAAGTGCACGGCGGAGCCGATGAGTACGGCGTTCAGGGCGGTCTGCTCGGAGACCCCGGCGGAGGTGGTGGCGTAGACGAGGACGAAGGCCGTGATGACGTAGTAGCCGATGTTCTCCGCCATGCGCGCACCCATCGCGATCAGCACGTCACGCCAGTGGTGGCGCAACACCGAGACCAGCGGCGGCGGTTCGGCCGCCCCGGCACGCCGCCGGGCCTCCGACCGCGCCAACGCCTCCCGGAACACGGGTGATTCGTCGACGGAGAGCCGAATCCACAGGCCGATGACGACCAGCACCCCGGAGAGCAGGAACGGGATCCGCCAGCCCCAGCTCGCGAAGGCGTCGTCCGACAGGACGGCGGTGAGCAGCGACAGCACGCCGGTCGCCAGCAGCTGGCCGGCCGGGGCCCCGGTCTGCGGCCACGACGCCCAGAAGCCGCGCCGGCGTGGGTCGCCGTGCTCGGAGACGAGCAGGACGGCTCCGCCCCACTCACCGCCCAGTGCGAACCCCTGGACGAGCCGCAGGAGAGTCAGCAGCACCGGGGCCGCGCCGCCGACCGTCGCGTGCGTGGGCAGCAGCCCGATCGCGAACGTGGCCCCACCCATCAGCAGGAGACTCAGCACAAGCAGCCGCTTGCGCCCGAGCCGGTCCCCGTAGTGCCCGAACACCAGGGCCCCGAGCGGCCGGGCGGCGAATCCGACGGCGTACGTCAGGAAGGCCAGCAGTGTGCCGACGAGCGGGTCGGAGTCCGGGAAGAACAGCTTGTTGAAGACGAGGGCGGCCGCGGAGCCGTAGAGAAAGAAGTCGTACCACTCGATGGTGGTGCCGATGAGGCCGGCGGCGACGATGCGGGGGAGGTTCGACGGAGCGGGCGGGGAACTGGTCGGTGACGACATCGGCACCACTTCCTGGCGTTCGACGGGGACGATCGTGTGTCCCATACCGTAGGAACGCGCAGGTCAGAGGCGTATGTGGTGGGACACCATACTTCTGGGTGCAGGAGTGCGTGCGTCGTCCATGGAGGTGGTGCCACGCCCTCATGGGGGCCTCAACGAGGGCGCGAAGAGTGCTGTCCGGGTTGCATTGTTCGGGCTTGACTATTCTGACCATCAACTAGGGGCTGTGGTCGGCTGGTTGGAAAGGTGGTCAGCGCGTGGCGGCGGTGGAGCCCTCGGCGCGAGGTTCACCGGCTGACCGAGGCCGACCCGGCGCTGAGGGCTCGTCCGCACTGGCGGCCTCCTTCCTCGCGGCCGCGGTCTGCTCGCGTCCCGGTCCCGTCGTCGCAACCACCGGGCGGGGCAGGACCCGCACTGCGCCAGGAATCTCGCTGACGCCTTCTTGTCCGCCGGAGGTGCGTCCTGCAAGAACAGCTGTTTTCTGCGAAAGGAATCCGAAAGATGGGCAAGAGCGACAACATCGTGGTGATCCGGGACGCGCAGGTGGTGTCGGCGGCACTGCGCGGGGCCCTTGCCGACGCCTCGGCGGAGACCCGCGCAGGCCTCGAACGCGCGGTCACCATCGTCGAATCCACCGCCGCAGCCACCGCGAGTCGGCTGCGTGGTGACTGGGTCCGCGCCCGGCTGGCCGATGTCGGCTTTGCGGGAGATCTCACCTCCGCCGCGGCGGTGAAGGCGCTGCGGCAGGCCGAGCCGGGGCTGAGCCTGATGGCGGCGGTGCGGTTGCGGAACGACGCGGTGGATCATCCGGCGTGATGCCGGACAGGCTGCGGCGTCACGCCCGAGACCTGTCAGGGCCCTCCTCGCCGACGCGCGATGTGCAACGGCGCTCTCGTACCCGGTTACCCGCTCGTCCGCGGACACGAGGCGCTCGGCGTCATCACCGGGATCGCAGAGCAGGTCACCGGTGCCGGCCCGAGGGACCGCCCGTTCTCGCCCGTTCTCGACTGGGCCGTGCCCTGCCGTGAATGCCGGCTCTGCCGGCACGCTGAGCCGTGGCCGTGCACCGCGGTCCAGGGTGTCGGCGCCCGCGCCGAGGAGGCAGTCCTGCCCCTGCGGTCGGTGGTGCTTCCTCCCGGCGGAGTCCCGCTCGATCTGGCCAGAGCATTGTTCTTCATCGTCGGGCGGCGACCATGCGCAGGGTGGGCTCGTTGCGCAGCCTTATGAAGGTGGTGGCCAGAGCGGCAGCCTGAACGAGAGCGCAGGCCAGTATGACGTTGCCGAGGTGCGGCGGCGGAGTGAGCGCCACGAGGATGCCTGCCGCGGGGAAGGGCAGCAGCAGAAGGAGCATCGTCAGTGAGAGCGTCGCGCCGAGTGCCGTGGTAGGGATGATCAGCGAGCGCACCGTACGCAGCACGACAGTGAGGCCACCGTCTCCCGCCATGAAGATTGCTATCAGGACGGTGTAGGAGGCGAAGGACGGAGCCTGGGTAAGGGCAAGACATGCGGCGCAGGCGAGCGTCGCGGACACCATGCCCACGCCCCAGAGGTCGAGGCGGCTCAGCACGAGCCGGCAGCCCGCGATGGCCAGCAGGGTCGCCACGGCGGCAGCGGACCACATGGCGCCGACATCGGCGGACGAGCGCCCGAGAGTCTCCACCACGATCACAGGGCTCGCGGACTGGAGCAGCCCGAGCGCGAGGTTGGAACAGGCCAGGCCTCCCACCAGCCAGCCCAGGGCGGGTAGCCTCAGCAACGTTCGCAGGCCCAAGCGCAGTGCGCTGTCGTTTCCTGTGGCGTCGGCACGTGCGGCGCGGAGCGGGGTCGGCGGAGTCTGCAGGCCGAGCACGGCGGCGATCAAGGACACTGCGCTCAGACACCCGAGCATCCATCCCGGTCCCGCCAGGAGAAGGAAGCCGGCGAGCAGCGGCCCGATGACCGTGGCCGTCTGGTCGATACCGACGAGGACTGCCTGTATCCCCTGAGGCCGGCCTCGGTCCCGGCGGGTGACGATCGCTCCGACGGCCTCGTTGGCAACGAAACCGAACTGGGAGAGAGTGCCGGTGACGGCTGCCAGAATCAGGACCACCGCGGTCTCGGCAGTGCCCCGAGGAATCATGAGCAGGGCGACCGCCGAGACCGCCACCACCGTGGCCCGGGTGAGAGAGGCGATGAAGCAGACGATCGCGGCCCCCCGGCGGTCCACCGCGTTGCCGGCGGGGACGAACGCCGCGATCCGCGGAGTCCACTCCAACGCGAACGCCAGGCCTGTCAAAGACGAAGAGCCGGTAATTGCCAGGACCAGGAGTGGCATGGCGTACGTCGCCATGGAGAATGCCAGCGCGTCACTCGCGCGCGGAGCATATATTCGCCGAAAGAGACTGCCGGACGGAATGGCGGCATGCCGACCGACAGGCCGGTCCTCGTGCACGGTGATGGCCACGAAAGAGGGAGACTTTCGATGAGATGTGTCGGGAGAGGGGAGGAAAGATCCCGGTCACTGTGTGGGAAATGCGTAGGTGGAATGGACCAGGCTGCGGCAGGTGCTCGTGATGGCTGTTCGATGCAGTCCGTGGTGGGCCCGAGGTGCATCCGTGCTCATCACGAGACGTACAAGGGGCACCTGGCCTCCGCTCTGAGGAAGGAAGAGGAACCGGCGCGCGGGCAGCGGCAGTTGACGGCTGAACTATACCGCTCTCGGAGTGGTGTGGCGTATACGGCGCAGGGATCCCCCGGCGGAAAGTGTTATGCCCTTTTCCGGTCTGAAAGGTCCTGTACCGGCCGCAGACCAACGGCCAGGCCGAACGCTTCGACCACACCCTGCTCGACGAATTGGCCTGCTGACTTCCATGCCCAGAATTGCAGAGAACCGCAGATCCCAGCCCTGATCGAATGAGTTGTCGTACCACTCGATCGTGGTACGAAGGGCCCGCGCCTTGCTCGCACCGCGTGTCGGGCGCACGCTGGTGGCATGAGCGTTCACGAGAGCCCCACGCTCATCATGTCCGTGCAGCGCGCCTTCCGCCTGCTGGAGGCGGTGAGCGCGCACGAGAACGGCGCGCCCGCGAAGCAGCTGGCCCGTGAGACGGGGCTGCCCCTGGCCACCGCCTATCACCTGCTGCGGACGATGGTCCACGACGGGTACCTGCGGAAGCTGGCCGACGGCGGCTTCGTCCTCGGTGACAAGGTGCAGACGCTGCACACCACGGGGCACACCCAGGCGCTGCTCAGCCGCGTCCGGCCCGCGCTCGCCGCGCTGCGTGACGAGATGGCCACTGCCACCTACCTGACGTTCTACGAGGGCGGCGAGATCAGCGTCGCCGAGATCGTCGACGGCCCACGCGCGCCCCGCGTCGACCTCTGGGTGGGATTCGAGGACGCGGGACACGCCACCGCGCTGGGCAAGTCCGTCCTGCGCGAACTGGACGAGGAGTCCCGCCGTGACTACCTCTCCCGGCACGATCTCGCCGACCTGACGCCACGGACCATCACCAGCCTCCCGGAGCTGCTCCGCAACCTCGACGCCTCCCCCTTGGCCCCGGCCGTCACGGATCTTGAGGAGTACGCCCTGGGCACGGTGTGTGTGGCCGTTCCCATCTACCGTGGCGACGTCCTCGGCTCGCTCGGCGTCTCCCTGCCGGCGGAACGGCTCTCCCGCCTCCCGGAGGTCCGGGGCCGGCTGCTCCTGACCGCGGACCGCGTGACCAGAGGCCTGTCGCTCACTATCTGAAATCCCACTCCTTGTGGCGTGCCGACCGGACCCCGTTTCCTGGATGAAACGGATAAGTCGGGCTTAAGGCCTGTACGGGTGAGGTGCGGACAAGGACATGAGGCAGGCGCGAGACCATGGTGGCAACCACTGGCCGTTGCGGCCGCTCAGGAAACCAGGGGCCGGCCCCGGGACACCGGTCCCCAGGCGCGCCGCCTCCCAGCTGGCGGCCGGAATGCCGGTGGCGCCGGTTCTGATCGTCTCCGGCGTCGCGCTCGGCGACGCCTTCGCCGGCTCAGGGATGTTCTGGCTGCCGCTGCTGGCGGCCGGGCCTGCCCTGGCCGCCAGTACCAACGGTCCCCGCGGCGTCCTGAGCGTGGGATTCCTCGCCGCCGTGCTGGGCGCCACCCTGGGCGTCAGGGAGGCGGGTCCGGGGCACGAGCTGGCGGCCGTGCTCTCGGCGCTGCTGGCCGTCACCCTGGCGAGCGCCCTGGCCAGCGCGCTGCGCGGCCGCCGGGAACGGGTGCTCGCCGCCGTCCGCTCGGTCGCGGAGGCCGCCCAGCACGCCGTTCTCAAGCCCATCCCGCAGACCGTCGGCCCGTTCCGGGTGGCGGTCCGCTACAGCGCGGCAGCGGCCGAGGCCCGTATCGGCGGTGATCTCTACGCCCTGGTGTCCACCCCGCACGGGGTCAGGCTGATCGTCGGCGACGTACGCGGCAAGGGGCTGCCGGCCGTGGAGATCGCCGCACTCGTCCTCGGTGTCTTTCGCGAGGCCGCCTACGACGAGCCCGATCTCCTCGCCGTCGTCGGCAGGATCGAGCGGAGCCTGGCGCGCAACCTCGGGTCCGACGACTTCGTCACCGCGGTGGTCGTCGGCCACCCGGGCGCCGGGCAGCTTGAGGTGGTCAACTGCGGACACGCGTCCCCGCTGCTGATATCCGGGTCCGGGGACGTCGTCGCGGTCGAGGCCACCCGTCCGGCTCCGCCCCTCGGCCTGCGCGCCCTCGTCGGCGAGCCCCCCTGCCTGGAGATCCTGCCCTTCTCCGAGGGCGATCAGCTGCTGCTCTACACCGACGGTGTCATCGAGGCCCGCGACCGCGCCCGTGAGTTCTACCCGCTGGCCGCAAGGGTGGCCCGCCATGTGTCCGACGAGCCGGAGCACATCCTCTCCGCGGTCCACGACGAACTGCTGGCACATGTGGGCGGCCGGCTTCACGACGACGCGGCGCTGCTCCTGCTCCGCATGCAGGCCGCGGGCGAACCGCTCCCGACCGCATCGAAGGCACGGGAAACGGCCGTCCCGGAACCGGAAGGCCAGGACGGCCAGGACGGCCGGGTCGGCCGGGACGGCCGGGAAGTCGTTCCTCTGGTGTCGCGCAGCCGGTGCGCCACCGTGGGCCCGGACGCCGGGAACCGGTCGGCCGAGCGGAGGGACGCCGCGTCCGCGCCGGTACCCGGCCGCTGACGGGAAGAGCTCCCACGTCGGCGCCCACCAGGTCACACGGCGACGAGATCGGCCCACCGGGTGATCGCGCCCGGACGCGTCTGCACGCCGTACCGAGTCGCCAGCGCGTGGACGATCTCCTCGCCCCGGCCGTGCTCGTCCGGGTCGATCCCCGCGGGCGGCTGTCCCCCCGTACGGGCGGGACCCGCGTCCGTGACTTCGATGCGCAGGGTGCCGAGTCCGCCGTCCCGCAGCCACGAGAGCCGCAGCACTGCCGGGGGCAGGGCATGGACGATCGCGTTCGTGAGCAGCTCCGATACCACCAGCAGCGCGTCCTCGATGACGTCCGGGGACAACTTCCAGGCAGCCAGGACCGCGCCGGCCCGTCGACGTACGTCCGGTACGGCGCCGGCGACGGGCGGCATCGCGAAGACGTATTCGCTTGCCCCCCGCACCCGCGTGTTGAGCTGTACCGCCATCTCGTGTCTCCAGGGGTCGGTGCCACAGGCCCTGCATGTCGTGCCTCGGCACGTTGCCAGGCCTCCAAGCACGCTAAGCAGCCGCGCCGGGCCGGTCAATGAACGGGGGTCGGCATTACCGAACGCTCCCCTCCCCTCCGGTGCCGCGGCGGCCCTGCGCCCGTACGGCGGACCGCCCGAGACGGTAATAAGCTCGCTTCATGACCGGTCCGGTCCAGTCCATCGAACGGGCGGCCGCCATTCTGCGGCTGCTCGCCGGTGGGCCTCGCCGACTCGGACTCGGGGAGGTGGCGGCCTCCCTCGGTCTGGCCAAGGGAACCGCCCACGGCATTCTGCGCACCCTCCAGCACGTGGACTTCGTGGAGCAGGACGCGACGACCGGGAAATACCAGCTCGGAGCGGCCCTGCTGCACCTCGGCACGAGCTACCTCGACGTCAACGAGCTGCGGTCCCGCTCCATCAACTGGGCCGACGCCCTGGCCGCCCGCAGTGGGGAAGCAGTACGCCTGGGCACCCCCCTGGAAGGCATGGTCCTGGTCGTCCACCACGTGTTCCGGCCCGACGACACCCTCCAGACGCTGGACGTGGGCGCGCTGCTGCCGCTGCACGCCTCCTCGCTGGGCAAGGTGCTGCTGGCCTACGGGACCGCGCCCTTCGACTCCGCCCTGGAGTCGGGGCTGGACGCGTACACCCGGCACACCCTGGTCACCCAGGAACAGCTCACCCGGGCACTCGCCGAGGTCCGGGAAGTGGGCTGGGCCGTCGAGAACCAGGAGATGAGCATGGGTGAGGCGGGGCTCGCCGTGCCGATCCGGGGGCATGGCGGCCTTGTCGTCGGCGCCATCGGGCTGTCCGGTCCGGTCGAGCGGATCTGTGACAGCCAGGGGCGCCCCCGGCCCAGCCTGATCACACTGATCCGGGAGGCCGCACGGGCGATCTCCAGAGACCTGGGCGCCGCCCGCTGGTAGGCGCCGGCTTCCTCCGCGACCCATCGGAAGGCGGACCCGATCATGGTGGAGCGTTATGTGATGTCCATCGATCAGGGCACCAACTCCACGCGATGCATTCTGTTCGACCGGGGCGGCCGGCTGGTGTCCGTCGCACAGCGCGAGCACCAGCAGCACTTCCCGAGGCCCGGCTGGGTCGAGCACGACGCCGTCGAGATATGGCACAACCTGCGACGGGTGGTCGCCGAGGTGCTGACCGGCTCCGGTGCGGCCGTCGACGCGGAACAGGTCGCCGCCATCGGCCTGGCCAACCAGCGGGAGACGACGGTGCTCTGGGACCGCCGTACGGGCACCCCGCTGGGCCGGGCGCTCGTCTGGCAGGACACGCGCACGGCGCCGCTGGTCGAGGAGCTCAGGCAGCAGCCCGGCGAGGAGTTCTTCCTGGACCGGTGCGGCCTGCCGCCCTCCACCTACTTCTCGGCGCTGCGGATCCGCTGGCTGTTCGACCACGTCAAAGGCCTGGAACAGCGCGCGAAGGACGGTGACGTGCTGTTCGGCACCATGGAGAGCTGGCTTGTCTGGAACCTCACCGGCGGCGCCGACGGCGGTCTGCACATCACCGACGCCACCAACGCCAGCCGCACCATGCTGATGAACATCCACACGCTCAGCTGGGACGAGGAACTCCTGGCGTTCTTCGGCGTCCCCCGTCCCATGCTCCCCGAGATCAGATCCTCCGCGGAGACCTACGGCGAGGCCCGCGCGCTGCTTCCCGGCGTTCCCATCACCGCCGCGCTCGGCGACCAGCAGGCGGCGCTCTTCGGCCAGACCTGTTTCTCCCCGGGCGAGGCCAAGTGCACGTACGGAACGGGCAGCTTTCTGCTGCTCAACACCGGCACCGACGTCGTACGGTCCCGGCACGGACTGCTCACGACGGTCGCCTACAAGATCGGGGACCGGCCGCCGGTCTACGCCCTGGAAGGGTCGATAGCCGTCACCGGGGCGCTGGTCCAGTGGTTCCGTGACCGGCTGGGACTGATCAGCAGTGCGCCGGAGATCGAAACCCTCGCGAGGACCGTCGAGGACAACGGCGGCTGCTACATCGTCCCCGCCTTCTCCGGCCTGTTCGCACCCCGCTGGCGCAGCGACGCCCGCGGCGTCATCGTCGGCCTCACCTCCTACATCACGAGCGGGCACCTGGCCCGAGCCGTCCTGGAGGCCACGGGCTGGCAGACACGTGAGGTCGTCGACGCCATGAACGCCGACTCGTCGGTGGCCCTGAAGGAGCTGAAGGTCGACGGTGGCATGACGGCGGACAACCTGCTCATGCAGTTCGTCGCCGATGTGCTCGACGTGCCCGTCGTACGGCCCATGGTCTCCGAGACGGTCTCCCTGGGAGCCGGCTACGCCGCCGGGCTCGCCGCCGGTTACTGGCCGGATCTTGAGGTACTGCGCCGCAACTGGCACCCGGCGGCCCGCTGGCTGCCCGGAATGGACGCCGGTCACCGGGAGTCGGAGTACGACAACTGGCAGCGGGCCGTCGAACGCTCGCTGGGCTGGATCAGATCGCCCGGCGCTCCCTGAGCGCCGACAGCACGCTGACGAGGTGGAAACGCAGAGAGTCGCGGTTGGTGCGTGCCAGAACCCGCCAAGTGCTCTGTGGGTGAATTTCCTTTCCGGTATCTGTTTCCGGTCGCGCGTTTCTCGCGCCTCCTTTCGATGTCCTGTCCGCTTCCCTTCGGCCTTGTGTTGGCGTGGTGGAATCCGGTCCTGACACCCCCTAACGTGAAGCGAGCCAACAGCGAAGGGGGAACATGTCCGTTTTTCCGTCCAGCGAAATGGCCGTGAAGGTCTTCAGTGGTTTGTTCACCGTATTGCTGGAGGACGCCGATTTCGTGGCGAAGGCCCGGCAGGACGGGCTGTCGGTCCGGCTCGTCCACACGAAGCCCGACTGCGAGATCTTCGTGTCACCGCAGGGTGTCCGCGTCGGCGAGGAGCCGGCGGGGCCGGCGGCGATCACGCTCAAGATGTCCTGCGACACGGCCCACGCACTGTGGATGGGGCGACTTCCGGTGCCCGTCGCCGTCGCCACCGGCCGGCTCCGGATCCGCGGCAAGGTGGCCGAGGTGCTGGAACTGGTGCCCATGCTGCGGCCCGCGTTCGACCGGTACCCCGAGATCGCGGCAGCCGCCGGCATCGGCCCGTGAACCGCCGCGGAGCGACCCGGCCCGAACACCGAACCGACGCAAAGGAGTGACACCGCACGTGAACACAGCTCTCTCCGAATCCGTGTCCGCGACGGCGCTGAATTTCGACGTACTTCCGAACGGCGTCGAACAGTTCCGGAAAACCGTGCAGGAATTCGCCCGGAACGTCGTCAAACCCCGCGTCCAGGACCTGGACCAGAAACCTGCGGCGCATTTCGACTGGGACCTCGTCGGTCACGGCCACCGGATCGGTCTCACCCGCGCGGCGATTCCGAAGGAGTACGGCGGCCTGGGGGTGGGGATGCTGGGCGTCGCCACCGCGCTGGAGGAGGTGGCCGCGGTCTGCCCGGGCACGGCACTGATCTTCGGGGCCACCCTGCTCGGCCAGGCGCCGATCCTGCTGTCCGGCGACCCGCGGCTGCAGGCCCGCTTCCTGCCCCTGTTCTCGGGCGACGAACCGGTCCTCGCCTGCAACGCGGTCACCGAGGAGGACGCGGGCTGCGACCTCATCATCCCCTCCCAGGCCGAGCACGCGCGCAACGTCACGACCGCCCGCAGGGACGGCGACGACTACGTTCTGCGCGGCCGCAAGCGATTCATCACCAACGCGAAGGTCGCCGTGTTCGCCTCCGTGTTCGCCACCATGGAGGGCAGCCGGGGCGCGTCCGGCCTCACCTCCTTCATCGTTCCCCTCGACCTGCCCGGCGTGGTCCGCGGGCCCGTGGCGGACAAGATGGGCTACCGCGCCTGCCTGGGCAGCGAACTCGAGTTCCACGACGTCCGGGTGCCCGCCGAGTACATGATCGGCACGGAGGGCGAGGGCATGGCCATCAACATGGCGCAGAGCAACATGGCGCGCGCCGCGGTGGCCGGCATCTCCACAGGGGTGGCGCGCAGCGCCCTGGAGCAGGCGATCGCCTGGTGCGGTGAACGGGTCCAGGGCGGCCGCCACCTCAAGGACCAGCAGTTCACGGCGGCCAAGCTGGCAGGCATGGCCGCCAAGGTGGACGCCGCCCGCATGCTGTACCTGCGCGCCGCCGACAAGGTCGACAACGAGCTGCCGCCACCGGTCTACGAACCGGCCGCGGCCAAGCTGTTCGCGGACCGGACCGCGATCGACGTGGCGGAGACGGCCCTGTCCCTGCTCGGCGCACGCGGCTATCTGCGCTCGTACGGCGTGGAGAAGACGATGCGCGACGCGCTGGGCACCCGGATCTACGAGGGCACCCCCGAGGTCCTGGCGCTCGCCATCACCGACAGCCTCTACGCCGAGCGGGACGAGTGGTGAGGGCCGCCGGCCGAGGCATCGGCCCCGTCCTGTGCGACACCCCCGCCCTGGAGCCCGACGGCACCGAGGACCCCCGCGCCCGGCGCTACGCCCGGGACATCATCGGGCTCCACGACCGGCTCAGCTACCGGCGGCTGCCCGTGGAGTTCCGGGGCGACCCTCTCTCCCTCGTCGAGGACCCGCACGGTGCCCTGGTCACCGTCACGGGCCGCGACAGCCAGTTCCCCGCCCGCTACCTCAAGGGGGTGCTGGGATTCCGCCTGGCCCAGTACCTCCGCCTGAACTGGATCTCCGCCGACGCGGTCCACCGCACCGCCGCCTTCCACGAACCACTGCCGCACTCGCCCGTGGAGAACATCCACACCGTCACGCTCTGCGCGCGCTCCGGGAAGATCCGCGGCTACGTGGGACTGGCCTGCTCGGCGGACACCGAGAGTCTGCCCCTGGACTCCCCTTGCCGTACCCCGTTCCCGACGGAGGCGGCCCACCGCATCGACCTGCTCGCCAGGTACGCGCGGCCCGGCCTGGGCACCCACCAGGCCTTCGAGTTCAAACGGTTCCTGCGGGACCAGACGATGCCACGGGACGAGCAGTGCACCCGCGTCCCCTGGCATCTCATGCTCGGCATCGGCGAGGCGCTGCTCGCGCTGGGCGACGGCGTGCGCGTCGTACTCGGCGACGCCAAGGAACACGTCGCCCTGCGCCATCTGCGGCTGGTCGGCTTCGACCTGCACGTGGTGGAGGGCACGTCGCCGTACCTCCGCGAGTCGGATCCCATGGCGCCCATCTACCGGCAGACGGTCGTGGCCAAGCCGTTCGCCGCCCCGGTGCCCGCGGACATCACCTGGTACCGGGACGTGGTCCGCTCCCACCTCGACGGGACGGGCGGCCTCGCCTCGTGGCAGGCCGTGATCACCACCCTGGCCGCACACAGGAGGGGCACCGGACACCGTCCCGATCCCGCACGAGGAGAGGCTCGCAGGTGACGAACGGCGACAGGGAGCCGATGACCGAGGCGCCGGCAGGTCCTGCGGCGAAAGCCGGGTTCTACGCCGAACTGACCGCCCGTAACGCCGGCGTGGTGCCCGGGGCCGATCAGTGGGCGCTGCGCACGGCCACCGTCCTGGTGGCCGGCTGCGGGTCGATCGGCGGCGCGGCAGTCGAACCGCTGACCCGGCTCGGCCTGCAGAAGTTCGTGCTCGCCGACCCGGGAACGTACGAACTGAACAATCTCAACCGGCAGTCGGCGACCGTCGCCGACCTCGACCGCAACAAGGCCTCGCTGGCCGGGGACCGGGTACGGGCGATCAATCCCCATGCCTCGGTCGAGGTCTTCACCGAAGGCGTCACCCCGCAGACCGTCGAGAAGCTGACGGCCTCCTGCCAGGTGGTCATCGACGGGGTGGACGTCACGACCCCCGAGGGCTGGCGGGCCAAACTCCTGCTGCATCGCCACGCCGTACGGCGCCGGCTGCCGCTGATCACCGGCTGGGACATGGCAGGCACCCAGTACGTCCGCTGCTACGACTACCGGCACGTCCGCGAACCGTTCGCGGGGGCCCTCGGACCGCACGACGCGGACCGTTACGACATGTGGGAGCTGCTGCGCCGGGCCGTGCCGTTGCGGCACGTGCCGACGGACATGCTGGCCGAGATCCGGGCCAACCACGCCCGGACCGACTACAGCTTTCCTCAGGTCGCCTACACCGCCATGGCGTTCGGCGTGATCAGCTCCCACATGGTGGTGCGGCTGCTGGCCGGTCAGCGGGTGCGGCCCGAGGTCCGTCTCGATGTGCACCAGAAGGCCAGGCCGCTGGGGGAGCGGTGGCGCACCCGGGCGCGATGGCCGGTGGAACTGGGGGCGCTGCTGCCGGAACTCCTGCGGCTGGCCCGTCGCCCCGGCGCGGCCTCGTGACGCGGACCGGGCGAGGCCGTGCCGCCGGTGCCCGCGCGACCCGTCCGACCATGGAGGTGGACATGAGTGTTCGGCAACGGAGCGTGCTGTGGACGTTCTTCTGCTGTGGCCTGGGCGTGGCCATGGTGTCGCTCGACAACCTCGTCGTCATCACGGCCCTGCCGTCGATCCGCGAGGACCTCGGCGGGAGCATCCAGCAGCTTGAGTGGACCGTCAACGCCTACACCCTCACCTACTCGGTGCTCATGCTGACCGGCGCGGCCCTCGGGGACAGGTTCGGCCGGCGGCGGATGTTCGGCATCGGGCTGGGTGTCTTCGTCGTCGCGTCGGCCGGGGCAGCGCTGGCCCCCGGCATCGGCGCCCTGATCGCCGCGCGCGCCGTGCAGGGGCTCGGCGCCGCGCTGCTGATGCCGCTGAACCTGACGATCCTCACGGACGCGGCGCCCGAGCGGCGCCGTGGTGCCCTGCTGGGGGCGATGAGCGCCGTGGAGGGCGTGGCGATCGCCATGGGACCGCTCCTCGGCGGAGCGGTGGTCGAGCACCTGAGCTGGCAGTGGATCTTCTGGATCAACGTGCCGATCGGAGCGGTGGTGCTGCCCGTGGCCCGGTGGAAGCTCACCGAGAGCCACGGCCCCGGCCCACGCCTGGACCTGGTGGGCACCGTCCTGGCCAGTGCCGGACTCTTCGGGGTCGTCTTCGGCATCATCAACGGTCACGCCGACCACTGGAGCAGCGCGCGCGTCCTGCTGTCGCTGGCCGGTGGCGCGGCCGTCCTGGTCGCCTTCGTCCGCTGGGAGCTGCGGGCCGAACACCCCATGTTCCCGATGAAGTTGTTCCGCCACCGGACCTTCAGCGCGATGAACGGCGCCGGGCTGCTGATGTTCGCCGGCATGTTCGGGTCGGTCTTCCTGCTCACCCAGTTCCTCCAGGGCCCACGCGGCTACACGCCCCTGGAGGCGGGACTGCGGATCCTGCCGTGGACCGCGGTGCCCGTTTTCGTGGCGCCCCTGGTGGGTCTGGTCTCCGACCGCGTCGGCAGCCGGACCATCGTGGCGCTCGGACTGGCCCTGCAGGCCCTCGGGCTGGGGTGGATCGCCGCCCGGGTCTCGCCCGAGGTCCCCTATCCGTCGCTGGTTCCCGCGCTGGTCCTGTGCGGTCTGGGCATGACCTTCTACTTCACGCCCACCGCGAACACGGTGATGAGCGCGGTCGAAGCGGGAGAGCGCGGCATGGCCTCCGGAGCGATCAGCGCACTGCGCGAACTCGGTGGTGTCCTCGGCATCGCGGTGCTCGCCTCGGTGTTCTCCGCGCACGGAGACCTCAGCACGGCGGACCGGTTCACGGACGGCATGGTTCCGGCCGTGTGGACCGGCGTCGCCCTGATCACCTGCGGCGCGCTGGCGGTCCTGCTGGTACCGCGGCGCCCCCGCGACGGCGGCTCCGAGGACCCCGCACCGGCCGAGCCCGGGTGCGTGGGCGACATGGTCTGACGGCATGCACGTCACCGGCGTACGGAACGGCACATGTGCCCATGACACACGTCCGCATGACACACGTCCGGCAGGAGGGGAGGGGACGGCGATGAGCCCACCGATCCGGGTCCTGCTGGTGGACGACCGGTCCATCGCCCGCACCGGAATCCGGTCCGTCCTCGACGAGGACCCCGGTATCGAGGTGGTCGGCGAGGTGTCCGACCAGGTGAGCGCGGTGGAAAAGGCCCGTGAACTGCGACCGCATCTGCTGCTCGCCGGTGCCCTCCGGGTTCCCGACGCCGTGGAACTGGTCGACGAACTGTCCGCGTGCTGCGGCGAAGGGAGGCCCGGCGTCCTGCTCATGGCCCCTGAGGGGGGTACCGGCGCGCGGCGCGCCCTGCGGGCCGGAGTGCACGGCGTCGTGCTCCACCGGGTCACCCCGGAACAGTTGCTGTCCGCGATTCACGTCGTGGCGGCCGGCTACCGGATCTTCTTCGACGAGGAGGGCCCTCGGGCGGGCGGCGACGGCGGGTTTTCCGAGGCCGGCGAATTCCCTGGGGTCACCGCGACGGGAACGGGGGGATTCGAGTTGCTGACCCGGCGGGAGAGGGAGGTGTTCCGGCTGCTGGCCCAGGGGCTGAGCAATACGGAGATCTCCGCGGTGCTGGTGCTCAGCGAAAACACCGTGAAATCCCATGTGCAACGACTGCTGGAAAAACTGAACCTGCGCAACCGGGTGCACGCGGTCATCCATGCCTATCGATCGGGCCTGATGGCGCTGCCCTGCCCGGAGCCCGTCCGGCAGCGGACCGGCCCCAGCGCTCCGGTGGCGCTCCAGTGAGCCTGCGGTGCTCCGCGCGAGCCCTGTCGAGCGCACGGCGCTCAACAGGGCGCGTTTCGTTGGCTGTTGTGAAAATCAGTCGCTCGATTCGAGGAGATATCCTCGTCCGCTTGCGGTCCTGACGCGCAGTCCGAGGCAGACCACCTTGCGCCGGATCCTCATGATGTGCAGGTCCAGGGCGTTCTGGCTGGCCGTTCCACGCCGCGCGTGCAGCAGGGCGATCAGCTCGTCCCGGGCCACGAGGGCGCCGTACCGCTCGACCAGCGGTCGCAGCAGGTCCATCTGGGTCGGTGACACGGGCACCATCCGGCTGCCGTACCGGAGGAGTCCGTCCTGGTCGAGGACGGGGATCCGGTGTGTGCCGGCTCTGGCCCGGAGCGCCGCGACCCGGGCGGCGAAGTCGGCCCTGCTGACCGGCGCCCGGATCCAGTCCTCCCGCGAGTCGCTCGGAACCGGCGGAGTCGCGCCGTTCTCCACCACGAGGAGGCGGAGGATTCCCCGGCGCCGCAACCGCTCCAGTTCCTGCACCTCGACCGGCCAGCGCAGGACCCGTACGTCCTGGGTGGCTGAGAATAACTGCCCCTCACTGTATTGAGGCACGAATTGACTTCCCCTTTCGGATGGGTGGAATAATGCACCGGACTGTTCGTTTCGCTCCCCCTGCGGCATTACTACCTCACTATGCAGTGCCGCCAAGCGTCGCTGCAACAACTGAATTGACGGGGATGCCGCCCGGGTTTCTGCATAAAATAGGACAGATGGCAGGCTGTTAATAGTTCTAATGGTCCTTTGGGTGGCCTTCCGGGACCGCCCCGATCTCGTGAGAAAGAATGAAGCGCCGGACCGTTCCGGACCAGTAGATTTCTCCGGGCGGATGTGCCGAAGAAAACGGTCGATATTCGAAGGTTCCGGGAAAGGCATGGAAAAGGCCGAAGACATTCTCACCACCGGGGAATTGCTGATCGCCATCATGGCGCTGGTGACGGCCGGGCTCCCACGAGCGGCCCGGGAGACGGCGGGGAGCCTCCCGCCGGCGACGCAAGGCAAGAGACAGGAACACCGCGCGGAAGGAACCCGTCATGCTGCCCGCGACCACTGACGCGACCACTGAAACGAACCGGCCCCGCACCGGCCGGCGTCCGCCATCGGGAGCCGATGTGCTGGTGACGGGCCTGGGAGCGACCACCCCGCTCGGCGGTGACGTGCCCTCCAGCTGGGCGGCACTGCTGTCCGGCCGGTCCGGCGTGTCCCGGCTGGACACCCCCTGGGCCGAGCAACTGCCCGTCCGCATCGCCGGAGGTATGTGCGAGGACCCCACCGGCCGGCTGGACCGGATCCAGCGGCGGCGGCTGGACCGCAGTCAGGCGGCCGCGGTGGTGGCGGCCCGGGAGGCGTGGACGGACGCCGGCGTGCCGCAGGTCGAGCCCGAACGGCTCGCCGTGGTCGTGGGGACCGGCATCGGCGGCGGGCTCACCCTCCTCGAACAGGACGACCGGCTGGAGGAACGGGGCCCACGCGCCATCTCGCCGCACACGGTGCCCATGCTGATGCCCAACGGCAGTGCCGCGGCGGTCGGCCTGCTGCTGGGGGCCCGGGCCGGCACGCACGCCCCGACCAGCGCCTGTGCGTCCGGTGCGGAGGCGCTGGCGGTCGGCACGCTGCTGATCCGCACCGGCCGTGCCGACGTGGTCGTCGCGGGCGGCACGGACGCCTGCCTGCACCCCCTGGCACTCGGCGCGTTCGCCCGGATGCGCGCCCTCTCCCTGCGCAACGACGCCCCCGACCTGGCATCCCGGCCGTTCGACCAGGAACGCGACGGGTTCGTCATGTCCGAGGGCGCAGGCATGGTCGTCCTTGAGCGCGCCGACTTCGCGCGGGCACGCGGCGCGCGCGTGCACGCGACCCTGTCGGGCGCGGGTGTCACGTCCGACGCGTACGACGTGACACTCCCCGCCGCCGAGGGGCAGACGCGGGCCATCACGGCGGCGTTGGGGGACGCGGACCTCACCGGGGCCGACATCGACCACGTGAACGCGCATGCCACCGGTACGCCCGTGGGCGATGCCACCGAGGCCAGGGCCGTGCAGGAGGCCGTGGGCCGGCATCCGGCGGTCACCGCCTGCAAGTCGGCCACCGGCCACCTGCTGGGTGCCTCCGGCGCGGTCGAGGCCGTCTTCACCGTCCTCACCCTGGTGCACGGGCTGATCCCGCCGGTCCGCAACCTGGACAGGGCCTCGGCCGGGATCGAACTGGACCTGGTGGCCGGCGCACCGCGGCGGGCATCAGCCCGGGCGGCCCTGTCCACGTCCTTCGGATTCGGGGGACACAACGTGGTCCTCGCCTTCACGCGGTAGTGCGCGGGGCGGCGGCCCGGTCCCGGCAGGACGTCAGCAGGTGTGCGACGGAGGCCGGATGGGTGACCTGGGGACAGTGCCCCGCCCCTTCGATCACCGTCACCGGCGTGCTCACGGATTCCGCCAGCGGATCCGCCGACCCGACGACGATGTCCACGGGAAGCCGCAACTCCCGCAGCACACGGCGCAGTTCCGCGCGTTGCCCGTGGGCGTCGCGCATCGCGGCGACCACCCGGCGCGACGTCCCTGCCCGCCGAAGGTCCAGGGCGAGGGAGTCGAGCCCGGGGCTCTCGGGCAGACCGAGTGAACGAGCCAGGCGGGAGGCGGGAGCCGTGCGCAGCAGCGGTACGGCCAGGGGCGAGCGCAGCAAGGCGGCGGACGGCCGTTGGAGAAAGGCCGGAGCGACCAGCACGAGTGCGGCGAGCCGGTCGGGGTGGGCCGCCGCGTAGCGCAGGGCGGGGCCGCACGCGAGCGAGTGCGCCACGAGCACCGGCCGGTCCGCCACCGGGCGCAGCAGGTCGGCCAGCCAGTCGTCGAGCGGTCCGGTGCTCGCTCCCGACCTGCCGAAGCCGGGGAGGTCGGCCGCGAGGGCGGGCGCGTCCAAGAGGTCCGCCACCCCCGCCCAGGCGTCGGCGCTCAGCAGGAGTCCGTGCAACAGCACGTAACCGGGGCGCCGCCGCTCTCCGGTCACCCAGGTACGGGTACCCGCCACATGGTGGAAGCCGTAAGGGCGGCGGCACGGGCCGGAGCGGCCGAAGCGGGTGGCGACCAGGTCGTCGGCCCACTGGCGCAGCGCCGCCCGCACGGGGGCCATGGACAGTCCGTGTGCCTCGGACAGGGCGCGCGCGGCGGCCGTGTCGTAGCGGTCGGCCGACAGGAACGACAGGGTCTCGGGATCCGCCCGGGTGATCGCGCGGGGCAGCCTGCGCAGCAGACCCACCGGGATCGAGCGACGGGGGGAGCGCACCCCCATGTGCTCCGCGAGCAGGCCGACGAGCGCAGGAAGTTCGGGGGTCGAGTCGTCCAGCACCCAGTAGGTGCGGCCCGCGCTCTCGGGGTCCTGCGGAAGAGCGGCCAGGAACCGGACGAAGTGGTCGAGGGTCACGACCGGAAGGAAGATGCCGGGACCGCCGGGCAGGGCCCGCAGCCGCCCCTGCCAGAGAGTGGCGACCACCTCGGCCAGGCCGAGGTACTGTCCCGGACCGATCACCGTACTGGGATTGGCGATGCTCAGCGGGACGCCCAGCTCGCGGGCGCGGGCCCGCACCGCGGCGTCGCCCTCCTGCTTCGACGCCTCGTACGCGCCCTGCCCGCGGTAGTCCGGCGGCCGTCCGTCGGCGGCGGCCATCCGGTAACCGCTGATGTGGACCACCCTGCGCAGCTTCGGCAGGCCCGCCGCCCAGGCGACCACGTGTACGGCGCCCGTCACGTTGACCGCCCGGGCCTCGGCCGCCGCGATGCCGAACGCGAAGCGGGCGGCGGTGTTGTAGACATCACGGATCCCGGCCAGACCCTCCTCGGCCAGTCCAAGACCGGGCGCGGTGATGTCGGCCCGGACCACCGTCAGGCCGGTACGGTCCACCCCCTGTCCGTCGAGCCAAGCCGTCAGGCCGTCCCCGGAGCCGCGCACGGCGGCCGCCACCCGGTGGCCCCCGCGCAGGAGTTCCGCCACGAGGGAGCGGCCGATGAAGCCCCCGGCGCCGAAGACGATCGAGTCCGAGAGCATGCTGTCTCCTTGCCGGGCCTGAATGCCGTGTCAGCGCTCGGGGAACCGGACCGGGGCCCCGTCCGCGGAGCGGCTCCCACCGTACCGAAACAACGGGGGCGAAGCGGACGAACCATGCCGACAGGCCCCCGTGTGCGCGGACGTCAGGCTGCCGTGCCACCGTCCCGCCCGGTTCGGCCGCCCGGCGCACGAACGTCTCGTACCGGTCCCGCGCGGCCTGCGGCACCGACCCGGCCCGTCGGCGGTGGCGTCCCCGGCCGGCGGCCGGCACACGATCGTCCCGCCGCGTTCCAGCGGGTCGCCGTCCACACTGAAGTCCGGCAGTACCGTCGCGCCCAGCCCCTCCGCGACCATCAGCTTGCCCATCTCGGCGCAGTCCGTCGAGTACGAGAAGACGGGGTACGGTCCGCCGGCAGCCGGTGCACATGGCGATGCATCACATAACCGGTGCGCATGGCGACCAGCGGCACGGTGAGCAGCTCGCCGGCCGACACCTCGGCCCGGCCGGCGAGCGGACTGTCCGGCCGTACGCACACCACCGGCTGGCCGCGCAGGGCGTGTGGCGACACCCCGCAGGGGCGGCCGAAGTCCCTTCGCCGCAGGTGCCGTTCGCCTCCTGTGCCTGTTCCTGTGCCTGTGCCGAGGTACGCGGCGAAGCGGTCGAGGCGGAAGTGAGGGAGCCAGTGGCCGCGGAGGCCGAGGTGCCGGCCTCCGTGCTCCGCCGGCCGCAGGCGGGGCGCCGTCGCCCGAAGAGAGCAGCAGAACTTGCGTCACTCGTCCGGCGGGCCTGGCGTGCAGTCGGTCCGCGCAGCCGGGAGCCTAGGATCCATCACCGGACAAACAGGGCATCCGTTGCCTCGTCGGCATGGGCGGGTCCACCTCACGACCGAAGGAGACGGGATGTCGCACCGTGCCGGACGAACCCGTTGGAGACGCTTCGCAGTGGTCCTGGTGCCCAGCGTCGGCGCCTGTGCGACCGTCGGCATCGCCATGGCACAGGGAGTGCTCGCCGCCTCGTTCTTCATCTCCGGACAGCAGTTCCAGCTCGCCGCCGACTCCCTGACCGCCCGTGGGTTCAGCCTCTACGGCATGGTCGACGTGACCAGGAAACACGAACTCGTCCCCGTCGCGGTCACCGGCTTCCGGCACGCCACGATCGACGGGCTGTGCCAGTCCGTCGTCGTCGACGTCCCGGTGCTGGGCACGCAGACCCTGCGGCTCACCGGCGGTGGCGGCCGGTCGGTCGAGACCTCGAACTTCTTCATCGACGCGACGGCCGAGTCGGTCGGTGAAGCGAACTTCAGCGGCCTCGACATCGGTGTCGCCCAGGGCGCCGTCACCAAGGGCCCGGTCAGGTCCGGCGACCGGAACTCGCAGTTCTTCGACCCCGACGGCGTCGCCCAGCAGGCGCTGTCGACCACCCTGAACGACGTACGGGTGAGCGCGGTCGCGGTCTCCGCCGGCACGCTCAGCATCCCGGGCCTGCGCCTGCGGCTCGAACAGGGCAACCACGCATGCTTCTGACCCCCGTGACCAGGACAGGACGCGTGATCACCGGCCTCTTCGGCAGAGGACGGCAACTGCTCACCAGGGCGCCGGGGTTCCGGCGCGGGTTCCGCACCTGGCGAGGTGAACGCCCCTTCTGGGCCGGGCTGTTCACCTTCGCCGCCGGTCTGCCCATCCTCTACTGGCCGTACGCCAACCTGAACCTGGGCGGGATTCCGCTCGCCCTGTCGACCACCTCCGGCGCCGGGTCCCTGGTGATCGGAACCCTGCTCCTGGCCCTGGGGGTCGCGCTCTGCTGCCGTCCCCATCTCCGGGTGTTCGCCGGGATCGCCACCCTGCTGCTCGCCCTCGTCTCCTTCCCCGTCGCGAACTTCGGCGGTCTCTTCCTCGGCGTGGCCTCCGGCCTGATCGGCGGCTCCCTGGCCTGTGCCTGGCTGCCACCCCAGGCCGACCAGCCGACGACGGGTGAGGAGTGCAGTGGCAGCTGACTCGCGCACCAGTACCGCCGGGCTCGTGCTCGGGCGTGTGGCCCGGCCGCTCGCGGCCGCGCTGGCCGTGGCCGGCGTGGCCGTGCTCCTGCACCTCGACGTACCGCGGACGGCCGGCAGCGTCGCCGGCGCTTCCGCCGCGCGGCTCGATTCGGCGCCCCCGGTCCGCGCTGCGAAGGGCCCCTGCGTGCTCCGCGCCGACCGGCTCGTGCTCCGTGGCGCGCGGTTCCGTGGGGTGGTCTCGGTGCATACGGGGGGCGGGACCGTCCGCGCCCTGAAGTTCACCGTACGGTCGCTGGACGCCGTCAACCTCGATCTGACCGCGGGCCGGGGCCGCGCGGCGATGCGCCTTCGGGCGAGGCCGGCGACCACCTCCACGCTCAAGGGGCAGGGCGCCGGCGGGGTGGCCACCCTCTACGTCCGCAAGCTGACCGGCAGGGTCACGGGCCTCGGCGGCAGCCCACTACCGGCGCGCCGCACCGTCACCGTCACCCCCGACGCCGTACCCCGCTGGCTCGCGCACCCGGCCACCCGCGCGGCCACGCGCACCATCACCTTGGCCGAGGCGACCGCCTCACAGCTCACCCAGTTCGGTGGCCGGCTGTCCATCAGGGGCCCGCAACTGCGGACGACGGCGCAGGGGCGGCACGGTGCGTGACGCGGGGCGTGCCGACAGGCTGGGGCAGGGTTCCGTGTCAGGTGCCGGGACAGCTCGTGGCGGCTCCCTCGACGCGTCGGCCGGCCGGGAGCGTGACCGTCACCGGCTCGGGATCGGCACCGGGGGCGGCTACGCGCTGCGCCGCGTCCGCCGTGCAGACGAGCTGCGCGGCCGCGAGGCGGGGATCGTGGAACTCGCCCAGCGCGACCGACAGTTCGACGGAGATCCGGTGGTCGCGCGCTGTCACCTTCACGAGATCCGCCCAGCGGGGCAAGTCCGGTACGACGGCGGCGCCGCCGTCCGCCGGGACGGACGGGACCGTCGTCGGCACGGCCGTGAGCAGCGGCAGCCGCGTCGTCAGTCCCTTGCGCCGCTCCGCGGCGGTCGGGCCCAGGAACAGTGCCCGCAGCGCCGACTCGACGTCGCCCGGCGCGTCCGTCGCGCGCCGGACGGCGATCAGGGCGTCGCCCCGCACGAAGTACAGGCGCGTCGACGGCACGGCCCCGCTGGCGGGACCGCCCGCCTGCACCACACCGGTCGTGGGGATGCCACAGGAGGCCAGGGCGCCCGTCGCAACGAGGAGCAGGAACGCACGGCGGGCCCGGCGCCGAAGGGTCACCATGGGTCCTCCTGGGGCGGCTCGCCGGCCGGCAGCGGGAGCCGTACGGTGAAGACCGCGCCGCCCTCGGGCAGGTTCCCGGCGCGCACCGTGCCGCCGTGCACCCGGACGTTCTCCGCGGTGATCGCGAGGCCCAGGCCGCTGCCCTCGGTACGGGTGCGGGCGGCGTCCGACTTGTAGAACCGCTCGAAGACGTGCGGCAGCACGTCCTCCGGGATCCCGGGACCGCCGTCCAGCACCTCGATCACGGCGAGCCGTGCCCCGCCGGACTCCGTGCCGTCGTACAGGCGCAGGGTGACGGGCGGGGCGCCGTGCCGTAGCGCGTTGCCGACCAGGTTGGCCACGACGACGTCGAGGCGGCGCGGGTCGACGCGGCCGCGCAGGGTGCCGGGCGGCGGCAGGTCGCACTCCACCAGGCCGGTCCAGGCGCGGGCGTCGAGGGTGCGCCGCAGGGACTCGGCGAGGTCGATCTCGTCCAGGTGCGGCACCGCGGCGCCCGCGTCGAAACGGGAGATCTCCATCAGGTCGTCCACCAGCCGGGCCAGTTTCACGGTCTCCTCGCTGATCAGGCGGACGGCGGTGGCGGTGTCCGGGTCCAGGCGGGCGGCGTCCTCGTCGAGGACGTCGGTGACGGCGGACATGGCGGCGAGCGGGGTGCGCAGTTCGTGGGAGACGTCCGCGGCGAACCGGCGGGCCCGTGCCTCCATGCCGCGCAGCTCGGCAACCGACTTCTCCAGCGCGGCGGCCGTCTCGTTGAACGTGTGGGAGAGATCGGCGAGTTCGTCGGACCCGTCGACGGCGAGGCGGGTGTCCAGACGCCCCTCGGCGATGCTGCGGGTGGCGTGGCGCAGCGCCCGTACCGGGCGCAGCACTCCGCGGGCGGCGAGCAGCGCCAGCAGCACAGCCAGCGTCAGCGCGGGTACCGCGGCGCGCTCGGCGGCGGTGACCAGGGCGTCGACGTAGGCGAGTTCGGTGGTCTGCGGCACCGTCAGGAAGACATGGACGCCGGAGTTGTAGACGCCCCTGGCGGGCGCCTCGGCGAAGGTGACCGTCATGCCGACGACCAGTGCCGTGCGGTCACCGACGGCCACCCGCTGGAAGACGGTGGCCAAGCTGGAGCCGACGGCCGCGCGCACGGCGGGGGTCAGCTCCTCGAAGCGGTCGCCCGGGGCCGAGGTGGCGCTCAGGTGGCCGTAGGCGGTCAGCACCCGCCAGGTGCCGGAGGGCTCGGAGCGGGCCACGTCCGCCGCGAACCGGGCCAGCGCGGCCTCGTCCGGGGGGAAGGCGAGGTCCGGGGCGAGGCGGCCGACCTGGGTGCGCAACTGCTGGATCACGGCGTCCTGGCTCTGCTGGAGCACGCCGGTACGGGCCTCGCGGAAGGTCAGGGCGCCAGTGGTGGCGGCGGTGACGGCGGCGACCAGCGTGAACGCGAGCACCAGCCGGATCCGCAGACCGCGCAGTTGCGGGAGACGGGGGCGCCTCACCGGGCCGCGAACCGGTAGCCGAAGCCGCGCACGGTCTGGATGTGGCGTGGCTCGCGCGGCGGCTCGCCCAGCTTGGCGCGCAGCCGCCGTACACAGGCGTCCACCAGCCGCGCGTCCCCGTGATAGCTGTGCTCCCACACCGCCTCAAGCAGCTGCTGCCGGCTGAACACCTGGCCGGGTGCCGCGGACAGGGTGAGCAGCAGCCGGAGTTCGGACGGGGCGAGCGGGACCGGTACGCCGCCGCGGGCGACCGCGAGCCCGGCCCGGTCGACGGACAGGTCGCCGTAGGTGTCGATCTTCGGTATGCCGCCCTCGGGGGGTGTGCCGGCCGCCCGGCGCAGCACCGCGCGGATGCGGGCCTCCAGCACCCGCGCCTGCACGGGCTTGACCACGTAGTCGTCGGCCCCCGCCTCCAGGCCCACCACGATGTCCTCGTCGTCACCGCGCGCGGTCGCCATGACGATCGGCAGGGTCTGGTCGAGGCCACGGATCCGGGAGCAGACGTCGAGTCCGGACATCCCGGGCAGCATGAGGTCCAGCACCACGACGTCCGGCCGGAAGGACCGCACCCGTTCCAGCCCGTCCTCCCCGGTGGCGGCCGGAGAGACCTCGTGACCCTGGCGGCGCAGGGCGAGGGCCACCCCCTCCCGCACGGCACGGTCGTCTTCGATCAGCAGAACGCGTGGCATGCGCTCAGTATCCGCATCGCATCCGCACAGCTGTGCGTTTGTTACGGGATGATCATATAAACCTGCAACCCATTGCCTGTTATCTTTTCGTTATCGCGTGCGCCAGATCCGATCACATTCCGATCACAGCCTGACGGTCATGACCACGCGCACCGCACGTTCCTCCCGTGGCCGTCGCCAGAGCGGCCCCTCCCACGCCGTCCCCAGCGGACGGAGGCGGAGCGGGCCGCTCTGGGGGGCCGTGACCGCGCTTGCCGTCCTGGGGGCCGCCGGTTTCGTGGCCGTCGACGGGGGCTCGTCCGGTACGGGGGCGGCCCACGGCGGGGCACCGGCCGGGCCCACCGAGCGTGCCCGGTCCGGCCGCCTCGGCGCCACCGGCCCGGCGCCCGGCTCCCGCTCCCCGTCACCCACTCCGGCCACCACCTCCGCCTCTTCGCGCCCCAGCACCTCGGCCACCCCGGAGATCCCGGCCACGGGCCCGGGCACGTTCGTCACCGCGGCCGGCGCGAGCACCAGGGTCGGATCCGGAACGGTCCTGCGCTACCGGGTCGACGTCGAGAAAGGCATCGACCTGTCCGCGGCGGACGTCGCCCGGCAGGTCGAGCGGATCCTGGCCGACCCGCGCGGCTGGACCGCCGACGGCCACTCGGCGTTCGAACGGGTGTCGAGCGGTCCGACCGACTTCGTCGTCCGGGTCGCGACGCCCGGGACGGTGGACAAGATCTGCGGGGAGTACGGGCTGGACACCGGGGGCGAGGTCAACTGCAACGTGGCGGACAACGTCATGGTGAACCTGAAGCGCTGGCTGCTCGCGACCCCCGTCTACGCCCAGCGCGTCAAGGACTACCGGGCGCTGATCATCAACCACGAGGTCGGCCATTTCCTGCACCACGGCCACGTCGGCTGCCCGGGAGCGGGGCAGCCCGCCCCCGTGATGATGCAGCAGATCAAGGGCATGCACGGCTGCCTGCCCAACGTCTGGCCGTACGACGAGAAGGGCCGGTACCTGACCGGCCCGGCCGTGTCCTGACCCGGCCGGCCCACCACGAGCCCGCCCTGGCTCCGACCGACCCGGCTGCGGCCCGTGCCGGGGCACCCACCGCGCCGCCGACGGCGAGGGCGTTGGCGACGGCCGGCGTGAAGGGGCGGCGGATCGCGACGCCGGTGTGGTTCTTCAGCGCCGCGTCGGGGGCCGCGGCGGAGACGCCGATCACGACGCGGCGCACGACGGTGGGTTGGTCCGCGGCCGATCGTGCCGAAGTCCGAGCGGACCCTCGGCACGGCGGTCCGCTGTCATACTGACCCGCGTGATGCGTGCGGGGGCATGGCGGGACACCTGGCGCCGGCTGCGCCGCCGGGTCGACCGACGGCCGTACGTCTACGGGGCATTGCTCGGACTCCTGGCGGTCTCCGAGTCGCTCGCGGAGTTCGTCGCCGGCCACGGTTTTGTCCCGCGGCTGTCGGCGGATGCCGCCTCCGCTACCGGCCGGGTGCAACTCACCCTGGTCATAGCGCTGTTCTGTCTGGCGACAGCACTGCCGTCGCTGTTGCTGCGCCCGCCTGCGGCCGGTGTCACGGTCACCGCCGCGAGCCTCGGTTCACTCACGATCCTGCACACCCTGACGATCGCGGGACTCGCGGCCCAGCTCGTCGCCCAGTACCGGCTGGCCCGCACCGGTCGCACCCTGACCGCGCTCCTGCTCGGCGCGCCCTTCCTCGCCCTGGCCCTGAACACGGTCACGGACACGGCTGCCGGCCCGGCCGCCCGCACACTGCTGCTCGCGGTGCTGGCACCCGTGGCCGTCTGTGCCGGGCTCGCCGGGCGGGCCGCCGAGCACCGCCGCGCGCACTCCGCGGTACGCCGGGTCATGGCCGTGACCGAGTGGGAGAACGCGGCGCGGGGCGAGCGCGCCCGGATCGTCCGCGAACTCCACGACGTCGTCGGACACCACCTCTCCATGATCGCCGTACAGGCCGAGACCGCCCGGGTGGCCACCTCCGGCATGCCCGCCCAGGGCGCCGAACGCCTCCTCGGCATCGGGGACACCGCACGCGCCGCGCTCACGGAGATGCGCCGCCTGCTCGGCGTGCTGCGCGAGGACACCGGCACCGCGGGCGGCGCCGAGCGCAGCCCCCAGCCCGACCTGCGCCACCTCAACGGCCTTCTCGACGAGGCCCGTTCGGCCACCGACGGCTCCGTCCGCCTGGTCCTCAGCGG
This sequence comes from Streptomyces sp. NBC_00631, assembly GCF_045206895.1. Taxonomy (NCBI): domain Bacteria; kingdom Bacillati; phylum Actinomycetota; class Actinomycetes; order Kitasatosporales; family Streptomycetaceae; genus Streptomyces; species Streptomyces sp. NBC_00631. The sequence goes on from NZ_CP107734.1 coordinate 10,157,573, forward strand.
CTTTCCCCGCGCCCTCGACCCCGGGGTCGAACTCGCCGTCTACCGGATCGTCCAGGAGTCCCTCACCAACGCCCGCAAACACGCGCCGGGCGCCGCGGTGGACGTCGAACTGCACTACGCCGACGACCGCCTGCATCTGCGCGTCCGCGACAACGGCCCAGGCCCGGCCACCGGGCGACCACCCGACGGGCACGGCCTGTTGGGGATGCGGGAGCGGGCCGCAGCGGTGGCCGGAGACGTCCGCGCCGGTTCGGCGGACGTCGGCGGCTTCCTGGTGGCGGCCCGTTTCCCCGCGCCCCCGCGCGACGACCCCGAGCCCAGGACGGAAGAGAGCGCATGAGCGTCCCCGCCCCGCCGATCCGCGTCGTGATCGCCGACGACCACCTGGTCGTCCGGACCGGCTTCGCCGCGCTGCTGGACTCCCAGCCCGACTTCACCGTGGTCGGCACCGCCGTGGACGGCGCCGAGGCGGTCGGCGTGTGCCGCGCGACCCGCCCGGACGTCGTCCTGATGGACATCCGCATGCCGGGTCTGGACGGCATCGAGGCCACCCGCCGGCTCGTCGGCACGGCACCGGAGCGGACCGGCCCGCCGCGCGTCCTCATCCTCACCACCTTCGACCTGGACGAGTACGTCTACGACGCGTTGCGTGCCGGCGCCAGCGGCTTCCTGCTCAAGGAGGTCACCGCCGAGCGGCTCTTCGACGCCGTACGGGTCGTCGCCGCCGGGGACGCCCTGCTCGCGCCCGCCATCACCCGCCGGCTGATCGGCGAGTTCGCCCGGCTGCCCGACCGCGCGGCCGCGAACACCCCGCCGCCCCGGCTGGGCACCCTCACCGCCCGGGAGACCGAGGTGCTGCTGCTCGTCGCCGAGGGCCTGTCGAACCCGGAGATCGCGGCCCGCCTCGTCGTCGGTGAGGAGACGGTCAAGACCCACGTCAGCCGGATCCTCGCCAAGCTCGGCCTGCGCGACCGCACCCAGGCCGTCGTCGCCGCCTACGAGTCCGGACTGGTCGTCCCCCGCGTGAGGGATGCGAAAGCTGGCTCCGAGGGGTGACGCGTCCGGCCGCCGCGCTTCCTAGCCTGGCGGTCATGGAAACGACGATCGAGGTCAGGGACTTGCACAAGCGCTTCGGGAGCGTGCGGGCGCTGGACGGGATGGAGTTCACCGTCCGGCCCGGCCGGGTCACCGGCTTCGTGGGCCCCAACGGCGCCGGCAAGTCCACCACGATGCGGGTGATCCTCGGCCTGGACCGGCCCGACGAGGGCAGCGCCCTCGTCGGCGGCCGCCCGTACCGGGACCTGCGCACCCCCTTCACCCACATCGGGGCGCTGCTGGACGCCGCGGCCGTCCAGCCCGCCCGCACCGCCCGCCACCACCTGCTGTGGCTGGCGCACTCCCAGGGCCTGCGCGCCGGACGGGTCGGCGAGGTGCTCCGGCAGGTCGGGCTGCGGGACGTGGCCGACCGCAGGGCGGGCGGCTTCTCGCTCGGCATGCGGCAGCGGCTCGGCATCGCGGCCGCCCTGCTCGGCGACCCGCCCGCGGTGATGCTTGACGAACCGTTCAACGGCCTCGACCCGGAGGGGTTCCGGTGGATGCGCGGCTTCCTCGCCGCCCTCGCCGCAGAGGGCCGGGCCGTCCTGGTCTCCAGCCACCTCATGGGCGAATTCCAGGACACCGCCGACCAGGTGATCGTGGTCGGCCGGGGCCGGGTCGTCGCCGACATGAGCGTCTCCGAGCTGCTGGACTCCGTCTCCCGAGGACAGGTCACGCTGCGTACCTCCGCCCGCGCCGACGCCATGACCGTGCTCGCCCGCGCCGGCGCCACCGCCAGCTCCACCGGCCCCGGCACGGTCACCGTCACCGGGCTGCCCGCCGAGCGGGTCGTCTCGCTGCTCGCCGGGCACGGCGTGCCGTTCGCCGAGGTCACCGCGCACCGCGCCTCCCTCGAAGAGGCGTACATGGAGCTGACCCGCGACGCCGTCCAGTACCAGGGGACCCTGCCCGAGGAGGCCGGCCGATGACCACGGCCGCCCTCGGCGGGTTCGGACCGCTGCTGCACGCGGAGTGGACCAAGTTCCGTACCGTGCGCGGCTGGTGGGCGAGCACCGTCGGCGCCGCCCTCGTCGTCTGCCTGGTCGGGCTGCTCGCCACCGCGGCCGGCAACCAGGGCACCGGCTCGTCCCTCCCCGTCGGGCCGGGCGGGGAGGCGGTCAACGACGCCTTCTCCTTCGTGCACCGGCCGCTGACCGGCGACGGCACGATCACCGTCGCCGTGACCTCGCTCACCGGCGTGATCGCCACCGGCCCCGGCCACACCAGACCCGGCCTCGCCCCCTGGGCGAAGGCCGGGATCATCGTCAAGGAGGGCCTGACGCAGGGCTCGGCGTACGCGGCGCTCATGGTCACCGGCGCCCACGGCGTGCGGATGCAGTACGACTACACCCACGACGTCGCCGGAGCGGCCGGCACGGTCTCCGTCACGTCACCCCGCTGGCTCAGACTGCGCCGCGAGGGCGACCTCCTCACGGGCTACCAGTCCGCCGACGGCCATGCCTGGAGCGAGGTCGGCACCGCCCGGCTGGCGGGGCTCCAGGACACCGTCCAGGCCGGGCTGTTCGTGACCTCGCCGTCGGCCGAGCAGTCCACCGGGACCGGCTCCGGCTTCGCGCCCGCGGTGGCCACCGGCGGCTTCGACCGGATCGCCCTGGACGGTGGGTGGACCGCGGGCAACTGGCGGTACCGGCAGGTGGGCGACGACGCCGGTGTCTCGGGCAGCTACGCCGAGAACACGAAGGGCGCGGCCGTCCGGTCCGGCCCCGGCTACACCGTGACCGGGGCCGGGGACATCGCGCCGGTCGTCGGCGGCCCGGCCGCCAGCGGTGTGCGCACCATCGAGAACTTCCTCGTCGGCGCGTTCGCCGGGCTCGTCCTGGTCGTGGTGGTCGCCGCCGGCTCCATCACCGTCGAGTACCGGCGGGGACTGATCAGCCTCACCCTCGCCGCCAGTCCGCGCCGCGGCCGGGTCCTCGTGGCCAAGGCGCTCGTGGTGGGCGGGGTCGCCTTCCTCGCCGGGACGGCCGCCGCCGCGGTGATGGTCCCGCTCGGCGCAGTGCGTTCGCGGGCCGGCGGCTTCCCGGTGCTCACCGTGCCGGCCGGCACCGAGGCGCGGGTCGTCGTCGGCACCGGCCTGCTGCTCGCCGCCGCCGCCGTCCTCGCCCTCGGCGTCGGCACGATCCTGCGGCGCGGCGCCGTCGCCGTCACCGTGGTGGTCGTGGGCATGGTCCTGCCCTACTTGCTCGCGACGGCGTCGGTGCTGCCCGACGGGCCGGCCGAGTGGCTGCTGCGGGTCACCCCGGCCGCCGGGTTCGCCGTCCAGCAGAGCGTCCTGCGGTACGACCAGGTGGTCACCGTCTACGCGCCGTCGTCCGGGTACTTCCCGCTCTCGCCCTGGGCCGGGTTCGCGGTGCTGTGCGGCTACGCCGCGGTCGCGTTCGGTGCCGCCGTGGTGCTGCTGCGCCGGAGGGACGTATGAGGCGCGCCGGGCACGCGGAGTGGACGAAGCTGCGCACCGACGCGGCCAACGGCTGGCTGGTGCTCAGCCTGGTCGCGCTGACCGTGGCGGTCGGCGCCGGGGTGGCGATGACCTCGCGATGCGACGTCCGGGGCTGCGGCGGTGACCCCACGCGGCTGAGCCTGACCGGGGTGATGGCCGGGCAGGTCGCGGTCGCGGTCCTCGCCGTCCTGGCGGCCGGCAACGAGTACGGCACCGGCATGATGCGCACGACCCTCACGGCGGTCCCGCGACGGCTGACGGTCCTTTTCTCCAAGGCCGCCGTCCTCACCGCCGTGACACTGGCGGCCGCGACGGTCTCGGTGCTCGGTTCACTGCTGATCGGCCGGCTGGTCGAGCCGGGCCGGGGCTTCACCCCGGAACACGGCTACGCGGCCTTGTCGTTGACCGACGGACCCACCCTGCGGGCAGCGGCGGGCTCCGTGCTCTACCTGGCCCTGATCGGTCTGCTGAGCCTGGGCCTGGCGCTCGCCGTGCGGAACTCTGCCACCGCGATCGGCCTCGTACTGGCCCTGCTGTTCGTCCTCCCGGTCCTCGCCCAGGTCGTGGCCGACCCCGACTGGCAGCGCCACCTGCGGCAGTTCTCGCCGATGACGGCCGGCCTGGCCGTCCAGGCGACCGTCGGCGCCGACCGGCTGCCCGTCGGCCCCTGGCAGGGGCTGGGCGTCCTCACCCTGTGGACGGTCGCCGCCCTCACGGCGGGCGGCCGGCTGCTCCGCTCGCGCGACGCGTGAACCGGCCGCCCGCCGCGGGCGGTCAGCCCTCGATCCAGCCGTGGTTCTTCGCGAACTGGGCCAGCGCGCCCCGGACCCGCACGATCTCCTCGGCGGTGAGCGTGGGCGCCGACGCCAGCAGCGTCTCGGTGACCTCGCGGGTGAACTCCTCCGCGCTGAGCAGATCGCACAGCGAGTCGTCGTCCGGACCGAGCGTGCGGACGTCGGCTCCCCGGGCGAGCCGGACCCCGGACGCCTTCGGACCGCGTTCGCCGCTGTCGATGTCGAACTCGACGGCCACGCCGGGGCGGACGTACGACTCCGGCATCTGCATGTCGTTCACATGCAGGAAGACGTCCTCTCCACCACCGTCCGGAGTGATGAACCCGTACCCGCGCGAGCTGTCGAACCGCACCACACGACCAGTAACCATGTAAAACCCCCAACCAATCCGGGCCACCTGCCCGGGCACCTGGCCCCGATGGTAGTCACGTCCGGCCCGGTCGGTCGACCGTAGGGGGAGCAGAGAAGAGAGGGAGCGGGGAACTCCGTGCACGGCTGCAGAAGTTGATGTGGAAAGCTGTCGCCAGCCGTCGGTGAGCCATGGGGGGCCGGGACGGTCGTTGAGAGGAGCGCACGTGACGCAGGACGGCACCGGGGCCGTGGATATCGACACCAGCAAGCCGCATCCCGCGCGGATCTACGACTACCTGCTGGGCGGCAAGGACAACTACGAGGTGGACCGCAAGGCCGGCGACCAGCTCGCCGCCGCCGCGCCCGAGGTGTGGATCTCCGTACGGGCCAACCGCGGCTTCCTGCAGCGCGCGGTCCGGCACGTCATCGACAGCGGCGTCCGCCAGATCCTCGACATCGGCACCGGGCTGCCCACCTCGCCCAACGTGCACGAGATAGCCCAGGAACTGGCACCGGACGTCCGCGTCGCCTACGTCGACAACGACCCGATCGTCAAGGCCCACGGCGACGCGCTGCTCAGCCGGGCCGGCACCACCAGCATCGTCCTCGCCGACCTGCGCGACCCGCGGTCCGTCATCGACCATCCCGAGGTGCGCCGGATCATCGACTTCGGCCGGCCCGTCGCCCTCTTCCTCGTCGCCATCCTCCACTTCATCCGCGACGAGGAGGAGCCCGAGCGGATCGTGGCCACCCTGCGCGACGCGCTCCCGGCCGGCAGCTTCCTGGTGCTCTCGCACGCCACCGACGACTTCGCCGGCGACCGCAGCGAGGCCCAGGCCGTCTACAACAACGCGACCGCCTCCATGAACCTGCGCCCCCGGGACCGCGTCGAGCGGTTCTTCGAGGGGTTCGAGCTGGTCGAACCCGGCGTGGCCCAGGTCCCGTTCTGGCGCCCGGACACCACCCCGCCGGCCGGCTCCGAGGAGATCGGCTTCTACGGCGGGGTGGCCGTCAAGAAGGCCTGAGCCGTCGTCCGGGCGGAGCGCGCCGTCGTCAGGGCACTCCGAGCTCGAACAGGGCGTGGCCCGCGTACGAGCCGGAGGCCACTGCCGCGATGCCCAGCAGAACGCCGAGGCAGGGCAGGCTGATCCGGCGCAGCGCGACCGCCAGGGGGGACGAACAGCGGGAAGGCGGGCAGCAGATGGCGCGAGACGTTCGCGAAGTACTGCTGGCCGCCCAGTACCAGGGCGAGGGTGAGCACCGTGTGGACGACCGGCACCGCCGGCGGCCGCAGCCGTAACGGCAACGGCAGGAGCGCCAGGGCGGCGGCGGTGGGCCGGTTGAGGCCGGCTGTGAAGTGCGGGCCGGTGCGTAATTGACTGGCAGGCCGGGACGAGGCCGCCGTATGCTCCCCGCGATGACCACTCACTCTGCTGTCAGATTGGGGGCCCCGTCCGTTCAAGGTGAGTGCTGATGGCCACTCACTTCACGGACGAGGACACCCGCCTCTGCCTGTGGCGGCGCGTGCGCGAGTTCGCCGTGCCGCCCCTCATGATCGAGACCGCGACCGCCCGCCGCACCGTCGGGGACTGGGCGGGGGCCTGTGCCGCCGCCGGTTTCGACATCGACCTCGACCTGCGTGCCCTGGCCCGTGCCTGGGGCCGGGACGTGAAGACACGGGTCCGTGCGGACCTGCGCCGGCTGGCGCCCGACCTGCTGCGCTGGCATCTGCCGCGGATCGCGCCCGACGGGCTGCTGCGGCCGGGGCTGACCATGCCACTCGCCCGCTACGACGCCGGGGACGGCTCGCTGTGCCTCGTGGTCCGGACCCCACCCGCCTGGGCCGACGCAGGGCAGCGGATCAGCCTCGCGCTGTGGGACGGCACGCTGAGCGAGCCCGCCGCCCGGGGGCATCCACATCCGCACCCCAGCCGGCGGTTCCGTTTCGACCTGCACCGCCACCTGTGGGACGCGGATGCCGCCGGAGAGCTGCGGACCCGCTCGGGCGCCGACCGGCCGGCGGGCCGGGAACATGCTGCGGGCGCCGGCCGACTCCCGGGCGGCGAACGGTCTTGGGGTGACGTATGGGCCGCGGGTGACATATGGCCTTCAGGTTCAGGTGGGGAGTGGCCTCCGAGCGGCGACGACCCCCTGAGCGGCGGGGATCTCCCGGGCGGCGGCCGTCCTCCGGGCGGCGAGCGGCTCGCGGCTGCGGACGGGTTCTCGTTCGCCGCACGGCTCCCGCCCCGGGAAGGAAGCTCGTGTGCCACGGAGCGTTGGGCGGACGAGGCGCGGATCGTGCTGGGCGCCGAGGGGCGGGACAGCGGGACCGTCGCCGTACGCCTGAGCGGCCGGCAGCGGCTCGCGCTGTGCCTCGCGGGCGACGGGACCATGTCCGTCGGCCGGGATGCCGGCACCGGGGCGCTGCCCGTGCTGCCCGACGCGGCGACCTGGACGCTCCCCGATCTGGAGCTGCTGCGTGCCGGGCTGGTCGACGCCGGCAGGTTGCATCCGCTGGTCGCCGCGGCGCTCGTCCCCGGCCATGAGGCGGCCGCCCGGACGCCGCTCCCGGACCCGGACCCGGGCCGGCAGCCGGGCCTCGTGGAGTGCCGGGGCGCCCGGCACCGGATCGGCATGGTCGACGGGGTGCTGTCCCCGCTGGACCACTCCCCGGACGAACTGCGGCGCGAGGAACTGCTGGTGGCACTCGGTGGCCCGCCGCTGCCCTGCCTGCGGGTGATCGACGAGGCGCACCGCCGCCCCGACTGCCTCACCGGCGTCCGTGAACGCCTCGACCACGGGGACGTCGCCGGCGCGCTCGCGGTCGTCGAAGGCCTGCTGGGTCCCGAAGCCGTCCTGCGCGAGGGCCCGTTGAAGGACGAGCTGGAGTCGGCCGCGCAACGCCGGATCACGTACGGCCTCTACCGGGCGGGACTCGTCGGATCCCGCACCGGACCCGTCCGCACCCGGCGACGCCGGTCCGTCCGCGACCCACGCCTGGGCCCTCGCCCCGCCGACTGGCGCTGACACCCACCCACTTGCTTTCTCACACCCCGAGGTGATCGTTCATGACCACTCATGCCCCTGACCAACTCGCCGTAGCGGACACCCTGTTGGGGCTGCTCGGCGACTCCGCCACCGAACCCCGGCCCGACACCCAGCTGGAGGCGCTCACCCTCGCCGTCGCCGCCGACCTGCCCGTCCTGCTGTGGGGCGAGCCCGGCATCGGCAAGACCGCCGCCCTGAACCGGCTGGCCGAGGCGCTCGACCTGCCGCTGACCACGGTGATCGCCAGTGTGCACGAGCCGTCCGACTTCTCCGGCCTGCCCGTCGTGGGAGACGACCCGGCCGTCCAGGGCGTCCCGATGGCGCCGCCGGACTGGGCGGTACGGCTGGTGCAGGCCGGCCGTGGCCTGTTGTTCCTCGACGAACTGTCCACCGCGCCCCCGGCCGTACAGGCGGCCCTGCTCCGGCTGGTCCTGGAGCGTCGGGTGGGCGCGCTACGACTCCCGCCCGGCGTACGGATCGTGGCCGCCGCCAACCCGCGTTCCTCGGCCGCGGACGGCTGGGAGCTGAGCCCGCCGCTGGCCAACCGGTTCGTGCACCTGCAGTGGGCCCACGACCACGAGGTCGTCGTCCGCGGTCTCGGTGGCACCTGGCCGCGGGCGACCCTGCCCCGGCTCGACCCGGACCGGCTGCCCGCCGCCGTGGACTTCGCGCGCCGTGCGGTGTGCGGTCTGCTCGCCACCCGCCCCACGCTCGTGCACCGGCTGCCGAGCGGCGAGATGCGGCGGGGCGGCGCCTGGCCGTCACCTCGCAGCTGGGACATGACACTGCGACTGGTCGCCTTCGCGCAGGCCGCCGGCTCCTCCCGGGACGTGCTCTCCCTGCTGGTGAGAGGGACGGTCGGGGACGGGCCAGGGCTCGAACTGCTGGCGAGCGTGGACCGGATGGAGCTCCCGGACCCCGAGACGCTGCTCGCCGACCCGGCCGCGGCCGACCTGCCCGAGCGCGGTGATCTGCGCCAGGCCGTGCTGGACGGCGTGGTCGCGGCGGTCCGCGAACGGCCGGACCGGCCCCGCTGGGACGCCGCCTGGGCCCTGCTGGTGCGGGCCCTGGACACCGGAGCCCCCGACCTCGTGGTCGTCCCCGCCACCACCCTGGCCTCGCTGCGCCGGGACGACTGGGACGTCCCGGCGGCGATCGAAAGGCTCGCCGGAGTGGCGGCGGTGTCCCGCCGTGCCGACCGGGCCGCCGAACGCGTCACCGCGAAGGCCGGCCGATGACCACGGAACCGTGCGCCGACGCGGTCACCGACCCGAGCACCGACGCGGCCACCGACCCGAGCGCAGAACCGGGCGCCGACGCGGTCACCGACCCGAGCGCAGAACCGGGCGCCGACGCGGTCACCGACCCGAGCGCAGAACCGTGCGCCGAACCGTGCGCCGACGCGGTCACCGACCCGAGCACCGACCCGAGCGCCGACCCGGGCACCGACCCGAGCGCCGACCCGGGCACCGACCTGCGCCCCGACCCGGCCGTGGCGCTGGACCTGGACAAGCTCTACGCCGCCCGGCTGCAGGCTGCCCGGGTCCGGCCCTATCTCGCGACGGCGCTGTTCGCCCTGCACGTCGTGGCGTCCCGGCAGGTGCCGACCATGGCCGTCGACAAGCACTGGCGGTGCTATGTCTCGCCCGCCTTCGTGGACCGGATGCCGGAGGAGGACCTGGCCGGGGTGTGGGTGCACGAGGTGTCGCACCTGCTGCGCGACCACCACACGCGCAGCGACCGGGTGGCGCGGGAACGCGGGCTGACCGGAGCCGGGGAACGGCTGCGGATGAACATCGCGGCGGACCTGGAGATCAACGACGACGCGTACGGCGACGGCCTTGCCCAGCCCCGGGGCGCCGTCCGGCCGTACATGCTGCGGCTGCCCGAAGGCCAGTTGATGGAGGACTACCTGCGCCAGTTCCGGCTCGGGCCGCTGACGCAGGACCTCACCTGGCTGGACTGCGGCAGTGGGGCCGACGGCCGGGAACGGGAGTGGGACCTGGGGCCGGACGGTGCGCACGGCCTCAGCGAACAGGAGCGTGACGGGGTCCGGTTCCGGGTGGCGCAGGCCATCACCGGGCGGCCGGGCAGCACGCCGGACGGCTGGCGGCGCTGGGCGGAGGAGGCCTTCCATCCGCCCCAGCCCTGGCGGGAGTTGCTGGGCGCCGCGGTCCGCTCGGCGGCCTCGGCAGCGGGCGCCGGTGACGACTACAGCTACGGCCGCCCGTCGCGCCGCTCGGCCGGGCTGCCCGGCGTGATCCTCCCGAGCCTGCGCCGCCGCCCGCCCCGGGTCTCGGTCGTCATCGACACCTCCGGTTCGGTCAGCGACGCCGAACTGGGCAGCGCCCTGCTGGAGGTGGCCGCGATCGCCCGTGCCGTCGGCGGCCGCCGGGACCTGGTCTCCGTGCTGTCCTGCGACGCGGCCGCCCGGACGGTGCAGCCGCTGTGCCGCGCCGAGGGCATCGCGCTGGTCGGCGGCGGCGGTACCGACCTGCGCGCGGGCTTCGCCAGGGCGCTGCGGGCGCGGCCGGCCCCGGACGTCGTGGTGGCTCTCACCGACGGCCAGACACCCTGGCCGAAGACCCAGCCGGCCTGCCGGACGGTGGTGGGCCTGTTCCCCCGGCAGTACGGCAGCACCTCATGGCACACGGACGACTCCGACTACGTACCGGACGCACCGCCCGCCTGGGCACGGGTCGTCGACATCGGGTAGCGCACCCGACCGAGCCGCCGCCTGGTACGCAGCTGGTGACCGAGGCGACCGGCAGCGGGTCGACGGTGGTGAGCCGGCTGGAGTGGGCGGCCGGCATGCGCCGGGCAGGACTGTCGCCGGTCCGGTAGAGCCACGGGCCGGTGCCCGGGGCGCCGGGCGGTCACACGGCCGTGCCGTGCGCCAGGGCGGCGCCCAGTGGGGTCAGGATGTGCAGCACCTGGTTGCCCTCGCGGCGGCCGAGGACCAGGGCCGCGTACCGCAGGGCGTGGACGTGCTGGCCGGCGGTGGCGAGGGAGGTGGGGAGACGGCGGGCGAGTTCGCCGGTGGTGGCGGGCGCGAGGAGCGCGGTGAGGACGCGGGCCCGGGTGCGGCCGACGCGCAGCAGGACAGCGCCTGCCGGAACGGACCCTGGCCGACCACCTCTTTGACGGCGGGCCAGGTCGTCGTCGCGCCCGTACGGCTGCGCGGGATCGGACACACACCGACCGTCCAGCTGCTGACCGGCACCCTGAACGGCAGCGAAGTGGTCTGGGCCCGGATCACCGGGGTCCGTTACGGCGACCGCGTCTGGATGGACAGGAGCACCAACGGCGGCACGACCTGGACCCAGTGCGGCCCCTTCACCGCCACCACCGTCACCCGCACCACCCACGCGCCCGGTCGGTCAGCCGGCGCGGGTCGCCGACAGGTAGTTGTAGGCGGAGGCCCGGGAGATGCCGAGGCGGGTGGCGACCTGCTGGACCGCACCGCGCACCGCGAAGACGCCCTGCCGGTCGAGGTCCCGGAACAGCTCCAGCCGTTCCTCGCGGGTGAGGTGGGGCCACGGCTTGGCCCGGCGGAGCTGGCGGGCGTCGACGACCGAGTCCAGTACGGCGGTGATGTCGTCGCCGAACGTGGTGGTCGGCGGCGCCCCGGGCCCGGCGGTGACCCCGGCGAGGCCGCCGACCAGGGCGTGCACCTGGTGGACGGCCGTGACGTCGAGGTTCACGCACAGCGCCCCGAACGCCGTACCGCGCGAGTCGCGCAGCACCATCGTGGACGACTTGACCAGTTTCCCGTCCCGGGTGCGGGTCAGGTAGTTCAGCTCGTCGCTCGCCGCGTCGCCGGACGCCAGCAGTTTCATGCCGATCTCGCTCATCGAGCCGCCGACACTACGGCCGGTGACCGATCCGGCGAGGGCGACGACGGAGTGCTCCGGGCGGCGGAAGTCGTGGACGACGACCTCGCAGAAGGTGCCGAAGGTCGCCGCGATCCCGTCGATGACCGGGGACAGCGCCCCGATGATCGCGTCCTGTTCGGCCCGCGCCGCGGCCTCGCCGCCCGCAGCCGCCGGTTCCTGTGCCATCCGCTCGCCTCCGTGCCCCCTGACCCGACGGGTCTGGACTTCACGTCCAGATGATAGACAATCAGTCCAAGCGGTCGACGCCGGCCGGTCGCGGGCCGACACCGAACGGCCGATGTCGCGTCCCGCGGCCGCCACCCACCCGGCGCCCGGCGGCGCCCGGAACGGAGGACGAACATGCCCTACACCCCGCCCGTGACCCTCCAGGACGTGCACGACGCGGCCGCGCGGATCAAGGGAGTGGCCCACCGCACCCCCGTGCTGCGCTCCCGCACCCTGGACGAGCTGGTCGGTGCCGAGGTCTTCCTGAAGTGCGAGAACCTCCAGCGCATCGGCGCGTTCAAGTTCCGGGGCGCCTACAACGCCGCGTCCCGCCTGTCCGCCGCGCAGCTCGCCAAGGGCATCGCCGCCTACTCCTCCGGCAACCACGCCCAGGCCGTCGCCCTGGCCGCCCGTGAACTCGGCTCCACCGCCGTCATCGTGATGCCCGAGGACACCCCGCGCGCCAAGCTGGAGGCGACCGCCGGATACGGCGCGGAGATCGTGACGTACGACCGCTACACCGGCGACCGGGTCGCGATCGGCGAGGCCCTCGCCGCCGAACGCGGGCTCGCGCTCATCCCGCCGTACGAGCACCCGCACGTCATCGCCGGACAGGGCACCGCCGCGCTCGAACTCATCGAGGAGGTCGGCGAGTTGGACGCCCTGGTGGTGCCGGTCGGGGGCGGCGGGCTGATCGCGGGCAGCGCCACCGCCGCCAAGGGGCTGCTGCCCGGGATCCGGGTCGTCGGGGTCGAGCCGGAGGCCGGCGACGACACGAAGCGGTCCCTGGCGGCGGGGCACCGGGTGTCGATCCCGGTGCCCCGCACCATCGCCGACGGCCAGGCCGCGGACATCCCCGGGGCGCTGACCTTCTCCGTCAACCAGCGCCTGGTGGACGGCATCTCGCTGGTCGGCGACGACCAGATCGGGGACGCGATGCGGTTCGCCTTCGAGCGACTGAAGACCGTCCTGGAGCCGAGCGGCGCCAGCGGTCTGGCCGCGCTGCTCGCCCACCGGGTGGCGCCGCTGCCGCGCCGGATCGGCGTCGTCCTGTCCGGGGGCAACGTGGGCGCGGAGCGTTTCGCCGAGATCATCGCCGGCTGACCACGCAGACGAGCGACGGCACCCCGAAGCGGGGTGCCATACACCGCCGCAGTGCGGGACCTGCCGGGCGGCTCTCGTGCGGCCGCCCGGGGAGGGCTCAGCAGTCGCGGAACTCCGGCGACTGGTTGAGGATCTGCGCGCGCGCCGAGCTGAACCGGGTGTGCGTCTCGCCGCCCCGCGCCGCGGGCGGGAACACCGCGACCCGGTGGCAGTTCCGGAAGGCGAGAGCGACCCCGAAGTGCCGCTCCAGGCTGCCGCGGATCGCGTCGGAGGACAGCGCCCGAAGCAGCCGCCCACGTTCCCTCTCCGAGGGCGGCGGGGTCTGGTTGTCGGCGAACTCGGCTTTCCCGCCGCGCAGTTCGACGGCCGGCCGGGCGATCAGCTCATACGCGTACGGCAGTGACGTACGGACGGTTTCCACGAAGTCCTCATCCCGCACCGCGCCGTTCTCGGCTTCGTCGAGCAGCTGCGGGGAGACGTCGAGCGACATGTGAGTGGTGTCCTTGACCGTCGTCACCGGCCGACCTAGCCTCCAGCCAACACACCTGGACAGATGGGCCGACGATGGCGGACGCACGGGAACCCGGCAGACAGCTCCAGGTCGAGAAGCACGGGCTCGACGTGATCGGCGACGCCGACCGCAAGGGCACCCCACGCATCCTCTTCTGGCCCTGGTTCGGCGCGAACGTCTCCGTCCTCGGGATGAGTTACGGCGCCTTCGCACTCGGCTTCGGCATCTCCTTCCGGCAGGCGCTGGCCGCCGGTGTCCTCGGCATCCTCGCCTCCTTTCTGCTCTGCGGCTTCATCGCGGTCGCCGGAAAGCGGGGCTCGGCCCCCACCATGGTGCTCAGCCGCGCGGCGTACGGGGTCCGGGGCAACCGGCTGCCCTCGGTCGTCTCCTGGGTGCTCACCGTCGGCTGGGAAACCGTCCTGATCGCCCTCGCCACCATGGCCACCGCGACCGTCTTCACCCGGCTCGGCTGGGGCGGCGGCACCGAGACCGAGGTGGTCGCGCTGATCGTGGTCTGCGCGCTGACCGTGGCCGGCGGTGTGACGGGCTTCGACCTGATCATGCGGCTGCAGACCGTGATCACCGTGGTGACCGGTGTCCTCACCGTCGTCTACGTCGTCCTTGTCGCCGACCACGTCCACTGGGCGACGGTGAGTGCGATCCCGTCCGGCTCCGCCCAGGAGTTCATCGGCGCGCTGGTGTTCATGATGACCGGCTTCGGCCTCGGCTGGGTCAACGCGGCCGCCGACTACTCGCGTTATCTGCCGCGCGGCTCCTCCAGCCGGGGCGTGATCGGCTGGACCACCTTCGGCGGCTCCGTCGCCCCGCTCCTCCTGCTGGTCTTCGGCCTGCTGCTCGCGGGCTCCTCCACGACCCTGAACAAGGCGATCGCCGCCGACCCCATCGGCGCCCTCACCACCCTGCTGCCCACCTGGTTCCTGGTCCCGTTCGCCGTCGTCGCCGTACTCGGCCTGGTCGGCGGCGCCGTCCTCGACATCTACTCCTCCGGACTGGCCCTGCTGTCGGCGGGCCTGCCCGTGCCCCGCTACCTCGCCGCCCTGGTCGACGGCGTCCTGATGATCGCCGGCGCGGTCTACATCGTCTTCTTCGCCGACGACTTCCTCGGCCAGTTCATGGGCTTCCTCACCACCCTCGGCGTGCCGATCGCCGCCTGGTGCGGGATCGTGCTCGCCGACCTGGCACTGCGGCGCCGCGACTACGACGAGGCCGACCTCTACCGGCCGCAGGGCCGCTACGGCGACGTCCCGCTCCTGCCCCTGCTTCTCACGCTCGCCGCCACGGCCCTCGGCTGGGGCCTGGTCACCAACACCGCCGCGAGCTGGCTGACCTGGCAGGGCTATCTGCTGGACCCGCTCGGTCTCGGCGGCAGGTCCGGCGCCTGGGCGTACGCCAACCTGGGAGTCCTGGCCGCCCTGGCGCTCGGCTTCCTCGGCACCCTGGCCCTGGGCCGTGGCCGGGTCCGGGCCCAGGAGAGCCTGCCCGCGAGCACCCCGGCGATGACCGTATGACGCTCTCGCCCGGCCTCCTGGCCGTCATCGACATGCAGCACGTCTTCGCCGACCCCGCCGGCCCCTGGGGCGCCCCGCGCTACGCCGAGGCGGCGGCGGGCGTACGGCGCCTGCTCCCGGCGTTCGGCGACCGCACGGTCTTCACCCGCTTCGTCGCCCCCACCCACCCCGACGGAGCCTGGCGGGCCTACTACGACCAGTGGCCCTTCGCGCTCCGGCCCCCCGACGCCGCCCTGTGGCGGCTGACGGACGAGTTCGCCGAGCAGGCCGAAGTCGTCCTGGACGCCCCGACGTTCGGCAAGTGGACCCCCGAACTCGCGGCCCGCGCCGCCCCGCACGGCCGCCTGGTCCTGGCCGGCGTCAGCACCGACTGCTGCGTCCTGTCCACCGCCCTGCCCGCGGCCGACGCCGGCATCGAGGTCCTGGTCGTCGCGGACGCCTGCGCGGGCGCCGACGACGACTCCCACGCGAAGGCACTGCACCTGCTGGACCTCTACCGCCCCCTGATCCGGGTGACCACCACCGCCGAAGTGCTGGCCTAGTCCCTGCGGGACACCTCCACGTTCTCCAGGATGCCGAGGGCGTCGGGGACCAGGACGGCGGCCGAGTAGCAGGCGGTGACCAGGTAGGAGGCGACCGCCTGTTCGTCGATGCCCGCGTGGGTGGAGATGCGCCGGCCGTGGTCGGCGTTGTGCAGCAGGCCGAAGTCCCGGCCGTTGACCAGCTCGTGTTCCTGGCGCTCGCGCAACTCCTGGACGGCGAGCCTGAGTTGGTGCTCGGTCTGGTCCATGGGCCGGCTGTACAGGTCCGCCACCCGGGTGTGGACGCGCAACACGGTCCGCGCGATGCTCAGTTCGTACTCGCGCGGTGCCGGCTGGTAGTCCACGAAGGTGTGCGGGATGTCCGGCTCGCCGGCATGGCCCGCGCTGAGCGCGATCCGGGCCTCGCCGAAGGCGTTCGTCTCCACATACCCACGGGAACGTCCGAGTCAGCCACCGGGAGCTGATCTCCTGCATCTGGGGCGCGGACTTGGTCGTCGTGGTGAGATTCCGTGCCGCGGCGGTGCGGAGGCTCTGCTGCTCACGCTCCTCGGCGTCCGCCGCGTGCGTCGTACCGGTCTCGACCGACATCGCTTGCCTTCTTCTCGCGTCGCAGGGGTGACGGAACGGACACGGACCATCACCTCCCGTGGTCAGCCCTACCCCCGCGCCACCCCTCGCTCCCACCTGTCCCACCCCCGGCCGCCGGTTTCCGGCCGGGGGACAGGTGGGAGCCACCGGGAGCGAGGCTCCCGAGCGGGATGCCACGGGTGCGACGAAAGCCCTGGTGGTGTCCCCGGCGCATGCCCCGGCTCCGACCGGGTACGCGTGCCGTGGCCGCCCGGTGCCCTGCCGGACCCGCGGCCCGTACCACCACAGCTACCTGGGGATCTGCCATGGAGACACCCGCACACGACGACTTCCCGACGCCGGCCCAGCGGGCGCTCGACTCGCTGGCCGTGAACGCCGAGGACCACGACGCCCTGGACACGCTCGCGCACAGTGACGTGCTGGTCCCGGTGCCGGACGACGCCGCGGAGGCGGCCGACCCCGCGATGATCGCCCTGCCCGTCCTGGAACGCCCCGACGGCGACCCCGTCGTCCCGGTGTTCACCTCGGAGGGGGAGCTGACCGGCCTGCTGCCGACCGTCTCCCGCTACCGCGTGGTGCCGCTCGGCGCGCTCGCCTCGCAGTGGCCCGAGGAGAACCTCTCGCTCGCCATAGACGGCAGCTCGGCGCACGCGCTGACGCTGACCTCGGAGGGAGTGCGCACCCTGCTGGCCCGGCCGGCGGGCTGACCGAAGGGCTCTCCGGTCACCGGGAGGCCGCCGTGGGGGCCAGAATGGCGCCATGGAATGGATCTCCGGGGTGGCCGGGGGCCTGGTACTGATCCTGGTCCTGCGCAGCATCCTGCGCACGCTCGTGGTCCCCCGTGGCCTGTACTCCGTGCTGGTGTACCGGCTGTGGTGGGGCCTGCGCCGCGTGCTCTGTCTCACCGCGCACCGCGGCGGCTACCGGGCCATCGACCGCGCCCAGACCTGGCTCGCCCCGCTCATGCTGATCGGCATGCTCGCGGCCTGGCTCGGCGGGGCGTTCCTCGGCTTCGGGATGCTGCTGTACGCGTTGTCCCCGCTCTCCTGGAGCACCGCGTTCCGGGAGGCCGGCTCCAGCCTGTTCACCCTCGGCTTCGCCAGCGGCGCCCGGCTGCGGCTGTCCGCGCTCGACTTCGTCGCCGCCGCCACCGGCCCGGTCGTCATCGCGCTGCAGATCGCCTATCTGCCCACGCTGTACGCCGCCTACAACCGCCGCGAACTGGAGGTCACCCTTCTCCAGTCCCGCGCCGGGGAGCCCGCCTGGGGGCCGGAGATCCTCGCCCGGCAGTGGCTGGTGGACACCGAGACCGCGCTGCCCGAGCTGTACCGGTCCTGGGAGCGGCTGGCCGCGGACATGGGGGAGAGCCATGCCACCTATCCGGTGCTGCTGGCGTTCCGCTCGCCCCGTCCCTACCGCAGCTGGCTGGTCGGCCTGATCGCCGTCATGGACGCGGCCGCCATGCAACTCGCGCTCTCCCCGCGCTCCGCTCCGCCGCAGGCCCGCCTGGTGCTGCGCGCCGGGTTCACCGCACTGCGGGACATCGCCGCCTCCGTGCGGGCGACCTTCGACCCCGACCCGGCACCGGACGCCCCCATCGAGCTGACCTACGGGGCGTTCGAGGAAGCCGTGACCATGCTGGAGAAGACCGGATTCCGGGCCGAGCGCGGCACCGAGGAAGCCTGGCCGCACTTCCACGCCTGGCGGGTCAACTACGAGGCTGTCGCCTACGAGCTGTGCCGGCGCTGCGATGCCGTACCCGCGCTGTGGACCGGTGGGCGCGACTTCCCGTCGGAGCCGATTCCGCCGCGGCGGCCGGTGGACCGGCGGCCTTCCGAAGGACGGCCGGAAGTTCCCCCCGGGCGCGGGTAGCGCGGCGCATCCTGAGGGAAGATCCCAGGAGGGGTCGGGGAGACCGAGAGGGGCGGATCGTCGTGAGGGTCGTCCTGCTGGGCACCGCCGCGGGCGGCGGATTCCCGCAGTGGAACTGCGCCTGCGGGCTGTGCGCCGCCGCCCGGGACGGCAAGCTGCCCTCCCGAAGCCAGGAGAGCGTCGCCCTGACCGGCAACGGCCGGGACTGGTGGCTGCTCAACGCCTCCCCGGACATCCGAGCCCAGCTCACCGCCACGGCCGCGCTGTGGCCGGGACCGGGCCCCCGCGAGACCCCGGTGCGCGGCGTGCTGCTCACCGACGCCGAAGCCGACCACGTCGCGGGCCTGGCCGTGCTGCGCGGGGCGCCGGAGCTCAAGGTGTACGCGGCCCCGCCGGTGCGCACGGTGCTGGCCCCCGCGCAGGGCGCCCTGGACCGCTATGCCCCCTGGGAGTGGGCCGACAGCCTGGCCGACGGCGGCTTCGTGCTGGCCGGTGGCCTGGTCGTCACCGCCCACCCGGTCGGCGCCAAGGTCCCTGCGTACGTCCCGGCCGCGCTCGCCGAGGCCGACGGCCGCTGGGTCACGGCCTACCGCGTCGAGGACCTCGCCACCGGGGGAGTGCTCCTCTACGCCCCCTGCTTCGGAGCCTGGAGCGACGCCCTGGACGAACTGTGCACGGAGGCCGACTGCGCACTGCTGGACGGCACCTTCTTCACGGCCGGCGAGATGGGCGGCACGCTCCGCTCCGGACCCAGGCAGGCGGCGATGGGCCATCTCCCCGTCTCCGGCGCGCACGGCAGCCTCGCCGCCCTGGCCGGCCATCCCCGCACCCGCCGGATCTACACGCACCTCAACAACACCAACCCCCTGCTCGACCCGGCGTCCCGGGCCCGTGCCCGGGTGGCGGCGGAGGGCGTCGAGGTCCTCCCCGACGGGATCGAGTTCGCGCTCTAGGGGGTGCCCCCGCCTTCCAGCATCCGGCCCAGCACCGCCCGCTGCAGCGGGCGTACCTCGGCGTGCAGGGCGCGGCCCTTGGCGGTGAGCGCGACCCACACGCCCCGGCGGTCCTCGACGCAGACCGACCGCTCCACCAGGCCCTCCTTCTCCAGCCGTCCGATCAGCCGGGACAGCGCGCTCTGGCTGAGATGGACCCTTCCCACCAGGTTCTGCACCCGGCAGTGGTCACCCTCGGCGGGGGTCTCGGTGGCGAGCAGGTCGAGCACCTCGAAGTCGCTCGCGCCCAGCCCGTGCGGATGCAGCACCCGGTCGATCTCGCACATCGTGCGCGCGTGCACCGACAGGATGTCCCGCCACTGTTCCTCAAGCCGGGCCTCGGCCGTCTTCACTGCCATACCCGCACCGTAACACCGATCAAGCCAATTGTTGAGTGTGCAACTAGTGCGGGTGCAAGCAGTCTTCGAGGAGTACGCGGCTCAGGCCACCGGGTCCTGGAGCAGGCCCACCATGTTGCCGTCGGCGTCCTTCACCGAGGCGACCAGCCGGCCGTTGCCGACGTCCCGCGCGTCCTGGACCAGCTCGGCGCCCGCCGCCAGCAGCGCCGCGAGCCGCTCGCGCAGGTCGGTGACGTGCCAGAACGGCGTCGGCCCGGTCAGCCCCTGGGCATGCCCGTTCGGGTCGAGGCCGACGTCCTGCCCCGCGGCCTTGAACCCGATGTAGTACGGCTCGTCGGCGTACGGCTCGACGCCCAGCAGCGCCCCGAACAGAGCCTTGGCCCGCGCCGCGTCCTTGACGGGGTAGATGATCGTCTGCACGCCTGCGGTCATGGCGCTCTCACTCCTCGCGATAAGGGAACCGGCGCTTTTCGGCCGGTGATCCCACGCTAGGACCCGGGAGCCCATCGCAGCTTCTCCGATCCTGACCGCTTGCGGACCTCGCCGAAAGCTCCCCGAAGGGGCGCGGGGCTGTATTGCATGTGCGGCTACCGCCGGGTGGGCGCGCCCAGCCCCCACACAGCCGCAGCCGCCCGACAACGCGCCCCGCCAACCCCCGGCCGCGCCCGGCTCACGCAGACTCGCGTCGCACCAGCTCCGTCGGCAGGATCACCGCCGCCGGGTCCTCGCCCCCTATCTGGGCGAGCAGCACGCGGACCATCTCGTTGCTGATCCGGTCCCAGGGCTGGCGGATGGTGGTGAGCTGGGGGGTCACCGCGGTGGCCGCCGGGGAGTCGTCGAAACCGCCGACAGCGATGTCATCCGGCACCCGCCTGCCGGCTCGCTGCAGCACCGCCAGCACCCCCTGCGCCATCAGGTCGGAGGCCACGAACACCGCGTCCAGGTCCGGGGCCTGCGCGAGCAGCCGCTCGGCCCCCGCCTCGCCGCTCGCCTTGCTGTAGTCCCCGGACACGACGAGCGCCTCGTCGATCGCGACGCCCGCCTCGGTGAGGACCTCCTTGTACCCGGCGAGCCGCTCGACACCGCCCGGGGTGTCCAGCGGGCCGGTGATCATGCCGATCCGGCGGCGCCCCACGTCCAGCAGGTGCCGGACCATGTCCCGGGCGCCGTCCCGGTCGTCGGCGGCCACGTAACTCACCTTCGAGCCGAGTCCGATCGGCTTGCCGCAGGCCACCAGCGGCACGCCCGCCTCGCGCAGCTCCTCCGCCACCGGGTCACCGGAGTGACTCGACACCAGCAGCACCCCGTCGACGTGCCCGGCGGTGATGTACCGCGTGATCCGCCGCCGTTCGTCCTTCGTGCCCGCCAGCATCAGCAGCAGCGGGATGTCGTGACCGGCCAGCGCCTGGGTGCAACCGCTCAGCAGGACGTTGAAGTTGGGGTCCTCGAAGAACCGCTCCTGCGGCTCCGTCAGCAGGAAGCCGACCGAGTCCGAGCGCCCGGTGATCAGCGAACGGGCGTGCCGGTTCACGACATAACCGGTCCTGCGGATGGCGTCGTTGACCGCCTCCGCGGCGGCGGGGCTGACGTAGTGCCCGCCGTTGAGCACCCGCGAGACGGTGCCCCGGGAGACACCGGCCTCGCGCGCCACGTCATGGATCGTCGGCGGTTTGCGCCGGCCCCCGGCACTGCTGCTCATGGTCATGACTTTACGGCCCCGGAAAGCAGGTCAAGGCTCCAGAAGCGCTGAATCACCAGGAAGAGCGCGATCAGCGGCAGCACGGCCAGGAACGCGCCGGTGATCACCAGGGTGTACAGGGCCGGGGTGTTGGCGCCCTGCTCCAGGAGCGTGTACAGACCGACCGTGAGCGGGAACTTCTCGTCGTCGCTCAGCATGATGTACGGCAGCAGGAAGTTGTTCCACACGGCCACGAACTGGAACAGGAACACCGTCACCATGCCGGGGATCATCATCGGCAGCGCGATCCGCGTGAAGATCCGCCACTCGCTCGCCCCGTCCATCCGGCCCGCCTCCACCACGTCGGCGGGCACGGTCGCGGCCGCGTAGATCCGCGAGAGGTAGACGCCGTACGGCGACAGGATCTGCGGCAGCAGCACGGACAGGTAGGAGTCCGTGAGGTTCGCCTTGGCGAGCAGCAGGTACTGCGGGATGGCGAGGATGACCGGGGGCATCAGCACGCCGGCCAGCAGCACGTTGAAGATCGCCTCGCGGCCCTTGAACCGGTACGTGGCCAGGGCGTAGCCGCTGAACGCCGACACGCCCGTGGAGACCACGGCGCCGAGACCGGCGTACAGGGCGGAGTTGCCCATCCACTTCCAGTAGATGCCGTCGCGGTAGGCGTCGAGGTCCTTGAGGTTGGCGGCGAAGCCGGAGCCGGGCAGGAAGGTGAACGTGGAGAACAGCTCGCTGCCGGACTTGGTGGACGCGATCACCACCCAGGCCACCGGGAGCAGGGTGTAGATCGCGCCGAGGAGCAGGGTGACCGTCGGGATGAGGGCGATCCGGCGGCGCAGCGGCGGCCCCTGGGCGGTGCCGGGCGTCGTACCGGCCGCCGGTGCGGCCTTGCGGACGGCAAGAGAACTCACTGCGCTGCCTCCTGCCTGTTGCGGCGGTTCGCGGCCCGCAGGAACCCGAAGGACAGCACCAGCGTGGCGATGGCGATCAGGGTCGCCTCGGCGGCGGCCGAGTAGATGTCACCCCGGCGGAAGGCGTCCTGGTACACCTTCATCAGGGGGCTCCAGCTCAGGTTGACGGAGTTGGTGAAGGGCTTGATGGTCATCGGCTCGTTGAACACCTGGAGCGTGGCGATGATCGAGAAGAAGAAGGTCAGCACCAGCGAGGGCGCCACCATCGGGATCTTGATCCGCAGGGCGATCTGCAGCGGCGTGGCGCCGTCCAGCTTCGCCGCCTCGTGCACCTCGACCGGAATGGACCTGAGCGAGGTGTAGATGACGATCATGTTGAAGCCGGTGCCGCCCCAGACCGCGATGTTGGACAGGGCCAGGAACAGCGGGCCGCCGTCCAGCAGGTCGGGCTGCGGCAGGTGCAGCCTTTCGAGGACGTAGTAGAAGGGGCTGACGTCCGGCAGGTACAGGAAGCCCCACAGCAGCGCGGCCACCACGCCGGGGATGGCGTACGGCAGGAAGATCGCGAGCCGGGTGAACGGGGCGAGGCGGACCCGCTCGGAGTCGAGCATCAGGGCGAACAGCAGGGCGAGGCCCAGCATCACCGGCACGACGATGCAGCCGTAGCCGAGGACGCGCAGCGCACCGGCGTAGAACTCGTTGTCGGTGAGGGCGTCGTGGTAGTTCTCCAGTCCCGCCCAGACCTCCGTGCGGGCGCCCGCGCCCAGGCCGAGGCCGGAGACGTGCACCTTGCGGAAGCTGAGCCAGACCGCGTATCCGATGGGCAGCGCGAAGAACAGCGCGAAGAGGATCGTGGCGGGAAGGAGGAAAAAGTAGGGCGCGCTCCGCGCTCGTTTGAGGGTGGTGGTGGGAGACGGGTGGGCGTACGGGGCCCCCTTGACCCCGTACGACCTCCGGCTGGTGGGGCTGGTCACTGAGAGACCTCGAAGCCCTGCTTCTTCATGTCGGCGACCGTGGCGTCCTGCATGGTGTTCAGGGCGGTCACGAAGTCCGACTTGTTCTTGGCGGCGGCGCCGAACGCGTCGTTGAAGGTCGTGTAGGCGACGTTCACGTTCGGGCCCCATGCGGAGGGCGCCGTGGTCTTGGCGATCTCGGCGGCCTTGGCGTAGAAGTCCGACTGGTTCGAGAAGTAGTCCGGAGAGGTGGCGAAGGCGCCGCTGGTCTGGGCGTTCGTGGCGGCCGGGTAGATGCCGCTCTCCTTGGCCAGCGCGTTGAGCGCCTCGCCGTCCGTGTTCAGCCAGGCCGCGAACTTGGCGGCGGCCGCCTGGTGCTTGGAGTCGGTGGTGACGGCGGTGGAGGAGCCGCCCCAGCTGCCGGTGACGTTCTCGGACGCGGACCACTGGGGCAGCGGGGCCATCGCCCACTTGCCCTTGGTGTCGGGCGCGGCGGTGGTCAGCGTGCCGGGCGCCCACACGGCGGAGACCCAGGCGATCTGCTTGCCGGTGTCCAGCGCCTTGTTCCAGGCCGGGGTGTACATCGGCTGGTTGTCGATGGCGCCCTCCTTGACCAGACCGCCCCAGAACTTGGCGACCTTCTGGGTGGCGGCGTCGTTGATGGCGACCTTCCACTTGTCGCCGGAGGTGGTCCACCACTTGGCGCCGGCCTGCTGGGCGAGGCCCGCGAAGAGGCCGGAGTCGTTGGCGGAGAACGTGGTCAGGTCGAGGCCGGGTGCCTTCTTCTTCAGCTGACGGGCGTCCTGGGCGAACTCGTCCCAGGTGGTGGGCACCTTGAGGCCGTACTTCTTGAAGAGGTCCGCGCGGTAGTAGAACATCATCGGGCCGATGTCCTGCGGCACCGCGTACACCGCGCCCGTGCCCAGCGTGACCTGCTGCCAGACGCCGTCGGCGAACTTCGACTTCGCGTCGCCGACCGACTTGGATATGTCGGCGACCGCGTCGTTGCTGACCAGCGTCGGCAGCGCCTGGTACTCGGCCTGCACCAGGTCGGGGCCGTTCTTCGCCTTGTGCGCGGTGAGGATCTTGGTGACCAGCGTGTCGCCGGACGCCTGCTTCTTCACCGTGACGGTGATCTGCTCCTTCTTGCCCTCGCCCTTGTTCCACAGGTCCACGACCTTGTCCATACCGGGCGCCCAGGCCCAGTACGTCAGCGAGACCGGACCGGAGTCGGCCTTGCTGTCGTCGTCGGACGAGCCGCAGGCGGCGAGGGCGGTGGCGCCGAGCGAGACGGCGACGGCGGTTGTCACGAGGCGGCGGCGCTTCGTGTGCGGCATGGATCTCTCCCCTGACCTGGGCCCCCGCACCTCGCGGGAACCTGCCATGCAGATGATGTGTGAGCGTTCTCAGACCTGGATCATCGCCCGTCGCGAGTCCGTGTCCTGCTCTGTGAGCGTTCACAGTAGAGAAACATCCCGGACACTTGTCAATGGTTGTTGCTGTGCGGTTATGTTGGGCTCACGCCACGACCCACGTCTGTGAACGTTCCCAAATGATCGATTAAACGGGAGAGATCCATGCCGGACACCACCCCCAGGGGCCTGACCAGGCTCGCCTTCGGTGGGGACTACAACCCCGAGCAGTGGCCGGAAAGCGTCTGGCACGAGGACGTCCGGCTGATGCGCGAGGCCGGGGTCACGATGGTGAGCGTCGGGATCTTCTCCTGGGCCCTGCTGGAGCCGGCGCCGGGGGAGTACGACTTCGGCTGGCTCGACCGGGTCCTCGACCTGCTGCACGAGAACGGCATCCGCGTCGACCTCGGCACTCCCACCGTGGCACCGCCCGCCTGGTTCTACCGCGCCCACCCCGAGGCCCTGCCGGTGACCGCGGAGGGCGTGCGCTACGAGTTCGGCTCGCGCGGTGCCATCTGCCACTCCAACGCCGACTACCGCGCCGCCGCCGCGGACATCACCACCCGACTCGCCGAGCGCTACGGCCACCACCCGGCGCTCGCGATGTGGCACGTCCACAACGAGTACGGCGTCCCCGTGTCGGCCTGCTACTGCGACTCCTGCGCGGCCCACTTCCGCCGCTGGCTCACCGGTGCCTACGGCACCGTGGACGCGGTCAACGCGGCCTGGGGCACGGCCTTCTGGGGCCAGCACTACACCGACCTGGCGCAGATCAACCCGCCGCGGGTCACCCCGACCGTGGGCAACCCGGGCCAGACCCTGGACTACAAGCGGTTCGCCGACGCCACCATCCGCGAGAACTTCCGCATGGAGCGGGACATCCTGCACCGCCTCTCGCCCGGCGTCCCGGTGACCACCAACTTCATGACCGCCCTCAGCCAGTGCGACTCCATGGACTACTGGGCCTGGGGCCGGGAGGTCGACCTGGTCACCAACGACCACTACCTGATCACCGACGGCCGCCGCACCCACGTCAACCTCGCGATGGCCGCCGACCTCACCCGCTCGGTGGCCGGCGGCGCCCCCTGGCTGCTCCTCGAACACTCCACCTCGGGCGTCAACTGGCAGCCCCGCAATCCTGCCAAGGCCCCCGGCCAGATGGCCCGCAACTCCCTGGGGCACGTGGCCCGCGGCTCCGACGGCGCGCTGTTCTTCCAGTGGCGGCAGTCCCGGCGCGGCGCCGAGAAGTTCCACTCCGCGATGCTCCCGCACGGCGGCACCGAGACCCGGGTGTGGCGCGAGGTCGTCGAACTCGGCGCCTCCCTGGACTCGTTGAGCCAGATCAGGGGCACCCGCACCCAGGCCGACGTCGCCGTCCTGTGGGACTGGCAGTCCTGGTGGGCGCAGAACCTCCAGTGGCGCCCCACCGAGGACCACGACCCGCGCGAGCGCGCCGACGCCTTCTACGAGGCTCTGTACGACCGCCACCTCACGGTCGACTTCGCCCACCCGGAAAGCGACTTGTCGGCCTATCCCCTTGTCGTCGTGCCGGCCCTGTACCTGATGACGGAGGCGGCCGGGAACAATCTGCGCGAGTACGTCGAGAACGGCGGCACGCTCGTCGTCTCGTACTTCTCCGGAATCGTCGACGAGCACGACGCGGTGCACGAGGGCGCCTACCCCGGCCCCCTGCGCGAGACCCTCGGCCTCACCGTGGAGGAGTTCTCACCGCTCCTGAAGGACCAGCGGGTACGGCTGACCGGCCCCGAAGGATCCGAGCTGACCGGCGACGTGTGGACCGAGTTCGTCGTCCCGGGTGCCGCCGAGACCGTCTGGAGCTACGCGGACGGCCTCACCGCCGGCCTTCCGGCGGTCACCCGGCACCCGCTGGGGGAGGGCACCGCCTGGTACGTGTCGACGCGCCTGGACGCGCACGGCCTGGACGCCCTGCTCGGCTGGGCCGCCGAGGACGCCCGGATCGCACCCCGCGCCGAACTGCCCCGCGACGTCGAGGTCATCCGCCGCACCGGCGAGTCCGGCTCCTTCCTCTTCGCCGTCAACCACACCGCCAGCGACGCCAAGGTGCCGCTGGAGGCGCACGGCACCGAACTGCTGACGGGCGAACGCGCCGCGGGCAACCTCGCGGTCCCCGCGGGCACCGTCCGGGTCGTACGACTCGACGGCTGAGCCCGCCGAGACTCCCCTCCGTCCGCGAGTGCCACGAGAGCCGCGGGCGGAGGGGCCTCCTCCGGCCTCACCGGAGGCCTCCCCACCCCAGTCACGTCGAAGGGACGACGGACGATGATGTTCCATCCCAGACGCACCCTCAGAGCCCTGCTGCTGCCGCTCCTGGCCGGGCTCGCCCTCACCGCCCTCCCCGCCCAGACCGCCCGGGCCGCGAGCACCCTCACCAACGGCGGCTTCGAATCGGACGGTGCGGGCGTGGCCACGCCCACCGGCTGGTCGGAGTACGGCGACACGGGTGCCTCGTACACCGAATCGGGTGGCCACGGCGGCAGTTACCGGCTGAGCCACTACTCGGCCTCCGCCTACAAGGTGGAGACCTACCAGTACCTGTCGGGGCTGACCAACGGCAACTACACGCTCACCGCCTGGGTCCGCTCCAGCGGCGGCCAGAACTCCGCCTACATATCGCTGAAGAACTGCGGCAGTTCGGAGCAGAGGACCGATCTGCCGGTCTCCACCAGCAGCTGGGTCCGGATCGTCACCTCGATCGCGGTCACCAACAACCAGTGCACGGTCAGCATCAACTCCGACGCCAACGCCGGAAACTGGATCAACGTCGACGACCTGACCTTCGCGTCGGGCTCGACCGGGCTGTCCGTCAAGGGCGCCGACATCTCGTCACTGGCCAAGAGCGAGGCCAAGGGCGGGGTCTACAAGACCAGCTCCGGCACCACCGGGGACGCGGTCACCATCCTCAAGAACGCCGGCATGAACTACGCGCGGCTGAAGGTCTGGGTCAACCCGGCCGACGGCTACAACGACAAGGCGCACGTGCTGGCCATGGCCAAGCGGATCAAGGCCGCCGGCATGAAGCTGCTGGTCGACTTCCACTACTCGGACAGCTGGGCCGACCCGGGCAAGCAGACCAAGCCCGCCGCCTGGTCCGGCCACTCCTACAGCCAGCTGAAGACCGACGTGTACAACCACACGTACGACGTCCTCAACGCCCTGAAGTCCCAGGGCACCACCGCCGACATGGTCCAGATCGGCAACGAGATCAACGGCGGCATGCTCTGGTCCGAGGGCTCCACCGACAACTGGTCGCAGCTCGCCGGTCTGATCAACTCCGGCTACAGCGCGGCCAAGGCGGTCTCCTCCTCCACCCGGGTCGCCCTGCACCTGGCCAACGCGGGCGACGACGCCACGGTCCGCTGGTGGTTCGACAACGCCAAGACCTACGGCATCAACTACGACGTGATCGGGCTGTCGTACTACGGCTACTGGCACGGTTCGCTGGCCGCCGCCCAGACCACGCTGGACGACGTCGCCTCCCGTTACTCCAAGCCGGTCTTCATCGCCGAGACCGCCTACCCGTTCACCCTCGCCCAGGACGACTCGCTGGAGAACCAGATCGACACCAGCAGCGAACTGGTCACCGGCTACCCGGCGAGCGCGGCCGGCCAGCTGGCCTGGATGAACGCCGTCGCGAGCATCGTGGAGGCCGTCCCGAACGGCCGCGGGCTCGGCGTCTTCTACTGGGAGGCGACCTGGACCGCCGTCACCGGCAACGGCTGGGACCCGACCGACGCCTCCTCCGGCAACGGCTGGGAGAACCAGGCCCTGTTCGGCTACGACGACAAGGCCCTGTCCTCCATGGCGTGGTTCAGCCACCGCTGAACCACCACTGACCGAGGGGCCCGGCCGTAAGGGGACGGTCGGGCCCCTCCGCTCTGCCCTGAAACACGGCCTGCGGGCAAGTCCCCGACCGGCCGACCTCGCACGGCCGTTCGATCTCGGACAACGCGCCCCGACTCCCTGACGACCGGGCTTCGGCTGCGGGACAGTGGGAAGACAGACTGCGAGGAGGCAGGGACGGAGGCCGGTCGGATGCTGAGGAACGCCACGAGCGCAAGCCGCCTGGACATTCTGGACTGGCTCAAGGATCCGGCGGCCCACTTCCCGCCCCAGCGCCATGCCGACCTCGCCGAGGACGGCGTCACGGTCCGGGCCGTCGCCGCCAAGCTCGGGGTCTCCCGCAGGGTCGCCGGCACCCATCTGGGTCTGCTGGCCCGCCTCGGCCTGCTCCGCACCAAGCGCATCCGGTACCGCGTCTACTACCGGCGCGACGAGATCCGGATCGCCGAGGTGGCCCGGATGTTCGAGAAAGGCTGGTGAGACCGGTTCGGCCTGCCACCATGGGACCCATGGACCGACCTGCGCGCCTCGTCCCCCTCCACTACGTCGCCGTCGGCGGCCGGGGCCCGGAGGACGTGGTCACGGATCCCGACGGCCGGGTGCTCACCGGCGTCGAGGACGGCCGGATCCTCCGCCTGGACGGCCTCGGCGATCCGGACACCGCCCGGGTCCGGACACTCGCCCGGACCGGCGGCCGCCCGCTCGGGCTCGACCTCCTCCCGGACGGCGATCTGCTGGTCTGCGACGCGGAACGCGGCCTGCTGCGGGTCGGCCTCGCCGACGGCGCCGTCCATGTCCTCGCCGACACGGTCGAGGGAGAGCCGCTGGGATTCGCGAGCAACGTGGTCGCCCTGCCCGACGGCACCGTGTACTTCACCGCCGCCAGCCGCCGTTTCCCCCTCGCCCAGTGGATCGGAGACATCGTCGAGCACAGCGGCACCGGCCGCCTGCTGCGCCTCGCACCGGGCGCGCGCACGGCCGAAGTGGCCTGCGACGGGCTGCAGTTCGCCAACGGGCTGGCCGTGAGCGGCGACGGCACGTTTCTGATCGTCGCCGAGACCGGCGCGTACCGGCTGACCCGCTACTGGCTCACGGGCCCGCGGGCCGGCCGCGCCGAGTTCTTCGCCGAGCTCCCCGGCATGCCCGACAACATGTGGCGCGACGGCGATCTCACCTGGGTCGCCCTCGCCGGTCCGCGCAACCCCCCGCTCGACGTCCTTCACCGCACCCCGCTCGCCGTCCGCCGGGCGGCCGCGCGTGCCGCCGTGCACGCCCCCTACCGCCCGGTCGGCGCCCTCGCCGTCATGGCGCTCGACGACCACGGCCGCGTCGTCCACCACCTGGCCCGGCAGCGCTCCGGCTTCCGCATGGCCACCAGCGTCTGCCGGACCGGCCGCCACCTGGTCGTCGGCAGCGTGTGGGAGCCCGGCGTCGCGGTCTGCGCGGCACCCGCCGCGAAGTGACCGCCGGGTACGCCCGGCGGTACCCTGGGGCACCCGTCAGGGGCGGTGCCGAACAGGAGACGTACGACCATGACAGCCCCGGAAGCCGAGAGCCTCCGCGTCCAGCCGACTGCTCGGCGACGGTCCGAGTGGCGCGGGCACGCCCCGGTCGTCGCGGTGGTCGCCGCCGGCGGCGCGATCGGCGCCGTGGCCCGCTACGCCCTGGCCCTGGCCCTGCCCACGGCCGCCGGGGGATTCCCCTGGGCGACCTTCTGGGCGAACGTCATCGGCTGCGCGGTGATCGGCGCGTTCCTGGTCCTGATCACCGAGGGACTCCCCGCGCACCGGCTGGTCCGGCCCTTCTTCGGCACCGGCGTCCTCGGCGGCTTCACCACCTTCTCCACCTACACCGTCGACATCCAGAAACTGGTCGACCACGGCCGGCCCGCCGTCGGGCTGGTCTATCTCGCCGGGACGCTGTGCGCGGCGCTCGCGGCGGTGTGGTGCGCGGCCGCCGTGACCCGCCGTGTCCTCACCCGGAGGCAGCGATGACGAGACTGACCGGCCGCGCCCTGCGCCTGACCGTCTACATCGGCGAGGACGACATCTGGCACCACAAGCCCCTGTACACGGAGATCGTGCACCGTGCCCACACGGCCGGGCTCGCCGGGGCCAGCGTCTTCCGGGGCATCGAGGGCTTCGGCGCCTCCTCCCGTATCCACACCTCCCGGCTGCTGTCGCTGAGCGAGGACCTGCCGGTGGCGGTCGTGGTCGTGGACACGGAGGAGCGGATCCGGGCGTTCCTGCCCCAGCTCGACGAACTGGTGACCGAAGGCCTCGTGACCTTGGACGACTGCGAGGTCATCAGGTACGTCGGCCGCGCAGACAACACGGGCGAACCGGACGCGGAAGGTAAGAACTCGTTGTGAACTGGCTGTTGGTCGTCCTCGGTGCCGCCGTCGGGGCTCCGCTGCGCTACCTCACCGACCGCGCCGTCCAGGCCCGGCACGACTCCGTCTTCCCCTGGGGCACCTTCGTGGTGAACGTCACCGGCTGCCTGATCCTGGGCCTCCTGACCGGCGCGGCGTCGGCGGGCGCCGCGAGCCCGCACCTCCAGCTGCTGCTCGGCACCGGCCTGTGCGGGGCGCTCACGACGTACTCGACGTTCTCCTACGAGACCCTCCGGCTGACCGAGACCGGCGCGGGGCTCTACGCTGCGGCCAACGTCGTCGCGAGTCTCGTCGCCGGACTCGCGGCGGCCTTCGCCGGAGTGGCGATCTCCCAGGCCGTCTGGGCCTAGGACTTGCTTCACACCTGCGCGCTGTAACACTGTCTACAGCACTGTCGACCAAACTCTGCAGAACTGGATCCCATGAGCGCCATCTCCGTCGGTCAAGCCGTCGTCCTCGGTGTCGTCGAGGGGGTGACGGAGTTCCTCCCGGTGTCCTCCACCGGTCACCTCAAGATCACCGAGGGGCTCATGCACATCCCCGTCGACGACAAGTCCGTCGTCGGGTTCTCCGCCGTCATCCAGGTGGGCGCCATCGCCGCCGTGCTCGTGTACTTCTTCAAGGACATCAAGCGGATCGTCTCCGCCTGGTTCCGGGGCCTCACGAACAAGCAGGAGCGGTACCACCACGACTACAAGTTCGCGTGGTGGGTCATCTACTCGACCATCCCGATCGTCCTGGTGGGCCTCGCCGCGAAGCCGCTGATCGACGGACCGCTCGGCTCCCTCTGGGTGGTCGGCGGCTCGCTGATCGTCGGCTCCGTCGTGATGTGGTGCGCGGACCAGATGGGCCGCCACAAGCGCGGTGAGGACGACACCTCCTTCAAGGACGCGATGCTGGTCGGCTGCTCGCAGATCCTCGCCCTGCTCTTCCCCGGCTTCTCCCGCTCCGGTGCCACCATGTCCACCGCGCTCATCCTGGACCTCGACCGCGTCGCCGCCACCCGGCTCTCCTTCTTCCTCGGCATCCCGGCCCTGACCGGCGCCGGTCTCTACGAGCTCAAGGACGCCCTGGGTGCGGGCGTCGGCGCCGCACCGCTCGCCGTCGGCACGATCGTCTCCTTCGTCGTCGCCTACGCGTCCATCGCCTGGCTGCTGAAGTTCGTCGCCAAGCACTCCTTCAACGCGTTCGTGATCTACCGCATCGTCATCGGCCTGGCTCTCTTCGGCCTGCTCGCCGCCGGAACCATCGACGCCTGAGCGGCCGGGCCGCTCCGCGCCCTCCGGTCACCGCTCCGCCACGGGGTGCGACGCCTGCGCATGCAGGAAGGTGTCGCACCCCGTGAACGTTTCCTTTCGCGACACCTTGACAGCCTCGTCCCGCAACCCGGAACATCTCATCCGTGAACCTGTCAGACAGCCCGACAGCCGGACAGCCCCCGCGGCGCGTGAGCGCCATGGAGGCGGTACTGGCCCACCTGCGCGCCGCCATCGAGCGCGGCGAGTACGCCGTCGGCGACAAGCTCCCCTCCGAGGCGGAGCTCTGCCGCACCCTGGAGATCAGCAGGCCCGTCCTGCGCGAGGCCCTGCGGGCCCTGCAGACCATGGGCCTGACCGTCTCCAAGACCGGCAAGGGCACCTTCGTGGTCGCCAGCGCCGTCGAGGACCCCACCTTCGGCGACTACGCGGCCAGCGACCTGCTCGAAGTGCGCCGGCACATCGAGATCCCGGTCGCCGGGTACGCGGCGCTGCGCCGCACCCCGGAGAACCTGGACCACCTGGCCCATCTGCTCGACCGCATGGAGCGGGAGACGGACACCACCGCGTGGGTCGCGATGGACACCCTCTTCCACCTGGCCGTCGCCGAGGCCGCCCAGAACCCGGTCTTCCGCCGGGTCATCGAGGAGATCCGGGACGCACTGGCGCGTCAGTCGGCCTTCCTCAACGAACTGGGCGGCCGCCGCGAGCAGTCCAACCGGGAGCACCGGGCCATCGTCGAAGCGCTGATGGACGGTTCCGAACTCGACGCCGTGGACGCCATGAGCCACCACCTCGACCGCGTCGAGACGACCCTCACCCACATCGTGCGCCCCGCGCGCACGGACCAGCACCAGGAAGGCGGAACCGAGGCGTGAGCGAACAGCACCTCAAAGACGAGACGCGCCCCTCGTCCCGTCACGTCGACGCCGGCGACCACGGCTACAGCAAGTCGCTGAAGCACCGGCACGTCAACATGATCGCCATCGGCGGCGCCATCGGCACCGGCCTCTTCCTCGGCGCCGGCGGCCGCCTCGCCGACGCCGGCCCCTCCCTCTTCGTCGCGTACGCGGTCTGCGGAGTCTTCGCGTTCCTCGTCGTCCGCGCCCTCGGCGAACTCGTCCTGTACCGCCCGTCCTCCGGCGCCTTCGTCTCGTACGCCCGGGAGTTCATGGGCGAGAAGGGCGCGTACACGGCCGGCTGGATGTACTTCCTGAACTGGGCCACCACCGGCATCGCCGACATCACCGCGGTCGCCACCTACACCCACTACTGGGGGATGTTCTCCGACATACCCCAGTGGGTCATCGCCCTGATCGCCCTCGCCGTGGTCCTCACCGTGAACCTGATCTCAGTGAAGATCTTCGGCGAACTGGAGTTCTGGTTCGCGATCGTCAAGGTCAGCGCCCTGGTGATCTTCATGGTCATCGGCATCTTCCTGCTGGTCACCCAGCACCCGGTCGACGGCGCGACCCCCGGCCCGTCCCTGATCGCCGACAACGGCGGCGTCTTCCCCAACGGCCTGCTGCCGATGCTGCTGATCATCCAGGGCGTCGTCTTCGCCTACGCCTCGGTGGAGCTGGTCGGTGTCGCGGCGGGCGAGACCGAGAACCCCGAGAAGATCATGCCGAAGGCGATCAACTCGATCATGTGGCGCGTCGGCCTCTTCTACGTCGGCTCGGTCGTCCTCCTCTCGATGCTGCTGCCCTGGAACAGGTACACGGCGGGACAGAGCCCCTTCGTCACCGTGCTCTCGCACATCGGCGTCCCGGCGGCCGGCGGCGTCATGAACCTCGTCGTCCTCACCGCGGCCATGTCCTCGCTCAACTCCGGCCTCTACTCCACCGGCCGCATCCTGCGCTCCATGGCAGTCAACGGCTCGGCCCCCAAGTTCACCGCCAAGATGAGCCGTACCCAGGTGCCGTACGGCGGCATCCTGCTCACCAGCGGTATCTGCGTGCTCGGCGTGGGCCTCAACTTCGTCGTCCCCGCCGACGCGTTCGAGATCGTCCTCAACTTCGCGGCGATCGGCATCCTCGCCACCTGGGGCATGATCATGCTCTGCCACCTGCTCTTCTGGCGGAAGACCCAGAACGGCGAACTCACCCGACCCGGCTACCGAATGCCGGGCTCCCCCTGGACCGAGATCGTGACGCTGGCGTTCCTCGCCTCCGTCCTGGTCCTGATGTACGCCGACGGCGGCGCCGGACGCACCACCGTGCTGTGCCTGCCGCTGATCGTCGCCGCGCTGGTCGCCGGCTGGTACGCCATCCGCGGCCGCCTCGCGCGCTCGTCCACCGGAACCGGCGCGTGAACCGCGCCCGGGTCCGTCCCGACTCACCTGAGACCAGGAAGTGATGTACAGCAGTTCCCCCGCGGACGCACCCATCGTCCGTGAACCCCTCCACGCCCCCGTCGCCCACCTCATCCGCGGCGGGGTCGTCGAGGGCATCCACTACGGTTCCGTCGTCGTCCTCGACGCCGGCGGCCGGGTCCAGTTCCAGCTCGGCGACATCGAGGCCGCGTTCTACCCGCGCTCGGCCCTCAAGCCCGTGCAGGCCGTGGCCATGCTGCGGGCCGGGCTGCCCCTCGACGGCGCTCTGCTCTCACTGGCCGCCGCCAGCCACTCCGGCGAGGAGCGGCACCTCGCCGGCACCCGGCGCATCCTCGACCTCGCCGGACTGACGGAGGACGACCTGCGCAACGTGCCCGACATGCCGTACGACCCGGTCGTGCGGGACACCTGGGTGCGGGAGGGCCGGCTGCCGTCGAGGCTCACGCAGAACTGCTCCGGCAAGCATGCGGCGATGCTGTGGACCGCAAAGCTGAACGGCTGGTCGCTGGACGACTACCTCGACCCTGCCCATCCGCTCCAGCAGGCGATCGCCGAGATCGTCGAGGACCTGACCGGGCAGCGGATCGCGCGTACGACCGTGGACGGCTGCGGTGCGCCGCTGTTCTCCATCTCCCTGCACGGGCTGGCCCGCGCGGTGTCGCGGATCGTGTCCGCCGCGCCGGGCACGCCCGAGGCGCGGGTCGCCGACGCGATGCGGGAGCACGCGGAGATGGCGTCCGGCGCGGGGCGTGATGTGGCCGCGCTGATGGCGGCCGTGCCGGGGCTGCTGGCCAAGGACGGCTTCGAGGGCGTCGAGGTCGCGGCGCTGCCGGACGGGCGGGCCATGGCCGTCAAGATCGCCGACGGGGCGAACCGGGCGCGGATCCCGGTGGCGGCCGCGGCGTTGGAGCGGGCCGGGGTTGATCCGGCGCTGCTGACCGACTTCGCAGGTGAGCCGCTTCTCGGCGGTGGGCGTCCGGTCGGGTTCGTGCGGCCCGTTCGTTCGCTGGAGCCGGTTGCGGCTTGCGCCTAGTGGGGCGGGCCGTTTTGTCGTCGGGCGGCTGCGGGCCGGGTGTGGCCGGTCGCGCCCGCGCGGCGGTAGCCGCATGTCAACAGCGCCCCGCGCCCCTTACGGGGCGCTTCACCCTCACTCTCCTGGAAGAAGACCCATGACCACTCGCAGCGAACACGATCTGCTCGGCGACCGTGACGTGCCCGTCGACGCCTACTGGGGTGTGCACACCCTGCGGGCCACGGAGAACTTCCCGATCACCGGCATGCCGATCTCCGCCTACCCGCATCTGATCGACGCCCTCGCCGCCGTCAAGGAGGCCGCCGCCCTCGCCAACGAGGAACTCGGGCTGCTGGCACCCGAGAAGGCCGCCGCCATCGTCGCCGCCTGCCGGGAGATCCGCGGCGGCAAGCTGCACGACCAGTTCGTCGTCGACGTCATCCAGGGCGGTGCCGGCACGTCGACGAACATGAACGCCAACGAGGTCGTGGCGAACCGGGCGCTGGAGCTGCTCGGGCACGAGAAGGGCCAGTACGCGTACCTGCACCCCAACGAGGACGTCAACCTCGGTCAGTCGACCAACGACGTCTACCCGACCGCCGTCAAGATCGCGACCGTGTTCGCGGTGCGCGGGCTGCTGCGGGCGATGGCC
The DNA here is from genome assembly GCF_045206895.1 of Streptomyces sp. NBC_00631. Taxonomy (NCBI): domain Bacteria; kingdom Bacillati; phylum Actinomycetota; class Actinomycetes; order Kitasatosporales; family Streptomycetaceae; genus Streptomyces; species Streptomyces sp. NBC_00631. Next base: position 10,193,420 of record NZ_CP107734.1, read on the forward strand.
GTGCTGCAGGACTCCTTCGGGCGCAAGGCCGTCGAGTTCCGTGACGTGCTGAAGATGGGCCGTACGCAGTTGCAGGACGCGGTTCCCATGACGCTCGGGCAGGAGTTCTCCACCTTCGCCGTCATGCTGGACGAGGACCGCAGCCGGCTCGCCGAGGCCGTGGAGCTGATCCACGAGATCAACCTCGGTGCCACGGCGATCGGGACCGGCCTCAACGCGCCCGCCGGATACGCCGAGTCGGCCCGCCGGCACCTTGCCGAGATCACCGGGCTGCCCCTGGTCACCGCCGCCAACCTGGTCGAGGCGACCCAGGACTGCGGGGCGTTCGTCCAGATGTCCGGCGTGCTCAAGCGGATCGCGGTCAAGCTCTCCAAGAGCTGCAACGACCTGCGGCTGCTGTCGTCCGGGCCGCGTGCGGGGCTCGGCGAGATCAACCTGCCGCCCGTGCAGGCCGGTTCGTCGATCATGCCGGGCAAGGTCAACCCGGTGATCCCCGAGGTCGTCAACCAGGTCGCCTTCGAGGTCATCGGCAACGACGTCGCCATCACCATGGCCGCCGAGGGCGGGCAGCTCCAGCTCAACGCGTTCGAGCCGATCATCCTGCACTCCCTGTCGGAGAGCATCACGCACCTGCGGAACGCCTGCCTGACGCTGGCCGAGCGATGCGTGGACGGCATCACCGCCAACACCGAGGTGCTGCGCGCGACGGTCGAGAACTCCATCGGACTGGTCACCGCCCTCAACCCGTACATCGGGTACACGGCGGCCACCGACATCGCCAAGGAGGCCCTCGTCACCGGCCGCGGTGTCGCCGAACTCGTCCTGGAGAAGGGCCTGCTGCCGGCCGAGCGGCTCGCCGGACTGCTGCGCCCCGAGGTCGTCGCCGGCAACGGCTCGCCCCTCGCCTGACCTGTGGTGCCGCACCAGGACCGGCCCGGAGGCACAATGGTGATCATGACAACGACGTCGTCCCACGCCTTCCTGCCGGTCCTGGAGCGCATCGCCGAGGAAACAGGGCGTACGCCGGGGCGCGGCCGTCCCGCCGACTACATCCCGGCGCTCGCCGCCTGCGATCCCCGCAGCTTCGGCATGGCCGTGGCCGAGCTGGACGGCACGGTCTACGGGGTCGGCGACTGGCGGCAGCCGTTCTCCACGCAGTCCATCACCAAGGTCTTCACCCTCGCCCTGGACCTCGCCCGCGAGGGCGACGAACTCTGGGAACACGTCGGCCGCGAGCCCTCCGGCAACCCCTTCAACTCCCTGGTCCAGCTGGAGTACGAGCACGGCATCCCGCGCAACCCCTTCATCAACGCGGGCGCCCTCGTCGTCACCGACCGCCTCCAGACCCGTACCGGCGACGCGGCCGGCGAACTGCTGGCCTTCCTGCGCGCCGAGAGCGGCAACGCCTCCCTGGACTTCGACAAGGAGGTCGCCGCCTCCGAGTCCCAGCACGGCGACCGCAACGCCGCCCTGGCCCACTTCATGGCCTCCTACGGCAACATCGACAACGACATCCCGGTCCTCCTCGACCAGTACTTCCGCCAGTGCTCCGTCGCCGCCTCCTGCGCCGACCTCGCCCTCGCCACCACCTTCCTGGCCCGCCACGGCATCCGCGCCGACGGCACCCGCCTGCTGACCAGAAGCCAGGCCAAGCAGGTCAACGCGGTGATGCTGACCTGCGGCACGTACGACGCGGCGGGCGACTTCGCCTACCGGGTGGGCCTGCCGGGCAAGAGCGGGGTCGGCGGCGGGATCATCGCCGTGGTCCCGGGGCGGTGCGCCATCTGTGTGTGGAGCCCGGGCCTGGACGAGAGGGGCAACTCGGTGGCGGGGGTGGCGGCCCTGGACAGATTCACGACACTCACGGGTCTGTCGGTGTTCTAGAGACCGATTCTTTTCCTCGCCGCGGCTGGAGCGCCCCTTCAGGGGCGCGGGGAACTGCGCGCTCAACCCCCGCCCACCCGCACCCGGCAACGCACCCGCACGCACAGGTAACAACCAGGCCGCTCCCAAGAAATGGCGCTGTCGTCTCCCGGCCACCCGCCCTTGCCACGCTGACCCAGTGTTGGCCATGGCTTTCCCCGTCGATCTACGCCGCTGCCAGGTACTCGGCCTGGCCGGCACCGCCTTCCTCGCCCTGGGAGGGGAGACAGCCGGCGCCCTGCCCGTGGAGGATCTGCTCGCACCCAGCTCCGTGCAGGCGGCGTTCGGCCTGGTCGGGGTCTACTTCGGCGTCGTGCTGCTGATAGCCGCGTGGCTGTTGCTCGGCCGCCTCGTGCGCGGCACGCAGCCGCCCACCCCGCGGCAGCTGCTGCTGGTCCTCGCCGTCTGGGCGGCCCCGCTGCTGCTGGCGCCGCCGCTGTTCAGCCGGGACGTGTACAGCTACCTCGCGCAGGGCGCGATGGTCGACGCGCACATGGACGTCTACACGTCGGGACCCGCCCAGCTCGGCGGCCCGCTGGCCGACGAGGTCGCGCCGGTGTGGCAGAACACCGCCGCCCCGTACGGCCCCGCCTTCATGGGCGTGGCCTCGCTGCTGTCCGGGCTGACCCGGGGTGAACTCCCGGCGGGGCTCTTCGGGATGCGGCTGGTCGCCCTGCTCGGCGTCGGCCTGATGGCGGCCGCGCTGCCCCGGCTCGCCCGGCACAGCGGCGCCGACCCGGCCGCCGCGCTCTGGCTCGGCGCCCTGAACCCGCTGGTCCTGCTGCACCTGGTCGCGGGCGCCCACAACGACGCGATCATGCTCGGTCTGCTCGGCCTCGGCCTGGTCGCGGCGCTCGGCCGCTGGCCGGCCCTGGGAGCCGTACTGGTCACCCTCGCGGCGCTGGTGAAGGCACCCGCCGCGCTCGGGCTGCTCGCGGTCGTCGTCGTTCAGGCGCGCAAGGGCCGCAGTCCGGTACGGGCCACCCTGACGACGGTGCTCGCGTCCGGAGCGACGACGGTGGTGGCGACCGCCGTCGCCGGGACGGGGTACGGGTGGATCAGGGCGCTCGACACGCCCGTCTCCCCGCACAACTGGGCGCTCAGCAGCCTGCTCGGCCGGGCCACCGGCGCGCTCCTCCAACACCTCGGCAGTGGTCTGGCACCACTCGCCGTCCCGGCCTGGCATCTGCTCGGGCTGGCGCTCACCGCCGTGACCGTGCTGCTGATATGGGTCCGGCTGCGGCCCCGCCCGGTCTACGCCCTCGGCCTGAGCCTGGCCGCGGTCGCCGCCTTCGGGCCGGCGATCCGCCCCTGGTACGCCATCTGGGGCCTGTTCCTGATAGCGGCCGCGGCACCCAGCACCTCGGTACGGCACCGGGTGGCGGCCGTCACCGGCGTGCTCGCCCTCGCCGTGCTGCCCAGCGGCGGCCCGGCGGACATCGGCCAGCTGGTCCTCGCCGTCTCCGGCGGGGTGCTCGGCGTGGTCGTGCTGTGGCAGGCCCACCAGGCCGCGCAGGCCCCGGCCGTGGGGCGTACGGCATGAGGGGCCCGATGCGACCGCGGACCGACCGGGGGAGACTGCTGCTCGTCCTGGGACTCGTCACCGCCGTGACCGTGTTCACGGCCACCGTGCCGCTGCTGCGCGACTGGTTCGACCTGCGCGTGTACTACGGCACGGTGCACACGTGGGTGCATCACGGCGGGCGGATCTACGACTACCGGGTGCCCGGGACGACGTACGGCTTCACCTATCCGCCGTTCGCCGCCGTCGGCATGCTGCCCATGGCGCTGGTGGGGCTGCATCTGGCCATCGTGGCCTCGCTGCTGCTGAACCTGGCCGCGCTGGCGTTCGTGCTGCGCATCCTGGCCGGGCCGGGGTGGCGGCGCCGGGGCTGGTACCGGTGGGCGCTGGTCCTGTGCGCGCTGGCGCTGTTCGAGCCGTTGCGGGACACCTTCAGCTTCGGCCAGGTGAACCTGATCCTGCTCGCCCTGGTCCTCGGGGACTGCTGTCTGCTGCGCAGCGGGCGGGGCCGCTGGGCCGGGGTCGGCGTCGGGCTCGCCGCCGCGATCAAACTGACGCCGGCGCTGTTCATCGGCATGCTGCTGATCGGCCGTAAGTGGCGGGCGGCCGGCGTCGCCACGGCCGTGGCGCTCGCCGCGACCGCTCTCGCGGCCTGGGCCGACCCGAAGGCCTCCCGTTTCTACTGGACGCACGCGCTCTGGGACACCAGCAGGGTCGGCCGGCTCGACTACGTCTCCAACCAGTCGCTGCAGGGCGTGCTGGCCCGGCTCGGCCATCCGGACAAGCCGCTGTGGGCGATCGTGGTGCTGCTGACGCTGGCCGTGTGGGCGTGGCGGACCCGCCGGGCCGTCGCGGTGGGCGACTGGACGTCCGCCTTCGCGCTCACCGGTCTCGCGGCCTGCCTGGTCAGCCCGATCACCTGGGTGCACCACCTGGTGTGGGTGCTGCCGTCGTTCGCGCTGCTGGCCCGCGCCGGGCACCCGCGGATCGCGGGCGCCCTCTACGCGGTGATGTGCACCAGCGTGGTCTGGCTGTGGTTCGACGACGCGTCCGGCATCGACGGGTTCCTCGGCAGCAACCTCTACACCTGGATCACGCTGGGACTGCTGCTGGGCCTGCCGGTCGGTCAGTCCCGTCCGGAGCGCTCGCCCCTGAGCCGCATCGCCAGCGTGACGGCGCCCGCGCCGAGCACCGCGAGAACCGCGACGACGGCGGTCTCCGGCCAGCCGGAGTCGTCCTCGGGTGCCGTGGCCGCGGCCATCGGTACGGTGCTGGGACCCGGGCTTGGCCGGGGCCTGGCCCGCAGACCGTCCAGCGAGCCCACCGGGTCGACCCGTCCGGCCGCCTCGAAACCCCAGTCGAGCAGCTGACGTGCCTCGTCGTACACCCCGCCGTCCTGCGGGTTCATCACCGTGACGACGAGGGTGCGTCCGCCGCGCCGGGCGGCGGCGACGAGGGTATTGCCGGCGTTGCTGGTGTAGCCGTTCTTGATCCCGATCAGGCCGGGGTAGCGCCCCACCCCGTCCTCGCCGGTCAGCAGCCGGTTGGTGTTCTCGATGCCGAACGACCAGCCGGCGCCGTCCGGGAAGCGGGCCTCGGCGGTGGAGCAGTACCGCGCGAAGTCGGGGTTGCGCAGCCCCTCCCGCCCGAACACGGCCAGGTCGAACGCGGAGGAGACCTGCCCCGGTGCGTCGTAGCCGTCGGGGGACTCGACGTGGGTGTCGAGGGCGCCCAGGGCCCGGGCGTTGGCCTGCATCCGGGTGGCGGTGCGGCTCCAGCCCCCGTCGAGTGCGGCGAGGACGTGCACGGCGTCGTTGCCGGAGCTGAGGAAGACCCCGCGCCACAGGTCGGCCACCCGGTAGGTGTGTCCCTCCTCGACGCCGACCAGGCTGCTGCCCTCGGCGACGTCCGCCAGTTCCGCGGCCGTCACGCGGTGCTGGAGGCCCGCGGGCAGGACGGGCAGCACGGTGAGCGCGAACAGGGTCTTCAGCGTGCTGGCCGGCGGGAGTCTGCGGTGGGCGTGGCTGGCCGCCAGCACCTGCCCGGTGCCCGCGTCGGCGACCAGCCAGGAGAGCGCGGAGAGGTCCGGGAGCTCCGGGGCCCCTGGGTGCGGCCGCACCTGTGTGCCGGAGTGGTAGAGCAGCGACGGGCCGGGCACCACCGCCCTCGGGGGCGGGGCCGGGTCCAGCGCCGCGGTGCCGGCGGCGGCCGTGCCGGGCGTCAGCGCCAGCAGGCCCGCCAGGCAGACGGAGCAGGTCGTCACCGCCGCTCGCCGAGGGAATCGGTCAGGGAATCCGATCGTCATATGATCAACGTAGGAATGGGGGCGGTGTCCGGCGCGCTGCCAGGGCCGGTCGGGCGCCCTCAGCAACCCGGATGCCGCACGTCCGGCCGTGGTCGCGGCCCGCCGGAGGGGCGAGCTCCCGGGGCCCGGTGTCCCGCCGTCAGCCCGCGGGCAGGGTCGGCTGCACGCGACGCAGGAAGGTCGCGTTGTCCGGGGTCTCCCGCATCCGCTCCAGCAGCGTCTCCAGGCCGCCGCCCGGGGTGCCCTCGCGGCTCTGCAGGGCCCGGCGCAGCCCGCGTACGGCGGTCAACTCGGCCGGGGGCAGCAGGAGTTCCTCGCGGCGGGTGCCGGAGGGGGCGATGTCCAGGGCGGGGAAGACCCGCCGGGAGGCCAGTTCGCGGTCCAGGCGCAGCTCCATGTTGCCGGTGCTCTTCAGCTCCTCGAAGAAGTAGCCGTCGGCCCGGGAGCCGGTGTCCACCAGGACGGTGGCCAGGATGGTGAGCGAGCCGCCCTCCTCGGCCTTGCGGGCGGCACCGAAGAACCGCTTGGGGCCGAGCAGCGCGCCGGCGTCGACACCGCCGCTGAGGGTACGGCCGTTGGAGGCGGCCGCGTTGTTGTGGGCCCGGCACAGCCGGGTCAGGGAGTCCAGGAGGATGACGACGTCCTGGCCGTCCTCGACGAGCCGCTTGGCGCGCTCGACCACGAGTTCGGCGAGGGCGATGTGCTCCTTGGCGGGCCGGTCGAAGGTGGAGGCGTACACCTCGCCACGCACCGAGCGCCGCATGTCGGTGACCTCCTCCGGGCGCTCGTCGAGCAGCAGCACCATCAGACGGCACTCCGGGTGGTTGCCGGCGACGGCTGCCGCGAACTGCTGGAGCAGCACGGTCTTGCCGGTCTTCGGCGGGGCGACGATCAGCCCGCGCTGCCCCTTGCCGACCGGCGCGAACAGGTCGGCGACCCGTCCGGCGAGCCCGGCTGCGGGATGTTCGAGGCGGATCCGCTCGTGCGGGTTCAGCGGCGTCAGATCACGGAAGTGACGGCGGCCGCGCAGCTCCTCGGGCGTACGGCCGTTGACGCGGGTGACGTCCGTCAGCGTGCGCCGGTCGCCGTGGACGCCCTCGACGAGGTCGCCCTTGCGCAGGCCGTGACGGCGGATCAGCGCCGGCGAGACCTGCGAGTCGGCGGGGGAGGGCAGGCAGTCCGGGGCCCGCAGCCGGCCCTTCCCGCCCGCGTCGATGTCGAGGACACCGGTGACGGGCCGGGTCGCGGCCCGGTCCTGCTGCTGTACTGGGGGTTCGAGTGTGGTGGTCATGAGAGGTGGTCCTTTCGCGGACGGAAGACATGAGTGAAGGGGGGAGTGGGCCGCGAGCGGGAGGGCGTGTGCACAGCCCCCGTGCGGCAGGGAACGGCACCTCGGGAACGACGGGAAAGGCCCAGGACACGAGGTGGTGCTGAGAAGCCGGTGAGCCGGTCGGGAAGCGACGGGCGATACGGCTGGAGGAGTGGAACCGGCACTCGGCGCCCGTAGCGGGGCGCTCACACGTGCTGATCGCACTATACCCGGGGTTCCGGCATCGTCAACCTGACACCGGCCACCGATATTCCCGCCGGTGGTCCGCCCCGGTGGCGTCTGGGGCGTGGCGGTGCATCCCGGCGGGCCGGCCGCTGCGGACCTTCGCCACCGTCCGAGGCATGACCGGCGCCGTCGGCGGCTGAGGCGCATACCAGCCATACGAACCCCCGATGGCGTTTCGCTGACGCATTTCTTGTTCTCGCCATAGGCCCTACCTACGCTGCCACCACCGCACTTCGGCGGCTTGGGACAAGGGACTTGGCAATCATGGGTCGACTGGCCGGAAAAATCGCTTTCATCAGTGGAACGGGGGCCGGAATAGGCCGGGCCGCGGCACAGGTGTTCGCGGCCGAGGGCGCCACGGTATTCGGCTGCGACATCGACGAGAAGAGCGCCGCGGAAACCGTGGAACTCGTCGAGAACGCCGGCGGTGTCATGCGTTCACTGGCGCCGGTCGACCTTTCCACCGAGGCCGGGGCGCGGGAGTGGATCGAGGCCGGGATCGCCGAATTCGGCGGGATCGACATCCTCTACAACAACGCCTCCGCCCTGCGGAACGGCCCCTTCGAGACGATGCCCGCCGAGGACTGGTACTTCACCATCAGGAACGAGCTGGACATCCCGTACTTCTGTACACGGGCGGCCTGGCCGCACATGGTCGCACGCGGTGGCGGCGCCGTCCTGAACGTCGCCTCCGTGGCCGCCGTGCGGGGCGCGCCGTTCATGCCGATGGTGCCGCACGGCGCAGCCAAGGGCGGGGTCCTCGCGATGAGCAAGCACCTGTGCGCCGCCGGTGCCCCGCACCGCATCCGCGTCAACACCATCGCCCCCGGCATGACCCGCACCGCGGCCACCGCGTCCTTCCTCGACGACCCCGACGGTCCGAAGGCGCAGCTGGAGGCGCGGATCCCGGTGGGCAGGGTCGGACAGCCCGAGGACATCGCCCGCGCGGCGGCCTTCCTCTGCTCCGACGAGGCGGCCTTCGTCAACGGCGCCAACCTCATGGTCGACGGCGGCGACAGCGCGATGGCGGGCTGAGCGCGGATGCACGCACGACTCGACCACGTGGGCGTCAACGTACGCGACCTGCCCGCCCAACTTGCCTGGTACCGGACGGCCTTCGGCCTGAAGACCGTCTTCGAGTTCCGACTCGACGGTCCCGGTCTGGCCGGTGTCGTCCTGGAACACCCGCACGGCTGGCGACTCGAACTGCTCGCCAGGCCCGGGTCCGCGCCCGGCCTGAGGGCGCCGGACCCGATGACCGCCGTCCTCACCGAGGGGTACGGGCACTTCGCGGTCACCACCCCCGAACTCGACCCCGTGTACGCCGCGTTGACGGCTCTCGGGGCGGACGAGGTCCTCGCCCCGGGTCCGTCCCCCGAACCCGGGGTGCGGATGGCCTGGGTCAAGGATCCCGAGGGAAATCTCATCGAACTCATAGAGCGCGGCGAACTCGGCGAGCACGGCGAACTCGCCGAAGCCGAAGAGCGCGGCACCACCGTTAACCCGTGAGATGGAGCAGGGAATGACAAACGCTGTGAAAAGACTGGACGTGGGCACGCTCATAGCCTGTTGTCTGGCAGTTGCCGCCGCGCAGCTGTGCATTACCGTCCCCTCGCCCATCAACGGGGAAATCCAGAGCGCGTTCGGAGCCTCCGGATCGCAGGTCGCCTGGGTCACCTCCGCGTTCATTCTGCCCACCGCGATTCTGGAACTGAATTTCGGTGTGGTGGGCGACCTGTTCGGCCGTAAGCGGCTGCTGGTCCTCGGCGGATTCGTGCTGGCGGCCGGCGAACTCCTCAACGCCACCTCCCAGAACATCACCATGCTCTGGATCGGCCAGGCCCTCGCGGGCGTCGGCGCCGCCGCGCTGTTCCCGAGCTCCCTCGCCGTGATCGCGGCGGCGACGCCCGGGGAGAAGGACCGTGCCAAGGCCGTCTCCATCTGGGCGCTGAGCATCTCCCTCGCCTCCGCCGTGGGCCCGCTCTCCTCCGGCATCCTGGCCACGGTCGCCGACTTCCGCTGGGCGTTCGTGCCGCCGGTCGTCCTCGGCCTCGCGGTCGGCATCGCCTGCTGGGCGCTGGTCACCGACTCCAAGGCGCCCGAGGGCCGTGCCCTGGACTGGCCGGGCCAGATCAGCATCGCCGTGGGCCTCACCGCCCTGCTGTGGGGCATCATCGAGGGCGGTGACCGCGGCTGGAGCAGCCCCTCGATCGTCTTCGCGCTGACGCTCGCCGCGGTGGCGCTGGCCGGCTTCGTGATGGCGGAGCGGCGCGCCACCTCACCGATGTTCAACCTGGAGCTGCTGAGGATCCCGTCGTTCGCGGCGGCCGCGGTGGTCGCGCTGACCGGCATGTTCGGTTTCATCGGCACCGCCTACTGCGTCTCCATCCGGCTCGGCGCGGTGATGCACCTCAGCGCCCTGCGCGCCGGCCTGCCCTTCGTGATCCTCCAGTTGATCCCGCTGCTCCTGGCGCCGGTGCTCAGCAGGATGCTCACCCGCGTCGAACCGCGCTGGCTGCTGATGGGCGGTCTGCTGCCGATGGCCGCCGGCCAGTTCTGGATCGCCGCGCTGCCCATCACCACCACCTCGCTGGCGGCCTTCATCGGCCCGGTGCTGCTGCTCGGCGTCGGCTTCATCTGTGTGGTCTCCTCGCTGACCTCGGCCGCCGTGAACGCGGTGCCGATCGAGATGACCGGCATGGCGAGCGGCGCCACCAGCCTGGTCCGGGAGTTCGGGCAGGGCCTCGGCCCGGCCGTGATCAGCACCATCGCGATGAGCGCGGCCTCCTCCGCGCTGGTCGGCAAGCTGAGCGGCGCCGACGCCGGCATGGAGGCCGCGGCCGGACCGCTCGCGGTGGTCAACGCGGGCAGCGGCGGCGCCAGGGCCGCGGCGCAGGACGCCCTCGCGCACGGCATGGCCCTGGGCGTGGTGATCTGCGGCTGCGCCTCGCTGCTCGGCGCGCTGGTCACCCTGCTGCTGGTCCGCAAGAACACCGCACGAGCGGCGGCCCAGGTGCCGGTGCAGCCGGCATCCGCCTGATCCGCAGCACACCGTGAAGGCCGGGGCCCACGCCCCGGCCTTCACGTGCGCGCCGGCCGCGGGCGGCTGCGCCGGCTACTGCGGGCGCGACGAGAAACGGGCCCTGAGGCCCGCTGGTGCGAGTCTGCCCATGAACTCCGGAGCCACCGAGGAGGCGTTCGGCGACTCGATGGCGAAACGTTGCGCGAGCCGCGAAGTGGCCAGCGTGAGCTGTCGCATGGCCAGGGCCGAACCCAGGCAGACCCGAGGCCCGGCACCGAACGGGAGGTAGGCCGGACCGGGCGCCGGCCGCCCGTCCAGCCACCGGGTGGGGTCGAACTCGTCGGGCCGCTGCCACCACCGGGGATCCCGGTGGATCAGGTAGGCGTTGAGAAGCACGTCGTCTCCGGGACCGAGCGACCAGTCGCCGAGCGTCGTCGCGGTGCGGGCGGTGCGGGTCATCAGCCACGCGGGCGGATACAGGCGGAGCGTCTCCCGGACCACCGCCTCGGCCAGCGGGAGCCGTGCCGCCGTCAACGGGGCCGACGACGAGGGGGCGGCGCCGCTCGCCGGTCCGTTCGCCTCGGCGCGCAGATCAACGGCGAGCCGGGGCCGGAGCGCGAGTTCCCACACGACGGAGGTGAGCGCGGCGGCGGGCACCCCGTGGCCGCCCATGAGGATGCTGTGGAGCGTCGACGTCACGGTGTCGTCGGGCATGGCCGGATCGACGGCCAGCAGGAACCCGAGCAGGTCGCCGCGGGGCTCCGCCGCGTTCGACGCGCGCCGCTGCCGGACCATCCCGGTGAGCGCGTCGGTCAGGCGCCGGGAGGCGTGGAAGAAGTGGCGGTGGCGAGGGATCGGCAGCCACGCGGGGAACTCGTAGGACGACTCCGTGAACGGCTGGGTGGCGCGGATGAGCTCGTGCAGCAGGCCGGGGACCTCGGCGGCATCCGCGCCGAAGCAGTACTCGGCCATCGCCTGCGCGGTGAACGCTCGCATCGTGGTGAGCACGTCCACCTCACGGCCGGCCCCCTCGGCCGTCACCGCGTCGAGGATCTCGACGGTCCGGTCGTCGGAAGCGGCCGCCGCCGCGTGATTGAGCCCCGGCCACGTGGCACGGCGTGCGGACATCCACGCGGTGGCCTGTGCGGTGGCCTCGTCGAGGTCCCGCCGCATGTCGAAGGGCGCCAGCTCGGTCACGAAGCCGTTGCCGGTGCGCGCGAGGACGTCATGGGTGAGATCCGGGTCGATCACGAACACCGTCTGCTCGTCGTAGGAGAAGACGTCTCCGTACTCGCGGTGGCAGCGGCGCAGGAATCCGATCCGGTCCGCCTCGTACGCACGGGTGTTGCCCGTCAGCCAGTGCCCGCGCGGGCCCGGCGGCCGTCCGAGCGCTTCGCGTTGTGCCATCCGGCCTCCCCCAGCAGATCGCAGGACCCCTCGTGCGGGATCCTGCGACCGGTGTTCTTCCACTGTTTCCGGTGGACGTGGCCCTGAAGGGAGCGGGGTCGGGCTACCGCAGTTGGTAGGGCCAGTACGGGTAGCGTCCGCTGACCCGCTTCCTGCCCACCAGACGAGCCACCAGGCGTCGTGTCCGTTTCATGAACACCCCCATGCCATCTGGGCGAATATTTGTCCGATCGTGGCATGGTCTCCCAGGGCGGGCAATATGCCGGACCGAGGTTCCCCTGGCAGCGGCGCAAAAACCTGACGGCACGTCAGCCCGGGGTTGTCACGAATGTCCGCAATCCATAACGGTCGTGACTGTCACAGGACTTGGTGTCTGGTTATGCCTTATCTTCACGACATGTCCACGCCACCGCAGCAGCCCGAGTCCACCCCTGAGCCGATGGCTCCACAGTCTCCCGCCGCACCGTCTCCCGCCCCGCCGCCGCCCGGGCAGCAGCCGCTCGCGGTCCCGCCGCAGCCGACCGCCTACCCGTATCCGAACCCGCAGTCGCCACTCCCGCAGAACCCCTACACCCAGCCAGCCCCGCCTCAGCAGCCCAACCCCTATGCCACGCAGCCCGGTTACGGGTACCCGCCGCCGGCCGCGGCATCGCCGACCGGCCGGAACGCGGCCGGGAGAGCCGTGCTGTGGGCCGTCGTGGGCGCGGTGGTCGCCTCCGCCGGCTGGGCGGCCGGACTCTTCCTGACCGGGGGTTTCGGGACCGGCGCCGACCTGCGCGGCTACCGGGCACCCGCGAACCTCTGCTCCAGCGCGGACTACTCGTCGTTCAAGGACGAGTACCCCGTGGACGACTCGGCTCCGACGAAGAACTCGATGAAGGACCCGGCGCTGGACGAGAGTTCCTGCAGCCTCAGTCTCAAGAAGACCAGCTCCAGCTACGGCGACGCCTACCTCTCCCTCCAGCTCGACCTGCACAGGAAGACCGACCCGGCACCGGAGTTCACGGCCACCTGGAAGAACTACGGCGACAGCCACACCGACTACGACGTGACACCCGTGCAGGGCATCGGCGACGAGGCCTACCTGGTCACCCAGGACACCAGCAACGGCTCCACCACCAGCGGCTCGCGATACGCCACCCTCGCGGTCCGGGACGGGTGGATGACGTTCACCATGTACTACAGCGCGTACTTCTCCTCCTACGACAGCGACACCGACCCGCCCAGCCTCGACGACGTGACCGGCTGGCTGAAGACCGACACCAAGTCCACTCTGGAGCAGCTCAAGGACTGACGATCAGTCCTGGTCGAGGGCGTTGGTGATCGCCTTCACCGGGCCGTGCGCGGCGTAGCCGCCGTCGACGGTGATCTCCGCGCCGTTGACGTACGCGGCTTCGTCGGAGAGGAGATAGACGACCAGCGGTGCCACCTCGTCGACCGTGCCCGGGCGGCCCTGGGGGGTCATGGCGAGGTGGGCGGCGACGAAAACCGGGTTGGCGGTGGCCATCAGCGGGGTCTCGATGTAGCCGGGGTGGATGACGTTCGTCCGGATGCCGCGCGGAGCCAGCTCCAGGGCCGCCACCTTGGACAGGCCCCGCAGCGCCCACTTGCTGGCCGTGTACGCCACCGCGTGGTGCGCGGTCAGCCCGGCGACCGAGCCGACGTTCACGATCGAGGAGCCGGCCGGCATCCTCGGGGCGAGGGCCTGGATGCCGAGCAGGGCGCCGGTGGTGTTCACGGCGAACGCCCGGTTCCAGTCGGCGAGTTCGACGTGACCGAGCCGGGCCCGCATCGGGATGCCCGCGTTGTTCACCAGGCCGTGCACGACGTCCAGGGAGGCGGCCAGGGACGCCCAGTCGTCCGGCGAGGTCACGTCCAGGTGGACGTACCGGACATCGAGGCCGTCGGCGCGCAGGGCCGCGGCGAGCTTCTCGCCGGCCTCGTCCAGCACATCGGTCGCGATCACCGTGGCGCCCTCCCGGGCGGCCGCGGCCGCCTCCGCGGCGCCCTGGCCCTGCGCGGCTCCGGTGACGACGACGGTTCGGCCCGCCAGACGTGTGCGGCTCACGGCTTCCTCCAAGGGGGGTACGGGAGAGGTCCTCCCGTCCACGCTAGGAAGCCGCGGACAGCTCCGGAAACGCGCTGTCGGGATGGGTGGCATCCGCCTCGGCGATCTCCGGCGGAGCCTCCTCGCCCAGCGCCGCCCCCACCCTGCGGACCGTGTCCCGCAGCCACCGGTGCGCCGGGTCCGCGTGCCGGTTGTGGTGCCAGTACATGGCCTCCACCAGCGGCACGTCCGGGAACGGCGCCGGTACGACCGCACAGCGCGCGAAGCCCTCGTAGCGGCGGGCCAGCCGCTCCGGGACCATGGCCACCAGGTCCGTACCGCTCACCAGGAACGGCAGCACACTGAAGCCGGGCGTGCTGACCTGCACCTTCGGGCTGATCCCGAGGGTCTCCAGCTGGCGCTCGGCGGGGGTGTGGCTCTTGCCGATGGCGCAGGCCGCGTGCGGCATCTCCGCGAGGTCGCGGAGGGTGAGCCGGCCGTCCACCAGGCGCGGATTGCCCGGGTCGACGATGCACACGAACCGGTCATGCATCACGGCCTCGCTGACGCCGGGGAGCTGGTAGCCGAGCGGCACGATCATCAGGTCGTGGCAGCGCAGATGCGTCTCCGTCTCCAGCTGCCCGTCCACGATCGGATGGAAGTCGATCCGCACGCCCGGCGCCTCGGCCGCGATGACCCGCAGCAGCGGCTCCACGAACACCGTCATCACGTAGTCCGACATGACCACGGAGAACCGCTGGCGGCTGCGGGCCGGGTCGAAGTGCCGGGTCAGCGACAGCGCCTCCTCGGCCTTCTGCAGCGAGCCCTGGACGACCGGCAGCAGCCGCTCCGCGAGCGGCGTCAGCTCGTACTCGCGGCCCACCCGGATCAGCAGCTCGTCGTTGAAGTGCCGGCGCAGCCGGGCCAGCGAGCCGCTCATCGCGGACTGGCTGGTCGACAGCCGCACACCCGCGTGGGTGACGTTCTTCTCCTCCAGGAGCGCTTCCAGTGCCACCAGAAGATTGAGATCGATCGCTCCGAGACCCACGAGTGTCCCCTTCCGGCCGGCCACGTCCTTGAAGCTTCGGTGAAACGCGAGGTTAACCAGCGGACGGCGGTCCAGGAAGGGGGGTCGTCACACTCTCAGGAAGATGTGATGACAGCCATTGGGCCCCTGGATGCACGCAGGTGGGGGACCCGTGCACGGCACAGGCCCCCCACAGCTCCACGTGTTACGGGCGAGGCGTACGGCCTCTCCTGCGGGCGCGCGGAAGATAGGCGTCCGCCCGTCCCGGCACGATCCTGTTGGACACCGTGCCGAGCCCCTCGACGGTCAGCGTGACCTCGTCACCGGGCTTCAGCGGGGGCGGGGTGCGCTCCCCGGCCCGGCCCCAGAACTCCGCCAGCGCGCCCCAGCCGCAGGTGCCCGAGCCGAGGATGTCGCCGGGGCGCACCCAGGCGTCCCGGCTGGCGTAGGCGATCATCTCCTCGAAGGTCCAGGAGACGTTGGCGAGGGTGTCGCGGCCGATCAGCTCGCCGTTCAGGGTGACCGCCATCTCCAGGTCCAGGAACCCGTCCGCATCACGCCGGTCCTCCACCTCGTCGGCGGTCACCAGGTAGGGCCCCAGCGTGTTGGCGAAGTCCTTGCCCTTGGAGAAGCCCAGGCCGAGGTTCTTCTCCGGCTTCTGCAGATCACGGGCCGACCAGTCGTTGAAGACCAGGTAGCCGATGATGTGGTCCCTCGCCTGCCCGGGGGTGAGGTCGCGGCCGCTGCGGCCGATGACCGCGCCGACCTCCAGCTCGAAGTCCAGCACCGAGCAGCCCGCCGGCACCGGTACGTCGTCGTGGGCGCCGTAGGCCGCGTGCGGGTTGGTGAAGTAGAAGTTGGGCGCCCGGTACCACTCCTCGGGGACGTGCTCCAGGCCGTCCAGCGACTTCGACACACCCTCGATGTGCGCCTCGAACCCGACGAAGTCCCGGATGGACGGCGGCTTCAACGGCGGCAGCAACCGCACTTGATCCACCGTCAATTCACTGGGAGAGCCGAGGGCTTCGATCCCGGCCGCGTACAGGACGCCCGCCTCGACCAGCGTCAGGACGCTCACCCCCTCGGGCAGCGGGTGGAGCACCCCGTCCCGCACCACACCGGCGCGCTCCTCGCCCTCGTGCTCGTATGTCGCGAAACGCATCGCTGCTCACTGCTCCCAGTGGTTGGTGTTGGTGACGGTCCCGGCGCTCAGATGACCGGCGAACACGCCCTTGGGGTCCCGGGCGGTGCGGATCTCGTTCAGCCGCCGCCACTGCTCGTCGCCCATGAACCTCAGCTGCCGTACGGTGAAGTCGGAGTCGCCGAGGTACTGGCCCGCGGTGACCGGCTGCATCGCCGCCATCGCCTCGTCCAGCCAGCCGCGCAGCTCCGCGTCCCGCCCCGCGTCGTCGAACACGACGTAGCAGGCGCAGTAGATCTCCGACTGCAACGAGAACGCCATGTCCGGGAGCCGGCGCAGCGGTGCCATGGAGAACCAGATGGTGAAGGTCTGCCTGGTCGGGTGCGCGGTGAACGCCGTGCGGATCGCCGGGACGACCTCCTCGGCGGTGCCGGTCAGCCAGGCGTTGTCGACGAGGTACCGGTGACCTTCGGGGTTGGCGGTGCGCTGGCCCGCCAGCTGTTCGGCGAGGGTGGTGGGCCGGGCCTCGACGCGGAACAGGGCCCGGTCGGCGCAGGGATTGGCGTGCAGCGGGGCGAGCGCCTCGGCAGCCTCCTGCGGAGTGTCCGTCATCGACACACCGGTGACCAGGAGCACCGGTACGTCGAGGTCGGGCGGGGTCTGGGTGAGGGCGACGATCTCGACCAGGTCGGAGACCGTGTGGTGGATGTCGTGCAGCCACGTCATGACCTCGTCGAAGAGGTCCAGCGGGTAGGCGTGCACGGTGTGCGCGAGATGCCGGGGGAGGGGGCGGGTGCGCAGGTGGAAGCGGGTGACGACGCCGAAGAAGCCGGGGCCCGCCCCGCGCGCCGCCCAGAACAGGTCGCTGTGCCGGCTCTCGTCGGCCCGGACCAGTTCGCCGTCGGCCGTGACGACGTCGATCGCCACGACGTTCTCGGCCGCCCAGCCCCAGCCGCGCGCGTTCCAGCCCTGGCCGCCCTGGAGCAGGAAACCGCCGATGCCCACCGACGGGCAGTGCCCGCCGTTGAAGAAGCGCCCGAACTCGCCGAGATACGGGTTGAGTTCGTCGCCGCCCTTGACGCTGGGGGTGGCCGTCACGATCTCCGTCCGAGGGTCGTAGGCCATCTCGCGGAAGCCGCCGAGGTCGATCAGCAGCGTGTCCCGGCGCACCGACCAGGCGGCCCAGCTGTGTCCCCCGGAGCGGACGGCGACCTGCCAGCCGCGCTCCAGCGCGAGCCGTACGCCCTCGACGACATCCTGTTCGGTGACCGCCCTCAGTACGGCGGCGGGCGTGCGGTCGGCCGGGCGGCGGGCATTGAAGACCCTGCCGTACACCGCCTCATCGAAGTCCTCGTCACCGGGGAGGTGGAGGGTGCCGGAGAATCGGTTGGTGTCCACGGGGCGGCTCACTTGACTGCGATGGGGCTGACGGGGGCACCGGCCGCGCCGGTCACCGGCAAGGGCGCCGCGACCAGCAGGAACTCGTAGACACCGTCGGCCGCGCAGTCCTCCGCGAGGGCCTCCAGGTCCCACAGCTCACCCAGCGGCAGGCCCAGGTGGGGGATGGCGATGCGGTGCAGCGGCGACATCGCCGGCTCGGCGAACTCGTCCGGCCGCACCTCCAGGCCCCAGGTGTCGGTGGCGATGGCCGCGATCTCGGTGCGGTGCAGCCAGCCGAGGGTGGTGAAGGACAGGCCGGGCGCGTCCCCGGTCGCGTAGTCGCCCCACGCGTCGAGCCGTCGTACCCGGCCGAGCCGGCCGGTGCGGACGAGAACGATGTCACCCCGGCGCACACTGGAGGTGGCACCCTGCGCCTCGACGGTGTCCCGCAGGTGCTCCTCCAGGATCGGGAAACCGTCCGGGAGTTCACCCCGGCCGTCGCCGACCGCCCGGCCGACGTCGAGCAGCACCCCGCGGCCGGTGAAGGCGTCCCGCAGGTGCTCGACGCCGGTCACGGCGCCGTCGTCGTCGGCGGCGGGGTGTGAACTGCCGTGCCACGTCCGCCCGGTGTCGTGACCGCGGCCCAGCCCGTGCCACCGCGTGGTTGCTCGGGAGCCGGACTCGTCATACCCCTGGGCCAGCGAGAAGGAGCGGCCGCGCCGGACCAGACTCGCGGCATGCGCGCGGATCGCGTCGTCGACGAAGTTGAGCGTGCCCAGTGCGTCGTCCTCACCCCAACGGCCCCGGTTGCGGTAGGCGGCACGGGCCTTGGCCAGCTCTTCCTCGATGGGACCCAGGGTCATCGGGTGTGTCCTTTCAGCAGCAGATCAAGAGCGTTGCCTCCGGCGATCGCGTCCCGCGCGGCCGGGTCGAGCCCCGCCGCGTCCAGACGGGCCACCGGGTCGGTCACGCCCATGTCGAAGGGGTGGTCGGTGCCCAGCACCACCCGGTCCGGGCCCACCTCCTCGACCAGCCGGCGCAGCGCACGCGGGGTGTAGACAAGGGCGTCGAACCACATCCGCCGCAGATAGGAGCTGGGCGGGTCGGCGCAGCCGCGAGCGTCCGGCCGTACCTGCCAGGCGTGGTCGGAGCGGCCGATGTACGTCGGCAGATAGCCACCGCCGTGCGCGGCCACCAGCTTCAGGCGTGGAAAGCGGTCCAGGACCCCGGTGAAGATCAGGTGGGAGAGCGCGACCGTGGTCTCGGTGGGCTGGCCGACCGTGTTGCCGAGATAGTGGGAGGCGAGCCGCTCGCCCAGAGAGCAGCCCCAGGGGTGGACGAAGACGACCGCGCCCAGCTCCTCGGCCTTCAGCCAGACGTCGTCGTGCGCGGGGTCGGCCAGCTCACGGCCCTCGACGGTGGTGGAGACGCTGACGCCGTACAGCCCCAGCTCGGTGACCGCCTTGTCCAGCAGGGCGACCGCGAGGTCCGGGTGCTGGAGCGGTACCGTGCCCAGGCCGTACAGCCGGCCCGGCGCGGCGGCGCAGTGCGCGGCCACCGCCTCGTTGACGGTACGGGCCAGGTGAACCGCGAGGCCGGGGCCCGCCCAGTAGTGGTGCATGGGCATCGGGCCGACCACCTGAAGGTCGACACCCATCGCGTCCAGGTCGGCGAGCCGGGTACTCACGTCCGTCAACTTGCGGGCCAGGTGCTTGAGTTGGGCCTTGTTGGCGGCCAGCGACGCGGCGGAGTGGGCGCGTTGCTCGGCGGCGATCTCGGCCCTGAAGCCCGCGCTGCCGGCCACCAGGGCGTCGGCCTCGGGGACCGCGAGATGGCCGTGGAAGTCGACGACGGGCGCGCTCATGCGGCCACCGTCAGGGAAGCGAGGGTCTCCGACATGATCCGGGCCGGGTCGGCGCCCGGGGTGTCGGGGTGGATCTCCCACTCGGCGAGCCGGAGGGAGTTGTCCAGCACCATGCGGACGCGGGGCAGCCGCCGGGCCATGAACCGTTCCAGGGCCCTGTCCGCCGGCTCGTCCGCGGTGACCAGCTCGGCCAGCAGCACCGCGTCCTCCATGCACATCGCGGCGCCCTGCGCGATCAGTGGCGGACACGCGTGCGCCGCGTCGCCGATCACCATGGCCCGGCCCCGGTGCCAGTCCTCGTCGACCAGGACCGCCTCGATCCAGCGGTAGTCCACCGCCGTGTCGTCCGGCAGCGAGGCGAGGATCCTCCCCCAGGTGCCGCCGTACCCGGCGCCGCGCTCGCGCAGCAGGTCCAGCGAGGCGCGGGGGCCGATCAGGGAGGCGTCCAGGTTCTCGTCGAGGAGGTAGGCGTAGCACTGGTCGTCGGAGATCGGGCTGTAGCCGGCCTTGTAGCGGGGACCGCCGTAGTACACCTCGGCGCAGTCCATCTCGGCGGGGCGCCGGGCCACCACCCGGAAGATGGACATGCCGACCGGGCGGGGCCTCGTGGTGATGCCGATGAGCGCGCGCATCGCCGAGTTGATGCCGTCCGCGCCGACCACCAGGTCGTAGCGGCCGGCGGAGCCGTCGGTGAAGGTCACGTCCACGTGGTCGGCGGACTGGTCGAGCCCGCGCACGCTCAGGCCCAGCCGGACGGTGACGCCGTGTGCGTACACCGCGTCGCACAGCGCGTTCTGCAGGTCGGAGCGGAGCGCGCCCGCCGTGGACGGCAGGTCCGCGCCGCCGGTGTGCGGGGTCTCCAGCTCGGTGATCAGACCGCCGTCCGCCCGCCGCAGCCGCATCAGGTCGAACGGCACCGCGCGGGCCAGCACCCGGTCCAGCACGCCGACCGAACGCAGCGCCTTGAGCGCGTTGCCCTGGATGGTGATGCCATGGCCCACCCCGAACCACTGGGGCGAGACCTCGACGAGCTCCACCTCGGCCCCGCGCTGGGCGAGGGCGAGACACAGCACGCTTCCGGTGATGCCGCCACCGACGACGAGCACCTTGTTCACGGGCATGGGCGATCCTTGCGAAAAGTAGAAAGACAGATGTGGGGGCCGGCAGCCTTCAGCCGGTGAAGCGGGGGCCCAGCTCGTGGTAGTGCTCGACGGCCGGCGGCGCGGCGAAGAACGGGCCGACCAGGGCCCGCCACCGCGCGAACCGCTCCGACTCCCGGAACCCGGCCGTGTGCGCCTCGACCGACTCCCAGCCGACGAGCAGGAGAAACGTCCGCGGCCGCTCCGCGCAGCGCAGCAGCTCGGCCCAGCGGAACCCGTCCGCCTCGGCGAGCACCTCGCGGGCCTGGCCGAAGACCTCCTCGAACTCCGCTTCCCGGCCTTCCTCGACGGTCAGCTCGGCGTGCTCGACTACCACGGTGTGCTCCTCGGTTCGGGGTGGCATCGAGCCTGATCGGCGGTAGGTGCAGGGTCAACGGATCGAGGCATCGGCAAGGGGGACGTCATCCATCCCCGACGGCGATGGCGGTCCCGACCGGCGCAACCGCACATCGACGCAGGCGGGAGCGGAGTGCGCGAGCGATGGCAGCCATCGTGAACGGCCATTTCCGCCGACCGAGTGCGATGCCTAGCGTCGAAGGCGAGCCCCCATCCGTACGAGGAGAGCCGCCCGTGCCCGAACCTTCCCCCTCCCACGCCGGACCCTTCGCGCTCGGCACCTTCAGCGACGGCGCAGCCGCCTTCCCCGGCCTCGTCGCCGCCACCCGGGTCCGCGACCTCTCCGGCCTGGTCGCGTCGGTACGCGCGCTGGTCGAGGACTGGGACACCTGGCTGCCCCGGCTGCACGAACTGGCCGCGGCCGGCGACGGCGCCTGGCACGACCTGGCGGACCTGCGGGTCCTTACGCCGATCGAACCGGGGCAGATCCTGCAGAGCGGCGCCAACTACCGCAAGCACGTGGTCGATCTGGTCGCCGCCGAGAAGGAGAGCGTGCACGGAGCGACACCGGAGGAGGCCCGTGCCGACGCCGAGAAGATGATGGACGAACGGATCCGCGCCGGCGTCCCGTACATCTTCCTCGGCTCACCGCGCGCACTGTGCGGGCCGTACGACGACGTCGTGCTGCCCGAGCTCGGCGAGCAGCACGACTGGGAGCTCGAACTCGCCCTGGTCATCGGCAGGACCGGGAAGAACATTCCGGTCGCGGAGGCGATGTCGTACGTCGCCGGGTACACGATCAGCAACGACCTCACCACCCGGGACCGGCTGTACCGGCCCGATCTGAAGGCCATCGGCACCGACTGGTTCACCGCGAAGAACGCCGACACCTTCCTGCCGACGGGACCTTTCCTGGTCCCGGCCGAGTTCGTCGGCGATCCGGCGGACCTGCGGATCACGCTCCGGCACAACGGGGTGGTCCGGCAGGACGAGTCCACCAAAGACATGATCTTCGACATTCCCCGGCTGATCGCCTACGCCTCCACGACCACCACCCTGCGCCCCGGCGACCTGCTGCTCACCGGTTCCCCGGCCGGCAACGGCGCGCGCTGGGGGGTCTTCCTCGGACCCGGAGACGTGATCGACGCGGAGATCACCGGCCTCGGCCATCAGCGCAACACCGTCAGGAGCCACGCATGAGCTTCCAGCCCGTCACCCATCTGCGCCATGTCGACCTGGCCGTACCGGACTTCGCCACCCAGCGGGCCTTCTACGGCACCACCTGGGGTTTGACCGAGGTGGCGAACGACAGCGGCATCGCGTTCTTCGCCGCCGAAGGCAGCCCCGAGCAGTACATCGTGCGCATCCGTGCGGACGAGCGGAAGCGCATGGACCTCGTCGCCTTCGGCGCGGTGTCACCGGCGGCGGTGGACGAGCTGGCGGTGCGGCTGGGGCGGGCCGGGGTGGGGATCATCCACGAACCCCGGGTGCTGGACACCCCCGGCGGCGGCTACGGGCTGCGGTTCTTCGACCCCGACGGGCGGGTGGTGGAGGTCTCGGCCGACGTGGCCACCCGCACCCACCGCAAGATCGAGGAGCGCGAGGCCGTCCCGGTGCGGCTCTCGCACTGCGTGGTCAACTCCCAGGACCCGGAGGGGCTGCGGGACTTCTACATCCGGCAGCTGGGCTTCCGGCTCACCGACACCCTGTACTCCACACACATGGGTGACCTCATGTACTTCCTGCGGTGCAGCCCGCTGCACCACTCCTTCGCCATCGCGCGCGGACCTCATGTGTCGCTGCACCACGCCTCGTTCGAGATGCGAGGGGTGGAGGAGTACATGCGCGGCACCGGGCGCGCGCTGCGCGCCGGGACCCGGCTCACCTGGGGTCCGGGACGCCACCTGGCGGGCGACAACACCTTCTCCTACTTCCACGACCCGCACGGCAACACCGTCGAGTACACCACCGAACTCGCCGTCCTCGAAGAGGACCTGTGGCACCCCGGCCGGCACGACGTGGACGACCCGATCACCCAGGACCAGTGGGGCACCGCCGACCCGATGAGCGAGTCGGTCGCCAAGGAGCAGTTCAACGACCCCGACGTGCTCTTCGAAGCGCCCCCGGTCTGACCCCGACCCTTCCGAGAAAGGCCGCAGTTGTGGCAGAGATCCTGAAGCACGCCGTGCCCAAGGCCGAGGTGGCCGCCTCCCTCGACCAGGTGCGCGAGACGGTCGCCGGTGTCCTCGCGGACATCCGTGAACGCGGTGACGCGGCCGTCCGCGCGTACTCCGAGAAGTTCGACAGGTGGAGCCCCGGCTCCTTCCGGCTGAGCGCCGAGGAGGTCGAGAAGATCGTCGCCTCGGTGCCCCAGCAGGTCATCGACGACATCAGGTTCGTCCAGGAACAGGTCCGCACCTTCGCCCGCCACCAGCTGGACTCGCTGGGCGAGTTCGAGGTGGAGACCCTGCCGGGCGTCCGGCTCGGCCAGCAGCACATCCCCGTGCAGGCGGCGGGCGCCTACATCCCCGGCGGCCGCTACCCGCTCACCGCCTCCGCCCACATGACCATCGTCACCGCCAAGGTGGCCGGCGTGCCGCGCGTGGTCGCCTGCACCCCGCCGATCCACGGCGAGATCCCCGCCGCCACCGTCGCCGCCATGCACCTCGCGGGCGCCGACGAGATCTGGCTGCTCGGCGGCGTCCAGGCGGTGGCCGCGATGGCCGTGGGCACCGACACCATGGAGCCGGTCAACCTGATCGCGGGCCCCGGCAACGCCTATGTAGCCGAGGCCAAGCGCCAGCTCTTCGGCGAGATCGGCATCGACCTGTTCGCCGGACCGACCGAGATCCTGGTCCTCGCCGACGACCGGGCGGACCCGTTCGTCTGCGCGGTCGACCTGCTCTCCCAGGCCGAGCACGGCCCGGACTCCCCGGCGGTCCTGATCACCACCTCCCGCGAGGTCGCCGAGAAGACCATCGCCGAGGTCGAGCGCATCCTGCCCTCCATGCCCACCCGCGACTACGCCGAGCCCGCCTGGCGCGACCACGGCCAGGTGCACGTCGTCGGCTCGATCGACGAACTGTACGAACTCGCCGACGCGTTCGCCTTCGAACACGTCGAGGTGCTCACCGCCGAGCCGCGCCTGGCCCTGGAGAAGATGACCCAGTACGGTGCCCTGTTCCTCGGCGAGGGAACCTGTGTGTCGTTCGGCGACAAGGTCATCGGCACGAACCACGTGCTGCCCACACGTGGTGCCGCCCGCTACACCGGCGGCCTGTGGGTGGGGAAGTACCTCAAGACGGTCACCTACCAGGAGGTCACCGACACCGCCTCGCAGGCCCTGCTCGGGCGGCTGTGCGGACGCGCCTCCCGAGTCGAGCTGTTCGAGGGCCACGCACGCTCCGGTGACGTACGGGCAGCCAAGGCCGCCGGCGACGCGCTGCCGTGGAACGAGGCGTGAGCCTGGACGGCCGCACGGCCCTGGTCACCGGCGGGGGAGGGCCGCTCGGCCGGGCCTTCGCGTCGGCGCTCGCCGGGGCCGGGGCCCGGGTGATCCTCGTCGGACGGAACGAGCAGGCCCTCGCCCAGGCGGCGGCCAAGGTCGGCGAAGCGGCCCGCACGGCGGTGTGCGACGTCTCCGACCCTGCCGCCGTGCACGCGCTGGCCACCGAACTCGCCGACGAGGACGTGTCGTTGCTCGTCAACAACGCCGGTGTCGCGGGACCGGTGCGGCCGCTCGTCGACATCGAACCGGGCGAGTGGGACGACGTGTTCGCCGCCAACGTGCGCGGTGTCTACCTCATGTGCCGGGCCTTCCTGCCGCCCATGCTCGCCGCCGGACGGGGTGACATCGTCAACGTCGCCTCGGTCAGCGGCAAGCGCCCGCTGCTCAACCGGACGCCGTACACCGCGTCCAAGATGGCGCTGATCGGTCTCACCCGGACGCTGGCCGGGGAGGTGGGCCCGCACGGTGTCGCGGTCAACTCCCTCTCCCCGGGCCCGGTCCGGGGACCCCGCATGGACCGCAACTTCCGGCTCACCGCCGAACTCACCGGCTGCTCCGTCGAGGAGGCGGAACGGGACTTCGCCTCCCGGGCCGCGCTCGGCCGGCTGGTCGAGGAGGACGAGGTCGCGCGGGCGCTGGTCGCCATGCTGGCGATGCCCGGACTGTGCGGGGCGGACATCGACCTGTCGGCGGGGATGATCGCACCGGCGTAGGTCACCCACCGGCACACGGCGAGGTGGACGGCATGCGGGCCGTTCCGCCTCGCCGTCGTGTGCGCGCTCCACACGGGACTGTGACCACTCTGTGTGAGCGCCATGAAGTGGACCGCCCGATCGGAGGCATCGGGTTCCGGGATGCGTGTGTGCGATGACTGTCCCCGGTTTCCCAGGGCTGATTCACTCCCACCTGCACACCTCCGGTGCCTTCGTCGCCTTGGTTCCGACGGGCGACTCGTAACTCTGCGCGACGGCGCATCCCATCCGTGGAAAGGCCTGCAATGACGCTGACATCCCGACGCTCGTTCCTGATCGCCGGATCCGCCACAGCGGCGGCCGTGCTCGTCCCCATCGCCTCCGGCACCGCCACCGCCGCGCCGAAGGCGTCGGGCAGGACGATCTCCGTCGCCGCGGGGGAGACCTACGACCTCGCCGTGACCACCCAGGTGAACCAGTTGACCATCGGCGACGGCGGCAGGATCGTCGCCCCGGACGGGTACGACATCAGCCTCACCGTCGACGGTGTGGAGACCGGCCAGGTGCTCACCGCGACCGGCGGCACCGCGACCCTCATCCAGGCCGGCACCTACCGCGGTGACGTCGTCCTCACGGTCGCCGAGTCCCACGAGGTCACCTACCAGACGCTGACCTTCCCGTTCCGGCAGGCGCTGTACGTCGGCTCCGACGGCGTCGACTCCGCGAAGTCCGTGCTGTCGGCCGTACGCGGCGGCAAGGTCACCGACTCCGCCGCCCGCAACGTGTCGATCTCCTCCACCGGCGAGTGCTTCAACGGCGTGTACGTCGAGAGCGGCAGCTACACCCTCCAGAGCCCCACCATCACCCTCGACGGAAACGGCCGTTCGGACTTCGCCGGGTACGGCGCGGCCGTGGTCGGCGACGGCTCCGCGACCAAGCTGGTCGTGGACGGCGCCCGGATCAGCAACAAGGGTGTGGTCCGCACCACCGTCATCGCGAACGGCGGAGCCAACGTCCTCGTCAAGGACTCCTTCCTGCGCGCCCGCAACGGCGTCCTGCCCGCCGACTACCAGGCGACCGTCGAGACCCCGTACATGGAGTCGGTACCGTGGATGCTTGGCCTGGACGGAAATGTCCGCGCCACCAACCTCATCGGCGAGAACAGCATCGCCACCTACCTCAACTCGACGGTGTTCTCGGAGACCTGGGGCGCGCTGTCGGTGGAGGGCGGCAGCGGCCTGAAGCTGACCGCGATCAACTCCCATGTCGGCAACACCGGTGACTACGGCTACGGCACCTACGCCATCGGCGACGCCACCGTGCGCGTCCTCGGCTCCCGCTTCGACGTCGGTTCCTACGCGACGATCATCGCCGGGCCGGCCGCCGTCGTGCACTACGGCGACAGCACCCGCGAAGCCGTCGCAGCCCTCAACACCGAGCTGGAACTCGGCCTGTCCGACGGCGAACTGCGGAGCATCCCGGAGCGCAGCACGGTGGTCGACTCCGGTCACTTCGGTTACATGTTCTTCGGTGCCGGCCAACTCACCCTGGACGGCGGCACCGTCGTCAACTCCGAGCGGGCCACCTTCCTCAACAAGGGCCAGCAGACGACCATCACGGTCGACGGCTCCAAGGGCGCCCGGCTCAACCCGCGGGACGGGATCATCCTGCAGATGATCGAGCTGGACGACCCCGGCCCGGTCAACGTCAACGGCAAGATGATGAACATCGGCGTCTACACCGAGCCCACCACCGACCCGGTGAGGAACTCCTCCTTCGACGTCACCGCCGCCCACTCCACCGACGGCGCCGCGACCTTCAGCTCGATCCGGCTGAAGGGCGACTTCTACAACGGCATGCGGGGCGGCAAGAACATGGTCCTCACCTTCGAGGACTCCACCGTCGAGGGCGTCATCTCGGCGACCAGGGCGAAGCACCGGGTCTCCTCGATCGACTCGTCCACCTTCTACGAACTGGGCATCGTCACCAACACCGTGCAGGCCGCCGTCAACAACGGCGTGGTGGTCGCGCTGAACAGCGGCTCGACCTGGACGGTCACCGGGACCTCGTACCTGACCAGCCTCAGCCTCGCGGCCGACGCGGCCGTGAAGGCGCCACGAGGCAAGTCCGTGAAGCTGACAGTCGACGGCACCGACACGGCGATCACCGCGGGCTCCACCTACACGGGCGCCCTCACGCTCACCGTCGCGTGACGTCAGGCGCCCTGCGCTGACACCCGGCGCCGGCGCGCCAGACGGCCCGAGGCGCGGTCCCTTCCACGGGCCGCGCCTGCGCCGTGTCCGGCGGCACCGGCTCCCGTAAGCTGGCCGGATGTTCAGCCCCGAAGGCCCGAGCCTCCGTGAACTCACCGTCCAGGCCCTGTCCTCGGTCGAGCGCGGCTACGACCTGCTGGCCCCGAAGTTCGACCACACCCCCTTCCGGACCCCCGATTCGGTCCTTGAGGCGGTCGCGAAGGCGCTCACTCCGCTCGGCCCCTTCGAGGACGGCCTCGACCTGTGCTGCGGGACCGGAGCCGGCACCGAGGTGCTGGCCCAGGTGTGCCGGCACAGCGTCACCGGGGTCGACTTCAGCGCCGGCATGCTGGAGGTCGCCCGTCGGCAGGCCTCGCCCGAGGGCCCGGACGTCGCGTATGTGCGCGGCGACGCCCGGGCCCTGCCGTTCGGGCCCGCCTTCGACCTGGTCGTCAGCTTCGGGGCGTTCGGGCACTTCCTGCCCCGGGAGCTGCCCGGGCTCTTCGACCAGGTGCACGCGGTGCTGCGGCCGGGCGGCACCTTCGCCTTTCCGGTGCTCGCGCCGCCGCGGCCCACCAGCCCCGCGTTCTGGATGCTGCTGGGCTTCGACGCCGTGATGCGGGTGCGCAACGCCCTGTGGCGGCCGCCGTTCGTCATGTACTACCGGGCCTTCCGGCTGGGCTCGGTACTGGAGGAGCTGGAGCGGGCGGGGTTCTCGGTGGACCGGTACCCGCTGCGCGCGTTCGGCGCGCGCGACGACGGCAGCCCGCGCGCCCGGCTGGTCGTGGCCCGCCGGGGTCAGCCCGCGGCCGGGACCGTGAACTCGTAGACGAGCGCGTCCTGCTGGGCGTCCACCACCAGGTCGGTGATCTCCAGCGGGCGCGCGTACTGGTCATGCACCCGGCGGGTGACCCGGACCGTGGACGCGTTCGCGACCTGGGTGATGGAGTCCCGGTGGTGCAGGGTCAGGCCCGCCTTGCGCATCCAGTCGTAGGCCCGGCGCAGTTGGGCGGCGGCACAGCCGTCGGCCCGGTCGCGGTAGCGGCCCAGTTCCTCGACCTCGGTCAGAGCCACCGCCGAGAAGGAGGTCACGGCGGTGCGCAGGGCGTGGCCGTCGGGGGAGGCGGACTCGTAGCGGTGCACCAGGGTCGGCCGGTGCGGGGCCAGCCCCAGCGCCGTCGCGTGCTCGGGCGGTGGCTCCTCCCAGGTCACCGTGGCCCGGTCGACCGCCCCGTGTTCCGTGGGCCCGGCGCCCACCGGGAAGGCCAGCGAGACCGGGCTCTGCACCGGACGGCCGTGCAGCGTCGCATGACTGCCCCGCCGGTCGGTGGCCACCAGTCCGCTGTGCCGCAGCACGTCCAGCGCCTGCCGGACGGTCTCCCGGCTGACCCCGAAGTGCTGGGCCAACTGCCGTTCTCCCGGCAGCCGTTCACCGGGCGGTACGGTGCCGTCGCGCAGTTCCCCGAGAAGTTGTGTCGCGATCCGCCAGTACAGGGGCTGCCCTTCGCTCTCGGAGTGATGGTGGGGGGTGGTGCGGGCCATGCCGCTCCTCCTGTGGGTGACAAGAAGTAGCCGTGCGGGTTCGTTCCGCGACCACATCTAGCATTGGTCTAAACCATCAGGGAAGAGCGGCCGACGGGTTCGGCCGAAACCGTGCGGGCCTCACAGACTCGCGTAAACGGCGTTGACCAGGGCCGTCTTACGGGGGTCGTCCGCGATCCGCGGACCCATGCGGTTCATGACGTAACCGAGAGAGACCCCCGCTTCCGGGTCGGACAACCCGCAGGAGCCACCGAACCCGTCGTGCCCGACGGCGCGCGGGTTCGGCCCGTACGAGCCGTTCGGCCCGCTCAGCCAGAGCCCCAGCCCGATCTCGGTCTCGTGCTCGAAACCCGCCCCCAGCACCAGGTCGCGGCAGCTGCCCTGGCCCTCCCGCACCCGCTCGGCCGCCTCGGGCGACAGTACCCGCAGGCCCCCGTACTCGCCCCGGCCCGCGAACACCCCGTACAGCGCGGCGACCGCCCGCGCCGTGCCGTGCCCGTTGGCCGCCGGGATCTCGGCCGCCCGCCACTCGGGCGTGTTCGCCGCGCCCGCACCCACGCCCGGGTTGGCCAGGGCGGCGACCGCGGCAGGCGCCAACTGGCTGAAGATCGCGGCCTGTTCGCTGTCGGACACGACCCTGGGATGCGTCAGCTCGGCCGCCCGGCCCGCTTCCTTCTCCGGCAGCCCGACGGTGAAGTCGATCCCCAGCGGACCGGTGACCTCCCGCTCCAGGAACGCGCCCGGCAGCAGCCCGGACACCCGTCGCACCACCTCGCCGACCAGGAAACCGTAGGTCAGCGCGTGATAGCCGGACCTGGTCCCCGGCTCCCACCAGGGCTCGGTCGCCGCCAGTCGTGCGGTCGTCAGCTCCCAGTCGAACAGGCCCTGGAGCGAGTGCGGCTCGCGGAGCCCGGACAGCCCGGCCCGGTGCGAGAGCAGATGGCGGACCAGGACCCGCTCCTTGCCCGCCGCCGCGAAGTCGGGCCAGTAGTCCGCCACCGGTGCGTCGAGGTCGAGCAGCCCCCGGTCGGCCAGGATGTGCGCGCACAGGGCCACCGGGCCCTTGGTGGTCGACCATACGTTGACCACCGTGTCGCGCTCCCACGGCCGGCTGCGCGCCGGATCCGCCCAGCCGCCCCACAGGTCCACCACCGTCTCGCCGCCGACCGTCACCGCGACGGCGGCGCCCAGCTCCTCCCGGTCCCGGAAGTTCTCCTCGAACGCCTCCCGCACCGCCGCGAAACGCGGTTCGCAGTGGCCGTGGACCTGTGGCTCGTGCTCGGACATGCGCCCTCCGTCGTACGCCGGAAAACCCGGACCGCGACGCCGCGGCCCGAGCACTCCGAACGTACCGACTGGTCGGACTGGAGGGAAGGCCGGAGAAGGGAAGATCAGAGGAGGAAGAGCCGCCCGGCCGGCTCCTGGTCGCCCTCGGCGGTGTGCCAGTAGTCGCGGGTCTCCACCGCGAGCCCACGGGCGTCGAAGCGCATGAACACGCACCCGGCCAGCGTGGCCGCCGTGCCCTCCTCCTCCGACCGCACCCGGAACTCCGCCGCCGCGACCCCGCCCGGGCCCACCAGCGGCGCCGAGAACCTGACCTCCGTCACCCGCTCCGCCTCGAACGACCAGCGCAGATAGGCGGCGAGTTCGTCCCGCCCCCGGTGCGGGGCGCGGAACGGCATCGAGCGGTGCGCACAGTCCTCGGCGTACAGGGCGAGCAGCGCGTCCACGTCGTGCGCGGCCCAGCCCCGCTCCCAGACCCGGACGAACCGCTCGGCGGCCTCGCGCGTGTCCATCGTGGCCGCCTCCTCAGACGTACGAGCGCAGCCAGCGCACCTTCGCCGCCTCGTGGTACGGACCGCCGCCCTCGTGGTCGTTGTAGTCGTACACCTCGATCGTCTTGTCCTCGTGCGCCCAGGCGTTGAAGGCCGCGAAGACCGTGGACGGCGGGCAGGTCTGGTCCTCCAGGCCCGCCGAGAACAGCGCCGGGGCCCGGCCGCGCGCCGCGAAGTGCACCCCGTCGAAGTAGGCGAGAGTGCGCTGCACGTCCGCGGACCGGCCGCGATGGGTCTTGAGGAACAGGCCGATCTCCCGGTACGGGTGACGGTCCGTCAGCGTGGTGGCACGCGGGAAGTCGCACAGGAACGGCACGTCCGGCGCGACCGCGACCAGGTCCGGGACCAGTCCGCCGACGGCGACGGTGATCCCGCCGCCCTGGCTGGACCCGAGCGCCGCGGTCCGTGTCGCGTCGGCCAGCGGGTGCGAACGGGCCGCCTCCACGGCCCGCACCGCGTCCGTGAACACCCGCCGGTAGTAGTAGTTCTCCGGCGCGTCGATGCCCCGCGTCATGAACCCGGGGTACGCCGGCGCGCCGCCCACCGGGTCGGCGGTGCCGCCCCCGCCGCCCCAGACACTGCCCTGGCCCCGGGTGTCCATCGTGAAGTGCGCCCGTCCCGTCGACGCCCAGAGCAGGTTCTCGTGCGCGAGCCCGCGCCCGCCGCCGTACCCGACGAACTCCACGATCAGCGGCAGCGGTTCGGTGGTGCCGGCCGGCAGCCGCAGCCAGCCCTTCACCGGGTGGCCGCCGAACCCGGCGAACGTCACGTCGTAGACGTCCACCGTGGACAGCCCGGTGCCGACCGGCTCGAAGCGGGCGTCGAGGTCGTGCTCGCGGGCCTCCTGGAGCGTCTTGGACCAGAAGGCGTCGAAGTCGTCGGGCGCCACCGACGTACTGCGGTGTTCCCGAAGCTCGTCGAGGGGAAGGTCGAACAGGGCCATCTACAACCGCCTTGGTGAAGGGAAGGTGCGGATGATCACACCGTACGTGGGTGGTCCGACGAATCGCCAGGCCCCTGCATCGCCCGAGCCCTACGACGAGCCCCCGTCGTCAGCCGTTGACGTGCTGGTCAGGGAGGCCGGACCGGCCGCAGCGGAGGGAGCGCGGGAGATCCCGGGCGGCTGGGTGCCCCTGGTGGGTGGTCGGGTCACCTCCGTCGGAACGGCGCAGCGCGCCCGAGGCCCGTACGGTCGTCACCGCGTCCGGAGGGCTCGTCACGCCCGGTCTCCTCGACACCCACCACCCGCTTTCTTTTCAGGCGCGCCCGCGGGTCCAGTCCGGGCCGGTGCGCGCCCACTCCTGCTCCCACTCGGCGAGCCGGTGGCGCAGCGCCACCCGGCGTACGACGCCATGGCCGAGCAGCACCACGGCCGCCGCGCAGCTCGCCCCGCACAGGCCCACGGTGACCGTGTGCTGCCAGACGGCGACGTCGTCGGGCGGCGGGGCGACCCCGTGCCCCTGCCGGTCGAACCACACGTCCACCGAGTCACCGGTCCGGGTCCCGGCCGGCACCCGGGCCAGGGCGGTCTTCGTCCCCTTGCCGGGCACCGTCCAGCGGACACTCGTCTGGTAGGCGTGCGCCCGGTCGCCGCCCTGCACCGAGGGCAGCTGCTCCGGGGCGCCGCCGACGACCACGGCCCGTACCATGTGCCGCTCGGACCGCTCCGCCGTCGCCACCGACCGCGCCTGCTCATGGGCCCACAGCCCCGCGACCGCCCCCACCAGGGGCGCGCCCACGCACAGCAGGACCGCGACGGCCAGCGC
Organism: Streptomyces sp. NBC_00631; assembly: GCF_045206895.1. Classification (NCBI taxonomy): domain Bacteria; kingdom Bacillati; phylum Actinomycetota; class Actinomycetes; order Kitasatosporales; family Streptomycetaceae; genus Streptomyces; species Streptomyces sp. NBC_00631. The sequence goes on from NZ_CP107734.1 coordinate 10,225,704, forward strand.
GATCCACGCTTCCACCACGTCGGACTTGCGCCGCAGCGGGTTCTGCCGCCAGCGCCAGCAACGCACCCGGGTACGCATGTCGACCTCCTCGCCGCCACAAGAGCCGGAGGGCCGGACAGCCGGTCCGCAGCTCCCAGCGTGCCCCCGCTCGCACGCGAGCGTCCACACGGGACTGGTACCCCGAACGGAGCAGCTCGCTCCCGCCGGTTTCCCCGGATGCGGCAGCGGCCGGAGCACAGGTTCCGCCGCGCGCCCCGACCGGGCGCCGGTCAGGCACCGGGCGTGGCGGAGGGGCCCGCGATGTACCGGGTGAGGAGGTCGCGGCAGACCGGGACGAGTTCCGCGCCGGACAGGCCGCGTCGGGGCAGGACGGCGGCGGGTCTGCCCGTGCGGTCCAGGAGGACGAACTGCCGGTCGGATTCCGTGAACGAACCGAACTGCGACCAGGCGTAGGCGGTGGTTCTCCCCGCTGTGCGGATCGTCAGGGCTTCCGGTGCGATCTCCGCCTCGTGCGGCAGCCACATACCCGGTGAGCGCCGGCGGGACGCCTGTGCCCTGCGGCCGAGACTCCGGCGGGACGTGACGGCGAACGTTCTGCCGACGTAGTGGACGAGGACCACCGCGAGCACCAGGGCGAAAATCCACCACTGCCGGGCGGGGTCGGCGGCGGCCAGCAACACCAGCAGGCCCCACAGGATCACGAGAACGGCGACCGCCTGGCCCAGCGCCCGCCTCCGCACACGCCGCCGCATGGCAGAGCGGGCCAGCAACTCAAGGAGGTCGTCGGCCTCCGGGACGTACCTCAGCGTCAGCGTCGGCTGCATCATCCCCCCTGCCCTCGACGAGCGAGCCCGCGCATCGTAGTGGTGGGCGCCGGAGAAGGGGAGTGCCTTGCGGGCGGTGAAGGGACCAGGTCAGGCCCCGATCATTGCGGCCGTATGAACGATCCGGGAGTGCGGGAATAGCCGCCGCGTGCGCGTGCTTGGCGCTGAGTGCCGCTGCCGGGACACCGGTGACAGCACCAGAGAGCGAGGAAGCAGGATGCCCAAGGCGTACGTCTACACCAGGCACGGCGGGCCCGCGGCCGAGGCCTTCGCCGACGTGGACCGGCCCGTCCCGGGACCCGGCGAACTGCTGATCGCGGTCCGCGCGGCGGGGGTCAACCCTGTCGACTGGAAGCTGCGCGACGGCTTGCGCCGCCCCGGCGAGGGGGCGGCGCGGTTCCCCGTCGTCCTCGGCAGCGAGGCCGCCGGTGTGGTCGAGGAGATCGGCGCGGGCGTGACCGGGTTCGCGGTCGGCGACGAGGTCTTCGGCAACACGCCCGGCGGCGCGTTCGCCGAGTACGCCCTGCTGATGGCGTCCGTGACGGCGCACAAGTCCGCCGCGCTGTCCTTCACCGACGCCGCCACCCTGCCGGTCGCCGCGGCCACCGCCTACGACGGCGTACGCCAGCTGGACCTGCCCGAGGGCGCGACCCTGCTGGTCACCGGTGCGGGCGGCGGGGTCGGCGCGGCGGCCCTGCAGATCGCCCGCGCCTGGGGGCTGCGGGTGGTCGGCGTGGCGAGCGCGGCCAAGAAGGACCTCGTCGAGTCGCTGGGCGCCGTGCACGTGCCCTCCGGTCCGGGTCTGGCCGACCGGGTGCGGGCGGCAGCGCCCGAGGGTGTGGACGGCGTCTACGACCTGGTCGGCGGGGAGGTGCTGACCGAGGCGGCCGGTCTGCTCGCCGACCGCACCAGGCTGATCACCGCGGCCGCCCCGCCGCAGACCGTCGGCGCGCTGGGCGGCGCCCGGGTGGAGCGTGCCCGGACCGCCGCGGTGCTGGACGAGGTGGCCGAGCTCGTCGTCGCCGGTGAGCTGGACCCGCATGTCTCGCTGACCTTCCCGCTGGACAAGGCCGACGAGGCGCTGCGTGCCGTCGAGGACGGACACGCCCTCGGCAAGATCGTGATCGAGGTCGGCATATGAGCGTCCCGAGCTCCCGCGAGGGCGCCCCGCACGTCCTCGACAACCCCGCCCGCGCCTCGCTGGCCGGCCCGCACGCCCGCTTCGCCGAGCGGCGCGGCCGGATCCTGCGCTATCCCGTCGACGTCTCCCCGTGGCTGGCGCTGCCCGAGGCGCCCGACGCCGACGACTGGGCGGATCTCGCCGCCCTGGCCGGCCCCGGCTCGGAGGTGCCGCTGCCCGGGTACCGCGGTGAGCTCCCGGAGGGCTGGGAGCTCACGATGAACATCGCGGGCGTACAGCTGGTGGACGACGGCATGGACGCCGCACCGGAACCGGCCGCGGTCCGTCTCGGACCCGCCGACGTACCGGAGATACTCGACCTGGTCGAGCGCACCCGCCCCGGCCCGTTCCTGCCCCGCACCATCGAACTCGGCACCTATCTGGGCATCCGCCGCGACGGCAGGCTGATCGCGATGGCGGGGGAGCGGCTGCACCCGCCGGGCTGGACCGAGATCAGCGCGGTCTGCACCGACCCGGCCTACCGCGGCGAGGGCCTCGCGACCCGGCTCATCCGCGCGGTCGCCCACGGCATCCGGGACCGCGGCGAGACCCCCTTCCTGCACACCGGTGCCGAGAACACCACCGCGATCCGGCTGTACGAGTCGCTCGGCTTCCGCCTGCGCCGGCGTACGGCCTTCGTCGCGGCCAGGGTGCCGGCCTCGCTCGGTCAGCCGTCCGCGGAGTCCGCCGAGGTCCCGGCGTTGTAACGCTCCAGGTATCCGGCGAACCTGACCAGGTCCGCCTCCGGCCAGTCCGCCAGCCGCTCCCGGAAGGCGGCCCGGCGGCTCCGTGTGACCTGGGCCAGGATCTCCTGCCCGGCCTCCGTCAGATGCAGCACCTGGACCCGGTGGTCCTCCGGGTCCAGGCGGCGCTCGACCAGTCCCGTCCGCTCCAGCGCCGCCACCTGCCGGCTGACCGTCGACTTGTCCAGCGCGTAGTGCGCGGCCAGATCGGTGGCCCGGCAGCCGCCGCTCTCCTCCAGATGCCCGAGCAGCGTGTACGACACCAGCGACAGCTCGGGGTGCATGCGCCCGGCCGATGCCCGGGCCCGGCGCGCGAAGATCGTCATCTCGCGCTGGATGGTCTCGACGGCCGTCTCCGCCGCGGTCACGGGAACACCTTGGACGGCCAGGCCTTCGACGGCCGTGCCTGCCACGACAACGCCCTCACGGAATACCTCCTCCGACGGTCTAGTTGCATAGTACAACTTGACCATGAGTTGTATAAACCAACCAGTTTGCCGCGGGCCGTCGCTGCCGAAGGACAGCAGGCTGCGGACGCCTCGACGAAGGGCGCACTGCCGGTGACCTCATCGCGGACCCTCGCGCTCTGGCTGCCGGCCCGGCCTCGTGGTCACCGCGGTCGGCCGGCGCCTACGAGCGCGCCAAGCAGCCCCGGCCGCCTGCGTGGTCGTACCGGAGTTCCCTGACGAAGCGGCCGAGGACTCCGAGGCGGAGACCGAGGAAACGGTCGGCGTCCGACCGCCCGGCGGATCATCCGCCGCTCGACCGGTAAACCGTCCGCCCGCGCGCCCGCGTCCGGATAGGCTCCCCGGTGATGACCTCACTCTCCGACACCGCCACCACGACCGCCGTCGTCTCCGCGCTGCGCGCCGCCGGCTGCGTCTTCGCCGAGGACGAGGCGGAGCTGATCCTCGCCACCGCCCGCACCCCGGAGGAACTGGCCGCCATGGTGGACCGGCGCGCCGCCGGCCGGCCCCTCGAACACGTCCTGGGCTGGGCCGGGTTCCACGGGCTGCGCGTCCTTGTGGAACCCGGCGTGTTCGTGCCCCGCCGCCGTACCGAGTTCCTGGTCGACCAGGCCCTGGCACAGGTCCCGGGCGCGTCCGTGGTCGTGGACCTGTGCTGCGGCTCCGGCGCGGTCGGCGCGGCCCTCGCGGCCGTCCTAGGCGCCGTCGAACTGCACGCCGCCGACATCGACCCGGCCGCGGTCGGCTGCGCCCGCCGCAACATCGCCCCCTACGGCGGCCACGCTTACGTCGGCGACCTCTTCGACGCCCTGCCCGCCGCCCTGCGCGGCCGGACCGGCATCCTCGCGGCCAACGTGCCCTACGTCCCCAGCGGCGAGGTGGGGCTGCTGCCCGCCGAGGCCCGCGACCACGAGCCCCTGGTCGCCCTCGACGGCGGTGGCGACGGCCTCGACGTGCTGCGCAGGGTCGCGGCCGGAGCGCGCGAGTGGCTCGCGCCCGGCGGCTGCGTCCTGGTCGAGACCAGCGAACGCCAGGCCGAACAGGCCGCCGAGACCTTCCGCCACGCCGGCCTGACCACCCGGCTCGCGGTCTCGGAGGAGCTGTACGCGAACGTCGTGATCGGCGTACGCGACTGAGACCGCACCCGGGCGGTGAGCCGGACGAGACGCCTGCCGCACGCCCGTGATGCGTGCCGCCCGCGCTGACCTGCGACTTTAGATCTGGTTCGAAAAGCCTGGATCCTCGTGGCACCACGTTGACATCTTTGTTTCACCAGATCCGATGCGAACAAGGGGGACAGCTCATGATCAGGAACACCACCGGTACCAGGGTGCGGGCGGCGAGCACCGCGCTGAGGGCTCTCGTGACGGCCGGAGTCCTCGGGGCCTCGCTCGTCGCCCTGGCGCCCGCCGCCTCCGCGACGACCTACACCTGCCACTACTCGTGGACGACCAGTGGCTCCCTGTCGTACCTGTACGCCGGGTACAGCGACACCAACACGATCAACACGGAGAAAGGGCAGACCGGCAACCGTGTGATCGAGGTGCAGTGTCTGATGACCTACTGGGCCAACCGGGTCGGCGAGAGCAAGTACGACCCGAAGGGCATCGACGGCCAGTTCGGCACCAACACGGAGAACGCGGTGATCAACGCCCAGAAGGCCTGCTTCCCCTCCGACTCCAGTCAGTGGGACGGTGAGGTGGGGCCCAAGACCTGGCCGTGCCTGAGGCGCTGGGCGAACTGACGGTCCCGCTCGACCGGCCGTCGACCGCCCGCCTCGACCAGGCGGGCGGTCTCCCTGCTGCCGCCACCGGCCATGCTTTCCCCGACTTCCTCACCCCCCGTCCAGGCGCCGAGGGCCTGACAGAGGGCTGGAAGCCATCGTCGCCGCGTCACCGGGCCGAGTCCTGCACGAGCTGGACCGGCTCGCCCAGGTCAGAGGAGTCCGCCCCTGGGCTCCGCCTCCCCGGGTGGCCGAGTCCGAGCACCGCGCCGACCTGGTCCGGGCGCTGCGCAGCTGTCACGACGCCGTCATCGCTCCCTACGGGAACCACATCCAGGCCCGCGTCGACGCCCAACGCGCCGTGCATGCCCGCGCCTTCCTCGACGGGGGCGTCGAGGGCGTCCTGCGCGCCCTGGGACCCGGTATGCACTGGCAGTGGCCCGTCCTGTCGGTGGAGTACTGCGACGACCGCGACCTGTATCTCAAGGGCCGCGGCCTGACCCTGGTGCCGTCCTACTTCTGCTGGAACAGCCCGATCTCACCGGCCGATCCCGACCCGCCCCCGGTGCTGGTCCACCCCCTTCCACCGCCGACACCGGAGGGCGAACCCTTCGGCAGCCGGCCCGGGGCACCTCTGGCGGCACCGCTCAGCCGTACCCGTGCCGCCGTGCTGCGCGTCACCGCCGACGGAGCGGCCACCGCCACTGAACTCGCCCGAGCCGTAGGTGTCTCCGCCACCGCCACCCACCGCACCACCGTGCTGCGCGACGCGGGCCTGATCACCAGCCAACGCCACGCCGTCGGCATGCTGCACGTCCTGACCCCCCTCGGCGCGGCCCTGCTTGGCGGCGGCACCTGACCGGCACGAGCACGTGGCCGCCGGCGGGCCGGGGGCCGCCGCGCCGGTGGCAGGTGCCTCGCACCGTCGGTCGACGTACCGCCTACGCCTTCGCGGATGTCCGCGGACCGTGCACCTTGTGGCGGACGAACAGCGCCGTGGGCACGGCCATGACGATCAGTACGACTCCGCCTATGACGTTGCCCAGGTGCACGGCGTCGGTGAACGCCCTCGGTACCGCCGTCCCCACCACGTGAGCCAGGGACGCGGGAAGGTCTGCCGCGCCGCCGCCGTGTGACGCCCCCTCCACGATCCTGGCCGCCTGTGCTGAGGGGATCCCTGCCTCGACGAGACGGTCGTGCAGGTTGCGGGGGAAGCGACTGGTGACGACGGTTCCGAGCACACTGGGGCCGAGCACCGTTCCCAGCTGACGAGCCATGTTCACCGCTGCCGCCGCCATGCCCTCCTGCTGTGGCGGGACGCTGTTGACCGCGGCAGCCGTCGAGGGCGCCGTCAGCAGCCCCGCGCCGACGCCCGCCACGAGCAGCCCTGGCCACATGGCCCCGTAACCTCCCGAGGCATCGGTCGCGAGCAGCGCGAGGGACCCGGCCCCGATGAGGACCAGGCCGGCAGTGAGCAGGGGCATGAAGCCGACCCGGTGCACCAGGACCCGGGCGGTCACGACGGTGACCAGGAGGAACGTTCCGAACAGCGGCAGCAGGCGCACGCCGACGTCGAGGGGACTGGTCTGCCCCACACGTTCCATGTAGAGCACGCTGAGCAGGGCGACGCCGACCAGTCCGAAAACGCTGACAGCGGCCACGCCCATGACGGCCGAGAAGGAAGTGCTCCTGAAGAGCCTCAGGTCCAGCATCGGGTCGGGGTGACGGAGTTCCACGCGTACGAACAGGAACAGGGATACGGCGAAGACCACGTACGTGGTGATGATCGGCGCCTTGGCGTACCCGGTGGCGCCTCCCTGGATGATCGCGTAGGTGGCCGACGCCGTCATCACCGTGCCCAGGACCAGGCCCGCGAGATCGGGCTTGCGCGTGGGGTGTCCGGACTCGGCCACGAAGACCGGGGCCAGGAGGAGAGCGGTGCCGGCGATGACGATGTTGGCGATGTAGACGGAGTGCCAGGAGAAGTGTTCGAGCAGGGCTCCGGCGAGGATCGGGCCGATGGCCAGGCCCACTCCGGAGCACGCGGCCCAGATGCCGATCGCGGCGGTGCGCTCGTGCGGGTCGGTGAACGTGGCGCTGACGATCGCCAGGCTCGTCGGGAGCACGGCCGAGCCGCCGAGGCCCGCGATCGCCTGTGCGGTGACGAGCATGCCGGCGCTGTGGGCGAAGACAGCGAGGACGCTGCCCGCCAGGAAGACGGCGGTCCCCAGGCTGAACACGCGCCGGCGTCCCACGAGGTCGCCGAAGGTTCCCGCGGACATCACGAAGCTCACTACGGCGAGGCTGTACGCGCTGGTGATCCATACCAGCGTGCTCGCGGTGATGTGCAGGTCGTTCTGTATGTCGCCCAGGGCCGAGATGGTGGAGGTGACGTCGACGAAGGCCATCATGACGCCGAGACAGACCACCAGGAGGCCGAGCCAGCGGGCCCGCCCGCTGCCGGGGGCCGCGGCGCGGGACGCCCGGGCCGGAACCGACGCCGTCATCGGACTGCCACCGTCGCCTTCCGGGACACGCCCAGCGACACCACGGCCGCGACAGCCATGAGGGCCATCGTGACCCACCATGCGTGCCGGTAGGTCTCCAGAGAGGCTCCGCCGGAGGCGGTGCCGAGCATGGCGACCAGGATGCTGATGCCGACGACCGAACCGATCTGAGTCGACATGGTCACGATGGCGCTGCCGGTAGCGGCCTGCTCGGGGCGCAGACCGACCGTCGCGGAAGAGACGACGGTCGGGAGCGCCAGGCCGGCGCCGAACCCGAAGAGCAGCCAGCACGGGAGGACTCCGGAAGCGTAGTTCGGGTCGTTGTGCAGGAGAACGGCGAAGAGAAGGATGCCGGCGGAGGCGATCGCACTGCCGACCGCCGCGACGACACCGGCCGGGATCCGGAATCGGCGCTGGAGGGTTTCACTGGCGGTGGCGGCCACCGCGAAGCCGATCGGGCCGGGAAGGCTGGCGCATCCGGTCTTGATGGCGGAGTAGTGCCAGTGGTTCTGCAGCCAGAGGATCGTCGACAGCAGGAGGCCCGCGAACGAGGCCAGTTGCAGCATGCCGGCGAGGTTCGCCGAGGCGAAGATCCGGTCACGGAAGAGAGAAAGGTCGACCACGGGCACCTGGTGCCGTGACGAGCGGAGCAGGAACGCGGCCAACCCGACCGCCGCGACGACCAGGGACATGATGACCCGGGTGTCCGACCAGCCCCAGTCGGGCGCTTTCACCACTCCGAGAGCCAGGGCGCCGACCACGACGATCAGCAGAACACCGCCGAGCAGGTCGGGGATGCGGGCGTCCTGCTGGTGCCTGACGTTGGACACGAGCCGGGCGGCCAGCACGAGGGCGAGCAGCCCTACGGGGATGTTCACCAGGAACAGCCACCGCCAGGAGACCTGGACCAGCAGCCCGCCGAAGATCGGCCCGCACACCCCGGACAGTGAGCCCGCGGTGAACCAGATCTTGACATACCGCTCCACCTTGTCGGCGGGGGCGCTCGTCAGGACCAGGCCGAGGCTGGCCGGGGTCAGCAGGGCGGCGCCCACCGCCTGAAGGGCGCGGAAGAGGACCAGCACCCATACGTCACCGGACAGTGCCGCCCCGAGGCTCGCCGCCACGAAGACGGCCATGCCGAGAAGGAAGCCGCTCTTGCGCCCGAAGCGGTCGGCGAGCCGTCCCGCGGGGACGAGCAGGGCGGCGAAGACGATCGCGTAGCCATTGAGCACCCAGCTCAGGTCCGCCAGAGAGGTCGAACCCAGTCCCTGCCCGATGTTCGGCAGACCGACGTTGGTGATCCATACATCGAGCTGGCCGAGGAAACTCGCCATGGCCAGCACGGCGAGGACGAGAGCCGGCCGTGCGTTCGGCGCACCGCGGCCTCCCCGCTGCGCCTGGGGCGCTTTCACAGGAGCCATCTGATCTTGCGAAGACATGCGTGTTCTGTCCGTTCCGTGGGCTTCGAGGGATGCCGTGCGTGACGGGCTGCAGAGTTCTGGACCGCCTTGTCAAAAACCTTACGGAGTTCTGGAATGGTGTGTCAAGAAAGGTCGTGTGCCCTGTAAGCTGGGGCCATGGGGCGTCCACCAGGTTTCGACAGGGCCAAGGTCATGCAGGCCGTCGAGCGGCAGTTCCGCCGTGCCGGATACGTCGGTACGAGCGTCGATGACATCGCCAGGGCAGGCGGCCTGGGCCGCGGCAGCCTGTACGCCGCCTTCGGCGACAAGAGCAAGCTCTACCTGCAGACGCTGTCGGAGTACTGCGACCGCACGGAGGCCGCCTGGGCGGCCGTGCTCGAAGGCCCCGACGAGACGGCCCTGGTTCGGCTGCACGCATATCTCGTGAAGTCGGCGCGGTTCGTCCACGACGACCCCGACGGGCTCGGCTGCATGGTGACCGGCTTCGTCGTGGAGGGGGCCGACCATGATCCGCAGGCCGGCGCGCGGGTCCGCCAGGCACTCGGGAGGATCGAGGGTTCACTGACCGAGTGCGTTCGGGCTGCGCAGCGCCATGGCGACCTCGATCCCGAGGCGGACGCCTCCGAGATCGGTCAACTCCTCATGGCCGTCAACCGGGGCATGGAAGTAATGGCCAAGGCCGGGCTCGACGTCGCCTCGCTGGAGCGCCTCGCCGATCACGCGTTCGCGGGCCTCCCGCTCACGGTCCGGGCCCGGCAGCTGCCCCGCCCGGTCGTCTCGGACCCCTTCTAGGAGAAGCTGCGCGGACGGCTTCCTCAGCTTCCGGTCGCCGGGTCAGGCCAGAGGGTTACGCCCGCAGCCGGACGTCCTGCTCCAGCCTGGCCTTGGCCAGGCCCGGCAGGCGACGCGCTTCCACGGGCCGAAGCGCCGGGAACTCCTCAAGCCCCCGGAATCCGACGTCGCTTGCGTGCCCTTGCCTCTGTAAGACGACGCCCGGCCGCATGTGGCACCACGCGTTCGCGGAGGGGCGGCGACTGCCGGTGAGCCGGCTCGCGGAGTCCGCCGTGCGGCTCACCGGTCGGCTCTTCAGCCTCCGATGAAGCTCACCGTTTCTGTCATGTCCGCCCGCCCGGTGCGCATCGCCGGCACGCCTTCTTTCTCGAATCCCACCGCGACCCCGCAGAACAGCACGAGTCCGGCCTCGGCTCCGACCATCCGGCTGACGGTCCGGCGGTACATCGTCCACATCACCTGCGGGCAGCTGTGCAGCCCTTCCGCCCGCAGCAACAGCATGACCGTCTGCAGGTACATCCCCGCGTCTCCCCACTGCCCCGGCCCCATCGTCCGGTCGAGGTAGCAGAACAGCACGACCGGCGCCCCGAACGCCTCCGAGTTCAAGGCAGCGATCTTCACAGGCCTGTCGAGGTCGTCCCGCTCGATTCCCAGCGCTTCGTATCGCTGGGCGGCCGCGGCGGAGAAGCGGTCCAGATACGGTGAGGTCAGTCCGGCCGGGTACATCGGATACTCCCGCTCGTCACCCGGGTCTCCCGCCAGTGCCCTGGCCGTCGCACGCCGCTTCAGCTCCGCCAGCGGCTCGCCGGTCACGACATACACGTGCCACGGCTGGAGGTTCCCACTGGACGGCGCCCGCGTCGCTGCTGCCAGCACGCGTTCGAGTACCTCCCTGGTCACCGGCTCGTCGCTGAACGCCCGCACGGCCCTGCGACTCTCCACGGCTTCATACACGTCCACGTCTTCTCGTCCTCTCACTCCATCGCGGGCCGCGAAGACACGAGGTCCTGGCTCGGCTGCCGGTGCGGGATGCGCAGGACGACCGGGACATCGACCGGGCAGCCAGGAACGGCCGGCCACGCCACGTCCTCGCACCCCTCCAGTGCCGGATGCGCCAGGTGCGGGTGGGCCGCCGTCGGAGACGCCGTCACCGCCGCGGCCTCGTGATCCACCGTGCACACCAGAGTGCCTCCCATCCGCCCACGGGCGCCGAACCGGCGACCACCGACCGCGTCGACGCCACGAGTCCAGCCACGACCCACCCGTACGACCCGTGGCGCGTCGGGTCCCGGGCGGCTGCCGTCGAGTGGCGACGGTACGGTGTCAACCACGTTCATTCTGCGGCCGGTTGGAGGCAAGGGCGGCATGCGGCTTCTGCTCACCTCTGCCGGCATCAGCAACCCGACCATCCAGGATGCGCTGGTCGACCTCCTGGGCCGACCGATCGCCGAGTCCAACGCCCTCTGCATCCCCACCGCGGGTTACGGGAGCTCCTACGGACCGGCCGGGCCATGGCGGTTCCTGCGCGCTGCCGATCTGGGGTGGAAGTCCGTGGGAGTGCTGGAGCTCACGGCACTGCCCGGCATCGACCAGGACCGCTGGGTCCGCTGGGTCCGAGAGGCCGACGTCCTGCTGGTGAACGGCGGCGACACCCTGTACCTGGGCCACTGGATGCGGGAGTCCGGGCTGGCGGGCCTCCTGCCGTCACTGCACGAGACGGTGTACGTGGGATTCAGCGCCGGCAGCCTGGTGCTGACCCCGCGCGTCGGGCGGGCCTTCGTCGACCGGGAGTCGCCGACCGGCGACGACCGCACCCTCGGGATGGTCGGCTTCTCGGTCTTCCCGCACCTGGACCATCCGGACCTGCCGGAGCACACCATGGCCGCCGCGGAGCGGTGGGCGGCCGAGATCGCGGGTCCGGCGTACGCGATCGACGACGACACCGCCATCAAGGTGACCGACGGCACCGTGGAAGTCGTCTCCGAGGGCCGCTGGAGGCGCTTCACCCCCGCCTCATGAAGGGCGGCGGCCCTCTCGCCGGCTCGGTGCGGCCGGATTCCCCATGCCGTGGACGCTGCCGGCCACGGCGCTAGGTGGTGGCCCCGCTCCCCGACGGGCTGGGCGACGGTGAGCGGTCGCCCGGGCGCTGCCACGGGCCGCCGCGGTCGTGCATGCCGCCTCGGCCCATGCCCGTGAAATCGCCCGAGAACGCGCCGGACGCGGTCAGCTTGCCGTCGTCGCCCCGGGTGCCGACGAGGAAGGCCGTCGCGTCCTTCTTGAGGGCGTCGGAGTCGCCCCGGACCTTGACGTCCGAGCCCATGGTCCACGTCCACGACGTGCCGTCGTCGCTCTTGACCGTGACCTGGTCGCCGTCCACCTTCTGCACCGTGCCCCGCTGCCAGACCCGCACCACGTACTTGCCGGTGTCCGGGTCCTTGACGGTCGCCTCGCCGTGCACGCCCATGCCGCCCATCCCGAACCAGCCGTGCCCGGGTCCGCGTCCGTCCGGTGCGGAGGGCCGCGCCGACGGTGCGCCGGAGGCCGCGGGCGGCGTCGTGGAGCCGCTGCCGCCGGAGCCGGCGGCGAAGGCCACGGTGCCGCCCAGCGCGAGCGCCCCGGCGACGAAGGCCACGGTCACCGCGCGCACCCGGAACGACTGGCGGCGCCACAGGTCGCGCAGCGGCGCGCCCGGCTCGCGGTCCGGGCCCGGCCCCGACAGCACCTCCCACTCCGGGGCGGCCTGCGGGGCACGGTCGGGCATCGGGGGGATCGACGGCTCGGTTGCGTCGACGTCACGGCGGTCTTCCTGCTCCGGTTCGTGCGTCACGGCTCGCTCCCATCGGCGAACGGCACGCGGCATCGCGCGATGCATGCCTCTCTGTGAATTGTGGGAGCTCGCCGATAAGAACCTGGTAATCAGTCCCTGTGAATTCCATGAATCCGCCCCGGCGCCCCGGCGCCTGTCCCGCTACGGCAGTTCCCGTGCCCGCGCGATGAGCAGTGCCACGTCGTCGTGGTTGTCGGGGTGGTGCAGCTCCCGCAGCAGCAGGTCGCAGGCCTCCTCCAGCGGGCGGGCGGGATCGTCGAGCAGGGCCAGCAGTTCGTCGAGCCGTTCGTCCAGGGAGTGCGTGCGCGTCTCGACCAGACCGTCGGTGTAGAAGACCAGCTCGTCACCGGGCTCGAAGTCCACGGTCGTGGTGGCGAAGGGGATCCCGCCGACGCCCAGCGGAACCCCGGTCGGCAGGTCGAGGAGTTCCGGCGGCCGGCCGGGGCGGACCCGGGCCGGGGGCAGATGGCCGGCGTTGGCGATCCGGCACCGGCGCAGATGCGGGTCGTACACGGCGTACACGCAGGTCGCGATGGAGTGGTCGAGGCCCGACGTGGTCTTGTCCAGGTGTTCGAGCAGCACCGCCGGATCGAGGCCGAGCGAGGTCAGGGTGGTCGTCGCGGTGCGCAGCCGGCCCATCGTGGCGGCCGCGTTGATGCCGCTGCCCATCACGTCGCCCACCACCAGGGCCGTGCCGCCGCCGTCCAGCGGGATCACGTCGAACCAGTCGCCGCCCACCTCGACGGTGGCACCCGCCGGCTGGTAGCGGGAGGCGACCTCCAGGCCCGGGGCGACCCGGGGATGCGTGGGCAGCAGGCTGCGCTGGAGGGTCAGGGCGGTGGTGCGCGCGTTCTGGTACCAACGGGCGTTGTCGATCTGCACCGCCGCCCGCGCCGCCAGTTCCCGGGCCAGCAGCAGGTCGTCGTCGTCGAAGGAGGCCGGATTGCGGGTGCGTCTGAGGTCGAGGGCGCCCAGCACCTCGCCGCGCGCGATCAGCGGCACGGCCAGATAGGAGTGCACCCCGGCCCGGCCCAGCTCCACCGCGGCCTCGGGGGAGGGGGCGATCCGCGCCAGGTCCTCGTCCTTGACCTGCGGGACGACGACGGCCTCGCCGGTCCGTACACACCGGGTGATCAGCCGGTCCGGCGCGTACCGTGCGACCGTGCCCGGCACGTCGGCGGCCTGGACCGCGTCCGCCTCCTGGCCCGCGCGGACGGCGAGTGACCGGAGCGTGGCGGGCTCGCCCGGCCCGAGCGTGCTGCGCCGGCCCTCGACCACCGAGTCCAGCAGGTCGACGGCCGCCACGTCGGCGAGCTCCGGCACGGCGACCTCGGCGAGCTCCCGGGCGGTGCGCTCCAGGTCCAGGGTGGTGCCGATGCGGGTGGAGGCGTCGGCGATCACGGCCAGGCGGCGGCGCGCGTTCTCGGCCTCGATCCCGGCCCGGTACGGCTCGGTGATGTCCACCACCGAGGTGGCCACGCCCAGCACGTTGTCCAGGGCGTCCTCCAGCCGGTACATCGACACCGACCAGATGTGCTCCTCGTCCGGGTCGGCCGGCGTACGCCCCACCGCGGGCTCGTCGACGACCGGCTCGCCGGTCCGCAGTACCCGCAGGTACGCCGTCTCCAGGGCGTCGGCGTCCAGATAGGGAAGCACCTCCCGGATCGTCCGCCCCACGTGCTCCTCGGCCGGGACACCGTTCATCTGCTCAAGGGCCGGGTTGACCGACACGAACCGCAGCTCCGTGTCGAGGACGGCCAGCCCGATCGGCGACTGCTTGACGATCCGCTCGGACAGCGCCACGTCCTGCTCCAGCCGGCGCACCGTCGACTGGTCGGCGGCCAGCCCCAGCGCGAACACGTCGCCGTTGTCGTCCATGAGCCGCATGTTGCGGAACTCGACCACATGGGTGGTGCCGTCCTTGTGCCGGATCGGGAAACCGCCGGCCCAGCTCCGCCCGGTGCTCATCACGTCCGCGAACAACTTGCCGACCAGCTCGATGTGGCGCTCGTCCACCATCAGCCGGGCCGCGTACTGGCCCAGCGCCTCCCGCGCCGAGTAACCGAACAGCTCCTCGGCCTGCGGGCTCCACAGCACGATGCGCCCCTTGGCGTCCAGCACCACCGAGGCCACGCTCAGGACGTCCAGGAGCCCGCCCGGCCGCACGGGTCCGCGCACGGGCTCCCGGCCCCCGGGCACCGCAGCCTCGGCTGGACTCATCGCACGCACCGCCTTCGAACTCTCGTACGGCACGTCGTCCCCCGTGCCGACTCCCCTTGTTCTATCGCGCTCACACCCGTCTCTCCGTAGCCGCCGCCGACTTTTCCACCATCTCTCAACACGGCGGCATCCGTACGGCGAAGCGACCACAGAGGCGGCTGTGGCGTGAGTTCACTTTCCCGTCCCGTCATTGGCCTGTACATGCCCATCGAAGCCACGCCAGACTGACCGGCGCACGCGCGTCCCACCCCCCAGATACCGAGGAGTAGGCTTCCATGCCCGCGTCCACCCGGCAACGTTGTCGCGCAGGCCTGACCGCCCTGGTCGCCCTCGCCACCACCCTGGTCCTCGCGACCGCCGCCCCGGCCTTTGCCGCCGACACCTGGACCGAGACCGGCTCCGACCACGCCGATGCGCTCACCGAGAGCCAGGGCCTGACCTCGGTCGAGGTCCCGGCCGGCAGCGCCAACCGGTACACCGGCATCGGCACCATCCCGCTCAGCGTCTCCAGTCGCGGCTGGAACCACGTCGGCGACCCCGACGAGTCCTATGACGGCTACTACGTCGAGCCCTACCAGGCGGACTCCGGCACCGCCAAGATGTACCGGGTGCAGGCCCCCGACGGCACCTGGTCGGAGTACGTCCACACGCTCGCCTCCGGTGAGGCCCTCAACAACTCCTGGTCCGCCGTCACGCCCGACAGCCAGTACATGCTCTCCGGCGAGTACGGCACCATGACCCGCTTCCTGGTCTTCCCGACGCCGGGGGCCAACAAGAGCACCTCGCCGTCCGCGAACCTCCCGCTCGCGTCCGTCGTCAACCTGGACCACGCCGTCCGTGACGTGCAGGGCTGCGACTTCTCCGGCGCCACCACGCTGCTGTGCTCCTCGGACGACCCGGACGGCAGCCTCTTCGGCTACACCAAGCCGCTGCTGCAGATCGACCTGTCCGCGCAGCCCGGCACCGGCAACGTCACCGGACATGTCACCGCGCTGCGCCAGCTCCCGCTGCGCAGCTCCTGCTCGGGCACCTTCGAGGCCGAGGGCATCGACTACGACCGGCGCACCGGCACCCTGCGGGTCATCGTGATGTCGCCGAGCATCTGCGTCCTCACCGACAGCAAGACCTACAGGTTCACCCGGAGCTGAGCCCGCGGCCGCCTGCCCCGGCGGGTGGTGCAGGGCCCGGAGATCGGTGCTTTTCTGTTGGCATGGCGCGGTTCGCGGGGGAACCCGTGCTACCGCGCCACTGCCATGAGAGGAGCGATCACGATGGTCCGTGAGCGACCGCACGAGGAACCCGTCTCGCTGGAGATCAGCGGATGCAGCAAGGAGGACGCCCGGATCGTGTTCGACGCGCTGTGCCAGTGCTTCGAGTCCGACCGGGACATGGAGGACGTGCCGCAACAGCTCCACGAGACCCGCCCGATGGTGTGGCTCGGCACGTTCGAGGTCACCGACACCCACGAGTGCACCCCGCCGCCCCGGCTCTCGGCCTCGGTGGAGGCCGACGCGCAGGGCGGCTACTGGGCCATCGACCGGCTCCGTACGACCCTCGACTCCCTGTTCGCGGTGCGCAACCTGTCCTCCGCCTCGGGGGACCAGGAGCGGGAGCTGCACGTCCTGCTCGAAAGCCGGTGACCACCGGTGATCTGAGACACGTCACATCGGAGCTGTTGTGCAACTAGTTGCATAATCCGTGCGCGGTCCTCTACAACTACGGTGACGACACCGCGCACGGAGGCCCCGATGAGCCGTTACCCGCACCTGCTGCAACCCCTCGACCTGGGCTTCACCACGCTGCCCAACCGCGTGCTCATGGGCTCCATGCACGTGGGCCTGGAGGAGGCCGAGCGCGGCTTCGAGCGGATGGCGGAGTTCTACGCGGCCCGGGCCCGCGGGGGAGTCGGCCTCATCGTCACCGGCGGCATCGCGCCCAACGACGAGGGCCGCCCGTACGAGGGCGGCGCCAAGCTCACCACCGAGGAGGAGGCCGGGCAGCACCGGGCAATCACCGGGGCCGTGCACCGCGAGGGCGGCAGGATCGCGATGCAGATCCTGCACTTCGGCCGGTACGCCTACCACCGCGACCTGGTCGCCCCGAGCCCTCTCCAGGCCCCGATCAGCCCCTTCCCGCCCCGCGAGCTGACCGACGCCGACGTCGAGCGCACCATCGACGACTACGCGCGCGCCGCCCGCCTCGCCCGGCAGGCCGGCTACGACGGCGTCGAGATCATGGGCTCCGAGGGCTACCTGATCAACGAGTTCATCGCCGCCCCGACCAACCGGCGCACCGACCGCTGGGGCGGCTCGTACGAGAACCGGATGCGGTTCCCCGTCGAGATCGTCCGCCGGGTGCGCGAGGCGGTCGGCGAGGACTTCGTCATCATCTACCGGCTGTCCATGCTGGACCTGGTCCCCGGCGGCTCCTCCCTCGACGAGGTGATCACCCTCGCCAGGGCCGTCGAGGCCGCCGGGGCGACCATCATCAACACCGGCATCGGCTGGCACGAGGCCCGCATCCCCACCATCGCCACCTCGGTGCCGCGCGGCGCCTACACCTGGGTCACCAAGAAGCTGATGGGCGCGGTGTCCGTACCGCTGGTGACCACCAACCGCATCAACACCCCGGAACTCGCCGAGGAGTTGCTCGCCGAGGGCTACGCGGACATGGTCTCCATGGCCCGCCCGATGCTCGCCGACCCCGACTTCGTCGCCAAGGCCGAGGCCGGGACGCCCGAGGCCATCAACACCTGTATCGGCTGCAACCAGGCCTGCCTCGACCACACCTTCAGCGGGAAGATCACCTCCTGCCTGGTCAACCCGCGCGCCTGCCACGAGACCGAGCTGGTCCTCGCCCCGACCCGGCTGAAGAAGCGCGTCGCGGTGGTCGGCGCCGGACCGGCCGGCCTCGCCTGCGCGGTCTCCGCCGCCGAACGCGGCCACGAGGTCACCCTGTTCGACGCGGCGGCCGAGATCGGCGGCCAGCTCAACGTGGCCCGCAAGGTCCCCGGCAAGCAGGAGTTCGACGAGACCCTGCGCTACTTCCGCCACCGGCTCGACGCCCACCGCGTCGACGTACGTCTGAACACGACCGTCGGGCCCGCGGACGTCACCGGATACGACGAGGTCGTGGTAGCCACCGGCGTCACCCCGCGCACCCCCGACATCCCGGGCATCGACCACCCCCGCGTCCTCGGCTACCTCGACGTGCTGCGCGACAACGCCCCCGTCGGCGACCGGGTCGCGATCCTCGGCGCCGGCGGCATCGGCTTCGACGTCGCCGAGTACCTCACCGACGGCGGCGACAAGGCGAGCGACGACCCGGCGACGTACTTCAGGCACTGGGGCGTCGACATGGACTACCGGGGCCCCGGCGGCCTGGCAGCCCCCGAACGCCCAGCGCCCCCGCGCACCGTCCACCTGCTCCAGCGCAGGACCGGCAAGGTCGGCGCCGGACTCGGCAAGACCACCGGCTGGATCCACCGCACCGAACTCAAGCACCGGGGCGTCACCATGGTCCCGGGTGTGCGGTACGACCTGATCGACGACGCCGGACTGCACATCACCGTCGACGGGGAGAGCACCGTCCTGGAGGTCGACACCGTGGTGCTGTGCACCGGGCAGGAACCGCGCCGGGGCCTGTACGAGGAACTGGTCGCCGCCGGCTGCAGCGCGCACCTCGTCGGCGGTGCCGACATCACCGCCGAGCTGGACGCCAAACGGGCCATCAAGCAGGGCACCGAGCTGGCCGCCGCCCTGTAGGGCTCCTCCCTAGGATGAGCCCATGTCACTCCCGCACGCGATCCTCACCGCCCTGCTCGAAAGGCCGTCGTCGGGGCTTGAGCTGACCCGCAGGTTCGACAGGTCGATCGGCTACTTCTGGTCGGCCACGCACCAGCAGATCTATCGCGAGCTCGGAAGACTGGAGACCGAGGGGTACATCCGCACCCTGCCGGCCGAGCAGCCGGCCCGCGGGCAGAAGAAGAGCTACGAGGTCCTGCCCGCGGGCCGCGCCGAACTGGCCCGCTGGACCGCCGCCGCCCAGGACCCCAAGCCGCAGCGGGACGTGCTCCTGCTGCGGCTGCGCGCGGCCGCGGTCGTCGGCACCGCCGGCCTCGAAGCCGACCTGCGCCGCCATCTGGAGCTGCATCAAAGGCAGTTGGCCGAGTACGAGGAGATCCAGCGCCGCGACTTCCCGCCGGGCAAGGACACTCCCGAGGACCGGCTGCGGCACCTGGTGCTCCGGGCCGGCATCGATCTGGAGACCTTCTGGACGCAGTGGCTCAGCCACGCCCTGGAAGAGTTCGGCGAACTTCCCGACCTGCCCTAGAGCCGGTACGGCTTCGAGCGCTTGCGCAGGTACCAGCCGGTGGCGATGACACCCGATCCGACCAGCGCCGCGCCGATGCCCAGGGTGAGAGGGCCGTAGTCGCGGGCGGCACCGCCCAGGCCGCCCATCACGCCGCGGGCGGGCGCGTCCGATCTCGTGGTGGAGGAGGTCGTCGGCGCTGCGGCGGAGGAGGAGACGATCACCGACTGGGTGCCCGCCGTACCGCCGTTGGAGCAGACGACGACCACCGTGTAGGTGCCCGGAGACACCCCCGACCAGGCGGCGGACTGGCTCACGGTGGTGCCCGCCAGGGCCACCTGCCGCCCTTGGGCGAAGGCGGTCTGACCGCTGTTGAGCAGGGAGGCGTTGCCCCAGCTGCCGTTGTTCTGGGTGCAGGCGCTGGTGACCACCGAGACCGTGGTGCCGATGGTGCTCACCGAGATGCCCGAGAGCGCGGCGGACGGGCCGGCGAGCCAGGCCGGGAACGCGGCGGCGGCCGCCAGGGTCAGGCCGGAGCGGAGGAGAAGTCGTGTAGTGCGCATGGTCTGCCCTCCGGCGGCACGGTTGGCGGAACGTCCCTTGCGCCGCCGAGGGTGGGGAAACGCCCGTGCTGCCTCAGGTTCAGCGAAAGGGGATTCGGCGCGTCCCGCACCCGGAGCGCGACCGGCCAGGTGACTTCTTCCTCCGTCCGGCCCCGCCCGGATGCGGTTCAGGCACCCGTCGTCACGGTCCGCTCCGCCGACCAGCCGCCCCAGGTGCCGTCCGGCAGCCGCGCGCGAAGCCGCACCTGGTGCACCGCCCCATGGTCGCGGCCCACATAGAAGCTATAGGTCGAACGGCCCTTCGGCGGGGTGCCGCCCCACACCAGGGAGGTGGTCGTACCGCCGTCGAGCCGGATCTGGTACTCCGTGACCACACCGTCCACCTGCGGCGGCTCCCACGCCAGATCGAGGTAGCAGGCCCCGCTCTCCTCGTGGGTCCGCGCCGTGAACGCGGTCGGCGCGGTGTCCCGCCCGTCGCCGGTGCCCGGCGTGGTCAGGCGCACCGCTGCGCTCGCGGGCGAGAGGTTGTCGGCCGCGTCCCGGGCCCGGACGGTGAAGACATAGCGGGTGCCCGGCCGCAGCCCGGTGACCACGGCCGAGGTCTGGTTCCCGCCCACACTGTGGATCTTGGCTCCGCCCTGCCAGATGTCGTACGACACCACGGCCCGGTCGTCCGTCGAGGCGCCCCAGGACAGCTGCACGGCACGGCTGCCCACGGCCCGCCCGTCCGGCCGGGTCGGCCGGGTCGGCGCCGATCGGTCCGCCGCCACCATCGCCGGGGTGGTCGCCCGCACCGCACGGCTGCGCGGCCCCAGGCTGCCGTCCCCGCCCCGGGCCCGCACGCTGAACACATACACCGTGGAAGGCCTGAGCCTGGTGACGTCCACCATGTGCTGGGAACCGGGCACTTCCTGGACCTTCGTGGTGCCCCGATACACCTCGTAGCCGCGGATCCCGGAACCGTCCGGCAACGCGTTCCACATGACGTGCACGCTGGTGGCGCTCCCGGCCGCCGCGGTCACCCCGGTCGGGGCGCCTGGCAGCCGCCCGCTGTCGCCGTCGGAGGCCCCGCCCCAGCCGCAGGACGTCACCGCCAGCAGCACGCAGACCACGACAGCTCGGCGCACGGTTCCGCCTCCCGGGGACGGCAGCACGGCAATGGTCCGGACCAATATGGCCTGGCCGGTAGGCCGACATCAAGAGGGCCGTATTGGAGACGACGGGGAAGAGTTACGTATGCTGAGGGCACTGCGGCCGAACTTCCCCGGAGGACAGGGGAGTTCGCGCCTGTGGCGCGGAACGCTGTCGTCGCTGATCCCGCGCCGGCACAGGCGGCCGGGGCGGTCTGGGCTGACACCGGCTCAGCGCCCCGGCCCTCGACGGCCTCTCACGAAGTGTCAGTTTCGTTGCTCCGAACGGCCCTGTACGGCCTCCACGTGCTGGCCCGGCCGCCCGACCCGCACCAGATTGTTCCGGTGACTCCATGTCCCCCACGAAAAGGGTCCCTCATCGTGCGTGTCCAGTCGCTGACGCTGGCCGCGGCCGGCGCCGCCCTGCTCGCCCCGGCCACACTGCCCGTCCCCGGCGTCTCGTTCGCGGCCTCCGGTGACCGGCACCGGATCACCGCCACCGACCTGCTGGCCCGGGTCCATGACTGCGTTCAGGTCTCCAAGGGCCGCTACCGCTCCGACGCCGACACCGCCGCCACCGTCCCCGTGTGCGGAACCCCGCAGGTCGTCTTCTGGAAGGCGGACCTCGACATCGACTGCGACGGCCGGCCCACCGCCCACTGCAACCGCGGCGCCGACCCGGCGTTCTCCGCAGCCACCGCCTACCAGCAGTCCAACGGCCGCCAGCTCAACGCCGAGAAGCTGCCCTACGTCGTCGTACCCGGCCCCAGCGGCCGCTGGAACCACTGGGCGTCCGGCATCCGGGGCGGTGCGGTCGCCGCGGTGATCTACAAGGGCCGGGTGCAGTACGCCGTCGTCGGTGACACCGGGCCGCGGGACATCATCGGTGAGGCCTCGTACGCCACCGCGAAGGCGCTGGGCGTGAACCCCGACCCGCGGGTCGGCGGGGTGGCCTCCGGTGTCACCTACATCGTCTTCAAGGACTCCGCGGTCGACCCCATCGAGGACCGCGCGGCCGCGGAGGCGGAGGGGGAGCGGCTGGCGGAGCAGTTCACCGAGGACGCTGACCGGTGACCGGGCCGCCCCCGCCCGTGCCGGTCAGACGGCCGCCCAGCCGTTGTCGACCGGCAGGATCGCGCCGTTGATGTTGCTCGCCGCGTCCGAGGCCAGGAAGACGATCGCGGCCGCCTGCTCCTCGGGCTCGGAGACCTGGCCCACGTTGCCGAAGTACGGGCCGAGCGCGGCCGGCCCGTGGGCGCCGTCCTCCAGGTCGATCTGAATGCCGGTCCTGGTGCCGCCGGGCGCGATCGCGTTGGCCCGGATCCCCTGGTTGCGGTACATCACCGCCAGGTTCTTGGTCAGGCCGACGACACCGTGCTTCGAGGCCGTGTAGGCGGCACCCGCCGCGCTGCCGCGCAGACCGGCCTCGGAGGCGGTGTTGACGATCGCGCCCCGGCCCGCCGCCAGCATGTGCGGCAGCACCGCCCGGGTGAGCAGGAACGGCGCGGTGAGGTTGACCCGTATCACCCGCTCCCACTCCGTGTCGCTGACGTCCGCGAGCGCGGACATCCGGTCCATGATCCCGGCGTTGTTCACCAGGACGTCCACCCCGCCGAACCGCTCCACCGCGGTCGCGACCACCTGGTCCACCACGGACTGCTCGCTGAGGTCGCCGGTGACGGCCACGGCCGTACCGCCCGCCTTCTCGATCTCCGCCACCGCCGCGCCCGCGGCCTCGGCGTTCAGGTCGGCGACCAGGACCCGGGCGCCTTCCCTCGCGAAGGCCAGGGCGGCGGCGCGCCCGATCCCCGATCCCGCGCCGGTGACGATGACGCCGCGCCCGTCGAGTCCGCTGGCCATGTGGTGCTCCCATCAGGTGGTTCGTGGGCGCCACGCGCCCGGTGCGGTCACACCATACGACTTAATGTCGCTAAGTGACATAAAGTCGGGCCGGAATTTCCACCACCTCGGCTCCTCGGGGAGAATCCGGGTGCGACAGGCACCGGCACCGGAGGGACAGATGACCGCAGGGGGACGCACGGGACGGCCGCCGCTGACCGAGGAGCGCAAGGCCGAGATCAGACTGGAGATCGCCCGCGCCGCGGTGGAGCTGTTCGTCGCCCAGGGGGTGGCCGCGACCACGGGCGAGCAGATCGGGCAGGCGGTCGGGGTCTCGGCGCGCACGGTGTGGCGCTACTTCCCGAGCAAGGAGGCCTGCGTACGGCCGCTGTTCGCGGCCGGCATCGAGGCCGTCGCCGACTGCCTGCGGGCCTGGCGGCCCGGAGAGCCGCTGGAGGAGGCCTTCGAGGACGCCGTACCGACGGACAGCCGGCTGGTCGCGGGCCCCGACCGCGCCACCATGGGCGCCCTGGTCCGGCTGACCCGCGGCGAACCGGGCCTGCGGGCGGAGTGGCTGCAGTCCTACGACGAGGCCGAACCGGCGTTCGCCCGCGCCCTCGCCGAACGCTCCGGGCTGCCCGCCGACGACCTGCGGCCCACCATTCAGGCGGCCATGTTCAACGCGGCCCTGCGCGCGGCCGTCGAGCACTACGCCTGGCGGGTCGCCGACGAGACCACGGACCCGGCCACGGCGGAGGCCGAGCTCACGGCGACCATGCGCTCGGCCCTCGCGGTGGCGGCGGAGGGACTCGGCTAGGGCGGCCTCAGACCTTGCGGTAGGTGTACGCCTCGGCGGCCGCCGCCTCCACGGCGTCCAGGTCGGCCCCGGTGGCGGCCGTGACGACCGCGGCGACCGCGCCCTCGACGAACGGCGCGTCCACCAGCCGGGTGCCGTCCGGAAGCTCGCCGCCCTCGGCGAGCAGCGCCTTCACGGTGAGCACCGCGCTGCCCAGGTCGGTGAGGACGGCGACCCCGGCGCCCCGGTCCACGGACGCGGCGGCGGCGGCGATCAGCTCGGCGCTGGTGCCGAGCCCGCCGCCCTCGGTGCCGCCCGCCGGGGCGACCGGCACCGTCGTGGGGCCCCCCGCCAGTCCCTCGGCCAGCTCCGCGACGGACGCCGCGACCTGTGCGCTGTGCGACACCAGCACGATCCCTACCAGCTTGTTCTCACTCACCGGCCGCCTCCGAGAGTCCCGCGACGAGCAGCGCCGACGAGGTGGCGCCGGGGTCCTGGTGGCCGATGCTGCGCTCGCCGAGATAGCTCGCGCGGCCCTTGCGGGCCTGCAGCGGAATCGTCGCCTCGGCGCCCTGTTCGGCGGCGGCCCGAGCCGCCCCGAAACCGTCGCCGAGCGCGTCGACGGCCGGCACCAGGGCGTCGATCATCGTCTTGTCCCCGGGCGCGGCCCCGCCGAGCGCCATGACCTTGTCCACCCCGGCCCGCAGCGCCTCGGCGAGCTCGCCCTCACTGACCTCGGCCGCGTCGCCGAGCGCCTTGCCGGTACTGCGCAGCAGCGTGCCGTACAGCGGCCCGGACGCGCCGCCGACCGTCGATATCAGCCGGCGTCCGGCGAGCGTCAGCACGGCACCCGGGGTCTCCGGCGCGTCCTTCTCCAGCGCGGCCACCACGGCCTTGAACCCGCGCTGGAGATTGCTGCCGTGGTCGGCGTCCCCGATGGGGGAGTCGAGGGCGGTGAGCCGCTCCGCCTCGCGGTCGACGGAGGCGGCGGTCGCCGCCATCCAGCGGCGGAAGAAGTCGGCGTCGAGCACTGGATCTCCTTGCGTTGCGTTGCGGTACGGACGCAGGTCGGTGCTGTCTCTCGCTCACATGCCCCAGCGCAGCGCCGGCGTCTTCACCGGCGCGTCCCACAGCCGCAGCAGCTCCTCGTCGACCTGGCAGAGCGTGACCGAGGCACCGGCCATGTCCAGGGAGGTCACGTAGTTGCCGACCAGTGTGCGGGCCACGCTCACGCCGCGCTCGGCGAGCACCCGCTGGACCTCGGCGTTGAACCCGTACAGCTCAAGGAGCGGGGTCGCGCCCATGCCGTTGACCAGGACGAGGACCGGGTTGTGCGGGGGCATGTCCTCCAGGACGGCGTTGACCGCGAAGTCGGCGATCTCGCCGGAGGTCATCATGGCCCGCCGCTCCCGGCCCGGCTCGCCGTGGATGCCGATGCCCAACTCCAGCTCGCCGGGCGGCAGGTCGAAGGTCGGGGTGCCCTTGGCCGGAGTGGTGCACGCACTCAGCGCGACGCCGAAGCTGCGGGAGTTCTCGTTCACCTGGCGCCCGACGGCCTCCACCCGCTCCAGCGGCTGCCCCTCGGCGGCGGCCGCCCCGGCGATCTTCTCGACGAAGAGGGTGGCGCCGGTGCCGCGCCGGCCCGCCGTGTAGAGACTGTCCGTGACGGCCACGTCGTCGTTGACGAGCACCTTCGCCACCTGGATGCCCTCGTCCTCGGCGAGTTCGGCGGCCATGTCGAAGTTGAGCACGTCACCGGTGTAGTTCTTCACGATGAACAGCACCCCGGCCCCGCTGTCCACGGCCGCGGCGGCCCGGGCCATCTGGTCCGGGACGGGGGACGTGAACACCTCGCCGGGACAGGCGGCCGACAGCATCCCGGGACCCACGAATCCGCCGTGCAGCGGCTCATGCCCGGAACCGCCGCCCGAGATCAGCGCGACCTGTCCGGCGACGGGGGCGTCCCGCCGTACGATCACCCGGTTCTCCACGTCCACGGTGAGGTCGGGATGAGCCGCCGCGATGCCTCGCAGCGCATCCGCCACCACGGTCTCCGGAACGTTGATCAGCATCTTCATGTGATACTCCCAGCAAGATTAGCAGACTCGTCTCTGACCTGCTTCTTTCCAGGGCAGAGTAGGTTTCGGCAGTTCTTGATCTTGGCGCCCCGTAGCGGTACGCGGCGGGTTGTGGCGAGGCTGATGCTGACTCAATGCTGACTTCGATGACGGTTCGTCAGGTGTGGATGGGGATGTGAGCACGAGCGTTGTACTTTTCCTCACGGCAGTATCGACCTTGTGGGCGCGAAGGTCACGCCAGCGGGTTTCCGGGCTCCTGGTGGTACAGCTTCTGCGCGGCTCTGACCAGCGTGAACGAGTGAATCCGGCGATGATGTTCCGGCCCTCAGCAAGGTCCGGATCTTGTTCCTGGGTATGGCCTTGGCCTCGCTGACAGTCGGCCGTCCGAGCTTCGATCGGAGCCGACGCTCCTCGTGGTGGACCTCTGCCATGCCGGCCGGGCGGCCCGGATCGCGCAGCTGGCCAGATCCTCGGACGCGGAGCTGCACGCTTGGGTGATCGCCGCCACCAGCTCTGACCGCCCCGCCTTCGATGGCGCGTTCAGTGCGGTCGTAGCCGACGTCCTGGAACAGATCGCTGCCAACGGCCTCGATACCGACAGGTCCTTGCCCTACGTGCAGTGGGACAGGGCGGCCCCGGCGATTAAGCGCAGGCTGCGGGGACTCGGCAGCACCCAGCTGGTTCACTCGACCAGGGTCGACCTGGCGCGTGAGCGCCACCTGCCCTTCCTCCCCAACCCGCGCTGGACGGCCAGCCCGGACCATCGACCCCCCGGTGCGTGAGTTCGCCACCGATCTGGGGGCCCAGCCCTGGTCACGGTGCTCGACCCGGACACCGGTGTCCCCCGGCCGTCATGGCTGCCCAGGATCTTCCCGGGTTGCCACGCCTCGCCCCGCGCGAGAGCGGCGAACGCCGTCCGTTGCGATGCCGGCCGAGTACAGGTCGAACGCGCTGAGCGCCGTCAGGGGACCTCGGGGACGCGGTACTGGCCCATCGCGTCGATGAGCCAGCGGGCCAGGTGGTCGGCGAAGGAGGAACGGGGCAGCAGCCGGTACGTCGGCGCCTCGTCGACCTGCCAGAGCAGCACCGCGACCGGGCCGACCGTGGTCGACACCGCCTGGCCGGGGCCGAACGCGCGGGGGTGCAGATCCAGCGGGCACCCCTTCTCCAGCACCTGCCGGGCGGCCGGACCGCCCAGCTCCAGGGTGGTGCGGTTCGCGGACACGTCCACCACCGAGCCCGCATCCCCGCCGAGCGCCTGCCGCAACTCGTCGGTCACGGCCCCCGCGTCGGCCTGGGACAGCACGAGCCACTCGTCGGGGCCGAGCCAGGCGACCGTGTGCGGGCCGCGGGTGGCGGTGCCGCCGCACGCGCGGGGGAGCGGCGCGCCCAGGGCGCTCCCGATGCGGTCGGCCGCCTCGGACTCGGGGTCGACGCGCACGTTCACCATCGTGATGAACGGCCACTCGGCGAGCGTGACTCCCCGGGCGCCGGTGACGGCGGCCTCGCGCATCCGCTCCGCCAGATGTTCCAGGGGGCTGGTACGCAGTGCCACCGGTCCCGCGCCCGCGTCCGCCGTGATCGTCGGCTCAGCCATCTCGCCTGGTCCCTTCGGGGTCGTAGAGGACGAAGTCGGTCACCTCGACGGGCACGAGGTCCTCGCCCACCGGGGCGAGCAGGGTCTCGCCGATCCTCGCCCGCCCGCCGGCGACGAGGGCCAGGGCGAACGGGCGGCCGAGGGCCGGGCTGTGGTAACTGGAGGTGACATGGCCGAGCATCGGTACCGGCACTGTCGCCAAGTCGACGTCCGGCGCGACGAGTTGGGTGCCCTCCGGCAGCCGGGTCGTGCGGTCGGCGGGCAGCAGGCCGACCAGCTGCTTGCGGTCGGCGCGGGACGTGTCGGCGCGGGAGTACGACCGCTTGCCGACGAAGTCCTTCTGCTTGGACACCACCCAGGACATGCCCGCGTCCTGTGGGGTGACCGTGCCGTCGGTGTCCTGGCCGACGATGATGTAGCCCTTCTCGGCCCGCAGCACGTGCATGGTCTCGGTGCCGTAGGGAGTGATGCCGTACGGCTGTCCGGCCCCGTACACCTGCGCCCAGACGGCGAGGCCGTACCACGCGGAGACGTTGATCTCGTAGGCGAGTTCGCCGGAGAAGGAGATCCGGCAGATCCGGGCCGGGATGCCGGAGGCCAGGGTGGTCTCGCGGAAGGCCATGAACGGGAACGCCTCGGCGGACAGGTCGACGTCCGGCGCGAGCCGGGCGACCACGTCCCGCGAGCGGGGGCCCACAACGGCGATCGTCGACCACTGCTCGGTCACCGAGGTGCAGTGCACGTCGAGTTCGGGCCACTCGGTCTGCAGCCACTCCTCCAGCCAGTCCAGGACCCCGGCGGCGCCGCCGGTCGTGGTGGTCATGAAGTAGCGGTTGTCGTCGAGGCGCAGCGTGACACCATCGTCGAAGATCATGCCGTCGGGCTTGCACATCACGCCGTAGCGGGCGAGACCGGGCTTGAGCTTCTTGAAGGCGTTGGTGTAGATGCGGTTGAGGAACTCGCCCGCGTCGGCACCCCAGATCTCGATCTTGCCGAGGGTGGAGGCGTCCATGAACGCCACCCCCTCCCGGGCCGCGCGGCACTCGCGGGCCACGGCGGTGTCCATGTCCTCACCGGGCCGCGGGTAGTACCAGGGGCGCTTCCACTGTCCGACGTCCTCGAACTGAGCGCCGTGCGCCACATGCCAGCTGTGGATGGAGGTGGTCCGCTCCGGGTCGAACAGCTCACCGCGCTCGCGCCCGGCCAGGGCGGCGAAGGCGATCGGCGTGTACGGCGCCCGGTAGGCCGTGGTGCCGACCTCGCCCAGCGAACCGCCGAGGGCCTCGGCGATGACCCCGATCGCGTTGACACCGGACGTCTTGCCCTGGTCGTTGGCGGTACCGAGCGAGGTGTAGCGCTTGACGTGCTCGACACCGCGCATGCCGGCCCCGGTGGACCGCCAGACGTCGGCGACGGTGACATCGCGCTGGAGGTCGACGAAGTGGCTGTCCCAGCCGCCGGGCTCGCCGTCGGGGGCGGGCACCAGCCACAGGGCACGCGTCGGGCCCGCCGGCCGGGCCTCGCCGGGCGACGGTACGGCGACCGGGAACCCGGCGTCCGTCGCGGCCCGCGTGCCCGCGTGGGCCCCTTCGGCCAGACTGCCGTCGAGGTCGTACGTCCCGCGGGCCGCACCGACGACCTGCTGGTCCCGGACGCTGCCGTCGGGCACGAACGCGACCAGGGTCTCGTCCCAGCGCAGCCGGCCCTGCCGCTGGCTGTGCAGGTGCACCACCGGGCTCCAGCCGCCCGAGACGG
Source organism: Streptomyces sp. NBC_00631 (assembly GCF_045206895.1). NCBI lineage: Bacteria > Bacillati > Actinomycetota > Actinomycetes > Kitasatosporales > Streptomycetaceae > Streptomyces > Streptomyces sp. NBC_00631. The sequence continues at coordinate 10,254,477 of NZ_CP107734.1, forward strand.
CGAGCAGGTCGCAGTCGAACGACTCGGGTGCGCCGGTCAGCCGGCCCTCGGCGTCGAGGGACTGGACGGTGACGGCGGTGAGCCGGCCGGCGCCCGCGGTGTCGACCACCGCGCTGCCCGTCAGTACCCGCACCCCGGTCGCCACGGCGACCTCGGCGGCGCGGTGCGACAGTTCGGGCCGGGCGTCCACGACGGCGGCGATGCCGATGCCGGCGGCATGGAGGTCGGCGACCGTGTCGTAGGCGCTGTCGTTGGTGGTGCTCACCACGGCCCGCGAACCCGCCGCCACGCCGTACCGGTTGAGGTAGGTGCGCACGGCCCCGGCGAGCATCACCCCGGGCCGGTCGTTCCCGGCGAAGACCAGCGGACGTTCGTGCGCGCCGGTCGCCAGGACCACCTGGCGGGCCCGGATGTGCCACAGCCGCTGGCGGGAGACGCCCTCGGGCGCGGAGGCGCCGAGGTGATCGGTGCGCCGCTGCAGGGCCAGCACGTAGTTGGCGTCGTACGAGCCGAAGGCCGTGGTGCGGGACAGGACAGTGACCTCGGGGGCGGCGTCGAGCACCGCGCGGACCTCGGCGACCCATTCGAGGGCGCTGTGCCCGCCGACCCGCTCGGAGCGCCCGGAGAGCAGCGAACCGCCGGGCTCGGGCTGGTCGTCGAGGAGGAGCACGCGGGCGCCGGAACCGGCGGCAGCGGCGGCGGCCGCGAGCCCGGCGGGCCCGGCGCCTACGACCAGGACGTCGGTGTGCACGTACTTCTTGTCGTAGACGGCGGGGTCGGGACTCGGGTCGAGCCGGCCCATGCCGGACAGCGACGTCGCCGACAGGCCGTCGTACAGCTCCACCGCGGTCGCCGGCAGCATGCCCTCGGAACAGGGGCCGTCGATCTGGAGCAGGGCGTTGGGCTCCTCGACGCCCGCGGCGACGATCCCGCGCGGACGGCCGCGGTAGAGCGAGGGCGCGACCTCGACGAGGCCGTTCGCCAGCATCGCCGAGGCGACGGTGTCACCGGGGTGCCCGGTCAGCTCCCGCCCGTCGACGGTGAGGCGCAGCACGGTGCCGCGGTCGACGCGGCCCCCCTCCCGGAGCCGGAAGTCCTGGTCTGTCATCGGTTCCCTCCGGCCTGGGGCAGTTCGGGGCGGGGCTCGTCGGACCGGTAGGAGCTGAGCACCTCGTTGGTGGCGGTGTCGCGCAGGACGTTGAACCAGCGGCGGCAGCCGGTGCTGTGCACCCACCGCTCGGCGAAGGGGCCCTTGGGGTTGTCGCGGTAGAAGACGTACTCGGCCCACTGCTCGTCGGTGAGCTCGGCGGGATCCCCGGGGTAGGGGACGTGGGCCTGTCCGCCGTAGTGGTACTCGGTCTCGTCACGGGGACCGCACCATGGGCAGCTGATCAGCAGCACGGTGTCCTTCTTTCAGCCGTCTCGTCAGTGGGCCACGGCTGCTGCGCCGTGCTCGTCGATCAACGCGCCCGTCGTGAAGCGTTCGAGGGCGAAGGGGGCGTTCAGCGCATGCGGTGCGCCGGTCGCGAGGGTGTGCGCGAAGGCCCAGCCGGCCGCCGGAGTGGCCTTGAAACCGCCCGTTCCCCAGCCGCAGTTGACGTACAGGTTCCCGACGGGAGTGGCACCCATGATCGGAGAGGCGTCCGGGGAGACGTCGACGATGCCGCCCCAGGTCCGCAGCACGTGCGCCCGCGCGAAGATCGGGAACAGCTCGACCGCGGCGGCCATCTGCTGCTCGATCACATGGAAGGAGCCGCGCTGCCCGTAGCCGTTGTACGAGTCGACGCCCGCGCCCATCACCAGCTCGCCCTTGTGCGCCTGGGAGACGTAGACGTGCACGTGGTTGGACATGACGACCGTCGGGTGCACCGGCTCGTGCAGCTCGGAGACCAGCGCCTGGAGCGGGTGGGACTGGATCGGCAGCCGGAATCCGGCCAGTTCCGCGAGCACGCTGCTGTGCCCGGCGGCCGCGAGGCCGACCCGGCCGGCGAGGATACGGCCCCGGTTGGTCTCTACGCCCACGACCCGGTCGCCGTCCTTGACGAAGCCGGTGACCTCGCAGCCCTGGATCAGGTCCACGCCCAGCTCGTCCGCCCGGCGGGCCAGCGCCCAGGCGACGTGGTCGTGCTTGGCGATGCCGGCCCGCGGCTGGAAGGTGCCGCCGAGGACCGGGTACCGGGTGCGGGACGAGACGTTGACGATGGGGCAGACCTTGGCGACGTCCTCCGGTTCGAGCCACTCGGCGTCGACGCCGTTGAGCTTGTTGGCGTTGACCCGGCGCGTGCCCTCGCGGACGTCCTGGAGGGTGTGCGCGAGGTTGAGGACACCGCGCTGGCTGAACAGGAAGTCGTAGTCCAGCTCCTCCGGGAGCCGCTCCCACAGCTTGAGGGCGTGCTCGTAGATCGCCGCGCTCTCGTCCCACAGGTAGTTGGAGCGGATGATCGTGGTGTTGCGGGCCATGTTGCCGCCGGCCAGCCAGCCCTTCTCCAGGACCGCGACGTTGGTGATGCCGTGGTTCTTGGCGAGGTAGTAGGCGGTGGCCAGACCGTGGCCGCCCGCGCCGACGATGACGACGTCGTACGAGGAGCGCGGCTCGGGGTTGCGCCAGAGGAAGTCCGGGTGCTCCGGCAGCGGCTCGGCGGTCATGCCGCGGCTCCGTTCGCGTAGGGCAGGTGGGGGTACAGGGGGAAGGCGGCGGCGAGCTTCTCGACCCGGCCGCGCAGCTCGGCGGCGCGCTCGTCGCCGAGCCGCTCGCCCTTCAGGGCCTGGGCGATGATGTCGGCGACCTCGCGGAACTCCGTCTCGCCGAAACCCCGGGTGGCCAGGGCCGGGGTGCCGATCCGCGGGCCCGACGACACCATCGGCGGGCGGGGGTCGAACGGCACCGCGTTGCGGTTGACGGTGATGCCGATGCGGTGCAGCCGGTCCTCGGCCTGCTTCCCGTCGAGCGCCGAGTTGCGCAGGTCGACCAGGACCAGATGGACCTCGGTGCCTCCGGTCAGCACGGTGATACCGGCCTCGGCCACGTCGTCGGCCAGCAGCCGGCCCGCGAGGATCTTCGCGCCCTTGAGCGTGCGCTGCTGGCGGTCCTTGAACTCCTCGCCCGCCGCCACCTTGAAGGCGACCGCCTTCGCCGCGATGACATGCTCCAGGGGGCCGCCCTGCTGGCCCGGGAAGACCGCGGAGTTGATCTTCTTGGCCAGGCCGGCCCGGCTGAGGATCACCCCGCCGCGCGGGCCGCCGAGGGTCTTGTGCGTGGTGGTCGTGACGACGTCGGCGTACGGCACCGGGCTGGGATGCAGACCCGCGGCCACCAGTCCGGCGAAGTGCGCCATGTCCACCATCAGGTAGGCGCCCACCGCGTCGGCGATCCGCCGGAACCCGGCGAAGTCCAGCTGCCGGGGGTGGGCCGACCACCCGGCGACGATCATCTTGGGCCGGTGCGCGAGGGCTAGCTGCTCCACCTCGTCCATGTCGATGCGCATGTCGGACTCGCGCACGTGGTACGGCACGACGTCGTAGAGCTTGCCCGAGTAGTTGATGCGCATGCCGTGGGTGAGGTGCCCGCCGTGCGCCAGGTCGAGGCCGAGGATCGTGTCGCCGGGCTGGAGCAGCGCGAACATCGCTGCCGCGTTGGCCTGGGCGCCCGAGTGCGGCTGCACGTTCGCGGCCTCGGCGCCGAACAGTTCCTTCACCCGCTCGATGGCCAGCTGCTCGACGACGTCGACGTGTTCGCAGCCGCCGTAGTAGCGGCGGCCCGGGTAACCCTCGGCGTACTTGTTGGTCAGCACCGAGCCCTGGGCCTCCATGACGGCGGCCGGGGCGAAGTTCTCCGAGGCGATCATCTCCAGGGTGGACTGCTGGCGGTGCAGCTCGGCGTCGACCGCGGCGGCGATCTCCGGGTCCAGTTCACCGAGCGGGAGCGCGAGGGGGGATGTGGGTGTGCTGAGCGACGAGTGGGTTGTCATCCGTGCACCATCCTGACAGCCGTCTGGTGTCCAGTTAATATATTAGACTCTGCGGTAAGGTATGTGAGCTCGCGAACCAGGTCAAGGGGGCAATTCATGCAGCAGGTGGCGGCCGAGACCGCGGAAGCTGAGGAGCTCTCCCTCGCCGAACGCGCCTACCGGGCCATCCGGGACCGGCTCGTCATGCTGGAGATCCGGCCGGGTGCGCCGATCAACGAGGAGCAGCTGGGCCAGTCCCTCGGCGTCGGCCGCACCCCGGTGCGCGAGGCGCTCAAGCGCCTCCAGTACGAGCGCCTGATCACGACCTACCCCCGCCGGGGAACCTTCGCCACCGACGTCAACATCACCGACCTCGCGCACATCTCCGAGGTGCGTAAGGAGCTCGAACCCCTGGCCTGCGCCCAGGCCGCCCGGCGCGCGACGGCAGCGGACCGTGCCGCACTCACGGCGCTGCGGCGACGCCTGGAGGCCGCGGACTCCCGGTCGAGTGACGCCGCCGAGCTCATGCACCTGGATCTTCAGGTCCACCGCACCATCTACGGCGCCACGCACAACCCGTACCTGGAGGACACCCTCGTCCGGTACGACAACCTGGCCACCCGTATCTGGTGCCTGTTCATCGACCGGCTCTCCGACATGGCCGGCCATGTCGAGGAGCACCGGCCGTTGATCGAGGCGATCGTCGCCGGCGATCCGGACCGGGCGGCGCAACTCGCCCGCAGCCACGTCGAGGGCTTCGAACAGGCCATCCATGGTGCCATCTGACCGGGCACGATGAGGTTCTCGGCGCCACACTCGCTTTCGTGAGCGACGGCGGCCTGCTCATCGCCTGATCGGACGGAGACTGCTGACGTCGTGGGCACCGGTGTCAGCCGAGGCTGTTGCCCCACAGGGAGGGGTCGGTGCTCTTGAGGCTGGGGACGCCGCCGTACGTGCCGCCGTCGGCGGTGACGAGCGGGGCGGAGAGCTGGTCTTCCAGAAGTCCGTCGCGAACCCGCACGATGGTGCTCCCGTGGTCGGTCCTGCCGGGCTTGAACGTCTTCCCGTCGATCGCGGCCTTCAGGTAGTACAGGGCGTACTTGGCGTAGAGGTCGACCGGCTGGGACACGGTGGCGTCGATGGTGCCGCTGGAGATGTTCCTGAGCTCTCTGGGGATGCCGTCGTTGGAGACGACGAACACGTGCTTCGGGTCCCTCGGGCCGACCAGCAGTCCCTGCTGCCTGAGCACGTGGAGCGTGCCGGAAAGGGCGAAGCTGGCCTGCATGTAGATGCCCTTGATGTCCGGGTGCGCGGTCAGGTCGGTCTGGAGCCGCTGCGCGGCGACGTCCCCGTCCCAGTTGGTGGCCTCTGCGAACACCTTGATGTCCGGATAGTCCGCCTTCATGCACGCGTTGAACCCCTCGGTGCGGTCACGGCTGTTGATCGAGGAGAGGTCGCCCTGGAGCATCACGACCTTGCCCTTGCCGCCCAGCTTGGTGCCCAGGTACTTGCATGCCTTCTCGCCGTAGGCGCGGTTGTCGGCGCGGACCACCATGTAGACCTTGCCGGTGTCGGGGCGCGTGTCGATGGTGACGACCGGGATCTTCGCCGCCTGCAATTGCGCCAGAATCGGCGCGATGGCAAATGTGCTCTGCGGGGCCGCCGCGATGCCCTTGGCGCCCTGGAGGATGAGTGTCTGCACGTTGGCGGCGAGCTTGGCGACATCGTTCTGCGAGTTGGTGGTCCTCAGCGAGAGGCCGAGTCGCTTGGCGTACTCCGGCGTGTACTTGATGTACGCGTTCCAGAAGTCGGTGTCGGAGCGCGGGTAGTCGACGCCGACCAGCGGCTTGTCGCCGCTCGACGTGGCCGTGCTGCCGGAACCGCCGCCGCAGGCGCTGAGCAGCGCCAGCGCGGAGAGGGCGGAAGCAGTGGCGCAGAGGACGGGTCTGGGCCTCATCGGTACTTTCCTCGCGCTGGGTCCCGAAGCGCCTGCCGTCCGGTGGCGGGCTCGCTTGGCCGGCGGACACATGCCACCTGGCCGATGCCGAATTGTCTGTTTGTCCAATATACGTGCGGGAGGAACCCCCCTACGAATCCCGTCTCAGGCGCGCCCGTGCGCCTGCAGAGTGTGTCGGGACAGTGAGTCGAGGACCACCGCGACGAAGAGCACCCCGCCCGTGATCACCAGCTGGACGGCGGTGGGCGTGTCGGTGAGGGCCATACCCGAGGCGATCGACTGGATGACCAGTATGCCGAGCACCGCGGACCAGGTCGTACCGCGTCCTCCGAACAGGCTGGTGCCGCCGATGACGGCGGCGGCGATCGCGTTGAGCAGCAGGACGCCGGAGCCGGAGTTCTGGCTCACCGACGTGATGCGCGAGGCCAGGAACAGGCCACCGGTCGCCGCCAGGGTGCCCGAGACCGCGAGCACGGCCGTCTGTACGGCGGTCACGTTCAGGCTGGCGCGACGGGATGCCTCGACGCTGCTCCCCAGTGCGTAGACCTGCCGGCCGTAGTGCGTGCGCCGGAGCACGATGTCGAGGCCCGCCACCGTGACGAGGAAGATCAGCAGAGCCAGCGGCAGGCCCTGGAACTGGTTCAGCAGGTAGACGGAGCCGAACGCGATCACCGCCACTGCTCCTGTGCGCACCGCGATGGTGTGCAGCGGGCGGTGCGGCATGCCTACGGCCCTGCGGCGGCGCCTGTCCAGGTAGGAGGCGAGGAAGACCAGAGCCGTGGCGAGCGCCGCCACCGCGTACCCGACGCCGGCGTTGGTGAAGTAGTAGCCGGTGAGATGGGCGATGAGTCCGTCCTCGTCGAGGTTGATGGTGCCGCTGGTGCCGAGGATGGCGAGCATGAGGCCGTTCCACGTCAGCAGCCCGGCGAGGGTGACCACGAAGGCCGGCACCCGGGTCCTGGCGATGGAGTACCCCTGGACCGTTCCCGCCGCGGTGCCCGTGAGCACTGCGGCGATCAGGGCGAGCCACTCCGGCACGCCGTTGTTGACGTTGAGCACCGCGAAGACCGCGGCGGCGAACCCGCTGACCGAGCCGACCGACAGGTCGAGTTCACCGAGCAGGAGCACGAAGACGATGCCCACCGCGATGAAACCCGTGCCCACGATGTCCACGCTGAGGTTGGACAGGTTGCGGGGCGAGAGGAAGGTGGAATCCAGGCCCTGGAAGATGATCCAGACCGCGGCGAGGACCAGGGTGACGGGCAGGTAGCCCAGCTCACCGGCGCTCAGCCGGCGCCGCCGGACGGCGATCCAGTCCGCCACGGCACGGCCGACGGCCCGCCCGGCATGGTTCTGACGGGCTTTCGCGGTGGCTGCCGTGGGATCGGCCCGCGTCTCGTCCGGCATGTCACGCATCCCTTTCACCACTCGGCATCTCGGTGGGCCGGCCGGCGGGGCACGTTGTCCGTGGCGCCCGTGATGGAGGAGACGATCTGCTCCTGGGAGGTGGTGCTCACGTCGAAGAAGCCGTTGTTGCGGCCGAGCCGCAGCACGGCGGCCCGGTCCGCGAGGGCCTTCACGTCACCCATGTTGTGGCTGATGAGCAGAATCCCCAGGCCCTGGTCGCGGAGGCGGTCGACGAGGTCGAGGACCTCGGTGGTCTGCTCGAACCCCAGCGCCGCGGTCGGTTCGTCCAGAAGGAGGACGCGCGGGTCGCCGAGAAGCGAGCGGGCGATGGCGACGGTCTGCCGCTGCCCGCTGGACAGTGACACCAGGGGGCCGCGCAGATCGGGGACGCTCCGGGTCAGGCGCTCCAACAGCTGCGTGGTGCGGCGCTCCATCTCGACCTCGTCGAGGAAGCCGAACCTGCGGATCTCCCGTCCGAGGAAGAGGTTGCCGACGACGTCGAGGCTTCCGCACAGCGCCAGGTCCTGGTAGACGGTGGCGATGCCGAGGTCCCGGGCTTCCTGGGGACGCCGGATGTGAACGGGCCGGCCCTCCCACTCGATGCTCCCCTTGTCCGCGGGAGCGACCCCGGAGATCACCTTGACCAGGGTGGACTTGCCGGCTCCGTTGTCGCCCAGCAGAGCGAGGACCTCGCCGGCGTGGATTTCCAGCTCGATGTCCCGGAGGACCTCGACGACTCCGAACCGCCTGCACACGCCGTGCAGGGCGAGCAAGGGGGGCGGCAAGGGAATCATCTCCTTCCGGGGCCCGGGGCGGCCGGTCCCGCCTGTCAGGTCAGTCCGGCCTTGTGGCAGTCACGCACGAGTGGCGGGCCGCAGATCTGTCCGAGCGTGTACACGCCGTCCTTCACCAAGGTGTTCTTGATGGTGGCAAGGGTCACGGACACCGGGGTGAGCAGCACGGCCGGAACTTCCGCGCCGCTGCGGGTTTTCACCCGTCTGGTGGCCACCTCGTCGAGGGGCCGGCCACGCGCGGCGGCCACGGCCATGGCGCCGCCCGCGGCGGCCTCGGGTCCGAAGGGCTTGTAGACCGTCATGTACTGGTCCCCGCCCACAATGCGTCGTACGGCCGCGAGCTCGGCGTCCTGCCCGGTGACGGGTGGCAACGGGCTGACCTTGTCGGCCTTGAGGGCGGCGATACTGCCGGCGGCGAGCCCGTCGTTGGCGGCGTAGACGCCGTTGATGCTGTCGGCGCCCAGGGCGGAGATGGCTGCGGCCATGTTCAGGTCTGCCGCCTCCGTGCTCCACTGCGGGGTGTCGTACTGCTTGGCGATCGTCACCTTCCCCTGGAGTTCGGACAGCGCGCCCTGCTTGAACGACAGCGCGTTGGGGTCACCGGGGTCGCCGTTCATCATCACGATCCGGCCGCCGTGCGCCTTGGCGCCCATGGCCGTCAGCAGCGCCTTGCCCTGGAGTCTGCCGACGTCCTCGCCGTCGAAGGAGACGTAGCCCGAGATCGGGCCCTCGGCGAGGCGGTCGTAGGCGATGACCGGGATGTGCGCGGCAGCCGCTCTTCCCACCGAGGCACCCATGGCCCGGGCGTCGACGGCCGCCAGCACGATGGCGTCGACCCCATGGGCGATCGACGAGTCCATCTGTTCCTGCTGGAGGGCCACGTCGCCCTTGGCGTCGGCGTGCTCGATCCTGCAGTCGCCGCACAGCTGCCGGATCTTCTGTTCCAGCAGGGGCCTGTCCTGCGTCTCCCAGCGGGCGGTGGTGGAGTCCGGCAGCAGCACGCCGATCGTCCGCGCGCTCCCCGAGCCGGAGGTGTTCCCGGCGCCCGATCCGCAGGCGGTGAGGGACACGGCCGTCGAGACCGCCGCCAGGGCAAGGGCGGTGTCCCGGACGCAGGCATTCATGCGCGAGGCCTCCCTCCTCCCGAAGCCGTGCGGCTGCGACCGCGGTGCAGCGGCGTGGCGCGCCGGAGCGAGGCGAGGTCTCGGCCCGCACTCGCCCATATCGGGTGAAAGCGGCAAAACCACCGCCTCGCCAGTCTGACACCGGCCACGGTGAACTGCGAACTCGGTGCCACGCGGCCGACATGTGGCAACCTGTCACGTTTGCCCCTCTATGCGATTCTGGTGAGGGGGAGTGCGCAGTGGCAGCAGGTCGGCACCCCCGGCGCGGACGGGAGGTGGATGCGGACATGCCTCACCACGGCAGCGCCCGGGCCGGACTCCCACAGCCGGGTACGTCCGGGCCCGGCGTCGCGGGCACCGGCTCACCGCCGGGGCCGGAGACCCCCGCGGGCATCCGCGCCCTGACCTTCGCCGGAGCGGCGCTGGTCGTGCTCTATGTGCCCGACGCGGGTTCTGACGGCCTTCGCTCGGTGGACACGGCCGGATGCGCCCCCGGCGAGTACGGACTGCCGGAGCGCCTGGCCCTGTCCGGCGGCTCACCCGCGGCCCGCGCCTTCCGCGCCTCCCACGCCGTGTGGCTGACCCCCGCGGCCCTCGCCTCCTGTCCCGAGGGATGTCCGATGCCGCCGCGAGGCCGGACATCGCTCGGCGCGTTGCCCCTGGGTGCCGAGGACGGACGGCTCGGCTGCCTCGTCGTGGTGGGCGCCGGCGAGAACGGTTTCGAAGCCGAGCAGCAGCGCTTCCTGGAGCGCTACGCCAACGCGGTCGCCGGCGTACTGGAGGCGGGGGCCGAGGGAGGGCCGCCGTCGGCCCCCCTGGCTTCCGCGCTGCGCCGTATGGGCGTGGGTTCCTTCGTCCTGGTGCCGGAAACCGGCGTGATCGAGGCGGACGAGACGCTCCGCGAACTGGTCGGCATCAAGCCGGACGACTTCGACGGCAAGGCGGACTCCCTGCTCGCGCACGCCCTGCCGGAAGACCTGCCCGCGCTGATGTCGGTGCTGGAGCCGTCCACCCGGACGTTCGGCCGACGCGAACTGGACTTCCGCGTCCGCTACCCCACCGGTGAGATGCGCTGGCTGAGCCTGAGGTGCCGTGTGGCGGCGGGTACCGACGGCAGGCCGGAGCAGGTGCTGGGTGTGGTGACGGCGACCTCGGTCCTGCACCGGGGGGCCGACGACGTCTCCCGGATCCAGTGGCTGACCGCCGCACTCGACGAGGCCACCACCGTGCGCGACGTCAGCCACGTGGTCGTCACCGCCCTGCGCGAGCCCCTGAGCGCCGACCGGGTGGCACTCGCCGAGCTGCAGGACGAACGGCTCCAGGTGACTCTGCTCGACCCGCCGCAGCCCGCCGCCTGGCCGCGGACATGGCGTCTCCAGTGGCGCTCGGAATGGCCCGACGCACCCCTCAGTGCCCTGCCCACCCTGCAGACGGCTCTGCGAGACGGACGTATGGACCTGCGGCCGGCAGGCACTGCCTTCGAACCGGGACTCGACGGCATCGGCCCAGGAGGCCTTGCCGTCCTGCCGCTGCCCGCCAAGGGCCGGGCCGTCGGCGTGTGCCTGATCGGCTGGGACCGGCCGCACGAGTTCCTCCCCGAGGAACGTTCGCTGCTCATCGCCACCGCCTCACTGGCCGGCCAGGCCCTCACCCGCGCCCACGCCCATGACGCCGAACAGGAACTCGCGACGATGCTGCAGCGCAGCCTCCTGCCGCGGCGTCTGCCCGAGCTTCCCGGCGGGATCGCCGTCGCCCGCTATCTGCCCGCCCGGCGGGGACTGCAGGTGGGCGGCGACTGGTACGACGTGATCGCCCTCTCCGAGGACCGGGTGGCGCTGGTCATCGGCGACGTGCAGGGCCACAGCGCCGCAGCCGCGACGATCATGGGACAGATGCGTACCGCGGTCAGGGCGTACGCGGTGGAGGGCCACCCGCCCGACGTGGTCGTCTCCCATGCCAACCGCCTCCTCGTCGGCATGGAGACGGATCTGTTCGCCACCTGCTGCTACGCCGAACTGGACGTGGACGAGGGCGACGTCCTGTTCGTCCGGGCCGGGCACGTCGCTCCGCTGCTGCGCCATCCCGACGGCAGCACCGAGGAGGTCGAGGTCGAGGGCGGCCTTCCATTGGGCATTTCCATGGAGGCCGACTTCCCGATGACCGCGGTGGCGCTGACGCCCGGAACGCTGCTCGCCCTGGTCACCGACGGTCTGGTCGAGGCCGCCGATCTGCCCCTGGACGAGGGCATGCGCCGCGCCCTTGCCACCCTCGCCACGGCCGACCCGTCGGATCCCGGGCGGGTGGCCGACGAGCTGCTGGGCGACCACGGTCGTCGCGAGGACGACGTGGCGCTGCTGTTGCTGCGCTACGACGGCATGAAGACCCGGCCGATCCGCTCGGGCTGGGCGGTGTGGCGGCTGCCCGACGCCGTCATGCACGCCCGCCGCTTCACCGCGCGCACGCTGCGCCGCTGGAAGGTCGAGGAAGCCACCGACCCGGTGCTGCTGGTGGTGTCAGAACTCGTCACCAACGCCTTGGTGCACACCCAGGGTCCGGTCCGCCTCGAACTGACGCTCCGCGGTGGCCGGGTGCGTGTCTGTGTGAGCGACTCCTCTCCGCGGGCGCCCGCCAGGCCTGTGATCGTGGACTGGGAGTCGACCGGCGGCCGGGGGCTGCTCCTGGTCGAGGCGGTGTCGGAGTCCTTCGGCACCATGCCGATGGCCGGCGGCAAGCAGGTGTGCAGCGAGATAGCGGTACCGCGCCGTGAACCCGTTTCCGTGGGCGCGGACCCGGGCGCCGAGGACGGTGACCGATCATGACGTATCGCAGGCAACGCGTGGCGTCTCGTGCGCGGTATGTCGTCGGCGCGCTGGTCGCAGGCGTGCTGGCCGTGCCGTCGGCCGCCTGTACCGGAGACGGGACAGCCACCACGGACAGCTTCACCGTCGGCCTGCTGCTGCCGAGCCGGGTGGTGCCACGCTGGGAGAACTCCGACAAGCCGCTGATCGAGCAACGGGTCAAACAGCTCTGCCCGCACTGCGACGTCGCCTATGCCAACGCCGACGACGACTCGACCGTCCAGCGGCAACAGATGATCGCCATGATCACCAAGGGGGTCAGGGTCATCGTCCTCGGCGCCACCGACAACCGGGCGCTGCGCTCCACCGTCCAGGAGGCGCACAACGCGGGCGTCCCCGTCGTCGCCTACGACAGGCTCGCCGACGGCCCGATCTCGGGCTACGTCAGCTTCGACGGCGTAGAGGTCGGCACGCTGCAGGGCCAGGCTCTCCTGAAGGCCATGCACGCCCCGACCGAGGACAGGACCATCGTCATGATGAACGGCGACCCGACCAGCGCCAACGCCGCGTCGTACAAGAGGGGCGCACTGTCCGTCCTGCGGGGCAAGGTGAGGATCGGCCGTTCCTACGACACCCCGGGCTGGAGCACGGACAACGCGAACGCCAACATGTCCGCGGCCGTCTCGGCCCTGGGCCCGGGCCGGATCGACGGCGTCCTGGCCGCCAACGACGCCATGGCCGCAGGCGTCATCTCGGCGCTCAAGACCGCCCACGTCCGGCCCCTTCCCCCGGTCACCGGCCAGGACGCCGACCTCGACGCGGTGCGGCGCATCGTCGACGGCGAGCAGTCCATGACGGTGTACAAGTCCTTCCGCGCCGAAGCCGAAGCGGCCGCTGCCATGGCCGTCGACCTGGGCCGCGGCGAGAAACTGCACACCATCGCCCCGACGACGACCGACAGCCCCACCACCCACCACATCCCGTCGGTGCTCCTCACCCCCGTGGCCGTGACAACCGCCAACATCGAGCAGACCCTCGTCAAGGACGGCGTGTACACCATCGCCCAGATCTGCACACCGCAGCTGCGGTCCGCCTGCGCGAAGGCAGGGCTGACTCCGTAGCCGGGCGGGGGCCGGCACGAGGGCCTGTTGCGGGCCGGCGCAGCCACCGCCCCCGGACCGGCGTCCCGGCCGCCCTGCCGGGCCGCCAAGGGCCCACCGGGGGACCGGATCAGGGCGTGGCGTCCGCGCGGGCGGCCAGGTCCAGGGCGATGTCGGTGATCATGTCCTCCTGCCCGCCGACCATGCGCCGCCGGCCGGCCTCGACGAGGATGCCGCGGGTGTCCAGGCCGTAGCGGGCGGCGGCGGTCTCGGCGTGGCGGAGGAAGCTGGAGTAGACGCCCGCGTAGCCGAGGCTGAGGGTCTCGCGGTCCACCCGCACCTCGCGGTCCTGCAGCGGCCGCACGAGATCGTCGGCGGCGTCCATGAGGGGGAACAGGTCGCAGGCGTGGTCCCAGCCCATCAGGTCGGCGACGGCCACGAACGCCTCCAGTGGGCAGTTGCCCGCGCCCGCGCCCTGTCCGGCGAGGGACGCGTCCACCCGTACGGCGCCGCTCTCGACGGCGACGACGGTGTTGGCGACACCGAGAGCGAGGTTGTGGTGGGCGTGGATGCCCAGTGCCGTCGTCGGTTCCAGGACGTCCCGGTAGGCGCGGAAACGGTCGCGGACGCCGTCCATGGTGAGCCGGCCGCCGGAATCGGTGACGTACACGCAGTGGGCGCCGTAGGACTCCATCAGCTTGGCCTGGCGGGCCAGTTCGGCGGGCTCGGCCATATGGGACATCATCAGGAACCCGGCCACGTCCATGCCCAGGTCCCGGGCCGCGGAGATGTGCTGGGCGGAGATGTCGGCCTCGGTGCAGTGCGTGGCGACGCGAACGGAGCGGACACCGAGAGCGTGTGCCTGCCGGAGATCGTGCAGGGTGCCGATGCCGGGCAGGAGCAGGGTCGTGGGCACCGCGTGCTGCGTGGCGTCCACCACCGCCTCGATCCACTCCCAGTCGGTGTGGGCGCCCACACCGTAGGTGACGCTGGAGCCCGCGAGGCCGTCGCCGTGGGCGATCTCGATGGCCGCGACTCCGGCCGCGTCGAGGGCGGCGGCGACGGTGCGGGCCTGGTCGACGGTGTAGCGGTGGCGGACGGCGTGCATGCCGTCCCGCAGGGTGACGTCCTGGACGTACAGACGGGTCATCGGGACGCCACCTCCGGGGCGCGGCAGGCGGCCATGCGCTCCGCGGTGCGCAGCGCGGCCGAGGTCATGATGTCGAGGTTGCCGGCGTAGGCGGGCAGGTAGTGCGCGGCGCCCTCGACTTCGAGGAAGACGGACACCTTCAGGGCCCCGTCGGTGCCGGGGACAAGGGTGCGCAGCGGGTCGTCGGCGGCCACACGGTCGTACTGGACCTGCTGCTTGAGGCGGTAGCCGGGCACGTAGGCCTGGACGCGGCCGACCATCTCCTCGACGGACGCGGTGACGGCCTCGGTGGCGCAGTCGGAGACCAGGCAGTGCACGGTGTCCCGCATGATCAGCGGGGGTTCGGCCGGGTTGAGGACGATGATCGCCTTGCCGCGGGCCGCGCCGCCCACCTTCTCGATCGCGGACGAGGTGGTCTCGGTGAACTCGTCGATGTTGGCGCGGGTGCCGGGGCCGGCGGAGCGGGAGGAGATGGAGGCGACGATCTCGCCGTAGTGGACCGGGGTCACGGCGTCGACTGCGGCGACGACGGGGATGGTGGCCTGTCCGCCGCAGGTGACCATGTTGACGTTGGGGGCGTCGAGGTGGTCGGTTCCGTTGACCGGCGGGACCACGTACGGGCCGATCGCGGCGGGGGTGAGGTCGACGAGGGTGCGGCCCAGCGGCCGAAGCACCGCGTCGTGGTGGCGGTGGGCGCCGGCCGAGGTGGCGTCGAAGACGATCTCGACGTCCGCGAACTCGTCCAGGGCGACCAGCCCCGCCACGCCCTCGTGCGTCGTGGCCACCTTCAGACGGCGGGCCCGGGCCAGGCCGTCGGAGTCCGGGTCGATGCCGGCCATGGCGGCGATCTCCAGGGTCTCCGACAGGCGCAGGATCTTGATCATGAGGTCGGTGCCGATGTTGCCGGAACCTATGACGGCGACCTTGGTTCTGGTGCTCACCGGGCGTCTCCTTCCGTGGCGAAGCGGACCTGTGCGGCACCGAGCCCCGAGATGCGGGCCTCGAACACGTCACCCGGCTCGGCGGGCGTCATCGGGCCGAGGGCGCCGGTGAGGACCAGGTCGCCCGCGCGCAGCGGATCGCCCCGTTCGGCGAGCGCCGAGGCCAGCCAGACCGCCGCGTTCAGGGGGCCGTCGAGGCAGTCGGCGCCGGTCCCCTCGGAGACGGTCCCGCCGTTCCGCGTCATGGACATGGTTACGGCGCGCAGGTCGACGGCGGTGAGCGGTACCGGCGTCGCGCCCAGCACGTACAGGCCGCAGGAGGCGTTGTCGGCGACGGTGTCGACCAGGGAGATGTCCCAGCCCCGCACCCGGCTGTCGACGATCTCCAGCGCGGGCAGCGCGAAGTCGACCCCACGCACCACGTCCACGACCGTGCACTCCCGATGCGGCAGGTCCCGGCCGATCACGAGCGCGACCTCGGCCTCCACCCTGGGCTGGAGCAGCCGGCCGCCGGCCACCCGGCCGCCGTCCGGCACCGCCATGTCGGCGAAGAGGGCACCGAAGTCGGGGCGGCCCACGCCGAGTTGACGTTGCACGGCGGTGGAGGTCAGACCGATCTTGCGGCCGACGATCCGGCGGCCGGCGTCCAGACCGCGCCGGACGTTCAGCTGCTGCACGGCGTACGCGGTCTCCAGGTCGCCGCCGTCGTCGAACAGCTCACGCACCGGCGGGCAGGCGACACCGGTACGGGTGGCCTCCGCCAGCAGATCGGCGGCCTTGACCACGGCCGAGAAAGTGGTATTCGCCATGGGGCGTCTCCAGAAGCAGAGAAAGGGGTGGTTCGCCTTCGATATAGACAGCGGACTGGCGAATGGACAAACTCTGTTCCGTGACACGGAACAACCTGAGCGGCAATATGTTGGAAAAGGCCGCGATCATTCTTGACTGCTTCAGCCCGACCGGGGGACCCTTCCGGCTCTCGGAACTTTCGGAGTGCACCGGTCTGCCCAAGCCGACGGTCCACCGGCTGGCGGGGGACCTCGTCCGGCTGGGGTGGCTGGAGCGGACCGGCCCGCACTACCGGCTGGGCGCGAAGCTGTTCGAGCTGGGCTCGCTGGTGCCGCACCGCCTCGATCTGCGGGAGGCGGCCCTGCCTTTCCTCCAGGATCTGTTCGAGGCCACCCGTGAGACCGTCCATCTCGGCGTGCGGGACGGCATGGACGTCGTCTATCTCGAACGCATCCACGGTCATGAGGCCCTCAGGCTGCCCTCGCGCATCGGCGGCAGCCTCCCGCTGAGCTGCACCGGCGTCGGCAAGGCCCTGCTCGCCTTCTCCGGTGCGGAACTGCTGGAGGACGTCCTGTCACGCCCGCTGCCGAGCCTCACCCCGCACTCCATCACCGACCCGGACCGCCTGCGCCTGGCGCTGGAGAAGATCCAGGTCTCCGGGCTCGCCTACGAAGAGCAGGAGGCCGCTTCGGAGGTGAGCTGTATCGCCGCCCCCGTCTTCGCCGGCGGCGCCGTGGTGGCCGCTCTGTCGGTGGCCGTACCCCGTGAACGCTACCGCCCCGCGCAGCTGGCCCCCGCGGTCCGGACGGCAGCCTTGGGGCTGTCCCGGGTGCTCCGCGACGGCCGCTGACCGCCGCGGATCCGCGGCGTGAGGTCTCCCGGCGGGGATCCGGCTTCGCCTTCTCGTCGACCAGTGACCGTGCCACGTTCGCGGCCATGGCGGTGGCCCGTTCCAGGGGGGTGTCCGCCTCCTTGCCCGGCAGTTCCACGGCGGCCGGCCAGGTCTCGAAGCTGCGTTCGATGACTGCGGCGATCAGGTCGTCCTTGTCCTTGAAGTGCCAGTAGATCGAACTGGCCGGCAGCCCGCACTTGGCGCTGACCGCGGCGATGGACGTGCCCTCGTACCCGCGCTCGCCCGCGATCTCCACGGTGGCGTCGAGGATCTTCTGCCGGGACTCCACTCCGTTCGCGCGCTTCTTGAGTGCCGTCTGCGGCCTGGTCGTCGAGTACGCCCTTCCGCCCTTGCGGCTCTTGACCATATTCCACACCCAAATTAACGTAGCGACCGTTCCAATTGTAGTGGACGCTACAGCAAGGGTCGAGGGACACGGTGAGGTGGCCTGGTGAGTGAGAAGAGCGCCGCGGAGAGTGCCGGGGGCGGTACCTACGACGTAGCGGTGATCGGCTTCGCGGCCCGGTTCCGGGTGGGCCGGGTCTTCCTCGCCGGGGACGCGGCGCACGCGATGCCGCCGTGGATCGGCCAGGGCATGGCGGCCGGCGTGCGCGACGCGGCGAACCTGTGCTGGAAGCTGCGGGCGGTGCTGCGCGGCGAGCTGCCCGAGTCGGTCCTCGACTCCTACGAGGCCGAACGCAAGCCGCACGTCAAAGAGGTCACCAGGCGGGCCGTGTTCGTCGGCCGGATGATCACCGAGCGCAGACGCGCGGTCACCCGGACCCGGGACGCGGTGATGCCGGCGCTGAGCCGCATCGGGGGTTTCAGCGACTGGCTGCAGGACTCCGACTGGATCCCCGTCGCCCGCTACGCCGACGGCCTCCAGGCCCGCCCCCGCACCAAGGCCACCGGTCACCAGATCCCGCAGCCCCGGGTGACCGGACCCGGCGGCGAAAGAGTCCGCCTGGACGACGCGTTGGGCGGTGGCTGGCTGCTGCTGCAACTCGGGTCCGCGAGCCCGCAACTGGCGTGGCAGCGCCTCGGCGTGCCGTCGCTGGCTGTCCTGCCGGTGGGCTCACGCCCGGCCGAGGGCGCGGTCGTCGACAGCGACGGCGTTCTGCTGCCCTGGCTGATGGAGCACAACGTGACCACCCTCGCCCTGCGCCCCGACGCCTACGTCTACGCCGCTGCCCCCGCCGGTGCCCGACTCCCGCCGCCCCCGGCCGGGTTCGCTCCGGAATCCCGACAGGCCACCTCGACCGCCAAGTGAGGACCACCATGACCACGCATCCTGAGCCGCCCGTGACGCAGGAGTCCCTGCTCGACGTCGCAGGCAGGAAGATCTTCGTCGCCGAGACCGGGAAGGGAGCGCCCGTCCTGCTGCTGCACGGCGGCGGCCCCGGCGCCTCCGGCGTCTCCAACTACAGCCGCAACATCGCCGAACTGGCCAAGGAACACCGGGTCATCATCCCCGACCTGCCCGGCTACGGCCGCAGCAGCAAGGGCATCGACCTCGCCGACCCCTTCGGCGCCCTCGCCACCGGTATCCGTGGAGTCCTCGATCAACTCGGCCTGGGGAAAGCCCACTTCGTCGGCAACTCCTACGGCGGCGCCTGCGCTCTGCGCCTGGCCCTGGACACCCCCGACCGGGTCGACCGCATGGTGCTGATGGGCCCCGGCGGCATCGGCACCACCCGCGCCCTTCCCACGCCCGGACTCAACAGCCTGCTCGGCTACTACACCGGGGACGGCCCGTCGCGGCTGAAACTGGAGAAGTTCATCCGCAACTACCTTGTCTTCAACGCCGCCCAGGTACCGGACTCGGTCATCGACGCCCGCTACGAGGCGAGCATCGACCCCGAAGTGGTCGCCAACCCGCCGCTGCAGCGCCCGAAGGACCTGCGCGCCGTATGGAAGATGGACTTCACGCGCGACAAGCGGCTGTCCCGGCTGCCGGTGCCGACCCTGGTGCTGTGGGGGGCGGCGGACCGGGTCAACCGCCCGTCCGGTGGCCGGATGCTGGCCGACCGGATGCCCAACTGCGACCTGTACGAGGTGGCCAACACCGGGCACTGGGTGCAGTGGGAGCGCGCCGAACTGTTCAACAGGCTGTGCGCCGACTTCCTGGCAGGCCGGCGATGAACGTCACCTCCGTCTTCGGCTCGGTCCACCTCGGCTACATCGTCGTCGAGACCGACCGCTTCACGGACTGGCGCCGCTTCGGCACCGACGCCATCGGCATGCACCGCGACGACCTCTCCCACGACCTGATGCGCTTCCGTCTCGACGACCAGGAGTGCCGCTTCCTGCTGCGGCGGGGTCCCGCCGAGGACGTCACGGCGATCGGCTGGCACATCGACGACCACGCCTCCTTCGAGCAGATCGAGGCCCGGCTCCGCGCCCATGGCGTGCCCGTCGTCCAGGGCTCCGCCGAGGAGGCCGCCCTGCGCGGCGTCGAACGCCTGCTGCGCTTCCCCGGCCCCAAGGGCATCGCCCAGGAGATCTACACCACCCCGGTGGTCTCGTCCGAGCCGTTGCGGATGCTCTCCTCGGGCTGGGTCACCGGCGACTCCGGCATGGGCCATGTCGCGATCACCTCCGCCAGGCCCACCCTGATGCGCGGCTACTACGACACCGTCTTCGACGCGCGCCTGACGGACTGCATCGACGAGACGATCAGCGGTGTCAAGCTCAAGATCCGCTTCCTGCGGGTCAACGAGCGCCACCACTCCATCGCCATCGCCGCCGTGAAGGGCCTGCCGATCGACCCGGTCCGCACCCGCGTCCAGCACCTCAACATCGAGGCCGCCCGCCTGGACGACCTGGCGCAGAGCTACGACCGTGTCTGCGAACTCGGCTTCGACATGGCCCTGTCGGTCGGCCGGCACACCAACGACAAGGAACTCTCCTACTACGCCCGCACCCCCTCCGGCTTCGAGTGGGAAGTGGGCTGGAACCCCCTCGTGATCGACGAGACCACCTGGGAACCCAGCACCCACCAGGGCATCAGCATCTGGGGTCACGAACCGGTGGGCCAGACCATCGTGGACAAGCTCGAACAGTTCCGGCTCGGCGCCCGTTCCCTCATCCACCCCGAGAGCACGGTCCCCGCCCTCAGCGGCACAGGCATTCCCGACGACTGACGGCCCCGGCCGGGCCGGCCCTCGGGCCCGGCCCGCCCGTGATCTCCCGCCGTCCCGCCGGTCCGCGGAAGGGCCCTGCGCTGTGAGCGGGTTCGCGGCCGTCCGGTCCGGTGACCGGAACCGGCCGTGACAGCCGGGGCCCCTGGGAGCAGCCTGGTGGGCCAACGAGGCGCCGGGCCAGGGCGGATCCAGATCGCCGGGGCGAGCGCCGGTACACAGCGGGGGACGCAGAGGTATGGGCCGTACGGACCGTGTGGACGACAGAGTGACCAGTGGGACGGCAAGGACGCAGGTGATCCGGGTGGCCGTGATCTCACCGGTCAGGATCTACCTCCAGGGCCTCGCGCACCTCCTGGAGAACGAGGAAGAAGTCCGGCTGGTGGGGACGGCGCCCGGAGTGGGCGCCGCGGAGGCACTGCTCGCGGGGGCGGACGTCGACGTGGTGCTGCTCGACATGACGGGGGAGACGGCCGGCGGGCCAGGCCTGGACGCGCTGCACCGGCTGGCCGAGCGCACCGACCTGCCGTGTGTGGTGCTCGGCATCCCCGGCCGGCCCGACGACGTCGTGGCAGCCCTACCCCGGCCTGCGCGCCGCCGCCCGCGCGCCGGCCCGCCGCCTCGCGCACCTCACGGGCGCCACGGTGGGGCTCAACGTCCTGCGGGAGGGACAGACCCTGGTGCTCGACTGGACGCCCGGCGACAGCGCCGGGGTGCTCGGCCGACCGCTCGACGCCGGGATCTGGCCATGGTCCACCGCGGCGGGCAAGGCACTGGTCGCCGGGGGCCGTCCGCGGCTCCCGCTGGGCCCGCTGCCCGGGTCCTGGCACCGGCAGGCCGAGGCGATCCGGGCCCGGGGCGCCGCCTTCGACCGGGAGGAGGTCACGGCCGGCGTGTGCTGTGTGGCCGTACCGGTCCCCGGCCCGAACGGCGCACCGCTGGCATCCCTGAGCGTCGTGACCGATCCCGCCCACAGCCTGGACCGGCTGGTGGGCGTGGCACAGCAGACGGGAAGGCTGATCGGCGCGGCCCTGCGCGGCCGGTGACGGCGCGGGGCGGGGAACATCGCCGGCACCGTGGATCTCGGCAGGCATCCCGGCACGACGATCCAAGCCCTCGCGTGACCGCGGCCTGACGACTGTCGCCGCCCGCGGTGGGCCGTCCCTCAGCGGAACCGCGAGGTCAGCAGCCGGGTCGGGGCGTTCAGGTGCCAGGGCGGCTCTCCGGTGGCGTGTCCGCCTCCGTCTGCCGCCGGGTGCGCATCACCACGCGGACGGTGCCCACCAGGAAGCCCGTGGCGAGCAGACCGCCCACGATCGCACCCTGTCGGATTCCGCGGGGGTCCCGTCCGTCGAGGTAGGCGATGTGGCGGACCTCGGTGGGGTGCGCGGGGTCGAACACGACGGGGACGTACATACCCGGTCGCGGATCGGTTGCCGAGCTGCTCGGGACGTCGACATGCGTGTGCACGGGGCCGGAAGGAGTGTCGAAGCGCACGGCCACGGAGTTCACCCATCCTTCCTCCGACCGGCCGCTGATCTCGACCACCATGGCGTCGGTACGGGAACCGTGCTGCCGGAGGTTCGCCAGCAGGTGGTACTCCTGGCCGGCGTTCCACCCCATGCCCGCGGCGAGCGCGGCGAACACCAGGAAACCCGCGGCGGCCCTCCGGGCTGTGGACCAGCGAGGGGCCAGCAGCCACGACTGCGGACCGAGCCGCAGCAGTGCCGCCACGCGGCCGCCGGGCGAAGGAATCCCGCCGGTCCCGTGGTGAGCCCGGTTCCGGTGGCCGGCCAGCAGCCTGAAGACGCCGTGCGCCGCGGTCAGCGCCACCGCCCAGCCGAGAGCGTAGAGCCGCAACGACCCGAGCGGCCCGAACACCCACCACACCACGATGGCGACGACGACCGTCGGCAGCTCCCACCCGGCGGGCGAGGCGTACGCATCCCGGCCGTCACTCGACGAAGACTCGCGCTCATCCACCGGCGCCTCCACCCGTTACGAGTTGAGACTCGCCGGCTTCCGCGTTGGTTGCAGCGCTATCCGGCCGCCCCGCGCCGGCTCTCTCTCGTCGCCCGGCCGCGGCGGAGAAGGTCAGGTCCGTGGCAGACCCGGCGGGCGCTCCCGTGCAGCAGCCGGACGCACGCGTAGGATCCGGCGTCCCTGGTGCCGGAGACACCGAACCGGACGGGTGGTCGACGACCGCGGGGCCGGGGCTGAGCGGGGGAGCGGGGGTCACGGGGTGGGGCGTTGGTCCCTCATGGCCTCACCGGTCGCAGCCCCCGGACCGGTCGCGGCGTACCCGGGGTGTACGGATGTCCGTGGTGCCCTTGTAGGCGTACGGGTCCCGGCCCGCGACCAGCACGATGTCCCGGAAGTCCGCCTGGGCCATGGGTGTGTCGGTCTCGGGGAGCGCCCAGGGAAGGAGCGACGAGGCGCTCATGTAGTGGTTGACCAGAGCCCGGCGGAAGCCCCGTCGACCGGTGTTGGGCAGCGACTTGTGCAGCAGATAGCCGTTGAAGAGCAGCACCGATCCGGCGGCGATCTCGACGGGAAGGGCGTCCGCCTCCTCGTACGGGAAGTCGTAGGACTCGACCGTGCAGTCGTAACGGGCGTCGTCGTGGCGCCGGTTGGGGTAGATGACGCCGCGGCGGTGCGAGCCGGGCAGGACCCACAGGCAGCCGTTGTCGACGGTGGCGTCGTCCAGTGCGAGCCAGGCGGCGGTCAGCGACCTGTCCCGGGTGGGGATGAACATCTCGTCCTGATGCCAGGCCTGGCCCGGCCTGCCCTCGGACTTGACGAACAGCATCGACTGCATCGCCTTGACGTCGGGGCCGATCACCCGGGTCAACGGCGTGACGACGGCGGGATGGCGCATGGTGGCGAGCATCAGCGCCGACAGCTTGTGCGGATAGTGCACGCACAGGAACCGCCGTACGGTGTCGTCGTCGCTCTCGCCCGCGACCGGCGGCGGAGCTCCCTCGACGAAGCCTCGCTCGCCCCGGCAGATCCGCACGGTCTCCGCGCGCAACTCCGCCACCTCCGCCGGCGCCAGGGCGCCCGGCAGCACGGCGTATCCGTCCCGGTGGAAGCGGGCCGCGATGTCGTCGGTGGGGTCGGTCATCAAGTCCCCCTTCTCGCCGGGATCCCCGGCACAGCGGAACGCGGTCGTCTTCCCGATGCTCCTGGACATCGCGCCCGCGTGCCATGGCACACCCCCGCACGGCGATGGCGGATCCGGTCACACCACAGCATCGGATCATCTGTCAGAAGCAATGCCGGTAAAGGCAGTTCACGTCTCTTGACGTGTTTCGTCGCGTCCGAGTAGCGTCAATCGGCACTTGCTAATACGTATTAAATGGGAGTGCTCATGGCCCCTCCCGAACGACGTAGACGCTCCACCCAACGGGACATCGCCCAGCGCGCCGGCGTCTCCCAGGCGACGGTGTCGCTGGTGATCAGCGGAGGCGCGGCGAGTGCGCAGATCGCGGAGTCCACCCGCCGGGCCGTGCTGGCGGCGGCCGAGGAACTGGGCTACGCGGCCAACGTCGCCGCACGCAGCCTGAAAGGCGGCCGGAACCGGCTGCTCGGGCTCTACACCTTCGAGTCGGTGTTCCCGACCGACCAGCGCGACTTCTACTACCCGTTCCTGCTCGGCGTCGAGGAGGAGACGGCACGGCAGGGCTACGACCTGCTGCTGTTCTGCTCCGGCGGGGGCGGAACCGGTGCGCCGGGTGCCGCGAACTCCTCTGGTGCTCCGATGGCCGAGCGGTCCATCTACGCGGGCGGGACCAACCGCCTGAAGATCGCGGACGGTTGCGTCCTGCTCGGCCGCAACGTCCGCCGCGAGGAGCTGTCGGCGCTGGTCCGCGAGGACTTCCCGTTCGTCTTCGTCGGACGCCGCGAGGTGGACGACGGCGAACTCTCCTACGTGGCCGCCGACTACGTCTCGGCGACCGCGGCCCTCGTCGCCGAGCTGGCGCGACTCGGCCACCGGCGGATCCTGTATCTGCGGGCACCGCAGGACAGCGAGCCCACCAGGGACCGTGAGGAGGGATACCGGCGCGGACTGGCCGAGGCCGGCATCGTCGCGGACGAGGCGCTGATCCGGAGTCTGGCCGATCCGGCCGACCTGACGGTCGAGCAGGTGGAAGGGTGGATCGGCGGGCTCGGGATCACCGCGCTGCTGGTGGAGCCGACCGAGGACAACCGGCTCACCGAGGCGCTGGCGACGATGGCCGGCACGCGGCGGGTCCGGTTCCCAGAGGACTGCTCGCTGGCCCTGCTGGGTGATCCGCCGTCCTGGACACCCAAGTCGCGGAACTGGACACGGTTCTCGCTGCCCCGCGCCCAGATGGCCGGGGAAGCCGTACGGGTCCTGGTCGAGCTGCTCGACCAGGAGACCCCCGAGCCCCGGCAACTGACCGTGCCCTGCGCCTTCGTACCGGGCGACTCGGTCGGGCCGGTACGCACCGCAGGTACCCGTGGCGGAAGGCCGCGGACATGATCCGGATGATCGTGCACCGGCTGCTCATCGGGGTCTTCGTGATGTGGGGCGCCGCCTCGCTGATCTTCCTCATCGTCCGGGCCGCGCCCGGCGACCCCGCGACCGTCCTGCTCGGCCCGGACGCCACCCGGAGCCAGATCGACCAGCTGCGCGCCTCGCTCGGCCTCGACCGGCCGCTCGGCGCCCAGTACCTCAGCTACCTCGGCGACGTCTGCCGGCTCGACTTCGGCCAGTCGCACTGGCTCGGCAGGTCCGCCATGGGCGCGGTCCTGGACCGGCTGCCCGCCACCATCGACCTCACCGTGACGGCCACCGTGATCGCGGTGATCGCGGGGCTGACGCTCGGCATGCTGGCCGGGGCGCGGCCGGGCGGGGTGCTGGACCGGGTGGTATCGGCCTGCACGATCGCCCTCCAGTCGTTCCCCACGTTCTGGATCGGCATCATGCTGGTGCTGGTCTTCGCCCTGACCCTGCGTCTGCTGCCCAGTTCCGGGGTCGGCACGCCCCAGCACCTGGTGCTGCCGGCCGTCACCCTCTCCTTCCCGTTCGTCGCGATCATCGCCCGGCTGACCCGGACCAGCCTCGCGGAGACGATGCGCGAGAGCTACATCCGGACCGCGCGTTCCAAGGGACTGACCGAACGGCAGGTGCTGTTCGGGCACGCCCTGCGCAACTCGCTGATCCCGGTGGTGACCGTGGTGGGCGTCCAGGTCGGGGCGCTGGTCGGCGGCGCCGTGATCGTCGAGAACGTGTTCGCCTGGCCCGGCCTCGGATCGCTCGTGGTGGAGGCGGTGGCCAACCGCGACTACACCGTCGTACAGGGCGCCACCCTGCTGATCGCCGGCATCGTCGTCGTCCTCAACCTGATGGTGGACCTGCTCATCGCCCAACTGGACCCGCGGATCCGGACGGGAGCCGTCTGATGGCCGGCAGCACCGTCGCCGTCGACAGGCCGACGACCGCTCCGCGACGGGGCCGGCGCTCCCTCCTCTCCCGCGTCCCCGCCCTGGTCGTGGGCTGCTACCTGCTGGTGGCCGTCGTCGGGCCCATGCTGGTCCACTACGACCCGGTGCACACGTCCCTGGACGACCGGCTGCTCGCACCCGGCTCCAAGGTGTCCACCGGAGGCACGGCCTGGCTCGGCACGGACGGGCTCGGCCGCGACCTGCTCGCCCAGATCGTCTACGGGGCCCGGACGGCGGTCCTCGTCGGCGTGTCCACGGTCGCGCTGTCCTGCCTGGCCGGGGTCCTCCTCGGCGCCGTCGCCGGTTACTTCCGGGGCGCCGCCGACGCCGTCCTCGCCCGGATCTTCGACGTCCTGCTGGCGTTTCCCGCGATCCTGCTGGCGATCGTGATCGCGGGCGCCTTCCAGCGCAGCGTCCTGCTGGTCGTCCTCGCGCTCTCGGCGACCGGCTGGATCGGCTTCGCCCGCGTCACCCGGGGCATCGCGCTCTCCCTCAGGGAACGGCCCTGGGTCGACGCCGCCCGGGTGCTGGGCGTGCCGGGCCGGACCGTCCTCGCCCGGCACGTGCTCCCCTTCACGGCGGGACCGGTCGTCGCCCTCGCCACACTCGAATTCGCCCTCGTGGTGCTGGCGGAGGCGGGCCTCAGCTTCCTCGGTATCGGCCTGCCCCCGTCGACCGTGTCCTGGGGGCAGATCATCGCCAACGGCAAGGAATACCTCGAAACGCAATGGTGGATCTCCACCCTGCCGGGCATCGCCCTGTCCCTCCTGATCGTCAACGTGGGCATCCTCGGCGACCAGCTCACCGCCCGCTACGGGCGTGGCCGCTCCGACTGACCGGCTGACTCCGACCGACCCTCGATCGAGAGGAGCACCATCATGACCAGGACGCGTGCGCACGGGCGGAGCCGGCTGATCCGGCTCGCCGCCACCGCCACGGCGGGCGCGGCGCTCCTCGCCGCCTGTTCGACGACCACCGGCGGCGACAACGGAGGCGGTTCCGGCTCCGGCGACGTGACGGTCGCCGGTACCTACCCGATCGAGAGCCTTGACCCGCACGGGGCCCAAGGCGCCTCCACCGGAACTCAGTTGGCCGCCCAGGAGATCTTCAGCAGACTCGTGAAACCCGACGCCGACGGGACCCTCGAAGGCGATCTCGCCACCTCCTGGAAGCCGAACGGGTCCGTGACGGCCTGGACGTTCACGCTCCGCTCCGGTGTCACGTTCTCCGACGGCTCCGCCCTCGACGCCGACGACGTGATCGCCTCCTTCCAGCGGATGATCAGCCTGAACGGCCCCAACGCGGGCAACTTCCCGGGCGACACGATGACCAGGGTGTCCGCCACCGAAGTGGTCCTGCACAGCCCGGCACCCGATGCCTCGGTCCCCGGCAAGCTCGGCACCTTCTACGTCCTCCCGTCGGGCGTCGGCAAGGACGACACCGCCTTCTTCAACCACCCCGTCGGTTCGGGCCCGTTCACCGTGGACGCGTTCACCCCGAGCGAGTCGCTGGTCCTGGTGCCCAACAGGAAGTACCGGGGCACGAAGCCCACGCTCGGCAAGGTCACGGTACGGAACATCCCCGAGCTCGCGGCCCGCATGACCGCACTGCGCACCGGTGAGGTCGACGTCGTCTGGGGCATCCCCGACGACCAACTGGCCTCTCTGAAAGGCCAGAAGGACCTGACGGTGCGGACCGTGCCGAGCAGCGCCGAGTTCACCATGTGGTTCAACTCCTCGGTCCCCGCCCTCAAGGACGCGAAGGTGCGCCGGGCGATCTGGCAGGCGGTCGACTTCAGGACCATCATCAGCAAGCTCTATCCCGATACCGGCGAGGCGGCCGACGCCCCCGTGACGAGCGTCGTCCTCGGCCATGTGGCGCAGCCCGCCGTGGCATACGACCCGGCAGCCGCGAAGGCGGCCCTCACCGCCGCGGGCTTCGACTTCTCCAGGAAGCTCCGGCTCCAGTTCGCCAACGACGAGTTCAAGCCCTTCATCCAGGCCGTCGTCTCCGACCTGCAGAAGGTCGGCGTGCAGGTGGAGCCGCTGGAGAAGGAGCAGGCCGTCTTCACGGAGGACCTGCTCGCACTCAAGTGGGACATCAACTTCCAGCAGCTGGCCACCCCCAGCTACGACGCGGCCAGCAACCTCGGCCGTCTCTACACCTGTGCGGCCAAGCGCATGGGCTACTGCAACAGGAAGCTGGACGGCCTGCTGGCGGCGGCGGGCGCCACGGCCGACAAGAACAGGCGCACCGGCCTCTACGGCCGGGCGAGCCACATCATCTGGCAGGACGCGGTGGGGATGTACCCGATGTCGGTGAGCATCGCCTACGCCTGGAACAGCGACCTCAAGGGATTCGTCCCCGACGCCAGCGGGCTGCCCGACTTCGCCGGCGTACGGACCGGCCACTCGTGACCCCCGCCGGAACCGCGCGCGAACACGGGCCCGGGCAGGCGCCACCCGCGACCGACGGACCGGTCCTGCGGATCGACGGCCTGGTGGTGGAACTGCCCGGCCCGCACGGCACCCGGACCCGCGTGGTGGACGGCGTCTCCTTCGACGTGCCCCGGGCCACCACCGTGGGGCTGATCGGCGAGTCCGGCAGCGGGAAGACCATGACGGCCCAGGCGATCCTGGGCCTGCCACCCGAGGGCGCCACCCTGGCGGGCCGGCTGCTGTGGCACGGCGAGGACCTGCTCGCCGCCGCCCCGGCACGGCGCCGTGCGGTACGCGGCCGGGAGATCGCCATGATCTTCCAGGACCCGCTCGCCGCCCTCAACCCGACCCAGCGGATCGGCCGTCAGATCGGCGAGATACCGCGCCGCGACCGGCTGCCGCGCGCCGAGGTCCACCGCCGGGTCCTCGAACTCCTCGACCGGGTGGGCGTGCCGGAGCCGGCACGGCGGACACGCGCCTACCCGCACGAACTCTCCGGCGGCCTGCGTCAACGCGCCATGATCGCGATGGCGTTGGCCGGGAATCCCGCGCTGCTCCTCGCCGACGAGCCCACGACGGCGCTCGACGTCACCGTGCAGTCCCGGATCCTGCGGCTGCTGGCCGACATCCAGGCGGCGGACGGCCTGGCGATGCTGCTGGTCAGCCACGACCTGCGGGTCGTGTCGCACGTCGGCGACCAGGTCGTGGTGATGTACGCGGGGCGGGTCTGCGAACGCGGGCCCGCCCGGGACGTACTGCGGCGGCCCGCCCATCCGTACACCGCCGCCCTGGTGCGCAGCGTGCCCGCCGTGCGGACCCGTACCGCACTGGCGGATCCGCTGCCCGGAGCCCCGGCGACACCGGCGCACCGGCCGGCCGGCTGCGCGTTCCATCCGCGCTGCCCACTGGCCCGTGCCCGGTGCCGCGCCGAGACGCCCCAGGCGCGGGAGGTCGCGCCCGGCCGCTGGAGCGCCTGCCACTTCGCCGAGGAGGTGCCGGGATCGTGAGCGCCAGTGACCGGGGAACCCCTGGCGTGCCCGCACTCCTCGACGTGCGAGATCTGCGCGTCACTTACGGAGGTTACGGAGGACGGCGCGGCGGCCAGCTCGCCGTGGACGGGGTGAGTCTGTCGGTGGCACCGGAGGAGACCCTCGGGCTGGTCGGCGAGTCGGGCTCCGGCAAGACGACCGTGGCCCGCTGCGTGGCCGGACTGCTGCGGCCCCGCGCCGGGACCGTCACCTTCGAGGGACGGCCGCTCCGCCGCGCCGGGCGCCGGCCGCCCGACCTGCAGCGTGCGGTGCAGATGGTGTTCCAGGACCCGCGTTCGTCGCTGAACCCGCGGATGACGGTCGCCTCGATCATCGCCGAGGTCTGGCGCACCCACCCGGTCACCGCGCCCGAGGGCGACCGCACCGGGGCACTGCACCGGCTCCTCTCCGGCATGGGGCTCGACCCCGAGGTGGCGGCACGGCGCGCGGGGGACCTGTCGGGCGGTCAGTGCCAGCGGGTCAGCATCGCCAGAGCCCTGGCGGTACGGCCCCGGCTGCTGGTGTGCGACGAGGCGGTCTCGGCGCTCGACGTCTCGGTCCAGGCCCAGATCCTGCGGCTGCTGGCCGATCTGCGCGCCCGTCACCGGCTCGCCATGCTGTTCATCTCGCACGACCTGGGGGTGGTGCACCAGATCGCCGACCGGGTGGCGGTGATGCGCCGGGGCGTGATCGTGGAGGAGGGCCGGACCGGCGCGGTGCTGACCGCACCGCGCCACGAGTACACCCGGGCGCTGCTGGACGCGGCGCTGGACCTGGACGACTCGGTGCCTGGGGACGGTACCGCCGACGGCAGGGCGGTCGTATGAGCAGGAGCGGAGCCGAAGAGCGGAGCGGCACCGGGACGCCCGCGAGGACCGGCTGGAACACCTGGGACGTCCGCACCCACACCGGTATGAGCCGGCTGCCGTCCGGCCCACGGGTGCGGTTCGGCGTACTCGGCCCCGAAGGTCCGGTGCTCGACGGGTTCACCTGGCGCGACGGACTGGAGCGGCTCGGCCCGCACACCGTGGACGGCGGCTACGCCGAGGTGACGGTACGCGCGGCGGGCCACCGGCTGCGGCTGGAGTTCGCGGGCGGACCCGGCGACATCCTGCACGTCCGCGCCGAGAGCACGGGCCAGGTCGTACTGTCCGTGGAAGGCCTGACCCGCATCGACGAGCCGGCGGACCGCCCGGACGTGGCGGGCAACGGCGGAGTCGGCTCCGTCCTGGCGGGCGGCATCCGCTGGACGGTCGCCGCGTCGTCGCCCGCCCGCAGGGTCGAGGGACCGGCGGACGCACTGGTCCTGGGCTTCGGCGGTCCCGGCCCGGTGGAACTGCGGATCGCGCCGGCCGACGCACCCGGCACGGTGGCCCGGACCGCCGGCGCACTCGCGGATCACCGCGCGGCCGCCGACCGGACCCGGCTGCGGTCCGGCGGCTGGCTCGGCGCCGCCGCCGACGCCCTGACCAGGGCCGTCACCTGGAACACCATCCACGCCCCCGACCTCGGCCGGGTCCTCACCCCGACCTCCAGGGACTTCGTCTGCGCCGACCGGAAGGGCTTCTACGGCACCTGGGCCCTGCACGCCTGGGACACGTTCTTCACCGGCCTCGTCGCCTCGGCCGTCGACCGGGACTACGCGCGCGGCATCTTCGAACAGATCCTTCCGTACGCGGACGAGGCCGGCATGATCCCGAACCGGATCTCGGACGACCGGGGCCGCACCGACGACCGTTCGCAGCCGCCGGTCGGCGCACTGACGGTGTACCAGGCCTACCTGGCGGGCGGACTGTCGCCCAGGACCCGCGACGCGGCGCTGCTGGAGAACACCTTTCCGGCGCTGCTCGCCTGGCACGACTGGTGGCCCCGGGCCCGCCGCGGACCGCACGGACTGCTCGCCTGGGGCTCCGACCCGATCGCGGGCGACCCGGCGTCGGCGACCCTGGACCGCGCCCGACGCGAGTCGGGCCTGGACGATTCGCCGATGTACGACGAGACCCGTTACGACCCGGCGACCCACACCATGGACCTCGCCGACGTCGGCCTGAACGCGCTGCACATCGCCGATGCCGAAGCGCTGGCGGACATCGCCGGCCTCCTGGGGAAGCCCGCGACGGCCGACCGGCTGCGCGCCGAGGCCACCACGGCGAGGACGGTCGCCGACCGGCTGCTGTGGGACGCCGAACGGAACGGCTACCGCAACCTCACCTCGGCGGGCGGGCATGATCCGCACGTCTCGCCGACGATGCTGTACGCGCTGCTGGGCGGTTTGCCGGACGCCCCTCGTGCGGCAGCCGTGGCCGCCGATCTGCTGCGGCCCGAAGTGCTGGGCGGGATGAGGCCGTTGCCCAGCGTGGCCCGTGACGACCCCGGATTCGCGGCGACGTACTGGCGCGGCCGCATCTGGGCGCCCATGGCGTATCTCGCCGTCCGCGGGCTGCGGCGGTACGGGCTGACCGGGCTGAGCCGGCCGGTGGTGGGGAACCTGCTGCGGCTGTTCCTCGACGAGTGGCGCGTGCACGGCCACGTCAGGGAGAACTATCCGGCCGTCGACGGCGAGAACCTGACGGGCTTCGAGAAACGCTCGGACGGACTGATGGCCTGGGGAGGCCTGCTGGCGTATCTCGCCTTCGGCGAGCTCGCCGACGCACGTCCCGACGGCTGGCGGTTCGCCCACCCGGGCGAACCGGCCGAACTGGGCAACCTGCCGCTCGGTGAGGGCCGCCTCGACGTGCTGGCGGACCGGCGGCTCACCGTCCGCCTCGACGGAGGGGTCCTGCTGGACATGGCACCCGGAGTCGTCGTGCTGGGGTACCGGCGTACCCCCGGCCGTGTCACCGGGACCGCCGAAGGCAACGGCGACCTGCTGGTCACCCCGCCGGGCGGCGGCCCGCCCGTACCGGTGGACGTGCGCGGCGCGCCTCGACGGTTCACGTTCGGTCCGGACGACGCGGGTGACGACGTACAGGAAGGGAGCGGTCCATGAGCGCGCCGACGTGGGCGGCCACGGACATCCTCGTCGTGGGCGGGGGCCTCGGCGGGGTGGCCGCGGCGCTGGCCGCCCTGGACCGGGGGCGGTCGGTCCTGCTCACCGAGGAGACCGACTGGATCGGCGGCCAGCTCACCAGCCAGGGCGTACCGCCCGACGAACACGCCTGGATCGAGCAGTTCGGTGCCACCCGTACCTACCGCGCGCTGCGCGAGGCGGTCCGCGAGCACTACCGCACCTGGTATCCGCTCACCGAGGAGGCCAGGCGGCGACGGCATCTCAACCCGGGGGAGGGGCGGGTGAGCGCGCTGTGCCACGAACCGCGGGTGGGCGCCGCCGTGCTGGATGCCATGGTGGCGCCCTACGTGGCCGCGGGACGGTTGCGGATCCTGTACCGGTACCGCCCGGTGGCCGCGTCCGTGGACGGCGACCGGGTACGGTCCGTGGCCGTCGAAGGCCCGGACGGTACGCGGGTCGAGGTGTCGGCGCCGTACGTCCTGGACGCGACGGAACTCGGCGACCTGCTGCCGCTGACCGGCACCGAGCACGTGACGGGCTTCGAGTCGCGGCGGGACACCGGGGAGCCGAGCGCCCCCGGCGAGGCACAGCCGGCCAACATGCAGGCGTTCTCGTGGGTGTTCGCCGTCGACCACCGGGCCGGGGAGGACCACACCGTCGACCGGCCCGCGGGTTACGACGGCTGGGCCGCCTACCACCCCCCGCAGTGGCCGAACCGGCTGCTGAGCCTGAGCGCCCCCGACCCGAGGACGCTGGCGACCGTACCGCGCGGCTTCACCCCGAACGCCGACTCGGGGCCGGTCGTCGCCGACCAGAGCAAGGACGCGGGCGACAGGGAACTCTGGGAGTTCCGCCGGGTGTTCTCCCGGAAGCTGTACCGGCCGGGCTTCGCCGCGAGCGATGTGACCATCGTCAACTGGCCCATGATCGACTACCTGCCCGGTCCGCTGATCGGCGTCGACGACAAGGAACGGGACCGGCATCTGGCGGCGGCCCGCGAGCTGAGCATGAGCATGCTCTACTGGCTCCAGACCGAGGCGCCCCGCCCCGACGGCGGCACCGGCTGGCCCGGCCTGCGGCTGCGCGGCGATGTGCTGGGCACGGCCGACGGGCTGGCCAAGGCGCCGTACATCCGCGAGTCGCGCCGGATCGTCGCCCGGCGCCGGATCGTCGAACAGGACCTCTCCCTCGCGGTGCGCGGCGAGCGCGGCGCGGTGCGCTACCCGGACTCGGTCGGCATCGGCATGTACCGGATCGACCTGCATCCTTCCACCGGCGGCGACACCTACGTCGACGTGGCCAGCAGCCCCTTCCAGATCCCGCTGGGCGCCCTGCTCCCGGTGCGGGTGCGGAACCTGCTGCCGGTGTGCAAGAACATCGGCACCACCCACATCACCAACGGCTGCTACCGGCTGCACCCCGTCGAGTGGAACATCGGCGAGGCGGCCGGGTCGCTGGCCGCGTACTGCCTCGACAACCGCCTGGATGTCGAGCAGGTGTACGAGGACGGCGAGGAGCTGAGCCGTTTCCAGGACGAACTCGTCCGCGCCGGGGTCGAACTGGCCTGGCCCGAGGTCAAGGGGTACTGATGGGCGGTCAGGGCAGGGGGGCCCACGGGGCGGGACAGGCCGGGCGATCCGGGCCGGGAGGGCCGAGCGAGGCGCCCCGAAGAGGCGCGGGGCTGCATCCATGTGCGGCTCCGCCGCGGGGCGCGACCGGCCACGACGGTGCCGCAGCCGAACAGCGGCAGACGACGGTCGAGCACCTGGCCCGCGAAGAGAGGGGACAGATCGACGGACGCACGCTACTGAGCGGTGTGATCGTGCCGCTGGTCACCCCGATGGACCGCCCCGGACACCCCTCGGCCCCGGCCGCCGACACCCTGCTCCGCGCGCTGGCGGCGGCCGGCGCCCGCGGCCTCATGCTCTTCGGCAGCAACGGGGAGGGGCCGCTGCTGCCCATGGCGGAACTGGGCGCGTTCGCCGTCGGGGTGGCTGAGCGCTGGCGTGAACTCACCGACGGGGGGCCGGTGTTGGTGAACGTCACGGCACCCGGCACCGCCGAGGCCCTGGCGCGGGCAAAGGCCGTGCGCCCCGCCGCGCCGGACGCGCTGGTACTCAGCCCCCCGATCTACTTCCGCCACCGGCACGACGAGATCGTCACCCACTACGCCGCCTTCGCCGGCCTCGGCGTTCCCGTCGTCGCCTACCACGCGCCCCGCTACGGCAACCCGCTCACGCCCGCCCTGCTCGACGAACTGACGGGCCTCGCACACCTGGTGGGCCTCAAGGACAGCTCGGGCGACCTCGCGCTGTTCCGCCACGCCCTCGCGGCGGCGGCCCGGCGGCGCGACGGCTTCGGGGTCAGCCAGGGCGCGGAGCGCCAGGCACTCGACGCGCTGCGGCTCGGGGCCGACGGAGTCGTCCTCGGGGTGGCCAATGTGGCGCCCGCGGTGACCGTCGAGCTCTTCCGGGCCCACCGCGAACGCCGGGACGCGGACGCGCGGCGCGCGCAGCAACTGCTGGACGGGGTACTGGCGTTGCACACCGTCCGCCCCGGCGTCCCGGCGGTGAAGGCCGTCCTGGCCGAACGCGGACTGTGCCCGCCGTACGCCGCGGCGCCCTTCACACCGTGTTCCGAGGGGGAGCGGAAGGCGCTGCTCGACCTGCTCGCCCCGCTCGACGCGCATCTCGTACGCGCCTGATTCCGGGGTCCGTACGCGGCGTGCCCTGTCTCCCTACCCCCTCCTTCCGCCCGAAAGGGGTGGCTCCATGTCCGACAGCGGACCGCACCGCACCGCCATGAACCGCAGATCCTTCGCGCTGGGCGTCGTCGGCGCCACGGCCACCGCCGCGTGGGGGCCCGTGGCTCTCGGATCCACGGCACAGGCCGCCGACCGGACGTCCACCGCGCCTGACCGGCACGGCGCCTTCTTCGAGGAGCAGACCCTCTGGGACTCCGTCGAGGGCCCGCTCGTGAGCTATCACGTCCACGCGCTCGCCGTGCTGCCCGACGACACCGTCCTGGCCGTGACCGAGGGCCGCCACGAGGTGTGCGACGCCGGGCCGCGTGACCTGCTGCTGCGCCGCAGCACCGACGGCGGCCGGACCTGGGAGGCGAGCCGCACCCTGGTCGCCTCCGTCGACGGCGAGTCTTGGGGCAACCCGGCGCTGGTCGTGGACCGGGAGACACGGGAGGTCTTCCTCTTCTACATGCTCTCGCTCCGACTCCCGCAGAACACCTCCTGCTCGGGCGACTCGGGCGAGCTCTACGTGATCTCCAGCCGGGACAGCGGCCTCACCTGGGGACAGGCACGGAGTCTGGCAGGCCTGTTCGACGGGTTTCCCTACAACTGGGCGCTGCACGGCCCCGGCCCGGGCCACGGACTCCAACTGCGTTCCGGCCGCCTGCTGCTCAACTGCCTGCACCGCAGGGTGATCGTCGGCAACACCGTGTCCCAGCGGTACTACGGAGTCGCGCCGCTCTACAGCGACGACCACGGCGCCACCTGGCAGGCGACCGGCGCGGTGCCCGTACAGGTCGCGTACCCCGTCAACGAGGCGCGGATGGTGCAGCGCGCCGACGGCAGCGTGCTGGTCAACGGCCGCTTCGCGTCGGGCGGCGAGAACCAGCGCATCGTGTCCGTCAGCGCGGACGACGGCATGACCTGGTCGCAGCCGGCGCTCGACGGCGGCACCGGCTCGTTCAACGCGGTGGACGCCGGCCTGCTGCGCTACACGGGCGGCCCCGGCAGCCGTGCGCCCGGGCGGGTGCTGTTCAGCCGTCCCGACTCGCCCGTCAGATACAACATGACCGTGGCGGTCAGTTACGACGAGGGCTGCTCCTACCGGTACCAGCGGGTCGTCAACGAGAACCGCTCCTTCTACTCGGATCTCGCCCGGCTCTCCGACGGCACCATCGTGCTGCTCTACGGCTGCGACGGCGACGCGGCGAGTGTCCCGCAACGGGTCGACGTCTGCTGCTTCTCGCTCGACTGGCTGACCCGTGGCCGCGACAGCCTGCGCCGCGGTCCGCACTACCGGGAGGCCGTCGTCGCGTTGGCCGAAGCGGACCGCGTGGTCACCGGCGGTACCGTGCAGACCGTCGCCGATCCGCTCGCCCGCCGTGGCGAGCGGCTGGTCCTCACCCCCGAACAGATCGGCGACACAGTGGAGTTCACCTTCCGGGTGCCGCGCACCGGCGACTACGAGCTGCTGCTGCGCCACTACCGTTCGGCGGACGGCGCCCTGGTCACCGTCACGATGGACCGCACCCCCCTGCCCGCCCACGCGATCGACACCACGGCGCAGACGACGGACGGTTTCGACCTGGCCCACCTCGGTGTCACCCGGTTGCGGGCCGGGCACCACACCCTGCGCTGCGCGGTGACCGGACCCGGCAGGGGTGGCGGCACCCGGCTCGGCCTCGACTCGCTCAGCCTGATCCAGGCGCCCGGCGTCGCCGACGTACGCGCCGAGGTGATCGTGGACAACGACCGGCTGGGCTTCGAGATCATCAGCGGCAGCTGGCCGACGGCGACGGCGGACCCCGGCTTCTGGTCGGGCAACTACCGTACGGCGCCCGCCGGTTCGGGCGAGCGGAAGGTGCGCTGGCGGCCGGCCGTGCCCCAGGACGGCGTCTACGAGATCCAGGCGTCCTGTCCTCCGGCCGCGGGCCGGGCGAGCAACGCCCCGTACACCGTGGTCCACGCCGACGGCACCACGACCGTCCGGATCGACCAGCGGGCCGCGGGAACCCCCGATCCGCGCGGCGGTACCTGGCTCGCCCTCGGTGAGTTCCACCTGCGGGCCGGTCTCGACGCATCGATCGACCTGACCAACGACGCCGACGGCGTGGTGGCCGCAGACGCGATCCGCCTGCTGGGCCCGCAGACCTGAGCCTTCGCTCAGAGTGTCCCGGCGGGCAGGATGAACAGGCCGGCGACCTTCTCGTCGGTGTCGAAGGCGACCCGGGCAGGCCGTGCGGGGGCGCCGGGATCGTGGTGGTCGGAGATCCCCGGGGCGCGGAGCCCCTTGTCCCAGGGAACGCCCGATGGCCGCCAAGTCGCCGCTCGCCACCGTCAAGTCGTTCTTCGCCGACCTGCTGCTCCGGATGTTCCTCGTCGCGGGTCCGGCCGCCGCCATGGGCGGGGCGGGTGCCGTTCTCGACGGTACGGCGAAGAGCGTGGCGACCCTCGCCGGCATCGCCGTCTCGCTGCTGACCGGCACGCGCATCGCCAGGAGCCCAGGATCAAGGCGTCCCTGGCGACCCGGCCGGGGCTGTGGTTCCTGTTCCTCTTCAACGGCGGCGTCGCCGCGGTCGCCTCCTTCACCGTGGACGGTGCCGAGGGCATCGCCACCGCTGCCGGGATGGGCCTGGGCGCCCTGGGTGCGGCCGGCGGTCTGGTGCCGGGCCGGCGCAGGTCCGGTGGCCGCCGGGCCGAGAACGAGCAGACCGGAACCTCGGCCACCGGCTGGTAGACCCACGAGCACTGGTCTCCGCTTCGCGGGCTCCCTGCTCGACCGCTCAAGGCCGCCTTCGGGTTCCTGCTCTCCGTCCTCGCGGCGCTCCGCGCCGTCGTCGCGGTCTTCCAGCAGGGTCACGGCGCCGAGCTGCTGGGCGTGGAGTCCACCGGCCCGATCATGACCATGATGGCGACCTTCCTGGTGGGCTCGTCTTCGGCCTCGCCATGGACCACGAGGTCTGAGACGGGGCAGGGACCGCCACGACCGGGCGGCCCCTGCCTCATGTCCCGCTCGGAACCCCGGGCGGCGCTCACGCCCGCGGTGCGTGGGCCAGGTAGGCGAGGACCGCCAGCACCCGGCGGTGGCCGCTGTCGCTGGGCGGGAGGCTGAGCTTGAGGAACACGTTGCCGATGTGCTTGTGCACCGCGCGCTCGGTGACCACCAGGGTCCGGGCGATGGTCGCGTTGTCGTGGCCCTCGGCCATCAGCGACAGCACCTCGCGCTCGCGGGGCGTGAGGGAGTCGAGCGGCGAGTCCTTGCGGCGGGTCAGGAGTTCGGCGACCACCTCGGGGTCCAGCGCGGTGCCGCCCGCGGCCACCCGCTCCAGCGCGTCGAGGAACTCGTCGACCCGGCCGACCCGGTCCTTGAGCAGGTACCCGATGCCGCTGGTCCCGCCGGCCAGCAGCTCGCCGGCGTACGACTCCTCCACGTACTGCGAGAGCACCAGCACCGGCAGCCCGGGCATCCGCTCGCGGGCCTCCAGCGCCGCCCGCAGCCCCTCGTCGCGGAAGCCCGGGGGCATCCGCACGTCGAGCAGGGCCACGTCCGGCCGGTGCTCCAGGAGCGCGGGCATGATCTCGGGCCCGCTGCCCGCGACGGCCACGACGTCATGTCCGGCCGAGGTCAGCAGCAGGACCAGGCCCTCCCGCAGGAGGGCGTTGTCCTCGGCGATCACCACACGCACGGCAACTCCACTTCGATCAGGGTCGGCCCGCCGACCGGACTGGACACTTCCATGGTTCCGTCGAGCGCGGCGACCCGCCGCCGCATGCCGAGCAGCCCCGAGCCGCCGGTCTCGTCCGCGCCGCCGCGGCCCTCGTCGCGGACCTGTACGCGCAGGCCGCGCCGGACCCGGACCAGCCGGACCTCGGCGCGCGACACCCCGCTGTACTTGACGACGTTGGTCAGCGATTCGGCCACCGCGAAGTACGCGGCCGCCTCCACCGCCGCGGGCGCCCGCACCCCCTGGTCGAGGCCGCCGTCGTCGACAGCCACCTCCAGTCCGCTGCCGGCGGCCAGCGCGCGCACGGCGCCGGCCAGGCCCCGGTCGCTCAGGATCGGCGGATGGATGCCGCGCACCACCTGCCGCAGCTCCGTCAGCGCCTTCTCGGCCTGCTCCTGGGCCTCGTCGAGGAGCAGGCGGCCGGTCTCGGGCTCGCCGCCGTAGGCACGCCTGGCGAGCCCGATCCGCATGGACAGCGCCACCAGGTGAGCCTGTGCCCCGTCGTGCAGGTCCCGCTCGATCCGGCGCAGTTCGGCCTCGTGCGCGGCGATCGCGTCGGCGCGGGTCGCGGCCAGTTCCTCGACCCGGGCCGCGAGCCGCGCCTGCGGGGACGGCTTGAGCAGCGCCGTCGACCAGTCCGCCTCCAGGTCCGCCAACCGCACGATCAAGGGCAGGACGACCGCCTCGCGGCGCAGCAGTCCGCACCACAGGCCGTCGACGACCAGCCCGGCCGGCCACAGCGGCAGGGCGAGGCCGAGCAGCGCGCCGTAGAACCAGTAGGCGACCATCCAGCGCGCGTCGGTGCGGGTGCCGGGATCCCGCACGGCCGTGACCACCCGCTCGCGCACCGTCCCGGTCAGGGGCTGGTACGCCTCGGGGATCCGTACCCCCGTCCAGGCGGCGGTCAGGCTCCGCTTGGCTCCCGCGATCCGCCGTATCAGCAGCACCGTTTCGGGCAGCAGCCAGACACCGACGAGCACCAGCGTGCCGATCGCGGTGATCAGCAGGACGGTGATGAAGATCCACATTCCGAATGCCATCGCGGCGGCCAGAAAGAGGTGGACCGTGGCCCACGCGGCGCGCCGCACCGATTTCCACATGAAAGGAAGCTAAAGGTTTTGCTTGAGTCACGCAAGTTTCCGTTGCTCCGACACTCCCGGAATCCGCACCGGCGCTCCCGGCCGGGTGCTGCGCGGGCCCGGGGGGCGGTGCCTCGTCCGCGATGCGAGGATGGCGCTCCGGCGGCGCGCCAGCCGCCGGGCCGCTCACCATGGGCGGCGGTCGCGCCGGACGAAGGGATCACGGATGGAGCCGCCTCGGGGAGACGCGGCGCTCTGCGCGGGACCCGCCCGGGCCGGACGGCCGCGGGCGACGTCACGGGCCGCGCTCGAACGGCTGGGCTTCGAACTCTTCGCCCGGCGCGGCTTCGACGACACGACCGTCGACGACATCGCCGCCGCGGCAGGCATCGGCCGCCGCACCTTCTTCCGCTACTTCGCCTCCAAGAACGACCTCGTGTGGGGCGACTTCGAGGAGCAGCTGGTCCGGCTCGACACCCTGCTGGCCGCGGCCGACCCGGACACTCCGCTGATGGACGCGCTGCGCGAGGCGGTCGTCGACTTCAACCGGTTCGACCCGGCGGCGGTGCCCTGGCACCGGCAGCGTATGACCCTCATCCTCAGCGTGCCGACGCTCCAGGCCGACTCGGCCGTGCGGTACGCCTCGTGGCGGGCCCTGGTCACGGAGTTCGCCGCCCGGCGCCTGGGCCGCCCCGCCGCCGACATGCTGCCCCGGCTGATCGGCGGAACCGTCCTGGCGGCGTGCGTCACCGCGTACGAGCAGTGGCTGGCGGACGAGGACGCCGACCTGAGCGCACTGCTGGATCTGGCCGTCCGGCAGCTCGCCGACGGGTACGGCGACCTGCCCCACCGCGGCTGACCGCAGCCGGCTCCCGGTGCCCGTCATGGCGCAGCGCGCCGCACGGCATCCGCGACCACCTCGCCGATGAGCACGGCGGTGGCCGCCGGGCCCCGCATCGGAGACGTCGGCAGGATGGACGTGTCCGCGACCCGCGGGCCCGCCTCCAGCACCAGCACGGCGCGGCCGGGATCCTCGCTGAGCGGTGCCGCGAGCACGGCACCGCTGGCGACGGCCCCGACCACGATGGCCACGGGCTCGTCGGGACGACTCACCTGCGCCCGCTTCCTGCCGGCAGGTGACGCGATGTCAGGCACCGGTCGAACGCGGCGATCTCCATCCATGACCCCTTGAAAGCTCAGGACGGTCCGGCGTCTTCACTTTCGGCACTCGGTGCCATTATTCTCCGGATGTCCGATGGGAGCGATGCCCAGGGAGAGTCGCATGAACGAGCTCCACGCCACCCCGCCCGTCCCGGCCACCGAGAACCAGGACGAGAGGACTGCGACCGCAGAGTCGCTGATCGAGGCCGACGATCTGATCGAGGAGGTCTCCATCGACGGCATGTGCGGCGTCTACTAGGCGCCGCCGGATGACCGCGATGGACCTCGACCGTGGCTGGGACCTGCATCCGCAGGTCTCGGTGCGGCCGGAACCCTTCGGCGCCCTGCTCTACCACTTCGGAACCCGCAAGCTGTCGTTTCTCAAGGACCGCCGGCTCCTCGCCGTCGTCCAGGCGCTCGCGGACGCGCCCACGGCCCGGGCCGCCTGCCTGGCCGCGGGCCTGAGAGACGACGAACTGCCGCGCTACGGCCGGGCCCTCGCCGTTCTCGTCCAGTCGTCGATGGTCGTCGGGAGGACCTCATGACAACCGCCGCACACGGCACGTCCCGCCTGGTCGACCTGTTCGAGCGCGGACTCGACGCACCGATCTGCCTCACCTGGGAACTCACCTACGCCTGCAACCTGGCCTGCGCCCACTGCCTGTCCAGCTCCGGCCGGCGCGACCCGCGCGAGCTGACCACCGCCGAGGCCAGGGCCGTCATCGACGACCTGGAGGCCATGCAGGTCTTCTACGTCAACATCGGCGGCGGCGAGCCCACCGTCCGCGCCGACTTCTGGGAACTCCTGGACTACGCCACCGCTCATCACGTCGGCGTGAAGTTCTCCACCAACGGCGTCAGGAT
Source organism: Streptomyces sp. NBC_00631 (assembly GCF_045206895.1). Taxonomy (NCBI): domain Bacteria; kingdom Bacillati; phylum Actinomycetota; class Actinomycetes; order Kitasatosporales; family Streptomycetaceae; genus Streptomyces; species Streptomyces sp. NBC_00631. Next base: position 10,296,036 of record NZ_CP107734.1, read on the forward strand.
CACCCCTGAAGCCGCCGAGCGGCTGGCCCGCAACGACTACGTGGACGTCCAGCTCTCCCTCGACGGCGCGACCGCGGACGTCAACGACGCGGTGCGCGGCCCCGGTTCGTACGCGACGGCGCTGCGGGCGGCCGAGCACCTCGCCGCCGCCGGCATGGAGAACTTCAAGATCTCCGTGGTCTGCACCCGGCACAACATCCCGCAGCTGGACGCCTTCAAGGCCCTCGCCGACCGCTACGGCGCCCAGTTGCGCCTGACCCGGCTGCGCCCCTCCGGCCGCGGCGCCGACGTCTGGGACGACCTGCACCCGACGGCCGCGCAGCAACGGCAGCTGTACGACTGGCTGCTGGCCCACGGCGAGAACGTGCTGACCGGCGACTCCTTCTTCCACCTCGCCGGCTACGGCCAGGCACTGCCGGGCCTGAACCTGTGCGGTGCCGGACGCGTCGTCTGCCTGATCGACCCGGTCGGTGACGTCTACGCCTGCCCCTTCGCCATCCACGAGGAGTTCCTGGCCGGCAACGTGCGCGAGCCGGGCGGATTTCCCGAAGTGTGGCGCGGCTCCGAGCTGTTCCGGCGGCTGCGTACCCCGCAGCACGGCGGAGCCTGCGCCTCCTGCGCGTTCTACGACACCTGCAAGGGCGGCTGCATGGCCGCGAAGTTCTTCACCGGCCTCCCGCTGGACGGCCCCGACCCCGAGTGCGTGCAGGGCTACGGCGAGGAACGCCTCGCCCGGCGCCCGCCCGGAACCGCACACCTCCCCAAACCCGCACAGGACCACTCCCACCGGGCCGCCCCCCGCCCCGTGGACCTGGTGCTCACCCGCCGCCCCCCGGTGACCGAGTGCGCCGAGAACCCCCTGGCCGGGCTGGACCCGACCCCCACCGGAAAGAGCGGTACACATGCGTAGGAACCCCTGGTTCGAGACGGTCGCCGAGGCCCAGCGCCGGGCCAGGAGGCGGCTGCCGAGCTCGGTCTACGGAGCGCTGGTCGCCGGCTCGGAGCGCGGCCGCACCATCGACGACAACATCGAGGCCTTCGCGGCACTGGGCTTCGCGCCGCGGGTCGTGGGCCACCACGCGGAACGCGACCTGTCCACGACGGTACTGGGCGTGCCCACCGCGCTGCCCGTGCTCATCTCGCCGACCGGGGTGCAGGCGGTGGACCCGGACGGCGAGGTGGCCGTGGCCCGGGCCGCCGCGAGCCGGGGGGTGATCATGGGCCTCAGCTCGTTCGCGAGCAGGCCCGTGGAGGAGGTGGCCGACGCCCAGCCGGACCTCTTCTTCCAGCTGTACTGGAGCGGCACCCGCGCGACCATGGTGCAGCGCATGGACCGGGCCCGTGCCGCCGGCGCCAAGGCGCTCATCGTCACCCTCGACTGGTCCTTCTCCCACGGCCGAGACTGGGGCAGCCCCGCCATCCCCGACAGGATCGACCTCAGGACCGCGCTGCGGTTCGCCCCCGACGTCCTGCCCCGGCCCGGATGGCTGTGGCGGTACGCCAGGTCGGGCCGCGTCCCCGATCTCACCGTCCCCAACCTGACGGCCCCCGGCGGCGCGGCGCCGACCTTCTTCGGCGCCTACGGCGAATGGCTGGGAACCCCGCCCCCCACCTGGGACGACATCGCCTGGCTCCGCGCGGAATGGGGCGGCCCCCTCCTCCTCAAGGGCGTGTCCCGGGTGGACGACGCCAGGCGGGCGGTCGACGCCGGGGTGTCGGCGCTGTCCGTGTCCAACCACGGAGGCAACAACCTGGACACCACCCCGGCCACCATCAGGCTGCTCCCCGCCATCGCGGAAGCGGTCGGCGACCAGATCGAGGTCCTGCTGGACGGCGGCGTCCGGCGTGGCGGGGACGTGGCCAAGGCACTGGCCCTCGGTGCCCGCGCCGTACTGATCGGCCGCGCCTACCTGTGGGGCCTGGCGGCGAACGGGCAGGCCGGGGTGGAGAACGTGCTGGACATCCTGCGCGGCGGGCTGGACTCGGCCGTTCTCGGCCTCGGACACGCCTCCGTCCACGAGTTGGGGCCGGACGACCTGGCGATACCCCCCGGCTTCCGGCTGACCCTGGGCGGCGCGGACGTATCCGCCGCCACGGACCCGGCGCCGGTGATTCCGGCCGACGCCGAGTCAACGGCCGCCTGAGCATGGCGACGGACGACGTGCCGGGGGACGTCGTGCCGGGGGAGGCCCTGCCGGGGCCCGACGTGCGGGGGAGTGACATGCCCTCGGCCCTGGCCGACGCCGTCTGGCCGGCCGTGCCGTCCGGGGCGCTGGTGCTCGTCCCGGTCGGATCCACCGAGCAGCACGGCCCGCATCTGCCGCTCGACACCGACACCGTCGTCGCCCGCGCCGTCGCCCGGCGGGCTGCCGACGCCCTCACCACCGCAGCGCACGCCCCGCCACTCGTGGCGCCGGCACTGGCCTACGGCGCGAGCGGTGAGCACGCCGACTTCCCCGGGACCGTCTCCATCGGGCACGTGGCGCTGCGGGCGGTCGTCGTGGAGCTGACGCGTTCACTGTCCCTGTGGGCGGGCCGGATCGTGTTCGTCAACGGTCACGGCGGCAACACGGCCACCCTCGACACGGCCCTCGCACAGGTGCGCGCCGAGGGCCACGACGCCTGCTGGACGGGGTGCGCGGTGCCGGACGGTGACGCGCACGCCGGCCGCACCGAGACCTCTCTGCTCCTGCACCTGGACCCGGGCCGGGTACGCCTCGACGCCGCCGTGGCCGGCGACTCGCGCCCCCTGGCCGTGCTGCTGCCGGAGCTGATGGCCCGTGGCGTCCGGCCGGTCTCGCCCTGCGGCGTGCTCGGCGATCCGGCCGGGTCCTCGGCCGACGAGGGGCGCCGGGTCCTGGACGCGATGGTGGCCGCCACCGTCCGGCGGATCAGTGCCTGGACCGTCGACGGGCGGGGCCGCCTCGCCGGCCCCGCCCCCTCCGGAGCCGTGGACCGATGACACTTCCCCTCGGCTTCGTCGTCGAACTCGACCGTCACACACGGGTGGTGGACGGCGGCCGGGCCCTCCTCGGCGGACATCCGACCCGGCTGCTCAAGCTCACCCCGAAGGCGCGCCGGCTGCTGAACGGCCGCCTGCTCCCCGTACAGGACGCGGCCGGCGCACTCCTCGCGGACCGGCTGCTCGACACCGGCATGGCCCATCCGGTGGCCGGCGCCCTCCCGGCGCCCGCGGACCCCCGCTGCACGGTCGTCGTCCCGGTCCGCGACCGCCCCCGTCAACTGGCCCGGCTGCTGCGGAGCATCGGCACGGGCCAGCCGGTGATCGTGGTGGACGACGCCTCCCGGCACCCGGCCGCCGTGGCCGCCGTCGCCGCCGCGCACGGAGCCCGGCTGGTCGCCCTGACCACCAACCTCGGGCCCGCCGGCGCCCGCAACGCGGGGCTGCGTCTCGTCACCACCCCGTACGTGGTCTTCGCCGACTCCGACGTCGTGCTGGACCCCGCAACGGTCCCGATCCTGCTCTCGCACTTCGCCGATCCCCGGGTCGCGATGGCCGTCCCCCGGATCACCGGCCTGCCCACCGCGGCCGCGACCTGGATCGAACGGTACGAGAACTCCCGGTCCTCCCTCGACCTCGGCGCCCACCCCGCCCCGGTGCGCCCCGGCACCCCCGTCTCCTGGGCGTCCTCGGCCTGCGTGGTCGCCCGGGTCGACGCGTTGGGGGAGGGCTTCGACGCGGGCATGCGGGTCGGCGAGGATGTCGACCTGTGCTGGCGGCTGGTGGCGGCGGGCCGCCGAGTCCGGTACGAACCGGCCGCCAGGGCGGCCCACGAACACCGGGCGCGCCTCGGAGACTGGCTGCTGCGCAAGTCCTTCTACGGCACCGGGGCGCAGCCGCTCGCCGAGCGGCACCCCGAGTCCGTCGCACCCGTCGTGTTCGCCCCGTGGAGCGTCGCCTTCGCCGCCGCGCTGCTCTGCGGGCGGCGCTGGTCGGTGCCGGCCGCCGCGGGCGTGCTCGGCGCCGTCACCGTGCGCATCGCCCGCAAGCTCGACGGCACCCGGCACCCGTACCGGCTGGCCGTGCGGCTCACCGGCAACGGAGCCGCCGCGGCCCTGGCCCAGACGGGGGCGCTGCTGACCCGTCACTGGTGGCCCCTGACCGTCGTCGGCTGCGTGCTCTCCCGCCGGGTACGAAGGGCCACGGCCGTCGCCGCGCTTGCCGACATCGCCCTGGAGTACCGGCACGATCAGGCCACTGTCGATCCCCTCCGCTACGGTGTCGCCCGGCGCCTCGACGACCTCGCCTACGGCGCCGGCGTATGGCTCGGCGCCGTCCGGGCCCGCTCCCTCGCCGCGCTGCGGCCCCGCGTCACCCGCTGAGAGGCGGCCCACCAGTCCCGGTCAGCGGAAAGCGCGCGACCGGTGCCCGTCCCCTGCCCCGACACTGTGGCCATCCCGCCGCCGGCGACGCGCGGAACGGGCGATGGACCAGTCACCAGGAGGTGGGCGGAGTGACGCACGAAGTGGTCGGCCGTGTCGAGGAGTCGGGTCCCGAACTGGCCGCACTCGCCGACGAGAACGAGTCACTCGGCAGGCTGAGCGAGCGGACCGTCGAACTGCTGCGTTCCACGGGGGTGATACGGCTCCTGCAACCCAAGGAGTTCGGCGGATTCGGCGCGCATCCCCGGGACTTCGCGGAGGCCGTGATGGCGGTCGCGCGACACGACGGGGCGGCGGGCTGGGTCTGCGGGGTCGTCGGGGTCCACCCGTGGGAACTGGCCCAGATGGACCCGCGCCTCGCCCACGAGGTGTGGGACGACGACCCGGACACCTGGATCGCCTCCCCCTACATGCCCAACGGCATCGCCGACCCGGTCGACGGCGGCTATGTGCTCAGTGGCCGCTGGCCGTTCTCCTCCGGCAGCGACCACTGCCGCTGGGACTTCCTCGGCGCACTCGTCGGGGACGGGAAGGGCGGGCCCGCCGGGCCGATCACCGTGCTCCACGTGGTGCTGCCGCGTTCGGACTACGAGATCATCGACGGCACCTGGGACGTGGTCGGTCTCGCCGGCACCGGCAGCAAGGACGTCGTCGTCGACAAGGCGTTCGTTCCCGAGTACCGCACCATCAGGCAGGAAGGGGTCCAGGCCGGTGCGGCCGCGGAGGCGGCCGGACTCACCGACTCCCTGTACAAGCTGCCCTTCGCCTCGATGTTCCCGCTCGGGATCACCTCGGCGGTCATCGGCATCTGCGAGGGCGCCCTCGCCCTGCACCTCTCCCAGCAGCGCGACCGGGTCGCCGTGACCGGCGTCCAGGTCCGCGACGACCCGTACGTGCTCTACGCCGCGGGGGAGGCCGCGGCCGAGATCGCCGCGTCCCGGGTGCAGCTCATCGACGGCATCAGCCGGATGTACGACCAGATCGAGGCCGGCAGGCCGGTGACCGTCGAGGACCGGGCGACCGTGCGGCGCAACCAGGTGCGGTGCGCCTGGCGGGCCGTCTCCGCCCTGGACGAGATCTTCGCCCGGTCCGGCGGCAACGCCATCCGCAAGGGCAACCCGATCCAGCGCTACTGGCGGGACGCGCACGTCGGGCTCCAGCACATGATCCACGTACCGGGCACCGCGTACCACGCGTACCCCCTGGCCCAGATGGGGCTCGACCTGCCCGAGTCGATGCGGGCCGTCATATGAGGGACGGCGCCGTCCGTCGCCGGGAGGCGGATGTGAGTGAAGGGCGCCGGTTCCGCGACGTCCTGGGCAACTTCCCCACCAGCGTGGTCGCGATCACCACCACGGACGCCGAGGAACGGCCGCACGGCATGATCGTCGGCACCTTCACGTCCGTGTCGCTGGATCCGCCCCTGGTCTCCTTCCTGGCGGACCGCTCCTCCACGACCCTGGGCACGATCAGGGCGGCCGGCCGGTTCTGCGCCAACGCACTCGCGGGTGACCAGGAACGGCTGTCGCGGCGGATCGCGACGTCCCCGGCGGGGGAGCGGATCGCGGGGACGACCTGGCATCCGTCGCCCCTGGGCAGTCCGGTGCTGGACGGGATCGTCGCCTGGGTCGACTGCGCGGTGGAGCGGTTCGTCGAGATCGGTGATCACCTGTTGGTCGTCGGGCGGGTCCATGACCTGCGCGTCGAGTCGTTGAAGACCCCGCTGTTGTTCTTCCGGGGTGGATACGGCGACTACCTGTCGAGCGCCGCGCTGCTGCTCGACAGGCTCGTCGGCTGGGACGAGATCGGTCGGTAGGCACCGGTCGGCACACATAGGGAGCCGCAGTGAGAAAAGACCTCTACATAAGACTTGAGCGCATCTCCGCCTGGTGCGGAGTCGTCCTGCTGGTGGGCTTCATCGTGGCCTTCGGCGCGGGCGACCTGCTCAGCCCCGTCGACCCGAAGATGAGCCCCGCGGACATCGCCACGTTTCTGCACGACCACCGTACGGGGATCCTGTGGTGTGTCGTGATCATGGTGCTCACGGTGCCCTTCGAGTACCCGTACGTCGTCGTGACGAGCCTTCAGCTCAAGCGGGTCGAGGGCGGCTGGGGACTGCTGTCCATGATCCAGCTGACCACCGGTGTCGTCGCGCCCCTGGGCTTCTTCTTCCCACTGGCGATCCTGTCCGCCGCCGCGTACCGGCCGGAGATCCATTCGCCCGACGTACTGGCCGCGCTGACCGACATCTTCAACCTCATGCTGGTGGGCAACGCCTGCATCTTCGTCCTGCAGGTCTGGTCGATCGGGTACGCGGCGTTCATCGACCGCCGGGAGAAGCAGGTCTTCCCCAAGTGGTACGGCTGGCTCAGCCTGGTGCTGGGCGTGCTCCTCATCCCGGGTGCCTTCGTCTACCTCACCGACAGCGGGCCGTTCGCCTGGAACGGCGTGCTCGCGAACACCATTCCCTCGCTCACGTACTTCGTCTGGAAGATCGCCACTCCTTATGTGCTGCTCAAGGCGATCAGGTCGGAGGAGCAGGAACTGGCCGGCCGGGCGGAGGCCGAGCCGGTGACCGTCTGAGCGGACGGCTGTGGCCGTGACCTCGACGAGGTCACGGCCACAGCCGTCCGCTCAGACGGAGAGCGCGAACCCGCCCGTCACCCGCAGGGTCTCGCCGGTGACGAAGGACGCCTTCGACGAGACCAGATACAGCAGCGCCTCGACGATGTCCCGCTCCTGCCCCTGCCTGTGCAGGATCTGCTCCCCGAGGACCCGCTCCGCCTCGGCGGGGGAGAGCTGTTCGCGTACCGCATCGGTGAAGATCAGGCCCGGCGCGATGGCGTTGACCCGGATGCCGTCGCCAGCGAACTCCCGCGCGAAGGACATCGTCAGGCCGCGTACGGCGAGCTTGGAGACGCCGTAGATGCTGCGGTTCGCGTAGGCCGCGGACGAGGAGATGTTGACGACACAGGCCCCCTCGCGGTCCTTCATGGCGTCGCGGGCGGCCATGGTGCAGATGATGGTGCCCATGACGTTGACGTCGAGCACCCGGCGTACCGCCGCCAGGCCCAGTTCGGTGAACGGCCTGTTGTAGGCCGCGTGCAGACCGGCGTTGTTGACCAGGAGGTCGAGCCCGCCGTGGCGGTCGGCGATCTCGCGCAGCACGGCCCCGACCTGCTCCTCGTCGGCCACGTCACAGGCGACCGCGGTGGCTCCCCGGCCCTTCGCGGTGAGTTCCGCCGCCGCCTCGGCCGCCGCGTCGCCGTCGATGTCGGCGAGGACGACATGCGCGCCGCGGGCCGACAGCGCCTCGCCGAACGCCTTGCCGAAACCCCGGCCGCCGCCGGTGACGAGGGCGATCCTGCCCTGGTGCTCTGTGTTGTCCGGCATGTGCGAACCTCACTTCGGTCCGAAGCGCTGGCCCGCGTCGAGGCGCAGGCACTGGCCGTTCAGCATCGGGTTGTCGACGACCGCCAGCGCGAGCCTGGCGTACTCCTCGGGCCGGCCCAGCCGGCGTGGGAACGCGGCGTCCTTGACCAGCGCGGCCCGGGTCTCGGCGGGGATCTTCTCGGTGGCGCCGGTCTCGAACAGGCTGGGCGCGATGGCGACGACACGGATGCCGAGGGAGCCGAGGTCGCGGGCCATGGTCAGGCTCATGCCGGCGATCGCGGCCTTGGCGGCCGAGTAGGCGACCTGACCGATCTGCCCCTCGAAGGCGGCGATGGACGACGTGTTGACGATGACCCCCCGCTCGCCGTCTGGCTCTTCGGGCTCGTTGCGGCTCATGTGCACGGCGGCCAGCCGGCTGATGTTGAAGGTGGCGACCGTGTTCAGGTCGAGGATCCGGCGGAAGGTGTCCAGGTCGTGCGGACCGTCCTTGCCGAGCGTACGGCGCACACTGCCGCCGCCCGCCGTGGTGACCGACACGTGCAGACCGCCCAGGGTCTGTACGGCCGCCTCCAGGGCGGTCTCGGCCGCCGCGAAGTCGGTCACGTCCACAGGGTGGAAGCAGGCGCCGAGCGCGGCGGCGACCGCGCCGCCCGCCGACGCCGCGCGGTCCAGTACGGCGACGTCGGCGCCGCGGGCCGCGAGGAGTTCGGCGGTGGCCCGGCCCATGCCGGAGGCACCGCCGAACACCACCGCCTTCTTTCCCTTGATCTCCATGGGGAACCTTTCGGATCGTCCGCTCAGGCGGCTGCGGAAGCCCCGCGCAGCAGGGTGCACAGCCGGTCCCGGTGTACGGCGGCGTCGCCGTACAGCACGCTGTCCGCTCTGGCCCGGCGCAGGTGGAGGTGGAGGTCGTGCTCCCAGGTGAAACCGAGGCCTCCGTGCAGCTGAAGGGCCCGGGCCGCGACCTGGCCGGCGCCGGCCGCCACGTACGAGGCGGCGGCACAGGCCGCCCGGGTGGCGTCCTCGGCGCCCGCGTCGGCCGTCATCGCCGCGTAGGCGGTGGCGGCTCGGGCACCGTGCACCAGCAGCGCCATGTCGGCGCACGCGTGCTTGACCGCCTGGAAGCTGCCGATGGGACGCCCGAACTGCACGCGGTACGTGGTGTGTTCGACCGTGAGCTCCAGCATGCGTGCCATCACGCCGAGCGCGTCCGCGCAGCGCAGCACCGACGCCTCGTCGAGCAGCCGCTCGATCTCGGCGGGGCCGGCGGTGAGACGGCGTTCCCCCGGCAGCCGCACGTTCTCGAACCGGATCTCGTAGAACGCCCGGGTCAGGTCCAGGACCTGCTGCCGGCGGACGGTGACACCGGGGGCCGTACGGTCGACGAGGAAGGACGCGGGCACACCGTCCTCGCGTGCGGTGACGAGCAGCCAGCGGGCGCCGCCCGCATCCTGCACCGCGGTCTTCACCCCGTCGAGAACGAACCCGTCCGCCTCGGCGCGGGCCGTGGCGCGCACGCCGTCGAGGGACCACGGGGCCCGAGGTTCGGCGAAGGCCCAGGTGGCCCAGCCCGCCCCCGCGACGAGCGCGGACAGCACCTCGGCCCGCACCGCGGGTGTGCCTGTCGCGGCCACCGCCCGGCCGACGACCGCGGTGGGCATGACCGGCCCCCGCCCGAGCGCACGTCCCAACTCCTCGGCCACGATCGCCAGTTCCACCAGCCCCTGGCCGGAGCCTCCGTACTCCTCGGGCAGCCCCAGACCGGGCCAGCCGAGGGCGGCCGTCAGCCGCCACACCTCGGGATCGACGTCCTCGTCGCCCTCCGCCCAGGCCCGTACCCGGTCGATCGGAGCCCGCTCGGCCAGCAGGCCGCGGGAGGCCTCGCGGAGCATGTCCTGCTCTTCACTGAGCTCGAAGTCCACGCACTCAAGGTATCCTCTTTTATCTGAACGGTCGAGATCCGGAGGGGAGTTCGCAGCAGATCTGTCGACCATGGGCCTATTTGAGTACTCTGAATTCCATGGTTGATGCCGTCATACTCTCCGCCTGCCGCACCGCCATCGGAACCGCCCGCCGGGGCGCCCTGCGGGACACCGACGCCTTCCGGCTCGCCACCGTCGTCGTCGGCGAGGCCGCCCGGCGCAGCGGACTGCCGCCCGAGGCGATCGACGACGTCGTGCTCGGCGAGTCCCTGGCCGGCGGCGGGGACATCGCCCGTTACGCGGCGCTCCAGGCCGGTCTGACACATGTCCCGGGCCTCGCGCACAACCGTCACTGCGCCTCCGGACTGGCGAGCGTGGCGACCGCCGCCGCGGGCGTGCGGGCCGGCATGGATCGTGCCGTGGTCGCCGGCGGGACGCATTCGTCCTCCACGGCGCCGGTGGGCCGGCGGCGGACGCCGGGCACCGACGACTGGCAGGATCCCTGGATGGCGCCGACCCATGCGCCGACGCCCGACGCGCCCAACGACGACATGGCGGTCCTCGTCGGCTGGAACACCGCCCGGCTCGCCGGGCTCACCCGCGAGGAGATGGATGCCTGGGCGCTGCGCTCCCACGAGCGGGCCGTGCGGGCCATCGACGACGGACGGTTCGCCGACGAGATCGTGCCCGTGCGGGTGACCGGGCGCGACGGGGCGGTCTCGGTCTTCGACACCGACGAACATCCGCGCCGTGACACCAGCGCCGGGAAGCTGGCCGCGCTGAAGGTGCTGCACCCGGAGATCGAGGGGTTCTCCATCACGGCCGGCAACTCCAGTGGCGTCAACGACGGTGCGGCCGCGGTCGTCGTGGCCGGTTCGGACGTGGCCGCCGGCCACGGTCTCACCCCCCTCGCGACCGTCCGGGCCTGGGCCAGCGTGGGCGTCGACCCCGTCGAGACGGGCCTCGCGCCGGTCGCGGCGATCCGCAAGGTTCTCGACCGGGCCGGGCTGGGCATCGGCGACGTCGACCTGTTCGAGATCAACGAGGCCTTCGCGGCCGTGGCCGTCGCCACCACCCGGCAGCTGGGCCTCGACCCGGAGCGGGTCAATCCGTTCGGCAGCGGCTGCAGCCTCGGCCATCCGATCGCCACCACCGGAACCCGCATGGTCGTGACGCTGGCGCACGAACTGCGCCGACGGGGCGGCGGCACCGCCCTCGCGGCCATGTGCGCGGGCGGCGGCATGGGCTCCGCCCTGATCCTGACCGCCTGACCCCTGCCTGGCGGTCGCGCCGCGCGCGAGCACGGATCCCCGGACCGGCTTTCCACCCGCCGGGCACCTTCACCGCCGGCCGGTCGAAAAGCCGTTCACCTGGCCGTCGGGTCACCGGGCCACCGAGTCCCCCTGTCACCGGGCCGTCCTGTCAGCGGGCGGCCCAGGTGACGGTCTTGGTCTGGAGGTACTCGTCGAGCCCGAACTCGCCCCATTCCCTGCCGAGGCCGCTCTGCCCGTACCCGCCGAACGCGGCCCGTGGGTTCACTCCGGCGCTGCCCCCGTTGATCGTGACGCCACCGGTCCGGATGCGGGACGCGATCTCGTACGCGGCCGCGGTGTCGGCGCTCCAGACGGCGCCGGCGAGGCCGTACGGGCTGTCGTTCGCGATCCGTACCGCCTCCTCGTCGTTGCGGAACGGGATGACGACACCGACCGGGCCGAAGAACTCGGTGCGTGCGATGGTCATGTGGTTGCCGACGCCGGTGAAGAGGGTGGGCTCCACGAAGTAGCCCCGGTCGAGACCGGCCGGGCGCCGGCCGCCGTGGACCAGCCGTGCGCCCTCCTTCTCGCCGACCTGGATCAGTTTCTCCACCTTGTCCCGCTGGGCCGCGCTGATCAGCGGGCCCATGGTGGTGGCCGGATCGGCGGGGTCGCCGACCCTGACCTCGGCCAGGGCCGCGGTCAGCCGGGCGACCAGGTCGTCGTGGACGGACTCGTGCACCAGCGTGCGGGTCAGCAGGGAACAGCCCTGTCCGGCGTGGGTGACGATGCCGGACAGGGCGGAGCGCACCGCGCCGTCGAGGTCGCCGTCGGCCCGGACGACCGTGGCCGACTTGCCGCCGAGTTCGAGGACGACCTTCTTCAGGGACGCGGCGGCCTGGGTGTAGACGAGGCGGCCGACCGTGTCGGAGCCGGTGAAGCTGACCAGGTCCACCATGGGGTGGGTGGTGAGCGCCCGGCCGGCCTCAGCGTCACCGGTCACGAGGTTGAGCACCCCCGGGGGCAGCCCGGCCGCGTCGGCGAAGTCGCCGATCAGCAGCGACTCCAGCGGGGTGGCGGGAGCCGGCTTCAGCACGGCGGTGCAGCCCGCGGCGAGGGCCGGGATCACCTTCATCATGCTCAGGAAGAACGGGAAGTTGTACGCGGAGATCAACGCGCACACCCCGAACGCCTCCCGCCGCAGCACCCCCTGCGAGATGCCGATGCCCGGAGCGACGGCCGGATCCATCGGGCGCTCCCAGGCGAAGGCCGGTACCACCCGCTCGGCCATGTCGCGCAGATGCGTCACCGGGACCCGGGTCTGCAGGGTCTCGGCCAGGGCCCGGACCGAGCCGGCCTCCGCCATGTTGAGGGCGACGAGTTCGGGCAGCCTGCGCTCCATCTCGTCGGCCATGCGCAGCAGCACCGCGGACCGCTCCCGGGGGCGCATGCGCGGCCAGGGACCCTCGTCGAAGGCGCGCCGGGCCGCCGCGACGGCCTCGTGCACGTCCTTCGGTGAGGTGTCCGGCACCTCGGCGATCGTCTCCTCCGTCGCGGGGTTGCGGACCGGGATCGAGGTGTCCGACCGGCCGTCGGTGCGGCGCCCGTCGATGTAGAGCCGCGAAGAGAACGAGTACGCCGTCGTCATGTCCGTCTCCTGGTCGCCTGCTGACTGCTTACGCAAGGAATCTATTCAGTGTACTGAATTGCCTCATCAGGGGAAACGGTTCCGGGGTGATCCCTTTGTCAGCTAGTCGTCAGACTTCAGAAGTCGGAGACTGCCTGGTCATTCCGTATGCTGAATCGTTGACTGGACCGGTCGGTACAGGTAACTTCGGCACCATCCGCGGGGTGGATTTCTGCCACGAACGACGAGGTTCGAAAGAGGTACCGCCTGTGTTCAAGGAATTTGTCGTGTCCGGCGACTCCCACATCATCGAGCCGGTCGATCTCTTCAAGACCCGGCTGCCGAAGGCGCTGCGCGACCGCGCGCTGTGGGAAGAGGAGTTCACTCTCGACGAGCCGATCGTCGAGGGCGGGCACACCGAGTTCAAGAAGCTGCACACCATCGGGTTCGACGGCTGGACCATCTCCAAGTACCGGCAGACCGGCGGGGAGACCCCGGACGGCGACCCGGACCACATCATCCGGGACATGGACGTCGACGGGGTCGACGCCTCGGTGATGTTCCCGAACCTGTCGCTGTTCGTCCTCTTCACGGACGACCACGAGCTGTCCATGGCGCACGCCCGGGTGTGGAACGACTACCTGGTCGAGCGGTACCTGCCGTACAAGGACCGGCTGCGCCCGACGGCGGCGATCCCGCTCACGGACGTGCCCGAGGCGGTCGCGGAGATCGAGCGGGTCGCGCGGCTCGGGATAGGTGCGCTGCTGCTCCCGGAGATCCCGCCGCTGCCGTACTACGCGCGGGAGTACGACCCGGTCTGGGCGGCCGCGCAGGCGCACGGGCTGCCGGTGTTCATCCACGTGGCCACCGGCGGGGTGAAGGTCAAGGAGCAGGTGTCCGAGACGGCGCTGACCGTCCGGGGTCTGATGACGGCGATGAACATGGGCAGGGGCAACCTGACCGACGACATGGTGGCGGGCCGCACCATGGGCAGCGCGGTCGGCTCGGCGGTGGCCGGTCCGCAGGGCATCATCGCCAGCCTGGTCGGCGGCGGGGTGTGCGAGCGCTTCCCGGATCTGCACTTCAACCTGATCGAGTACACGGCCGGCTGGCTGGTCTCCTTCATGGGCTACATGGACAAGGCGTGGAAGACCGGCACCGGTCAGGACCCTGACTGGTGGCTCGGTTTCTGGGACGACAACCGTGGTCCGAAGGAGCAGCCGGCCATGGGGCGGCTGTTCGCCGTCAACGACCGGTGGCCCTACCCGCTCAAGCCCACCGAGTACGTCCAGCGTCAGATCCATGTGCAGTTCGCGGACGACCCGACGGCCGTCAAGGCCCGCCACATCACCGGGCTGTCGACGGTGATGTGGGGCAATGACTACCCGCATGCCGAGGGCACCTTCCGCAGCAGCGAAGAGTGCATCGCGGAGAACTTCGAGGGAGTGGGCGACGAGGACCGTGCCGCCATCCTCGGCGGCACCCTCGCCAAGGTGGTCGGCTTCGACAGCAGCCGCAAGCTCGCCCCGGTGGCCGAGGACGTCTGACCGCCCCGGGCGGCCCGGGCGCAGAAGCCGTCCGCCCCCCGCCTCGGTGCGGACGCGTCGCCGAACCCGGCGCATGCGGCGTCGGTGTCCGCTGGTCAGGCCGCGTCGCCGTGCTCGGCGGCGGCCGGGCCCGGCACGGCGCCGACCAGTGCCAGGCTCGCCCGCGCGTACGCGGCCCGGCGGCCGCGGCTCACCATGAAGCTCGGCGGTGCGAAGTAGCCGATGTCGCGGGGGAGCGAGCCGGCCCGGCGGGCGAGGGTGTCCTTGGCGTCGGCGGTGGTACCGCAGACGGCGATCGCGGTGAGCATCTCGTCGGTCACCGCCCGCGCCATGCCGTCCGTGTCACCGGAACGGAAGGCGGCGCGCAGCCGGGCGACGGGCTCCTCCCAGCCGTGGTGCGCGACGAACGGGTCGTACGTCCTGACGGTGAGGTAGAAGGCGATCATGCGCCGGGCGTCGGCGAGGGCGCGCTCGGGCGCGGAGTCGTCGACCGCCGTGATGATCCAGCCGTGTTCGAGCGGACGCGGGGCGGCCGGGCCGCGCCCGCTCGTGCCGCGCTCGACCGCGGGCCGTACGACCTCGTTCCACCACGAGCCGGTGAACAGCCCGTGCCCGACGGTGCCGTCGGCGACCCGGCCTGCGGTGGCCGCCATCCGGGTGTTGAACGCGGCCAGCAGGACCGGGATGTCCAGCCGGCCGAGCACGGGGGCACGGACGTCGGCGTCGAGCGCGTGGAACTCGCCGGCGTACCGGACCCGGTCGCCGTTCTCCGCGTGCAGCCAGGCCCGTACGGCACCGACGGTCTCGGCGATCCGGTCCACCGGGCGGTCGGCGGGCACCCCCAGCCAGTCCCGGTTGATCCGGAACGCCCCGCTGCCCAGCCCGACGAAGAGCCGGCCCGGCGCCTGGGTGTGCAGCTGGCGCAGCGCGGTGGCATGCGCGTAGGGGGTGCGGGCGAACGCGTAGGCGATGGCGGGGCCCGCCAGGGCGTGCTCGGTGTGCGCCACGATGTCCGCCACGGTGAGGTACGCGTCGTGGTCGGCGAACTCGCCGGCGCAGAAGGCGCGGACACCCGCCTGCTCGGCCTCCCGCCCGACGTCCCGGCCGGGCCAGGGCATACCGAACCGCATGAGAGCCTCCCGTTGAGCACCGTACCCCGCGTTCAGTAAAAAAGTACACTCATCTAGAGTCGGACGGGAAGGGTCAGCGCAGCGTCCACCGTCCCCTCGGCACCGCGGAGCGGTCGATCCCGGCCTTCCCGATCGGGTTCCCGAGCTGGGTGTACGACAGGCCGGTGCGCAGCGCCTGGGTACGGGTCGAGTCCAGGGACTCCCAGATCGCGCGGACGGTCCCCTGGACGGCGGCCGGCGGTTTGGCGGCGATGAGCCGGGCGATCTCGTCGGCCCGGGCCCACAGTTCCGCTCGCGGAAGCACCTCGCTGACCAGGCCGATCTGCAGGGCGCGCGCCGCGGACACGCGCTCGTCGAGGCCGAGCAGGGCGATCCGCAGCGCCTCGCCGAGAGGGACGCGCCGGGCCAGCCCGATGGGCTCCAGGGCCGCTGTGAGCCCGTAGCTGACATGCGGGTCGAAGAAGGTGGCCTCCTGTGAACAGATCAGGATGTCGGCCTCGTTGAGCCAGTAGAACGCGCCTCCGGCGGCCATCCCGTGCACCGCGCAGACCAGCGGTTTCCACACCTGGTTCAGCTTCGGCGAGAGGTACTCGCCGGGGTCGGTCTGCGACCACGGGTTGGGGTGGCGGTCGATCCCCTCCTTCACGTCCATGCCGGTACAGAACGCCCGGTCACCCGCCCCGCGCAACACCACCACGTGCACGTCGTCATCGGTCCTGACGGTGTGCCAGAGGGTGGCGAACTCCTCCAGCATCCGCTGGTTGAAGCCGTTCATCACCTCGGGTCGGTTCAGGGTGACCGTGGCGACGTGGCCGGTCACCTCGAAGAGGACGGTCTCAAGTTCCATCCGACAGCTCCGTTCTCGACGCGATCGAGGAAAGTAGTATACTTTTCTCTGGTTACTCGGCGCCGCCCGATCGGCGCCCCGAGAGCCGCGGAGGACGCTGCGATGAGGCCACGCGTGGGGCAGATGCTCGCCAGTACGGTCGACACGACGGCGGTGATCGTCGTGCGGTGCCCGGACCAGGACCTGGAGATCACGTGCGGCGGGGCCGCCATGGCCGAGGGGAACGGCCCGGGCTCCGCCCCGGCAGGCACCGCCGATCCCGCCCTGATGGGCGGTTCACTGCTCGGCAAGCGGTACGCGGACGACGACCTCGGTGTGGAACTCCTGTGCACCAAGCCGGGCTCCGGCACTCTGGCGGTCAACGGCGCCCCGCTGCCGATGAAGGCCGCCAAGCCGCTCCCGGCCTCGGACTGAGGGGCAGGGCCGGGCCGTGAACATATCGATGCTGCTGGACATGGCCGCCGAGGGCTTCGGCGAGCGGGTCGTGGCCGGACGCGCGGACGACGGGCTGACCGCCGAACGGCTCCGGCAACTGGCCCACGGGGGCGCGCGGTTGATCCGCGCGGCCGACGCCGACGCGCTCGTGTACCTCGCGGTGAACGGTCCGGCCCTGCCGGTCGCCCTGTTCGCCGCCGCCCGCGCCGGCGTCCCCCTGGTGCCGGTCAACTACCGTCTGGGCGACGTACAGCTCAAGGCCCTGCTCGCCCACCACCCCCGCGCGCTGGCCGTCGCCGACCCCGCACACGGGGCGGCGCTGCGGCGCGCCGGACTGCCGGTGTGCGGCCCCGGCGAGTGGCTCGCCCAGGCCGCCGAGCGCGCCGGACTCTCCGCCGCCGACGGCAGCGACCAGGACCCGCCCGGCTCCCCGGCCGTCCTCATCTACACCAGCGGCACGACCGCCGCGCCGAAGGGCGTGGTGCTGCGCCACCACAACCTGGTGTCGTACGTGCTCGGCACGGTGGAGTTCGCCGGAGCCGGCCCCGACGAGGCGGCTCTGGTGAGCGTCCCGCCGTACCACATCGCCGCCGTGTCGAACGTGCTGACGAACCTGTACGCGGGGCGCCGGGCCATGACCCTGGAGCAGTTCACCCCGGACGGCTGGCTCGGCCTCGTACGCGAGCAGCGGATCACCCACGCGATGGTGGTGCCCACCATGCTGGCCCGCATCATGGACACCGACGGGCTCGACCGGTCGGTGCCCTCACTGCGCTCCCTCGCCTACGGCGGCGCCCGGATGCCGGTCCGGGTCGTCGAGACCGCCCTGCGCGCCTGGCCGCACGTGGACTTCGTGAACGCCTACGGGCTCACGGAGACCTCCTCCACCATCACCGTCCTCGGCCCGCGTGAGCACCGCACGGCCCTGGCGAGCGACGACCCCGCGGTGCGGGCCCGGCTCGGCTCGGCGGGGCTGCCCGTGCCGGGCGTCGAACTGGAGGTCCGCGCCGCGTCGGGCGCACCGGCGGCCCCCGGCGAGACCGGCCAGGTCTGGGTGCGCGGTGAGCAGGTGTCGGGGGAGTACGCGGGACACGGCTCCACGGTCGACGAGCGGGGTTTCTTCCACACCCGTGACCGGGGCCGTCTCGACGGCGACGGCTATCTCCACATCGAGGGAAGGGCCGACGACACGATCATCCGCGGTGCCGAGAACATCGCGCCGGCCGAGATCGAGGACGTCCTGCTGAGCCATCCGGAGGTGCTCGACGCCGTCGTCGTCGGCGTCCCCGACGAGGAGTGGGGTCAGCGGATCGAGGCGGTGGTGGTGCTGCGCGACGGCGCGATGGCCGACACGGACGCCCTGCGGGCGCTGGTGCGGGGCACGTTGCGCGGCTCCAGGACACCGGAGCGCATCACGCGCTGGCGCGAGCTGCCCCGCACCCCGACCGGCAAGCTGATCCGCCGCGACATCGTCGCGGCGCTGACCAGCGGCGACCGGACGGAGGCGAGGGCATGAGCGTCGTGGCCGACAGCGCCGATCTGACGGCGGAGCTGACGCGCCGGGCGGCCGCAGCGGTGCGCGGCTGGACGCCCGGCGCGACGGTGGAGTCGGTCGAACCACTGGCCGGCGGCACGTCGAGCCTCACCTACGCGGCGACGCTGGCGGGGGTCCCCGCCGAGTACGAGCGCGTCGTCCTCAAGGTGGCCCCGCCCGGCCTGGCACCGGTCCGCAACCGGGACGTGCTGCGCCAGGCGCGGCTCATGCGAGTGCTGGCCGGCGTGCCCGGCGTACGGGTGCCGAAGGTGCTGTTCTGCGACGAGGGCGCGCCGACGGCCGTCCAGCCCTTCGTCGCCATGGAGTTCGTGGCCGGCGAGTGCGTGGAGCCGGTGCTCGTGCCCCGCGGCACCGTCCCCGCCGGGCAGGTGCGGGCCCGTGCGCTCGACGCCGCCCGGATGCTGGCCCACCTGCACCGTGCGGACCCCAGGCGCACGCCGCTGGCCGTGGAGCCGGTCGTCACGCCCGGCGCCGAGATCGGCCGCTGGGCCAGGGCCTTCACCACCGTGCCGGAGGATCTGCGGGCCGGTTGCGAGGCGGTCGAGGCACGGCTGCGTGCCACCGTGCCCGCCGCGATGATGCCGGTGTTCACACACGGCGACTACCGGCTCGGCAACACCCTGTGCGACGCCGGCGCGGTCAACGCGGTCATCGACTGGGAGATCTGGTCGCTCGGCGACCCCCGGGTCGACATCACCTGGCTGACGTTCTTCACGGACGAGGCCCGCCATCCGGCGTCCCTGTCGGCCGAGCCGACCGGCATGCCGGGGAAGGCCGAGCTGATCGACGCGTACCAGGAGGCTCGCGGTCAGGAGCTGCGTGACATGACGTGGTTCGAGGCGCTGACCAAGTACAAGGAGGCCGCGGCGACCGCGCTGCTGATCAAGCGGGGCCGGAAGGCGGGGCGGTTGAGCGACATGCATCGGCGGATGGAGCCGGCGCTGCCGGTGCTGCTGGGGGAGGCGGCCGAGCTGCTGCGGTAGTTCGTCGGCCGCGGGTGCGCGGGGGCGGGCCGCGCAGTTCCCCGCGCACCCAAGGGGGCGCGGGGAACTGCGCGAGCAACCCCCACGCACCCGCACTTCTCAGTACAACCCGCCGTCCACCCGTATCAGTGACCCCGTCGTGTAACTGGACGCATCGCTCGCCAGATACAGCGCCGTGCTGATGATCTCCTCCGGCCGCCCCGGCCTGCCTGCCGCGCTGCGCGCGCTCTGTCTCTTCTCCTCCGGCCACGCCTTGGAGATGTCCGTCAGAAACGGCCCCGCCGAGATCGTGTTCACCCGCACCCTCGGGCCGTACTCCAGGGCGAACACCGAGGTCAGCGCATTCAGCGCGGCCTTCGCGCCGGCGTACGGGCCGAACCGCGGCTGTGGGAACAGCGCCCCGGAGGAAGACACGTTGATGATCGAGCCTCCCTCGCCCTCCGCCATCCGACGGCCGATCAGCGAGGCCAGCCGGAACGGCCCCTTGAAGTTCACGCCTATCACTTTGTCGAACAGCTCCTCGCTGGTCTCCGCCGAGGAGGGCGCCACCGGGGACATCCCCGCGTTGTTGACGAGGACGTCGACCCGGCCGAACTCCTCGTACGCGGTGTCCGCGAGGCGGGCCAGGTCGTCCCAGTGACCCACGTGCGCGGCGACCGGCAGGGCTCGCCGGCCCAGGCCGCGGACCTCCGCCGCGACCGTCTCGCACGCGTCGGGCTTGCGGCTGGCGATCACCACGTCGGCACCCGCGGTGGCGAAGGCCCGCACCATCTCCCGGCCCAGACCCCGGCTGCCGCCGGTGACCAGCGCGACCTTGCCGGACAGGTCGAACAGGTCGGCCGGGGCGATGGACTTGGCGTCCCGCTCGCCGCTCATCCGTTCACCCGGCCGCTGAGGCTGTCGTCGCCGATGATGTGCGCGTACCGCTTGCGGGCCGCCTCCAGCCTCGGCGGGATGTGCTCGCTCGGGAACAGGCCCTCGGCCGGCGTGTACTTCCTGAGCAGCTGCTTGGCGATCGTGGTGCGGTGCACCTCGGTCGGACCGTCGGCGAGGGCGAGGTTCGGCGCGGCCATCCACCACTTGGCGAGCGGGAGTTCGCCCGTGGTGCCGAGCGAGCCGTGCAGATGCACCGCCCGCTGGACGATGTCGTGCAGCACCTTCGCCGTCTGCACCTTGCACATGGCGATCTGGGTGCGGGCGGCGCCGTGCGGCTGGGTGTCGATGATCCAGGCGGTGTGCAGCACGAGCAGCCGGAACTGCTGCAGCTCCACCCACGAGTCCGCGACGAACTGCTGCACCGCCTGCTTCTCGGCGAGCAGGGTGCCCTGGGTACGGCGGGACAGCGCCCGCTCGCACATCATGTCGAAGGCGCGGGCGCACTTGCCCACCGTACGCATCGCATGATGCACGCGACCGCCGCCGAGGCGGGCCTGGGCCACCTCGAAGCCCTCGCCGGGGCCGCCGAGCATGGCGTCGAGCGGGACGCGGACCCGGTGGTAGCGGATGTAGGCGTGGATGCCCTCGTCGAGGCTCTCGCGCTCGTCCATCGTGCCGACGTTGCGTTTGATCTCGATGCCGGGTGTCTCGGCCGGCACGACGAACATCGACATGCGCCGGTGCGGCGGGGCGTCCGGGTCGGTGACGGCCATGACGATCAGGAAGGCCGCGTACCGGGCGTTGGAGGAGAACCACTTCTCGCCGTCGATCACCCACTCCTCCCCGTCGCGCCAGGCGCGGCAGGCGAACTCCTTGGGGTCGGCGCCCGCCTGCGGCTCCGTCATCGAGAACGTGGAGACGATCTCGCCGTCGAGCAGGGGCCGCAGATAGCGGTCCTTCTGCTCGTCGGTGCCGAACATCGCCAGGATCTCGGCGTTCCCGGTGTCCGGGGCGGCGGTGCCGAAGACGGTCGGCGCCCAGTAGGAGCGCCCGAGGATCTCGTTGAGCAGGGCGAGCTTCACCTGGCCGTAGCCCGGGCCGCCGAGTTCGGGGCCCAGGTGACAGGCCCACAGCCCGTGCTCCCGGACCTGCTCCTGCAGCGGGCGCAGGATCGCGCGGGCCTTCTCGTTCCGGGTGTCGTAGGGGTCGCCGCCGTGCGGGAAGAGGAGGTCCAGCGGCTCGACCTCCTCGCGCACGAAGGCCGCCGCCCAGTCCAGCCGGGCCTGGAAGTCAGGTTCGATCGTGAAATCCAGCATGCCGAAAACAGTATACTTTTTAGCGCCCTCGGTCCATACTCGGGAGCGCAGGAGGCGCATTGGGTATGCGCAATAGCGATGAGGCGCAGAGGAGTTGATCTGATGCAGAGGCCGATGGAAGGCGTGCGGGTGCTCGAAGTCGCGCAGTTCACCTTCGTCCCGGCGGCCGGCGCCGTGCTGGCCGACTGGGGCGCCGACGTGATCAAGATCGAGCATGCCGAACGGGGCGACGCCCAGCGTGGACTGGTCCGGGTGCTCGGCTACGAGGCGGCCAGCAGGGGTTCGTCGTTCTTCCCGATCATGGAGGGTCCCAACCGCGGCAAGCGCAGCGTCGGCCTCGCCCTGGAGAAGCCGTCGGCGCGGCCCGTGCTGGAGGAACTGATCCGCACCAGCGACGTTTTCCTCACCAACTTCCTGCCCGAGGCGCGGGCGAAGCTGCGCATCGACGTCGAGGACGTCCGGGCGGTCAACCCCGGCATCATCTACGTCCGGGGCAGCGGCTTCGGCACCCGCGGCGAGGAAGCCGGAAAGGGCGGCTACGACAGCACGGCCTTCTGGGCGCGCGGCGGCAGCGCCGCCGGTGTCACCCCGCCCGGCGCCGACCGGATGACCCGCATGCCGGCCGGGGCGTACGGCGACTCGATGGGCGGCATGACCATCGCCGGAGGCATCGCCGCCGCCCTGTACTCCCGGGCCACCACCGGCGAACCGTCCGTCGTGGACGTCTCGTTGATCGGTGTCGGCGCCTGGGCGACCCAGTTCACCGTCAACCTCGCGTTGATGACCGGCGGCCCCCTCCCGGCGCGGACCCCGCCCCGGCACGGCTCGGCGACCAACCCGCTCATCGGCGCCTACCGCACCTCCGACGGCCGCTGGATCGAACTGTCGATGCTGCAACCCGGCCGCTACTGGGCCGAGTTCTGCAAGCTCGCCGGGCGCGAGGAGCTGAGCGGCGACGAACGCTTCGACAGCACCGAGAAACTGATGGCCAACGCGGCCGAGGCCGCCGACCTCGTCGCCCGCCTCATCGCCTCGCGCCCCCACGCCGAGTGGGTCGAGATCCTCTCCCGTGGCGAGGGCCAGTGGGCCGCCGTGCAGGACGCCTGGGAGGTCGGCCAGGACCCCGCCCTGCGCGCCAACGGTCTCATCGCCCCCGTCGTGGACGCCGACGGCGTCGACCGCGAACTGGTCGCCAGCCCGGTCCAGTTCGACGAGACACCGGTCGGCCTCACCCGGGCACCCCAGTTCGCGGAGCACACCGACGAGGTGCTGCGCTCGCTCGGCCTCGGGGACGACGAGCTCATCGCGCTGAAGATCGACGGCGCCGCGACGTGACCGGCACGGACGTGCGACGTGAGGAGCCGTGATGAGGACGACGCCCGACGAGACCGACGGGACGTACGACGGCACGCCCGCCTACCACTTCGACAACCGGCTCGGCGGCCCGGTCCTCAGCCACCAGGAGCGCTGGGACGAGATGGCCGGGAGTCACGCCGGGTTCCGCAGCACTGTCGCCCGCGGCTTCTGGGTCGTCACCGACGGTCCGGCCGTGCAGCAGGCGCTGCAGGACTGGCGGACCTTCTCCAGCAGTTCGGTGACCGCGCTCGAACCGGACCCGAAGTTCCTGTGGATCCCCGAGATGCTGGACCCGCCCGTGCACAGCGTGTGGCGGCGCCTGCTCGGCCGCTACTTCTCCCCGGGCACCGTGGCCGCCCGTGAGCCCGAGGTCCGCCGGGTCGCGGCGGAGCTGATCGACGCGCTCGGCGGGCAGGGCGGCGCCGAGGTGCTGGACGCGTTCGCGCGCCGTTTCCCCACCCTCGTCTTCATGCGTCTGATGGGCCTGCCGGAGGACGATCTGCCCACCTTCCTGGCGTGGACCAGGGAACTGCTGCACCTCTCCCACGCCGAGGACCCCGACGGCGCGCGTCAACTGGCCGCCATGCGGCAGGTGTCGGCGTACTTCGAGGAACAGATCGCCCAGCGCCGCGGCACGCCCCGCGACGACCTGCTCTCGCACGCCATGACCTGGACCGTCGACGGCGAACCGATCGGCGACCGCGACCTGCACGCCTTCTGCGTCCTGATGTTCCAGGCGGGCTTCGACACCGTGCCGATCTCGATCGGCTGGGCGCTGTACCACTTCGCCACGCACCCGGGGCAGCGCGCGGAGATCCTCGCCGACCCCTCGCTCATCCCCACCGGAGTCGAGGAGATCCTGCGGGTGTACTCGTTCGTCGTCCCCGCCCGCAAGGCGACCAAGGACGTCGAGATCGGCGGCTGCCCGGTCAAGAAGGGCGAGATGGTGATGCTCCCGCTCGCCGTCACCAACCGCGACCCCGGCCGCTACCACCACCCGAGCGAAGTGGACCTGCACCGCGCGGCCACCAACCACATCGCGTTCGGCTCCGGCCCGCACCGCTGCCTCGGCTCGCACCTCGCCCGCCTCGAACTCACCGTGGCGGTCGAGGAGTGGCACCGGCGCATCCCCGACTACCGGATCGCGCCCGGCCAGGAGCTGTGGCAGCACGGCAACATGTACGGCATCAAGTCGCTCCGGCTGGAGTGGTGAGGCGCAGGTGACGACCCATCCCCTGACAGCGGCGGACCTCTACCACACCGGGATCGTGGTCGACGACGTCGACGCGTGGAAGTCCCGGATGAGCGAGGCCGCCGGATACCGGTGGACCGAGACCATGTCCGCGCACCTGCCGGTCCGCCTGGCGGACGGCGACCGCGAACTGGACCTGCGCTACGCCTACTCCCTGGACGCCCCGCACATCGAACTCGTCCAGGAGATCCCCGGCACACCGTGGACAGCGGCCGCGCACACCGCCGCCCACCACCTCGGCTACTTCTGCGACGACCTGGCGACGACGTCGAGACGGCTGGCCGAGCAGGGGTTCGCCCTGGAGGCCTGCGCGGTGACCGACGGCACCCCGTCGGTCTTCGCCTACCACCTGGCGCCGTCCGGCGTGCGGATCGAGATCGTGGACCGCGCCCGGATCCCGGACTTCGCCGCCTACCTGCGGTCGAGGACCCCCCGGTGACCGCCGGGACGACAGCCGACGTGGCGGCGCCGGACACCGGGCCCACGCCTGCGGCCCGCACCGAGGAGCACGAGGCACTCCGCTCCACGCTGCGCCGCTTCCTCGCCCAGAAGGCGCCGGGCGAGGCGACACGCCGCGTGATGGAGTCCGAAGAAGGCCACGACCCCCTGCTCCGGCGGGAGATGGCGGCCGGACTCGGCCTGCACGGCATCGCGCTGCCCGAGAGGTACGGCGGCTTCGGCGGCGGCCCCGTCGAGCTGGGAATCGTCCTGGAGGAACTCGGCCGGACCCTGCTGCCCTCGCCGTACTTCGCCACCGTCGCCCTCGCCGGCCAGGCCCTCGCGGCCTCCGGCGACCACCCGGCGAAGGCCCGCTGGCTGCCGGCGATCGCCGACGGCTCGCTGACCGGGACGCTGGCACTGGCCGAGGAGAGCGGGTCCTGCCACGTCGAGGACGTGACGACCGAGGCGGTGCCGGGCGACGCCGGCCCGCGGGTGTCCGGCACGAAGATGTTCGTCGTCGACGGCCACAGCGCCGACCTGATCCTCGTCGTGGCCCGTACGGACACCGGCCCCGGCCTGTTCGCCGTGGACGGCACCGCTCCCGGAGTGACCCGCACCCCCCTGGAGACCCTGGACCCGACGCGCCGGCTGGCGCGGATCGACCTCGACGGCGCCCCGGCGCTGCGGGTCGGTCCGCAGGGGGACGCCACCGCGTACCTGCGCACGGTGACCGAGCTCGCCGCCGTCGCACTGGCCGCCGAGCAGGTCGGCGGGGCGCAGGCCTGCCTGGACGCCGCGGTGGCGTACGCGAAGGTGCGGGTGCAGTTCGGCCGCCCCATCGGGTCGTTCCAGGCGGTCAAGCACAAGTGCGCCGACATGCTGGTGAAGGTCGAGGCGGCCCGGTCGGCGGTGTACCACGCGCTGTCGGTGGCGGCCGGAGGACCGGCCGGGCTGCCGGTGGCCGCCGCGCTCGCCGCCGTCTGCTCCGCGGAGGCCTTCACCCACGCGGCCAAGGAGAACATCCAGATCCACGGCGGCATCGGCTGCACGTGGGAGCACGACGCACACCTCTACCTCAGGCGCGCGAAGTCGTCCGAACAGCTCCTCGGCAGCCCGGCGGCCCACCGCAGGCGGCTGGCCGACCTGGTCGGGATCTCCGCGCCCACCGCGACGAAAGGCCGCACGCGTGGGAATCCGTGACCGCCTGTCCCGGCTGCTCGCCGAAGCCGCCGACGACGCCGAGGCGATCGAGTACGACGGCCGGTGGTGGACCTGGGGACAGGTGCGGCGGACCGCACGCGGCGTCGTCGACGCGCTGGACGCGGCGGGCCTGCCGGCCGGAGCCCGTGTCGGTGTCGTCCTGGAGAACCGGCCCGAGCACGTCGCCGCCGTGGCCGCGGTGATCGCCTCCGGGCGCTGCCTGGTGATGCTGAGCCCCTTGCAGCCCGGCGTGCGGCTCGCGGCCGACATCGACCGCTGCGCCCCGCCCGTGGTCGTCTCCGGCGGCGAACCCCTGGCCCGCGACGGCGTCCTGGAGGCGGTGACCGAGCACGGGGCGGCCCTGGAACTGGGCACGGACGGCTCGCTGCGGCTCGTGGCCGGTACGGTCCCGACCGCCGCGCCGGCCAACCCCGGCGTCGCCGTGGAGATGCTCACCTCCGGCACCACCGGCCCCCCGAAACGCGTCCACCTGCGCATCGGCCAGCTCGACCAGGCGCTCGTCTCCGGCGGGCAGACCCCGAAGCCCGAGCGCCTGCTGTCCGCGTCCGCCGCGCTGGTGGCCAGCCCGCTGGTGCACATCGGCGGACTGTGGCGGGCCCTGGCCTGCCTGGCGACCGGGCGCCGCATGCTGCTGATGCCCAGGTTCGCCGTCGAGCCCTGGGCGGACGCGGTGGAGCGGCACCGGCTGCGGGCGGCGAGCCTGGTGCCGGCGGCGATCCGCGCCGTGCTCGACGCGAAGGTCCCGCAGGAGCGGCTGGCGAGCCTCCAGGTCGTCACCTCCGGCACCGCGCCCTGCCCGGCCGAACTCGCCGACGCGTTCTTCCGCGCGTACGGCGTCCCCGTCCTGATGACGTACGGGGCGACCGAGTTCGCCGGGGCGGTGGCCGGCTGGACGCTGACGTTGCACCAGCGGTGGTGGCCGCGCAAGGCGGGCAGCGCCGGACGCGCCTTCGACGGCGTCGAGCTGAGGGTGACCGGCGAGGACGGCACCGAGCTGCCCGTCGGCAGGACGGGCCGGCTGGAGGTCCGTACCGAGCAGAGCACCCGGGGCGGCGGGGCCTGGGTGCGCACCAGCGACCTGGCCCGGATCGACGCCGACCGGTTCGTCTGGATCGAGGGACGTGCCGACGACGCGATCATCCGCGGCGGCTTCAAGGTGCAGCCGGAGACGGTCCGGCGCGTCCTGGAGAGCCACCCGGCCGTACGGGAGGCGGCCGTGGCCGGGCTGCCCGACGCGCGGCTCGGGGAAGTGCCGGTCGCGGCGGTCGAGGCCGAGCCGGACCGGGCCGCCCCGGACCCCGCCGAACTGGCCGCCCTGTGCCGCGGCCGGCTCACCCCGTACGAGGTGCCGGCGCACATCGTCGTCCTCGACGCACTGCCCCGGACCCCGTCGAGCAAGGTGAGCCGGGTGGAACTGCTGGGCCTGGTCCGCGCCCGGCTCGGAATGGAGGAGGAGCGGCGATGACCGGAACCGAGGAACGCTTCGGCGTCCTGACCGACGAGGCCGTCGAGCGCTCCCGGCGCCGCCTCGGCATCCCCCAGCCGCAGCGCAACCCCCCGCACAACTACGAGGTCACCTGGGACGCCGCACGCCACTTCGCCTACGGCTACGGCGACGACAACCCCCTGTACTGCGACCCGGAGTACGCGGCCGGCACCCACTGGGGCTCGCTGCTCGCACCGCCCACCTTCCTGTACACGATGGGCGAGGACGCCGCCCCGCCGCCCGACGCCGGGACCAGGGCGCTCCTCAGGGGCGACCCGTTCGCCGGACTCGGCTCCTACCAGGCGGTGATGGAGTTCGAGTGGTGGCGCCCGCTGCGGCTCGGCGACCGCTGCCGGGTGCTGCAGACCCAGGTCGGCGTGCGCGTGAAGCCCAGCAGCTTCGGCGGGCGCACCGCCCACGTCGTCCGCGACTACCTCTACACCGACGGGCGCGGCGCGCTGCACGCCCTGCGCCGGGGCACCTGGATCAACGCCGAACGGCACACCTCGAAGAAGCGTGCCAAGGAACAGCTCGTCCAGCAGCCCTACACCGCCGAGGAGCTGGCCGCGATCGACGCGGCCTACGCGGCCGAGACCCGGCGCGGGGCCCGGCCCCGCCACTGGGAGGACGTCGAGATCGGCGAGGAGCTCCAGCCCCGGGTGAAGGGGCCGCTCACCACCACGGACGTCGTCGTCTGGCACCTGGGCTGGGGCATGCAGCTCACCCCGCCGGGCGCGTTCGGGATCGCCGCCAAGGTCCGGCGCAAGGCACCAGGCCTCTTCCCGCCCAACCCGCTGAACGTCCCGGACACCGTGCAGCGACTGCACTGGGAACCGGAGCGGGCCCGGGAACTGGGCCTGCCCGGCCCCTACGACTACGGCGGCATGCGCGAGACCTGGCTGTGCCATCTGCTCACCGACTGGACCGGCGACGACGGCTGGCTGTGGAAACTGCGCTGCGAGCACCGCAGGTTCAACTACCTCGGCGACACCACCTGGGTGCGCGGCACGGTCGTCGACAAACGACGGGTCGCCGGCCGGGCCGAGGTGCACATCGAGGTGCGGTGCGAGAACCAGCGGGGCGAGGTCACCACGCCCGGCACGGCCGTCGTCCTGCTGCCCACCCGTGACCGTGCCGTCGAACTCCCCGCGCCGCCCGCGGCGGACCTGGACGGCATGGTCGCCCATGAACTGGCCCAATTCGCCGTTCCCGGCGAGCATCCGAGGAGGTAGGAGTGTCCGACGAGGTTCTGGTGGAACGCCGTGGCGCGGTCCAGGTGATCACGATCAACCGCCCTGCGGTGAAGAACGCGCTGGACGCGAGGGTGGCCGCCGGGGTCGCGGCCGCCGTGGACGAACTCGACGAGTCGGACGAGCTGCGCGTCGGCGTGCTCACCGGCGCGGGCGGCACGTTCTCGGCGGGCATGGACCTCAAGGCGTGGCTGCACGGGGAGACACCGGCGATCGAGGGCCGCGGCCTGTGCGGGATCAGCATGACCCCGCCGCGCAAGCCGCTGATCGCCGCCGTCGAGGGCTGGGCGCTGGCCGGCGGCTTCGAGCTGCTGCTGGCCTGCGACCTGGTCGTCGCCGCCCGCACCGCACGGCTCGGCGTGCCCGAGGTGACCCGGTCGCTGGTGGCCCGCGCGGGCGCCGCACTGCACCTGCCGCGCCGCATCCCGTACGCCATCGCCCTGGAACTGCTGCTGACCGGCCGGCCAGTCGACGCCGAACGGGCCGCCGCGTACGGCCTGGTCAACCGGCTCACCGACGAGGGCGGCGCGCTCGACGGCGCCCTCGCGCTGGCCGGGACCGTCGCCGCCAACGGGCCGCTGGCGGTCGCGGCGACCAAACTGATCGCCCGCTCGACCGCCGACTGGAGCCTGGAGGAGGCGTGGGGCAGGCAGTTCGACATCGCCGAGCCGGTCTTCCGGTCCGAGGACGCCCGTGAAGGAGCGGCCGCGTTCGCGGAGAAACGGCCGCCGCAGTGGAAGGGCCGCTGACGATGGCGGCGGGACCGCTCGCCGGCTGCCGGATCGTCGAGCTCGGCGGGATCGGGCCGGGGCCGTTCGCCGGGATGCTGCTGGCCGACCTCGGTGCGGAGGTGGTCCGCGTGGACCGGCCCGGCCGCCGGGACGAACCGGACGCGGGCGGACCGGCGGACGTCCTCGACCGGGGGAAGCGGTCCGTCGTCCTCGACCTGAAGGAACCGGCCGGCGTCGACGCCCTGCTCCGGCTCGTCGAGCGCGCGGACGCGCTGATCGAGGGATTCCGGCCCGGCGTCACCGAACGTCTCGGCATCGGACCCCACGCGTGCCTGGCCCGCAACCCCCGCCTCGTCTACGGCCGGATGACCGGCTGGGGCCAGGACGGGCCGCTCGCCGCAGCGGCGGGACATGACATCACCTACATCGCGCTGACCGGCGCGCTCGGCGCCATCGGGGAGGCGGGCGGCCCGCCGCGGATCCCGCTGAACCTCGTCGGCGACTTCGGGGGCGGCGGCTGCTACCTCGTGATCGGGGTGCTGGCCGCACTGCACGCCGTCGGGCGCACCGGCGTGGGCCAGGTCGTCGACGCGGCCGTCGTCGACGGCACCGCCCACCTGCTCGCCAGCACCTTCGCCAAGCTGGCCCGCGACGAGTGGCGTGACGAGCGGGGCGTCAACCGGTTCGACGGCGGCTGGCCCTTCTACGCCGTGTACGAGACCAAGGACGGCCGTCATGTGGCCGTCGGCGCGCTGGAGCGCAAGTTCTACCGCACCCTGGTCGGGCTGCTCGGCCTGGACGTGGACCCGGACCGCCAGCACGACCGGTCGACCTGGCCCGAGCTGCGCCGGCTGCTGACCGAGCGGTTCGCCGAGCGCACCCGCGACGAGTGGGCGCGGCTGTTCGAAGGCACCGACGCCTGCGTGGCGCCGGTGCTGAGCCTCACCGAGGCGGCTGCGCATCCCCATCTGGCCGCGCGCGCGAGCCTGTTCACCCGCGACGGCGTGGTCCAGCCGGCCGCCGCTCCCCGCTTCTCGGCGACCCCGTCCCGCCCCGGCCGCACCGCCGCGGCCGTCGGCGCCGACACCCGGGCGGTGTTCCGGGACTGGGGCGTCCGCCACCCGCAATGACCTTCCGGTACCCGCGACGACCTGAAGAAGGAGTTCCCATGCGAGAGGCCGTCATCGTCGACGCCGTACGGACCCCGATCGGCAAGCGCAACGGCTCGCTGGCACCGGTGCACGCGGCGGACCTGTCCGCGAAGGTGCTGACCGCCCTGGCCGAGCGCACCGGAATCGACCCGGGCACGGTGGACGACGTGGTCTGGGGGTGCGTCACCCAGGTCGGCGACCAGTCCAGCAACGTCGGCCGGTTCGCGGTCCTCGCCGCCGGCTGGCCCGAACACGTCCCCGCCGTCACCGTCAACCGGGCCTGCGGCTCCAGCCAGCAGGCGGTCGACCAGGCCGCGCACGCCGTCATGTCCGGCCAGTACGACCTGGTGGTCGCGGGCGGCGTCGAGACCATGACCCGGGTGCCGCTGGGCTCGCACCGCACCTCGGGCATGCCGTACGGCCCCGCGGTCCTCGCCCGCTACGACGGCTTCGAGTTCAGCCAGGGCATCGGCGCCGAACTCATCGCCGAACGCTGGGGACTGACCCGCACCAGGCTGGACGAGTTCGCCTCCGAGTCCCATGCGAAGGCCGCCGCGGCGATCGACGCGGGCGTCTTCGACGACCACCTCGTGCCGGTGGAGGCCGACGGCACCAAGTTCACCACGGACGAGGGGCTGCGCCGCGGCACCTCGGTCGAGACGCTGGCCCGGCTCAAGCCGTCGTTCAAGGAGGACGGCGTGATCCACGCCGGGAACTCCTCGCAGATCTCCGACGGCGCGGCGGCCCTGCTCATCACCACCCCCGGACGGGCCCGCGAGCTCGGCCTCACCCCGATCGCCCGCTACCACACCGGAGCGGTCAGCGGAGCGGACCCGATCACCATGCTGCTCGGCCCGATCCCGGCCACCGAGAAGGTACTGCGCCGCTCCGGACTCTCCCTCGCCGACATCGGCGTGTACGAGGTCAACGAGGCGTTCGCGCCGGTGCCGCTGGCGTGGCTCGCCGAGACCGGCGCCGACCCCGGGCGGCTCAACCCGCTCGGCGGCGCGATCGCCGTCGGCCACCCGCTGGGCGGCTCCGGCGCCATCCTGATGACCCGGCTGCTGGCCCGGATGCGGCACGAGAGCCTCCGCTACGGCCTCCAGACCATGTGCGAGGGCGGCGGCACCGCGAACGCCACCATCGTCGAGCTGCTGTGACGGCGGGGAAGACGGAGCCCCGCTCCGCCTTCCCCACCCGCTCACGTCTCGTCGTAGGTGACGACGACCTTCTCGGCGGCTCCGGGAGTCAGTGCCAGCTCGAAGGCCCGGGTCACCTCCGCGAACGGCACCCGGTGACTGATCAGCCGGGCGAACCGCTCCTGGTGCTCCACCAGCTCCGCCGTCACCTCGAAGATCTCGGTCGGGTACCCCTGGGAGGCGATCAGGGTGAGTTCGCTGCGGAGCATCCCGCCGAGGTCGATCTCGGCGGACGGCTCGTGCACGCCCACCATGACCAGTCTGGCGCCCCACTTGGCGGCGTCCACGGTGGCGTTGAAGACGGCGGGGACCCCGGCGGCGTCGATGTAGACGTCGGTGCCCGCGCGCGGCCGGCCCAACGCGTCGGCCGCCTCACCGTGCAGCTCGGTCAGCCGCGCGGTGAGGTTCTCGGCGGCGGAGTCGACGACGGCGTCCGCGCCCACGGCGAGCGCCGTCTCCAGCCGCTCGGGCAGGACGTCGGCGACGACCACGTGTGCCACCCCGCGCAGCTTCAGCCAGATCGTGACGCCCAGGCCGATCGGCCCGGCACCGAAGACGACCACCTTGTCGGCGGGGCGCGCCTCGGACCTGTTGACGCAGTGCCGGGCCACCGCCATCGGCTCGTTGAGCGCGGCGACGTCGAACGGCACGGTGTCCGGGAAGACGGCGACGGTCCGGCCGACCTCGGCCTCCTCCAGCAGCAGGTACTCGCTCATCCCGCCGTGCGCACCGCCGCATCCGATGATCCCCGACGGCACGCCCTGCGGGTTGACCACCACCCGGTCGCCGACCTTCAGCCCGGTGACCTCCGCACCCACCTGCGCGATCTCACCGGCCGGTTCGTGGCCGAGCAGCAGCGGCACCACCGAGCCGTCGGCGTTGTACGGGGTGCCGCCGGACCGGACGAAGAAGGTGTCGGTGCCGCAGATACCACAGGCGCGGATCCTGACCAGTACGTCCCTCGGGCCGGGCACCGGACGCTCGGTCTCCACGACCTCGATCTCGTTGCTCGCACCGGTCCGGACGGATTTCATCGTGGCCATGAGCCTGTCTCCTTCCGCGGGCCGCCGGTCACCAGGCGACGGGCAGTTCGTAGATGCCGTACGCCTGGGAGTCCTCCTTGAACTTCAGCTCCGAGACGTCGACCGCGAGCCGCAGGGCAGGGATGCGGCGGAACAGCGTGCTGAACACGACGTGCAGCTCGATGCGGGCCAGCTGCTGGCCGACGCACTGGTGCGGACCCCAGCCGAACGCGTGGTGGTGCGCCGCGGTACGGGTCAGGTCGAGCCTGCCGGGCTCCGGGAACGCCTCGGGGTCCCAGTTGGCCGCCGGCAGCGAGGCGATGACGCCCTCGCCGGCGCGGATGGTCTCCCCGCCGATCTCGATGTCGTCCAGCACCGCCCGGCGCGCCAGCAGGTGCGGGATGGTCAGGTACCGAAGGAGTTCCTCGACGGCCTTGGTCACGTACTTCGGGTCGTCCTGGTTCTCCCGCAGTGCGGCGAGCTGGTCGGGGTTCTGCAGCAGCAGCGCGGTGCCCAGGGTGATCATGTTGGCGCTGGTGTCGTGGCCGGCGACGAGCAGGATGTGCCCGAGCGGGGCGGCCTCCGCCATGGAGAGCACCCCCTCCTTGATCCGTGCGCCGAGGTCGGAGAGGACATCCTCACCGGGGTCGTCCATCTTGGCCTCGATGAGCCCGGCGATGTAGCGGCGCACCTCGACGATGGACTGGGCCGCCTCCTCGGGGGTCTTGAAACGGGCGTTGGTGACCCCGGCATGCTCCTGGAAGAAGTCGTGGTCCTCGTACGGCACGCCGAGGAGCGCGCAGATCATGAGGGACGGCAGCGGCAGGGACAGGGCCTCGTTGAGATCGGCCGGGTTGGGCCCGGCGAGCATCCTGTCGATGAGGTCGTCGGTGATCTGCTGGATCTCCGGGCGGAGTTTCTCCATCCGGTGCCGGGTGAACGAATTGGTCAGCATCCGGCGCCAGCGGGTGTGCTCGGCACCGTCGGTGTTGTTGATCGACGGCTGGATCCCGGCCGCGTGCGCCTTCATGGCCTCCGTCGTGTGCGGGTAGCCCGGGGCACCGATGTTCGCGCTGAGCCGCGGGTCGGTCATCAGCTCGCGCTGCGCGGCGTGCGAGGTGACGAGCCACGGGGTGGTGCCGTCCCAGGTCCGGACGCGTATGACGTCCTTGTCCGTCTCGTGCAGCGCGAGCAGCGCCGGAGGGGGCGCGAACGGGCACTGGCTCGATCGGGGCGTCGGAAACTCCGGCAGCTCCGTGGCGGCATCGGTCCCGGCGATGCTCTCGCTCATGGTTCCCTCGTTCTCTCGGCGTCGCGATGGAGGGAACCATACGTGGACCGATCGGTACAATCAATATTGCGGCATGCATCGGATCTCGATATCGACCGAGCGGTCCAATTGATTGGCCCTCGATCGGGTCGCCGGGCGTCCGGCCAGGTCAGCGGGGTTCCCGGGGCATCCCGAGACCCCGCTCGGCGATCTGTGTCCGCAGTACCTCGTTCGCACCGCCCGCGATCGTGTACGCGCGTGAGTACAGGTGGGCGTCCTGCCACCAGCCCGCCGCGACCGCCGCCGGATCGTCCTCGGTGAGCAGGCCGTCGGTGCCCTGCAGGCGCAGGCCGAGGTCGGCCAGGTCGTGGTTGAGCTCGCTGAAGAAGATCTTGCCCAGCAGGGCGTCCGCGGGTCGCTCCGTGCCGTGCAGCATCCGCGACTGCGCGAGGCCGATCACCGCGGCGTTCACCTGCACCCGTGCGGCCAGTCCGCCGATCTCCTGGCGGGTGGCGGTGTCGTCGAGCGCGGGCCGGCCGCCGGCCGGCACGTCCTCCGCGAGGCGCAACAGGTCGTCCAGGACGGCGAACAGCTCGACCCCGCGCGCGGCCACCCCCGAGCGCTCCCGCCCGAGGCTGCTCATCGCCACCCGCCAGCCGTCGTTCACCCCGCCGATCACGTTCGCCGCCGGGATCCGTACCCCGTCCAGGAAGACCTCGTTGAAGTCGGTCGTCCCGGTGATCTCGCGCAACGGCCGCACCTCGACCCCCGGACTGCGCATGTCCAGTGCGAAGGCCGTGATGCCCCGGTGCTTCGGCGCGCCGTCGTCGGTGCGCGCCAGGAGGTAACCCATGTCCGCGTGCTGTCCGTTGGTGGTCCACACCTTCTGGCCGTCGACGACGAAGGCCGCGTCGTCGCCCTCGCCCTCGCGGCGGGCCCGGGTGCGCAGGGACGCCAGGTCGCTGCCCGCCTCGGGCTCGCTGAACAGCTGGCACCAGACGTCGTCGCAGGAGCGGATGCGGGGCAGGAACCGCGCCCGCTGTGCGTCGGTGCCGAACTCGATGAGGGCCGCCGAGGCCAGCGAGGCCGCGCCGACCGGGGCCCAGGTGCGGGCGCGGGCGATCTCCTCGGCGACGACGGACGGTTCCAGGGGGTTCGCGTCGGGCCGGCCGCCGTACTCGGCCGGCCAGTCGATGCCGAGCAGGCCCGCCTCGTACAGCCGCGCGGTCCAGGCCCGGACGGCCGGCATCAGCTCCGGCTCGGGTGCGCGTACCCCGGCGTGTGCCTTGACGCCCGGCGCGTGCTCGGCCACGAAGGCGCGCACCTTGCCGCGGAAGGCCTCCAGTTCGGGTGTGGGTTCCAGTCGCATCGCCACCGACTCCTCGGTCCTCACGCAAGCGATCTCGAAATGAGGGTACTCTAACCATGGCCAGGTCCCGGTTGCCAGGGGGCAGTGCCGAAATCAGTAGCCCGATCTCGGCGTCGGATGTCCGGTCCGGGGGCTCCTGGCCGGTGCTGAATAGACTGGGGATCCGCAATGTTTCCGCAGAGGAGTTGGCCCATGGCGACTGCCGTCGACCGCGAGCCCGCCGACGGCGAGACCGACGCCCCGGTGGGCAAGCTGGCCGCGCAGACCGCGCAGCGCATCGAGGCGACCGTGATCCGCCGGGGCTGGCCCGTCGGCGAGTCGCTGGGCTCCGAGGTGGACCTGCGGGAGCAGCTCGGGGTGAGCCGGGCGGTGCTGCGCGAGGCGGTGCGCCTGGTCGAGCATCACCAGGTCGCCCGGATGCGGCGCGGCCCCGGCGGCGGCCTGATCGTCTGTGCTCCCGACGCGGGCCCGGCGACCCGGGCCATGGTGATCTACCTCGAATACGTCGGCACCAGCGTCACCGACCTCCTCCAGGCCCGCCAGTTGCTCGAACCGATCGCCGCCGGCCTCGCCGCCGACCGCATCACCGAAGAGGGCATCGCCACCCTCCGCGCCACCCTCGACTCCGAGCGCGACCACTGGGACGACCCGTCGGTCCACTCGCAGGACCCCCTGCACCCGGTACTCGGCCAGTTGTCCGGCAACCCGGTGCTGCACCTGTTCATCGACGTCCTCACCCGCCTCACCGCCCGCTACGCCCACACCTCGCGCCGGATCTCCAAGGCGGAGATGCATGCGGCGAAGGAGACCTCGCACCGCGAGCACCGCGCCGTCGTCGACGCCGTCGTCGCCGACGACGGGGCCCGCGCGCAGACCGAGCTGACGGCGCATCTGGAGTCGGTGGCCGCCTGGATCGAGAAGCACCGGGTGCGCCGCGGCGCGCGGATCTCGGGAAGTGTGGTCGAGCCCGAACTGGTCGAGGGCCCGCGCGCCAAGCTCGCCGAGGTGGTGGCCTCCCGGATCCACGACGACATCGCCGCGCGCGGCTGGCAGACCGGCATGGTCCTCGGTTCGGAAGCGGATCTGCTGGCCCGCTACGAGATCAGCCGGGCCGTCCTGCGTGAGGCCGTACGGCTCCTGGAGTACCACTCGGTCGCCCGGATGCGGCGCGGCCCCGGCGGCGGCCTGGTCGTCACCGAGCCCGAGCCGCAGGCCAGCATCGACACCATGGCCCTCTTCCTCGAATACCAGGGCGTCACCGCCGACGACCTGCGGATCGTCCGCAACGCCGTCGAACTCGGCATCGTCGCCAGGGTGACCGCCCGGCACGCGGGGGGCGACCCGGAGGTCGCCGAGCGCCTGGGCAGGGCCGTCCGCTGGACCGTCGAGGGCCCGGCCGACGACTCCCGCAAGGCCGACCTGTTCCACGCCGAACTGGCGGCCCTGGCCGACAATCCGGTGCTGTCGCTGTTCCTCGCCATCATCACCGAGCTGTTCCGCCGGCATGCCTCGGGGCACGACCGGCCACTGCCCGGCGACACGGCGGCCGACGAGGTCCAGCACGTCCACCAGCGCATCCTCGACGCGATCGTGCAGGGCGACGCCGGGGTGGCCCGCCACCGGATGCGCCGCCACCTGGACGCCCTCATCCCCTGGTGGCACTGATTTACTGACACTTATTATCCAGGCTCCGTGCGGCTTCCCGCGGCACGGAGCCTTTTTCTGTGCCAGAGTTGGCTAATTGCGTATACTGAATAGGGTCGAGAGTCGAAGGAGATCCGATGCGCCGGACCCTGTTCGAACGGGACCACCAGGACTTCCGCCTGCTGGTCCGGGACTTCATCGCCCGCGAGGTGCTGCCGGTGTACGAGGACTGGCGGCATGCCGGTCTCGTCCCCCGTGACCTCTTCACCTCGATGGGCAAGCTGGGAATCCTCGGCGCCGCGATCCCCGAGGAGTACGGCGGCGGGGGCCAGGACGACTACCGCTTCAACGTCGTGATCCAGGAGGAGTGCGCCCGAGCGGGCGTCACCCTCGGCGGCCTGCGGACCCATCTCGACGTCGTCGTCCCGTACTTCACGGGCCTCGCCGACGCCGGACAGCGAGCCCGCTGGCTGCCGGGCCTCGCCTCGGGCGACCTGTACACCGCGATCGCGATGAGCGAACCGGGCACGGGGTCCGACCTGGCCGGCATCGCGACGAGGGCGGTCCGCGACGGTGACCACTGGGTGCTCGACGGCGCCAAGACCTTCATCACCGGCGGCCACCACGCCGACCTGGTGATCGTCGTGGCCCGCACCGGCACCGACCCGCACGACCGGCGCGCCGGACTCTCCCTGCTCGTCGTGGAGAAGGGCATGCCAGGGTTCACCGTGGGACGCAGGCTGGAGAAGATCGGCCTCACCGTCCAGGACACGGTGGAGCTGGCCTTCGACGCAGTCCGGGTGCCCACGGCCAACCTGCTGGGCGAGGAAGGCGCCGCCTTCACCCACCTCGGCCGCAACCTCGCCCAGGAACGGCTGGCCATCGCCGTCGGCGCCGTCGCCCAGATGCGCGCCGCGATCGACCTGACGGTCGCCTACGTCCGGGACCGCCGGATATTCGGCAAGGCGCTGTCCTCCTTCCAGAACACCAAGTTCGAACTCGCCGCCGTGGCCACCGAGGCGGAGGCCGCCCAGACCCTGCTGGACGCGGCGATCAGCGCGCTCGTCGCCGGGGAGCTGAGCCCGGCCGACGCGGCCAAGGCCAAGCTGTTCTGCACCGAGACACAGGGCCGGGTGGTCGACCGCTGCCTGCAACTGCACGGCGGCTACGGCTACATCCTCGAATCCCCGATCGCCCGGTTGTACGCCGACGCCCGCGTGACGCGGATCTACGGCGGCACCAGCGAGGTCCTGAAGACCATCATCAGCAAGTCCCTGGGCCTGTAGAGGAGACTCAAGTGAACATCGACGGATCCACGGCACTGGTCACCGGCGGCGCCTCCGGCCTCGGACTCGCCACCGCGCGCCGGATCATCGACCGCGGCGGCCGGGTCGTCCTCGCCGACATCTCCGCGGAACAGGGCGCCAAGGCGGTCGCCGACCTCGGCGACGCCGCCCGCTTCGTCCGGGCCGACGTCACCGACGAGGCCTCCGTGAACGCCGCCCTCGACACCGCGGAGGAACTCGGCCCGCTGCGCTTCGTCGTGCACTGCGCAGGGCGCGGCGGCGACCGTACCCGGATCATCGACCGTGACCGCACCCCCGGCGAACTCGCCACCTTCGCCGAGGTCATACGGGTCAACCTGATCGGCACCTACAACGTACTGCGCCTGGCCGCGGCCCGTCTCTCCGGCAACGAGGTGGTGGACGGCGACCGCGGAGCCGTCGTCCTGACCGCCTCGGTCGCCGCGTTCGACGGCCAGATCGGCCAGACCTCCTACACGGCCGCCAAGGCCGGCGTGCACGGCATGACCCTCGTCGCCGCCCGCGACCTGGCCAGCTGGCAGATCCGGGTGAACACCATCGCCCCCGGCATCATGGACACCCCCATGCTCGGCCGCCTCCGCGAGGACATCCGCGACGGCCTCGCCGCCTCCGTGCCCCATCCCAAACGCCTCGGCGACCCCGACGACTTCGCCCGCCTCGCCGTCGAGATGCTGGAGAACCCCTACCTCAACGGCCAGACCGTCCGCCTCGACGGCGCGATCCGCATGGCCCCGCGATGACCGCGGCCCAGACCGGGACCGACGAGGAGTTCCGCACCCGCCTGCGCGCCTTCCTGACGGAGCATCACCCCGGGCGCCGTCCCAAGGACCCCGCCGAACGCCTCGCGTGGCAGAAGCAGTGGCTGGCCACCCTGTACGACGGCGGTTGTGCGGGACCGGGCTGGCCGCGCGAGTACGGCGGAATGGACCTGTCCTTCGCCCGTCAGGTCGTCTATCAGGAGGAGTACGCGCGTGCCCGGGTCCCCGGCCCCCTGGGCACCGGACTCGGCATCGCCGCCCCCACCCTCATCAGGTACGGCACGCCCGAGCAGAAGGACCGCTTCCTGCGCCCCATGCTGCGCGGCGACACGGTCTGGGCGCAGGGGTACTCCGAGCCGGAGGCGGGCTCGGACCTCCCCGCGCTGCGCACGACGGCACGCCGCGAGGGCGGCGGCCCCGACGACCCCGCCGCCGAGTACGTCGTCAACGGCCAGAAGGTGTGGAACAGCTCTGCCGACATCGCCGACATCCTCTTCACCCTGGTCCGCACCGGCCCCCCCGACTCCCGTCAGGACGGCATCAGTTACCTCCTGATCGACGCGCGCGCCCCCGGCGTGACCGTGCGCCCGCTGCGGGACCTCACCGGCGACGCGCACTTCTGCGAGATCTTCTTCGACGACGTCCGGGTCCCGGCCGCCGACCGGATCGGCGCGGAGAACGGCGGCTGGCCCCTGGTCCGCACCAGCCTCGGCCACGAACGCGCCGCCGGGGCGATGAACCAGGCGGCCCTGTACCGGCGCGTCCTCGACGAGCTGATCGCGCTGGCCCACGAACGCGGGGCCACCGCCGACCCCCTGGTGCGTGACCGGCTCGCCGACTTCGAGATCCGGGTGACGGTCATGCGGCTCACCGGGATGCGGACCATCGCCGACATCATGGCGACGGGCGAGCCCGGCCCCGCCTCCTCCACCGCACGGCTGTTCATCGTGACCTTCGAGCAGGAACTGCACGAGTTCGCCCTGGAGTTGCTGGGGCCGTACGGGATCCTGGGCCGCCGCGACCCGCACGCCGTCCAGCGCGGCCGCTGGGTGTGGGGTTTCCTGCGCACCCGGGCCTCGACGATCGGCGCCGGCACCGCGGAGATCCAGCGCAACACCATCGCCGAACAGGTCCTGGGACTGCCCCGGGACCCGGCGATGCCGGCCACCGGGAGCACCCGGTGAGAGCCGCACGCTGTACGGGCTACGGGCCCCCGGACGGCCTTGTCGTCGTCGAACTGGACGACCCCGTACCCGGCCCCGGGGAGGTCCTGGTCCGGGTGCACGCGGCCGCGGTCAACTACCCGGACGTGCTGCTGGTGGCGAACCGCTATCAGGTGCCCGCGCCGCTGCCGTTCACCCCGGGCAGCGAGTTCGCCGGTGTCGTCGCAGCGCTGGGGCCGGACGTGTCCGGCCCCGGGGTGGGCTCGCCGGTGGCCGGCGCGGTGCTCACCGGCGCCTTCGCCGAGCAGGTCGTGGTGCCGGTGGCGGGCCTGCGCCCTGTCCCCGAGGGCCTCGACATGGTCCACGCCGCCGCGTTCCACGTCACCTACGCGACCGCCTACCACGCCCTGACCACCGTCGGGCAGGGCACGGCGGGGGAGTGGGCGACCGTGCTCGGGGCCGCGGGCGGCGTCGGCTCCGCGACCGTCGACATCGCCACCCGGCTCGGGATGCGCGTCGTGGCGGCGGCGTCCAGCCCGGAGCGGCTCACGGTCGCCCGGAAACTGGGCGCCGAGGGCGGCGTCGACTACGTCCGAGAGGACCTGAAGACGCGGGTCCGCGAACTGACCGGAGGCGAGGGCGCCCACCTGGTCGTCGACCCCGTGGGCGGCGACCACGCGGAGGCGGCCCTGCGCGCGCTGCGCCGGGGCGGCCGGTTCGTCACCGTGGGCTACGCCGACGGGAGGATCCCGAGGATCCCGCTCAACCTGGTGCTGCTCAAGGACGCGGTCGTACGGGGCTTCGAGATCCGGATGCTGCGCCAGTGCGCCCCGGCCGCGGTGGCCGCGGGCGACCGGGCGCTCGCCCGGATGGTCCGGGACGGGATGCGCCCGCTCGTCTCCCGCGTCCACCCCCTCGCCGACGTGGCGTCCGCACTGACCGACGTGGCCGGGCGGCGCACCACCGGCAAGGTGGTCATCGACATGCGTGCCTGACCGTCAGAACGCCGGCAGCTGCGGGCGTCGCTTGACGTAGCCGCCGGCGTCGACGCGCATCTGCATGCCGGTGACGTACTGCGACTCGTCCGACACCAGGAACAGCACCATGTCGGAGATGTTCTCCGGCTCGACGTAGGGGATCCCGAACCCGGTCGTCGCGGGGAAGCTGGGCAACGCGTCCTCGCGCGTCGGGTTCTCCAGGTCGGGCCGGAACGACCGGTACATGAGGTCGCTGTTCAGCATGTCGGTGTTGACGTTCGTGGGGTGCACCGCGTTGACCCGGATCCGGCGGGAGAGCAGGACCGTCGCCAGGTCGTGCACGAACGCGGACACCTGGCGCTTGGCGAACGAGTAGCCCAGCCCGCCGGGCCCGTTGGCCGGGTTGTCGACGGTCGCCGGTATCAGCCCCGCGATGGACCCGGTCGCGATGATCGACGCGCCGTCGGGCAGATGGGGCAGGGCCGCCTCGACAGCGTGGACCACCCCGTTGAAGTCGACGGTGACGGCGTCCAGGAAGGCCTGCGCGGTCTGCTGCGGCCCCAGCGGGGCGATCCCGGCCTGGGCGACCACGGCGTCGAGCCGTCCCAGCTCCGCCACCCCCTCGGAGACCGCCGACTTGAGCGCGGCCGGATCCCGTACGTCGGCCCGCCGGGCGACGATGCGCCGGCCGAGCTTCTCCACCTGCCGGACCGTCTCGTCCAGGTCCGCCTCGGTGGCCAGCGGGTAGCCGTTGGTGGCGATGTCCTCGCACAGGTCCACGGCGATGATGTCGGCCCCCTCCGAGGCGAGCCGAACCGCGTGGGCCCGGCCCTGGCCGCGTGCGGCCCCGGTGATGAAGACGGCCTTGTCCTGCACTCGACCCATGGGGTCTCCTTCCGTAGAAGAAAAGAGTAGCCTTAATGGTGGCTGGGGAAGCTGATCGATATCCGATGATCTCCAAAACCGTGCGGGAAGCAGACGACCTTTCCCGCCCAGTGGGACGGTTTCAGTGCACACAATGTGCCCGGTGCTAGAGAGTCCCGAGACCGAGGGAGTACACGATGCCGTTGCAGCCATGGATGAAGTTGCTGTCGACCGACGACCACCTGATCGAGCCCCCGCGCCTGTGGTCCGACCGGCTGCCGGCGAGGTACCGGGAGGCCGGACCGCGCATCGTGGAGCAGTCACGCGGCGAGGGACGGGCCCCCGCCGAGGTCTGGGTCTACGAGGACCGGATCTACCCCTACATCGGCCTCAACGCCGTCGCCGGGAAGCGGCCCGAGGAGTTCGGCCTCGAACCCACCCGCTACGACGAGATGATCCCGGGCTGCTACGACCCCAAGGCACGGATCCGCGACATGGACCTGGACGGCGTCTGGGGCGCTCTGTGCTTCCCGTCCTTCCCGGGCTTCTCCGGCCACGTCTTCCTGGACGGCCAGGACCGCGAACTGGCCCTGCTGTGCGTGCAGGCGTGGAACGACTTCGTCCTCGACGAGTGGTGCGCCACCGCACCCGGCCGGCTCATCCCGCTGGTCGTCATGCCGATGTGGGACGTCGACGCCTGCGTCGCCGAGATCCACCGCACCGCGGCCAAGGGCGCCAAGGCCATCTCCTTCCCCGAGAACCCCGCCCCCCGCGGCCTGCCCTCCTTCCATACCGACCACTGGGACCCCATGTTCTCGGCGGCCGAGGAGACCGACCTGCCCTTGTGCCTGCACTTCGGCACCTCGGGCAAGCCCCCGAAGACCGCCGAGGAGGCCCCCTTCGCGGTCACCATCGCCCTGTTCGGCTGCAACGCCATGTTCGCCACCGCCGACCTGCTCTTCTCGCCGGTGCTGCACAAGCACCCCAACCTCAAGATCGGCCTCTCCGAGGGCGGCATCGGCTGGATCCCCTACCTCCTGGAGCGCGCCGACGGCACCTGGGAGCGGCACCGCTTCTACCAGAACGTCAACCAGAGCGTGCGGCCCTCGGAGCTGTTCCGCAGGCACTTCCACGGCTGCTTCATCGACGACCGGTTCGGCGTGGAGGTACGGCACCACGTCGGCGTCGACAGGATCACCTGGGAGTGCGACTACCCGCACTCCGACTCCTACTGGCCCAAGTCCCGCGCCTACGCGGCCGAGGTCCTCGCCGACGTGCCCGACGACGAGGTGCACAAGATCGTGGAGCTGAACACCCGCCGCCTCTACAACCTCCCCGCATGACCCGGCGACCCGAGTCCGAGCGGTCCGACTGGACCGACCTGGACCTGCTCACCCGCGAGGAGGCCCACGGCCGGCTCCTCGCCGAGATCGCGGAGACGGACGCACGCCTCGCCGGACCCGGCCCGTCCGACGAGGCCGAAAGGGAACTCCTCCAGACCAGGCTGCGCGCCCTGCGCGAGGCGGCGGAGGATCTGATCGACCACGCGAAGGAGAAGTGAGGTGGCCGTGGGGCGAATGGAGGGCAAGGTCGCGCTCATCACAGGAGGGGCGCGCGGGCAGGGCCGTTCGCATGCCGTGCGGCTGGCCGAGGAGGGCGCGGACATCGTCGTCACCGATGTCTGCCACGACATCAGCGCGGAACTGCCCTACTCGCTGGCGTCGAAGGACGAGCTGGAGGAGACCGTCAAGCTGGTCAGGGAGACCGGCCGGCGGTGCATCCCGGTCCAGGCCGACGTCCGCTCGATCGCCGAGATGCGGGCCGCGGTCGACGCGACGCGCGAGGAGTTCGGGCGGCTCGACACCGTCGTCGCCAACGCCGGAGTGATGAGCATAGGGGCCGCCTGGGAGCTGTCCGACGAGGCCTGGGACGTCAACATCGACGTCAATCTCAAGGGCCCATGGAACACGGTGCGCGCCGCGGCCCCCTGGATGATCGAGCAGGGGGAGGGCGGCTCGATCGTCATCACCAGCTCCGCCGCCGGCATCCGCGGCCATGTGCCGTACGCCCACTACGTGGCGAGCAAGCACGGCGTCGTGGGCCTGATGAAGGCCCTGTCCAACGAACTCGCCCCGCACCGCATCCGGGTGAACACCGTCCACCCGACCGGGGTCAGCGACACGGGTATCACCGTCGGCGTGCCGATCGAGGAACTCGCGGCGCGGGAGCCGCTGTTCGCACTCGTCGCGATGAACCCGCTGGCACCGTACGTCGAACCGCGGGACATATCGAACGCAGTGCTGTTCCTCGCCTCGGACGAGGCGCGTTACGTCACGGGCCTGCAGTTCACCGTCGACGCGGGATCGACCAACAAGCCGTAGAACGGAGTGGGTTGAATGAAGGTCACCATCGACTCGTCGTCGTGCTCGGGCCATGCGCGGTGCGCGGCCGCGGCACCGGGACTCTTCCGGCTGGACGACGACGGCTATGCGCTGCCCCTGGACGGAGACGTCCCTCAGAGCCTGGAACAGGCCGCCCGGGACGGGGAGACGGCCTGCCCGGAACGGGCGATCTCCGTCCACTGAACACGACCGAGCCCCACGGTCCGAGGACCGTGGGGCTCCCCCCCCATCCCCGCAGGCTCAGCCGGCCGGCTGCGGCGGCGGTGTGAAGTGGTGGCCCCAGAACGCGCCGTCCGTGATCTCGTACACGGGGACCGGCTCGGGCACCTGCAGGCCGTTCCAGCCGAACT
Organism: Streptomyces sp. NBC_00631; assembly: GCF_045206895.1. Classification (NCBI taxonomy): domain Bacteria; kingdom Bacillati; phylum Actinomycetota; class Actinomycetes; order Kitasatosporales; family Streptomycetaceae; genus Streptomyces; species Streptomyces sp. NBC_00631. Next base: position 10,340,555 of record NZ_CP107734.1, read on the forward strand.
CGACGGCGTAGTTCTCCGGCGACCAGACGTAGAACGACACCATGTGGTCGTTGGTGTGCTTGCCGAGCGAGTGCATCATCGGCACCTCGTACGTGCCGGCCCGGTCCAGGGCCCGCCCCACGTCGTCCAGGGTCGCCGCCTCGACCATGAAGTGCAGCAGCCGTCCCGGGCCCGGCATCGGCGTGACGCCCAGCGTGTGGTGGCGCGGATTGCAGCCCATGAACCAGGTCGTGCCGCCCGGGGAGCGCATCGTGTTCCGCTCGATGAACCCGAGCACATTGACGTAGAAGTCGAACGTCCCGCGCGCGTCCTCGGCGGAGACGATGGCGTGCCCGAAGCCCATGTCACCGGTGACGAACTTCGACACCAGCGGGGTCTGCACGGGCAGGTGGTCGAGGGTCCTGCCGAAGAACAGCTCGACCGGGTTGCCGCCCGGGTCGCTGAACCTGACGAAGCCGGTCACCTTCCGCTCCGCCGCCTCGGCCTCGGTGCCGGCGGTCACCTTGATCCCGGCCTTCTCGACGTCCGCGGCCAGCCGCGCCAGCTCCCGCTCGTCGAGGACCTCGAAGCCCAGCGCCGTCATCGCGGGCTGGGCACCCGGCGAGACCACGATCCGGGACGGATGGTCGTCCATCCGGAAGGTGAGCGACCCGGAGTCGCTCTCGACGGGCATCAGGCCGAGGAAGTCGGCGCCGAACGCCTTCCACCTGTCGAGGTCGTTGGACTCCAGACGCAGGTACCCGAGTGAGCGCACACCCATCAGGCCCTCCCCTCACGTTGGTCAGGTCCCAGGCGGCCCGTCGGACCCCCGGTGTCGGTACGTCCGCGACGGTAGAAGGCCGGACCGCGCCGCCGCCGGGACCGTCCCACTGATCGGGAGACGTACGGCGACGGCCGCCGCGTGGGTGCCACGGTGACCGTCATGACACCGAGCACGCTCGACTACGAGGCCACCCTGCGCGAACTGCCCACCGACGACGGCGTCCTGCGCTACCACGAGGCCGGTGAAGGGCCGCCCCTGCTGATGCTGCACGGCTCGGGCCCCGGGGTGACCGGCTGGCGCAACTACCGGGGCAACCTGCCCGTGTTCGCCCGGCACTTCCGCTGCCTGGCGCTGGAGTTTCCCGGCTTCGGAGTGAGCGACCCGACCGCCGAGAACCCGATGGCGGCCGCCCCCAAGGCCGTCCTGCGCTTCCTCGAAGGCCTCGGCCTCGACCGCGTCGACGTGGTCGGCAACTCGATGGGCGGGTTCGTCGCCGTGGGGCTCGCGGTCGCGCACAAGGACCTGTTCCGCAGGATCGTGACCATCGGCGGGGTGGGTCGCAACCTCCTCTCCCCGGGCCCCAGCGAAGGGCTCAACCTGCTGGTGGAGTTCGTGGAGAACCCCACCCGTGACAACCTCGTCCAGTGGCTGCGCTCGATGGTCCACGACCCCGCCCTGCTCACCGACGAACTGATCGAGGAGCGCTGGGTGACCGCCACCGAACCGGCGACCCTGGAAGCGTCCCGCCGGATCTATGGCCGCCAGGCGATGGCCGCCATTCAGGCCGCCCAGTCCCAGTCGGACCAGCCGATCTGGGCCATGCTCCACAAGGTTGCCGCACCCACGCTGCTGACCTGGGGCCGCGACGACCGGGTCACACCGCTGGAGAGCGCGCTGCTGCCGATGCGGACCATCCCCAAGGCCGAACTGCACGTGCTGCCCGACTGCGGACACTGGGCGATGATCGAACAGAAGGCGGCCTGGGAGAGCGCCGTGCTGGCCTTCCTGACCCGCCCGGAGGCCGGCTGAGTGCCCAGCGTGGGGGTGACCGGCGACCTGGGGGAGGACGACGTGGCGAGACCGGCCGGGCTCCGCCGACCCGCCGCGCCGATGTCGAGCCGGCAGACCGACCGCCGTATTCGCATCCTGCGCGCCGCCGCCGACCTCGGCGCACGCGAGGGCCTGGCCACCGTGCAGATGCACGACGTGGCCAAGGAGGCCGGGGTCGCGATCGCCACGCTGTACCGCTACTTCCCGTCCAAGCCGTATCTGTTCCTGTCGGTCCTTGAATGGCACATCGAGCAGTTCCTGGGCAGTGACGACGGCGGTCCGGCCTCCCACCGGGCGACGGATCCCGTGACGGAGGTCGCCGAGACGCTCGTCGCGCTGAGTGGGAAGCTGCTGGACAGCCGGCTGCTCGCCTCGGCGGTGGCGCTGTCGTCGTTCACGGAGTACGCGAGCGCCGCCCGCAGCCGGATCGACATCGTGGAGAGCGCGCTGGGGCAACGGCTCCTGCGGCTCCTCGGGGACCGGGCGGACACGTGGACCGGGCACAGCCGGGTGCGGCTGCTCATCTACGACTGGTGGGGGGTGTTCGTGGCCATGCTGACCCGGGAGATCTCCACCACGCAGGGCGAGGCGGACCTGCGGCTGGCCGCCCGGCTGATCGCCGGGTCCTGACCACGCGAAGGTGCCCGGCACACCCCGTGCCCCGGGCACCTGTTCGCTTCGCGGTGTCAGTCCGTCGCCCCGGCCATGTCCAGGACCGCCAGGTACCCGAACGCGAGACTCGATCCGATCGGGGTGCCGGCACCGGGGTAGACCCGGCCCGACATCGCGGCCGCGGTGTTGCCCGTCGCGTACAGGCCGTCGATCGGGGATCCGTCCGGCCGCAGCACGCGCGCGTGCGTGTCGATCCGCAGCCCGCCTTTGGTGCCGATGTCGGACGGCACGATGGTCGCCGCGTAGAACGGCGCCTGGTCGATGGGCAGCAGCAGGGGGTTCGGCCACTCCGGCGACGGCTTGGCGGGGAAGTTCTGGCGGGGGTCGGCCGGGAACCCGACGACGTACTGGAACATCTGGTCCCAGGGCGTCTCGCCCCGGTGGAACCTCTCGTCGACGCCGGTGACCGCGTAGCCGTTGAACTCCTCGACCGTGCGGTCCAGGGCGTCGAAGGGCACGTCGATCAGCCGCGCCAGTTCCTCCAGGGTGTCGGCCTTCCTCAGCGCGCCCGAGGCCAGCCACTCCTCGACGGGCGGAGTGGCCGGCGGCCAGCCGATGCCGTCCCGGTCCAGCTGCCGCTGGTCGAACACCCAGTGGCAGGGGATGTGCCGTACGCCGGTGGCCACGTGACGGCGGAAGATCTCGTGCCCGGCCTGGTCGTAGGGGGACGTCTCGTTGACGAAGCGCTCGCCCGCGCCGTTGACCCAGATGCCGCCCCGGGTCCCGGTGTGGAAGATCGGCAGACCGTCCGGGTGGACCAGCCCCGGCACGAACCAGGCCTCGTCGAGCAGGTCGGTGTCCGCGCCGACGGCGATGCCCGCCCGCAGGGCGTCACCGGTGTTCGCCGGGGCGCCGTCGGACCACTCCCCGGTGAGCGGCCACTGGTGCGCCTCGCGCAGCTCACGGTCGCGCTCGAATCCGCCGGCCGCCAGCAGCACACCCCGGGCGGCCCGGAGCCGGACCCGCTCGCCCTCGCTCACGGCCTCGATGCCGACGACCCTGCCGTCCTCGACCACCAGGCTCTCCAGCGCCGTGCTGAGCCGCAGTTCGCCGTGGCCCGTCTCCAGGAAGGCCGACAGGGCGCGACCGATCAGCGCCCGCCCGCCGCTCAGCAACGGGCCCTCGTCGAAGCCGAACCGCTCCGTGGGCAGCGGGTCACGGACCAGCGCCCGGCGCTCGCCGAGCTCCGCGACCTCGACCGGCGGCGGGAAGACGGTGTGCCCCGTGGGTGACGACCCCGGCCTGGACGCGTAGTAGTCCGGCACCGGCCCGTGCACGAAGGACCGGAACCAGGTGTTCTGCTCCAGCTCGTCGATCAGCCGGCGCCCGGCCGCCAGGTAGGCGTCCTGCAGCCCCTCCCGGGACGGGTCGTCGACGACCGCGCGCAGATACGACCGCGCCTCCTCGATGTCGGCCCCGAGACCGGCCCGGCTCAGCGGCGCCGAGCCCGGGAACCAAAGGCCCGCCCCGGAGTACGCGACCGTGCCGCCGACCCGGTCGGTCTTCTCGACGACGAGCGTACGCAGGCCACGCGCCGCCGCCACGTACGCCCCGACCAGACCGCCGCCCGACCCTACGACGATCACGTCGTAGGCATCTTCGTTGATGCTCATCCGAACCTCCTGATGGGTGCCGAACTCGTCGGCGGGGGGAACCGCACTGACGAGTGGGGACCGTGCTCGTGTGGCTGGGGATCGCGGGGCGGGGCCGGGGATCGAGAGCGCACTCGTAGGCCATGGAGACGCGGCGGGCCCGCGACGGCCACCGGCCGACCGGACGCCCCGCGGCCCCGCCGACCGGGGCACGCCGCAGTCGCCGCCGGCAGCCCCGCGGACGACGGTAATGAGCCAGTGCGAGGTCACTCCCGCGCCATCTCGCTCACCGAGACCCCGCCCGCCCTCCACGCGCCGACTCCACCGCGGCGGGTGTGGGCTCTCGTCCTCCGGCGCCGGCACTCGTGTTTCCGGCCTCAGCCCCTGATCCCGGTCTCCGCCCCGGAGTCCCGGTGAGCGGAAAGTCCCCGGCGGCCCCGTGGCGCGGCGGCACAGGCTGGAGGCCCGAACGAGTCGAGGACGGCTATGACAGACGTGTGGGAACCGACGGCGGTCGCGGACCATGGGACAGCCGTGGCCGAGGCGGCCGCGCGCCTCGCCCGGGCGGCGAGCGACCACAGACCCTGTGCGCCGGTACGGGATCTGCTCGGTCCGGACGACATCGGCCTCGCGTACGCCGTCCAGCGACGCGTCGTCGGCGACCGGATCGCGGCCGGAGCACGCGTCGTCGGCCGCAAGATCGGGCTGACCTCCCCGGCGGTGCAGCGCCAGGTGGGCGTCGACCGGCCCGACTTCGGTGTCCTGCTGGACGACATGGACGTCACCGGGCTGCCGGCCGTCCCCAGCGGCCGGCTGCTCCAGCCCAGGGCCGAGGCGGAGATCGCGTTCGTGCTCGCCGCCGACCTGGACACCGCCGACCTCGACCTGGCGCGGGTCCGCTCGGCGGTCGGGTATGCCGTGGCCGCGCTGGAGATCGTGGACAGCCGGGTCGCCGGCTGGGACATCGCGATCACGGACACGGTCGCCGACAACGCCTCAAGCGGACTCTTCGTGCTCGGGCAACAGGCCGTCGGCCTCGACGAGTTCGAGCCACGGGACGTGACCATGCGGCTCTACGCCGACGGGAAGACCGCCTCCGAGGGCGACGGCACCGCCTGCCTGGGCGATCCGCTCGCCGCGCTGTTGTGGCTGGCGCGCACCGCCCGGGAGTTCGGCGACCCGCTGCGCGCCGGACAGGTCGTGCTCTCCGGTGCGCTCGGCCCGCTCGTCCCGACACCGCCCGGCACGACCGTACGGGCCGAGATGTCCGGCCTGGGTTCGGTGACGGCGGCCTTCACGCCCCAGGAAGTCCCCGAAGCCCCCGAAGCCAAGGAACACGGATGACGAAGACCAAGGTGGCCGTAATCGGCTCCGGCAACATCGGCACCGACCTGATGATCAAGGTGCTGCGCCTCTCCGAGACCCTGGAGATGGCAGCGCTGGTGGGCATCGATCCGGAGTCGGACGGCCTGGCGCGCGCCGCCCGGCTCAAGGTGCCCGTCACGCACGAGGGAGTGGACGGCCTGATCCGGATGGACGGCTTCGACGACATCGGCATCGTCTTCGACGCCACCTCGGCCAAGGCCCACGTCGAGAACGCCAAGAAGCTGGCCCCGTACGGCAAACGCCTCGTCGACCTCACCCCGGCGGCCCTCGGCCCCTACGTCGTACCGCCGGTCAACCTGGACGAGCACCTCGCCAACGATGTCGAGAACCTCAATCTCGTCACCTGCGGCGGCCAGGCGACCATCCCGATCGTCCACGCGGTCAGCCGCGTCACCCCCGTGCCCTACGCCGAGATCGTCGCCTCGATCGCCTCCAGGTCGGCCGGACCCGGCACCCGGGCCAACATCGACGAGTTCACCGAGACCACGGCCGGCGCCATCGAGAAGGTGGGCGGTGCCCGCCGGGGCAAGGCGATCATCGTCCTCAACCCGGCCGAACCGCCGCTGATCATGCGGGACACGGTGTACTGCCTGACCGGCGACGCCGACCACGACGCGATCCGTGCCTCGGTCGAGGAGATGGTGGCCGCGGTCGCCGAGTACGTGCCCGGCTACCGCCTCAAACAGCAGGTCCAGTTCACGCCGGTCGCGGCCGGCGACCCGGTGCACACCCTCCTGCCCGAGGGCACCGCCGAGCTGCCGACCACCAAGGTCACCGTCTTCCTGGAAGTCGAGGGCGCCGCGCACTACCTGCCCGCCTACGCCGGCAACCTCGACATCATGACCTCGGCCGCCCTGCGCGTCGCCGAACGCATCGCCCACCGCACGACCTCCGAGGTGACCGAGTGACCCGCAGGCTCTACGTCCAGGACGTCACCCTCCGGGACGGCATGCACGCCATCCGGCACCGCATCACCCCCGAGTTCGTGTCGAAGATCTCCGCCGCCCTCGACCGGGCCGGCGTGGACGCGATCGAGGTCGCCCACGGCGACGGCCTGGCCGGCGGCAGCCTCAACTACGGCCCCGGCAGCAACACCGACTGGGAGTGGATCGAAGCCGCCGCGGACGCCGTCGAGAACGCCGTCCTCACCTCGCTCCTGCTGCCCGGCATCGGCACCATCGCCGAGCTCAAGCGCGCCTACGCCCTCGGGGTCCGCTCGGTGCGCATCGCCACGCACTGCACGGAGGCGGACGTGGCGGCCCAGCACATCGCCACCGCACGCGAGTTGGGCATGGACGTGTCCGGCTTCCTGATGATGGCCCACATGACGCCCCCGCGGGCCCTCGCCGAGCAGGCCAGGATGATGGAGTCCTACGGCGCGCACTGCGTCTACGTCACCGACTCCGGCGGTCGGCTCACCATGGACGGCGTCCGCGACCGGATCCGCGCCTACCGGGACGTGCTCGACCCGCAGACCCAGATCGGCATCCACGCCCACGAGAACCTCTCCCTCTCGGTCGCCAACTCCGTGGTGGCGGTGGAGGAGGGAGTCACCAGGGTCGACGCGTCCCTGGCCGGACAGGGTGCGGGCGCCGGCAACTGCCCGATCGAGCCGTTCGTCGCCGTCGCCAGCCTCTACGGCTGGAAGCACGGCTGCGACCTGCACGCCCTCCAGGACGCCGCCGAGGACCTCGTACGACCGCTTCAGGACCGCCCGGTGCGCGTCGACCGGGAGACCCTCACCCTCGGCTACGCCGGCGCCTACTCCAGCTTCCTGCGGCACGCGGAGGCCGCCGCCGAACGGTACGGCCTCGACACCCGCACCATCCTGGAGGAGGTCGGCCGACGCGGACTGGTCGGCGGGCAGGAGGACATGATCGTGGACATCGCGCTGGACCTCACCCACCACGGCTGACGTCCGGCAGCACGCGACCGCTCTCCGGGAACTCCTTCCCGGAGAGCGGTACGTTTTTGCGCGCAGAGTAAAATAGACCAAACGCTCCAATGAATCGGTGCACGACTCTTTCTCCGTGGCCGAAGGCATTGATAACTTGGCGTCGGCGCCGAACTAGAATTGATTTCAGTTTGAGCAGAGAGGCACCGACGATGACGTCTGCCCTTCGCCTGAGCTCGCGTTCCGCCGAGGCCGACGGCCCTGCGCTGCCTCCGTCGATGATGGAGCGGGTCACGCTGATCATGGACCTCTTCGAACGTCCCCAGACCCATCTGACGCTCGAAGCGGTGTCCCGCCGGACCCAGCTGCCCCGGTCGACCACGCACCGGATTCTCGACCAGCTGGTCCGGCTGGACTGGCTGCGTCACACCGTGGCCGGATACACCCTGGGTTCGCGCGCGCTCGGCCTGGGGGGCCGGGAGACCGGCCACAGCGCGCTGCGCGCCGCCGCCGCGCCGTACCTGCTGGACCTGGCGGTCAGGACGAGGATGGTCGTCCACCTGGCCGTGCTCGACGGACCGGAGATCTACTACCTGGACAAGGTGGGGGGCCGGGCGGCGGTGGACATCCCGTCGAAGGTGGGCGGCCGGGCGGTCGCACACTGCACCGGACTCGGCAAGGCGATGCTCGCCTGGCTGACCCCGGAGGAGATCGACGCGCGCTGCGCGCCGGTGATGGAGCGCCGCACGCCGCACAGCATCGGCCGCCTCGACCAGCTGCACCGTGAACTCGGCCTGGTACGGCGCCGCAACGGACTGGCGATCGACCGGGGCGAGTGCTTCCCGGACCTCGGGTGTGTCGGCCTCGCGCTGCGCGGGCCCGAGGGTCCGGTCGGGGCGATATCGGTGGTCGGGGACGGCCGCTCCCCGCTGGAGCTCGTGGCCCCGCTGGTGGTCGACGCGGTCCGGGCGGTGTCCGAGGAACTCTTCGAACCCTCGCGTGGCGCGGGCGCCGGGGTTGACCTCAAGTCCGGTTGAGTTTCTAGGCTGGGCGGTGCCGATACCGACCCGCCGGAGAGGAAACGACCGTGAGGACACTGGTGCTCGGAAGGACACCCGCCAGGGTGACGGCTGTACTCGCCACGCTGCACGCGGACGGCTTCGACGCGGAGGGGGTGAGCACCGACGAGGAGGTCCTGAAGCTCCTGGCGACCGAGGAGTTCGGAGTACTGATCATCGGCGGGGGCGTGGGACCCGACTCCCGGGCGGCGATCAAGGAGTTCGCGGCGGAACACCGGGTACGGCACGTCATCGACGGCGCGTTGTCCGAGCCGTTCGACGTCTACGTGCGGCGGGAGTTCGAGCCGCGGATCCGCAAGGCCGCCGCCGAGGGGTGACGGCCGCCGAACGGGTGGGCGACGGGGGCCCACCCGACGGACCTCGCGGTCACGGCACTAGAGCGCCCTGACCTGCTGCGCCTGCGGGCCCTTCGCACCCTGCCCGATGTCGAACTCGACGCGCTGGCCCTCGTCCAGGCTCCGGTAGCCGCTGCCCTGGACCTCCGAGTAGTGCACGAACACGTCAGGGCCGCCGCCGTCCTGCTCGATGAACCCGAACCCCTTCTCCGCGTTGAACCACTTGACGCTGCCCTGAGCCATGCCTGTTTCCCTTGTCTCATTGCCACGACCCGAATCGTCGCGGACCGCGACGATTCCTCCCCTCACGCCGAGACGGCAAACCCCGGTGGGTCACAATCACCCGGATGGTGGGAATCCTGTGACGGTCGGAGCGTGTGCACCGCCCGTCGGCGAGGCCGGTCACCAGGCCGTCCAGCCCCCGTCCACGGTGAGAGTGGTACCGGTGACGAAGCGGGAGGCGTCCGAGGCGAGGAACACCGCGGCGCCGCCCAGTTCCGTGGCGTCGCCCACCCGGCCCAGCGGAGTCCCGCGGACGATCCGCTCGCCCCAGCGGCTGTCCAGCAGTCCGGAGCTGAGGTCGGTGTGGAAGTAACCGGGGGCGAGGGTGTTGACCCGGACCCCGCGATCGGCCCACTCCACGGCCAGCGCCCGGGTCAGGGCCTCCACCCCGCCCTTGCTCGCGGCGTAGGCGGCGATGCGCTCGAAGCCGGTGACGGCGTGCACGGACGAGACGTTGACGATCGAACCCGAGCGCTGCTCCAGCATCACCTTGCCGGCCTCGCGGCAGCAGTAGAAGGTGCCGTCCAGGTTCACGTCGACGACCTGCCGCCAGTCCTTGTCGGTGACCTTCTCGCTGCGGGTGAAGTGCGGGCTGATCCCGGCGCAGTTGACCAGTACGTCCAGCCGGCCCGTCCGTTCGGCGATGCGCTCGACCGTCTCGCGCACGGCGGCCGGGTCGGCGACCGATCCGGGCAGCACCAGCACCTTGCCGCCGTGGTCGGTGAGTTCGGTTTCCAGGGTCTCCAGATCGGAGGCGGTACGCGCGGTCACGGCGACGGTGGCGCCGGCCTGGGAGAGGGCGACGGCGATGGCGCGCCCCAGCCCCTTTCCGGCGCCCGTGACCCAGGCGGTCCTGCCGTCGAGGCGCAGTTCGGTGTTCACGTCGGCCATGGTTCAGCCCTCCGCGGGGACGTCGCGCAGTGTCCGCTTGAGGACCTTGCCCGAGGGCGTGCGGGGCAGTTCGGCGACGAAGTCGAAGCGGGCCGGCACCTTGAACCTGGCCAGCCGGGCGCGGCAGAACTCGCGGAGTTCCTCGGCCCCGGCCTTCGCGTCCGGCCGCAGCACCACGAACGCGCGCGGGACCTCGCCCCAGCGGGGATGCGTCAGTCCGACCACGGCCGCCTCCAGGACGGCGGGGTGCTCGTACAGCACCCGTTCCACCTCGGGCGTGGCGATGTTCTCGCCGCCGGAGACGATCATGTCCTTCTTGCGGTCGTCGATGTAGAGGAAGCCGTCCGCGTCGAGGTGGCCGATGTCCCCGGTGTGGAACCAGCCGTTCCGCAGGGCGGCGGCGGTGGCCTGTTCGTCCCGCCAGTAACCGGCGAAGACCTTCGGGCCGCGCAGGGTGATCTCGCCGAGTTCGCCGGCCGGTGCCTCCGCGCCCTCGTCGTCGACGATCCTGACCCGGGTGTGCGGCACCGGGCGGCCGACCGAGCCCAGTTTGGTCAGGGCGTGGTCACGGTCCAGGAAGGTGTCGCCGGAGACGGTCTCGGTCAGGCCGTAGGCGTCGGCGTACCAGGCGTTGGGGAACGCGGTCATGATGCGGCGCAGCACCGGCTCGGGGGTCTTCTCGCCGCCGCCCAGGATGAAGCGGACCGAGGTGGTGTCGTAGCTGTCGCGGTCGGGGACCTCCAGGACCGCGTTGACCATGGCGGGCGCCAGCCACAGGTTGGTGACGCGGTGCCTCGGGATCGACTCCAGGACCCCCGCCGGGTCGAACCTGCGCTGGAGCACCACGGCGCCGCCCGCGTAGAGGGTCGCCAGGCCGGGCATGTCGAGACCGCCGACGTGGTAGAGCGGGCCGCACACCAGGGTGGTGTCGGCCGCGGTGAGCCCGAAGTGCACGATGTGCGCGAGGTTCTTCGCCTGCAGGTTCCCGTAGGTGATGCGCACGCCCTTGGGCCGTGAGGTGGTGCCGGAGGTGTACATCAGGCGCTGCAGGTCCTCCGTGCCCACGTCCACCGGATCCACGCGGGCGCCCCGGTGGCCGTCGAGCAGCGCCTCGTAGCTCCGCCAGGACCCCTCGGGCGTGCCGCCGACCAGGATCCGGTGCTCCAGGTCCGTCAGGCAGCCGGCACTGCGCTCCATCGCCGGCACGAACTCCGGCTCGGCGATGACGGCCCTGGCCTGGGCGTGGCCCAGGATGTACTGCCACTCCTCCTCGGAGAGCCGGTAGTTGAGCGGCAGGAACACGGCGCCGATCCGGCTCGCCGCGTAGACCAGCTCCAGGAACTCCGGCCGGTTGTAGAGGAGGAGGGCGACGACATCGCCGCGCCGGATGCCGAGTTCGATTAGTCCGGCGGCCAACTGGCCGACCCGTTCGTGCAGCTGACGAACCGTCAGGCTCTGACCCTCCTGGGCGACCGCCACGGCGTCGGGCCGCTGGGTCAGGTGGTAGTCGAGGATGCTCGCGAAATTGTGCACGGCTCACTCTCACTGTGTGGTGTTCGACGACGACCGTGGCTGCCCCGGCTCAAGGGCAACCTGGGTCCCGACCGGTCGGTTGCCCGCACCGAAGATTTAGTGTACCCCTTGGTCTATAAAACTGTTTCCGCACTTTACGACGGTACGAAGGCCTCGACAAGCGCTCCCGCGCCTGCCGGTGCCGGAACCGGCGGGATGTGCTGGAGCCGACGAGGAGGTGCCTGTGCCACGCATCCGCTTCGACCTCGACGGGCCGGTCGTCACGGTCCGCCTGGACAACCCGCCGATGAACGCCTTCGACTCCGTCCAGCGGCAGGAGCTCTCCGCCTGCGTCCGCGAGCTCGCCGACACCCCCGGCGTGCGAGCCGTGGTGCTCTACGGCGGAGAGCGCCTGTTCGCGGCCGGCGCGGACGTGAAGGCACTGGCCGCGATGGGCCCCGAGGAGGTCCGGGGCTGGAACCGCGCCCTGCAGCGGACCTTCGACGAAGTCGCGCGGCTGCCGATGCCGGTCGTCGCGGCCGTCACCGGCTACGCCCTCGGCGGAGGTCTGGAACTGGCTCTCGCCGCCGACTACCGGGTGGCGGCCGACGACGCGCTCCTCGGCCAGCCCGAGGTTCAGCTCGGCATCATGCCGGGCTCGGGCGGCACTCAGCGGCTCACCCGCCTGATCGGCCCGTCCCGCGCGAAGAACCTCCTGATGACCGGCCGCCGGGTGGACGCCGAGGAGGCGCTGCGGCTCGGGCTCGTGGACGAGGTGGTCCCGGCCGCCCGGGTCCTCGACACCGCGCTGGACTACGCCCGCCGGCTCGCCGAGGGACCGGCCGCGGCCCTGGAGGCGATCAAGGAAGCGGTCGACCACGGCGCGGACACGGCCCTCGCCACCGGCCTCAGCCTCGAACGCGCCCTGTTCACCGGCGTGTTCGGCACCGCCGACGCAGCCACCGGCATCCAGTCCTTCCTGGACCACGGCCCAGGGCGGGCCCGCTTCGGAGACACGACACAGGAGCGCCCCTAACTGAGCTGCGCTGTCGCGCCCCCGAAGGGGCGCTGGGGGTACCCCCGGCCGAAGGCTGGGGGAGGAACTGCGCGACCAGCCCCCGGCGCCGCAGCCGACACCACCACATCACCGGCGCATGCACGCGGCGCCAATGCCGTACGACGAACGAAAGGGGTGCCGCCCATGAAGGCACTGCGCTGGCACGGCGCACGGGACCTCCGCCTGGAGGAGGTCCCCGACCCTCCCGAGCCCGGCCCGCACGAGGCGGTCGTGGAGGTCGCCTGGTGCGGAGTCTGCGGCACCGACCTGCACGAGTTCCTGGAGGGCCCGCACATGATCCGCACCGGCCCGCACCCGCTCACCGGCGCCGAGCCGCCGCTCGCCCTCGGCCACGAACTCAGCGGCACCGTGGTCGCCCTCGGCACCGAGGTGCCAGGCATCGCGGTCGGTGACCGGGTGACCGCCGACCCCGTCTGGCGCTGCGGTGTGTGTTTCTGGTGCGCGCGCGGCGAGTACCACATCTGCCCCAGCAGCGGCTCCGTCGGCCTCGCCTCGCCCGGCGGCTTCGCCGACCGCGTCGCCGTACCGATCGCCGGGCTGACCCGGCTGCCGGACAACGTCACCGACGAGATGGCGGCGGTCGCCGAACCGCTGGCCGTCGGTCTGCACGCGGTGACCCGTGCCGGGGTGCGGCCCGGCGACAACGTCCTGGTCGTCGGCGGCGGACCCATCGGCGTCGCCGTCGTCCTCGCGGCCCGGATCGCCGGGGCGGCCGGCCTCTATGTGAGCGAGCCCCTCAAGGAGCGCCGGGAGATGCTGCTCGGCATCGGCGTCACCGAGGCCTTCGACCCGTCGGAGACCGACGTGCGCCGCGAGGTGTTCCTGCGCACCGGCCGGATCGGCCCGGACGCCGTCATCGACGCGACCGGCGTACCCCGGCTCGCCGCCCAGGCCGTCGCCACCGTCCGGCGCGGCGGCCGGGTCGTGCTCGCCGGAGTCGGCCACGGCAGCGTCGAGTTCGACATGGGGCAGCTCGTCTTCTACGAGCGTTCCGTGCTCGGCACGCTCGGCTACAACTTCGACATTCCCCGCGTGATCGACCTGATGAGCACCGGGCGCCTGGACGCCTCGGCACTGGTCACCGGGCGATTTCCGCTCTCCGCGGGAGCCGGGGTCTTCGCGGACCTGGCCGCCGACCGGGCCCGCCACCTCAAGGTTCTGCTGACCCCGAAGGGATGACCGACATGGATTTCGACCTGCCCGAGGAGACCGTCGCCCTCAAGGAGATGGTCCGTGAGTTCGCGGCCAAGGAGATCGCGCCGCACGCGGCCCAGTGGTCGGAGAACGAGGAGTTCCCGACCCAGGTCTTCACCAAGCTCGGTGAACTCGGCCTGATGGGCATGCTGGTGCCCGAGGAGTACGGCGGCGCCGGCTCCGACATGGTCACGTACGTGGCCGTGATGGAGGAACTCGGCGCCGCGGACCAGTCGGTGGCCTCCTCCTGGAACGCCCACTCGACCATCGCCACGCTGCCGCTGCTCGCCTACGGCACCGAGGAGCAGAAGCACCGCTGGCTGGCCCCGCTGGCGGCCGGCGAGGCCATCGGCGCCTTCGGCCTGACCGAACCGGAGGCCGGTTCCGACGCGGCCGGCATCGCCACCACCGCCCGCCGGGCGGACGGCGGCTGGGTGATCAACGGCACCAAGATGTTCATCACCAACGCCGGTACCGACATCAGCCAGGGCGTCACCATCCTCGCCGTGACCGGCCGCAGCGACGAGGGACGCAAGCGGTACGCGACCTTCTACGTCCCGACCGGCACCCCCGGCTACACCGTAGGCCACAAGTTGAAGAAGCTCGGCTGGCACGCCATGGACACCCGTGAACTGGTCTTCGACGGCTGCTTCGTGCCCGACGACCACCTGATCGGTGAGGAGGGCGGCGGCCTGCGTCAGTTCCTCTCCGTCCTCGACAAGGGCCGCATCAGCGTCGCCGCGCTCGGCCTGTCCCTGGCGAAGGCCGCGCTCGGCCTGGCCGTCAAACACGCCACCGAACGGCACCAGTTCGGCCGCCCGCTGTCGGACTTCCAGGCCGTCGGCCACAAGATCGCCGACATGGGCACCGAGCTGGAGGCCGCCCGCTGCCTGGTCTACCGGGCCGCCTGGCTCGCCGACCAGGGGCGCCCGCACAGCACCGCGTCCGCCATGGCCAAGCTCTACGCCTCCGAGGTCGCCAACCGGGCCGCCTCCCAGGCCGTGCAGATACACGGCGGCTACGGTTACGTCCGGGAGTCGGAGATCTCCCGCTTCTACGCCGACGCCAAGATCCTGGAGATCGGCGAGGGCACCAACGAGATCCAGCGCAATGTCATCGCCAGGGCGCTGGTCGGCGAGGCGTGAGCAGGCTCCCGCGGTGTGCGGACGTACACCGCGGGACCGTCCGTCAGCCGGCGGCGGGGACCTGCTCCCACTCGGCCTCGGGGTCGAGCGGAAGACCGGGCCGCTCGCGCTTGAACGCCTCGGCCTGGTCCTCGACCCTCGGCAGGGCGTGGTCCGGCGCGCCGAACCCGCGGAACAGGGTCGCGCAGTACTCCCGGGACAGGAACGGCGCGTCCCACTGCCCCTCCGGCCGCACCCATTGGTAGGTGTGGTTGTGCAGGTTCAGGAACTGCAGGGTGGCGAGGCGCGGCGACGTCTGCCGGAAGACGCCCTGTTCCATGGCCTCCGAGAGCAGCCCGGAGATCAGCTCCTCGAAGTCGGAGCGCTGCCCGAGCAGGGTCTTGAGCTCGTCGCCGCTGAGACTGCGGTAGTCGTGCTCGTAGACCCAGATGTGGTCGAGCCGCCGGAAGATGATCGTCAGCAGCGACTCCGACAGCAGCCGCAGCCGAAGCAGGGGCTCCTCGTCGAGGTCCGCGATCTGGCGGGCACGGGCGAGCAGCGGCCCCATCACCCGGGACTGGATCTCGACCAGCAGGTTCTCCTTGGAGCCGATGTAGTAGTACAGCGCTCCCTTGGCGAGCCCGACCGCGCGACCCAGGTCGTTGATGGAGGTCGCCGCGTACCCCTGCTGTGCGAACAGCGAGGCCGCGATGTCGATGATCTTCTGGCGTCTGACCTCGAAACCCGGTCCATGGCCCGGCGGACGTGGCATGGATTCCTCTCCCCGCGTGATGTGACGACGTGTGGATTGAAACAGGCTCCCGGGCCCGCGTCGAACAGCCTTCGGCACATCCGGGGGAAGCGGACTCCATGGTGTCGTTCCAGTTTGCTAGACCAAACGGTACATTAAAACACGGAATACAGACGGCCCGGCCGTCTGCGTGAGCATTGCGAGGACGCGCATGACCCAGGTACCCCAGCACACCGGCTCCGCCCCGACGGACGACCTCCTGGAAATGTACCGCCGCATGCGGCGCATCCGGCGCTTCGAGGAGCGGGCGTCCGATCTGTACAAGGCGACGGAGATACCCGGCTTCCTGCATCTGTCCATCGGGCAGGAGGCCAGTGCCGTCGGCGCGTGCTGGCCCCTCACCGAGCGCGACGGCATCACCTCCACGCACCGCGGCCACGGCCACGTCCTGGCCAAGGGCCTGGACGCGGCCCCGATGATGGCCGAGCTCATGGGCAAGGACGCCGGTACCAACCGGGGCCGCGGCGGCTCGATGCACATCGCCGACCCCGGCCTCGGCATCTACGGCGCCAACGGCATCGTCGGCGCCGGACTGCCGATCGCCGGGGGAGTCGCCACGGCCGCCAAGCTGCGTGGCCGGGGCGACGTCGTGGTGGCGTTCTTCGGGGACGGCGCGGTCGCCCAGGGCATGTTCCACGAGGCCGTCAACCTGGCCGCCGTATGGGACCTGCCGGTCGTCTTCCTCTGCGAGAACAACCACTACTCCGAGTTCTCGCCGGCCGCCGAACAGCACCGCGCCACCCTCGCCGCCCGCGCCGCCGGGTACGGCATCGGCTACGAGCACGCCGACGGCAACGACGTACTCGCGGTGAAGACGCTGATGACGGACGTGGTGGCACGGCTGCGGGCGGGCGGCGGACCCGTCCTGGTGGAGGCCGAGACCTACCGCTGGCACGGCCACTACGAAGGCGACCCCGAGCGCTACCGCGCCGCCGAGGAGGTCGCGGCCGCCAAGGAACGCGACCCCCTGGTCATCGCGCGCCGGCACCTGGCGGCGGCCGGGGTGGCGACGGCCCTCGTGGACGCCGTCGACGAGGAGATCGACAAGGAGATCGAGGCGGCCGTGGAGTGGGCCCGCAGCCTGCCGGAACCGGCCCCCGAGACGCTGTACGACTTCGTCTCCGCCCCGCGTCCCGCCGTACCGGAGCCCGCCCCCGCCGAGGGGGAGGTCTTCCGCACGATGGACGCCGTACGCCTCGCCCTGGAGCACGAACTCACCGCCGACCCGGACGTGTTCGTCGCCGGCATCGACGTCGGCGCGGGCGGCAACGTCTTCGGCCTCACCCGCGGTCTGGCCCAGGCCTTCCCGGGCCGGGTACGCGACACCCCCATCAGCGAGAGCGCGATCCTCGGCACGGCGGTGGGAGCGGCCATGGCCGGCATGAAGCCGGTCGTCGAGGTCATGTACATGGACTTCATCGGCGTCTGCCTGGACATGCTGCTCAACCAGGCCGCGAAGCTGCGTTTCATGACCGGCGGCCGGGCCGCCATGCCCCTCGTCGTGCGCACCCAGTTCGGCGCGGGCCGCTCCTCAGGCAGCCAGCATTCCCAGTCCCTGGAGGCGCTGCTCGCGCACATCCCCGGGCTGACCGTCGTGATGCCCGCCAACCCGGCCGACACCTACGGCCTGCTGCGCGCCGCCATCCAGGACCCCAACCCGGTGGTCTTCGTGGAGAACCGCCTCCAGTACGGCTTCAAGGGACCCCGCCCGCCGGCCGACCACCTCGTCCCGCTGGGCCGGGCCAAGGTCGTCCGGGAGGGCACCGACATCACGCTGGTCTCCTGGTCGCGGATGGTCCAGGACTCGCTGGCCGCCGCGGAGCTGCTGGCGGCCGAGGGCGTGAGCGTCGAGGTGATCGACCTGCGCACGATCGCCCCGCTGGACCGCGAGACCGTCCTCGCCTCCCTCGCCAAGACCAACCGGCTGGTCATCGCCCACGAGGCGGTACGGGACTTCGGCGTCGGCGCCGAACTGTCGGCGCTCGCCGTCGACGAGGGCTTCTGGCACCTGGACGCGCCCGTCACGCGCGTCGCCCCGCCGCCGATGCCGGCCCCCTACAGCCCCGCGCTGGAACGGCTGTGGCTGCCCTCGCGGGACACCATCGCCGCCACGGTGCGGCGGATCGCGGCGGTGTGACCGGACCGCGTGACGGTACGCCGAAGGGGTGCGCCCCCGGGACCGGATCCCGGGGGCGCACCCCTTCGTGGTGTCCGCCGCCGGCCCGACCTGATCGGCAGGACCATTCACGGGCCGGCGGCGGTCCGGTCGTGACCGTGGATCAGACGGTCGCGACCGGGGTCAGCGGACTGCCCTGGGTGCCGGGCAGGTTCAGCGGGGGAGCGGTGAGCAGGAAGCGGCTGCGGTTGTGCTCGCGCAGCCACGCCGCCAGGTCGTGCAGGTACCACAGCTCGCCGAGCGGGACGCCCAGCTTGAACAGGCACAGGTGGTGGATGGGGAGCAGGGTGTGGCGGCCCTGGGCCTGTGTGACGCCCACACCCTCGACCGCGTAGTTGTCGGAGATCAGCGCCGACATCTGCGAGTCGGCGATCCACTTGAGGATGTCCGGGTCGTCCGCGTCGAGGTACGCGGCGGTCTGGTGGATCGCCACCGGGTCCGGGTTCTTGTTCCAGGCGAGCACCTGGGTGGCGAAACCGGTGTGCAGCAGCACCATGTCTCCGGGCTCCACGGTCACGTTGTCCGCGGCCATGATCTCCTGGAGCTGCTTGTAGCTGACGGCCTGGTAACCGGTGCCCAGGTGGTGCGCGATGTCGATGAGGACACCGCGGCCCTGGACGCCGTGCTCGGCCATCTTCTCCAGGCCGAGGTGGCGGGCGAAGCTGACGCTTCCGCTGCCGTCGCCCTTGGCGTCCTCCTGAGGTCCCACCAGGTCGGTGCCGGGGCGGAAGCCGTTGTAGTAGACCGGCTCGGCCTCGCCGTCGCCGTCGGCGTCGAACTCGGCGCCCTGGTGGGCGAGGGAGTCCCACTGGGTGGAGTACTGCAGCCAGAGGGTCACCACGTCGTCGGACCAGACGTCGATCAGGGACGGGTCGATCTGGTCGCGCGCGACGACGTTGTAGAAGACGTCCTGGTTGTGCGCGAGGTCCTCGGTGGGCTTCAGGATCGGCGGGTACCGCCGCTGGTTCAGAGCGGTGCCGCCGGGGTAGTCCAGCGGCAGGCTCAGGCTGAAGGTGACCCCGTGCTCCACCTCGCGCACGCCCTGGAGCACCTTCTCGGCGGTCAGCAGGTTGATGCGCCCGAGTTCGTCGTCCTCGCCGAAATCGCCCCACGTCGATCCCGGCGGCCGCTGCTTCCAACGCTTCGTCACGATAAAAACGCCTCCTTAGACGACGGTCCCCGTCGACGGTCGTGGCCGCATGCTATTTGCAATGTACCGATCGGTCAACAAGTCTGACAGCTTGCAATTCAGGACTTCATATCGCCTGCGAGGATCAATAGACTGACTGGTCGAAACGTCTAGCACTTGGAGGGGCAATGAGCGAATCCACACAGGTGTGGGTCGCGGCCGGGGTCCGTGCCGTGATCGGCGCGCACACCCAGGCCCAGGACGCCGGCCGCACCGACGACATCGTCGCGCTGTACGCGCCCGACGGGATCCTGGAGCTGCCGGGCATGGACCCGGTGCAGGGGCACGACGCCCTGCGCGAGACCTTCAAGGGCTGGGCTCCCACGCAGCCGCAGCTGCACCTCGTGGGCAACACCGTCGTCACCGCCTCCGGGCCCGACGAGGCGACCGCGTCCAGCGACGTCGTCTTCCACCTGCGGGGCGATTCGGGCTGGGCGCCGCAGGTCGTCGGCCACTACGAGGACACCCTGCGGCACGTCGACGGCACCTGGCTGATCCAGCGGCGCGTGACCACCTTCCAGGCGTAGACCGCCCCGTCCGTTCCAACTCTTCCGCCACTGCTGAGAGAAGAAGACACATGACCATCTCCACCGAAGCCGCCCTGGCCGGCGTGCAGTCCGTCATCGCGGCCTACGCGCACGCCGTCGACGCGGGCGACGCCGGCAGCGTCGCCGACCTGTTCACGGAGGACGGCGTCTCCGAGATCGCCGGTCAGGGCACCTTCGCGGGCCGTGAGACGATCCGCGAGACCTACGGCGCCTTCAAGCCGCAGACCCCGCAACTGCACCTCGTCGGCAACACCATCCTCACCTCACCCCCCGGCGAGGAGGTGACGGCCACCAGCAACCTGGTGTTCTTCGCCCGCGGAGAAGAGGGCTGGGCCGTCCAGCTCGTCGGCAGCTACGAGGACACGGTGGTCCTCGTGGACGGGGCGTGGAAGTTCCGCAAGCGGATCACGTCCTTCAAGTAACCGGGCCGAACAACCCGGCACGACCGAGCGCCCGTGCCGCTGGTCCCGTCACATGACGGGACCAGCGGCACGGGCGCCGGTGTGTTCAGCCCCGCTGCTCCGCCTTGGCGAAGGAGAACGCGGGGAAGCCGTTCGCGACGGACTCGTTGATCAGCTCCTGGAGCTTCCACCGGCCGGTCGGGTTCAGCAGCTGCTTGATCGCCTTGCCCGGGATGTTCGCCCCGTAGAAGTAACTGCTCTTGAGGAAGGAGGACTGGCTCTCGCTGCCGTTGACCAGGTTCGTCCACTCCTCCTCCGCGGCCGCGGTGACCGCGACGACGTCGTGGCCGTGGTCGCGCGCGTGCGCGAGCACGTCCATCACGTAGTCGACCTGGTCGCCGGAGTAGCGCGGGTTGTTGCCGAGCGCGCCGTGCGGTCCGCCGGGGAAGAAGAAGTTCGGGAAGCCGGCGGTCACGACGCCGAGGTACGTCGACGGACCGTCCGCCCAGTACTCCTTGAGCGGGAGCCCGTCGCGGCCCTGCACGCCCAGCCGGTTCAGGGCGCCGGTGCCGAAGTCGTAGCCGGTGGCCCAGATGATGATGTCGACCTCGTGCACGCCCTCCGAGGTCTCGATGCCGGTCTCGGTGATGCGGATGATCGGCGTCTCGTTGATGTCGACGAGGTGGACGTTCGGCTTGTTGTACGCCTCGTAGTAGCCGGTGCCGAACGGGGGCCGCCGGCCGCCGTAGCCGTGCCCCTTGGGGATGAGCTTCTCGGCCGTCGCCGGATCCTTGACGATGGAACGGATCTTGGCGGCGATGAACTCGCAGAACTCCTGGTTGACCGTGGGGTTGGTGGTCATGTCGTAGTAGTGCTCGGAGAGCTTGGTGAAGCCGGGGCTGTTCCACTTCTGCTCGTAGAACTCCTGCCGTTGCTCCGGAGTGTCCTCCAGACCCGAGCGCATGGTGATCTGGTGCAGGAACCCGCTCACCGAGGTGTTCAGCGTGTCGCGGATGGACTCGAAGCTGGCCTTCAGGTCCGCCTGCTCCTCGGGTGTGATCGGCCGGTTGTTCAGCGGCGTGAGCCAGTCGGCGACCTTCTGGTACACCGTGATGGAGGCCACCTCGTCGGCGATCGCCGGGACGATCTGCACCCCGCTGGAACCGGTGCCGATCTGGGCCACCCGCTTGCCGGCGAAGTCCACCGGCGTCTTCGGCCACCGTCCGGTGTGGTGCTGCTCGCCGCGGAAGTCCGCACGCCCGGGGATGTCCGGGATGAACGGCACCGAGAGGATGCCGGTCGCCGCGACCACGAAGCGCGCCCGGCGTTCCGTGCCGTCCTCCGTCCGGACGGTCCAGGTGCCCGACGGCTCGTCCCAGACGGCCGAGGTCACCTTGGCGCCGAAGGAGATGTGCCGGCGCAGGTCGAACCGGTCGACCACGTGGTTGAAGTACCGCTCGATCTCCGGCTGGCCGGCGAAGTGCTCCGACCACTCCCACTCCTCCCACAGCTCCTTGGAGAACAGGTAGCCGTAGGTGTAGCTCTCGGAGTCGAAGCGGGCCTGGGGGTAGCGGTTCCAGTACCAGGTGCCGCCCACACCGGTGCCGGCCTCGATCAGCTGCGCCGAGAAGCCGGCCTCGCGGGCCCGGTAGAGCTGGTAGATGCCGGTGACACCGGCGCCGATCACCAGTACGTCGACGACGCCGGCGCCCTGCTCCGGTGCCTGTGCGTGCGCGCCGGGCGCCGCTTCCGGCGCCTTCGTCGATTCGCTCATCTGCCCTCCAACGTGACAGGGGCCGCTGCTCCCGCGTGCGCCTTGAATGATGTTTCGACCAGTCGGTCGAATATTCAGGCCGAGCGTAGGGGAGGGGGTGGGCCCGATCAATGGTCTGGGGTCGCGGGTTTTCGGCTCCCCCGGGGATCTCGCCGCGCGGTGGGCTCGGTCCGCGGTGCGGACGACCGGATCGGCGTGATGGATTGATTGTACCGACCGTTTGAATTAACTTTCGCTCAGGCGAACCGCACAATGTCGTGGCAGAGGAGTCGCACATGACGACCGAGGACGTCCAGGAACCCACCGCGGCGGGGTCCGGGACCACCGCCGATCTGCGAGCCGCCGGCTGGAAGGCCATGCGCGCGGCCCTGCCCGGCGTCTTCCCGGAGGGAGAGGTCGACCTCCGGGACGGCCGTCTCGGGGAGGAACTGGTCGACATCGGTCTGACCAGCGTCTGGGGCGCGATTTGGGCCCGCGAGGGGCTCGCACCCCGGGATCGCAGCCTGGTCACCCTCGGCCTCCTGATCGCGCTGGGTGCCGAGACCGAGCTGAAGACGCACGTCCGGGTCGCACTGACCAACGGACTGACCAAGGACGAGATCGCCGAGGTCATCTACCACTCCGCCGGCTACGCGGGCTTCCCCCGCGCGGTGGGGGCCCGCACCGCGGCGCGCGAGGCGCTGGGCGAGTGACGGGCGCCGTACGGCATCCGCGCCAGGCACACCTCCCGCACCAGGCACACAAGGAGCACGCATGACCCTGCAAGGAAAGGTCGCGGTCGTCACCGGCGGCGCCCGCGGAATCGGACGGGCGATCGCGGTCGTCCTCGCCTCGCGCGGCGCGGCGGTCGCCGTCTGGGACCTGAACGCCGAAGGCGCGGAGAAGACCGTGGCCGAGATCCAGGAGGCGGGCGGCACGGCGATCGCCGTGGCCGGCGACGCCGCCGACGCCACGGCCGTCGCCGCCGCGGCGGCCCGGACCCGCGAGGAGCTGGGCCCCGTCACGATCCTCGTCAACAACGCCGGGACCACCGCCTACATACCCTTCACCGGCATCACCGAGGCCGCCTGGGACCGCATGATCGGCATCAACCTCAAGGGGCCGTTCCTGGTCACCAGGGAACTGGTGCCGGACATGCTGGCGGCCGGCTGGGGGCGGATCGTCAACATCTCGTCCTCGTCCGCGCAGACCGGCGCCCCCGCCATGGCCCACTACGCGGCCTCCAAGGGTGGCGTCATCGGCCTCACCCGGGCCCTCGCGATCGAGTACGCCGACAAGGGCATCACCGTCAACCACGTCCCGCCGGGCTTCATCGACACCCCGCTGGTGCGCGAGGGCCCGGTCGACGTCGAGGCGGCCGCGGCGACCATGCCCATGAAGCGGGCCGGGCAGCCCGAGGACATCGCCTACGCGGTGGCCTACCTCGCCTCCGAGGAGGCCGGTTACGTGACCGGCCAGAGCCTCAGCGCCAACGGCGGACGCTACCTGCTCTGAGCGTCGCCGCTCCGCCACCGGAGCGTTCGCGGTGTTCGTCGGGCCTCGCGGGCCGGGCGCCGCCCTTCGCGCGAGGCCTCGACCGGAGGCCGGGGGCCGCGTCCTTATGCGGACCGAATTGATTATGGCGACCGGTCGGTCTATTTTTCAGAGACGGAACCGCACCAAAGACCCAAACGGAGTCACGCATGACGATCGACGGCATCACCAGGGGGAACACGGCCGGCGAGGTGCTCGCATGACGGCCCCCGACCGCGTGCTGGTGGTGGGCGCCTCCGCGTCCGGACTGACCACCGCGGAGGCGCTGCGGCGCAAGGGGTACACCGGCGCCCTCACGGTGCTCGGCGACGAGCCGCACGTACCGTACGACCGGCCCCCGCTGTCCAAGCAGGTGCTCGCCGGGGAGTGGGAACCCGACCGGGCGGCGCTGCGCACCGAGGACGTCCTGTCGGCGCTGGATGCCGAGTTCGTGCTCGGCGACCCGGCCGTCGCGCTGGACCCGGCGACCCGCACCGTGCGCACCGACTCCGGCCGTGAGTCGACCGCCGACGCCGTCGTGATCGCCACCGGCGTACGAGCGCGGCGGCTGCCCGGTCAGGACGCGCTCGCCGGGGTGCACGTGCTGCGCACCCTCGACGACGCACTGGCCCTGCGGGGGGACCTGCTGGCCGGCCGACGGCTGGTGGTCGTCGGCGAAGGCGTCCTCGGCTCCGAGATCGCGGCCACCGCCTGCAAGCTCGGCCTGGACGTCACCCTGACCGGCCCCCTCGACGCGCCCATGGCCCTGCAGGTGGGCCCGCTGGTCTCCGGCGTCCTCGCCGGCCTGCACGCCGAACGCGGCGTCCGGCTGCGCCTGGGCAACGGCGTCACCGGGCTCACCGACGACGGCGCGGGCCGGGTGGCGGGCGTACGGCTCGGCGGCGGCGAGACGCTGCCGGCCGACGTGGTCGTCGTCGCCATCGGCGCCACCCCGGCGACGGACTGGCTCGCGGACAGCGGACTGAGCCTGGACAACGGCGTGGTCTGCGACGCCCGTTGCCGGGCCGCGGACGGCGTCTACGCCGTCGGCGACGTGGCCCGCTGGCACCACGAGCGGCTCGGCCGTCCGGTCCGCCTGGAGAACCGTACGAACGCCACCGAACAGGCCATGGCGGTGGCCGCGGCGATCCTCGGCGATGACCGGCCGTACACGCCGGTCCCGTACTTCTGGACGGACCAGTTCGACGCCAAGCTCCAGGTGCACGGCTTCCTGCCGCCCGAGGCCGAAGTGGACGTCGTCGAGGGCGACCTGACGGCCCGGCGCTTCGTCGCCCGGTACCGGCTGGACGGCGTCGTCACCGGCGTCCTCGGCTGGAACATGCCCAAGCAGGCCCGGATGCGCCGACAGGAGATCGTCGACGCCTTCCGGGCCCCCACCCCCACCCCCTGAGCGATCTGGAGAAACCCATGAAGGTTGTCGTCGACGAGGAGAAGTGCGTCGCGGCCGGACAGTGCGTGGCCGCCGCCATGGACGTGTTCGACCAGCGCGAGGACGACGGCATCGTCGTCGTGCTCAACGAGAACCCGCCGGCGGAACTGGCCGACGAGGTCCGCAACGCGGCCGCGGTCTGCCCGGCGCTGGCCATCCGCATCGAGGAGTAGCCGTCCCGGACCGGCTCCTTCCCCCCACCCCATCACCGTAGGAGAACCCATGGCCGAGGCAGAGGCCCGAACCGCCCCCGACGAGCAGGTCTACCACTACCAGGACGACCGGGACGCCAAGTGCCCCTTCGCCCCGCCACCCGGACTGCGCGCCCTGAACGAGACCGGCCCGGTCTCGCGGGGCCGGATCTGGGACGGCAGCACCCCCTGGCTGGTCACCGGACATGCAGCGCAGCGCGCCATCCTGTCCGACCCCCGGGTCAGTTCGGACGACAAGCAGGCCGGGTTCCCCTACCCGAACCGGGCGATGGCGGAGACGGCGCACCTCCACCCGCTCACCATCTTCAACGCGGACGGCGCCGACCACACGCGGATCCGCCGCATGATGACGCGGCCCTTCACCCGCCCCCGGATGGAGGCGCTGCGCCCGGAGATCCAGCGGATCACCGACGACCTCATCGACAAGATGCTCGCGGGCCCCAAACCGGTGGACCTGGTGCACGCGCTGTCGCTCCCGCTGCCCTCGCTGATGATCTGCGCGTTGCTCGGAGTGCCGTACTCCGACCACGAGTTCTTCCACGAGCACGCGTCCTTCGCCACCCGCAGCGACAAGACCACCGAGGAGCAGAACCGCGCCAACGAGGCGCTGGGCGGCTACCTGGCGGCACTCCTCCAGAAGAAGATGGCGGAGCCCGGCGAGGACGTGCTCTCGGACTTCGCCGCGCGCATCAAGGACGGCGACCTCACCCTTCCCGAGGCGACCCTGCTCTCCATGATCCTGCTGATCGCCGGTCACGAGACCAGCGCGACCATGATCACGGTGGGTACGGCGCTGCTCATGGACAATCCCGAGCAACTGGCCAGGCTGCGGGAGATCGAGGACACCAGGGACGCGGCGCCCGCCGTCGAGGAGATCCTGCGCTATCTGACCGTCGCCCAGTTCGGTCAGCGCCGGATCGCCGCCGAGGACTTCGAGTTCGAGGGCGCCGAGATCAAGGCCGGGGACGGCATCGTCGTGCCGCTGCCCGCCGGCAACTGGGACCCGCAGGCGTTCCCCGAGCCGGAGAAGCTCGATCTCACCCGGGACTCCCGCCATCACCACGCCTTCGGCTGGGGCATCCACCAGTGTCTCGGCCAGCAGCTCGCCCGGATCGAACTCCAGGTCGTCTACGGCACCCTCTACCGGCGCATCCCGACCCTGCGCCTCGCCGTCGACCGGGACGAACTGGACTTCCGGCCGTCCGACGCGCTCGCCTTCGGCATCAGCGAGCTGCCGGTCACCTGGTAGCCGGGGCGCCGGCAAGGCCTCGCACCAACCGCCGGTTCCGGCCGCCCGGACGGGACCGGCGTTCCGTATCCCGCACGCAACCTCCGCACAACAGGAGTCAGGCATGAGCAAGTTGAGCTTCGAAGGACGCGTCGCCGTGGTCACCGGCGCGGGTCGTGGCATCGGCCGGGCCCATGCCCGTCTCCTGGCGGCGCGCGGGGCGAAGGTCGTCGTCAACGACCTGGGCGGCTCCATGGAGGGCGACGGCTCGGACGCCGGTCCCGCGCAGCAGGCCGTCGACGAGATCACGGCGGCGGGCGGCGAGGCCGTCGCCGACACCCACGACGTCTCCACCGAGACCGGCGGCCAGGCCATCATCGACACCGCGATCGAGCACTTCGGCCGCATCGACATCCTGGTCAACAACGCCGGGATCATCCGGTACGCGGGCCTGCCCGACATCGACGCGGAGAACCTCCAGCGCCACCTCGCCGTGCACCTCGTGGGCTCGTTCAACACGATGCGCGCCGCCTGGCCGCACTTCGTGGAGCAACGGTACGGCCGGGTCGTCCTGACCACCTCCAGCGGCATGTTCGGCATGGACAACAATTTGTCCTACGCGGCCGCCAAGGCCGGCACGGTCGGCATGGCCCGCAGCGCGAAGCTGGCCGGCGAGCCGCACAACATCAAGGTCAACCTGATCGCGCCGGCCGCGATGACCCGGATGGGCGGCGGCCCCGAGGAGGAACCGGCCGAGGCCGCCCCGGGCATGCCGTACATGCCGTCCGACGCCGTGGCGCCCATGGTCGCCTACCTCGCGCACGAGAGCTGCCCGGTCAGCGGCGAGATCTACACCGCCGGCGCGGGCCGCTTCGCGCGCCTGTTCCTCGCCTCCACGGAGGGCTACACCCACCCGGGCGGTGACGTGGCCTCGGTCGAGGACGTGGCCGCGAACTGGGAGGCCGTCAACGACGAGAAGGGCTACTACGTCCCCTCCGACCTGATGGCGTGGTCGGGGGCCTTCCTCAAGCACCAGCTCGGGCAGCTCGGGGCGGGGGCCGTGGACGCGTGAGCCACGCCGCCGCCCGGTGACGTTCTGCTGACACCGGCTTTCTGCGCTTTTCTGATCCTTTATGATCTCTTTCGATGCCGTGCGAACTTTGTTGTTCGCACGGCATTTCTCTGTGTTGGCTCGGAAGTTTCCGTCTCGTCGAATTTCTCCGGTCCGGAGGATTGATTGTACCGACCGTTAGGTCTACGTTACGTGCGAAGCCGGGCGGCGCCGCAGCCGCGACGTCCCTACCGGCGTGTCCCCGCACTTCCCACGGGCCGACGAGATTCGTCGGCGACCCGGATCGGCCCGCTCACCGCTGTGCCGTCCGATCTCCCCTCCGGCAAGGCGCATCAGGCCGTGTCTGTCCGCGGCGGCTTCCCGCGCCCCCGACCGTCCACGGAAGGCCCTCATGTCCCAGACGCAGACCGTTCCGCCTCAGGCGGACGACAGATCCCGCTCCACCACACGCAACGTGCTCGTCGTCGTCGCGCTGTTGTGGACGGTCCAACTGGTGTCGCTCGTCGCGGCTCTGTCCGGCATCGCCCAGGCCGACGTCGCGATCCACTTCCGGACCACCCAGATCGCCTGGTTCACCCTGATGACCCTGCTGACAGGGACTTTCTTCCTGCCGTTCATGATCAAGGGCGCCGCACTGTTCGGGAAGAAGCGCGTCCTGCTCGTCGCCACCGGCCTGGGCTTCGCCGGCGACCTGCTCGCCGCCGTCGCCACCGACTACCGCACCCTGCTGATCGGACGCGGACTCGCCGGCGTCTACGCGGCCACGATGCCCATCGGGTACGCCATCACGCGCGACATCTTCCCGCGCCGCTGGGTCGGCATCGCCAGCGGCATTCTCGCCGGCGGGGTCGGCCTGGTCGCCTTCGGGGGACCGTTCCTGGCCGGCCGGCTGCTGGACGACTACGGCTTCCGCGGTGTGCTGTGGTTCATGGCCGTCAGCACCGCCGTCAGCTTCGTGATGGTCGCCGTCCTCGTCCCGGAGAGCCCGGTCCGGCAGAACGCCGGCCGCATGGACTGGACCGGCGGACTCCTCCTCGGCGCCGGGGTCACCGGGCTCGTGTACGCGGTCGGGGAGGGCGCCGACTGGGGCTGGGGGAGCGGGAAGTTCATCGGCTACGTCGCGGGCGCGGTGGCCGCGCTGATCGCCTTCCTGATCGTCGAGCGCCGGGTGGCCGAGCCGCTGTTCCCGCCGGCCATGACGCGCCGTCGGCCCGTGTGGACCGTGCTGCTGGCCACCTCCGTGGCGGCCGGCTCGCTCAGCGCCGTCGGCGTGGTCATCCAGCTGCTGGTGCTGATGCCGAACATCCCGCACGTCTCCGAGGGCCTCGGCTGGTCCGGCACCCACAACGCCATCGTCACCAGCCCGATCAGCGCGATGATCATCGTGGGCGCCGTGGGCACCGGCTGGATCGCCCGCCGGGTGGACGCCCGGATCCTGCTGGCCGCCGGCGCCGCGCTCACCGTCGTCGGCTACGCCCTCGCCACGCACTTCCACGAGAACGGCCCGCAGATCGTGAGCTGGGGCGTGGCCGCAGGCCTCGGCACCGGCATGGTCGTCGCCGTCGTGCCCATCATGATCATCGAGGTGGTGACGCCCGCCGAGCAGGCTCTCGCCAACGGCGCCCAGAACCTCGCCCAGGGTGTCGCCCAGATCGTCGTCTCCCAGCTGGCCTTCGTGGTCATGGCCCAGCATGGAGTGGTCCTCAAGGGCACCCAGTTCTACCTCGACCAGGGCTTCGTCAACGGGCTCTGGCTCGTCGTCGGATGCGTGGCCCTCGGGATGCTGCTCGTCGCGCTCGTGCCGAGGCGTGCCCGCCTCGACGAGGCCGTCGAGTCCCCGGTCGTGCAGGCGGCCTGACGGGGGGTCGGTCCCATCGGGCGGGGGCTGCCGGCCGGTGGCCGGCAGC
Organism: Streptomyces sp. NBC_00631; assembly: GCF_045206895.1. Classification (NCBI taxonomy): domain Bacteria; kingdom Bacillati; phylum Actinomycetota; class Actinomycetes; order Kitasatosporales; family Streptomycetaceae; genus Streptomyces; species Streptomyces sp. NBC_00631. Next base: position 10,369,687 of record NZ_CP107734.1, read on the forward strand.
CCCCGGCGCGGTCCGGGCCCCGTGTGGTGGAGCGGGCTACACCATGGTTCGGGGAGCCCGCTTACTCGTGACGGCGGTCGCGCCACGGAATCGTAGAGGGCAGAGATCGCGGGGGCGCCGAGCTCCCGTGCCCGAGGAATTCCGCCGGCGGACGCGCGCAGCGCCGCCGTGAGAAGGGACCGCCCCCATGGCCGCCGACCGCCGCCGTCGCTTCACCGCTCTCGCCACCGTCGCAGCCGCCGTCACTCTGACCGCCGCGCTCGCCACCGGTTGCAACCCCAACGACTCGCTGGACTGCCTCACCAGCGCCGACTCCATCGCCGACAGCATCACGGCCATCAACAAGGCGGGCGCGGACGCGGCCAAGGACCCGACACGGACCGAGGAATCCATCACCACCATCGAGAACAATCTGGACAAGATCAACAACAAGGCGGACGACAGCAAGGTGGACAAGGCGGTCGACGACCTCAACAAGGCGATCAAGGACTACAACAAGGCCATCCTGAACGGCGACACGAATCCCGACTCCAGCAGGATCGACGCCGCGGCCGACAAGCTGAAGACCGTGTGCACGCCGTAACGGAGTGTCCGGGCCCCGCCGGGGCCCGGACACCGCCACCCGGGGGACACTCGTGCTGTGACGAGTGTCTCTAGTGAGGAGTGGCGCATGACCACGGTAGGTATTGCCACCGGTGCCGGTCGCGGGACGGGGCAGGCATGCGCGAGCCGTCTGGCCGACATGGTGGACGTGCTGTTGCTGGTCGACCAGGACGAAGCCGCCGTGGCCGCGTACGCGAAGGACCTGTCGAGCCAGGGCAGGAAAGCCGTCGCGGAGCCGTTCGCGGGCACCACGGCCGACCGCGACGACGTGGCCCGGCTGGCCGGCCGGGCAGCGGAACTCGGTACGCTCCGGGCCGTCGCACACGCCGAGAGCGTCGGCCCGGAGGGGGCCGACTGGCGCACGATCCTCCAGGGCGACTTCGTCGCGACCGCCCTGCTCGCCGAGGCGCTGCGCCCGCTGGCCACCGCCGGCACGGCGTTCGTGTACCTGGCCTCCGTGTCCCCGCTGATCGCCCACGTCGACCCCGACCCGGCGGTCGCGGCCGTCCTGGACGACCCGCTGCGGGAGGACTTCCTCGACCGGGTCCGCGACGCGGTGGGCCCGGCGCTGGAGGATCCCGCCTGGGTCTATCCGTGGGCCACCTACGGCGTGCAGCGCCTCGTGCCCGCCGAGGCCGTGCGGCTCGGGCCGGTCGGTGCCCGGGCGTGCTCCCTGTCGCCCGGCGCGATCGACACCCCGGTGACACGGCTGGAGATGGCCCGGCACGCGTCGGTACGGGAGCTCATCGAGCGCACGCCGGTGGGCCGCCCCGGGCGGTGCGAGGAGGTCGCCGCCGTCGCCGCGTTCCTGCTGTCCGACGAGGCGAGTTTCGTGAACGGCGTCGACATCGTGGTGGACGGCGGTCTGTGCGCGGCGATGCGGGAGGAGTAGCGCCGAAGAGTGCTCTGTGGGGGTGGTCCCGGGGAGTTGTGCGTCTGCGGCTGCGCGGGGGCTGGCCGCGCAGTTCCCCGCGCCCCTTCGGGGCGCTGGCTGCTCTGGCCGTTCTCGCTTGCGGTATTGGCATTCTCATTTTTCGCAAGTAGCGTATCCGAACGATGGATGACTTCGCGCAGACCTCGTCCGGCATCCCGCTGAAGCCGGTCTACGGACCGGCGGACCGGGCTGCCGAGCCCCCCGCGCCGGGCACGTTCCCGTTCACGCGCGGCAACTACGCCTCCGGGTACCGGGGGCGCCTGTGGACGCTCCGGCAGTACTCGGGTTTCGGCACCGCCGAGGAGTCGAACCGGCGTTACCGGTATCTGCTGGAGCAGGGCGGCACCGGCCTGTCCGTGGCGCTCGACCTGCCCACCCAGTGCGGCTACGACTCCGACGACCCCGAGGTGAGCGAGGAAGTCGGCCGGGTCGGCGTGGCCGTCGACACGCTGGCCGACGCCGAGGTGCTCTTCGAGGGCATCCCGCTGGACCGCATCAGCACAAGCTTCACCATCAACGGGACGGCGGCGATCCTGCTCGCCCTCTACGTGGCCGCCGCCGAGCGCGGGGGAGTACCCCGGGCCCAGCTCACCGGCACCATCCAGAACGACATCCTCAAGGAGTACGCCTCCCGCGGCACCTGGATCTGGCCGCCCGAGCCGTCCCTCAGGCTCATCGCCGACACGATCGAGTTCTGTGCGGCCGAGGTGCCGAAGTTCAACGCGATCTCGGTGGCCGGCGCGCACTTCCGCGACGCGGGCGCCAACGCGGTCCAGGAGATGGCGTTCACGCTCGCCGACGGGGTGACGTACTGCGACACCGTGCTGGAGCGCGGCCGGATGACGATCGACCGGTTCGCCCCGCAGGTCTCCTTCTTCTTCTACACGCACGGCGATTTCTTCGAGGAGATCGCCAAGTACCGTGCCGGACGCAGGCGCTGGGCGACCATCGTGCGTGAGCGGTACGGCGCCGCGGCCGACAAGGCGGCCATGTTCCGCTTCGGCTGCGTGGCCGGCGGCGCCTCGCTGTACGCCCCGCAGGCCCGCAACAACACCGTCCGGGTCGCCTACGAGGCCCTGGCGTCGGTGCTCGGCGGCGTCCAGTCGATGTTCACCGCCGCCTGGGACGAGCCGTTCGCCCTGCCCAGCGAGGAGTCGGCCACCCTCGCCCTGCGCACCCAGCAGATCCTCGCCCACGAGACCGGCGTCGCCCGGGTGGCCGACCCGCTGGGCGGCTCGTACTTCGTGGAGGCGCTCACGGACGCCACGGAGGAGCGGATCGTCGAGATCATGGCGGACCTGGAGGCGCACGGCGGGATGGTCCGGGCGATCGAGGACGGCTATCTCCAGGGGCTCATCGCCGACGAGGCCTACCGGATCCACCAGGAGGTCGAGGGCGGCGAGCGGCCGGTGATCGGAGTCAACCGTTACGTCGACGAGCACGAGCCCGCTCCCGACATCGCCACCTACGCACTCGACGCGCGAGGCCGCGAGACCCAGCTCAAGCGGCTCGCCCGTGTCAAGGCCGAGCGTGACCCGGCCGACGTCCGCGCCCGTCTCGCCGCCCTCTCCCGGGCCGCGGAGGGCACCGACAACCTGATGGGCCCCCTGATCGACTGCGCCAACGCCTACTGCACCGTCGGCGAGATGGTCACGGCGCTGAAGGACGTGTGGGGCGAGTTCCGGCAACCGGTGGTGTTCTGATGGGGAATCCGGTGATGCACTGATGGCGACTCGCGTTCTCATCGCCAAGCCCGGCCTGGACGGCCACGACCGGGGTGCCAAGATCGTGGCACGGGCGCTGCGCGACGCCGGCTTCGAGGTGGTCTTCACCGGCATCCGGCAGCGCGTCGACGACATCGTCGCCACCGCCGTCCAGGAGGACGTGGCGATGGTCGGCCTGAGCATGCTGTCCGGCGCCCATCTGGCGCTGACCGCAAGGACCGTCGAGGGACTGCGGGCCGCCGACGCCGGTGACATCACCGTCGTCGTCGGCGGCACCATCCCGCCGGCGGACGTCCCGCGCCTGAAGGCCGCGGGCGCGGCGGGGGTGTTCCCCACCGGCACCCCCCTGGACGTCGTGGTCGCCGAGGTGCGCGCGCTCACGACGTCCTCCTGACCCTCCGCGTGCGCGGAGCCCCGAACCCGGACCATCTGGAGGGAACGTGCGGATCGGTGTCATGATCGGGCCCGAGCGGGGCGACTCCGCGCGGAAGGCCTCGCGCATGATCGCGGACGTGGAGTGGGCCGAGAGCGCCGGGATGGACACCGCGTGGGTGCCTCAGGTCCCTTCGGACTTCGACGCCTTGACCGCCGTGGCGCTGATGGGCGCGCGCACGTCCCGGATCGAGCTGGGCACCGCCGTCGTACCGCTGCAGGCCCAGCACCCTGTCGCGCTGGCCCGTCAGGCGCTGTCCGCGCAGGCGGCCACCGGCGGCCGGCTCGCCCTCGGCGTGGGCCCCTCGCACCACTGGATCGTCCAGGGCATGCTCGGCCTGCCCTACGAGCGCCCGGCCGGTCTCACCCGTGACTACCTGGACGTCCTGGACGCGGCCCGCAGCGGTCCCGGCCCCATCGACGTCGAGAACGCCACGTACACCGTGCACAATCCGCTCGACCTGGCCCCGGTCGGCCCGCTGCCCGTCCTGCTGGCCGCCCTCGGCCCGGTCATGCTGGCCCTGGCGGGCGAGCGCGCCGACGGGACCGTGCTGTGGATGGCCGACGAACGCGCCGTCGCCGACCACGTCGTCCCCCGGATCACCAAGGCCGCCGAGGCCGCCGGTCGCCCCGCGCCGCGCGTCGTCGCCGGCATCCCGGTGTGCCTGTGCCGGCCCTCCGAGGCCGACGCGGCCCGGGAACGCGCGAACCGCATTCTCGGCGAGGCCGAGATCTCGCCGAACTACCAGCGGCTGCTGGGGTACGGCGACGCCGAGGACGTCGGCGACCTGTGCGCGGCGGGTGACGAGGCGGCGATCGCGGCCCGGTTCAAGCGGTTCGCGGACGCGGGGGTCACCGACCTGTCGGTACGGCTGCTGCCCATCGGCGACGGCCGCGAGGAACTGGTCGCCTCCAAGCGCCGCACCCGGGAGATGATCGCCGGCCTGGCGGCGGATTTCCGGTGAGCCCCGGCCCCCTCGCCGGCATCCGCGTCCTGGAGGTCGGCCACATCCTCGCGGGGCCCTTCGCCACGATGCTCCTCGCCGACCTCGGTGCCGAGGTCACCAAGATCGAGCCGCCCGGCGGCGACCTCTCCCGGCAGGTGGGCGACGCCTACTTCGCCAGCATCAACCGCAACAAGCGCAGCGTCTGCCTCGACCTCACGACCGAGCGAGGGCGCCGGAGACTGGGCGAGCTGGCCGCCGACGCGCACGCGCTGCTGGTCAACCTCAAGCCGTCGGTGATACGGCGCCTGGGGCTGACGTACGACGGCCTGCGCCGCCACAACGAACGGATCGTGTGTGTCGCCGTCACCGGCTACGGGCTGGACGGCGGGGACGACCCGGCGTTCGACTACGTCATCCAGGCCGCGACCGGGGTCGCCGCGCTGACCGGCGACCCGGACGGGCCGCCGACCCTGCCCGGGTACTCGTCCGTCGACAACTCCGCGGCCCTCACGGCGGCGTTGGGCCTGCTCGCCCAGATCGTCTCCGGGCGCGGCGGCCAGGTCGACGTGGCGCTGCGGGACGTGATGTTCGCCCAGCTCAACTACCGGGCCGCCGCCTACCTCAACGACGGCGTCGAGCCGCGCCGCATGCCGGGCGGCGCGCACTCCTACTACGTGCCGGCCCAGCTCTTCCCCACCCGGCAGGGGCACTTGGCGCTGTTCGTCACACACGACGGCTTCTGGCGCGGCTTCGCCGCCGAGGCCGGGATCGACGGCTTCCCCACCATGGCCGAGCGGGCGGCCCGCCGCGAAGAGGTCCTCGCCGCCGTCACCCGCGCCCTGGCCGCCGACACGGCCAGGGGCTGGGAGGCGCGGCTGCGGCCGCTCGGCATCCCGGCGGCGGCCGTGCGCACCCTGCCCGAGGCCCTGGACGCCACCCCGGAGATGATCGTCCGGGCGGGCGACTTCCGGCTGGTCGGCAGCCCGGTCCGGATCGCCGGACACGAGCCCGAGTTCCGGCCGCCGCCCCGTCTCGGCGAACACGGCTCACTCGTAGTGGACGGTGACTGATCCCTCGTCCGGGATGCCCTGACAGGTGAGGACGTAGCCCTCGGCGACCTCCTCCTCGGTGAGAGCGTCGTTCACCCGCATCGTCGCGCTGCCCTCCGTCAGCCTGGCCATGCAGGTCGCGCAGTTGCCCGCCTCGCAGGAGGACGGCGGGGTCAGACCGGCCCGGCGGGCGGTCTGCAGCAGCGTCTCGTTCGGGTGCTTGCGCACCGACACGCGCTTGGTGCCGAGCTGGATCGTGACGGTGCCGGTGTCCTCGGCGGGAGCGGTCCCGTCCGCCAACGGCGCCGGCGCGTCGCCGCCGAACCGCTCGCTGAAGATGCGCCCGGGCCCGGGCAGCGCCGACTCCACGAGCGCCATGAAGGGCTCAGGACCGCACACGTACGCGTCCGCGGCACCGTCCGGCCCGACGAACTCCCGTACCGAGGCCGCGTCGAGGAACCCGCGGTCGGCGTCGAGGTGCCGTACGACCGTCAGACGCCCGGGATACCGCGCTGCCAGGTCCTCCAGCGCCGAGCGGAAGATCGCCGCGTCGCGGTCGCGGTCGGCACAGAGCAGCCGGACGCCCCGGTCGGTGCCGGCGAGGGTGCTCTTGGCCAGGGACAGGATCGGGGTGATGCCGCTGCCGCCGCTGAAACCGAGCAGCGGGGTCGTGGCCGGGCGCAGGCAGAACCGGCCCCGGGGCAGGGTCAGTTCGAGTTCGTCGCCCTCCTCGACACGGTCGATCAGCCAGTTGGAGACCTTGCCGTCCGGGACGCGCTTGACCGTCGTCGTCAGCTCGGCGTCGGACTCCGGAGCGCTCGACATCGAGTACGAACGCAGCAGGTCCCGGCCGTCGACCCGGACCCGGAAGACGCAGAACTGCCCGGCCTGGTAGGAGAACGGGCCGTCGTGCGGGTCCAGCACGAAGGTCCGGGCGTCGGCTGTCTCCTGGACGATCTTGACGACGGTCGCGCGCCGGAACAGTGCGGGGCTCGCCATGGACGCCCTCCTCTGGCTCTGGTATCAAGGTTCTATCGAAACGAGAATACTATTCTCGCCTGGCAGATGGGATCCTCTCAAGGGGTGGGAGCGAGAGATGAGCGAACGGGCCGCGCTGGTCTTCGAGGACCGGGCGTACAGCCGTGCCGAGCTGACGGCCCTCGCGGACGGGCTGGCCGGGACACTGGCCCGGCGGGGTGTGCGGGAGGGGGAGCGGGTGGCGCTCATGTCCTCCAACCGGCCGGAGTTCGTGATCGCCGTGCAGGCCCTCTGGCGGCTGGGTGCGGTGGTCGTCCTGCTCAGCCCGGCCTGGAAGCGGGGCGAGGTCGAACACGCCCTGGAGATCACCGGGCCCGCCCACGCGGTCGGCGACCACCGGGTGCTCGCCGGACTGATGCCGATGCTGCACCTGGACGAGCCGATCGAGCCGGGACGCGGCGAAAAGGTGTCCGTGGACCAGGACGCCGACGCGGTCCTGGTGTTCAGCTCGGGCACCACCGGCATGCCCAAGGCGGTCCGGCACACGCACGCCTCGTTCGCCGCCGCCGTCCGGCACTGGCAGAACGCCCTCGGCCTCACCTCGCGCGACCGCATCCAGATCGCCACCCCGCCCTCGCACATCCTGGGCCTGCTCAACATCGTCACGGCCCTGGAGACCGGGGCCTGGCTGCGGCTGCACCGCCGCTTCGACCTGGACCGGCTGCTGCACCACATCGAACTCGACCGCATCACCGTGGAGATGGCCGTCGCCCCGATCGCGCTCGCCATCGCCTCCCACCCGAAGCTGGAGTCGTACGACCTGTCCTCGCTGCGCTACATCATGTGGGGCGCCACCCCGGTGACCCCGAGCATCGCCGAGACGGTGACACGGCGGACCGGGGTGGGCTGGGTGCCCGCGTACGGGGCGAGTGAACTGCCCGTCATCGCCTGCAACCCGCTCGACGGGGCACGGCTGGACTCGGCCGGCCGTCCCGTGCCGGGCGTGCGCGTGCGCGTGGTCTCGCTGGAGACTGGGGAGACCGTCGGGCCGGGCGGGACCGGGGAGATCGAGGTGCGCTCGGAGTCCCTGATGGCCGGGTACCTGCCGGCCGAGGCGACGGCGGACGCCCTGCACGACGGCTGGTACCGCACCGGGGACGTCGGCAGCGTCGACGCGGACGGGTGGGTGAGCCTCACCGACCGCTCCAAGGAGATGATCAAGGTGCGGGCGTTCCAGGTCGCCCCCGCCGAGGTCGAGGCCGTGCTGCACACCCATCCGGCGGTCGCCGACTGCGCGGTGTTCGGCGTCCCCGACGGCGCGGACGGGGAGGCGGTCGTCGCGGCGGTCCGGCGGGCCGCGCCGGTCGACGCCGCCGAGCTCGTCGAACTGGTCGGCGGCAGGCTCGCCTCGTACAAACGACCGCGCCATGTCGAGTTCGTGACCGAGATCCCGCGCCTGCCCTCGGGAAAGGTGCTGCGGCGACTTCTCAAGGAACAGGTACTCAAGGAGCGCGATGGACGTACGGCTGACAGCTGAACAACGTCAACTCCGTGACGCGGCAGCCAGGCTGGCCGACGACCTGGGACCCGGATCGGTCCTCGACCTGGACGACGCCGAGCGGATCGGGCGGCTGGCGAAGGCGGTCGAGGCCACCGGCTGGCGGGCGTTGCGCTCGGACGGCGCCTCCGGCGTCGAGGTGGCCCTCGTCGTGGAGGAGTTCGGGCGGAGACTGGTGGACGTACCGCTTCTCGGGCCCGTGCTCGCCGACGACCTGGCCTTCGGGATCTCGTCGGCGACCGTGGCCGTCGACGGCCGGGCGCGGGACGCCCGGGGCATGCGTCGGGCCCTCTCCGTCGAGGGCGACCGTGTGCTGTCCACCGGGATCGGCCCGCTCGTTCCCGGCACCGACCTGACCCGCCACGCCGCCGAACTGAGCGGCGCACCCGAGCAGATCGGCATCCTGACCGGCGAAGCCGCCGTCCGCTGGCGGGCGTTGGCCGTGGTCGCCACCTCGGCCGACCTCGTCGGCACGGCCCGCGGCGCGCACACCCTCGCCCGCGACTACGCCAGGATCCGCGAGCAGTACGGCCGGACGATCGGCTCCTACCAGGCGGTGGCCCACCTCCTCGCCGAAGCGCTGGCCCTCGTCGAGGGCTCGGTCAGCGTCCTGCGCCACGCCGCCTGGGCCGTCGACGAACTGCCGCCCGCCGAGGCGATCCGGGCCGCCCGCATCGCCAAGCTCTACTGCGCCCGCGCCGCCCGCACCGTCTGCGAGACGGCCGTTCAGGTGCACGGCGGCATCGGCAACACCTGGGAGTGCCTCGCCCACGTCCACCTGCGCCGGGCGCTGACGTCCACCGACCTGTTCCCCGTACGCCTGGAGGAGATCGACCGTGGACTTTCGTGACTCGCCCGAGGAGGCCGCCTTCCGCGACCGCCTGCGCGGCTGGCTGGCCGAACGCGCCGGCACCTTCCCCACCGCCGGCGACGCGTACTGGGCCCGCCAGGGCGAATGGCACCGCGCCCTGCACGCGGCCGGCTTCTTCGGCCTGTCCTGGCCCGCGCAGTACGGCGGCCACGACCTGCCGCCCGTCTACGACGTCATCCTCGACGAGGAACTCGCCCGCGCCGGCGCCCCCGCCCGCCCCAGCCTCGGCTACCTCGTCCAGGGCCTCGGCCGGCACGGCAGCGAGGAACTCCGCCGGCGCTTCCTGCCCGGCATGATCGACGGCACCGAACGCTGGTGCCAGGGCTTCAGCGAACCCGGCGCCGGCTCCGACCTCGCCTCCCTCACCACCAGCGCCACCCCCGACGGCGACACCTACGTCGTGCACGGCCACAAGATCTGGACCAGCTACTCCGACGTCGCCGACTGGTGCCTGCTCCTCGCCCGCACCGACCCGGGCGCCCCCCGCCACAGGGGCATCTCCGCGTTCATCGTCGCCATGGACCAACCGGGTGTCGAGCAGCGCCCGTTGAAGATGATGAGCGGAGTCACCAAGGAGTTCGGCCAGGTCCTGTTCGACGGCGCCACCGTGCCCGCGGACCAGATGGTCGGCGCGCCGGGCGAGGGCTGGGCGCTGGCCATGACCGTCGTCGGACACGAACGCGAACCCTCGACCCTCGGTTTCACCGCCCGCTACGCAAAGCTCGTCCGCGAACTCGTGGACCGCACCCCCGGCGCCACCCTGCCACCGGAACTGGCCTGGGCGGTCGTCGAGACGGAGATGCTGCGCCTGCACGTGCGCCGACGGCTCTCCGAACAGCTCGACGGCGTCTCCCATGGCCCCGACGGCTCCCTCGACAAGCTCCTCATGACCTGGACGGAACAGACGGTGGGCCACGCGGCCCTGGCCGTCGGCGGCGCCGATGACCCGGACCTCCTGCACGCCTACCTCTACAGCCGCGCGCAGAGTGTCATGGGCGGCACATCGCAGATCCAGAAGAACATCATCGCCGCACGGATCCTCGGACTGGGAGCCTGACATGACGGACGGTCAGAACTTGTACGGCATGCCGGAGGAGATCGACGTCCGCGCGGACGGCCCGCTGCGGATCATCACCCTGAACCGGCCCGACGCGCTCAACGCCGTCAACGACCCGCTGCACACGGGCCTGGCCGGGCTGTGGCCCCGGCTGGCCGAGGACCGGGAGGCCAGGGCCGCCGTCATCACCGGGGCGGGAAAGGCCTTCTCCGCGGGCGGCGACTTCGCCTACCTCGACGAGATCAGACAGGATCGCGAACTGCGTGCGAAGACCATCGCCCACGGCCGGGACCTGGTCCTCGGCATGGTCCGCTGCCGCGTCCCGGTCGTCGCGGCCGTCAACGGGCCCGCCGTGGGGCTCGGGTGCAGCCTGGTGGCGCTCAGCGACATCGTCTACATGGCCGAGGGCGCCTACCTCGCCGACCCGCACGTCCAGGTCGGCCTGGTCGCGGCCGACGGCGGCCCGCTCACCTGGCCGCTGCACACCAGCCTGCTGCTCGCCAAGGAGTACGCCCTCACCGGCGCCCGCATCCCGGCCGAGAAGGCCGTCGCCCTCGGGCTGGCCAACCACGTGGTGGCCGACCCCCTTGCCGAGGCGACCGCCTGCGCGAAACGCATCGCGGGACTGCCGAGGCAGGCGGCGGAGAGCACCAAACGCGTCCTCAACATGCATCTGGAGCGCGCGGTGCTCGCCACTCTCGACTACGCCACGACCGCCGAGGAACAGTCCTTCCAGACGGACGACTTCCGCGACACCCTCGCCCGCCTCACCGCCCGGGAGCGGTGACCCGTCCGCCGGTGCGGGGTCCGCCGGTGCGGGGTGCGTCGGTGCGGGGCGGGAGGTCCGCCCCGACGGCCGTCACTTGGGCGGGAAGCGCAGCGCCCCGTCCAGGCGGATCACCTCGCCGTTGAGATAGTCGTTCTCGCAGATGTGCTGGACGAGAGCGGCGTACTCGGCGGACCGGCCCATCCGGCGGGGATGCGGGACCTGCGGCCCCCAGTAGGCCTCCAGCTGGTCGCCCGACTTGCCGTAGGCGGGCGTCAGGAAGGTGCCCGGCGCGATCGTCATGACCCGGATGCCGAGCGGGGACAGGTCGCGGGCGGCCACCAGGGTCATGGCGGCGACCCCGCCCTTCGCGGCGGCGTACGGAAGCTGACCGGTCTGGCCCTCGTACGCCGCGATGGACGCGGTGGTGACGACGACACCCCGGCCGCCGTCCTCGTCCACCGGCTCCTGACGGGCCATCGCGGCGGCGGCCAGCCGCAGGACGTTGAAGACACCGGTCAGATAGATGTCGAGGGTCCGCCGGAACCCGGCGAGGTCCATCGGTTCGCCGTCCCGGCCGACCAGCCGCCCGCCGCTCGCCGGTCCGCCGTGCACGTCCACCGCGACCCGCAGCGGGCCGAGCGACTCCGCCTCCCCGATCGCGGTGCGGACCTCGCCCTCGTCGGTGGCGTCCGTCCGCACGTACCGGATGCCCAGCTCCTCCTCCAGAGCCTTGCCCTTCTCGTCGGCGAGATCGGCGACGACCACGGACGCTCCCGCCGCGCGCAGCCGGCGGACCGTGGCCTCGCCCAGGCCCCCCGCCCCACCCACCACAAGTGCGGATGTGCCCTGAACCTGCATCGCGACTCCCCTCCAGGGATATGTGGTTCTAGTATGGCGAGAGTAGCATTCTCGCAATGTGATGTGATCCCTGCCCGACCCGCCGAGTTGGAGACCGTCCATGCCCGAGGCAGTCATCGTGTCCGCTCTGCGCACCCCTGTCGGCACCGCCCGCAAGGGGACCCTGCGCGACACCACCGCCTTCGATCTGGCCCACCACATCGTCCAGGCCGCCGCGGCCGGGCTCGACCCGGACCGCGTCGACGACGTGATCCTCGGCGAGGGCCTCTACGGCGGTGGCGTCCTCGCCCGCCACGCCGCGCTGACCACCGGCCTCACCGGCATCCCGGGGGCGGCCGTCAACCGGCACTGCGCCGCCGGCCTGGCCGCCGTCGCCGACGCCGCCGCGAGCATCCGCGCCGGAATGGACGAGCTGGTGATCGCGGGCGGCGTCAACTCGGCCTCGACGGCGCCGAAGTCCGCCTTCCGCGTCGACGGCGCATGGGTCGAGCCCTGGATGCCACCCACCCATCCGAACCGGCCGGACGCCCCCAACAACGACATGTCGATCACCATCGGCTGGAACGTCGCCCAGCGGGCCGACGTCAGCCGCGCGGCGATGGACGAGTGGGCGCTGCGCTCTCACCAGAACGCCGTGCGCGCCATCGACGAGGGCCGTTTCGACGCGGAGCTGGTGCCCCTCGACACCCCGCACGGGCTGTTCTCGGTCGACGAACACCCGCGCCGGGACACGTCGTTGGAGAAGCTCGCCGCGCTCAAGCCGCTGCACCCCGAGATCGAGGGCTTCAGCATCACCGCCGGCAACGCCTGCGGGGGCAACGACGGCGCGGCCGCCCTGGTGGTCGCGAGCGACCGGACGGCGGCCGCCGAGAGGCTGCCCGTGCTGGCCACCGTACGGTCCTGGGCGTCCGTCGGCGTGGACCCGGCGGAAACCGGGCTCTCGCCGATCAAGGCCATCCCCAAGGCGCTCTGCCGCGCCGGCCTCACCGCCGCCGACGTCGACCTCTACGAGATCAACGAGGCCTTCGCCTCGGTGACCGTGGCCGCCGTCCGCCGTCTCGGACTCGACCCCGACCGGGTCAACGTCAACGGCAGCGGCTGCTCCCTCGGCCACCCCGTCGCCGCCACCGGCGCCCGCATGCTGGTCACGCTCGTGCACGAACTGCGGCGCCGGGGCGGCGGCATCGGCGTCGCGGCGATGTGCGCCGGCGGCGGGATGGGCTCGGCGATGGTCGTGGAGGTGCCGGCCCCGTAGCGCACGCCGCGGCGCCGCGGGTCCGGCGCGCTCACCCCAGTGCCGCCGTGACCTGCGGCAGATCGAGCGTCGTACGGATCCCGGGAGCCGCCGCGCACACGAACGGCACGGCGTTGACCGCCCGGTGCGCCGTGTACGACGGGGACACCTCGGCCATCCGGTCGAGCGGCACCGGCAGCCTGACGCCGACGTCCAGCGGGGTGTCGCCCTCGACCGTGAGATGCCAGCCGGTGTCGTGCAGGTCCCAGGCCGGGTCGAGGTCGCTCGTGCAGTACCAGGTGGCACGGAAGCGCAGCAGCGGACGGCCCGCGTGCAGCCCGGTCACCGTGAGCCGCTGGGCCGCGACCGTGCCCGCGGCCAACTCGCCTGCCGCGATGCGGACATGACCGCGCGCGGTCGCCAGCTCGCCGGTCGGTTCGAGGGAGTCGAGCGGCAGCCGCAGGGCGTCCGCGACCAGCCGCAGGGACGGGCCGAAACTGGTGCGTGCGTGGGACAGGCGCCGCTCGTCGAACGCCGCCGGCGCGCTGCCGAAGCCCATCACGCCGAACAGCAGCTCGGGGGACGGCCGCTGGGACAGGTCGGCGTACTCGTCGATGGTGAGGAGATCCAGGCGGCGTGTGAGGGACGTCAGCACGAGCGGCACCGCCTCGGTGATGAACCCGGGGCTGCTGCCCGTGCTGTGGATCGAGGTGCCGCCCCGGTCGCAGGCCTCCGCCACCCGCTCGCGGACGACGGGGTCCATGCTGCCGGGGTGGTGGAACTCGCCGCGCGTGGTCACCACGTTGGCGCCCGAGGCCAGCAGCCGGCACACCTCGTCGACTTCGCAGCGCAGCGGCATGTAGAGCACGCAGTCCGCGCCCAGGGCCAGGAGGTCCTCGACGTCGTGGGTGGCGGTGACGCCGGTCGGGCCGCATCCGCACAACTCGCCCGCGTCGCGGCCCGCTTTGGCCGGGGTGTGGACGTACACGCCGGCCAGGGCGAGGTCCGGGTGCTCGACGACGGCGCGCAGCGAGCGGGCGCCGATCGTGCCGGTGGCCCACTGGACCACCCGGTACGGCGTCATGGCGCCTCACTCGTGAAGCGCAGCAGGGCCTCCTGGGCGTAGGACGCGACGAGGGTGCCGTCCTCGGTGAGGACGTCGCCCCGGCCGAAGCAGCGGCCGTGCGCCAGGACCGGGCTGTGCTGCCGCAGCAGCAGCCAGCCGTGCGCGCCGAACGGGCGGTGGAACCAGACGGTGTGCGAGGTGACCGCGGAGGTGAACGCCGTTCCGGAGTCGTGCTGGGTGACTTCGGGTACAGGGCGCAGGGCGGTGCCGATGAGCGTGAGGTCGGTGGCGTAGGCGGTGAGCGCCGGGGCCAGGTCCGCCTCGCCGGCCGGGGTGCGCATCCACACGTCGAACTCGGGCGGTTCGGGTGCGGCGGTGTCCAGGTCGGCGGTGGTGCGCGTCTCCCAGGGGATCGGGTGCAGGTCCGTGCGGTGTTCGGGGCCGGGCAGGGCGGGCACGGCCGGAACCGCCTGCAGGGCGGGGCCGTCCTCCGGGACGTGCAGGGACACCGACGCGGTGGCCACCACGCCCTTCGGCTGCCGGGCGACGATCGTCAGCGCGGCGAAGGAGCCCCCGTCGTGATGGCGCCGCACCTCGTAGCGGACGGGTTCCTCCGGGCGGGCCGCCCGCGCGAACAGGGCGTGCAGGGACTTCACGCTCTTGTCCGGGCAGCTGAGCTGTGCCGCCCGGACGAACTGGGCCAGCAGCTGCCCGCCGAACAGGCGGTGGTAGCCGAGTCGTTGGTTGCCCGCCTCGTAGACGGGACCGGTCTCCTCGTCGCGTCCCCGGAGATCGAGGCAGTGCAGGAGGTCGTCCCAGAGTTCACTCACGGCAAGTGGCATGCCAGCGAGGGTAATGGAAGTATTCAGATGTGAGAATGGCGCTCTCACGGATATGTGTCCCCGGGCCGGCCGCCGGTTCGGCGGCCGGCCCGGCTCGGACTAGTCGTCGCCCGTGATCCCGTTCGCGCAGTAGTCCCAGATCTCGTCCGCGGTCAGCGGATGCGCCGCGTCCTGGCCGCTGGACTGTGCGTTGAACATGACGGTCTGCATGGTCAGCGCCGCCACCCGTTTGGCCTTGAAGCCCGAGCGCAGCAGGTTCGCGTCCTCCAGGTCCTGCATCAGCTCGGTGAACAGTGCGAGCAGCGGAGCGTTCGCGACCCGCATCTCGGCCGGGTGCGACATCAGCAGGCGCAGCGCGAAGTCGGTGAACAGCGGCTGCTGCTGGGTGGCCGGGTCGGGGCGCGAGCTCTCGAACAGCTCCTGGACGACCACCCTGAGCCGGTCCAGTGGATCGGACTGTTCGGCGGCGAGGGCCCGCAGCTGTTCCGCGGACTTGCTCATCGCGTCCTCGAACAGCGCGAGGAGCAGCTCGTGCTTGCCGTCGAAGTGCTGGTAGAAGCTCCGCAGTGACTGTTTGGAGCGGTCGACGACCTCCTGCACGGTGAAGTCGGTCGTGCCCTTCTCCGCCATGATCGCCTGGGCCGCGTCGAGGAACCGCTCCACCCTCTGTTCGGCCCGGCGTTTCGCCGCCTGGGTGGAGCGCTCCACGGCGCGCTGCTTCCAGGCCGGTTCCTCGGTCGGGGTGCTCACGGGCTGATCCGCCTTCTGTGCCATGGGAGAACATTACTGCACTACATCGGGAAGCGACCGGTGCCGAGTCTGGACAGCATCGGAGATATGGAGAAGACTGCTGATTGCCAATTCGGAGAATGACATTCTCACCAAGGAGGCCGTTCGTGGCATGGGGCGTGCGGGCCGACCGCGAGGTCAGGCAGGTGAGGGCGGTGCTGGAGGGGCTACTCGTCGGGGCCCTGCTCACCGGAGCCGTACTGGTGGGGGTGGCACTGGCCGGGGTCTTCGTGCTCGGAGGCGCCGATGCTGTTTGAGTTCGACGCCGAGCAGCGGCTGTGGCAGGACACCGTCCACAAGGCCGTCCTCAAGGAGTGCCCGCCGGCGCTGGTGCGCGCGGTGGCCGACGACGGCGCCGACCCGGCACCGCTGTGGCGCGGCTACGTGGACCTCGGCTGGACCGAGCTGACCGATCCGGCCGACGCGGTCGAGCTGGCGATCGTCCTGGAGGAGCTGGGCCGGGCCACCGACCCCACGCCCTACCTGGCGACACTGACCCGGTTCGCCCCGCTCGCACCGGAGTTCGCCGACCCCGCCCGGTCCGGCACGGCCGTCCACTCGGGCGTCACGGCGACCCCGGCCGACGGCGGCTGGATCCTGGAGGGGACCGCCCGGCACGTACTCGACGGCGACCGGGCCGACCGGCTCGCCGTGGTCACCGAAGCGGGCGTCTTCGTCGTCCCCGCCACCGCGGTGACCGCCGTACGCACCCCCGCCTTCGACCCCGTCCTGCACCTCGCCGAGGTCACCTTCGCCCAGGTCCGGGTCGCCGTGGGGGACCGCAGCAGCGCGGACCCGGCGCGCGCCCGCGACCTCGCCCTCACCGGCATGGCCCTGACCATGGTGGGCGCCTGCCGCCGGGCCCTCGACCTGGTCCTCGACCACGTCCGCACCCGCCGCCAGTTCGACGCGCCCATCGGCTCCTTCCAGGCCGTCCAGCACAAGGCGGCCGACATGCACGTGGCCGTCGAACGAGCCCGCGCCCTCGCCTACTTCGCCGCCCTCACCATCGCCGAGGACGACCCGCGGCGCCGGCTCGCCGCCGCCATGGCCAAGGCGTCGGCCGGCGAGTGCCAGGCCCTGGTGTTCCGCAACGCCGTCCAGCTGTTCGGCGCGATGGGGCACACCTGGGAGAACGACCTGCAGTTCGCGATCAAGCGGGCCAAGGCGGGTGAGCTGATGCTGGGCGGGGCCACCGAGCACCGCGCGTTCATAGCCGGACAGGCAGCCGGGGGAGTGTCATGAGACTGTCCTTCGACGAAGGCGTCGAGGCCTTCCGCGCCGAGTTCGCGGCGTTCCTGGAGGCCAACCTGCCCGCCGAGGCCGAGGCCGCCGAGCGGTCCCGCTCCACCGCGCACCTGCCCGAGTGGGCCAGGCGCTGGCAGCGCCTCCAGTTCGACGAGGGCTGGCTGCTGCCCGGCAACCCGCCCGAGTTCGGCGGCCGGAACGCCACGGTCATCCAGCAGTACGTGCACCGCGAGGAGCTGTCCCGGCGCCGCATCTGCCACAGCTTCAACCCGCAGGGCGTCGGCATCATCGCCGCCTCCCTGCTCTCCTTCGGCACCGAGGAGCAGAAGCACCGCTGGGCCGTGCCCATCCTGCGCGCCGAGATCACCGCCGCCCTCGGCATGAGCGAGCCCGGGGCGGGATCCGACCTCGCCTCCCTGCGTACCCGGGCCGAACCCGACGGCGACCACTTCACCGTCAACGGCCAGAAGGTCTGGACGTCCGGCGCCCACGACGCCGACGTGCTCCTCGCCTTCGTCCGCACCGACCCGGACGCCCCCAAGCACAAGGGCATCAGCGTCCTGCTCATCCCCACCGACACGCCTGGCGTGACCCGCCGCCCCTTCGCCTCCTACACCGGCCCCGACGACAAGGACTTCAACGAGGTCTTCTTCGAGAACGTCCGGGTCCCCGCCGAGAACCTCGTCGGCCCCCTCAACCAGGGCTGGCGGGTCGCCAACGGTTCTCTCGGACACGAGCGCACCCTGATGTGGCTGGGCGAGGCCGAACGCCTGGAGGCCGTCGTACGCGACTTCCAGCCCGCCGGCGACCTGCAGAAGGACTGGTACGCCACCCTGGTCATGGACCTCCAGGCGCTACGGCTGCTCGGTTCGGCCGCGCTCGCCCGCGCGGCCCGCGGTGAGCAGGACGTACCCGCGCTGTCCGTGCTGAAGGTGTTCGGCTCGGAGGCCGCCCAGCACGCCCTGGAACACGTCCTGGAGGCGTCCGGCCCGGACGGCCTGGTCCATCCGGCGCGGACGGCGCCGTACTTCCACATGAGCTTCGACGACGACTCCGCCAGCTGGTTCAACCGCTTCGCCCGCAGCTTCGGCGGCACCATCGCAGGCGGCACGTCCGAGATCCAGCGCACGATCATCGCCGAGCGGGTGCTCGGTCTGCCCCGACGCTGAGGAGACGTCCGTGCACATCCTGTACGAGGTGAAGGACGGCATCGCCACTCTCACCCTCAACCGGCCAGAGGTCGCCAACGCCCAGAACGCCGCTCTTCTCGACGAACTCGACGCTGCCTGGACCCGGGCCGCCGAGGACGCGGAAGTGAAGGTGATCGTGGTGCGTGCCGAGGGGAAGCACTTCTCCGCCGGACACGACCTCAAGGACCGCTGGCCCGGCCCCGACGAGATCACCCTGGAGTGGATCTACCGCGCCGAGAACCGCAGGTACCTGGAGTACACACTGCGCTGGCGCAACGTGCCGAAGCCGTCGATCGCCGCCGTGCAGGGCCGCTGCATCGCCGGCGGGCTGATGCTGTGCTGGCCCTGCGACCTGATCGTGGCCGCCGACGACGCCCTGTTCTCCGACCCGGTCGTCACCATGGGTATCGGCGGCGTCGAATACCACGGCCACACCTGGGAACTGGGTCCGCGCAAGGCCAAGGAGATCCTGTTCACCGGCCGGCCGCTGACCGCCGAGGAGGCCGAGCAGGCGGGCATGGTCAACCGGGTCGTCCCGCGTGCCGAGTTGGACACGGCCACCCGGGAACTCGCCGAACGCATCGCCGCGATGCCGGCCTTCGGGCTGCGCCAGGCCAAGCGCGCCGTCAACCAGACCCTGGACGTGCAGGGCTTCTACGCCGCGGTCCAGTCCGTCTTCGACATCCACCAGACCGGACACGGCAACGCGCTGAGCGTCAGCGGGTATCCGATCCTGGCGAAGCTGGACGAGATGAAGGAGAAGCTGCGTCAGTGACGTTCGGCCAGGCTCTGGGTGCCGAGCACCGAGACCAGAGCCAGTTTCTCGGCGTCCTCGGTGCCGGGCTCGGCCGAGTACACGAGGATGCGCAGGTCCTGCTCCTCGATCCGGAGCTGGTCGCAGTCCAGCGTGAGCAGCCCCACCTGCGGATGCTCGATCGTCTTGCGCGAGGCATCGAGCCGGCCGACGACCCCCGCGTCCCACAGCTCCGCGAACCGCTCGCTTTCGGCACGCAACTCGGTGATCAGCCGCCGCAGTTGGCGGTCGCCGGGATAGCGGGCGGCCGTGGAGCGCAGCTCGGCGACCATGCCGGCCTCGAAGGCGCGCCGTTCCTCCGGGGTGTGCCGTACCCGGGTCGGCCGGCCGAGGAAGTTCCGCCACACGCCGTTGCGCTGGAAGCCCCCCAGCTGGGACGGGTCGCCCATCAGCGCCGCGTACATCGGGTTGGCCACCAGCAGGGTCATGGCCGCGTCGGAGACCGCCACCGGAGTGCCGGCCAGCCGGTCCATCAGCCGCTGCACGCTGGGCGTGATGTACCCGGGCACCATGTCCGGACCCGGCGGCACCAGCCCCGCCAACCCGAACAGATACGTCCGCTCGTCGGCGGAGAGCCGCAGCGCCCGGGCCAGCGCCTCGGCCACCTGCACGGACGGATTGGCCGCCCGGCCCTGTTCGAGACGCGTCACGTAGTCGACCGAGATGCCGGCCAGCAGCGCCAGCTCCTCGCGCCGCAGCCCGGCCGCCCGCCGCCGGCCGCCTGCGGGCAGCCCCGCCGCGTCCGGGGCGACGCGGTCCCGCCAGCGCCGCAGCGCCTGCCCCAGTTCCGTCGCCGTCATGCCCCCAGTCAACACCGTCGGCTGTCGCCGTGCCTGGTACCGGCAGTCATAGGCTGTCGGGTCCGCCACACCACCACCGCGGCGTTGCGGCCGACGACGGCTACGCCCACGTCATCACGTACGACGGCGACCTGCGCCGCACACTCAAGAGACTCAGAGTGGCCGGAGTGGGAGCGGTCCTGGCGGCAGGCCCGGCCGGCGTCGAACTCGCCGAACGGATCGCCTGGCACCTGCACCTTCCCGCCACCGGCGCCCCAGGCTCGACCAGCCTGCGCACCGACCCCGGCGCCCAGGCCAAGGCCCTCGCCCGAACCGGGATCGCCGCCCCCCACACCCTGCGCACCAGCCACCTCGCCGAAGCCCTCTCCTGGGCCGACTGCCTCCCAGCCCGGGCCTACCGGCTCATGCCCGCCGCCACCACGGCTTGACCATGCGGTCTTCCGGTAGCGGCTCGCTGATCTCCGATAGCTTCAGATCCCCGTGGTCCTGGAGGATGTTCTGGACCATCTCAATCCCTCTGCGAGTTGTCGAGCGATGCTCCGTGCGTTGCTTCTCCTCCGGACCGGATTGTTCCTGGTCTGCGGGCAGATGGGCTTGCAGTCGGAGTCCCTCTATCTCGGCTTCCGTCTCAGTCCGGCCTATCAGCCACTCGACCTGGTCTCCTCCCCATGCGCGCACGAGGGCAGCGAGCACCGGCACAGTGGGTATGCGGGCACCTCGCATTGCGGCGTACAACGTCGACCTCGACATGTGGTTTTCCGCAGCGATGACGTCGATGGTCTTCGCGTTGAAGCCAGCTTCATCGCGTAAGCGGCGGAGCGCGAGGGCGAAGCGGGCCTGCGAGCCGTCGTTGAGTACCAACTCAGCGGCCACCAGGCGCCTCTGCCTCGCAAGCATCGTGAGGAACGCCCGGTGACCGGACCTCCGCTCTCGCGGCAGATAGGACGGCAACAGTGCTGATCGGTGAGATTGATCTTCGTCGTGCAGCAGGTCAAGTACGCAAAGCGCGCTGTGCCCCCCTGTGTGGGGGAGCCCGGCGTTCCTGCCGCTGGCTGATCTTGTCGGCCGAGTGAAACGCGCAGGCTAGAGCGCGACCACGTTCCGGGAAGGCAGTCCCAGCTTCCGGGCTGTGGCGAACAGGGCCAGTCCGAGCACGATCCAGCTGGCGCCGAAGACGCTGGGCAGCACAGGTGTCCGCTCCAAGTACGCGAGCGCGGCAGCGTTGAGCATGGCGATTCCGGCCAGCGCAAGAGCACCCACAAAGAGCGGCACGGCACTCCAACGGCCCAGCGCGCGCGTCCGGACGCTGGCGTAGCCCCAAGCGATCATTCCTGCGCCGATGAACGGCAGTCCCGCATGTTCGCCGGTGTTGATGACGCGGGCCGCCGCAGTCCCGACGATTCCCATCGCTGACCCACCCATTCCTATGACGCCGAGGATGATGCCCACCCCGGTCAACAACCATCCCAAGCGGCGTAGGGCCGCCTCGCGCGGCATGATCGCCGCCTGCAGTCCGAGCATGCCTATGCCGAGACAGACAACGCCGATCGGCACGAGGGGCCGGGTGATGCCGTGGAAGTGGGTGATGGCGCTCGCCGCCGTCAGAACGCCGCCGATCACCGACGCGGCGGCGCCGACACGTATCGCCGTTCGACGCCGTGGGTTGTTCAGAGTCATCGTCAGCCTTTCTGTAGTTCGTCGCGAAGACGCCGCCGGTCCACACCGAGCCGTCGAAGTACGGCCGGTGTCAATCCGCGGGGGTGGTCGAGCACCGCCACCGCGAGACGGGCCGGCGCGGCAGGTCCCCCCTGATGCTCGGCACAGGCCGCTTCGATGCACCGCTTGGCGCGCCGTGTCAGCCCCGGCCTCGGCGGTGCTGTCCGGCGCCGGAACCACCACCGCGGACCGGCCTGCTGAAGTGGCTTGGGGCGGAGGGCGTCCTCGCCGAACGAGTGCCGCATCCGATCCCGCAGGGAGTCGACGTTGATGCCGAACACCCCCAGCGACTCGCCGTCCATGCGGTCGAGCACGTCGCTCTTGTCGAGCAAGGCCAGCACCGCTGACTCAACTTCCCGGTGCGTCAGGCCGGCCTGACGCAGCGTGTTTGCGAGCACGTCACAGCGAGTCAGCGCGATCAGTAGATGTTCTGTCCCCACTGCGTGGTGCCCGAGACCGATCGCTACGCGCCGTGCGTCGCGCAGTACGTCGGCCACACCGTCGTCGGCGTCCATCACACTCCTCGCCCTCCGTGCTTGCGGTGCACCGTCTGCTTCGTAACCCCGAGTCGGTTGGCGATATCACGCCAAGACCAGCCGAGCTTTCGGGCCGCATCGACCTGCTGTCGTTCAAGCTCCTCCGTGAGTACGCGAAGAGCAGCGACTGCGCGCAGTCCGATGTCCGGGTCCTTCGACGTCGCCTGCTCGATGAGTTCCTGCGCCATAACCGTCAGCGTATGCTGACGACTATGACATCGTCAACATATGCTGACGACTGTTGGTAGTGCAACGGTGTTCGTTCGGATCGCTGGGCGGCTTTCAGGAGATGGAGGCCTCCCGCTCCAAGGAGGGCCACCGATGACCGCCGAAAGGTCCCCCTACCGTGAGCATCGCGACCTGCGGCGGGTTCTCCGGCCGCCGCAGGCGAGGTGTACGCATTTACTGCGGCAGGGGCGGAAGGGCAGAGCGGACGTGACGATCGAACCGGTGACCGAACCCGGGAGTGGGGGTGCGCTCCGTCTGCCGCGCGCCCGGGTCGTGCCGCTGTCCGCCCCGCCCTCGTCGTACACCGCGGCGGTCGAGCGGTACCTCACCGGCGCGGGCATCGCGAAGTCCTCCGCGCGGATCTACCGGGTCTCGCTGACGACGTGGGGGTGGATGCTTGCCGGCGCACCGGCGCCGACAGGGCCCGCCCGCCGGGGCGCGAAGCCGCCCGTCCTCCCCGTCGCCGCGATCGACGATCCCGCGCTGCCCGAGGTGCTGGCTGAGCTCGCGGCGACACGGGCGGACGAGATGGACGCCGACACTGTCAACCGGGAGCTGTCCATCGCGCGTAAGGCGATCGGCTGGTGGCAGCGCCAGGGCTGGATCAGCGGTGACCCGACGATCGGGATCGAGCGGCGGCCGGCGCTGCCGGACCGCACCAAGGCCCTGGCCGAGAACCAGGTCGCCGCCCTGTGGCGCCTGGACGTCGCCCTGCGGGAGAAGACGTTCTGGAAGATGCTCTACGAGTCCGCGGCCCGCGCGGACGAGGTGCTGTGCCTGAACGTGGAAGACCTGTACCCGCAGGACAAGCGCGGGAAGATCACCGCCAAGGGCGGGGCGACCGAGTGGATTCACTGGCAGTCCGGCACCGCCCAGCTCCTGCCCCGCCTCATCGCCCGCCGTACCCGCGGCCCGCTGTTCTTCACTGACCGCAAGGCCCCGGCAGGGACGCCGACGTTGGACGTGTGCCCGGAGACCGGCCGGGCCCGGCTCTCCTACCGCCGGGCCGAGGAGATCTTCGAGGAGAACACCCGGCTGCTGGCCAACCCGCTCGCCTCACCCGAAGGCATCGAGGACCTGGACGGCTGGACCCTCCACCGGCTCCGCCACAGCGCCCTCACACACGACGCCGAGGACGGCACGTCCACGCCGATGCTACTGGCCCGCTCCCGCCGCGCCTCCGTGCACAGGTGAAGGCTGTCGGACCGACCTCCGGTCCTCCCTCTTCCTCACTACCATTCCCGCACTCTCACAGAGGCGCGACGACGGTAATCGACGACGCCCGGTTGGTCGACGGGGGAGGGGTAGTGGAGCCACGCCCCGAGAAGGGCGGGCGCCGGCCGCCCAGCCGGGCCGACAAGATCGACAATGCGCCCACCGTGTGCCTGGGCAGCCAGGCCATCGCCTCCCTAGCCCGTGACCACGACGTCAGCCGCGGGCCCGTTCGTGCCAACGTCGCCGACCTCTTGCCCGAGCACATCGCAGGCGATGAAGGCACCCCGGCTCCGGAACTGATCGCTGGCCTGCTGCTCGCGCCCAGCAGGATCGGTGCTCACCGGGCCGGGGCGGGCCCCCGTTCCCTGGAACGGCCACCCGCTCGACCGCACCCGCGTCAGCCACCTTGCCCGTCTCGACCTCTCCCTCGCCGCGTGACTGAATAAGCCAGCAGGATCGGTGACAGCGTTCTTACCGGCACCCCAACAACCCAGCACGCAGGTCGGTGACGCCGCTGTTGAGGCCGGTGACGAGGAAGGCCCCACCATGTACGGTTCGCAGGAAGCCTGCGTGAGATTCTCCGGGCGCTTTCGGTTCAGGGTGCACCGCATCAGAGGTTAAATGACAAGCTAAGTGCCTGCTCCTGAGGCTGACATGACATAACGGTGGTCGTGACACCTAACCACCGGTACCGGGATGCAGGGGGCGCCGTTCCCGACTGCGGGCACATTGTGGCGAGCGTTGGAGGCTCTCATCCCGTCCACCATCGACGGGATCTGTCCCCCGAGTGGTGGACAGACACCTCTGAGCCCGGCCCCGGCAGGGGCTGGGCAGGAGGCATCTTTTATGGTGATGAAGGTCTGCTCGCCCGAGTTCAAGGCAGACGCTGTCGCGCTGTACCTGTCGGACCCGAGCCACACCTTCGAGGGCATCGGCAAGGATCTGGGGATCAGCCGGGACACGCTGCGTAACTGGGTGCGGGCTGAGCGGGCCCGGCGCGGCCGGGACAGTAGGACGAGCACGGAGAAGACGCAGGTGGATTCGCCGCCGACGGCCGAGGAGCTTCAGGCCGAGAACGAGGCCCTGCGCCGGGAGCTGGCAGCAGCGCGCAAGGAGATGCAGAGGCTCGCCACCGAGTGGGACATTCTCCGCAAGGCGACGAAGTTTTTCGCGCAAGAGATGACCTGGTGACCAACCGCTTCCAGTTCATCGAGGACCACCACCGCGCCTTCGGCGTGAAGCGGTTGTGCCAGGGGCTGGAGGTCGCCCGCTCCAGCTTCTACAAATGGCGGGCCGGCCGGGAGGCCCGCGCCGCCCGCGAGCGAGCCGACGTCGCTCTCGCTGAGCGGATCAGGGCCGTGCACGCCGAGTGGGACGGCACCTACGGCCGCCCGAGGATCACCGCGGAGCTGCGCGAGGAAGGCGAGCGCGTGAACCACAAGCGTGTCGGGCGGGTGATGCGGAAGTTCGGTATCGCCGGGCTGCGGCTGCGGCTGCGGCTGCGCAGGCGCCAGGTCACCACGGTGCCCGAGCCGTCGGCCAGGCCCGTGCCGGACCTGTTCCGGCGCGATTTCACCGCGAGCGCGCCGAACACCGAGTACGTCGGCGACATCACCTACCTGTCGGTGGGCGACGGCGAGTTTCTGTATCTGGCGACCGTGATCCACTGCTTCTCACGCCGCCTGGTGGGCTGGTCGATCGCCGACCACATGCGCACCGAGCTGGTCGCCGACGCGCTCCGGGCAGCCGCCCAGACCCGCGGCAGCAACGACCGGTTGAACTCGCCCAGTACACCTCTCGCGAATTCGCCCTAGTCTGCGCCGAGTTGGGGGTGCGGCAGTCCATGGGCGCTGTCGGCACGAGCGCGGACAACGCACTCTCCGAGTCGTTCAACGCCGCCCTCAAGCGCGAGACGCTGCGTGGTGCCCGCCGTTACGACGGGGTTCGTGCCTGCCGCCTGGCCGGTTCCGAAGCTGGTCGAGGGCAGACCGCGGGTGCCGGACCGGCAGGCGTTGTGCGGGATCCTGTTCGTGCTGCACACCGGCATCCAGTGGGAGTACCTGCCGCAGGAGCTGGGCTTCGGCTCAGGCATGACCTGCTGGCGGCGGCTGGCTGTGTGGAACGAGGCCGGGGCGTAGGACGAGCTGCATCTGGTGCTGCTGAAGAAGCTGCGGGCGGCGAAGAAGCTGGACTGGTCGCGGGCGGTGATCGATTCCTCCCATGTGCGGGCGGCCCGCAGGGGCCCAAAAGCGGTCCCAGCCCGGTCGACCGCGGACGGCCGGGCAGCAAGCACCACGTCGTCATCGACGCCCAGGACATCCCGCTCGCAGGTTTCGCTGACCGGCGGGAACCGCAACGACGTCACGCAGTTGCTGCCTCTGGTCGACAAGATCCCCGCCGTCGCCGGGACCGTGGGCCGGCCCATGCACCGGCCCGACGCCCTGCTGGCCGACCGCGGCTACGACCACGACAAGTACCGGCGCTTGTTGTGGCAGCGCGGCATCCGCCCGGTCATCGCCGAACGAGGCCAGCCCCACGGCACTGGCCTGGGTATCTTCCGGTACGTCGTCGAAAGAACGATCGCCTGGCTGCACGGCTTCCGCCGCCTGCGCATCCGCTGGGAACGACGCGACGAGATCGCACGGTGACCCGCGCTCGGCGACGGATGCGGGAAGCCGGTCACGCCCGACCTTCGTCGCCCGATAGGTACGCTCCCGCACGCGCTGCAGCCACTGCAGCCTCGGCGGCCTGGTCTGCGGCGGCTTCGTCGAGGTGGTCGCTACTGGTCAGCAGCCGGTAGTAGAGGGGGGCGGAGACAGCGCGGATCACCTCGTGGACATCGGTGCCCTCGGGCACCTCGCCCCGGTCGATGGCCTGTTGGACACAGGGTGCCCACTCCTTGACGCGGATGTCGTAGAAGCGGTGCAGGGCCTCGGCTGTCTTCGCCTCGCAGGTGGCAGCGGCGATCACTGCCTTGAACAGCGCTCCTTGCCGCGGGTCGGCCAAGGTGCTTTGCACGAGCCGGGCGTTGGCCTTGAGATCACCGAGCAGCGAGCCGGTCTCGGTACGCGGCAGTGACTGCTCGGCCATGTCTAGCAGCAAGTCGGCCACCAGGCTGGTCACCGTTCTCCAGCGGCGGTACACGGTGGTCTTGCCCACCTCGGCACGGCGCGCGATGTCGGCGAGGTCCAGGTGGGCAAAGCCATGCTCCGCCAAGGCGTCCCCAGCTGCCTGCAGCACCGACGCCCGCACCCGCGCCGTGCGCCCACCGGGACGGACGGTCCCCGGATCAGCACCCTCAAACCCCATAACGGGACTCCAGTTTCGTTAATCACTCGCACCTGCTAGGTTGAGTCCCACGCTAACGGAACTCCAGGACCATTAGCTATGGTCAGGCGACGAGAGAGGAACACCCATGGAATACAGGCGGCTGGGTGCATCCGGCCTCAAGGTCCCCGCACTGAGCTTCGGCGCCGGCACCTTCGGAGGCCAAGGGCCGCTGTTCGGTGCCTGGGGCAACACCGACGCGCAAGAAGCCCGCCGTCTCGTGGACATCTGCCTCGACGCCGGGATCACGATGTTCGACACTGCCGACGTCTATTCCAGCGGGGCCTCCGAGGAGGTGCTGGGCGAAGCGATCAAAGGCCGCAGGGACCAGGTGATCGTGTCCACCAAGACCAGCCTGCCGATGGGCGACGGCCCAGGCGATGCGGGCTCCTCTCGTTCCCGCCTGATCACCGCATGCGAGGACGCCCTGCGC
The DNA here is from genome assembly GCF_045206895.1 of Streptomyces sp. NBC_00631. NCBI lineage: Bacteria > Bacillati > Actinomycetota > Actinomycetes > Kitasatosporales > Streptomycetaceae > Streptomyces > Streptomyces sp. NBC_00631. Next base: position 10,396,905 of record NZ_CP107734.1, read on the forward strand.
CGGCTCGGCACCGACTACATCGACCTGTTCCAGCTGCACGCCTTTGACGCCGGCACGCCGATCGAGGAAGTCCTGTCCACACTCGACGATCTCGTACGCGCAGGTAAGGTCCGCTACCTCGGCATCTCCAACTTCTCCGGCTGGCAGGCGATGAAGTCCCTCGCGATCGCCGAGAGATACGGTCACCCGCGCTATGTCGCACATCAGGTCTACTACTCCCTCATCGGCCGCGACTACGAATGGGAGCTGATGCCCGTCGGGCTCGATCAGGGCCTCGGAGCCCTCGTCTGGAGCCCGCTCGGCTGGGGACGACTCACCGGCAACGTCCGCCGTGGCCAGCCGCTACCTGCCAACAGCCGACTGCACCACACCGCGGACTACGGCCCGCCGGTCGAGGACGGACGCCTCTACCGCGTCGTCGACGCCCTCGACCAGATCGCGCAGGAGACCGGCAAAAGCATTCCGCAGATCGCCATCAACTGGCTGTTGCAGCGACCGACCGTGTCCTCCGTCATCATCGGCGCCCGCGACGAGAACCAGCTTCGCCAGAACCTCGGTGCCGTCGGCTGGAGGCTCACGCCCGACCAGACGGCGAGACTCGATGCGGCGAGCGGCAAGACGGCGCCCTACCCGTACTTCCCTTACCAGCGCCAGGAAGGCTTCGCCCGCATCAACCCACCAGTTGTCGCACCTCCCCTTGCTACATGACATCGGCGTCAAGAAACTGACGCGTAGCCACGCATCCCAGACTCGGACTGGCGGGTGCTGCCTCGCCCAACGCCTGCCCTGGGCCTGGACAGCCGCGGTGACAGCCGCTCCCTCTGTTCGCCAACCTGTCAGCACGAACACAGACGGTCACCAGGGAACCTCGCGCACAGAGGAATACGCGACAGCCGAATACGCGAGGTCGCCAGTGTCACACCCCGAGTCCGGCCCAGCGGGTTGACCATGAGCCCGCGGGCCCAACCGCCAGAATCAGGAGATCCACCCGTGGGTTCGCGGTGAACAACCTTCAGTTTCTCTGAACCCACGGACCTCCACGGGCGTGAGTAGTTGGGGTACAGAAAGTGAGTAAGGCGCAGACGATCGAGCGGGCGCCGGAGCTGCGGCGGACCGCGCTGCTGACGGCGGTGGTGCGTCAGCTGGAGGCGCAGGCGGTCGACGATGCGCTGGACCTGTTCTCGGTGCTGATGGCGAACCTGGCCCCGGCCAGGGTCTGCGCCCTCTCCGGGAGCGGATGCCATCGAGGATGACGAAGACGAGGAGTGACGGGTGGCGCGCCCGGCCTGGGCCGGACGTCTCTTCCCGGGGGCCTGGAGCGCGGGGTTCTTCTCCACCCTGACCCGACGTCTACTACGCCGCGGCCAGTTCGCCTCCCGCGACGAACTGGCCGCGGCCATCGACACCTTCGTCTTGGCCTACGACGAACACGACGCCAAGCCCTACCGCTGGACCTACGACGGCAGCCCACTCAAAGCCGCATGAAGCCCCGAAGGATCAACGCGGCGCTGTACTAGGGCTGGAAGACTACTTCCGGATTGTTCGGCGAGGGGCCGTCCAGCAGGGGACTGTGGATCCCCTTCAGCGTCCGGTCGAAGAACGCTGTCACGTACTCGCGGGTGATCACCACCCCGCGTTCCGGGGAGAGGGGCGGCGTCGGGAACCCGGCCTCCTCCAGAAGCAGGTCCAGGTCGCTGAAGCTGAAGTGGTCGGCGCCGGCCACCGTCAGCCACTTCTTGTAGCCGCCGAGGGCGGCCCAGCTCTGCTCCCACACGGTGTAGTCGTCGCCGCCGGGCGCGTGGTTGACGGCGGCACCCAGCATGAGGAACGGCCGGTTGATCTGGCCGGGCATCGGGGCCGGGTGGAAGGTGCCGTCCATGTTCACTCCGGCCCGTACTCGCGGGTCGGCGATCATCGTGGTGGCGGCCGCCGCTCCGCCGAGGGAGTGTCCGGCCATGCCGATCTCGTGCTTGTCGATGAGGTGTGCCAGGCGCCACGCGGTATTGCCATGCGTCAACCGGTCGATCACGAAGGACACGTCCAGCGCGCGGCTGGCGGCGACGGAGTCGAGGTCGAGCCTCGCCGGGTCATCGCAGATCGCGCACGGCGGCGTCTGGCCGTTCGCCAGCGTCTCGCCGCTGTCCTCGTAGGTGTGGCCGACGAGCGCGACGACGTAGCCGTGACCGGCCAGGTCGGTCGCGAGCGAGGTGAGCGTCATGCGCGGGTCCTCGTACGCGGGTGAGAGGACCACCAGCGGATACCTGCCGCGTTGCGGCCGCGCGCCGTCGAAGGCGTGGGTGGTGACGCTGGAAAGGTTCTGCGGGGTGACGCCGGAGCTCGCCGGTAACTTCCGGTGCTGGATGGCTCCGGCTGCCTCGGCGAGGGTCATGTAAGGGGCCGGAGTCCCCGTCCCGGGGACGGCCGGGTAGACCATCGTGACGGTCAGTTGGCGGGGGCCGGATGACGGCACCCACGGGTCGGGACGGCTCGCGTCGGTGAGGTGGATGACGTCCTCGCCGGCGGCGTAGGGGCCGGTCGGCGCGGGGAGCGTGCCTTGGAAGGACGGCGTGGGCGCGGTGGCCGTGGCCGGTGCGGCGTCGAACGCGTGCGTGGCCACCGGTGTGGCCGTGGCGGCGAACCCGGCGCCGGTTCCGGTGACGAGGGTGGCGAGCGCCAGCACCGCGACAGCGCTGATACGGCGATTGCGTTTCATGGGATCGACGCTAGGTTCCACAGCTCCGTATCGAATCAGCCCATAGATTGGTGCCGTTCGTAGCCCCCGCGAGGTACCGAAGTCATCCGCCGGGACGATGTCGTGCGGCGCGGGGTTCCCTTCGTCGGCATCGTCGAGCGCCACGTGGCCCTCCTGTTCCAGGGAACATCCCCGCGGGTGCGGGGAACAGACCAGCTCCGGATACAGGCACTGGATCGTCTGGCGACCATCCCCGCGCCCGCGGGGATGGTCCGCACTCCGTACATGCGCGGGATGATCGTGGTGTCCCGCGACCGCGGGAGCGTCTCCCGGGCCAAGTCCGACGCGGCCGACGCCCGTGTCCTGGCCAACATCTTGCGGACTGACCGCCATGCCCACTGGCCCCTGCCTGCGGACAGTGAAGCCGGGCAGAGCGTCGCTGTCCTCGCTCGCGCCCGCCAGGACGCCATATGGGACCGGCAGCAGATGATCAACCGGCTCTGCTCCCACCTTCGTGAGTACTATCCGGCCGCCCTTGCCGCCTTTCAGGGCCCCGGCAAACCCGGACTCGACTCGCCCCGCGCCCGCGTGATTCTCGCTGCGGCTCCCACCCCGATCGACGTCGCCGGACTTACCCGGAGCCAGCTGCGTACCCTGCTCAAGCGTGCCGCCCGCCCCCGCTGCGGCATCGAGGCCGAGGTCGAGCGGTTTCGGGACATCTTCCGCGCGGACTACCTTCACCACCTGCCCCAGTCGAGGGCCTGACAACGTCGGACAGCCGCTCGGGCAACCGACTCGGTCAAGGAGCGTTGACATGCCAGGAGATGGCCGCCTGCTTCGGCCTGGACCCCGTACCGGGAAAGGTGGAGGCACTGCGATCGAAGGGCAAGCGGCTGACGGCGCGCGGCTGGCTTCTCGAGCCGGCACCTGGCCGATTCACGCTCGCGAAGGACGTGGCCGGGCAACGCGGCGGGTCATGAGCATCGTCATCGACCAGTAGACCATCGCCTCCGCGCCGGCGATGGAACGCTCGAAGTCGCGCACGAGACGGCGACTTCGCATCAAGTGGGCGAAGAACCGCTCGACGATCCACCGCTTGGGCAGCACGAAGAAGCCGCGCATGTCGTCGCTGCGTTTGACGATGGCGAGGACCAGGGCGAGGGCCGCGAGGCAGTACTCGACGAGGCTGCCGGTGTATCCGCCGTCGGCCCAGACCAGGGCCGGCAGGTGGTGCGCGGCAGTGACCTGGGTGAGCAGGATTTGGGCCGCGGCGCGGTCGCCCACATCCGCTGCGGTGACCATCACCGCGAGCAGCAGGCCAAGGGGGTCGACCACGACGTGCCGCTTGCGCCCGTTGATCAGCTTACCGCCGTCGAAGCCGCGGCTGTCAGAGCCGACGACGCATCCGCTTTGACCGACTGCGAGTCGATCACGCCCGCGCCCGGCTCCGAGTCCCGCCCGGCCCGCTCGCGGACCAGGCGGCGGAGCCGGTCGTAGAACTCGCGGACCAGATCGTGGTTGCGCCAGCGCCGGAAGAACGCGTAGACCCGGTCCCACGGGGGGAAGTGGCAGGCATGGCCCGCCACTTCCTGCCGTTGTCGACCAGGTAGCGAATCGCGTCCAGCATCGCGCGGTGGCAATAAGCCTCCGGTTGCCCGCCCCGACCCCGCAGCCTCGAGGCGCGGCCAACCGCCCCCGCTACGTCCTACTTCTCCTCCGGCTCCCAGGCGCGGAGCAGGTCGAGCAGCCCTGCGTCTCCGCCAACCTGCAAGGAGTCGGCCTGGATCCGGTCGTACAGGTAGAGGACCAGCTCACTGGCCGTGCCGTGGACGGAGGCGCCGGCTGCGTCCGAGTCCTCGCCGGTCGCGGCGGTGGGCGCGGGGATGCGGGTGGTGCGTGCGCCGTCGCCGTCGACGGTGAGGCGCCAGGAGCGGCCCTCGGCGGCGTGGAAGTCGAAGGCCGTGGGCTTGTGCGGCCAGGCACTCGGCGTGGCGCAGACGGTGAACAGGAACTCCTCCACACCGTCGAGTGCCAGCTCGCCCGGCAGCGGCTGCGGGGCGCCCCCGGCGAGCTGGGCGTCGTAGGTGTGCACCGCGGTCTCCTGGACCCGGTGCCGGGCGGTGCCGCCGGCGGTCTGCGGTGACTGCGACGCGGGCCACCACGTCCAGCAACCGCTCTCCGGTCCCGCCGCTCGCAGGGCGCCCAGCAGAAGCTGCGTCGACGCGTCCAGCCAGGCCAGCAGGGCCTCACGCTCCTGCGGCACTTCCAGCGCGGCGCGCGCGGCGACGGCCTCGGCCGGGGGCGCGTCGGCGGGCCCCGCGCCGACGATGGCGGCCCAGAAGCGGTCTCCCCCGCCCAGGTGCTTCACCAGATCGAACAGCGTCCACCCAGGGCAGGTCGGCACCTGTGCGTCGAGACCCGGCGCGGCGGCGACCACGGCGCGGAAGGCGGTCGACCGTTCATCGATCAGTCGCAACAGGTCGGGGAACTCAAGATTCTCTTCCACGCCGGATGTCTATCACCGTGCTCCGGTGACCGGACAGCGATTTTCACGGTCGCCGCCGGTTGGCCATTGCGGACGTCCTCGCCTCCCACCGTTCGGGTGACAAGCTGCGCGCTGCTGCGAGGACGCTGGTGGTGGCGGTACGCCGGGCGTCGTGCCTGTGAGCGCTCTGGCCTCGCCGCGCGGCCGGGCACCTCGGCGAGGTGACGTCCACCCGGTGCGCGCGGTCATGCTGCCGCTCGATGTGATGGACGCGGAGGTCACGACGGCGGGGGAGGACCGGTCGGGTTGGGAGTTCAACTGCCCCTGGAGCCACACGAGTTCACGCTCACGATGCTGGCGTTCGTCCTGGACGTGGAGCGGCGGCAGAGGTGCGCCCACTTCACCGCGCACCTTGCCGGCCTGACCGGCGACGCGCTGCGAGACCGTATCTCGCGCGGCGTCGCCGACCGGTGGGAACACCAGGGCATCGAGTACGTGCCGTTCCGCCCGGCGGATGTGGTGCGCCACCTCCTGCGCCCGGACCGCGTCCGTCGCTGGGCTCCCGTCGCCCCCTCCCTGTTCCACCTGACTCTGGTGCACACCCACGGTCGCAGCACAGTGGAACGCGCCGAGGCCCAGGCCGTGCGCCGCCTGCGCAACTGACGGGTTTGCGGGAGTCGCCGAGATGCAGGCCGTGCGCGGTCCGGAAGCGGCTGCAGGCCACGCGTCACCGGGCCCGCGTATCCACCGTCCTCTGGCCAGGTCATCTGGCGCGGAACGGCCTCCGCGCGCGCCCTCGCTGGTGCCGCATCAGGCAACGTTCGCCCTGATCGACTCGGGATCTGTGGGCTGAGCATCGCGCTTGTTGACGTTCAGCTCTCTAGCGCAGATCGGTTTGCTCTACTAACCTATCTTCCATGACAACAGAGCCTGCATTCTCCGGGAACGAACCACGTCGGCTACTGGAAGCCGCCCACGAACTGGCGCAGCGAGTCCGCAGGGCTCAGCGTGCGACCTGGTTCCCGCTCGTGGTGCTTGCTGCGGTGACCTTCGTGGCGATCCCCGTCTACCGCTACAGCTCCAAGGCGAAGGGCGCCTGTGAGACGGTTCGCAGCGTCGCTGGCCCGGCGAACGAGGTCTGCACCGTGTCTCACCCCGCGGGATTCATCTACTGGCCCGTCGCCCTGGTGCTGGGCTACGCCGGGATCGCGGTCTGGTACCTGCACACCTCCCGGGCGCGCGGGGTCGGCACCCGGGTTTGGCCGTACGTCACCGTAGGAATCGTCTTCGCGGCCTTGACGACGGGCGTATCACTGTGGACCTACCACCACATCGGATCACTCGACTCCCAGGTTTGGGCCTCGCGGTTGGCGAGCCCGGCCGTCGCCGTCGGGCTGGGACTGCTGGTGCTGGCCTGGGCCGAACGCAACCGCGCCCTGCTCGTCTTCACCCTCGGCTACCTGGTGATCGTGCTGGCGCCCGTCAACTTCGGCTGGGCCATCGCACCCCCCTCACTGTGGTCCTCCCTGCCGCACCTGGCGATCCAGGGCAGCGTGCTCTTGCTCGCCGGTATCGGCTTCGCCTTGGCCCAGCAGCGGGGGACCCGATGAGCGGTCACCCCGCCAACGGGCTCGACGACCTGGTCCACCAGCGGGTGCGGCTCGGCATTCTCACCATCGCCCACGAGGCACGGAAGGTGGACTTCAGCTACCTGCGTGACAACCTGGAGGTGACCGCCGGCAACCTCTCCCAGCACCTCGGCGTACTGGAAAGCGCTGGGCTCATCACCATCGAGAAGGGTTACGCAGGCAAACGTGCCCGCACCTCGGTCACCCTCACCAAGGCTGGCCAGTCTGCCCTCACAGAGGAGATCAGGCAGCTCAAACTCCTGATCGGCAAGATCGAGCGCGCAGAAACACCCGAGCCCTCCTGACAGCGGCTACTCAGGCGACGTTCGCCCTGGAGACGCCAGCACGGTGCCGGACTTCGCGGCCAGCTTGTCGAAGACCTCCCGAGGCCTCGGCTCGCTGTTGGGCAGCTGCTTGTCGAAGACCTTCTTCCCGGCCGGGGTGAGCCCATGGCCGTGATGAGCGGTCTTGCCGACGTCCAGGCCGAGGAACACCCCCACGTCGTCGGTGTCGAACATCGCGACCTTCCAGGAGAGTTGAACGTGCCGGCCTCGGCAGTGGTGTCGTACGCGCGCATCCACGTTATGCAGACCTGCCGCCCGCGAGCTGTCCGGCATTGCGCCGGACCGAGCGGTGGCCGGACCTCTGACTCATCAGCGTCTCCGACGGCACCTCCCGGGCCCGGTGACACCACCCCCCAGGTCATCCGTTCGACAGGCAGGGCCCCGGCGTTTGCCTGACTCGTCCGGTTTGATCATGTGATGCCGTAGAGAGTGAGGACGCGGGGGCGGTCGGTGTGGGTTCGGCGTCCGGCGGCGGTGTTGACGTATCCGGCGAGCTTGAGTGCGCTGCGGATCAGGTCGCGGACGGCAGCGAGTACGGGGCGCATTGTGGGTTCTGACCTGCGACTTGTCCTTTCGGAAGACAACATCTCGGACCCGGTGGACGGTGTTTTCCACCGCACAGTGCCCGCGAACCCAAGACGCGATCTCGGACGCGTTCGCTTCTTCGGCGGTCAGGTCCGTGATGGCGTAGACGGTCTCGCTGGACCACTTCTTCGCTCCGCAGAGGCGGCGACGGCGCCGGATCCGCAGGACCTGATGTTCTTCCAGGGCAGGGCATGGAGTTGGCGGGCTGGCTGCGCTGGTTGTTCTTGATGGTCAGCAGGTAGTGGGCGCCGCGTTCGTGCAGGTAGGTGGCGTGGTCTCGTTGGGCGTGGAGGGGCATCGGCCGCATCCGTGCCGGAGAGCGGATCTGATCGTCAGTCGGTCCGCGACACGGCCTCGACCACACTGATCTGATGGATCTTGCGCCGACGCGGGCTGCAGTGGACATCGACGACGTCCCCCACCCGGAACCGGTCCTTGAGCTCCGGGTTCGCTTCGCGTGAGAACATCGGCCGGCTCCACTGGTCGACCTCGAAGGACCAGGCTTTCCGCGTCGCCGGGTCCTCGATGGAGCAGCAGTAGTGCGTGACATCCGTGTGCGGGTCGGCGTGGTGAGTGTCGTAGTCCCAGCGCGAGATGACGGCACCCCGAAAGCTCGACTCGTCGGGAACCGCCAGGACACGACGGCGGGCCGGCAGCCACAGGCCCCACAGCAGTACGCCGGTGAGCACCGGAGCGGTGTCCCATTCCCAGCCGAAGGGCGGGCGTGCGGTCAGGGTCACCACGACCACGGCGACGAAGGCGGCGCACACGGTCACGGCCAGCACCATGAACTGCCACAGGTGTCCCCAGCGCGGGGTATCCAGCGGCCCGGCGTCCACGACGTGCCACGATCTGCCGTACGAGGACCAGATCCGCCGCGGCTCGCGTACGGGAAGCGCCGATTCGGGACCAGCCGCTCCCACCTGGCGTTTGGGCAGCCGATGCTCTCCAGCGCGGTCGTGGGTCCGCCACTCGCGCGCGGCCTGCCGTCCGGCGGCCGTCAACCTGGGCCCGGACCCGAGCGGGACGTCTGACAGCCGCACCAGCCCCAACAGGCTGAGCACGAGGACCACTTTGAGAATGATCCGCATCCAGTCGGGACTCCACGACACGCCGGCCCACAGGGCGCCGAACCAGGCCGCGAGGGCCGCACCCCGATACAGCAGCGTCACGTACTTGTTCCGGGCCGGCCGTATGAGGCCAAGGGCCGTCGTCTCGTCACGGACACTGTTCTGAAAGCCGCGCCACCACACCCAGAACTCGTCGCCGTCGCCCGGCCCGAGGGCGCCTATCGGCACGCGGTCGACACCGCTTCGGCAGCGCCGACGGATGCGTTCGACCACCAGTTCCTCGACGGGCCGCAGCGGTGCCGAGTCGGCGGTACGCGGGACTATCCGCACGGTCACCGTACCGTCGGCTTTCTGTTCACCCTGTAGCCGGCCCGTGCGGACCATCTCCAGGGCGGTGGTCTCGATGCCCTTCGGGGTTGTCTCCCCGTCTCCCAGAAGCAGGTTCACCACATCCGCGGTCAGCATTCGATATTTCATACGCACCCCTGAAATGTGACCGAGACGACTGTAGATGCTCTTGGGGATCACCGCATCGGGGAAATCACGTAGCCGAGGCACCGTCGAAGCTGGGTGTCCAAGCTAAGAAACACGGGGCGTAACGGGCATGCGCGAACCGCAACCAGAGTCCGGGCCGAACTGCAATCGGTTTTGTCGAGACAGCCGCATGACCCCAGCAGCTTCACCGAGTTCAGAAACAGGCAGTCAGCTTGTTCTTTTTCTTCCGGGCTCGGACAACGTCTCGAACGGGGTCACTCCAGGGCCCGGGCGTTTGCCCGGCTCACCCTGTCTTGGGCAGGTTGATCTCGATGGCGAGCCCCAGAAGCACATGAACACGGCACCTGCGGATCATGGAGTGCTCTACGCTTCAAGATCCACGAAGGTGCCGTGTTCGTCCCTCCATCATCTCCTGTCGCCGTTCTCGCGCCTCACGCACCCCGACTGGAGGCCCTCGGTGAGGCTGCCGCACAGGTCCAAGTCCGTTGTCTGGTTGCCGAGTTCGAGTCGGTCACCGACCCGCGAGGGGCTTGCGGGGTGCTACCGGATCTCCTCGCTGCTGGCCCTGGTGGTCTGCGCGATGACTGCGGCGGGCCACGACTCGATCACCGCCGCGGCGGAGTGGTGCCGGCGTGCCACGCCGCAGGAGCTTGCGGCCTTTGGCCTGCCTTATCACCCGTTACTGGGCCGCTACCGCGTCCCGAGCGAGAAGATCCTGCGCAGCGCCCTGGGGCGTCTGGATCCCGGTGAGATCAGCGCGGCCGGCTACGACTACCTCCGGCCCCTGCTGTCCACACAAGCCCCCTCGGCCGGATCCGGTGATGCCCGACGGCGGAACCGAGCACGAACAGCTTGTGGGCCTTGATCCGGGACGGCCGCCTCTACGAAGTCGCCGCGCCCCAACCCACCGGTTAGTCCGGGTGATCGTCCGACCGCCACAGCCAGCGCAGGGCATCGGGAAGCAGGACCCCGCCGTGATTGGGGCTGTGGCCGCCATCGCCCAGAACAAGGCGGAAGTCGTAGCCGGCTTCCGCGAGCGCGGCCGCGACGCGCAGGTTGTGGGCGAGCCAGTTTGCCTCGGGCTCGTTCCAGCGCAGGTCACGATGGCCCGCTTGCATGAAGATGCGCAGCGGCTTGCGGGGGACACCGGAGATGAGTTCGGGGTATGGGTTGCCGCCTGGCATCTGCGTGAAGCTGGACAAGTACCCGATCACCCGGCGGAATTTGTCCGGGCGCAGCCACGCCGCGGTAAAGGAGCAGTTCCCGCCGCTACTGCCACCGCAGACGCCCCACCGGTCGGGGTCCTCAGCGATCGAGTAGCGCCTCGTGACCTCAGGGATGATCTCTGTCAGGAGAAAGCTGACGTACCGGTCGTCGTAGGCGTCGTACTCGGTATTGCGGTTCTTCGGATCCTCGGCATCTGGAAAGACGCCCGGGTCGACGAACACGCCGATGGAGACCGGGATGTCACCGCGGTGGACGAGATTGTCCAGAACGATCGCGCCGCGGACCTCCCCTTCAGGGTCCAGGTACCACCATCCGTCCTGGAACACCATCAGCGACGCCGGCTCCGCGGGGTCGTACCGCGCGGGCACATGCACCCAGAACTTCCGTGACGTTCCCGGGTAGATCGCGCTGTCGCTCCAGTCGAACTCGATCGTCTCGCCTGCGGGTACGCCTGGCTGCACGGCGGAGTCGGGGCCATGGGCATAGCGCACGTCTGACTGGTGAACCGGAAGCGGCTGGTAGGGCACCTCGATCGTCACGCGGGTCAACCTAGGAGAGATCACGAACGGTCTCAAACGGGTTTACGACTGCCCCACACGGCTTGACTTCTCCATTGGGAAGCCATTCGGGTCCAGGATTCCGGGCCTGCGGTGACCGCGCCACGACTCAGACGGTCGGCACCATTCCGGCGGTGCACGGGATGGCTGAGGGCGGGCTGTAGTGCCCGCGTCTGAACCGGGCGGGCCCCGACGGCATCGGCGCCTGCGGTCATCCGGCGGCGCGCCGATCGTCGGGAGCGGGCGTTACCAGCCGGGGCGGCCGTAGCCTGGAAACGCGGAGGTCACAGGAACAGTGATGTGGTCCGGGCCTCCGCCGGTGAGCCCGGCCGCTCGTGAGTCGGCCGGGTATACCTACGTCGCGAGCGCCCCGGGATGGGCCAGGCGATGGTGGGCGGTTCGGTGAGCAGGTCGTCCGCCTGCTCACCGGTGACGAGGAAGACCACACGCCGGGGTGCCGCTACAGCGTGATCGCCGAAGCGTTCGTCATAGCGGCCGATGAGCGTGGCATCCACGGCTGTCTCGACCCCGTGGTGCCACCGGTCGTCATGAGGTGCTGGAAGATCGCACGGTGCAGTTCGTCCATGCGGTCGTCGTCCCGTTCCATCTGAAGCGCCGCGTCGAGGTCGCGGGTGATGAGCACTTCCGCGGTCTGGGCCATCAGACGCTGCGCGAGCTGGCCCATTGCCAGGATCGTGCGGCGCAAGTCGCGCGGAATCGCCCGTTCGGGATGGCGCAGCCGGGCCAGCTTGGCCACGTGCTGGGCGAGATCTCCTGACCGTTCGAGATCGCGCTCATACGCAGTATCCGGCACTACCAAGGGCAGCGACTTCGAGTGTCGGGGTGCGACTGGGGCGCTCAGCCGTACTGCGCTGCCGGGGGCGCGCCAAGCCGACGCGGTCCACCGCCGGTCAAGCCATTCAGCTGCACAAGACATCACCCGTTCGGCCTACACGGGCCTCGTCTCCATGTGCGGCGTCCCCCGTTCGGCCGCACGGTGGATGTGGCCGGCTTGCCGCCAAGCAACAGCCGTGATCGCTAGTTCGCGGGGAGGCGCCTTGATCGTGATAGCTCTGCTCGGCCCGGTGGTGCCGCTTCTCATGCTGTTCGGGCTACCCGTCCTGGAAGACCGCCTGTTCCCGCCATCACTGCCTCTGCCAGAACAGGTGGACCCGGAACATGTTGATTCTGACTGATGCTCCCGCCCAGGAACGGACCGCCGATGGGCAGTGCAGTTCTCTCCCCCGAACTACCGATTGAAGCCGTAAGGGACTCCGACGCCTTTCGCGCCCTGCACCCTGGGGTTCCCGGCGCCGGCAGAGGAGACGGACATGGGGCATGCGGCCGCCGGCCTGGACGATCTGACCGGCTTCCTGGCCCGCCTGACCGCCTTGATGCTGCGTTCTTCCGGCGAGGGCGCCTACTCCATCGAGCGGGCTGTGAGCACCAGCGCCCAGGCCTTCGGGGGCCAGGCGTCGGTAGTCCTCGTGCCCGAAGCGGCCGTGCTCTCGATCGCTGCGGCCGACGGCCGTATCCGTACTGTCTGCGTGCACGGCTTGCCGGAGGTGATCCGGCTCGACCAAGCCGCGGCGCTCAAGCCCTTCCTGGCCGACGTGAAGACGGGCCGGCCCGGGGTAGCCGAGGCCGACCGCAGGCTGGCACGCATCGAGGCCGCATCGCCGCCGTACCCCTGGTGGCTGAAGTTCCTCGGCGTCCTGCTGTTCTCCCTGGGCTTCGCCCCGCTGGTCCAGCCCACCTGGTACGAGATCACCACCACAGCCGTCCTGGGCGCGATCGCCGCGGCGCTTGTGGTCGCCTCCGTTCATGCACCGCGACTGTCCAAAATCCTCCCCTTGGTGGCCTCGGCCATCGTCTCCGTCGTCACCATCGAGGTGTTCACTGACGGTCCGGCACACGGCGGCCCGGTCCTGCTGATGCTCCCGGCGCTGTTCTACTTCGTTCCCGGAGACTTCCTGAGCGCATCGGCCACCGAGCTGGCCGTCGGCCTCATCACCACCGGTGCGATCCGGTTCGTCTACTCCATATTCCTGCTCGTCCAGCTTTACCTCGGCGTCCTGATGGGCGTATTCGTCACCGGCACCCCCCTCAACGCCCTCTTCGACACCGCCGCCCACGCCGACCTGCCCAAGTGGGCGCTGGTCCTGGGCGGGATCGTCTTCACCGCCGGCACGGTCCTGGCCTTCGCGATCCCCCATCGCTTCTTTGGGACTCTCCTCGTGCTGGTCTATGCCACCGTCGGGGTGCAGTCACTGTTCACCGAGCTGATCCGGGAGACCGGCGGCACATTCGTCGCTGCCGCGGTGCTGGCCGCCGCAGCCAATCTGCTTGACCGCAACCCTGGCCGCCCACCCCGGTTGATCCTCATCCTTCCCGGCTTCTTCACCCTGACCGTCGGCTCACTGGGCCTGCGCGGCCTGACCACCCTGGCCGGCGGTTACGTCATCGAAGGCCTCCAAGACCTGCAGAAACTCATCACGATCGTCACCGCCATCGCCATCGGACTGGTCGTCGGTATGGCACTCACGCATGCCCCGGCCACAACGCGACCCACTTCTTCCAACGCTCCATCGATGCCTCAGCGACCGCCCTGACGGTCCTGCGCCCCCAAGCTGCCACCAAATGACATGTAGCCGTGCGTGACGGCGGTCGCGCTCACGGCGGGCAGTTCCCGCCGCACCCGGGCCGGGAAGACCGCGACGAAGTACCACACCGCCCGCTTCATCCTCGTCTCCGCGCTCCGTGAGGAACTCGAAGTCCTCGTGCCCGAGGACCGGGGGCCGGGACGCACCTGGAAGCCGGGTCCGCCCGTCGAGGCTCTGCCTGCCGCCGAGGCGTCCGAGCCGATCCGGATCGGGTACGCGCGATGCTCGACCGCGCAGCAGGAACTCGCCTCCCAGCTCGACGCGCTCGGGCCGGTCTGCAAGCGGATCTTCTCCGAGAAGACCATCACCCGGGTGAAGACACGGCCGGAGCTTCGGAAGGCGCTGAAGCTGGCGTACGACATCAAGGAGGCCGCCCCGGCCGGGAGGTCATCCTCACCGTCCACGAGCTCAACGCACGACGTCGTGGCGGCGCCGCTGGCGAAGGCCCGACACGAAGGGGAGGGCGCGTGATCCCGCTGCCACCGCACCGTACGAAGGGGCCGGACGTGCTCGGCGCCACCCCCTGCGCAGCCCGTCGGGCCGTTCGGGCGCTGGCGCGAGCCCGGCGGGGACGAGGGCCAGGACGAGCCCGACGAGAAACATCCGGCCGGAAACCGGCGGTAGGCCGCCCGGCCCGCCGGGACAAGATCCATCTCGGCGTAGGCATCACTGCGGTCGTTGCCCTTTCTGTCGCCGAAGGTCGTGGTGCCTGTGCGGGGACGCCGGGGGTGTGGGTGGTCAGGCGGGCTGGGGGCGGCCGAAGAGGAGGTCGTAGCCGACGGGGAGCTGGAGCAGGATCTGGCTCAGCAGGTCGTCGCCGGCCGCGTCGGCGACCGTGCTGAGGACGGCGCTGACGTCCCAGGCGGCGGTCTGCTCGGTGGCCCCTTCGATCCAGGCGGCGGTCGCGCGCAGGAACCGCTCCGGTGGCAGGGGCTCTCTGCTTTGCAGCGGGTTGAGGAGGATCAGGGCGAAGTCTTCCGGCAGGCGCGCGGCCAGCTCGGCGCGTACCTCGCCGACCAGGTGCGCGCCGAGCAGGGCGAGCACCACGCGGGCCGCGCGTTCTGCTTCTGGCAGGCTGTCGTACTCGCCGCGTTCCCTCACATGTTCCAGGAACGCTTCCCATCGCAGGGTCACGTCCATCGCCACCCTTCTTCGAGTCCGTCCCGTCGGGTGCGGAGGACGGGGTGAGGGGGAGATCAGGTGCCCGTCCTCCGCCGCCGCTGGGCCCGCATCGTCCGGCTCAGCCGGAGATCTCCTTGCGGTCGGCTCCCGAGCCGATGGAGATCTTGCGGGGCTTGGCGCGCTCGGCGATCGGGATGCGCAGGGTGAGCACTCCGGCGTCGTAGTCGGCCTTGATCTGCTCGGTGTCCAGCGTGTCCGCGAGCACCACCTGGCGGGAGAAGACGCCCAGCGGCCGCTCGGAGAGTTCCATCTGCACGTCGTCGCCCTTGGCCACGGGCCGGCGTTCGGCCTTGACGGTCAGCACGTTGCGTTCGACGTCGATGTCGATCGCGTCCGCGCTGACACCGGGGAGGTCGAAAGCCACCACGTACTCGTGACCCTCGCGGTAGGCATCCATCGCCATCGCGGACGGCCGCGACCAGGTGCCCGGGCCCATCAGCTGCTGGGCCAGCCGGTCGAGCTCACGGAAGGGGTCGGTGCGCATCAACATCGAAAACACCTCCAGAAGGTTCGGGCAGTTGCTGCCAATGCGCCTCACTGAAACCGTTGTAACATGTCGTCCAATGGATGACAAACAAGAGCGTCGTCAGAAAGATGACAGCACGAGGGAGGTGCCCGTGACAGCAGCCGACCAGCCGACCCCTTCCAGCCCTGGCGCTCAGAGACCGGCATCGTTTCTCGCCGCCGCGGCGGCCCTGCACGCCATCGACGACGCCCTGCGCGCCGCCCGGCACGAGGCCCCCGGCTCCCCCCAAGCCCCCGACGCCGGCCCTGAGCAGGCCCTGGCCTCCCTGCTGCTACTGCGGCAGGTGCGCGAGCAGCTCGCCGGATGGGAAACCGGCCTGATCGAAACCGCCCGCCACGCAGGCGCCAGCTGGGCCGACCTCGCCCACCCCCTCGGCGTCGCCAGCCGCCAGGCCGCCGAGCGCCGCTACCTGCGGGGCCGGCCCGGGCCCGCAGGCACCACCGGCGAACAACGCGTCCAGGCCACCCGCGAACACCGCGCCGCCGAACGCAGCGCCGCCACCTGGGCCCGCCGCAACGCCGCCGACCTGCGCCGCATCGCCGGCCAGATCGCCGCCCTCACCGACCTTCCGGCCGCCGCGCGTTCCCCGCTCAGGCAGCTGAACGCGGCCCTCGCCGACGACGACCCCGCCGCCCTCATCCGCCCCCTGGGTGCCGCCCGCCCCCACCTGACCGCCACCCACCCCGGCCTCGCCGCCCGGCTCGACGCCCTTGCGGACTCCGCCAGAGCCGCAGATGCCGCCCCCGGCTGACCGAGGTACAGCTCCATGTGCGACGTCGGCACTCACGCGGCAGGCGGGCATGGACGGTTTTGTCCCGCCCGAGGCCAGGAGCCGTGGTCGCCTCGCTCGTAAGGCGGCGGACCATGGGCCCCCCGAACCCCCGGCGCCACCGTTGAGGTCGGGGGCGCGTTCCCCCGGGGTGACGGACTGAGGTCGGTGGCGGCGACGTGCACCGCGTCGGCGGTGGCGCCGAGTTGGAGGGTGTAGCGGCCGCCGCCGTGGCGCAGGGCGTTGGTGGCGAGTTCGGAGACCACGAGAGCGAGGGTTTGCGCCGTCTCGGAGGCCGGAGGCGGACCCTGGCCGTCGACGAAGGCGCGGGCGACGTCACGGACGCGAGCGACACCGGCGGGGCTGCCGATGGTGTCGCCCTCAACCACGGCAGGGGCCCTGGGGCCTGCGCGCGTGTCGTCTCCATGCCGGTCAAGCGCTGTCACCCCCTGGATCGGTTGTGCCTCCAGGCTCAGCACGGCCCGCCGAGCCAGGAAGCAACCCGGGACAGCACTCTTTCGGGCGTACCTGAAGCAAGTGCCAGCGCATCAGTTGTGGAGAAAACCTGTCGTCGCCGTAGTAGACATTGGTTCGTCACGGAGCTACTATCGTGGTCGTAGCCAGGAAGTCGAAGTGGGCACGGCAGACACGAACTGCCATGCCGGCAGGTCAAGCAGGAGACGGCCCGAGAGGGCCGTGAGCACTACCCGCGGTATCCAGCAGTACATCCGAGTAACCGGAGGTAAGGAGCGAGACGCCATCAGGATCGCCCGGGTGAGGAAGAAAGTCCGCCCGGGTACCGCAGGCCCCGGATTGGAAGGTGGTCCCCGGTCACGCATCCGCGATCCCCGCAGCCCCGCCCTCCCAGGCGGAACCTGCGGACAAAACAGGCCGGCGCAGCTCGCCGGTAGATGGTGTTGCAAGCTCGGGGCCCGGGTGCCAGTACGGCACCCGGGCCCCCCGATGCGTCCTCGGAAGAAGAGGTCTACGCCCCCTGTCGCATGCCGCCCCGCCGACCACCTCGACGATGACGGCTACCCCGCCTACACCATGCCTCCTCGTGATGACGGCGGGCACGTTTGTCGGAACCCGCCGCTTCAGCCGTGCCGCGACGGCTGAGACCGCAGCGGGATCACGGGCCGCCGTGTGCTGAGACCATGTAGGGCACGGTCAAAGCCGGTGATCACGGTCCGGCCGGTGTGAGCGCGCTGACGCGGTTCTCGTACTCGCGGCGGGCCTTGCACTGGGCCGGGACCGCGGGGGTGCCGTGGCCGCCGTCGAGCGGCCGGCAGCAGGCGAGGAGTCCGAGGTGCACGGCGGGCACGGCGCTGACGCGCACGGTGTAGCCCTGGCCACGTCGTACGGTCACCCCTTGGTCGAGCGCATCCCGCTCGGCGGGGTCCAGTTCGGAGGCGCGGAGGAAATCGGCGACCTTGCCCGGCATGTCGAGGGTGGCCGGGAGCTCCGGCGCAGGGGAGTCCTCCTCGATGGCGGCGTGGTCGGGCAGGAGGTCGGCGACGGCCGTACGGATCGCGCCGCGGCTGACGCCGTGGTCGCGGGCGGGGCGGCGATGGACCGGTAACAGCCGATTCAGCCCCAGTAAGCCCAGGTCAGAGAGGTGCTTCGGTAGTACTGGCAGTCCCAGGAAGAAGGGTCTGCTGGCTGACCCGGCGGCCGGGGCGCAGGGTGGAGGCATGACGACAACACTGATCACCGGAGCCAACAAGGGCATCGGGTACGAAACCGCCCGCCAGCTCGTCGCGGCAGGTCACACCGTGTACGTAGGAGCCCGGGACGCCGAGCGCGGACGCCGGGCCGCCAAGGAGCTGGGCGCCCGGTTCGTCCTGCTCGACGTCACCGACGACGCCTCCGTGGAGGCCGCGGCCAAGACCGTCGCGGCCGACGGCGGGCTCGACGTCCTGATCAACAACGCCGGGATCGAGAGCAGGACCCCGGACAACAGCGTGCCCACGGCCGAGACCGTCACCGCCGACCTGATGCGCAACACCTTCGAGACCAACGTCTTCGGTGTCGTGCGCGTCCTGCACGCCTTCCTGCCCCTGCTGCAGCGTTCGGCCGCGCCGGTCGTGGTCAACGTCAGCAGCGGCCTGGCCTCGCTGACGGCCCTGTCCGACCCCGACCACCCCGCCCACTTCTACCCGGGCATCGCGTACCCGACCTCCAAGACGGCGGTCAACATGCTCACCGTGCAGTTCGCCAAGGCGTTCCCGGCCATGCGGATCAACTCCGTCGAGCCCGGCTTCACCAAGACGGACCTGAACGGCAACACGGGCACGCAGACCGTCGAGCAGGGCGCCGAGATCATCGTGCGGATGGCGCGGATCGGCCCGGACGGACCGACCGGCGGCTACTTCGACGTCAACGGACGGCTGCCCTGGTGAGTCACGGACCCACCGAGGCCTGCGCCCCGGTGAGTCACAGCTGAACCAGCCGGGGCGCGGTGCCCTTCGCCCGTACCAGCGCCCCGGCCTCGCGCGTCAGCTCCCGCGCGCTGCCCAGGAGCCCGTCCAGGACGATGGCCCGGCGGACGTGCCGGTGCAGTGGGTGCTCGGCGGTGAACCCGATCCCGCCGAGCACCTGCTGGCAGTGCCGGGCCGCGGTCAGCGCCGCCTGCCCGGCCGCCGCCTTGGCGAGCAGCGACCCCAGGTCGTCCCCGGCCGCAGAGAGGGCGGCCTCGGCGCCCTCCAGGGCGACCAGGGTCTCCGCGAGCCGGTGCCGTACCGCCTGGAAGGCGGCGAGCGGACGGCCGAACTGGACCCGGTCCAGCGCATGCGTCCGGGCGAGCCCCAGCATGGCGTGGCCGCTGCCGAGCAGCCACCAGCCGACCGCCCGCCGGCCCGCCGCGAGCGGTACGGACGCCCCGGTGGAGTCCGGCCGCAGCGGCAGTTCCAGGGCCGGCTCGCGGCCGTCCGCCGGCACCGGTCGCAGCGGCAGGTCCTCGTCGAGTGTCCGGCCCGTGGCAGCCGCACCTCGCTCCCACACCACCCATGAACCGCCGGTGTACGGCAGCCGCGCGGTGCCGCCGCCCGGCCGCCCGGCGGCCGCGAGCACCACGTCGTTCAGCACCGCGGCGTGCCCGCCCGTCTCGCCCAGCAGCCGGAACACCGTCGGTACCGCCACCTCCGGGAACTCGGCCAGGAGTTCGGCCCAGCCCAGCCCGGCCAGAGCGGCGTCGAGGGCGGCGCCGGAGGCCGTGCTCGTCATCGTCTTGCGCAGGGTCTGCGCGAGCAGCTCCACCTCGGCGTTGTCCACGGTCACTCCCTCCCCAGGTCCAGGAGCCGGCGGGCGATGATGTTGCGCTGGATCTCGGCGGTGCCGCCGTAGATGGTGGCCGCCTTCGCGTAGAGGTACTCCGACCGCCAGGGCGTCTCGGTCAGTTCCAGGACCCCCGGCAGCAAGTCCCGTACCGTCTCCAGGAGTTGCTGCTCGGCGGTGGCCAGCAGCACCTTGTCGACCGAGGTCTCCGGGCCGAGCCGGTCCCCGTCCGCGAGCCGGCGCTGCGTCCCGTGGGAGCGGCAGCGCACGGTGTGCAGGGCGAGGTAGGCGGCGCCGAGGGCCGCGTCGTCCGGGACCTCGGTCTCGGCGAGCAGGCGGTCGAGACGGGTGTAGAGGTGGGCGACACGGTGCCAGAAGCAGGTGGAGCGCTCGTGCGGAAGCAGGTCCATCGCCAGGCGCCAGCCGTCGCCGGGGCGGCCCAGCATCCGGTCGGCGGGCACGGTCACGTCGTCGAAGAAGACCTCGGCGAACTCGTCGACGCCGTGCATCGTGCGCAGCGGCCGCACGGTGATGCCGGGGGTGTCCATGTCGACGAAGAACGCGGTGACGCCCTCGTGGCCGGGGGCGGTGCGGGTGAGCAGGACACAGCGGGCCGCGTACTGGGCGAGGCTCGTCCACACCTTCTGGCCGTTGACCACCCAGGTGCCGTCGTCCCGTCGTACGGCCCGGGTGGTGAGGGAGGCCAGGTCGCTGCCCGAGCCCGGCTCGGAGAAGCCCTGGCACCACTGCTCCCGGCCGCTGAGCAGCAACGGGACCATGTCCGCGGCCAGTTCGGGACGGGCGTACGAGACGAGGGTCGGGGTGAGGACCTCGACCATGGCGTAGATGCCGGGCTCCGCGAGTCCCCGGGTCGCCACCTCCTCGCCGAGCACCGCCCGGAGCACCGCGGGCCCGCCGAGGCCACCCACCTCCCGCGGCCAGCCGTACCGCATCCAGCCCGCGTCGAACAGGGCCCGGCGCACCCGCGCCAGCTGGGCGACCTGGGCGTCGAAGGAGTGGTCGGGGCCGGGGGAGAGGTCGTTGCCGTCGAGCCAGGCCCGCAGGGCCGTGCGGAAGTCCGCCGCCGTGGTGAAGGCGCTCATCCGACCGGGCGCTGATACGCGTGCGGGCGCCCCGAGTCGTGCGCGCCGCTGCGGCGGATGAAGGTCATCGCCCGGGTGCGCAGCCGCCAGCCCTCGGCGGTGCGCAGGTAGGTGTCCTGGTAGTAACCGATGCGCAGGTCGTGGGTGGAGTGGTCGACGAAGCACAGTGGCTGGGTGCCGGTCGCCGTGTCGCCCGACAGCTCCACGGCGGGTGTACCGGTGAGGAACAGCCCCTTGGGGGCGGCCGCGACCAGCGCCGGGAACTCCGCGAGGGGGTACGTGTCGCCGAACGCGCTGTAGGTGCCGTCCGGCGTGAAGACCGCGAGCAGCCCGTCGATGTCGCCGCGGGTGATGGTCACCGCGTAACGGGCGAGGAGCTGCTGGATCTCCACGAGGTCTTCGGTGGGGTCGGCGGTGGTGTGGTCAGTGGTCACGGGCCCGCCTCCTTTCCGCACGCTCGCGCGCGTCGTGTTCGGGACGGATGCCGAAGGTGTTGAAGGCCATCGCCATGAGGGCGTAGGTCCCCACCGTGAACACCAGGTCCATCAGCTGGCGTTCGTCGAGGTGCTCGGCGAGGGCGGCCCAGGTGCGGTCCGAGACGTCGGAGCCCTCTTCCAACTCGTCCACGGCGTCAAGAACCGCCCTCTCCAGCGGGTCGGCGGCCTTGCCCTGTCCGGCCGCCTCGACCTCTGCCTCGGTCAGGCCGGCCTGCTGGGCGGCATAGAAGTGGTGCGTCCACTCGTACGCGCAGTCGCGGCGCCTGGCGATCCGCAGGATGACCAGCTCGCGCAGCCGGGCCGGCAGGGTCGAGCCGACCAGGAGGTAGGTGCTGTACGGGAGGAAGGCCGCGGTGAGGTCCGGATGCCGTACGAGCGTGGACATCGCGTTGCCCGCCGCCGCGGCGTTGCGCATGCTCCGGGGCAGCAGGGCGGAGAGCACCTCGCGAGCGCGGTCGTCCCACTGGTCGTCCGGCAACGGAGGCAGGCGAGGCGGCATGCGGGCTCCCTCGGGCACAGGATCTGTGAAATTGCGATCTTGAATCGCGAGAATGCTATTCTCAATTCTGAGTTTCAGATTTCCACCCTGTGTGGCCCCGCGTCAACCGTCATGCGCGCAGCTTGCCGAAGTCCCAGCTGACGATCCGCTCCGGGAGCAGCCGCAGCCAGCCGTGCCGGCCGTCGTGCCGGAAGGGTCCGCCGCTCATGTACTTGTCCGCGAAGAGGCGCTCCGGATCTGTGAGTTCGGCCACCTGTCCGCCCTTGCGGGGGGTCTCGCCGACGACCTCGGCCCGGCCCAGCAGCTCGACCCCGCGCAGCCGCAGGAAGTCGAAGCCGCCGTCGTCGACCAGCACACTGCACCGCGGGTCGCGGTCGAGGTCGGTCCAGCGCTGGCTGCGCGTGAGCGAGTTGAGCCAGAGTGCCGTTCCGTCCCAGACGAACCAGAGGGCGCCGTTGTGCGGATGGCCGCCCGGGCCGACGGTCGCCACCCGGCAGACGGGCTGGGTGCGGAGAAAGGTGTCCCGCTCCCCTGCGGTCATGGCGATCGCGGTCCCCCTGCGCTGACCGGGCATGATTCCTCCCACTCTCTCGTGAATGCCTAATTCTCCTGCTCGACAGGTTGCTTCTCATCTAGCGAGAAGCTACTTTCCACCGCAGGCAGGGCCGTGGCAACAGGACCTGTGACGCCCAGAAGAGATGGGGAGCCGTGAGTCTTTTCCATGAGGACCGGCTGTTGATCGACGGAGATCTCGTTCCCGCGGGACGCAGCTTCGAGACCGTCGATCCGTCCACCGGGAAGGTGCTGGGGACGGCATCCGAGGCGGACGCCGGCCACGTCGAGGCGGCCGTCGCCGCCGCCCGCCGGGCGTTCGACACGACCGGCTGGATGCGCGACCGCGACCTGCGGCTGCGCTGCCTCCGCCAGCTCCACGACGCGCTGCACGCGCACCGCGAGGAGCTGCGCGACCTGACCATCGCCGAGGTGGGCGCTCCCCGCGCCCTCACTCACGGACCCCAGCTCGACGAACCGATCGAGATGGTCAGGTACTACGCGGACCTGCTGGAGCGCTACGAGTTCCGGGAAGAGCTCGGCACCGTGGAGAGCCGGGGACGCCAGCACCGCCGCTGGGTGGAGAAGGAGGCCGCCGGAGTCGTCGCGGCCATCCTGCCGTACAACTTCCCCAACCAGCTGGCTCTCGCCAAGCTCGCCCCCGCGCTCGCCGCCGGCTGCACCGTCGTACTCAAGGGCGCCCCCGACACCCCGTGGACGACCCTCACGCTCGGCCGGCTCATCGCCGAGGAGACCGACATCCCCGCGGGTGTCGTCAACGTCCTGACCTCGTCCGGCCCCGAAGCGGGCGAGCTGCTCACCACGCACCCCGGCGTCGACATGATCACCTTCACCGGGTCCACCCCGGTCGGCAAGGCCATCATGTCCGCCGCCTCCGCCACCCTGAAACGGGTCTTCCTGGAGCTCGGCGGCAAGTCCGCGATGATCGTGCTCGACGACGCCGACTTCGCCAACGCCGCGATGTTCGCGGCCTTCAGCATCTGCTCCCACGCCGGCCAGGGCTGCGCACTCAACTCACGCCTGCTCGTCCCGCGCGAGCGGCACGACGAGATCGTCTCCCTGGTCGCCGCCATGCTCGGCAAGGTCCGCTACGGCGACCCGGCCGACCCGGCGACCCACATGGGCCCCCTGATCAGCGAGAAGCAGCGCGCCAAGGTGCACGGCATGGTCGAGCGGGCCGTCGCCGCCGGCGCCCGCCTGGTGACCGGCGGCCGCCCCGCCGACCGCGAGGGATTCTTCTACGAGCCCACCCTGCTCGCCGACGTCGACCCGGCAGCCGAGATCGCCCAGGAGGAGGTCTTCGGACCGGTGCTCGCCGTCATCGCCTACGACGACGAGGACGACGCCGTCCGGATCGCCGACGGCACGGTGTTCGGCCTGTCCGGCGCGGTGCTCGCCGCCGACGACGAGCGGGCCACCGCGGTGGCCCGGCGGATCCGCAGTGGCACGTTCAGCATCAACGGCGGCAACTACTTCGCCGCCGACGCCCCGTTCGGGGGCTTCAAACAGTCCGGCATCGGCCGGGAGATGGGTGTTGCGGGACTGGAGGAGTTCCTAGAGCTCAAGACCTTCGCCGTGCCGGCCGGTTGACCGTCGGCGCTCATCAGTTCGGGGACACCACCGAGGAGGAACCCCGTGAGAGTCCAGGCACTTCCCGCCGCGCTGGCGGCGACCGCACTGCTGGCCGTCGCCGGATGCGGCGGCCACAGCAGCGCCGGAGACACCGCCGACGGCGGCGCGACCCCGACGAAGGCCGCACAGCAGGCCGCTTCCGGCGACTTCGGAGACCTGAAGAAGGTCTGCGGACCGGGCACCGCGAAGAGCGCACCCGCCCAGGGCGTCACCGCCGACTCCATCGACATCGGCGTCCTCTCCGACGTCGGCTTCACCAAGAACTCCGAATTCGCCGACACCGCCAAGGTGTTCACCTCCTGGTGCAACGCGGCCGGCGGCATCAACGGCCGCAAGCTCGTGGCCACCACCCGCGACTCCAGGCTGATGGAGGTCCGCCAGCGGATGCTGGAGGCCTGCAAGCAGGACTTCGCGCTGGTCGGCGGCGGCTCCGCACTGGACGCCCTGGGCGTGCAGGACCGGCTGAAGTGCCTGCTGCCCGACTTCCCGGCACAGGTCAGCCAGATCCAGAACGTCGGCTCGGACCTCCAGCTGAACGAGACCGGCGGGGCGGCCTACGCCCGCTACATCGGCTACTACGACTGGCTGCTGAAGCAGGCCTACCCGGAGTCGGCGGGTGCCGTCGGCACGATCGCCGGCGACGCCCCGGTGACCAAGGTCCTCAACGGTGAGACCGTGGAGACGCTCAAGGCCGCCGGCGCGAAGGTCACTTACCAGGACCTGTACCCGGCGGCCGGCGTCTCCGACTGGACCCCCTACGCCCAGTCCATCAAGAGCAAGGGCGTCAAGGGCCTGGTCTTCAACGGCGACTTCGCGAGCCTGTCCAAGCTCGAACAGATCCTGACCGGCATGGACTACAAGCTCGACTGGATCGACGCCAACAACAACGCCTACGGGCCCGCCTTCCTGCAACTGGCCGGCAAGTCCCTCGGCTACCAGAACAACTTCGCCGACCTCAGCGGCGTCTACCCGCTGGAGAAGGCGGCCGACAACCCCGCGACCGGGCAGCTGGTCGCCCTGTTCAAGAAGTACGCCCCCAGCGCCCAGATGACGCTGCCCGGCGTCCGCGGCTTCGCCGCCTGGCTGCTGTTCGCCAAGGCCGCCTCCTCCTGCGGTGACGACCTCACCCGCACGTGTGTCTACCAGGCCGCGGCCAAGGAGAGCGCCTGGACCGGCGGCGGACTCCTCGCCCCGGTCGACCTGTCCACCCCGGGCGCCCCGCTGACCTGCTTCAACGTCGAGAAGGCCACCTCCAAGGGGTGGGTGCCCGCGGACTTCGAACCCGACACCGGCGCCTACAGGTGCAACGAGACCGCCTACAAGTTCAAGGGCAACTACGGAAAGCCCCTCACCCTCGCCGACGTCGGCAAGAGCATGAGCGATGTGAAGTAGATGGAGCAGTTCCTGACCTTCGGGATCGTCGGCCTGAGCACCGCCGCCATCTACGCGGTCATCGGCAGCGGCCTGGTGCTCACCTACGTCACCACCGGCGTGTTCAACTTCGCGCACGGCGCGGCCGGCATGCTGGCGGCGTTCTGCTACTGGCAGTTCACCGTCGGCTGGGGCTGGCCGGTGCCGGTGAGTCTCGCGGTGGTGCTCCTTGTGCTCGCGCCCGCGTTCGGCCTCGCCGTAGAGCGGGTCCTGATGCGGCCCGTGCAACGGCTCGGCGAGGCCGAACGGCTGGTGATGACGGTGGCGCTGCTCAGCGGCGCCATCGCCGCCGCCCGCTGGATCTGGGACCCCGACGTGCCTCGCCCACTGTCGGTGTTCTTCGTCGGCAAACCGCCCTTCCACCTCGGACCGGCCACCCTCACCCGGCACCAGGCGATCACCATGGCCGTCGCCGTGGCGGTCGCCGCCGGCCTCTGGTTCCTGCTCAACCACACCCGTACCGGCGCCGAGATGCGCGCCACCGTCGACGACCCGGCCCTGGTACGGCTCACCGGCGCCGACCCGGTCCGGGCGAGCCGCGTCGCCTGGATCCTCGGCACCCAACTCGCCGCGATCGGCGGCATCCTGATCGCCCCCACCGTCGCCCTGGACGCCTCCCAGCTCTCCCTCCTGATCGTCAGCGCCTACACCGCGGCCGTCTTCGGCAGACTGCGCAGCCTGCCGCTCACCTTCGCCGGCGCGGTCGTCGTCGGCTGCATGGAGAGCTACCTCGCCGGCTACCTCCCGCAGAACCCCTACCTGCCCGGCCTGCGCCTGGCGGCCCCGGCCCTGCTCCTCTTCCTCGCCCTCCTCCTGTTCCGCCACCCGGGCCTGCGCCACCGCGACCGGCGGCTGGTCCAGGTCCCGGCGCCCAGCCTGCGCGGCACCGCCGTGTTCGCCGCCTCGACGGTCGCGTTCGGGGTGGTCCTGGCCACCGTGCTTGACGAGGCCGACCTCGTCAGCTACGGGCCGATCTTCTCCCTCGGCATCGTCGCCCTGTCGTACGTCCCGCTCGCCGGGTACGCCGGGCAGATCTCCCTGTGCCAGCTGAGCATGGCCGGCATCGGCGCCGTCGTCTGGGGCCACCTCGGCGCGCACGGCGAACTCTGGGCGCTGGCCGCGGCGATCGCCGTGTCCGGGGCGGCCGGGGCGCTGATCGCGGTGCCCGCGCTGCGGTTCTCCGGCGTGTACCTGGCGCTGGGCACCGCCGCGGTCACGGTGGTCCTGGACCGGTGGATCTTCACCCTGCCGGCCTTCCACCTGTTCGGCCTGCGCATCTCGTTCTTCGACCAGGGCTCGGTGGACATGAGCGGCCCCGACCTGTTCGGCCTGCACCTCGACTCCGCAGCCGACCTGACCGTCCTCGCCGCCCTCTGCCTCGGCCTCGCCTCCCTCTCGGTCGCCTGGCTGCGGCGCAGCGGCTTCGGGCGGCGCCTGATCGCACTGCGGGACAGCGAGGCCGCGTACGCCACACTCGGCGGCAACCTGCTGGTGACCAAGGTGGCCGTCTTCGCGCTGTCCTCCGGTGTCGCCGGACTCGGCGGCGCCCTCTACGGCATGCAGCAACGCGCCGTCACCGCAGAGCAGTTCAACCTCGTCGCCGGACTGCCGATCTTCCTCGTCGCCGTCATCGGCGGCCTCGGCGCGGTCGGCGAGGGCCTGTTCGCCGGCACCGCCTACCTCGGCCCGAACGCCCTGACCGGTGTCGCCTCCTGGACGCAGAACATCGTCAGCGTCCTGCCCGCCCTCGCCGGGATGGGCCTCGGGCACAGCCCCGAGGGGATCGTGGCCAGGTTCCGCCGTCAGTGGGAACCCCTCGGCCGCGACCTCGTCGCCCTGCCCGTCCTGCTCGGCGCCCTCGCCCTGGGCTGGGTGCTGCGGCTGACCGGCGCGATCGGCGGCTGGACGTTCCTTCTCGGATCGCTGGCCGCGGGGTTCGCGCTGCGCGCCTGGGCCGCCGCCCGCCAGGCCCCGACTGCCGAGGCGGACGTACCGGTCGAGTGGTGGGGCGTACGACGGCCCTGGCGGCCGCAGGACGGGGAGGTGCTGATCCGTGCCACTGCTGGACGTTAGCGGCGTCACCGTCACCTTCGGCGGCAACCGAGCCCTGGACGGGGCCGGGATGAGTGCCGACCGGGGCCGGATCACCGGCCTCATCGGGCCCAACGGCGCCGGCAAGAGCACCCTGTTCGACGTGGTGTCCGGGCTGCGCCGGCCCGCGGCGGGCAGGGTCGCCCTCGGCGGCAGGGACGTCACCCGCCTCGGCCCCGCCCGGCGCTGCCGGCACGGACTGGCCCGCACCTTCCAACGCCTCGAACTCTTCGGCCGGCTGAGCGTCCGCGACAACCTCCTCGTCGCCGCGGAACTCGGCCCCGAACGCCGGCGGGCGGCACAGGTGGCCGACGGCCTCCTCGACCGGCTCGGCCTGACCGGCATCGCCGACACCCCCGCCGACAACCTCCCCACCGGCGTCGCCCGCCTCGTCGAGGTCGGCCGCGCCCTCGCCGTACGGCCCGCACTCCTGCTTCTCGACGAACCCGCGGCCGGACAGGACGGCGAGGAGACCGAACGCTTCGCCGCCCTGCTGCGCTCGCTCGCCGCCGAAGGCACCGCGGTCGTCCTCGTCGAACACGACATGGGGCTGGTCATGGGCGTCTGCGACGAGGTGTACGTGCTCGACCTCGGCAAGGTCATCGCCGTGGGGCCGCCCGAGGTGATCCGCAACGACGAGACGGTGCTCGCCGCCTACCTGGGGGACGTGTGAACGCTCTGCTCGAACTGCGCGCCGTCCGCGCCGCCCACGAGGGCATCACCGTCCTGCACGGCGTCGACCTGAGCGTCGGCGCCGGGCAGGTCGTCGCGCTGCTCGGCCCGAACGGCGCCGGCAAGACGACCACGCTGCACGTCGCCGCCGGACTCCACCCACCGAGGTTCGGGCAACTCCTGCTCGGCGGACGGGACATGACCGGTGTGGACCCCCGCGAACTGGCCCGGGCCGGAGTCTGCCTCATCCCCGAGGGACGCGGCGTCTTCCCCAACCTCTCGGTGCGCGACAACCTCCTGATGATGACCTTCACCGGCCGCACCCGCCAGGAGATCGAGGAGGTCGCCTACGCCCGCTTCCCCGTGCTCGGCAAGCGGCCGGGCCAGGCGGCGGGGACGCTCTCCGGGGGCGAGCAGCAGATGCTCGCCCTCGCCCGCGGCCTGGCCACCGACCCGGCCGTGCTGCTCCTCGACGAACTGTCCATGGGACTCGCCCCGCTGGTCGTGTCCCGGCTCTACGAACAGGTCGCCGAGATCGCCCGGCAGGGTGTCGCGGTCCTGGTCGTCGAGCAGTTCGCGGCCGCCGTCCTCGGCATCGCCGACCACGCCGCCGTCCTCGTGCGCGGCCGCATCGAACGCCAGGGCCGCCCCGACGGCGGGCTGCGCGACGAACTGTCCGCCCTCTACCTCGGGAGTTCCGCATGACATCCACCGAGCCGCCTCCAGACTCCCGCGCGGACCGGTTCGTCCGCGAACTCGCCGACCTCAGGATCCCCGACCCGGCCGCCGGCCGCGCCGGCCTCTGGCTGCGCCTCGGCGCCGCCCTGATGACCGTCGGCCTGCTCCTCGCCGTCTCGGCGTACTTCGTCTCGCACAACACCCAGAACCCGCTCGACCAGAACGACGCCCTCGCCCTCGGCCTCGGCGGCATCGCGGCCACGGTCGTCGGCGCGGCCCTGTTCCTGCGCTACTCGCTCACCGGCTTCCTGAGGTTCTGGATGGCCCGCCAGTCCTACGACCTCGCCGTGCTCGCCGACCGCCTGTCGGAAAGGGACCTGACCCATGACCTCACCAGCACCGACGCCGCGCCCCGGTGACCAGCTCGCCAGCACGGTGTGCGGCACCCGGGTCGTCGTGGTCCGCGCCCCGGCGGACCGGCAACCGGCCCTGACCTGCGGCGGCGCCCCCATGACGGCCGCCGCCGACGCCCCGCCGGCCCCGCCCGAGAGCGGCGTCCCGGTCACCCTCCTCGGCAAACGCTACGTCGACGCCGACGGCACCCTCGAACTGCTCTGCACCAGCCCCGGAACCGGCGAACTCGCCTGCGACGGCGTCCCCATGACCCTCAAGGCCGCCAAACCCCTCCCCGCCTCCGACTGAACGCCCCCACCAGCGAAAAGGACTCCGCATGAACAAGGACGACCTGATCCTCATCAGCGTCGACGACCATGTCATCGAGCCGCCCGACATCTTCGTGAACCACCTGCCGAAGCGGTACCTGGACGACGCGCCCAAGCTGATCCACCGCGAGGACGGCAGCGACGTGTGGCAGTTCCGCGACAGCACCGTCGGAAACGCCGCTCTCAACGCGGTCGCGGGCCGTCCCAAGGAGGAGTACGGCCTCGACCCGCAGGGCATGGACGAGATCCGGCCCGGCTGCTATGACGTCCACGAACGCGTCAAGGACATGAACGCGGGCGGCGTGCTCGCCCAGATGAACTTCCCGTCCTTCCCGGGCTTCTCGGCCCGCATGTTCGCCACCGAGGACTCCGACTTCTCGCTCGCGCTGGTGCGGGCCTACAACGACTGGCACATCGACGAGTGGTGCGGCTCCTACCCCGGGCGCTTCATCCCGATGGCCCTGCCCGCGATCTGGGACGCCGAGCTGTGCGCCGCCGAACTGCGCCGCGTCGCGGCCAAGGGCTGCCACTCGATGACCTTCCCCGAGAACCCGGCCGCGCTCGGCTACCCGAGCTTCCACGACCCGTACTGGAACCCGGTGTGGCAGGCCGCCTGCGACACCGGCACCGTCCTGTCGGTGCACATCGGCTCCTCCGGCCGCCTGGCCATCCCGGCTGTCGACTCCCCGCCGGACGTGATGATCACCCTCCAGCCGATCAACCTCGTCCAGGCAGCGGCCGACCTGCTGTGGTCGCGCACCCTCAAGGACTTCCCCGACCTGAAGATCGCCCTCTCGGAGGGCGGCACCGGCTGGATTCCCTACTTCCTGGAGCGAGTCGACCGCACCTTCGAGATGCACGCCGCCTGGACCCTGCAGGACTTCGGCGGCAAGCTGCCCTCCGAGGTCTTCCGCGAGCACTTCCTGACCTGCTTCATCACCGACAAGCTCGGCGTGAAGCTGCGCCACGACATCGGCATCGACAACATCTGCTGGGAGGGCGACTACCCGCACAGCGACTCCCTGTGGCCCGACGCGCCCGAGCAGCTGCACGGCGTCCTCACCGAGTGCGGGGTCCCGGACGCGGACACCGTGAAGATCACCCATGAGAACGCCATGCGCTGGTACTCCTTCGACCCGTTCGCGCACATCCCGCGCGAGCAGGCCACGGTCGGCGCCCTGCGCCGGGCCGCCGACGGGCACGACGTCAGCATCCGGCCCCGCAGCCGCCAGCTCAAGGAACCGGTCGACAAGCTGGAGGCCTTCCGCCAGCGGGCCCGCGCGGCCGTCGCGGCGGCGAGCAAGTAGTGGCGTACGACAACGAGCTGTTCGACCTGACGGGACGCTCGGCGCTGGTCACGGGAGCCGCGGGCGGCATCGGTGCCGCCGTCGCCCACGCGCTCGCCCGGGCCGGCGCCGCCGTCCTCGTCACCGACGTCGACGCGGCCGCCGCGGCGGCCGTCGCCGGGAAGATCACGGCGGCGGGCGGCACCGCCGACAGCACCGGACTCGACGTACGGGACCGGACGGCCGCCGAGGCCGCCGTGGACCGGGCCGCCGCCCTCGCCGGCGGGACCCTGCACATCCTGGTGAACAACGCCGGCGTGACCGCGCCGGCGATGTTCCCCGACCTCGACGAGGAGGCCTTCCGCCGACTCCTCGACATCCATGTCCTCGGCACCTTCACCTGCTCCCAGGCCGCGCTGCCGTTCCTGCCCACCGACGGCACCGGACGCATCGTCAACGTCACGTCCTCGGCCGGCCTGACCGGCACCCTCGGCCAGGTGAACTACTCGGCCGCCAAGGCCGCGATCATCGGCATGACCAAGTCACTGGCTCGGGAGCTGGCCCGTCGGCAGATCAAGGTCAACGCCCTGGCACCGCTGGCCGCCACCCCCATGACCGAGACCATCCGCACCGACGACAAGTTCGCCGCCACCATGCTCGCCCGCATCCCGCTCGGCCGCTGGGCCGAGCCCGAGGAGGTCTCCGGGGCCTTCGTCTTCCTCGCCTCGGACGCGGCCTCGTTCGTCACCGGCCAGGTCCTGCCGGTCGACGGCGGCCTGGTGATCTGATGGCGGAGTCCGAACCGCGGGGACCTCTTTCCGGGGTGACGGTGGTGGCCCTGGAACAAGCCGTCTCGGCGCCCCTGTGCACCCGGGTCCTGTGCGACCTCGGGGCCCGGGTGATCAAGGTGGAGAACCCGGACGGCGGCGACTCCGCCCGGCACATCGACGACGTGGTGAACGGCCTGGCCGCCCACTTCGTGTGGACCAACCGCGGCAAGGAGTCCGTCGCCGTCGACCTCAAGTCCGAGGCGGGGATGGCGATCCTGCGCCGGCTGCTGGACCGCGCCGACGTCCTGGTCTCCAACCTCACCCCGGGCACCACGGCCAGACTCGGCATCGCCCCCGACGACCTGGCGATCAGCCACCCCCACCTGATCGCGGTCGAGATCGACGGTTACGGTCCCGGCGGCCCGCTCTCCCACAAACGGGCCTACGACCTTCTCGTCCAGGCCGAGTCCGGGGTCTGCGCCATCACCGGCCACCCCGGCGCCCCGGCCAAACCGGGCCCGCCCATCGCGGACGCGAGCACCGGCCTCTACACCGCGCTGTCCGTCGTGGCGCTCCTCTACGCCGGTGAGCGCCGGGGCGAGCGCGGCGGTGCCGTCGCGGTGAGCCTGTTCGACACCATGACCGAACTCATGGGCTACCCGCTGACCTACACCCGGCACTCGGGCGAGGAGCAGCAGCCCATCGGCATGAGCTCGCCCGCCGTCGCCCCGTACGGCGCCTATGACACCGCCGACGGCCACACGGTCGTTCTCGGCACCATCAACGACCGCGAATGGCAGCGCCTGGCACGGGAGCTGCTCAAACGCCCGGACCTGGCCGCCGACGAACGCTTCCGGACCAACCCCGACCGGGTCCGGCACCGCGGCCTCCTCGACGCGGAGATCGGCGCCTGGTGCGCCCGGCACGACCTGGCACACGTCCAGCGGCGCGCCGACGAGACCGGCATCGGCAACTCCCGCTACAACACCCCGGCCGACGTCCTCGCCCACCCGCACCTCGCGGCCCGCGACCGCTGGCGCACCACCGACACCCCCGCCGGACCGGTACCGGCCCTCCTGCCACCGCCGGTGATCGCCGGCTACGAGCCCCCGATGGGCGCCGTACCGGCCCTCGGCGAGCACACCTCGAAGGTGCTCGCCGAACTGGGCGTCACCGAAGCCGAGCGGGACGCCACGTGACCGGCGACCCCGTACTTCTGTCCGGGGACAGCGGCGGCGTACGGACCCTGACCCTCAACCGCCCGCACCGCAGGAACGCCGTCGACCGCGAACTGTGGGCTGCGCTGCGCCGGGCCCTCACCGAGGCCACGCACGACCGGACGGTACGGGCCCTGGTGCTCACCGGCGCCGGCGGGGCGTTCTGCTCCGGCGCCGACCTCACCAGCGGCGCCACGGACCTCCGGCACCCGCTCGACAAGGTCCGCGACCTCAACGAAGTCGCGGTCCTGCTGCACGAGCTGCCCGTCCCGACCGTGGCCAAGGTGGACGGCGTGGCCGTCGGCGCGGGCTGGAACCTCGCGCTCGGCTGCGACCTGGTGGTGGCCACACCGGAAAGCCGGTTCTCGCAGATCTTCGCGCGCCGCGGGCTCTCCCCGGACTGCGGCGGCACCTGGCTGCTGCCCAGGCTCGCCGGCCTCCAGCAGGCCAAAAGACTCGCCCTGCTGGCCGACATGATCGACGCCGAGGAGGCCCGCTCGCTGAACCTCGTGACCTGGGTGGTGTCCGCCGAGGAGATCGACAGGTTCGTCACCGACCTGGCCGGCCGGCTGGCGGCCGGACCGCCGGTCGCCCTCGCGCAGACCAGGGCACTGCTCAACGAGGGCGCCGGCCGCACCCTGCGCGAGGCACTCGCCGCCGAGGCCCGCGCGCAGGCGGTCAACTTCGCCTCGCCGGACGTCACGGAGGCCTACGCCGCGTTCGCCGGGAAACGGGAGCCGCGCTTCACCGGCCGCTGGTTCCGACAGCCCCCTACGGAGGATCCCTCATGCGTGAAGCCGTGATCGTCGAGGCCGTCCGCACACCGGTGGGCAGACGCGACGGCGGCCTGTCCGGCGTGCACGCGGCCGACCTCTCCGCCGTGGTCCTGACCGCCCTCGCCGAGCGCACCGGCCTCGACCCGGCGCTCGTCGACGACGTGGTGTGGGGCTGCGTCTCCCAGGTCGGCGACCAGTCCAGCAACATCGGCCGGTACGCGGTCCTCGCCGCGGGCTGGCCCGAGACCGTCCCCGGGACCACCGTGAACCGGGCCTGCGGATCGAGCCAGCAGGCCCTGGACTTCGCCGCCCAGGCCGTGATGTCCGGCCAGCAGGACGTCGTCGTGGCCGGCGGCGTCGAGGTCATGAGCCGGGTGCCGCTCGGCTCGGCACGCGCCACCGGGATGCCGTACGGCCCCCAGGTCCTCGCCCGCTACCACGACTTCTCCTTCGACCAGGGCATCTCCGCCGAGAAGATCGCACAGAAGTGGGGCTTCACGCGGACACAGGTGGACGAGTACGCGGCGCTCTCGCACGAGCGCGCCGCCGCCGCCCAGGACAGCGGTGCCTTCGAGGCACAGACCGTGCCGGTGGCGGGGGCGAGCGCCGACGAGGGGATACGGCGCGGCACCAGCGTGGAGAAGCTCGCGGGGCTGAAACCCGCCTTCCTCGACGACGGGGTGATCCACGCCGGCAACGCCTCCCAGATCTCCGACGGCGCCGCGGCCCTGCTGGTCACCACACCGCAGCGGGCACGGGAGCTGGGGCTGACCCCGCTCGTGCGCTACCGCGCGGCCGCGGTGGTCGGCGCCGATCCGGTCCTCATGCTGACCGGCCCGATCCCGGCCACGGAGAAGGTGCTCGCCAAGGCGGGCGTCGGCCTCGCCGAAGTGGACGTCTTCGAGGTGAACGAGGCCTTCGCACCCATCCCGCTGGCCTGGCTCGCCGAGACCGGCGCCGACCCGGCCCTGCTCAACCCGCTCGGCGGCGCCATCGCGCTCGGGCATCCGCTGGGCGCGTCCGGTGCCGTCCTGATGACCCGGATGGTGCACCACATGCGCGACCACGGGATCCGGTACGGCCTGCAGACCATGTGCGAGGGCGGCGGCACGGCCAACGCCACCCTCGTCGAACTCGCTTCCTGACCAAGGGGTTTCGGTGCGCCGAGAGATCTACACATCCGATCACGAGGAATTCCGCAAACTGGTCAGGGAGTTCGTGGCCAAGGAGGTGGTCCCGAACTACGCCTCCTGGGAGCGGGCCGGGCGCCTGCCCCGCGAGATCTTCGAACGGCTCGGCTCGCTGGGCGTGCTGGGCATGGCGATCCCCGAGGACTACGGCGGCGCCGGCCTCGCCGACTACCGCTACAACGTCGTCCTCCAGGAGGAGGTGGCCCGGGCCCTGGTCACCCTGGGCACCGTACGCACCCAACTCGACGTCATCCTGCCCTACTTCCTCGCCTACGCCGACCCCGCGCAGCGACGGCGCTGGTTCCCCGGCCTCGCCGCCGGCACACTGCTGACCGCCGTCGCCATGACCGAACCCGGCACCGGTTCCGACCTGGCGGGCATCCGCACCACGGCCGTACGCGACGGCGACACCTATGTCCTCAACGGCGCCAAGACCTTCATCACCGGAGGTCTGCTCGCCGACCTGGTGATCGTGGTCGCCCGCACGACGAGCGACCCCGCCGACCGGCGCGCGGGACTGACGCTGCTGGTCGTGGAGGACGGGATGCCCGGGTTCACCAGGGGGCGGGTCCTCGACAAGATGGGCATCAAGGTCCAGGACACCGTCGAGCTGGCCTTCGACGACGTACGCGTCCCGGTGGCCAACCGGCTGGGGGAGGAGGGCGCCGCCTTCGGCTACCTGGGTCACAACCTCCCGCAGGAGCGGATGACGGTGGCGGTCGGCTCGGTCGCGCAGGCGCGGGCCGCGCTGGAGACCACCGTCGAGTACGTCAAGGAGCGCGAGGTCTTCGGCAGGACCGTGGCGTCCTTCCAGAACACCAAGTTCGAACTCGCCGCCGTCGCCGCCGAGATCGAGGCCGCCCAGACCATGCTCGACCGTGCCGTCCTCGACCTCGTCGACGGGGAACTCTCCGGCGCCGACGCGGCGAAGGTGAAGCTCTTCTGCACCGAGATGCAGGCCCGCGCCGTCGACCGCTGCCTCCAGCTCTTCGGCGGCTACGGCTACATGACGGAGTACCCGATCGCCCGGCTGTACGCCGACGCCCGAATCACCCGGATCTACGCCGGCACCAGCGAGGTCATGAAGGTGATCATCGCCAAGTCGCTGGGGCTGTGAG
Source organism: Streptomyces sp. NBC_00631 (assembly GCF_045206895.1). Taxonomy (NCBI): domain Bacteria; kingdom Bacillati; phylum Actinomycetota; class Actinomycetes; order Kitasatosporales; family Streptomycetaceae; genus Streptomyces; species Streptomyces sp. NBC_00631. The sequence goes on from NZ_CP107734.1 coordinate 10,432,659, forward strand.
AACACGGCCGGGAACGTGAGAGGGCCGCGGCCGCCGGATGCGGCCGCGGCGCTCGGGGGGTCACTTCCCGTAGGCCGTCGACTCCGCCAGGTCGGCGGCGGACTTCATCAGCTGCAGCACCATCGGGCCGAACGCCTGCAACTTCTCGTTGTCGCCGGCCCGTTGGAAACCCTGTTCCAGCACGATGGCGAGCTTCCACTGGGCGAGGACGTCGTAGTAGTCCATGTCGTCGACCTGGCGGCCGGACACCTCGGCGTAGTGCTGGATCAGCTGTTGCCGCGAGGGCATGCCGAACAGGTCGACATAGGACGCGGTGGCCGCCTCGGGGGCGCCGGTGTCCTCGGGCCAGCCGCGCAGCATCCAGGCCAGGTCGAGCTTGGGGTCGCCGACGGTGCCCATCTCCCAGTCGACGACGGCGGCCAGCCGTGCCGGGCCGCCGTGCCGGAACATGACGTTGGCGAACTGGTAGTCGCCGTGCATCAGGCCCGGGACGTAGTCGAGCGGCCGGTGGCCGCGCAGCCAGGCCGAGGCCTCGTCGAAGCCGGGCAGCTCACGGCCCTTCACCCGCTCAAGGTAGCGGGTCCAGCGGTCCACCTGGCGTTCGTGGAAGCCCTCGGGGCGGCCCAGGTCGTCCAGCCCCTGCGCCCGCCAGTCCACCCTGCCCAGCAGGGCGGCCCCCTCGGCCAGTTGGTACGCCAGTTGGGCCCGCGCGGTCAGGTCCGTGTCGAACGGCTCCGGCCAGCCGCGTCCGCCGGTGGTGGACATGGGCGACCAGCCGTCGACGAACTCCATCAGGTAGAAGGTGCGGCCGAGGACGGCGGTGTCCGTGCACACGGCGATCGCCTCGGTGTGCGGGACGTCCGTGCCGTTCAGCGCCTCGGTGATCCGCCACTCCCGCAGGATGCCCGCGTCGCGGGCGGCCGGCGCGGTCGGCGGCGGGATGCGCAGGGCGCAGTGCAGTTCTCCGCGCCGGATCTCGTAGATCTCGTTCTGCGCGCCGCCCGAGACGTACCGCTGCTCGACCGGTTCGCCCTTGCCGGGCAGTGCGGACTCGTCCAGCCAGTCCGCCAGCCGCTCGACGTCGATCATCGGGCCTCCGTCTCCGGCTCCAGGAACTCCGCGTACTTGGCCCGCGCCGCGGCCAGCCGGGTGGGCAGGTAGCCACTCGGCCACAGGTCCTCGCTGGCCTTGTGGTCACGCAGCACCTGCCGGGCGACGGTGACCTTGTGCGCCTCGGTCGGACCGTCGGCGATGCCCAGGACGCTGGCGCCCAGGAGCATCCGGAACAGCGGCATGTCGCCGCTCACGCCGAGGGCACCGTGCACCTGGATCGCGCGGTGGGCGACGTCGTGCAGCACGCTCGGCAGCACGACCTTGATCATCGCGATGTCCTTGCGCACCTTGCGGTAGTCGTTGTACTTGTCGATCTTCCAGGCGGTGTGCAGCACGGCCAGCCGGAACTGCTGGATCTGGGCCCACGAGTCGGCTATGTGGCCCTGCACGAACTGCTTGTCGGCCAGGACCGTACCCTGCGTGTGCCGGCTCAGCGCCCGCTCGCACATCATGTCGAACGCCTTGCCCGCGAGCCCGATCGTCCGCATCGCGTGATGGATCCGCCCGCCGCCGAGGCGGGTCTGGGCGATGACGAACGCCTGCCCCTCGCCGCCCAGCAGCGCGTCCGCCGGCACCCGTACGTCCTGGTAGTGCACCAGCGCGTGAGAACCCCGTTCTTCGGGCTCACCGGCGAGCGCGACGTTCCGCTCGATGACGATCCCGGGCGTCTCGGCCGGGACCAGGAGCATCGACATGCTCTTGTACGGGTCCCCGTCCGGGTCGGTCACGGCCATCACGATGAAGAACGCGGCCGTCCTGGCGTTGGACGAGAAGTACTTCCAGCCGTTGATGACCCACTCGTCCCCGTCCCGCACCGCCCGGGTGGTGAACTCCTTGGGGTCGGACCCGGCCTGGGGCTCGGTCATGGAGTAGCAGGAGAAGATCTCGCCGTCGAGCAGCGGGCGCAGATAGCGCTCCTTCTGCGCCGCTGTGCCGTAGTGGGCGAGGATCTCCGCGTTGCCCGTGTCCGGGGCCTGGCAGCCGAACACGATCGGGGCCCAGGAGGAGCGCCCCAGGATCTCGTTGAGCAGGCACAGCTTGACCTGACCGTGTCCCTCACCACCCAGGTCGGGGCCGAGGTGGGTGGCCCACAGCCCGTGCGCCCGCACCTCCTTCTTGAGGGGGTCGAGGACACGGCGGAGGTTGTCGTCTGGCGGGGTGAACTGCAGGCCGTCCCAGAGGAGGTCGAGGGGTTCGACCTCCTCGCGGACGAACCGGTCCGCCCAGTCCAGCTGTGCCTGGTAGTCCGGGTCTGTCTCGAAGTCCCACGGCATTGTGTCTCCTTCCGGCGGATGCCAGAATAACGTTCTCGTGGATGAGAACACAATTCCCTCGCTGCGGAACGCGGCTTCTGACGACGTGCCGGACCGGCCTCCGGACGGCATCGCCGACCGGATAGCCCAGCGCGCCCTGGCCCGCCGCGCCGACCAGTACGCCGACGAGGTACGCGCCCTCCTCGACGCGGCACGCGCGGTCATGCGCCGCCTCGGCACGACGGCACGCCCGCGCGTCGCCGACATCGTGACGGAGGCCGGCCTGTCCAACGAAACCTTCTACCGGCACTTCCGGTCCAAGGACGCCCTGGTCGCCGCGATCATGGAGGACGGCGCCGAGCGGCTGTGCGGCTACATCGCCCACCAGATGGCCAAGGAGCCCACGGCGCGGGGCAAGGTGCGCCGCTGGGCCGAGGGCGTCCTGTCGCAGGCGATGGACGCCGACACTGCCGCGACGACGCTCGCGGTCATGTGGAACGCCCAGAGCGTGGGGGAGGGGTTCCTCGCCGGGCCGCCCTCGATCGCGGGCCTGCTCGCGGACCTCCTCCGCGCGCCGTACACCGAACTCGGCAGCGCCGCCCCCGGCCTGGACGCCGCCCTGGCCGCCCACGCGACGGTCGGCCGGCTCGCCGACCACCTGTGGCGGCGGCTGCCCCCGACGGGCGCCGACGTCGAGCACATCACCCGCTTCTGCCTGCGCACGATCACACCCGAGGGAGCGTGAGAATGAAGGCGACCGACCAGTTCCATGTCGGCCTCGTCGTCGACGACATCGCCGCCGCTGCGGCCGAGTTGACGGGCGTGTTCGGCCACCGGTGGTGCGAGGAGCTGGGCGCACCGGCCCGGGTGAGCCTGCCCGGCGGCGACGCGGTCCTCGACCTCAGGTCGACGTACTCCGTGTCCGAGCCCCGGGTGGAGCTGGTCCGGAGCATCCCGGGCACCCTGTGGCAGCCGGCCGCCGACTCCGGCATCCACCACCTCGGCTACTGGTCCGACGACGTGGCCGCAGACTCGGCCGAACTGGCCCGGCGCGGCTACGCGTTCGAGGCCGTCGGCCGCCGCCCGGACGGTACCCCGTACTGGGCGTTCCTCCGCGGCGGCGGCGGCCCGCGCATCGAACTGGTGACCCGGGCGCTGCAGCCCGTCCTGGAGCAGTACTGGGCGACCGGCAGGAGGCCGTCGTGACCGTCGAGAAGGAGGCAGGCCCGATGACGAGCGTGGGAATCGTGACCGGAGCCGGGCGCGGCATGGGACTGGAGTGCGCGCGGCGCATGGTCGGCACGGTGGACCGGCTGCTGCTGGTCGACCTGGACAAGAAGACCGTTTCCACGGCCGTGGAGGAGCTCTCGACCTCCCCGCACGCGACCGTCGTGGAACCGCACACCCTCGACATCACCGACCGCGACGGCCTGGCCGGTCTCGCCGCCCGTGTCCGCGAACTCGGCACCCTGCGCGCCGTCGCCCACGCCGCGGGCATCTCGCCGACCATGGCCGACTGGCGCCGCATCCTCACGGTCGACCTCGTCGGCACGGCCCTGCTGGCCGACGCCCTGCGACCGCTCTTCACCCAGGGCACGGCGATGGTGTGCTTCGCCTCGATGGCGGCCCTGTTCGGCGACACCGAGCCGCGACCGGCGACCGAGGCGGCCCTGGCGGATCCGCTCGACGAGCACTTCCTCGACCGCATCCGGGAAGCCGTGGGTCCGGACATCGAGGATCCCGGCATGGCCTACACGTGGGCCAAGCGCGGAGTCCAGCGCTTCGTGCAGCGGGAGGCCGTGCGCGTCGGAGCGGCCGGGGGTCGCGTCTGCTCGGTCTCGCCCGGCGTCGTCGCCACCCCGCAGGGGAGGCAGGAGGCCGAACACCACCCGTCGATGCGGGCACTGGTACGGCAGTCCGCCCTCGGCCGCGAGGGCCGCCCCGAGGAACTGGCCGCCGTCGTCGCCTTCCTGCTGTCGGACGAGGCGTCCTTCCTCACCGGCACCGACATCCTGGTCGACGGTGGGGTACGGGCGGGCCTGGCGGCGCGGTAGCGGAGCCGGGACATGGCCCGGGCCTGGGCCGAGCCCAACTGCCCTGTCAGCGAGGGGAGGTGGACGAAGCCCGGGTCGAGCCGGGGGCGGGCGGAGCCCGGTTCGCCCGACGGTGACGGGGGGATCGACGCAGCCGGGGCCGGGCGGAAGGCGGGCCGGGCGGAGCTCAACTCAGCGGTCGACGAGCAGGGTTCGGCGAAGCCAGGACCGGGCGGACCACGGGCCCGGCGGAAGACGGCCGAGGGGACGTGGGCCGGGCGGAAGGCAGCGGCCGGCCGCCGCCATCGCCTCAGCTCTCGGTGGTGTTCACTCGGCGGTGGCCGGCCGCGGTGCGAACCCCGCCACGATCACGGCGTTGGTACGGGCCGCCGCCTGCCGGAGCGGCTTCGCCTTCGCGTAGGCGGCCGACTCGTACCATGCCCGGGCCGCCTCCACGGACTCGAATTCGAGCACGACGGTCTGGTCGCCGTGCCAGGTGCCCTCCAGAACCTGCGGGCGGGGATCCGCGGCCAGCACGGCGGCGCCGCTCTCGGCGATGGAGAGCCCGGCTGCCCTGCCGTAGGCGGCCATGCCGGTGGGGTCGTCGACGGCCTCGGTGAAGATGACGTAGCCCTTCGGCATGGCGCTCCTCGGCGTCAGGTCACGGTGATGGCGTGCTCGGGGCACAGGGCGGCGGCCGAGCGGACCGCCTCTTCGTGCTCGGCGGGCACCTCGGGTGTGTCCACCACGGCGTAGCCGTCGTCGCTCAGGTCGAAGACCTCGGGGCAGACCGAGCAGCACACCCCGTGTCCGCGGCAGCGGTCGTCGTCGACGGTGACCTTCATCGGGCCGTGCTCCACTCCAGGTCGAGGTGGGTGAGGCCGCGGAGGATGAAGGTGGGTACGTACTGGTAGCGGCGGGCGTTCGCCGGGCCGTGCACCCGCTCGGCGATCCTGATGTCGGACGTGAGGTCCAGCAGCCGTTCGAGGGTCACCCGGGCCTCGGCGCGGGCGAGCGGCGCGCCGGGGCAGGTGTGGGCGCCGCGGCCGAACGCGAGGTGACGGCGGACGTTCGGACGGCCGACGTCGAAGCTCTCCGGGTCCTCGAACTGGCGCGGGTCGCGGTTCGCAGCGCTGTTGAGCACCATGAGAGTGGTCCCGGCCGGGATGTCGACGCCGCCCACCGTGGTCGGCACCTTCGACAGCCGGAAGTCGCCCTTCACCGGGCTCTCGGCCCGCAGCGTCTCCTCCACGAAGTTCGGGATGCGGTCGCGCTCGGTGCGCAACAGCCGCTGGAGCTCGGGGCGTTCGGCGAGGATCTTGAGCGCGGAGCTGAGCAGCCGGACGGTGGTCTCCTGGCCGGCGGCGAACAGGTTGGCCGCGACCCGGACCACGTCGATGACCCCTGGCGTCGAACCGTCGGGGAAGGTCGCCGTCGCCAGGCCCGTCAGCACGTCCGCGCGCGGCTCCCGCCGCCGCTCCTCGACGTACGTCGTGAAGCGGCCGTAGAGGAACTCCAGCGGCGAGTGGTGCAGGGTGTCCTCGCCCGTGCTGCCGATGCCGCCGCCGTCCTGCGGGCGGCGCTGGAGCCGGTCCATGAACTCCTGCTGGTCGTCCCCGGGCACTCCGAGCAGGTCGGCTATGACGAGCAGCGTGAACGGTCCGGCGAACCCGCTGATGAACTCCCCCTCGCCGGGCGCGAGGAACGTCTCCAGCAGCCCGTCGGCGAGGTGCCACATGGACGCCTCGTTCTCCTTGAGGCGCTTCGGCGTGATCAGCCGCATCAGCAGGGCGCGGTGGTCGGTGTGCACCGGCGGGTCCATGGTGGGCAGCTGGTCGCTCATCGGCAGCTCGTGCCGGTGGCGCTCGATCAGCTCGCTGACGTCGTCGCCCTCCAGCGGGACCGGGAACCCGGGAAACGGGCCGGTGACCGAGATGCAGGCTGAGAAGGCGTCGGTGTCGTTGTAGACCTGCAACGCCTCGTCGTACCCGGTCACCATCATCACGTCGTGGTGGTTCTCGCGACGGACCGGGCACTGTCCGCGCAGGGCGTCGAAATAGGGGTAGGGGTCCGCGACGACCTTCTCGTCCCGGAAGAAATCGATCGCCTCGAAGTCTTTCACGGCCTGTTCGGCCCCCTCTCACCGGCACCCTGACGATCGGGGACGGTAGCACAATTCTCTACTTGGTGGAATGCTGAATAATGTTTAGGAGAGTGACGTTCTCGCATTCTGCCCCGGGGAGATTCATGGAAGAGACAGACGAGCTGCACGCCGCGCGCGGCAACCGCCGGAAGGTTCTCGGCGCCGGGGCGGTGAGCGGCGAGAGTGTCGGGTTCGTCGGGCTCGGCAACATGGGCAGCGTTCTCGCCGGGAACCTCGTGGCGGCCGGGCATGCGGTCGTGACGCACGACGCGCTCGGTCCGCGGCGCTCGCCCCACGGGGCTGTACACGTTCCCGCGGTCGCCGAAGTGGCCGGCCGTACCGGCGTGCTGGTGTTCAGCCTTCCCGACGGCCGGGCCTGCGAGCAGGTGGCCCGGGAGATCCTGGCGGCGCCCGAACGGCGCGTCCGGTGCGTCGTCGACACCTCCACCGTCGGTCCGGCCGCCGCCCGGGCCGTCGCCGCGCTGCTGGCCGGGGGTGGCATCGGCTACGTCGACGCCCCCGTCTCCGGCGGCGTCGCCGGAGCCCGCGCCCGCACTCTCACCATCATGTACGCCGGGGAGGACGAGGCCTGTTCGCGCGCCGAGGGCGTGCTGGCCGGGCTCAGTGACCGGCGCCGCCGGGTCGGCGACCGGCCCGGCCCGGCCCAGGCCCTCAAGCTCGCCAACAACTTCCTGGCCGCGACCGCGCTCGCCGCCACCAGCGAGGCCGTCGCCTTCGGGGTCGCGGCCGGACTCGACATGGCCACCATGCTCGACGTCGTGAACGAGTCCAGCGGCCAGAGCGCGGCGAGCCGGGACAAGTTCCCGGCCCAGGTCCTCACCGGCCACTATGCCGCCGGCTTCACCAACTCCCTGATGGACAAGGATGTACAGCTGTACCTGCGCGCGGTGGGGGAGCAGGGCGGTGCGGCCGCGATCGGCGAGGCGACCGGGAGCGTGTGGGAGCGGTTCGCCCAGGCCGAACCCGGGGCCGACTTCACCCGGATCTTCCCCTTCGTGGACGGATCCTGACGCACCCGCGGACGAGCCCCGCGGGGTCGGCGGCCGATTGCGGGCGATTGGCCGCCGACCCCGCCGCGGCCTCCCGCGCCCTTCCTGGCAGGCGGCTGACTTGACGGCCGATCTCGGGCGAGAATAGCATTCTCATTAGGAGAGACTGAGATTATCGTAGGTCTCCTCCGACCAAGCGACTGGAGGACCAGACCCCATGGCGCACTTCAAGAAGCCCGAGGCGGGCAGCTGGACCGCACACCTGAAGATCGGCACGGAGCCGGTGTCGTACGAGGACTCGATCACGCCGGCCCACTACGAGCTGGAGCGGGACGCCATCTTCAAGCGCACCTGGCTGAACGTCGGCCGAGTCGAGAAACTCCCCAAGCGCGGCAGCTACTTCACCAAGGAGCTGGACGCGGCGGGCACCTCGGTCGTCGTGGTGCGCGGCATGGACGACGAGGTGCGGGCCTTCCACAACATCTGCCGGCATCGCGGCAACAAGCTCGTGTGGAACGACTTTCCGCGCGAGGAGACCAGCGGGGTCTGCCGCCAGTTCACCTGCAAGTACCACGCCTGGCGTTACGACCTTGAGGGCAAGCTGGCCTTCGTCCAGCAGGAGCAGGAGTTCTTCGACCTGGACAAGTCCCGGTACGGCCTCAAGGACGTGCAGACCGACATCTGGGAGGGGTTCGTCTTCGTCAACCTCGACCCCGAGAACAGGACTCCGCTACGGGAGTACCTGGGCGAGTTCGCCAAGGGCATCGAGGGCTACCCGTTCCACAAGATGACCCAGGCACACACGTACCGCGCCGAGATCGGCGCCAACTGGAAGCTGTTCATCGACGCGTTCGCCGAGTTCTACCACGCGCCGATCCTGCACGCCGGCCAGTACGTCTCCGACGAGGCCCGCAAGATCCAGAAGTACGGCTACGAGGCGCTGCACTACGACGTCGACGGACCGCACAGCATGGTCTCCTCCTGGGGCGGCATCGCCCCGCCGCACGACCGCAAGATGGTCAAGCCCATCGAAGGCGCCCTGCGCAGCGGCCTGTTCGGGCCGTGGGAGGCACCCGACATCGGTCTCACCACCGAGGAACTGCCGCCCGCCGTCAACCCCACCCGGGACCCGCGCTGGGGCATGGACTCCTTCGTGTTCTTCCCCAACTTCATGCTGCTGATCTGGCGGCCGAACTGGGTCCTGACGTACCACTACTGGCCGACCGCGTACAACACCCACATCTTCGAGGCGACTTGTTACTTCGTGCCGCCCGAGAACGCCTTCCAGAGGCTCCAGCAGGAGCTGGCCGTCGTCTCCTTCAAGGAGTACGGCCTGCAGGACGGCAACACCCTGGAGGCCACGCAGACCATGCTGGAGTCACGCATGGTAGAGGAGTTCCCGCTCAACGACCAGGAGGTTCTCCTGCGCCATCTGCACGGTTCCGCCCGGCAGTACGTCCGTGAGTACCAGCAGCGCACCTCCGGCGCCCCCGCCGCGAGCTGACCCGAGGAGACCGAACCATGGCCACCGTTTTCCCCGCCGAGTTCGCCGCGCTGGAACCCTTCGCCGACTGGGCGGTCCCCACCGAGAAGGCCCGGTACGCCAAGCGCATCGCCAGCACCATGGACGAGCTCGACGCCTTCTACAACTCCGCGTTCCCGCTTCTCGCCTCCGGCACGGACTACCTGCGGCGGGTCACCATGGCGGACATCTCCGAGGAGGACAAGCACCTGCTGTGGCTGTTCTGCGCGCTGGTGACCGTCGCGTTCTCGGTGGAGGCCTGGCGCCAGCCCAAGGTGCCGGACACGGGCGCGGCGAGCATCGACTCCGTCGTGGAACCGGCGGTGTGAGCGTCATGCGAGTGAGCCGCGTCCCGGGAGGTGCCTGATGCCGCGTCCGCGCACCCCGCAGCCGCCGGTGCGGCTGCGGGCCGCCCGCATGCTGGACATCGACAAGGGCGAACTGGTCGAGCCGGGAGACCTGCTGATCGAGGGCGAGCACATCACGGCCGTCGCCCCGGCCACCGTTGCGCCCGACACCGTCGAGCTCGACCTCGGCGACGTCACCCTCCTGCCCGGCCTGATGGACATGGAGGTCAACCTGCTGCTGGGCGGGCCCGACCACCGCAGTCCCCTCAACCCGGTGCAGGACGACCCCGCCGTGCGCACCCTGCGGGCCGTCGCCAACGCCCGCCGTACGCTGCGGGCCGGCTTCACGACCGTACGCAACCTCGGTCTGTTCGTGCAGACCGGCGGCCTGCTGCTGGACGTGGCGCTGAAGAAGGCGATCGACCTCGGCTGGGTCGAGGGGCCGCGGGTCGTCCCGGCCGGCCACGCCATCACGCCGACCGGCGGGCACCTCGACCCGACCATGTTCCAGGCGCTCGCGCCGCACATCATGCCGCTGACGGTCGAGGAGGGGATCGCCAACGGGGTGGCCGAGGTGCGCAAGGCGGTCCGGTACCAGATCAAGCACGGCGCCCGGGTCATCAAGGTGTGCGCCTCCAACGGTGTCATGTCGCACACCGGCCCGGCCGGCGCCCAGCAGTACTCCGACGAGGAGTTGCACGCCATCGCCGACGAGGCCCACCGGGCCGGCCTCAAGGTCGCCGCGCACTGCATGGGCGACCGGGCCGTCCGGGCCGCGCTGGACGCGGGCATCGACTGCATCGAGCACGGCTTCCTGGCCGGCGACGAGACCCTCGACATGATGGTGGAGCGGGGCACCTTCCTGGTCGCCACCACCTACATCGCCGACGGCATGGACGTCTCCAAGGCCGCGCCCGAACTGCAGGCCAAGGCCGCCGACGTGTTCCCGCGCGCCAAGGCGACGACCAGACGCGCGATCGAGCGCGGTGTCCGCGTGGCCTGCGGCACGGACGCCCCGGCCATCCCGCACGGCCGCAACGCCCGTGAGCTCCTCGCCCTCGTCGACCGGGGCATGACCCCGCTCTCGGCGCTCCGGGCGGCGACGACCACCGCCGCCGCGCTGATCGACACCGAGGACCGGGGCCGCCTCGAACCCGGCCTCCTGGCCGACGTCATCGCCGTCCCCGGCGACCCGCTGACGGACATCGGAGTGACCGAGGACGTGCGGTTCGTGATGAAGGGCGGTCAGGTCTACCGGCACGAGGAGACCGCCCGGCCCTGAGCGGACCGGGGGAGGGGAAGGGGAGGGCGGTGGCTCCGGCCGGAGCCACCGCCCTCCCGTATGCCGTGCGGCACTCACACCTTCCGCGTGATGCCCCCGTCGACCCGGACGATCGCGCCGGTCGTGAAGCTGGACGCGGCACTGGCGAAGTGCAGCGCCAGCGGTGCCACGTCGTCCGGCTGCCCGAGCCGGCCCAGCGGCACGAAGGACGGGTCGAAGTCCGCGGCCGCCCAGGCCTGGTGGGCGTCGGTGAGCACCGGCCCGGGGAGGATGGCGTTCACCCGCACCTTCGGCGCGTACGCCTCCGCGAGCCCGACCGTGAGGGCGTTGAGTCCCGCCTTGGCGCAGGCGTACGGCAGTTCGTGGACGCTCGCCATCAGCGACCCCGCCGTACCGATGTTGATGACCGAGCCGCCGCCGTGGTCGGCCATGTGCTTCGCCGCGAGGACCGCCAGCCGGAACGGCCCCTTCAGATTCACCGCGAGGGTCTTGTCGTAGAGCTCCTCGCTGACCGCGTCGAGACTCTCGTACACGGGGGACATCCCGGCGTTGTTGACGAGCACGTCCAGCCCGCCCAGCCGCTCCACCGTCTCGGCGACGAGCCGCTCGCAGTCGCCCCAGCGGCCGACGTGGCAGGCGATCCCGACGGCCCGCCGCCCGGTCGACGCCCGCACCTGTTCGGCCACCGCCCGGCACGCCTCGCCCTTGCGGGAGGCGACGACGACATCGGCGCCGGCCTCCGCCAGCGTCTGCACGATGGCCCGCCCGATACCGCGCGAACCACCGGTGACCACGGCCACCTTGCCCGTCAGATCATGAAGCTCAGCGAAGGTCGTCACCTGCGTCAGCCTTTCCGTATCGTCGTCAGCAGCTCGCGCCGCAGCAGCTTTCCGGTGGGCGTGTACGGCAGTTCCGCGCGGAACACGACCACGTCCGGTGTCCTGGAACCGCGCAGATGCCCCCGCACCCAGTCGCGCAGCGTCTCGGCGTCGACGGCCGCCCCGTCGTGGACGACGACGAACGCGGCGATCCGCTCGCCCCACTCCTCGTCCGGCACGCCCACCACGGCCGCCTCACGCACGGCCGCATGCCGCAGGAGAACGTCCTCCACCTCCGCGGGAGCGATGTTCTCGCCACCGCGGATGATGGTGTCGTCGGCGCGGCCCTCGACGAACAGGTAGCCGTCGGCGTCGAAGCGGGCCAGGTCGCGGGTGGGGAACCAGCCGTCCGCGTCCAGCAGCGCGGCGGCCCCCTTGTACTCACCGGACACCTGGGGACCGCGCACCCACAGCTGCCCCGGTGCCCCGGCCGCCGCCACGGCCCCGCTCTCGTCCCGGATCTGCGCCTCGACGCCCGGCACCATGCGCCCGGCCGAGCGCAGCCGGTCACGGACGGCGGGATCGTCGGAGGCCAGCGCGGCGCGGTGGTCGTCGGGACCCAGCAGCGCGATGGTCGAGCTGGTCTCGGTGAGGCCGTACGCGTTGGTGAACCCGGTGTCCGGGAAGGCCCGCAGGGCCGCCTCCAGCACGGGGTGGGGCATGCGCGCACCGCCGTACGCCAGCGCGCGCAGCGTCGGCACCTCGGCCGGGCGGCCCTCCAGGTGCTCCACGACGCGGGCCAGCATGGTCGGTACGACCATGGCGGAGGTGACGCCCTCGGAGCGGACCAGCTCCAGCCAGGCGCCCGGTTCGAAGGCGCCGAGGTGCACCATCCGGCGGCCGGCGTAGAGGTTGCTGAGCACGGAGCCGACGCCCGCGACGTGGTAGGGCGGGACCGCGGCCAGGACGGTGTCGCCCGGAGCGGCGCCGGCGAACTCCACGGTCCCCAGGACGTAACCGGTCAGGTGCCGGTGACGCAGGACGGCGGCCTTGGGCGCGGCCGTCGTCCCGCTGGTGAACAGCAGTACGGCCGGGTCGTCGGCGGCACCCTCCAGACCCTCGGCCGGCTCGGCGGCGAGCCCCTCGGCCAGCAGGTCCTCGGGGGTGCGCACCCGCAGCCCGGCCGCGGTGAACACACCGGCCACGGCCGCGTCCGCGACCACCAGTGGCCGGTCGGTGTGCTCCAGCAGGCGGGCCAACGCCTCGGCCGACAGACGGTAGTTGACGGGAACCAGCGGTACCCCGGCCAGCGCCGCGCCGAACAACAGCGCGGGAAACGCCGGACCGTTGACCCCGGCGAACACCAGCTCCCGCGCCCCGGACCGGTGGACGACGGTCGCGACCCCGGCGGCGGTACGACGGAGCTGCGCCGTGGTCGTCCCGGATCCGCGCGGCCCGATCGCCACCCGGTCCGGATCGCCCGCCACGGCCATGTCGAGCAGCATCGCGATGTTCAAGGCACGCCCTTTCTTCCGCTCCCCGGCTGCGAACGATATTCTACGTATAGGGAAACCTCATTCTCCAGAGGTGGGGTCCCGGTTGTGTTCCGTCCAAGGCCGTGTCCCAGGGGGGCCGTGTGGATTTCGAGCTGACCGAGCAGCAGGAGGACATCCGCGCGGGCGTCCGCGAGCTGGCCACCTCCTTCGGGCCCGAGTACTGGGCCGCGCAGGACGAGCGGGCCGAGTTCCCCTGGAGCTTCTACGACGCCTTCGCCAAGGCCGGCTGGCTGGGGATCGCGGTCCCCGAGGAGTACGGCGGCGGCGGACTCGGCGTCCTGGAGGCCTCCCTCCTGCTGGAGGAGGTGGCCGCCTCCGGTGCCGGCATGAACGGCTGCAGCACCATGCACCTGACCATCTTCGGCCTGAACGTCCTGGCCCGGCACGGCAGCGAGCAGTTGCGCCGCGAGGTGCTGCCGCAGGCCGCCGCCGGCGACCTGCACGTCTGCTTCGGCGTCACCGAACCCGACGCCGGCACCGACACCGCCAGCATCTCCACCTTCGCCCGCCGCGACGGCGGCCACTACGTGATCGACGGCCGCAAGATCTGGATCACCAAGGCGGGCGACTCCCAGAAGATGGTCCTGCTCGCCCGCACCACCCCGCGCGACCAGGTCGACAAGCCCACCAAGGGCATCTCGGTGTTCCTGGTCGACGTCGACCGCACGGCGATGGACATCCGCCCGATCCCCAAGATGGGCCGCAACGCCGTCGCCTCCAACGAGATCTTCATCGACGGACTGCGCGTCCCGGTGAGCGCCCGCATCGGCGAGGAGGGCGAGGGCTTCCGCTACCTCCTGGACGGCCTCAACCCGGAGCGCATCCTGCTCGCCCACGAGGCCCTGGGCCTGGGCCGGGCCGCCCTGGACGCGGCCACCCGCTACGCCCGCGACCGGGTCGTCTTCGGCCGCCCCATCGGCCAGAACCAGGGCATCGCCTTCCCGCTCGCCGAAGCCCTCACCCGCCTGGACGCCGCCCGCCTGATGGCCCGCAACGCCGCCTGGCGGTACGACCGGGGTCTGGAGTGCGGCCGCGAGGCCAACATGGCCAAGTACCTGTGCGCCGACGCCGGCTTCCAGGCCGCCGACCGCGCCGTGCAGACACTGGGCGGCATGGGGTACGCCCGCGAGTACCACGTCGAACGGTACTTCCGCGAGTCACGGCTGCTGCGGCTCGCCCCGATCAGCCAGGAGATGGTGCTGAACTATGTGTCCCAGCACGTCCTGGGACTGCCCAGGTCGTACTGAGAAGCGCCCCGGACGGAGCTCCTGGCCGAAGCGGCACGTGCCGGCGCAGCGCGGCGGGTGCTGTGCGAGGTGCCACGACCCGCACCCCGGTACGGACGGCCGGCCCCCGGCAGGTCCATGCGTCCCGCCCACCCCGCACAGCAGTGCGATCAGGCCGGCCCGGCGGGAGCCGGTGATCCGGTCTTCGCCCCTGCCAACGCTGTGCGTGCCGCCGCGACCTGTGCTCTGTCCCGCCGGTCGCGGTTCCCAGGAACCTTTCTTCAGTCCTCGCGGCTTGGATCGCACAGCACCATGACCGCGCGGGCGACGAGTTCGCCGGCGCCGCCGAGTTCCTGGCGGTAGCGGTCCGTGATGCCCCGGACGGTCTCCGCGAAGGCCGGGTCGGCGGCGCGGGCGCGGGCGGGCGCCGGGAGCTCCTGGGCCATCGCGCGACGGCGGGCGAGGAGCGCGATGATCTCGTCGTCGAGCCGCTCGATCCGGGACAGTGACATCTCCGCCGTCGGTGCGGCAACGGGGTGGGTCGTCACGTGAGATCTCCGTTCTTCAGGAGGAACCGGGGCCCGGTTCCCGTCCGCGGTCATCGCAGTTGGTCCTTCATCACTTTGCCCGTGGCGTTCATCGGCAACTCCTCCCGGAACTCCACGGACCGCGGAACCTTGAACCCGGCCATGCGCTCACGGCTCCAGGCGATCAGCTCCGCCTCGGTCACCGGCCCGTTCCGCACCACGAACGCCTTGCCCACCTGCCCCATCCGCGGGTCCGGCACGCCGATCACCGCGACCTGCGCCACCGCGGGGTGCCCGAGCAGGAAACCCTCGATCTCGGCCGGGTAGGCGTTGAAGCCGCCGACGAGGAACATGTCCTTCTTGCGGCCCACGATCCGCAGGTGCCCGCGCGCGTCCAGGGTGCCGAGGTCGCCGGTGTGCAGCCAGCCGTCCCCGTCGACGGCCTCGGCGGTCGCCCGCGGGTCGTCGAGGTAGCCGCGCATCACGCTGTAGCCGCGCACCAGCACCTCCCCGTCGCCGGCGATCCGGATCTCCACGCCGTCGCAGGGGGTGCCCACGGTGGTGGCGATGTCCTCGAAGGAGTCGCCGGGACGGGAGGCCGTCACCGTGCCGGCCTCGGAGAGGCCGTAGCCGGTCATGATCGACCGGAAGGGCAGTTCGTCGCGCATCCGGCGGATCAGCTCCACCGGGATGTCGGCCGCGCCGGTGACCGCGCACCGCAGCGAGGACAGGTCCCGGCCGCCCTTCCGCCGGGCTTCCAGAAGGGAGTGGTACAGGGTCGGCGGCCCCGGAAGCATGGTCACCCGCTCGCGCTCGACCAGGTCGAGCACCCGGTCCACCTCGAAGACCGGCACCGGCAGGATCGTGGCCCCGCGGATCAGGGAGGCGATGCAGCCCGCCTTGTAGCCGAAGATGTGGAAGAACGGGTTGACGATCAGGTAGCGGTCGCCCTCCCGCAGATCGGCCAGGTCGCACCACTCGGCGTACAGGCGGAGCGTCTGGGCGTGCGTCATCATGACGCCCTTGGGCCGGCCGGTCGTGCCCGAAGTGAAGACGATGTCGGCGACGTCGTCGCCGCTCACCTCCCGCTCGAACGGCGAACCGCTGTCCAGGAAGCCGGACTTGAGGTCGATCACCGCGACGCCGGGCGGGCCGGTGAACTCCAGGCCGAGGAAACCCTGTTGCACCAGTACGGCCTTGGCGCCGCTGCGTACGACGATGTCGTGCGCCTCGTCCGCCTTGAACCGGGTGTTGACCGGGACGAGCACCCCGCCGGCGGTCAGCAGCCCGAACGCGGCCACGATCCACTCGGCGGAGTTGGGCGCCCAGATCGCCACTCGGTCGCCCTTGCCGACCCCCAGCGACGCGAAGGCGCCCGCCGCCACCCGGACCCGCTCGGCGAGCTGGGCGAAGGTGAGCCGCAGGGGGCCGTCGACGACCGCTTCGGCGTCACCGAAGCGGTCGGCAGCGCTCAGCACCATCCGGGGGATGGTCTCCCACGTGGTACGAGCCGTCATGTCACGCGGGGATCAGCCGGGACAGGTTGCCGCCCATGATCTTCGCCTGGTCGGCCTGGCTCAGTCCCTGGACGGCGTCGACGTACGAGGTCGGCTGCGCCAGGCCCTCGGGGTGCGGGTAGTCCGAGCCGAAGAGCACCCGGTCCACGCCGATGAGGTCGACGAGATCGTTCAGGTTCTCCTCGTAGAACGGGCTGACGTGAATGCTGTCCTTGACCGCCTGCACCGGGTCGCCGAGGAACTGCTCCGGCATCTTCTTGTACACGTCGGCGAGCTGGTCGAGCAGCGGGGCCACCCAGGAAGAGCCGTTCTCGATCAGCGCGATCTTCAGTTCCGGGAAGCGGAACAGGGCGCCGTGGCACACCCAGGAGGCCACCGCGTCCTGGATCGGCCGCCATTCGTTCACCTGGCGGAAGGCGTTCGACTTGAACGGCAGCATCTCGGCGCTGTTGCCCTCCCAGTCGTTGGCGTACCGCGAGTACCCGCTGTCGGACGAGTGCATCGCCACCAGCACACCCGTCTCCACGACCCGCTTCCAGAACGGGTCGAACTCCTCCATCGCGAAGGACCGCGAGCCGCCGTACCCGGGTACCGGGGCCGGCCGGACGAGAATCGCCCGCGCGCCGCGCTCCACGGCCCAGTTGAGCTCCGCGATCGCCTTCTCGACGATCGGCAGGGTGATCACGGGGGTGGTGAGGATCCGGTCCTTGTAGTTGAACGACCAGGTTTCGTGAAGCCACTCGTTGAGCGAGTGGATGACGGCGTGGATGAGCTCCGGGTGGTGCCGCATCCGCTCCTCGATGAGGCTCGCGAGCGTCGGGAACATCAGCGTCCGCTGCACGCCGAGTTCGTCGAGCAGCTCCAGCCGTGGACCCGGCTCACGGAAGGCGGGGACGGAGCGCATGGGCTCCCCGAAGATCTCCCGGCGGGACTTGCCGTCCGGGTTGCCGACGCGGAAGTACTCCTCCATGGCGCCGGGCCGGGCGACCACCTCGAAGGTGGGGTTGGGGATGTAGTCGCTGATCTGGCCGAGGATCGCGATCTTGGTACGGCCGCGGACCTGCACGTACTCGATCGCACCCGCGTACTGCTTCGGGAGGAACTTGGTCAGCGCCTCCTCGGTCTCGTACAGGTGGTTGTCCGCGTCGAAGAGCGGATACGGCAGCGCACGCGAAGACATGAGACCCTCCTTTGCGATTTGAGAGAATCCTATTCTCCTCAGCCGCGTACGGCAATGTCCTGACGGAGCCGGAACTTCTGCACCTTGCCGCTCGCGGTCCGTGGGAAGTCCGTCACCTCGTGCAGCTCCTCGGGCCACTTCTGCCTGGCCAGGCCGGCCCGCTCGAAGTGGGCGCGCATCTCGGCCAGTCGGGGCATCGGGTGGCCGGGCAGCATGCGCAGGAACCCGGCCGCGTGTTCGCCGAGGCGGGCGTCGGGGGCGGCGACCACCGCGGCCTCCGCGACGCCCGGCATCGTGAGAAGCACCTCCTCGACCTCCGGTGCGCTGATGTTCTCGCCACCCCGGATGATCATGTCGGCCTTGCGGCCGGTGATCGTGAGGTAGCCGTCCTCGTCCACCTCGCCGAGGTCGCCGGTGCGGTACCAGCCCTGCTCGTCGAACGCCCGCGCCGTCAGGGCCGGGTCGGTGTAGCCGAGGCACAGGTCCGGACCCCGGCTGAGGATCTCGCCGTCCTCGGCCAGCCGGATCTCGACGCCCGGGAGCGCGGTGCCGTCGGTGAACAGCCGCTTGGGTTCGGGGGCGTCGTACCGGGACGAGGTGATCGAGGGGTGCTCGGTGCTGCCGTACGCCCGGAAGACCCGGATCCCCAGACCGGCCAGCCGCGTGGTGACGGCCGCCGGCACGGACGAGCCGCCGAGCCCCGCGTAGCGCAGGTACCGCAGATGGCCCTCGGCGAAGTCGGGGTGGTCGAGGAGGCTGGTGACGTAGTACGGCGCCCCGCCCCCGATGTGGAGCCCGTGGCCGCTCATCAGCCGCAGGGCCCCGGCCGGGTCCCAGGCGTCGGTGAGGTGGACGGGGGTGCCGTCCAGGACGGGGATCAGGAACGCGTTGACCATGCCGATGAAGTGGCCCACGGGCGCGGCGGTGAGCTGCCTGCCGCGGTCGGGCGGGTAGCTCGCGGCGAGCTGCCGGGTCTCGTGGCCGAGGGTCTGGTGAGTGTGCACGACGCCCTTCGGGTCGCGGGTCGTGCCGGAGGTGAAGGCGATCAGAGCGGTGCCGGCCGGGTCGGCCGGGAGTGTCCCGGTGAGCGGGGTGCCGCCGAGCAGGTCGTCGAAGCGCTCGGCGTGGGCCCGGCGCCGGCCCGCCTCGCCCACCACGCCCACCACCGGTACGTCCGCGCACAGGTCCGGCAGGAACTCCAGGTGGCCGAAGCGCTCGGCGGTGACGAAGACGCGCGGCCGGACGGCGTCGAGGATGTAGCCGACCTCCTTGCGTCCGTAGAAATGGACGACCGGGACGACCGTCGCCCCCAGGAACGCCGAGGCCCAGAACACCGCGGCGGCCTCCATCCAGTTGGGCAGCTGGAAGACCACCGCGTCACCGGGCCCCACACCCCGCTCCCGCAGCCCGGCCGCGAGCCGGCGCGCGACCGCCTCGACCTCCCGGAAGGTGCCCGCCCAGGGCCGGACGGCCGAGTGCACCCCGAACTCGGTGTCCGGCGCCGCCGCCAGACCGCGTGTCAGCAGGTCACCGATCGTCTCCCGGGTCCACCAGCCCTCGGCTTCATAGTGCTCCACCAACTCGACGGGGATCTTTCGCATCTGCGGCTACCTCCACTGCGGCGGGCGGCTCTTCGAGGCATCGGACCGTGCTGATCAGCGGCGTATACGCTATTCTCGCGAAACGAGAATGCCAATATCTCCAGAGGGGAATCGCGTGATCGACCTTGAGCTGGACGACGGCCTGGCCGTCCTCACGATCGACCGCCCGCACGCCCGCAACGCCATCTCGCTCGCCACGATGGACGAGTTGGAGAAGGCGCTCGACGCGGCGGCGGGCGCGCGGGCACTGGTGATCAGAGGCGCCGGGGACCGGGCCTTCGTCTCCGGCGGAGACCTCAAGGAACTCGCGGCGATCCGCACCGAGGACGAGGCGGCGGCCATGGCCTGGCGGATGCGGGGCCTGTGCGACCGGATCGCCGGCTTTCCCGCCCCCGTCGTCGCCGCGCTCAACGGCCATGCCCTGGGCGGCGGGGCCGAGGTCGCCGTCGCCGCCGACATCCGTGTCGCGGCCGACGACATCAGGATCGGCTTCAACCAGGTGACCCTGGCGATCATGCCCGCCTGGGGCGGCGCCGAACGCCTCGCCGCCCTGGTCGGTCGCGGCAGAGCACTGCTGCTCGCGGGCACGGGGGCCGTGCTCGGTGCCGCCGAGGCGGAGCGGGCCGGCCTGGTCGACCGGGTGGTGCCGCGCGCCTCCTTCGAGACGGAATGGCGTTCGCTGGCGCGTTCCCTCGCCACCGGCCCCGCGGCGGAGATCAAAAGGGTGGTGGGCGGCGGCACTTCGGCGGACGAGGCGGTGCACGCCTTCGCCGGGCTCTGGGCCGCGGACGCGCACTGGGACGCCGCCGACCGGGCGCTGCGCCGCGGGAAGTGACCTTCCGGGCCTCCGGTCCGTCTCGCCACGGCGCCATCATCGACTCGGCGACGGGCGCGCGCGACGGTCCGGACGCGCCGGATGCGTCACATGCGCGGAAGGGGGCTGGGGGCGCGCACCGGACCGTGGGGGACGCGCGCACCGCGCGTCCCCCACGTGACTCCCCCGCGGGACTCAGGTGTTCCGGCCCCCGTTGACCCCGATCACCTGTCCGGTGATGTACCCGGCCTCCTCCGACACCAGGAACGAGCACGCGGCCGCGATGTCCTCCGGGCGCCCCGGCCGCCGTACCGGGGTGAGCTCCGCGTGGTGGTCCACCGAACCGCCGAGCAGACCGCGTTCCTCGGAGTCGCGCAGCATCGGTGTGTCGATGAAACCGGGCGGAATGGTGTTCACCGTGATCCCGTCCGGACCGAGCTCCAGAGCCAGGGACTTGGTGAGCCCGACGAGCCCGGACTTCGACGCGACGTAGTGCGTCATGTACGGCTGCCCCGAGTGCGTGCTCGACGAGGAGATGTTGACGATCCGGCCCCAGGCCGCCTCCCGCATGTCGGGCACCACCGCCTGGCAGAGGTAGAACGGCCCGTTGAGGTTCACGGCCATGATCCGGTTCCAGGTCTCGTCGGTGATCTTCAGGAACCGGCCGACCTCGCTGATCCCGGCGTTGTTGACCAGTACCAGCACCGGCCCGCCCAGCGTCTCGCGCACCCGCCGCACGGCCGCGTTCACCTGCCCCCGGTCGGACACGTCGACGCCCCCGAGGGCGACCGCCTCGTGCCCCTTGCGCCGGGACTCCTCGGCGACCGCCTCGGCCGCCTCCCCGTTCAGATCGAGGACGGCGGTGGCGAAGCCGTCCTCGGCCAGCCGCTGCGCGATGGCGCGCCCGATGCCCGAACCGCCGCCCGTGACCAGGGCCGTACGCCGCCGGCTCATGCGACCGCCTCCTCGCCGAGCAGCGAGGTGCGGTGCATCAGCCGGGAGGACCCGGGGCCGTAGGGCAGGGCGCGGTGCAGCATCCCGGTGTTGTCCCAGATCACCAGATCGCCCTGGCGCCAGCGGTGGCGCAGGGTGAACTCCGGCCGGGTCGCCCAGTCCAGGAGCCGGTCGAGCAGCTCGCGGCCCTCGGCCGCCGGCCGGCCGGTCACCTCGCCCGCCGTCGCGCCGATGAGCAGTGACCTGCGCCCGCTGCCGCGCGTCCACACCAGGGGGTGCTCGCGGGCCGGGTTGCGGTTCCAGGCCGCCCGCTCCCTCGGCGACGGGTCCGGTGTCACCAGCAGTTGCGAGGCGGCGAAGCTGTGCACGACGCGCAGGCCGTTCAGCTCCTCGCGCTCGGCCCGGGGCAACGCCTCGTACGCGGCGAAGGTGTTGGCGAACTCGGTGTCGCCGTCGCCGTCGTCCGACACCTGGCGTGCCGTCAGGAGGGTCGCCTTGTTGGGCACCTGTTCCGTCGTGCCGTCGATGTGCCAGAAGAAGGTGGACTCGCGGTAGGCGGCCAGCGGGCTCTTCGACGGGTCGCGGGTGATCCGCTGGATCTCGCCGTGGGTCGGGTGACCGCCCATCGGCAGCGGTACGACCTCGCCGAGCAGCCTGCTGAACGCGACCAGATCGGCGTCGTCGACGTCGGCCTCGCGGTAGACCACCACTCCGCGCCGCTCCAGCGCGGCCAGGCATTCCTCCGCGACACCGCGGTCGACCAGCCGGCTCCCGGAGAGCCCGGTGATCTCCACGCCGGTGGTGGGAGTGAGTTCGGTGACGGTGACGGGCATTCGGGTGCGGCCCTTCTCTCGGTTCCTGCAAGATCCTTCTTGGTGAGTGGGGATCTGGTACCGGCGGCAGGCGGCTCGGCCGGGACACCTGCCGCGCCGTCTCCCCGGGCGGTGGCGCCTACGTCACCGCCCCCGCCGCCTTCAGCGCCAGGATCCGCTCCCAGTCCAGCCCCAGCTCCAGCAGGACCTCCTCGGTCTGTGCCGCGAACTGCGGCGCGGGACCCAGCCGCGGGGCCGTGACGTCGAACTGCACCGGGTTCGCGACCAGTTCGAGCTCGCCGGCCCGGACGACGTACTCGTTCGCCCGGACCTGCGCGTCGTGACCGGCCTGCAGGGAGTCCTGCACGGGCGCCCACGGCCCGGCCAGCGTCGCGAAGCGCTCGGACCACTCGGCGAGGGTGCCCGTGGCGATCACCTCGCGCAGGATCCTGACGGCCTCCTCCGTGTTGGCGGCGAGCTGCTCGCCGGTCGCGAAACGCGGATCGTCCGCCAGCTCCGGGCGGCCGATGTGCCGGCACACGTCCGCCCAGAACTTGCCGGGCTGCAGCATCACGAGCGACAGATAGCGGTCGTCGGCCGTCCGGTACAGCCCGGTCAGCGGGTTGGCGGGGGAGTTGTGGGTCCCGGGCGGCGACGCGACCCAGCTCTTGCCGAGGTGGAGGGAGAGCGCGATGCCGTGTCCCATCGCCCACACCCCGCTGCCGAGCAGGGAGACGTCCACGACGGACGGCTCGCCGGTGCGCTCGCGCTTGAGCAGCGCCGCCGCGATGCCCCCGGCCAGGTTGGTGCCCGAGATGGTGTCACCGTAGGCGGGCACCGGCGGCGGGATCATCCCTTCCGTGCCGGCCGGCGTCAGGCTGGCCGCCGTACCGGCCCTGGCCCAGAACGCCGTCATGTCGTACCCGCCCCGGTCCGCCTCGCCGCCCCTGGGGCCGAGCGCGCTGCCGCGGGCGTAGACGATCCTCGGGTTCACCGCGCGGATGTCGGCCACGTCGATGCCGAACTTCCGCCGCGCCGAGGGCAGGAAGCTGGTCAGGAACACGTCCGCGCGTCCGACCAGTTCGTACAGCACCTCCCTGCCCTCGGGCCGCGCCATGTCCAGGCCGATGCTGCGCTTGCCCCGGTTGGCGTGCTCCACGTTGGGGTTGGGGTCGCCCGCCACCTTGAAGGTGCCGGTCTGCCGCAGTCCGCGCTGCGGATCGCCGTTGACGGCGTGTTCGACCTTGACGACGTCAGCGCCCCAGTCGGCGAGCACCGCACCGGCGGACGGGACGAACCCGTACATCGCCACTTCCAGGACCCGTATTCCGGCCAGCGGGCCGTCGCCGCTCATCCGACCACTTCCCCGAAGGTCTTGCGCTCCATGAACTCCTCCAGGCCGTCGACGCCCTTTTCCCTGCCGATGCCCGACTGCTTGTAGCCCCCGAAGGGGGTGTCGGCGAAGAAGTAGTTGCCGCCGTTGACGCTGAACGTGCCGGTGCGGATCCGTCGCGCCACCGCGAGGGCCCGCTCCCGGTCGGCGCCGTGCACCGCGCCGGACAGGCCGTAGACCGAGTCGTTGGCGATGCGCACGGCGTCCGCGTCGTCGTCGTACGGGATGACCGCGAGGACCGGTCCGAAGACCTCCTCCTGGGCGATCTCGCTGCCCGGGTCCACCCCGGCGAGCAGCGTCGGCGTGTAGAAGAACCCGGGGTCCACGCGCTCGCCCCCGGTCACCAGCGTGGCACCCGCCGCCACCGCCCGCCGGACCATGCCGTCGACCTTGTCCCGCTGCCGCTCGCTGATCAGCGGGCCCATGTACGTCCTGGGATGGGCGGGATCGCCGTACCGCACCCGGGCCAGGCTCGCCGCGGCCTGTTCGACGATCGCGTCGTGGTGCCGGCGCGGCACCAGCATCCGGGAGGTGATCGCGCAGCTCTGGCCCGCGTGCAGGCAGACCAGGTACGCCGCGTACCGCGCGGCGGCGGCGAAGTCGGCGTCGTCCAGGACGACCAGGGCGGACTTGCCGCCGAGTTCGAGGAACACCTTCTTCACCGTGCCGCTCGCGGCGGCCATGATGCGGCGGCCGGTGGCGGTGGACCCGGTGAAGCTGACCATGTCGACGCCCGGGTGCGTGGTGAGCAGTTCGCCGGCCGACGCGTCCGAGGAGGTCAGTACGTTGACCACGCCCGCGGGTATGTCGGTGTGCTCCGCGACGAGTTCGCCCAGGGCCAGGGTGATCAGCGGGGTGTCGGGGGCGCCCTTGAGGACGACCGTGCAGCCCGCGGCGAGCGCCGGGGCCAGCTTGGCCAGGGCGAGCTGGACCGGGTAGTTGTACGGCACGATCGCGGCCAGGACGCCGCCGGCCTCCTTCTCCACCCAGCGGTGGTGGCGCTGCCCCAGGTACTCGGCCTCGCCGAGGTCCTCGGTCAGCGGATGCGTGCGCAGCAGGTCGGCGTAGTAGCGGACCAGCTCCACCGGCTCGTCGAGCTGCTGGCCGTGTGTGAGCATGCGGGGCGCGCCGACCTCGGCGACCGTCAACTCCCGCAGTTCTTCAAGGTGTTCGACGAGTGCGCGGTGGAGCTGGTCGAGACAGTGGACGCGGAATTCCCGGTCCGTGGGCCAGTCGGTCGTGTCGAAGGCGCGCCGGGCTGCGGTCACGGCGGCCTCGGCCTGTGCGGCGGTGGCGTCCGGAGCGTGACCGAGCACCTCGCCGGTGGCGGGGTCGACCGTGGCGAACGTCCGCTCGGCGTCGACGAGCCGGCCGTCGACGAGCAGCCGGCGTGCGGCGCCGACGCCGGTCGGGGCGCTGTTCGGGAGTGGCATCCCGTTCCCTTCCAGACGTTGGAAACCAAATTCTCGATTTTGAGAACCATACCGGTCCGGGGATCGCGCGTCACGACGTCGGGCGCGTGGTCTTGGTTCTGTCGCGCAGTGACACAAAGTCGTCAGAAGGGGGTTCCGGCCCCAGCACTCTGAAAGTATGGTTCTCGCATCCGGAAGGGAGATTCTTGTGATCGGAGTCGTGGGCGCCGGTCGGATGGGCCTGCCGATGGTGCGACGGCTCGCCGAGGCGGGCCACCGGGTACGGGCGACCGGCAGGACGCCCGAGACCCGCCGCGCCCTCACCCGGGAGCCCGCGCAGGTCGTCCCCGACGTCGCCCAGGTCGGCGAGGGGGCGGACGTCGTACTGGTATGCGTCCACACCGACGGACAGGTGCGCGAAGTCTGCCTCGACAGCGGGCTGCTGACCACGATGCCGAGCGGCAGCACCCTCGTCGTCCACACCACCGGAAGCCCCGGCACCGTCCAGGCGGTGGCGGACCGGGCCGCGGCACGCGGGATCGGCGTCGTCGACGCACCGGTCAGCGGCGGGCCGCCCGACGTGGCGGCCGGCCGGATCACCCTCTACGTCGGAGGAGCCGACGACACCGTCGCCCGCATCCGTCCCGTACTGCGCAGTTACGGCGACCCCGTGCTGCACGTCGGCCCGCTCGGCTCCGGCCAGCGGGTCAAGCTCGTCAACAACACCGTCTTCGCGAGCCAGATCGGACTGCTCGCCCACGCCGCCCGCCTCGGCCGGCAGCTGGGCCTCGACGAACGGCTCCTGCTGGACGCCCTCACCCACGGCAGCGCATCGAGCCGCGCGCTCGCCGGCGTCGTACGCCACGGCTCGGTCACCGGATTCGCCCGCTCCACAAGGGAGTTCCTCGGCAAGGACATGGACGTCGTACACGCGGTCGCCGACGAGCTCGGCGCCGACCTCGGTGCCCTCGCTCCGGCCCTCGACGCCCTGTCCGACGCGACCGTACCGGGGAACGGCGGCTGAGGAGGCGGCCGCCCACCGCAGCCGAGGCGATGACACGACCGCGACCACCGGCCCCCCGCGACCCGGGAACGAAGTTCACCACGAAAGAAGGGACACCGCCCATGGGACGAGTCGAGGGCAAGGTCGCGTTCATCACCGGCGCGGCGCGAGGCCAGGGGCGCAGCCACGCGGTACGGCTGGCCGAGGAGGGCGCCGACATCATCGCGGTGGACATCTGCCGCGACTACGAGACGGTGCGCTACCCGATGGCCACCCCCGAGGACCTCAAGGAGACCGTCCGCCTGGTCGAGGAGCAGGGCCGGCGCATCCTCGCCCGCCAGGCCGACGTACGCGACACCGCCCAGCTGCGCGCCGCCCTGGACGCGGGCCTCGAACAGTTCGGCAGACTGGACATCGTGGTGGCGCAGGCCGGCATCGCCCCGCTGCGCGGCGAACCCAAGATGCAGGCCTGGTGCGACGCCGTGGACGTCGACCTGATCGGCACCATCAACACCATCCAGGTCTGTCTGCCGCACCTGGGGGAAGGCGCCTCCGTCATCGCCACCGGCTCGACCGCCGCCCTCATGGACCACGGCATCGTCCAGAACCCGGGCTCCAACCCGGGCGGCGCGGGGTACGCCTTCGCCAAGCGGGCCCTGTCCGAGTACGTCCACGAACTCGCCCGCAACCTGGCCCCGTTGAACCAGCGCGCCAACGTCCTGCACCCGACCAACGTCGACACCCACATGCTGCAGAACGAGTCGATGTACGAGTCCTTCCGGCCCGACCTCGAACATCCCACCCGCGCGGACGCCGAGCCGTCCTTCGCCGTGCAGCAGGCCATGCCGATCCCCTTCGTGGAGCCGCGCGACATCAGCAACGCCCTGCTGTTCCTCGCCTCCGACGAGGCCCGGTACATCACGGGAACCCAGCTGCGCGTGGACGCGGGCGGCTACATCAAGTGGTACGACTGGCGCCGCTGAACCCGGCAAACCCCAGGCCGAGGACCGGAGTCACCGTCGAAACCCCCAGGTCAACAGGGAGAGACACCGTGAAGGTACGGGTCGATCCGGAGCGCTGCCAGGGCCACACGCTCTGCGCGATGATCGCTCCGAAGGCATTCCAGCTCGACGACATCGACGGCCACTCCTCGGCCGTCAGCGAAGAAGTCGCCGCCGACCAGGAGGAGCAGGTCAGGGAGGCCGCGCACTCCTGCCCGGAACGGGCCATCCAGCTCTTCTGAGCCATCCGAACTTCCCCGAAAGGAGGGCAGCGCCATGAGCGAGGCCGGCGCCGACGACGAGCGCAAGAAGCACCGGGTGCACTTCGACCGGCACACACCTGAATACCGCGGCCAGTTCGAGGAGATCACCCACGAACTGCAGGCCAAGTGCCCCATCGCCTGGACCGACACGCACGGCGGCCACTGGGTCGCCAGCGGCAACCGAGAGGTCTTCGAACTGGCCCGCTCCGCCGAGTTCCTCTCCAACGACCACGACGTCAAGGGCGAACGGCGCGGCTACAAGGGCATCACCATCCCCTCGCCGCCCCGCTCCCGCGAACAGCAGGGCGGGTTCCTGGAGATGGACCCCCCCGGCCAGCGCCACTACCGCCAGGCACTCAACCCCTACCTCTCCCCGGCGGCCGTCGCCCGCTGGATCCCCTTCGTCGACGAGGTCGTACGCGCCTGCCTGGACGAGAAGATCGAGGAAGGCCGCATCGACTTCGTCGACGACCTCGCCAACATCGTCCCGGCCGTCCTCACCCTCGCCATGCTGGGCATCCCGCTCAAGGACTGGACCGTCTACAACGAGCCCGCCCACGCCTCCGTCTACACCCCGCCCAACTCGCCCGACCTGTCACGGGTCGAGGAGCTGAGCCGGGCCATGGGCCGCGGCCTGTACATGTCCCTCCTGGAGATCCGGGAGCGGCCCAGGCCCGGTCTCATCGACGCCCTCGTGCGCGCCGAGATCGACGGAAAGAGCCCGCCCGACGACGAACTCGTCGGCGTCCTGGCTCTGCTCATCGGCGGCGGCTTCGACACCACCACGGCACTGACCGCGCACGCCCTGGAGTGGCTGTCGCAGCATCCCGGTGAGCGGGAGCGGCTCAGCCGCGAACGGGACACTCTGCTGGACTCGGCGACCGAGGAGTTCCTGCGCTTCTTCACCCCGGCTCCGGGCGACGGCCGCACGATCTCCGCCGACTGCGAGATCGCCGGCCAGCGGTTCGAGGAGGGTGAACGCCTGTGGCTGTCCTGGGCGATGGCCAACCGGGACCCCGCCGTCTTTCCCGACCCCGACCGCGTCCACCTGGACCGCAAGGGCAACCGGCACAGCAGCTTCGGCCTGGGCATCCACCGCTGCATCGGCTCGAACGTCGCCCGTACGGTGTTCAAGCGGATGGTGACGGCCGTGATGGACCGGATGCCGGACTACCGCTGCGAGCCCGGGGGCACCGTCCACTACGAGACCATCGGCATCATCCAGGGCATGCGGCACCTCCCGGCGACCTTCACCCCGGGCAAGCGCCTCGGGCCCTCGCTCGACGAGACGCTGGCGACGCTCCAGAAGGCCTGCGACGAGCAGCGGCTCGCCGAGCCGGTGACCGTGCGCCCCGGCCGGGCGAAGACCCAACACTGAGAGGAAGTCGACGAGTGGCCGCATCCCCGGCATCCGGTCCGGCAGCCGCGCCCTCAGGGCGTCCGCTGCCCCTGATCACCGACCAGAACGAGTTCTTCTGGACGTCAGGGGCGGACGACCGGCTGCGGATCCAGGAGTGCACGTCCTGCACCGCCCTGATCCATCCGCCGCAGCCCGTCTGCCGGTACTGCCGCGGACGGGAGATGGGCGTACGGGCCGTCTCCGGACACGCGACCCTCATCGGCTTCACCGTCAGCCACCGCTTCAGCCTCCCCGGCCTGCCGGCGCCGTACGTCGTCGCCCAGGTCGCGCTCGAAGAGGACCCCCGGATCCGGCTCACCACCAACGCCGTCGCGTGCGACCCCGGCGAACTCGCCCTCGGCATGCGCATGGAGGCCGTCTTCGAGCGGGCCGGGGAGGACGTGTGGCTGCCGCTGTTCCGGCCGGCCGCGGAGCAGGGGGAACCCGCGCCGCTGCCCGCCGACGACATCGAGCCGGGCTCAGTGGCACGTCACATACGACCGATGCGGACCACGGAGAAGTTCGAGGACAAAGTCGCCCTCACCGGCATCGGCGCCTCACCGCTCGGCCGCCGGCTGAGGATCCCCCCGATCTCCCTCACCGTCCAGGCCTGCGAGGCCGCGGTCGCCGACGCCGGACTCACCCTGGACGACATCGACGGTCTGGCCAGCTACCCGGGCGCCGGCGCCTACGGCGGCTTCGCCGAGGGCGGCGTCACCGCCCTGGAGTCCGCCCTCGGTATCCGCCCCACCTGGTACAACGGCGGCAGCGAGACCTTCGGCCCCGGCGGCTCCCTCATCTCGGCGATGCTCGCGGTGGCCGGCGGCCTCGCCCGCCATGTGCTCTGCTTCCGCACCGTGTGGGAGTCCAGCTACGCCGAACTCGTCAAGGAGGGCAGGATCCCTCTGGCCGGCGGCGCGGACGCCGGCTGGCTCAAGCCCTTCGGCGCCACCTCCGCCGCCCACACCCTCGCCCAGAACGCCCAGCGGCACATGCACCGTTACGGCACCACCCGCGAGACCCTGGGCTGGATCGCCCTCAACCAGCGCGCCAACGCGGCCCTGAACCCCACCGCGATCTACCGCACCCCGATGACGATGGACGACTACCTCCAGGCCCGCCCCATCACCACCCCCTTCGGCCTCTACGACTGCGACGTCCCCTGCGACGGTTCGGTCGCCGTCGTCGTCTCGGCCCTCGACACCGCACGCGACCTGGCGAAGCCACCGGTCCTCGTCGAGGCCGTCGGCACCCAGATCACCGAACGCATCGAGTGGGACCAGAGCACGCTCACCCACGAACCCCAGACCCTCGGCCCGTCCGCCCACCTGTGGACCCGCACCTCCCTGCGCCCCGCCGACGTCGACGTGGCCGAGCTCTACGACGGCTTCTCCTTCAACTGCCTGTCCTGGATCGAGGCGCTGGGGTTCTGCGGTATCGGTGAGGCCAAGGACTTCCTGGACGGCGGGAAGAACATCGCCCGTGACGGCGTACTGCCCCTGAACACCCATGGCGGCCAGCTCTCCCACGGCCGTACCCACGGCATGGGTCTGGTCCACGAGGCGGTCGTCCAGCTGCGCGGTGACGGCGGCGCCCGCCAGGTGCCCGGCGCCCGGGTCGCGGTGGTCAGTACCGGCGGGCTGGCGCCCGGCGGGGCCATTCTCCTCAGGACGGACACGTGACAGACAGCCCTCCGGCCGTGGTGCCCGGCGTGGTGGGCGTCGACGGCATCTCCCTGTCGTACCGGGCGAGTTGGGTACGACGGCCGCGTGCCGTCGTCCTCGCCCTGCACGGCGGCGGAACCGACTCGGCCTACTTCGACTGCCCCGGGCACCCGCGGCTCTCGCTGCTGCGCACCGGAGCCGCCCTCGGCTTCACGGTCATCGCGCTCGACCGGCCCGGCTACGGCGCCTCCCTGCCCCACGCGCCCCGGCTCACCGACCCGGCACGGCGGGTCGACCTCGCCTACGCGGCCCTGGACCGGCTGCTCGCCTCCCGCCCTGCGGGCGGCGGCGTGTTCCTTGCGGCCCACTCCGCCGGCGGTGAACTCGCGGTGCGGATGGCCGCCGACGAGCGCGGACACAGCCTGCTCGGCCTGGAGATCGCCGGCACCGGACGGCATCACCACCCACGCTCGGTGAGCTTCCTGGAGAACGGCGACGAGGAGCTGCGCCGCCCCGGCCGGGCCCGTGACCGGCTCCGCGAAGCCCTCTGGGGCGCGGACCACCTCTATCCGCCGGAGGTCCACGGCGGCGCGAGCATCGCCGCCGCCTCGCCCGCCTACGAGTCCGCGGCCCGCGGCTGGCGGTACGAGTTCCCGGAGCTGGCGGCCCGCGTACGCGTCCCCGTGCACTTCACCCTGGGCGACCACGAGGAGGTGTGGAGCTCCGGCCCTGCCGCCCTCGCCGACATCGCCTCCCTCTTCACGGCGTCGCCTCGCGTCCGGGTCCACGAACAGCGCGACGCCGGGCACAATCTCAGCCTCGGGTACTCGGCCCGGGCCTACCACCTGAGGGTGCTGTCGTTCGCGGAGGAGTGTGCGGTGACCCGGGAGGCGGGCCTCGCCGCACCCCCACGACAAGGGAGAGCGGGATGAACCACACCGATGCCGTCGCACTGCTGCTGCGCCTGGTCCTGGGCGTCGTCATGATCGCGCACGGCCTCAACCACTGGCGAGGCGGCGGCCGCATCGCGGGCACCGCCCGCTGGTTCACCGGCCTGGGCCTCACCCACGGCACCCTCCACGCCTGGCTGAGCGTGGCCACCGAGACGGGCGCCGGGCTGCTCCTGCTGGCCGGCCTGCTCACCCCGCTGGCCTGCGCGGCCGTCATCTCGGTGATGCTGGTGGCGGGCCTGCTCGCGCACCGGCCCAACGGTTTCTTCGTCTTCAAAGAGGGCTACGAGTACGTCGTCACACTCGCCGTCGTCGCCCTGGCGCTGGCCGCGCTGGGACCGGGCAGCGCCTCCCTGGACGACGCGGCCGGCCTCGACCGGGACGGCTGGACGGGTGCCGGCATCGCCCTCGGGGTGGCCGTGCTCGCCACCGCCGGTCTCCTCGCCACCTTCTGGCGCCCCCGGCTCGCACCGGAACCGGCGCCCGCCCCCGAACCCCTTGAGCAGGAGGCCGGCTGATGCGCGTCGGATTCATCGGACTGGGCAGCCAGGGCGCCCCGATGGCCCGCCGGATCGTCGACGCGGGACACGAGACGACCCTCTGGGCCCGCCGCCCCGCCACCCTCGTCCCCTTCGCGGACACCCCGGCCAGGCGCGCCGCCTCCCCGGCGGACCTGGCCGCCGCCAGCGACCTGGTGTGCGTCTGTGTCGTCGACGACGCGGACGTCGAGGAGGTCCTCACCGGCGGGCACGGCGTCCTCGCCGGACTGCGCAGGGGCGGAGTGGTCGCCGTGCACAGCACCGTCCACCCCGACACCTGCCGCCGTCTCGCCGACCGTGCCCGCAGTCACGGCGTCACGCTGATCGACGCCCCGGTGAGCGGCGGGGGCCCGGCGGCGGCCGAGGGACGACTGGTGGTGATGGCCGGGGGCGAGCCCGGCACGGTCGCCTACTGCCGTCCGGTGTTCGCGACCTACGCCGACCCGGTCGTCCACATGGGCCCGCTGGGCACCGGCCAGCTGGCGAAACTCCTCAACAACGTGCTGTTCACCGCCAACCTGGCCACCGCCGCCGACACCCTCGCCCTCGGCCGGGACCTGGCGATCGATCCGGCCGCCCTCGCCCGGGTCCTCGCCCACGGCAGCGCGGCCGGCTTCGCGCTCGACCGGGTCGCGGCGGCCGGAGGCACCCTGGACCGGTTCGCCGGCCACGCCGGGCCACTGCTCCGCAAGGACGTCCGCCTGCTCACCGACGTCACCGAGGCCGCCGGTGCCGCACCGGACATCGTCCTGACCGCCGCCGGAGCTGCCCTCGCCCGAATGAACGGACAAGGGACAACGGACGACGGACGACGGCCGGCTCAGGACCGGAGGTAGCGGATCCGCCCCCCGATGAGAGTCAGGCGCACCAGGTCGGCCGACGGATCCGACAGGGCCTCGGCCGGCGGCACGGCGAGCAGGACGAGGTCGGCGGGCACGCCCGGCACCAGCCGCGGAGGCCCCGAGCCGGGGGAGCGGGGCGGTGAGAGGTACGCCGCCAACGCCTGGGTTGCGGTGACGCGTTCGGCGGGATTCGCGGTCCGCCCGCCGGGGACCCGGCGCGTGATGGCCGCGCTGATCACGGCCCAGGGGTCGAGCGGCCCGTACGGGGCGTCGCTCGACAGCGCCAGCGGGACGCCGGCGCGCAGGAACGAGGCACAGCGGTACAGGTCGGCGTGCTCGTGCGGCGGGCTGCCGTCGAGGAAGCCGTCACCGCGGTCGGCGAGGAAGCCGGGCTGGGTGACCACCCGCAGGCCCAGTCGGCGTACGACGGGCACGGCCTCCGCGGGGACCACCGCCGCGTGCTCGACCCGGTCACCCGCCAGCATCCCGGTCCGTTCCAGCGCCGCGAGCAGCAGGGCGAGAGAGACGGCCGTGACCGTGTGCACGGCGACGGGACGGCCCCGCCGGTGTGCGGCACCGATCTCCTCGGTCAGCTCGGTGAAGTCCGGCAGCTCGGAGTCCGCGAGGACGATCTTCCAGGGACCGGGCGCCGGCCGGGCCGTCGACGGTGTTCCGAGTGGCGCCCCGAGCAGCAGCAGCCGTTGGGGCAGACGACCGCTGCGTGCCTCCTCCGTGAGCCTGCCGACGGCGGCGGGGGTCAGGCTCGGGGTGGCGTCGGTGACGGCCGTGATGCCGTAACGGGCGAGACGGCGGCCCACCGCCGCCAGGGACGGCGCGGGGGCCCCGGGCAGCCGGTCGCGCAGCCAGCCGTCGGCCCGCCACAACCGCCCCGTCGGCCGTCCGGCGTCGTCGCGTTCGATGCCGGGGTGGTTTCCGTGCGCCAGGCCGGCCCGTTCGCCGGCAAGGGAGTTGAGCATCCACAGCGCACCGCTTCGGTGCTGCACCCGCACAGGGACGTCCGCCCGCAGTGCGTC
Source organism: Streptomyces sp. NBC_00631 (assembly GCF_045206895.1). Classification (NCBI taxonomy): domain Bacteria; kingdom Bacillati; phylum Actinomycetota; class Actinomycetes; order Kitasatosporales; family Streptomycetaceae; genus Streptomyces; species Streptomyces sp. NBC_00631. The sequence continues at coordinate 10,465,867 of NZ_CP107734.1, forward strand.
GAGCCCGGTGGCGTCCAGTGGGCCGGTGACCCGTTCGTCGTAGCCGACGCCGCGGACCCAGCCGTGCCGGTCCGGGGCGGCCCGGTGCAGTGCCGCCCGCAGCGCCGGGCGGTCGCGCACGTCAGGCGGGCCGCACCGTACGGAGGAGACCGTCGCCGCCAGCGCGAAGAGGTGCAGGTGATGGTCGGTCAGGCCGGGCAGCAGGGCACCGCCCGCCGCGTCGATCTCCTCCTCACCGGGTGCCCGCACCAGCCCCGTGCCGAGTTCCGCGACCACACCGCCCCTGACCCGCACGGAGCACCGCCGGCCGGCGACCTCCGCGTCCCGGATCAGCAGCCCGCTCACGGCACCCGGATCCCCAGCTCGCGCAGCACGTCGGCGGTGTCGGCGCCACTCGCCGGGGCGGTGGCGGCCGGACGGCGCGGACGCGGGGCGGACAGCGGATACGCCACGCCCCCGGTGTCCACCAGCCAGCCACCGCCGTGCCCGACCACTCGGGCATCGCCGGCCGTCGGCACGGAGAGGCAGGCGGTCACCACGTCCGCCATCGACACGTCCAGCACCGCGCCGCCGCCTCCCGGCTGTTCGGACAGGGCGAGCGCGGCGGCGAGCAGACCGGTGAGCGGGTCGGCCACGGCGTCACCGGCGAACACGGGCAGCCCGTCCGCGTCCGTGCCGAGGAGCCCGCGGGCGGCGGCCACGTCGTCGCCGAAGCCGACACGGCCCGAGGCCCGCCCGTACGCCGTGATCGAGATCCAGGTGCACCCACGGGCCGCCGCCGCCTCGGCGTCGAGCCCGAACCCCGCCAGAGCGCGGGGCCGGGAGGCCTCGACGACCACGTCCGCCCGGCCGACCAGCTCGTGGAGAGCGGCACGGCCGTGCGCGTCCGCCGGGTCGAGGACGACCGAGGCATGCCCCGCGTGCAGCAGGTCGTAGAAGGCGGGGTCGCCGAAGCGGGCTCCGTCCGGGCGGGTCGGGGTCTCCACCTTGACCACCCTGGCTCCCGCCGTACCGAGCAGGTGTGCGCACAGCGGGCCCGCCCACAGCGCGCTGAAGTCGACCACCAGCAGCCCCGTCCCGGGGCGAGGTGTGCCGGGCAGCGGGCAGGTGCGGTCGGGCCGGGGCCGGACCGCACCGCCCGCGAGACCGAGGAGTTCGACCCGTTCGTCCAGGTCGGCGCCGTCGTGTGCGGCCAGCCAGCCGCGCAGCCGGCCCGGCAGCGCCCCGGCATCGAGGTCCCGTCCGATCAGCGCGCTCCACAGCAGGGGGTCGTCCGGACGGGCGTCGGACACGGCGGCCCAGCCGTCCCGGGTGGGCAGCAGCCGGCAACTGCCGCCCACGGACAGCCGTCCGCGCCGGCCACGGCCGCCCAGCGCGGCCCGTTCGGCCGGCAGCCGGGCCCCGTCGAGCCGCGCCCCACCGGCGGCGGCGACGTGGTCGGCCAGCCGGGAGGCGAAGGTGGCCGCCGCACCGGGAGGCAGCAGCGGAGGCCCGTCGGGGTGGCCGGTCAGGAGGGGGACACCGCTGCGGGCCCAGTCCTGCGCGATGCGGGCGGGGTCGGTGTCGGTGTCGGTGTCGGGCCAGGGACGCGCGGGCCGGGCCGGGGACGGCGGCGGCGAACCGCCGGGCACCCGGCGGTTCGCCGCCGAGGACCCTGTCGTACTGCCAGATGCCCGGTAGGCCATGCGGGGATGGTAGATCAGAGAGGTGCCTGCGACCACAGCGATCTCCCTCATCGAACTCGCGGCCGGGGCGGCGGACGCCGACCTCCTGGACGCGCACGCCGAGCCGTCCCTGCCGCTGACGGTCGTCGACCTGGACCCGGCGAACACGCCCACCGCCGCCGACCTGGAGCGGGCCGTCCACCGGGCCCGGGAGTGCGACCGGCTGCTCGTCGGACGCACCGGCCGACCGGAACCCGCCTGTCCCGACGCCCTGTTGAGCGCCCTGGACCTGACCCTGGTACGCGCTCCCCGCGACCGTCTCGACGCGGACACCACCGGGCACCCGGCCACGGTCGCGGTCACGGACCCGGCCGCCGAGGCGGAGTTCCTGCGCGCGCGGGCGACGCAACAACCCCAGGCCGCCTTGATTTTGCGCCAAGTCCTCGGCATGACCGGGCAGTTGCCGGTCCAGCAGGCCCTCGACCTGGAGTCGCTGGCGTACTCGACGTTGCTCGGCGGTGCCGGCTTCGCCGGATGGCTCGTGGCGCGTGGGCCACGGTCCGCGCCGCCGCCCGCGACGCATGACCCCGTGACGGCGCGTCGCGAGGGCGACTCCCTGCGGATCACACTCGACCGGCCCGAGCGGCGCAACGCGCACGGTGCGGAACTCCGGGACGCCCTGGTCGCGGCCCTGGACATCGCCGTCTGGGACGACACCGTGCGCGAGGTGGTCCTGGACGGCAACGGCCCCTGTTTCAGCTCGGGCGGCGACCTGGACGAGTTCGGCACCGCCGCGGACCTGGCAGCCGCGCACCTGATCCGCACCCGTGCCGGCGCGGCCGCCCGCCTGCACGCACTCGGCGACCGGCTCACCGCGCGGATCCACGGGACCTGTGTCGGCGCGGGCATCGAACTCCCGTCCTTCGCCGCCCGGGTCGTGGCCGCACCCGGCACCACCGTCCGGCTGCCCGAACTGGCCATGGGCCTGATCCCCGGCGCCGGAGGCACGGTCGGCATCCCGCGCCGGATCGGCCGCTGGCGCACCCTGTACCTGGTACTCGACGGCCGGGCCGTGTCGGCCGAACGTGCCCTGGCCTGGGGGCTGGTGGACCGGATCGAGGAATGAGGCGGGGGATCGGGGCCGGTGCCGCGGCACCGCGGATCCGCTGTCAGCCGAGGCAGATGACCAGCAGGCAGAGCTGCGCGGGCGAGGTCGCGGTCGCGGACGCGGTCGGGGCGGGGCTCGCCGGCGAGGTCGCCGTGCCCGCGCCGGCGGTGGCGGTGGCGGTGGGCGCCGGTGTGGCCGCCGTCGCCGCGGCCGTGCCGGTGGTGCCGGACGCCGTGGCGGCGGACTGCGGCCGGGCGGCGGAGCCGGACACGGGCCGCGCTGAGCCGACCGTGCCCTGACCGGGCGCCGGCGTGGCACGGGGCACGCCGCCGGTCTGCTCCCGCGGCGCGTTCGCGGTCGCCGAGCGGGCGGACGGCGCGGGGTCGGGGGCCCGGTGCCGGCCGGTCGGTGCCGACGCCGCCGGGACGGTGTCCGTGGCCTGCTCGTCGGCGAGGCCCATGGGCCTGTTGTCCGGGGCCGTGGCCGCCTGGGCCCGGTCCGTGCCCTGCCGGTCCAGCGAGGCGACGGTCAGCCCGCCGCCGACCAGGGCGACCGCGGTGGCCACCACGGCCCGCCGCTGGTTCTTCTTCCAGCGGGCCCGTTGACGGCGCCGGGCCGCCCGGCCCTGCGGCGCGGGCGGGACGGCGTCCGGCCCGTCGTACGGGCCCTCGGCGGCCTCTTCGGTTTGTGCGTCGGCGTCCATGTCGAACCACGCGGTGTCGGCCGAGTCCCGCCAGGCCGCCGCGCCGGTCGTCACCGGAGTCGCGGCGGGGCGCGGGGCGATGTCCGGCGCGTAGGCGCCGCAGCCGGGGCACGCCAAGGCACCGTTGAGGTGCCGCCGGCACGAGGAGCAGTAGTCCATCCGCGTCTTCCTGACTCGACTGCGCCGGCGGCGTCGTGCGCCGTCGCCTGATCTCGTTCGCACGTGGTCTCGAACGGCCAGAACGGTAGCGAGCCTTTGGCCAGGCAGTGTGCAGCCTGTGTGTCGCTTCTGCACAGATGCGGTCCGCGTCCGCCGGTACGGCACAGTGCGGCACGGTGCGGTTACTCGACGAGCTCCCAGTCCTGCGAACCGTCCGCCGTCGCCGTCTGCAAGGTCAGCGGCGCTCCGGCGGAGGCGCCGGTCAGGTAGAGGCTCGGGTTCCTGACCGACCGCAGTTGGTAGAAGCCGTCGGCGGTCCTGACCAGGGTCCAGCTGCCGGTCGTGCTGTTGTCGACCCACTGGCCGATCCGCTGCCCGGCCGTCGCGTTCCCGGTCCAGACCGCCGCCGCGCGGCCACCGGACTTGTTGAGGAGGGTCACGCCGCCGTTCGGCTCGGTCACCACGTGCCAGTACTGGGTGTCCGGGTCGGCGGCCGAACCCGGCTCCTCCAGACGGACGTCGGGCACGTCACCGTTGCCGATGTTCGCGTCGTTGCTCTTGCCGCCGGTGCCGATCACCTGGTCGGTCCTGCGGTTCACCAGCTGGTAGTAGGGGCCGTCCGAGTGCCCGAGGTCGACCTCGGCGAAGGCGAGCGTCGAGGTGCCCTGGTTGTTGAGGACGGCGATCCGGCCGGTGCCGTCGACGTACTGGAGGTCGCGGCTGTAACCGGCCTGCGACGTCGTCTGGTACTCCTTCCACACGCCGTCGCTGCGCCCGCTCGCGTTGACCCAGACGTTCCCGCTGCCCGCCGCGTTGTACACCAGGCGCCCGCCGGGCAGCCTGACGAGGACCGGGCTGCCGCCGGTCGCGAGCGGACGCGAGCCGGGGTCCACCGGCAGCGCGGCCACGCTGTCGCCGGTCGGCGAACCGGTGAAGAACTTGAGCGGGTTGTCGGCGATCCGGTACCGGGTGTTGGCCCCGCCGCCCCAGTACTCGTACGTGATCATCCACTTTCCGTCGGTCGTGCGGACGACGTTCGCCATGCCGGGCCGGCCGCCGCCGATCTCCGACTTGCCGCCTCCCATGTCCTCGGTCAGCCCGGCGATGTCGACGACGGGGCCGCTCCACCCGGTGGCGCGGCCGTCCCAGGTCCGGTGCACGAGGATCTGGCCGTGCGAGTCCGTGGCGGTGTCGTCGGCGGGATCCACGGTGGGAACGCCGGTGGCCGGGTCGAGGCCGGTGTAGTCGTTCTCGTCGGAGTAATAGCAGACGAGCTGCCCCTTGTAGACCATCAGGTACGGCTCCCAGAGCGGATCCACCTGCCGGTGCGTGTTCGCGGCGGCGACGTTCTGCCCGATCGCGCCCGCGCTGCCGCCCTGCCAGCCCCCGGTCGCGACGACGTTGACGACCTTCCAGGTGGCGCCGTCGTCGGTGCTGGCGTACAGGGCGATCGCCAGGTCCTTGCGATCCCCGTCGCTGGACGGTGTCCAGTTCGGGTCGGCGGCCTTGTGCTCCTTGTAGTAGTAGTCGTCGCCCGACACCACGCTCGCCAGCAGCAGGGTGCCCTGTCTCAGGTTCCCGACGTCCTGCGGGAGCGTGTACAGGTACGGGTTCGTCCAGTTGCTCGTGTACGTGGCGTACCGCGGGTCGCCGGACAGGTAGGCGGGGGCCTTGACCTCCGACAGCGGCTGCCAGGTCGTGCCGTGGTCGTCGCTCTTGTACACCGGGAGGGTCTGCCCGTCGGCGCTGCCCGACGCGGGCACGACCGTGGACCTCTCGAACGACGCGACCAGGCGCCCGCTCGGCAGCTGCGCCGACTTGGGGTAGATCGCGCAGTTGCCGCGCCCCTTCAGGCAGGGCTCGCTGCCGAGCTGGTACAGGATCCCGCCCGTCGGGTCGTACGCCCGCGCGCCGGTCACCGGGACCACCAGCAGCGCGGACGCCGCGGCGAACGTCCCCAGTGCTCTTGCGGCTCTTCTTCTCTGCATGGCCTCTCCCGGTCGGTCAGTCGATGTCGGCGGAGACGAGAACGCGTACGTCCCACGGGCCGAGGGCCAGTGCCGCGCCCGCGGCGAGGGTCGTACCGTCGAGGACGTCGGTGAGGTGCACCGGGGCGAGGACGCTCGTGGGCTCCCAGCTCCAGTTGTGGACGATGTGGACGCGGCGCCCGTCGGCCGAGGTGCCGGTCGTCGCGGTGACCGGCGTGGGCAGGTCCCGCCACGCGTGGCCGGGGGCCGGGGCGAGCCATGCGGCCAGCGTCCGGGCGAGGTCCCGGCCGGGCACCGTGCCGACGCAGGTGATCCGGCCCGCGCCGTGGCGGCGGGTGGTGACCGCGGGCCAGCGGCCGAAGTGCGGGTGGTCGTACTCGACGAGGACCTCGGCGTCGGTGACGGTCAGGCCGTCCGCCCAGCGGGTCGCCGTGGCACCCTCCGGCAACGGGAGCGGACCGCCGGGCGCCGACCGCACGGGCACCTCTCCCAGCAGATTGCTGAACTCGTCGTACGACACACCCGCCGCGTCCGTGAGGCGGCCCGGGGCCGGTTCGGTGCGGGCCCGGGCCTCCTGGTCGGCGTAGCCGGTGCGCGGGCCGAGGACCAGATGGCCGCCGGCCCGGGCGTAGGCCGCGAGCCAGTCGAGGGTCGCGTCGGCGGCGAGGTACAGCCCCGGCACGACCAGGACCGGATGCCTGCGGACCGCCTCCTCGGGGGACAGGCCGTCCCGTTCCCCGGCCGGATCGTGCAGCTGCCGGGCGTGCACGATGCGCACCTGGCGGCCGGCGTCGAAGGCGCCCCGGTAGAAGGGGTCGAAGAGGCGGTGGTAGGCGGCCGGGTCGGGTTCGCCGTCGGGCTTGGCGAGCGGCGGGTACTTCTGCATCAGCCACTTGCTGGGCGTCGAGTACACCAGCGTGATGTCCGCGTCCGGCTCCAGACCGGCGACGAGGGCGCCCGCGGTCTCGAACTCCTTGCCCAGACGGGCGAGTTCGGCATAAGTGCGACCCGGCCGGCCGGTGTGGGGCAGGATGCCGCCCCAGTAGGTCTCCGCGCCGAAGTGCAGCGTGTGCCAGTGCCAGTACTCGATCATGCGGGCCCCGCGCCCCACGAGCGCCCAGGCGGCCTGCCGCCACTGGCCGTCGTAGGCGGGCCGGTTGTCCCACGGGAAGCCGATCGAGCCGGCGTTGGTCTCGGTGACCAGGAACGGTGCCTGCCGGGAGGAGAACATCCAGTCGGCGGTCTGGTAGAGCGACCACACACCGGTGGTCTTCCACTGCTGCTCGTGGCCGTCGGGGGTGGGGTCGGGCAGCAGGAGTCCGTCCTGCATGTCGTAGTACGGATTGCCGGAGGCGATGTCGAGGCGGTCGGTCAGCTCGTCGTCCTCGACCGCGGGACGGGTGTAGGAGATGCAGGTGGTGACGAACTGCCCGGGGCCGGCGTACTCACGGACGATGTCCGCCTGCCAGCCGATGAACTCGGTGACCTGACGGGCCTGGAACTCCCGCCACGCGACGTCGTACTGCGGCTGGGCGTTGCCGTCCGGGGTCCACAGGTCGGCCCAGGTGGACAGCCGGTGCGACCAGTAGACCAGGCCCCACTCCCGGTTGAGGGTCTCGACGTCCCCGTACTTCTGCCGCAGATGGTCGACGAAGCGCTCGAACACGCCCCGGTTGTGCAGGAGTTCGTTGCCCGGCTCGTTGTCGACCTGGAAGCCGATGACCGCCGGATGCCCGGCGTAGCGGGCGGTGATACGGCGGACGACCCGTTCGGCGTGGAACCGGAAGGCCGGGTGGGTGAAGTCCACCTCCTGCCGGGCACCCCAGCCGATCCGCTCACCGGTACGCCGCTCGCCGGTGATCTCCGGATACTGCCGGGCCAGCCATGGCGGGACGGCGTACGTCGGCGTCCCCAGGACGACGGAGATGCCACGCTCGTGGGCGCCGTCGAGGACCGGCTGCAGCCAGTCCAGATCGAAGCGGCCGTTCTCCGGCTCCCAGGTCGACCAGACCGACTCGCCGACCCGGATGACGGTGACATGGGCGTCGGCCATCAGGTCGAGGTCGGTCTTGAGGCGTTCGGCGGGACGCTCGTAGGGCTGGTACTCGTGGTAGTACGCGGCACCGAACAGGACACGGGCAGGCAGAGCCGCCATGAAGGAGACCTCCGAAGGAAAGTGGGGGAGTCACTGCTTGACGCCGCCGGCCACCAGGCCGCTCTGCCAGTACCGCTGGAGCAGCAGGAAGGCCACGACGAGCGGGACGATCGACAGCAGCGAGCCGGTCACGACCAGGGCGAGCATGTCGCTGCTGGCACCGGCCCCGCCGTTCTGGGCCTGGTCGGCCCATCGGGCGAGTCCGACCGTGATCGGGTACAGGTTCGGGTCGTTGAGCATGATCAGCGGCAGGAAGTAGTTGTTCCAGGTCGCCACCAGCGTGAACAGCAGGACGGTGACCAGGCCGGGGCCGAGCAGCCGCAGGGCGATCCGGAAGAAGATCCGGGCCTCCCCGGCACCGTCGATCCGCGCGGCCTCCAGGATGCTGTCCGGTACGGCGTCGGCGGCGTAGATGCGCATCAGATAGAGGCCGAACGGGTTGACCAGGGAGGGCAGGATGACCGCCCAGGGGGTGTTGACCAGACCGGCCTTGGCGAAGAGCAGATAGGTCGGGATCGCCAGCGCGGTGGTCGGGACCATGACCGCGCCGAGGACCAGGTTGAAGGCCAGCCGGTCGCCGCGGAACCGGAACTTGGCGAACCCGTAACCACCGGCGGCCGCCAGCAGCGCGGCGCCGACCGCGCTGACCCCGGCGTACAGCACCGTGTTGAGCAGCCAGTGCACGAAGACGCCGTCGTCCTGGGTGAACGTCGCCCGGACGTTGGTCAGGAGCTGCGGAGCGTGCGAGAACCACAGGCCGAAGCTGTTGAACAGGTCCTGGGTGCTCTTCGTCGACGCGATGAGCAGCCAGCACAGAGGAAGCAGGAAGTAGGCGAGCGCGGCCAGCATGGCGATCGTCAGCGGGGTGCTGCGGCGGGCCCGGCGCCTTCGGGTGCGGGTGGGGCGGGCCGGCTCGGGGGCGGCCGGAACGGCTGTGGCCGGTGGGGTGGTGGTCGTCATGCGGTCCTCCTGCGGTTCGCGGTGAGCAGAACGGCGTAGGAGGCGACCACGATGACGAGGCCGAGGAGGAAGGACACCGTGGCCGCGTAGTTGACCTGCTGGCCGGTGAAGGCGAGGGAGTAGGCGTACAGGTTGGCGGTGTAGGAGCTGGTGATGACGTCCGGGGCGATCTTCATCAGCAGGTTGGGTTCGTTGAACAGCTGGAAGCTGCCGATCACGGAGAACAGGAGGGTGAGCAGGAGCGCCGGCCGCAGTGCCGGCAGCTTGATCGACCACGCGATGCGCCAGGCACCGGCCCCGTCAACCGCGGCGGCCTCGTACAGTTCGTGCGGGATCGTGCGCAGGGCCGCGTACAGGATGATCATGTTGTAGCCGACGAACTCCCAGGTCACGATGTTCGCCAGGCTGCCGAGCATCCAGCCGTCGCTGAGGAAGTGCGGGGCGGGCAGGTCCAGCTTCCGGCTCAGCTGGGCGAACGGGCCGAAGTCCGGCCCGTACAGATAGCCCCACATCAGCGCGGCGACCACGCTGGGCACCGCGTACGGCACGAAGATGCCCAGCCGGATCACCCGCGCCAGCCGCAGCAGACCACTGTCCAGCGCGAGGGCGAACAGCAGCGCGAGGAGCAGCATCACCGGCACCTGGATCACGAAGAACAGCGCCACCCGGCCGAGGCCGTGCAGGAGTTGGGGATCGCCCAGGGCCTGCGTGTAGTTGTCGAGGCCGACGAACACGGTCCCGCCGATCAGGCGGCTCTGGAACAGGCTGAGGTAGGCGGCGTAACCGAGCGGCGTGAGGAAGAGCAGCAGGAACAGCGTCAGGAACGGGGCGACGAACAGCGGTCCTGCCGCCCGGTGGCGGCGGGTGCCGGTCATCTCAACTCCCCTTGACGGTGAAGCCCTGGCTCTTGGCGTACGTCGTCAGCCGCGACTGCCAGCCGCCGAGCGCGCGCACGGTGTCGGTGTGGTCCGCGAGGGACTTGCCGACGGTCTCGGTCCAGTCGGTGGCCGCCTGGTCGAGGAACGGCGGCCACTGGAAGGAGGAGTTGACCGTGGCGCTGATGTCGGCGAAGACCTGGTTGACCTTCTGGCCGCCGTAGAAGGACGGGGCGTCCCCGGTGAACGACGCGTCCGTGAGGAGGGCCTTGGTCGCGGGGAAGAAGAACTGCTCGGTTGCGAACATCCGTGCGCTGGCCGGGTCGCTGTTGAGGAACTGCGCGAACACGGCTGCGGCGATCGGGTTCTTCGTGGCGCGGACGACGGCGGTGGTGGAGCCGCCCCAGTTGCCCGAGCTGGGCTTGGCCGCGTCCCACTGCGGCAGCGGGGCCGCCCGCCACTTGCCGGCCGTGGCCTTGGCCGAGCCGGACAGGAACACCGGGCCCCAGGCGGCGGTGATCCAGGTGGCGTACTTGCCCTTGTTGAGGGCCGCGTACCAGGAGTCGGTGAAGTCGGGCTCGACGCCGATGACCCCCTCCTTCGCCAGCCCGCCCCAGTACGCGCCCAGCTTCCGCGAGACGGCGTCGTCGACGCTGATGGTGATGTCGCTCTTGCCGGAGGTGACATAGGGCTTGGCGCCCGCCTGCCAGAGCAGACCGTGCCAGGCGGCGACCTGGTTGGCGGCGAGGTTGGTCAGGTAGACGTCGGGGTCCGCCTTGTGCAGCTTGCGTGCGGCGGCGGCGAACTCGTCCCAGGTGCCCGGGACTTCGATGCCGTGCTGCTCGAAGATGTCGTGCCGGTAGAGCATGCCCATCGGGCCGGTGTCCTGCGGGATCGCCCAGATCTCCCCGTTGCTGCCGCTGACCTGACCCCAGGTCCAGTCCACGAAGTGCGACTTGAGCGCCGAGGCGCCGTACGGCCGCAGATCCAGCAGGCTGTCGGTGATGGTGAACGTCGGGATGGCCTGGTACTCGATCTGGACCATGTCCGGTGCGCCGCTGCCGGCCTTCAGGGCGGTGCGCAACTTGGTGTACTGGGGTGTTCCCTGACCGGCGTTGACGACCTTGACCTTGACGGCCGGGTACTTCTTCTCGAAGAGCGCGACCTCCTTGGCGATGTTCGGGACCCAGGTCCAGAACGTCAGCTCGGTCGGCGTCTTCATGGCCTTGTCGATGTCGGCCTGGCTGACGGGCTTGGCGGCGGCGGAGGAACCGCCGGAGTCACCGCCGCCGCAGGCGGTGAGGGCGGCGCCGAGCGACAGGGCACCGGTGGTGGTGAGGAACAGTCGGCGGCTCATGGGGGACGCGCTGGAAACGGGGGTGAATCTGGGCATGGTGAACTCCCGCCGGAGGCGAAGGTGGCGGCACGCCTGGCGAGGGCGTGCGGGGGCTGAGCGTGGGGGGAGAGAAGAGGAACGGATACAGGCGCACAGGCCTGACCAGGGGCCCCAGGGGTCAGGGGCGGCTCCGGGCGCCGGAGTCATGAGGGCGCCCGCGGGGGAGGGGAGCGATCGGTGCCGCGTCGGTACGACGTGAACGACAGCGGTACGGCGGCTCGTCCCGGGAATCGCGGAGGTGAACGTCGGCCGTCCCGGCCGACGGTGACGTCGTGTCAGTTACGTGCGGGCTGACCTCCGTTCGCGGGTGCCGGGGGCGCGGTCGAGGCCCGGACGATGAGGTCGACCGGTGGGGCACTGGGCGGCAGGGGGTCCGCCGTCGGGTTCTCGATGGCGTGGACCAGGCGCTTGAGCCCTTCCTGCGCCACGGCGTCGAAGGGCTGACGCACCGTGGTGAGCGGGGGAGTCACGTAGGCGGCGACCGGGATGTCGTCGAAGCCGACCACGCTGACGTCCTCCGGCACGCGCCGGCCGGCTTCGGCCAGCGCGCGGATGAGACCGATCGCCATGTCGTCGTTGGCGGAGAAGACGGCCGTGACCCGGTCGTCGGCGGCGAGTGTCCGGCCCGCCGCGTATCCCGACGCGGCCGACCAGTCGCCTTCGGCCACCGGCGGCACCTCTCTGCGCTGCCCGGTGAGAGCGGCCCGCCAACCCTCCAGACGGTCCCGGGCGGCGTACCAGCGCTGCGGACCGGCCAGGTGATGGACCGTCACATGGCCGAGGCCCAGCAGGTGTTCGGTGGCGGTCCGGGCCATCAGGTCGGCACCGTCCCCCGCGGTCAGCACGACGGGTGCGGTGACCGGCGGCGGGGCGCCCACCACGAGCACCGGAACGCCGACCCGCAGGGAGCCGAGGGTGCCCGTTGTGCCGTCCGCCTGCTCGTCGATGGGTTCGGAGATGACGATGCCGTCCACGCCCTGGTCGAGGAGCGAGTCGACGGCACCGGAGACGCCCGCCGGGTCGCCCTCCACCGTGTTGACCACACGCAGCGCGTAGCCGGTGTCCCGGACGACCCGCTCGACGCCCATGAGCAGCGAGGCGGGCCCGTACAGGGCGGTGCCCAGCGTCACCACTCCGATCGAGCGGGTACGTCCGGAGGCCAGCGCCCGGGCGGCGTTGTTGCGCCGGTAGCCGAGGTGTTCGGCGGCGTCGAGGACGCGCCGGCGCACCTCCTCGGAGACGTAGGGCTCGTCGTTGAAGACCCTGGAGACGGTCTTCTGCGAGACGCCGGCCAGCCGGGCCACGTCCACACTCCGCGGAGCCGCGGTGCTTTTGCCGCGTCCCGTCTCTGGTGTCATTGGCGTCTCCCGGTGACCGCTCGATCGAGGTGATCGAGGCCCATCATGGCATGCACGGCCCGGGCTGTCGGCTCTGACTGCGCTGTCATGTCTGCGTAGTCATGTCTACGCAGTCATGCGTCGGACGTCAAGAGTCCGGACACATCTGCGGCAGACAACGGTGACGATCCCAAACGCGTCCCCGGTCCGCGCCTGAGCACGACAGGGTTCCCGGCGCAGCGCATGCCGTCCGGGCGTCGTGGCGCCGCTGCGGGTGCGGTCTGCTGAAACCGCGGTAGCCGCTGCCGCAACCGCCGTACGCCGGCACGGCCGTGCGTACGGCGTGGTGAGGCCGGCGATTGCCCACAGCCGCACGACGACGGGACGGGCGGCGCCCGGAGAGCCTGAAGCGGTGCCGGAGACCGGCGCCGCGCCGCCCCGGGAGGCCCCCCGCGCCGGTCGCCTCCCCAGCAGCAGACAGGACCTTGGGATCAGGACTCGTACCGGGTTCGGGCTCGCGGCGGTCGCGTCGTGCGTCGCACTCGCCGCCGCCGTGACCGCCGGAAGAGGCGCGGACGGTGGTGGTGCCGCGCCGCCCCCCGCCGCCCAAGGGGCCGTACGTGGCGCTCGGCGACTCCTGCACGGCCGGCCCACGGATCCCCGGCCGACACGGGCTGCCCGAACCGCTGGTCCCGGCGGCACCGGCCGCCCCGGGTGCACCCCGACGAACGCGGCGAGCGCGGCATGGCCGAGGCCGTGCTGCGCACCGTCGGGGCGGCACGCTGAGGGGCCCGGAGTCGCAGCGGGTCCCGCCCGGGTGTCGTACCGGGGCATGAGCCGGCGGCCCGGACGCCTACTGCGGTTTCAGTAGCCCGTCCTCCGGATTCGGTAGCCGGCAGTGCCAGTAACCGTACGACGACGGGGAGGCCCTCGCCGGGACAGTCTGGGTGACCAAGCGAGATCGGATGCGGAGTTCCCTGACGTGGCTACTTTTCTCTATCGACTGGGCCGACTGGCCTTCCGGCGGCGTGGGTACGTCGCCCTGCTGTGGGTGGCCGTCCTGGCCGCCGTAGGACTGGGCGCGATGCGGGCGCCCGGCGCCGCCGACGAGGAGTTCTCGACACCGGGCATCGAGTCCCAGAAGGCGTTCGACCTGATGCAGGAGCGCTTCCCCGGCGCCGCCGCCGACGGCGCCACCGCGCGGGTCGTCTTCGTCGCCCCGCACGGGCAGAAGGTCACCGCCACCGCCCACAGGAAGGCGATCGAGGAGGCGGTGGACGCGCTGGGCGACGGCACCCAGGTGGCCGGCGTCGCGGACCCCTTCACCGCGCACGCGGTCAGCAAGGACGGCACCACGGCCTACGCGACCGTCACCTACAGGGTGAAGTCCTCCGCCGTCACCGACACCAGCCGTACGGCCCTGGAGAACGCCGCCGATCAGGCACGCGACGCGGGGCTCACCGTCGAGACCGGCGGCTCCGCCCTGGACAGCGGCGGCGGACCCGGCGGCGTCGCCGAGATCATCGGCATCGCCGTCGCGGCCGTCGTCCTGCTGGTCACCTTCGGTTCGCTCGCGGCCGCCGGACTGCCGCTGCTGACCGCGGTCCTCGGCGTCGGCATCAGCACGTTCACGATCACCCTGCTGGCCGACGCCCTGGGGCTGTCCACCAGCACCGGCACCCTGGCGATGATGCTGGGCCTCGCCGTCGGCATCGACTACGCCCTGTTCGTCGTCTCCCGCTACCGCGAGGAGCGCGCCGAGGGCCGGGCTCCCGAGGAGGCGGCCGGCCTCGCGGTCGGCACGGCGGGCTCGGCGGTGGTCTTCGCCGGCCTGACCGTGGTCATCGCCCTGGCCGGCCTCTCCGTCGTCGGCATCCCCATGCTGACCAAGATGGGCCTGACCGCGGCGGGGGCGGTGGTCGTCGCCGTGGTCATCGCACTGACCGTCGTCCCGGCCCTGCTCGGATTCTGGCCGAACGCCGTCCTGGCGGGCGCCGCGCGCAGGCCGGAAGGCGGCCGCCGCCGGCTGTTCCGCGCCAGGAAGGCCGCGCCCCAGGGCGACAACCGGGGCACCCGCTGGGCCCGCTTCGTGCTGCGCCGCCCGGTACCCGTGCTGCTGCTGGGCGTCGTGGGCCTCGGCGCCCTCGCCGTCCCGATGACCCAGCTGCAGCTCGGCATGCCCGGAGACGAGGCCAAGTCCACGTCCACCACCGAGCGGCGCGCCTACGACGCCCTCGCCGAGGGCTTCGGCCCCGGCTTCAACGGCCCGCTGACCATCGTCGTGGACGCCAAGGGCACCGGCGACGCCAAGGCCGGCGTGGACACGGTCCGCGAGCGGATCGCCGGCACGAAGGGGGTGGTATCGGTCTCGCAGCCGCGCTTCAACAAGGCGGCGGACACGGCGGTGTTCACCGCCACCCCGGCCACCAGCCCCGTCGACGAGAACACCAAGACGCTCGTCAGGACGATCCGCGGCGAACGCCCGGCCATCGAGTCGGCGTCCGGCGCGTCCTTCGAGGTCACCGGTACCACCGCGCTGAACATCGACATCTCGGGCAAGGTCCAGTCGGCGCTGGTGCCCTACCTCGTCACCGTCGTCGGTCTCGCCGTCGTGCTGCTTCTGGTGGTCTTCCGGTCCCTGCTCGTCCCCCTCAAGGCGGCGCTCGGCTTCCTGCTCTCGGTGCTCGCGGCCCTCGGCGCGGTCGTCCTGGTCTTCCAGCAGGGGCACGGGGCCGGACTGTTCGGGGTGGAGCAGACCGGGCCGATCATGAGCCTGATGCCGATCTTCCTGGTGGGCATCATCTTCGGCCTGGCCATGGACTACGAGGTCTTCCTCGTCTCCCGGATGCGGGAGTCCTACGTCCACGGCGAGCCGGCGAAGGAGGCGGTGGTCTCCGGGTTCCGGCACAGCGCGCGGGTCGTGGTGGCCGCCGCCCTCATCATGATCGCCGTCTTCGCCGGGTTCATCGGCGAGAGCGAGTCCATGATCAAGATGATCGGGTTCGGCATGGCCACCGCCGTACTCCTCGACGCCTTCGTCGTCCGGATGGCGATCGTGCCCGCGGTCCTCGCCCTGCTGGGGGACCGGGCCTGGCGGCTGCCGAAGCGGCTGGACCGGCTGCTGCCCCGGGTGGACATCGAGGGCGAGGCCCTCACCCGCCGCCGCGCCGCCGCGCCGGCCACGGAATCCGACCCGACCCCGGACGAGCCCGTCGAGGCACGTGTCTGACCGCCCTCCCCGGTCCGGGCGGGCCGCCCGTGACACAGGTCACGGGCGGCCCGACCGGGCGTCGCGTCGCGGACGTCGGTCACCATGGGCCCAGCCCCTCACCCGGAGAGACACATGACCACCAGTTTGGACAGGGGAACGGGACGCTACCGCCGTTTCGTGGACGTCGCGACGGTCCTGGCGCTGCTCGGCTGCGTGGCCCTGGGCGCCCTGCTCCGCTTCCCCGGCCTCAGCCAACCGCGGGAGCAGTGGCCCGCCATGGCCATCGCCGCGGTCACCTGCCTCGCCCTGCTGCGGGCGCGCGACCACGCGCGCCTTGTCGCCGGCGTGGCCATGGCCGGGACGGTGGCCACCCTCGCCCACGGCTACATTCCCACGCCCCTCATGCTGGCCCCCCTCATGCTCGCCCTCTACTGGGTCGCCGCCCAGACCGACCGGCGGACCACGCGGGTGTTCGGGCTGGCGGCCATGGCGGTGGTGG
Source organism: Streptomyces sp. NBC_00631 (assembly GCF_045206895.1). Lineage (NCBI taxonomy): Bacteria > Bacillati > Actinomycetota > Actinomycetes > Kitasatosporales > Streptomycetaceae > Streptomyces > Streptomyces sp. NBC_00631. The sequence continues at coordinate 10,481,922 of NZ_CP107734.1, forward strand.
TGATCGCCGCCATGCTCGACAAGCCCACGACCGACATGCTGCTGCTGCGCACCGTCGGCCCCGTCCTGTGGCTGCTGCTGCCCCTGGTCGGCGGCAGCGGTGCCCGGCTGCGCGCGGCCTACCTGGAGTCCGTGCAGGCCCGGGCCGCGTACGCCGAGCGCACCCGGGAGGAGGAGGCCCGGTTGCGGGTCGCCGAGGAACGCATGCGGATCGCCCGCGAGCTGCACGACGTCGTCGCCCACCACATGGCCGTCGCCAACGCCCAGGCCGGCACCGCCCGCCACCTCGTGCCCACCCGGCCCGACCAGGCGCTGAAGCTGCTCGACGAACTGACGGCCACCACGTCCTCCGCCCTGATCGAACTCCGGGCCACCGTCGGGGTGCTGCGCCAGTCCGGTGACCAGGACGCCGACTCCCTGGAGCCCGCCCCCGGCCTGGACCGGCTGCCCGACCTGGTCTCGACGTACGCGAGCGCCGGACTGGACGTCGCCGTCACGACCGAGGGCCGGCCCCGGCCGCTGTCACCGGGCGTGGACCTGACGGCGTACCGGATCATCCAGGAAGCCCTCACCAACGTCACCAAGCACGGCGCCGGCCATGGCGCCGACGTCCGGCTCACCTATGCCCGGACCCGGCTGCTCATCTCGGTCACCAACGACGGCACCACCACCGCGGCGGCCGCCGACGGCGGCTACGGCCTGATGGGCATGCGGGAACGCGCCCACTCCGTCGGCGGCGACCTGCGGGCCGGGCCCCGCCCCGACGGCGGCTTCGAAGTCACCACCGCCCTCCCGCTCCACTCCCTCGCACCGGAAGAACCAGAGGCTGCCGCGTGAGTGTCCGTGTCCTGCTCGCCGACGACCAGGCCCTGCTGCGCGGCACGTTCCGGCTGCTCATCGACTCCTGTCCCGACCTGGAGGTGGTCGCCGAGGCCGCCGACGGACAGGAGGCGGTGGACCTCGCCCGCACCCACCGCCCCGACATCGTCCTGATGGACATCCGCATGCCCGGCACGGACGGCCTCGCCGCCACCGCCGCCATCTGCGCCGACCCCGAACTCGCCGGCACCCGCGTCCTCGTCCTCACCATGTACGAGACCGACGAGTACGTCGCCCGGGCGCTGCGCGTCGGCGCCAGCGGCTTCCTCGGCAAGTACGTCACCACCGACACCCTCCTCGACGGCATCCGCACCGTCGCCGCCGGCGAGGCGCTGTTGTCCCCGGGGGCCACCCGCGCCCTCATCTCCCGCTTCCTGGCCGGCCCGGCCGCTCCCGGCACCCTCCTGGCGCCCCCGGAGCGACTGAAAGACCTGATCCCTCGGGAACGGGAGGTCACCACGCTCGCCGCCCGCGGCAGGTCCAATGACGAGATCGCCGGCGAACTCGTCCTGAGCGTCCTGACCGTCCGCAGCCACATCCAGCGCGCCCTGACGAAGCTGGGCGCCCGCGACCGCGCCCAACTCGTCGTCATCGCCTACCAGACCGGCCTCGTACGCCCGGAGCCACGGCAGATCTGAGCACGAGGCCGCCCCGCCTGTTCCGCGGGCCCTACGAGACGGGCTCCTTCCGGAGCCACCGCCGTCCGACGAGCAGCACCACGCCCGCCCCGGCGGTCAGCAGCCCGCCGGCGAGGAAGGCGGCGCGCCGGATCCCCGACGGCCGTGCGGGCGGGACTCAGCCGGTGCCGCCCAGGCGGATCAGTGTCTGCTGGCCGTTGGCCACCAGGGTGCGCTCACCGGCGTCACGGACGCCGTACACCTCCAGCCGGCACACGGTCAGGGTCCGGCCGGACCTCAGCACCGTGCCGATCGCCTCGATGTGGTCGCCGACGGCGGGCGCGAGGAGGTTGATCTTGTACTCGACGGTGAGGACGTCGCAGTCCTCGGGAAACAGCGTGAGCGCCGCGTAGCCGCCGGCACTGTCCGCGACCGCACTGGTGGCGCCGGCGTGGATGTAGCCGTGCTGCTGGGTCACCTCGGGACGGGCCGGAAGCACGATGTGCACACGGCCCGGTGCGATCTTCGTGATCCGCGCGCCGAGGTGGGCCATCAGTCCCTGCCCGTCGAAGCTGTCCTGAACACGCTTGCGGACCACGGGGCTTGCCTCTTCCTGCTCCGTCCGGTCGTTCACGTACGTGCTCTCCCTCCGGGGTCCGCGCATGCTGCGCCGTGTGAGGAAGGTTAGGCCGGATCAGCCGGTAGGTGTTTGCAGATCCACCCCGGAATCTCCGGCGAACCGGCAAGGAGTTTCTCCGCGGACGCCGTGGACCGGAAAGTCCGTACCGGACCGTGGAAAGGAGGGCGCCCGGCGCGCCCGCCGGACCTCAATACGGTTGCCCGGCGCAGGACGGCCGTGGAGGCTTGCGCGGTGAAGTCTGTGCTGTGGCCGTTCGACCTGTCCTGGGACGAGGCGGACCCCGCCCGTCATCCGTTCGACCACGCGGCGGCTGCGCGGGTGGTGCGCTCGCTCGGTCCGGCCCGGTGTGTTCCGAGCCCCCCTGACGTGTCGCGCGCCGATCCGGCGATGAGTGCCTGGAGCCATGGCGAGGGCGATCTCTGGGCGACTGCCGTGTCGTACGCCCTGATGGAGCGTTACGGCCGCTGGGCCGTGGGTTGGCGCTGGGCGCACGACGAAGGGGACCTCGACGGCGGGCCCGTCGGCAGCTGGTGCTGCCCGCGGGACTCGATCACGACCCCCGAGGAGACGCTCGACCGGGTCGTCGCGGCGCTGTGCGAGTGGCGGGCGTGGCTGGAGAGCCTCGCCGAGCGGTTCGAGGCGTACCCGCTGGATCCGGCGGACATCGAGGACCGGCGGATCCTGTGGGAACGCGCCGCCCGGCACCTGATCCTGCAGGTCGTCGACCGTACCGGCTGCGGCAGCGGTTGGCACGGGCACTGCGAGCAGGTGCTCGGCTGGTTCCTCGACCGGTGGGGATTCGCACCGGACAACGCGCGCGACCTCGTCGACGAGGCGGTCGGCGGGCGGTTCCGCAGCTGGATCACCCCGGACAACGTGCTGGTCGACGACATCGCGGAGCGCCTCGCGCGGTCGCTGCCGCCGTCCCGCGGACCGCGGCCGCCCGCGGGGCCGGCCGTCGACCACCTGGCACGGTGGCTCGCCGTACGGGAGACCGTGGCCTGGCAGGAGGCCTCGAACCGGGGCGGGGAAGGACCGGTGACACCGGCCAGCGACGGCGCGGCCGAGGACATCCGCGCCTTCGACCGCGCCCTGGACCCCGCCCGCGCCGAGGGACTGCTCGCCGCGCTCGAACGGCTCCGGGCCGACGCGGCGCGCGGCGCGCCGCTCGACTTCGAACTGCTCCAGGGCTGGCAGCAGCACGTCCTGGGCACCGCACGGCCGCCCGCGTTCCGCACCCTGCCCGCCTTCGCCAAGCGCGGCCGAGAGCGCTACGGCATCGCCCCGGACACCCGGGCCCGCCTCGACACCTGCCTGGCCGGGAGCGCCGCGGACGCCGGCGCACCGCTCCCGCTGACCGCCCGTGCCGCCCGCGCCTACCTCGACGTGTGCTTCTTCCACCCCTTCGACGACGGGAACGCCCGTTCCGCCTTCCTCGCCCTGGTCTTCGTCCTCGCCCGGGAAGGCGTCACGCTCGACGGTGTCAGCCTGCTCCGCCGCGTCACCTTCCAGGCCGACAGTGCTCGGGACGCCCTGGCGCTGACCAACTACGTCGACCTCCACCTCGCGGAGACCCGGCGCCGAGCCGCCGCCCCGGCCCTCTGACCGGGTCCCCTCCGATCAGGGGGAGGCGACGTCGTCGGCCTTCCAGCCCCAGGCGGTGAGCATGCCGGCCGACAGCGCGGCACACTCCTCGGAGTCCAGGTACCGGATCGCCGCGTCCACGGCCGCGTCGTCGACCAGGCCGGTGGCGAGCATCGCCGCCCGGCTCCGCTCCCAGGTGTCCGCCCAGAAGCGGCTGACGGGACTGCCCGGCAGCAGCGGCGGCACATGGATCTCGGCGGCCACGGACCCGAGCCCCGCACCGCGCAGCAACTGCGGATACGACGGCACCCAGGAGACGTCCGTGCCGATGGCGGCCCGCAGCCCCTGCCACATGGCCCGCATGACCGTGGTGTACGGCGTGTCGGGCGTCCGGTCGCTCGTCAGGTCGACCGCGTCGCCGAGCACCAGCACACCGCCGGGCGCGACGAGCTCGGCCAGCGTCGTGATCAGGCGCTCGTGCTCGGGCAGGTGCATCAGCACGAAGCGCGCGTGGACGAGCCGGAACCGGCCGGAGACGACGTCCGGGGCGGTGAGGCCGGCGGTGATGTCGGCCTCCAGCACGTCGAGCCCGGGCCGCTCGGGGAGGAACCGTACGTCGCGGTCCACGGCGAGCACGCTCTCCACCCCGGCCTCGTCCAGCAGCCGGCGGGAGACCGTGCCCGTGCCGGCCCCCACGTCGAGGCAACGCCATCCCGGCCCGGCGCCGAGCGCCCGCAGCCGCGCCATGGTGATGTCGTCGTAGACGAGGGCGCCGACGTCGATACGCCGGCCCTCACCGGCCTGGTCGGGACGGAAGACGGCCTCGCCGTAGCGGCCGCCGCCCGGCGCGGCGGTCACACCGCCGCCCGGGTGACGCCGGGAGCGCCGTCGGACTCGGACAGCCGGAACAGCGGGGCGTCGAGGAGTTTCATCGCCGGGCCTTCGCATGGGGTGGGGGTACCGGGCGGCCCGTCCCGGGGCCGCCCCACCGATCCTCCACCGGCGCCCGCCCGCACCGCCGAGGCGCGCCGCGCGAGCGGCCGATCGGCCGAAGGACCGAGCCCCTTCCACGGGACCTTCGGCAGGTCGATGGCCGATGCGACTGGCTTCGCCGCACACGAGCACACGAGTCGTGCCGGGGGTGACCGTCACAGCGGAACACGGTCGAGTCAGCCGACCGGTCAAGAGGATCAGGACCGCCGTGCGGCATGTCACCGTCGGCTACTGCCCGCGGTTCGCGGACACCTGCAAGACGCTGTTCCGGCAGGCCGCCGAGGCCGGGGTGGCGGACCGGCACGGCGATGCGGCGGCCTTCGTGCACGTGGAGGTGGGGTTGCTCCCCGGGCGGCCCGACTCGGTCAAGGCAGTAGTCCGAGGACGTGCTCGCCCTGCTGGAGAAGCACCTCGGGGTGGGCAGAACCGCGCCCGACGCGCCCGCACCGGCCGTCAGGCGGTGTGCAGGGCGGTGTGCAGGGTGTGTACGGCCAGGGTGATCGCGGCTTCGGCGGCGTGGGTCTCGCGCAGGGCGTTGAGCATCACGAAGTCGTGGATGATGCCCTGGAAGCGGACCGCGGTGACGGGCACACCGGCCTTGCGGAGCTTGTTGGCGTACGCCTCGCCCTCGTCGCGCAACGCCCAGCGGCAGGGCCTGGATCTGCGGACCTTCCGCACCGTCGTCGATTCCGGGCAGCTGGGCAGCGGCATCACCCGGGTCAAGGTCCCGATGCTCGCGGCCCACGACTTCACCGTGCAGGCCGCCACCTCCGACGGCTACGCCAGCACCCGCCTCATCGCCGACGCGGCCCGCGCGGCCGGGATCGCCACACCCCTGCTCGACCTCAGCAGCGAGCTCTACGCAGAGAGCGTCCGGCTGGGCAACGGCCGCCTGGACATGTCCTCGGTCCTCACCGCGATCGAGGCCCGCACGGACAGGACAACCGGCACCACCGGTCGAGGCGGCGGGTTTGGCGCTGTGAACGAGGGAGAAGGGACAGCACCATGAGGATCTCCGTCTCTTCCGACATGGACGAGCCCGTCGCCCGGCTCCTCGTCGAGGAGCTGCGCCGTCGCGGCCACGAGGTGCGCACCTACGGCGCGCTGGAACCCGGGGCCGACCCGCAGTGGGCCGTCTGCTCGGAGGCGGCCGCCCGTGACGTCGCCGCCGGCGCCGCGGACCAGGCCGTGGTGTGCTGCTGGACCGGCACCGGCGCCTCGATCGCCGCCAACAAGGTGCCCGGCATCCGTGCCGCCCTGTGCGCCGACGCCTACACCGCCGACGGCGCCCGCCGCTGGAACGACGCGAACGTCCTCGCCCTCAGCCTGCGCCTCACCTCGCAGCCGGTGCTCAAGGAGATCCTCGACGCCTGGTTCACGGCCACGCCGAGCCAGGACGCCGAGGATCTCGGGAACGTGGCCCACGTCGGGCACCTCGACGCGGGCCGGTGGACGGTCTAGGGACTGTCCGTGGTCAGTGGGCGCCGAGTCCGCCGCCGCCGAACGAGCCGCTGGAGCCCTTGCTCCAGCGCGGCCGGTCCTTCGACGCGCTCGGCCTGGTCTGCTGGTTGCTGAGTTCGTACGGGGTGAGCGGACGGCCGCCCTTGGGCATCAGCGGGATCTCCTCCGACTCGCGGTTCTCCCGAACCTCGTGCACCGCGCCCTCCGGTGGCAGCTTCGGCTGCTCCTCGGGACGCGGTCGCAGCGACTCGCGGTACTTGACCCGGTTGCCCAGCCAGAAGCCTCCGGCGAGCATCGCCAGCACTGCCACGGCCACCACGAAGAGCGCAAGACTCATCAGGCCGCTGGGAGCGGCCAGCTGCATCGGTTCCGTACTCATAGCAAAGGGATACCCCACTCAGAACGGTACGAACCGGACGTGCTCGGTGGCTGAGCGCGCACAGTGGGCGACCGCCGGGACGGCAACGGCTCAGCGCGGATCCTCCCGCGCGGCGACCGGACAGAGGTGGCAGCGCACGTCGACCACGCCCTCCACGGCGCGGGCCAGCCGTTCGGCGACCGGCGCCGGAGCCGGGCTGTCGATCCAGCCGGTCAGGGTGACGATCCCTTCGGTGACGTCGACCCGGATGTGGTCCGCGGAGAGCGGGAACAGGCGGTCGACGACCTCCCGGCGGACCTCCTCGGTCAGTTCCTCGTCCGCACGCAGGAACACCTTCAGCAGATCCGCCCGGCTCACGATGCCCTTGAGCACGCCCAGGTCGTCGACGACGGGCAGCCGCTTGACGCCGCGCCGGGCCATGACGCGCGCCGCCTCCGCCACGGTGGCGTCGGGGTGCACGGTCACCGCGGGCGCGTTCATCAGCTCTCCGGCGGTCATCCCGCCGGCCCGGGCCAGATCGGCCTCGGACACGACGCCGATCACCCTGCCCGCGCCCTCCAGCACGGGAAGGGCGCTGACCTTCCACCGGTCCATCAGCGTGACGACGTCCTTGAACGGGGCGTCGGGGCCGACGGCGACGGGGGTACGGGTCATCACGTCGCCGACGGTGTGCGGGCTGTCGTGCATCGCTGCCTCCTCGGATCCCGCCGATCACGAGAGGGCGGGAAGGACGCCATCCACTTCTCGCGGATCCTGATTGCGCGGTGCGCGACCGCCGCCGGCCGCTTCCCCGCGTCACTGCGGGTCCTTCCCGTCACCTCCAGCACACCACGGGAACGCCCTCGCCACCAGGGCCGACCGGACCGGAATTCGCCGTGCACCGCACCTGCGGCGGCCGGCCGGCCGTGTCATGCCGCCGGCCGCCCTTCTCTGGCGGTGCGGCCGCCCGTCGCGCAGCGTGGAGACGGAGGCCGGCCGAACGCCCGAGGAGAGGTGGAACGCATGGACAGGGATGTCACCGAGCGCCGGGTCGTGGTCGGCGTCGACGGGTCGCAGGCCTCGTATGCGGCGCTGCGCTGGGCCCTGCGGTACGCCGGCCTCGTCGGCGGTGTCGTCGAGGCGGTCGCCGTGTGGGAGCTGCCGGGGCTGTACGGATGGTCGGGCCCCGCCGTGGACATGGATCTCGACGCGGAGGAGGCCCGGGACCGGATGCGGCAGGAGCTGGCCGACGTGCTCGGCGCGGACACGGCGGGCTCGGTCCGTTCCCACCTGGTGCACGGCAACGCCACCGACGTCCTGCTGCGGGCCGCAGAGGGCGCCGAGGCCCTGGTCGTCGGAAGCCGCGGCCGGGGCGGGTTCGCCCGCGCCCTGCTCGGATCCGTCAGCCAGCAGGTGGCCCAGCACGCCACCTGCCCGGTGGTGATCATCCGCGCCGAACAGGACTGACCCGCGTCCGTGCCGGACCGCGTTTGTTTGCCCGCGCCGGGTGCTGGTTACCCGGCCCGCATGACTTGGACGTCTTCTCTGCAGGACCGGTACCGGTTCCTGGAGGACCGGTTCGCGTGCGCGCAGGCGTGCACGGAATGCGCCCGGATGAGCGCGCTGCGTGCCGGAGCGCTGGATCCGGCCGGAGGCGCCGAGGTGGAACGGCTGCGCCGCACCGGCATCATGTGCGCCGAAGTGTGCGACGCCACCTGCCGGGCCCTGACCGAGGAGACCGACCGGGACCCGGCCGCCCTGCGCGTCCAGCTGGAGTGGTGCCGTGCGGTCTGCCTCGACTGCGCGCACGCCTTCGACACCCGCCCGGGCGCCGAGCCGAGCGCGGCCGCCTGCCGGGCGTGCGCCGTGGCCTGCACGGACTTCATGGCGGCGCTCGACTGACACCGAGGGCGGCCACCGTCGAGGAACCGCCGACCCGATGGCTGGCATCGCCGATGCGCGTTTCCGCCGTGGCGCCGGGCTGCCTAGCGTGACCACTGTGCCGCGCCGGCCCCCGTGTCCGCGACCCACGCCCCGCGGCACAGAAGAGGAGCGCCCCCATGAGCCAGCCGCCCCGCCGGATCGTCACCGGTCACGACGAGACGGGTACCTCCGTGTTCCTCTCCGACGGTGCGCCGCCCGTCATCCGCACCGCCCCGGACGGAGCCGCCTTCTACGAGATGTGGAACACCGACTCCGTGCCGGCACCCGTCGCGGCGGACGAGGCCGAGCCCACGGAGCGCGACCTGACCGTCCCGCCGGCCCCCGGCGGCACCAAGATCCGCGTCAACGAGTTTCCGCCCGGCTGTGTCTCCCCGACGCACCGGACCCAGACCGTGGACTACGGGATCGTCCTGGACGGCGAGGTCGTCCTCGTCCTCGACGACTCCGAGCGGGTGCTGCGCGCCGGGGACGTGGTGATCCAGCGCGGCACCGACCACCGCTGGGAGAACCGCACGGACTCGGCCGCCCGGATGGCGTTCGTCCTCGTGGACGGCGTCTTCACCGAGCCGCTGCTGAAGGTGCTGGGCCCCGAGGTGCTCGGTTCCCTGCACGGCAGTCCGCTGGGGCCCGGGCAGTCCTGACACCCGGGAGCGGTGAGCCGCCGCCATTCCCAATTTCTGTAACACGTTCTACGGTGTGCGCCGTCAGGACCGCCCTTGGGGAGCCTGGAGGCGCCGTGCACCTCGACCACACGCCCGAGCAGCAGCGGCTGCGCACCGAACTGCGCGCCTACTTCGCCGGCCTGGTGCCGGACAACGCCTACGCCCGTTACGCCGACCCGGCCGCGCAGAAACGCTTCTACCGGGAGACCGTCCGCCGGCTGGGCACCGACGGCTGGCTCGGCGTCGGATGGCCGAAGGAGTACGGCGGCCGCGGCCTGACCGCGATGGAACAGTTCATCTTCTTCGACGAGGCCGCCCAGGCCGGCGTACCGCTTCCGCTGATGGCGCTGAACACCGTCGGCCCGACGATCATGCGGTACGGCACCGACGAGCAGAAGTCGTACTTCCTGCCCCGGATCCTCTCCGGCGAGATCGACTTCGCCATCGGCTACAGCGAGCCCGGCGCGGGCACCGACCTGGCCGCCCTGAAGACCCGGGCCGTGCGCGACGGCGACGAGTACGTCGTCAACGGGCAGAAGATCTGGACCACGAACGGCGACACCGCCGACTGGGTCTGGCTCGCCACCCGCACCGACCCCGAGGCCCCACCCCACAAGGGCATCACCATGCTCCTGGTGCCGACCGGCGACCCCGGCTACTCCTGCACCGTCATCAACACCCTCGCCTCGCACGACACCACGGCCAGCTACTACGAGGACATCCGCGTCCCCGTCTCCCGCCGGGTGGGCGAGGAGAACCACGGCTGGCGGCTCATCACCAACCAGCTCAACCACGAGCGCGTCACCCTCGCCGCCCACGGCACCATGGCCATCCGCGCCCTGCATGACGTGCAGCGCTGGGCCATGGAGACCAAGCTCGCCGACGGCCGCCGCGTCATCGACCTGCCCTGGGTGCGCCGCCACCTGGCCCGGACCCACACCCGCCTCGACGCCATGAAGCTCCTCAACTGGCAGATGGTGAGCGCCGTCCAGGAGGGCACCCTCACCCCCCAGGACGCCTCCGCCGTCAAGGTCTACGGCTCCGAGGCGCGCCGCGACGCCTACGCCTGGCTGATGGAGGTCGCCGGCGCGGCAGGGCCTCTGAAGGAGGGCTCGGCGGGCGCGGTCCTCCACGGCGACCTGGAACGCGGCTACCGTTCGGCGGTCATCTTCACCTTCGGCGGCGGCAACAACGAGATCCAGCGGGAGATCATCTCCTGGATCGGACTGGGGATGCCACGGGTACGGCGTTAGCCTGCCGGTATGGACGGTGACGCCGGGCTCTTCACCCCCGACTCCGTGACCTGGCAGATGCACGGCGACCCGATGATGTGGGTCGCCGGCATCCGCGCCCTCTACCTGCAGGCGCTGCACCCGCGCGCGGTGCGCGGCGTGATGGCGAACTCCGACTTCCGGCGCGACGCCTGGGGCCGGCTGATGCGCACCGCCGACTTCGTCGGCACGACGACCTACGGCACCAGTGAGGCCGCCGAGCGGGCCGGAGCCCGGATCCGGAAGATCCACAGCATGCTCGGCGCGACGGACCCGGACACCGGCGAACGCTACGGCGTGGACGAGCCCGAGCTGCTGTTGTGGGTGCACTGCGCCGAGATCGACTCGTATCTGCATGTCGTCCGCCGCTCCGGCTTCCCGCTCACCGACGCCCAGGCCGACCGCTACCTCGCCGAACACCGGGTCAGCGCCCGGCTGGTGGGCCTCGACCCCGCCGTCGTACCGGGCGACCGCGGGGAGATGGCCGCCTACTTCGAGAAGACACGGCCGCGGCTCGTCGCCGGGGCCGACGCACACGTGGTGGACGACTTCCTGCTCCGCCCGCCGACGCACCCCCTCCTGATACCGGCGCGCGAGGTGCTGTGGCGGCGCGTGGCGCGTCTGGCGTACGCCTCCCTGCCGCCGTACGCCCATGAGTTGTACGGCAGACCCGCGCCCGAACCCGCCGTCGTCACCCGTCGGCTGCGCGCCACCGGCACCCTGCTGCGCTGTGTTCCCGCACGTCTGCGCTGGCAACTCCCGCCCAAACACATCCTGCGCGCCATGGCGAGGCTCGGCCCGGACACGCGCCCGGCACCGTACAAAGTCGGGCGATAGGTCGCCATACTGGACGAGTTGGGGGTGCGTCACGGCGCGACCAGGCCTGGACGGGCGCCTCCCGGGGTGGGCGGGGCTGGAGGCGACGGGGGGCGACGGCGCGCGATGGCTGACAACAGGCTGGTCCAGGGGCGGTACCGGCTGCTCGACCTGATCGGGCGGGGCGGGATGGGCGAGGTGTGGCGGGCCCGTGACGAGTCCCTCGGCCGGCAGGTCGCCGTGAAGTGCCTCAAACCGCTCGGCCCGCACCACGACCAGGCGTTCACCCGCGTCCTGCGGGAGCGGTTCAGGCGCGAGGCGAGAGTGGCCGCCGCGCTCTCCCACCGCGGGGTCACCATCGTCCACGACTTCGGCGAGTACGACGGCATCCTCTACCTGGTGATGGAACTGCTTCAGGGCCGCAACCTCAGCCAGCTCATGGAGGACGACAGACACCAGCCGCTGCCCGTCGGCGACGTCGTCGACATCGCCGAGCAGGTCGCCGCCGCCCTCGCCTACACCCATCAGCACGGCATCGTGCACCGCGACCTGAAACCGGCGAACATCATGCGGCTCACCGACGGCACGGTGAAGATCTGCGACTTCGGCATCGCCCGCCTCGGCCACGACATCGGCCTGACCTCCCGGCTGACCGGCACCGGCGTCGCCATGGGCACCCCGCACTACATGTCCCCGGAGCAGATCGGCGGCACCGAGGTCGACCAGCGCAGCGACCTGTACTCGCTGGGCTGCGTGCTGTACGAGATCGCCACCGGAGCACCGCCGTTCGACCTCGACGACGCCTGGGCGATCCTCGTCGGCCACCGCGACACCCCGCCCGCCCCGCCGCGCAGCCACCGCCCCGAACTGCCCGGCTGGTTCGAGAAGGTCGTCCTCGACCTGCTGGCCAAACGGCCGGAGCAACGACCGTACGACGCCCGGGAGCTGGGCCGCCGGATCACCTCCGGACGGACGACACCCACCTACGTCCCCACCGTCGTCACCGCGCGGCCCCGGCTGCGGGCCCCGGAACCGGCCGCCGGCGAGCCGGGGCTGCCGTCCTGGACCCGGGGTATGACCACCGGCCACAAGGCGACCGGTGCCGCCCTGCGCACCACCCCGCCCGACCCCGGGGCCCGACTCACCGGCGAGTGGATCGCCCGCCCCGTCACCGGCGTCGCGGAACCGCTCCCGACCGTCCCCGCCCCCTCCACGGAGGCTCTCGCCGCCCTCGCCGGCCGCCACCAGGCCGGGCTGAGCCTGGGGCGGCTCGGCCGCTGGGCCGAGGCCGGCGAGGTGCACCGCGTCGTCGCCGCCGAACGCACCCGCCTCCTCGGCGCCGACCACCCCGAGACCCTCGCCAGCCGATACGAGATCGCCTTCACCCTCAGCCGCACCGGCCGCGCCGCCGACGCGCTGCGCGAGTACACCGAGGTCACCGCCGCCCGGGAGCGCGTGCTGGGCGCGGACCACCCGGACACCCTCGCCGCCCGCCAGGAAACGGCCTATGTCCTCGGCCAGTTGGGCCGCCACTTCGACGCCCACCAGGTGTACACGGCGGTCCTCGCCGCCCGGCAGCGGCTGACCGGACCCGACCATCCGGACACCTTGCGCTGCCGCCACAACCTCGCCTTCAACCTCAGCAGGCTGGGCCGCCTTGAGGACTCGTACCGGATGGCCCACGACGTGGCCGCGGCCCGCGCCCGGGCGCTCGGCCCGCGCCATCCGGACACCCTGGTCACGCGCTACGAAGTCGCCTACGCACTGGGGCAGTTGGGTCGCTGGGAGGAGGCCCTGCAGACCTATCGCGAGGTCGCCGAGGCCCGCGCCCGCGCCCTCGGCGCCGACCACCCCGACACCCTCGCCGCCCGCTACGAGGTCGGCATCAGCCTCGGCCGCCTGGGTCGCAGCGCCGATGCGCTCGCCCTCTACCGCGCCCTGATCGACGACCGCACCCGCGTCCAGGGTCCCGCCCACCCCGAGACCCTCCGCGCCCGCCACGGCCTCGGCGTCAACCTCGGCCGCCTCGGCCGCTGGGAGGAGGCCCTGGCGGAATCGCGCGACGTCTGCGCGATCCGCGAACGGGTCCTGGGCACCGACCACCTCGACACCCTGGTCAGCCGCCGGGAGGTCGCGGTGAGCCTGGGGTGGCTGGGCCGCTGGCCGGACGCACTGACGGAGTACCGGCGGGTGGCCGGCGCGCGGGAACGGGTCCTCGGCTCCGACCACCCGGACACCCTGGCCAGCCGCAACGACGAGGCGCACTGCCTGGAGCAGTTGGGCCGGGGAGCCGAGGCGGTGGAGCTGTACCGGAGGGTGGCGGTACTGCGCCAGCAGCGCGCATCCGGCGAACGGCTCTGAAAGCGCCCCGTCAGGGGCGCGGGGCTGTGAGACATATGCGGTTCCGCCGCGTGGGCGCGACCAGCCACCCACGACCCGCAGGTCGAAACCGGCCCTCCCCGCCGAGCGGACCGGCACGCCTCTTACTTCCCTAGATCATCATGTGTTACGAAGAGCTATGCCCGCTGCCACCGAAACTCCCCGCGCCTACGACGCCATCATCGTCGGTGGCGGCCACAACGGCCTCGTCGCGGCCGCCTACCTGGCCCGGGCCGGCCGCACCGTGCTGGTGCTGGAGCGGCTGGGCCACACCGGTGGCGCCGCCGTCTCCACCCGCCCCTTCGCCGGTGTCGACGCGCGACTGTCCCGCTACTCCTACCTGGTCAGCCTGTTGCCCAGGAAGATCGTCCGCGATCTCGGCCTGGACTTCCGGGTCCGCGGCCGCACCATCTCCTCGTACACCCCCGTGGAACGCGACGGGCGGCCGACCGGGCTGCTGGTCGGCGGCGGCGAGCGGCGGATCCGCGAGGCGTTCGAACGGCTGACCGGGGACAAGACGGAGTACCGGGCGTGGCAGCGGTTCTACGGCATGACCGGCCGGGTCGCCGAGCGCGTCTTCCCGACGCTCACCGAACCGCTGCCCGCGCGCGACGAACTGCGCCGCCGGATCGACGACGAGGCGGCCTGGCGGGCGCTGTTCGAGGAGCCGATCGGGGTGACCATCGAGGAGAACTTCACGGACGACCTGGTGCGCGGGGTCGTCCTCACGGACGCGCTGATCGGCACCTTCGCCGACGCCCACGACGCCTCGCTGCGCCAGAACCGCTGCTTCCTCTACCACGTCATCGGCGGCGGCACCGGCGCCTGGGACGTGCCGGTCGGCGGCATGGGCGCCCTCACCGACGCGCTGGCCGCCGCCGCGCGCTCGGCGGGCGCGGTCCTCGCCACCGGGCACGAGGCGGTACGGATCGAGACGGACGGCCGCGCCGCCGAGGTCACCTACCGCACCGCCGACGGGGAGGGCGCCGCCGCCGCCCGGCACGTCCTGGTGGGCGCCTCCCCGCAGGAACTCGCCGCCCTCACCGGCGACCCGGCACCGGAGCCCGCCGAGGGCGCCCAGCTGAAGGTGAACATGCTGCTCAAGCGGCTGCCCAGGCTGCGCGACACCGCCGTCGACCCCCGTGAGGCGTTCTCCGGCACCTTCCACATCGCCGAAGGCTACGAGCAGCTGGCCACCGCACACGCTCAGGCGGCGGCCGGCACGCTCCCCAGCGCCCCGCCCTCGGAGATCTACTGCCACTCCCTGACCGACCCCACGATCCTCGGCCGTGATCTGGCCGAACGCGGCTACCAGACGCTCACCCTCTTCGGCCTGCACACCCCGGCCCGGCTCTTCGCCACCGACAACGACGCCGTACGGCAGCAACTCCTCAGGGCCACCCTCGCCCAGCTCGACGCCCACCTCGCCGAGCCGATCGCCGACTGCCTGGCCCTCGACGCCGACGGCCGCCCCTGCATCGAGGCGAAGACCCCCCTGGACCTCGAACGCGACCTGCGTCTGCCCGGCGGCAACATCTTCCACCGCGACCTCTCCTGGCCCCACGCCCAGGACGGCACCGGCCGCTGGGGCGTGGAGACCCGGCACGCCAACGTCCTCCTGTGCGGGGCGGGCGCCGTGCGCGGGGGAGGGGTGAGCGGGGTGCCGGGACACAACGCGGCGATGGCGGTACTGGAACAGCGGGCCGACTGAACCGGGGCGGGCGGATCAGCCGGACCGGAATCCGCGGAAGAATCTGACGGAGCATCAGAAAAGCTCTTCCGTCGGCCGCACTACTGCGGCATCCTGCGCCCATGCAGACGGAGTTGAGCAAGACCCTGGGAGTCGAGCACGCCGTCTTCGGCTTCACGCCGTTTCCCGCCGTGGCCGCGGCCATCAGCCGGGCCGGCGGTTTCGGAGTGCTCGGCGCGGTCCGCTACACCGCCCCCGACGACCTCAAACGCGACCTCGACTGGATCGAGGCGCATGTCGACGGGAAGCCGTACGGGCTCGATGTCGTCATGCCCGCCAAGAAGGTGGAGGGCGTCAGTGAGGCCGACGTCGAGGCGATGATCCCGGAAGGGCACCGGCAGTTCGTACGGGACACCCTCGCCAAGTACGGCGTGCCCGAGCTCGCCGACGGCGAGGCGTCCGGCTGGCGCATCACCGGGTGGATGGAGCAGGTCGCCCGGACCCAGCTCGACGTCGCCTTCGACTATCCGATCCGGCTGCTCGCCAACGCCCTCGGCTCGCCGCCCGCCGACGTCGTCGACCGCGCCCACGACCAGGACGTCCTGGTCGCCGCGCTCGCGGGCAGCGCCCGGCACGCCGTGAAGCACCGGGACGCGGGCATCGACATCATCGTGGCCCAGGGCTACGAGGCCGGCGGCCACACCGGCGAGATCGCCACCATGGTGCTCACCCCGGAGGTCGTCGACGCCGTCGCCCCGCTGCCCGTACTGGCGGCGGGCGGCATCGGCAGCGGACAGCAGGTGGCCGCCGCCCTGAGCCTCGGCGCTCAAGGGGTGTGGCTGGGCTCCATGTGGCTGACCACCACAGAGGCCGACCTCTCCTCGCCCGCCGTGACCCGCAAACTCCTCGCCGCCGGCTCCGGCGACACCGTCCGCTCCCGGGCCCTGACCGGCAAACCGGCCCGCCAGCTGCGCACCGAGTGGACCGACGCCTGGGACGACCCGAGCGGTCCCGGCACCCTCCCCATGCCCCTCCAGGGCCTGCTCGTCGCCGAGGCCCTCACCCGCATCCAGAAGTACGAGGTCGGGCCCCTGCTCGGCACCCCCGTCGGCCAGATCGTCGGCCGCATGACCAGCGAACGCAGCGTCCAGGCCGTCTTCGACGACCTCACCCGGGGCTTCGAACAGGCCGTAGACCGCATCAACCGCATCGCCGGAAGGAGCGGCACGTGACCAGCACGCCCCCCGCCGGATTCTGGGCCCAGGCCACCCTGGACCCCGACCGCACCGTCCTCGTCGCACCCGACGGCGAGGAATGGACCGCCGGCCGTCTGCACGCGGCCGTCAACCAGCTCGTCCACGGACTGAGGGCCGCGGGCCTGGAACGCGGCGACGCCTTCGCGGTCGTCCTGCCCAACGGACCCGAGTTCTTCACCGCCTACCTGGCCGCCACCCAGGCCGGCCTCTACCTCGTCCCGGTCAACCACCACTTCGTCGGCCCGGAGATCGCCTGGATCGTCGCCGACTCCGGCGCCAAGGTGCTCCTCGCCCACGAACGGTTCGCCGGCGCGGCACGGCACGCCGCCGACGAGGCCGGCCTCCCGGCCACCCACCGGTACGCGATCGGTGAGGTCGAGGGCTTCCGGCCGTATGCCGAACTCCTCCAAGGACAGCCCGAGTCGGCGCCCGCGGACCGCGAACTGGGCTGGGTCATGAACTACACCTCGGGGACGACGGGCCGCCCCCGAGGCATCCGCCGCCCGCTGCCCGGCAAGCTCCCCGAGGAGGCCTACCTCGGCGGCTTCCTCGGCATCTTCGGCATCCGCCCCTTCGACGACAACGTCCACCTGGTCTGCTCGCCGCTCTACCACACGGCCGTACTCCAGTTCGCGGGCGCGTCCCTCCACATAGGCCACCGTCTCGTTCTCATGGACAAGTGGATCC
Organism: Streptomyces sp. NBC_00631; assembly: GCF_045206895.1. Lineage (NCBI taxonomy): Bacteria > Bacillati > Actinomycetota > Actinomycetes > Kitasatosporales > Streptomycetaceae > Streptomyces > Streptomyces sp. NBC_00631. The sequence goes on from NZ_CP107734.1 coordinate 10,499,158, forward strand.
CCGAGGAGATGCTCCGCCTGATCGACGCACACAAGTGCACCCACACCCATATGGTCCCGACCCAGTTCCACCGCCTGCTCGCCCTCCCCGAGGATGTGCGCGCCCGCTATGACGTCTCCTCCATGCGGCACGCCATCCACGGCGCCGCCCCCTGCCCGGACCACGTCAAACGGGCCATGCTCGACTGGTGGGGGCCCAGTGTGGAGGAGTACTACGCGGCCAGCGAGGGCGGCGGCGCCTTCGCCACCGCCGAGGACTGGCTGAAGAAGCCCGGCACCGTCGGCAAGGCGTGGCCCATCAGCGAACTCGCGGTCTTCGACGACGACGGCAACCGGCTCCCGCCCGGCGAACTCGGCACCGTCTACATGAAGATGAACACCGGCGGCTTCGCTTACCACAAGGACGAGGCCAAGACGAGGAAGAACCGCATCGGCGACTTCTTCACCGTCGGCGACCTCGGCTGCCTCGACGAGGACGGCTACCTGTTCCTCCGCGACCGCAAGATCGACATGATCATCTCGGGCGGGGTCAACATCTACCCCGCGGAGATCGAGTCCGTGCTCCTCTCCCACCCCGCCGTCGCCGACGCCGCCGCATTCGGCATCCCGCACGACGACTGGGGGGAGGAGGTCAAGGCCGTCGTCGAACCCGCCCCCGGACACGAGCCCGGACCGGACCTCGCCGCCGACCTCCTCGCCCACTGCGCCGGGCAACTCGCCGGCTACAAGTGCCCGAAGACCGTCGACTTCATCGCGGAGATGCCCCGCGACCCCAACGGCAAGCTCTACAAACGGCGGCTGCGGGACCCGTACTGGGAGGGCCGCACCCGTCCGGTGTGATCCGCGCCCCGCGCCTCAGGGGTGCGGGCGGTGAAGAGCCTCCAGGACCCCGGCGAGGCCGGCGGCATCGGTGCCGAGTTTGCGGTAGACGCGGGACAGCAGCTGCCGCACGCCCTGCTCGGTGAGGCGCAGCTCCTTGGCGACCACGGCCACCGGGTGCCCCTGGACGGTCAGTTCGGCGGTGCGCAGCTCCTGCGCGGTCAGCGTGTCCGCCTGCGCGTACCGCAACGGCAGCGGCCGCAGTCCGGCCGCCGAGAGCTCCTCCCTGGCCCGGGCGGCGAGCGCCTCGGCTCCGCAGTGGACGGCACCTTCCAGCCCCTGGTAGAGCCGGTCGGCGGCTTCCTGGAGCCGACCGGCCAGGGACAGCGCGGCGCCGTGGCCGATCTGGGCGCGGGCGAGTTCGTAGGCGGCGGGCGACTGCTCCAGCTGTTCGACGGCCTGCGCGTACAGGTCGACGGCCGCCGTCCCGCCGGTCACCTCGGCGAGCGTGTGCAGGGCCTGTCCGACGGCCGAGGCGGCACCGAACTCCCGGGCCCGCCGCACGGCTTCCTCGGCATGGGCGACGGCTTCTTCAGGGGCGACGGGGGCGAGCGCGGTCGCCAGCCGCAACTGCCACGGACACCAGGCCGGATTGCGCCAGCCCCGCGCGTCCAGCCACTCCCCGACCGCCACCAGCAACCGAGCCGCCTCGGCGTGCCGCCCTTCGGCGAGGAGCAGTTCGGCGTAGACGGTGCGGGGGTCGGGGTAGATGACGGCGTTCGGCGCCGTCGCGCCGAAGTGGTGCTCGTCGGCGAGTGCCCGCGCCTCGGCGATGCGCCCACGGGCCAGCAGCGTCTGGATCAGGATGCCCACGGCGAACCACTGGGCGGGAACGGCCCCCTCCACCTTGTCGGCGATCAGCAGACCACTGCGTACCAGCTCCTCGGCCTCGGCGAGGCAGCCCCGGCGGTAGCGGATGTAACCGGCGAGGGTCTGACCGAGTGCCAGGTGGGAGCCGCGCCAGCCCATGGCCACGCATTCGGCGATCCCCTTGCCGAACAACTCCTCGGCGCGCCGCGGCTGATCGGCGTACATGAAGACCAGGGCGACAGAGGCGGGGACCTCGAAACCCCGGTTCTCGTCGGTCCAGCTCATGCCGCCGGCCAGGGCCCGCTCGGCATGGGCGAGAATGCTCTGCCGCGGTTCGCCGCGCAGGATGGCGTCCCAGGCCCGCAGTCCGAGGATGTAGCGCTCCTCAAGACTGCGGCCGGGCAACTGCTCGGCGAGCCGGGTCAGTGTCCGGGAGCGCGCGGGCGAGTCGTGGTCGTCGGCCCGGAACATGCCCCAGACGAACTGGTCGGCCTGCATGCGCAGTTTGACGCGCGGGTTGGTGGCCTTCCGCGCTTCCTCGGTAGCCACGCTCACGGCCTCGGCCAGCTGGTCGGTGTGAGCCAGGGCCTGCGTCAGCCGGAAGACGATGGAGGCGCGCAGGTCGGGGTCTACGTCGGACTCCGCCAGTGCCTGGCGCAGGTGCCGCACCGTGGCCGTGGGCTCGATCAGGAACGTGGAGCACGCGAGTTCGTGAAGGACCGCGGCACGGTCCTCGGGTAGAGGCGGCTCCTGCAGCGCACGGGTCAGCAGGCGCCGGGCGGCCTCGGTGGCCCCGGCACCCAGATACACGCGAGCCGCCTCACGGAAACACGCCACCGCCTCCGGATTGCCTTCGCAGGGAACCTCCAGCAGATGCCGGGCGGCGGCGGTGGATCCGTGTCCCGCCGCCAGGACGGCCTCCGCGGCGGCGTTGTGCATACCGACCCGGATGGCCGGCGGGCTGATGGACCGGTAGATGGTCGTGGCGATCAGCGGGTGAACGAACTCAAGTGCGCCGTCCATGTCGTGTGCGTAGGAGAGGAACCGGGACGCGCACAGCCTCTGGACCGCCTCGGTCGTCGCCTCGTCGCCGAGCACCGCGATCGCCGAGGCGAGCTGCGGTGAGAAGGGCGAGCCCAGCACGGCAGCGGCGTGCGCGAAGCGCATGGTCGCCGTGCCGAGCCGATGGAGACGCTCGATCAGTCCCGGGCCCTTGATCGCTGCGGCGAGTTCACGCATCGTGGGCAGATCGTCCTCGGTGCCGCTCACCTTCCGCTCGGCCAGCCTGATGGCGAGTTCCACCGTCTCGAAGGGGCTCCCGCCGGTGGCCAGGGAGCACTCCTTGCAGAACTGGTCCTGGGCCGCCTCCCCGACTTCGGATCTGACGATCCGGGCCACACCTTCGGCGGTGAGCAGCGCCAGCTCGTGGGGGCGGTCCCCGTGGTGTGCCACGAGCGTGCGCAGTTCGCCTGCCTCCGGGGGCAGTTCGTCGGGCCGGTATGCGACCACGAGCAGCAGCGGCAGGTCGTCCACTCGCGGCACGAAGGAGGTGAGCCACTTCAGGGACTCGGGGTCCGCCCAGTGGAGGTCGTCCAGGAGCAGGACCACCGGCGCCTTCTTCACCGTGAGCCGCGTCATGACCCAGTCCAGGCCCTCGCGGACCCCGGTGGGGTCCGGAGCGGGAGCGGACCCCCTCGCTTCGAGACCGAGCACGGCGGCGACGGTGTCGTACCAGCTTCCCAGGAAGGCCCGGAGTTCCGCCTCGCCCATCCGCGCCAGGGAGGGCTGCATCAGTTGACGTACGACGCGGAACGCCGAACCCTGTTCCGCCTCGCCGCCCCTGCCCGACAGCACGGTGAATCCGTCCGCGGCGGCTTTCGCACGTGCTTCCGTCATCAGGGCTGTCTTGCCCAGTCCAGCCGGCCCCGTGAAGGCAAGCAGCCCTTTGCGCCGTGCTCGTGGCACGCCGCCCGTGGTGCGCCGCAACTCCCGGAACGCGGCGTCGAGGGCCTGAAGTTCCCGGCGGCGCTCGATCAAGGTCTTTTGGTCCAAGACCGGTTGCCGCGGCTCCATTTCCATATGCCGTACCGCTTTCTTTCGTTCGGCCCGGAGAGAGCCGAGCGTACGCCTTTTCGCGGTGCGGGCAGGCCGGACTGAGTACTATCGGGTGAATCATGAACTGCAGAAGGGATAATGTCCGCCGTCCGGGTAAGAGGCCCTGATAGCCACCTCCCGGAGGCAGGTCGTCGGAGCGCGTGCGGGTGCTCCTAGGACACGGCGGCCACCGTCGTCACATCCGCGTACCGGGGTACGGTGCGGGACCAGTGGTAACACCCGCCGACCCAGCCCGTCATGCCCTCCACGTAACCGACCCCCGCAGGGCTCAGTTCCGGCTCGACTTCGGCATGGAGCACCTGGAACTCCTCGATCGTGTCGTTGATCTGCCGGATGGCGAGGAGGACGGCGTCCTGCAGGGAGCATCCGTTCTCGCGCTGGTGGGCCAGGGCCAGGTTGATCATTCCGCCGGCCCGCTGTTCCTTCACTGCGGAGAACAGATCGGGTATCCACACCGCCGCGTCGGCCGACAGCCGGCCCAGCCGCTGTACGACGGGGTGGTGCAGTTCGGTGGGGGACAGTTCGTCCGGCTGGGCGGCCTCGCACAGCGGGTAGAACGGCTCGACTCCCGCGATCAGTGACCGTATGGAAGTGCAGTCCGCGGCCCGCAGGAGGTAGGGCTGGGCCTGGGCCACCGCCTCGTACAGCAGGCCGTGCACGTATTCCCGGCTCTTCCAGGCCCACCGTGCGGCCTGGGCGGGAGTGCACCGCTCCCGGACCTGCCGGTGGAGATCGGCCAGGGCTGCTCCGAGGAGAGTGCCGGGTGGTCGGCCGTCTCGCAGAATCGCGATGCTTTCGAACAGCATCGGCAGCAGCAGGCCGGGGGAGCGCTGACCGATGTCCTCTGCCCGGTCGTCGAAGACGAACTGATAGGCGATCTGGTTGGCCACGATCTGGAGGAGACCGGGATCCACGTCGGCGCTTATGCAGGACGCGAGTTCGGCGGGGCGAGTGCAGGCGATCATCGTCGTCACGCCTGGTTCCTCAGCCAGCCCCCACGTGCGCAGCCAGGCGTCGACGCCGGCGGTGGCTTCGGCTTCATGGGGGTTGCGCCGCAATGGGAAGGGCATGTGGAGGTGGGCGTCGATCAGGTCCCTGAGGCTGGCGACCGATGTTCCGTCCGATATGCCGAGTGCGATTTCCTCATGCGTTGTCGACAACATGATCACCTGCCGTTCGGGCCTCCGGTGAGCACTGGGCGGTTGCGGCCGGCCAGCGGCCGGAGGACGACGCCCCTGCCGGCGTGTGCGACCTGGTCTCACAGGCCATGACCAGCGAACGCGGCCCCAGCGTGATCGCGGGGCGCGGTGGCCGGGTGACGTGCCCGGGCAGATGGCGCAGGCGCATCCGGCCGGCGATGGTCGCGAGTGCCACGGTGACCTCCATCATGGCGAACTCGTCGCCGAGGCATTTGCGGTTGCCCGCGGAGAACGGCATCATCGCGCGCCGCTGTTCGGCGGTGGGCCGCCCCGGCAGCCAGCGGTCGGGGTCGAAGCGCTCCGGGTCGGGGAACGACGACGGGTCGTGGTGCAGGAGGTAGGGGCTGTAGAGCACGGTGGCTCCGGCGGGCAGCCGGCACCCGGCGAGCTCCGTCTCCCGGGTGGTGACGCGGGTGAAGAGCCAGCCGGGGGACGAGTGGCGCAGTGTCTCGGCGACGACGCACCGGGTCCGCACGAGGTCCGGCAGATCGCCGGGACCGGGCCGGCGGCCGCCGGGCAGGACGGTGTCGAGCTCGGCGTGCAGGCGCCGCTCGGCCTCCGGGTGGCGGGCCAGCAGGCTGAAGGCCGCGGTGAGGGACAGGGCCGAGGTCTCGGCGCCCGTGAGCAGCAGGGTGATCAGGTGGTCGTGGATCTCCTGATCGGTGAGGGCCTGCGCGCCGCCGTCGCCCCGGGTGGCCGCCAGCAGGGTTCCCAGCACGTCGGCACGGGGGGCGCCCCGGCGGCGCTCCGCGATGGTCGCGTCGATGACGGCGTGCAGACGGGCGAGCGCGTGCCGGTAGCGGCGGTTGGCGGGGGTCGGGAGCCGGAACAGCGCGTCGATCGGTACGACCGTGCGGACGAAAAGGCCGCGGACGACGTCGGCGAGGCAGTCCCGCACCTGGGCCGAGGTCCCGTCGTCCAGCGAGTCGGAGAGCAGCACCCGGCTGATCACACGGGTGGTGAGGGTCGTCATCGCCTCGGTGACGGACACGGCCCGGCCCGCCTGCCACCTTTCGCACACCGACTCGGCCTCCTCGGCGACGAGTTCCGTGTACGCGGCGGCGTGGGACGGGCGGAAAGCGGGCTGCAACAGCCTGCGTTTGTCCCGGTGCGCGGGCTGACGGCAGGTGACCAGTCCGTCCCCCATCAGCTTGCCCAGTCTGTCGTAGAGAGGGCCCCCCTTGTCGAAGGTGTGCGGGTCCATGAGCACCTCGTGGGTCAGCTCCGGGTGGCACACCATCCAGGCACGCTGGGGGCCCAGTCGTATCTCGACCAGATCCCCGTACGCGGGCAGAGAATTCAGAAAGGCCAGCGGCCGACGGTATAAGGCGATACCGTGACCGAGGAGTGGGAATATGCCGGGAGCAGTACCTGTAGTCCACGTTCGTTTTTGTTCAGGCACAGCACCGTTCATGGAATCCTCCTGCCCAGCGCGACACGTGAAATGAGCGAACCTGTCTCGGGTCTGGCAACCCGAGACAAGTCCTGCCCAGTTGAACCACGACCGGGTTTCCGGAATCCTTTCTCCAAAGGGGCGCACAGGAGCACGCTGAAGCAGAAAGCGCAGAGTGCGAACGCCTCTTGATGCGTGATGCATTTATTGTGATTCCTCATGTCACCCCCGTGCGCCCCCGCACCGTCCTGCCGTCCAGCCCCGAGCGGTGTGCGGGAGCAGGCGGCCGAACGGCCCCCTGGGTTTTCGGTGCTCGCCACCGCGGTCGCTTGACCTGTCCCGGCGACGGGCCGAGGATCATGAGTCATGACGCAGGGACAGGGCAGCACGGTGGACGGGGTGCTGCGGCGCAGCGCCCGGCGCACTCCCGCGCGGGTGGCGGTGCGCTACGGCGAACGGCGGTGGACGTACCAGGAACTCGACGACGCCGTCTCGCGCGCGGCGAGCGTACTGCTCGGCCAGGGCCTCGAACGCGGTGACCGGGTCGCCACCTACGGCCACAACTCCGACGCCTACCTGATCGCCTTCCTCGCCTGCGCCCGCGCCGGCCTGGTCCACGTCCCGGTCAACCAGAACCTGACCGGCGACGACCTCGCCTACCTCGTCGCCCAGTCGGGCAGCTCGCTGGTCCTCGCCGACCCCGACCTCGCCGGCTGGCTCCCCGACGGCGTACCGGCGCTGCCGCTGCGCGACACCGACGGCTCGCTGCTCGCCCGGCTCACGGACGCGGCGCCGTACGACGGGCCCGAACCGCGCACCGAGGACCTGGTACAGCTGCTGTACACCTCCGGGACCACGGCGCTGCCCAAGGGCGCGATGATGACCCACCGGGCGCTGGTGCACGAGTACCTGAGCGCGATCGCCGCCCTCGACCTGAGCGCCGGGGACCGGCCGGCGCACGCGCTGCCGCTCTACCACTCCGCCCAGATGCACGTGTTCCTGCTGCCCTACCTGGCGGTGGGCGCGACCAACATCATCCTCGACGGCCCGGACGCCGGCACCCTCTTCGACCTGATCGAGGCCGGCGACGTGGACAGCCTGTTCGCGCCGCCCACCGTGTGGATCGGGCTCTCCAACCGGCCCGACTTCGCCACCCGTGACCTCCGCGGACTGCGCAAGGCCTACTACGGGGCGTCGATCATGCCGGTGCCCGTCCTGGAGCGGCTGCGCGAACGGCTGCCGGGACTCGCCCTGTTCAACTGCTTCGGGCAGAGCGAGATCGGCCCCCTCGCCACCGTGCTCGCGCCCGAGGAGCACAAGGGCCGGCTGGACTCCTGCGGCCGCACCGTCCTGTTCGTGGAGGCACGCGTGGTCGGCGAGGACGGCGAGGACGTGCCCGACGGCACCCCCGGTGAGATCGTCTACCGCTCACCGCAGTTGTGCGATGGCTACTGGGACAAGCCCGAGGAGACCGAAGCGGCCTTCCGGGACGGCTGGTTCCACTCCGGCGACCTCGCGGTGCGCGACGCCGACGGCTACTACACGATCGTCGACCGGGTGAAGGACGTCATCAACTCCGGTGGCGTGCTGGTCGCTTCACGCCAGGTCGAGGACGCCCTCTACACCCATGAGGCGGTCGCCGAGGCCGCCGTGATCGGCCTGCCCGACGACCGGTGGATCGAGGCGGTCACGGCGGTCGTCGTGCCGCGCGGCGAGATCGACGAGGCCGCGCTGATCGCCCAGGTGAAGGAGAGGCTGCCCGCCTTCAAGGCACCCAAGCGGGTCCTGTTCGTGGACGCGCTGCCCCGCAACGCCAGCGGGAAGATCCTGAAGCGCGAACTGCGGGAACGGTTCGGCCCCGCCTCGTGAGACCCGGGAAGTGACTCTCGTCGGCACCCGGACCTGGACTCTCGTGCGGACCCAAGAAGTCCGGGTCCATACCTTGTGCGGCTTCCGGCACCACGCCCGCCGTTCACCGGTGGCGTGCAGACAGCAGACATGCGCTGCTGCCTCCCCGTCCCCCTCGGCGCACTCGCGGGCGTCCCCGGCCCCTGCGAGATACTGCGCTCCGGCTACCTGCTCGCACCCGCCCTGCTCCGGTCCGCCACCACCCCCCGCTCCCGGCACCCCCGCTCGCCGGCCGCCGTCCACCTGGAACTGGTCACCCTCACCGAGGACCGCGCCGTCATCACCTGGCACACCGCCCTGCCCGGCACCGACGACGGCACCGGCGGGCTGCTGCCCGCCGTCACCGAGGGCGTGGTGGTCTACGGCACCCACCCGGCCCGGCTCAACCGCACCGCGGGCGAGGACCGGCCCACCGCCCACCACCACGTCGAACTCACCGGCCTGGAGCCGGGACAGACGTACTACTACCAGGCCCACTCCCGGGGCGTGCCCGCCACCCCGACCGCGCTGCACCTGATGCGCGGCAACGCGGCCGGCACCTCCCGCCACGGCCTCGACACGCCCGGCGGCCCCTACTCCTTCACCACCCCGCAGCCCCCGCCCGGCCGCCACCTGCTCTCCCTCGCCCTCTGCAACGACCTGCACATCGGCGAGACCGTCGCCGGGCTGGTCGCCGGGGTCCCCTTCCTGCGCGGCGTGGCGCAGCGGACGGGACAGACGCCCTACCCCGAGCTGATGAGCCGCGCCGTCGTGGCCGAGGCCCGCCGCCGGGGTGCCCAGCTGCTGCTGGCCGCCGGTGACATCTCCGCCGGCGGCGGACCGCACGACCTGGCGGGGGCCAGACGGATCCTGGACGGCTTCGGCACCCACCGGCGGGACTACTTCGTCGTCCGGGGCAACCACGACCGGGGCGCGGGCGAAAGCGACACCTTCCACCGGGTGTTCGGCGGGCCCGACCGGCCCGGCTGGTTCGAGCACGACGTGGGCGGACTGCGGATCATCGGCCTCGACACCTACGACAAGCGCGGCAACGGCGGTGACGCGGGCGGCCTCGGCGCCGAGCAGCTGTCCTGGTTCCGGCGCCGCCTGCGGGTCCACCCGGAACAGCCCACCCTCGTCTTCGGCCACCATCCGCTGACCGTCCGGGAGGCCCTCTTCCCGGTGAGCCCCGCGCAGCACCTCGGCCGCCGCCAGGCCCGCGCGATCCTGCAGGCCTACGCCGCCGCCCCGGGTGTGTTCCTCCACCATGTGGGCCACACCCACCGCAACAAGCGCACCCATGTGCCGCTCGCCCCGCAGGTGGCCTTGCAGGAGGTCGGCGCGGTCAAGGAGTACCCCGGCGGATTCTTCCTGCTGCGGATCCACAGCGGCGGCTACGCCCTCAACTTCTTCCGGGCGCGCGCGGCCGAAGCCCTGGAGTGGAACGAGCGCAGCCGTCGGCAGGCCGGAGGACTGTGGCCCTGCCACGCGCTGGGCCGTACGGTCGCCGACCGCAACAGTGTGGCCGCCCGCGACCTGTCCGGCATCGGCCGGCTGGTCCCGCCGTCGGCGCAGCCCGATTCGTCCCAAGGGATGACCGCCGTCCCGAACACCCGCCTGGATGTGGCCTGGCGAGAGGCGCCTCCGTAGCTTGGGGACATGTCGACCCTGTGGGAACTCATGCACGATTGCATCCCTGACGACCACGCCCGCCAGGTCACCTCCCGCTACTACCTCGACGAAGCCATGAGCTCGCCGCGGCGGCCGGACCGCGTGGTCGACCTCGGCTGCGGGCGCGGCACCTCGGCCGAGCTCTTCCGCAAGCACCACTCCGGCGTCCGCTGGGTGGGAGTCGACATCCGCGATTCGCCGGAGGCCGCCCAGCGCAGCCCCGGCGGCGACAGCGTGGTGTACTTCGACGGCGTCAACCTGCCGTTCCGCTCCGATGCCGTACCGCTCGTCTACTCCCACCAGGTCTTCGAACACGTCGCCCGGCCCAGGGAACTGCTCGCGGAGGTGAGCAGGGTGCTGCGCCCGGGCGGGCTGTTCATCGGCAGCACCTCCCAGTTCGAGCCCTACCACTCGTTCAGCCTCTGGAACTACACGCCCTACGGGTTCCGGGTGCTGGTCGAGGCGGCCGGGCTCGCCCTGGAGGAGATCCGGCCCTCCCTCGACGGCGTGACCCTGATCATGCGCACCTACCACGGCTCGCGGCGCCAGGAGTACGGCCAGTTCTGGCGCAAGGAGTCGCCGCTCAACACGGAGATCGACGCCTGGGCCCGCAAGAGCAAGCGGGACACGGCCCTGGTGAACCTCCGCAAGCTCACGTTCTGCGGGCAGTTCGCGTTCCGCGTGAGCAAGCCGCGGGCCCGCCCCTGACATCGAGGCCGTCCGGCGAAATCCGTTGCGGCACCGCGCCGCCGTCCCCGAGGATCAGCGCCATGCCCCTCTTCACCGCAGCGGACGGCACCCGCCTCGCCTGTCACGTCAGAGGCGAGGGCGAACCGCTCGTCGTACTGCCGGGCGGCCCCATGCGGGCCTCCGCCTACCTCGGCGACCTCGGCGGCCTGGCCGCCCATCGCCGGCTGATCCTGCTCGACCTGCGGGGGACCGGCGACTCGGCGACGCCCGCCGACCCGGCGTCGTACCGCTGCGACCGACTGGTCGACGACGTGGAGATGTTGCGGGCCCACATGGGGCTTGACCACATGGACGTACTGGCGCACTCGGCGGGCGCGAGTCTGGCGATCCTGTACGCGGCGGCGCATCCCGACCGGGTGCGGCGGCTCGCGCTGATCACCGGCAACCCCTCGGCTCTGGGCCTGCGCGCCACCCCCGAGGAGCGGCTGGCGGCGGCCCGGCTGCGGGCCGCGGAGCCCTGGTTCGAGGGCGCGTTCCCCGCGCTGGAGGCATGGCTGACCGGTACGGGGGACTTCGACGAGGCCTTCATGCCCTTCTTCCACGGCCGCTGGGACGACACCGCCCGAGCCCATGTCGCGGCCACCGACAAGCAGACCAACTTCGCGGCGGCCGACCGCTACTTCGCCGAGGGCGCCTTCACCCCGGACACCACCCGGGCCGCCCTGCGCGCCCTCGCCGCGCCCGTCCTGGTGTACGCCGGAGAACTCGACGGCGGACCCAGCCCCGCCCTGGCCCGGCGGGCCGCGGAGGCCTTCCCGCACGCCGAGGTCGCCGTGCAGACCGGCGCCGGTCACTACCCCTGGCTGGACGACCCCGAGTGGTTCGTCCGTCGTACCGTCGCCTTCCTGGACGCCTGAGCCCGCCCCGGGTCCTGCGGTCCGAACGCCGTCAGGAAGCGGTCGCGGAACCGGTTCATCGCCCAGATCGGCGCGTCGGCGGCGGGCTTGAGACCCGGCGTCCAGCCCCAGCCGGCGACCCGGTCCAGGACCGCCGGGTCGTCGGCGACGATCGTGACAGGGACGTCCCGGCGCGGGCTGCCCGCGACGACCTCCGGGCGGGGCTGGTGGTCGCCGAGGAAGACCAGCACCGTGTTCCGGTGGGCGTGGCGCCGCATGAACCCGAACAGGCTGCGCAGCGAGTACTCGATCGAGACCCGGTACTCGGTGCGCACGCGCTCCGTGTCCTTCCAGACCTCCGCCGGGTCCTTGCCCGCCCGCTGCATGGGCCCGAAGACCGAGCCGTCGCCGAGGTCCTTCCAGTCGATCATGTGGGGGAGGGGTGCCCAGGGCTGGTGGCTGGAGGCGAGGATGATCTCCGCCATCATCGGGCGCCGGTTCCTCCGGCCGTACTCCAGACGGTCGAAGGCCTCCAGCGTGAACTGGTCGGGCACGGGCGTCCAGCTGAAGTACGGGCCCTGGTAGCCGAGGTGCGTGGAGTCGTAGGAACGGTCGAGGCCGAAGAACCGGGCCTCCGGCCAGGCCTTGCGGACGCCCGGGACGACCCCGACCGTGCGCCACGCGCCCGTCCTGCGGAAGTACGCGTTGAGGGTCGTTCGGCCGCCGGAGACCAGGTTGCGGTAACGCTGCTGGTTGTTGATCCACAGCCCGGACAGCAGCGTGGCGTGGCACATCCAGCTGCCCGCCCCGAGCACGGGGGAGCGCAGCCACCCGCTGCGCGCCTCGAAACCGGCGGCCCTGAGAGAGGCCGCGCCCTCGGTGAGGACCGCGCCGACCGGCCCTGCCATCGCCGGATCCTCGATCGCCGTACGGCCGTAGCTCTCGACGAACGTGAACAGCACGTCCTTGCCGCGCAGCCCCGTCAGCAGCCGGTCGGGCGGAGTGTTCCCGAAGGCGTCGACGGCGGCCTCCGCCGCGAAGACCCGCGCGTCCGCCAGTCCGGCGCGGACCGCCCGCACCCGCTCGTGCACCAACCGGGCGTCGAGCGTGGCGGCGACGGGCGCGCCGCCGGCCTGAAGGCCGAAGGTGGCGCAGGTGACCCAGGCGACGGCCAGTACCAGAGCGGAACGGCCCGCGGGCGGGCGTCGGCGCGCCATCCGCTCGGCGAGCCGCACCAGCGCGAGGACGGTCGCGGCCGGCACGGCCGCGGCCAGGAGCAGGGCCCCGGCGATCGCGAGCACCTCACTGGTCCGGCCGAACGACTCCCGTACGTAGTCCGCCGCGTCGTCCAGCAGGATCCAGTCGAGCACCAGGTCGAACGGCCGTTGAAGTACCTGGTAGAAGCCCATGTCCAGGCACTTCAGCAGCGTCAGCACCCCCAGCCCCGCGCCCGCCAGCACGGCTGTGACGCGCCGCGCCCGTCCTGGCAGCACCAGCAGCACGGCCACGAGCACGATCCCCTCGGCGGGGAGACGCAGGAACGACCTCGGCCCGAGCTCTTCGAGCTGGTTCGGCAGCAGCAGCGTGGCCAGAAGCAGGGCGGCGGCCAGGACCGTCGTCCCGACGGAGACGGTCCTGGCGAGACACGGATGCCTCCGCAGCCGGCCGCCACCACCGCCCGCACCGGACGGTGTGGCCTCGGTGTCCGGCGGCCGAGTGGGGGTGGGGTGCGACACCGGAGGTCCTTCCGTGCGACCGTCGTTACACTGCGTGCATGATCGACGTCATATCGTATGCACAGAGTGTGACCCCGGACCGGCCCGCGCGGGCCCGGCGTGCCGCCGAGGCGTTCCCGCCGGACCCCTGACCCGCCGGACAGCTGAGGCGAACTCAGCCCTGCGGTCCGAACGCCTTCATGAAGCGGTCCCGGAACTGGTTCATGGCCCACTCCGGCGCGTTGTCCGCGGGTTTCAGCCCGTCCGTCCAGCCCCACCCGGAGACCCGTTCCAGGACCTTCGGGTCGCGGGCGACGATGGTGATCGGTACGTCCCTGCTCGTGTTGCCGCCGCCCGTGACCGTCGGGACGGGCTGGTGGTCGCCGAGGAAGACGAGGACGGTGTTGTCGTCGCCGTAGCGCTGGACCCACTGGGTCAGGCTGTCCACGGAGTACTGGATCGCCTTTCGGTACTCGGTCCGCACGCGCTGCGCGCTCTTCCAGACCTCCGTGGGGTTGGTGCCCTCCTTCTTGATCTTGTAGAAGATCTTGCCGTTCCCGAGGTCCTTCCAGTCGATGATGTGAGCGATGGGGGACCAGGGGTTGTGGCTGGAGGCCAGGATGATCTCCGCCATGATCGGGTCGCGGTTCTTCTTCCCGTGCTCCAGCTTCTGGAAGGCCTCCAGGCTGAACTGGTCCGGCACCGGTGTCCAGCTGAAGTACGGGCCCTGGTAGCCGAGGTGCGTGGAGTCGTAGATGTGGTCGAGTCCGAAGTACTTGCCCTCGGGCCAGGCCTTGCGCACTCCCGGGACGATACCCACCGTGCGCCAGGCGCCGGTCTTCTGGAAGTAGCTGGTGAGGGTCGCGCGGTCACTGGTCGTCAGGGTCCGGTAGCGCTGCTGGTTCTTGACCCACAGACCGGACAGGAACGTCGAGTGGGCGAGCCAGCTGCCGGCCCCCGTGACGGGTGACCTGAGCCAGCCGCTCTGCGCCGCGAACCCGGCCGCCTTGAGCCGGGCGTTTCCCTCCTGCAGCGTCGCGTCCATCTCGGGCGCCATCGCCGGATCGTCGATCGCCACCCGGCCGTAGCTCTCGATGAAGGTGAACAGCACGTCCTTGCCCCGGAGTCCGGTCAGCAGCTGGTCGGACGGCGTGTCGGCGTAGGCGTCGACAGCGAGCTGCTTCTTGAAGACGTCGGCGTCGCCCAGCCCCTCTCGGACGTACTTCACCCGGTTGGCGAGGAACTGGCTGTAGCCCTTGGTGGCGAACGGGACACCGGCGAACTGCACGCTCAGCGTGAAGCAGGTGATCCACACGACGCCCAGCACGAGCGTGGTGCGTACCGCCACGGCCCGGTGGCGGGCCATCACGTTCGCCAGCCGCACCATCGCGAGCGCGCTGAGCACGAGCACGGCGACGATCAGGACGATCACACCGATCACCGCGAGAACCTCGCCCGTGTGACCGAAGGAGTCCTTCACCCAGTCCGCCGCGTCGGTCAGCAGAACCCAGTCGAAGACCAGGTCGAACGGGCGGGCCAGGGTCTGGTAGAAGCCCATGTCGAGGCACTTCAGGACGGTGGACAGGCCGATCAGCGCCCCCGAGGCGACGGCTGCGATCCGCCGTCCCTTCGAGGGCAGTGCGAGCAGGACGATCGCCAGGAAGAGCGCCTCGACGGGGAGGCGGAGGAAGTTCTGGAGAGCGAGCCGGTCGAGGCGGTCGGGCACGAGGATCGCCACCAGCACGAACCCGGCGGCCAGGACACTCGTGCCCACTCGCACGAAGGCGGCGGCACGGGGGTGCAGCCGAGGCCGCCGGAACCAGCGGGCACGGGCGGAGCCGGCGGCCGGGGCGGTGGTCCCGGTCTGTTCGGTCGAGGCGGGTTCGGCGGCCTCCGATCCGGCGCGGTCGTCGACGGCGGCCGAGTCGGTGGACTCCTCGGCCGCCTCGGCCGGCTCTCCGGAACCGGTCGCCTCGGCCTCGGGCTCGGCTACGGCCCGGGGTTCGGGCTCGGCCTCGGCCTGGGGTTCGGGCTCGGCCTCGGCCTGGGGTTCGGGCTCGGCCTCGGCCCGGGGTTCGGGTTCGGCCTCCGGTCCGTTGTCCGTCGGGCGTGGGTCCGACTCGGCGCTCGGCTCGGGGCCGGTTGCCGCCGGTGCGGGTGATGCCTCCTCCAGCTGGTCCGGGACAGGCGCCTCCGCGTCCGTGTCCAGTTTCCGGCGAGGGGGCGTGAGTTGCGACACCCGTACGTCCTTCCGTGCGAAGCCCCGTGATGGCATGGCGGACCGGACCCGCAGGCCACGACCGCCAACCTCGCGTACGGCTCCGCGTAACCCCACGTTCAACCGCCCGGGTCAACCGCGCGCAAAGAGTACGCCCCGCGTCCTTCCCCTGCCCGCACGGGTGTCGTCAGCGGTCCGCCGCGACCGCCACCTCCCGCGCCCACCGGTAGTCCGCCTTGCCGCTCGGTGACCGCTGGATGGCCTCGGTGATCACCAGCTGGCGGGGGACCTTGTACCCGGCCAGCCGGCTGCGGCAGTGGGTCTGGATGTCCGTCAGGGAGGGCGGCTCGGCACCCTCGCGCACCTGCACCACGGCCGCCACATGGTTGCCCCAGGTGACGTCCGGCACCCCGGCGACGAGCGCGTCGTACACGTCCGGGTGCGATTTCAGCGCCTGTTCGACCTCCTCCGGGTACACCTTCTCGCCCCCGGTGTTGATGCACTGCGAGCCCCGGCCGAGCACGGTGACGACGCCGTCCTCGTCGACCGTTCCCATGTCACCGAGCAGCACCCAGCGCCGGCCGTCCTTCTCGAAGAACGTCTCGGCGGTTTTCGCCGGGTCGTTGTAGTAGCCGAGCGGGACGTGCCCGCTCTGCGCGACCCGGCCGATCTCACCGACCGCCACCGGCTCGTGGGTCGCCGGATCGACCACCTGGGTACGGGAGTTGACGCGGACGCGGAAGCCGCTGCCGGCTCCGGAGTCCGCCGTCGCGGTGCCGTTGAAGCCGGACTCGGAGGACCCGAAGTTGTTCAGGAGCATGGCGTTCGGGACGAGTTCGGTGAACTGCCGGCGCACGGTCTCGGAGAGGATCGCACCGGAGGAGGAGACGCTGAACAGGGCGGAGCAGTCGGTGCCCTTCAACGGCCCGTTGAGGGCGTCGATCAGCGGGCGCAGCATCGCGTCGCCGACCAGCGACATGCTGGTGACCTTCTCCTTCTCGACGGTCCGCAACACCTCCTCGGGCACGAACTTGCGGTGGATCACGACCCGTTGCCCGAAGTTGAAGCCGATGAAGGAGGTGAGCGTGGACGTGCCGTGCATCAGCGGGGGAGTGGGGAAGAAGGTGATCCCGCTGCCGCCCGCCGCGACCCGCTCGGCCAGCTCCTCCGGCCGCTTCACCGGCTCACCGGTGGGCGCCCCGCCGCCCAGCCCGGCGAAGAACAGATCCTCCTGACGCCACATCACACCCTTGGGCATCCCGGTCGTGCCGCCGGTGTAGATGATGAACTGGTCGTCCGCCGAGCGCGCCGGGAATCCCCGCTCGGGCGACCCGGCCGCCTCGGCCTCCGCGAAGGCGAGGGCCTTGAGCCCCGCGTCCACCGGCTCACCCACCCGCACCAGGTGCCGCAGCTTCGGCGCCCGGGGCAGGGCCGCCGCCACCCGGCCGCCGAACTCCGCGTCGAAGACCAGCGCGACGAGATCCGCGTCCTGGTAGAGATACACCAACTCCTCTTCGACATACCGGTAGTTCACGTTGACCGGTACGACCCGCGCCTTCAGGCAGCCGAGCACGGTCTGGAGGTACTCGACCCCGTTGTAGAGGTGCAGGCCGAGATGCTCGCCCGGCCGGATGCCGCTGTCGATCAGATGGTGGCCGATGCGGTTGGCCGCGGCGTCCAGCTCCGCGTAGGTCAGCCGGCGTTGCGCCCCCGTGCCGGGGTGGTCGAGGTAGACGAGCGCCTCGCGGTCCGCGGCCACGTCGACGACCGATTCGAACAGATCGGCAAGGTTGTACTCCACCGCTCCTCCTGACCCCGGGAACCGTGACGAAGAAAGGCGCACCTGTCCGTTCGCCGGTCATCAGAGCAAAGGGCGCGGCAAGTGTGAAGGGTTCGCGCGAAGAAATCTGACTGACTGTCAGAAAACCCTTGAAGTGCCTTCCCGGCTACTGCAACCTGTTCTCGTTCTGGTGGAGGGGAGACGAGCCCCTCCAGAGGGGAGACGGTCCATGGGTGGGACGGAACACCTCACCGTGCGGCGCGAGGGCGCCACACTCGTGCTCACGCTCAACAGGCCCGAGGCGAAGAACGCGCTCTCGATCTCCATGCTCGTCGGCCTGTACGACGGCTGGATCGAGGCCGACGAGGACGACGACGTCCGCTCGATCGTGCTCACCGGGGCCGGGGGTGCCTTCTGTGCCGGGATGGACCTCAAGGCGCTGGCCGGAAAAGGCATGGCGGGGGAGCACCTGCGCGACCGGCTGAAGGCCGACCCGGATCTGCACTGGAAGGCCATGCTCCGCCATCATCGCCCGCGCAAACCGGTGATCGCCGCAGTCGAGGGGTACTGCGTCGCGGGCGGCACCGAGATTCTCCAGGGCACCGACATCCGGGTGGCCGGCGAGTCCGCGACGTTCGGTCTCTTCGAGGTCCGGCGGGGGCTCTTTCCCATCGGCGGTTCCACGGTGCGGCTGCAGCGGCAGGTTCCGCGGACGCACGCTCTGGAGATGCTGCTGACCGGACGGCCGTACAGCGCCCGGGAGGCGGCCGGCATCGGGCTGATCGGTCATGTGGTGCCGGACGGCTCGGCACTGGAGAAGGCGCTGGAGATCGCCGAACAGATCAATGCCTGCGGGCCGTTGGCCGTCGAGGCGGTCAAGGCGTCCGTGTACGAGACGGCGGAGATGACGGAGGCGGACGGGCTGGCCGCCGAGCTGAAGCGGGGGTGGCCGATCTTCGACACTTCCGACGCCAAGGAAGGGGCTCGTGCGTTCGCGGAGAAACGGGTGCCTGATTACAAGCGTGCGTAGCGCTGCGCCGGTCCGGAAGGCGCGGGCCGTGTGTGGCTGGTCGCGCCCACGCGGCGGAGCCGCACATGTCTACGCCCCGCGGCCCTTCGGGGGCGCGACACACCGACTCTGCCAAGGAGGCAAGCCCCGATGCCCGAAGTGCTCAAAGCCCCCCTCGTCGTCGAGTTCCCCTTCACCCGTTCCCTCGGACCTGTCCAGAGTGCCTTCCTCACCGGGCTGCGCGAACGCGTCGTCCTCGGTGTGAAGACCGTCGACGATCGCGTCCTCGTCCCGCCCGTCGAGTACGACCCGGTCACCGCCGAGGAGATCCGTGACCTCGTCGAGGTCGCCCCCACCGGCACGGTCACCACCTGGGCCTGGAACCACGAACCCCGTCGCGGGCAGCCCCTGGGCACCCCCTTCGCCTGGGCGCTGGTCCGGCTCGACGGGGCGGACACCGCCCTGCTGCACGCCCTCGACGCGCCGGGGCCCGAGGCCGTGCACACCGGCATGCGGGTCCGGGTCCGCTGGGCGCAGGAGCGGTCCGGAGCCATCACGGACATCGCCTGCTTCGAACCGTACGACGGCGCGGCGGCCGATGTGACAGGGCACAGCGGCGAGTTCGAGGACGCCGTCCACGGCATCGTCGCCCACGCCCGCCTCGACTACACCTACTCGCCCGGGCGCGCCCAGTCCGCCTACATCAACGCGCTGTCGACGCGGCGGACCT
The DNA here is from genome assembly GCF_045206895.1 of Streptomyces sp. NBC_00631. Lineage (NCBI taxonomy): Bacteria > Bacillati > Actinomycetota > Actinomycetes > Kitasatosporales > Streptomycetaceae > Streptomyces > Streptomyces sp. NBC_00631. The sequence goes on from NZ_CP107734.1 coordinate 10,518,149, forward strand.
TCGGCGAGCGCTGCCCCTCCTGCCGCAAGGTGTACGTCCCGCCGAGGGGTGCGTGCCCCACATGTGGGGTGGCCACATCGGAACAGGTCGAGGTGGGTCCCGGCGGCACCGTCACCACCTTCTGCATCGTCAACATCAAGGCGAAGAACCTCGACATCGAGGTGCCGTACGTCTACGCCCACATCGCGCTCGACGGCGCCGGCCTCGCCCTGCACGGCCGGATCGGCGGGATCCCCTACGACCAGGTGCGGATGGGGCTCAGGGTCGAGCCGGTGTGGACCGAGGGGGCCCGCTACCCCGACCACTACCGGCCGACCGGCGAACCCGACGCGGACTACGAGACGTACAAGGAGCTGCTGTGACGCGTGACATCGCACTGGTCGCCTTCGCGCAGACCGACCACCGCCGTACCAGCGACGAGCTCTCCGAGGTCGAGATGCTCATGCCGGTGCTGCACGAGGTGCTCGCACAGACCAGCCTGAAGACCGCCGACATCGGCTTCACCTGCTCCGGGTCCAGCGACTACCTGGCCGGCCGCGCCTTCTCCTTCACCCTCGCCCTCGACGGCGTCGGCGCCTGGCCGCCCATCTCCGAGTCGCACGTCGAGATGGACGGCGCCTGGGCCCTGTACGAGGCCTGGACCAAACTGCTCACCGGGGACGCGGACACCGCGCTCGTCTACTCGTACGGCAAGTCCTCCCCCGGCTCCGTGCGCGACGTGCTGACCCGCCAGCTCGACCCCTACTACGTGGCCCCCCTCTGGCCGGACTCCGTCGCCATGGCCGCCCTCCAGGCCCAGGCCCTCATCGACGCGGGCGAGACCGACGAACCCGCGCTGGCCGCCGTCGGCGCCCGCAGCAGGACGGACGCGGAAGCCAACTCCCATGCGCAGCTCAGGGGTTCCGTCCCGCAGGGGGACTACGTGGTACGGCCGCTGCGCACCGGCGACTGCCCGCCCGTCGGTGACGGCGCCGCCGCCGTGATCCTCGCCGCGGGGGAGCGGGCTCGGGAGCTGTGTGCCCGGCCCGCCTGGATCCGGGGCATCGACCACCGCGTCGAGGCGCACAGCCTGGGCGTCCGTGACCTGACCGACTCGCCGTCCGCGCGGCTCGCCGCGGAGAAGGCCGGTGCCTTCGAACGGCCCGTGGACACCGCGGAGCTGCACGCGCCGTTCAGCTCGCAGGAGGTCGTGCTGCGCAAGGCGCTGCGGCTCGGCGACGACGTGCGCGTGAACCCTTCGGGTGGGGCCCTTGCGGCCAATCCGATCATGGCCGCCGGGTTGATCCGCATCGGCGAGGCAGCCGCTCGCATCCACCGCGGCGAGTCCGACCGGGCCCTCGCCCACGCCACCTCCGGGCCCTGTCTGCAGCAGAACCTGGTCGCCGTACTGGAAGGGGATCCGCGATGAGCAAGGAGCCCGTGGCCGTCACAGGGATCGGTCAGACCAAGCACGTGGCGGCCCGGCGGGACGTGTCGATCGCCGGGCTGGTCCGCGAGGCCGCGCAACGCGCGCTGGAGGACGCCGAGCTGGGCTGGGCCGACGTCGACGCCGTCGTGATCGGCAAGGCGCCCGACTTCTTCGAGGGCGTGATGATGCCGGAGCTGTACCTGGCGGACGCGCTGGGCGCGGTGGGCAAACCCATGTTGCGGGTCCACACGGCGGGGTCGGTGGGCGGCTCGACCACGCTCGTCGCGGCCAACCTCGTCGCCGCCCGGGTCCACTCCACCGTGCTGACCCTCGCCTTCGAAAAACAGTCCGAGTCCAACGCCATGTGGGGGCTCTCCCTGCCGATCCCCTTCCAGCAGCCGCTGCTGGCGGGTGCGGGGGGTTTCTTCGCGCCCCATGTGCGGGCGTACATGCGGCGCAGCGGAGCCCCGGACACCGTCGGCTCGATGGTGGCCTACAAGGACCGGCGCAACGCGCTCAAGAACCCCTACGCCCACCTCCACGAACACGACATCACCCTGGAGAAGGTCCAGGCGTCCCCCATGCTGTGGGATCCCATCCGCTACTCGGAGACCTGCCCCTCCTCCGACGGCGCCTGCGCCATGGTCCTCACCGACCGCGCCGGAGCCGCCCGTTCGGCGAAGCCGCCGGCCTGGATGCTCGGCGGGGCCATGCGCAGCGAACCCACCCTGTTCGCGGGCAAGGACGCGGTGTCGCCGCAGGCCGGGAAGGACTGCGCGGCCGACGTCTACCGGCAGGCGGGGATCGCCGACCCGCGCCGGGACATCGACGCCGTCGAGATGTACGTGCCGTTCTCCTGGTACGAGCCCATGTGGCTGGAGAACCTCGGCTTCGCCGAGGAGGGCGAGGGCTGGAAACTCACCGAATCGGGTGTCACCGAACTCGACGGCGACCTCCCCGTCAACATGTCGGGCGGCGTCCTGTCCACCAATCCGATCGGCGCCTCCGGGATGATCCGGTTCGCCGAGGCCGCCCTCCAGGTGCGCGGCCAGGCCGGAGAACACCAGGTGGACGGCGCCCGGAAGGTGCTCGGGCACGCCTACGGCGGCGGCTCCCAGTTCTTCTCCATGTGGCTCGTCGGCGCCACGGCCCCCGACAACTGAAAGGACCCGTTCACGTGGCCTGTTGAGGGCCGGAACCGAAAGCTAGGCTGGCCGCGGACGACGTATTCGGGAGGAGCACGGACGTGGCCGAGAGCACCATCCAGCAGCAGCGGGCAGTGGGCTGGGACAAGCCGGAGCTGGACCTCAGCGGAGCCGACTGGCAGTCCAGCAGCCGAGGCCTGGGGGATGTCCAGATCGCCTTTGTCGAGGGATTCATCGCGATGCGCAACAGCGGCCGCCCTCAGAGCCCTTCCCTGATCTTCACCCCCGCCGAATGGGGTGCCTTCGTGTCGGGGGCCCGGGAGGGCGAGTTCGACCTGACCTGAGCGCCTCCCCCGGTTCTGCCGCTGCGGCAGAGAGGTGAACCCGGGGGTGTCGCGCAAGGAATTCCGGACACGTGACCAGCAGCGCCCTCCCGGGGCCGCCGCCTCAGACAGGCTGGCCCCGGAAAGGGAAGGTCATATTCCGGAGGTGAGGAACGATGAGCACTGCCCCGGTCATCGCCGCGGTGGACGGTTCCGACGACAGCCTGCGCGCCCTGGACTGGGCCGTGGCGGCCGCCCGGCAACGGGACGCGACGCTGCGGGTGGTGCATGTACGCCAGTACGCCGCCTGGGGACAGCCCGACGTCCTGGTCGCCGGGGAACCGGACGAGGGGGGCGACCCCGTGCTCGACGAGGTCCACGACCGGCTGCGCACCGCCGCCGGGCTGACCGTCGAGTACGTCGCACTGGAGGGAGCCCCGAGCGCGTTGCTGCCCCAACTGGGCGTCGACGCCCAGCTGTTGGTGCTCGGCTCCCGGGGCCGCGGCGGCTTCGCCGGCCTGCTGCTCGGCTCCAACGGCATGGCCGCCGCACGTGACGCCGAGTGCCCGGTGGTCGTCGTACCCCGGCCGGGGCGGGAGATCCAGGAGGAGCTGCCCGCGGAACCGGGGCCCCGGGTCGTCGTGGGCCTGGACGTGGACAGTCCCGACGACGCCACCCTCGCCTTCGCCTTCGCGGAGGCCGTCTGGCGTGGCGCCCGGCTCCAGGTGATCGCCGCCTACCCGTGGCCGGCACAGGGCTGGGCCGCTGCCGGGGGACTCGTCCCGCCTGCCGTCGACCAGCACGAGATCGAGCAGGAGACCCGCACCCTCTCCGAGGGCTTCCTCGCCCCGTACCTCAAAGACAACCCGAACGTGGGAACCGACGTCCTGGCGCTGCCCGGCGGCGCGGCCGGCCTGCTGGTCGCCGCCTCGAAGGACGCCGCCCTGGTCGTCGTCGGCCGTCACCGCCGCCGGCTGCTCGCCCCCGCCCGCATGATGGGCTCGGTCACCCACGCCGTGCTGCTGCACGCAGGCGCTCCCGTCGCGGTGGTCCCGCCTTCGCCACCGCAGCAGTGATGTCAAGCCCCTTCGGTCAGTTACCCTCAGTAGGGAGCGGATCACCGCCGTGAAGCGTACGCTGAGCTGCCTGCAAGCCACGGTGCGCGCCCGCTCCCCGCGCTCGCGTACCACCGTGGCGGGGGGTGGTCATGGGACAGCGGGTCCTGCGGAACCGGCGGACGCTCTACGAGCGTGACAGCGAACTCGCTGCCGTCGACGAGGCGTTGGCCGAACTCACCGGCCTGGGCACGGACGGCGCGGCACCGGGCGACCGGCCGCTCGGCGCGCTGCTCGCCTTCGCCGGGCGGGCCGGCATCGGCAAGACGACCCTGCTCGCCGAGGTCCGGCGCCGCGCCGCCGCCCAGGGCTGCACCGTGCTCTCCGCGCGCGGCGGCGACCAGGAACAGCGCGTCGCCTTCCACGTCGCCCGCCAGCTCCTGCAGCCCCGGCTCGCCGGCGCGCCGGAGGCCGAACTCCGTGCCTCGCTCGGCAGCTGGTACGACATCGTCGGCCCAGCCCTCGGTCTGTGCGCCCCCACCGAGGGTGCCCCGCCCGACCAGCAGGGCCTGCGCGACGGCCTCGACTGGGTGCTCACCCACCTCGCCGTGCGGCAGGCCCCGGTGGTCCTCGTCCTCGACGACGCCCACTGGGCCGACCCCGAATCCCTGGGCTGGCTCGCCGCGTTCGCACCGCGCGCCGAGCAACTCCCGCTGCTCGTCGTCGTCGCCTACCGGCCCGACGAACTGCCCGAGCACGCCGACGCGTTCCGCGGCCTGCCCGGCCGGGCAGGTGGGCGCCCGCACGGCCTCGAACCGCTCAGCGCCGACGCCGTGGCCGGTCTCGTCCGCGAAAGCCTCGGCGACCACGCCGACGACACCTTCTGCCACGAGTGCTGGGCCGTCACCGCAGGCAACCCCTTCGAGGCCGTCGAGCTGACCGCCAAGGTCCACGACCGGGGCCTCGACCCCACCGAGGCCGGCGCACCCCTGCTGCGCGACCTCGCCGCCGCCGTCAAGGGCAGCGGTCTGATCGCCCGCCTCGAACGCCTGGGCCCTTCCGCCGTCCGGTTCGCCTGGGCCTGCGCGGTCCTCGGCACCGAGATCCGTCCGGCGCTCGCCGCCGCAGTCGCCGGCCTCGGCCACGAGGAGGCCGCCGACGCCGCCGACGCGCTGCGCGGCGTGCGCGTCCTCACCGGCGCCGAGACCCTGGAGTTCGTCCACCCGCTGATCGCCACCGCCGTCTACCGGGCCATCCCGCCCGCCACCCGGGTCGCCCTGCACGGCCAGGCCGCCTGGTGTGTGACCGACGACGGCCAGGGCGCCACCGCCGCCGCCCGCCACCTTCTGGAGACCCACCCCGAGGGCGACACCTGGGTCGTCCGGCAACTGCGCGCCGCCGCCGGCGAGACCCTCCGGGCCGGCGCCCCCGACACCGCCCGCGGCTACCTCGCCCGCGCCCTGCGCGAACCCCCGCCCGCCAAGGAGCGCGCCGCCGTCCTGTACGAACTGGGCAGCGCCTCCCTGCTCACCGAACCCGCCACCACCGTCAACCACCTCCGCGCGGCCCTCCAGGAACCCATCGCCGAGCCCGCTCTGCGCCACCACATCGTCTACCGGCTCTCCCAGGTCCTCGCCCACAGTGACCGGCTCGCCGAGGCCTCCGAGGCCCTCGCCCGCGAGATCCGCGTGACCGGCGACGCCCGGGTCCGGCTCCGCATGCTCTCCGAACAGTTCATGTGGGACGCCTTCCGCGCCGACGAACCCGACCACCCCTCCCGCTCCCGTCGCCTGGCCCGGCTCGCCGAACGCCTCCGGGGCCGCGACCTCACCGAGCGCTACGTCATCGGGCTGCGCACCTGGGACGCGATCCAGCGCGGCGAACCCGCCGGCGTCGCCCTCGACCACGCCGAACGAGCCCTGGCCGGCGGCCTCGGCTGGGCCGAGGCCGACCGCGGGTTCGAGGTCCCCGTCCTCGTCGCCCTCGCCTTCATGTACGCCGACCGGCCCGACCGCACGGAGGAGCTGTTCGCCGCCGGGATCGCCGACTACGAACGCCAGGGCTGGCGCGGCGCCCACCTCTCCTTCGCCTACACCCTCCTCGGGTACGTCCGCTACCGGCGCGGCCGGCTCGCCGAGGCCGAGGACCTGGCCCGCTCCGGCCTGCGCCTCGCCGAACGCGTCGGCCCCGGCACGCCGGCCCACTGGTACGCCGTCGGCATCCTGATCCAGACGCTGCTGGCCCGCGGCCGCACCGGTGAGGCCACGCGCCTCGCCGAGGACCACGCCTTCCGGGAGCCTTTCCCGGCGGCCGTGGTCTTCCCCGACGCCCAGACGGTCTACGGCGAACTACTCCTCGCCCGCGGCCTCACCAAGGACGCGGCGGCCGAGCTCTCCGCGGCCGGCCGCCGCCTGGAACCACGCGGCATCCGCAACCCCTCCTGGTGCCCCTGGCAGCTTCACCTGGCCCGCGCCGAAGCCCACGGCGCCCCCGACCGGGCCCGTACCACGGCCCTGGAGGCGGTGACCCACGCCCGCCGCTTCGGCGCCCCGTCCGCGATCGGCCAGGCCCTGCGCACGGCGGCGGAGGTCTCTTCGGGCGAGGCCCGCCTGGCGTACCTGCGCGAGTCGGTGGCCTACCTGGACCGGTCGCCGGCAGCCTACGAACTGGCGTGCGCGCTGGTGGCCCTGGGCACGGAGAGCCGAGACGCCGACCACCTGCGCAGAGGCCTCGCAACCGCCCAGCAGTGCGGGGCGGACGGCTTGGCGGACACGGCGCGGACCGAACTGGCGGCGACGGAGAGGGCACCTTTGTAAGGGGCGTCGACGACGACCTGCCCAGGGGCGTGGGAAACGGGAAGGCCCGCTTGTGGCGGGCGCCGACGACGACCTACCCAGGGCGCGGGGAACGGGAAGGCCCGCTTGTGGCGGGCGTCGACGACGACCTGCCCAGGGGCGCGGGGAACTGCGCGACAAGCCACGACGGCGCCGCACCCGCCGACCAACCGTCACCTGCCACGACGAACACGGCCGGCGGACACGGCACCGCCGAACGCCACCGTCGCGGCCGAGCGCCGTCGCGGCGGATCCAGAGCGGCGGCGGATCGGGAGCGGCGGTGGCTCAAGTGCGGCGGCCGATCAGGTGCGGCGGCCGATCAGGTGCGGCGGCCGATCAAGAGTGCCGGAGAGGCGCCGGCCGACCCGCACCCGAACTGATCCCCGCCCCACAACCCCGGCCCCGTACCATGGACCGCATGTCGTTCCTCCGCCGCCGCAGCGCCACTCCCGCCGGTCCCGACTTCGACGTACTGGCCATGGACCCGGGTGACTGGCCCGGCAACCTCGGTGCCGGGCTGCTGCCCGCCCCCGACGGCACCTGCCAGGGCGTCTTCCTGCGCTACGACCTCTTCGGCGGCCGCGGTCCCGCAATGATCATCGGCAACCTCCCCGAGGGCTCCCCGGCCCGCGAGGTGGAGGAGGGCGAGGTCCCCTTCGAGGTCGGCCAGCTCCTCCTCGCCCTGGAGAACGACGAGGACGTCACCGTGGTCGGCACCGAGGACATGCCGGTCCTGCAGGGCGACAACCTGCTGATCGTGCGCCGTCTCAAGCTCTCCGAGAGCCGGATCTCCTGCGTCCAGTTCGACCGGAGCGACGGCGTCCTGGTGACGATCGCGGCTTGGGACCGCCCGATCACCGACGACCTGTACGCCCTGCTGAAGCCGCTCCCGGCGGAGCTTTTCCAGCAGGGCTGAGGAGGCCGACGCCTTCTGCCGGCTACTTCCCGTGGTGCCGTCCGCCCTTCGGGGGCGGCACCACGTCCACGTCGGCGGCGCGGACGAACTCGACCCGGTGGCCGTACTGGATCTCGTAGTACAGGTCCTTGCCGACCACGACCTTGTGCGAGTCGGTGCTGAAGGTGACCGCGTAGTAGTACTCGCCCGGCACCTCGTCACCGGCCACGTACTCCTGGCCCGCGGGGATCGTGTACGGCAGCGGGGAGATCGACTGAGCCGGTACCCCGGAGGGGTACGCGGACGCCTCCGGATAGGCGCGGCCGTACACCGGGATGCCGGTCCGGCCCGCTTTCGGTGTGATCACCACTCCGGTCGCGCTCACGGCCGCCGGCGCCGAAGCCGGGTTCCTGAACCAGGCCTTCTGCCCGAGGTACCAGATCGCCGTCCAGTCCCCCCAGGTGTCCGCCACCGCGTACTGCTGGCCGGTGGAGGCCCGTGAAGAGAGGTCGTTCACGTCGGTCGTCGGTGCCGTGCCGAGGCCGATGTCCTTGATCAGGGCCGAGTTCTCGTCGTGGTCGGAGTACAGCCGTACCGCGCTGGAGCCGTGCGCGGCGCAGGGCTGGCCCTTGGTGACGCAGCCGGTGTACGTCGGCTGGTTCGTGGCGTAGTCGGGCAGGATCGTGACCACACCGCCCGCCACCACCCGGTGCTTCTTGCCCCCCTTGTGCTTGAAGGGGTGGTCCAGCAGCTCGAAGTAGTGCCGCCAGTCCCAGTAGGGGCCGGGGTCGGTGTGCATCCCGGGGATCGTCGACGTGGTCGGGCCGGGCACGGTGTCGTGGCCGAGGATGTGCTGCCGGTCCAGCGGGATGCCGTACGTGTCGGAGAGGTACTTCACCAGCCGGGCCGAGGAGCGGTACATCGCCTCCGTGTACCAGGCGTCCGGCGAGGCGAGGAACCCCTCGTGCTCGATGCCGATCGACTTGGCGTTGATGTACCAGTTGCCGGCGTGCCAGGCCACGTCCTTCGCCTTGACGTGCTGGGCGATCAGACCGTCGGTGGAGCGGATGGTGTAGTTCCACGACACATAGGTCGGGTCCTGGACCAGGTTGATCGTCGTGTCCCAGGAACCCTCGGTGTCGTGGATGACGATGTACTTGATGCTCTGGGACGCCGGACGGTCGGCGAGGTCGTGGTTGCCGTAGTCGTTGTCCCCGAACTGCGAGTAGGGCGCGGGGATCCACTCGCAGGACACCGTTGTCGGGCATTGCGTGTCGCCGTCCGCCACCTCGGTGCGCAGCCCGGTCAGCTTCAGCTGCGCGGTGTCGGCCCGCAGGCCCGGCTGGGCGGCGAGGGCGACGACCTGTCCCGCGTCGGTGGTGCGCTCCTCGCCCGTGTGGAGGACGTCGAACACGTCGTTGGCGTACGCCGCCGCGGTCGCCGTGTCGTCGGCGCCGGAGAACCGGGCGATCGCGCCGTACCAGTGCGCCGGATCGGCGCTGAGCGGCTGGTGCAGGTCCCGCTGGGCGGCCGCGAGCAGGGCGGCGCCGCCGGCCACGTTGGCCGCCGCGTCGGTGCGCAGGTCCTCGGCCGCGATCCCGGTCAGCGCGGCGGCCTTCGTCAGCGTCTTCAGACGGGCCGGCAGCGCGGAGTTCCGCGGGACCTTCACGCTGGGGTGCAGGGCGGGTCGGGTGCTGTCGCCGCGGGCGTCCTCGGTGCCGTCCGCGAAGTGCGCGGTGGCCGTCGCCAGCGCGGTGTGCGCGTCGGTGAGGTGCATCGGGCCGTAGCCGCCGGTCACGCTGGGCGCGCCGGCGTGCGTGTCCCAGCGGGACTGGAGGTAGGAGACGGCCAGCAGCACGCTCTGCGGCACGTGGTACTCGGTGGCGGCGGACGCGAACGCCCGCTGGAGCAGCCCGGCGGACGACTCGCCGGTGTCCGGGGGCGGAGCCGCGCCCAGCAACGGCAGCAGCAGCGCCGCGGCGGCGACGGCACCGGCCGTCCTGCGCGTGCGTCTGCCGCTGTGCGGGGGTGCGGGCTCGGTGACGGATCCTCGCAATGCTGCCTCCTGGGGCGATGGGGCGCGACGGGGCGTGCGGGGCTGAGCGTGGCTCAGTGGTACCGGCTTGCCGACGATCCGTCAATCATGCCCAGAGAGACCAGAATTCCCATGTCATACGATGATCGTGGGAGTTTCGCGGTGGCGGTCCACCGACCTGCGGGGCATCAGTGGCGTACACCAGTGTGCTTCGCCCAGGCCCCCGGACATGCGAGGATCCGCGATGCGCCGTTGCCCTGAGCGCATCGCGGATCCTCGTCCCCGTCAGCGAGTGCCGACCGCCGCGCGCACGGCCCGGCGGGCCAGCTGGCAGTCGTCGTGCAGCCGCCGGAGCAGCAGCCGCTGTTCCTCGCCGGTCGGCGCGGCGCCCGGGTGGGCCGTACCCGGTGCCGCCGGGGTCGCGTCGTGCATCGAACGCTGCACGGCGGTCTCGTACGTCCGGATCTCCCGGGTGAGGACCAGCATCAGGTTCACCAGGAAGGCGTCCCGGGACGCGGGCCCCGCCGACTGGGCGATCTGACTGATCTGACGGCGCGCCACCGGGGCGTCGCCGAGGACCGACCAGAGCGTGGCCAGGTCGTAGCCCGGCAGGTACCAGCCCGCGTGCTCCCAGTCCACCAGCACTGGACCGGCCGGGGACAGCAGGATGTTCGAGAGCAGGGCGTCGCCGTGGCAGAACTGGCCCATTCCCTGGCGGCCTGCCGCGACCGCGATGCCGTGCAGCAGCTTCTGCAGGTCACCCATGTCCCGGTCGGTGAGCAGCCCCAGCTCGTGGTAACGAGCGATACGGGCCGGGTAGTCCACCGGGGCGTCGAAGGTGCCCGCCGGGGGCCGCCACGCGTTCAGCCGGCAGATCGCACCCAGCGCCGCCCGGATGTCGGCCCGGGGCGGGGCCTCCGCCGGGTGGCGCTGGACCGCCGCCACCCGGCCGGGCATCCGCTCGATCACCAGCGTGCAGTTGTCCGGATCCGCCGCGATCAGTCTCGGCACCCGGATCGGCGGCCGGTGCCGGACGAACGAGCGGTATGCGGCTATCTCGTGGCGGGACCGCTCCGCCCAGGCGGGGGAGTGGTCCAGTAGACACTTCGCCACGGCCGTGCTGCGCCCCGTCGTCCCGACGAGGATCACCGATCGCCCGGAGCGGCGCAGCACCTGTACCGGAGCGAACTCCGGGCAGATCCGGTGCACCGCCGCGATCGCGGTGCGCAGCTGCGCACCCTGGGGGCCGGAGAGGTCGAGTCTCCCGCTGAGGGGCTGGGTGCCGAGACCTGCGGCGCGCCGCTGCCGGCCCACGACCGGTACGGCGGCCCCTGGACGCGCGGGGTCGAGATAGGGTCCGCTCCCCGCCGGGCGGGGGCGCAGCGACCGGGGCGGAGCGGACACGGAGGACGATGCTGCGTACATGGGCGATACAGATCCCTTCGTGTACCTGCGGTGCCTGCCTGAGAAGTCCTGTGAGGGGTTCTCGTGGCCAACCCGTCCCGGCCGCCCGGGCACACCCTGGGGAGTGTGCCCGTCGAGTGGCGACCGGGTCGGGGTGGCGCGTTCCTACCTGACACCCGTTGCCCAGTGGCACACCATCTGGCGCACCCTGGCGAACCGTGGCGAATAGTCGCCCGGCAACCAGCACGGGGCTACTGTCAACTCAGCCGAGAACCTGGGGGCTTGACGTGACCGGAGAACCCAACACCCGTCTCTCGGACCTGTTCGGCCTGGCCGGCTGGTCCAAGGGCGAGCTCGCGAGGCTGGTCAACCGGCAGGCGGCGGCCATGGGCCACCCCCAGCTGGCGACCGACACCTCCCGGGTGCGGCGGTGGATCGACACGGGAGAGATCCCGCGCGATCCCGTGCCGCGGGTGCTGGCGGCTCTGTTCACCGAGCGTCTCGGCCGTGTCGTGACCATCGAGGACCTCGGTCTGGTACGGCACGGGCGTACGGGAAAACGGCCGGACGACGGGAACGTGGAACATCCCGACGGCATGCCGTGGGCGCCCGAACGAACCGCCGCGGTCCTCACCGAATTCACGGGAATGGACCTCATGCTCAACCGACGCGGCTTGGTGGGCGCGGGTGCCGCGCTCACCGCGGGATCCGTACTCAGCAGCGCCATGTACGAGTGGCTCCACACCGACCCCACACTCAAGGCCGACGCCCCCGTCCTCGACGACCCTCTGCACGCCGACCCCGCTGGGTTCGACCGCTACGAGGCCGCCCCCATCGGATCCGAGGAGATCGAGGAACTGGAGCGCTCCGTCGAGGTGTTCCGCGCCTGGGACGCGGCCCGCGGCGGGGGGCTGCAGCGCAAGGCGGTGGTGGGACAGCTCAACGAAGTGGGCGGCATGCTCGCCTACCGCCACCCCGAGCATCTCCAGCGGCGCCTGTGGGGTGTCGCCGCCAACCTCGCCGTCCTCGCGGGCTGGATGTCACACGACGTCGGCCTGGAGCCCACGGCCCAGAAGTACTTCGTCATCGCCGCCCACGCGGCCCGTGAGGGCGGCGACCGGCCGCGTGCCGGGGAGGCGCTCTCCAGGGCGGCTCGCCAGATGGTGCACCTCGGCCGGCCCGACGACGCGCTCGATCTGATGAAGCTCGCCAAGTCCGGCTCGGGCGACGAGGTGCTGCCGCGCACCCGGGCGATGCTCCACACCATCGAGGCCTGGGCGCAGGCGTCGATGGGCAAGGGCCAGGCGATGCGCCGCACCCTCGGCCAGGCGGAGGACCTCTTCGTCTCCGACCGGGGCGACGTGCCGCCGCCGAGCTGGATGCAGATGTTCAAGGAAGAGGATCTGTACGGCATGCAGGCCCTCGCCTACCGGACGCTGGCCGAGCACGACCCGGCCGCGGCCGTGCACGCCCAGCACTACGCGGAGAAGGCCCTGGCCCTGAGGATCGACGGCCGGCAGCGGTCGAAGATCTTCGACTTCCTGTCCATGGCCTCCGCCTGCTTCATCGCGGACGACCCCGAGCAGGCGGACCGTTACGCCCGGCTGGCCCTGATGTCGATGGGATCGAACTCCTCCCACCGCACCTGGGACCGGCTGCGCCAGATGTACCGGCTCAGCGCCGAGTACTCCAGTTACCCGAGGATCCAGGAGCTGCGGGAGGAGATCAAGCTGGCACTGCCCAAGGCCAGGAGCAAGGGGAGCAACAGCAGCGCACAGGCATAGGCGCCCGCGCGCTCGGCACGAGCCGGCGACCTCCTACGCACCCATCTCGGCTACTCACCCACCTTGGCGACGAGCAGACAGGCCTCGTCCTCGCGCTCGCTCTCGCCGAACTCCTCGACCACGGCCCGGACACAGTCCTGGGCGGTGCGCGCCGCCCCGAACCGGGGGGCCAGGCCGAGGAGAGCGCCCAGAGAGTCCGCTCCGCTGTGCCCGGGCACCACTCCGTCGGTGTGCAGCAGCAGCAGATCGCCCGGTTCCAGGGGCACTTCGGCCTGCCCATAACCGGCTCCCGAGGTGACACCGAGCAGCACGCCCTCCGGCGCGCTGAGCGCACACCCCGTCCCGCCGCGGAACAGCAGCGGGGCGGGGTGTCCTGCCTGTGCCCAGGTCAGGGTGCGGGTGGCGGGGCGGTAGCGGCAGCAGACGGCGCTGCCCAGGGCGGGCTGCACGGTGGCGTCGAGTAACTGGTTGAGCAGGGACATGAGCTGCCCCGGCTGGGTGCCCGCCATCGCCATACCGCGTACGGCGCCCAGCAGCATCGTCATGCCCGAGGCGACGGCGACGCCGTGCCCGGTGAGGTCGCCGACGCTCAGCAGGGTGTCGCCGTCGGACAGCTCCAGCGCGTCGTACCAGTCGCCGCCCAGCAGGCCGCCGGCCCCGGACGGCAGGCAGCGGGCGGCGACGTCGAGGGTGCCCGGTCCCCGGCGCGGGGGCCGCAGGGCACCGCGCCCCGGCGGCAGCACGGCCTCCTGGAACTCCACGGCGAGCCGCTGTTCGGTCTCGGCCCGCCGGTGGTGCCGCTGCATCGTGTCCCGGGTCTCGCGCACCGTCCGCTGGCTGCGCCGCAGTTCGCTGACGTCCCGCAGCACGGCCCACATCGAGGCGGTGCTGCCGTCGCCGTCGAGCACGGGCTCGCCCATCATGTGGACGGTCCGCACGTTCCCGTCGGGGCGCAGGACACGGAACTCGCCGTCGATCGGCTTGGCGTCGACCAGGCAGGCGGTGACCATCGCGGTCAGCCGGGGCCGGTCCTCGTCCAGCACGAGGGCGGGCAGTTCGTCGAGGGTGAGCGCGGGCGCGGCCGGGTCGTGGCCGAGGATCCGGTAGAGCTCGCCGGACCAACTGGCCTCGTCCGTCAGGAGGTTCCACTCGGCGCTGCCGACCCTGCTGAGCAGCGAGCCGGAGGCGGGTGCGGGGTGGCGGGCGGGCGCCGTCTCCACTCCGGGCGGCGGATGCGCCGGTCCGTCCCGCAGCTGGGCCAAGTGCTCGTCCAGATCGTTGAGCTGATGCAGCGCCAGGTCGTACAGGGCCCGCTGCCAGCGCTCCTCGGGGTCCGAACCGGAGTTCTGGGTGTCCCGCCGTACCGCGTTCACGTCGCCCTTGAGCCGCCGCGTCTGCGATATCAACGCCTCGACCGAGCCACGCCCGGGCGGCTGGGCGGCGGGGCGGTCCGCGGAGACATGGGACGGCATGACGCACTCCGATGCGGGACTGTTCGGCCAGGGCGGACGGTGGGACCGGTTACGACTGTTGCACAGCCTGCGACGCCCTGTAAGGGATTTGGCAACACACGATACGGTGGTGCTTCTGGCATGTGCCAGAGTCTTCACGGGCTGGTCGACCGGCATGAAAGGCGTACGCGCCCGGGTGTGCAAGTCGTAGTCGGGGTACGTGACTTGGCGGACTTCGTGGGGTCTCCGTGTCGCGCTCGGGCGGTTGTTCGACGCCCGTGTGTTCACAGTGTCGCGGTCTCGGCCAACCGCGGCAACTCTGTCCGGATTTCGCGTCATGCGAGGGGCCTTCCCGGAGTCCTACAGGCATGGACATCACTTTCGAGCAACCCGCCCGTGCCCGGCTGATCACCGCCGAGGACGAGGAGGTCCCGGTGCCCGCCACGCTCCGGTACACCTCCGGTGACCCGCTCGCCGTCTTCGTCGACTTCCCGGCCGAGGTCACCCTCGGCGGCGAGGAGGTCACGTGGACCTTCGCCCGCTCGCTCCTGGACCAGGGGCTCACCGCACCGGCCGGGCGCGGGGACGTCCACATCTGGCCGTGCGGCCCGGGGCGTACTGCCGTGGAGTTCCATTCGCCGCACGGTCTCGCCCTGCTCCAGTTCGACACCCAGGCGCTGTTCCGGTTCCTGCAGCGCACGCACGAGGTGGTGACCCCGGGACAGGAGGACCTCGAAGCGGTCGTGGAACGGGGTCTGAGCACGCTGTTCGGGGGCGTGTGAGACTCCAGGGGCTACCGACCCGTACTTGGACTCCTGTTCACTCCCGCCTCAACGATCCGGTCCGGAGCCTGCCGACCGTCCCGTGCACCCTGGCGTGCGGTGTGCCGCACGGGCGCACCGGTGACGAGGACGGGGCGAATGACACCGATCAGCCGAAGAGACTTCGTGGGGCTGGGCGCTTCCGTGGCGGCGGGCATGGCGGCGGGGCGCCGTCGGCCCACGGACCGCGGCCGCGGTCCGGACCACGGCGACCGGCACGATCTCGGACGTCAGGCACGTGGCGATCCTCCTGCAGGAGAACCGCAGCTTCGACCACTACTTCGGGCGCCTCAAGGGCGTCCGCGGCTTCGCGGACCGCAGCGGCATCACCCTCTGCGGCGGCCCCCGGTCTTCGACCAGCCGAACGGCTCCGGCCGTCAGTACCCGTGGAAGCTCAGCGCCACCCCCGACGCCGGCGGCAGGGACGGCGAGACCCTCGCCCAGTGCAACGGCGACCTGCCGCACTCCTGGTCCTCCCAGCACTCCGCATGGAACAAGGGCCGCCTCGACAACTGGGTGGCGGGCGTCGGCAATGTCCGGTCCCTCGGCTGTCTGGGCCGCTCCGACATCCCCTTCCACTACGCGCTCGCCGACAACTACACGATCTGCGACGCCTACTTCTGCTCCACCCTGAGCGCCACCGGCCCCAACCGCACCTACCCGTGGAGCGGCAAGGTCGACCCCAGCAGCTACGACGGCGGTGACGAGTCCGGCCTGACCTGGCAGAACTACGCCGAGGCCCTGCAGAACGCCGGGGTGACCTGGAAGGTCTACCAGAACGCCCAGGACAACTACGGGGACAACGGCTGCGCCTACTTCAAGAACTTCGCCGTCGCCAGGGCGGGCAACCCGCTCGGTTCACCGGCCGCCTGGAGACGGGCGCCGCCGGCGTCAGCGGCTGACGTCCCCGGCGTACAGGTCCGGGCGCGGGGCGAGGTCGACGGCCGTGCGGCCGCCGGTCTCCAGCGCCCGGACTCCGGTCTCGGCGACCACGGAGGACGCGTAGCCGTCCCAGGCGCTCGGTCCGGTGACCCTGCCACGCCGGGTGGCGTCCACCCAGGCCTGCACCTCCCGGTCGTAGGCGTCCGCGAACCGCACCAGGTAGTCCTGGGCCACCTCCTCGCGAGCGCCGCCGGCCGCGGTGACCAGCATGGTGTGGTCCTCGCCGATCCGGGCGCTGCCCTTCTCGCACACGGCCTCGCAGCGCACCTGGTAGCCGAAGCCGCAGTTCACGAAGACCTCGACGTCGACGACGGCGCCCCCCTCGGTCTCGAAGAGGACCAGCTGCGGGTCGAGCAGCCCCTCGGGCGCGCCCGAGGAGGGCCGCGGCCGCAGCACGGTCACCGCGGTCAGCTCCTGGCCGAGCAGCCAGCGGGCCGCGTCGATCTCGTGCGACACCGAGCTGTTGATCAGCATGGCGCTGGTGAAGCCGGGCGGCGAGGACACGTTGCGGTGGGTGCAGTGCAGCATCAGCGGCCGGCCCAGACCGCCGCCGTCCAGCAGCGACTTCAGACGCTGGTACTCGGCGTCGTAGCGGCGCATGAACCCGATCTGCGCCAGCCTGCGCCCGTGCCCCGCTTCGGCCTCCACCACCCGCAGCGCACCGGTGGAGTCCGGCACCATGGGCTTCTCGCACAGCACCGGAAGTCCGCGCTCGAAAGAGGCCAGTAGCGGCTCCTCGTGCGCCGGGCCGGGGGAGGCGATCAGCACGGCGTCGACGCCCGGCGCGGCCAGGGCGGCCAGTGGGTCCGCGTGCACGGTGACGCCGTCCAGACCGCCCACCGCCTCCTTGGCACGGTCCAGGTCGGGGTCGGCGACCGCCGCCACCCTCGCACCGCTCACCACCTGGTCCAGCCGTCGTATGTGGTCGGCCCCCATGTGTCCGACACCCAGCACCGCGACGCCCAGCAACTCAGCCACGCCCACGCCCTCCCTCTCGGCCGACGATCACGTTCCAGAGCCTACGTCGGCCGAGAGAGGGGCCGGTCAGTAGCGCAGCACGCCGGCGATGCCGTTCTCGTCGCCCAGGGTGCCGTCCGGAACGAAGCGCACCTCGGCGCCGGTCTCCAGGCACTGCTCGACGATCTCGTCCACGATGTCGTCGCGGGCGTCGAGGTCGCCGCTCGCGGCCGGGACCAGATGGTCGCCGTCGTCGCGGACCGTGGTGCGGTAGTTCTCCTCGACGGCCAGCAGCCGGACCCGGCCCTCGCGGGCGTTCTGCCAGACCTCGTCGACACCGGCCGCGAACGTCTTGTGGCCGCGGGCGGATTCGAGTTCCCGGGCCACCGACGCGGTGCTCCGGCGGGACTCCGCCTGGAGAAGCGGACTGATCGCCTGCCACACGGCCTCCGGGCCGGCGTGCGCGAGACCGCCGTGCTGCACGGGAATGCTGTGCCTGGCGACGTTGCCGAGCTCCTCCCACAGCGAGAGGGCGGCCTGCTCGCCGGTGACGTAGAGGGGCCGCGGCTCGTCGCGCAGCAGCGCGGCCATCGCGGTGTTCGCGTCCCGCAGGAAATGCTTGGTGTCCTCGTCGCGGAAGGTGCTGGGCAGGTCGCCGACGCGTTGCAGGCGCTCGGCGTCGAAGTTCTCCGTACTGCGGTTCAGCGGGAAACCACCGGACCGGCTCTCGGTGACCCGGTCGACACCGCCGTTCCAGAGCGTGACACGGTCGGCAGAGATCGACAGGACCCAGAACGGCCGCTCGGCGGCGTGCGCCGAGACCAGGTTGCGGGTCAGGAAGGTGTCCGAGAGCACCACACGCTCGGGCACACTGCGGGCCAGCGACCACACCTGGTGCTCACCCGGCGCGGCGAAGATCACCAGACCGTCCTCGGTGTAGGTCAGGTCGACCTCGGCGAGAGCCTGTTCGAGCTGAGCGACGACGTCGGAGCGCCGGTCCCGGGTGACCGCGGGATCGGCCTCCAGCTGCTTCTTCGCCTCGGCCACGACATTGCGCAGCCGGACGGAGTCCTGGGCGTTGTCGGGCTCCCGGCGGTGCGTCGGCGTCAGCACGGAGACAGCGGGATAGGGGCGCGGACGGCGCAGCTCGGCAAGGGTCGAAGAACTGAGTGCGTGCTCCATACCAGCACCATAGGACCGATTCGCCATTGCGGCATTTGGGGTAATTCCCCGGCGTCCCCGGTTCCGGGGCGCGCCGTAACCGTGTTGAGGCCCGCGGCCCGGTGACGAGGGCCGGGACGGCCGGTTACCGTACCCGGCAGTAACCGGATCACGCCCCAGGAGGCCGCCATGCCGCAGTTCGACGTCGACGGAGCGGTGCTGGCGTACGACGACGAGGGCCCCCGCGACGGCGGCGCCGCGCCCCTGGTGTTCATCCACGGCTGGACCGCGAACCGGCACCGCTGGGACCATCAGATGGCGCACTTCGCCGGCCACCGCCGGGTGATCCGGCTCGACCTGCGCGGCCACGGCGAGAGCACCGGGGCCGGGGTGAGGACCGTCGCGGAGCTCGCGCAGGACGTCATCGCCCTCCTCGACCATCTCAAGGTGGACCGGTTCGTCCCCGTCGGTCACTCCATGGGCGGCATGATCTCCCAGACCATCGCGCTGGCCCATCCGGACCGGGTCGAGCGGATGGTCCTGGTCGGCTCCATCGGCCGGATGACGTACAGCCGCGGCCGCGGGCTGCTGATGGCGGCCTCGACCCTGGTGCCGTACAAGATGTTCGTCGCCGCCAACATCCAGCGCGCCTTCGCCCCCGGCCACCCCCGCGAGGAGATCCGGGAGTACGTCCGCGCGTCCGCCGGCACCCCGCGCGAGGTCGTCATGACGCTGTACGGCGCCATGCGGGCCTTCGACGTCCTGGACCGGGTCGGCGAGATCGCCGCGCCCACCCTGATCGTGCACGGCTACCACGACATCCAGCTGCCGGTGCGGCAGATGCTGCGGATGGCCAAGGCCTACCCGGACGCGGAGGTCCGGATCATCGACGCCGGACACGAACTCCCGGTGGAGCGGCCGGCCGAGCTGACGGCGGTCCTGGACCGGTTCCTGGCACCGGCCGTGTAGCGCGAGCCCCCGACAGCACCACGTGACCGGCGCCCGGCGAAAGCCGCGGCGCCGACCCGTTTGGCGAACTTTTTGCGCTTGGCCTGTTCCGGGCGGACCGCGCCCGACGCGGCGCGGGTGCGCGGCCCTCGGGCGGGCAAAACGCGTCCGAAACCGAGGGCGGAGTACTCCGTTCGTGTTACGGCCAGGTTGACCGGCCGAGAACGCGGGCGCACGCTCGTCACATAGGTGCTGAATACAAGTGGTTCGCTCGGGCAATCGCCTCCGCCGCGGAACCCGCAGGTGGCGCGCGTGGCCCGGCCGACCGGCAGCGGGAGGTAACGCATGTGTGGCATCACCGGCTGGGTCTCCTTCGACCGTGACCTCACCACCGAGACGCGCGCATTGGATGCGATGACGCAGACCATGGCATGCCGCGGCCCCGACGACCGGGGCACCTGGAGCGAGGGTCCCGCCGCCCTGGGGCACCGCAGGCTCGCGATCATCGACCTGCCCGGGGGCCGCCAGCCCATGACCGTCCGCACCCCGGCCGGCACCGTCGCGATGGTCTACTCCGGCGAGGCCTACAACTTCACCGAGCTGCGCCGTGAACTCGTCGCCCGAGGTCACGAGTTCACCACCGACTCGGACACCGAGGTCGTGCTCCGCGGCTATGTCGAGTGGGGTGACGCCGTCGCCGAGCGGCTCAACGGCATGTACGCGTTCGCCGTCTGGGACGGCCGCCACGACAAGCTCGTGATGATCCGTGACCGCATGGGCATCAAGCCCTTCTACCTCTACCCGACCCCCGACGGCGTCCTGTTCGGCTCCGAACCCAAGGCGATCCTGGCCAATCCGCTGGTCCGGCCCCGGGTCGGCCTGGACGGGCTGCGCGAGCTGTTCACCATGGTCAAGACCCCCGGCCACGCCGTGTGGGAGGGCATGCGCGAGGTGGAACCCGGCACCGTCGTCACCGTCGACCGCGACGGCCTGCGCACCCGGGCGTACTGGCGCCTGGAGACCCGCCCGCACACCGACGACCGCGACACCACCGTCGCCACCGTCCGCGAACTCCTCGACGACATCGTGCGCCGCCAGCTGGTCGCCGACGTGCCCCGCTGCACCCTGCTCTCCGGCGGCCTCGACTCCTCCGCCATGACCGCCCTTGCCGCCCGGCAACTCGCCGTGCACGGCGAGAAGGTCCGCAGCTTCGCCGTGGACTTCGTCGGCCGGACCGACAACTTCGTCGCGGACGAACTGCGGGGCACTCCCGACACGCCCTTCGTGCACGACGTGGCCCGGCTGGCCCGCACCGACCACCAGGACATCGTCCTCGACGTGGCCAGCCTCGCCGACCCCGCGGTCCGCGAGCGGGTGATCCGGGCCCGCGACCTGCCGGCCGGGTTCGGGGACATGGACACCTCGCTCCTGCTGCTGTTCCGGGCCGTCCGCGACCAGTCCACCGTCGCGCTGTCCGGGGAGTCGGCCGACGAGGTGTTCGGCGGCTACCTGCAGTTCTTCGACGAGGGAGCCCGCACCGCCGACACCTTCCCCTGGCTCTTCCAGTTCGCCCGGCACTTCGGCGACGACTCCGACGTCCTGCGCACGGACCTCGCCAAGTCCCTCGACCTGGAGACCTACGTCGCCGACGCCTACCACTCGGCCGTCACCGGCATCCAGCGCCTGGACGGCGAGGACGACTTCGAGTACCGGATGCGGCGCATGAGCCATCTGCACCTCACCCGCTTCGTCCGCGCCCTGCTCGACCGCAAGGACCGGATGAGCATGGCCGTCGGCCTGGAGGTCCGGGTGCCGTTCTGCGACCACCGGCTCGTCGAGTACGTCTACAACGCGCCCTGGTCCCTCAAGTCCTTCGACGGCCGTGAGAAGACCCTGCTCCGCGAGGCCACCCGGGACGTCCTCCCGCAGTCCGTGTACGACCGGGTCAAGAGCCCCTACCCGTCCACCCAGGACCCGGAGTACGGCCGCGCCCTCCAGGACCAGGTCAAGGACCTGCTGACCCGGCCCGACCACCGGGTCTTCGACCTCGTGGACCGCGAGAAGGCCGACCGGGCGGCCCACCGGACCGAACTGACCACCCAGGCCGACCGGCGCGGCCTGGAACGCACCCTCGACCTGGCCCACTGGATCGACCTCTACGACCCCGAGCTCACCCTCTCCTGAGCCTCAGTCCGACGAGTCGGTGAGGGCACCCCCGTCACCGTCCGCCGGGCAGGAACTGCCGTCGGGCGGCAGCGTGCCGTACAGCAGGAAGTCGTCGACCTTGCCGTGCACGCAGGAGGAGGACGTGTAGCCGGTGTGGCCGTCGCTTCTGTTGTCCAGCACCACGGCCGACGGACCGAGCCGCTTCGCCGTCTCGATCGTCCAGCTGTACGGCGTCGCCGGGTCACCGCGCGTGCCCACCAGCAGCATCCGCGCGGAGGGCACGTCCTTCACCTCGTCACGGATGAAGTCCGTGCCGCGCGGCCGGCCGTAGCAGAGCAGGACCTGGGTGAGCCGGAACCGGCCGAAGACCGGGGACGCCTGCTGGTACTCCTTGTCCAGCCGGGCGACGTCCGAGGTGAGTTGCCCGGCGCTCGGCCGGTCCGGGTCGTCGGCGCAGTCGATCGCCATCAGCGCGGCCGACAGGTTGTCCACGGGGACGTCCGCACCGTCCACGAGGCCGCCGCCTCGCGGGTGCCCCTTCGGCAGCGCGTAGCCGCCGGACGCGAAGTTCTGCACCCCCCGGGTGTCGCCGTCCTCGACCAGCGAGGCCAGCGCCCGCTCCAGCTTCGGCCACAGCTCCTTGCCGTACAGCCCCTGCCCGATGGCGGCCACCAGGTCCTGACCGGAGAACGAGCCACCGAAGTCGGAGGGCACCGGGTCCTTGTCGAGCGACCGCACCAGCCGCACGACCGCCTCGCCGGCCTTGCGCCGGTCCTGCCCGAACGGGCACCCCAGGTCGGTGGCGCACCAGTCCAGGAAGTCGTCCAGTGCCGTCTGCTGCCCCCGGGCACCGGCCACCCCCTGCTCGGCCAGCGACTCGGTCAGCGTGTCCACGCCGTCCAGCACCATCCGGCCCACGTTGTGCGGGAACTGCGCCGCGTACACCGCGCCGAGTCTGGTGCCGTAGGAGAAGCCCAGGTAGTTCAGCTTCCTGTCGCCGAGCGCCTCGCGGATGACGTCCAGATCCCGGGAGGCGTTCACCGTGCCTATGTGGGACAGCACGGGCCCCGAGTTCCTGGTGCACCGCAGCGTCAGCTGCTTCAGCGCCTTCATCAGGGCCAGCGGATGCCCGACGTCGGGCGGCTTCTCCGCGATCGCGCCGTCCGAGGCCCCCTCGGCGCCGCCACCGCAGCTGACGGGGGAGGAGCGGCCGACCCCGCGCGGGTCGAAGCCGACCACGTCGTAGCCGTTGGTCAGGCCCATGAAGTCCTTGCCCTGCTGCCCGAGCCCGCTGACGCCCGAGCCGCCCGGGCCCCCGAAGTTCAGCAGCACCGAGCCCCGCGACCTGCCGGTCGCCCGGTAGCGGGACAGCGCCAGGTCGAGGGTGCCCGCGGCCGGTCGCGCGTAGTCGAGGGGGACGGTGACCTTGGCGCACTGCATGTCCTTGGGCAGCTCCACGTCCTTGCACGCCGCCCACCTGACCTTCTGCCGGTAGAACCGGGTCAGGTCCGGCTGCTTGCCGCCCGTCTCCGCGGCGGCCGCGGGCAGCCCGGCGCCGAGCAGCGCCAGGGCGACGGCGCCGGCGCCCGCGCAGCGCCGCAGGGCGGGCCGGGTACGGGGCACGGCAGGCATCGAGGGCCTCCAGGGACGCTCCGTGGCGGACCGGGTACAGGACTTTTCGCCCACCATAAGCGGGCTCCACGGGGGCCGCCTCCCGGCGAGCGGGGCGGGCCGGGGGGCCGTATCCTCCGCGCGATCATCCGGTTTCAGGCCCTTGCACACTTTTACTGCCGGTTCGAGTTCAGTGTCACTCGATGGGGTGAAAGGTGGATCAGCCATAACTCAGATGGTTCGTCTGCGTTTTAACCGTTGCGGGCGAGCGTCCGCAATCATGTCTGGAAGGCAGGGAACCTATGAAACGGGTGACCCGAAACGGGGTGATCGCCGTCGCCGCCGCCTCCGGTGCGATGGCTGTGGCGGTCCCGGCCTGGGCCGACTCGGGCGCGGACGGCATCGCGGCCGGTTCGCCCGGGGTGATCTCCGGCAACGGCATCCAGTTGCCGGTGCACGTCCCGGTGAGCGTGTGCGGGAACACCGTGAACGTGGTGGGGCTCTTGAACCCGGCGGCCGGCAACACCTGCGCGAACCAGGGCGGTGGCGACACCGGTCACGACACTCCCGGCGGCTCGGCGACGACCGGGGGCGCGTCCGCGCGGGGCGCCGAGGTGGACTCGCCCGGGGTGATCTCCGGCAACGGCGTCCAGCTGCCGGTGGACCTCCCGGTGAACGTCAGCGGCAACAGCGTGAACGTGGTCGGCGTCCTCAATCCGGCCATCGGCAACACCTCGGTGAACACCTCCGGTGACCACCCGGGCCCGCCGAAGGTCCACACCCCGGTGCTGCCCACCGTCAAGCCGCCGACCGCTCCCGAGCCGCCGGCCCCGACGAAGACCCACGCGCCCAAGGCGCACCACCCCGCCGAGCCGCCGGCCGAGGCCAGCCTGGCCCACACCGGCACGGACCTCACCGGCGCCGCCGTGGCGGGCAGCGCGGCGCTGCTGCTCACCGGGACCGCCCTGCACCGGCGCTTCCGCCCGGGCCGCACGCGCTGACCGGCCGAGGTGATAGCCGGGCGGGCTGACGCACCGCGCATCGGCAGGCCCCACCGGCCCGACCGGTGGGGCCTGCGCCGCGCGCACGGCGGCTGCCGAACCGGCCGCCGGCGGTGCGCGGTGCCCGGGGCGCACGTCAACGGCTTGATCCCGTCGTGGCGCTGTCTCCGGTGATCGGGAAGGATGCTGCGGGCGGGCGGCGCCGGTCGCCGCGCGGTCGGACCCAGCCACGGAATGGAGCGCGCCGATGACCTCTCCGGCCCCCCAGGACCTCGTCGTCACCCAGGCCACGCCGGACGACTGGCCGGTGATCGTCGGCTGGGCGGCGGACGAGGGCTGGAATCCCGGGCTGTCGGACATCACCGCCTTCTTCGCCCAGGATCCCGACGGGTTCTTCGTCGGCCGCGTCGACGGTGAACCGGTGTCGGCCATCTCCGTCGTGAACCACGGCGCCGACTACGCCTTCCTGGGCTGGTACCTGGTCCGCCCCGACCTGCGCGGCCAGGGGCACGGCTTCACCACCTGGAAGACCGCGCTCGCCCATGCCGGCGACCGTACCGTCGGCCTCGACGGCGTGGTGGCCCAGCAGGACAACTACCGCCAGTCCGGCTTCGAACTCGCCCACCGGACCGCCCGGTTCGTCGGTGAGGCGCCCGCCGCCGAGCCCCCGGCCGGCGTCCGGCCCGCCCGCGCCGCGGACCTGGCCGCCGTC
Source organism: Streptomyces sp. NBC_00631 (assembly GCF_045206895.1). Lineage (NCBI taxonomy): Bacteria > Bacillati > Actinomycetota > Actinomycetes > Kitasatosporales > Streptomycetaceae > Streptomyces > Streptomyces sp. NBC_00631. The sequence continues at coordinate 10,542,803 of NZ_CP107734.1, forward strand.
ACGGCCTACGACAGCGCCTGCTGCCCGGCCGACCGGCCGCGCTTCGTGGCCGCGTGGCTGGCCACCAGCGGGCACAAGGCGCTCGTCCGCCACGACGGCGACCGCCTCACCGGTTACGGCGTGATCCGTCCCGGCCGCGACACCCTGCGCATCGGCCCCCTCTTCGCCGACACCGCCGACGACGCCCGCGCCCTGTTCATCGGCCTCATCGCCGAGGCGGCGGGCCAGCAGGTCGCCATCGACGTGCCCGAGACCAGTACGGCGGGCGTCGCCCTCGCCGAGGCGGCCGGCTTCGCCCCCTCGTTCGAGACCGCCCGCATGTACACGGGCCCGGTCCGCGACCACGCCCGTGAGCGGGTCTTCGGGGTCACGACGCTCGAACTGGGCTGACCGTCAGCCCCGGGCACCCGGCAGCGAGCAGGTAATGGCGTTGCCGTCGGCGCCCCGGGATGGTGGAGTGCTCGGATGGATCAGCAAGCAGTGCTCGCGCTGTACGACCGTGACATGCGCCAGGGCGCCCTGCCCGACGGACCCGGCGCCCGGATCGAGCGCGCGGGCGCGGTGGTGCGCCAGGTGGCGGACGCCGAGGGATGGAACGGCGTCCTCTGGTCAGGGCTCGACGAGAAGACCGCGGACCGCGCGATCGCCGAGCAGATCGACTTCTTCGCGGCCCACGGGCGGGAGTTCGAGTGGAAGCGCTACGGCCACGACCTGCCGTCGGACCTCGGTGACCGGCTGACCGCGGCCGGGTTCGAGCCGGAGCCGGAGGAGACGCTGATGGCCGGGGAGGTCGCCCGGCTGAGCCTGGACGCCGAAGTGCCGGACGGCGTACGCGTGGTGCCCGCCACCGACCGGGCAGGCATCGAACTCGTCGTCGACGTGCACGAGAAGGCCTTCGGCACCGACGGTTCACGGCTGCGGCACCGGCTGCTGGCCCGGCTCGCCGAGCAGCCGGACAGCGTGGTCGCGATGGTCGCGCTCGCCGGGGACGAACCGGTCAGCGCCGCCCGGGTCGAGCTGGTCCCCGGGGCGAGGTTCGCCGGACTGTGGGGCGGCGGCACGGTGGAAGGATGGCGTGGGCGTGGTGTGTACCGTGCCCTGGTCGCCCACCGGGCCCGTGTCGCCGCCGCGCAGGGCTGCCGTTACCTCCAGGTGGACGCGTCGCCCATGAGCCGGCCGATCCTCGAACGACTGGGCTTCCACGCCCTGACCACGACCACGCCGTACCTCTCTCCGCGGTGAGCGGCCTACGGAGGCAGGCCGGCCGGCGGTGGGGACAGGCCGGCCGGCGGTATGGACGAGCGGTCAGCAGGCCGGGCGCCGCCGGGCGCGCCCGCGTGGCGGGGCCGCACCGGGTGGTGCGGCCCCGCCACGGGTGAGGCGCGCTCCGGTCACCGGCGTCCCTTGGTGCGGTCCAGTGCCGCGATCCCGATCGCCGCCAGTACGATCTGGATGAACCACTCGATCCAGTCGGGGCCCTTGGTGTCGGCCACGCCGAAGCCCGCCGCGATCGCCGAACCCAGCAGCGCCGCGACGATGCCGACGACGATGGTCCACAGGACGCCGATGTGCTGGCGGCCGGGGACGACCAGGCGTCCCAGCACACCGATGATGAGCCCGATGATGATGGCGCTGATGATGCCCGAGATCTCCATTTCCGCCCCTCTTCGTCTGTACTCCGCTGCTGTCCAATCTGCCCGCTCAACCCGGCGGCAGTCCCGCCCGGTTGTTACAGCGGCTTTCTGTTCACCGACTGGACATGTCATGTACCTTTCATCGAGTCGACGCGTGTAGAAATCTCAAGCAGATTCTACGCGCGCAGAGTTGGCGCCCGCACCGCCTCTACCCCACCCCCTCACGGAGGTTCGCCGGATGCTTGGATCCAGCAGATCCCGCCACAGACTCACCACCGCCCTGGCCGGCTTCGCCCTGCTCGCCACGGGAGCCGCCCTTCAGGTCGGCACCGCGGCCGCCCCCGCTCACGCGGCCACCACCTACCGCGTCCTGTTCGACGACGGCCACGCCGAGGAGGCCGGCAACGCGGACTGGATCATCTCCACCAGCAAGCCCGACCCGCTGGCCCAGGACTCCTCCCCGTCCTCGGAGACGGACTGGACCGGCGCGCTCTCCTCGTGGGGCGTCGCCCTGCAGAAGACCGGCAGCTACAGCATGAAGACCGCGACCAGCGCGCTCACCTACGGCGGCTCGTCGACGACCGACCTGTCGAACTTCGACGCGCTGGTGCTGCCCGAGCCGAACACGCTGTTCACGACCGCCGAGAAGACGGCGATCATGACCTTCGTGAAGAACGGCGGCGGCCTCTTCATGATCTCCGACCACACCGGCGCCGACCGCAACAGCGACGGTGAGGACGCGGTCGAGATCCTCAACGACCTGATGACGAACAACAGCGTCGACTCGACCGACCCGTTCGGCTTCTCGATCGACTCGCTGGACATCAGCTCCGGCTATCCGGCCGCGATCAGCGACAGCAGCGACCCCGTGCTGAACGGCTCCTTCGGCACCGTCACCAAGAGCCTGATCGCCGACGGCACCACCGCCACCCTCAAGCCCTCCGACAACTCAGCCGTCAAGGGCCTCGTCTACCGCAGCGGTTACTCCGGGAACACCGGCGCCTTCTTCGCGACCAGCACCTTCGGCAGCGGCCGGGTCGCCTTCTGGGGCGACAGCTCCCCGATCGACGACGGCACCGGCCAGTCCGGCAACACGCTGTACGACGGCTGGAACGACAGCGGCGCCACCAACGCCGCCCTCGCCCTCAACGCCACCGCCTGGCTCACCGGCGCCTCCAGCGGCAGCAGCGGTGGCGGCGGAGGGGGCGGCGGTGGCACCTGCACCTCCGCCCAGCTCCTCGGCAACCCCGGCTTCGAATCCGGCAGCACCACCTGGACCGCCAGCAGCGGGGTCATCACCAACTCCAGCAGCGAGGCGGCCCGCACCGGCTCGTACAAGGCCTGGCTCGACGGTTACGGGTCCGCCCACACCGACACGCTGTCCCAGTCGGTGACCATCCCGTCCGGCTGCTCGGCGACGCTCAGCTTCTACCTGCACGTCGACACGGCGGAGACCACGACCAGCACCGCCTACGACAAGCTGACCGTCACCGCCGGATCCACCACCCTGGCCACGTACTCCAACCTCAACGCGGCCTCCGGATACGTCCTCAAGAGCTTCGACGTCTCCTCCCTGGCCGGTACCACGGCCACCATCAAGTTCACCGGTGTCGAGGGTTCGACCCTCCAGACGTCCTTCGTCATCGACGACACCGCGCTCAACGTGAGCTGAGCGGGCCGGACGGTTCCGGCGGGCCCGCCGGAACCGTCCGCTCCGCCGCGTTCCAGCCGGAGACCCGCACCTGGGGCACCGAGCCGTGCAGATCGGCCGTCCGGTAGGTGGCCGTCAGGGTCGCCGACTCGCCCGGCCACAGGCTGACCTCGTTGTCCGACCAGCGCACCGGCAGCACCGGCCTGCCGTCCGCGTCGACCACGTGGACGTCCGTCAGCAGGGCGGGGGTCTTTCCCGTGCCCGTGTTGCGGACGGTGACCGTGGTGGTCGAGGTACCGTCGGCGTCCGTCGTCGACGCTGTCGCCGTGACCGGGACCTGAGCCATCGAGGAGAGCCCGGTCAGATCGGCGTAGCTCGTCGTCGGCGTGTGCCACCAGTCGGTCTTCGCCCAGTCGAGGGTGTCGGGCCTGGTCGAGAGCCAGTAGACGTTGCGGCTCACCTCCTTGCCGTCGGCGTCGGTGAGGATCAGCCGCGCCAGGTAGGTGGACGACAGCCCGGTCACCGAGGCCGGCAGTGTGAGCGCGGTGCTGTGCGCGCCGTCGCCCTTGACCGAGACACCGGTGACGGTCTTGTCGTACTTCTGGGTGCCGTCGGGGTTGAACAGCGTCGCCCGCGCGGTGAGTCCGGACGCCGGAGCGTGTCGGTTGTTCACCACGGCCACCGAGCGGTCGTCGTAGGAGTACTGCACGTGGAGCGGCTCGTTGGCCTTCTTCGCGCCGAAGTAGGCGCCGCCCTGGTCGAGGTAACGGTCCATCAGCTGCCAGTGCAGGGACGTCCAGCCGCTGTTGAACATCCAGTAGACGACCCCGGTCGAGGGCTTCGAGGCGTCGGTCTGGTTGCGTTCGTACGCCTCGTACTGGGCGCGGACGTTCTCGTACTGGGCGAGCTGCGCCTTGCGGACGTAGTCGGTGAGGCTCTTCGGGGCGCCGTACCGGCCGGTGAGGGCGGCGTCGTAGATCTTCAGAGTGCCGAAGGTCGCGGACGGCGAGCGGTGGTACTGCTTGGCGTCCGGGTTCTTCCAGAGGGTGTCGAGTTCGGCCGGGGTCATCATCCGGCGCAGGGTGTCGAGGGTGGGGATGTCCGGGCCCGCACTGGTCTCCGAGTTGAAGCCGGTGGCGCCGCCCTCGCGCTTGGCGTACCAGTAGCCCGGCGGAACCCAGTCGTAGGGGCCGGTCATCTTCATGCCCGAACTGCCCAGCTGGGGGGCTGACTTGTCCGAGGCGGCGGGAACCACCGGGACGGCCCAGTCGGCGGCGTCCAGGGCGTCCAGATAGCTCTTCTCGATCTTCGCGTCGGGCGCGGCGTCGCTGCCGATCAGGAAGGAGACCACGCTCGGGTGGTCACGCAGCCGGGCGGCCTCGGCGGCCATCGAGGCCTGGGCGACCTGATAGTCGGCGGCGGTCCACTTCTCGCCGCTTTCGCCGGGGTTGGTCTGCCCCTCCCACTTGTCGCAGCACTCCCAGCCGGGCAGGGTGAGGACGCCGAGGCGGTCGGCGAGGTCGAAGAACTCGTCGGGCTCGATGTGGCCTTCCAGACGGATGGCGTTGAGGCCCAGGTCGAGGGCGTACTTCAGACGGTCCCCGACATAGGCGCGGTCCCAGCGCAGGAACTCGTCCGGTGACCAGCCGCCGCCCTTGATCAGCAGCCGGCGGCCGTTGATCGAGTACTGGCGGGCGCCGTCGGAGTTCAGCGGTGCCCGGACGTCGCGGATGCCGAAGCTCTCGTGCGCGGTGTCCGACGCCGTGCCGGCGACGGAGGCGGTGAGAGCGAGGTCGTAGAGCGGCTGGCCGCCCATGCCCGCCGGCCACCACACCTTGGGGGAGGTGAGGTGCAGACCGGGCGTGTCGGCAGGAGTGAAGGAGACGGTCCTGGTCTGGTGGGCCGCGAGCTCGACCGGCCTGGTGAGGGTCACCCCCGCTACGGTGCCGGAGACCTCGGCGGTGACCGGCGCGTCCGAGTCGTTGCGGGCCTGCGCCTTCACCGTCAGGTCGGCCGTCGCGAGGGACGGCACCGCGAGCTTCGTCACCACGTGCGCGTCGCGCAGCGCGACCGGGCCGCCGCGCCGGACCAGGACGTCCCGGACGATGCCCATGTTCTGGTCGGGCGGCGGCTGGAGCCAGTCGAGCCAGCCCATGGTGAAGTTCTTGTCGGGGTTGTTGGGCTGGATGCGGAAGGCGACCGTGTTCGTGCCGGCCCTCACCAGTGAGGTGACGTCCAGTTCGTGACGGGTGTAGGCGCCGGTGACGTCGGCGGTGGTCGCGACCTGACGGCCGTTCACGTACACGTCGGCCGCCGAGATCACACCGCTGAAGTCCAGGTAGGTGCGGTGCGCGGGATCGGCCACCGAGAAGTCGCTGCGGTACCACCAGGGCACCTGGAAGGGAGCCTTGGGGATCTTCTCCTGGTTGGTGGAGACGAACGGGTCGGGGTGGACGCCGTCGGCGAGGAGCGCGGCGAGGACCGTGGAGCGGGGGCCCGCCGCATACCAGCCCTGCGTCGGGTAGCCGGGGGAGGAGACCTCCGACGCGGAGTCGCTCACGTCGGCCGTCGACCGGATCGCGTAGCCCGACAGCGGGGTCGCGGACCCGGCGGCGGACGGCACACGGGTGATCCGGGCGGGCCCGTGGGCCGGGTCGCGGGCCCCGGCCCAGGCGCTGGTGTTGAGTGAGCAGAGCAGTCCCAGGGCCACGGCGGCCGTGGCGAGGCGGTGTCCGGGGGCACGGCGAGGGAACACGATGGTCTCCAGGCTCGTAAAGTTAGGAAACTTTACTAACCCGGCTCAAGCTAGGGTGCCATGGAGGCCGTGTCAATCACCGTGGCTCCCGCGCGAGTTGGCGCCGCCGCCCTCAGGGGGCGCCCGACCTGCGCTCGAACACCAGGTCACGGGCGGTCCCCAGGGCCGTGGCCACCGCGCCGAGCAGCACCGCGTCCTCGCCGAGCCGGCTGGGCGCCAGCTTCGGGCGCAGCGGTGTGAGGGTGCGCAGATGCTCCCGCACCGGGCGCAGCAGCAGGTCGACGCTGTGGCCGACGCCACCGCCGAGCACCACCAGGTCGGGGTCGAGCACGGCTGCGGCCGCCGCCACCGTGTGCGCGATCCGCTCGCCCTCAAGGCGTACCGCCTCCAGCGCGGCCCGATCGCCCTGGCGTGCCGCGTCGAACACGGACTTCGCGGTGAGCTGCCCGCTCATCCCCAGCCGCCGCGCCGTCTCGACCACGGCCACCCCCGACACCGCGTCCTCCAGCCGCTCGGGCTCCCGCTGCCGACCGGGCCAGGGCAGGAAGCCGATCTCCCCGGCGAGTCCGTGCGCCCCGGTGAACAGCCGCCCCTCGCTGACCACGCCCATCCCGAGGCCGGTGCCGATCATGATGTACGCGAACAGCCGGCTGCCCGCCCCGACGCCGTACGTGTACTCGCCGAGGGCGGCCAGATTGGCGTCGTTGTGCACCTCCAGCGGGACGCCCAGTTCCTCGCGCATCCGGTCGAAAAGGCCCGCGCGCCCCCAGCCGGGCAGGTGCATCGCGTACCGCACCCGCCGCTGCCGCTCGTCGTACACGCCGGGTGTGCCCACCACACCGTGCACCACCTCGTCCGGATCCACTCCCGAGTTGGCGACGACCTGCCGGGCGGTCGCGACCAGCAGGTCCGCCATCGCGCCCGAGCCCCGGGCCCGGTTGCGCACGTCGGAGCGGGCGACCAGGGTGCCGTCGAGATCGGTGACCGCGGCCCGCAGCCAGCCCCGGCCCACGTCGATGCCGAGCGCGTAGCCGGCCGCCGGGTCGGGCGCGTACAGCACGGCCGTGCGACCGCGCTCCGGTACGTGGGTGCCCACCTCGTGCACCAGCCCCGCCGACTCCAGCGCGGCGAGCGCGCTGGACACCGTCGGCTTCGACAGGCCCGTGTCCCGGGCCAGTTGGGCGCGGGAGGCGGAACCGAGCAGGCGCAGCCGGTCCAGCAGCAGCCGCTCGTTGGTGCTGCGCAGCCGCTGCCGGCTCCAGGGCTGCTCCTGCTCCTCTACGACGTCGCTGGCGGCCATCGCACCATTCTCACCGATTCCCGACGCATACTTGACGCATCTAGTAAGGCTCCTTAACTTTATCGGCCATCCCGCCGAGTCGGCCCCCGCCTGTCGTACGCGCCTCGCCCACTTCCCCGTGTCTCGCCCAGGAGCCCCCATGTCTGCAGGTCCCGGTAGTCCCGTCGTCTCGGGCAGTGCGCCACCGGCCGGCGGTTTCGTCCGCCGTGTCGGGCTGTTCCAGGCCACCGCCATCAACATGAGCCAGATGTGCGGCATCGGTCCGTTCGTGACCATTCCGCTGATGGTCGCCGCGTTCGGCGGCCCGCAGGCGGTGATCGGCTTCGTCGCGGGCGCGGTGCTCGCGCTCTGCGACGGCCTCGTCTGGGCCGAACTCGGTGCCGCGATGCCCGGCTCCGGCGGCAGTTACGTCTATCTGCGCCAGGCCTTCCAGTACCGCACCGGACGCCTGATGCCGTTCCTGTTCGTGTGGACGGCGATGCTCTTCATCCCGCTGATCATGTCCACGGGCGTGGTCGGCTTCGTCCAGTACCTGGGCTACCTCGCCCCGGGGCTCGGCCAGACCTCCGGCGACCTGATCGGGCTCGGTGTCATCGCCCTGGTGGTGCTCCTGCTCTGGCGCGGCATCGAGCACATCGCCAAGATCACCGCCGTCATGTGGACGGTGATGATCGCCTCGGTGCTGCTGGTGATCGTCGCCGCGGCGAGCGGCTTCAGCCCGCACCTGGCCTTCACCTACCCGGCCCACGCCTTCGACCTGACGAGCGACCACTTCTGGCTCGGCTTCGCCGCGGGCCTGACCATCGGCATCTACGACTACCTCGGCTACAACACGACCGCCTACATGGGCGCCGAGATCAAGGACCCCGGCCGCGTCCTGCCGCGCTCCATCCTCTTCTCGATCCTCGGCATCATGGCGATCTACCTGCTGCTCCAGATCGGCACACTCGGCGTCATCGACTGGCACCGCATGACGAACCCGCACGACGTCGCCTCGACCTCGGTCGCCTCGGCGGTCCTGGAGAAGACCTGGGGCAAGGGCGCCGCCGACACGGTGACCGTGCTGATCCTGGTCACGGCCTTCGCCTCGGTCTTCACCGGCCTGCTCGGCGGCTCCCGGGTGCCCTACGACGCCGCCCGCGACCGCGTCTTCTTCCGCCCCTACGAGAAGCTGCACCCCAAGCACCGGTTCCCGATGCTGGGCCTGGCCACCATGGGTGTGATCACCGCGATCGGTTTCCTGATCGGCCGTCACACCGACCTGGCGACCCTGATCCAGCTGCTCACCACCGTGATGGTGATCGTCCAGGCGCTCGCCCAGATCGTGGCGCTCACGGTGCTGCGCCGTCGGCAGCCGGCGCTGAAGCGGCCGTACCGCATGTGGCTCTACCCGCTGCCGAGCATCGTCGCCTTCGCCGGCTGGTGCGTGATCTACGGCTACGCGGACAAGAACTCCCCGGGCCGCCACCCCATCGAGTGGTCCCTGGCCTGGCTCGCCCTCGGCTGCGTGGCGTTCCTGATCTGGGCCCGGCTGGAGAAGGTGTGGCCGTTCGGGGCGAAGGAGATCAGCGAGGAGTATCTGACGCCCCAGGAGCCGGCCGTGGTGTAACATCCCATGTACACGTCAGCCTCATCCGGCGCGGGCAACTCCCGCCGGGTGAGGCTTTTTTCATGACCGAACCCACCGAGGCGGACGTCGTCGTCCGCCCTGCCGTCCCCGGGGACCGCCCCGTCGTCGATCGTCTGTGGCTGATGTTCCGCCACGACCTGTCCGAGTTCCGCGGACTCCTGCCGAGGCCCGACGGTTCGTTCCGCAGCGAGCGCGTCGAGGACGCCTTCTCCTCGCCCGGCTGGGCTGCCTACCTCTTCGTGCGGGGCGGGCACCCGGCCGGCTTCGCGTTCGTCCGGGCGCTGGACGCGCCGGTGCGGGTGCTCAACAGCTTCTTCGTGGCCCGCGGCGCGCGTCGCACCGGCATCGGGCTGACCGCCGTCCGCGAGGTCCTCACCCGCCACCCGGGCCGCTGGGAGATCGCCTTCCAGTACGAGAACCCGGGCGCCGTCGCCTTCTGGCGGCGGGTCGCGACCGAGATCGCGGGCGACGCCTGGCGGGAGGAATCCCGGCCGGTGCCGGGCCTGCCGGAGCTGCCGCCGGACGGGTGGATCTCGTTCGACACGGCTCCCCGCCGGCACGACGCGGGCGACCGGCATTGACATGCAGGTAATCGCCTGCATAACGTCGAGTGTGCGATCAGAGGACGACAGCGGGACGGACCAGGTCTTCAAGGCGCTCGCCGACGACACCCGCAGGCGGCTGCTCGACCGGCTGCACGAGCAGAACGGCCAGACCCTGGGTGAGCTGTGCGGGCGCATCGCGATGACCCGGCAGTCGGTGACCCAGCACCTGGCCGTGCTGGAGGCCGCCAACCTGATCAGCACCGTGCGGCGGGGGCGGGAGAAGCTGCACTACCTCAACCCGGTGCCGCTCCACGAGATCCAGGAGCGGTGGATCGACAAGTTCGAGCGCCCGCGCCTGCGCGCGCTCGGCGACCTGAAGCGACGAGCCGAGGAAGCCATGAGCGACCAGCCCAGCTATGTCTACGTCACCTACATCGCCGGCACCCCGGAGAAGGTGTGGGACGCCCTCACCGACGCCGACCTGACCGCCGTCTACTGGGGGCACTCCAACGTCTCCGACTGGCGGCCGGGCTCGCGCTGGGAGCACGTCCGCACCGACGGCTCCGGCATCGCCGACGTGGTCGGTACCGTCGTCGAGAGCGACCGTCCGACCCGCCTGGTCACCACCTGGGCCGCGCCCGCGGACGAGGGTGACCGCGGCCGGCACTCCCGGGTCACCTTCGACATCCGGCCGCACGCCGACATCGTCAAGCTCACCGTCACCCACGAGGATCTCAACGACGAGGGTGAACTGCAGGCCATCTCGTCCGGCTGGCCGGCCGTACTGTCCAACCTGAAGTCCCTCATCGAGACCGGCAGCCCGCTTCCGCAGGAGCCCTGGCTGGTCCCCGGCCGCTGAGTGGGCGCGCGGCGGGGCCGGTCCGCCGTCATCGGACCGGCCCCGCGTCCTCCCTTCCAGGGGATGCTGGGTGTGCCCTAGGTCATGGGCGTCCGCCTGGCCGCCGAAGCGGCGCAGACCAGCCCGAGGCAGAGGGCCAGTGCGCCGATGATGACGTTGTTGATGATGACGCCCTTGTCGGGGCTGGTGCCGACCACCCAGGGGGCGATGATCATCCAGATGCCCATGGCGCACATGGCCCAGCTCAGGCCGTACATGCGCTCCGGCGCCCTGGTGAAGCCCAGTGCCAGCAGACCTATCGCTATGCCCATGATCAGGTTGTGGGTCACGAGGGCGGGCTGGCTCGCCGTGTAGTGGAGGATCCACGGGGACGCCGCGCAGTACAGGCCGAGCAGGAACACCGGTCCGTCCACGAGCGCCACATCACGGCCGCCGAGCATGCGGGCGTAGCGCTCCCGCATCTCGGAGACATCGGGGTGGCTGGTTATGTCACTTCTGCCGTGCGAGACGTTGGCCATGACTCGTCTCCTTTGACTTGCAGGCCTGACCGCGTCTGGTGCGTACGGTAAACGCCGCTAGATGGCATTCTGCTCTTATTTCTTCTTTATGTGTAGCTCTCGGATGCTCTCGGGTGTTCTCAGCCGCGCTCCCGGGCCCGCCGGAACCGGGCGAGTCCCTCCGCCAGGTCGACGATCGGCTCCGGGTAGTCGAGCGCCGCCCGCTCGGGGCCGCCCAGCTTCCACGGCTCGTGCACCTTCGCCCCCGGCAGCCCGGCCAGCTCCGGGACCCAGCGCCGGACGTACGCGCCGTCGGGGTCGTAACGCCTGGCCTGGGTCACCGGATTGAGAACCCGGTTGGGGCGGGTGTCCGTGCCGGTGCCCGCCACCCACTGCCAGTTGAGCTGGTTGTTCGCCACGTCCCCGTCGACCAGCAGTTCAAGGAAGTGCCGGGCGCCCACGCGCCAGTCCACGTACAGCGTCTTGGCCAGGTAACTCGCCGTCAGCAGCCGGCCCCGGTTGTGCATCCAGCCCTCGTGGCGCAGTTGGCGCATCGCCGCGTCGACGACCGGACAGCCGGTGCGCCCCGCACGCCACGCCTCGGCATCCTCGTCGGCAGCGCGCCCCGAGCGCCAACGGTCGCTCCGCGTGCGGTAGTCGGCCGTCGACACGGCCGGCCGCGCGGCCAGCACCTGCCGGTGGAAGTCCCGCCACGCAAGCTGCCGCACGAACGCCTCGGCGCCCGGGCCGCCCGACTTCCGGGCCCGCTGGACCAGCTCGACGGGGGAGAGCGATCCGAAGTGCAGATGCGGCGAGAGCCGCGAGGTCGCGTCGCCGGCCAGGTCGTCGTGGCGGTCCTCGTACGCCCCGATGCCCGTCCGCAGCCAGGCCGCGAGCCGCCTGCGGCCCGCCGCCTCGCCACCGGGGGCCAGGCCCGCCGACACGCCGGAGAGCCCGTCGCGGCCCGGCGGCGGCTCGGAGCCGACCCCGTCCGGGACCGGGACCCGGCGCGGTGGGGTCACCACCTCCCGCAGCGACTGCCGCGACCACTGCCGGAAGTACGGCGTGAACACCGCGTAGTGGTCCGAACCCGCCGGGGTCACCGCGCCGGCCGGAACCGCCGAGGTCACCGCGTCGTGGACGTGCAGCCGCCGGCCGTCCGCCGCCAGGGCGCGGCGCAGCCGCTCCTCCCGGCGCTGGGCGTGCCCGCTGACGTCGGCGGCCAGATGCACCGCGTCGGCGTCCGTCTCGCCCGCCACCTTGCACACCTCCTCGACGAGGTCACCCGAACGCGTCACCAGCCGGCCGCCGCGCTCACGCAGCCCCGCGTCCAGGTCGCGCAGGCAGTCGGCGAGGAACGCCAGCCGGTTCGGCACGGCGAAACCGGCCCGGTCCACCGCGCTGTCCCGCACGAACAGCGGCACGACCTCGTCCGAAGCTTCCAGGGCCGCCCGCAGCGGCGGATGGTCGTGCAGGCGCAGGTCGGCGGTGAACAGGACGACCGAGACGTTCATGAGGCGGCTCCGGAGCGGCAAGGGGGCAGGCAGGCTGCGAAGGCCCCACGCTCCCACTTCCCCGCGCCCGCACGGCGGGACCGGCCGTGTCGGTCCGGCGTTTCCGGCATGTCCGCGTCGATCCGGGGCAGCCGCACGGCAAGGCGAAAACCGACTACGGGAGGTGCAGGACCGCTATGGGCGCGAAGGTGCTGGAGCGATTTCCCGCCGGGGCTCCCCGGGGCTCGTGGCCGGCCGAGGAGTACGCGGCGAGGTGCCGCGCCGAGGGCGGGCGGGCGACCGTGGTGATGGACCTGAGCACGGACGCCTTCCTGGTCGTCGTACCCGGCTCGGACGACGACCGGCCTTCCTCCGCGGTGCGCGCCTCAGCCGGGAAGTGACTGTTCGGCCCAGATGGTCTTGCCCCGAGCGCCGTACCGCGTCCCCCAGCTCTGCGCGAGCCGGGTGATGAGATAGAGACCGCGTCCGCCCTCGTCGGTGTCCTGGGCGCGCCGCACATGCGGTGAGGTGCTGCTGCCGTCGGAGACCTCACAGATCAGTGTCCGGTCCCGGATCAGGCGCAGCGTGATCGGCGCACCGCCGTACCGCAGCGCGTTCGTCACCAGCTCGCTGACGATCAGCTCGGTGGTGAACGACTCCTCCGCCAGCCCCCACCGTGCCAGCTGCCGCGCAGTCAGCTCCCGGGCCCGGCCGACCATCCTGTCCCGCGCCTCGATCTCCCAGGTGACATGCGAGTCCGGGGCCAGCCCGCTCATCCGGGCCACCAGGACGGCCACGTCGTCCTGGTGGCCGGGCGGCAGCAACTCGCGGACCAGGGTGTCGCACACCTCCTGCGGTGCGGCCGACGCCGGGGTGCGGGAGAGGGTGGCGCGCATCCGGCGCAGCCCGGTCTCGAAGTCCTGCGCACGTGACTCCAGCAGCCCGTCGGTGTAGAGGACCAGCAGGTCCCCGTCGTCCAGGGCGATCTCGCGCTCGTCGAACACGACGCCGCCCAGGCCCAGCGGCGGGCCGCCGGGCAGGTCCACGAAGTCGACGGCGCCGTCCGCCGAGACGACCGCCGGGGGCGGATGACCGGCGCGCGCCAGCTGGCACAGCCGGGTCACCGGGTCGTACACGGCATACAGGCAGGTCGCCCCGGTCACCAGGGACACCTCGTCGCCGCGCTCGTCGAGGAAGCGGTTCATCTGGTCGTCCAGGTGGGCGAGGAGCTCCACGGGGGACAGGTCGAGGTCCGCGAGGGTGCGGACGGCGCCGCGCAGGCGGCCCATGGTCACCGCCGACTGCAGACCGTGCCCGACCACGTCGCCCACCACGAGCGCCACCCGCGCCCCGGACAGCGGGATCACGTCGAACCAGTCCCCGCCCAGGCCGGTGTGCTCACTGGCCGGCAGATAGCGGGACGCCGTGCGCACCGCCGACGGCGACGGCAGCCACTGGGGGAGCAGACTCCGCCGCAGGGTCCGGGCCGTCGTCCGCTCCCGGTGATAGCGGCTGGCGTTGTCGACGCACACCGCGGTGCGGGTCACGATCTGCTCGGCGAGCTGCACGTCCTCGGGCTCGAAGCGGCGAGGACTGCGCGAGCGCATGAAGACGGCGGTGCCGAGGGCGACGCCCTGGGCGAGCAGGGGGACGAGCAGCCAGGAGTGGACGTCCGGGCCGGCGCCCGGAGCCCGCCGGGGATCCGCGCCGCCGGTGCCGGGGCGCGGCTCCTCGTCCGCGAGGAGGACGGACGCGCCCTTCGCCAGGGCGTCCAGGAACGGCGAGCCGGGCGCCGTCGCCGCCGTGTCGAGCTCGCCCACCCGCACCGTCCGGACGCCGTCGGCACCCGTGTCCTCGGCCGGTGCTCCGCCGCAGGCGGCCCGGCGGAGCACCGGGTGGCCCGGCCGTGCGTCGTCGGCGGGCGCCCTGTCGTCCCTGTCGGAGAAGACGGAGTCCAGGAGGTCGACGTGGCAGGTGTCGGCGAACCACGGCACCGCGACCTCGGTGAGCTCCCGGGCCGTCTGCCACAGATCCAGGGTGGTCCCGATCCGGGTGCCTGCCTCGTTGGCCAGGACCAGCCGCTCCCGCGAGCGGACCCGCTGGGTCACGTCGGACACCACATGGGCCAGCGCGATCACCGTCCCGGACGGGTCCCTGAGCGGCAGGATGGACTCCGACCACACGTAGTCGTGCGGCGAGCCGGGTACGGGATGGCCGACCACCTCGGTGTCGAGCAGCGCCTCGCCCGTCTCCAGGACCCGCCGCTGCCGCTCCTCCAAGGCGTCGAAGTCCAGCAGACCCGGCGGGGCCATCTCGCGCATGGTGTGCCCCGAGTACGCGGTCGCCTGGAAAACCCCGGCGCGCCGTTTCGCGAGGTTCTGGGCGATGAACCGCAGCCGCGTGTCGAAGAGGTCGATGTGGAAGGGGATGTCGGTGAACAGCCCCCGCAACAGGGCACGGCCGAACGCGTACGTACGGTACGTCTCCGCGCCGGTCCCCTGTACGAGCCACTGGTGCGCGCCGTCGGCGGCGGTGAGGGAGCGCGCCCAGACCTGGACCTCGACCGGTCCCCCGCCGTACCGCCGCAGCACCAGCGGACCCTGGCGGACCCCTTCCTCCCAGCGGCGGACGACCCGCGCGGCGTCGGCGGGGTCGTGGAGCAGCTCGTCCGCACGCCGGCCGAGCACCGCCCGCGCCGGGTGTCCGAGCAGTTCCTCGGCGCCGGGGCCCCAGGCCGCGACCCGGCCCTGAGCGTCCAGCAGGACCTCGGCCTCGCCCCCGGGCTCCGGGAGCTCGTCGCGGGCGTCGAAGGTGATGTCGTGCATCCTCACCTCGGGCACATCCGTGCCGGAATCGGCATGTGCTGGTTTGTGGTGATTGCCCAATAGATGATACCTGCGCATGCGATGACGGCCCTTGCGCACGCAACGGCGGCCCGGGCGCGGCCCGGCGCGGGCCTGCCGACGGATCCTTGACCCCGCGCTGCGGGCTCCGCGATGCTGTGTTGCGAAACACGAGATGCGTGCCGCATAGGGCAACATCTCGCCACCTCTGTCAGCCGAGGAGTGGCCATGTCTCAGCAGGTCCGTGCCGTCGTCGCGCGGAGCAAGGGCGCCCCTGTCAGCCTGGAGACCATCGTCGTGCCCGACCCCGGTCCGGGGGAGGCGCTGGTCAGGATCGAGGCCTGCGGGGTCTGCCACACCGATCTGCACTACCGCGAGGGCGGGATCAGCGACGACTTCCCGTTCCTGCTGGGGCACGAGGCGGCGGGGGTCGTCGAGGCGGTCGGCGACGGGGTCACCGACGTGGCGCCCGGCGACTTCGTGATCCTCAACTGGCGTGCCGTCTGCGGGCAGTGCCGGGCCTGTCAGCGCGGGCGGCCCTGGTACTGCTTCGACACGCACAACGCCAGGCAGCGGATGACCCTGACCGACGGCACCGAACTCTCGCCCGCCCTCGGGATCGGCGCCTTCGCCGAGAAGACGCTGGTGGCGGCCGGGCAGTGCACCAAGGTCGACCGGCGCGCGTCGGCGGCGGTCGCCGGGCTGCTGGGCTGCGGCGTGATGGCGGGCATCGGCGCCGCCCTCAACACCGGCAACGTCGGCCGCGGTGACAGCGTCGCCGTGATCGGCTGCGGAGGTGTCGGCGCGGCCGCCGTCCTCGGCTCGGACCTGGCCGGCGCGGCGCGGATCATCGCCGTCGACATCGACGACCGCAAGCTGGACACGGCCCGCAGGCTCGGCGCCACCCACACGGTCAACTCCAGGGAGACCGACGCCGTCGAGGCGGTGCGCGAACTGACCGGCGGATTCGGCGCCGACGTCGTCATCGAGGCGGTGGGCCGCCCGGAGACCTACCGGCAGGCCTTCTACGCCCGCGACCTCGCCGGCACCGTGGTGCTGGTCGGCGTACCGACCCCGGAGATGAAGCTGGAGCTGCCGCTGCTGGACGTCTTCGGCCGCGGCGGAGCCCTCAAGTCGTCCTGGTACGGGGACTGTCTGCCCTCCCGCGACTTCCCCATGCTCATCGATCTCCACCTCCAGGGCCGTCTCGACCTGGACGCGTTCGTCACCGAGACCATCGCCCTGGACGAGGTCGAGAAGGCCTTCGAGCGCATGCACCACGGTGACGTGCTGCGCTCGGTGGTGCTGCTGTGACCGGCGACCGCCGTTCCTGACCACCCGCCGACGAAGCGGCCCTGCCCCGGTGACGTGCCGGGGCAGGGCCGTACCCGCACTTCGCATGACGCCTGTTCGCCCTGGTCACGCGTGCTTTCAAGGGGGCTTCGGCGCGCCCGGACAACCGCTGTCGCGACCGGGGTAAACCGGCCCGTGAACTCCTTGACAACGCTTCGCGGCGGCCCGCAGACTGGCGTTGCGCTCATCGCAATCCGTTTCGCTATACGCACCGAGGTGTCATGATGATTCCCGCGTGCCGTCTCGCGGATCTGCCGCGAGGCGAGGCCCACCGGCTCGACATCGAACCGCCCGTCTCGGTGTTCCACACCGACGACGGAGAGCTCTTCGCCATCGACGACACCTGCACCCACCAGGACGCCTCGCTCGCCGACGGCTGGCTGGAGGGCTGCGAGGTGGAATGCCCCCTGCACGCCTCCAAGTTCGACCTCAGGACCGGCGCCGTGGACGCACCCCCGGCCAAGCTCCCGGTCCGCACCCACGAGGTCGTCGTGGAGGACGGAACGGTCTACGTCCGGCTGTCCGCGGACGCGCCCAACCTGCCGCCGTGCGTCTCCGCCCGCCTCGCCGGCGGCGCGGCGTGAGGACGGTCGCCGTGGTGGGCGCCTCGCTGGCCGGACTGTCGGCCGCGCGCTCACTGCGGCAGCGGGGGTACGACGGCCGGCTGGTCGTCGTCGGCGACGAGCCCCACCGTCCGTACGACAGGCCGCCGTTGTCCAAGGAGTTCCTGGCCGGCACCGTCGGCGAGGCGGACCTGGCGCTGGAGCGCGACCACGAGGACCTCGGCGCCGAGTGGCTGCTCGGGACCCGGGCCACCGGGCTCGACCGCACCGCCCGGACGGTCCGGCTGGCCGACGGCCGGGAGGTCCGCGCCGACGGCGTGGTCATCGCGACCGGCGCCGCCGCCCGCACCCTGCCCGGCACCGAGGGCCTCGCCGGGGTCCATGCGCTGCGCACCCTCGACGACGCCCGCGCCCTGAAGGACGACCTCGCCCGGGGCGGCCGGCTCGTGGTGATCGGCGGCGGGTTCGTCGGCGCCGAGGTCGCCTCCACGGCGTACGCGCTCGGCCTGGACGTCACCGTGGTCGAGGCGGCCCCGACCCCGCTGGCCGGACCGCTCGGCGAGTCCATGGGCGCCGTCGTCTCCGCCCTCCACGCCGACCACGGGGTACGGCTGCTGTGCGGGGTCGGCGTCAAGGGGCTGAGCGGCGAGCGCCAGGTGGCGGCCGTGCTCCTCGAAGACGGCCGCAGCGTGCCCGCCGACACCGTGGTCGTCGGGGTCGGGGCCCGCCCGTGCGTCGAGTGGCTGGAGGGCTCCGGCATCGCGCTCGACAACGGAGTGAAGTGCGGCGCCGACGGGCGCACCAGCGTGGCCGGCGTGGTCGCGGTCGGCGACTGCGCCAACTGGTACGACCCGTACACCGGCGGCCACCGCAGGGTCGAGCACTGGACCGGCGCGCTGGAACGGCCGGACACCGCCGTCGCCACGCTGCTCGCCCATGGCGCCCGGGAACCGGGGGCGCCCCGGCCGCCGTACTTCTGGTCCGACCAGTACGGCGTCAGGATCCAGTTCGTCGGTCACGCCGCCGGGGCCGACAGCGTGACCGTCGAGGAGGGCTCGACCGACGACCGCAGCTTCCTCGCCGTGTACCGGCGGGCGGGCCGGCAGGTCGCCGTGCTCGGGATGAACCAGCCGCGGCTGTTCACCCGCGCCCGCAAGCAGTTCGGCACCGCCGCGTCCTGACCCGGCGCCCGCGTCACCCCACCGATCCACGACGTCCTCCGAGGAGTGCACCGTGACCTCGACCAGCCTGCCGGACAGCCTGATCGCCACCCTCCCCGGCTCCGCCTACACCGATCCCGGGATCTTCGCCCAGGAGCAGGAGCGCATCTTCGAGACGATGTGGTTCTGCGTGGCCCGCGCCGCGGACCTGCCGAAGCCCGGCGCCTTCCGCACCGTCGACGTGGGCCGCGAGAGCATCCTCGTCACCCGGGCCCGGGACCAGTCGATCCGCGCCTACTTCAATGTCTGCCGGCACCGCGGGGCGAAGCTCCGCACCGAGGAGACGGGCGAGGTCAGACGGGCGTTCCAGTGCCCGTACCACGCCTGGACCTACGACCTGGACGGCAAGCTGGTCGCCGCCCCCAACCTCACCAGGATGCCGGACGTCGGGCGCACCGAGTACGGCCTGGTGGGCGTGGCCGTCCGGGAATGGCTCGGCTATGTGTGGGTGTGCCTGGCGGAGAACCCGCCGTCCTTCGAGGAGGACGTGATCGGGGCGGCGGTCGAGCGGCTCGGGGACGTCGAGTCGATCGAGCGCTACGGCGTCGAGGACCTCTCGGTGGGCAGACGGATCGTCTACGACGTCAAGGCGAACTGGAAGCTCATCATCGAGAACTTCATGGAGTGCTACCACTGCGCCACCATCCACCCCGAACTCACCGAGGTGCTGCCCGAGTTCGCCGACGGCTACGCGGCCCAGTACTACGTGGGCCACGGTGCCGAGTTCGGCGCGGACGTCCAGGGCTTCACCGTCGACGGCTCCGAGGGGCTCGACCGCATCCCCGGGGTCTCGGCGGACCAGGACCGGCGGTACTACGCGATCACCGTCAAACCGCAGGTGTTCATCAACCTGGTGCCGGACCATGTGATATTCCACCGGATGTACCCGGTGGCCGTCGACCGCACCGTCGTCGAGTGCGACTGGCTCTATCTCCCCGACGTCGTGGCGAGCGGCAAGGACGTCAGCCGGTCCGTGGAGCTGTTCGACCGGGTCAACCGCCAGGACTTCGAGGCCTGCGAACGCACGCAGCCCGGCATGAGCTCGCGGCTGTACGCCAAGGGCGGGGTGCTGGTCCCCAGCGAGCACCACATCGGCGCCTTCCACGACTGGGTCCACGAACGGCTCGGCACCCGGCAGCCGGAGTGACGCCCGTGGCCCGCGCGCTCACGGCGCCGGCACGGTGCCGCTGCGCCCCGAAAGGGGCGCCGGGGGTACCCCGGCCGAAGGCTGGGGGAGGAACTGCGCGACCAGCCCCCACCGGCCCGCAGCCGCGCGGACGCGGGCTGTTTGACGGCCGTCGTGCGGGCGCTCAGCCCAGGTAGCCCATGCGGTGGCTGATCTCCTCCGCACCCTTGACCAGCACCGGGGCCAGCTCGTGCATGCGCTCCTCGGTGAACCGGTAGGACGGCCCGGACGCGCTGATCGACGCGATGACCGCTCCCTCCCGGTCCCGGATCGGCGCGGCCATGGCGTGCAGCCCGATCTCCAGTTCCTCCAGCGTCCACGCGTAGCCGCGCTCCCGGGCCTCGGCGAGGTTCTTCTCCAGCTTCGCCTTGGAGGAGATGGTGTGCGGGGTCAGCTTCTTCAGACCCCCGTCCGCGACCAGCGCGGTGCGCTCCGCGGCCGGCCGGTGAGCGAGCATGATCTTGCCGCTGGAGGTGGCGTGCAGCGGGGTCAGCTGACCCACCCAGTTGTGCGCGGTGACGGCGGCCGTGCCGCGCACCTGGTAGAGGTTGATCGCGTAGTGCTCCTGCATCACCGCGATGTTGACCGTCTCGCCGATCTCGTCGGCCAGCCGCTCGCACACCGCCCGGCCCTGCTGGGTGAGGTCGATGCGTCCCGTCACCGCCCCGGCCAGGCGTACGATGCCGAAGCCGAGCGAGTACTTGCCCCGCTCGCCCGACTGCTCCACGAGACCGCGCGCCTCCAGGGCGCCCAGCAGCCGGAACGCGGTCGACTTGTGAACATCGATCTCGGCGGCCACCTCGCTCACCCCCGCCTCGCCGCGCTGGGCCAGGATCTCCAGGACGCTGATGGCGCGGTCGACGGACTGCACGCCACCAGAAGATGAGCCGTTCGTTTCGGTATCCGGACTGAAGTTGCTCATAGCGAAACTATACGCGCAGTAAACAACGCCCTCCAAGTAACGCGATGTGAACAAAGATCTTACAAGTTGCGTTGTTCGCAACCTGGTGCGTATAGCGATACCCGTACTAGCATGCCGCGCAATCGACGGCGCGAGCGAGACGAGGCACCATGGCTCCCTTGCAGTACGACTTCGTCATCGTCGGCGGCGGCTCGGCCGGCAGCGCACTGGCGAATCGGCTCTCGGCCGACCCCGGCAACCGGGTGCTCGTCCTGGAGGCAGGCCGCCCGGACTACCCGTGGGACGTCTTCATCCACATGCCGGCGGCACTGACCTACCCCATCGGCAGCCGCTTCTACGACTGGAAGTACGAGTCCGAGCCCGAGCCCCACATGGGCGGCCGCCGGATCTACCACGCCCGCGGCAAGGTGCTCGGCGGCTCCAGCAGCATCAACGGCATGATCTTCCAGCGCGGCAACCCGATGGACTACGAGCGCTGGGCCGCCGACCCCGGGATGGAGAGCTGGGACTACGCCCACTGCCTGCCGTACTTCCGCCGGATGGAGAACTGCCTGGCCGCCGACCCGGACGACGAGTTCCGCGGCCACGACGGCCCGCTGGTCCTGGAGCGCGGCCCGGCCACCAACCCGCTCTTCTCGGCCTTCCTCCAGGCCACCGAGGAGGCCGGACACCCGCCCACCGACGACGTCAACGGCTACCGCCAGGAGGGCTTCGCCAAGTTCGACCGCAACGTCCACCGCGGCCGCCGCCTGTCCGCGTCGAAGGCGTACCTCAAGCCCGCCAGGAAGCGCCCCAACCTCACCGTGAAGACCCGCGCCCTCGTCACCCGGGTCCTCTTCGAGGGCAAGAAGGCGGTCGGCGTCGAGTTCCAGCGCGGCAAGGGCGCCCCTCAGCAGGTCCGGGCCAAGGAGGTCGTCCTCTGCGGCGGCGCGATCAACTCCCCGCAGCTGCTCCAGCTCTCCGGCGTCGGCAACGCGAAGGAGCTGAGCGCCCTCGGCATCGACGTCGTCCACGACCTGCCCGGTGTCGGCGAGAACCTCCAGGACCACCTGGAGGTGTACATCCAGTACGCCTGCAAGCAGCCCGTCTCCGTACAGCCGTATCTGGCGAAGTGGCGGGCCCCCCTCATCGGCCTGCAGTGGCTCTTCCGCAAGGGCCCGGCCGCGACGAACCACTTCGAGGCCGGCGGCTTCTGCCGCAGCAACGAGGAGGTGGACTACCCCAACCTGATGTTCCACTTCCTGCCCATCGCGGTCCGCTACGACGGTTCGGTGCCCGCCGGCGGCCACGGGTATCAGGTCCATGTCGGCCCCATGTACTCCGACGCTCTCGGCTCGGTGAAGATCCGGAGCAAGGACCCGCGCGAACACCCGGCCCTGCGCTTCAACTACCTCTCCACCGAGCAGGACCGCCGCGAGTGGGTCGAGGCGATCAGGGTCGCCCGCAACCTCCTCAACCAGCCCGCAATGGCCCCCTACAACGACGGGGAGATCTCGCCCGGACCGTCCGTGGCGACCGACGAGGAGATCCTCGACTGGGTCGCCAAGGACGGCGAGACCGCCCTGCATCCGTCCTGCACCTGCAAGATGGGCACCGACGAGATGTCCGTCGTCGACCCGGTGAGCATGCGGGTGCACGGCGTGGAGGGCCTGCGGGTGGTGGACGCCTCGGTGATGCCGTACGTCACCAACGGCAATATCTACGCCCCGGTGATGATGATCGCCGAGAAGGCGGCCGACCTCATCCTCGGCAAGGAACCGCTGCCACCGTCGAAGGCCGTCTACTACCGGCTCCGCGACGCCCAGAAGCAGGCCGGGTAGGCCGCCATGGGCGCCGAGGCGCTGCGCGCGCTGCTCGCCCGCGTCCGCTACGAGGTGCTGCCGGCGCGGGCGACCGAGGAGAAGGTCCTCGCCCATGTGCCCCGCGAGGTCGTGGCCACGGTCACGGCATCGCCGGTCCGGGGCCTGGAGCCGACCCTCGCCCTCACCGAGCGGCTGACGGCGCACGGCTACCGGGTCGTCCCGCACGTGCCCGCACGACTGCTACGGGACGACACCCACCTGAAGGACGTCACCGAACGCCCGCGCGCGGCCGGCGTCGACGACCTCTTCGGCCCGGCGGGCGACGCCGATCCGCCCGCCGGGCCGTACGAGGGAGCGCTGCCGGTGCTGCGCCGGGTGACCGAGAGGGGGGGACCTTTCACGGAGACCGGGATCACCGGCTGTCCGGAGAGCCATCCCCTCGTCCACGACGACCTCACCGTCCAGGCGATGTGGGACAAGCGGGCGCACGCCGCCTGTATCGTCAGCAACCTCTGCTTCGACGCCCGCGTGCTCGGCGACTGGCTCACCCGCCTCCGGCGCCGTGACGTCACCCTGCCCGTGTACGTCGGCGTCGCCGGGCCCGTCCAGCGGGCCAGGCTGCTGGCCATGGCCACGAAGATCGGCGTGGGGGAGTCCGGCCGCTTCCTCGCCGGGCACGCCTCCTGGTTCCTGCGGTTCGCCGCGCCGTCCGCGGGCGTGGCGGGTCTCCATCTGTTCACCTTCAACCAGGTCGCCGAGACGGAGCGGTGGCGCCGGGCGCCGCTGGACCGGCTGGGCGGCTGAGCCGTCCCGAGGGCGCCGTTTTCGCGGCCGAATCGGGATACGCGAAGCCCTTGACGGCTGTCAGTACATTCGGTCAGGGTGTTCCACCAAAAGCAATCCAATGCACAATGCGCAACGAATTCGGGCTCGAAGGGCGCGGCCGTGGCAGATCTGTATGTGGATGGGAAATGGCGCGCGGCGGTGGCCGGCGGCCACCGCGAGATCCGCTGTCCGGCGGACGGCACCCTCGTGGCGACGGTCTCCGAGGCGACCCGCCCCGACACGGAGGCCGCGATCACCGCGGCCCGGCGCGCGTTCGACGAAGGCCCCTGGCCGCACACCCCCGAGCGCGAGCGCGGCGCGCTGCTGCTGCGCACCGCCGACATCATCGAGCGCGACGCCAAGGAATTCGCCCGCGCCGAGTCCCTGGACACCGGTAAGCGTCTGGTGGAGAGCGAGTACGACATCGCCGACGTCGTCTCCTGCCTCCGCTACTACGGCGGTGTCGCCGGCACCAGCGCCGGCCGCGTGGTCGACACCGGCCGCGACGACGCGCTCAGCAGGGTCACCTACGAACCCGTCGGCGTCTGCGGGCTGATCACCCCGTGGAACTACCCCCTGCTGCAAGCCTCCTGGAAGGTCGCCCCGGCCCTGCTCGCCGGCAACACGGTCGTCCTCAAGCCCAGCGAGCTGACCCCCTCCACCGCCATCCTGCTGATGAAGGCCCTGGAGGAGGCCGGACTCCCGGCCGGTGCCGCCAACCTGGTGCTGGGCGCCGGCGCCGAGGCAGGCGCGCCGCTGGCCGACCACCCGGCCGTCGACCTGGTCTCCTTCACCGGCGGACTGCACACCGGCCGGCACATCATGGCCACCGCCGCCGCCACGGTGAAGAAGGTCGCCCTCGAACTCGGCGGCAAGAACCCGAACGTGGTCTTCGCCGACGCCGACTTCGACACGGCCGTCGACTTCGCGCTCACCGCCGTCTTCCTGCACTCCGGGCAGGTCTGCTCGGCCGGCGCCCGGCTGATCGTCGAGGACACGGTCCACGACGCCTTCGTCGACGAGGTCGTCCGCCGCGCCCGCCTGATCCGCCTCGGCGGCCCCTTCGACCCCGAGGCCGAGACCGGCGCGCTGATCTCCGCACAGCACCGCGAGAAGGTCGAGGCGTACGTCGAAGCCGGGATCGCCGAGGGCGCAGTACTGCGCTGCGGCGGCGCCCGCCCCGACGACCCCGCACTGGCGAACGGCTTCTACTACCCGCCCACCGTCCTCGACGAGTGCCGGCAGGACATGCGCGTGGTGCACGAGGAGTCCTTCGGGCCCGTGCTCACCGTCGAACGCTTCCAGGACGAGGACGACGCCGTCCGCATCGCCAACGACACGGAGTACGGCCTCGCCGGAGCCGTCTGGACACAGGACGCGGGCAGGGCCCAGCGGGTCGCCCGCAGGCTGCGCCACGGAACCGTGTGGATCAACGACTACCACCCCTATGTGCCGCAGGCGGAATGGGGTGGCTTCGGGCACTCGGGCGTGGGCCGCGAGCTGGGACCGACCGGCCTGGACGAGTACCGAGAGCCCAAGCACGTCTGGCAGAACATCCAACCCCGGCCGCAGCACTGGTTCCGCGGCTGACGCCGAAGAGAGGTCCCACCATGACCCCAGCCCCGACCGAGGTGTCGCAGCGGCGCGACACGTCCCAGGACCCTCAGGACCGCACCCCGGTCATCTCCGTGCGCCGGCTGTGGAAGGTGTTCGGGCCGAAGGCCGACGAGGTGCCGGGCTCCGAGGAGCTCTGCGGGCTCACCCGCCGCGAGCTGATGGACCGCACCGGCTGCACCGCCGCCGTGCGGGACGTGAACTTCGAGGTGTCGCCCGGCGAGGTCTTCGTCGTCATGGGCCTGTCCGGCTCCGGCAAGTCCACCCTGGTGCGATGTCTGACCCGGCTCATCGAACCCACCGCCGGCGAGATCGTCTTCGAGGGCGAGGACATCCGGGGCGCCGACCCCCGGCGGCTGCGGGAGCTGCGGCGCAGCAAGTTCTCCATGGTCTTCCAGCACTTCGGCCTGCTGCCGCACCGCAAGGTCGTGGACAACGTGGCGTTCGGCCTGGAGATCCGGGGCATGGGCAAGGCCGACCGCATGAAACGCGCGATGGAGACCGTCGAGCTGGTGGGCCTCGCCGGCTACGAGAACTCCTACCCCGACCAGCTCTCCGGCGGTATGCAGCAGCGCGTGGGCCTGGCCAGGGCACTGGCCGGCGACCCCGACGTCCTCTTCTTCGACGAACCGTTCTCCGCCCTCGACCCGCTGATCCGCCGCGACATGCAGAGCGAGGTCATCCGGCTGCACCACGAGGTCGGCAAGACCATGGTCTTCATCACCCACGACCTCTCCGAGGCCCTCAAGCTCGGCGACCGCATCCTGATCATGCGGGACGGCAAGACGGTCCAGTGCGGCACCGGCGACGAACTCGTCGGCGCCCCGGCGGACGACTACGTACGCGACTTCGTCAAGGACGTGCCGCGCGGCGACGTCCTCACCCTCCGCTGGATCATGCGGCCCGCCGAGCCCGACGACGCCCTGGACGGGCCCGAGTTGGGCCCGGACGTCGTCGTACGCGAGGCGACCCGCGCGGTGCTCGCCGCCGACAAGCCGGTCAAGGTCGTCGAGAACGGCAAGCTACTGGGCATCGTCGGCGACGAGGAGATCCTCGCCGTGGTCGCCGGGCAGGACGGCGGCGCCTGATGGCCGCCGTCGCCGACGCGACCGTACCGGTCGCGACCATACGCAAGAAGGTCGGCCGCCCGATAGTGGTGGCGGCGATCCTGGTCGTCTGGCTGATGCTCTTCGCCGCGTTCCGGGGCCGGCAGACGCTGACCCTGGCCGCCGCCGACCTCACCGGTCTGCACCGCTGGCTGAACGACGTCAACGACAGCATCGGCGCCAACCGCAACTCCAACCCGCTCTTCCTCTACTTCTTCAACGAGATCCGGCTGGCCATCGACAACCTGGTCACCTTCGTCCAGTCGCTGATCTCCCAGCCCGCCGACGGCCGCCCGGTCCCGCAGATCGGCTGGCTCGGCGTCGTCGGCATCGCCGGTTACGTCTCCTGGGCCGTGGGCAACTGGCGGGTCGCCCTGCTGGCCGTCGCCGGGTTCACCTTCTTCGGGCTCCAGGGCCTGTGGCAGGAGAGCATGGACACCCTGGCGCTGACCCTGTCGGCGGTCCTGGTGGCCCTGCTCATCGGCATCCCGCTCGGCGTGTGGGCGGGGCTCTCCGACCGGGTCAACCGGATCGTGACGCCCTTCCTGGACTTCATGCAGACGATGCCGACCTTCGTCTACCTCGCCCCGCTGACCCTGATCTTCCTCATCGGCGGCGCCTCCGCCGTCATCACCACGGTGATCTACGCGGCCCCGCCCGCCATCCGCATCACCGCGCACGCCATCCGCTCCGTCCCCGAGACCACCGTCGAGGCGGCCGACTCGCTGGGCGCCACCCGCACGCAGCAACTGGTGAAGGTGCTGCTGCCGATGTCGAAGCGCACGGTCGTCATGGGCGTCAACCAGACCATCATGGCCGCCCTGGCCATGGTCACCATCGCCGCCCTGATCGACGCGCCCGGCCTCGGCAAGACCGTCATGCAGGCCCTCCAGTCCCTCGACGTCGGTACCGCCTTCAACGCCGGTCTCGCCATCGTCGTCATGGCCATCGTGCTCGACCGGGTCACCACGGCCGCCGCCGCGCGCACCGAGACCCGCCGCGCGGACGGGCGGTTCCTGAAGTGGCGCCGCCCACTGCTCGGAGCGGGCGGGGTCGCCGCCGTCGTCCTGGTCTACCTCTCCCACACCTACGTCTGGGCGGCCGAGTTCCCCGGCGACGGCACCGTCGGAAGCCACCTCGCGAGCGGCGCCGACACCGCGACCACCTGGCTGCAGGACCATCTCTTCGGCCTCACCAACGCCCTGCGGGACGCCCTCACCAACGGCCTGCTCAACCCGTTCCAGACGCTCCTCACCGACTCTCCGTGGTGGCTGGTCGGTGCCGTCCTGGTCGCGCTCGGCGCGGTCCTCGGCGGCTGGCGGGCCGGGGCCACGGCGGCCGTGTGTGTCGGACTCCTGGTCGGCACCGGACTCTGGTCGGACAGCATGACGACCCTCGCCTCGACCGCCGTGGCCACTGTCCTGACGATGCTGGGCGGCGTCGTCTTCGGCGTGTGGATGGGCCGCAGCACGCTGGTGGACCGGCTGATCCGGCCCACCCTGGACGCCGCGCAGGTCATGCCCCCGTTCGTCTATCTCGTGCCGTTCCTGGCGCTCTTCGGGGCGACGCGCTTCACGGCGATCATCGCGGGCGTCGTCTACGCGGCACCGGTCGCGATCAAGATCATCGCGGACGGGGTGCGGAACGTGTCCGAGTCCACCGTGGAGGCGGCCACCTCGGCCGGGTGCAACACCTGGCAGATCATCACCAAGGTCCAGCTGCCGATGGCACGCAGCGCCCTGACCCTCGCGACCAACCAGGGCCTGATCTACGTGCTGTCGATGGTTGTGTTGGGCGGCCTGGTAGGGGCGGGCGCCCTCGGCTACGACGTCGTGGCCGGTTTCTCGCAGGGCGAGCTGTACGGCAAGGGGCTGGCGGCAGGGCTGGCGATCGTACTGCTCGGAGTCATGTTCGACCGGATCACTCAGGCTGCGGCACGTCGCACCAGGGCATAAGGAGTACCGACACCATGGCACAACACTGGCGAGCCGGCGCGGCCGGCCTGGCCGTCCTCGGCCTCACCCTCACGGCCTGCGGCGGAGCGAAGGTCGGCGGCAGCAGTTCCGCCGGCTCGACGTCCTCGGGCGGCAAGTGCGGGACCTTCAACCTGGCCGTCAACCCCTGGGTGGGCTACGAGGCGGACGCGGCGGTCGTCGCCTACGTCGCACAGCACAACCTCGGCTGCACGGTCGACAAGAAGGACCTGAAGGAGGAGATCGCCTGGCAGGGCTTCGGGACCGGCGAGGTCGACGCCGTCCTGGAGAACTGGGGCCACGACGATCTGAAGAAGAAGTACATCACCGGGCAGAAGACGGCCGTCGAGGCCGGCTCGACCGGGAACAAGGGCGTCATCGGCTGGTTCGTGCCGCCGTGGCTGGCCAAGGCGCACCCGGACATCACCAACTGGCAGAACCTCGACAAGTACGCCGCCAACTTCAAGACCTCCGAGTCCGGCGGCAAGGGCCAGCTTCTCGACGGCGACCCCTCGTACGTCACCAACGACGCCGCCCTGGTCAAGAACCTGAAGCTGAACTTCAAGGTGGTGTACGCGGGCAGCGAGACCGCGCTCATCCAGGCCTTCAGAACGGCCGAGAAGAACAAGCAGTGGCTGATCGGCTACTTCTACGAACCGCAGTGGTTCCTGTCCGAGGTGCCGCTGGTCAAGGTGAACCTGCCCAAGTACACGACGGGCTGCGACGCCGACGCGGCGAAGGTCGCCTGCGACTACCCCGTCTACGACCTGGACAAGATCGTCAGCGCGAGCTTCGCCAAGTCGGGCAGCCCGGCGTACGACCTGGTGAAGAACTTCCACTGGACCAACGACGACCAGAACACCGTGGCCAAGTACATCGCGGTGGACAAGCTGTCGGACGACGCGGCGGCCAAGAAGTGGGTCGACGCCAACCCCGACAAGGTCAAGGCCTGGCTGAAGTAGCGAGGGCCGCGAGGAGAGTCGTTCCGGGACGCCCGGCGGGCGGTGCGCAGCTGTGCGCGCCGCCCGCCGGGCGTTGCCGTTCCCCGGGCTGTTGCGAGGACCGTCCCGCGGGCCGTGGCACGGGCTGTTCCGCGGGGCCGCCACCCCCTTGACACCCCTCCTCGCAGACGGGCACATTGAGTTGCGCAGCCTGAATCACGTTGCGTACAAAGCAACTGCACCGGTCTCAAGTTCGGAGGTTGGGCGATGGCGGGACCCCGAGTGGTCATCATCGGAGCGGGCGTCGTGGGAGCGGCCCTCGCGGACGAGCTCTCCGCACGCGGCTGGACCGAGGTGACCGTGGTCGACCAGGGCCCCCTCCCGGCCACCGGCGGCTCCTCGTCGCACGCCCCGGGCCTGGTCTTCCAGACCAACCCCTCGAAGACCATGACGGAGCTGGCCCGCTACACCGTCGAGAAGTTCTGCTCCCTCGATGTCGACGGGCGGCCCTGCTTCCTCCAGGTCGGCGGCCTCGAAGTGGCCACCACCCCCGAGCGCCTCACCGAGCTCCACCGCCGCCACGGCTGGATCACCGCCTGGGGCATCGAGGCGCGGATCCTCACCCCCGAGGAGTGTGTCGAGCAGCACCCGCTGGTCAACCCCGACCGGGTCCTCGGCGGCCTCCTCGTCCCCACCGACGGCCTCGCCAAGGCGGTCCTCGCCGTCGAGGCCCAGATCCGCCGGGCCACCGAACGGGGAGTGCGCTTCCTCGCCCGCCACGAGGTCCTCGACGTACGGCAGAGCGAGGGTGCCGTCACCGGCGTGCTGACCGACCAGGGCGAGATCCCCGCCGACATCGTCGTCTGCTGCGCCGGCATCTGGGGCCCGAGGATCGCCCGCATGGTCGGCATGAACCTGCCCCTCACCCCGCTCGCCCACCAGCTCGCCTGGACCGGCCCGGTCCCGGCGCTGGCCGGCCAGACCGAGGAGGCCGTCCGCCCGATCCTGCGCCACCAGGACGCCGACCTCTACTACCGCGACCGCTTCGACGGCATCGGCATCGGCTACTACGGCCACCGCCCCATGCCCGTCTCCGCCGACGACATCCTCTCCGTCGACGAGGCCGACCAGATGCCGTCCGTCATGAAGTTCACCGAGGAGGACTTCGCGGACGCCTGGACCGAGACCCGGTCCCTCCTTCCCGCCACCCGTGAGGCCAAGGTCGAGGAAGGCATCAACGGCCTGTTCTCCTTCACCACCGACGGCTACCCGCTGCTCGGCGAGTCCCCCGACGTCAAGGGCTTCTGGGTCGCCGAGGCCGTCTGGGTCACCCACTCCGCGGGCGTCGGCCGCGCGGTCGCCGAATGGCTGGTGGACGGCCACTGCTCCTCGTTCGACCTCCACGAGTGCGACGTCAACCGCTTCGAGCCGCACCAGCTCTCGCCCGAGTACGTCCTGGCCCGCGACTGCCAGAACTTCGTCGAGGTGTACGACATCCTCCACCCCCTCCAGCCGAGCGGGAAGCCGCGCCCGATCCGCACCAGCCCCTTCCACGCCCGCCAGCAGGAACACGGCGCGTTCTTCCTGGAGGCGAACGGCTGGGAGCGCCCCCAGTGGTACGAGGCGAACGCGGGCCTGGTCGAGGGCCGCGCGATCCCCACCCCCAACGAATGGGCCGCCCGCTACTGGTCGCCGATCGTCGGCGCCGAGGCCCAGGCCACCCGCGAGACCGTCGCGATGTACGACATGACCGCCCTCAAGCGCCTGGAGGTGAGCGGCCCCGGCGCCGCCGGCTTCCTGGAGAGCCTGGTCACCGGCAAGGTCGCCAAGTCCGTCGGCTCGGTGACGTACACCCTGCTCCTCGACCACGACGGCGGCATCCGCAGCGACATCACCGTGGCCCGCCTCGCCCGCGACCTCTTCCAGGTCGGCGCCAACGGCAACCTGGACCTCGACTGGTTCACCCGCCACCTGCCCGCCGAAGGCACGGTCCAGGTCCGCGACATCACTCCCGGCACCTGCTGCGTCGGCCTGTGGGGCCCGCTGGCCCGCGAGGTCCTGCAGCCCCTGACCGACGAGGACTTCTCCAACGAGGGCCTCAAGTACTTCCGTGCCAAGCGCGCCTACATCGGCTCGGTGCCCGTCACCGCGATGCGGCTGTCGTACGTCGGCGAACTCGGCTGGGAGCTGTACACGACCGCCGACCAGGGCGCGAAACTCTGGGACACCCTCTGGCAGGCGGCCCAGCCGCTCGGCGGCGTCATCGCCGGCCGCGGCGCCTTCAACAGCCTGCGCCTGGAGAAGGGCTACCGCTCCTTCGGCACCGACATGACCTACGAGCACGACCCCTACGAGGCCGGCGTCGGCTTCGCCGTCAAGCTCGACAAGGGCGACTTCGTGGGCAAGGCCGCGCTGGAACGGCGCAAGGCGGATGTGCGGCGCCGGCTGAGCTGCCTCACCGTGGACGACCCGCGGGCCGTCGTCATGGGCAAGGAGCCGGTGTACGACGGTGAGCGTGCGGTGGGCTACGTGACCAGCGCGGCCTACGGCTACACGATCGGCAAGGGGATCGCGTACGCCTGGTTGCCGGCGGAGCTGGCGGTGCCCGGGACCGGCGTCCAGATCGGGTACTTCGACCAGCGGGTGGCGGCGGTGGTGGCCGAGGAGCCGTTGTTCGACCCGGCGATGGCTCGTCTCCGCGGGTGAGGTGTTCGAGCTGTGCCGTCGTTCGGGTGCGGGCTCGTCGTGGCTGTTCGCGCAGTTCCCCCTTACGGGGCGCCTCGCCAAGGTCGTTGAAAGGATCACGAAACCCATAGGAACGCGCTGGACACGCCCCTGGCCGAGCTCGACCCCGAGGTTCATGCCGCGCTCCGTGCCGAACTGCACCGGCAGCGGTCCACCCTGGAGATGATCGCCTCCGAGAACTTCGCGCCCACCGCCGTGAGGGAGGCGCAGGGTTCGGTCGCGACGATCAAGAACGCCGAGGGCGATCCCGGCCGCCGCAGTACGGCGGCTGCGAACACGTCGACGTCATCGAGCGGCCGGCGATCGAACAGGTCAAGTCCCTCTTCGGGGCCGGGTTCGCCACCGGCCGCACTCGGGCGCCCAGGCCGACGCCGCCGTCTTCTTCGCCCTCCTCCAGCCCGGCGACACGGTCCTCGGCCTCGACCTGGCGCACGGCGGCCACCTCACCCACGGCATGCGCATCAACTACAGCGGCAAGATGCTCAACACACCCGAGCCCAGGCGGTCGTACGACGTCATCGTCGTCGGCGGCGGCGGACACGGCCTCGCCACCGCCCACTACCTGGCGAAGAACCCGGCATCACCAATGTGGCGGTCCTGGAGAAGGGCTTGCTCGCGGGCGGCAACATGGCCCGCAACACCACGGTCATCCGCTCCGACTGCCGCTGGGACGAGAGCGCCGGCGTCTACGAACACGCGCTGCAACTCTGGGAGGGCCTGGAGGAGGAACTCGCCTACCCGGTCCTCTTCTCCCAGCGCGGCGTCCTGCTGTCTGTTGTCGGCTGTCAGCGGAAGACGACCGTGCAGCGGCCGTTGACCAGCACCCGGCTCTCGCTGTGCCACCGCACGGCACGGGCGAGCACCTGGGCCTCCACGTCACGGCCCAGCGCGACCAGTTCGTCCGGGGCGTGCGAGTGGCTCACCCGGACGACGTCCTGCTCGATGATGGGGCCCTCGTCCAGATCGGGCGTCACATAGTGCGCGGTGGCGCCGACGAGCTTGACGCCGCGCTGGTGCGCCTGGACGTAGGGCCGCGCTCCCTTGAAGCTCGGCAGGAAGGAGTGGTGGATGTTGATGGCCCGGCCGTCGAGCTGCTTGCACAGGTCGTCGGAGAGGATCTGCATGTACCGGGCGAGTACCACCAGGTCGACGTCCAGCTCGCCGACGAGACGCAGCAGCCGGGCCTCCGCCTCCGCCTTGGTGTCGGGTGTCACCGGGAGGTGATGGAAGGGGATGCCGTAGGTGCGGGCCAGCGGCTCGAAGTCGCGGTGGTTGGAGACGATCGCCGGGATCTCGATGTTGAGCGCGCCCGTGGACCTGCGGAAGAGCAGGTCGTTCAGGCAGTGGCCGAACTTCGACACCATGATGAGGGTGCGGGTCGGGGTCGACGCGTCGTTCAGCCGCCAGGTGATCCGGTGCTCTTCGGCCACCGGGACGAAACCCGTGCGCAGCTCCGCCAGCGAGACGGCGCCGTCCGGGACGTCGAAGTGCACCCGCATGAAGAAGCGGTCCTGCAGCCGGTCGTCGAACTGCTGACTCTCCAGGATGTTGCCGCCGTGGCCGACCAGGAAGCCGGTGACGGCGTGGACCAGACCGGCCCGGTCGGGGCACGAAAGGGTGAGGACGAACTCGCGGCCGGGCTGCGGTCGGGGAGACATGACACCCTCCAGGATGCGCACTGCGCAACGATATGAGTGATACGCAACATGGTCCAGCCAAGACGGCCGGCGGGTCAAGAGGTCAAGTTCTACTTGACGCATCACTCTGTGCGATACGCAACGCCCCTGTTCCTGGCGCTCCCGTCAGCCACCGGCCGGGTGCCGCTCCGCGAGGCGCTTGAGATGTGCCGTGCGTGATTCGCCGGTCTGGCCCTGGACCAGCAGGAACAGGCCCTCCCTGGCCAGGCGTTGGGCGCGGTGGTCCAGCGACATCGCCCGGCCGCCACCCGCCACCACGGCCGCCGCCGTGGCCGTGCGCAGCAGCGTGAACGCCTCCGCCCGCAACGCCAGCCGTTCCTCTGTGTGCTCGCCGGGGAGAGGATGGTCGGCGAGCTCGTAGGCCCGGCGGCGGACCTCACCGAGACGCGCCCGCACGGGAGCCGCGTACTCCTCCTCCACCAGCTTCAGCGCCGCCTCCGCGATCCCGAAGACCGCCGGACTGGCGTTGCGGGTCTTCGGGCGGTCCGCCGCCGCCCACTCCTCGAACGGCACCCGGAGCGCGACCGCCTCCTCAGGGACGCGCAGGCCGTCCAGGTCCAGGGAGACCGTCCGGGACGCGGTGAGCGCCGCCAGGCGCATCGGCTCCGAGGGCCGCAGGCCCGGCTGCTCCCGGGCCTCGACGAAGGCGAACAGGGCCTCGTCGTCCTCGGTGACCCCGGCCAGCAGCAGCATGTCGTTCAGCCCCCAGCCGGTGTACCAGGGCACGGTGCCGGAGAAGCGCCATCCGTCCGCGGCCCGCCGTGCCCGTACGGGGACCCGCGGGTGCGACCGCAGATGCGCGTAGGCCACTCCCGACAGCAGCTCACCGCGTGCCAGCGGGCCCAACAGGCGTTCACGCACCGGCAGGGCGGTTCTGGCCAGAGTCAGCACCGGCGTGTGGTGCTGCGTCTGCACGAACCAGGTCGAGCAGCACGCCCCGGCCAGGATCTCCGCCGTCTCGCGTACGACGGCCACGGGCGCCGCCGAGCCGCCGTACTCCACCGGCGCGCTCACCCCCAGCAGTCCTGAGCGCTTGACCGCCTCGATGTGGCTCGCCGGGACGCCCTCCCGGTCGACGCGCTCGGCGGCGGGGGAGAGCAGGCCGTCGGCGAGTTCCCGGGCGCGGGTGAGGAGCGGATGCGCGGCGATGGTCATGGAGAAGATTCTTTCGGCTTCCCGGTGTGCGGTGTCGATCCGGGGGCCTGCCGTTCGTGTAGAAGGCGAGAACACCCACGACGACCGAGGAGAACATCATGAGGCACTACCTGCTCAGCGTGGTCCAGCCCGCCGGTGCGACCCCGCCCCCGCCCGACGCGCTCGCCGCGATCATGCGCGATGTCGAGGCGTTCAACGACGAGCTGCGCGCGGCCGGCGCCTGGGTCTTCGCGGGCGGGCTGCACGGGCCGGAGACGGCCACGATGCTGCGGCCCGCGGACGGTGACGTACTGATCACCGACGGGCCCTTCGCCGAGGGCAAGGAGTACCTCGGCGGGCTCTGCCTGATCCGCGCCGAGGACCTCGACGCCGCCCTGGAGTGGGGTCGCAAGGCCGCTCTGGCCACCACCCTCCCCATCGAGGTACGGCCCTTCGTGGACCAGCACTGATGGCGGACGCCGCCGATGTCGAGGCCGTCTTCCGCGCCGAGTACGGGCGCGCGGTCTCGGTCCTGGTCCGCTTCCTCGGCGACATCGACCTCGCCGAGGAAGCGGTCCAGGACGCCTTCGCCACCGCGCTCGACAGGTGGCCCGGCACCGGGGTGCCGCCGAGCCCGGCCGGCTGGATCTTCACCACCGCGCGCAACCGGGCGCTCGACCGGCTGCGCCGCGAGTCCTCCCGGGACGCCCGGCACGCCGAGGCCGCCCGGCTGTACGCGCCCGAGCCACCGGCCGAGGAGGGACCCGTGCGCGACGAACGGCTCCGGCTGATCTTCACCTGCTGCCACCCCGCGCTCGCCCTGCAGTCCCGGGTCGCCCTGACCCTGCGCCTGCTCTGCGGCCTCGGCACGGCCCGGATCGCCCGCGCCTTCCTGGTCCCCGAGCCCACCCTGGCCCAGCGCCTGGTACGCGCCAAGGCGAAGATCCGCGACGCCGGGATCCCCTACCGGGTGCCGAGGGACGCCGACCTTCCCGACCGGCTGAACGGGGTACTGGCCGTCGTCTACCTCGTCTTCAACGAGGGCTACGGCGGTGATCCCGCACTGTGCGCCGAAGCCGTGCGCCTGGGGCGGCTGCTGTACGAGCTGATGCCGGACGAGCCCGAGGTCGCCGGGCTGCTCGCGCTGATGCTGCTCGTCGAGGCCCGGCGGCCCGCGCGGGAGCCGCGGGAGGGCGAGTCGGTGCCGCTGCCCGAGCAGGACCGCGGGCTGTGGGACCGTGAGCTGATCGCACAGGGGCAGGACCTCGTTCGGCGGTGCCTGCGCCGCAACCGGCCCGGGCCCTATCAGATCCAGGCCGCGATCAACGCCGTGCACAGCGACGCGCCCACCGCCGAGGACACCGACTGGGGGCAGATCCTGCGGCTGTACGACCAGCTCATGGCCGTCGCCGCGAGCCCGGTCGTCGCGCTGAACCGGGCGGTCGCGGTCGCCGAGGTCGTGGGCCCGGCGGCGGCGCTGGAGCTGGTCGACGCGCTCGACCTGCCCGGATACCACGTGCTGCACGCCGTCCGCGCCGACCTGCTGCGCCGGCTCGGCCGCCGGACCGAGGCGGTGGCGGAGTACGACGCGGCCGTCGCGCTCACCGACAGCCTGCCCGAACGGGCACACCTCGCGCGTCGACGGACCGAACTCACTGGCTGACCAGGTGTGATCTATGTCAATCACGGGATTTCCGGGCCGCCGGAATTTACTTCTGACGCTGAATGGTTGCAAAGTACATCTGAATGTCCATGACCCGTAGCCGGGCCCGAGGCCCGTGCGCACCACCAGCGAGGCATCCGTGAATCAGCCCACCCCCGAGCAGCCCGCCGACATCGTGGCCCGGCTGCGCGCCACCTTCCGCACCGGCCGCACCAAGCCCGTCGAGTGGCGCACCGGCCGGCTCCGCCGGCTGCGCGCCATGCTCACGGAACGCGGTGAGGACATCGCCGCCGCCCTCCACGCGGACCTGGGAAAGAGCGCCCGCGAGGCCTACGGCTCGGAGATCGACTTCACCGTCCGGGAGATCGACCACACCCTCGACCACCTCGACGAGTGGCTGCGCCCCGAGCCCGCGCCGGTCCCGAAGCACCTCGGCGACGACACGACCGCCTGGACGCAGTACGACCCTCTTGGTGTCGTCCTCGTCATCGCCCCCTGGAACTACCCGGCCCAGCTGCTGCTCACCCCCGTCGCCGGCGCCCTCGCCGCCGGCAACGCCGTCGTCGCCAAGCCCAGCGAGCTGGCCCCCGCGACCTCGGCCGCACTGGCCCGGCTGCTCCCGGCCTACCTCGGCACCGAGGCCGTCGCCGTCGTCGAGGGCGGTGTCCCGGAGACCACCGCCCTGCTCGCCGAGCGCTTCGACCACATCTTCTACACCGGCAACGCAGTGGTCGGCCGTGTCGTGATGCGCGCCGCCGCCGAGCACCTCACCCCGGTCACCCTCGAACTCGGCGGCAAGTCCCCGGCGTTCGTCGACCGCGACACCGACCTCACTGTCGTCGCGGAGCGGCTGGCACGAGGCAAGTTCCTCAACGCCGGGCAGACCTGTGTGGCACCCGACTACGTCCTGACCGACCCGGAGACGGCCGTGGCCCTGGAGCCCGCCCTGGCCAAGGCCGTCCAGGGGCGGTTCGGCAGCGAGCCCAAGGAGTCCGGCGAGTACGGCCGGATCATCAACGAGCGCCACTTCGACCGGCTCAGCGCACTGCTCGGCTCGGGCCGGGTGGCCGTCGGCGGCGACACCGACCGGGCCCTCAAGTACATCGCGCCCACGGTGCTCGCCGACGTCGCCCCCGCCTCCCCCGTGATGCGGGAGGAGATCTTCGGCCCGATCCTGCCCATCGTCACCGTCCCGGACCTGGACAGCGCGATCGGCTTCATCAACGACCGCGACAAACCACTCGCGCTCTACGTGTTCAGCGAGTCCGACGACACCCGGGACCGGATCGCCGCCGAGACCTCCTCCGGCGGCCTCGGCCACGGCCTTCCGCTCGCCCATCTCACCGTCTCCGACCTCCCGTTCGGCGGGGTGGGGGAGAGCGGCACGGGCAGCTACCACGGCCGCTACTCCATC
The DNA here is from genome assembly GCF_045206895.1 of Streptomyces sp. NBC_00631. Lineage (NCBI taxonomy): Bacteria > Bacillati > Actinomycetota > Actinomycetes > Kitasatosporales > Streptomycetaceae > Streptomyces > Streptomyces sp. NBC_00631. The sequence goes on from NZ_CP107734.1 coordinate 10,580,168, forward strand.
GAGACGTTCAGCCACCGCAAGGCGGTCCTCGCCAAGCCCCTCGGCTGACCATCCCACCACCCTCCGGGCCGCAACCTCTCTTGCCGACCCGGTCGTCAGGACCGTGTGCCAGACTCCGTCGATGACCTTCGACACGACCACCGCTGACGGATCCGGCACCTGGAAACTCGGCGACCTGCCCGTCCACCGCCTCGGCTTCGGCGCGATGCGGCTGACGGGCAGCGCCGCCTTCCACCACGGCACCCCGAGCGACCGCGACCGCTCGATCGCGGTCCTGCGCAAGGCCATAGAGCTCGGCGTGAACCACATCGACACGGCGGCCTTCTACTTCTCGGCCCTGCGCTCGGCCAACGAACTCATCAACACCGCCCTGTCGCCGTACCCCGACGACCTGGTCATCGTCACCAAGGTGGGCCCCTACCGCGACTACTCGGGGGAGTGGGTCACCTCCGCCCGGCCCGACCAACTGCGCGGGCACGTCGAGGAGAACCTGCGCCAGCTCGGCCGCGACCACCTCGACGTCGTCAACCTCCGCCGGATGCGCCAGGACTCGATCGCCGAGCACTTCGGCGCCCTCGCCGAACTGCGCGAGGCCGGGCTGATCCGGCACCTCGGCGTCTCCGACGTCGAGGTGCGCCATCTCGACGAGGCGCTGGCCATCGCCCCCGTGGTGTGCGTGCAGAACCGCTGGGGGCTCGACGCCACGAACCCGGCCACCGACGAACTGGTCCGCGTCTGCGGCGAACGGGGCATCGGCTTCGTGCCGTTCTTCGCCGTCGCGGGCGACGCCGGGGCACACGGCGCCACCCGGAACCACGACGACGAAGTCCTCGCCGTCGCCCGGGCCCACGACGCCACCCCGGCCCAGATCCGCCTCGCCTGGACCCTGCACCAGGGCCCGCACGTCCTCGCCATCCCGGGCACCGGCAACCCCGACCACCTGGCCGAGAACGTGGCGGCCGGCGCCATCCGGCTCACCGAGGACGAGCTGACCCGGCTCGACGCCCTCCACAACGCGGCCGGTTGACGGTCCGGCTCGGACCGCCCACACCTCGTCCCGCATCACACGCCGGCCGCGCAGCTCGTGCTCCCTCGTGCCCGGCGTGCACCACGTACGGCCGGATCCGGAAGAAGGCGTACGACGGGCTGCCCGCGCGCCGGACGCAGCCCCACCGTGTCCGCGTGCCGGACGAACCGGAGTGGGGCGACACCCGGCAGCCCGGCGCCGTCCGCCGTGGCCACCCAGACGTCCGTCTCCCGGTCCAGGAGGGAGAGCACGTCGTGCTTGCGCTGCTCGGAGGAACGGGCCGTTTTCGTGACCTTCATGGCCGCTGCGCTACCGCGCCCAGCCTGAGGATTCCCCGGCCGGCGACGGCGGCCCCTCGCATAATGGGCACGGGCGACGGCCGCACCGGGCTGACTACACTGCCGTAGACGGTCTGCGGACCGAGGACGAAGAAGGAGCGAGGACCTTCCATGGCCGACGGGAAGGACGAACGCCGGCCCGCCGGCGAACTGGAGGCGAGCGTCATGGCGGCCCTCTGGGCCGCCGGTGCGCCCCAGACCCCCGGGCAGGTGCAGCGGAGCCTCGGCACCGACCTGGCCCGCACGACGGTGACGACGATCCTGACCCGGCTGCACGACAAGGGCGTGGTCGAACGGCACCGCCAGGGGCGCGGCTACGCCTACGTCCCCGTCCAGGACGCACAGGGCCTGACCGCGAAGCGCATGCACACCGAACTCGACCGGGACAGCGACCGGGAGACCGTGCTCGCCCGCTTCGTCGCCCAGCTCAGCCCCGACGACGAGCGCGTTCTCAGGACCCTGCTCGAATCCGGCGAGCAACCGGGTGCGTCATGACCGCGCTGCTGATCCTGCCCCTGCTGGTGCCGTTCGCCCTGCCGGCACTCGCCCGGCGGGCCCTCGAACGGCTGGCGCCCGTCACCGCGCTCTGGGCGATCACCGCCTCGGCCGTCGCCCTCGCGGGCTGTTCCCTGTCCGCGCTCGGCGCGTTCTTCCTCACCGGGCTGCTCAAACTGCCGTTCTTCGCCGCGCTCGGTGAGCTGGTCCGGCCCCTGCACACCGCCTCCGACGGCTTCGTGCTGCCGCTGGCGGCGCTCTCGATCGGCGGTCTCGCGGTGTGCGCCTGGACCCTCGTGCGGTCGGTGCTGCGGCAGGCGCGCGCCTTCCGTGCGGCCCGCACGGAGGCGGGGCGGGGACCCGCCGCGGGCGACCTGTGCGTGGTCGACTCGCCGTGCCCGGACGCCTACGCGCTTCCCGGACGCCCGCACCGGATCGTCGTCACCACCGGAATGCTGCGCAGCCTCGACGGGGCCGAGCGGGAGGCGCTGTTCGCCCACGAGCGGGCGCACAACAGGGGCGGCCACCACTTCTTCCTCGCCGCGGCGGAGCTCGCGGCGCACTGTCATCCGGCGCTGCGGCGGGTCCGGGGCGTCGTACGCCTGACCGTCGAGCGGGCCGCCGACGAGGCCGCGGCGAGTGCGGTGGGGGACCGGCGGCTGACGGCCCGTGCCATCGCCCGGGCGGCGCTGGCAGGACAGGGTGAGGGCGCCGAACGGCCGGCGTTCGTGTCGGGTGCGGCGTCCGGGCCGGTGCCGCAGCGGGTGCAGGCGCTGCTGGCGGCCCCGCGTGGCCGGCGACGGGCCGGGGCGTGGGTCGCGGTGCTGCTGGCCGGGTGCGCCGGGTTGTCGTGTGTCGCCTCCGCGACCGGGATGATCGACTTCCATCATCGGGTGGAGGTGGCGCAAGGGGAAGCGGACCGGTAGGAGGCGGCCGGTTCTCGGGTGCGGGCCGGTTGTGGCTGGTCGCGCCCACGCGGCGGCAGCCGCACATCGACACGGCCCCGCGCCCCTGTCGGGGAGCTCCCGGTCGGCGCACTCCGTAAAAGCCGCCCGTGGGAAAAGCGCGGCTGGCATCTCGGGAGTTTTACGTATAACCTCTCCCGCTAACCAGCCCCACCGAAAGGTCCCCATGCGACGCGTCGCCCTGGTCACCCTTGTCGTCGGCGACTACGACGAGGCGATCCGCTTCTACACCGAGGCCCTCGGGTTCCGGGTCGTCGAGGACGCGCCGCGGCCCGACGGCTCCCGCTGGGTCGTCGTGGAACCCGGCACGGAGGGCAACGGCACCGGGCTGCTGCTCGCCCGCGCCAAGGACGAGGGCCAGCGTGCCCGGGTCGGCGACCAGACGGGCGGCCGGGTCGGGTTCTTCCTGCACACCGACGACTTCGCCCGTGACCACGCCCGGATGACCGCGGCCGGCGTGACCTTCCTGGAGGAGCCGCGGCACGAGCCGTACGGCAGCGTCGCCGTCTTCCAGGACCTCTACGGAAACCGCTGGGACCTGCTCCAGCCCGCCGTCTGACCCACCACTGCGAACCACCTGCCGAGGACAGCTCCACCATGACTGCTACGCGCGTAGACGAAGATGTGATCCGTCGCCTTCCCAAGGCCGTCCTGCACGACCACCTCGACGGCGGGCTGCGCCCCGCCACCCTCGTCGAGCTCGCGGCCGAGGTCGGTCACACCCTGCCCACCACCGACCCGGACGGGCTGGCCGCCTGGTACTTCGAGGCCGCCAACTCCGGCGACCTGGTCCGCTACATAGCCACCTTCGAGCACACCCTCGCGGTGATGCAGACCAAGGAGGGGCTGCGGCGCGTCGCCGAGGAGTACGTCCTCGACCTGGCCGCCGACGGTGTGGTGTACGGCGAGGTGCGCTACGCGCCGGAGCTGAACGTCAAGGGCGGGCTCACCCTGAACGAGGTCGTGGAGAGCGTGCAGGAGGGGCTCGCCGCCGGTATGGCGAAGGCCGCCGCCGCCGGCACGCCCGTCCGCGTGGGCACGCTGCTGTGCGGGATGCGGATGTTCGACCGGGTGCGCGAGGCCGCGGAGCTGGCCGTCACCTACCGGGACGCCGGGGTCGTCGGCTTCGACATCGCCGGCGCCGAGGACGGCTTCCCGGCCGCCGACCACCTCGACGCCTTCGAGCTGCTGCGCGGCGAGAGCGTGCCCTTCACCATCCACGCCGGTGAGGCGTTCGGCCTGCCCAGCATCCACCAGGCGGTACAGGCGTGCGGCGCCCAGCGCATCGGGCACGGCGTGCGGATCACCGAGGACATCGTGGACGGCAAGCTCGGCCGGCTCGCGAGCTGGGTGCGCGACCGCCGGATCGCCCTGGAGATGTGCCCCACCTCCAACCTCCAGACCGGCTGCGCGGCCTCGATCGCCGAGCACCCGATCACCGCGCTGAAGGAGCTGGGCTTCCGGGTCACCCTCAACACCGACAACCGGCTGGTGTCGGGGACGACGATGACCCGGGAGATGTCCCTGCTGGCCGAGGAGGCGAACTGGACGGTGGAGGACCTGCGCACGGTCACGGTGAACGCCCTGAAGAGCGCGTTCATCCCGTTCGACGAGCGCAAGGCCCTCATCGAGGACGTCGTGCTGCCGGGCTACGCCTCCGCGCTCTGAACCAGCCCCCGCAGGTAGGCGGCCTGCCCGATGTGCTGAAGGTCGTCGGACAGGACGCTCACCAGCCGTACGCCCAGCGTGACCGGCGGATCGAAGCGGGTGTCCACGATCCGTTCGAGGTCCTTCGCGGGAAGCTCGCGCAGCACCCCCAGGGTCTGCTCGTGCACCGCGTCGTAATAGCCGGTCAGCAGGTCGGCGGAGTCCACGGTGACCTTGGCGACGTCGGCCGGCGTGTGGCCGTAGCCGTGGTCACGGGGCGGCAGGTCGAGGCCGAAGCGCTTCTCCCAGCCCTGGGCCGGCCACACCTGGTCGAGGTCGAAGGCGTCGGCGACGTGGTCGTCCTGGATCCGGGTGAGGTGCCAGACCAGCCAGGTGATGGAGTTGGCGCCGGGCGCCGGGCGCCGGTTGAGCAGGTCGGGGTCGAGGCCGTCGAGGGCGGCGTGGACTTCTTCCTGGATGCGGCCGAAGCCGTCGATGAGGATGTCCCTTGCATGCATACGACCACGATCGCTCATCGACGGTCGTCATGCGTCCGGAATCCAGCTTCCGTGAAAGCCCAGCGGTACCCGGCCCGGCAGGTGCACCCGGGCCAGCGGCTCGCCCGTGAAGTCCTGCGCGGCGAGGATCAGCAGGTCGGCGGCGCCGCGGTCGGGATTGTGGACGTAGGCGATCGCGTATCCGTCGTCCTCCCGCCCGCCGCGTTCGCTCGGCACGAACACCGCCTCGCCCGCGGCCGCGCCCCTCGGCAGCCGGTGCACCTCGGCCGTGCCGCGGGCGAGGTCGTGCTTGAACAGGGCGTCGGAGAAGGCGCGATCCGGTGGACTGCCGCCGCCGGCCAGATAGGCGACGGACATCTCGGCGGCCGCCGCCGAGTAGCCGTAGCGGTGCCGGCGGGAGACCAGCTCCTCGTTGACACGCGGGAATTCCTGCGGCCGGTCGTCGAGCGTGCGCCTGCTGACCCGCCCCTGGCGCAGGTCGACGGTCCAGCGCTCCAGCTTCGCGGTGCCCACCGCGTGCGGTCCGTCGGTGGTGCGGCTCGCGACGTCGAACGGCGCCGGATACGTCGTCAGGTCGATCACCACGGACGCGCCCTCGTCGTACGCGTTGAGGGTGTGCGAGTAGAAGACCGGGTCGATGCCGAACCACCTGACCGCACCCCCGGACCGGGGCATCACGCCCACCCGCGCCGGGTGTTCACGGTTCCAGACGTACGGCACCGCGGCGCCGCTCTCGGCGGCCGCCGGGTCGAAGGTGACCGGGATGTCGAAGACGACCACGTGCCTCTCGGTGAGCGCGAAGTCGTGCATCATCGGCGCGTCCCGGACCGGGATCCGGGTGGTGCGGGCGAGCCGTCCGCTCGGGTCCACGACCAGGTGCCGGACATGGTCCCAGGCCGGGTAGTAGGCGATCGCGTGCAACTCGTCCGCTTCCGCGTCGTACTTGGTGTGCGCGGTGAAGGCGCCCTCCAGGGTGCCCCGGAAGTCGTAGGTGCCGACGGTGCCGAGGTCGCCGTCGAGCTCGTACGGCAGCGGGCCGCTCTCCTGGAGCGCGAGGATCCGTCCCCGGTAGGGCACGACGTGGGTGTTGCAGGCGAAGTCGTCGGGCGGGACCGGACCCCGACAGGACTCCCCGAGTTTCGCGGCCACCTGGGACGAGCGCACCCAGCGGTTGCGGTACCACTCGGCGCGTCCGTCGCGCAGCCGTACCCCGTGCACCATGCCCTCGCCCAGCATCCAGTGGTGGGCGCGGGGATCCTCCAGGCCGAGGACGTTCGGGCCGTTGCGCAGGTAGCGGCCGTTCAGCTCGCGCGGGACACGGCCGGTGACCGGCAGGTCGAACGCCGTGAGCTCCTCGGTGACCGGGGCGAACGCGCCCTTCAGGAAGGGGTACTGACGATCCGTCGGATCTGTGGCCGCTGCCGCCGCTGCCGGCCGGATCGCCGCTCCCGTCAGCGCGCCCGCCACCGCGATGCCCGCCGCCGAGCGCAGCACCGTACGCCGTGTGTGTTCCGCCATCTCCGTACTCCCCGTCGTCGTGGTCGTTCACGAGTCTGCGCCGACGGGAGGCCGGGGTCAGGAGGGGCAGGACCCGTCCGGGGGTGTTGCCAGGCCCCCCGTTTCGAGAAGGGTGATCAGTGCCCGGGCCGCCGGGCTGGTGGCCGTCTCGGGCGGCAGCAGGGCCACCGTCTCGTACGCGGTCTCGTCCGTGTCCTTGAGCGGGAGCGCGGTCAGCGTGGGCCGCTTGTGGCGGAAGTGGCGGGGGACGACGGCGACGCCGAGATTCTCGTCGACCAGGTCGAGGAGGCTGTGCACGTCGTTGACCTCCAGCGCGACCGTCCGCCGCACGCCCGCCGAGGCGAAGGCCGCGTCGGTCGTGCGGCGCGGGCCCCAGTCGGGGTGGAAGTCGACGAACACCTCGCCGCCGAGGTCCTCCGGCGTCACGGCCGCGCCGGCCGTGGCCAGCCGGTGGCTGGGATGGCACAGCACGGTCATCGGCTCGCCGGTCAGGGACACCGAGCGCAGCTGGTCGGTGTCGTCCTGGGTGCGGTAGGCGAAGGCCAGGTCCAGCCGGCCCGCCGCCACCTCCTCGGCGAGCGCGCCCGAGCCGGCCTGCCGCAGCCGGATCTCCACGTCGGGGTGGCGGCGCCGGAACGCGGCGAGCAGCCCCGCCACATGCACCCCCGCGATGCACTGCTCGGTGCCCAGCGCCAGCGTCCCGCGCAGCACACCCTGTACCGCCGCCACCGCCTCGTGCGCGGAGCGCACCTGGGCGAGGATCCGCTCGGCCTCGCCGAGCAGCGCCCGGCCGGCCTCGGTCAGCGTCACCCGGCGGGTCGTCCGCACGAACAGCGGCGCCCGCAGCTCCCGCTCCAGGGCGCGGATCGACGCCGACAGACCGGACTGGGACACCATCAGCCGTTCGGCGGCCCGGGTGAAGTGCTGGTCCTCGGCGACGGCGACGAAATGCTGGAGGTGGCGCAGTTCCATGATTGAGAAGACTAGCCGCACAATTCCATCGCATTCTCCTGTTGGACCACTGCCCGCGGCTCGGGAAAGAGTGGGATCGGTAGATCCTGTGCCAACCCCTCTGGAGTCGCGTTGTACACCGCACACCCCGACCGCTACGCCGACATGCCGTACCGCCGCAGCGGCCGCAGCGGCCTGAAGCTCCCCGCGCTGTCGCTCGGCCTGTGGCACAACTTCGGGCCCGACCGGCCCGTGACGACCCAGCGCGCCATCCTGCGCCGCGCCTTCGACCTCGGCGTGACCCACTTCGACCTGGCGAACAACTACGGGCCGCCGCCCGGCGCCGCCGAGTCCGCGTTCGGCGAGGCCCTCAAGGCGGACTTCGCGGGCTACCGCGACGAGCTGGTCATCTCCACCAAGGCGGGCTACCTGATGTGGCCGGGCCCGTACGGCGAGTGGGGTTCACGCAAGTACCTGCTGTCCTCGCTGGACCAGTCCCTGACCCGGATGGGCCTGGACCACGTCGACATCTTCTACTCGCACCGCCCGGACCCGGAGACTCCCCTGGAGGAGACGATGGGTGCCCTGCACTCCGCGGTCCAGCAGGGCAAGGCGCTCTACGTCGGCATCTCCAACTACTCGGCGGAGCAGACCCGTGAGGCCGCCCGGATCCTGGGCGACCTCGGCACCCCGCTCCTCATCCACCAGCCGCGCTACTCGATGCTGGACCGCCGCCCGGAGACCGAGGGCGTCCTGGACGCGCTCGACGAGCTCCAGGTCGGCTCCATCGTCTTCTCCCCGCTGGAGCAGGGCCTGCTCACCGGCCGCTACCTCGACGGCATCCCCGAGGGCTCGCGGGCCGCGAGCGACAGCCCCTTCCTGAACTCGGACGCGGTCACCGAGGACCTGGTCGCCCAGCTGCGCGACCTCGACGAGGTCGCCAAGGGGCGCGGCCAGACCCTGGCCCAGCTCGCCCTGTCCTGGGTGCTGCGCGGCGGCCGGGTGACCTCGGCGCTGATCGGCGCGAGCAGCCCGCAGCAGGTCGAGGACTGCGTCGGCGCCACCGCGAACCTCGACTTCGACGCGGAGGAGCTGGCTCGGATCGACGCGATCATCAACCGGTGACGCGTCGGGTGAGGTGGACTCCGACCGTGTCCCCCTCACCCTTTCCGTTCGCCCTGCGGACGTCGGCCCGCACGGGGAGCTTGTACGTACCGTCGCGCAGGGCCATGAAGGAACTCCGGAAGGGGCGCCCGTCGACCGTCCCGCGGATCCGCACGAGGCCGCGGGTACCGAAGAACGCGGCGGACTCGGGCCGGACCACGTAGGTCCAGCCGGCTCTGGCGGGGCTGCGGCGCAGCGGCGGTGCACTCCACGTCCAGATGCGCGTCGTACTCATGGCGGTCCGGAAAGCCCGGGACCGGGGGATCCGGCCGTCCTCACTAAGCGTGAACACGTCATAACCGGCCACCGGAGCCGAACCGTCCGCCTGGATCGCCGGCTCCCGGCCGAAGCGAGCCGTGCCGTGGCTGCCTTCGAGGACCCCCGGTGGACGGGACGCGAAGCAGGAAAACCGCTGGTTCGCCGCCGCGATCACGGCCGTGATCTGGGCATGTCCGGTGACATCCGCCGGGGTCACCCCTCTGGAGGGAGCGTCGGTGCGGCTCTCCTCCGGGGCCGGGCCTCGGCGCCCTGCCGGGCGCCCCGGGCTCGGGGGCGCTCCGGGCCTCGACGCGGCGGGCGGCGGCGGTCTGGTGACGGTCGGTGTTCGCGGACCGCGGGAATCAGCCTCCATCGAGGCCGTCATTGCTGGTCAGGAGGTTGATCGCGGCTTGCGGTGATCCGCCTGGAGAACCATGTCCCGGGCCGCGTGCCGGGCCGATCACTCTTCGGGTGATGAAGACCCGCCGGTACAGCTCGCGCATTTCGGCCAATTGGCAGTGGGAATATGCCAAGAGACTGGCCGGAAAGGTGTGGTGACAGTGTTTCGAAAGTGAACATACTCGAATGTCAGGAGCACTTCACCGCACAGGAGCCGCACGGAAACCCGGCCGCGACGGCACACCGGCGAGCTACGGGGGAGTGATCGTGCACGACGAATTCCTGTGCCATGTCACGGCATACGGCATGTGCGGCGGGCAACGCATCGGCGTCCCGCTCGGCACCTACCGTGCGCCGACCCTGGCACTGGCGCTGTGGTGGTTACGGGACCGGGCCTCCTGGATCGCCGAACGGCTCGACCCCTTACCCGAGAACCCGAAATTCCCGCAGGGGGCGCTCGTCCCGGTCGCCGGGACCGTCTCCGACGTACCCGGCCTGCTCCGCGCCTGGTGCGCCGACGTGGCCCGACAGGAGCTGGTCGCCGACGAGTTGGCCGACGGGCGGCTGGTGCGGATCGCCCTCCAGGACGACACCACGGAGTACGAACTGCTCGCCGAGTCCATCGACGCCCTCCGGATGCAGCGCACCGTCCCGGCCCTCGTCGTCCCCGTCGCCTGAGCTGCGACAGCCGCCACCCGGGGACCCCTGACCAGACACACAAGGGGTCAGATCGGTAGAATTCTGGCCATGGTGGAGCGGCCGGACGCCTCGACGGCGCCCGAACTCGTCCTGGAGACCGACAAGGGATCCACGGTGATGAGCCCGGGCCGTGACTACCACGTCGGGCGGGACCCGTTGAGCGACATCGTCATCGACGATGCCCGGGTCTCATGGCACCACGCGGTGCTGCGGCCCGTCGAGGGCCACTGGACGCTGGAGGACGAGCAGAGCACCAACGGCACCTATGCCGACGGCCGCCGCATCCGGGAGTGGGAGGTCGGACCGGGCACGGTGATCTGCTTCGGCAGCCCCGCCGACGGGCCGTCCGCCGTCCTGAGCGGCCGCCCGCCGCCCGCCCCGGACCGCCCGTCCGTCGTCTCCATGCCCAGCCGGACCGGCACCTTCCGGCAGCCGTCCTCGGTGCGGCGGCTCCCGGCCCGCACGGTCCGCATCGGCCGCGCCACCGACAACGACGTGGTCGTCGACGACCTGATCGTCTCCCGCCACCACGCCGAACTGCGCACCCACCCCGACGGCAGCCACGAGATCGTCGACCTCGACAGCCACAACGGCACCTACCTCAACGGCCGCGCCGTCACCCGCGCCCTGCTCGGCCCCCGGGACGTCGTCGGCATCGGCCATTCCGCGTTCTGCCTGGTCGACGGCCGGCTCCAGGAGTACGTCGACACCGGCGAGGTCTCCCTCGACGTCCAGGACCTCACCGCCGCCGTCGACCATGGCCGCAAGGTCCTGCTCGACCACGTCTCCTTCCCGGTGGGCGAGAAGTGCCTGCTCGCCGTGGTCGGACCGAGCGGCGCCGGCCGGTCCACCCTGCTCGGCGCCCTGACCGGCCGGCGCCCCGCCGAGCACGGCACCGTCCTCTACGACGGCCGCGACCTCTACCGCGACTACGCCGAACTGCGTCAGCGCATCGGCCTGGTCCCGCAGGACGACATCCTGCACGTAGGGCTGACCGTCCGCAGCGCCCTCACCTTCGCCGCCGAACTGCGTTTCCCCGAGGACACCGCGAAGGCCGAGCGCCGGCAGCGGGTCGACGAGGTCATCCGGGAACTGGGGCTCGAACAGCGCGCCGAACAGCCCGTGCACAGCCTCTCCGGCGGACAGCGCAAGCGGGTCAGCGTCGCCCTGGAGCTGCTGACCAAGCCGTCCCTGCTCTTCCTCGACGAGCCGACCTCCGGACTCGACGCCGGGATGGACCGCTCGGTGATGAACATGCTGCGCGGCCTCGCCGACGACGGCCGTACCGTCATCGTCGTCACCCACAGCGTCCTCAGCCTCGACGTGTGCGACCGGCTGCTGGTCCTCGCGCCCGGCGGCCGGACCGCCTACTTCGGACCGCCCGGCGACGCCCTCGGCTTCTTCGGGTTCGACGAGTGGCCCGAGGCCTTCGAGGCGTTGGAACGGGACACCGGCCGGGACTGGGCGGGGGAGTACCGCGCCTCGTCGTTCCACCGGAAGTACATCGTGAACTCCAGCGTGCAGCCGGCGGTACCGCGCTCCGGGCCGGTGGCCGCGGCCCCGCCGCCCGGGCCGCGCAGCTGGGGCGCCCAGTTCTCCACCCTGGTGCGCCGCTGCACGGCCGTACTCGCCGCCGACCGCACCTTCCTCGCGATCATGATCGGGCTGCCCTTCGTGATGGGCGCGACGGCCCGGGCCGTCGCAGGCGACAAGCTCACCTTCGACACCGCGACCAACGCCCTGCTCACCCTGTGCGTGGGCGGGGTGCTGACCGGCGCGGCCAACGCCGTGCGCGAGCTGGTCAAGGAACGGGTCGTCTACCAGCGGGAGAGAGCCGTCGGCCTGCCCAGATCGGCGTACGTGATGTCCAAGGTGGTCGTTCTCGGCACCATCACGGTGCTCCAGGCGATCGTGCTCACCCAGGTGGGCCTGGCCGGCGTGGACCTCAACGCCCCCGGCGGTCACGGGGTGCTGATGCCGCCCCTGCTGGAGATCACCGTCGCCGTGGCCGTGCTCTCCTTCACCGCGATGATGCTCGGCCTGCTGATCTCCGCGCTGGTCCGCGAGGAGGAGATGACGATACCGCTGCTGGTGCTGCTCACCGTCGTCCAGGTCGTCTTCTGCGGCACCCTCCTGAGACTGGACGGCGTCCCCGGCCTCGAACAGTTCGCCTGGCTGGTGCCCTCGCGCTGGGCGCTCGGCGCCATGGCCGGCACCGTGGAACTGCACAGGATCGTGCCCGGCACCCTCACCGCCGACCCCTTCTTCCGGCACTCGGCGGGCGTGTGGCTGCGCAACATGGTCGTGCTGGTGGTGCTGTCGGCCGTCTTCGGCTGGGTCCTCTCCCGGCTGCTGCGCCGGCACGAACCCGCTGTGACGCGGAAGTAGGCGACCGATGACCACCACGCCAGGGTTCCGGCCCACCCATGTCGTCCCCGGCGACGGCATGCCCGCCTGGGAGGCCCCCGATCCGGCCCGGCCCACCGTGCCCCTCGACGCCCTGCCGCCGGTGCGGCTCGTGGAACGGCTCGGCGACTGGGCGCACATCGGCTGCGCCAACGGCTGGTCCGTGTGGGTCGAGTGGGCGGAGATCCGGCCGGCCAGGCACAGCGCAGCATCGTCAGCGCGAGTGCGACCGCCAGATGCAGGGCGCGCTGTCAGGCGCGGATCCGGGCCGGGGAGCGGGCCGCCATCAGGAACGCGGCCGCCGGCAGCAGCACCGCGGCCACCCAGGCCAGCCACCACCAGCGGCCGTCGTGCCCCCGCTTCACCGGCGGTGTGACCAGCGCGACGTGCTGTGTGCGCGATCGGCGAACACTCCCGGGGACTGGCGGACCGCACTCGGGGTACGAGGATGGATGCAACCGTGACCGGCCGGGCCGGCCTCCTGGAGACAGACGCATGATCGAAAACCTGGGCGGGGCAGTGATACCGACTGGCTTCGACGTACCCGTGGAGCCGCTGAGACGAGCGGCGCACTACACCGGTGAGCCCGGCTGTATCGCCGAGGCGCGCGACTTCGCGGCCCGCTTCCTGGACCAACTCAGGACCGAGTGGTGTGCCCTGATCGACCCGCGGGCCGACGGCGAGCTGCTCCTCGTGGTGAGCGAGCTGGTCACCAACGCGGACCGGCACAGCAACGGCCCGTACATCCTCGAACTGGAGGGCACGGACAGCGCGGTCGTGGTCTGTGTGTACGACAGCAGCGTCGCGCTGCCCCGGCGCTTCCCCAAGGATCCCGAGCGGATCGGGCGGCACGGACTGGAGATCGTCCACGCCCTGGCCGCGGAGGTGAGCGTCGAACGGGTTCCGGTCGGCAAGCGGGTGCGCGCACTGGTGCGGTTCCCGCAGGAAGCCATCACCCAGTGAGCCGTCCCCGGTGAGCCGTCGGTGAGCCACCACGGGCGTTGCCCCACACGCCGGTGCGAGGCAACGCCCCGGATCCCGCCGTCAGGCGCAGCCGAGTTCGCCCAGCATCCCCTGACGCAGCCGTGTGATGATCCGCTTGATCAGGCGGGAGACATGCATCTGGGAGCAGCCCAGCCGCTCGCCGATCTCCGCCTGGGTGGCCTCCTCCACGAACCGGAGATGGATGATCTCCCGGTCGCGTTCGCTCAGCTCGGCCATGAGCGGGGCCAGCGACTGGAAGTCCTCCACGAGCCGCAGCCCCTCCTCCTCGACCCCGATGAAGTCGGCCAGCACCGCCTCGCCGTCCTCCGGGCCGTCCCCGGTCAGCGCGGCGTCGAGGGAGGAGGAGTTGTAGCCGTTGGAGGCCAGCTGGCCCTCGACCACCTCGTCCTCGGAGAGGTTCATGAGCGTGGCGAGCTCGGCGACCGTCGGTTCCCGGTCCAGGCGGCTGGAGAGCTCCTCGCGCGCCTTCGCCAGCTCCACGCGCAGCTCCTGGAGCCGGCGCGGTACGTGCACCGCCCAGGTGGTGTCACGGAAGAAGCGCTTGATCTCGCCCACGATGTACGGCAGCGCGAAGGAGGTGAACTCGACCTCGCGTGCCAGCTCGAACCGGTCGATGGCCTTGATCAGGCCGATCATCCCGGTCTGGACGATGTCCTCCATGTCGTCGCCCCGGTTGCGGAACCGTCCGGCCGCGAACCGCACCAGCGACATGTTCATCTCGATGAGCGTGTTGCGGGCGTACTGGTACTCGGCTGTGCCTTCCTCCAGCTCGCTGAGGCGCTGGAAGAACTGACGGGACAGCTCGCGTGCGTCGCGCGGGGCGACGGTCCTCGGGTCCTCGATTCCTGGCAGTGCCCCCTCCGGCGTCCACGCTTCGGCGGGGTGAGCGGTGTTCACTGCTTCCGACCGGATCCCGGCGGTGTTCATGTCCTCTCCCAGGTCACTCACGTTCGGCGCTGCCTCTTCGGCCGGGATCGCCCGGCCCTGTCCAGGTGACGCCCTGCCCTCGGGTACCCGGAACCGGACGTCTCATGCGTGCCTCTGAAGCCCGGGTACCCGGAGTGACGCGACGCATGCGTCCCGTTTCCCGCAGTGGCGGAAAAGAGCCGGTCACGGTCCGTGGCCGGGACCGCTACGCCTCGACGCGCACGGCCGTGATCAGCTCGTGCCAGTACCGCTTGGTGACGACACCGTCGTACCGGGAGTCGATCAGTTCCCGGATGCCCGCGAGCAGCCCGTTCCGGGCGGTTTCCGGGAGCGCGCGGTGGTTCGAGTAGGTGAGCAGCACGTCCAGGTACTGATCGGTGGTGTACGTGATCTCCTGGGCGTGGCCGCGTACGGCGACGCCGGTGAAGTGGGGGGAGCCGGTGAACTCGGTCAGGTCGGTCGCGAGGTCCGACTCGCGGGTCTGCCGCAGCCCTGGCGGGGTGGCCGGATCCCAGCGCTCGTAGCACTCCTGGACCTCGGCGAAGAAGTCCTCGGTGCCGCCCGCCACATGATGGGTGGCGACGACACCGAACAGCCCGCCCGGGCGCAGCGCCCGGGCGGCCTTCGGCATCCGGACGTCCGGGTCGAGCCAGTGGAAGGCGGTCGCGCACACCACCGCGTCGAACGGCTCCGGCGGCAGCCCCCACTCTTCGAAGGCCGCGACCACCACCTCCACCTCCGGGAAGGCCGCAAGGTGCCGGCGGGCCACGGCGGCCATGCTCGGACCGATCTCCACGGCGGTGATCGAACAGCCGGACCCCGCCAGATCCACGGTGAGCTTGCCGGTGCCCGGGGCGATCTCCAGGACCCGGACACCCGGCCCGGCCCCCGTGACCCGGACCAGATCCTCGATCAGCGAGGCGGGGTAGCGGGGCCGAGCCCGTTCGTACCGTTCGGCGTCCTGATCGAAGATGTCCCGCAGCCGCGGGTCGCTCACCCTGAATTCCGATGCGTCCACGCAGGCAGAATGCCGAGTGCGCGCCCCCGGGGCCAGCGTTTTTCGAAGCCCTGGCCGCCTGGCGGTGCCGCGGACGTCCGACGGGCGACCGATGAGTTTCCCGGTGACCGCCGGTCGGTACAGATGACAGCGTTCCCGCTCCCAGGAGGTGCCATGGCCACCGATGGATTCACCACGTGTCTCTGGTTCGACGGACAGGCCGAGGAGGCCGCCCACTACTACGTGTCGATCTTCAAGAACTCCAGCATCGGGCGGGTCGGCCGGTACAACGAGGCCGGGCCGGGGGAGGCGGGCTCCGTGCTGGCCGTCGAATTCACGGCCAACGGGCAGAAGTTCGTCGCCCTCAACGGCGGCCCGCAGTACAGGTTCAGCGAGGCGGTCTCCTTCCAGATCTACTGCGCCGGCCAGGAGGAGGTCGACCACTACTGGAGCAGGCTCACCGAGAACGGCGGCGAGCCCGGCCCCTGCGGCTGGCTCAAGGACCGGTACGGCGTGTCCTGGCAGGTCATCCCGGAGGGGCTGATCGAGATGATCGGCGACGCCGACGCGGAGAAGGCCGCACGCACCACGCAGGCCATGTACTCCATGGGCAAGCTGGACATCGCCGCGCTCAGGAAGGCCTACGCCGGCGAGTGACCCGGGCGCCGACGAGGGGCGGTGCCCCCGGAACCGGGCACCGCCCCTCGCCCGCGCTCTGCCGGATCAGACCCGGTCGGCCACGATCAGCAGGTACTGGAAGCTGCCGTTCTTGTACGCGGTGAGGAACGCGTCCTCGATCCCCGTCACCAGGTGGTCGGCCTGCTTGCGCAGTTCCCAGTACGGGATCGTCGCCTCGGTGAGGTCCTCCACGTGCACCGGCACCAGCCGGTTGGCGGCCATCGCCCGGAAGTACTCCGACCTCGGGTGGATGTCGCAGATGTAGTGCGCGTTGATCAGCGACACCTCGCGGGACGCCTGCCCGTAGGCGTTGTTGTAGCAGCCGGTGATGGTCACATAGCGGCCGCCGCGGCGCAGCAGCCGGGCGTGCTCGGCGAACAGCAGTTCCAGCTCGACGTACATCGTGGACTCGTTGTTCCACGAGGCCGCGTAGGCACCTGTTTCGAAGCCGGTGTCCAGCATGTTCCGGTGGTGGTAGCGGACCTTGTCGCCGACCTCCCGTTTGCGGGCCATCTCGTTGGCGAAGTCGGCCTGCTTGGCGGAGATGGTCACGCCGTCGGAGCGGCAGCCGTAGCGCAGGTTCGCCACGATGCTGCCGCCGCCGCGGCCGCAGCCCGCGTCGAAGACCCGGTCGGCCGGCGTGAGGGCGCCGAGGTGGGAGGCGAGCAGCTCGGCCTGGGCGTGCTCCAGGCGGTGCAGCTCACCGGTGACGCGCTCCTTGCGCAGCGCCGGGTCGGTCTCGTCGAGCACCGACCAGTCGGCCTCACCGATGCCGTAGTGGTGGTGGTACAGGTCGTCGATCTTTCCGAGTTCGAGGTTGACCGGGTTCTCCTCGGCGTTCCAGTACTCCGCGACGCTGTTCTGGTACCTGGACTGGGTCGGCACCGGGGCTGACGTGGTGGTCTTCCGAGCGACAGGGGCGGTGGTCAACAGGTTCTCCTCGACGTGTCTCTGACGGTGCTTCGGACTGGCTCGGTGGCTACCAGTAGTCGGGCAGGTGGTAGCGGTTGGTGTTGGTGGCGTGCCACTCGTGGTTGCCGGAGACCCAGGCGGCCAGCCCCTCGGCGTAGCGCGCGATCAGCGGCGAGCCGGCGGCCAGAGCGGCCGACTCCTCCTCGAACGCGTCCATGATCCGGTTGTGGATGTCCACGGACTTCAGATAGGCCGCCTTCAGCCCACGCCGGTCGTTGGCGGCCACCACCTGGGGCAGGTTCAGGTGGTCCGGGTCGCTCGCCAGCTCCTTGGTGAAGGAGTACAGGTCGTTGACGATCGTGGTGGCGTTGCAGGCCAGGGCCGTGATCCGCTGGATCTCCGGGCGGGCGTAGAGCTGTTCGGGCAGTTCGTAGCCGTCCACCGCGTCGACGATCGACAGACAGGGCCGGAAGTTGTTGAACTGCCGCATCACCAGGTACTCCCAGACCCGCGGCACGTACCCGGTCTCCATCCACGCGGCCTCGCCCAGGTACCCGAGGTGCAGCCGGGCGATGTCGTGCACGAACCGGTCGGTCTGGCTAGGTGTGGCGAAGGCCGCGAAGTCCGTGAGGGCGAAGTGGTAGGACCGCAGCGGACCGTCGGCCCGGATGCCCTCGCGCCACTCCTCCTCCAGCTCCGGGATGCCGTGGTAGGGGTCGAGCGCCGACTGGGCGATGATCAGCGGGCCGCCGAGGCCGCGCCGGGATCCGCCCCGCCCCTCGTCCTCCTCGCAGTAGCAGGAGTCCACGATGTTCTCGGCGAGCAGCAGCTTGCCGGCGGCGGTGAGCCGGTCCAGGTCGAGGCCGCCCGGATGCTGGAGGACGACGGCCCGGCCGAACTGGAAGCCGGAGAAGTCCCCCTTCCAGGCCGCGGGGAACAGGTCCAGCTCGCGGGCCCAGGCCTCCAGCCGGCGGTCGAGTTCGGCGGCCTTCTCCGGATCGGCGGCCACGGCCGGCCGGTAGCGCAGTCCCGGGACCGCCCCGGTGCGGCGGGCCGGGCGCAGCCGCTCCGCGATGTTCGGCGGCCCCGGCAGGGCATAGGAGGTGGTGGTTGTGCTCATGGATGTGCTCCAGGCCGTCAGTCGGCGGTGCGGCCGAGCTGGACGTTCTCCAGGATCCCGGCCGCGTCGGGGACCAGGATGGCGAGCGAGTAGTAGGCGGTGACCAGGTAGTTGATGACGGCCTGCTCGTTGACGCCCATGAAGCGGACGTTCAGGCCGGGCTGGAACTCCTCGGGGATACCGGTCTGGTGGAGGCCGATGACCCCCTGGTCGGCCTCGCCGGTGCGCAGCGCGATGATGCTGCTGGTGTGGTCGTCGCTGATCGGGATCTTGCTGCACGGATAGATCGGGACCCCGCGCCAGGCCGGGATCTCGTGCCCGTCGACGTTGGTGGAAGGGGGCACGAGGCCGCGCCGGTTGCACTGCCGGAAGAAGGCCGCGATCGCCTTGGGGTGCGCCAGGATCACCTTGGTCTTGCGGCGCATGGAGATCAGCTCGTCCATGTCGTCCGGGGTCGGCGGACCGGTGAAGGAGCTGATCCGCTGACCGTAGTCGATGTTGTGAAGGAGCCCGAACTCCCGGTTGTTGACCATCTCCCATTCCTGGCGCTCGCGGATCTCCTCGACCGTGAGGCGCAGCTGCTGCTGGGTCTGGTCCATCGGGTGGTTGTAGAGGTCGGCGACCCGGGAGTGCACCCGCAGCACGGTCTGGGTGAGCGACAACTCGTACTCGCGCGGGGCGAGTTCGTAGTCCACGAAGCCGCCCTGGAGGGTCGGCTCGCCGGTGTGGCCGGCCTGCACCGGCACCTCGGCCTCACCCTTGCGGTTCATCGGCAGCCGCTGCCGGTCGACATAGGCCTGCAGATGGGCGCCGAGCGACGGCACCCGGTCCATGATCTCCTCGGCGACCGCCCAGGGCAGCGCCAGGACCACGCCCGCCGTCTCGGCCCGGACCGAGGTGAGCCAGAGCGGATCGGTCTGGCCGACCGCCTCGTCGCCCATCTGGTCGCCGTCGGTGACGACTCCGACGACCTCCTCCTCGCCGTACTTGCCGGCCGCGTACCGAGTGAACCGGCCGTGCACCACCAGGTAGGTCTCGGTGACCGGCTGCCCCGCCTCGAACAGCACCTGCCCGGCGCGGACCTCGCGGGGCTGGAACCGGCCGGCGATCTGGGTGAGCGCGTCCAGGTCGTCGTAGCCTCGCAGGATCGGCAGTTCGGTGAGGGTCTGCGGGATGACCCGGATGTCGTCCCCGCCGTTCTGCTCGAAGCTCACCCGGCCTCGCCCGGTGCGCAGTTGGAGGCGCCGGTTGACCCGGTAGGTGCCGCCCTTGACGTCCAACCAGGGCAGCGTCTTCAGCAGCCATCGGGAGGTGATGGCCTGCATCTGCGGTTCGGACTTGGTGGTCGTGGCGAGCTGGCGTGCCGCCCGGGTGCTCAGGCTCGTGAGCTGCCCGTCGGTGGCCGGATCCGGCTCGGGCTCGTCGACGGCGGAACCGATGACGCTGTCCGGTGTGGACACATTCCCTCCAGTCAAGAGGTGAACAACGGTGACCCGGAAGGTCGGTGGTGTGCGAGGTGGTGGTGCGCAAGGACAAGCCAAACAGCCTTGGTGATCTACGGGTACGGCGTGAAAGGGGCGGTTGCGTGCCTTAGGTGCGCAAACCTGGAGTTCGGGGTGGAAAGGGTTGCGTTTCCGGAACGCGCGCCGGTCGCCCGCTCTGGTGCCCGGGCCACGCGGGGGTTGAGGTCAGGAAAGGTCGTTCACCAGCACCGCGGCCCCGTCGAAGCGCCCGGCCTTCAGGTCCCGCAGCGCCCGCGGGGCCTCGGACAGCGGGTAGGTGTGAGTGGTCGCGTGTACGCCGTGCCGCTCGGCGAGGGCGAGGAACTCCCGCCCGTCGGCACGGGTGTTGGAGGTGACGCTGCGCAACTCCCGCTCGTAGAACAGTTCGCGCTCGTACTTGAGCGACGGCACGTCGCTGAGGTGGATGCCGGCGACCGCCAGCACCCCGCCCCGGTCCAGGGCGCGCAGCGCGACCGGCACCAGGTCGCCGACCGGCGCGAAGAGGATCGCGCTGTCCAGCGGCTCCGGCGGCGGCTCGTAGGCGTCCCGAGCCGAGGCCGCGCCCAGCTCCACGGCCAGCCGCCGCGCCTCGGCACCCCGGGTGAGCACGTGCACCCGCGCGCCCCGGGCGAGCGCCACCTGCGCGCACAGATGGGCGCTGCCCCCGAAGCCGTACAGGCCGAGCCGCCCGCCCGGCGGCAGCGACGCCCGGCGCAGCGCGCGGTAGCCGATGATCCCTGCGCACAGCAGCGGCGCGAGTGCGACGTCGGCGAGGGCACCGGGCAGCCGGTAGGCGAAAGCGGCCGGCACCGTCGTGTACTGCGCGTAACCGCCGTCGGCGTCCCAGCCGGTGTACTCCGAACGCGGGCACAGGTTCTCGGCGCCCCGCAGACAGTACGCGCACTCCCCGTCCGTATGCCGCAGCCAGGCGACCCCGACCCGGTCGCCGACCGTGAAGTCCGCCACCCCGGCGCCCAGCCCCGCGACCACGCCGACCACCTCGTGCCCCGGAGTCACCCCGGGCCGCCGCACCGGCAGATCACCCTCGGTGACATGCAGATCGGTGCGGCACACCCCGCAGGCCCGCACCCGGACCAGCAGTCCGTCCGCGCCGGGCACCGGCACCGGCCGCTCGACCAGCCGCAGCGGATCCGCCTCGACCGGTCCGGGCCGCTCCACCGACCACGCCCGCATCACGTCCGTCATACCGCGCCCCGTCCGCCGAAGGCCGCCGGCCCCCTTCCCAGTCTCCGCCGGAGTCCGGCGTTCGGCGCGCGGGGCCACCGCCCGGTGGCTAGCGTGAGGAACCGGGAGTACCCGCTCGATCGGAAGGGCCGCGGCCATGGCGGTACAACCTGAAGGAACCCCCTGTTGGGCCGACGCGATGTTCAGCGACCTGGAGGGGGCCAAGAGCTTCTACGGCGAGGTCCTCGGCTGGACCTTCGGCGCGTCGTCCTCGGAGTACGGCAACTACACCCAGGCCTACGCGAACGGCAAGGCCGTGGCCGCCGTCGTACCCCCCATGCCCGGCCAGGAGGGGCAGTCGCAGTGGTGCCTCTACCTCGCCTCCCCGGACGCCGCGGCCGCCGCCGAGCGGATCCGGGCGAACGGCGGCGAGGTGCTGATGGACCCGATGCGGGTCGGCGAGTTCGGCACGATGTGCCTGGCCCGCGAGCCCGGCGGCGCGGTGTTCGGGATCTGGCAGGGCGGGGTCCACGAGGGCTTCGAGGCCACGGCCGTGCCCGGCGCCTACTGCTGGGCGGAGGTCTTCACCCGCGAGCCCGAGAGGACCGACCCCTTCCTCGCGTCCGTCTTCCCGTACACGGTCAGGCAGATCGAGGACGGCAACGTCGACTTCCGCACGTTCAGCCTGCGTGAGCAGCCCGTCCTCGGCCGGATGCGGATGACCGACGACTTCCCGCCCGAGGTGCCGTCCTACGTGAACGTGTACTTCACCGTCGCTGATTGCGACGAGGCCGTCGTCAAGGCGACGAAGCTCGGCGCGGCGCTCCGGTTCGGGCCGATGACCAGCCCCTTCGGACGGATGGCGGCGCTCACCGATCCGCAGGGCGCGAACTTCTCGGTGATCGACGTCACGACCACCGAAGGCGAGATGCCCGCCGGCACGGAGCTCTGACCAGGGCGGATCCCGGGCGCCGGCCGGGCACCCCGCCCGGCCGTGGCATGATCGGGCCCATGCGTGAACGAGTGGTGGCCGCGTGCGACGGGGCTTCTAAGGGAAACCCGGGACCGGCCGGCTGGGCCTGGGTGGTGTCCGACGACGCGGCGACGCCGGCCCGCTGGGAGGCCGGGCCGCTCGGCAGGGCCACCAACAACGTGGCCGAACTGACGGCCCTGGAGCGGCTGCTGTCGGCGGTCGACCCCGACGTCCAGCTTGAGGTGCGGATGGACTCGCAGTACGCGATGAAAGCCGTCACCACCTGGCTGCCCGGCTGGAAGCGCAACGGCTGGAAGACCTCCGCGGGCAAGCCGGTCGCCAACCAGGACCTGGTCGTCCGCATCGACGAACTCCTCGACGGCCGCACGGTCGACTTCCGGTACGTCCCCGCCCACCAGGTCGACGGCGACCCGCTGAACGACTTCGCCGACCGCGCGGCCAGCCAGGCGGCCACGGTCCAGGAGGCCGCGGGCAGCGCCCTCGGCTCCCCGGTACCGCCGCCGTCCCCGGTGTCCGCCGCCTCCGCCGCTGCCCCGCGCCGCAAGGCGGCACCCCGCAAGAGCGCGGCGGGCGGCTCTTCGTCCCGCACGATCAAGGCGAAGTTCCCCGGCCGCTGCCTGTGCGGCCGCTCCTACGCGGCCGGGGAGCAGATCGCCAAGAACGCGCAGGGCTGGGGCCACCCGGAGTGCCGTACGGCCGAGGCCTGATGCCGAGGCCCGATCAGGCCTCCAGGGTGTCGAACGTGTAGAACCTCGTGTGGTCGAGCAGATCCGCCGGCCGCACGTCGTTCCACGGCTTCATCGTCTCGTCCAGGTCCACCACGTCCGGTGTCCCGCCGCCCGGCAGGTAGACCGCCTCCGGGTGCCTGCGCTGCCACCGGGCCCACAGCTTGTCGACGAAGGCGTGGTGCAGCCAGAACACCGGGTCGTTGGGGGAGACCCCGGTGGCCATCTGCCCGCCGACCCAGACGTGGACCCTGTTGTGCAGGTTGACCCCGCGCCAGCCCTCCAGATGGTTGCGGAAGCCGTCCGAGGCGCTGTTCCAGGGCGCCATGTCGTACGTCGCGACGGACAGCACCGAGTCGACCTCGGCCCGGGTCGGCAGCTCGCGCACGCTCGTCCCGAGCGATCTGCGCAGATAAGTACGGCCGTCCACGCGGACGTTGACCGGCCAGTTACCGCCTGCCGCGGCGAACGGCCCCTCCGTCACCCGTCCGTCCGAGCTGCGCCCGGTGCCGCCCAGGAAGTCCGGTGCCCACAGCGCGGCGCGGACGGTCCGGTCGGCGCTCCAGTCCCAGTAGGGGAGCGCGACGGAGGAGTCCACCGACTGCAGGGCCTGCTCGAAGTCGAGCAGGAATCTGCGGTGCCAGGGCAGGAACGACGGCGAACGGTGGCCGGTGCGCTCCGAGTCGTCGGTGTCGGACATGATGAAGGCGTTGTGCGTGCGCACGAAGTCGTCGTAACGCCCGTCGCGCTTCAGCTCGATGACGGCGGCGACGAACCGCCGCTTCTCGTCGGCGGTCAGACCGGCCTGGTTCTTGCGTACGGTCATGTGCGGGAAACTCCTTGTACGGGCGGTCAGTTGGCGGGGAAGGGCAGCAGCGCGGCGCCCTGCAGCTCGTCGACCGCGGCCCGGGCGGCGGCGTGCGGGGTGGCGACCGGGTCGTAGTGACTGACCACGCTGATCCAGCTGCCGTCGGCGTTCCGCATCACGTGCAGCTCGACCCCGTCCACGAACACCGCGTATCCGGCGCCGTGTCCGTGATGGTGACCGCCCGCTGCATGCATGCCGTCCATGCCGTCCACGGCGGACGGTCGGCCCTGTATCCGGCGGCCCTTGTAGATCTCGTCGAAGGGTTCGAGTGATCCCTCGTGCGAGTGGACGGCCGCCGAGGCGCCGGGTGCGAGGAGGGGCTGGGCACCGGCTGCGGCGGTGAGGGCGGCCGCCGCGGTGAGGGCGCGACGGCGGGTGAGGTAGGGCATACGGATGCTCCTGTGGCGGGTGTGGGTGATGACCCCCGTATGCCTATCCGCCGGTTCCGGAGCGGAAGAAATCGCCCGGATCGGGTTGGCTGCGATCAGGACAATTGACTACATGTCATACAAGGTTGAACAAAGATGATCTTGTCGTGCCGGTGGTCCTGCCGAGCCCGGAAGGGGGAATTCCTTGCTCGGGTGCGCGACTTCCCGGTGATCTTTCGCGGCCGTCCGCCGTCCGGGTGGCGTGGCTCACGGCGACAGACTGGCGCGATTCGAAAGCCCGGCCGGGCGTCCGCGCGCTGCTACCCTCCGGTGCCAGTTGGCCACGTTCGGTGAATCCCAGGGGTGTGTGCGTGAAGGTCGTCTGCGTCGGAGGCGGGCCCGCCGGCCTGTATCTCGCGATCCTGCTCAAGCGGCAGAACCCGTCCCACGACATCACCGTCCATGAACGCAACGCCGAGGGCTCCACCTACGGCTGGGGCGTGACCTACTGGCGGGCCCTGCTCGACCGGCTCCACACGTACGACCCCGAGTCGGCGCGGGCCATCGAGGAGAGCTCGGTGCGCTGGACCCAGGGCGTCGCCCACGTCCGCGACCAGGTGACCCGGCAGCCCGGCGACGCGGGCCACGGCATCGGCCGCCACCGCCTCCTGGAGATCCTCGCCGAACGCGCCCGAGCCCTCGGCGTGCGGCTGGAGTTCGAGGACGAGATCACTCCCGAAAACCTCCCCGAGGCCGACCTGGTGGTCGCCGCCGACGGCATCCACAGCACTCTGCGCGCCCACCACGCCGACCACTTCGGTGCCGAGGCCACCGAGGGCCGCAACCGCTACCTGTGGCTCGGCACGACCCAGGTCTTCGACTCCTTCACCTTCGCCTTCGTCGAGACCGAGCACGGCTGGGTCTGGTGCTACGGCTACCCGTACGACGCCGAGCACAGCACCTGCGTCATCGAGTGTGCCCCGGACACCCTCGCCGGCCTCGGCCTGGACGCGATGGGCTACGCCGACCAACTGGCCCTGCTGGAGAAGCTGTTCGCCGCCGTCCTCGACGGTCGTCCGCTGATCGGCGGCTCCGCGGCGGCCTGGCCCGCCTTCCGCACCCTCACCAACCGCACCTGGCACCACGGCAACCTCGTCCTGCTCGGCGACGCCGCCCACACCACCCACTACTCCATCGGCGCCGGCACCACCCTCGCCCTGGAGGACGCGATGTGCCTCGCCGACGCCCTGCGCGAGCACACCGCCCTGCCGCAGGCGCTCGCCGGCTACGAACGGCGGCGCAGGGCCGAACTGGTCTCCGCCCAGAGCGCCGCGCGTCTGAGCGCCCAGTGGTACGAGAACCTGCCCCGCTACATCGGCCTGCCCCCGCACCGCATGTTCGCCCTGCTCGGCCAGCGGCACTCGCCCCTGCTGCCCTATGTCCCGCCGCAGCTCTACTACGGCCTCGACAAGGCGGCGGGGCGGCTGGAGGCGCTGCGCAGGTTCAAGCGGTGGCTCGGGCCCCGGGCGGCACGCGCCCTGCATGCCCGGTCGTAGGTGCCGTACGGCCGCGGAGTGTTTGGGTGAAAGGTCATTCACTCGATAAGGTGAATTCGTATTCACCTCTTTCTTCGCGCCGCCGCAGGAGTGCCGATGGACCAGCCCGCCCCGATATCCGGCCACCCGGGTCCGGCCGCCGCACCGCCACCGCTGCGGGAGCGGCTGACCATCCCGGTGCTGGCCTTCGGCGGGATCCTCATGGCCGTCATGCAGACGGTGGTCGTCCCGCTCCTGCCGGACCTGCCCCGGCTCACCCACTCCTCGGCCGGCGCCGTCTCCTGGACGGTCACCGCGACCCTGCTCGCCGGAGCCGTCCTGACCCCGGTGCTCGGCCGGGCCGGCGACATGTACGGCAAGCGCCGGGTGCTCACCGGGGCGCTCGCGCTGATGACCGTGGGCTCCGTGCTGTGCGCCCTGTCGTCGGACATCGCCGTGCTCATCGCCGCCCGCGCCCTGCAGGGCGCCGCCGCCTCCGTCGTACCGCTCTCGATCAGCATCCTGCGCGATGAACTCCCGCCCGAGCGCCGGGGATCGGCGGTGGCGCTGATGAGCTCCACCGTCGGCATCGGAGCCGCCCTAGGCCTGCCGCTGGCCGCGCTGATCGTGCAGTACTACGACTGGCACACCATGTTCTGGCTGACCAGCTTCCTCGGCGCGCTGGGCGTCGCGGCCGTCTGGTGGGCGGTCCGGGAGTCGCCGGTACGCGAGTCCGGCCGGTTCGACGTCCTCGGCGCCCTCGGGCTGGCCGTCGGGCTGACCTCGCTACTGCTCGGGGTCTCCCAGGGCGGCCAGTGGGGCTGGGGCAGCCCGCGCGTCCTCGGACTGTTCGGCGCCGCCCTCCTCGTGCTGGCCCTGTGGTGGTGGCAGCAGCTTCGGACCGCGCAGCCCCTGGTCGACCTGCACCTGGTGACCCGGCCCCGGGTCGGCCTCTCCCATGTCGCCGCGCTGCTGACCGGGTTCGCCTTCTACGCCAACTCCCTCGTCACCGCCCAGCTGGTGCAGGCGCCGAAGGCCACCGGATACGGCCTCGGCCTGTCGATCGTGGCCACCGGCCTGTGCCTGCTCCCCGGCGGCGTGACCATGCTGCTGTTCTCGCCGGTCTCCGCCCGGATCTCCGCCTCCCGCGGCCCCCGCGTCACCCTGGCCCTGGGCGCGGCGGTGATCGCCTGCGGATACGTGGTCCGCATCGCCGACAGCCGCGACCTCTGGATGATCATCCTGGGCGCCACCGTCGTCGCCACCGGCACCACCCTCGCCTACTCCGCGCTGCCCACCCTGATCCTGCGGGCCGTCCCGGCGGGCCAGACCGCCTCCGCCAACGGCGTCAACGTCCTCATGCGCACCATCGGCCAGGCGACCTCCAGTGCCGCCGTGGCCGCCGTCCTCACCCACCACACCAGCCTGGTCGGCGGCGCCCCGATCGCCACGCTCCACGGCTACCTGCTGGCCTTCGCGATGGCCGGCGCCGTCGCTCTCGCGGCCAGTGCCGCCGCCCTCTGCATCCCCGGCGACAAGGTTCCCGGCGGAGCCCCCCGCCCGGAGGGCCGTGCCGAGAGTGCGAGGGACGACGCGCTGGAGGGAGCATGAGCACCGTGAGCACCCCACCCGGCACCCCCTCCGCCCCGGCGCCCGCCCCGTCCCGCCGGGACGCGGAGGCCACCAAGGCGGCCATCCTCAGGGCCGCCCGCCACCTCCTCGCCCGGCACGCGCACGCCGACATCACCCTCAAGGACGTCGCCGAACGCGCCGGGGTCAGCGCGCCCTTGGTCCTCAAGTACTTCGGCAACAAGGAGAGCCTGTTCGCCCGCGTCATGTCCTTCGACACCGACGCCGCCGCCCTGCTGGACGCCCCCCTGGACGACCTCGGCAGCCACATGGTCCGGCACGTCCTGGAGAGCCAGCGCGACCGCGGCGCCGACCCGCTGCTGCGGATCGCCTTCGCGCCCCTGCACGGCGACCACGGAGACGTCCTGCGCGCCAACTTCCGCGCCCATGTGGTCGACGCCCTCGCCGCCCGGCTCACCGGCCCCGACTCCGGCCTGCGGGCCGAACTCGCCGTCGCCCAGCTCATCGGCCTGGGCGTGATGTACGGCATCGCCCGCGGCCCCCGGCTGCGCGACTGCGCGGCGGTCGACATCGGCGACATCGCCGACCGCTACGGCCCCGCCGTCCAGGCTCAGTTGACACCCTGAACCGGCTCCGGGCCCGTCAGCAGCGCCTCGGCGGACCTGCGGAAGGCGGCCGACAGCCGGTGGTCGTCCCCGGCGCGGGTGGCCAGGCCCACGTGGCTCGGCTCGACGCCGTGCAGCGGAACCGCGGTCAGGTCGGGGCGGACGGTCACGCCGGGCACCCGGGGCACGATCGCCACGGCCTGCCCGGCGGCGACGTGCTCGAACTTGTCCTCCACCGCGCCGATCAGCGGACCGTCGGGCGCCGGGCTGCCGTCCGGGCGGGGATCGATCCGCCAGAACGCGTTCCAGAGCGGATCCGTCCCCCGGGGCAGCGGCTCGTCGGCGATGTCGTCGAGCGTGACCGACTCCTTGCCGGCCAGCCGGTGGTCCAGCGGGACCACCAGGACCCGCGGCTCGTCGTAGCGGACCGCCACCCGCGGCCCGTCGGTGCGCAGCGGCAGACGGGTGACGACCGCGTCCACCCGCCCCGTCAGCAGGGCCTCGCGCGACTCGTTCCAGGCGAGGTGCAGGGTCCGCACGTCGGCGTCCGGGAAGCGGCGGCGCAGATCGCGCACGGCCGGGGTGACGTAGATCCCGTCGATGTGTCCGACGGTGATCCGGCTGGGCTCGGCGGCGGCCCGGGTGACGGCCGCGGCCTGCAGCAACGCCCTGGCCCGCGGCAGGAACACCTCGCCTGCCTCGGTGAGCCGGGTGCCCTGCGGGGTGCGGTCGAAGAGCCGCGCCCCCAGCACCTGCTCCAGCCGCTGGCTGGAAACCGGAACAGCCGGGCCTGATCGCCGATTTGGAAGAGGGGCACTACTTCTGACCTGGGTTCCCGGTCCGAGACCAGACGGCACTGAGGCTCGCCAGGGATTCGGCGGGTGGACCCGCGGCCCCAACGCCGACTCCTCGGACCTTGACTCGTTCAACTGTGCCAACGGATCGGATGACGTGAAGGGAGGGTATGCCGGGATCGTTCGCTCCTACCACCGGACGAGGGATCTCAAGGGGGAGGCACGAGGGAGATCGGGCTCGCGGAAGCGCTGCGAGCACTGCGCAGCGAACGGGCCGAGACCGCGCTGGAGGCAACGGGGGACGCTGTACGGCTCCGGCACGGAGCCGACCGGCCTGGACGACCAGGAATTCCTTGCCGTCCGGGCCGAGCACATGGTGGAGACGGCACCACGGCCGGTGCGCATGGTCCGGGAGCGTGCGGCACCGGACTCCGCGCACTGGCTGGCGGCGACGGTACGGAAGACCCTGGCACGGCAGCGGGACGCGGCAACGGAGTCGCCGTACCGCTTTCGGCAGGACCGGCGGCCACGGCGGCTTGCCGATGTGTACGTCCGCCAGCTGCTCAGCGCCGTGGAAAGCCCGGGACCGGGAAGTCGATGCTGCTGCACACCTGCAGTCTGGAGTTGGGCGACGCGGCGCTCGCCGCGTCGGCCGCGGACGGCCGGATCGTTCCCCTGTGGGTGACGGCGGCCCGGCTCGCCGAGGCGGGCTGTTCGCTGGAGAGCGCGGTGGCTGCGGTGCATGGGCACGTTGCCGCCGGCCGCCGTCGTGGCCGGCGGCGGTGGCGGCGGATGCGTTGACGGAGAAGCCAGGAGGCGGTGATGCCCAGGGCCTGCTCTCCGCTCTTCTCGACCTGCGCAGGGACTTCCGGCCCGAGGTGGTCGGTGCTCTGCGTGCCGTGGCGAACGCCGGCTCCCGGACGGCCAGAAGGCCGCAGTGCTGCTGGAGTTGCTGGGGGAGGCCTGATGAGACGCCGGTACGAGCGAGACCGGTGCCCCGTCTCTCCGTCACGTGCATCTCAACGACGCACGAGCATCCCGTCCAGGAACCCGTTCCCGAACACGCGGTGCGGGTCGAGCCGGTCCAGCGTCTCCACCGCTGTATCCCACACCGGGTTCCCGAACGAGGCCGGGATCGTCGTGCCGAGCACCTCCTCGTCGCTCCACACCGCATCCTCCGTATAACCCCATCCCTTGGACCACTCGACCCGGGTCCCCTCGAACCTCTTGAACAAGAACTCCTCCAACTCCCGCAAGAACGTTTCCGCATGGGGCGTCCCGGGCAGCGTCAGCACATCCAGCCACACAGCGGTGTCGGCCCCTTCGCGAGGCCGCACGGCCGACAGCAACGGCACCTGGGCCCCCGCCATTCCCACATCGGACGCCTCGTCCAGCCCCGTCACCCGGATCTCCACCGACCCGTTCACCGGGAACCGGCCCGACGCCGCGTAGGCGGTGAGCCGTTCCCGGTAGAACGAGGTGAACTCGTGCACCACCCGCTGCACGTCGGCCCGCTCCGTCAGCACCGCGTACCCGTTCGCGCCGACCCGCAGCGTGGTCGGCCTGATGTACAGCAGCGTGTTCTTCGACGGCCCCCAGATGTCCGAGGACAGCGTCGCCGTCAACCCGAGCGCCGCCGCATCCAGTTGCGCGTTCCCCAGCACCGGCGCCAGGTACCAGGCCGCGTCGGACGTCATCCGACCCACCAGGTCGGCGACCACGGTCGGCACGTTGTCGGAGAAGGGGTAGTTGTAGGGGGAGGTGACATGCCGTGAGGTGAGCGGCCTGGCCGGCGCGACGCTCCACTCCTTGAGCCACGGGTACTCGGTGAAGGCGAACCAGATCGCCTCGACCCGCCCGGACCGCCGCAGGAAGCCGTCCAGGGTCCGGCCGCCGGAACCGGGCGCCGCGAACAGTTCGGCGGCCGGGACGTCGGTCCGGCTGACGCACCGCAGACTGCTGTTCGCGCCCACCCGCAGCACGACCTCGGTGACCAGCGCGCGGCCCAGATGCGTCAGCAGCGCCGCGCAGTCCGCCTCGTCGCGCCGGAACGTCCGCAGGACGTACGCTCCGGCGCTCTCGTCCCACACCACCGCCGTCAGCGACAGCACCAGGTTGCTCAGCGAGCCGTAGGTGCGGCCGGGCAGCGGCTCCTCGCCGTCGGCCGGTACGGCGGTGCCGTGCGCGTCGATCGCCAGCGCGCCGCCCAGCGTCAGATCGCCCGGCGCGGGCGCCGCGGTGAGCCCGAGGCCGTGGTCTTCCAGGAAGGTGAGCAGCGCCTCCAGGGTGACCCCGGTCCCGGCCCGGACCGCCGAACCGGACTCCAGGGAGAGCCCCGTGAGGTGGGTCGAGGTGTCGACGAGCAGGACCGGGTCGTCGGCCCCCGTCCCCTCGGTGATCGTCAACGGGGACCAGCCGTGCGCGGAGCCACGCGCGCGCACCCGCCGGCCGTTGCGCCAGGCCCAGTCGACGACCGCGAGCACCTGGCCGGCGTCGGCCGGGGCGCACGCCCACAGCCCGTCCGCGGTGATCTCGCCGACCCAGTTGCGATACGCGGAACGGTACGCCGCGACCTCCGCCGGAAAGCCCGGCAGCTCGGCGGCGGCCACGGCCGGATCGGCGGCCAGCAGCACCGGTACGGCGGCCAGCGCGGCGGCGGACCGCAGGAAACCCCGACGGCTCCAGCCGTCCGGGGACGGGAAGTTGTTCGGTGAACGATCCATCACGCCGACACGCTAGGGGCCGGATTGACACACCCCCCGTTTCCGTCCACCACAATCACCCGTGTGAGTGAACGATTCACAGGTGGACGGGGCCGAACCGGCCCCTGACAGCGTTGTCGGTGGCGGATGACAGACTGGCGCCATGGACGAACGCGTAATCGGCAGGTCGGGACAGTGGGCATCGGTGGTCGGCCTGGGCACATGGCAGCTCGGCGCCGACTGGGGCGAGGTGGACGACAAGGAGGCGCTCGCGGTTCTGGAGACGGCCGCGGAGTCGGGGGTGACCTTCTTCGACACCGCCGACGTCTACGGCGACGGGCGCAGCGAGCAGACCATCGCCACGTTCCTGCGCGGCAGGCCGGACCTGCATGTGCTGGTGGCCACCAAGATGGGCCGCCGGGTCGAGCAGATCCCGGAGAACTACGTCCTGGACCACTTCCGCGCGTGGAACGACCGGTCCCGCCGCAACCTCGGCGTGGACCGCCTGGACCTGGTGCAGCTGCACTGCCCGCCCACCCCCGTCTACTCGTCCGACGCGGTGTACGACGCCCTCGACACCCTGGTCGAGGAGGAGCGCGTCGCGGCCTACGGCGTCAGCGTCGAGACCTGCGCGGAGGCGCTCACCGCGATCGGCCGCCCGGGCGTGGCCAGCGTGCAGATCATCCTGAACCCGTTCCGCATGAAGCCCCTGTACGAAGTGGTCCCGGCGGCTCAGGAGGCCGGCGTCGGCATCATCGCGCGCGTGCCGCTCGCCTCCGGGCTGCTGTCCGGCAAGTACACCAAGGACACCGTCTTCGCGGCCGACGACCACCGCACCTACAACCGGCACGGCGAGGCCTTCGACCAGGGCGAGACCTTCTCCGGCGTGGACTACGCGACGGGCGTCGAGGCCGCCGCCGAGTTCGCCGCCCTTGCCCCGGAGGGGTACACCCCGGCCCAGCTCGCCCTGCGCTGGATCATCGACCAGCCCGGTGTGACCACGGTGATCCCGGGCGCCCGCAACCCGGAGCAGGCCCGCGCCAACGCGGCCGCCGCCAAGCTCCCGGAGCTGTCGGGGGAGACGGTCGCCGCGATCCGCGAGCTGTACGACCGCCGGATCAAGGACCAGGTGGAGAGCCGCTGGTAGCACCGGTACCGGCCGGGAGCGGAGGCGTGCCGCTCCCGGCCCGCGCCGTTTGAAGGACCGGTCCGGGGGTTACACGCACTCCATGACCGACCAGGAGAGGCGGACCGGCCGAGACGAGACGGCGGAGGAGCGCGCCGACCGGATGTGGACGGATCTCATCCAGGAAGTGCGCGTCGCCCAGACCGGTGTGCAGATCCTGTTCGGCTTCCTGCTCACCGTGGTCTTCCAGCAGAAGTACGCCGCGCTCTCCTCCACGGACAAGACGATCTACGTCGTCACCGTCATCCTGGGCGCGTCCGCCACGGGCGCCCTCATCGGCCCGGTCTCCCTGCACCGGCTGGTCGCCGGCCGGAGGGTGAAGCCGGAGGCGGTGCGGCTGGCGTCCCGGCTGACCTCGATCGGCCTGTTCCTGCTGCTGACCACCACGACCGCCTCCCTGGTGCTGATCCTCCGGGTCGCCACCGGCGGGAGCGCCGTGACCTGGGTGGTGGCAGCCGTCGTCGTCTGGTATCTGGGGTGCTGGTACGGCCTGCCCCTGTGGTCCCGGCACCGCCACATCACCCGCTGAGCCGCGTCACACGCCCCGCTGCGCCGCCTCCAGTGCCCGCAGCTGCCGGTCGTGCACCCCGCTCAGCACCAGCAGGGACACCGTCGCCCCGATCAGTGCGCAGAACATGTCCCACTGGGTGTCCCACACATCGCCCTGGGTGGCCAGGAAGGCGTCCGCGCCGTGCCCGCCGATCTCGGCCGCCAGCCACTCCAGCAGCTCGAAGAAGGCGCTGAAGGCGAGGCAGGCGCACACCGTCAGCGGAGCCAGCCAGCGGCTGCCGCGCAGCGGGGAGGTGCGGACGAGCAGCTCCCGGACCAGGATCGCCGGCACGAAGCCCTGCATCAGGTGGCCGAACCGGTCGTACGGATTGCGGGACAGGCCGAACGTGTCGCGCACCCAGTCACCGACCGGCACCTCGGCGTAGGTGTAGTGGCCGCCGACGGCGAGCACCAGCGCGTGCGCCGCGAGGAGTCCGGCCAGCAGGCCCGTCAGCGGGAAGCGCCGCCAGGTCAGCACCACCAGCGGCAGCCCCACCAGCACCCACACGGTCTCCAGGAACCAGGTCGCACGGTCCCGCGCGCCCCACGCCGAGAGCGCCATGCCGGCCACCACCACCCCGGCGAGCAGGGCCGGCGGGACACGGCGTGGCACTCGGTGCGGAACGGGACTCGGGGCGGGGCGCACTGCGGTCATGGCGGACTCCTTGTCGTGGAAGCCCCATCGTGGCCGCGGCGCCCGGACGCCGACATGAGTACGGCTACTCAGCCGGTGGCGAAGATCTCCGCGAGTACGTCGTCCACCGGGACCTCTTCGCGGCCGGGCGGCACCGCGAGGTACGTGTCGCTCAGGAACGACGCGAGCGCGGGCGCCCAGGCGAACACCACCGCGTGGTGGCGGCTGCCGCCGGGCAGCGGGTCACCGAGGAAATCCATGCGCACTTCCCTCCAGCGCCCCTGCCGTACGGGACGCAGCCGGACGTCCCCGACCCCGACCGGCTCTCTCAGCCCGTCGTTGAGCATCTCGCGGTCCAGCCGCCACCGGGCGAGCACCCTGCCGTCCAGGGTGAACACCGCGGTGACGGCGAACGGGTCACCGGCGTCGTACGACAGATGGGCGAGGACCGGACACCGGCCCGTCCCTTCCGTCCGGAGCTGTACGACCAGGGTCCTGTGCACGATGGGGTTCACTTGAGTGGCCTCCGAGAACGGTCGGCTGGGTGACCTCTAGTACCCCTCTCACGGGAAAAACGCTCAATCCCGAGCGGAATTGCCCTGCGAGACCTACGCCTCCTTCGCGCCGCGCAGTGCGGCAAGGCAGGAGCCGATGGCCTGCTGGAGGTCCTCCAGGCGCTCGACCATGTCGGCCTCGTAGAAGTCCTGGGCGTCGTCGAAGGTCAGCTCCTCGAACGCCTTGGTCGCCTTCTGCAGGCTGCTGTAGAACCTGGTGCGCCGCTCCTGGACCCGCAGTTCGGGGTCGGCCTCCACCGCCTCCACGACCAGGTTCTTCATGGTGTCGTAGGCCTCGGTCGCCCACTCGCCGGTGTCCTCCTCCTCGTCAAGTTCGTCGAGGAGGGACAGATGGCGCTCGGCCTCCTGGCGCAACTCGGCCGGCGCGTCCACGGTCTGCCCGGCCGGGGTCTTGATCTGGCCGGACTCGGCGATCTGGCGGACGTAGCCGATGCGGTCCGCCGAGCGGCTCTCGGTGGCGACGGCCTTCTTCAGGTCGGCCGTGCGGACCACGTCCCGGGCGAGCACGGTCTGCAGGTCCGGGTCCTCCTTGATGCGGTCGAGGAGGGCCGAGCGGGCGGCGCGGGCGGTGGAGGGGTCGGCGAGGATCGCGGCGCGCAAGGCGGTGGGGTTCTCGGCGACCTCGAGCGCCTTGGTGGGCCGGATGCCCTCGGCCTCGGCGGCCTCCGCGATGGCGGTACCGCGCTCGGAGCCGGCGCTGCTGCGCGCGACGTAGTAGCTCAACCAGACCTCGGAGTCCGGGAGTTCCACCTCCTGCCCGGGCGCGAGGGCCTCGAAGTGCGGCACCAGACCGTCGTCGGCGGCCTTGTCCCAGGCCTTGTAGTAGCGCATGACGCGCTCCGCGGAGCAGCCTGCCAGCTCGGCGAACTCCTTCGCCGAGACCTTCGGCGTCTCGTCCGCGCCCTGTCCTCCCGGCCGCACGCTGCGGGCCACCATCAGCCCGAACGTCCAGCCGCCGGTCCGCACATAGGCGCCGAACTCGCGGGCGTCCCGCGCCACCAGGTCGGAGAGGGGGGCCGGGGACGCGCTGGACGTCTCGGACGGATCGATCGCTAGGGTCACGGAGGACACTCCTGAAGGCTGCCGGACTGCATGGGTACCGACGGGCAGCCTATATCGACCCATTGGCCAGGGTTTGCCGCGCCGTCGAAGATCAGCCGAGCGCGTCGCGCAGCGCAGGCAGCAGGGTCTTGCGGGACCAGTCCAGGTACTCCGGCTGCGACTCGCCGCCGATCTGCACCAGGGCGATCTCCCCGAACCCGGCCTCGGCGTACGGCCGTACGGCCTCGACGAAGTCGTCCGGGTCGTCCCCGCAGGGGATGGAAGCGGCCACGTCGTCCCGGGTGACGAACTGGGTCGCGGCTTCGAAGGAGTCCGGGTGCGGGAGTTCGGAGTTCACCTTCCAGCCGCTGCCGAACCAGCGGAACTGGGCGTGCGCCCGCTTCACCGCCGAGTCCCGGTCGGGGTCCCAGCACACCGGCAGCTGGCCGACCCGGGGCTTGCCCGCACCGCCGTGCCGGTCGAACGCGTCGAGGAGGGACGCCTTCGGCTCGGTGGCGATGGCCAGGTCGGCGAGGTGCCCGGCGAGCTTGCAGGACTGTTCGCCGGAGACCGCGACACCGATCGGCGGCGGCTCGTCGGGGAGGTCCCACAGCCGGGCGGACTCCACGTCGAAGTGGGCGCCGCGGTGGTTGACATGGCCGCCCGCGAACAACGCCCTGATGATCTCCACCGCCTCTTCCAGCATCTCGTGCCGTACGTCCACCGACGGCCAGCCGCCGCCCACCACGTGTTCGTTGAGGTTCTCTCCCGCGCCGAGGCCGAGCCGGAACCGGCCCTCGGACAGCAGCTGCACGGTCGCCGCCTTCTGGGCCACGATCGCCGGGTGGTAGCGGAACGTCGGACACGTCACATAGGTCATCAGCGGGATCCGCGAGGTGGCCTGGGCGGCCGCACCGAGCACACTCCACACGTACGGCGAGTGACCCTGCGCGCGCAACCACGGGAAGTAGTGGTCCGAGGCCACCGAGAAGTCGAAGCCCGCCTCCTCGGCCCTCACCAGATGGTCCACGAGGTCACGTGGACCGGCCTGCTCGGTCATCATCGTGTATCCGATTTGCACCATAGGCGCCGAGTCCCCCGGTGGCCGGAGGGAAAACGGATCAGCCGGCGGAACCGCGGAACGTCGCAAGGAAGGTCTTCCTGGCGAGTTCGTCGGCGGCGTCGTCCCAGGCGGCGGCGGGTGCCGTGATGCGCAGCGAGAAGCTGCGGCCGCCGCCGAGCAGGAAGCCGCGGCCGAAGGTGTGCACCCGGTCCGCGCCGGTCCCGGCGAGCCATTCCATGTCCGCCGCCCTGTGGCCCTGGTAGGTGGTGGCCTCGATCTCGCCGATCCGCCGGTAGCCGTCCAGCTTCTCCAGACTCGGCTCCACGTCGTCCCGCCAGATCGCGACCGGGTCCGGGCCCGCCTGGGTGCTGTAGGTGACGGCCAGGGTCCGCGGGTCGTCGCCGCCCGGACCGAAGGTGACACGGTAGGCGACGTCGTCCCGCTGGGTGTCGAGGCGCTTCCAGCCCTTCGGGAGGGCCACGGAGAATCCCTCCGGGGCGGTGTAGCGGTGGAAACCGGCCGGCAGGGCACCCGCCGAAGCCGTGGCCGAAGGCGAGGCGGAGGGCGTCGTGGTGGGGGAGGAGGACGTCTTCTGCGAGGGGGAGGGGCTGGGGTCGTGGCCGTCCGTGCGGTTGGCCGGGGCGCCTGCGGTGGCGGAGGCGGTCGGGGCCGAGCCCGCCGAGGAGGCGCCCGGCAGGCCCTGCGTCGCGGCCAGCACCGCGACCGACACGGTCACCACGGCCAGCGCGGTCCCGCCGATCATGGTGGTTCTGCTCCACCCGGAGGCCCGGGCTGCCACATAGGCACCACGCAGCCGGGAGACGGGGGCGGTCTCGACGACCGCGTCGGGATCCTCCTCCAGGACACGTGTCAGCGACTGACGCACCACCGGCCGGCTCAGCCGCTCCCGGGAGTTCTTCCGCAGCAGCCCCTGCACCACCTGGGTGAGCGGGCCGGCCCGCAGCGGGGTGCGCAACGGCAGCCGGTCCACGCCCTTCAGGGTGGCTTCCGCCTTGCCCCGGTCGCGGAACGGCGGCCGCCCCTCGACCATCGTGTAGAGGATCGCGCCGAGCGCCCACAGGTCGGCGGCGGGCCCGATGCGCTCGTCCCGCGCCTGCTCCGGCGAGGCGTACGACGGCGAGGTCACCCGGGGCGACAGCGTCGCACCGGCCAGGCCGAACCCGGTGACGACCACCGGGCCCCGGTCCCGGACGAAGATCTGGCCGGGACTGAGCTCGCCGTGTGTGTAGCCGTCGGCATGCGCGGCCTCCAGCACGTCGAGGACTTCGAGGCCGATGCGCGCGGCCCGGACGTAGCTGAACGTGGGCTGCTGCGCGAGCAGCTGACTGAGCGGTGTGCCGTCGATCAGCTCCGTGACCGTCCACAGCGCGCCCGCCTCCTCGAAGGCGTCGATCACCATGGCGACCCGCCCGGGCCGCAGCGCGCTCATCACCTCGGAGGAGCGCAGGATACGAGCGGTGCTCCGGCGCACGGTGTCCTCGGTGGGCGGCTCCGGGAACGCGATCTGGGTCACCAGGCGTGGTCGTTCGGCCTGCACGTCCTCCGCGTACCAGCTGATGCGGTTCGGCTCGCGGTCGGCGACTTCGAGGAGCCGGTACCTTCCGGCGACCAACTCTTGTGCGGAGACATGCGCCTTGACCATCGTCATCCCTCGCTGAAACCCCTGCCTCGTCATTAACCAGAGGTACGCGGGACGTGGCCGGGTTTGTTCAAAGAATCTGCAACTCGGGGACCGTTCTTGCCTTCTATTCAACTGGCCATGCCGGGCGGGAACTTGGGGAAAACAGTGAATGACCGGGCCTCGACCTGCGGGTAACCGACGGTAAAAGCCCGGCTGCGGTCCGCTGGTCAGCCCAGTCCGAAGCGCTCGGTCCACTCCGCGATCTCCTGGTGGGTCACATTGCCCCCGCAGACCACAAGCCCGATCCGGGCCTTGTCGCCGATCCGCTCGCGCACCTGCCGGGCCGCGGGCAGCAGACAGCCGGCGGCCGGCTCGGTCCACACCTTGGCATGCTCGGCGAACTCCAGACTGCCCCGCACGGCCTCCCGGTCCGGCACCACCAGTACCTCTTCCACCAGCGCCGCCGCGTGCTCGTACGTCAGCCGGGACACGGACGGCGCGCTCAGCGTCGTCACGATCGACGACACCGCGACCGGCAGCGGACCGCCGGCCGCGAGCGCCTCGGACATGGCCTGCGCGCCCGCCGTCTCCACGCCCCACACCCGTACCTCCGGGCGGCGGGCGCGCAGGGCGGCCGCGACCCCCGCGATCAGGCCCCCGCCGCCGATGCTGACGACCACGTCGGTGAGGTCGGCGGCGTCCTCGGCGAGTTCCAGGCCCACCGTGCCCTGTCCGGCGATCACGACCGGATCGTCGAAGGGGTGGACCAGCGTGAGTCCCTCGTCCCGCACTCGTGCCACCAGTTCGAACGCCGTGTCCATGCCGTCGGTGAGCCGCACCGTCGCCCCGGCCGCCTCGACCAGCCCGATCGACCGTGCGGGCGCCGTCCGTGGCATCACCACCGTCGCCTTCACATCGAGGGCCGCGGCCATCACCGCGAGGGCGATGCCGTGGTTGCCGCCGCTGACCGCCACCACGCCGGCCGCCCGCTCGGCCTCGCTCAGCGACAGCAGCTTCGCCGTGGCACCGCGCGCCTTGAAGGAGCCGGTGCGCTGGAGGAGTTCGAGCTTGACGGTGACCGGGGCGCCGAGCAGCTCCGACAGGCCGGGGCTGGGCACGGTCGGGGTGCGTACGACGTGCCCGGCGATGATCCGGGCCGCGGCTTCGATGTCCGAGATGCCGATGATGCCGTTCAAGGCGGTTCACCTTTCCGGCGCGGGGCGGATCTCCGCGCCGCTCGCACCCTGACCCGGCCGGACCGCGCCGGTCAACCCGCCCCTTTTGGGCCGCCCTGGTCAACCCGCCCCGGCCATGGCGGCCGGGACAGGTGGACCAGGATGTCGGGGGTCAGTGCTGCTGTGCCTTCTGCGGGGTCAGCTCGCTGGGCCGCACCACGACGTACCCGTCGCCCTGGAGCATCAGCTGGACCGCCTCGCCCGAACCGCCGCGCAGCATCGACCCGATGGACTGCGAGCGGTGCAGAGAGGTCTGCAGCTGCGCCGTCCAGCCCACCACCGCGTCCGTGTCGACGTACACCGGGGCCTGCGGCGAGACCGGGATCACCAGCGGGTTGCCGTCACAGATCAGACCGAGCTTGCCGTGCCCGGAGAACACGCTGTTGAACAGGCCGCCGCCGGCGATGCCGGACCCCTTCACCGTCTTGATCTCGTACGCCAGAGTGGCGTCGAAACACAGGACGTTGCGGCCGTTCACCGTGAACTGGTCGCCCGGTTCCACCTCCACTATGAAACAGTTCTGCGCCTCGTGGGCGAACCAGGCCTCGCCCTGCCCCTGCACCGACATCAACGGCAGCCCCTCGCCGGTGACCGCGCGCTTGAGCATGCCGCCCACGCCCTGGCCCTTGCGCTCGAACTTCAGCGCGCCGCGGTGCGCGATCATCGCGCCCTGGCGGGCGTACATCTCGCCGTTGACCGCGTACTTGACGCACTTCGCGTTCTCGACCGTCATGCCCGGCTCGACCGCGGGCACCACCATGTGCTGACTTGAAAAGAGATCACCCTTCATGCCGGGCATGGTGTCCCGGACGGACCCGTTCCGCCAAGATCACGGACCGTACCGGTTCAGGCACCGAACAGCTGGGTCCAGTAGGTGCCGGCCCGGCCGCCGCCCGCGAACCCGATGCCTATGTGGGTGAAGTCCCGTTTGAGGATGTTCGCCCGGTGGCCCGGGCTGTTCATCCAGCCGTCCACCACCTCGGCCGCGGAACGCTGCCCGCAGGCGATGTTCTCGCCGATGGTGCGCCGCCGCGAGCCCGCGGCGGCGGCCCGGTCCCAGGGCTGGGTGCCCTCGGGGGAGGTGTGCGAGTAGAAGTCGCGGGTCGCCATGTCCGTGCTGTACGCCTGCGCGGCCGCCGCCAGTTGCGGATCCACCGCGAGCGGCCGCAGCCCGGCCCGGGTGCGCTCCGCGTTGGTGAGGTCGACGACTTCGGCCTGGGTGCGGCTCAGTTCGGCCTGGGTGAGGGGTCTGGCCCACAGGGCGGTCCAGTAGGTGTCGCCGTCCCGCGGGCCGCGGGCGTGGGCCAGTCCGGCATGCGTGAACGCCGGGTCGAGCAGGGTGCGCCGGGCGTCCTCGGTGCGCAGGCAGTAGTCGAGGAACTCGGCCGGGGTGCGGGGACCCGAGACGAGGTGTTCGCCCACCGTCACATAGGCGAATCCGGCGCCGCTGATCCGCTGGTGGACGGAGACGCCGTCGCGGCTCTCGCCGGACAGCCGGCCGGCGTCGGCCATCGCGGTGGCGTGGGCGCGGGCGGCGGAGGTGAGCCGGGCGTCCGGGGCCACCGGCGGTCGGCCGGCCCGGGCGCGGGCGGAGTTGACCAGGCCCAGCAGGCCGTCCGGATCGGGGAGCGAGGCCACCGAGGGGCGGGCCGGCGAGGCCGCCGTGCGCTGGGTCGGGATCGTGGCGCGGAAGCCGGCGGACGGCTGCCGGTCCTCGACCACGTCGACACCGAAGTCCCGGGCGAGCCCGGCCAGTCCGTCCGCGTACCCCTGGCCGATCGCGCGCAGCTTCCAGTCGGTGCCCCGGCGGTATATCTCGGAGAGCAGCAGCAGGGTCTCCGTCTGCGGGCGCGGCGGCGCGAAGCGGGCCACCGTACGGCCCAGCCGGTCGGTCACGTGCAGGGTGGCCGCAGGCAGCCGGCCGAGCGGGGTGCCGGGCTCGGCGGCGGTGACCGTGAGGGTGACGCGCTGGGCGCCGGCCCGCAGCAGGTCCGGCTCGACGGTCAGGGTGTCACCGCGCAGCCGGACGCCGGGCGCGTCCGGCTGGTTGTAGAAGACGAAGTCGGCGTCCCCGCCGACCTTGCCGCTCTCGCCGGTGATCAGCGCCGACACGTCGAAGGGGCCGGGCACCCGCAGTGTCAGCGCGCCGCCCGGAAGGGGCAGATTGCCCCCGGGGACCAGCTCGCTCATCGCGCCGCCTCTACGCGGTCGGGGGCCGAACGTCGCGCCCGGTGGGGAGTCGCCGGTTGAACGTCCGGCCCGGGCGCGAGGTTCCCCCGAGGCGGGGCGCTACTGCTCCCGGGGCGCGGCCGGGGCCACGTCCTCCCGCTCGATCGGCAGGGCCGCGCCGCGCGTGGACTTCTGCTTGCCGCAGAACGCCGGCTCCAGGGTGGCCGCCAGGGTGTTGAGCACGTCGTAGCTGTTGGAGGCGTTGGCGAGCGCGGTGATGCTGCGCTTGCCGTCCTTGGTGGTGAAGGCGTACGTGTAGTACCCCTGGACGGCGCCCGTGTGGCCGTACACCGAGATCCCGCAGGACAGGTCGCGGCGGCGCAGCCCGAGGCCGTAGGAGGTGGTGGAGTTGACGCGGGTGAAGCGCTCCATCTCGGCGAGGCGGGCGGCCGACGTCAGCTTGCCGCGCACCAGCGCCGAGTAGAAGGTGTCGAGGTCGCGGGCGCTGGAGATGATCGCGCCCGCGCTCTGCGCCCAGGAGACCGTCTGGTTCGTGGCGTCGACGGGCTGGTCGCCGGCCCGGTCCGCGGTCAGGTAGCCGTTGGCGTGCTGCCCCGGGATCTTCGTGTCCGGGTGCACGTAGAAGGTGTCGTCGAGCTTCAGCGGCTTGAAGATGCGGTTCTCGTACTCCGTGCGCACGCTGTGCCCGGTGAGCTTCTCGATCAGCATGCCGGCGACCACGAAGTTGGTGTTGGAGTACGAGTAGGCGGCGCCCGGCGCGTTGGTGCGCGGCTTCTTCAGGGACATGTCCACCAGCTGGCGGTAGGTGAAGACCTTGTCGCGCACGGCCTCGAAGCCGGACAGGCTGCTGGCGAACATGTCGTTGGTGTAGTCGTACAGACCGCTGCGGTGGCTCAGCACGTGCCGGACGGTGATGCGGTCGTCCGGCAGCAGGCCCGGCAGGTAGCGGTTGACCGGTGCGTCCAGGGCGAGCCTGTGCTCGTCCACCAGCTGCAGCAGGACCACCGCGGAGAACGTCTTGGTGACACTGCCCACCCGGAAGCGGTCGGCGGTGGTGAGGGCCCGCCGGCTGGTGCGGTCGGCGATGCCCTGCGCGGACCGGTAGACCTGCGTGCCGTCGTCGATGCGGGCCATCGCGCCGGGCGCGCCCTTCGCCACGACCGAGCGCAGCACGGCGGCCAGCCCCGCCGCGTCGGGCGCCGGCAGGGCGGCGGCCGCCCGCGCCTTCGCCGCCGTCTTCAGGGGCGCCGCCTGGGCCGGGACCGCGAACAGTGACAGCGTCACCGCCCCGAGCACCGCGCTTCTGCACACCATTGCCGAGACCATTCGGACCTGCTCCTCTCCGTGCCGTCCTCGGTGCGAGATGAGTCACATACGGTTCGGGGAACCCTCTCGCACCCCGTCACATCTCCACAGCCGGCGCACAGTTGGTCACTCCCTGATCACCGTGCGGTGGGGATTCGCCAAGTATTGCCATGAAAAGCAGGAAAAGCGACGAATTGCGCTTTACATGGACATGATTCATCCGGAAGGGTGGCGGCCCGGGGCCCGACCAGCCCCCTTGGCGCCCAACGGCGCTCTGCCGCAAGGCGGTTGGTGACCCCGGCCGTCTTCGAACGAAGGAACCCTGATCAGTGCGTAGCACGCACATACGCAGCGTGGCGGTCGCCGTCGCCGTGACGACGGCCGCCACGGGCCTGGCCGGTACGGCCTTCGCCGGTCCCGCGACGGGGGTACGGCAGTCGGCCGCGGCCTCCGCCACGACAGCCGCGCAGGTGGTGGCGGCGGCCCGGACCGCGGCCTTCGCGCACGCCTCGGCGACCGGTGTCGGCGCGGGCGACGAGCTCCGGCCGCAGGACGTGATGATCGACCCCGAAGGGGCGCGCCATGTCCGCTTCGACCGCACCCACCAGGGCATGCCGGTCCTCGGCGGTGACCTCGTCGTCCATCTTTCCCGCCGGTTGGCCTACACCGGTGTCACCCGCGCGGCCGACCACACCGTCAGGCCCGCCGCCACCGAGGCGAAGCTGACCGCACAGGAGGCCGCGGAGAAGGCGGCCGCGGCCGCCGGTGGCGACGCAGGCACCGCCCGGCTCGTGGTGGACGCCCGGGACGGCGCCGCCGCCCTCGCCTACCAGGTGACGGTCGACGGCGCGAACGGCTCCAGCACGGTCGTCGTCGACGCCCTCACCGGCAAGGTGCGCAGCAGCAAACCGGACAGCGACGAGTTCCTCTCACCCAAGCTGCTGGACACCCTCCGCGACCGCGGCGAGACCCTCGACCCGGCCACCGGCCTCGGCGCGCAGGCCCAGGCCCTCGCCGGCGCGTCCGGCTCCGCCGCCGTCCACTACCCGGTGACCGCCCACGGCTTTGGCAGGTCCCTCTTCGTCGGCAAGGTGCCGCTCACCACCACGCGGACCGCCCGCAAGAGCTTCCTGCTCAAGGACCTCACCCGCTACGGCACCGAGACCCGGGACGCCAAGGGCAGGGAGACCGAGAGCTTCGGCCAGGGCGCCAGGTTCACCAGCACCACCGACAGCTGGGGCAACGGCACCACCAGCAGCCGGGGCAGCGCCGCCGCCGACGCCCAGTACGGCATCACCGAGACGCTGGACTTCTACAAGAAGACCTTCGGCCGCAAGGGCATAGCCGACAACTCCAAGCCCGCCCGCGCCATGGTCCACTGGGGCAACAAGGTCGGCAACGCCTTCTGGGACTCGGACTGCGGTTGCATGCTGTACGGCGACGGGGACGGCGACGAGATCAAGAAGCCGCTGGTCGTCCTCGACGTCACCGGCCACGAGCTGACCCACGGCGTGGTGGACGCCACCGCCAAGCTCGAACCGACGCGCGTCGACAACGACGGCAACCAGTTCGGCGAACCGGGCGCGCTGAACGAGTCGCTGGCCGACATCTTCGGTTCCGGCGTGGAGTTCTTCGCCCACAACCAGAAGAACCCGCCGAACTACCTGCTGGGCGAGAAGCTGGGCCTGCGCCAGAAGTTCCTGCGCCGCCTCGACCACCCCTCGCTCGACCGCCTCGAAGGCACGGTCGACTACTGGTCGCCCGAGGTGGCGGACGCCGAGGTGCACGCCGGCTCCGGTGTCTCCTCGCACGCCTTCTACCTGCTCGCCGAGGGCAGTGGCCGCAAGACGATCGGCGCCACCACCTACGACTCGCCGACCTACGACGGGTCCACCGTCACCGGTATCGGCCGCGCCAGGGCCACGGCGATCTTCTACCGTGCCCTGACCCGGTACATGGTCTCCTCGACCGACTTCCACGACGCGCGCATCGCGACGCTGAAGGCGGCCAAGGACCTCTACGGCGCGAGCGGAGTCGAGTACCGCACGGTCGACCAGGCCTGGGCCGCGGTCAACGTCACCGAGGCCGACACGCCGGCCGCCCGTCACTGAGGGGCGCCCCACACCGACCCGGGTGCCCTGCCGGGGGGCCGGGCACCCGGATCGGTCGCGCTTGTGGAACACGGGCCAACGCCCCCGTCTCATCCGCCATTTGAAGGCCATTGCAGCCTCACAGTCAACCTTCAGGTGATTCCTGTTTCTTTTATTGACAGCGGA
The DNA here is from genome assembly GCF_045206895.1 of Streptomyces sp. NBC_00631. NCBI lineage: Bacteria > Bacillati > Actinomycetota > Actinomycetes > Kitasatosporales > Streptomycetaceae > Streptomyces > Streptomyces sp. NBC_00631. The sequence continues at coordinate 10,624,756 of NZ_CP107734.1, forward strand.
AAATAAGCCACCTAAGTTCCCGGCCATGCGCTCCACCTCCCGTGCCGAGTCGTTCCCGGCCCACACGCCGGCCGTCTCGCAGATCTTCACCACGGTCCTGTCCCACGGCCCCCTCACCCGGCTGGAGGTGGCCCGCCGGACCGGCCTGTCCCCGGCGGCCGTGACCAAGGCCGTCCGGCCGCTGCTGGCGGCCGGGTACCTGGCGGAGGACGCCGACGGCGAGGCCCGGCCCGCCCTCGGACGCCCCGCCAACCTGGTGCGGGTCGACGGCGGACGCGCGCTGTTCATCGGGGTCAAGGTCACCGGCGACGAGGTCATCGCGGTCCTCACCGACCTGTGCTGCCGGATCCTGCTGGCCCGCCGGCTGCCCGTCACGGACCGCGCGGCCAAGGCCGTCCTGACCTCCGTCGCCGAGCTGACCCTCGAACTGCGCACCGCCGCCGAGGACTTCGGCGCCCCCGTCCTCGGCCTCGGCATCGCCGTCTCCGGCGACGTGGACCGCGCCGAAGGGGTCGTGCGCTACTCGCCCTTCCTCGACTGGCGGGACGTGCCCCTCGCCGAACTCGCCGCGATGACCACCGGACTGCCGGTCGTCGTCGACAACGACGTACGCGCCCTGACCGTCGCCGAGCAGTGGTTCGGCGCCGGCGTCGGGCTCTCCGACTTCGCCGTCGTCACCGTCGGCGCCGGCATCGGCTGCGGCCTGGTGGTCCACGGCCGGGTGGTGTCGGGGGCGCACGGGGTGGCGGGGGAGATCGGGCACGTGGCCATCGACCCGGCCGGACCCCTCTGCCACTGCGGCAACCGCGGTTGCGTGGAGGCGATCGCCGGGGACGCCGCGATCGTCGCCCGCATGCGGGAGGTGACCGGCCGCCAGGTCGCCGACCCCGCGGCGGCGGTGGCCCTCGCCCACGAGGGCGTGCCCGGCGCGCGCGAGGTGTACGCCCGAGCCGGCGGGGCCATCGGCCGGGGCATCGCGACCGTGGCCAACCTCTTCGGCCCCGAACGCGTGATCATCTCCGGCGAGGGGCTCGCCGCCTACGACCTCTTCGCCGAGCAGATCCTCGACTCGTTCACCGCGGCCGCCTTCGGCTCCGCCGCGCGGTGCGACGTACAGACCCGCCCGCTCCCCTTCGAGGAGTGGGCGCGCGGGGCCGCGGCCGCCGCGATCCAGTCCTTCATCACCTCTTCTCCCACACCGACGGGCAAGGGCTGAGCCGCCCGAGACCCCGAACCCTGGAGGGCCCATGCGGTCACCTTCGACATCCGCCCTGCCCGTACGCGGGCTGAGAACCGTCCTCGTGCTGGCGATGACGGCCGCCTTCGCGGCCACCGTGCCCGCCGCACAGGCCCAGACGCCCGAGCAGATCGCCGCCAAGCCGTACATGGGGTGGTCGAGCTGGAGCATGCAGTCGTCCAAGTACCCGGGCCTGAACGACCAGGGCGACTACAGCTACCTCACCGAGGCGAACGTCCTCAAGCAGACCGACGCCATGGCGAGCAAGCTGAAGAAGTACGGCTACGACTACGTCAACATCGACGCCGGCTGGTGGATGGACTGGAACTGGAAGCAGGGGTACGACCAGTACGGCCGCCAGAAGGCCGACCCCGCCCGCTTCCCCAGCGGCATGAAGGCCGTCGCCGACCACATCCACGCCAAGGGCCTCAAGGCCGGCATCTACCTCCCGGCCGGTCTGGAGAAGGGCGCGTACGGCGACGGCAGGACACCGATCTGGAACGCCGAGGGCTGCACCACCGCCGACATCGTCTACGACGACCTGCGCACCACCAACGGCTGGGACAGCTCGTACAAGCTCGACTTCGACAAGCCGTGCGCACAGAAGTACATAGACTCCCAGGCCCAGTTGATCGCCGGCTGGGGCTACGACTTCCTGAAGCTGGACGGCGTCGGACCCGGCTCCGGCAAGAGCGGTGACCAGTACGACAACATCGCCGACGTCGCCGCCTGGCACAGGGCGATCACCGCCACCGGCCGCCCGATCCACCTGGAAGCCTCCTGGTCCCTGGACTTCGGGCACGCCGCCGACTGGCAGAAGTACACCAACGGCTGGCGCATCGACACCGACGTCGAGTGCTACTGCAACACCCTCGTCAGCTGGGAGAACTCCGTCGACGACCGCTGGGACGACACCCCGGCCTGGACCGACGTGGCGGGCCCCGGCGGCTGGAACGACCTCGACTCCCTCGACGTCGGCAACGGCGCGATGGACGGCCTCACCAAGGCCGAACGGCAGAGCTACGCCACGCTCTGGGCCGTCGCCAAGTCGCCCCTGTTCACCGGCGACGACCTCACCAGGCTCGACGACTACGGCGTCTCCCTGCTGACCAACCGCGAGGTCATCGCCGTCGACCAGAGCGACAACCCGCCGGCCCGGCCGGTCACCCCGTCGGACCCGCAGCAGGTCTGGGCCGCGAAGAACGCCGACGGCACCTACACGGTCGCGCTGTTCAACCTCGCGGACTCGCCCTCTGCGGTCACGGCCGACTGGACGGCGCTGGGATTCACCGGCAAGGCGTCGGTGCGGGACCTGTGGAACCACGAGAACCTCGGCAGCCACCAGAACAAGATCACCGAGGCGCTGCCGGCCCACGGCTCGCGGCTGTTCACCGTGACCCCGAAAGGCAGCGCGCCGGCGTACACCGGGTACGAGGCCGAAGCGAGCGGCAACACGCTGAGCGGCAACGCCTCGGTGGCCGGGTGCGACGCCTGCTCCGGGCAGAAGAAGGTCGGGAACCTGTACCAGGGCGGCAAGCTGACCTTCAACAACGTTGTCGTCGACAAGGCGGGTACGTACCTGGTGAAGGTCGCGTACATCAGCGGTGACGCGCGGTCGGCCACGATCGCGGCCGACTCCGGGGGCGGCACCAGTCACAAGTTCCCGTCCACCGGGGACTGGGGGACGGTTTCGACCGTGAGTGTGCCGGTGACCCTGAAGGCCGGTGCCAACACGATCAGCTTCGACAGTGGCTCGGGCTACGCGCCGGACGTCGACCGGATCGACGTTCCCAAGTCGCCGAGGTAGTCGGGTTGTCGGGAACTGTGCCGGCCGGTGGGGGCTGGTCGCGCAGTTCCCCGCGCCCCCAAGGGGGCGTCCTCCTCACGGACGTTGGATTGGAAGCCCATGGACAACCAACCGAGTAGACGCAACTTCCTGGCCCTCGCGGCTGCCACCGGAGCCCTCGCCGGGCTGCCCTCCTTCAGCGCCTCCGCCGCTCCCCGGCGCTCCACCGAACCGCTTGCCACCCCCCGCCACCAGCTCTGGTGGCAGGAGCCGGCCGACGACGGGTCGATGATCACGCAGGGGCTGCCCGTCGGCAACGGCCGGCTCGGCGCTCTCGCGAGCAACGACCCCGGGCGTGAGCTCCTCCTGGTCACCGACGCGACCCTGTGGACCGGCGGGCTCAACGACACCCTCGACTCCGACGGTCAGTTCCCCTACGGCCGGGCCGACTTCGGCTCCCTGACCCTCCTCGCCCGGCTCACCGTCGAGATACCCGACCACGACCTGGGCGCGGTCTCCGACTACCGCCGCACTCTCGACCTCGACAACGGCGTGGTGACCGCGTCCTACGTCCGCTCCGGAGTGACCTACCGGCGCGAGGTGTTCGCCAGCCGTCCCGACGACGTGATCGTGCTGCACTTCGGCCAGGACGGCGGCGGGCGTTACACCGGCACCATCACCCTGGAGGGCACCCACGGGGAGACCGGCGGCACGGCCGAGTCCTTCGCCGGCTCCTTCCCCAACGGGCTCAAGTACGGTGCCGCCGTCCAGGCGTACGGCAGCGGCGGCAGCGTGCGGGTGAACGGCTCGCACATCGGGTTCACCGACTGCCGCGAGCTGACGGTCGTACTCAGCGGCGGTACCGACTACGCGCCGGACGCCGCGGCCCACTACCGCGACCCCTCCGTCGACCCGGTGGCGCTGGCCCGCACCAAGGTGAAGGCCGCCGCCCTGCACTCCGCGGACTCCCTGCTGCGCACCCACGCGGCGGATCACCGGGCGCTGTTCGGCCAGTTCGACCTCTCCCTCGGTACGTCGACGGCCAACCAGCGCGAACTGGACACCTGGGCGCGTGTCCGGGCCCGCGCCGACACCGGCGATCCCGACCCCGAACTTGAGGCCGCCTACGCCCAGTTCGGCCGCTATCTGATGATCGCCGGATCACGCGGCAGCCTGCCGATGGGCCTCCAGGGCCTCTGGTTGGACGGCAACGACCCGGACTGGATGGGCGACTACCACACCGACATCAACATCCAGATGAACTACTGGATGTCCGACCGGCTGGGCCTTTCCCAGTGCTTCGACGCCTTCACCGACTACTGCGTCGACCAGCTCCCGTCCTGGACGGACCTCACCCGGCGGCTCTTCCAGGACTCCCGCAACCGCTACCGCAACTCCCGCGGCAAGGCGGCCGGCTGGACCGTCGCCATCTCCACCAACCCCTTCGGCGGAGGCGGCTGGTGGTGGCACCCGGCGGGCAACGCCTGGCTGTGTCAGAGCCTCTGGGAGCACTACGAGTTCACCCGGTCCCGCAGCCACCTGGAGAAGATCTACCCCCTCCTCAAGGGCGCCTGCGAGTTCTGGGAGGCGCGGCTGCTCACCACTACCCTGGACGACGGGAAGGAGGTGCTGATCGCGGACAGCGACTGGTCGCCGGAACAGGGACCGCTTGACGCCAAGGGCATCACCTACGCCCAGGAGCAGGTGTGGACGCTGTTCGGGAACTTCCGGACTGCGGCCGCCGAACTCCGGAGGGATGCTGGATACGCGGGCACCATCGGCAAGCTGCGTGACCGCCTCTACCTGCCGGTGGTGAGCCCCAGGACCGGCTGGCTGGAGGAGTGGATGTCCCCGGACAACCTCGGCGAGACCACCCACCGCCACCTCTCGCCGCTGATCAACCTCTTCCCCGGCGACCGGATCCGCCCCGACGGCTCCACCCCGGCCGACATCGTCAAGGGCGCCACCGCCCTGCTCACCGCCCGCGGCATGGACAGCTTCGGCTGGGCCAACGCCTGGCGCGCCCTGTGCTGGTCCCGCCTGAAGGACGCCGACAAGGCCTACCAGCTCGTCGTCCGCAACCTCCGCCCGTCCAGCAACGGCAGCAACGGCACCTCGCCCAACCTGTTCGACATCTACGAGGTCGAACAGGGCCGGGGCATCTTCCAGATCGACGCCAACTTCGGCACCCCGGCCGCGATCCTGGAGATGCTGCTGTACTCCCGCCCGGGCCACCTGGAGCTGCTGCCGGCCCTGCCCGACGCCTGGGCCGCCGCCGGCAAGGTCACCGGGGCGGGCGCGCGCGGCGGCTTCGTCGTCGACCTGAGCTGGCGGGACGGCAAGCCCACCCAGGCCCGGATCCGCAGCGTCGGCGGCCGTACGACCACCGTCGCCCACGGCGGCACGGCACGGACGATCACGCTCAAGCCCGGCGCGTCCGTCACGCTGAAGGACCTCGCGCGATGACCGGCCGGTTCGCGCGCCTCCTCGGCCTCGCCGCCGTCCTGCTGGCCGCCGTCGCCTGCCAGACCGGGCCCGCCGGGGCGGCCCCGGCGTGGGAGCCCTCGCCCCAGCCGTCCTCCCGGCACGACGTCGTCACCTGGGGGGCCAGTGCCGACCAGCTGGGACAGGGCACCGCCGACCGCGGCTACCGGCTGGTCGTGCACACCAGCGCCGCCGGCAGCTGCCTGCGGGTACGCCTCTCCAACGCCTTCGGCGACCGGCCGCTGACCCTGGACAGCGTCTACGCGGGCCTGCAGAGCCAGGGCGCCGCCCTGAAGCCCGGCAGCAACAAGCGGCTCACCTTCGACGGCGCCCGAACGGTCACCGTGCCGGCCGGCGCCACCGCGTGGAGCGACCCGCTGCCCGGCAACCTGCCCGCCGGCAGCAACCTGGTCGTCAGCCTGCACAGTCCCGACGCGGCCGGCCCCGCCACCGGCCACGGGATGGCCATGCAGACCTCCTACGTCGCCCAGGGCGACCACACCGCGGAGGAGAGCGCCGCCAACTGGACCGGCACCACCGGCTCCTGGTGGTACCTGGACTCCGTCTCCGTACGGCCGAAGAACCCGGACACCGGCGCGGTGGTGGCACTCGGCGACTCCATCACCGACGGCTGGGCGTCCACCAGCGACCAGAACCGCCGCTGGCCCGACTACCTCGCCCGCCGGCTGCAGAAGGCGGACACCGAGGTCAAGGGCGTGGCAGACGAGGGGATCTCCGGCAACAAGGTCCTCGCCGACGGCGCCGGGCAGGCGGCCCTCAACCGGCTGGACCGCGACGTCCTCAGCCAGCCGGGCGTGCGTACCGTCTTCCTCTTCGAAGGGGTCAACGACATCAAGGCCCACACCGGGGTCACCGCGGCCGACCTGATCGCCGGCTACCAGGAGATCGTCCGGCGGGCGCACGCGGCCGGGAAGTGCGTCGTCGCCTCGACCGTCGGGCCGTTCGAGGGCTGGCCGGAGTGGGATCCGGCGGGTGAGGCCGTACGCCGGCAGGTCAACCAGTACATCCGCACCAGCGGGGAGTTCGACGGGATCGCCGACTTCGACCGGATCCTGCGCAGCCCCTACGACCAGGCGCGGATGCTGCCGTTCCTCGACGGCGGCGACCACATCCACCCCGACGACAAGGGAATGCAGGCCATGGCCGACTCCGTCGACCTGGCGAGCCTCGACTGCGACCACTGAACCACCCCGTCCGATCACCCCTGCGCCGTCGGCTCGGGGGTGATCAGACGTTCCCGGTAGGCGATCGCCACCGCCTCCGTACGGCTCGCGGCGCCCAGCTTGGCCAGGATGTTGGAGACGTGCACGCTCGCCGTCTTGCCGGTGATGAACAGCTCCTCGCCGATCTGCCGGTTGCTGCGGCCCAGCGCCAGCAGCCGCAGCACGTCCTGCTCGCGTGCGGTCAGCGGCGAGACGGACTGCTCCGCCGACCCGCGCAGCAGCGCGTCCGAGCGCTCCAGCAGCGGCGCGGTCCCCAGCGCCACCGCCGTCTCCCGGGCCGCCCGCGCCTGCGCCTCGGCCTCCGCACGCCGCCCGTCGGCCGCCAGCGCCTGCGCGTACCGCAGCCGTACCCGGGCCGCCTCGTACACATCGCCGTACGCGAACGCGGCCACCGCCTTCTCCCAGGCCGCCGAGTCCGACCCGGACACGGCGCGCATCCACTCGGCCTCCGCACGCGCCAGCCAGGCCTGACCCTCCGGACCCTGTCGCGCGGCCGTCGTCCGGGCCAGCTCCACCAGTTCACCGGCGACACCGCCCCAGCGGTCCGCGCCCTGCCCGCCGCGCCGTTCGGCCGCCGCGCGGTCCGCGACCGCCGCCAGCGCCAGCGCGGCCAGCCGCACCGACACGTCCGGCGGCCGCCCCGACTCGTCGGTGAGCGCCGCGACCGCGTCCCGCGCCCGTGCCACGGCCTCCTCCGGATCACCCCGCAGCGCGGCCGCGTCGGTCAGCACGATCCCCCCGACGAGATGGCCCATCCAGTCGAACGGCTCCCCGAGCAGCTCCCCGGCGCGCGTCACCACATCCGGCTCGCCCCGGGCCAGCGCGATGTACAGGACGGGCCCCACGGTGTATCCGGGCGCGGGCTCCTCCCCGCCGGCCCGCCGCACACACTCGTCCCACTGCCCCAGTGTGTAGAGCACCAGCAGGCGCAGATACCGCATCTCCAGGGCGTACGGCGAGGACAGCAGCCCCGACCGCCGGGCCCGGTCGAGCCCCTCGGTGAGCCACGGCAGGCACTCCCTCAGTTCACCCGACTCGAAGCAGCCGATGGCGAGGCTGAACAGCGCCCGCATCTCGACCGGCGTGTCCCCGGCCGACCGGGCCAGCTCCCGCGCTTCCCGGAGCCGTTCCCGCCCCTGCCGGGTGCGGCGGCCACCGCCCTCCAGCCGGGCCAGGGAGATCAGCAGGTCGGCCCGGGCGGCGGTGGCGCCGAGCCGCTCGGCGACCTCCAGAGCCTGCCGCGCGACCCGCAGCGCGGTGGCGTCGTCCCCGACCTGACGGGCCGCCATGACGTGGGTGGCCGCCGCCCACACCCAGGTCCGGGACGGCGGTTCGGCGGGGATCATCGCGAGCGCCTCGCTGCTGTAGGCGAACGCGGCGGCGAGGTTGTCCACGGTCATGAGGTTCCCGGCGAGCGTGTAGCGCACCCGGGCGGCGAGTTCGGGATCCGCGTCCCGGCCGGTCCCGGCCAGCGCGGCCCGGGTCAGGGACACCGCCCGGTGCGCGTCCCCGGAGTGCGCGGCCGCCGCCGACGCCCGCAGCGTCAAGGTCACCGGGTCCAGCCCCTCGCCCGAGGGCCGCGCCTCGCACGGCACGGCCGGCCACAGGTCCAGGGCCGCCTCCAGATGCCGCAGCTCCTCCGCCGGGGCACCCATCCGCTGGGCGTGAGCGGCGGCCTCCACCGACGCGGCCAGCGCCTCGGGCAGATCGTGGCTCTCCCGGTAGTGGTGCGCACGCTCGGCCGCCGTCCGGGCCCCGCCTCCGCGGGCGGCCAGCAGCCTGGCGTACGTGCCGTGCAGCCGCGCCCGCTGCCCGGGCAGCAGATCGCCGTAGACGGCCTCGCGCGCGAGGGCGTGCCGGAAGGCGTAGGTGTCCCCGTCCCCGGCGACGAGCAACTGCCGCCCCAGGGCCTCCCGCACGGCGGCCTCCAGCTCCTCCTCCGGCAGTCCTACGGCGTCCCGAAGCAGATCGTGCGCGACCCGGCGCCCGGCCACCGCCGCCGTCCGCAGCACCTGCTGGGCCGTCTCCGACAACTGCTCGACCCGGATCAGCAGGAGATCGGCGAGCCCGGCCGGTATCCCGTCCGCTTCGGCGGCGGCCACCAGCTCCTCCGTGTAGAAGGCGTTGCCCTCGGCCCGCTCGACGATGTCCCGCACGGTCGCCTCCGACAGCGGCCGTTCCTCCAGCACCCGCACCAGCCGCGCCACCTCGGCATCCGCCAGCGGCCGCACCTCCAGCCGCTCCACACCGGGCAGCCGCACCAACTCGGCGAGCAGCGGCCGCAGCGGATGCCGTCGGTGCAGATCGTCGGCCCGGTAGGAGGCCAGCACGGCGAGCCGCCGCGGCAGTACCCCCCGGCTCAGCAGAAACCGCAGCAGATCCCGGGACGACTGGTCGGCCCAGTGCAGATCCTCCAGGATCAGCAGCAGCGGAGCGCTCGCGGCGAGGTCCGCGAACAGCCCGGCCACCCCTTCGAAGAGCCGCAGCCGGGCGTCGGCGTCGCGGGCGGAGTCCGGGGCGGCGCCGAGGAGGCGGTCCACAGCCGGATGGGCGGCGAGAACCGCCGAGAACCGCTCATCACCTGCCAGAACCCCGAGGATCTCGGTGAAGGGCAGATAGGGCAGCCCCACATCCCCGAGATCGACACAGTGCCCGACGACGACGGTGGTCCCGCCTTCGGCCGCCCGAGCCGCGACTTCATCAAGCAGCCGGGTCTTACCGACCCCCGCGTCCCCCGCGACCAGCAGGGCTTGCCCACGCCCGTTCCGGGCACGCTCGAGCACTCCGCCGAGGCGGCCCAGTTCCTCGTCCCGCCCGATCAGAGGGCGGCCAAAAGATCTCTGCGACACGCCCTCATCCTCGCAAGTGGCGAGAGGCGAAACCCCCAAGGGGCGCGGGGCTGCACTGGTTTGCGGCTCCGCCGCGGGGCGCGACAGGCCACGACGCACCCGCAGCCGCCCTCACCACAGACCCCCCCGCCCCTCAGGCGCTCAGCCCCGCAGAACGCGAGCCCAGTCCTCCGGCACCCGCTCCGCAGGACCCGGCACCGACTGCTCCGCAGGATGACTCACCGGCGGCGCCAACTCCGGCCCGGCCTCGAACAACTCCTCCGTCTCGAAGTTCCAGAACCACCCCTCGCCCGGCTCGTAACTGCGTATCACCGGATGCCCGGTGGAACGGAAGTGCGCCGTCGCGTGCTTCGCGGGCGAGTCGTCGCAGCACCCGATGTGCCCGCACTGCGCACACCGCCGCAGATGGAACCACCAGCCCCCCGCCGCGTCGCACTCCACACACCCGGCGCCGCTCGGCGGGACGTCCGGGTCGATCGAGGTTTCGCCACTCATACTGCCTCCACAACTGTCTCGGGTTCCTCAGGCACCTCGGCGGTCAGCGGCAGCAGCACCTGGAACCGGGTGTCACCGGGCTCCGACTCCACCCGCATGCTGCCGTGGTGCTTGTTCACGACGATCCGCCACGAGATGTCCAGACCGAGCCCCGTGCCCTGCCCCACGGGCTTGGTCGTGAAGAAGGGGTCGAAGATCCGGTCCTTGATCTCCGGCGCGATCCCGGTGCCGGTGTCCCGGAACTCGACCAGCAACTGCTCGTGGTCGAGCGCGGTCCGCACGGTCAGCGTGCCCTGCCCGCCGCCGTCACCGTCCTTCATCGCGCAGACCGCGTTGTCGATGAGGTTGGTCCACACCTGGTTGAGCTCGGCGGGGTAGGCGGGGACGGGCGGGACCGTACGGTCGTACTCCTTGACCACCTGGATGCCCCGCCCGATCTTCCCGGACAGCATCAGCAGCGTGCTGTCGAGGAGTTCGTGCACGTCCACCACCCGGTACGGCGCCCGGTCCAGCTGGCTGTACTGCTTGGCCGCGTCGACGAGGTTCGAGACGCGGGTGGTCGAGTCCTCGATCTCGTTCATCAACAGCTCGGTCTCGATGGTGTAGTTGAGCCAGCCGACCGCGTTCGGCAGGATCTCCTCGTCGACGGCGGCGGCGACCTGCTCCAGCCAGTCGGCGTCGAGCCCGGCCTGCACGAAGGTCGGCGCGAGCTCCCAGCCCTGGTCGATGCCGTGGTCCTCCAGCCAGTCGGTGAGCGCGTCCTCGCGGTCGGAGGCCTCCATCGGGCTGAGCGACGGCGCCTTGCCGACCCGTTCCGCCGTGCGCTCCTGGATCTCGATCAGACCCGCCAACTGCTCACGGGAGAACGGCCCCGAGGCGATCAGCCCGAGCTTGTGCCGCATCTTCGCCACCCGCTCGCGCAGCGTGGAGGTGGCCCGCACGGCCGCCGCGGCCGGGTTGTTGAGCTCATGGGTGAGCCCGGCGGACAACGAGCCCAGTGCCAGCAGCCGTTCCCGTTGCCCGATCGCCGCCTGGGTGTTCTTCGAACCGAAGAACAGACCCTCCAGCAGGTGCACGGCCATCGGGAACCAGTCCTGCATGATGTCCGCGAACGTGTCGGCCGGCAGCACGAAGAACCGCGTCGGCTCGGTCACCCGCATCGAGTTGTTGTACGCCTGCCGCACCCGGTCCCCGAGGTAGGCCTGCATCGCGCCCGCGTACACGCCGGCCTGCGAGGTCCGGGTGACCTCGACGTCGTCGCCGGCGACCCGCCGGGAGAGCACCACCGTGCCCTCGACCATCACGTAGAAGCAGGTGGCGGGTTCACCCTCGGTGTAGACGGGACCCGGCTGGAACAGCTCCACCCGGCCCGCCGCGCACAGCCGCCCGAGCTGCGCCGGTTCCAGCTTCTCGAAGAGGAACAGCGCGCCGATCTCCTTCGGGCTGCACGGCATCAACTGCCCGCTCATGACTGCTCCAGATACCGGTGGACGAGCATGACCGCCATGGCTCCCTCTCCGACGGCGGACGCGACACGCTTGGCGGACTCGGCGCGTGCGTCGCCCGCCACGAACACGCCGGGAATGCTGGTCTCCAGGTGGTACGGCGGCCGGTCCAGCTCCCAGCCCGCCGGCGGCCGTCCGTCGACGGTCAGGTCCGGTCCGGCCAGGATGAACCCGCGCCCGTCGCGCAGCACCGTGTCGCCCAGCCAGTCGGTCAGCGGCGCCGCCCCGATGAACACGAACATCCACTGGGCGTCGACCTGTTCCCGGTCCCCGCTCCCGACATGGCGCAGGGTCAGCTGCTCCAGCCGCTCGGTGCCGTGCGCCGCGTCCACCACCGTGTGACTGCGCACGGAGATGTTCGGGGCCTCGTCGATCTGCTGGATCAGGTAGTACGACATCGAGGCCGACAGATCGGCGCCGCGCACCAGCAGGGTCACCGACTTGGCGAACCGGGACAGGTACATCGCCGCCTGGCCCGCCGAGTTGGCGCCGCCGACGATGTACACGTCCTGGCCCTGGCAGGAGGTCGCCTCGGTGAGCGCGGAACCGTAGAACACCCCGCAGCCGGTCAGGTCGAGACAGCCCGCGGCCTCCAGCTGCCGGTACTGCACACCGGTCGCCAGGATCACGCTGTGCGCCGCGACCGCCGAGCCGTCCGCGAACCGCACCACCCGTGCGGCCCCGTTGACCTCAAGTGCCGTCACCTCGCGGGCCGTCAGGATCTCGGCGCCGAACTTGGCGGCCTGCCGCCGGGCCCGGTCGGTCAGCTGGGCGCCCGACACGCCGTCGGGGAAGCCCAGGTAGTTCTCGATCCGCGAGCTCTGCCCGGCCTGCCCGCCGGTCGCCGACCGCTCCACGAGCACGGTCCGCAGCCCCTCCGACGCCCCGTACACGGCCGCGCCGAGCCCGGCCGGGCCGCCGCCGATCACCACCAGGTCGTAGAAGTCCGCCGTCGGCGTGGTCGCGAGCCCCACGTGCGCGGCCAGTTCCGGGGCCTCCGGCTCCACCAGCGGCGTGCCGTCGGGTGTGATCACCACCGGCAGCCGGTCCCCGTCGGCCTCGGCCGCGGCCAGCAGCCGCCGGCCCTCCGGCTCCTCCACCGAGTACCAGCGGTACGGCACCTGGTTGCGGGCCAGGAACTCCCGGACGTCCGAGGAGCGGGCCGACCAGCGGTGCCCGACGACCTTGGTGGCCGGCACCGGCTTGTAGTCGCTGGCCCGCCAGGCGTCGAGCAGGTCGTCGAGGACCGGGTAGAGCTTCTCCTCCGGGGGATCCCAGGGCTTGAGCAGGTAGTGGTCCAGATCGACGACGTTGATCGCGTCGATCGCCGCGTTGGTGTCCGCGTACGCGGTCAGCAGCACCCGCCGCGCGCCGGGATACACGTCCAGGGCCTGTTCCAGGAACTCGATGCCGTTCATCTGCGGCATCCGGTAGTCGGCCAGGATCACGGCCACCAGGTCGCCGCGCAGTTTCAGCTCCCGCAGCGCGTCCAGCGCCGACTCCCCGGACTCGGCGCGCACGATCCGGTACGACGCCCCGTAACGGCGCCGCAGGTCCCGGGCGACGGCACGGGAGACTCCCGGGTCGTCGTCCACGGTCATGATGACGGTCCGTGCTGCGTCGGCAGCCTGTGCCATACGTCTCCCACCCCGAGCCGTTGGTGCCACGGGACGGTGGGCCCCCGGGAGGAGCGGCCACCGTACCGATTCCCGCCCATCGTATGTTCGATCGCCTGCCTTCGCTCTTGTACGGCGGTGCACAGCGGGCACCCGTGAGTGCGGAAGACTGATCACGCGGACACGGAACCGACGAGGAGGCCGGTGCATGACACGCCCGATCACGGCAGGGGTCGACGGAACGGAGGAGAGCCTCGCCGCTCTCGACTGGGCGGCCCGCGAGGCGGTGCGCCGGGGGCTGCCGCTGCGGGTCGTCCATGCCTGGCGGTACGAGGCGCACGAGGCGGTCGGCGGTGACCGGGAGACCCAGCGAGGGTGGGTGTCCGGCGGGGTCACCGAGTCGGTGCGGACCGTCACCGGGCGGTACCCGGAGCTCGCGGTGAGCGTCGACGTCGTGGAGGGCGGCCCGGTCGAGGTACTGGTCGACGCGGCGGCCGGGGCCGAGCTGCTGGCGCTGGGGTCGCGCGGGCACGGGCGGGTCGTCGGGTTCCTGCTGGGTTCCGTCGGCCAGGAGGTGATCGCCGAGGCCGCCCGGCCGGTCGTCCTGGTGCGTGCCGGGGACCGGCCCGTGGCCGAGGCTGCCGGGCGGGAGGTCGTCGTGGGCCAGCAGGGCGGCGCGCAGGACAGCGCGGCCGCGCTGGAGTTCGCGTTCGAGACGGCGGCGGCCCGTGGCGCGACGGTCCGGGTGGTGCGGGCCTGGACCCTGCCGCCGGTCTTCGCCTACAGCCCGGGCTCGCTGAAGCTCCTCGACGAGTCCGGAGGGATGGAGCCCTTCGAGAAGGAGGCGCTGTCCGAGGCGGTACGGCCGCTGCGCGAGCGGTTCCCGGACGTGCCGGTCGCCGAGCACGTGGAGATGGGCAGCGCGGGGCAGGTGCTGCTCTCGGCGGCCGGACCCGCCCAGCTGATGGTCGTCGGGCGGCGCGCCCACCGCACGGCGGTCGGGGCCCGCATCGGCTCGGTGGCGCACGGGGTGCTGCACCACGCCGACTGCCCGGTGGCCGTCGTCCCGCACGAGTGACCCGCCTCGGGGTTCACTCCGGGGTGACCGGCTCCAGGGTCTCCCGCGCCTTGGGCAGCACGTTCTCGATGTAGTCATCGACCGCGCTGCCGAGGCCTATGTCGTGCTGTGCCCGCTCGGACAGGTACCAGCGGTGCTCCAGCAGCTCGTGGTAGATCTCCGCCGGGTCCATGGAGCCGCGCAGCTCCAGTGGCACGGCCCGCACGGTGGGGCGGAAGACGTCCCGCACCCACCGGTGGGCCAGCACCTCGGGGCGGGCCGCGAGGGGATCTCCCGGGGCGTAGTCGTCCTGGGTGGCCATCCAGCTCTCCAGGTCGTTGAGCAGCCGCCGTGCCTGGTTCTCCTCGGCGTCCAGGCCGGTCAGCCGCAGCAACTGGCGCTGGTGGTGGCCGGCGTCGACGACCTTCGGCACGAAGGTGACCGTGTCGCCGTTGGAGGAGTGCTCGATCTGCATCTCGGCCACGTCGAAACCGAGGTCGTTGAGGCGCCGGATCCGGCGCTCGATGTAGTGGTACTTGCCCGCCGGGTACACCGAGGTCCGGGTCAGCTCCTCCCACAGCTCGCCGTAGCGGGTGCAGATCTCGAACCCGAACTCGATCGGGTCCAGCGACGGGTGCAGCGCCCCCGACGCCTCCAGGTCCAGCAGCTCTCCGCTGATGTTCACCCGGGCCAGATCGAGGTCGTACTCCCGCTGCCCGTTGCTCAGCTGCGTGTGCAGGTCGCCGGTCTCGGCGTCCACCAGGTACGCCGCGTACGCGCCCGCGTCCCGCCGGAAGAGCGTGTTGGACAGCGAGCAGTCGCCCCACGCGAACCCGGCCAGGTGCAGGCGTACCAGCAGCACCGCCAGGGCGTCCATGAGGCGGTGCATGGTGGCCGGCCGCATGGTCGTCTCGAACATCGAACGGTACGGCATCGAGCCGCCGAGGTGCCGGGTGACCAGCACCGACTCCAGTGGTTCGCCGTCCGCGTCGAGGCGGCCGGTGATCACGGCGAGCGGGTCGACGGCGGGGATGCCGATCCGGTCCAGGTCACGCAGCAGCTCGTACTCGCGCAGCGCCGGGCGCTCCGCCAGCTCCTTCACCGCGAGGACCTCGTCGCCGGCCCGGGCGTAGCGCACCACGTGCCGGGAGATGCCCCGGGGGAGTGGCACGAGGTACTCCTCGGGCCACTCCTCCAGCGGGACGTCCCAGGGGAGTTCGAGCAGGAGCGCGGGGTGCTCCGGGTTGGTGGCGCTGATCTGCAAGGCCATGGGGCGAACCTTAAGGCCAGAGGGTTACGAGGCCAGCTCCCGGGCCCGCTCGGCGGCCGCCCGCACCGGACCGCGGTGCAGCGGCCCGTGTCCGGGCAGCAGCGCGTCGCCGTCGAGCGCGCCGATCAGTTCCAGCGAGGCGAGGGCCCGGGCCCGCTCGTGGTGGAACATGTCGGGCAGCAGCTGCGGGCCCTGGATCCGCGAGGTGCGGTGCCCGCTGACGAGGGCGTCCCCGGAGATCACGAGTCCGGCGTCGGGCACGTGGTAGACGGTGTGTCCGTCGGTGTGTCCGGGGGTGTGCACCGGGACCGGGCGGCCCGGCAGGTCGAGCGGGCCGTCGGCCACCGGGAACGCCTCGGGGGCCTTGACCGGGTGCTGCTCGGTGCCGCCGGCCCGCAGCACGTGCACCAGCCACGGCACCACGCCCGGCCGCCAGGCGTTCTTCACCACCTCGCCCACGGTCACCTGCTGGAGGAACTCCCGCCGGGCGTGCGGTACTTCGGTCTCGTGCAGATAGACCGGCGTGCCGTGGGCCGCACGCAGGTACTCGGCCGAGCCGAGGTGGTCGTTGTGCGCGTGCGTGATCAGCACGGCCACGACCGACTCCGGCGAGCCGCCCACCTCCGCGAGGGAGCCGAGCAGACCCTGCCGGTCGCCCGGGTAGCCGGTGTCCACCAGCGTGACGGCGTCGCCGTCCTTGAGGATCACCCAGTTGGTGTGCTGCCCGTGCACCAGATAGGCACCCTTGCCGACTTCGTGTACCTCTGCCCGCATGATCACTCCGGCTCGCCCGTTCGTGCAGATCGAAACGGAGGACAGCCAACCACATGCGGTGGCCCGGCCCTTGCCGAGGTCCAGGTCACCGCACCCCGCGTGGCCTGAACTGGATGCTGATCCGCGGCCCGGCGGCACGCGTCGTCTTCGGTACGCAGTGCTCCCAGGTCCGCTGGCAGGAGCCGCCCATCACGATCAGGTCGCCGTGGCCGAGCGGGCGCCGGACCGAGGGTCCGCCGCGCAGCGGGCGCAGCAGCAGGTCACGGGGCGCGCCCACGGAGAGGATCGCGACCATGGTGTCCTCCCGCGCACCCCGGCCGATCCGGTCGCCGTGCCAGGCGACGCTGTCCCGGCCGTCGCGGTAGTAGCAGAGCCCGGCCGTGGCGAACGGCTCGCCCAGCTCGGCGGCGTAGTGCCGGGTGAGCGCCTCGCGGGCCTCGGTCAGGACGGGGTGCGGGAGCGGGTCGCCTTCGCCGTAGTGAGCGAGCAGGCGCGGCACGTCCACGACGTGGTCGTACATCGTGCGGCGCTCGGCATGCCAGGGGACCTCCGCCGCCAGCTTTTCGAACAGCGCGTCGGCACCGCTCAGCCAGCCGGGGAGCATGTCGATCCAGGCGCCGGAGCCCAGCTCGGTCCTGCCGATGCGGTCGAGGCCGCCGAGCCGCAGCTCGTCGGTCTGGTCGAACAGGGAGCCCTGGAGGTGCGTGGCCATGAATCCATCGTACTCGGTAATCGAAAATCTGTTCCTATTTGATCTCCGGCAGGGGCGCGGCGGCCTCTTTCGATACACCAATGCATCCGATACATTCGTGTATCGAACGGAGGTCGGGCGCATGACAGAGAACGGCCGCACACCCCAGCGCGTGACCCGGCGGCGGGTGCGGACCCGTGCCCGGCTGCTCGACGCCGCGTTCACCGTGTTCGCCGCCAAGGGCTTCGGGCGGGTCTCCATCGAGGAGGTCTGCGAGGCGGCCGGGTTCAGCCGGGGCGCCTTCTACTCCAACTTCGCCACCCTCGACGAGCTGTTCTTCGCCCTCTACCGGGAGCGCGCCGACCTCATCGCCCAGCAGGTCGCCGACGCGCTCGCCGGCGACGGACCCGGCCTGGACGTCCCGGCCTCCGTGGACCGGGTCACCGACGTGCTGCTCCTGGATGTGGACTGGCTGCTGGTGAAGACCGACTTCCTGGTGCACGCCGCCCGGGACCCGGCCGTCGCCGAACTCCTCCTCGGCCACCGCGCCCGGCTCCGCCAGGCCATCGCCGACCGGCTCGTCCGGGCTCGCGGCCACACCCCGATCCCCGCCGTGCTCGGCGATGTCGAGGGCGCGGCCCATGCGGTGGTCGCCGCGTACGACGGAGTCACCGTCCAGCTCCTGCTCGACAAGGACGTGGACCGGGCCCGTGCCTGGCTCCAGCAACTGCTCACCGCGCTGCTGACCGACGGCAGCACCCGATTCGGATAAGAAAGGCGTCGCCATGGACGCGGACGTCATCGTCGTCGGAGCAGGCCTCGCCGGCCTGGTCGCCGCGCACGAACTCACCAGCAGGGGCAGGCGCGTCGCCCTGGTCGACCAGGAGAACGCCGCCAACCTCGGCGGCCAGGCGTTCTGGTCCTTCGGCGGGCTCTTCCTCGTCGACTCGCCCGAGCAGCGCCGCCTCGGCATCAAGGACTCCCTCGACCTCGCCTGGAGCGACTGGCAGGGCAGCGCCCAGTTCGACCGGAAGGACGACGAGGACTCCTGGGCGGTGCGCTGGGCGCGGGCCTATGTCGAGTTCGCGGCCGGGGAGAAGCGGCCCTGGCTGCAGAGCCACGGCATCAGCCTGCTGCCCACCGTCGGCTGGGCCGAGCGCGGCGACCTGCGCGCCCACGGGCACGGCAACTCCGTTCCCCGCTTCCACGTGGCCTGGGGCACCGGCACCGGCGTGGTCGAACCCTTCGCCCGGTACGCCAAGCAGGCCGCCCGCGACGGACTGCTCACCTTCCACCACCGTCACCAGGTCGACGAACTCGTCATCGAGGACGGCGAGGTGCGGGGCGTACGCGGCACCGTCCTGGCCCCCGACGACTCGCCGCGCGGCGTCGCCTCCAACCGCGACCGGGCCGGCGACTTCGAACTCACCGCCCAGGCCGTCGTCGTCACCAGCGGTGGCATCGGCGCCAACCACGACATCGTCCGCCGCTACTGGCCCGAGCGCCTCGGCACGCCCCCCGCCGAGATGGTCACCGGCGTCCCCGCCTACGTGGACGGCCGCATGCTCGACATCAGCGCGGAGGCCGGCGTCCGCCTGGTCAACCGCGACCGCATGTGGCACTACACCGAGGGCATCCAGAACTGGAACTCCGTCTGGCCCGGCCACGGCATCCGCATCCTGCCCGGCCCGTCCTCGATCTGGCTCGACGCCCTGGGCCGCCGCCTGCCCGACCCCTGCCTGCCGGGCTACGACACCCTCAACACCCTCAAGTACCTGCGCACCACCGAGGACATCGCCGGCCACGACCACTCCTGGTTCGTCCTGACCCGGAAGATCGTAGAGAAGGAGTTCGCGCTCTCCGGCTCCGAGCAGAACCCCGACATCACGGCCAAGGACCGCAAGGCCGTGCTCCGCGACCGGCTGCTCGGCAAGGGGGCGCCCGGCCCGGTGCAGGCCTTCCTCGACAACGGCGCGGACTTCGTCACGGCGAACTCCCTGGAGCAGCTCGTCGAGAAGATGAACGGGCTCACCGACAAGGCGCTCCTGGACGCGGCCGAGGTACGCCGCCAGATCGTCGCCCGCGACCTGCAGATCAACAACTCCTACAGCAAGGACTCCCAGGTCCAGGGCATCCACAACGCCCGCCGCTACATAGGCGACCGCCTGGGCCGGGTCGCCACCCCGCACCGCATCCTCGACCCGGCCGCCGGGCCGCTGATCGGCGTCAAGCTGCACGTCCTGACCCGCAAGACCCTCGGCGGCATCCAGACCGACCTGGACTCCCGCGCCCTCGGCTCCGCCGGGCAGCCGATCGGCGGGCTCTACGCGGCCGGCGAGGTGGCCGGCTTCGGCGGCGGTGGCGTGCACGGCTACAACGCGCTGGAGGGCACCTTCCTCGGCGGCTGCCTGTTCTCGGGCCGGGCGGCGGGCCGCGCGGCGGCCGAGCAGACCGCCTAGCCGGCCAGGAGCCGCGCCAGCACGGTGGCGTGGCTCTCGTCCGGGGTCTTGGACGCGGTGAGCAGGGTCACCCGGCCCTTGTGCACCGACTTCCGCAGGCCGTCGAGGAGTTCGGCGGCCTCGGGAGCGGCCAGCTCCGCCTCGTAACGACGGGTGAACTCCGCGTACGACCCGCCGCCGTGGAACCAGCGGCGCAGCTCGTCCGACGGCGTCAGCCCCTTGGGCCACTCGTCCACGTGCGCGTCCTCCTTGGACACCCCGCGCGGCCACAGACGGTCCACCAGGACGCGCCGCACCCCGTCCTCCGGCTCGGGCGACTCATAGAGCGCCACGGGCTGCCGACGCGGCGCAGCTTGACCAGAATGAGGGGGAAAATGGAACACCCGCGCGCCTAGGCTGTAGGGCCGTTGATCATCGGCCACCCCCCAGGGAGCTCATGTGCAGGGCGCAAGCAGACGTACCGCAGTCCTTCGCCGCGAGGCCGTCCTCGCCACCGTCCCGGTCGCCGTGGCGGCCCTGCTCGCCGCCGCCGGACCGGCCTCGGCGAGCACGATCGGCGCCGCGGGCGCGGGCGACCCGTACTTCCCGCTCAGCGGCAACGGCGGCTACCACGTCAGCCACTACGATCTGACGCTGCGCTACGACACATCCTCCCGGCACCTCGACGGCAAGGCGGTCCTCACCGCCCGCGCCACCGAGAAGCTGACCCGCTTCGACCTCGACCTCAGCGGCCTGACGGTCACCCGGGTGACCGTCGACGGCCGAACCGCGCGTTTCAGCCGCAGCGGACAGGAACTCGTCGTCACGCCGTCGCGTGCGCCGGCGAAGGGCCGGGACTTCCGGGTCACGGTGGTGTACGGCGGCACACCCAAGCAGGTCACCGACCCCGACGGCTCGGCCGACGGCTGGATCCGCACCGACGACGGCGCGTTCGTCGCCGGGGAGCCGCAGGGCGCGATGACCTGGTTCCCGGGGAACAGCCACCCCAAGGACAAGTCGTCGTACGACTTCACGATCACCGTTCCCAAGGGCCGCACCGCCGTCGCCAACGGCGTCCTCCTCGGACAGCACACGTCCGGGGGCCGCACCACGTTCCGGTGGCGGCAGAGCGAGCCGATGGCCGCGTACCTCGCGACCGCCACCGTCGGCAAGTTCCAGGTGCAGCAGTACACCACCCGGGACGGGATCAAGGTGTACAACGCGGTCGACCCGCGCGAGGCGAGCGCGTCGGCGGCGGTGCTGAAGAAGCTGCCGTCGGTGCTGGAATGGGAGAGCAAGCTGTTCGGGCCGTATCCGTTCCGCTCCGCCGGGTCGATCGTCGACCACGCGCCGGACGTCGGGTACGCGCTGGAGACACAGGGCCGGCCGATCTACGACTCGGCGCCCGATCTCAGCACGCTCGTGCACGAGAACGCCCACCAGTGGTTCGGCGACTCCGTCTCCCTCACCGCCTGGAAGGACATCTGGCTGAACGAGGGCTTCGCCACCTACGCCGAGTGGCTGTACAGCGAGCAGCACGGCGGCGACAGCGCGCAGAAGACCTTCGACGCGCTGTACGCGCAGCCGGCGAGCAACGAGTTGTGGGCGTACCCGCCGGGGGATCCGGGCAGCGGGAAGAACATCTTCGGCACGCCGGTCTACGCGCGGGGCGCGATGGCGCTGCACGAGCTGCGCAAGGCCGTCGGGGATCCGGTGTTCTTCCGGATCCTGCGGGCATGGGCGTCGCAGTACCGGTACGGGCACGGGACCACCGCGGAGTTTGTGAAGCTCGCGGAAGGGCAGTCGGGGAAGGATCTCGGTTCGTTGTTCCAGACGTGGTTGTACAAGAAGGGCAAGCCGTAGCAGTGGTCCGGGTGCGGGCCGGTGGGCGCTTGTCGCGCAGTTCCCCGCGCCCCTGACGGGGCGCTCCAGTCAACGGGGATGAGAAGCTGACCAGTTCCTTACAAGTCTGCGCCAGAGTCGATCTCATGATCCATCGCAGAACAGCTGTCGCCCTCCTCTCCGCCTCCCCCCTCCTGCTCTCCGGGTGCGGGGGTGGCGCCGAGGCCGCGCCGAGCCGGTCGCAGGACGACCGGCCGGCGTCGCCGGTGACGGCTTCCCCCACACCCGCGAACAGCCCGCAGCCCTCGGGCATACCGGGCCTCGGGCCCAGGACGACGGCCGCGATACCCGAGCGGGCGGAGCAGGTGGTCGTCGCCAGCGGGCGGGGCGAAAACTCGCCGCTCTCCACCGTCGTCCTCTACGAACGCGACGACAACGTCTGGCAGCCCGGCGCCAGTTGGCCCGCGCACAACGGCAAGGACGGCTGGAGCGAGCACCACATGGCCGGGGACCTGCGCTCGCCCGTCGGGGTGTACGGGCTGACCGACGCCGGGGGCCTGCTCGCCGACCCCGGGAGCAGGCTGCCGTACCACCGGTCCTACGGTTTCACCTCGCCCGGCACCGGGTTCGAGGGCGAGCCGCTGGAGGGTTCCTTCGACTACGTGATCGCCGTCAACTACAACCGCAAGCCGGGGACTTCACCGCTCGACTGGACCCGGCCGATGGGCGCGAGCCGCGGTGGTGGTGTCTGGCTGCACGTCGACCACGGCGGTCCGACGCACGCCTGTGTGAGCGTCGCCAAGGCGCACATGAAGGAGCTGCTGCGCACCCTCGACCCGGACCGGCATCCGGTGGTCGTGATGGGGCACGCCGGCTGGCTCGCCCGGTAGCCGGCCGGAACTCCGCTTAGGATCCGAACCTGTGTGCGCACATGTGCTGGTTGCCGAGGACGACGAGATGCAGGCCGAGCTGATCCGGAGATCACTGCTCGCCGAGGGGCATACCGCGATCGTGGTCCATGACGGGGCCGCGGCGCTGGACGCGGCCCGGCGGCTCGGGCCCGACCTGGTCGTCCTCGACCTGATGCTCCCGGTGATCGACGGCTTCGGCGTCTGCCGGGTGCTGCGCGGCGGCGACCCGGAGATCCCGGTGCTGATGCTCACCGCCCGGTCCGACGAGGACGACGTGCTGCTCGGCCTGGAGCTGGGCGCCGACGACTACATGACCAAGCCGTACAGCCCGCGTGAGCTGATGGCCCGGATCCGGACGATCCTGCGGCGCAGCGGACGGGCCGCCGCCGTCCGCGAGGAGGAGCCGGCCGTGACCGCCGCCGGGATCGGTGTCGATCCGGTGCGGCACACGGTGCACTGCGACGGGGAGCCGGTGGAGGTGACCCCGGCCGAGTTCCAGATCCTGCTCGCCATGGCCGGGGAACCCGACCGGGTCTTCACCCGGCGGCAGTTGCTGCAGTGCACCCGCGGCTTCGACCGGTCCTCCACCGAACGGGCCGTCGACGTCCATGTGATGAACCTGCGCCGGAAGATCGAGGCCGATCCCCGTCGGCCGGTACGGCTGGTGACCGTGTTCGGGGTCGGCTACAAGCTGAGCGGCGGCCGGCCGTGAAGCCCCGGATACCGTGGCGCAGACGGCTGCTGGTCCGGCTGCTGTTCACCTCGGTGCTGATCGCCGTCTGCTCCGTGGCCGCCACCGCCTGGCTCGCCGTGACGACCACCACCAGCGCGCTGGAGGAGGAGCAGGGACAGGACCTCGCCGCCGACAACAAGATCCTCGCCCAGCTCAGCGGGTACGCGGCGGACCACCCCGACTGGGCCGGGGTGCAGGCCACCGTCCGCGCGCTGGCCGCGAAGACCGGGCGCAGGATCGCGCTGACCACCGCCGACCGCACGCTGATCGCCGACTCGGCACCCCACGACACGCCGCTGCCGCCGCGGCCCGCCGCTGCCGTGGACCCCCTGCACACCGACACCTACACCGAGTTCGGGGCCCAGCTCAGCGGCATCGACCCGCGCGCGGTCGGGCCGTTCCGGCTCACCGCGGCGGAGCGCGAGAAGCTGGACACCGTCGCGAAGAAGGAACAGGAGTGCTTCGACCGCGTGGGCATCGGGACCACCCTCCAGCACACCCCGAGCGGACGGCCGCACGTCGTCGTCGACGACGCGCGGGGCGCTCCCCTGGAACTCAAGGTCGGGTGCGGCAACGTCTACGGCGAGTCGACCGGCGAGACGGTCGACGCGCTCGACAACCCGACCCCCACCGAGAACAAGGCCCTCGACGCGCTGACGTCCCTGGCCCGCCCCTGCCTCCAGGCCAAGGGCCTCGACCTCGGCAAAGTGCTCACCCTCACCTACGACACCACGGGACGCGACCCGGTCTCGGGCGGGTTCCTGGTCACGGAGAAGGGGATCCAGCGGAAGCCGGACCAGGCCGCGAAGAACTGTGTCACCAACGCGCGGCGTACCCAGCTCGAACCGTACGTCGCCCCGGCCGCCGAACTCTTCCTCGGCATCGGCGACCAGACCGCACCCCGCTTCGACATGTCCCCGGCCAACAAGGCCAGGATCGTCGGCGCGGCCGGCCTGGTCCTCGCCGTCACCGTGGCCGTCACCGTCGTCGTCGCCACGCGTCTGGTACGACCGCTGCGGGAGCTCACCGCCGCCGTCCGGCAGCCGCCCGAACTGCACGTCCGGGCACCGGTGCGCACCCGGGACGAGACCGGGCTGCTGGCCGAGGCGTTCAACGACCTCACCGAACGCCGGGAACGCCTTGAGGAGCAGCGCAAGGCGATGGTCAGCGACATCGCCCACGAACTGCGCAGCCCCCTCACCAACATCCGCGGCTGGCTGGAGGTCACCCGGGACGGCCTCGTGGACCCCGCCCCGGCCCTGCTGGCCTCCCTGCACGAGGAGGCGCTGGTCCTGCAGCGGATCATCGACGACCTCCAGGACCTGGCCGCGGCCGACGCCGGCACCCTGCGCGTGCACCGCGAACCGGTGCGCGCCGCCGACCTGATCGAGCAGGTCGCCGCCGCCCACGGGGTCGCCGCCGACGCGGCCGGGGTCACCCTGCTGACCGACGCCGACGGCACCGCCTGGCTCGACGCCGACCCGGTGCGGATGCGGCAGGCCCTCGGCAACCTGGTCTCCAACGCGATCCGGCACACCCCTGCCGAGGGCACGGTGACCCTGTCCGCCCGCCACGACGGCGACGTCGTCGTCCTCACCGTCACCGACACCGGCCAGGGCATCGCCGCCGACGATCTCCCGCACGTCTTCGAGCGGTTCTGGCGCGCCGAGAAGTCCCGCAGCCGCCGTACCGGAGGCAGCGGTCTCGGCCTGCCGATCGTGCGCCATCTGCTCGCCGCCCACGACGGCACCGCGGAGGCGCGCAGCGAACCCGGCAAGGGCGCCGAGTTCACCCTGCGGCTGCCGGCCGCGCCGGCCCCGGCCGAGGTCAGCTGAACCGGCGCTCCGCCCGCTGCCGGCGCCGGGTCAGCAGCCGGCGTTCCGCCTCGGTCGTGCCGCCCCAGACGCCGACGGCCTGCCCCGTCTCCATCGCCCAGCGCAGGCAGGCCTCCCGCACCGGGCAGCGCTCGCAGACGGCCTTCGCGCGCCGCGTCTGATGCAGCGACGGGCCGGTGGTGCCGATCGGGAAGAAGAGGTCCGGGTCCTCGTAGCGGCACTCGGCGTGGTCTCGCCAGTCGTCCATCGAAGTCACCTGCGATCCAAGTCGATTCTGCCGTGGGTGTGTATGTTGCTCGGAACCGGGTCACCGGTCCTGGCACGGCTGAAACGGCCAAGTCCCGCGGGATTTGCGGGCGTCACCGCTCGCGCAGTCCCCAGGGGGAGCCGTATTCGGTCAGCAGGTCCAGGAACGGGCGGGCCGGGAACGCCTCCGGGCCGAGGACGCCCGAGCCCGACCACGCGCCGGTGGCCAGGAGTTCGAGGGCGACGACCGGGTTGAGGGCCGTCTGCCACACCACGGCCTGACAACCGTACTCCGCCATGGACCACTCGTTGTCCACTACGTGGTAGAGATACACCTCCCGCGGTTCCCCGTCCCTGGTCCCGCGCACCCAGGTGCCCGCGCACGTCTTGCCGCGCATGCGGTCGCCCAGCGTCGCCGGGTCGGGCAGCGCGGCGGCGACCACGTCCCGGGGCGAGACCGATACCGGTCCTTCGGCACCGGGCACGGCCACCGGGGCGGTGCTGTCCAGCCCCAGCAGGTGCAGCGTCTTGAGCGTCTCGATGAACTCCCGGCCCAGCCCGTACTTGAAGGTGACCCGCCGCGCGTCCACCCAGCGCGGCACCAGCAGCACCTCCTCGTGCTCGACGTTCACGCACTCCACCGGCCCGATGCCCTCGGGGAAGTCGAACACCTCGGGCTCGCTGAACGGCGCGGTGGTGAACCAGCCGCGCCCCCGCTCGTAGACGACGGGCGGGTTGAGGCACTCCTCGATGGTGGTCCAGATACTGAAGGAGGGCGCGAAGTCGTAGCCGTCCACGGTCAGGTTCGCGCCGTCGCGGATGCCGATCTCCTCGATCTCGTCGAAGAGCTCGTCGGCCGCGTACCGCGCGAACACGTCCGACAGCCCGGGCTCCACCCCCATCCCGACCAGCGCCAGCGCCCCCGCCTCGGCCCACTCCCCGGCCAGCGCGAACTGCTCGTCGCCGAGCTTGACCCCGCACTCCTCGTGGGGTCGCTCGGGATGCGGCCGGGACAGCGACATCGCCATGTCGAGGTAGCCGGCCCCCGCCGTACGGGCGGCCCGGAACAGGGGCATCACGAAGCGCGGGTCGGTGGCGTTGAGCAGCACGTCGCAGCCGTGCCGGGCCAGCAGCGCGGCCACGGCCGCCTCGTCACCGGCGTCGACGCGCTCGGCGCGGAACCGGTCGTCACCGACGGCCGCCACCGCCGCCTCGGCGCGTGCCGGGTCGTAGTCGGCGACCACCATCAAGTCGAAGAACGGCCGCCGGGCCGCGATCCGGGTGACGGCGGTGCCCACACCACCGGCACCCACGAGCAGTACACGCATGCGGGAATCTCCTTCGCGGACAGAGAGCGAGGTCGAGTAGCGGGGGCGCCCTGGCCCGCCTGCAACCCACCACCCACCCACGCATCGCGGAGGCGTCGCGGCTACTGGCCGAGCGCATGGTGACGAGCGCCTATCCCACGGCCCTGGACATGCTCCTGGACAGCGCAGAACGGTCCTTGTGAACGCCCCTGTCCTGAAGCGGCCCTTCAGGGCGTGGGACTGCATTTGGTATGCGGCTCCGCCGCGTGGGCGCGGGAAGTCCCCACCGATCCGCGCCCGCGCGACCACCCGCAGCCCCCTCACGGTTGGCGCAACGCACCCCCCGCCGCACGCACCACCGCCTCCGCCACCGCCCCCAGAGCCGGCGAATCCAACTTCCACTGCTGCCAGTACAACGGCGCGTCAACCCACAGTTCTCGCCCGCCGACCCGCACCAGCCGGCCCTCCCGCAACCGCGGCTCCGCCTGCGCCTCCGGCACCATCCCCCACCCCAGCCCCGCCGTCACCGCATCCACGAACCCCTCCGACGTGGGCACGTGGTGCCGCAGCGCACTCGCGCCCGCACCGCCCAGCCGTCGTACGAACCCGTCCTGGAAGTCGTCCACCCGGTCGAACACGATCACCGGCGCCTCGGCGAGCACATCCGGCAGCACCCCCGCAAGACGCGCCGCCGCGAACTCCGGCGCCGCCACCGGCAGGTACCGCATCCGCCCCAGCGCCCGCACCGAACACCCCGGCACCGCGTCCGGCGACGAGGTCACCGCGGCCATCACCAGTCCCTCCCGCAGCAGCGCCGCCGTGTGGTCCTCGTCCTCGCGCCGCAGTTCGACACAGACCCCCGGCAGCCCGGTCAGCGCCCCCAGGAACCACGTCGCCAGCGAGTCCGCGTTGACCGCGACCGGCACCCGGGCCGGCTCCCCGGTGCCGCTCATGCCGAGCTCGCCGCGCGCGTCCCGCTCCAGCCGCGCCAGTTGCCGGGCGAACCGGACCAGCACCTCGCCCGACTCCGTCGGCCGTACCGGCTTGGTGCGCTGGAGCAGCACCCGGCCCGTGCGCTGCTCCAGCGCCTTCACCCGCTGGCTGACCGCCGACGGCGTCACGTGCAGGGCCGCGGCCGCCGCGTCGAACGTGCCCTCGTCCACCACTGCCAGCAGCGTCCGCACCTGGTCGAGCGGAAGCTCCACCGATCCACTCCTTCCTTCAGCTGTGCTAATGGTGCGTAAAAAACTTTAGCTGTACCCACGGTGATCGCTTCCGTAGCGTCGAGGGCATGTCCAGCTCTCTCGCCGCCGCTGCCGCAGGCTTCGGCAGCGGCCTCTCGCTCATCGTCGCCATCGGCGCCCAGAACGCCTTCGTGCTGCGCCAGGGCATCC
The DNA here is from genome assembly GCF_045206895.1 of Streptomyces sp. NBC_00631. Taxonomy (NCBI): domain Bacteria; kingdom Bacillati; phylum Actinomycetota; class Actinomycetes; order Kitasatosporales; family Streptomycetaceae; genus Streptomyces; species Streptomyces sp. NBC_00631. The sequence goes on from NZ_CP107734.1 coordinate 10,652,470, forward strand.
GCCGTGACGCGGTCCTCGTGGTCGTCGGCATCTGCGCGCTCTCCGACGCCGTCCTCATCTCGCTCGGCGTCGGCGGGGTGGGCGCGATCGTGGTGGCCTGGCCGGGTGCGGTGCGGGCGGTCGGGCTGATCGGCGGTGCCTTCCTGCTCTGCTACGGCGCCCTGGCCGCCCGCCGGGTCCTGAGGCCCGGCACCGGCGGGCTGCGCACCGACGGTGAGGCGGCGGGCTCCCGGCGCCGGGCGGTGCTCACCTGCCTGGCCATGACCTGGCTCAACCCGCACGTCTATCTGGACACCGTGTTCCTGCTCGGCTCCCTCGCCGCCGACCGCGGCGACCTGCGCTGGACCTTCGGCCTCGGCGCCGCCCTGGCCAGCCTCTGCTGGTTCACCGCGCTCGGCTTCGGCGCCCGGCTGCTCGGCCGTTGCCTCGCCGGGCCGGCGGCCTGGCGGGTGCTGGACGGGCTGGTGGCGCTGACCATGTTCGGGCTCGGCCTGATGCTCGTGGCAGGATCCTGAGGCGCGCGGACTCCACAGCGGCCGCATCCTGAGACAACCGGTTCGGCGGCCACGGAAGTTGCTGCGATAGTGAACCCGCAACCGAAAGATGTACCGGGCATCGAGAAGACCAGGACACCAGGAACTCCGTGGACACCAGCGAGAGCGGCACCCAGTCCGACATACAGACCCCCGACGACACCACGGCGGCCGCGCCCCGGAGCGGCTGGCGCCGCTGGGCGATGGACACCCGCCCGCTGCGCGTTCCGGCCTACCGCCGGCTGTGGACGTCGACCATCGTCACCTCGGTCGGCAGCCAGCTGACCGCCGTCGCCGTGCCCAAGCAGATCTTCGACATCACCGGCTCGTCCGCCTGGGTCGGCGCGGCGAGCCTCGCCGGACTGCTGCCGCTGATCGTGTTCGCGCTGTGGGGCGGCGCGGTGGCCGACACCATGGACCGCCGCAAGCTGCTGCTGGTCACCAACACCGGTATCGGCGTCACCTCGCTGCTGTTCTTCGCCCAGGCGGCCACCGGGATGAAGTCCGTGGCCGCGCTGATGGTGCTGCTGGCGATGCAGCAGGCCTTCTGGGGGCTGAACGCGCCCGCCCGTACCGCCTCCATCGCCCGGCTGGTCCCCGAGGCGCAGCTGCCCGCCGCCAACGCGCTCGGCTCCACGGTCATGCAGACCGGACAGGTGGTCGGCCCGCTGCTCGCCGGCGCCCTGATCCCCGTGATCGGGTTGCCCGAGCTGTACCTGATCGACGCGCTGGCGCTGTGCGTGACGGTGTGGGCGGTCCACCGGCTGCCCGCGCTGCCGCCGCTCGGGGGCGCGACCGCGCGGCGCGCCGGGGTGCGCGAGATCGCGGAGGGCTTCCGGTACATCTCCATGCACAAGGTGCTGCTGCTGTCGTTCCTCGCCGACATCATCGCGATGGTTTTCGGTATGCCCCGCGCCCTCTTCCCGCAGCTCGCCGCCCAGACCTACGGTTCCTACGGCGAGGGGCTCGCGCTCGGCCTGCTGTTCGCGGCGATCCCCATCGGAGCGGTCCTCGGCGGGCTCTTCTCCGGCACCTTCTCGCGGGCGCGTCGGCACGGCCTCATGGTGATCGCCGCGGTCGTCGGCTGGGGCGCGGCCATCGCCGGGTTCGGGCTGAGCCGCAACCTCTGGATCGCCGTCGCCTTCCTCGCCGCCGCCGGGGTCGCCGACATGGTCTCGATGGTCTTCCGCGGCGCGATCCTGCTCTCCGCCGCGACCGACGAGATGCGGGGCCGGATGCAGGGCGTGTTCACCGTGGTGGTCGCGGGCGGCCCGCGGCTGGCCGACGTGCTGCACGGCACCGCGGGCTCGGTCTTCGGGCCGCGCGCGGCGGTCGCGGGTGGGGGACTGCTGGTGGTGGCCGTGATGCTGGCGCTGGCCGCGGCCGTCCCGGCCCTGCGCCGCTACCGCGTCTGACCGGCTACACGGGCCGCCGCCCGGCGTAGGCGTCGAGGAGCTTGCCGCGGGTGACCTCCAGGCGGCTGGCGAGGATCTCGGCGACGGTGCGCACCAGCGACAGGCCGAGCAGCGGGTCCTCCACGCACAGCGCGAGCACGGCCGCGGCGTCGTACTCGTAGGCCCGTACCTGGCTGAAGGCCACCGCCCCGAAGTCCCAGGTGTACGGCGGGAACAGCCAGGACCAGCCGAGCAGGTCGCCGGCGCCCAGACTGGCGACGGTGACCCGTCTGCGGGACGTCACCTCCTGGTCCAGGTTGACGGCTCCCGACCGGATCACCCAGAAGCGGTCCGCGGTGCCGCCGGCCTCGAAGATCCTGATGTCCTCGGGGAAGGACACCTCGTGAGCCAGTTCCATGAGGCGCTCGCGCTGCGCCTGCGGCAGGGCGGTCAGCAGTTTGATGGCTTTGGTCATGGCTCGGGGCTCCTCGCCGGCGAGGGTACGGGGTGCTTTCCCTACGCCCATTTCAGCCGCTGCCGTCCCGCCGGGCACCTCGAAGAAGGTGAGAATCGCCGTCGGGACAACGTCCGGGCATGAAAAAGCCCTGGCTGGACGGGGGAGGCCAGCCAGGGCCGTCAGAGGTGGCGCGGGGAGGACCTGATGTCAACTCCTCGACCACTTATGGGTGAACGGTAAACCATCCAGAGCCGTTTCGCGTAGCTGGGAACAGGCTACGTGACCTGTTTCACTTTGGGGAGCCCTCGCGGCCCTGGAACTGGTTTGGCGGCGCCCCGACCGGTCAGCCGCATAGAAGAGCCCCGTACGGACGGGACACAGCCGACCAACCGGGCCACCATCCAGGGAGCGAAAGGATGCAGGACAAGTACCGGACCGAGTCAACAGTCGCACCATTCGAATCCCGTCGGCCGCCGCTGCGGCCGGCCGACGCTCGCAGTGCGGTACGCGGTGCCGTGGCCCGACGGGCCCAGCCGTGCACCGCCGGCGCCCTCGACGACGCCCTGCTCGTCACCTCGGAACTGGCCACCAACGCGATCCTGCACGGCGGCGGCATCACCGGCTTCGACGTCGACGTCGAGGGCTGCGCGGTACGGGTGTCGGTCAGCGACCGCAGCGACGAGGTGCCCGTGGCCGAACGGGCCGCGGACGAACGGCACCGATGGCGGCCGGGCGGCCGGGGCTGGCCCATCGTCTGCCGGCTGGCCCGTGACGTGGAGGTCGCCGGACTGCCCTGCGGGGGCAAGCGGATCACCGCCGTCGTACCGCTGAACTGAACCTGTGAGCAGCCTTCGGGCCGGACGGTGTTTGCGCCGGGATCGAAGGGGCAGGCGGAGTGTCGTGCTTCGGACCGGAGGCGCGCGCCAGTGGGAGCAGTCGTACGGCAGCCCCCGGGCCCGCAGAGCGGTCCGGGTGGTGCTCCCCCGGCGACCCTGACACCGCAAGTTCGGGCCCAGTCCCGGGACCACGTTCCGGTGACGCCCTGAAACCCACAGTTCAGGAGCGATTCCGCATGCCCACCGATTTGTCGACCAGCCGTTCCCGCACGCCCGACCACACCACCCCCCCGACGCCCCGCCGCACCCACGACGACGCCCCCGACACGGCGGTGCTCTTCGCCCGCCTCGCCGGGCTGGCCGACGGCCCCGAGCGGGACGCCCTGCGCGACGAGTTGGTCGCAGCCTGGCTGCCCATGGCCCACCGGATCGCAGGCCGCTTCCGCGACCGCGGCGAGTCCGTGGAGGACCTGCGCCAAGTCGCCGCGCTCGGCCTGGTCAAGGCCGTCGACCGCTACGACCCGTCCCGCGGCGCCTTCGAGAGTTACGCGGTGCCCACCATCACCGGTGAGGTCAAGCGGCACTTCCGCGACCGCATGTGGGCGCTGCGCGTACCGCGCCGGGTGCAGGAACTGCGCAACCGGGTGCGGGTGGCCCGCCGCGAACTCACCGAGCACCCCGGATCCCCCGAACCCACCCCCGCGGCCATCGCCGCCCACACCGGGCTGACCGAGGACGAGGTCAACGCCGGCCTGGAGGCGCTGGAGAGCTTCAGCACCCTGTCCCTGGACGCCGAACTCTCCATGGGCGAGGACGGTTACAGCCTCGCCGACACCCTGGGCGAGTCCGACGGCTCCTATGACGTCGTCGTCGACCGGGAGGCGGCCAAGGAGGGGCTGCGTCGGCTGCCGGAGCGGGAACGGGCCATCCTCTACATGCGGTTCTTCGAGGACATGACGCAGAGCCGGATCGCCGACCAGCTCGGGATCTCCCAGATGCACGTCTCCCGGCTGATCAGCCGCAGCTGCGCCCGGGTCAGGGCCGAGGCCATGGGACGGTCCGTCTGACGCCCCGTGTCGCCGCTCAGGCGGCCGCGCGCGGCCGCACCGGCACCCCCAGCGGCCGGGCCAGGCCCACCACCGCCTCGTCGAGGCGCTGCAGATGGCGCAGCACCCGGTCGGTCACCCGGCCGTAGCGCGGGGCGCCCAGCGTGCCCGGCTCCAGCATCGCCGCGATGCTGGGGCCGGTCTCCATCTCGGGGACGGGGCGCCGGCCGGCCACCTGGGCGGCGATCGCCTCGATGTTGTGCACGATCCGCTGCCCCGCCCCGCGCAGCCGGGGATCCGCCGCGATCGACGGGTGCGTGGGCAGCAGCTCCGCCGTCGCCGCGAGGGACCGCGCGTGGTAGGCGCACGTCTCCAGGAGTGCCACCACATAGCGCGCGGTGTCCCGGCGGGAGCGCAGCGGGGTGATCGGATGGGTCAGCGGCTGCACGGCCGCCGCCAGGTCGGCCAGTGCCTGGTCCAGGTCACGGGCCTTCTCCACCAGGTCGGCCGGCGGCGCCCCGCTCAACTGGTCGGCGGCGGCCCGGGTGACGTCGGCCAGCCGGTCCAGCGTCTGTGCCAGCAGTTCGTCGGTGCGGCGGTCCGTGTGCACCGGCAGCACCACCGCGGCCGCGATCACCCCGCACACCGCGCCGAGCGCCGTCTCCGCCACCCGCAGCACCAGGACGTCCAGGCTGTAGGTGTTGAGAAGCGTGTACAGCAGACCCAGCATCGCCGTCACGAAGAACGACATCAGCGTGTACGACAGCGGTGCCGAGTAGAACATCGCGAAGATGAACAGCAGCACCAGCCCGAACGCCGTCCAGGTGTGGTGCCCGACCAGGCCCGCGAGCAGGATGCCGGCCACCACGCCGAGGACCGTGCCGAGCAGCCGCCGGTAGCCCTTGACCAGGATCTCGCCGGTGGACGCGGTGTTGATGAACACGATCCAGCAGGTCAGCACCGCCCAGTACCAGCGCTGGGCGGACAGGAACTCGCCGCCCACGATGGCCAGCGAGGAGCCGACCGCCACCTGCACCGCCGCCCGCGTGGTCGGCCGGCGCAGCCCGGTCGCCTCCTCGGCCTCGCGTTCGCCCTCCTCGGCGCTCTCGATGGCCGCGTCCTCGGCGTCCAGTTCCTCCCGGGACCGGGAGGTGGCCGGAGTGTCGTCGGACTCGTCCTGCGGTCCGTCCAGCGCGATCCGCAGCCCCAGCACCGAGCGCGCGGCCTCGCCGATGCCCCGGAACACGTCCTGGACGGCGGCCGGGGCGGGCGGCAGGTCCTCCCCCTCGCGGTAGCCGAGCAGCCGGTTGCGCAGCCGGGCCAGCGCGGTTCCCCGCTCGGGCCCGGCCGGGCGCAGCACCAGCAGCCGCAGCGCCTCCAGATCGAGCCGCAGCCGCTCCATCGCCTCGTCCCGCACCGGTTCCACGGCGGCCGACGGCAGCGGGGCGCCCGGCAGATGCAGGGTGAGTGTGTCCGCCCGCTCGGCGCTGCGGGCGGTGAGCAGCAGCAGCCCGAGCCGCTCGGCGGCGATCTCGGCGTCCGCGATCCGGCGCTGCACCAGCCTGGCCACCGCCTCGTCGGCCGTACCGTCCGCCAGCCGCCCCTGGATCAGCAGGGCCGTCTCGTGCAGCCGGGCGGTCCTGACCCGGACCTCCTCCACCGCCCGGTCCAGCTCGCCCGGCCCCGCGTCGAGCAACTCCGCCTGTGCGGAGACCAGTTGGGCGAACCGGACCCGGAAGGCCCGCCGCAGCCGGTCCAGGATGCCCGCGGCCGTCTGCCGCACCACCAGGAACCGCGCCACGGCCGCGCAGCCGAACGCCACCGTGATCGTGACATACAGGCCAGGCAGCGCGGGCACGGTCGCGTGCACGAACAGCGAGGCGAAGTAGATCTGGAAGCCGATCAGCCCCAGCGCCGTACCCCGGTCGCCGAACCGGCGGCTGTAGACCGCGCCGAAGATGAGCGCCACGAAGAACAGGTCGCCGGTCACCACCCGCGCGTTGAGCAGCGCGCCCAGCGACATCGAGGCCAGCGCCACCGGCAGGCCCAGAGCGAGCGTGACGGCCTGCTGCGGACGCCCCTTCTCCCGGATCGCGAAGGTGGCGACCATCGCCGTGATGGCCCCGGCCACCAGATGGGACACGTCGAACCGCAGCGCCGCCAGCACGGCGAGCGTGAGCGCGATCGAGGTGACCGTGCGCAGACCGGCGGTGAAACGGAGCAGCCCGGGGTCGGCCGCCGCGAGCCGCCCCCGGATCTCCGCCCCCGCCGACCGCCCCGCCGCGCTCACCGAGCCGCGCTCTGCGTCACGCCGTGGCGGCACCGGGGGCTTCGGGGCCCTCGGCGCGCGCCCGGACCTGCTCCGGCGTCAGATAGGTGTCGGTGTACTCGAAGTCCTTGAGCCGGGCGGGCCTGCGGGACTGGAAACCCGTGCGTACGAAGTCGTCACCGGCCAGCGCGTTCAGCAGCCAGTTGGTCGCGACCCGGGTCTTGGCCACGTTGGTGCGCAGCGCCGACCAGTGGTAGCCGCGGGCCACCGCCTGGGCGGGCAGACCGCGCAGTTCGATGCCCAGCGGCTTGGAGACCGCGTCCTTGCCGCCCAGGTCCACCACCAGCCCCAGGTCCTTGTGCACGTACGGTTGGAGCGGCCGGCCCCGCAGGGCCGCGATGACGTTGTCGGCGACCACCTTGCCCTGCCGCATGGCATGCTGCGCGGTCGGCGGGCAGACCGCGCCCGCCTCGTCCTTCGCCTGGTCCGGCACGGCCGCGGCGTCGCCGAGCGCGAACACCCCGTCGTGGCCCGGCAGGGCCATCTCGGCGGTGACCGCCAGGCGTCCGCGGACCGTCTCCGCGCCCATGGTGGCGATCAGCGGGCTGGCGACCACCCCCGCCGTCCAGATCAGCGTGTGGGTGGGCACCACACGGCCGTCGGTGAAGGTGACCTCCTCGGGGCCCGCCTTCTCGATCGACACCCCCAGCGAGACGTCGATGCCGCGGCGGCGCAGCACCTCCTGCGCGCTGCGGCCGAGCTTGTCGCCGAGCTCCGGCATCAGCTTCGGGGCGATGTCGATCAGGTGCCACTTGATCAGCTTCGGGTCCAGGTTCGGGTAGCGGTGCAGTGCCGCGTGCGTGAGCTTCTGCAGACAGGCCGCGGTCTCGGTGCCCGCGTAGCCGCCGCCGACCACCACGAACTGCAGCCGCGCCGCGCGCTCGGCAGGGTCGTCGCTGGCGTCGGCCAGGTCGAGCTGGGAGATGACGTGGTCGCGGATGTAGGCGGCCTCGGCGAGAGTCTTCATCCCGAACGCGTGCTCCGTCAGGCCCGGAATGTCGAAGGTGCGGGTGACGCTGCCCGGGGCCAGCACGATGTAGTCGTACCGCTCGTTGACGAGCTGCTCGGTGATGGTGCGCACCACGCACACCTTGGACTTCAGGTCCACCCCGATCGCACCGCCCGGGAGGATCCGGGTGCGGTACCTCTTGCTGCGGCGCAGCGAGACGGCGATCGACTGGGGCGTCAGCACGCCCGAGGCGACCTGCGGCAGCAAGGGCAGATAGAGCTGGTAGGAAGTCGGCGACACCAGGGTGATATCGGCTTCGTCGGGGGAGAGTTTCCGCTCCAGGCGGCGCACGCATCCCACTCCGGCGAAGCCTGCGCCCACCACCAGGATCCTGGGTCGTGTCACGGTGTCCATCCCTTTCTGCTGCTCCAGGCCGTCCGGCTCAACGCCGTTCGCGTGCCCCGGAACGCTTGCTTCGCACACATCGATCCCACCGTGCCCGACGCCGTTGCGCCAGCCGGGCGGGGCAGGCAGCCGAACGCGTGGGCTCCAGCATGCCCCTGGACCGCCGGGAGAAACCGGATGTCGCACAGATAAGCGGCGGACTTGCGTCCGGTCGAAGGCCGTCCCACGGCGATCACGTACGCCAGTAGAGTGCCCGCCATGGCGCAGACCCAGCCCGGAACGGGCTTCCAGAAGCGGCACATCGACCCCGACCGCGTGTCCCCGCTGGTGGCCGCCCTGGACTCCCAGGACGCCAATCCGGGCGTACGGCGGCTGCGCGCCTGGGCCGAGGAGGCGCTGGCGGTACGGCCCGGCGAACGGCTCCTCGACGTCGGCTCCGGAACCGGCTCGCAGACCCGGGTGCTGGCCGAGGCGGCCGGCCCGGACGGCGTCGCCATCGGCGTCGAGGTCAACCCGAGTCTGCGCGCGGTCGCCGAGGAGCGGTCCGCCGACAGCCGGGCCCGCTACCTGCAGGGAGACGCGGAGGCGCTGCCGGTGCCGGACGGCTCGATGGACGTCGTGTGGTGCGAGCGCGTCCTTCAGCACCTCCACGAGCCCGACCGGGCGATCGCCGAGATGGCCAGGGTGCTGCGCCCCGGCGGCCGGGTGGCGGTGCTGGACACCGACTGGGGGACCACCCTCCTGCACCCCGGCGACCCGGCGGTGGTGCGCGCGCTGACCGCGACCGCCCTGGGCGGCGCCAACCCCTACTCCGGGCGCCGGCTGGTCGGCCAGCTGAGCGCCGCCGGCTTCGTGGTGGACGACCGCGGCTCGCAGGCCCTGCTCCAGGACCACCGCTCGGTCGCCTGGCCGCTGATCCGCATGCTCGGTGAGGCCGCGGTGCGCACCGGCGCCGTCACGGAGGAACAGCGGGACACCCTGTACGCCGATCTCGCCGAGGCCGCCGAGCGGGGAGCGGTGCACATGTCGGTCACGATGTTCGGGGCCGTCGCGCACCGGCCCGAATGACCGCACCCGGCCCTCACCAGGGCAGGAAGGCGTGGACGTCCTTGCCGTCGTCGGTGAGGACCACGCTGACCTGGTCGCAGAGGGTGTGCAGCAGATGCCAGCCGATGCCGCCCCCGCCCCCCTGCGGATGGAAGGGCCGCGGCTCGGGCCGCACCTGGCTGGAGTCGTGCATCGTGACGTGGACGCCGTCGTACGTACGCCGCATCCGCAGTTCGAAGGGCCCCGGCGCGTACTGGACGACGTTGGCGGCCAGCTCCGTCACGACCAGCAGGATGTCGTTCCAGCAGTCGGGGCCGGTGGGCGGCGAGCTGCGGGCGAGGCCCGCGAGGTAGCCGTCGGCGGCGAGCCGGGCACCGGTCACATCGCGTAGCCGACCCGGGAAGGAGACCGTGCAGCCGTCGGTCTCCGCGGATCGCCTGTCGTCCCGTCGTGGTCCGGTCCCCATCTCGTCTCTTTCAGCCCCGCACAGTGGCCGTCGTCGCGTTGGTCTCTTCTTCTTCGCCGCGAGTTCCCACCATGGCGCCGGATACGCGTGCTCCGCTCACCGGAAGACGTTGTCCGAGTCGTCCCAGTCGGCCGGCTCCGGCTGTCCCGGCCGCCGTACCGCGTGCGAGCGGGCCTGGTACATGGCGTCGATCTCGGCCGCGTAGTGGCGCGCTATGGCGTCCCGGCGCAGCTTCATCGACGGTGTCAGCATGCCGTTGCCCGGGGCGAACGGTTCCTGGAGCACCCGGTAGACCCGGATCGACTCGGCGCGGGAGACCACACTGTTGGCGGACGCGATGGCGCGGGCGATCTCCTCGCGCAGCGCGTTCTCCTCGCGTGCCTCGCGCCCCGGCGAGTCGCCCGGCACCGCCAGCGCCCCCCGCCAGTGCGCGAGGAAGTCCGGGTCCAGGGTGATCAGCGCTCCCACGCAGGGCCGGTCGTCGCCGACGACCACGGCCTGGTGCACCAGCGGATGCATCCGCAGCCGCTGCTCCAGCGGGGCCGGGGCCACACTCTTGCCGCTGCTGGTGATGATGATGTCCTTCTTGCGGCCCGTGATGGTCAGATAGCCCCCGGAGTCCAGCCGCCCGATGTCCCCGGTGGCCAGCCAGCCGCCGCGCAGCGCGGCCCGGGTCGCGTAGTCGTCACCGACGTACCCCTGGAACACCGACGGCCCGCGCACCAGGATCTCGCCGTCCTCGGCCACCTGGATCTGGGTGCCCGGCAGAGCCTGGCCGACCGTGCCCGACTTCTCCCGGCCCAGCGGCTGCATGGTGATCCCGCCGCTGGACTCGGTGAGGCCGTAGCCGTCATGGACGTACATGCCGATGCCCTCGTAGAACAGTGTGAGTTCACGGCTGAGCGAGGAGCCGCCGGAGGTGGCCCGCAGGACCCGCCCGCCGAGCGCCCCGCGCAGCTTGCGGTACACCGTCCGCTCGTACAGGGCGTGCTGCAGCCGCAGGTCGAAGCCGGGCCCCGCGCCGGTGCCCAGCCGCTGCCGCTCCAGGGCCGCGGCGAAGTCCCGGGCGGTCTCCGCGGCCCGCTCGAACATGGCGCCCCGGCCGTGCTGCTGGGAGGTGCGCAGGAACGTCTTGTACACCTTTTCCAGCACCGACGGCACGGCGTACAGATAGGTCGGCCGGAACGTGCGCAGCGCCTCGGCGAGCGCGGCCTCGGTCATCTCCGGTTCGTGACCCATCAGGATCCCGCCGCGCAGGCAGATCACCATGATCATCAGGCCGTACACGTGCGAGAACGGCAGGAAGGCCAGGACGGAGCCCTGTTCGCCCGGGCGCGCCGCGGTGTGTCCCCAGCCCGCCAGCAGGGTGTCGCAGGGGTAGGCCAGTCCGCGGTGGCTCAGCGCACAGCCCAGCGGGCGGCCCGAGGTGCCGGAGGTGTAGGTGATGGCCGCCGTGGAGTCCGGCATCACGATCCGGCGCAGCGACTCCACCGTGGTCAGCGGGACGAACACGCCCTTCTGCACCAGCTCGGGCAGCGCCCCCGCGTCCAGCTGCCAGACGTGCTTGAGCCGGGGCAGCCCCTCGCACACGGTGCCGACGGTCATCACCGCCTGCTCGTCCTCGACCACGACGGCCACGCAGCCGGCGTCCCGCAGGATCCACTCGACCTGGTCCCGCGAGGAGGTCGGATGGATCGGGACGACCTCCGCCCCCACCGACCACAGCGCGAGGCCGAACACCGTCCACTCGTAACGCGTCCGCGCCATCACGGCCACCCGGTGCCCGGGCGAGATCCCCGACGCGACCAGCCCCTTGGCGAGGTCGACCACTTCGTCCCGCACTTCGGCCGCGGAGACCTCCTCCCAGCCCGCGGCGGCCTCGGGCCGGCGCGCCAGCACCGGCAGTGTGGGGTTCCGGTCCGCCGTCTCGAAAATGCTGTCGGCGAGCCCGCCGGTCAGGGTCGAAGCGGTCGTCGGAGCGAGGGCGTCGTCGCGCATGCGCTGCTCCTGGATGTACGGAGGGTTACCCTCCCGATCAGTATTGTTGTCGATGCGGGTTGAATCTAGCCCAGGGGAGTGCGGCTCGTGTCGGGAACGGTCAACTCGTTTCCCCCTGATGACAAAGCTCAGCCCTGGAGCTCAGCCGCAGCTCAGCCCTGGGTGCGGCGCACGCACTCCACGACGACGTCCCGCAGGCTCCCGGTGCGCTCCAGGAACGACCGCTGCTCACGGGCGCCGGTGCCCCTGTGCAGCAACTGTGCGACGGCCTCCTCGGCGCCGGCCGTGTCCCCGCTGTCGGCGAGCGCGTCCGCGGCGTGCGCCAGCAGCGCGCGCACCACGTCGGGGGCGGGCCGGGGCCGCATGGTCACGGGGTCGAGGAGGTCATGCTCCAGGCCGTCGCGGGCGGCCAGCCAGGAGGCCAGCCGGAGCATGCTCACGCTGGGGTCGAGCGGCGGCCGCCCGGCCCGCCAGTCACGCGCGGCCGTCTCCACCAGGGCACGGATCAGCGTGGCGACGAGGACGGTGGTGTCCGCCCGCAGGCACACGTCGGCCACCCGGATCTCCACCGTGGGGTAGCGCGTGGACAGCCGGGCGTCGAAGTACACCATCCCGGTGTCGAGGATGACCCCGCTGGCCACCATGTCCGCGACCCGCCGCCGGTACCGCTCGGGCGAGCCGAACAGCTCGGTCGGCCCCGCCGACGGGCCGCGCGCCCACAGCCGGCTGCGGAAGCTGGCGTAACCGGAGTCCCGGCCCTGCCAGTACGGCGAGTTGACACTGAGCGCGCGCAGCACCGGAAGCCAGGGCCGGAGCCGGTCGAGGACGGCCACCCCTTCCTCGTCGGACTCGACCGACACGTGCACATGGCAGCCGCAGACGAACCAGTCCGCCATCGCGGCGCCGTACCGCCCGGCCATCCAGCGGTAGCGTTCGTGCCGGGTGACTGCCGGGTCGACCGGCAGGGGACAGGTCGCCATCGCGGCCACCGCGCACCCGATCTCACCGGCCAGCCGGCCCGCCTCCTTGCGGCACCGCGCGATCTCGGCGCCGAGCTCGGCCATGTCCCGCTGCGGACTGGTGGCGAGCTCCAGCATCTGCCCGAACAGCTCCATCTGGAACACGGCCTGTCCGGGATCGTCCTGGGCGGCGCGGTCGAGGACGGCGGCCGACCAGGGCATGGGCTCCCCGCTGTCCGGGTGGACCAGCAGGAGTTCTTCCTCCACTCCGACGGTGCGCAGCACTGGGAACCGCCCTCCGGCCGGGCCGCGACCGGGCGCGGCGGGGTCTTTCATCCCGGACTGCCCGGCCCCGGCCGCGGAAACACGTGCCGGCGCCCTCGACGGGCTACGGGCCGACAGGCTCCAGCCACACCGTGGCGAGCGGGGGCAGCGTCAGCCGCAGAGCCCCGTCGTCGGCGAGCAGCGGCCCCCGGCTGACGACGTCCCCGCCGCCGTACCGGGCACTGTCGGTGTTGAGGATCTCCTGCCAGACGGGCGTCCCTCTGGGCACGTTCAGCCGGTAGCCGGGACGGACCACGGGGGAGAGGTTGGAGACCGCCAGCAGCGGCCGGGCCTCGGCATCGAACCTCAGGAAGGCGAAGACGTTGTCCTCCGCCGCGTCCCCCACGACCCACTGGAAACCCGACGGATCGGTGTCGCGCTGCCACAGGGCGGGGTTGCGGCGGTAGGCGGAGTTGAGATCGCGGACCAGATCCCGGACACCCCGGTGATCGGCCTCGGCGCCGTAGCCGGGGTCGAGCAGCCACCAGTCGGGGCCGTCGGCGTGGGACCACTCACCGCCCTGGGCGAACTCCTGCCCCATGAAGAGCAGTTGCTTGCCCGGATGGGCCCACATGAAGGCCAGATACGCGCGGTGGCCGGCCCGCTGCTGCCACCAGTCGCCGGGCATCTTGGACACCAAAGACCGCTTGCCGTGGACCACTTCGTCGTGGGAGATGGGCAGGATGTAGTTCTCGCTGTACGCGTAGACCATCGAGAAGGTCATCTCGTGGTGGTGGTACTTGCGGTGGACGGGCTCGTGCCGGATGTACTCCAGCGAGTCGTGCATCCAGCCCATGTTCCACTTCAGCCCGAAGCCCAGCCCGCCGCTGTCGGTCGGCCGGGTCACCCCGTCCCACGCGGTGGACTCCTCGGCGATGGTTACCACGCCCGGCGCACGCCGGTACACGGTCGCGTTCATCTCCTGGAGGAACGCCACCGCGTCCAGGTCCTCACGCCCGCCGAACACGTTCGGCGTCCACTGCCCGGAGTCCCGCGAGTAGTCGAGGTAGAGCATCGAGGCGACCGCGTCCACCCGCAGCCCGTCGATGTGGAACTCCTCGCACCAGTACACGGCGTTGGCGACCAGGAAGTTGCGCACCTCCACCCGGCCGAGGTCGAACTCGTAGGTCCCCCAGTCCGGATGCTCGGCCCGCCGCTCGTCCCCGGGCTCGTACAGCGGGTCCCCGTCGAAGCGGGCCAGCGCCCAGTCGTCCTTCGGGAAATGGGCCGGCACCCAGTCCATGATCACGCCGATGCCCGCCCGGTGCAGGGCGTCGACCAGGTACCTGAAGTCGTCGGGAGTGCCGAGCCGGGAGGTCGGCGCGTAGAAGCCGGTGACCTGGTAGCCCCAGGAGCCGCCGAAGGGGTGTTCGGCGACCGGCATGAACTCGACGTGCGTGAAGCCCAGGTCGTTGACGTACGCGGGGAGCTCCTCGGCCAGCCGGCGGTAGCTCAGGCCCGGCCGCCAGGACGGCAGATGCACCTCGTACACCGAGAACGGTGCCTCGTGCACCGGCACGTCACCGCGGTGCGCCAGCCACTCCGCGTCCGACCACTCGTACCGGGACACCGTCACGATCGACGCGGTCGCGGGCGGTACCTCCGTCCGCCGGGCCATCGGGTCCGCCTTGAGGAACCGGCCGCCGTACCGGGAGGTGATCTCGAACTTGTACCGGGCGCCCTCGCCCACCTCCGGCAGGAACACCTCCCACACCCCGGACGCGCCGAGCGAACGCATCGGGAACTGCGTGCCGTCCCAGCACGTGAAGTCCCCGGCCACCCGGACCCCCTGGGCGTTCGGCGCCCACACCGTGAACCGGGTCCCCGCCACGCCCTGGTGACTCATCGGTTCGGCCCCGAGCGCCTTCCACAGCTGCTCGTGCCGGCCCTCCCGGATCAGGTGCAGGTCGAACTCACCGAGCGCGGGCAGGAAGCGGTACGGGTCGTGGACCTCCTGCTCCCCGTCCTCGTACTCGACGAGGAGCGTGTACGGCGGGACCTCGGCGTAGGGCAGCACGGCCGCGAAGAGCCCGTCGCCCTCCGGGGCCAGAGGGCTGCGCACCCCGTCGGCCAGCACGGTCACGGCCCGGGCGTGCGGACGCAGCGCCCTGAAGAGGGTGCCCCCGTCCACCGGGCGGGCGCCGAGCAGGGCGTGCGGATCGTGGTGGGCGCCCGCGAGCAGACGGCCGCGGTCGGCGGCGTCCAGCGGTGGGGCCGTGGGCCGGGAGGGCCCGGAGGGCTCCGGGAGCGAGGAGTCGCGCAGTGCCATGACGTCAGCCTCTCCAGCGGGCGAGCCGCTCGATCGCGGCCATCGGAACCGGAAGCCAGGCCGGCCGGTGCCGGGCCTCGTACACCACCTCGTACACCGCGCGGTCCGTCTCATGGGCGCGCAGCAGCGCGTGCTTCTTGCGCGGGTCCCAGCCGGCCCGGGCAGCGTAACCCGCGCAGTACGCCTCCCGGCAGCGGCGGGCCCACTCCGGCCGCCAGGGGCGGCGCTGCCGGGCCGCGTAGTCGAAGGACCGCAGCATCCCGGCGACGTCCCGCACCGGCGACTCGGTGCTGCGCCGCTCGGCGAGCGGCCGGGACGGCTCGCCCTCGAAGTCGATGACGAACCATTCGTGGTCCGCCCGCAGCACCTGCCCCAGATGGAGATCGCCGTGGATCCGCTGGGCGAGCGGCCCGGCGTCACAGGTGGCCAGTGTGTCGAAGGCGCCCATCAGCCCGGACACGAACGGCCGCAGCGCCGGCACCGCGTGCGCGGCCGCGTGCAGCCGCGCCGACATCGCCTCGGCCGTGCGGCTGTGGTCGTCGTGGACGGCGGACGGGAAGGCGGCGGCGAGCGCGAGGTGCACATCGGCGGTGGCCCGGCCCAGCTCGTGCGCCTCGATGGTGAAGTCGTCCCCGGCGGCGAGCGCGCGCAGGGCGAGGGTCCAGCCGTCGGCCGCGTCCGGCAGGAAGGGCTGCAGCACGCCGAGCGTCGCCGGGCTCGGCTCGGTGGTGCGGAACCAGGCCACCGGCGCCGGCACCCGCGCGCAGCCCTGCGCGGCCAGCGCGCCGGGCACCTCCAGATCCGGGTTGACGCCGGGCTGGATGCGCCGGAACACCTTCAGGATGTAGGAGTCGCCGTACACCAGGGAGGAGTTGGACTGCTCGGCGTCCAGCAGCCGCGGCGCGAGTCCGCCGGGTATCCGGGCCTGTGGAGCCGTCTCGAAGCGCAGCGGTCCCGCCGTCCCGGGTATCCGCAGCCGCTCCAGGAGCAGTTCGGCGGCGCGCGGGTCGTGCAGGGCGTCGTAGACCGCGAGCCCGGCCAGCGGGCCTTCCTCGGCCCGGCCTATGTAGGCCCGCTCCAGCCTGGGCGCGCGGTGTTCGCGGACGCCCAGCAGCAGCTGGTAGCAGTCCCCGGACGGGGCGGCGCCCCCGCCGGGCGAGTGGTCCGCGTGGACCAGCAGGTGCAGGCAGCCGGGGAAGAGTTCGGTCAGGGACAGCACGGACAGCTCCGTGACGGGCCGGTCCTTGCCCGCGAACCAGCGCTGCCGGGGCAGCCAGTCGCGCAGCAGGCCGCCCAGCGAGACCAGCGGCCGGTCCAGGCCTGCCGTCGTGCTCCCGGGCGGGTCAACGGTCTTCGTCATGGTGACGCGTCCTTTCCTCGGCTCCGCACGCTCAGCGCCGACGGCCGATGCGGGAGTCGACTCGGGAGAGCCGGAACCAGTAGAAGCCGTGTCCCGCGAGGGTGAGCAGATACGGCAGTTCACCGATGGCGGGGAAGCGCACCGAGCCGATCAGCTCGACCGGATGCCGGCCGTCGTAGGCCCGCAGATCGAGTTCGGTGGGCTGCGCGAACCGGGAGAAGTTGTGCACGCAGAGGACCAGGTCGTCCTCGTACTCCCGCAGGAACGCGAGGACCGCCGGGTTGGAGGACTGGAGTTCCGTGAACGAGCCGAGTCCGAAGGCGGGGTTCTGCTTGCGGATCTCGATCATCCGGCGGGTCCAGTGCAGCAGGGAGGACGGCGAGGACATGGAGGCCTCGACGTTGGTGACCTGGTAGCCGTGGACGGGGTCCATGATGGTCGGCAGGTAGAGGCGTCCGGGGTCGCAGGAGGAGAATCCGGCGTTGCGGTCGGGGGTCCACTGCATGGGGGTGCGGACGGCGTCCCGGTCGCCGAGCCAGATGTTGTCGCCCATGCCGATCTCGTCGCCGTAGTAGAGGATCGGCGAGCCGGGCAGGGAGAGCAGCAGTGCGGTGAACAGCTCGATCTGGTTGCGGTCGTTGTCCAGGAGGGGGGCGAGGCGGCGGCGGATGCCGATGTTGGCGCGCATACGCGGGTCTTTCGCGTACTCGGCCCACATGTAGTCGCGTTCCTCGTCGGTGACCATTTCGAGGGTCAGTTCGTCGTGGTTGCGCAGGAAGATGCCCCACTGGCAGCCGGAGGGGATGGCGGGGGTCTTGGCGAGGATCTCCGAGACGGGGTAGCGGGATTCCCGGCGTACGGCCATGAAGATCCGCGGCATGACGGGGAAGTGGAACGCCATGTGGCATTCGTCGCCCCCCTTCTCGTAGTCGCCGAAGTAGTCGACGACGTCCTCCGGCCACTGGTTCGCCTCCGCCAGCAGCACGGTGTCCGGGAACATGGCGTCGATCTCGCGGCGCACCCGCCGCAGGAACTCGTGGGTGGGCGGCAGGTTCTCGCAGTTGGTGCCTTCCTCCGCGTACAGATACGGCACCGCGTCCAGCCGGAAGCCGTCGATGCCCAGGTCCAGCCAGAACCGGAGCGCCGCCAGCACCTCCTCCTGCACCGCCGGGTTCTCGTAGTTGAGGTCGGGCTGGTGCGAGAAGAACCGGTGGAAGTAGTACTGGCCGCGCACGGGGTCGTAGGTCCAGTTGGAGACCTCGGTGTCGACGAAGATGATCCGCGCGTCCTGGTACTGCTTGTCGTCGTCAGCCCACATGTAGAAGTCCCCGTACGGCCCGTCCGGGTTCTTCCGGGACTCCTGGAACCACGGGTGCTGGTCGCTGGTGTGGTTGACGACGAAGTCGATGATGACGCGCATGCCGCGCTGGTGGGCGGCGTCGACGAACTCCACGAAGTCGGCGAGGTCACCGAACTCGGGGAGTACGGCGGTGTAGTCGGAGACGTCGTAACCGCCGTCCCGGAGCGGGGACTTGAAGAAGGGCGGCAGCCAGAGGCAGTCGACGCCGAGCCACTGCAGATAGTCGAGCTTGGCGGTCAGGCCCTTGAGGTCGCCGATGCCGTCGCCGTCGCTGTCCTGGAACGAGCGGACCAGGACCTCGTAGAAGACGGCGCGTTTGAACCAGTCCGGGTCCCGGTCCTTCGCCGGTGTGTCCTCGAAGGTGTCCGGGACGGGTTCGTTGACAGTCATGACGCGCTGGGCCCTCCGTTCGCTGGTGTCGGCCGCCCTACCTGGAGTACATGCGCCGGCGTCCGGCCAGGGGTGAGGCGCACGTAGTTGGTCCTGCCCCATGAGTAGGTCTCACCCGTGAGTTCGTCCTGCACGGACAGGACGGCGTTCCAGTCCAGGCCGAGTTGCGGCATGTCCAACGAGACCGTGGCCTCCTGGGTGTGGTGCGGATCGAGGTTGACGACCACCACGACCGTGTCCGGCCCGGTGCGCTTGCTGTACGCGATGACGGAGTCGTTGTCCGTGTGGTGGAAGCGCAGGTTGCGCAGGTGCCGCAGTGCGGGGTGGCGGCGCCGGACGGTGTTGAGGCGGGTGATGAGGGGTGCGATGCCGTCGGTGTCGGCGAGGGTCCAGTCGCGGGGTTTGAGCTGGTACTTCTCGGAGTCGAGGTATTCCTCGCTGCCTTCTTTGAGGGGGGTGTTCTCGCAGAGTTCGTAGCCGCTGTAGATGCCCCAGGTGGGGGAGAGGGTGGCGGCGAGCACGGCCCGGGCCTCGAAGGCGGGGCGGTGGCCGTGCTGGAGGTAGGCGTGCAGGATGTCGGGGGTGTTGGCGAAGAAGTTGGGCCGCATGTAGGCGGCGGACTCGCCGGAGAGTTCGGTGAGGTAGTCGGTGAGTTCCTGTTTGCTGGTGCGCCAGGTGAAGTAGGTGTAGGACTGCTGGAAGCCGATCTGGGCGAGGGTGCGCATCATCGCGGGGCGGGTGAAGGCCTCGGCGAGGAAGATCACGTCGGGGTCGGTGCGGTTGATGTCCGCGATGACCCGTTCCCAGAAGACCACCGGTTTGGTGTGCGGGTTGTCGACGCGGAAGATCCGTACTCCGCAGTCCATCCAGTGCCGCAGCACCCGGACGGTCTCGGCGATCAGCCCTGGCATGTCGGCGTCGAAGGCGACGGGGTAGATGTCCTGGTACTTCTTGGGCGGGTTCTCGGCGTAGGCGATGGTGCCGTCGGGCCGGTGGTGGAACCAGTCGGGATGCTTCTGCACCCAGGGGTGGTCGGGGGAGCACTGCAGTGCGAAGTCCAGGGCGATCTCCAGGCCGTGGCGGCCGGCCTCGGCCACGAACCACTGGAAGTCCTCGATCGTGCCCAGGTCCGGGTGGACGGCGTCGTGCCCGCCTTCGGGTGAGCCGATCGCCCAGGGCACCCCGACGTCGTCCGGTGCGGGGTCCAGGGTGTTGTTGCGGCCCTTGCGGAAGGTGGTGCCGATGGGGTGGATCGGGGGGAGGTAGACGACGTCGAAGCCCATCTCGGCGATCTTCGGCAGGCGGCGGGCGGCTGTCCGGAACGTGCCGTGGGGCCGTTCGGGTGTGCCCTCGGAGCGGGGGAAGAACTCGTACCAGGAGCCGTACAGGGCCCGTTCGCGCTCGACGAGCAGCGGCAGCGGCTCGGAGACGGTCACCAGCTCCCGCAGCGGATGGCGGGCCAGCACCTCGTCCACCTCGGGAGCGAGGGCGTTGGCGAGCCGTCTGTGCACGGGGAGGGAGTCGTCGCCCAGAGCCCGGGCCGCGGCCAGCACCCGCTCACGGTCCGGGCCTGCGGGGACTCCGGCGGCCGCCCGCTCGTACAACTCGGCGCCCTCCTCCAGGACCAGGCCCGTGTCGATGCCCGCCGGGATCTTCACCCGGGCGTGCTGCCGCCAGGTGACGAGCGGGGCGCTCCAGGCCTCCACGTGATACGTCCAGTGACCCGTCGTGTCCGGGGTGACCTCGGCGCCCCAGCGGTCGGTGCCGGCGACCAGTTCCCGCATCGGCGTCCAGGGGCCGGGCCGGCCGTCGGGATCGCACAGCACCACATTGGCGCCGACGGCGTCATGACCCTCCCGGAAGACGGTGGCGGTGACCTGGAAGGTCTCACCGGACACCGCCTTCGCCGGCCGTCGGCCGCACTCCACGGCCGGCCGGACGTCACGCACCGGAACGCGGCCGATGGCCTCAGTCGCCTTCATGGGTCTCACCTCCGCCGTGCGCGGAGCCGGGCCCGGGGCCCGGCTCCGCGGTCCGTAGTGTGCCGGAAGACCGTTGTCCTCCCGCGGGGTCCGCCTGCGGGATCACTGCCTCGCAGAACGCCGGTCCGGGGGCGGTCCCTGCCCGACCGCCTCGGTCAGCCGGGGCCGCCCGCTCTGTTCCCGCTGTTCTCGCACGTAGGTGACGAGGCTGGTGCGCAGATAGCGCTCGGCCGCGTCCACCGCCTCCCGGGCGCAGCGCTTGCCCATCAGCACGCACAGCGTGTAGCCCGAGTCCTCGAAGGTGGACCGCACCTCGCGGTCCTGCGGCGAGGCGAGCATGACGCGCTCCCACGCCCGGTAGCGCCGCAGCTGCCGGGCCACCTCGGCCTTCGCGGGTAGCAGCATGGCCGTGTCTTTCCTTCCGACGCTCTCGAATGGGCACGTGTCCCCGGGGTCGGGGGAGCGTCCGGGCAGGGAAGGGCACGGAGCCGTTACGGCGAATCGAGGCTTTCACTCATGGTGCATGGATGATGACCGAGCGTCTTGTTGGATCTTCAACCACCTCATGTGTCTCTCGTGTTGCACGAATGGCGTAGCGCCCGCACAGTGAAGGTGACTCAGGAGCGACCAGCGCTCACGCTGCGCGTCCGGAACGACTTCCGGAACGGGTGAGGGGGAGCGGGAGCTTCGCGGGTGAGGAGCTAGCGACAATGAAGACCGCAGTGCCCTGCTACTACCACCTCGACGTGGAGGTCAGCCCGGAACGGGTGGGACAGGTCAGCCGCATACTGGCCGCCCATCTGCGTTACTGGGATCTCGACAACCTCGTGGAACCCGTCTGCCGCGGTGCCGAACTGCTGCTGACCGCCATCGACCAGCACGCGACGGACAAGCACACGTCCATCGAGATGTGGTGGAACGGGCAGCATCTCATCACCGCCGTCGGCGACGACGACCGCGACCTCCGGCCCGACCAGGACCTGCGCCCGTGCCTGGCGCACCTCGCCGCGACCAGCGACGGCTGGGGCTGCTGCGCCTCGGAGACCGGCAGCAAGATCATCTGGTTCTCGCAGCGGGCCCGGTCCGGGGAGCGGGTCCCGCTGGTCCGTACCGGGCCGGCGCCCCGGCTGCGCCGGGTCCTCCGGGTGCCGCGCGAGCTTCCGGTCGCCCAGTTGGCCGCATCCGCGGACGGTGTCCTGGAAGGCGCCCGGTGACGGCGAGGAAGTCCCGTAAGGGGGTGCCCGTGTGGAGCGGGCACCCCTACCCGCTGGGGGCCTCCTTCGACGGGCAGGGCACCAACTTCGCCCTGTTCAGCGAGGTCGCCGAGCGGGTCGACCTGGTTCTGGCGAACGACGCGGGCACCCGGACGACGGTGCCGATGACCGAGGTCGACGGCTTCGTCTGGCACGCCTACCTGCCCGGCGTCGGACCGGGGCAGCGCTACGGCTACCGGGTGACCGGCCCCTGGAACCCCGAACTCGGCCACCGGTGCAATCCGGCGAAGCTGCTTCTGGATCCCTACGCCCGGGCGATCGACGGCCAGATCGACAACCACGCCTCCCTCTACGAGCGCACCCCCGGCGGCCCGTGCCCGGCCGACAGCGCCGGGCACTCCATGCTCGGCGTGGTCACCGACCCCTTCTTCGACTGGGGTGACGACCGTCCGCCCCGGCGGCCGTACTCCGACTCGGTGATCTACGAGGCCCATGTCCGCGGCCTGACCCTCACCCATCCGGAGGTACCCGAACGTCTCCGAGGCAGTTACGCCGGTCTCGCCCACCCCGCGGTCCTCGACCACCTGACCTCGCTCGGGGTCACGGCGGTCGAGCTGATGCCGGTGCACCAGTTCGTGCAGGACGGGGTGCTCAAGGACCGGGGCCTGTCCAACTACTGGGGCTACAACACCATCGGCTACTTCGCCCCGCACAACGCCTACGGCGCCTTCGGCAGCCGGGGCCAGCAGGTCAACGAGTTCAAGGCGATGGTGAAGGCGCTGCACGCGGCCGGGCTCGAAGTGATCCTCGACGTGGTCTACAACCACACCGCCGAGGGCAACGAGATGGGTCCCACCCTGTCCTTCCGGGGCATCGACAACGCCTCCTACTACCGGCTGGTCGACGGGGACTGGGCGCACTACTACGACACCACCGGCACCGGCAACAGCCTGCTGATGCGGCACCCCTACGTGCTGCAGCTGATCATGGACTCGCTGCGGTACTGGGTGACGGAGATGCACGTCGACGGCTTCCGCTTCGACCTCGCGGCAACGCTGGCGAGGCAGTTCCACGAGGTGGACCGCCTTTCGGCGTTCTTCGACCTGATCCAGCAGGACCCGGTGATCAGCAGGGTCAAACTCATCGCCGAGCCGTGGGACGTGGGCGAGGGCGGCTACCAGGTCGGCAACTTCCCGCCGCTGTGGTCGGAGTGGAACGGCAGGTACCGGGACGCCGTACGGGACTTCTGGCGGGCCGAGCCCGGCTCGCTGGGCGAGTTCGCCTCCCGGCTCACCGGCTCCTCCGACCTGTACCAGCACAGCAGGCGGCGGCCGCGGGCCAGCCTCAACTTCGTCACCGCGCACGACGGTTTCACGCTGCGCGACCTGGTGTCGTACAACGACAAGCACAACCAGGCCAACGGTGAGGGCAACCGGGACGGCGAGAGCCACAACCGGTCCTGGAACTGCGGGGCCGAGGGCGAGACCACCGACCCGGCCGTGCTCGAACTGCGGGCCCGCCAGCAGCGCAACTTCCTCGCCACCCTGCTGCTGTCCCAGGGCATCCCCATGCTCAGCCACGGCGACGAACTCGGCCGCACCCAGGGCGGCAACAACAACGCCTACTGCCAGGACAACGAAGTCTCCTGGATCGACTGGGAGCTGACCGAGGAGCAGCGGACGCTCGCCGACTTCACCCGGTACGTCATCGGGCTGCGCGCCGCCCATCCCGTGCTGCGTCGGCGGCGCTTCTTCCGGGGCGAGACCGCCGTGCATCCCGGGCAGCCGCTGCCCGACCTGGTGTGGCTGCTGCCCGACGCCCGCGAGATGACCGACCGGGACTGGCAGCGCGCCGACGCGCACTCGGTCGGCGTCTTCCTCAACGGCGACGCCATCGCCGAACGCGACCCCTACGGGCGGCGCCTGGTCGACGACTCGTTCCTGCTGCTTCTCAACGGCTACTGGGAACCGGTCGACTTCCGGCTGCCCGACGAGTCCTACGGCGAGCGCTGGACGACCCTCATCGACACGGCCGACCCGGAAGGGGTACCGGACGAACGCGAACGCAAGGCGGGCACGAGGCTGCGAGCCGAGGCCCGGAGCCTGATCCTGCTGACGCGGCCGTCGAGGTAGCGCGGGCCGCAAGCGAGTGCGGGTCCGTCGTGGTTGGTCGCGCAGTTCCCCGCGCCCCTGCAGGGGCGCGGGGAACTGCGCGACCAACCCCCAGGCACCCGCACCCGACAACGGTGGCGGCGCCACCGAACGGCTCAGCGCGCCCCGCGGGCCGTCGTCACCGTGAACTGTGCGCCGTCCGGATCCCGCAGGATCGCCTCGGTGTCCTCCTCGTTCAGCACGCTGCCACCGTGTTTCTCCGCGGCCCGCGCGCACTCGGTGACGTCGGCGACCGCGAAGTGGATCTGCCAGTGCGGCCGTACCGACGGATCGGGCGCCGCCTCCACCGCCCCCGAGTCGATGCGGGCCACGGCATCGCCCCGGCTGCGCAGGACGACCTCGCCGCCCTCGTACTCGACCTCGCAGCAGCCCGGCTTGTCGGAGGCCCAGCCGAGGACCTCGCCGTAGAACATCGCGGAGTCGAAGGCGTCGCGGGTGTGCAGGCGGATGAAGGTCGGGGCGGCCCGCCGCCAGGTCTCCCAGTTGGAGACCAGTTCCCCCTCCCAGATCCCGAAGACGGCGCCGTCCCGGTCGGCGATCAGCGCCGCCCGGCCGGGCGGGAAGGACAGCGGCCCCACCGCGGGGGTGCCGCCGCGTTCACGGGCGCGGGACACCGCCTCGTCCGCGTCCGGTACGGCGAAGTACGGCGTCCAGGCCACCGCCATCTGCCACATGGCGGCGACCGCGGCGATGCCCGCCACCGGTACCCCGTCCGCCAGCGCGAACCGGAAGTGGTCGCCGAGCCGGACACTGCGCCATCGCCAGCCGAGCACCGCGCTGTAGAAGTCCTCGGTCGTCTGCAGGTCGCGGCTGGTCAGGCTCACCCAGCACGGGGCACCGAAGACCGAGTGGGTGGAGAGCACCGATCGCTTCTTCTGCGCGGGTCCGGGGTGAGGCGTGTCGTCGTTCATGGCACTCGCGTCCTGGTGTCGGGGCCGGCGGGGGACCGGCCTGCCACCAGTCTCCAACCGGAAGCGGTGGGAATGCCTGCCGAGTACCCCGGTGCCGCACGGCCATACGAGTGACACGAAGAGGTCGAGCAGCTCAAGGAAGCCGGCACCTCCCATGCCGTGGTGGAGCAGGCCGCCGGGATGGTGGTCGCGCTCGGCCGGCTGAGGCCCGACGAGGGCCGGCAGGTGCTGAGGGAGGTCTCCCAGCGCACCGACATCAGACTGCGCGACGTGGCGGACCTGATCCTCGTCCGGGGGCGCACCGGCGACATGCCCGCCCAGATCCGTGCCGAGCTGACGGACGCCCCGAACGGTACGGCCCGACCCGGATCCCCTGCGCACCGCCCACCGGGTGAGCTCAGCCGGCCTCGGCCAGCAGCTCCTCGCGCAGCCGCTCGAAACAGGCGGTGAGCAGGCGGGACACATGCATCTGCGAGATGCCGAGCTGCTCGGCGATCCGGCTCTGCGTCATCCCGCGGAAGAACCGCAGGTAGAGGATGAGCCGGTCGCGCTCAGGCAGGCCCTGGAGGCAGGGTTCCGCGGCCGTGCGGTCGACGATCAGGTCGTAACCGGGGTCCGGACCGCCCAGGATGTCGCCGAGCACATAGCCGTCGCCGCCGGGCACCTCGGCGTCCAGCGACAGCGCCGAGTAGCACTCCAGGGCCTCCATCCCGGCCCGCACCTCGCTCTCGGTGAGCTGGGCCCGCGCGGCGATCTCGGCGACGGTGGGGGCGCGCCCCGGGGTCGTCTGGCCCAGTTCCTTGAGGGCGACCCGGACCCGGTTGCGCAGCTCCTGGACCCGGCGCGGCACGTGCAGGGTCCACATGTGGTCGCGGAAGTGGCGTTTGATCTCGCCGGTGATGGTCGGCACGGCGTAGGCCTCGAAAGCCCGGCCGCGTGCCGGGTCGTAGTGGTCGACGGCCTTCACCAGCCCCAGGGCGGCGACCTGGTAGAGGTCCTCCAGGGTCTCCCCGCGGCCGCGGAACCGTACGGCGATCCGCTCGGCCATCGGCAGCCACAGCTCGACCAGCTGGTCCCGGAGCGCCCGGCGTGCCGGGCCCTCGGGCAGTTCGGCCAGCCGTACGAAGTCCTGGGCCGTGTCCGGGGCGTCGTCGTGCGGATGGGACTTTGGTTTGCACGTGGCACGCATCGCGCGTACCTCCCTCAGCGAGGTGCTGGTGGACGGACACCGTGGGAGGAGCGCGCTCGGACCCGGGGAGGACACGGGGGCGGCAGGCGGAAGACGGCTCCCACGCACGTGCCTCCGGTCCGAAGCACTGAACTGCACATGCCCCGAACAGCCCATAGCGAAACAATTGGGATAAAAAGGTGAGATAGCTTCCATTTATCTGTCGAGTCTCTCTCCGGTTCCTCCCTTTGACCTTCCCTTGAGGGAGATACCTCTGTAGCAGAGGTAATCTTCCAGGTGTGGAATCGGAGACCTTTCCGGAAGAACTCGCCGACGCGCTGCTCGGCATCCAGCGGCTGATCCGCCGCCGGCTGCGCCGCGGACTCACCCGGCCGCGGCTGCGCGGCGCAGAGGTGGAGTTGCTCCGGCTGGTCGAGTCCCGGCCCGGGATCGGCATCTCGGACGCGGCCAAGGAGCTGTACCTGGCGAGCAACTCGGTGTCGACCCTGGTCAACCAGCTCGTCAAGGACGGCTACCTGCGCCGGGAGACCGACCCGGCAGACCGGCGGGCCGCCCGGCTGCTGCTCACCGAGGACGCCGAGAAACGGCTCGCCGACTGGCACCGCCGCCGCGCGGAACTCGTCGCCGGCCACGTCGCCCGGCTGGCCGAGGCGGACCGGGAGGCGCTGCGAGCGGCCCTTCCCGCGCTGCGCAGGCTGGCCGACACCCTGCACGAGGAGGCCGAGGAATCATGACAACGGACCCGGACCCCATCGCAGTCGCCTGCACCGGGCTGTCCTACTCCTTCGGGGACACCAAGGCCGTCGACGGACTCGACCTGAGCGTCGGCGAGGGCGAGGTCTTCGGGCTGCTGGGCCCCAACGGCGCCGGCAAGACCACCGCCATCCGGTGCATCACGACCCTGCTGCCCGTCCCCGCCGGGATGGTCCGCGTCTTCGGCCACGACACCGGCCGGGAGCGGATGGCCGTGCGCAGGCTGCTCGGCTACGTCCCGCAGCAGCTGTCCGCCGACAGCGGGCTCACCGGCCGCGAGAACGTCGAGCTGTTCGCCCGCGTCTTCGACGTCCCCCGGCGCGAGCGGGCCGCGCGGGTCGCCGAGGCGCTGGAGGCCGTCGACCTGGCCGATGCCGCCGACCGGCTCGCCGGCACCTACTCCGGTGGCATGGTCCGCCGCCTCGAACTGGCCCAGGCGCTGGTCAGCGCGCCCCGGCTGCTGATCCTCGACGAGCCGACCATCGGCCTCGACCCGATCGCCCGCACCGGGGTGTGGGACCAGATCAACTCCGTGCGGGCCGCCACCGGCATGACCGTGCTGGTCACCACCCACTACATGGACGAGGCCGACCAGCACTGCGACCGGGTCGGCCTCATGTACCGCGGCCGGATCCGCGCCCTCGGCACCCCCACCGAACTCAGGCGCGGCCTCGCCGAACGGCAGGGCACCGACACCCTGCCCACCCTCGAAGACGTCTTCCGCGACGTGGCCGGCAGCGGCCTCGACGACCAGTCAGGAGGTTTCCGCGATGTCCGAAGCACCCGCCGCACCGCGAACCGTGTCGGCTGAGCGCACGGGCACGTCCCTGCTGCTGACCCCACCCCAGCCGCGCTCCGGCTGGCGGCTGCTGCCCGCCCGGGTCGTCGCCATGTGCGCGGTCGAGCTGCAGAAGCTCCGCCACGACCGCACCGAGCTCTACACCCGCGCGATCCAGCCCGCCCTCTGGCTGCTGATCTTCGGCCAGACCTTCACCCGGATCCGGGCGATACCCACCGGCGGCATCCCCTACATCGACTACCTGGCGCCCGGCATCATCGCCCAGTCCGCGATGTTCATCGCCATCTTCTACGGCATCCAGATCATCTGGGAGCGCGACGCCGGCATCCTCAACAAGCTCCTCGTCACCCCCACCCCGCGCTCGGCCCTCATCACCGGCAAGGCCTTCGCGGCCGGGGTCAAGTCCCTGATCCAGGCCGTGGTGGTGATCGTCATCGCCGCGATCCTCGGCGTCTCCCTCACCTGGAACCCGCTGAAGCTGCTCGGGGTCGGGCTCGCCGTCGTCCTCGCCTCCGCGTTCTTCTCCTGCCTGTCGATGAGCATCGCCGGCATCGTCCTGAGCCGGGACCGGCTGATGGGCATCGGGCAGGCGATCACCATGCCGCTGTTCTTCGGCTCCAACGCCCTCTACCCCGTGGCGATCATGCCGGGCTGGCTGCAGGTGGTCAGCAAGATCAACCCGCTGAGCTACCAGGTCGACGCTCTGCGCGGCCTGCTGCTGGGCACGCCCTCCCACCTCGGCCTCGACTTCGGGGTGCTGGCGGTCGCCGCCGCCCTCGGTGTCACCGCGGCCTCCTCGCTGCTTGGCCGTCTGGCCCGCTGATCCCGCGGCAGGCGGGAGGCACGCCGACGTGATGTGCGGCACGCGCCCGCGACCCGCCCCGGACCCCCGGGGCGGGATAACCGCTGCGCAACGCTTGATCAGCGATCAAAGCGGGCGAACCCCCTGGCCACAGCGCATTCCGCTCATTTGACAGTGCGCTGAGCCCACAGATAAACAGCGGGGGTCGAGAGGGGCACTGTGTACGAGCCGAACGTGGTCGGGGACTGGCACGAGTACGACGAGCATGCCGGTCTGCGGGTCCGCGTCCACCGCCTGGAGGAGTCCGAGCCGCCGCGCGGCCGCGACGACGCCGCGGCCGGGCTGACGTACTTCAGTGTCCGGGTGACCATCGAGAACCGCGGCTCCGGCCACTTCAGCGTGCAACTGGAGGACGGTCAGATCGACGTCCGGGTCGGCCCCGACGGGGAAGGCGCCTTCATCGACTGGCGCAACTCCCAGTTCATCGAGGGCTTCGACGTCTACCCGCTGCGCCGCGCCACCGCCGTCATCTACGCCGCCGGCTCCGAGGCCGCCCTCACCCAGGTGGACATCCAGGTCCAGCTCCGGGTCGACGAGGAGTGGACGGAGCGCCGCCTGTGGGCGGGCGGCATCGGCGTACTGGAGTCGACCACCGCCACGGCCTGCCAGGGCGCCGCCCCCGGCAGCCTGGCCCACCAGGTGACCGCCTTCCTCAAGGACCAGACGGAGCCGGGCCCTACCACTCCCTGAGTGGACAGCGCCCCCGAAGGGGCGCGGGGCGTATCCGATATGCGGCTACCGCCACGCGGCCGCGACCAGCCCCCACGGCGCCGCAGCCGAACGACGGCACGTCCCGGCCCCATCCAGCGGAGTGCCTAGTGGGGGATGCCGTCGATGATCTCGCGGGCGCCCTGGCGGAGCAGGGCCACGGCGACCGAGGTGCCGAGCGTGGCCGGGTCCAGTCGGCCCGCCCATTCGTGGGCGTTCAGCCGCGTCTTGCCGTCCGGGGTGAACACGCAGGCGCGCAGCGACAGCTCACCGCCGCCGTCGACCCGGGCGTAGCCGGCGATCGGGCTGTTGCAGTGCCCCTGCAGCACGTGCAGGAACATCCGCTCGGCGGTGGCCTCCCGGTGGGTGGCCGGGTCACCGAGCCCGCTCACCACGTCGATCAGGTCCGTGTCGCCCTCCCGGCACTGCAGGGCGAGGATGCCCGCGCCGATGGGCGGCATCATCGTCTCCGGGTCCAGCACCTCGCTGATCACGTCCGTACGGCCGATCCGCTCCAGGCCCGCCAGCGCGAGCAGCAGCGCGTCCGCCTCACCGGCGGCGAGCTTGGCCAGGCGCCGGTTGGCGTTGCCCCGGAAGGGCACGCACTCCAGATGCGGGTGGGTGGCAGACAGCTGGGCGACCCGGCGGACCGACGAGGTGCCGATCCGGGTGCCCGGCGGCAGTTGGTCCAGGGTCAGCCCGTCCGGGTGGACGAGGGCGTCGCGGATGTCGTCCCGCTTCAGGAACGCCGCGAACACGGTCCCGGCGGGCAGCGGCCGGTCCGCCGGCACGTCCTTCACGCAGTGCACGGCGAGATCCGCCTCACCGGCCAGCAGCGCGGCGTCCACCTCCTTGGTGAACGCGCCCTTGCCCTCGACCTTGGAGAGATCGCCGAGCCACTTGTCGCCGGTGGTCTTCACCGGTACGACCTCGGTGCGCACCTGCGGACACAGGGCCGCCAACTCGGCCCGGACCCGGGCCACCTGAGCGAGCGCCATCGGTGAGTCACGGGAGACGATACGGATCAACTCGGGGACGGACATGGGGACACGATAGACCTTCCCGCCGCCCGTGGATTCCGACAGCCTGTCGGCCGCCGCTCACGGTGGCGAGCCGGTACCGGCCCCTTCCAGCCGCCAGTCGAAGGGGAACAGACCGGCGTCGGCGCTCGGCACGGACGGGTTCAGCGGGGCCCGCAGCAGGCAGCGATGGCACAGCAGTTCGCGGCGTTCGGCCGGGGTGAGCAGCCCGCCGGCCTCGTCGGCCGCCACCGAGTCGACGTGCTGGTCACCGTCGGCGATGTTGAGACGGTCCGCGCCCGCGAGCCGGACATCGACCCGGAAGGACGTACGCCACTGGGAGTTGGACCCCCAGCCCTGGGACAGGTCCACGGTACGGCGGTGGCGTCTGCGGTGGGCCCAGTACAGCGGGGCGCGGTCGGCCACCCCGCGCTCGGCGTGCCGTACCCCCGCCCGCACCCGGACCCCGGCCCGCGCGAAGACCACCGGGCCCGGCCACAGCCCGGGCCACACCACCCGGTGACCGTGATCGGCTCGTCCGGATCGACCGCCTGCTCGACCTGCATGATCTCGTGCAGAAGGGGGTCGAAGAGCGAAGGCTCCTCGAACGGCGCCATGCCGAGGCGCGTGAGGAGCTCCAGGTACGCGTCCATCGTGAGGCCCGCCCCGGTCCAGGGGTGGTGTCCGGGCGGCTGGAACGCGAGCAACAGGATGTCGCTGACCCGGCTGAGCGCGTACAGCTCCCAGAGCGCCTCCCGGCCGGGCTCGGCGAGGACGGCCGCATGCCGGGCCGCGGTGATCTCGGCCCGGCAGGCGCTCCCGCACCGCTCCAGCCAGGGCTCGACGACGGCACCGCGCACGCCGGGGCCCTCGTGCGCGCACAGCGCCTCGAACAACTGCCGTGCGCCCGGCGGCCGTTCCGTCTCAAGATCCATCACGTCATCATGCCGGGACGGGCCGCCGGGGTCGAACACGATACGGAACGGCCTTGCCCGGCCGGGACAGGCGTGGCAGGCGGTGTCCTCGGGCCGGCTCGGGTGTCCGTATGCCGGAACCGCGGTCCGTACGGCCGTCGAGCCGACCTTGTCGGCACGGCGTCCCGGGCCGTCAGCCCAGGCCCGGAGGCAGGTCCGCGGCCGACTCGTCGGGCGCGAGGTCCGGGCGCAGCCGGAGCCAGGAGGGCTGGCGCAGCAGCCCGGCCCGGGTCCGGGTGCTGTAGCTGACCTCGCCGACCAGCCGGGGCAGCACCCAGCGGGCGCCGGGGACCGGCGGCACCGGGTCGAAGGGGCACGAGCCGGTCGCGGCGGCCCGCAGCAGCGCGGCCAGTTCGGTCCGCTCCGCCGCGCTCCAGCCGGTGCCCACCCCGCCGACGTACCGCAGCCGCCCGTCGGCGGACCGCTGGCCGACCAGCACCGCACCCGGGAGCCCGGTCAGCCGCCCCTTTCCCGGCAGCCAGCCGCCGATGATCACGTCCTCGGCACGCATGTTCCGGATCTTGATCCAGGCGCGGGACCGCACCCCTGGCTCGTAGACCGAGTCCAGGCGTTTGCAGACCAGTCCCTCCAGGCCGTGCTCCCGGGTCGCCCGCAGCGCCTCGGCGCCGTGCCCGACGACCGCCCGCGGCGTCGACCAGTACGCGCCTTCCAGGGACAGCGACTCCAGACAGGTCCGACGGTCCGCGTACGCCGTGGTGAGCAGCGGGTCCGTCAGGAGCAGCACGTCGAACAGGACGAGATGGACCGGAACCCGGGCCGCCATCCGGGCCGCCCGGGCCGGGGCGTGGGCCAGGCCCATCCGGCTCTGCAGCAACTGGAAGTCGGCGCGGCCGTGTTCGTCGACGGCCAGCACCTCGCCGTCCAGGACCGCGGGCGTCCGGCCCAGCGCCTGCGCCAGCGGGCGCAGTTCGGGATAGGCGGCGGTGATCTCCTCGCCGGAACGGGCGCGCAGGAGCAGGCTGCCGTCGCCCGGCAGATAGACGACCACCCGCTGGCCGTCCTGCTTGGTCTCATAGGCCCAGCGGGTGTCCTGCGCGGCGGGCGGCAGCCGGCCGGAGGTGGCGAGCATGGGCGGGATCAGCGGCAGGGCGGTCACCCTGGAGATGTGGACCGGTCACGGCCGCCGCACGCCCTTTGCGGCACCGGTTCCCCCGAACAGGCCTCAGGCGTCCGGCGTCGGCGGCGGGGGCTGCACCAGCCCCGACTGGTAGGCCATCACCACCAGTTGGGCCCGGTCCCGGGCGTCCAGCTTGGTCATCGCCCGGTGGATGTGAGTGCGTACGGTCAGCGGGGAGACGAACAGCTTCCCGGCGATCTCCTCGTTGGAGCTGCCCTCGGCCGCCAGCGCCATGACCTCGCGTTCGCGCGCGGTGAGCACCCGCAGCTGCTCGGGGGCGGCGAGCCGGGCACCCGGCGCGGGCGCGGCCAGGAACCTGGTGATCAGGGTGCGGGTCGCGGTGGGGGAGAGCAGCGCCTCGCCGGCGGCCACCGTGCGGATCCCGGCCAGCAGCGCCTCGGCGGTCACGTCCTTGCCGAGGAAGCCGACGGCCCCCGCCCGCAGGGCCTGTGCCACGTACTCGTCGACCTCGAAGGTGGTCAGGATCAGCACCCGCACGCCGGACAGCTCCGGGTCCGCGCAGACGGCGGCCGTGGCGGCGAGCCCGTCGGTGCCGGGCATCCGGATGTCCATCAGCACGATGTCGGGCCGGTGCTCGCGGGCGCACTCGACCGCCTCGGCGCCGTCGGTGGCCTCGGCGACCACCTCCATGTCGGCGCAGGAGTCGATCAGGATCCGGAAGGTGGCCCGCAGCAGGGCCTGGTCGTCGGCGAGCAGCACGCGGATGGTCATGGCGTCCCTCGTTCTTCCGGTTCGGTGGCGCTGGGGTAGAGCGGCAGCCGGGTGGTGACCTCGTAGCCGCCCCCGTCCCGGTGCCCGGCGGCGAAGGTGCCCCCGACCGACTGGGCCCGCTCGCGCATCCCGATCAGCCCGAATCCGTGTCCGGGGGCGGACGCGGCCGGCGCGGCGGCGGTGCCGTCGTCGGTGACGGTGAGGGTCAGCCGGTCCCGGGCCCAGCCGATCCGGACGTACGCGACCTCGGCCGAGGCGTGTTTGGTGACGTTGGTCAGCGCCTCCTGCACGATCCGGTACGCCGTCAGGTCGACGCCCCCCGTCAGCGGCCGCGGGGTGCCCTCGACGCTGACGTGCACCGTGAGCCCGGCGGACTCGCAGGCCTCGGTGAGCTCCGGCAGCCGGGCCAGACCGGGGCTCGGTGCCAGCGGCAGGTCGGGGTCGCAGGTCTGCCGCAGCAGGCCCACGGTGGCCTTCAGCTCGCGCAGCGCGGCGGCGGTCGTACCGGCGAGATCGCCGAGGATCCGGTGCGCCTGGTCGGGATGGGTGCGCGAGAGGTGGGCCGCCGTCCCGGCCTGGGCGTTGGCCAGCGCCAGATGGTGGGCGACCACGTCGTGCAGCTCGCGCGCGATCCGCATCCGCTCCTCCGCGACCCGGTGCCGGGCTTCCTCCTCCCGGCTCCGCTCCGCGTACTCGGCCCGCGCCTGCACGGCGTCCAGATACGCGCCCTGCAGCCGGACCGCGTTGCCGGCGACGACCGGAAGCAGCAGCCAGGCGGCCGGGCTGATCGTCTTGAGCGGCCAGGGAATGCCCACCGGGTCGAAGGCCGTCCCGACGGCCACCACCAGGGCGAGCCCGCCGAAGTAAAAGCGGCGGGCGGTGGTCCGGTCGGTGTCGACCGCCAGCCGGTACAGCGCCAGCATCAGCCCGCCCAGCAGCAGCGGGGTGGGCAGATGCCCGAGCCCGGCGGCGGCCGCCGTGGCCGCCGCGCTGACCGCGACGACCGTGCGCGGCCGGGCGCGCTGCCAGAGCAGGGAACCGCAGCCGACGGCGGCGAGGGCGATGGTGAGCCCGACGGCGTGCGGCTGGTCCTCGGCGCTCATGGTGATCTCGCTGCCGAACAGGAACGCGGCGAACAGCAGCACCGCCGCCATGGTGTCGACGGTGCGGGTGTGTTCCTCGGCGTAGCGGTGCCAGGGGGTGCTCATCGGTCGCTCCGGTCGGTCCCTGTGACCATGGTCCGTGACACGGCGGGCGGGCCGCCCACCGAAGGCACGGCCCGCCCACCGCCGCTCATCGTCCGTGTCCGCGGCTCAGCGCACGGCCTGCGCCGCGGGCTCGGCCGGGGCCGAAGCGGGTTCCGGGTCCGCCGGGCGACGGCCGGGCAGGAAGGAGGCGAGGACGAAGGCCAGGACGGCCGCGCCCGCACCGATCGCCATGACCACCTTGAAACCGTTCTCGGAGGGCAGGGTGGTGCCGCCGAGGCTGATGGTCAGCTGGGCCAGGATGACACCGGCGACGGCGCTGGCCACCGACGTGCCGATGGACCGCATCAGCGTGTTGAGGCTGTTCGCGGCGGCCGTCTCCGACGCCGGGACCGCGCCCATGATCAGCGCGGGCATCGCGCCGTACGCGCAGCCGACGCCGGCGCCGATGATGCAGGAGACCAGGATCAGGTGCCAGACCTGGGACATCAGCACGATGTTGAGGCCGTAGCCCGCGGCGACGATCACCGCGCCGATCATCAGGGTGATCTTCGGCCCCTTGGCCTTGGTGATGGCGGCCGAGAGCGGCGCGAAGCCCATCATGACCAGACCCTGCGGGGCCATCACCAGACCGACCGTCAGCATCGACTTGCCGAGGCCGTAGCCCGTCTGGGTCGGCAGCTGGAGCAGCTGGGGGAGCACCAGGGACATCGCGAACATCGAGAAGCCGAACGCGATCGAGGCGAGGTTGGTGAACAGCACCTGACGGCGGACCGTGGTGCGCAGGTCGACCAGCGGCTGGACGGTGCGCAGTTCGAAGAAGCCCCAGGCGAGCAGCACGACGACCGAGAGCGCGAACAGGCCGAGCGTGGTGCCGCTCGCCCAGCCCCAGTCGGCGCCCTTGGAGACGGCGAGCAGCAGCGAGATCAGGCCGACCGCGAGGCCCACCGCGCCGACCGCGTCGAAGCGGCCGCCCGAGCGCACCTTGGACTCCGGGACCAGCAGCATGACCAGCGCGAACGCGACGACGCCGAGGGCGGCCGAGGTCCAGAACAGCACATGCCAGTCGTAGTGGTCCGCGATGAACGCCGCGGCCGGCAGGCCGAGCGCGCCACCGACGCCCAGCGAGGCACTCATCAGGGCCGTCGAGCCCGCGAGGCGCTCCGGCGGCAGCTCGTCGCGCATGATGCTGATGCCCAGCGGGACCACGGCGGCCGCGAGACCCTGCAGGGCCCGGCCGACGATCATCGGGACCAGCGAGTCGCTCAGCGCGGCCACCACCGAGCCGGACACCAGCAGCACCAGGCTGACCAGCAGCATCAGCCGCTTGCCGAACATGTCACCGAGACGGCCGGCCACCGGGGTGGCCACGGCGGCGGCCAGCAGCGTCGCCGTCACCGCCCAGGCCGCGTTGGACGCGGAGGCGTTGAGGTACTTCGGCAGCTCCGGGACGATCGGGATCACCAGGGTCTGCATCAGCGAGACGGTGATACCGGACAGGGCCAGGACCGCCACCACCGCGTTCGGGTTCGGTTGTGCCGTTCTCGTGGACCCGGCGGACTGGGCAGGGGCTTCGGACATGGAACTGGGCCTCCGTAGGAAGGACATGGAGCGACTGGCGATTGTTTAAGTCAGTCGCTTGATTTACTTTACTGGTGAGGTGTTACCGCACTGAGCGGCCCTGCCGCGTAGGCTTCTTCGGCTGGACCTCGCCGCTTCGGGCGGGGCCCCGGTACGGCTCGCGGGACCGGCCGGTCCGGGTGGCGGCAGGTCCCGGAGCGGTGGTGGGCATGGCGGGCAGGTCGGCGCGGGCGGACCAGGTCAGCGCGACGCGGGAGGCCATCCTGGGCGCGGCGGAGCGGCTCTTCGCCGAACAGGGCGTGTACGCCGTCTCCAACCGCCAGGTCAGCGAGGCCGCAGGCCAGGGCAACAACGCGGCCGTCGGCTATCACTTCGGCACCAAGGCCGACCTGGTCCGCGCCGTCGCCGCCCGGCACTTCGACCGGATCGAGGAGATCCGGGTCCGCCTGCTGGCCGAGGCCGGCGACTCCGACGACATCCGGGACCGGGTGGACTGCCTGGTCCGCCCGATCACCGAACACCTCGCGAGCCTGGGCAGCCCGACCTGGTACGCCCGCTTCTGCGCCCAGGTCATGACCGACCCCGCCCTCTACGACATCATGGTCGAGGAGTCCCTGACCTCGCCGTCGCTGCGCCAGGCCGTCGACGCGCTGAACCGGCGGCTGCCGGAACTGCCCGCCGAGGTCCGCGCCGAACGCGGCCTGATGGCACGGACGCTGATCCTGCACACCTGTGCCGAGCGGGAGCGCGCCCTCGCCGAGGGCACCGCCACCCCGCGTGCCACCTGGAGCGACGCGGCCACCGGGCTCACCGACGCGCTCCTCGGGCTGTGGCTGGCGCCCGTCTCGGCTACGCGTCAAAGGTGACGACCACCTTTTCGGCCGCGCCCGGAGTCAGCGCCAGCTCGAAGGCGCGATGGACGTCGGCGAACGGGACACGGTGGCTGATCAGCTTCGCGAACCGCTCGTGGTGCTCGACCAGTTCGGGGGTGACCTCGAAGATCTCCGTCGGGTAGCCCTGCGAGGCGACCAGGGTCAGCTCGCTGCGGAGCATGCCGCCGAGGTCGATCTCGCCCTTCTTCTGGACGGCGACCATGACCAGCCTGGCGTGCCACTGGGCGTTGGCGACCACCGTGTTGAAGACGGCAGGGGCGCCGGCCGCGTCGATGAAGACGTCGGTGCCGGGGCGGGGCTGGCCCAGTGCGTTGGCGCTCTGCCCGTGCAGCTCGGTCAGCCGCGCGGTGACGTCCTCCTCCGCGGAGTTGATCACGGCGTCCGCGCCCACGGCCAGTGCCTTCTCCAGCCGGGCCGGGATGACGTCGGCGACGACCACGTGCCGTACGCCCCGCAGCTTCAGCCAGATCGCCGCGCCCAGCCCGATCGGCCCGGCGCCGAAGACGACCACCTTGTCGTCCGGCGCGGCCTCGGAGCGGTTGACCGCGTGCCGGGACACCGCCATCGGTTCGTTGAGGGAGGCGACCTCGAACGGCACGGTGTCCGGGAACACCGCGACGCTCCGGCCGACCTCGGCGTTCTCGATCAGCAGGTACTCGCTGAGGGCGCCGTACCGGCCGCCGCAGCCGATGATCCCGGTGGGCGCGTCCTGCGGGTTCACCACCACGCGGTCGCCCACCTTCAGACCCGTGACCTCGGCGCCGGCCTCGACGACCTCGCCGGCCGGCTCGTGGCCCAGGGCGATCGGGACCAGCTCGCCGCCCAGGTGGGCTCGGGCGGGCATGCCGCCCATGTGCAGGAACGTGACGTCCGTGCCGCAGATGCCGCCCGCGCGGATCTTCAGGAGCACGTCCTTCGGACCGGGCACCGGACGCTCGACGTCCACGACCTCGATCCTGCCGCCGCCACCGGTCTGTACGGACTTCATCGTGGCCATGGGGTGGCTCTCGCTTTCTGGTGGTGCCGTGGAGTTCGTCGGGCCGTCCGGCCCGGGAAACGCCCTCGGGCCGGCCGCCGGGCCGGGGGGAGTGGGCCGGCGTCCGGTCCGAGGGCCGCGCCGGTTCCCGTCCCCACGGGGCCCGGCGCGCAGGCCTGCCCGGGGGCAGACCCTCGGGGCGGCCTCCGCTCAGGACGACCCCGATTACTTGAGTTAGGCAAGCACATGTGGCTTACTTGAGTCAAGCAAGCGAATTGCCCGAGCCCCGAACGAACGGTCACCCCATGGACGGCAGCTCTTCCGCGCCCCCGGCGCTCGCTCGTGGCAGTGGGCAGCGCCTCCTGGTCGCCGTCGGTGACCGGGACACGGCCGAACTCCTCACCTCCACACTGGAGTCGGCGGGCTACCGGACCGGTGCGGCGGCCAGTGGCGCCGAGGTGGCGCGGCGGCTCGGCGAGCACCGGTTCGACATGATCGTGGTCGACACCGAACTGCCCGGCCTCGACGGCCTCGCCCAGGGCCCCCTCCGACCGGCCTACCGGCCGCCGGTCCTGCTGCTGGCCGACTGCGCGTCCCTGGCCCGGCTGGTACCCGAGCTCGGCGCCGGCGAGCGGGACTGCGTCACCAAGCCCTTCCGGATCGCCGAGGTCCTCGCCCGGGTCGAGGTCCTGCTCCGGGATGCGGGCCCCGGTGGCCGCCGGGGCCGCACGCTGGACCATGCCGACCTGTCCCTGGACGACGGCACCTGCCGGGCCCGCCGCGGCGACCGGGTCCTCGACCTCACGCCCGCCGAGTACCGACTGCTGCGCCACCTCCTTGCCAACGCCGAGAAGGTGCTGTCCAAGGAGCAGATCAGCCGCTGTGTCTGGGGGGAGTTCCGGGGCGACAACGCCATCGAGCAACTCGTCTCCCGGCTCAGGCGCAAGGTCGACCGGGGCGGCCCCGCCCTGATCCATACCAGGCGGGGTTTCGGTTACTGGCTGGGGGAGCCCGCGGCGCCCGGATGACTGCTTCGCGACGGAACCCACGAGCAGATGCCCCGGGCGGCCGCGCCGGCTGTTGCGCACAATGCATGCGGCCCGGGATCTATACGCTGTGCGTATGAACGAGGTCGAGCTGCGGCAGCTGCGCTGTCTCGTCGCCATCGTCGACGAGGGCACCTTCACCGACGCCGCGATCGCCCTGGGGGTGTCCCAGGCAGTCGTCTCCCGCACCCTGGCCGGGCTCGAACGGGCCCTGGGCGTGCGGCTGTTGCGGCGGATCTCGCGCGAGGTCACGCCGACGGCGCCCGGGGTGCGGGTGGTGGAGCGGGCCCGGCGCGTGCTGGCCGAGGTCGCCGGACTGGTCCAGGAGGCCGCCTCGGGGCCGTCCCGGTTGCGGATCGGGTACGCCTGGTCGGCGTGGGGCGGCACACCGTGGCCTTCCAGCGCGGCTGGGCCGCCGCCCACCCCGGGACCGAGCTGCACCTGGTGCGGGTGAACACGGCCTCCGCCGGTCTCGGTGAAGGGGCCTGTGACCTCGCGGTCGTGCGGAGGCCGTTGGAGGACCGGCGGTTCGCCTCGGCCGTCGTCGGGCTGGAGCGGCGGCTGTGTGCGCTGGCCGCCGACGATCCGCTGGCCCGGCGCCGGACCGTACGCCTGGCCGACCTCACCGGCAGGATCCTCCTGGTGGACCGGCGCACCGGCACCACCACCCCCCAGCTGTGGCCGGCGGAGTCGCGGCCGGTGGTCCAGGAGACGCAGGACGCCGACGACTGGCTCACCGCCATCGGGGCCGGCCGAGTGGTCGGCGTGACCGCCGAGTCGACCGCCAACCAGTACCCGCGGCCCGGCATCGTCTACCGGCCGGTCCGGGACGCGGAGCCGGTCACCGTCCGGCTGGCCTGGTGGCGGGACGACCCGCACCCCGCCCAGCAGGCCGTTCTGGAACTGCTCAGTGAGCTGTACCGCGCGGGCTGAGCACCACGGTCCGCCGGATTGCTCCGGCAATACGGCAGACAAAATTGTTGACAATCTTGTTTGGCTAGATTTACGTTCGACAGGCACTCACTCAGGGAGGGCACGATGCCGAAAGAAGCCCGTCCGAGCACCGGAGAGCAGGCCAAGCAGCATGCGTTCACGCTGCTGCGGCAGGCGATCCTGCACGGCGAGATGGCCCCGGCCCAGCGGCTGGTGGAGAACGAGCTCGCCGAGGAGTTCGGTGTGACGCGGGCCAGCATCCGTGCGGCTCTGATCGATCTGGAGGCCCAGGGACTGGTCGAGCGGATCCGCAACCGCGGCTCGCGGGTGCGGGTGGTGACCGTGGAGGAAGCGGTGGCGATCACGGAGTGCCGCATGGTCCTGGAGGGACTGTGCGCGGCCAAGGCGGCCGTCGCGGCCAGCGACGAGCAGCTCACCGGCCTCGCGGACCTCGGAGCGGCCATGACCAAGGCCGTCGCCGCCGGCGAACCGGTGACCTACTCCGAGCTCAACCACACACTCCACGACAAGATCCGCGAGATCTCCGGTCAGCAGACCGCCGTGGAACTGCTGGAGCGGCTCAACGCCCAACTGGTTCGTCACCGCTTCCAGTTGGCGCTGCGCCCGGGGCGTCCGCAGCAATCCCTGAATGAGCATCTGGCGATGATCGAGGCGATCAGGGCCAGGGATCCGCAGGCGGCCGAGGCGGCCGTCCGCGCCCACCTCACGAGCGTGATCGACGCACTGAGCGGCTGAGACGCCCGGGGTGGGTGGGCGCACACCTGTCCACCAAGGAGAGTTTTCAATGACGCATGCCAACGCGCCTGCCACCCCACCGCGATCCACTCTGGTCGTCACCGCGCACGCCGGGGACTTCGTGTGGCGGGCGGGCGGAGCCATCGCCCTGGCCGCGTCCCGCGGCGAGAAGGTCACCATCGCGTGTCTGACCTTCGGTGAGCGCGGCGAGTCCGCCAAGGCATGGCGCGAGGGCAGGAACCTGGAGGAGATCAAGGCGATACGCCGGGAGGAGGCGGAGAAGGCCGCCGCCGCACTCGGCGCCGAGGTCCGCTTCTTCGACGCCGGCGACTACCCGCTGGTCGCCACCGCCGGGCTGACCGACCAGCTGGTGGCCGTCTACCGCGAGACGCAGCCCGACGTCGTCCTCACCCACCCCGTCGAGGACCCGTACAACGGCGACCATCCGGCCGCCAACCGGATGGCTCTGGAGGCCCGGATCCTCGCCCAGGCCATCGGGTACCCGGGCGAGGGCGACATCATCGGCGCCCCGCCGGTCTTCTACTTCGAGCCGCACCAGCCCGAGATGAGCGGCTTCCGGCCCGAGGTCCTGCTCGACATCACCGAGGTCTGGGACACCAAGCGCAAGGCGATGGAGTGCCTCGGCGCCCAGCAGCACCTGTGGGCCTACTACAGCGATCTCGCCGTCCGCCGGGGCGTCCAGCTCAAGCGGAACGCCGGCCCCAACCTTGGCCTGGCGCACAACACCATGGCCGAGGCGTTCATGCGGCCGTTCCCGCAGATCGCGAAGGAGCTGGCATGAGCGGCGTGATCGTCACCGGGCCGCCGAAGGCCGAGTTGAAGGACGTCGACGCCCTGGCCGCCTTCGGGGTGGCCACCGTGAGCGAGGCGATGGGCCGCACCGGCCTGCTGGGTCCGCAGATCCGGCCCATCCAGCAGGGTGTGCGGGTCGCCGGGACGGCCGTCACCGTGCTCAGCTGGCCCGGCGACAACCTCATGATCCACGCGGCCGTCGAGCAGTGCGGGGAGGGCGACATCCTGGTCGTCACCACCACCTCGCCCTGCACCGACGGGCTCTTCGGCGAGCTGTTCGCGACCGCGCTGCGGCAGCGCGGGGTGCGCGGTGTCGTCCTGAACACCGGCATCCGCGACACCCAGGAGCTGCGCGACATGGGCTTCGCCGCCTGGTCGCGTGCGGTCTCCTCACAGGGCACGGTCAAGGCCACCGGCGGCTCGGTCAACGTGCCGATCGCCGTCGACGGTCAGGTGATCAACCCGGGTGACGTGATCCTCGCGGACGACGACGGGGTCGTGGTCGTACCGCGCGAGCGCGTCCGCGAGACGGCCGAGAAGTCCGAGGCCCGCGAGGCCAAGGAGGCCGCGACCCGCGCCGCGTTCATCGACGGCCAGCTGGGCCTCGACCGCTACGGGCTCCGGGAGACCCTTCAGCGACTCGGCGTCGAGTACCGGACGTACGAGGAGTACCAGGAGCACACCCCGTGACCGGGCCCACGGAGGTGCGCTGCATGCTGATGCGCGGCGGCACCTCCAAGGGTGCGTACTTCCTGGCCGAGGACCTGCCCGCCGACCCCGCCGCCCGCGACGACCTGCTGCTGCGGGTGATGGGCAGCCCCGACCCGCGCCAGATCGACGGCCTGGGCGGGGCGCATCCCCTCACCAGCAAGGTGGCGGTCGTCTCGGTGTCGGACGACCCGGAGGCGGACGTCGACTACCTCTTCCTCCAGGTCGCCGTCGACCGACCGGAAGTGAGCGACCGTCAGAACTGCGGCAACATCCTCGCCGGGGTCGGCCCGTTCGCCGTGGAGCGAGGGCTCGTGGCCCCCGGCGACGGCGAGACCGCGGTACGTATCCGGATGCTCAACACGGGGGAACGGGCCATCGCCACCTTCCCCACCCCGGGCGGGCGTGTCGACTGCACCGGGGACGCCGAGATCTCCGGCGTGCCCGGCACGGCCGCGCCGGTGGTGATCGAGTTCCCGGCCGGGCAGAGCCCGCTGCTGCCCACCGGAAGCGTCCGCGACACCGTCGCCGCAACGGCGGTGACCTGCGTCGACAACGGGATGCCGACCGTCCTCGTCGCGGCGGCCGACCTCGGCGTCAGCGGATACGAGTCGCCCAAGGACCTGGAAGAGAACCTGGCCCTCGCCGACCGCCTCCACGAGATCCGGCTGGCGGCGGGGAAACTCATGGGTCTCGGGGACGTCGAGACGGCCACCGTGCCCAAGCTCAGCCTGCTCGCCCCACCGCGCGACGGCGGCGCGGTCGCCACCCGGACCTTCATCCCCGTCCGCTGCCACACCTCGATCGGCGTCCTCGGCGCCGCCGGCGTGGCCGCGGGGCTCAGGCTGCCCGGCAGCGTGGGGGAGGGGATCGCCCGGCTCCCGGAGCGCGGCGACCGTATCCGCATCGAACACCCCACCGGATTCCTGGAGATCGACACCAGTGTCGACCCGGGATCCGACGGTTCCCCGCCGGCCGCCCGCCGCACCGCGGTCGTCCGCACCGCCCGCAAGATCTTCGACGGCACCGTCTTCCCCCGGTCCGCCGGTACCGCACCCGCACCCCCTCAAGGAGGCAGCCATGGCTCCGCCCCTCGGTGACATCGCCCATATCGGCCATGCCCAGCTGTTCACCCCGGACCTGGACGCCAGCGTCGCCTTCTTCACCGACTACCTCGGACTGACCGTCAACGGCCAGGACGGCGACACGGTCCACCTGCGCACGTACGACGACTACGAGCACCACAGCCTGGTCCTCACCGCCCGCGACCGGCCCGGCCTCGGCCGGCTGGCCCTGCGCACCTCCAGCGAGGAGGCTCTGAACCGCCGTATCAAGGCGGTCGAGGACGCCGGTGGCACCGGCCAGTGGGTGGAGGACGAGCCCGGCCTCGGCAAGCTCTACGTCACCACCGACCCGGACGGCCACGAGCACGCCCTCTACTGGGAGAGCGAGCACTACCGGGCGCCGGACGAACTGAAGCCCGCGCTGAAGAACCAGCCGCAGGCCAAGCCGAACCGGGGCGTCGGCGTGCGCCGCCTGGACCACGTCAACTTCCTGGCCGCCGACGTGCTCGCCAACGCCGAGTTCCAGGAACAGGTCCTCGGGGCCCGGCCGACCGAGCAGGTCCGCCTCGACAACGGGTCCATC
Source organism: Streptomyces sp. NBC_00631 (assembly GCF_045206895.1). NCBI lineage: Bacteria > Bacillati > Actinomycetota > Actinomycetes > Kitasatosporales > Streptomycetaceae > Streptomyces > Streptomyces sp. NBC_00631. The sequence goes on from NZ_CP107734.1 coordinate 10,695,602, forward strand.
GCGGCCCGCTGGCTGACCTTCACCCACAAGTCGTACGACGTCGTGTACACGTCCGACTGGACGGGTTCGACCGGGCGGCTGCACCACATCGCCTTCGCGACCGACACCCGCGAGGACATCCTGCGCGCGGCCGACCTCGCCATCGACACCGGTGTGTTCATCGAGACCGGCCCGCACAAGCACGCCATCCAGCAGACGTTCTTCCTGTACGTCTACGAGCCGGGCGGCAACCGCATCGAGCTGTGCAACCCGCTCACCCGGCTGGTGCTGGCCCCCGACTGGCCGCTCGTGACGTGGACCGAGGCCGAGCGGGCCAAGGGCCAGGCGTGGGGGCTCAAGACGATCGAGTCCTTCCACACGCACGGGACGCCGCCGGTCGGCTGAACCGGTTCTCGTGGCCTCTGGGGGGTGGCCGACGCGTCACGGCGCGTCGGCCACCCCCCTCTGCCGCCCTGGTGGCCGGATCGGTGGCCGGATCGGTGGCCGGATCGGTGGCCGGATCGGTGCTGTGATTGTTGACAAAAGTGTTGACGTTTTTGCCGCCAATCCTTAGCGTCTACGCACCAAGGGTCAGCCGCACGAGCCGCGTCGACCCCCTCTACCGCTTCCCCTCCAGGGAACGCATCCTGGACGAGAGGAAAACAAAGATGTCCTCCTCAACCGCCCTGTCCGCTCGCGGCAGCAAACTGGCCCTGCTGGTCGTCGGTCTGTGCTGGCTGGCCGTGCTCTTCGACGGCCTCGACATGTTCATCTACGGATCGGTGCTGCCCCACCTGCTGGAGACCAAGACCTTCGGCATCACCCCGGACGAGGCCGGCGACCTCGGCTCCTACGCCACCTTCGGCATGCTGGTGGGCGCCCTGACCGCGGGCACGATCGCGGACCGGATCGGCCGCAAGCAGCTGATGATCGCCTGCGTCACGCTGTTCTCGCTCGCCTCGGGCATCTGCGCGGTCTCCGGGAGCCTCGCGGTCTTCGGTCTCGGCCGGACCCTGGCCGGCGTCGGCCTCGGCGGGCTGCTGCCGACCGCGATCAGCATGGTCTCCGACTACGCCAAGGGCGGCCGGGTCGCGATCACCATCGGCGTGCTGATGACCGCCCACCACGCGGGCGGCATCCTCTCCGCCTACGTCGCCAAGTGGCTGGTGGACCCCTTCGGCTGGCGCTCCGCCTTCTGGGTCTGCGTGCTCCCGCTGCTCTTCGTCCCCGTCCTGCTGAAGCTCCTGCCCGAGTCGCTGAGCTTCCTGGTCGCCAAGGGCCGCGCCGAGGAGGCCCGGGCCCTCGCCGGCCGCTACGAGGTCGAGCTGCCCGCCGTCGCCGCCAGGAAGACCGCCGCGGACCGCTGGGACGCCCTGCTCGACCTGTTCCGCGGCGGCGAGTGGCTGCAGACCCTGCTCTACTGGCTGGCCTCCTTCGGTGGTCTGCTGCTGGTCTACGGCGTCGCCACCTGGCTGCCGACCCTGATGCGCACCGAGGGCTACGAGCTCGCCAACGCCCTCACCTTCGTCGTCGTCTTCAACCTCGGCGGCATCGTGGGCATGCTGGTCGCGGGGCGGGCCGCCGACCGGTTCGGCGCGCCGCGCATCTCGGCGATCTGGTTCGCCTTCACCGCCGCCGGCGTCTACCTGCTCAGCGTGCACATGCCGATGGGTGTGACCACCCTGGTCGTCTTCCTCACCGGCGTCTTCCTGAACAGTGCCCAGACGATGATCTACGCGACCGTCTCCATCCGCTCCACCCCCGGCAACCGCGCCACCGCCGTCGGCTGGACCTCCGGCATGGGCCGCTTCGGCGCCGTCTTCGGCCCCTGGCTCGGCGGCCAGCTGCTCGCCGCGGGCAACGGCGACTGGGGCTTCACCGCCTTCGCGCTGGCCGGTGTCTCCTCGATGGTGTTCATCGGCATCGCCGCCCTGCGCTCGGCCCGGCAGCCGCAGGCCAGCAGCGACCAGGAGAAGCTGGTCGCCGCCCACTGACCGGTCGTCGCTCCGGACCGGTCCGGCGCCGCGCTCCTTCCACGGGCGCGGCGCCTTCCTACTGCTCGCCGGCCGGTTCCGCCTCCAGCCCGGTGCAGGCCAGCTGCCCCCCTACCTCCGCACACGCCTCCACTCCCCGGGGCGCCCGCACCGCGAGCATCGGGCTGGTGTAGCCGACCGAGTCCTCGGCGGGATAGCTCGCCGACAGCACGTCCTGCCCGGCCCGGACGGAGACCTCCCGGGCGTGCGGTGTGTGCAGCCGCACCTCGGACCAGACGGTCCCGCAGGCGGGGGACCAGCGCAGCCGGACGTCGTAGGCGACACCGGTGACACGGCTCTTGGTCCGCGCGTCCCGGTCGCACGCCGACGCGTCCGGCAACTCGCCCTGGCAGGACCGGCCGTGACAGCGCGGTGCCGCCGACACCGGCTGCGCACCGGGGGTCCCGCGCCGGTCCGAGACGGTCACGGCCGCCGCCGTCACCCCGGCCACGGCGAGCAGCGCGAGCGCGGTCAACGGCAGCCGCCACCGCCGTCCCACCGGTGGCCTGGCCGGGACCGGTTCGGCGGCCGGCGGCTCCTCGGCGGCCTCGCACAGCGCCAGCACGGCCGCCGGGTCGGCGCCCGCGAGCCGGGCCAGGGCCTCCACGGCCGGGCGCGGCGGTCGTTTGTCGCCGGAGAGATAGCGGTGCCAGGCGGACTTGCTGTACGGGGTGCGGGCGGCCAGTGCCGCGAGGCTCAGTCCCGTACGCTCCTTCAGTTCGCGCAGCCTCGCCGCCGGCGACTCGTCCGGTGGGGTGGTTCTCGCTCCCTCGGAGTGCGGCATGTTGCGTGCCTCGACTTCATTACGCTATGGGCGTTTCGCCCCTGTTGTCGGGATGGCTTCCCACCGGGACCGGGCCCGCAATCGGCGAACAGGTGTGAAGACGGTGAATCGAGGGGTGCATGCCGAAGGCCTGTTCGAGAACACGGGGTTCCCGAACAGGCCTCGGCGGTCAGGGAGTACGGCGGTGCGAACCCGTCAGCACCACGGGACGGCGCGGCCGACCCGGACGTAGTGGGCGGAGACGTACCCCTTGTGGTGCGGGAGCCGGTACCAGGTGTGGTTGCCGCGCACCGAGCCGCCGTAGGTCTTGCAGGCCAGCGGGACGAGCCGGTTGTGGCGGCGGTGGCTCACCACCCGGTAGCGGGTGCTCGGGCCGGAGCGGACGTTGAGCCGGACACGGTGCGTGGCCACCCGGCCCACCGTGCGGTAGGCGTAGTGCCGGTGGTGGAGACGGTGGGCCGCCGGCGCGGGCAGGGTGGTGTAGTTGTAGAACTGCACGATTCCCTGGGGCGCGGGGACCGGGGTGGCGGCGCTCGCGGTGGCGGCCCCGGCCGTGGGCAGGAACGCGAAGACCGCGACCGTGGCCAGCAGGCCGTTCTTCAGGATCCGACGGGACATGGAAACCTCCGTGCTGTCGTGCTCGTGACCACGAAGCGTGATCACGACTCGGAGCGTTTCCGTGCCGGACCGTCACCATGTCGTCCCCGCGTGCCCTGGGACGGCTGGGACGTCCCAGCCGTCCCAGGGCACACCGCGGCTCAGCCCATCTGGTCCTCCGCCGACAGGTGCTCGACCGTCTTCCCGGTGGCCGTGAAGGTCCGCGTGACGTAACCCGACGAGTACACCCACAGGATCCGCAGCGGTGTGTCGCCGACGTTGCGGAACAGGTGAGGGACGGGGGACGGGACATAGGTGGTGTCGAACCGCTCCAGCCGGGTCACCTCGCCGTCCACCCACACCTCCGCCTCGCCCTCAAGGACGGTCACGTGCTCGTCGCAGTTGTGCGAGTGCAACGGCGCCCCGGAGCCGACCGGGTAGACGCTCATCCCGCTGGTGATGAGGTTCTCCCCGCCCGCCGACGGCGTGGTGATCAGCGGTGTCGTCACGACCGCACCGCCCCGGTCCAGCAGGGGTACGGACGCGGCCTTGATGATCGTGGTCATCGGGGGGTTCCTCTCCACTACGACGTACGCGCTACGCCGACCGACGCTAGGCCGCATGCGCGCGAAGGGGTGCCCCCTGGCGTGCAGTTTTACCTTGCGCTCCGGGAGGTGTGAGCGGCTGCGAAGCGGCTGTAGCGTCACCTGGCAATCCACGGCAGCCGGAGAGAGAAGGCAGGTACCGGCCCCATGAGGCTCCCCGTTCTCAGCGAAGACGACATGGACCCCCGCCAGCAGGAGCTGGCCGCCCGGATCGCGGGCCGCCGCGGCGCCGTCCGCGGCCCGTTCCGGGTCTGGCTGCACAGCCCGGAGATGTGCGAACGCGCCGAGTCGCTCGGCGCCTTCGCCCGTTTCGACTGCAGCCTCCCCAAGCACCTGCGCGAACTGACCCTGCTGATGGCCGCCCGCAACTGGGACGCGCAGTACTCCTGGAACGCCCACGTCCACCAGGCGATCGAGGCCGGTATCCCGGAGGCGGCCGTCGAGGCCATCGCCGAGAAGCGCGAGGCGGTCTTCGAGGACGAGGCGGACCAGGCGTTCTACCAGTTCTGCCGGGAGATCCTGGAGGAGCATTTCGTCACCGACGAGACCTTCGCCCGCGCCCTGGCGCACTTCGGTCCCAAGGGTCTGGTCGACACGATCGGCGCCCTCGGCAACTTCACCATGCTCGGCATGTGCCTGAACACCTTCCAGGTCGACCTCCAGGCCGACCGGGAACCCCCGTTCCCGGACATCCGCGGCTACGGCCGGATCGCCCAGGACGGAGCCCCATCCAGGGTCTGACCATGAGAAACGCGGCCGGTCTTTTAAGACGAGAGCCGTTGACAGGATTGCCGACATTCGATTTGTGTGGGTGACCAGCGCGAGCGAGCCGCACGCGCGTTCGGAGGGAAAATGGACCGCTTGCTCCTCATGCACAGCTTCGTGACCGTCGCCCAGGTCGGCAGTTTCAGCGGAGCCGCCAAGAAACTCGGCTCGTCCGGTTCCCTGGTGTCCCGGCACGTGGCGGAGCTGGAGCGGCAGATCGGCGTACGTCTGGTCAACCGCACCGCCCGCTCCGTGAGCCTCACCGAGCCCGGCCAGCGCTACGCCGAGTTCGCTGCCCGGATCCTGGACGAGATAGAGGCGGAGGACGCCGGCATCGCCCAGCGCCACGACCGGCCCGAGGGGACCCTCAGCGTCATCTGCCCCAAGTGGATAGGCAGCCTCGACCTCGGCGACGCCATCGCCGCGTTCTCGGCGGCGCATCCGAAGATCCAGGTCCGGTTCGAACTCGGCGGGATGTCGGACCGCACCTACGACTTCCTGGACAGCGGATTCGACGTCGCCTTCCACACCCGGGACCTCAGGGACTCCAGCGTCCGGCTGAAGAAGATCGCCTCACTGCCGTTCGTGCTGTGCGCCTCGGCGGAGTACATCGAGCGGTGCGGCGCGCTCGACCACCCGAACGACCTGGCCGCCCACGACTGCCTGGTCCACCTCAACGACCCGGTCTGGCGGATCGGCCACGGGCACGCGAGCACCCTGCACAAGATCCGCAACATCGCGTTCTCGTCCAACTCCTACATCGCCCTGCAGAAGGCGGCGGTGCACGGCCGCGGCATCGCCCTGCTGCCCCAGCGCCCGGCCTACGACGACCTCGTCTCCGGCGCCCTCCAGGTGCTGCTGCCCGATCTCGCCGTACCCGACCGCCCGCTCTACGCGATCTACGGACCGGGGCAGGACACCCCGCGCAAGATCAGCGTCTTCCTGGACTTCCTCGCCGAGTGGTTCGCGCAGAACCCGATTCCCGCGATCCGGTCGTAGGCCGGGCGGCCCGGTGCCCGAGTGGCCCGCGGCCGGTGTGGCCCAAGCCGCAAGAAACGCTTGCGCATTCCGTAGAGCTCAGGCCATTGAGCCCCTCACGAGCCGAAACCTACGCTCGCGAGGCGACCCGGAAACGAGGAATCCATGGGAATCCAGAGAATCGAATCGGTCACGTACGGCATCGACGACCTCGGCGTATGTGTCCGGTTCTTCGACGACTTCGGGCTGTTCATGGTGGAACTGACCGACGAACACGCGGTGTTCGAGACCCGCACCGGCCAGTCCCTCCACCTCGACACCCTGCCGTCGCCGCTGCTGCCGGCCCCCGTCGAAAACGGGCCGACGCTGCGCGAGGTCGTCTGGGGCGTCGACACACCGCAGGAGCTGGAGCGGCTGGTGGCGGAGGCGGGCCGGGACCGCGAGGTCCGCGAGAGCGCCGACGGTGTCCACCACACCGTCGACGAGACCGGCTTCGGCGTCGGCCTGACCCTGGCCCGCCCCGCCCCGGCCCCCGTCACGCCCCGGCCGGCCAACACGCTCGGCACCGTCACCCGCTGGAACACCGCCCTGGAACCGATCACCCGGGTCCGCCCGCTGCGCATGTGCCATGTCGCCCTGAACATCCCCAAGGAGGGCCGGGAGGAGGCCGTCGGCTTCTATGCCGACCGGCTCGGGTTCCGCCCGACCGACGTGGTCGAGCCGATGGGCGTGTTCATGCAGGCCCCCGGCGACGACGACCAGCACACCATGCTGCTGTGCCACCGCCCCGACAAGGCGGGCGTCAACCACATCGCCTACGAGGTGCCCGGCTTCGACGACGTGATCGAGGGCGGCAACCACATGATCGAGCGGGGCTGGCGGGAGGCCCGCAGGCTCGGCCGGCACACCATCGGTTCCAACGTCTTCCGCTTCCTGCACGCCCCGTGCGGCGGCCGCGTCGAGTACGCGGCCGACATGGACCGGGCCGACGAGAAGTACGGCACCCGGGTCCACGAGACGACCCCGCCGCATCACATCTGGGCCCTGCGCACCAACCGCGACCAGGAAGCCCCCGCCGCCTCGTCCTGAATCCGAGAGGACACCCCCTTCATGACCACCGACAACGGCTACCCCGCCGTCCGCATGTACATCGCGGGCGAATGGTGCCAGGGCGGCTCCGGACAGACCGCCCCCGTCGTCAACCCCGCCACCGAGGAACCGATCGGCGAGGTCCCGCTCACCACCGCGGCCGACCTCGACCGCGCGCTCGAAGCCGCCGAGCACGGCTTCAAGGTGTGGCGCACGGCCTCGATCGCCAAGCGCTCCGCGATCCTGGACCGCGCCGCCGACCTGATAGCCGAGCGCGCCGCCCAGATCGGCCGGGTGATGACCCTGGAGCAGGGCAAGACCCTCACCGAGTCCACCAACGAGGCCAGGCGCACCGCCGAGACCCTGCGCTGGCACGCCGAGGACGCCCGCCGCGCCTACGGCCGCATCATCCCGTCCGTGCCCGGCACGATCCTCACGGTCCGCCGCGAGCCCATCGGGCCCGTCGCCGCCTTCGTGCCCTGGAACTTCCCGGTCGGCGGCCCCAACCGCAAGATCTCCTCCGCCCTCGCGGCCGGCTGCTCGCTGATCATCAAGGCCTCGGAGGAGACCCCGGCGACGGCCGCCGCCCTGGTGGAGTGCTACGCGGACGCGGGACTGCCCGCCGGAGTGCTCAACCTGGTCTTCGGGGAGCCGGCCGAGGTCTCCGCGCACCTCATCGCCTCCCCGGTGACCCGGCTGATCGCCTTCACCGGCTCGGTCCCGGTCGGCAAGCTGCTCGCCGCCGAGGCCGGCAGGGTCATGAAGCCCTCCCTGATGGAGCTGGGCGGCCACGCCCCGGTGATCGTGTGCGCCGACGCCGATGCCGGTCAGGCCGCCCGTCGCGCCGCCCAGGCGAAGTTCTTCAACGCCGGTCAGGTGTGCACCTCGCCCAGCCGCTTCCTCGTCCACGAGTCCCTCGTCGAGGAGTTCACCGCCGAGTTCGTGAAGGCCGCCGACTCGGTCGTCGTCGGCGACGGTCTCGCCCAGGGCACCACCATGGGCCCCCTCGCCAACGAGCGCCGGCTGCGGTCGGTCGAGCGGCTCGTCAAGGATGCGGTGGACAAGGGCGCGAAGGTGCTCACGGGTGGGGAACGGCTCGACCGCCCCGGGTACTTCTTCGCGCCGACCGTCCTCACCGACGTACCGGCGGACGCGGACCTGCTGTCCGAGGAGCCGTTCGGGCCGCTGGCGCCGATCGTGCCCTTCGCCGGCCTCGACGACGCCCTGGCCGTCGCCAACTCGCTGCCGTACGGCCTGGCCGCCTACGGCTTCACCCGGTCGTCCGCGACCGCCGAGAAGCTGTCGGACGGGCTGGAGGCAGGCATCCTCTCCCTCAACCACTGCGGCGGCTCGGTCCACGAAGCGCCCTCCGGCGGGGTCAAGGACAGCGGCTACGGCCGCGAGGGCGGGCCCGAGGCCCTCGACGCCTACCTGGTCACCAAGCGCGTCTCCCACCTGCTGACGCCATGAGGTACGCACGCATCTCGGTGGACGGCCGGGCGGTCTGGGGCCGGGTCGGGGAGACGGACGTCGAACTCCTCTCCGGCTCCCCGATCGACGGCGAACCCGACGTTCTCGGCACGGTCCCCGTGGCCGAGGCCGTCTGGCTGCCGCCCGTCGTGCCGGGGGTGTTCTACGCCGTCGGCTACAACTACCCCCGGCACATCGAACACGCCGGCGCCGCGACACCCGAGCGTCCCGAGGTCGGCTACCGGGCCAACAACGCGCTCACCGGCCACCGTACGCCGATCGTCAGACCGGCCGAGGTGACCGGACGGTTCGAGGCCGAGCCCGAGCTCGTCGCCGTCATCGGGCGCACGGTCCGGCACGCGACGTACGAGGACGCCCGGAAGTCGGTCTTCGGCTGGACCATCGGCAACGACGTCAGCGCCCGCACCTGGCAGCACCAGGACCGCACGTTCTGGCGGAGCAAGAACAGCGACACGTTCAAGCCGATGGGGCCGTGGATCGAGACCGAGGCCGACGCGCTGGCCCAGACGACCACACTGCGTGTCAACGGCGAGGTCCGGGCCGAGTTCCCCACCGGGGACATGGTCTTCGACCCCTTCGACCACATCGTCGAGATCACCCGGCACATCACCCTGCACCCCGGTGACGTGCTGTGGATGGGCGCGGAGTCCACCTGCCAACTGGAGCCCGGCGACACCGTGGACATCGAGATCAGCGGCATCGGCGTGCTGTCCAACCCCGTACATCTGGAAGGGAACCACCCATGAGCGCGGAACCGCGTTACATCCACCACGTCAACTTCCCCACCACCGACCCGGACCGGACCGCCGCCTGGTACACGAAGGTCTTCGGGATGAAGCGGATCCAGCCCAAGTCCAACACCCGCGTGGTGCTGATGACCCGGGGCAACTTCGACCTGCACTTCACTCCGGTGGAGGAGATGGAGCGCATGGCGCCCTACCACTTCGCCGTCGAGGTCGACGACTGGGACGAGTTCCTCGCCCACCTCAAGGAGCTGGGCATCCGGTACACCCGGCCGATCGAGCGCCCGGAGAACCAGTCCAAGTTCTGCTACATCCACGATCCCGACCACACCATGATCGAGCTCGTCTACCACAGCCGCCGCCCCAACTAAGCGCACCACTACGGGAGTTCACCCCATGTCCATCGCCGACTCCGACGGCACATCCATCTATTACGAGCGCCACGGCAGCGGCCCGGCCATTCTGTTCGTGCACGGCAGCGGCGGACACCACGCCGCTTGGTGGCAGCAAGTGGCCGCACTGCGCGAGGAGTTCACGGTGATCACCGTGGACCTGCGCGGGTTCGGCAAGTCCGACTCCTCGATGGACGAGTTCGACGGCCAGGACTTCCCCGGTGACGTGGTCGCCGTCCTCGACCACGAGGACATCACCGACGCCATGCTGGTCGGCCAGTCCATCGGCTCCGTCGCCGCCCTGCGCGCCGGTCTGCTCCGCCCCGAACGCGTCTCCTCGGTCGTCCTCGGCCACTCCCTCGGCGGCATCAGCCACCCCGAGCTGAAGGAGCTGGCCGCCGCCGACCGGGCGGAGGCCGTGAAGCTGCCCGTCATCGACCGGCTGCTGACTAAATCGTTCCAGCAGACACGGGCCGACCTGACCTTCCTCTTCCAGCAGATGGGCACGTTCAACGTCGCCAAGATGCAGGACCTGCGCAACCTCGACACCGACGGCCCCTCCCTGGAGGAGATCCGGGCCTCCGGCGTCAGGGTCGCCTTCCTCGCGGGAGAGAAGGACGCCGTCCTCAGCGTCAAGACCGTCACCCGCGCCCACGAGCTGCTGACCGGCTCGCACCTGGAGATCGTCCCGGACGCCCCGCACTCCATGTACTGGGAGGCGCCCGAGCAGTACAACGCCGCCGTCGCCCGGCTCCGCCGCACCCTCACCGCACCGAAGGAAGCAGCATGACCAGCCTCACCCTGGCCGCCGCCGAGGAGATCATCGGCGCCGCCCACCAACGAGCCCGGGAGATCGGCAAGGCGGTGAGCGTCGCCGTCGTGGACGCCGGCGGCTTCCCGATCGCCATCCGCCGCCCCGACGGCGCCCGCCCGCTCACCCCCGACATCGCCCGCGCCAAGGCCTACACCGCCGCCGTCATGCAGCGCCCCGGCCCCATGCTGAAGAAGTGGCAGGAGAGCCAGCCCGTCTTCTTCGCCCAGCTCTCCCAGCTCCCCGGCGCGGCTCTGCCGATCATGGCCGCCGAGGGCAGCGTCACCATCAAGAAGGACGGCGAGATCATCGGCGGGCTCGGCATCGCGGGCGGCACCGCGGACGAGGACCAGCGGATCGCCGAGGAGGTCCTGAAGGAACTCGGCTACGAGCTGGAGTTCGCCGCGTGGGGCGTCACCGGCGGAAAGGACTGACACCATGGCGGACACGTTCAACTACCGCATCGACCACCACGGCAGCCTGGTCCGCCCGGTGGGCCTGTCCACCGCCGACCCGGAGTCCGTCGACACGGCGGTCCGGGAGGCGGTCGCCTACCAGCGCGCGCTGCGCTCCACCGTCGTCACCGACGGCGACTTCCCGCGTGAGGACTTCCGCAGCGCCGTCCTCGACGGCGTGTCGGGCTTCCGCCGTACCGACGAGGAGGGCCCGGACGGCCTGGTCCGCTGGGTCGCCGAGGCGCTGCCCAAGGCCAACGGCCCCCTGGTCGCCGACTGGGCCGCCAAGCTCGCCGGCCTGACGGTGATCGCCCCGAAGGCCACCCTGCCCTCCCCGGCCTACCTGGCCGCCACCACCTTCCAGCCGGGTCTCGGCGTCTCCTCGGCCCGGGAGCTGGGCGAGGCCCTCGCGGAGATCGTCCGGGCCGAGATCGAGCTGCTGGTCTCGAAGGGTGTCCGCCTGATCCAGCTCGACAACCCGCTCCTGCTCGCCCAGGTGGGCACCGAGCCGGCCGACCCCGGCGCCCTGTCCTTCGCGGACGCGCTCGACGTCGACGCCCTGGCGGTGCGCCTGGACGAGCGTCCGGAGGGTGTCCGGATCGCCTTGGCACCCGGCTGGTCGGCCCCGTCCCAGGTGGACCGGACCCGCGCCGAGCAGCTGTACGCCGGCATCGGCGCCGACCGCTGGATCCTCCCGTTCGACCAGGGCACGCCGGCCGAACTCGACCTCGTCAAGGCCCTGCCGGACGACAGGGACTTCTGCCTGGGCGTGGTCGACGCGACCGCGTCCGAGTCGGAGGACATCGACATCGTCATGGGCCGCATCGACGCGGTGGGCGAGTTCAAGGACCTGGAGGACGGCGCGGTGTCCCCGTCACGGGGCTTCGCGGATGTGGCGTCGAGGCCACTGCTGACCGCGGATGTACAGCGCCGCAAGCTCGTACTGGTCGAGACCGTCGCCCGCTACTGCTGGGGCAACGAGTTCTGAGCGTTCCGCCGCATGTGCCGCGGTCTGCCGTCCGCCGACCGCGGCACCGTCGTGGCTGGTCGCGCAGTTCCCCGCGCCCCGGAGAGGGGCGCGGGGAACTGCGCGAGCAACCGCAGTCCACCCGAGCCCTCTTCACCTGCACAAACCCGGCAGACGCTAGATCACCTCGGCGAACGTCACCGTGCGCTCCACGAGCAACGGCCACACCACCCCCACGACGACCTCCTGGAAGTGCGCGGCCGCCTTGTGCGCCTCGAACCCCTCCCGGTCGACGTACCGCTCGTACAACAGGAACCCACCCGGCTCGCCCTCCACCACATGCACCTCGTACATCAGGTTCGCGGGCTCCGTCCGCGTGGCCTGGCGCGCCTTCAGCAGCGCGGCCCGCACCACGCCCTCGTCGGCGGGCGCGCAGCGATAGTGGGCGACGACCGTGTATGCCATCCGTTTTCTCCTCAGAACGTGTCCGACCCGCCCGATTCCAGCATGGATCATGCGCTCGACGACCCGCGCACAGCGCAACCAATGCCTGCCCCCGCGGGGCTGGTGGACCCCCTCTCACATGGTGTGTTGTCGCAGACGGCCCTCACGGGCGGCATCGCGGACGACGAAGGAAGTGATCTCCATGCGCACTCTGGAAACCCTCTCCGGTGGGGAGTGGGTGAGGACCGGCGAATGGATCGACGTCCACGACCCCGCCGACGTCCGCACCCCCCTCGCCCGAGTCCCGGCCCTGTCCACCAAGGACGTCACCCGGGCCTATGACCACGCCGAGCGCGGCTTCGCCGTCTGGAAGCGCACCAGCCCCTTCGAGCGGGCCCGTGTCCTCACCGAGGCGGCCCGGCTGATCCGGGAGCGGGCCGGGGAGATCGCCGCCGACGTCACCGCCGAGAACGGCAAGACCCTTGCGGAGGCCACCGGCGAGACCCTGAAGGCCGCCGACTTCCTGGAGTACTACGCGGGCCTGTCCCGCCAGGGCTACGGCACCCTCCTGCACGACGTGCGCCCGAACCACCGCACGCACACCCAGCGCGAGCCGATCGGTGTGATCCTGGTGATCAGCCCCTGGAACGACCCGCTGATCACCCCGGCCCGCAAGCTCGCCCCGCTGCTCGCCACCGGCAACGCGGCCGTGTTCAAGCCGGCCACCGAGACACCGTTGTCGGGGCTCCACTTCGCCCGCGCCCTGCACGACGCGGGCCTGCCCGCCGGCGTCCTGAACGTCGTCACCGGCCGGACCGCCGAGATCGAGGAGGCCCTCCTCGACGACCCCCGGATCGTCGGCATCACCTTCACCGGCTCCAACGCCGTGGGCAACCGCATCCGGCGCCGCCTCGCCGACCGCAACGTCCGCTTCCAGGGCGAGCTCGGCGGCAAGAACGCCTCCGTGGTGCTGCGCGACGCCGACCTGCCGTCCGCCGCGAAGGCCGTGGTGGCCGCCTCCTTCGGCCAGGCCGGGCAGCGCTGCACGGCCACCAGCCGGGTGATCGTCGAGCAGCCGGTGCACGACGAGTTCGTCGCGCTGCTGGTCGCGGAGGTCCGGGCGCTGACCGTCGGACCCGGCACCGACCCGGCGACCACCCTGTGCCCGCTGTCGAGCCCGAAGCAGCGCGACAGCGTCCTCACCGACCTGGGCAGGGCGGTGGAACAGGGCGCGACGGTGCTCACCGGAGGCCGGGCGGACAGCGAACGGCCCCACGGCTGCTACGTGGAACCCACGGTCCTCGCGGGCGTCACCCCGCAGATGGCCGTCTGGCGGGAGGAGGTCTTCGGCCCCGTCCTCGCCGTCCGCGCGGTCGACGGCTTCGCCGCGGCCGTGGAGGCGGTCAACGACTCCGCATTCGGTCTCGCCGCCGCCGTGTTCACCCGCGACCTCAGCTCGGCGTACCACTTCGCCGACCAGGCCGAGTGCGGGCAGGTCGCGGTCAACACGACGACCACCGGCTGGGACGTCCATCTGCCGTTCGGCGGCTTCCACGACTCCGGCACGGGCTACAAGGAGCAGGGCGAGGAAGTCCTGAGGTTCTCCACGCGTGTCAAGACGGTGGCCGTCAACATCGGTGTCCCGGAGCGGTCCCATGGCTGACGAGACGATCGGCGTCGTCGGCGCCGGCATCGTGGGCCTGGCCACGGCCCGCGAGATCGTCCTGCGCCGCCCCGGCACCCGGGTCGTGGTCTTCGAGAAGGAGCCCGAGGTCTCCCGGCACCAGACCGGCCACAACTCCGGCGTGGTGCACGCGGGCATCTACTACACGCCCGGCAGCCTCAAGGCCGACCTGTGCGTGCGGGGCGTGTCCCTGCTGCGCGAGTACTGCCAGGACCGGCGGCTGCCGTACGACGAGATCGGCAAGCTGGTCGTGGCGGTGCGCGAGGACGAACTCGGCCGGATGGAGAACCTGTACGAGCGGGCGAAGAACAACCATGTGCCCGAGCTGCGGAAGGTCTCCCGGGAGGAGATCAGGGAGCTGGAGCCGCACGCCGGAGGCATCGCGGCCCTGCACTCCCCGCGCACCGCGATCACCGACTACCCGGCGGTCGCCCGCGCCTTCGCGAAGGACGTGGTGGACTCGGGCGGGGAGGTGCGTCTCGGCTTCCCGGTCACCTCGATCACCACGGTGCCCGCGGGCATCGAAGTCGCCTCCGGACAGGACCGGGTCCGCGTGGACCGGCTGATCCTCTGCGCCGGCCTGCAGTCCGACTCCGTAGCCCGGCTCGCCCAGGACAAGCAGGAACCCCGGATCGTCCCCTTCCGCGGCGAGTACATGCTGCTCAGGCCGGACCGGGCGCATCTCGTGCGCGGACTGATCTACCCCGTGCCCGATCCCCGCTACCCCTTCCTGGGCGTGCACTTCACCCCGCGCGTCGACGGCTCGGTGGAGGTCGGCCCCAACGCCGTCCTGGCCCTCGCCAAGGAGGGGTACCGGCGCACCAGGGTCTCACCCCGGGACCTGCTGGCCCTCGCGGCCTATCCGGGCGCCTGGAAGATGGCCGCCCAGCACTGGCGTACCGGCATCAAGGAGTACCGCGGCTCCTTCTCCACCGCCGCCTTCATGAAGGACGCAGGGCAGTACGTCCCGGAAGTCGGCGTCCGTGACGTGGTGCGCGGCGGCGCGGGCGTACGCGCCCAGGCACTGGACCGCGACGGCACACTCGTCGACGACTTCCGCATCCACCAGGTCGGCCGGATCACGGCCGTACGCAACGCGCCCTCGCCGGCCGCCACGGCCTCCATGGCGATCGCCGAACACATCACCGCGGCCGTCTTCGGCGACGCCTGAAACAGCGGCCATCTGCCCCGCGAACAGCGCGGTTTCGCGCAACAACAGCTTGCGCTCCGGGATCTCCGCAAGAGCTCGCGGTTTGCCTAGCGTTCCTTCCGTACCACCCCAAGCTCCGTTCGAGAGAAAGAGTTCGCGCCATGTTCGTCGTCGACACGCAGATCCACATCTGGAAGGAAGAGACCCCGGAGCGCCCCTGGGTGCCCGGCGCCCGTGAGCGGATCCGGCTCAACGGCCACCGCGAGGACCCCTTCTCCTACGAGGAGGCCCTGGAGCTGATGGACGAGGCCGGCGTGAACCGGGCGCTCATCCTGCCGCCGTCCTGGGAGGGCGACCGCATCGACTACGCCCTGGAGGCCTGCGAGGCCCACCCGGACCGGTTCGGCATCATGGCCCGCATCCCGCAGAACAAGCCCGAAGAGGGCAAGGCCATGCTCAAGGACTTCGCCCAGAACCCGCACGTCAAGGGCACCCGGCTCACCTTCCACCGGCCGCAGGACCGCAACTGGATGATCGACGGCACCAACGACTGGTACTGGCCGATCGCCGAGGAGCTGCGCATCCCGACCATGGTCCACGCGCCGATCTGGAAGCGCGAGCTGGGCGAGATCGCCGCCAAGCACCCCGAGCTGAAGATCATCATCGACCACATGGGCATCATGGCCCGCTGCGTCGACGACGCGATCGGCTACTGGGTCTCGGAGACCGCCGACCTGCACGTCCACCCGAACATCTACGTCAAGGTCTCGGCGCTGCCGGGCTACTCCACGCAGCCCTTCCCGAACAACAACATCCAGAAGTACGTGCGCGAGATGGTCGACAAGATGGGCCCGCAGCGCTGCTTCTACGGCACCGACATCACCCGGCTGCTCGGCCACGGCATCACCTACACCGACACGATCGAGCAGTTCACCAAGCACTGGGACTTCACGCCCGAGGAGCTTGAATGGATCATGGGCCGCGGTATCTCCGAGGTCCTGAACTGGCCGATCGAGGGCTGAGGAAACACCGGCGATGACGAACAACCCACGGACCGACGGCGGGGACGCCGTCGTCTCCGCCTTCAACGCGGCGGGCGTCGAATACGTCTTCTGCTCCTCGGGGTCCGAATGGGCCCCGGTGTGGGAGGCGCTGGCCCGCCGCCACCGCGACGGCGAGCCCGCCCCGCGGTACCTCGACCTGACCCACGAGACGGTGGCGGTGGGCATGGCCACCGGCTACGGGCTCGTGGAGCGCCGCCCGCAGGGCGTCCTGCTGCACGCGGCACCGGGCCTGCTCCAGGGTTCGATGGCCGTGCACGGCGCGCTGCTGGCCGGCGTGCCGATGGTGGTCGCCTCGTCCGAGTCGACCACGTACGGCGACGCCCCCGGGCACGACCCGGGCGGCCAGTGGTACCGCAACCTGTCGATCGTGGGCGGCCCGCACGGCATCGCCCAGCCCTTCACCAAGTGGTCGACCGAGGCCGCCGACGTGCACACGCTGCCCACCATGATCACCCGGGCGGCGGAACTGGCCTGGCGGGCCCCGGCAGGTCCGGCGTACCTGAACATCCCCCTCGAGATCCTCCTGGAGGAGTGGGACGGCCGCGAGGCCAAGCCCGTCGTCCCGCCGGGCTCCACGCACAGTTCGCCGGAGGAGGTCGACCCGGTCGCGCAGCTGATCCGCGAGGCCGCCAACCCGGTGATCGTCACCGAGACGGCGGGACGCGAGGCGGGCGGCTTCGAGGCCCTCGTCGCCTTCGCCGAGGCCTGGAACATCCCGGTCGTGGAGCCGGACTCGGCGGTGTGCGGCAACTTCCCGCGCACCCACCCGCTGCACGCGGGCAGTGACATCGGCCCCTGGATGGACTCGGCCGACCTGATCCTCCTCGTCAACTGCCGCGCCCCCTTCTACCCGCCCTCGCGCCGCCCGTCCAAGGCGAAGATCGTGGTGATCGACGAGGTCCCGCAGCGCCCGCACGTGGTGTACCAGGTGCTGTTCGCCGACCGGTACCTGGAGGGCAACGTCGCCAACACGCTGCGGCAGCTGACCAAGCGGGCGAAGGACCTCGACGAGCGGGCGGTCGAGGTGCGCCGGGCGGCGCAGGAGGAGCGGCATGCCGCCGAGCGGTCCGCGATCGCGGCGGCGGAGGCGAAGGCGGCCGAGGCCAAGGGCATCGACCCGGTGCTGGTGGCCGCGACCCTGCGCACCCTGCTGCACGGGCAGGACGCGATCGTCGTCGACGAGACCATCACCCACAGCCGGGTCGTCAAGCGTCACGTCCAGACCGCCGACCCGGACTCCTACTTCTACGTCCAGGGCGGACTGGGCCAGGGCATCGCGGTCGCCCTCGGCGTCAAACTCGCCGCGAAGGAACGGCCGGTGGTCCTCACCATCGGCGACGGCGCCTTCACCTACAACCCGGTGATCCCCTCGTACGACGCCTCGAACGCGTACGAACTGCCGTTGCTGATCGTGGTGTTCAACAACCGTGTCTACAAGTCGATGAACCTCAACCACCGCCGGTTCTACCCCGACGGCGCGGCCGCCGAGACCGGCGAATGGCTCGGCACCGATCTGCACCGGCTGCCCCGGCTCGCCTCCTTCGCCGAGCCGTTCGGCATGCACACCGAGACCGTCGACACGTCGGAGGCGCTCGCACCGGCCCTCGAACGCGCCCTGAAGGCCGTGGCCGAGGGCACGACCGCCGTCGTGGACGTCCTAGTCACCCGCTAGCCAGGAGACACACCGTCACCATGTCCAACACCCCCACCAAGATCCTGGTGCCCGCCGACGACCTGCGCGCGTTCTCGGCCGCCCTTCTCGAAAAGGGCGGCCTGAGCGCCGCGCACGCCCGCACCACCGCCGACGTGTTCGTCTGGGCCGCGCAGCGCGGCGTCGACTCGCACGGCACCGCCCGCGTCCCCGCCTACCTGGACCTGCTCGCCAAGGGCGTCGCCAACGCGCAGCCCCAGATGAGGACCGAGTCGACCGCTCCGGCCGCCGCCGTCCTCGACGCGGACCGGGCCCCCGGCCCGGTGGCCCTGACCGCCGCCGCCGACGAGGCGGTACGGCGGGCCCGCGAGACCGGCATCGCCTCGGTCGGCGTCCGCCGCACGGTGCACACCGGCGCCATCGGCTATTACGTGTCCCGGATCGCCGAACAGGGCCTGGTCGGGCTCGGGTTCGTGGCCGGCATGCCCAACATGGGCTACACCGGCGTCAAGGGCGCGGCCGTCGCCACCAGCCCGCTCGCCATCGCCGTGCCCGCCCGTGAACACGCCCCGCTGCTGCTGGACATGGCCACCGCCACCATCGCCCTCGGCAAGATCCGCCAGGCCAGGGCGAGCGGCACACCGCTGCCCGAGGGCGCGGCCGCCACGGAGGACGGCACGCCGACGACCGACCCGGAACTGGCCGTCATGCCCCTGCCGCTGGGCGGTGCGAAGGGTTCCGGCATGTCCCTCGCCTTCGAACTCCTGACCAGTGTCCTGGTCGGCGCCCCGATCTTCGCGTCCTTCCACGCGGGCGACCGCAAGCACCGGCAGAACGCCTTGCTCATCGCCATCGACCCGGCCGCCTTCGGCGACCCGGAGGCCTTCGTCGGCGCGGTCGACGACACGCTGGGCACACTGAAGAGCCTGCCGGTCGCGGACGGCGCGGACGGGGTGTTCTATCCGGGCGAGCGCAGTGCGGCGGTGGCCGACGAACGGGGGGCGAAGGGCATCCCGGTCGCCGCGAAGGTGTGGCGCGAACTCACCGAGCGGGCCGACCAGTTGGGAGTCACCGCGCCGTCACTCGAAGGGTAGCCGGGCGAGCGACGGTTCACCCGCGCCCTCCAGGGGGCGCGGGGCTGTGCCGAATGTGCGGCTACCGTCGCATGGGCGCGACCGGCCGCCGACAACGGCCGGTCGCCGCGGCAGCACTGCACCCCGCGCTCTCAGGCGCCCCGCCCCCGAACCTCCCGCACATGGCGTGCGATGAGCGCATAGACCTCCCGCGCCCTCACATCGTCCTTGCCGTCGTACCCGTGATCCACCCCCGCCACCTCGTGGTGCTCGACCAGTGCCCCGACGGTCCCCAGCCGTGCGGCATACCGTTCGCCCTCCGCCCTGAGCAGGTCGTACTCGGCGGTGATCACCAGCGCCGGGGCGATGCCGCTCAGGTCGGCCGTGTCGGACGAGTGGGCGGGGGAGACCAGCGGGTCGGCGCGGTTCCCCGGCTCCGGGACGTACGCCGTGTCGAACACCTCGGCCATCCAGGGCCGCAGCACCGGCCTGGCGACGGCGGCCCGCTTG
The DNA here is from genome assembly GCF_045206895.1 of Streptomyces sp. NBC_00631. Lineage (NCBI taxonomy): Bacteria > Bacillati > Actinomycetota > Actinomycetes > Kitasatosporales > Streptomycetaceae > Streptomyces > Streptomyces sp. NBC_00631. Next base: position 10,714,867 of record NZ_CP107734.1, read on the forward strand.
CCTGAGGCGCTCGTCGCCAGGTCCAGCGGCGGATAGTGGAGGACCTGCAGAGCGATCGGGGGGCCGTCCTCGGCGAGCGCCTGCCGGGCCACCGCCGCCGCCAGGCCGCCGCCGGCGCTCTGCCCGCCGACGGTCAGCCGGGTGCCGTCCCAGCCCTGCTCGGCCGCGTGGTCGGCGATCCAGCGGACCACCTCGTAGGCCTGGCGCGGCGGAGCAGGGAAGGGATGCTGCGGGGCGACGACATAGTCCACGTTGACCACGACCACCCCTGCCTCGGCGGCCAGGAACCGGCAGAGCGGATCGTCGAGTTCGGTGAGCGACATGACGTAGCCGCCGCCGTGGAAGTTGACGTGCACCGGGGGAGCGGGGTCCGCGGCCGTCGGCAGGTACACCGTGGCGCGGGCCGGGGCGACGGACGTCGGGATGGTCAACGTCCGCACGGCGCGGGGGAATTCCGGGAACCGGGCGTGCGAGGCGGCGTCGGAGCCCGGGCCGCTCGGGCGCCTGCTCGCGAACAGGGTCAGCCGTTGCATGGACTTCGCGACGAGCGCGGCGACCGAAGGGCGGGCCAGGAGGGACATACGGCTCCGATCGGGAGGGGCATGCGCTGTGCGGCGAAACCCGCCGAGCGATGGATCGATCATCAGGAATCCTGCTGATCGTCGGGTGACGATAACCCGCTTTCCGAGCGTGATGTCAAGCCCCGGGGCGATCAGTGGCCCGCTGCGCGAGCGCGACATGCCCCGGCTCGCCGGCCGGGGCCGGGCCGACCGTCGGCGCGCTCACCGGACAGCTTCCGCCGCTGTTCCGCCCGCCGTACGGAGTGACGTCCCTCGCGGCCCCGCGTGGGGCTCGGCCCTGGGGGCTGCCGCGCCTCCTGGGGGCGCCGGTGACCAGCGCGGCCTTGCCGGCGGGCCGCTGCGGGAACACGGAGTCCGGCCCCGGCACGTACGCCCCGCGCAGTACTGTGGGTAAACCCACGCAGTAACTTACTTGAGTTACGCAACGATATGGTAAACTGGCCGGTATGTCCACAGAACCGCTGCCAGCCGTCCCCGCCGCCACTCCGGAGGTCGTGGAGATCGAGCGTGCCCTGACGCGCATCACCTACCTGAGCACCCGGGCCCGCCAGCACGAGCGGCTGATGGCGCTCGCCGGCGTGCCCCTGGACCGCGCCGCGGTGGCCCTGCTGCGCCAGGTCGCCGACTCCGAGCCGCTGCGCCCGGGGGAGCTGGCCCAGCGGCTCGGAGTCGAGGCGTCCCATGTGACCCGTACCGTGCAGCAGCTCCAGAGGTCGGGCTACGTCACCCGCGTCCCCGACCCCGACGACCGGCGCGCCCAGCGGATCGAGCTCACCGACGCGGGCCGGGCGGCCGTCGAGCGGGTCCGGGACGCCGGGGCGCGGGGCATGCAGCTGGCCCTGGACGACTGGAAGCCCGAGGAACTGCGGGAGCTGGCCACGCTCTTCCATCGCATGGTCGACGACTTCCTGGCGCACGCGGTCGAGGACGAACCCGGCCAGGAGGCCGCCGGGACGGTGCCCTCGGTCGACCGGGCCGGCTGAGGCACCGGCGGCGCGGGCGAGCCGACTGCCGGCCGGGTGTTCCCCGTAGGTCCCGGCACGACTGGTGGGGGCGTCGTCCTGGACGCCCCTGATCCACGGCTCGCACGCCTCATGCCGCAGACGAGGGACTCGCTGGTGTCGACAGTCACCGCCGACTTCCCCGCGGCGTGATCCGCCCGCCGGGCCCTGGTCCGTGGCCTGCGCCTCCTGGAGGAGGACCCCGCGGGGGAAAGGGCGGTACCGCCCGGTAATATCCGGCTGCAGGTCGTCAGAGGAGGCTTTGTGAGCCGGTCCGAACGTTCACCCCTGCTGCTCGCCGGACTGCTGGCCGCGGCCGGCGTCTCGCACTTCGCGGCGCCGAAGTCGTTCGACGCCACGATCCCCCGGGCGCTGCCGGGATCACCGAGAGCATGGACGTACGCCAGCGGGGCCGTGGAGCTGGCGCTGGCGGCCGGGATCGCCCTGCCGCGCACCCGCGCGGTGACGGCCGGGGCGGCCGCCGCCTTCTTCGTGGGCGTGTTCCCGGCCAACGTGCAGATGGCCGTCGACTGGCAGAAGCGGCCCGAGCCGCTCAGGACCGCGGCTCTCGCCCGCCTGCCGCTCCAGATACCCCTGGTGCTGTGGGCGCGCGGAGTCGCACGTGGCGAGGAGGGCCGATAGATGGCGGCAACCGTAGAGGTCGGAAGCAAGGTCGAGGACTTCGCGCTCCAGGACGAGACCGGTACGACGCGGAGCCTCACGGAGCTGCTGGCCGACGGGCCGGTCGTGCTGTTCTTCTACCCCGCCGCCCTGTCGGCCGGCTGCACCGCCGAGGCCTGCCACTTCCGGGACCTGGCCGCCGAGTTCGCGGCCGCCGGCGCCCGGCCCGTCGGGATCAGCGGGGACAGCGTGGAGCGCCAGCAGGAGTTCTCCGGGAAGCACACGCTCGGCATGCCGCTCCTCTCCGACGCGGACGGCGCCGTCCGTGAGCTGTTCGGCGTGAAGCGGGGCTTCTCGCTCGCCCCGACCAAGCGGGCCACCTTCGTGATCGCCCAGGACCGCACCGTACTGGAGGTCGTCCGCAGCGAGCTGCGCATGAACACCCACGCCGACCGGGCGCTGGCCGCTCTGCGGGCCCACCAGGACTGAGCGGACGGTCCGGTCCGCGCTTGATGCGCTGGGACATAGGTCCCATCCTGGGGCGTATGGAGCGTGTCGCTGCCACGGCGATCATTGATGCCCTGGGCCGGGTGACGGGGTGGAGCGAAGGCGCGCGGGTGCTCACCGGACACCGGGCGGAGGAGGTCGTGGGCAAGCCCGCCGCCGACCTCCTCGCCGAGGCGGTCCCCGCCCGGGTGCTGGCCGCCCGCGCCGGGACCGTCACGCTGCGCCGCTCCGACGGACGCCGCACGGAGATCGCCCTGACCGCCTGCCCGGTCCTCGGCCCCGACGGCGGGTCCACCGGCTACGTGCTCACCGCCGACCCGCCCTGGCAGGCCGACCCCACCCTGGCCGGCCAGGCCTTCCAGCAGGCCTCCATGTCCATGTCGGTCTTCGACATCCGCCAGCGCTACCTCCGCTCCAACGCCGCCGCCTGCCACGTCATGGGCGTCCCCGAGGAGGCCCTGCTCGGCCGTTTCTTCCTGGACACCGTCGACGATGCCCCGCACAGCGAGGGCTTCCTGAGCCATCTGCGCCAGGTCGTCGAGACCGGCCGGCCCGTCCGCTACGAGAGCTTCACCGGCGCCCCGGCCCTGAACCGCGAACACGCCTGGAGCATCGAGATGTGGCCGCTGCGCGACCCCGCCGGCGAGCTGACCGCCGTCGCCCTGGCCGCCTTCGACAGCACCGAGCAGTACCTGGCCCGCCTCCGGCTCACCCTCCTCAACGAGGCGGCCACCTCCATCGGCACCACCCTGGACGTGGTACGCACCGCCGAGGAACTCGTCGAACTCCTCGTCCCGCGCTACGCCGACTTCGCCAGCGTCGACCTCCTCGACTGGGTCCTGGGAGCCGAGGAGCCCCTCTCCGTACCGGTGGGCGACATCGCGCTGCGCCGGGTCGCCCACGGCTCCGCGACCGAGGGCACCCCCGAGGCAGCCATACGCCTGGGCGAGGCCGAGGTGCACCCGGCGATGTCACCGCCGGCACGGGCGCTGCGGGAGCTGCGGGCGGTGGTCGGCCAGGCCGGCGAGCCCGAGTTCCGCCGCTGGGTCGAGGAGCGCAACACCCTCTCGCCCGAGGGCCGCGTCCACCGCCAGGGCGTCCACTCCATGATCGCCGTCCCCCTGCAGGCCCGGGGCGTCCTGCTCGGCGTCGTCGTGGGCGTGCGCATGCGCCACCCCGACGACTACGTCCTCGACGACACCGTCTTCGCCGAGGAAATCGCCAGCCGCGCCGCCGTCTGCATCGACAACGCCCGCCGCTTCGCCCGCGAGCGCTCCACCGCCCTCGCCCTCCAGCACAGCCTGCTGCCCAGCGGCCTGCCCGGGCAGGCCGCCGTCGAGGTGGCCCACCGCTACCTGCCCAGCGGATCGCTGGCCGGCATCGGAGGCGACTGGTTCGACGTGATCCCGCTCTCCGGCAGCCGGGTCGGCCTGGTCGTCGGCGACGTGGTCGGCCACGGCATCCGTTCCTCCGCCACCATGGGACGTCTGCGAACGGCGGTACGCACCCTCGCGGACGTGGACCTGCCCCCCGACGAGCTCCTCACCCACCTCGACGACCTGGTCACCCACCTGGCCGCGGACGTTCCCGGCGAGGAGGTCGCCGAGCTGGGCGCCACCTGCCTGTACGCCGTCTACGACCCGGTCTCCCGGCGCCTCAGCCTGGCCGCCGCCGGCCACCTGGCGCCGGCGGTCGTGCTGCCGGGCGGCGCGGCCGAGCTGATCCCGATGACCGCGGGTCCGCCGCTCGGCGTCGGGGGGCTGCCCTTCGAGGCGGCGGAGCTCGAACTGCCCGAGGGAGCTGTCGTCGCCTTCTACACGGACGGCCTGGTCGAGGACCGGGAGCGGGACGTGGACCGCGCCACCGAGGAGATGTGCCGTGCCCTGAGCGTGCCCGCCGACTCCCTGGAGACCCTCAGCGACAACGTGCTCAAGGCCGTCATGCCGGACCAGCCCTCCGACGACGTCGCCCTGCTGCTGGTGCGCACCCGCGCTCTCGGCGCCGACCGGGTCGCCACCTGGGACGTGCCGCCCGACCCGGCCGAGGTGGCGCACTTCCGGCAGGCGGCCACCGAACAGCTCACCGCCTGGGGCCTGGACGAGGCCGCATTCGTCACCGAACTCGTCGTCAGCGAACTCGTCACCAACGCGATCCGCTACGGCGAACCGCCCATCCAGCTACGGCTGATCCGTGACCGCGCACTCATCTGCGAGGTCGCCGACGGCAGTTCGACCTCACCGCACCTGCGCCGGGCGCACGCCTACGACGAGGGCGGCCGCGGCCTGCTGCTCGTCGCCCAGCTCACCCAGCGCTGGGGCAGCCGGCAGACGGGCAGCGGCAAGACCATCTGGGCCGAACAGCCGCTGCCCGAAGGCCCGTTGCCGGTCGCCGACGAGTGAGGGGGCGACCACCGGTCTACTCGAAGTCGCAGCCCGGGTTCGGCACCGACTCGGAGTACGGGGAGCCGTGCGGCAGGATGTACAGCACGTCCAGGACCAGGTCGGTGTCACCGAGGTTGGCGCCCAGGTGCACATCGCCGGGGCCGCCCGACTCGTACACCGTGCCGCCCCGGTGGTAGACGCCGTCCTCCTCGCAGTCGGAGTGGAAGTGGCTGAGGGTGCCCTTCTGGACGTATCCGTAGACCGGGCCGTCGTGGTAGTGCCAGCCAGTGGTCTGGCCGGGCGGGACGGTGATCTCCCGCAGGACGTAGTCCGTGTCGCCGATGGTGGTCTGGCTGATCACCCTGCCGGTCACGCCGGGTCCGGCGGGGGTGGCGTGGGCGGTGCCGCAGGTCAGCAGAGTGCCGGCGGCCACCGCCCCGGCCATGACGGTACGGAGCGCGGTGCGCATGGGTGGGGCCTCCTGAACCGAAGATCGAGTACCTTCGCGAACATAGGCCCCCGCCGGGCGGACCGGGGCAGGAACGGCTCAATCCGCGTGCGCGCAGGCGGCCCTGGGGCTCATTCGTCGGCCCGCTCCCGGACCACTGTCCACTCCTGCCCGCGCGAGCACTTCGGCTCCGGCCGGTCCGTGGACCGGCAGGCCGCATACGGCCCGTCGGCCCCGCCGGCGATCAGCCCCTGCCAGCCGCGGGCGCACGCGTCGGCGAGCAACTCCGCGCCGCCCGCGTTGCGATGCGGGGTGAGGCGCACCGGCGTCCGGTGGGCGAGCGTGCGCCGCGGCAGCGGCTCCCGTACCTGCAGCGGCAGTTGACGGGTGTCGCGGCCCTCCAGGCGGAGCACGTCGAAGACGTGGTGGGTCACCGCGACCCCGGTGCGCTCGACGTCCCGCCGGGTCGGCTCCAGCCGCTGCTGCAACCGCCCGAGGGGGCGGGAGGCAGCCGGTCGTCAGGGCCGGGCGCCGTCCCTCACCCCTTGCTCGCGTCCGCCGCGACCTGGGCGAGGGTCCGGCCGGAGCGCACCGAACGAGCCCGCCGGGGGTCGGGCGTGCCGTGCCCGTCCGAGCGCGCGGCCCCCTTCTTCACCAGCAGCCAGGCGTCGTCGCCGTCCCCGCCCCGGAACCGGGTCAGGGCGTACTCGCCGTGCAGCTTGGAGCCGTGCAGCCGGAAGGTGGCATGCCCGCCCTCCAGCGACTCCCCGAAGCCGACCGGGCGCCCCCGGCGGTCGTGGCTGAGGGGCTCGTACCAGCCGTGGTCCCAGACGATCACGGTGCCGCCGCCGTACTCGCCCTTCGGGATCACGCCCTCGAAGTTCTCGTACTCCAGCGGATGGTCCTCGGTCGGCACGGCCAGCCGCTTGTCCCCGGGGTCGGTGGACGGGCCTTTCGGGATCGACCAGGACTTCAGGACGTCGTCGACCTGCAGCCGGAAGTCGAAGTGCATCCGGCGCGCGTCATGGATCTGCACCACGAACCGGAGCCGGTCACCGGCCGCCTGCGCCTGCCCCGACGGCTCCCTGGTCCGCTCGAAGTCACGTTTGCCGCGGTATGTACGCAAACGGTCGTCGCTGCTCACCATGGCTCCTTCCCTCGGCCGTGCGCCCCGAGTACCCGGCGGAGCTCCTCCCGACCGGCCTGCGGCCTGCCGCGGCTCAGAACTCCTCGTGGCGGTCCGGGTCGCCGCCCAGCCGCCGGTGGGACCGCCCGGAGACCGCCGCCATCTGGGCGGCGTCCAGTTCGAAACCGAACAGGTCCAGGTTGGCGCGCTGCCGTCCGGCGTCCGCCGACTTCGGAATGGGCAGCGCTCCGAGCTGCACGTGCCAGCGCAGCACCGCCTGGGCGGACGTGACGCCGTGCGCCTCGGCGACCGCCACGACCGCCGGGTCGTCGAGGAGCCGGACGTCCCGGCCGAGCGGGCTCCAGCTCTCGGTGACGATGCCCTTCTCCGCGTGGAAGGCCCGCAGCTCCTCCTGCGGGAACAGCGGATGCAGTTCCACCTGGTTCACGGCGGGCAGCACGCCGGTCTCCTTCTCCAGCCGGGTGAGGTGCTCCGCGGTGAAGTTGGAGACGCCGATCGAGCGCACCAGACCGTCCTCGCGCAGCTTGATCATCGCCTGCCACGAGTCGACGTACCTGCCGACCCGGGGATTGGGCCAGTGGATCAGATACAGGTCCACGTACTCCACGCCCAGCCGCTGCCGGGACTCCTCGAAGGAGGCGAGGGTCTCCTCGTAGCCGTGGTGGCGGCCCGGCAGCTTCGTCGTCACCACCACCTCCTCGCGGGGCACCCCGCTGCTCGCGACACCCCGGCCGACCCCGGACTCGTTGTGGTAGTTCACCGCCGTGTCCACCAGCCGGTACCCCAGCTCCAGCCCGTGGCGAACGGCCTGCTCGGCCTGCGTGTCGTCCATCGGCCAGGTGCCCAGGCCGGTGGCGGGGACCGTCGTCCCGTCGTTGAGCGTGTACGCCGGAATGCTGATCACGGTGCGACCTTCCCTCGACTGTGCCGTACCCCCAGCCTCGCAGACCGGGCTACTCGTCCTTGACGGCCGCGACCAGCCGGGACACCGCCGCGAGGTCCGGCACCTCGGCCAGCCGGGCGACGACCTGGCCCGCCGAGAACTCGCGCTGTGCCGGCGGCAGTCCCAGGTCGACGGCGGCCTCGGCCTGGACACGGATGTAGTTCAGCGACGTCGCGAAGAGCATGGAGAAGGACTCCGGGCCGTGGATCCTGGCAGGGCCGCCCGCCTGGCGGTAGGCCCTGGCCAGGCGCCGGGCCAGGGCCTCGGCCACCCGGTTGCCGCCCGACCACACGTACAGGGCCTGGGCGAACTCCCGTTCCGCGGAGGCGGGGCCGGCGTTGTCCCAGTCGAGCAGGACCGGCCCGGTCGGAGCGACCAGGACGTTCTGGGGCTGCAGATCGAGGTGTGACAGCACACGGTCCCCGGCGTCGGACGGGGTGACCCAGCGGGCCAGTTCCACCGCCGAGGTGCCGATGAACCTGCCCAGTTCGTCGGCCCACGGCAGGCCGGCCGCGGCCACCTTCTCGTGCAGCGCCTTCCAGTCCCCGTCCTCGGGGCACCGCTCGTACCAGCCGTCCGGTGTCTCGGTCGCGCCCTCGCCCGCTCGGTGGAGCAGAGCCATGGTCCGGCCGAACCAGTCCAGGATCCCGGGGTCGGCGATGTCCGCCGTGGTGCCCTCGATCCAGTCGTACACCTTCACCGGGGAGCTGCCGGCGGTGGTGGCGACGCGGGTGAGGTGCGTGCCGTCGCGGCCGGCGAGGAGACGCGGGGAGGCGATGCCAAGGCGCTCCGCGGCGAGCCGTAACGAGGCCTCCCGCTCGACGTCCTCCTCGTCGCCGCCGAACAGGAGTTCCTTCACCGCCCAGGAGGAGCCGTCCGCGCCCGAAAGCCTCCAGATGCGGCCCAGCGCGCCACGCGTGACGGGCGTCAGAGTCCACGGGCCGGGGCCCAGTGCGTAGGCCTCGGCGACGAGGTCGGCGGTGTCATGCACGAGCGGCTCCTTCAGCACGGTGTACTCCGATCATGGCCTGACCGACCCGTTCCGCACCGCTCCTTTTTCGTGGCCCCGCGCTGCCACGAGCACGGCTGGGGCGTCGGCAGGCTCCACGGTTGCGAGGCGTCGGGGGCGGAGTAGCCTTGACATGATCGTTGCCACCCGGCTCCGGAGGTAGACGATGTTGATCCGATTCCTGCGGCGGCGTATGCCGCACGGCCTTGTCCTGCTGGGGAACGGCCGGCTGATCGGGGGTTTCAGCGGGGGCGACTACGACGGTCACGGATACCAGTCCTGACGCACCCGCACCTGTGACACGGGAGGAGACGCGGTGGAAGAGGACACCGATGCCCTCGTGGCCATGACGCGAATCCTTTCACCGCACTGCCGCGTCACCAGGCTGTCCGGCGGGGCCCTCATCGCCGACTGGAGACGGACGCGCTTTCTCGGCATGACGACGGCCGACGTGCAGACGCTCGCCGACGGCAACGCCGACGAACGCGCGGAACTCGTCACCGGTCTCGTCCGAGCCGGATGCGCGCCGGCGCGCCGAAAGGGGTACAGCGACGGTGAGATCGGGATCTGGCTGCGCGGCGTCCACCTGCTGATCCGCACGCTGGGCTTCGGACGCGTCCTGCGGCTGCTGCCGCTGGCCGCCCCAGGCTACGCTCGCGCGGACGTCCCTTCCGCACAGGACGTGGCAACGCTGAAACAAGCGGTCCAGTCGCACAGCCGTGGAAGCTGGTTCGTCAACGACGACTGCAAGGCGGAGGCCGTGACGGCGTTCGTCCTGCTGCGACGGCGCGGTTTCGAGGCCACCCTCCATGTCGGCGTGCGTGAGCACCCGTTCGCCCTGCACGCCTGGACGTCAGCGGCCGGGCTGTGCGTTCCCGCCGCCGACCCGCGGGGGCACGTCTTCACGCCGGTCCTCTCGATCGGCTGCGGAAACCAGTGAGATGGAAGCGCTCCGACTCGAATGGCCCCGGGATGCGGTGAGGCTCTGGACCGCCGACGCCATGGTGCGACAGGGACTCGTGACGACGGTCTGCGCACCGGCCGGCACCGCGGCGGTCGTCGGCTGGGTCGGCTCGGTCCAGGACCGCCTGGCAGGCGCTCGCGCTCTCCTCGGCGCCTTCGACCGTCCCGGAGCCGAACCGCCGCTCCCGCCCGGCGACTTCGCGGCTGTCCTCATCTACCGGGACCGCGTGCTGCTGATGCGGGACGCACAGGCACGCATCCCGCTGTTCTTCAGAGAGACCGGTGGCCGCGTGACCGCCGTGAGCACCGCGGCGCGCGGCCTGGGCCGCCCGACGGAGCTGGAACCCCGTTACTTCTGCCGCTACCTGACCGGGAACATGGCCCAACCGCATGCGCGGCTGACCCCGTTCGCCGGGGTGCACCGTGTCCTCGGCGGCGAGGTGGTGGAGCTTTCGGCCGGCGGGCGGCTGCGCGGGCGGTCGGTACTCCGCGGCCGTCGGGCCGGCGACCCGGCGCCGCCCGACGTACTCCGTCCCGGTGAGGCCGGGCAGGATCTGCGCCGAGCCCTGGAGCAGGCTGTCGGGCGCCGCCTCGGCAGGACGACCGCCTGCCACGTCTCCGGCGGCACCGACTCCACCAGCGTCGCGTTGCTCGCGGCGCGCCTGCTCGACGAGGGCGCGGACCCCGACGCGGACCTGATCCTGCTCGCCGGGCGCTTCGACAGGGGAGAGCTGGCCGGGGAGCGGCCGTATCTCACAGAGGCCGTCGACGCGGTCCGCCGGCTCGCACCAGCGGCCCGCCCGGTGATCGTCGAGGCCGACGACGTGGCCGACTTCGATGACTTCGAGCACCACGCGGGCGACTCGGACGAACCGCACGCGCACGCCTTCCGCGCCCCGTTCTGGACACGGCTGCATGCCGTTGCGGGGGACCTGGGCTGCGACATCCTTCTGACCGGTTGCGGAGCCGATCCGGTCGTCGACACCAACCCGCTGCACCTGCACCGGCTCGCCCGCTCCGGCAGACTCCGGGAGCTGACCCGGCAGGCACGAGCCGTGGCCGCAGCCAACGAACGGGGTGTCCGTGACATCGTCGGCACCCACGTGGTGCGGCCGGCGCTTCCGCTCGCGGCCGAACGGTTCGCGAGGCTCGTTCATCGCGGAACCGTACTCGGGGGGCTCGGCCCCTTCACCCGCCCGCCCTGGCTGCGCCCCGGATTCGCGCGGGCTCACGGCTACCGGGCGGCCAGCATCGCCGAGAGCCGCTTCGTGTTCGGGAGCCGGCCGGAGCAGTCGCTCTACGACGCGGCCAACTACCTTGCCGCGCCGGACCCGTTGTCCTGGCGCCACGCACAGCAGAACGGGTTCTTCCTCTCGCACCCCTTCCTCGACCCGGAGGTGGTCGCGACGATGCGGCGCGTGTCCGCGGAAGCCGCGTTCCGGGCGGGCCGCCCGAAGACGGTGCTGCGTGAGGCCATGGCGGACCTGCTCCCGCCCCGGATACACGGCCGAACGGCCAAGATCCCCTTCAACGACCTCTACGTGCGTGGCCTACGGGGCCACGGCGACGAACTCGTCGACCTCTGCCGCTCCGCGCGGCATCCACTCGTCGGGGAGATGTTCGACGTCGACACGCTGTGCCGGGCGGTGCGGGAGGCGCAGTGGGGGATGGGCGACTCGTACTCCTGGGACCGCGTGAACTGCTCGCTCGCGCTGGTGGTGTGGCTGGAGAGGCTGGGCGACCGCCGTTCGCCAGTACCTGGCACGGTCGTGCCGGTCACAGCTTGCTCTTGATGTCCCACAGGCTGAGTTCCACCGGCCCTGTCTCGGCGAGGCGGATGCCGTACCGGCTCGTTGTCACGCTGTCGGACTCGTCCTTGCCGTGTTCCTTGCTGATGGATTCCAGGATATTGACGCCGTGGGCACCGAAGTTCCAGTAGACGGTGATGTGCCGGGTATCTCTCGTTTCCGCGTCGATCGCGTTGTTCTCGCGAAGCGGGCACTCATAGATGAGGGAATCAAAACCCGTCTTCCTCTTCAGCCAATCGGGTACAGGTCCACCGGCCCAGCTCATGAAAGCCGGGGCGGGCCTGAGGTGGTCGAGGGACACGCGGTCCTTGCGCGTGAGGTGTGCGCTGGCGTAGAAAGCCACCTGGTCGTACGCCGTATCCATGGGCAGTTGTACGACCACTCGGGCGTTGACGGTGTCGTTCGCGTCGATCGAACCTCCGTAGCGCATCCACGGCTGGGCCTCCACCAGGTCGCCTGGTTGGTAGACCTCGCTGCGCGACAGCGGATTCGTCTCCTCGAAATTCGTCCACTGCTTGGCAGTGGTCCGCCATTGATCACGGAGCCGGCCCTGCCCGGCCAGCGGCACCCGTTGCGCCATGGCATGGAATTCGGTGCCGAGCACGTCGAAACTCAGGTCACTGTGGTTTTCGAGGGTGATGTCGACCGGCACGGAGAACGCTTTTCGATCTGGACTCGGCACCGGAGTCCCCGTGGTCAGCCTGATGACGGGCCTGACCTCGTGCTGGGACGGCAGGTAGAGATTCTGATAGCCGAAATTTCCCACCGCGATGACGGTGGTGACGAGCACTGCCGTTGCCACTCGCTTCGGAGCGGGAATCACGGCCAATGTCCGCCATACGGCGAAGACGGCCCATACCGAGCCCGACGCGAGTGCGCCGAAGAACACCTTCCAGAGGACCGAGTCGGCGTTGTACAGCAGTTCGAAGAAGAGTGTCACGTTGGCCACGAGGGCGGCGAACGCACCGATCAGGGCCAGCGTGCCGGAGTTGGTGAAAGACCGGAACTGCGAGTGGTCCACCAGCGCGGCGGCGCCCAGGAGCGAGACGAAGGCGACCACGAGGAGCACCGCACCGGTGAGGCGACCGGGAAAGGTGAAGGCGCTGGTCAGGTCACCGACACCGAAATGGCCCAGCGCCGCGGTCGTCGGCAGGAGGACCAGCAGGACCGACACCAGGCTCGCGCGCGACCATCCGTCATGCGCCAGGGCCCTCTGGGCTCGCTGACGCGAGGCGTCCCGCGCGTTCTTGCGAAGGCTCATGCGGCCACCTGCCGGCCTGTGTCAACGGTTTGCACGGGTCTCTCCTTCGCGGGCCTCAGCGGACCAGAAGCGCTTCCACCAGAGAGTTCGTGATCATCGTCCGTGACCATCCGCCCGATCGCCAGCCGCGTGCCTCCGGATGCCGGAGCGCCCGGTGCATCCCCGCGCCCCCCGCCGGGGTACCTCTCCACTGGCCGGTACCGACGACCAGCGGAGTACACATGACGACGGAAAACAGGACGGGAACCCGGGCGGTCGAGGTGAACCCCGTCGCCGGGCACATCGGTGCCGAGATCACCGGGGTCGACCTCACCGGGGAGCTCGACGACGCCGTGGTCGCCCTGATCCGGGAGGCCGTGCTGCGCTGGAAGGTCGTCTTCTTCCGGGACCAGCGGCTCGACCACGCCGGGCACGTCGCCTTCGCCCGCCGTTTCGGCGAACCGGTCGTGCTCGGCCGGCGCGGCAGTGCCTCGCCGGCCGGCTTCCCCGAGGTGGAGACCACCGCCGACCGGCTGGAGCTGGGCGGCCGCTTCGGGATGGAGCACGAGGAGTGGCTCCAGCGGCGCCGGCACACCCTGCTGCGCGGCTGGCACTGCGACCACGGGGCCCGGATCGATCCGCCCGCCGCGACCGTCCTGCGCGCCGAGACCGTACCGCCGTACGGCGGCGACACCACCTGGGCCAACCTGGCCGCCGCCTACGCCGGGCTCTCCGCGCCCGTGCGCGCCTTCGTCGACGGACTGCGCGCCGAGCACCGCCTCGGCGTCGGCTACCAGTCCCGTCCCGGCGACGACTCCTACCTGCGGCACCTGCTGGACCACCAGGTGGCCTCGGTGCACCCGCTGGTGCGCGTCCACCCGGAGAGCGGGGAGCGGGTGCTGTACGTCAACGGCTACTACGTCGAGCAGATCGCCGGCGTCTCCCGCCCGGAGAGCGCCGCGCTCCTTGAGATGCTGCTCGAACAGGCGGTACGGCCCGAGTACACGGTCCGCTTCCGCTGGCAGCCCGGCAGCGTCGCCTTCTGGGACAACCGGGCCACCATCCACCTCGCGCCCGGCGACAACGCCCACCTCGGCTTCCCGCGTGTCATGCACCGGGTGATGCTGCACGGCGAGGTGCCGGTCGGCGTGGACGGCAAGCCGTCACAGCCGGTGACCGGCACGGAGGTGCGCCGCTGGTGACTCAGGCGGCGGACCCCGGCCGCCAGCCGAGCGCCGGGCCCAGCTGCGCCGCCATGTCCGTGAGGATCTGGACGTAGTCCTCGTGCTCGAACGTGAACGGCAGCGCGAACGCCACCTCGTCGACCTCGCGGAACCCGGCGTGCGCGTGCAGTTGCTCGACGATCTCCGCCGAGGTGCCGACGAGGTCCGGTGCGAACAGCAACCGCGCCGGGCCCTGCGGGCTCGTGGTGCGGGGCAGCCGCTTGGCCGCGTACGCCTCGTACTTGGCGCGCTGCTCGGGTGTGGCGGAGTCGGTGGGGATGACGACCAGGCCCTGGGAGACCCGGGCCGCCTCGCCGTCCGGGTGATGGGCCCGGAACTCGCGGATGTGCGAGAGCTGGATCTCGGCGAAGTCGTGGCCGTCAGCCGGGTCACCGGCCCGTACGACGCTGCTGGTCAGGAAGTTCATGCCGTGCTCGCCCGCCCAGCGGGCCGAGCCGAGGCTGCCGCCGCCGTACCAGAGCCGCCGGCCGAGACCGGGGGAGTGCGGCTGGACGACGTCCGAGAACACCTCGAAGCCCTCCACCCCGCTGAAGTCGGTGGCCGGGTTGCCCCGGACGAAGTCCAGGAGCCGGCGCACCCGCTCATAGCTGAAGTCCTCGGCGTCGGCCGTGTCCGGGTAGAGGGCCTCCCTGACCTGCTCGTAGTGCATCGGCGGGCCCACGCTCACACCGGGGTTGAGCCGGCCGCCGGACAGGAGGTCGACGGTGGCCAGGTCCTCGGCGAGCCGCAGCGGGTTCTCCCAGCCCAGCGGGATCACCGCGGTGCCGAGTTCGATACGGCTGGTGCGCTGCGAGGCCGCCGCGAGGACGGCGACCGGCGACGAGATGCCGTACTGCAGGTGCCGGTGGCGCACCCAGGCGCTGTCGAAGCCCAGCCGCTCGCCCAGCTCGATGATCTCCAGCGTGGACTCGTGCCCCCGGCCCGGATCCGCGCCGTCGAACAGGCCGATGGTGAGGAAGCCCAGTCTGCGCAGCGGGCGGGGGGCGGACGGCACGGGTCCTCCAGCGGTCGTACGTCAGTTCTGCCCCGATTGTGGCACCCGAACATTGCGGGAGTGTGATCAGACGAGGGGGATGGTGATCTCGTCCTCGATCGGCGGATCGAGTTCCTGCGGGCGGTTCCCGGTGGCGGCGAAGCAGCGCAGCCGTACCGCCTCCGGGCTGACGTCGAGGCGCAGGAAGCACTTGAAGAAGGGCGGGCTGTAGGTGACCGAGCCCGGGGAGAACAGCTGGGTGTAGATCTTCTTCACGGGCAGCCGGAAACGCGGGCCGCGGTCCGGGCGGCTGCCGGCGCCCAGCAGCGTCGCGACCAGGCGGGCGCGGCGAGAGACCCGGACGTCCGGGGCGGGCGTACGGCCGGGCCTGATGCCGAGGCGCTCGGCGATCACGGCCGTCGCCTCCGCCTCGGTGAGGGTGAACAGGCGGGGGAGCCGCAGCCGTCGGCCGTACAGCCGGCTGTAGAAGGCGAGGGAGTCGCCGCGCAGCGGATAGCAGCGGAAGTCGTCCTCGGTGACGTTCGCGATCGACACCGGGGGGATTGTGTGGGTGGCGTGCATGAAGGCACCGCCGCCGCCCGCGACCACGTACTGGATGGTGCGGCCGGCGACCTCGACGGGGTAGCGCTGGTAGTTGTGGATGTCGCCGCCGATCGCCGCCACGTAGTGGTGGGCCGGGTCGCGGACGATGTCGTCGACCGTGCCGCCGCCCTCGATCGGACACGGGTGGTGCTCGCCGTCCACGTACAGCGGGGAGCCGGTGACGAGGATCTTCGGACGCGGTCCCCGGGACACCTCCCGCAGCCAGGCGCCCTGTTCGGCGTCGATGGTGCCGAGCAGACCGGTGTCGATGCCGACGATCCGGACCGGCCCGGCGTCGATGGCCCAGTACGGTCCCGGCTGTACGGCCGTCTGCTCCTGGGCGGACCGCAACTTCCGCGCCTCGGCCAGAAGTTGCTCGTCGGCCGGACGCGGGCGGTGCCAGAGCAGGGTGCGCCACCAGGCGCGGGTGAGCGGGCGCGGCCTCGGCTCGGCCGGAAGCAGTGGGGCGTCGTCGCAGAAGACCCGCATGAAGGCGCCGAGGTCCTCGTACCAGTCGTGGTTGCCGGGTATCGCGTAGATCGGCGCCGGATAGTCCTGGTACGGACGGAAGAACTTGGTGCCGTAGTCGTCGGTGGCCCCGACCGGATAGATCACGTCGCTCGTGATCACCGCGAAGGCGGTGTCCTGACCGGCCTTCAGGAACCCGGGCACGACGGCGTACTGCGAGTCGTCGCCCTCGCCGGTGTCGCCGATCACCATGAAGGAGAACCGGTCCGCCTCAGGCCGCCGGATCACCTTGTCGGCGGGGGCTCCGACGGCTGCCTGCTGTGCCACCCAGCGGCTGCGGGTACGGCCCGTCGGGTCGCCGAACCAGGACGCCAGCACCCCGTTGCGGGCGGCCCACATGGTCCTCGGGTTGAACCAGAACACTTTTTGGACGTGGTCCGGCATCAGCCGGCGGTAGGCGCCCCGCTCGGCGTTGCCCCAGCCGGCGCCTTCTGCGGATTCGCGTGAGGAGTGAGCCACGCGGGAACCGTACAACGATCAACGGATCGCTGCGGCATGGGGGTTCGGTCGGGAGCGGTCACCCCTCGTGGGGATTCGCGGCGGTGCCGTACGGGTCCTGCGGACCGGGCGCGGGGCGATGGGGGTGCCCCGCCTGCCGGTGGCGACCGGGGCCGGCTGGGTGGGGATACCGAACCGGTTGTGGAGGAGAAGACACCACGCGCCGGGAGCGTGCGCCGGAGGGTCACCGGGACTTCAGCTGCCGCGCGGGCACCGCGGGCGGGGCTCAGGGGGCGACGATCTTGATGGCGCTCATCCAGCCGTGCCCCTCGGGCCGCGTCTGCAGGGCCATGTGCAGCAGCTGGATGCCCTCCAGCTCCCGGGCGTGGCGCAGTCCGCCGACGACCACCGGGTTGAGGCCGCCGGATGCGGCCAGTTCGGCCACCTGGTCGCGGGCCGCCGCGTTGTCGCCGGCGATGAACACGTCCAGCGGCAGCCCGCCCACCTCGCCCGCGACCAGCGAACCCGCGAACGTGGTGTTGAAGGCCTTCACCATGTGTGTGCCCGGCGCGGCCGCCTCGGCGAGCTGCTGGGCGGCGGAACTGTCCGCGGGCACCGTGAGCGAGTCGAAGGTCGAGAAGTCCACCGGGTTGGAGATGTCGACGACGGTCTTCCCGGCGAGCTGGTCCCCGTACTCGGTCACGACCTGCTTGGCCGCGTCGAACGGTACGGCCAGCACCACGACGTCCGCCGATCCGACCGCGTCCGGCACGGCCGGCGCCACGTCCGCCCCCGGCGTCCGCTCGCTCAGCGCGTCGGCGAGCGTGGTGGCCTTGGCGGGATCCGTGCCGATCAGCCGGACCGTGTGGCCACCCGCCAGGGCCCGGGTGGCGATACCTCCCGCCATGTTCCCTGTGCCGACGATGAAGACCCGCATGGGTGAGCCCCTTCCGTGGGGTGGGAGCTGCCGACGGCCGGTCCGCGGGTGCGAGGTCGCCGCACTCCGGCTGAACCAGGATAAATCGGTCAGCATGATACGGCTCGGGCTGATGACCCACGGTGACCGGTGCGGCGCACGGCCGCGACCGGCCCGGCCTCCCGGCGGGTGACCGTCGGCGGTTCATCGGCCGGACCGGTCGCCCCGCCCCGGTGCCTTGGCGGCCGGCCGCGGCGGATAGCGTGGCGATCATGGCGGACTGGAAGATGCGGCCGGCGTCGGACGCGGACGTGGAGGCGGTGGCCGAACTGCGTGCCGTGGTGATGCGGGACGACCTGGAGCGGCTCGGGCGGTACGACGGGCGACGGGTCCGGCAGCTGCTGCGGGACGGGTTCGGCGCGGCCCACACCTGGGTGATCGAGGTGGGTGGTGACTTCGCCGGCTGTGTGGCGCTGCGGCCGGCCGGGGACATCCGGTGGCTGGAGCACTTCTATCTGGCCCCGCACGCGCAGGGCATCGGCATCGGCTCGGCCGTGCTGCGCGAGTTGCTGGAGCGCTGCGACCGCGACGGCGTGGCCGTCCGGCTGAACGTCCTGCGAGGCAGCGCGGCCCGGCGGCTGTACGAGCGGCACGGCTTCCTGGCCGAGAGCGAGGATCCGGTGGACGTGTTCATGGTGCGCCGGCCGGTCCGCTGAGCGCCGGTGCGCCCCGGCCCCCGCCCATAGGGAAAACCCTTGACTGACCTCGACCTCGCTGACATGTGCGGGTCAAATCTGGAATCCTCGCTCAGCACACGCTTTCTCCCTGGCGTGTCCCCGGATCACGGGCCACTCACCCCGGCCCCGGGATCCCGGTTCCCGCACAGCTCAGCTCGTCCCGGACAGCACACCCGTCTGCCCGGTCTGTCACCGGCCGCGACCCGGCGGCCGCAGCAGGAGGAGTACGAGTGAGACGTCTTCCCCACAGACGGGCCACGGTAGGGGCCGCCCTGGTCTCCACCGCGGCCTTCCTCGCCGTCGGCATCCAGTCGGTCCCGGCGAACGCCAAGCCCGCCACCCCCCACCCCAGTCCCGTGCGCACCGGCGGCCTGGAGGCCAAGCTCACCCCCGCCCAGCATTCCGCACTGCTCAAGAGCGCCCAGCAGAAGACCGCCGCCACCGCTCGCACCATCGGCCTCGGCGCCAAGGAGAAACTGGTCGTCAAGGACGTCGTCAAGGACAACGACGGCACCGTGCACACCCGTTACGAGCGTACCTATGCCGGTCTGCCGGTCCTCGGCGGCGACCTGATCGTGCACACCCCGCCCGCCTCCCTCGCGGCCGGAACCGTGAGCACGACCTTCAACAACAAGCACACCATCATGGTCCCCACGGTCAGCGCGGCCTACAGCAAGTCCGCCGCCCGGACCAAGGCGCTCAAGGCCGCCAAGGCCCTCGACGCGCAGAAGCCCACCGCCGACAGCGCCCGCAAGGTGATCTGGGCCGGCGGCGGCACCCCGAAGCTCGCCTGGGAGACCGTGATCGGCGGCTTCCAGGACGACGGCACGCCCAGCAAGCTGCACGTCGTCACGGACGCCACCACCGGCAAGGAGCTCTACCGCTACCAGGCCGTCCAGACGGGCACCGGCAACACCCAGTACAGCGGCACGGTCACGCTGAACACCACGCTGTCGGGTTCGACGTACCAGCTGTACGACACCACGCGCGGCGGCCACAAGACGTACAACCTCAACAACGCCACGTCGGGCACCGGCACCCTGATGACCGACACCGACGACGTCTGGGGCACCGGATCCGGCTCCAACACCCAGACCGCCGGCGCCGACGCGGCCTACGGCGCCCAGATGACCTGGGACTTCTACAAGAACACCTTCGGGCGCAGCGGCATCAAGAACGACGGTGTCGCCGCCTACTCCCGGGTCCACTACAGCAGCAGCTACGTCAACGCCTTCTGGGACGACGACTGCTTCTGCATGACCTACGGCGACGGCTCGGGCGGCACCCACGCCCTGACCTCGCTCGACGTGGCGGGCCACGAGATGAGCCACGGCGTCACGTCGAACACCGCCGGCCTCGACTACACCGGCGAGTCTGGCGGGTTGAACGAGGCGACCTCCGACATCTTCGGCACCGGCGTGGAGTTCTACGCCAACAACTCCTCCGACGTCGGTGACTACCTCATCGGCGAGAAGATCGACATCAACGGCGACGGCACGCCGCTGCGTTACATGGACAAGCCGAGCAAGGACGGCTCGTCGGCGGACAGCTGGTACTCCGGGGTCGGCAACCTCGACGTGCACTACTCCTCGGGCCCGGCGAACCACATGTTCTACCTGCTGTCCGAGGGCAGCGGCAGCAAGACCATCAACGGCGTCACGTACAACAGCACCACCTCCGACGGCGTCGCCGTCGCCGGCATCGGCCGGGCCGCGGCCCTGCAGATCTGGTACAAGGCGCTGACGACGTACATGACGTCCAGCACCAACTACTCCGCCGCCCGCACCGCCGCCCTGAACGCGGCCGCGGCGCTCTACGGCACGAGCTCCACCCAGTACGCGGGGGTCGGCAACGCTTTCGCCGGCATCAACGTCGGCAGCCACATCACCGTGCCCACATCGGGCGTCACGGTCACCAGTCCGGGCAGCCAGTCCTCGACCGTCGGCACCGCGGTGAGCCTGCAGATCTCGGCGAGCAGTACCAACAGCGGCTCGCTGACCTACGCGGCGACCGGACTGCCCACCGGCCTGTCGATCAACAGCTCGACCGGCGCGATAACGGGTACGCCGACCACGGCGGGGACCTACAGCACGACCGTCACGGTGACCGACTCGACCGGCGCCACCGGCACCGCGTCCTTCACCTGGACGGTCAGCTCCAGCGGAGGCGGCGGCAGTTGCACCTCCTCGCAGCTGCTCGGCAACGCCGGCTTCGAGTCGGGCAACACCACCTGGACCGCGAGCAGCGGCGTCATCACCAACTCCAGCAGCGAGGCCGCCCACGCGGGCTCGTACAAGGCCTGGCTGGACGGCTACGGATCGACCCACACCGACACGCTCTCCCAGTCGGTGACGATCCCGGCCGCCTGCACCAGCACCACCTTCACCTTCTACCTGCACATCGACACGGCCGAGACCACCACCAGCACCCAGTACGACAAGCTGACGGTCACCGCCGGTTCGACCACCCTGGCCACCTACTCCAACCTCAACGCGGCCACCGGGTACGTGCAGAAGTCCTTCAGCCTCGGCTCGTTCGCGGGCTCGACCGTCACCCTGAAGTTCAGCGGTGTCGAGGACTCCTCGCTCCAGACCAGCTTCGTCGTCGACGACACCGCCGTCACGACCGGCTGACGCAGGGCAGTTGAGCGTCCCGCACCCGAGAACCGGGTGCGGGACGCTCGCGTGTGTCAGCTCAGCGGGTCCAGCGTCAGGTACGCCTGCTGCGGACTGCCGTCATTGACCAGCGACTCCTGGTTGCCGACGTCGTCGAAGGCGAAGGCGTACGCCTTGCCGTCAGCCATCTGCGCGTGGATCTTGCGGGCGTAGTGGTTGGTGACCGTGTCCTGGTAGAAGTCAGCGGGGTTGGTGTCCGGCTGGTCCGAACCGGTCAGCAGCGTCGACCGGTTGAAACCCGCGCACAGGGTGCGTGAGATCGGCCCGCGCACGTTGTCGTTGGGCGCGTCCAGCAGGTTGTGGCAGCCGAAGATGCTGCCCGCGTCCGGCTTCTGGAAACTCGTCACCACCGTGCCCGAGGAGTTGGTGAAGTTCAGGACGTTCCCCGAGACCCGGCCGTAGTACTTGGTGTTCGGCTGGTCGGCGAACGGCGTGACGGTCAGGGTCGACGTCGCGTACTTCGCCCAGACCCGGTTGACGTAGTCGTCCATGACGGTCGACGGCAACGCCCCCGTCTCCACCCCGTACAGCGGAGAGAGCGCGCGGAGCACGGTGCCGTCGGAGCGGGTCTGGACCAGGTTCGCCCAGCCTCCGGGCTGCCCGCGCAGGGCGCTGAAGAACCCGTTGTAGCCACCCGACTTGAGGTGCCCGGTGCTCGCCGTGCTGCCGTCGGAGCGCTGCACCCCGACCGCGTACGGCACCGAGAACATGTCCACCTGGGTGCTGTTGATCCACAGCCCCGAGTCGTTGAGCGTGTACTCGGACCAGTTGAAGAGGATGTCGCGGTTGGGGTCGCTCGGGTTCTGCACCGCGGGCTGCACCAGACCGCCGGTGGTCAGTCTGAAGTCGAGCTTCCGACCGTAGGAGAAGTAGATCCGGCCGGAGAACTTCGGGATCCGGATCGTCTTCGACTGACCTGCCGCGGGGCCGGTGATCGAGGCGTCCGGCGCCGGGGTGGGCGGGGTGCCGCCGGCCGGCCAGGTGTGGAAGGTGCCGTCGGCGTCGGCGTAGCCCTGCAGTCCCGTGCTGAGCTGGGTGCCGAGGTCGTAGACGTACACCTGGTCGCCGCGGCCGGAGTTGTTGCTTATCTTCAGCGGGATCGTGTCCGGTACCGCCGCGTCGGCCGGGTTCGGGGTGCCCAGGGTGAGCACCCCGCCGATCAGAGCCGCCGCGGCCGTCAGGGGCAGCGCCCGGCGTGCGAGTCCTGTGCGCACTCTCCACCTCCGTGTGGGGTCGGGGTCGTCGTACGAACATTGGTCCGTACCAGTCTGAGAGCGCTCTCAGCGTGTCGGTGCGGCGGGTTCATGTCAATGGCGGGGCGTGTCCCGGCTCCCCGGCCGCCTGTCGGGCCGGCAGGGTTCGGACCCCACGTGGGTCGCGGTCGAAGGGATGTCCGCCGGGCTCCTGCTCCATACGGGCGATCGTTGATGACTCACAGTAGTTGTGCGGTGTCATGGCGGCATGCTGCCTGTTAGCTGGCGTCGACCGGTGACGGCACACGCCGGTCCGTCCTCGACCAGCGAGACAACCCCGCCCGCCGACCCGGCGAACGCCTGTCCGGCTGTTGACCCGGCAAGAACAGGAGTCCGGCATGCTCATCCACAACCTCGCCCTGGTGTCGCAGACCCAGCACATCACTGCCTCGCAGCTCACCCGGGTGGCCGCCGCCCTGCAGAAACAGGCGCTGCGGGACTTCGCGCCCCTCTGGAAGATCCACGCCACCGTCGACGCCTTCGACACCCTCCATGACGTGCCACCCGGCTACTGGCCCATGATCGTCAAGGACGATATCCAGCAGCCCGGCGCCGCCGGCGTCCACCTCGATCACAACGGGCAGCCGCTCTCCCTGATCGAGTACAGCGACAGCTGGTCACTGACCGCCAGCCACGAAATGCTTGAGATGCTCGGCGACCCGAGCGGCAACCGACTCGTCGCGGGGCAGTCCCCCGAACCGGAGCAGGGCGTGGTGGAGTTCCTGGTCGAGGTCGCCGACCCCTCGGAGGCCCCGGAGAACGGGTACACCATCAACGGCCTGCTGATGTCGGACTTCTTCACCCCGCACTTCTACGATCCCGTCGCCGCCCCAGGGGTGCGCTACAGCTTCACCGGCAAGCTGGACGGCCCCCGCAAGATCCTGCCCGGCGGCTACCTCAGCTGGCACGACCCGGTCAGCGACCACTGGTTCCAGCAGGTCTGGTTCGACACCCCCCAGCCCGAGCTGCGTGACCTGGGCCGCCTGACCGCCCGGGCCGGCAGCCTGCGCTCGGCCATCGACTCCCGCACCCAGACCATCGCGCGTATCGCTGCCAGTGGCCCGCAGTCGGACCGCTTCGCCGCCGCCCGCGCGCTGACCGCGGCGGTGAAGCAGAGCACCGCCGCCCGGGCCGACCGGTGGAGCAGCCGCATCGAGGAACTGCAGACCCAGCCCGTCGTCGAGGGCACCTGGGAAGACAGCGAGTAGGACAATGAACAGCAGCCCCGCCACCAGCAGGCCGTCTGAGACGGAGGGTGCGTCATGGCCAGCGACAAGAAGTCCGGCAAGGACCGTGCGGACGAACTGCAGGACCTGATCGACCAGCTCACCTCCGATGCCGGGCCCGGCACCGGCGCGCCGACCGGGACCCTCGGTGAGAGCCTGCGCGAGGCGGTTCACCGTCGCATGCGCGAGTTCGACGACGCGTCCCAGGCCGACGGGGAAGCGAGCGACGACCCTGGGCCGGACGGGTCTTCCTGACCACGAGACCACGGCCGTACGGGGCGCCGAGCCCCTGCCACCGTGATCGCACGGCACGACCCACCCTCAAGGAGCGGCGCGTATGCGCTCGACGCAGGAGACAGGCCGTCAGCTCACCGCAACCGAGGCGTTCCTCTGGGCACTTGGTGCTCCCCTGCCGGCGGCCCTTGGCCTGTGGTACTTCCTGGCCGGTGCGCCCCGGGGGCTGGCCCGGCTGCAACTGGCGGGCTCCGCCGATCGGGCCTTCGCCATCTGTGCGGGGCGTCTTCCGGCGTGCCAGCATGCGCTGACGACGTACTACGCCCTCGTCGTGTGCTGCACGATCAGCCTCCTGGCGGTCTTCTGGCTGAGCTACTTCGCCTTCCCCAGCAAGCGCGGACGGCGCGTCGCCGTGCTGGCGATGATCGTGACGGGCGTCGGCGGACTGTGCGGTGTCGCGGAGAACTGGCTGATCAAGCACGGTTTGGGGGCCGCCCGGGCACAGGCCGGGGACGGCTGGTTCGCCGTGGCAGCCGGCCTGGCGGCGCTCAAGTGGCTGATCGCCCTCCTGACGATCCTGGCCTGCTACCTGTGGCTGACCGCTCTGTCCCGAGCCGGACGCCAAGCCCTGCCGGGCATGTGGCGATGGGCACGGCGCCGACCGCGGGCGGATCCGGCTCCCGGGAGCACCCGCAACGGGCGCCACTGCGACAGCCACCGCTGCGACAGGCACCACTCGGACGGCGCTCCGGCGGCTGTGCCGGCGTGGCCGGTCGTCGTCGGACCGGACGGCCCGACGTGGCCGGGCATCGCCCCCGAGAAGGACCTGTACGCGGCGGCGCAGGAGACCCCCTCGCACTGGCGCTACGAGAGAACGACGGCCCCCGGACGGGAGAACGCGGACATCGGGATCTGCGTCTCCGGCGGCGGCATCCGCTCCGCGTGCGTGACACTGGGCGCCCTCCAGTCCCTGCGCACCACCCTGAACAAGGCCGGCTACCTGGTGTCCGTGTCCGGCGGTGGCTACACGGTCGGCGCCATGCAGCTGGCGCTCTGCGACGACCAGGGCAGGCCCGCCGGTCCGTCCGCGACGACCGTCTTCGAGCCAGGCTCGGTCGAGGAGGACCATCTGCGCCGCCACTCCAAATACGTGGCCGACGGCACGAGGGAGTGGCTGGTCGCGCTCGGCGTGCTGCTGCGCGGTCTGCTCGCCTCCCTCTTCCTGCTGGGTGCCACCACGGCCATCCTGGGCCTGGCACTGAGCTGGGGCTACCACCTCGTCCCGGTCACCGACCTGCACCACCTGGCGGCCCCCGGTACCCACCTCTGCCCGCCCCATTGCACGCCGCCACCCCGTCCGCCCTTCCGGCCACCGGCCGTGTGGACCGTCCTGGCGCTGTTCGCCGCCGCCGCTCTCGCCTGGCTGATCTGGCTGTTCGCCACGACCTGGTCGCGCGACGGAGGGCCCGGCCGTATCGCCGCCCGAGCCTTCCGCCTGCTGGTCGTGCTCGCCCTGGCGCTGGCCACCACCGTCCTCCTCGTGCCCCTGCTGGCCTGGGGCGCCGTCCAGCTCCAGCTTCAGCTCAGGGCCAGCCGCCCACGCATCGGGGCCGGAGTCGGCGCGACGGTCCTCATCGCCTACGTCGCCGCAGTGGTCACCACGCTCTGGCGGCGGCGCCAGACCCTGCGCAGCGGCCTGTCCAAGATCACGGACCTGCTGCGCGGCAGACCGGGTCTGTCCCGCGCCGTCCCCAACGGCTTCACCCAGTACCTGCTGGTCTGGGCGGTCCTCGCCCTGCTGGCGGCCGGCTTCCTGCTGCTGCTGGGCTGGTCGACGGCCACCGGATGGACCTGGCCGAACTGGGCCCAGGCGGCCGCCCCCGCGATCCTGCTCGTCCTCGGCTCCAGCCTCGACCAGACCTGGATGAGCCTGCACCCCTTCTACCGCCGGCGGCTCGCCTCCTGCTTCGCCGTCCGCCGTGCCGACGCGCCGGGACGAAAGGGCGTCCAGGTCGCCGTGCCGTACGACTTCGACACCGAGGCCACCAGGCTCAGCACCTACGGCGGTGAACGTGACGGCTTTCCCCAGGTCATCTTCGCCGCCGCGGCCAACCTCTCGGGTGCGAGCCGCACACCGCCCGGCCGGCGGGCCGTGTCCTTCACCTTCTCCCGCGACTACGTCGGCAGCCCCGACGTCGGCTACGCCTGCACGGCCTGTCTGGAGGAGCGGACCAAGCGGCACATCGCCCGGGACCTGACCGTCCAGTCCGCCGTCGCCATCTCCGGTGCCGCCTTCGCCTCCGCGATGGGAGCCCAGGCGCGTGCCTTCCAGACCTTCCTGGCCCTCTCCAACGCCCGCCTCGGCAGCTGGCTGCCCAACCCGTCCGTGCTGGCCCGGCAGTGGGAGCCGGACGCCCCCTGGCAGCTGCCCCGCCCGCCTGCGATCCGCCGACTGCCCTATCTGCTGCGGGAGGTCTTCGGCCGCTACCCGATGGACGACCGGCTGCTGCTCGTCACCGACGGCGGCCACTACGAGAACCTCGGTCTGGTCGAACTCCTGCGCCAGGGTGTCCGCACGGCGATCTGCATCGACGCCAGCGGGGACACGCCGCCGTTCGCCACGACCCTCGCCGAAGCGATCGCCCTGGCATGGGAGGAACTCGGCGTCACCATCACGCTGGACAACCCTGGAGCACTCGTCCCCGGCAGCGGCGAACCACTCGCGCCCCCCAGCGTCCTGTCGGCCGTCAACGCCCGGCTGTCCAGGACAGCCGTCGTCACCGGCACGATCACCTACCCCAGAAACCTGCGGATCAAGGACGACAGCGGTGGGACCACATGGAGCGGGAGGCAAGGAACGCTCATCGTCGCCCGCGCCACACTGACCGGGGATCTGCCCTACGACCTGCTCTCCTACGCGGCGGCCCACCCGGTCTTCCCCCACGACAGCACCAGCGACCAGTGGTTCGACCACGAGCAGTTCAACGCCTACCAGACCCTCGGGCGCTGCCTCGGCACACAGGTCCAGAACCTGCTGGAGCCACCCTCCCCCCTCACGAGGACCTGATTCCGCCGACGCCCCGCGCGAGCGTGTCGACCGCCGGCCCATCTCGTTCCGGCATCGCGGTGCTCGGTACCCGGGGCGACGTGGTCACCCAGCCCGACGAGCCGGCCCGGACGTCGGCCGCCGCGACGAAGCACGCGTGCCTGGGCCTCCCCCGGCGCCGGCGAAGTGCGTGCCGGCACCGGCCGGGGAGGCGGTCGCCTCAGCCGTACGTGCGCTTCAGCAGGTCGAGCAGCGCCGCCCAGTGGCGCTCGTCGGCCTCGGCGGAGTAGGACGGTGTGTCGGCCTGCGTGTAACCGTGCGCGGCGCCCCGGTAGATCTCGCACGTGTTGCGGACCCCGGCGGCGTCGAGCGCCTCCTGGAAGGTGTGGATCTGGTCCTCGGTCATCGACTGGTCCTGGTCCGCGAAGCCGAAGTACAGCTCCGCGGTGACCCGGTCGGCGAGCAGGTGCAGGCTGTCCGCGTCGTCGGTGACCATCCGGCCGCCGTGGAAACCACCCACGGCCGCGACCCGGTCAGGGAACGCGGCTGCGGTCCGCATGGCCAGCCGGGCGCCCATGCAGTACCCGGTGATCCCGACCGGCTCGTCGGCCACCAGCGGACTGTCGGCCAGCCAGTTCAGGTAGGCGGCCGAGTCCCGGTCACTGAGCTCGGGCGTCAGCGACATCATGATCGGCATGATCCGCTGCCAGATCGTCGGGTCCACCGACGGGTCGATGAAGTCGGGAAGGTCGATGACCGGCGTGCGGCCGCTGCGGTAGAAGACGTTGGGGAGCAGGACCGTGTAGCCCGCGCCGGCGAGCCGGTCCGCCATCGACTTCAGGTGCGGGCGGATCCCGAAGGCGTCCTGGTACAGGAGCACGCCCGGGTGCGGGAGTCCGTCGGCGGGGTGGGCCAGGTAGGCGTCGGCGACACCGTCCTCGGTGGTGATGTCGACGTCGGTTCCCTGTACGGCGGTCATGGCGCAAGTGCCTCTCTGTGGAGTCGGCGTCGGGGTGGGGACACCCGGCGCGGCATGTCCCGATCATCGTGGCACGCGGAGTTCGCGGGGCCGTGGACGGGGGAGCCCGAGTTCATTCGAAGCGCGAGGCGTCGCCGGCGCCCCGGCGGACGATCTCCGCCTCGCCGCCGGAGAAGTCGATGACCGTGGTCGGCTCGGTGCCGCACTCCCCGGAGTCCACGACCGCGTCCACCTGGTGGTCCAGCCGGTCCTTGATCTCCCAGCCCTGGGTCAGCGGCTCCTCCTCGTCCGGCAGCAGCAGGGTGCTGGACAGCAGCGGCTCACCCAGTTCTTCGAGCAGTGCCTGGGTGACCACGTGGTCGGGGATGCGGACGCCGACGGTCTTCTTCTTCGGGTGCAGCAGCTTGCGCGGCACCTCGCGGGTCGCGGGCAGAATGAAGGTGTAGCTGCCGGGCGTCGACGCCTTCACGGCCCGGAACACGTCGTTGTCCACGCGCACGAACTGGCCGAGCTGTGCGAAGTCACGGCACATCAGCGTGAAGTGGTGCCGGTCGTCCAGACGCCGGATCGTGCGGATCCGGTCGATGCCGTCCCGGCTGCCGAGTTGGCAGCCCAGCGCATAGCAGGAGTCGGTCGGGTATGCGATGAGCGACCCCGAGCGGATCGCGTCGGCGATCTGCGAGATGCTGCGCGGCTGCGGGTTGTCGGGGTGCACGTCGAAGTACTTCGCCATCCACCGAGCTTATGCCGTACGGCGACTTCCGGCCGAGCGAGCCGGGCACCTGGCCGACGGTCACCAGGCGCTTCGCTGGAAGTGTCACGATATGCCGTCTGCCGTCTGCCGTCTGCGGCGCCGTCGTGGCTGGTCGCGCAGTTCCCCGCGCCCCTTCGGGGCGCTGCCGGACCGCAGCGGATCTCGCCGGGCCTGCTTGGGTCCTACCCGGTCGGTACCGGGATGCGCGCGGGCCGGAATTCGGTGCGCATACCCGGTGGATTCCTGGGCACCCGAAGGATCAGCCACCCCGAGGCCCTCCCCCCGGCCCCGGGTGAGGCTTTTCCGCCGGCGGCCCTTCCCCCGAGGGCCGCCGGCGGAGCCGGGCCGGCGCCCGGGACCTGGCCTCGTTCCATCGGGTAACGTCCGTGGACCGAGGCTGACGCGAGGGACGAGGGGCAGAGCGAGATGGCAGGCCGAGCGGACCAGGGCCCGCAGGACCCGGCACCCCAGGGCGACGGCTGGGCCGCGCGGCTCCTCGACCACCTGCGTCCCGGTGCCCGCGACCCGCGCCGGGTCGTCGGCTGGCTCGCCGACACGGTGCAGGCGACCGTCTGCCTCCAGGCCTCCGACGGCACCCTGCTCGCCGGGACCGGGATACCCCTCGACGACGGCCTCGTGACCGACGTGGTCGCCGGACGGATCTCCGCAGCCGCCGTCCAGGACGGTGACCGGCACCTGAGGCTGGTCGCGGTCCGCGCCCCCGACCCCCGTCCGGCCGCCGCCGGACTGCTCGCCGTGGCCCGCGCGACCCCCTTCGACCGGCGCGCGGCCGAGATCGTCACGCACACCGCCGGCGTCATCGAACTCCTGCTGCGCGAGCGGGAACTGACGGCCGCCGGGCACCGGCTCCGGCGGGCCACCGCCGACCTGCGCCTCGCCATCCTGCAACTCCTCATGGTCGAGGACACGGTCTCCGCCCGCCGCGTCGCCGCCGGCCTGTGGCCCGGCCTGCTCGACACCGACAGCGCCTGCGTGTACATCGTCGAGGGAAACCCGGCGGAACGCGACGAACTGGCCGAGGACTGCCTGGACATGACCCGTGGCCAGGCGCTCGTCGTGCGCTGCCCCGCCGTGGACGGCCACGTCATCGTGCTCAGCCCCGCACCCGTGACGGCACAGCGGCTGCGCTCCCTCGTCGACGGCCGCCCCGGCACCTTCCTCGGCGGCAGCGTCCGGCAGAACCTGGCCCAGACGGCCACCGCCTACGGCCAGGCCGTCAGCGCCCTCGCCGTCGCCCGCTTCCGCCCCGACCAGGCCGCCGTCTACGCCGAACGCACCCACCCGGAACGGCTGATGGACCCCGCCGCGCTGCATGCCTGGTCCACCGCCGTGCTGCGGCCGCTCGACACCCTGCCCCACCACACCCGCGCGGAACTCCTCGCCACCACCCGCCTCGGCCTGGAGTTCACCGCCGTCAGCGCGGCCAAGGTGCTCGGCGTCAGCCGCAACACCGTGCGCGCCCGCATGGACCGGGTCGAGACACTGCTGGGCGCCGACTTCTCCGACCTCACCGTGCGCGCCACCGCCCACCTGGCCCTCAACACCCAGGCCGCCCTCGCGGAGGACCTCCCCGGAACGGTGCCGCGGCCGTCCGGTGTCCGCCTGGGCGACCTGCTGGCGAGTCCGGCGCTGCGGGCCTGGGCGCACGGCCTGCTGGACCGTCTGGTCCGGGACGGCCGCGACCTGCGCGGCACCCTGCGCGCCTGGATCGCCGCCGGCGGCAACGCCGAACGCGCCGCCCACGATCTGGGGGTGCACGCCCAGACCGTGCGTGAACACGTGCGGGGTGCCGAACCCGTCCTGGAACGCCAGTTGCTGGCCGCCGGCACCGACCTGTACGAGGTCGTCCTCGCCCACCTGGCCCTCGGGGACCTCACCGCCCCCGTCCTGCTCCGGGCGAACCAGGGCCAACCGGACTCACCTGTGCACGGGTGAGTCCTCGGCTTGCGCGAACGGGCATCGGCGCGATACCCAACGACCTGATCCGGACGTATCTTCACGTTGCGCGGGGGCACGACCGGAACGGGGGACCGGTCGCCGCCCCCGCGACCGCCGTCACGCCTCCAGGCGCACCGGGATCTCCTGCCAGCCGAACGCGATGAACGACGGGACCTGCCGCAGCTCGTCCTCCCCGACCGCGAGCCGCAGCCCCGGGAACCGGTCGAACAGCGCGGGCAGCGCGGCCAGCGCCTCCGCCCGGGCGAGCGGCGCGCCGATGCAGCGGTGCACCCCGATCCCGAACGCCAGATGGTCGTCGGCCCCCCGTGCGGCGTCGAACGAGGCCGCGTCCGGCCCGTAGCGTGCCGGGTCCAGGCCCGCCGCCGCGTACGTCGTGATGATCGCGTCCCCGGCCGGCACGGTGACGTCCCCGACCTTCAGGTCGCTCACCGCGAACCGCAGCGGCAGCGAGGCGATCGACGGATGCGCCCGCAGCGTCTCGTCGATCACCGCGTCCCAGCCGACCGTCCCGGCGCGCACCGCCGCCAGCTGGGCCGGATCCGTCAGCAGTGCCACGACCGCGTTGCCGATCAGGTTGACCGTGGTCTCGAAACCGGCGCCGATCACCAGCAGCAGCGTGTACAGCAGCTCCTCGTCGCTGAGCCGGTCACCGTCCTCGTCGCGGACCCGGATCAGCTCCGTCGTCATGTCGTCGCCCGGATGCTCCACCTTGTACGCGATGAGACCGCCGAGAACCGTGCCGATCCGCTCCTGTACGAACGCCGCGTGCTCGGGGGTCGGGTCGGAGGTGTCCATGATGGCCGCGATCAGCGCACCGGTGTCGTCGCGCATCTCGTCGGGCACGCCGAACAGTTCGCAGATCATCCGCATGGGCAGCGGCTGCGCCAGTGAGGCCCGCAGATCCACCACCGTGCCGTCGGCACCCGCGACCGCCACCTGGTCGAGCAGCTCCGCGGCGATCGCCGTGACGCGCGGCCGCATCGCCTCGGTCCTCCGGTGCGTGAAGCTCGGCGCCACCAGCTTGCGCAGCCGGGTGTGGTCGGAGCCGTACGCGGAGAGCATGTTGACCACGCCGATCCAGCCCAGCACCCAGCCCCACGAGGGGTGTTCGCCGATCTCCGGCCAGAGCCGCCAGTGCTTGCGCGGGTCCTTGCTGACCTGGGGATCGAGGATGAGTTCCTTGAGGACGTCGTAGCCGGTGGGCGCCCAGGCGGGTATGCCGCCGGGCAGTTCGACGGGCACGACGGGACCGAGGGCGCGCAACCGCGCGCTCTCCGCCGGGATGTCGGAGCCGAACGGGTCGAGAGCGATGCGGTCGGTGACGGTCACGACGACTCTCCAGGCTGGTCGGGGGAGCGGGGGCTGAACCGGACGGGCAGCGACGTCAGCGAGCGGTGGAACGGGCCGGGCCGCCAGCTGAGCTTCTCGCGGGGCAGGACCGGGTCGAGGTCGGGCAGCCACAGGGTGAGCTGTTCGATCGCCTCGGTCGCGATGAGCAGCGCGTGGTGGCGGACCGGGCAGGCGTGCGGTCCCGCGCCCCACGACAGGTGCGAGGCGTCCCCGGCGCGCCGGCCGCTGGTGACCTCCCGCTCGGCGAACAGCCCCATGGCACCGAAGGAGACCACCACCGGGATCGCCGGCCTGACCCACGCCCCGTGGAAGGAGAGGGGCCGACGGGCGTAGTAGATGCCGTAGTTGGCCAGCGGGGTCTCGTGGTGCAGCACCTCGACCACCGCGTCCATGACCGGGCGGGCGCCGCTGGTGAGCGTGGAGTAGTAGAGCGGGTTGCCGAGGATCCGGGAGAGCGCGTTGGAGACGAGGTTGGTGGTCGGCTCGTACCCGGCGCCCAGGGTGAGGAACACCTGCCAGGTGACCTCCTCCGGGGTCAGCCCGGCGGGATGGTCCAGAAGCATGCTCGGCAGGTCCTCGCCGCGCTCCTCGACCTTGGCGGCGATCAGCCGCAGCACGTACCCGACGAAGTCCGCCTCGCCCTCGGCGGCCTGCGCGCCGCCCTCCATCATCTTCAGGAGGCCCTCGTTGAGCCGGTCGCCCTGACTGTCCGGCAGCCCGAAGAGGTTGTTGAACACCAGGGCCATCAGCGGCCGCGTGAAGTCGGTGACGAGGTCCGCCTCGCCCTTGGGCCCGAACCGGTCGACCAGCAGCCGGACCGCCCGGTGCACCAACTGGCGCAGATCGTGCGGCTCGATCAGGTCGAACACGTCGATGAGGGTGGTCCGGTAGCGGATGTGCGCGTCGGCGTCCGAGAACAGGGCGTTGGGCCGCCAGCGCATCATGCCGAGCAGCGGGGAGTCCTCGGGGACGGTCGCCTCCCAGCCCCGCGGGTCGTGCGAGAAGGTCTCGACGTCCCGCAGCACGTCGAGGGCGGCGCGCCGCTCGGTGACGACGTACGCGGGGGTGCCCGGCGCGAGCTCCGCCCAGCCCACCGGGCCCTGGGCGCGCAGGGCCGCGTAGTAGCCGTGCGGGTTGCGGGCGAAGCCGTCCTCCCACAGCCGCACCGGACCCGAGACGGTGAAGGACTGCTGCGCGCTCATCGGGCCTCCGCCGGCCGGTCGTCGATCAGGTGCTGGACAAGGGCGAGCAGTGCGTCGACCGAGGAGTGCCCGTCCCGGGCGTCACAGGTCACCATCGGGGTGCCCGGCTCCAGATCCAGGGCGGCGCGCAACTGTTCGCCCGTGTGGTGGCTCGGCGCGTCGGGAAACGTGTTGAAGGCGACCGCGTACGGCAGCCCCGCCTCCTCGACCAGGCCGAGCACGTCGAAGGAGGCGTCGATGCGGCGGCTGTCCACGAGGACCAGGGCACCCAGCGCCCCGTAGGAGATGTCGTCCCACAGGGTCCGGAACCGGTCCTGCCCCGGTGTCCCGAACAGGTACAGCACGATCCCGCCGGCCAGACTGATCCGCCCGAAGTCGATGGCGACGGTGGTCGTCTCCTTCTCCCGCACCCCGTCGAGATCGTCCACAGGGACGGAGGCCTCGGTGAGATGTTCCTCGGTGTGCAGCGGGCGGATCTCCGACACCGAGTCGATCAGGGTCGTCTTGCCCACCCCGAACGGCCCGGCGACCAGGATCTTCACCAGATCGCGGGCGCCGTCGGGGAGATGGGTGCCGCCCGCGCGGGGCAGGTCACTGGTGCTTGAGGGCGCGGAGGCCATCGGCCACTCTCTTCAGCAGGTCGGGGTCGAACCGTTCGGCGGGCGGGATCGGCGGGCGGGCCTGGACCAGGTCCCGGTCGGCCAGGTCGGCGGCCAGCACCCGCGCGGCGGAGAACGGAAGCCGCAGCAGTGCCGCCGCCTCCACCACCGTCAGCGCTCCGCCGGACAGCAGCTCCAGGAGGGCCAGTTCGGCGGCCGGGAGACCGGCGGGCAGGGGTGTCCCGTCACGGGTGAGCACCGTCAGCCGTTCCAGGTGGGGACGGCTGGGGCGGGCCACCCCGCCGGTCGACAGATACGCGGGGACCAGGGGACGGCCGCCACCGCGGCCGGTCATGCCGGCGCGCCGCCGTCGGAGCCTCTGGGCGCGGCCGCCATCGCCTTCTCACCCAGCCGGGCCACCTGTGAGTGCACCCGGTGCGCCAGCAGGTCCAGGCGCACCTCCGGGTCGCCGTAGGCCGCCACACAGGTGCCGTGGTCGGTCGGCACGATCAGCACGTACCCGTGGTCCGACTCGATGACCACCTGCCGTACCTCGGCCCGGTCCCGGTCCGCGAACGCGGCCGCCGCGGCCCGGCAGGCGCCCTGCACGGTACTGGTGATCGCGGCCACCCGCTCGGCACTCGCCTGGGACAGACCGTCGGTGTAGCCGGTCGCGAGGCCGTCCCGGGTGAGCAGGACGGCGGCCAGTACATGCGGCACCTGCAGGACGGGGTCCAGCACCCATGCCGTCTCGCCCGCATCGCGGCTGGTCATCTGGCCGCTCCTCCTTCGTCGTCGGTCCGGTGGGGTTCGGGCGTGCTCGCCCGCTTGGGGGCCCGCGCCGCCGCGGTGCCGTACTGCAGGGCCGCGAGCGCGGCGGCCGCCTCCTCGGGGCCGCGCGCGGCCGGCTGCGGCCGTGGCACGCCGGGGGCGGCGGCGGAGGTACGACGCCGCCGCTGCGGCAGACCGCCCAGGTCGCCCTGCTCCTCGCGGCCGGGGGCGGGGGCGGGGGCGGGGACGCGCTCGTGCTCGTGCTCGGCCTCAGGCCCGGACGGGTAGGGCGCCTCGGGCACCGACGAGGCAGGCACCGCGGACCCGGCCGACGCGATCTTTGGCACGGGTGCCTCGGGCACGGCTGTCTCACGCGTGGGCCTCTCACGCGCGAGGGTCTCGCGGATCGCCGTCTCGTGGACTGCCGTCCCCCGCCCGCCCCTCTCGCGCACCGGCTCCCTGCGCGCGGCGCGTTCCCGGGTCGAGCGCGGGGCGCTGGCCGACGGGGGCCGTTCGCCCGGGTCGATGCGGCAGAGCAGATGGGTGTCCACCCGCAGCACCGCGCGCACCCCGCCGTAGGGCGAGGGGGAGGAGACGTCGACGCTCAGGTCGAACTGGCGGGTGAGCTGGCCGATCGCGGCCAGACCCATGCGCGGCGGGTCGCCGAGGTCGGTCAGCAGGATCGGGTCGCTGCCCGCCACCAGCCGCTGGCCACGCGCCCGTTCGTCCTGTGTCATGCCGAGGCCCGCGTCGTCGACGGTCACGCACACCCCGTGGTGGACGTGCTCCAGATTGACCACGACGTCGGTGTCCGGTGCCGAGTGGCGCAGCGCGTTGTCGAGGAGTTCGGCGACGATGATGGCGACCGGCTCGACGGCGTGGGACACCAGGGCGGTGCCCGGCTCCAGGTGGTTGTGAACCTGGACCCGGTGGTAGCCCGAGAGCCGGGCCTGGCCGCCGGTGACGGCGTCCACCACGTGGGACTCCTCGCGGGCCAGTCCCACCCAGGCCCCGCACACCACGGCCGCGACCTGCGCCCGCCGCAGCGACTGCTCGTTCTCGTGGTCCAGCGCGAACAGCGTCTGGGCCAACTCCGGTTCGTCGTAACGCTGTTGAAGCCCCCGCAGGGCGTCCTGCAGCCGGTAAAGGGCGGCCTGGATCTCCCGGGTGGCACCCCGGAGACCGGCCTGCGCGGCCGCGTCGATCCGGGTGCGCTGTGCCGTCAGCTCCTCGCGCAGCGCCGTGAGCACGTACTCCAGCGCGATCCCGGTGGGAGTCCCGGGTGTGTGCTGCCTGGCGGGTCCGGGCACCCGCAGGTGCGGGTGGGCGAGCTGGGCCGCGGCCGCGGGTATCCGGCGGGCCGCGAGATGCTCGACCTCGGTGATGAACGCGCCCTCGGCGCCCTCCAGCTGGGCGCGCAACTCCGTCACCTCGGCCGTCAGAGCCGCCTGCCGGCGCCGGGACCTGAGCAGGCCGCCGCCGAGGGCGAGCGCGGAGAGCGTTCCGGCGGCGAGACCACCGGCCACCAGTTCCGGTAATTCGATCATGGAATCGGTTTCCAGGGGGGAGTAGGGCAGCAGTGGGCAGGGGGGAGCCCGGGGCCCTCCCATGTGGCGCTCGCAGCACAGTACACACCGTCATTGACCGGCCCCGCACGGTGAATCGTTACATCACTTCGAATCCGCCCGGCGACTGTTCGCTTCTGTGTCAAGTGTCGGAAATGCCATGGGGCGATGGCGAGTTGAGGCCGCGCGGCCGTGTCGTCACCGTGTGGCGGAGGCCGGCACCGGCAGGTCGAAGACGTGGTCCGGGGAGATGATCCGGGTGATCGCCTGACCGAACAGGGTGCTGGGCTCGATGTCGCCGTGGTAGCTGATGTCGGTGTTGAGCAGCACCACGACGGTCGTCCGCGTCGACGGCAGGTAGACGGTCAGGGACTCGTAGCCCGGCAGTGAGCCGTTGTGCCCGATCCAGCCCTGGACGTCGAAGATGCCGAGACCGTACCCGGCGCCCTTGGCGCCGGTCGAAGGCGTGGTCAGCCGTTGCTTCTGGACGGCGGGGCCGACCATGGTCGTGCCGTCGGGGAAGACGCCCGTGGCCACGGTGCGGGCCCACGTGTGCAGGTCGTCCAGGTTCGAGATCATCGCGCCGGCCGCCCAGCCCCAGGACGGGTTCCAGCCGGCGGTCTCCTCGACCTTCCCGGTCGCCGTCTGGTCCGTGTAGCCCTGCGCGCGCGGGGCGGGGAACTCGTTCCCGGTCGGGAACAGGGTGTGGCTCATGCCTGCCGGCCTCGTGACGTGCTGTTCGATGTAGTCGCCGAGCCGCTGCCCGCTCTCCTTCTCGACGAGCAGGCCGAGCAGGATCAGGTTGGTGTTGGAGTAGTAGAACTTCTCCCCGGGCTGGAACATCACCGGGTGCCTGAAGGCGTAGGCGAGCAACTGCCGCGGGGCGAAGGCGCGCTGCGGATCCGAGGTCAGCGCCTTGAAGAAGCCGTCGTCCTCGGAGTAGTTGAACAGTCCGCTGCGCATCCCGGCCAAGTCCCGCAAGGTGATCCGGTCGCCGTTGGGTACGCCGTCGAAGTACTTGCCCACGGGGTCGTCCAGGCTGACCCTGCCCTGGTCGACGAGTTGCAGCACCGCCGTCACGGTGAACGTCTTGGTCTCGCTGCCGATCCGCATGTACAGGTCGGGAGACATCTGCTGCCCGGTCGCCTTGTTCGCGACCCCGAACGAGCGAACGTAGTCGCTCTGCCCGGGCGTCCACACACCGACGGTCACGCCGGGCACGTCCGCCTCACGCATGACGTGCTGCACGACCGCGTCGAGTCGGCGGGCCACCGCCGGGGTCATGGCGCGGACGTCCGGGCTGCCGGAGGGGGACGGGGTGGGCGAGGGCGCGGCGAACGCGGCCGGTGCGGAGGCGGGCGCCGTGCCGAGGGGCACGGTGAGTGTCCCCAGCACGACGGCGATCGCGGCCCCCCGGCGCGGCATGGCGGACCTGTACGGCATGGGCTGACTCCAAGCACGTGGGAGCGAACGTGCGGTGGGGTCGGACGTCGGAACCCTGAGTTCACAGGATACGAGCGCGCCCCCGACGCCGCCTGTCGGCCGCGGGCCGCCGGAACGCCGCTGCGGTCCCGGTAGGACGGGCGGGCCCGATCGGGGGAGGATTCACCCGACCCGGTGAGCGCGCCGGGCCGCGCGTACCACCGGCGCGTCCCGGGCGTTGCCCCGGCATGGACGGAACCACTCGCACGCCCCGGCGCACGTCCGGGGACGACCTCACTGCTCCTCGCACGCCGGCCGCAGCACCGCCAGTGTGCCGTTGGCCTCCCGCAGCGCCAGCTCCAGCGTGGCCGGTGCGTGCAACGCGCCACTGCCGTCGGGCGGCACCAGCCACTCCAGGAACCGCGCGGGCCGGTACGGCGGTGGTACGGCGACCCACGCCCCCTTGCCCGTGTACCGCAGCCCGGCCCCGATCCAGCCGCCGGCCGGATCGGGCGGCAGGAAGAACCCGACCCGGCGCGCCGCGGTGTCCACCAGGGTCGGTCCGGGCACCGGCAGGGACGGCCGCCACAGCAGGTCCAGCGTGAGCAGACCGAGCCGGTCCGGCACGCTCAGCACATCCCAGAAGCGGCCCGCCTCCAGCAGGGAGACGCCCTCCCCGTGGTCCCACTCCCACTTGCACGTCCGGGGGTCCGCCGAGGCCGCCGCGAGCCATTCCACGCCCTGCATCCACATCGTGTTCGTCATGCACCGCTCCGGGATATCTCCGCTCACCTGTATCGGACGCAGGGAACGACCGACACCAGGCATTCGGCGCGTCCGCGCGACAACCCGGCATATGCATGCTGGTAGATATTTCTAACTGGCGGAAGGGGTGGCGGACCCTGGCGTTTCAGGGCGGATGTTCGAACACTGTGCGCCGGTACGGGTGTTGTGCGGAGCGGCGGACTTCCCGCGACCTTCCTGCCGGCCTTTCGGTAACGTGTCCGCACCACGATCGACGCTCGAATCAGTCGTCACGGCAATCGATTCACTTGTCAGCCCTTGCTGCGAGGGCGGTATCGGTCGTACGCTCCCGTCATTCCGCCACCTCCGCTCCCGACCAGGGGTACTCCATGGACCGCACCCGACTGCACGCCCTCCTGGCCCGCGAGAGCGCCGAGGCCGAGCGGGGCAACCCCCGCTCCCGAGCCGCATATGCCGGCGCCGGACACCTCTTCGGCCGGGTCCCGATGACCTGGATGAACAAGACCGCCGGAGCCTTCCCCCGGTACCTGGCGACCGCGCGCGGCGCCCGGGTCACCGACGTCGACGGGCACACGTACATCGACTTCTGCCTCGGCGACACCGGCGCCATGGCAGGTCACTCGCCGGCCGCCGTGACCGAGGCGGTGCAGCGCCGGTTCGCCGAGCTGGGCGGGGCCACCGCGATGCTGCCGACGGAGGACGCGGAGTGGGTCGGCGCCGAGCTGACCCGCCGCTTCGGACTCGCCCGCTGGAGCTTCTCGCTCACCGCGACGGACGCCAACCGGTGGGCGATCCGGCTCGCCCGCGCCGTCACCGGGCGCCCGAAGATCCTGGTGAACAGCTACAGCTACCACGGCAGCGTCGACGAGTCCCTCATCGTCGTCGGCCCCGACGGCAAGGGAGCACCCCGCCCCGGGAACGTGGGCGCGCCCTGCGACGTCACCCTGACCAGCCGGGTGGCCGAGTTCAACGACCTGGACCAGCTGGAGCGCGAACTCGCCCATGGCGACGTCGCGGCCGTCCTCATGGAACCAGCCCTCACCAACATCGGCATCGTGCTGCCCGAACCCGGCTACCTGGACGGCGTGCGCGCCCTCACCCGGCAGTACGGCACGCTGCTGATCAACGACGAGACGCACACCTTCTCGGCGGGCCCCGGCGGCTGCACCGCCGCCTGGAATCTGGAGCCGGACCTGCTGACCATCGGCAAGGCCATCGGCGGCGGCATCCCGGCCGGCGCCTACGGCCTCTCCGCCGACCTCGCCGAGCGGCTCCTCGCCCGCGACGACCTGGACCTGGTGGACATGGGCGGGGTCGGCGGCACCCTCGCCGGCAACGCGCTCTCGGTGGCGGCGACCCGGGCCACTTTGGAGCACGTGCTCACCGACGCGGCCTTCGACCGCATGGCACGGCTCTCGGCACGGTTCGAGACCGGCGTCCGGGACGCCGTCGAGGCGTACGGCCTGCCCTGGTCGGTCAGCCGCCTCGGTGCCCGCACCGAGTACCGCTTCAGCTCCCCGGCCCCGCGCACGGGCACCGAGTCCGAGGCCGCCGCCGACCCCGAGCTGGAGGACTTCCTGCACCTCTACCTCGCCAACCGGGGCATTCTCCTCACTCCGTTCCACAACATGGCTCTGATGTGCCCCGACACCACCGAGCAGGACGTCGACACCCACACCGCGGTGTTCGGCGCCGCCCTGCTCGAACTGGCCGGCTGAGGATCCGAGGAACGGGAGGGAACGCGTGCACATGGACGACATCGACCGGGCCATCCTGCGCGAGCTCCAGGCCGACGGCCGTATCGCCTACGCCGACCTGGGCCCGAAGGTCGGCCTCTCCGCCTCGGCGGCCCGGCAGCGGCTGCAGCGCCTGCTGGACTCCCGGACCGTGCAGGTCGTCGGCGTCACCGACCCGATGGCCATGGGCGGCCAGGCGATGGCCCTGCTCGGCATCGGCGTGGACGGCGATCCCAGGGCGGTCGCCGACGCGCTCGCCGGGCACCCCGAGGTGGTGTACTCGGTGTTCACCTCGGGCGGCTTCGACCTGTTCGCCGAGGTGGTCACGCCCGGTCCGAAGGACCTCCTCGACTTCGTCAACGACGTGGTCCGGCCGATCGAGGGGGTACGCGAGGTACGGCCCTTCCCGTACTTCGGCATCCACACCCACCGCTTCCTGTGGGAGGTGGGCTGATCGGTCGGCCGGCGGCGGTGCCGGTAGCTCAGCCGATGGCCGGTGCCAGGACGAGCATGGTGGCGTCGTCACGCACCTCGTAGTGCCGGGCCAGGTCCGCCCACACCAGTTCGGTGAGCGCCGCCGCGTCCACCCCGGCGAACCCGGC
Organism: Streptomyces sp. NBC_00631; assembly: GCF_045206895.1. Classification (NCBI taxonomy): domain Bacteria; kingdom Bacillati; phylum Actinomycetota; class Actinomycetes; order Kitasatosporales; family Streptomycetaceae; genus Streptomyces; species Streptomyces sp. NBC_00631. The sequence goes on from NZ_CP107734.1 coordinate 10,755,114, forward strand.
GAGCCGCTCGGGGAGCGGATAGAAGTCCCCGGCCCCGTCGCGCGCCTCCCAGACCCCGTCCGAGGCGAGGAACAGCCGGTCACGCGACCCCAGCTCCACTGTGACCTCCTTCGCCGGATCCGCCCCCACCAGCCCGAGACCCAGCGGGGCCCCGGACGCGACGGCCAGCTCCTGGGCCCGGCCGTCCCGCAGCAGCACGGGCGCCGGATGACCGCAGGCCACGATCCGCACCGACCGCAGATCGGCGGAGAACTCCATCAGCAGGGCCGTGGCGAACAGCTCGGTGTTCGGGATGTCGGCCGAGTCCACCGTCAGCCTGCGGTCCATCCGCGCCGCCACCGACTCCAGGTCCTCCAGATCGAGGACCGCCTCCCGGAAAGCCCCCAGCAGCGACACCACCGTGGCGACGGCGGCCAGCCCGTGTCCCCGGACGTCCCCCATCACCGCCCGGACCCCGTACGGGCCGTCGCGCACGTCGAAGAAGTCCCCGCCGACCAGCGTGCCGTGCTGCGCGGCCCGGTACAGCCCCGCGCACCCCACCGCGCCGACCCGCTCCGGCAGCGGCGGCAGCACCGCTCGCTGCACCGCCTCGCCCACCGCCCGCTCGGTGAGCAGCTGGGCGTCCCGGTGACTGCGCACGTAGGACACGAAGACACTCAGCAGCGCCACGAACGTGACCGTGAGGAGGTCGGTGTCGCCGGGATGGTTCAGGTGGGTGGCGGGCACGTTGAGCAGGAGCACCACCAGGCAGCTGAGCACGGCCGTCGCCAGCGGGCCGTAGGAGAGGACGGCCAGCGGCGGGATCGCCCCGAGCAGGAAGCCGAAGTCGTGGCCGTCGGGGCTGATCAGCGTCGCCGCCGTCACGACCGCGAGCAGTGCGACGGGCAGCACCCGGACCCAGCGTGGCGGCGGCGCACCCTGCAACCAGCCACGACCGTCCCGGTAGCCACGCGACGACCAGCCGCGCACCGAAGTCACACCCCCAAGCTACGCCCGTGTTCGGTCAGCCGACACGTCTCGATCTTGGAAAGCCGCGCGGGAAAAGCGGTGGACGCCTCGGTGCCGGGGCCCCTAGCGTGTGCGTGCACGCCCGAGACCGGACGGAAGGAGGCGAGTGCGATGCACATCACACCCATCCCGCGCTCCCTCCCCGTTTCCCGGGCGTGACAGGTCAGAGCTGACCCGGGAGCGCTCCCCGTAGCACGCATCCCGGAGGAATCCGTGACCGATCCGGTCATCCGTACGCTCGACGACAGCTCCGCCCACCTCTTCGACACCCTGCCCGACCCGCTGCGCCTGCGGGAGAAGCACCAGCGCACCCGGTTCCGTCCCGAGTGGCAGCGGGTCGCCCTGCGCGACGGACGTGTGGTCGCCCGGGCCGCCTGGTGGGGTGCGCCCGATGCCACCGAACCCCTGGTGATCAACTGGCTCGACGTGGCCGAGGGCGAGGAAGAGGCCGGCGCCGAGCTGCTGCGCGGCGCGCCCTGGCAGGTGGAGGAACTCGAACTCGACCTGCCGACCGGCTGGCGCGACGTCCCCGCCCTGCGCGCCGCCGCCGAGACCCGCTTCACAGCCGCCCGGAAAGCGGGCTTCGAACTGCTGGTGGAGCGTTACAACTACCGCTGGACCCCCGGGTGCGGCCTGCCCGAACGGCCCGGCCGCCTCGTCTTCACCGCCGAACCCGACGACCGGGTGTTCTTCGACGCCCTGCGCCGCATCCACTCCGACACCCTGGACGCCCGTGCCCGCCGCGCCATCGAGAAGGGCGGAGTGGACCAGGCGGCCCAGGAGGAGATGGACTTCTTCCACTGGATGCCCTCGCCCCGCGAGTGGTGGCAGATCGGCCGTACCCGCGACGGCGAGCCGGTCGGCATCCACATCCCAGGGCACAATCCGGCGGGGCCCTGTGTCGGGTTCATCGGCGTCCTGCCCGAGCAGCGCGGGCACGGGTACGCCTACGACCTGCTCGTGGAGTGCACGCACTTCCTCGTCGAACAGGGCGCCGAGTTCATCGCCGCCGCCACCGACCAGGGCAACGTGCCCATGGCCGCGCACTTCGCCAGGGCCGGATACCCGGTCGTCCGGGAGCGGGTGAACTTCTGGGCGGGCGCTGTCAGTGCCGGGTGACATGCTGACAGCGCGGTGATCGACAGCTGACGGGAGGAGCCGGTATGGGGTTCGAGGGTGACGTGTGGCAGGTGCGCGGCGGGCTGGAGCCCATCGGCGAGATCGTCGTCGACGAGGCCGACTTCCCCTGGCTGCACGGCACCTTCGCCCCCGGTCCCGGCTTCGCGGGCGTCCGGGACCTGTTCGCCAGGGAGCTGGTCCTGGCGCAGGAGGAGGACTGGGAGGCCTGGGAAGAGGTGCAGGACCGGATCAGCCGCCAGGTGTCCCTGATCTCGCCGGACGGCCCGGTCCCCGAGTTCCTGCTGCACATCGAGGGGGACCGGGCCTGGTTCAGATGGAGTGACGAGCCGTTCGACGGGGACTAGCCGAGCAGTCGGGCGGCCGACCGGGCGACGTCCTTGCCGAGCAAGGTCTCCGCCTCCGCGAGGATCTCGGTGACCCGTAGCCCGAAGGCCGCGTCGCACGCGTGCGCCCGGCCCGTGCGCGCGGCCGTGAGCAGGGCGTCGGCGGCCCGGGTCAGCGCCGGGACCGCTCCTTCCGTACTCCTCGGAAGGAGCGTGACCCCGGCCTCGCCCCGCAGCTCCACATCGGCCCCGGCCGCCGCCGGGGGCGCGGTGAGGCTGAGCGTCACCGTGCTGGACGCCCCGCCGGCGTGGTCGAGGACGAGATGGACGGTGTCCGCGGGGCCGTGCACCGCAGCCGCCACCCGCCGGACGTCGCCCAGGACCGGCAGCAGCACGGACAGGGCGTGCGGACCCACGTCCCACAGCGCGCCCTTCTCCCGCCGCCATGGCGAGTCGGCGAACGGGCTCTCCCCGGTGAACACGGAACCCAGCCAGTGCGCCCGGCCCGTGAACCATCCCTGCGTGGCGGCCTGTTCGCCGATCCACGCCTCCGGCTCCTGCTGGAACCGGGTGGTGAAGAACACCACGGAGGCGATCCCGGCCCGCTCGGCCGCCTCCGCCACCGCCCGCCCCTCGGCGACGCCGAGCGCGAGCGGCTTGTCCAGCAGCAGATGCCGGCCGGCCGCCGCGGCCCGCACCGCCAGTTCCGCCTGGACGACCGGCGGCAGCGCCACGGCCACCGCTTCCACGTCACCGAACAGCGCGTCCACGTCGTCGTAGGCCCGGACGCCGTACTCCCCGGCCAGTTCCGCGGCGGCCTCGGGGCGGCGGCCCCACACCCCGACGAAGTCCAGCGAACCGTGCCCCGCCAGCGCGGGGGCGTACGCCGCCCGCGCCCAGGGCCCCGTCCCCAGCAGTGCGATGCGCATCTCCCGTTCCTTTCTCCGTACCCGGCTCCACATCGTCGCCCAACCCGTCAAGGCGTCGCACTCCGCCCCCCGCCGGCGTACGACCGGCACCGGTCGGTGCCGTGCGCCAGCCATCCGGCGATGGCCTCGGCGATCGGCTGGCCGGTGTCCATCTCCACGAACCCGAACTGGCCCGACTGGTTGCACTCCAGGAACCACCAGATGCCGTCCGCGTCCTCCGCGAAGTCGAAGGCCCCGTAAGCCAGCTCGGCGTCCTTCATGTACGTGCGGACGGCCTCGGCGACTCGTGGCGGCACCTCGGTCTCCCGCCAGGGAGAGTCCGACGGCGCGAACCGGACGTCCACGTCGTCGGGGTGGGCGTCCGGGCTCACCGGCTTACGAGCGCCCAGCAGCCGCTCGCCGACCACCGTCAGCCGGATGTCGGCCCGCTTGGCGACCCGCCGCTGCAACAGCGTCGGGCCGAACGCCACCGCCGCGAAGTCGGTGTCCGGCGCCACCCGGCTGGTCGGCACCGCCCGCGGGGGCTCCTGCGGATGCGCGCCCGACACCGGCTTGACCACGAGGTCCGGGAACCGCTCGGCGAACTCCCGGGCCGCCTGCGGAAACGTGGTGATCAGCGTGGCGGGCACGGCGAGCCCGCTGCGCTGCGCCAGCCGCAGTTGCCACGGCTTGTGGCGGGCCCGGCGGGCCGCGTCCGGATGGTTCATCCAGCGCGCCTCGGTCCCGCGCAGCATGCCGTACAGCGCCTGCTCGGACTCCTCGGTGAGCCAGCTGGACGGCTGTGCCGCCCGGGCGGCCGCGGCCCCCGGCCTGCGCAGCCATATGGAGCGCAGGCCGTCCATGCTCACCAGGCGCCCGTTCACGGACAGATGTCCGCGGCTGACGCCCTGCACATACTCGCCCGACAGGGCCACACCACTGGTCAGATCGGCAGGATCCAGGCGGACGACGGGCACGTGGGCCTCGTGCAGCCGGAGGACCACCATGTCCGCCGTCACGTCCTCGTCACTGGTCAGGATGAGCACGGTCATCGTGAAGATCCGCGATCAGTCGTCGAAGTGCGTCTTGGAGCCCGCCGTGGAGGTCGTGGTCCCCAGGGCTCTGAGCGTTGCGTGATCGGTGGCTGCGATCCGGCCATCGTGGAGAACGTTCAACTGCAGTCCGGAGTCATACGCGTACGGAGTGGTGACGTCCAACTGCACTGCGGGGCGTGCGTAGTTGAGCGCGAACGGTTGCATGGTCTCTCCCTGTTTCGTTCTTCCATGCACTTATACGATTCGAACGCGTGGTTGGTTTCCTTACTCTGCGTAATCTCAGCCCGAATTAAGAGCTTGTTAAGGGAGAACCGGCGAATCGCTCTTGTACGTGGCCGATTTCACATTCCCGTACGGCGCATGACGGTGTCACATGTCCGCGAAATTCCGGGATGTCGTCAAAGCCTGTTCGGCATAGCTCCGTCCGAAGAGCACGGCATGTACCAGCAGCGGGAACAGCTGGTGCAGGCCGATTCGCCCGGCCCAGCCGTCGGACAGCGGAGCCGCCTCCTGATAGCTCTCCACGATCCGGTCCAGATGCGGGCAGCCGAAGAGGCGGAGCATCGCGAGGTCGGTCTCGCGGTGCCCGCCGTGCGCGGCCGGGTCGATCAGCCGGACCCTGCCGTCGGCGCCCCACAGGACATTGCCGCTCCACAGGTCGCCGTGCAGCCGGGCGGGCGGCTCGGGCGGCCCCGCGAGCTCCGGCAGCCGCTCACAGACCCGCTCGATCACGACGGCCTCGCCCGGCCGCAGCGCCCCCAGGTCGACGGCTTCGCGCAGATACGGCAGCACCCGGTGCTCGGCGTACCAGTGCGGCCAGTCCGTGCCGGACTCGTTGCGCATCGGGGCGAGACCGATCCAGGCGTCGCGTGGACCGTCCGGCGGAGCGGCACCGAAAGCCGGCGCGCCGGCCGCGTGCAGAGCCGCCAGCGCCCGCCCGAAACGCGTCGCCGCCTCGGCGTCCGGCCGTCCGGTGGGGACCAGCTCGGTCACCATCCACCGCTCGTCGTGCCCGAGCACCTCCGGCACCGGTACCGCTCGGGCGGCGGCCAGCCAGCGCAGCCCGGCCACCTCGGCCCGCACCGCTTCGAGGCCGTCCCCGCGCTTGACCATGACCACGGGACCGCCCGCGAGCGTCACCTCGGCCAACCCGCCCGACCGCACGCGCTCACCGGAAACCGGCCGCCCGGTGAGCCGGGCGGCCACCGCACCCGGACCCTCGCCGCCGCCGGCCACGCCCACCAGGGTACGGGCGGCCGCGATCACGAGCCCCGGGCACACCGTCCGCGGCGAGGCGCGCACCGCGTCCCGGAACGGCCGCGCGGAACCCGTCGGCGCCCGTCGGCGCGAGACGCCCGAAGCCGGCCGATCGCGTGGACACCCCGTCACCTCGCCCCCTCCGGCACGGCAGGGGTGGCGTGGACGACCGCACCGGTCATGACGCCGACCAGGAGTGCGAGCGGACGGCGCGGGCATGTGCGGTCCGCTCCGACGGATTCCGACGCGTTCCGGCGGACTGCCGGACCGGGTCCGGGCGCCACCGGCCCCTGGGGGCGGCCGGCGGAGGCGGAAGGGGCAGGGGGCGGGCCGGAGCGGCTGTGCGGTGGTGTTCCGGTGGGGAGCGAAGTGGCTGAGGAGGCGTCGTTGACAGCGCCCGGCCGTCCCCTGCCGTTGAGCTCCGCACAGCAGGTCGCACCGCTTTCGATATCCCGGACGAGAGTCCGTGGGGCGAGGAACGGGAATTCCCGGCCCCGCGCTCGACATGCGGAGGAAACCGACGATGAGCGAGCAGCAGCACGGCGGGGTGACCCGGCGTCAGGCCCTCGGGCTGGCCGCGGCAGCGGCGACGGCACTGGAGAGCGGGCTGCTCTCGACACCGGCGGCCGCGAGCGCGTGCGCGGGCGGTGCCCCGCGTGAGCGGTCCTTCGACGAGGGCTGGCTCTTCCTGCGCGGCGACGCCGACGGCGCGCGGGCACCGTCGTACGACGACAGCACCTGGCGCCCGCAGGACCTCCCGCACGACTGGAGCATCGAGGACCTGCCCTGCGCCACCTCCACGGACGGGGCCGCCACCAGCGACCCGTCCCTGCTCGTCCTCCAGGACCCGGCCCCGGACCAGCCCCCGGCCCCGCAGGTGATCGGGCCGTTCGACACCGCGCGCAGCCAGCACGGCGGCTCGACCGGCTACACCGTGGGCGGCATCGGCTGGTACCGCAAGCACTTCACACCGCCGACCGGCCATGCCGAGCTGCGCTTCGACGGCGTGGCCGACGGCACCCCGCACAACGTGGACAGCTTCAAGCAGCCCCGCCGCCACACCTGGCACGGACGGGCCCTGGCCGTTCTCCGCTCCGCCGGGCGACCGGGCCGCCTCACGCTCACCGCCACGGCTCCCGGACTGCGTCCCGCGCGCCTGACGCTCCCCGTGCGCACAGCGAATTCCCAGTAACTCCCTTGTTACGTAAGCATTGACGCGCCCCACGCGTCCCTCTAGTTTCTGATCGGTTTTCCGAACCGTGTCCGAAATCCCGGACATCCCCCCTCGTCTGGAGCGCACATGAACGGCACCCCCCTGTCCCGCCGTCACTTCCTCGGTGCGGCCGCGACCGTCCCCCTCGCCGCCACCGGCGCCCTCGCCCTGGGTACCGGGTCCGCGCACGCCGCCACCAACTCGGCCTACGTGATGTGCTACTTCACCGAGTCCCCGGACATGCTCGCCGCCAACTACGGCCTGCACCTGGCCGTCAGCACCGACGGCCTGCAGTGGACCCCGCTCAACCAGAACGACCCCGTCGCCACCCCCACCGCGGGCTCCCTCGGCCTGCGCGACCCCTTCATCCTGCGCAAGCAGGACGGCACCTTCGTGGTGCTCGCCACCGACCTCTACGGCACCGACTGGAGCTACGTCAGCCAGTACATCCACGTCTGGGACTCCACCGACCTGCGTACCTTCACCGGCTACCGGCGGATGAAGCTGCACGACATGGACACCCACGCCTGGGCGCCCGAGGCCTTCTGGGACGCCGGACGCGGCACGTACGGCGTCATCTACTCCGCCGTCAACAGCAGCGGCCACAACGTCATCATGATCAACTACACGGGCGACTTCATCACAGCCGGCGACCCCCAGGTCTTCTTCGACCCCGGCTACGACGTCATCGACGGCGACCTGGCCGTCGGCGTCAACGGCGTCAACTACCTCTACTTCAAGAAGAACTCGACGCTCGTCGGCGCCCGCTCCACCTCACTGGACCCGGGCAGCTTCACGGAGTTCAGCACGGCCGTCTCGCACAACGGCACCGAGGCCCCGGAATTGGTCAAGTCCCTCACCTCCAGCTCGACCTGGTACCTCTGGGGCGACACCTGGAGCCCCAACGGCGTCTTCTACGCCTGGCAGAGCAGCGACCTGTCCGCCGGCACCTGGACCGCCCTCGACCAGAAGACCTACACCCAGCCGCTCAACTCCAAGCACTGCGGCATCCAGCCCATCACCTCGACCGAGTACAACAACCTCGTCGCCAAGTGGGGCACCCCCGCCTGGAACCGGCTGAAGTCCTACAACTACCCGGCCAGATACGTCCGGCACAGCAACTTCGTCGGCCGGATCGACGAGTACGCCTTCGACCCGTACACCGACGGCATGTGGAAACTGGTCCCCGGTCTCGCCGACAGCGCGGGCGTGTCCTTCCAGTCGGTGAACTACCCGACCCGCTATCTGCGCCACTACGACTACCAGCTGCGGCTCGACGAGAACGACAGCACCACGGCGTTCGCCCAGGACGCCACGTTCTACCGGACGGCCGGCCTCGCCGACTCCTCCTGGTCCTCGTTCCGCTCGTACAACTACCCGACGCGCTACATCCGCCATTCCGACTACGTGCTGCGCATCGACCCCATCTCCACGAGCACGGACCAGGCCGACGCCACCTTCCGCGTCGGCTACTGACACCGGGGCGGGCCCGTCACGCGGCGACACGCCGACGGCGGGCCCATCACCGCCCGAATGGCGGCGTGTCCTTGTTCCGGATTGACCCAGCCGGGCGGTGTTGGGCGTGTCGTCACCACGGATGGGCGGCCTGGATGGTGCGCGCCGCGGGGCTGGCTGACGGTGGTTCATGTCGGGGCCGGGTCGTTACAGCTGATGGAGTATCGGCGCCCGGCCGCGGCGGAAGGACATCGAGATGCGTTCTGCCCGCATGATCCTCGCGACCACGGCCGCCACCGCGGCCCTCGCGTTCTCCGCCCCCGCGGCCCAGGCCGCGGTCGCGGGGGACTGGGACAACGGAGGCCGTGACGACTCTTCCTACAGCAACAACGACAGCAAGTTCGACCCCGAGACCTACAAGGGTCAGGACGGCCAGGGAGGCAAGGGGGACCAGGGAGGCAAGGAAGACCAGGGAGGCAAGCAGGACCAGGGAGGCAAGCAGGACCAGGGGGGCAAGGGGAAGGACGAGGGCGGCTCGTCGTGGGGCGACGACGAGGAGAGCGACCGGCCGCACGGCGGCATGCACACCGGTGGCGGGGGCCTCGCCACGCCCGGCGTCACCGCCGGCGGACTGGCCGTGCTCGGCGTAGCGGCCACCGGTGCCTACGCGCTGCGGCGCAGGAGAGTCACCGGGCCCGTGTCCTGATGGGCCTACGCATACGGAGGCCGCGGTGCCGTCGGCGCTCCACACGCCGACGGCACCGCGACCCCTGTGTCCCGCCCTCCCGCTGCCGTGCCCCAGAAAGGTGACCTCCGATGGCAGCTGGCCCCACCCCGAACCCCGACGACCCCCGCGGCCCTGACGACCTGAACGGCCCCGACAGCCCCGCGCGCGGCGGACGGCTGCCCGTGTGGGGCATCGCCGTCATGCTCCTGGCCGTGGCGCTGATCGGCGGACACCCGGGCGGCTCCGACACCACCGGCACCGGCCGGCCCGAGGGCACCGACGCCGCCCCCTCGGCCGATCCGCGCCGGTCGGGCGAGGTGCTTCCCCGGTCCGCGCCGACCCGCCTGCTCATCCCGAAGATCGCCGTCGACGCCCCCTTCACCGTCCTCACCATGGGCTCCACGGGCCAGCTGGCCCCCCCTCCGGCCGACAACACCAACCTCGTCGGCTGGTACTCCAGGGGCGCGGCGCCCGGCGAGGCGGGCACCGCGATCATCGCGGGCCACGTCGACACCATGACGGGGCCGGCGGTCTTCGTCAGGCTGGACGAACTGGAACGCGGCGACCGGTTCACGGTGAGCCGGGCCGACGGCTCGGACGCGGACTTCGTGGTCGACGACGCCGACACCTTCGCCAAGGACGACTTCCCCAGCGACCGCGTCTACGCGGACACCCGCCGCCCCGAGGTACGCCTGATCACCTGCGCCGGCGACTACGACCACGACGCCAAGGACTACACCGAGAACCTCGTCGTCTTCGCCCATCTGGTCTGACAGCGCACCGGCACCGCCGGATCAGCCACCGGTGGACTCCCGTACCACCAGCCGGAACGGACCGGTGAACTCCTCCCGCTCCGGTCCCGGCCCACCCCGGTCGATGCGGGCCGCCAGCAGGGCGACCGCGCGGTCGGCCATCAGATCGTGGTCCGGGTCGACGGTGGACAGGGAGGGGACGAGGAAGGCGCTCTCGTCGACGTTGTCGAAGCCGATCACCTTGACCTGGTCCGGCACCCGGACCCCGGCGTCGGCGAGGGCGCGCAGCACGCCCATGGCCACCGTGTCCGTCACACAGAACACCCCGTCGAAGCCGAGGCCGTCCGCCATCCGCTCCCGGATGCCGCGGGCGGCCCCCCGCATGGTGAGGGACCCGGCGGTCACCACCAGCTCCGGGTCCGCCGGCAGCCCCGCTGCCGCGAGCGCCCGCAGGTACCCGGCGTGCCGCAGGCTCGACACGTCGACCTCACCGCCCAGCGCTCCGCACACCAGAGCGATCCGCCGGCAGCCCCGCTCCACGAGATGGCGTGTCGCGGCCTCGGAGGCGGCCTCGTTCGGCATGGCGACATGGTCGACCGGCCCGCCGAAGATGCGCTCGCCGAGGATCACCACCGGATGATCGACGTCGAGCGCGCCGACATCGGCCGGGCCCATGCCGGCCGTGCTGAGGATGAGGCCGTCGTAGAGCCGGTTGCGGGACAGGGAGAGCGCCGCCAGCTCGTTCTCCCGGCGGGCGCCCGTCTGCTCGATGCTCACCCGCAGGCCGTGCCGGGCGGCCGCCGCGATGATCGAGGCGGCCAGCCGGCCGTAGTAGGGGCGGTTGATCTCGGGGACGGCCAGTCCGATGGTCCCGGTCCGGCCCTTGCGCAGATTGCGGGCGGCCACGTTGACCCGGTAGCCGAGCCGGTCCATCGCCTCCAGAACGCGTTCCCGGGTGGCCGGGCGGACGTTGGGGTGCTTGTTGATCACGTTGGAGACGGTCATCGCCGACACCCCGGCGGCCCTCGCCACGTCCTGGATCGTCGCCACGCTCACTCCCGCCGGCTGTCCTCGGCAAGACGATAGAGGGCGGCGCCGTGGGCGGGCAGCACGGCGGCCAGCTGCCGGCCGTCGTGGGCGGTGTCGGTATGCGTCCACAGCTCCCGGACCCGGTCGCGGGGGGTGGCTCCGACCGACCCCAGCGGCACCTCGAAGCGCCGCTCCTCGTCGGCCAGCGAGAACACCGCCGCGTACCGGGCGTGCCCGTCGGTGTCCCGGGCGGTCCACAGCACCAGGTCCCGCTCCCGCAGCACCTCCTGGTTGCCGGTGCTGTGCCACAGCACGTCGAGTGCCTCGTCGTTGGTGAGCAGCGCGATGGTGTCCTGCGGCGAGGTCGGCAGGTCGCCGCCCATCATCAGCGGGGAGCGGGAGATCAGCCAGAGGGTGAGGAGGCTGACCTGTTCGGGGTGGGTCAGGGCGGACTGGCGGTCCGCGCCGCGCTCGGCGCGGATCCCGATGTGCCCGAGCGGCAGCATGTCGGCGTCCGCCCAGCCCGCCCGGCCCTGCCAGGGCGCCCAGCGGGCCATCCGGGCGAACTGCGCCTCGACGTCCTCCCAGCGGTCCCACAGGTCGTCGCAGACCCGCCACATGGTGGCGTGCTCCCGCAGATGGTCCAGGCGGGCGAGGGACATGTCGGTGCCGGGGGAGAGGCTCAGCTCGATGGCCCGCCCACTGCGTTCGACGGCCCGCGCATAGGCGGCGATCTCCCGCTCGTGGTACGGGAAGAGCATGTCGTCGGCCTTGACGAAGTCCACGCCCCACGCGGCGAACTGGGCGACCTGGGAGTCGTAGTAGGCCTGGGCGCCGGGATGGTCGTGGTTCAGGCCGTAGTTGTCGGAGTTCCAGGGGCACACGGAGCCGGTGTCGGCCACGTCGGCGGCCGTGAACTCCGTCCCGAGCACGGGCAGTGCGGCCTCGACCGCGCGCCGCGGGACGCCCCGCATGATGTGCAGTCCGAACCGCAGGCCCATGGCGTGCACCCGGGCGGCCAGCGGCCCGAACCCCGCCCCGCCCGCGGCGGAGGGGAACCTGTTGGGGGCGGGGAGCTGACGGCCGTGGCCGTCGAGAACGAGGGGGGCGTCCGGGTTGTAGCCGTGGGCGCGGGCGGTGGGCTCGTACCACTGGATGTCGACGACGACGGTGTCCCAGCCGTGCGGGAGCAGGTGCTCGCGCATGAACACGGCGTTGGCCAGGACCTCTTCCTCGGTGACGGTGGTGCCGTAGCAGTCCCAGCTGTTCCAGCCCATGGGCGGGCGCAGCCGGCGGGCGGGCAGCGGACGTGCGGTTCGGGTCATGTGCGCACTCCTGCGGGTCAGCGCTGGTTCAGGGGAGCCTGGACGGTGACGAACGAGTGGGGCGGGAGGGTGAGCCGCAGTCCGCCGGCGGTCACGGACACACCGTCGAACGCCCGGGGGGAGACGGCGGCAGACGCCTCGGGGGTGTTGTGGGCCTGGGGCTTGTCGGCGGTGAGGATCCGGGCGGCCGGCTCGCCGAGGGTGCCGCCGCGCAGGTCGAGAGTGACCTCGGCCGGTTCCTCGGCGTCCAGGTTGCTCAGCGAGATCAGGACCGTGCCGTCCTTGACACTGGCCGAGGCGGACACCGTCTCCAGCTCCGCGTCCCCGACCCGGCGCCGGGCGCCCTCGGCGCGCAGGTGCACCGGCAGCGAGGTGGCGTCCTGGTGGCCCTTGTTCATCTCGAAGACGTGGTAGGTCGGGGTCAGGACGAGGGCGTCGCCGTCGGTGAGAAGCATGGCCTGGAGCACGTTGACGGTCTGGGCGATGTTGGCCATGTGCAGGCGGGCCGCGTGCTTGTGGAAGATGTCGAAGTGGGTGCTCGCCACCAGCGCGTCGCGCAGGGTGTTCTGCTGGAACAGGAACCCGGGGTTGGTGCCGGGCTCCACGTCCCACCAGGTGCCCCACTCGTCCAGGACCAGGCCGACGGTGCGGCCCGGGTCGTAGACGTCCATGACCGTGGAGTGGCCGGTGAGGATGCGGTCGATGCGGTGGGCCGACACCATCGTGCGGTAGTAGTCGTCCGTGCCGAAGCCGGTGGCGCTGCCCTTGGCCTCCCAGGGACCGGAGAGCGTGTAGTAGTGGACGGAGACGCCCTGGAAGAACGTCTTCGGGGTGGCCTCGCAGCCGAAGCAGCTGATCTGCTGCATCAGGGTCTCGGTCCACTTGTAGTCGGCGTCGGAGGCGCCCGAGGCGATCCGGTAGAGCTTGTTGTCGCCGTGGTCGCGGCAGTACGTGGCGTACTGGCGGGCCAGGTCGGCGGAGTACTCGGCACGCATGTTGCCGCCGCAGCCCCAGGTCTCGTTGCCGATGCCCCAGTACTTCACCCGCCAGGGCTCCTCCCGGCCGTTCTCCTTGCGCAACCGCACCATCGGGCTGTCGCCGTCCCGGGTGAGGTACTCGACCCACTCGCTCATCTCGCGGACGGTGCCCGAGCCAACGTTGCCGCTGATGTAGGGCTCCGCGCCGAGGAGTTCGCACAGGGCCATGAACTCGTGGGTGCCGAAGTGGTTGTTCTCCTCGACGTTGCCCCAGTGCGTGTTGACCATCCGGGGGCGCTGCTCGCGCGGGCCGATGCCGTCCTGCCAGTGGTACTCGTCGGCGAAGCAGCCGCCCGGCCAGCGCAGGTTGGGGATGTCGAGCGCACGCAGGGCTGCCACCACGTCGAGGCGGATGCCGCCCTCGTTGGGGACCGGGGAGTCCTCACCGACCCAGAAGCCGCCGTAGACGCAGCGGCCGAGGTGTTCGGCGAAGTGGCCGTAGAGATGACGGCTGATCGTCGGGCCCTCGATGTCGAGGTTGATGATCGCGGTGGCTGTGGACACGTGGGCACTCCTGATCGACTGGCACGTTCGATATACAGAACGATGTCCGCTGGAACGTTTGTATCGATAAAAACTGCCGTCGGACCGCTTGTGCGTCAAGAGTGCGGACGGCCCGGCCCCCTCTCGTGGAGGGGCCGGGCCGGAGGCGGGGAGGGGCGTCAGGCCGCCGTCGCCGGGAAGGTCGGGTACTCGACGCCGGAGACGTACTGGACGACCCGGACCACCTGGCAGGAGTAGCCGAACTCGTTGTCGTACCAGAGGTAGAGGATCGCGTTGTCGCCCTCCACCTTCAGCGCTCCGGCGTCGACGATCGACGCGTGGCGCGAGCCGATGAAGTCGCTGGAGACCGCGTCCGGGGCGGTGATGAAGTCGATCTGGCGCTTGAGCGGTGAGGTCAGCGACACCTCGCGGAGGTAGTCGAGGACCTCCTCGCGGGACGCCTCGCGGGCCAGCTGGAGGTTGAGGATGGCGATCGACACGTCCGGCACCGGGACCCGGATCGAGCTGCCGGTGATCCGGGCCTTGAGGTCCGGCAGTGCCTTCGCCACGGCGGAGGCGGCACCCGTCTCGGTGATGACCATGTTGAGCGGCGCGGACCGGCCCCTGCGCTCGGACTTGTGGTAGTTGTCCAGCAGGTTCTGGTCGTTGGTGAACGAGTGCACGGTCTCCACGTGCCCGCGCAGCACCCCGTACTCGTCGGCCATGGCCTTCAGTGGCGGCACGATCGCGTTGGTGGTGCAGGACGCGCAGGACAGGATCTGCTCGTCCGGCTTGATGGTGTCGTGGTTGACGCCGTGCACGATGTTCGGGACGTCGCCCTTGCCCGGCGCGGTCAGCACGACCTTCTCGATACCGGGGCGCAGGTGCTTCGACAGGCCCTCGCGGTCCCGCCACTTGCCCGTGTTGTCGATGAGGATCGCGTCCCGGATGCCGTACTCCGTGTAGTCCACGGCGCTCGGGTCGTCGGCGTAGATCACCTTGATCTCGTTGCCGTTGGCGAGGATGGTGCTGGTCTCCTCGTCCACGGTGATCGTGCCGTGGAACTGGCCGTGGATGGAGTCGCGGCGCAGCAGCGAGGCACGCTTGACGATGTCCTCGCCGCCCGCCCCCCGCACCACGATGGCCCGCAGCCGGAGGCCGTTGCCCGAGCCGGCCTTCTCGATGAGCAGCCGGGCGACCAGCCGGCCGATGCGGCCGAAGCCGTACAGGACGACGTCCCGGGGCTCCCGGCGGTCGATCTTGTTGGCGCCGGTGGCCCCGGCGACCGCCTCCGCGGTGAACGCCTCGACCGTCAGGCCGCGGTCGTCACCCTTGTAGGTGGCCGCGAGCATGCCGATGTCGATCTGGGACGGGCCGAGGTCGAGTGTGGTGAGCGCCCGCAGGAACGGCATCGTCTCGGTGACCGAGAGCTCGGCCCCGTCGATCTGGCGGGCGAAGCGGTGGGTCTTGAGGATGCTGACCACCGACTTGTTCACCAGGGAGCGGCTGTGGAGGAGGACCGTCACGTCCCGCTCCCGGTGCAGCTTCCCGATGAGCGGGATCATCGACTCCGCGATCTCCTCGCGGTTCTTCCAGTTGGTGAACGAGTCGTCGTTGACAGTCACAGACCTGAATCTCTCGATCGAGCTGGGTGGCGCTCATATGGTAAACCGGCCGGTGAATGATCGATCAAGGGGGTCCGGCTGTGATGCGGGTCGCGAAGTCCTGAACCCGTGCCGAAGACCGTAAGAAACCTCCGTGTCGCGTTGCGCCGTCGCGGGCCGCTGCCCAAGGTCGGAGCGTGAGCACGTCCTCCGTCCCTCGGCCCGAGCCCGCCGCACAGCTCGGTCCCGCCCACTCCACTCCCGTCCGCCGCACCCCGTCCGGCCTGGTGCCCGCCCTCGCCCTGTTCACGGCTGTCCGCCTCGCCGGAGTCGCCGCCGTAGCGGCGGCGAACCACGCCATGGGACGCCCGCTGGTCAGGAACCTCGCCCACGCCTGGGACGCCCGCTGGTACCTGCACATCGCCACCCACGGCTACGGCGACCTCATCGAGATCACCCGCAAGGGAGCCGTGCAGACCGACTGGGCGTTCTTCCCGCTGTACCCCGGCCTCGTCCGCGCCCTGACCACGGTCCTGCCCCTCACCCCCGGCAAGGCCGCACTGGCCGTCGCCGGGACCGCCGCCGTCGTGGCCGCGTGGGGCATCCACCGGATCGGCGACCACCTGTACGGCCGAGCCGTGGCCATCGCGCTCGTCACCCTGTGGGCCGTGCTGCCCCAGTCGGTCGAACTCACCATCGCCTACACCGAGTCCCTCTTCACCGCCCTCGCGGCCTGGTCCCTGTACTGCGTCCTCAAGGGCCGCTGGCTGTGGGCCGGCAGCCTGGCCGCGCTGGCCGGGCTGTCCCGTCCGAGCGGCTTCTCGGTCGCGGCCGCCGTCCTGGCCGCGGGGGCGCATGAGGCGGTACGACGACATGGCCGCGCCCCGCTCGCCCTGTGGGCCGGATGCCTGCTCGCCCCGCTCGGCTGGCTCGGCTACGTGCTGTGGGTCGGGCAGCGCACCGGCAGCCTGCTGAACGGCTACTTCGAGGTGCAGCGCGCCTGGAGCTCCCGCTTCGACTTCGGCGCGGGCTCGCTGCGCTTCCTCAAGGGCCTGCTCCTGCACGGCGGCGGCTTCGTCTACGCGGCGGACCTGGTGATCGTCGCCGCGGGGGTCCTGCTCTTCTGCCTCCTGTGCCTGGACCGGGCCCCGCTGGCCCTGGTGGTCTTCGCGGGCGTCCTGGTCCTGGTGGTCGTGGGCGGCTCGGGTTCGTTCTCCTCCAAGCCCCGCTTCCTGCTCCCCGCCTTCCCGCTGCTGATCCCGCTCGCCCGTGGCCTGGTCAGCAGCCGGCGGGAGCATCCCGCCCAGGCCGTGCTCGTCGTCGGTGCCCTCGCCGCGGTCTCGCTGCTGTTCGGCGCCTACGTCATGGCGGTCGCCCGCGCACCGCTGTGACGTCCGGTACCGGTGTTCGGCGCACCGGACGTCACTCGATCGGGTGGTGGCGTTCGATGACCCGTTCCGCTCGGACCTTCGCTCCGGTTGACGGTCGACGGCGTGCCCGGCCGCCGGCCGCGCCGCCGTGACCGTGCCGGCCCTGCTGGCCGCCGCCGTCTGCGCGGTGTTCGGCACGGTGTCACCGGCCGCCTCGCCACCGGCGGCTGGACCCCCGCCGGAGCGGGCCGGGATGCCGTCCGGCTGACGGCCGCGCCGCTGCCCGCACGCGGACCGGTGGCGCCGATCACGAGGTGGTGATCGGCGCCACCGGTCCGCGTGCGGGCAGCGGCCCGCACGCTCGGCCCGAAGGGGAGCGAGGCGACGGTTCAGCGTGGGTTGAAGACCACGCTGGCGAAGTGGACGCCGCCGGACGCCGAGTGGCCGGGGGCGACCCGGTGCGTGGTGCCCCTGCACTTCGGCTTGCTGTAGACGACGAGCGCCTTCTTCGTGGCGTTCTGCGGCCCGCGCGCCTCCTGCGCCATGTCGAGGCACTTGCGGTCCGGCGGGTTCTGGATGGCGTACGCCTTGCCCTTCGGCCCCACCCAGACGAACGTCCCTTGGGCGGCGGCCGCCGGACCCATGGTGAGGACGGTGAGGGCGAGCCCGCCGAGAGCGACGGCGAGCGGACGGAGCAGGCGCATCATGAGTTCCTTCGTGAACGGTGACAACAGTGACAAGGGCGGCGGAAGGACCGGAGCCCGGCGCCATCACACACCGTCACCGCACCCGGATGCCGCGGCGACACGGAAACATCCCACGTCCGGGCGACACCCGTCGGCGTGTCGTGGCGTCCGGCCCGGCCGGCGGCCAAGGGCTCACACGAGCGCCACCACCAGCGCGACCGCGACGGTGAGCGCCGACAGCCCGACCATCGCGGTCCGCCATACGGCGGACGGCGGCGGGCCCGGCGGTGCCGGATCGGAGTCGTGTTCACCCAGGTGGGGGCTGTCCAGCCAGTAAGCGTCGGACAGTTGGGCGAAGGAAGGGGTGTCGCTGAGGCCCATGCCTGTTCCAACGTCCCTGACGTGCACGGGAGTCGGTGGAACCGGTGTCGTCACACCATCGGGGCAATCGGTTCCCCGAACGGCCGCTCCCGCAGCGATGCACCTTGGGGGGCGGGGATAACGCGGTTGGAACCCTTGGAACCGCAGCCGGATGGCGGGCCGGGTCCGGCGCCGGTACGCCCGGGCACCGGCCGACGAGCGGACCTGGACCCTCACCGCCAAGACCAAGATCCTGCTGATCAGCCTGGGCTCCTGCGGCACCCTGCTGGGCCTGGCCGAGGCCGCCGGAGCACTCGACCCGTCGGCCGGCGACGGCCGACGGTGAGCCCTGGACTATCTCTTCTCCGACAACAGCGAAGGCGGTTGATCACATGGTGGGCGCTCGGGAACGGGTGACGCCGGGGTGCGTGAGCCGTCGGCGATTCATGGCCGGAATTACCCGGCATAAGAGTAAATTCCTGACCATTGCTTGCGAGAGGTGTCACCGGCAGACGGGCAAGGGATGAGCACGGACGACCGCGTGACGGTGACGACCGGGATCGCACGACTGCACGCGGCACCCGGACTCGCCGGGCCCGGCCGCTTCGGGCTGGTGACCAACCACACCGGCGTCCTGCCCGGCCTGCGCCCGGCCGCACCCGCGCTGCTCGCGGCCGGCGCGCCCCTGGTCGCCCTGTTCGGTCCGGAACACGGACTGCACGGGACCGGCCAGGCCGGCGAGAGCGAGCCCGCCCGGACGGACCCCGACACCGGCCTCCCGGTCCACGACACCTACCGCCGTGACGGCGAGCGACTGGACAAGCTGCTGATCGACAGCGGTGTCGACGCCCTCGTCCACGACCTGCAGGACATCGGGGCCCGCTGCTACACCTACGTGTGGACCATGTTCGACCTGATGGTCTCGGCGGCCCGTACCGGCATCCGGTTCGTGGTCGCGGACCGGCCCAATCCGCTCGGTGGACTCGTCAGCGAGGGGCCGCCGCTCGAACCCGCGTGGGCCAGCTTCGTCGGGCGCGCCGCCATCCCCCTACGGCACGGCCTCACCTGCGGCGAACTCGCCCGGTGGCTGAACGCCTCGGCCGTGCCCCTAGCCGCGGGCCGCGCGGCCGACTTGACGGTGATCGAGGCCCTCGGCTGGCGGCGCGCCATGGACACCGCCGCCACCGGGCTGCCCTGGATCGCGCCCTCGCCCAACATCCCGACGCCCACCACCGCGGCCGTGTACCCCGGCACCTGCCTCTTCGAGGGCACGAACCTCTCGGAGGGGCGGGGCACCACCCAGCCCTTCGAGATCGTCGGCGCCCCGTACCTCGACGCCCGGTTCGCCCCCGCGCTCGCCGAACTCGCCCTGCCCGGCGTGCACTTCCGTGACCTGCGGTTCGTACCGGCCTTCCACAAACACGCCGGCCGGCAGCTGCGCGGGGTCCAGCTCCACATCACCGACCGTGCGGTGTTCGCACCCGTACGCACCGCCGTCGCGATGCTCGCCACGCTACGGCGGCTCTACCCGGACGACTTCGCCTGGCACACCACGGACGGCGGCGCCGAGGGCACCGGCCACCGGCACTTCGTCGACCTGCTGTGGGGGTCCGACCGGCTGCGCCGCACCGTCGACGCGGGCGACGACCCGCTGCCCCTGTGCGGCCCACCGTCCCCGCCCTGCCGCTGGGCCGGCGACGACGCGCTGCTCTACCCCTGAGACCCTCCGCACCGCCCCCTTCGGACCGACCGCTCGCTCCCCGATCTCCGCCGCACCGCTCGGAAGGACCCCCGTCGATGACCGATCCGACGACTCTCACGGCGACGACCCGGGCCGGTGTCCGCGGCTTTCGCGCGGGCGACGGACCGCAGATCGTGGCGGCGTGGCGGCGGAGCGCGCCGGCCGACCCCGTCACCACCGACCGCTTCCGCTCCCTGGTGCTGCTCGACCCCAACTTCGACCCGGAGGGGCTGCGGGTCGCCGTCGTAGGCGACCGGGTCGTCGGCGCCGCCTACGCGGTGCGCCGGCTGACCCCGATGGCCGGCACCGACCTGGAGCCGGAGCAGGGCTGGATCCCGTTCTTCTTCGTCACCCCGGAAGCCCGCGGGCGCGGCCTCGGCCGCCGGCTGCTGACCGAGGCCCTCGACTGGCTGCACGGTCACGGCCGCACCCGGGTGGACTTCTCCTCCTACACCCCGAACTACGTCTTTCCCGGCCTGGACGCCGAGGCCTACCCGGAGGCGGCCGGTCTTCTCGACTCCCTCGGCTTTCGCACCCTGTACGAGGCGGCGGCGATGGACCGCGTCCTGGCCGGCTACCGCCTCCCGGACGACATCGTGCTCCGGGTGGACCAACTGACCGCACGGGGCTACCGGTTCGCCACCCCGGCCGACGACGACCTGGTGGACCTCCTCGCCCTCGCCGGAAGCCGTTTCGGGCCGGACTGGGCGTGCACGATCCGGGCGTGTCTGACCGCGGGCACACCGCTCGACCGGATCGTCGTGGCCCGCGACCCCGGCGGCCGCATGGTCGGCTGGGCGATGCACGGCGCTTTCGACTCGGTGGACGAGCGGTTCGGCCCGATCGGCGTGCTGGAGGAGATGCGCGGCACCGGACTCGGCGAGGTCCTCCTGCACCTCGTCCTGGAGCGGATGCGGGCGCTGCGGGCGCACTCCGCGTGGTTCCTGTGGACCGGCGCGCAGTCCCCGGCGGGCCACCTCTACCGCAAGAGCGGATTCACCACGACCCGGGTGTTCCGGGTGCTGCGCCGGGAGGCCGCCCGGTGACACCGTCACTGAGCCGGCGTCACTTCGCCCTCGGGCTTCCCTCGGCGTTGCTCGCCGCCGGCTGCGCCGCCCCGCATCGAGGCACCGGACGGCCCGGCGACCCGATCGTGCTCACCCTGCTCTCCCACTACGCGAGCGGCGAGCTCAAGAAGGCTCTCCAGGGTCCGGTGGACGAGTGGAACGCCCTGCACGACCGGGTCAAGGTGCGGACGAAGGCCGTCGAGTTCACCGACCTGCTGACCACCTTCATGGTCCGGCAGGCGGCGGGCCAGGGCACGGACATCCTGCACCCGTACTGCCTGTGGAACGGCCAGCTCGTCCGCGCCGGAGTCCTGCGGCCGGCACCGCCCGAGCACGCCGAGGAGGTCGGCCGCGGTTACGGCACCGCCGCCGTCGGCTCCGCATCGGTCGCGGGCACCGTCTACGGCTACCCCACCGAGATGCAGACGTACGCCCTCTACTACAACAGGCGGCTGCTGCGCGAGGCCGGTGTCGACGGCCCGCCGCACACCTGGCCGGAACTGGAGGAGGCCGCGTACCGGACCTCCAGGCAGGACCGGTACGGCAACACGCTGGTCCAGGGATTCGGGCTGTCGACCTTCGACGACTCCACCACCGTCGGTCAGACCCTCGCCCTGCTCAACGCCGCCGGCGGACGGTTCGTCTCCGCGGACGGCAGGCGCACCGCCATCGACTCGCCGGCCGGCCGCGCCGTGTTCGACCTGGAACGCCGCCTCGTCGACAAGGGCGCGAGCGCCCCCGGCGTCAACGTCTACCAGGCGTTCGCCTCCGGACAGGTCGCCATGGTGATCAGCGCCGGCTGGTGGACCGCGAACCTGAAGGCGCTGATGGGCACGGCCTACCGAGAGGTCGGCGTCGCGCCCGTGCCCCTCCCCGAGCCGGACGCCAAGCGCGCCACGCTCTCCACCGGCTTCATGCTCGGCGTCAACACCGCCAGCGAACACCCGCGGGAGGCCTGGGAGTTCCTGCGCTGGCTCAACGTGGACAAGGTGCGCGGCGCGACCCGGATGAGCGCCCTGCAGGCGTCGGCCGGCTCCCTCACCGGCCGCGCCGACGACATGCGCACCCTCCTCGGCACGGGCGGCGACCCCAACCTGCACCCGTTCCTGGACGCGCTGGCGTACGCCGTACCCGAACCCAACGTGCCGGGCGCCCAGCAGGCCAAGTCGCTGCTGCGCAAGAACATCGAGGCCCTGTGGACCGGTCAGCAGACGGTCGACGAAGCCCTGCGCTCCACCCGCCGCCAGGTCGATCAGGAGGTGTCGCGGTCATGGTGAACGCCACCCTGGCACCGGAGCCGACCGAACGGGCGGCACGCGAGAGGTCCGCCGCTCGCACCGCCCGTGTCCGCACCCGGCACCGGCGCCGCCAAGTCGTCGTCGCCTACCTCTTCCTGGCGCCGACACTGCTGTTCTACGCCGTCTTCCTCGCCCTGCCGCTCGGCTTCGCGATGCTGCTCTCGACGTCCCGCTGGGCCGGGTTCGACCTCGGCGACATCGAGCCGGTCGGCCTGGACAACTTCGCCGGCCTGTTCGCCGGCGGTTCGACGTTCCTGGCGCCGATCCTCACCAACACGCTGCTGTTCGCCGTCGGCACCGTGGCCCTCGCGCTCGCCGGGTCGGTGCTGGTCGCCACCTGCATCGACAAACTGCGCTACCAGGGGCTGTGGCGCACCCTGTACTTCCTGCCGATCGTCACCACCGTCGTCGCCGTCGGCAACGTCTGGAAGTACATGTACCAGCCGGGCGGCCTCGTCAACGGCGTCCTCAACGCCGTCGGGCTCGGCTCCGTGGCGTTCCTCCAGGACCCGGACACCGCGCTGCCCGCGGTGGTGGTCGTCCAGGCCTGGGCCTCCGTCGGCTCGGCGATCCTCGTCCTGACCGCTGGGCTGAAGTCCATCCCGGAGTCGTACTACGAGGCCGCCGCGCTCGACGGCGCCGGGCCCGGGACCGTCTTCTGGCGGATCACGCTGCCGCTGCTGCGGCCGTCCCTGCTGTTCGTGTGCGTCACCCAGTTCCTCACCGGCCTCCAGTCCTTCGCGCTGATCATCGTGATGACCAGGGGCGGCCCCGGGGATGCTACCGACGTGGCCGCCCTTGAGATGTACCGGCAGGCCTTCTCCTACGGCGACTGGGGCACCGCGAGCGCCGCGGCCTTCGTGCTGTTCACGGTGGTCCTCGCGGTCACGCTGGTGCAGTTGTGGCTCTTCCGGCGCAAGGGGGAGGACGCGTGATCCGCCGCCGTTTCCCGTGGCTGTCGTACCTGCTGGTCGGCACCGGCGCGGTGCTCACCGTGGTGCCGTTCGCCGACATGCTGATGACGTCCTTCAAGGGGCCCGACGAGGCGGGCACGCTGCCCTACCGGTTCCTGCCGAGGGCCTTCGACCTGTCCAACTACCGGGCGGCGATCCACCAGCTCGATCTGCCGGTGCTCTTCCGCAACAGCGTCGTCGCCACCGGCACGATCACCGGTTCGGTGCTGCTCACGTCGTTGCTCGCGGGCTACGCGCTCGCCAAACTACGGTTCCCCGGCCGGGACTTCGTCTTCCGTCTCGTGCTGTCGACGATGATGTTCCCGCCGTTCCTCTTCTTCGTCCCGCACTTCCTGATCCTGGTGCACTGGCCGCTGGCGGGCGGCAACGACCTGCTCGGGCGCGGCGGCGCGGGACTGACCGTCAGTATCGTGGCGCTCGCCGTGCCGTTCCTCGTCAGCAGCTTCGGGATCTTCCTGACCCGCCAGTTCATGGTCTCGATCCCGGACGAGGTCCTGGAGGCCGCACGTATCGACGGCTGCGGCGAGTTCACCGTGTGGTGGCGGATCGTCGTCCCGCAGACCAAGCCGGTCCTGGTCACCCTCGGCCTGCTCACCTTCGTCGACGCCTGGAACGAGTACATCTGGGCCCTGCTCGTCTCGACGGCCAACCCGGCCGTGATGACCCTGCCCGTCGGCATCCAGTTTCTGCAGGACTACGTCGACCCCACCCGCACACTGCCCATCGTGATGGCCGGCCTCGTCCTGAGCGTCCTGCCGGTGCTGGTCCTCTTCCTGCTGCTGCAGAAGTACTACATCAGAGGCGTGATGCTCAGCGGCCTCAAGTGAGGGCCGAGGCATCACGCCCGCGGCCCGCGCCGGAAGCGGCAGGACCCGGTGGCTCGCCTCGCCGGGGCCACTGCCGGTCCAGGCCAGGTGCCGGTGTCCGTTCCCCGGAGACCGCAGGGGCCGCGTGACGTCAGGCGTCGGCGGTGCCGTCCGCGGCGGCCAGCGAGCGCAGGATGCCGACGATCCGACCGGCGACGGTCTCGGCCGCGCCCCTGCCGTACCGGGAGTTCATGGCCTCGTAGGTGATCCGGTCGTAACTCCCTTGATCGGCCATGTACTTGGCGGCGCCGTTGACCATCGTGACCACACAGGTCCGCGGGAAGGGCGAGGCCCGTCTGACGGCCAGTCCCGTGCGCGCGTTCAACTCGGCCTGGACACCGGCGAGAACGGTGTCGCCGATCCGCACCACCACCAGCGGCGCCTCGGCCGTGCCGTCGGGTTCGAAGGCGTACCGGGTCGACGGGCGCAGCGCGTCCAGCCCGGCCGGGGGTTTCTGGGCGGGGACCCGCACCCGGTCGTGAACAACCCGCAACGGTACGGCGAGCGGTGCGGTACCGATACCGTCACTCACCCGCACGGCCGTGTCTGCGAGGCGCTCGGCCAGCAGGTCGAGCGCCTCACAGGCATCGCGGGGCGGTTGCCGGGGACGCGGTTCGGTGCCGCCCGGGCCGGGCGCGGCAGGGGCTGCGACCGGCCGCGGTGCCTGGTCTCCGGCGGCGCCGATCAGGAAGAGGGCCACCGTGCCGTCGCCGTAGCGCGCCTCGATCCGCCGGACCGCCGCGCCCGCCAGGTCGGCGCTCACCTCCCGCCCGCCGGTGCGGGTCGTCGCGTCCTTCAGCACCGAGGACTGGACGGCGAAGTTGACGAGCAGGGCGACGGGCCGGCCGTCGAGGTCGTCGACGCGCAGCACCCCCACGCTGTCGTCGGTCTCGCCTTCGGTATCGGCGCCCAGCCACCAGCCGTCCGGCGTGGGCACGTCCCGCTGTACGTTCACCGCACACCTGCCGCGGCCGAAGCCGATCCGGGCGGCGCGCATCGTGTGCGCGGCCAGGGTCGCAGCCCGTACCACCGCGTCGTGCACGGCGTCGGCCAGCAGGGTGTTCTTCCGCACCCCCTCCTCGGGCACCCGGTCCGGTGGCAGCACGTGCGGTGCGGAGAAGGTGTGGCTCGCCACCACCAGGCAGTCGGGCGGCTGCACGGCACAGACGCGGTGGACGACCTGCCGGGTGCGGTCGATCTGGTCGTCGAACACCGACGTCTGGTCGATCACCACCACGGCCAGCCGGGTCACCCCGTCGTCGAGGACGGCCACCCGCACGCAGAGCGGGTCGCGCACGGACGTGAACCCTTCCCAAGGCAGCAGGCCCGGGGGCAGTTCGACCTCCGCCCGGCCGGCTCCCGCGGTGAGGACGGTGCCGTCCCCCGTCATGCCGGTCCTCCGCGGTGTTCTCGGGCCGGTCGGCCGGCGAGCATGTCCAGTACCCCGTCCACGATGGCGTTCTCGGCATACCCGCGCCGGACCGGGCAGCCGTTGACCGAGTGGACGGGGCGGTCGAACCGGGCGTCGTCGGGCAGGTACCCGATACGGTCGTTGGCGAGGGAGACGAGGATCGTGCGGGTCAGCGGCGACCGCTCCCTGAGCCGCCGGCCGACTTCGGTGACGACCTCGCCCGACACCCCCGCCAGCGCCACGTCACCGATCCGGATCAGGGACAGCCGCAGCGGCACCGTGTCCGCCGCCTCCTGCCGCATGGTCTCCATGACGTCCTGGCCCGGCTTCACCAAACACGCGACCGTGCGCTGCCGGGCGCCGAGGCGCACCGCCGGGTCGAGGTCGCCGAGCCCGCGCGCCACCCGCAGCGCCTCGGCGGCGACCATCAGGCCCTGGGCCGCCATGGCCGCGTACGCGAGTTCCTTCTGCCGCTCGCCCGGGCGCACCCCGAACGCGACACCGAGGTCGATGCGTGGGGCCTGGTCGCCCAGCGGGCCGGGCGTCCACAGGGCGACCGCGCCCGGGGAGCCGTCGTCCCGGAGCACGTCCTCCATGTGCCGGCACGCGGCACCGGCGAGATCGCCGCTGATCTCCGAGGTGCCGAAGGCCACCGTGCAGTGCACCGCGTAGTTGACCAGGAGCGCGATCGGCCTCCCGGTGAGATCCTCGAACTTCAGCACCCAGACGGTCTTGTCGGACGGGCCGTCCGCGTTGTGGCCGAGGCTCCAGCGCCCGTCGGCGTACACCTCGCGGTTGACATTGACGTCGGCACTGCCGGTGCCCACGCCGAACCGGGCCGGCCGCGCCGTGTCCCGGGCGGTGCGCAGGGCCGCGAGGATCCGGTCGTAGACGAACTCGGTGTAGGCGAACGACTCCGGGCCGCCCGCGTGGGCCAGCGCGCCGGGTGAGACACCGGCGATCCGCGGCGCGTTGTGGGTGTGCGTGGCGGTGACGACGACGTGGTCCGCGGGGATGCCGAGCTCGCTCTCGACGCGCCGGCGCACCTCGCTGACGTCGCCGGCCTCGATGAGGTCCAGGGAGACGAGGGCGGCTTCGGTCTCCGAGTCGTCGAGGTAGAGCGCGCGGAGGAAGAGGGGGTCGTGGACGCCGGAGAACTCGCCGGGCATGGGATGCAGGCCCGTCAGGTCCTCGGGGGTGATGTCCGCCCTGGCGGCCCCGACCCGAAGCCGGCCTGTGGCCGGGTCGGCTGCCGCGGCGGTGGGGGCCGTCGCGGTGGGGCGACGGTGGTGCTCGGAAGACAAGGTGGACTCTCCTGTGAGGTACGGGAAAGGGGAGACGTGCAGGGTCAGGGCGAGCCGGACAGGGACGCGCCGGAGCCGGTGGGCGCGGTGCCGGACACCTGCCCGTCCTCAGGGCCCGCCAGGCCGTGCTGCGGCAGGCGGGGCAGCCAGAGCAGGCCGATGACCGTGGCGGCCGCGCCGAGCACGATCAGGATGCCCATGAACAGGGTGGGCGTCTCCTGCACCAACGTCGGGGTGAACAGGCCGAAGACCGCCATCACGTACCGGGCGGCGCCGAAGGTCAGACCCTGCGCGGTGCTGCGGATCCCGGTCGGGAAGATCTCCTGGCTCCACACCTTGTACAGGCCCTCGCCCGCCCAGGTGCCCGCGACGGTGTTCGCGAGGAACAGCACCACCAGGGAAGCCAGCGAGTAGCCGCCCACGATGGCGGCCAGCGGACCGGCGGCCAGGGAGACCAGGCCGACCACCATCAGCACCCGGCGCGTCGGTGAGTCGGCCAGGCGCTGGAAGAGCAGGGCGACCGCGATGCCCACGGCCATCGTGCCCCAGCCGATCAGACTGAACACCCGGACGGTGGAGTGGCCGAGATCCACCACGAGGAAGCTGCCGAACTGGCC
The DNA here is from genome assembly GCF_045206895.1 of Streptomyces sp. NBC_00631. Lineage (NCBI taxonomy): Bacteria > Bacillati > Actinomycetota > Actinomycetes > Kitasatosporales > Streptomycetaceae > Streptomyces > Streptomyces sp. NBC_00631. The sequence goes on from NZ_CP107734.1 coordinate 10,782,124, forward strand.
GACGGTGTTGGGCATGATGCCGCTGATCACGAAGTACAGGCCGGTCGCGAGCAGGCCGGCACCGTACGGCTTGCGGAAGGCGGAGCGCAGGTCGGGACGGCCGGCGGGCGCGGTGCGGGAGCGCTGCCAGTCGGCCGACTCGGTCACCCCGCGGCGCAGCACCCACACCACGACCGAGACGACCAGCAGGTGCCCGAACATGATCTGGGCGCCCGTCATCCCCATGTCGCCGACGAAGTAGCCGATGATCTGGGTGACGGCGACACCGGCCAGCCAGAGCGTCTGCGCGTAGGCGACGGTGCTGCTCTGGCGCCCCGCGGCGGACTCCTCGGCCATCAGTGCCAGGGAGGTGGGCACGTCGGCACCCATGGCGAGGCCGGTGATGACGACGCCGATGAACAGGCAGGTCTGGTCGGGGGCGAGGAGGACGACCAGGACGCCGACCGCGTAGACGACCAGGTCGACGGAGTAGACGGCGCGCCGGCCCAGCAGGTCGCCGAGCCGGCCGCCCACGACCGCGCCGGTGGCGAACATGAACATCAGGACGGAGTTCAGGGCGCCGACCGACCAGGTGCTCAGCGCGAAGTGCTTCTGCAGGATGACCGACGCCATGCCGACGGTGACGATCGTGGCGCCGTCCAGGTAGGACGCCATACCGCCGAGCGTGGCGGTGCGCCAGGGACGGGGACGGGGGTGGGGGTGGACTGCGGTTGTGGACACGTCGATGTGCCCCTTTCGCTTCTGGGGGGACGGCAGGCGGGACACTCCCGCGGTTCTGGTGCGGCTGTGTCAGGAGGTGGCACCCGCGCGCCGTGTGCGCCGGAAACCGGTCACATCGGGGAACGGCGGCTCGGTGCCGGACGGGAGGTCCACCTGAAAGGTGTTGAGGACGAGAGCGAGGGCCGCGAACCCGCCGATCGCGACGACCAGATCGACCAGCGCCCGCTCCCCGAACCGCGCCAGCGCCGCGGCGTAGGTGGCGTCGTCGACGAAGTGGGTCTCCAGCGCCTGACCGACGAACTCGTGGAGGATCTGTTCGTCGGCCCGGGGGAAGCCCGGCTCCTCGCCGCGGGCGAGTCTGGCGAGGGCCGCCGCATCCAGGCCGGCAGCCAGGCCCTTGTCCAGGTGGGCGAGCCACGAATGCTGCGCGTCGAGGCGGCGGGCCACGATCAGCAGCGTGAGCTCCCGCAGCCGCGGCGGCAGCGCCGCGTCCCGCATGATGGACGTGCTGAGCTCCTCCAGCCGCGAGCCCAGCTCCGGACTGTGCAGAAGCACCCCGAAGGGACCGTTGACGCCACCCCGGCGTTCCTGGAGCCGAGCCCGCAGACGCGCCTGTTCCGGGGTCAGGTCGTGAAGCGGTGTCAGTCGCACGATGCCTCCTGCTCACAGGGGCCGGGAACGGGGAAGTGGCCCGCCGAAAACATGACCGAGTCCGAGCGGCGCCGTCTACGTGCCGGCACCACCGCAGACGGCAGGCATACGTTGCTTGCCAGCGAGGTTCACGGGCGCTCAGTACCGTCGCCTGGCACACGGCGCACCGGGGAGGCCGGGTCGAGCACCTCGCGCGCACGCTCACCGTGCGCCTCGCGCACCGATCCCGAGGGGCGCGGGCCTCGCCGCGCTCGGTGTCAGACTCCGAGACCGTCGGCCATCCGCTCCTGGGAGACGGCGTGGTGCCAGGCGGCATCCCGTGCCTGGGCGTAGCGCAGCACATCGGCCGGCGCGGTGAACAGCTCGACGGCCCCCGCCTCGTCGGCGTCGTCGAAGTGCAGGACGGCGACGGCGCGGGTGTCGAAGAGCCAGAAGTCCTCGGCGGGCAGGCCCAGTTCACGGGCCTTGCCGCGAGTGAGGAACCGGATGTCCTCACCCGCGGCGGCGTTGCGCGGGGTGTTCTGCAGGAGCAGGTACACCTGGCATTCCGTGTACGGCTCGTCGATGACCCGCACCCGCCGGAACCGCTTGCCCAGCGCGGCCTGCGCACGGCGGTCACGGCACCAGGGATCCTCGGCGTCCCAGTGCACATGCCGTCCGGCGGTGAAAGCCGCGTACTCGGGGCGCCGTTCGTGCCAGGCATAACGACGGCGTCCTTCGAGCCGCCAGGCGTTGCGCTCGAACTCCGCGAACATGCCGGCGAACTCGTGGGCGCCGATGATGCGGCCGGTGTCCGGCCGTTCGGCCGACGTGTCCGGGTGCAGCTCGGCCAGCTTCCTCAACAGGTCGGCGTACGCCTCCCGTTCCGGCCGCCGCGGCTCCGCCCTGCCCGCTTCCCAGTCGCTCACCGTCGGCCGACGGACGTGCAGTGCGTCGGCGACCTGCCCCTGCGTCAGGCCGTGCTCGACACGCAGGCGCCTGCGCTCGGCCGGTGGCGGCAGCGGTACGGCCGACGCGATCAGCGCATCGACCTTGTCGGACAACTCGGCCATGGCCACCCACCCACTTCGTTCTCGACGTGGAACGCAAGCGCCGGACCGCACCTGCGGCCGACCCTGAAACGTACAAACACCGTACCGGGCTGAGCCCGCACGGCGGCAGCGGCCAGTCGTCCGCCCCGAGCGGGCCTGCGTGGCCATCGGGACACCGCCGCGCCGGGCCGAGCTCGCCACGTTCATGATCTCCGTCGTCCTGTGGAGCAGGGTGGCATCGCCATGGCGTCGCCGCCGCGGCCCGCCGAGCGTGTCACGACGTATCGGCAGGCGGGATGATGGCGAAGGGAAGCCGCCCGCCGCCCGGGCCTGCGGCGGTCGTTCGTGGACAGCGGCCTGGTCGAGGGGCAGGAAGCCCGGGGACGCCGGGTCCTCGCGCTGACCGAAGCCGGCCGCGAGCATGCGCCCCAGCAGTGGGACGACACCGCGGAGCAGGCGCCCTCCGCCGCGGACGAGCACCACTCACCGCTGCGGGCGAGAGGGAACGGCTGAAGGCCGCCGCACGCCAGGTGCCGGCCTCGGAAGCGTCCCCGGAGCAACTGGAGGAAGCGGTCGCCGCCGTCCGCGGCGCCCGCCGGACGCTGTACCGGATCCTGATGGACCAGTGACCCGCCGGGCGGCATGCGACAGCGTGCGAGGCCCGTCGCCCTGCCCACGGACCTCGCACGCTTAGAGATTCCCGTTCTGCCCCGGGGTCACATGGACTGCTTCATGAGCCACTCCCGGATGCCGGGGATCGAGTAGGCGATCTGCCAGGTCCCCGTGTGCGCGTTGGACGCGCCGGTCGTGGCGGTGACCGTGCCCGTCAGGAAGGTCGCGTAGTTCACCGGCGCCTTCTGCTTCTCCAGGGCACGTACGTCCGCGGCGAACTGCGCGGCGCCGGCACCCGCGTCCCACACCGCGGTGCCGACCTTGGTGCCGGCGGCCTCGATGACCGCGGTGATGGCGTTCTCACCGGGAAAGGCCTTGGTGTCGTCCTGCGCGACGAGGATCCAGAGCTTCTTGTCCGCGAGCGGCGCGGCCTGGCTGTCCGGCCACTGCCCGGCGACGATGTAGCCGGCGGCGAAGAGGTCCGGGTACCGGATGTTCAGTCCGAGCGAGAGCATCGCGCCCATCGACTGCCCGGTGGTGTAGCGCCGCCTGGTGTCGATGCTGTACTTCTCCGTCACCGCCTCCACCAGGTGGGCGGTGGTCTCGAAGAGCGAGGTCGGCACGTAGTTGTCGTCGATCACGACCTCGCCGTACTCGGGCGCGAGCACGAACGACTCGTGCCGCGCCTGGTCCTCGGGGCTGGCCCAGCAGACCGCGCCGAGGCCCTGGACCAGCGGGCCGACGGTGTCGACGTTGACGACGCTGGCGTCGTGCATGAACAGCACCAGCGGGTACTTCCTGCGCGGGTCGTAGCGCTTGGGGACGAAGAGGTTGTACTTGAGGCTCCGCCCGGTCGCCGGGTCGTCGAAGGTGAACTGCCGGAAGTCGTCGACGATCGGGTTGACCACCGCGCTGGTCGTCACCGCGGTTCCGTCCGCTGCATAGCGCCTGCCCCGTACGGTGGTGACGGTGCCGGTCTGGGTCACGGTGGCCTTCGCGGGCACGATCGGGCCGCCCGGGGTGGTGTCGCCGGCCGTCGGACCGCCGCCACCGGTGCCGCCACCCGCACTGCCCGACGGGCTGGGTGTCGGGCTGCTCGACGCGCCGACGGCGTCCTTTCCCCAGAGCAGGGCGGCCTTGTCCTCGGGCGAGAGTTCGACGATGACGTACCGGCCGTCCTCGCCCCGGTCGGCGACCGCGGTGGTGCGGTTCGCGTAGACCTTGGTGACGGTGCGGTCGGTGACCGCGAACGCCGACGTCGTCAGGGACGAGCCGTCGATGTCACGGTCGTACTCGACCGCCACCGCTGTCAGCTTCTGTCCTTCGCCGTACACCTTGGTGATCGCCGTGGCGCCGACGATGTGCCGGCCCTCCGACGCCGGCTCGTCCGAGCCCGCGGCGGCCGCGACCGCCCCGCCGCCGAGTACGGCCGCGGTGCCGAGCCCGGCGGAGCCGGCGATGAGCGCACGCCTGGTAACCAAAACAAACTCCTCTGTCGGTGGGGGGATGTCAGCCGCGCAGCGAACGCAGCATCTCGCCGGCCTTGGCCGCGACCGTTTCGGCGGCACCCTGGGCGTAGGAGGAGTCCATCGCCTCGTACGTGATGCGGGCGTAACTCTGCGCCTCGGCCATGTTCTTCGCGCCGCCCTCAAGCATCGACATGACCGCGGTGTGCGGGAACGGGGAGTGCTTCCGGATGCCCAGCGCGGTGTCGGTGGACAGCTCCGGCTCCACTCCGACGAACGCACCGTCGCCGACCTGCAGGACCCAGATCGGCACGTCGGCCGTGCCGATCGGCGTGAAGTCGTACGACGTGGTGGGCGCCGTCGGATGGCCCATGGCCACCGTCCTGACCGTGACCGTGTCGGTCAGCAGACGCAGCGCGGCCCCCGCGTGCGAGCCCGACGTCCTGATGGTCTCGCTGACCCGGACGGCTTCGGTGCCCAGTCGCTCGCCCTGTACGGTCAGCAGGATCCAGCCGGCGTCCCGGGCGTCGACCTGGGACCAGTTCCGGTCCTTGTCGATGGTGTAGCGCTTGGACCTGAACGCGGGGGACTGGTCGCTGCAGGACCCGACCAGGAAGAACCCGACGACGTCACCGCCGTACTCCTTCTCGACGTGCGCCACTGCCGCGCCGGCCAGGTCTGCGCTGATCGGCAGGTCCCCGTTGGCCATGACCGACTCCATCATGACCGAGGACTGCACGCTGTAGTTCACGAGTACCGCGATCGGGTTGCCGTCGACGTCGTCGAAGCGGGTGACGCCGACGCTCTTGTCGGACGGCCCCGACTCACCGGTGCCCAGCCACCAGCCGTCGGCCGTGTGGACGTCCCGGTTGACGTTGACGTCGCACGTGCCGGTTGCGTAACCGACCCGGGCGGTCCGCAGCCCCTGTACGGCAGCCGTCACCGCGGTCGAGGCCGCCGCGGTGATGTTCTGCACGTACTGGGCGGCCCCGGCGCTGCTGGTGCTCGCCTGCACGTGCGGGGCGGAGAAGGTGTGGGTCACCGTCACCACGATGTCGCCGGTCGCCACCGAGGCGGTCCTGGAGACGACCGCGCGTATCTGCGCGATCGCCTCCGCGCTGATCGACGTCAGGTCCAGCACCACGAGGGCGACGCGGCCGGAGCCGCTCTCCAGCAGCAGGACGCGCACATAGAGGTCGTCGTGGACGGTGGTGAAGCCGTCCAGCGGCAGCAGGGAGGCCGGAATGCCGATGGCGGACCGGCCCGCACCCACCTTCAGCCGGGGTTCGGCCGACGAGCTCACGGCCGACGAGGCCTCGGCCGCCCGGGCCGCACCCCCGCCGCCCGCGAGGGACGCGGCCGCCACGGTGGCGGCGATGGAGCCGTTCAGAAACGACCGCCGGTGCAGCCGGCCGTCCGCCCCGGCCGTGTTGTCCTCGTTGATCGGCCTCAAAGTCATCTCCTTCCAGCGGGAACAACCGACCGCCCCTATTCGGCCTCCCGGGAAATGGCGGGCGATTATCCGCTGTTCTCGTCGATAATTTGCGGCGCCGGGTAAAGCAGAAAACCGGGAATGCCATGTCGACGCGCCGTGATCGTTGCACCGGCATAACGGGCCGTCAACGGAGATGACGCGGAACCTATGATTGCACGCGACGGCAGCATGCCATCGGCGCTGTATGTCGCATGGGCAGGCAATTCCTGTCGGATTCCTGAGCAAGTTTATGAGGAGTATATGAAAGGGGACTTCCAGGCGGCCTTGACAGGGGGGAAGTCCGCCAATAGGGGGTGCGGTCCAACGGCTGCGCGAACAGGCAGCCGCTGGACCACTGGCCGAGAACCGGCGGTGACGGGAGTGCGGGCCGTTCAGTCGTGGACGGCGACCGTCACAGGCCACGCCACACGTTGTCGAAGGCCGCGTCCTCGATCTCCCGGCGCTGCCGTACCGCGGCGAGTTCCGTCACGGCGTCGCTCACCGCGGCCACCACCGTCACGGTCGCGTCGGGAGCCGCGCCCGTGAGGTCCTTCGCCGCCTCGTCCGGGATTCCCACGGCGGCGGCCAGGGCGGCGAGCACCGGCTCGCCGGACGTCCAGCGTTCGTGCGCCCGGACGCGCTCGGGCGAGTCGGCCGGCTCCGTCCGGCCGGTCGGCAGCGGCAGCCAGCGCCGCCGTTGCTGGGCGACCGTCCCGTCCGCCTCCAGGGCGTCGAGATAGGCCGCGCCCAGGCCGCGCCCCCGCCGCCACAGCCAGTCCTCGACCGACTCGTACGGCGTCTCCCGCCGCAGCGCCGCCACCGCCTCGTCGAGGAGCCGGTCACCCGCCCCGCCCGCCGCGGCGGGCACGATGAGGTCGCCGTCGAGCGTGGCCGCCCCGGCGTCGATGAGATCGACCAGCTCGGCTCCCGCGAGCGCCAGCGAGAGGTCGCCCTGTTCGACGGGCCGGGCGGCGGCGTCGTACACGGTGACGAGGAACAGGTCCCGGGGTGTGGTCATGTCGGACTCCCCAACAGAGACGACGGAGGCGCCAGAGGTTTCTGAGGCACCAGAGGTAACAGACCTAACAGAGGTACCAGAGACAACGGCGGCGCCGGTGAAAACGATGCCGGGTCGGGCGCCTCGCAGTCCTGCGCCCTCGGCCGTACCGCACCGGCGCCGTGCGGTCCAGCCTGTCACTGCCGCGGGCCGGGCCGGGGGAAGAGAGCGTCCGTCTGCGGTGGAAGCCCGGCCGGGGGAGGGCCTGCCGGCGGTGCGGGACGTGGGGCCGCGCCGGCGGATCCGGTCAGGGAACTTGCAGGGGAAAGCCGGGTGGCGGTGCCGGCGAGCGGCAGCGTGACGGTGAACCGGGTGTCGCCGGGCGCGCTGTCCACCTCGACGCGACCGCCGTGCGCCTGGGTGATCGCGGCCGCGATGGCCAGTCCGAGCCCCGCTCCGCCCGCGCTGCCGGGGGCGCGGGAGCGGGAGGCGTCACCCCGGGTGAAGCGGTCGAAGACCGTCGGCAGAAGGTCGCCCGGGATGCCCGGCCCGTCGTCGTGCACACGGATCGCGCAGTGCCCGTCCGCCGCCTCCACCGTGACGGTGATCCGCGTCCCGGCGGGGGTGTGCACCCGGGCGTTGGCCAGCAGGTTGGCCACCACTTGGTGCAGCCGGGACGGCTCGCCGATCACCGTGGCGGGCGCGTCGAGGCAGAGCACCAGCTGCCAGTGGTGGTCCGGACCCGCCGCCCGTGCGTCCCAGACCGCGTCCCCGACCAGGGTCGCCAGGTTCACCTCGGTGGCCTCAAGCGGTCTGCCCTCCTCAAGCCGGGCGAGCAGCAGCAGGTCCTCGACCAGTCCGGTCATCCGCGCCGACTGGTCGGAGACCCGGCGCCAGGCCAGCTCCGGTTCGATCTTCCGGGTCTCCACGCCCATCAGCATCAGCTCCGCGTATCCGGCGATCGAGGCAAGCGGGGTGCGCAGCTCATGGCTGGCGTCGGCGAGGAAGCGCCGCATGTGCTCCTCGGCGCGCTGGCGTTCGGACAGGGACCACTCGACATGGTCGATCAGCCGGTTCAGCGCGACGCCCACCTGGCCGACCTCGGTGCCAGGGTCGGTGTCCGGCACCGGCACCCGGGTGAGCCCGCTCACCTCGCCCCGGTCGAGCGGTGCCTGCGAGACCTCGACGGCGGTGGCGGCGACCCGCCGCAGCGGCCGCAGCTGACGCCGGATCGCCACCGCCGACACGGAACCCGCCAGCACCAGCCCGACCCCGGCGATGCAGGCCTCGATCACGACCAGGGAGTCGATCATGCGCTGCACGCCGCTCACGGGCAGCCCGGCCAGCATGGCGGTGCCGCCCTCGGTGACGGCCGTCAGCCGGTAGGCGCCGAGGCCCGGGACGGTCCGGGTGTGCAGGGTCCCGTCGGCCGGGATGCCGCTCAGGGCGGCGCACTGGGCCGCGGTCAGGGAGCGCGGTCCGTCGTCGGTCACCACCTCGGCCGTGGCGATCGCGTCGCCGTTCATGAGGGCGGCGAGGGTGCCGGTGTGCTGGCCGCGCTCGTGCAGGAAGCCGAGACTCGCGCCGGGCGGCGCGTGCTCCCGGCCGCCCTGGCTGTGCTCGGCGGCGTCGGTGACCCGCTGGTCCAGGTCCTTGATCAGGTAGTAACGCTGGACGAGCACGGTGGCCAGCGCCATCGTTGTGCACACGGCGGCCAGGGTGAGGGAGTGGACGAGGACCATCCGGGCCCGCAGCGAGCGTGCGCGCAGACGGGTGAGGGCCCGCCCGACGGCCGTCATGCCTCGTCGTCCGCCGGTCTGATGACGTACCCGGCGCCGCGCACGGTGTGGATCATCGGCCGGCGCTCCTTGTCGATCTTCGCGCGCAGACCGTAGACGTACACCTCCACCAGGTTTCCGCCGCCGTCGAACGAGCTGTGCCACACGTGGTCGAGGATCTGGTTCTTGCTGAGCACCTGGCGGGGGTGGTCCATCAGGAACCGCAGCAGGTCGAACTCCTTGGCGGTGAGCGAGATCGGTGTGCTGCCCCGGCGCACCTCGCGGCTCCGCTCACCCAGCACCAGATCGCCGACGACCCGCACCCCCTCCTCCTCCGCACCGGCCTCGCCGGCCCCGGAGCGGCGCAGCAGTCCGCTCAGCCGGAGCATCACCTCCTCCAGGGAGAAGGGCTTGGTCACGTAGTCGTCGGCGCCGGTGGTGAGCCCGTCGAGCCGGTGCTCCACCGCGTCCCGGGCGGTCAGCATCAGCACGGGCAGCCTGGCGTTCTCGTACCGCAGCCGCCGCAGCACCTGGATCCCGTCCAGGTCGGGCAGCATGCCGTCCAGCACGACGGCCTGCGGTCCGCAGGTGCGGGCGGCGCGCAGCGCGCCGTACCCGTTGCGTGCCACGAACGGTTGCCAGCCCGCCGCGCTGACGGCGGCCGAGAGCAGCTCGGTCAGCTCGGGCTCGTCGTCGACGATCAGCACCCGGATCGCGCCCGGCGCCGGTGTGGGGGTGTCAGCCATGGGTGGATGCTCTCGCGGCGTGCTGTACGGGAGCTGTGGAGTGCGCCGAGCTCGCGCCGCGGGCGCCGTGATGGGCCCCGGAGGCGTGACACCCCCCATAGGAGCCAGATCACATCCTATCCACCGTCGTAGGAACGGAGCGCCCTGAAGTGGCCGTAAGGGTCATATATCGGGCATTGAATCCATTCGGTACGAAGTCGGGTAGTACGTCACATCGTTGCGGCCTGCTCCCGGCGCCGCTAACCATTGCTGTCGTCGCCGGGAGCACAGGGCGACGGGCCGAGCGGATCCCCGCCGGGCCCGCCCACTCCCGCCGGTAGAACGGGGCCTCGCCCCCACGCCGCCGCCCACAGCGGCCGGCGCCGACGCCGTCCCACACCGGAGAGTTTCTTTCACATGACCATGACCACTCGCACCCGCATCGCCCGCCTGCGCACCCTCGGCCTCGCCGGCCTCGCCACCACCGGTGCCGCGGCCGCCGCCCTCACCCTGGTGCCGGCCAACGCGCAGGCCGCCGAGATGACGCAGGCGCACACCTCGGCCACGGTCACGGCCTCCTCCGGCGACAGCAGCCGCACCGCCTCCCAGCGGACCGGCTCCGCCAACAACCTCGACGGCTGGATCAAGCAGTCCCTGCAGGTCATGAAGGCCAAGGGCATCCCGGGCAGCTACGAGGGCCTCAAGCGCAACATCATGCGTGAGTCCGGCGGCAACCCGAGCGCGCAGAACAACTGGGACGTCAACGCCCAGAAGGGCACCCCCTCCAAGGGTCTGCTCCAGGTCATCGACCCCACCTTCAACGCGTACCACGTCTCCGGCACCGCCCACAGCGTCACCGACCCGGTGGCCAACATCACCGCGGCCGCCAACTACGCCGCCCACCGGTACGGCTCCATCGACAACGTCAACTCCGCGTACTGACGCACACGGCGACGCGTCCCATCGGGGTCAGGCGCTACGGCTCACGGTGTTCGTGGGCCGCCTGCTCCAGGGCGGCGGCCTCCGCCTCGGCGATACGGGTCTCCGCCTCGACGTCGATCGAGCGGGTCAGCCACCAGTACAGCAGTGCCGACACCGGAAGCCCGATGAACAGGGAGATGTCCGCCCCGTCCAGGGCCTTGGCCACGGGGCCGACGAAGAGGGTGCCGACCGAGAAGAACGGGACCATGACCGCGAACCCGACCAGGTACGAGACGATCCCCTGCCAGCCCCAGCGGCCGTAGATGCCGTTCGGCTTGAAGATCTCGGCGATCGCGTAGTGGCCCCGGCGCACCACGTAGTAGTCCATCAGGTTCACGGACGTCCACGGGATGAACAGGTACAGCACCAGCAGCAGGAAGTTGTTGAAGTTCGTCAGGAAGTTCGACGTCGCCGCCAGTGCGCCGATGAGGGAGAGCCCCGCGGTCACCCCTAGGGTGAGCAGACGCACGCCCAGGGTCGGCCGCACCCGTTTGAACGAGTCGATGGCACTGATCAGGGTCAGTGAACCGCCGTACATGTTGAGCGCGGTGACGGAGATCAGGCCCAGCGCGGAGAACAGCAGGACGATCGCGCCGAAGCCGTCGAAGACCTTGTCGCCGGCGGCGTTGATCGACGGGATCGTGTCGAAGCTGTCGCCTGCCCACGCGGCCAGCAGCGTCCCGAGCACCATCAGCCAGATGCCGCCGAGCGCCGAGCCGAAGTAGGTCCAGTAGAACGTCTTGCGGACCGTGACGTCCGGCGGCAGGTAACGCGAGTAGTCCGAGACGTAGATGGCCCAGCTGATCTGGTAGCCGGCGACCACGCCGAACTGCGCCAGGAACGGGGTGACCTTGAAGGCGCCGAGGTCGAAGGAGCCCGCCGGGTAGTGCAGGGTGACCAGCACACCGACGGTGAAGATCCCGAAGACGACCAGGAACGTGTAGGTCAGAAACCGCTCGGCCTTGTGGATGATGTCGTACCCCACCAGCGCCACGACCAGGGCGATCACGGTGACCACGACCACCCACAGCTTCACACCGCCGTGGATCGTGGTGTCCAGCGCCTGACCGGCCAGGACGGTGTTGAACACGTTGAAGCCCGCGTACTGCACATAGGCGAACAGCCACACCAGCAGCGCCCCGACATAGCCGAACTGCGGGCGGGACTGGATCATCTGCGGCAGACCCAGCTGCGGCCCCTGCGCCGAGTGGAACGCCATGAAGAACGTGCCGATCAGGGTGCCCGCGACGATCGCGAGCAGCGACCAGATCAGATTGCCGCCCTCCGTGATGCTGATCAGCCCCACCGCCAGGGTGGCGATCTGCGCGTTGGACATGAACCACAGCGGTCCCAGATGCCACAGCTTGCCGTGCCGCTCGTCCAGCGGCACGTAGTCGATGGACCGGACCTCCAGACCGCTCACCCGCGGTTCCGCCGATGTGCTCATGGCACCTCCCAGAGGCCGGTCCGTCGCTCTGACCTCATTCTTCCCCCGTAGTGATGCGGATGAGGCATGCGGAAACCACGTTCCGTACACCGGAAGGTCCCTCGCGCGCACGAATGGGTCGCTCCGGTCGCCGACGGCCCTGTTGCCCTGCTCACAATCGGCCCCGAACCGGTCGCATCGTGGCGGCCGTCATGTCGCGAGCCGGGCATTTTGTCTACGTTCGCAGTTCTGCGTCCCCCGACCCGAACTGCGAAGGCCTCCGTCATGCTCAACCGAACCCTGTCCGTCGTGGCCGCGGCGGTGACCCTGTTCGTCGGAGCCGCGCCGGCGGCCATGGCCGCCGGCGCCGGGTCCGGCCCCGCCGACTTCCGCACCGCGGTCCAGGCACAGGGCCAGGCCCGGGTGACAGCCGCCGTCCTCGACCTGGACGGCACCGGCCGGGAACCCACCGTCCACGGCGACGACACGCCGTACGACACGGCGAGTATCGTCAAGGTCGACATCCTCGCCGCCATGCTGCTCCACGCCCGGGACCACCGGCGCGACCTCACCGCACGGGAGAGCGCGCAGGCCGAGGTGATGATCCGCGACAGCGACAACACGGCGGCCAGCGCCCTGTGGCGGGCCATCGGCAAGGCCCCCGGCCTGGAGTCGGCCAACAGGCGGCTCGGACTGACCTCGACGCAGGGCGGCCCCGGCGGCCTCTGGGGGCTCACCCGCACCACCGCCACCGATCAGATACGACTGCTGCGCGCGATATTCGGCACCGGCCCCACGCCCCTCGACGCGGCGTCCCGCAGCCGGATCGGCACTCTGATGACCGAGATCGCCGCCGGCCAGTCCTGGGGCGTCTCGGCCGCCGCCGACGCCGGGTGGGCCCTGAAGAACGGCTGGCTCATGCGGACCACGACCGGCCTGTGGGACATCAACAGCATCGGACGGGTCACGGCCGGCGGCCACCACTACCTCGTCGCGGTCCTCTCCGACGGCAACGCGTCCATGCCGGACGGTGTGAACCTGGTGGAACGAGCCGTCCGCACCGCCGTCTCCGAGTCGGCGGCCCACTGACCCCCTTGGCCCACTGCCGCCCGCCCGCCGCCACGAATGCCCCTAACGTGCACTAGAGGCGACGTTGGCCGGCGACGGGAGGCACGGTGGTGGGTGCGGGCGGGCCTACGGCCGGGCGGGGCCGCGCGCGGCGGGCCCGGGGCACGCCACCGGACAGCCGGACCGCCCGCGCGATCCGGATCCCGAAGCGGGCCCGCGACCCGCGCGCCTCCGCCTCCGTCAGCGCGGTCGTCGTCCCCGCCCTGCGGATCGCCGCCGCCTACGCCTGGCGGCTCATCGCGGTCGGCATCGTCGTCTACGGCGTCTTCGTCGTCCTCGGCCGCTTCCAGCTGATCGCCGTCGCCGTGTTCCTGGCCCTGGTCATCACCTCGGTGCTGCGCCCCCTCGCCGACCTGCTGGCCCGCCGGCTCCCCAGGCCGCTGTCCGTGACGGTGAGCCTGGTCGGCAGCATCTGCCTGTTCCTCGGTCTGCTGGCCCTGGTGGGCAACGCGGTCGCGCAGGAGTCGGCGACACTGGCCGACGAGTTCCGCGGCGGCATCCACCGCATCGAGGTCTTTCTGCAGCGCCCGCCCTTCCGGCTCGGCCCGGGCGCCCTGTCACACCTCCAGCAGCAGATCGTCACCTACATCCAGTCCCACCGCTCCAACCTGGCGAGCAGGGCACTCAGCGGCTTCGGCACCCTTGTCGAACTGGTCACCGGCGGCGCGCTCGCGCTCTTCACCTCGGTCTTCTTCATCCACTCCGGCGAACGGCTCTGGGCCTGGACGAGTCGCGAACTGCTGCCCGCCGGTGCCCGCAGCGCCTGGGACCGGGCGGGGAACGCGGCCTGGCGGACGTTCGCCGGATACACCCGCGGCATCATCATCGTGGCCGCGACCAACGCGGTCCTCGTCGGCGTCGCCCTGCTCGTGCTGCGGGTGCCGCTCGCGCTGCCGCTCACCCTGCTGGAGTTCTTCGCCGCGTTCGTTCCGCTGGTGGGTTCACCGGTCGCGCTCAGCGTGGCCACGGTGGTGGCACTGGCCGGGCGCGGTCCGCTCACGGCTGCCGCCGTCCTCGTGCTCATCGTCGTCATCGGCCAGCTGGAGGGGCATGTGCTGCACCCGCTCGTGATGAGCTGGGCGGTGCGGCTGCACCCCCTTGCCGTCGCCGTGTCCGTCATCGCGGGCAGCATCGTCGCGGGGGTGATCGGCGCCGTCGTGGCCGTGCCGTTCATCTCCGTCGTCTGGGCGGTGGTGCGGGCTCTGCGCCCGGCGCCGCCGCCCTGACTCCGGGCCGGCGGCTCAGCCGTCCTTGGCGGGGCGGCGGCTGCGCTTCGACGTGTGACGGGGACGGCCGGACGGCGGGGGCGACGCGGCCGGCCCGGAAGGCGCGGGGACGTCGGGCACCGCGGGGGCGCCGAAGGCGGCGGAAGCCGCAGCGGCGGCGGGGGCGCCGGAGGGTGTCGCGGGGCCGGGGGCCGGGATGCCGTCCTCCCACGCCTCGTGCGCGCCGAACGGGTCGGCGGGCCCGTCCGCGAGCAGGGCCGCCGACCCGGGCGTGGCGCGAGCCCTGAAGGCTGCCAGTGCCAGCGTGTCGGCGTCGGACTCGGTGCCGCCGTGCCAGGTGATGGTGGACGGGAGCATGACGAGCGAGGTCGTGCCGGACTCCCCGCCCGCCGGCCGCAGCTGGACCCGGATGCCGTGCCGGTCGGCGAGCCTGCCCACCACGAACAGGCCCATGTACTGGTAGACGTCGGCGTCGGCGGTCGGCGGATTCGCCAGCTTGTGGTTGATCTGCGCGAAGTCCTCGGGCCGCAGACCGATGCCCTGGTCATGGATCTCGACCATGATCCGGGTGTCCGGCAGCCGGGTCGCCGTGACCCGGACCGTCGAGCGCGGCGAGGAGAACGAGGTGGCGTTCTCCAGGAGCTCGGCGAGCAGATGCACCAGGTCGGTGACGGCGCGGCCGTGGATCTCCACCTCCGGGACGCCGGACAGCTCGATCCGCTCGTACTGCTCCACCTCGGAGGCCGCAGCCCGGATGACGTCGACCAGGGGGAGCGGGTGGTCCCACTGCTGGGTGGGGCGTTCGCCGCCGAGGACCAGCAGGTTCTCGCCGTTGCGGCGCACCCGGGTGGCCAGGTGGTCCAGCCTGAACAGGTTCGACAGCTGCTCGGGGTCGGCCTCGCGCTCCTCCAGGTGGGTGATCAGGGCGAGCTGCCGCTCGATCAGCGACTGGTTGCGACGGGAGAGGTTGGTGAAGATCGTGTTGACGTTGCCGCGCAGCGCGGCCTGTTCGGCGGCGAGCCGGACCGCCTCCCGGTGCACATGGTCGAAGGCGCGGGCGACCTCGCCGATCTCGTCGGTGGTGGTGATCGGAATCGGCGTGACTCCGGTGTCCACCTGGCCGGGCACGGCCTGGGAGAGCTGGGTGATCACCGCAGGCAGCCGCTGCTCGGCGATCTCCATGGCCGAGGCGCTGAGCCTGCGCATGCCCCGGCTCATGGAGCGGGCCACCCACGCGGCGAGCAGGAGGGCGACGAGTACGGCGCCGAGCGCGAAGGAGCCGTTGACGATCGCGTCCCGCTTGGCGTCGGCGGCGATGCTGCGGGCATCGGCGAGGGCGGTGTCGGTGAGATGGACCTCGATGCCGCGGTAGGCGTTGAAGGCGAGCGCGGATGCCGCGAAGAACGACTCGGGCGTGATGCCCTGGGCGGCCAGCTGTTCGGTCGGCGTCCCGGCGGCGATCTCGTTGATCATCTTCTGCAGGGCCGGCGGCGTCACGAAGGCCTGGCCGGCCGCCTTGGCCTCTTCGGCGGCCTTGGCCGTCTGCTGCGCACCCTTCTTCTGCGCGTCCGCCAGCGCCGCCCGCAGCCGGGTCATGTCCCCGGCGGTACCGGCGCCCGCGTACTCCTGGAGGCCGACCTGCTCCAGATAGGCGTAGGAGCTGAACGAGCCGAGCTGGGTCTGCAGTTCGCCCTGGGCGAGCGCGTCGCGGTTCTCGACCAGCAGATGCGTGCCGATGGAACGCACCAGGGACTCCGCCGCCTGGGTCAGGGAGATGGCGTAGAGGGTGCGCCCGAAGCTCGCCTGGTTGCTGCTGCCGAAGCCCAGTTCGTTCGAGATCTCCATCAGCGGGTGCTGGACGGCGTGGTAGCTCTCCTCCGTCTGCACCCCCGACGACCTGGCCGTGAACGCGTCGGCCCGCACCACGGGCAGCTGCTTCTCGCCCGCCCGCACCAGCTCGATCCGCCGGGCGAGGCCCGCGGTCTTCGGGGCCCGGGCCACCGCCGCGTCGAACGCCTCCGCGTCGGCGTCGGTGACCTTGCGCGCCGCCACCACGGCGGGCGCGTCCCGTTTGCCCTCCAGGAGAGGGATGACCGACACGTCGCGCTCGTTGATCGCGTCACTGGCGTAGGTGTTCGCCGCCTGCACCAACTCCGCCACATGGACCGCGTCGTTGGCGTCCTGCAGCGTGTCGATCGAGTTCTTCACCCGGAGGCCGCCGAGGCCGAGGGCGACGAGCACCGGAATGAGCAGAATGGCCTGGAGGCGTCTTGCGACGCGCCAATTGGCAGTCAGCGGTCTGGACTTGGACAAGATCGTCCCTTTTCACAACAGGGCTGGTGCGCAGGGCTGTGCACAGCCCGACGTTCTGTGGCCAAGTTCTAACACCCAGCGACCGGGATCGACCGGTGTTTGGGTGAAGCGGTTTCTCGAAAAAGGAACAAAGCTCAACCAAAGCCATGGATGGTCAACGCACGGATGATGAGCCAGGTGGCCTGAGCCGCTTGTTCTGTTCGATCGGCCGAACCGGCACGTCCCGAATCAGCCACGGCGCGGGGACCGAAACCGCTCTCGCCGACTACCGCGAGGCACTCGGTTGACGAGGCCGAGAACCGCTCCCGGCACTCCAGACGACGGCCGGGGGTACGACCCGCGCGCACAGCGGCATCCCCCGGGCGTCGGTCAGCCCGACCCGGCCGACCAGCAGCCCGTCCCGCGCCGCCGCCTCGGCCACGGCCCCGGGGACGGCGTCGAGCATCAGCTTGGCCCGCCGGAACATCACGAAGGCGCCCTCGCTGTCCACGGTCACCCAGGACAGGTAGACGAACCGGCCGCCGGGACCGCCCTGGACGTAAGGCCCCCTGAAGTCGACGCCGGTGGCCGAGAGGGAGGCCGTGCAGGGCAGGGTCCAGGTCGCGGAGGCCGCGTCGCCGGGCTGCGGGCCGAGCAGTTCGGTGGGGCGGTTGCGGCGCTGCACGCCGACGTGGATGTCGCGGTAGCCCGAGAGACCGCTGTCCGCGGGCGCCGGGCAGGAGCGTCCGGGCAGGCCGGTGGCGTCGATGCGGAGGTCCATGGCAGCCATGCGGCCATCATCGCCGATGCGGCGATGCGGCGATGCGGCGATGTGCCGATGCGGCGATGTGCCGATGCGCCGATGCGCCGATGCGGCGATGGGCCGATGCGCGCCGTGTCTCCAGCCGGCCGGCAAAGCGTTCGCGGCGCTTGCCGGCCGGCCGGGCGTGGTCAGCGCTTGGTGTAGATGAAACCGACCTTGTCGAGCTCGTCACCGGAGCGGCCGTGGAAGCCGGCGATCTGCCAGCCCGACGGAGCGGTGCGCGTCACGCAGTCCGAGGTCGTCGTACCACCGGCGAGGGTGTTGCCCAGGTTGGTGGTGAACTTGGCGTAGAAGATGCGGGTGGTGTTGCTGTACTTGCCCTCGCACAGGTACGCCGTCGTCACGTACTCGGTGCTGCCGAGCGTCAGCGAGGACCCCGTGCCGCCGGTGCCGCCGTGGGTCAGCGTCGTGCCGTCGGTGAGCGTGATGCCGACCTGGTCGACCCGGGAGCCGGAGCGCAGCGAGATGCTCGTGGCGCGGGCGCCGGCGGCCACCTTGTCGATGTCCTGGTAGTAGTCGCCGTGCGGACCGCCGAACTGGTCGCTCAGCTGGAAATTGGCGTTCTCGGACCAGGAGAAGCCGACCGTGATCGGGTCGTGGTGGAGAGCATCAGGCCGTCGCTCGTCAGGAACTTGGCGTGCTCGTTGTTGTACGAGGTCGCGTTGAGGTTGACGAGCTTGCTGCTCCGGTACAGCACCTTGTCGACGACCTCGCAGGTGTTGGGCACGGTCGCCCCGGTCTGGTCGCAGACCAGCGCGTCGCTGCCCTTGGCCGGCGCGCTGCCGCCGCGGATCAGCTGCACCCAGGCGTCGGTGAGCCCGTTGTTCGAGGCGAACTCGGCGATGGTGTCGGCGCTGCGGGTGTAGCGGGTGTTGGTGTCACCCATCACCACGACCGCGTTGCCGGCCGAGTGGGTGCTGATGAAGTCGGTCAGCTGGCTGAGGTTGTCCGCGCGGGAGGCCTCGTCGCCGTCGTTCGTGCCCGCGTTGGTGTGCAGGTTGTAGAAGTCGACGTAGACGCCCTCGGCGAGCCGCTCGCGCATGAAGGTGAAACCCTTCGGCGTGAGGCAGTCGCCGGAGTCGACCTGGCAGGAGTTCCAGCCGACGCGCTGGAAGTCGTCCTCGTCCCAGGCGTAGTTGGAGACGGTGTTGAGGCCGCTGCCGATGCCCGCGCCACCGCTGGTCGCGGTGCGGTAGGGGTGGGTGTCGGTGGAGTACAGGTACGCGTGGTAGTTGAAGTCCTCCTGGACGTTGACGATGTCGTACGGCGCGATGCGCTTTCCGATCTCCGTGGTGCTGGTGTCGCGCGGCGTCGACGCGCTCGACAGGCCTTCCGGAAGTCCGGCGACGTTGTACGCGAGCACGCTGAACGTGCCCGAGCCGGCCGCCGCGGCGGGCGTGGCCGTCGCCGTGAGCCCGCCGAGAGCGGCTACGGCGGCCGCCAGACAGGCAACGAGTCTGCGCATGGGGGTGTCTCCTACGGGGAGGTGTGCGCTGAGGGGTGTGAGCATGCCAATGAGGCACGCCAAAACGTAGCGGCAAACGCTTTCTCCCGACCCCCCTTGTTACTAACCAGTTTGGAAATTCCGCATGACACCAGGAAGATCGACTTTCGCCCCGGCGGGCGGCCCGGTCGGGCGATGGCTGTTACTCACTTTCGGGTGAGCCGAGCCTTGTTGGGGGAGTGGCCCGTGAGGCGGAAGGGCCGCCGGGGCCCGTCGCTGCGGGGTCGCCATGCCCGATATAGCGCCAAATCTCATCATTCACCTAATAAATGGACGTTACATCCGAGAGTCACGGGAAAGCGAAGGATACGTAATAGGCGACGTGTTCGTCGCGTAGGTCGCCCGGTCGGGGCGCAGGGTGTGGATGCGCGGCCGACCGGCCGCCACCTCGCCCCACACACCCCTTGTGGCCTGCGGCTTCGTGCCGCATGCGGCTGGAGTGTGCTCGAACCCCGTGAAGGGGGACCACGTGTCCGTTTCCGCATCCGCGACCACCCGCCGTCTCGGCTCCACCGCCGCCGTGGCGGCCGCTCTGCTGGGTGTCACGGCCCTGCCGGCCGCGGCGGCCGCTACGCACCCCGGGGTGTCGCACCGCGACGCCGTCGTCATCAGCGCCGTACGGCACGACCTGCAAGGCCGGGCAGCCTTCTCCGCCCGTGCCCTGAACCGGGAGTGGGTGGACGTCAGCAACACCTCACACCGGGACGTGAACCTCAGTGGCTGGACGCTGTCGGACGCCGACGGTCACAGCTACACCTTCCGTCACTACCGGCTGGCGGGCGGCGCCATGGTCCGCGTCCACACCGGGGAGGGCCGGGACACCATGTCGGACCTCTACCAGGACCGCCGGTCCTCCGTGTGGAACCGCGACGCCGACACCGCCACCCTGCGCAACGACCACGGGCGCTACGTCGACTCCGCCTCCTGGGGCCTGCATCACCGGCGTGACGCGGACGGCCGGCGTGCCTTCGGGCACCGTGACGCGGACGACCGGCACGCCTTCGGTCACCGTCGCTGACACGTGAGACATCCGCCGCCAGGCCCGTTCGAGGGGGGCTTGGCGGCGGATGCGTGCCAGAGCAGAACCCCCGTGTCAGCTCTGGACGACCGGCCCGTTCACCGTGGACGTGAAGACGATCTCGTCGTCCTGCACACCGACGACGTCGACGGTCGCCGTGCCGTCGCCCCGGGCCGTCACCCCCGTGACGTCGATCCAGCAGGGACTGTCGAGTTCGACGTAGCGGTTGAACGACGTGGACGTGCTCGCCGGGATCAGCGTTCGTGGCGCCAGCCGGGCGCAGGCGGCCTGCCGCGCGCCCTCCATCAGGACCATGCCGGGCAGGTGGTCGCCGCCGTGGTCGAACAGGATCGGGTGGTCCAGGTCAGGGGTGAGCAGCCAGCGGCCGGGTGCGTCCGTGGCCGTCAGCACCACGTCGGCGGAAGAGGTGCGGCCCACCGCCGCCGGTGGCATCGGGTCGGCCGTGACGGCGGGGCCGGCCGAAGCCCCTTGCCTTCCGGGCCGGTTGGCGCGCAGCCGGGCGTAGACAGGTGGTGTGACGATGGAGTACCGCCCCTCCCCGTGGGCCACGGTCAGCCCGTCCCGACGCAGGACGAACCCGATGCCCATCCGGCGCGCCGAGGCCCGGCCGCGCGGTGCCGAGTCCGGGCAGGCCACGTCGAGTTCGAAGTCGGTGGGACGGGAGGCGATCCGCAGCCGGTCCAGATCGGTGTGGCAGCTGAGCGACCACAGCACGAAGTGATGGCCGAGCGGAACCCCGTGTTCCGCGTGCGTCACGAACATGCCGGCCTGCCGAAACGTCTCTGCGGCCTGGAGCGGGTCATGCCTCGAACCGTCGGCGCTGTTGAAGAACGTGTGGGCGCGGGGCCACTGCCCGGTGAGGGAGAACCGCAGTCCGTCGTCCTGGGCGGTACAACCGGTGAGGAACACCTCGGCGAGGGACGCGCGGTGGACGTACTCCTTGGGGACCGTCGTGGTCAGCCGAGGCAGTACGGGCAGACCGACTCCGATCTCGCTGGCGGACAGACTCATCGATGACCCCCCGTCGGAAAGCTCTTCGTTGGCTTGAAGCTCTGTTCGACGCCTATAAGATACGGACCTACCGGTTTTCTCGGGTCGGCCACCAGGTAAAGGATTCACCAAGCGTGGTTCGACTCGATCCATGCATGACTCCGCTCGGTAGTGGTTTGGCCAAGTATTTTTGCGCTCAACCGCGCCGAACGCACGGCGAAAAACGGACTAAGCGGCAGATGTCGACGGCTTGCTGTCGATGGGTCCGATGCCGGGATCACCCGCGAAGAAACCTGTCCGGCGGTCTCTTTTGGCCAAGTTCCCCGGGACCAGCGCCTCCTGACGCGGCGCCCGGGCGCCGCTCGGCCTCGACAGCCCCTGCATGATTGTCGAACGGCCTGCGAGAGGGAGACCCGATGGAACCACTGCGCACCCTGCGCCTCGCCGCCGTCAACATCGACGGCGTCCTGCTCAACGACAGTTTCAGTCCCGTCCTGTACCGCCTCGTCCTCAAGTACGGCGGCGCGTACACCCGGGAGCTGGAGCAGCGGCTCTTCTCGCAGTCCCGGCTCGCGGCCGCGAGGGTGCTGCTGGAGGAGACCGGCGCCGGGGTGAGTGAACAGGAGGCCATCGCCGACTACTTCGCCGAGCGCGAGCAGCACCTGCGTGACCACCCCGTCCACATCCTCGACGGTGCCGGGGAACTCCTGCACCTGCTGCGCGCCCTGGGCCTGGACGTCATCTGCTACGGCGGCCTCGACGAGGACCACTTCCGCCGGCATCTCGGCGCCTGGGAACACCTGTTCACCCCACCGCACTACATCTGCACCGACGATTTCCGCCCCGGCATCCGGGAGATCGTCCGGGACCGCTTCGGCCTCGACTACCACCAGGCCCTCTTCGTCGACGACGTCGCCCGCTTCGCCGGCCATGCCAAGGAACTGGACGTGCCCTTCGTCGGTCACCCCAGTACCTTCGAACACGGCTTCCAGCGCGAGCTGATGCGGGAACTCGGCGTCCGGCACCTGGTCGGCGGCCTCGCCGAGATCGACGAGGAGCGCCTGCGCACCCTCGACCGCGAGGCCGGGCTCGGCACCGTCTGGCGGAACGCCGACGCCCTCTCCGGTACGCGTGAGGGGGTCAGGTGACCGCGGGGGAGGGGAGCGCGCTCGCGGGCCGGGTCGCGCTCATCACCGGCGCCAGCAGCGGCATCGGGGCCGCCGCGGCCCGGGTGTTCGCCCGGCAGGGCGCCACCGTCGTCCTCACCGCCCGCCGCGAGGACAGGCTGCGCGAACTCGCCGGCGAACTGCGTGCCCAGGGTGCCGAGGCGAGCCATCGCACCCTGGACGTGCGCGACACCGAAGAGGTGCGGCGGACCGTCGAGTTCACCGTCGAGCGGTACGGCCGCCTCGACGCCGCCTTCAACAACGCGGGCGTCGCCCTTCCGAAGACGCCGATGCACCTCATCGACGACACCGACTACGACCGGGTCACCGAGACCAACGTGCGGGGCGTGTGGAACTGCCTGCGGCACGAGATCACCGCGATGCTGGCGGGCGGGGGCGGCTCGATCGTCAACACCAGCAGCGTGGGCGGCCTGGTCGCCTCCTCGACCGCCGCCCCCTACATCGCCTCCAAGCACGCGGTGATCGGACTGACCAAGGCCGCCGCCGTCGAGTACGCCCCGCACCACATCCGTGTGAACGCCATCGCCCCCGGCCTGACCCGCTCCGAGATGATCGACGACTGGTTCGCCAGGTCGCCCGAGAACGAGGCGCGCGCCTACCGTTCCGCCCCGCAGGCCCGTGCCGCCGACCCGGAGGAGGTCGCGGAGGCCGCCGCCTGGCTGTGCGGTGACAAGGCGAGCTTCGTCACGGGTGCCACACTTACCGTGGACGGCGGACGCACCGCCTGGTGAACTGCCCCGCGGGCCCCGCGCCGGCTGCTCCGGCTCCGGCGCGGGAGCGACCGGGAATCGGTGCTGTGCGACCGAAATACCGACCCCCGTTTGGGGTAAGGTACGTCACGTCCGGTTTTGTTTTGACCGAGGAGGGGTCCCCATGGCGCGTCAGGAGCGTGCGATCCGGACCCGACGCGCTGTTGTCGAGGCCGCCGCGGCGGTCTTCGCCGAGCGCGGCTACACGGCGGCGACGATCGCCGAGATCCTTGAGCGGGCCGGAGTCACCAAGGGCGCCCTCTACTTCCACTTCGACTCCAAGGAAGCTCTCGCGCGGGGCGTCATCAACGCCCAGATCAGCGACGACTACTGGGTGCCGCGCGAGCTGAAGCTCCAGGAGTGGGTGGACATCGGCATGACGCTGGCCCACCGGATCCCCAAGGAGGTCATTCTCCTCGCCGGCATACGGCTCTCCGCCGACCTCCAGGGGCGCTCCCTGTTCGGCAGTGCCTGGCCCGCCTGGACCCAGCTGGTGACGGACAAGCTCGTGGAGGCCAAGGAGCGCGGTGAGGTGCTGCCGCACGTCACCCCGCGCGAGACCGCCGAATGTTTCCTCGGGGCCTGGATCGGGACCCAGTTCATGTCAGAGGTGGTCTCCGACTGGACCGACCTCAACGACCGCATCTCGGTCCTCTACAACCACGTACTGCCGGCCATAGCCACTCCCGCGGCGCTGATCCGGCTGGACACCGCGCCCGACCGGGGCGCCCGGGTCGTGGAGGAAGTCGAGCGTCACCGGCGGGAAACGCTCGTGGCCACCGAGGCCTGACCAGCCTCGGACCAAACCGTCTGCCTGGTTTGTCACGCCCGTACCGGAGACCGTGCTCCTGCGTGGCGTGCGAGGGCCGTTCGCGCCGCCCGGTCGGGCTCGACCGTCGGCAAACCTACCAATCATGCTGTTTGCTAAGGTTCTCGAATCGGAATGTTGCAGGCCCAGGGGGAATCGGACCGTCCAATTCCGGATTCGCCCGGATCGACAAGGGGACGCGATGGTCAAGCAGCTCCGGGCGGCCCGAACCCGCCAGGCCCTCGTTCTCGCCGCCGCCGAGATCTTCGCCGCCGACGGGTACGCGATGTCCTCGCTGCCCGCGATCAGCCGACGGGCGGGAGTGAGCGCCGGAGCGCTGCACTTCCACTTTCCCAGCAAGGACGCCCTCGCGATCGAGGTGGAGAGCGCGGCCCGGCAGTCCGTCGAGCAACTGGTCGCCGACCGGCGGCCGTCGGCCGCCTCCGCGCTGCACCTGCTGGTCACGGTCACCCGGGAGGTCCTGGTCTCGGTCGCCGCCGATGTCGTGGTCCGGGCCGGCTTCAAACTGAGTGTCGATCCCTCCCGCAAGAACGGCATGGGGTTCGGCTGCTGGTGGCGTGCCTGGGTGTGCGAAGAACTTCTGCGGGCGCAGCGTGCGGGGGAACTGGCCGACGGGGTGTCACCGGACCGGGTGGCCGCGGTGATAGTCGCCGCGACGGTCGGCTTCGAGGTGCTGGGTGTGCAGGACCGCGACCGGATCGCTCCCCGGCACGTCGAGCAGTTCTGGTCCCTGGTGCTGCCCCAACTCGCGGCGCGCGGTGACCAGTTCGCCGACGTGGCGCTCTCCGACTCCTGGCCTCTGGCCAAGGCGGCGCAGACCGGCCGGAGTCCGGTTTGACAAACCGTCCGCGCCGTTTGTGAATCGGGGGCCCCGGAGCCGCTCCGCACCACCCGCGGTGGTGGACGAGCAGGGGCCAGGGAGGCGGACCGGCGCGGGGCCGCCCGGCTGTCGCGCGCCGCGCCGGAGCTGTGGCGGGGGCCGGCCCTGGCCGACGTCCCCGCGGGGGAGTATCCGCGCACCCGGATCCGGGGCCTGGAGGAGAGCCGGCTGTGCGCGCTGGACCAGCGCATCGAGACCGGCCTGCGGCTCGGCCGGCATCGCGAGCTGATCCCCGACCTCACCGTGCCGGCCGCCCGGCACCCCACCCACGAGAGTCTGTGCGGCCGGCTGATGCTCGCCCTGCACCGCTCGGGCCGCCGGAGCGACGCCCTGGACGCCTACCGGCGACTGTCCACCACCCTAGTGCGCGACCAAGGCCTGGAACCCTCGGCCGCGCTGGGCGGAATACGGCAGTCGGTGCTGGCGGCCCCGACGACACCGGCGCCCGGCGCGGCGGACCCGCTCGCCGGCATCGGCTGACGGGCCCGCCTGACCGGCCGACGGTTTCCTCAGGTGGCCGCGATGTGCCGGGCGATGCGGACGGCGGCGAACTCGGTGCCCGCCACGAACCGCATCATCGGCCCGAACATCGGCGCCGCGAGCGAACCGGTGAAGTACAGGCCGCGCACCGACGACTCGAACGTCCCCCGCAGCGCGGGCGCCTTGGAGCCGGGCACGCAGGCCACGGTGCGCCGCATCGTGGGGGACAGGAAGGGCAGCGCGTCCAGATCCAGCCGGTAGCCGGTGGCCGCCAGCACATGGTCGACGGCGAGGGACTCGTGCTCGCTCCCGGGGCCGGCGACATCCAGCCGCACCTCCGGCCCATGGACCGCGGCAGCCGTGACCCGGCGCGAGGTGTGCACGGGTACGACACCCTCCACCCGGTCCCGCAGCCACCAGCCGCCCGAGGGGCCGAGCGCGCGCCGGAACAGCAGCAGCCGGGCCGCCGCGGGCAGCCGGCGCACACTGCCGGGTGACGCGCAGACCCCGGCCAGGATCCATCCTGTGCCGAGCGGCGAGGCCGGCTTGGCCACCCGCTGCGTCCAGGGCCGCGCCAGGTCGGGCGTCATGCCCCACAGCACCGTCCGCTCACGCACCAGGACCTGCGTCTGGGCGCCGGCCTCGTGCAGCAACGCGGCACTCTCCAGCGCGGACTGCCCACCACCGATGACGGCCACCCGCCGTCCCGCGTACACGGACAGATCCGTGTGGTGGCTGGTGTGCGACACGCGCGCCCGGGGGCCCGGACCCTCGGGGGCCAGCTGCCGCAACTCGTCAGGGACATGGGCGAGCCCGTTCAGGCCGGTCGCCACCACGACGGCCGAGGCCGCCATCTCCTTTCCGTCGTCCAGCCCGACGACGAAGCCGGGCCCGGAGTCCGGGCGCTCGACCGCCGTCACCCGGGCCGGCTCGACCTCACCGACGTACCGCTTCTGGAACCACTGCCCGTACCGTACGAAGACGTCGCACGGGATCGGCGTCAGCTCGGTCAGTTCCGGCTCGCCGTGCTCGCGCCGGAAATCGGCCAGCCGACCGCCGGGCTCCGGCGCCGACAGGTCGGTCGCGGCCGGCGTCGATTTCAGGTACATCCCGGTGGCCATGGCGTGCCGCCAACTGCCCATCACGTCACCGAAGACCCGCACCGGCGTCCCCGCCGCCCGCAAGTGGGCGGCCACCGACAGTCCGTACGGTCCGGCGCCGATCACGACGACGGGTGGCCGCCCGTGGCCGGTGAACGCCTGCTCCTGGGCAGGGCGCTGCCCCGGAAGCGACTGCGTCATGCATTCCTCCGCTGGTCTGCTCGCCGCCTTTCCCCTGGGCGGCGCGACACTGCGGGATGGCACGTCCGGCGTGAAACGGCCGTGCTCGTCCCCCCTCCGCGGGTGAGTCTGTCCCACGGGCGGGTGCCGAGAAACGATATCGACGCACGTTGGCCAAAACTTGGTCGAACCATACGACAAGTGACGCCGGCCATGTCATTGACGTGCGGCGGACGCATGCCGACGATCATGAACTGACAGGAACGGTCGGCCGGCGGGAGCGCCTGCCGGGCGTCTCCTGGTGCGGACTGGCGGTGCTGGCGCTCGGCATCGTGCTCCTCGCTGTTCCCGTGGGCACCCGCGGCCGGGACACCGGACCTGAGCGGCAGTCAAATAACCGACCGGACGGTCTCTTTGCAGGGGCTTCCTGGGGTGAGATCCCGCCTGATGTACTGACCGATTCCAGCGGGCCGGAACACCGTGAACCACCCCGTCGGCCTCCGAAAAAGCTGCTGTGTACTGCTGCTTCGGTGATCGGCAGGGGTGGCGCGCGGTCCTGCGGCCGTTCTCCGGGGATTCGTTAGCAACGCTCTAGCCATGGGCCTGTTGACAGACCGCTCGTGCTGTTTTCTACTGACTGGCGAAGTGTCAGATGAGAGGAACCGGGAGACGCGTGTGGACATCGGGCTGCTGGGCGCACTGAACGTGAGGGAGAACGGGGTCTCCATCGCCCCGACCGCACCGAAGCCCCGCCAGGTACTGGCCCTGCTGGCGCTGCGCGCCGACCAGGTGGTGTCCGTCCCGACCCTGATCGAGGAAGTCTGGGCGGGCACCCCACCGCGCAGTGCCCGCACCACTCTGCAGACCTATGTGCTCCAGCTCAGGGAGCTCATCGCGACGGCGCTGCGCCGGGGCGCGGGTGCCGGGCACGTGGACACCCGGTCCGCGAAGGACGTGCTGGCGACCCTGCCGGGTGGTTATCTGCTCGCCGCCGAAGGCGGCGGCAGCGACATCCGGGAGTTCGAGCGGCTGAGCGAACAGGGCTGTCGCGCCATGGACGACGGGAACTTCGCGGGTGCCTCCGGCACCCTGCGCCAGGCGCTGGACCTGTGGACCGGCCCGCCCTTCGCCGACGTACCCACCGGAGCCCACCTGGGCATGGAGGCGCGTCGGCTGGAGGAGAGCAGGCTCTGCGCACTGGACATGCGCATCGAGGCCGACCTGCGGCTCGGCCGGCACCGCGAACTGCTCGCCGAACTCACCGTCCTGACCAGCCGCTACCGCTCCCACGAGAACCTGCACGCGCAGTTCATGCTGGCCCTCTACCGCTCGGGCCGACGCGGTGAGGCCCTCCTCGTCTACCAGCAGCTGCGCACCCTCCTCGTCAGGGACCTGGGACTGGAGCCGTCGGTGCGCCTGCGCCGCCTCCAGCAGTCCATCCTCACGGCCACCGTCGAGAACCCCGGTACGCCA
Source organism: Streptomyces sp. NBC_00631 (assembly GCF_045206895.1). Taxonomy (NCBI): domain Bacteria; kingdom Bacillati; phylum Actinomycetota; class Actinomycetes; order Kitasatosporales; family Streptomycetaceae; genus Streptomyces; species Streptomyces sp. NBC_00631. Next base: position 10,809,865 of record NZ_CP107734.1, read on the forward strand.
TCGCACCACGACGACCTGGCCGCACCGGCACCGGGCGGCGGGCTGGCCCGCGTTCCCTGAATCTCCACACACCGGCCCACGGGATGTCCGGCAGTCGAGTCGGGAGTGAACGAACGGTTGCGAACCTGTGGGTTGTTCCCTCTCCGGGCAAAGGGTTGCTTCCGGCATTCACAAGAGATCTTGCTCGTGCTTTCACAGTGCACTTACAACTTGCTGCCACAGCCTGCATGAACACGGCGACGACCTGACGCATCGGCTGCTCCTGTCCTGTAGCGGTGCGTGGGAAAGTCGGTGGGTGGAGTGCGTCCGCTGGTGCGGTGGCATGTCTGGCGTGTCTGGGGCGTCGTCCTGGCGCTGGTGGTGTCCTTCTGGGCGCAGGAGGGCGGTGCCGCCTATGCCGCCACCCGGCCCGCCGGCTCCCTGGGCGCCGATCTCGGGCACCTGTGGAAGTGGCTCGCCGGCAAGGACGGCTCCGGACCGGGTTCGAGGACCGGCTCGGCCGCCGACGTCAACCCGGCCAAGGACGTCAAGGGCCACCCGGCCGGGCACGAGGCCGGCAAGGGCAGGGGGCAGCTCGCTCCCTGGAAGGCGCCGCACACCACCGCGGAGCAGGCGCGGTCGGGCGCCGCCGCGACCGGGTTCGACCCCAGGACGAGCAAGCGGGTGGCGGCCAAGTCCGGCGCCCGGTTCGACTACTACCGGAACACCGACGGCTCCTTCACCCGGAAGATCTGGCAGTCCACGGTCAACTTCCAGGACTCCGCCGGCACCTGGAAGCCGATCGACACCAAGGTCGCGCGGGGCGAGGACGGCCGCTGGCACGAGAAGGCCAACTCCCTCGGGGTCTCCTTCGCGCCCGCCACCGGAGCTGAGGAATCGATTCAGCAGTCCGTGCTGCGGGGGAGCGGCGGCTCCGTCGTCCCCGCCGCGCTCACCTGGAAGACCGCGGCCTCCGGCGAGGCCACCGCCTCCGACGACCCGACCGCCGCGCCCAGCCCCACCGTCAGCTCCGGCACCTCCGCCCAGGGCGACCTGGCCACCCTGACCCTCTCCGACAGCGAGTCGGTGTCCTGGTCCCTCGCCGGCGCCGACGCGGTCACCGGCACCGCCTCCGGCTCCTCCGTCGAGTACGACGGCGTCCTCACCGACACGAACCTCGTGCTCGCGCCGACCGCCGACGGCGTCAAGGAGTCCCTTGTGCTGACCTCGGCGAACGCGCCCACCAGCTGGGTGTTCCCGATGTCGCTCAAGGGACTGACGCTGACCACCGCCGCCGACGGCACGGTGGAGCTGGTGGACGGCAGCGGCACGGTCGCCGCGACGCTGCCGCAGCCGTTCGCCCGGGACTCCTACGTCGACCCCACCACCGGCGAGTCCCACGACAACTGGGGCATGACGTACAGCGTCACCGACGTCGACGGCACCCCGGCCGTGAAGATGTCCCTGGATCCGTCCTGGCTGTCCGGATCCGGCATCGCCTTCCCGGTGACCGTCGACCCGACGATGACGGTGTCGACCGCGGGCCAGACCCTGACGACGTACGTCTACTACCCGAACACCGCCGACTACTCGTCGGACACGACCATGCGCGTCGGCACCCCGGACGGTGGCGCCTACATCGGCCAGGCGTTCATGAAGTTCCTCGGGCTGCCGGACACCGACGGCTACCACATCAGTGCCGCGGCCCTGCACCTGTTCGACGTGTGGGCGTACACGTGCAGTTCCGCCACCTCGTACAACGTCATGCCGATCACGGAGCAGTGGTGGGTGACCGGCAGCAAGTCCTGGTCGGACCGGCCTTCGACCGCCGCTTCCATCGGCACCTGGTCGGGCACGGTCTCCGACACGGTGTGTGGCAACACCTCCGTCTCCACCGGCACCGGCCAGTGGCAGACCACCGACCTGGACACGGACTGGTTCCAGGAGGTCGCCCTCGGCGAGACCGGCAACTACGGCCTGTCGGTGTTCTCCTCGGGCACCAGCTCCAACCAGTGGAAGAAGTTCGACTCCTCCCAGGTCGACTCCCACGCCCCCTACATCACGCTGACCTACAGCAAGAACTCGGCACCGGACATCGAACGCACCAACCCGGCGGCCAACTTCGTCTCGCCGTCGCTGCGCCCGCAACTCCAGGCCAAGGCCGTCGACCCGGACACCTTCCCCAACTCCTCCCTCAAGTACGACTTCGCCGTCTACACCTCGGCGGGCAAGCAGATCGACACCTCCGGCTGGCAGACCTCCGCCAAGTGGACCGTTCCGTCGGGGGACCTGGACTGGTCGGCGTCGTACTACTGGACGGTCTCCGCCAACGACGGCTGGTCCACGACCACGAGCGGTAGCAGAGCCCTGTCCACCCTGGTCGCCCAGCCCCTGGTCGCCTCACGTCTGGCGCAGAACGGCGGGCACGGCTACGACGAGGAGGCGGGCAACTTCACCACCGCCGCCACCGACGCGTCGGTCACCACCGTCGGCCCGGCCCTGGAGGTGACCCGCTCCTACAACTCCCTGGACACCAGCACCGCCGGTGCCTTCGGCGCGGGCTGGTCGGCGCTCGCCGACATGCGGGCCGTCATGGACGACGACGGCTCCAAGAGCGTGGTGACCACCGACGACGGCGGCAAGCAGCAGCGTTGGGGCTACTCGGCCTCCGGCTACACCCCGCCCACCGGCACCTACGGCACCTTCAAGGCCCTCTCGGCCGGTTATTCGCTGACCGAGACCTCGGGCACGACGTACACCTTCGACACCGGCGGCGGCACGAACATCTGGCTGCTGTCGCAGATCAAGACCCACGCCGGGCTCACCGAGACGCTCACCTACGACACGTCGCACCGCCTGAGCACCATCAAGAACAACGTCTCGGGCCGCACCCTGTACTTCACCTGGTCCAAGCCGTCCGGCGCCGTCCACTACCACGTGCAGACGGTCACCACCGACGCCGCCACCAGCGGTGACACGAGCACCGCCGCCCTGTGGAGCTACGGCTACACCGGCGACCAGCTCACCTCCGTATGCCCGCCGTCCAGCAGCAGCGCCTCCACCGCGTCCACCTCCTGCTACGCGTACACCTACGAGTCCGGCTCCAACTACCCGGCCGCCGCCCTGGACGCGAACCCGAGCGGCTACTGGCGCCTGGACCAGGCATCCGGCGCCACCACCGCGGCCTCCTCGGTCCTCGCCAACGAGCAGACGGACGCGGGCAGTTACCAGAACGCCACCCTGGGCGGCACCTCCGGCCCGCTCACCGGCGCCTCCGCCACCGCCGCGACCTTCGCGGGCACCGGTTACGTCAAGGTCCCGGCCGGACTGCTGCACGCCAGCACCACCCGTGCGGTGTCACTGTGGTTCAAGACGTCCAAGAAGGGCGTCCTGATCGGCGACCAGTCCACGTCCGTCACCGGTGCCACGGCGGCCTCCGGCACCTGGACACCCGTGCTCTACATCGGCTCCGACGGCAAGCTGCGCGGCCACTGGTGGAGCGTGAGCGGCTCCGGCAGCACCGACTTCGGTTCGACGAGCACCGTCACGGACAACACCTGGCACCACGCCGTGCTCAGCTCCGACGGCAGCACCCAGACCCTGTACCTGGACGGCACCAAGCAGGACACCTTCTCCGGCACCCCGGACGACCAGTCCAACGCCGACACCTACATCGGCGCCGGCTTCGCGGACTCCTGGATCGACTCCCCGGGCGCCGTCAGCTACTTCACCGGCTCCATCTCCGACGTCTCCTTCTACAGCCACCCCCTCACCGCCTCGCAGGCCGGCGACCTGTACACGGCCGGCACGGCGAGCGCGGCCCTGCTGACCAAGGAGGTGAGCCCGGCCGGGCGCACCACCGCGGCCGTGTCCTACGACACCGACGCCGACCGTCTGACACAGGTCACCGACGAGCACGGCGGCAGCTGGAAGCTCGGCGCCCCCACCGTGGCCGGTTCCAGCGCGGTCTTCCGCGGCTCGGTCCTGGGCGCCGATCCGGCCGGCTACTGGCAGCTCGGCGACGACGCCGACGACGGTTCGGCGGCCTACGCGGACGACGAGGTCGACGGCGGCGACGGTACCTTCAACAACGTCACCCTCGGGGTGAGCGGCCCGTTCAGCGCCAAGGACAGCACCGCGAACACCGCCGCCTCCTTCGACGGCACCGACTCCTACGTCTCCGTCCCCGCCGACCTGCTGCACACCGGCACCAAGCGCAGCATCGGCATCTGGTTCAAGACCTCCACGTCCGGCGTGCTCATCGGCGACCAGTCGACGGCCATCGACGGGGCGACCTCGGCCTCCGGCACCTGGACGCCGGTGCTGTACGTGGGCTCCGACGGCAAGCTGCACGGCCACTGGTGGAGCGTGAGCGGCTCCGGCAGCGCCGACTTCGGCTCCACCGGCGCGGTCACCGACAACGCCTGGCACTACGCGGTGCTCAGCTGCGACGTCGACAGCCAGGCACTGTTCCTGGACGGAACCAAGCAGGACACCTTCTCCGGCACCCCCGCCGACCAGTCCAACACCCTCACCTACATCGGCGCGGGCTTCGCCAAGAGCTGGCTCGACTCACCCGGTGACGTCAGCTACTTCAAGGGCTCCATCGCCGAGGTCGCCTTCTACGGCCACAACCTGACCTCCGCGCAGGTCGCCACCCAGTGGAACGCGTACAAGCAGGCGGGCGGCACCATCGCCACCGCCTCGGTCGACGTCACCGACCCCGGGAACAACACGCTCAGCAGCACCTACGACCTGTCCGACGGCGGCCGGATCCTCACGGACACCGACGGCACGGGTGCCACCACCTCCTACGGCTACGACACCTCGGGCTTCGTCCACACCACGACCGACGGCAACGGGGACGTGACCACCACCGGCCACAACTCCCGAGGTGACGTGGTCTCCCGGACCACCTGCCAGGACCAGTCGGCCGCCAAGTGCTCGACGTCGTACTACACCTACTACCTCAACGCGGACTCGGACACCGACCCGCGCAACGACCAGCTGCTGACCTCCTCCGACGGCCGCTCGGCCAGTTCGACGGACACCACCTACCAGACCGTCGACACCTATGACACCAACGGCAACCTGCTCACCAGCACCAGTCCGCCGGTCACCGGCCACAGCGCGGGCCTGACCACGAAGAAGACGTACACCAGTGCCACCACGGCCGGTTACGTCTCCGGCACCGTCGCCCCTGCGGGCCTGCTCGCCTCGACCACCACCCCCGGCGGCGCGATCACCTCGTACGTCTACTACGCGAACGGCGACCTCGCCCAGGAGACCTCGCCGCTCGGCCTGGTCACCCGGTACACGTACGACGCCGTCGGCCGCGTCCTGACCAGGACCGAGATCTCCGACACCTACCCGGCGGGCCTGGTCACCCAGTACACCTACGACCCGCTGGGCCGCGTCCTCACCGAACTCGACCCCGCCGCCCCCAACGCCGTCAACCAGGCGATCGTGCACACCGCCCTGACCACCCGCACCTACGACGCCGACGGCAACACCCTCACCAGCACCGTCTCCGACACCACCGGCGGCGACACCGCCCGCACCACCAGCACCGCCTACAACGACTTCGGCGAACCGAAGACGGTCACCGACCCCGAACAGCACACCACGGCCTTCACGTACGACGCCTACGGCAACAAGCAGACCGAGACCGACCCGGACGGTCAGGCCTACGCCTTCACCCACGACGCCAACGGCAACCCGCTCACCAGGACCCTCACCAACTACACCGGTTCCTCGGCGACTCCCGGCACGGCCGCCGCCAAGCTCCTGGAACAGCGGACGTACGACCCGGCCGGCCGCCTCCACACCCTCACCGACGGCATCGGCGTCACCACGACCTACGCCTACTACGACAACGGCCTGACCGAGCAGGTCACCCGCACCGGCTCCGCGGGCACCACCCTCGTCGACGAGCAGGACTCCTACGACGACGCCGGCGACCTCACCGGCAGGACCACCGCCAACGGCACGCTCACCACGACGTACACGGTCGACGCGGCCGGCCGCACCACGGGCACCACCGAGGACCCGGACACCCTCGACCGGTCGACCACGTACACCTTCGACGCGGACTCCCACGTCCTGACCTCCACGGAGACCGACGCGGCCGGCGACCCCGCACAGAAGTGGACGTACACCTACGACCCCGCCGGTGACGTGCTCTCCTCCGCGCAGTACGTCTCCAGCGCCCTTACCCTCACCACGAGCGCCACCTACGACGAGCGCGGTCTGAAGGTCACCTCCACCGACGCCGAGCACCAGGTCACCCACTACACCAACGACCAGGCCGGCCGGCTGACCACGACCACCAGCCCCGCGATCACCGTCACCACCCCGGGTACCGGCGCCACCGCCACCGACTACCCGATCACCCTCGACGGCTACGACACCTTCGGTGACCGCACCGAGTCCGAGGACGCCGGGCACCACATCACCGCCACCGCCTACGACCGCGACGGCCGCAGGACCGGCACCACCCTCCCGGCGTACGACGGCACCTCCGCCACCACCGCCTGGACCTACGACGCCGCGGGCGACACCCTGAGCGAGTCCGACGCCAAGGGCGAGACCGACTACGTCTACGACCAGCTCGGTGACCTGGTCCAGCAGACCAACCCCGCCATCTCCGTCGACGGCACCGACACCCGCGGCGTCCTCACCTACTCCTACGACCTGGCCGGCGACCGGCTGACCGAGACCTCGCCCTACGGCTCGGTCACCCACCACAGCTACGACGACCTCGGCCGCCGGAGCAGCGACTGGGCGTACGTCTACACCTCGACCACCGCCCAGTCGAGGCAGGAGACCGACACCGCCTACAACACGGCCGGCCAGGTCGCGCAGACCGCCTCGGTCAGCGGAGTCACGGCGAAGTACACCTACGACGCGCTGGGCCGCACCCGCACGGCCGCCGACACCACCGGCGACACCACGGCGTACACCTACGACCTGCGCGACGACGTCATCAGGACCGTCCTGCCGGACCGCACCGCCACCACCGCCACCTACGACGCGGCCGGCCGCGAGACGGCCACCGCGAACCTGGACACCGACGGCACCACGCTGTCCTCGACCTCGGCGACCTACACCGACGACGGCCGGCTGAAGACGGCGACGGACGCCCGCCACCACACCACCGGCTACCAGTACGACGCCGCCGGCGACCTGACCCAGCAGACCGAACCCGTCAGCGACACCGCGTCCCTCACCACCGAGTACGGCTACGACGCGACCGGCCGCCAGACCGCCTACACCGACGGCAACGGCGACACCACGTACTACACGTACAACGCGCTCGGCCTGCCCGCCACCAAGGAGGTCCCGGCGGTCGCCGGCTACACCAGCGACGCCGACCGGACCACCAGCTACACCTACGACGAACGCGGCCGCCTGGTCACCCGGACCGATCCGGGTGGCGTCACCCTCACCGACACCTACGACGCCCTCGACGACCTGACCGGACAGAGCGCGACCGGCGCCGACGCGACCACCGCGACCCGCAGCTTCCGCTACTCCCTCAACGGCCACCTGGTGGCCGGCGCGGTCGGCGACACCTGGGAGACCTACGACACCAACGCCCTCGGCGACGTCCTCACCGCCTCCGGCCCGGCCGGCGACTCCTCCTTCACCTACAACGCCGACGAATCCCCGCTCACCCGCACCGACGCCGCCGGCACCAGCACCTACGCCTACGACACCGACGGCCGCCTCAGCACCGACACGGACGCGGCCACCGGCACCACCCTCACCTACCAGTACAACGCCCTCTCCCAGCCCAGGACCATCACCTACGGCAGCTCGGGCGACGTACGCACCTACGGCTACGACGCCCAGCACCGCGAGCAGACCGACACCCTCTCCACTCCCGCCGGCACCACGATCGCCTCGATCGCCTACGCCTGGGACGACGACGGCAACCTCACCGGCAAGACCACGACCGGGGTCCGCGGCGCCGCCACCGACACCTACGCCTACGACTACGCCGACCGACTCACCTCCTGGACCGCCGGCTCCACCACCACCGGCTACACCTACGACGGCGACGGCAACCGCCTGACCGCGGGCGCCACGACCTACACCTACAACGCCCGCGACCAGCTGACCTCGGACGGCACCCACACCTACACCTACACGGCGCGCGGCACCCTGGCGGCCAAGGACTCCACGCCGTACACGTTCGACGCCTACGGCCAGCAGATCACCGCCGGTTCCACGACCTACACCTACGACGCCCTCGGCCGCGCCCTCACCGCGGGTTCCGCGACCCTCACCTACTCCGGCACCGACAACCTGGTCGCATCCGACGGGACCACCACCTACAGCCGCGACGCGTCCGGCGCCCTCACCGGCGAGTCGTCCGCGGCGACCGGCGCCACCCTCGCCCTGAACGACCTGCACGGCGACCTCATCGGCCAGTTCACCGCGACCGGCACCACCCTGACCGGCTCCGCCGGCTACGACCCCTGGGGCACCGTCATCTCCGGCAACCTCACCGGTGACCTCGGCTACCAGGGCGAGTTCACCGACCCCGCCACCGGCGCCGTCGACATGCACGCCCGCTGGTACACCCCGGACACCGGCTCCTTCGACTCCGCCGACACGGTCGACAACCCGGCGGTGGGCGACAGCACGAACGCCAACCCGTACGCGTACGGCGGCGACGCCCCGCTCACCAACACCGACCACAGCGGCCACTGCCTTGAGGACCTGTGCATCGGCGAGGGCATCGCCCTCTACGAAGGCGCCGAGCTGCTCGGCGAGGGCATCGAGGAGGGCTACGAGGCGTACGAGAGCTGGGAGGCGAGCGAGGCCGCGGACGAGGCCGCCGAGGCGTCCGAGAGCGACTACTCCTACGAGGACGACGAAGAGGACATCGCCAACGCCAAGCGCGAGGAGGCCCGTTACGAGGAGGAGCGCTACGAGGACGAGGAAGAGGGGAGCGGCTCGCGCTCCTCGCGCGGCGGCCGGTCCACATACCGCTCGTCGTACCGTTCCTCGTACCGATACTCCTACCGGGGCCCCACCGCCGCGGAACGCGCCGCCGAGGCCGCTCGCGCGGCCCGCATCGCCGCCGCCCGCAGGGCCGCGATCCGCGCGGCGATCCGCGCCCACGCGGTGAAGCTGACCCACTCGATCGGCACGGCGACGCTGAGTGTCACGCACAGTGCGCATCTGCAGCACACCGACCCGGTGACCAAACTGAAGATCACGCTTTCGCTGGCGGCGGTCAGGATGGGGGCGACGGAGAACTTCTACTTCTCGGGCGGGGCCTCTGACGAGGAGTCGAGTGGATGCGGCGGCAGCTCCGCCCCGGTCTACGGGCCGCGTGACGCCGCAAACGGGAATCGGGCCACGGGCGTGGACGCCTGCCTCACTCGTCCTCTGGCGAAAGGGAGCGGCTCGAACACCGGTGGCGTGCCTGGCTACCTGTGGGCCCGGCAGTACTCCACCGAACTTGGTGTGAGCATGCCACAACGCTCGGTGAATGCCTGCCACCTTCTCGGAGCTCAGCTCGGCGGAAAGGGCGTCCTCGACAACGAGGCCACCTGCGGCCGGTCCACGAACGCCTCCCGTTCGGACCTGACCGACCCCGGGCGCCCCGGCAACATGCGGGACTTCGAGAACGACACGAGGGCAGAGGTGTTGTCCGGCGCTGACGTCCACTACCACGTGGAACCCATGTACGCGGGCAACCGGACGGTGCCCTACGCGTTCGTGATGGTGGCGGCGAGCACGACTGGAGAACTCCGCACCGACGTGGTGCCCAATGTGATCTACAGTCCGAATCGGCATGCCTGGGTGAACATCGGGCTCACCTCGTGTTCCACCTGCTCCAGTTCCCTGCCGACCCCCGGCGTCCTGTGATGACGGCGGAGAAGGAGGACCACATGCATCCCGCAGTGCAACGGCTGGCACAGATGCTTCCTCCCCCGAGCGCCGGTGTCGACACATTGCCCTGGGACGACATCGAAGCCCGCTGGGGAACAGCTTTTCCGCGGGACTACCGCGACTTCATGAATGTCTACGGCGCGGGCGGAATCGACGGCATCATTGCGGTCGCCACACCTGAGAACCGGGACGAGCCCGGTTACCTCACTGTGCGGCTCATGACCCCGACAGTCGCGAGCGAACATTGGACCTTCTACGGGAAGAGGCACTTTCCGGCGTGGCCGGCCCCGGGGTCTCTGCTGGGATGGGGAGTCACTCCGGTCGGCTACGACCTGATGTGGCGGGTCTCGGGTGGGGATCCGGACGACTGGCCGGTGGTTCTCGTCGGATACCGCGAGGGTGCGGCATACGAATATCCCTTCGGAATGGCGGAATTCCTCGCCCGTATGCTCGGAGATCCGGCCGACCGCCCGGCAGACCTGCCAGGCGTTCTCGGCCATCCGCATTCCCGGTTCATGCCCGCGCGGGAGGAATATGCGGCCTTGGCTGCGGGGCAGGACCCCACGGAGTACGTGGACAGGTTCTTGGCACAGCGTGAGCGCGAGCGAGCGGAACAGGGACCGGTCACCTGGATCTCGGGACCGGGTCGGCCCACGTACGACCTCCCCCCGACACCCCGCATGACGATCGAGGGGTTCGGGGTGGACGATGACGCGCTGCGGATCACAGCGACCCTGGACGTGGAGATCGGTGAACCCGTGCGGGCGAGGGTGTCCATCGAGTCACCTCATGGCGGCTTCCTGGACCGAAGGGGAGCGGCCGCGACGGTCGAGCGGGTGAACGGCCTCCTCGTGCTCGACATCCGGTTGCCCGAGGAGATGAACGACACCGGCATGACATGGCCGGAGATCGTGAACGCCATGAACCGGGAGAGGGACTGGACGCTCGACGTGTGGGTACAGGATCCGGCGATCGGTCGCGCCCGTGCCCGGGACGGCATAGTCGTCGGCCACAACATGCAGGAGAGCGCCGTCGACATCGCCATGGCGATGTGGCCGTGAAAGGAAAGGCCAGTGCGCCCCCTGCTGAGCCCTCTGACCGGGCTGCTCCCGCCGCCCCGTACGGGAGTGGAGCGCGGCGCTGGGAGGAGATCCGCGGCCTCGTTCTCCTGCGCGTGCCGGCCACCCTGGACCCGGCGCTGAGCGACCCGGTCACCTGCACCGTGCGGATCGGCGGGCCGAACGGTGACGTCCTGCGGCCGGCCGACGTACCGGTTGCCGGGTCGGACGGTGCCGGAGACTTCGCGCTGGACATCCGGCTGACCGAGGCGATGAACGGCACGGGTACGACGTGGCACGAGCTCGTGGACGCCATGACCCACCAGTCCGAATGGCGGTTGTCAGTCTCGGTGCGGGATCCGGCCATCGGCGCGGTACGCGCCCGGCACGGCATCGTCACGGGGGCGGGCATGCAGGAGAGCGAGGTGAACCGGGCATGGGACGAACGGCCGTGAGCCGGAGCAGGAGACGAGCCGTCATGGCCGCTGCCGGAACGGTGACAGCGGGAGCGGCGCTCGCCGCGTGGTCGCTGCTGGCCGGAAGCGGCGCCGCGCCGTCCGCCCCGGCCCCTGTCTCCCACATCGACGCCGCCACCCGGGCCTGCCTGCTCACCACGGCGGACACGGACACGACGGGCACCTGGGCGGCGCTCGGCCAGGTGGCCCGCGCGAGCAGCGGGCGCCTGATCGTGCAGAGTTATCGGATACCGACCGGGGTCAAGCCCGCGGCCTACGTCAACTCCCTGCTAGTGATGGGCTGTTCCACCGTCGTCACCACGGACGACGCGGCCCGTTCGGCGGTCGCCGCCCGCCTCACCGAACGGCCGCTCCCGAAGGCGCGGTTCGTGGTGGTCGGCGACCGCCCGCTGACCGGCACCACCCACCTGAGTCCGGACGCGGTGAGCGTCCGGGCCCTGTCCGAGGTGGTGACCGGAGCGGCGGGCCGGTGACCGACGGATCCGCTCAGGACGGCAACGGGACGCACAGCGCGGCGGCAGGCCCCTGTGCGCTGCCCACCCGGGTGGTGAAGGCGACGCCCGCCATGTACTCGCCGGCGGCGCACTGGCCCTTGTAGGCGCCGTACGCGAAGTCGTCGCCCGCCCCGTCGGCGGGCCGGTTGTCGGACCGGTCGAACCACACCGTCCGGCCCCCGGCGCCCGACGCGACGCGTGCCGGGGCGCACAGCACCGCCGACACCCGCTCCCCGCGACGGCTGTAGCCGATGACGAACTGGCCCGCCGGGCACTGCAGTTTGGTGTACCCGGACGCCCAGTCGCCGCCCGCCGGGACGTACCGCTCGTCCGTGACCACCGTCCGGGCGTTGCCCGCGGCGCGCAGATCGCCGGCCGTCGCGTCGGTGCACAGTCCGCGTCCACCGGAGTGCGCGAGACCGATCAGTCGCAGCCCGTCCGGGCAGACCGCCTTGTACGCGCCCGAGTCCCAGTCGCCGCCCGACCGCACCCGCAGGGACTCGACCTGGTCGCCGTGGTCCGTGGAGAGCATGCGCCAGGTCGTCCCGGGCTCGACATACCCGCTGAGGATGGGAGACGTGTTGAGGTGGTCCCAGGCGGTGGCCCGCCAGTCGCCTCCGTCGAGGATGCCGGACCGGTGCCCGGTGGTGTCGTAGCGCAGCAGCGCCCAGTCGTCGTGGCCCTCCCAGCCGACCAGCGGCCAGTAGGCGAAGTCGGTGTCGTGGTCGGCGAAGTAGTCGGTGATGTTGCCGAACCAGGTGCGGGCCGCGGTGCCCGTCTCGTTCGCGCCGATGCCGAACTCGCTGACCCACACGGGCGTGGTGTAGTGCTTGCCCTCGGCGGTGACGAAGAACGTCTCGTCGGCGAGGGCCTGGTACAGGTCGTCGCGGGACAGGTCCTGGTAGCGGGGGTCACTGGTCTCGCCGATGCCGGTGGCGCCGCTGTGCCTGGGGCCGGTGTAGCCGTAGAAGTGGGCCGAGTAGACCAGCTTGTGGGCGTCGACGAGGGTGTTCGAGAGGGTGCGGACGGGGGTGAGCACGGGGCGGCCGTGGGGGAGGCCGTCGACCGGCAGGCCGGTCCAGTTGATGCCCTCGATGACGATGAGGAGGTTCGGGTTCGCCTCGGTGAGGATGCGGTCGGCGGTGAGCTGGGCCGCCGCGTACCAGTCGTGGTCGTCGCCCAGGCCCCAGTTGGGGTCGTCGAGCACGTCCCGGCGCACCTCGTTGTAGAGATCGGCGCCGACGACACGGGAGTTCGCGGCGTAGCGGCGGGCCATGAAGACCCAGTCGTCGGCCCACTGCTGCGTCGACTGGCCGCTGTTCCAGCGCTCGTTGCCGTCGACTCCGCAGCACCAGCGGGAGGTGTTGGTGTGGTTGTTGAGGATGACGGCGAAGCCGGCGCCGGTGAGGGCGGTCACGACGGCGTCGTAGACCTCCAGCGGTGTCCTGCCGCGCAGCTGCGGATTGGCGGTGACCGCGGAGTCCGGCACCGGAGCCGTCGTATGGATCATCTCGTTCGAGAACGGCAGCCGGATGCTGTTGATGCCCAGGGCCTGGAAGTCCGACAGGAGCTGGGCGAGAGGTGCGCGGTCCAGGCCGAGGGGGATGCCGTGGGAGTCCTGGCCCGCGTGGTGGTTCGCGGGATCGGTGCTGCTGCCGCTGCCCGTCCAGGAGCCCTGTGCGCCGTCCCAGTTGGCGGCCTTGAGGCGGAATCGGTTGCCGGCGGCGTCGACGATGTAGCGGCCGCGGGTGGACAGCGGGGGCTGCCAGGTTCCCGTGGCCGACGCGGCCGGTGCCGGCGTGGCGGACTGCGCGGTCCGCTGACCGGCGGTGGCCGGGGCGGTGCCGAACAGGGTGAGTACCAGGAACATTGCTGTCAGGTACGTGACAATCCGGAACGATCGTGCGATCGGCATCGGCAGTCCTCTGAGTGGATGTCCCGTGGGGGCGAGGCACCCTACCAGGGCACGGGTCAGCGCAGAAGCGGCTCCTGCGAGGCGCAGGCCGCGGCCGTCCACCCGTCGAGGGCGCGTTCGGGGCGCAGCAGCCGCCTGAGGGCGGCGGCCGAGGCGCGGTGCCAGTCGCGGCTGCGGCGGAGCATCGCGTGATCGCCGCCCTTGAGCAGCACCATCCCGGCCTCCGCGCCGGCGGTACGGGCCTGCCGTACGTACGCCGCCGAGTCGGCTGGGCCGGTGGTCCGGTCACGGTCCCCGTGCAGGACGAGGATCCGCGTCCCGGTGAGATCGTCCACGGGATCGCCGGGCGGGCACCAGGGAGCCAGCGTGAGCACACCGCACACCGAGGGATCGGCCGCCGCGCGCAGCGCCGCCCGGCCGCCCATCGAGTGGCCGATGAGTACCACCGACGCGTCGCCGGTCAGGCCGCGCAGCTCGTCGAGGGCGCGCAGGGTGTCCTGGAGCGGGTCGGCGGCGTCGTTCCAGCCCTGGTAGCGGTAGCGCACCTGGCCGACCAGCACGTCCCGGGGCGAGGAGGCCGAGGCGGCGGCGCTGAGGAAGGGGCGCATGCGCAGCGCCGCCGGATGCCAGGAGCGCGCCGGACGGCGTCCGTTCTCCTGCCCGCCGTGCAGGACGAGCACCGCCGCCCGGGTCCGGTCCCGCGGCCTGCGACGCACCACCAGGGCGCTCCCGCCCGCCTCGACGACCCGTCCGTCGGCCACCGCGTCCCCCCTGCCCTCTCCGGCCTGCAGCGTGCACCCGCCATCAAACACTCTCGGAGCGATCCCCTGCCACCGAGGGGCATGTGCGGCGCGTGCCTTCCCCGTGAACATCGGTTAGGCTCCACGGCGCACAGGGGACGCACAGCGGGGGTGGGGGACATGACCGAAGGCTTCGCCGAGCCCGAAAAGGACGGCAGACCGGGGCTCCAGGCGGTGGCGGCGGTGGCCTTGTTCGCGGTCGTCCTGGGCGCGCTGTGGGCGCAGAAGGCGTTCGTCCACCAGAAGGACACGGCCGGCGAACCGGCGGCCTGCTCGAAGCCGCACGACCACCTGCCGGCCCGCTATGTCTCCGGCGCCAAGTTGTGCGCCGCGCTCAACCGCCCGGACCTGCCCGCCCTGCTCGGGACCTCGCGCGAGCACGTCGAGACCGCCGACGGCAGCGGGGAGTGGCTGACACTGGCCGGCGGCAGGAAGATCGCCGAGCCCGAGGCCACGGTCACCCTGGACACGTACTCCGTGAAACTGACGGCGTCGTACGACGACATGACCGTCTCCGAGGCGGGCGGCCTGCTGGGCGAGGCCCGCGGGACGACCGTCCTCGGCCACCCCGCCGTTCTCTACTCCAGCCCGACCATCTCCATCGGCTTCAGCCTCGGCGGTGGCAAGGCGACCACGGGCCCCGGCGGCACCGCACGCTGCGTCCTGGTCTCCAGACACGGCGAGGACGACGGCACGGGCACGTTCGAAGTCGCGATCTGGCGGCAGGACGACGTACCGCCGGACGACATGGCCCTGGTGCGGGTGGCGGAGCAGGTACTGCCGACCGTCCCGGGCTGGAACAAGGGCTGACGCCCCGGCAGGGACCCGGTGTAGCGCCGGACCGACCGGGTCTCCGGGCGGTCCGAGGCGGGGCACTTCGCCGGCGTTGTGTCAGTTCCTCACGGGGCGACCGTCGTCGTGGAGGCGAGGCTGTCCGCGGAAGGCAGCGCCGGCAGCGCGGGCACGGCGCCGAGGAGACCGGTGACCGCGTCGAGGAGGGGGTCCAGCAGCCCGGTGACGGCACTCACCACCCCGCCGAGGTCGAGCGAGGTCAGCGAGCTGAGCAGTTTGTCGACGGCGGACTCGATGGCGTTCAGCAGGTCCGTGACGGGGTCGGCCGCCCGAGGCGCGGCCCGGTGCGCGCGGCCGGCGGAGCCCGCGTCCAGGTGCCGCAGCCGCTCCTGGAGTTCGTTGCTCCACACCCGCAGCGCCTTGGCGTAGGCGGCTGCCCGTGCCGGGTCGATCCGGGTGCCCTGCGCCGTGGTGAGGCCAGGCAGTGCGTCCAGGAGGGGTGCGAGGACGCGGTCGTGCCGCGTCGTGCCCGTCGCGGCGAACCGGTCGAGGAGTGCGGCGAGGTCGGCGCCGGGCCGCAGAGCCGTCCGCGCGACACCGGGTCCCGTCGCTTCTCGGCCGGCGTCGGCGGCGGCAGCGGAGGCGGCCGCCGGGCCGAGGACCAGGGCGGCACAGACTACAGGGGAGACGAGGAGGCCGCGGGAGACTAGGGCGCGCATGGGATTCCTTTCGAGAACTGCTGTCTTGCGCCCACCGTGGGAAGCGGGGAGAGGCCCCGCAACCGGTCACGGGCCACGCACAGCGCCGACCGGGTCACGGCAATGGCCCTGACCTGTGGTTTGCCCCGCCGCCTGGCTCCGTCCGAGTGTCGGGCGGATGTTCGCCCGTCAGAGTGCGCCCGGCCGCCGGTGCGGGCCGCCCATGCGAAGAGCCCCGCCCCTGACGGATCAGGAGCGGGGCTCTTCGAGTGGAGCGCCGGGCAGGCCTCGCACCCGCATCTCCCCGCAGGAAGCGGGGCGTCTTTCCTTGGACCACCAACGCAACGCGCGCCACCCGGAGTTGGGCGCCTCGCTCAAGATCGGGTCTACCCCGGCCGGGACGCCGGCCACGAACCGGCCCGGGTGCTCGGCAGGAGCTCTTGCATCTTCTATGGTGTACACCATAAGTTACCGCATCGTAGGGAAGCGGTGGGTCCTCCAAGGCCCCAAGGAAGGAAGCGGTGGTCGCGTGAGCCCGCGCAGAAGCGACAGCCGGGAACGCATGCTCCGCGGTGCGTCGGAGCTGCTGCGCGAGTACGGCGCCGGCGCCACCAGCATCGACCGTGTCCTCGCCCGCACCGGCGCCCCCCGCGGCTCCGTCTACCACCACTTTCCCGGCGGCCGCGCTCAGCTGATCGAGGAGGCGGTGACCCGCTCCGGCGACCTCATGGCGAGGCGGATCGACGCCGCCATGGAGGCCGAGGACCCCCTGGAAGCGGTCGACTCCTTCTTCGCGCTGTGGCGGCAGCGGCTGGCGGAGAGCGACTACCGCGTCGGCTGCCCGGTCGTGGCCGTGGCCGCGGAGACCAACGACGAGGCGCCCCAGCTCGCCCGCTCGGCCGCCGCCGTCTTCGCGCGCTGGCAGAAGACGCTGGCCGCGCACTTCTGCCGGCACGGTGTCCCGCAGGCACGCAGCGCCCGGCTGGCGGCCTTCGTCATCGCCGCCCTCGAAGGCGCCGTGATCCTGTGCCGTGCCGAACAGACCACCGCACCGCTGGACGCGGCCGCCACCGAACTGCGCGAACTGCTGAGCCACGCCTTCCACGGCCGGTGAAGACCAGTGTCACCCACCGCGGCCCGCTGCCCGAAGGCGGACCGGCCCGCACCACCACCAGCACACCGAGGAGCCACCCGTGTCCACCACCGACCTCGCCGCCCTGTCCGGCCTCGAACTGATGCGCTGGATACAGACCGCGCCGCCCGCCGACTCCGCGACCCCTTCCATCGGCCGGCTGCTGGGCATGCGATTCGACGAGGTGGAGCACGGCCGCATGGTCATCTCGCTCGACACCCGCCCCGACTTCGCCAACCCCCTGGGCATCGTCCATGGCGGCATCGCGGCCACCCTCCTCGACTCCGCGATGGGCTGCGCCGTACACACCACCCTGCCCGCCGGCGTCGGCTACACCACCCTCGAACTCAAGGTCAACTACATCCGCGCCGCCCACACCGCGGGCCAGACCCTCACGGCCGAGGGCAACGTCATCCACGTCGGCCGCTCCACCGCCACGGCCGAGGGCAAGGTGCTGGACGAGCGCGGGAAACTGATCGCCCACGCCACCACCACCTGCCTTGTCATGCATCCGGCCGGCGGCTGAAGGCCGACCGGACGCACCCGGCCACGCACGCACCCGGCCACGCACGCACCCGGCCACGCACGCACCCGGCCACGCACGCACCCGGCCACGCACGTACCCGGCCACGCACGTACCCGGCCACGGACGCTCGTGGCCGGGCGGTTACTCCGGGACGCGGGCCAGGTCGTGCAGCCAGGCCTTCGCTGAACTGTCCGACGGGGCACGCCAGTCACCGCGCGGGGAGAGCGAGCCGCCCGCCGAGACCTTCGGGCCGTTCGGCATCGCCGAGCGCTTGAACTGGGCGAAGGCGAAGAACCGGCGGCAGAAGTACTCCAGCCAGTGCCGGATCTCCGCCAGGTCGTACGCCTTGCGCTCGGCCTCGGGGAAGCCGGGCGGCCAGGCGCCCGCGTCCCGGTCGTGCCAGGCGTGCCACGCCAGGAAGGCGATCTTCGACGGCCTGAACCCGTGCCGCAGCACCTGGTAGAGGGTGAAGTCGTGCAGCGCGTACGGGCCGATCTTGGACTCGGTGGACTGCAGTTCCTCGCCCGGCACCAGCTCCGGGCTGATCTCCGTGTCGAGGATCGCGGCAAGGGTCCGGCCGGTCTCCGGGTCGAACTGCTCGCTGCTGATGACCCAGCGGATCAGGTGCTGGATCAGCGTCTTCGGCACCCCGGAGTTGACGTTGTAGTGGCTCATCTGGTCGCCGACGCCGTACGTCGACCAGCCCAGCGCCAGCTCCGACAGGTCGCCGGTGCCGAGGACGATGCCACCGCGCTGGTTGGCCAGCCGGAACAGGTAGTCGGTGCGCAGACCGGCCTGGACGTTCTCGAAGGTGACGTCGTAGACCGGCTCGCCGGCGGCGAAGGGATGGCCCATCTCCTGGAGCATCAGCCGCGCGGTCGGCGTGATGTCCAGCTCGGCCGCGGTCACGCCGAGCGAGTTCATCAGGCGGTGCGCGTTGCCCTTGGTGTGCTCGCCGGTGGCGAAGCCCGGCAGGGTGAAGGCCAGGATGTCGCTGCGCGGGCGGCCCGCGCGGTCCATGGCCCGGGCGGCGACGATCAGCGCGTGCGTGGAGTCGAGGCCGCCGGACACCCCGATGACCACCTTCGGGCCGCCGATCGCGGCCAGTCGCTGCTGGAGCGCGGCGACCTGGATGTTGTACGCCTCGTAGCAGTCCTGGGCGAGCCGCTGCGGGTCGGCCGGGACGAAGGGAAAGCGCTCGACGCGGCGGCGCAGTCCGAGGTCCGCCGTCGGCGGGTCGAGCCGGAAGGGAACGGTCCGGAAGCCGCCGGTGCGGGCCGCGTGGGTACGGCGGTTGTCGTCGAAGGAGCCCATCCGGGCCCGCTCCTGCCGCAGCAGGTCCAGGTCCACGTCGGCCACCGCGTACTGGTCGCCCAGGGGGAACCGGTCCGTCTCCGCCAGCAGTGCGCCGTTCTCGTAGATCATGGTCTGGCCGTCCCAGGACAGGTCCGTCGACGACTCGCCGAGCCCGGCCGCCGCGTAGACGTAGGCGGAGAGACAGCGCTGCGACGCGGAGCGGCACAGCAGCTTCCGGTCGTCCGCCCGGCCGACCGTGATGGGGCTGCCCGAGAGGTTGACCAGTACGGTCGCGCCCGCCAGCGCGGCCTCCGCGCTGGGCGGCACCGGCACCCACATGTCCTCGCAGATCTCGGCGTGCAGCACGAGTCCGGGGACGTCCTCCGCCTCGAACAGCAGGTCCACCCCGAACGGCACGCTCTCGCCGCCGATCCGGATGGTGCCGCCCCGCTCGTCGTCGCCCCCGGCGATCTGGCGGCGTTCGTAGAACTCCCGGTAGTTCGGCGGGTACGACTTGGGCACGACCCCGAGGATCCGGCCGCGGTGCACGATGACCGCGCAGTTGTAGACCCGGTTGCGGTGCCGCAGCGGCGCGCCGACGACGAGGACCGGCAGCAGCCCGGCCGAGCCGGCCGCGACCGCGGCGACGGCCTCCTCCACCCGGTCGAGCACCGCGTCCTGGAGCAGCAGGTCCTCGATCGAGTAACCGGTCAGGCCGAGCTCCGGGAAGACCGCCACCGCGACGCCCTCCTCGGAGCGGCGGCGGGCCTGCCGCAGGACCGCCTCGGCGTTGGCGAGCGGGTCGGCGATGACGGTGTGGCCCGTGCACGAGGCGATGCGCGCGAAGCCGTGCTCATAGATCGACCAGAAGTTCAACGGGGTTCCTCGGGAGAGACGGACATGGTGCGGATGCCGGACAGAGAGCGTCGCCGTACACGGGTACCCTCTTCTGCGGCGATCTGGCGAACCTCCTGCCCCGAGCAGCATAGATCGCCCGATGATCTCGGCTGACCAGGGATTGCGGGCAGGCCGTGCGACGGCCGGCCGCCGCACGGCCGGGTCACAGGGGCGTGGTCTCCAGCAGGGCCGCGGCCATCCGGCGGGCCGGAGCCTCGGTCTCGGCCGCGACGCGGTGGAAGGTGGTCTCCGCCTCGTGGGCCGGCCAGCCGGCCGGCAGGTGCCGGACGGGCAGCCGCGGATCGGTGCGGATGATGTCCAGCCACTCGCTGACCAGCCGCAGCCGGGTGACGACGGCGTCGTCGCCGGGACCGGCACGCCAGGCCTCCCAGCGGGTGCGGAAGTCCTCGTACCGGGCAGCGATCGACTCAAGGTCCCAGGTGTCGCGGATCATGAGGTCGATGTCCGTCGCCTGGTCGGCCAGCGCGTGGAAGATCTTCACGTGCGCGGAGAGTCCGAGTTCGGCGACGACGGCGGAGACGTCCACCCGGCCGGGCGCGATCCACAGGCCGCTGTAGAGCGGCCCGAAACCCGACCAGCCGAGCTGGGAGCGCAGATCGTGCCGCTGGCGCTGCCAGGACTCCGGCAGCGAGAAGCCGAGCAGGGTCCAGGAGCCGTCCCAGTCGTCGTTGACGGCACCGTTCTCCCAGATGCGGCGCCGGCCGTCGTGCAGGATCTGGGCGGCGAGGGGCGTCAGGCCGAAGTACATCCTGCGGCCCTGGCGTTGGCGTTGCAGCAGGTTCCGGTTGACCATGCGGGTGAGCGTGGAGCGCACGGCCTGTTCGCCCACGCCCGCCCGGCCCAGGACCGTGATGATGCTGCCCGAGTAGACGGCCAGCGGACCCTGCTCCAGTACGTGGTTGCCGAAGAAGGCGAGCAGGAGCGACTGCGGCCGGGGTTGCGGGGCGTCCAGGGGTTCCAGGGCGATCTCGGCGTTCACGTGCGCAAGATTACGGCCATGCGGCGGACGTAAAGGAGACGGGGCGTCCACCGGGCGCTGACGCGACGGCCTGGAACACCCGTCCCGGCCGTGCCGAGGCGCGGCCGGGACGGGGCGGTGAACCCGGATCGCTACGCGGCGGTGCCGCCCGCGTAGTCGCTGTTGAACGTGGTCTCGACGGTCGTGGCCACCGACTGCGCCACCCCGGTGCCCGTGAGGATGATGCCCAACTCACGGTTGCTGGAGAGGGAGTTGCTGCTGATGTTCATGGAGCCGGCCTCCACCTCCTGGGTGGACAGGCCGTAGTCGGCGACCATGGCCTTGGCGTGGATGTAGAAGCCGGCGGGGTCGGAGTAACCGACGACCGTGCCGCCGGCGGCCTTGATGGCGGAGACCTCGCTGGAGTAGTCGCCCGGTGTCTCCAGGACGACCCGCACCTTCACGCCCGCCTCGGCTCTGGCGACGATGGCGTTGACCACCGTGCTGTCGCTGAACTCCAGTTCCTCGACGTCGAGCGTCTTGGTGGCGGCGTTGATCACGGTCAGCAGGCGGCTGCGCGAGTCGGTGGGGGACCAGAGCAGGTGGTCGCCGTCGGTGGGGGTGATCGAGGTGCCGGCGTAGTCGGCGTTGAAGACCTTCTCGATCGCCGCGACGTCCCGGGTGTCGTCGGTGAAGACGCCGTAGTCCCGGCCGGTCGAGTAGTACTGGGACGTCAGATTGCCCGTCAGGACCAGCGACTTGGTGCCGTCGACCGTGATGGTCTTCTGGTGGGTGTAGACGAAGCTGGACGGCGACCACGCCACGCCCACACCCGCGTTGGTGAGGGCGGTGTAGGCGGAGTTGTTGGCGCTCTTGTGTGCCTGGTCGAGGACGACCCGCACGGTGACGCCCTTGTTCTTCAGGGCGATGAGGTCGTTGACGGCCGTGGTGTCCTCCAGCTCGTACATCGTCATGTCGAGGGAGGTGGTGGCCGAGTTGACGAAGTCGTAGATCGTGGGCTCGCTGCTGCTCAGCGAGAAGGCGAACGCGGAGTAGCTCGCGGCGTTCGCGGGGACCGCGGTGGCGACCACGGCCGTGCCGGCCGCCAGGGCGACACCCGCGCGAACGAGAAGCTTCGACAGCATGTGCGTGACTCCTAGTCGAGTAGACGCTCACGTGGGGGGTGGGTGAGCGTGGGCATGACACCACGCGCGTAGACTGCCGAGGAAGGGAAGGCGGGTGAACTCGCCGTTACCTGTGGGGCGAGCAGGCGGACATAACGGACTCGCCCCAGGTGGGGGCCGGTTCATGGGCATCCCGCGAGAACGCAAAATCTTCGTAGCCGAACGCCTGGGAGCAGGCGGGCGGGCGGGGCCGGTCAGGAATGGAGAAGCACGGATCTTCCTCCCCGGCTAGCGTGGCGGCGATCGACGCAGACGCCGCGCAGCAGACGGAGACGGGTTCGAGCATGGCCAGAGAGACCGGGACGACGACGCCCACACCGCACGTGGCCGACAGCCACGGCCTGATCCGCGTGCACGGCGCGCGGGAGAACAACCTCAGGGACGTCAGTATCGAGATCCCGAAGCGCCGGCTGACGGTCTTCACCGGAGTCTCCGGCTCGGGCAAGAGCTCGCTGGTGTTCGACACCATCGCCGCCGAGTCGCAGCGGCTGATCAACGAGACCTACCCCGCCTTCGTCCAGGGCTTCATGCCCAACCTGGCCCGCCCCGAGGTCGACGTCCTCGAAGGACTGACCACCGCGATCATCGTCGACCAGCAGCGGATGGGCGGCGACCCGCGCTCCACCGTCGGCACCGCCACCGACGCCAACGCCCTGTTGCGCATCCTCTTCAGCCGCCTCGGCAAGCCGCACATCGGCTCGCCCAAGGCGTTCTCCTTCAACATCGCCTCGATCAGCGGGGCGGGTGCCGTCACCGTCGAACGCGCCGGGCAGAAGGTGAAGGAGCGCCGCAGCTTCAGCATCACCGGCGGGATGTGCCCGCGCTGCGAGGGCCGCGGCGCCGTCACCGACCTCGACCTCGCCCAGCTCTACGACGAGACCCTGTCCCTCAACGAGGGTGCGATCACCGTCCCCGGCTACAAGGGCGGCGGCTGGAACTCCCGCCTCTACATCGAGTCCGGCTTCTTCGACCCGGACAAGCCGATCAGCAAGTTCACCAAGAAGGAGCTGCAGGACTTCCTGCACCGGGAGCCGACCCGGATGAAGATCGCCGGCATCAACATGACCTACGAGGGTCTGATCCCGCGCATCCAGAAGTCGATGCTCTCCAAGGACAAGGAGTCGATGCAGCCGCACATCCGCGAGTTCGTGGAACGGGCGGTCACCTTCGCCACCTGCCCCGACTGCGACGGCACCCGGCTGAGCGAGGGCGCCCGCTCCTCGAAGATCGACGGGATCAGCATCGCCGACGCCTGTGCGATGCAGATCAGCGACCTAGCCGCCTGGGTCGGGGGACTCGGCGAGCCGTCGGTGGCTCCCCTCCTCGGGGCGCTCCGGCACACCCTGGAGTCCTTCGTGGAGATCGGCCTCGGCTACCTCTCGCTCGACCGGCCGGCCGGCACCCTGTCCGGCGGCGAGGCCCAGCGCACCAAGATGATCCGCCACCTCGGCTCCTCGCTCACCGACGTCACCTACGTCTTCGACGAGCCCACCACCGGCCTGCACCCGCACGACATCCAGCGCATGAACGCCCTGCTGCTGCGGCTGCGCGACAAGGGCAATACCGTGCTCGTCGTGGAGCACAAGCCGGAGGTGATCGCCATCGCCGACCACGTCGTCGACCTCGGCCCCAGCGCCGGGGCCGGCGGCGGCACGGTCTGCTTCGAGGGCACCGTCGAGGGCCTGCGGACCGGCGGCACCATCACCGGCCGCCACTTCGACGACCGGGCCGCCCTCAAGGACACCGTCCGCAAGCCCAGCGGCACCCTGGAGATCCGCGGCGCGTCCACCCACAACCTGCAGGGCGTCGACGTCGACATCCCGCTCGGCGTCCTCGCCGTGGTGACCGGTGTCGCCGGATCCGGCAAGAGCTCCCTGGTGCACGGTTCGATCCCGGCCGGCGCCGGGGTGATCTCCGTCGACCAGGGCGCCATCCGCGGCTCCCGGCGCAGCAACCCGGCGACGTACACCGGACTGCTCGACCCGATCCGCAAGGCCTTCGCCAAGCAGAACGGCGTCAAGCCCACCCTGTTCAGTCCCAACTCCGAGGGTGCCTGCCCCACCTGCAACGGCGCCGGCGTGATCTACACCGACCTGGCGATGATGGCGGGCGTCGCCACCACCTGTGAGGAGTGCGACGGGAAGCGGTTCGAGGCGTCGGTCCTCGACTACCACCTCGGCGGCCGCGACATCAGCGAGGTACTGGCGATGCCGGTCACCGAGGCCGAGGAGTTCTTCGCCGCGGGCGAGGCGCACACCCCGGCGGCCCACCGCATCCTCCAGCGGCTCAAGGACGTCGGCCTCGGCTACCTCACCATCGGGCAGCCGCTCACCACCCTGTCCGGCGGCGAGCGCCAGCGCCTCAAGCTGGCCACCCACATGGCCGACAAGGGCGGCGTCTACGTCCTCGACGAGCCGACCGCGGGTCTGCACCTCGCCGACGTCGAGCAGCTGCTCGGCCTGCTGGACCGGCTGGTCGACTCCGGCAAGTCGGTCATCGTCGTCGAGCACCACCAGGCGGTCATGGCCCACGCCGACTGGATCATCGACCTCGGCCCCGGCGCCGGCCACGACGGCGGCCGCCTCGTCTTCGAGGGCACCCCGGCCGACCTGGTGGCCGCCCGCTCGACCCTCACCGCCAAGCACCTCGCGGAGTACGTCGGCGCCTGAGCGAGTGCGGTGCGAGGCGGTGCGCGGGAACGCCTTCGCGGAGGTCCCTGCGCACCGCCGTCTGCCATGCCCGGCACTTGGTAGGTGACTGACAGGATCCAGAGCTTGAAACCTCAAATGCATCGGACGACACTGGCATCTGTTTGATCCTTCAAACACACCCTTCCTGGTTGCTCGCGCAGTCGTCCTCCCCTGGAGTTGTCGTGTCCGTTACCTCTGAGGCAGTCGCCGTCCGCCGTCGTCCGCTCGTCGTGGCGGGAGGTGTCCTGGCCGCGATCGTGGTGGCCTCGCTCGCCGACACGGTGATCTCGCTGATCGCCCTCGCCGCCGGCGCGCCGGACGACTTCCAGCCGCTGAAGGCCGGGTCGTACATCTTCCTGACGGCGGTCGGGACCGTGATCGGCGCCCTGGGCTGGATCATCGTGCGCAAGGTGTCGAAGGACCCCGAGGCGCTGACCCGCCGGCTGGTTCCCGCCGTCGTAGTGGTGTCGTTCGTCCCAGACTTCCTGCTCTTCGGTTCCGGCGGTGCGATCGGCGTCGGTGCGCTGCTGCTCATGCATGTCGCCGTCGCGGTGATCGCCGTGTTCGCCTACCGCAAGGTGATGCCGCTGTCGTAGGGCCGGCGCCGGGCGCGGCGCCCGCCGGGATTCCCGGCGCCGTCGCCACCCTGTCGGAACAGCACGTCTGCAGCGGTGACTCCGCCTGCGGGCGGGACCGGAGCCCGCCGTACCATCGAAGAGCGATCAGCGGTGCGGTCACCGGCGGAGTCGGCTCCGGCGGGGAACTGGAATCACGGACAGGCAAGGATGAGCGAACAGAGCAGTCCCAGCGCTTCGGCAGCTACGACGGTCGAGGCGTTCTCACTGGACGGTCCCACGGTGCGCCGCCGCCGGCGACGGGCGGTGGGGCAACTGGCCCTGTGCGTGTTCGTGCTCGTCCCTTGGACCGTCTACCTGGCCGTCTCGCTGCCCGATCGCTTCGAGGCTCGGTACTGGCCCATGGTGTGGGTGGGCTTCGACGTACTGCTGCTCGTGTCGCTGGCCGGTGCCGGGGTGGCCGTCTGGCGGGGGCGGCAGGCCCTGATTCCGATGTCTTTCGTGGCGGCCACGCTCCTGGTCTGCGACGCCTGGTTCGACGTGTCCTTGAGCTGGGGACGAGGCGATGTCTGGGGGAGCATGGCCTCGGCCGTGCTGGTGGAACTGCCGCTCGCCTTCCTGCTCATCATGCGCGCGCGTCGGGTGCTGAAGATCTCGGCTCGGCTGGCCTGGCAGCGACTCGGCCTGGAGGGTGAACCTCCACCGCTGCACAAGATGCCGCTGTTCGTCACCCTGGAATCCTCGACGAGCGGTATCCCATCCGACGTGAAGGGCGCCGAGGACGCCTGACGGACTCGGTAGAGCATCGAAGGAAAGTTTGAATAGTCAAACGCGGGTCGTTAAGGTACGCGCATGACCGCGACGCCACGCTGGCTGAATCCCGAGGAACGACGGGCGTGGCTGGCGTACGTCCAGTTCTCCACGCATCTGTCCGACCACCTGAACCGCCAGTTGCGGCGCGACGCGGGGATGACACACGCCGACTACACCCTGCTCGCCCACCTGTCCTCGGTCAGGGACCACAGCCTGACCATGTCCGAGCTGGCCGAACGCCTGAAGATCACCCGAAGTCGCCTCACCCACGCCGTGACCCGCCTCCAGGAGGCCGGTTACGTCGACCGCCGCGAGGACCCCGCGAGCCGCCGCAACCAGCTGGCCGTCCTGACCCCGGAAGGCCTGGGCCTCCTGGAGCGCGAGGCCCCGGGCCATGTCGCGGCGGTCCGCCGAGCCGTCTTCGACGCCCTCACCCCCGAGCAGGTGACCCAGTTCGCCGTGATCGGCGAGGCGATCAACGCCGCCCTCCAGCGGATGGACGCCGACGGTGACGAACAGGAAGCGCTGCCCTGGCGGCGGCGGTAGCAGACCGGCGCGCCCGCCGGACGGGCAGTGTCCGCGGCGGGCCCGGGAGCGATGACCCTGCCGGTCAGGCCTTGGTGCCGCCCTCCGGGGCGAGCAGGACCGCCGTGTTGGTGCGGTGCGCGACGGCGTCGCTGACCCGCGGGTCGAACAGGGCCTCGACAGCGCCGCGGTGGTGGGGGCTGAGCACGATCAGATCGGCGCCGAACTCCTCCGCCGTCTCCGAGATGACCTCCGCGACCTGCGTCGTGAGCCCACGGACAAGCGTCCCCTCGGCCTTGATCCCCTGGTCGCGCAGAACCGCCAGCGCGTCGTCCAGGACAGCCTTCGCCTCGGCGTCGTCCTCCAGCGCGACCACCGTGGCCACGGAGACGGCCGACGTGATGACGTGTACGACGCGGACCTCGGCGTTGGTCACCTGCGCCAGCTCACCGGCCAGACGCACGGCGGACCGGCGGGCGGGGCCGGGATCGACGGCTACCAGGATGCGCTGAAACACGGACACGGTTGTTCCCCTTCCGGGGGAGCGGAAGGGGAACTCGGTGATCAGGGACGCCGGATCACGGCGTGTCGGGTCGGCGCGTCCGGCGCCGAACGAGTTCTTCCACCCCACCCGGTGATCATCTCACCGCCCCCGGGACCGGCGAGCGGCGGGTCTGTGTAACACCCACTGAACTGCTGGAAACCGGACGGCATCGGCCTTGGGGCAGCCTTACCCCGTGACGTCCTTGAGGTGCGGTACGACCCGGGTCAACCGGACGACGCCCCACAGGATCAGAGCGGCCCCGGTCGCCTCGGGCAGCAGCCACCAGCCGGTACGGACCGACTCACCGAACAGGATGACGCCCAGGGTCAGACTCACCGCCGCGTCGCCGATCGTCAGCGCCGGCTGGGAGGCGACCAGCGGACCGGCCTGCAGCGCGTTCTCCAGGAACATCAGCGCCGCGATCCCGGTGAGCGCGCAGGCGTAGGTCTGCCAGGTGGTGAGGAAGGCGACCAGGCCCGCGTCGGCGAGGCGGCCGGTGGCCGACTTCATGAACGCGGCGGCCAGCGCGTTGCCGATCGCGGCCCCCGCGGCCAGGGCTGCCGCGCGGAACAACGGTGACGAGGAGGACCGTACGAGCAGCACGGTGACGGCGATGGCGCCCAGAGCGAAGGCGAGGACCGGGATCCAGCGCATCATCGAGGCCTGCTGCCGGCCGCCGTGCGGTGCGGCCGATGCCAGCAGCAGGGCGAGCCCGGCCACCACGCCCGCGATCGCCCACCAGCCCGCCGGGTTCGGCTGACGGTGCAGCAACGGCACGGCGATCAGCAGGGCGAACGGCAGCTCCAGCATGAACAGGGGCTGCACCAGCGCCATCGGGCCGTTGATCAGGGCGAGTGCCTGGAAGACCGCTGCTCCCGTGACTCCCGCGATCCCGATGGCCCAGGCGGGCCGCCGGGCCAGCGCGAGCAGCAGGCGCAGTCCGGTGCGGCCCGGCAGGGTGGACGCGGCCTTGCGCTGGAAGGCCGTACCCGCCGCATTGCTGACGGCACCCAGGGCGGCGAAGACCACGGCGAGCACCATCATGGTTCCAGCATGCCCCGAGCAGCCCGCCCGCTGCGCCGCGACGCCCGCAGCCAACGGGCGAACGCGCAGTTCACCGCCGTTGCCGGCGCCCCGCCCACCGTTACGGCCTGAGGACTATCTTCCCTTGGGCATGCTGCCCTTCGAGGTCACGGAACGCGTCCTGCACGCGTTCCAGCGGATAGGTACCGGCGATCGGCACGTCCAGTTCGCCGCGTGCGGCGAGCCGGGCGAGCTCGCCGAGTACGACCGCGCACGCGGCGGAGCCCTCCCCGTAGGTCCGTGCGCCCACTCCGGCCGCGGCGGACCAGTCGCGGATGGTGTTGATCCGCTCGGGCCGTACCCCGAGTTCCACGGCCATCTCCACATAGCCGTCACCGAAGGTGTCGATGAACGCGTCGACGCTCCCGCCCGCGGCCTGCCGGACCCGCTCGGCCGCGTCGGGCCCGTAGGCGACCGGGACGATTCCGTGTTCCGCCAGCCAGGCGTGGTTCCGCTCGCTCGCCAGCCCGATGACGGTGGCACCGCGCCGGCGCGCGAGCTGCACGGCGAGCGACCCGACTCCGCCGGCCGCGCCGGACACCACGACGGTGTCGCCTGGCTGCGGATCCACGGCGAACACCGTGGCGTAGGCGGTAGTGCCGGCCACGTACAGTGATCCCGCCACGTCCCAGGCGAGTTCCTGCGGGCGGGAGACCAGGTTCACGTCCTCCACCACGACGAGTTCCGCGTGGCTCGCCCGGTTGTGGGTGAAGCCGAGAACCTCGTCGCCCACCGCGAAACCACGCACCTCGGGGCCGGCCTCGACCACGACGCCGGCCAGATCGCTTCCCTGACCGGAGGGAAACGTCGCCGGCCATCGCCCGTGCCGGGCCCCCTCGCGGATCATCACCTCACCGGGCTGGATCCCGGCGGCCCGGACCTCGACCAGCACCTGCCCGGGGCCCGGCGTCGGCCGCGCCACCTCCTCGACCCGCAGCACCTCGATCCCGCCGTAACCGTGGAACCGGACCGCTCTCATCGCGCCCTCACCGTCCCGGGGACGAAACGGCCGTGTGATGTTGTCAGCATGCGCACATGCTGGCAGGTCGGATGTGCAGGCGGCGGCCCTTTTCCTGGCGGGCCAGGTCAGAGGAGGCCGGTGAAATCCGCGCCAAGGCGCCGGAGAGCAGCGCCCGGTGGGTTCACTGACCCGGAGTGAGGATGTAGGTGTTGAGGGTGCCCACGGCCGAGAGCGGAGTGGGGGAGCCGGTGTCGTAGCGGTCCACTGCCAGGTAGTTGGGCTTCTTGCGGGCGGCGGGAGTGCAGAAGTTCTGGGCGCGGTTGAGGAGTTTGCCGTTGTCGGTGGCGGCGGTGGAGGCGATGGGGTAGTCGCGGAAGTGGTTCATGACGAACAGCGGGTGGAAGGCGGACGAGTCGGTGGTGAGGGGTCTGTCGGTGCCCCAGCGGCTGTAGCAGGACCAGTCTGAGTCACCGAGTCCGCCGCCCATGGACCAGTAGTTCTCCACGGTCCATTCGCGCTGGTACATGACGCCGAAGGTGTCGCGCGTGGTCCAGCCGTTCGCGGTGTCGCTCGCCCGGGTTCGGTCGCTGAAGATCAGGAGCTGTTTGCCGCGGGCGGCGAGATCGGCCATCGTGGGCCAGCCCTTGGCGGCCACCCCCTCCTGGTCCGGCCGGTACAGCACGTCGGAGAGGCCGCTGACGGACGCGAGGGACGACTTCAGTACGTCGGAGGAGGCGTAGTCCTCCAGGAAGACCGTGGCGAACTGCCCGGGGTTGGCCTTGAGGAAGTCGACGATGCGCTGGAGGTCGGTGGCGAGCGGCACGGGGCTGCTGACACCGTCGCAGCTGTTGTGGCAGAGGACGGCCTGGCCGGAGACGGTGTAGTCGTCCAGCATGAAGCCGCGCACGCCGTCGCTCAGCTGCCGGCTGATGCCGTAGTTCTGGTTGGGGAAAAGGCTGACGGGGAACGAGGCGAAGTTCCCGTCGGTGCCGTTGGCGAAGGCGTTGTGCGCGGTGAGGAAGGTGACCTGGTCGAGGGTGCGGGTGTCCGCGGAGGGCATCGCCGAGGTGGCGTAGGAGACCGGGGTGAGGTACCAGCGGGCGAGGTCACCCGCGGAGCCGACCTGTACGGCGGCGGTGTCCGACGACGAACCGGTGAGGTACTGCGTGGTGCCGGGGACCGTGACGGTGTAGGTGCTGTCGGCGCCGGCGGTGACGGTCCAGGTGGTGCCGTCGGCGCCGCAGGCTGCGGTCACCGCGGCGGTGCCGCTGCGGCCCAGGCAGGTGCCGGACTCGTCGGCGTTCCGCAGCTGGTAGCCGCCGCTGACCGCGACGGGCGTCCACTGCTGGTGGTCCTCGTTGCCCTTGGGGTTGTGGGCAGCGACGGTGCCGCCGCTGTCAGCCGCGTCGAGACCGGTGACGTAGTTCTGGAGGTAGACCGAGGAGGTGGGCACCGCCGCCGAGGCGGTACCCGGGAGCAGCACGGGCGCCGACAGGGCGAGGACGGCGGAACAGCACAGGACGCGCAGGGGGCGCACACGCACGGGAATTCCCTTCACTCTGGCAGGCACGGAGTGCCCACGCTGTCAGAGGCATGAGATACCTGCTGACACGTGTGGCGCGCCAGTCGTTCAGGCTGAATTCCTTTTCACTCAGCGGCATGTGACGACCCGTCATTCAGACGCGGACGTGTGTGGGTTCAGCGGAGGAAGGGGCTCACCCAGTCCGCGAACCGGACGTCCAGCTCCGCCTGCACCGCTGCGAGGACGGCGGCGGGGTCCTCGGCCGGCGGCAGGCCGAAGTGGTGGTCGAGCCAGGCCGGATACTCGTCATGGCAGTCTCTGCGGCTCGTCCTCGTCCCGGTAGAAGTCGACCGACTCCCAGTCGATCCTGACCGGTACCTCTCGTAGCCTCGTCAACCTCGGCGACGTCGTGAAACCGGTCCGGGGTGACACATGTCACCGCGTTGTGAGCGGCGATCCAGGAATGCGGGCCCGCGTCATCCCGCTGCAACGTTCTTGGGGTGTGCTGGGCAAGGGTGCTCGGCGCGGTCGGCCCCGGAGGCGGAGGAGCCCCCGGCGACCCGCCCCCGCCCCCGCTTTCCGTCCCCGGACCACCGTCCTCGAAAGGCCCCCGCTCACCATGCCTTTGGCTCTGCTGGCCCTCGCCGTCGTCACGTTCGGCATCGGCACCACCGAGTTCGCCACCATGGGGCTGCTGCCCCAGATCGCGGACGGCGTCGGGGTGTCGGTGCCGCACGCCGGCAACCTCGTGTCGGCCTACGCTCTCGGCGTCGTCGTGGGCGCCCCTGTTCTGACCGGCATCGGTGCGCGCGTCCCCCACAAGCGGCTGCTGCTCCTGCTGACCGGGCTGTTCGTGGTCGGGAACACGGCGTCCGCGCTCGCCCCGAACTTCGGCCTGCTCTTCGCCGCCCGCTTCCTGGCCGGACTCCCGCACGGCGCGCTCTTCGGCGTGGGCGCGGTCGTCGCCTCCAGGCTGGTGGCCCCGGACCGCGCCGCACGGGCCGTCTCCCGGGTCTTCCTGGGCCTCACCATCGCGAACATCGTCGGAGTCCCCGCGGGTACGGCCCTCGGCCAGCATCTGGGCTGGCGGTACGCCTACTGCGCGGTCGCCGTCATCGGCCTGGTCGCACTCGCCGCGCTCGCCCTCCTCGTCCCGCACCAGCCGCGCGGCCCGCAGGCGGGCATCCGGCAGGAGCTGCGGGCGATGGGCAACCGCCAGGTCTTCATCGGACTGGCCACCGCCGTCGTCGGCTTCGGCGGCTTCTTCGCCGTCTACAGCTACCTCGTTCCGATGCTGACCCACCTGACCGGTATCTCCGACTCCTCCACCACCCTGGTCCTCGCCCTCTACGGCGTCGGCATGACCGTCGGCACCCTGGTGGCGGGTCCCCTCACCGACCGCGCCCTGCGCCCGACGCTCTACGCCGGGATCGTCCTGCTGGCGGCCGCGCTGGTCACCTTCTACTTCACCGTGCACAGCACGGTCCCGGCCCTGGTGACGGTCACTCTCATCGGGGCGATGGGCGCGCTCATCACCACGCCCGTCCAGATGCTCCTGATGATCAACGCGAAGGCCGCCCCCACGATGGCGGCGGCCTCCAACCACTCCGCGTTCAACATGGCCAACGCGGCCGGCGCCTGGCTCGGCGGCCTGGTCATCTCGGCGGGCTGGGGCTGGGCCGCCCCCAACCTGGTCGGCGCCGCACTCGCCATGGCCGGTCTCGCCCTGGCCGTCACCGGCGGCATCCTGGACCGGGGCAACCGCCCCTCACAGGTGGTCACCTCCCAGGGCACCCCGGACACCGCACCGGTCTCAGGGCCCGGGTCCCCCGTGGCCGGGGCAGCCGACCGGAACCACGGCTGAGACCGGCCGACGGCGAGGCGGAGCTCAGCGCGGGACTTCCCGAAGTCCCGCGCTGTCAGGCGGCCGGGCCGAAGTAGTGGCCCTTGTCCAGGTCCTCCACCAGGCCCGGGTGTGACGGACGCCAGTCCAGCAGCTCACGGGTGGCCGTGCTGGAAGCCGGGCTGTCCAGGCCGATGAAGCCGCCGAGCCAGGTGAAGTGCTCGGCGGCGTCAGCGGGCGCCACGGAGACGACCGGCACCCCCAGGTGGCGGCCGATCACCTCGGCGACGGCACGGATCGCGACGCCGTCCTCGCCCGCTCCGTGCAGTACCGAGCCGGCCGGGGCCTTCTCCACGGCCAGCCGGAACAGCCGTCCGACGTCGAGCCGGTGCGCGGCGGGCCAGCGGTTGGCGCCGTCGCCGACGTACCCGGAGACACCGCGCTCCCGGGCGATGTCGACCAGCGTCGCCATGAACCCTTTGTCCCCCTCGCCGTGACAGGTGGGGGCGAGCCGTACCACCGAGGAGCGCACACCGCGCGAGGCCAGGTGCAGCGTTGCCAGGGCGGTGGCCTGGCGCAGCGAGAACGCCGAGTCGTCGATCGCGGGCATGTCCCGCTCGGTGGCCGTCCGGCCGGGGGCGATGCCGAGCAGGCCGGAGGCGAGAACGAAGGGCCGGTCGGAACCGGCCAGCACCTCGCCGAACGCGTCCACGGCACGGCGGTCCGCCTCGGCGGCGCCGCGGAAGCCGCCGCTGAAAGCTATGTCGTGCTTGAAGGCGAGGTGGATCACGCCGTCCGACGAGGCGGCCGCCTCGCGCAGCACGTCCAGGTCGTCGACGCTGCCGCGCACCACGTCAGCCCCTGCCGCGGTGAGCGTGGCGGCGGAGGCGTCCGACCGGGCAAGCCCGACCACCTGATGGCCGGAGTCGAGAAGTTCGGGAACGACAGCGGAGCCGAGCCAGCCGGACGCGCCGGTCACGAAAACACGCATGGGGGAATCCCTGACTATCGATGACAGTGACTGACGTCGACAGTAGCACTCGAAGTCAGTCACTGTCATCGCGTAGGATTCGGCCATGGGTAGATGGGAGCCGAACGCGCGCGAGCGCCTGGCGGCAGCGGCGTTGCAGCTCTACAGCGAGCAGGGGTACGAGCGGACGACCGTGGCGCAGATCGCCCGGCAGGCGGGCCTGACCGAACGCACCTTCTTCCGGCACTACGCCGACAAACGCGAGGTGCTCTTCGCGGGCTCCCCGCTCCAGGAGCTGTTCGTGACCGCCGTCGCCACGGCCCCGCCGTCCGCGCCGCTCGTCGACGTGCTCGGCGCCGGACTCGACGCGGCCTCCGAGATGTTCGCCGGCCGCCACGAACACGCCCTGCTCCGGCAGGCCGTGGTGGCCGCCCATCCGGAGCTCCAGGAGCGTGAGCTGATCAAGCTCGCCTCGCTCGCGAGCGCCCTCGCGGACGCCCTCCGGGATCGCGGCGTGCCGGAGCCGACCGCGACCCTGGCCGCGGAGACCGGGGTGGCCGTGTTCAAGGTCGGCTTCGAGCGGTGGATCACGGCGGCGGAGGAGACCGACATGGCACCGCTGATGCACGACCTGCTGCACGAACTCGGCAAGATGACGGCCAGGGGCTGACAGCCTTCTGGGCCGGCGGGGAGGCCCAGGGTTCCCCGTGAGCCAGGCATTGCTGATGTGCAGTCGCCCTCTTGGCCCATGTTGCCGCTGCCTCAGCCCCGTTGTGCGACGAACCCCAGGCACGGCGACGACGATCGCGGTGCCGACGTCGCCGGACCTTGCTGGGCGGCTGGACGCAGGCACGACGGGCACGGATCGCTCCCAGGATCACGGACCGTAGGCAAATCCATGATCGGGAGCAGACGGCCCGTCGTGCCGCCGCTCCAACGCGTTCGTGACCTGTCGGCGGACGCTCTTGGCCGGCTTTTCAGTAGTACATGAACGTCGGGATCAGGCCGCCGCCGCTGGCATTCGGTATCGTTACCAGCCCGCCGGCGCCGACGCCCCTGCTGTTCGCGACGTTGACCACGTCGTAGACCGATCCGTAGTTGCCCATCCAGTGCCACGAGGGGTCAGACTTCTGAGTCTTGCAGGCGTTGGCGAGCTTGATGCCTTCCTGGGCAGTGAGAACTTGGTCGGCCCGCGGCATGTAGCAGCTGGCGTTCGGCGTTGTCGGCGCCTTCGGCGCGGGTGCGGCGGGAGCCGGAATCGCCAGACCGATCAGCAATGCCGCGGGCGCGGCTGCGATGGCGAGGGTACGGAGTCGGTTCATGGTTGACCTCCCTGGCTAGCCCCCTGTCTCGGAAGCGAGATCTGAACCGACCGTAGATTCGCCGGGTGTAATACCACCATTCGGGTGCGTCCATTCGGGTGATGCCGAGGTGTCGATGGCTTGCCCGACGGCGAGAACGTACCGGACTGCCTGGAGGACGACCGGCTGGCCTTGCTCGACACGGACCGAGCGGTTATGGAACAGCCCACCGACGCAGATGTCACAGACGCGCCCTTCCACGGAGCAGACCTGTGACGTGCGACCTTCAACCGGGCTGATGTGCGTGACACGAACTCCACCGGCGCCAGGCCGCAACCGGGCGGTTGAGCTTCCAACCTCGTGCATGTGATGGCAGTTAGCTTGACAGCGCAGCGAAACTCCTGGCAGATGAGCTTTCGGCCAGGCGAACCATCGGGAGGCCGGGCCGCATCGCCGCAGGGTTCGACCTGCCGTTCGCGAAGCCTCCGAAGACGGCCCGGCCTTCCTGCATCTCCAGCTTCAGCCCGGCCGTGGCCACGCGTTTGTTGCGGAGGTGTGCGCGCCCGTCGCGCAGGTATGTGCCGTACACCATGCCGTCGCCCTCGAACCAGAAGTGGCGGTCCGGCTCGATCGGCCGGTAATACGGGTTGGCGCTCGTCTGGAACAGCGCGCCGCTCAGCTCGGTGGGCAGTTCACCCTCGACCTCCAGGTCGAACGCCGCGCCTTCCTGGCGCCAGGGCGCGTAGGGGCCGTTGTGGAACATGTTGTCGGTGTCCCACGTCTGACTCGCCTTCCTGTCCTGCGTCGGTGGCGTGTACGGCCGGCTCCTTGAATGCGGCGAACAGCTACCTGAGCTGGGTCCGAGCACTTCGATGTCTTCTCCAGGGCGCAGCGGCCAAATGCGTGCGCTCACGCCCGTTCGATGACTGCGTGCGAGTCCGCACGGCTACAGATTTGCATCAACTGCAAAATGCCAGCTGGTCAAGGTTCGGGACTGTCGCCTGCGCTTTCGAACCGTTTTCTGTCCAGGGCGAGGCACTCTGAGGCTGACGTCGACCCCGAGCCCGGTGGTGCCAGGTCCCCCTGACCTGCTGACACTTGCCGACGTGTCGGTGGAGCGGGCCCCTCGTGGGTGAGCGTGCCTCGGGCAGATCAGCTTCGCCGTGCCTCTTCTCGCTGCACGCCGCCGATCAGGGTGCGTTCGAGCAGCGCGAAGGCCTCTTCGACGTGCACGCCCACCGGGCCCCCAGCTCGGTGATCTCCTGGGTATTGCGTTCCGCGGCGTCGGCGAACATCTTCCCGAGCTCGGCCCACAGCTCCTCGTCCGAGGATGCGGCGGGGAGCCTCTGCAGCTCCTGCTTCTCGATGCTGGGCGGATCGATGACCGCGGCGTCCTCCTTCGCCTCGAAGTAGTCGAAGAAGGTGCGGGGGGATACCCCGGCACGCGCCGTGACCTCGTTGATGTGAACCGCGTCCAGTCCTCGTTCCAAGGCGAGGTCGAGAGGCCCGTTCGGCGGCGGTCAGCCGGGGAGGTGATGGAGCACTCGGGCGCCGTACTGGGCGGCGAGGCTGAGCGCGGTGTGGATCTGCAGGCATCCCCCGGTGATCGGCGTGGGCAGCAGCTCCTCGATGCGGCGCATCCGGTAGACGATCGTGTTGCGATGCACGTGCTGCTCCTCGGCGGCGCGCACCAGACTCAGGCCGGTTTCCAGGTAACTGAGCAGGGTGGCGCGATGTTCGGCGGCGGCCGGGTTGTCCTGGGCGAGCGGGCCGAGGGTCTCCTGGACGTACCAGCGGACGCGTTCCAGATCCGCGGAGACCACGGTCGGCAGGCTGACGGTGTGCCAGTCGGTGACGTCCCCAGGCGTCGGCATGGACACGGCGACGCGTGCGGTGTCGAGCGCCTGCAGGTGAGTGCGGCGGAAACCATCTGTGCCCGGTGCGGACGGGCCGATGGCGGCGCGGGTACCCGGCAGCGCGGGCCGTACGGAGGCCAGGGCTTCCTGCTCCCGATCCCTGGGGCGGCGGTCGCGGCTCAGCCAGGCCCACAGCCGGTCCCTGTCCGCGGCGACGGTGAGCAGGGTGGCGCCCGGCAGACGGTCGGCGAACTGGGCTGCCACCCGGGTCAGCCGGAGGCCGGAGGCTCCGCCCGGCCGCCACAGCACGACGGCGGTGTGATGGTGGGCGAGGGTGAGGCCCAGGTCCCGTTCGGCGCGGACGGTGTCGACGGGCTGGCGGTCCAGGAGAGTGTTGACGATGTCGCGCTGCCAGGCCGCCCTCCCCTCGGCGAGGCGTTCCCGCTCCGCCAGATAGTCCCCGATCACCAGGGTGATCGCGCCGTCCATGACCTTCGCGACCGTCAGCGGTACTGCCGCCAGCGCCTCGATCGGCAGAGCGGGCCGCAGACCGTCCAGCAGCTGTTCCAGCCAGAGCTGCTGGGCTTCCCGCATGCGACGCACGACCCAGTCGAAGGGCACGTCCCGCTCGGCGGCTGAGGCCGCGATCTCCTGAAAGCAGTCGGTGAGGTCCGTCCGGAAGTCGTGACCGGCGAGCCTCGCCAGGATTTCCAGCAGCAGTGCCTCGCAGGAGCGCTGGATGGCCCGGACCGGCAGGTCGCTGTGTTCCGGCTCCTGCGCAACCGTCGACTCAAGGGCACGGGCACCCCATTCGACGGCCCAGGCCGCGGCTCCCGGGCCCAGAATGAGGGAGGCCTCCTCGACGACCCGTGTGTCCACGCCGGCGCGTGCCGGGGCAGTCCTCGGCCGTGGCTCGGGGCTGAGCGACGCGACGGCCGCGGCGATGGCCGTGGCAGCTGGCTTCCGCACGGCGTTTCCCTGTTCTTCCAGGTCAGGCACGCTGTGACCTTGATCCGATCAGTGGCGATGTCAGAGGGCGGCCGGCTGGTACAGCCAATCTGTGTGGGTGTAGTCATCGTGGGCGCGGCTGGTGAGGATGTGGTTGCACAGCATCCTGCCGACGCCGTCGGCGTGCCAGATCTCGCCCCAGGTGCGGGCGGTGGTCTGGCACCGGGAGGCCCGTGGTATGCGCTCCTGCTCGTACGCCGCGAGGACCTTGGCGTAGTCGTCACCGTGCTCGACGAACTTGCGGCCGAGTGCCTCTGCATCCTCCAGAGCCTGACAGGCCCCCTGCCCCAGGTACTGGAGCATGGGGTGGGCCGCGTCGCCGAGAAGGGCCACCCGGCCGGTGGCCCAGTGGCCGAGCGGCTCACGGTCGTAGGTCTTCGAGCCCCGGCTGCGGTCGACGAGGGCCACGCCGCGGCGCACTTCGTCGCACGCGGCGGCGAAACGGGCGTCCAGTTCGTCGGGGCCGCCCCAGTCAGGTGCGCCGCGCTCGAAGGCGTCGCTGCGGAAGACCGCGACGGTGTTGTACAGCTCGCCGCGCCGGATCGGGTACTGGATCAGGTGCATGCCGGGTCCGATCCACAGCACCACGCTGTCGCCGTCGATCGCCGCGCCGGCGTCTCCCAGAGGCATGGTGCCGCGATAGGCGACATACCCGGAGCACACCGGCTCGTCGTCGCAGATCAGCCTCCGCACAGTGGAGTTGAGGCCGTCGGCGCCGATGACGGCGTCCGCCTCGTAGGTACTTCCGTCGGCGCACTCGACGCGCACGCTGCCGCCGTCGAGTTCCCGTACGTCAATGGCCTGCTTGCCGTTCTCCAAGGAGATGAGGTCGTTGGCCCGGCAGGCGTCGAGCAGGATGTCGAGCAGGTCGCTGCGGTGCATCACTGCGTAGGGCGCCCGATAGCGCTCCCGGAAGGCGGGGCCGAGGTCGAGGGAGGTCAGGAACGCGCCGGTGAGGGCGTCCATGAAGACGCCGCGTTCGGGGAAGACGGCCACCTCCTCGACGCGCTCATACAGGCCCAGGTTCATGAGGACCCGGACGGCGTTGGGACCGACCTGGAGGCCTGCGCCGATCTCGGCGAAGACGGGGGCGCGTTCCAGCAAGTGGACCGGATGTCCGGCGCGTGCGACGGCCAGCGCGGTGGCCATGCCGCCGATGCCGCCGCCGATGACGAGCAGCCCGGTGCGCTCGGTTTGGGTCATGGTGTCTCCCTAAGTGGTAGGCGTGACGCGTCACTTGCTGCGCTCGGGGCGGACGGTGGTACGGGACCGTGGCCGGCCCCTCCCGTCGGGCAGGGCACGGCCCCCTCGGCGGTCACGTCCACCTGCAAGCGACCGATGCGGTCCACCGTCAGCGCGACGCTGTCGCCGTCCTCGATCGGGGCGACGCCGGCGGGAGTGCCCGTCGTGACCACGTCCCCGGGCTCCAGCACGGTGACGGTGGAGGCGTAGGCGAGGAAGCGCGCCGCAGACCAGATCAGGTCCCGGGTGTTCGCCTTCTGCCGGAGCTCGCCGTTGACGGTCAGCTCCAGATGCACGTCCTCGGGCGAGCCGAACTCGTCCGGAGTGACGATCCACGGCCCCAGCGGGGTGAAGGTGTCGAAGGACTTACGGGTGGAACGGTCCTCCCCGCCGCGCATGGTGATGTCCATCAGCCCCGTGTAGCCGAAGACGTGGTCCAGGGCCACCTCCGGCGTGATGTGGCTGGCCCGGCGGCCGACGACGAGCGCGAACTCCGCTTCGTGGTCGAAGCGCCGGTCCGTGTAGGGGAGGCGGACCGTGCCGCCCGGATCGAGGATCGAGGCCGGTGACTTGAGGAAAAAGCCGAGCGTGCTGATGTGGGACGCCTCGTTCATCTCGGACTGGTGGTCGCGATAGTTCACCGGAGCCGCGACGATCTTCGTCGGTTCGGTCACCGGCGCCAGCAGCCGCACCTCGTCCAGCGGACGGCCCCCGCCCGGGCCCATCTCGGCCACCAGCTTCTCCAGCAGCGGCCGTACTGCGGTGAAGTGGGTGATCAGCCGGCGGATGAGGCTGTGGGGGGCCCGGTAGGGGGACGCGGCGAGCTGAGCGGTGATCCGGTCGGTGACATCGAGGATGCGGTCGTGGACGACGACGCCGACACGGTCGTCGTCGAAGCGGGCGATGCGCATGGGGTCTCCTGGCTGGGGCGGTGAGGGACGTCGTGGGCGGGGGCGGCTCAGCCGGAAGCGGTCTCGGCCCGGTACAGCGCCAGAGCCTCCAGGACGGGGGCGTCACTGACCGAGAAGAGGTCCAGCGGCTCGTCCGCGAGCAGACGTGCGGACGTCCACGACGGGATCGCGATCAGATCGCCGGGGGAGAGGGAGTGCAGGGCGCCGTCGAGCTCGACGGCGCCCGCGCCGCGGAAGACCGCCATCAGTGCCGAACCGGTGTGCCGCTCGGCCGCGGCGGTGTGCCCGGGCAGATAGCGGTGCATCTCGCAGCGCATCGTGGGCATCACGTCCCGCCCGTTGGTCGGGTCGGCGAAACGGACGTGGGCGTGCCCGGTCCGCTCGGCCTCGGATCCCGCCTCGGCGAGTTGGTCTCCGAGGGCGCGGTCGGTGTCCGCCCACCGGTACCTCAGCAGCGGGGAGTGCGCGGGGGCGGGCGCTGCAGTGCCACCGGGCAGGAGGCCAGGTCCGCCGCCGAACCGGCGCTCCGAGGCGGAGCGTTCCGGCGTTGCCGAGGGGGTCTCACGCCGGTCGCTCGGCTCGAAGAACACCGCGTCCAGCGCCGCGACGAGCGGCAGGTCGAGTGCGTCGAACCAGGTCATCGGCGTGTCACCGGGGTTGTGGTGCTCGTGCCAGGTCCAACTCGGAGTGAGGATCAGGTCTCCGGCGGACATGTGCAGCGGGTCGCCGTCCACCAGTGTCCACACGCCTTCGCCGTCCAGTACGAAGCGCAGCGCGGCAGGTGTGTGGCGGTGGGCGGGGGCTGTCTCGCCGGGGCCCAGGTACTGCACGGCGCCCCACAGCGTGGCGGTGGCACGGGGGGTGCCGTCGAGGCCCGGGTTGCTCAGTGACAGCACCCGGCGGTCGCCGCCCCGGTCGACGGGGACCAGCTCTCCGGCCCGCTCGCCCAGCTCGCGCAGTACCTTGCCGCGCCAGCGGTAGGGAACTGCGCGAGCTTCCGGGGTCGGGGTGAGCAGGCCGCTCAGCTCCCACAGAGGCTGGAGGTCCCTGTCGGCGAGGTCCTCGTACAACGCGTTCAGGACGGCGTCGTCGGGTGCGTCGAAACGACGTGTCGCCATCTTCGCTCCTTTTTCTATGTCTTGCGGTTCGTACAGGAGAACGAAGGTGCACACCAGAAAGTTCGTGCAGTGACTAATTGAGCGAGTGTGGCCGCAGGCCACTCCAGCTCAGGGTGCTACGCCCTGCACATCCGTCCCAGCAGGCCGAGCAGGTCGTCGCGTTCGTGCGCTGTGAGATCGTGCGTCAGCCTGCGCTGGACGTCCAGAACGGCGGGCATCACTTCGTACAGCACTTGGAGCCCGTCGCTGGTCAGGGCGAGCAGCTTGCGGCGAGCGTCGTGCGGGTCGGTTGTGCGCCGCACCTCGCCGCGGGCGATGAGGCGTTTGACGATCTCGCCGGTGGGCGCCTTGGCCAGGGCCACGCGTTCTGCGAGTGTCGTCTGGTCGATGTCCGGTTCGCGGGCGAGCCGGTAGAGCACGCCGTACTGCGGAGAGGTCAGCCGTGTTCCCACGGCGTCCGTCCAGTACCGGGTGTGCTGTTGCTGGGCGACCCGGATCAGGTGCCCGGGAATGTGCGCGGGGTCGGGGGGAAGGCCGATCAGTATGACCGTGGGTGCCGTGGAGGTCCAGGCGCCGGGCGCGACACCGGCGACCGTCCGCATCAGGTGCAGGAACCGGCCGGTCTCGTCCGGGCTCAGCGCCGTGGTCAGCCGCAGCTGCACCTGGGCGGCCCACGGGGCCAGGTTCAGGAACGCGGCCCTGCCTTCTCCGGTGAGCCGCAGAGCGTTGCGGCGCGCGTCGTCGGCGGCCCGCTCGCGGGCGACCAGACCCGCCCGGTCCATCCGGGCCAAGAGTTCCGCGACGGTGGCCTTGTCCAGGCTCAGCGCCGCGCCGAGGGTGCGCTGGTCGATGCCCGGCCGCATCCGCAACCGGTGCAGCACGGCGAACTGCGGCGAGGTGTACCCGCCGGGCACCAACTCCTGCCAGAGCCGGTCGTGGACCTGTTGGACCGTGCGCAGCAGGGCGCCCGTGGCGAACACCGCCTCGTCCGGGATCGCACCCGCCGTGCCGCGTACCACCTCACCGCACCCCTTCGTTGGGCGCTCGTCGCGCACGCCGCCCACGTACGCGGAAGGGTAGCGGGCGGACCGCCGGGAAAGCCGGGCGGCCGACCCTGTCACGGCGTGACCGCCCGTGCCGTACGACGGTCAGGGTCGGGCCGCATACCGGTGTCGACCGTGACAACGCCGCCGACGGCCCGGGACACGCACACGCACATCCGTTCGCCGTCCGCCTTCTGGCGGTCGCTGAGGAAGACGTCCCGGTGGTCGAGGGCGCCGTCGCAGCGGACCACGCGCACGGAGCACAATCCGCACTCCCCGCGTCGGCAGTCGTACATCATCTCTACGCCGGCCTCGCGCAGGGCGTCCAGCGCAGAGGTGTCCGCGGGTACGGTGACGCGTGCCCCGGTCTCGGCGACCTCCATGGTGAACGCCTCCGCCGGGTGCTCGCCCCCCGAGGCGAAGGACTCGAAACGCAGCAGCCCCGGCGGCCGCCCCTGGTCCTCCCAGGCACTCCGTACGGCGTTCATGAACCCTGGCGGACCGCACATGTAGGCCGCGCCCTGCTCGGGCAGCCGGGCCAGTTCCGCGGCCAGGTCGGCGCCGGTCCCCTCGTCGTCGGCGACCACGCTCAGGTGGTCACCGAGCAGTTCCACCAGCGGCTTCAGGAAGGGCATCGCGGATCGCGACCGGCCCGCGTACACCAGCCGCACCGGCACGTGCCGGCGGCGCAGCGCCTCGGCCATGCCGATCAGGGGTGTGATGCCTATGCCGCCGGCCAGCAGCAGGTACCCGGGCTGCCCCCAGGCGAGTTCGAAGCCGCTGACCGGCCGGCTGATCCGCACCTCGGCGCCCGGGGCCAGTTGGTGCATGTACGCGGAGCCGCCACGGCCGCCCGGCTGCAGACGCACCGCGATCCGGTAGACCCCGTCCTCTGGGTGCTCACCGACCAGGGAATAGCGGCGGATCTGCAGCCGGCCGCCGACCAGGACCTCCACCACCAGGTGGGCACCGGCCGGGTGGGCGACGGTGCCGGTCTCGGGCAC
The DNA here is from genome assembly GCF_045206895.1 of Streptomyces sp. NBC_00631. Taxonomy (NCBI): domain Bacteria; kingdom Bacillati; phylum Actinomycetota; class Actinomycetes; order Kitasatosporales; family Streptomycetaceae; genus Streptomyces; species Streptomyces sp. NBC_00631. The sequence continues at coordinate 10,853,009 of NZ_CP107734.1, forward strand.
GACCTCGATCAGCGCGACGCCGTCGGCGGCCGCCGTGGTGCTCCTGACGCGGGCCGGGCCCAGAGAGATCGCGATGCTCATGCCTGGCCAGTCCCGTTCAGCTGCGTGGCGCGCTTCTCGTGGGCGACGCGGGCGTCGATGATGCGGCGGGCCCACATGCCGCCGCCGTCGAGGTTGAGGTTGTAGAAGATCTTGTCGGGGTTGTCGAACATGGCCCGCTGCTGGGCTTCGAGGATGGTCTTGTCCTCGGTGAAGATGCCCGTGATGCCCTTGACGAGCTGCTCGGTCAGCTCCGCCTCCGCCATGCGGTAACTGCGTGCGTAGCCCCAGAAGTAGTGGGTGGAGTGCTCGGTCTCGGGCGTGATGGCGTTCAGGACGTAGGCGTCGACGCCCTGGGACCTGTCGCCCTCGGGGGCGCCGGTGCCCGTGGGGGCGACACCGACGTTGATGCTCACCACGGACGGCGCCTCGAAGCGGACGATCTGCCAGCGGTCGACCGGCACGTTCCTCTGTAGCTGCCCGGTCCAGAACGGGGGCGCCTCGATGCCGGTCATCCAGCGGGTCACGGTCGCGGTGCGCTCGCCGTGGGTCACATCGAACGGGGCGACGGACAGCGCCTCGCTCCCGATGCTGGAGGAGTGCACGAACTCCTCGTGGGTCAGGTCCATGAGGTTGTCGATCAGGAGCTTGTAATTGCAGTCCAGGCGCATGTAGGAGCCACCGCTCACGTACTCCGGGTCGCTGTTCCAGTGGTAGTCGGGGACTTCGGCCGGGTCGGCGAGTGAGGGGTCGCCCATCCACACCCAACACAGGCCGTACCGTTCCACCAGCGGGAACGAACGGACCGCGGCGCCCGGGTGGACCGTCTCCTGCGCGGGCATGTGCACGCAGCGTCCGTGGCCGTCGTAACGCAGCCCGTGGTACGGGCACACGAGGGTGTCGCCTTGCACGGTGCCCTTCGACAGCGGCGCGAGCTTGTGCCAGCAGGCGTCCGCCAGTGCGGTGGCTGAACCGCTCTCCAACCGGAACAGCACCAGGTTGTGGCCGCAGATCGTCCGGGCGATCGTCCGCGGCCCCAGTTCCCCGCTGCGCGCCGCGGCGTACCAGCCGTTGACGTACCAGCCGGGGTCGGCAAACGAGTCGACCGCCTGGGCTTGCAGTGGTGCGGTACGGGACATGGTGCCTCTCCCTGCCGTGAGTCGTCGGCGTGGCACGGTCACGAATCCGCGACATGACGGTTCGTGCCGTTACGACTATTGGTCGGCTGAGTCACCAGCAGGTCAACCCCTGGGAACATCTCGAAGAGAGATCGGCGGAATTCTGTACCCGCCGTACAACGGGTCGCGGGATGTTTGGACGACGAGCCCGGTCCCCTCGTCGCGGCCCCGCTCCATTGTGGGGTTCTCCCATTGCACATCGCCCTGCGAGCCGGGCCGAGCGGATCCCTTCACGGCGAAAGAGACAGACGATGGACCTGCGTTACGACACCCTCTACATGGGCGGGATCTGGGCGACGCCCAGTACGGACCGCACGATCGTGCCGGTCAACGCCAGCACCGAGGAGCCGCTGGGTCGGGTGCCCGAGGGCGCCGAGGCGGACATCGACGCTGCCGTGGCCGCCGCCCGGTGCGCGTTCGACGAGCCCGGCGGCTGGGCGAGGTGGGAAACCGCCCGGCGTGCCGGGGTCATGGAGCGACTGGCCGACGCGATGGACCGGCGCGCGGACGGTTTCGTCGAGCGTGTCAGCAGTCAGAACGGCATGCCGGTCATCGTCTCGCGGCAGCTGGAGGCCGGTTTCCCGACCGCCATCCTGCGCTACTACGCGCAGTTGGCTCGCGGCCTGGAGACGAGTGAGACGCGCACGGCGCTGCTCGGCGGATCGGTGGAGGTCCGCAAGAACCCCGTCGGGGTGGTGGCCGCCATCGCACCCTGGAACTTCCCGCAGACCCTGTCGATGCTCAAGATCGCGCCCGCGATGGCGGCCGGCTGCACGCTCGTCCTCAAGCCGTCTCCGGAGACCGTGCTCGACGCCTTCCTGCTGGCCGAGGCCGCGGAGGAGGCGGAAGTGCCGGCGGGCGTCCTCAATATCGTCCCGGCGGGCCGGGAGGTCGGCGCCTACCTGGTGGCCCATCCCGGGGTGGACAAGGTGGCCTTCACCGGCTCCACCGCCGCGGGCCGCGCCATCGCCGAGACCTGCGGACGCCTGCTGCGCCCGGTCACCCTGGAACTCGGCGGTAAGTCGGCGGCGATCGTCTTGGACGACGCCGACCTGGACCTGGCGAAGATCGGCCAGGACCTGTTCTCCGCCACCCTCCTCAACAACGGCCAGACCTGCTTCCTCGGCACCCGCGTCCTCGCACCGCGCAGCCGTTACGGCGAAGTCGTGGACGCCTTCACCGCGCTCGCCGAGTCCCTCACCATCGGCGACGCGCTCTCGGAGACCACCCGGATCGGTCCGATGGCCACGGCAGTCCAGCGCGACCGTGTCGAGTCGTACATCGCCAAGGGGCGCAATGACGGAGGCCGCGTCACGACGGGCGGCGGACGACCCGCGGGCCTGGACAAGGGCTGGTTCCTCCAGCCGACCGTCTTCGCCGGCGTCGACAACAAGGACACCATCGCTCGGGAGGAGATCTTCGGGCCGGTGCTCTCCGTCATCGCCTACGACGACGTCGATCACGCCGTCAGCATCGCCAACGACTCCGACTACGGTCTCGGCGGCACCGTCTGGACCTCCGACCCGGAGCGCGGCGCGGCCGTCGCCCGCCGCATCCAGACCGGCACCATCGGCGTCAACCACTACCTCCCCGACCCCGCCGCACCGTTCGGCGGCGTCAAGGCCAGTGGCCTGGGCCGCGAGTTCGGCCCCGAGGGGCTTGCCGGATACCTCCAACTGCAGTCCGTCTACCTCTGATCACCGCCGTGCGTCCACGCAGTCCTCATGCCCCTGAACACGGCACGCGGACAGACCTAACGGAGTCCTACCAGGGCCTGTCTCTTTGATGAGCCGGCCCGCTGATCGACGCCCCCTTGAATGCTTGCGGCATCGTGCACGGAAGCCCGCATGCATGGACACATTCGCGGACCGATTCGACGGCGGGTGGAAGTGATGGGGAGCCGCCATCGAGGAAGCGCAGGAAGGGTGCTGGATCCGTGACGCCGTGGAACGGCAAGTCATCGAGGACATCGGCGCCGCCACAAGCCCTCTCTGTGGTGGGCGGATGGCCCCATTCACCGAGGACTCGTAGCACGCGCGAATCGGTGGCGGCAAGGCCCAGTGCGGCCTGGTAGGTGATGGCGAGCTTGTCCGTTCGCAGGGCCAGGCCGCGCCACTGCTTGAGCCAACGTGTCGGCTGGCCGTGGCCGGGTTTCTGGCCGGTCCTATTTCCCAGGTGCGGCCGGCTCTGCCATCGCCGACCGTCGGCCGCTTGGATAGGCTTCGTGGGGGAACACTTGAGGGGGTGTCATGGCGAAGGTCACCATCAGCCTGGACAGCGATCTGGCCATCGAGGTCATGTTGCTGGCCGGTACCAGGAGCCCGCAGGACGCTGTCGAGTTGATCGTCCGAGACTACCTGGCGCGGGGTCACCGCACCGAGGCTCGTACCGGTAACGCCGCCGATCAGGATCGCCTCGCCGACCGGCGGTCAGCGCCGGAAGAGGGCCGATGAGCACGTCAGGTGAGATCGGTGTGTCGGCTGCTGGTTGAAGGTCCTTATCAATATGGTTCGATCGCACGTTTGCGAGTGCTCCGGGGTGATAGAACGCTCTTGTGACGGCAGGCGGACTGAGCGATGACGATCGGGGTTGCGCGAGCCGCTTCTGCCGACGCATACGAAGTAGGTCCCCGGCCAGCGAAGGGGCACGCTGTGGCCGAGGCGCGAGATGAGCGGCTCGGCCGCGCAGCCGAAGCCGAACGGCTCAGGCTGCTGTTCCGGTTCTTCAGTGCGGCACATGGTGCGGGCCGCTCCCCGGTGTACAAGACCCTCAGCGAAGGCGTCGCCGGTGACGACAACCTTCTTGCTCTTCTCTTAGACGTCCCGGATCAGCAGCGCCGCCCCAGCCTTCTGTTCGCCGCGGTGAACTTGCTTCTCGCCTCACGCCGAGACTCGGATCTGGCTGCCTACTACCCGATCCACGGTGGACACCGAGCGGTCGACGACCAGTTGGTGCCGGCGTTCTCCGCCTTCTGCGGCCAGCATCACGACGACCTGGCTCGCCTTCTGTCGCAGCGATCCACCCAGACGAACGAGATCCGCCGATGCGTCGCCCTGCGCATCGGGATCGATCACGTCCAGCGCCATTGGCCGGGTCCCGTGGCCCTGGTCGAAGTCGGCGCCAGCGCCGGGCTCAACCTGCTGTTCGACCGCTACGACTATCGCCTCGACGGCGAAGCATCGTGCCCAGCCCACGCCTCCTCGGTCGTGGTGTCCTGCGAAGTCCGGTGCTCGTCCGGCACGGGCATCCTCCGGACACCGCCGACGATCACGCGGCGGCTCGGCATCGACCGACATCCGATCGACTTGTCCGATCCTGATGCCCGAGCCTGGCTGGAGGCGTTCATCTGGCCTGAGCAGATCGAGGAACTCGCGACTCTGCGGGGCGCCATCGACCTCGCGTCTGCCACTGCGGCGGCGAGCGTGGTGACGGGCGATGCGATGACGGACACCGCTCGGATACTCAGTGAGTTGCCAGGCAGCGAGCCGGTGGTCGTGTTCACCGCTTCGCTGCTCAGCTACCTCACCGGCCAGGCTCGTAACGCCTTCATCGCCCAGCTCCAAGAAGCCGCCCGCCGGCGCCCGGTGGCATGGGTCTTCGCAGAGGCCCCCGGCCTGCTGGCGACCACCACACTCGACGTCCCTGCTCTGCGCGGCCCCCTCGCTCAGCACAATTCCAGGTACCTGGTCGGAGCCAGTCTACGCGATGCCGATCAACACCATGATCAGTTACTCGGCCTGGCCGACCCGTACCTGCGCTGGTTCGCTCCAGTCCCCGATTCCAGTGATGACTTCCAATCGATCCAGACGGACTGACGATGAGACAGCCGGTTGGAAAAGGCTCAGTCAGCGGCCGCGACGGCTGGCCCTCGCCACCACCGGCACGGCTGTGCGTTCAAGCCACTGATATTGGCGGACCGGTTCAAGATTGCTGGTCCCTCGTGCTGGCCGCTCTCCGACAAGGTCAGGTGCCGCGGCATCACAAGATCTTGAGACTGTGACGCATGATGTCGCGCAATTCGTCGCGTGCCGCGTGAAGGTTGCTCCAACCGGACCCGTCGGGACGCGTGCCAGGGCGGGCCCCGTCTGCGACAAGGTCCCGCAGATCGAGGAGCGTTCTCACGGCAGCTCAGAGTGGGCGATAGAACGTCAGGAGGGGCGTTCAGTTCGACCCTGAACTGCTTCTCGCACAAACCGGAGGCCCTTGGTGCATTTCGAGCTGCCAGCGCTCGGACGTGAGGGGCGTCCGCATCGCTATGGGCCGCGTTACTGATCGCATTGCCGGCCTGTGTGAAGACGTCGAGGAATTCTGCACAGGTGGCCTGGAGTTTTTCGCGATTCCGGTCGAAAGCATCCCGACGCCACCGCAAATGATCAGATGTCACTGAGCTGAGCACGCCGACAAGGCACCTAGCGCTGTTGCGATGATCGTGGCCCACCGCATTTCGTGAGCGTAGGGGAGGATGCCCACCTCGCCCATGGCCTGGTCGGGTGGTATCTCCTTGGTTCTGCTGCCGCGGGCCCGTGAGCGCCAAGTGCCCGTTCCATATCGCAGACTCCAACCCATTCGGCGAGGAGCTGTTCGGGAGACTGGACACCGGGGGTGCGGCTCCGGTTCATCGCGCGCTCGAAGGGCTCCGGCCGAGGTTATAATCGGCGACTGCGACTGCGACTGCGACTGCGACTGCGACTGCGACTGCGACGTCGTCCACGAGGCCATCGCCACACCGTCGAGCAGCACGACGCCCTCGGTCCGACCGCCCTCTCGGTCGACAACCGCCGGTCCTGTAGGCGACTCGCGAGCCGAGGCGGGAGGAGGCGACTCGCTCGGGTACCGGCGAACCATCAAAGGCCTGCGCACGTGGAGTCTTCAAAAGCACTCGCCCCGTTCGGATTCCCGACAGTGCGGCGCTGACGGTGATGACTGCGGCGAGGCCTGCGAGGCTGCCGAACCGCACGGTGTCCAGCTGTGTGGTGAAACAAGGAGCCCTGGCGAAGCAGGCGATCCCGGTGATCGCAAGCGCCGGTACTGGTGCCCGGCCCGAGCCGATCGCCTCGCCGGCCGTCACAGGTCCACGCGCACCCCCAACCCCCGCGCCCGTGCCGCGTCGTAGGCCACCCGGACGGCCGCGACGTCCAGGGCGGCGTGCCCGGTCGACTTGAAGACCGTGAGGGCCTCGGTGTCACCGGCCCGCCCCGGATGGTCGCCGGCGAGGACGGAGCCGAGGAGAGTGACGGGCCGCCCCGGGGACAGGTCCTGGAGTTCGTGGGCGCCCGCAGGCGGCGGTGAGGTGGCCGCGCCGGACCACTCGGCGAACAGGACGGCGTCCCGGACCGTGTCGGCATCCAGCTCGGGCCCCTGTGATCCGCCGACCGAGGAGACATGGACACCGGGGGAGAGCCACTCCCGGCGGATCACCGGGGCGGTGGCGCCGGTGCAGCAGAACACCACGTCGGCCGTGCGTACCGCGTCCTCGACGCCGGTGGCGACCCGCGCACCCGGGAACAGCGCGGCCGCCTCGGCCGCCCGCAGGGGGTCACGGCCGGCCACGGTGACCTCCGCCTTCGGCCGGACGGCGGCGAGCAGTGCCAACTGGGCCCGCGCCTGAGCCCCCGTACCCACCACCGCCACCCTTCCGAGGCCGGGCCGGGCGGCCAGGGCCAACGCGCTGTGCGTGGCGGACGCCGCCGTCCGGACCCCGGTCAGCGACTCGGCGTCCACCAGCGCGAGAGCCCGCCCGTCGTGCTCGTCGAACAGCACCACGAGCCCTCGGTGGAAACTCCGTCCGGGGTGCTCCGGATCGGCGGTGACGCTCACCAGCTTCGCGGCCGCCCCGAGCCCGGCGACGTACCCGGGCATCGCACCGAGCAGGCCGGCCGGTGTCAGGGCGGCGATCCGCGGCGGGACGGAGACCTCGCCACGGGCGACGGCGACGAGCGCCCGGCCCACCGCGTCGAGCAGGCCGGCCGGCTCCAGCGCGGCGGCCGTCTGCCGGCGGTCCAGCACCAGAACACCGCTCACCGGCCCGCCTCCGCTCCGTCGACGGTCAGCGCCCTCACCAGTTCGTCGGCGGCCGCGCGCAACTCCCGCCCCAAGAAGGCCAGTTTCGGGCCGTCGAGCTCGGTCTCCGGCCCCACGACGGTCAGTGCGCACACCGGCGCCCCCGGGGCGGGCACGACCGCCCGGCTGACGGAGGCCACCAATTTGTCGTTACGGCCGTGCTCCACGGCGACACCGGTCCGTGCCACCTCGGCCAGCTCGCGCGCGATGTCGGCGCCGTCGTCCTCGGACAGCCTTCCCAACCACCGCTGCTGCGCCTCTGGTTCGAGCGCGGCGACCAGAGCCAGCGGTCCGGCGAACCGCCCTACCGGCAGCAGCTCTCCCCGCAAGTGACTGATCATGGCGAGCCGTTCGGGCCTGACCACGTCGATCACCCGGCCGCCACCCTCCTCCAGCACCTGGAGGTTGACCATCATCGAGGTCGCCGCGGACAACCGCTCCAGCACCGGACGGGCCAGCGCGGTCAGCGAGTTGCCCGCGGCCGACGCGGACATCCGCAGCACGGCGGCGCCCGGCAGATAACGGTCACCGGCCCGCAGTACCCAGCCCCGCCGGACCAGGTCCAGCAGGATCCGGTACGCGGTGGCGCGGTACAGTCCGACCTCGGCGGCGAGCTCGGTCAGCCGCACCGGGTGCGGCGCGCGCGAGACGGCCTCGACGAGGTCGAGGGCCTTGTCCACGGCCGACCGGGGTGGCCCCGGGGCGACGGGTGCGTCGGGCATGACGGCGGTTCTTCCCTCTCGTCCCCGGTGCGGCGACGCCGCGGCCCGGTGCGTCCTGTCCGGTACGGGCCCTTGCGGCGGTCCGCCGGCTGCAGAGTACAGTTGCCTGCGTTTCAACACACGATACAACTGTTACATACAGCGTAACAAAGCGGCGGACCGAAGGTGACCATGACCGACCTGCCCCCAGGCGCCCCGACCCCCTGGGCCGCTCCGCCCGCCGGAACCGTCACGGTCTACCGCGGCGCCACCCTCTTCGACGGCACCGGCGCCCCGCTCCGCCCGAACACCACGATCGTCACCGACGGCGCCCGCCTGCACACCGTCACCGGCGACGGCGACCCGCTGCCCCCGCACGCCGCCGACGCCCCCCAGGTCGACCTCGACGGACGGTTCGTCGTCCCCGGCCTCGTCGACACCCACCAGCACCTGGCCACCCCGCCCGACCGGCCCGTCGCCGAAGCGGTGCTCCGGCGTCTGGTGTTCAGCGGCGTGACCGCCGTCCGTGACATGGCCGACGACCTGCGCCACATCGGCGACCTCGCCAGGGCCACCCTGGTCGGCGAGATCCCAGGACCCGACATCCGCTACGCCGCCCTCATGGCGGGGCCCTCCTTCTTCGACGATCCCCGCACCCACGAGGTCTCCCGCGGCGCGGTACCCGGCGCCGTCCCCTGGATGCAGGCCGTCACCCCCGACACCGACCTGACGATCGCTGTCGCCCTCGCCCGCGGCACCCACGCCGCCGCGATCAAGGTCTACGCCGACCTGGACGCCGCGACCGTCGCCGCCGTCACCGCCGAGGCACACCGCCAGGGCATCGCCGTCTGGGCGCACGCCACCGTCTTCCCGGCCGCGCCCGGCGAGGTCGTCGCCGCGGGCGTCGACAGCGTCTCCCACGTCACCCTGCTCGCCTTCGAGAACCCCACCGAGCCGCTGAGCAGCTACAAGACCAAACCACCGGTCGACCACGACCGGCTCGCCGCCGGCGACGCCCCGGAACTGGCCGCCCTCTTCGCCGAGATGCGCCGCCGCGGCACGGTCCTGGACGCCACCGCGTCCATGTGGACCAGCGACGAACTCCGGGGCGACACCGCCGAGTCCACAGAACGGGCCGCCCGCAACGCCGAGTTGGCCGCCGCCGTCACCGCCCAGGCGCACCGCGCCGGAGTCGACGTCTGCACCGGCACCGACCACGAGACCGCCCCCGACGACCCCTTTCCCGCCCTCTACGGCGAACTCGCCTTCCTCGCCGGCCGCTGCGGCATCCCCGCCGCCGACGTCCTGCGCTCGGCCACCCTCGTCGGCGCCCGCGCCGCCGGCACCGAGGCGGACATGGGCAGCGTCGAACCGGGCAAGCTCGCCAACTTCGCCGTCCTGGACGAGAACCCCCTCCACGACATCGGCAATCTGCGCACCATCACGTTCACCGTCAGACGCGGACGCCGACTCGACCGCGCCGAGTTCGAGAAGGACACCCAGTGACCGACACCGCCGCCGGCCGCCCCGTGATCGTCAACGCCCTGGGCCAGCTCGACAACCCCAACGCCCCGGCCGCCCGGGCCGCCGCCACCCAGCTCAACCCGTCCAGCGACCAACTCGCCGTCGACGCACGTGCGATCGCCGACGCCCATGCCTGCGGCCTGACCGCCGTGAACATCACCCTCGGCTACACCATGGGCGACCTGCCACCGTACGAGCACACGCTTGAGGAGATCGCCGTCTGGGACCGGATCATCGAGGCGCACCCTGCCGACCTCCTCAAGGTCCGCACCACCGCCGACATCCACCGCGCCCACCGTGAGCGGCGGATCGGGGTCGTCTACGGTTTCCAGAACGCCGTCGCCGTCGGCGAGGACCCCGCTCTCGTCGACACCCGGGTCGCGACCTTCGCGGACGCGGGCGTGCGCGTCGTACAACTCACCTACAACCAGGCCAACCACCTCGGCGACGGCTCCATGGCCCCCGCCAACCGCGGCCTGACCCCCTTCGGCCAGCAGGTCGTCGAGGTCCTCAACGACCATCACCTGATGGTCGACCTCTCCCACAGTGGTGAGCGCACCTGCCTGGACGCGGCCCGGCACTCGCGGCAGCCCGTCTCCGTCAACCACACCGGCTGCCGTGCCCTGGCCGACCTGCCGCGCAACAAGACCGACGAAGAGCTCCGCCTGGTCGCGGACCGGGGCGGGTTCGTCGGGATCTACTTCATGCCCTTCCTCAACCTCACCGGGCAGGCCACCGCCGCCGACGTCGTGGACCACATCGTGCACGCGGTCGGCGTCTGCGGAGAGGACCACGTCGGCATCGGCACCGACGGCACCGTCACCGCCGTCGACGACCTCGACGCCTACCGCGTCGCCCTCGCCGAACACGTGGCCGCCCGGCAGGCGGCCGGCGTCGGGGCGGCCGGTGAACGGGCCGACACCTACCCCTTCGTCGTCGACCTGCGCGGCGTCGACCAGTTCCGCGACCTGATCCGTCTCCTGGAGAAGCGCGGCTACCGCTCCGAGCGCATCGAGAAGATCCTCGGCCGCAACTTCCTCGACTACGCAGACCGGGTCTGGACCGCCTGACGGGTGACGTGAGCGTGAGCCACTCGCCGACGGCCCGCACCGCCCCCGGCATGGGGCCCACGGCGATCTCGAACCGCGCTGCGTCGTAACCGGGCCGTGCCGCCGCTCGGCCGTTCGGTGGCACCCGGGCTCCCATCCGGCGGACTGACGGGCACCGGTCTCAGGTGCCCGCCGGTCCGGGGTCGACCGCCTGCCGGGGCGAGCGGGCGGCAGGGGTGGCGAAGGCGGCCGCCACCACCAGCACGAGCACCAGGATCAGGGCGTTCCGCAGCCCGAAGTGGTCACCGAGGTAACCGAGGGAGGGCGGCCCCACCAGGAAGGCGACGTAGCCGACAACCGCGGCGATCGCGACGCGGGCCGCGGAGTCGGCACCGGAGTCGCCCGCCGCGGAGAGCGCGACGGGAAACCCGAGCGACGCGCCGAGGCCCCACAGGACGGCGGCCGCCGCCGCGACCACCTGGTTGTCGACGAAAATCACGAGGGCCAGGCCGGCCGCCCCGACGAGCGCGCTCCCGCACAGCGCCGCCGCCCGCCCGAACCGGTCGACGAACCGTCCGCCGACGAAGCGTCCCACGGTCATGGCGGCTGCGAACACCGCGTACACGGCCGAGCCCAGCGCGGCGTCGAACCCGTGACCGTCCACCATGACCAGCGGCAGCCAGTCGTTCGCGGTGCCCTCGGCCATGGCGAGCGCGAGGATGACGCAGCCGATGAGCAGCAGCGCGGGATCCTTCCACACCGCGGCGCGCGGCGCGTCGGCCGAGCGCCGCCCGACAGTGGTCTGCCGGCCCACTTCGGCGGGAACACGCCGGATGACCACGGCGAGCGCCCCCAGCACCAAGGCGGCGACGACGAGCAGATGGACGAGGACCGGGAAGTCGGCCGCGGTCAGGCACATGCCGGCGACCGCCCCGAGCACGGTGCCCAGACTGAAGAATCCGTGCATGGCGGGGAGCGTGGAGCGGCCGAGCAGCCGCTCCACCTCGGCGCCCTCGACGTTGAGGGCCACCTCGCCGCCGCCCATGCCGAGGCCGAACAGCCCGAGGCCCAGCGCGACACAGGCCCCCGAACCGACGGCGGCCCCCACCCCGACCACCGCGGCACCGGCGGCGACGGCCGACGTGCCGACCAGGATGACCAGCCGGGCACCCCAGCGCGCCACCACCGTGCCCGAGCACAGGATGCCGAGCATGGAGCCGACCGAGAGCCCGAACAGGATCAGACCCATCTGCGCCGTGGAGGCGCCGAGCCGGTCGCGCACGTCCGGGGTGCGGGTGACCCAGGAGGAGATGGTCAGCCCGGGCGCGAAGAACAGCACGAAGACCGCGGTGCGGCGCCGGGAGAGGTCGAGGGGCATGGGCGGTGGCTCCAACTGGGTCCGTACACGAGTCTGTACGAGCGTACACACTGGTTTGTACGTCTGTACACACTTCGGGGCGGGCAACCCATGGCACATTGAGGGCGTGAGCGGCACACGACGCGAGATCCCGAACGACCCCGGACGCAAGGAGCGGATCCTCGATGCAGCCCTGGACGTGATCTCCGAGAGCGGCGTGCACAGAACCACCCACCGGAAGATCGCGGCACGGGCGGAGGTCCCGCTGGGCTCGCTCACCTACTACTTCGACGGCATGGCCGACCTGCTCGCCCAGGCCTTCGCCCGGCTGTCGGACACCATGTCCGGGCTCTACCGGCGGACACTGCAGTCCGCCGCCTCCACGGCCCAGGCCGAGGCGGCCGTCGTCGAGCTGATCTGCGGCCCGGCCTACGCCACGGAACGCGACATGACCCTCATCTTCGAGATGTACGCCTACGCCAACCACAACGAGGCGGTCTCCGCAACGACCCGCACCTGGCTCGAACGCAGCAGGGAAAGCCTCGCCCTGCACTTCACGCCCGGAGTGTCGCGCGCCCTGGACGCGCTCATCGAGGGCTGGCCGATGCACCGGGCCTTCGCCGACGCACCCCTGGACCGCCGGCTGGTCACCGAGACGGTGCGCGCCATCGTCGCCGCCGACCCGCGCCTGTCCACCGACGCCACCTGACCCCCGGTCCCCCCCGCGCGGTGTCGGCCGACGGGTCCGCTGCCCGAAAGGATGAACGTCCCGGTCGGACGGCGTGTCGCACCCTGCGCACCCGGCACTCTCAAGTTGCCGAGGCATATGCGGACATGAGGGGGCAGACATGGAACGAGGGCAGGCGCGGACCCCGTTACGGCACCGGGCGCGGTACCTGTTCGACAGGACGCTCGCCCGCAGCACGGGAACACTGCTCGGCTGGCTCGCCGTGTGCTGTCTGGCGGTCGTCGTGCCCGTCAGCACCCTCCTGGTGTGGACGGACCCCGCCGCGCCGCGCTCCTTCTCCGGCCGGCTCAGCCAGGTGTGGCGCACCAGCGCGCAGACGCTCCGGCTCGGCGCGGTGGCGGGCACCCCGGCCCGGATGCTGCTGTCGGTCCTGCTCGGCCTCATCGCCCTGCTGTGCGTGTCCACGCTCGTCGGAGTCGTCACCACCGGGCTCGGCGACCGGCTCACCGAACTCCGGCGCGGCCGTTCGCGGGTCCTGGAACGCGATCACGACGTGGTGCTGGGCTGGACCGACCAGATCTTCACCGTGGTCCGCGAACTGATCGCCGGCCGGGCCGGTCGCGCCGGAGACGAGCGGTCCGCAGGCGGACGGCATGTCATCACCGTGCTCGCCGACCGGGACCCCGCCCACATGGACACCGCGCTCACGGCCGCCCTGGGAGGCACCGACCGCGTCCGGCTTGTCTGCCGCACCGGCACCCCCACCGACCCCGACGCCCTGGCCCTGGTCACCCCGGGTGCGGCCAGAGCGGTGGTGGTGCTGCCCGCCGACGACTCCGACGGCGATCTCACGGTCGTACGAACCCTGCTGGCGCTACGTGCCCTGCTCGGCGCCGACGACGGACCGAACGCTCCGCGTGTCGTCGCCGCCGTGCACGACGACCGCTACCTGCCGGCCGCACGGCTCGCCGCCGGACCGCGCGGAACCGTCCTGGAGACCGACCGGACGGCGGCACGACTCCTCGTCCAGGCGGCGCGGTGCCCCGGGATGTCCACGGCACTGCGGGACCTGCTCGACTTCTCCGGAGCCGAGTTCCACGTGGCCGAAGTCCCGGAGGCGGTGGGACTCTCCTTCGAGGAGGTGGCGCTGCGCCTGCAGACGTCCTGCGCCGTCGGGCTGCTGCGCCCGGACGGCCGGCCGCTGCTCACGCCCGCGCCGCACACCGTGCTGGCACCGGGGGACAGGCTGGTCACCGTCGCCCACGACGACCGCCCCACCACCCTCACGGACCGCCGGGCACAAGTCGAGGCCACGGCCCTCGCACCGCCCGCACCCCTCCCGGACGCGCCGGCACGGCTGCTGTTGCTCGGGTGGAACCGCCGCGCCCCGATCGTCGTGGAGACCCTGCGCCGGACCGCGCGGCCGGGCTCGGTCCTCGACGTGGTCAGCGACACGGCGGCCGATCCCGCAGGATCCAGCACCCCCTGTCCCCGGAACGCGCCGCTGGCCATCACCCACCACGCCCGCGACCTGGCCGCCCCCGAGGCACTGGACGGCCTCGATCTCACCGCCTACGACAGTGTCATCGCCCTGGGTGCCGACCGGGCGGCGGGGCCCGAACAGCCCGACGAGCGAACCCTCTTGGCGCTGCTGACCCTGTGCTCCTGGGAGGAGCGGACAGGCCGCGTGCTGCCCGTGGTGGCCGAACTGCGCGATCACCGCAGCCGCACCGTCGCTCCGCTCGGCCCCGCCTCCCACGCCGTCGTCCGGGGTGAACTCACCGCCCTGCTCATGGCGCAGGTCGTGCACCACCCCGAACTGGCCGCCGTCTACGAGGAGATCTTCGCCACGCGCGGCGGAGCACTCGCCCTGCGCCCGGCCGCCCACTACGTACTGCCCGGTCACGAGGCGGCGTTCGCCACGGTGGTCGCCGCGGCGCTCAGACGTGGCGAGTGTGCGATCGGCTACCACGCGCACGACCCGCACCGGACCCGCCCGCACGACGGCGTCCTGCTCTGCCCCGACAACGCGGAACGGCGCGTATGGGGTGCCGGGGACCAGATCCTGGTGCTGACGGCGGGACCGGACGGTCACGACACCACCGACGACAGGGCTCCTGCCCTGCCGATTCAGAGAGCGGGTCACCGCCCGAAAGGGCACAGCCGACCCGCAGATGCGGAATGAGGGGCCGGAATGAAAGGCCGAGCGGATGAGGTACTGTTGGTCACGAGCTGGTCGCCGTGAAGTCCCGGCGCCCGGTGTCGCGTTGGTGGTCCAAGGAAAGACGCCCCGCTTCCTGTGGGGAGATGCAGGTGCAAGGCCTGCCCGGCGCTCGGTGAAAGGGCCCGTCCGCAAGCGGACGGGCCCTTCGCGCTGTTCCGCACCGGTCCGCCGGCGCGGGACGCCGGCTTGCCCGCCCCGGTTCAGGCCACCGTCCGCTGGGCATAGGGGACGAGCCGGACCGGGCCGACGAGACCGTACGCCTGGCGTGTCGCCGTCCCGAACACTGCGGGGTTGCTGACCCGCAGCCGGTTGAACAGCGGGGTGGCGACCTCCACTTCGACCGTGTTGGCGCCCGGGCGGAGCAGGCCGCCGAGGTCCACCTCGGGGTTGAGGCGGTCGACGGGACCGACCCGGGTGCCGTTGACGGTGACCCGGCAGGTGTCGCCGACGCTGCCGAGCCGTAGCACGGCGCCCGTCGAGGAGGGCCAGGTCCTCGGCAGTGTGACGGTGGTCCGGTAGCGGCCGACACCGCCCACGTCCGCCAGCTCCGGGATCTGCGACCAGGGCAGCAGCGCGTCGAGCGCGAGAGTGTGGTCGACGACCTCGGTGCTGGTGGCGTCGGCGCCGGGCCGCCAGTCATCGACGGTGAGGGTCCACTGGTCGAGGGTGACCGGCGCGGGCACCTCGGCGATCTGCGCGCTGACCGTGCGGCCGTTCGACAGGGTGGTGGCGTACGTGCCCGCCGTCGCGGCGCGCACGGCCAGCGACCCGTCCGCGAACAGCACACTGTCCGCCTCGGTCGCCACCGCGTGCGGACGGGCCCCGGTACGGTCCCCGAACGCGGCCGGCCGCGCCAGCGCGACGACGAGCGTCTCACCGGGCTGAAGGGCCACCCGGAACGTGAACGCGTCCCCGTCCTGGGTGTACTCGGCGAGCCGGGTGATCAGCCCCGTCCAGGGATCCAGCAGATACGGCACCGTGCCGGAACCGGAGCGCCCGGTGCTGTGCACCGTGACGTCGTGGTCCACGGCGGCCACCGGCGGCTTGACCGTCTCGGCGTGCTTGCCGTTGCAGAAGTAGTAGAAATCGGCGTCGCCGGTCGACCGGTGCGCGTTCAGAAGGGTCGAGGACGCGCCGTAGGCGACGTCGGGCGTCACGCCGAGGTCCGCGAAGGCCGCGCCGACCAGGGTCTTGTCGGCGACCTGGCGGACGTTCGGAAGGGCCAGCAACTGGGCCGTCAGAGCACGCAGTTCGTCGGTCTCGCCGTTGTCCGGCAGGCCCGGGGTGAGGGCCTGGTCGAAGGCGCCGAACAGCACGGTGGGCAGGCCGGCCCGGGCAAAGGTGAGCAGCCTGCGGGCGTCGGCGACGGCCAGCGTCGGATTGGAGCCGTAGAAGAAGTCGCCTTCGAGGAACAGCGCCTTGTAGGCGGGCCCGTCCGGCGCGAGCCGCTTTCCGGACACCCTGGCCGAGGGCAGGTCGAGCAGTGGCCCGCTGAGGAACTGGTGGGTCCAGCCGAGCGGGACGCCGGTCGAGGTGAGCCAGGACGCGCCGATACCGGTCGCGCTGTACCCGGTCTGCCGGAAGACGGCGACGTCGGCGCGGGCGGTGCCGGACTGGAGCACCTGGTGCACCCGGCCGAGGTAGCCGGTGATGTCCGGGACATGCCGCCAGGTGGGCTGGCGCGGCCCCCACGACTCTCCGTACCCCACCGTGCCGTTGTAGGGGCTGAACGCCGCGAACCCGGGCCAGGCGACCCCCGGCGCCGTCGCGTAGGAGAAGCCGTGGATCACGGTCTGGTTGACGCCCGCCGCGTACGCGCCGCCCATGGTGCGCAGGAACTTGTCCCAGGTGGTGTTGTAGGCGCCGCCCGCGTACGCGCCCGCCTCGCAGGACAGGATGCGGTGGCCGGCCATGTCCCGGCCGCCGGCGAGGCAGCGGTAGTCGTCGAGGTTCTTGAAGCCGAGCGACTCGCCCTCGGGGATGTCCAGGACGGCCGCCGAGGCGATGGCGTCGGTCTGGAGTCCGTACGGCTGCGAGCGCAGCTTCATGCCGTGGCCGTGCGCCCAGTCCCGCAGCGCCCTGAGGTGGTGCTCGTTGAACAGGTTCGACACGGTCTCCCAGAAGTCGTGCCGGATCTCCTGGGTGAGCCGGGCATCGAAGGCGAAGACCTGGTTGCCGTTGTCGAGCACGACGGCCGGCAGGTACGGCAGCAGGTCGCGTCCGGTGTGCCGGCGGAACGCGTCGGGCAGTCCGGGTGTCCACTGCAGGCCCTTGGTCTCCAGCTCGACGGAGTCCTCGAAGAAGGCGCCGCCCGCCGATCCGAGCAGCCTGCGCAGGCCGGCGTCGAGGATCTCGCGGTCCCAGTACCGGGTGACGGCCGCGGTGCCGGCCGCGCTGAAGTGGTCGACGACGTACGCGGCGGGGGAGGAGTGCGGGCCCGCCTCGGGCTGCTGCCCCGAACCACGCTGCCAGTACGCCAGGATCACCCAGGTCGCCGAGTCCGGCGGGGTCCAGGTGAGCCGGCCGTCGGACACCAGCGCGGTCAGGTCGGTGACGCTGTCGGCGTCCAGGCCGGTCGCCTTGCCGCTGGAGTAGGCGGTGTTGACCCTGGCGGCCTGTACCGCGAACAGCTGCTGCACGGTGACTCCGGTGGCGGCCGCGTAGACCGAGGCGGGCACCGGGCCGTCGTACCCGGCGCCGCCCGTCAACGTCAGCTTGCCGTAGGCGAGTTCCTTGACCGCCGCGTCGTCGTCGGGGGTGACACCCGGTACGGCGACCGGCCAGCTCGGGCCGAGGGTGAGGTCGACGGTCAGTCCGCGCCGGGCCGCCTGGCGCAGCGCGGCCTTCACCCCGTCGCGCCAGGCGGGGCTGCCCCAGCCGTGGTGGGCGGTGTCCAGTACGGAGGTGTCGGAGATGCTGTGGTGGACGGCAGCGATCTCGGCCTCGCCGAACCCCGCGTCGGCCATCTGGTCGATCTCCCGCGCGATCTCGGCCAAATCGACCAGCCCGTCCGGCCACCACCAGCGGAACTTCGGCCGAACGGCCTCGGCGGGCCGGGCGAACCAGTCGGCGGCGGGTACGGCCCCGGTGGCGACGGCACCACCGGGCGCGGCGAAGGCGCCCGTCGCCGGCCCGAGAGCGGCGAGAGCACCGGCCGACAGGCCGGCCGCGAGCACCGACCGGCGGGTCGCCCCGCCGCGCCGAGAGGAGGATTCGAGCATGGTTCAACCCCAAGTGGTCCCAAGGGCGGTTACGGACACATCATTGACTGAATCGTTTCAATCCAGGCAGGCGCCGGAACCGTAATCCTGGCTGCGAACTGAGGTCAAGAGGTATGACAACGATTCAACGTGCCGGAGGCTGCTGAAGATTGCAGGGCCGGTGGGGCATCCGGCGTGAGGTGTGTCCTGCCGCTGCGCGACCAGTGACAAGTTCTCGCGTCGGGCCGCATCGGTCCAGGGAGCCCCGCGCCCGGCGGGTGGACCGTGCGCGACGTCGTGGAGTGGGTTGTCAGGCCACCTGCCCGCCGTGCAGCGCAGCGTAGGCGCCACCGCGGCGGAGCAGGTCCTCGTGTGTACCGATCTCACGGATACGCCCGTCGTCCATGACCACGATGCGGTCGGCACCGCTCACGGTGGACAGCCGGTGGGCGACCACGAACGTCGTACGGCCGTGCAGCAGGCGGGCCAGCGCCTGCTGCACCAGCGCCTCGGAGCGGGTGTCCAGCGCCGAAGTGGCCTCGTCCAGCACCAGGACGCGCGGGTCGCGGATCAACGCCCGTGCGATGGCGAGGCGCTGACGCTGGCCACCGGAGAGCCGGGCGCCCCGCTCGCCGACCACGGTGTCCAGGCCGTGCGGCAACCGGTCCACGAACTCCAGTGCGTTGGCGTCCCGCAGTGCGGCACGCACCGCCTCCTCGTCGGCCTCGTCCTCCATGCCGTAGGCGACGTTCTCCCGGACCGTGCCGTCGAAGAGGATCGACTCCTGCGGCACGACCGACACGAACCGCCGGTAGGTGCGCAGGTCGAGGGCGCTCATGTCGCTGCCGTCCAGGAGCAGCCGGCCGGAGGTGGGCCGGATGAACCCGATGACGAGGTTGAGCACGGTGGACTTGCCGGCCCCCGAGGCACCCACCAGAGCGACCGTCTCGCCCGGGACGACATCGAGGCTGAACTCCGCCACGGCCGGCCGCTCGCCCTCCTCGTAGCCGAAGCCGACCCGCTCGAACGTGACCGCCCCACGCACGGCGGTGACCTCCTCCCGGCCCTCGTTGTCCTCCAGTTCGGGAGCCTGGAGCACCTCGCCCACCGAACGCACCGACTCCAGGCCCTTGGTGATGACCGGCGCCAGACTCGTCAGCGTCGTGGTCGAGTTGGTGAGCGTGGTCAGGAACGCGCTCAGCATGACGACGTCGCCGGGCGTGACGCCCCACACGCCGTAGTACGACACCAGCGCGGCGGCGGCCAGGACGGCGACGCCGATCACGTTGAGCACCACCCAGGCCAGCGAGCCGAAGCGGCCGTTGACCAGGTCCAGGCGCATCCCGGAGGTGAGCAGCCGGTTCAGGGTGCCGTTCATCCGGCGCAGCGCCTTGCCCTCCAGGCCGTGGGCGCGGGTGACCGGGATGAGCCGCGTCATCTCGGTCACCCGCGAGGACAGCGTCTCCACCTCGTGCCGGAAGTGCTCGTTGTGCGTCCGCAGCCGCGCCCGCAGCCGGGCCACGAGCAGCGTAGCCGCCGGCACCACGACCAGGAAGACCGGCAGGAACTCCGGTGTGCGCACGCCGATGATGACCAGTCCTCCGGCCAGCACGGTCAGCGCGCCCAGCCCCTGCTCGGCGGTCTGCTGGACCATCTGCTCGACGGTCTCGACATCCCGTACGACCTTGGCCTGGAGCACGCCCGCGCTGACCCGGGAGTGGTAGCCGATGGACAGTTGCTGCATCCGCGTGCACAGCGCGGAGCGCAGCGTGGTGCCCATCCTGCGGACACTGCCGTAGAGGAGCCGCACGTACAGCACGTGCAGCGGATAGTTGACGAGCAGGATCGCCATGATCACCGCGACGGACGTCCACATCCGGGAGACGGGCCCGTGCTGCACGACCGTGTCCACGACGGACGCGGTGATCAGGGGCAGCAGCCAGATGGGGCTGTGCTTGACGGTGAACACGCCGACCGCCGCCGCCAGCTTCCGGCGGTCCGCGCGCAGCAGATAGGCGAGGGTCCGGATCGGGTGTTCGCCCCTGTAGCGGTGGTCGAGCGGCCGTTCCGACGTCGACGCCATCGGCGTTGATCCTCCCCTGTCCGTGCCCCTGACCTGTAGCAACCGCTTTCCCCGGGGTCCGCGGGCTACCGTACACCGGGGCGAGGGGCGCGGGCGCGGGACTTTTGGCAGGGGCCGGGAACCGGCACTCCCCGGCCGATGCGTTCGAGGCCCGGGTGAGAGAAGGTGGTGAGGGGGCGGGGCGCGGATGGACGGACGCTCCCGTCGATACCGCCGTCCGTCGCGTCGTCCATCCCGTCGTCCGGAGAGGGGCAGCCATGACAGGGTCCGAGGCCGAGAAGGAGATCCTCGGTCACATCACGGAAATGATCAACCAGGAGAAGGATCTGCGTGATCGTCTGGCACGGCAGGAGATCGACGAGCCGACCGAGCATGCCCGTCTGGCACGTCTGGAGACCGAGCTCGACCGGTGCTGGGACCTGCTCCGGCAGCGCCGGGCCAGGATGGAGGCGGGGCAGGACCCCGGCGCGGCGAACGTCCGTCCCGCGTCAGAGGTGGAGGGCTACCTGTCCTGAGGACCGAGCGCGACCGGAAGGGCTGGACTCGTAGCGAGCCGGCACCGATCGTGGGCGGTATGAACGATCACCGAACGGCATCGGCCGACGCTGCCCGGCACGCTCCCGCGAGCGACGGGGCCCTGGGGGAGGAGGCCGCCGAGGTCCGCCGTTTCCAGGAGCGGCTCGGCCTTCCGGCCCTGGTCGACGTCCACACGCACTTCATGCCCGAGCGGGTCCTGCACAAGGTCTGGGAGTACTTCGACACCAACGGGCCGCTGCTCGGCGGCCTGGAGTGGCCGATCACCTACCGGAAGGCGGAGGAGGAACGTGCCGCCATTCTCCGGGAGTTCGGCGTCCGTGCCTTCACCTCGATGCTCTACCCGCACAAGCCCGGCATGGCGACCTGGCTGAACGGCTGGGCCGCCGACTTCGCCGGCCGTACCCCGGACTGTCTGCACACGGCGACCTTCTTCCCCGAGCCCGGCGTCGAGACGTACGTCCGCGAGGCCGTCGAGACGGGCGCCCGGGTGTTCAAGGCACACGTCCAGGTGGGCGCGTACGACCCGGCCGGTGAACTCCTCGACGGTACCTGGGGGTTGCTGGCCGACGCGGGGATCCCGGTGGTGATCCACTGCGGCTCCGGCCCCGCACCCGGCAAGCACACCGGCCCCGGCCCGATCGCCCGGGTGCTCGCGCGCCATCCGCGACTGCGGCTGATCATCGCGCACCTGGGGATGCCCGAGTACGAGGAGTTCCTGGCCCTGGCCGAACAGTACGAGGAGGTGCGGCTGGACACCACGATGGCGTTCACCGACTTCACCGAACGGTTCATGCCGTTCCCGCACCGCGCCCTGCCCAGAATCGCCGCCCTCGGCGACCGCGTCCTGCTCGGCTCCGACTTCCCCAACATCCCCTACCCGTACGTGCACCAGTTGCGCGCACTGGAACGACTGGGGCTGGGCGAGGACTGGCTGCGCGCGGTGTGCCACGACAACGCGACGCAACTGTTCGGGATATGATGGCACGTCAGTAGTTTTGCCCAGGCGGCCGGATGCGCGGGCGCGGCCACGGCGACGACGCCCGCCCGCCGTGCGCGGCGGTGTCCGTGCGGAGCGCCACTTCACCCGGTCCTTCGCCGCGGCCGTGGCGGCGACGGGGGTGCGGCGCCGCATGGACGCTGCCTTCCGTGACGCCTCGGCCATGGCCACCGACACCCCTTCACAGGCCCGGAGACCGGCGTACCGCCCTCTCAGCCGCCCAGCCCCGGCAGGGGCGGGCGTGACAGCCCTGTCGGCCGGTGGAACCATGCAGGAGCCGACGAAGGGTGGCCAGCCGTGGTGCCGGATGTCCGTGCGTCCCTGGGCGCGATGCTCTTCCGCCGGGTGGCGGGCCCCGACGGAGCGGCGGTCCGCGCCCGTATCCACGACACCCCTGGCCCACGCTGGTTCGCTCCCGGGCGTCCGATCCGCGTCGTCCACGGCGACGCGTCGATGTTCGTCGGCGGACTCGGCGCCCTCCTCCTCCAGTCACTGCACCCACTCGCGATGGCCGCCGTCGCCGCGCACTCCGGATACCGCGGGGACCCCTGGGGGCGGCTGCAACGCACCAGCGCCTTTCTGGCGGTGACCACCTACGGTGTGGCGGACGACGCTCGCGCGGCCGTGGAGCAGGTGCGGGGCATCCATGAGAAGGTGCGTGGGACCACCCCGGAGGGGGAGACGTACCACGCGGCCGATCCCCGGCTGCTCGGCTGGGTGCACGCGGCCGAGACGGAGTGCTTCCTGCGCGCCCACGAGCGCTACGGTTCCCGTTCGCTGGACCGGTCCGGGTACGACGCCTACGTTGCAGACACCGCGCGGGTGGCCGAGGCACTGGGAGGGAACGATCCGCCACGCGACCGCCGCGCCTTGACCGCCCGGCTGGAGGCCTACCGGCCCGAACTCAGAGCCACCCCCGAGGCCCGGGACGCAGCACGCTTCCTGCTCCTCGAACCGCCGCTGCCCCTGCCGGTCCGGCCCCTGTACGGCGTCCTGGCCGCCAACGCCGTGACGCTGCTGCCCTCCTGGGCGCGGACACTGCTGCGGCTGCCGCGTCTCGCGGTCGTGGAGGACCTCACGGTCCGCCCGGCCGGACACCTGCTCACCCGCACCATCCGCTGGGCCATGAACCCACCACCGGGCGCCGCCTGACGGACGAGAGCGGCACCGCCGGTATGCCCGACCGGGCCGGCGACGACCTCGGCAATCATCCAGACGGCGCCCCTGGCGCGGCGGTGAACCTGCCGCTCGCCTCGCTGTCCGTCGGGCCGTCGCCCGACACCGGACAGGTCCCACGGCGAAGGCGAGTACCAGCGGCACGCTGTGCACGACGTCGGCGGGCACCCCGCTCGTCCCCGCGGATGCGCTGTGCCCGCAGGTCACCACCCACCTCGCGCTGCACCGTGCCGCTGCCAGGTGGCGCACGTATCGTCGCTCACGAGCAGGTCCTCGGCTCCGGACGCGGCCGGCGGACTGACCGGTGACGCCCGCGCCCACCTGCCGCCGGGTACACCAGGGCGGCCCGTCAGCCGGGCCACGTCCCGGTCAGGCTGCGGACACCGGTGGCGCCCCCGCGATCGACGGCCGCCTTCACCACCGCGAAGATCGCGCCCTGGACCATGGCGGCGAACAGGACCTCGCCCCAGGACCGGTCCTCGTCTGTGGCGTCCGGGGCGTCCGCGTCGTGACCGAGCACTTTCCACGTCTGTTTGAACAGCGCTCCCGCGGTCAGGCCGCCGACGACGCCGAGAGCCAGCCCCACCGGCCTGTAAGCGATCTTCGCTGCCTTCACCCGGCTCACCCCTTCATGCGGCGGCAGGCCACCCACACCACGACGGCCGCACCCGCCACCGCCAACAGCACCTTGTGGTTGTCCTGCGCCAGCCGCGCCCCCTGCGCGGTCCTGTCCCTGACGGGCTCGGGCAGCAGTCCCTGGGCCTGGTGGGCGACGTCTGCGGCCCTCGCTGTCAGGTCCCCCGCCCTGAGGGTGGCTTGCTCCTTCAGCTGCCCGCCCTTCACGGCAACCTGCTCCTTGACCTCGGCGCCCTTCTGCCGGGCACGCGCCTTGACATCGGTCTTCGCCGCGAGGGCCTCGACCGTCTCCCCGAGCTCGGCACGGGTCCGCTCGACCTGTTCGCGCAGTTCCGCGGGGTTCGCCGCGGTGGGTTCGTCGTGGGGCGGCTGGGTCATCGGTGCACACTCTCCTTGATCGTGGCCACGTCGGCCTTCAGGTTCTCGACCGTCTGCTCGGGCGTGGGTGGCGCCGCCCGACCGACCTGCTTCTTTCCGCTCCTGGCCAGAACCGCCGCGATCACACCGAGCACCGCGGTGATGATCAGCCCCGCCGCCCATACCGGCAGCACCACGGACAGTGCGGCGATCGCACTGGCCACCAGCGCCTGGAGCATCAGGAAGCCGACGACACCGGCGCCCCCGAACAGGCCGCCTCCCTTGCCGTAGTGCTTGCCCTTCTCCTTGAACTCCGCCTGCGCCAGCCTCAGCTCGCCGCGCACCAGCTCGGTCAGCTGCTGCGAGGCCCGCTGCACCAGTTCACCCACCGGCTCCTGATCCAAGCGGTCCGTGCTCCGGCCGGATGAGACATGGGGCGGCTGCGTACTCGGCACGGCGCTCACCTCCCGTCCATTTCCGTTCCTGCCCACCGGCCCTGTCACGCCGGCGGTCCGATGAAAGCGCGAGTACCCCGGACAGCCGGGTTCAGGACACCGAGTCCCGTGCGACAGCCATGCGCGCCGTGCGACAGGCATACGTGCCGTGCGACAGCCATGCGTGCCGCAGGAGGGTCATGCGTCGTCCAGCCGGCGTACGTCCTCCTCGTCCCACGTCCGGGTGGAGCGGGGCTCCGTGTAGGGCTCCGCCTCGGGTGGCAGACCGCCCGCGACGGCCCGCTGGCGGGCGGTCTCGGCGTCGAACTCCAGGCCCAGCAGGACGGCCAGGTTGGTGATCCACAGCCAGACGAGAAACACGACGACGCCGGCCATGGTGCCGTAGGTCTTGTTGTAGGAGGCGAAGCCGGCCACGTAGAACGCGAACCCGGCGGAGGCGATCAGCCAGATCAGCAGGGCGACGAAACTGCCTGGAGTGATCCACCGGAACCCCCTGACCTTCGCGTTCGGGCTGGCCCAGTACAGGACGGCGATCATCAGCGTGACCAGGAGTACGAGGACCGGCCACTTGGCGATCGACCACACCGTCAGCGCGCCGTCCCCGATCCCGAGCGCGGCGCCGGCCTGACGGGCGATGCCGCCGGTGAAGACCACGATCAGCGCGCTGAGCACCGCCATCACCAGGAGGGCAGCGGTGAGCAGGACGCGCAGGGGGAGGATCTTCCACAGCGGGCGGCCCTCCGGCATGTCGTACACCGTGTTGGCGGCGCGGATGAACGCCCCGACGTAGCCGGAGGCCGACCAGAGCGCAAGCACCAGGCCGACGACCGCCATGACGGACCCGGCACCGGCCCTGCCCTGCAACTGCTCCACGGCCCGGGTGATGATGTCCCGGGCTGCCCCCGGCGCCAGCTGCCGGAGGTTGCTCAGCACCGCGTCGATGGCCGACCCGCCGGCGATGCCCAGCAGGGAGACCAGCACCAGCAGGGCCGGGAACAGCGACAGCACTCCGTAGTACGTCAGCGCCGCCGCGCGATCGGTCAGCTCATCGTCCTTGAACTCGTGCAGGGCGCCCTTGAGGACGGCGACCCAGGCCCGCTTCGGGAGTTTCGTCGGCGTGTCCGGCGCGCGCCGTTCGACGTCGGGTCCAGGACCCGCCTCCTCGGGGGTCGGTACCCCGGGCGTGAGTGTCCCGCGTCCCGCGTCCTCGCCGCCGTCCCGGGGTGCCGTCCGCCATGGAATACGAAGCCTCTGCATGGACACCGGGTAACCCTCCGGCGCCCTTCCCACGCCGCCGAGTGGGCGGAACGCCGCGCCGTCCGACCCGCCGAGGCGAGCCGGACGGCGGTGACGTCGGACGCGGACGGGCATGGAACGCGCTCACGGAAGCACCCAGGAGGGCATGGAGGGCGAGATCCACCAGACCCGGACGGGTGCCTGCCGGCGGATCGACTGCGATCACGGATACGGCTCGCCGGCCAGCCGGCCAGCCGGCCATGGCACGGCTCGGGCCGGTCGGCGTCCTGCACGCGGTGGCGGACGTCGTCGTCGGCGCGGGATGGCTGTACCGGGCCTTTCGCCGCAGCGGCTGGCGGCGGGGCCGGGGTGTCGTCCGCGCATCCGGTGAAACCCGGCTGTCCGGGGGCGCCGAGGAAGACGGCCTGCGTCCCGCGGACCGGGGAGGACATGTGTCGCAGGCGGGTGACGCCGTGTACCGGCGCATCCGTGAAGAAGTCACCGACGGGGCCGAGGACCTCTGGCGGGTGGCGACAACGCTGCACGCCGATCCAGAGCTCGCGGTCGCCGAACGGCGCGCTGCCGCACTGCTCGGCGGGGAACTAACTGCACCGGGCAGGTTTCCAGGTCCAGCCGGGCACGGCAGGCATGCCCACGGCTTTCGTGGCACGCGTGGGGGAGAGCCGGCCGGCGGTGGCACTGCTGCTGGAGTACGACGCCCTGCCCGGCCTGGGCCATGCCTGCGGCCACAACCTGATCGCCGCCGCCGGCCTGGGAGCCGCCCTCGCCGCCCGCGCCGTCCTGCCCGGGG
Source organism: Streptomyces sp. NBC_00631 (assembly GCF_045206895.1). Taxonomy (NCBI): domain Bacteria; kingdom Bacillati; phylum Actinomycetota; class Actinomycetes; order Kitasatosporales; family Streptomycetaceae; genus Streptomyces; species Streptomyces sp. NBC_00631. Next base: position 10,879,317 of record NZ_CP107734.1, read on the forward strand.
AAGCCGGCTCGGTGCTGGCCGTGGGTACCCCGGCCGAGGAAGGCGGCGGCGGGAAGGCCCTGGAGGTCGCGGCGGGAGTGTTCGACGACGTCGATGCCGCACTCATGTTCCATCCGGGTGTCCATGACTGGGTGCGGGCGCCTCTCACGGCGCAGGAGCAGTACCGGGTCGGCTTCCATGGGCGGGCCGCCCACCCCACGGGCAACCCGACGGAGGGCATCGACGCCCTGGCGGCTCTCATCGAGTTGTTCAACGTGCTGTCCGCGCTGGGCCGCCGACTGCCGGAGGCCTCCCACATCCAGGGCATCGTGACGCAGGGCGGCACGGCCACGAACCTCGTCCCGCCTACGCGGAGGGCCTGTTCGGTCTCCGCGCCGCCACGACCACGGCGCTGGGCAGCCTGGCCGAGCGGCTGCGCACCTGCGCCACCGGCGTGGCCCGGGCCACCGGCACGACCGTCACTGCCGAACGGGCCACGGTCCGCTACGAGCACTTCCGCGACAGCCGGCCGCTCTCCGACCGCTTCGCGGCGCACCTGGAGCGGTCGGGCATCGCTCTGACGCCGCCTGAGACCGGCGTGTACCTGGGCTCGTCCGACATCGGCAATGTCAGCGGGCGGGTTCCGGCCATTCACCCGTTCGTGGCGATCGCGGACGGGGGCGGCTCCGGCCACACCCCCGAGTTCGCCGCCGCGGCGGTCTCCGCACGTGCCCGGGAAGTCCTTCTCGCGGCCACGGAGGCTCTGGCCTGCACGGCAGCCGACATCCTCGGCGACGCGCCGCTGCGGGAGTCGGCATGGAAGGCGCAGGGGCCGGCCGGCGCGCACGGCCGCTGAGGTCCGCCCCACATCCGTACGGCCGGGCGGCGGCGCCATCCGTGGCCGGGGACGGTCAGGCCGCGGAGGACCTGCAGTGCCTCGACGCGCGGCTTGCCCAGTCGGCGCGGGTCCAGCAGAGGCGCCGTCTTCCGGAAGTCGGGGTCGGGGTCGGGCAGGAACGTCTGCATCAGCCACCGGTCCGTCTCGTGCGCGGCACGGACGGCTTACGGACGGCCGCCGCGCCGGACTCGGCGCCGCGCACGTGGTACCGCGGCTCGTCAGGAGGACCGTCCACCGTATGGCCCCGGGCCTCGGTTGATCACGAAAGGCGGCAACTCGCCGTGGCCGCTGCCCGCCAAGTCCGCGCTCTTCGCGACCATCGTATTGTCCGCGTGCTTCGTGTCCTTGGCCATCGCGGTCCCCCTTTCGCTCTTGACGCGTTCCCTCAGCTCGCGCGGTCGACGGGGTGGGCGAGGTCCTCAAGCCGGAAGCGGCCCGCCGCCACGGGGCGGCGGGCCGGACCTTCGGGCCGGCCGTCAGTCCCCTCTGACAGCGGTCAGTTGGTGTACACGGCAGGGGAGCCGCTGACGCTGCTGTCGACGACCGGCGCGTAGGCGGCCGTGAAGTATCCGCTTGCCGCGCACAGCGACGAACCGGACGCCTTGGTGAAGGCCTGGTTGGTGAAGGTCAGGCTGTGGGCGGTGTTCGAGCTCACCGCGGAGAGACCCGACGCCCGGTAGACACAGTTGACGGTGCCCAGCAGAGTGGAGAGGACCACCGTGGTCTGGATGGTGCTGCCCGAAGCCGGGGTCACTGTCACGGCGCCGCCCGAGGCGGCGGACGTGGTGTAGGGCAGGTTGTTGACGGTGACGCTCTGCACACCGGTGACGCCGAGGACGTTGCTGGTGCAGCCGCTGAAGGTCTGGGAGGTCGCGGACTCGGTCGCGGTGCCCGGGGCGGCGGGGTTCGACGTCACCGTGGCGGACAGCGACGAGCCGGTGCAGGTGATGCCGGTGGTGCCGCCGCTGGTCGTGGCGAGGGAGGCCTTGGTGCCGCTCGCCAGCGATGCGGTGAGTACGTCGCCCACGGAGACCGCGTTGCCGCCGGCGCTGCCGTAGGTGAGCACCGAGCCGGCCGCCGAGACTGAGGCGGCCGGAAGGAGGGTCAGGGCGGACAGGGCGGCGGTGACGGTTAAGGCGGAGACGCCGAATCTGCGCATGGGGGAGTCCTCTTTCGGGCGTGCGGGTGGTGCGAGGAGGGGGCGGCCGTCCCGGACATGGAGAAGGACGGCGGCCCTGGCATGGCGGTCCCGGGTGGCGGACTGCCGGACCGGTGCGTGTTGCTGGTGGTTGACCCGGCGTCAGGGACGCCGGTGCACTTGTTGACGCCTTGCGGGTGCGTGACACTGACGGCTCCAGCAGGTCGTCCACCGCAGGTCCGCGTGAGAAGAAAACCTGTGAAGGTTGTAAACCTGACGAGTATTCAACGTCAAGGCATGGCACGTGACGTCGTGAGAAGGGGCCGGGAATGGCAGCAGGTTCGTCGGTGCCGCCTCCGCTGGTGCTGCCCGGTACCCGCACCGGTCGCGACCCTGAGCGCTCGCTGCGGCGGGGTCCACGCCGTACCTCGCCGGAGGCCGTCGCCGCCAACCAGCGGGACCGGCTGCTGGACGGGTTCGTCCGTACCGTCGCCCAGGTCGGCTACGCCGGCACCCGGGTCAGCGACATCTGCCAGGCGGCCGGCGTGACCAGGCCGGTCTTCTACGAGCTCTTCAGGGGGAAGGAGGACGCCTTCCTCGCCGCCTACCACCACGGCACCTCCCTGGTCTTCGCCGCGATGGAGGAAGCCCGTGCCCAGGCTCGCGACTGGCCGGGACAGGTGCGCGCCGGCCTGGGCGCACTGCTCGTGATCCTCGCCGAGGCGCCCGCGTTCGCGGCGATGGCGATCGTCGAGATCGACGCGGTCGGCCCCGCCGGCCGAGAGGCCCGCGAACGCCTGCTGACCCGCTTCCGGGACTACTTCACCGACCTCCCCGACCTGGAGCTTCCCGTCCCCGAAGAGGAGCTGGTCGACACGGTGGTCGGCGGTGTGTACTCCGCGATCTACCGCTGCATAGCCACCGGGCGGACCGTCGAACTGCCCGCACTGCTGCCCGGTCTGGCCTTCTCCGTACTCGCCCCGTTCCTGGGCCCGGAACGTGCCGCCGCCTGCCTGTCCGCCCCGCCGCCTGTCACGGGCCCCCTCCCGTCCTGCCTGAACCCGGAGCCGTGAGCCGCACGCACCCACTACGGCGGAGCCACCGAGGCGACCGGCGCTCAGCCCGCGCGCGGCACCGCCGCTTTGAGCGCCTGGGTCCGAAATTCCTCTGTGCGTGTGCCCAGCTCAGGATTCGAACGGTGCCGGCGTACATGGCGCGCCATGCCGGTGCACGGCCGGCCTGGCCCGATGCCCTGGTTCCAAGGTCGCTGTCGGTACGTGTCCATCGGCGGCCGCGCGCCCCGACCACCGAAGTGATCATTTGGTTCCTGAAAAGGTGCTGCGGTCAGCATGGCGAGAGGGCACGATGGCGCGGTGCCTGACCTGTTGTGGGATGACGTCAAGAACTTCTTCGACCCCGATGTGATGGGCCCGCTGCCGGACGTGAGTGTTGCCGGCACCTCGATCGATGACTGGCAGGCGGTGTTGGACTTGGCGCGCTCACGGGGCTGGGCTTGTGAGTACTCCGAAAACGGTGCCGTGCTCCGGCTTCCACGAGCCGGGGTGATGTTGGCTCGCGGTGTCGAGGCCGGCGTGATGTTGAAGGTCTGGCCGGTGCCCGGGGTGTTGGCGATCTTTCGCCCCTGTGCGGCCGACTCGATCGACTTCGATGTCGACCTTCGGGAGCTCCAGGGTCAGGCGCGACTGAACGTGCTGTGCGGTTTCCTGCGCGCCATCGGACGTCGACTGAGCAAGCCCGTGCTGTTCGCGCCGGAGACTGCTTCCGGCCGGCCGGTGCTCGGCTTCGACGTCGACGCGGACCGTGTGGTCATTGTGGCCGACCCGCACTTCACCAGGTCGTAGCATCCGTCGTGGCACTGGACCTGTCGTCGCCCGCAGGCCGGGAGGCTGGCCGCCTCGGCGGTCGTGAGCGAGCACCCGGGCGTGCCGGTCGGCCAGGAGTATCCGCTCCTCGAAGTGTTCGCCCCCCCGATCTCAAAACTCAGCGGCATCACACGACGGGCGCGGTCCCCCGAGACGTCCTCGGCTGACGGACCGGTGTCCTGCGCCTTCGAAGGTCGAGCCGCATGGATCACGGAAGGTCACGGACGTCGCGCCAGAAAGACGAACTCCTTTCCTGGGCGGTCGGGCGCGTCGCGAACTCCATCCACCACGTATCCGTGCGCGTCCAAGTCCTGCTCGACTTCGTCCCGCCGGCGAAAGCGCAGCGTCGAATCCGATGTCAGCACCTGTCCGTCCGCCGCGAACCTGTAGGTCCAGCGGAACGTCACCAGAGGCCTGCTCACGTCAATCAGCTGACCCCAGGTCTCGACGGAGCCGACGCCTGGAATCCTGGTCACGCGGTAGGACTTCTCGCGGGTCCACTCTTCCCAGGCGCGTCTGGACGGGTCGCGCGTCTCGAAGATCAGACGCCCGCCAGGCCGCAGTGCTTCGTGGGCTCCTCGCAGGGTCCTCTGCCACGTCTGCGGGTCGGCGATGGCCTGGGCGACGTTCGCTGTCATCGTCGCAAGGTCGACCTTCAGCGGTGGCAGGTTCGTCGCATCGCCACAGATCCAGCGCACTCGTCCACTTCCCGGTTTGGTCCGGGCGACGTCGATGGACGCCTGGGCGGGATCCACACCTACGACCTCGATCCCACGGTCGGCCAGGAGGAGCGCGAACACCCCTGTGCCGCAACCGATGTCCAGTACTCGTTGAGCCTCGAACTCGTCTGCCATCTGCAGGTATGCATTGAGGTCGCTGCGGTCGGGGTCGAGCGGATCGTAGATCGCGGCGAGTCGTGGATGCGCGAAACAGTCGTCAGCCATGCGGCCGAACGTATGCAGAGCCGGGTCCGAACAGCTACCCGATTTCGCGACGGCCCCGGGACAAACAGTCCGATGTCCTCGGCGAGGTGGAACAGCGAGTGGCGCCACTTCTGGCCGCCGGCCCGCCGGCCACCCGCTTGCGCAACCGGAGGTCGAGGTAGCGCGGAACGAAGTACTAGAGGAACGGCGTCCCGGCGTCGAGCCCCGACAGCACCCTGCCGTACAGCTCCAGGTTGGCGGCAGGGTTGACGAACGAGTGCAGGCTCAGGGCGTTCAGGTCCCGCACGATCCGTTGGACGGGCACCTCCCGGTGCAGGGACGAGGCGCCCGAAGCGGACCCGATCAGGTCGGCGGCCTCCTTGCACAACCGCGCCAGATACCCGCACTGCGCCCTGATCCGGGCCCGTTCCTGCGTCGTGTACGGCTTTCCCTCGGCCGCCCTGGATTCGATCAGCCCCACGAAGTCGGCGGCGAGCAGTTCCGCCGAGGAGACCTTCATCGCGGCCTCGGCGAACTGGAGATGCGTCACCGGGGCCTCGTGCTGGCGCTCGTAGAAGGTGTACGTGATGCCCCGCTGATGGATGCGCTCCCCGAACCCCGTCACTGCCGCCCGTGCCAGACCGAGGGCGTTCGCGGCCGTCCACGCGCAGAACAGCAGCAGCACCGGCATCCGGTAGAAGGGGTCGGCGCTGCTGCGCCGCGAAGGGAACTCGCCCGCCAGCAACGGCCCCACCGGCAGCACGCGATGGGCCGGCACGTGAACGTCCTGCGCGACCACGGTGTTGCTGCCGCTCCCGGCCAGACCGGAGACGTTCCAGTCGTCCAGCACCTTGAGATCGGTCATGGGGATCGCCAGCCACAGCATCTCCGGCGGCCCTTGTCCGGTGTCGGCCAGCGCGGTCAGCAGATGCCAGTCGGCGTCCTGACAGCCGGTCGCGAAGGGAGAGTTTCCGCTCACCACATAACCGCCGTCCGCCGCGACGGCTTTCGAGCCCGGGATGAGCGTGCCACCGACCCGTACATCGGGATGGGCGAAGATCTCGTCCTGGGCCTTGTCGGGGAACAGGGCCGCGATGAACGCGCATCCGGCCTGGATCAACGCCATGAACCCGGCCGACCCACAGGCGGCGGAGACCTCGCTCAGCGCGTCGACCTGAGTCCGCAACGAGCTCTCGTAACCCCCGTAGTGGCGAGGGACGTTCATACGGTGGATCCCGGCGCCGGTGAGAGCCTCGACGACCTCGGCCGCCACCCGCCCTTGCTGCTCCGCCCGCAAGGCGTGCGAGCGGATGAGCGGTTGCAGCGCGCGTACACGTTCGACGAGATCGGTGTCCGAGCGAGGTACTGACGAACCGGCCAAGGGGCGACCTCCACTCTCGGGGCCCAGCAGGAACCCTCACCGTCGCGCCGATCCCGTCGACTGTCAACGCGCAGTCGGGCCAACGAGGTTGATCCGCCCCGCAACCACGAGACGGGCCCGCCTCCGGCGTCAACTTGGGTTCAAGAGAGCCCGCCAGTCGTTGACATGTCCCTGCCTTGTAGCTAGCTTCGCCGGGAGTTCCTCCCGTGCCCCTCGTCTTCATGGTTGGACAACGTTGTCACCCCCCATGGGCATCGAGACATCCGGTAAGTCGGCTCACCGCCCCGGGTTGCGCGCCCGACACGGAGACAACGTTGTCCACCTCGTCTCAGAGAGGAGAAACCCCCTGTGATGACACGAAAGTTGAGACCTCCCGGAACCGTGGCGATCGGTCTTCTCGCCGCCGCGGCGCTGGCCGCGGCCGGGCTGTGCGCGCCCGCGTGGGCGGCCGGGAAGGCCGCGCTCGTCACCGCGCCGGCGACTCTGGTGAACCCGTTCATCGGCACGTCGAACCAGGCCGACGACTTCCCCGGGGCCGACGTCCCCTTCGGCATGGTGCAGTGGAGCCCGGACACACCCTCGCGTCCCGACGGCGGGGGCTACGAGTACAACGACTCGTCGATCACCGGCTTCAGCCTCACCCACATCGCAGGCCCCGGCTGCGGCGCGGCGGGTGACATACCGGTCCTGCCCACGGTGGGTGCCGTGAACACCGCCGCCACGGACGCGTTCTCGCACGCGAACGAGTCGGCGTCCGCCGGATCGTACAAGGTCGCGCTCGCCAACCAGGTGACCACCGAGCTGACCACCACGACGCGCAGCGGCATGGCGCGCTTCACCTTCCCCTCGTCCAGCCAGGCCAACCTGATCTTCAAGTTGACGGGCAGTCAGAACGGTGCCACCTCGACACAGTTCACCAAGGTGTCGAGCACCGAGGTGAGCGGTCAGGTGACCAGCGGCCACTTCTGCGGGGCTGCGAACACGTACACCGTCTACTTCGACATGGTCTTCGACCAGCCGTTCGCCTCGCAGGGCAGCTCGGCCGTGAAGGCGTCCACCGCCTCCACCCCAACGTCGGCCGGGGCGTCGAAGAACGCCGCCGAGAAGCCGAACAGGCCGGTGCTGCACGGCAAGAACCCCAGCACACCGAACCCGAAGCCCACCAAGGCCACCAAGCCCACGCCGTCCACCAAAGACAGCGCCGCCCCAGCCGCCGCCGCCTCGAACGGCTACGTCACCTTCAACACCACGAGCAACCCGGTCGTACAGGCCAAGGTCGGGATCTCCTACGTGTCGGTCGCGAACGCCGTCGGCAACCGGACGGCGGAGAACACCGGCTGGGACTTCGACGCGACCCGCACCACCGCGCAGAACGCGTGGAACGGCGCACTGGGCAAGGTGCAGATCGCCGGCGGCACGGCCGCGCAGCAGCAGACCTTCTACACCGCGCTCTACCATTCACTGCTGCACCCGAACGTGATCAGCGACACCAACGGCCAGTACTACGGCTTCGACGGGAAGACGCACACCGTGGACGCCGGCCACAGCGCCGTGTACGCGAACTACTCCGGCTGGGACATCTACCGTTCGCAGGCCCAGCTCGAAGCCCTGGTCGCTCCCCAGGTCGCCTCCGACACCGCCCAGTCGATGGTCGACGACTACGCGCAGGCCGGGGTCTTCCCCAAGTGGTCCGAGAACAACGGCGAGTCGTACGTCATGGTCGGTGACCCGGCGGCAGCCATCCTCGCCGACTACTACGCCTTCGGCGCCCGCGCCTTCGACGCCACGACCGCCCTGGCCGACATGGTCAGGCAGGCGAGCACGGCCAACAACGACCGGCCCGGCCTGGGTTACCTGAACTCGCCGGGATACATGCCGCACGACGGCAGCTACGGCTGCTGCAACTTCTACGGTCCGGTCGCCACCACCCTGGAGTACGACACCGCCGACTTCGCGCTCTCCGCGATGGCCGGGGCACTGGGCGACACCGCGAACCAGAAGACGTACGCCAACCGCGCACAGGACTGGCGCAACGTGGTCAATCCGGCCTCCGGTTTCGTGGAACCCCGTAACGCCAGTGGCTCGTGGACCGGTGGCTTCGACCCCACCAGCGGCACCGACATGGTCGAGGCCGATTCGTGGATCTACACCGGAATGGTCCCGTTCGACATCGGCGGCCTGACGCACGCCAAGGGCGGCAACACCGCGATGAACCACTACCTGGACACCGTGCTGCGCAGCTACACCGGCGCGGGCGGCTACGCCTGGGTCGGCAACGAACCGAGCATCGAACTGCCGTGGGAGTACGACTACACGGGACAGCCCTACAGGACGCAGGGCACGGTGCGGGCCATCCAGGACCAGATCTGGTCGAACACCCCGGGCGGCCTCGCCGACGGCAACGACGACCTCGGCGCGATGAGCGCCTGGTACGTGTGGTCGGCGCTCGGGATGTTCCCCGAGACGCCGGGAACCTCCGATCTCGCCCTGGGATCGCCGCTGTTCACACAGGCCGTGGTGACCCTTCCCTCGGGCAGCACCCTGACGGTCAACGGCAACGGCGCCGCCGACAATGCCCCCTACGTCCAGTCCGCGGCGTGGAACGGCACGGCGTGGAACAACGCCTACGCTCCCACCACGGCCATCACGTCCGGCGGCACGCTGGACTTCACGCTCGGCACCGCCGCCAACACGTCATGGGCGACCGCGGCCGGCGCCGCCCCGCCCTCGTACGCGGGCGACACCACGGCGCCGGCTTCGCCGCGGATCGGTACGCTCGCCTCCTCGGTGGCCTCCGACCTGTGCGTGGACGACGCGTCTTCCGGCACCGCCGACGGCACCCACGTCCAGATCTGGGGATGCGACAACACGTACGCCCAGGACTGGATCATCGCCGGCGACGGAACGATCCGGACCCTCGGCAAATGCCTGGACGCCGATCACAGCGGTACCACCAACGGCACGCTGATCCAGCTGTGGACCTGCAACGGCAGCGGGGCTCAGCAGTGGACAGCCGGGGCAAGCGGGTCGCTGGTCAACCCCGAGTCGAAGCTGTGCCTCGACGACCCCAACTCCTCGACCACGAACGGCACCCAGCTCCAGCTATACACCTGCAACGGTACGGCGGCCCAGAACTGGAAACTGCCGAGCTGAGGCATTGGCGGGGTGCTCGGCAGCCCCGCCCGAGCCCTTCGGCGCAAGCGCGTTTCCGGGTGTCCCGACCGTAGGGTCGGGACACCCGGAAACGCGTCCGACCGGAACCGCCGAAGTCGACCGCGCGGCGCCCCCGTTGAAGGCCGGCGACATCACGATCGCCAACTGGAATCCCAGACCTCCGTTTGTGTCCCAGAGTTCATCTCCGAAGTGCTGCGGTCGTGTTGTCTACGCGCGTATCTTGGGCCGGTCGTACGCCGGGGCGGCCCCGCACGCTCACGTACCCACCTCACGCCGTCTGCATGAAGGAGACATCCTCCGTGTCGCACCCCTCATCCGAGGCCGCTGAGCCGCGTCCGCAGCGCTCAAGACGCAAGCGCGCCCTTCCCTACGGCATAGCGGGCGCCGTCGTGCTCGCCACGGCCGGTCTGAGCATCAACGCCATGGCCGCCTCGCACGAGGCCCTGATCGCCGAGGTCTACGGAGGCGGCGGCAACTCGGGCGCCACGTACACCAACGACTTCGTCGAGCTGGCCAACGCCGGCAGCGGCTCGGTGGACCTGAGCGGCTACAGCGTCCAGTACCTGCCGGGCGCGCCGACCGCTTCCTCGAAGTGGCAGTCGACCCCGCTCACCGGCTCGCTCGCCGGCGGCGGCCGCTACCTGGTCCAGGAGGCCGCGGGCGCGGGCGGCACCAAGGCCCTGCCGACGCCCGACGCCACCGGCTCCATCAACATGTCGGGCACCAACGGCACCATCGCCCTGGTCACCGGCAGTGACCCGCTGACCTGCCTCACCGCCGCCGACTGCCAGGCGGACTCGCGGGTGAAGGACCTGGTCGGCTTCGGCACCGCGGTGGTGCACGAGGGCAACGGCGCGGCGGCCGGCGCGAGCAACACCGCGTCCGTGTCGCGTGCGGCCTCCCTCGCCGACACCGACGACAACGCCGCGGACTTCACCGCGGGCGACCCGTCCCCGCAGAACACCGGGGACACCGGCGGCGGCACCACTCCCACCGACCCGGCGACCACGCCGCCTCCCACCACCCCGCCGGCCACCCCGGCGAAGATTCACGACATCCAGGGCGACACCCGCGTCTCACCGCTCAACGGCAAGACCGTCTCCGGTGTCACCGGCATCGTCACTGGCGTCCGCGCGTACGGCTCCTCACAGGGCTACTGGGTCCAGGACCCGAACCCCGACGCGGACCCGCGCACCAGCGAGGGCATCTTCGTCTTCACCGGCTCGACCACGCCCACCGTGAAGGTCGGCGACAGCGTCTCCCTCGACGCAACGGTCCAGGAGTACTACCCGGGCGGCCAGGACACCGGCATCCAGTCCGTCACCGAGCTGACCAAGGCCACGGCGACCGTGGTGTCCAGCGGCAACGCCGTACCGGCCCCGGTCGTCCTCGACAAGCACTCGGTGCCCGAGCAGTTCGCCCCGCAGGCGGGCGGCGCGAGCATCGAGAACCTGCCGCTGCGTCCGGACGAGTACGCCCTCGACACCTACGAGTCGCTGGAGGGCATGAACGTCCGCATCGGCAGCAGCCGGGTGGTCGGCGCGACGGACTCGTACTCCGAGATGTGGGTGACGGTCCAGCCCGACCAGAACCCCACCAAGCGGGGCGGCACCCTGTACAAGGGCTACGACGACCCCAACTCCGGCCGTCTCATGGTCCAGTCGCTCATCCCGACCGCCCAGCAGGCGTTCCCCGTCGCGAACGTGGGCGACACGCTGGCAGGCACCACCGAGGGCCCGCTGGACTACAACCAGTTCGCGGGCACGTACGCGGTCCAGGCCCGCGCCATCGGCACCGTCCACACCGGCGACATCAAGCCCGAGGTCACGGCGAAGCAGAGCCCCTCGCAGGTGAGCGTCGCCACGTACAACGTGGAGAACCTGGCGCCGGACAACGCGCAGTCGAAGTTCGACGCGCTCGCCAAGGGCCTGGTGACCAACCTCCGTTCACCCGACATCGTCGCCCTGGAAGAAATCCAGGACAACAGCGGCGCCACCGACGACGGTACGGTCGCCGCCGACAAGACGCTGGGCAAGCTGGTCGACGCGATCGCCGCGGCCGGCGGCCCGCGCTACCAGTGGCGGCAGATCGACCCCGTCAACGACAAGGACGGCGGCCAGCCGGGCGGCAACATCCGCCAGGCGTTCCTGTTCAACCCCGACCGTGTGCAGTTCACCGACCGTCCGGGCGGCGACTCCTCGACGGCCGTCGGGGTGACCGGTACGGGCGCCGACACCCACCTGACCGCGTCCCCGGGCCGGATCGCGCCGACGGACGACGCGTGGACCTCCTCGCGCAAGCCCCTCGCCGGCGAGTTCACGTTCCGCGGCAAGACGCTCTTCGTCATCGCCAACCACTTCAACAGCAAGGGCGGCGACCAGGCGATCGACAGCCGCTTCCAGCCGCCGGTGCGCGGCTCGGAGGCACAGCGCAACCGACAGGCCCTGGTGGAGCGGGACTTCATCGAGTCACTGGAGAAGGCGGACCCGAAGGCCGACCTGGTCGTCCTGGGCGACCTGAACGACTACCAGTTCTCACCCGCGGTCACCTCACTCACGGCCGACGGCAGGATCCTCACCGACCTGGTGAACACCCTGCCGGTCAAGGAGCGCTACTCCTACGTCTACGAGGGCAACTCCCAGGTCCTGGACCACATCCTGACCAGCCCGTCCCTGAGCCGCGACGCCGACTACGACGTGGTGCACATCAACAGTGAGTTCGCCGGGCAGACCAGCGACCACGACCCGCAGATCGTACGCGTGAAGCCGTAACGGCTCACCGCCCCGCCCGAGCGGCGCTCGGCCGTCCCACCCGGGACGGCCAAGCGCCGCTTCCGGCACGGCACTCGTGCCTCGCGGCATGCCCCCTCACCGTCGGCCGCACTCGGCTACGCTGCTCCGGGAGGTGCCACGTGACGGTGGGGGAGCAGGACTTGGGTGAGGTGCGGGAGTCCGCGACGGTCGTGGTGATCGGTGCGGGGCCGGCCGGGCTGACCGCCGCGAATCTGCTGCGCCGATCCGGCATCGACTGCGTCGTCCTGGAGCGCCGCAGCCGCGAGTACGTGACGCAGCGACAGCGCGCGGGCATCGTGGAAAGCCGCGCCGTGCGGATGTTCGAGGCCTGGGGCCTGGCCGACCTGGTGCTGGCCGGCCCACCGCACGACGGCATCCTGGAGTTCCGGGTGGACGGCGAGAGCCACCTCGTCGACGACAGCGACGGCTCCGAAGGCCCCGGGGCGCGTCTGTGTCCTCAGCAGGTCCTGGTCCAGAAGCTCACCGACGCCCATCTCGCCGACGGCGGCGACCTGCGCTACGAGGTGGCCGACGTCTGCCTGCACGACCTGACCGGCGACCGCGCCACCGTCCGCTACCGCTCCGCCGACGGCACCCCGCACACGATCACCTGTGCCTTCGTCGCCGGCTGCGACGGCGATCACGGCGTCACCCGCTCCGCCGTCCCCGACGGCGTCCTCACCGCCCACGCCTTCGACCACGGCATCGGCTGGCTCACCGTCCTCGCCGACGCCCCGCCCCCGGCCCACCCTCTGCTCGCCGTCAGCCCGCAGGGCTTCGCCGCACACTTCCCCCGCGGGCCGCACAGCAGCCGCTACTACCTGCAGTGCCCACCCGGCGAGCGCCCCGACGTCTGGCCCGATGCCCGTGTCTGGGACGCGCTGCGCACAAGGCTGGGCGACCCCGCCCTGACCGCGGGGCCCATCACCGACCGCGAGACCTTCCCGCTGCGCAGTCTCGTCCACGACCCCATGCAGTACGGCCGGTTGTTCCTGGTCGGGGATGCCGCCCACATCGTGTCGCCCATGGGCGGCAAGGGCATGAACCTCGCCCTGTACGACGCCGACGTCTTCGCCCGCGCCGTGCGCGACCATGTCCGCGACCACGACGACGCCGCCCTGCGCGCCTACTCCCAGCGCTGCCTGCGGCGCGTCTGGAGTGACCAGGAGTTCTCCCACTGGCTCACCCGGACCGTCCACGACGCCGGCGACGACACCCTCTCCGGCCCCTTCCTGCGCAACCTGGCCCGCGCCCGGCTCGACCGCCTCTTCACCTCGCCGGCGGCCGCACAGGCCTTCGCGGAGCTGATGGCAGGCCTGGACCCGCTCCAGGACCACCCCGTGGCCACGGACCGCTGACCCCTCACGGGAACAGACGCTCCACGTCCCTCAGCCGGCGCAGGAGCAGCCTGCGCCGCTCCCGGTCGATCTCGGTGACGACCACCGTGATCTCGTCGCCCCGTTCGATCGCCGCGACAGTGCCGGAAAGGAACGCGCCGCGGTGCAGTGACTCCAGGAACGCCCAGGGCTCCGGGTACTCGGATGGTCCGCCGATCATGCCCTGCCCCTCGCCCAGGGAGCCCCCGGCGGCCCCGGGCCGGTCCCGCCCGTGGCCCCGCGACCCGCAACATGGATACTGTCAGCTGATCGCGTCGGGGAGTGGGGGAGTGGGGGACAGTTGTGGGGCTGATGGACCGTATCCGCGGTGAGTTCATCGACATCATCGAGTGGACCGACGACGGCCGGGACACCATCGTGTGGCGCTTCCCGCGCTACGGCAACGAGATCAAGATGGGCGCCCGGCTCGTGGTGCGCGAGTCGCAGGTGGCCGTCTTCGTCAACGAGGGCCGGCTGGCCGACGTCTACCAGCCCGGCACGTACACCCTCTCGACCCAGAACATGCCGGTGCTGTCCACGCTGAAGGGCTGGAAGCACGGCTTCGAGTCGCCGTTCAAGGCCGAGGTCTACTTCGTCACCACCCGCCAGTTCACCGACTTCAAGTGGGGCACCCAGAACCCGGTGATCCTGCGGGACGCCGACTTCGGCATGGTCCGGGTCCGCGCCTTCGGCACCTTCGCCGCCAAGGTGGTGGACGCCGCCGCGCTGCTGCGCGAACTCGTCGGCACCGACCCGCAGTTCCGTACCGAGGAGGTCGGCGAGCACCTGCGCCAGCTGATCGTCTCCAAACTGGGCTCCGCGCTGGGCTCGTCCGGCGTACCGCTGCTGGACCTCGCCGCCCGGCAGGACGGCATCGGACAGCAACTGGCCACCGCACTGACCCTGGAACTGTCCTCCACCGGCATCGCCGTCCCCCGGTTCTACATCGAGAACATCAGCGTCCCGCCCGAGGTCGAGGCCGCGATCGACACCCGCTCCCGGATGACGATCACCGGCAACCTCGACGACTACGCCAAGCTCCAGGCGGCCGACGCGATCCCGATCGCCGCCGCCAACCCCGGCACCGGCGGCGACGCCCTCGGACTGGGCGTCGGCATGGCGCTGGGCCAGCGGATCGTGCAGAGCACGTCCGGTACGGCGGCCGCCCCGGTCCCGCCACCGCTGCCCACCGCGCCGCGCTGGTTCATCGCCGTCGGCGGACAGCAGCAGGGCCCCTACGACGAGAGCGCGCTGGCCGGACAGGTGGCGGCCGGCAACCTGACCCGCACCACGCTGGTCTGGCGCAGCGGACAGGCCACCTGGCAGCCCGCGGACCAGGTCCCGGAGCTGACACCACTGCTCGCCGACGTCCCGCCGCCGCTGCCCCCGCAGGGCTGAGATCCGCCACCCGGGATCTTCCGGCGACAGGTCACAAGGAGAAGCGAGTTGACGGATCAGGATGTCGCACCGGCGCCCGACCGGGCGTTCCAGTGCGAGGCGTGCGGCGGGGTCAGCGAGTACGCGCCCGGGACGTATGCGCTGCGCTGCCCGTACTGCAGGCACGAGCAGGACATCACGCCGGTGCCGCGGCAGGTCACCGAGCACCCGATCGAGGAGCTGGCCGCGCTGCCCCAGCGGGCCTCCGCGCCCGACCGGGTCAAGGTGTACACCTGCCCCGGCTGCCACGCGGTGACCGAGAGCGACACGCTCAGCGACAAGTGCCAGTTCTGCGCCACCCCGCTCGTCGCCGACGCCTCCGGCACCGAGCGCGTGGTACCCGAGGCGGTGCTGCCCTTCGGGGTGAGCCGGGAACAGGCCCGTGACGCACTGGCGAAGTGGACCACATCCCGCTGGTTCGCGCCCGACGACCTCAAGAAGGTCACCGAGGCGGAGACCTTCCGGGGCAGCTACCTGCCGCACTGGACGTACGACGCGCAGACCACCACCCACTACACCGGTGAACGCGGCGAGCACTACTGGGTGGAGGAGGAGGACTCCGAGGGCAACACCCGGCGTGTGCAGCACACCCGCTGGCACCACACGTCCGGGACGGTCGGCCGGTTCTTCGACGACGTGCTGATACCCGGCAGCAGCCAGGTTCCGGTGAAGGAGCTGGACAAGCTGGCCCCCTGGCCGCTGGCGGAGACGGTTCCCTACCAGGAGGAGTACCTGGCGGGCTTCCGTACCGTCCGGTACGACGTCGAGCCGGAGACCGGCCTGGAGTCGGCGAAGGCGCGGATGGCGCCGGTGATCCGCGCCGACTGCACGCGGGACATCGGCGGCGACGAGCAGCGGGTGCACTCGATGTCCACGTCCTACAGCGGCCTGACGTACAAGCTGGTGCTCCTGCCCGTCTGGTTCCTGACCTACCTGCACGCCGGCAAGGCATGGCCGGTGATGGTCAACGCCCGTACCGGCGAGGTCATAGGCGAGCGGCCGTACAGCGCGCTGAAGATCACCCTGGCATCGGTGGGCGGCGCCCTGCTGATCGCCGTGGTGGTCCTGCTCGTGATGATGCTGCGCAACTGAGGACGCCGACCGGCCCAGGACGACCACCCCCCGGCACCAGGAACAGCAACCGGGCACCCGCTACGAACAAGCGCAGATACAGTTGGCCACCACGGCCCCGACGTCGTCGCGGACGATCTGCCGGCGGCGGCTCTCTGCAGCGGTGTGGGCAGGAGCCGGGGAACGTCGGGACCGATGCCGCAGGTGAGTCATGCCGGGATGTCCTTGGGCTTCTGCGTTCGCTTCGGCTTGTCTCTCGTCTTCGTGGCCAGCCGGTCTGCGGCACCCTGGTAGGCCGCCAAGGCAAGGATCAGAATCTCGACGCCCGCGCTGGCAGCCGCCTTCCGGAACTTGTCTGAACCTGTCGAAGGCGTGCCCAGCAGCACCGGGATCCTCCCCTGGGGATCCACGGTGACGGTGATGATCTGGCCGGTCTTCAGCCCGTCCCCGGTCACCACGCCCGGAAGCGGCTGTCCCGACGGGTCGGCCAGGTCTGCGACGTGAGTCGGGGGATCAGCGCCCTGATCGACCCAGTACACGTCGGTCACCGTGGCCCGCTCCTGCAGGCCGTGGGCGTGCAGCGCCCGCTGATCCAGGCCCGAGAGGGTCAGGTGCATCACGAACAGAGCACCGATGGGCACCACGATCATCGCCACGACGCCCCAGCCCCTGGGTTCCTCCTCCATGCCCGGCACCATCAGAGCGAGGAGAGGAAACGTCAGGAGATAGAGCAGCGGATACACCAGCAACGTCACCCAGACGTTCTGCGTGGCGTGCAGCAGGATGCCGGCGCCGACCTCAAGCCCCAGGAACACCACCGTGATGCCCACCATGAGCAACGCGGTCCGGACCGCCAGACGGCCCCACCTCAGTATTCGCCCGGCCACAACACCCCCTCCATCGAATGCTCTGCCTCGACCCGCAACCGAGAAGCACGACCGACTCCCTTGCGCATCCCTCCTTCGACACCAGCTGAACAGTGACCCATCAAGGTCGCTGACAACAAGTCTGTTTTGGCGACACCCAGTGATTCGGACCAAGGGACAGTGGCGGGCCGCGTCAGCGCGACGTCCACCAACCACTCCAGTCCATCAGCCTGCGCCAGTGGGACGACGGCCGCCTGCCGGCCCGCTCCCGCACGGCCGGCAGGCGGTCCAGCGGAGCAGAGTCGCCGCGGAACAGCCGTGCCGCACGGCGCGAGCCCGGCCGCGCTGAGCGACCGGGCCCTGAAGTGGCCTGTGGAGCTCTCGGCTTTCTCCTGAGCGTCTCGACAATGATCATTACGGGTCCGCCGGCGAACTCCGCGGCGGTGAACTGCCGGCGCCCTTGCGGAACAGTGCCACTGCGGCGGTACGAACAGGACGAGGACGCTGCGCCCGAGGCCGCGGCGACCGCGATGGTCCCGGACCGGTCGCCGCCGAGCAGCCATCGAGTCTGCGATCGACAGCGCATGGCGTGCCTTGCTGAACCGGCCCTCCATCTGCTGCGGGCAGGCCGTCGCGGAGGTCAGGAGCGGATGAACTCCAGCAGATCCGCGTTGATCGTCGATGCCTCGGTGGTCGGCATGCCGTGCGGGAAGCCCGGATACACCTTGAGGATCCCGTTGGGCAGCAGCTTGGACGACAGGCGCGCCGAGTCGTCGATGGGCACGATCTGGTCGTCGTCGCCGTGCATGACGAGGACCGGCACCGTGATCTTCGTGAGGTCGTCGGTGAAGTCCGTCTGGGAGAACGCCACGATCCCGTCGTAGTGGGCCTTGGCGCCGCCCATCATTCCCTGCCGCCACCAGTTGTCGACGATCGCCTCGTCGGGCTCACGTCCCGGACGGTTGAACCCGTAGAACGGACCGGCCGCCAGCGCGCGGTAGAACCCCGTGCGGTTCGCCGCGAGCTGCGCCTGCAAGTCGTCGAAGACCGACTTGGGCAATCCACCGGGGTTGGCGTCGGTCTGGACCATCAGCGGCGGAACCGCTCCGATCAGCGCGGCCTTGGCCGCCCGGCTCTGGCCGTGTCGGGCCAGGTAGTGTGCCACCTCTCCACCGCCGGTGGAGTGGCCGACGAACACCGCGTCGCGCAGGTCCAGATGGTCGACCACCGTCGCCAGATCGTCTGCGTAGTGGTCCATGTCGTGGCCGCCGTCGGTCTGGGTGGAGCGGCCGTGGCCGCGGCGGTCGGCAGCGACCACCCGAAAGCCCTGATTGAGGAAGAACAGCAGCTGGGGGTCCCAGTCGTCCGACGAGAGCGGCCAACCGTGGCAGAACACGATGGGCCGGCCCGAGCCCCAGTCCTTGTAGTGGATGTCGAGGCCGTCGGAGGTGGTGATGGAGGGCATGGTGGCTTCTCCCTGTCCGTTCACAGCGATGGCAATTCAGGCACCTTTCGGACACATTGTCATCCCGTGTGCCGCAGAAGGGGCGTGTGACACCCTCAATGTGCACTGCACGCACAACCGGGTTCACCTCTGGCACAGTGCGCCGCGATGCCTGGCCGCGCCTTCGCCATTGGCTGGGGGACATCCCGTATTCCGCACGGAAAGCGCGGCTGAAGCTGGACAGGTCGCGGAAACCGTGGCGTCGTGCGACGGCACCGATGGTTACGGCGGCGGGGGCGTCGGCGAGGGCTTGCCGGCACGCTTCAAGGCGGTGGGTCCGGATCCAGTCACCGAGACTGATGTCCTTTCTGGCCAGCACCTTGTAGAGCTGGCGCACCGAGATGTAGTGCGCGGCTGCGATCTGCTCGGCGGACAGACCGGGGTCGTGGAGGTGCCTACGGGCGTGTTCGAGGATGCGCACCTGCAGGGTGGCGGCAATGGGCTCGGCTGCGAGTTCGGGGGACCCCGGATGGGTCGTGATCACGGCGCGGATGAGTTCGATGCTCGGGCGACCGACGAGGTCGGCGTTCTCCGCGGTGGTCAGGGCGGGATCGGCGGCCAGTCGGCGCAGGTGGTCGTGGGTCAGTGACGCCACAGGATGCCCCGGGCTCAGGATGACCGCGCACGCCGCGCGGATCACGTCGTGCGGCATCGCCAGCGCCGAATGCGGCACTCTGAAGAAGCTGCCCGTCATGCCGGCGTCGTTCAGCAGTGTGTAGGGGGACGTGGACACATGACGAGTTCGCCGGGCTGGATCACCGCTTCCCGGTCGTGCTGGACGACCATGCTCGACCCGACATGCTGGACGTTGATGAAAACTCTCGGTTCCATCGAGTCGCGGGCCAGGGAGGCAGTGCGTTCCACCCTCAAAGCGGTGGTCCGTCCCGAGCAGACGGTCAGATCGACGTGCACGGCGCCGGTGAAGGCTCGCGGTACCGACGCTCCCACCAGGCGGGCGAGGGATGCGCGCCTCGACGAGACGATGTGTTCACCGCTGTCGCCGCCATACCCTCCGGTTCCATCAGGACACTGTTGACCGCGGCAGCTCAGGTCCGACAGCAGCCCCCGTACCGAGTCCTTCATCCGGCGCCGTGGCTCAACCCGCGCGAACCGGTCCGCTGTCCGGTCAGCACGAAGCAGCAGGACCAAGCGATTTCGATCCAGGACGCGAAGTCCGCGGGCACGACCTCGAAGGACGCAGGCTGCAGATCGCCCAGCGAAGCCCAACAACATCGAGTTGGCAATGTTCAGCTCGAACGACACCTTTGTTCTCTGCGACCGCTGCGGTGTGCCTCATACGGCCAGACGATCCGTCCAAGCGCCCCGACCGTCCGTCAAGGAGAAGGCCCGGGAAGTGGTTCCAAACGGCAATGAGTTGTGTTCATCTTGAACGTGCAGGTCACGGGGGTGGCATGGGTGGGTGAGGTCATGCTCGTGCTGGTCGTCGGCGGCCGTCTGCGGTGAAGACCGCCGACTGCCATCGTGGCCGCCACCGCTTTGAGCGGACGGCCTTGGGACGCCTACGCGGCATCGCCCTTTCGGATCACCATAAGGCCGTCCTGCCACGGCTGGGCACGTACTGCTGTGACCGCGTAGGTTGGCCGGTCTGGTGATCGTGGCGGTTGGACGGGCGGCGACGTCCGGTCCACCGGTGGCGGTGCGGTGGCCGAGCCCGTCCGCGTGCGCGGACTGATCGACCAGGAGGGGCAGAAGCTGCAACAGGTCGTACGTCGAGGCAGCGGCAACTCGGTGCGCTACCTGCGAGCGACAATGCTGCAAGCCTCTCCGGGTGGGAACTGTGTGCCGGTGATCGCCCAGCTGGTGCAGGCCGACAACGACACCGTCCGGGGCGTGATCCACCGGTTCAACGAGATCGGCCTGGCCTGCCTGGTCCCTCGAGGGCGCAAGGCCGCCGTCTCCGCCGACTCGGCCCTGACGATGCGGACTTCGTCGGAGCGACGGCCACCACCCGCCCCGCCAAGCCGTCAAGGGGGCCACGGGCCACGCCGGTTGCAGCGATACGTGGTCTACAGGGCGGTCCCGGCTGCGACGACCATGCCTGTACTTGAGTCGATCAGCAGGTACAGCATGGCCGTGAGGATCAGAAGCGCGAGCAGTGCGACGAGATCGAGCAGCCGCTCGCGCCGCACCGTCCCGCCCGACTCCGCAGGGGGGACGGACGTGGCAGGGGGGCGGGTCGGGGATCTCGCAAGGCTCGGAAGGTGAGGTCGTCATGTCCTCCATGAGAGGCCACTCGTAGCCTGCCCATGTGAATGACGTACAGGAGCGGCCGAACGCCCGCACCGGGGTACGTCCCGAGGTGGCCGCAGCTGAACGCGGTTGTCCGCGCCTGTGCGCGGGGGAGGGGCCTAGCCTGTCCGTCCGGCACGTTACCAGCAGGCCGGTGAACTCCCCATCGGCCACGACCAACCGGTGTATGCGGTGGCGTTCTCCCCTGACGGCGTGCACCTCGCTACCGGCAGTCGTGAGGGCGGCCCCCGGCTGTGGAATGCGGCGAACTGCCAGCCGGACGGCCGGCCTCTCACCGGCCCCCTCGGAGCCGCCGTCCGTGCGGTGAGTTTCTCACCACCCGACGGTGCTCTGCTGGCCGCAGCGGGCGACGATGCGGTGGTGCGGCTCTGGGACATGGCGAGCCGACAGCCAGTCGGTGTACTCCCTACCAGCTCCGGAAGCCCCCTGCACGCGTTGGCGTTCTCCCCTGACGGCATTCTCTTGGCGAGTGGCGGAGCCGACGGAGTGGTACGGCTGTGGAACCTCGCCACCGGGCAGCCGG
The DNA here is from genome assembly GCF_045206895.1 of Streptomyces sp. NBC_00631. Classification (NCBI taxonomy): domain Bacteria; kingdom Bacillati; phylum Actinomycetota; class Actinomycetes; order Kitasatosporales; family Streptomycetaceae; genus Streptomyces; species Streptomyces sp. NBC_00631. Next base: position 10,900,533 of record NZ_CP107734.1, read on the forward strand.
CCGATGACCTCCCCACCAGCTGTGAGAGTCCGCTGCACGCGGTCGCGTTCTCCTCGGACGGCACCCTCCTGACGAGCGCGGACGACGACGGGGTGGTGCACCGTTGGGCCCTGCGGGGCGCCGGAGGACAGGCACTGTCGCGAGCCGAGAGCCGGCACAAGGACCGTAACCACGGCCAAGAGCAAGCACTGCCCGCCGATCGGCGCGCGGACCGCGTTTGAGATCGGCGGCGTGGGACGATCGATCGGTGACTCGACGGCCCAGGAAGCCGCGACTTTCCTGGGCTCCACAGGTGATCGGCGCGGGACGGTGTGATCGCAGTGCCTACGAGGGCCGCCGCATGGGGCGGCGCGGTCCTGCTCCAACAATGCCCGCCTTCCGCCGGGAGGGCGGAGATAGCCTCGGCGCAGCCATCGTCCAACGGGGAGGGGTAGGAGTATGCAAGGGCAGGACTGGGTCGAACGTGCGGGAGAGCTGTTCGAAGCGGCGATGTTCGGCGGGGACACGTCCGCGCTGGACCGGTCCGATGACGTGCTGGACGCGGTCGAGGCGCCGCTTTCCATGGCTCGGGGCAAGATTCTGCACGTCCGCTTCCTCAATGACCGCGAGGAGAACAGAGAGGAAGTGGTTCTGTTCGAGCGCGCGGCCGAGTTGTACAAGCGTTTGGGGGACGCGTCGGGTGAGGCGGATGCGTTGTTCTGGGTCGGCTGCTGGCACCAGGTGGTCAAGGGTGACGGAGTCACCGGCAGGCCGTACTTCGAGCGGTCCTACGCTCTGGCGAGATCCGTCGGCGACCGGATGACGATGTCCTATGCGATTCGTCATCTCGGCTTCGCCGACAAGGACGCAGGCGACTTCGACCAGGCCCATGAGCGGTTGACCGAATCGGTGACACTGCGCCGGGAGATCGGCTTCAGGCCCGGGGAAGCGGCGGGCCTGGTGGCATTGGCCTACCTCGCGGCGGAAACCGGCGACCCAACGGCGGCGTTCCACCACCTCGACGAAGCACAGTCGGTCGCCGAGAACTGCGGTGCCAAGGCCGTCTCGGGGTGGATCGAGCAAGCCCGCACACTCATCCGCTCCTAGGACCAGATGGGGAGGTGCTGGTCACAGCCACTCGTTGGTGCTTCTTCCTCATCTGGCCGGTGTCAAAGTCTCGGCCGCCCGCCGCGCCTGGCCGCCCGCACCACGGAGCGCTAAGCAGCGATACAGGAACGGCTGGCCGCAGGCAAGACCCGGCCCGCGATCGCCCGGAACTGCGACTGGACAACTCCACGGTGCGCCGCTTCGCACGCGCCACCGACATCGCCCAGCTGCTGCCAAGGAGGCCAACCGAGAGTCCATCCTCGACGAGTACAGGCCTCACCTGCATCAACGCTGGAACGAGGGCTATCGCGACCCCTTTCACCCTGGCGCCCGCCAGAGCTGATGCGATCGTGGTCGCGCTTCATCCCCGTCAGGGGTGGTACAGGTCCCGCGTGTGGTCACGGTTGAGCGCGGCGGCCAGTTGCGTGCGTGGATCGCCGGTGGGGCGGCGGCGGGACCGTCCGATCGGCCATGTCGAGATCCCGTCATCCACCCACCGAGGAACGACGTGGAAGTGCAGGTGGGGAACGGACTGTTCCGATCCCGGTCCGCTGGCGCTCAGGACGTTGACGCCCGAGGCGTCCAGGGCAGTGCGCATGGCAGCCGCGACGCGCTGGACCAGCGTGATCGATGCGGTAAGGACGTCGGGCGGGGTGTCGAACACGTCCGTGAAATGCCTGGTGGGGACAACCAGCGTGTGCCCCGGCGCGAGCGGGTTCAGTGGGGTGAAGGCACAGGTCTCAGTCTCGCGGGCTACCCAACGCGCGGTGCCCTCACGGATGAGTTGGCAGAAGACGCAGTCCACGCCGCCAACCCTGCCACAGCCTGCTCCGAGGGTCCGGGCCCGGCGGGCGCGGACTGCAGGCCTTGGAGCTGCTGTCCTGTGGGCTTCACAGATGTCGGCAAGGCGCAAACGAGCGACTGCCCGTTCAGCCGGCACCCTCAGCCGCTCGTCTTGGTTCGGTGACCGGCGTCACACTCCGCTCCTGTCAGCAATCGAGGCGCCATCTCGTTCAAAGGTCACGCGAACGAGACAGGAGCAACGTCATGAAGCACCGCATAGTGGTACTCGGAGCCGGATACGCCGGGGCCTTCGCCGCCGGAAACCTGACCCGCCGGCTCTCTCCGGCCGACACCGAGATCACCGTCGTCAACGCCGCGCCAGACTTCGTTGAGCGGATGCGGCTCCACCAGCTCGCGATCGGCCAGGACATCACGTTCCGGAAGCTCACCGACGTATTCGCGGGCACCAGGGTGTGTCTGCGCCTGGCGCGTGTCACCGGCGTCGACCCCGAGCGCCGGACCGTCGCCGTCACCGGCGAGGACGGCGACGGCGAGCTCATGTACGACACGCTTCTCTACACGCTCGGCAGCGCCGTGGCCCACCATGGCGTCGCGGGCGTGGCCGAGTTCGCCTTCGACGTGACCGGCCTGTCCTCGGCGCTGCGTCTACGCGAGCGCCTGGCCGGGCTGGGCGAGGGCGGCGCCGTGCTGGTCGTCGGTGAGGGGCTGACCGGCATCGAGACCGCGACCGAGTTCGCCGAGTCCCGGCCCGACCTCTCCCTCGCGCTTGCCGCCCGCGGCGAGCTGGGAGCCTGGCTCTCCCCGAAGGCCCGCCGCCACCTGCGCCAAGCTTTCGACCGGCTCGGCATCACCGTCCACGAGCACACCGACATCGCAGCCGTCGAGCCGACACGGGCGTTCGCTGCCGACGGCACGTCCATCCCGGCCGACGTGACCGTGTGGGCCGCTGGTTTCGCCGTGGACCCCATCGCGGCCGGCAGCGGTCTGAAGGTCGCCGAGACCGGCCAGATCGTCGTTGACGGCAGCATGCGCTCGGTCTCACATCCGGACGTCTACGCCGCCGGTGACTGCGCCTACGCGATCGGCGAGAACGGCCGGCCGCTGCCGATGTCCTGCGCCTCGGCCGGCGTCACCAACATGCAGGCAACCGCCGCGATCATCGCGCGCCTGACGGGCAGCAAGGTCCCGGCTGCCGGGCTGAAGTACTACGGCAATCACATCAGCCTCGGGCGGCGGGACGCGATTTTCCAGATGGTGGACGGGAACGTCCGGGCGAAGTCCTGGTACCTGGGCGGCCGGATGGCCGCGCGGCTCAAGTCAGGCGTACTCAAGGGGGCCGAGTGGGGCATCGCCCACCCGACCTTCGGCATGCCCAAGCGCAGGCACCGCCTGGCCACCTCGCCCGACCGGGCTGGTGTAAGGGCCGCCGCATAAGCTGCTCCGCATGGACAGCGCAGCCATCGAGCGGTTCGAGGCCAGCCGGGGCCGGCTGGCCTCGCTGGCGTACCGTCTGCTCGGCTCGGCCGCCGACGCCGAGGACGCCGTGCAGGACATGTTCCTGCGCTGGCAGGCCGCGGACCGGGAACGTATCGAGGTGCCGGAAGCGTGGCTGACCAAGGTCGTCACCAATCTCTGTGTCGACCGGCTCCGCTCGGCGCAGGCGCGCCACGAGCGGGCGGCCGGTGTATGGCTGCCCGAGCCGCTCCTTGAGGGCGACCCAATGCTCGGTCCGGCCGACACCTTCGAGCAGCGCGAATCGGTGTCCTTAGCCGTACTGATTCTCATGGAGCGCCTCTCGCCGGTCGAGCGGGCCGCTTACGTCCTGCGCGAGGCCTTCTCATACACCCACGCCGAGATCGCCGGGATCCTCGACATCACCGAGTCCGCGAGCCAACAGCATGTCCACCGGGCCCGGCGCCGGGTCACCGCCGAGCGCCGCGGCGGCGACGAGGTGGACCCCGCGTCCGCGCGCCGGATCGTCGAGGAGTTGCTCGCCGCCGCCACGTCGGGGCGCACCGAACGGCTGGTGGCGATGCTCACCGCCGACGCGAACGCGATTTCGGACGGCTACGGACTGGCCAGGCGGCTACTGCGGTACAACACCCGCGAACGCATCGCCGCCCACGTGCGGGCCGGCTTCACGCCCACGCCGGCGAAGCGGCGGCTGGCCGGCGGCTCTCCCGCGTTCCACGTCGCGCTGGTCAACGGCTCCCCAGCCGTCCTCGCTGTGGTCGACGACCGGGTCGTGGGTGTCGTGGCGTTCGAAGTCAGCGACGGCAAGGTCGCGTCCCTGCACGGCATCGCCGCCGCGGACCGGCTCGCGCGCCTCAACGAGGCATGGCGGCAGCACCAACCCGACGCGCCGGTCATCACCGCATGGTGACCAGAGCCACCGGAATCCAGTGACCTGAGTCGAAGCGAGGACGGCACCCCTTCGGCCCCCGCGCTGCACAGCAGCACCAAGGCCGAAGCACGTCGGTGTCCCGAATCAGACTCGGCCATGAGATTCGGATTCCCGATGGCCAACCACGAATCGTCACGGAGGGCTGACCAGGGCTGACCCGAGGGGCCCGGCCACCGATTTCTCACAGTCACCTCAACTACATGCTGAGGTGGCCAGGTGGAGGGCAAGCACGGCCTTCACGGTGTCGGTGACGCGGGTGGTGCTGCAGCGGAGCTTCCGTGGCAGGCGCCACTGCTCAAGCGTGGCCATGGCCTGCTCGCCGACAGCGCGAATCTTCGCGTAGGAGACGTTGACGGCTCGCTGGCCGGCCGACAGCGTGTCCCACCGCCCGCGGTAGAAAACGCGGACTGTGCCTCCCGCGCCCTGGTAGCCCTTGTCTGCCCAGCAGCGGATGCCCGCACGGGTCAGGACGTCGATGATGCCGCGGGCGCGGGCGGCTTTGATGTCGCGAACAGCGCCGGGCGGGGCAGCTCGTGTGGCCGCTCGTGGTCCTCGCCCTCGGCGCGACGGCGTACGACGTCGGGCTCCGTGCCCTGCCCGCCGTTCCGGCTGACCGCGCTGCCGGACGGCAACGATGTCCTTCTCGGCCGGTGTCCGCGCGGCCGCTCGCGCGTCTCGACCGCTGTCAACAGAGCTGTCATCCGATGGAGTTGCTGCCCCGCGGGGCGCCTTGCTTCTCGTGTGGTTGTCGTACGGTCTGTGCATCCCCCGTGGCGGGGGCAGGGGAGAGGACGGCACAGGCATGATCACAGGTGAGGAAGAGTGGCAGGCACGGGCGAAGTGCCGTACCGCTGACCCCGACGACCTCTTCGTCGAGGGCGCGGCCCAGAACCGGGCGAAGGCCGTCTGCAACGGGTGCCCGGTACGCACCGAATGCCTGGCCTACGCCCTGGACAACCGCATCGAGCACGGGATCTGGGGAGGCATGACGGAGCGGGAGAGGCGCAGTCTGCTGCGCCGGCGCCCGACAGTGACCTCCTGGCGGATACTCCTGGAAACCGCGCGCACCGAGCACGAACGGCCTGCCGCCGGCCGGCCGTCCGACAGCACCGAGGGCTGGTCCCGGACCGGCTGATCCCCCTCGCCACCGGAGGGCCGCGGCCGCGATGCTGGTCACCCACGCGCCCGGGACATGGCGCTAGGTGGCCACACGGCGGCGCACCGGCGCCCTGTTGGACGCCGCAACGGCCCCCCTGCACGCGCCCCGGCACCCGGGTACGTCGGGTGACGGCGTATGACCCAGGGCCCAGTTGCGGAACGGCTCCGGCCCCCGGCGACATGATGTCGCCGGGGGCCGGACTTTGGTAGCGGGGGCGGGATTTGAACCTGCGACCTCTGGGTTATGAGCCCAGCGAGCTACCGAGCTGCTCCACCCCGCGTCGGTTTCTCCACCATACGGCATGCGCGCGGCGCTGGTCGGGGTTTTACCGCCGGGCCTGTAGGTTCCAGGACTGCGTGAGCAGTGTCAGTCGATCTCCAGCAGTCGGCCGGCAATCTTCCGACGCGCGTTAGCAACACCTGTGGTCGGTGGTGATCAGTCCCGGGCCAGCCGATTGGCCGACGATCGGCCCACTGCTAACCCAGGCGCGACAGTTGGGACTGCGCCCAGCTCCTGGCCGACTGCCGTTGAGCCCTCTGCGCTGTACTGATGTGACCATGAGGTACGCGCAGGGCGGTGGCTTGACCGACGCCGAGAGGTAAGCCCGGGAGCGAGTGTGGCTGGACGTGGCGGCTCGGCTGGAAGCCGGAGACGGAAACAAGGCCGTCGCTGCCGCTCTGAGGGTGTCTGAAAGATCGGTGGAACGGTGGCGGCGGCAGAGGCGTGGGGGTGGGGGTGGGGCGGCTGATCAACGGTGATGAGTACGCCGAACTCCTGCCCGCCCAGATCTGGGCCCGCGAGCTGGATGCCGGACGCAGTCAAGCTCGCTTGTATGGCTGCACCGAATCCCGGATCATCAACTGGGTGCTCAGCACGGCCTGGTTGTCGTCGGGAGCGCCGTCTTCGCGGTCAAGGACCAGGCGTACGGCGGTGCGGCCCAGTTCCTCGTAGGGAACCCGGACGGTGGTGAGGGACGGAGTGAGGTCCGCCGCGAAGGGAGCGTCGTCGAAGCCGACCAGCGAGACATCACGGGGGACACGTAGCCCGGCCTCCCGCAGTGCGGCCAGCACTCCGACGGCGATCGCGTCGGTGGCGGCGAAGACGGCGGAGAAGTCCAGACGGGCTTCGAGTGCGTCCCGCACCCGGCGATACCCGGAGGCGCGCGTGTACTGACCGGGAACGTCCAACTCTGCATCGTAGGCCACCGAGTGAGCACGCAGGGCGTCCTGAAGGCCCTCGCGGCGCTTCTCGGAGCTGCTCAGCCCATGCTGTCCGCCGAGGAAGAGAATGCGCCGGTGTCCGGCGGCCAGCAGGTGCGAGGCGGCTTGGAAGGCGCCTCCCCGGTTGTCGTAGTCGACGACGGTGACGGGGATGCCCGGGGCCAGTGGTGGACGGCCCAACAGCACGAGCCGGGATCCTGCCGCGTCGAGCGCCTTGGCGTAGTCGTTCATGCGGCGCTGGTAGGTGGCGTCGGGCACCGCGCCGCCGACGAGCAGGGCGGAATCTGCCGGTCCGCGGTCGTTGATCTGGTGATGTGACCGGGTGAGTGAACGCAAGCCGTATCCCGTGACGGCTTTCAGGCGGACTCTTCGCCGACGCCGGATACGTCGTCGCTCCTCCCGCTCGTGATCTGCTTTGACGTCCTGCCCGCTTTGTTCTTCGAGGCTGCCCCCCTTTGACCTTGCCTTCTCCTCCTCGGCGGCAGCCTTCTCCAACGCGGTGATGACGTCCTCGCCCAGGTGCATCCCGGCGGCATCGTGGTGTGCCCGCGCGGTGGTGGAGTCGATACTGACCAGGGGCAGGTCCACATCACCCCGTTTCGCCGCTTCCCTGATCAGGCCCTCCAGCAGGGCCTCGAAGGCCCCGGCGTCACACCACTGCCGGAAGCGGTTGTGCACGGTCGACCAGGCGCCGAACTCCTGCGGCATCTCCCGTCACTGCCCGCCGGTCTTGAACCGCCAGATCACACCCTCGAACTGCTGCCGCAGCCGCTCCGGGTACGGACCGTACTCGCCGATCGGCAGGTACGGCACGATGAACCCCCGTTCGTCCTGTCGGATCATCACGAACGGTCCGGAAATCAGCCCAGAGTCGGCGCGGTGGAGACGGGCGCCCCGAGGCCCCGCGACAGCGCGCGGGCTGTGGCCCGCAGTGCGGGAGAGATGAACCGTGGCTCTGTGTGGCCTGCCGGTACGACAACCGAGATTGCCGCGACGACGTCTCCGTCCGCGCCTCGTACCGGGACTGCGGCAGCGAGCAGCGGGCGAGGTTCCCGTCGGTTGACGACGGCGATCCCGTTGCGGCGCACCTCGGCGAGGGCGCGGCGCAACGCGGCGGAGGAGAGGGGCACGCCTTCCGGTTCGTGGACCAGTGGTTGGGCGAGGTAGGTCTCCTGGAAGTCCGGGTCGGCGTGGGCAAGGAGAACGAGACCGACACCGGTGGAATGCAGCGGAAGGCGGCCGCCCACGCGGTACAGCACATCGATGGCCTCGCGCGCCGACAACCGTTCGACCAGGAGAGCTTCCATGCCGTCCAGGACCGCGAACAGCACGTGCTGGTGCGTCGCCTCGTACAGGTCCTCCATGAACGGGAGCGCCACCGTGCGCAGGCCGTGGGCGCGCGGGGCGAGCGAGGCTACCTCCCACAGACGCAGACCGACCACGAAACGGCCATCGGCGTCCCGTTCCAGAGCCCCCCAGTGGAGCAGGCGCCGGGCGAGCCGGAGTGTCGTACTGGGCGGTGTGTCCGTGACCCGGCTCAGCTCGGCGAGAGTCATGGCGCGGCGGGTCTCGTTGAAGGCCGTGAGCAGAGCGAACGCCCGGTCGATCACCGGATCACCCTGGGCCGGCCGGCGGCCCCGAGAGACGCTGGGAGGGTTCGTCATGCCTGCAGTCTCGCCCTCCGGGCCGCTTCTTGTGTATTGCGGCAAGGTTTCGATCGCATGCCATTCAATGGAATTGCCGCTGGTGCCGATCTGGTCGATCTCCCACTCTTACCTCACACGTCGACGAGATGCCTCTCAGGTTCCGAGCCGAACCGATTCCGAGGAGACCCATGACTGCGGAGTTCACACAGAGCGGTGCGGAGCAGTTCTCCCTTCCGGGCCAGCCTGTGCCCTTCTTCCTGGAGGCAGGTGAGGGGGAGCGGGCTCACCTGTTCGACTCGCTGATCACCGTGCTGCTCAGCAAGGACGAGACCGGTGGACAGTTTGGAGTGTTCACCTACGCCGCCCCCAAGGGCGACGCGATCCCCACACATGTGCACGCCGATGTCCACGAGACGTTCTTCATGCTCTCCGGGAGGGCTCGCGTGTGGATCCGGGACGCGCAAGGTGAGCAACACGAGAAGCTGCTGGGAACCGGCGACTTCGGCTACGTACCGGCCGGCTGCCTGCACACCTTCCGTGTGGAGGCCGACGACACCCGGATCATGGGCGTGTCCAGCGGCGGTTTCGAGCGCTTCTTCGCCGCATCCGGCACCCGTACGGACTCCCTGGAACTGCCCCAGCCGCCGTACGTCCCCTCGCCGGAGCAGATCGACCGCGCCGCGCGCGAGTACGGCAACGACTTCCGGTTCGACCTGCGTCCATTGGACGGCTGACATGGCCAGGCCCGCCACGCCGCTGCCCACCGCGGAAGTCACACCGGCGGGCACCCGGCTGCTGCGAGGAGTCGAGTATGCGACACCGGACGGTTTCCGACCGCTCCTGCTCGATCTCCACCTCCCCGCCGCGCACCCTGCCGGGGGTCCCGTGCCGGTCGTTGTCTTCCTCCACGGTGGAGGCTGGCGGACCGGGAGTCGGGCTCAGCTCGGGCCGGCCTTCGAGGCGTGGCAGGTCGGTCCGTTCGACCCGCTCGCGTCGGCCGGCTTCGCGGTCGCCTCGATCGACTATCGGCTCAGCGCGGAGGCCGTCTTCCCCGCTCAACTGCACGACGGCCAGGCCGCCTTGCGCTGGGTGCGCGAGCACGCCGAGGCGCTGGGGCTCGACGCCGAACGGGTCGTTCTGTGGGGCGAGTCGGCCGGCGGCCACCTCGCCGCACTGCTCGGACTGACGGCCTGCCGACCGGAGCTGGAAGCCGACCCCGTGGTGGCTGGTCCGTACGCCGACGTGGTCGGTGTCGTGGACTGGTACGGGCCCGCCGACCTGCGGACCATGCAGAGCCAGTCCCGCCCCGACGCCGTGACCGTGCCCGACGCGGCGGATTCCCGGGAGGCCCAGTTGATCGGTGCGCCCGTCCCCGAGGCGCCCCGGCTTGCTGCGGAGGCGAGCCCGGTCACCTACGTCTGCGCCGCCGCTCCACCCTTCCTGCTCGCCCACGGCACGGCCGACCGGTTCGTCCCGAGCGCCCAGAGTGAACAGCTCGCCAACGCGCTGCGGGCCTGCGGCGGCGAGGTGACCTTGCGGCTCATCGACTCCGCGGACCATCTGTGGGCCGGTCTGCCCGATCCGCGGACCGTCTTCGACGAGGCCCTGGACTTCGCCCAGCGCGTCTGCGCCCCGATCGCGGCACACACCCCCCGCCCTCCCGCCGCCGTGCGCGCCTTCTGACTCCACCCCCCTTCCCCGCCCCGCCGGCATCGACTCACCCAGGCCGCAGGCAAAGGAGCCTCACGTAATGAATCGTTTCAAAAGCAGTTCGGCAAGAAGCACCATCATCTTGGCAACCACCGTCGCCCTCGCCTTCACCGGTGTCACGGCCTGCAGCTCGTCCTCCGCGAGCGGTTCCTCGGCGTCCGCGTCGGACACCCTCACGATCGGCATGGACGGCGACTCGGCCGCAAACGGTTACGACCCCGCGAAGTACACCGAGATGCGGCAGTTCTTCGAGAGCGTGTACGACTCGCTCTTCGTCAAGACCGCCGGCGGCGGCGTGAAGCCGAGCCTGGCCACCAAGTTCGCATACAACAAGGACAAGACGCAGCTGACCCTCACACTGCGCAAGGGTGTGACCTTCGCGGACGGCAGCAAGCTCACCGCCGCCGTGGTCAAGAAGAACCTCGACCGACGCAATGACGCCGCCTTGGTCGCGTACGGGAACATGGCCAAGGGCGGACAGGCCGAGATCAAGCAGGTCACCGCACCCGACGACCAGACCGTCGTCCTCACCTTCGCCAAGGCCCAGCCGACCTTCCAGGAGCAGCTCGCCTCCGACGCCGGAATGATCGTCAGCGCCAAGGGACTCGCCGACAGCAAGGCGCTCGGCGCCGCACCCTTCGGCTCGGGCCCGTACACCCTCGACAAGTCGGGATCGGTCAAGGGCAACAAGTACACGATGGTGCGCAGGAAGGGTTACTGGAACTCCGCCGCCTTCGCCTACGACACCGTCGTCTACCGTGCCCTGCCGGACCCGCAGGCCAGAGCCAACGCGCTGGTCTCCGGTCAGGTGGACGTCGCCGCGGTCGCCGGATCGACCTCCTCGTTCGTCAAGTCGCGAGGCACGGGGCTGTCCTCCCTGGGCGGCACGGTGGTGACCCTGCCGGTCTTCGACAAGAAGGGCACGGTCTCCAAGCCGTTCGGCGACGAGAGGGTCCGCCAGGCCATCCAGGTCGCGGTCAACCGCAAGGACCTGGTGAGCGGACTCCACAAGGGCGACAAGCCGACCTCCAACGCTTTCCCGTCCTCCTTCGACGGCTACGACGCCTCGCTCAACACCACCTGGGGCTACAACCCGGACAAGGCCAAGAAGCTCCTCACCGAAGCCGGATACGCCAAGGGTTTCTCCTTCACGGTGATCACCAGCCAGGCCAATGAGACCGACCTGGAAGCGATCCAGAAGCAGCTCAAGGCAGTCGGGATCGACATGAAACTCAAGGCCGCCGCCTCCACCGAAGAGGCCTTCGCGGCCGTGAACACCACCCCGCTCGGCTACCTCACGTTCAACTGGCCCGACCCGGTGGTCGCCATGCAGTCCGTCGTCCTCGGTGGGTTCTTGAACACCCAGAAGGCGACCGACAAGCAGCTCACGGAGTACACGGACGCCGCCGCGGGCGCCACCGGCGCGAAGCGGACCGAGGCTCTCACCAAGCTCAACACCCGCCTGGTGGAAGCGGGCTGGCTGATCCCGCTGTACGAGAGCTACTCCTACGCCGGTTACAGCACCAAGAAGGTCAAGCCCCTCACCTTCGCGGGCAACGACGCCTACCCGCTGCTGTCCTCGATCAAGCCGGTCTCCTGACGACCGGCCCGGTCGGGGACCACTCGAACAAGAAGAGGAAGGAGGAGGCTCCGTGACCAGATTCCTCGCCCGGCGGGCCGCGATGGCGGTCCTGACGCTGCTGGCGGTGATCGTCCTGACCTTCGCACTCGTTCACTCCATTCCCGGCAGCCCGGGCGCGGTGATGCTCGGCCCGGGAGCCTCCGCGCAAGAGATCCACGCCCAGAACGAACTGCTCGGCTGGAACCAGCCGCTGGCCGTCCAGTTCTGGGACTGGATCACCCACGCGGTCCGCGGCGACCTCGGCACCTCCCTGACCGGAGGCAACGAGGTCGGCCCGGACCTGGCGTCCCGGCTCCCGGTGACCGCGGCCATCGCACTCGGCGCCACCGCCCTGAGCGGTGTGCTCGGCATCGTCTCGGGAGTGGTGGCGGCGGTCCGCGGCGGTCTCGTCGACCGGTTCATCACCGCTTTCTCCGGGATCGTGGTGTCCCTGCCGACCTTCTGGCTGGGCATCCTGCTGGTCTACGTCGCCTCCATCCGGCTCGGCTGGCTCCCGGCGACCGGCTACACCCCCTTCGCGGACTCGCCCGTCGACTGGGCGAAGAGCCTGGCCCTTCCGGTGCTCAGCCTGGCGATCGGCGGGGCTGGCCTCGTGGCCCGGCAGGCGCGCGCCTCCATGGTCGAGGCCCTGGGGCAGGAACACATCAGGACCCTGCGCGCGACGGGGATTCCGCCCTGGCGGCTGCTGTACGTGCACGCGTTGCGCAACGCGAGTGTGCCCGTGGTGGCGGGGCTCGGCATGCAGTTCGTCGGGCTGTTCGGCAGCACCGTGATCGTCGAGCAGATCTTCGCCCTGCCGGGTCTGGGACAGGTCGCCCAGGCCGCGGTCACCTCCCACGACTTCCCGTCCGTGCAGGGAGTCGTGATCATCGCGACGGTCGTCGTCGTGGTCACCAACGTCGCGCTCGATGTACTGATCAGCGCGCTGAACCCGAAGTTGCGTGCGGCATGAGCGAATACCTTCAGGCCAAGCCGGCACAACAACTGCTCGAAGACCCCGAGCACACCGTCACCGAGGCGTCGCAGCCCGCCCGGCACCGGCTGCCCCTGCTGCTGCGCAGGCCGGGCGGCGTCTTCGGACTCGGCTGGCTGGCACTGCTGGTCGTACTCTCGCTCACGGCGTCCTGGTGGATTCCGTACGGGACCAACGACCAGCAGCTGTCGGCCGCGCTCCAGGGCCCCAGTGCCCAACACTGGCTCGGCACCGACGAGCTGGGGCGAGACCTGCTCAGCCGTATCTTCGCGGCCGGCGCGAGCACGTTCGGAGCCTCGCTGCTGACCGTGGTCGTGGCCTACGCCGTCGCCGTCCCGCTGGCGCTCGTCGCCGCCGAGTGCGGCGGGCGCACGGAGACGGTCATCAGCCGCACCACCGAGATCATGATGGCCCTGCCGGGCACGGTGATCATCCTCGCGTTCATCGGGGTGTTCGGTGTGGACACCGTGCTCATCATGACCGTGCTGGGCGTGTTGATCTCCTCCGGGATGTACCGGGTGCTCCTGGGGGTGGCGCGCTCGCTGCGGGAGCAGTTGTACGTGGACGCGGCCCGGGTCAACGGCCTCGGCTCCTGGCGGGTCAACCTCCGCCATGTGCTGCCGGGCATGCGGACGGTCCTGGCCGTGCAGGCGGCCCTGCTGTTCGGGATCGGCCTGTTGATCCAGTCCGGCCTCGCCTTCATGGGCTTCGGCCCGAAGCCGCCCGCGCCCAGCTGGGGCGCCATGATCGGTACGGCCTCCCAGCACATCTACGACGCGCCCTGGCTGATGGTGCCCTCCGGACTGATGCTGTCCCTGACCGTGATCGCCGCCAACCTGATTGCAGACGCCCTGACCGACCCGGAGGAAGTGCCCCGGGTCGCCCAGCGGGCCGAGAAGCGGGGCGGCGGGGCCGCCGCCGGGCCGGCCGAGCCCGACGGATCGGGAGTACTGGACGTACGCGACCTGACCGTGGCCGTCGACGACGGACCGGTGCTGGTCAGCGGTGTCTCCTTCCGGGTCGAGCCCGGCCGGGTGCTCGGCCTGGTCGGCGAGTCCGGCTGCGGCAAGACCATGACCGCGCTGGCCGCACTCGGACTGCTGCCCGCCGGAGTCGCGGTCACCGGCGGCGCGCTGCACTGGCAGGGCCGCGACCTGGCAGGCCTCGACGAGCGACGGCTGCGGCCGGTCCGCGGACGCGAGATCGCCTACGTCTCGCAGGAGCCGATGGTCGCCCTCGACCCCATGTTCTCCGTCGCCTACCAGCTCACCGGACCGCTGCGGCGACTGCGCGGACTGTCCCGCGCGGAGGCGCGGGACGGCGCCGTGAGCCTGCTGAAACGGGTGGGAATCGTCGACCCCCAGGCCGTCATGAGCAGTTACCCCCACCAGTTGTCCGGAGGCATGGCCCAGCGAGTGGCGATCGCCCTCGCCCTGACCGGCGGCCCGAAGCTGCTGGTGGCCGACGAGCCGACCACGGCCCTCGACGTGACCGTGCAGGCGGAGATCCTCAGCCTGCTGCGTTCACTCGTCAGCCAGTCGGGCACCTCGGTCGTGATCGTCACCCACGACCTCGGTGTCGTCGCCGACCTCTGCGACGAGGTCGCGGTGATGTACGCCGGCGAGATCGTCGAATCCGGAACGGTGACCGAGGTGCTGGACGCCCCCCGCCATCCGTACACCAAGGCGCTCCTCGGGGCGAACCCGCATGCGGGTGAGGCCGTGACGCCCTCGCACCGGCTGACGGCCATCCCCGGCCAGGTGCCGACGCCCGGCAGCTGGCCGCAGGGATGCCGCTTCCAGGACCGCTGCCTCTACGCGACAGACGCCTGCGGGCAGCCCGTGGCACTGGAAGCGGCCGACCGAGGCGGCACCATCCGTTGCGTCCGAGCCACCGAACTCGCGGCGACCGCCGCCCACCCGGACGAGAGGACCCCCGCATGAGCACCACTACGGCCCCGGCCGGCACCGCGCAGACCCTCGCCCTCGACGTGCGGGACCTGACCGTCCACTACGGCCGCCGCTCCCGGCGCAAGCCGGTGCCTCCGGCCGTCGACGGCGTGTCGTTCTCCATCGCGCCCGGCGAGACCATCGGCCTGGTCGGCGAGTCGGGCTCGGGCAAGTCGACCATCGGCAAGGCGGTCCTGGGCCTCCAGCCCGCGACCGGTGGATCGATCTCCTTCTTCGGAGAAGACATCACCCATGCCGCCCCGGCCCGGCGGCGGGCCCTCGCGGCCCAGCTGCGGGTGGTGTTCCAGGACCCGTACTCCTCCCTCAACCCCGCCATGACCATCGGCGAGACCCTCGCCGAGCCGCTGCGCCTGATGGGCATCGGCAAGGCGGAGGCGGCTCGGCGGTCGCGCACCGCCCTGGAGCGGGTGGGGCTGCCGGCCTCCGCCGCCGACCGCCGGCCCCGCCAGTTCTCCGGCGGTCAACGGCAGCGCATCGCGGTGGCCCGTGCCCTGGTGTGCGACCCGAAGGTCGTGGTGTGCGACGAGCCGGTGAGCGCGCTGGACCTGTCGACCCAGGCGCAGGTGCTCAACCTGCTCGCCGACCTGCGTGACGAGCGAGGTCTGTCGTACCTGTTCGTCGCCCACGACCTCGCGGTGGTCCGCTTCCTCGCCCAGCGGGTGGTCGTCCTCTACCGCGGCCAGGTGATGGAGACCGGTGCCGCGGCGGCCGTGGTCGAACACCCCCGCCACCCCTACACCCGGGCCCTCACCGCCGCCGCGCCGGTGCCCCGCCCCGCCGAACAGGCGGCCCGGCGCGCCGCGCGCGAGGCGATGGGCATCGGAGCGGCCGGACTCGGAACTCCCTCCACCGCCGGCTGCCCCTTCGCGTCGCGCTGTCCCCTCGCCACCGACGTGTGCCACACCGAGCGGCCCGCGCTGCGCCGGGTCGGTGACAGCGATGTCGCCTGCCATCACGCCACCGACTGACCTCCCCCTCGACGACTGCCCGACGCTCACGACCCCAGGAGCTGTTCCCATGGACCCCACACTCGACGATCTCGTACGCAAGCTCGACCTGGAGACCAAGCTCCGGCTGATCTCCGGCGCGGGCGCCTGGGCCACACAGGCCTGCGAGGAGATCGGTCTGCGGCCGATCAGCGTCTCCGACGGGCCGGTCGGCGTCCGCGGCCCGATCGAGGACGAGCGGGACTGGTCGGCCAACCTGCCCTCCTCCAGTGCTCTGGCCGCCACCTGGGACGAGGAGCTTCTCCACCGGGTGGGTGGCCTGCTGGCCGCGGAAGCAGTACGCAAGGACATCGACGTGGCGCTCGGCCCCACGGTCAACCTCCACCGTTCCCCGCTGGGCGGCCGGCACTTCGAGTGCTTCTCGGAGGACCCGCTCCTGACCGGCCGGATGGCGGCCGCCTATGTCCGCGGCCTCCAGGACAACGGGGTCGGTGCCTGCCCGAAGCACTTCGTCGCCAACGACTCCGAGACCGACCGCACCTCGGTCGACATCCGGGTGGACGAGCGGACCCTGCGCGAGCTCTACCTTGCCCCCTTCGAACATCTGGTCGCCGAGGCCGGTCCCTGGACCGTGATGGCCGCCTACAACGGCGTCGACGGCGCGCCCATGACGGAGAGCCCGCTGCTGCGCGACGTCCTGAAGGACGAGTGGGGCTGGGAGGGACTGGTCGTCTCCGACTGGGGCGCCGTCTACGGCACCGAGGAGTCCGCCTCGGCCGCGCTCGACCTGGCCATGCCGGGACCGTCGGAGCACTGGGGCGAGCCGCTGCTCGCCGCGGTGCGCGAGGGCCGTGTCCCAGAAGCCGCCATCGACGACAAGGTGCGCAGGCTGCTGCGGCTGGCGGCCCGCGTCGGTGCCCTCGACGGACACCCGGCCGCCGCCGGACGCCCCGGCCCCGGCACGGTCGCGCAGGGCGCGGCACTGGCCCGTGAGGCCGCGACCGCCGCCATGGTGCTCGTCCGCAACCACGGGGACCTGCTGCCTCTCGCGACCGACGACCTGTCCCGCGTCGCCCTGCTGGGCCCCGGAGCGCTGGACGCCCGGCCGCTCGGCGGAGGCAGCGCGACCGTCTTCCCGCCGTATGTCGTCAGCCCCCTGGAAGGACTGCGCTCGGCACTCGGCGACCGCGTCGAACTGGTCACCGCGCCGGGGGCCTCCCTCAGCGACGACCTGCGGACCCCCCGCGCCCGCGAACTCTCCCAGCCCGGCACCCTCCGGTGGCTCGACGCGACCGGAGCGTGCCTCAAAGAGGAGCCGACGGCGGGCACGCACTTCGTGCGCGACCTGAAATCTGTCGAGGAGGGCAGCGTCTCCTTCGAACTGCGCACCGTCTTCACCGCCGACACCACCGGCGACTGGCAGCTCGGCGTCAGCGGCGTCGGCGCGTTCGTCCTCGACCTCGACGGTGAGACGGTCATCGAAACGCACATCGTCCGCGACCCTCTCGACATCGGCTCAGTGGTCGGCGCCGCGCCCCAGGAATACATCACCCGGCGGCTGACGGAAGGCCAGAAGGTCGACGTGCGGCTACGGTTCACCTGGGGGCAGGACATCATGCTGTTCTGGGTCGGCCTGGTCGTCGGCGAACCCAGGTTGCCCGCCGACCAGCAGCTCGCCCGCGCCGTCGAACTCGCCGCCGCCTCCGACGTCGCCGTCGTCGTCGTGGGCACCACCGAGGCCGTCGAGAGCGAGGGCTTCGACCGTACGACGCTGAGGCTGCCCGGCGACCAGGACGCCCTGGTACACGCCGTGGCCGCCGCCAACCCGCGCACCGTCGTCGTGGTCAACTCAGGTGCCCCCGTGGAGATGCCCTGGCGGGACGAGGTCGCCGCCGTGCTGCTGGCCTGGTTCCCCGGCATGGAACTGGGCAACGCGCTGGCGGACGTACTGCTCGGCGCCGCGGAGCCCGGCGGCCGGCTGCCCACCACGTGGCCCGCCCGCGACGAGGACGTCCCGGTGTGGAACACCACCCCCCGGGACGGAGTGCTGGAGTACACCGAGGGCCTGCACATCGGCCACCGCGCCTACCTGCGCGCGGGCACCGAACCCGCGTACTGGTTCGGCCACGGCCTGGGCTACACCACCTGGGAGTACGAGTCCTTCGACGTACCCGCCCACGTGCGCCCCGGCGAGGACCTGACCGTCACCGTGCGTGTGCGCAACAGCGGGGAGCGGCGCGGCAAGGAGGTCGTGCAGGTCTACGCCGCCCGGCCCGACTCGGCCGTCGAACGCCCCGAACTGTGGCTGGCCGGCTTCGCCGTCGCCGAGGCCGGCCCGGGCGAGGCCGTGGACGTCCCCATACGCATCGCCGCACGGGCCCTCCAGCACTGGTCGGTGACCGGTCGTCAGTGGCAGACCGAGAGCGGCACGTTCCTTCTCTCCGCCAGCCGATCAGCCTGCCGGCCGATCCTCACGGTTGAAACGGTGGTCTCAGGATGAACTCGCCCACCTGTCTGCGTGCCGAACAGTTGGAACACGCCCTGGGCATCGGCACGCGTCGGCCGCGGCTCTCCTGGTGGCTTCCGGCCGACTCCGGCGTGCAGCTGGCCCATCGGATCAGAACCGGCGAGGGCTGGGACTCCGGCCGTGTCGAGGGAGCCGACAGCGTCCATGTGCCGTACGGCGGCCCTCCACCGGCCTCCGGTGAGCGGATCACCTGGCAGGTCAAGGTCTGGACCGACGTCGGCGAGAGCGACTGGTCCGAGTGGGCCTGGTTCGAGACCGGGCTGCTGGACCCCTCCGACTGGCAGGCCCTGTGGATCGAGCCCGTCGAGACCGAGGTGCCGCCCGCCGGACACCGCCCGGCCCATCTGTTGCGCACCCCTTTCTCGACGACGTCCCCGGTCCGCCGGGCCCGCCTCTACGCCACCGCGCAGGGGCTGTACGAGGCGTTCCTCAACGGCGAGAGGATCGGGGACGCCGAACTGACGCCGGGCTTCACGCAGTACGACGTACGGCTTCAGGTCCAGACGTACGACGTGACCGCACTGGTGCGGGAGGGCGACAACGTCCTCGGGGCGATCCTGTCCGACGGCTGGTTCCGCGGCCAGATCGGCATCACCCGCGCCCACGACCAGTGGGGCAAGCGGGTGTCGTTCCTGGCGCAGCTGCATCTCGAACACGAAGACGGCACCACGACCGTCGTGCGCACCGGAAAGCACTGGCGCTCGGCCACCGCGCACATCGCCGAAGCCGACCTCATCGCGGGCCAGTTCAGCGACCTGCGCCGGACACGCACGGGATGGGACGTACCCGGGTACGACGGCCAGGAGTGGGAGACGGTCGATGTCGCCGACCACGGCTACGCCGGGCTGGTCACCTCACCGGCCCCGCCCGTACGGCGCGTCGAGGAACTCGTCCCCGTGTCGGTGACCCGGCCGCGCCCCGACCGGCAGGTCTTCGATCTCGGCCAGAACATCAACGGCTGGGTACGGCTGCGCGACCTCGGCCCCGAAGACACCCGCCTCACCCTCACGCACGGCGAATCACTCGGCCACGACGGCGACGTGACGACGGACCACCTCCGCGTCGACCTGTCCTTCCTGCCCGAGCCCCTCCCGGCCGGCCAGGTCGACCACGTCGTCTCGGCAGGCCGCCCGGGCGAGACCTTCGAACCCCGGCACACCACACACGGCTTCCGCTATGTCCGTGTCGAAGGCCACCCCGGCGAGCTGACCGCCGACGACCTGCGGGGCGTGGTGGTCCACACCGACCTGCGGCGCACCGGCTGGTTCGAGTGCGGAGACGAGCGGATCAACCGGCTGCACGAAGCCGCCGTGTGGAGCATGCGCGGCAACGTCTGCGACATCCCCACGGACTGCCCCACCCGCGAACGCGCCGGCTGGACGGGGGACTGGCAGGTGTTCGCCCCGACCGCAGCCTTCCTTTACGACGTCGCCGGGTTCTCGGCCAAGTGGCTGCGCGACGTCGCCGCCGACCAATGGCCGGACGGCACGGTCTCCAACATCTCGCCCGCCTGCCGCACCGAAGGCCCGAACGGCCCGGTGGCCCACCTCAACGGCTCGGCCGGCTGGGGCGACGCCGCGGTCATCGTGCCCTGGCAGATGTACCGCGCGTACGGTGACCGGGCCGTGCTGGAGGAGCTGTGGCCGACCATGACCGCATGGCTCGGACGGACCGAACGCGCGGCACGCGAAGCACGCCACCCGGACCGGGTCCTGCGCTCCGCCGAACCCGCCCCGCACGAGCGGTATCTGTGGGACACCGGGTTCCACTGGGGCGAATGGCTCGTGCCCGGCGAGCACATCGGCGACGACCTGCCCCAGTACGCGCAGCTCGACAAGGCCGACATCGCCACCGCGTACTACGCCCACTCCACCCGGCTGGCGGCGAGGATCGCGCGGGTCATCGGCCGAGACAACGAGGCGGCGGTGTACGAAGAGCTGAGCGAGCGGATACGCGACGCCTGGCGAACCGAGTTCGTCGCGCCCGACGGCTCGCTGCGCCCGGACACCCAGGCCAACCACGTGCGCGCCCTCGCCTTCGACCTGGTGCCGAAGGAACTGCGAGCCCGGACCGCGGAGCGGCTCGTCGACCTCGTACGGGATGCCGGTACGCATCTGGGCACCGGTTTCCTCGCGACCCCGAACCTGCTGTCGGTGCTCGCCGACACCGGGCACCTCGACGTGGCGTACGAGCTGCTGCTCCAGGACAGCGCCCCGTCCTGGCTGCACATGATCGACCGAGGCGCGACCACGATCTGGGAGAGCTGGGAGGGTGTGGCCGACGACGGCACACCACGCGACTCCCTCAGCCACTACTCCAAGGGCGCTGTCGTCTCCTTCCTGCATCGCTACACCGCCGGAATCGAACCGGACGCGGACTTCCCGGGCTATCAGCGGTTCACCGTGGCACCGCGCCCGGGCGGCGGCCTTGCTTGGGCACGAGCGGAACACCACTGCCCATACGGACGGATCGAATCCGCCTGGGAAGTCGACGGCGACCGTTTCCGGCTCGACGTCACCGTGCCGCCGGGCACCACCGCCGAGGTCGTCCTGCCTGACGGCACGCGGCGCACCGCCATTCCGGGCATGCACACCTACCTTTGTGCTGCGCCCGCCGCCCTGACGACGACGGGAGCCCCCCGATGACCCACAGCACCGAGCGGGAACGAACCGGTTCCGAGCCTCCCGAGTGGGCTCCACCCGAGTTCCTGCCACCTGTCGGCCCCGTTGTGCGCGAGGACGGCTCGCTGCACTATTCCGGGATCAGTTATGCCCTCCCGCCCGGCTTCCGCCCACTCCAGTTGGACCTGTGGGTCCCGGCGGGAGGGGGCAGGCATCCGGTGGTGGTGTGGATCCACGGCGGAGCGTGGCAGTTCGGTGATCGCCGCTATCTGCCACCGACCCTTGAGACCGACGCCGTCTACGACGCGCTGCTGGAGGCCGGGATCGCGGTCGCCTCGATCGACTACCGCCTCGCGGGCGAGGCCGTCTTCCCTGCGCAACTGCAGGATGCCAAGTCCGCCGTCCGCTACCTGCGTCGGCATGCCGCTCAACTCGGCCTGGACGTCGAGCGGTTCGGTGTATGGGGTGAATCGGCCGGTGGACACCTCGCGGCACTTCTCGCCCTCACCGCGGGTCGTGCCGAGCAGGAGGGTGACCCCGTCGTGGGCGAGCCCGTCGACTCGGTGCGGGCCGCCGTGGACTGGTACGGAGTCAGCGACCTGACCACCATGCCAAAGCTGGAGGTCCCCCCGGACGTGTCCCTGCCGCCGGGTACGGCTGACCCGATCGAGCAACTGCTGGGCGGCACCACCCCGGAGCGGGCCAGATCGGCGAGCCCCGTCACCTACGTGAACGCCGACGCACCGCCCTTCCTGCTCATCCACGGCACCGACGACGTTCCCGTACCACTGGAACAAAGCAGCCTTCTGCACGCGGCGCTG
Organism: Streptomyces sp. NBC_00631; assembly: GCF_045206895.1. Classification (NCBI taxonomy): domain Bacteria; kingdom Bacillati; phylum Actinomycetota; class Actinomycetes; order Kitasatosporales; family Streptomycetaceae; genus Streptomyces; species Streptomyces sp. NBC_00631. The sequence goes on from NZ_CP107734.1 coordinate 10,922,063, forward strand.
CTCGCGGCGGGGGCGCAATCCGAACTGGTGACGGTCGAGGGCGCCGGCCACATCTTCGTCGGCGCACCCGACATCCCCGCTCTGATCGCCCGCTCGGTCGCCTTCCTGACCCAGCACCTACGGGAGGAAAACCGATGACGATCACTTCCGCCGACCGGCAGCTCGACGAACTGTTGGCCCAGGTACTCGGATCCCTCCAGGGCGAGGACCCACGGTTGCGCGAGCTGGCCGGTGGCCTGGTCACCCACCTGCATGCCTTCGTACGGGAAACCCGGCCCACCGAAGTCGAGTGGCAGCGGGCCATGGACTTCCTGGTCCGCACCGGAGGCGCCTGCACCGACCGCCGCAACGAGTTCATCCTGCTCTCCGACATGCTGGGCCTCACCTCAGCGGTGGACGAGGTCAACCATGCCGGGCCGCCCACCATGACACCCAGCTCCGTCGAGGGACCCTTCCATTCACCTGCACCGCCGCGCCCCATGGGCGCTTGGATCGCGGAGGGCCCTGAGCGGGAACGCGGCGAGGCCGCGGTCGTGCACGGTAGGGTCACCGACTGCGACGGAGCGCCCCTCGCCGGCGCTGTGCTGGACATCTGGCAGGCCAACGACACGGGCCTGTACGACAGCCAGGACGACGAGCAACCCGACGGCAATCTGCGGGCCTTGCTCACCACCGGCCCTGACGGCGACTACTGGTTCCGTACGGTCAGACCCAGCAGCTACCCGGTGCCGACCGACGGCCCGGTCGGCGAGCTGCTCCGTGCCCTCGGCCGGCACCCGATGCGCCCCGCCCACGTCCATCTCAGGGTCGAGGCGCCCGGCCACCGGCCGCTCACCACCCACGTCTTCGTCGACGCGGACCCCTATCTCGCCTCCGACGCGGCCTTCGCCGTCAAGGACGCCCTCGTTGTGCCCTTCGTGCCGTGCACCGAACCGGCGACGGCCCACCGGTTCGGCATGGGCGACCAAAACACGTTCCTGGAGGCCCGGTTCGATATCCGGCTCGTGGCGGAAGGACCCGTCCAGTGAAGCTCATCGGATTGCGTCCGCCGTCGGCACGGCGCGGCAGACAGCAGGTCATGGTCGGTGTCGTCGTGGACGACCGCGTGTCTCCCCTCGTGGATGCCGTCGCCTTCTACGAGGACCTGCCGCGATGGCTGGAGCGGGCGCGCAAGGTCCGTCGTGGCTCGGTCCGGCTCGCGGACGTGATGCCGGAGCCGCCGGTACCGCCGTCGGCACGGGTCCTGTGCATCGGGCTCAACTACCGTGCGCACGCTGCCGAGGGCGCGTTCCAGTTGCCCGAGCATCCGACCGTCTTCGGACGCTGGACGGCCTCGCTCTCGGTGAGCGGACGTCCGGTGCCGGTACCCGACAACGAACCGGGGCTGGACTGGGAGGGCGAAGTCGCGGCCGTCGTCGGTGCCCGGCTCAGCGATGCGGACGAGCGCGAAGCGGAGGCAGGAGTGCTGGGGTACGCCGCCTTCAACGACCTCACCGCCCGTACGGCGCAGAAGCTCACCGCCCAGTGGACTCTCGGCAAGAACGCCGACTTCAGCGGCCCGCTCGGCCCCATCGTCACGATCGACGAGGCGGGCAGTCTCACCGACGGTCTGCGTCTGGTCACCCGGGTCAACGGCGAGGTCATGCAGGACGGCAACACCCGCGACATGATCTTCGCCGTACCGGAGTTGCTTTCCCGGATCAGCCGCACCATGACACTCCATCCCGGCGACATCATCGCCACGGGCACACCAGAAGGAGTCGGCTACGTCCGCAGGCCGCCACGTCTACTGGCTCCTGGCGACATCGTCGAGGTCGAGATCGACCGGCTCGGCCTGCTGCGAACCCCTGTCACCGACGCCTCGGTGAGGTCCAGCGCGTGACGGACACGAGAGCACAGGTGCTGATAGCGGGTGGCGGGCCGGCCGGACTTGCGGCCGCCATCGAACTCGGCCGGCGCGGGGTGCGCACCTGCCTGGTGGAACCGCGCATCACCGTCGACGACGGAAGGCCCCGTGCCAAGACGACCAGCATCCGGACCATGGAGCATCTGCGCCGGTGGGGCCTGGCCGACCGGCTGCGTGCCGCAGCGCCGATGCCCGTCGCATGGTCCCAGGACGTCATCTTCTGCACATCCCTGCTCGGCACTGAACTCACCCGCTTCCGCAACGCCTTCGGGCTCCATGAGGGCCGTAGCGAACACTGGGCGGAGGCCGGTCAGCAGGTGCCCCAGCCGATCGTCGAGCGAGTGTTGCGCAAGGCGGTCTCCGAACTCGCCGCGGTGGAGGTGCTCATCGGTCACACCGTCACCTCCGTCGATCATGACGTGGCCGGGGTGCGTGCCACCGTTTCCTCGGGTGACGGATCGTCCCGCGTCGTCGAAGCCGACTACCTGCTGGGGTGCGACGGCGCGGGCGGGATCAGCCGTCCGGCGATCGGCGCCACGTACACCGGGACGTCCGGAGAACGCCCGAACCTCAACATCGTCTTCCGCGCACCTGGACTGGCACGGCGGATCAGTCTGGATCCAGCCGTGCAGTACTGGATCGTCAGCCCCGAGGCCTCCGGGCTGATGGGCCGGCTCGATCTGGAGCACCAATGGTGGGCCATCGTCCAACACGCCGACACGCGGGCGTCCGGACCTGCCCCCGAGGCGCTGGTGCGTTCGCTCGTCGGAGGCCCCGCAGACGATCTGGATGTACAGGTCGTCGCCACTGACCGCTGGGTCGCCCGGATGATGCTCGTCGACCGTTACCAGTCCGGGCGGGTCTTCCTTGTCGGCGACGCGGCCCATCTCAACCCGCCATGGGGCGGTCACGGCTACAACACCTGCGTGGGCGACGCGGTGAACATCGCCTGGAAACTCGCCGCCGTCATCCATGGCTGGGGCGGCCCCGGGCTCCTGAAAAGTTACGAACCCGAGCGTCGGCCGGTCGCCGCGCAGACCATCGCCGACAGCGCGGCTCAGGAACAGCTGCTCGCCCCGTCCTTCACAGACGCCGACAACGCCCAGCTGGCCACCGCACTCCAGGCCAAGCGCAGCGAATTCCACAGCGAAGGCCTGGTACTCGGCTACCACTACGCCGGTTCACCCGTCATCGTCGACGACGGCTCACCGACACCGGCCCACCAGCTCACCACGTACCACCCCTCAGCACGCCCCGGCAACCGCCTTCCCCACACCTGGCTCCCCGACGGACGGTCCCTCTACGACCTGCTCGGCGAGGGCTTCACCCTGCTGCGCCTGTCCGAGACCGCCGATCCCGCCCCGCTGCAACGGGCGGCCCATATCCGTGGGGTACCACTCATCCTCGTCGACCTCCCGGAACTCGACCTGGCCGACCGGTACGGCGCACCACTGCTCCTCATCCGTCCCGACCAGCACATAGCCTGGCGCGGTGCTACTGCGGCGCACGCCGGACGACTGATCGACACGGCCCGTGGAGCATTGATGGACGTCCTGACAAAGTGATAGATCTTCAGCCGTCAGCCGGTAAATGACGCCGCAGACCAAGCTGAGGTCGGCGTCGCGGCCGACCTCGGGGGAAGGTGCTCAGCCGGGCTTCCACCGGGCCCAGTCCGTCATGGGGCGCGGTGTCGAAGCACCGGCTGCCCGCCTCCCGCCGCATCGAACGCGACCGTCGCGTCGTGGACCGGCGTGACCCGGTAGAGGTTGCGGATGACCGACGTGCCGAAGCCCAACTCGGTGAAGGGAAGGCGGCGACGGCGAGAGCGTCCTGCTGGACAGCGGCACCACCTGCCTGGAGGGCGCCCGCCTCCTACGCGAGCGGCCCATCACCGTGATGCCCCTGTCCCTGCTGACCATCCACCTGCTCGGCGAGACACCCGGGCCGGCCACGCTGGTGGTGCCCGGCGGACAACCCCGTGCCGCCGAGGGGGCCCTCACCGGCCCCCTCACTCTCACCTTCCTGGCCGCCCTGCGCTTCGACGCCGCCGTCATCGGCTGCTGCGGACTGAGCGCGGCCGACGGCCTGACCGCCTACGACCTCGACGACGCCGCGGTGAAAAAGCGAGCATCTCCTCCGCTCGCCGCACCATCGTCGCCTCGGACGGCGGCAGGCTCGGCCACATCGCCTACGTCTACGTCGGCCCCACCACACTCCTGCACACCCTCGTCACCGACATCACCGTATCCACCGACGAGGTGACCGCGCTCGAAGGCGCCGGCACCGTCGTCGCAACCGTCTGACCACAATGCCGTGCGAGCACACCACCCGCACGCAACGGCCGACGTAACGGACAGCCGCCTGGCACGCCGGGAGAGACGATCACGCCAGGACACCCTGGTGCTCGCCAACGCCCAGCCCTCGCAGGGCAGTTCGCACAAATGGTCCTTCGCCGGAGCAAGATCACCCGTAGGCCCGGAAGACCCTGCGGCTCCGGCGTGTTTCGCACAACTCGTTCTCACTCAACAGCGGAAGTCACCCCGTTGCGACGGGGCCGGGCGCGGGGAGGCCGTGGAGCAGATCCAGCCTGGCCTGATCATCCCTAACGGCGAGCGCAAGGGGCGGACCCCCCCTCGGTGGCCGGCATCCAGCGAGCGCTCGCCGGGCATGCCAAGCGCGAGGCGCATCCAGAAGCCGTCGAACAGGCCCATGCGGACTTCGCCGCCCTCCAAGCCGGCCAACTCCCCTACACCGCGTACCGCGACGGCACCCAGCACCGACCATGATCTGGCTGTACGTGGCGGCAGCTGCCGCCGGTCTTCGGCCCGTCGGGGCCTACCGCACACCGGCGGTTTACCGAGTGGAGCCGGGCACGGGTGTGGGGCAAGCTCCACCGCCTGGTCCTGGACGAGCTCGGCGCCCGCGGCAAGTTGGACTGGTCGCGGTGCGCAATCGACTCGGTGAACATACGAGCAACGAAACGGGGGACCTTGCGGGTCCGAATCCCGTAGATCGCGGAAAGAAGGGATCAAAGATCCACTTGATCACTGAAAGGACTGGACTGCCCCTCTCCATCAGGATCTCTGCCGCAAACATGCACGACAGCCAGGGCCTGCAACCCCGCGTTCGCGGCATCCCGCCCATCCGCTCGCGCCGTGGACCGCGTCGACGCCGGCCCGCAAAGCTGCATGCCGACAAGGGGTGCGACTACGAGCATCTGCGACGGCGGCTGCGCTGTCGGCACAGGCGCATCGAGTCCTCCCGGCGACTGGGGTGCCACCGCTGGACAGTGGAGCGCACGGTGGCGTGGCTGGCCGGGTGTCGCCGCCTGCACCGCCGCTACGAGGGCAAGGCCGCGCACTTCCTGGCTTTCGCTGGCATCGCCGCAACCCTGATCTGTTACCGCAGGCTGGTGGCCTGGCCGAAGGCGGTGCCGAGGCTGAGATGATCCATGGCGTGACCAGATGCCCCACCCGGGCCTCGGACTGCTTCTTCGCGCCGAGGCCGTGTGAGTACACCAGCGAGGTAGCCCGTGCCTGACTATCTGGCCGCCGTGATGGCGATGCTCGGACCGGCTCAGAACCGCTATGCGGACCCGTCGGCGTGGGACCGACTCCACGCAGAGTTCGACGTACGACTGCCGTCCGACTATCAGGTTCTCGTCGATGCATACGCTCCGATCGAGCTCAACGGCCATCTGTTCCTCTCCCACCCGGCGACCGAGCGGTGGAACTTGGGCCAGCGAATACGGGATACGGTCCGAGCCTGGTCCGAGGTGTCCTTGGACGACCTCGACGCGGACGAGGACCCTCGCCTGCTGTTCGGACTCAAGGAGCTGAGCTTCGGCACCCGCGACGGCCTGTGGCCGATCGCGAGTACCGACCGAGGAGAGACGATCTTCCTCATTGCTGCGTCTGACACCTCATGGCTCCTCGTCGAGGACGGGGGAGGCGGCTGGTCGCAGCACCGCATGAGCTTCGCCGAATGGCTCTACCGCTACCTCATCGGCGATGACATGGCTGGCCCCAACAGCTCCGCCTTCTACCCCGGCCCGGTGCAACTACGCAGGCTCCCGATGACTGCCGCCGAACGTCCAGAGTCCTGGAGCGGCCCGGAACGCGGCATGTAAGCCCGTCCCACCGCAGCAACTGGATGACGCTCCAACGCGAAAAACAAACCAAACGAGACGACCTCTAAATGCCGCCGACTCGGCAGACGCTCGGGTCGGGGTGAAAACCGGGAATGACTGGACGCTGTGCGAGGTGCACGTGGGAACCGACCATTGCTGCTCCTTCGTGTTGTTCGGGAAATCACCCAGTCGGTTTCCGGCCGGCATGCGCGCCCCTGGACCGACCACGCGCGGGCTGAAGCGCAGCCAGGAACGGTCGGACCAGCCGCCCATGGCAGTGGGACTCCGTCGGGTTCGGGGCTGGTGCTGCCGGCCTCGCCGACCGGCAGCCCTGCCTGCGACGTCGGCCTGAGGGAACGCGTACGGCGGGCCGCTGGGCCACATGCCGCGCGATCATCGTCGCCGCAGTTAAAGCGACGTCAAGGAGCCCTACTGCTGAATTACACATCTAACTTGTGCCAAAACTAACCGGAGCACGAACATCACCCGACTCAAGGAACGCCCCGTTCCTCACCCTGATGCAACCCGTCCTGTCCGTCGAGAACAAGCACGCGGCTCTCGCCTACGAAACGGCGACGTCGGAGCGGACAACGGACAGCTGCAAACTCTGTCCATCATTTCGGCGCCCAGCCCGGCCACACGCTTGAGGCTGTCGCCACCGCGGCCCACGCCGATCACGCGCCGCACGCCGAACGCTCCGGCGTTCTGCACAGCGAGGCCACCAGCCGCTCCGGTCACCCCGAGGATCATCACGGTGTCCGATGTGCCCAACCCGTCCGCGTGAGCGGCGAGCGGCATCCAGGACGACGCCCCCGGATTGACGCCGCCGCCCGTGCGGCCTGTGGCCGCATCGGCGCGGCGGTGGCTACTCCGGTTCCCAGGTGTCGCGATGGGGTCGGGGCTGGACTGAAGCCGAAAGAAAAGGATACAGTGTAGCCAATATTATAGGCGGCAGGGGAGTCCTAGGAGTTGTCGTCAAAGTGTCACGCCCACATCAGCAGTGCGGCGAGGGTGACGGCCGCCTGGTAGGACTCGGCGGTCTTGTCATAGCGGGTCGCGATGCCGCGCCATTGCTTCAAGCGGTTGAAGCACCGGTCCACGACGTTGCGATGCTTGTAGATTTCGCGATCGACTGTCGGGGGGCGTCCGCCGAGGCTGCCGCGACGGGCCCGGTTGTGGATCTGGTCGGCTCGTTCCGGGATGGTGTGCGTGAAACCCCGGCGCCGCAGCCAGGCCCGGATCGCCTTCGAACTGTAGCCCTTGTCTCCCAGGACGTGATCGGGCCGTACGCGGGGTCTGCCGGGACCGATGCGGGGCACCCGTATCGCCTCCATCACGGCGGTGAACTGGGTGCAGTCGTTGGTGTTCCCGCCAGTGAGAACGAAGGCGAGCGGTCGGCCGGCGGCATCGCAGACCAGATGAATCTTGCTGGTCAGCCCACCTCTGGAGCGGCCGAGTGCCGGGTTTCGAAGCCCCCCTTTCGGGCTCCGGCGGCGTGCTGGGGAGCTCGGACGATGGTGGAGTCGACCGACACGAGCCAGTCGATCCCACCGGCCGCATCCGCCCGCGCCTGGGCTTCCCGGAGCATCCACTCGAAGGTGCCGTCCCCGGCCCATCGCCGGAAGCGGGTATGCAGCGTGGCCCAGGATTCGTATCGCTCCGGCACGTCTCTCCAGGCCGTGCCCGTCCGGAGCTTCCAGACGATCCCGTTGATGACCGTCCGGTCGTCCAGCCGCTTCCGCCCTCGCTCCGACCGAGGCAGCAGAGGGCGGACGAACTCCCACTCGACATCCGACAGTTCATGGCGACGTATCACCCGACCGTGATCCACCACCCAAGATCATTTGACGACAGACCCTAGCCGCCTGGACCCGAACACGCGTTTAGGTCGCGACCGGATGATCCGCCGGGCCCTCGCCCGGACTTACTCCAGCGCTCCTTGGTCCGCACCGCCAACCACCCGAGAGTCAGCCGATGCCTCTTCTGATCGCGATAGCGATATTCGCCGTCCACATCGCGCGTGCTCCCCTGGACACTCGCCTGAAGAAACGCCGTGCCGGACCTCTGGCCGTCGCGGCCGGAGCTGTGGTGCTCTCCCTGGCCTGGGACCGGCTCAGGCCCGAGGGCCTCAGCACCGTCTATTTGGTCGGTGAGTTCGCCGGCGTCCTGTCCGCGTACCTGATGTCCTGCACCCTGGTGCTGGCCACCCGCCTCAAGTGGCTGGAGCAATGGTTCGGCGGCCTGGACCGCATGTACCGTCAGCACAAGCAGTACGCCATATGGTCCCAGCTCCTGCTCATCCCCCACATCTTCCTGCACGGTGCTTCCGGTTTCGACGGGAGTCAATACGGCTACGGCCACCAGGCCGCGTTGGTGGGGATGGGCCACCTCCTCGGACTCGTCTCCGCCGTCGGACTGTTCCTGCTCGTCGTCATCTCACTCGGCCAGGTCGGCCGCATCATCCGGCTGCCCTATGAGCGCTGGCTGTTCCTGCACCGCCTCACCGGCCTGCTGCTCCTGTCGGCGCTCTTCCATGGCTGGTTCCTCGACCTCATCATCGGCGGATCCACACCCCTCCTGGCGATCTACGTCACCATGGCCACCATCGGCATGGTCGCCTACGCCTACGACGAACTGGTACTGCGCCACAAAGAGCCCCGGGCCGACTACACCATCCACCGTGTCGAGCGGCCCACACCTGACATCCTCGACCTCACCCTCACGCCCACCAGCAGGACCGCGCTCCCCGTGACGGGTGGTCAGTTCGTCTACTTGCGGGTCGGCGGCTGGCACGAACACCCCTTCAGCGTCGCGGGAACGCAGGCCGACGGCTCGGTACGCCTCACCATCCGTGCCCTGGGCCGCGACACACGCAAGCTCTACGCGGACATACGCGAAGGAGTCCCCGCAACCCTCAAGGGCCCCTACGGCATGTTCGACCACACCCTCGGCGGACCCCGCCAGATCTGGATCGCCGGGGGCATCGGCATCGCTCCCTTTCTCGGCTGGCTCACCTACCCTGGTGAAGCGCTGCCCAGCACCGACCTCTTCTACTGTGCCCCTACCGCCGACGATGCGCCGTTCCTCCCAGAACTCACCGCGACCGCAGCACACCGCCCCGAGATCCGGCTCCACCCAACGTTCAGCCGCAGCGACGGCCGCCTGACCGCCGACAGGATCCAAGCCCAGGCCGGACCGATAACCCCCGACACCCACGTCTTCCTCTGCGGCCCCGCCTCCATGGTCGAAAACCTCACTCGCGCCCTCCACCGCAAGGGCGTCCCCCGGCACCACCTGCACGCGGAGCACTTCGCCTTCCGCTGATGAGCCGCCTGCCGACACGGGCCAACCGTCGAGTCCGATCGGTCCTCCACCGATCCCATCCACCCGGCGACGAGAGTGCTCTGTGTCCACAGGGAGCATCGGCATGCCACGGACGCGCATCCAGGCCTGGGCGGCAAGGTGGCCGATCCGCTCCGGGGCACCTGTGCGCATCCTTTTCCTTCTCAGCTTGTCCCTTAACCTCTGAGGCTGTCCCGCTCGATGATGCTTTTGGGTCGTCTGCTTGTCTTCCCGACGCCGTAGCGGGTGGCGGGCCCCCGGTTCTTGGAGCCAAGTGGCCTTTCAAGGCCGGTTGTTGAGGGTTTGGGTGCACGGGCCGGACAGGTGAGATGTGGGCGGAGGTTTCTGAACCCCTGGCGGACTCGGGCGGGGGTGAGTCGGCCGGGCTCGGCGGGTTTCTCCCACGGCCGCCGCAGGTCGGCGGCTGCCCCGCGCGGGAGGCGGATCTGGGTGTGCGCGGCGATGATCAGCCAGGTCCAGCGCTCGCCGGCCTCGGTGGTCCGCAGCTTCGGCCGGGTCCACCCGAGGGTCTGTTTCATCAGCCTGAAGAGGTGCTCGATGTCGAATCGCCTCAGGAACGCCTGCCAGCGTGCGTCGACGTCTTCGCTGTTCAGGTCGGTGGCGGACGACCAGAGCCAGAGCGGGAGCGGGTCGCCTCCGGCGGGCAGGCGGTCGGCCTGGAGGCGGATCAGCGTGCCCTCGATGATGGGGAGTTCGCCGGTGTGGTCGATCCATGCGGAGCGGGTGGTCAGGCGGGGGTGGATGCGGTCCCTGGCCATCGCGCGGGCGGTGCCGTACCGGTCGGTGACCTGCGCGGTTGCCTCGTCCGACCCACCCCAGGTGTCCGGCTTGGCGAAGCGGAACTCCTTGCCGTGCTTCGGCGGCCGCCCGCCCTGCGGGTAGGCCAGGGCGTACTCCTTGAGCGTGGGCGTGGGCCGTCGCATGACGCGGTCGGAGCGCATCCGTCCCAGCACCTCGACCGGGAGGCCGGCCAGGAGGTGGGTCATGCGCGGGGCGTCGTAGCCGGCGTCGAAGACGATGAGGATGCCGCGGTCGCCGACGTGCCAGCGGCCCATCTCGATCAGGTCCTCGACCACGCGGCGGAGTTGGGCGGCGCTGACCTCGGTGGCGTCGTCCTCGGGCCTGAGACGGACGGCGTCCAGGAGCTGGCACCAGGATGTCCGGCCCGATTCGAGGGCGGCGACACACGAGTACGGCCGGCCGGGGATGAACTGATCCGAGGATCGTCCGCTGCGACCGTAGACGTGGCAGAACAAGCGGTCCGCGCTGGTCGGAGCGTCGGGGGCGCAGCCAGGTGCTGACGTCGACCGCCAGGACCAGGCGGCCGTCAGCGGCCCGCGGCATCGGCAGACCGGCCAGCACAGCCGACATGGTCGTGCCCAGCGAAGCCGGCGCCGGCACGATCGACGCCGTCGGTGAGGGGGGGGCGACCAGAGCCGGGTCGGTCAGCGTGTGTGGCTGTTCATGGCCGCTGCCGGGCGGCCCATCGGCACCGCCGCCGAGTTCACCGTCGTACCCGCCGATCGGGCCGTGCCGCTGCCCGACGAGACCGGTTTCGACGTCGGCGCCTCGCTCGGCGTCCCCGCGCTCACCGCGCACCGCGCGCTCACCGTCGCCGAGGACGGCCCGCATCTGCGGCCCGGGGCGCTCGACGGCAGGGTGGTGCTTCGGACCAGGTGCCTTCTGCGGCCACGGCGGCAGTGGCGGCCCGATCAGCGCCCACAAGTCGTCGTCCACGATCCATGGCCGGTTCCTCACACCTCACGAGCGGCAGAATCGTCGTACCGGTCACGCCCAGTCAGGGCACCGCGACAAGATCGTGTTATGAGCTCTAAGGTCGTGAACAAGGTGACCGTTGCCTGATGCCGCATTAGCAAGTTGCTCGTGATTTACGGCGCAACACACTCGAAAGCACCCGTCGCAGGCACCTCGAAAGGCCCAAAACGCTATGCGCATTACCTCTGAGACGTCGTCCGACGGTGTCTTCGAACAGCTCTTCCTCCTCGGCGACATCCCTGGCGTGCTGTGGACTCCTCAAGGTGCCGACGGGACCCGCCCCCTGATTGCCATGGGGCATGGCGGCGGTCAGAACAAGAAGGCCCCTGACATCGTGTACCGTGCGCGCCGTTTCGTGACCGAGTGCGGTTTCGCCGTGGTGGCGGTTGATGCGCCCAGCCACGGTGACCGGCCGGAACATAAGGAGTTCACCCGGATAGCGACGGAGTACGAGGCCCGGCTTGACGCCGGTGAGGGACTGGCCCCGCTGATCGCCGGCTTCCAGGCGCTCGTTGTCCGCCAGATCGTGCCGGAATGGCAGACAGTTCTCAACGCGGTCCAGAAGCTCAATCAGGTTGGCGTTGGCCCAGTTGGCTACTGGGGGGTGTCGCTGGGCTGCGTGATCGGTGTCCCGCTTGTTGCCGCCGAGTCTCGGGTTCGGGCGGCGGTGCTGGGCCTGGGCGGTGCTGAGGTCTCAGCCGAGACCGCCGCGCGGATTACCGTTCCGGTGGAGTTCCTCGTGCAGTGGGACGATGAACGAGTGCCGCGGCCCCAGAGCCTGGCACTGTTCGACGCTTTCGCCTCAACCGAGAAGACGCTGCACGCCAATCCCGGCAAGCACGGTGAGGTTCCGGCTTTCGAGACAGACAGCACGCTCCGGTTCTTCACCCGGCACCTTGGCTGATACCGCCGCCTGTACGCCGTGACGCGCCGATCGGGATCTGTGCCCGGTGGGAGCGTGGCCGCAAGGGTGCACTGGCGGCGTACCGGGATGCGACCGTGTTCAAGGACATCGACGCCTATCTTTCCGACGGCACCGGGGTGCGGTACAAGGCCCGCGGCTTCGTCCTGTGGGCCGCCCGGCGCAGCCACATCCGCCGCTCCGTCGACTTCCCGCCCGTGCCCAGCGACAAGCCGCGCCGCTCCCTGCCAGACGACTAACGGTGGCGTCTGGCCACCGCTTCCTTCACGACGACACCATCGACACCGTCGACCGCGTCGTCGGCCTGCTCGTCCTCATCTACGGCCAGCCCCTCACCAAGATCTCGCGCCTCAGCCGGCCGTGGACCCGCGCATCCCCGGCCCGTTCGAGGACGAGTACGGCGGCTCCTCGTCCAGGACGAAGCCAGCCCGGTCGGTGTCGAACAGGCGGGACGCCGAGGCGAGATCCGTGCAGCGCGCGGACTCAGCGACCGCGGCGAGGGCCACGCCCCACCGTCCGGCGCGCAGCAGGTCCATCGCGGTGCCGATCGCCGACATACCGGACACGCACGCGCTGCTCACGACGGAGTTGGGGCCGCGGCCACTCAAGGTTCAGTGGAAGTTTTTCATCCTGATTCCGCAGGTCACGGGGCTGGTGTGAGGTCGCGGTGATGTACTCGCGCCGATCTGGGGCGTGATCTTCTTCGGGAGATCGTCTGCCACCTGTGGACCTCGGCGTTTGCGAGGACGAGCAGGGCGCGCAGGAGGGTGATGGTTCCACCGGAAATGCGCCAGAGTCACAGAGTGCGCCAGGACTCCAGGTGCTGCGCGACGGTCCGCAGGTCGGCTTCCTGCCCGCGGACCGCCTGGGCCAGCGTGTACAGGTCCTCGTCCTTGGCCTGCAGGGGCTGGCCGGAGACGTGCATGTACTGGCTGGTGCAGGCCCACCCGATGACCAGGTTGTAGTCGGCGAAAGGGCGCAGCAGCAGCGCGCTGTGCAGGAAGGTCGCCGCGCGGGCGGCGGTCTCCTCGTAGTAGAGGACGCCGCGCTCCCGCTCGAACTGATGGCGGTCGGCCATGAAGCTCAGGGCTCCCCAGTCCGTGATGGGCACGTTCAGCGGGGAGATCGCGGACTGGATCTGCAGGACCCAGCCGACGTCGACGCGGATGATCGGGCTCACCGCTGTCCCTCGGGGAAGCGCTCCGTGACGCCGGGCAGGATCCGGGCGGCCTCGGCGACCGCTCCTTCCACGAAGGAGATGCGGTCGGCCTCCTGGACGGTCACGTCGTGGACATGCTGCTTCAGACTCCGCCCCGTCAGCGCCGCCCGCTCACGCAGCCGCGTCATCTCGTCCTCGGTGAATTCCACATTGAGTGCAGGCATGGCCCCAAGGTACCTGATTCGGTACCGATCGCAGTACCGAATCAGGTGCGGACCTAAGAGCGGGGAGGGGAAGTGCGGCGTAGCTGGTGTGTGTGCTCGCACCGACCTGGGCCCGGACCGGAGCCTCGTACGAAGCCCTTCCGTCGCGCCCTCCCTGCTCCGACGCGGTACCCGTTGGGGCTAGGTCAGCTGTTACGCACTCCCCGGCCGCTTCCCGCCGGCCGGAGGCGGCCCGTGTCGCCCGCTGTCGGAGCCGTCGTCGGCGAATGCGGGAAGAGCCCGCGCCAGGACCGGCGCCTCGACGCCGCACACAGCGGTGAGCACGTTACGGCCGGCCGCGTTCGGTATCAGCTCCGCGGAGGCCCGCGCCCATCCGCCCGCCGCGTGCCGTACGGGCGCGCCCTGGCACATCCACAGGCCCAGCACGACCTTGACGGGCAGCTGGTAGGCGGCCGCCGCGCGCGATCAGCGATGCCGTCGGCTCTCCGGTCACCGGCGCCGTCCTGACGCCCCCACCACGACATCCCCTCCGACCGCGGTCTCCCGCAGTACCGCGACCGGCCCCACCCTTCGGCGGCCTGCCCTGCGATGGTGGCCATTGTCCTGTTTGGCTGTCATGTGCCGCCAGGTAGACCTATGCACTTCTCACCGGACGGCCGCCGGGACCTCGCGCCTGCCCCCGACCGGCCGCCGGAACACGCACGCCTGGTACCTGCACAGGATCAGAACAGGTGCTGCGGGCAGTCGCCCGCGCGAGCATCATGGGCTAGCAGGAGGCGAAGTCGCAGGCGAAGTTGAGGAGGAAGAAGAAGCCGAGAACGGGCCACAGAAGCGCAATGGCGACGAGAGACACCGCCATCCAGCGCGACCGTTTGCGGCCGACCTGCTGCAGGCGCTCCGGGTCCTCGCCCTGAGCCACGGACGGCTGCCTCCAGTCGGCTGTCCTGACCCAGATCACAACCAGGATGATCCAGACGGCAAGGTCGGACTGCCCGAACTTCTCGCTGAGTTGATAGACGGACTGGCCATCCGCGATGAAGATCACGGGCATTGTGTAGATCCCGGCTCCGGCAGCGCAGGCCTGCGGGCCGTACCCGGCTCCGCCGCCGCCACCGCAGGAGCCCGACGGACCCCAGGGTGGGCGTGGGCGGCATGCGGCGACCGGGGGTGCGGCACACCGGGCCGACGTTCCCGAGGAGGGCGGTCCTGCCGGCCCCGCACAGTCGAACGGCAGCAGGCCGGTCAGGTCACGCGAGGCCGGCGGCCGGGGCCGCGTAAAAGGCGGGCACCGCAGTGGGCAAGAAGCAACGTGACTGCATTGTCTGCGGAGCCCCGGTCGGCTATCGCGACCGCCAGCACTGCTGCCAGTGCTGGCGCGGGATGCAGGAGCAGGCAGCGAAGGCGGTGTGTCCGTCCTGCGGCAAGGACCGGGTCCTTCAGGAGGGCACCGGGCGGTGCATCACCTGCTCGCGCGTCTGCGATCAGTGCGGCCATCCCGTCCGTGCGGCCCATAACCGGCTTTGCGGAGTCTGCCGGCGAAAGGCCGAGCGGCTCGCCGACCGGCAGCCCTGCCCTCGCTGCGGCAAGCAGGGACATCTCCGCGAGGAGACGGGCTGGTGCGGACATTGCTCCCGGCCCCGACAGGACAAGCAGCCCCCGCGGACCTGCCGCGAGTGCGGGCAACTGCGACGGCATGCGTGCCTCGTCGACCTGGTGAACACCATGGAACCCAAGCTCGTCGCCGCCGCCTTCGCCTGGACCCCCAGAGAGGGTTCTGCTGGCGGTGGCGTCCCGCGTGGCCACTCTGCCCGGGGTCCCTGCAGGAGCAGTTGCGGTCGTCAGTGACGACGAGGCCGAGGAGTTCGGTCTGGGACGACGGGTGGCGCTTCCGCTGCCTGCGCTCCGAAGACCGGTGCGAAGCCCCCCGTCCCAGGTCAGGCCGCATGGCAGCGGGGCACCGTGTGCGTGACGAAGTGAAGCTCCTGGTAGACGAGTTGTCGACCAAGATCAACCTGTCCGCCCGGAGCTTCGCATGCTGGTCTATCCATCGGGACTGGATCTGTCCAGTTCAGCCCTGCGGTTCCTGGCCGGGAAACTGACAGCCCTGCGGCGTGAACGCGGAACACGGTGGCGCCGGCTCGGAACGGGCCGGCAGGCTCTGCTGGTCCTGGCCCACCTGCGATGCGGACACACTACGCCCAGCTGACCACAGGGTTCGGCATCAGCCTCAGTACCGTTTACCGGTACGTGAGCGAGGCCGTCGAACTGCTGGCCGCCCTTGCCCCCGGCCTCGCCCAAGCGGTGCGCGCTGGACACCTGGGCGCCGTACACCTCGGCCAGATGAGCCGATATCTCGCCGTGCTTGAGTCCCTTCGCGGACAAGGAAAGCACTATCTCGTCCACCCCGGTCAGGCGCCGCTGCCGCTTCTTGACGATCTGCGGCTCGAAGCTGCCGGCCGTATCACGCGGCACCTTCACCTCGACCGGCCCGACATCGGTCAGCACAGTCTTGGACCGCGTGCCATTGTGGCTGTTGCTGTTGTTCTTCCCGGCCGGATCGTGCTTCTCGTAGCCGACGTGGTCGGTGATCTCACCTTCCAGGGCAGATTCCAAAACCCGCTCGGTCAGCTGCTGCGGCAGCCCACCCTGCCCGGTCAGCTGCAGCCCCTCCGACCGGGCACGCGCCACCAGCATCGCGACCAGTTGCTCATCGGACACGGGCGCAAGCTGCCCGGGCTTGGCACTTTCGACAGGCTCCACAGTTTCCAACTCCACGGCGCTGTCAGTCACTTGACGCCTCTCCCGTGATCGTCGGATCCGCCGTTAGATTTACCCTTCTCCAGCTGAGGGGGCGCGCGCTACCGCAGGGAGACACGGACTTGGTCGCGGGGGTACGAACTGGGCCTCGGCTCTTAGCCGTAGGAGTTGCGTGCGTCGTCTGCCCCCACAATGCGCCTGTCGAGCAACGGATCCCGAGGGGATCCTTCGGATATGTCTTGGTCCCAGATGAAGGGATGGGTTCCCTCATGGCCATGTGCACCCCGTTACGCCTCCGCGTGCTGCTGGTGACGCCCGCGCTGTCGAGAGGGTGTCTGGCCGGGAACATGAGCTGAGGTGCAGGCGGAGTCAACCGGCGGCCCGGGGGCTGGTGACGACGTCCCGGTTCTGGTGGGGTGAGGGGGCCGGATCCGCTGCACGCCCTGCCGTCTGAAGAGCTGTTCCCGCGTGCGGCTGTCAGCCAGTCGACCGCCACCACCGGCCGTCTTATAAAGCCGCCTTGGATGCCTTCCCGCGCTCCTTCTCCTGGTGGTCATGGGCGGCGTGGTTTAACGGCCCCGGCGGGGCGCGCGAGGGCGACTCGGGGTTTCTGCAGCAACTACCGGATCTGCCGTTGCGGCGCCGACATCGCCACGATGCCCGGAGGAGAGTGAGGGCACATGACCGGCACCGCCGTGATCGCCGAACCGCCCCAGTCGGCCGCCATCCGCAGATGGGTCGCCACGGTCCTGGACGACTTCTTACGGTGCAAGACCCGCACGGCCACGGACCTGCGGATGCCCGCCGAGGTCGTCTTGACCCTGCGCGACTTCCTGGCTGCTGGCGGAAAGAGGCTACGGCCCCTGCTGTGTGTGATCGGCTGGCAGGCCGCCGGAGGCCACGACACTCCCGCCTTCGTACTCAAAGCCGCCGCGTCGTTGGAGATGTTCCATGCCTTCGCCCTTATTCACGACGACATCATGGACAACAGCGACAGCCGCCGGGGTGCCCCAACTGTCCACCGCCGCCTCGCCCGCCACCAGGATGTCTCCCACAACGCGCCCTCCGCCGAGCGCCTCGGTACCAGCTCAGCCATCCTCATCGGCGATCTCGCCTTGGCCTGGTCGGATGAGCTCCTGCACAACGCCGGACTCACCTCCAGCCAACTGGCCGCCGTGCTGCCGCTGCTCGATGTCATGCGCACCGAGGTGATGTACGGCCAGTACCTAGACGTCACCGCTGCCGGCCGCCCCACGTGCGACGTGGATCGCGCGTGGCAGATCGTCCGGTATAAGACGGCCAAGTACACCGTCGAGCGGCCCCTGCACATCGGAGCCGCCCTCGCCGGTGCACCGCCCGCGATGCACGAAACACTGAGTGCTTACGCCCTTCCCCTCGGCGAGGCCTTCCAACTGCGCGACGACATCCTGGGCGTGTTCGGCGATCCGTCAACCACCGGCAAGCCCTGCCTCGACGACCTGCGCGATGGCAAACACACCGTCCTGATCGCCCTCGCACTGCAGCGCGCATCTCCTGGCCAGCGGAGCACGCTGCAGACCCTGCTGGGCAACCCGGAGCTGGATGGGGCCGGAGCCGATCGCATCCGCCAGGTGCTGATCTCCAGCGGTGCACGGGACGAGCTGGAACGGATGATCAACGTTCGGCGCGCGCAGGCCGTGCGCGCGCTAGATGCGGCACCGTGCCCGCCGGCCGCCACCGCTGCCCTGCGACAGCTAGCCGATACCGCCACCGCGAGGACCTCATGACCACTCCACCTCCGCCACTCGCCGCAGCGTCCTGCCGGCCGCCCCCCGCGCTCTCTGGCGTCGTCCGCGCAATTGGAGCTCCGCCGCGACCCGCCCGGTGAAACGGACGGCCAACTGTTTGAGCAGGACCTGCCCTGCCGTCGGGGCGAGACCCGGTGGAGGAGGTGATGCGGAACCGGCGGCACAAGACCTTGACCCCCGTCGATGAGGCAGGCCTGCCTACGGCCGACCTCACGACGCTCGGAGCGTTCCTCATGACCGGAAGGGCTCTCCCATGACGTACGACGACGCAAGGTTGGCCATCCCGCCCTTCTACTGCCCCATCGAGGGGGGCCGCCACCCCGAAGCAAAAGCCGTCGAGCAGCTGTGCACCGAGTGGATCGACGCGTTCGGCTTCTGCCGGAACGAAGCGGAACGCACCTGGCTCCTCGCCACCCGCTCTGCCGACTTCTGTGCCCGCTTCGCCCCTGCGAGCACTGCCGAGGGGCTGCTGGTATACGCGCTGTGGGTGTACTGGGCGTTCGCGTTCGACGATGCGTTCTGCGACGAGGGGCCGATGAGCCACGACCCGGGTGCCTTCGGTATCTACGCCGGGGAAGTACAGCGCGTTTGGGAGACCTCACTGTCCGCCGTCGCGGCACCGTCGCTGTCCACCGACCCGTACAAGGCGGCCCTCTGCGACATCGGGCGACGGACCCGGGCCTTGTCCACCACCACCCACCAGCGGAGGCTGATCGACAACCACCGCCGCTGGCTGTTCGGAGTGCAGTGGCAGATCGGGAACCGGGCGGCAGGGCAGACCCCAGACCTGAACGGCTACTTCGGGATGCGGCTTGGCTCGTGCGCCGGAGCACTCACCATCGGGTGGACGGAGATCGCCAACGGCATCGAGGTGCCACCGGAGGAGATGGACTCCGCAGCGGTGCAGGCTCTCACCGAAATGGCCGGAACGATCGCCGCGATGGACAACGACCGGCACTCACTGCCCAAAGATGTACACCGGAACCTGGCCGACCAGAATTTCGCCACCGTCGTGGCGCGCGCTCACAGCCTGCCGCTGGAGCAGGCAGTTGGGGAAGCGGTCGCGATCCGCGACCGGATCATGTTGCGGTTCCTGGAACTGCGCGACCATATCCGGCCCGTAGCCGGCCCGGCACTGCGCCAATACCTGGATGATCTCGGGCACGCCATCAGAGGAAATGCCGACTGGGGTATGCGGGTGACCCGCTACCACAACCACGCCAGCCGGGCCGAAGTCCCCGAACTCCTCTACAACGAGGACCCCATCGACTGGGCCGACGAACCGGCCACCAGGCGCGCAGACCCGTTGCCATACCCCACGCTCTCCTGGTGGTGGGACAACCTGCAGGTGTGACCGACGGCTTCGCTTCAAGGGAGGAAGGCCATGTTCTGGTCCACAATCCGCACGCACCACATCCGCTCCCACCCAGCATCGCCCGCATATACGGACGGCGACAGCCCGCTCCCTGACCCTGACAGCTGGTTCTGCATGGGCCCCTCCTCCGCCGTCAGGACGGGCGGGGTCATCACCCGGAAGCTGACAGGGCAGGACGTGGTTCTGTACCGCACCCGCAGCGGCCTCCTACACGCAATCCGCCCCTACTGCCCGCATTTGGGCGCCCACCTGGGGCGGGGAGGCACGGTGGAGGGCGAGGACCTCGTCTGTCCCTTCCACAAGTTCGCCTACGGTCCCGATGGCGCCTGCACACGAACCACCTACGACGGCAAGACACCGAAAATCTCCCTGACGGTGCTGCCTGTGCGGGAGGCGACGGGCCTGATCTGGGTCTGGTACCACCGCGACGGCGCTCCTCCCACTTGGGAGATCCCCGACCTGCCGTACGACGGGTACACAGCCCCGGTCTGCTCGGTCACCGAGCTCGCCGGACATCCTCAGGAGATCGGCGAGAACGTCTTCGACACCGGACACGTCGCCACCCTTCACGGCGGCATCGCCGCCGCGGCCAGCGCCCCCTTCCCGCCGACCGAGGACGGCCCGTCCTGCCGGACCGTTCTGCGCCTGACGATCCGTGTCCCCGGCCTGGGGACTGTGCGGACAGAGGATTACAAGATCGTCCTGCACGGGCTGGGGGACATCATGGCTGAGGCCCGGATGCCGTTGGGTATCACCTTCCGGTTCTGGGGCAACCCCACTCCCGTTGCCCCATGGCGGATCCACTTGTGGCTTGCGGTCAGCGTCCGCGTCCCCTGGCCCTGGTTTGTGCCCCGGCCGCTGCGGGGTCCTGCTGCTCGGCTGATCGCACGGCTCGCCCTATCGTTCCACGCGTCGCAGTTCACCTATCCCGAGCAGGGAGGCGACGTCCCGATCTGGAGTACGAAGCGGTACTTGCCCCGCCCCCGGCTCGCCGAAGGTGACGGGCCGGTGATGCACTACCGCAGGTGGGCCACGCAGTTTTATCCCCAAGCCCCCGGGCAAGAGGTGCGAGAGAGCGCTGCGGAACAGGGACCACTGGACTCAGGCGAAGCAGCCTCATGACCGGGCCGGTTTTCCCGTTCACCGCAGCAGCCCTGGCGGGACGTCCCGGCACTTCTCTGCAGGGCAGGCGCAGTCCGGGTGCGGCTGGGCAGCGCCCCGAAGCGGCACGGGAACTGCGCGACCAGCCAGACAGCGCCCGCAGGCGGAGTGCCGGCCTTCCCGCTGATCGCTCAGCACGTCCGTCAGCAGCTCACGGACATGATGCAGTTCCCCGCCGAGGCGGTCCTGGGCCCGCAGCAGCAGCCCGCCCTCAGGGGTGCGTTTCGGCAGATAGGCGCCTATTGATGGATTCTCTTAGGCGAACGACACCGAGGCTGCTCGACTGTGGTGGTCTGCTCCGCAGCTCGGGCCCTTGGATCTCGTCGCTCATCCTTGCGTGCCGTGCCGTGCCGTGCAGTACGGAAGGAATGCAAACGCTCGTTCGCCAAAAATGTTTCTGGGCGTCCTCGATGCATGCCGCCAGGGCGTGGAACTGCTTTTCCAGAATCTGACACCCATAGAGGGAAATGCCGGGCCGGAGAGGACCGTAATCTGGCGCGCTGTCCGTAATGTGCGTCCTCCGAAAATCCATCAGAGGTCAGACGGCTCTACGTCAACGGCACTATTGAAGGGGTAGTGATAGCATGACGGAAAACAACATCGCCACCGGATATCCCAACACCTGGTACGGCGTCGAACTCGGCAAGAAACTCCGCCGGGGCCAGGTGCTGAATACTGTTGTCGCTGGGCGAAAAATCCTTCTGTACCGCACGGCCGACGGCCAGGCCCGGGCTGTCGACCCAGTCTGTCCTCACCTCGGCGCAAACATCGGCGTCGGCGGTTTTGTCGACGGCGCCGATATCGTCTGCCCCTTCCACCACTTCGCTTACGCTCCCGACGGTAGTTGCGTGCGGACCGGAGTCGGCACCCGTCCCCCCAAGGCCAGGCTCACCACCCATCCGACCAGTGAAAGCGGCGGCCTCATCTATGTATGGATCCACTCCAACGACGAGGATCCCGGGTGGACCGTCCCCGCATGTGACGTAAGCGGCTACCCCGCCGGCCACGCCTGGACAAAGAACCTCCAAGGGCACAGCCTCGACGCCATCGAGAACGCCCACGACTACACCCATTTTCAGTTCGTCCACCACACGCCTCCACCCGAGACCTTCGGCCCCCCCAAGATCGAAGGTCACATGGTTACGACGCACTTCCAAGTGGCCGGTTTCTGGTTCAAGACAGAGAAAGCAAAGGTCGACCTCACCATAACTTTCCACGGCCCGAACGTATTCGTCGCCCATCTGGAGGTCCCCGGAATCAACTTCCATGCCATCGAGGTCGCCGCCTACACCCCCCGCCAAGAGCGCGACGCAACATTCATGAAAATGGCATACGCCAACATCGGACTGCCGGAAGGAGTCCCCACAGCAATTTCCCGTAGCCTGAACAAGGCGCTCACCATCCTCACTGGCCGCAGCTCGGGTCGGCAAGTCATAAACGACGCGCCCATCTGGGGGAACCGGACCTTCCTTCTTCATCAGCACACTACCGATGGGGAACAGCACATTCCACTCATCCGTCGATGGGCTAATCAATTCTATACGAATCTCTCGTAAGTGTTTTGTCGTCCCTGGTATCGGGTCTGCCAGGAGTCCGGTAATCGGCTGTGAAATAGAGTGACGGCCATGTTGGCATTACATGCGAGATGTAGACGAGCTTGTGGGCCTGGTGTTTTCCGGACTGTCAGCGCTGGTCGTCGAAGGTGCCGCGGACGCGGATGCGGTGATCCGCGTGGTTCCGCGCACCCGGGACGGGCCAGTGAGCCGTTTCCAACGTGGCCGATCGGCAGGCGAGTCGGCGTGAGAACGGTGTTGGGGAGGAGATGAAGCTCCTGATAGATGGGTTGTCGACCAGGATCAACCTGTTCGCCTGAAGCTTCACGTGCTTGTCTGTCCATCGGGAATCGATGTGTCCAGCGCGACCCTGCGCTACCTGACCGGCCTGCTCGCCGCTCGGCGTCAGGAGCGCGGAACACGCTGGCACCGGCCGACCCGCAGCCGACGGGTCATGCTTGTCCTGGGCACCTGCGGTGCGGCCACACCTACAGCCAACGGGCCGTGTACGTCTCCCATGCCAAGATCCGCGCCCTCGGCGAGCAGGTCATCGCAACCTTGAAGACGTGGCGGCTGCTGCGCACGCTCCGCTGCAGCACCACGCGCATCGACGACCTGGTCAAAGCCACTCTCGCCCTCCACCGGGGACATCACGCTGAGGTCGGAAAGTGGCTCACGGCCATACTGGGCATCATCACGCGGCCCCCGCACGGCGGCGCACCCTGATGCCGGACGAGACAGTGGTAACGGGGCGCGCCACGTACTTGCCCGGCGTCGACGATGGCGACCGTCAGCGCCGCGCATCAGCCACGACCTGAGCGGGTCCCGTTTCGTCACCCGGGGCCGTGAACGCCGTCCCTGCCCGACTCAGGGCGCCAGCACGACCCTGCCGAACACCTTCCCCGCGTCCATCTCGCGGTGGGCCAGCACCGCCTGGTCCAGCGGCAACACTTCGTGCACGACCGTGCGCAGGTCCCCGTGCGCAGCATCGGCGAACTGGGACGACCGCACGGCCTGCCGGTCGGGGCCGGGCACGGTGTCAGAGCTGAACGTGGCGAATGACAACGACCTGCGGAAGGCGTCCATCAGCCGCATGCCGAAGTCCGCCGGCGGCTGCCCACCGATTACACCGACAGCCACATACCGCCCGTTGGAGTTCAACTTGTCCAGGAAAAGGGGAAGCTGGGGACCCCCCACGACATCGATCACCACGTCGAAGCCCGCCGGTGCGTCCGGGCCGTCCTCGCCGGAGCGGTCAAGGACATGGGTCGCGCCCAGGTCCCGCAGGCGGGCGCCGCGCTCCGCCGACGAGGTGGTGACCGCCACCGCGTTCGCGCCGTCCCTGGCTGCGAGTTGGACCGCCGTGATCCCGATGCTGCCCGCCGCACCGCGCACGAGCACCGTCTCGCCAGGCGTGAAACTGGCCCGGGCCAGGGCGAAGTGGGCGACCACGCCGGAGCCGCCGAGGGTCACCGCGTCGGCGCCGGTCAGGCCGTCGGGCAGCGCAAGGACGTCCTCGACCGAGGCGACGGCGTGCTCGGCGTACCCCCCGGACAGGCCGGTGAACGCCCACACCCGCCGCCCGATCCATGAGGCGTCCACGCCCTCTCCCACCGCGGTGACCCTTCCCGCGACCTCGCTGCCGAGGAGATGGCCCTCCCGGAAGCCGTAGGCGGCAAGCGTTCCCCGGCGGATCACGGCGTCCACGCCGCCTACCCCGATCGCCTCCGTGGCGATCTGCACCTGCCCCGGGGCAGGAACGGGCACGGGGACATCGACGACCTCCAGGCCATCGGGGTCTCCGAACGTCCTGATCACGACGGCTTTCATCTCTGCTCCTCGGGTTGGTGGAGGGACGGATCGCAGCTGCTGCGCGCCATGGGCGTCAAGCCGGCTCCCAGAGCCGGGGCATCACCGGCGAAGTGCCGGGACGGGGCGGCAGCACCGCCATCGGACCGTAACGGACGCCCCCGTCCGTTTGGCTAAAGTGAGAAGCGATGACCAACCATTTGCCTCAGACCGTGCGCTCCGACGCCCGCGACAACCGGGCCCGCATCCTGGACGCCGCCCGCGCGGTGTTCGGCGAAGAGGGCCTGAGTGCGCCCATGCGCGAGGTCGCCCGGCATGCAGGCGTCGGTCCCGCCACGCTGTACCGGCATTTCCCGACCAAGCAGGCACTGTTCGCGGAGACCTTCGCCGAGCAGCGGCGAGCCTGCCATGCCGCCGTCCGCGACGCCCTTACGGACTCGGACCCGTGGCACGGATTCCGGAGCCTGATCGAGCGGATCTGCGAACTCCACGCCCACAGCAGGGGATTCGCCGACGCCTTCATGACGGCCTTCCCCGAGGCCATGGACTTCGCCGCAGACCGGGAGCGGACTCTGCACGCGGTCGGCGAACTGGCCCGCCGTGCCCAGAAGACCGGCCAGCTGCGCCCCGGCTTCGTCGTCGACGACCTGGTCCTCATGCTCATGGCCCACCGGGGCCTCCAAGACACGCCGCGTGCCGCCCGGGTCACGGCCTCCCGCCGCTTCGCCGCCTACATGATCGAAGCGTTCCGCGCCGCACCAGAGACGGGAGCGCCTACGCCGCTGCCGCCAGTACCGCGCCTGCAGCTCACGTAGCGATCGACGACAGCGGCCGTCGCCTGCTGTCACGACGCGTCGCCAACGACGAACCCGAACGCCTCCAACTCCTCACCGACGTACTGAAGTTGGGCGACAAGGTGGCCTGGGGCATCGATCTGGCCGACGGCGGAGCCGCCCTGGCCATCACGATCCTCCTCAACCACGACCAGCCACTGCACTACATCTCCGGCAGGGCCATCCACCGCGCCTCCGAGAGCTACCGCGGCGAGGGCAAAACCGATGCCAAGGACGCCGCCGTCATCGCCGACCAGGTCCGCGTCCGTCGCGACCTGCACCCCTTACGCACCGCCGACGACACCGTGACCGGCCTGAAGATCCTCACCAGCCGGCGCATGGACCTGGTCGCCGACCGCACCCGCACGGTCAACCGGCTCCGCGCCCAACTCACCGGCCTCTTCCCCGGCCTGGAACGGGCGTTGGATCTCACCAAACACCGGCCCGCTCACCTTGCCCACCGGCTACCAGACTCCAGCGGCCATCCGCCGCATCGGCGCCAAACGGCTGGAGACCTGGCTGCGCAACCGCCACGTCGTCCGCTCTGACCGGCTCGCCGAAACCGCCGTCCAGGCCGCCGAACGGCAGCACACCAGCCTGCCCGGCGAGAAGCTGGCCGCCCAGCTGGTGTACACGCTGGCGAGGGAGGTGATGACCCTCAACCAACAGGTCGCCGTTCTCGACAAGGACATCGAAGCCCGATTTCGCGACCACCACGCCTTCGACGTAATCACCAGCATGCCCGGCCTCGGCGTCATCCTCGGCGCCGAATTCCTGGCCGCCACCGGCGGCGACATGACGGTCTTCGGCACCGCCGACCGCCTCGCCGGCTTCGGCGGCGTCGCCCCGGTGCCCCGCGATTCCGGGCAGATCAGCGGCAACCTGCGGCACCCGCGCCGATACAACCGCCACCTCCAACGCGTCTTCTACGCCTCGGCGTTGTTCAGCATCCGCCACTGCGAAGAATCGCGCCACTTCTACGACCGCAAACGCGCCGAGAGCAAGTGCCACACCCAGGCCGTCCTCGCCCTGGCAGACCGCCGCCGCGTCAACGTCCTCTGGGCGCTCCTCCGCGACGGGCGATGCTACGAGCTCGCCCCTCCCAGGGCCCTCGCGGCTTGACAGACCGCATTAGGAATCAGTGCGTCGACAGGGCGGGTGCACGGCCTCCACAGGCGCACGGCGAGCGGCCACCGCCGTGTCCCTCGGCTGCCGCCCACACCCGACTCGCATGCGTCGTACTCCTTCTGAGTGCGAACCTGCCGTGCGGTCTCCAAGAGTCAGGAACAGGGCCCTTCTGGTTCATGGCCGAGGTGCGCCGGGATTCTGGGAACCCGTCGGTTTCGGGTCATGGGCGGTTGGATCGTAGAGGAGCTGGCGGGCGAGGGTCGCGTACTTCACTGCGGTGGTCTCACAGAGGTGGTCCGCATCCCGCCCCGGGGCGGGCAGGTATCCAGCGGCGGACCCCCTGACCTGCGACTCCGCGCTACCCAAAGGGGCTGGCGTTGGGGGTTACTGCTGTGAGGGGTACTGACAGGGTCTCTCAGTCAATGTGCGACGAACCTACCCTGGCCTCATGGACAACCGCGCCGAAATCAGTGCGTTTCTGAAGTCTCGCCGTGACAAGATCACGCCCGAGCAGGCCGGTCTGCCCGTGTACGGCCAACGCCGGGTGGCCGGGCTCCGCAGGAACGAGGTCGCGACGCTCGCGGGCGTCAGCGTCGAGTACTACACGCGTCTGGAGCGCGGCAATCTCAGCGGTGTCTCCGACAGCGTCCTGGAGGCGCTGGCCCAGGCTCTGCGGCTCGACGACACGGAGCGCACGCACTTGTACGACCTGGCCCGAGCGGCGAACACGACGCCCGCCCGTGTGCGGCGCCGGACTGCCCGGCCGGCTGTGCGGCCCAGCGTGCAGCGCATCGTTGACGGGATGCCCGGCATGCCGGCGTTCGTGAAGAACCACCGGTTCGACATGCTGGTCGCCAACCCGCTCGGTCGCGCACTGTTCTCGGAGATGTACGCCGATCCGGTCTGCGGGGCGAACACCTTGCGGTTCGCGTTCCTCAGCCCGGCGGCCCGGCGGTTCTACGTCGACTGGGAACGCATCGCCAAGGGCGCTGTGGGTGCGCTGCGGATCGAGGCGGGCAAGAACCCGTACGACCGCGAGTTGTCGAACCTGATCGGTGAGCTGTCGACCCGCAGCGACGCCTTCCGCGTGATGTGGGGCGCCCACGACGTACACGTCTTCCACGACGGGACGAAACGGTTCCGGCATCCGGTCGTCGGCGAGCTGGAGCTCGACTTCGAATCGATGAACCTGCCGGACGGCTCGGGGTTGGTCGTGGCGCTGTACAACGCGGCCCCCGGTTCCGCGGCCGAGGACGCCCTGAAACTGCTGGCGAGCTGGTCCGCCACGGCCGAGGCCGCGGATGTACAGGCCGCCGAGGCGGACTCCGAGAACTGAACCGACCTGTACAGCCCCGCCTTCTCCGGCTGCCGCCAGCAGCAAGGGCGGGGCCTTGGCCTGCGTGTATACCGCTGAGGGCCCTGCTGTTACCCCTCACAGCGAAGACTCCCTCATCGTGTCCGATCCCGGTTGCATGGTCACTGCCCCGCTTTGGGGCCGACCGGTATCGAACCTCGTATCGGTCCGTCCCCGCTCATGCAAGGAACCACCATGACTGGCAAGAGCACGATGATCACGCTGAACAACGGCGTGCAGATGCCCGCGCTCGGCCTCGGCGTCTTCCAGAGCCCACCGGAGGAGTCCGCCACCGCGGTCACGACCGCGCTCCAGCACGGCTACCGACTGATCGACACCGCCGCCGTCTACGGCAACGAGAAGGAGGTCGGCGAGGGCATCGTCGCCTCCGGCGTCGACCGCGGCGAGGTCTTCGTGACCACCAAGCTGTGGCTCTCGGACTTCGGCCACGACGCGACCCTGCGCGCCTTCGACACCGGCCTGCGCGGCGGTCCCGACCCGGACAGCATCAAGGCCGACTCCTTCGGCTGAACCGGCGCCGGCACCTGGCCGCTCCCGCGACGCGGCCCCCTGATTCACCCCCACATTCAGCAAAGGCTCTACCTCCGCATGTCTTCTCACCGAGAAAAGCCCCCCAGGCTGCCGTTCGTCGTCCCGCTGCTGGCCCTCGGCACCTTCGTGATGGTCACCAGCGAGTTCATCATCGCGGCCCTCCTGCCCGAGGTGTCCGCCGACCTCGGCGTCAGCGTCTCCACGGCCGGTCTGCTGATCACGGCGTTCGCGGTCGGCATGATCGTGGGCGCGCCCACGATCTCGATCGCCACGCTGCGCCTGCCCAGGCGTTCCACCCTGGTCCTGGCGCTTGCCGTGTTCGCTGTCGGCCACGTGATCGCCGCACTCAGCTCCTCCTTCCCCATCGTGCTCGTGGCCCGTGTGATCATTGCGCTGGCGACGGGTACCTTCCTCTCCGTCGGCTCGGTCGTGGCCACCTCCGCCGCGGGAGAGGCCGCCGCCTCCCGCGCCATGGGCGTGATGATGAGCGGCATGAGCCTGGCCATCGTGGCCGGTGTGCCGCTGGGCTCCTGGGTCGGTCAGGCGATCGGCTGGCGTGGCACGTTCTGGGCGCTGGCCGCCCTCGCGGGCGTGGCTGCCCTGTTCATCGGCCGGTTCATCCCCGCTGCGGAACGCGCCGAGGTGGCCCCCTCCGTCCGCTCCCAGCTCGCCGTGCTGCGCCATGGCTGTATGTGGCTGGTCCTTGCCGCCACCGCCCTCGTCACGGGTGGCTTCATGGCCGCGTACAGCTACATCTCTCCGCTGCTCACCGAGCGGACCGGGATCCCCGAAGGAGCCGTACCGCTCGTCCTGGTCGGCTTCGGCGTCGGTGCTCTGCTGGGCACGAACATCACCGGGCGCCTCGGCGACCGCAAGCCGCTGGCCACGTTCCTCACCACCTCCGTCGCCTCGGTGCTGGTGCTGCTCCTGCTGATCCCGCTGTCCACCAGCCCCGTGGCGACCGTCGTCCTGGTGGTGCTCCTGGGTGTGACGGGCCTGGGCATCACATCGATCGCCACCCCGCTGGCCGTGCGCTTCGGACACTCCTCGCCCGCCCTCGCCGCTGCCTTGACGGTGTCGGCCTTCAACGCGGGGATCGCCCTCGTCTCCTGGCTGGCGGGCACGACCTTGGACACCTCCCTGGGCGTGACCGGACCGGAGGTGGTGGGTGCGGTCATGGCCGGACTGGGCCTGATTCCCCTGCTCGTCCTCGCCGGGATGCGCGCCACCCGGACCGCCGCGCCTCAGGTGTCCCCGCCTGCGGCGGACGAGGAGATCTCGCGCAAGGCTCAGGCCCGCAGCGTGGCGGCCTGATTACGTTTTGTAACGGATCGAACACATGGAAAGGATGAAACGCCATGGCTGAAGAACAGACCGCCGCACAGAAGCTGCTCGGCGACTTCGCGCCCGAACTGGTGCGGCTCACCGACGACGTCCTCTTCGGCGAGGTGTGGGCGAGCGAGGGCCTGTCCCAGCGGGACCGCAGCCTGATCACCGTCGCCACCCTGGTCGCCCTCTACCGCGCCGACCAGCTCGCCTTCCACCTGCCGAAGGCCCTGGAGAACGGGGTGACGAAGGACGAGCTGGTCGAGGCCATCACCCACATCGCGTTCTACGCCGGCTGGCCCAACGCGATGTCCGCGATCACCCAGCTGAAGAACATCGTCGAGGGCGCCGACGCGAGCTGACCCCGCGCCGACCCGTCTACCTCACGACCATCAGGACCCACACCGGCCAGTGCGTTGTCGTCGCTCGCGGCCACTCGAATGGAGAACGAAATGAAGAAGCGTGAACTGGGAAACAGCGGGCTCGAAGTGTCGTCGATCGGGCTCGGCTGCATGGGAATGACCTTCGGCTACGGACAGGCCGCGGACACGGGTGAGGCCATCAAGCTGATCCGGGCGGCCGCCGAGCGCGGTGTGACGCTCTTCGACACCGCGGAGGCGTACGGGGAAACGAACGAAAGGCTGGTGGGCGAGGCCCTGGCGCCAGTGCGCGACCAGGTCGTCATCGCCACGAAGTTCGGGTGCAAGGACGGCAACCCCGCAGCGGGGCTGGACAGTCGGCCGGAGCGGATCCGGCTGGTCGCCGAGCAGTCCCTGCAGCGTCTGCAGACCGACCGCATCGATCTGTTCTATCAGCACCGGGTGGACCCCGACGTGCCGATCGAAGAGGTCGCGGGCACGGTCCGGGATCTCATCCAGGAAGGCAAGGTCAAGCACTTCGGCCTGTCCGAAGCGGGTCAGGACGTCATCCGCCGGGCCCACGCGGTCCAGCCGGTCACGGCCCTGCAGAGCGAGTACTCGCTGTGGTGGCGTGAGCCCGAGGAGATCATCCTGCCGACCCTGGAAGAGCTGGGCATCGGTTTCGTGCCGTTCAGCCCGCTCGGCAAGGGCTTCCTGACCGGCGCGATCAGTCAGGACACGAAGTTCGAGGCCAACGACATCCGTAACGTGCTGCCGCGCTTCGAGGAAGAGGCGCGTGAGGCCAACCTCGCACTGATCGCGCTGCTGGGTGAGATCGCGGACGCCAAGCAGGCGACCCGGGCGCAGACCGCCATCGCGTGGCTGCTGGCGCAGAAGCCGTGGATCGCACCGATCCCGGGCACGACGAAGCTGCACCGCCTCGAAGAGAACATCGGCGCCGACACCGTGGAACTGACCTCCGAGGACCTCAAGGGTATCGAAGAGGCCGTTGCCCAGGTGCAGATCAAGGGCGAGCGGTACACCGCAGCGCAGCAGAAGACCATCAACCGTTAAGTCACCAGCCTCCATCGGCCCGTTCCTGACGAAGCGTCGTTCGAGGCGCTTCGTCAGGAAGGCCCTGCCCAGCAGGAGAGGTTCACATGGAATCGCAGGCACTCAAGGGGCGGATCGCCCTGGTCACCGGCGGCACGACCGGACTCGGCTTCGGCGCCGCCAAGCGTCTGATCGAAGAGGGAGCCACTGTCTACATCACAGGCCGGCGCAAGGACGTGCTCGACGCCGCCGCTGAGAAGCTCGGCCCGTCCGCCACCGGGATCCGAGCCGACGTCACGAGCAAGAGCGACATGCTGCGCGTCGCCGAAACGATCAAGGCGGCGCACGGCCACCTCGACATACTCTTCGCCAACGCGGGTGGCGGACACGCCACGCCCCTCGCCGAGCTGACCGAGGAGCAGATCGACAGCGAGCGTGCCGGACGTCCTGCGCGACGGCGCGGCCATCGTCCTCAACGCGTCGATCACCGCCGGCATGGGGCTGCCCGGGTTCGGCGTCTACGCGTCGTCGAAGGCGGCCGTACGCTCCCTCGCCCGCAGCTGGACGACGGACCTCAAGGACCGTGGCATCCGGGTCAACTCGATCAGCCCCGGAGTGGTGCCCACCGAGGGCTACAGCCACGAACAGAAGCTGAGCGACGACGGCATCGCCGCCTACGTCGAGCGCGTCGCGAAGGAGATTCCGGCGGGACGCGTGGGGACGGCCGAGGACATCGGCGATGCCCTCGTCTTCCTGGCCTCGGACACCAGCCGCTACATCACGGGCGTCGACCTCGTCGTGGACGGCGGCATGACCCGCGTCTACGCCGGCCAGAACTGACGGAGGAATCCACATGACCACGGTCAAGTCGGCGGAGCGCCACATCAGCTGCGAGGTGCGTGGCAAGGCGGCCCACCGCGCCAGGGTCAAGGAGCTCCTGCTGGAGCTCGTGGGCCCCGCGCGGGCCGAGGCGGGATGCCTCAACTACGACCTCTACCAGCAGTCGGACGAGCCCGACACCTTCTACATCGTCGACAGCTGGGCCTCGCCCGAAGCCGTCGCGGAACACGCCGAGCACCCGAACGTGACGAAGGTCGTCGAGCAACTCCTCCCGCTGCTCGCCGTACCCCTCAAGGTCACCACCAGCAATCGGGTCAGCGACCCGGACCAGCGACTGGTCGGGGTCCGAACCCTTCAGGACATCCTCATGGCTCGCATCTTCATCACCGGTTCCACCGACGGCCTCGGCCTGATGGCCGCCCAACTGCTCTTGCGGCAGGGCAACGCGAGGCGCTGCCCGCCTGCAGGTGATTGCGTTGACCGACTACGCCACCGAACTCGACGAACTCATCCAGAGCGTCACCACGGACGACACCAGAGAAGATGCGAGGTCGGCGTGAACGACGAGACACGACTGCGTATCCGGCGCACCTTCGCCCGTCTCTCGGCCAGCGTCGGTGTGCTTACCGCCATCGACCGCGCGCTGATGGAGGCGTTCGAGCGGCTGATGCACAGGCTGCCCGAACTCACCGACGGCAAGAGCACGATCGTGAACCTGTGCACCAAGGCCGGTCTCTCCCGGGCCTCCTGCTACCGCTCGCCGGTGGCACAGGCGGTGAAGGAGATCCTGCAAGCGCCGCGGACCCGTCGTCCGGAACCGGAGGAGCTGCGGGCGGAGTCGCCCGGGTGAAGAGGGCGGAGCGCGAGCTTCGCAGCGAACACGCCGCCGAAACCCGCCAACTCAAGAGCACAGTGGGCACCTACGCCAACCAGATCCAGGTCCTGACCCTACGCAACGCCGAACTGGAGATACAGAACACCCGTCCCTTCGAACGGCTGCAGCGGTCCGGGGACAACGTCGCGGTCCTTCCTGCCCCGAGCCCTTCCTCATGCTGACCGGGCGTGTCACCTGCCGGTTCGGGTGGCCGCGAGGAGCAGTGGGAGCGCGCTAGTTGCCCTCATTCGGCGGAGCCGAGTGGCTCGCCGCGGGTTCCTCAGGCACGCCGGGGCCCGCGCCCCGGGCTCAGGGGTTCGGGGTGGGGCCGAGGTCGCTGTCAAGGCTCCCGACTCGCCTGCCCAGCAGGTTGGCGGCGTGCTCGACGAGGCGCCTGCGGTGGCAGCCGTCGACTGCTTGATCAGGTTCGCACCGGAGGCAGGCAGAGGGTGTCGGTCACGATGCTCTGGACCAGTTGCGGTCGAAGGACTGACGGTGTGGGCCCGCCGAGGGTCAGGTCGGCGGGCCCGATGATCAGTCGGTGGACGGTTACGGAGTCCTTCGTAGCGGAACGATGTCCGGGATGGCTGCGGGACCGAAGGTGGCGGGCGGCCGTCGGGCCGCCCACCCACGACGGGCCACGGGACTACGGGCGGACCAGGCCGTAGAAGACCGAGCTGGACAGTGTGTAGGTCTTGTCGTAGACACCGATCCGGCCGGAGCCGCCGGGGTCGGCGGTGTTGCCGGAGATCACTCGGACGGAGTGGCCGCTGACATGGTCGACAACGCCGATGTGGTAGCGGTAGCCGGCGTGGCCGAAGATGATCAGGTCACCCGGCCGTGCGGTGGACAGCCTGCTGGTGCCCACCCACTTGCCGTGGGCGACCGCCCAGTCGTAGACGCTGGGCACGGACTTCATGAACGGAATGCGTACGCCGGCGTCGCGCCACACCCAGGTGGCGAAGGCCGCGCACCAGTCGGCGCAGATGCTGTACGGCTTGCCCGGGACACACTTGCCCCCGCTCTCCGTCACCCCGATCTGGCTCTTGGCGATCCGCACGATCTTGGTGCGGATCGCGCTGGTTGTGTGGCATCCGGGCACCACGCGGGTGATGCCCATCGACTTCATGGTGGCCGGTCCGGCGATGCCGTCCGCGCTGAGGTGGTGGGCACGCTGGTACCGCTGCACCGCGCCCGCGGTGCCGGAGCCGTACGCTCCGTCCGCCGCGACCTTGGCCTTGGCCTGGACTTGCTTCACCACGCTCTTCAGGCCGCCGAGGGTCTGCGGGCCGATCATCCCGTCCACGGACAGGCAGCGGTCGCTCTGGAAGGACTCGGTGGCCGCCTTGGTCCGGGCGCCGGAGATGCCGTCGACCGCCCCGGCGCTGTAGGCCAGGCCGTTGAGGTCGTTCTGCGCCAGCCTCACGTCGGAGGCGGTTGTTGCCACGGCCGGGCTCGGCGTGGAGATCAGCATGCCGGTCGCCGCGACCGCGGCGGTCAGGACGCCCAGAGCTGCGGTGCCTTTGCGATGCCGAGGCCGTACAGCAAATGTCATGGGAGACTCCAAATCAAGGTCGTCGTTTCGGTGATGACTCGCTGGCGTGGCGGCAGTGCGGTGCCGCAGAGGCAGCCTGGTGGGTTGGGCTGCGGCGCTGGGGAACTGTCGGCCGGTCAGCCCTGGCGGCACCGGTTCCGCACCTGATGGCCCGCCGGCGCAGTTCGTGTTGCCGCCAGGGCATGGCGATCGTTGCCGTTACCAGCGCGTCGTGAAGACCGCTGTGCCCATTGCGTCCCCCACTACGGCGGGGTACTGGACGAGCGTGAGCCCATAAGGGTCAGAACCGGGAGGGGACGTACTTGTAGCAGTAGTTGCGGTCGCCGTAGTACGAGTCGCCGTCAAGCAGGAGCCAGCCGCCGGTCTCCTTGCCGACGATGCCGTCCCGGTGCAAGCCGTCAAAACCCTGGTACCACTTGACCCACTTCTTGGTCTTCGGCCCCCACAGGCCGTCTTCGGCCACAGGGCGGCCGTGTCCGTAGCGCTTCGCGACGTCGTTGACCAAGTGCTGCACGCACCACACTGCGTGCTTGTTGTTGCGGTATCCGTCGCCGATGTTCCGCGCGGTCTGGGACGCCGCAGCCTGGCTGATGGTGCCGATCGTCAGAAGCGCGGTCGCGGCGGTGATTCCCGCCGCCTTCCCGATGCGGTACACACGCATGCGAGCAGTCTCTTTTCTGATGAGTTGCTGGTGCTTGCCGGCCGGTGCAGGTGACTTGTCCGGCCTCATGTGGGTGCTGATGGAGCATCCGCGTGACGCGGGAGGACCGTGATCTCCGCTGTGAGGCGCGCGCATTCCGTGCGCGAAGCCCGCGGCGCCGGACTCGGCATGGCCGAGGTACCTGGGGCGGAGGTGCGGGCGCGAGGATCCCCGCGCCCGCTGCGCCGCCTCGCCTGCTTGCGTGCTAGCTGGCGTACCACTTGGAGCAGGCGCTCTTCGCCACGTACGGAACGCCGTTGGAGTGAAAGCGCCAGTAGGCGCCGCAGACCCTCACCCAGCGGCCCCGGACCCAGTTGACCGCCTGGGTGTGTGCCTGGAAGTTGGGGCCGTCCTCGCGCTGGACCACGCCGGCGTCCAGCATCACCTTGTGATAGGGGCTGCCGCACGCGTGGTAGCTGCGGCCGTGGTCGTCGGACCAGTCGAACCAGACCTGGGTGCCGGGTTCGGTTGCGGCGTCGATACCGGCGTTCACACGTGCCCAGGCGAACCAGGTGCCGTGCGACTTGGCGTTCCGCAGCTCGACCAGCGTCGGTCCCACGGTGAGCTTGTGGTCCGTGGTGGCATGCGAGAGAGGACGGGGCTCCAGGCCCTTGCCGTTGTTGTAGCCGCACGACCAGTTCTGGAATCCGGACGCCGCCTGAACCGCTGGGCTGTGGACCTGAGCCGCCTGCGCCGACGCGGTTCCCATCAGTCCGGCCCCCAGCGCTGCAGTTGCTGCCGCGAGCGCGAGCCGCTTGTGCACGTTCATACTCCGCTTCCTTTCTCCCCGGCCGGGCAGGCCGCAGGTGGCCGGCCCGTTGCCGTGTGACTGCGACTTTTCCCGTCGGGAGATTGAATGGGCAGCCGACGACGCCACCCTGATCAATGGCCGAAGTGCAGGTCGCGGGCATGGCGCGTGCCGCTGACCAAAGAAGGTGCCTGTGGTTTGCCTTCCGTCACGTGCGTTGCGTGCCTGGCGTGGTGGGTCATCGCGCCGTGTCCACAGGGGATCGATGGTGATCGCCCGGTTGCGGCCTGGAGTGCTCGGTAGCGTCGTGTGCTGCTGAGTTTCGTGGCTCGGCGGGGGCGGCCGGTGGCCGGGCCGGTGAGCCGATCGCGGCGGCGAGTCCGGCGGTTCCGATGTGTCGGAAGACCCTGCGGAGGTTGCGGCAGGCACCCAGCAGCCTCCACTCTCCGCGGGCCCCGTCCTCGCCGCGCAGGAGGAGTTGGCGGTCGTGTGGCAGGTGGCGATCTGGCCGAACGCGGGTTCGACGATGGCTTTCCGGCGGCTGTAGGCGGCTCGGCCGGGCTTGGTCCGCGGCTCGCGGGCCAAGCGCTCCTTCAGCGTGGCCCCCGTCGGGATGCGTCCGCGTGATGCGGGCGGGACCTGTTCGTCGTGGGCCGGGCGGCCGGTGGCCATGAACGTGTCGGTGCCTGCAGGCCACGGTCACGGCGAGGAGTGGCGGCGCTGGCCAAAGACAGCGCTGCTTGTTTGTTCTCTTGTCACGGGCACGCGTACCTTGACCGAGCCACGACGCCGCGTCCACGGGGGAAGCGGGGGCGGCGAGGGGAGTCGTCGATGGCAGGGCGGCCGGAAAGCCCGCTGGATCCGAGTGCGGGGCCGGTGGCACGGTTTGCTGTCGAGTTGCGCAAGCTGCGGGCGGAGGCCGGGAGTCCGACGTACCGCGTGATGGCTGAGCGCACGAATCAGGGGGCGAGCACACTGTCCCAGGCGGCCGCGGGGGAGCGGCTGCCGACGCTGCCGGTGGTGCTGGCCTACGTCCAGGCCTGCGGGGGCGACCTGGAGGAGTGGGAGGCGCGGTGGCGCCAGACGGTTGCGGAAGTGGCGGCCGAGCCACGCACCGCCGACGAGAACAATGAGCCCCCCTACCGGGGCCTGGCCCGCTTCGAACCCGGCGACGCCGACCGGTTCTTCGGCCGTGACAGGCTCACCGACCGCCTCTTCGAACTGACCCGCACCCGCCGCTTCACCGCCGTCTTCGGCCCCTCCGGCAGCGGCAAATCATCCCTGCTGCGCGCCGGCCTGATCCCCCGTCTGCGCACCCCGGACCCGACCGGTCCGCAGGCGGCCGCGCTGCGCCTCATCACCCCGGGCGAACATCCCCTGCGCACCCACGAGCAGCGCCTGATACCGAAGGACGCCGACGGCGACACCTGGCTGATCGTCGACCAGTTCGAAGAGCTCTACACCCTCTGCACCGACCAGAGCGAACGCAACGAGTTCATCGACCGCCTCCTTACAGCCGGCGATCCCACCAGCAGGCTGCGCGTCGTCATCGCCGTACGCGCTGACTTCCTCGGCCGCTGCGCAGAACATCCTGGACTGACGGCCGCGTTGCAGGACGGCACCGTGCTGGCTGGACCGATGAGCCGCGACGAGTTGCGTGAGGCCATCGTCAAACCCGCTCAGAACGGGGGGACGATCGTGGAGCGCGCCCTGACAACACGGATTCTCGACGAGGTCGACGGCGAACCTGGCGCGCTGCCGATGATGTCCCACGCCCTGCGGGAGACCTGGCGCCGCCGCAAGGGCCGCGCCCTCACCGTCGAGACCTACGAGGCGGCCGGCGGCCTGCACGGCGCCATCGCCCGCACCGCAGAAGACCTCTACACCGCTCTCACCGTCGCTCAGGCCGACCTCGCCCGGCGCATCATGCTCCGCCTGATCACGCCCGGCGACGGCACCGCCGACACCCGACGCCCCACCCCGCGCGCCGAACTCGAACTGGGCGACCCGAACGATGCCACCACCGTCCTGGAACGTCTCACCCGCGCAAGGCTGCTCACCCTCGACGACGACGCCGTGGATCTCGCCCACGAAGCCCTCATCACCGCCTGGCCCCGTCTGCGTGGCTGGATCGACGCCGAACGCGACCGCCTGCGCCTGCACCGCCAGCTCACGGCCGCCGCCACCGGCTGGGACGATGTGGGCCGCGACCCCGGTGCCCTGTACCGCGGCACCCGCCTTGCGGCCGCCGAGGAAGCTTTCCCCGCCGCCGACCGCAGCCGCTACTTCACCGAGCTGGAGCAGGGGTTCCTGGCCGCCAGCGTCGACGCACGCCTGCGGGACCAGCGTGCAGCCGCCCGTACCACGCGGCGGCTGCAGTCGCTTATCGCGGCCCTGTCCGTCCTGGCCCTGATCGCCGTAGGCGCTGCAGCCACCGCGTTCCAGCAACGCACCACGGCCCACAATCAGCGCGACACCGCCGTATCCCGGCAAATCACCACCGAAGCCGACCAGCTGCGCGGTACGGACGTGCCCCCGGAAAGCCAGGACGTGTCGCTGGCCGCACAGCTCGACATCACCGCCTACCGCCTTCGCCGATCACCGCAGACCTACACGCGATTGATCAGCGCCGCCACCACCCCGTTGTCCAGTACCGTTCATGGTGCCGGCGCCGCCGTCTACCAGGTGGGCTACAGCCCTGACGGCCAGGTCCTGGGCTCGGTGGGATCCGATGACAGGATCCGGCTGTGGGATGCCCACGACGCCGCCCACCCACGGCGCGTGGGCCCCGCCCTGCCGGGTACGACCATGGCGTTCAGCCCCCGCGGGCACCTCCTGGCCACCGCCGCGCAGGGTGATACGAACGCCGCCTGGCTGTGGGACGTCACTGATCCCGCCCGACCCCGGCAGCTGGGCTCCCCGTTCAACACCGCCCACGGTGTCGGGACCGTGGCTCTGACGTTCAGCCCCGACGGGCAGACCCTGGCCACCGCAACCGAGGACAACAAGGTCCGGTTGTGGGACATCCGTGCCCCCGCACACCCGAGGACGATGGGCAGTCCCCTGCCGGGGACCGTCGTGGCGTTCAGCCCCCGCGGGCACCTCCTGGCCGCCGCGGACGACGACTACACCCTGCGGCTGTGGGACACCCGACATCCAGACCACCCCCGGCGCATCGGCCATCGGTTCAGCAGCGACGCCATGTCGATCGCCTTCAGTCCTGACGCAAGCACGCTGGCCACCGTGAGCGACACCGGCACAGTCGCCCTCTGGAACCTGCGCAACCCGTCGAACACCCACCGGATCGACACCCCCCTGTCAGACGATGCCACCAGCACGGACGCGATGTTCAGCCGCGACAGCAACATCCTCGCTCTCGCCCAGGAGGACGCCGTCCGCCTGTGGAACATCACCGACCCCGCGGACCCTGTCCTGCTGGGCCGGCCCCTCGGCCACTCGAAGCAAACGGCGTTCTCGATGGCATTCACCCCCGACAGGCGGCATCTGGCCATAGGCAACGGCGACAAGCTTCAGATCTGGACTCTGCCGTTCACCGAGCTGGCCTACTCCGGCAGTTCCGAAATGGTCTTCAGCCCCGACGGCCACCTGCTGGTCACGCGAGGTGATGACATGGTCCTCCGGCTGTGGGACATGCGCGAACCCGCCGATCCCCGACGGGTCGTCAACGCCGCCATGGACCCGGAGGACCACACCGAGGCGCTGGCCTTCAGCCCGGCCGGCCCGGTACTCGCAACGGCAA
Organism: Streptomyces sp. NBC_00631; assembly: GCF_045206895.1. Lineage (NCBI taxonomy): Bacteria > Bacillati > Actinomycetota > Actinomycetes > Kitasatosporales > Streptomycetaceae > Streptomyces > Streptomyces sp. NBC_00631. Next base: position 10,961,066 of record NZ_CP107734.1, read on the forward strand.
CCGACGACGGCACGCTACGTCTCTGGGACATCACCGACCCCCTGAACCCCACCCCCCTGACCGCACCGCTGCCCGCCCCCACCGGCATCGGCGAGCTCACCATCAGCGCTGACGGTCACACCCTGGCTGCTGTCATCACCGGCCACCTCACGGACGAAAGCGCGGACCGGGTGCAACTGTGGGATCTGCATGACCTGGCGCACCCGCGGCGCCTCCCCGGTTTACCCTCCGACCCTTCGGACGGCGACATCGACCAAGTTGCGTTCAGCCCCTACGGGCATCTGGCGGTCGCCAGTGACGCCTCCGGGGCGAGCCTGTGGGACGTGGGCGACCCCGCGCACCCGCGGCGGATCAGCCACTCCTTCGAGGGGAGCACACCGGTTTTCAGCCCTGACGGCCGCCTCCTCGCCATGGCCAATGGCCAGGACGGCAGTCACGTCAGACTGTGGGACGTACGCGACCCCGCGCACCCCCGGGACGTCGGTGCCGCCCTCGGGACCACCGCCGTGACCGCGGCGTTCAGCCCTGACGGCCACGTACTGGCCACAGCCGCCGATGACGACACCTGGCGGCTGTGGGACATCACTGGCGACCACCTCAGGCCTCTGACCGACCCCGTCCGCGTCGCTGTCACCGGCCTTCAGGCGCTGGCGTTCGGTCCCGACGGCCACACCCTGCTCACCGGCGGTCAGGGCGCGACCCTCTTCTGGGAGACCGATGCCGACCGAGCCATCCAGCGGATCTGCACCGCCGCCACGCCCCCTGTGACACGCAAGCAGTGGCGGCAGTACGTGGGCACACTGCGCTATCTACCGCCATGCCCGTGACGACGCATGCCGCGCCCGGGACCGCGAGCGGGAAGGCGCACCTGATCTCAGTCGGTGCGCGGATCATCCGGCTGCAGGAACTCCGGGTTGTCGTCCGGCGCGACCACTGCTCCCGCGGCTGCCGTGCCCGGCCCGCGACCAGCCAGGCCACCGTACCGACCAGGACCTCGCCGAAGAGCACGATACGGATACTCACACAAACCAGGTGGCGGGCCAGCCCGTCGTCCTGTGCTGACTCACGATGCCAGGACGTAGATCCGCTGTGAGACACCTCGGCGTTGAGACAGGTTGACAGATCGCATAACGGCTTCGGACATCCAGACGCACCAGGAGGGCCGGTCGGTGCCGGTATCGGCCAGGTGCTGTTCGGCCGCCCCGAGTGCGCGCAGTACTGCGCGGCCCTCGCTGCGGTCGTGGCGCGCGGCGAGGGTGCAGGCGAGGCGCAGCTGGAGGAGGCAGCGGGCGGCGGGGTCTTGGGCACGGGTGAGGGCGTGTTCCAGAATGCGGGCCGTGGTCGTGTGGTCGCTGCGCCAGGCGGCCTGGTAGGCGAGTGGCTCAGGAGGCCGGCGCCCCTGTCGCGGTCGCCGGCGGCGGGGGTGTGGTGCAGCCCGGCGAACCAGTGCCGACTGGCGTGGGTGTGGCGGCCGAGGTCGAAGCGGTGCCAGGCAACCGTCTGGGACAAGGAGGCCGCAAGGGTGTGCAGGCGCAGCTTGAGCACGGGTGTGTAGCGGCCGTGTTTGGCACGGAGTGCATGCGCGCCCACCTCCCTGCCGGTGTCGCCTGCCTGCACCTGCCGACCCGGTCCAGCCGTTCTCCCGTCCGGTACTCTATGGCCCCACTCACCGCCACGACATCGATCACCCTGGGCGGGGCCGTCACTCCCGAAGTCCGGCTGGACACCCTGTACCGGGACCAGCAGCGGATGGCCGGCGAGGAACGGGCAGCTGACCTTCCCACGGGCCAGGGCCACATCCGGATCTGCTCTGAAAGAGACCGCCTCACCCCTGCCGACGCGAGGCCCAACCCAGGTGGCAGGATCAGCGGGTGTCCCTCATGAGCAAGCTGCAGATCAAGCCCGGGCAGAGCGTCGTCGTGCTCGGCAAGCCTGACGACGTCCCTGTGGAGATCGAGGCCACGGGCGAGCCGGCTTCGGCTGATGCGGTGCTCGCCTTTGTGACCACCTCCGGTGACCTCCTCGGGGCGGACACGCAGGCAGCGCTCGCCGCCGCACGGCGCGATGCCCTCGCCTGGGTGGCCTACCCCAAGGGCGGGAAGCTCGGCACGGATCTCAACCGCGACACTCTGGCCGCCGTGCTCAGCGAGCACGGCGTGCGGCCTGTGCGACAGATCGCCATCGACGACACCTGGTCGGCGCTCCGGTTCCGGCCCAGCGACTGATCTCCGGCAGCACTTCACAGGACGATGACTGCGATGCCGCCGTAAGGAACTGCCCTGTTGCCGAGCGAGTGCTGATCCCGCTCGGTTCGTGACAAGCCCTCGGCTGACCCGTTGCCGGCAGTGCTCGCGAGAGGGTGCCAGCCGCTGTGGCTGCTACTCGATCGACGCTGTCCGCTCGGGCGAGCTCCGGTGACAAGGGGCAGCAGTCGGCGTCCACGGTGCCGGGGCGGTGGCCGGATCCGGAAACAGGAGGCTCTGGTCAGAGAGAGTGGTCGGCGAAGCTGCCACGGCGTACCAGTTCCTCGGCCGTGCGGCCGCGCCGCCGCGCCAGGGCCCGGAAGGCCTCACGCTCAGAGCACCTGCACAGGAGGTCGGACGCGGATGACACCCATCGTGCTCAGGCTCGTCCAAGATCCCCGACTGTGAGGATGCGGGAGGCAGCGCTCGAGGGTCTGACCCGATCCCCGATTGACGCTCTGGTTGTCCTCACTCTGAATGGTCGGCCTTCCGAGCGGTGCCGTTGCGCGCACCGGTTCAGCGACCGTGACCTCATAGGAGCTTGACCGAAGCGGTCCCATCACAGCCGTGTCCGTCCGCCGGGCCGGTGCGTGCGTGCCCACACTCCACGCACGGAAGGAACAACCCGGCCGCCATGCCACAGCCCATCGAGGTGATCGGCGGGATCGACACCCACACCGACGTCCACCAGGCCGCCGTCATCGACACCATCGGTCGGCACCTGGCCACCGAGGCGTTCCCCACCACGCCTGCAGGCTACCGGCACCTGCTGGCATGGCTGCACTCCCAACCCGCACTTCTGCAGCACGCGGATGGAGCCGGCATTATCGGCGGCTGCGTCGGCGTGCAGCTGCCGGGTAGCTCATAGTGGACTGCTTCACCGCCGTTGATCCCTTCAGGAACGGGCACTTGTGACGACTGCTGCCAGTGAGCCTTCTAGCGAGCGTGTCCCCGGCCGGGTGTGGACGATCCGCTTGACCGGGCACGCCGACCGGACCGCCACGGTCACCTGCAGCACCGCGGCATGCCGGATGCCGCCCCGCTCCAGGGATGTGGCGGGGCTGCGGGTGTTCGCCGCGCAGCACGCCGCCGCCCATGCGCGGGTGGCTTCCGTTCATGTCAACGCCTGGTGCCACTGCGGCTCTTCGCAGTGCGCCGCCCACCCCGACACGGCTGTCCACTGCGCGGGCGGCGTGGCCCTCGTCCTCCAGCACGATCTGCTTGTAGGTCGCGTCTGGACGCTGGAAGAGGTCTGTGAGGCGTGTGCCCCGTTGATCCCCAACGCCCGGGTCCTGGCACGCGTCACCCGGCCCTCACGCGCGAATCAGCGGCAAGACGGGCAGGTGCCGGCGGCGCAGGTGCCGGTGTCTGAACGGCCTGCTGTCCCTGGCGGGTTCTCCTCACCCACCGCCCAGCCGGCCGACGGCCAAATGCACCGGCCCCGCCGGCCGCGCCGCACCGCGCGTCCCGCCCAGCGCCGTGGCCAGGGACGCTGAACCAAGGCGGTGGCGTCATCGCCGGGATCGGCCGTGGATCAGGCTCATGCGGTAGTTTCGGGCTGTGCCTCGTCCTTGGATGCTGCCGTCGGTTCCGGTGTACCGGCGGCGGTGTAGAACACCGAGGAGCCTTGCTTGGTCCGCTGGATGCGGCTCTTGGCCACCAGGTTTTCGAGGGTGGTGCGCACGACCTTGGTGTCGATGGTGCGCTCGGTGTGGGCCTGCCTGAGTACCTCGGCGATTTCCGCCGCGGAACGGGGCTCGCTCTGCTCGGCCACATGCTGGTGGATGAGGTCGACCAGAGTGGGCTGCGCCGTCTTCGCGACCTCCGTCTTGCCCTGGGAGCGTTGCGACGGTGCCTCCTTGGCCGACGGGCGTGTGCCGGACACAGACGCCGGCTTCTTCCTGGGGGAAGGCACTGTGGCGCTGCCGGCGCTGGTCGGCTCGGGCGGGGAGGCCGGGGCACCAAGTGCCTGCCGCATGTTGAGCAGGACGGTGTGGTCTCGCTGCAGCGTATCCAACTGCTCTTGCAGCGCTGCGAGTTCCGTTGTGATGCGTTCCTGCTCCTTGGCGTTGCGTTCGAGGTCGCTGGTTATCTGGCTGACGTAGTGCGAAGTCAACTCGGTGGTGTGGGTGGTGCTTTCGGACATCGCTCGCTCCTCGGGTTCCTGGCCTTGGCGAAGCCTCGCTGGGTCAGTTGCGGCGCGTCAGAAAGGACGCTCTGGCCGCAGTATGCTCCGACTCAGCGATATTACGGGTGGGAAGCCCTGTTTCCGCTGTGCGGTGGGCAGCGCCATGTGCTCTCGGATGGACATCGTCGCGGCGCGAGAGAGCTTATGACGGGGCAGCTGCGGAAGCCATGTGGTGGGTCCCCGCTCCGTGTGAGGCGGGCGCGATTCCCGCGACACCTCGTCTGTCTCCCGGTTGGGACACCAGGCCGTCAGCGCCCGCAGGGCGACCAGACGGTCGGGCAACTCGGCTGCCTGTTCCCAGGAGTACCCGCCCAGGCGGGTGAGCGCATCCATGCCGATGCTGCACACGGTGCGGTCGGTGCTGTGCGCGGACAGGATCAGAGTGATCAGACGCAGCGCAGGTGGCGAGGACATGGGCAGGCGCAATGGTGTGGGGAGCAGTGCCCAGTGGGCGGCGCGGCAGCGTGATCTGCGGCCGGGAACTTGGTCCAGGACGGTGGCGTCGAGCAGCTGTACCTCCACCTGTGTGGGCCTGAGGTCGGGGCATGGCAGCCAGGCTCCGTTGGCGAGTTCCTCCCAGACTTCCCTGCGTCCGCGCAGGCACACCGCGCGGCAGACCCGCAGGCAGGCGAGCGTGACCACGGGCGTCGGCGCGCAACGTGCACTGGACGGCGAGCAACCGGGCGGCGGGGGAGGCGAACTGGATGTGTTCACCACGCTGGTGCGACATCCGGGCACCAGAGCGAATGACTTCCTGGCGTGCTGCGCCTGGGTCGATAGAGTGCTCTCACAACGGTTTGATCCTGGGGGGATCTTCGCCGACAGCAGGCCCCGGAGGGTGGTGCCCGAGAGGCCTGCGGCATGTCAGGCACGGGTGAACCCGCGCCGGAAGAGGGCTCGTCCAGGTGCTGCTGCAGGTCACCCTAACCCGGCAAAGCCGCTTCGCTCGGCAGGTCGGAGTGCTAGCTTCCTGCTCACGCACACGCTCGGGGGAGGGTGAACATGGCCAGGAGTCCGGCCTACATAACTGAAAAACAACAGAATGTCGCAGTGATTCTCACGTCCTTTTCAGCCGGAGGTTTGGTTGTCTTCTTCGGCTGGCTTGCGGATGCGTCGTACTGGTTCTCCATTCCAGTTGCTGTAGTAGTCTTCGGACTGACAGTGACCGTCTCGGGGCTTTTTCTTGGTGTTGCGTGGAATCACTTCGATCCTCACAGAGAGGATCAGCTACTCAATGATCTTCGAGGCGAGGACAGACAGTTGGGGATCCTGTCTGAGTTGAATCGCCAAGAGGTGCTTCGATACCACGACATCGTGACCAGACAGGCTGCCCAGTCCTTCCGGTCAGGCCAGTTGGCCGCTACGGCAGGTTTGCTAGTGGTTGGCGTGTGTCTATGGGTCGGCCTCAAAAATGACGGACTGTACACCAAAGGGTTTAGCGGCGCCATCGCCGCAATCTCCACCGCCGTATCCGCATACATTAATCGCACCTACATGCGCATGTATGAGAAGTCTATTGATCAGCTGAGTCGGTACTTCGATCAACCTGTTGTTACCGGGTATTATCTGACGGCAGAACGCATGGCGAAAACGAGCCTGGATCAGGGGCTTCGTAACCGGATCATTGAGTCTGTCCTCGGTACCGCAATGCACATCACCACGAGGGAAACCGATCCAGTGCCTCGTCAAGTAGGGGACTCGCTGAAGCAGGGCGAACCCAAGGACGCATCTGGCAAGGAAGGTGCGGAAGAGAAGTAGCCCACTGCAGCGTGGCGGGGTGCGAGCCGCCTGCACGCAGCCCGGTTTGTATGGCGGCGGCGGTGAGACCCGCCCTACTGGGTCGTCCCAAGGCTCACCGGCTGGATCCAGGCGAACCGGCGCCCGGACTGCTCTTTCGCATACCTAATTTCCGCGAAATGTCGCGAGCAGTCCCGAAAATTCGTATGCACGACGGCCGTAAACCACTGAAAGGATCACGAATCCGAGCGCACCACTTACAGAAAGTGTGATCTCGGGAGGAATTCCAGCCAGGGTAAGGAGGGGTGTGCAGGCCGCTATCAAAAGGGCGGCAACTGGAAGCTTTGCGGCCTCCCCCCCAGCGGGCCAGTTCCTCCACCGCCCAGCGTGCGATGTCGAGATAGAACGCGCGCACCGCCATCATCAGCAGGGCCCGGTCGGCACGCTCGACCACCGTCTCCTCCGCGGTGCCGTCCAGGCGTCTGCGTCGCTGGACCCGCGTGCGCAGGCGCTCCTTCCAGGCGGTGACCACCTCCGGGGGCAGATCCAGGGAAGCGATGCCGGGGTGATGCCGTTCCAGATCAGACCAGAAGTTCCGGGTCAGGTTGCGGGCCAGGTTGTCCAGCGTGCTGTAGTCCAGCCGGTGCCGACGCTCCTCCAGGTAGTCGATCAGCAGCCCCCGGATTGGCGCACTCTCCACCCCGTGCCGGTCCACCAGCTGTTCGCTGCACGAGCACGGAGCCCCGCTCACCGCCTGCAGCCAGCACGACATCGACACATGGCTCGCCGAGGGCACCGTGATGCGATTCAAGGCCCGCGGCTTCGTCCGGTGGGCAGCCCACCACAACCACATCCGACGCCCGGTCACCTTCCCGCCGATGCCCAGCGGCAGGCCGTACCGGACGCTGCCCGATGACACCGACCGATGGCGCCTGGTCCATAGCTTCCTGCACGACGACTCCATCACCGCTGTCGACCGCGTCGCTGGCCTCCTTGTCCTCCTTTATGGCCAGCCCCTCACCAAGATCGCTGCTCTCACCACTGGCCAGGTCCTCACCACCGACGAAGGCGTCCGTCTCGCCCTCGGCCCTCACCCTGTCGCCGTACCCCCACCGCTGGATCAACTCCTGATCCACCTCGCCGAAGACCGCGACGGCGCCCTCGCGCTCGGCCGGAGCACTGACCACTCCTGGCTCCTGCCCGGCACCCACCCGGGCCGCCCCCGCAACCCCCGCCAACTGCGCACGCGCCTCGCGTCCTACGGTCTGCCTTCCCGGCTCGGACGCAACAGCGCGCTGATCGACCTCGCAGCGCAGATGCCCCCTGCCGTCCTCAGCGAGGTCCTTGGCGTCTCCATCGGAGCGGCCACTGGCTGGGCCGCCGCCGCGGGCGGCCCCCGCGCGCAGTACGCCGCCGAACTCAGCCGCCGCTCGAAGAGCGGAGACCAGAGCCGGATGCTTGCGGTGACACTCTCGAAGAACGGAGGCCACGGCGTGAGTGAATAGAGGCATGCTCTTCGACTTCACACACGACCACGACGGTGAACGACTCAGCGGTGTGTACGGCGGTGATCCGTCCGGGGTCACCGCCGTGGTGCTGCATGGCGCAGGCACCAGCAGCACGGAGCGACTGCTTCCTCTGGTGCGAGAGTTCGTGGCCCACGGCTGTCGAGGGGTCGCCTTCGACTTCTCCGGGCACGGCGAAAGCACCGGCAAACTGAGCGAGTTAAGCCTGTGGCGACGGTTCGAGCAGGCCGTCGCGGTGATCGATGCGTACGCGGGGGAGGACGGGCGGCTGGTCCTGGTGGGGTTCAGCATGAGCGGCCAGACCGTGGCCGATCTCGTCCGGCACTACGGAGATCGGGTGGCGGCGCTGGGACTGTGCGCGCCCGCCGTGTATACGGCCGAGGCGTGGGACGTGCCCTTCGGGGACGGGAACGGCCCGTTCAGCGGCATCATCCGGCAGCCGGACAGCTGGCGTAAGGCGCCCGCGCTTGAGGTGCTGCGGGCGTACGAGGGCCGGGCGGTGCTCGCCGTGCCGGGCACGGACGCCGTAATCCCGACCGCGGTGACCGAGGCCGTACAGGACGCGCTGACCGCGCGCGCACAGTACACGCGGCTCGACCTTCCGGACGCGCAGCACCAGCTGGGAATGTGGTTCCGCGATCGCGCTGAGGACCGGCGGGGGTTCGTCGGGGCGGTGTTGACCGGCCTCGACGACCGTGGCTGGACGGCGACGCGTGGGTGGGTGGCCAAGCAGCTCGGCCACGGCCGCTCGGTCGCCGACTCGCGCCTGCTGTCCGGTGGCTGGAGCTCCCAGATGCGCCGGCTCACGCTCGACGACGACACGGACCTGGTGCAACGCACCTTCGTGAAGCCGTTCTTCCGCCACCACGGCCCCGGAATGCTCGCCCGTGAGGCGTCCGTCCTGGCGCTGCTCGCCGGGCGGGAAGGTATCCCGGCTCCCGGGTTCGTCGCTGTGGACGCCACGGCCGAACATTGCGATCACCCGACCCTGTTGATGTCAGCGCTGCCGGGCCGCGTCCGCGTGGACGAGGAGGACCTCGACCTGCGCCTGGACCTGCTCGCGGCCCAGCTCGTCCGCGTCCACGGCGTCGTACCGGACGAAAGACCGCGCACCTACCAGGCGTGGACGTCCCCGGAGCGCGTCCGTACCCCGAACGGTTCTCTGTCGGAGCGTGCCGTGGATGTGATCCGCCGCAATCCGCCACCGTACGAAGGCTGCTTTCTGCACCGCGACTTCCACCCCGGGAACGTGCTCTTCACGGGAGCCGGGACGGGGCTGCGGATCACTGGTGTCGTGGACTGGGTCGAGACCTCGTGGGGACCTGCCGACCTGGACGTGGCGCATTGCTCGACCGCGCTCGCGCTGCTGCACGGGCCGGCGTACGGGCTGAACTTCCGCGAGCGGTACGAGGCACACGGCGGCCGCGGCCTCGCGGACGACTCCGACCACCTGTACTGGCGGCTGCTCGATGCCCTGCACTACTGCCCCGACGCGGCGAAGCTGGCCGGGCCGTGGCGTGACCTGGGGCGAGACGACCTGACGTCCGAGGTGCTGGGAGAACGGCTGGCTGCGTACGTGGACGGACTGCTGCAGCGATACGGCTGACCGGCCCTGGATCACTCGTCTGACACCGACCCGAGGAGACGTGCGCATTGGCCGCCGTAGTGCTCGTTCATGGCCTGTATCACCGTCCCGAACACTTCGCCCTGGTGGCAGAACGCTTGCGGAGCGCAGGAACCGAGGTCGTCGTTCCCGAGCTCCACCGGGGCTCATTGCCAGCTGACACAGCCGCGGTCCAGGCTGTCATCGACTCGCTACCAGAGCCTCCGACTGTGCTCGGTCACTCCTACGGCGGATCAGTGATCACCGGGGTGCGCGGGGCGGGCCACCTGGTCTATCTGGCGGCCTTCGTGCCGGATGTCGGCGAGAGCGCGGCCGGTCTAGGTGGCGCGTCCCCGCAGCTCCAGGACGCGATCACCCCTGAGCCCGACGGCTCGACCAGCCTGCACCCCGACCGGGCTGCCGACACCCTCTACGGCGACTGTCCCGAACCTCTCGCCGCCTGGGCGGTCGGCCTCCTGCGTGCCCAAGCCCCCGGCTGCGGACGAGGCATCCCGGAGCGGCAGAGCTGGAAGCGCACACTCTCCGCCTACGTCGTCTGCACACAGGACCGGGCCATCGACCCGGTCCTGCAACGGAAGATGGCCTCGCGCTGCACCCACGTGCGTGAATGGCAGACGGACCACTCCCCGTTCGTCGGACAACCCGATCTCATGGTTGAACTCCTGCAAGAGCTGCACGCCGCCAACACGCCGCGTCGGCCCAATGAAGGAGTCACACGCTGTGTCGGAACCGGTGATCTATGACGTTCTGTAACAGAGGCGTTGTAGCTGAAGACGCCTGTTGTCGAGCGGCGGGGTCTGGCCTGAGTCGCTGGGTACGCTCCTTCAGTCCTCGGTCGAGAGGAGTTGCTGAGTGGCCCGGTTAAGTGGACCCGTTCTGCGCACCCAGAGGGTTGTGATGGAGCCGATTCGCCGAGGGGACAGCGAGGATCTCTTCGAAGCTGTGGTCAGTCAGGACAGCGTCATGCGATGGCTGGCGACCGGCCGGGCGGACAGTCGGTCTGCGGCCGAGACGATGTGCGACGATCACGTCGCCCACTGGGCTAGACACGGCTACGGCGACTTCGCGGTCAGGGATGCCGCAACGCACGCGTTTCTCGGCCGGGTGGGACTGCGAAATCGGCCCCAATACGGGGTCGACCTTGGTTTCGCCCTGCACCCACGGGCCCAAAGACGCGGGATCGCCGGCGAAGCGGGCCGTGCGTGCCTGAACCTCGCGTTTCGCCGCCTCTCGCTCATTCGGGCAAACACAAAGCTCACGGCCTGCTGTTCCTCGCCCTGACCGACGAGCGCGGCAACCTGGTGTGGATCTCGTCGGCGAAGCCGGGACGCTCCAGCGAGATCACCACCGCCCGCCACAACAAGATCAGCACCCACCTGCGGGAAGCCGCCCTCGGTGCCCTCGCCGACCTCGGCTTCGTCGGCCTGGACGACGACCCGGACGATGCAGTGATCATCACCGGCCGCCGGGCGTTCCGCGGCCATCCGCTCACCGCCGCCCAGAAGGAGGCGAACCGGCTGGTCAGCCGCGAGCGCGCGGCGAACGAGCATGGCTTCGCCGACCTGAAGAACTGGCGGATCCTCACCAAGATCCGCATGAATGCCCGCCACGCCACCACACTTCTGCGCGCTCTGCTCGTACTGACGAACGCCGAAGTCAGCCGCTGACGGACGATCACCCGCCGACGATCACGTCCCTGACCGGCAAGAGCACCCCATCCACGACCCACGCCAGCCCCGCGACCTGCAACGTCAGGTTGAAAATGTCTCAATGGGTTCTCCGTGCGCGCAGGACAGCGACGACTCGCACGTCAGCCCCGTGTGAACGCGGCGAACAACTGGACCTTCAACGCGGCAGCCGACCGCCGTCAGGAACTTGCTGGCGCGCTCGGCGGTGGCACCCGCGCCGCTGCCGGGACCGCCATGCACACGCAGGGCGGTTTCCCCTCCGGGTTGGCCGTTGTCCTGCCGGGATCGTGGGCGCGTCCGCGTCAGGCCGTGGCGAGTACAGTCAGCGGCGGCGGGGTGAGGCTCGCTTTCGGGGGCGGGGTCGTGGCCGGGGTCCGGCTGCGGTGGCCGGCGGCGAAGGTGTACAGGCGCAGGAAGAGGAAGCGGCCGAGGCCGGCGAGGGCGGAGGCGCCGAGATAGACGATCTGCTCTGTCAGCGTGCCGGAGGTCTGGAAGAGGTGGAGCAGGAACATGGCGGTGCAGGTCACGACGTAGGCGGCGGCGGCGGAGCCGGCGGACTGCCAGTGTTCGTGCCGGCCGGGCCGCTTGCCGGTGTTGAAGGTGAAGCGGGCGTGCAGTTCGGTGCACAGGACGGTGGAGGCGACGGTGATCACGGCGTTGGCCAGCGTCCAGGGCATGGTGTCGGCCAGCAGGGTCACGGCACTGCTGGAGAGGAGGCCGACGCCGCCGCCGAACAGCACGAACCGGGCGAAGGAGGCCAGCGGGCCGGGGGCGGTGGGGGTGGTGGCCCGGTGCTCTTTCTGGTTGTGCATGGTGAGGCGGCGGCTCAGGGTCGTTCCGTGCTCTTGGCGGGAGCGAAGAGCAGGGCCATGGCCTCCCAGAGGGGCATGACGTGGGTGGTCGTGGCCGGGCGGGCCGGGGCGGGGGTGCCCGGGGCCGGGCGGGCGGTGCGGGGTTTGCGGACCGGGGCGGCGTTGGTGTGCGGCATCGTGACGTCCTGTCCGTGCGGAGGGGCTGGCCTTGTGGGAACAACCCTCCCGCGGCCGGTGCGCCGCCAGGAGGATGCGGCCACCCGGACCGGTGGTGGAGTCCGCTCCACCCCGGGGTGCCGCCTCGCCATCGCCACGCTGGGCGGCTCGGTGCCGCTGTCATCGGGACTGGCCGCGAGCGGGCTCTTCGAGGAGTCGTACGCCCTGGTGCACGCGTCGTATCGCGCCGATCCGCGCTCGCTGCCGCTGGTCGACTGGGCCGAGAACTGCGGCTCGTACACCCGCGGCTGGTGGGCCGCACAGGACTGGATCCCGAAGGCCACCGTCGAGGCCGAGGACGACGGCGCGGTGCGCGCCCTGGTGAGCGCGGGCCACGGCATGGCGATCATGCCCGCCCTCTCCCTGGCCGAAGCCCTGGCCTTGCTCCGCATCACCGACCTTGGCCCCGACCGCCCGACCCGCCGGATCGGCTATGTCACCACCTCCCACCTGGCCGGCTCCGCCGTCGTACGCGCGCTGGTGAGGGAACTGCGGGCGGTCGCGTCCGCGGAAGGGGCGCTCCGCCGCCGGGCCGTCGAGCTCGGTTGACGACCACGGACGACCCTGCCGGCGTCCGGCTACGGGCGCTGGATCGTCCCGTCCGGCGAGATGTGGGCGGCGTGCCGGCCGAAGTCCTCGTCCGACACGCTGGAGACGAGGTCGATCGCCTCGCCGCCCGGCTCCGGCGTGCCGGGCTCCACGATCCGGGTCGGGCGCAGGCGCCCGGACACGTAGGTGCCGTCGGCGCGGAGGGTGACGTGCAGTACGCCGCTGGTGGAGAGGGTGCCGCCGAGGCCGAGCACCTTGTAGCCGGAGAAGTTCCCCAGGCTGTAGGCGATCAGCCGGCCCTTGTAGAACTCCATGCCCCGCATCACGTGCGGGCCGCTGCCCACGACGAGGTCGGCGCCGGCGTCGATCACCGCGCGGCTGAAGCGGTAGCTGTCGCCGCGGTCCTCACCGAGGAAATACTCGGTTCCGGGTTCCACGTGGGTGCGGTCCGAGCCCTCCGCACCGGCGTGCATCGTGACGATCACGATGTCCGCCATCGCCGCGGCACGGGCGGTGAGTCGCTGTGCTTCGGGAATGTCCGTGAGGTCGTTCGCCCCTCGGTCCGGAGCGAACCCGAGCACCGCGACCCTCAGGCCGCGTACCCGCTGGACGGTGATCTGGCCCAGGCGGCCGGTGAACGGCAGGTTCACGGAGCGCAGCGCGGCGAACGTGTCGTGCCGCCCCTCCGCCCCGAAGTCGTCGATGTGGTTGTTCGCCGTGTTCAGGAGCGTGAACCCGGCCTTCTTCAACCAGCGGCCGTACGACGGCGGGGCGTGGAACGCGAAGCAGTTCGGGCCGTCGATGTGGTCGCACTTGCTGGAACCGCCGTTGGTGAGCGTGCCCTCCAGGTTCCCGAGCACCACGTCGCCGGCGAGCAGGTCCTGGACAGGGTCGAAGAACGAGGCGCCGTCATCCGGCGGCAGGTCGTCCGGCAGCGAGCCCATGACGATGTCCCCCACGGCGGCGATCCGCACGTCGCCGGCAGGGCGCGGCGGCGCCGGTGCACCGGGCCTCGTGGTCCCGGTCGTCCGGAGGGTGGTCCGGGCCGCCCCGAGGGAGGCCGCGTCCTCGGCGCCGGCGCGGAACACGAGCGCCGCGATCACCGCCACGCCGGTCCCGCCCAGACCGAGGGCGAACAGACGGCGACGGCGCACCGGCTTCTGCCGCTCGCGCCACTGCCGGCGACGCTGTTCCACGGACCTGATCATTGGCTCATGTTACGAGCGGGGTCCAACGGACGGGATGGCCGACGGGGCCATTGGTGAGCCAGGAGCCTTCGCCCAAGGGCAGCAGCTCGTACGGGCTGCTCGCGTCGACGGGGATTTCGCCGCCGAGCGTGCCGGTGCGTACGTCGACCAGGTGGTAGCGGAACCACTCCTCCTCGTCCTCGGTCTGACCGCCCAGGGTGACGATGGCTGTATCCGGGGTCAGGTAGCCGCCGCTCCATTCCACGAAGGTCTCCTGCGGGTCGTACCCGAAGGTTTCGACGGACAAGGTGAAGAGCACCTCACCGGTGGGGTGGCGGTGGAAGGCGACGTCTTCCTGTCCGTGGTCGACGGTCATGAACTGTTCCCCGTCCGGCGCCAGGTCGATGAGAATCCGGTCGCTCCACGGGTACGCCACAAAATCCGGCTCGCCGGCAACCGTGATCGTGCCTCGGAGAATGACAGAGCCGTCCTGGCCCTCTCCGATGTCGAGGTAGACGCTGCCGTCCACGGGGTGCACAAGGTGCTCGGCACCGTGCCCGACGGTCTCCAACTCCCACCGGGCAAGGACCGCCCCGCTGTCGGCGTCGTGCACGATCCACTGGTCTGCGCCGGCGCGTCCCGCCATCGCGTCCGGCCGGTAGACCCACACCGTCCGGCCGTCCAGGGACAGCGCGCAGCCAGGCCGGTGACCATGACGCACGGCGGATCGCGGCTCGAAGTCGGCTGCCCAGACGAGGTCACCACCGCGCGTAAGGCAGACGACCCTGTTCAGGGTGGTGTACACGACGCGCTCAAGATCGGACCGGACTGCCGACTCCACGACCTCGTCGTCGGCCTGCGGCTGGAACACCGCAGCGGGTACCAGCGTCCCGGGCGTGCCGGAGTCCACCACGTAGGCAAGGATGCGCCTGTCACGGTGACGCGTGATGACTTTCGGATGCCGCGCAGGGATCATCCGCCGAGGCTAATTGCCGGCTCAAGCCAACCGGCGGCCGGGGCCGTGTACGCGATCGTCCACTGCACGCTCTGAGCGGCCGACTGACGCGGAGGGTTGTCCCGGGAGGGAAGGTGCCGGCGCGATACCTGGCGAGGGCATGACCTCGGCGGCTGTTACGCACTTTCAGGTGACGGCCCGAGCCTGGCGCAGCAGTTGACGTACCGGCCCGGCTCGGTGATCCCGCGCCAGTACGGGATCTGCCGGTGACAAACCGTCAATCGTCTGTATTCAGCGTATACATGGAGGTTGCAGGCGAGAGTCATAGGAATATGCAGGATCCGTTACGGGCTTCGCGTAACCGTCACATCGCCTGTGCATGGTGGGCAGGGTGTGGGTGCGCGGCCGACCCGGCCGCCGACCCGCACAACGCGCCATCGGTGGCCTGCGGTTTTACTGCTGCAGGTGCTGGTGGTGTCCGGCCCAGAGAAGGGGCCATGTCCGTATCTGTTTCCGCCCGTCGTCTGGTCGCTGCTGCTGCCGTGGCCTGCGCCGTGATGGGTGCGTTCGCGCTGCCGGCCGCGGCCGCGGGCCAGCACCCGGCCCGTCCGCACCACGATGTGGTCATCAGCAAGGTGCAGTACGAGCGGTGAACCTGGATCACTGGACTCTGACGGACGCGGCCGGTCACTCCTACACCTTCCGCCACTTCCGCCTGGACGGGCGTGCCACGGTCCGCGTCCACACCGGCGAGGGCCGCGACAGCGCCACCGACGTCTACCAGGACCGCCGCACCTACGTGTGGAACAACGACTCCGACACCGCAACCCTGCGCAACGACCGCGACCGCCTGGTCGACGCGGTCTCCTGGGGCCACCACCGCGGCGACGACCGCGACCACCGCAGTGATGACCGCGGGGAGCACCGCAACGGCAGCAGCATGCGCCGCTGATCCCCCGCGGCCTCCGTCCAGGTGGTGCCCTCGCCCGCGGCGTACGCGACCACCACCCGCAGCTCGGCCGGATCCAGGCGGCGCAGCACGCGGTTGAGCCGCTCGTCCGCGAACACCCCGCCCGCCGTGTGCGTCAGATGGTCAACGTCGGCGGCGACCAGGTCGTACAGCGACAGGCCGCCGAGGTCGGCGTCCAGGGACAGTACCCGCCCATGCCGGGTGCGCCGCCGCCACACCGGCACCAACTGCCGGTGCAGGACGCGCGCCTCGGCCTTCAGCGCGCCGAGCGCGGAGTGCGGCAGGTGCCCGGGCTCCCACAGTGGATCGCACCAAGGGCCGACCAGTGCGGTGGACACGGCCTCCCGCCACGGCTCGCTGCGGGGCCCGCCCACGCCTCGGACGATTCGCGGTAGCCGTCCGCTATCGCGATCAGCTCCTTCGTGCCGTTCGCACGCACACCCATCAGCACCAGCACCGCGGCCTTCGCCTCCTCCAGGCGTATCCGCAGGTGCACGCCGTCTGCCCACACGTAAACGTAGTCCGTGGCGGACAGGTCTCGGTCCTGGAACGCGGTGTGGTCGGCCTGCCACCGCGTGGTCAGCCGCGTCACCGTCGCTGGCGACAGACCGGCCGAGGAGCCGAGAAACTGCTCCAGCGCGGGCACGAAATCACCAGAAGACAGGCCGTGCTAGAGCAGCGGCAGCACCTCGCTGATCTTCGGGGACTTCCGGCACCAGGGCGGCAGGATCGCCGATGCGGACCGCTTGCGCTCCCCGGTGGAGTCGTCGACGCGCTTGTCGTTCACTCGGGGGCCCTGACCTTGACCGCCCCGGCGACTGTGGTGACCTTGCGCGGCTGGTGGTAGCCGTTGCGCACGACCATACGGCGACCGTCGCCATCCCGTTGATCAGCCAACTCGGCTGTGTAACTGTTGACTTCAGCTTCCAACGCGGCGGCCAGCATCCGCCGAGCGCCTTCACGGACGATCTCGTCGATCAAGGAGCCGTCTCGCGTGGAGCCGTCGTCATTCACTACGGTGAGCACGGGCGTGCCTTCCCGACCGACGCGCCAACGTCGGCCTACTCGATGACCATCACAGGATCATTCGGGAAGGTAGGCCCTTCGCATGTCTCCCGACGCCGATCCACAGGTCATGAGCATTGCTCCGTTCTGGGCCGCGGAGGCTTCTCCGAGCTCACCGCGACTGCGCCCGCGTCGATGGGGCGATTCCAAATGTCAGAAGGACGACGCCGTGTGGATCGTCAGGAACGGGGCCGGCCCTTGCGGCGTCGGCACGGGCGAACTCACCATTTCTCCCCAGACCCGCCCGATGCTGGGCCTCAGCTCCTACCGTCCGGCTCAATGGTCGGGTGGTACCGGCGTCACGCCCAGGCGATGCCTAGCTTGTGCAGCGCGTCCAGCTGCTCCGCCGTGTGTTTGTCGCGCCGCGCTTTGGTGTTGGAGACCCATACGCCCAGCTTCACGACCATCGGCTCCGTCTCGCCGTCGACCGTGATCTCTTCGCTGTGGCCTCTTGGCGCCGGCCGGCCGGCCGGCGCCTTCCCGCTCCACCCACTGCGTGAGGGCCGCGAAGCCGCGCTGGAACGCCTGCTGCGCCCACATCGCGCCCTGCCGGGGAGCGAGGTGGCCGGTTGACGCTGGGCGGGGGGTTTGTTGGTTGAGGTTCTGCTGCACTTGCGGGGGTGAGGATCGTTTCTCCGGTGAAGGTGCGTCTGCCGTCCGGGTGAGGTGCGCCCGGGGCTGGCCGGGACGGGGCGCGTGCACCGGTAGATCTCGGATCACCGATGTGGTGATCACGAGAGGAGACGGGCGTGCGCAGGAGCGAAGGGTGGCTGCCGGCGTCGGCAAGCCGAGAGGTATAGCGGCTGGCAGTGGGCACGCGGCGGCCACGCCCGCAAGGCGCGGTGCCCTCAGTGGCATTGACGCTCGAGCCCGAGCGGATGGTGTACGCCCGGCTGCTGTGTGGCGTGCTGGCCACGCACCAACCCCGTAGTAGCGACTCATTCAGAGGGAGATCTGCTGTGTTCATCAAGAAGGCGGCCGCGTTGTGCGCGGCCGGTACGGCCCTGGCGGCCAGCGCGCTGTGCGGCGGGGGACAGGCGGCCGCGGCCGCTGCATCTGCCTGCGCGGTCGGCACCACGTTTGCGCCGACCACCTACAACCGCGCGGGGGAGTACACCTGCACGGGCCCGAGCGGGTACCACATCCTGACCGTCTCGCTGATCGGTGCAGGTGGCGGGGGCGGGGGCGGAGGCGGCGGCATGGGCGGATTCGGTGGCGGTGGCGGTGGTGGAGGCGGCACCGGCGGCATCATCACCTGCGGCGGCCCCTACCACGCGGGCCAGGACATCGTGATCAAGGTCGGTCGTGGCGGTGCCGGTGGTTCCGGCGGCGTCGGCAGCGGCAGCGGCCTCAGCGCCTCGACACACGGATCCGGCGGCGGCATCGGGGAGACGACCAGGGTCACGTTCGGAGAGAGCACCGAGGACCCCACCTCCGTGGAGGCCCTGCCCGCCGCCGGCGGGATCGGCGGCGGCCGGGGCATCTTCATCGGCGGCAACGGCCAGGGCTACGAAGGCCGGGGTAGTAGGGGTGGCGCCGGCGGCACCACCACCTGCAGGGTCGGCACGTTCACGGGTACCGGGATCGTCGGCAATGAGGGGAAGAGCGGCAGTGACGGCACTACCAGCGACACCGGCGGAGCAGGCGGCGCCGGGGGAACGGTGCCTTATAGCACCTCGCTGCCCTACAAGGCGTGCGGAGCGCAGGCCGGAGTCGGTGGCACCGGTGGCTACGGCGGCCGCAGCACCGCTTACGACGGCAGCGCCGGTGGCGCCGGCTGCGTAGTCCTCAGCTTCAGCAACTGACCACGCGCCGCCGACGCGGAAGGCGACACCGTTGCGGTGCCGCCTTCCGCGTCGCGGGGAACGGCACGGGGCTTCCGCGTTGCCCTGCCCGGCTCCGCCAGCCCGGGGAAGGTGCGACGTCAAGACCAGCCAGTCCCTGCATGACTGACTGTGCGACGCCCGACGCTCACTGCAGGGACGACGACACCACGAGAAACGACGATCAGAGGTCGTTTTCATCTATATCGCTCGATTATATGGTGATTCTTGGAGTGCGGGATTGCGGTGCGCAAGAGGGGCTGGGTGCCGGCGGGGGGCTGTGGGCTGGGCGGGGCGACCGGTGGGGCTAGTGCGGTGGCCGCGAACGTTGGCCGGGTTTGCGTCGACACAAGCGGCACGGGGTCAAGAAACCGCAGAGAAGCTTCGGCACCACCACCGGAAGGACTGACTCCGGACGTGGCCGAGGACCGATAGGGTCGATTCGACATAGTGCAACGGACTCGGGGGGTTCTCATGTCGGCTGGCTGGTTCTTGCTGATACCTGTCGCTGCTCTCGTGGTCATCGTGCTCGGTGCGGTGGCTGTACTGAAGCTGCAAAAGGCCTCGCTCCGGCGCATCGAGTCCATGCGGGGCGCGGCGACGTCACCACACGTCTCGGCTCCGGCCGGATTCCAGCAGTCGGAGCAGGAGAGCCGAGAGGAATTTGTGCGCAGGCACTGGCAGCGCCCCGGCGTGGTTGCCGACGGCGTGACTCTGGTCGATCTCTACGACCGCATCCGGGCCCTTGAGGAACGAGTGGCCAGGGCCGAGCAGGGTTCTGCGTCACCACCACTGTCCGACTGAGCTGGTGCTGAGACCGCGCGGCCGGGTCGGGTCAGGCTGGGGCTTTGAGGGTGCGTCCGCCCCAGCGGACACCTCTCTCGCTCCTGATCCGGGTGCGTTCCTTGCGTTCGGCGGCCAGGACATCACGGTGGCGTGCGTTGGCGTTGCGCCACCGGAGGTAAGCGTGCAAGGCCCGGGTCTGCACCGGGTGGTTGGGGTGGTTGGAGTTGGCGATGGTGAACTGCCTCAGCGGTCCGAAGTGCGCCTCGATCGGGTTGGCCCAGGACGCGTAGGTCGGCGTGAAGCACAGCTCGACCTTGTTCTTCGTCGCCCAACGGCGGACATCGACGCCTTTATGGGCAGACAGGTTGTCCAGGATCACGTAGATCGGCGCGCCGTCAGGTCGGGCGGCACGGATGGACTTCAGCGCGGCCAGCGTGTTCACCCCGCCCTTCCTACGGTGGTTGACGCCCCACAGCCGGTCGTCGCCGACCGAGTAGCAGCCGTGGAAGTACTGCACGCTGGCTTCGTAACTGATGTGCGACACCGTTTATCACCGAGTCCGGGCAGCACTTGATGATCACAGGGCCGGAAAATGTCGATGAGAACTGACACCGGTCATGTGCTTACGTCCTCGGTGGGGAACCGGGAGGAGGCGCTCTAACGGCGGACCGCCGAGATCAGTCCGCCGGGCCGCTCCTCACGCTGCGGCGGGGTGCTGATCGGGCGGCCGTAGGTGGCAGCGCGCTCGCGCAGGGTGTGGCTGTCGGCCTCCCAGCCGTGCCCGGCCAGCCAGCCCACCGGGTCGTCGGGCATCTCCGAGACCCACATGGACGCCGCCGATCCTGGCACGGCGTCCGCGCCGAAGCGCTCGATCACGCCGCGCGAGCCCAACGTCAGCCCCATCCAACTGCCCGCCGCCGACTGCGCGCTGATCCGGGCCAGCAGCAGCTCCACCGCGTCCTCGGGCAGATAGATCAGCAGTCCCTCGGCGATCCACACGGTCGGCACCGCCGGGTCGTGCCCTGCGGCGGCCAGCGCGCCTGGCCAGTCCTCACGCAGATCCACCGCGACGGTGATCCGCTCGCAGCGTGCGGCGGCCCGCTCCTGGCGCAGCACCGAAGCCTTGAAGCCCAGTGGCGCGGCGGTGTCGACCTCGAACAGCCGGGTGCCCTCGGGCCAGTCCATCCGGAAGGCCCGGCTGTCCATGCCGGCGCCGAGCAGCACGACCTGCCGGACCCCGGACGCGGAGGCCTGCTGCAACAGGTCGTCGAGGAACTTCGTCCTGATGACGATGGAGAACGCCACGGCCAGCCGACGGCGTCGCGCGGCCTCGTCATCGGGCAGCGGCGGCGAGGAGGGCCACAGGCCGCCAGCGACGGCGAAAGCCTGAGCCAGCGGGTCACGGAACAGCGCGTTCTCCCGCTCGGTCTCCAGCGCCCGCACCCGGGCCACCCCCACCGCCGTGGCCCACACTCCCGACGGCTGCACCCGCTCCTGCTCATCAGTCACCGCGCCAGCCTAGATGATCGATCCCAAGGGGAGCTGATGAGTGGAGCCAGGGTTCATGCGCGGCCAGTCGGTCAGGCGTGCACATTCGCCGTACTGGTCACGACGGGCAAGATCAGGTGCCTCCGCCTTGACAGGCTCTTGAGCCGACAGCTTCCGCCGAGGAAGGGTTTGATGGTGCGACGTCAGCCGGAGGCGTCGTGTGCGGCGGCCCGAGCCTGAGTGAGGGCCAGGCGGTAGGATTCGGTGCCGGTCTGGATGAGGTTGCCGCCGAAGGTGAGTCGGTCGACGATGGCCGCGCAGAGCCGGGGGTCGGTGAAGGTCTTGGTCCAGCCGCTGAAACTCTCGTTCGACGCGAACTGTTCGATGAGAACACCGCATTCCCAACCGACTTGGCCGCTGCGGCTTGACGACTTGGGGTCGTGAGGTGTCTATGCGGCCAGAGCACTAGTGTCCTGCGCCAGTAGTTGATCGTTAGTAGTTGTGTGACTTCTGCTGCTGGTGCGTCAGTTCCTCGTCGGGGCCCGAAGCTGGAGCCGTTGCTGCTGTCTGCTGAGGAGCGGGCGGAGTTGGAGCGGTGGATGCGTCGGGCGACATCGGCCCAGGCCTTGGCTCTGCGGGCCCGGATCGTGTTGGCCTGTGCGGGGCCGGAGGTGCCGCCGATCGTTGCGGTCGCCCGGGATCTTCAGGTGACGGCGGACACCGTCCGCAAGTGGCGGCGGCGCTTCCTGGCCGAGCGGCTGGACGGGCTGTCTGACGAGCCGAGGCCGGGCCGGCCGCCCGTGATCAGCGTCGATCAGGTGGAGGCGGTGGTGGTCACCACGCTGGAACAACTGCCGAAGAACGCCACCCACTGGTCGCGGAAATCGATGGCTGAGCACAGTGGTCTGTCGAAGTCGACCGTCGGCCGGATCTGGCGGCAGTTCCAGCTCAAGCCGCATCTGGCCGACACCTTTAAGCTCTCGACGGACCCGTTGTTCGTGGAGAAGGTCTACGACGTGGTCGGTCTGTACTTCAACCCGCCCGAGGGGGCGGTGGTGCTGTCGGTGGACGAGAAGTCGCAGATCCAGGCCCTGGACCGGTCCCAGCCGGTGCTGCCGATAATGCCGGGCATGCCCGAGCGGCGCACCCATGACTACGTCCGCAACGGTTTGACCACCTTGTTCGCCGCCTTCGACGTCGCCACGGGCGAGGTCATCACCGCCCTGCACCGCCGGCACCGGGCGGTGGAGTTCAAGAAGTTCCTGATCCGGATCGACAAGACGGTGCCCGCCCACCTGCAGGTCCATCTGATCGTGGACAACTACGGCACCCACAAGACACCCGCCATCAAGGCCTGGCTCGCCAAACACCCCCGGTTTGAACTGCACTTCACCACGACCGGCAGCTCGTGGATCAACCAGGTCGAGCGGTGGTTCGGCTACCTGGCCCACCAGATGATCCGCCGCGGCGCACACAAGACCATCCATGCCCTGGAGGCCGACATCCGGGCCTGGGTCAAAGACTGGAACGACAACCCCAAGCCGTTCATCTGGACCAAGACCGCCGAAGAGATCCTCGACTCCCTCGCCCGCCTCTGCCGACGGATCTCTGGCGCAGGACACTAGTAGGACTCCGTTAGGTCTGTGTGTTGACCTTGCTCAGGGGCACGGTGAGTGTGTGGACGCACATGAAGTGAACCGTGTTCGGGCGGTGTTGGCCTTATTCGTGGCGGATGTGTTCGCCTCGGTGCCGCGGAAGGACCAGCGGGCCAAGGGCGACTGCTATCTGCGGGGACTGATGATGGACGGTCGCCGAAAGTCCATCCAGGCCATGGCCTCGCGGCTGCCGGACGGCAACGAGCAGAACCTGCAGCAGTTCGTGAACCAGTCCACGTGGGATCCGGTGCCGGTGCGTCGGCGGGTCGCCGAGCGGATGGTGCCGCAGATCGGCCCTGACGCCTGGGCGATCGATGACGTGTCGTTCCCCAAGGACGGCAGGATGTCGGTCGGGGTCGCTCCCCAGTACTGCGGTGCGCTGGGCAAACAGGCCAACTGCCAGGTCGCGGTCAGCGTGCATGCGGTCTCCGACGTGGCATCGTGCCCGCTGAACTGGCGGCTGTTCCTACCCCGGGAATGGGCGGATGACGCCGTTCGGCGTCGGCGGACCGGCATCCCCGAGGACGTCGGGCACCGGGAGAAGTGGCGGCTGGCACTGGATGCCCTGGACGAACCGGCGGGATGGGACTGATGCCGCCGGTCGTGGTGGCGGATGCCGGCTACGGCCAGAACGCCGACTTCCGTGCTGGGCTGGCCGAGCGGGGACACGCCTACGTGGTCGGCATTCGCGGCGACATCACCGTCCAGCCGCATGAGGCGGTTCCCGCTGTCGCCGCCTGGTCCGGCACCGGCCGCCGGCCGGTGCCCCGCTACCGGCATCCACCGATGACGGTGACGGAACTGGCCGCGGCCGCCGGACGGGAAGCCTTCAGCGAGGTGACCTGGAGGGAAGGCTCCCGAGGCCCGATGACCTCCCGCTTCCTCGCGGTGCGGGTCCGGCCGGCCGGGGTACGCTCGCGTCGGCTGGCCCAGGCAGCCGCGGTGGCCGGGCACGGCCGGCGGGACGGCGTCCTGCCCGAGGTGCGACTGCTGGCCGAGTGGCCCGACGGTGAGAACGAACCGACCCGGTTCTGGCTGTCCGACCTGCCCGACGACGCCTCGATCGTCGATCTGGTTCCGCGTGGCGAAGATCCGCTGGCGCATCGAGCACGACTATCGCGAACTCAAGCACGGCCTGGGCCTGGACCACTTCGAAGGCCGCTCCTGGCCGGGCTGGCATCACCACGTCACCCTGGTCACCGCCGCCCATGCCTTCCTCACCGAGCAGCGGCTGGCCCCAAAAGCCGACACAGCGGACTCACCCTCTACCAGATCCTTGACGCCCTCCAGGGTCTGCTGAACTGCTGACCGGCGTCTGCGCCACCTGCCACCAGCCTCTGCCCAGCAGGGCCACACCAAGATCAAGGCAGACCTAACGGAGTCCTACTAGAGAATGCGCCTGAAGGCGCTGTCCTGGTCTTCGTCGCCGCACGTGTCAGTTCCACCGATCATGCCCCCAAACCACCCGAGAATGCCGCTGACCCCGCAGAGAGAATTCCCGTCTCCCCCGGAGGGGCCGTCCAGCGCAGTTACAGGGCGGACAGGTGTCGAGGAGGGAACAGCCTGGGCGGGGTTCGCGGCGGTCGAGGCGACGGCAAGAGCCATCACGGACATGGTCGCAAGCTTGATCAGTGTCGTCTTCACGACTGAAGAACGCGGCGGATACCGCGGTGGTCACGCCATCGGCCTTGACCGGCTCGGTCAAGGTTCGCTGGCACGGACTCACTCCGGACAAGGTTGAATGGCACGCGCTCGAGTTTCAGTGGCACAGGGCATCGAATGTCCTGTGCCACGGAACCTTGAGCCCGTGCCATCGAAACGTGAGTGGCGTGGGTCACTATCCGCTATGAGCCGCGGATGTGCCACGTGCCGGATGCCGGATGCCACACCAGGTGAACTTGTCCCTGACCCGGCCTATGGAGCGTCAGCTCAGCCAGGTCCAGCGACGAAAGAGCCCTCAATGCCTCGTCCGACGCATTCGACCAAAGGAAGAGCGTGATGCCTGCATCCGGATCCTGGAGGATGGCAAGGCCCGGTTCGGCGCCTTCGGCGGGTGCAGAGGGCGACGCCGCCTCGTTCCTGTCGCTGCTCCTGCCGTTCCTGCGCAACAGCCGGCGAACCAGCTGCCGGACCTGCCCGTAAGCATCTTCGGCGATCTTGGCTGTGACGGCTTGAAGGAATGGCACGACGGCTGTGGTGACCACCGCGGTCACCACCACCACCGCGTGTTCCGGCGCTCCCTGCACGAAAGGTGTGCTGCGGGCCAGCGTCTCGGCCTGCGAACGCCAGACAGCGGCTTCCTCAGTCCGGCCGAGCTCTTCGAGGATCTCGGCCAATTGTCGGGCAGCTTCCCACGAGCCCGCTTGGGCCTCCAGCCTCGCATACGGCTCGGCTTCGGCCAGACGGTCCTGCTTGATCAGGAGGGAGACGAGGTAGATGCGCGCAAACGTGCGGCCGTTGTCGATCGCTGCTCGGTACCAGTGTTCCGCCTCGGTTGCCTGCCCCTTCTCCATCAACAAGTCAGCGAGGTCCATCATCGCCCTAACATGGCCTGCCTCTGCAGCGCGCCCCAGCCAGTACTCCATGACGGGCGGCCCGGCCTGGCCGGCTTTCATCAGCTCGGAGTAGAGCAGCTCGGAGTTGAGCTTGTAGTGCTGGGCGAGGTCATGCATCGCCTCCGGATCTCCAGCCTCCGCCGCAGCAAGCAGCCACTGCTTGGCCAGCTCGTATGAACCCCTGGCATCGTGATGTTCGCCCAGCAGTCTCCTTGCGGCCGCATCGCCAGCCCGCGCGGCCAACTCAACGTTCGGATCCGGCATGCCGAACACGTCTGATACTGCCACTCGTCGCTCCTTGGACCGCGGCCTGGCCAGTCCCCCCCCTCGAAACGGCTTGGCGCGGGCGCTCGTGCGCTGGGCACTGACGGGTTCGGTTCGTTCGGGCCTCATGGAGGACAGGTCAAATGCCCAGGTTGCGCGTCTCGGACTTGGATGACCCGAACGTACTGATCATCAACCTTGGGTAACAACGATCAACACGCGCTGTCACAGCTGTCCTGTGTCAGTGGTGTCCGCAGTCACCCGACCCGGTCGGTACTGGTCATTGCCATCCAACCGAGTCGTCCCAGGTCAGATGGGCTGAGCCACTACGCCTCGGCGCGACACGCTCCGCCCTTGGGCCAGCGGAACGGACGCACTGGCACTGCGAGCTCGAAACGGACACCCCAGCAGGCGGCGGGCAGCCGCCGAACCTGTACGCCACCCTCGAAGAACCCCAGGTCAAAAGCTCCACGGCCCGGATCTGCGTACGCATCCGCGAGCTGCCCCGCCGCCGCCCCTGGCCACCAGCACCCTGCGCCGATCAAACTTCGGCGGCACGAAGTTACTGGTGATCAATCTTCGATGGCACAGATCAAACTTCGTTGGCCCAGGTCCGCCGAAGCGTGCAGCCCTGTCTCCACCGTCATCTCGGCGTCCGATCGCCATGCCGGGAACGCCGCAGAATGGCCAGGCTTCCGAAGCGCTGTCAGCTCGACGCGCGCCTGTTGAGTGCGTCGGCCGGGCGGTCGCCAAGCCGGGGGGCGGGGAGGGTTGCCCGCGCCCTCTCGTGGCGGAACGCGCGGGCGATGGCGCGCGCCTCGATGCCCGCCTGGCGAAGGACACCCGTGAGGGGATTGGTGAATCCGGCGAAGTACAGGCGCGGGGCTTCAGGATGGGTCCGTGCCCCTGTGGCGAGGGGATGCCCGGCCTCGTCGAGTATGCCGAGGGACCCGACCAGGTCGTGCAGGTCGGGCCGGTAGCCGGTGGCGGCGATGACCGTGTCGGGTCGCAGCCGGGTACCGTCGGCCAGTACTACCTCGGAACCCTCGAACGCCTGGACGGCCGCGACCGGCTCGACCCGACCGGACCGGACGGCGTCCACGAAGCCGTGATCGAGTACAGGGTTGACCCCTTCACGGGCATTGCGGGTGTACAGGCCGATGCAGGGCCGGGGCAGTCCCCGTGAGGTCAGGTCGGGCACCGCGAGACGCTGGGTGAGCAGAGAGGTGCGGTCGCGCCACGCGAGGGGGAGGGCCTCCGTCAGCCGGCCGGCCGCGTGCCATCGGGCGCTGGAGCGGGGCAGGATGTTGGGTGGGGTACGGACTGCGATCCGTACCCGCCCAGCTCCGCCCCCGGCCAGGACACTTGCAATCTCGGTACCGCTGTTACCGGCGCCGACCACCAGGACGTCCTGCCCGCGGTAAGGGGCCGGAGAGCGGTAGTGCGCCGAGTGCAGCAGGGTGCCGGTGAACGTCGAACGCCCGGGCCAGCGGGGGAGGTCAGGGGTATGGCAGCGGCCGGTGGCCACCACGACCGCGCCAGTGGGTACGTGTCCGGCGGGGGTGTGGACCAGCCACTGTGCTCCCGAACCGGGCTCGGCCCGTTCGACGCGCTGCACCGGGGTGGTCACACGGACGTCGAGTCGGTGATGGGCTGCGTAGCGCTCCAGGTATCGCACATAGTCGTCCCGGCTCACCCACGGGCCCGCCTGGCGCGGCACCGGCAGGCCGGGGAGCTTCGAGGTGCCGGGAGTGGTGTGCAGGCGTAGGTGGTCATAGCGCTGCGCCCAGCTCGCTCCCACGCCGTGCGACCGTTCCAGGATCACGGTCGGCTCTCCGGAGCGGTTCAGTAGCGCGGCTGCCGCCAAGCCGTGGGGGCCGGCTCCGATCACGATCGTGGGAGCGCTGAGGTCTCGTTGTGGTGTCGGGGGCATCGCCTCCTACAACGGCAGACCGCGCCGTACGTCACGCCCAACTGGCAGTTACAGAAGACCGGGTGACCGCCGTTACACCGGCGGTACGGACTCGTTGGACACCGGGCGGCAGACGTCGCGCGGAGGATCGGTTCGCCCAGGGCCGGAACGTCCGGGGCGGCTCGTTACATCTGCCCGATCTTTCGAGGGGCTCATGTGCAGGCAGTAACCACGCGCCATCGGCCACGGCTGCGGATCAGCGGAGTCTGCAAGGCGTTCGGCGGCAGGCAGGTCCTGCGCGATGTGGATCTTGACGTGTATGCCGGAACCCTGGTGGGAGTCGTCGGCGAGAACGGGGCGGGAAAGAGCACTCTGATGCAGATCGCCGTGGGGCACCTCGCACCCGACCGCGGAACCGCGACACGGACCGGGGCGGTGGGGTACTGCCCGCAACGGGCGGTACTGAACGACGCGTTCACCGTCGGACAGCATCTGCGGTTGTTCCAGATGGCCTATCGGCTGCCGACACTGGAGCGCGCCGACGAGCTGATGGAACTGCTGGCGTTGACCGGCTGCCGACGACAGCAGGTCGGCGAACTCAGTGGCGGCACGCGCCAGAAGCTGAACCTGCTGATCGCCCTTATGCACGATCCGCAGTTGCTGGTCCTGGACGAGCCCTACCAGGGCTTCGACTGGGACACCCACCAGCGGTTCTGGACCCTGGCCGCCGACCTGCGTGATCAGGGCCGGTCGATCATCGTGGTCTCTCACCTGCTTCACGACCTGCACCACTTCGACGCGATCGCTCACCTGCGCCAAGGCCGTCTGCACTTCGAGGAGACCGACCGTTGAGGCTCTCCTGGACGGCATTCACCGAACTGCTGCGCTGTACTCTGCTGGGCCACCTGCGCAACCGGCTGGCCCTGGTTCTGGCGGTCGCGTTCATCCCCATCTGGATCGCTGTGGCACGCCTGTGCACCTCCGACCAAGTGGTGCGCATCCGGCTGGACGCCATCGGCGCCCCCCTCTCCGCTCCGGCCAGCCAGGTGGGGCAGGTGGCCAGCGCGCTGGGCGCCGTCACCATGGTCGCCGGCTTCATCACCTTCACCGAGACCTTCCAATCGCGGCAGATGGACCGCCGTCTGCTGCTGGCTGGCTACCCCCGGCTGCCGATGCTGCTGGCGAAGCTTGCCGCCGTCGCCCTCACCGCCGCCGTGTTGGCCTTCTACACCACGATCGTGCTGTGGGTCTCTCTGCCCGTACGCCACACAGCACCCCTGGCGCTGGCCTTCGCGGGCGCCGGCCTCGTCTACGGCGGGATCGGCCTTCTGCTCGGTTCTCTGGTCCGCGGCGAGTTGGAGGGCTTCTTCCTCATCATCATGCTCAGCCTGGTCGACACCGGCCTGCAAAATCCCGTCTTCAACACACTCATGGATGTGGCGGGCGTATCCGCCCTCCCTCTGTACGGCGTGAACCAGCTGGCGCTGAGCTCAACCCTCACTCCCCAGAGCGCCTGGTCCCCTGGCTTGCTCTCCCTCGCCTGGTCCGCAGCGACCGGCGCCCTGGCGCTGCTCGTCCTCCACACTCACCGCCCTTCCCGCGCCCCGTGGTCCCGCAGGACGAGGGTCCAGGCAGGGTGATCACGGTGAGGACGGTCTTCCTCGATCAGTGTCCTGCTGCGCCGAGTCGCCGTCGAAGGTGATGGCCATACGCCGGAGCAGACCTGGACACCAGGGCGCCCGATACCCGCGAGCAGCGCAAGGACCCGGCGCCCGTCCTCCTCGGCGAACCGGCATGCGGACACTGCGTTCTGGCCCCGCTCACCGGCGGGGCACTGTAGGGCCCGCACCGCGAGAAGCTTTCGCGCGGCGGGAGAGAGGCGTTCGAAGCCAAAGCCCACCGGCCTAGGAGCTTCGACGGCCCCCCTTCAACCCCACTCGATCTGCCTCCCGCACGGATCAGACGGGTCTTACGGAAGGGGGGTACACAGCGCGATCATGGCGACGTCGTCATCGTTGTCGCTGGGGCGGACCTGGTCCAGCAGCAAGTCGCAGAATGCGTCGAGGGGGCGGTGGGCGAGGGAGGCCGCGTGTCGGCGCAGCCGGTCCAGTCCATGATCGATGGAGTGGTGCGGAGATTCGACCAGTCCGTCGGTGTAGAGCAGGAGCGTGGCCTGGGGTGGCAGGACGGTGACGGCGTCGGGGCGAGGTCTGGTGACTCCGGTGCCGAGGAGTATGCGGTGAGCCTCTTCGAGGTAGCGGGTCTGACCGTCGTGGGTGATGAGCAGGGGCGGCGGGTGGCCGGCGTTCGTCCAGCGTAGGTGCCACAGTGTGTCGTCGCCGAGTGTGAGCCTGGCGAGGAGCATGGTGGCCATGGGCACCTCGGCTATGTGCATCACTGCCTCGTCGAGCCGAGTGACGACGGCGCTGGGTGTGGCCTCGGGGTGGGACCAGGCGAAGGCGCGCAGCATGTTGCGGACCTGCGCCATGCCGGCTGCGGCGTCGAGATCGTGCCCGACGACGTCACCGATGGCCAGTGCTGGGGCGTGGGCGGCCAGAGCGAAGGCGTCGTACCAGTCACCGCCCACGGATGAGGCGTCCGGAGCGGGTACGTAGCGCGCAGTCATCTCCAGCCCGGGCAGGACGGGAAGCTGGGGCAGCAGGTGGCGTTGCATGGTCTCGGCGACTTTGCGCTGGCGCTGGTACAGGCGAGCGTTGTCCAGCGCCAGGCCCGCCCGGCGGGTGAGGTCCTCCAGCAGCGGCAGGTCAGCAGGGGTGAAGGCGTCATGACGCTGGGCGCGGCCCAGGGTCATGACGCCGAGCACGTCGCGCAGTCCGCGAATGGGTGCGATGGCGGCGGAGTGCATTCCTGTCGCGGTGAACAGGCGCTGCTGCTCGACCGCTATGCCCGGAGTCCGGCGGACCTTGGTAGGTGGCGGGGCCGGCGAGTGAGGAGGCCGCGCCGCGTAGGGCCCGTGACAGGGGCATCGGTGACTCTGCCGGCACGGGAGGCATCGGGCCTTGCAAGTCGTCCCGTTCGACGAGAATGCCGTCCTTGTGCTCCATCACGAGAACGCGTCGCACTTCATCACGTTCGGTGAGCAGGTCGAACACGGCCCAGTCCGCTAGCCGGGGCACGGTAAGGGCCGCCAGTCGGTGCAGCGCCTCGTCCGCGTCCAGGGTGGATGTGAGCCGCGTGGTCGTCTCCGCCAGCAGGGCCAGGCGGTCCAGTTCCGTCAGCGGCGCGGAGTGCCCGCCGTCGCTGTGGCGAACGTCCGGCTGCTCCGGCGCGTACAGCATCGCCAGTGCACCTGTCCCGCCCGGACCGGGTGAGTAGGGCGTGACCAGCCAGGACAGCTGGACGAGTGTCCCGTCCCCGCGGGCGAACCACTCGGCGTCACCATGCCTGGTGTCCCCCGTGAGGAGCGCCTTCCTCATCCGGCAGCGCGTGCGCGGCACCGAGTTCCCGTATCTGTCCCGGTGCAGCACGTCGTGGAAGTCCTCACCGACGAGTTCTGGAGCTTCCCTGCCCAGCAGGCTTTGGGCGCGCTGTTGACCGCGATGATGAGGCCATCGTCATCGACCGCGATGGCGGACGCCCGCAGGTTCTCCAGCGTTCCGTCGAGCAGGGCGCCGGACCGCGCCTGATCCACGGACAGGGGACCACTTTCCCTGCCGGGGGCGACGTCGTCCATGTCTCTCCTCCGCTCAAGCCGAATCGGTTCGTGTACCCCGATCGCATACCGGCATGCGTCGACGGCTCGTTTTCTCTGCTGCGACTGTTCGGATCACCTCCTGGTGGTGCAGGAGGAGGCTGTCCTCGAGGTCCTGAGAGCCGGTCACGAGTGATCAGGAGGGTGGACCGTTGGTCTTGACGCTCGTCTGACGCTCTCGGCGCACGCACGCGGAGCAATGAGTCCAAAAAACGGTCCCTGAACTGGTGTTCTTCGTGACTCTTCCGGGCCGACCTTCGATGACGTCGCACGTGGAGTGCGTGGCGATTTTGGAGCCTGCGGACAAGGGCGTCTGAAACGTCGCACTTGGTCGTTGATCGAGCGGCCTCGGATCTAGGCCGGACGGAGTAGGGGCGGTGCCGGACCGACATGGTCCGGCACCGTTTTCGCTTCCTTCTGCGGGGTCTTCCGTTTCGAAGGATCAGTGGTCGAAGCTGAACCAGTTGATGTTGGTGAAGTCGTCCTTGCCGTCGCTGGTGAAGGTCAGGTAGACGGTGTGGGTGCCAGTGACGTCGGAGATGTCGGCGGACTTGGTGGTCCAGGTCTGCCAGCCGCCGGTGTTGGTCACCTCGATGCTGCCCACAGGGTCGCTGGTGCGGGAGTCGATCCGGACTTCGATCTTGCCTTTGACGCCGCTGCCGGCGCCGGAGGCGACCCGGGCCTTGAACTGGGTCGCGGCCTTGTCGCCGAACACCACGTCGGGGTATTCGGCCCAGTCGCCGGGGGAGATGTAGTCGACGTCCTGGCCGCCGCCGGTGTCGCCGGTGTTCTCGATGACGAGGCCGGAGGCGTTGAGATAGTTCTCGGCCTGGATCGTGCCGTACGCATCCGTACCGTTGTCCTGGGTGAAGGTGAACCAGTTGAGGTTGGCGAAGTCGTCCTTGCCGTCGCTGGTGAAGGTCAGGTAGACGGTGTGGGTGCCGGTGACGCCGGAGATGTCGGTGAGCTTGCTGGTCCAGGTCTGCCAGCCGCCGGTGTTGGACACTTCGATGCTGCCGACCGGCTTGCTGGTGCGGGAGTCGATGCGAACCTCGATCCTGCCCTTGACGCCGTCGGCGGCACCGGAGGCTACGCGGGCCTTGAACTGGGTGGCGGTCTTGGTGCCGAAGGCGACCTTGTCGTAGGCGGCCCAGTCGCCGTTGCCGAGGTAGGCGATGTCCTCACCGCCGGTGGTGTCGCCGGTGGCCTCGATGCCGACGCCGGCAGCACTGCTGTACGTCTCGGCCTGGATGGTGCCGTACGCGTCGACGGTGGTGGCGGACGATGCCGAGGATCGCCAGACGTAGGTGCCGACGGTCTTCGGCGGGAGGTTGTCGATGACCTGCTGCTTGCCGCTGCGCAGGGTGAATTCCTGGGCCGAGGAGCTGCCGTTGATCACGACGGTCGTGATCGTGTCGTCCGGGTTGAGAAAGGCCACCGTCGTGATGGTGTCGGTGCTGCCGTAGTCGCTCCAGATCCGCTGGGCGCCGCGCTGGACGAACTTCGAGAACTGGGCGAAGAGGTAGTACTCGGGCAGGGCCCACCAGGTGTCGCGGTCGTCGGGGTTCTGGAGCAACGGTGTCGGGTCGGGGGACCCCAGATGCTGGGCGTCGCGGTTCTGGTCGAGCATCGTGACCCAGGCGAGGTAGCCGGTCGACGAGCTGCGCATGTACCGCGCGATCCGGTCGGCGCCCGAGGTGCCCCACCACATCCGCTCGGTCATGATCATGTCGAGGTCGGGATAGTCGGCCTTGGCCAGGGACATCCGGCTCGGGTCGCCGGAGTAGTCGTGGAAGGCGATGGCTGTGCTGTTGCGGTAGGCGTCGGTGTAGCCGGACTTGGCGTTGCCGTACAGACCGGGGAGGTAGTTGTCGGCGTCGCCGAAGTTGTAGTCGTAGCCCCAGATCTCGGTCTTGATGCCGTGCGCGTCGAACTCCTTGCGCATGGCGTCGATGAGCTTCTGCTCCTGCTGCGGGGAGACCAGCATGCTCGGGTAGATGCCCGCCGGCCACATCGGCTCGTTCTGGGGGGTGACGGCGTGGAGGGGGATGCCCTGCTTGGCGTACGCCTGGACGATCTTGCGGTAATAGACGGCGAGCGTGGGGATGTACTTGTCCAGCAGATGGCCGTCGATCAGGCTGTTGTTGTCCTTCATCCAGGCCGGGGCGCTCCACGCCGTGCCGCACAGGACGAGGTCCGGGTTGATGCGGAGGGCTTCCTTGAGGGTCGAGATGATGTGGTTGTCGATGTCCTTCTGGATGGAGAAACGGGACAACGCCGGATCGGCCGGGCCGTCGTCGTATGTGTAGAAGTCTCCGTGACTGAAGTCGGACGCGCCGAAGCAGATCCGGGTGAGGTTGAAGCCTGCGCCCTTGGAGGGGTCGAAGAGCGCCCGGAGGACCTTGGTGCGCACGCCCGAGCGCATCAGGGACAGGTTGTGGACGGTCGAGTCCTCCATCGAGGAGCCGATGCCGAGCATCTTCTGGTACGTCCTGGCCGGGTCGACGGTGATGACCGTGCCGAAGTCTCTGCCCGCGGAGGTCAGGGCGATGTCGTTGCGCCGGCTGAGCTTGTAGGAGACACCGGCCAGGCCGACCTCCGGGTCGGCGAACCAGGTGGGGCTCTTGGGTGCGTAGCCGCTCGCCGTGGACTCCGAGCTCCACGTCACCTGGGCCTTGCCGGTGGCCGGGCGGCGGTTCGGGGTGGCGAGGGGGCGGTTCGCCGGAGCGGCACTGGCCCGGCCCGGCAGCGCGAGCGCGGATCCCGCGGCTGCCACGACGGCGGTGGCGGTCAGCAGGTCGCGGCGGCTGAACCCGTCCTCGTCCTGCGGGGTCGACGGGTGCGCGGGTGTGGAAGCGGGCGTGGACATGGAGCGGCTCCGGAGGGTGTGGTGGGCTCGCCCTTCCGGCGGGCGAGCGTCCGTTGAAGGCGTGGGGGGCGGCTGCTTTTGGGCGTGCCTGGGATGCGCGGGTCGGCTTTCGCGCCTGCGTCCCGCGTCTGGCGGCTACTTGAGGCCGACGGTGGCGATGCCCTGGACGAAGAAGCGCTGCAGGGCCATGAACAGGGCGACGATGGGGGCGATGACCAGGACCGAACCGGCCAGCATCAGGCCGTACTGGGTGCCGTACTGGCCCTGCGAGTACAGCGCGAGGGCGACGGGGAGGGTGTACTTGTCCTCGGTCTGGGCGGCGACCAGCGGCCACAGGAAGTTGTTCCACGAGCCGAGGAAGGTCAGGATCGCCAGGGTGGCCAGCGGCGGCCCGCACAGCGGCATGACGATCCGGGTGAAGGTCCGGATCTGCCCGGCGCCGTCGATCCTCGCCGCTTCCAGCAGCGAGTCGGGGATGCCGAGCATGAACTGCCGCATGAGGAACACCCCGAGTGGCGATGCGAGGAACGGCAGGATCATCGCCGGGTAGGTGTTGACCATGTGCAGCTTGGCCACGAGGACGAACAGCGGCACGAAGGTCACCACGCCGGGCACCATGAGAGTGACCATGACCAGGCCGAACAGCAGGCGCTTGCCGGGGAAGTCCATCTTGGCCAGCGCGTAGCCGATCATGGAGCAGAACAGCAGGTTGCCCAGCACGGTGAAGACGGCGACGATCAGGCTGTTGAGGAAGTAGTGGCCGATGTGCAGGTCGCCGAGCCAGGTCGTGTAGTTGTGCAGCGTCGGCGACTGCGGGAGCCAGCCGCTGGGGTCGCGCAGCAGCTCTCCCTGGGTCTTGAAGGACCCCAGGAGCATCCAGACGAACGGCAGGAGCGTCGCGGCGAGGGCGACGGTCAGCACCGCATAGGTCAGGACACGGGCGCGTCGCGGGGCCGCCGTGGGCAAGGCGCTACGGCCTCGGAGCTTGCCGGCGGCCGGGTCCGGGGTGGCTGTCGAGTGGGTCATGTTCGGTGCCCTCAGTCCTTCGGCCGCAGCAGGCGGAACTGCAGCAGGCTCAGCGCGGCGATCACGGTGAACAGCACATAGCTGGCGGCGGAGGCATAGCCGTACTTGCCGAAGCCGAACTGGTTGAAGGTGAAGTAGCTCACCGACAACGTCGAATCCAGTGGGCCGCCCTGTGTCATGACGAACGCTTCCTCGAAGAACTGGAGGTAGCCCACCGACAGCATGACCGCGCCGAGCAGCAGGGTCGGGCGCAGCAGCGGCAGGGTGATCTGTCGGAAGCGCTGCCAGGCGCTCGCTCCGTCCACCGTCGCGGCCTCGTGCAGTTCGACCGGGACGTTCTGGAGCCCGGCCAGGAAGATGATCATGAGCGTGCCCATGTTGCGCCAGGCGGTCATCACGATCAGCGACGGCAGGGCCCAGGTGGTGCTGTGCAGCCAGTCGGGGCCGTTGATGCCGATCCAGCCGAGCATGGTGTTGAGCAGCCCGTCGGGCTGGAGGATGAAACGCCAGACGACGGCGACGGCGACGATGCTGGTCACCACGGGGGTGTAGAAGCCGACCCGGAACACCGTGCGCAGCCGGGTGATCCCGTTGTTGAGGGCCACGGCCAGCGCCAGGGCGACGGCCATGGTCAGCGGGATGCCCACCACGACGACGATCGCGGTGTTGACCATGGACTTGCGGAACTGCTCATCGCCGAACAGGTTCGTGTACTGCTGCAGGCCGACGAAGTCGACCGCGAACGGCGTCTGCGCGTCGGTGCTCCTGAAGTCGGTGAACGACATCAGGAATGAGGACACGAGCGGGACGAGCATGAAGACGGCGAAGACCAGCATGAACGGCAGCGCGAACAGCCATGCCGCCAGTCCCTCCCGTCGCCGTGCGGTCGACGGGCCACCGCGGGTCTTACGGCTCCCCGCGCCCCGGCCGGCGCGGCGGTCGCCGGCCGGGGCCTTTGCGGTAGTGGTCGCCATCGATCAGTTCCCGGCTCCGACGGAGTCCGCGCTCTTCTGCAGCTCGCTCAGCGCCTTCGCCGGGTCGGTGCCCTTGACGATACGTTCGATCTGCCGGTCGGCGGTGTCACTGACCTGGTTCCAGGCGGTGTTGTTCGGTGCCGCCTTGACGCTCTTCAGCTGCTCCTTGAAGACGGCCAGCTTCGGGTCGGCGGTCAGGCTCGGGTCGCTCCAGGCGGACTGCACCGCCGGCAGGTCACCGGTCAGCTTGTACCAGCTGGCCTGAACGCTCGGCTTGGACAGGTACTGCACCAGCTTCCAGGCCGCGGCGCTGTGCTTGGAGTTGCGGAAGACGGCCAGGTTGCAGCCGCCGACCAGTGAGGTGGCGCTCTGCCCCTTCGGGAACGGCATCACGCTGTACTTCTTCTCGAAGCCCTTGCCTCCGGCCTGGTCGAGCGCGCTGATTTCCCACGGGCCGTTGATGAGTGCTGCGGTGGTGCCCTTGACGAAGCCCGACTCCGTCGCTCCGTCGGTGAAGCTGGCGTTGGGGTCGGCGATGCCCTTGGTGAAGAAGCTCTGGTAGTACTTCATCGCGGAGGTCATCTGCGGGGTGTCCAGGGTCCACTTGGTGCCGTCGCTGTTCATCAGCTCCGCTCCGCCCGACCACACGAACGGCAGCGCGCCCTGGAAGGCGAGGCTGCCGATGCCGCCGGTGGGCAGGCTGATGCCCCACTTGGTGCCCGCCTTGGTCTGCATCGCCTTGAGCATCGCCTGGAAGTCGGCCCAGGTCTTGGGCGGGCTGCTGTAGCCGGCCTTATTGGCGAGGTCGGTGCGGTAGTAGATGACCCGGGTGTCGACGTACCACGGCACACCGAGCGTGGCGTCCTTCACCTTCGCCGAGTCCATCGACCCGGGGAAGAGCCCGGTGGTGTCGATCCCCTTCGGCACCTGCTGGAAGGCGTTGGCGAAGTCCGCCATCCAGGTCGTGCCCATCTGGGCCACGTCGGGCGTCGTACCGCCCGCGATCGCGGTCTGGTACTTGCCGTGCGCGTTGGCCCAGGGGATCGAGGTCACGTTCACCTTCACCCCCGGGTTCTCCTTCTCGAAGCCTTTGAGGAGCTCCGGCAGCTTGTCCCCCTCGGTGCCCTGCGCCCACATGGTGATCGTGCCGGTGACCTTGCCGGACGGCACCGCACCGGCGGGCGCCGACGACGACCCGGTGTCACTGCGCCCGCAGCCCGCCACCACCAACACGGCGGCCACGCACACGGCGGCCGTAGAAGCCTTCCTGAGCACCATTGCTGCCTCTTTCCTGGGAAGCGCCATACCGCGGATGACGGAGGATCGATCTAAGCGCTTAGATCCTCGGTGTGGTCGGAATCTAAGCGCATAGGAGGTGGGCTGTAAAGAGTCGATGCCGATCACGTTACGGCTACGATCCAGCCCTGGACGGGCAGGCACTCGCCCCGGCGGCGTGTGGTCGAAGGGCCCGGGCGGCCTGTGCGGCAACACCTCTACCTGCGGAAAGCTCAGCGGCAAGAGGAGGCGGGAGTCTCACGTGGCGCTCCGGGGCCAGGCCCTCGGCATGGGTCGGCGGTCCTCCCGGGTGCCGTCGTACCGGGATCCGCACGTCGCGATCGGCCTGTCACCGTCACCGGCCGGATCCCGCCAAGATCTCGTTCCCGGCACCGGGGAGACCATGGCCCCGTGCCCGGTCTAAGCGCATAACATGGCGGCAGCAGAAGGCCGAGGAAAGGCAGGGGGAACGTGGCCAAAGCTCCGACGGTCTACGACGTGGCGGAACGCGCAGGGGTGTCCATCGCGACCGTGTCGATGACCTTCCGCCGCCCCCACAAGGTCAAGGAAGAAACCCGGAAACTCGTCGAGGCGGCTGCCGCCGAGCTGAACTACGTGCCCAGCGCGAGCGCGCGCGGACTGGCCCATGGCCACACCGGGGCGCTGGGCCTGTACGCGTACGACGTCTTCCTCCCGGAACCGGACGAAGCGCTCGGCACCACGGTGGGGGCCGGCACGCGTTCGCGCGCCACGGTGCCGGTGGTGCGGGAGGACCGCGACGACTATCGCCGTTTCCCGCTCTACGTCCATGAGGTGCAGCGCGGTGTCGAACTCGAGTGCTGGCAGCGCGGGTACGCCCTACTGATCGGCGGGGGCAGTCAGGCCGACGGCGCGACCCGGGTCACCGACATCGTCGGACGGGTCGACGGGCTCGCGCTCTTCCCCGACCACTCCCTCCCGGCCGACGTGCTGGAGCGCATCGCGCGCGCCAAACCGGTGGTCGCCGTCTCCCAGCGACCGCAGGACGACGGCCTGAGCACCGTCTCGGTCGACAACCGGGGCGGCATGCGCGCGATGACGGAGCACCTGCTCGTCGAGCACCGCATGCGGGATCTGCTGTTCGTCGGCTACATGAACACCTTCGACGCCCAGGAGCGGTTCGCCGGCTTCAAGTCCGCGCTGCGGGCGGCGGGACTGCGCGTGCCGAGCAAGCCCGCGGAACTGGTCGGCGACCATCAGGTGGAGACCGTTGTCGCCGACGTCCTGGCCAGGGACGCGCTGCCCGAGGCGTTCGTGTGCGTCAGCGACGAGATCGCCCTCGACCTGATGAAGGCGCTGGGGGAGCGGGGGGTACGGGTCCCGGAGCAGGTGGCCGTGACCGGGTTCGACGGGGTCGTGGCGGGGAGGATCGTCCGGCCCGCGCTGACGACCGTGCGCCAGCCGATGCAGGCGATGGGACGTGCTGTGGTCGACATCCTGCTGGAGCGGATCGCCGACCCGGCCGGGGCGCCGATCGCGCGGCGGCTTCCGGTGCAGGTGGTGGTGCGGGAGAGCTGCGGGTGCTCACGCGTCGCGTCTGAGCTTGCACGGGTCGAGGGCGGCGGGAGACGGGGATGAGATCGCAGCTGCGAGCCGATCGAGTTTGCCGGGCAGAAACCCGAACGTGGGGGAGCCCAGGGCTCGTTGGGGATCGGGGAAGGACCGCCTCGACCTCCCCAGGTGGGCGGTCCTTCCCGGCAGGCGCCCGGCCGGTTACCCGGGCGACCCGCGTTCCTGCCCGGCTCGCCGTGCGTGCACGGCGGCAGCCAGGTGATCTTTCAGCCCCATGTACTGCTGGCGGGCTTCGCCTGCCGACCGGAGCCGTGGAAGATCCTGGTGGCAGCCTCCCAGCACGCCGACATCACATTGCGAGAGGTCGCTGGGCCGGTCACGGCCGGGCAGCCGATGTCGGCGGCCCGCGCCGTCCGTGCCCGTCTCCCTCTGACGTATGAGCCTGACTTATGAGCCGGCCCGCGGCAGCGTCCGGGTGCGGCCGAGGCCGCCGAGCCAGGCGGCGGACGGTTTGGGGGTGCGCTCGAAGGTGTGGGGGTCGACGGCGATGAGGCCGAAGGTGGGCTTGTAGGAGCCCCACTCGTAGTTGTCGAGGGCGCTCCAGTGCAGGTAGCCGCGCACGTCGAGGCCGTCCTCCAGGGCGGCGGCGACTTCCTGGAGCGCGCCGGTGGTGTAGTGGATGCGGCGGCTGTCGTCGTCGGTGGCGATGCCGTTCTCGGTGACGATCAGCGGGATGTCGCCGACGACCTCGGCGGTGTGCCGTAGGGCGTGGCCGAGGGCCCGGGGGTAGTACTCCCAGCCGTTGAGGGTGCGTTCGGCGTCTTCGGCGGTGGGGAGCGGGCCGTCGGGGCCGATCCTGGTTCGGGTGTAGGACTGGACGCCGATCCAGTCGTCGCCGCGGGCGGCCTCCAGGAACACGTCCTCGCGGGGGTGGCGGTAGGCCGCGGTCACCTCCTCGGCGCCGGGCAGGGACTGGTAGACCTGGTTGGCGACGGTCCAGCCGACCTGGATGTCGGCGGAGATCGCCTTGACTGCGGCCGTGGCCAGGTGGTGGGCGTCGATCAGGGCGTCGCCGACGGCTTTGTCGGGGAGTGGGAGGCCCGCGAGGAGGGGCTCCTCGGTGCCCAGCTCCTGGACGGCGCCGAAGATCGCGGCGATGTTGGGCTCGTTGATGGTGCACACGTGCCGGACGCCGGTGCCGATGACGGGGGCGGTGGCGGTGACGTATCGCTCGAAGAGAGCGGTGGCGCCGTCCGCGGTCCATCCGCCGCGC
The DNA here is from genome assembly GCF_045206895.1 of Streptomyces sp. NBC_00631. Classification (NCBI taxonomy): domain Bacteria; kingdom Bacillati; phylum Actinomycetota; class Actinomycetes; order Kitasatosporales; family Streptomycetaceae; genus Streptomyces; species Streptomyces sp. NBC_00631. Next base: position 11,000,989 of record NZ_CP107734.1, read on the forward strand.
TCGGCGAACCAGCGGGGCACGGTGAAGTGGTGCAGGGTGACCATCGGGCGCAGGCCGCGCTCCAGCGCACCCTCGACCATCCGCCGGTAGTGCGCGAGTGCCGCGCGGGAGAAGTGTCCCTCGGCGGGCTCGATACGGGCCCACTCGATGCTGAACCGGTAGTCGGTGAAGCCGAGCTGGGCGAGCAGGTCCATGTCCTCGCGCCACCGGTGATAGCTGTCGGCGGCGTCGCCGCTGCGCTCGGCGATGGACTGGGTGGCGGACCCGCCGCGCTGTTCCAGCTGCCACCAGTCGCTGTTGACGTTGTTGCCCTCGATCTGGTGGGCGGCGGTGGAGGCTCCCCACAGGAAGCCGTCGGGGAAGGGGAGACCGTCAGAAGTGGGGGACACGGAGGGGCCTTTCCAACATCGCGTCGACTGCGAGAGCGACGCTCATAGCGGGTCCGCGTGGAAGCGGGGGATGACACGGGGCGGAGCAACGAGGCCGGGCTCAGGGGCCGGTGGTCGTATCGACGGCCAGGCGCAGGTCGCGGCTGGAGCGTCCGACGAGGAGCCGGTAGCGGCCGGGCGGGGTGTGCCAGTCCTGTGTCGCGGTGTCCCAGATCTGGAAGATGCGGGCGGGTACGTGGACCTCGGCAGTGACGCGGGTGCCCGCCTCCGCGTGGACGGTGGCGAAGCCGGCGAGCAGGCGCACCGGCCGGTCGGGGCCGTCCTGAGGCGGCTCCAGGTAGACCTGGACGACCTCACGGCCCGCACGCGGTCCGGTGTTGGTCAGCTCCACGATCAGCTTGAGTCCGTCTCCGCCCGCGGGGCTGGGCAGAGTGGCGGAGACGGACGGCTCGGGGAGGGCCACGGACTCGTACGACCAGTGGGTCCAGCCGAGGCCGTGGCCGAAGGGGAAGGCCGGTTCGAGTCCGGCACGGTCCCAGGAACGGTGGCCGACGTGGACGCCTTCGGCGTAGTCGACGATGCCGTCGCGCGGGCGGGCGTCAGGAACAGGGACGTCCTCCGCCCTGGCCGGCAGCGTCCACGGCAGGCGGCCCGACGGCTCGGCGCGGCCCAGCAGCACATCGGCGAGCGCGTGCCCGGCCTCCTGGCCCGGCAGCCACGCCCACAGCAGAGCGGGGGCCTCGTCGGCCCAGGGCAGGAGCACGGGCGCTCCGGCGTTGACGACCACGATCGTGCGCGGGTTGGCGGCCAGGACCTGGCGGACGAGGTCGTTCTGGTGGCCGGGCAGGTCGATCCCGGTGCGGTCCCAGCCTTCGGACTCGACCTCCTCGTTGGTGCCGACCACCACCACGGCCACATCGGCGATGGCCGCCGCCGCCACGGCCTCGGCGATCTCCTCGTACGGCGTGGGCCCGGGGGGAGCGTGCCGCAGCTGCGCGGTGACGAAGCGGTTGTGCCCGCCGGTCTCGACGACGGTCAGGTCCACCACGAGGGCGACGCGGCGCGGTTCGTCACCGACGTGGACATCGATGTCCTTCAGCGGCGGGTGGTGGTGGCTGGAGTCGAGTACCAGCTCCACGCCCCGGTCGTCGTCCCCGGACCAGACGTCGTCACCGTCCGCCGTCACCCGGAAGCGGCCCACGCACCCGACCTGCAGCCGGTGCGTGCCGGGCTCGTTCAGGGTGACGACCGTTCGCAGGACGACGCGGCGGGTGGCCGGGGTGACAGCACCGTAGGCGCTCCAGTCGCCGTCGCGGCGGACCTCGCCGCCGATCAGGTTGCCGTCGGAATCGAAGAAGTCGGCCCGCAGCCCGCTCTCGCCGGTGTCCGGGTCCGTCAGCAGGTCGAGGGACACGTACGGCGCGCGCCTGCGGGAGTCGCCGCCGCGGTGCACGTTCAGACGCACCTGCTCGGGCAGGGCAGCGCGCAGCCCCTCGGTGAAGGGGACGGTGCGGACGGCGGGCACGAACGCGCTGCCACCCCCTTGCAGGTAGGGAGCCACCGCGTTCGGGCCGATCAGCGCCACACTCGTCAGTGTCTGCGGGGAAAGGGGCAGCAGGTCCCGCTCGTTGCGCAGCACCACGGCGCCGCGCGTGGCGACCTCACGCAGCAGGCCGAACTCCTCCGGCCCCGGCACGGGGGGAACCGCGGACGGGCGCAAAGTCTCCGCTTCCTCAAGCCGTCCGGTGTGTCGGGCCAGGCGCGCCAGGCGCAGCACTTTGTCGTCCACCAGCTGCTCCGGCACCTCGCCGCTGCGCACTGCCGCAACGAGCGCCTCGCCCCAGGGGCCGTGCGGGCCGGGCATCACCAGGTCCAGGCCGCCGAGCGCCGAGGCCACCGTCGACGCGGTGGCGGACCAGTCGCTGACCACCGGCCCGGCGAAACCCCATTCCTGCTTCAGCACTTCCCGCAGCAGCCGCGCGTGTTCCGTCATCGGCGCCGACCGAGTGCCGTCGTCGACGCCGGAGTAGGCGGCCATCACACTCCACGGGCCGGCTTCGGCCAGGACCTGCTCGAACGGCGCCAGGTACACCTCGCGCAGTGTCCGCTCGTCCAGCCGGGCCCGGTAACGGGTGCGGTCGGTCTCCGAGTCGTTGGCCACGAAGTGCTTCAGGCACGCGCCCACTCCCCGGCCCTGCAGACCGCGCACCATCGCGGCGGCCACGCGCGCGGTGAGCAGCGGGTCCTCGGAGAAGTACTCGAAGTGCCGGCCGGCGACCGGCGTGCGCTGCAAGTTCACTGCCGGTGCCAGCACGACATCGACACCCTTGCGCAGCGCCTCGACGGCGAACAGCTCCCCCAGGCGTTCGGCCAGGTCCGCGTCCCACGCCGCTGCCAACGCGCTGGGAGCCGGAGCCAGCAGACCGGTCTCGTCCGGGTCGTCCAAGGTGCCGCGGACACCCTGCGGGCCATCTGACACCGTCACCGCCGCCAGTCCCAGGCGGGGCTCGGCCGGCAGTCTCCACAGGCTCGCGCCCGTCAGCAGCCGGACCTTCGACTCAAGGTCCAGGCCCTTGATACGGCAGGCCAACTCGGCGTCATCGGGCAGGGCAGCGCGGCTCATGCAGGTCCTTACATCGGATCTAAGCGCTTAACTTCTTCGGTACGGCGGAATCTAAGCGCATAGAAACTGGGCTGTAAAGAGCCTCCGAGCTCCTCCGACCTCAGCCTCGGCCTTCCGGGCAGGCGTCTGGCGTACAGAAAAACCCTGCCCCGCCGCGCTGGTCAGGCGTGGCGGGGCAGGGCTCAGCGTGGGTCGGGCCGACGGCTGCTCAGGCAGCCTTGCGTCCCCTTTGCCCGTGCGCCCGGATGATGTCCGCGTACCGGTGGCCGGTGCCCTTGATCGTCCGCTTCTGCGTCTTGTAGTCGACGTGGACCAGGCCGAAGCGCTTGTCGTAGCCGTAGGCCCACTCGAAGTTGTCGAGCAGGGACCAGGCGAAGTAACCGGCCAGTGGGGCGCCCTTGCGGGCGGCGGAGGCGCAGGCGGCCAGGTGGCTGATCAGGTACTCCTGGCGTTCTGGGTCGTCGACCGTGCCGTCGGGGCGTACGACGTCCGGATAGGCGGAACCGTTTTCGGTGACGTACAGCTTGCGGGCGCCGTACTCGTTCGTGAGGCGGAGCAGGAGGGTCTCGATGCCGGAGGCGTCGACCTCCCAGTCCATGCCAGTGCGGGGAACGCCCAGGCGGGGGACCTCGCGGACTCGCGGGGCCGGACCGGTGGGGTCGTTGGCCACGGTCTTCGGCATGTAGTAGTTGAGGCCCAGCCAGTCCAGGGGTGCGGCGATCACCGACAAGTCGCCTTCCCGCTCCGGGAGTTCGACGCCGTAGACCTCCTGCATGTCGTCCGGGAATCCGCGGCCGTGGAGCGGGTCGAGCCACCAGCGGTTGGTGTGTCCGTCCATGCGGCGGGCGGCGGCGAGGTCTTCTGGTCGGTCGGTGGCGGCGTGGATCGTGGAGAGGTTGGTGACGATGCCGACCTGGGCGGACGGGGACGCGGCGCGGATCGCCTGCGTGGCGAGGCCGTGGCCGAGGAGCAGGTGGTAGGAGGCGCGGACCGCGGCCGTGAGGTCGGTCAGGCCGGGGGCCATCGTGCCTTCCAGGTGGCCGATCCAGGCCGAGCACAGGGGTTCGTTGAGGGTGGTCCAGTGGTTCACCCTGTCGCCCAGTCGTTCGGCCACGACCGAGGCGTACGCGGCGAAGTGCTCGGCGGTGTCGCGCGTGGGCCAGCCGCCGCGGTCCTGGAGTACCTGCGGCAGGTCCCAGTGGTAGAGGGTGACGGACGGGGTGATGCCCGCCTCCAGCAGGGCGTCGATCACCTGGTCGTAGAAGGCGAGGCCCTTGGCGTTGACCGGTCCGTCGCCGCCGGGCAGCACGCGCGGCCAGGCGATCGACAACCGGTAGGCGTTCGTGCCGAGTTGGTGCATGAGGCCGATGTCCTCGCGCCAGCGGTGGTAGTGGTCGCAGGCCACGTCGCCGGTGTCGCCGCCCGCGATTTTTCCGGGAGTGTGCGAGAAGGTGTCCCAGATCGACGGCGAACGGCCGTCCTCCGACACGGCTCCCTCGATCTGGTAGGCCGCCGTGGCCGTGCCCCACAAGAAGTCATGCGGGAGGGCGGCGAGGTCGATGCTCACGAAAGTCCTTTCAAGATCGGTCACTTGACGGCGCCCGCCGTCAGCCCGGCGACGAGATAGCGCTGGAGCAGCAGGAACCCGGCGACCACGGGGACGCTCACCACTAGCGAGGCGGCCATGATCTGGTTCCAGTAGACGTTGTTGAGCGTGGAATACCCCTGGAGTCCGACCGCAAGGGTGCGGGTGGCGTCGTTGGTCATCACCGACGCGAAGAGCACCTCACCCCAGGCGGTCATGAAGGCATAGACGGCGACCGCGATGATGCCGGGGATCGCGGCGGGCACGACGACCCGGAAGAGCGCGCCAAGCGGGCCGCAGCCGTCGACCAGCGCGGCCTCGTCCAACTCGCGCGGCACCGAGTCGAAGTACCCGATCAGCATCCAGATCGAGAACGGCAGCGAGAAGGTCAGGTAGGTGAGGATCAGGCCGCCGCGGGAGCCGAAGAGGGCGATGCCGGTGGCGTTGCCGATGTTGACGTAGAGGAGGAACAGCGGGAGGAGGAAGAGGATGCCGGGGAACATCTGCGTGGAGAGCACGGTGACCGTGAAGACGCGCTTGCCGCGGAACTCGTAGCGGCTGACCGCGTAGGCGGCGAAGACCGCGATGACGACTGAGCAGACGGTCGCAGCGCCCGCCACGATCAGTGAGTTCATGAAGTAGCGAGCGAGCGGGATCGTGGACCAGATGTCGATGTACGGCCGGATGGTCAACCGGCTCGGCAGCCAGTGGAACTCGCCCGTGACGTCGGCCAGGGGCTTCAGCGAGCTGGAGACCATGACGTAGACCGGCAGCAGGACGAAGCCGGTGAGCAGGGTGAGGAAGATCCGCCGGGACCAGAAGAAGGTCCGGGGCGGCGCCATCGGGGAGCGGGGCGTCGGGGCAGCGCTAGGCATCGGCCGGCTTCCTTCCTCGGGAGGTGACCACGAGATAGACGCCTGTGACCGCGAGCAGGAACAGCAGCAGGAGTACGGACATGGCGGATCCGGTGCCGAAGTTCCAGGTGACGAAGGACGCCTGGTAGATGTGGACCGAGATGAGGTCCGCGGCTTCCGGGGCGGCCTTGCCGAACAGGACGTACGGCGTGTTGAAGTCGTTGAACGTCCACAGGAACAGCACCAGCACCAGCACCTGGTTGACCGGCCGCAGGGACGGCAGCGTGATGCGGCGGATCTGCTGCCGCATCCCGGCCCCGTCCAGGGCGGCCGCCTCGTACAGCTCGCCGGGGATGTTCTGGAGTCCGGCCATGAGGGTGAGGAAGGCGAACGGCCAGCCCTTCCACACGGACACGGTGAGCAGGGCGTAGAAGCTGTTGTCGCCGATGAGCCAGAAGGACGGCTTGTCGGTGAGGTGGAGCTGGTCGTGCAGGACGTGGTTCACCAGGCCGTTGTCGTGCTGGAACATGAACACCCAGGTGATGACGGCCGCGTAGACCGGCAGGGCGTACGGCACCAGGAACAGGGCGCGCAGCAGGCCGCGGCCGCGGAAGGTGTCCTGCATGTAGATCGCCGCCGCCGTGCCGATCAGCCAGCACAGGCCGACCGACAGGAGGGTGAAGGCGACGGTGACGAAGAAGGAGTGCAGCAGCGCCTGGCCGACGGGGGCGTCGAAGTCCACCGACACCTTGTAGTTGTCCAGACCGGACCAGGGCGCGGTGCCCCAGTCGCGGATGTAGAACTGCGTGAGTTCCTTGAAGCTCATCACGATGCCGATGACCATCGGCACCAGGTGGACGAGGAGTTCGAGGAGCAGAGCCGGTAGCAGGAGCAGGTACGGCAGTCCGATGCGGCGGATCCTTCCGGGGCGGCGGAAGCGGGGCGTTTGCTCCGCCGCCCCGGAAGGGGTCTTTGGCACGGCGGCCTCTGTGGGGGCAGTGGTCGTCATCGTGCTCACTTCGCCGGCATCTGCTGCTGGGCCTTGTCGAGCGCCGCCTTCACCGATTCGGTGGTGACCGCGCGTCCGGCCGCGACATCGGCGAACAGGTCCTTGACCGCGGTACCGACGGTCGTCTCGAACTGCGACTCGTCGGCGACCTGGGGCAGCGCGGCGGCGCTGGTGGCGAGGGTGTCCTTCAGGACCTTGTTGGCCCCGGCGTTGAAGGCGGAGTCCTCCTGGGCGCTCTTCACCGGCGGGATGGAGCTGTAGGCGGTGTTGAGGATCTTCTGCTCGGCGTCGCTGGTCATGAACTTCACGAACTTGGTGGCGCCGTCGAGGTTGTCGGTGTTCTTGAAGACGGCCAGGTTGATGCCCGCGACCATCGAGTTGACCTGGGTGCCGGTGCCCGGGGTGCCGGACTGCACCGGGACGGGGGCGACGCCGTACTTGTCCTCGCTCATGCCCTGCGACTTGAGGTTCGCCGCCGCCGACTGCCACAGCAGCATGGCCTGCTTGCCCTTGGCGAAGTCGCTCACGGACTGGTTCTGCGCGTACTCGGCGTCGCCGGTCGGGATGACCTTGTCCTTGGCCATCAGGTCGACGTACTGCTTGACCGCGGCCACCACGTTGTCGTTGGTGAAGTCGGGCTTGCCGTCGGCGGTGAAGAAGTCGGCGCCGTGCTGCTTGGCGAAGACGAAGACGTGGTGGATGTTCTCCGACAGGTTCGAACCCTCGGCGCCCAGCGCGGACTTGCCCTTCGCCTGGATCTTCTTGCCGTCGGCGATCAACTCGTCCCAGGTGGCCGGGGGCTTGGAGATGCCGGCGTCGGCGAAGATCTCCTTGTTGTAGTAGAGGGCGTAGGACATCGAGTACAGCGGTACGGCCGCCGGGTCCTTGCCCTGGGCACCCGTGGAGCCGAGCGCGGAGTCGACGAAGCGGTCCTTGCCGCCGATCTTGGCGAAGTTCTTCGCGTCCCACGGGAGGAGACCGCCGGTGGCCTGCAGGGAGGCGCTCCAGGTGTTGCCGATGTTGAGGACGTCGGGGCCCTGGCCGGAGGTCGTGGCGGTGAGGATCCGGTTGAGCAGGTCGGACCAGGGCACGACCTCCAGCTTGACCTTGATGCCGGTCTGCTTCTCGAACTTGTCCAGTTCGGGCTGGAGGACCTTCTTGTCTGCCTCGATGCTGGCACCCTGGTTGGAGGCCCAGTAGGTCAGGGTCTTCGGTGATTCGTTGGACCCGCCGCTCGTCGACGAGCCGCCGCCACAGGCGGTCACGACGGTCAGCAGGGAGATGGTGACCGCACCTGCGGCCGCGGCTCGGGTTCTGCGCATGGCTCTGGCGTCCCTTCCAGGGGGCTGACTCACGAGTGCGTTCGCTTCTGGAACCACACCGCATGAGTTAATTTAGAGCGTGATTTAAGCCGCGAAGGAAAGTCGCGTCAAGGGCTGGGGCGGCGGTATCTTGCAGGTTGAGCCGATTCGAAGGGGACACAGCATGGCGGGGCGGAGCGGGCGGACAGTGCGTGACCTGCGGCGGGGCAATCGCACCGCCGTATTGCAACGGTTGTATTTCGACGGGCCGATGAGCCGCTTCGAGCTGGCACCGGCCACCGGTCTGAGCGGCGGCTCCATCAGCAACGTGGTCGCGGAACTGGTCGAGGACGACCTTGTCGAGGAGGCCGGCACCGTCGAGTCCGACGGCGGCCGCCCCCGCACCCTGCTGCGCGTCGCACCCTCCGGCGGCCACATGATCGGCGTCGACGTCGGCGAGACCCGTGTCCGCGTCGAGCTCTTCGACCTCACTCTTACCGAGCTCGCCCGCACCGAGCGGCCTCTGGAGCATCACGGCTACGACGTCGAGGTCATCGTCGGCCACATCCGCGACGGCATCGCCGAGATCCTCACCGAGACCGGCATCGCCCCCGAGCAGCTCCTGGGCGTTGGCATCGGTGTCCCCGGCATCGTGGCCCGTACCCCTGAGCAAGGCGCCGTGGTCCACGGCCAGACGATCGGCTGGGACGCCGTCCCGTTCGAATCCCTGCTGCGTTCGACCTGTGAACTCCCCGACTCCGTCCCGTACTTCATCGACAACGGTGCCCGGACGCTCGGTCAGGCCGAGATGTGGTTCGGCGCCGGCCGCGGCTGCCGCAACGCGATCGTCGCCCTCTTCGGCTCGGGCATCGGCGCCTGCCTCGTCACCGAGGAGGTCGAGTACGGCCGGCCTCTGGAGTGGGGGCACGTGACCGTGCAAGTCCGGGGGCGGCGCTGCCGCTGCGGCGCGCTGGGCTGCCTGGAGGCGTACGCGGGCGCGGGGGCACTCCTGGACCGCTGGCGCGAGGGGGGCGGGTGCCCGCCGGAGGGCGTCGACGAGGAGACCGCACTGGCGGCTATGCTCGCTGCCGCCCACCCGGCCGAGGGCACCGACGCCGACCCGGTGGCCCTGACTGTCCTCGAGGAAGCCGCCGAGTTCGTGGGCGCCGGCCTGTCCGACCTGATCAACCTCTTCCAGCCCGAGCGGATCCTCATCGGCGGCTGGGTGGGGGTTCTGCTCGGCACCCGCTTCCTGCCCGCCGTACGCCGGCATGCCGCAGCGTACGCCCTGCGATATCCGGCCGAGCGCGTCTCCATCGACCTCGGCAAGCTCGGCCCGGATGCGGTCACGGTCGGCGCCGCGACCCTGCCTCTCGCCGACTTCTTCGCCCGGGGCGGACAGCGCGGCACGCGTAGGCGTGAACGCGAGGGCGCGGCCGGCTGATCGGGCAGGGAGCCCGACGTGCGGCCGTACAAGTCCTTCACGTCCTCGCGGGGAGGTCATCGGCCCAGCTCGCGAGCCGGGTCTGTGCCGACGCCGCGACCTCGATGCTCTCGGGTTTATCGCCGCGTCGCCGAGTTGTGCGAGCGGCCCCATCCGGAAGCTATGGATTCAATTCGGCCATGGCCGAGACCTTGACGCCTGAAGGGTGCTTCCGTTACTTCTTAAATTAATTCGTGACGCCCTAAGTGTCGGGGTTCACGTGGGCCTGCGGCGTGTTACCGGCCGCGTGCCCAGAGCTGCGCACCTCCCCGGCGCAGCTCTGCTCGCCCGGGATGGCGAGCCCAGCACCCTCAAGGAGCCGCCCCATGTCCACGTCTGCCTCCATACCCGCGCATCCGCTTTCCCCGCAGGACGGGTCCCCGCTCGGCCGCCGCACCTTCATGGCCGCCGCTGCCGCCACGGCGGCCGGGGTGGGGTCCGTGCTCGCGCTGCCGGGTCGGGCGAGCGCCGCCCCGAGCCGTCCGGCTACCGCCGGCAAGGTCCAAGTGACCTGGACTTCGGAGTCCACGGCGACCGGCTACGCGCCCAAGAGCGGCAACTGGTACACCGACCCGGCCACCGGTCTTGCCTCGGTCGCCCACAAGCTCAGCCGGCAGAGCGACCTCGCCCTGACCCGCTCGGGCAAGGACTTCGGGACGGTGATCGACGTCGACCCGGGCAAGGCGTACCAGAAGATGCTCGGCATCGGTGTGTCGATGGAGGACTCGACCATCCACAGCCTGTCGCTGATGAGCAAGGGTGCGCGTACCAAGGCGCTGCAGGCTCTCTTCGACCCCGGCAAGGGTGCCGGTTTCGACCTCACCCGGATCTGCTTCGGCACCTCGGACTTCAGCCACGGGGAGTTCTACACCTACGACGACGGCCCGGCCGACCCCACCCTGGCGAACTTCTCCATCCAGAAGGACATCGACAACCACATCATCTCGACCCTCAAGGAAGCCCTTCGGATCAACCCGAAGCTCACCATCTGCGGGACGGCGTGGAGCGCGCCGGCCTGGATGAAGGACAACAACAGTCTCATCGACGGCCACCTGCTGGACGAGTACATCCCGACCCTCGCCCGCTACTACCGCAAGATCGTGCAGGCGTACGCCAAGCAGGGCATCCACATCCACGCCGTGACCCCCCAGAACGAGCCCGGCTGGCCCGCGGGCCACTACCCGAGCATGCTCGTCTCCGCGCAGCAGTCGGCGAAGCTCATCAAGGCCATGCACGCTGAGTTCGACGCGCACGGCATCACTACCAAGATCTGGGCCTGGGACTGGAACTTCGGCGACATCGGGACGTACATCTCCGACCTGCTCGGCGACCGGGACTCCGGGTACAGCGACGCGTACCGCCAGGCCGACGGCATCGCCTGGCACGACTACTCCGGCGACCCGAGCACCATGTCCCTCATGAAGACCAGCTATCCCGACCTCGACATGATCATGACCGAGCGGATGCTGTGGGGCACGGACGGCGCCGACCGCATCGCGCGCTATCTGCGCAGCTGGTCGACGGGTTACATCTCCTGGGTCACCCTGCTGGACCAGAACCGGGCCACCCAGAACTACGGTTCGCCCGACCCGACCCCGCTCGTCCAGAGCACCACCGACCGTGACACCTACTGGGCCCTGCCCGAGTACTACTTCTTCGCCCAGTTCTCGAAGTTCATCCAGCGCGGCGCGAGGCGGATCTTCAGCGACTACGGCAACACCAGCACCGTCACCACGGTCGCCTACCGCAACCCGGACGGCACGATCGCCACCGTCGTCATCAACGGCACTGCGTCGTCCCAGGACTTCACCCTGCGCAGCGGTGAGCAGCAGCTCACGCACACGCTGCCCGCGAAGACCGCCGGCACCTACGTCTGGACACCCGCGAACTCGCGCGCCGCCACCACCGACGCCTACGGCAGGATCCAGACCGAGGCGTACGACGAGGCCTCCGGTGTCGCCGTCGAGGTCACCGGAGACACCGGCGGTGGTGAGGACATCGGCTGGCTGGGCAACGGCGACTGGGTCAAGTACGGCAAGGTTGCCTTCGGCAGCAAGGCCGCGACCCAGATCAAGGTCCGGCTCGCGTCCGGCGTCGCCGACGGTGTCACCGGCCGGATCGACATCCGCCTCAACTCCCGCAGCAGCAAGCCGGTCGGCAGCGTCAAGGTGTCCGGCACGGGCGGCTGGCAGACCTGGGCCACGAAGAGCTCCGCCATCTCCCGCGTCACCGGCACCCACACCGTCTACCTGACCTTCACCAGCGACCAGTCCTCCGACTTCGTCAACCTCAACTGGTTCACCTTCACCCACGACAATGGCACCGACGCCTACGGCACGATCCAGGCCGAGGATTACGGTGACGCCTCGGGCGTGACCGGCGAGCCGACCGGAGACACCGGCGGTGGGACGGACATCGGCTGGATCGCAGACGGCGACTGGGCCGCGTACCCCGACGTGGTCTTCGGAACGAAGGCGGCGACCAAGTTCCTGGCGCGGGTGGCCTCCGGCGCCGGCGACGGCGTCAGCGGCCGGATCGAGGTCCGGCTCGACTCCCGCACCAGCACCCCGGTCGGCACCATCACGGTGTCCAACACCGGTGGCTGGCAGACCTGGACCACACAGTCGGCGGCCATCTCCGGCGTCACCGGCACGCACACGGTCTATCTGACCTTTGCCAGCGACCAGTCCGACAACTTCGCCAACCTCAACTGGCTCTCCTTCGCCCGCTGACCGCCTCCCCGCAGTCAGGGCGATTTCCCCGCGCCAGGGACGCTCGCCGTCTCTGACGCACCCGTCCGGGGCTTCGGCAGCGCCACGCACGTTGCTGAAGCCCCGGACGTCAGTTCACGCCGTGATCCGCAGATCGTCCAGGGGCTACGGCTGACCGGGTCGGCTCTCGAGCTGCCTGCGCACCGCGCCGACGAGCACGGCGCGTGAGCGACCGCCGGGCCCCGGCGAATGCAATCCGCCGTGTCCGACACCTTCACGCCCGGCACCTGAGAGAGCTTCCATAATGGCTTGAACTAAGGCGTGGCACCCTTTCGGGCTCCCGGTTCACGCGGACCCCACTGCCTTCGACCGAGCACCTGCCGGGGCAACGTACCTCCCCGACCAGCCTGCGCTCGCCCGGGACGGCGAGCTCAGACCCCAAGGAGCCGCCCCATGTCCCCATCCGATTCCACACCCGCGCAACCACCGTCCCCGACGGACCGCACCGGCCTCAGACGTCGCACGTTCATGGCCGCCGCCGTGGCGGCCGCCGGATCCGCGCTCATCCTGCCGGGCCGGGCGGGTGCCGCACCGCGCCAGGCGCTCGCCGCCGGTTCCGCCCAGGTGACCTGGAGTTCGGAGTCCACCGCGAGCGGCTACGCGCCCAAGAGCGGCACCTGGTACACCGACCCCGCGACCGGTCTCGCCGTGGTCGCCTGCAAGCTCACCCGACGGGACGACATCGCCCTGGTCGCCTCGGGCACTGACTCCGGCCAGGTGGTCACCATCGACCCTGGGACGGCATACCAAGGCGTGCTCGGCATCGGCTCCTCGATGGAGGACTCGACCATCCACAACCTGTCGCTGATGAGTGACGGCGCACGGGCCGCGGCCATCGCGGCGCTCTTCGATCCCGCTCAGGGCGCCGGGCTCGACCTCGCCCGCATCTGCCTCGGCACGTCCGACTTCAGCCACCCGCCGTTCTACACCAATGACGACGGGCCGGCTGATCCCACCCTGGCCAATTTCTCCATCCAGAAAGACATCGACAACCACGTCATCTCGACCCTCAAGGAAGCCCTCCAGGTCAACCCCGACCTCATCGTCTTCGGCACGGCCTGGAGTGCCCCTGCCTGGATGAAGGACAACAACAGCCTCATCGACTGCCACCTGCTGGACCAGTACATCCCCGTCCTCGCCCGCTACTGCCGGATGACTGTCCAGGCGTACGCCGAGCAGGGCATCACGATCCACGCCGTCTCGCCCTAGAACGAACCCGGCTGGCCCGCGGGCCACTACCCGAGCACGCTCGTCTCGGCCCAGCAGGAGAAGCAGCTCGTCAACGCGATGCGCGCGGAGTTCGACGCGGCCGGCCTCGGCACGAAGATCTGGGCCTGGGACCCCGCGCTACTGCCGAGCATGTAGGTGAGGTAGGTGCCGACGTCGCCGAAGCCTACGACCACACCGACGCGATCGCCTGGCACGACTACTCCGGCGACCCCGGCGTGATGTCGCAGATGAAGTCCGCATACCCAAAATTGACATGATCATGACTGAACGAATGCTGTGGGGCACAGTGGGCACGGACCGAATCGCCCAGTACCTGCGCAACTGGTCCACGGGCTACGTCTCGTGGGTCACGATGCTCGACCAGAACCGGGCCACCCAGCAGTACGGCACCCCCGACCCGACCCCGCTCGTCCAGGACCCAAACGACCGCGACACGTACTGGGCCCTGCCGGAGTACTACCTGTTCGGGCAGTTCTCGAAGTTCATCCAGCGCGGAGCGAAGCGGATCTGGAGCGACTACGGCAGCACCGACACCATCACCACAGTGGCCTTCCTCAACCCCGACAACACGGTGGCCACCGTCGTCATCAACCAGACCTCCTCGCCCCAGAACTTCACCCTGCGCAGCCAGGGGCAGCAGCTCACACACACGATCCCCGCGAAGACGACAGGCACCTACGTCTGGCCGGCCTCGTTACCGATCGGCCCCGGCACCGACGCGTACGGCACCATCCAGGCCGAGGCATACACCTACGCCTCCGGCGTCGGGATCGAGACATCGGCTGGCTCGCGAATGGCGACTGGGCTGAGTACGACAACGTGGCCTTCGGTACCACAGCCACGACCCAGGTCAAGATCCGGGTGGCCTCCGGCGCCGCGAGCAGCGTTAGCGGCCAGGTCGAAGTCCGGCTCGACTCACGCACCGGCACGCCCATCGCGACCATCCTGATCACCAACACCGGTGGCTGGCAGACCTGGACCACCAAATCCGCCGGCCTCTCCGGAGTCACCGGCACCCACACCGTCTATCTGACGTTCGCCAGCAGCCAGTCCGCCGACTTCGTCAACGTCAACTGGTTCACATTCACACACTGAGCGTCGACGCACTCTGCCGAGCCGCGACAGCGCCGGGCGCCATGTTCCTAGTACTCCAGCAGCGCTTCGCTATCTGGCCTGGTCAAAGGCGTCGTCGGGAGTGTAGTTGGCTGATGGCCCATCAGGGGCGGTCTCGCCGGAGTGCCCCTCCAACGAGTGGCACCGTCGCCGGTAGTGGCAGTGCCTGGCGACGGCCTGCCGCCTTCGCCGCCAGCGTGACCAGCTCATGGCGTGGATGCGAAGGGGCGGGCGGGGCCGGTGCGCGGGGCCAGTTGCCAGGAGCCGGCGGACTTCCGCCACGGTGAGCGGGACCAGGGTGGAACCGTTTCTGCATCCCCCTTTGCCGCCGCCTGCGCCGCCGTGACCGCGAGAAAGGCGTGCGCGAGCATGGCCAGGGTGACGTGCCGCATCCAGCCGACGTAGCGGCGGACCTCGTACTCATCCAGGCCGCACTCGTTCTTCGCGGCCTGGAAGCACTCCTCGATCGCCCACCGCCGCCCGGCAACGCGCACGAGCTGGTCGACGCCGGTGCCCGCCGGGGCATAGCCGAGGTAGTAGGCGATCTCATCTGGTCTGCTGATGCTGCGCCGGGCCAGTGCCCAGCGGTGATGGGTGGGGCACTCGCCGTCGAAGTCCTCGATCACGGGGAGTTGGACGGCTGCCCAGTGATAGACGCGAGGGCCCTTGGCGCCGTCGCCGCACGAGCGTTTCTCCCATGCCTCATCCGGTGCCTGGGTGAAGAGGTGGTCGATGCGTCCGCAGCGCGGTACCTGCTGGGATTTCGGGACGGCGAGCACGTAGCCGACGGCGGTTTCTTCCAGCATCCGGCGAAAGCGCCATTCCTGGCCGTAGGCGGCATCAGCGGTCACCCAGGCGATCGGCAGTGGCGAGGCGAGTGCGCGCAGCACCATGGCCCTGGCCAGCTCTGGTTTGGTGGCGAAGACCCGCTCATCAGGGATCTTGGCAGCGCGGCAGCGTTCGCGGTCGTTCGTCCAGGACTTGGGCAGATACAGCTCGCGGTCCACCAGGGCCCGGCCCAGGGAGGTGGCGTAGGCGGCGAAGACGCCGATCTGGCAGTTCTCGGTGCGGCCGGCGGTGCCGGAGTACTGGCGCTGCACGCCGGCGGAGGTGGAGCCTTTCTTGATGAAGCCGGTGTCGTCGAGGATGGGCACCCCGCCGTCCTCGCCGAGGTTGTCGGCGACGTATGTCTGCAGGTCGTCGCGGACAGCGTCGGCTTGCCAGGTGGCTCCGTTCAGTAACTGCTGCAGGCCGTCGGGGGTGCGGTGGCCGGCGTGCTCGGCCAGTTGCCAGCCGTTTTTGCGGCCGACCGGGCCGAGCAGGGCGCGGACGTAGTCGCGCATGCGGCGTCGCAGGTCGGCGGGGCCGAAACGGTGGCCGATGCGCAGGAAGAGGTCGTCGAGTTCACGGTCCCAGGTCGCGTCGGCAAGGTCGTCGATCACGCGGGAAGGCTGCCCTCATCACAGCTTGGGCAGTGCACGGTGCCACTCGTTGGAGGGGCACTCCGGCGAGACCGCCCCTGATGGGCCATCAGCCAACTACACTCCCGACGACGCCTTTGACCAGGCCAGATAGCGAAGCGCTGCGGGAGTACTAGTGGGGCTCGGGTTGTCACGGCGTGATTGTCCTGTCTCAATCGATCTGAGGCATTGCGGCCAGGTGACGAGGGCTGCCTCAGATCGATTGAGACATCGCTGCTGGGGTTGTCTCTCGGAGCTGAGGCAGCCCGGGCGTTTGCGGGAGCGCCGTCTCTGGAGCACCTGCCCGGTGGTCGATCAGCTCCAGGTCATATTGATCTCGCGCCCGAAATTGACGTATCCAGCGCGATGGAAGGCGTTCGCCATGGGGGCGTTGCCCAGGTCTGTGGACGCGCGGATGCGAGGGACGTCCTGCTCGGCAAGGACGCGGGTGCCCTCGGCGAGTAGGTCGTCGATGTAGCCATTGCCGCGGTGCGTGGGAAGGACCGCGATGTAGGCGATGATCGCGTTGTAGCCGTTGTGGGCCGGGAGGACGAACCCCACTGGCTCTCCGTCGGGCAGCGTTGCGATCCGCCACCAGTCTCGTGGGCTTGTGTAGCGGGCCAGCTCGTCCTCGTAGTGCTTGGCGGCCGCTTGCTGGGCGGACATCCGGGTCAGGTCGTCACGGCCATGTGCGTCCAGCGTTCCGTCCATGACCGAGGCCATCAGTGCCACGAGTTCATCGGCGCCGCGGATCGGCCGGAACGCAAGGCGGTCGGTGGGCTTCGGGACTGGCGATTCCGGATGCCACTCCAGGCGCAGCCGTTCGACGAAGAGCCGGGCACCGGTCCGTTCCAGTACCGTCATGCGGTTCTCGACGGCTTCTCTGGTCCGTGTGTTCTCACGCCAGTCCGGCGGGACGAGACGGCTGTACTCAGGGGGACACGACCCGTTCGAAAGGGTGGCGGCCATCGCGGTGTGCAGAAGCCGCACCCCGATGTCGCTGTGATCGGGATTCGGGGCGTTGTCGTCGATGTCGAGGACATCCAGGATGAGCGGTGTGTCGCTGCCGACTCGGCTCCACCAGGCAGCTCTGGCCAGTAGGCGGTCACCGCGCAGGGCGACCCACATCCATTCCGGGCGTCGTCGGCCGACGGCAAGGTCGTCTGCCAGTTCCTCGTTGAGGACGTAGGGCAGTTGAGAGAAGAGATCGAGTTCTTCGGGTCCGTTGATCGGACGTATGGTCAGGTCGTTCTGGTTCACGGTTGAGGCACGCTCCGGTGAAGGCGCCCGTCCGCTCCGGGGTCAGACGCGGTCCATGCCCCGGGAGGACGCAAGCGCGGTGATCATGGGGATCATCGGCTTATCCCTCCTCTCGCTGTCGTGCCCCTCACCCTTGCGGCAGGGGCTCGTTCGCAACGTCTATCCAACCGCAGCCCCTGTGCGCAATCCGTTTTCGATTGTCCGGTCTCATCGAGGCTCGCTGGCCAAAGGTCTCTGAGCTGGGAGCCGTTGTCTTGGAGTGACACGGCTCGTCCGCTGGAGTCTCACGTGCTGTGGGGGATGGTCGGCAGAGCAAGGGTGTGTCACCGAGCCTGGTGAGGGTCGGATTGCTGAGCTGTCTTTTGTCAGTCTCGCTGATACTGGCCGGGCGCACTTCTCGCCGGACTGGGCAGTATCGGTATCGGGAGGAGGGCGAGGCGAACGGGGAGAAGCAGCTGAGAAGCTGTCCTGATGATGGACAAGGCTGGTGGGATTCAAGGTCAGTCGGTTTGCCCGGGAAAGTATGCCCGCGTTGAGCGAGAGAGACGGTTCCTGCTGGCCAAACCGCCGACGCCGTCAACAGTGACGGTCACCCGTGTGATCACCGACCGGTATCTGGTGGGAACACGTCTGCGGCTGCGACGTGCCGACTTCCCAGACGGCAGCTGCGAACGCAAGCTCACACAGAAAGTGCCGATCTCTCGTCCGGGCGGTGTTCAGGGCCTGATCACTAACACCTACTTGTCGCCGGCCGAGTACGACCTGCTCGCCTCGCTGCCGGCCGCGGTGCTGTCCAAGACGCGTTTCAGCGTGCCTCCCTTGGGCCTCGATGTCTTCGACGGTCCCCTGCAGGGTCTGGTCCTTGCTGAAGCCGAGTTCACCACTGATGAGGAGGCGCAGTCCTTCGTTCCTCCGCCTGAGTGCGTGGCAGAGGTGACGAACGACGTCCGCTTCACTGGCGGACGACTTGTCGAGACCTCTCGCCAAGATCTGCTCGGGTGGCTGGCCGAGTACGGCCTCCGCCCAGAGTGACATCAAGGAGCGGTGCTGCCAAGGCTTGAGCGCGTCGTCCCGGAGCCAGTGGCGCACGGTGGAGACCGACACGAACGTGGCGATGCCCCGGGCCATGGCCTCGCGCGCCAGTTCCGGGCAAGACCAGCGGGACAGCGGCGTGCCGGTCCCGGCGGGCAGCCGGCAGGCCAGCGCCTTGACCTCGGCAACCTGGAGAGCGGTGAACGCGGGCGGGCGCCCCGACCGCTCGCGGTCACTCAGACCGCCGAGCCCGTGCGCGGCGAACCGGCCGCGCCAGCAGCGGACCGTGTCCGGGTGCAGGCCGGTCTCGCGGGCGATGCGCGCGTTGGAGCGCCCGCGTGCGGCGTGCAGCACCACCTTGGCGCGCATCCGCAGCCGATGCTCGGTCTTGTGGCCGTAGGCCATGTTCTTCAGCCGCTCACGCTCGGCGGCGCGCAGGACTATCGGGCGGGCAGCGGCAACGGGCAAGGCAGGCAGGCGGATCGGGAGAAGCGGATCACGATGGACCGCAGCCTGCCCGCACCCGATCTCCGGCGCGTCGGGCAGGATGACTTGGCGGCAACACTGCCGCGGTTAGATACCGAGACCGCCCGCGACGTGCGTCTCCTGACGAGTGAACTCACCTGTCAGGAGCGGCATAACCTTGCTGATGGAAGCCTTCGCCTCGGGCAACTGCAACGACGCGTCGTGATGCTCTTTGCTCTCCCACACCTCGCTCACCCACACGGTGTCTTCGTCGGTGGCCGATTCAGTCACGACGTAGAGATGGCATCCCGATTTGCGCAGACCGTCAGCGCCGGCGACCAGTACGGCGACCACCTCCGCGCGGTGACCGGGTTTGACCTTCATCGAACCGATGTAGCCGTAGCGCATGTCACTCCTCTTAAGTCACGAACGGGACGCGCCCAGGAGGATACCGGGCACATGTTCGAAGGTGCAGCAGTGCTGCGGATACCCCGCCCCTTGGACGAACTGCCGCCCACACCCCATGGACGCTAATCTACGAGCGACTGCTGACCAGCCACCACGCACGACACCGGCTCCGGCGTCAACCCCCGAAGGACTTCCAGAGCCGCCCACGTAGGGTCCAGGCAGGCCAGGCCGATCTCGTTGAACCGGTGGATCACGTCACGGACGGTGTCCTCGTCGGCCTGGACCAGCTGGGCGATCACCGGGACCCGGTTGCCGCCGGCCGAGGCCAGCAGCATCTTCGCCCGCCGGTAACGCACCGTGCTGGTGCTGCCCCGGCGCACGATCTGCTGCAGCTTCTGCCCCTCCTGGTCGGTCAGTCTGCGCACACGGACAGGCTCGGCCACCACACCCCCAGCGATCGGATCGGACGTCACCGCACATCCAACCGTCCCGATCATCGCCCAGCCGAACGTTCCATGTCAGAGGACTACATGTCGCGCTGGGCCTCGATTTCGGCGGCTATAGCAGCCATGTTGTGCACGTGCGTGTAGTACGTGGTCGCGTACTCGTCGTCGATCGCCGGAAGGACCCGCTCGAACACGGTCATCAGCCGCGTCAGGCCCGCGCGGCGCTGTTCGTTGAGCGGACCTTTGACGACGCCGAGGGCATAGCCATAGGCGTCCGCGTCGAGCGTCACCATGTCCTGGCTCTCGATGTCGAGGCCGCGAAAGCCGGGCGGGACCTGCTTGGTGGTGAGTTCGGTGACATTATCGTCGGGGCCGAGGTGGACCGTGTCCAGCAGGTGGTACCAGGAGGTGTGGGCCGTCTCCGGTACGGTGTCGAAGGAGTGCGGCCGGCCGGGAATG
Source organism: Streptomyces sp. NBC_00631 (assembly GCF_045206895.1). Classification (NCBI taxonomy): domain Bacteria; kingdom Bacillati; phylum Actinomycetota; class Actinomycetes; order Kitasatosporales; family Streptomycetaceae; genus Streptomyces; species Streptomyces sp. NBC_00631. The sequence continues at coordinate 11,020,877 of NZ_CP107734.1, forward strand.
AACTGGCCAGTGGAGCGTCCCGAGGGTCCGTGGACGTGGCAGAGCGGGCGGTCCGGGCTGGTCGGCGCGTCCGGACGCAGCCACGGTGAGACATCGGCGGCCAGGACAGGGTGCCCGTCGGCGGCCTTGGGCGGCGGCAGCCTGGCCGGTGCCGTGCGCAGCCTGTCCGCGTCGACGCGGCCTTGGTTGAGCGCGTCGTACAGCGCGCCGTGCCCACGCCGGTGTTCGGCCAGCAGCGTCGGGTCGACCGGCGAGGTCACCGGCCCGTTCTCGCAGAGCATCGGGTCCGCGACTTCGAACAACGTGTCACCGCGCCAGGGTCGGGGATTCGTAGAAGTCCCCCCGAAAGTGGGACGTGAAGTCGAATGCCTCGTGCCGGGCATCGTGGTGCAGGAAGCACAACGCCGCAGCGCGGTCGACGGCCGGCCGGTCGTCTTCTGGCGGCCGGGCTGCAAGTACTGCATACGACTGCGCGTCCGGCTGGGCCGCAGCGCCCGCCAGTTGCATTGGGTCAGCATCTGGGGCGATCCGGCAGGAGCCGCAGCGGTGAGAGCAGCCAACGACGGCAACGATTCAGTGCCGACCGTCGTCGTGGCGGGCCGGCCACACACCAACCCCGATCCAGAGTGGGTGCGCGAACAGCTCTCCCCTTCCGCGTGAACAGAAACCGCGCCCTACGGAGAAGCACTCGCAGACCCAGGTGCATGGAGGTTAAAAGTCAAGCTGAGCTTGTGCACCATGACCCGCGGCGGACAGTGTGATGAGACTTCACGAAGCGTCGGAAGTGCAGCTTGTTCTCATGAGGTCGTGTGGGAGCGGGGAGAACAGCACGAGGGCGACCCGTCCGGTGTGGACGGAGCCTGCATTTCGCAAGAGGCCCTCGCGGTGGAAGCCGGCCTTGATCGCGGCCTTCTGGGAAGCGGTGTTCTCGGTGGCGGTCAGGAGTTCCAGACGCTGGAACTCCTGGCCGATCAGCAGCCGTTGGGCCGATGCCCGGGTTGCCTCGGCGGCGACCCCGCGGCCGCGGGCCCAGGGGGATATCCAGTGGCCGACCTCACTCACCTGGGCTCGCCAGTCGGTCCTCTTCAGCCCGACGGTATCCATCAGCCGCCCGGTACGGGCGTCCGCTACCGCGAAGTGGATGCCGTCGCCGGACTCGCGAAGGGAACGGGCCACGCTAGTGCACCAAGCGGTCGCGTCATCCAGCGTGTAAGGCCGGGGAAGAGGGAGCCATCGCTGGGTGAGGGCATCGTCGCGACTCGCCTGCGGGTCTTTGATGGCGGCATCGGTGAAGGGGCGGAGGATCAGTCGTCCCGTGTGCAGCACCGTCTCGGGGAACATGCACGTGTCCGTCCGTCGTCGATTACCTGACCCGAAACCGACGCTGACAGGGCCTGATGGACATCATGTGATCGGAAAGAGACCCAAAGATCGATAGCTCTCCGTCACGGTCGCACAAATTGGCACAGAGTCGCCTCCCACCGACGCAACCATCAAGGAACTGCCCCGTGTCGCCGCTCATCTTCAGGTACGAGACAGGGCGGCTCGGACGGGACACGACCGAACCCGCGCCGGAGCCTTACCTGGCCCCTCCCGAGCGCAGGGCCCACGAGCGCTGCTGACCCGACCGGCTGGACGATCGCGGTCTCGGCCTTCGGGTGGCCGTCCAGTTCTCTGCCTTGGGCCTTCAGGAATCCGCGAACCTGTCGGCTTCCGGTCGGGCCGATGCCGACGCGCACGTCGACGCCGTAGCGGGAGACGGTCCGCAGCCGCAGGATCTCCCCCAGGTGGGAGGCGGTCGCGCCGTGGTAGCGCAGCGCGCCGCGCAGGTCGGCCAGGGCCGCCGTGGACGGCAGGGCCTGCACCACCGGCGACAGCTCATGCAGCTGCTCCAGGACCTGCCGCCAGGTCTCCTCAGGCAGCCGGTCCGGGCAGCGCACATGCATCACCACACCCGGCCGACGCCCCGTCGACTCCGCACCCATCCGGCGCTCACCTCCTCCGCCACGCTGCCGAACCAATAATCGAACAAGCGAGCGTGAGGAGCGAGGCCGCCGCGGCCGCCGTGCAGGACGGTGTGGACTACTTCTGCACCGGCCCCTGATCACGGGCCTCACTCGTGTGACCGAGCGCTAGATCTGCCGGATGAGCACTGGTGTTGTCGGGCTGTGCATGCGAGTTGGCGGGCAGGGTAGCGGCCAAGAGGGCTGACCTGGGGTGTTTCGCCGGTTCCCGGCTTTGCACCTCGCAGGCGTGGTGCGGTGGTGGTGTGGGCAGCTGTCTGTGGGTTGGGCCTCCTGGGCCGGGGGAGGCGTGGTCGCACCTGGTCGGGTCGGATGCCCTTGCTCTGCCGTGCGGGGTCACGGGTGCGATCGGGGCGGAGGTCGCGGGCGCTTTGCTGGAGGCGTGGTCGGCTACGTGGTCGGCGGACGGTACCGAGGTCGTGTTTCCGGCGGCAGGGCTGTCTTCGGGCCCTGTGCCGGCGGGGGTGGTTCCGGTGCGACGGTTCACGTGGTGGTCTGGGCGGCGCCACCGCCCCGGGTTGGGCTACAGCGCCTCTACGGGCCGGTTGCACGGCTTGGAGAGCCTGGCCGAACGCAGGCTGCTCCTGATGGCGGACTTCGCCGCGGAGGTCCAGGAGATGGTGTCGCAGCCGTTCCCGTTGCGGTTCCGTCTGGCCGGCGGCTGGGTGGCGCACGTGCCGGATTTCGCAATCTTTGACGACGGTGGTGGGGTGAAGATCGTGGACGTCCGGCCTGCCGCTCGGGTGCAGCGGGCGGATGCGGTGAAGTTCGCGGCGACGGCGCGCTTAGCTGTCGCTGCGGGATGGTCCTGCCTGCTGGTGGTGGGCTGGCGGCCGCACGTGGCGGAAGTGATCGAAGCGGTCGCCGCGCGGCGCCGGGCGATGCGTGATCCGCTGGGCGTTCGAGACCGTCTGCTGGCCGGTGCGCAGGCAGGGCCGGTCAGGCTGGGACGGCTCGTGGCAGTGGCGCAGGTGCCCGCGGCGGCCCGCGCCCACCTGCTCGACCTGATCTGGCAGCGCCGCTTGGCCATCGACCTGGCTCGGCCGCTGAACGACGGCACCTGGAGACCCGGACGCCCCGCACAAGTTCTATGTGTGCAGGGACTGCGGGAACGGTGTGTTCGTTCGGTACCGCTTCGCGTGCCCCGGCATCACCGTATGGGACCCGGCGATCAGGGGATGCAAGGGGCCGTGGGATGTGGCACTGGAGGGCACGGCTTCCTGAGGCAGGCGCACGGCTGGGCCGACAGAGAATGGCGCTGCCGCTCGGCACCGCCCCGGCCGCCTCAGTGAGTCTCACTGAGGCGGCCGGGAAGAGGGCTTGTATGAGCCCGTGACTGTCTCTGACGCGGCCCGCCGGCTTCCCGCCGTTGGCCGGACGACGGCGGGACCTGGGTGGCGGCCGTGCGGCGGCGGGACTGAACCGCTCCCTCGGCGGCGTGCGGGATGTCTCCCTGTGGGGTCATGATGAGACGGCCCGGCCGCCGCGGGAGCGCCGGGCGGGAAGGGGCAGGCGATGGAGCTGTTCCCGCCGGCACCGCTGCCGGAGTGGCGGGACACGAAGGAGACGCTGCACCGCTTCGCGCAAATTGTCGGCAAGATCCGCTTGGCCGCGAGCGCCCGGCGCAACCACTGGTGGAACGTCCCGTTCCATGTCACCGGGCGCGGTATCACCACCCGTCCGATGGGTCAGGTCGACGGGAATCCGATCTTCACGGTCGACTTCGACTTCGTCGACCACCGGCTCGCCGTCATGACGCTGGACGGCGAAGAGCGGTCCTTTCCGCTTGCGGGCCAGTGCGTCGCGTCCTTCTACGACCAGACCCTGGCCGCTCTGGCCGCGCTGGGCGTCCGGGTGGACATCGCTGTTCCCAGGCCCTTCGACCTGTCCGACGCCGACCGGCCGTTCGCCGAGGACACCGAGCACGCGACCTACGACCCGGTGGCCGCGAACCGCTACTGGCGGGTGCTGAGCCAGGTGGCGTCCGTGCTGGAGGAGTTCGCGGCGGGCTTCTCGGGAAAGGCCAGCCCGGTGCACCACTTCTGGCACACCTTCGACATCGCCCACAGCCGGTTCTCCGGGCGCCGGGCAGACCAGCCCCGGCAGGCCGACCCCGTCACCCGGGAGGCGTACTCCTCGGAAGTGATCAGCTTCGGCTTCTGGTTCGGCGACGACACCTTTCCCGAGCCCGCGTTCTACTCGTACACCGCCCCCGAGCCCGCCGGCCTGGCCGAAGCACCGCTCAGCCCGGCGTCCGCGCAGTGGGTCGCGCGCGGCGACAGCCACCTGGCCGTACTGCGCTACGACGCGGCCCGCGCCGAGGCCGATCCACGTGCCGCCGTGCTCTCCTTCTACGAAAGCGCCTACCAGGCCGGGGCCGGACGCGCCGGATGGGACATCGCGGCGTTTGCGTGCCCCAGCGGAATCACGGACCCGGTCCGTCGCTTCTGACGCATTCGGTCAGCGTGCAGCGCGGTGCAGTGGTCAGGCTTCGGTATCGGTGCGCGCCAGGATGCCCTTGAGCAGGCCCGTGGACTGGCCGACCTCGATGAGGTAGCCGTCCGGGTCGCGCATGTAGCAGCGCAGCTCGGCGCGCCGGTCGATGGGCGGGGTGAGGAACTCCGCTCCCTTGGCGCGGGCTGCCGCGTAGAAGCCGTGGATGTCCGCCACCCGTACGTTCAGGAAGCTGGAGGCGGTGTGGCGGTCCTCCGGCGGGCGCAGTACGACGTCGGGTTTGTCATCCGTGGGCCCGCCGCCCGGGTTCATGATGATCCAGCTGTTGGCGACCTTGATGATGCAGGGGTTCTCCTCCAGCACCACCTGCCCGCCCAGCACGTCGGCATAGAACGCCCGCGAGCGAGGGACGTCGCCGACCGTGAGAAAGTGCGTCAGCAGCAGACCTTCGGCCGGTGCGGGAAGGTCGTCGGCTGAGGCGCCGGCGGCGATGAAATCGGACATATGGCCAGCGTAGGGCGGGAGCCCCCGCCCGGCATTCCCCTCCGGCAGAGCCCGCCGGGCACGGCCCCGCCGGCACAGCGGGCAGCCGAGCGCCTGCCCCGGGGACTGGACCGACACGCGGGCGAGCGGCCCCGACCACAACGACGGCGCCGCGGGGTTGTAGTCCTCACGGCGCCGCCGTCCTTACTGTCCGAGACCGCCCGTCGTCAGCCCTGACCGGGCTGGGGCGCTCCCCACTGGTCCTTGCGGTACAGGCAGTAGAGGGTGTTCTGGAAGACGGCCAGAGCCGGGTCATGAACGGCCCCAGCTACCGGCCCAACAAGCGGCCGAAGAACCCCACGAAAAGGACCTCGGACGGGATAGTGCCTTCGGGTAGCGCCGGGCCTGGCGGCCGGCCGGTTCTGCCGCGGCTGATCTGAGCACCGGAGTTGTCCGTCCGTGCCAGGTGCCGTGCCCAGTCACAACTCGCGCGCAGCTGCAGCGGTCGCTGCGCGACCCGGACGCTCCCGGGCTGGACGACGACGGGAACGGAGACGAAGCGGAGGGATGAGCCGGGCCGATGACCTGTTCCTACTGCCCCCGAAATGGCTAGGCGGGCCGGGGGCGGTGGGGGTGGTGGCCCGGTGCTCTTTCTGGTTGTGCATGGTGAGGCGGCGGCTCAGGGTCGTTCCGTGCTCTTGGCGGGAGCGAAGAGCAGGGCCGTGGCCTCCCAGAGGGGCATGACGTGGGTGGTCGTGGCCGGGCGGGCCGGGGCGGGGGTGCCCGGGGCCGGGCGGGCGGTGCGGGGTTTGCGGACCGGGGCGGCGTTGGTGTGCGGCATCGTGACGTCCTGTCCGTGCGGAGGGGCTGGCCTTGTGGGAACAACCCTGCCGCGGCCGGTGCGCCGCCAGGAGGATGCGGCCACCCGGACCGGTGGTGGAGTCCGCTCCACCCCGGGGTGCCGCAGGCGTCAGGAGGCGTCGGGAGAAGAGCAGGCGCCAGGTCGGCGGTCCGGGGGTGCCGTCGGCGTCGCGGCGGAGCTCCTTGCGCAGCTTGTGGAAGTCGCGGACGTTCAGCCGGCCGGTGTCGCCCCAGGTCCTGCGCGGGCCGGCTCGGCCTTGGCGTACTTGACGATCCGGGCGAAGTCGATCGCGCCCGGGGCCGCCGTGGACGTTCTCGGGCACGTGCATGTGTCCGCTGACGCCCGTGAAGTCCGTCCACTGCGCGGCCGTCACCTGCTGGTCGTGCACGCCGGCGACTGCGGGATGGCCGGCCGCCGGAGACAGCCGGTCGGCCAGGCCGGCACCCCGCTGCCTTCTGGCCGCTGGCGGGGTGCCGGCCTGTCCGGTCTGCCGCCCGGACACCGCGCTGCACATCGCCGACGGGTAGTCGGAGCACGGACCACATCTCGTCGGCGGTTCCCGGCGGGACACCCTCCCCCCGCAGAGCGATAGACCTGCGCGCGGGCGATTCACCCCCTGCGATCGCCCGCGGCCTGCGCCCCTGTCAGGGCTGCGGGGCAAGCTGTAGGGCGGCGACCCAGGCCCCGAAGGCGAACTGCGCCAGCTGGAAGCCGACCGCGAGCAGGCCGGAGGCGAAGCACACCATCGCGGCGACGAAGGCCGTGTTGCCGATCCAGAAGAGACCGCGGCGGGTGTGCGTACGGCACCGGACGGCGGCTTCCCGGCGCACCGCCAGGCGGCGCTCTCGCCGCAGCTTCTTCACCCGGCTGCGCTGCTCGACGACGTCGCGTTTCGCCTTCTCGATCTGCACGCCGAGGACCTTGCTGTGCGGGGGGTTGTGAGCCGCGCCGGCGATCTGGGAGATGCTGGTCATGGAGCTGTTTCTCCAAGGTGTCGCAGTTCCCGCCGCTCGTGGTGTCGGAGCCGGTCGAGCTGGCGGTGTGGGGGCACCCTGCGTGCCCCTGCACAAACACCAGTAGGGCCGGGTCCCCTGGCGTTTGTTTCCAGGAGGCCCGGCCCTACGAGATCTGAGTTACCGGCCCGCCGACGCCCCTCGGTACCGTTGATGGGCTGGTGATGGGCTCAGGGGCGCGGCACGCCTCCCTGGCCCGACCGCTGGACGATCCATGATCCCGCCAAAGCGACCACTGCGATCATGCCCAGCCGGGCCCCCCGGACCGGCTGAGAGGAACGCGTCCGGGCGGGAAGCAGATCCGCCTTGAACGACAGGATCGCCATCAGGAGCGAGTCCCGGGCCCGGTAGATCTTGTAACGCAGCAACTCGACGATGGTTCGCATCGCCAGCGCTCGGTCCTTGTAGTGAGTCACCATTCACCCCATCTTGTAGTGCCCAGTTCCGTGTTCACCGGTTCGTGATTCTGTGTACTTGTCTGAGCGTTCTTGTGTGCTTGCTCGTGTATGTCGGCGTTTCTTCCGGCGGGAGACTGCTGGCAAGCAGCCCACCCTCGGTGTGCACGTCCCGCAGCGCGCTGCGGGACGTGCACCCGGGGGAGAGGATGCTTGGCAATCAGGCGAGACCGAGCTCTGCGCCCAGCGCCTTCGCCTTGCGATTCGCGCGGAGCACCGCGTTGCGCACGGCCCCGTCCGTGATTCCCAGGAGTTCCGCCGCCTGGGGTGAGGTGTAGCCGTCGAACTTCACCAGTGCGAGGGCGATCAGCTCTCCCGGGCTCAGCTCTGAGGAGAGCGCCTCCCTGTACTTCTTCATCTCCAGCCGGGCCTCGACGGTGGCCGCAACGGAGTCCAGGTCGAAGTCCACCGGATAGCCCGCCACGGGCATCGGGGCTTCCTCCAGCGCCCACACCTGGTCCCCGATGAGCAGCTCCCGCTTGCGCTGCTCGGCGAGGACGGTGTGGAACTTGCGTACTGCGTTGTGGAAGGACTTCCAGGCGTAGTCCTTGATCTCGTCCTCGACGGGCCCGCGCTTGAGGCGGCCGTGCAGGCTCTTGAAGGTCTTGTCCGAGACGTCCCCCTCGTGGACCTCCCCGACGTTGGCGAATACGTGCCGACGGAACGACGGCTCGTTGGCCTCGATGTACCTCCACTGCGGGCGCGAGGCTTCGGGGAGCTCCCCCTCCGGGCACAGCAAGGGGAGAAGGCTCGCCTTGCGCTGGCCAGGGAGCAGCTTGAGCTTCTTCATTCGGGTCCTCGTGGTCGTGATCGACGCGTCAGCGCGAGAGCCCCCCCGCTGGTCCCGCACTACGTCCAGTCGCCGGACCACCGAATCCGTTTGTGTGACGTGCACCACAGACTCTCCAGGGTGTGCCCATCGGACGGCATCCACACGCGCCGCGGGGCGGGCGATGGCGTGGTGGTCGCCTCCTGGGCTGGTCAGCCCGCGGCCTGCGCCCCTGCGCCGGGGCGAGCGGGGTCACGTCGTGCGTGGTCGCGCGGCCGGGCAGGTGGTCGCGGTACCGCGCGTGCGGCGGCGGCAGCCTGTGGAGGGCCGTTCCCGGAGGGCAGGTGCCGGCGTGATGTCTGCAGAGGGCGTGAACTCGGTGGCAGTTACGCACTTTCCGGTGACGGCCCGAGCCTGACGGTCCGTCCCGGCGGTCCCGCCACAGCATCCGGGATCTGCCGATGACGTACCGTCAATCTTGCGCATTCATCGCATACATGGACGTGGCATCCGGTAGCCATGGCAATATGCAGGATCCGTTATGGCCTTCGCGTAACCGCCGCGCATCGCCTGCGAGGCCTACGCCGACGACCTCGACGCCCCGCGCGCTGATCGCCGTCTCCGCGGCCTCCAACCGGCCCAAGGCCGGCAAGGAGGCCTCGCGCTCCTTGGCGGTCCATGCGCAGGCGCCAAAGTCCCAGGCCTCGGCGAGCGGGACCAGGCAGTCAGTCCGGATTGAGCGGGGACTGCAGCCATCTTCCCCACCCGTCGGGCACACCGATCCAATGAGGCAGGAAGACGGCCAGAAGCGTACAGACCACCCCCGTCCAGAACATCCAGCTGATCGCCCCGGCCTCGGTCACCCGGCCTCTCCTGGGATGGAAGGACGTGAAGCGGAACTCGCCCAGGCCCACGAGCATGATCACTCCCAGCCCCCACAGAGTGACGGTCGCGATGAGCGAGTAGACGGCCAACTGCCGGATGGTGTTGTGCTGCGCGCTTGCCAACTGGCCGAATCCGGAGCCCGTGGCGGTGGCCGCGATAGCCATGACGGCGAGCACCGTGGTCACGGCGACCCCGGCCGGCCAGGAGGGTGAGTGGCCCTGCTGTCGGAGATTCGACGGGGGCGGTGGGACGGGGGCGGGGCGGGGCCCCCGCCGGCGCTGCTGCCGGGGCCCGTCCTGCGCTTCGCGTGGCGTCCGCCGACGTGACCGGCGTTCCCGGTGCATCCGCGCTGGCGGTCTCCCGCACGTGCTCTCGCGGTGCAGCGGATGCCGTGCCGCCGGAATCCGCTCTCGCAGCTGGGGACGAGGATGCCATTCGTTCTGCAGCTGCACCGCTTTTGGCAGGGACGGCAGCACGAGTGCCGCCCAAGCGTGCCAGGGCGAGCTGCCGTTCGGCCTCGGTGAGCCGGTTTTTCAGTGTGCGGATCGAACACCGCGCGGGCCCGTGCCGCGGTAGCCGGAGTCCCTCCGCGAGCTCCGTGTCGGAGACCGGCTGGACGAACAGCAACTCGCCCTTTTCCTGGGCGGTCCTGATGTGGATGTTGAGCGCGAGGGCGACTGCACGCAAGGAGCCCGGGCGGGGTAAGTGCTCACCCTTCAGCCGGCGCGAGAGTGTCGTCTGGCTGACATTCAACCGTGGCCCGACCACTCCCTTCTCCTCGATGTCGGCAGTGGCCTGGTGGAGCGAAGTCCACTCACCGCGCTGCACACACGCCCGGAACCAGATGAGGAACACCGTGCACTCCTCGGTCCGCTCCTTCGGTACCACCTCCCCGCCGTTCGCCGATTCCGTGGTGAGCTTCCACAGAGCTGGGTCATACGGGCCCTGAGCTGCGCTGTCTTCCATGTGCGTCCCCCTGCACGGCCCCGCCCGCAGCGGATGCACTTCCCTTCTGCGGCTTTACGGGGCCTGTTGGCCCCATATTCCCTTTATAGGTGCACGGGGAACCCGGTAATCGAGTCCGCGGGGCAACAGGCCCGGCCTGCCGCCGGGACGAAGAGAGCCCGCTGCAGGGCGACTTGGCGGAAGCGACGCGGCGGGCCGGAACCCAGGAGGCTCCATATGAACGGTCAGACCGATGTCCGGGCCGTCGTCCTCATCATCGTCGGGGTCGTCGCCGGTTGTCTCGCCTACCGGGCGCCGGAGCTCGGCGTTGCGCTCATGGCCGGCGTGGGGGGCCGTCGGCGTTCTCCACGTCCTGCCGGGCAACTGACCACAGATGCGGTCCTGAGCCCCCGCTGTCCGCCGAAAGGCCGCGCCGGCGTCCTCGCCGACTAGGGCGGACAGGGCGACAGACATCTCCACCGGCCTGACCTGAAACCGACCGGAACCCACGTCAGTGCCGGTTGGGCCGGCTACTCCTGACCCCGGAGACCGGCCGCCGGGGTTGGTCCGTCCGGCGGGCGACGGGAGCAGTGCAGGGATCGGCCGTGGCGTGCTCCGGAGCGCGTTGCCGGGGCCGCGCACGAGGTGAGGCATGGGGCGCCCGGAGGGCGCGAAGGCGCGCGCCCGGCGGATGCGGAGGCTCGCAGCGTGACGCACGTTACTCCATGTGTTCACATGGTTATCTTCCGTATCCGATCTGCCGTGTCCGCTCAGCCTCGGACGTCAACCTGTCGGCTCTGTAACAAACCTGACGGTCTGAAAGGTGAGCAGCGGCTCCGGGTGCCGGCGGGGTGCGGTGCGGGGGCGGTGGCGGGCGGCATTATGGATCAGTCGACATTCGGAAATCTGGCCGCTCGCGCCCGCTGATTACTGCCCGATATCCCGTGGTGAGTGAAGGCGCCAGAATTATCTATGCGGCTTGCATTCCGGTTCGATGCGGCCGGTGGAATGTTGAGAGGCCCATTACGGCGGGATGGGGCGTCCGTTCGATGACCGTACCCGCGGCCGGCCGGCGGGCGCCGGTGCGGGCGTCTGCTGATCGGGTTTGTTGACTCTTGAACGTCGATAATCATTTGGTAGCGCTCTCAGGGTCCCTGGTGGGCGGGAGCGTCTCGCCCCAGGGGGCACAAAAGGGGCGATCCTCGGAGGGTTGCGGAGCGCCGCCTTGACAAGTCCTGTGGCATGTGCCGGGCATGTCAAAACCCCGCAGGTGGGGGGTTTCCACTGCTAGTTTTGGCGGTAGAGACCATCTGGCGGTGGATCGGGAGTGACCTTAGTGCGGTCGGTGGTGTTTACTGGACACCGGTCTGATCCTGGTGGGTCCGGACCCTTTCCGGGAGGTCCTGGGGGTGGTGCCCTGGGGCCTCCCGTTTTTGCTGCGCGTTTGCATGTGGGCTGCCTGTAGGTCACCTGAGGACAATTTTTCATGGCCCCGCATGAATATCTGCATGCGAAACCCTGGGATTCATGAAAATGAAAAGAAAGGGTTTCTCCGCCCCCACCTGGAGCGGCCCGTAACAATCCCCCATGGATGGGGGATTGGTGCCGTGGCAATCGCCCCCGCCTCCCCTTCGGAAACGCGACTAGCTCTTGGCTCGCGGCGGGGGGTAGCGTTATCCCGTCTCACGTCACTCCACCCCGCCCGGACCACACCACCGGGCACGCACCACCTCCCGGAGAGGCGAAGGACCCACCACCGGGGACCCCGCTGCACAGCGGGGTCCCCGAACGATCAAACCGAATAAGGAAAAGACACCATGGCCACCGCCACCTCCTGCGGCGCCGTGCCCGCGTCCCCTCCGGGCCGCCGCGCCGCGCCGCGCATGACGCGCCGTCACCACCGCGCCCCCGGCCGCGTGTACGCGGGCACCCGCGCCACCACCGCGTCCAGGGCGGGGGAGTGAGCATGCCTCCCGCGATCGACGCCTCCCGGCCCACCGACCTCCTGCACGCCCACGAAGGCAAGCCCGAGGGAAGCTTCCTGCACCACCTGAACCTGCGCTCCGCGGGCACCTGGCACCAGCTGCTCCAGACCGGCCTGCACAGCCGCGCCTTCGCCCGCGACGAGCTGCTGCCCATGGGACCGAAACACCCCTACGTCTACATCGTCCTGGAAGGCGTCGTACGCCAGGACCGGTACCCGCTGGGCACCGGCGCCGGCATCCCCGCCATCACCCGGTTCAGGGGCGCCGGCCAGCTGGTCGGCGAAGCCGCGCTCATCGAGCCCACCTCCTGCGTCGACACCCGCTGCCTCACCGACACCGTCGTCATCCCCTGCGCCGCCCGGTACTTCAACGCCCTCATCGAGCGCCGCCTGTACGAGGCACGGCTCGCCCTGCTGCGCAGCCTCGAAGACCGCAGCCGCACCGACGAGGTCGTCTACGGAATGGCCATCCGACCGCCCCTGGAACGGGTCAGCCGCCTCCTGGCCCACCTCGCCGACACCGTCGGCGTCCCCGACCCCCGCACGTCCCGCCACACCGTCATCACCGGCCCCGGCCAGAAAGACATCGCCGCAGCCCTCCAGCTCGCCGTCTCCACCACGGAGAACGCCCTGCGCACACTGCGCCACCACGGTGTCATCGAGGCCCGCTACCGGCAGTTCGTCGTCCGCGACGTCGACAGCCTGTCCCACTTCGTCGGGGCCTGACACCACCCCCGGCACTTTCCGGACCCATCCGGACCCACCAACCCCCTTTGCCGCGCCGCACACCCGCCCGGAGGCGGCGCGCCCGTGAACGGACCCACATGACGACGATGAACAGCACCACGCTGGCGATCGGCACCAGCGCGGGCTCCCTCGCGGCGAGTATCGCCTTCTCCTTCCTCATGGGAGCGCTCGCCCTGTACACCCTCCTGCACCACCAGGAGGTCCTCGCCTGGATGAAGCAGATCCGCCAGACCGACACCGAGAACACCGCCTACGACGAACCCGACCAGTGGCTCGCCGACCTCTACAAGGCTCAGTGCCGCAGGGCCAAGAAGCCCAGCCGCGCCGAGGACATGGACGACATTTCCCAGACCGGTGACATGCTCCGGGGCATCACCGACCACATCGAGGCCGTCCGCCCCGAGCTCGCCAAGGTCGTCGAACGCGTCGACGACTACCTGGACACGGCCCTGCCCGCCCCCACCGCCGCCCTCAAGGTGTCCTTTCAGGACCACCAGGCCCAGCTCGCCCAGGCCATGAAACAGGAAGCCGCCCGCGCCGACCTCGCCCAGGCCATCTCCACCGCCCGCCAGAAGATCACCCTGCTGCGCCGCGGCTGACAGAAGGTCACCTCTGCGGGCGGTACACCGCCGCCCGTCCCGGACCATCTCCTCAGCGGCACCGGATCCATCGCCACGGCCGGCACGCGCCGGCCGGATCCGGTGCCGTGCCGCTGCCCCGAACCCCTACATCCACCGGTGGTGCCGGGACCAGGAGCGTGCCGGCGACTCGGTCGGGTGAAGACGCAGGATCAGCGGAACCCTGCCGGAGATCCGGGCGTGGTGCGGTACATGCACCCGATCCACGAGAGTCAGGTGAGCGAACCGGGCTGGGTCGTCGTCCACGTCGCGGCCGCCGACGACGAGACCGCGCTTGCCTTCCAGCAGCCGCTCGCCGACCGGTGGGCGACGGCGACCGCGCAGCGCACGACCCGGGACGCGGGCGAGCCCGGCGTACGGCTGCGCTGCTACCTGGACCTGCGCCAGCCGGCAGCCCGTTCGTGACCGGCCGGGCCAGACGAGGTGTGAATGCCGTGCGCTGGCGGTGGTGCGGGAACGTGGCGGTAGGGCCCACCTTCCCCCGTAGCGGTGGGCCCGGCCTGTGTCTTCAGCGGGCGTAGGTGACGTGATGGGCTGGTCGGGCAGGCGCTGAAGTGCTCGGCGAGTTCGATCTGGCGAGTTGGCTTTGCTCAGAGGTTTGAGCAGCGTTTGTAAACCACTTCGGGAGGCAGTGCCGCCGTTGGCAAATCGAACGGGAACACCTCGTCCTCTTCCCGGCCGCCTCAGTGAGACTCACTGAGGCGGCCGGGGCGGTGCCGAGCGGCAGCGCCATTCTCTGTCGGCCCAGCCGTGTGCCTGCCTCAGGAAGCCGTGCCCTCCAGTGCCACATCCCACGGCCCCTTGCATCCCCTGATCGCCGGGTCCCATACGGTGATGCCGGGGCACGCGAAGCGGTACCGAACGAACACACCGTTCCCGCAGTCCCTGCACACGTAGAACTTGTGCGGGGCGTCCGGGTCTCCGAAGCGCCCCTTTGACTGGCACTGGAACTCGTGCGGTGCCGGAGCGACCGGGGCAGCCGCCTGCGCAGTTGCCACGGGTACGGCAACGCCGGCCAGTACGAGCGCGGCACTGGCAGCGATGCGGGAGAGAGGCGAGGCCACGGTACCTCCGACGTCATGCGTTAGTGATCAGCAAGAGGAACGGTTCAGTGGCCCATGTGGACACGCAGTGGCGGCGCGACATGGGCGGACTGTCCAGGATCAGATGATCCGCGGCGCCTCGTACGGCGTCGGCAGCGGAGCCGTCAGCCTCCTGGTCGTGTGGATCCAGAGCCGACGCTGACCCGATCCAGCAGGTGGCCCGTCCCGGAAGTCCAGGGCGGGCCGACTGCCGGCCGGCGGCGGCCCTTGCCCGCTTCGCCTGCCTCCGGGGAATGGCCGGCTATCTGCCCGCGTTACAGATAGCGTGGTTGTGAAGGGGACAGTGTCCCCGGGCCTCACCTATTGCCCATGAGGACGATCGTTCGGCTGAAGCCTCATGGAGCCTTTCGCCGCGTAGGCGACCGCCCTTCACGACCACGCACACGTCGGTGGCCCGTCCCGGATCTCACGGAGCGGGCCACCGTCATGTCCAGTCGCACCGGCTACCAGCGCATGCCGAGCTGGTCGAGGTCGGCGCGGCGCTGGGGGCTGAGCTTGGCGGCCCTCTTGCGGACGTTGTCGAGCCAGGCACCGAGTTTGTGCTCGGCGCCGTCCACGATCTCCACCGCCTTGCGGGGCACCGACAGGTGCCCCTCACGGGCGTGGAACTGGCGCGCCGCCGCAAGGTTGGCGTTCCATCGGGTGTCCTGCGTCCGGGGCGCACCCGCGACCGGCTCCCCCTCCGCCGGGGGCTGGATCCCGACCGATTCCAGGAGCCACTGCTGCGCGGGCATCAGCCGTTCCCATCCGGCACGCTGCGCGGCGATCCACAGGCCCAGGTCCTCGCCCTGGACGATGAGTTCACCCGGCCCGGCCGGGAGCGCCCCGCCGGCCTTCACATGGGCCAGGACGAGCCGAAGCACCCGCTGCCATCCGATCTCCCATGCCGGGCACCACCCGGGGTCGATCTCGGACAGAGCCTCCATACGGGCATCTGACAGCTCCCCGGCATATGGGACGCCCGTTTCCCCGGCGGCCCGCCGTTCGGCGTTCCCAGCCGCCTTGCGGGCCGCCGCACCGTATGCGCCGCGACCTCCACGTCCTGACCCCGGAGAGCGAACTGACCGCCGAACTGCGGGTGATGACCGACCGGCGGGCCGATCTGGTGAAGGAACGGACACGGAAGACCAACCGTCTGCACGCGCAGGTTCTGAGCATCTTCCCGGCCCTGGAACACGCCCTGGAACTGACGAGCATGGGACCGCTGGTGCTGCTGTCCGGCTACCAGACGCCGGCTGCGTTACGGCGTCTCGGCCGCAGGCGGCTGACAGCATGGCTGCGCAACCGCAAGACTCGCAGCGCGGAAGACCTTGCTACCGCCGCTGTCGATGCTGCGGAACGACAGCACACTCGGCTACCCGGCGAGGCCGCGATCGCCCGTGTGGTCCGCGACCTGGCGCTGGAGTTGCTCGATCTCCACGAGAAGATCCACGAACTGGACGGACAAACTCATCGAAGCCCGATTTCGCGTGCACGAGCTCGCGCCAGTGATCTCCAGCATGCCCGGCATCGGACCGCTGCTGGGCGCCGAGTTCCTCGCTGCCACCGGTGGTGACCTGTCTCGGTTCCCCAGCGCAGACCGGCTCGCCGCGTTCTCAGGCGTCGCGCCTGTCCCCCGCGATTCCGGCAACGTGAACGGCAACCTGCACCGCCCCCGCCGCTACCACCGCGGCCTCCAACGCGTCTTCTACCGCTCCGCGATGATCAGCATCCGCACCTGCCCGGAGTCTCGCGCCTTCTACGACCGTAAGCGGGCCGAGAAGAAGACACACAAGCACGCCGTCCTCGCACTCGCCCGGCGTCGCGTCAACGTCCTGTTCGCCATGATCCGTGACGGAGAGATCTACCAATCAGCAGGCTGCGTCACAACTGCGGCTTGACAACAACATGAGGAGGTGTCACCGGGCCCGGGAGGTGCCGTCGGAGACGCTGATGAGTGCCTCTGTGTGTCAAGCGGCCGCAGGAAGAGTCCTGTGGCGGTCGCGTTTGAGGGTGCGGTAGACGACGTTCGACAGGCGTCGTTTGAGAGCTCTGCGGGCCTCCGAAGGCGTCTTGCCTTCGGCGATTTTCCGCAGGTAGTAGTCCTGGCCTCGGCCGCCGTCGCGTATCTGGCAGACCGCGATGATGTGCAGCACGCAGTTCAGCGCGCGGTTGCCTCCGGTGTTGAGGCGGTGGCGGGTGTTCTTGCCGCTGGAGGCGTCCAGGGGTGCTGTGCCGGTGTAGCTGGCGAAGTGGTGCTCGGTGGCGAAGCGTGTGACGTCGCCTACGTGTCCGAGGAGCTTGGCTGCGAGCACGGTGCCCAGGCCGGGGAGGGCGGTCAGCGTGGTGCGGGCGGCGGCTAGCGCGTTGTGCATCTGGGCTTCGTTGTCGCGGACTTGCCGGTCGACGCGTCGCAGGTCGGCGAGAAGATCCCGAGCGAGGTCACGGCGGCAGCAATCGGTGGCGGTGGCTGGGCGGATGCCCTTCATGAGGGCGGCGGCCTTCTCCGCGGACAGGCGGGTGGGGGCACCGCCGGGCAGCAGGTCCCGCAGCACGGCGTGGAGCCGGTTGATGATGCGGGTGCGTTCGTTGACCAGGTCGTCGTGCCGCTCGGTCAGCAGCCGCAGGATCGTCGACTGGTCTTCCGGTTCGACCTTGTGCAGGTCCTGCCGGAAGAGGGCGACCTGGGCGACGTGCAGGGCGTCGGCCGCGTCGGTCTTGCGGTCTCCGCCGGTGGCCAGGAGCCGGGCCCGGGCGGAGAGGGTGGAGGGCACGTCCACCACGTGCTCGCCGGCGGAGGCCAGCTGCTGGGCGAGGCTGCGACCGAGTCCCTTGGCTCCCTCGACCGCGAAGTGGCGCTCGGGCCACCGCTCGCACCAGCGCATCAGCTGTCGGACGGTCCCTGCGTTGACGACGAAGCGCCGCTGGGAGAGCTGGTGTCCTGCGGCGTCGACGGCGACGGCGGTGTGGGACGACTTGTGGGGGTCGATACCGATAGTGATCACGTGCACCTTGCCCAGGTCGAACGGGATGGGATGGGTGCGGTGGGCACTCTGACTTGAAGTCTCAGCGTCCATTGGTCACGCCTCTGTCGAGCCACACCGCGCGGGTGCCGGCCGGCGGCGGCAAACTCATCATGAGCCAGCCCGAGTTGGGGCGGCATGAGGTCACGCGAGCCCGTGCCGGTCGGCACCCTGGACGCTACGGCTGCAGACCGCGCGTCTGGGTCCGATTCAACAAGTCAGAGGTCCGGCCACCGCTCGGTCCGGCGCAACGCCGGACAGCTCGCGGGCGGCAGGTCTGCATAACGTGGATGCGCGCATACGACGCCAACGCCCTGGCCAGCACCGCACGAACCCTGCTCGGGAGGATGGGTTGGACGACATCGACGACGTGGGCGTCTTCCTCGGCCTGGACGTCGGCAAGAGCGCCCATCACGGGCACGGCCTCACCCCAGCCGGGAAGGAGGTCTTCGACAAGCAGCTGCCCAACAGCGAGCCGAGGCCTCGGGACGTCTTCGACAAGCTGGCCGCGAAGTCCGGCACCGTGCTGGTGATCGTGGACCAGCCCGCCTCCATCGGAGCCCTGCCCCTGACGGTCGCCCGGGACGCCGGCTGCAAGGTCGCCTACCTGCCCGGACTCGCAATGCGGCGGATCGCCGACCTCTACCCGGGCGAGGCGAAGACCGATGCGAGGGACGCCGCAGTGATCGCGGACGCCGCACGGACCATGCCACACACCCTGCGCTCGCTGGAACTGACCGACGAGATCACCGCCGAGCTCACCGTGCTGGTCGGCTTCGACCAGGACCTGGCGGCCGAGGCCACCCGCACCTCCAACCGGATACGGGGCCTGCTCACCCAGTTCCACCCCAGCCTGGAGCGCGTCCTGGACCCGCGCCTGGACCACCCCGCCGTGACCTGGCTGCTGGAACGCTACGGATCCCCAGCCGCCCTGCGCAAAGCCGGACGCCGCAAGCTGGTTGAGGTGATACGGCCCAAGGCTCCGCGCATGGCCCAGCGGCTGATCGACGAGGTGTTCGACGCGCTCGACGAGCAGACCGTCGTGGTCCCGGGCACCGGCACCCTCGACCTCGTGATCCCGTCCCTGGCCCGTTCCCTCGCGGCCGTCCACGAACAGCGACGAGCCCTGGAAGCGCAGATCGGACAGCTGCTGGAGGCCCACCCTCTTTCCGCGGTCCTGACCTCGATTCCGGGGGCCGCCGTCAGGACCGCCGCCACCTTGCTGGTCACCGTCGGCGACGGCACCAGCTTCCCCACCGCTGCCCACCTGGCCTCCTACGCCGGCCTTGCCCCGACAACAAGGTCGTCGGGGACCTCGATCCACGGCGAACACGCGCCACGAGGCGGCAACCGGCAACTGAAACGCGCGATGTTCCTGTCGGCGTTCGCTGTGCTGCACGACCCCGCCTCCCGCACCTACTACGACCGATGCCGGGCCCACGGGAAGACCCACACCCAGGCACTTCTCCGCCTGGCCCGCCAGCGGGTCAACGTGCTGTTCGCGATCCTCCGCGACGGCACCTTCTACGAACCCAGAACCCCACGCCTCGCTTGACGAAAGACATAGAGGCACCCCCCGCCGCCTGCTGCCGCGCCGCCCGCCCTAGGCGAGCGCGCTGTCGTACCAGGCGAGCAGGCCGCCGAGAACCTGCTCGGCGCTCAAGAACGGGTCGTCGGCCAAGGCGATGCCGTGAGGCTCGGGACGGCGTGATACGCCTCATTGGGCAGAGCGCACCGGCCGACGGTGGCGATGAGGAAGCCGTCGCGCTCGTCGTGCTCAGCGTGAGCGCCGGCGCCTCCAGGTCGCCAGAGCCGCGACGAGCACGGAAACCCCGAGGGCGATCCCGGCAGTCGCACAGAGGCCAGGAGTGGCCCAAGCCGGGCCCGGCCACACGGACACCGCGACGTCGGCGCTGTCGTTGGCGGTCTTCGGGTCGTTGCTCGGGTGGTGGCTGTCGCCGTCGGCGACGGTGACCCGCCCGCCACGATGCGCCATTTCCTTGTCGATGCGGAGGGTGAAGGGGAAGGTCGTGGTGGCTCCCGCCTTCCCCGCCTCTGCTGTACACACGTACCGGCGGGCGCTCGGCTGCCTCACGGACGCTTCGGCAAGGGGCGCACCGTTGGCGGCGAGGGCCCGGCAGACCTGGTCGATCACCTCCTCGTCCCGCTCGGGGTCGTACGGCGACGACACGACGGTGGTGCCCGCCGGAACGGCGAACTCGACCTTGACCTTGGCTGGAAGCGCGCCTGGGCCGTCGTTGCGTACGCCGACCCGCACGTCCGCCTGACTGCCGACGGGCCCCCTCGCTGTATCGGCGAGCGCAACCAGGTCGCTGGTGCTGCGCACAGCGAGCTGGAGGTGCGCTGCGCTCTCGCCCGTCGCTTGCGGGGCTCCCGCGTCCTTGCCGTCCTCCTGGCCGGCCCCGGGTACGTAGCGGAGTGCGGATCCCTGTCCAGACCTGTACTGCGAGGCTATCTCTTCCGGCGGGACGTAGTCCTCCCCGAGGCCGGCGGCCTCGAAGGTGACGGTTGGGTAGGTGGCGTCGCCGGCGAGCGTAAAAGCCTCGGGAGCGGCGAGGTGGTAGGACGCTCCGGGCGGGATGACGACATCATCGGCGGGCAGCCGGCACCAGGCCGATGTGGTGCCGCGATAAAGGCAGTTGCGGTGCTTGCCTGCCATCCGGAGACCGTCGCGGGTACTGATGAAGAGCGAGACTCCGCGAGCGGGGACGTCCCCGGTGTTGCGCAGGGTCAGCGAGACGGCGACCCGTCCTCCCGGCGTCACGCCGTCCCGGTCCGCCCGAGTCTCGACGGCCAGCGCCGGCTTGCCGACGACGATGCGGGTGCTCGCCGTGACGCTCGGCAGGCCCGGCGAGGTCAACCGGTAACGCAGCACTGCCGAGTCGCCCGCCCCGGCCCCGTGCGCGGAACTCACGCGGAAGGACTGCCCGCTCCCGCCGTGCCGGCGATCGACCAGTTCACCACCACAGCTGAATGTGGGCAGCCGGACCGGGCAGTTGTCCTGACCTGTTTTCAGGACGGCGACGCCCCTGAGGTCCGTCGCGTCGAAGGCGACCGTGTAATGGCCGGATCCTTGCTCCCCGAATTGCTCATTGATGCCGAACCTCGACCTCGGGTTGTCCTCGGGATCACGCGAGACATAGAAGACGAAGGGCACATCGAGCTCGGGACGGGATGTGTCCGACGAGGCCGAGCAGCCGAGGAGTCCCGCCAGCGCGCTGATGACGAGGACCACCACCGCGACCGCCACCTGGAAGGACCGGATCGGGCGCGAGGCACCTCTGCCCGGTATTCGCTGAAACTTGGTGGTGATGCGCTTCGACGTGTGCACGACGGTTACTCTGCCATGGCGCCAGAGTGACGGGATGCTTGACGCCGGATGGTGTCACGGCCCGACTCACGCCGGTGTCCGGGACGGGAGGGCCGAGGGAATACCTGGATCGCCCGGCGGAGCTCAGGCTAAGAACCGCTAACGAAATGAGTGACCGGGAACGCTAGGCTCATGTGGCATGAGTCAGAGCGGTTCGCAAGCGGCAGCATTCTTCCGAGATGCCCGTCAGAGCGGAGTGATCTGGTTTGCTCGGGATGACGAGGGCACGTTTTCACAGCCTGCCGGAGTCGAAGCGGTATGCGGAGGACGAGAGCGAGTACACCATCGTCCTGGAGCGTTACAACACCGTCCTCGATGAGCTGTTCGTTGGTACGGACGTGTATGTGATCACTCCGCTCTGGACGACCGAAGCCGAGGTTCCGTCAGTGGAACCCGTCACGGGGTATTGGAAGAGCCTGCTGGTTGAGGACGATCCTGACCCCGAGTTCCGCACGTACTGCCATCTCTTGGCCGCACACCGGCCCTGGCAGCGCGGCTGCATCGACGACTTGCTCCGAGATACCGCCGACGACAAGGTGGCGGGAATCCTCATCACCGACACCCGCATGCAGCGCATCCACCACCCCTACGACGGTGGTGCCGACGTCTTCCTCACCACGCGCGAAGAACGGGACCAGATGCGCGATCGGCACGCCGACTGGCTTGCCAGTCACCCCTCGGGTCTCTGACCGGCTCGGATCGCCGCCCCGCTCAGAATGGTCTTCACCGCAAGCACCGGGTTGAGAGGCTCCACCAGTTCCTTGGTGGCGACGGCCACGAGGCGCGCGGGCGCATCGCCCTCCAGCAAGGCGCTCACGTATTCGATGGCCTCCGCGGGCGAGAGCACAGGCAGCCTTTGGCGCAGTGTCCGCACAGCATGCATGCGTCCGCGCGTAGCGGCGACTCCGCGGAGCGCATCGTGTAGATCGTCCACTGCAGTGCGCACCGGCAGCCCGCGTATCCGAGCTCGGTAGTCGGCCTCCCACTCTCCGGTTACCGCGGAGACGACGCCGATCTGGTGCAGCCCCCCGTCGACGCGGTCGACCAGATACGGCCCATTGCCGATGAGCGCGTGCTTCGAGTTCCGGGTGCGTACGAAGTCCTCGGACTGCCAGGAGACGATCCACACCAGCTCGTGCTCCTCGATATGGACCACAGCCATCCTCACCGCGTCCGCGCTCACAGCCCGCCACTGCTGGTAGTCGCGCTCCAGTTGGTCCTCGACTGCCCGAACGGCGGCTTCTCGCTCGATCACGCGTGCAGCATCCCGTACCGGCCCCTCTGCCGACCAGCGAATTCGCATGGCTCAGCGCCATGTACGTGACCGCCGGTGCTGAGTGACTTCCCGCTCTACCGCTCGGCGGTGCCGTCCGCACCGTCAATTTCGTAGATCCGCCCTTGAAGCTGTTCACCGGCCCAGTCGAGCTCCACACCCAGGTCAAACCAGTGCCGATCCTTGCGGACTCCGGGCGGTGAGAGGTTCACCGCCGCCCACGAGAACACCCCCAGAAGGATGGAACGCCCGTGCTGCGTGGTGCGCACGGACAACGCAAACGGCGCGGCGAGTGCCGCGCGGGTCACCAACATGACCTGTTCGTCCTCAGAATGTCGACGCCCACCTGTGAGAAACCGAGGCGTCTCAAGGATCTTGACCCACTCGACCACTGCATCTGCCACCTGGGCTCGCAAGGACTCTTCGATGCCCTTCCGGACGGCGATCGCGGGATCATCGCCGAGCCAGCCAAGCCAGTGATCAGGGTCAGTGAGCTTGCTGAAGTCGTCCTGCGGCACCCCGTGACGGGGATTCTCCTGGTACTCACCTGTCAGTTTCCCGCTGCTGTCCACCAACCACGCGCCGCGGATTGCCTCGGGCGGTACGTAGCCGTTCGGGTCGTCGATATACGTCGGGTCGATCTCGGCGACGCTGCCACCGGGATTCTCAGCAGCCGCCGCCAGTAGTGCCGGCTCGTTCGGTATGCCCTTACGTCGGCTTCGCGAGCCAAAACGCCCCACGTTCCCACCCCCACCGTTGCTTGCCCAGTTGACCGTGATTGTGCCGCACCGGTCAGGACCGCATGAGGGGGTGTGCGTGACGGCGAGGGGTGGGTGGGGAATCTCAGCGAGCCGGTCTGTCCCACCCCCAGGAGCCGCACGCAGGATCATTCAGTCCCGGGATGAGCCTGCAATCACAGGGTCAGGACGGTCGGCCCGTAGGCGCTGCAGAACTCGCAATCACAGCTGGCGAGACAGTTCGCCTGGCAATGGGCGGTCGGCCAGAAGCGGGATGCACAGGGGCCTGGGTCGAGCAGCCTCCCGTCGCGGGGCACCGTCCTGTCGCACCAGGTACAGCGGATTGCTGCAGGGATGCCGGCGTCCTGCAGCCGCCGGGCCGCCACGCTCGCCCGGTCGAGCGGGGCTTCCTCCAGAACCGTCACAGGAGCGCGGTCGAGTAGAAGCTTGCAACGCCACAGGCTGAGTCCGGTCACCGCTCTGACTGCCTGCAGAGCCTCCTGTCCGCCCTTCCCGGGCTCGGTCACAAGCACGGCGAACCCTGGCTCCTCCACGGACACATCTCCTTCGGCGACGGAGTACGTGGCCCAGTGTGTCGATGGACAGAGCCCTCGGCCCGTCAATTTTCGGTGTCCCCTGAGCTGCCACGCATCGAGATCTTCACGGAACTGCGCCCAGAGCCACTTTCAAAGAGCGTCATCACAGGAATACGACAGCCACGGAACAAGTGCTCTGCGCCAGTACCGCTGAAGACGCTCGGGACGTGCCTGGAGTGCCACGACGGCACCCCGGCGGACCCGACCACCTACACCCTGCCCACGGCCGCCCACCGGCTGGCCGCCTGACCCGGAAGGAACCCCGCTCGTGACGATCCTGCCCGACACCGAACCCCTCACCACGTCGTACACCCTGGACCAGGCGTTGGACGACGCGGTCCGCGACACCGACGCGAAGATCACCCGCACCGACAGCAAGGCCTCGCTGTTCTCCGAACTACTTGGCAGTAGAGGCGGTCGCTGGCGGTCCTTCGTCCGGACGCGGCGTTTCGGCACCAGTTTGGATGGCTGTGCCTAAAAGCGCTCCGCAGTGAACGCGCGCTTGCTGGCCGCGGTCCCCATCGTGGCCGATGGGGCGCCGGTGGAGTGGGGACCTGCGTCGGTGCGGCGTGTCGCGGTTTCCCACGAAATCCGGTGGAGTCTCAGCGGCCGGAAGTGGTTGGGTCCTGCTCAATGCTTCGCTGACACGGCCCGGCACAGTGCGAGGCGCAAGGTCCGAATCGCAGGGCGGTCTAGCCCGCGCGTCGTCGAGTGATGGAGGTTATCGCGGTGGCTGGTTATGGGGCGCTTGCCGACGTATACGAGTGGCTGATCGGGGACGACAGGTTGACCCCCGCCAAGGCAGCCGCGGTTTACTACAGCGATGTCGTGGGCTCTCTGCCGCCCAACGCACGCGTCCTCGACTGTGCGTGTGGAACCGGCCAGCTCGCCGTCGGTCTCGCGAGTCTTGGCCTTGACGTGGTCGCCGCAGACGCCAGTGATGGGATGGTTCGCCGGACCGAGAAGGTCGCCGACGAGCAGGGTGTCTCGCTTCGAGCCCTCCGCGCGAGTTGGGACGAGCTGCCCGACCACCTGGAGGACTCCACGTTCGATCTGGTGTTCTGCGTCGGCAATTCGCTCGGGCACGCCAAGGGCGCAGCCGGGCGCCTGACCGCACTGGGAGCGATGTCGCGGCTGCTGAATCCGGGCGGACGCCTTGTGCTCCACTCACGCAACTGGGAGCTCGTGCGCTCCGCCGGCTCACGGGTAGACGTCCGCGATCGACTCATCCGCCGCAACGACCGTGATGCGGTCGTCAGCTACTACTGGCAGATCGAGCAGCGCTGGGAGCAGGAACACTTCCTGGAGATCGTGGTCGCCCAGATCGAGCCGGATGGGGCAGTGCGAGCCTGCTCGGAGCGGTTGTCCATCTGGCCCTACCGGTACGAGGACCTTGTGGCGCAGTTGCGGAGCGTCGGGCTCACGGTGCAGTCCACCACCTTCGACCCCGAGAGCGATGGATACCTGGTGGTCGCAGCCGCGACTAGGCGCGAGGCACGTCTGAGCCGGAGCTCTCTAAAGGCTGTCCCACAATGAGCGCCCCGCGGTGCAGGGGAGCGATCGTCACGCCTCCTGGTAGAGGTTCACGATGTTGCCGTCCGGGTCGCGCAACCAGACCGAGCGGCGTCCCCAGGGCTGAGTTGTCGGCGGCTTGAGGATCTCGATCCCCCGTGCCAGCAGGCGTTCGTGGCGTGCGTCCACGTCGGCGACCTGGAACTCCAGGGTGAAGCCTCCGCTCGCAGCGGCGGCCATCGATCCGGGCACCATCGACTCCATGCCCTGGGTGGAGAAGAACGACAGGACGGCACCGGGGACCGTCACCCGGGCGAAGGGGCCGCTCCCTTCCACATCTGCGTCCAGGACCGCGGCATAGAAAGCGGCGAGGGCCGGAACATCGTCGGTGATCAGGGCGGTGCCGGTGAAGTGTGGCTGCATCCGGGCATCGTAGGTCGAGGGTCGGACAGCGGGCCCTGGAAGGAGATGGTGCCTGCCGGTCGTGAGTGACATGATCTCGTCGTGTCTGGTGTGATCATGGCGTCGGAGCCCTCCTGGATAGCTCCGTTCACCGGGCTGAGCCCACGTCAATTCAGCAAGCTTGTCATTGCTTTGCGGCGCGAAGGTGCGGAGCCGGTCCAGCACGCCGTAGAGCATTTATGGGGCAAGACTTAGTGATCGTCTCAACTGGCGTGATTATTAGGCTGGCAGCCGTGATGGCGATGGTGGAACGGCTGGTGCCGGACAGACTGTGGGAGTTGTTCCAGCGGGTGGTCCCGGCTGCGCCGGTGCGACCGCAGGGCGGTGGCCGACGCCGGTACGGGGACCGGCAGGTGCTGGCGGCGATCCTGTTCGTGGCCACGACAGGCTGTACGTGGCGGCAGCTGCCGGCGAGCTTCGGCCCGTCCGGAGCAACCGCGCATAGGCGATTCACCGAGTGGAGCCGAGCCAGGGTGTGGGGCAAACTCCACCGCCTGATCCTGGACGAGCTCGGCGCTAATGGCGCCCTGGACTGGTCGCGATGCGCGATCGACTCAGTGAACATGCGCGCCGTGAAAGGGGGGATCTGACAGGTCCGAATCCCGTAGATCGCGGCAAGAAAGGATCAAAGATCCCCTTGATCACCGAGCGGTCCGGTCTTCCACTCTCGATCGGGATCTCCGCCGCGAACACCCACGACAGCCAGGGGCTCGAACCCCTCGTGCGTGGTATCCCGCCCATCCGCTCCCGTCGCGGACCGAGACGCCGACGGCCCGCCAAGCTGCATGGCGACAAGGGATACGACTACAACCACCTGCGCCGGTGGCTGCGCACCCGAAACATCACCCCGCGCATCGCCCGCAAAGGCGTCGAGTCCTCCCAGCGGCTCGGCCGTCACCGTTGGACCGTGGAGCGGACGGTGGCCTGGCTTGCCGGGTGCCGCCGTCTGCACCGTCGCTACGAGCGCAAGGCTGCGCACTTCCTCGCCTTCACCGGCATCGCCGCCACTTTGATCTGTTATCGCAGACTGACGACCCGACCAGAAGCGGCGTCCCAGTAGTCCGGCAGTCACTGCCAGTTGGCTGCCTTGATCACGGATACGGCGGCGTCGGGGACGGAGCTTGTGGTGGTATCGACGGTGAAGTCGTCGACCGCGGCCCGGCTGAGGATTCCGTCCAGTTCAGCGGACCGGTCCAGGTGCCACTGCAATGCTTCGGGCTCATTGTCGTGGCGGTGGGCCAGGCGCTGGTGGATGACCGGCAGCTCGGCCCGCAGCCAGCACACCGTGAGATCAACACCAACCGCATCGGCCAGTTGCTTCCGCTCGTCTTGGTGCTCGACCACGCCAGCGAGTATGAGACGCGTCGCTCCTGCGTTGAGGTAGTTGCTGGCGATGCTCCTGAGGTTCCGCATCAGCATCCTGAAGTTGAAACGGTCACCGCGAGGAGCGGGCCACGACTTCCTCAGCCAGTCGAGGTCGAGCACGGCATGAGGGACCCCGGCGTCGGCGAGAAGGTCACCCACCGCCTCAGCAACGGTGGTCTTGCCCACACCGACGGTGCCGTTGATCAGGAGGGCCTGAGCGCCCCGCGTGCTGCCTGCATGCATCCCGGCATCGTAAGCCGTGGAGCGTGAGCCCTGGAGCGCGCTCTCTCACCGAGAGTCACAGAGTCCCAAAAGAGATGACCTCTAAAAGAGCGTTTTGTCCCGGCGAGGTTGTTTGGTTCGAGGTTCAGGTGTCGCGCCAGTTCGGAGTGGATTCGCTGGTGAGTCGTCGGCTTATGAGGTCGATCATCGCGATGTGGATTATGGCTTCGGACCGGTGGGGGTGGGTCTCGTAGTCGCGCGTGAGCCGGCGGTGGTGCATGAGCCAGCCGAAGGTCCGCTCGACCACCCAGCGCCGGGGGAGCACCTTGAACCCTTTGACGCCGGGGTCGCGTTGGACGATTTCGACGTCGATTCCGAGGCGGGCGCCGTGGTCGATGACTTTCGTACGGTAGCCGGTGTCGGCCCACGCCTTGGTCACGCGAGGGGCTGTGGCGGAGATCTGGGTGAGCAGGTGGATGCCGCCGGTGTTGTCGGAGACACTCGCTGCGGTCACCCAGACGGCCAGTAGCAGGCCGAGGGTGTCGACGCCGATATGGCGCTTGCGACCTGCGATTTTCTTGCCTGCGTCGATGCCCTGGCCGGTCGCTGGCACGTTGGCGGAGGTCTTGATGCTCTGCGCGTCCAGGACACATGCGCTCGGCTCGGCATCCCGGCCTTCGGCTTCGCGCGCCAGGCGCCGAAGCAGGCCGTTGAGCCGGTCGAAGACACCTTCCTTCTGCCAGGCGGCGAAGTAGCCGTAGACGGTTTCCCAGGGTGCGAAATCGTGCGGCAGATACCGCCAGGGGATGCCGGTGCGGTCGACGTACAGGATGGCGTCCATGATGCGGCGCAGGTCGTGCTCGGGTGGGCGGCCGATGTCCAGGCCCTTGCCTCTGCGCTCGGCCCGCCAGGCGGTGAGGGTGGGGCCGATCAACTCCCAGCGGGCGTCGGACAGGTCGCTGGGATACGGGCGCTGTCGCGTCATGTTTCGGTAGTACCGTCGGGCACGACGCATCCCCAGGGCGCAAACAGCGTCAACCGGGGGCGCTTCGGGATCAGACAGGAGCGACTCGACTCAAACGGTCAGACATATGGCGTCTCCTGTCGCACAGGCCGCATCGACCACTCTCGCCTCGGCAGTCGCAGACCTACTCGCCCTTCGAAGCGCCACCAAACAACCTCGCCGGGACAAAACGCTCTTTCAGTGCCTGTTTCTGAGGCTGACATGACATACGAACGGTGAGTTGATGTCACCGTGCCGGTGCGTCAGCCCGTCAGGGCTGACGCACCGGGTCGATCGTTGACGCGAAGGTGGCCACGATACTGAGGCACACCCGAGGCCGTAGGCCAAGACTGCCCGTGAGGGGAGCTTCCAGGCCTGGGCGCTTGGCACACGGCGTGGTTTCCCGGGTGGCCTCAGACGAGTCCGCGCTCGGCGAGGCTGCGGCCGGTTTCCTCGATCGTGTCGGGGATCGAGTGGAGTGGGCGGGCCAAGAGCGCCTCGGCGGGGTTGTGGTCGAAGCGCTGCGCCGAGCCGATGAGCCACCGGTTGTCGCGCAGCTGAGGTTCGAACACGCTCGCGGCCCAGGTGAGCCATGTCGGCATCGCCCGTGTGGGGATCTTCCCGCTCGCCTCGGGAAGCCTCTCGCGGAGCACCGAGGCGACCTCGATGAGCGAGGACGGGTCGGTCGCGACGATCGTGCGATGTGCGCCCGCCGTTTCGGAGGTCATGGCCTCGATGTGCGCGTCGGCGACGTCTCGCACGTGGACCCACGGGAGCCGCAGGTCTGGGACCATCGGCAGGGCGCCGGCCATGATCTGCTGGATCGCCGAGACCGAGGTTCCAGGGTCGTCGGAGAGGAGGGGCCCGATGACCGCGCCCGGATTGATGACGGCAAGCCGATCGCGCACACCGCGTCGGTCGGCGATGTCCCACGCCGCGCGCTCGGCCCGGACCTTCGAAACCACGTAGACGCCGAGGCCGCGGCGGTCGAGGGGGGTCCAGTCGGATGCCGTGAAGACGTGATCTCTGCGCGCCGGAGCGTACTGCACCGCCGCGAGAGACGAGGTGACGACCACGCGCTCCACGCCTGCGTCGAGCGCCGTGCCGATTGCCCGCGTCGTGCCCTGTACGGCGGGGCGGATCAAGTCCTCTGGGTCCTTCGGCTTCGTCGTGACGAAGGGGGAAGCGACGTGCAGGACGAACCGGCAGCCCGCGGTCGCGGCCGCCCATCCCTCGTCCGACAGTAGGTCGAGCTGCAGGATCTCCAGCAACGTGTCGTCTGCGCCTGCCTCCGCCATCGCGGCGCGAACCTCGGCAGCGCGGGCCGGAGACCGCACCGACCCGCGGACCGCGTATCCGCGCCGCAGAAGCTCTGCCGCTGTGTGACCACCGATGAACCCCGAGACACCCGTGACAAGAACCGTGTCCGTCATATCTATCCCAGCGATCGCCCTATCTTGACAGTGAGCAGTTTACGAGAGGTCTGCTCACTGTCAAGATGGGGACTTGATGACGACCGAAGAATCGAGAGCCGGCGATCGCTACCACCACGGCAACCTGCGCGCGGCGCTGCTCGACAGCGCGCTCGAAGTGCTGTCCGAGAGCGGTGTCGCCGGGTTCAGCATGCGCGAGGCCGCGCGGCGGGCGGGAGTGTCGCAGTCCGCTCCCAAGCACCACTTCGGCGACGCACGCGGGCTGCTCGGTGCGCTCGCCACGCGCGCCTACCGCCAGCTCTGCGACCGGCTGGAGGCGGTGGAGGTCGTCGGGCGCGATGTACGGGAGCGGGTCGCGGCGCTCTCGGCCGAATACGTTGCGTTCGCCCGGGACAACCGCGCGCTGTTCGACCTGATGTGGCGTATGACCCAGTTCGACTTCAACGATCCAGACCTGGTCGAGCAGAAGCACCGGGCGCTCCGCGCCCTGGACCGTGGCCTGCGGGGCCAGGATGCGCAGCTACCGGACAGTGCGGACCCCGCACTGGTGCCGAGCTACGCAGTGTGGTCACTCGTGCACGGCTATACAAGCCTCGCACTGGAGGGCGCGATCGACGAAGACACCCCAGATCCGTTGACGAGTGACTTGCTCCCCGCGATGCTGCGGCTCCTCGATGTGTCCCCGACCGACGGTGACCAGAAGACCGTCGCAGCTAAGGGATCATGAGACGTGATGAAGCCGCCGGCAGGTGTCGACGGCGGGTGGGACAGTGTGGTCAGGGCCGCGATGTCGCGCCGGTGCGGGCCAAGGTGATGGCCCTGGCCTTGAGAACGATCAGTCCCGCTGGGCGGGCCTTGACCCGGAATCTTGGACACGGGTTATGCGGCTGGAGCCACGTTAGTTGATGTTGTGTCGAGTGCTGTCTCGTAGGCGATGGGACTGCGTTGTCCGAGGCGGGAGTGACGGCGTCGGGTGTTGTAGCGGTGAAGCCAGCGGAACGCGTCGAGGCGGGCCTCGCGTTCGCTGGACCAGGTCCTGCGGCCCTGGAGCGTTTCGCGTTTGAAGGTCGCGTTGAAGGACTCGGCAAGCGCGTTGTCCGCGCTGGAGCCGATCGCGCTCATGGACTGGCGGACGCCGGCCTGGCGGCAGGCGTCGGCGAAGGCCCGGCTGGTGCATGGGGCTCCGTGGTCGGTGTGCATGACCGCTCCGGCGAGGCTGCCGCGGGTGCGTTCGGCGGCGGCCAGGGCGTCGGTGACGAGGCCGGTGCGCATGTGGTCCGCGATCGCCCAGCCGGTCAGGCGGCGTGAGGCGAGGTCGATGACGGTGGCCAGATACAGGAACTTCCCGCTCTCCAGCGGGAGATAGGTGATGTCGCCGACGTACTTCGTGTTCGGCTTGCTTGCCGTGAAGTCGCGGCCGATCAGGTCTGGGGCCTTCGCCGCGGCCGGGTCCGCAACAGTGGTGCGGTGCCTGCGGCGCAAGCGCACGCCCGCCAGTCCGGCACCCCGCATCACCCGCGCGATCCGCTTGTGGTTGACCCGCTCACCCGCCTCGCGGAGCTCGGCGGTGATCCTAGGGACGCCGTAGGTGCCGTCCGACTCGCGGTGCACGGCCCGTATCCGGGCGGCGAGGCGGGCGTCGGCCGCCTGCCGGGAGGCCCGGATCGCGGCCGTGCGACGCCAGTAGTAGAAGCTGGAGCGGGCGATGCCCAGGATGGTGCACAGCCGCTTCACGCCGTGACGGCGCTGATGGTCGGCGACGAACTGGAAGCGGTTCACCAGCGCGTCTCCCCGGCGAAATACTTCGCCGCCTTCCGCAGGATCTCGCGCTCTTCCTCCAGCTCACGGACCTTCTTGCGCAGAGCGGCGTTCTCCGCCTCCAACGGTGCCGACGGCTCGGTCGGCACCTCCGCCCGGCGCCCCCGGGGCCGGCTCGCTCCGGCCGCCCGGACCCAGTTCCGCGGGGTCTCGGGGTTGATTCCCAGATCGGCGGCGACCTGCCGGATCGTCGCCTCGGGCCGCGACTGGTACAGCGCGACCGCGTCCGCCTTGAACTGCGGCGGACGGTTCTTCATGACCACGAGATGTCCGTTCTCAGATCCTCAGGATCCAGTGTCTCGTGTGTCCAAGATCAAGGGTCAAGGCCCCCAGGCGTGTGAGCGTTCGACGACCCAACGCCGGGGCAGAACGACGAACCCGGAGGCGTCCTTCGGGCGGCTGACGGTCTTGACCGTCAGGTTCAGGTAGGTCTTCGCCCAGGTCACGAGCTGTCCGGCATAGGCCGAGTCGGCCCAGACGATCGTGATTTCGGGGTGCATCAGCCGCAGCCGGAACAGCACTTCCTTGGCCGCATTGCGGTCGGTCGTGTCGGCCGGGGTGACCATCACGAACAGCGGCAGGCCCTTGGTGTCCACGACCAGGTGCCGCTTGCGGCCGTTGATTTTCTTGCCGGTGTCGTAGCCGCGGGAGTCCTTGCCGACGGTCTCGGCGGCCTTGATCGACTGGGAGTCGATGACGGTGGCGACCGCGCCGGGCGCCTTGCCCATCTCGCGGCGGATCCGTTTGCGGAGCTGGTCGCGGATCTGTCCGACGATCCCGGCGGCGGCCCAGCGGGCCATGAACCCGTAACACGTGCGCCAGGGCGGGAAGTCCTTGGGTAGGGCCCGCCACTTGCATCCGGTGTCCACGACATAGCAGATCGCGTCCACGATCTCCCGGCGGAGATGCTTCTCGGGACGGCCGCCTGCCTTCGTTTCGCAGGCCGGTGTCGGCAACAGGGGCTCGATCAGGGCCCATTCGTCGTCCCAGGTGTCGGAGGGGTAGCAGCGCCTGCGCGGCAACGTTCATCCCTCCAGGACGGGGGCGGGGCCGGCCGCGAAGCGGCCGTCTTCGCCTGTCAGGCTTCGATGTAGTCGGCGATCACGTCGAGCGTGGACTCGACCGAGCTGAGCTGGGTGTTCAGGTGCTTGATCCAGCGGCCCTTGGGCTGGAGGACGGCGTGCGGGGCGACGACCCCGGTGATGAACCGGCGGATCTCGGTGAGCTTCTCCCGGATGATCGAGACCTCGTATGCCTGGAGCTCGGCCGCGTCCGAGCAGAACTTGTAGCCGTCCGCCCGGGTCCAGATCAGGGGCGGCCAGCCGCGTTCGGCGATGGTGTCCCGCAGGCAGGCCAGGCCCGCGTGGGTCTGATGGGGCGACAGCTCGCTGGATCTGACCAGCTGGTGGAAGGTCAGACCGGCCGGGCGGGCCTCGGAGAGTACGAACCGGACGGTGTCGGCGTGTCGCTGGGCGGCGGGTGATCTGCGCGCGGAATCGCGGGGCATCGCCTACTCACCTTGCAGGAGGCGGGCCAGCTCGCCGTCGACGTCCACCTTGCCGGTGTCGACGGCCGTCTCGATCCAGTCCAGGGTCGCGCGGACGCGGGCGACGTTCTCGTGCACGATGACGCGTTCGTCGTCGCCGAGCTGGCGGTCACGCATGCCCGGGACGACGCGGCCGGCCGCCGCGACGAACGCGTGGCAGGCGGTGACCAGGTCCAAAAACTCCACCGACCGGTCGATGTTGCGGATCGCGGGGGCGACCGGGCTGGTCTCCTCGAAGTGTTCGCGGGCCTGCCGGCCGCGTTCGACCTGGGCGTGGTTGACCTGGTGACGTGCGGTGTCGTCCGACATGGCACGGAAGGCAACATCCGGGCGTCGGAGCAGGCCGGTGGTCACCTCGGCGGCGACGTGATCGTCACGGGTCAGTTCCTCGACGACCTTCACCTTGTCCGCCTTTGCGACCCGGGCCACGACCTCGGGGCGGCGCAGGAAGTCCGGGGCGACGGCGGCTGCGACCTTCTCCTCACGGGTCAGTTCCTCCACCACCCGGACTTTGTCCTCGTCCTTGACCTGCGCGACAACCGCCGGCCTGCGCAGGAGGTCACCGGTGACCTGGGCCGCGACCTCCTCGTCCTGGGCGAGGGTGTGGATCGCGCTGACCTTCTCCTGCGGGGTGACGGGCTTGACAACCTGGCGGCCCGTCCGGCGCTTGGCGTCGTCCGGAGTCCACCGGGACCTGCCCTCGGGCGGGGTGAGGATGGTGGCCCACCGTTCCTCGTCGTCGGCGATGCCCGCCAGGATGTTGTGGACGGTGAAGGACACCCCCGACACCCGGCGGTCCTCCGGCCACCTGGACGCGGTCCACCGGGCCGTCTTCACCGTCGAGTACGACAGTCCGATGTCCTCGGCCAGGCGGAACAGCGAGTCCTTCACCGTGAACAGCTCGTCGGTCGGCGCGGAGCCGCCGTGTTCACGCATCGGCTCGACCTCAAGTGCGTAGTCGCCGATCGTGAACTGGATGCGGCTGGACGTCTCGACCAGTTTCCGCAGCTCAGCCACGATCTCCGCATAGCGGTTCGCACTGACACTGCCGACCTTTTCGGTCGCCTGGATCTCTTCGGGCATGGCATTCACCACCCACCGCGGGACCGGGGCACGGCCCCGCGGCCGTGGCAAGACCCGGCCCGCTTCCTGCGCTGAGAGTCAGACCGTAAATGTGATGATCATAACGAACGATCGCAATTGACCGGAATCTGGCCGGAGTTGCGATTTGGATGCGTTCGCGATGCGGTCACTGTGAGCGTTCAGCGAACGATTCCTTCCGGGCCCTCCAGGCCCTCGTGACGCACCGGGGCGAGCAGTAGACGGCGTTCGACCGCCGGTCCACCCCCGCCACCCAAGTGGCCCCACACTCGGGGCACTTGGCCCGGCCGGTACCGCTCAACTCTGCGGCCACCCGCTTGCGCAACCGGCGGCCCCGGCGCCACTGCCTGGCACGACAGGCCGCGGAGCAGTACACCGCATCCGGCCGTGCTTCCGGCCTCAGCCGTTCACCGCAGCCTTCGCACACACGCTCTCGGGCCTGCCCGGCGTCCTCGGACACCCCGCCAGCCTAGGGCCCAAAGCTACTCAAATCCGGGGATCAGAAGCAGGCACTCAGGAACAGGCGCTCACGGTGGCCTCCCGAGGCGGGGCGCCTCGGGAGGCCATCACGTGATCGGTGCAGGCGGCTTGGACCGGCTGGTCAGTGGTGGCGTGCTGTCGTTGCCGAGCCGGTGCCGTCTGCGGCCCGTTGTGGGGGTTGGGGGTTATGCCTCGATAGTGACGGTGGCGTTTCCGGTGGCGATGGGCGGGGTGCCGATCCGGATGCCGACGCGTACCGCGCCGGTCGGCGCGTCGGATTCGACCTCCATCTCGGGGTAGAAGACGGTCCACTTGCCGCCGTCCAGGTCGAGGGCTGCGCCGGGCAGGGTCAGGGTGCGGTTGCCGTTGGAGCGCTGCCCGGTCAGTTCGGTCTCGGCTGTGGCTCCTTCACGCCAGGTCATCACCCGGTTCTCGGTGAACCACAGGCCCTCGGGAGCGGTGAAGACGATGTCCGCAGACCCGAGGCGGGTACGTCCGGTGTTGGTGAGGGTGAACACGGCGGGGTAGGCCCATTGCTGGCCGGGCCGGACCCGTGCCTGGTCGAGTTTGCTCTGGACGATGCGGAGGGTGGGTTCGGCCGCGGTGCCGGTGACCTTGGCCAGGATCTGGACGGGGGAGCGGCGGCCGATGCTGGCCGAGCCGTCGCTGGTGAGCCCGGGGGCGGCGTCGGGCTGGGCGCGCAGGCCGAGGCTGTAGATGAGGGTGCCGGCGTCGGTGTCGGTGGTGTTGAGGTGCGGGTTGTCGCGGATGACCAGGGTGCGGCCCAAGTCGTAGAGCTCGTGGTCGAGTTCGCCGGTGATGGCGCCCTGGACGGTGTCGGGGTAGGTGTAGGTGGGCCGGCCGGTGAAGACGAAGCCGGTGGGTGCGGTGAAGCGCTGGGTGATGATGCCGGGGTTGACGGGCTGGCCGACGGGTGAGACGTAGCGCAGCAGCAAGCGGGCACCCTGGCCGGGAGCGGTTTCGGGGATGTTCTCCTGGTAAATGGTCAGGGCCCGTTCGTCGGCGACTGGTTCGGGGACGACGACGGTGACGGGCAGGGTGAAGCTGTTGTCCTTGAGGTTGAGGTCGCCGCCGTACTGGATCTCCAGGGTGGACTCGTATGTACCCGGTTTGGCGGTGTCGAGGGCGCGGACGCGGAACACGCCGTCCAGGGTGCCTTTGCCTGGGGCCAGGTCGGTGCCGGGGAAAGTGCGGGTCAGGCGCCGTCCGTTGTTCTCCCGGGCGCTTTCCAGGCCGTCGGCCAGGGTGAGGACGACGGTGATGTGTTCTCCGCTGGCGATGGCGGGGCCGCGGTTGTGGATGCGGGCGCCGAGGTCGAACTCCTGGCGGCGGGGGACCATGACGGGCAGGACGAGCTCGCCGTACAGGTCGGCGATGGGCGGGGGTGGCGGGGTGATCGTGGCTGCTGCGAACACCTTGCGCACGCGCTGGTTGGAGCCGTCGGCGATGTACAGGTCGCCGGAGGGGGCCACGGCCACGCCGTAGGGGTAGTAGAGCTGCTGGCCCACCGCCGGTCCGCCGTCGGCGATGTACCCGGCGACGCCGGTTCCGGCGACGGTGGTGATGGTCCCGCCAGGTGTCACCTTGCGGACGCGGTGGTTGTGGCCGTCGCTGATGTAGAGGTTGCCTGCCGCGTCCACTGCCACGCTGGCGGGGTAGTGCAACGATGTAGCGACGGCGGGGCCGCCGTCGGCGACGTACCCGGCGGTTCCGTTGCCGGCGACGGTGGTGATGACGCCGTTGGGTGTCACCTTGCGGACCCGGTGGTTGTAGCGGTCGCCGATGTAGAGGTTCCCGTCGCCGTCTACCGCCACCCCCCAGGGGTGGTAGAGCTTGGTGGCGACGGCGGGGCCGCCGTCGGAGACGAACCCGTTCTGGCCGTTGCCGGCGACGGTGGTGATGATCCCGTCGGGTGTCACCTTGCGGACCCGGTGGTTGTTCTGGTCGGCGATGTAGAGGATTCCCGACCGGTCCACCGCCACTCCGAGCGGGTAGTGGAGTTTGGTGGCGACGGCGGGGCCGCCGTCGGAGACGAACCCGGCCTGGCCGTTGCCGGCGACGGTGGTGATGATCCCGCCGGGTGTCACCTTGCGGACCCGGTGGTTGCTGTGGTCGGCGATGTAGAGGTTGCCGGCCCCGTCCACCGCGACCGCGTAGGGGTTGTTGAGACTGGTGGCGACGGCCGGGCCGCCGTCGGAGACGAACCCGGCCTGGCCGTTGCCCGCCACCGTGGTGATGATCCCGCCAGGTGTCACCTTCCGGACCCGGTGGTTGCTGGCGTCGGCGATGTAGAGGTTGCCGGCCCCGTCCACGGCTGTGCCGTAGGGGTTGTAGAGCTTGGTGCCGACGGCCGGGCCGCCGTCCACGACGAATCCTGCTTCGCCGTTTCCGGCTGCGGTGATGATCGTTCCGTCGGGGAAAGCCGCCGGAGCGGACGTGGTGGTCATCGTTGTTCCTCCTGGGGGGGGTGCGGGGCGCGTCCCGGGCCGCTGTTTCGGCACGGTTAGGTGCGTCCCGGGCCTTTATGACCGCGTTCGGCTGTGTGCGACGCGGAGTGGGAAGGGGACGCCGGTGCATGCGGCGCCCGCAGCGGCGGCCGGGGAAGTGGGGGTTACGTGATCTCCAGCCGGGCGCCGGGCGTGTGTTGCTTTCCGGGCGGCCGGAAGGCCAGCCGCTCGGACGCGAAGGGGACCGGCATGCCGGGCAGGGCCGTCCCGGCCCGGCGGCGTGGGAGCAGCTTGCACACGGACACTCCGGCCATGAGCAGGGTGGTGGCCGCCACCACGGTGGCGAAAGTGTCGAAGCCGGAACGCCGCCGGGAGGCGAGCGCGGACGCTCCGCCGGCTCCCAGCGCACCGGCCAAGGGCACGCCTGCGTACACGGATCTCCCGCCTCATCTCCCGTCCGTCAACCTCATCCACCACGGTCGGCGGGGCGGCTATCGAGGACGGCGCTGCGGGCAGCGCAGGTTTCGTCAGGTCGCGCACCAGCGCTCCTCACGCCGGCGGACCATGTCCCACAGGGAACGGACGTACACGGCGTGCTGGAACAGGTCGTAGACCAGCTCGATGGCGAGCGTGCCCGCCAGCATTTGGGCCCGGTAGCCCGCGCCGCGGGCGGTGACGACCTTCTCCGCGACGAAGACCAGGCCGACCGCGACCCAGAACGGGGAGAACTCGGGACGGCCGCGGGCCAGCATCCAGCCGGTGAAGAACAGATACAGCGCCAGGGCCAGCACCGACAGCCCCATCAGGGCCTGGCGCACCATGTACGGGGCGGTGACCCGCGTCCAGCCGTAGTCCCGCAGGTTCTCCAGCGCCCCGCGCTGCCAGCGCATCCGCTGATGCCACAGCTTCGGCACCGTGGTCATCACCTCGGTCACCACCCGGCAGCCCGCAGGCGACACGGTGCGATACCCGATCGTGCGCACCGCCTTGGTGATCTCGTCGTCCTCGGTCAGCGAGGCCAGCGAGTAGTACGAGACGCCGCCGCCGATGACACCGTCCAGGCGCGCCTGCCTGATCTTTCGCAGGGTCGACACCCGGAACAAGGTCGCGGTTCCGGTGAGCACATCGGCCCGGTAACCACGCCGGGCGATCTCCCGGGCATAGCGCTGGAACTCGATCCGCTGCAGAACACCGAGCAGCCCGCCGCCCCGCTCGCCGTAGAAGATCCCGCCGACCGCTCCCACATCCTGGGCTATCGCCTCGAGGGCACTGGCGATGAACGACGAGGCGAGCGTGGTGTCCGCGTCCTGGACCAGGACGAGATCGTGATCGGCCAGGCCGTCGAAGAGCCGGTCCAGGGCCTGGTTGAGGGCCCCGGCCTTCTTATGGCGGTTGCCCACGGACTCCACCACCTGTGCCCCGGCCCGCCGTGCAAGGTCCGCGGTCAGATCGGTGCAGTTGTCGGCGACCACCACGATCCGGTCGGGCGCCCGGCTCTGCGCCCGCAGAGCGGCGATGGCCGCACCGACCCGGCCGGCCTCGTTGTGCGCGGGGATCAGCGCGACAATCCGCACCGCCGCCATACCGCTGGGAGATGGCCGCACGCGGGCAGGATCGTTGCGTCTTCGCATAACCGTGCTCCTGACTGCGCGCACGCGTCACCGAACGCACAAAGGGACTACAGGGGACGCGGCCTGCATGGACGTGCCAGCCCCCTTGCTCCTGCGCTGCCCGGGCAGCGCGCGGCAGGAGGCCGCAGCCACAGCGGCCATGGGCCGCCTTCAAGGGGTGGTGTCCAGCGAACCGCCGGGCAAAAGTTCACCCGGCATATGCAGGCCTTCCACCAGGAGCGCGGCTCGCAGGACCCGTCACCCGACCGGGGCTGGGCCTGCTGGAGCACAGAACCGGCACGTTTTACGCTCCGGCGCACTACCCAGGCAGGTACGCGCCCCGCCACCTGGGTCACTTTGGCCAAGGTCGTCGAACGCGTCGACGACTACCTGGACACGGCCCTGCCCGCCCCCACCGCCGCCCTCAAGGTGTCCTTTCAGGACCACCAGGCCCAGCTCGCCCAGGCCATGAAACAGGAAGCCGCCCGCGCCGACCTCGCCCAGGCCATCTCCACCGCCCGCCAGAAGATCACCCTGCTGCGCCGCGGCTGACCGAAGGTCACCTGCGGGTGGTACACCGCCGCCCGCCCCGAACCATTTCCTCAGCGGCACCGGATCCATCGCCACGGCCAGCACACGCCGGCCGGATCCGGTGCCGTGCCGCTGGCCCGAACCCCCCGGTCCGCCCGTGGTACCGGAGC
This sequence comes from Streptomyces sp. NBC_00631, assembly GCF_045206895.1. Taxonomy (NCBI): domain Bacteria; kingdom Bacillati; phylum Actinomycetota; class Actinomycetes; order Kitasatosporales; family Streptomycetaceae; genus Streptomyces; species Streptomyces sp. NBC_00631. The sequence continues at coordinate 11,059,959 of NZ_CP107734.1, forward strand.
CTGCCGGCGACCCGGTGGACGCGACCGGTCAGGTCGTCGGCCCGGACGGTTCACCGCGCAGCAGGTCTGGGCGGGTGTCGGCCAGGGCGAAGGCCCGCTGGAGGCCGGCCACGAGGACGTCGTCGATGCGGTAGTGCCGTGCTCGTTCGTCCCGCTGGAGGAGCGGGCCGGCGCCATCCGGGCCGACGCGGCGCTGCGCCGCCTTAACGCTGGTCAGGGTGCCGCCGATCTTCGACGGCGGGATCGGGTTCGTCGGGCGATCGGCGAAGTGGTGCTGCACGTCCTCGTAGGAGGCGGTGCCGCCCAGCTCGGTGATCCGGCGCAGGACCGCCCGGGCCCCGGGCACCAGAGAGGCGATCATGTGGAACAGCAGCTGGTCCGTCCAGCCGTCGACGAGGTCGTTGTCGGCGAGGTCCTGCGGGCCGGGGCGCGGCTCTGCGTCCGGCGCGTCCGGCCAGGCGGCAGGGACGCCCGGGCGCAGCCCGAACGCGGCCTGGACGGCGGCTATCGCCTGCTCGTAGGTGTCCGTCTCGGTGTCGATCGTCAGCCGCACCCGCGCTCCTCCCGTGACCGTTGCCCCATGATCCCCCGTCGACCGCCATCCTCTGTCCACAGAAGAGCCGGCGGACACCTCCGCTCGCGCGGAGCCGACAACCCGAACCGCACCGACGGCCAGGGCGGCTACGGGGCACCTCCGCTCGCGCGGAGCCCATGGCCATCAGATGGTGGGCGGTGATGGCGGCCTGCGGGACACCTCCGCTCGCGCGGAGCCGACCCAGCGGTCCACCATCTGACGGCCGGCGTGGTCGGAACACCTCCGCTCGCGCGGAGCTGACCTGAGCCAGAACAACGAGACGCTGACCTCGACCGGGGCACCTCCGCTCGCGCGGAGCCGACACCCGACTGTGGACAACCCGGGCTCTGACGGGCGGGACACCTCCGCTCGCGCGGAGCCGACGTTGTCCGTTTCTCGAATTGGTCGACGGGTTACGGGACACCTCCGCTCGCGCGGAGCCGACTCGCGACAGACCGTGCGCACGGCTATCGGCAACGGGACACCTCCGCTCGCGCGGAGCCGACGCGTTCACCGAGCCCGCCCCCTGGACCCAGAACGGGACACCTCCGCTCGCGCGGAGCCGACCGTCCACGCGGCGAGCGTGCTGCGGATCAGGTCGGGACACCTCCGCTCGCGCGGAGCCGACTCCTTGCGCAGCCGGTTCCGCTCCCCGATCAGCGGGACACCTCCGCTCGTGCGGAGGTGTCACGATGCAGCGCCGCGCCCTGCAGCACGAGCGCCGGTCCGCTCCGCGCCCGCGGAGGTGTCCCGAACGTGGACGCGTGGGACAAGTCCATGGCGAAGTCCGCTCTGCGCCCGCGGAGGTGTCCCGAACAGGGCCTCCACCTGGATCACCACGGATCCGTCCGCTCCGCGCCCGCGGAGGTGTCCCGGACGCCGGCGAGATAGCGTGCGCCGGCCTCGCGTCCGCTCCGCGCCCGCGGAGGTGTCCTGGAGACGCACGAGCTGCGCCGCTGGCTCGGGCTGTCCGCTCCGCGCCTGCGGAGGTGTCCCGAAGGCGTGGGTGGCAGGCGGCGGCGATTTGAAGTCCGCTCTGCAGAGGTGTCCCGTACGGAGCCGGGTCGAAGCAGGCACTCTAGGCGTCCGCTCCGCGCACCGCGGCGTACGCCTCCCGCTTTGTCTGCCTCCGGGGAATGGCCGGCCGTCTGCCTGTGTTGTGGAGGGTGTGGTTGTGGAGGGGACAGTGTCCCCGGGCCTCACCTATTGCCTATGAGGACGATCGTTCGGCTGATGCCTCATGGAGCCTTTCGCCGCGTAGGCGACCGCCCTTCACAACCACCCGCACGTCGACGGCCCGCCCTGGATCTTTACGGGGTGAGCCGTCTGAGTGCGCTCTAGGTCCAGCGCATGCCGAGTTGGTCGAGTTCGGCGCGGCGCTGTTCGCTGAGTTTGGCGGCGCGGCGGCGGGTGTTGTCGAGGAACGCCCCGAGCTTGTGCTCGACGCCGTTGACGGCTTCCATGTGCTTGCGGGGCACGGACAGGTGGCCTTCGCGGGCGTGGAACTTGCGGGCGGCGGCGAGGTTTGCGGCCCACCGTGCGTCCTGCGTCCGCGACGCCCCCGGCACCGGCTCACCTTCCGCCGGAGGCTCGATCCCGACCGACTCCAGGAGCCACTGCTGTGCGGGCATGAGCTTGTCCCACACAGTCCGCTGCCCTGCGATCCAGGCGCCCAGGTCTTCGCCCTGGACGATGAGTTCACCGGGTCCGGCCGGGAGCGTGCCGCCTGCCTTCCGGTGGGCGAGGGTGAGCCGGTAGGAGCGCTGCCAGCCGATGTCCCATGCCGTCGGGCACCACCCGGGGTCGAGGTCAGCGAGAGTCTCCACACGGGCCTCTGACAGTTCTCCGGCGTAGGGGACGGTTTCCCCGGCCGCGCGCCGTTCGGCGTTCTCCGCCGTCTTCCTGGCCGCTGCACGCTGGTTCTTCAGCCACACCCCGATGGGGAAGCTGTCCCCGCCGAACACGGCTCCGGTGGGCGGGAGAAGGTGGCCGTGGGCGTCGGTGTAGGCGCGGGCGACGGTGAGTCCGGCCTCCCACGCGGACGCCTGCACCGACCACAGCATCCCGAGCGCCTCGAGCTCGGTCACCCGTGCGGCTTCCAGGGTCCCGGCCGCGTAGTACTTTCGTTGATCCGCGATCCACACCCCCAGCGGATGATTTCCGGCCGCGCCCCACTCCTCGGGCGACACCCACGTGTAGGGCACGCGCAGCTCGGTGCTGCCGGTCTCGCGCAGCCACCGGGTGGCCACCTCGATCGCGCGCCGCCAGTACGCGGCTTCGGGGTCGATCACCCGCAGCCTGACAAACTGCGCGAGGGCAGCGGGATCGCGTTCCTCGCTGAACCTGAGCACCCCGGCCGCCGCCGCACCCACCCGCGCGACCTCCTCCAGGACGCCGTCCTCCTGATCCTCGCGGTCGTCGTCCGTGTCCGCTACTGGGCGGGCGTTGCGCACGCGGGGGTCGGCGAGCGCTTCGATGGTGTCCGTGTCGTGGGCTCTCAGCGCTCCGAGGATCTTGGCTAGGCTGCCGTAGGCGCTGGAAGTCAGCAGCTCGTTCGGGTCCTCGTCCGCGCCGAGGAAGACCGGGACGATCAGCGTGGCCAGCTTCCCGACGCCGGGCCGCATGCGCAGGGCGCGCCCGACCATCTGCACGATGTCGACCATTGAGCCGCGGGCGTCGGCGAACAGGATTGCGTCGCAATCGGTGTCGACGCCCTCACCCAGCACCCGCACCGACGACAGCACCCGAAGCTCGGCCCGTACGTCCGTGCCGTCCGGGCCGGGGCCTGCGAGGTAGTCGGAAGCGAACTCCTCCAAGACCAAGTGGCGGTGCGCGGGTGCGTGCTCGCCGTACAGCCATGCCGACCACACCTGCCCGGCGGGCGGGAACGTCTCGGGGTTGTCCTCGGCGAGCCGGGCCGCCGTCGCGGGGACGGCGGCCGCCATGGCTTCCGCCTCGCCGACCCTGCTGTGGAAGGACAGTACCCGCCTGAACCGCTCCTCGACGGCCGCCCGCATGAGGCCCGTCTGCACTGCCGCGAGCCGGGCCCCGCGGACCGCGTCGGAGCCGGTCGCCTCGGTGGTGAGGGCGGCGTAGAGGTCGGGGTCGCGGATGTCCAGGCACAGCACCTGGTACGGCGCCACCAGGCCCATCCGGATCGCCTCACTGAGCTTTAGCTTGTAGGCGACCGGTCCGAACACCTCGGAGTCGTCGTCCATGGACGCGACCAGCCGCGGCCGCTCCCCCTCCGCCTCCCAGATCCGCGCCGTCGCCGTCATGTACAGCCGCCGTACGGCGGGGACTTGGGTCTGGTCGTGCACGGCCGCCCACGGCTTGAGACCGTCACCACTTACGCGATGGGCTTCGTCCACGACCATCAGGTCCCACACCCTCAACCCGGCGGCGTGAGCCCGCTGGAGCGTGCCCATGCCCACCGACGCGTACGTCGCGAACACCGTCACGGTCTCGGGGCCGGCCGTCCACGCGATCAGTTCGTCCGGGTCCGTCGTGCACGGCAGACCCTGACTGTCCGCGCCCCGCAGCGAGCAGACGCCGATCATTGCGCCGTGACGGCCGCCCGCCCGCCACGCGGCCGCCATCTGCAACAGCAGGTCCAGCGTCGGGACCAGGACCAGCACCCGCCGTGCGGACAGGCGGTCGGCGGCTGCCACACCGATCAGCGTCTTGCCGGACCCGGTTGCGGCGATGACCTGGGTACGCAGACCCTCGGGCGGGATCCCTGCACCGGGCTGCTCCGAGAGATGGCGCAGCACCGCACCGACTGCCTCGACTTGATGCGGGCGAAGCGTGACGGCCACGATGGGCGTCCTCCTGGTCTGGTGAGCTCTGGTGACTGGGTGGGCGGCCGTGCGCTGGGACGTGGACGGCCGCCCTGCTATGTGCAGGGTGCGGCGCCGTGCTGGGTGCCCGTGGATGTCGTGAAGCGCCCGCCCTCGGTCCTGCGCGCTCCATGCCGACCGCGCCCGGGGCGCGCCTCGTGCGCCGCACGGACCTGCGCCGCCAGATACAACGACTGACCGCTCCGGCCGGGCTCCCGTGCCACAGCGGCGATGCCCCACCGCGACAGCTGCCTGCGGGCCGAACCAGTCGCCGATTCCCCCGTGAACCCCAGGTAGTCGGCCACCACGGAGACGGTCCACAACTCCTCTGACGCGGGCGCAGAGAGGGCGGGGGGAGGGTCCGTGGTCATCAGCACGCGCCCTTCGGGGAACTGGGGAAAGACGTCTTACAGACACCATAATGCCTCACAGCGAGTTATTATGGCGATGCTTTCGGAAGAGCCGCCGGACTTTCCCCTCCGCCTGTTGCCGTACAGGACGCAAAGCGGCCCCCACAGCGCCACACGGGCGATCAAGGAAGGAAGTCCCGATGGACCGGGACACGAACAACACCGCCGGCCGCGCCGCGATCGACGCTCTGCTCGCCGGAGTCCGGGAGGAAGTCCCGCTGCTGCGCCCGGAACTCCGGCGCCAACTGCGCGAAGACGTCGGCCTGTCGCGGGCTCAGGTGGCCCGCGCGGTCGGCGTGAGCGCGTCGACGCTCAGCGGCTGGGAAGCCGGCCGTGACCCGAGCGGCGAGGCCCGCGAGCGGTACGCGTACTTCCTGGAGCAGGCACAGGCCAAGCTCGACACCCGCACGGCCACTGCCGCCTCCAGCCCGGCCGCGACCACCGGGACCACCACCGACGACGGCGACCAGGACCTCGGCGACGACGGTGACCTGCTCGCCGCGCCCCAGCCCTGTGTGCTGTGTGGGCAGCTGGCCCGCCACCAGGTCGCCGGGTTCCCGCAGCACCTGGACCCCGCCGAGTGCACCACCACGGCTTCGGCCCCGCAGCCGGAACCCGCACCCGCGCCGACGGCCGCTCCGGCTGCCGGCGCACGTGATCGGGGCTGCGCCGCGTCGGCACGGCCTGGCTCGCGCGGGGTGAGGGTCGTTGCGGCCGGCCGCCGGGTACGGCCCGCCGACGCCCCCGACCCGCTGGCCGGGCGGATCTCCTCGGCGGTTGAGGCCGCGCTCGGCGAGTACGGCGGGGACGTCACGGGCGCGACGGCGGCGCTGGTGAAGCGGGCGATCCCGGACGCGATGGCGCTCCTGGACCAGGCGCGCAAGGGCGGCCGGTACGATGTCGTCGCGCACCCGTGGCTGCCGGACGTGTTGCGCAAGCAGAGTGCGCGCGGCGCCGACCAGGTCTGGGAGGCCCGCCCTAAATGGACCCGGCCCGAACTCCCGGCCGGCGTCCACGAGGTGACCGCGCTGGACATCAACGGCGCTTACCTGTCCGCGCTCAAGACGTACCTGCCGCTCGGGCAGCTGGAGCACTCCGAGGGCGACCAGCACGACCGGCGCCGGGCCGGTGTCCACCTGATCACCCCGCCCGACTGGGACCACGACGCCTACCTGCCCAACCCGATCGGCAGCCGGGACGAACCGGGCCCGCTGTGGGTGACCGAGCCGACCCTGCGCCTGCTGCTGCGGGTCTCGGGACCGAAGTACGGCCTGTGCGACCCTCCCGTGATCCACGAGTCGTGGACGTCCGGGGCCACCGAGGGGCTGCTGGAGAAGTTCCGGATCACCCTGAAAGACGCCCGGGACCAGGCGATCGCCGACGGCGACGACGTGACGCTGGAGTACGTCAAGGCCATGTACTCCAAGTTCGTCTCCACCATGGGCGAGTCGAACTACAACCGCGAGCTCTACCGCACCGACTGGATGCACCTCATCCGCAGCCAGGCGTTCGCGAACCTGTGGTGGAAGGCCCACCGCGCCTACGACGAAGGCCTCATGGTCGTCCGCGCCATGGGCACCGACGAACTCCACGTGGCCGGCGACTGGCAAGCTGTCTTCCCCGAAGGGCGCGGCGTGACCGAGGTCAAGGTCAAGGACGTCTACACCGTCGGCGACGCCGGCATCCCGACCCCGGAAGAGGCCTGACATGCCCGAGCGCAACCTCGACTTCGGCAAGTTCGGTGCGCGCGGCATCAAGGGCCATGAAGCCGTCGCCCGCCAGCTCGACGCGCTCGCCGGCTACGTCGCGACCCCGATCACCGCCCGGCGCGGCCTGCTCGCCCGCCTGCACTACCTCACCCGCACCGACCACGCCCGCGCCGCCGCCCGCCAGGCCGGCCTCACCGCAACGCCCCGCACGATCCGGGCCTGGCTCGCCGGCACCCGCTCCCCGTCCCGCGCGAACCTCGCCGCGATCGAGCAGGCCTACCGCGCCGTCCGGCGGGAGAACGTCGCCCGCTACCTGCTCGCCCGCCTCAACCGGGAGGGGCGCGGCACCCGTGTGGAGTTCCACCCGCTCAACCAGTCACAGGTCTCCCGCCCGCACCAGCGGCCTGTGGAGTTCCGGACGCTGAACGTGCGGCACTGGGACCGGATCGTCGCTGCATGGGCCGCCGACGATGACGAAGCGCTGGACACCGCGTGGGTTGACGATGCGGTGGTCGACCTCGGCTCCCAGTGGGGCCAGTACGAGTTCGTCACCAACATCGGATTCGCCGCATGACAGCGTGCTGCGCACCGGTGCCCGACCAGCGAAGTCGCCGACTTGGAAAAGATCTTGGGCCAAGGTGACGGAAACCGTGCTGCTGCTCCGTCATCCCTTACAAGCCAGGGTTTTCCGCCCCGGCCCATCGGACTCGGTGCCTTCTCTGGGACACGGGGGCCGAGCCGGTCGTACCGAGAAGGGGGCCGTCGATGAAGATCGGCGACCACTTCGACGACCCGCAGGAGGACGGAGAGCCCTCAACGTCTCCGTTCACCAGCGAGTCCCCAGACCCGGAAGCCACGCCGGGCCTGAACTCTGGACGAGAGATAGCCACTCGCGCCACAGAGGCGATATCCCCGGAAGCCTGTGCCGACTTCGTTAAATACTGCGAAGAACACACGGCAAGTTTCATCAGGGTCGCTCACCGGATCACTGGCAACCTCTGGGATGCGCAGGATGCGGTCCAGGACATATTCCTTAAGTTCTGGAAAAATTGGCCCGCTCCGGAATTCAGGATTCGCATTTTGAACAACCGGGGCTATGCGTACAGATCCATCGCTAATGCGGCGATCGACACGATCCGAAGCGGAAAGTCCCGGCAAGAACGAGAAGAAGAAGATGCCAGGAAAGTAATCGTCGGGATCGACGAATACTCACGCGTCGAGGACGATGACAGCTTTAACAGGATGCTCGATGTCCTGCGAACCTTGAATCCGACTTGGCGTCTGGTTATCCACCTGCGCTACGCGCAGGAACTCAAGATCGCAGAGGTAGCAGCAGTCCTCCGTATCTCGGAGGCAACTGCACGCCGCTACGAGAAAAGGGCCCTCAAGGCTCTTGAGGAAGCCTACAAGAGGAACTAAGAGAAGGGAGGAAGCCATAGTGAACATCGCAGAAAAGCTCACCTTGGCGCTCAACTCCCGATCTTCCTCAGGCGACCGACCCGACCCCGAGCAATTCCTTGATGAACTCTTCTCAAAGATAGGGATTGCTCGGGGCACGGCAGCCTGCGGTGTAGCAAGGGCAGTTAGCTGCCCGCAGCCAGCCGGGGCCGAGGAAGACAACCAGGAGGCATGGCTCGTTCCCCCGAAACCGGAGGACCTCCTGGAAGAGCTGCGGGGCCTTCTCCCCACAGCTGCATCGGAAGAAGAGCAGGAGAAGGGGAAGGGAGGTGTCCTAAGGAGGATCGCGGAGATCGTTGAGCAGGTCGACGACGAAATAGCAGCATTCGCGTGGTGGCTCCACGCGGCAGACGCTGGCGACGAAGTGGCCGTCGAGATTGTCGATGAACTTGCCCTCGATCCATCTGCTGAACGACCCAGCGTTCTGCAGAGCATCCACCAGCTTCAGAGCTCAATACGCTGAAAATCTCAGCGCGCCAGTCCGACTTGTGGCGCCGCTAAAGCCACAAGTCTCGATAGTGGAAAGATGATAGTGATCAATCAACGCTGCCTAAGGAGACCTAGTTACTCCAATCAGGTAGTGAACCGATTGTTCGGGGGTACGTCGATCCCTGATCCCGGCTACAGGGGGCGTGGCCTTCTAGGGGGAAGGCCCGAACTAGCCAGCAATCACGTTTAGGGATCGACGTAACGCAGAGGGCTCGGACACCACGAGGGGTGGTGTCCGAGCCCTTCATAATTCTTGACTCGATTGAAATATTTTAACCCGTGGCTCCGTCCTCATAATGAGACCGAGGAGGAGCCTCATGAACCATCCGGCAAATGCTTCACCGCGAGAAAAGAGGCAGCTTCGATGACCCTGCTTCTTATCGTCGCTCTCGCACTCGCGGGCGCGGGCGTATATATCGCCTACCGAAATCCGCGACTGGGAGCAGCCATTCTAGTAGGGCTCGGCATCCTTACGGCGCTCTATCTTGTCTGGGAGAAAGACCCGAGCGTCTTTCAGACAAGCGTGCCCCCGGTACCGACCCCGGCCGAGGCACCGCCCGCCGGCCAGCCACAGATTCCGACCCCCATCACATCCTCAACTCCCACACGGGCGACCACTGGTTAGGTGTGCTGCAACATCGCCACCGAGAACTGGTTCTGTCCGCCGAGCCGCACTACCAGCACCCACACACCAGATCCTCCGGTTGTTGTGAAGGGCCTCCAGGCGGCCGAGCAGGGTGCCCGCGTAGACACCCTCGGGCTGGTAGTGGGGTTTGACCGTGCCGTGCATGGCCACCGCCCACTCGGGGAACGTCCAGTCCGCGCCGCCGCCCGCGCGGCCGGCCTCACCGTCACTGACCGGACCGGACCGGACCGGACCGTCCAGGCCTGGCTCGCCGGCACCCGTCGCGCGCAAGCCTCACAGCGATCGAGCAGGCCTACCGCACGGTCCGGCGCGAGAACGTCGCCCGCTACCTGCTCGCCCGCCTCAACCGCGAGGGGCGAGGCACCCGCGTGGAGTTCCACCCGCTCAACCAGTCACAGGTGGACCGCCCGCGCCAGCGTCCCGTGGAGTTCCGGACCCTGAACGTGCGACGGTGGGACCGGATCGTCGCCGCGTGGGTCGCTGGCCGAGCAGGAGCTGGACGACGCGTGGATCGACCAGGTCGTCGACCTCGGTTCCCAGTGGGGCTAGTACGAGTACGTCACCAAGATCGGGTTCGCCGCATGACGGCGCCTTTACAGCGGGCCCATCACCCCACAGGATGGGAACTTCTGTTCTATCGATGGGGTGATGGGAGCCGCACGGAAGCCGGATGGTTGGATGCCGGTACCGGTCGTGAGCCGTCTCGTTGGGCACGACAAGCCGCAGCGGTTCGGGCGGACAGGTCCGGTTCGAGGGGATGGAGGGCCGGCCGTGGGTGATCGCAGTTCGATCGAGTGGACCGAGGCGACGTGGAACCCGACCACAGGATGTGACCGCGTTTCCGAAGGCTGCGACAACTGCTACGCGTTGACGCTTGCGAAACGGCTGAAAGCGATGGGCTCGCCGAAGTACCAGGCTGACGGCGACCCGCGGACGTCCGGGCTCGGTTTCGGGCTGACGGTGCATCCAGACGCGCTGGCGGTGCCGTACGGGTGGAAGAGCCCGCGCACCGTGTTCGTGAACTCGATGAGCGACCTGTTTCACGCCCGGGTGCCGCTCGACTATGTGCGCCGCGTCTTCGACGTGATCGCGGATACCCCGCAGCACACCTACCAGGTCCTGACCAAACGGGCGCGGCGCCTGCGGCAGGTTGCCGACCGGCTGGAGTGGCCGGAGAACCTGTGGATGGGCGTCTCGGTGGAGAGCGCGAAGGAACTGCCGCGCGTGGACGACCTGCGGCAGGTGCCGGCGAAGGTGAAATTCCTGTCGTGTGAGCCGCTGCTGGGTCCCTTGGATGGCCTGGAACTGACCGGCATCGACTGGGTCATCGCGGGAGGCGAATCCGGGCCGGGGCATCGGCCGCTGGACGAAGCATGGGTGACCCAGATCCGTGACACCTGCCAGCGTGCGCAGGTGGCGTTCTTCTTCAAGCAGTGGGGCGGCCGCACACCGAAGGCCGGCGGCCGCGAGCTCGACGGCCGTACCTGGGACCAGATGCCGCTGCCAGTTGCCGTGTGAGCGGTCCGGGCACAGCGATGCCCGGACCGGCCCGTCATGCGGCGGCACTCCTGGGATGGACCGTGATCTCCCGGGTCCTCTTCACACCCGCACCGTCGCTCGGCGTCTTGCCCTGCTTGTGCAGGCGCTGTACAGCTTGGCGCGCCGCCGGCTCGGTCACCTGCCCGTAGAAGTCCCCGAAGATCTCCAACGTGTGGTCCACAAGCTTCACCGGTTGCCGGCTGCGCAGCAGAACCTTCTCCAGGTTGTCCGCGATCTTGGGAATCGCCCCCAGCGCGATCTCCTTCGGGTCCGGGCGCATGGGCCACAGCGCCAGCTTCCCCTCGCTCTCCTCGCGCGCATCCAGCGTCTTCCACCATTCGTCCCGCGCCCGGGCGACCGAATCGCCGAACACCCACAGGCCGTACTGACTGCGCGTGGCGAAGACCAGCCGATAGACAGCGCGTTTGTGCGCATCGTGGGAGACCGGTACCGACTGCACGAACATGCCGGTGCGCTGGGCAAGCAGACGGGAGTACTCGGCCGCCACAGCCTCGATGGCGTCCTCAGCAGCACCCTCTTTCGCGGTGGGGGCAGCGGCTTCGGCGAAGTACTCACGCCACCAGGGGCCGCCACACACGTCGTCAAAGCGCTGCAACGACCTCTCGTTGCCGTTGGGGGAGCGGACGTGACCACCCAGGCGCCACACAGCCATCATGCTGAAGTTCATCAGCAGCTCGGTCGGCGGCTTCTTCTGCGGCCGCTGCCGTGCCAGCACATCCACGAGCCGGCGCTGAGGCAGAACCAGCCCGCACGGGTCCAGGAAGAGGAACAGCGGCGCGCGCGCAGCCCGCTGAACCACGCTGTCGAGAACTGTGTCAACCTCGCCGCGGCTGGCATGGGCCACCACCTTGCTGGCCTGGTAGTGCTCGACAACCTGGTTCAACCGCTCGAACGACTTCTGCTGGGCCTCCGTAAAGAAGCACTCCATGGTGATTCCGTGCCGGGCACGGAAGTAGGAGGCCACCCGCAGGGCGATCTCCGCCGAGGCAGGCTCGCCGTTCTCGTAGCGGCCCTCACCCGCGTACCCGTCCAGATAGACCACACGCTTGTCCTGCGACTGAGACCCCGTCATGCCGCCGAACTGAGGCAAATAGCGCTTCAGTAACTCGTGCTTGAACACGCTCGGCAGAGCCTTGTCTTTCCAGTAATCCCCACCCGTTCCGCTGGACATAGAGCCCCCACTCCACCACGGCTCAACTAACCGTTTTTAATGCATGGTCAGCCACCCACCCGAACCCGACAAGAGGTTCATCACGCCACCCGCCCCCCAGCAGCAGCGGCTACGCCGGAAAAGATCACGCAGCCCCTGCCCCCGGTTCCCGACGTAGCCCGTTCGAGTGAGCGCCTACCTCAGTGCCCGAAGCCGGCGCAGATGGCAACAGCCCATCCCCGCTCCACCTGCGCAGCGGTACCGTGAGAGCACACGCCCGTACCGTGCCTGGAGGCTCTGATGACCGACCAGCCGGCTCCCGCCGACGGAGTCGTCCGGCAGCGGCTGGAGCCCGCGGCCGCCGACGCCGTCCGCGCGTACGCGGCTCAGACCCGCGAACGCGCGGACCAGTTCGCCGCCGTCCTGGAGGACATCGCCGAGAACGGCCTGCCCGCGGTCGAGGACTGCACCCCGTGGGAAGAGCTGCGCGAGGCGCACCTTGCCCGGCTCGCCGCGCAGCGGCCGGCCGTCGCCTGATGCCTCAAGGACACGGACCCCGCCGCGCCCGGATCGCCTTCTCCGACGCCGCCGCCAAGCAGCTGGAGAACATCACCAGCGAGGCGGACATCCACGCCCTGGACCGCGCCCTAGTCGTCATCTCCGTCGACCCCGACGCCGGCCAGCCGCTCCCCGGCGACACCACCGGCCCCCAGCTGCGCCAGTACACCGACGATGTCGAAGCCGTCCGAATCCTGTACTTCGTCACCGCCCTGCGCACCGTGGTCGTCGTCGCCTACATAGAGGTCTGATCCACGCTGCTGCTCGGCGGCGCCACCGAAGTCATCTCCGACGACTGGCCCCCTATACCGGAAACCACACCGGCACTCTCCCACGCGGTCCCGGAGCGAATAGTGTCCGGCATACGGCGATGAAGAACCCCACCGGCACGTCGAGGACCTTCGCCAGGTGCGGTACCAGGTCGGGGCGCGGGCGGGCGGCTCCCGTCTCGTACTGGCCGACCGCCGCCGGGGGCACAAGGTGGTCGGCGACGTCTTTCCCCTGCCGGATGCGGTTCATGCCGCCTGTCGACCCGCCCAGCAGCTTGCCGGATATAGGCAGCTGGCAGCTGGTGTTTTCTTCGGCTGCTTCTCTCAAGGCCACGTGTCCGTGACATCCGCTTGGCGAACTTCACTACTTCCGACTTCGGTGAAGGCCACTCTGTAAAGAGAATGCGACATGTCAAGTTCACCCCATGCGTTAGCAACCAGGTGCGAAGTCTGCCACTCATGCCCGATGGGCCAGCAGAAATAGTTTATGCGCATACCGTAGATCTCTTGAACTGCGTTTCCCTGCACCCATACACAGTGAAGTGATCGGTTGTGTTTAGTGGGGTCTCGAAGTTGCAGAGCCCACGGGGTCTTTTTCCGGTAAGGCGAAGTGGACCAATCTGACGTTACGTATACTTTGGGTGCCAGCAAGAGGAGTGCCCCGTAGTCCCAAGGTGAATCAATGCACGCCATGTCACGGTCTCCTGCTGCACTCCACGGCGTGGACCAGCAGGGATCCCGGATGTAGTTATCTGGGGTACCACAGCGCCAAGCGTTGAGATCGCCGCTTCCGTGGGAGTCTGAAGTACATGTGGCCCCACTAATGCTCTCAGTTACTTTGAAGGGAGGAACTAGTCCTCCCTCCTCATCAAAAAGGCGGATGTAATGAACTTGTGTTGACCGTTGAGGCTTTGTGGCGGAACACGTCACAGCGACTTGCTGAGCTACCACCCCAACGATCGCCACAATGATGACTCCCAGCAGCTTCTTGATGTGGCCAGTCACCCATTGGGAAAGCTGCGACCAGTGCTTTTTATGAGTTGGGGGTTCAGGGGCATTTGGTGTCGGCACGCTAGATCATTACCATCTTCAGCATGAACGGCTGCCGTCACGCAGAAACATCACCTGCCCGGCACGCCGATGCCTGGACCTGCTGCTGAAGCCACTAAGGGCTGTCCCACATTGAGGGGGCGGCGAGCGGCTGGCTCGGCCGGGACGTAAACCGCACGGGCGAGTGGCTATCTGTGGTGCTCAGGCCGGGCCGCCAGGACCGGCGCACTGCGTCGCCCGCTGCTGAAGCGCATTCCTCTCGCGAGCACCACGTTCCTCGGCCCTGGGCAAGCATTGGCGGCCCATCCGTGCAACCGCTCCTTGTTGGCTTGGTCCCGCGGGGCGAGAGCACCGTGATGTTGGCTTGGTCCCGCGGGGCAAGAGCACCGTGATTTGCGCGTACCTCGTCGCCACGGCCTGCCGCGGGGCTATCTCACACTCTGGGGGTCACCGTCACCAGCGTGAGATGAATGCGGTGGCCGCCATGAGGCCGGTATGGGTTCGTTCTTCAGGTTCCATGACTTCTCACGGTCGCAACCGTGAGAGTCGGTGTCGGCAGCCGACGGCTGCCGACACCACATCCTCAGAACCCGAAAGGGCAGGCGTTCACAGCTCGAAGAGGACCGGCTGCGAGCGCATCGGCTCACAAGTGGTCAGGCGATGATGGGGGGGATGTGGAAGCCTGGCCCTGTCCCTGGCCCTGTCCCCGTCCATGGGCTGTTTGTCCCTGTCCATGGCCAGTCGAGGAACGGCGGCGCGATCATGTTTGCTTCGACGCCAGGGGCCGCATTTGGGGCACCTACAGCGGCGGCTTCGGTGCGGTCGATGGGCGGCGCCTGCTGCGGCATATTGAGTGCGGCGGCTGGTCGGCGCCTTGCCTCGGCACGCGTAGTCTGATACATCATGATCATACTCCTTTCGTTTTGCCGTCGTGCCCGATGAAAAATGGGCGTGTGGTCTCTTGTGGTGCTCAGCTCGGGGAGCCGGGCCGCCAGGACCGGCGTCGCCCCGTCACCGACCGCTGAGGCGCAGTTCTCTCGCGATCACCGTGTTCTTCACGCCCCGCGCAAGCCATCGGCGGCCACAGCATGCGCACCCGCTCCCTCGATGCCTCGCCTTGCGGGGTGAGACCACCGGCCTGAGCATGCCGTTTGGCTACGGCTTACCGCGAGGATCTCTTCCGCCGCCGTTGGTGCCGGCAGCCGCCGGGCCGCCGGCACCACGTTCCTCAGAGGCCGAGCCAGCCCAGAACGTCACCGACGGCGCCAGATCCAGGGATTGCGTGCGACAGGTCGTCCACGAGGCCGCCGAAAAACGACCCGAGGCCGTCGGCTTGGACGCCACCGGCAGGGGCAGCGCCTGCGGTGCCGGCTGCGGAGCGGTAGACGGGTGGCGCCTGCACGGGCATGGACAGGCCGGCCGGCCTGCGTTCCGTTTCCTGGTTGAAACGAGTGTCCACCACGTTCATCTCCTTTCTGATCATTCAGGAGCCCGCCAATGGAGGATTGTGCGGGAGGCACCTGCATCCCCGTGAACGATGGGGACTCCGATGCGGCCACCAGCCTCCGCCGGGCCCGTAGTGGAGATGTTCCCTGCAGCGTTCGAGGAGCGTCACGGCCGCGTCACCGCAGCATGCCGGCCAGGTGTTAGGCGGACAGCAAGCCTTGCAGGAGGCTGGTCATCTGCGGCGAGGGGCTCACACGGAGTTCCCGCAAGAGGAAGTCGGAGTAGTGCTGATAGCGCCGTACGGCGCTCGCTACGTTGCCCTCCGCCAGATGGATCTCGATCACGATCCGGTGGGCGGTCTCCCGGAGGGGGTCGATGGCGATGGCCGCAAGCGCAGCCTGGAGGGCAGGAAGGTATTGCTCTGCCGCCAGCAATCGCTGGGCCAAGCCTTCGAGGGCGTAGAGGCGCAGCTGGTTCCAGCGTTCACGGTCCAGATCCAGCCACTCGTCGTTCCAGTCGGGCAGTAGTTCCCGCGTGAGGTCGTCGATGAGCGCTTCGGCGTCGCGGGGCGGGCCCAGGCCATCGACGATCTTCCGTGCGTCTGCGCCGACCGTGTGCAGATCGACGCGGACTAGGGGCGAAAGCCGCAATCGTTGCCCAAGGCAGTCAACGAGGGGGACACAGCCGGTGCGTCTTCCCTGGCATAGAGCTGAGCGCAGATTGGCGGCGGCCCGGTGGCAGGGGTAGTCGGGCCACATCTGCTGTGCCGCGGCACCTCGATGGATGCCGTCGCTCTGCAGCCCCAGGAATGCCAGCAAACGCTGAGCTCCGACAGGCAGACGCACCCTGTGACCAGAGCAGACGAGCTCAAAGTCGCCCAGCAGTTCGAGGGATACTTCGTTCGAAGTTTCGTTCAGCAACACATCCTCACTGTGCAACTGGCATGTGCCACACGCATCCGGGTGTAGCCACCTCTTTCCCGTCAGCCGCAGGTCCGCGGCCGTGTCCTCAAGCCCTCTGAGGCGTTCCGCGATCGTTGTCCGGCCTGCGTCAAGAACACATGAATGATGCGCGGGCAACGATCGCGGAACGCCTCTTGCACCGTCCGGACAACGCACGCCGCACAGGGCTGGCGGATGCTCACGGACAGAACAAGGCAAGCGAGTGGGAGTTGGGATGGAAGCCCGGTCCGTACTTCGAGGTCTGGAAGCCCCTCAGGAGGAGCTCCTTGGCAGCACCGAAGTGTGCGTTGCCATTCTCGACGGGCCAGTGGAGCTGTCCCACCCCTGCTTCGAGGGCGCCGACCTGACGAGAATCGACACACTGGTGACCCAGGCTCCCGGAGCCGGGCCGATGTCTCTGCACGGCACCCTCGTCACCAGTCTGATCTTCGGACAGCCTGGAACGGGCGTGACCGGCATCGCCCCACGCTGCCGGGGACTGCTGTTGCCGGTGTTCCGGGACGGGGACGAGGCCCGGGTCCCCCAACTGGATCTGGCCCGGGCCATCGAGCGCGCCGTCCAGGAGGGCGCCCACATCATCAACGTCAGCGGCGGTGAGCGCGTTCCAGACGGGCAGCCGGACGAACTGCTGGGACGAGCCCTGCGACTATGTGCCGAGCAAGGGGTCCTCGTCGTCGCGGCCGCCGGCAACGACGGATGCGACTGCCTGCAAGTGCCCGCTGCAGTGCCAAGCGTGCTCGCGGTTGGGGCAACCGGATC